>CAWDNG010000001.1:0-92975 GCA_963803605.1 Terriglobia bacterium
CCCTCGAAGGGCAGGGCGCTCGAAAGCTCGCCGATCATGAAGGCGGTGGGCAGGCTCCAGAGAATCGGAGTCAACATCAGGATGAGAATGGCCTTGCCGTATCCGGCGCCATGCACGATGTCTTCGGTGCCATAGGTGCCGCCCGACACCATAAAAAAGGTGGCGGCCACCAGGGGCCAGAGCGTGAGCGATTTTTTCCGGCTGGGGACGACGCAGGGGGGCTGGAGATTCTGACTCGGGGCGCTAGCTGTTGCCAATTTCGACGGCTTCCTCCCGGGGCGATGCCTTGCGCGTTCAGAATTCGGCTGGATGCAAGTTCGCAGCCGTGAGCATACGGGAAATTAGATGCAGTGTAAAAATAATTCTTGAAGTATTTTTTGCGGGGAGGCACTGAGGTAATGCGGGCGAAGAGCTTGAAACCACGAAGGACACGAAGGTTCACAAAGGAATTCCTTCGTGGACCTTCGTGTCCTTGGTGGTTCAAGTCCTTTTCAGACGTTCTTCCAGAGTTCCGCCCGGGGGTCTTCCGGGTTCAGCTTGGCCAGTTCGCGCAGGATTTCCTTGGAGCGTTCGTCTCGAGGCATGGGAACGGTGAGCTTGATTTCGACGATCTCGTCGCCGCGAGCGCCCTCCTTGATCGCAGAGGGCACGCCTTTTTCGCGCAGCCGCAGCTTTTGCCCGGACTGGGTCCCCGGCGGAATCTTGAGCAGGGTGCGGCCGTCGATGGTGGGAACTTCAATCTTGGCTCCCAATGCCGCCTCGGTAGCGGTGACCGGCACGGTGATGCGGATGTCATCCCCCTCCCGGTGGAAGACGGGGTGGTCGGCGGTCCGGATGATCACGTAGAGATCGCCGGCCGGGCCTCCGTGGGCTCCGGCGTTGCCCTTACCGGCGAGGCGGATGCGCTGGCCATCGCGGGTGCCGGCCTTGATCCGGACTTCGAGCGGTTCGGTGCGTTCGACCGTACCCGCACCATGGCAATTCGGACATACGGAGATGTTCTTTCCCGTCCCGTGGCACCTCGGACAAGGAACGTTGAATTTCATCCGTCCGCCGGTCTGGGTAACTTGCCCCTTGCCGCCGCATTCCGGGCAGGAACCGCCAGCCTCGATAAAGCCCTGGCCATGGCAGTTGGGGCAGGTATCCCGCCGGGTAATATTCAGGCGCATCACACCGCCGCGGATGGCGGTCCAGAAGGGCACGTTGACCTGGTACTCGAGGTCGGAACCGGGCTCGGGACCTTCCTGCGCAGCCCCTCCCCGTCCACCGAAAATGCCGGAGAAAATATCGCGGAAGCTGCCGGTTCCGGAGGTGCTGGCTTTTCTTCCCCGGGCGTTTTCGAACATGTCGGTGAAGTCGAAGCCGCCAAAATCGAAGTTGGCGCCCTGTGCTCCCCCTCCCGGCTGAGCGCCCGGGAATCCTGCACCAGGGCCCGCCGCGCCCCCTCCGGCCCGGGCATAAGCCTCGGCGGTTGCGGCGTCAATGTTGTCGGAGTAAAAGCCGACCTGATCGTAAATTTTCCGCTTCTTGGGATCGCTCAGGATTTCGTTGGCTTCAGACAGCGTCTTGAACTTCTCTTCCGCGGCCTTGTCCCCGGGATTGACGTCGGGATGATACTTGCGCGCAAGCTTGCGGAAGGCCTTGCGGACATCGTCCGCCGAGGCGGATTTCTTCACGCCAAGGATTTCGTAATAGTCTTTCTTGGGGGTGGCCATTCTTGCTTATGTGCCGATCAAGGTCCTGCAATGACACTTCAGTTCTGAATGTTATGACGGTTTTTTCCCAGAATGCCGAAGCGCTCGTAGGCCGGCGAGTCCACGTAAACCGGGATGCGCTGCACTCCCGTCAGCGTAGGCGCCAGGACGTACCAGTAGGCTTCGTCCTCCGCGAAATTTAGAAAATAATCCTGACCATTCACTTCAAATTGCAATTTGTCTTCTCCCTTAAAGCTGTAGCGCCAAAATTGTACGCCGGCGTCCCGCCGGCTGTCGTGGGGGCGTCCCGCCCCCACACCGAGGGTAAGATGCCCTCGGGACAGCCGCCGGGATGGCGGCGCTACGAAAACCTCGCGGGCGGGTCGCCCGCGACCACAAAACAAAACCCACCACTCAGACCCGTCCCCACACGGCCTTTAGCTGACAGCTGACAGCTTACTTCTTGTCTTCTACATCCACGTACTCGGCGTCGATTACGCCTTCGTCTTTCTTGGGCTGACCGTTGCCTCCCGGCTCCGGTCCCGCGCTTGCATCCGGCGTCGGGCCGGCGCCTGGCGCCTGCGCCGCCTTGTACATCTGTTCCGCCAGTTTGTGCGAGGCTTGCGTGAGGGTTTCACGGGCCTTGTCCATGGCTGCCTTTTCGTTCGACTCCAGCGCCTTCTTGGCGTCGGCAATCGCGTTTTCGACGTCGCCACGCTCCGAGCCGGAGATCTTGTCGCCCTGCTCACGCAGCATCTTCTCCACGTTGTAAACCATGGAGTCGAGCTGGTTCTTGGAGTCGATCTCCTCGCGCTTGGCCTTGTCCTCGGCCGAGTGCGCGTCGGCTTCCTTGGCCATGCGCTCGACTTCATCCTTGCTCAGGCCGGAAGACGACGTAATCGTGATCTTCTGGTCCTTGCCCGTGGCCGTGTCCTTCGCGGTCACGTTCAGGATGCCGTTCGCGTCGATGTCGAATGTCACTTCGATCTGAGGCACGCCCCGCGGTGCCGGTGGAATCCCGGTCAGGTGGAACTTGCCCAGAGTGCGGTTCTGCGCCGCCAGAGGACGCTCGCCCTGCAGCACGTGCACTTCAACCGAAGTCTGACTGTCAGCCGCGGTCGAGAACGTTTCCGTCTTTTTGGTCGGAATCGTGGTGTTGCGCGGAATCATCGGCGTAGCCACGCCGCCCAGCGTTTCAATCGCGAGGGACAGCGGAGTCACGTCGAGCAAGAGCAGGTCTTTGACTTCGCCCTTGAGCACTCCACCCTGTATGCCCGCGCCGATCGCGACCACTTCATCCGGGTTAACGCCCTTGTGGCCTTCCTTGCCGAACAGGTCTTTCACCAGCTGCTGAATGCGCGGCATGCGGGTCTGTCCGCCGACCAGCACGACTTCGTTGATCTTGCTGGCATCCACGCCGGCATCTTTCATACACTGCTTGCAGGGGCCGACCGAGCGCTGAATGATGTCTTCCACCATCGACTCCAGCTTGGCCCGGGTCATCTTCTTGACCAGGTGCTTGGGCCCGCCGGCATCCGCGGTGATGAAGGGCAGGTTGATCTCGGTCTCCATGGTGGTGGAGAGCTCGATCTTGGCCCGCTCCGCCGCGTCACGCAGACGCTGCAGCGCCATCTCGTTGCCCTTGCCCCGCAGGTCGAGGCCTTCATCCTTCTTGAACTCGTCGATGAGCCAGTCCACGATGCGCTGGTCGAGGTTGTCGCCGCCCAGGTGGGTGTCACCGTTGGTGGCCTTGACTTCGATCACGCCTTCGCCGACTTCCAGCACCGAGATGTCAAACGTCCCGCCGCCGAAATCGTAAACCGCGATGGTTTCATCCTTCTTCTTGTCGAGACCGTAGGCGAGCGCAGCCGCCGTGGGCTCGTTGATGATGCGCTTCACTTCGAGGCCGGCAATCTGTCCGGCATCTTTGGTGGCCTGCCGCTGGGCGTCGTTGAAGTACGCCGGGACGGTGATGACCGCCTCGGTGACTTTCTCCCCGAGGTAGTCTTCCGCCGCCTTCTTCAGCTTCTGCAGAATCATCGCGGAAACCTGGGGAGGCGTGTATTCCTTGCCTTGCGCCAGCACCGCGACGTGGTCGCCCGACTGCACGACCTTGTAGGGCACCATCTTGATTTCTTCGGTCACTTCATCGAAGCGGCGTCCCATAAACCGCTTGATCGAATAAACCGTGTTTTCCGGGTTGGTGATGGCCTGGCGCTTTGCCACCTGCCCTACCAGCCGTTCGCCGGTCTTGGTAAAGCCAACAACCGAGGGCGTGGTGCGCCCTCCTTCTTCATTAGGGATAACCTTGGGCTCGCCACCCTCCATGACGGCAACGCAGGAGTTGGTGGTTCCGAGGTCAATACCGATAATCTTGGCCATAGTTCTGACCCTCCTTGAAACTATAAGTACTTCTTAATCAACGGATTAAGTATTGCGATGTTCGCCATGATAAGACTTGAGTGAGTCGTTGTCAATGCTTAGATGCGCCAAAGGTTCCATGGGATGCGGTCAAATTCCACTCAGCTAGCCTTTGACCTTTGCCACGACCCTCCTCAAGCAAAATGCCGCTTCTCCGGTGCGGCGCGATTTTTTCAGAATAGCAGCCGGGTACCATCTTTCACGTTGTTTGCGAACAGTGGGGAACGGTCATCGCCGGAGCTCTGGAATAGTCCATTCCAGCAACTCCCGTGCGTTCACCACCTGCGTCTGCCGCCACTCGAAGGGGAAATGGCGTTTGTTGCCCGTCACCAGGTAGTCCGCCTTCGACGCCTCGGCACATTCCAGGAAGCGATTGTCCGCCGGATCGTGTGTCACGGTCAGTTCGCGGCGTGGGCTTACGATTCGCGCCGCTTTCCGAATGAGCCGAAGGGATTGGCTGACCTGGCGCGGCTTTATCCCGAATCTGGGCCGCCGCAGCACGCCGTCGTATTCCGTCAGAATCGGCTCGGACACGGCTATCTGCAGCTTGCCTGCAAGGGCGAGGTCGAGCACGTGCCGCTCGAAGCCTTCGGCATTCAAGTGGGCTGATACGACCACGTTCGTATCGAGCACAACCCGGATTCTTCTCATTGGAGTCTAGAGAGAGCGTTCCCGCCGGTAAGCGCGAATCTCGCGATTAATCGCGCTCGTGGAAAGCTTGTTTTTGCCCTGCTTGCGGGCGGCCGCGCGAATGGCGGCGACGGCTTTCTTTTGTGGAGCAAACGTCCGGAGAAAATCCTTAACGCCCATGATGACGATTTGCGGCTCCCCGCGCCGGTCCACGACAAACCGAGTCTGCTCGACCCGGGCCCGCCGCATGATCTGGCCCAATTGCGTGCGGGCGGCCAGCGCGGAAATAATCTTCGGAACCGAATTTGGCGTAAGGCCCATTTTGCTGTGAACTAATTAATTGCCTGGCATAGTATACAGCAGGTCCTAATCGTACTTCTCGTAGAGAATGGACTTCCGGTCCCAGCCCAGTCCCTTCAGAAGCTCGCGATTGGCCTTGATCATCTTGTCCAGGCCGCAGATGTAAGCGTGCATGTCTGCGCGGCCTCGGACGATTTCGGGCACATGCTCCTGGACGTATCCGCGCAGGCCTGGCCATTCCGGCGTGCCGCGGCTGAGCGTTGGCAGGTAGTGAAAGTTCGAGTGCTGGGCGGCCAGGCCAACAAATTCTTTGTGATAGTAAATGTCGTTTTCGGTCCGGTTGCCGAACAGCAGCGAAAGCTGTTTGTCTTGATGGCGGACCGGATCGGCCAGCAGCCAGTGCAGCATGGAACGAAAGGGCGCGATGCCGGTGCCGGTGGCGATAAAAAGCGTATCGCGCAGCGGCGGACGCAGGATGAAATCGCCGAAGGGTCCCTGGCAGCTGATCTCTTCACCCTCTTTCATGTCGCAGAGATAGTTGGACATGAAACCGTCCTGCACGCGGTTCAGGCAGAGTGCGAAGCGATTGTCATCCCCCGGTGGGGAAGCGATGGAATAGGCGCGCGTGATCTCTTCGCCGTCGGGCTTGCTGGTCTTGAACGACAGCCATTGCCCGGCTACGAAACCGAAGCGTGGAACGGAGGCAACTTCGAACTCCAGGTGCTTGGTCTGGACCGACAGGGAAACCGAGCGAACCAGACGAACCGCGAAAGTTTGAAAGGGAGACATCAGTCGTTTAGATGATCGTGGAAGGCAGTTGGACGCCGGCCTCTCAACCTATCAACCGTGGAGTAGGCCGGGTGAGATTACGCTTTCTAATTCAGGAAATAAGTGCGATAGAGCGTGTCGCGTTGGGCGGGCATGAATCCGGCGTCGCGAATGATGCGGCGCAACTCTTCTTCCGTGGTGCAATTGGTCACCCCGGCGGCGCGCACGACATTTTCTTCGAGCATGACCGATCCCACGTCGTTGCCGCCAAAGCGCAGCCCCATCTGGCAGACTTTCAACCCCTGGGTCACCCAGCTCGATTGCACATTCAGGAAGTTCGAAAGGTACAGCCGGGAAATAGCCAGGACTTTCAGGTATTCGACGGCCGTGGCCTCGTCCCAGTGGCGGCCGCCGAGCGCGGTGTTGTGGGGCTGGAAGCTCCAGGGGATGAATGCAGTAAAACCGCCGGTCTCTTCCTGTAGTTCGTAAAGCCGCTGGAAGTGGTTGACGCGATTCTCGACGTTCTCGCCCACTCCAAACATCATGGTGGCGGTGGTGCGCATGCCCAACTGGTGCGCGGTGCGATGCACGTTGATCCAGTCTTCGGTCAGGCATTTGAGACGGGCGATCTTGTAGCGGACTTCATCGTCGAGAATTTCGGCGCCGCCTCCGGGAATGGAATCGAGTCCGGCATCGCGCAGACGGATGATGGTGTCGCGAATGCTCAGTTCGCTGTACTCGGCGATGGCGATGACTTCCGAAGCCGAGTAGCAGTGCAGATGGACCCTGGGAAAGCGCTGCTTGATGCCGCTCAGCATTTTCTCGTGCCAGTCAATCTTGAGATCGGGATGCAGGCCGCCCTGCATCAGGACGCCGGTACCGCCCAGTTCGACGGTTTCGCGAATCTTGTCGTAGATGGTGTCGAAATCGAGTATGTATCCTTCTTTGGCGGCGGGCCCCTTCAGCGGCCGGTAGAAAGCGCAGAAAGTGCAATACTCGGTACAGAAATTCGTGTAATTGATGTTGCGGTCGATGACGTAAGTGGCGACGCCCTCGGGATGCAGCCGGCGGCGCACCGCGTCAGCTTCCATGCCAATGCCGATCAGATCGTCGGAGCGGAACAGGTCGAGGGCTTGCTGTTTGGTCAGGGACATGGCGTTCGAACCGCTGTTGAGATTCTAACGGACTTGTAGGCTGGTGCAAAACTGTAGTTTAAGTTGTCATCCCGAGCGAAGTCGAGGGACCCCTATCCGGCCGCGGACTCATCAGCTCATAGGGGTCCTTCGACTCCGCACGCTGTTTCGCAGGCGAAACAGCGTGCTGCGCTCAGGATGACTAAGCCACGGCTGTCCTGTTCTTATACCGGTAGTACTGGACAAGGGAAATAATCCCGCCCACTACTCCGAGTCCAATGAGCGTAAACAGTGCCGGCCTGTAGTATTGCGAGAAGAACCTGACAATGTGGCGGCCATACATCGCTCCCAGGCCGGCAAGAATGGTGAAACGAACTCCGCGGCCCAAGGCCAGCGCGGCCACAAATTTCTTGCGGGAATATTGCATGGCGCCCGCCGCCAGCAGAAAAGGCACAATCGGAAAAGGCGGCGGCAGCAGGGCCGGCACGGCGACTGCAAAAAATCCCCAGCGTTCAAAGCGCTTGAAGATCTTGTTGGCCCTGCGCTTGGAAAGCCTGCGTTCAAAGGCTCCTTTCCCTCCCTTGCGCGCGAGTCCGTACGTGATGTACCCGCCGATGACCGCGCCCACCGTGGCCATAAACGCGTAGTACCACCACAAACGACGATGGTGAGCGGCCAGGAAAATGGTCAGAACATCCATGCTCCCCGGCAAGGGCACAAGCGAGTTGTCCGCCAGCGCCAGCAGGACCAGGCCAACGCCGCCCAGGTGGCGGAGCCGGTTCCACACTGTAACCGCGATCAGGAAGTGAATCTGGGTTGGCATTTCGGCCTTAGGGACAACTTTTCAGATCCGTGTGGCGCGGGCGAAACCAGGTGAGATCTAGGTGGCTGCAATTTTGGCCACATCGAGAAAGCGCAAAGCCGGCGCTGCCGGCAACGCGCCGCATTCGCTGGCATAGCGATAGAAGAGACGCAAGCCATCCAGGCACGCAGGATCAAGATCATAGTGGATATTTTCCGTCAGATAGGTCCTGATCTCACTTTCGCTCAAACCCAGGCGTGGCGCCCACTCGCGAGCAATCTGGTCGAGATTTCCCGGCTGCAGGCCGTGGTCTCGCGACTCCTGAAACACAGCCGCCAGGTCAAGGGCCGCGGGTGCATCCTTTAATGCTGATCGTCGCACCGCCCAAAAGGCGAAGACAAAAGGCTTGCCGGTCAGGCGAATCCATTCTTCGGCCAGATCGTAAGTAAGGTATCGCGAGCGATCGATTTGCAGGGCGGGGTCGCCAATCACCAGGGCCGCGTCGTGCGCCTCCATCATCCTTTGTATGTCCGGAGCCATGGGTATAAACGTCTTTCCCTCTCCCCACCACTTGGCGAACAAAACTTTGGCCAGCGCCACCGACGTCAGGGAGGAGGTGTCGAGGGCAACCGAGCGGATCTGGTTCAACGGGACCTTGCTGACTAAGAGGATAGAGCGCACCGGCCCGCGTGAAGCGATGGCCACCCCGGGCAGGATGGCAAGCCCTGGGATACTGGAATAGGCTGCGGCCGGGACAATGCCGATATCTGCTGATCCCGCAGCCAGATCAGCCGCGCACTGCGATGGCACGGTATAGGAAATATCGAAGGCGGCGGCTGCGTTTCCATGCTCGAAATCCCACATCAGCGGAGCAGTATTAAGGTAGGAAATCGCGGAAATACGAAGACGTCTCATGCGGCTAATGTTCAATTTTAACAGAGGAGTGTGTCGTGTGACCTTGACATCGTTTTTCGAGGATGTATAGAGTCCGCGAGTCGGACGATGTGGAGGTGGTGCAGTGCCTGAAGCCCTGGCCGTGAGTTCGAAATCCAGCGAAAGCCTTGCCTTGCAGTGGCTGGCCCTTGCCCTCACGCCGCGCCTGGGCCCCACCCGAGCGCGGCGGCTGGTCGAACACTTCGGCGGCGTACAGAACGTTTTCAAGGCCTCGCTGACCGAACTCGAAGCCACCGGCATTCAGACGGTTTCGGCGCAATCGCTGGGCACCGGCCAGTCGATGGAAGTGGCGCATGACGAAATGGGACGCGTCGCCGCCGCCGGAGTTTCTCTCGTCTGCCTGGACGATTCTTCCTACCCGGTGCAGCTGAAGCAGATCTACGATCCTCCCCTGGTCCTTTATGTGCGGGGAAATGTGGATGCGATCACTCAGCCTGGAATCGCTGTCGTAGGCACCCGTCATCCCACTCCTTACGGGCTCGGAATGGCGGAGCGGCTGGCATGCGATCTGGCCGCCCGCGGCCTGGTCATCTTCAGCGGCCTGGCTCGCGGTGTGGACGCGGCCGCACATCGCGGCGCCATTAACGGAAAGGGAAAGACGGTGGCCGTCTTCGGCACCGGCGTGGACATTATTTATCCCAAGGAGAACACCCGGATCACGGAGCAGATGCTGGCGGCGGGAGGCGCGCTGATCTCTGAATTCCCCATGAACACCTTTGCCGCGCCGCAAAACTTTCCCATCCGCAATCGCATCATCAGCGGTATTTCGATCGGCGTGCTGGTCGTGGAAGCCGCGGAATACAGTGGCACCAGGATCACATCGCGCTGTGCCCTGGAGCAGAATCGCGAGGTCTTTGCCGTCCCTGGCAACGTCACCAACAAGAATTCCTGGGGACCCAACACCCTGATCAAACAGGGCGCCAAGCTTACCGCCACGTGGGAAGACGTCTGGGAGGAACTCCCTACGCCAGTACGACTTGCGCTGACTCCCGCTACCGGTGGTGAATCTCAGGCGGGCCAGACTGCATCCCTATTCGGGGAAACCGAGCTGCCTCCCCACGAACGGAAGATCCTGAAGCTCTTGAAGGCCGACGAGGCCACCCACATCGACGAAATTGTGGAGTTGCTGGAGCTGGAGCTGTCGTCATCCGAAATCTTCGCCGCATTGTTCGAACTGGAGCTGGCGGGAAAGGTCAAGCAGATGCCGGGGAAGAATTTTGTAAAGAGCTTCTAGCTGCTAGCTTCTTGCTTCTGGCTCGCGTGAGGCGCCTTCGATGGAAGACTTCAAAGACTTGCGTGTATGGGTAAGAGCGTACGACCTGACCCTCAATGTCTACAGGAAAACCCATGGATTCCCTAAGGAGGAAATGTATGGGTTGACCAGTCAGCTTCGCCGCGCCGCCTCGTCGGTTGGAGCGAACATCGCCGAAGGCTGTGGTCGCAGGTCGGATCCCGAAATGCGTCGCTTCCTTCAAATCGCTCGTGGCTCTGCGAACGAAGTGGAATACCATCTGCTTCTCGCGCGGGATCTACAGTTTCTGTCGGCAGAGGATTTCAAGGATTTGGAAGCTATGGTGCTAGAAATTCAGCGCATGCTGGCCTCTTTAGTGCAGCGTCTGTCGATCGACGTTTTGGCCAGAAGCTAGCAGCTAGAAGCCAGGAGCGCTTTTCAAGAACTTGTTGCTACCACCGCATTCATGCTAGCTTCAAAACCAGTAACCACCATCAGAGGACACATTGTCTAAAGGTTTAGTCATCGTCGAATCGCCGGCCAAGGCCAAGACTATCCAGAAATATCTGGGGAAGGGCTTCACCGTCGAGGCGTCCCTCGGCCACGTGAAAGACCTGCCCAAGAGCACGCTGGGCGTCGATATCGAGAACGAATTCGAAACGGAGTACATCGTCATTCCCGGCAAGGAGAAGGTCCTGGCCAAGCTGAAGAAGCTGGCCTTGTCCGCGGATAGCATCTACCTGGCGCCTGATCCGGACCGCGAAGGGGAAGCCATCGCGTGGCACCTGGCCGAAGAACTCGGCGATGGAAAGAAGAAGAAAAAGAAGAAGAAGGATGGCGACGAGCCTGACCGCATCCGCCGCGTCACCTTCAACGAGATCACCAAGCGCGCCGTGCAGGAAGCTTTCGAGCATCCCCGCGACATTGACCAGAACCTGGTGGATGCGCAGCAGGCCCGGCGTGTGCTCGATCGGTTGGTGGGCTACCAGGTTTCTCCGCTGCTCTGGGACAAGGTACGGCGCGGCCTCTCCGCCGGCCGCGTCCAGACCGTCGCTCTGCGTCTCATCGTCGAGCGTGAGCGGGAAATCAAGGCCTTCCAGAAGGTTGAGTACTGGACTATCGACGCTCACCTGGCCGGGCCCAAGCCGCCGGCATTCGACGCCCGCTTCATTGGCAAGGGTGAAGAGAAGGTCGAAGTAAGCAATGGCGAGGACGCGGAGAAAATCCGCGCCGCTCTGGAAAAGGCCGACTGGCTGGTCCGCACCGTCGATCGCAAAGAACGGCGGCGCAACGCCACTCCGCCCTTCACTACCAGCAAACTGCAGCAGGATTCCTCGCGCAAGCTGCGCTTCAGCGTGAAGCGCACCATGATGATCGCGCAGCGTCTCTATGAAGGTGTGGAACTGGGCGAAGAAGGCTCAGTCGGTCTCATTACTTATATGCGTACCGATTCCACCCGCGTCTCCAATGAAGCTTTGACCGAGGTGCGCGAGTACATCGCGTCTCAGTACGGCAAGGACTACCTGCCCGAGTCCGCGAACGTTTACAAAGAGAAGAAGGCGGCGCAGGCGGCGCACGAAGCCATCCGTCCGACTTCGGCGATGCGCCATCCCGAACAGATCAAACAGTATCTGAAAGAAGATGAATTCAAAGTTTACAAGCTGATCTGGCAGCGCTTTGTGGCTTCGCAAATAACCCCCGCGGTCTTCGACCAGACCACCGTGGACATCGACGCAAAATCCGGCGCTGACACTTTCTGGTTCCGCGTGACCGGCTCGGTGCTGAAGTTCGATGGCTTCCTGAAGGTTTATGAAGAGGCGAAGGACGTCAAGGACGAGGAAGAAGAAGAGCTCAAGCACAAGCTGCCACCGCTCGAACCCGGACAGAAACTCACGCTGCGGGAACTGAAGCCGGAGCAGCACTTCACCGAGCCTCCACCACGCTACAACGAAGCTTCGCTGGTGAAAGAGCTGGAAGAGCGCGGCATCGGGCGCCCTTCCACCTACTCGGCGATTCTGAGCACCATTCAGGAGCGGCAGTACGTGCAGAAGTTGGGGGGCAAGTTCTCGCCCACTGAAATCGGCCTGGTGGTTACCGATCTGCTGGTGGAAAACTTCCGCGACATCTTCGACGTGCAGTACACCGCCCGCCTGGAAGAGGAGCTCGACGAGATTGAAGAGGGCAAAGAAACATGGATCAATGCCCTCACCGAATTCTACAAGCGCTTCGCCAAGGACCTCCGGTATGCCGAAAAGCACATGGAGAACATCAAGCGGATGGAGAAGCCCACCGACGAGAAGTGCGAGCGTTGCGGCTCTCCGCTGGTGATCAAGTGGGGCAAACACGGGTCGTTCTACGCCTGCAGTTCTTACGACAAGGAGAATCCCGACAGCTGCACCTTCACCAAGGAAAATCCCATCAACCTGCCCGACCTGGATTCGGCCGACATCCAGGAAACCACGCAGGAAGAATATTGCGAAAACTGCGGCCGGGTGATGGTGCTGAAACGCGGGCGCTTCGGCCAGTTCATGGCCTGCACCGGCTACCCCGACTGCAAGACCACGCGCCGCCTCGATCAGGGCAAGAAGGTTCCCGACATTCCGATTGATGAACTCTGCCCCAAGTGCGGGCGCAACATGATGATCCGCCATGGCCGCTTTGGCGAGTTCACCGCCTGCAGCGGCTATCCCGAATGCAAATATGTGAAGCAGAACTACATTGGGGTGAAGTGCCCACTGTGCAAAGAGGGCGACCTGGTGGAGAAGAAGGCACGCAAGGGCAACACATTCTATGGCTGCGGAAATTATCCCAAGTGCAAGTTCACTTCCGCTGGCAAACCGCTGGCGGAAAAATGTCCGAGCTGCGGCAGCGAATACCTGGTAGAAAAAATGCTGAAGGCGGGTCCAGTGATCGCCTGCCCAAATAAAGAGTGTGACTTTGAGCGCGAGATACCGGTAGAAGCCGCTTCCGGGGCCGCATCCACAACTTGACGGAAGGTGACCCGTACAAGCTCCGCTTGGGCGGGAATTTTGGGCTCACCATCCAGCCGGGTCGATCTCGGTGTGCCACGAACCATGGAGAAATAAATGGCGAAAGGGACTGCTGCTGATGCGCAACTGATTCTCAAACTCTACGATCTCCGCCGCGAAGCTGAGCTGCGCAAGGCGCGGCACTGGTGGGTAGTGACGTTTTCGCCTCAGTCCGCGGACGACTTCATGAAAGTCTCGGGTGCGTTTGGGACACCCGAAAACAACTGGCTGCGCCAGGTGCTGGGATACTGGGGCATGGCATCGTCGCTCGTACACCACGGCGCCTTGAACCGTGAGATGTTCCTCGAACCCAGCTTTTGCGGAGAGATGGTCCTCATCTACGCCAAGGTGAAACCGTTTCTGAAAGAGTTGCGGGAGAAGATGAAGAATCCGGAATTCCTCGCCGGGATCGAATCGCTGGTCATGAGCACGAAAAAAAGCCGCGAGTTCGTAAAGCGCATGGAAACCAATCTGGCCGCCCGGCGCAAAACCATGGTCGAAAGCGCAAAGGCCAGCTAGTCCGCAATTTCCCGCAAACTGTCATCCTGAGCGAGTCCGCCTCTTCGCATTGCGAAGAGGCGGAGGAGTCGAAGGACCCCCTACCCTAACGCCGCCGCCGACGGTTGTTGTTCTCCCGCAGTTGTAACGTTGCACCGCGCGAATCGGTTGGCTAGGGGTCCTTCGACTCCGCAGCTGCTTCGCGAAGCGAAGCAGCCACTGCGCTCAGATGTAATGAAAACCCAAAAGGCGTGCCTCCAAGGGTAGAGTACGTGCTCGAAGCACAAGCCCTGAAGGAGGCACGAGATGATCCACGTTGGCGTAGATCTTCACCAGAGATTTTGTTACATGACGGCGTTAGAAGCAAGAGGCAAGATTCTGCAGGCGGGGCCGGTGAGCAACGAGAAGCTGGCGCTGCGCCGGTATTTTCGACAGTTTCGCGGGAAGGAAGTGCAGGTGGCGGTGGAGGCGTGCGGCTTCTGGCCGGGGTTTCGCGAGGTGGTGGAACCGGAAGTGAAGCGCTTGGTGCTGGTGCATCCGCAGCGGGTGAAAGCGATCGCCAGTGCCAAGCTGAAGAACGACCGGGTAGACTCAGCGACGCTGGCGCATTTGCTGCGCTGCGACCTGTTGCCGGAGTCGTGGAAGGCGGACCGTGAGACCCAGGCGCGGCGGCAGCAGGTACGGTTGCGGGCGACGCTGGTGCGGCAGCGGACGCGGCTGAAGAACCAGGTGCACGCAGTGCTGCATCAGCAGGGACTGCGTTCGCCGGTGACGGATTTGTTTGGCAAACGCGGACGACGCTGGCTGGCGGGAGTGCAACTGCCCGTGCAGGCGCGGGAATCGGTGAACCTGTGCTTGCGATTGCTGGATGGTTACAGCGAAGAAATTCAAACCCAAAACCTGCAACTAAGGGAAAAAGCAAAACAGGACAAACGGGCGGGGTGGTTGATGACGATTCCGGGGATCGGCGAGTGTTCGGCGATGATGCTGTTGGCCGAGATCGGAGAGATCGGACGATTTCAGGACAAAGAAGCGTTGTGCAGTTACGCCGGACTGGTGCCGCGGGTGCGGGAGTCGGCGGGCAAGGCGGCGCGAGGCGGCATCACGCGCCAGGGTTCGCCCTGGATGCGTTGGATCCTGGTGGAAGCGGCGCAGGTGGCGACGCGCAGTTCGCCGGCGGCCAAGCGTTACTACGAACGGCTAGCGCGCAAAAAGCACAAGCACGTGGCCCGAGTGGCGCTGGCGCGCAAGCTGCTGATTGCGGTCTACGCCCTGCTGCACGACGGCGTGCTGTTTGACGAACAAAAGTTTGCGACGGTGTAAGGGGAATCCGTCAGCTCGAAGTCATCCTTGCTCTTCGAGAGCGACGCTCAGATGGAGCGGCGGAGTCCGGACATACCTTATGTGCCTCGAGCACGAATAGAAGCCTGTCCGCATCGCCGCAAAAAAATACCTATGGACAGGTACGCCCATTTTCATAGAAGGATGACAGGTGGTTAGAGCCAGGAGCTAGCAGCCAGCAGCGTTCTTTAGGCGATGTACTCGCGAATGTACTCGTCCCGCGTCTTCGCCAGTTCATCGATATCGCCGTCAAAAATCACTTTCCCGTCGCGCAGGATCAGAAATGCCAGCGGCACTTCGCAATGGACACCTTTAGGCAACGGCAGCATCCTGTTGGCAGTGCGATCGAAGTAGTGCGAGGCCATGATGAAGGCATCCTGCAGGCGATGCGTGACCATCAGCGAACTGGTCTTGTACACGTCCCGTTGTTTCACGATCAGTTCCACGATGGTGGTGGAGGTCACCGGGTCCAGTCCGCCGGTGGGCGAATCGTAGAGCAAAATTTCAGGCTGGGTGACGATGGCGCGGGCAATGGCCACCCGGCGGCGCATTCCGCCGGAGAGTTCCGAGGGGAACATGTCCACGGTCCGTTCCAGTTCAACGAAACTCAGGGCCTCGCGTACCCGCCGCTCGATCTCCTCTTCGGAAACCTGGCCTTCTTCCATCAGGCGGAAGGCAACATTCTCCCGCACCGTGCGCGAATCAAAAAGCGCGCTCTCCTGAAACACCATGCCAATCTGCCGCCGCAAGTCGAAGAGCGCCTTCTCGGTCATCTCGGTCACGTCCTGGCCAAGAACGTAGATATGGCCGGAGTCGGGTTTCATCAATCCCAGCGCCAGCTTGAGAATCGTGCTTTTCCCCGAGCCGGCGACGCCAAAAAGGGCCTTGGTTTCCCCGTGCGGCAGGCGGAAAGAAATGTGGTCCAGCACCACCTTGTCGTCAAATGCCAGACTCACATTCTCGAAGCGGATGGCTTCGCTGCCTTGCTGCCTGGCAGCAGGGGCGGGCATGTCGAGCGGAAGCGTGGGAGCGGACATCGTCTACCGGTACCCCAACAGAGTGATGAGCAGTTTCGTGACGAAGAAATCCGTGACCAGAATCATGACCGAGGCTACGACGACGGCCTGGGTGGTGGAGCGTCCCACACCTTGCGTGCCACCGCGGGTTGACATGCCGAAATAGCAGCCTACGGTCGAGATGACAAATCCGAATAGCACTGGCTTGATAAGACCGGAGGTGAGGTCGCGCCACACCAGGGATTGCCAGGCCGAGGTCCAGTACTGCCGCGAGTCCAGGCCCAGCAGCAGGCTCGAGACCATGTTTCCACCGACCAGGCCGAGCAGGTCGGAGATGATGGTCAGAAAAAACAGCATGATCACGGTAGCCACCACTCGGGGCGTGACCAGCTTTTTCGTAGGATCGGTGCCCAGAGCGCGCATGGCATCGATCTGCTCAGTCACGGTCATCGAGCCCAGTTCGCTGGCCATTCCGGAGGAGTTCCGGCCGGCAACCATGAGCCCGGTGATGACCGGCCCAAGTTCGGTGACCATGCCAACCGACACCAGTTGGGCAATCAGTGTGAGGGAGCCGAAGCGCGACAGTGTGCTGGCGCTGTTCAGGGCCAGCACAGCGCCGGTGAAGCCGCCGGTCAGGATCACGATCGGCAGGGAACCGACGCCGATCAGGTCGGCCTGCTGAATCATGTCGGTGACGTACAAAGGCCGCCGGAAAAGGTTGGCCAGCGACTGGCCGGTGAGCAAGGCATAGTCCTGAAGCGCCTTGATCTTGTCCTTGGCGAATTCAGCGGGCGATATGAGCGGGACCTGGAAATCCCCAGCTGCCATGCGGTGTGGCCTCTATCTCAGGAACTATAGCAGAAGGTCGGTGCAGTGGGAGTTAGTAGCGCCGGCATCTTGCCGGCTGTCCCGAGGGCGTCTCGCCCTCGGCGGCGCTACGACAGCGCTCTACTCCCTGACCTTCTTCTTGATCTCAATACTCAGACGCTTGATTTTCTGGTTCAGGGTGGAGAGCGGCACGTGGAAGCGTTCCGCGGCTTCGGTCTGGTTCCAGTTACACTTCTCCAGCATGTCGAGGATGATGTGGCGCTCGCAGTCTTCCACGATATCGAACAGGGAAGCGTCGCCGCGATGTTCCATCAGTGGAACCGGAGTGCCCCGGCCCACGATCTGGTCGGGCAGAAGCTCGGGCCCCACATCCTGACCGGAGGAGAGCACGACCGCACGCTCGATCACGTTTTCCAGTTCGCGCACGTTGCCCGGCCAGGAATAGGAGAGCAAGGGACGAAGTCCTTCGGGCGTCATTCTTCGCCGCGGACGCTCGTTTTCCTCCGAGTACCGGGAGAGGAAGAAATCCACCAGCAGAGGGATGTCTTCCCGCCTCTGTCGCAGGGGCGGAAGATCGACCGTGATCACGTTCAGGCGATAGAAGAGGTCATCGCGGAAGCGGCCCTCGCGCACCAGTTGTTTCAGGTCAACATTGGTGGCCGCGATGATGCGTACGTCCGCCTGGATTTCATGGACTCCGCCCAGGTGCATGAATTTACGGTCTTGCAGCACGCGCAGGATTTTGCTCTGCGTGTCCATGCTCATAGTGCCGATTTCGTCGAGGAACAAGGTTCCGCGATCGGCGATCTCGAAGAGGCCCTTCTTGGAGGCGATGGCGCTGGTGAATGCGCCCTTGACGTGTCCGAAGAGCGTGGACTCCAGCAGGTCGGGCGGCATCGAGCCGGTATTGACCGGAACAAAGGCTCGGTCGCGACGCGGTGAGTTCAGGTGAATGGCTTTGGCGATCAGTTCTTTGCCGGTCCCACTTTCGCCCTGCAAGAGGATGGTGGAGCGGCTGGGGGCCACCTGCGCCACCAGGTCGAAAATCTTCAGCATGGGCTCGCTCTTGCCCACGATGTTTTCAAAGTTGTAGCGCTGTTTCAGGGCGCGCTTGAGCTGGACATTTTCTTCTTCCGCTCGATGGCGGGCCACTGCGGTGCGAATGTCGGCCAACAGCTTTTCGTTGTCCCAGGGCTTCTGGACGAAGTTGGTGGCCCCGGCCTGCATCGCCTTCACCGCATTTTCCACGGTCCCGTAGGCGGTGATCATAATGACGGCAAGCTGCGGATCGTGAGTGTGAAGTTCGGCCAGCAGATCAATGCCATTCCGGTCAGGCAGCGCCAGGTCGAGCAGCACCAGGTCGTAGGGCCGGTCGCCGATGCGGGTGAGGCCCTCTTCCGCCGTGGCTGCCGACTGTACGTCGTAGCCTTCCATCTCCAGCAAAGTCTCGAGCGACTCGCGGATGGCCGCTTCGTCGTCGATGATCAGCACGGAACCCGAGGACGTCGAGCCTTCGCCCAGGTTGTGGCGAGGGATTGTGGCCAGTTCAGACATTGACGGCCTTCCTCATCAGGGGGAAATCCAGGTAGAAGGTTGTGCCTCGCCCGGGATGGCTCTCCACTCGAATCTTTCCGGCATGCTCCTGAATGATTCCGTACGTCACCGACAGACCCAGTCCCGTGCCCTTGCCTTGACCTTCACGCGGAGCGGCCTTGGTGGTGAAGAACGGGTCGTAGATGCGCTGGATGTGCTCCTGCGCGATGCCGCTGCCGGTATCGGCCACGACTACGCTGACCCCGTCCCCGTTGGATGTGGCTACACGGAGCGTCCCACCCTCCGGCATGGCGTCCCGGGCGTTCAGGAACAGGTTCAGGAAGACCTGCTGCAACCGTCCCGGATTGCCGCTGATCAGCGGCAGGTGGTCGGCCAGTTCGTCTTCCACCCTGATCTTGGTGATCTTGAACTGGTGCTCCAGCAGAGCCATGGTGTCGGCGATGATCTTGTTGACGTTCACCTCGGTGAATTCCGTGCCGCTGGTGCGGGAGAAATTCAGCAGGTTGTTCACAATCTCCGAGGCCCGGAAGGTCTGCCGCGTGATTTTCTCGAGCAGCCCGCCCTTCTGCGGATCGTCCTGCAACTGCTTCGACAGCATCTGGGCGTAGGAGGAAATAACGGCCAGCGGAGTATTGACTTCGTGCGCCACCCCGGCCGCCAGCAGGCCGATCGAGGACAGTTTGTCGGCCTGGGAGAGTTGCGATTCCAGGCCCACGCGTTCGGTGATGTCGTCCACGATGATCAGCCGCCCGATTACATTGAACTTCCGGGTGACCAGGGGCGCGATGGCGACGTTCACGGTGCGGCTCTCACCCGTGGGCGTGGCCAGCCGGAACTTGTACAGGTTGTTGATGCCCGGGTTCTGCCGCACCCGGTAGAACTCTTCCACGAACTCCGCCGGAAAGACTTCGCTCAAAGGCCGGGTCAGCGCCTGCCAGCGGGGCAGGGCGTACATCACTTCCATCTGCGAGTTCCAGGATTCGATGCGGTCCGCCAGGTCCACCGCCATCACGCCGACGTTGATCGACTCCACGATGTTCTCGTTGAAGTCCTTCAGGCGTTCGTATTCGGCGACCTTCTGTTCGAGCGAAGCGTACAGACGCGCATTCTGGATGGCGATACCGATATAGCCGGCCAGGGTTTCCAGCAGTTCAACGTCTTCGCTGGTGAGGAAGTCGCCTTCCACCGTTTTTCCCAGGCCGAGGAACGCGATCGTCCTTTGCTGGGCGCGGCAGGGAATGTAGTAGTTCATCTCCAGCCGGGCGATGGTCTGTTGTGCGCTGGCGGTCTCGCGCGGTACCTGGTGGACGTTCTCCAGAAAAAGATGTCCGGCTTCGGTTTCAGGCCGGGGGGCGCTCAGGAAATTCAGGTCCAGACCGCTGGTCTGGCTCATGCCGAAAGATTTGGCCAGCACAAACTGCGGCGGCTCGCCGGCGGAGAGAAAAATCGCCATGCGGTCCACCAGCAGGGTGCGCGACAGGCGATCGACCACCGAACTCAACATCATGTCGAGATCGGTCTCGGCGCTGAGCTCGCGGCCAAATTCGATCAGGGTTTTGCGGTAGTCATAACGGGTGCGATAGAAGAACTGGTCAATCCGTTCCTGGATCCACTTGCGCACCGGATCAAACAGCAGCGCCGTGACCACCATGGCCAGGACCAGGCCGACCGGTCCCGAACTCGGCACCTGCATGTGCACCAGTTCCGCCACCCCGGCCACCACGGCGAAGTAAACCCCGACAATCGCAGCCGCGGCCAGCGTGTACACCATGCCACGCTTGAAGATCAGGTCAACGTCCATCAGGCGGTAACGGAAAATGGCATAGCCAAATGTCAGTGGCAGCAGGCCCAGGGACAGAACGGACATCTTTACCGGCGAAAATGGTGGGCCGATCAGGTAAGGAATCGCGTAGAACAGGGTGAAGGGCGCGATCGCAAGAATGGTGCCGCGCGTGACCCATTTCAACTGCTGTCGCAGGATCGGCGTGCTGGCCCGGCGGTAGCTGTTCCACAAAACTGCGGCCGCGATCACGAAGAACAGCGCCAGGTAACCCGTCTGCACCCGTTCCAGGTTCCAGCGCATCTGCTCACTCGCCCGCAGCAACCTGAGCGCCAGGACTTGGATTCCCAGCAGGAGCATTCCGGGTACATAAATTGCGGGAACGATCCAGCGATGCTTGCGGACAAAGTCGCGCTTTTCCGGGAAAGTCAAAACGAAGTGCAGGAACAATGCCGGCTGCAGCAGCCATGCGGTAACGTTGCCCCAGAGGATCGTCCAGTCAAAACCGTTCAGCTTTCCGGTGAAATGGAAGGCATAAAGGATGAACGAGACCAGGCAGAAGATATAGAAATGCGTGGAACTGGGCGCGGTCCAGCGCCGCAGCAAGACGTACAGCCCGATGCCAAGATAGATCAGGCCGATGAAACGAAGCCAGTTGTTCGGAGAACGATCCGCCGGGACCAGGATCACCGTGGTATCCAGGGGCACGGACTGCCGAACCAGGGAGTAAGTGGCTTTCGACCACGCGCCTATCCGGTAAACCTGTCGCACCCGGGCTGGGGTGTCTTTGATGTCATGCTGGTTGATGGCGGTCAGGCGGTCGCCCACCCGAATGCCGGCTTTATCGCCGGGGCCATTCGGTTCCACTCGCTTGGCCACCACACCGCCGTTGTTTCCGGTCTGTTCCATCCACCAGACACCGTCGGAGGGAATCTGGAAGTCGGCTTCCTTCTGGAAATTAATCCAGGCAAGGATGACCGCAGCCGTGGTCAGAAGAATCAGCAGACCGGCTGTAAAGCGGATTTGGAAGTCCCGGTTCATCGACCGCAACGGCTCCTGGATGAGGGCGGGGGAAAGACCCGATTGATGGTTCAGCACGTCGGGTGCCACGGCAGGGCGCAAGGGAGAACCTCTAACTTACTTCAACCAAAAGACTTCACTGATTATAGAAGCCAGCGCGGAGTAAAGCTATGCTTTTTGGAAGCCTTCTGTGGAGTTTGGTAACTCCATGAATAGCAGAAGCTTAATGTGTACGTTTGGGGCCGGGTCTCCGACCCGGCCAGGTCGAGCGCAGCTCGGCTGGTGTCTCCGGGTGTGGGGGCGGGTCTTCGACCCGGGCGGGTGCCGGGTGCCTGTAGTTGCTGATAGAACATCTTGGCCTCTTCCGCAGCATGGACCAGCTTCCGCTCGCCGCACTCCCCGGTCTCGGTATCCACCCACGCCACTTGCTGCCAGCTGGGATGGAAATCACACCCTATAATCATCATTGCGAAGCTCCCTCCTTTCCAGAAGCCTTGGTCCTTAACCGTGGACTACCGGTTTCGGATTGAGCCTTCGCTCTTATCCAATCAACTCATTCGCGTCTTTTGCGAATGAGTGGGTGCTGTGTGCGTCCGTTCACTCATGGTTGGAGTAAAGCCTCTTGGACAGATGGCCAGAGTACCGGCTAGGTCTCTGACCGTGTAATTTTGTTTCTTATATAACCGAACTTCAAGCGTGCCTGTTTGCGGGTAAAGCGCCAGTTGATGGTGACCCGATCACGATTCATTCTCCGGCCCCAGGCCCTGGCTTCCCGCCGCAGATCGCCCAGCGAAGGGATTCTTCGCTGGCCCAGACACTGCCGGGAGAACAGGCTGATTTCGATCTCCGCCTGGTTGAGCCAACTTCCGTGTTTTGGCGTGGAGTGGACTCTGAACCGCCCCCAGAGCCAACCTCCCGCCTTCTCCCCGTACCGCCCCACCACCGCCTTGCGGGTGTGCGAACTCAGATTATCCATGACCAGATGGATAGTGTCGGCCGACGGATAGTGTTCAGCAATCTGCAGCAGATAGTCGGCAAACTCGGGCGAGGAGCGGTCCGGGGTCACCCGGGGATAAAGTGTCGTCCCGCCTTGGGCTCCACTCCGCAAAACGCGTTGGCCGTACCACGGCGCTCGTACTCGCAGTCTCGCCGAAGAATTCGTCCCGGCTGCAGGGGCCCGGAGGGCGGAGATCGGCATGCAGCACGACCGGCTTCTCATCGATACAGACCACGGGTTCCTTTTCTGAGAACGGCTTTTCATACAGGGCGAGCACGTCTTCCATGCGCCGGAGATATTCCTCGTCCAGTTCCGCCACACACCACATTTTTTTCCCGCCACGGCTTCAGGTCATGATTCTGGAGCAGGATGCGGATCGTTTCCCGGCCCACCTGCCGCGCCAACTTCCGTTTCACCGCTTCCTGGGCGAGGAGCCGCACACTCCACCGCGCCCTACCTTCCGGCGGCGGGCTGCATACCAGGGCGATGATGCGCTGGCTCTGGCCCGTGTCCAGCACCCGCCGCTGGCCCGGACGCGGTTTCTCATACAACGCCTACTCCATCCCTCCTCCTCGCAGCGCCGGGCAATGGCCCGCACCGTCTTGGAGGCCACCCCTACGTTCCAGGCCACCTGCGCCACCGTCTGTCCCTGGCCGAGCTGGCGCAGGATCGAGGCCCGCCGCAGCACCCGCGCGGATTCCCACCCCTTGTTCAACATCCCGGCGATCTGCTTCCGATCCTTCTTTCTGAGCTGGACATGCATCCGATGGTAGGCTCGCATATACCCACTATGCCGCCCTTTTGCTCATTCCACGAGTACCTGTAGATATACATCTCTATACGGTCGTAGACCTAGCGAAGTTCGTTTGTGATCTCGATGCTCTCCAGTCGCGACAAAAAACCGGTAGAGGCGCGTGCGTACACGGATGGGCCGGTGGGAGATTCGCCTTTTGGGCCGGAACTGTGTCATGCTTCCTGGGTGCCACGAATTCCAAACTATATTCCCGTTAGCCCCGTGACCCTGATCTGTCCTCGGTGCAAAGCCCAGCCCGGAGAGCCCTGCGCGGTACTCAAGGGCCATCTTGAGATTATTCACATCGAACGGATCGAAGCGGCGGCAGCGCAAGATACAGTCGTGAGGAAGACCCGAGAGAAAAAATCGTAGTTACGAGAAGCACCACCTCAGGTCGGATTCTTTCAGGGCCGCGCCGCTGGCAAGAGGCCCTACGGGTGTCACTGGTGGTGTGATCGACGAGCTTCGAAAATGCACGAGCACTCCGGGCGACCCGGAGAATGGCGGCTGACGAGCTCATGAAGCAGACGGACTCAGTGGGTCCTCCCAGAAGGTACTTAACGCTTTAAGCCTGTGCTGAGAGGTTCTTTGCCACTACTGGCGTTCATTCCACACGTACAAGAAATCTTCGTCACTAGCAGTGGCAACATTCCGTCCACCCTTGTGACTAGCGCGGTTTAGAGCCGACCGAACGTTTTCCTTGCTTTCCTCTAATCCTGCCAGTGGCACTTTGAGCGCGACTCCTTCGGGCAGCTGGTCAAGATCCGAGAGAATCTTGGTGACGACCTCCTTGTGTTTTCCGTTTCGGCCCTGGGGAACGTCTGCATATGCCATCGTTCCAAAATTCATCGAAGTCTTTTTCGTTTGGGAGGCCATAGGGGAATCCTTTGGCGAGCATCTAACGTTAAACTAACCTGAAGTAGCATGCGCTACTCTAACGACATCTGCGAGTAAAAACATCGGCCCGCTGAATCGAGGATTGCCTTTTGCGCTATTGCGTCTAGCAACCTGCGCGCAAGTCTCGGTAATACAGCAACTTGCCACGCTAAAGCCTGAGCAAAGATCGTCCAAAAGATATGCCCCGTACGGTCCCTAGACTGCTACTGTTTCGGTGCGAGCAAAGGAGCAAATTCAATGGAAACGCGGAAAATACACTTCGAGCAGATCCTGGTCGCAACGGTAAAGAAGATGGCTTACGAATTTCCTGTGAGCGAGATCGGAGATCGCATGCCCGACGTTGACGTTTCTACCCCGAGAGACTGGCGCGAAGTTGCGGAGAGAGTTCAAGGAGAAACCGACTCGGAAAAAGTGATGGAGTTGGTTCAAGAGCTGATTGAAAAGTGTGACGAAGAAAAGACACGAAAGTGTCGGTCAGGTCGCAATGCTGGGTTGTCGCCGACCAGCAGAGTATCGGATCGACCGCTACAAACGTGACTGTCCCCGGAAGGAAATGATCTGAGCGAATGCGTTGAAGGAGGCGAGAACGTGACCGAATCTAGCGCGTTTCGGAACGGCAATGGCATTAGTAGTTTCACTCCCCCAGCAGAGGTCTCTCTAGCGTCGATCCTCTGCACCGAGGAGTTGAGTCGTCGCCCATCGCGCCCGCCCGATTACCAGAAGGAGAACGGTGCGCTGGTGGCTCTATCCAAAGCTCTGGCCGACTCGCCGCGTACCATTCTTCAGACACTTGCGGACACGATACTAGAAGTCTGCCAGAGCGGATCCGCTGGCATCAGCCTGTTGACGACAGAAGATGGCGGCAAGCGATTCTACTGGCCGGCCATAGCTGGCATGTGGAAAAATCACATCGGGGGCGGAACGCCGAGAGATTTCGGTCCGTGCGGCGACGTACTCGATCGCAACACGCCGTTGCTATTCGGGCGTCTCGCCCGCCGTTACACCTATTTCCAGCCTGTTGTACCTTCAGTCGAAGAGGCCTTGCTAATTCCTTTTTACGTCGCGGGCGAGGGTGTCGGAACGATCTGGGCAGTCGCCCACGATGAGCGCCTCAAGTTTGACGCGGAAGATGAACGGTTAATGACTGCACTCGGGAAATTCGCCTCCTCCGCCTATCAAATCCTGACGTCGCTCGACAACCTGAACTTCGCCATGGCCGAGCGAGAGAAGGCGGAAGTGGCACTGCGTCTAAGCAATGCCACACTCGAAAACCAGATTGAAACGCGCACTGGCGCGTTGCGGCGGCTTACAGTTCGTTTGCTGGAATATCAGGATGAGGAGCGGCGCGGCTTCGCACGCAATCTTCACGACAGCATCGGCCAACACCTGACCGTCTTGAAGATAAATTTGGACGGGCTGGCCAATTCCGAACGGAATCTGGTACGACCGGAGCTTCTTTCCGAATCGCTGCGTGTGGTTCATGAATGCCTTACAGAGACTAGAACTATCTCCTACTTGCTTCATCCACCCTTGCTCGATGAAGCTGGCTTCGAGTCTGCAGCTCGATGGTACGTTGACGGATTTGCCCAGCGCAGCGAGATTCAGGCGAAGATAGAATTTCCCGAACAAATGGAGCGGCTACCCAGGGCAGTGGAACTCGCGCTTTTCCGCATCCTGCAGGAGAGCCTCATCAACGTGCACCGCCATTCCGGAAGTCCGACAGTTGAGATTGAGGTTGAAGTCGAAGCGGAGATGGTGACTCTGGTGGTGAGGGATGCTGGCCAAGGCATCCCAGAGCAAGTCTTGGAGCACTTTCGGGGCACGGGCAGTGCTGGAATTGGCCTTGCAGGGATGCGAGAACGTGTCGCCGATCTGGGTGGAGAATTGCACATTTATTCGAATGGAGCAGGCACTGTGCTGAAGGCTAGTATCCCGCTACATGGCCGCCCTTGAGCGCGGCGCAGCAGAGTTCTGCGCCCGGGTGGCCCACTCATTCGCGCCTTTTGCGAATGAGTGGGTGCTTGAAACCTTCCCCATCGCCGAACCTTTCCCGCGGACGATTGTTGATCTCCAGGGGTAAGAAAACTTGGGGACAGACGGGACGTTCCCATATTCTGTGACTACGCAACAAAGGCTAGGTCGTGCTGGCAGGCTGGCCCACCTTTTCGAATCCCGCACACAGAGGCTGCCCCATCCTTTCGCGCCTTTTGCGAAAGGGTGGGACCGCCGGGTGCCCCTCGATAAGAGCGAAGTCCGTGTCAAGGGCATAGTTGTCCTGGGCGGTGCTTCAGCACCGCCTGCTTTGTCGTGCCAGAGAAGGTTGAGGACCAAGGCTCTGGAACATCACGCTGCAATCACTTCTCGGTGGAAGACCGTTCCACCAACCATCGATACGGCCTAAACCTCGACCATGATTCTTCTATGCGAACATCCCGCCACCTGCGGGATGCGAGAGCGCCCAATCAATTCATCGGTCTAGCTTGCGCTGACCAGGGGCACCCGCGGGCTGCTCTCGATGCGAACGATCTCTGGATACGCCGTCTGGGTACGCAGCATCCAGTAGAGTCGTACCGCTAACTTGCGCGCCGCCGCCACCTTGGCCACGCCCTTCGGCTTCTGGTGACAGCGATGCAAGTACTGCTTACGAAGTCCGGGATCAAAGCGCACCGCGATCTGCGCCGCTTCCACCAGCAAACTGCGCAGCAGGCGGTTGCCTTGCTTGCTGATCGCCCCCAGTTTCTGCCGTCCGCCCGAACTTTCTTCGCGCGGTATCAGTCCCAGGTAGCTGGCCACCTGCTTGCCGCGTCGAAAGCGGGTGACCTCGCCGAGGGTCAGCACGTAGGCCAGCGCCGTGTTCGGACCCACTCCCGGCTGGGTCATCAGCAACCTCGCCTGGGGATGTTCCTCGGCCGCCTTCTGCACCGCCTGGTCCAGCCTTCCGATTTGCTGGTTCAACATCCCCAACAGTCCCAGCAAGTCTTCCCGCCGGCACGAAGCCACACCCCGCAAGGACGGGGCACCGGGCTTTGAGTCCTGAGGTAAACTCGTCCACTGAAAGTGGGCCACTCGCCAATCCCGGTTGAGGAGCGCTGGTTGGTCCTTGATGGCCATCGCATGCGCTACTTGCGCGGCGGCTCTGGTCCGCCGTTGCTCCTGTTACATGGCTTGCTGGGATACTCCTTCTCCTGGCGCTTCGCTCTGCCGCTTCTGGTTGAGAAGGCGACGGTGTATGCGGTCGATATGCCGGGTGTAGGTTTTTCCGACCGGCCTCCCAATGCCAGTGGCAGCCTTCGCGCCCACGCCGAGCGTCTGCTGCGTTTTATGGATGGTGTCGGTATCGCGTCCTGCGATCTGCTGGGAACGTCCCACGGTGGCGCGGTCGCGATGATGGCCTCCGCCCTCGCCCCGCAGCGGGTGCGAAGCCTGATCCTGGTTGCTCCCGTGAACCCATGGTCGGCACACGGCCGGCGGCTGGCACCCTTTCTGAGCAGCGCGCCGGTTTCCTGGCTGATCCTACACCTGGAACCGTGGCTGGGAATTGTCCATGACACTTTGCTGCGGCGCCTTTATGGCGACCCGCGACGCATACGTCCCGGCACGCTCGCCGGCTATTCTGAACCTTTCAGAATTCCCGGGACCCTCAACTACGGCCTGGGCGTGGTGCGGTCATGGAACCGCGATCTTGAGGAACTGGAATCGGTTCTCCCCTGCATTGCAGATATCCCCACGCTGCTGATTTGGGGTAGCAGGGATTCGGCGGTAAGCCCGGCCTCTGCGGAACCGCTACGGCAGCAGTTCAGGGATTGTCAGCTCGAGATCTTTGACGGCGTTGGCCATCTGCCTTACGAAGAAGTTCCCGATACGTTCAGCTCATCCGTAGTTGCGTTTCTGGCGAGAGATCTTGCGCCCGCCGGCTAACATATTTTCCGCCACCACCCGCGGCACACCTGATACCTTGAGGGAGGAAACACAGAGAGTTCATTTGCCTTGAAAGCCAGCATCAAGCGAATCCTGGTCCTGATCGTAGGTTGGAGTTTCATCGTGCTGGGAATCCTGGGGCTGTTTCTGCCCATTCTTCAGGGAGTGCTGTTCCTGCTGGTCGGGCTGATCATCCTGTCGTCGGAATACGTCTGGGCCCATCGCCTGCTGACCCGGCTGCGAGAGCGTTTTCCCAGGCTGGGGCGCGTAGCGGACCAGGCCACCGCCAAGGCAACGGAATGGTTACGGCGGATTTCCGGCCAACCCGATCCGGATTGATGCGCCGTCGCGGCAGTGCTAGCCTCGAAGCAGCGAATCGCATACATGGCTGACCCCGCAATATCGGCTGTGCTGGCCTCTACACCCGGCGCTCGTTCCCGCAGTCGGTTCCTGCGCTTCGAAATCCCCGAAGTTTGGATGCGCTTTTTGCTGGCCCTGCTGGGACTGGTTCTGGCTTTCGCAGCCGCCCTCTTTTCGACCGTGGCACGTGAATCCGGCAGTCTCTGGGCCACGGTGTTCCTGGCTTCGATCGCACTGGTATTGGCGGTCGTAGTAGGCGTGACCACGGTGCCGTATCTGGCGCGCCGGGTGGCTGGCAGCCGGGTTCGCGACGCCTTCAACTACGACGTGACCGGCGTGGGAATCATCTACGTGGTCAGTGTCCTGCTGATCGGGGTGGCGGCGCTGAATACCGGCAACAACCTGCTTTACGTGATTGTGGCGGCGATGCTGGCGGCCATCCTGGTGTCGGGCGTGGCCTCGGCGATCGTGTTGCGCGATCTGGAATTGGATGTCCATCTGCCCCAGCAGGTCTTTGCCGGGCGCCCCACGCTGGGGAAGATGGTGGTCCGGAACCGCCGGCGCTGGCTGCCTTCATTTTCCATCAGCGTGGTTCCGCTCAAGCAGAAGCATTCGAAGCAATGGCAGTGGGTGCCCACCACCTTTGGCTTTCCCCCCGGGCAGCCGCCCGCCAAACAGTGGGTGATACTGCCGGACCGGCAGTTACGCCGGGTCGCCGGGGGCGCACCCGCTCCGCCCGGCATCTTTACCGAGTCAGCATATTTTCCCTACATTCCGCCGGCCTCGGAGGTTGCGGCCGAACTGGAACTCTGCTTCCCCCGCCGTGGACGCTATCAGCAGAACAGCTTTGGTCTGGCCACCCGCTTTCCCTTTGCCTTCCTCACCAAGACGCGGCGCGTGCCATTGGCCCGCGAGATACTGGTGTACCCGGCGGTTGAACAGAACGACGAATTTTTCGACGTGCTCCCTCTGATCACCGGCGAATTCGAAACTTTTGCCCGTGGCCGAGGCGACGACCTCTATCTCATTCGCGAGTACATGCCGGAGGATTCGGCCCGCCACGTGGACTGGAAGGCAACCGCAAAATCCGGATCGCTGAAAGTGCGCGAGTTCAGCCGCGAGGACGATCACAGGCTCCGACTGATTTTCGACAATCCCGCTCCAGGGTCGGTTTCCGAGCAGGCCTACGAAAATGCGGTCACGGCTGCGGCATCGCTGGGCTGGCACTTCTCCGAGAGCAATGCCGAGTTGTCGTTTTTGGCGCAGGGCTGCAAAGCCGGAGCCGGCATCCATGAATTCCTGGCGTATCTGGCTACCGTCGATCCCGTGGCCGCGCCGTCGCTGCTCGATAACCTGGAAGTTTCCGGGGAATATAATGTGATTCTCACCACCCGCCCGCACGGTTCCATTCCCGCAAATCTTTGGGCTTGCTCTTACTTTATTTTCGTCGAGACCCAAAACTAGATTTCAGCTTCGCGGGCGCAACGAACCGGGGGGCGATTTCTTTTGCTCGCTCTCCCGCCCTGTCATCTGGCGCGGAGAGAACGGAGTCGAAAGATCTGCTGTTCGCCAGCGCCGGCAAATATCCCAATGCACAGGGCGCCGATTGCCCCGGCCGAAAGCAGGTCCCTAGACTTCGCTGGGGATGACAAAACAGGGGAAGAATGAGGAACAAAGTTGTGGCCCGCAGCACCAAAAGCCCGATATCTTAGTGCAGCCGCAGGGCCGGAGGCTGCATCCCAAGTAGGGAAGAGAGAGGAGCCGCTTTGTCTGGCCAGTTGAAACTTCACAGAGGTGAAAACGAAATGAACCGCAAATACTTCCAGCTGCTGAGCACGGTGCTGACGTCTCTGGTTTTGGCGCTCGCGTCGGTGTCCGCGCTGGCGCAGAAGTCTCTCGAGATTCCTGCCGGGACTTCGATCCGTGTGCGCATGATTGACAACCTCAGCAGCGAGCAGACCCAGATGGGAGACACCTTCCGCGGCACCCTGGACGAGCCGATTGAAGTGAACGGTCGAACGCTTTACCCCAAGGGCGCGGACGTGATCGGCCGCGTCACTGACGTGCATCCCACGGGCCGGCTTACCGAACCCGGCGAACTCGACCTGGTGCTGAACACGGTCAGTTCAGGGACGGTGGCGGCATCGATCCATGTGGAGCCGCTGATCATCAAGGGCGAATCGCACTCCAAGAGCAACGTAACCAAAATCGGAGGCGGAGCCGCGTTGGGCGCCGTGATCGGCGCCATCGCCGGCGGAGGCAAAGGCGCGGCCATCGGGACTCTGGCGGGCGGAGCGGCTGGCACCGGCGCAGCCGCGGCCACCGGCAAAAAGCCGGCGATCGTCGAATCGGAAGCTGTACTGACTTTTGTTACCTCTTCGGCCTCGACAGCGACGGTTCCGCCACCGGCCGCACCCAATGAAGCGGCGGCAGCGCCCCCGCCTGCTGCCTCCGATTCCGCTCCAACCATCACTTCGGACTCGGCGTCGGGACCGGATGACAGCGCTCAGTTATTTACCTTGCGCGATCGCCGGACCATACGAAGCTGCGTCACCGAACATGCTTCCGACCTTCCGGCTGGCGCCACCCAACGCCCGGAATTGCCCTCCGGATCAGAACGGCAGATTCACCGAGGGGGAAGCTTGCCTTCCGAGGTTCAGAGCCAGGCCCAGTCGCTGCCTTTGGTCTGTGAAGAGCAGTTGCCCAAATTACCCAGCGACCTGGAACGGGTCGTCTATGCCGGACGAGTGCTATTGATCGACAGCAAGGGCCAGGTTCTGGACATGTTCTATCTCGATCAGAATCAATAGCCTGAGGACAGCAGTCGAGTGTGGGTCGGACACTCTTGTCCGACCCTTTTGACTTGTGTGCCGAACATGTTTGACAGCTTGGGGGTGAAAGTCCCCTGCTCAACCTGATGGAGGTGAAGGGCTAGAGAAGCGCAAGGGCGTCGTCGTGAGGCGGGGTCTGAAAGAAGCGCGGATCAAAGGCGCGAGCCGATGAACAAGAACCGGATGAGGAGGCCTACGGTGTGGGGCGAGCTGGCAAGCGACAGCGAAGCCCATCTCCATCAAGAGCACCGGTGGTAAATCCGGCGGTTGCGCGTGGAAGGCGGTCGAACTTACTTCGGGAGACCCGCCGCATGTCACGGAGTCGTGACTGAGGGTAGAGCAATCCACTCTGATCTTGGGGCGGGAGTCAGCAGCGGGCATAGTAGGCCGCGAGGCCGAAGGCCCAAACAGTAAGGAGCGGCGAGTAGGACGCAGGACTCGATGAACGACAAGGGGCAGAAAAACCAGCTACAGATGGCGCTGGCCTTTACCGGGGAGGGGAGGAGTGAAGCTCCGAGGGCTCCGCGGGAAGGGACCGAATCGCTCACGGCGAAGTGCGAAACCGAAAGTCCGGCTGGAGAAGAGCAACTGATGGAAGAGGTCTGCGGGCGGGAGAACTGCCAGCAGGCTTTACGACGAGTGAAGGCCAACAAGGGGAGTCCGGGAATCGACGGCATGAAAGTGTCGGAGTTGCCGGGCTACCTGAAGCAACACTGGCCAGCGATTCGGGAGCAACTGCTGAGCGGGACTTATCTACCGCAACCGGTGCGGCGAGTAGAGATCGCGAAACCGGACGGAGGGATGCGCAAGCTGGGCATCCCCACGGTGCTGGATCGATTCATCCAGCAGGCGGTGATGCAGGTTCTGCAAGGCAGATGGGACCGGACGTTTTCCGAACACAGTCACGGCTTTCGTCCGCAACGCTCGGCGCATCAGGCGGTGGCCAAGGCGCAGCAGTATATCGCCGAGGGCAACCGCTGGGTGGTGGATCTTGATCTGGAAAAGTTTTTCGATCGAGTCAACCACGACAAGCTGATGGCGGCGGTGGCGCGGCGGGTGAACGACAAGAGGATGCTCAAGCTGATCCGAGCCATCCTGGAGTCGGGCGTGATGGAAAACGGGCTGGTGAGTCCGGTGGAGGAAGGAACTCCGCAAGGAGGGCCTTTGTCACCGCTGCTGTCGAATCTCGTGCTCGACGAACTCGACCGGGAGTTGGAGCGACGTAAACACCGTTTCGTGCGCTACGCGGATGATTGCAATATCTACGTGGCCAGCGAGCGGGCGGGGAAGCGAGTCATGCAAAGCGTGACGGGCTTCCTCCGGCGGCGACTCAAGCTCAAGGTGAATGAGGCGAAGAGCGCGGTGGCGCGACCGCAGGAGCGCAAGTTTCTGGGCTTCAGCTTTACCGGCGGGAGAGAACCGAAACGGCGCATCGCGCCCAAGGCTCTGCTCCGGTGTAAGCAAAGAGTACGGGAACTGACGCGACGGACACGGGGCATCAGTCTCGAACAGATGCTGAAGGAACTCGCCAGCTATTTACGTGGCTGGAAGAGTTACTTCGGCTTCAGCCAGACGCCCTCGGTGCTGCAAAAGCTAGAGGCATGGATGCGACGCAGGTTGCGATCCATGATCTGGAGGCAATGGAAGCGGAAGCAGGTGCGGTATGTGAGGCTGCGCCAGCGCCACATCGGCGCTGCCCTAGCAGCTCAAACCGTCGGCAGTCCCCATGGGCCATGGCGCATCGCCAACAGTCCTGCTCTGTCCTCGGCGTTTCCGATTGCTTACTTCGATGCGCTCGGTCTTCCTCGGTTGTTGGACGTACTCTAGCTCAACCGAACTGAACCGCCGTATGCGGACCCGCATGTACGGTGGTGTGGCAGGGGAGAGTGGGTGACCACTCCCCCTATGCCGATTGGTCTTCGGTTTGGTCTTGGCCTGGGTGTGATCCGTGAACGTCAGAGACAAAGGCGTCGGACAGAGTGTCCGACCCACACTGGACGGGCTTTGAGGTTATTCCGGTAACCATTACCGGCGATTACCTTGGTACATTGACCATCCGAGCCAAACTGCTAAGGTTACGTATAAGAGAAGTCTAATCGCAACAGCTCCGTCAACCGTGGCGCCCCCGGCTGGCAGAAAACTGGTTGATGATCGTCGATCACCAAACCGCGCTCTGGATCGCCCACCCCATACTGCAACTGGTGGTGGGGATTGTGATGTGGCGTCACCGCCTGCACCGGCTTTTTCCGGTTTTCTTCACATACATCTGCTTTCAGATTTTCGCGTTCGGCGTTTTGTTCCCGATGTCTTCGCAGTGGGTAAACGCCAGCTATCAGCTGTTCTTCTACTCCTACTGGTCATGCGCTGCGATTAACCTCGTTCTGGGGTTCATGGTCATCTACGAAATCTTCCTGGATGTCTTCCGTCCCTATTACACCCTGAAAGATCTCGGGTCGGTACTGTTCAAGTGGGCCGCCCTGGTAATGTCACTGGTCGCCTTCGTGGTCGCGGCATCGAGTCCCACCGGGGACCAGGGGCCGATTGTTCAGGCGGTCATAACCGTCACACGTTGCGTGCGCGTAGCTCAGGTGGGACTGATTCTGTTTCTTCTGGTCTTTTCCCGATACCTCGGTGTGTCCTGGAAGCAACATAGTTTCGGACTTTCGCTGGGACTGGGTTTGTCCGCGGGAGTTGAACTGGGTACTCTGGCGTTCCACGTGAGCGGGCATGCCTCCGGGGTGGCGGTGCACATGGTCAACCTCGTGGCCTATAACATCTCCATCCTTCTCTGGTTGGGCTATGCCCTGGTCAAGAGTCCGGAGCGGGCGCCGGGCGCAGAATTGTTTGCCCCGAACCGCTGGGAGAAGAGCCTTACTGCCATTCAGGGTCCGGCGCAGGTTGATTCGTTGATCCCGATGTTTGAAAGCATGGTCGATCGCGCCTTTTCCCGCACGCAGACAGATTATTCGACCAAGGAAGCCACGACCGACACTGCAGTGCAACCCGCCCTCAGCCCTCGAAGTGGTATCCATTCCCTTCCGTCGCCCAGCCGTCGGGTTCACTAAACGTTTCACCGGGTGGCGATTTCGTTTCACCCTGCCTGCCAGACCGTCCTTCATTTCCAATAGTCTCACCTAATACTTGAATAAGAGGTGCGATCCGACAGAATAAAAAGGCGGGGTTGGAGTCTGCGTGAGCGTACCGGGCACCGCCAGAACGACATTACATCCTTCCGACGCGTAACTCTCGGGGCACGGCAAACTGCTGTCCGGAGAAAAAACTGGACGCGCGGTGGCTCTTCTGTATAATGCCGCAACCGTGAGGTTTCCTCCCAGGAGCCTCGCAGCGTAAGGAGAACACCATGAAACGTGCGGTCAGGATGTTGATCCTGATGGTAGGTTTGGCTTGCACGTACGTGGCAATCGCGACCCCGATACTCAATGCAGAACTGGGCCCGATGCCACTGTGCAATCCTGCCAATCCCAATTGCTCGAAGCGCTAGGCAAGTGGGATTAGGAAGAGGCTGTTAACTAGCCGCGTAAGTGGCTTTTGGACCTGAGCGGGCTGACCAATTGCGAAGTCGCATGGTCAGCCCTATTTTTTTTGGTCCGCGCGAACCAGGTGGGCTGCTAATTCTTCAGCGCGATACGGAGGGTCTGCCGCAATTGTTCCGGGTCCATGATCGGAGGCTGACAGCTGAGTCCCGAGCAGATCACGGCCACTGACTTTCCCTCTTTGAGCATGGGCAGCTGCGAGAGCGTTTCCTCAAGGGCGGGCGGCAGATTCTGCGGAACTACTTTGCTGGCCGTCAGGTTGAGCACTGTCTGGTTAAATGCAAAGAAGCCGGCCGCGATGGCGCCGAGCTGCTCTGCTGCGCTGTCTTCTCCTATGACCACGATCTGGGTGTGCGGACATGAGAGATAGACTGCGGCAATACCATAAGTCGCGGCAAAGATCCCGAACTTGCCGGCGAGACCGGCCAGCAGCTCCATGGTTTGTTCCGCTTGTTCCCGATAGCTCTTGTGGTTGGTGAAGGCGTGCAGCCGCAGCAACGCGATGGCAGCCGCGGAATTTCCCGCGGGAGTGGGCGAATCCTGAAAGGGCTTGCGCCGCGTCCCCAGCACTCCCAGAACTTTCCCGGGACCGCCTGCCGCAGCGTCGAAAAATCCCCCGGATACAGGGTCAAAGAAACGCTCCACCATCTTGTCCACGACGCGCTGCGCGAATTGAAAATAGCTGAGGTCCGCGGTGGCCTCGTAAGCATCGAGGCACGCGATGCCGGTGAAGGCATAATCGTCCAGCAGTCCCGGGACCAAACGCCGTTCGGCAGCCGGATCGGAATAGGCGATCACGTGCTGCAGGCCCTGCTCCGGTTGCCAGGCTTCGGCGAGGGCCCGGTCCAGGGAACGGAGCGCGAAGTGTCTGGCTCCATCGAGCTGTAACACCTTGGCGGCTTCCAGGTAGGCGGAGACACAGAGTGAGTTCCAGCCCACATAAACCGTTTTGTCCACGTAAGGGGTGGGGCGCTTCAACCGCGCGGCATACATTTTCTGCCGGGCAGATTCCAGTATCCCCTCGACGCGCTCCGCGGTCAGACTCAACCGCGTGCCGATTTCCTCGAGCGAGGCCCGGATGTACAAAACATTCTTTTCCGGATTATGGTGCATCTCTCCGACTTCGTTGATGTCGTAGCGCAATCCCGCAACCGCCGCTTCCTCTTCCGTCAGGACAGCCTGCATCTCCGCTCGCGTCCAGGTGAAATAGTCGCCATCATCATCCATCGAGTAGTCGGCATCCTGGGAGGCGTAAAACCCGCCATGGTCGCGGTCGCTGAGCCACTCGTCCATCCAGCGGACGATGTCACGGGCCACCGCGGCGAAAAAATCCGAGCCGGTCACCTGATAGGCGTGGGCATAATTCTTTAGCAATTCCGAGTTGTCGTAACACATCTTCTCGAAGTGGGGAACGATCCAGTGCTCGTCCACCGAGTAGCGGTGAAAGCCGCCGGCGAGCTGGTCATAGACGCCGCCGCGCGCCATCTTCTCCAGGGTAGAAACGAATACCTCGCGCAGATTTTCCTTCCCCGAGCGCGCGTACTGGTCAATCAGAAGATCGAGGACGGCGGGATGAGGAAACTTGGGCGCGCTGCCGAAGCCGCCATGCTGCGGGTCAAACATCTTCACCGCCGCTTCCACGATCTCGTCAATCACCCCGGGAGAGAACTCGCCGCTGCCGCCCGCGAAAGACTCAGCCCGGGAGATTGCGATTTCCACCATCTGCGCCTGGTCCACCACTTCGGTATTTTTCTGGTGATAGGCGTCCGCGATGGACTGCAGCACGCGCTTGAAACTGGGACGTCCGTAGTTGTCGTTGGGCGGGAAGTAGGTGCCGCCGTAAAACGGCTTGCCGTCTGAAGTGAGAAAGGCAGTCAGCGGCCAGCCTCCCTGTCCGCTGATGGCGCTCACCGCGACCTGGTAGCGGCTGTCAATGTCGGGGCGCTCATCGCGGTCCACCTTCACCGCCACAAAGCGTTCGTTGACGATCCGCGCCACTTCCGGATCGTCGTACGATTCGCGGTCCATGACGTGACACCAATGGCACCAGACCGCGCCAATGTCGAGCAGGATGGGTTTGTTTTCGCGCTGCGCGATGGCAAACGCCTCCTCGCCCCACTCGTTCCACAGGATGGGCTGGTGCATGGCGGACCGCAAATAGGCGGAAGATGCCTTGGAGAGGGAGTTGAGGGTCTGGGTGGTCATGGTTCCAGTCTAAATGCTTTCGGAAGCGGCGGGCTTTATCCGGGGGTCAATCAGGAGCCGATTTCAGCGGATTCACCACCCTAACCGCTCCGTACTTCTGCCCCGCTGCCAGGTCCTCGGAATACAAGATCACTGCACCTGAGCTCTCGGCTGCCTGCAGAATCAGAGCGTCCCAAAAAGACGTTTGGTAGCGCAGTTCGATCTCAAGCGCCTGCAGGACCGATGCCGGATCATTGATCACGATCTCCCAGCTTAAGTAGTCCTGGACGATCCGGCGTATTTCTTCCACCGGGAGCGCACGGGCAATCTTGCGCCGAAGGTTGATGCAAAGTTCCTGCAGCACCTGGGTGCTCAACACGCCTTCCCCGGACGTCCACAGGCGCTCCACCAGCTGACGGGCGCGTTCGTGCTTCAAACCCGCGGAGCGGTCGTGCGCGTAGAGCAAGATGTTGGTATCCACGAAATATTTATCGGGCATGGTTCATCGTGTCATCGCTCGTGAAGTTCGTCACGGGAACGGGGGGGTGTCCACTGCAAGTCAAGACCCTCGCGCAGCCGAGCCAGAGCGCGCTTTCGTGCGCGATCATAAGTCTTGCGGTCGCGAACCAGTTGTTCGAGGCGACTAGCCAGCAGAGCACTGATCGATGTGCCCTCTTCCGCCGCCAGCACCCGAATCTCGCGCAGGAGAGCAGCGTCCAGCTTTAGCGTAATATTTGCCTTCATTTGTAGGCACGTAAATATGTGCAGCACTATTTTACGTGCTGGTAGGCTGGGAGTCAAATCAAGTCGCGTGGCCGCCCCCCGGGGCCACCGGCACCATGCCGGCGCTACTTTCCCGCGTTCATTTCGTGAGTTGCCGTGCGATTGAGCAATACAGATCCACCGCATCCCGCAGCTGTTTCTTCTCGACGCATTCGCCGTCAGTGTGGGCGACGTGAATCGATCCCGGGCCGATCAGCAGCGGCTGTCCCCAGGCATTGAGTGCGGGAATATCGGTGGTGAAGGCGGCGACCATGGTGGGGAGACCGTTCAGAGTGCGCAGGCGCACAAAGGGAATTTCCAGCACGAACTCCACCCGCGCCACATTGCCGACCGCCGCAACGATGTCCTGCTTCAATTGCTCGGACGACCCCACCAGGCGGTAGAGCAGTTGGGCGCGGGCTTTGTCCGGGACAACATTGGGGGCGCGACCGCCTTCGATCACGCCGATATTAAGCGTGCATGGCCCGATGCCCTCTTCCGCCGGCAGCTTCATCGCCCGCAGGCGTTGCAGGGCAAGCAGCAGCTTGTCAATCGCCGACTCGCCCAGTTCCGGATAGGCCGAATGCGCCATGCGTCCTTCCGCGATCACCTCCACCCGCAACGCGCCTTTCGATGCGATTGCGATCTGGTTCTCGGTGGGCTCTCCGTTCACCAGAAATTTCGAGCCGGGAGGATTCCGGTTTGCCATTTTGGCGCCCAGGCTGTCGCGCTCCTCGCCAACCAGGAAGAGCAGCCCCACATGAATGCCCTCCTGACGCAACCGTTCCGCGGCTTCCACCTGAGTCGCAATGATGCCCTTGGCATCGCAGGAACCTCGTCCGTACACCCGCGTAGCATCTTCGGACGAGGGAATGAATGGCGGGACCGTATCCATGTGAGTGGAGAACACAACTTCGGGCCGTGGCTGTTCGGAAAATGCCGCGAAGATATTGCAGCGCGGGCCTTCCACGGGAATTTTCTCTGCCCGAAACCCTCGCCGCAGCAATTCGCGCTGCAGGAAATCTCCTACCGGGCCCTCATTTCCGGTGATGGACTCGATGTCCACGAGTTGACGGGTGAAGGCGGCGACATCCATGCGCGACAGGATACCTTAGTCGCGAGCGGTGAGCATACTCCGTGTCCTGAGTGTTTTAAACCGCAAACAACCACGGAGGACACGGAGGACACTGGGGAAGTCCGAAATGGGGAGGTGGTCGAATGAGAAGGATTCATAATCTGATGGCGACCTGATGTACTCCGTGTCCTCAGTGTCCTCTGTGGTTGAAAAACCGCAAACAACCACGGAAGACACGGAGGACACTGGGGAAGTCCGAAATGGGGAGGTGGTCGAATGAGAAGGACTCGTAATCTGATGGCGACCTGATGTACTCCGTGTCCTCAGTGTCCTCCGTGGTTGAAAAACCGCAACGACCACGGAGACACCGAGAAAGTTCGATTCGCTGCTATGCTTTACTGAGTCCGATGGAGACGCAAGCCGGTACAATCCGCTCCCCGTTTCTGGAAGGTCCTGCCGGCCGTCTCGAGGCCCTGCTCAATGCGGGAGTACCGGATGCGTCCTATGCCGCCATCGTTTGTCATCCCCATCCCGTTTATGGCGGCACCTTGCACAATAAGGTCGTCTTTCATGCCATGAAGGCGTTGAACAGTTTCGGTTTTCCCGTGTTGCGCTTCAATTTTCGCGGGGCTGGTCTCAGTCAGGGCCAGCACGACCATGGAAGTGGTGAGGTGGAAGACGTTCGGGCCGCGCTGGACTGGCTGGACCAGGAGTTCCACCTGCCCCTGATTTTCGCCGGCTTCTCGTTCGGGGCGGCGGTTGGATTGCGGGCCGCTTGTTCCGATGCGCGGGTAAAAGCTGCCATCGGCCTGGGCCTGCCCGTTTCGCCAATTGATGATCGCACCTATGACTTCGGCTTTCTTCAGAGCTGCGCCAAGCCGAAATTATTCGTCAGCGGCGACCGCGATCAGTTCGGGACCCCACCGCAGTTGGAAGCCCTGGTTCACGGGATTGCGGCGCCGAAAAAGTTTGTCTTGATCGCGGGCGCCGACCATTTTTTTGAAGGACGGCTGCGCGAGTTGCGCGCGGCCATCGAGCAGTGGGTGGGAGAAGCGGTGAACTTGTGACCGGCGAGGGCGAGACGCCCTCGCGACAGCCGGGACGCCGGCGCTACATAGATATGCCTTCATCGGCTGCCGATCGCGAGAAGCTTGCGCTGGACATGCGAGTCACTGCGCGCCATCTGTTGGAGCACGCGCTTGGCGAAGCCAGCATCGACCGGGCGTTTCAGCGTCACGTGGATTGCGATCGCGGAGTGCTTCGCATTTGCGAAGATCTCCATGACCTGGATTCCTATAACCGCGTGCTCGTGATCTCCATCGGCAAAGCCGCGCATGCCATGGTCAATTCTCTCGAAATGCAGGCCGGCAATCGCTTTCAGGGCATCGTGGCCAGTTCGGTCGATCCGGCTTCACAGGTTCGGGGCTTCCGCTACTTTCGCGGAGGCCATCCTACGCCGAACCAGGAATCGATCCGCGGGGCTGAGGCCATATTGAAATCGCTCAGCGCTCAGAATGCGTCGTCGCTGGTGATCTTCATGCTTAGCGGCGGAGGCTCCTCGATCGCAGAAAAGCCCATCGACGACGAAATCTCGCTCCCGGACCTGATCGCTACGTATCGCGTGCTGGTGCTCTCCGGCGCGCCCATCGCCGAGATCAATGCTATCCGCAAGCATCTGTCCGCCATCAAGGGTGGAAGGATGGCCGTCGCGGCGTCCGGGGCGCAGCAGGTGTCGCTGCTGGTTTCTGACGTCCCCGACAACACTCCCGACGCCCTGGCTTCGGGCCCCACCATGCCTGATTCGACCAGTGTTGCCGACTGTTACAGCGTGGTTGAAAAGTACGGCATGCTGGAGCACTTTCCTGCTTCCGTGCGCGAATTGTTTCAACGCCATGCGCTCGAGGAAACTCCCAAGTCCGACGATCTTGCCTTCCACCGTTCACGCTGGTGGCCTTTGCTGTCGAACGCTTCACTGCTGGAGGCGGCGGAAGGTGAGGCACAACGTCATGGCTTCAAAGTAGAAATCGACAACCGCTGCGACGACTGGGATTACGCTCGCGCGGCGGAGTATCTTCTCGAACGCTTGCGCGGGTTGCGCCAGAAGTCTGAACGGGCCTGCCTGATTTCAGGGGGAGAAGTTACCGTAAAGGTTGAAAATGGCGGCACCGGCGGACGCAACCAGCAGTTTGCCCTGGCCTGTGCGGCGAGAATTTCCGGTCAGGCCATTACCGTGCTCAGCGCAGGCACCGACGGCGTTGACGGCAACAGCCCGGCTGCGGGAGCCATCGCGGACGGCAGCACGCTCGAACGCGCCACGGCCCGCGGACTGGATGCCTCCGCCCACCTGGCCGGATTCAATGCGTACCCATTTTTTGAGTCGTTAGGCGATGCAATCGTGACCGGACCCACCGGAAATAATCTGCGCGATCTAAGAATTCTCCTGGCCTACTAGCCACCCGTCAGAAGAATCTGGTTACGCCTTCTTCCAGCACGAACACCCGGTCTTCAATACCTGCCGCCCTCGCTTCTTTCTCCAGCAGTTGCAGGGGTTCGTCCATCGGTTCCTGGGAGAGCTGAAAGGTGCCGTAATGCATGGGCACCATCCAGCGGGCGTTCAGGTCAAAAAAGGCGCGCATGGCATCCGCCGGGCTGGTGTGAACGTTGCGGAAGGCAGGCGGATTGTAGGCGCCGATCGGCAACAACGCCAATTCCGGCCCCAGGCGTTGCCCAATCTCGCGGAAACCGGCGAAATAAGCGGTGTCGCCGGCGTGATAGATCGAATGCTGGTGGTCGCGCAGCACGTAGCCGCCGTATCCGCGGTGTGAGTCCTCGATCACCCGGGCTCCCCAGTGGCGCGAGGGCACATGGGTGACGGTCAAATCGCGATGACGGTAGCTGTTCCACCAGTCCAGTTCCACGACGTTCTCAAAGCCAAGGTCGGAAACCAGGTCGAAAACATGATGCGGCACCAGAATGGTTGGCGCCACCCCGCGCCGGCGTTTGGTTTGCTGCACGATGGCCCGCAGGGAGGGCCGGTGCAGGTGGTCGAAGTGGGCGTGGGTCACCAGCACCAGGTCAATGGCGGGCAGGTCGCGTACCTTCAGGCCCGGCTGACGCAGACGCTTGAGGATGAAGAGCCAGCGCGCAAAGTTGGGGTCGATGACAACATTCTGGTTGCCGACCTGCAGGAAGAAACTTGAATGACCGATGAAGGTCACTCCCATCTCGCCATTGGTCGCCAGCTTCGGTTTGTGGGTATGGCCGGTGCGGGGAGTGACTGCGGACCTTCGCACCAGGCCGCCGAACTGCCGGGCGCGGTTGCGGAGAGCGCGATTCTTCAGAGTGCTTTTTAACATCTGGCCTGGCCGTAGCCTCGACGCACCAAGACCCGCCATCTCGCCCAAGCTTTCCGAAAAAATGCGAAAAGGAGATGGGGATCCCACTCCATTCTAGAACAAATGCACGCGGGAATGGCTTGACCCTGGTTACCGCTGTCAGTTCTAATCGCTGCTGGGAATTCATATCCTCAGGAGAGAGTCAGAATGCGTGTTGCCTTCTTGGGTTTGGGAATCATGGGACGGCCGATGGCGGCCAACCTGGTCAAGGCAGGTCATGAAGTTTCGGTCTGGAGCCGCACCGCCGGCAAGGGAGTAGAAGGCGCGCGCAGCGCGAGTTCACCTGCCGATGCCGCGAAGGGCGCGGAAGTGGTCTGGATGTGCGTTTCCGATACTCACGCGGTGGAGAGCGTTCTGTTCGGGCCCCAAGGGGTGGAAGAGTCACTGGCCGAAGGCATGACCATTGTTGACTCCAGCACGATTTCGCCCTCGGCGACTCGCAAGTTTGCCGAACGGGTGGCGGCGCGGGGAGTGCGTTACGTGGACGCGCCCATGACCGGATCGAAAGTCGCGGCCGAAGCCGGCAGCCTCATTTTCATCGTGGGCGGGGACGAAGCAGTGATCGAATCACTGAAGCCGCTATTTGCCGCCATGGGCAAAGTATTTTTCCGCCTGGGCGAAACCGGCATGGGACAGTCCGCCAAGCTGGTGATGAACCTGCAAATCGCGCTTATCTATGAAGGCTTTGCCGAAGGCCTCACCCTGGCCACCAAGCTGGGAGTGGATGTCGAGAAACTGATGCCGGTGATCCAGGCATCCATGATTCGCTCCGGAGTGGTGGACTACAAAGCGCCCTTTGTCCTGAAGCGCGACTTCACTCCCAATTTCCCGCTGCGTCTTATGCATAAAGATATCCGCCTGACTCTCGAGGCCGCCAAGGAAGTCCGGGTAAAACTGCCCGCCCTCGAGACCGTGGAAGAGATCTACGAATTGGCCAGCGAAGACGGACATCAGGATCTCGACTACGCCGCCACCCTCACCCTGCTCGAGAAGTGGGCAGGGGTTGAAGTCAAGGGCGCGTCGGCCGGCTGAGAAAGATTGCGTGGACGCGGGTGACTCAGGCGAGCGATCCGCGTGGGGACAGCCGCCCCGGCTGTCCGGTCGGCTCGAAGAGTCGACGAAGCTAGCCTGCAAGCGTTCCAAAAAATGCCTCGGCCGCTCGCGGGCGAGTCGCCCGCGGCCACAACATTCCAATCTCTGAAGCGGCCTGCATTAACGGGCTAGTACCTCCGTAACACCCCAACCTCTGCTATTACAGAAGTCTTACACGCGTCGATATCTGTCCCTGCTAACGTAAGTGTTGGAAGCTCAATACCGGGAACAGGAAGAGAATATGGCCATCGACCTCGAAGTCTTGGATCGGAAAGCAGCGGCAGACGACGAAATCAATTGGGTTACCGCGATTTTTATGGGCCTGTTCCATGTGGGTGCCATCGCGGCGTTGTTCTTCTTTACGTGGAAGGCTTTTCTGGTCTCGATGTTCCTGTGGTGGGTTTCTGGAAGTCTGGGCATCGGCATGGGCTACCACCGGTTGCTCACCCATCGCGGATACAAGACGCCGAAGTGGGTCGAATACGTGTTGACCACCTGTGCCACGCTGGCGCTTGAGGGCGGACCGATTTTCTGGGTGGCCACGCACCGCATCCATCACCAGCATTCCGATCAGGAAGGCGATCCGCATTCGCCGCGTGACGGCAAGTGGTGGGCGCACATGGGCTGGATCCTGACCGGCAAGTCGATGCATCACGACACCACGACGCTGGCGCGTTACGTCCCCGATCTGGCTAAGGACAAGTTCCACGTCTGGATTACGAAGTATCACTACGTTCCCATGATCGGCCTTGGCGTGGTGTTGTTCGCGATTGGCGGCCTGCCGTTCCTGCTGTGGGGAGTTTTCTTCCGCACCGTGATCGGGCTGCACACTACCTGGCTGGTAAATTCGGCGACGCATAGCTGGGGATCGCGGCGTTTTGTTACGCGCGACCTTTCCACCAACAGCTGGTGGGTGGCTTTGCTCACCTTTGGTGAAGGCTGGCACAACAACCATCACGCGCACCCGGTTTCTGCCCGCCACGGCTTGAAGTGGTACGAGATCGATTTCAACTGGTATGGCATCTGGGCGCTGACCAAGCTGGGACTGGCGCGCCAGGTTTACCGGGTAAAGCTCTCCGAACTGGAACGTCAGGAAGAAGAACAGGGCACACCGGCGGAAGCACGAGCCGAAATGGTGTCGGCCTAACGGGTAGTGTGTGGGGCGGGCGCCCTCGCCCGCCGCTTTTGCCTTTGATTTTGAGAGACGAAGCCCGCATAAACCCTGGCATTCGCGGCAAGAAAGCCCAAACTCAACCCTAACTGCGAAGGCGGCGGGCGGGCACCCGCCCCACACGCTCCTCTCTCCGCGCGGTAGAATCCTTGCCATGCGCATCAGCAGCCGCCGCAGGGCCATCGCCTTTTTCGTGGTGCTGGGCGTTTGCCTGGTGCTGCTGGCGGTCGGGCTGAATGTCGGCTGGATCATTCTCAACTGGCGTGAAGGCGTCCTGCTTTTCCTGGGCGTAATTTTTTTCGCCCTGCTGATCGCCGGGATGATCGTCAACACCAGCTTCCTGGTGCGTGAAATTCGCCGCAACGAACAGCATGACAGCTTCATCAATGCCGTCACCCACGAACTAAAGACGCCCATCGCGTCCATCCGGCTCTATCTCCAGACCTTGCAGCATCGCGACGTGGACGAAGCCCAGCGCCGCGAGTTCTATCGCCTCATGTTGGACGATACCGATCGCCTGATGGGCACAGTCAACCAGGTACTCAAGGCCGGCGAAGCCGGTCACAAGCGCCAGGACCGGCGCATCCCTGTGGACTTCAGCGGCCTGGTTCGCGAGTGCGTGGACGTGGCTCGCACCAGCCATCACCTGGCGCCTGAATCTCTACATTATGAGCAATCGGTGAATCACGGCCCCGCCGCGGGCGTCCTCGGAGACTCCGAGGAGTTGCGTGCCGCGGTTTCGAACCTGCTGGACAATGCCGTCAAGTATTCCGGCGAGCAAGTAGAAATCCTGGTGCGCCTGGACACGCCCGACGAGAAGCGGGTCACGCTGAGCGTCCGCGATCACGGAGTGGGGATCAAGGCCGAAGAGCTGAAACGCATCTTCAAACGTTTTTACCGCGTCTCCAACCGCTCGCTGAGTCATGTGAAGGGAACCGGCCTCGGGCTTTTCATCGTGCGGGCCATTGCGCGAAAGCACGGCGGCCGCGTCTTTGCCGAGAGCGAAGGCGAAGGCCGCGGCACCACGGTAGTTCTGGAGTTGCCGCGGGTCAGTCTGTAGGCGTGGTTATGTATGTGTGGGTTTGTAGGTGTGGGTCGGACAGGAGTGTCCGACCCACACAACCATGGAGCTCCATGAGTCATGTTCTGATTGTTGAAGACGAAGCCCACCTGGCCAAGGGTCTGCAGTACAACCTGGAGGCCGAGGGGCACTCGGTGGCCGTCGTCGGCGATGGCGAGCGGGCGCTGGACCTGCTTCTGGGAAAATCAGCCGCGCCTGCTGCTTTCGATGCCGTGGTGCTCGACGTCATGCTTCCCGGCAAGGATGGCTTCACCGTGGCGGCGGAATTGCGGGCCGCCAAGCAATACGTCCCGGTGCTGATGCTTACCGCGCGCGGCCGACCGGAAGATGTGCTCAAGGGTTTTGCCTCGGGCGCCGACGACTATCTTCCCAAACCCTTCGAACTTCCCATCCTGCTGGCCCGCTTACAGGGACTGCTGCGGCGCCGGGAGTGGATGCAGCAGAGTGTAGCGCCCAATGCTCCAGTCATGGAAAAAGCGGAGTATCAGTCGTTCTCGTTCCATGGGCGGACGATAGATTTCGGGAAGCTGGAGTTGCGGGTGAACGGGAACACGATCCAGTTGACTCTGATGGAAGCGGAACTGCTCCGCCATCTCATACGGAACGAGGGACGGGTGGTCTCCCGCAAATCGATTCTCGAAGAAGTATGGGGACTGCACGAAGACACGGACACCCGCGCCATCGACAATTTCATCGTTCGCCTGCGCCGCTATATCGAAGACAATCCTTCGGCGCCACGGCATCTGCTCACGGTCCGCGGCGTGGGCTACCGCTTCGTCGCGGAGCCGGAGAAGACCTGAAAGCCGGCCTCAGTCCTACTCGCGGCGGCGGAGATTTGAAATGAGATTTTCCCTGTGACCCAGCGCAATTCCATCCACCCGATCCAGAACAAAAGCGTAAAGCGCGAAGGCCAATCCAGCCGGCAGCCATAAGATCAGCAGTTCCACCCATGAATGTTCGTAAGTCCGGGAAACCCAGAGCATCAGGGCGCCGGCGCCGAACAGAATGCCGCGAATTCCAAAACTCGCCAGCACGGTAGTCAGCGAGGCCCTTTGCCGGCCAAAGACCCCGGCCTCGATCCGGGTGGGGGAATAGATCGAAAACAGGTTCCCGGCGGCGAGGTCGATGGGGACGACGAACAGAATGCCCGCCAGAGTGGCCATGGTCACGCCGAGCGCTGGTGGCCGATAGAGGAAACACGTTCCCAGCCACACCAATCCAACTTCCAGAGCAAAGACGGCTGCATGCGCCAGGTTCTTGCCCATCACGATTTGCCGGAAACGGACCGGCGAAGCGAAGAAGAACTGGGTGCCGCCGCCATCCGCTCCGAAATTGTTGTAGGAAAGGTTGGTCAGCAACAACAGTGAGTAGGCAGCGCCCAGCGGGAAGGTGAGTTCGGGGGTCCGCGCCAACAGACCTTCGTTTTTACCGGAACTGCGGAAGACGGCCAGCATGAACAGGGGCACAATCAGAGTAAAGAGCATCGGCCCGCTGCGACTGAGATAGCGCAGCTCTTTTTCGAAGACGGCGGCGACCGGGCCGGGGACTCCGGGTAAGTTCCAGCCTGGGCGCGGTGCTGGAAGCCCACTGGGCAAGGCCTTGCGTCGTGCCGATTCGCTGAAGCTCGCGCCCCGATATTCGGCCCGCAAACGAAAATTGAGGAGCCAGAGGAACGCGATCCCATAAGACAGCAGCAGCACGAAAGGAACGACGCTGCTCGAGGGCTGACTCCGTATAGGTCCCGCAATGGCAGCGGCCGCCAGGCCCGGAGGCAGAGGCCGCTGCGCGTTGCTGAGTTTTTGCCCCAGGACATTTCTCTTTGGTATGGAGCGATGTTCGTACGCAGTGATCAGGGGCCCGACCAGCTGAAAACTCAGGACAAAGAGAAAGAAAAGCACGCCCAGGATTTCGCGCGTCCGCCGCTGGGCCAGCCAGCGCTCCAGCCAGGCGAACAGCATGCGAGCCAGAACGATGTTCACGAGAGCAAAGGTGAGGAGCACGATGGTCACCCAGGGGAGCAGGCCCGGCCGGGCGACCCCGATGCCGACGTCGATTCCGAGCAGCCACAGGCTGGCCACGGCCGTTGCCGGGTCCAGCGATCCGTAGGCCAGGCGAATCAGAAAGTACGACCGGTAGCTCAGCGGGAAGCGCAGAAGATTTGACGACTCGACATTCTGGGTGAAGGCAGTCGCCATCAGAGGAAAGAGCTGCCAGAAGAGAAAAACGGGCCATAGCAGAGTGCCCAGCCATTCCGAATTTCCATGCGAGATGAGGAACCAGGCTGCTCCGCCCAGTCCGACAGCGCCGCCGATGCCGCCGGCCAGGAAGGCCAGGCTGATAAAAATGCGCGAGGCCAGCTCCAGGCGACCGCGGAAAGTGCGCAGCGAGTTGACAAACACTCGCCAGCGCAGTCCGGCGACCGCCGCCAGTTGCTGGCGCGCTTGCGGAGGCAGAGTCAGACTGTGGGACGTCATTGCTCTGTCATCCTCGCTCAACCTGAAAGTGGAGGACGGGCGTCCCCGCCCATCTGGCGCGGGCTAGGGCATGACGGGCGGGACGCCCGTCCTCCATCGGCCCTAACCTAACCACGACAATTCCTGTCCATTGCTGCGCGATCCGCCCACGGTAAGCAGGAAGATCTGCTCCAGGGTCAGCTTCTCGCCCGGCTGGCCGCCAGCCGCCAGCGGGAGGTCCGCCGCCCGCGCTTCCACGCCCGCTCGCAGCTCCTCCACCGAACCCTGTGCCACCAGCCGCCCGCGATGAATGATGCCGACATGAGTACAAAGTCGTTCCACGATTTCCAGCACGTGCGAGGTGAGGAAAATGGTTGCGCCGCGCGCGATCATGCGTTGCAGCATGGTTTTCAGAGTGCCGGCGGCGATGGCGTCCACGCCTTCGAAGGGCTCATCCAGAAACAGAACTTTGGGCCCATGAATCACCGCTGCGGCGAGCGCCAGCTTCTTCTGCATGCCGTGCGAGTAGTCCGTCACCAGCGCTTTGGGCTGGTCGGTGAGCTGCATGAAAGCCAAAAGTTCCGCTGCGCGCTTGGCCGCCGTCTCGCGGTCCAGGCCGTACATGCGGCCGACGAAGTTCAAATATTCCGAGCCGGTGAGCCGGCCAAAGAGCGCCATCCCTTCCGGCACCACGCCGATCTGCCGTTTCACCTCCACCATGTTGGTCACCAGATCGAGGCCGAGAATCTGGATTCGCCCGGAGGTGGGCGCAAGCAAGCCGGTCAGCATCTTGATGGTGGTGGATTTTCCTGCGCCATTCGGTCCCAGAAAACCGAAGAACTGCCCGGGAGCTACCCTCAGGTTTACGTCCTCGACGGCAACCAGGTCGCCGAAACGCCGGGTCAGATTTTCGGTACAGATGGTGGGAGCAACCATGAAGGCTTCGACTCTAGCATAACGGAAGTCCGCTGGAAGAGGCGCCAGGGAAAAGGAAAGCGGCGTTGATTACGACAGAATCTCGTTTTCCGCCGACCGGACGGGAACAAGAGCCGTCTCGCCGGAGTCTGAGTTAAAGTGCGATCAAGAAACTCGCAGTCGTCGGGTCTCATCCGCAACATCGACGTCAGCGCGCTCGCCGCCATCCTGTTCGTGCTGCTTTTCATGTTCATGGTGGTGACTGCAGTCCCACACTATGGAGTGTCAGCAGTTCTGCCGAAGGTCTGGCATGCCATGCCCCTTCCAGGCGCCAGGCGAGAAGACGCCTTAATCGTTTCAATCCTGCGCGACGGCACAATGTATTTTGGCAAGGACAAGACCAGGCCCGGCGACCTGGCTGCACAAATTCGAGGAGGTGTGGCGCGTGGCGCAGAAAAGAAGATCTACATCCGCGCCGACGCTCGCCTGCGATACCGAACCGTTCGTGAAGTGCTGGATGCAATTCATTCTGCAGGAGTGGAAAAGATCGCATTTCTGACTGAGCAGGCCAGCCCTCTGTCATCTCGCCCATACCTGTTGCCTAGGCCTGGGATGCCCGCGCTTCCAGGTCATTAGAACCTTGCTCTCCTCACTTCGCGCACGCTCATCCCCAACCTTTCCATTCGATTTGTCGATCCTCTTAATCCGTGCTTGGACAAAAAGCATGACCGTACTAGACTTAGCGGCTGAAATTCCCGGGCCTTTCCAACTGCAAGTGCAGGAAGATGCGATTAGACACGTCTGTTTTTGGTTTCAGGAGGCGATTTATGGGCTCTCGCTGGCTGCTGCTGCTCCTTTTCTCATTGACTCCCAGCGCGTTGCTGGCACAGTCGCCGTCACCACCGCAGCCCCCGCAATCCCAGTCCGCGGCGGCAGCGGGCGAACCGTCGGTGCAGAATCTGCTCGACCGCATTCAGCAGCTGGAAAACCGGATCAATCAACTGGAAGAGCGTGATCGCCAGAGGGAGGCAGGCCAGGCATCCGCTCCGGTCGCGCCCAACCCGGCTGAAGTTCCCGCCGCAGCGGCAACCGCGGCGGCCCTGGTCCCGACGCCCGGCCCGTCGGCAATGCATGATGAGCACGCCAGCATGAGCGAAATCCGCGACACCGAGCGCCGCTTTCCTTCGCTGCAAATCAGGGGATTCGGCGATGTTGATTTTTCTGCCACCGATGAGAAGGGCTCGATCAGCGGTTTCAAGCTGGGGCAACTGGTCCTGCACCTGGCTTCGCCTTTGTCCGAAAAGGTCAGCTACTTCGGTGAAGTCAGCTTCACCGCCCAGCCCGGCACCTATGACTTGAGCGTGGAACGCAGCATCATTCGCTACGACTACAACGACTACTTCAAGATCTCATTCGGCAAGTACCACACTCCGATTGGTTATTGGAACACCGCATTCCACCACGGCGCGTGGCTGCAGACCACCATCGACCGCCCGGAGATGGTGAGGTTTGGCGGAACATTTATTCCTGTGCATTTCGTAGGCATACAAGCGGAAGGAAATATTCCTTCGGGAGGCTTGGGCCTGGGATACAACGTGGGACTGGGCAACGGGCGCTCCTCAGTCCTGAGCAAGTCCGGCGACAGTGGTGATTCCAACGACAACCGGGCCTGGGTGGCCAATGTGTATGCCCGGCCAGCCCGGTTTTACGGTCTTCAGGTTGGCGCGTCGGTGTATCGCGACAAACTCACGCCGCAGCCCGGCCAGAATTTCGGCGAATGGATCACCGCGGCCGACATCGTCTGGACCAAGGAGAAGCCGGAGTTTCTGGCCGAGTATGCCAACGTTCATCACCGCGACGAGCTGACCACCAACACATGGGACAGCCAGTCATTCTACGTTCAGCTCGCCTACCGCTTGCCCTGGCAGCAAAGCAAATGGAAGCCTTATTATCGATATGAGTATATTCATAAGCCCGAGGACGATCCCACGCTGCTGAATGTGCTGGATCTGACTGGTTCGACGCTCGGGGTCAGGTACGACATCACCAACTATGCGGCTTTTAAGGGCGAGTATCGGAACAGTCGCCATGGTGTGAACGAGCCCCGGGTCAACGGGGCCTTTTTCCAGACTGCCTTTACCTTCTGATACCCACATGACACCACATTGGAAATTCGTCTCTCGAGCTTTCGTTCTCAGCTGCCTGTGCCTGGCCCTTCTGCAGTCGCTGGCAGCTCAGCGCCACGACGTTGACGTGGCCGTGGTGGTGCACCCCGATACGCCGATCAGCAATCTCAGCCTGGCCGAGGTGCGCAAAGTTTTTCTCGGCGACCGGCAGTACTGGAGCACCAACGTTCCGGTGGTCCTGATGATTCGCGCTCCCGTGGCCCGGGAACGAGACGTCGTGTTGAAGATCATCTACCAGATGTCGGAATCGCAATTCAAACAGTATTGGATTGCGAAAATTTTCCGGGCAGAGTCAGCCACTGCTCCCAAAGTCGTCTATTCGAATGACATGGCCCACCAGTTGGTCACCGCCATTCCAGGCTCCATCGCGTTCATCGATAGTAAGGATGTGAAGCCCGGATCCAAGGTATTGCGCGTGGATGGCCGCTTGCCGGGAGAGCCCGGCTATCCGTTGCGGTAAGTGTAGCGTCGGGGTCTCGCCGGAAGGAGTTTGTGGGACGGCTTTTGTGGAAGGGCACGACTTCAGTCGTGCCGGAGTGGAAAGAGCACGACGTCAGTCGTGGTGGAGTGGAAGGGCACGACTTCAGTCGTGCCGAAAAAGCTGCCGCGAAATGGGCTTTAGCCCCTGGGGTTTCGTTTTTCCCGCTAGCAGCGCCGTTCCACCAAGCAGCGAACCTCGGGCGCTAAAGCGCAACCCGGGATCAGGGCTCGGGCGGCACGACTGAAGTCGTGCCCTTCCCGAACCCCCGCACGTTGAGTTTTCCCGCACTCCAAGTCGTGCCCTTCCCAAGGCCGCGCTTCGCGAAGGGCGCCCTTATGGAACCACGTCCTCCCCGAACCGTACCTTCCCGAACCACGCGCTTCCCGAAGCCTGCCCTTTCCGAAACCGCCCAGCACGATACATCCCACGGGGAGCGCACGTCGAATGACGATCGCCGCCAACTCACCGCGGCAACGCGAGCTGCTGCAAAATTTTCTGGAATTTGGGATCGGAACGGAAGTCGTCGAATGCGGGTTCGACTTTTACATACGTGAGATTGCTGTCGCGGTCGCGGTAGGCCTGTTCGAGTGCTGCCAGCGTCTGGTTCCTGTCTCCCAGCCGGGCATAGATCTGGGCCATGTTGTAGGACGAAACGTAACCATGCTTGGATACTTCCTTCAGGCCTTCGAGCGAACTCTTCAGCACTCCGGGATAGCCTGAGGCGTTGAAGTCCTCGCCGATGGATGCCGCCAGATCGGGGTTGCCGGAGAGCGTCAGCACCTTTTTCCGTTCCGCAACCGCCTCCTTGAACATGCCATTCTGGGCGTATGCGGCTTCGATGGCATGCTGGGCGGGGACGAATTTAGGGTCCATCTCCAACGTCTTCGTAAGTTGCAGCGCCGCCTCGTCATACTGCCGCGTGAAGTAGAGCAGGCGGCCCAGGCCGGTATTGGTGAGCAGTGACAATGGGTCCAGTTCCTGCGCCTTCTTCAGTTCTATCCTTGCCTCATCGAAGCGGCCCATCCGAGTCAGAAAATCTCCGTACCACTGGTGGCCGGAAGCATTGTTGGGGTTCAACTGAATCGCCCGTTTGAACTCGGATTCGGCCCCTGACCAATCCCAGTCGTAACATTCCCGCACCAGCCCCAGCGATATGTGCGCCTCGGGCAGGGCGTCATCCAGTTTCACCGCCTGCATGGCGGCAGACTTGGCGTTTTGCCAGACCTGTTGCGGCGGCGTGTATCCGGACTCGCCCAGAAAGTTATAGGTATCGGCCAGCCCGGCGTACGCCTGGGCGTATTGCGGATCTTTCTCGACCGCCTGATTAAAGTAGTCAGTGGCCTTTCGGAAACCGTTCTCTGTCCATTTGTTCCAGTAGAAAAGACCCTGCAGGTAGAGTTGGTAGGCTTCGGGGCTTTCGGTATCGTGTTTGGCGACCTGGCTGACTTCATCGGCTCCAACGATGCGAGGGCGGAGGTTGTCGTAGATTTCTTTTGCGATGTCGCCCTGCACGGCAATCAGATCGGAAACCTTGCGATTGAACTGGTCGCCCCAAAGTTCAGCGCCATCGGCCACGTTCACCAGGTCGGCCTGGATCAGGAGAGTGTCTCCGCGCTGCGTGACCCTGCCCATGAGCACTGCGTCCACGTTGAGTTCCTTGCCGACCTTCTGGGCGTTGACGTCGCGGCCCTTGTAGCTGAAGACCGTGCTGCGGGCCATCACCCGCAACTCCGGGACGCGGGAGAGGCTGCTAATAATTCCTTCGGTCACGCCGTCGGCCAGGTATTCGATGTTTGGGTCCGCGCCCACATTTACGAAGGGCAGGACGGCGATGGCATGAATGTGGTCTCCGCCGCCCAGCAAGCGATCCCGCCAGCGGTGCGGAAGCAAGACCACAAGCAGCAGCAGTGCGAAAACTACGGCGGCTGCGATGATCGCGGGTTTGCGCCATGCGAGCGTCGAACTCTTCGGCGGCGTGAAAGTAGGAACTCCGGAAGACTCCGTGTCCCGCTTGACTCGTTTGAGGTCGGCCTGCAGCTCAGCGGCGGACTGGTAGCGTAACTTACGATCTTTCTCCAGCAGCTTGGCGGCGATCCAGCCCAGGTCCGGAATCAGTTCGGGATTTATCCGCGAGGCCGCCAGCGGCGTGCGGTTGAGGATGGCTTCGAAGACCACCGCGGTGGTGCCGCCCCCAAAGGCGAGCCGTCCGGTCGCCATTTCATACAGCACTGCACCCAGCGAAAACAGATCGCTGCGGCGATCCAGTTCTTCGCCGCGGGCCTGTTCCGGAGACATGTAGGCCACGGTGCCCAGCGCCACTCCGGTGCTGGTCAAGTGCTCGATCCCGCTCATGGTGGGCATGGCGGCGGGGCCGACATCCTGGGGTATCTGGCGCGCGCTCGGCACCAGCTTGGCCAAACCGAAGTCCAGCACCTTGGCCTGCCCGCGTTTGGTCAGAAAGATATTCGCCGGCTTGAGGTCCCGATGAATAATTCCAGAGTCATGGGCAGCTTCCAGCGCGTCCGCGATCTGGATTGTAATCTCCAGGATTTGGGCGCTGGACAGGGGCTTGTCCCCGATCATGTGCTTCAGGGGCTGCCCTTCGAGCAGCTCCATGACGATGAAGGGCTGTCCTTCGAACTGGTCAATCTCGTGGATGATGCAGATGTTGGGGTGATTGAGGCCGGAAGCGGCCCGCGCTTCCCGCTGAAATCGCTCCAGGGCCATGGGGTCGCGAACCAGTTCGGGCGGGAGAAACTTCAGGGCAATGCTTCTGCCTAACCGGAGATCCAGGGCGCGATAGACAACTCCCATACCGCCGCCACCCAGTTTCTCTTCGATCCGATAGTGAGAAATAGTCTGGCCCAGCATAGGAAACGGCCCCGCCGATGGCTCATGGTAGGCCGCACCTAAGAGCAAGTCAACGCGGCCAGTTGTTGGTTATTGGTCGTTGGCCGTTGGCAGCTGGCCAAATCGGCTAGCACTTACTTGGAAGCAGTATGTTTGACGTAAGGTAGCGCCGCCGTCCCGGCGGCTGTCCGGCGGGCGTCCCGCCCGCCGCCGAAGGCGAGATGCCCTCGCGACAGCCGGCAAGATGCCGGCGCTACGGTTAGAGTTCCTTCTGGAGCCACCATTTCCTAAGAGAATTCCGCGTTTGCAGGGGATCGTGAATGGCCAATGGCCGATGACCAACGGCCAACGACTGATCCTGGGACTACTGGCGGGACGCCGACGCTCCCGCCGCCAGTTCGCGCAGCACGCTCAGAAAGCCCGCAGCGGCCTGCTCGTCGCCGAGTGCTTCGAGCGGAACCGTGGCGGCAATGTGGGGCGATTCGGAACGGAAGCGCACACTGATCAGGTTGTGTCCGCGCGCCGTCATCAGGGTGTTGACTACTGGAGAGAGTTCCTGGGTCCAGCGGCTGCGAGTAGTGAGAATGACCGGCCCGGGATGCGACACCGACCAATCGCGGGGCTGGGACGACAGCCGGCTGTGGCGTTGGGACAACCAGCGATGGTGAAACACATCAAGGTGGAAAGCGGGCGCGCAATCCAGGTCGGCTTCAAAAGTCAGAGTTTCCTTCTGCTTGTGCCAGATGCTGACAAACCACTTGAACGGGATGGGCCGAGGCCGCAGGCGGATGGTCACCCGGGCGTTATCGAACCAGTGCGCGGAGAACCCGAAGCGGGCGTGAAGCTGGCTTACGCCCAGCCAACGGGCGTCCAGCATCTGGGCTTTGTTAGAACACGCTGCCTCCACCCAGTGCAGGGCAGTGTCGCCCTTGCGGCGGTTATAGCGCGCAAAATAGAAAAACCACACCGCCAGCAGGACTATCGCACTAAGCGCGTCAATGAGCACCAAGCGTCCCACAAAGGCCTCGATACGGATATTACGACTTGTGATGCAAGTACCGCAACAGGTTCCTCGTCCCCGGATGCAGTTTCCAATTCGAAACCATCCCTCCCCGGCGACGTCATCCTGAGGGGCTTCAGTCCCGAAGGATATGGCGCGCATTGGCAGAGACGCAGGGGCAGCGGTGTATCTGCTTCACGCCAGATGCTTCACGGCCTGAAGAGCGTTCAGGATGAGGCCGGTTGGTCAGGAGAAATCTTAAAACTGAGCCACTACCCTCGCCCAGGGCGCAGCCCCTGAACCGTGCTGGATTCGGGCGCAGCCCAGGATGGCCCCCGCGACTACAATCAATCTGTGGAATTCGCACTCCGAGACTTCCGGCACGAGGAATTCGAGACCCTATGGCGCATCGACCAGCAGTGTTTTGCCCCGGGGATTTCCTATAGTCGTCTGGAGCTGGCTACTTATCTGCAGCGGCCGGGCGCATTTGTCCTGGTGGCGGACTCGTCCGAGGTGGATGCTCCCAGCGAATCTTCGAGTCACAAGCAGCCTTCGAAGACCGCCGTGGGATTCATCGTGGCCGAGACCGGGAGCCGCGGCCACGGTCACATCATCACCATCGATGTCCTGCGACACGTCCGGGGGGTGGGGGTCGGGTCGCAGTTGCTTCAAGCCGCCGAGCACCGCTTGCGTGGCGGCGGTTGCCATGCTGTGGTCCTAGAAACCGCGGTGGACAACAAGGCGGGTCTCTCCTTTTACAAGCGGCATCGCTACACTGTAATAAAGACCCTGCCGCGGTATTATGCGAACGGCGTGGATGCCTTCGTGATGAAGAAAGATTTGCTTTCGCCGGCGCAGCCAGCTAACTTGCCCCAGTGAGCCCAGGCAGAATGAGAATTGCGATTCAGGGAGAGGTGGGTTCGTTCAGCCACGAAGCCGCTCGACGCATGGTTCCGGGCTGCGACATCGTTTCCTGCGCGCGCTCCGTCGAAGTCTTTGATCGGGTGCAGCGGGGTTCGGTGGCGGCCGCGGTGATCCCTATCGAGAATTCGCTGGCCGGATCGGTGACCGAGCATTTTGATCTGCTGCTGGCGCGCCAGGTTTTCATCGAAAAAGAATTTCTATTGCGGATCGTGCACAACCTGATGGCGCCGCCTGGAGTCAGGCGCGCCGACTTGCGCCGGGCTTTCTCGCATCCCGTGGCCCTGGAGCAGTGCCGCGACTTCTTCGCTAAAAATCCGCGGATCCAGCCCACTCCCTTCTATGACACGGCGGGCAGTGTCAAGCACGTGATTGAAAGCGGATTGCGCGATGCCGCCGGCATCGCCGGTGCGCAGGCCGCGAAAGCTTACAAGGGCCACATTCTCGCGGCCGGCATTGAAGATGACAAGCGCAACTTTACCCGGTTTTTCCTGGTCCGCAAGGCGCGGCGAGTTCTGCCCGGGGCCAACAAGACCTCGATTGCCTTCAGCGTTAAAAACATTGCCGGCGCGCTGTTCAAGGCGCTGGCGGTGTTTGCGCTGCGCGACATCAGCCTGACCAAGATCGAGTCGCGTCCCCTGCGCGGGCGGCCCTGGGAGTACGTGTTCTACGCCGACTTTCTCCGCGGAGACGATGAATCCGCGCGTAACGCATTGCGTCATCTGGGCGAGGTAGCCGACCTGGTCAAAGTGCTGGGCATTTATCCTGCCGCCTGAAAGAGCTTGTGTAGGGCGGGCGCCCTCGCCCGCCGCCTTTGAATCTGGTTTTGATTGTGATTTGCTCATCAGAGTCCCAGGCCCAAGGCAAAAGCGGCGGGCGAGGGCGGCCCGCCCTACACAAAGGATCAACGTCCCGTTTCAGGCGTCCAATGGTCACTAATCGGTCTCAGCACCTTTGATTGGGTACAAACTCCTCGCTGAGGGTTTAGTATTCAATTACTTTCAAGTGAATAGCGGGGCCTGCATCCTTCTGGGCCTTTATGTCATCAAAACTTGAGCACAAGACACTCAAGGTGAAATATGGCAGAAAAAACGCGCGCTGAGCGCAATACCAAGCCAAAAGAGGAAGAAACCGGGATTCTGCCGATCCTGCCGGTGCGGGACACGGTACTTTTCCCCCACGCGGTGTTGCCCCTGACCGTGGGCCGGGAGAGCTCGGTTCAACTCATTAATTCACTGGGCGAAGACAAGACCATCGTGGTGGTGGCGCAGCGCGAAGCCCGCGTCGATGCCCCGCAGGCCAGCGACCTCTATACGGTGGGAACGCTAGCCGTCGTCCACAAAGTAGTAAAGATGCCCAACCAGAGCCTGTTCGTTTTTGCCGAAGGCCTGGAACGGGTGCGGCTTACTGAATTCGCGCAGCTGACGCCCTTCATGCGTGGTCGTGTGGATTCGGTGCCGGAGTCCATTCCACCCAAGAGTTCCGAAGTAGAAGCGCTGCAGCGGAACGTTCTTACCCTGTTCCAGCAGATTGTGGCGGGCTCGCCGACTCTGTCGGACGAACTTTCCACCGTGGCCATGAACATCGACGAACCGGGCCGCCTGGTGGATTTCATCGCCTCCTCGCTGCCTTCGCTCTCGACCGCCGACAAGCAGGACACGCTTGAAACCACCGATGTCCGGGTGCGGCTGGAGAAGATCAACCAGCATCTGGCGAAAGAACTCGAAGTGCAGCAACTGCGCAACAAGATCCAGTCCGAAGTGCAGGACCGGGTGCAGCAGACGCAGCGCGAGTATTACCTGCGCGAGCAGATGAAAGCCATCCAGAAAGAACTAGGCGAGCAGGATGAAGGCGCGCGCGACACTGAAGACCTTAAGCAGAAAATTGACAATGCGGGCATGCCCGATGAAGTCAAGAAAGAGGCCTTGAAGGAATTGGGCCGCTTGTCCCGCATGTCACCCATGGCCGCCGATTACTCCGTCACCCGCAACTATGTGGAGTGGCTGGCGGCGCTGCCCTGGGCGAAGACCTCCGGCGGCGAAGTGGACATTCTCAAGGCCAAGGAAATCCTTGATGCCGACCACTACGACCTGAAGAGGGTCAAAGACCGCATCTTGGATTACCTCTCCGTTCGGCGTTTGAAGCCCGGAATGAAAGGGCCGATCCTGTGCTTCGTGGGGCCTCCAGGCGTGGGCAAGACCTCGCTGGGCAAGTCGATTGCACGGGCGCTGGGTCGCAAATTTGTTCGCATCTCCCTGGGCGGGGTGCACGATGAGGCCGAGATTCGCGGCCACCGGCGCACTTACATCGGAGCGTTGCCGGGACAAATTATCCAGGGTATCCGCCGGGCTGAGACCAAAGATCCCGTCTTCATGCTCGACGAAATCGACAAAGTGGGACGCGACTTCCGCGGTGATCCTGCTTCCGCGTTGCTCGAAGCGTTGGATCCCGAACAGAATTCCACTTTCCGCGACAACTACCTGGATGTGACCTTCGATCTTTCGAAGGTGCTGTTCATCACCACCGCGAACATGCTCGATCCCATCGCGGAGCCCTTGCGCGACCGCATGGAGATCATCGAACTGCAGGGTTACACCGAAGAAGAAAAGGTCCACATCGCTTTTCAATATCTGGTCCCCAGGCAGATTGAAGAGAACGGTGTGACCGCGGAGCAGATTGAATTTCCGGAAGAAGGTGTGGCCTACATCATCCGGCACTACACGCGGGAAGCCGGAGTGCGCAATCTCGAGCGCAACATCGGCACCATCTGCCGCAAGCAGGCGCGGCGGCTGGCTGAAGGCAAGACCGACAAGCTGGTCGTAACCAAGGAAGTCGTCCTCGAATTCCTGGGCGGCATCAAGGTCCGCAGCGAAGGCGAAATTGCCGAACGCACCAAACGCGCAGGCGTAGTTGTGGGACTGGCCTGGACTCCTTCCGGCGGCGACGTGTTGTTCGTCGAAGCCAACACCATGAAGGGCAAAGGCGGCTTCACCATGACCGGACAGATCGGCCAGGTGATGCAGGAATCCATGCAGGCAGCTCTGACCTGGGTGCGGTCCAACGCGGCCATACTGGGGATTCAGGAGAACTTCTTCGCCGAGCACGACATTCACATTCACGTGCCGGCAGGAGCGATTCCGAAAGACGGTCCTTCAGCGGGTGTGACCATGGCGACCGCTCTGGTGTCATTGCTTACCGGGCGCCCGGTGCGTCCGCTGACGGCAATGACCGGCGAGATCACGCTGAGCGGCGACGTTCTGCCTATCGGCGGCGTAAAGGAGAAAGTCCTGGCCGCCAAGCGCGCGGGCGTCCATGACGTGATTCTCCCGGCTGAGAACAAGACCAACGTGGAAGAAGATCTGACCCCGGAGCAACTCGCGAACATTCGCGTTCATTACGTGAAGACCATTCTTGAAGTGCTGGAATTGGCGCTGCCGGCGACGCAAAGCGAGGAGAAGCAGGACGAAGAGGAGCGTGAAAAAGTCCTCAGCGCCCAAGGCGTCTCATAAGTAATAGCAAGTAAAGGGTTTACTAATCATCCAATGCCAGCTTTCCTGGAATCCGGAGGCTGGCATTTTTTTGCTCGTATAAGTACTTATTTATCAGCATGATGGAGCGTGTTCAGGGGTAGAGAACTAATCCCTCAGCGGGGTGTTTAATTCTTATGGAAGCGGTGCCGTTCCGGCCGCAGCGAGGAACAATATGCCAAAGACGATGACATACCGCAGGTGGTTAGTCGGAGTTGTCCTGGCGGGCGTATTGCTGATGCTGCAGACTCCCGTCACAGCGCGGGCGCAAGATCAGGATGATGACCAGGACCCGCCCAGCCGTGTGGCGCGGCTGAACTACGCACAAGGGTCAGTTACCTTTCAGCCGGGCGGAGAAGGCGACTGGGTGGCCGCCGTTCCCAATCGGCCGCTGACCAGTGGCGACAATCTTTGGACCGATGAGGGCGCGCGCGCCGAACTGCATGTAGGCTCGACCGCGATACGCCTGGCGCCGGAAACCAGTATGACCGTGCTCGATCTAGATGATCGCACGATGCAACTCCGCTTGTCTGAAGGGACGCTGATGCTGCGAGTGCGCCATCTGGATGACGGAGATCTGGTCGAAGTGGACACTCCCAATCTGGCGTTCAATCTGCAACGCACCGGCGAATACCGGATCGACGTTGACAGCGCCGGGAATGTCACCAACGTGAGCGTGTGGAGTGGCCGCGGTGAAGTCACGGGCGGCGGATATTCCTACACCGTCGTGGCCGGCCAGTCGGCCCGTTTCACCGGCACCGACCAGCTGGACTATGACATCGCGCAACTGCCGGGCGCCGATGATTTCGACAATTGGGCGTTTCAGCGCGACCATCGCGAAGACGGCGCCGAATCCGCCAACTACGTTTCACCGGAGATGACCGGGTACGAAGACCTGGATGACTACGGCCGCTGGCAGTATGTCGCGGGTTACGGAACGGTTTGGGTCCCGTCGAGTGTGGCTTCCGACTGGGCGCCGTATCGCGACGGCCATTGGGCCTACATCAGTCCCTGGGGATGGACCTGGGTGGACGACGAACCCTGGGGCTTCGCGCCCTTCCACTACGGACGCTGGGCTTATGCTGAAAACCGCTGGTGCTGGGTGCCGGGGCCGGTAGCGGTCAGGCCGGTGTATGCGCCTGCCCTGGTGGCGTTTGTCGGAGGAGTCAGTATTTCGATTGGCGGAGGCCCGGGCGTGGGCTGGTTCCCGCTGGCTCCGGGCGAAGTTTATATGCCTTATTACCGGGGCAGCCGCGGGTACGTGGAGCGCGTCAACGTAACCAACACCGTGGTGAATGTCACTCGAGTGACCAACGTTTACAACGTGTACAACTCGAACCAGCGCAATGTCACCAGCATCACGTACGTCAATCAGCGGGTGAACAACGGCGTGACGCTGGTCTCGCGGGAGACGTTTGTGAACGCGCGTCCAGTGTCGCGAAACATGGGACGATTCGATGCGCGGCAGATGGCCGATGCGCGGGTGGAACGTGACATTCAGCGTCCAACCAGTCAGGGCCAGCGTGTTGGGCGCAGGCGCTCCAGCACGGTTCAAGCCGCCGCAGGCGATTGTCAACCGCCGGGTGGTTGCGACCCAAAGGCCGGCGCCGCCGAAGCAGCCATTCGAACAGCGGCAGACGGTGAACGTACGCACCGAACAGCCTAACGCGCGGCCGCAGCCACTGACTCCTCAAGGAAACGAACGTCCGGTGGCGCGTCCGCAACAGCCGGTGAGCCCGGTTGAAGCAGATAGGGCCTCCCGGGCCGACGTGCCTCGTCCCGAGGCGCGGCCGCAGCGGCCGATTGCGACCCCACGGGTTGCCGAACCCGCGCGTTCGGAAGAGCCCATGGCCCCGCGTCCGCCGCAGGGCGCAGTCAACCAGAATGACAATGGCCGGGGCGGGCAAGGCTGGTCGCATCCGCAGGCCAAGCCCGCACCACCGGTACAGCAACGAAGCGCCGCCCAGGCGCGGGACGATGAGAACAAATTCCGCAACTGGCAGCAACAGCGTCCGCAGGCCGCGCCAGCGCAGAATCGCGCACCGCAGGCGCATCCGCAGGAGCAGCGCCAGCCCCAGCGGCAGCAGGACAACCGGCCGAAGCCGCAGAAGTAATTGGTCCTTAGCGAATTGCCAGTCTCCTGACCGGAGGCTGGCATTTTTTTTGAGCTTCCAACAAATGACCGCCTGCGCGATAGACTACTGGGAACCGGGAGGGTGAAACCGGGAACTGGGTTCCTATGCAAATCCGTGTTTTATTTTTCGGCGTTCTCAAAGACCTTGCCGGCAAGGCGAGCGACTCTCTCAGCCTTCCGGAAAATGCCACACTAGGAGATGTTCTGAGTCACTACGAGCAGATCATTCCCCGGCTAAAAGACACGGCATCGTCAATCGCCATGTCAGTGAACCAGGAGTACGCCGGGCCCTCCACCCGGCTGAGGGCAGGCGACGAAGTCGCGCTACTGCCGCCGGTGAGCGGAGGATCGGAAACCCACCGGCACGCGGCCATCGTCCGCGAGAGCATCAACACAACCGACATTTTGAAAGAGATCAAGCGTCCCGAAGACGGCGCTGCCGCTGTGTTCGAGGGTATAGTTCGCAACCAAACTCGCGGCCGCCGCACCCTCTACCTGGACTACGAGGCCTATGAGGAAATGGCGCTCAAGCAGATGGAGGAGCTGGCGGGGCGGGCGCTGGCTGAGTTCAAGATTCGTGATGTCGCCATCGTCCACCGCCTGGGCCGACTGGAAATCGGCGAAACCAGCGTGCTCATCGTGGTGGCGTCGGCCCATCGCGCGGCCGCCTTCGATGCCTGCCGATGGCTGATCGATACCCTCAAGCGCACGGTGCCTATCTGGAAGAAGGAATACTTCGAAGATGGCGCGGTCTGGGCCGACGGCGAGGCCTTCCCGGATGAGATCGCGAGCCCTCAAGGCACCCATTCCGGGGGGCGTGCATCTAAGTGACCAGCCGGTTTGGCTGTGTTCTCCGCAACGTGTATTTGCAATTTGTCGCACGGACGCCCCACAGCGGCGCCAGGAGCGCACAGAGAAGTGACTTAAACCTCCAGATGAAACAGGTTGTGACTGCAGCTCTTCTGCTGGCGTTGTGCCTCGTCTCCGTTGCCCAGGAGTCCGATACCACTTTCAAGGTTGACGTCAAGCTGGTGAACGTGTTCGTCACTGTGACCGACGATCACGGAGCGCCCATTGCATCCCTGAAAAAAGACAATTTCCAGTTGAAGGAAGACGACCGGGAGCAGAAGATCGCCGTCTTCAACAAGGAATCGGCCTTGCCGCTTTCGATTGTGCTGGCCATTGACACCAGCCTCAGTACACGCAAGGACCTTCCCCTGGAGCTGGCTTCAGCCCGTCGCTTCGCCCACGCCATCCTGCGCCCGGTGGACGCGCTATCGCTCTACCAGTTCAGCGAGACGGTGAGTGAGTTGACCTCCTTCACGTCCGATCTCAGGATGATCGACCGCGGCATTGACCGGATTCGCATAGGTTCAGCTACGGCCCTGTACGATGCGCTGTTTCTGGGTTCGCAGGCGCTGGAGCCCAGGGTGGGCCGCAAAGTGATGGTGGTGATCACCGATGGCGGGGACACCATGAGCAAGGTGGATTATCAGGAAGCAGTACGCGCCGCCGAAACCGCGGAAGCGATTCTGTATAGCATCATCGTGGTGCCGATCGAGGCCAGCGCGGGCCGAGACACCGGCGGCGAGCATGCCCTGATCCAGCTTTCCGCCGACACTGGCGGCAAGTATTTTTACGCGTCGTCGCTGTCGCAGCTTGACGAAGCCTTTCGCCAGATCAGCGATGAGCTGCGCAACCAGTATCTGCTGGCGTACTATCCCTCGCAGCGCCTTTCGGATTCGGATTTTCGTCACATCGAGGTAACGGTCGCAGGGCTGCCCGCAGATTCCGGCTTCAAGGTGCGTCACCGGACGGGATACTACACGTCCAAGTCGCATTAAGAAGTGTGTAGGGCGGGCGCCCTCGCCCGCCGCCTTTGAAGTTGAATTTGATTTGAAAGACTTGCTTCCTAGTGAGTGAAGTGTGGGTCGGACACTCTTGTCCGATGTCTTTGACTTTGATTTTGATTTGCGAGCGGGTGAGTGAAGAAGCCAGCTGAGGTTTGTGAATGTAAAGTCCAAGTCAAAGGCGTCGGACAGGAGTGTCCGACCCACACCAGGCCAGGTCAAAGGCGGCGGGCGAGGGCGCCCGCCCCACATACACCCGCCGCGGTTGACGGGACAAATTCTGTTGTGAAATCTTGTAGGATTGCAGTTTCCAAGGAAGGTAAGCCAGACGAATGTCGAATACTGGTTGTGCCGGTTCCGTCTTCAGGCGGTCAGGTCTGTGGGCGGGAGCGATTGCGGTCCTGCTCGTGCTTTCGTCGTTGGCCTACGCCCAGGAGTCCACCGGAAATGTCGCCGGAACAATAACCGGGCCTCGCGGCGTGTCGATCAGCGGAGCCGACCTTACCATCACGAATAAAATCACGGGACAATCCTCCCACACCACAACCAGCCCGGCTGGCACTTACGCCATCCGCGACCTGCCCCCGGGGGAATATGTCTTGCGCGTGGAGGCCAAAGGGTTTCAGACCGCCGATCTTCTGATCAGAATCCAGCCTTCGGGGACGGCGACCGGCGACGTCAGGCTGCTACGCGTGGTCGCTCCTTCGGCCAAACTGGTGGACACCGAGTCTGCGGAAGTTCGGGGCGCGGTCAATACCGCGCAGATGGAGCAGGTTCCCACCGACCGGCAGTTTCTGGATCTGACTCCACTTGAACCCGGAGTGCAGTTGCTCGACGGTCAGGTGCTGGCGCCCTCAAAGAGCGGGCTGACCGCCACTTCCGTGGTGGGCCGCAATGGCCGTACTACCCGGATGCAGGTGGATGGCCTGGACATCACGGACGAAGTCGTGGGCGCCACCACCAGGAATGTTCCGGTGGGCGCTATCCAGGAGGTCGAGGTCGGGCAATCACTGCTCCCGCTTTCTTCCGGTCTGGCGTCCGCGGGCATCGTGAACGTCGTAACCAAGTCCGGTGGCGATGATCTGCACGGCCAGGTCTTTGGCAACTTCCGCAACCAGGCCGCCGGCAATGCCGATTTTCCCGGAGGCCAGCACAACTCCTATTCGCGCGAAGTTTTCGGCGGCAATGTCGGCGGCGCCTGGCAGAAAGACAAGCTCTTCTATTTTCTGTCGGGAGAATATTTCAAGCAGGATATCTACTCCCCGGCCATCTTCAACGCACCCTTCGATGTTCTGGATGGAAGTTACCGCGCTCCCTTCCACGAGACCGAGGGGGCGGCCCGCCTCGATTACAAACTCTCCGCCCAGTCGCGGGCCTTCTACCGCTTTACCTATGACAATGGCAGCGACGTCAATGCCTTTGGCGGCAGCAACTACCAGCCGCTGAAAAGTCGCGACACCACGTATGGAAACGGTCTCGGTTTCGATTTCACCCGCGGACCTTATCTCCACAGCGTTCGCTTCGCTTACGATCGCTACTCAAACAACATCGATGACGCGGTGGCGGGAGCCAATATTCTCAATCCCGCCCCTGGACTCAGCCTGAATTTCACGGGAGGCTCCGGATTCGCCAGCGGTCCGAATCCGCAGGCCCCGCAGCAGACCAAGCAGGCCAACCTGCAGGCCCGCTACGACGGCACCCGCACCTGGCAGGGTCACACGTTTCGCTTTGGCGTGGCGGTGAACAAGATCGACACTCTGATCTCCGCCAATCTTTTTGGGCTGGCTCCGCAGGTGGGTTCGGACACGGGTGCAGACGCCGTGCTGTTTGCGGCAACCGGGCCTTTCGTCGGGGGCGCCGGCAATCCCCTGAACTATCCTGTGAAGAGCATCACGCTGGGGAACGGTTTCAGTTGCTTCAGCGAAAAGTCAGCGTTTGGGTCGTCGTGTGGCGGCTTCAGTGATACCCGCATGCAGGCGTACCTCGGGGACACCTGGAAGATACTTCCCAACCTGACCGCGACCATTGGAGTGCAGTACGTTCGTGACACGGGACGCAGCGATTCAGATCTGCCTGCGATTCCGTGCTCGGCGGTCGCCGCTTCTTACGGAAGCCTGGCGCCCTGCAGCGGCGATGGCGACCTGCTCACTCATTTTGGAGGCAACTCGGGGTTCGGCGGACGGGTGCGCCAGCCCAACCTGAATTTCGCGCCGCAACTTGGCTTGGCCTGGGACCCGGGGAAAAGTGGACGGACCGTGATCCGCGCCGGGATCGGCATGTACTACGACAACAACGTATTCAGCAACCTGCTGGCGGACCGCGTGGCCCGGCTGGCGAATGGGCAGTTCAACGCCCAGGCCAACGATCTCTGCGCCAGTCACGGCGTAGTCATTTTTCCCGGTAATCTGGCCCAGAGCGCAGCCGGTCTGTGCGGGCAGCCGATCGGAAACGTGGCGACCGCGATTGCGGATTTGCAAGCCGCGTTCCAGGCCGCGAATGCCGCGCTTACTTCCAGCTCTCCTAATCCCAGCTACCTGGGCCAGGCATTGAATAGCCAGCAGGGCCTGCTGGCACCCAACTACCAGACTCCGCGCTCCGTGCAAATGAACATCGGCTTGCAGAAACAGTTCTGGCAGACCACCTTGTTCAGCCTGGACTATGTGCGCAACGTGGGCACGCATTATCTGATCGGGTATGACACCAACCACGTGGGGGATGCGTCACACCTGAACACGAATGCGGCGTTGAATGCGATCAACAACACGCTGGCAGCGAACCCGCTAAGCGCGGCTTGCGCGCCCGCCGGGAGCGCCGGCGCCAGTTCGCAGACCGCGGTCAACTGCTACCTGGCCGCGGTGCCCGGCGCCAGTATTGCCGATTTCGCCGGCAACGGGCTGGATTCCGGCGGCCAATTCCTGGCCGGCGCTCCGGCCTCCCTGTTTGGTCTGACTCCGGACACCGGCGCCGCCTTTGCCGGAATCAATCCGCTGGTGGGACGCAACACCATGTTCTTCCCCGCCGGCCGCTCGCTCTACAGTGGCGTGCAAGTTGCGCTACGCACTCACGTCACCAATCCGGTGCGTGGAGTAATAGGCGGGACTCTGCAGGCTGCCTACACGCACTCCAGTTTCCGCAGCAACATTGCGGGAGGGCTTGGCAACCAGGATCTGTTGCCCCTGGCGGCGGATTTCAATCACCCGACCTCGTACTTTGGCTCCGCATCGCAGGACCGCAAGCACCAGTTTTCCCTGGGCTCGGTCCTGGACCTGCCTCGCGGCATCCGTATGGGCCTGATGGCGCAGCTTGCCTCGCCTTTGCCCCAGACTCTCTTTCTCCCAGCCAGCGGCGGGGTTGGCGGAGAGATTTTCCGTACCGATGTGGGCGGCGACGGCGCCTTCGGCGGTCAGAGCCAGACCGGTTCCGGTTCCTACGGCGATATTCTGCCGGGCACCAACATCGGGGCATTTGGACGCGCGGTCACGGCCAGTAAACTGAACACGGTCATCCAAAACTACAACGCCAATTTTGGCAACCGGCTGACTCCCGCGGGCCAGGCGCTGGTCAATGCCGGTTTGCTTTCGCGCTCGCAATTGCTGCAACTGGGGGCGGATTCGCCGAGTATCGCTGCCCCTCCTGCGGGAAACGTAAGCCTGGGCTGGATGCGCACCGTGGACCTGACCCTGGCCCGGCCCTTCAAGTTTGGCGACCGATTTGTTCTGGAGCCCAGCGTGTCGGCCTTCAATGTGTTCAACCTTGCCAACTTCGATGGTCCCGGCAACCGTCTGAGCGGGGCGCTGAACGGTACGCTGGGTTCGGTGAACGGCACCGTGGCTTCGGAACGGGCGACCAGTCGCATCGGTCCCGGGTCGGGTGTGTTTTCGCTGGGTGCGCCGCGCCAGTTCCAGTTCGGAGTGAGGCTTACTTTCTAGCAACAGGGTTCGGCGGTGCCTCTTGGACCCTTTAAAGTCCAGGTCTGAGGCGTCGGGGTAGTGGGTCAGTTTTGTGATATGCCACGCCAAATGCACAAACCACGAAGGACACGAAGTATCACGAAGGCTTGGTTGTCCAGGGTTTCCTTCGTGTACCTTCGTGTCCTTCGTGGTTCATGGTTTCCAAACTGACCCACTATCGGCGTCGGACATGAGTGTCCGGCCCACAGTGGCAGCGTGTAAGATAACGGCTATGCCTTTTCAAGGACAAGGAGCGCCCGGCGGTTCCCGCAAGGGAAGGCCTGCCCCACCCGAGCAGACCTCGGAGGAGGCGGCATACCTGAAGTCTCTGGGAGAGAAACAGAAGCCGGTCAGCATCAAGCTGGCGGACGGTGAAGTGGTCCGCGGCTGGATCGAATACTACGACAAGAATATGGTCAGGCTGACCCGCGAAGACCAGCCCAACCTGTTTATCTTCAAGCACGAGATCATGTACATCGCGGAGGATGGCACCAAGCGCAAGTAAGGCCGGCAATTTCCTCTGCGGTCTTTGCGGAATTTCTTTGCGTCCTTTGCGGTTACGCTTTTGAATTGTGTCGGAAAATCTTTACCGCAAAGATCGCAAAGACGGCCCGCAAAGGACGCAAAGAAAAGCCAGAACGTCATCGCATGGCTCAATCGAATCACACTGACTTTGTTTCCGGCATGGCTGAGATTGCCCGCGAGGCAGGCGCTTTGCTGATGGAATATTTCCAGCAGCATGTGAAGGTGGAGTACAAGGGCGATGCGGATTTGGTCACCGTGGCCGACCGCAATTCCGAGATACTGATCCGGGAGCGCATCAAGGCACGCTGGCCCTCTCACGATATTCTCGGTGAAGAGCAGGGCCTGATCGATACCGGCAGCGATTATCGCTGGTTCGTTGACCCGCTCGACGGTACCACTAACTTCGCTCATGGCTTTCCGGTGTTCTGCGTTTCGCTGGGACTGCAGCACAAGGACCAACTGATTGCCGGCGTGGTGTACGACCCCACGCGCGACGAACTGTTCTCAGCCGAACAGGGCAGCGGCGCCTGGCTGAACCAGCAGAGAATCCAGGTTTCGAAGATTGCGAACCTGTCCGAGTGTCTGGTGGCCACCGGTTTTCCCAGCCACAAGCGCCACAAGAACCCGAATATTCACTTCTATCATCAGATTACGTTGCGCACGCACGGCGTGCGGCGCGCGGGTTCGGCGGCCCTCGATCTGTGCTGCGTGGCCAGCGGACGCTTCGATGGCTTCTGGGAGTTCAATCTCAACCCCTGGGACACGGCCGCGGGCGTGTTGATTGTCGAAGAAGCCGGCGGCAAGGTGACGGATTTCAAAGGCGGCCCCTTCCAGCTCAATAGTCGTGAGACCCTGGCGTCGAATGGTTTGTTGCACCCATCCCTGCTCCACGAATTTGCGGAAATTTTCGCCGGGCGCGGACTGGAACCCCTGCCCGCTGTTCAAGAGTATCGAAAATGATCCTGGGCGGCGCCGTGTCGCGCGGTGATGGTGAAAAGATCGCTAAGAGATCGGATATGAATCGGAAGCTCGCGATTATGCTGGCCGTACTCGCTGTCTCTGCTTCCTGCCCGTTAGCATCTGCGGCGGACAAGCCAGTTGCAGTTGACCCTGCCTACCAGCAGTCATTCGAAAAATGGAAGGGAGAGCTCCTCGAAGATCTCAAAGAGGAGTGGCTGCCCCTGGCTGGGCTCTTCTGGCTCAAGCCGGGTGAGAACAGTTTTGGCACGGATCCGACAAATGCCATCGTCTTTCCCAAGGGTCCAGCCCGCGCTGGATCATTCACGCTGCAAGGCAAGACTGTGACAGTGAAGTTCGCTCCCGACGCTAAAGCAATCATCGCGGGGAAGCCGGTCACCACCGCCGAGCTTCAGCCAGATACGGCGGGCGATCCCACGGTGGTCGAGCTGGGAAACTTGCGTCTGCATGCGATTATTCGCGGCGAGCGAGTCGGAATCCGGCTGAAAGATCTCGACAGTGACGCTGTTCGTCAATTCCGTGGAGCCCAGTTCTTTCCCCTGGACTTGTCGTATCGCGTGACTGCGACCTTTCTGCCCTCCGACGGCAAACAGACGGTCGAGGTTCCCAACGTGCTGGGCGATGTCTCCCCGACCCCGATTGCGGGGACGGCGGTCTTCAAACTCAATGGTCAGGAGTTAAGGCTCACGGACCTGGGCGGCGACACCGCCGAGGGCCTGTTCTTCGTATTCAGCGATCCCACCAGCAAGACTGATACCTATCCCGGTGGCCGGTTCCTGAAGACTGGCCCCGTGACTAATGGCACGGTCGTGCTCGACTTCAATCGCGCCTACAATCCGCCCTGCGCGGTTACGCCCTACGCCACGTGTCCGCTGGCGCCCAAGGAAAATCGGCTGAGCGTGGCCATTCCGGCAGGCGAAGAGTACGACCACAAACACGGCCACCACTAGGCCAACCGGCGTCACACGCAGTGCAAGACTTTAACCACGAAGGACACGAAGGTCCACTAAGGAATTCCTTTGTGAACCTTCATGTCCTTTGTGGTCAAACGTTTTCCTGGAGGCTGGAACAGAACTGTTGGATAACGTCACGACACTTTTTCCGCCACTACTACCGAGGCCCCGGCGGTAAAATAGGGAAGTGATCACCGCGCTTCTGGATCGCAAGATCGACAAACGTCCCGACAAAGTCCGCCTGCAGGGGCGAATTCTTTTCCTGACCGAAGACCCGCAACTGATCAGGCGCCAGCTGGCCGGCGAGGATCTGGCCTGGGACAGCACAAGTCCCGCCAACAATCCCAAGCTGCGCGACGACATTTCGACTGACGAGATCACGCCCGCGCACTACTGTTTTTACTTCGACGAAACTCTGGGCGAGATTCCGTACCTCGGCCTGAAATGCGGCGACGTGCTGCCCATCGGGCGAAGCGATGTAAAGAAAGGCGGCTTCGTGTGCGCCGTCAGCGGCAAGCGGCGAGGGAAAGGCTCCAGCCGGGAGCAGTCGCCTTACGCCGAGATGTGCGCGGGGATCCGGTTGGTGATCGCAGAGAACATTGAACGCATTTACAAACAGAACTGCCAGAACCTCGGACTGCTGACCTCGACCAATTTCTCGCTGATTGACAAAGTCCGGGCGGGCGAGGAAATCCCGCTCACGGAATTTACCCGCGGTGAAGATGAGATCACGCGGCAGGTAATCGAATACGGCGGCCTGTTCCCCTTCAATGTGGCTCGCCTGCAGAACAAAGTTTTCCTCCCGCCCATCCAGACGGCGAATCGACCCATGACGCTGGCAGAAAAAATCTTCGCCCGTCATATGCTGGATTCCCACGATGATGGAAGGACGGGCGTCCCCGCCCGTCCAGCAGAGCAAAGCTCCGCCAAAGATGAACCCGCTGCCGTGAAGCCCGGCGACACCGGCTTCGCCCGCGCCGATCTGCGCTTCAGTCATGAATACGTCACCCCCATGGCGGCCATTTTCTTCGAGCGCTACGTGGGCAAGGACGCCAAAGTCAACGATCCCTCCAGCATTCTGTTCTTCCGCGATCACTTGACGTTTCTCGACGAGGTGATTTCGGAAGAAAAAAAGAAGCTCGGCCTGCTCGACCTGGCCACCCAACTCAAGCTGAAGCAGCAGGACTTCGCCGTCCGGCAGGGAATCAAGTTGCATGGCGAGTTGAAAGACCGCAAAGGGTCGGAAGGAATCTGTCACTCCATTGTGCTGGAGAGCTACGCCCTGCCGGGACAACTGAATATCGGCTCCGATTCGCACACGCCGCATGTCGGCGCGATCGGATGCGTGGCTTTTGGCATCGGCACCACCGACGTTTTCAACTCCTGGATTACGAAAGACGTGCGGGTCAAGGTGCCGGAATCGGTGAAGATCGTCATTCACGGCAGGAAGCATCCCAATGTCACGGCCAAGGATTTCATCCTGAAAATTCTCAGTCTCGATTACGTGCGCAGCGGAAAGGCCCTGGCCAAAGTCATGGAATACGCGGGCGAAGCCATCGAAGAATTGAGCGTGGACGAGCGAGCCACCATGACCAACATGGCGGCGGAAATCGGCGGCTTCACCGGCATCGTCGCACCCGATCGCAAGGCGGTTGATTTCCTGGTGGAGCGCCGCGGCATGGACCGCAAGAAAGCCGAGTCGATGATCAAAGGCCTGTACAGCGACCCCGATGCCCGGTACGCCCACACCATCGAACTCGATGTCGCCGAGATCACGCCCATGGTGGCGACTCCCGGCGATCCGGGCAATGGAAAATACGTCCGCGAACTGAATACGCCGGTTCCGATTGAGTTGGCCTACGGCGGCACCTGCACCGCAGGCAAGAACGAAGACATGGATATGTATGCCCGCGTCCTGGCCGATGCGCTGAAACAGGGCAAGCGTGTGTCTGATTCGGTGAAATTCTATATTCAGTTTGGGTCCCAGGAGACGCGCGACTACTGCATTCGCAAAGGTTACCTGGACATTTTTCAGAAAGCGGGCGCGCACGTGATCGAGCCGAGCTGTGGCGCCTGCATCAACGCGGGGCCGGGCGTGACCACGCGTCCGGAGCAGGTGGTGATCAGCGCGCAGAACCGAAACTTTCCCGGCCGCAGCGGACCCGGGCAGATGTATCTGGCCAGCCCGCTCACGGTGGCGGCGAGCGCGGTTGCCGGATACATCGCAGAGTACGAACCCAGCACGGAAAGAGAATTGGCGGCGGCGGGCCGCTAACCGCCAAACCCGAAATGCAGTGTCATCCTGAGCGCAGACAGTTCATTCGCTCGCGAATGAACTGTCGGAGTCGAAGGACCCCTGCCATCACGATGAGGTGGGTTGAAGGAGTGTTCCGCATGTGCGATTCGGCCAACCAGTGAATTTGCCGAGCTGCCGCTCGGCCAGGGCGGGTCAGGGGACCCGCCCCTACGTGGGTTTTGGCGGGCGAAAACTGTGGTGCCGGGCAGAGGTTTCCTGCATCCATACACCATCCAGGTCTTCAGAAGTCTAGAATTACCTCCATCATTAAAGCTGGGACTGAATCATGGCGAAGCCAATTTTATTGAGCGTGGACGACGACTCTGACGTTTTGCGGTCGATCGAGCGCGATTTGCGGTCGAAATATGGCGCGGAATACCGGGTGATTGGAAGCGATTCTCCGGAAGGGGCGCTCGACCTGCTGAAGCAGCTGAAGGTGCGGAATGACAGCGTGGCCCTGCTGCTGGCCGACCAGCGCATGCCGCGCATGGATGGCGTGGAGTTTCTGCAGCAGGGGATGCGGATTTTTCCCAAGGCGAAGCGGGCATTGTTGACCGCTTACGCCGACATGAGTGCCGCCATCAGCGCCATCAACCAGGCCAACATCAACTATTTTTTTCTGAAACCCTGGGACCCTCCGACGGAGCATCTGTATCCTCAGCTCGACGACATGCTGGATGACTGGCAGGCTTCCTATCGTCCCGTTTACGAAGGAATCCGGGTACTGGGCACGCGCTGGTCACCGCGCTCGTATGATTTGCGGGACTTCCTGGCCCGCAATCACGTTCCGTACCAGTGGATCGACGTAGAGATTTCCGCCAACGATCCGGAGACCAAGAGACTGCTGGAAGCTCTCGGGCCGGAGGCGGCCGAGCTCCCGGTTGTACTATTTCCAGACGGAACCAAGCTGCTGGAGAGCCTTCCGGCGGATGTTGCCAAGAAGGTGGGGTTGCGGACCCGGGCGCAGACAAATTTTTATGATCTTGCAATCGTCGGCGGAGGCCCGGCGGGCCTGGCGGCTGCAGTGTATGGCGCGTCCGAGGGTCTGCACACCGTGATGATCGAGCGGGAGGCGCCTGGCGGCCAGGCGGGAATGAGTTCCCGCATCGAGAACTATCTGGGATTTCCAGCGGGACTGAGCGGGAATGATCTGGCGCGCCGCGCCGTGGTGCAGGCCCAGCGCTTTGGAGTGGAAATCCTGTCGCCCCTGGAAGCCGTCAAGGCTCGTACCGAAGGGTCTTACCGAATCCTCAAGCTGGCGGACGGAAACGAAATCTCGTGCCACGCCCTGATGATTTCGACCGGAGTGCAGTGGCGGCGGCTGGAGGCCACGGGGGTCGATCGGCTGCAGGGCGCGGGCATTTATTATGGCGGCGGCGCTACCGAAGCCCTGTCCTGTGAGGGCGAGATTGTTTACGTGGTGGGCGGCGCAAATTCGGCGGGCCAGGCGGCCATGAACTTCGCCAAATACGCGGAGCGCGTGATCATTCTGGTGCGCGGCGAATCACTGGCCAGCACCATGTCGCAGTATCTGATCGACCAGATCAAGGAGACTCCCAACATACAGATTTGGGCGCACGCCAGCGTGGTGGAGGCCCACGGAGCAACCCATCTGGAAGAGATTTCGGTGCAGTGCTCGGACACCAACAAAATCGAGCGTGTGCCGGCCACTTCGATGTTCATCTTTATTGGGGCGCTGCCGCGGACTGACTGGCTGGCGAACCTGATCGAGCGCGATGAGCGCGGTTTCATACTGACCGGTCCGGACCTCATACGCGACGGGCAACGCCCCAAGGGCTGGGGGCTGGAGCGGGATCCATTTCTGCTGGAGACTAATGTGCCCGGCATTTTTGCCGTCGGCGATGTGCGGCACGGTTCCGTGAAACGAGTTGCATCCGGAGTGGGTGAAGGATCGGTGGCGGTGCAGTTTATTCATCAGTACTTAAGCAAGGTGTAGGAGCGAATGGTCGAAAAATCAGAACTGCTGCGCGTCCCGGCGTTTGAGGGCCTGCCTGACGATCAACTGGATTGGTTCATCAGCCAGGCCCAGGAGATCAAGCTGAAGCCGGGAGATGTGTATTTGCAGCTGGGAGATCTCGCAGACTCGATGGTGGTGATCCTCGAAGGGCAACTTCAGGCGCGCGGCGACATGAACGGCGAAACTTTCGTAATCCCGTTCGCGGCCGGCACCGTCACCGGAGTGCTGCCTTTCTCCAGAATGAAGAAATCGGTGGTAACCGGGCGGGCGCTCACGGAGGGGCGCATCCTGAAGTTTCCCTCGGCGCAGTTTCCGGAACTGATACAGAAAATGCCGGAACTGACGCAGCGTCTGGTGGGCATGATGTCCGACCGAATCCGTGAGGTGACCCGGATCGAACAACAGCGCGACCGGTTGGCGGGTTTAGGCAAGCTTTCCGCAGGCTTGGCCCATGAACTCAACAATCCCGCCTCGGCCGCCAAACGCGCGACCAGCCTGCTGCGCGAAGCGCTGCAGCGGATCAAGAGCGCCGTCCAGGAACTGGGAAAGCATGACCTTACGGCTGCCCAGAAATCAGAAATCGAGAAGCTCGAAGCATCGTTCCTGCAGCCCAACGAAAATCCACTCGACACGCTGGCCACCAGCGATCTGGAAGATCAGATCGATTCCTTGCTGCGCAGTCACGGACAAAACGACCTTTGGCAGCTGGCATCCGATCTGGCGCACCGGGGGGTCAAGCCGGAGGTGCTGGAGTCGTTGTTCGCGACCCTGGACGCGGACGTTGCCCGCGCCGCTCTGGTCCGGATCGCGGCCTCGGTTGAGATTGCGAATCTGTTGAATGAAATCGAGAGCAGTACGTCGCGTATTTCCGACCTGGTGCGGGCGGTCAAGGAATACACCTACATGGACCAGACGTCCGCGCAGAATGTGGATATTGTCAAAGGCCTGGAGAATACGCTTACCATTCTGCATCACAAACTCAAGCGCGGAGTGACGGTGCGGCGCGAATATAACAAGGTTCCGCTGCTGGTGAATTCATTCGGCAGCGAACTCAATCAGATCTGGACCAACCTCATCGACAACGCCATTGATGCCATGGGCGGAAAAGGTGAGCTGACGGTTCGAACCTACCGTGATGACACCTGCGTGGTGGTCGAGATTGGCGATAACGGTCCCGGCATTTCACCGGAAGTGAAGGCGCACATCTTCGAACCTTTTTTTACCACTAAAGCAGTTGGAGAGGGAACCGGCTTGGGTCTCGACACGGTGCTGCGAATCGTTAAGAAGCATCGCGGCACGATCCAGGTGAATTCAAAACCGGGAGACACGCGCTTTCAGGTGTTTCTACCGCTGGTCGAAGCTCCAGCCTAGGAGCGCTTCTCAGGCAAGACCGGGGTCGGCTTCGGGCAGATCGAGTTCATGTTCCAATTGCCGCAGGGTCTCGTCGTTGATGCGGCCTTGGTTGCGCAAACGGACCGCGGTTTGCCGTGCACGGTGCGCAAGTCTGCTGGAAACAGGTCAGAAAAACCAGTTTGCAGTTTATGGTTCCCGGTTCCCAGTTGCTCGCGGGCGGACTGGCCCCGGTGCTCCGACTCTGCTAGCCTGAATTCCTCACCTTCAGTGTTACCGCCATGAAACGATCACGAAAGCAGAAGTCGGAAGCGAGCAAGCAGGCGATCGACACCGCACTGCGCGCCTGCCTGATTGCCAAGGATGCCGCCTTCAATGCCCGCGATTACATTGTGAGCGGCTCGCAAATCGCCTTTCTGGCTGTCCGACAATGCGAAAAGGAGCTGGACCAGATCGAACGGCAGGTCGATGATGCCACCCCCGGCGCAGTCACTCATGTGCCCGAAGCGGAGGCGCGTGAACTCCTCGCCTGCCTGAAGTTCACCATCGATCTCGAGCGCGTTGGCGATTTGATCTGGTCGGTGGTACGGCGGATCCATGGTTTGCCAGCGCCGCTAAACTCGAAAGAGTCCGCGTTTTTGATCGAGATGGCCCAGGTTCTGCAGGAAATGCTGGTTCGGGTCCATCAGGGATTTGTGGGCCGCGATCTGGGACTGGCTGAAGCCGTGATCAAGATGGACTACGAGATGGATCAAGTCTGTCATTCCGTGTTCCGGCAGTACCTGGAAAAGGGAGCGGGCCGCAGGAGCTACGAGGTGACCAACCTGCTGTTCATGGCGCAGGCATTTGAACGCGCCGGCGATCACACCAAGAATCTGGCGGAAGAGCTGTTTCACCTGGTCCAGGGCCACAGTGTCCGCCACATCAAGAAATCCCGCTAAACCGGTCCGCCCAGATGCCGCCAATCAGGAGGTTTTGTTAAGATCAGTGGCCGAGGGGGATTCATGGCAAATGTGAGGGGGTTGGAGGCTGTAGTCTCGCAACTGAGGGTGGAACGAACGAGCTTGCTCGATCAACTAAGGCATGTTGATGCCGCTCTTTCGGTCCTGGGCAAGCTGGATAACGGACGTTCTTACACCAAGCCGCGGCGGCGGCGGCTCTCGGTGGCGGCGCGACGCAAGATCGCTGCCGCGCAGAGGGCACGCTGGGCCAGGGTGAGGCAGTTGAAGAAAGCAGCGTAGAAACAGACTCGCAATGCACACTGTGCCCGCCGGGTAAAACGCTGGCGGGCATTTTTGCGCGTAGAGCCGCAACCAGGTCTCAGCGACCGGGTGGAGCGACAGAAGTCATGTCTTTGTTCTGCGCGTGCAGCCCAAATTCCTGCCTCTAGGGACTGGGCAGGGCGGCAGCCGCCGTGCCCGGCCATACCGGATTGAGGGTGGTGCGAATCACGTCCATCAATTCGTTGTTGTCGGCGGGCTTCTGCAGAAAAGCGCATGCTCCAGCCTTGAGGGTACGTTCCCGGTTGTACTGGGGATCGCGCGCGGTCAGGACGATGACTGGGATCGAGGCCAGGGTGGCGCTCTGCTGCAACCGATCCAGCACCACGAAGCCGTCGCCCGCAGGCAGGCCGATGTCGAGAATGATGAGGTCCGGCCGCTCCTTTTGAGCCATGGCAATCGCCGAGAAGCCATCAGTGGCATAGGCGGTTTCGAAGTGGCTGGCGCGCAAGCGCAGGTTTAGACCTCGTCGCAGGTCGGGATCATCGTCAACGATCAGGATCTTCGGTTTGTCCATAGTGTTTTCTCCTTTGTTGGGTAGCGCTCAAATTGCGGTTTTGCCCATGGTGATTTGTGCCCTAGTTCGAGGGAGGCCGGGTACGCTGCAAGGCCGCCACGCTGAGCGCTGTAATACCATCGGCAACTTCCTGCACCAGCTTAGAAACCGGCTCCGTGCGATCCGCCGCAGGCAGCTTCAGGCCGACCGAGGAGAGCTTGAAAGTACAAGTGGTCCGCAAACGTTCGGAGCGCTCCAGTTGTTCGCGGATACGCCTTTCAACGACTGTGGCGCCGTGTGCGTCGGCAGAGACCACGACCATTAAGGTCTCGCCGGTGCCGGCTTGTCCCATGGCGGGCAGGACAACGTCCTTGTCGCCGAGGATGCAAGGTTCGAGGAGCTGCAGGCAATGCTGGCGAGCCTCCTCGAGAGCGGCGGCGAAGGTGGGCAGGGGAGTGAGTTCCAGAGTGATCAGGGAAAGATGCTCGCGCAAGCGGCCCATTTGGGTAATGATGGGGGTGAGAAAGTCTGCCAGCGAAAACAAGGGCAGCGTAAAAGTGAAGGTACTGCCGTGCGACATCTTGCTCTCGACCCAGATTTGCCCGCCATGCAGCCGGACCAGTTCTTTCGAGATATAGAGTCCCAGACCCAGACCCTTTCGGCTATCGTCAATCGAATTGGGGTCCTGGTATAGACGCTCAAAAATCATGGCCTTCGCTTCCGGGCTGATGCCGCGGCCGGTATCAGCGACGGATATGTGGACGAATTGGGCATCATCTTCGGCCAGGTACGCCTTCACCATGACCGAACCATCGGCGGGGGTAAACTTGATGGCATTTTCTATGAGATTGGTGAGCACCTGGAGTACACGGTTAGCGTCGGCGTAAATCAATGGAATCCTGATGTCAATGCCCGCTTCGAGGCCGACTCCCTTGGCTTGGGCGGTGCTCTGCAGCATCGCGGTCGCCTGGCGAATCAGGTCGCCGATGAGGGCGCAGTGGGGATCAATCGAGATCTTTCCGGACTCGGCACGAGTGGCTTCCAGCAAGTCTGTGATCATGGACCGAAGCTGGTTCACGCTGCGGAAAACGGTTTCCAGGTGTTCGCGTTGCTCGGGCACGACGATGCCCGCCAAGCCATCGAGGATCAGCGAGACGAACTGATGAATGCAGGTGAGAGGCGTGCGTAATTCGTGCGAGACATGGGACAGGAATTCGTTCTTGAACTGGATTTGCTGGCGCCGGCTGATATCGAGAGAAGTCAACAGACCCTGGCGCTCAATCGCGTAGCGCATGGCGCGAGCCAACTGCTTGCTGTCGAAACTTCCCTTGACCAGGTAATCCTGGACTCCCTGGTGGACGGCGTTGACCGCCAAATCTTCGTCGTCCAGGCCAGACAACACCACGACCGGGACGCCGGGCGCGGCCTCGAGTACCTTGCGGTAAGTTTCCTCGCCATGACTATCGGGAAGGTTCAGGTCGAGCAGCACCATGGCGGGCGTTTCCACGACCATCGCCTCCAGTCCGGCGGAGAGCCGGGTGGCGCAGGAGACTGCCATGTCAGAATGGGCCTCTACCAGGCGCAGCCGCACCAGGTCCGCATCTCCAGGGTTGTCCTCAATCAGTAAGATATGGCCATGTCCGTTGTTCATTGTTCTCCCTCGCGTGGCAAGCAAGCGCATCCGATCCAGAATTCGTTCAGGAGCTTCACGGCCGAGACCCACTCGCCCAAGGTGGGAGGTTTGCTGACGTAGCTGTTGGCTCCCAATTCATAGCTGTGCTCGATGTCCTTTGCGGCTCGTGACGAACTGAAAATCACGACTGGTATCCGGCGGAAGGCGGGTTTCGATTTCATCTCAGTCAGAACCGAGCGCCCGTCCCGGCGGGGCAAATTCAGGTCCAGCAAAACCAGCTGGGGACGACTGGCCCCGGCATATTTTCCCTCCCGGTGAAGATAGGCCATGGCCTCGACTCCGTCGCAAACCGTACTGACGTGGGTTCGCCACGCGCTTTGCGCCAGCGCGTCAATGGTCAAGTCCAGATCGGCGGGATTGTCATCCACCAAAAGAATTTCTGCCATCGTCGTCATCATGCCGGGTCCCGATTTTCTGCAGGTTTTTCAGCCGGCCAGGTGAAATTGAATATGGTGCCGCCGCCGTCCCGGGGCTGGGCATGGATCCTGCCGCCGTGGCATTCGATGATCTTCTTGCAGATGGCCAGACCAATGCCGTTGCCGGGATATTCGGTGCGAGTGTGTAGACGGTTGAAAATGATGAAGACGCTTTCGGCGTATTCGGCGGAAATGCCGATGCCGTTATCGGCGACCGCGATGATCCATTCGGCTCCTTCTCGGGTCGCTGTGATCTCAATGACGGGGGTCTGTGAGCCCTTAAATTTGAGGGCATTTCCGATGAGGTTCTGAAATACCTGTTCCAGCTGCGAGCCATTGGCCATCAGCCTGGGTAAAGGGCCATGCGTGACCACCGCCCCGCTCTCCTGGATGGCGGCCCGCAGGTTCTCCACGGCTCGCTCCACGATCTCGTTGCAGTCCGTGGTCTTGAACGCTTTTTCCTGCCGCCCTACGCGGGAAAACGCCAGCAAGTCCTGAATCAGGCTCTGCATACGCACGGCGCCGTCCACCGCATAGTTGATGTACTTGTCGGCTTGCTCATCGAGTTTGCCGCGGTAACGTTCCGCCAAAAGCTGGGTGTAAGCCGACACCATTCGTAAAGGCTCCTGCAAGTCATGCGAAGCCACGTAAGCGAACTGTTCCAGGTCGGCATAGGAGCGGGCCAGTTCCGCAACCTTCTGGGCCAGGAATTCCTGTTCTCGTTTTCGTTCTTCACGCAAATTCTTGTCCTTCAGCGCGCCGCGCAACGCCACTGACAACCGGGCCAGGGAATCTTTCAGGACATAGTCCGTGACGCCCTGCTTGATGCACTCTACCGCGGTGACATCTCCCAACGCGCCCGACACCAGGATCAAAGGGACGTCCAGGCCTTCCTCACCCAAGATTTCTAGTGCCTCCGTGCCGCGCCACTGGCCCAGGTTGTAATCGGCCAGGACCACATCCGGACAGTGCGTTCTTACCTGTTGCCGGAACTCATCGGCGGTTGCGGCCACGTCGATGGTAATCTCGAATTCGCACTTTCCCAGTTCCAGCAAAATCAGGTCGCGGTCATCGGGGTCGTCCTCGACCAGTAACACGCGAAGCTGAGGCCGGACGGTGCTCGGCGGTAAGGTCTCCAGCCTCGTGCGCACGGCGGCCAGGTTCATTTCGCCCCCTGCTCTGCTGTTCCTGTGGCATCCGAGCCGTAGGGGCTGCGATTGATCACCATCCCGTACAGATCCACCGTTTTCACCACCTGCCGGAGCTGTTCGAAGTCCACCGTCTTCCGGATATAACGGTTGGCGCCCTTATTCCAGGTGCGAAGCAGGTCCCGTTCTTCCTGTCGTGGCTCTCGATATGGGCGCTGGACGGGCTGACCCTTGCGACAGTGATACTGGGCAAACCCGCGTCCGGTGGCTTCCTCATCTGGTGCGATGCTTTCGCCGCCGAGTGGTAAAGCGAACCATGAACCAAAAGCACAAAATGGCGGAGAATATTCATCTATTGGACTCATCGACCGATCGGGGGCCGGCTTTACGCCGGGAAGCTGTGGGAATCTAGCCGAAGGGCCAACGGCCTTCCGCTGGAGAGGGCTCCTCCCCGCCTTTTGGGCCATTGTCCTGTTACCAACGGTTGCCCGAGGAGCGATTGCGGTTTCGCCCGATTGCCTGTTCAGCGGTAAAGAAAGGCTGCGCTCTGCCGAAGATACACACAGCTGCAATTTGCGGCCGGCAGGAATGGGTGCCTGATGAAACCAATGCCAGTCAATGAGAGTGGGAAGGAAAAGACGCTGACCACTGTCCCAATTCGGCCACCTATCCCGAATGGGAACGCAGCGCAAGAAGTATTGTGGGGCAAGGACGAGGCGGTCGAACGATTGGACGGAGATGAAGAGCTTTTCTGGGAATTGTGCGAGATTTTTCTGCAGGAATCTCCCAAGCTGCTGCAAAAATTGGGACAGGCCATCGCTGAGTCCGATGCGGAAGCGGTGATGTGCGCGGCCCACAGCCTCAAAGGCGAGCTCGGCTATCTGGGTGCGGTGGAGGCATTGCAGGTTTCCCGGGCACTGGAGGACATGGGACACGAGAAGAATCTTTCCGAGGCAGCGGCAATGTTCGCATCGTTGGAACTGCACCTGGCTGCTCTTCATCTTGCGATGAAGGCCTCGGCGAGAACTGCGCCGTGAGCATTCTGCATACGCAAGCGGGCCCGGGGCAGGGTTCCGGACCGGAGTCAGAGTCAACGCGGCTGGAGGAAGTGCTGATCGCGGAAGATGATCCTATGTTCTGCCGGGTCCTTGCGAGCTGCATGCAGAAGTGGAACTATCGCGTCACCGCCCTGAAGAACGGCGTGGATGCCTGGAGCATCCTGCAACAAGAGGACGCTCCGCAGTTGGTGATCCTGGACTGGATGATGCCCGGCCTGGACGGCATCGAGCTTTGCCGCAGAATTCGCGCTCAGCAATCGGGTCACTATAAGTATGTGCTGTTGCTCACCTCCAAGGACAGCAAGGAAGACGTAGTCGCTGGTCTCGAAGCAGGTGCTGATGACTACCTGACCAAACCATTCGACGTAAACGAGCTGCGGGCCCGGGTGCGCGCCGGCCAGCGCATACTGCAGCTACAGGATGCTTTGCTGAGAGTTCAGACCGATCTGCAATTCGAGACCGCGCATGACCACCTGACTGGGCTGTGGAACCGCAGGGCAATCATGGACCTGATGCGCCGGGAGACCCAGCGCAGCGTGCGATTAGGCAATCTCCTGGGGCTCATGATGGTAGACCTCGACCGATTTAAACTCATCAACGACTCGTACGGGCATCAGGTCGGAGACACGGTCTTGCACGAAGTGGCGGAACGCATGCTGGCCTCGGTGAGAAATTATGATTACGTGGGACGCTACGGCGGGGAAGAGTTTCTGATCGTGCTGGCCGACTGCGCGCCTTCGGCCCTGGCCGCCACCGCGGAACGGATGCGGGCCCGCATCTCGGGAAATCCGATTGAAACCGAGGCTGGTCCCATTCCGGTTACCGTCAGCATCGGATTGGCGGCCGGAGATGCGACCTCCGCCACAATCCTGAAGGCGGAAGACCTGCTACGCGCCGCCGATACTGCGCTCTATCGCGCCAAAACTAACGGCAGGAACAGGGTAGAACGCGCGCCTGAAACTCAGAAGGCCGTCGCAGCTTCACCGTAGTTGGAGAAGGATCGTGAAACGTCGCGTCTGTCCGGACTTTTCCCCGCGGGCCAGAAAGGATTCAGTTACCCCATTCACCCAGCCTCGGGATCACCGGGTTGAATTCTCGTGGAAATGGCAGTAGAGTCGCTGTCCGGGTGACCAGTCTGGAGCCAGCGATGATTCCTCCCAAGCCAGCAAACGAGCAGCAGAGGTTAACTACGCTGCGGGGCTATGAGATCCTCGATACGGAACCGGAAGCGGCGTTCGACGACCTCACATTAATAGCTTCCTGCGTCTGCCAAACTCCGATCGCTCTGATTAGCCTCGTAGACGCCAACCGGCAGTGGTTCAAATCGAGCGTGGGTTTTTCGGTGCAGGAGACCTCGCGCGACATCGCCTTCTGCGCTTCGGCGATTCTCGAGCCGGGTGTTTTCATCGTGCCCGACGCCAGTGAAGACGAAAGGTTTGCGGAGAATCCTCTGGTAGTTTCCGAACCTAAAATCCGCTTCTACGCTGGTACGCCCCTGATGGGGGATGGTCATGCACTCGGGACACTGTGCGTAATTGACCGGGTGGCGCGAAAGCTAAGTCTAGAGCAGTTGGAAGCGCTTCGCGCCCTGGGTCGCCAGGTGCAAGCCCAACTGGAGCTGCGCCGTAACCTTAAGCGGTTGGCCGCATCTCTGGCAGCGCGCGATCGGGCAGAAAACGAAAAAGATCTTGCGCATCGAGAACTCAAGGCAGCCATGGCGAACATTCGCACCCTGGAGGGACTGTTGCCCATATGCCTGTCATGCAAGAAAATACAAGATAAGAAAGGTGATTGGCAGCCCTTTGAGTACTACGTGAGATCGCACTCAGAAGCCAAGGTCACTCACAAGCTTTGCCCGGATTGTACGAAGGCGATCTCGGCGTGAGCGCGGCTGAACCATCGTAGGCCGGCTACCTCCATGGAGGCCTCTCGTGCGCGAAAGCCGTGGGCCCGTCTTAGCGATGGTATTGTCCCATCCACTCGGCCTGGCCCAGCAAGAGATTCGGCAGCGCCTGTTCTACCTCCTGACGGCTCGCGCCTGGTTTGAGATCGAGTTTTCCTTTGAGGGCGTAGAGTTTGAAAAAGTAACGATGAGGTTTTCCGGGTGGCGGACAGGGCCCGTTGTAACCGATCTTGCGGAAGTCGTTGCGGCCCTGACGCTCGCCGCCGGGGAGTTCATCGATTTTGTTCACACCTTCGGCCAGGCCGGTGCTGGTAGCGGGCACGTCGTATAGCACCCAGTGGGTCCAGGTGCCGGAGGGCGCGTCGGGGTCGTCAGCGATAAGAGTGAAGCTCTGGGTGCCGGGCGGCGGCTCGGTCCACGAAAGTTCGGGAGACACATCTGCGCCGTCGCAGGTGAATTTTTTGGGAATCTCGCCGCCGTCTGGAAAGGCTGTACTGGAGATTGCAAAAGCCATCAGGCTTGCTCCCAGGTTGCAATGCAACACTAGCCACGGATTTTACGAATCTACACGGAACAAATCTTTTTTTCCATCGCCTTATCTCTTCTGCCTTGTCCGTGTGAATCCGTGGCCAATCCCCGGCTGCGGTTCCTACTGGGTCGAGATAGTGAAGTTTACCGTAATCCGGGCCTCGGTTTCGACCGCCTCACCGGATTGCAGATAGGGCCGGAAGCGCCATTGCTTTACCGCTTCCCGGGCCGCGGTGGAGAGAATGGTGGGTCCGCTGAGAACATGCAGGTCCTGAATATTCCCGTCGCGCCCGATCAGGGCTTCGAGTACGACGGCGCCCTGAACCTTCATCTGCTTGGCCAGAAGAGGATAGTTCGGTTCGACTGGCCGGGAAAGAATCTGGGCGGCGCCGGGAGAGAGATGGACTCGTCCGGTGGCGTCGGCCACGCCGGTGGAATCTGCCGCATTGGGGGCAGAAGAGGTTGAGGAAGGAGGCGTGGGCGTGGAGGAGAAAGGGGCCCTGGGCTGCAGGTCCACTCGCACCGAAGCGCTGCTGGCGGCGATGGTGCGGTGCTCATCCCCGGCCACCACCTCGACTTCGAGCGGGGGCAGAACGGCGCGGCTCATCACCACTGGCGCCAAAGCGGGCGCGGGACCTGGGTCAACGGCGGCAGGCGGTGGGGTGCGCGGCTTTGCCTTCGGCCGCGCTGGGACCGCGGCCGGTGTGCTTGCGGTTGCCGTTTCGGATGGCGTTTTCACATCAGGAGCAGGCTCTTCGACGGGCTCCGATTCCGATTGCACCTGCGCAACCGGTGCGGGTGGAAACCAGAAGTCGCGGTCCTTTATGAGAACCAGAATCAATGCGGCGAGCAGCAGGGCCAGCGCGATGAGCATCTGCCGGCGCTGCTTTTGTTCGGAATCATCCCCGATCGAAGACGTAATGTCTCTTACTTGTAGTTCCTTGTCCTGCAACAACGGCATGGCGCAGAGCCCTCCCGCCCGCAGGGGAGACGGGCCGTGGTGCCTAGTATGCCTCGAAAATTCGCTCTAATCCAGCGAAACTAACGAATCGGGCACGACCATTTCATGCTGGGGGGCGGGGCGTCAGATCGCCCAAGGGAGGCGTCAGATAGTCAAGGAAATGAAAGACTTAGGCGGGCCGGGGAATAGGAGTTCCGCGTTCTGCCCGGCCGGGTCCGCCCAAACACAAAAACGCCCGGCTCGCAGCAACGCGGCCGGGCGTCTCGTTATTTCCTTGACGCCATTTCCTTTACGCCGACTTTTTCAGGTCAGTGGGAAACGCGAGAATCTTTCCCCGTTGCTCCGCGGGGACCCACTTTACCTTTGGCTTAAAGCGCGTCGGAATGTAGAACTCAATCACCTGCGCCATATTCACCCTCCGATCCACTGCAGTTCACCTAATTGTGCTCGGCATCACCATGCCAGGTGTCCTGCTCAGTTATTTATTTAGATGCTGACGGCTGCAGGAAGAGTCAGGCACCGGAGCGAAAATGGCGCGCAACTTTTTCCGGGCGACGGGGTTTATCGTGCGGCACGATGACGAACATCAGCGCAAATCGTGTAGGGGCAGATGTCCTCATCTGCCCAGTCGAGCGGAGCTCGACCGTTCTTGCCGAGAGCGAAAACAATAGCGGAGCTTTGCTCCGCCGGGCAGATGAGGACATCTGCCCCTACGCGGATCGTCGCGGAGCCTCAGCAGGCGAGTTGATCGCGTTTCAGTTTTAGCCCGTTAAGATTGCCGAGAACTGTCACGGCAATGGATTCAGTCTGAAAGAACTCATTGGCCAGTTCGGTCAACTGCTCGACTGTCACATTCTCGATGCGCTCAATCAGTTCGTCGAGGCTGTAGAAGTGGTCGAAGTACATTTCCTGGCGGGCCAGGTTTGACATGCGCGCGCTCGAGGACTCCAGCGACAACATCAGGCTGCCTTTCAGCTGGTCCTTGGAGCGGCGCAATTCATCCGCGGGAACCGCTTCGAGCTTGAGCTTGCGGAACTCGGAGACCACCGACTGCACAACTTTTCCGGCAGACTCGCGCGAAGTTCCGGCATAAACCGATAGGCATCCGGTATCGCGGTAGGGCGACAAATCGCTGTAGATGGCATAGGCCAGGCCCTGGCGTTCGCGGATATTCTGGAACAGCCGCGAGCTCATGCCGCCTCCAAGCAAAGTATTCAATATGTAGGAAGCATGCCGGTTCTCGTGGGCAATAGGATGAGAAGGCACGCCCACGCAAATCTGGACCTGCTCCAGGGATTTCTTGTTGCGCATGATGATGCGAGGCGCAATCGTGGGCGGAGTACCGTGGAAGCCGTTTTTCACCGGCTTCATGTGCCCGAAGTGTTTGGCCACCAGCTCCACGAATTGTTCGTGCTTGAGATGGCCGGCGGCGGAGATGATCATGTTGCCGGGCGCAAAGCGCTGCTGGTAAAAATCCAGCACCGGATCGCGTTCGAATTTCCGGACCGTATCCTTGGTTCCCAGGATGGGTTTGCCCAGGGGGTGGTCCTTCCAGAAATTCTGGGTGAAGATTTCGTGGACCAGGTAGTCGGGATTGTCCTCGTCCATCTTTATTTCTTCGAGGATGACCCCGCGCTCGCGGCCGATGTCGTTGGCATCGAAGACCGGGTTCAGGACCAGGTCGCTCAGCACATCCATGGCGACGGGAAGATGTTCGTCCAGCACCTTGATGTTAAAACCGATACATTCCTTGGCGGTAAAGGCGTCCATGTTGCCGCCGATGGAGTCAACCTGGCGGGCGATTTCTTCCGCGTTCCGGTTCCTGGTGCCCTTGAACACCATGTGTTCGATAAAGTGTGAAATACCATTCCACTGCAGATCTTCGTCGCGGGAACCGGTCTTGATCCAGATCCCGACCGAGGCAGAGCGAATGTGCTCCATCTCCTCGGTGATGAGAATCAGCCCGTTGGCCAGGACCTCGCGACGTATGTTCCGGACTTCCTGCACCATGCAAGTATTGTTGCACACCCTGGCGGGTTGCGGCTAATGCGTGTTTATTGTTTTAGAATCAATGGTTTATATAGATTTTGTTAATCGTATGCGTAAGCCAGCCTGGCTGGGCCCGGAGGCTCGGCATCCTCTACAATCGGGATGGGACGAAGGTTGGGTTGCCGGAGGGCTGCGGTTTGGTTGTCCTAAGGCGAAACCCTTTACCGCAAAGGTCGCAAAGACAGCCGCCAAGGACGCAAAGGTAGGGCGTTCGAGATCAGGTCGTGGATCAAGCCACTGAAAAATCGCTTTTGGGGCTTCAGCTTCCGGAGTTGGCGTCGCTGGTGGAGGAGTTCGGACAGCCTCCTTACCGTGCCCGCCAGCTGTTTGAAGGTCTTTATCGTCAGCGAGTTGAAAGCGCCGAGCAGATTTCAACCCTGCCCCAGGATTTTCGCCGGGACCTGTTGGAGAAGGGAATTTCCATCGGAATTCCCCGCATCGAAAAGAAATTTGTTTCCAGCGACGGAACCGTGCGCTACCTGGTGGCCTGCGGCGACGGACAAAGCGTGGAAACAGTGTGGATGCCGGAGGGAGACGACGGGGAAGCGGGCGACGGCAGTGAGGCCGGCAACCAGACGGAGACGGCGGGCCGCGCCTGGGAACGCGCAACCATTTGCGTGTCCAGCCAGGTGGGCTGCGCGGTGGATTGTCAGTTCTGCCTGACTGCGCTGCTGGGAATCAAACGGAACCTCACCGCCGGAGAGATCGTCGGACAAGTGTGCGCCGTACTGAACGATCAAAGGGTTTCTTTGCCTCTGCACCGCATCAACCTGGTTTTTATGGGGATGGGCGAGCCCTTTCTTAACTACGGAAATTTCATGAAGGCGGTCCATCTTCTGGTGGAGGGAGTGGGCATCACTGAATCGCGCATGACGGTATCCACGGCAGGGATCGTGCCTGCCATCTACGATTTTGGATTGGAGCCGGTGCGCCCGAAAATTGCGATCTCGCTCAATGCCTCGAATGACGAATTGCGTACCCGCCTGATGCCGATCAATCGCAAGTGGAACCTGGAAAAGCTGATGGCTGCGGCCCGCGAATTCCCGCTGCGCAACCGGGAAAACCTGACCTTCGAATACGTGTTGCTGGACGGAGTCAACGACTCCGCCGAGAATGCGCGCGAGGTGGTGGAGCTGGTTCGCGGCCTGCGGGCGAAACTGAATCTGATCGCGCTGAACCCCGGCCCCGGAATCGATTTCCGGACTCCGGCCCAGGAGCGGGTGCTGCAGTTCCAGAATATCTTGCGGGCCGCCGGTGTGCCCGCGTTCGTGCGCCGTCCTCGCGGCCGCGATATCTACGCTGCCTGCGGACAGTTGAAGCGGACCGTTGAGCTGGTCTCGTAGGTCCTGGTAGCGCCGGCGTCTCGCCGGCTGTCCGGCGGGCGTCCCGCCCGCCGCGAGGAGCGGAGCATTCGCCAAAATATTGCATTCAGATGAGGCGGCGAGACGCCCGCCGGACAGCCGGCAGGCCGCCGGCGCTACGAAAGGCTAGGCGTGGGCTTTTGCGGCTGCGGGCAGAAGACGTTCGATGGCTGCGAACAGATCATCGGCGTTGATCGGCTTGGAAACATACTCATCCATCCCGGCGGCCAGACAACGTTCGCGGTCACCCACCATGGCGTGAGCGGTCAGGGCAATGATGGGTACGTGTTTGTCGGTGGATTTTTCGTGTTCACGAATCCTTGCCGTGGCTTCGAACCCGTCCATTTCCGGCATCTGAACATCCATCAGAATGATGTCGAACGCCTGTTTCCGCCAGGCATCGAGCGCTTTTTTCCCCGACCCGGTCAACACTACGGTATGACCTCTTTTTTGCAGGAATCGGGCTGCCACTTTCTGGTTCACCAGGTTGTCCTCGGCGAGCAGGATATTAAGACGCCGATGGTCTTCGGTGCGTGACTTGAGGCGAAGCGGGACGGTCGGGCGGAGAGCAGTAGTCCGGTAGGGAATTTTTGCCGTCCAAAGCGCACCTTGAAATGGAAGGTGCTGCCGTGACCGGGCTGGCTCTCTACCCAGATGTTGCCACCCATGAGGCCGACCAGGCGCGAAGAAATGGAAAGGCCGAGTCCGGTACCGCCGTATTGCCGCGTGGTCGAGCTGTCCGATTGGGTGAATGCTTCGAAAATCAGTTTCTGTTTTTCCTGAGGGATCCCAATGCCGGTGTCGGTCACGCTGAAGTGAAAGCCTGCCTGATCGGCGGTTTCGTCCTCCATCGCAACCCGCACCGTGACTTCGCCCTTCGCGGTGAACTTCAGGGCGTTTCCCACTAGATTGATGACGATCTGCTCAGTCCACCGGAGCTCGACCGTTCTTGCCGAATAGTCGGTAACAATAGCGGAGCTTTGCTCGGCCGGGCAGATGAGGACATCTGCCCCTACGCGGATCGTCGCGGAGCCTCAGCAGGCCAGTTGATCGCGTGTCAGTTTTAGCCCATTCAGATTGCCGAGAACTGTCACCGCGATGGATTCAGTCTGGAAGAACTCATTGGCCAGTTCGGTCAAATCCTCGGCTGTCACATTCTCGATTCGCTCAATCAATTCGTCAAGACTGTAGAAGTGGTCGAAGTACATTTCCTGGCGGGCCAGATTTGACATGCGCGCGCTCGAGGATTCCAGCGACAACATCAGGCTGCCTTTCAGCTGGTCCTTGGAGCGGCGCAATTCATCCTCGGGAACCGCTTCGAGCTTGAGCTTGCGGAACTCGGAGACCACCGACTGCACAACTTTTCCGGCAGACTCGCGCGAAGTTCCCGCATAAACCGACAGGCATCCGGTATCGCGGTAGGGCGACAAATCGCTGTAGATGGCATAGGCCAAGCCCTGGCGTTCGCGAATATTCTGGAACAGCCGCGAGCTCATGCCGCCCCCAAGCAAAGTATTCAATATGTAGGAGGCATGCCGGTTTTCGTGGGCGATGGGATGAGAAGGCACGCCCACGCAGATCTGGACCTGCTCCAGCGACTTCTTGTTGCGCATGATGATGCGAGGCGCAATCGTGGGCGGAGTACCGTGGAAGCCGTTCTTCACTGGCTTCATGTGCCCGAAGTGTTTGGCCACCAGTTCCACGAATTGTTCGTGCTTCAAATGGCCGGCGGCGGAGATGATCATGTTGCCGGGCGCAAAGCGCTGCTGGTAAAAATCCAGCACCGGATCGCGTTCGAATTTCCGGACCGTATCCTTGGTTCCCAGGATGGGTTTGCCCAGGGGGTGGTCCTTCCAGAAATTCTGGGTGAAGATTTCGTGGACCAGGTAGTCGGGATTGTCCTCGTCCATCTTTATTTCTTCGAGGATGACCCCGCGCTCGCGGCCGATGTCGTTGGCATCGAAGACCGGGTTCAGGACCAGGTCGCTCAGCACATCCATGGCGAGGGGAAGATGTTCGTCCAGCACCTTGATGTTAAAACCGATACATTCCTTGGCGGTAAAGGCGTCCATGTTGCCGCCGATGGAGTCAACCTGGCGGGCGATTTCTTCCGCGTTCCGGTTCCTGGTGCCCTTGAACACCATGTGTTCGATAAAGTGTGAAATACCGTTCCATTGCAAGTCTTCGTCGCGGGAGCCGGTCTTGATCCAGATCCCGACCGAGGCGGAACGAATGTGCTCCATCTCCTCGGTGATAAGAATCAGCCCGTTGGCCAGACCCTCGCGACGTATGTTCCGGACTTCCTGCACCATGTAAGTATTGTTGCACACCCTGGCTGGTTGCGGCCAATGCGTGTTTATTGTTTTAGAATCAATGGTGTACATAGATTTTGTTAATCGTATGCGTAAGCCAGCCTGGCTGGGCCCGGAGGCTCGGCATCCTCTACAATCCGGATGGGACGAAGGTTGGGTTGCCGGAGGGCTGCGGTTTGGTTGTCCTAAGGCGAAACCCTTTACCGCAAAGGTCGCAAAGACAGCCGCCAAGGACGCAAAGGTAGGGCGTTCGAGATCAGGTCGTGGATCAAGCCACTGAAAAATCGCTTTTGGGGCTTCAGCTTCCGGAGTTGGCGGCGCTGGTGGAGGAGTTCGGACAGCCTCCTTACCGTGCCCGCCAGCTTTTTGAAGGTCTTTATCGTCAGCGAGTTGAAAGCGCCGAGCAGATTTCAACCCTGCCCCAGGATTTTCGCCGCGAACTGTTGGAGAAGAGAATTTCCATCGGAATCCCCCGCGTCGAAAAGAAATCTGTTTCCAGCGACGGAACCGTGCGCTACCTGGTGGCCTGCGGCGACGGACAAAGTGTGGAAACAGTGTGGATGCCGGAGGGAGACGACGGGGAAGCGGGCGACGGCAGTGAGGCCGGCAACCAGACGGAGACGGCGGGCCGCGCCTGGGAACGTGCAACCATTTGCGTGTCCAGCCAGGTGGGTTGCGCGGTGGATTGTCAGTTCTGCCTGACTGCGCTGCTGGGAATCAAACGGAACCTGACCGCCGGAGAGATCGTCGGACAAGTGTGCGCCGTACTGAACGATCAAAGGGTTTCTTTGCCTCTGCACCGCATCAACCTGGTTTTTATGGGGATGGGCGAGCCCTTCCTGAACTACGGAAATTTCATGAAGGCGGTCCACCTTCTGGTGGAGGGAGTGGGCATTACTGAATCGCGAATGACGGTATCAACGGCAGGGATTGTGCCTGCCCTCTACGATTTTGGGCTGGAGCCAGTGCGTCCGAAAATCGCAATCTCGCTCAATGCCTCGAATGACGAATTGCGTACCCGCCTGATGCCGATCAATCGCAAGTGGAACCTGGAAAAGCTGATGGCCGCGGCCCGCGAATTCCCGCTGCGCAACCGGGAAAACCTGACCTTCGAATACGTGTTGCTGGACGGAGTCAACGACTCCGCCGAGAATGCGCGCGAGGTGGTGGAGTTGGTTCGCGGCCTGCGGGCGAAACTGAATCTGATCGCGCTGAACCCGGGCCCCGGAATCGACTTCCGGACTCCGGCCGAGGAGCGGGTGCTGCAATTTCAGAATATCTTGCGGGCCGCCGGTGTGCCCGCGTTCGTGCGCCGTCCTCGCGGCCGCGATATCTACGCCGCCTGCGGACAGTTAAAGCGAACTGTGGAACTGGCGTCGTAACTTCTGGTAGCGCCGGCGTCTCGCCGGCTGTCCGGCGGGCGTCCCGCCCGCCGCGAGGAGGGGAGCATTCGCCAAAATATTGCATTCAGATGAGGCGGCGAGACGCCCGCCGGACAGCCGGCAGGCCGCCGGCGCTACGAAAGGCTAGGCGTGGGCTTTTGCGGCTGCGGGCAGAAGACGTTCGATGGCTGCGAACAGATCATCGGCGTTGATCGGCTTGGAAACATACTCATCCATCCCCGCGGCCAGACAACGTTCGCGGTCACCCACCATGGCGTGAGCGGTCAGGGCAATGATGGGTACGTGTTTGTCGGTGGATTTTTCGTGTTCACGAATCCTTGCCGTGGCTTCGAACCCGTCCATTTCCGGCATCTGAACATCCATCAGAATGATGTCGAACGCCTGTTTCCGCCAGGCATCGAGCGCTTTTTTCCCCGACCCGGTCAACACTACGGTATGACCTCTTTTTTGCAGGAATCGGGCTGCCACTTTCTGGTTCACCAGGTTGTCCTCGGCGAGCAGGATATTAAGACGCCGCTGGTCTTCGGTCGTGACTTGAGGCGAAGCGGGACGGTCGGGCGAGTGCAGTACTCTGGTAGGGATTTTTTGCCGTCCAAAGCGCACCTTGAAATGGAAGGTGCTGCCGTGACCGGGCTGGCTCTCTACCCAGATGTTGCCACCCATGAGGCCGACCAGGCGCGAAGAAATGGAAAGGCCGAGTCCGGTACCGCCGTATTGCCGCGTGGTCGAGCTGTCCGATTGGGTGAATGCTTCGAAAATCAGTTTCTGTTTGTCCTGAGGGATCCCAATGCCGGTGTCGGTCACGCTGAAGTGAAAGCCTGCCTGATCGGCGGTTTCGTCCTCCATCGCAACCCGCACCGTGACTTCGCCCTTCGCGGTGAACTTCAGGGCGTTTCCCACTAGATTGATGA
>CAWDNG010000002.1:0-465480 GCA_963803605.1 Terriglobia bacterium
CACGGCAGAGGCTCCTGATCAATCAAACCAACGGAGTTCACGTCTTAGGGCTTAAGTCCGATGGCGGCTCCATTTGGAGCCGCCGTTTCCGTTATTTCCAGATTCATTGTGTTCTCCAGTCGATATTGATTTTTCTAGTCGCTTCGCACGATGGCTTATTCGATTCCAGCTGGGACGCGGGCCGCCACGGTGTTCGTCAATTCCCCGCCAATGCTCCACGTCCCGTCGCAGATCTCTTCGATCGCGAATCGAAAGCTCCCGTGCTCTTCCGCTGCCTCAACGAGTTCATCGGTTCCCTCTGGCTTCGGTGCCGATGTACGCATGTCGAAGGTGACGTCTCCATCGTGAGAGACCTTCCGAGTACCAGGCAATGGTCGTTGGGTTTGTAACCCGAGGGTCCTTCTGATAGGGCCTGAGTTCCGGCCCACATTCGGCCCACGATTTAACCCGAGATCACGCCTGACTACGCTTCCTTGTCTGGCCGACAGTCAGGCGAGTAACTGCCGCCCGCGGCCAGGGCATTAAAGAGCATCTCGACAACTCGCTGATGCTGGTAACGGCTCTCAATCCTCACATTGGATATGAAAAGGCGGCGAAGATTTCACTTACTGCGTATCACGAAGATCTCAGCTTGCGTGAAGCTGCTTTAAAACTCGGGCTTCTCATGGCGGAGGAGTTTGATGCATGGGTTCGCCCAGATGAGATGACACATCCACTTTGAGAAAGTCCGCAAGGCTGCTCAATCTTCTGCCTGAACCCTATCGCACGATCGTCGTTGTGGCGCAATGCCTCGGGCTGCGGGCCGAGGAAGTTCTGACTCTGCATTGGTCCGACGTTGATTTTGACTACTTTGTGATTACGTGTCGAGGGCCGTAGTTCCAGGTTTGCCAACCAAAGTGTACGAGCGCTCGAATCCCCGAGGTCCCTCCACTTTCATTTCTCCAGTTGTCATCCGCACGAGATCCGACAATTGAGACCCGCCACTCTCCTGCCGCATGACTCAGTACGTGTTCGACACCGGCAAGAATCTCCTTGCGCCCTCGAGGGTCACCCGTGTTCTGCATTTCAATCGTCACTTCCATGTCCACTTATTGCACAAAGTGACAGCATATTCCCTTGAGCAAACCGGCTAAGGCCCAAGAAGGAAGAGCCAGTCAAGTCTTTTGAACGGTTCTTCACAAATCTTCTTGAAACCAGGTGAGCGTGGCAACAGCAGATCTCGGGGCGAGAATATCTCTTGGGAGACCAGCGTTTCTGCAAAATAAGAACGGCGGGAAAAGTTAAAGGCTGTGACATTGGTTATGCTCTAGCCGCCAACTCCTGCGAGGGAGCCTTCGGCGTGGACGCATGCACCGTCACAGCCCTTGATGCGATCACCGCTTTCGCGGTCCCAAACCCCAACTACCCCTCGCAGAGCCGTCTTTTTTTCAGGTCTGGTTACTCGTCGGATTGCCCCGCCGAGCTGATCACTCAGCCTACTTCGGACTGGCAAAAGTGTAATTGAGCCAACCCTTTCAGCCGTCGACGCGTGTCACCCTAAACACTTACTTCAGAGTTGTCAATGCCGCTTTCCAGTGCACATTCTAAGATTCGTGAGTGCCCCTGCCGAGGAGCTAATCTATTGAATTGGTGAAGCTTAGTGAATAGAGGGATAAATTGTCCCTACTTCTCCACAGCTTCGTCCACAGTACACGGCAACAGCGAGAGCCCGCCCTGGCCAGATGAAAGTCCGATCTTTTGCTAGGGCGGAGCAAGGACAGCCTAGTTCGCCAAGGCCAATGCCCAGCGTTATCAGAAGCAGCCTTTTGGTAGCCCCATGCAGAATAAGGTAGAGTCTCTACGATGGCAAACCGCGCACCTGCCCGACGACGTCCTCGCAAAGCCAAGCCCAGCACCAGGGGCCTAGAGCCGACACAGTGCAGGTTAGAGCAACCAGAAGGATCTGCCGCGGAAGCCGCAGACGAGGTCGAGAAGGCTGGGGGGTGCGTGGTGGGCCTCTACAAGGACCCTCTGGGTGGACATCAGACTTTGCTCTCGATCCTTCCCATCGACAAGATCGAGCCGACGCCGTTTCAACGCGATCTCTCCGACGCTCACCACAAACGGCTGGCCGACGTCATCAATAAGACCGGACGTTTTCTCGACCCGATCATCGCTGTCGTCGCGCGCGGCGGTGGCTTCTGGACTCCCAACGGCCGGCATCGCCTCGAAGCTATGCGCCGCCTTGGGGCGAGGTCCATTACAGCCCTAGTCGTCCCGGAACGGGAGGTTGCCTGGCAGATCTTGGCTCTCAACACCGAGAAAGCACATAACCTCAAAGAACGCTCACTGGAAGTCATCCGCATCTACCGTGGCCTGGTCGACGAGGATGGTTCGCGACCCGAATCCGGGTTTGCCTTCTACCTCGAACAGGCCGCACTTGTCACTTTGGGTGTGTGCTACGAGCGAGTCGCCCGCTTCGGCGGTGGCGCATACCATCCGATCCTGCGGCGCCTTGAGGACTTCAGTGACGAGCCATTGCGTTCGGCACTTAAGCATCACGAGAAGCGGGCCTCTGCCGTGCTGGACCTCGAAGAAAAGGTCGCCGCGGTGGTCAAGAAGTTAAAGGAACGCGGACTGGTGAGTCCGTACTTGCGATCGTTTGTTGTGGCACGCATCAACCCGCTGCGATGGATCAAGGGCGAACTTCCACCCCTCGAAGATGTTCTGAAGACAATGCGCGAGCGCGTAGCAAAGTTCAATGTCGAGAAGATTAAGCCTCAGGATCTTGCCGGCGCCGCCGGTCCGCCCGACGAGGAAACATAGGAGAGAAAACCACGAATGACGACCTCATCCGCCAGAAAACATGCGGGACCTGCGCCAGCGAGCGACCAGCCTCCGGTCCCCGAGCCTACATTCGCCGAGCGTGCGCGCACCTTGATTTATTCGAGCCGCATGGGTAGCCTCTCAACCCTGTCGCGAAAACAGGCAGGGTTCCCTTTCGGGTCGGTTATGCCTTACGGGTTGGACGATCACGGCCGTCCCATCTTTCTGATCAGCACAATGGCCATGCACACGCAGAACTTGCAGGCCGACCCTCGCGCCAGTTTGCTGGTTACCCAGCAGGATACCGACGGCGAACCGCTCGGCGCGTCACGAGTCACGCTGGTAGGAAATGTTCTACAGCTGCCTAACACCGAGTTGGCCGAGGCTCGTAACGCTCCATGGCGCACCCATTCTCGAAAACTGTCGAAATCCGGCCTTAAGACGAAAGCTGCACCATGAACGTATGCTACGTAATTGAAGGCGATCTTGCCAATGGACCGAAGGATCGTCTCGTCGATTTTCGAAGCCAGTCTCGTCAGAATGGTTCCGTCAGCTGCGGCCGGCTGAGGAAGTGTACCCCTCTCGTTGAACTCAATGCCCATCTCTTTGAGCTTCGCCGTCAGTCTATCGACATCATCCTGGGACGGACCGACAACTTGAATCACACTTTGGGGATTTCGGTACGGATCAAGGACAAACGGCAGCGTCAAATCCGCCTCAGGTAACCAGGTCCAGTGTTCTTCATCTTTCTTTCGGAGCGCAACCTGTGGTATGGGTTTTGTGTCGAGTTTAGTTCCGGTGCCGTCCACGGCAAGAATGATCTGCGCCCCGCGCCAGGGTCCGGGCTGGCTCACGGTCAGTCTGACACGGTCATATTTGAGTTTCGCAGCGCCCGCAGGAGCCTTTACGCCATGGTGCAGCCGCATGATCGCTTCCCTGCTATTGCGTCCCAGAGCCAGTTCCAGTTCGTCCCCGAAAAGCTGGTTGCAGTCCGTGCAAACGCAGGTCAGCACGAAATTATTCGTGAACTTTCCAAAAGCCTCCGGTATCACATGGTCGCGGTTGAACTCGACCCTTGATTCGCGACCGTAAATGCACATTTGATCCACCGGGGTGATGCTGGTCTCCATGGTTCCAATTCTAATCTGCGCGTGCCCCTGAGGGCTGGTTGTTCCGTTGTGCTCCGAGTAGAATGTTCGCGATGGTCCCTGACAATCCAGATTCCGATCAAGGGACTGACACTCGGCAACCGCCCGAATTCACGAATGCCGATGTTTCCAGCCACTGTCCGACGTGTGGTTCAAAACTGCAAGATTCGGGCTGCAAACTTGTTTGCAAAAAATGTGGCTTTTTTTTGAGTTGCAGCGATTTTTACTAGGCTCGCCTTACTGGGAAGCGGGCTACTACCGAAAAATTTCATCCAGGTGATATGCCAACATCTGAGCACGTGCTGAACCAGCGACAATGAACGTTTCCAGAGTCTCCCGCAAAGCGGTCTGACAACCGCGATCCTGTTGAAGCAGCGACCTGTACTCCGCAAGATAACGCTCTACGATTCGAACAATTAAGTCCTGAGCCAATTGTTCATATTCGTAGTCCCAAGTGCGTCCGGCACGCACGATTGCAGCAATTCGGAGAAAAACTCCTGCGGGGTCAACTGGGATAAACATTTCCATTGTTTCGGTCAGATGATGAGCTAACCCGGGCAGCCCTACTGCAGCAAGCTGGTCGAAAACGCCGTCTGCTTCCCGATAGAACCTCTCCTGCTCCTGACTCGGGATAGCAGGTGGTCCCGCACTATTAGGCTGGTGAGCGCCTGAAGCAAAATAGACCTCAGTGGCGATTGAACTCGTTAGTTTTGCGAGGGCTTCAAATTGAGCCCTTTCTTCGGGCGAAAGATGACCTCCGCCGAGTTGGCGCTTCAGCATCTCAAGTAGTGGCTCGCACGCACCGTCAACAAGCGTTGAGAGCAGGCGGATAGCGCGTCCGCGAACAGCATGTTCTTCCGCCGAAGCCCCAATAGCTCCGTGCGTTAGAGGCTCACGCATTACGAAGAGCATGTCGGCTGCCTGAGAATGTCTCGTTGCCAAACTGCACGTGATTGTGTCAATAGCCGCGGTTGCTGCGGGTGTGCCTCGCCAGAGATGGAAGTTTACGAGGCTGCGAACGCATGCCTCCTCGACGCGGTCTGCTCCGATTCGCCCGCTTGGGATTCCCTCAAGTATTGAGGCTACTAACGCCATTGCTCGATCTGGATACGCTCTCGCAAGGTGATCGAGAGTGAAGACAGTTGCTTCCCTAACAGACATGCTGACGTCTGCGGAAAGACCATCGAGCCAAAGCCACATTCTTGCCGGGTCGGTTTTGTGCAACACCGTGCAGTGCCTTGCGATGTGGTAGCGAACAACGGCCGCAGGGTCTCGCGCCAGTCGATCCAGCGCATCCAAGACTGATGCCGGGGCAAAGCCCAGGCTTGCCACGAGGTTCAGCAACCCTTCGGCTGCCGCGATGCGCGCCTGCGGCCAACCCCACCCCGGTGAACGATCGAACTGCTCTTCATTTTCTGGTTTGCTCTCCGGAAGCCGGTGATCCGCAGCCAAGAGAAGTTCAGCTTCCACAAAAGCTGCTAATTCCGAAGAACCACCAAGGCCATCAATACCGGCTATCCGTGAGCACGCCGCTGAAAGGTAACCGGACGCTGAGTCCGCGAGGCTCTGGTCGGCAGACTCGCCGTGCGGGTGGTCCAAAAGGTCGCGTAGTTGCTTCAGCTGTGGCAGAACTCCCTCGGCTTGAGGCAGGGAGGGAAAGTCATTTGAGTGATTCGTCGCGAACTGCTTTACGGGGGATTCAACTTTAAGTAACTCTTGATTGGTCGGCTTCTCCGTGTTGACCCCATGGACGTCACGCCACCAATCCGCATCGTCACCCTGCCATTGGGTGAAACCCGAGTGACGTGTCTGAGAGTTGGTAGTCTTTGCCAGATCGGCGTCCCGAAGTTGTGAAGCGAGAGTTTGTGCCTCTTCATTGATGAGGCCAAAATCCGCGATGGCTCCGATCAAGCGGTCTCGGGCAAGAGTGTTCATTTCTTTCAGATCCGCCGCCGCATCAGATGGCAGATTCATAATGTGTTCTTCGAGGAGCCTCTTATCCTCAGCGGAGAGTGACGGATAAAGAGTTTTTATGAATGCCTGCGCTTCGTCGCTGGTTTCCGGCGCCAGCAAAAGCGGCGTTGCCCAAGCCAAATCCTTCAAACTCGACGCCATGAAGGTGTGCTTTGAGGCAAGTCTCAGCAATCGTCTCCAAACCACAGCTCGCCGGTTAAGGCCGATTATCGTTGCAAGAACATCGTCAACTCGCCCCTCGCCTCCTTCGCGTGACGCAATCGAATCCAATTGACGAAAGAAGGTGTTCATCAGACTCACTGCTTCGTCGCCCTGATGCACGGAGCCGCTATCCCAGATGTTCGAGAAATCCGGCATAAAGCGAGCAACCACATCACCCATAACGAAAGTCAATTCCGGTGAAGGCTCGTCGTTCTCCTCATCGGTCCCGAATTCCGGATGGTCTTTCAGAATGGATGCACGCAATTGCTTCGTCTTGGCACGTTCATCGTGGCAGTAGGCATCAACGGCGGCAATCATGGCGCGAGCCGCCGGGACGGGAGCAATCGCAACGAATGAGGGATAACGCTGCGAAAGTTGCCAGCGTGCGTGCTCGTAGTCCTGTTTCTTTGTTGACAGCAGTGGCAAAATGCGCCCCGAGCCCATCTGCGTGGTTGTTTCTTCGGCCTCACTCCAACCAAACGCGCTCACGTAGAGATCAGCCACAAATTCAGGATCGAATCGCAGGAGTTGTGGGACCGAACGACTTATCCAAGGCAACTCTTCGAAGCCATGGTTCCGGAGGTGTTCGGGTTCGAGGCTGCGCCGCAGCAGTTTCGCGGAGGCCATCGGATCGGTCCCGAACGTCGCGCAAACGCTACGCAGCGCATGGGTGACCAGGGGGCTGTTGCGATGGGGAGCGTCCCACGCACTCTCCAGTATTCGGCGCGCAGCGACCCCTATGTTGGCGCGTTGCTCCGGAGTCATTCCACCTCGCTATTCAAAAGAGCTTCAGCCAAAACCTGGGCGTATGCAGCTCGTTCTGGCGTAATCTGCCTTGTCACGCGTTCAAGTAGTGCGCTCCACGGCCCGGCCGAGAGGCCAACCAGGGGGCGGTTCGCCTGGCGTCCTGAGGTAAGCACACCAACGAGATGCTTGAAACAGCGCTCGGAACCGTCCTGCTGCTGGTCCAATGCCGACACAAACGGTTCAAGGTCCTCAAGAGTTTCGGCACTTTCCGCGACAACAGCCAATGGAATCGCCTGGGCAAGCTGCGACAGCATTGGCGAATTCGCGAAAAACAGTGCAAGTTCCCAAAATTCCTGTCGGTTGCGCTCCCACAGCTCCTGGAAGCGAAAAACGAGACTGGGTCGGATTACCAGGACTAAATCCCGATCCGTCGCGAGCATCTTCAGCAAGTCTTCCGCCTGGGGTGGCAGAAATAGTCGTGAAACCGCAAAATCGAACAGTAAGTTATGGGAAAAGGCCAGAAGGTACCGGTCTGGACGGGTTGTAGGTGACGGCTGCCATTCGGCAAGAACATGGGCGCTGAGTAGCTGTTCGAGCGCGGTCGATGATCCCGGCCCGAGTGCGCGCGTGCGCTCAACTTTAAGGTTTCGATCTTGCACCATGCCTTGCACGGCGCGGCGAAGGATAGCTTCTCGATCGTCGCCCCCTTGCCCGTCCAACACACGGCGATGCCAGTATCTTTCGAGCAATTCGTACTGCGTTCGCAGCGGAGCAAGCTCTTCGCTGCGAACACCACCGTCAAGCAAATCCGCCGCCAACCGAAGATTGAAGGGCACCCGCAGAAGCTGGCTGAAACCTTCCGAAGCACTTGCGTAAAGCGCATGGAGTGCCGGCGCGGAGGAGTGGAAAGCGGCCATTTCTTCGATCGAAAAAATTGGGACGTTAACGTGTCGGACAAGAGAAAATTCGGGATCAAGAAAGGCCGACGAGAGACTGGCTGCCGCGTTAACGCGGAAGATATGCTGAAGGTCGTGGCTATATCGTAAGTCAAATTTTCTGATCGACGCCACAACCTTCCATCGGCCACCTGGCTCCGAAATCTGCCTGATTAAAGAAAGCATGGCGGCGTCGGCGTGATCGCCTCGCGCTGCATCCAGGGCATCGATAAGAAGATACGCCGGTTGTGAGCCATGCCAGTTTCTCAGAACATCTGCGATGTCGTGGTCCAGCCCTATCTCGGACCGAAGCGCATAAAGGCTGGCGATTTCCAGGCGATCCGTAGCCAGGCACACGACATCGGCACCACTCTGAGTTAGCGCTTGCGCCAGATCGTGAAGGGCTCCAGATTTTCCTGCTCCGGGTACTCCTACGATTATGTGAGAGGCTTTCTCAGCTGAATCCCGAAGTTCGCTGATCACTGACCGCTCGATATGAACTGCCTTTCCGTCGATCCGGATCTGGGAAAGATCGGCCAACAGTCTTATGGTCTGTTCAGTATGCTTGCGCAAACGGTCGATATCTCGGCGGTATGATGGTAAGGCTCGAAGAGCGATTCCCGCATCCTGTAGTTTCTTTTGCAAAGAGGAACGGTCGAGTCCCGACCGGGCCTGCGCCATCTCTGTGCAGGCAACGATTGTGTTAGACCACGCAACTCCAGCCTGAGTTCGATCCTCGAGCACAACCTCATCCAGCGTACGTTTGGCCTCGCGTTCGTGAACCTGATCAGTTTCAACATCAAGTATCTCGACAAAGAACAGAGAGAGTGCTAGTCGTACGTCTTCGTCGATCGCCGGTACGCCAGCTGCGGCTTGCCACGATCTCTCGACATGGGATACGGCAACTCTCAGCGCCCTTCGTTCATGATTGTTAACCGCACCGTCATCCAGAGGTTGATGTGGCGCGAGATTCGTGACACGAATCAGCAAATTGCGAAGACTTTCTCTTATCTCCTGAGAAGAATCGCTGCTTGTGACCAACACAAGACGATCCTTTGCAGGGTCCAAAGGGCGGGACCATGGGCGCTTTCCACCATTCCCGGAACCAGATCCAGCGATCTGCCGGACCACCTGATCCAGGACCGACGCCAATTCAGAATCTTTTTTGGGAGAGAGCGAAATGCGGCGCTTCGCTTGCAGAAATGTGTATCCTTCGAGCGAGGTCCCCACAAGAAGATCGTCCATGCTCTCCTGGGTCTCTGCCCTCAGAATCTCGATCGAGCCACCACCTGGCGACAGAGGTGCCGCTTCGCTCTCTGCGAGCATTTCTACGGCTAACCACGCCGCTACGCGATTCTGGTACGCAGCTCCTCCTTGGAGTGCCGCGCCGCCCGCCGAAGATTTTCGTACAGCCATTCCCTACAACTCCCGTCAGCCCGAAAAACTAAAACCCGTCAATGCAAGGGGACTTTGTATTCCCCCTCCCTGATGCGTGAGTTTGCCCTCTTCCGCGCAACGATTTCATCGTCCTGATTCGCCACGTCCCGTCAATCGGCCCTGACGACGGGGCATGGATGTTGATTTCGCTTTTGGTAGTAACTCACCCTTATCGGGCAAGCAGTCGATTAACAACGCAATCAAGATCAGCATGATCCCCTGCTCGAAAGTGACCACTCCCCGAACCAGCAAGACCACGCAGACCAGGTATGTGCCCTTCGACCACCCTAGAGCACGCACAGCCGCGCGAATCTTGCCTGGTTCCATCATCGAATTGGCATCACATATAAAAACGGTATTCAGGTCGAATTTTCATTCCCGCCGGAACCTCAGCCAGAATTTGCCCGACGCGCCGCGAAAACGCGGTGGTGATCGGATCCCAACAGGCGAAGTCAGCCGTGTTCCAGTTCATCTTGGTCAGCGCCAGGACTTCCTTCAGCACGACGTCCCAGGGGCTGTCACCGATATGCTCTAACACCTCCAGGGGCTGGGGCACTCTCGCTCCGGGATAGGTCCGAAGAAAGGGGACATAGCCGACCGTGTATAACAGCAAATCGGTTTCGCTGAACTTCACGTATGTCCCCCGCAGTGGCGGGTAGTCGCCTTTCCGGTAAAACTGCAATCCCCGCGAGCCCAGCGCCACAAAATCGCGCCGGGGAACCAGCTCGCACGCTTCCTCAAGACCAGCCAGCTCTTCTTCCCAAAATCGTGAACTCTTGTGCACGACGATTCGCGACGGCAAGCTGCCTCGGTTTTGCTTTTGATAAAGCTCAATCACATCACGCAGCAAACTGGCGGCCAACTGCTTGTCAAGGTGTGGCGACTTGCCCTGACGTTGGTCGTCCCATTCAAAAGTGCCGCCACGCAGGACGTACCCGTCACCAGCTGCGGTGAAAGCTTGCGCCATGCTGGTGTGGATGCGCGGACTCTCTCCGAATACTTCGCGATAGAACGACAACCCAACGAAACAAACGCCGGGTTCGAGTTCCGCCAACCGCCAGGGTGATCCTCCGGCTTTGTGGTAGAGCGCCGTCGTGAAGTTCCACGCCCGAGTGGCAATATCTTGCGTCCGTTGACCCGGTCCCGAAGAGGGCGTGCCCAGGCGTAGAGTTCGCGGCCAGACCAGTTGTGTCGGAACTCCAAACTGCATCGCCTCGGCTTTCAGCCCCCGGCGAAGGTTCTGATGACCGGCCTCCTCCTCTTCCAGACTGCTTGCCTGCAGAGCAGGGGCAAAGAGCGAGAATTGAGAGGAATCGACCTTCGCCTTCTTCTTGTTTTTGTCGCGCTTATCGCGCAAACGCCTGGTGCGCGCGCGCCGATCTTCGACGGTGCAGCTATCGATGACCTCCTGCGGCATGCAGCAGAGTATGACCCCGGGCTGGGGATCGCGGGCCGCCAGCACTTCCAGAGCGCGCGCATACAACCGGACAACGTTCTTCACTCGTTGTGCGTAATCGGAGTCTGAAAGGGCGCTCTTGATTTCGGAGTCGCGAATGCTTTCCCGCCACGTATCACCAAAATTTAGCTCGCACTGAAATGGACCCTGGGTATTGATACCCGGGAAATGCGGATATAGGAAAGGCTGCGACCCTTCGTTGGTCAGGACCCCGCGGCAAGCGGTGAGCCAGGCTTCGGCGTCCGCGATCATCGCCGGCGGACCAACGATGCCAACAATGATGTTTTTGAGCATCGGCACCGTTTGCCCGACCAAACTGTACGGACCATACAATGCAAGCCCTGTCTTCGGATCCACATGCCGTTGCTGGCCACCAAAGGCCAGCAACGGCTCGGAAATCAGCCCTGATTCAAAATTGGGAACCCGCACCATTGGCCGTGGCGCCTCACGCCTTCCACGATAGCTAGTGGGTTTCATCTATCTCCTCGTCGAGCGGAACCATTTCACCGACATCAGCGTCGTCCAGTTCCTCCAGTTCTTCATCGAGCTGTGCGTCCAGCACGATCTCTGCCCGCTCTTCTTCTTCGGCAGCGATCACAGGCGCCTCTTCGTCAAGCAGGCTCATCAGGTCCCGTTGATCAGTGGCAATTCCAAATGCCAACTGGACATGCGCCGGTGCCGTTGCCACTTCCAGGAATTGATCACCCGCGCGGAGCGCGATCGGTCCCCCTTTGCCACCGCGTAGAACACTGGTCCAGAAACGGATATGGAACAGCACCTGCATGTTGCGCTCGGGGCCAGTCCATTTGATGACCTTGCGGCCGATGTCCGGACCGGTCGCAGCCGTGTGTCCGTCGGTAGTGATGACCCAGGTAGGCAGCACCTGGATGTAGAAATGATTGGCGAGAAAAATGATTTGCACGTATGCACCGAGATTGCGCCAAAACAACACGCGATCATCCTTCACCACCGGCTTCGCGACCGTGCGCACCGCCTTCTTCTTGCGCGGCGTCCACGTGATGACGCGGGCTTGACCGTCGCGATCGGCAAAAAAGAAACGCCCCTGTTTCTCCTCGTCAATTGTGAGTCCCGCACGGCCGAGATGCCGGCTAATCGACATGTTCAGCAGCGAGATGACCAGTTTCCGCAGGTCCTCGTGTCGAATAAAGCTGGTCATGTCCATGACCTCAACCGTGTTCTCATCGATGACCGAGGCCAAGGCCCCTTCTGGGTCTTCAAGGTCGTGAAACGTAATCAGGCGGTCCTCATACAACCGGAAAGCAGGCATGAAACGCCGCTCCGGTTCCATGCCTTCACTCTCCTGCGCAGCGCGAATCACCTGCTTGATGCGATTTTTCGAAGGGAGCAGGCTTTCGCCCTGGGCGTTGGGCCTCATCAGGTCGCTTGCGATGGCTGCTGTATACACGTAGCGTGGTAAGCGCTCAATCGGTAGCAGATTGCAGTACAAAGTCTCGGTCACCACGTCTGGATCGGACTCGGGAACGGCGCGCTCCGCGATCAGCGTGGCCCGGTCGATTCTGCCCCCGGCGGTAATCAATTGTCCGCGATGCATAACTGGCCTGGGCAGTGGTTCGTTGCGCAATATCGCAAGCAGCTGGCTAAGGCCTTGGGTAAAGCGTTCACCCCTAAGATCGATGGCCTTGAGGTGCCGCAGCAAAAACGGCACGAAGGGGCAGTCCGCCACCAGCAGCGGCAGCAGTCGAGATCGGCGGTTGTCCGGATCCGTGTGCAACACTGAATGCCATTCCGCGTCTGTCCAACCGCTGGTGCTCTCGAAGTAAAACGGAGTCATGACCACCGCAATGAATCGGCTCTTCTCCAGTCCCTCGGTGACTTTGCCGGGAATGCTCTCGCCGGGCCGAATTTCGGCCTCGTCAATCCAGGTGGTCAGAGCTCTCCCGTTGAATGTTTCCGCCTCAATCGCGGCCGCCAGCTCTCGTACCACGGACTTATCCTTCGAGCTGTGAGAGAGAAAGAGATCACGAGTTGATAGCGAGGCATCGGGCGCGTATCCTGCGGCCGTTAGAAACAATTCGTAACGCACCTTGTACAGTTCTGCGAGTTTACGGAGGACTGCCGGCGAAGGGTTTTCTGCCTTTGCAGTCTCTAACTGGGAAAGGTAGGCGTTGGAGATACCGGTTGACGATTGCACCGCACGCAACGTCATTCTGGCCGCGATGCGGGCTTTGCGCAATTCGGAACCAAGCGTTTCCGGCATACTCCGAGGCTAGTGCGTTTTGCTTGAAATAACAAGCAAAACATATCCGCTTGCCTGTGGTAAACATTTGATGAGAGGCGCCAAGGGACGGATCACCCGTGCATCGATTTAGAAAAAGTGGTATAGTTTTTCTAAACTATCAGACGGGGAAAATCCATGCAAACAATGCGAGATCAGATACTTACAAGAATAAAGCGTTTTGGCGAAGGTAAAGCGTTCTCGGCAAAGGACTTCTTGGATATCGCCAGCCGGGGCACCATCGATATGGCGCTTGCCAGCCTAATCCGAATGGGGGCAATTCGGCGCATCGGGCGCGGCCTCTACGACATCCCGACCGTGAGCAACACGTTAGGCGGGACACTGAGTCCCGACATCGATGAAGCGGCGCGAGCAATCGCTCGTCGGCAGTATTGGAAAATCGTGCCGGAAGGTGCCTGGGCAGCAAATCTTCTGGGTCTGTCGCTGCAGGTTCCCTCGAAGATTGTCTATCTGACGGATGGACCTAATAAAGACATTCAGATCGGCCGGCGTAGCATCCATTTCAAACATGCCCGGCCAAAAGCGATGGCGGGCCTCGAAGGGAAAATTGCGCTCGTGGTGCAGGCGCTGCGTCATCTCGGCAAGCAAGGTGTTAGTAAACGCGACATCGAAACACTGCGTTCGGCATTGTCGAACAGTGAGAAGCACAAGCTTTTGGCGGACACGCAGTTTGGAGTGGAGTGGATTCACGAAATGGCCAAAAAGATCGCGGAGCAAACGGCGTGAACAAAATCGCGCAGATGTCGACGAAAGATCGTGCCGGGATATTTTCGGAGACGGCAGATCGTAAGAATGTGGCAGACGCAATTGTTGAGAAGGATTTTTGGGTCTGCTGGGTGCTGAAGCAGCTTTTCTCAATCGAAACGCTCTCCAACCGTCTTCTTTTCAAAGGAGGCACATCGCTTTCGAAGGTGTTCAGTGCCATTAACCGATTTTCCGAAGATATCGATCTTGCGGTCGATTATGCGGCTCTCGGTTTCACGGGAGAGCGGGACCCTCGGCGGGACGACATATCGAAAACAAAACGGGCGGGCATCCTCGATGAAATGATGACGGAATGCCGCAAATATATCGCTGCTGATTTTCTTGCGACTTTCCGGGCCCGATGCGAAGAGGTGCTGGGCAAGCAGGGTGGCTGGGGGCTAAAGGTCAGCGATACTGACCCGAATGAAGTGGAGTTTCGTTATCCAGTGGCCAGCACCAAGGCGCTTGACTATGTTGCGCCGCAGGTCCTGCTGGAACTGGGCACACATGCGGAGTTTGTGCCGCATGATCGATTCACGATCCGATCCTTCGTTGCAGAAGAATTCCCAACACTGATGCAGGAATCCGACGTAGCAGTAGTGGCACTTCTCGCCAAGAGAACATTTTGGGAGAAAGCCACCATTCTTCATGCCGAATATCACCGCCCGCTGGATAAACCGATTCCCGATAAATATTCCCGCCATTACTACGACCTGGCCATGCTCACCCAGGGGCCGATCCGCAACGAAGCGCTCGCAGATACCGCGCTGCTAGCCGATGTTGTGAAGCATAAGCAGACGTTTTATCCATCCAAATGGGCGCGATATGACCTGGCAAAGCTGGGAAGCCTTATGCTGGTTCCGCCCAAAGAGCGCATGGAAGCTTTAGCAAAAGACTACAAGAGCATGGGCGTCATGATCATCGGCGATCCCCCGAAGTTCGAGAACATAATCGAGCTGCTGGGTGCCCTCGAAAGGGAGATCAACACGCTACAGGCGGGTGAAACTCCAGCGGCCCCAGGTACGAATTCACCGCCCGGCGAGACGGCGAATCATGGCTCTTGAGTGACCAGCTCGACTGGAGCAGAAGATGAGGTGAATCTCCTGGCGTCTTGTGGCTCCTTGACATGATGGAAGAGGGGAAACCCCACGATCCAGCTCTTGCACGACGGACTGGACGCCATTGCCGGCCGCGGCTTGCCCCGCCGGGAAATCACACCCCGTTTTGTAAGCATTACAGATGATCATCCGCGGGACGTAAGAGCGGCACTCAAGCGAACTGAAGCGATTCCTGCGCTTTCTTCCATGAGTTATATGGGCCATGTCAGCACTCGGATGTGCTGAGAAGGCTTACCGCGGCCAACTCCCCTGCTTTGTTGAAATCACTACGGCAGCGTGAAGCGCATCGTAGTTGCGGTCCACAGGTGATTCCCCAAAAGAGAGGCTCACCTGTCGCACACCACGTGGAGAGCAAAGCGCCTTCCATGAGAATGCCGTCTAAGTCAAGAGGGAGTTTGCGATTTTGATGTTGTTTTTGTTGTTGCCTTTCCTCAAGTCCACCTTCCCTCCTAGCGGAGCATCTTGCAGAGCGGCCCGGAGCGGTCAAGGGCGCGTTTTGTGCGGCGCAGCGAACCCTTGACGGCGAGGACCGCTCGGCCACCATTCCGCTCGGAGGGAAGGTGGACCGACGTGCGCTATGCACTTGTCCAATCCAACACTGTTCCCCCAAAGTCTTTTTCGCGCTACTACTGTCGCCACCCTTCCATCCGCACTCTCGATGAGCGTTTCCTTCGCTCGGTGCAAGTTGGGTGTTCTCGTTTCAGCCGGTGCTGCCACCTGATTATCGACCTCTGGTTCCATCTCGACGATGGAAGTTGGGCCAGGCGTTTGACGCAGTCACCGGAACTCGGCGCTTAAACTTTGGGCTTCTTGCCTTGTGTTTTCTCAGTCTAAAAACTTGGATCGAAACTACGCCGCGGCCGGCAACGCGACTTCTCGCTGGTTGCGCAGCGGTTCGTAAGCTTCTCCACCGACCCACAGCCGATGCAACAGCACTGCCAGCTTTCGCGCCACTGCGATCACCGCTCGTTTCTTCCCATTCTTTCCCCCTCTCTCCGCCAGTTTCAGTCCCCACCGTCGTAGATCGCTGTCGGCTCCAAACGGTCCCAGAATATGGTGCGCACCCTGCACCAGCAACGTTCGGAGATATGGATCTCCCTCCTTACTAATGTGCAGTTGCGGTTCGCTCTGCCCCGAGTTCCTCCGTCCCGGTTGTAACCCGACATAGCAACCCACATCCCGGCTCTTGCCAAAACGATGTGCATCTTCCAGCGTCAGCACATAGGTCAACGCGATCAGCGTTCCCACTCCCTTCACCTGTTTCAGGCGAGCCACCTCCGGGTAACCCCGCTTCGCGATCTCCTCGATGCGCTCGTTATATTCACCAATCCGTTCGCTCAGGGACTCGATTTCTCCCAACAGCGGTGCCAAGGCCGCTTGCAGTTCCGGACTCAGTTCCTTCGCTTTCTCCGCGTTCATGTTCCGCGGATTACAGCCGCGCAACCGTTCTCCGTAGGACTTTGTCAGTCCCCGCGCCGTATTGATCAACGACGTCCGCGCTCGCACCAGACCCGCTCGCGCCCGGATCGCCATTAAATCCGCTTGCGCCTGCGCACTGCGATGCTTCACCGGCGCCAGCAACTGCGGATCAATCCGCACCAGTCGGGCCAGCGTGCGGGCATCCAGTCGATCATCTTTCTTCCGACTCTCTCCGATCAAGCGCACGTTGCGCGCATGCGCCACGATCACTTCATGCCCCAGTTCACTCAACACCCGGCTTACCCATGGGGAGTGCGTCCCCGTTTCCAACGCCAACCGGCTGCGCGGCATCCCGCCGAAGACTTCCTTCATGGCCTTCGGTGTGGTCGCCACTTTCTGTTCCAGAACGACTTCTCCCGCTTCATCCAGAACGCAGTACCAACTGAATCGATCTCCCAGATCCAGCCCGATCGTCAGTTTCTGACTTGCATTTTTCTCGACTTTCTTTGTCGTTACAGTGCTAATCTTCTTCATTGCCGGTCTCCTTTATCTCCTTGCGCCTCGAGCGCGTCGATAACTTGGGAGCTTATCGCATCCCGCCGGAGACCGGCATTCTCATCCCATCTGTTTACGAGTTGAACGCAGAACAAATGGCTGATCGGCCGTCAGTCCACCGCGTCGACGGGCGGCCCGTCCGAACACTGTCGAGACTCGCCCCGAGCGGCAGCCAGGTATGGGCGATGTCGCCTGGGTTGGAGCTTTTCATTCGAGCTGCGAATCAGGATAGAGCAACTAGCGTGTGCATCCTCCAAACACTGTTCTTTTCGACGGTTTCCGATTGAACTCGATAGTCCCTTTATCACTCCGGAAGATTACCAGGCCATACCAACTGGATAATCCGGAAGCGTTGCAGTGATGCATGGGCGAGAGGAGGTGAATCGTGGCTGCCGGCGACAGAACTACTAGAACGGCTGCGGTTGTCTTTGAGCAACTTCTAACATTGAGAGAAGCGGCGGATGTCCTCGGGATCCACTGGAAATTCAGGCACGCCGCGGAGAGGTACCCGCAACCAAAATCGGTAACAGATGGCGGTTTCGAACCAGTGTACTCGACGATTGGCTCGCCTCCCGGTTTGGTCCAACATGATCCCCGAACCTGGAGACACAGGAACTCGTTTACGCGAAGGCGATCCCGCTCTTTTTCGCAAGGCAACGATTCGATAACGGCGCTCGGTTTGGCTCCGGCCGTCCATATGAGAGTCGCTGCGGGAATCGATGTGCCGTCATTTAGCCTGACCACCGAGCCGTCGTAGCTTGCAACGCGCGCACTCTTGATAACCTCGACTCTGCGCTCGTGGAGTTTGCGCTCTGCGAAACGGCCCAGATCCTCACCGAGTTCAGGGAACAGATAGCCTTGTGGATGAACGCCGCCCATTCCAATCAGCGAGCTGCTCATCCTGGGGCTCGTACTTGGCCCAATTCTTGAGGAGTCGCTTTTTCGAGGATGCTTAATGCCACTTCTCGCTGAGAGCATGGGGACCATACCGGCCATAATTATTACCGCCGCTATCTTCGCGATTTTTCATGGGCCGACGAATCTGGGGCACTGCTTGACGTTTACCGCGACAGGGATCGCTTACGGCTGGGTGCGCATGGCTTCGGGCTCGACGACAGCCCCAGCCCTCATGCATGCAGCCTACAATCTCGCCTTCGGTCTTCTGGCCGGAGCTTAAGCGTCAGCCGAATACGAATAGCCTTGTTTTCTAGGCAGGAAGTTGGTGGCGGAAGGATAGTTCGAATGTCTATACCCCTGAAGACACATGTGCGCGATGCAATCTTGCCTAGTCCAAGCCAAAAACCCGGTACCTGGCGTCCATTTGACGGGTTTTCGTTATGGGTCTAAACATAGCCTCACGGAAACCGTCGTGCGAACAACTGCACGATCTAGCCCGGATTCAGATTTCAGAGCTTAAGTATGTCCAGCCAGCCCTCTATTGATCTAAAGCCACAGCCAGCGCAAGGCCTGTCTGACGCGGCCGATGTTCCACGTCTGCACCGCTCAAATGGACAATCGAGCCGTCTCGATGACGCAGTATCAGCTGGCCGATTGCGAGTCGTCCAGGAGCAGGAAAAGGGAACTCTGACTGATAGGGATCTCCCTCTAAAGTCGAGGTCCCAAGTGCGGCGTTCTGACTCCCGACAACTAGCTACTGTTCAGCCCCTTGCTCATAGCGTAAGAGGCGCGGCAGACGCAATCAATGCAAGCAAGGGTTTGCTCTATAACGCGATCAAGCTCTACGCGAAAGATCCCGAACGGGGCTTGCGTGCTCGGAAGTTGATGGGACGTACGGTGATCCTACATAGTGATTTGATGGACTGGCTCAACCGCCTACCAGTAAAAACTGCCCCTAGCGCGACACACTCGGAACGTGGACATCAGCGCTGGGCGACAGCTCAGCGCGCCGCCGAGTAGGGATTCATCGTGCTTGGGCCAACCCGGAGTGAGTGGTGGAGGCCCCGTGACTGTTTGATGGTGGGCGTGTCTGGGCCTTCCCATGGTTTTGTTGAATTCTCCTCAGATCGGTCCTCCTCCCGTACCGAGCAATCCGGATGCCGCCCAGAAAAACGATCTGCACCGAAATCTGTGCACATACGATTTGTAGGAAGTTTGGAGGAAGGACGTTTCTACGTCAGTTCTTTTCTATGGCTGATGTGAAGAAATGCCGCGTAAATACTGGGGAGAAATATGGTGGACCTGGTCGGGATCGAACCGACGACCTCTTCCATGCCATGGAAGCGCGCTCCCAGCTGCGCCACAGGCCCACGTGAGATTCACGAGGGGACTCGAGCAAACTAATTCTCGCCTACTGGCTATCTATAGTCAAACCTGTCGCTGACGGTCAGCATCTCTAACCGGATGTAAATTTTGCGAATGAGGGGAAACTTAGTATTCTGTGTGACGGTTTTGCCGCAACCTTAATGAAGCCAAGCCCCATTTTGCGTTTTCGATTTCTCTCCCTGTTGCCGCTTTGTCTGGCGGTAAGCGCCCAGGTGATTTCCGCCAACCAGCCCGCGCCTCAAAGTCCGGTTTCGTATTCTTCGGTCAACCAGCTGAACCTGCTGCTCTCGCAGCTGGAACAGGCGTCGCAGGCAGCGCAGGTGGATTTAGCCAAGCTTCGCATCGAAAAATGGAAGATGGATTCGGGCAGCAAACAGCAGGCCCAAAACAACGTGGAGTCCATCGAGCGCAACCTGCAGTCGGCTTTGCCCGAGCTGATCGCGGAACTGAAGGCGTCGCCGGAAAATCTGGCGTCCACTTTCAAGATCTATCGCAATCTGGACGCGCTTTACGATGTGTTCGAGTCCGTAGCCGAGTCGGCGGGCGCATTCGGTTCCAAGGACGAGTTTCAGTCGCTGGAGAACGATGTCAGCGCTTTCGAGCGCGGGCGGCGTGCCTTTGCCGACCGTATGGAAACGCTGGCAGGAGCCAAGGAACTCGAGGTCACCCGGCTGCGCGCAGCACTGAAGGAGGCACAGGCCAGCGTGGCGTCGCAGCCTCCCAAGAAAATTGTCGTCGATGACACCGCGCCGGCGAAGAAGCCGGCCAAGAAGAAGCCTGTCCCAAAGACCAAACCCGCCACCCCAGGCGCAACCAGCCCCACTGCTGCTCCACCGCCGCCGAAGTAAAGAGCAATTCTGGCTCTATCGGCGCAGTGACATTTCTAAAATACTGAAAACAGGACTGTTGCTCATGTGGAACTCTGCCTGCCGCGCCGGGGTCTATATATAGCAGAGCGGGATATTTAGTGTGCGTTTTACTTTTTGGGCGCGCGGGCGAAAGTCCTATAATGAGAGGCGACGCCATAGCATTGATGGCGGGAGCAAGCACCTTGGGTGATCTGGCAGGCGCGATCGGAATTCGGGCCCAGCAGTCGGCGATTGTGGCCGAACTCAAGGCCGGCTCGGAAGACGCCTACGCCTGGCTCATTGGAGAATTCCACCAGCCCATTTACAGCCTGGTTTATCGCATCGTCGCGGACCCCTCAGATGCGGCCGATACCACGCAGGAAGTCTTTCTCAAGGTCTTTCGCGGAATGAAGCACTTCCACGGTGAATCCAGTCTGAAAACCTGGATCTACCGTATTGCCGTGCACGAGGCCTCCAACCGGAGACGCTGGTGGTTCCGGCACAAGGCAAAAGAAAGTTCCATCGAGCCGAACCAGGATGAGCGCGGGCCGGGCTCAGCGGCCATGCGCGATACTCTGATGGATGACAGCGAATCTCCATTTGACATGGTGGCGCACGAGGAGGTCCGGGCCAGGGTCGAAGAAGAGTTGCGCCAGATCTCGGATCCTTACCGCACCACGGTCATCTTGCGCGATCTGGAAGAAATGTCGTACGAAGAGATAGCGGAGATCACGGACGTTTCCCTGGGAACCGTGAAGTCGCGCCTGACCCGCGGCCGGGAAGCTCTGCGGCGGCGTCTGACAGGATACGTAATGGAAAATGGCGATCAACTCGGTCTGCAGGCGCCCGGAGAGGTCAAAGAGCGCCAGACCCGTTGCGTGATTTCTGCGTTCGAGGTCTCCCGATGACGTGCACCCAGGCCACACCGCTATTCTCTCCCTACCTGGACGGGGCGGTTACGGGCAGGCAGATGCGCGACCTCAGCCATCACCTGGAAGGCTGCGAGCGTTGCCGCCGGCACTATGCTTCGCTGCGGCAAACCCAGGACCTGCTGGCCCGGTCAGGCCGACGAAAGGCGCCGGCTGACCTGGCGTTGAAGCTTCGGGTTGCGATTTCGCAGGAGGCAGCGCAATCCCGGCGCCGGTATCTGGACAGCCTGCGGCTGCGTTTTGACAACGCCCTTGATCTCTTCATGGTGCCGGCAACGGCGGGCCTGGCGGCCGCAGTTGTGATTTTCGTGGTTTTGATGGGATTTCTGGCACCGCTGCAGGCGGACAATTCCGATGTTCCCTTGTTGCTGCACACCGCGCCGCAGCTGCAGCAGTCGGCTTTTGGCTCCACGCTGGATTCCATCAACGACGACTCGCTGGTGATTGAGGCCTACATTAACCCGCAGGGAAGAGTGCAGGACTACCGCATTCTTTCCGATTCCAAGGAAGACAGCTCCTTGTTGCCGCGGGTGAAGAAGGACATGCTGATTTTCACCACCTTCACTACGTTCCGTCCCGCGCTTTCGATGGGCCGGCCGACGACCGGGCGGGCGATACTGTCATTCTCACGAGTCAGCGTAAAGGGATAGGCCCTGGGCCCGGGTCGCCTCCCGGGAATGAGGGCGTTTCGAATAAAGAGCTGCAACAACGTCCATTGATTCTGCGGCGCACACCCCTTACACTTGGTTAGATAGTAATCCGCATACCGGCCAGCCTGCAGGAGGTTTTCCCTGAGTTTCAGGTTTCGACGCTCGCTTTACGCGGCTCTGTTTGCCCTGCTGGCAGAGTTGTCTCCAGCGCAGAACCAGAGCCCGGTGGCACTGGACACCAGTGAAACTCTCTTCACCGTGCTTACGGCCATCAACACTTGTGGATATGACCAGGAGTTGGGCGTCTCCGATCCGCTGCGTTCGCAAGTGCGGTCGGCGGTGGCGCGCGTCCGCCAAAGTTCGCAGGAGGCTGCGGACGCGACCCAGGCGATGTGCCAGTACTATCAGGAGCACCAGCAACCCGATGCCTCCAGGACGCTGGCCCAGTATGTCTCGCTCGCCCTCTACCTGAATCCGCCGCCCGCCCTGACGGCGAAGGTAAAGGACGCGGATTTGCCTCCCGATGCCACGGCGGTTGTGGGCATTCTGCCGCTGCTACAAAATTTCTCCGCCAAGGTGGGGTTGCACGAGATCTGGGAAGCAGACCGCCAGCCTTACTCGGCGTTGACGGAGCGCTATCACGAGGCGCTGGCCAAGATGATGTTCGACACGGAAATTTATCTAAAACTTCCGTCGTCCACCCGCCTGGGACGGAACTTCACGGTATACATTGATCCCATGGGCGCGCCGGGACAAACAAACGCCCGCAATTATGGATCTGATTATTATGTCGTGATTTCTCCCGGCTCCGATTCCGGCCTCAAGATGCAGCAGATCCGGCACACTTACCTGCACTACTTGCTGGATCCGCTGGCCATGAAGTATCCGCTGACCATGAAACGTCTGCAACCGCTGCTGGAATCGGTCAAGACCGCGCCCATGGATAACAACTTCAAGACCGACACCTCGCTGTTGGTGACCGAATGTTTTATCCGGGCGATTGAGGCGCGGACCGCAGGATCCAGCAAAGCTCCCGAAGCAGAGCGGCTGCAAGCGGTTCAAGCATCAGCCCAGCAGGGCTTCATCCTGACCAACTATTTTTATGAAGCGTTGCTGAAGTTTGAGAAGGACCCGGCTGGACTCAACCATGCCTACCTCGATCTGGTCGGCGGCATCGATGTTGGTAAAGAGCGGAAGCGGGCGTCGCAGGTAACGTTTGCTGCTAGTTCCGATACTGAACCGTTGCAACTTTCACGCCCGCATCAGGGTAAGCTCCTGATCGCAGCTGAGCAGCGACTTTCGGCGGGCGATGCAGAAAACGCTCAAAAACTGGCACAGGAGGCGCTGGATGAAAAGAACGAAGATCCCGGACGCGCCCTCTTTATTCTCGCGGAAGTGGCCACTCATAACTCCGACATGCAGGGTGCGCGGAACTATTTTGAGCGGGCGCTGGAAGTGGCGCATGAACCCAAGGTGGTAGCCTGGTCCCATATCTACCTGGGAAGAATTCTGGACTTGCAGGAAGACCGCGACGCGGCGATGGACCATTACCGGGCGGCGGCGGCGGCGGGCTCGGGACTGCCCGAAGCCAAGGCGGCGGCCGAACGGGGATTGCAAAAGCCGTATGAACCCACCCGGCGCTCGCAGTAGAGCATGGCAGCAATGCATCAGGAATGACGAATCAGATCTTCCCCAAGGAGAAAGCATGAAGCAAGCAGCGATGCTAGTCGTGATCCTGGCGCTGGCTACATTGGTATCGGCGCAAACCCAGACGCCTCCCGCGCCGGCAGGTACCGCGGCCACCACAGCGCCGCCCCAGGGAAAGCGGCCACCCCAGGCCAAGACTCAACCTGAGTTTGATGCCTACAAAGCTGCCGCCGCCAACGCGAACGACCCCGCGGCCCTGGAAAAAGGGGCGGACGATTTTGCCGCCAAGTTTCCCGACAGCGAACTGCGGATCCTGCTGTACCGCACTGCCATGCACGGCTATCAGTCTGCGAACAATCCAGACAAGATGATGGAAATGGGACGTAAGGTGTTGAAGCTCGATCCGGATGATCCTGAAGCGCTAGTGGGCGTGGCCCAGGTCCTGGCCGAGCGCACCCGGGACACCGACCTGGATAAAGATCAGCGATTGGATGAAGGCACGAAGCTGGCGCTCCATGCGGTGGAGACGACTGACACCGACATCACCGTGCCGGCTGGAACTCCGCAGGACAAGGTGGATGCCTACAAAGGGTTCCTGCGTTCCAACGCCTACTATGTGCTGGGCACTATCCAGTACACCCGCGAAAAGTATGCGGACGCGGAAGGTTATTTTCATAAGTCGCTCGATGCCTTCCCTTCCCAACCGGATCCTCTGGCGGTGTTGCGCCTGGCGCTGGCGCTGGACAAGCAGGAAAAGTATCCAGAGGCTTTGAAGTACGCGAATCAGGCGGTGCAGATGACAGAAAGCAGCCAGGGTACGACCCTGGCCACTCTGGCACGCAACGAGCGCGACCGCCTGGTTCAGCTGACCGGGGGCACTCCGGCCGCCAAGCCACCCGCCAGCGCCCAGACTCCCGCGCCCAAGAATTAAGACCGGAGGTCAGACCTCGGACTCCGGCCCTTGGGGATTGCGGTCTGATGTCTGCATCCGGGGTCTGTGCCTCGAAGTCTGAGGTCCGTGGTCCGGCGTCCGAAGTCACCAACCATGAAGCCGCGTGACATTGCGCTCCTGCAATCCGCTCTCGGGTACCATTTCCAGCGGCGGGATCTGTTGGAGCAGGCCTTGACCCATACTTCCCAGGCGCGCGAACTAGAGGCCCTGCAAACCGCTGGCGCAGCGCGGGTCGGGGACAACGAGCAGCTGGAGTTTTTGGGAGATGCTGTCCTGGGATTTGTAACTACGGAGGAGCTGTTCAACCGGTTCCCCAACTTTCGGGAGGGCGAACTCTCCAAGCTCAGAGCGCACCTGGTAAGCGAAAAGCATCTAATTGGGGTGGCCCACGAGTTGGAATTGGGACATTACCTGAACCTGGGACGGGGTGAGGAGAAGAGCGGAGGGCGCAACAAGACCGCTTTGCTGGTGGATGCTCTGGAGGCGGTCCTGGCAGCCATCTACCTTGATGGCGGACTGGATGTTGCCCGCCGCTTTGTGTTGCAGTCCATTGTGATCCCGGAACTGCAGCGGATTGCATCCAATGGCAGCAGCCTGCCCGTGACCGATTACAAATCGGCGTTACAGGAGAGGTTGCAGGCCACTGGAAGGCCACAGCCTACCTACGCGCTAGTGAAGGAGCGCGGCCCCGAGCACAACAAGACGTTTACCGTGGAAGCACGCCTGCAACCCCTGGACAGCATCGGCAAAGCAGAATTCATCGGCCGGGCCGATGGTTCCACCAAAAAGAATGCGGAGCAGGATGCCGCCCGCCAGGTGCTGGAATATCTCAGTACCGCGCCGGTCGAGTCGAACGGCCGAGGCAAGCGCAACGGACATCCCCAGTGAGCACGATGCCAGTAGCCGCCGAGCCAGAAGTGAAGGAGAAGCGCCCGCCGGCGGACACCATAAGTTCGCTGCAGTCGTTGCTGGCGACGGTAGTCATCGCCGTCTTCGTCATCACCTTCATCGTGCAGGCGTTCCAGATCCCATCCGAATCCATGGAAAATACGCTGCTCATCGGCGATTACCTTCTGGTGGACAAGCTCCGCTATGGCGGTAACAGCTTCACTGACCATTTCATGCCGTACAAACAGGTGCGCCGGGGAGACGTCGTCGTTTTCCGCTACCCCGTCCATCCCACCCAGCATTTTGTGAAGCGCGTGGTGGGCGTGCCTGGAGACCGCATCCGCCTGATCAACCGGCAGGTGTATGTCAACGGCCACCCCCTGCAGGAGCCCTACGCCCGCTACAGTTCCGGCGTGCACGATACCTTTCGTGACGAGTTCCCCCGGCTAAACCTCCCCGTTCCCGGCCTGGAAGGAGGCTGGTGGCTGGAGATGAAAAAACTGGTCGAGGACAACGAACTCATTATTCCCGAGGGAAACTATTTCGTCCTGGGCGACAACCGGGATGAGAGTCTGGACAGCCGTTACTGGGGGTTCGTGCCCCAGGAAAATGTCATCGGACGACCGCTGCTCATCTACTGGTCAGTACGGAACGCAGACCCGGACATGCCGGCCTCATCCACTCCGGGTGATAAACTCATGCACTTCGCCTATGCCGCGACCCATCTGTTCCAAATGACGCGGTGGGACCGGACATTTCGAGTGGTTCGATAGTGCAAAAGCAAAGTCGGAGCGAAAAAGATCCCGTGCCCAAGAAAGAAAGCAAGCCCGAAGAAAAACCGCGCGAAACTACTGTCGAGTTCCTGGCATCGCTGGCCGCAGTGCTGGTGACCGGCCTGTTCATTATTACATTCGTCCTGCAGGCCTTCGAAATTCCCTCCAGTTCCATGGAAAATACCCTGCTGATCGGCGACCACGTGTTCGTGAACCGGGTGCAGTTCGCCCCCGCCACGCACTGGACAGGCCCGCTGCTTCCCTACCGCGAAATACGGCGGCAGGACATCGTGGTCTTTCTTTCGCCCGCCGAGCCCGGGCTTTACGTGGTGAAGCGGGTCATCGGAATCCCCGGAGACCGCATCCATTTGCGCAACGGCGTAGTGTTCCGCAACGGCGAGAAACTGGATGAGCCCTACGTCATCCATGATCCGGACCAGGGCCCGAACGACTATCGCGACAACTTTCCGGCCGTGCCCCCGTCCGATTACAACCGTCTGTTCTCAGACTGGCAACAACTTCTGCCGCAATATATCCAGGGCGACGACCTGGTCGTTCCGCCCAACAGCTACTTCGCCATGGGAGATAATCGCGACGTCAGTTACGACAGCCGGTACTGGGGATTCATCCCGAAGAAAAATGTGATCGGGCGACCCATGTTCATCTACTGGTCGTTCGAGACTCCTCCGAACCAGTATCTGCACACGGCGATCAGCGAGCGATTGGGATTTCTGGCGCACGTCATCATCCATTTCTTTGATGAGACGCGCTGGAAACGCACCCTGAAGGTGGTTCGTTGAAATTTCTCAGGTCCAGACGCGGCCAGGTGGTCACCGGCATTGTCGTGGTGCTGGCGTTGTTTCTGATCCGTCCCGGGGCGCAGCGCCTGCGCACTCGCATTGTTCGTTCCATCAGCCTGGCTTTGGGACGGCCCGTGGACGTGGGACGGGTAACTCTGCGTCTGTTGCCTCAGCCCGGCTTCGACCTGGAGAATTTTGTCGTCCACGAAGATCCTGAGTTCGGCGCGGAGCCAGTGTTGCAGTCTTCCGATGTCGTTGCCATCGTGCGCGTCAGTTCGCTGCTGCGAGGCCGCCTGGAGATTGCCCGCCTCAGCCTCACCGAGCCCAGCCTCAACCTGGTGCGCAATTCGGAAGGCCGCTGGAATTTGGAGAAACTGGTCGAGCGCGCCGCCAGTACGCCAGTCGCGCCTACCGCCAAGGCGAGGAGCGAGGTGCGCCCCGGCTTCCCCTACATTGAGGCCGACCACGGCCGCATCAACTTCAAGTTTGGCCAGGAAAAAAAGCCCTACACGCTGACCGAAGCAAATTTTGCCCTGTGGCAAGACTCCGAAAATGCCTGGGGCATCCGCTTGAGGGCGCAGCCGACGCGGACCGATTTCAATCTCAGTGATACCGGCCGGCTGGCAGTTGATGGATCGTGGCAACGCTCGGCGAATTTGCACGAAACCCCACTGCAATTCACAGTCCAGTGGGAAGGAGCGCAACTGGGCCAGGTGACCAAGCTCACTCTGGGCCAGGACAAAGGATGGAGAGGCGCCGTCCGTCTCTCGGCCTCACTGACGGGCAGACCCAGGGACTTGCAGGTAAACACAGACGTTTCCATCGAGGACTTCCGCCGTTACGACATTTCTGGCGATCCGGCCCTGCGCCTGGCAGCGCGATGCAGCGGCCGCTATAGCACCGCCAACCATCTGTTCTCCGCGGTAGAGTGCCGTGCCCCTGTGGGCGACGGTGAAATCGCCTTGAATGGTAGTGTGGCCCCCCTGCCCGGCCCCTGCGATTTGACCATGCTCGTTCGCAGTCTCCCGATCCAACCTTTGGTGGAGTTCGTTCGCAGAATAAAGAAGAATGTTCCCACAGACCTCATGGCTACCGGCAAGGTGGACGCCAGTGTCAGCCTGCGGCGCAAACCCAGCCCGGGCGCGACCGCGTCCATCTGGCAGGGCCGGGGCGAGGTCCTGGCTCTTAACCTGCGCTCACCGGTCACCGATACCCGGATCGTTCTGGACAAGATCCCTTTCAGCGTTTCCTCCGTCGGAGATTTAGAGCTGAACCATCCCGTGCTGAACTCGAGGACCGCGCACAGCCGACAATCAGCTATTTCCGCGGGGAACGGGGCCCGCGTCGACGTTGGTCCGTTCAACCTGCCCCTGGGCAGACCGTCAAATGCCATAGTGCGCGGCCAGTTCTCGCGCTCCGGTTATAACCTTCAGGTGCAGGGAGACGCCGAAGTCGAGCGCCTGCTCGAAGTGGCCCGCACCATCGGATTGTCGGCCCCGCAACCGGCAGCCAATGGAGAGGCCCGCATCAGTCTTCATGTGGACGGAAGCTGGGCCGGGTTTGCGGCTCCTTTAGTTACGGGAACGTCGCAGTTGAAATCGGTCCGCGCCCGGCTACGGGGATTGAATAAGCCTGTGGAAATTACCTCCGCAAGTATTGAGCTGACCCCCAAAACCGCTGAGGTCCGGAAACTGACCGCCTCCGCTGCCGGCAATACATGGCGAGGTTCACTGACCGTTCCCCGGCAATGCGACACTCCCCGCGCTTGCGTGATTGGCTTCGACCTTCACACCGACGAATTTGTGACCGACAATCTCGCCGCTCTGGTGAATGCCGTCCCGGGCAAACAGCCCTGGTATCGCTTCCTTTCGACGCCTCAGCAACCGAAGCCCTATCTGGCGTCCATCCACGCGGTCGGAAAGCTCACGGCAGGCCGCGTTGTGATTCACAACCTGGCCGCGAACCGGGTCTCATCCGGGGTCGAACTCGAGCAAGGCCGCCTGCAGCTTTCGAACCTGCGCGCCGAAGCCTTAGGCGGACAGCACGCCGGCGAATGGCAGGTGGATTTCACGGTTAATCCCCCGGCCTATCGCGGCCACGGCACGCTGCAGAAAGTTGCCCTGACGCAAGTCGCCGAGGCCATGCACGATGCCTGGATCACGGGCACGGCGAACGTCGAATATCGCGCTTCCACGCTCGGCTGGACCCGTGCGGAAATGCTTTCCCACGCCGACGCCGGTTTCCAGGTGGAAGCCCGCGATGGCTCCCTGCCTCACCTCACGCTGGCTGGGGCAAGTACTCCGCTTCGCGTCAACCGGTTCAGAGGACAACTGTTTCTGCGCGCCGGCAAGCTTGAGATCGAATCAGGCAAACTGCAGACTCCTGGCGGCATCTATCAAATAAGTGGCACGGCATCTTCGGGTCGAGTTCTGGATATGAAGCTGGCTCGTGATGGCGCGCGTGGCTTCAACATCACCGGAACCTTGAACCAGCCGCGTGTAACCCTCAGCACCACTCCGGAGACCCGGGCCGCCCTCAAACCATGAAGTTCTGCTGCGCCCTTCTTCTCGCGCTCGCACTTTGCGCGCTTCTCACTTCGCAGGTCACGGCGCAGAATGTTGCCGATCCGGCGGCACGATTCGAGAGCAAGCTGCAACGCGTACAAAGCAACGGGACGCAGGCGCACCCAGATCCATCTCCTACCGAGTTCACCGAGCAGGAGATTAACGCTTACTTTGCTTCCGGAAAGGCCGAATTGCCCACGGGAGTACGATCGGTGGTCTTCCAGGAACAGCCAGGGGTGGTAATCGGGACTTCACGGGTTGATTTCGATCAGTTGAAGGCCGGCAGGAATTCCTATAACCCATTACTCTCGGTATTCAGCGGAGTTCACGAAGTGGTGGTCACAGCCCACGCGTATGGCGCCAAACGCGAGGGCGTGGTTCACGTAGATTCGGTTACGCTCGACGGTGTGGAGATCCCCAGCTTCGTCCTGGAACTGTTTGTCGAGAAATACCTCAAACCGAAGTATCCGAATATCGGCATTGACTCCCGCTTTGCCCTGCCGGCCCGCCTCGATTCGGCGACGGTCGGATTGCACAAGCTCACCGTTATCCAGAAATAAATCTTAGCGGGCATGGCGTGAACACCGCTGTAGGCATACCAATGACTATGTGATAATATGTAATAGATAACATATGAGGATACCCAAGACCCTGACCGTGGAAGAGTCTCTGCTTGCCGAAGTGGAGCGCACCCGGGGAGACGCCTCGACCAGCGAACGGGTGAACGAGTTGCTGGCCCGCGCGCTCGATCTGGAGCGACAGGACAATCTGGAGCGAGAGGCCGCGCGGTTTTACTCGGGCATGCGAGACAGACGCGAAGAACGTTCCTTTCAAAAGGCATCTTTGCGTTCGATAGCCAGGGATTGATCCAGTGTCCAACCCTGGTCCAACCGGATGGTTTCCGCGGCGTGGAGAGGTGTGCCTGGTGAGACTGGACAAGGATCGTCCGGCGCTCGTGATTTCAACCGATGCGCTCAACCGCCACGCCCTGGATATCTGCGTCGTCCCCATTACTTCGGTAGAACATCGCAAATTCTCGCTCCGTGTCCCGCTCCGGCCAGGTGAGGGCGGGTTGGATCGCGCCTCATGGGCAAAGTGTGACCAGGTCACGACCCTGGAAAAGAATCGAGTCCGCTACCCGCCGCTGGGCCGCGTTTCCGGCGCAACCTTGTCACGAATCGAAACGGCAATCAAGACTGCCTTGCAGCTTGCCTAGGCTCTACTGTACGTAGCCCGCTCCTCGCAGGACCTTTCCCGGCAGGGCCCCTGTCTCCTTGCTCTGATCAATCACCGGGACACCATTGACCAGCACATATTCCATTCCCTGCGACAGCTGGTTGGGGTTTTCGAACGTGGCCAGATCGCGGACCGTAGCGGGATCGAAGACCACGATGTCGGCCCACATGCCCGCTTTCAAGACTCCGCGGTCGGACAGGCGCAAGCGCTGTGCCGGTAAGGCGGAAAACTTTCGGATGGCATCTTCCAGTGTGAGTTTCTTTTCTTCCCGAACGTATTTGCGCAAGATGCGGGGAAAGGTGCCGTAGGCGCGAGGGTGAGGATGCTCCTGGCCCAGAATTCCTTCCGGTGAGGTGCCGGAAGAATCATTGTCAACCGACACCCAGGGCTGCTGCAGGGCGAGGACGACGTCCGGCTCCGACATGCCGAAGACTGCAACTCCGGTAGATGCGTTGTCGTCTATCAGGATGTCGAACAGGGCATCCATGGGATCTTCGCCTTGCATCTTTGCCACCTCGGCCAGCCGCTTGCCCTGCAGTGGAAGCAGCCTGGGGTTTTGCACCACGCCGATCAGGATATCTTCGGGGCCGCTAATTTCCTGCCACTCGTTGTCCCAGTCACTCGAAGGAGTCATCATGTCCTGGCGCATGCGGGCGCGCATGGCCGGATCTTTGAGACGTTCGATCAACTTGGCGTCGCCTCCGTCATGCGCCCAGGATGGGATGAATGCGGAGAGACTGTTGAACCATGCAGTGTAAGCGTAGGTGTCCGCGGTGACATCCATGCCCTGCGCCCGTGCGGCATTGATTTTCGCCACCACTTCCGGCATGCGACCCCAGTTGGCTTTGCCTGCCACCTTGATGTGCCAGATTTCAACCGGCAGATGGCCCTCCCGCCCGATGCGCAGAGCCTCGTCGATCGCAGGTAACACGGCATCGCTCTCATTGCGCATGTGGGTGGCATAGATGCCGCCGAATTTCGACGCCTCCGAAGCCAGGGCGATCAACTCATCCGTTTTGGCGTAGGGCGCAGGCGCGTACTCGAGCGAGGTGGAGACCCCAACCGCACCGTCTTTCATCGCCTGGCGAACCAGCTCTCGCATCTGGTCGAGTTGTGCCGGGGTGGGCTGCTTGTCGTCATCCCCCAGCACCATGCGCCGCACCTGCGTGGCGCCGACGTAGCTGGCCAGATTGATGCCCATACCCTGCTTCTCCAGGCGGGCGAAGTATTGCTGAAAGGTCCGCCAGTCGGGCGTGATGTGATAGTGATCGTAGCCGGAGAGATCGGCCTTGATGATGGCGTCATTCAAAGGTGCGATCGAACCGCCTTCGCCAGTGATTTCGGTGGTGATGCCCTGATAGATTTTCGAGGGCAGGCGTGGATCCACCAGGATGGTCAGCTCGGACTGGCCCAGCATGTCGATAAAGCCGGGCGCGACGACCATGCCGTGGGCATCAATAGTACGCGCGCGTTGCGCCTCGCTCAGATTGCCGATAGCGGCAATCCTGCCACCGCGGATACCGATGTCAGCCGAGTACCAGGGCGAGCCCGTGCCGTCGATAATGTGGCCGTTGCTGATGACCACTTCGAAAGGTTGCTTGTTGCCCTGCGCCTGCGACGGATGAATGACGCCCAGTAGAAAGAGGCCGATGAGGAATTGTCTGATTGCCCCGCTGCGCTGCATGGTTTCTCCGTTTTTGATTTCTACTTCGACATTAGAATCTTTGCAAACTTTTAGGTGGGCGAGACACCCACCTGACAGCCGGCGGAGCTCGTCCTGAGCGAAGCCGAAGGAACGCCGTCGCTACCCGGCGGCTCGGCGGGCTGACGTAGCGCCCAGCGCCAGCCATATTCCCAAGGCCAGCCACTCGTAGAGACTGAAGTGTCCAGGCACGAACGGAATAATCTTCATGAGGATCATCAGCAGTCCGACCGTCGCCCCCAGGGCGGCCACCAGGCGTTGCCTGCGGTTGGGGGCTATCTGATAATACGCGGCGCAGGCGGCCAGCCATCCCGCCGCTGACGCCAGCGAACCGACATCTGAAATAGGCACCAGGATAGCGTCGCCGAGGAACATGCAAGCGGCCGTGCTTAATCCCACGCAGATCACTGCCACAGACGGAGTCTGATTCTGCGCGTGGACTTGCCCGACGCGGGCATCCACCAGCCCCCGGCGTCCCATGGCAAACACCATGCGGCTGGCGGCAACCAGGTTGCCGTTGAACACTTTGAAGAGCGAAAGCAGCGCCGCCGCCAGAATCACGCTGACAATCCAGCGCGACCCCACCGCACGCTCGAAAGCCACCGCGGTCATGAATCTTTCGCCTGTGAGTTCTCGCCATGGAGCGACGTATCCCACGGCGGCGATCACGATGGTGTAGAAGAGAATGCCCACCAGGATCGCCATCCAGATGGCTTTGAAAAATCCGCCCGACCGGAATTCCGGGCGCGACTCTTCCGCCCCTTTTACCACCGACTCGAATCCGGTCATGAAATAAGGCACAATCTGAATCACCAGCAGAACCGAGACGAATCCACTGTGCGTGAACAAGGGTGGGAAATTCTGCGGGGAACCTTTGCTGATCCCCACCGCGACGAACACCACAAACAGACCGAGGGTCCCGAACGTCGTCCAGTTCTGAAAGATCGCGCTCAGCCGGATGCCGCGATAATTGAGCCAGGTGAGCAGAGCTGTGAGGCCTAGCCCGATGATCACGTGGGGCAAATAAACGGGACGCCCGGCGATGCGATAAAGCTCCATCGAATCCAGGCTGGGAAAAATATAGCTGGCAATTTTTCCCACCGCCACCGCTTCCCAGGGACAAACGATGAAGTAAGCGAGCACCATCATCCAGCCGGTGGCAAAGCTGATCGACCGGGGAAAGACTTTCGCGGTGTAAGCGACCTCGCCCGCGGCATCGGGCATGGCCTTCACCAGTTGGCCGTAAACATAGCCGATGGGCAGCAGAAGCGCGCCGCCTATCGCGAATCCCAGAACGCCGCCCAGGGGCCCCCCGCGCAGCAACCAGTCGTCCATGACGACCAGCCAGCCCACACCCACCATGGTTCCCCAACCCAGGGTGAAGTAATCGACCACGCGAAGCTTGCGGGCAAGAGTAGTCATGGAATGCGGTGTCATCCTGAGCGGAGTAGCGGCTTCGCTTCGCGAAGCGGCTACGCAGTCGAAGGATCCCTATCACCGGAAACGGCTCTGCCGCCTTAGAACAAACACAGCATCTCAAAAAGCAAATTTGCCGCGAGCAGCGACGTAATCTCACCGTTATCGTAGGGCGGCGACACTTCCACCAAATCGCATGCCACCAGATTAAGGCCCCGGAGGCTGCGCACCAGGTCCAGAATTTGCGGACTGGACAGGCCGCCCACTTGTGGCGTGCCCGTGCCGGGAGCGTAGGCAGGATCGACCACGTCAATGTCCAGCGTCAGGTACACCGGCCGGTTGCCCAATTTCTTCAAATGACGCTTGACCAGCTCGACCCCGCTCTTGTGAAACTCTTCCGAGGTCACAATTTTAATGGCGTGCTTGTGAGCGAAATCAAAGTCGTGTTCGGAATAGACTTGGCCGCGTAATCCCACCTGCAGGGCATGCCCTTTCTCAATCAGTCCTTCCTCGATGGCATACTTCACGGGGGTGCCGTGCGAATGCGGGCTGCCGAAGTATCCGCTCCAGGTGTCGCCATGGGCGTCGAGCTGGATGAAGGCAACCGGGCCGAAGTGTCTGTGAATGGCGCGCAGAATGGGCAAGAGAATGGAATGATCGCCGCCCACGCAAACCGATCGCGCGCCGCCGCGAAACACGTCACCGAGCTGCTCGGTGATTCGCTGGTAGGTGTCCTCAATCGATAGCGGGTTGATCGAGAGATCGCCAAAATCGCCAATGCGCCATTTTTCGAAAGGATTGAGCTTCAGCACCGGGTTCCAGGGACGGATCATGGCCGATTGCACGCGAATGTTACGCGGCCCGAAGCGCGCACCCGGACGATAAGTTGTGCCGCCGTCAAACGGGATGCCGATCAACGCGAGGTCCAGGTGCTCCGCCCGTGGAATGTGCGGCAACCGCATGAATGTAGGCACTCCGGAAAAGCGCGGGTAGATCAGCGCGTCCACCGGCATGGGATGCGGCTTCACAGTTTTCTTTGATTTCATCAGCGCGCGCATTATAGACCATCGCGAAGTGTGGGTCGGACACTCCTGTCCGACGCCTTTGACTTAGGTTGTCTGTTAGGTGCCTGCTAGCCATGGTCCATTCAACACGACCCAAAATCAACAGCAACTGCAAAGGCGTCGGACAGAGCCTACCCTGAGCGAAGTCGAAGGGAGTGTCCAACGCACACTCTGCTGAGCTCGTCCTGAGGGGTGTGGTATGTTTTACCTTTCCTGTCACCGGCAGCGAGGCGACTATGCCCCGATACGAATATCGCGTCCTGAAACCAGTTCCGGCAGCCGAAAAGGCTTTTCTGGAATGGATCGACAGGCTTGATCGCGCGTTCGCGGACCGCGACCCTGAGCATCGCAGCGACGTGGTTCGTGAAGAACTGCACCAGCTGTATCTGGGACGTCCTTACGCAGCGCCCGATCCTTCAGCACCGCTGGCGATACAAACTCTGGTGCACTCGTTGGATCCGCGCAACGCCACGCTCGAGCCTGAGAGCTATGGTGATGCCGATGCCGCCAAGTACGGAGAGCGCAAGCCGCTGATCTGGTTCTGGATGATGTATGACCGCTCTCCCGTTGGCCTCAATCACTGGCTGGGACACAAGGTGCGCGCCATGCTGGCCCGGCATGTATTCAAGCATTGCGGAAAAAACGTCAAGATCTTTCACGGCGTGGAATTTTCATTTGGCTACAACCTGACCATCGAAGACAATTGCACCATCCATAAGTACGTTCTGCTCGACGATCGGGGAAAGATCATCATTCATGAAGGGTCGTCCGTTTCCGATTACGCCAACATCTACTCCCACGCCCACGATCTCAACGATGGCATGATCGTGACCAATCACAAGACGGAGATCGGGCCTAAAGCGCGCATCACTTATCATGCGACGGTCTTGAGCGGAGTAAAAGTCGGAGAACACGGCATGGTAGGCTCGATGGGAGTCGCCGCCAAGGATGTCGACCCGTTTACCGTAGTAGGCGGCATTCCCGCCAAGCCGATCAAGATCAAATCGATCGCGCCGGAACAGCTGCAGAACGCTCTGGACAAGCGCTAGCACGCGAATTTCTGGTACTCGCAAGGCGCGCCAATCGAGGTCCGACTAAGCGCTGAATGGCTGCCCCGCGTGTTAGTATCAAAATCAATCGCGCATGAACCTGCAACACATTGACATCCTGAATATCGTGTTCCAGCTGATCGCTTTTATGTTTGCGATCAGCGTCCACGAATCGGCGCACGCCTGGATGGCCAACTTGCGCGGCGATCCGACAGCGCGCATGCTGGGGCGGATTACACTCAATCCCATCAAACACATTGACCTGTTTGGAACCCTGATCCTGCCAGCGGTTGCCATGCTAGCCCACCTGCCCGTCCTGGGCTGGGCCAAGCCCACACCGGTGGATCCGAGAAACTTTAAGAACCCGGTGCTCGATGACGTTCTTACTTCGGTGGTCGGACCGGTCAGCAATTTCGTGGTCGCCATGGGTGCCGTACTGATTCTCATTCTTGTAAAGAATGCTTCGGCCGCGGGAGAGCAGATCGTTTTCGGCACGCTCCAGGGTACAAGCTTTGCTGACAGCAATTCGCTTTTGGTACCGTTGTGCAAACTTCTATTTGCAATGATGGTGATCAATATCGTATTGGGCGTGTTCAACCTCATCCCGGTTCCACCGCTCGATGGCAGTCACGTGCTGCGTCACCTGCTGCCTGCGGGTGCGCTCCGGGTTTATGACACCGTGGGGACTTTTGGCCTGCTTCTTCTGGTGTTTTGGGGCGGCGGCCTGCTGAGCAGGCTAATCAACCCGGTGTTCGCGCTTTTCGTCGGTATCCTCCTGAGAATCTGATGACCTCTCGCTCCAACCAACGCAAACGCGTGCTCAGCGGTATGCGCTCGACCGGCCGCCTGCACCTGGGAAACTTCGTCGGCGCGCTCGACAACTGGGTGCGCATGCAGGACCAGTACGATTGCTTTTTCTTCGTAGCGGACTGGCATGCGCTCACCACCGACTATGCCGATACCTCACGCATCAAAGAGAACTCGCTCGAAGTCCTGCTGGACTGGCTGGCCGCGGGCCTTGATCCCGAGCGCTGCACCATGTTCATCCAGTCGCACGTCCCGCAGCATGCCGAATTGCATTTGCTGTTTTCCATGATCACGCCCCTGGGTTGGCTGGAGCGCGTCCCCACCTACAAGGAGCAGCGTGAAAACATTGCGGAGAAGGACCTGGGCACTTACGGATTTCTCGGCTATCCAGTACTGCAGGCGGCGGACATTCTGATCTACAAGGGCGATTTCGTTCCGGTGGGCGAAGACCAGGTGCCGCACGTTGAGCTGACTCGTGAGATCGCGCGCCGCTTCAACATGTTTTATACCCGCAAAGGTATGTACGTTTTCCCCGAGCCGCAGCCGCTGCTGACTCCGGCGGCGAAACTGCCAGGCACGGACGGGCGAAAAATGTCGAAGTCGTACGGCAACACCATCTTGCTGACCGACCTTGAGCCCGTGGTGCGGCAAAAGCTGAAGACCATGGTGACCGACCCGGCCCGCGTGCGCCGTACTGATCCCGGTAACCCCGATGTTTGTCCGGTTGGCGACCTGCACAAGATATTCAGCGACCGTCAAACCATCACGAAGGTGGATGAAGGCTGCCGCTCCGCCGGCATTGGCTGCATCGAGTGCAAAGGCTGGGCCGCGGATGCCCTGGTCAGCATCCTCAATCCCATGCAGGAGCGGCGAAAGAAATATGAGGACAATCCGCGCCTGGCGTGGGATATTCTGGAGGCAGGCTCTTCCCGCGCCAGCAAGGTGGCCGGAGCCACCATGGACGAAGTCCGCGACGCCATGGGCATGTCGCTCGACTACGACGAGAAGCATGGCTGAGAATCTAAAAATCGCTCCCGCAAACGACTCTGCGACCGACGCTGGAAGTACGCTCGCGCCAGTGGTGCAAATGCCGGCCGCGCAGAAACCGGAAAGCGACTTCCCTTTCTCTGTCACCGTGGGCAATATTTATGAGGGACCGCTCGACCTGCTGCTCGACCTGATCCGCAAGCAGGACATCGATATTTACGATATCCCGATCGCGCGCATCACGGCGCAATACCTGGCCTACGTGGAAAAGCTGCGGGAGCTGGATGTAAACGTAGCCGCCGAATTTATCTACATGGCCGCGGTGCTGATTCACATCAAGTCCAAGATGCTGCTGCCGCGCGACCCGGCGGCGGCTTCTGACGCACAGGACGATCCGAGAGCGGAACTGGTCAATCGTCTGATCGAGCATGAGAAGTTCAAGTCTGCCGCGCAAATGCTGATGCAGAAGCAGCAGATCGAAGATGCCGTGCGGTCGAACCCGGCCATTCGCGAATTCATGGAGGCTGAAGGCACAGAGCCTGAGATGGCTGCCGACGTGATTGACCTGGTAAAAACCTTCCAGCAGATTCTGGAACGCGCCCGCTCGCGCCCCATGCTACAGGTGGACGAGGAGACGGTCACCGTGGGGCAGATGATCGATTACCTGCAGCGGCGGCTGGCGCTCGAGGACAAGCCCCTTCGTCTGAAGCAAATCTTGCGCAATGTGAATTCGCACCAGGCGCTGGTCTGCATGTTTCTGGCACTACTTGAGATGGTCCGGCTGCAGGCGATCCAGTTGCGGCAGGACCGCATTTTTGGCGAGATCTTGCTGCGCAAGCATACCGGCTTTGAAGCGATCATCGCCGAACAGGCGGCGGTGCGCGATGACTGGCGATAAAAACAGTCGCCGGTCGTCCGTCATCGGCCGTCAGTCAAAACTTTACAGGGCACCTAACCATGAGTCTTAAAGCGAAACTCGAAGCTATTATTTATGCGGCGGAAACGCCGATCACACTCGATCATATTGTCGAATTGCTGAATGAATCTGCAATTGCTGAAGGCGCAACCGAGGACGAGGTCAAGTCGCGCGTCCGGGTCGCGCTCGAGGAACTGACCGACGATTGCATTGCTTCCGACCGTGGCATCGAGATTCGCCAGATCGCGGGCGGGTACCGTATGTCCACCAAGCCGGAGCATCATGACGTGGTCCGTGAATTTGCCAAGAGTCTGAAGCCGCCGATTCGGCTTTCGCTTCCTGCCCTCGAAACTCTGGCCGTGATCGCGTACAAGCAGCCCGTCACCGTGCCCGAGATCAGCGAAATCCGCGGCGTGGATTCGAGCGGCGTGATCGCCACGCTGTTGGATCGAAAACTAATCACCACCGCGGGGCGGAAGGCGGTCATCGGACGGCCCATTCTCTACAAGTCCACCAAGGAATTCCTGCTCCGCTTTGGCCTGAAGGACGTCGGCGAACTGCCCAGCATGGAGGAGTTCGAAAAGCTGGTAGCGGAATCGTTCCAGAACGAGTTGCTGCCCTTGTCGGAAAACAGCGGGGACACAGCTGCCGCCGATGCCAGCGAAGCGAAAGTCGAGTCCGAGGCCGCCGCGATTGAGGCCGAGGGAGAAACTGTTTCCGCCGAACCCCACAGCGCCGGCGAGAACGACCCCGCCGCTTAGAAGTGGGTTGCCGCTTCCTTGCGGCCCTTCTCATCCCGCGTGGTTGAAGAAACCCAATGCCTGCCCAACGTCTGCAAAAGATCATCGCCGCCGCCGGAATCGCGTCGCGCCGCAAGGCGGAACAACTTATCGCCGGCGGCCTGGTCTCGCTTAACGGGCAGGTAGTCACAGAGCCCGGCACCAAGGCCGATCCTGAGCATGATCACATCCGCGTAAACGGCAAGTTGCTGCGCGGCGCTCAGAAAAGTGTTTACCTGCTGATGAACAAGCCCAAGGGATATATCACTGCCGTGACCGATCCCGAAAAGCGTCCCACGGTGATGGACCTGCTTCGAGGCGTGGGCGTGCGCGTGTATCCAGTGGGACGGCTGGATTACGCAACGGAAGGCTTGCTGCTGCTCAGCAACGATGGTGAACTCGCGGCCGCGCTCATGAGGGCTTCATCTCACGTGCCCAAGACGTACCTGGTGAAGGTGGCGGGCACACCATCAGCAGACAGTCTGACAAAATTGCGCTCCGGCGTTTACATCCAGGGCAAGGGCGGCCGAAGGCAAAAGACTGCACCGGCCAAGATCAAACCGATTCGCGAGGCCGATAATCCCTGGTACGAAGTCACATTGATTGAAGGCAAGAACCGCCAGATCAGGCAAATGTTCGAGACCGTGGGACACCACGTGGAAAAAATAAAGCGGGTGCGTTACGGGCCCCTGCAACTGGATGTGCCTCCGGGAAAATTTCGCCATTTGACCGCGCAGGAAGTTACCCTCTTGCGGTCCGCGATCAAGTAAGTGGCAGTGGCCTCCGCTCCTTGAGGTTTTGCCGGGGGGACGCACGGGCGGGCGCCCGCGCCCACATGAACACAATCATCAAGCTCGATTCGAACGAAAATCCGTTTGGACCTTCCCCCCTTTCTATCAAAGCCATGCAAGCAAGACTGACCAGATGCAGCGACTATCCTGACGACGAGGCCTCGACGCTGCGTCTCCAGCTTGCCGAGCATCACGGTGTGCAGGCTGCACAGGTCCTCGTGGCCGGCGGCCTGACTGAGTTTCTCGGCATGCTCGCGCGGGCGTTTCTGGCACCCGGTCTGAATGCGCTAACCAGTGAACGATCGTTCATCGTTTACCGCCTGGCTACAGAAGCCGCCGGGTCCCAGCTGATCGAAGTGCCGATGCGCCAAAACGGATTCGATCTCGACGGAATTGCCGCTGCGGTAAACCGCGATACCCGGATCGTCTTTCTGGCCAATCCGAACAATCCGACTGGAACCGTGGTCTCGGCGGATGAAGTAGATCAGCTGTTGACGCGCATTCCAGAACCGTTGGTGGTATTGGATGAGGCCTACTACGAATTTGCCCAGGATTTCGCGCCCAGGCGCGGGATTGCGTATTCGCGTTCCCTGGACTACGTGCGCCAGGGGAGAAATGTTGTGGTGTTGCGCACGTTTTCCAAAGTACACGGGCTGGCCGGAATCCGGGTTGGGTACGGGATTGCTTCCGAAGACTTGATCGCGCGCATTTCCCCTCAGCGATCGATGTATTGTGTGTCAACTCTCGCCCAGGCGGGAGCGCTGGCCGCGCTCGAAGATTCAGCGCACATTCGCCAGGCCGTCGAAAATAACACTCATGAGTCGGAGCGCCTTCGCCAGGCGCTCTCAGAAATCGGGTATGCGGTCACGCCGACTTGTGGGAACTTTCTGTATTGCAAAATTGGGCAGGACGCCAAGGACTTTGCCGAACGACTGCGGCTGCAAGGAATCGCAATTCGACCCCTGGCACAATGGGGCGCTCCGGAAGCCATCCGCATAACCATCGGCAGACCGGAACAGAATGACGCACTCTTGCGGGCAATGAAGATTCTAAGAACCTCTTAGTTGCCGGTCATGGGCAGTTGAGCGGCTCCGTACAGCCCGGCGTCGCTGCCCAGCAGGGCCCGAGTGATGATGGTCCTGGTCGAGCCTTCAGGACCCACATGCCCTGACGCGCCCTCTCCGCCTGACCGGAAAGCGGGAGCGGTTGCGGCATAGACCAGGGAGCGCTGCCGTAGTTCCTCGAAAATAAGCGGTGAGAACGCCTCCCACGCGCTCGACACTCCGCCGCCCACGACGTACATGTTGAGATTGAAGGCATTAACCAGGTTGGCGATGCAGATGCCCAAGGCGCGTCCCAGCCGGCCAAAGATCTTCCTGGCTTCCTGGTCTCCCTGAATCGCGAGGTTATAAATCGCCTTGGCGTTGAACTCCGGATCTGAGCTGGCCGCCTTCGACAGTCCAGGCGCGCGGCCCTCGGCGATCGCCTCCTTCGCCATTCTGACCACCGCAGTCGCCGAAGCATATTGTTCCAAACAGCCGCGGTTGCCACAGCCGCACGGAGGTCCCTCGGGCTCTACTGTCATGTGGCCAAATTCGCCGGCCATTCCAGTCATGCCGTGCCAGATGCGTCCTTTGAGCACGATTCCTCCGCCGACACCGGTCCCGAGGGTCAGCATGGCCATGTCATCCACCTCTCGCGCGGCGCCCAGCCACTTCTCGCCCAGCGCAGCAACATTGGCGTCGTTCTCCAGGATCACGCGCGTCCCCAGCAGGCCCTCAATTTGCGCCTGCACCGGAGATTCAGCCCAACCCGGCAGATTCGGAGACTCGCGCAACATGCCCGTCTTCATGTCGATGATGCCAGGCACTCCGATGCCAATCCCCTGAAGCGCGGCGCCGTCGCGATACTTGGCGGCGAGCAGACGGATGGCATCGCACATTTGATGGATGACGTGGTCTTTGCCCAGCGCGACCCGCGTGCCCAGCGTGACTTTTTCCATCAAATCACCCTGCTGATTGACGGCCGCGATGCGCAGATTGGTTCCGCCCAGATCAACGCCGATCGAAAAATTGGGCATAGGTGAGTAGGGTACCAAAATCAGATTGAAGAATTCGGATTGCAGACTGCCGAATACAACAGTGTAGCGTCGGCGTCTCGCGCGCGAAGACGGAGGGCAGGATGCCCTCCGGACAGCGGGCGGGACGCCGGCGCTACTTTTGACACTTCGGGCAATAGTGGCTGCTGCGGCCCGCGATGACCACGCGCTTGATCGGAGTCCCGCAGACCAGACAGGGCTCGGCTTCGCGCCCGTAAACGCGGTGCTGCAACTGGAAGAACCCTTCTTCACCGTCCGCGTCAACATAATCGGAGACTGAAGATCCGCCCAGGGCAATCGCCTCCCGGAGCACTTCCTGGATAGTGGGATAGAGCCGTCGCAAATCTTCGCGGGTAAGTGATGCAGCCCGCCGGCGCGGCCGAATCCCGGCGCGGAACAGCGATTCGTCAGCGTAGATGTTGCCCACGCCGCGCAGGAGCTTCTGGTTCAACAGGGCGCTCTTGATGGGGGTCTTGCGGCCGTGAAAGAGTTTGACAAAATGATCGAGTTTGACCTCCAGCGGCTCGGAACCGCCGGCTTCGAAACCATGAGCCACGCTGAGGCGCCCGAAGCGCCTCGGATCGACAAAACGTAATTCCCTGCCTGAGGCCAGCCTGGCGATCAGGTGAGTATGCTTTGCGATTTCACTATCGGGAGGGCAAACCACCATGCGCCCGGTCATGCCCAGGTGAACGATCCACTGCGCGCCTGATTCCTGTGTGGGCCGGGCGCCCCCGTCCGCCGCTTTTTTCCGTGGTGATGGCCTGCGAAGACTGGTATGCCCTTTGGCGGGCGAGGGCACCCGCCCCACATGATCGGCCAATTCCAGATCGAATACGATGTGCTTCCCGACCCGTCGCACCGCCGCGATACGGCGCGATTCCAGGGTGAGAACGATGTCAGCAGCGGGAGATTTCAGGGGCTCAGGCTTCGACCCCAGCCATACCGACTCGATCACGTCTCCCATGACCCGGCTGGAAAGGCCACGCGCAATGGTTTCGACTTCGGGAAGTTCAGGCATGGAAGACAGTTTACAGTTTCGCCGGCTGGCCATCGGCGGTTGTCCACCCGTCATCGGACGCTGTTGTGTTGTTCGAGGGCAAGGACCTTTCCCATTGCATTGCTCATCCCCAGTCCGGCAGGTTATCATTGCGGGTACACATCAGCGCGGTAAATCCTTGTTATTCAATGTAAAGCAGTTCACCTTTAGCGTGGAGTGTGTGCGAGCCTGCAACGCGGCCGGGGCGGCCGCCATCCTGTACCACGGAGTTGGCTTTGAAGAAGGGTAAGACTGCGGTCATCGTCGGTGCGCAGTGGGGCGACGAAGGTAAGGGCAAGATCGTGGACGTTCTCTCTGAGAATTTCTCGGTCGTTGCCCGCTATGCCGGCGGACACAATGCCGGGCACACCGTCATCATCAACGGGAAAAAATTCATTCTTCAACTGGTGCCTTGCGGTGTCCTGCGGCCGAGCTGCCGCAGCGTCATCGGCAACGGCGTGGTGCTCGATCCTATCGCCTTTCTCAAAGAAGTCGCAGCGCTGCGCGAAAACGGCGTGAAGGTGGATGGCAGCCTGTTCGTCAGCAACCGCGCCCACGTGATCCTGCCCTACCATCGCATGATCGAACTGGCCTCGGAAAATGCTCCGGGACGGGTGAAGATCGGCACCACGTCGCGCGGTATCGGTCCCACCTACGAAGACAAGATGGGTCGGCGCGGCCTGCGCGTGGCGGACTTGCTCGACCTGAAGCTGCTAAGGACGCACATCGAAAACGCCTGCCACGAGAAGAACATGATCGCGCACGCGTTGTTCAACTCCGAGCCCCTCGATCCCGACAAGATGTATCAGGAATATGCCGAGGCTTCGGCCAAGGTGGCTCCCTTCGTGTGCGACACAGCCGCGCTGCTCAATCAGGCCCTGGCCGACGGTGAATCGGTCCTCTTCGAAGGCGCCCAGGGCACCATGCTCGACATTGACCATGGCACCTACCCCTTTGTGACGTCGTCCAGCGCCACTTCAGGCGGAGCAGTTATCGGCACCGGGGTGGCGCCTACCGCCATTGATACGGTGATCGGCGTCACCAAAGCCTATTGCACACGGGTAGGCGGCGGGCCCTTCCCCTCTGAAGCTTTGGACGCCAGCGGCGACCTCTTGCGGGCGCGAGGTAATGAGTACGGGGCGGTGACCGGACGCCCTCGGCGTTGCGGCTGGCTCGATTTGCCACTCTTGCGCTACGCTGGCATGATTAACGGCATCTCCTGGCTGGTGGTAACCAAACTGGATGTGCTGGACGAACTGGCTGAGATCCCGGTTTGCGTGGGCTACAGGATCAATGGCAAGATGACGTCCGAAATTCCGGCCCACGGCAGCGGCTTTGACGGAATCGAGTGCGTGTACCAGACCATGCCAGGTTGGCGCACCTCCACCCAAGGCATCACCAAACTGGAGAAACTGCCGCCCGCCGCGCGCGAGTACCTGGCCTTTCTGGAGAAAGAAACTGGCGCCCGCATCGGCATGGTCTCTACCGGGCCGGGGCGCGAGCAGACCATGTTTGCGGATAGCTTTCTTACCGCGCTGCAGGGTTTGACTGGACAAAAAACCGGCGCTTCAGCAACAATCTGACCGACGGAGCGAATGATGGTTGTTCTGGTGGTGACGTGGATGGCGAAAGTTGGCCGCGAAGCTGAAATGGTGGGAATCTTTTCCAAGCTGACGGAAGAGTCCCGCAAGGAACCCGGCTGTGTAATGTTTCTCGTGCATCGGCACAAAACTGAACCACGCCGCTTTTTGGTCTATGAGCAATACAAGGACGACGCTGCGCTCGAAGCCCATCGCGCAAGCCCCCACTTTCTGCAATACGCCAAGAAGGAACTCCCCAAAATTGGCGACCGCGTGGAAGGGCATCTGTACGAACCGCTGGGATAGGAAATAAATTGCTGCGATGTTTGAAAGGGACGACGCTCAGATCGCGGAACTCCGGTTTCACATCCTTGACTCAATGATGGATGACGCTGAGGACGTCGAGCAGATCTATCTCTCGGCGAACCGGGATGGACTACTCAAAGAACCGCGGCAGCCGCGATTCGCTCTACGCGAAATCATAGATGAGATGAAGTTCATGCTGCAGGAAGGCTATATCAGAGCCCATTTGTCCAAATGACGAAAAGCAGGCCCCGCTAGACCACATTAACCTCGTGCTGTTTCATCACTACTGGTTCTCGCCGACAAAGACCGGAAGAAGCTTGGCAGCTCTGGGTTAGCACAAATGGCCGCTAGCAATCGCTATCACTTCCCCTTGTCCGCCATCAGCACCCCGCCCGAAGCATAGCTCTCCTTCGAAACTTCATTGAAAGTCACCACGACCGCCTCGCGGCGCGCCGCGGCTTCCTCGACCATGGCGTCAGTGATGCGCTGCGCCAGTTTGCGCTTTTGCTCGACCGTCCGGCCGGTCAGCATGGTGACTTGGACTAGTGGCATGGAAGGTCGCTCCTGATTCCAGTTCCCGGCTTACCGCTACTGCACCAGTTCGTATCCAGCGAAAAAGAAGCTCAATTCGAAGCGAGCCGTGTCATCCGCATCGGAACCGTGAATGGCGTTGTTCTCGATGCTGGTGGCCCACTTCTTGCGAATAGTGCCCTCTTCGGCGTTTGCCGGGTTGGTAGCGCCCATCAGCTTGCGCAGGTCGGCGATGGCGTTTTCTTTCTCCAGCGCCAGCGCAACAATCGGTCCGCTGGACATGAAATCCGTCAGCGAACTGAAGAACGGCTTGCTGGCGTGCACGGCGTAGAACTGCTCCGCCTGATGCTTGGAGATTTCGAGCATCTTCATGCACAAGATTTGAAAACCATTCTTCTCGAATTGCTCGATGATGTCGCCGATCGCGTGTTTGCGGACGGCGTCAGGCTTAACAATCGTCAGAGTACGTTGGAGTGTTTTCATTTGTGTTAATCACATTCCTCAATCATTACTGAGAACCGGGAACTTGCATCTGGCAACTGGGTCCTATGCCTTCACTCCCATCACCGACGCCACGGTCTCGCCAATCTCTGCCGGCGATTTCGCCACACGGATTCCAGCCGATTCCATGGCTTCGATCTTCTCAGCCGCGGTCCCCTTGCCTCCTGAAATGATCGCACCCGCGTGACCCATGCGGCGCCCCGGGGGTGCCGTCTGTCCCGCGATGAATCCGACGACTGGCTTTTTCATGTGCAACTTCACATACTCCGCCGCTGTTTCTTCGGCATTGCCGCCGATTTCCCCGATCATCACCACGGCTTCGGTCTGGGGGTCGCGATTGAACAGCTCGAGGGCGTCGAGGAAGGTTGTGCCAATAATGGGGTCGCCGCCGATCCCGATGGCGGTGGACTGGCCGATCCCACGGGTGGTGAGCTGGTACACGGCTTCGTAGGTGAGCGTGCCGGAGCGCGAAACGATGCCCACCGATCCTTCTTTATGGATGCGGGCGGGCATAATGCCAATCTTGCAGTGGCCCGGCGAAATGATTCCCGGACAATTAGGGCCGATCAGCCGTGAGCGCCGGTTCTGCAAAAACTCCCAGGCGCGAACCATATCCAGCGTCGGGATGCCTTCGGTGATGCAGACAATCAGCTCCAGCTCGGCGTCAGCAGACTCCATGATCGCGTCTGCGGCGTACGGTGGCGGGACGAAGATCACAGAAGTGTCTGCCGCGGTTTTCTCCACCGCTTCCTGGACGGTGTTGAAGATCGGCCAGCCTTCATGGGTAGTGCCTCCCTTGCCCGGAGTCACTCCCCCGACGATCTGTGTGCCATATTCCGCGCAAGCCTTGGCGTGAAATGTTCCTTCCCGCCCGGTCAGTCCCTGCACAATCACCCGCGTTGACTTATTTACCAGAATGCTCATTCGTCTCTGCTCTCAATCCCGTTGTCATCCTGAGCGGAGTCAAGTCATTCGCTGGCGAATGACTTGCCGGAGTCGAAGGACCCTTATTCCAATGACTACAACCGCTGTCTAAGCTACGCTCTTGCCGCCGCGACTACTTTCTCGGCCGCGTCCTTCATGGTTTCGGCCACGATGAAATTCAATCCTGACTGCTGCAGAATCTCCCGCCCGGCCTCGACGTTCGTACCTTCCAGGCGCAGCACGATCGGAAGCTGGATGTGGGTCTTCCGCGCCGCTTCGACCACGCCGGCGGCCAGGGTATCGACGCGCAGAATGCCGCCGAAGATATTAATCAGCACTGCCTTCACATTCTTGTCGCTGAGCAAAATTTCAAAAGCGTGGGTGACTTGCTCAGCGTTGGCGCCTCCGCCCACATCCAGAAAGTTCGCGGGCATGCCGCCGGCGTACTTGATGATGTCCATGGTCGCCATCGCCAGGCCGGCGCCGTTGACCATGCAGCCTACGTTTCCGTCGAGCTTGATATAGTTCAAGCTGTACTTCGAAGCCTCGACCTCGAGCGGGTCCTCCTCGGCCACGTCGCGCAGTTCGCGCAGGTCAGGATGCCGGAACATGGTGTTGTCATCGAAATTCATCTTGGCATCGAGCGCGAACAGCCGGCCGTCGCTGCAGGTGACGAACGGATTGATTTCCATCAGCGAAGAATCGGTTTCCTCGAACGCCCGGTACAAGCCGGTCATAAACTGCACGGCCTGATTGATCTGCGCCGCCTTCAGTCCCAGCGCAAACGCCAGTTTGCGGGCCTGAAAGGCTTCCAGGCCCATGCCCGGATCGATATATTCCTTGAGGATGGCTGCGGGATTCTGCGCCGCCACCTGCTCGATTTCCATTCCGCCCGCGGCCGATGCCATAAATACAGGCCTCGCCGCGGCGCGATCAATCACGATGCCCAGGTAGAGCTCCTTTTCAATAGGCAAGGTTTCTTCGATCAATAAGCGGCGAACCACCCGTCCTTCGGGCCCGGTCTGATGCGTGACCAGCGTCATGCCAAGAATTTTGCCTGCCAGCTCGGCGGCCTCTTCTACTGATTTGGCGACCTTGACGCCACCGCCTTTACCGCGTCCGCCGGCATGGATCTGGGCCTTGACCACCACGCCCGTCGCCCCGGATTCAAAAAGCCTTTTGGCGGCGGCCTCTGCCGCTTCCAGGGTCTCGACCATTTCTCCCCGCGGCACCGCAACGCCGTACTTCTTCAGGATATTCTTGGCCTGGTACTCATGAATTTTCATAATGATTCTTGAACTGGACCTGTCGGCACGACCTGGCTTGCAGCTTAGGGCAGTGGTTCGCGACCCTCAATTTTATAGAAGCGTTACCGATAGGGCAAACGCGCCGGGCGGCGCGTTTGCATCCAGCTCACCATACAGTCACAAAATGCATCAATCACCAAGGTCTCAATCTCAGGAGCTCCCTTCGTGTACCTTCGTGTCCTTGGTGGTTAAGGGTTTAGAGCTGCGGCCTCATTGATTTCCCGTAGCGTCTGGAGCCGGCCTGCCAACGCTGCAGGGAAACGATGCTACTCTTGTACGCGGCCATGATCACGGAAGCCCTGCAGCGCATTGCCAACCAGCGAGAATCGCTCACCCGCCAAGAGGCCCGCCAGGTTATGGCGGAGGTTTTTTCCGGTGGCGCCAGCGATGCCCAGATTGCCGCCTTGCTGGTCGCGCTCCACATGAAGGGCGAGACAGTGGAAGAGATTGTGGGCTTCGCCGAGGCCATGCGCGCCGCGGCCGAGCCGTTGCCCCTTCACCAGGATTCCACCCTCGAAGTCAGCGGCACGGGACGGGACGCACTGGTTGACACTTGCGGCACGGGCGGGGATGCCCGGGGCACTTTCAATATCTCGAGCGCCACTGCGTTCGTCGTTGCCGGCGCCGGCGTGCGGGTGGCCAAGCATGGCAACCGCAGTCTCAGCTCAAAGTGCGGCTCGGCTGACGTGATGGAGGCACTGGGGGTAAAAATCAGTCTGCCCGCTGCTGCTCTCGCCGCATGTCTTGAAGAAGTCGGCATCGTATTCCTGTTCGCGCCCGCCATGCACACCGCCATGAAATATGTGCAACCCGCCCGGCGCGAACTGCGTCTTCGGACCATCTTTAACCTGCTCGGTCCGCTCACCAATCCGGCAAGAGCTTCGGCGCAGGTGGTGGGCGTCTATTCTCTCGATCTGGTGGAAAAGGTAGCGGAGGCACTGAGTATGTTGGGTGTTCATCGCGCTCTGGTCGTGCACGGTTTGGATGGTCTGGATGAAATCACCATCACCGGGCCGACCCGCATCGCCGAAGTGCGCGAAGGCAACCTGCGCACTTACGAGGCCACGCCGGAAGAGTTCGGCATCAAGCGGGCCACGCTGGAAGATATCTCCGGCGGCGACGCCGCGGCCAACGCGGCCATCATTCGCGAAATTCTCGCGGGAAAGAAATCTCCCCGCAGTGATGTAGTCCTGCTGAATGCGGCTGCCGCTTTGGTGGCTGCCGGCCGAGCCGAACACTTAGGGGAATCCTTGCCGCTGGCGGTCCAGTCCATCGATTCCGGCGCGGCGGCTGCGAAATTGGATGCCCTGGTGCGGTTTACTGGCACCTACGTGTGAGGCCCCGAGCCTCAGACCCTCGGAACGCAGCTTCACTTGTCCGACGTACGACGTCCGCCGCCCGCTTTCTTCAATCTTTCAATCTGCTCCAGGTGGCTGGCCCCATGCGTCCCCATTCTCTCAATCAGTTCCGCCACCGTTAAATCTTTTCTAGTTTCAGGGTGATAGGCTGACTTGCCCAGGTCTGCCGGCGTAAGACGCTGCATCAGTCGCAGGTTCGCATGGCGATTCAGCCCATAGAGCGCGACCAGTTCCGCGGGCGGAGTCTCCATGTAACCCAGGTTCCGGGCCCATTCGTTCTGGTCCATAGGCGCAATCACGGGCTTAGTGTCCGCCAGCATCTGGCGAAGGCGATATGCGTACACGATCTCGATGTCGGCGAGATGACCGAGAGTCTCCAGGATGCACCACTTGTCCGGGGCTGGCTTGTAGCGCAACACCTTGTCCGGCAGGCCCGACACCGCCGCCGCAACCTGCTTGGGGCTTTTCTCCGCCGCCTCAAGGTGCTTCTTCAGTTCGCTTTCGGTCATAGAAGCTCCACAAATTACACAATGACTTTCTGCATCCATTCCGCCACTTGGACGTTCCAACCCAGATCTCTGGTCAGGACATCGCGAAGCTGGGATGACGCAGCGGGCTCGCCGTGTACCAGGTAAGTGGTCGCGGGCCTTTGAGAGAAGGTATGCAGCCATTCCAGCAGTTCGGGCGTATCGGCATGATCGCTGAACTGCTCAAGCACCGCTATTTCAGCCCGGATCGCAACCGTCTCGCTGAAGATGCGCACATCGGGGGCGCCACTCTTGATCGTGGCTCCCCGCGTTCCCGGCGCCTGGAAACCGATAAAGAGCACGGTATTTCTGGGGTCTGGAAGACGCTGCATGAGGTGATGCAGGATACGGCCTCCGGTCACCATGCCGCTGGAGGAAACGATGACCCCGGGAAAGCTTGCGCTATTGATCTTCTTCGAGTCGTCTGTCGTCAAGGCAAAGGTAAAGCCTGGCCACTGCAAAGGCGAGCCATATTGCTTAATCAGCCGGCAGGTTTCGTCGCTACACTCTTCCGAGTGCTTCAGGAAAACTTCGACTGCCTTGATCGCCATTGGGCTGTCGCAGTACACCGGAACACGGGGAATCTGTCCGGATTCCATCAGCTCCTTGAGCATGAAGAGGAATTTCTGGGTGCGTTCCACGGCGAATGCGGGCACGACCACCCAGCCCCCGCGCTGCACGGTCTGACCGATGATCTCGGCCAACTTCGGCCGCGGATCGTCGGTAGGATGCTGCCGGTTGCCGTAGGTGGACTCCATCACCAGAATGTCAGCGGCCTCGCCTTCGGTGGGTCCGGAACGAACCACTTTCCCGGGCGCGCCGTGCTGATCGCGCACCCGGCCAATGTCTCCGCTGAACAACAGCTTCCTGCTCTGACCATTCAGCTTCAGCGTCAGTTCCACCATCGCCGATCCCAGGATGTGGGCCGCAGGGACAAAGCGAAATGAAATTTCGGGCGAGAGCTGCCGGCTTTCCTCAAACTCCACGGGACGGAAATGCTGCAGCGAGTCCTCCGCTTCTGCCAGGGTATAGAGCGGCAAGGCCGGATCGTGTTTGGACTTTTTGTGCCGGTTGTAAAACCGGGCATCTTCTTCCTGCAGATGACCGGAGTCGGGAAGGATGATGCCGCATAAGTCAATCGTTGAAGACGTGGCATAGACGGGACCCTTGAATCCTTCCCTCACCAGCCGCGGAATCCAGCCACAATGGTCGAGGTGTGCGTGGGTCAGGATGACGGCGTCAATGTCGGACGCGGGCACGGGCGTGGGCTGCCAGTTGCGCTCCCGCCACTCCTTGGCTCCCTGGAACATGCCGCAATCGATGAGCACCTGAAATCCAGCTTTTCCGCTGCCGTCAGGACCGGTGTTGACCAGGTGTTTTGAACCGGTGACCGTACCGGCCGCGCCCAGAAACTGGATGTATGCCAAGAGTCGTCCTCCAGGAAAGGCATTTTGGATTGCCGATTTTAGATTTTAGATTGAAACCAACGGCACTATATTTCTAAATCTGCAATCTACAATCTGAAATCTGCAATCTGAAATCTTCAATTTCTTTTCGCCGGCGCTTCAATCCGGTAGACATTATTTCGCATATTACTTTCCGGCACGCTGCCGTCATTCAGGATGACCTCCTGAGGAGTGGAAATGGACTCGATGCGGACCGTGGCTTTCGATCTTCCGCGCACCAGAAGCCGCTGTGTGACCTGCCCCTGTTCCATCTTGAGGACCACTGGCACTTCGGCGGCGGCATCTCCCAGGTTTTCTACGGTTACGGTGACCACATAGGCATTCTTCAAAGGCTCCCAGGGATAGACCGAGGCCAGATGGAAATCCGGCAGTCCGCGGTCGTGATACACCCAATCGTCAAAAAACCACCTCAGATCGCGTTTGGTCTGCGCTTCGATCAGGTGGGGCAAATACGTAGGCGCGGTGTCGGCCTCGGGACGATAGGAAGCAAGGGCGTTCTTTAGCGCCGCTTCGCCAATCATATCGCGCAGCATCCACCACACATAAAGCGCCTTGCTGCGATAGAGGTCTTCGATGCTGGTGCCGATCAGCGATTCGCCTGCTCCAGTCTTCGGGCCCTGTTCTCCCGCTAACGCTTTCTCTGCCTCGGCCAACGCGGCCCGATGCAAGCCCATGAAGTCCAGCGCCGCCTGCCGGCCGTTCTCCCGCTCGCGATAGACCGCCTGGGCAAAATGGGCCAACCCTTCGTAAATCCAGGGCCGCGGAGAGAAGAAGGCGGCATGGGTAAGCTGGTGCACTGCCGTCAGCTGGGCCAGCTTCGAATCGCTGTTTAGAGGTGTGAGCAACATGCTTCCACTCTCGTACGGGGCCGCCTCGGGATCGCTCAGCTCCGCGACTTCAGCTCGGCCTTCGGCGCGTCCCTTCGGCGCACCAAACCACTCGGTTACGAATGGGGCTGCTAACCCCGCTGCCACGGCATAAGTCTGCGCCGCAGGCTTATGTTCCGGCAGATAGGAAATATTCACCGGGGGCTGATCGAGCCCGTCATACGGACCGATCACAAAGAGCGGCACAGCCTCACTCAGAGGCTGGAAGGCGCATTCGGTCGTAATGCCGTAGGCTCGGCTGATCCGTTCGCTCGATTGCGAGCCCCCAGGCTGGCCATTGCACAGCAGGGTTGGTGGCGTGCCGTCCCCGGAATGAGTCAGCTTGATCTTCATCTGGGCTTTCAGTTCGCGCGCCTTCCATCTCGCTACTGTTTCGAACACACTGTTGCCTTCGGACAAGTTTGCCGACCCGGTCGCTATCGGATACCAGGCCACGTATCCGACACCACGCACGGCGGTGAACGACTTGCCGATCTGGTCCCAGTCACTGTGCCGGGCCTGATCCTGCGGCACCCCAATTCGCGTCAGCCTGGTGGCATCAAGCGGGATGATGCCCTCGTATCCAATTTCCAATTCCACAATGCCTTCAGGTGGGACTTCCCTGGTCAGGGTGACGATCGCTTCCGAAAGCGCCCCGGTGTGATCGATATCCGAGGTGTAGGACTGAGAAACGAACTGGACCGCTTTGCCGTCGATTTGGATCGATCTCCAATCCAGGCTGGAGGAAATCTGCAATGTCAGGTTCTTCTGTGGCGATTTTGAATCGTTCCGCAAAGTGATTGTGCCGCGCACGGCCAGGCGCTGCTGTTCAGGCTCTATTTGGGCATCCAGGTCATAGTTAGTGAAGGTGAAAGCTTCGCGATCAATGGCTTGGGCCTGAACCAGCAGACCACAGAGGACGCAAAGGACACGGAAAACCCTCATCTTCATTCCGCATCCGCTGCTTTGATTCTGCGCTGGCGCACGATCTCATACAGCATGACTCCCGCGGCCACCGAAGCATTCAGCGATGGCACCTTTCCCAGCATCGGAATGGAGACGAGGAAGTCGCACTTTCTCGCCACCAGGTCGTGCACGCCCTTGCCTTCGTTTCCCAGTACAATGGCGCAATCCATGTTGTAGTCCAGCGCGTCGTAACTCTGGGTGCCACGCTCGTCCAGTCCGACGATCCACAAATTCTTTCCTTTCAATTCTTCCAGGGTGCGGGCAATGTTTGTCACTTTAGCAATGGGAAGGTGCTCGCTGGCGCCGGCGGACGCCTTGATTACAGTTGCGGTCACTCCCGCAGCGCGACGCTCCGGGATTACCACTCCGTCAGCGCCGGAGGCATCCGCAGTGCGAAGGATCGCGCCCAGATTGTGCGGGTCTTCAATTCCATCAAGCACGACCAGCAGCGAATATTTTCCGCGCTTGGCAGCCACCACGTCATCCAGGTCGTTGTACTGTTTGCCCGAGGTAATCGCTACCACGCCCTGATGGGCATTGTTTCCCGCCATGCGATCAAGTTCAGGGCGGGGCAGAAAACGCACCGCGACACCATTCCTGCGACATTCTTCCACCACGCGTTGCAGACGCAGGTCATGGCGCTCTTTCAACACGCCCACCCATTCAAACGATCGCCCGCGTGCCTTCAGCGCTTCGGCAACGGCATTGATCCCATAGATGTAATTCATCGAACCGTAAGTTTATCGCCTGCGAGGTCTGCGCGATACGGCGGCAGACGCATGACCAAACAAGTCTATCTGAGAACTGAGAACTGAAATCTGAGATCGGACATTTTCGCTTGAAGTCCGAGGCCTGAAGCCCAATGCCCGAGGTCCAAGACCCCAGGTCGGAGTTCGACGCTCGAAGTCCACGCGTTGGCACTTTGCCCTGCCACTCGCTATACTTTGAATGCGACTGTTAGGAGTTGGAATGTCTCTGTCCGCCGTCATCGTGGACGATGAACAGCTTGCCCGCGACGAACTTGCCTTCCTGCTGAAAGATGTTGGCGACGTGGACGTCGTGGCCCAGGGCAAAAACGGGCTCGAAGGCGTCAATCTCATCCGCGAGCACAATCCCGACCTGGTCTTCCTCGACGTGCAGATGCCCGGCCTCGACGGCTTTGGCGTTATCAAAAAACTGCTCGACAAGAAAGTTACCCTGCCCAAGATCGTTTTTGCCACCGCCTTTGATCAATACGCGGTCAAGGCTTTCGAGGTAAACGCGGTGGACTACCTGCTCAAACCCTTCGACAAGAAGCGGGTGGCGCAGTCGGTGCAGAAGGTGCGAGCCAAGCTGGAAACGGGCAACGCTTCATCGGACAAGCTGGAGACCCTGGTCCGCATGCTGGAGTCGCAGAAGCCGGCGGCGTCGAAGATCCTGATCAAAGCCGCGGGCCGGCTCTTCCTGGTGAATCAGAAAGACATTGGTTTCGCCTCTATCGAGGAGGGCGTGATCACGGTTGTGACCAGTGGGCCGAACGGCATGGAAGGCCAGTCCAACTGCCGCACTCTGGAAGAACTGCTGGACAGTCTCGATCCCAATCTTTTTTGGCGCGCGCACCGCTCCTACCTGGTCAACATTAACCGCATCAAGGAAGTGGTCCCCTGGTTCAAGAGCTCTTACCAACTGCGCATGGACGACAAGAAGCAGACCGAAATTCCCGTCAGCCGGGCCCAGACCAAGCGCCTGCGCGAGCTCTTCGGACTCTAGAAACAATTTCAGATTGAAGATTTCAGATTCGGATTGTTGAACCACCCGGACCCAGCCATGCTGCAATCTGCGGTTGTTCGATCGTCCATAACCAGCGGTTGCTGATTTTTCCAAGCCCAGCCCGAGGGCGATTCCTCAACCGGCACTTCCAGCGGGGCCAGGGATGACTCTCCCCCTTCTCCGAAGTGCAAGCGCATCACATTTTTTTCGGAATCGTAAAGCGAGAAGTTGGCCGCATCTGCTGAGGTTACCTGGCGCAGCCGTTCCGCCATCGCGACAAACAGCTCTGGCAAGCTGTGGTGGCGGACCAAGAGGTCCGCCATCTCGAGCAGAGCTTCGTAGCGTCGAAGATCTGCGTCAGAATCGAAGTGGCTGTCTGCACTCAATTTGCGCGAGCCCGCATTACCCCCTCGGCAAACGGCACGGATTATAGTGCCGTTGTCTAGCCAGTAAACGCTTTTTTTGTTTCTTGTTCCGTTTCTGGAAAAAGCATGGGGCAAGGATTTGCAGTTTTCGCGTCTTTGCAATTCAGGTTTTCAGAACACGCCGAGTGGTTTCTAGAGCCACGCCGACAGTCGAGCTGCCTGTGCAGGGTGCTGCATGAGAGCTAGGTGATTCGCTAAGAGACTGAGACGCTGGTAGTTGTCGGCCAATTGGCCATAGGAAAGCCGGGCCTCGGGAAACACCATGCGCGCATAGAGCCCGGCGCTCGAGAGGAGCGCATACGCACGCAGTCGCAACGCGCTATCCATCAATTGTCGGCCAGCCTGCGCGATGCGGGGATCGGGACTCCGGGTGGCCGCCTCTCCCAGACGCAAAAGGACGGCGGCATTGCGGGCAGTATTGCCAATGTATTCCACGGCCGCTCGCGCACGTTCCCGTTGCACGGCGCGAAACTCACTCCGCGCCAAGTTGGCGCGGAGGAACTCCTCTTCCCTGGCATCCACCAGATTCCGGAAAGCTTCGAGATCCACATGCCGCGTGCGACCCTTCAAATCGTCGACGCTGTTCACGGACGAGTTCCGGCGGCCTTCGAGGTAGAGCAGCAAGAACAGAATCGCCAGTGCCACAACGATTAGGATGAAGGGAAAAATCATTGCAGTAGCAGACGTTGTAGTTCGGCATTCCACTGCTCCAGCGCATTCTCCGGCAATTCCTTTACCGTGCTGCGTACGGATTCGGGCGCCAGCAGATACACCAGCCAGATCACTACGCAACAATGATAGGTCGCCATAGTGACAAAGTCGAAGGCATAACCGGCCACGGGTCCGGTCCAAACTCGTATGGCCTCCGTGGCCAGGTCGACACTGGAGAAGATTCCAAGACCAAGCGCAATGCCAAAGGCCAGGTTGCGCCGGGAAAGCCCGGAATAGGAAGAGAACGTTAGCAGCAGGATCAGCAAGCCGCTTTGCAGGATGCTCACACCGAGATCGAGAACATGGATTCTGGTGAGGAAGGGAAACATGCCGAACTCGGGCGCGTGAATGGCGGCGATGATGGCTGCAAATAGCAGAACCACGGCCGCTCCACGGAAAAGGAGCCGGCACAAGCGCCTGAGCCCAGGATAGTTCCTGAAAATGCTGGAGAAGACCTCAAAGATGATGGCAAACCGCAACGTGACGTCAATGGCCAGTCCCACGGCGTGGGCACACCAATACTGATAGCCGGAGACCGCCGCACTGTGATCCAGGACGAAAAGCGTTCCTTCTTCCAAAACCTGGAAGACGGTATAGGCGAAGAACACCGGAAACTCGTGAAACCAGCCGCGTCGCAGCATGACGACGGCCACAATAATTTGGAGGGCGTGGGGCGCAATCCACAGGTAGTGCCATAGGAATGAGTGTGGATACATGGCAGACCGCCCGGCACTATATCTCGTTTCGCGGCCCAACCGCAAACACTAATTCCCAAGACATGGAAACGACCGTCAGACCGTCTCCGCGAAATCCTGCCGCCTCAGGTCCTCCGGGTTCGCGACATCTGCAACAACTTTCACACTTCAGGGCTTACAGATTTCATGTCCCGGACATTGCGGTCTGGGACCTCCATCTGCGTTGACAAAGGTTGGACTTGAAAGTGCGCCTGCGAGCAGTATGCTTCCAACGAGAAAAAGCAAGAATCGTTTCACGGTAGAACTCCTTTTTGGGGTGGATTGGGAGGTTCAACCGTGGTAAGGTCGGCCCTAATTGGGGCTTTTTTTCACGAAGGCGAAAACCGTAGGGTTTTCTGAAATCCGAAAATGGTTCTGAAATCTGCGCTGGAAGATTTGTTGGGAACGACGCTTGCTGAGGTAGCGGGAACGGTCGGAAAGATCGGATATCTCGCGAGCCTGCGGGATGCAGCCTCGGGCAGTTACGCGCATTGGGGATTAACCAGGACTTACGGTGAAATGGCGGCGCAGCAGGCTCTTGCAGAGGCGCATCGTCTGCTGTTTCTCAGAATGCTGCGCACTCCGCTGCGGGCTTTGCGCGACGATGTGATGGTCGCGAGTGGGGCGTTAAAGATGACTGCGGGTGAGTTTATGGAGCAACTTGAAAGCCAGGCGCCAGCCTTGCTTCCACAAGATCTCGGCGGCGGATCCGCGCGCCACTTCAGTGCAGTATTACATGCTCTTTCGAGTCTGCTTTCGGCTCCGGTAAGGACTCCACCGGACGCCATTCCCCCAGTTTGAGGGCGATTCCCACTACCTGGCCAATCACTTCCACTTCCTGGGGATGGCGCAACACCCGCACGGGCACGGGCGAAAGCGGATGGGAATGCAGCACGATCTGTTCACCCTTCACACTGCACCAGCAGCAGGTGTAGCCATCGCGCGTCTCCACGAAATAGATGGGACGCTCCAACTCGGAACGCCACAGCGCCTGCCCAATCTTATTTCTGGCTTCGTCCACCTGCAGAAAAGTGCCGGGCGGCAGCAGGGGATACATGGTGAAATCCTCGCTGCCCACATACCCGTACATATATTTATCCTGGCTCAGGTTGGCGAGATACCCCAGCGGCACCGATCCCCACTGCTCCACCATGCGGCTCAGGTTGGCGCTGCGGCGGGGATCGAAAGAGGGATCCAGTCGCGTGGGGATGGCTACCTTGGACGTGCCCTGCAGGGTCTCCTCAAAGTGTGACTTGGGAGGAAGATTGAGCTGCAAATCCGCCGCCGACAGACTCAAGTCGATTCCGTACCACGCCAGTAACTCGCGCAGGTCGCTGCGATAGACGATGGCAAGGGAGTAGAGGCGGAAAATGCTGGGAACCAATCCCTTGGTTTCAATATCCGACAAGCGACTGGGGCTGACTCCGAACTCGTCATTTCCGTGCCGCTCGGCAATGCGGGCGCTGGCGCTCTCCACTTCACGCATGGTAAGCCCAAGGCGCTCACGAAGACCGCGGAGGTTCAGACCGGCTGCGAGGATGGCGATTCTGTTGTCAGGAGCCTGCATCAGGAATGTTCCGGGTTAACTGCGTCCCCCTGCTAATTTCAACGCTATGCTTCGCGGCTGACTAAGTCCCCACAATGGAGTGGATGTGGGATCACGCTTGCGATTTACAGAGGTCTACTCTCCCCTCGAAATGCCCGCGGGACCCGGCAACGCAGCGAACGATAAACCAAAGTTTACTGTTTGCAAACCAACTTTTGCTACGCTCAAAATTTCGATCGCAACAATTGGTTTTTCAGCCAGTAACCATATCCTCATCATTCTCTGGCCGGGAATGGCCCCATGGTGCCAGACAAATGCGGATTTTCAGTCCCCCGCCGACTATAATGAAACCATGGCCCGCGGGTGGGAGAGCAAGTCCGTGGAGGAGCAACAGGCAGCGGTCAGCACAAAGGTCGAATCGAAACAACGACTTACACCGGAACAGGCGGCCCGGAAGCAGGCGCGCGAAGCGCTTGAACTCTCTCGCCGGCGCGTGCTTCAGCAGCTTCAGTCCGTGCAGAATCCCCGCCATCGTCAAATGCTTGAAAGTGCTCTCTCTGAACTTGACGAGCGGCTGGCACGGCTGGGCTAAGTCCATGGTTTGGCTCGGTTTGAATATTTTTGACGTATAATGATTTTATCCCCCATGAAAGCCTACGTGTATGTGTCGCTCAAGAAGAGCGTTCTGGATCCCCAGGGCAAGACCATCCAGAGCGCGCTCAAGAAGATGGGATGTAAGGGATTGGAAGAGGTCCGCCAGGGCAAATATTTCGAGCTGACAATCGATGGCGGTCTGAACCGGAACCAGGTCGAGGCAGAAGTAACACGCATCGCCCGCGACGTTCTGACCAATCCGGTGATTGAAGAGTTTCGTTTCTCCCTCGAAGACTAGCCGAAGTCCCCGGTTCGGTGATGCACGGCTTTTCCTGCTCCGGCAGGCGTGGTTGACCGGAGAACGCGTAGTCAGCGTTCGAAGTAGTGACCGGATTCTAATTCACCATGAACATTCTCGGTTTTCCCCCAGGCCGAAACTAGGAGCATTTGTATGTGCGGGATAGTGGGATACGTTGGCAAGAAGCGGGTGGTACCGGTCATCATCGAAGGCCTCAGACGGTTGGAGTATCGCGGCTATGATTCCGCGGGCATCGCGGTCTGCGGCAATGGCGAGGGTTTGCAGATTCGCCGGGCCGAGGGCAAGCTGCGCAATTTAGAAGAGGTAATCCGGCTCAAGCCGCTCGATGGCACCTACGGCATCGGCCATACCCGCTGGGCCACGCATGGCCGTCCCACGGAGGAGAACGCTCATCCCCACCGCGATTGCACCGGAAAAATCGTGGTAGTCCATAACGGAATTATCGAGAACTATGTTTCGCTGAAGCGCAAGCTCATTGAAGAAGGCCACAAGTTCACCACCGAGACCGATACCGAGGTCATCGCTCACCTGGTCGAAAAATATTTCCTGAAGACAGCAAACGGGCATCGCCCCTCGCTCGAAGAGTGCGTCCGCAAGACGGTGGGCCAGCTGACTGGCGTCTTCGCGTTGGCAGTAATCGCGGTCGATGACCCGAATAAGATCGTGGCCGCGCGCAATGGCCCGCCCGCCGTCATCGGTCTGGGCAAAGACGAGTATTTCGTCGCCTCCGACGTGCCCGCAATTCTTTACCACACCCGCGACCTGTTTTTCCTCGGCGATGGCGACCTCGCCGTCATCACCCCGGAGGGTGTCCAGCTCACAGACTTCAACGGACAGCCCGTGGTCCGCCAAGTACAGCATGTTACCTGGGACCCCATCATGGCGGAAAAGGGCGGCTTCAAGCATTTCATGCTGAAGGAAATCTACGAGCAACCGCGTTCGGTGCGGGATACCACGCTGGGACGGGTTTCGCAGGAGACCGGCCACGTCTTCCTCGATGAAATGGAGATCAGCGACGCCGAGTTCAAGGCCGCCAAAAAAATCAACATCGCGGCTTGTGGAACCAGCTGGCACGCTGCCCAGGCCGGCAAATTCATGATCGAGCGCCTGGCGCGGGTCCCGGTTGAGGTCGATTACGCCAGCGAGTGGCGCTATCGCGATCCCATCCTCGCCCCCGATACCCTCACCATGCTGATCACCCAGTCCGGCGAAACTGCGGACACGATCGCGGCCCAGCGCGAAGCCAAAGCCAAAGGTTCGAAGACGCTGGCCATCTGCAACGTGGTGGGCTCGATGATCACGCGCGAAGCGGCGGGGACAATCATCACGCATGCCGGACCTGAGATCGGCGTGGCTTCCACCAAGGCATTTACCGCTCAGCTTACGGCGCTTTACCTGTTCTCTCTTTTCCTGGCCCAGCAGCGCGGCACCATGAGCGCCGATCAGGCCAAAGAGGCTATTCAGGAACTCACGCGCATTCCCGGCAAGCTCGAACACCTGCTCACCCGCGAGGAAGAATGTGAAGACCTGGCCAAGGAGTACTCGCGTTCCCAGGACTTCCTGTTCCTGGGACGCGGCATCCACTATCCCATCGCGCTCGAAGGCGCACTCAAGCTGAAGGAAGTCTCCTACATTCACGCGGAAGGCTATCCTGCGGGAGAAATGAAGCATGGCCCCAACGCGTTAATTGACGAGAACCTTCCGGTGGTGATCATCGCAACCCGCGACACGAAAGATGCGTTGTCGATGACGCGCTACGAAAAAACCTGCTCTAACCTAAAAGAGGTGAAGGCCCGTTCCGGCATGATCATCGCGCTGGCCACCGAAGGCGACGAGGATATCAAGGAAGCTGCCGACCACGTGCTGTACGTTCCTCCGGCCCCGGAAGAGCTGCTGCCGATTCTCGAAATCGTCCCGCTGCAGTTGCTGGCGTATCACATCGCCGTGCGCCGCGGCTGCGACGTGGATCAACCGAGGAATCTGGCCAAGTCAGTAACGGTGGAGTAGGGGCGGCTTGCTGGCCTCTGGCAACCTCAGCTCTGTCATCCTGAGCAAGGAAAGCCCATTCGCCTTGCGAATGGGCTTTCCGCGTCGAAGGACCCCTATAATCACGCTGCTCTGGGGCAATAGGGGTGCGACGGGACTGCGTCCGAGAGCACGACCTCGTCATCTAAGCAGCTGATGCCTTCCTTTCAGACTTTCGCGGCCCGTCTGGTTCGCCCGGTGTCATTGTCCGGCCAGACCAGGCACCTGGAATTTGAGATATCCGGCACGACGCGGTTCGGCTTCGTCGCCGGGCAGTGGCTTTCGTTCAAGACCAACAAGCCCGACGGCGAAGAAATCACTCGCGCCTATTCGATCGCATCCCCACCAGGTGAAGACGGCCGCTTCGCGCTCTGCCTGAACCGGGTGCAAGACGGCTTCATGTCCAATTTTCTTTGCGACATGAAAGAGGGTGATGAGATCAGCTGCCAGGGACCGTTCGGCGACTTCATCCTGCGGCCGCCTTTGCGCGATACGCTTTTCATCGCCACCGGCACCGGCATCGCACCCTTTCGTTCCATGCTGCATTGGCTGCTGGCCGACCCGGTCCGCCATCATGACAAAGAGCTTTCGCTGCTGTTCGGCAACCGGACGAAAGAAGACATCTACTATCACGAAGAGTTCCAGAAGTTAGCCGCCCAGCACTCAAGCTTTCACTATCTGCCGACCCTCAGCCGCGGCACTCCCGAATGGCAAGGGCTGCGCGGATACGTCCAGGAACACGTGCCTGAAATCGTCCGGAGCCGCACCGACATGCACGCCTACATCTGCGGCCTAGACAAGATGATCAAGGCCAACCGAGAGCTGCTGAAAGGCCTGGGCTGGGACCGGAAATCGATTCTGTACGAGAAGTACGACTAGGTTGTACCGGACAGATAGCTCACAGGCAGTTATTCGAGATGGAGGTCTGGATTAAACTACGCGTATGAATCTGTGCTCGCAGTGCTGGAAAATCGGGGCCTCGTCTCCGCTGATTCTGTCGACAAATTCTTTAACGATTGGCCGTTGGACGATGTAAAACAGGTTCAAGAGGAGCTCTATCATTCGTTAGGTCAGGACCCAGTCGAAGACCACCCCATTTCACCGCTCGGTGATTCATTCAATTTCGTTGCAAGTGCTTCCATGAGGGGCGATTACGGTTGCGTTAGCTGGGAGTGTAGACTCGAAAAGATTAGTCTCCTGGCCCGGTACTCTGCTTTGTACGCAGACAAAGTCATCGTGCCGTTGCCGCTTGGGATCTTCTATACAGATGAGGACGAGTTTGAAATCCGCCGGCTCCTTGGCGGAACAATCCTATGTATTCAACAACTCCGTTCCTTGGCAGAATCGGCATCTGCACCTGGCCTTGCCTGACTACTCAAACATCGCCAAAGCCGCGCGAGACCTATACGGTGAAAATGAAGACCGATTCAAGGTGTACAGCCAGCCGCCAGAGTTTGAGGGCGACGATTGGCCGTGTTTCAAGATTGAAGGACCTGCAGAATTTTTGGAGCCGGCCAGATCTTCAGGAATTTCTATGAGACTCCGAAGTGGTTGCGTGGGCTGGCCACAGTTCAAACGCCAAAAAAAGCCTGCAAAGGCGACGATACGCCATTCACAGCTCGTTTCCGATTTGTTTGATGACATTGCACGAGACGCAGCCATACAGCAGGTGCTTGGCCTCAAGTACGATGCGAAATATCTTAACTAATCTGCCCGGCGAAGCGATGATACTTTCTAGGTTTAGCAATGAAGATGAGTATTTTTCAAACTGCCGCGACAAATTGTGTTCTCAATTGACCCATGAGACTCCTCTGCTTGCCGATGTGCCGTTAAGAACGGTATTGAAGGTTCGCTCTGAGGAACCCGAGGCTTTTATCCAGTACCGAGCTGCGATCGAGAAGATCGCCAGCGACTACATCAAAACAAGAACGAACATCGGCAAGAAGGAAGCCAGAGAGATCTACGCCGAATTTCTTCGACCCGAAATCCTCAAACTGAACTCAGAAGCGAAGGCGATAAGGCGATAAGGCGCACGGCTGTACGCAAGGCAGCCGCCAAAACGCTAGTCGCCGCTGGAGTCGTCGGCTTTGGTGTTTTCGGGGGCTTCTTACCGAGTCAGATGGCCGAAGTGATAAAAACCATCGGTGGAATCGGCCTCCTTAGAGAGCTCGGTGAGGCATTTTCTGCTATTGAGAAGAATCCTGCCCAAATCCGAAATAACAACTTTTACTTCCTCCTCAGGCTTTCTCAGGAAGCTCAACATTAACGCTCCAAAGGGATCGCCTTTTGAGGAATCTTCGCGTTCATTTCCGGCATCTAAAACTTGACAATGATCGACTCAAGTCTTATCATGACGTGCATTGCGGTGCTTAATGTATTGATTAAAAAGCACTTATTGAAACAAGGAGGGCCGTATCATGGCCAAGATTATCGGTATTGACCTGGGAACCACCAACTCCTGCGTAGCCGTTATGGAGGGTGGCGAGCCCAAGGTGATCCCTAATGAAGAAGGAGGGCGCACCACGCCCTCAGTTGTCGGCTTTACCAAAACCGGCGAAAGGCTGGTGGGGCAGGTGGCGAAACGCCAGGCCATCACCAACCCGGAAAACACGGTTTACTCGATCAAGCGGTTCATGGGACGCCGCTATGACGAAGTAACCGAAGAAATCAAGATGGTGCCCTACAAGGTCGTGCAGTCCGGCGACCACGTTGCGGTGCTGGCGCAGGGTAAGGAGTACACGCCTCCCCAGGTTTCCGCGATGATTCTTCAGAAGCTGAAGAAGGCAGCGGAAGACTATCTCGGCGAGAAAGTGACAGAGGCGGTCATCACCGTGCCGGCATACTTCAACGACGCCCAGCGGCAGGCCACGAAAGACGCCGGTCAGATCGCCGGCCTCGAAGTGAAGCGCATCATCAACGAGCCCACGGCGGCAGCGCTGGCTTATGGTCTCGACAAGAAGAAGGATGAAACGATCGCGGTCTACGACTTCGGCGGCGGCACCTTTGACATCTCGGTGCTGGAAGTCGGCGAAGGCGTAATCGAAGTCAAGGCCACCAACGGGGACACTCACCTGGGCGGCGACAACCTCGACCAGCGCATCGTGGACTGGCTCATCGACGAATTCAAGAAGGACGAAGGCCTCGACCTGCGGGGCAAGGGCAACGAGATGGCACTGCAGCGTCTGCGTGACGCAGCCGAGCGCGCAAAGATCGAACTCTCCACCACCATGGAGACCGAGATCAACCTGCCCTTCATCACCGCCGATGCCGGCGGACCGAAGCACCTGGTCAAGAAAATGACCCGGGCGAAGCTGGAGTCGATGGTCGAAGACATCATTCAGCGCTCGGTCGGTCCGTGCAAGCAGTGCATGAAAGATGCCGGCGTGGATGCCAGCAAGATCAATGAAGTGGTGCTGGTCGGCGGTCAAACCCGCATGCCGCGCATTCAGCAGCTGGTGAAGGACCTGTTCGGCAAGGAAGGCCACAAGGGCGTAAACCCGGATGAAGTCGTAGCGATCGGCGCGGCCATCCAGGGCGGCGTGCTCAAGGGCGAAGTCAAAGACCTGCTCTTGCTGGACGTGACTCCGCTGTCGCTGGCGATTGAAACGCTAGGCGGCGTGGCCACTCCGATGATCCCGCGCAACACGACGATTCCGACCAAGAAGACGGAAACGTTCTCGACTGCGGCCGACAGTCAGACCTCGGTTGAAGTGCACGTGTTGCAGGGCGAGCGTCCACTGGCGGCGCAGAACCGCACTCTGGGCAAGTTCCACCTGACCGGGATTCCACCGGCACCACGGGGCGTGCCCCAGATTGAGGTGACGTTCGACATCGACGCCAACGGCATCCTTAACGTGACCGCGAAGGACACGGCCACGGGCAAAGACCAGAAGATCACGATTACGTCGTCTTCCGGCCTGAGCAAGGATGAAGTCGAACGCATGGCCAAGGAAGCCGACGCGCACTCCGCCGAGGACAAGGCCAAGCGCGAAGAGATCGATTCCAAGAACCAGCTCGACTCCATGGTTTACAGCGTGGAGAAGATGCTGCGCGAGCAGGGCGACAAGATTTCCGGCTCGGAGCGCGGCGACGTGGAAAACGCGATTGCCGATGCCAAGAAGGCGCTGGAGTCGAACCAGAAGGCGGCCATGGACAAGGCCCGTGAGACTCTCACTCAGGCCTCGCACAAACTGGCCGAGCAGATGTACAAGGCAGCCCAGTCGCAAACGCCGGGCGCTGGCCCAACGCCGGGCGCAGGTACAGGTCCGGAGCCGGGTGCCAATGGCGGACCCAAGAAGGACGAAGGCGTGATCGACGCCGAGTACGTGGACGTGGAAGACAAAAAGTAAGAAAGCTGTCAGCTCTCAGCTCTCAGCAAAGGCCGTGTTGGGGGCGGGTCTCAGAGCCGCCCAGGCGGAGCGCAGCTCGGCAGGTTTGTTTGTGTGGTCGCGGGCGACTCGCCCGCGAGGTTTTCGTAGCGCCGCCGTCCCAGCGGTTGCTGTGGGGCATCGCCCCCACAGCCGAGGGCAGGATGCTCTCGGGACAGCCGGCGAGACGCCGGCGCTACAGGTTTAAGGGAGAAGACAAATTGCAATTTGAAGTCAATGGTCAGGATTATTTTTTAAATTTCGCGGAAGACGAAGCCTATTGGTACGTCCTGGTGCCCACGCTAACGGGAGTGCAGCGCATTCCTGTGTACGTGGATTCCCCGTCGTACGAGCGCTTCGGCATTCTGGGGAAGAACCGTCATAATATTCAGAACTGAAGTGCCATAGTTCGCGATTCTCGAGCGATGCATAAGTCAGAATGGCCAGCACCCCGAAGAAAGACTATTACGAAATCCTGGGCGTGAAGAAGTCCGCCTCGGCGGACGATGTCCGCAAGGCCTTCCGCAAACTTGCGCGCAAGTATCATCCCGACGTCAACCCCGGGGACAAAGCCGCAGAAGAGAAGTTCAAGGCCCTTTCCGAGGCCAACGAGGTACTCAGCGATCCCAAGAAGCGGAAGATTTACGACCAGGTCGGCTTTTACTCCGACAACATCGACGCCGCTACGGCTGAGGCCTATGCCCGAGCTGGAGGCAGTGCGGCCGGCGCACCCGGGCAGGGCTTTTCCGGCGCCCAGGCTGGTGGCGGAGCGCAGGGATTCGATTTCGGCGGCTTCGACTTTACCGATATGTTCGAAGGCGCGCGGGGCAGAAAGGCCAGCAGTTCGGGCACAGGCAGCTTCAAGGACATTTTCTCCGGCATCTTCGGCGGGCGGGGCGGAGGTGTGCATGAGGGTCCCGAGCCCGGGTCCGATCTCGAGTATCAGGTCAATGTGCCGTTCTGGACCGCCATTCGCGGAGGCGTCATGCGCCTGAATATTACCCGGCGGGATGCCTGCCACCAGTGCCACGGCCAGGGCTTTGTGGACGCGGGCGGCACCTGCCCTGAGTGCGGCGGCAAGGGCCAGGTCACGCAGACAGGCGGGCGGATGAAGTTCAACGTCCCCTGCCCGAGATGCCACGGAACCGGAAAGAACATCTCCGCCTGCCCGCATTGCCATGGCGAGGGTACGGTCGAACGCACCGAACCGCTCGAAGTCCGCATCAAGGCGGGTACGCGCGATGGACAGCGCATCCGTGTTCCCGGTAAAGGTAATGCGGGGACACACGGCGGCGCGGCGGGCGATCTGTACGTGATCATCCGGACCGCGGATCATCCTGTGTTCCACCGCGAAGGCGACGATATCCGCATCACCGTGCCGGTCACGGCCACGGAAGCGGCTTTGGGAGCCAAGATTGAGGTCCCGACCATCGACGGCCGCACCCTGCTCAAAATTCCGCCCGGCACCCAGTCCGGGCAAAAGCTTCGGCTGCGCGAGAAGGGCGTGCCTTCGGCCACCAAGGAAGGCGCCCGCGGTGACGAGATTGTCGAGGTCAAGCTTACCGTCCCCATGCCCCGGGACGAACGCTCCAAGGAAATCCTGCGCGAACTGGCCAAGCTGAACCCGGAAGATCCGCGGGCGGAATTATGGAAGAACGTCTAGAAGCAGTCATCGGTCGTCGGTCTTCAGTCGTCAGCCCTGGCTGCAAGCTGATTGGCTGACGACCGACGACTGACGACTGGCCATTGTCTCCGTGCCTCCCCACAAAAATACTTCAAAAATTATTTTTACACTGCATCTAATTTCCCGTATGCTCACGGCTGCGAACTTGCTTCCAGCCAAATTCTGAAAGCGCAAGGATCGCCCCGGGAGGAAGCCGTCGAAATTGGCAACAGCTAGCGCCCCGCGTCAAGATCCCCAGTCCCCTACCGTCATCCCCAGCCGGAAAAAATCGGTCCGCCTCACGCTCTGGCCCCTGGTCGCCGCCACTTTTTTTATGGTGTCGGGCGGCACCTATGGCACGGAAGACATCGTGCACGGGGCGGGATATGGCAAGGCCGTTCTCATCCTGCTGCTGACCCCGATTCTCTGGAGTTTGCCCACTGCTTTCATGATCGGCGAACTTTCTAGCGCCCTGCCCTTCGAGGGCGGCTATTACGCCTGGGTGCGCCGCGCCATGGGCAACTTCTGGGGATTTCAGGAGGCCTGGCTATCGCTGGTGGCCTCCATTTTCGACATGGCGATTTATCCCACGCTGTTCGTGCTTTATCTCAACCGCCTGTTTCCCTGGTTCGCCGAAGGACACCGCGGCGTGATGGTTGCGCTGGCAGTGGTAATTGTTTGTGCATTGCTGAATATTGCTGGGGTCCGGGTCGTATCCACGACTTCGCTGTGGCTTTTTTTCGCACTTTCGGCGCCATTCATTCTGATCGTCGCCATCGCGCCCTTCAAGGTGGGAGCGTTGGCCAATGCGGTGACCACTCCCACCACCTCTACCGTTGACATCCTGGGCGGGTTGCTGATCTGCATGTGGAATTACATGGGATGGGACAACGCCTCGACCATCGCGACCGAGGTCGAGCGCCCGCAGCGCACCTATCCTCGAGCGATGCTGGCGGCGGTCGTAATCGTGGCTCTGAGCTACATTGTGCCCGTGGCGGCCATGTGGATGACCGGCCTCTCCTCAAGCGCCTGGGAGACCGGTTCCTGGGCAGATATCGCCGGCATGCTGGGTGGGCCGTTGTTGCGCGTGGGCCTAGCCCTGGGGGGCATGATCAGCGGCTTTGGCATGTTCAATGCCCTGGTGATGAGCTATTCGCGCCTGCCCCTGGCCATGGCGCAGGATGGCATGCTGCCGAAGGTCTTCGGCAAATTGCATCCCCGCTCGCGGGCCCCCTGGGTAACGATTCTGGTCTGTGCAACGGGATGGGCCATGTGCCTGGGACTGGGCTTCGAGCGCCTTATCATCATCGATATCCTGCTCTACGGAGCCAGCCTCAGCCTGGAGTTTGTGTCGCTGATCGTTCTGCGCATCCGCGAGCCTGAGCTTCCACGTCCCTTCCGGGTTCCAGGAGGAATGTTCGGAGCGGTGGCTGTCGGGGTGGCCCCCATGCTGCTGCTTGGTTTCTCGGTCCTTCGGAGCCAGAACGAGCACATCTTGGGGATCAGTGCTTTCGCTTTCGGAATGCTGCTCATTGCGGCCGGCGTAGTGGCCTATCTTGCAAACATAGCCCTCAAGCCCGCAGGCTGGAGCGGAGTGCCGGACAAGCCCGAGCCCGTAGCGTAGCCAAGACCTCACCACGGATCGACACGGATTTCACGGACTTATCCGTGAGTATCCGGTTGATCCGTGGTTTTTGTCTTTTGGGGTAAAGTAGTAGAGATGATCAAGCGCAAATCCAAGGGCGCCTACATGATCTCCTCGGTGGCGGAGATGTACGGCATTCATCCCCAGACTTTGCGACTGTACGAGCGCGAGGGCCTGCTCAAGCCATCGCGTACCGAGGGCAACACTCGCCTCTATACTGACGAAGACCTGCAGCGCCTGGAGTTCATTCTCTCGCTCGCCCGCGACCTGGGAGTGAACATCAGCGGCATCGCTATTATTCTTCAGATGCGCGAACGCATGGAAGAAATGCAGGTCCAGATTCACGATTTCGTGAAGTACATTCAGGAGGAAGTACTGTCGCGGGCCACGGCCGCCGCCGATCCCGCGAAGGGCGCCATCGTGCCGGTGCGGCGGCACCTGGTGGCGACGGTGCCGGTCGCCAAAAAAAAATAATCAACATTTCAGTTTATTGCTTATGTTTCCGGGAAGGCGTGTCCGCACTCTCAACCTGCATGCCTCCAATTTCGGCGCTGATCTGAGGATCACGCGGTAACGTCACATCGTCGTTTTTGGTTTGGCCAATCCTGATTCGCACCTTATGAGCATTCGGTGAAAATGCATGTGCGAATACAGCAACGTCATAGAACCCAGCCGTCAGGTTCGCCGAAAATTCCCCGGATTTGTTCGTCACCAACCGGCAATCATCAGGCGCATTACCGGGTGCTCCCTGTGATCCATCGGTGTCCCAGTGAACCAGCACGATAGCGTTTGAGATCACCGCCCCCTCAGAGTCTCGGACGGCCCCGGTCAGCTTTCCGGCCGAAGTCCGATCTTCTGCCAAGGCGAACGCGATCATCACGAAAACCATTCCGATCAGACCGCTTAATCCTTTCATCTCTACCTCCCTTACGTCGCAAAGATATAACATGATCTTCATTAACCGACGGTGTCAATGCTTCCCTTCAAACTGATCTACAGCGAAGACTATTTCCTGCCCATCGGCGCTCACGTCTTCCCGGCCGAGAAATATCGCCGCATACATAACCGGCTGCTGGACGCAAAAGTTGCCGAGTTGTCCGATTTCGTGACTCCCCAACCGGCGTCAGACCAGGACATCCTGCTGGTCCACACCCCGCTGTATGTTCAGAAGCTCAAGACCGGGACCCTTTCGGCCCGCGAAGAACTGGAGATGGAGATTCCCTATTCCCCGGAACTGGTGCGGGCTTTCTGGCTGGCAGCAGGCGGATCGATTCTGGCCGCTGAGCATGCGCTCAGAGATCGCGTGGCCTTCAATATTGGCGGCGGCTTCCACCATGCCTTCCCCGATCACGGAGAAGGCTTTTGCATGATCCATGACGTGGCGGTGGCCATTCGCCGCATGCAGCGGGATGACAGGATTCGCAGCGCCATGACGGTGGACTGCGACGTGCACCACGGCAACGGCACGGCTGCCATCTTCGCAGGCACCCGCACGCCTAGCGACCCGCTGCCGTCTACGTCGGCCGCTCTGAATCGAGTTCCCTCGGGAAAGATGCGTCACGCTCACGCTGGCGACGTGTTTACCATCTCCCTGCACCAGCACAACAATTATCCGGCATGGAAGCCGCACTCCTCGATTGACGTTGATTTGCCCGACGGCATGGGCGACGACGACTATCTGGCCTGGCTCGACAACGCGCTCAGTTCCGGTCTGCGCCAGTTCGAGCCGGAATTGATCTGCTACATCGCCGGGGCTGACCCCTACGGCGAAGACCAACTCGGCGGTCTCGCCCTGACCATCGAGGGCCTGAAGCGGCGGGATGAACTGGTATTTCGCGTGGCCCGCGCCCGCAACATTCCAGTAATGGTCACCTATGCGGGCGGCTACGCCCGGCGGGTAGAAGACACGGTGACGATTCATTGCAATACGGTGAGCGCAGCGAAAGAAGTGTTCGGTTAGGAAGGGTGCCCCACCCTCGTCTCTCCGCTTTTTGGAGAGACAGGGTGGGGTTTTTCTCCGGTAAACTCCCCGTCCTGTCGTTCCAAAGTGCAGAACGACGAGGACGGTGCACCGACATAGCACTGATAGAATAGTTACTGTCTATGTTTGAGAATCTTTCAGAAAAGCTGCAGCGCGCGTTCAAGACCTTGCGGGGCGAGGCCACCCTCAACGAAGAAAATATGCAGGAGGCGCTGCGCGCCATCCGGCTTGCGCTGCTCGAAGCAGACGTCAACTTCAAGGTCGTAAAACAACTGATCGATCACATTCAGGAGAAGGCCCTCGGCCAGCAGGTGGCGACCGCGCTCTCGCCGGCCGAGCAGGTCATCAAGATTCTGCGCGATGAGTTGATCGAGATTTTGGGTCGCGACACGGCCAAGGTGAAGTTTGCCTCGCAGCCGCCCACCGTCGTACTCATGGCTGGCCTGCAGGGTTCGGGCAAAACCACGACCTCCGGCAAGCTGGCGAACTGGCTCAAGCAGGGCGGGCACAGGCCGCTGCTGGTTTCGGTTGACGTGTATCGTCCCGCGGCCCGCGAGCAGCTTAAAGTCGTTGCTCTGGCGATCAAGGCCAACATCTACGAAGGCGAAGTCGGCGAGGCCAACACGGCAACCGTTGAGCGTCTGGCCAAGGAGGCGCGTCGCGAAGCCATCAACACCGGGTCGGACGTACTGATCGTGGACACTGCAGGCCGCCTGCACATCGACGATCAGTTGATGGACGAGATGCAGTCGCTGAAGCGGTTGCTCAACCCACAGGAAATCCTGTTCGTGGCCGATGCCATGACCGGACAGGACGCGGTCAACTCCGCCGACGAGTTCCATAAGAAGCTGTCATTGACCGGCGTGGTCCTTACCAAAATGGACGGTGACGCCCGCGGCGGCGCGGCGCTTTCCATCCGCCAGGTCACCGGACAGCCCATCAAGTTCATCGGCGTGGGCGAGAAGTACGACGCGCTCGAGCCGTTCCATCCCGACCGCATCGTCTCCCGTATCCTCGGCATGGGCGACATTCTTTCGCTGATCGAAAAAGCGGAGCAGCATGTCGACCAGAAAAAGGCCCAGGAGATGGCCAGCCGTGCCCTCACCGGTGACGGCTTTTCACTCGAGGACTTTCGCGATCAGTTGCGCCAGCTGAAGAAGATGGGATCGATCCAGAGCCTGATGGGCATGCTGCCCAGCGTGGGGCCGTTCGCGGGAATACAGAAGCACGCCGACAAAGTGGACGAAAAGCAGCTCAGCCGGGTGGAGGCCATCATCAATTCGATGACCCAGCACGAGCGTCTGCATCACGAAGTGATGAACGGAAGCCGGCGCAAACGTATCGCTCGCGGCTCGGGCACCAGCGTGCAGGAGGTCAACAACCTGCTGCGCCAGTACGCCCAGATGCGGAAGATGTTCAAGCAGATCGGCAAGCCCAGCTTCGCACGCAGAATGGCCGGAATGAAGATGCCGGGGATGTAGGTTTCCAGTTTCTAGTCTCCAGTTTCCAGGTTGTCATCCTGAGCGCAGCCTGAGTCATTCGCTTTGCGAATGACTCAGCGAAGTCGAAGGACCCCTACCCGCACTGAACGCGGACGTGAATCTATGAAGTGGCGATCTCTGGAAGAATCCGCTCCCAGCACCGACATTCGCTCTCTGCGTGAAATTTTCGCCGAGCGCAAGGCGCTGATCGCCAGGTACGTTCCCGGCGAAACCGAGGCAGTTCATGCCCGTGTGATCGCGGAGTTGAAAGCCGGGCGTATGGCCGGAGATGTTCTGCCAGTCGGCTCCAAGGCTCCAGCCTTCGAGCTCAATGATCACAACGGCAAACCGGTTTCATCTCCCGAGCTCTTGAGCAAAGGGCGTCTTGCGCTCTGCTTTTTCCGCGGGCGCTGGTGCCCGTTTTGTGTGGGGCAACTGGAGGCCATGAACCTGGTGTTGCCTCAGATCGAACAGGCGGGAGCATCACTGGTAGGCATCTCACCACAGACGGTGCAGCAGTCATTCTTCATGGTGGACCAACACAGGCTGCGGTTTCCGCTGCTGAGCGATGCCCGAAACGAGGTGGCGCGGCAGTTCGGCCTGGTCTATCGCGTGCCGGACGACCAGCAGGCCATCTATCGCCGTGCCTTCGTCAACCTGCCCTTTGCCAATGGCGACGATAGTTGGGAACTGCCCATCCCCGCTACTTTCATCCTCGATCGCGACGGCAAGATTCTTTACGTCTCGGCCGATGAAGACTACACCCAGCGGCCCGAGCCACAGGAAATCGTGCAACGGCTGATGACCTCCGAGTGAATTTCTCTGGTTTCAATTATGATTGGATATGGGTGAGCACCCGCTTTGGAATGCTGACCAGCGCAGCCGACTTGACGAGCTGACCGCCAGCACCACGAATCCTGCAAAAGACCTTCCGCTTCGCCGGGATGTGCGCCTGCTTGGCATTTTGCTGGGCCGTGTCCTGGTCGAGCAGGTGGGCGAATCTTTGCTGGGCGTAGTCGAGGAGTTGCGGCGCATATTCATCCAGCATCGGGAGCAGCCCCGCCGTCACACGGGATCAGTGGATTTTCAGGACCCTCTGCTCAACCAGGCGCGGAACATCATCGCCCGCCTGACCGTCGATGAGGCCCACCGGGTTACCAAAGCATTCGCCATTTATTTCGAACTCACCAACCTGGCCGAAACCAACCATCGCAAGCGACGGCGGCGTGCCGCCAAGCTGCACCCAGAGCAGCCCCCGCTGGAGGGCTCATTCCGCGGCACTTTCCGCCGTATGCGCGCGGCTGGGATCGATGCAGAACAGGCGCTGGAAGTCTTGCGCAAGATAAAGGTTGTGCCCGTTTTCACCGCGCATCCCACCGAGGTGGCTCGCCGCACGGTGTTGCTGAAGCGCCGCCGCATCGGCAAACAACTGGAGCGACTGGACCGGCTGCCTCTGACCGAAATCGATGCCCGCCGGTTCGAAGCGCTGATCTTTGGCGAGGTGACTTCCTTATGGCAGACCGACGAAGTGCGCCTGGAGAAGCCCCTGGTTACCGACGAGATACGCATGGGCCTCGATCATTATCCCTTTTCGCTGTTTGCCGCCCTGCCGCGTCTGTATGACGAACTGATTGATTCCCTGCGCGCAGTTTACGAGATCGATTTCCAGGAACGCGAGGTACCCGATCTGCTTTTTTTCGGTTCCTGGATCGGTGGCGACCGCGACGGCAATCCGTTCGTTACGCCCAACTCCACTCGCGAGGCATTGCAGCGGGCGCGGAATGTGATCGTCAGCCATTACATCGCGGAACTGGAACGCGCCACCGATCAGCTCAGCGCCTCCATTCGCCAGGTAAGGGTTTCAGACGCGGTCCGTGCGCGGCTGGCGGATTACGGCACCCAGATGGGCGACGAATATGCGCGTCAGTCGCGGATTTCGAGCTCTGAGCTTTATCGCCGCCTGCTCAATCTGATGGTCGTGCGGTTGCGGCACGGCCGCGAAGGACTGGGGGACTCCAGGGCATATCCAGACGCTAAAGAGTTCGAAAGTGACCTTTCATTGATCCGCGAGAGCCTTGCGCTAAACCGCGGCCTGCGACTCGCCGAACTGGTGATTGATCCCCTTCTGCGCCAGGTACGCGCTTTCGGGTTTCATCTTTCGACTCTCGACATCCGCCAGCACGCGCGCCTGCACGCCCAGGCTCTGGACGAGATGGAGTCTCATGTGGGCGCGAGCGCCCACACCAGAGAACTTTCTCCCCCGACCCAAGACATCCTCGAAATCTTTCGCGAGATCGCGCGCCTGAAAAAGTCGTATCCCGCGTGCGCCATTCGTAGCTACATCATCAGCGGAGCTCAGACCCAGGACGACGTGATCGCGGTGACGAAACTGGCCGCCACCTGCGGTGTGCAAGTCGCGGCCAGCGGAGATGACCCTGGACTGATGCCGGTGCCGCTTTTCGAATCGATTGAGGCGCTGCGCGCTTCGGCCTCGGTCATGGAACGCATCTGGCGCGCACCCAACTACCAGCCGCTGCTCGATTCCTGGGGACGCTGGCAGGAAGTCATGCTGGGTTATTCCGATTCCAACAAAGATGGGGGCATGCTGACCAGCATCTGGGAGCTGTACAAAGCGCACCGCGACCTGCATCGCGCGGCGCGCGAGTGTAAGGTGAAACTCCGCCTCTTTCACGGCCGAGGTGGCACAGTCGGGCGCGGCGGCGGCCCCACTCACACTGCGATACTTGCCCAGCCCGTGGGCGATTTTTCCGGCGAGATTCGCCTAACCGAGCAGGGCGAAGTGCTCAATTGGAAGTATGCCGATCCCGTGCTGGCCGAGTGGAACCTCGAGATCATGATCGCTTCCTGCCTGGAGGCGCTCACGCGTACCCGGGGACCCGCGCCCGGCGCCGATCAGCGCTGGGCTCCGGCGATGGAGCAGATGTCTTCCCACGCTTTCGCGTTCTATCGCCACAACATCGCGGAGAATTTCGAGGTGATCGAATATTTCGAACAGGCCACTCCGGTGAACGAACTGGAGCACGCGCGCATCGGCTCTCGTCCTCCGCGCCGCGGCCAGGGCCGCCGTCTTGAAGATCTCCGTGCCATTCCCTGGGTCTTTGGATGGATGCAGAGCCGCCACGCCGTCCCCGCATGGTTCGGCGTAGGACATGCGCTGGAGCGCTTTGCCCTTCAGGATTCTGCCAATGAATCGTTGCTCTGCGAGATGATGCGCAGTTTCCCGCTGTTCTCTGACTTGATCCGCAACGTCGAACTGGCCATGTCCAAAGCTGACCTGACCATCGCCCGACTCTACGCCGAACTTGTCCCCGATGCGGACCTGCGGGAGCGAGTTTGGGCCATGCTGGTGGATGAATTTGAACGCACCCGCCGCATGCTGCTCAGCGTCACCGACCAGGGAGAACTGCTGAAAGGCAATCCCGTGCTGGCACGCTCGATCCGCTTGCGCAACCCCTACGTGGACCCGATGAGCCTGGTGCAGGTCGAACTCCTGCGCCGCAAACGGGCGGGCGGTGGCGCCGATGGCGTGGACTACGCGTTGGGCGCGACCATCAACGGCATCGCAGCAGGCTTGCACAATACGGGGTGACCGCGGTGGTTCAATTTCACCTCTGTCGTGTCATCCTGATAATAGGGGTCCTTCGACTCCTGCTGCGCTCAGGATGACATGGGGAACGTTACCGGCGCGCCGCCGCCAATTCTCTTTCCGTGCTGGGCTCGTACTCTACGATGTATCCGGCCACGGCGCTCGCAGCCACGGTGAGCGGGCTGGCCAGATACATCTGCCCGGGTCCGCTACGGCCGGGAAAGTTGCGGTTCTGCGCGCTGATTACAACCTGCTCGGGACTCGTGGTCACGCCCGGGCCGGCGTTGATGCAGGCGCCACAACTCGGTTCAATCACGCGCGCGCCCGCTTTCTGAAACACGTCCAGGTAACCTTTGCGAATGCAGTAATCCCGGGTCTCTTGCGATCCAAACTGAATATAAAATGTTACCGAATCGGCCACGCGCTTACCCTGCTTCAAGGCGTCGGCCAGCACGCGAGCGTACATGTCCATATCTTCGTTCTTTCCCGCCGTGCAAGTTCCGCCGTAGGCTAGTTCGACCGGAACCGGTGTATGCAACTCACGAACATATTTTCCGTTGCCAGGATCGCCGGGCGTCGCCACCATGGGCGTGATTTCGGCGGCATCGAGTTCGATGGTGTGGGCGTACTGGGCGCCGGGATCGCTGTAAAGGCCATCAATCAGTGACTCAGCTTTCTTGCGGTCCATGCCGCGGCGCTCCACCAGGAAATCAGCCGCTTTGCGGTCAGGCGCGACGATGCCGGTGAAGCCGCCGATTTCCGCCGCCATGTTGGTCATGGTAGCGCGCTCGTCCACGCTCAATTCTTCAATAGCTTCGCCGGCGTATTCCATGACTTTGGCCAGGGCCTTGCCGCTGCGAACGTAATCAAGGCTGAGAATTTTGAGGATGAAATCCTTGGCTGTGACATTGGGATGCTTCCTGCCGCGAATGGTGATCTTCACCGATTCCGGCACCTTGACCCGCACGTCTTTCGTGATCCATGAATTGAACACGTCGGTGGTGCCGATGCCAAAGGCCACGCAACCGATCGCTCCGACGTGCGGCGTGTGCGAATCGGAGCCAATGTTGAGTTGTCCCGGCAGGGCATAGCTCTCCAGCACGATGGAGTGGCAGATGCCTTCCGAGCCCTTGCGGTCTTTCAATTCGCCATGCAGTTTGATTCCCTGCCGGACGGCGAAGTCCTGCTGCTTCAGCTTGAGTTGCGTGGCCAGGTCGAGCAGGCCGAGTTTCTTTTTTTCCTCCGAGATCACCTCGTCGAGGAAGGTCAGGTGATCGCGGAAGAACAGAATGCTGGAAGGGTCGCTGACTTTGGCGTCCTTGCCCACGTAGCGCTCGAAGAAAATGGCCGCCATGGGTGTGACGTATTCGTGGCTGAAGCGTAGGTCGGCGCGGGCGAAGCCGGTGTCGCCGGGCTTCACGGCACCCGCGACATCATGGGCGGAGATTTGCTCCGCTGGACAGGCGGGGACGCCCGTCCCTCCATTTTGAGAATCGAGCATGTGGCGGGCAAAAATCTTTTCCGCCATGGTCATGGGGCGCTTCGCCGTTTTGATTGGCGGGAGAAACACTTTTTTCTGCAGGCGCGCCACATTGAAGGGGAAGAGGCCGCCGTATTCGATCACCTGCCGCGTGATTTCGTCCTCACCAGCGGTAAATTCGGCGAGCGGGATTTCCTCGCCCGCCCGGACTTTTTCGATCAGCGAGAAGTTGGTCGAGGTCAGCAGGCCCAGGTTCTGGCAGTTCTGTTTGTAGATGCGCTCAATGTTCTCGGCGATCACCAACTGGATTCCGGCGCACATCTCAGCGTAGGGCGACTGCTCCCGGCTGGAACCCTTGCCTCGCCGCTTGCCGCTGACCGCGCACACGAAGCCGCCCCGTTTTACATCGCCCCGTCCGACGGGTAGCACGTCGCCGCATTTCAGGCCCAGGTAGGGGATCTCGCCCAGGGTTTCATCGAAATAGAAACAATAGTGCGCGGGGGTGATCTCGTCGGTCGAGATGTCGTCGCGCAGCTTGGGGTTGTTGGCGGGGTTCCGGGTGTCCCAGGGGAGGTCTTCGCCGGCCAGTTGGCGTTTGATCAGTTGCGGGTCTTCGGTGAGGAAGAGAATGCGCCCTTGCAGGCGGACTTTGTCGGGGCGTTTGTCGATCTTGCGATCCAAAAGCGAGGTGATCACTTCTTTATTTTACCGCCGGGGCCTTAGTAGCAGGCGGAGAAAGTGCCATATACCTCAGCGGCTGAGGCCGCCTGGCGGGATGATATTTAATGCAGCTCTAAAGCGCTGCTCCACCCTGAAGCGGTGCTTTCATCCCGGAGCGCTGCGCAACCCGAATTGCCAGCCTAGTGATGGCCGTGTTTATGGTCGTACTCTTCGCCTGTAGGAATGGCCACGCTCAACCGGTTTTCCTTGGGCGCCAGCGGACAGGTGGCGTAGGGCGTGACCGCGCACGGAGGATTGTAGGCACGGTTGAAGTCGAGCACGACCGTGCCATTAGTCACAGGACCAGTCTTCAGGAAGCGGCCGCCGGGATAAGTATCGGTCTTGCTGGTGGAGTCGCTGAATACGAAGAACAGGCCCTTGGCGGCATCGCCACCCAGATCGGTCAGCCTCAGCTCTTGACCCTTCAGCTTGAAAACCGCCGTTCCTGCAATCGGGGTCGCAGAGACGTCGCCCAGCACATTGGGGACCTCGACCGTCTGTTTGCCGTCAGAGGGTAGAAAGGCCGCGGTCACGCGATAAGACAAGTTCAGTGGAAAGAATTGCGCTCCGGGGTAGTGGCGCACGGCGTCACTGTCGAGGTCTTTCAGCCGGATTCCCACACGCTCGCCGCGAATAATCACGTGCAACCGCAAATTTCCCAGCTCGACCACGGTCGGTTCGTCCACCGTATCCGGCTGAAGCTCGGCCGTAGTCGCCGGTTTGCCTGCAATGAGGGCGTTAACACCGGGAGCAAACTTCACCGTCACGACCTTGCCTTGCAGAGTGAACGATCCCGCGTGGGCGGGGCCTTTGGGAAAGACGATGGCATTCTTCGGATCCGTGCCAAAAGTGTTCTCGCCCGGCTTGAGCCAAAACAGTCCGGCCAGAGGCAGCCATTCTTGTTTGAGATCCTCGACCAGTTCGTTTTTCCACTTCTCGAATGACCGCTGGTAGGCAGGGTCTACCGCGGCCGGTTTGTCCGCCGCAGATGCAACTCGGCACGACGCTGCCACAGCAACTGCGAGCACCATGATGGCGGCTTTGCGATTCATCTTCGATCTCTCCGCGGCTTTTTGAACCAGCTTCATGCGCCGCTGCCTCGTTTACTTTCGATACTCCTGAACATTCGGCAAAGGTTCCAGTCCCCGCCCCGCGAAGATTTCCCCAAATTCGTGGAGCAGTGCGGGGTGTGCCAGGCCATTCGAGGCCAGGGTTTCGCGGCTATTGAGCTGGAAGGGGCCACCTTTGAAATCGGTTACCTTGCCGCCGGCTTCTTCGACAATCAGCACCCCGGCGGCCGTATCCCAGGGATTCAGGTTAAACTCCCAGAAGCCATCGAAGCGGCCGCTGGCCACACAGCACAGATCGAGCGCTGCCGAACCTGCACGCCGCACGCCGTGGGTGCGCAAAGTGATCTGGTGATAGAAGTGAATGTTTGGGTTCTTGTGCCGCTTGTGGCTGGGAAAACCGGTGGCCACCAAACATTCGGACAGATTCGCAATCTTCGAAACCTGAATCTTCGAGGCCTGGCTCCCCTGTTGCTTCAGCCAGGCGCCGTTTCCCTGTTCGGCTGAGAACAGTTCGTCGCGCGTGGGGTCGTAAACCACGCCGGCAACCAGCCGATCTTTGTGCTGCAGACCCAGCGAAACGCAGAACACTGGAAACCCGTGGGCGAAGTTGGTGGTGCCGTCGAGCGGGTCAACGAACCACCGATATTCGCTGCCGGTATCGACCAGGCCCTGTTCTTCACCGAGGATATCGTGACTCGGCCAGCGCGCCTTGATGCGCTCCCGGATCAGGACCTCGGACTTACGGTCGGCCACGGTGACCAGGTCGGCATCGCCCTTGTACTCCACCCTGACATGCTGCTGGAAGTATTCCATCAGCAAAGCGCCCGCCTCGCGGGCGATCTCGGCCATCGCGGGGACAAAACTATCGTTGTTGGATTGAGCCATGGCCACCGGTTGGCAGTTCAGATTTCAGATTTCAGACTGCAGATTTACGCCAAGCCGCCGAGATCTGAAGCAGGATATTCGTGACTTCACAATCTGAAATCTAAAATCGAGAATCTACAATCGCCCCGCCGTCGTCTTACTTGCGCTTGGCGCCGTCTTCCGCGATGTACATGATCTCGTGCTTGAAGATAAACAGGTTGGGCTGGTCTTCGCGGGTCAACCTGACCATGTTCTTGTCGTAGTACTCAATCCAGCCGCGAACCACTTCGCCGTCCGCCAGCTTGATGCTGACCGGCTTCTGTTTCTCTCCCAGTAACTTCAGGTATACGGCCTCCTCCGAGGTCTGCTCGGGCGGGGCAGGCCTTCCCTTGCGGGAAGCGCCGGGCGATCCTTGTCCTTGAAAAGGCATAGGCGATATCTTACACGCAGCCGGTGTGGGTCGGACACTCCCTTCGACTTCGCTCAGGGCAGGCTTTGTCGACGTCTTGACATGGGCTTTACGTTCGCAAACCTCGGCTCCTTACATTCACCAGCTCTTAAATCACAATCAACTTCAAAAGCGACGGACAGGAGTGTCCGTCCCACGCGATCCGTCACCCACAATTCGTTCATTTCAGCGACGAAAGCGAAGGACCGCCAAGCCTGTCGCTAGAAAGTAAGTCTTACACCGAACTGGAACTGGCGCGGCGCAGCCAGCGAAAACACTCCCGACCCTGGACCGATGCGATTGGTCGCCCGTTCCGAAGCCACAGTGCCGTTCACCGAACCCAGCGTCCCGTTCAGCGCCCCGCTCAGCCGGTTGGCGGGACCATCGAAGTTAGCGAAGTTGAAAACATTGAAGGCCGACACACTGGGCTCCAGAACAAATCGGTCTCCGAACTTGAAGGGCCGGGCCAGGGTCAGGTTCACGGTGCGCAGCCACTCCAAGCTTACGTTATCTGCCGGAGCGGCCGCGACATTGGGCGAGTCCGCACCCAGTTGCAGCAGTTGCGTTCGCGAAAGCAAACCGGCATTGACCAGCGCCACGCCGGCAAGAGTCGGCCGGTCGGCGAAATTGGCGTTGTAATTTTGGATGACCGTGTTCAGGTCGCTGGCACTCACCGCACGTCCAAATGCCCCGATGTTGGTGCCCGGCAGAATATCGCCGTAGGCATCGGAGCCGGTCTGGCTCTGCCCACCGAAGGAGCCGTCGCCGCCTACGTCAGTACGGAAAATCTCTCCCCCAACTCCCCCACTGGCTGGAAGGAAAAGGGTCTGTGGCAGAGGCGAAGCCAGCTGCGCCATCAGGCCTAGGCGGATGCCGCGGGGCAGGTCCAGGACCGAGCCCAGGGAAAACTGATGCTTGCGGTCCTGCGACGCGGAGCCAAAGTAGGCGGTTGGGTGGTTGAAATCTGCCGCCAGGGGTAGTAGATCCTGATCGCCGATCCCTCCCGCAAGGTTGCTGCGAAAGCTGGCGTGGGTGTAGGAAAACTGCAAAGTCCCGCCTACCACTCCACGCACCGGATTGGTGACGTGAGTGCGCACCGAAACCTGCAAGCCGCTGTAGAGCGAGCGGCCGGCGGGAAAAAACATCGTGTTGCGTCCCACCAGCGGATTGATTCCGGCAAAAGCCGCGCCCGTATCCGGAGTCAAACCAAACAGGGATGCCGGAGCGCCGCCCAGGAACTGAGCGCCGGAATCCAGGCCGTTGGCGGCGAAATCGGCAATACCGGCGCCCGGCACCGCGGCCAGGTAGCAGTTGACCGCGGTCTGCGAGCTGGCCCCGGCGCTTCCGGCGGGCGCGCAAGCCGCGCTGAGCGGGTTCGCCGCCAGCGTGTTATTGATCGCATTCAACGCTGCATTCGTGTTCAGGTGCGACGCATCCCCCACGTGATTGCTGTCATACCCGATCAGATAGTGCGTGCCCACATTGCGAACATAGTCAACGCTGAACAGGGTGGTCTGCCAGAACTGTTTCTGCAAACCGATGTTCATCTGCAGCGAACGCGGAGTCTGGTAGGTCGGGGCAAGCAGGCCTTGCTGGCTGTTGAGCGCCTGTCCCACGTAGCTGGGATTAGGAGAGCTGGACGTAAGCGCGGCATTGGCCACCTGGAAGGCAGTTTGCAAGTCCGCGATCGCGGTGGCCACATTTCCTATGGGCTGCCCGCACAGACCCGCGGCACTCTGAGCAACATTGCCGGGAAAAATAACCACTCCGTGACTGGCACATGGATCGTAGGCCTGGGCGTTGAACTGCCCGTTCGCCAGCCGGGCCACGCGATCCCCCAGCAGGTTGCTGAATACGTTGTTGTCGTAATACATGCCGATCCCGGCTCGAATGACCGTGCGTCCACTCTTCCCCGGGTCCCAGGCCAGGCCAAGCTGCGGAGCGAAATTCAGGTTGGGCTGCCGCACCGCGCCGCCATATCCGGAATAGCCTCCGAATTTATTGAGCAGGTTGCCATCGCCGGTGCAGGGCGCCTGGCTTCCGTAAGAAGCGGCGACCGCCGAGCATGGAATGGCGGGCAGATCGGAATCGCTCCGTCCGCTATCGCGAACGTACTGCACCCCGATGGTCGCGGTCAGGTTGGGTAGGAGCTTCCAGGTGTCTCCGAGGTACGCCTGCATGCGGGTATCGCTGAAGCCGCCGCATGACGATCCAAACCCTGACTTTTCGCTGAAACAACTGAAGCCGTTCCCCAGCGTGATGCTCTTCACGGGATAGTTCAGGGGATTACCGGCGCCTCCCGCAAAAGGCCCGGTTGCCGCGAACAGCACCGCATCTGCGCCTGTGTCCGAACCGACCTGCGGAGCCAGACCAAAAAGATTGGCGGAGATCAGGGTGTCGATTTTGTTCACCGCTACGCCGAAGTGAAACGTATGCCTCTGCCAGGTCCGGGTGCCGTCGTAACGGGCCTGGAGGTTGGCTTGTTTCGTCTCCTGCGGGGCCTCCGGGTTGGGGCCGCTGGCAAATCCCGAGCCGCCGGTGAAATTCAGGCTGAGTCCAGGTGCGGGATTGAGAATATTGGCTCCCGCCACCGCATCGTCGATGTTATTGGAGTAGCGGTGGTATGCAAAGCGAATGCTGTGGAGATACGCTCCACGGGTGAAATCGAAGCCCAGCCCATTCCCGTACGCGGTGCCGCGACTCTTCAGTGGCTGGTAGTTGCTGCCGCCGAAGGCATTGACGTCGCTACCATTGTCGTAGGTAAAACGGTAGAACAACCGCGATTGCGCGGAGAGTTTGTAATCCAGGCGCGCCGCCCCTTCGGTCTCGTGGAAGGGAGCTTTGTAACTTCCATCCAGAACATCGAAGGGCGCGTTGAAGATGGCCGGGGCGTAGAGGTCCTGCTTGAAATATTCTCCCGACAGAAAATAGAAGAGTTTGTCTTTCTTCCATGCGCCACCGACATCGCCACCGAAGACTTCGCGCGAATAGGAATTGTGCTGACCACCAGGAAAATCGGCGTTGCCTGCGGCCTGATCGCGAAAGTTGCCGAAAAGCTGTCCGTGCAAATCATCACCGCCGGACTTGGTTACGACATTCACGACCCCTGCGGAGGCCAAGCCGGAAGAAAGTGGAAGCAGCGATTGCCCGACCTCAACTTCCTGGATGGCGCCCACCGGAACATTCATGGTGGTGGCGCCCACCACTTCGTCGGTGATGTCTAAACCATCTACTTGCATGCGCGTGGTGCGGCCATTGCGGCCCACCACAGAAGTGGATGTAAGCCCACTCTTGGAAGGCGCCAGCACCTGACCGTCGAGCAACTGCACTCCGGGTTCCAGCCGGGTCAAATCCAGAAACTGACGATCCGTTGGGATCTGTTCCATTTGCCCGGTAGCGACCGTACCCCGAACTTCGGCTGACTCGGTGTCCACCAGCTTGGCCGACGGTGCAACCACCCGCTGCAGCCTGAGGTCGCCGGTTGCGGTGCCTGAGGGCTGAATTCTGATCAGAAGGTCAGCAGACTGAAACCCTTTGGCCTCCACGTGCAAGACATATTCCCCCGGGGGCAGGTCGCGGATGGCGTAGGTTCCCGCCGGGCTGCTGGTGGTGCGGGCGGATTGTCCCGTTATTTTGTTGGTGATGGCAAGGTCGGCCCCGCTGATCGAGGCGCCCCGAGGCCCGGTGATGGTTCCGGAGACGTTTCCCGTAGACTCCTGGGCGTAGGCCAACGACGAAAGAACGAGAAGGACCGCGATCGCTCCTGCCCACAGACCTGACCGTCTGAAGACGGAACGGATACAACCAGTATTCGACATTCGTCTGGCTTACCTTCCTTGGAAACAGCAATCCTACAAGATTTCACAACAGAATTTGTCCCGTCAACCGCCGCTCGTGTGGGTCGGACACTGAGCGAAGTCGAAGGGAGTGTCCGCCCCATACGTTCATACTCAATGCGACTTGGAGGTGTAATATCCCGTCCGGTATCGCACTTTGAAGCCAGAATCCGCGGGCAGTCCTGCAACCATTACCTGGATGCGACGGAACTCCGAGTCAGAAAGGCGCTGCGAAGGATAGTACGCCAACAGGTACTGGGTGCGAAGTTCATCGCTGATCTGGCGAAAAGCTTCGTCGAGCTGCGCCAGCGACGACGCGTAAAAATACTTACCACCGGTGTCCGCGGAAAGCTGGATCAGGGCGTGCTCGCCGCCGGTATCGCGGCCGGCGCTGGCCTCGATTGGGACAATGATGATGCTGTACAGAATCGCTTCCGCGGTCTGGGCAGCGCGCACCGCCTCCTGATAATCCACTTTGCTCATGGTGTCGCCGCCATCGGTGATCACCACCATCACCTTGCGGCCCACTCTCGGCTCCAGGGCCTGCGAACCCAGAAACAGGGCATCGTACAAGGCCGTGGCCGAACCCATGCGAATCCGGTCGATGCCGCGATCGATCACCTTGAGATCCGAGGTGAAGGAGGTCACTTCACTCACCGTCTCGCTGAACTGATACAGCGAGAGCGCATCCACCGGACGCAGGATGGCGTGAGCAAAGCGACGGGCCGAAGCCAGTTCCAGGGGAAGGTCCTTGCGTGTACTGAGGCTGGTGTCAATAGCCAGAACGATGGAAAGCGGCAAGGCAGATTCCTTGTCGAAGACCGCGATCTTTTGCTCCCGGTCGTCTTCCTTCAACTGGAAATTGTCTTTTTTCAGGGATGCGATGGGCGCCCCGTGATCGTCGGTCACGGTGACGAACACGTTCACCAGCTTGACGTCAACCTTGAAAGTGGTATCGGGCTCCTGGGCAACGGAGATAAGGCACAGAACGAGCAGAAGACCCGCGGTCGCAACCTGTTTCATCTGGAAGAGTTGGGTACTTCGCTGCGTTCTACCGGTGTTACTGTGCGGCATGCCTGGGGCGAAGAGCAAATAGACACCGCGAAGAAACACAGCCAAACCGGCTGGTCACTTAGATGCACGCCGCACGGAATGGGTGCCTTGGCCGCCGGCTATCTCATCCGGGAAGGGCTCACCGTCGGCCCAGACCGCGCCATCTTCGAAGTGCTCCTTTTTCCAGATTGGCACAGTACGTTTGAGCGTATCGATGAGCCACCGGCAGGCATCGAAGGCAGCCGCACGATGGGCAGAGGCCGCCACAATGAGCACGCTGGTTTCGCCGATTTCCAGGCGTCCCAGGCGGTGGACGATGGCGACGTCGCGAATCTTGAACTCAGCCAACGCCCGTCCAGCCAACTCCTCCATCTGCTTCAGCGCCATTTCCTCATACGCCTCGTAATCCAGGAAGCGCGTGCGGCGGCCGCGAGTCTGATTGCGAACGATACCCTCGAAGACCGCGGCGGCGCCGTCCTCGGGACGCTTGAGACCCTGCACCACTGCGGCCGTGTCAATCGCCTCACGGACGATGGCTGCGTGCGCGTGGGTTTCGGATCCTCCGCTCACCGGCGGAAGGAGCGCGACTTCGTCTCCCGTCTTCAGCCGGGTGGAGGGTCCGGCGTATTCCTGATTCACCGACATGGCAAGCGACGACGCCGTGTCCTTCAGCCTTGGAATGATCTGCTCGTAATGGCTGAGAACATCCCCGAGTGTGGCATTTTCGGGGAGATTGAGCGAGTCGCTGGGCTTGCCGGCGAGGTCTTTGAGGACGCCGAAGAACAGGACACGGATTTGCATAGAAAACCAGTTCCCGGTTTCAAGTTCCCGGTTCCCAGTAGTCTATCGTGCGGGTGATGACAGTCCAAAAAATTGCCGGTCCCAGTGCGGACCGGCAATTCAGGATAGACGAATTACTTCTGTGGTTTGGGCCGGTTCTCCTGTTGGCGCTGCGGCTGACGCTGTTCCGAGGCGCGGTTCTGAGCCGGTGCCGCCTGCTGGCGCTGCTGCTGCCAGTTGCGGAACTTGTTTTCATCGTCCCGCGCCTGGGCTGCGCTCCTCTGCTGCACCGGCGGTGCGGGCTTGGCCTGCGGATGTGACCAGCCCTGCGCGCTGCGACCGTTATCGTTCTGGTTAACCGACCCCTGGGGAGGATGCGGGGCTGGCTCAGCGACCCGCGGCGTAGCAATCGGTCGCTGCGGGCGCGCCGTGGGACGAGGCACATCGGCGCGCGAGGCCCGCTCTGCCTCGACCGGACTCACTGGCTGTTGCGGACGAGCTACCGGGCGTTCATTTCCCTGAGGATTATTCGGCCGCGCATCAGGCTGCCCGAAAGGCTGCCGAGGCGGAGCCGGCCTCTGGGTCGCAACCACCCGGCGGTTCACAATCGCCTGCGGCGGCTTGAACCGTGCGGGAGCGCCCGATCCCAATACGCTGGCCCTGACTGGTTGCACCTGGACATCACGCTCCACCCGCGCATCGGCCAACTGACGCGCGTCAAAGCGTCCCAGGTTTCGCTGCACCGGACGCGCGTTCACAAACGTGTCCCGCGAAACCAGCGTCACACCGTTGTTCACCCGCTGATTGACGTACGTGATGCTGGTGACATTGCGCTGGTTCGAGTTGTACATGCTGTAAACGTTGGTCACCCGAGTGACGTTCACCACGGTATTGGTTAGGTTGACGCGTTCCACGTACCTTAGGCTGCCCCGATAGTAGGGCACATAAACTTCGCCGGGGGCCAGCGGGAACCAGCCCACGCCCGGGCCTCCGCCAATCGAAATACTGACTCCGCCGACAAAGGCCACCAGCGCAGGGGCATACACCGGCCTGACGGCTACCGGCCCCGGAACCCAGCACCAGCGATTTTCGGCGTAAGCCCAGCGTCCGTAGTGGAAGGGCGCGAAGCCCCAGGGCTCGTCGTCCACCCAGGTCCATCCCCAGGGGCTGATGTAGGCCCAATGGCCATCGCGATATGGAGCCCAATCGGAAGCAACACTGGACGGGGCCCAAACCGTTCCGTAGCCGGCGACATACTGCCAGCGGCCGTAGTCATCCAGGTCTTCGTAGCCGGTCATCTCCGGTGAAACGTAGTTGGCCGATTCAGCGCCGTCTTCGCGATGGTCGCGTTGGAACGCCCAATTGTCGAAATCATCGGCGCCCGGCAGTTGCGCGATGCCGTAGTCCAGTTGATCGGTGCCGGTGAAGCGGGCTGACTGGCCGGCCACAACGGTGTAGGAATATCCGCCGCCCGTGACTTCACCGCGTCCGCTCCACACGCTCACGTTTGTGACATTCCCGGCGCTGTCCACGTCGATCCGGTATTCGCCGGTGCGTTGCAGAGTGAACGCCAGATTGGGAGTGTCCACCTCGACCAGATCACCGTCATCAAGGTGGCGCACTCGCAGCATGATTGTGCCCTCCGACAAGCGGAGCTGCATGGTGCTGTCATTGAGATCAAGCACCGTCATGCTGGTTTCGGACGCCAGCCGTATGGCGGTCGAGCCCACATGCAGCTCGGCGCGTGCGCCCTGGTCGGTCCAGAGATTGTCGCCACTGGTAAGTGGCCGGTTAGGAACGGCGGCCACCCAGTCCCCCTCGCCGCCTGGCTGAAAACTCACCGATCCCTGGGCATAGTTCAGCCGCGCCACACGGCTGGGCGGATCCTGATCCTCATCCTGATCTTGCGCCCAAGCTGTCAGGGGCGTCTGCAGCATCAGCAATACGCTCGCCAGGACCACCCCGACTAACCACTTCCGGTAGGTCATCGTCTTCGGCATATTGAACCTCGCTGCGGCCAGAACGGCACCGCTTCCATAAGAATTAAACACCCCGCTGAGGGATTAGTTCTCTACCCTTGAAGCCACCCCATAGTGCTGATAAATAAGGGTTTACACGGACACAAAAATGCCAGCCTCCGGATTGCAGGAAAACTGGCATTGGAATGATTGTAAAACCTTTGTTTGCTATTACTTATGACGCGCCCTGTGCGCTGAGGACTTTTTCCCGCTCCTCTTCGTCCTGCTTCTCTTCGCTTTGTGTCGCCGGCAGCGCCAACTCCAGCACTTCGAGAATGGTTTTCACGTAATGAACACGAATGTTCTCGAGTTGCTCTGGGGTCAGGTCTTCCTGCACGTTGGTCTTGTTTTCAGCCGGCAGAATTACGTCATGGACGCCGGCTCGCTTGGCGGCCAGGACTTTCTCCTTTACGCCACCGATCGGCAGAACGTCTCCGCTCAGCGTGATCTCTCCAGTCATCGCCGTCAGCGGACGCACCGGGCGGCCGGTGAGCAATGAGACCAGAGCGGTCACCATGGTCACTCCCGCTGAAGGGCCATCTTTCGGAATCGCTCCCGCCGGCACGTGGATGTGGATATCGTGTTCGGCGAAGAAATTCTCCTGAATCCCGAGTATGGCTGCGTTGGACCGCACCCAGGTGAGGGCCGCCTGCATGGATTCCTGCATCACCTGTCCGATCTGTCCGGTCATGGTGAAACCACCCTTGCCCTTCATGGTGTTGGCTTCGACGAACAGCACGTCGCCGCCTGAAGGCGTCCAGGCCAGTCCCACCACCACGCCTGCGCGCTTGGTGCGTTCGGCAATTTCGCCTTCGCTGCGGACCTTGATGCCGCCCAGGAATTCGAGGACCACTTCCTTGGTCACGATCAGCTTGTCGGTCTTGCCTTCAGCCAGCCGCCGCGCCTGCTTGCGGCAGATAGTACCGATGTTGCGTTCGAGATTGCGCACGCCAGCTTCCCGCGTGTAGTGCCGGATGATGTAAGCAACTCCCTCTTCCGGAAACTCGATCTGTTCCGCGGTCACACCGTTCTCTTCAATCTGCCTTGGGACCAGGTACTGAAAAGCAATGTGGACCTTTTCTTCTTCAGTGTAACCCTGCAGTTCGATGATCTCCATGCGGTCGCGCAACGGCTCCGCGATGGGATCGAGCATGTTCGCCGTGGTGATGAACAGCACCTTCGAAAGATCGAAGGTCACATCCAGGTAGTTGTCCCGGAAAGTGGAGTTCTGCTCGGGATCCAACGCTTCAAGTAATGCCGAAGCAGGATCGCCGCGGAAGTCGCGTCCGACCTTGTCGATTTCATCGAGCATGAAGACCGGATCTTTGGTTTCGGCCCGGCGGATGCCCTGGATAATCTGTCCAGGCAACGCTCCGATGTAAGTGCGCCGGTGGCCGCGAATCTCGGCCTCATCGTGCACGCCGCCCAGGGAGATGCGAACGAACTTCCGCCCCAGGGCCCGCGCAATCGACTTGCCCAGCGAAGTCTTGCCCACGCCGGGAGGCCCGACGAAGCACAGGATGGGCCCTTTCATGCCGGGCTTCAGACGCCGCACGGAAAGGTAGTCCAGGATCCGGTCTTTGACTTTCTTCAGATCATAATGGTCGGCATCGAGGATTTCCTTGGCTTTCAAAATATCCACTTCGCCACCGGAGGTCTTCGCCCAGGGCAGCGCCGCCAGCCATTCCACATAATTCCGGGTGACGGAGTAATCAGCAGCCATGGGTGACATGCGGGACAACCGGCCCAATTCTTTCAAGGCCTCTTTCTTGACCTCATCGGGCATGCCGGCATTGTCAATTTTCTGCTTAAGGTCTTCGGTGTCGCGCGCGCCTTCGTCCTGCTCGCCCAGTTCCTTCTGGATGGCTTTCATCTGCTCGCGCAGGTAATACTCGCGTTGCGTCTGCTGCACCCGGTCCTGTACTTCGGACTGGATCTTGTTGCGCAGTTGCTGGACTTCAAGCTCTTTCGCCAGATGCTGGTTAATTTTTTCCAGACGGACGCGTACGTCCGTGGTTTCGAGCGTGTCCTGCTTGTCGGCGGTCGAGAGCGACGGCAGCGACGAGGCGATGAAATCCACCAGGCGGCCAGGCTCATCAATGTTCATGGCCACGGTGGAGAGTTCGTCCGACAAGGTCGGCGAGCCTGCCACAATCTGCTGGAACAGGGTAAGAACGTTCCGCTGCAGCGCTTCCACCTCGGAACTCTTGGGCGGAATCGACTCCGGCACCGAGTCCACGCGGCCCCGCATGAAGGGTGTCAGCTGCGCGAATTCCGTAAGCCGCACCCGTTCCAGGCCTTCGGCAAAAACGAACAGGCTCTGGTTGGGCATCTTCACAACTTTGTGGACTACGGCAAGCGTTCCCACCGTATAGAGATCGCTGGCTTGGGGGGCATCGACGCGGGCTTCGCGCTGTGCCACCACCACGATGGTCTTGTCTTCGCCCAGTGAATTAATGAGTTGAACCGAGCTCTCCCGGCCCACGGTCAGAGGCAGCACGGCATGGGGGAAAAGTACCGTGTCCCGCACCGGCAGGATGGGCAGAATCCCTGTTTCTTCTTCTTTTGGCTTGGTATTGCGCTCAGTGCGCGTTTTTTCTGCCATATTTCACCTTGAGTGTCTTGTGCTCAAGTTTTGATGACATAAAGGCCTAGAAGGATGCAGGCCCCGCTATTCACTTGAAAGTATTTGAATACTAAACCCTAACCAAGAGGTTTGTACCCAATCAAAGGTGCTGACACCGATTGGTGACCTTCAGACGCCTGAAACGGGACGGGTGTGTGGGTCGGACCCTCTTGTCCGACGCCTTTGACTTGGACTTTCACTTTTTATTGGCCGCAAAAACGACCGGCAAAGCAAGATCAAAACCAAGATCAAAGGCAAGATCAAAAGCGTCGGGCAAGAGGGTCCGACCCACACCTTCACGATCAGGCGGCGGGGTAGATTCCCAGAACTTTGACCAGATCGGCTATCTCACCGAGATGACGCAGCGCGTTGCGGGCGGATTCATCGTCGCCACGAAGAAAGTCAGCATAGAACACATACTCCCAGGGCCGCCCGCGCAGCGGTCGCGACTCGATCTTGGTCAGGCTGATGTCGCGCAGCGCGAACACAGCCAACGCCTTGAATAGGGCGCCGGCAATGTTTTTCACGCTGAAAGCAATCGAAGTTTTGTTGGCGCCGGGCAGAATGCGCCGCGCCTTGCGGACTAGAAAAAACCGGGTAAAGTTGCGTTTGTCGTCTTCGATACCGGCGGCCAGAATGTGACCTTTGTAGGCTTTCGCGGCCTGGGCGCCCGCGATGCCGGCGGCATCGCGCAATCCGCTTTCGATCACATGCTTCACGCTGCCAGCCGTATCATAGAACGGCATGGGCTGGATCCTGGGATTTCGGACGAAGAAATCGCGGCACTGCTCCAGGGCCACGGGATGCGAGAACGCCCGTCGCAAGTCGGCGCGCCTGACTCCCGGGGGCGCGATCAGGTTGTGCACGATGCGCAGGAGGAATTCCTTTTCGATGAACACCTGGCGCGCCAGCAGCAGATCAAAATGCTCGGTCACCGATCCGGCCAGCGAATTCTCGATCGGAATCACTGCGGCGGCTACCGAACCCCGCTGCACCCGATCAAAGACCTCCACGGAGCGTGCGCAAGAAACGATGTCGCAGCCTGGAACCATTCGCCGGGCGGCCTCGTGGCTAAACGACCCCGCCTCTCCCTGAATCGCAATTTTCATTCTGCCTGGGCTCACTGGGGCAACTTAGCTGGCGGCGCCGGCGAAAGCAAATCTTTCTTCATCACGAACGCATCCACGCCGTTGGAATAATATCGCGGGAGAGTCTTGATTACGGTGTAGCGATGCCGTTTGTAGAAAGAGATTGCCGCTTTGTTGTCCACCGCGGTTTCAAGGACGACGGCGTGACAAGCGGCGGCACGCAGCCGGTCCTCCGCACCGCGAAGCAGCTGCGAGCCGATCCCCGCTCCTCGAGCCCCGGGCAATACATCGATGGTGATGATATGACCGTATCCGCGGCTCCCGGTCTCGGCCACCACGAATCCCAGTATCGGAGGTTGGTTCTTACTCGAAGCGTCGTTCAGCGCCTCGACCTGGCACGAGCCCGCCACCAGGACAAATGCACCCGGCCGCTGCAGGTAGGTAGCCAGCTCCAGGCGGCTATATGAAATGCCCGGGGCAAAGCACTGCTGGTCGATTCGCCACAAGGTCTCGAATTCTTCGTGCCGGAAATCTCGAAGAACAAATTCCACAGGTTGATTGTAGCCGCGGAGCCAAGGTCGAGGGCTTAGGGCGCCCCGGGGGGTTGTCTCGAATTGAGCCGCTACCGGGGGAGAGGAACCTGTTGCGGTACTTGCATCACTAGTCGTAATATCTGCAGTGAGGCCCTTGTGGGACGCCTGGTGCTCATCGACGCGCTCAGTGCGATCGTTTTGCTCGGGGTGTGGTTTTTCTATTTTGCCCGCTATAACCGTCGCAAAGGCGCTGCGGCCCTGCACTGGGTGGAGGCCGCATGCTCGAACAAAGGCCAGATGCTGGACGCCCGCTGGTTCGGGGTAAGCCAGCTTCATGCCCGCTTCGGTTTCGCCGCGCACTGGTTCGATAACGCCCGGGTCACCATCCGCCTGCGTCCCCGCCCCATCCCCTTCAAATGGTTTGTCAGCATCTGGAACAAGCAAAAGGAAACTCTTACGTTCGAAGCGGACCTGGATTGTGCTCCCGCCTTTCACCTTGATGTCTTCCACCATCGCTGGTTGTCCCAGCGCCATAGCCGGCTGTCGTCTCAGCCCCGCGAGTGGTCGGTGTCCCGCCCCGGGCCAGTGATTCTCACTACCCGCACCCGCTGGACCCAGGAACTTTCACCCGTGGTCAACACCCTGATGACGGCCCGTGGACATAATCTGATCAGCGTGCGCTTCCGTTCCGATTCGCCCCATATTGCCGCCACCGTCCTGCTGGAAGCGCTCTCCGACGAGCAAGCTGCCGCCGGATTTCTGAGCGTGCTGCGCGAGCTGGCGGCCGGAGCTTCGGCCTCGCGCCAGTAGCACTCATAATCGTCCCAACCACGACACCGCCTGCGTTGACTTGCTCTTAGGCGCAGCCTACCATGAGCCATCGGCGGGGAAGTTTCCTATGCTGGGCCAGACGATTTCTCACTATCGCATCGAAGAAAAGCTGGGTGGCGGCGGTATGGGAGTCGTCTATCGCGCCCTGGATCTTCGCTTGGGTAGAAGCATCGCCCTGAAATTTCTCCCGCCTGAACTGGTCCGCGATCCCATGGCCCTGGAGCGCTTTCAGCGCGAAGCCCGGGCCGCCTCCGGCCTCAATCACCCCAACATCTGCATCATTCACGAGATTGACCAGTTCGAAGGGCAGCCTTTCATCGTGATGGAATTGTTGGAAGGGCAACCCCTCAAACAGGTAATTACGGGCAAGGCTCTGCCGGGCGCCCAAATTCTGGAAATCACCATCCAGATTGCGGACGCGCTCGAAGCGGCCCATGACTCCGGAATTATTCATCGCGACCTCAAGCCCGCGAATATCTTTCTGACCAAACGCGGACAAGCGAAGGTGCTGGATTTCGGTTTGGCCAAACTGGTGCCGGCCGCGCGCCAAATCCCCCAGGATGTCGGCCCCGCCGCCATGCCCACCATGAGCGGGATCGAGCACCTGACCAGCACCGGAGTAGCGCTGGGCACCGTGGCCTACATGTCGCCGGAGCAGGCCCGCGGCGAAGAACTGGACCGCCGCAGCGACCTTTTTTCGCTGGGCGCAGTGGTCTATGAAATGGCGACTGGACGGCTCGCTTTCGGGGGCGGAACCACCGCCGTGGTGTTCGAAGCCATCCTCAACCGTACGCCGCTGCCGGCCTCGCGGGTAAATCCAGAGCTGATTCCAGACCTGGGCTGGATCGCCGCCAAACTGCTGGAGAAAGACCGCAAGTTACGCTACCAGTCCGCCGCCGAACTTCAAGCTGACCTCAAGCGGGTCAAGCGTGATACCGAGTCCGCTGGAGTTCCCACCTTCTCGCCGCGGAAGGGATCGAACGTCCCATGGCGCAAACCCGCGATCGTCGCCGCCGCTGTCGTCCTTGTCCTGCTGCTGCTTGTGGTCCTGCTTCCTCACCGCTGGCGCGATCGCTTGCTGGGCGGCGAAGATCACATTCACGCCATTGCGGTCCTGCCTTTCGTAAACGTCGGCGCCGACCCTAATATTGAGTACCTCGCCGACGGCGTCACCGAAGGAATTATCAGCAGCCTTTCCCGCGTTCCGGAGTTGCGGGTGATGGCCCGCAGTACGGTCTTCAGCTACAAGGGGCGCGAAGTCAACGCCCAGAAAGTGGGCAAGGAGCTCAACGTGGACGCGGTACTGTTGGGCAGGGTCACGCAGCGCGGAGACACGTTGATGATCCAGACCGACCTGGTGAATGTTGCCGATGGATCTGAACTTTGGGGCGACCAGTTCAACCGCAAAGTTTCCGATCTGATCGCGGTGCAGGGCGACATCGCAAAAGAAATCTACGACAACCTGCGCCCCCGGATCGTGGGGGCGGACGAGGTGAGCCGGGTCGCCAAGCACGATACCGAGAACCCCGAGGCTTACCAGCTCTATCTGCAGGGTCTTTTTTACTGGAACAAATGGACAGAAGACGGGTTCCGGAAAGCCACCGACTATTTCAATCAGGCCGTCGAAAAAGACCCCAGCTATGCCCAGGCCTACGCCGGGCTGGCGGATACTTATAACTTTCTGGGCGAGTCCGGATACACGCCGCCGCAGCAGGTTTGGCAAAACGCGAAATCAGCGGCCATGCAGGCGGTGAAACTGGATGACAGCCTGCCCGAGGCCCATATTTCTCTCGGGCTGGTGCGGGAAAGTTATGACTGGGATTGGTCAGGAGCCGAGTCCGAGTTCAAGCGTGCGATTCAGTTGAATCCCAATAATTCCTCAGGCCACCAGTGGTACGGGGATTTTCTGACCCGGATAGGTCGCTTCGATGAAGCCCGCATCGAACTGAAGAAGGCGCAGGAACTCGACCCCTTGTCGCTTCTCACCAACACCAGTCTGGGCCGCCTGCTCTATTTCACGCGGCAATATGACGAGGCCGCGCTGCAACTGACGAAGACATTGGATATGGACCCGAAATTTGTCCCTGCCCAACATGCCATCGAAGCCGCCTACGCGCAGAATGGCATGTTCAAGGAAGCGGTTGCGGAGCGGCAGAAAGTGCTGACGCTTTCCGGCAATCCCGACCTGGCGGCATCCATCGGCGAGGACTTCAACGCGTCCGGCTATCCCGGAGTGCTGAAGAGTTGGCTGGAGGGTTTAACGGAAGTATCCAAGCACGGCTACGTTTCGTCCTACAACATGGCCCAGATCTATGCCCGGCTGGGAGACAAGAGCCAGACCCTGGCATCGCTGGAACAGGCTTACCACGAGCGCGACAGCAACCTCACCTATGTGAAGGTCGAACCCGCCTTCGACGACGTCCGTTCCGACCCCAGGTTCCAGAAGATCGTGCAGCAGCTGGCATTGCCGCAGTGAGTTGGCCGGAATCGGAAAGTGGCAGGTTTGGGAAGGGCCCGACTTCAGTCGGGCCGCCCTTGAGAGGGAGTTGCGCTTTAGCGCCCGAGGTTCGCTGTTTGGGTCAATCAGGATTTTGGTCGTACGGCGCTTCAAGCAGAACCGGCGAAACCCCAGGGGCTAAAAGCCCATTTTTACGCCGCGTTTATTGGCACTGAAGTCGTGCCCTTCCACACCTGCACAAACTGACCTCGTGCCCTTCCACAAGAACCTTGCACAAAAGCCATCGCTCGCCTGCTCCTGCGCTACTTAACGTAACGGATAGCCCGGCTCTCCCGGCAGACGGCCATCCACGCGCAGCACCTTGGTACCGGGCTTCACTTCCTTGCTGTCCACGAAAGCAATCGCGCCCGGGATGGCACTGAGCAACTGGTTGGCCATGTTATTCGAGTAAACAACTTTGGGCGCCGTGGCGGCCTCCGCTCGGAAGATCTTCGCAATCCAATATTGTTTGAACTGCGACTCCGACATCTGGTAGATGATCTTCAGAACTACGTCTCGCTCTCGGGCCACGGGGGCTCGAATCAGCAGGACAACCGGAATGTTGGTGCTCCAATACTGGCGGTCGCCGAGAAATACTTTCCGAACATCAGCCAAGCTCAGATTGCTGACCGGCGTGTCCGGGTGGACCACGACCGCGATGTCAACGTCATGACGCTGGGCTGCCACGGGCGACAAAAGTGCCAGGCACAGGCAGCCTAGCGCGAAGACTCGGGAGGCGAATTTTAATTGGGCTGTCATGTGCGTGTCAGAAAGTAAACGCGGTCTGGAAAAATGCTCCGTTCACCCGGGGCTCGTTTACGCCGTGGCGACTGTTCCGATACTCGCCCTTAAAAGCCGCATAGTTCGTGATGTCGTACCTGACTCCGAGCGTCGAACCGGTCAGATCCAGCACATTCAGCAACGTGGGATCGTCCTCGGGCTTATGAATATACTCGTATCGATAATAAGGCTTCCATTTGCTTTGCTGCCAGGGTAAGCGATAGGCGAGCTGAACATAGAATGACTGGCTGTCCCAGGTGTTGCTGGTCAGCTCGTCGCGGTGATGGACGTTGGCGTACTCGGCCAGAAACTCCGGCCTTTCCTTGGTCCAGACCACGTCGGCGGCGGTGATCCACTCGCCAAAATTCTGGCCCGGCTGCGGCGTGAGCTTGTCGCGATACACCGATGCCCCCACCTGAAGACCGTAAAACCGGGAGGGCCGGGCATACACGTTAGCCACCCACGACCGATTGTCGTTGGAATCGCCACTGTCCCCAGATTTGCTCAGGATTGAGGAGCGCCCGTTGCCCAGTCCCACGTTGTATCCCAGGCCCAAGCCTCCCGAAGGAATATTTCCTTCCGCTTGTATGCCTACAAAATGCACGGGAATGAATGTTCCGCCAAACTTCACCATTTCCGGGCGGTCGATGGTCGTCTGCAGCCAGGCGCCGTGGTGGAAGGCGGTATTCCAAAAACCGATGGGAGTGTGGTATTTGCCGAATGAGATCTTGAAGTAGTCGTTGTAGTCGTAGCGAATGATGCTGCGTTCTACGCTTAAGTCATAGGTGCCGGGTTGGGCGGTAAAGCTGACTTCACCGAAGTAGCTGACCTTTTCGGATAACGGCGAAGCCAGATGCAGAACCAGTTGCCCCAGCTTGAAACCGCTGATCGAGCCCTTCTCATCGGTGGCCGAGAAATCAACATCGCCGAATCCCCTGATTTGCAACGAAGGAAAGCGGCGCTCGGTGTCGCGGATTTCGCTCATGCTTGCGTGCTCGTCGTGCATGGCGGCCGGGCCGGACATGGGAGCTGGGGCTGCAGCGATGGCTGGAGCCGTGGCCGCCGGAGCCGGGGCTTCAGCCGGACTAGGAGCGGCCGGAGCGGGTGTCTGGGCCGCTGCTTCTCTCTGGCGGTCATGCTCCTCCAGTTGATTGATCCGGTTCTCCAGTTGCTGAATGCGGTCGAGCAGACTCTGCACTGAGGGCTCAGCCGGCGCCGCCGCAACCTCCTGGGGTTGGGATGGCGGCGGTGGAGATTGCGCCAACAATGCGCTGGTGGTCAACGATAGTACGAATAGCAGAAGCCAGCGAGAGCCCATAAATCGCCTCCAAAACGAGAACACGTCTCCAGGTCCGTCGGATCGCACTTGCAGTCCCAAGGACCCGAGAAATTTCAGCCGCCTAGTCTAGTACGGGCAGGGTCATTGTCAAAGCGTGGATTACGGGCATCGACGAATCGAATGAAACCGGTGCGCAAGAGCAGGACCTTCGGCCCAGCGCCTGAGGCAATGCCAGAGGGACTGGAAGCCCATCATGACAAGATCTTGTTGTGGCGCCGGCAGCGCCGCCCGGCACGATCCTGGAGCGTCTCCAGCAACCTTCGGTGTGCTAGAGTCGAAACTTTCATGGATTCTCCTACCATCTCCACCGAAAACCTGACCCGGCGTTTCGGAGACCTCGTTGCCGTCGAGGACGTAAACCTGAGAGTGGCTCCGGGCCAGTTCTTCGGTTTTCTGGGACCAAATGGGGCGGGAAAATCGACCACCATCAAGATGCTCACCGGCCTGCTTGCGCCCACGTCCGGGCGAATCCAGATTCTCGGGCTCGATCTGGCCACCCATATGGTGGAGGTGAAACGGCAGATTGGAGTGGTGCCGGAGGGCATGGCGCTGTTCGGCCGACTGACGGGGTCGGAATATTTGAACTTCGTCGGCCGCATGTATGGCCTGGACCGTGAAACGGCGGCCAAGCGCACCGCGGAGCTTCTGGCCTTTATGCAGCTCACCGACCAGCCCAAGGCGCTGGTCACGGATTACTCTCACGGCATGCAGAAGAAGCTGGCGCTGGCGGCTGCGGTGATTCACGGGCCCAAGGTCCTGTTTCTGGACGAGCCCTTCGAAGGCGTGGACGCGATCGCCGCCGGCACTCTGAAAGTCATGCTGCAACGCATGATCGCGCGCGGAGCAACCGTCTTCCTCACCTCGCATGTGCTGGAAATTGTGGAACGGTTGTGCACTCATGTCGGCATCATTCATCGCGGGAGGCTGGTGGCGCAGGGCTCGGTGGAAGAACTGCGGGCGGGAGTGGGAGCGCGGGCGGCAGACCTCCCGGCTGCCCCTGGCAGTTCTCCGGGCGAGAAGCTGACCCTGGAGCAAATCTTTCTACTTACCGTCGGCGGATCGCGCTCCGATGGACAGGAATTGTCCTGGCTGGGTTGAAGCAGGTTGGACGAAGGGACTCATGACTTCGGACGGGTTGACTGCGGTTTCGCAATCCCGCCAGCAACTGGCTGCCGTCGCCGGGTTGCGCTGGCACGTCTTTATTAACTCCCTCCGAACTTTTCGCGGCCGGGTGGAGTTGGCCTCGCGCATTTTTATCGGCCTGGCCTTCCTCGCGGGCGGAATCGGCGGAGCCATCGGATTGGGCGGGGCGGCCTGGTTTCTGATTCTGCAGGGAAATGTAGAGTGGCTGGGTGCCCTGCTGTGGCCGGTGTTTCTTTTCTGGCAGCTTTTTCCTTTGATGGCAACGGCCTTCACCCAGAATGTCGGATCTTCAAATCTTCTGCGCTTCCCACTGAGCTACCGGTCGTATTTTCTGATCCGCCTAGCTTACGGATCACTGGACCCGGCGACGGCGGTGGCCAGCCTGTGGCTGCTCGGAATCGATATCGGAATCGGAGTGGCGCGGCCGAGTGTGCTCCCCTGGGCCACCATTGTGCTCCTCGCCTTTGCCTTCGTGAACGTCGTTTTGGCGCGCATGCTTTTCGTCTGGCTGGAGCGCTGGCTGGCCCAACGGCGGACGCGCGAAATCCTGGGCATTCTGTTCTTTCTCTTCATCCTGAGTTTTCAACTGGTCGGACCCTTGATCGCGGTGTACGAGCATCGCTCCATACCCGAAACCAGGATCATGGGGCAGAAGCTCTCCAATGCACAGCGGCCTCTTCCTCCGGGCTTGGCCGCCGCCGCCATTGCTGGAGCCATCCAGAACCAGCCGGCGACCAGCCTGGTCCCCCTTGTTCTGCTGGCGTCCTATGGGACCGCATTTCTCTGGCTCCTGAATTTTCGCTTACGTGCCGAATACCGCGGCGCCAGCTTCAGCGAGTCGGCGGGACGCAAAGCCCAGCCGAGTGGGATTCCAGCGGTCCGTCCAGGCTGGAATTTGCCCGGAGTTCCCGGCCCGGTCGTCGCCGTCTTTGAAAAAGAGTTGCGCTATCTCAGTCGCAGTGGGCCCATGCTCTTCACTCTGATTGTGCCCTTGTTCATGCTGGCGATCTTCCGCAGCTATGGCAAGAACGAAGGTCTGTTGGCGCGCGCGCCCGAGCTCACCTTTCCGCTCGGCGCCGCCTATTCTCTGCTGTTGTTGACCAATCTTTCCTACAACAATTTTGGGGCAGATGGCGGCGGCACCCAGTTCTTCTTCGCTTCGCCGGTGCGCTTCCGGCAAATCGTAATGGGAAAGAACCTTGCGCATGCAGCCGTGTTCGGGCTGGAAGTTCTCCTGGTGTGGATGGGAACCTGTTTGCTCTACCGGCCGCCATCGCTGGGCGTGACCATAGCCACGCTGGCGGGCATTCTGTTTGTCGTGCCCATCGACCTCGCCGCCGGAAACCTGTTTTCACTCTATTCCCCCAGCCGGATCGAGGCCGGGGTCTTTGGCCGGCAAAGGGCCTCTCTAACCACAGTGCTGGCGAGCTTTGGAGTTCGCGGCGCGCTCTTCGCTGTGGGTGCCCTGATGCTCTGGCTTTCCCGCGCATATGAAAATTCATGGGTGGAACTGCTGGTCTTATGGCTGCCGGCGGCGTTCGCCTTCACGCTCTACGCTTTTGCCCTGGACCGGGTGGATGGAATCGCCCTGGACCATAGGGAAAATCTCATTTCCAATCTCGGCCGCCGCGAGTAGGACCTATCGCGCTTCACTCTATTTGGGGCTCCGCCACGAAGCGATAACCTACGCCGCGAACCGTGAGCAGATGCCGCGGTTCGGAAGGATTGTCTTCGATATATCGCCGCAGGCGAACGATAAAGTTATCGATGGCGCGGGTGTCGGTGTCTTCGTGTAAACCCCAGACTTCTTCGAGAATCGATTTGCGGGAGACGACCCGGCCCTCGTTCCGTATGAGATGGCGGAGCAACTCCGCTTCCATCAGAGTCAACTGGATAGTATTTCCGTTCACCCGCAACTCCAGTTTTCCGAAATCGATCGTCCTGCCGTTAAAGGAGAATGCTTCGTACTCCGAGGTTTCCGCCGGCGCACTGGGCTCCAGACTCTGCTGCATCCACTGCCGGCGGCGCAACAATCCCTGCAATCGAGCCAGCAGGATGGGAAGCTCGAAAGGCTTGGGAAGATAGTCGTCGGCGCCCGAGGCAAATCCCTTGAGCACATCCTCCGGACGGCCGCGCGCGGTGAGCATCAGGACGGGGACATATTGTTTCGCCGCGCGCAATTCCGCGGCGACGGTGAAGCCATCCTTGCCGGGAAGCATGACGTCAAGCACGACGGCATCAAAAGCGGGTGCGGCAGACTTGCCCAGGAGCAAATCCAGGGCCCGCTCGCCATCTCCCACGACGGCCACCGAGTGCCCCTCGGCCTCCAGGTTGTACTGCAGGCCCTTGGCCAGGTGGGCTTCGTCTTCAACAATCAGAACATGACTCATGCGAATCCCATGGTGTGTGGGTCGGACGCTCCCTTCGACTTCGCTCAGGGCAGGCTCTGTCCGACGCCTTTGACTTTGATCTTGCCTTTGACTTTGCTTCTGCTTTCCAGCCGGATCAATTCCGAACCCGCTCGCTTGTCAAGAATGCCCACACTACCCCAAAGTCAAGTGCGAGGCAAAATCAAAGGTCAAAGGCGTCGGACAGAGCCTGCCCTGTGAGCGAAGTCGAAGGGAGTGTCCGACCCACACACACAAACCCACACAACAAGCACACACTCACAAGCTGACCCTAGGGAGCTCCAGAACCACCGTGGTGCCGCGGCCTTCGCCTTCACTCTCGGCAAACACGCGGCCGCCGTGCTTGCGGGCGATGGCCCGCACGATAAAAAGTCCAAGGCCGGTTCCCTTCACGTGACTCAGGGAGCGGTTGGAGACCCGGTAAAAGCGTTTGAAGATGCGCTTCAGTTCTTCCGCCTTGATCCCTACACCACGGTCACGAACGCTGACCGTCACCCGTTTTTCGTCCGGCGTGTCGAGGCGGACAAGAATTTCGACGTGTTCTGCAGAATACTTCACCGCGTTGTCGAGGAGATTCGAAACCGCAGCCCGGAGTTCCTCGGAGTCCCCTAAAACACCGGCAGCGGGTCCGTGGTTCACCGATTCCTCATAACGTAGGGATTCGGGGGCCAAGTGATGGCTGCTGCGCGCCACGTCCACGCACTCGCGAACCAGACCGCTGAAGTCCACCGGCACGCGCCGGTCCTGCCGCTTGTGCCCGGCCTCTCCGGCCTTGAGCACCTGGTCCACCGTGCCCATCAGGCGATCGGTATCGTCCAGCATCAGGCGATAGAACTCACGGCGCTGGGTTTCGTCCACCTCGCGATGCTGCAAGGTCTGCAGGTAGAGGCGGATGGAAGCGATGGGCGTTTTCAGTTCGTGAGTAACGGCATTGATGAAGCTGTCATGCTGTTCATTGCGGCGAATCTCATGCACTAGGAAGCTGGTGTTTACGATCAGCCCGGCGATCAGCAGGGCAAAGAAAATCACACCCAGGAAAAGCAGGACGCCTTCGCGCCAGTTAAGAATGATCCAGCCGACGTTCAGCCCGACCGCCAAAAGCACGAGGCAAACGCCGAGCACAACAAAAAAGGCGATAGCCCTGCGGCGGCTGCTGATGCGCATGGCAGGATTCTACCGCGAGGAGCGCATGAGTGTGGGTAAGAGGATATGTGTGTGGGTCGGACACTCTTGTCCGACGCTGTTGGGGTTGGGGTCGGTGTCCGATCAGCGATAGGCGCCGGCCGGGACTACGCTTGTGGACGCCTGTGACTTATCTAAAAAAATCAAGGTCAAAGGCGTCGGACAGGAGTGTCCGACCCACACCGGATCGCTATGCCGAGACCATTTCGGCCCGAGCCGGTGCCGGTGTTCCCTGCTCTTCTTCCTGCCGGCGCAGTTCGGAGAGCTTTACCCGGTAAACCTGGCGCGCCAGTCCCAGCTTGGTCAGGGCCCAGATGCCGTACCAGTTGAAATCAATTTCGTACCATTTCAAGCCGTGCCGGGCAGAAACCGGGTGGGCGTGATGATTGTTGTGCCAGCCTTCACCAAAGGTGAGTAAGGCCACCCACCAGCTGTTGGTGGAGAGGTCGCGCGTGACAAAGCGCCGCGAGCCCCAGCTATGCGTGGCCGAATTTACCAGCCAGGTGGTGTGCAGACCGACTACGGTTCGGAGGAAGACGCCCCACAGGAGCAATGGGAGACCGCCAATCGCCAGCAGGATCACCCCCAGGACGATCATGGGAACGTAGTGGTATTTCGTGATCCAGACGTGGAACTTGTCCTTGGCTAGATCGGGGACGTAACGCGCCAGCGTGGTGGTGTCATGATGCATCGACTTGCCGGTCAGGATCCAGCCCATGTGCGCCCACCACTTGCCGTCGCGCGGCGAATGCGGATCGCCTTCCTGATCGGAATGCTGGTGATGAATGCGGTGCGTGGCCACCCAGAAGATCGGCCCGCCTTCGAGTGCCAGCGTGGCACAAGTGGTCAAAACGTATTCGACCCACTTCGGAGTCTTGTATCCGCGATGGGTAAGCAGGCGGTGGTAGCCCATGCCGATACCCAGGCTCCCGGAAACCCACCACAGGAACATCGAAACCAGAAGAGCCTTCCAGGTAAAGAAGAACAAGGCCGCGATGGCGCCCACATGGAACAGGCCCATAAAAATCGCGGTTACCCAATTGATTTCGTCGTCTGCCGCTGCTTTCCGATCCAAGACTTGGAGGTCGATGGCCATATTCCGTTTCCTCTACTCGATATTGAGCTTCCAGGAATTACGTTAACAGGGAGAGAGATAGGCGCGTGTAAGACTTCTGTAATAGCAGAGGTTGGGGGCATTACGGAGGTACTAGCCCGTCAATCCGGCGGCGGGTGTAGCCGCGTGCGAGTCGCCGCCGTTGTATTACCCAATGCAATCTGGTTTCAGGCCAAAACGCCCTTTACTTCGACACCCGCCCACTTCTCGAGCAGTGTCAGGGTGGCGGCGTAGTCGAGATCCTCATGTCCATCTTCGCTGGCCATTTCGTAAACCTCTTCCACGGTCTCGAGGGCGGGCAGTTTTACCCGGACTTCCTTGGCCGCCTCCAGGGTAAGGCGGATGTCTTTATGCATAAGGCGCAGCGGAAAATTGGGGGTGAAATCTCGCTTGAGAACAAAAGGCGCTTTGTAGTCCACCACACCGGAGCGAATCATCGAGGCCTGAATCACCGGCATCAATTTCTCAATATCCACGCCCAGCTTGGTGGCCAGGGTGAGGCCTTCGGCGAATCCTTCGTAGATGAGAGCAATTTGCAGGTTCATCACCAGCTTCGCGGACTGCCCCTTGCCGGTTTCACCCAGGCGGAAAAATACCTTGCCCATGGCGGCGAATAATGGTTTCAGGGATTCGATTACCGCTTCGTCTCCCCCTACGATGAAAATAAGACTCCCAGCCTCCGCAGCAACCTTCGATCCGGTCATGGGCGCATCCACGTAATGCACTCCCCGCGCCCCTACGCGCCCGGCGAACTTGCGGGTTGCAGAAGGCGAAATCGTGCTGGAGTCGACTATGGTCATGCCTTCGGCCAGCGCTTCCTCGACCCCTTGCGGCCCGAACAAAACGCTCTCCACTGCGTGAGTATCGGAAACGCACATCCACACCACTTCCGCGCCCTGTGCGGCGTCGGCCGGCGAACTCGCGCCGCGCGCTCCATCTACTGTCTTGCCTGCGGTACGGTTCCACACCGAAACTTCATGACCTGCCTTGACCAGATTGGCCGCCATTGGCCGTCCCATAATTCCCAAGCCTAAGAAAGCAACACGCATCCTGAGTCTCCCCTGAAGACATTAATTACCAGCAGCGATTAGAACTGACGGCAGTAACCAGGGTCAAGGCATTCCCGCGTGTATTTTGTTCTAGAATGGACGTGAATACCTCGTCTCCTTTTGCATCTTTTCCGAAAAGCGTAGGTGAGGCGGAGGGTTTCAATGGGTGGCGGCTCCGGCCCGGCCAAATGTTAAAGAATACTCTGCAAAATCGTGCGCTTCGCAACCGCGCCCGGCAGTTCGGCAGCCTGGTACGGCGCTCCGCAGTCACTCCCCGCACCGGGCACACTCACCAGCCCAAGCTGGCCGCCCATGGCGAAATGGGCGTGACCTTCATCGGTCATTCGAGTTTTTTTCTCCAGGTAGGTGGCCAGAATGTGGTTATCGATCCCAATTTTGCACGCTGGCTCTTTATCCTCAAGCGCCTGCGGCAGCCGGGCGTGAAAGTGCGCGATCTGCCGGCCATTGACCTGGTGCTGGTAACCCATGCCCACTTCGATCATCTGCACCGGCCCTCGCTACGGGCCATCGTGCAGCAAACCAAACGCCGGCGAGGAGTGGCACCAACGATCGTGGTGCCGCATCATGTTTTCGACCTGGTTTCGGACCTCGGCTTTGACAACGTCGTGGAACTGGATTGGTGGAACAGCTACCGTCATCGCGAGCTGACCGTCACCCACGTGCCCTCACGGCACTGGGGAGCACGAGTGATCGAGGACTCGCACCGCGGATACGGCGGCTACGTGCTGCGAGACCACAAGCATTCGATCTATCACGCCGGCGACACGGCTTACTTTTCCGGCTTCCGCGAAATTGGCCAGCGCCTGGGGCCGGAATTGGCCCTGTTGCCGATTGGCGCCTACCATCCGCCTTCCTTCCGCAACGTTCATACCAGCCCGGCGGATGCCACGCGCGCCTTCTTTGACCTGAATGCGCGCTGGATGGTGCCCATGCACTACGGCACCTTTCAACTCTCCCACGAACCCATGGACGAACCCCTGCAACTGCTAGAGAAAGAGGCGAAGGCGGCCGGGATAGAAGACCGAGTGTTCGTGCTGGAAGAGGGCGTAACCAGGTTTTTCTGAGTGTGTGAGTCGGACGCTCTTGTCCGACGCCTTTGACTTGATTTTAGCAAGTCAAAGCCACTGGAGAGCAACAGCACGACCCAACACCGACTCACCCCCAGACCCAACACCCACCCCAAAAGCGTCGGACAAGAGTGTCCGACCCACACACACATACTTGGCTTAATAGGCCAGGAGAATTCTCAGATCGCGCAGATTATTTCCTGTGGGTCCGGTAACGATTGCATCGCCTAACGACTCAAAAAATGGGTACGCATTAAAGCCAGCCAGGTGAGCACCGGCATCCAGTCCGCGGGCCTGGGCTCGTTCGAGTGTGCTGCCGTCCGCGATCGCGCCAGCGGCCGGACTGTTGCCGTCAATGCCATCGGTGCCAGCGCTGAGCGCCGTGATGGCTTCACCGGAGATTCTCGTCGCACAGGCCAGGGCAAACTGCTGGTTACGTCCGCCGGTGCCTCCGTTTTCCACTTTCACGGTAACCTCTCCCCCTGAAATCAGGCAGGCTCGTTCGGACTTCTGGCGCAAAGCGAGCAAGCGCTCCAGAAGATACTCCGCCGCGCGAGCGTAATCCCAGTCGTCGCAGCGGTTGTCTATTTCGACTTTGAAGCCATGCCGTTGCGCCTCACCTTCCGCCGCTTCCAGCAGTGACCCGTTCGAAAGCACAGGCCACCAGCGCGCACGGTGGAAAGCAAGGTCATCGGACTTTGGAGTTTCCTCCAGCGCGTGGCGTTGAAACAGCTCGCGCACCGAAGCAGGAAACTGCTCCAGCATGCCGTACTTCTCAACCACGCCGTAACAGTCGGCAACGCTGGTGGAATCCGGCATGGTGGGGCCTGAGGCCAGCGCATCGGGAGTACTGTCGGGGACATCGGAAACCAACAGCGATACCTGCTGCGCCGCGGAGGCGGCGACGGCCATTCTTCCTCCCTTGATGGCCGAGAGATGCTTGCGGATGGCGTTGATCTCCGCGATGGGTGCGCCGGAGAGCACTAGGGTGCGGTAAGTGGCGATCAGGTCTGGCAGCGAGATTTCATCGTCGATGGGCTTTTCGGCGATCGAGGAGCCTCCGCCGCTGATCATGAAGATCACCAGGGACGCCGCATTCTGGGCGCCCAGCGATTTCAGCATGGCTTGGGCGGCGTGAATCGATTCCTGGTTCGGCACAGGATGGCCACCGCGAAAGTAGCGAAAACCTCGCACCTGCGAAACCGGATCGACCGAACTGGCCACGATGCCCTGGAAGCGATTGCCCGCCTGCATTTCGAGGGAATTGACCATGGCATGAGCGGCTTTGCCGATCGATATCACGAGCACGCGGTTATACGAATCCAGGTCATGCAGGTCCTGGCAAATGCGGAGCACTCCGCGATCACAATCCACGTGGCGCTGAAATGCCCGGTCGATGCTGGCTTCGCCGAGGGCATGCTCAAACAGATGGCGCGCAGTGACCCGCATGTCCAGGGCAAGCTTCTCGCGATCAGGAGTAGATGATGGCATGTATATGTAGCGCCAGCGGCCCGCCGGCTGTTACGAGCGCCTCTCGAGGATTACAAGTTCACCGCTTCTCCCACCCACTGCTCGATGGCCCCGCGCAACTCGCGCAGGCGTCCTTCAAAAAAATGATCGGCGCCCGCGATAAAAACCAACTTTTTCGGTCCAACAATTCCCTGAACCAGCGCTTCCAGTTGTGCCGGGGTTCCAAACTGATCACGATCGCCGCTGACAAATAACTTAGATTTGGCACAGTCTTTAAGAAAGCTGAAGTCATAGGGGCGATCATCAATCGGCGACACCGGCAGTCCCAGGCCGATGGCAGCCTTTACCCGCGTATCCGGGCAAGCGGCCCGCAAGCCCACGGCCGCCCCGAACGAGAAACCGGCGAAAATCAGGGGCAAGTGGAACTCCTGGTCAAGCCAATCCAGGGCAGTCCGAACGTCGTCCACTTCACCATTTCCGTGATCGTGTTCGCCCAGACTGAGACCAGTCCCCCGAAAATTGAAACGCAACACGGGAAAACCAAAGCCGTTCAATGCCTTCATGGCATGAAAGACCACCTTGTTATGCAGCGTCCCACCGAAGAGGGGATGCGGATGACAAACCACCGCAGCGTAAACAGCATCAGCAACTCCGGTATTGAGCAGCGCCTCAAGGCGGCCGGCTGGCCCTTCCAGAAACTGCGAACGGATTGTACCGGCTTGCGCGTCCATCGGGTCAGTAAAGCATAGCAGCGAATCGAGCTCTCTCCGTGCCTCGGCACCCTCCGTGGTTTGAAAGTTCAACACAGGACAACGGAGTCGCGCGACCCGGATCCTCAGATTGCGAGGCTTCTCATTTCGGACTCCCTCAGTGTTCTCAGTGTCCTCCGTGGTTGTTTACGGTTTTCAACCACAGAGGACACGGAGTGTGCTCACCTCGTGGGACTGAGGTATCCTGTCGCGCATGGATACCGCCGCCTTCACCCGTCAACTCGTGGACATTGAGTCCATCACCGGCAACGAGGGCCCGGTGGGAGATTTCCTTCACGGCGAATTGCTGCGGCGAGGGTTTCAGACAGAGAAGATTCCGGTGGAAGGCGCGCGCTGCAATGTCTTTGCCTTCTCCTGCGAACAGCCCACGGTTGTGTTCTCCACTCACATGGACACGGTCCCGCCCTTCATTCCGTCGTCCGAGGATGCCACGCGGGTATACGGCCGCGGCTCGTGCGATGCTAAGGGAATCATCGCGACGCAGGTGGAAGCCGCGGAACGGTTGCGCCAGGAGGGCATTCATGTGGGCCTGCTTTTTCTGGTGGGCGAGGAGCGGGACAGCCTGGGCGCCAAGGTAGCAAACCGGAATCCTCCGGGCTCGAAATTTCTGGTAAATGGCGAACCCACCGAGAACCGGGTCGCAGTCGCTTCCAAAGGAGCTTTACGCGTAGAGGTCATCGCGGCAGGACGCATGGCTCACTCTGCCTATCCGGAATTGGGCGAGTCAGCGATTGACAAGCTGTTGCTGGCGCTGCAACGGCTGCGGGCTATGAAGCTGCCGGCTGAAGAAGGCATCGGGCCCTGCACGCTCAATATCGGCGTGATCGAAGGCGGCCGCGCCCCCAATGTGGTCCCGGACAAAGCGCGTGCCCAACTCCTTTACCGCCTGGTTGGATCGTCAGAGCAACTGAAGCAGGACATCGTTGCGGCCGTCGGTAATCTGGCGCGAGTGGAGTTTGTGCTGGAAATTCCCTTTGTCCGTCTGCGTACTGTGGACAGCCTCCCCACCATGGTCGCCGCTTTCACCACCGATATTCCCGCCCTCAGCGCTTGGGGACAGCCGCTGCTGCTCGGCCCGGGATCCATTCACGTAGCCCACACCGATGACGAGTACGTCGAAAAGAAACAGCTGCACGAAGCGGTGGCATTGTATTGCTCAATCGCCAGGCAACTCTCGAAATGAATTGAGGGGAAGTTTATAAGCGGCTGGGTCAAGCCCCTCGGACTCTGACCATTTACACTTGGGAGATGACCACCCAGACCCTCAACTCCCTGTCTAAGGCCGCTTCCGCCTATTTGCGTTCCGCCATGCATCAGCCCGTCCAGTGGAATGAGTGGGGCGAAGAGGCTTTTGCCACCGCGCAGCGTGAAAACAAACCCATCCTGCTCGATATCGGCGCCGTCTGGTGCCACTGGTGTCACGTCATGGACCGCGAGTCGTATGACGATCCGGAAGTGGCGCAGATCGTCAATGAACGCTTCGTGGCGGTGAAGGTGGATCGTGATGAGCGCCCCGACATTGACAGCCGTTACCAGGTTGCGGTGAGCGCCATCAGCGGACAGGGAGGCTGGCCCCTGACTGCCTTTCTCACCCCCGACGGCAAGCCGTTTTACGGCGGCACTTACTTCCCGCCCGACGACAACTACGGACGGCCCAGCTTCAAGCGCGTGCTGCAGTCCATCGCGGATGCCTATCACCAGAAAAATACCGAAGTCGTGGACCAGGCGCAGATGGTAGAAATCGCCATCTCCCGAGCCGAGTCCTTCGCCGGCGGCAACGGCGAGTTCTCTCCCAAGGTAATTGACGAGATTGTGGAAGCGGCAGTGAAGATGTTTGACCCGCACAATGGAGGCTTCGGAAGCGCGCCCAAATTCCCTCATCCCGCGGTCCTCGATCTTCTGATCGACCAATACGCGCGCTCGGGAAAAGAAGAGCTGCGCGACGTCTTCGTCTCCACCCTGGAGAAAATGGCGCGGGGTGGCGTCTATGACCAGCTGGCCGGCGGATTTCACCGCTATTCCGTGGACGAGCACTGGATTGTCCCGCACTTCGAGAAGATGTGCTACGACAACTCTGAATTGTTGAAGAACTATGTCCATGCCTACCAGGTGACCGGATCGGAATTCTTCGCGGCAGTGGCGCGTGACATCGTCCGCTGGATGGACGAATGGCTCAGCGACCGCGAGCGAGGCGGCTTTTACGCCTCCCAGGATGCCGACTATTCCATGGACGATGATGGCGACTATTTCACCTGGACCCGGGGCGAGATGCAGGCTGTGCTGACGGAGGAGGAAGCGGCGGTCGCTGGCTTGCGCTACGACGTCAACGAAGTCGGCGAGATGCACCACAATCCGGAAAAAAATGTTCTGTATGTCCGGGCTTCGTTCGAGGAAATCGGCAAACGTCTGGGTCTGACTGGGGCACGCACGCAGGCGATACTGGATTCCGCGCGGCAGAAAATGTATGCGGCGCGTCTCGAGCGCCGGACGCCGTACGTGGACAAGACCGTCTATGTGGGATGGAATGCGCTTTGTGTCTCGGCCTACCTGGAGGCCGCGAAGGTGTTAAAACTCGATGAAGCCCGACACTTCGCGCTCCGGTCGCTGGACCGGGTCCTCGCCGAAGCCTGGCTAGCGGACAACGGACTGCAGCACGTGGTCGCCTATTCCGATCCTGCCGCCGGCCGCCGTCTGGTTCCTGGACTTCTGGACGATTACGCGTTCGCCGCGGTCGCATGCCTCGACGCCTATGAGGCCACCGCTGACCTTAGCTATTTCCGGTTCGCCCAGCGCATCGTGGACAAAATGGTGGATCGTTTCTTTGACCCCATATCCGGCGGATTCTTCGACGCCGCGGCAACCGCTTCCGAGAAAGCTTTGGGGGTACTCGGCACGCGACGTAAGCCATTTCAGGATTCTCCCACGCCCGCGGGAAATTCCGTGGCGGCCATCGCATTGCTGCGGCTGCACGCGCTCACCAACCAGAAAAGCTACCGCGAACAAGCCGAACGAACTCTGGAACTGCTGGCCGGCCTCGCCGGCAAGTTTGGGATTTTTGCCGCGACCTATGGGATTGCAGCCGTATATCTCTCGTCTCCGCACACCCAGATTGTGGTCATCGGAAAAGACAGCCTGGCAGAACAGCTGGGCGCAATCGCGACCGGTTGGTTTGCATTTAACCAGACGGTGCTCACACTGGCGGCGAGCAAGGTCGTCCCGCAGAATCTGCCGCCCGCGCTGGCGGAGACCATTTCCCAGTTGCCCATACTCAAAGAAGGCAAATCCGCGGCGGTGATTTGCTCCGGAGCCACCTGTCAGCCTCCGATTGTGGACCCGGAACAATTGCGGCGAACGCTTGGCATCGCCCTGAAGAGTTGAAAAGGAAAGCGGACCAAAAAATGGGGCTGACCATGCGATTCGCAATCGGTCAGCCCGGTCAGGTCCAAAGCCACTTGCGCGGCTAGTTAACAGCCTCTTCCTAATCCCACATGCCTATCGCTTCGAGCACTTGGGATTGGCAGGATTGCACAGTGGCATCGGGCCCAGTTCTGCGTTGAGTATCGGGGTCGCGATTGCCACGTACGTGCAAGCCAAACCTACCATCAGGATCAACATCCTGACCGCACGTTTCATGGTGTTCTCCTTAACACTGCGAGGCTCCTGGGAGGAAACCTCACGGTGGCGGCATTATACAGAAGACCGCCTTCGCGTCCAGCCTTTTCTGCTGGACGGCGGCGGTTTGTGTCTCAAAGTGCGCTTCGAAAATGTCTTATCGGTCTCTTCCAGCGCCCCCGGGCGACGCGCGCCGGACGCAGGTCCACGGAAGTCCGCGCCCTGCTCCTTATATCGGATCGCGTCTCTTATTCAAGTATTAGGTGAGGTTGCAATTTCGCTGAGCGGGCGCCCGCATTCAAGGGTGAAACGAAATCGCCAGCGGGTGAAACATTTAGTGAACCCGACGGCTCGGCGACGGCAGGGAATGGATACCACTGCGAGTACTGTGGGCGGGTTGCCCGACAGAATCGGGCACAGGGCGGATGGGCGAATAATCTGCCTGGGTCCGGGAAAAGGCGCGATCGACCATATTCTCAAACATGGGAATCAGCGAATCGACCTGGGCCGGACTCTGGATATCGGTCAGGCTCTTCTCCCAACGGTTCGGTGTAAATAATTCAGCTCCCGGCGCCCGCTCCGGACTCTTGACCAGAGCATAGCCCAACCACACGAGGATCGAAATGTTATAGGCGACGAGGTTGATCACGTGGACTGAAACCTCGGAGGCATGACCACTCACGTGGAAAGCCAGGGTACCCAGTTCGACTCCGGCAGACAAACCCAGGCCCAGCGAAAGTCCGAAACTATGTTGCTTCCAGGACACTCCCAGGTAGCGGGCAAAAACCAAAAGAAATAAAACCAGTCCCACCTGCGAGACCCGGACGCAGCGGGTCACGGTTATCACCGCCTGCACGATCGGTCCCTGGTCCCCGGTCGGACTCGATGCGGCCACCACGAAGCCTACCAGCGACATGACCAAAGCGGCCCACTTGAAGAGCACCGTCCCGAGATCTTTCAGGGTGTAGTAGGGACGGAATACGTCCAGGAAGACTTCATAAATCACCATGAATCCCAAGACGAGGTTAATCGCCGCGCACGACCAGTAAGAGTAGAAGAACAGCTGATAGCTAGCACTTACCCATTGCGACGACATCGGGAACAGGATGCCGAATGCCAGTATCTGGAAGCAGATGTATGCGAAGAAAACAGGAAACAGGCGATGCAGTTTGTGGCGGATCATCGCAATCCCCACCGCCAGTTGCAATATGGGGTGGGCGATCCACAGCGCGGTTTGGTGATCGAAAGTCATCAACCAGTTTTCTGCCAGCCGGGGGCGCCACGGTTGACGGAGCTGTTGCGATTAGACTTCTCTTAATGGGTTACCTTAGCACTTTGGCACAAATGGTCAATGTACCAAGGTAATCGCGGGTAATGGTTACCGGGACAACCTCGAAGTCCGTCCAGTGTGGGGTCGGACACTCTTGTCCGACGCCTTTGCGTTTGACGTTCACGGATCACACCCACGCCAAGACCAAAGGCAAAAGCGTCGGACAGGAGTGTCCGACCCACACTCGGCTGTCGCCAGCAGACTATTGATTCTGATCGAGATAAAACATGTCGAGGACCTGGCCTTTGCTGTCAATCAGCAACACCCGTCCAGCGTACACGACCCGTTCGAGGTCGCTGGGTAATTTGGGCAGCTGCTCTTCACAGACCAAAGGCAACGACTGGGCCTGGCTCTGAACCTCGGAAGGCAAGCTCCCGCCACGGTGAATTTGCCGTTCTGACCCCGAGGGCAGTTCCGGGCGTTGGGTGGCGCCAGCTGCAAAGTCGGAGGCATGTTCGGTCACGCAGCTTCGTATGGTCCGGCGATCGCGAAGGGTAAACAACGTGGCGCTGTCATCCGGCCCTGTCGGCGAATCGGAAGCCTGGATTGGAGTGGAATCGGAGGCAGGAGGCGGGGGCGGGGTCGCTGCTGCATTGGGAGCTGGAGGTGGCGGAGCCGTTGTCGTCGAGGCTGAAGTGGTAACAAAAGTGAGCACAGCTTCTGATTCCACGATAGCCGGTTTCTTGCCGGTGGCTGCGGCTGCGCCGGTGCCGGCCGCACCGCCCGCCAAAGTTCCGATGGCTGCGCCTTTGCCTCCGCCCGCAATGGCACCGATCACCGCGCCCAACGCGGCTCCGCCGCCGATCTTGGCCACGTTGCTCTTGGCGTGCGATTCTCCCTTGATCACCAGCGGTTCTACATGGATCGATTCCGCCACGGTTCCTGAGCTGACCGTGTTCAGCACCAGGTCGAGTTCGCCGGGTTCAGTAAGCCGGCCCGTGGGATGCACGTCGGTGACACGGCCGATAACGTCAGCACCCTTGGGGTAGAGCGTCCGTCCGTTCACCTCAATGGGCTCGTCCAGGGTGCCGCGGAAGGTGTCTCCCATCTGTGTCTGCTCGCTGCTGAGGTTGTCAATCATTCGCACCCGGATCGACGTCCCGGCAGGAATCTCGAGAGACTTCTGCGCCAGCGCGAGCAACGGCGCAAGCGCCAACACCAGAGTCGTCAGCACCGTGCTCAGCAGCTGGAAATGTTTGCGATTCATGTCCTCTTCACCTCGCTGAAGTTTCGGCTGGCCAGGCTAAGCGGCGTCTATCTTCGTCTTTTCTATTCTTGGGATGCAGGCCGTAGCGCTGCGGCTGCACTAAGATATCGGGCTTTTGGTGCTTCGGGCCAGAACTTTATTCCTCATCCCTCCTCCACTTTGTCATCCCGAGCCAAGTCGAGGGACCTGCTATCTGCCGGAGGTAATCGGCGGCTTCTGTGGCAGAGAACTGGCAGCGCCGGCCAACAGCATATCTTTCGACTCCGAGAACGGACTCGCAAGCGAGTCCGTCTCCCCACTCAAAATGACAGGGCTGGGGGACGCAAAGTCGCCGCCCAGTTCGTTGCACCGGTAGTGCCCGGAATCAGCTCCGGGTCCCGATGAAAATAAAGTAAGAGCAGGCCCAAAGATTTGCGGGAATGGTGCTGGGCGGACGGGAGGTGAGAATGACGTTGTATTCGCCGGAGACTTCCAGGGTATCGAGCAGCGACGGTGCCGATTGCGGATCGACGGTAGCCAGGTACGCCAGGAATTCATGGATGCCCGCTCCCGCCTGGCACCCTTGTGCTTCAAAAGACAGTTCGGCATTTCCCTCGGCAAAGTGCCAGCCCAACGATGCCGCAGCCGTCACCGCATTTTCGTAGGCCAGTGGGGAAACCGACCCAGGAGCAGGATTATCAAAAACCAGGCGCAGCCTGCGTTCGTCCTCGCGGCTGAACTCGCGCACTTTCAGCGATCCGGACTTGGCGGTTGCTTTCCAGTCCACGTGGCGGGCGGAATCCTCGGGCATGTATTCCCGAATGAGATGGAGGTCGTCGCCACGGCCGCGCGCAAAGGTCTCAAATTCGCCGGTGATCAGAGGCAGCACGTCAAAAAATTCGTCCGTGTGTTCTACCGACGGGTAAACCAGGATCTCGCGGGCCAAAGCCACGCGCCGTGTCTTGGTCAGGAAAGCAAAGGGAAAGCGGGTGGCCAGGCCGAAGCTGTTCTGCTCATAGCGTCCACGGCGGGGGAAGCAGAGTTCCACTTCGGCGCCCAGCTCAGAGCCTGCCGGAATGTAGGGAAAATAGGCCGACTCCGTAAAAATGCCAGGCGGGGCTGTGGCGCCGCCGGACACCCGGCGCAATTGGCGGTCCGGCAGTCTTACCCACTGTTTGGCGGGAGGCTGCCCGGGCGGAAAACCAAAAGTAGTCGGCACCCATTGCCATTGCTTCGACGGCTTCTGCTTCAGTGGAACCACGCTGATGGAAAATGACGGCAGCCACCGCCTTCGGTTCCGGACCACGATTTTCCCCAGAATGGGGCTTCCGGCAAACACCTGCTCGGGCAGGCGGACATCCAGTTCCAGATCGCGCAACACGATCGCCGAGGCCACGCCCGATACCAGGATGGCGGCGAGCATCGTGGCCACAATCACATAGAGCAGGTTGTTCCCCGTGTTGAGGGCTGCCACCCCGATGAGAAGGACGCTGACGACGTAGATAATTCCCACCGCAGTCACGTCGTAGTTGAAAGCGTCGCGGACCCGGCTGCCCGCCACGCGGCGCGCCAGATGCGGCACCGTGGTCAGGCCCACCACCACCGCCAGGATCAGCGCGATCGAAGCCAGTATCACCGTGGTCCAGAGGCTTCCGGATTCGCGCGCCACGGTGGAAAAGAGGGCGGCCGCGAAAGCCAGGACCAGCCCCAGCAGGGCCAGCAGGAAACGCACCCAGATTTCAGGAATTTCGAAGCGCAGCACCCGGCTGCGGGAACGAGCGCCGGTGTTGGAAGCCAGCACTGCCGATATTGCGGGGTCAGCCATGAACGCGATTCGCTGTTTCGAGGCTAGCACTGCCTCGATGGCTCATCAATCCGCATCGGGTTCGCCGGAAATCCGCCGTAACCATGCCGCCGCCTTCTCGCTGGCTTGGTCCGCCGTTCGCCCCAGCCTAGGGAAACGCTTTCGCAGTCGGCTCAGCAGGCGATGGGCCCACACGTATTCCGAAGACAGAATGATCAGGCCGATAAGCAGAAATAGCACCCCCTGCAGAATCGGCAGAAACAAGCCGAGGATTCCCAACAGGATGAAACTCCAACCTACGATGAGGGCCAGGATTCGTTTGGTGCTGGATTTCAAGGCAAATGAACTCTGCGTTGTTCTTCCTTCAAGGTAACAGGTGTGTCGTATCGCCTGCGGAAATAATGTCACCCGGCAGGGGCAAAATCTCTCGACAGAAATGCCATTACGGATGCATTGAAGGTCTCGGGAACTTCCTCGTAGGGCAGATGGCCGACGCCGTCAAAGACCTCGAGCTGACAATCCCTGAACTGCTGTTGCAGCGGTTCTGCAGACGCCCGACTCACGGCCGCATCCTTGCTGCCCCAGAGCAGCAGAGTCGGAATATTGGCAATGCGAGGCAGGGCCGCTTCCAGTTCCTCAAGATCCCGGTTCCATGACCGCACCACACCCAGGCCATAGTTGAGGGTCCCAGGAATTCTGAAAGGTGCGGAATAGCCCGCAAGCGTCCCCGCACGGATGCGCCGAGGGTCTCCATAAAGGCGGCGCAGCAAAGCGTCGTGGATAATTCCCAGGCACGGTTCGCAGCGGAGAAGCAGCCACGAAACCGGCGGACTGCTCAGAATCGGGGCCAGCCGGCGGCCGTGGGCCGACCAGGGATTCACCGGAGCAACCAGAATCAGGCTTCGGACCCGCTGCGGAGCCAGGGCGGAGGCCATCATCGCGACCGCACCTCCATGGGACGTGCCCAGCAGATCGCAGGACGCGATGCCCACGCCGTCCATAAAGCGCAGCACGCGCTCGGCGTGGGCACGCAAGCTCCCACTGGCGTGGGGAGGCCTTTCGGAAAAACCCACACCCGGCATATCGACTGCATACACCGTTGCCTTCTCAGCCAGAAGAGGCAGGGCGAAGCGCCAGGAAAACGAGTATCCCAGCAATCCATGTAACAGGAGCAACGGCGGACCAGAACCGGCGTGCTGATAGCGCATGCGGTAGCCGTCGAGCACGTACCAGCGTTCCTCGACCGAATTAGCCGTCTGCAGCCGGACCTGGCTCTCCGATTGGCTATTCACTGTGGTTTATTTTTGTGCCGGACAACTTCACCACCGCGGCAATCCTCTATGTAAGTGATATCGCCTCTATTGCTTTTCTTTCGCGGAGAGCTTGGGCTCTCCGCAATTTTTGGCGGGTTTGGACGTCTGCTACGCCGTCCGTTTCTTGCGCAACAATTTCTTAAGCACCCGCGCAGCTTTGTCCACGTGCTTTTCCTGCAGCAGAAGGGGAGGCAGAAAACGCAGCACCGTGTCCTGAGTGCTGTTGAAGAGCACGCCTTCGGCCAGCGCCTGCTCAACGACGGGACGGGCTGGAATCGACAGCTGCAAGCCCTGAATCAGCCCGCGCCCCCGGACCTCCTGCACGGCCGCATGGCGCGCGGCCATAGACTTTAACTGTTCCTGCAGGTAGCCACCGACACGCGATACATTTTCCAGGAGCTTTTCTTCTTCGACAATTGCCAGGTACTCGAGCGCCACCCGGCAAGCCAGCGGACCTCCTCCGAAAGTGGTTCCGTGTTGTCCGGGGGAGATCGCGGTGGCAAATTCTTCGCGGGCCAGAAATGCACCTAGCGGAAGGCCTGCAGCGATGGGTTTGGCGATGGCGACGATGTCGGGCGTTACACCGAACGCCTGGAAGGCAAAGATGGTTCCAGTGCGGCCAAGGCCGCATTGGATTTCGTCAAAAATCAGGGCGGCGCGGTGACGGTCGGCCAGGACGCGGCACTCCCGGAGGAAGTCGGGGGAACATTCGTGGATGCCGCCCTCGCCGAAGATCGGTTCGAGTACGATGGCACAGGTTTGGTCGTTAATAGCGTTGCGCAGCGCTTCGAGGTCGTTGCGCGGCACAAACTTGACCTCTTCGAGCATGGGTTCGAAGCCCTTGCGATACTTGTCCTGCCCGGTGAGCGACATGGCGCCGAAGGTTCGTCCGTGATAGGAACCCTCGAGAGCCACCAGTTGACTCTTGGCTTCGCCCCCCGCTCGGTGTCCGGCCAGCCGTGCCAGCTTGATCGAGCCCTCGATGGCTTCGGTGCCGCTATTGGAAAAAAAGGCGCGGTCCAGCCCTGAAAGCTGACAGAGCTTCTCGGCCAGGCGTCCCTGATACTCGTTGCAGTAGAGATTGGAAAAGTGGATTGCCCTGGCGGCTTGCTCGCGGATGACCTTCACCACCCGGGGATGGGCGTGGCCCAGCGCGTTGACTCCCAGGCCAGCCACAAGATCCAGATAGCGCTTGCCTTCACAGTCGTACAAGAACACTCCCTTGCCGCGGCGAAGGGCAATGGGATAACGGTTGTAGGTGGGCAGCAGGAAGCGGCGCTCGCGCTCGATGATTTCGTCCGTCAAGGTCATGGGAAATACCAATTCTAGACGGAGTGGACCCGATCTGGGACTCTTGTGTAGGGCAGGGGTCTGGCCCAGCCTGGCCAGGCAGACCGAGCAAAGCTCGGAAATCGGTGCGGTAGTAAATTCCTGCCCGCGAGCAGGCGGGTTTCAGTCGACTTGGCCGGGTCAGAGACCGGGCCGCGGGTACTTAAGCATCTGCTGCGCATGGAGTTACCAAACCCCACAGAAGGCTTCCAAAAAACATAGCCTTACTTCAATCTGGCTTCTATAATCAGTGAAGTCTTTTCTTTGAAGCAGCTTAGAGGTTCTCCCTTGCGCCCCGCCATGGCACCCGACGTGCTGAACCATCAATCGGGTTGTCCCCCCGCCCATCTTCAGGAGCCGTTGCGGTCGATGAACCGGGACTTCCAAATTCGCTTTGCCGCCGGTCTGCTGATCCTTCTGACCACGGCTGCGGTAGTCCTTGCCTGGATTAATTTTCAGAAAGAAGCCGAGTTTCAGATTCCCTCCGACGGCGTCTGGTGGATGGAACAGACCGGCAATGACGGCGGCGTGATTGCCAAGCGGGTGGAACCGAACGGTCCGGGCGATAAAGCCGGCATCCGGGTTGGCGACCGGCTGACCGCGATCAACCAGCATGACGTGAAAGACACCACCACCCGGATGCGACAGATTTACCGGGTAGGAGCGTGGTCGAAGGCGACCTATTCGCTGGTCCGGCAGTCCGTCCCGCTGGATACGAGCGTTATTCTCATTCCCGCCGAGCGTTCGCTGAATTACTGGCTGCGCTTTATCGCGCTGATCTACCTCGGGATTGGGCTTTATGTTCTGCTGCGGCGCTGGACGGCGCCGAGTTCCACCCATTTCTATATCTTCTGCCTGGTCTCGTTCATCTTCTACGCCTTCAAGTTCACGGGAAAATTGAACCAGTTTGACTGGACGATCTATTGGGGCAATGTTACAGCCTGGCTACTGCAGCCCGCCCTGTTCCTGCATTTTGTCCTGACCTTCCCGGAAAAGCGCAACTTTGTCCGCAAGCATCGCTGGATTATCCCCGCAATTTATACGCCGGGGATGCTGCTGCTGGGAATGCACATTTTCGCGCTCCGGGTGTTGAAGGCCAGTGAGCGAGTCCGCTGGAACCTCGACCGGGTGCAGATGGGCTACCTGGCTCTGTTCTTCGTGATCGCGGCGGCGATGCTGTGGTATAGCTACCGCCGGGCCAGCACGCCGATCCTGCGGCAGCAGCTGAAATGGGTCACGCGCGGCACCATTCTCGCGATCGCCCCCTTCACCCTGTTCTACGTAATTCCTTATTTGACGGGCTCAATGCCGAGCTCGGCGATGAAGGTGTCCGTGCTGTCACTGGGCCTGTTGCCGCTAACGTTCGGCTATGCCATCTTCCGTTACCGCCTGATGGACGTGGACCTGATTTTCAAACGCGGCATGGTGTACACGCTGGCGGCGGGCGCAATTGTCGGGGTTTACTTCGCCGTGGTGGCAGGGGTGGCGGAACTGGTCCACACCCAGGTGCCGAGTTCGGGACCGCTCGGGCTGGTGCTGGCGATGGTGGTCACCGCACTGCTGTTCGATCCGGTGCGCAAGTGGATCCAGGAGCGGATTGACCAGTTCTTCTATCGCACCCGCTACGACTACCGCAAGACCCTGATCGAATTTGGACGCGAGCTCAGCGCGGAAACCGATCTCGACATGATGTTGAGTTCGGTGGTGGATCGCCTGTCGCGTACCTTGCTGGTTGACCGCATGGCGATTTTTCTTTCCGCCGGCGAGCCGCCCCAGTTTGTGCTGGCCAAATCTTTCGGCATGAGCCAGACCAGCGGACTGGATTTAAACTTCCTCAGCGCACCCCGTCCGGAGACTGAAGCCGGACACCTCTTCCTGGAAAACGTGCACCAGGTGCCGCGCGAGACCGCGAGCGCCCAGCAGACCATCGCCCGGCTGGACATGAATTACTACATTCCCTGCCGCGCCCAGCAACGGACGATTGCATTCCTCGGCCTGGGCAAGACGGTGGAAGGCGACTTCCTCACCAGCGAAGACGTTGAGCTGCTGGAGACACTGGCCGGCTACATCGGGATCGCCATCCAGAATGCGCGCCTGTACGCCTCGCTTGAACAGAAAGTCGCCGAATACGAACGCCTGAAGGACTTCAACGAGAATATCGTGGAGTCGATCAACGTAGGCGTGATGGCGGTGGACCTGGCGGACCGCATCGAGTCCTGGAACTCGCAGATGGAAGTGATGTACGCCTTGCCCCGCTGGCAGGCCCTGACCCGGCCTTTGAGCGAAGTCTTTCCGGCGGAATTCGTGGAAGAGTTCTACCGGGTGCGGCAAAATCCGGGCATCAATAACCTGTACAAGTTTCGCCTGGCCACGCCAACCGGCGAAAGCCGCATTGTGAACGTGGCCATCGCGCCCCTGGTCACCCGGAAGTTCAACGTGATCGGGCGGCTGATCATCGTGGACGACATCACGGAGCGCGTGGGCCTGGAATCACAACTCTCCCAGGCGGACAAGCTGTCCTCGATCGGCCTGCTGGCGGCCGGGGTGGCACACGAAGTCAATACTCCGCTGGCTGTTATTTCCTCCTACGCCCAGATGCTCTCGAAGCAACTGCAGGACGATCCGCAGAAAGGCGGGCTGCTCGAAAAAATTACGCGGCAGACCTTCCGGGCCTCGGAAATTGTGAACAACCTGCTGAATTTTTCGCGCACCAGCGGGACGGAATTCACCGAGGTGAATGTCAACAAGATCATCGCCGACACCATGGCGCTGCTGGAGCACCAATTCAAGATCACCAAGATCAGGGTAGAGGACGAACTGGCCGACCACCTGCCGCAGATCAGCGGTAATCCCGGGCGCTTGCAGCAAGTTTTCCTGAACCTTTTCCTGAATGCGCGGGACGCCATGCCCGAAGGCGGAACCCTGCGCGTAGCCACATCCAACGGCGACGGGGTCAGCGTGGTCGTCTCCGACACCGGCAGCGGCATCGCGCAGGAGCACATCCAGCGCATCTACGACCCATTCTTCACAACCAAGGCGACACCGCGCGAAGGCCAGGGTAAAGGCACGGGACTGGGGCTCTCCGTAACCTACGGAATCATTCAGGAGCACGCCGGAAAAATTCGAGTGGAGAGCCATCCCGGGCAGGGCACTACCTTTTACCTGGATTTCCCGCTGACCAGGAAGGCGGTCAATGTCTGAACTGGCCACCATCCCGCGCCACAATCTGGGCGAGGGCTCGTCTTCGGGTTCGGTGCTGATCATTGACGACGAGGCGGCCATCCGCGAGTCGCTCGAAACCTTGCTCGAAATGGAAGGCTACGAGGTACAGTCGGCGGCCACCGCCGAAGAGGGTCTCACCCGGATCGGCGACCGGCCCTACGACCTGGTGCTGCTCGACCTGGCGCTGCCTGACCGGAATGGCATTGATCTGCTGGCAGAACTTCACACTCACGATCGGCAGCTGGCGGTCATCATGATCACCGCCTACGGCACGGTGGAAAATGCGGTCAAGGCGATGCAGGCCGGGGCCACGAACTTCGTCCAGAAGCCCTGGGACAACGAAAAACTGCTGGCTGACGTTCGCGCCGCAGTGGCCCGCCACCGGACGGAAGAGGAAAACGTCCAGCTCAAGCGGGCGCTGAAGCAGCGCTACAACTTTGAAAACATCGTGGGCAAGAGCGAGCCCATGTTGAAGATTTTTGACCTGGTGGCCCAGGTAGCTCCCAGCCGCTCCACCATCCTGTTGCAGGGCGAAAGCGGGACGGGCAAGGAACTGATCGCCAAAGCTATCCACTTGAACTCGCCCCGGCGCGATCGGGCCTTTGTTCCGGTAAACACCGGCTCTATGCCGCCGGATTTGCTCGAATCCACCTTGTTCGGCCACGTCAAGGGCGCGTTCACCAGCGCCATCGCTTCCAAGAAAGGCCTGTTCGAGATTGCCGACCGGGGAACGCTGTTCCTGGACGAAATCGGCACCATGAGCATGGACACGCAGAGCAAGATCCTGCGCGTGCTGCAGGACCGTAAATTCATGCACCTGGGCGGCGTCCACGAAATACAGGCAGACGTACGCATCATCGCGGCCACCAACGTGGACCTGAAACAACTGGTCCGCGAAGGCCGGTTTCGCGACGACCTCTTCTATCGCCTGAACGTGATCACAGTCGATCTTCCGCCGCTGCGACAGAGGCGGGAAGATATTCCCCTGCTGGTGGATTTTTTCCTTTCCCGGTACTCGGAGGAAAACGAGCGTCCGCGGCGGAGAATGACGCCGGAAGGACTGCGCCCGCTACTCTCCTATTCATGGCCAGGCAACGTGCGTGAACTGGAGAACGTCATCGAGCGCGCGGTCGTGCTTTCCGCCACTCCGGATGTGGGGCCCGAGCTTCTGCCTGACGTGATCGTGGGCCGCGGCACTCCCGTACCCCTGATGGAACATCGCGGCGACGCTTCCCTGTTTGATATCGTCGAAGATTGCGAACGCCACATCATCCTCGACATGCTGGAGAAGTGTAACTGGAACCAGACCGAAGCTGCCGAGCGCTTCCACGTCCCGCTCTCCACCCTGAACCAGAAAATCAAACGCCTCAATATTGAGATTAAGAAAAAGGTCAGGGAGTAGCAAGCGGTCAGCTCTCAGCTTTCACCTTGCCAGCTATGGCTTCCTCCTGGATCCTCGCCGGTTAGGACTGAGCTGACCGCTGAAAGCTGAGAGCTGACGGCTTCTCTGCTATAGTTCCTGAGATAGAGGCCACACCGCATGGCAGCAGGGGATTTCCAGGTCCCGCTCATATCGCCCGCTGAATTCGCCAAGGAGAAGGTCAAGGCGCTCCAGGACTATGCCTTGCTCACCGGCCAGTCGCTGGCCAATCTTTTCCGGCGGCCACTTTACGTCACCGACATGATTCAGCAGGCCGACCTGATCGGCGTAGGTTCGCTGCCGATTGTGATCCTGACCGGCGGCTTTACCGGCGCCGTGCTGGCCCTGAACAGCGCCAGCACACTGTCGCGCTTCGGGTCTCTCACCCTTATCGCCCAACTGGTTTCGGTGGGAATGGTCACTGAGCTGGGGCCAGTCATTACCGGACTCATGGTCGCAGGGCGCAACTCGTCCGGAATGGCCAGCGAGCTGGGCTCCATGACCGTGACCGAGCAGATCGATGCCATGCGCGCTCTGGGCACCGATCCGACGAAAAAGCTGGTCACGCCGCGAGTGGTGGCTACCGTGGTCATGCTGTTTTTTCTGACCATCATTTCCGACCTGCTCGGCCTGGTCGGAGGCAACATGGTCTCGAGCCTGCTGCTGGGCCTGGACTCGCGGCAGTACTGGACCTCGGCCTGGCAGTCCCTGGTCTGGCGCGACCTCACCTCCGGCCTTATCAAGCCGGTGCTCTTCGGATTTGTGATCTCGACCGTGGGCTGCTATTTCGGTATGTCAACCCGCGGCGGCACGCAAGGTGTGGGACGTTCGACCACCCAGGCCGTGGTCGTGGCTTCCGTAATGATCCTGGTGGTTGATTTCTTTGTTACCAAGCTTCTCATTACTGTGCTGGGGTACCGGTAAATCATGTCCGCTCCGACCCTGCCGCTTGAGATCTCCGCGAATGCTTCCCTGCGATCTGGCGGTGAAGCCATCCGCTTCGAGAATGTGCATCTGGCATTTGATGACAAGGTGGTGCTGGACGACATTTCCTTCCGCCTGCCGCACGGGGAAACCAAGGCCATTTTTGGCGTAGCCGGCTCGGGCAAAAGCACGATTCTCAAGCTGGCGCTGGGATTGATGAAGCCCGACTCCGGCCACATCTATGTTCTCGGCCAGGATGTAACGGAGATGAGCGAAAACGCACTGTTCGACTTGCGGCGCCAGATTGGCATGGTGTTTCAGGAGAGCGCGCTCTTTGATTCGCGCACGGTGCGGGAGAATGTGGCGTTCCGCCTGATGGAAGAGGGAAAGATTTCCGAGGAAGAGATCGAGCGGCGGGTACGCGAGGCCCTGAGTTTCGTCGAATTGGAACGGACCGTGGACATGTTTCCCTCGGAACTTTCGGGCGGGATGCGCCGCCGGGTGGCGATTGCGCGCGCCATCGTGACCCAGCCTGAAATTCTGCTCTACGATTCGCCCACGGGCGGGCTGGACCCCGTGACCTCCACCACCATCGTGGAGCTGATCGTAAAACAGCGGGACGTGTACAAGACCAGCTCGCTGATGGTCACGCACCGCCTGCAGGACGCCTTTATCATGGCCACGCACTACTTCGATCGCAATGCTAACAAGATGCTGCCCTTGCCCAAGGGCGTCCATTGCGAAGTGCCGCTGGCATTTCTGATCCTGCGGGACGGGAAAGTGATTTTTGACGGTGATATCGATGAACTGGCGAAGACGCGTGACGAGTATATTCGCGAGTACATCGCGTGAAAAACGCTTCTAGCTCCTAGCGACGTGTCATCCTGAGCGGAGTGGCTGCTTCGCTTCGCGAAGCAGCTACGAAGTCGAAGGACCCCTACCCAACCGATTCGCATGGTGCAGCATTAATATCAGGAACGATCACTGTCAGCGTTGCGCCAGGGGTCCTGCGACTCCTCGCTCAGGATGACAAAGTGTTGAGGATTGAAACCGGTTAGCTGCTCTTCGCGCTTTCCGCCATGGTTTTACGCCGGGCAGCCAGGTTGGTTTCCATACGCTTCACGAACTCACGGCTTTTCTTCGTGCTCAGGAGCAGCGATTCGATGCTGGCGAGAAATTCCTGGTTCTTCATCTTCTCCCGCAGTTCGTTCAGAAATGGTTTTAGCTTGAGGTAAATAAAGACAATCTCCCCGCAAAAGCTGGATTCGAGAAACATCTCACGGTTCAAGGTACCGTGGTTCACCAGCGATGAGGCCACCCCCCAGTATCCCAGCACCTGGCGCATCCAGTTGTTTTCAGGCGTGCCCATCGCGCCGGAGACTTTCATAAAGTCATCTGCAGTCTGGGGCCAGAAGGTTGTCGTCCACCAGTTGCGGGCCTTGCGCAGCTCAGGCTCGCGGCGGAGATCGTAGAGTTTAAGGATCAGTTCAGCATCGGCAGCAGTCGGCTTTGCCATTCAGTCCTCCGTGGTTCGTAATTTGCCGAGACTGGCCCGGCTGGATTGTCTGCCCCGAATTCCGTCAACTGAAGTTTGGAGGGGCGCCCTTCGTCAGGTTGTGGATTCGGCTCCGGAAGCGGTTTCTGCGGGCATCTCGCGCTCAAAGTCACATTCTTTATTGGGGCAAGCGATTACCGGCCCCGCCTTCAGCATTTTCTCTACCAGGTATTCGCTGCCGCAGCTCGGACACTTTTCCGCCAGCGGTTTGCCCGCGGACGTGAACTTGCACTTGGGATAATTTCCACAGCCATAGAACGTGTTGCCCTTGCGCGCCTTCTTTTCCACCAGGTCGCCGTCCTTGCACAGCGGGCACTTCACCCCAATGTAATTCTGCTTCACATATTTGCACTCGGGGTAGCCGCTGCAGGCGGTGAACTCGCCAAACCGGCCATGGCGGATCATCATGTTGCGTCCGCATTTGGGGCAGAGTTCGTCAATCGGGATGTCGGGAACTTTCTTGCCCTGATCGAGCCGGCGCGTGGTCTTGCAATCGGGGTAACCAGTGCAGGCCATGAACTGGCCGAAGCGTCCGCGCTTCAGTACCATCACCCGGCCGCAGTTCTCGCAATATTCCTCCTGCGTGGTCTCCTGAATGTCAGCCGAATCCAGATCGGGCAGGTTGATCGGATTTTCCTTAGTGAAGGTGCAGCTGTCGGGATTCTCCTTGTCATAGGAACTGCAGGCGTAGAACGACCCGTGCTTGCCCCACTTGATTACCAGTGGAGAGCCGCAGCGCTCGCACTTTTCGTCCGTGGGCTTCTCCATCCGCTTGATGTTCTCCATGTGCTTTTCGGCGTAGCGGAGGTCCTTGGCGAAGCGTTTGTAGAATTCGTCGAGCGCGTTAATCCAGGTTTCCTTACCCTCTTCGATCTCGTCCAGTTCTTCTTCCAGGCGGGCGGTGTACTGGACGTCAAAAATGTCGCGGAAGTTCTCCACCAGCAGATCGGTAACGACCAGACCGATTTCGGTGGGTGAGAACTTGCCGCCCAGCTTCTGCACATACTGCCGTTCCTGAATGGTGCTCAGGATCGCCGAGTACGTGGAAGGCCGGCCGATGCCGCGTTCTTCCAGTTCCTTGACCAGCGACGCTTCGTTGTAGCGTGGTGGAGGTTCGGTGAAGTGTTGCTCCGGCTTCAGTTCGCGGAGCGTGAGCTTCTGCCCGGGTTCGAGCGGCGGCAGCTTGTGCTTGAGTTCTTCTTCTTCCTCGTCCTTGACGTCCTTCGCCTCTTCATAAACCTTCAGGAAGCCGTCGAACTTGAGCACCGAACCGGTCACGCGGAACCAGAAAATCTCGGCTCCGGATTTGGCGTCGATGTCCACAGTGGTCTGGTCGAAGACCGCGGGCGTGATCTGCGAAGCAACGAAGCGCTGCCAGATCAGCTTGTAAACTTTGAACTCGTCTTCTTTCAGATATTGCTTAATCTGGTCGGGATGGCGCATCGCGGACGTGGGGCGGATGGCTTCGTGCGCCGCCTGCGCCGCCTTCTTTTCTTTGTAGACGTTCGCCGATTCGGGCAGGTAGTCCTTGCCGTACTGCGACGCAATGTACTCGCGCACCTCGGTCAAAGCTTCGTTGGAAACCCGGGTGGAATCGGTACGCATATAAGTAATGAGACCGACCGAACCCTCCTCGCCCAGTTCCACGCCTTCATAGAGACGCTGCGCGATCATCATGGTGCGCTTCACGCTGAAGCGCAGCTTGCGCGAGGAGTCCTGTTGCAGCTTGCTGGTGGTAAACGGTGGAGTGGCATTGCGCCGCCGTTCTTTGCGATCGACGGTGCGAACCAGCCAGTCGGCTCTTTCCAGGGCGGCGCGGATCTTCTCCGCGTCCTCGCCGTTGTTTACTTCAACTTTCTCTTCGCCTTTGCCGATGAAGCGGGCATCGAATGCCGGCGGCTTGGGTCCAGCAAGGTGAGCGTCAATGGTCCAGTACTCAACCTTCTGGAAGGCCTTGATTTCGCGCTCGCGCTCGACGATGAGGCGTAGCGCCACGGTCTGGACGCGGCCGGCGGACAAGCCGCGGCGCACCTTGTCCCACAACAACGGAGACACCTGGTAGCCCACCAACCGGTCGAGCACGCGCCGTGCCTGCTGCGCGTCCACCAGGTTCTGATCGATGTCGCGGGGATGCTCGAAGGCCTCCTGCACGGCCCGCTTGGTGATCTCATTAAAGGTCACGCGGCGGATGCGGTCAGGCTCGTCGCCATCCTTCTTCTTTTTTTTCTTTTTGGTCTTCCCATCGCCCAGTTCTTCGGCCAGATGCCACGCGATGGCCTCGCCTTCGCGGTCCGGGTCGGGCGCAAGATAGATGCTGTCCGCGGACAAGGCCAGCTTCTTCAGCTTGGCGAGAACCTTCTCCTTGCCCGGAATGACGATGTACTCCGTCTCGAATTCGTTGTCGATATCGACGCCCAGGGTGCTCTTGGGTAGGTCCTTGACGTGACCGAGCGAGGCTTCGACCGTGAAGCCCTTGCCGAGATATTTCTGGATAGTCTTGGCCTTGGCCGGCGACTCAACGATGACTAAACCTTTAGACAATGTGTCCTCTGATGGCGATTACTGGTTTTGAAGCTAGCATGAATGCGGTAGTGTCAACAAGTTTTTGGGGTTGAAGCTATTAGCTATTAGCCTTTAGCTTTTAGCTTGAAACCTCTAGGCCGCCGATGCATTTCTGATCCTTTTCGATAGTGAAGACAGCATTCGCATGACCTCGCCTAGATCGCCTTCAAGTTTGGAATATTCGGTATTTTTCAATAAACCCAAGTCACGCGCGAGTAGCAGATGATAGGAAAGCTCCGATCCCGAACCCATTGAAATCTGAATGAAACGTGCCATCTCGCCGTCTGATCTTCTGCCACAGCCTTCCGCCAAGTTTGCGGCGATCGAGGCGGACGAACGCCGGATCTGGCTGGTCAAACCGAATCGCTCGTCCTTTGGAAAGTCGCACGTACCTCTATAAATCGCGAGGGTCAACTCGTGGGCCTTCTCCCATACCAGCAGATCTCTGTAGTTCCTCATATCACCTCCACGCGTTGGCAAATCGGTGTTTGAAGCTAAGAGCCAAGAGCTAAGAGCTAAAAGCTCTTCACAAAATTCTTCCCCGGCATCTGCTTCACCCTTCCCGCCAGCTCCAGCTCGAACAACGCGGCGAAGATTTCGGACGACGACAAGCCCTGTTCCAGCCTTTCCACAATCTCGTCGATGTGGGTGGCCTCGTCGGCTTTCAGCAGTTTCAGGATTTTTCTTTCGTGTGGAGGTAGCTCGCTTTCTCCGAATAGAGATGCAGTCTTGCCCGCTGGCGATTCATCGCCGATGGCGGGAGCCAGCGCAAGTCGTAGTGGCGTAGGGAGTTCTTCCCATACGTCCTCCCATGTGGCGGTTAGCTTGGCGCCCTGCTTGATGAGCGTGTTGGGTCCCCAGGAGTTCTTGTTGGTGACGTTGCCGGGGACGGCGAACACTTCGCGATTCTGTTCCAGAGCGCAGAGCGACGTAATCCTGGTGCCGCTGTATTCCGCGGCTTCAACCACCAGCACGCCAATCGAAATGCCGCTGATGATGCGATTGCGGATAGGAAAGTTCTGCGGCGCGGCAAATGTGTTCATGGGAAATTCCGAGATCAGGGCGCCTCCCATCGCCAGCATCTGCTCCGTGATCTGGGTGTTTTCCTTGGGATAAACAATGTCCACACCCGTGCCGAATACGGCCACTGTTTTTCCTTTGGCGTTGATGGCGCCGCGATGCGCAGCCGCGTCCACGCCCCGAGCCAGGCCGCTGAAGATGACCAGTCCGCGGGCCGTCAGATCGTACGCCGGGCGCTCCGCCATTCCGAGCCCGTAGGGCGTGGGGTGGCGCGTGCCTACGATTGCAATCCCTGACTGAGTGATAGCGTCCGCATTTCCCCGCACATAGAGGACCAGAGGCGGATCGTAGATCTGTTTCAGTTGCGCGGGATACGAGGAATCGTCCAGGCATACGACAGAAACTCCAGCCGCGGCCACGCGCCCCATTTCGTCATGCGCCAGTTCCATCGACTGGCCGGTGCCGAGCGCTTGCGCGGAAACGGTTTGAACGCCGGTGGCTTCGAGCTCGGTCAGCGAGGCCTTGAAAATGTTCTGCACGCCGCCAAAAATGCTCGACCAGCCGCCTTGCCCCGGTGGGGCCCAGGCGTGGGGTCAGGGCAAGAGCCACCCACTGCAAGGCGAGACTCTCGCTGGATTTCGGACTCGCAGCCAGGGCTTCCGGCACTTCACACCTCCACATCGTCTGACTCGCGGACTCTATACATCCGCAAAAAACGATGTCAAGGTCACGCGACACACTCCTCTGTTAAAATTGAACATCGGCCGCATGAGACGCCTTCGCATTTCCGCGATTTCCTATCTTAATACTGCCCCGCTGATGTGGGATTTCGAGCACGGAGACGCGGCCACGGCCTTCGATATTTCCTATACCGTGCCCTCGCGGTGCGCCAGCGATCTGGCCTCAGGAGCGGCAGATATCGGCATTATCCCGGCCGCCGCTTATGCCAGTATCCCTGGCCTTGCCATTCTGCCTGGCGTCGCCATTGCTTCGAAGCGACCGGTTCGCTCGATCCTGTTGGTCAGCAAGGTCCCGCTGGACCAGATCCTCTCGGTTGCTCTGGATACTTCCTCCCTGACATCGGTGGCGCTGACCAAGGTGCTGTTCGCGAAGTGGTGGGGTCAGGGCAGGACGTTCACGGCCATGGCTCCCGACATAGAAAAGATGATGGAGGCCCACGACGCCGGCCTGGTGATCGGCGACCCCGCACTTAAGGTCGATCGCTCTCGCTATCTCACCTATGACCTGGCCGAAGAATGGATTCGCCTTACCGGCAAACCTTTTGTGTTCGCCTTTTGGGCGGTGCGGCAAGCGACGCTGCAGGATGCGCCCGCGGCCCTCGATCTGCCGGCGGTGTTCCAGGAGTCGCGCGACCATGGCTTGCAGCCGGGAAATCTCGACCAGATTGCTCGCGAATGGGCGCCGCGCCTGGGTTTGAGCGAGACTGAGATCAGAACTTATCTGACAGAAAATATCTACTATGATCTTGATCCCGGGTGCCTAAGCGGGTTGCAGCTTTTCTATCGCTATGCCAACGAATGCGGCGCCTTGCCGGCGGCCTCCGCATTGCGCTTTCTTGATGTGGGCAAAATTGCCGCCACTTAGCTCTCTCCTGGTCTTGCAGCGCAACCCGCATCTAAAGAGTTGTTTCTAAGATCGAAATGCCAGCCCAGTTTCACTTCCTGATTGCCGTTACTGTCTGGAACCGACTCCGCCACCTGGGCGGCATAGGCCTGGTGCTGCTGGGACTGGCGGATAACTCGGTCGTGCCCTTGCCGGGGAGCATGGACCTTCTGACCATTCTCCTGGCCGCCCACCAGCGTTCTTTGTGGTGGTACTACGCCTTCATGGCCACGGTGGGCGCGCTGATCGGTGGATACGTCACTTACGGACTGGCCCGGAAGGGCGGCCAGGAGGCCTTCGAGCACAAGCTCTCGAAGCGCCGGGCTAAAAAGGTTTTCGAGCGCTTTGAACGCTGGGGATTTTTCGCGGTAGCCGTGCCGGCCTTGTTGCCGCCACCGTTTCCCATCGTCCCTTTTCTGCTGGCGGCGGGCGCGATGCAATATTCCCGCAAGAAATTTGTGGCAGCGCTGGCGCTGGGCCGTGGAGTCCGTTTCACCATCGTGGCCGGCCTGGGAGCAATGTATGGCCGGCACATCGTCAGGTTCTTTTCGCAATATTACAAGCCGGCGATGTTTACGCTCATTGGATTGGCAGTGATCGGCGGGATTGTTTCGCTGGTCCAGTTTTACCGCTATAAGAAGAGGTTGGCAGTGTCATCCTGAGCGCAGCCAGATGTTTCGCTTGCGAAACATCTCGCGAAGTCGAAGCATCCCTGTGATCAGATGGTCCTGCGGCGACGTAGACCCTCGACTTGCTCTCGCCGCGCCTGGCGCGGTTCGAGACTGCGCTCGGGATGACAAATTTTGCATCAGCGCGCAAGTTCGCTAGAATCTCAACAGCGGTTTCGAGTGTCATGTCCCTGACCAAACAGCAAGCCCTCGACCTGTTTCGCTCCGACGATCTCATCGGCATCGGCATGGAGGCTGACGCGGTACGCCGGCGACTCCATCCCGAGGGCGTGGCCACCTACGTCATCGACCGCAACATCAATTACACGAATTTCTGCACCGAGTATTGCACCTTCTGCGCTTTCTACCGGCCGCTGAAGGGGCCCGCAGCCAAAGAGGGTTACATCCTCGAGTTCGACACCATCTACGACAAGATTCGCGAAACTGTCGAACTGGGCGGTACCGGCGTCCTGATGCAGGGCGGGCTGCATCCCGATCTGAAGATCGACTGGCACGAGAAAATGTTGAGCGGCATCAAGCAGCGTTTTCCCAGGGTCCATCTTCATTGCTATTCGGCCTCGGAAGTGATCGCCATCGCCGAATACAGCGAATTGAGTATTCGTGACACCATTATTCGTCTGCGCGATGCCGGACTCGATTCCATTCCCGGCGGCGGCGCGGAAATCCTCGACGACGAAGTTCGCTATAAGATCGCCCGCCTCAAATGCCTGACCGAGGACTGGCTGAACGTACATCGCACCGCGCACCAGTTGGGCATGCGCACTACCGCCACCATGATGTTCGGCGTGGGGGAGAACATCGAAAATCGCGTCAATCACTTCCAGCGGCTCTACGAACTGCAGGAAGAAACCGGCGGCTTTACTGCATTCATCCCCTGGAGCTTTCAACCCCACAACACCGCCCTGGGCGGCCGGCACTGGGACGAGGCTACGGCGGTCGAGTACTTAAAAGTCCTGGCGATTTCCCGTCTATACCTCTCGAACTTCCTGAATGTGCAATCTAGCTGGGTGACCCAGGGATTGAAAGTCTGCCAGATGGGGCTGCGCTTTGGCGGCAACGACGTCGGATCGGTCATGCTCGAAGAAAATGTCGTGCGCGCCGCCGGTGTGACCAATTGCACCACGGAAGAAGAGTTGCGCCGCATCATTCGCGACGCCGGATTCAGGCCCGCCCAGCGCGACACTCTCTATCGCACCTACTTCCTGAACTAGAAGCGATCTCACCCGGGGCAACTCCGCGGTCGCGGTTCAACCTCAAAGTGACATGCCTGGCCGAATCGAACACTACGCGCTGATTGGAGATTGCGAGACCGCAGCGTTGTGCGGTAACAACGGCTCCATCGACTGGCTTTGCTGGCCGCGGTTTGACTCCGGAGCGTGCTTCGCGTCGCTGCTGGGAACGCCCGATAACGGGTGCTGGAAGCTGGCGCCCGCGGATGGCATCACCCGGGTAGCTCGGCATTATCGCGATAACACTCTCGTCCTTGAAACCGGATTTGAAAATCAGGATGGTGCCATGACCCTGGTCGATTTCATGCCGCTCCGCGGCAGGCACTCTCACCTGGTCCGGCTGGTGCGAGGGAATCGCGGCAAAGTACGGGTGAAGATGCAGCTCACGATACGGTTCGACTACGGACGATCGGTGCCCTGGGTCACTCGCCTGCAAGACGGGACTACACGCGCCATCGCCGGGCCCGACATGCTTGCGCTTCGCACTCCGGCGCCCCTTCGAGGCGAGAATCTCACAACCATCAGCGAATTTACTGTAGGCGAAGGAGAGACAGTTCCCTTCGTTCTGTCCTACGGGGCCTCTCACGGCCCGGTTCCGCCGGCAATCGACGCCGAACGGGCACTCGAACAAACCGAAAAGTTCTGGCATAAATGGGCGGATCGCTGCAGCTATCGTGGGCTGTGGGACGAGCCAGTATGCCGATCTCTCATCACGCTGAAAGCTCTCACCTATCTCCCCACCGGCGGAATTGTGGCCGCTCCCACCACCTCCCTTCCGGAAAAGCTGCGTGGCGTGCGGAATTGGGATTATCGTTTCTGCTGGCTGCGGGACGCAACTTTCACCTTGCTGGCCCTGATGCATGCGGGCTACTACCATGAAGCGCAAGAGTGGCAGAACTGGCTATTGCGGGCCATCGCCGGCAGTGCCGAACAGGTACAAATCATGTACGGAGTCGCCGGCGAGCGGCATCTGGCGGAGTGGGAAGTGCCCTGGCTCGCTGGATACCAGGGGGCGTCGCCGGTGCGCGTGGGCAACGCTGCCTTCGGTCAGCAGCAACTGGATATTTATGGGGAACTGGCCGATGCTCTGCATCAGGCGAGGGAAGGCAAGCTGCCGAAGAATGAGCCGGCAATAGACCTGCAGCGAACCCTGTTGGAGCACCTGGAGCGGGTCTGGCAGGAGCCCGACCAAGGCATGTGGGAAGTCCGGGGTCCGAGGCGCCGCTTCACGCATTCCAAAGTAATGGCGTGGGTGGCGTTTGATCGCGCGATCAAGAGCGCTGAAAAGTTTGGCCTGGAGGCCCCGGTGGAACATTGGAGAACCATACGCCAGCAAATCCACGACGATGTCTGCCGCCATGGCTTCGACCCCGATCTTGGCAGTTTCGTGCAATCGTACGGATCGAAGAATTTGGATGCGAGTCTATTGCTGGTCGCGCTCGTCGGTTTTCTGCCGCCATCGGACCCACGCGTGCGTGGCACGATTGAAAAGATAGAGCGCGATCTCCTTTGCGACGGTTTGGTACAGCGCTACAACACCGGTTCTGCAGGCGATGGACTTCCGCCGGGAGAGGGCGCATTCCTGGCATGCAGTTTCTGGCTGGCCGACAACTACGTTTTACTGGGGCGGAAGGCCGAGGCCGAGAAGCTGTTCGAGAAACTACTGGCTCTGCGCAACGATGTGGGGCTATTGGCAGAGGAATACGACCCGGCAAGCGGGCGCCAGCTGGGCAATTTTCCGCTTGCATTTTCGCACGTGGCGCTGGTCAACACGGCGTTGAACCTTGGCCGCCAACGCGGGCCCGCAGGCCAGCGTTCGAAGCGGGATGGCTCCGGCGGGCAACCCGATCGCTAGATGATCACTCTTACCCAACCGTAGCCGTGATTGGGAGCGAGGCCAACCATGAATGAAGTAATCTCCGATGCGCTGGTATTTTTCGGTGCCACCGGGGACCTGGCCCACAAGAAAATCTTCCCTGCCCTGCAACAGTTGGCCAAGCGCAATGAACTGAAGATGCCGGTCATCGGAGTGGCCAAGTCAGGCTGGACCCTCGATCAACTTAAAAAGCGAGCCCAGGACAGCGTCGAGCACTACGGCGGTCTCGATCGAACGGCGTTTGCCAGGCTTAGTGGAGTGCTGCAGTACATTGACGGCGACTACACTGACAGCGCAACCTTCCGTAGACTGCGCCAGAAGCTGGGTGCCGCCCGGCACCCGCTGCATTACCTCGCCATCCCGCCGGACCTTTTCGGCGAGGTAGTGAAGCAACTCAAATCCTCCGGATGCTCGGAAGGCGCTCGAGTCGTCATCGAGAAGCCCTTCGGACATGATTTGAATTCGGCACGCGCGCTGAATAAGACACTGCACACGGCCTTCCCCGAGCAGAATATTTTTCGCATCGACCACTACCTGGGGAAAAACGCGGTCCAGAACATTTTGTTTTTCCGCTTTGCCAACACTTTCATGGAGCCGATCTGGAACCGGCACTACGTAGAGAGCGTCCAGATTACGATGGCGGAGAACTTCGGAGTCGCCGGCCGGGGAGCGTTGTACGAACAGGCCGGCGCGATCCGGGACGTGGTGCAGAACCATCTGTTCCAGTTGCTCACCAACGTTGCCATGGAACCTCCTGTGGCCATGGCAAATCCCGGTCTGCAGGACGAAAAAGTCAAAGTGCTTCGGGGGATAAGGACGCTTGGAGCCAGCGACGTGGTACGCGGCCAGTTCAACGGTTACCAAGACGAGGCAGGCGTCAATCCGAATTCAACCGTGGAAACTTTTGTTGCTTTGCGCCTGTGCATTGATTCTTGGCGCTGGCAGGGCGTGCCGTTCTATATTCGGGCGGGAAAATCGTTGCCGGTGACCGTCACCGAGGTCCACGTGGCGCTGCGGCATCCGCCCGCGATATTTTCGGACAATGGGCCGGCGCACAATTATCTGCGTTTTCGTGTTACTCCCAATCTTGTCATCGCGATTGCAGGTGAAGTAAAAAAGTCTGGAAACGAGATGGCCGGAAAGGACGTTGAACTCCTCGCGGCCCAGGAGTCCGACCCCGCCGAGTTGTCCGCGTACCAGGAGTTGCTGGATGACGCCATACATGGAGATCCCACGCGCTTCGCCCGTGAAGACTACGTCGAGGAAGCCTGGAGGATTGTGCAGCCCATCCTCGACAATGCGACCCCGGTGCACATGTACGACCCAGGCACATGGGGTCCCGCGGAATCCGAAAAACTCACTTCGGCAGACGGCGGCTGGCGAAACCCCCACTAGGCTCGGGTGGGTCGGACGATTCTGGTGTGGGTCGGACACTCTTGTCCGATCGCCTTTGACTTTTGATTTTGCTTTTGATTTTGACTCTTGCCCTGACTCTTGGGAACTGAAATTAAATTCGCGCCTCCAAGGCAGAGCCTGACCAGGCTGCAACTTCAAAGGCGTCGGACAAGAGTGTCGGACCCACACCTGGCTTCAGGTACAATGAATAGCCTTGAGCTGGTCCGTCGGGACCGACTGGAGACGTTCCCTGGGCATCACGTCGATCTCGATTCAAATTCTCGCCGCTTTCGTGGCCTCGCGCGGCATCGGCCAGTACATTCGCCAGCACTTCCTCGACACTACTTTCAAGGGCCTTTATCATGCCAACGCGTTTGATATGGCGTTGCTGGTGCCCTACTTCGTGGTTCTGATCCTCCTGGCGTCGTACGGCCTCCACCGCTACGTGCTCGTTTATCTTTATTACAAGCACCGAAACAATCGCACTGTGGATCCGGCCGGCCATTTTTCGGACCTGCCCCGGGTGACGGTGCAGCTTCCTATTTTTAACGAACAGTTCGTCATTGAGCGCTTGCTGGATGCGGTTTGCCGCCTGCAATATCCGCTGGAGAAACTGGATGTCCAGGTGCTCGACGATTCCACCGACGAGACCCAGTCCGTGGCGCACAGCCTGGTCGAACAGTATGCTGCCCGCGGTTTCCCGGTCACTTATCATCACCGCAGCAGTCGTGAAGGCTTCAAGGCGGGCGCGCTGGCGGAAGGCATGAAAACGGCCAAAGGCGAGTTTATCGCTATCTTTGACGCCGATTTTGTGCCGCCCGAGGATTTTCTGATGCGCACCATCCACCATCTGACCGATCCGAAAATCGGCATGGTGCAGACCCGCTGGACCCACATCAACCGCAACTATTCCTTTCTCACCGAGGTTGAGGCCATCCTGCTGGATGGACACTTCGTGCTGGAACATTCCGCACGCGCTCGCAGCAAGGCTTTCTTCAATTTCAATGGCACGGCAGGAGTCTGGCGCCGCAGCGCCATTGAAGAAGCCGGGGGCTGGGAGCATGACACGCTCACCGAAGATACCGACCTCTCCTATCGGGCGCAGCTCAAAGGTTGGAAATTCATTTACCTGCAGGATGTCGAGTGTCCCGCCGAGCTGCCGGTAGAGATGACCGCCTTCAAGACCCAGCAGGCGCGCTGGGCCAAGGGCCTGATCCAGACCGCGAAAAAGATTCTTCCCAGCGTAATCAGGAGCGACCAGCCCCTTCGCGTGAAGCTGGAAGCCTGGTATCACCTGACTGCAAATCTCAGCTATCCCCTGATGGTGGTGCTCTCGGTGCTGCTGCTGCCGGCCATGATCATCCGTTTTTATCAGGGATGGTTTCAGATGTTATACATCGACCTGCCATTGTTTCTGGCCTCCACTTTTTCAATTTCCAGTTTCTACCTGGTTTCACAGCGTGAGTTGTTTCCCAAGACCTGGCCGAGGGCCCTGCTCTATCTGCCTTTCCTGATGGCGCTGGGCATTGGACTGACCATTACCAACACCCGCGCCGTACTGGAAGCTCTCATAGGAAAGAAGTCAGCCTTCGCGCGCACCCCCAAGTATCGCGTGGAATCGAAAGCAGACCGAATCAACGCCGCCAAATATCGGCACCGCCTAGGTTGGGTCCCGTGGGTTGAGCTTCTGATTGGCAGCTATTTCGCGCTTACGGTCTATTACGCGATCGCCAATGAGAACTACATCACTGTGCCATTCCTGGTCTTGTTCGTGCTCGGATACTGGTACACGGGTTTAATGTCTTTATTGCAGGGCCGCTTCTCGGGCCTGTCCATGAGCGCGGAAACCCACACCAAGCCGTTCCCAGTGGGCGTGTAGAAGATGGAGCACGGGTCCTCGCCCGCGTTCGCACTGCGAAGGGCGGGACGCTCTTCGTCCACTCCATTTCAATTCCTTTCTTTTCGCCGCACGCGGGTTTAGAATCCTTACCGTTTCGCGTCCAGTCGGGCGCGAGTCATGTCGGTTCGCAAGGAGGGTCCGATGCGCCACCTCACCACAACTGCTAAAATCGCTCTCGGCATTCTGCTGGTTTTTCTGATGAGCTGTGGAACCGGTCACGATGCCGACGAGAAGTACTACCTGATTTCCACCAACGTCAAGATTCCGTACTGGCAAGCCGGTGGGGCCGGATTGTTCCAGGCTGCCCTGCAGCTCAAGGTGCGTTCCGAGTTCGCGGGTCCGGACACCTACGATCCCAAGGCGGAGCAGCAGGCATTCCAGCAGGCCGTGCAGAGCAAGGCCACGGGAATCCTGGTTTCAGTGGCGGATCCGACCCTGATGAAAGATGACATTGATCGCGCCATCGCAGCCGGCATCCCCGTGATCACCGTGGATTCGGACGCGCCCGCCAGCAAACGCCTCTTCTTCATCGGGACCGACAACTACCATGCCGGGCAGATTGGCGGCCAGAGGCTGGCCAAGGAATTAAACGGGAAAGGCAATGTGGTGGTATTTACGATTCCCGAACAGGCCAATTTGAAGGAGCGGCTGCGCGGCTACCGCGATGCCCTCGAGTCCTCTCCGGGGATAAAGATCACTCGCGTGGTGGATATGAAAGGCGACTCCCGCGTCGCTTTCGACAACGCCACCGAAATCCTGGGCAACGACAAGAAGGAACACACCGACGCATTCGTGTGCCTGGAAGCGCTGTCAGGCAAGGAAGTTGCCACTGTTCTGAGCCAACATGAGGTCAAGGACAAAGTGATTCTGGCGATGGACACTGACGAGGACACGCTTTCCTGGATCCAGAAAGGTGTAATCGCAGCCACAATTTCGCAGAAACCCTACACCATGAGCTTTGTGGGACTAAAAATGCTGGATGATCTCTACCATCACAAGCTGTCCACGTTGACCAATGATTGGGGCAAAGACAGCTTTGCCCCGATTCCAGCGTTCGTGGACACGGGATCGTCGCTGGTAGATAAAACCAACGTCGATGCCCTGATTGCGGCCAGCAAGTCCGTAACCAGCAACGCGAAGTAGTTGCCATCACGAACAAAGGGACTTCAGAATGCGAAAGCTGTTGCTGATTTGTTTTCTTCTTTCCCAACTCACATGGGCCCTCGACCGCCAGCCTAACTCAGATTTCCGAATGCGCCGTCAATCGCTGGCAAGCAAGGCCAGTGGCGGCACGATTCTCCTCTTCGCTTCGAACGAAGCGGAAGGACCGAACGATCTTTACGGTTATCGCCCTGACGACAATTTCTTTTACCTCTCGGGCTGGAGCGAACCGGGGGCGGCGCTGTTGATCGTCGGCGCAAGCAACACCGAAGATCACTCCACCGAAATCCTGTTTCTTCCCAACCACAACCCCTCGCAGGAAAAATGGACCGGGCCGAAACTGAGCGCCGACAGTCCTGACGCCGGCAGGATTACCGGATTCGACCATGTGGAAGTGCTCGATAATCTGCGATCGGAACTGGTCCGCCTGCTTCCGGCGAAGAGAGTGACCGTCTATACGGACGTGGTCGCAGACGATGAGATTTCGAATTCAGCCGCTCCGCTGGATTGGCTGAAGCGTGCCAACGCATTTCCCGTGGGCGTCTCATTCCAGGACGTCAGGCCGATGCTGGCTTCGCTCCGAACTTTTAAGGATGCGGGAGAAATCGAGCGCATCCGGCACGCGACCGACGCCTCGATCGCGGCCCACTTCGCAGCCATGCGTACAGTGAAGCCGGGCGTTACCGAGCGCGAAATTTCCGCCCTGATGCAATATGAGTGGGGGAAGCGCGGTTGTGAACGTCCGGCCTACACCCCCATCGTGGGCTCAGGTTTCAATTCCACTGTGCTGCACTACTCCGACGACTCCGGCACCATGCAGTCGGGAGAGGTCGTGGTAATCGACGCCGCGGGAGAATATTCCATGTACGCGTCGGACATCACCCGTACCCTGCCCGTGTCCGGAAAATTTAGCGCCCGCCAGCGGGAGATTTACGATATCGTCCTGGGCGCGCAACAGGCCGCCATGGCGGCGTTCCGCTCGGGTAAGTCCAGCCTGCGGAAGGACCAACCAAATTCGATCTACGACGTTGCCTACAACTATATCAATTCGCACGGCAAGGACCTACATGGAGAACCCCTGGGAAAATACTTCATTCACGGCCTGAGCCACTACGTGGGATTGAATGTTCACGATGCGGGCGACTACAACGTTCCGCTCGGCCCCGGAGCGGTCTTTACCATCGAGCCGGGAATCTACATTCCGGAGGAAAAGCTGGGGGTGCGTATTGAAGACATCCTTTATGTTGACCCGGACGGCAAGCTGATTGACCTGACCGCCAACCTGCCCCACACTGCCGACGAGGTTGAACGCACCATGGCCGGCGGATAAACCTGTGTGGGTCGGACACTCTTGTCCGACGACTTTGATTTTGTTGTTGAGTTCCAGAAGAGGGACCTTTTCCTGCAAGCACAGCAGCCGATAATCCAAGGTCAAAATCAAGTTCAAAGGCGTCGGACAAGAGTGTCCGACCCACACATGCACTACCTGACCCACATATGCGCTCCTTTTGATATCCTAGGGTATCGTGCGGATGATCTGGTTGTTCCTGATCCTGGCCCTGAGTACCGTAGCGGTGTCTCTGGTCGGACTGGCGGCTTACCTGCGTGTGCGCAGCCATATGAAGGAATCGTCTTCCAGAGAAACCCACGGCAAAGAGTGAGTCGAACTTTTACTTCTGTCGTACGCGCTTCAGAGTCTGACTCGGAGAATCCAATATGACAAAGCCAGCCAGCATTGCCCTCGACCGAGGTAGTCGCGCGCTGTACTGGGCAGAACAGGTGGCGATTGTGGTGAGCGCCAGTCTGTTTGTTGCCCTGTGCGCCCACGTGACCCTGCCTCTGCCGTTTACTCCAGTGCCCCTGACCCTGCAAAATTTTGGCGTGCTTCTGGTCGGCCTGACTCTGGGAAGCCGTCGCGGCTTTGCGGCGCTGGTGCTGTACCTGGTGGAGGGGGCCTCGGGAATGCCAGTGTTTAATCCCGCGGGGGTGGGCGGTATCGCGCAGTTATCTGGCGCGACCGGCGGCTTCTTGCTCGCCTATCCCTTCGTCGCTGGACTGGCGGGCTGGATCATGGAACGTGGCAAAGCCAGTTTCGCTCGGGCGGCAACCGCAGGCGTGCTGGCTGAAGTAGTGTTGTTCGCCGGCGGCCTTTCGTGGCTGGCGGTGCTGACGCACTCGTTCGCGCAGGCGGCTCGCTGGGGCCTTTACTGGTTTGTATTCGCCGAAGTGATCAAAGTCACGCTGGCCGCAGGGGTCTCGACTGGATGGCAGCGTGTCCGCAAGGAGCAGGCATGAGTTTCGTCGAAGCCCCTTCTGGAGCAAGTGCAGCTCTCCTGCCCGAAACCAGGGATTCGGCGAGCGCCATTGGGTCCACGCGCGAGATCAGCATCGCGCACAGCCCCGACTCCGACGATGCCTTCATGTTCTATGCTCTGGCCACCCACAAGGTGCGCGTCCCCGGCCTGCGTTTCACGCATAAGCTTTGTGACATCGAAACCCTGAACCAGAAGGCGCGGGAAGGCAACGGCGTTTACGACGTCACGGCCATCTCGTTCCACGCCTATCCCTACATTCAGGACAACTATGCCCTGCTGCCCAGCGGAGGCAGTGTCGGCGATGGTTACGGCCCCATGATTGTGGCCATGCAGGGATTTTCCCAAAGCGAAATTAAACGCAAGAAGATTGCTATACCCGGTACCCTCACCACCGCGTATCTCGCGCTGCGTCTTTTTGCTCCTGGAATTGAAACCGAGGTCGTGCCCTTCGATCAGATTATTCCCCAGGTAGTGGACGGCAAATTCGAAGCTGGCCTCATCATCCACGAAGGCCAGCTGACCTATGCCAAAGCGGGTCTGCAACGCATAGTGGACCTGGGCAAGTGGTGGCTGAAAGTGACCGGGCTGCCGCTGCCGCTGGGAGGTAATGCCATACGTCGCAGCCTGGGGCCAGAGCTGACGGCAAAAGTATCAGGCGCCCTGCGCGACAGCATTCAGTATGCGCTCGACCATCGCGATGAAGCCTTGGCCTACGCCATGCAATTCGCCCGCGACGTCGATCCTCAGCTGGCCGACAAGTTTGTCGGCATGTACGTCAACGAGCGCACTCTGGACTACGGACCGGATGGACGGGAAGCCGTGCGCCGCCTGCTGGACATGGGACACAAGGCAGGAATCATTCCGCGCGAAGCCAGGGTGGAGTTTGTCTAGCAGAGCTTCTAGCTCCTAGCTTCTGGCTCCTGACTAAGACTTGAGACCCGTTGGCTCCAGCTAGAAGCCAGGAGCTAGAAGCTAGTAGTGCCTTATGTAGAAGCGTCTTACCTGATTCGCTCGGGAAACGAGAACACTGGGTCCACATCCACCGGCACTTTCGATGCCGCCTTCAAAGACACCTGCAATTCAGCCGGCATTACATCGTACTTTTTGAACCACGCTTCGGCGCGTTCGCGGTTTCCGGTGGCCTCAATGTCCAGAAGTTCTTTCGCCAGGTCAGCCAGCACACCAGGCATGCTGGCATAGTCGATGGCATAGGTTCCCGATGCTTGCCGCTTGATTGCGCCCCGCTCCAGAAGATAGTTGAACTCCATCATCTCGGCCTGTCCGTGGGCTTCGCCAGTGCCGAAGCGTATGGTGCGGAAAATCCCGGCAAGGTAAGAAGCATAATATTCTTCCAGCTTGTCCTTGGGCAGCACCTCGTGGTCCACCAGCCACTTGAGGCCGAACATGCCAACCACATCGGCTTTAGCTTCCTCGAGTCCACTGTACTGCGGGCCGATAGCTTCGCGAACGGCCACTTTGCCGGCTGCGGTGCGGGAGTAGGCCGGACCTAGGCCATGGGCCATCTCGTGCATGATCGTGCTGAGTAAATATCCCTCGGCCGAGGCCTTGGCCGCCTGTTCCGGCGGCATCATGAACTGCGCCAGGGGAAGAATTACGTAGGTGACGCGTGCGTCCATGAAGTTTTTGAAGAAGATTTTCTTGCTGCCTTTTTGTTCATGGACCCGGGGATCGTTGGGCAGGTTGTCGGCCACAGCCTGGTAGCCATGACGCAGATCGCCCGCGCGGTAGGGGGCGTCCATGACCTCCATTGGAGTTTCCAGGCCGTGTTTGGAGGGCCGGTCTTCGGGAGCCAGGGGCAGCGCATCCTGGACATCGGCGACATACTTCTGAAACATTGCCAGCTTTTGGCTCTGTGCATCATTGCGCACCAGTACGGCTGTGCCGTAGGAACCTTTCACCCCCAGAAGGCCATCGGTGTAAGTCTCGTAGGGAGCAAAGATCACATCGAACTTCGGATCTTTCAAATCGAGCCAGGCCAAATCGCTCTTGAAATAATCGTCAGTTAAGAGAGCATCGGCTCGCAAACGCAGGAAATTTGCGAACGCGGGGTCGTCACTCAAGGCAGCGGCTTCGCGCAGATCGCGGGTGGCCGGCTCCAGAAAGGCGCGGTAGGCAATGTGATAAGGGACGGCTTCGAGGTGATCGCCGTGCCAGCGCACCAGCGTGGTTAAACTGTAAATTTCCTCTCTCTTCTCGGGATGATCTTTTACGTACTGCTCAATCTGCTGGTGGGTCAAGCCCTCGGGATAAAAGCCGCGGCCCGGCGGCATGGGCGTAATGCCGACAAAAGGCCGGTTCTGTTCGATCAGGTCGAAGCGCGAGCCGTTGATCCACAGGTAGTGCCGCAGCTCCTGATCTTTTGCGCTTTTGCTCGAAGCCAAAGACTGATACAGGGTCAGGCCTTCGGGATCGCTCTGCCGCCAGTAGATGTCTTCCAGATAGCGTGAAGCATCCACCAGCTTGTCCACCAGTTTCTTTTCGCGCGCGCTCAGGCCGGCGGAGTGAAACGGCATATCGATGCGGCGAAATTTCTCCAGACGCTGCGCCAGGTCGGGAGCAACTTGCATGCCGCCGGAAGCCGAGCCTCGGGCCGCCGATCCAGTCATCGGCTTCTTGCTCTTTTGGGCTGAGGCTGGAGAAATCATGAGAAGTATGCACAGCAGGGGAAGCAGGAGGCCCTCTTTGATCATCAACCTGATTTTAGCAGAGCTGTGATGCAGGCCCGCACATTAACAGGCGGCCTGCTTTGCTTTCCAGTTTGCTAATTCAAAATCCATAACCGCAAAAGACGCAAGGTCGCTAGGGTTCGTCTCGCCAAGCTTCGCCTTCCTCGCTATCATGTTGTGATGCTTGCCGGCGCAAATTCAGATGGCGCTCAGAACCTGCTGGTCGATGCCGACGATACGCTTTGGGAAAATAACATCTACTTTGAGCGCGCCATCGCAAACTTTATTTCGTTCCTGAATCACCACGAGTACACTCCGAAGCAAGTGCGCGAAGTACTGAACCAGGTGGAGTGCGAGTCGATTGTCAGCCATGGCTACGGCTTGCACAGTTTTGCGCACTCGCTGGTCGCGACTTTCGAGCGCCTGGCCGTCGAGCCTCTGACCCCTGCTCTGCACGGGACGATTAACGGATTTGCCCACACGATTGCCGGTCATCCGGTTGAACTTCTGCCGGGCGTACCGGAAACGCTGCAATACCTGTCCGAGCGCCACCACTTGATCCTGATGACCAAGGGCGCGGTTCCAGAGCAGACCGGCAAAGTGGAACGCTCCGGACTTAAGGAATATTTTTCCGCGGTAGAAATTGTGTCCGAAAAGGACGTAACTACCTACCAACAGGTCATTTCAAAGTACGATCTGGATCCCGATGCCAGTTGGATGATCGGCAACAGCCCCAAGTCCGATATCAATCCTGCTCTGGCCGCGGGACTGAATGCGGTATTCGTTCCGCACGGCGCCACCTGGGTGCTGGAACATGAGGAAGTAGAGTCCGCGGAACCACCCAGGCGGTTGCTGGTGGTAGAGAGGTTTTTCGAGCTGCAGGCGCACTTCTAGCATGAGGCCGTGAGCTGCAGGCCGTCGCAACAGCAGGTCCCGCCATTCCGCTCGCTACGCTCGGTCGGGATGACAAAGTTTCTTGGGGAATAGGGGCCAAGTGCCACTGCTAAATGCCAAGTGCTTCCTTAGCACCAAACTAACCAACAACCTGCGTATCCCGCTGTTTCGCCACATGTTACTCTTTTTCTGCTCTGGTTTTTTGCCCGCATCCGTGCGTGGCTATGCAGAAAAACAATTTGCGGCGGCTGCTGCGAACTGTGGAGGCTCTGTCCGATCTCGGCCCCGAGATGACGGCGGAGCGCGAGTTTCCCCAGACCGCGCGGGCCATGGTTTCGGCGCTGCTCCAGGCGGGCGGCGCCCGCGAAGGCGTGCTGTTCACCTTCAGCGACAAGCCTTCCATGCTTTCCTCTGTGGCCTCCGAGGGCTTCGCGTTAATGCCCGAGCCCGCCATCATGCCCTTGCTGCCGAAGCATGTTCATGCCCTCACCACGGCGCGCGGACCGGTTGTCCTGAAGCCCGGCTCCTATGACACCTTTCTGAGTTCGAACGGAAATGTTGCGCCTGAACTTTTCAAGTGCGTCGCTCCTCTGAAAGTCGGCGGCAAACTTGTGGGCATGGTTGCACTGGGCCGCCGCGAAGGCGATGCCCTCTTCGACGATGAAGACCTGGGAGCACTCGAACTGCTGTGCAATTACGTCGCGATCGCCATGCAGAACCACGTGCTGTCGCAGACCCTGGCGCAACGCGTCTCGGAGAACCTTCGCCTGCTGGCTTCGCTCCACGGTTTTTATGACACCGCTCTGGAAGCCTTCGCCACCGCGATTGACGTGAAGCACGTGAACATTCACGGGCACTCCCTGCGCGTAGGGCGTTACGCCTCCGCCATCGGAGAGGCCATGGGCATGGATCCCAACGACGTCGCTGCGCTGCGCTCCGCCGGCTACCTGCATGACATCGGCAAGGTTGCGGTGGACAAACGGCTGTTCGGGAAGCCCTCATCTCTCGATGCCGAAGAATTCCGCGAAATGGCGGACCACACCGTTGTCGGACATCAGATTGTGAGCGGCGTGGAGTTCCCCTGGCCGCGCATTCCCGAGATCGTTCGTTCCCACCATGAGCGCGGCGACGGCTCGGGATATCCGGATGGGCTGATGATGGACGATGTTGCCGTGCCGGTGCGGATCATCGGCCTGGCCGACACTTTCGACGCCATGACCAGTGAGCGGCCTTATCGCGAACCACTCTCGGTCGGCAATACCCTCAGTGAGATCGTTCGCCTCTCACCGCTGAAATTTGATCCTAATGCTGTCCACGGGCTGCTTCTCCAGATCCGGCGCGATTCCGTCGGGAGCAACCGCACGCCATTTCTGCAGGACCGCATGGCCGTTAATATCGCCGCCGGGGACATCGATCAACTGGCGGCAACTCTGCAACACAAAGTTACCCATGGCCGTCTCTACCTCACCTAGGACCTCCACTGCATTTTCAGGCCTTTACGCAAGCGACACCAAAAGTAACCTCAGCCTGTCCCCAGCCTGAAATTATTCCCGGCGGTTCGCTAAACTCCGCCCTCGCTCCGCCGATAGATGTTCTAGTCAGTCACCTATCCCCCTTCGTCACAGATTTCTCCGTAAGCCGAAACCACAGCAGGCGCAGCCACGCGACACGATCCATTCGCTCAGGTGCTGGAAGTCGAAAAAAGAGGCAGGAATGTCGGCCGGAACACAGTTGGAACCTGAAATGCTCAAGCAGCATGCCGAGACGCTGCAGGTAATTCTAGAAACCATGCCGATTGGGGTAATGGTGGCTGATCTCGAGGGTAAGCTTCGATTTGTGAATCCCGCAGCGGAAAGAATCCTGGGCGCGGGAGCGAGCGGCCTCAATATCCCAGACCAAGGCACCGTCTATGGCTGGTACCTTTCGGATCAGGTCACGCTGGTTTCGCCGGAGGCCCTTCCCCTGTTCCTCGCCAGCCGGGGAGAACAGATCAGTGACGAACTGTTTTTTGTTCGCCACCCGGACCGGCCCGCGGGTTCATGGATCTCGATGAGTGGCGGCCCGCTGAGGTACGGCACCGCGCCCGTGTACGGTGGCGTCGTCTTTTTTCAGGATGTCTCCGAACGCCGCGAGGAGATCCAGGCCATTACCCTTTTGTCCCGCGTGGTGGAGCAGACCGCCCACAGCGTAATGCTGATCGACAAGCAGGGCAGAATCGAATATGTGAACCCCGCATTCGTAGCGACCAGCGGCTACCCCCTTGCCGAAGTACTGGGGGGAACTCCCCGCATTCTTAAATCCGGCCTGCATGATGCCGGATTCTACGGTCAGTTATGGAGCCGGCTGATGGGAGGCCAGCCCTTTCGCGGCATGATTATCAATCGAAAGAAATCAGGAGAACTTTATTGGGCTCAGCAGACCATCACGCCGGTCCGCGATCAGGGTGGCGACCTGACTCACTTCGTCTCCGTGCTGCAGGACATTACCGAACTCCGCAAGCAGGAAGAGCATGAGTTCCAGTTGCGCCTGGCGCGAGAAGTGCAGCAACAGTTTTATGGGTCGGCGCCGGCAGTTCCGGGTTTTGATATCGGCGGGGCCTCCTATCCCGCGTACGAGACGGGCGGAGACTATTTTGACTTTGTTGCCATGCCCGACGGCCGCCTGGGAATTGCGCTGGGCGACGTTGAAGGACACGGCTTTGGTTCCGCCTTGGTCATGGCCCTGGCTCGCGCCTATCTCCGCTCCTTCGCCAGCCTCGATCTCGAGTTGGACCAGATCCTTTGTGCAGGTAAACCGCATGCTGGCCCACGACCTTGAACATGGCCGTTTCCTTACGATGGCTCTGGCTTGCCCCGATACCAGCCGACGCTCCCTGATCTATGCCGGAGCCGGTCACATGCCAGGCTTCGTGCTGAACAGCTCGGGAGTCGTCGAGCATGTCCTCGAAAGCAACGGGCCGCCGCTCGGACTTTTTCCCGAGAGTCAATTTTCCTGCCAGAAGGAGATCCTGCTCGAACCCGGGCAGATCGTTGTTCTGCTCACCGACGGCATCACGGAGTCGGTGGCGCACGGTGGGGAGGAATTCGGGGCCCAGGGCGCTCTGGAATACATTGCCGCGCATCGTAATGACCCGCCCGTCAAATCGCCGACGGCCTTCACCTTGAGGCCCGAAGATTTGCCGCCCATGAGCCGCAGAATGACGACATAACCTCGGTTGTGCTCAAAGTGGGATCCAGACCCTAGCCCAAAAACCGTGCTGGAAGCCCGATCGCACGGACGCACGAGCGGGACGCTCGCGCCTACATTTCTATCATTACGTCGCCGCCTTCCACTTTCAGCGGATAGACGGCAACTCTTGCCCTCGGATTGTGCCCCGCCTGGCCGGTCTTTGGGTCATATTGCCAGCCGTGCCACGGGCAGACCACCTTGCCTCCTTCAACAACTCCCTGCCCCAGCGGACCGCCCTGATGCAGGCATACGTTGTCCATGGCGGAGATAGTGCCGTTCACGTTGGCGATACAAATGACTCTGTCCCCCAGGGAGAATTCCTTGGCTTCGCCCCGGGGAGGAAGTTCAGATTGAGTAGCGAGTCTTACGAAGTTAGACATGGGACCCTTCAGAATGATGAAACAGATGCCAAGCTGCGTTCGGCCAGAACAGCCGGGGGCGACTGTCCCCACAGAGGCTGTGCTGACGACCGACGACTGACGACTATTTAGGCTGCAGCGTCTGTGCGATCATCACCTGGCGTTTGAAATTTTCCACCATGTTCGGGTCGAGCCGGACCTCGGTGGGACGCTTGGCCAGCGACATCTGATCAATCTTGTCCTGCAGCTTGAGCAGCGCGTAGAAGAGATTCTCGGGGCGGGGCGGACAGCCGATCACATAAACATCCGTAGGAACGATCTTGTCCACGCCCTGCAGCACCGCATAGGTATTAAACGGGCCGCCCACCGACGAGCATGCTCCCATCGAGATCACCCACTTGGGATCGGGCATCTGATCATAAATGCGCTTCACCACGGGGGCCATCTTCAAGGTGACCGTGCCGGCCACGATCATCAGATCGCTTTGCCGCGGACTGGGACGGAAGACTTCAGAACCGAAGCGGGCAATGTCGAAGCGCGCCGTGGACGAGGCGATCATCTCGATGGCGCAGCAGGCCAATCCAAAGGTCATCGGCCACACCGCCGACTTACGCGCCCAGTTGAACACGTAGTCCACGGTGGTAATCATGAAATTCTTTTCGAACTTGTTCTGCAGCCAGCCCATGAAGTGTCCCCGGTCTCTGCGCCGTCGCAGAGAGCATCCCGATACAATATATGCGACCCCGACCAGTACTTCAACGGCAAGGTAAAATGTGGGCGCGAGCGTCCTCGCTCGTGCGGCAGCACCGTTCGGCTGTTGCCCGCCCAAGCTGTATCAGCTACAAATGGGAGTGCCCGGAATCTACCGGGCGAACCATGGCTGACGCCGCTCCAACCGCTGCCCCGGCAAACACGAACAAACCAGGCACCTTCATCCGCTGGTGGAGCACAGCCCGCACATCTTTCTTCTGGATGGTGCTGGTCGCATTCGTTCTGCGTTTCGGCTGGATCATTGTTGCCCACACCTACAAGTTCAAAACCTTTGATGACAACTTCAGCTTTGGCTGGGAAATGGGCCGCATCGGACGCTCGCTTGCGCAGGGCCAGGGCTTCAGCAATCCGTTCAGCGCTACCACGGGGCCGACGGCATGGGAACCGCCGCTCTATCCCTTCCTCATTGCTGGAGTTTTCAAGCTTTTCGGGATTTATACCCACGCCTCGGCAGTGGTTTTGCTGGGCATCAATAGCCTGTTTTCTGCCCTGACCTGCATACCTATTTTCCTGATTACCAGACGATGTTTCAGCGAGAAGCTGGCGGTTTGGACCGCCTGGCTGTGGGCTGTGATGCCCTCCGTAATGTACTGGTGCACGCGCTGGGTGTGGGAGACAAGCCTGGCGGCGTTGCTGCTGGCGCTGATTTTCTGGCTGACGCTTGACCTGGAAGAACGAGACGGGTTCGCTCCGTGGATTCAGTTCGGCTTGCTTTGGGGGGTCGCAGCCCTGGCCAACACCTCCCTGCTCGCCTTTCTACCGGCCGCCGGACTCTACGCCTGGTACCGGCGTTGGAAGCGCGGCAAACCTTCGCTGGCCGGGGTCGTGCTGTCGGCGCTGTTATTCACCGCCTGCATCGCTCCCTGGATGGCACGCAATTACCGCACTCTGGGAATAATGTCTCTGCGCTCGAACTTCGGCGCCGAACTGCGCATCGGAAACGGCCCTGGTGCGGATGGAACCTGGAGGGAATATCTCCATCCCACGCAAAATGTTTACCAGATGCGACTCTACCGCGAAATGGGCGAGGTTGCCTACATTGCCGAGCGCGAGCGCCAGGCTGTCGCTTTCATTCGGCAAGACTACCCGCGCTTCGCGGTCCTTTGTCTGAAGCGCTTCATCTATTACTGGGGCGGGGTCCCGCGACTGTCGGATACTCCGGCGCTGGCACCCGTCAAGAACTCCGTCTTCCTGGCTTCGTCGGTGCTCGCCTTCTGGGGCCTGGGACGCGCCCTGCGCAAGCATCGGCACGGAGCATGGCTCTTCTTCTGGCTGATTCTCTCCTACCCGGCTGTTTACTACGCGGTCTTCCCGCATCCGCGCTATCGCCACCCTATCGAACCGGAGTTGGGAATTCTGATGGTGTACGTGATCTCGGAAGCGGAGAAAAAGCGGGCACCACGTGAGCCAGCATCAACCAATGCCTGACCCAATTTCCGCGACGGACCAGCGGGCTACACCTGCGCCGGCTGCGCCACTTCCTGCAACGCTGTAGCGAAAGCCGCAATGGCTCGATCAATTTGGGGCCGGGTAATGATCAGCGGAGGCTGAAAGCGGATGACGTTGCCATAGACGCCGCCCACGCCCACCAGCACACCCTGGCGCAGCAATCCGTCGCGGATAGCTTCCGCTTCGGAAGTGGCCGGCGTGAGCTTTTCATCTTTGACCAGCTCGACGCCGATCATCAGTCCCAGACCCCGAACTTCGCCGATGAGCGGATTGTCCTTCTGCAATTCACGCAGCTTGGCCATGGCGTAGTTGCCGGTTTCGGTGGCACGGGCCGGAAGATTCTCCTTCTCCATGAACTCAATGTTGGCCAGCGCGGCAGTACAAGACACGGGATTGCCGCCAAACGTGGAAAGATGATCACCGGGTTTGTAAGCGGCAGCGATTTCAGGGCGGGTGGTGAATGCGCTCAGCGGGAAACCATCCGCAATGCCTTTCGCCGTGACCAGAATGTCGGGCTCGACACCATAGTGTTCGATGGCAAACGTCTTGCCCGTGCGGGCAAAGCCGGACTGGACTTCGTCGGCAATAAAGAGGATGCCGTGGCGGTCGAGAACTTTCTTCACCTCTTTGAAATAGTTCGCTGGCGGAACAATGATTCCGCCTTCACCCATGACCGGCTCCGCGATGAACGCAGCCACATCGTCCGCGGTGGTAAATCGGATCACGTCTTCAATGGCCCGGGCGCACTGGCGTCCACATTCTTCAGGATCATTGGGCCACTGCGAGCGATACGCATACGGCGCCGGCGCAAAAGTCACGCCGGCGGCATAAGGTCCACCGCGCTTTTTACGTCCCATGTTGCCGGTGATACTGAGCGCGCCCCAACTGCGCCCGTGAAAGCTGGCGTGCAGCGCGATGAATTCATGCTTCCCGGTGTAGAGCCGGGCCAGCTTCATCGCACCTTCGATGGCCTCGGCGCCGCTGTTGCCGAAAAATGTTTTGGTCAGGCCGCGGGGCGCAATGTGCGCCAACTTCTCCGCAAGATCCGCTACCGCCTGCACGTGATAGATGTAGGACGAGCAGTGGACCAGTTTATCCATTTGCGCCTTGGCGGCGGCGATCACGCTGGGATTGCAGTGCCCGGCATTGACTACGGAAATGCCGGCAAAGCAATCGAGATATTCGCGGCCGTTGATATCGGTGACCGTAACGCCGCTGGCCTTGTCGATCACAATAGGCACGACTGACTTCATGAAGCCAGTCATTACATAGTCTTTGTATTTCTGGATCGTGTCTGACATGAATTCCTCTCAGGGTCCTGCTTACAGCCGAACGATCCCACGTAGGCCCGGACGCCCTCGTCCGGGCGGGCGAGCAGAGCTCGCCAGTGCGAATTCCGGCCACGCCAACGTTTTAGCCGAGCTTCGCTCGGCCGGGCGGGTGAGTGCAACCCCCCTACCCGGGCGGTGGGAAATCTAAAATTTTCGCGAATGCTCTTTCGCCCAGCGTTCGACCACGATCTTCTTTTCAGTATAGAACTCGATGGCATCGCGTCCCTGGGCGTGCATGATGCCGAAGAAGCTGTCTTTCCAACCGCTGAAGGGAAAATACGCCATGGGCGCGGCTACCCCGATGTTGATGCCGATATTCCCCGCTGGCGCTTCGTAGCGGAAGCGGCGTGCCGCAGCTCCGCTCGAGGTAAAGAGTGACGCCTGATTGCCGTACGGGCTGCGATCGAGAAAGGCCAGCGCCTCGTCCATATCGTTGGCATGAACCAGGCTCAGCACCGGACCGAAGATTTCAGTTTCCGTCAGCTCGCTGGTAGCAGGAACCGCATCAAGAACCGTCGGCTTCACGAAGTTCCCGGCTTCACCCCTGGGAATGCGTGAATTGCGTCCGTCCAGCAGGACCTTTGCTCCCTGCTTCTCGCCCGTCGCGATCAGGCCCTCGACCCGTGATTTGCTCTGGGGCGTGATTACGGGACCCATCTGCACGCCTTCGTCGAGACCATTGCCCACGCGCAACGATGCAGCCGCCTCGGTAATCGAATCGCGAAATGTCTTCTGCGCTTCCCCAATAGTCACGGCGACGGAAACGGCCAGGCAACGCTGCCCGGCACAGCCAAACGCACTGTCGCCGATGATCTGTGTTGTCATTTTCATGTCTGCATCAGGCAGCACGATGACGTGGTTCTTGGCCCCACCCTGGCACTGCGCTCGCTTCCCGCTCTCACCGGCGCGCGCATAGACGTACCGCGCCACCGGAGTCGAACCGACAAAACTGATGGCCCGCACTTTGGGATGATCCAGCAGAGCGTTGACGGCATTCTTGCCGCCATTCACCAGGTTGATCACGCCCTTGGGCAGGCCGATGTTCTCCATCATCTCGAACGCCCGCTTCATGGTGAGCGGCACGCGCTCCGACGGTTTCAGGACGAAGGTATTTCCGGTCGCAATCGCGTAGGGCAGAAACCAGAACGGAATCATTCCCGGAAAATTAAATGGAACGATGGCTGCAACCACGCCCAGCGGCTGCCGGATCATCATTTCGTCGATGCCGCGCGCCACATCTTCCAGGTTGTAGCCCTGCATCATGGTAGGAATTCCGCAGGCCACTTCCACATTTTCGATGGCACGGCGCAACTCGGCCTTGGCCTCGGTAAAAGTCTTGCCATTCTCCGAGGTGAGGACGCGAGCCAGGTCCTCGATCTCGGCTTCGAGAATATGCTTCAGCTTGAACAGCGGCTGGATGCGATCTTCAGCCGGAGTGCGCCGCCATTCCGGAAAGGCGGAGGCTGCAGCGTCAATTGCGGCGGCGACTTCAGCGGCACTCGAAAGCGGAGTCTGGGCGATGATCTCGCCGGTAGCCGGGTTGGTGACATCGAGCCATTCGGTTGCCTTGGAATCAACCCACTGTCCGTTAACGTAGTTGGGAACTTTGGTCAAAGTCGCGGCAGCAACAGTCATAAATTTATCCCAGGGTTATTGTAGCGCCGGCCCTTCGACCGCGCTCAGGGCGGGCTCGGCCGGCTGTCCGGAGGGCGTCTCGCCCTCCCCTTCGCGGGCGCGGGCGCCCGCGACCGCACGAACCAACTTAAGCGGCTGCGCCATAGCGCCACTCTTTTCACACACCATCTGCAGCGCGGACTCCAGTACGTCCATACCCTCGTCCATTTGCTGATCGGTGACAACCAGCGGCACCAGCACACGCACCACGTTGGAATATGTTCCGGCAGTCAGCGTGATGAGTCCGTGCTCGTAGCAGTATTGCGTGATCTGTTTGGTTTCCGAGGCTGCCGGTTCCCGCGTTTCCGCAGACCGGACCAACTCAATCGCCTGCATGCCGCCCAGGCCGCGGACATCGCCGACAATGGGCCAGCGCTTCTGCCACTGTCGGGCCCGCTTCTGAAAGCGTTCTCCAACTTCATTGGCGCGGGCCAGTAAATTCTCGCGCTCAAAAATGTCCAGCACCGCAAGCGCAGCGGCGCAGGAGAGCGGATTGCCGGCAAATGTGCCGCCCAGGCCGCCGGGGCCGGGAGCATCCATAATTTCCGCGCGGCCGGTGATGGCCGCCAGGGGAAGCCCTCCGCCGAGCGACTTCGCCGTCACCACAATGTCCGGCTCGATGCCGTAATATTCACTGGCAAAAAGTCTGCCCGTACGGCCAAAGCCGCTCTGTACCTCGTCGGCGATGAAAAGCACGCCGTGCCGGTGGCAAATCTCTATCAGCACGCGAAAGAAATCCTTGGGCGGAACGACGAAACCACCTTCGCCCAACACGGGCTCTGCAATCACGGCCGCCACATCTTCCGATGCGACTACGCGCTTGAACGTGTCTTCCAAATGGCGGGCGCAGAACAGGTCACACGACGGATACTTCAGCGAATACGAGCAGCGATAGCAATAGGCGTAGGGGATGCGGTAAACATCACCTGGAAAGGGAGCGAACCCAGCCTTATAAGGATGCGTCTTGCTGGTCAGCGCCAGCGTCATCATGGTGCGTCCGTGGAAGGCATCCTCGAAAGCGATAATGCCGGAGCGGCCGGTATGCGCCCGTGCAATCTTCACCGCATTCTCCACCGCTTCCGCGCCGCTATTCACAAATAAGGTCTTTTTCGGGAACTTACCCGGCGTGACCTGATTCATACGCTCGGCCAGGCGCACGTAATCCTCGTAGGGAGTGACCTGAACACAGGTGTGAAGAAAGCGATCGGCCTGGGCCTTAATCGCAGAGACCACCGGCTCGCGACGATGTCCTACGTTCAGGCAACCGATGCCTCCGGCGAAGTCCAGGTAGCGGTTGCCGTCGACATCCTCAAGCCAGGCGTCTTCCGCCTTGGCCACGTAAACTGGCGTGCCAATAGAAAGGCCGCGCGGAACGGCATCGGCGCGGCGCGCAGCCAGGGCCTTGGACTTCGGCCCGGGAATCGCAGTTCGTAGTTGAATGGTTGCCATGGTAAAGCTCTCAAAATCGTCGTTGGTCTTTGGCCGTTGGACCTTGGCCGACGACTGACGACCGACGACTGCCTTTCTCAGTACCAGCCGATCGGGGCCTCGTTCAGATTGATGTGTACCTGCTTGGTTTCCAGATATTCTTCAATCCCCCAGGGCCCGAGTTCGCGGCCGAAACCGGATTGCTTGTATCCGCCCCACGGCGCCTCGACGTAGGTAGGTTGCATGTGATTGACCCACACGATGCCGGCGCGCAGCGACTTCACCGCGCGAAAGGCTTTGAAGATATCGCGTGTCCAGACCGCCGCGGCAAGTCCGTAGGGAGAATCGTTCGCAATCCGGACTGCATCCTTCTCGTCTTCGAATGGGATCACCGCCGCCACTGGCCCGAAAATCTCTTCGCGGGCGATGCGGGCGCTGTTATCTAGATCGTAGAAAATCGTCGGTTCGATGTAGTAGCCCTTGGCGAATTTATCGGCGCGTCCGCCGCCGGCCGCGAGCTTGCCTTCTTTCTTTCCCACCTCCTGGTAGGAGCGGACGCGGTCGTACTGCTCCTTGCTTACCAGCGGCCCCATTTTCGTGTCGCGATCGAGGGGCGCGCCCAGCTTGATGGTTTTGGCCTTCGCCGCCATGGCATCGACAAATTTCTTGTAGATAGGCTTCTGCACCAGGATGCGGCTGCCGGCGGAACAAACTTCGCCTTGATTGATAAAGACGCCAAAAAGGGCGCCGTCGATGGCGGCCTCGAAATCAGCATCGGCGAAGAAAATGTTGGGCGATTTGCCACCGAGTTCGAGGGTCACGCGCTTGATCGTGTCGGCTGCCTGCTTGACGATGATCTTTCCCACTGCCGCGCTGCCAGTGAAAGCAATCTTGTTGACGTCAGGATGCTGCACCAGGGGCGCGCCGCAGCTTTCACCGAAGCCGGTGATGATGTTAACCACACCCGGCGGCAGGCCCACGTCCGCCAGCCACTTCGCCATCTCCAACGCAGTGATCGGGGTTTGCTCAGCCGGCTTGAGCACGCAGGTGCAGCCCGCGGCTAGTGCCGGCGCCAGTTTCCAGGCGGCCATCAACAGCGGATAATTCCAAGGGATAATCTGGCCCGCGACGCCGATTGGTTCCTTCAGCGTAAGGCTCATGGCGTTATCGGGAACCGGATTCACGTATCCGAGAATTTTTGTCGCCAGGCCACCGTAGTACTCGAAGCAGGTGGCTACGTCAGTGATGTCATACTCGGCCTCGACGATCGGCTTGCCGGTGTTGCGCGATTCCAGTTCCGCCAGCATGGCCGTGTTCTGGCGAATCTTTTCCGCGAGCCGGAAGAGCACGCGGCCGCGTTCCTGGGCGGTGGTGGTCGCCCATGGGCCATCCTCAGAAGCGGCTTTGGCGGCGGCTACGGCGCGGTTCACGTCGTCGGCGTTGGCGTCCGGGGCCAGCGCGATCACTCCTTCGCTGGCCGGGTCGTACACCGGAAAAGTCTTGTTGGATTTGCTGTCAACCCACTCGCCGTTGATGTAGAGCTGGTAAGTGCGTACGTCGGTTTTCACTCCGCCGGGCATAAGGCCTCCTGCCTGAATCGATCTCTAGCCTATTGCCGAGCTTCGCTCGGCTGCACGGGCGAGACGCCCGCGCCCACACTTTTCGCTTTACGGCTGCCGTACACGTAGAAGAAGAATGCCGCCAGGCCGATGAAGAACAGCGTGCCGCCAAACATCCATACTTCATACGACCATAACGAACTAATCTGCTGCGCCGGGAAAAATACCAGCACGATTCCCAAGGTCGTCGTCACCAGGCCGCTGATACCGGCAAGGACCAATGTCGTTTTGCTGTAGTGCCCCTTCCCCGCGGAAGGTTGCAGAGCGAGCTTGATCAGGGCCCCGAACATATAGAGAAACGGAATCAACTGAAGCACTACCGCCAATGACAACATCTTCTGAAAAGTTTCCTGCACACCGGCGCCGATGAAATTCATCACGATCAGCACCATGGAAACCGCCGCGTGAACAATCAGCGCGGCGTAGGGAGTCGCATAGCGAGGATGCACCTTCGCCATCCACGCCGGCATGTACGAATCGAGCCCGGCCACAAAGGGAATACGCGCTGATCCCCCCAGCCACGCCGAGCCGATGCCAGCGATGGAAAAACTCAGCAACAAAGCAAACGGCGCTATGATCCAGCCGGCACCCACTCTTTCCGCCATACTGCCCACCGCCTGCACGATGCCTTGCAGCACGCTGATCTGGTCCTTGCGGACCGCAATCAGCAAGGTGAGCGTGGCGCCGATGTACAGCAACCCGGAAAGCACTCCCCCCCACGCAACCGCGCCCGGTAAGGTACGTTCCGGGTCCTGTATCTCGTCTCCCATGACTGAGGCCAGTTCCAGGCCCACCAGTCCGAAGCAGATTACGCCAAAGGAGTTGAGCACAAAGCGTGGGTTTGCCGGGATGCGAAAATCCGCGAAACTCACGGTGCTGCCAAATCGCATCCAGATGACTAATCCCAAGCCAATCAGCGCGGCTGCGGCAATCCCGGTTCCAATGCCGCCCAGGTTGTTGACCCACTTCCCCACTCCCAGGCCCACGATGTTGAGCACCACCAGCACGACCAGAAGTACCAGAGACGCCACCAGTGCAAACGGTTTGTTATCCGCCAGTGCCTGATGGCTGGGGCCCAGCACGAACACCGATACGCCAACGAAGTACAGCATCACCGTAGGGACGTAAAGCATGTTGTTCGTCCAGTAGCACCAGCCCGACAGAAAACCGTGGAAGTCGCCGAACACTTCCTTCGCCCACAGGTACACCCCACCTTCTCCGGGATAACGGTGCGCCAGTTCGATGACCGCGATGCCCTGCGGCCAGAAGAACAACAGCAGCGATACGATCCACAACCAGACCGTGACCCCGCCATTGGCGGCTATCGACGGAACCACATTCAGATTGAAAATCGCGACCACGAACAACAGAACCAAATCTGCGCGTCCGAGGACGCGCTTCAGGTGCGGCTGCTCAGGATGGTTCGCGGACAATACCTACTCCTTAGGTTTTGGGCTTCGTAGCGCCGCATCTTGCCGGCTGTCGCGAGGGCATCCTGCCCCCGCAAAATGGGAGGCGGGACGCACAAAACGACAGCCGCCGGGACGGCGGCGCTACAGGAACTTTAGTGCGCTACGGCGACAACTTCCCCGACGCGCTCCTGCTGCGCTTTTGCCAATGCCGGCGCCACATCTTCAAACGCGGACAGATGCTTGTCGATATCGGCTTCGGTGTGCTGTACGGAGATGGTCCACTGCTCGTCCCACCAGTAAGGCTGCGCCATCACTCCACGGTTGACCATGGCGAACCAGTAGTGCCGCCACAGATCGAAATCAATGGCTTCCCAGTCGCGGTAGTTGCGAATCTCTTTGGCATAAAGCATCAATGCGCCGTTGGCTCCGGCGCTGGCGATGTAGCCTTGCAATCCCGACTTGGAGACGATCTTCCTGTAGCCTTCGGTCAACTTCTTGCTGAGCTTGTCCACGTGCACGTAGTTCTCGCGGGTGAGCACTTCGCGAAACGTGGCCAGGCCCGCAGCCATCGAAACCGGATTGGTGTTGTAAGTGCCGCCATGGAAAACCTTGTGCTGCGAGATCAGGTCCATGACCGATTTGTGCGCGAGAAACGCCGCCAGAGGCAACCCTCCACCGATCGATTTCGCCAGGCAGATCATGTCCGGCGTCACGCCGAAATACTCGGAGGCGCCGCCCCATCCCAGCTTCGCGCCGGTCTTCACTTCATCGAAGATCAGGAGCGCGCCATTCTTGTTGCAAATCTCGCGCAGTCCTTCCAGGAAGCCCGCCTGCGGAATGCACAAGCCCACATTCATCAGGATCGGTTCGAGGATGATGGCAGCGATCTCGCCCGGATTCTGCTTGAAACGCAGTTCGACGCTGGCCAGATCGTTGAAGGTAGCGATCAGCACGTTAGCCACGGCGGATTTTGGCACTCCGAGTCCACCGGGGACCGAGGTAGGAGCATTGACATCCCCGTAGTCGGGCGCGTGCGGCTTCACGCTGACCAGCGCGGAGTCGTGCAGGCCGTGGTAGGCGCCTTCAAACTTTACGATTTTGTCGCGGCCAGTGGCGGCCCGGGCCAGGCGGACGGCATGCATGGTGGCTTCCGTGCCGCTGTTTCCGAAACGCACCATTTCAACCGGGAAACGGTTACAGATTTCTTCCGCCAGCTCCCACTCCATGTCGTGTGGCATGCCGAACATGGTGCCGGTGCTTAGCCGTTTTTCCACCGCCTTCATCACTGCGGGATGGCAGTGCCCGGCCATGAGCGCGCCGAAACAGAGGTTGTGGTCGATATATTCGTTGCCGTCGAGATCGCGGAACTTGCTCCCCGACCCCTCTTTCACAAAAATCGGGTAAGGATCGTAAGCGCGGTAGTTGCTGGCCACGCCCAGCGGAATTCGTTTGAGGTTCTTCTTGTGAGCGGCGGCGGATTTCGGCGTGCGACGCTCGAAAGTTTCGAGCTCCTTCTGCAATGCGGGGTACATCGGGTCTCCAGGAATGGCTCAAGCCGCTATGATTGCGGCCATTAGAATGCCCGGACGACCGCGGCCGCCCGGGTTTGAAAGCTGTCTCTACTCTAACGCTTTCCCGCTAGAAGTAGAACTTCAACGCCATCTGAATCAGGCGCGGCGGCTTGGCCCGTATGATGCGGCCAAAATCCGAACCGTCGGTTGTGCTCCCATCCGGATTGTTGAACTGCGAATGGTTGAAGAGGTTGAAGAACTCGGCCCGGAACTCAAACCGTTTGAACTCTCCCACCGGCAGCACCTTGTGCAAAGCAAAGTCAATATTGTTGACTGGCGGACCGCAGCAGATGGTGCGCCTGGCGTTCCCGATGCGGCCAAACAGGCTGGGATCGAAACAATTGAACGCGGTGCCCGCAGAACAAAGCGGCTCGCTGTCGTCGGAAGCATTCTCGGTGAAACTGTTGGGATCGAACCAGTAGCCGCCGGTGGCTTTCGGATCTGTTCTGCGGAACGGCGCCAGTTGATCGGGTTCGCCTGGATATTCAAAGAACGCGCTGTACATCAGTTCGTTGTCAGCGGATGAAGTAATGCGAATGGGGAACCCCGACTGGTAAGTGTAAATCCCCGAAACATCCCAATCGCTGAGCACTTTGCCGGCAAAGCCTGAGTACTTCGGGATCGGCAACTGCCATATGTAGCTGAGCACCAGGCGGTGGCGGGCATCGAACTGGGAAAGTGAGTAGGTTCCATGCGGGTCAAGAGGATTCAACTCTCCTTCGAAGCTGGAAGCCTGGTCAAACGACTTGCTGAAAGTGTAAGCCAACTGGGCTTGCACCCCGTGCGAAAACCTCTTTTCCAGCGAGACCTGCAGCGAGTTGTAGTTGGAATTGGCAATGGTATCTTCGGCGAAGACGCTGGAGAAGACCGGAGTGCCGTCCTGCGGGCATCCGGTTCCATCCAGCGGATTGCAATTAGGGGACGAATAGGGGCGCAAGCCGACCAGCGTGATCCCGCCGGGAGCGACCGAGGAGATCGGAGTGCCTGCTGCGATGGTCCTGGAGCCAGCCGGCCCATAGGGCAGGTGCAAACCGCCGGGCGGCGCAACCGTCGGGGTGCCGCCTTCATCGGTTGGGATGAAGAAGGCGCTGTCAGCATAGAACTGGCCGCAGGTCAGACTGTCATCGCCGTAAGTGTTGGCCATGTTGTTCAGGTCAATGCAGGACTGGGCATTGCCAAAATTAATGTCGTGACTGGCCAGCAAACGGTGGCCTTGCGATCCCACGTAGCCCACCTGGAGGACCAGGTCCTGGGTCAACTCGCGCTGGATATTCAGGTTGTACTGGGTCGAATACTGGGTCCGCAGGTGCGGTTGGAATTGACCGTACAGCAGCAGCGGACGGTAGAGCGCCCAATCCACCGGCTGTCCCCGAGGAGGGTCGAGAATCCCGTTGAAAGGATTCGGTTTTTGCGTGCCGTCCTGCTGCAAGTAGGGCGTGTTGAACAGGGGAGCGTTGATGATGTTGCTGCCGCCAAATGGAGGCTCGGCGCTGAACTGCTCCAGCACCAACTGCTCCATCGGATTGTAGAAAAGCCCCCAGCCAGCCCGGATGCTGGTCTTGCCGGAGTCGCCAGGGCTCCAGGCAATTCCTAGCCGCGGAGCGAAGGTCTTGTAATAAGTGCTGGTGAGGCCCGCGGGCACACCCGCGTCGCCGGGCACCACCAGTCCAGTGGGAACCACGCCTGTGTTGTCACAATCCGGGTTAGTTACCCCGGCATTCTGGAAAATCGTGGTCATCACCGGATCGGTAAACTGGCAGGGATAAACCGTGCTCACTTGTCCGGGGCGAAAACTCTGCACATGCTTGCTGATGTCGGTGAGCGGCGTAAACAATTCCCAGCGCAACCCGTAATTCAAGGTTACATTCTTCCGGATCTTCCAACTATCCTGAGCGAATAGGGCGAAGATTGTGCTGCGCACGTTTTCCACCTGCGCCGAGCCCTGGCTGAAACTATCGGGCAAGCCCAGCAGGTAGTTGGGCATGAGGTCATCACTGCCCACATCGTTGTTGCTGCCACCGTAGTAGCTGTAGAGGCCGTTGATGTTGTAGTACAGGGTTTGATCAAAGCGCTGGCGGCGCACATCGGCACCAAACTTGTAGGTGTGACTTCCCTTCACCCAGCTCAAACTATCGGACCATTGGAAGGTGTTGCCTACCTGGGGAAGTTCGCCCTCGAAGTTGTTGCCATAAGAGAACAGGCCCGAGACGTCCACGAAGGGCACACCTTCGCGCCCGGCCCCCAGCCGGGGATGGATGCCGGTATCGTTGGCCGCAGTGCCGTCACTGAAGCAGGCATCCGAAGGGACCGTCGCGCAGGAATCCTGCACCAGATTGGTTCGCGCCGGGTGCAGGAAGTTCCTCTGGGCCTCCCGGAAATAAGTGAAGTGGGCTTCGTTTACCAGATTGTTGCTGATCGTCCAGTTGTGAGTAAGGTTCCATTGCTGGTAGCGGTCTTTGGTATTGGCCCCAAAGCCCAGGACGGAAGCTCCACCTGCCTGAAAGCGCGAATAGGGATCAAACAGTGTGCTGTCGTCGAAGTAGTAGTACGCGGAAAAGCCTTGCTTGTCGTTAATCCGGTGGTCGAATTTGAGGGTTAACTGGTCCGTGCGGTCCTGGTGGATACCGGAGACGGTCTGGAAGGTTCCATCCGGCCGATTGGATCCAGGGACGAACTGGTTCATCAAGTCCACCGAGGTCGGATCCATGCACTCGGTGGGAATGATGTTACCCGGGAAAATAGTTGCGAAATCGGTCCCCGCCGCGATGGGATCGCCGCCGGCGGCCTGGACCGCTGCGGTGCAACCGGGGCGGGCGTTCAACGTGTCGGCTACGAACTGGTCGTTGAGGGCGCCGGAAAACACGCTCTGGCCGGAAAAATCGCCGGCGCGTTCGTCGGCCGTCGGCACAGCGATCGAGTCGGACGAGATTCCCTGCCGGATGCGTCGGCCCTCGTAGGAGGCAAAGAAGAATGTCCGGTCTTTCTTGATGGGCCCGCCAAATGTCCCCCCGAACTGGTTCTGTTTGAAATCGGGCTTTTCACTGTCCAGGGGCCCGGTCGCATTCAACACCTTGTTACGGAAAAATTCGTACACGTTGCCATGAAAGGTATTGGTCCCGGACTTGGTCACCACGTTGACCACCGCGCCGGAGTTGCGACCATATTCCGCATCGAACGTGTTGGTCAGCACGCGGAATTCTTCGATCGAATCCGGGCTGGGTTGCACAGCTGGCAGATTGGCGAACTGGTCGTTGGCATCGCCGCCATTCACGCTGAAGTTGTTGGATCGCCCGCGGCCGCCATTCACCGAAACCACGCCGGCATTATCGCTGCCGTAGAAGAGATCGGAACCGGTTTGCGACTGCACACCGGGCTGCAACTGCAGCAACTGGTAGGTATCGCGGGCGTTGAGCGGCAACTGGGAAACGGCGCGCTGGTTCACCACCGCGCCCATCTGCGTGCTGGTAGTCTCAACCAGCGGGGCTTCTCCCGTGACCTCGACAACTTCCTGCGTGCCGCCAATTTGCAAGGTGGAGTTCAGAGTGACCACCTGATTGACCTGCACCACCACATTCTTCTGGACATTCTTCTTGAAGCCGCGCGCCTCAAACTCCACCCGGTAGCTGCCCGGCTGCACCTCGACCAGAACGTAGTCGCCGCTGTCGCTGGTCAGGGCTTCGCGGCTGGCGCCGGTGGCTTCATTCACCAGAGTGACTTTTACGTTGCTGAGCACCGCGCCGCTCGGGTCGGCCACACGCCCCAGAATTCTGCCGCCTGTGCTCTGGGCCAGAACGAACGTGGAGGAAACAAGACAAAACAGGACGACGAGCCAGCGGCTCGTCCCGCGCGCTGTCGACGAAGGCATGGGGAATCTCCGTGGTGCGGGAGTGGAGTTTTCAAATTGAAAAAGCAAAGCTTGTGTACACAGCAAACCTTGCTATAATCGCGCAAGGTTAGAGGTAATTTCCGCAAACTGTCAAGCAAAAAATAGCGTTATGGCTGATCGTTAAAATCGGGGCAGCAGGGCTCGGGGATGAATCCGGCAGAGCGAAAACCCTACTTGAAAATCGGCGATGTGGCGCGTCTGGTCGGCGTTTCCCCGTCCGTCATCCGCTCCTGGGAGAGCCTGGGTCTCACACATCCGCACCGCACCGCCAGCAAGTACCGCCTGTACGGGCCGGAAGACGTAAAGCTGCTCAAGCGGGCGCGCTTTCTGCGCAAGGTACGCGGCATGAACGCGCCCGCCATCGTGCAGCTTCTGAAGCGCGACGGCCTGCTGCGGCCCACTTCGAACGGCTCTTCCAATGCGATCGGCGCGCGCCTGCGCCAGCTGCGAATCCGCCGCAGGCTTTCCCTGGCGCAAGTGGCCAAAGCGGTAGGCATCTCGCTGGGATTTCTGAGCGCACTCGAACGCTCTCACATGAGCGCTTCGGTTTCGACCTTGCGCAAACTGGCGCGGTTCTACAAGACCAATATCCTGGATTTCTTTGATCCTGCGGAAGCGAACGTCCGTCTGGTGTCTCCCGACAAACGCAAGGTGCTCGAGGCCGGCCCCGGCGTGCGCATGGAATTGCTGGCCTGGGGCAACACCGTGATGGAGCCGCACCTGTTCCGCATCGCTCCTCACTCCGGCAGCGGCGAGTCCTACCATCATGAAGGCGAGGAATTTCTTTACATCCTGCAGGGAGAATTGCAGATTTCTCTGGATGAGGAGGAGTACCATCTTCAGCCGGGCGACAGTTTCTATTTCGAGAGCGCCACGCCGCATAGCTGGAAAAATCCAGGCCGCAGCGAAACCTGGGTGTTGTGGGTCAACACACCGCCTACGTTCTAGCGGGCGGAATTCTTAAAACGAAACACGGGGGAGAGTCTTGGTCGAATCCGGGAAGTCTCACATCGGCTGGCATCATCTTCCAATCTTTCTGGTTGTACTCGTTCTGTTGGGCAGCGCCTGTGCACAGCTGCCGGCAGACACGGTTATTGTGAATGCGCGGATATACACCGTGAACGCGAAGCAACCCTGGGCGGAGGCTGTCGCCATCCAGGGAGAAAAAATCCTCGCCGTAGGGAACGCGAAAGACATTGCACCCTACCGCGGGCCTGCTACGAAAGTGATCGACGCCCAAGGCAAACTGGTCCTTCCCGGCTTCGTTGATTGTCACATCCACTTCATGGAAGGTTCTCTCGGTCTCACCCAGGTGGATCTCAACGGATCGAAGTCTGTGGCTGAGATTCAACGACGGGTGAAGGCATACGCCGACTCTCATCCCGAAGAAAAATGGATTCTGGGCATGGGCTGGACTTACCCCACATTCGGCCCCTTGGCTCTGCCGGACAAAAAGTTTCTCGACGAAGTCGTACCCGATCGCCCCGTATTCCTGCGTGCCTTCGACGGCCACAGCTCATGGGCCAACAGCAAGGCGCTGGAAATGGCGGGCATCACGCGTGACACGCCCGACCCTCCCAACGGCAGGATCATGCGCGATGCCAAGGGAGAAGCCACGGGAGCGCTTCAGGAATCGGCCGACGACGTGCTCGACAAGTTCACTCCCAAGCCGACCCCGGAAGAACGATTGGCCGCCCTTCGCCTGGGAATGCGCGAGGCCAACAAGTTCGGACTGGTGCGGGTGCACAGCGCGGGCGGGGACTTCGAATGGCTCGACCTTTACAACCAATTGCGACAGCAGCAGGAGATGACGCTACGGTTCTACATCGCTTACTTTCTCGATCCGCCCGAACTCAAACCGGATGAGATCGCGAAGATCGAGCAGGCGCGCCGTACTTATCACGATGACTGGATTTCAGGCGGCGTGGTCAAGACCATGCTCGATGGCGTGGTGGAAGCTCACACCGCGGCCATGCTCGAACCCTACAGCGACGATCCGACAAAGACCGGCAAACTGTTCTGGGACCCGGCGAAGTACAAGCAGGCCGTCACCGAACTCGACCGCCGCCGGTTACAGATTTTTACCCATGCCATCGGTGACAAAGCGGTGCGGCTGGCGCTCGATGCCTACCAGGGCGCGGCTGAAAGCAATGACACGCACGACATGCGTCCCCGCGTCGAGCACATCGAAACCATCACTGCACAGGACATTCCCCGCTTCGGCAAACTGGGAGTCATCGCCAGCTTCCAGCCTCTGCATGCCTATCCCGACGAAGATACGCTGGGAATCTGGGCTCGCAACGTGGGCCCCGAGCGCGCGCAGCGGGCCTGGGTATGGCACAGTATCGAGAGCACGGGCGGTGTCCTTGCCTTCGGCAGCGACTGGCCGGTCGTGACGCTGAATCCCTGGCCGGGAGTGCAGAATGCACTCACCCGGAAGACGACGGAAGGCGATCCTCCCGGCGGCTTTGTGCCGCAGGAGCGTGTCACTCTCGAAGACACCATTAAGGCCTATACTCTGGGCGCGGCGTTTGCGGGACATCGTGAAAAAACAGAAGGCTCAATCGAGCCGGGAAAACTGGCTGACTTGATCGTACTTTCCCATGACCTGTTCAAGCTCGATCCCAGCAAGGTCGCAGACATGAAAGTATCCTTGACAATGGTTGGCGGAAAAGTTGTCTATCAGGCACCGGACATGCCGGCGACAGGGGAGACAAAGTGATGATCCGGCGTACGGCGTTCTCGCTTTCACTGTTTGCCGCAGTCTTTCTCCTGAGTTCCTGCGGTAAGCAGACGCCTACCCTGAACCTGCTGGTCTGGGAAGGCTACGCCGATCCGTCCTTTGTGCACACCTTCGAAGAAAAATATCATTGCAAGGTTTCCGCTTCCTACATGGGATCTAGCGACGAACTGGTCGCCAAACTGCGGGGCGGAAGCGCGGGCAATTACGATGTGATTTCGCCTTCGAGCGATGTCGCCACCTCCATCGCCGAGGCGGGTTTGGCCCAGCCCCTCGATCTTTCGCAGATTCCCAGCTACGGCCAACTCTCTCCCCAACTCACGTCGCTGCGTCTGGTGCGCATCAAGGGACAGGTGTACGGCGTGCCCTTCATGTGGGGGCCGGACCCGCTGATTTACGACACCACGGTTTTCCCCACACCGCCAGAGAGCTGGACCGTCCTCTGGGACCCAAAGTATCGCGGCAAGATTTCGGTGTGGGACGATCTTCCCACGGTGTACATGGCGGCGCAAATTCTGGGCTTCGACAAGCCCGACCCCTCGCAGCTCTACAACTTGACCGACGAACAGCTCAACGCCGTCAAGAAAAAACTGCTGGAACTGAAGCCGAATATCCGCAAAATGTGGTCCACCGGCGGCGAACTGACCAATCTCTTCCAGAATCACGAGGTCGTCGCAGCCATGGGCTGGCCGCTGATGACCAACCAGTTGCGCAAGATCAATTTTCCCGTGGGCGAAACCATTCCCAAAGAAAACACGACGGGCTGGATTGATCACCTTATGATCACCGCTGGCAGCGAGAACAAAGACCTGGCGCACAAATTCCTGGAGTACATGGTTGAGGCGCAAACCCAGAAGAAGATCACGGATGTGACCGGTTACACTCCGGCAAACCCGCAGGCGGCACAATTGATGACGCCGGACGAAATCAAAGGCCTGCACCTCGACGACGTGGATAACTATCAAAAGCGTCTTTACTTCTGGCAGAATGTCCCGCGCCGCGCCAAGTACAACGAAGTCTGGAATGAAGTAAAAGCAGCGCAATAAACCGGGTGCCCGTCCTCGTCGATCCGCACTTTGGAACGACAGGGCGGGAAACTCTCTCAAAGATCTACCCACTCCGTCTCTCCACAAAAGCTGAAGAGGCGAGACTGGGGCGCCCTGAGCAGGTGAGAGCAATATTGGCCACGATCAGCGAACCGACGACCACTGTAATTTCTCCGCCGCCGGCCCCGCTGCTCGACATCCGCAATGTCGCCAAGTCATTCGGGAAAAACGTTGTGCTGCGCGATATTTCCCTGCAAGTCGCTGAAGGAGAATTCCTCACCATCCTGGGTGAAAGCGGTTCCGGCAAGACAACGTTGCTGCGCATCATCGCTGGTTTCGAGGCTGCAAGTTCCGGCGAAATTCTCATGGGCGGCGAGCGCCTTGACAATCTGCCGCCATACCGGCGGCGGGTCAACACCGTCTTCCAGCACTACGCTCTTTTTCCTCATCTCACCGTCTCGGAAAACGTAGGCTACGGATTGCGTGTCGCCAAGGTGCCCGGGCAGGAAGTCGCGGTGCGAGTTCAACAGGCGTTAGAGATGGTGAAGATGACTGCCTACGCCGCCGCCAAGCCGGCAAGGATCAGCGGCGGACAGCAGCAGCGCGTCGCCCTGGCGCGCGCGCTGGTGAATCGTCCGCGGCTGCTGCTGCTGGACGAACCCCTCTCCGCGCTCGATGCCAGCCTGCGCCGCCAGATGCAGGTGGAATTGAAATCACTGCAGCGCGAAGTCGGCATCTCTTTTGTCTTCGTTACCCATGACCAGGAAGAAGCCATGGTGATGTCCGACCGCATCGCGCTGCTGCGCATGGGCGAACTGGAACAGATCGCTTCTCCCCGGGAGATTTACAACCGCCCGGCTACGGCCTACACGGCACAGTTCATCGGCCACACCAATCTGCTCAGCGGTGAAGTAAAGGATGGAGTGGCGCGCTGCCACTCGCTCTCCTGGCGGACCGGATTGCGCGACGGCCCCGGCCTGTTCTCACTGCGTCCTGAAAATATCCGCATCGCGGGGTCCGGCAGCGGCGGTGCCGGCGTGCGCTTTCGCGCGAAACTTTTGCGGCAGGCCTTTCACGGAGCCACAGAATTGCTTCAGGTTGAGTGCGCCGATGGGCTCGTGCTTTCGATTCGCGCCGCCAGCCGGGAAAGCTGGACCGGTGATGTTGACCTTGAGTTCTCTCCGGCCGATGCGGTTCCGGTCCGGGCCTCGGAAGGGACTTAACTGTGTGGGGCGGGCGCCCTCGCCCGCCGCTTTTGACCTGGATCTTTTATGTTCTCCCGCGCCTATCGAGCCGCGATCACCGTACCTCCGCTGCTGTGGGTGGCGGTCTTTCTGCTCCTCCCCTATGCCCTTCTTTTCTGTTACAGCTTCTGGTCGGTCTCGCCATCGCAGGAAATTCTCCACACCTGGACTCTGGAAAATTATCGCCAGCTTGTACAAGTGAATGCCTATTGGCAAACCCTGTTGCGTTCCATGTGGATCGCAGCGCGGGTGACAATCTTCTCTCTGCTGCTGGGCTATCCTCTGGCCTACTACCTGTCGTTTCACGCCGGCAGGAGAAAAGACCTCTTCTATCAGTTGGTGATCATTCCGCTCTGGGTCAGCTATCTGGTGCGCGCCTATGCGTGGAAGACCATCCTGGGTAGCGACGGCGTTCTCAACACGTTGCTGCAATATGTGTATCTCACCAGCCATCCCTTGGATTTCCTGTTGTACAGCCCGTTCGCCGTGGTACTGACGCTCACGCACATCTACACCCCGTTCACGTTCCTGCCGATCTACGCGGCGCTCGAACACATTCCGCGCAACCTGGTGGAGGCGTCGCACGATTTGGGCGCGTCGCCCTTGCAGACTTTCTGGCGGGTGATCTTCCCTCTTTCCATTCCCGGAGTCCTGGCGGGAGCAACCTTCGCATTCGTGTTAAGTCTGGGAGATTTTCTTGCCCCGCTCTTATTGGGCGGCCCCAGCGGCATCATGATTTCAAATATCGTAGTCAGCCTGTTCGGCGCGGCCTACAACTGGCCCCTGGGCGCCGCCATCTCGTTCTGCATGCTGGCCCTGGTACTCGCGCTGTTGTTCCTCTCGGAAAGCCTGGAAAAGAAATGGAGCTTCCGATGAATCAGAGCAAACAGACGGTACCTGCGTCGCGCTGGCTGCCTTGGCACGCTGCTGTCGTCTTCGGCTTTCTCTATCTGCCTATCGTTACTCTGGTCGTGTATTCGTTCAATGGTTCGGGAGTGGGCGGATTTCCCCCGCGCGATCTGACCTTGAATTGGTATCGCCTGCTCTTTGCCGATGACGCCATCTGGACGTCCGTGCTGAACAGTCTGTTGGTGGCCTTGGCTGCCATGGCGATCTCCCTCGCTTTCGGTATTCCCGCGGCCCTGGCGCTCGATCGCGCCAACTTCCCCGGCAAGGCCCTTTTCCGTAGGCTAGTGCTACTCCCATTGATCCTTCCCGGAATCATCACGGGACTTTCACTGCTCATGCTGTTCCAGGCGGGCAGCGTGAAACTAAGCCTGCTAACCATTGTGCTGGGCCACGGCACGGCCCTGATTTCGGTCGCCACCACCGAAGTCTTTGCCGGCTTGCAGAAACTCGATCGCGCCCAGGAGGAAGCCTCGCTCGACCTGGGGGCAAACTACTGGCAGACCTTCTGGCGTGTGACTCTCCCCAACCTGCGGCTTTCAATCATCGGTGCAGCACTGCTCATCTTTACCCTCTCGATGGACGAAATCGCGGTCAGTTTTTTCCTGATCGGCCGCGACAATACCCTGCCGCTAGAAATCTGGGGACGCTTGCGCCGCGGCATCACCCCGGAGATCAACGCCATTTCTGCCATCATCTTTATCTTTTCGCTGGCTGCGATCGTGACCTGGTATCGATTGCGGACCAAGGCCGAAACGGATCTGATGTGGTAGCGACCGGCGTCCTGGCGCCTGGTTGTGTGGGTCGGACACTCTTGTCCGACGCTTTTGACTCTGATATTGGCAAATCAAAAACATACTCAAGGTTGGCTCGGGCAGCGCTGGATCGATGATCAACACCAAAGGCGTCGGACAGGAGTGTCCGACCCACACCCTACCACTACGCGAAACTACCGCGCTGCAGAACCTCAAATACATAGTAAAGTGGTAGTAGAAGCAGCCTCGGGAAGGTACCCAAACTTTTGACTTCAAACATTCGTAATATCGCCATCATCGCCCACGTGGACCATGGCAAGACCACGCTGGTTGACGCCATGCTGCGGCAAAGCGGCACTTTTCGGGCCAACGAGCATCTGATCGAACGCGTCATGGACTCCAACGACCTGGAGCGTGAGCGCGGCATCACCATTCTCGCCAAGAACACCGCCATTTTCTATCACGACGTAAAGATCAACATCGTGGACACGCCCGGCCACAGCGACTTTGGCGGCGAGGTAGAACGTGCTCTGAAAATGGTGGACGGTGTCATGTTGCTGGTCGATGCCAGCGAAGGCCCCCTGCCCCAGACACGCTACGTACTAAGCAAGGCGCTGGAGGCGCACCTGCCTCCAATTCTGGTGATCAATAAGATTGACCGTTCGGATGCTCGTCCCCAGGAAGTGTTGAACGAGGTTTACGACCTGTTCATCGACCTCGACGCCAAAGAAGAGCAAATCGATTTCCCGGTCTTATATACAAATGCCAAAACCGGCACCGCCTCCACGGACATCAAGGTTGCTGGAGAAAATCTGCAGCCGTTGTTCGAAGCCATCGTCAAGACTATTCCGGAACCGAAAGGCGATCCCGCGGGCCCATTGCAAATTCTGGTGGCCAATCTCGATTACAGCGACTACCTGGGCCGTCTCGCCATCGCGCGTGTGTTTAACGGGACCATGCACACCGGCGAAGATGTTGGCATTGCCAAGCTGGATGGCACGCTGCACAAAACGAAAATTACCAAGCTGTTTTCCTTCTCCGGCCTGAAGCGGGTTGATATCACTGACACTACGCTGGGTGACATCATCGCGGTTGCCGGAGTGGAAGGCATCACCATCGGGGAAACCATCACCGACGCGGAGAATCCTTCTCCCCTGCCCCACATCGCGATCGACGAACCCACCATCGCCATGCTGTTCACCGTCAACACATCGCCCTTCGCCGGCCGCGAAGGAACGTATGTCACGTCCAGAAATCTCCGCGAACGCTTGCAGAAGGAATTGCTGACCAACGTTTCCCTGCGCGTCGAAGAGACCGACAGCACCGATTCTTTCGTGGTCATGGGACGAGGTGAACTTCAGCTTTCGATTCTCATTGAGATGATGCGCCGTGAAGGCTTCGAACTCATGGTCGGCAAACCCGAGATCGTCACCAAGCGCGTCGATGGCAAGCTCATGGAACCCATCGAGAAGCTCACTGTGGATGTTCCAGAGGAATTCGTCGGCGTGGTCATGGAACAATTGGGCGCGCGCAAGAGCGAAGTCCTGAACATGCACAATCACGGATACGGCCGGGTGCGCATCGAGTTCCGCGTCCCCAGCCGCGGCCTGATCGGCCTGCGCAGCCAGTTACTCACCGACACTCGCGGCACCATCGTGATGAACGCTCTGTTCGATGGCTACATCGAGTGGCAGGGTGAAATTCCGCACCGCCTGACCGGAGCGCTCGTGTCGGATCGCAACGGAGTCACGACACCGTACGCTCTGTATAACCTGCAGGAGCGCGGAGAACTCTTTGTCGGCCCCACTATCGACGTGTATGAAGGCATGATCGTCGGCGAAAACGCCAAGGACAACGACCTCGACGTCAATGTCGTGCGTGAGAAAAAGCTCACGAACATGCGCTCCTCCACCTCCGACCTGGCGATCCGACTGGTCCCCTTCCGCAATCTGAACCTGGAACAGGCCATCGAATTCATCACCGACGACGAATACGTCGAAGTCACTCCGAAATCGCTGCGCCTGCGCAAAAAAGTGCTCCAGGCCAACAAACGCAGCAAAAAAATTTCAATGGTGACAGTCGAGGAGTAAAGTCTCCCCACACTCGTTCGTTAGCACGGGGCTGTATACTTCCGGAATGAGCGCGGGCGACAAACAGCGCCTGAAGATGTTTCTCCTCCCGTGCAGCTGCGGGACCACTTTCGCCGTCTCGGAAAACTACGATCGTCAGGGAACCGCCTGGAGCCGTTATCTGAAGTGTCCCAGCTGTGGAAAGCGGCACGACCCTAAGAATCGACTGCTGCAGATGGGCTATCAGCGCGCAGGCTACTGGAAAGTGGATGATTGCTAGCGCTCCTGCTTTTTCTCGAGGAAAACCCGCGCCCCCAGCGCGGTTCGCGGAATAACTTCCCACCGGGAAAAGACCTGCTATACTTCCCCACGCATTTGACTGTTCGCCTGCTCCGGCTGTAAGACGGCCAACCAGCCTTTGCTTTTCCGCCGAAGTCAGTCACTCTCAGATAGCTCAATTAGAGGCGACTCGCTTGAAGAATATTTTCGTAGGGAACCTCGACTTCAATACTTCAGAAGAAGAGCTGCGGCAGATGTTCGAGGCGCACGGGCAGGTTGACCGCGTCAGCATCATGACCGACCGGGACACCGGCCGCTCACGCGGATTCGGTTTCGTGGAAATGACCAACGCGGAAGAGGGAGACAAAGCGATCGCCGCCCTGAACGGCACCCAGGTAGGCGGGCGCACTCTGAACGTCAACGAAGCCCGTCCCAAGGTGGAACGTAGCGGAGGCGGTGGCGGCCGGGATCGCGGCGGCCGTGGCGGAGGCGGTGGCGGCCGAGGGCGTTATTAGTCATCGGCGGCATCTGATCGCACTTCCGCCGATCTCTGCTCTGCCAGCCCGCAAGGGCTAAATGCGGGCCAACCCATCGGAGGCATTCGCCCCGGGACCCGACACTCGACAGAGGTGTCTGGGCCTCTGAGCTCAAGACTTGTCCGTCATTTCCGGTAGATTGGCCAGATTGGTGGCAGTGCATTCAACGTGGAGTTGGAGCCGAGGCTCGGTCAATCCTGACCTCATCCCGCTTCAGAATCACAAATAGTAACGGCTCCCCGGCGAAATTGCCGGAGCGAGCGACCCTTTTGTCCTTCAGGGTTTCGCGCGTGCCGTCGCTGCGCTACAATCCCCCAGCCATGTCTGGTGCTGAATCAATTCGGCCCGGCGCTGCCCAGGGCGACTCATCCCGGGGGCGGTTGAAGGTTTTTCTGGGCTATGCGTCGGGCGTGGGCAAGTCCTTCCGCATGTTTGACGAAGCGCGGCGGCGAAAGGAGCGCGGACAAGACGTCGTCGTCGGGGCCCTTCAACCTCGAGTTCCGGCAGAACTCAGACCCATCCTGAGCTCGCTCGAAATTGTTCCCACCATCGACGTTGAAGGCGTTCCTGTCATCGATGTCCCCGCGATACTGCAGCGTCATCCGCAGGTTTGTGTGGTCGATGGGCTGGCCTACGATAACCCGTTCAGCCGCAACGCCCACCGCTGGCAGGATGTCGAGGAGTTGCTGTCCCACGGCATCAACGTCATCGCTTCGGTGAATCTGCAGCACATTGCTGACCAGCGCGAGGCGGCGCAAAAGCTGACCGGCAGGCCAGTGACTGAAACCATTCCCCGGGAATTCCTCAATACGGCGGATGAAATCGTGGTCGTTGATGCTCCTACGGAGGAAGCGCCTCCGGAACTGTCGGCGCTGCGCGAGATGGCCCTGGTTCTCTCCGCCGATGTGATTGATGCCGGACTGCAACGCTATTTGCGCTCCCACGAGATCGAGTCTGCATCCCCGGCGCGTGAACGCTTTCTGGTCTGCCTTTCTCCCTTTGCCAACCCCGATCGCATGATCGCCAGCGCCCGGCAAAGCGCAGCCCGCTTTCACTGCGATGTCATGGCCATCGGTGTGAGGCTGCCAAACTCATCCGAGGAAGATCATCGGGCCATGGAGGAAAAACTGGCCCGCGCGCGCGAGGCCGGCGCCCAGGTGGATGTGCTGGAGTCGGATGATCCAGTCGAATCGATCGTGCAATATGCGCGCTCCCACGGCGTGACCCAGATTTTTGTCGGACACAGCACGAAAAAGGATTGGAGAGCGCGCCTGTGGGGAACTCCAGTGAGCCGTTTGATCAGGGCCGCTGAAGGTATGGACGTTCGCGTTTTCCCCCACTGACCGGGACTCCTCGAGACGAAGGCCAAAGCTATGACTCACCTGACTGTTGCAGGTCATCTCAAGATCTATCTCGGCTACGCCCCGGGTGTCGGGAAAACGTATCAGATGCTGGAGGACGCGCGAGCATTAACCGCTCGCGGAATCGACCTGGTGATCGGATTTGTGGACTCGCACGAACGCAACGACATTCGCGACCGGATGGATGGACTCAAGGCCGTTCCTCTGGCACGAGTCGTGCACCGTGGCAGTAGCGCGGAAGAGTTGGATGTCGATGCCGTCTTGCGATGGAGTCCGCGAGTCTGCGTAGTGGATGAGTTGGCCCATTCCAACGCTCCTGGTTCGGTGCGGCAAAAGCGGTGGCAAGACGTTCAGGTACTGCTCGAAGCCGGCATCGACGTTCTCACCACCATGAACGTACAGGATCTGGCCAGCCTGAGCGATCAGATCTGGCAGCTTACAGGCCTACGGGTGCGCGAGACGGTGCCCGATTGGCTTTTCCAGCAGGCCGACGAAGTGGTAATCGTTGACGTCACACCTCGGGCCCTGCTTCACCGGCTGGAACGCGGTGCCATCTATCCGCCGGACCGGGCCACCAGCGAATTCGGCCAGCTCTTTCAGGAACCGGTCCTGGTTGCCTTAAGGGAATTGGCCATCCGCCAGACCGCGCAAGTACTGGAAGCTCGCCAGAAGGGAAAGGCCCTGCCCTCCGAGGCGCAAGCCGAAAAAATACTGGTCAACATCACGGCTGACCCGTCCACGGCCATGTTGTTGCGCCGGGCCAGACGCGTAGCCGACCATCTGCAAGCCGTCTGTATGGCGGTGTACGTCCATTCCAAAGAGGACTCACCTGCGGTGCATGCGGAAGATCGCCCGACGGTTGATCGCCACCTGCGCTTTGCCGAGAATCTGCGCATCGCGACGGAAGTCATTCATGGCCAGGATCCGGCGCAAACCCTGGTCGACTATGCGCGCAAGCACGGCGTTACCCAACTCTTCCTGAATCGCAGCACTGGGTCTCCCAGGCGCTGGTTTCCCGGGCTGGATTTCACTGATCAGGTCCTGCAGCGGGCCAACGAAATGGAAGTGACGGTCGTCGCCGAGCGAAGCCGCCACGGACGCTCCGCCTCCCCCTATCCGGAAGATGAAGCTGGCGCCTTGATGCACGCCGGCTATGTGCGGATTTCACCAGACGTCACGGTCGAGGAGGCTATCGCCGAGATCCGGCAACAGGCCGGTCAAGTCGAAATGATTTACTACGCCTACACGCTGGATGAGGCGCAACATCTTATGGGAGTGGTTTCATTCCGTGAACTTCTCTCTGCTGAAAGGTCCCGTAGAGTCCGCGAGATCATGCGCACCGATTACGTCTTCGTACTGGAAGATGCTGACCAGGAAACCGTCGCTCAACTACTGGCGAAACGCCGCCTGCTGGCGGTGCCCGTCCTTGGTCCGGAGGGTCGCATGCTGGGAATCATCACCAGCGCTGACGTCGCCGGACTGGTTCAGCAGGAAGCAGGAGAGGACATTGTCAAGATTGGTGGTATGGAGGCGCTGGACGGTCCCTACCTCGAAGTGACGTTTGGACAGATGGTGCGCAAGCGGGCTGGGTGGCTCGCCATTCTTTTCATAGGCGAAATGCTGACGGCCACTGCCATGGGTTTCTTTTCCGGCGAAATCGAGCGCGCCGTCGTGCTCGCTTTATTTATTCCGCTCATCATCAGCAGCGGGGGCAACTCTGGCTCGCAAGCCACAACCCTGGTTATCCGGGCCATGGCATTGGGCGAAATTCGGCTCAAGGACTGGTTCCGCGTCATTCGGCGCGAGCTGGCGGCGGGTCTGACCCTGGGAATCATCCTCGGGATCATAGGGATATCGCGGATTTTTCTCTGGCATGCCTTGCGTGGGAGCTACGGGGAGCACTACCTCGTCGTGGCGCTGACCATCGGATGCAGCTTGATCGGGGTGGTGATGTTCGGCACCAGCGCCGGATCCATGCTCCCCTTCTTGCTCCGCCGTTGCGGTCTTGATCCCGCGAGTGCATCGGCTCCCTTTGTCGCCACGCTCGTGGACGTCACCGGCCTGGTGATTTACTTCTCGGTGGCACAGGTCATCCTGCGCGGGATCCTACTCTAGGAGCACACTCCAGCCAGCACAATTGGAGGAATGTATAATTAGGCACAACGCGCCCGTAGCTCAGATGGATAGAGCGATTGCCTCCGGAGCAATAGGTCGGGAGTTCGAATCTCTCCGGGCGCACCAGATTCCCTTTTGCGTCAATCACTTCTCGGCACTCTGGCCTCAACGGAGATTTATCTTTGATTGTACTGGGCCTAGAATTGTGCCCCTCCAGCCATCCCTTCGAGGGGTCGATAAGTGTAATGCCCTGGTTTCCATCAACTATACTCTCCGCACGTATGGGTCGAGGGCTGGTTCCTAAAGATGCCGAGTCGACGGGCCGCGAGGACAGCCTTTGCTCGATTCCAGCCGCAAATAACACAGCATTGGAGGAATCACCATGCATCCTTATAGGCAAACTACGGGAATCCGGTAAGCCTACAGCCGCCCAGGTGAGCGAGCTACTTGCCGAAAACATCGTATGCAACAGCCCTATCCTGGTACGGCCGATCGAGGGACGTGAAGTCATCGCGGCGATTTTCGCTCAGTCGAGCTCTACGCGTGGTTCCGGTACCTACACAACCGAGTTCAAGCTCGATGAGCGCACCACCTTCTTGCGCTGGGTGGGGACCATGGATGGCCACAAGTTCGAGAGCCTGGAGGTCATCGTGGACGACGAGCAGGGGCTGATTGTGGAACGCACTATTGCCCTGCGGCCGTATCCGGCTCTGAAACTGTTCCGCGACGCCATGTATGCAGCGCTCAAGGATAAGCTGCCGCCCGATGTTTGGGACTATCCAACGCCATAGTTATCTGTTTTGCCGCTCTCCCATTCGCAGTCTGTGGGAATAACAAAGAAAAATTGTGCGGAGGGGCCCGACATGCCCCGGCGTCGCCAAGTGCCAAGGGCGGACAACTCGGAGCCAAGGGGATCGGTCCGCGAGGTCGCAATTGACAAGTACTGCCATTTTCCTCACCCAGAGCCGGCCGGTGCGCCCCCTTTTCTAACGTCCTGCCTGCCGGGACCGGACGGGTAATCGTCTCCCGTTACCCGGACCAGTGACTATAGTCATCTTGTTCCCGTGGCCATCGTAGTTCAATCTGGTGGAGGCATAACCAAAGTTTCCTGGGAATATTTCTATCTTATGAGTGACCCTAAGTATTCCGGCACTGGTGCGGATTGGACCCAGCTTCTTACCGATCCCGCCCTTGTGAGCCATCTGGGAGAGCTGCTGCAGGTCTATCGCGAGGCCCCGGCCGACAAGCGTGACCAGGCCCTGCTTGAGGCCATGCGCAACATTAAGGGTGGACCCGCAAAGGCCGTCAGCACCTCGGAAACGGCCACGGCAGCGTCCGAGGCCCAGCCGGCCCCGGCGCAGCAACCCGCACCCGCGCCGCCCGTGGCAACCAGCCCGGCTGCCAGTCCGCCCTTCGAGCCGGACATCTTTACCCCGACCTGGGGCGAGGATCGCCGCCGCCACGCCCGCATGCGGTGCTTCGTTGCGGTTGAGTTGCGGCTGGGGAACTCGGCAGTGCCCATCTGGGGAAATCTGTCCAATACCAGCATCGGGGGATGCTTTGTCGAAACCGCCACTCCCGTACCCTCAGGAGTCACGGTAGAAATCGGCCTCTGGCTGGCCAACGGCAAAATCTGGATCAAAGGCATCATTCTTACCGGAATTGTGACCAAGAGCAGTCCATCGTTCGGAGTACGCATCAAATTTTCCGAGCTCGAACCCACCGAGCGTGAAAACCTTCGCCATTTCCTCAAATTCGTAGAAAGCACGACCAAGGGCTACAACAACGAGAATGGCTACCTGGCCCAGATGAAACGTTAGATCGCCTCCCATCATCTATTTCTTTAGAGGCATCCAACGACAGCCGCAATCAGGCTGGGTGTGGGTCGGACACTCCTGTCCGACGCCTTTGCCTTTGACTTTTTTAGAATGACATGCGTCCCGTCGTCACCGCAGGAAAGCCACGACCAAAACAAAAACAGAACGTCAACTCCAAAGGCGGCGGACAGGAGTGTCCGCCCGACACAATCAGGGGCACCTGTCCAACGTATTCATTGCCGAAGCATGGGTTCGCAGAAATTGATAAACTGAAATGGCTGATTGAGTATTTCCCGTTCCTGACCAAGTATTAGGGACAGTGCACTTCCATCCGCGTCGGTTGATGACGTACCCTCCAGAGGGAGAGTTTTCATGGTAGCGACCGAGCAAACTTTGGCCACCGGCAAGCAACTGGACATGCTGTGCATCAACACCATCCGCACTCTGGCAATGGATGGAGTGCAGCAGGCAAACTCCGGACACCCGGGCGCCCCTATGGCGTTGGCGCCGGTAACCTATAGCCTGTGGCAGCAATTCCTGCGTTACGACCCCGCCGATCCGGTATGGCCCAATCGCGACCGCTTCATTCTGTCGAACGGCCACGCCTCCATGCTGCTGTACGCCATGTTGTATCTGGCCCAGGTGCGTGGAATTAATCCCGAGTACGAACGGCTGGGCGATTTCGCAGTCACGCTCGACGACATCAAGAGATTTCGCCAACTCGACAGCAGGACGCCCGGACATCCTGAATACCGCTTGACCGCGGGTGTCGAAACCACAACCGGCCCGCTCGGACAGGGCGTGGGCAACAGCGTGGGCATGGCGATTGCCGGCAAATGGCTGGCCGCGCATTTCAACCAGCCCGGCTTCGAGATTTTTGACTACAACGTGTACGCTCTGTGCGGCGATGGCGACATGATGGAAGGCGTCGCCAGCGAGGCTGCGTCCCTGGCCGGGCACCTGAAGCTCTCCAATCTGTGCTGGATTTACGACGAGAACCACGTCACGCTGGATGGCCTGGCCAACGTCTCGTTTACCGAAGACGTGGGAAAACGTTTCGAAGGCTACGGCTGGAACGTGGAACACGTCACTGACGCCAATGATCTACAGTCCCTCGTCGACTCCTATAACGGCTTCCTGAAAACCAAAGACCGTCCCACTCTCATCCGGGTGAACAGCCACATCGGCTACGGATCGCCCAACAAGCAGGACACCAGCGCCGCTCACGGCGAACCGCTGGGAGAAGAAGAAGTCCGATTGGTCAAAAAGTTCTACGGCTGGCCCGAGGACGCAAAATTCCTCGTCCCCGGCGGCGTGCTGGAGAATTTCAAGAACGGCATCGGCAAACGTGGCGGTGAACTGCGCCAGAAGTGGGAGACGCTGTTCGCGGACTACGGAAAGAAATATCCCGACCTGGCAAGCCAGATCAGGCTCATGCAAAAGCGTGAACTGCCCGACGGCTGGGACAAGAACCTCCCCACCTTTCCCGCCGACGCGAAGGGCATCGCCACCCGCGAGAGTTCGGGGAAAGTCTTGAACGTAGTCGCGGAAAACGTTCCGTGGCTGGTGGGCGGCTCCGCCGATCTGGCGGGTTCCGACCGGACGCGGCTCAAGTTCGAAGGAGCCGGAGACTTCCAGGCGGGCAGCTACGGCGGACGCAACCTCCACTTCGGCGTGCGCGAACACGCCATGGCCGCGGCCCTGAATGGCATGGCGGTATCGAAGATTCGGCCTTTCGGGGGCACCTTTTTCAACTTCAGTGACTACATGCGGCCCTCGGTCAGGCTCGCCGCGCTGATGGAAATTCCCACTATCTATGTCTGGACCCACGATTCCATCGGCCTCGGAGAAGACGGTCCGACGCACCAGCCGATCGAACAGTTGGCGTCGCTGCGCGCCATGCCGGGCTTGATGTTGATGCGTCCCGCCGATGCCAACGAAGTGGTCGAGGCCTGGAAGGTCATCATGCCGCTGCAGCACGAACCTGCAGCTTTGGTGCTCAGCCGGCAGGCCGTTCCCACCTTCGATCGTTCGAAGTATGGCGGGGCTTCAGGCGTTGCCAAAGGTGCGTACATCCTGGCCGACGCCCCTGACGGCAAGCCGGAAGTCATCCTGATGGGCAGCGGTAGTGAAGTTTCGCTGTGCGTCAGCGCCTACGAACAACTCAAAACTGAAGGCATCAAGGCACGCGTAGTAAGCATGCCATCGTGGAATCTTTTTGAGCACCAGAGCGACGAATACAAAGCCAAAGTTCTGCCGCCAGACGTAAAGGCGCGGGTCGCGGTGGAGCAGGCCGCCACCTTTGGCTGGTCACAATACGTTGGCCCATCCGGCATCGTCATCGGGATGCGCCGTTTTGGCGCCTCCGCACCCATCAAGGATTTGCAGAAAAAGTTTGGGTTCACCACGGAGAACGTAGTCGCGGCGGCCCGAAAAGCATTGGGGAAATAAGCAGTGGTCGGTCGTCAGTCTTCAGTGGTCAGCAAAAGTCGCTCGGTTCTGCTGACGACTGAAGACTGACGACCGACGACTAATAAGAGAGGTCACATGCAACCAGTAGGAGTTCTCGAAACCGCCAAAGCCACCAACCCCCTCAAAGAGCTTTTGAAATTCGGCCAGTCAGTCTGGCTGGATTACATCCGCCGCGACCTGCTGACCAGCGGCGAACTGAAACGCCTGATCGACGAAGATGGACTCCGGGGTATGACTTCCAATCCGACCATCTTCGAAAAAGCGATTGCCGGCGGTTCGTTGTACGACGATCTGCTCAACTCTTTGCGCTCGCGGACCGATCTCGATGCCAAAGGGCGTTACGAGATCCTCGCCATCCGCGACATCCAGGACGCAGCCGACTTCCTGCGCCCGGTTTATCAAAGTTCGAAGCGGCGCGATGGCTATGTCAGCCTCGAAGTCTCGCCTCACCTCGCCCGCGACACCAAGGGCACGCTGGACGAGGCGCGTAGATTGTGGAAGGCCGTGGGCCGCGAGAATGTAATGATCAAGATTCCCGGCACCGCCGAAGGCATCCCCGCCTTCCAGCAGGCGATCAGCGAAGGCATCAATGTGAACGTGACTCTGCTCTTCTCGCAGGAAGTTTACGTGAAAGTGGCGGAAGCCTACATCGCCGGGCTGGAGAAATATGCCGCCGGCGGCGGGGACGTCAGCCGGATGGCCAGCGTAGCCAGCTTCTTCATCAGCCGCATCGATTCCGCGGTGGATGCCATCATCGACGCCCGACTTAAGGCCTCTAAAGATGCCCGCGAGCAGGAACAACTGAACAGCGTCCAGGGAAAAGTGGCCATCGCGAACGGCAAGCAGACGTACGAGAAATACCAGGGGATATTCAGCACGCCTCGCTGGAAGGCGCTGGCGGCCAAAGGCGGACAGACGCAACGCGTGCTTTGGGCCAGCACCAGCACCAAGAACCCGGCTTACCGCGATGTGCTCTACGTGGAAGAACTGATCGGGCCCGACACGGTGGACACCATTCCGCCGGCCACCCTTGACGCCTTCCGCGATCATGGGAAGCCCCGCCAAAGCCTGACCGAAGATCTGCCGGCAGCCCACAAGATCATGGAAACCACGGCCAAACTTGGCATCTCGATGAAAGAAGTGACGGACAAGCTGACCGATGACGGAGTTCGTCTCTTCTCCGAGGCCTTCGACAAGCTTCTTGAGGCCGTAGAAAAGAGTTCGAAATCCAAGTGAGTCTGCAGACCACCGGACTGCCCGAGGCCTGGCGGCCACGGTAAACGGCGAATATTGAAGATTGGCGCGCGGGCGGCAAGCTCTGTGATTTCTGGCAGCACGATGCTTCGCTCCGGACCGGAGCAGGCTTAGCCAACTGGATGAGCTGGCTCGACGCCCCGCCCAGCAGATCGCCCGACAGCGACCAACTGCGCGCTGTGGGCGAGGTAAAAACCCCGGGGAGACTTCCAGGTGCTGGAGGAACATGGGCGCCGGGCCTTGCATGTCCGTCTGGGGAAGGACCCGGCAGCCGTTCTCGACCGGTTAGCCGCCGCGTTTTCATCAAGCCCTAACCTGATTTTCGTCCCGCGATACTACACTGGTTTACACTAGGGCCGCCGAAAGCAGTGGCGGTGGGCTATAGAAACGATTTAATATTCGACAAGGAGCGGATTTATGCGTCTGGGAATGGTCGGTCTGGGCAAGATGGGCGCCAACATGACACGCCGACTGATGCGCGGCGGGCACGAACTTGTGGTCACCGATCTGAGCGCTGACAATGTAAAAAAAATTTCCGGCGAGGGCGCGATCAGTTCCGTTTCTCTCGATGACTTCGTCGGCAAACTGGGCAAACCCCGCATCGCATGGCTGATGGTTCCAGCCGGCGGTCCCACCGAGCAGACCGTGGACGCCCTGGCCCAACGCATGCAGGCCGGCGACATTCTCATCGATGGCGGCAACTCCTACTTCAAAGACGACGTGCGCCGTTCCGCCAAGCTCAAGCAAAAGGGTATTCACTACGTTGATGTCGGGACCAGCGGCGGGGTCTGGGGACTGGAACGCGGCTACTGCATGATGATCGGCGGGCCCAAGGACGTGGTGCAGCAACTGGACCCCATTTTCAAGACGCTGGCTCCTGGCCGCGGCGAGATTGCCCGCACTCCCGGGCGCGAGAAGATGCCGGGAACGGCCGAGGACGGCTACATCCACTGCGGCCCTTCGGGAGCAGGCCACTTCGTCAAAATGGTGCACAACGGAATTGAATACGGGCTGATGCAAGCCTACGCCGAAGGTTTCGATATTTTCCGCAATGCCACTAGCAAAGAGGTCCCGGAAGAACATCGCTATGACCTGAACCTGGCCGACATCGCGGAAGTCTGGCGGCGTGGAAGCGTGGTGAGTTCCTGGCTGCTCGACCTGACCGCGATCGCGCTGGCGCAAAATCCCACGCTCGCCGAGTACACCGGATTCGTTCAGGACTCCGGCGAAGGCCGTTGGACCATTCAGGCCGCGATTGACGAAGCGGTTCCGGTCGATGTTCTTTCGGCAGCGCTCTATACCAGGTTCCGTTCGCGACAGGAACACACCTTCGCGGAAAAAATCCTGTCTGCCATGCGCCGACAATTCGGTGGTCACGTCGAACCGGGAACGATCAAGAAGTAGATATGGCCCAGACTGAAGTCATGCCTGCGGTGGAGCAGCAGCGGATCGGCAAGACGAGCGATCCCTGTACCATGGTGATTTTTGGCGCCAGCGGCGACCTGACCCGCCGCAAATTGATCCCTGCGCTCTACAATCTGGCGAAATACGACTTGCTTTCGCGGGAATTCGCCGTGATTGGCGTGTCGCGGTCGCCGCTGTCCCACGAGGATTTCCGCGGCAAGGTTTCGGAAGACATCAAGCAATTCGCCACCGACAAGGTGGACCCCGACATCTGGGAATGGTTTGTCCGCCGCATTTATTACCTGAGCGGCGACATGAGCGACAAGAGCCTTTATCTGCAACTGAAAGACTTGCTCGACAAAGTTGATCGCGACCACTCCACCCACGGCAATCACATGTACTACATGGCCACGGCGGCGGACTACTTCGGCCCTGCGGTGGAGCATCTGGCTGAGGTCGGGCTCATGCAGCCGGACGGTCAACGATGGCGGCGGGTGGTCATCGAAAAGCCTTTTGGTCACGATCTCGAATCGGCCCGTCTGCTGAACCAGCGCCTCCTGCGGGTAGCCGACGAAAGACAGATCTACCGCATCGACCACTACCTGGGCAAGGAAACCGTCCAGAACATCCTGGCGTTGCGCTTCGCTAACGGAATCTTCGAGCCCATCTGGAACCGGCGCTACATCGATCACGTACAGATTTCAGTAGCGGAAACGGTGGGCGTGGAGAAGCGAGGCGGCTACTACGACAAGGCCGGCGCTTTGCGGGACATGGTGCCCAACCACATCATGCAGCTCATCAGCCTGACTGCAATGGAACCGCCGGTATCATTCCGCGCCGACGCCGTCCGCGACGAACAGGGAAAAATCCTGCATGCCATCCAGCCCATGAGTTCGGAAGACGTGCTGACCCGAACGGTTCGCGGCCAATATGGCGAAGGCATCGTCGGCGGAGAGCGCGTGCCCGCCTATCGTGCGGAACAGGGTGTGCCGCCCGATTCTAAAACCGAAACCTTCGTTGCCATGAAGCTGCAGATCGATAACTGGCGCTGGGCCGACGTTCCGTTTTACCTGCGCACCGGCAAACACCTGCCCAGCCGCAGCACCAGCATCGTCATCCAGTTTCGCCGCGCCCCGTTTGTTTTGTTCCGCGACACTCCGGTGGAGAACCTCATGCCCAACCAACTGGTGCTGCATATCCAGCCGGAAGAAGGTATTTCTCTGCGCTTTGCCGCCAAGGTTCCCGGACCGGCGATGCGACTGGGTGCGGTCAACATGAGCTTTGAATATTCCGATTATTTCGGGGCGATCCCCAGCACCGGCTATGAGCGCCTGCTGCACGACTGCATGATCGGCGATGCCACCCTGTTCCAGCGCGCGGACATGGTTGAGGCGGGATGGTGTGTGGTCAGTCCCGTTCTGGATGTCTGGAAGGCGCTGCCGCCGCGCAATTTTCCCAACTACGCCGCCGGCACCTGGGGCCCGAAAGAGGCCGAAGACCTGCTGGAACGCGACGGCCGCCATTGGAGGAATTTCGAGAAATGATTCTGGCAGGAGACATTGGAGGTACCCACACCCGGTTGGCATTCTTCGACTCTGTCGATGGCCGCTTCAGCCTGGTCTCCGCATCCATCTTTCCCAGCCGCGAGTACTCCGGCCTGGATGAGATCGTAACCAAATTCGTGGATACTTCAAACCTGCATCCTGACACTGCCTGCTTTGGTATAGCGGGCCCGGTGCGCAACGGGCGGGCGGAGGCTTCCAATCTTCCCTGGATCATCGAGTCCAAGCGTCTGGCCGATGAGCTCAAGATCAAAAAGGCCTTTTTGATTAACGACCTCGAAGCCAATGCGTGGGGCATTCCGGCTCTCGATGCCGAGGACGTGGTCGCGCTCAATCACGTGAAGGGAGAACCCGTGGGCAACCAGGCGGTGATTGCAGCCGGAACTGGGCTGGGCCAAGCCGGAATGTATTGGGACGGCACCAAGCACCAGGTTTTCGCCTGTGAAGGGGGGCACGCGGATTTCGCTCCCCGCACCCAGTTGGAAGTCGAACTGTTCAATTACCTGCAAATCCGCTTCGGCCACGTCAGCTATGAACGCATCGTTTCCGGTCCCGGCCTGATAAATGTTTTTAACTTCCTGCGCGACACCGGACGTGGGACGCCGCCCCAGTGGCTGGCGGATGAAATGTCGCACTCAGATCCCGCGGCCGCAATCTCACGCGCCGGCATCGACAGCAAGTGCGGGCTATGCGAACAGGCACTGGACCTTTTCGTTTCCATCTACGGCGCCGAGGCAGGTAATCTGGCGCTCAAGATCATGGCCACGGGCGGGATCTATCTGGGCGGCGGGATCGCCCCCAAAATGCTTTCCAAACTCTCTGGTCCGTTGTTCATGCAGGCCTTCACCGGAAAAGGTCGGATGCAAGCCTTGCTGGAGTCCATGCCCGTCAGGGTGATCACCAACGACCGCATCGCGTTGCTGGGCGCCGCCCGTTGCGCCCTGGTCAAGAATACCGCGGCGTAAAATATTCCCGCATGCTGGCTCAACCTGAAATTCGTATTTTGAAGACCGCCGCGGAACTGTTTGAGGCAGCCGCCGCGGATTTTGCCGCCCGGGCCTCCCAGGCGGTGCAGGCCAGCGGACGATTTACCGTGGCGCTCTCCGGCGGGTCCACGCCCAAGGCGCTGTACTCCCTTCTGGCTACCAAGTCCGCTATCCCGTGGAACAAGGTTTGCTTTTTCTGGGGTGACGAGCGCCACGTTCCGCCCGACCATCCCGAGAGCAACTACCGTATGGCCAGTGAGGCGTTGCTATCGAAGGTCCCGGTGCGGCCAGAAAATGTCTTTCGGATCCATGCTGAGGAGAAAGATGCGGCCGCTGCGGCCCTGCAATACGAGCAGACGCTTAAAGATTCCTTTCACCTCTCGCCTGGCCAGTTTCCCCGCTTTGATCTGATTCTCCTCGGCACTGGACCCGACGGGCACACCGCTTCCCTTTTCCCCGGCACCGCCGCGCTGAACGAAAGGCAGCGTCTAGTGGTCGCCAACTGGGTGCCAAAATTCAACACCCACCGCATCACTTTCACTTTCCCGGTCCTGAATGCCGCCGCCTGCGTCATGTTTCTGGCCAGTGGGCCCGACAAAGCGGCGATTCTCCACCAGGTTCTCGAGAACAGCAACGCAGACCTGCCCGCGCAGAGCGTGCAGCCGACAGACGGCCAATTGATTTGGCTGCTGGACCAGGCCTCAGCCGGCGCCTTGTCCCGCCGGAAGGGCTGATTGTGTCTTATTGGACCTCGATTGAAACCACCCGTCCCACGCCGCTTCCGGTTTCCCGGTAATTGAGCGCGACTTTCTGCCTGCTCCAGGAACAGGAAAACGTGTCCCCTCCGATCAGCGGCACATGTCTGCTGTCCGGTACTTGCATCTTCCAGTTTTTTCCATTCGCAAGCACAGTCAGGGTTGCCGCGGGCGGGGCGGAACAGTCCACTCCGATGATTGTGCCTTTGAGAAAGCTGGGCGGAGTTTGACTTGGAATTACGCGAACCTGCTCTTCGACGATGGAGCTCGTATCGAGACCGGTTCCGATAGAGCAGCAAGCGTGTGCTTCTCCAGCACTTCCGATTATATTTCCAACACTCGCCGCCCGCCTTTCCTCGATCGCGGTTTTGAATTGGACCGCTTCCTCCAGCGCTCTGCCGGAACGCTCTGCCACTTCCGGGCTGCTGTTCCGCACTAACCGCTGCAATATGGCGATGGCCGGATCGGGCTGCCGGTTATTCATGTAGATCTGCGCGAGATTGAACAGATACTTCTCGTTTCGAGGACTGAGCGACACCGCTTTCTGCATGCTGGCCAGTCCCTTGACCGGATCTCCGGCGGACATCTGGGCCAACGCCAGGAGGCTATAAGAATCAGCAAAATTTGGATCGAGCGCGATGGCAGCATCTAGGTGCTTGAGCATCTCCGGCAAGTCCGACGGCTTGGCGAATGCGCCCTCGCGGCTCATCAGCAGCGCCGAATAATAATGCACGCGGGGGTCCCTAGAGTCGCCCTGCGCCGCGCGCTTGAAGTATTCTGCGGCCTGGCTGAAGGCCTGCTTCTGCAGATAGGCATAACCCAGACCGCGGCAGGCCGCCACATTGTTGGGATCGGCTTTCAGAATTTCCTCGAATTCCGCCACGGCCTGCTCCCGGTAATCCAGCGAGTGCAGGTGAAGATCGGCCAGCATAGCGCCGCTGTCCGCCGGGCTGAGCGGCCGCGTCGCGTACGCACTGCCAATTATGTTCGCAGGCGTCGGTATGGGAAAGTACTTGAAGCGGCCGCTGCTGACGTAGTTCCGCAAGGCCTTGTCGAAATCAGCCGCACTCATGCCCAGGCTCTGCTGGATGGCGCTTTCCACCGGCACATTCCTGGCCAGCTTCAAATCGAAATATTGCGTAAGCCTGGGAATCAGGTTGTTATCGTAGAGATAGTGCACGACCATGCCTGATTCGGCATAGAAGACGGTGCGATGGCTGCCGCTCTCGTTGTAGGTCGAGGAATTCTGCTGCACCCGGAAAAGATCGGCGACTTTCATCATGCCGTTCTTCTGCAACACCAGGTACTCATCCTCCGGGATCTTACCCACCCGGGCCTCTTTACTATCGACTTCGATGCTGGAGAAGTACTCGGCAAAACCTTCTTCAAACCACGGATCCACTCTCGCCGTGAGCACTCCGTTCATGAGTTGGTGGGCATACTCGTGAAAGACCACACTCCAGGGATTTTCGACTGACATGTCGAGCATGATGTAGCTGCGGTCTTCGCTGCCCAGAAACAGACCCGACAGTTGCACCGGCTTGCCATTCCACAGAGGCGCATACGGCCGCATTTCCTTCGCATTGCGGAAGGCCACAATCTGCAGTGGTATGGGAAGATTCACGCTCGCCTTCGTCATCAGAACATCGAAGACGGCGCGCATCTGCTCAAAGCGCATGGCGGTCTCCCGTCCGCGCTTTTCTCCCGCATCGGTCACTACGGAAAAATGCGGTGACTTGACTTCAATCCATTGCGCATCGCCGGCGAACACAACCGGAACCGCGCTCAGAGTGAGCGCCAGCAGGCAGAACGTGTGGACATACCATCGAGGCTGAGAGTGCACAGACAAGAACTCCCGAGGGATAGTAGCGCAAGCCCAGCCGGCAATCCAAAGTTTTTCAGTGAGGAGCCTTTAAAACACCGGCATCAAGTTATGTTTTTTGGAATACATCTTGCGATCGACCGCCCGCAAGACATCTTCAGCATCGGAGCCGGTGACATAAGGGGCAAGGGCCCAACTGAACGAGAGTTCGAAGCCCTTCTTGCTGGCCAGGTTCCACTGGTCCACTTCCCGGAGGATCCGTTGTACCGGGCAATCGGCCTGCTCTTCCGTGGTGTCCGGCATCATGATCAGAAACTCGTCTCCGCCCTGGCGGAATGCCAGGTCGGCGCCGCGAAAGACGGTCTTCAATATCCTGGCGAACTCAACCAGGACTTTGTCTCCCTCGAGCGCTCCGAATTTGGAGCTGATGGCGCTGAACCCGTTCAAGTCAATGGCCATAAACGTCAGGTTGCTGCCCAGCCGGTTGGCGCGCGCCACCTCGCGAGGAAGCAGCTCATTCAGGGCACGCCGGTTCAGTAACTGGGTGAGTGGGTCAATCAGGGACAAGCTCTCCAGCCGCTCGTTCAGGACCAGTTCACGAATTAGAGCCAGGCGAGTGCTGTTCAGGGTCCGCTTTTGCGACAGGAGATGAATGTTGAACAACAGGACCAGAGAGATCAATCCAAAGAAGAGTTGCGGAAGATAGAAGCGATCGATGCGGGCAAACAGCTGCGACCACACCAGGTTCGGCAGAACCAGCGCCAGCAGGCCCGAGGTCAGAACCAGCATCACCAGAATTCCGATTGACCAGAGCTGCAGGTCGCGTCCCGAAAGCCGTTGAATCTGCTGCTGAATCTCGTCCGCGCGCACCAACATGGAGGGCTGGGTTGCGCGCTCTTCACCGGACTGCGACATTCCCCCTCCTCGCAAACACAGGTTCCCCTGACCTGGAACACTCGTCCTTAGAATTTGTATCGCAATTGAAGTGGGTAAGGAGCAGGAAACAACGTCTTCGAGATTACCTTCGTAATTGGTGGTCGGAACGGCCTGGGTCAGGGATAATCGACGTCCACCAGCACGTTGTGTCCGCTCTGCTTGCGGAACGTGACCGAGACTTTCTGGCCTACGGGAAGGGCGTTCCGCATGTCTCCCTCGAACACCAGCAGGTTCGCCGCACCACCGCCGTCGGAGAGCATAACAACCGACTTGTTGGGCTGGCCCACGCCCGATTCGTAGAACTGAACGCTCTGCACTCTGCCCGTTTGCCTGAGCCCGCCAGGGGCGGCCGAGGTCGCCGTCACAGCGCTTTGCTTTCCGCTGGTCTTCTTGCGCAGTTCGATAAGAATGTTCAAGCCCACGATGCCCGACATGGCCGCCAGGATCAGGGACATGAACAACCCGTCCACGGTAGCGATCGACCCGTTGTACACGATCCAGGCAATGCCCAGAAGTGGAACCAGCGCCAAAAGCGCGGAGAAGGCTAGCATCATGATTTTGTCCGGAGGAGTCCGTCGAAGGCGGAAGTCACGGCCAACAGATTAGCAAAAAAGGGCCTTGCGGTTCACCTGTTAAGCGAAAAGCAGATTCGAGTTTCAAGGTTTCAAAGTTTCACGTTTCAAAGGCCTCGTTTTTGAAACCTTGAAACTTCAATTCAAGCGCAGGTGTCTCGCCAGTCGGAAATTTCCTTCAAGCCATCAGCCCGGGTCTGCTCGAAAAGACGCACCCGGTGGCGCGAGTGTTCAAACTCATGGATGTCCGCCCAGACTTCAGCCTGCCAGGCTTCGTCGTGAATTGCGGTTTCGCCGCAGGTGGCGCAGCGGGTGTGCAGCTTTCGAATCAGCCGAGGAGCAACAGCAACCGGGCCGGGAGGCAGTTCGACAAAGATGCAGCGCACTTCCTGGATGTCTTCATTGTCGCCAATGATGTGTTCGTAGCGTAGCAGGTAGCCGAAGGCCAGCTTTCTGGCTTCCTGTTCAGCCTCGGCGCGGGTGTGAAAGGGACCATACTCGGCCCGCATTTGCTCGGTCGAGTCGCAAGCCATCCAAAACGTTTCCTTGTACGCCATCGTTGCCTCGAGGGGTCGGACTTTTGTTGGCTTAGATAAAGCGCCGGAGGGTCCTGGGATTGCGCCCCGCTCTGAGGAATGCAATTGAACTGCCGGGATCGAGCCTCTTAGAACATGGGGGCAGATCATTAACCATCAACTACTTACAGGATATCGAAAAAGACAGCCTACCAGCAAAATGCAAGCTTTTGCAGCCTTTTCCCCGCCCTAACCCTTTCGGTGAATGTCGGGTGACGGGGTGCCCTACCCTCTTTTCGCGTACTTCGCGAAAAAGGGTGGGAGTTCCGTTCAAGAAGCAATCGTCCCCGACAAGACGCCTCACCACCACTTCTTCCTGCCATCTCTCGCCGCCGTGCCGGGCGACATAGGTAACCAGTTCCAGGCGGCTCCATACCCCCAGCTTGTCGAAGGTGTTGCGCAGGTAGTTTTTCACGACCTGTTCGGTAGTGCCAATGGCGCGGGCAATTTCGCGGTTGGTCTGGCCTTCCCAGACCAGGCCCGCGACTTGCATTTCCTTTGCAGTGAGCCGCTCACAGGGTTGCATGTTTCATCTGCTCCTTTACGAACATTGCAGTTGCCAGCTCCACCCGTTTTCTGCCGTCTCGGATGCCGGCCCGCAGGAACAGCGTGCGTAGATGCTGCTTAACGGTGCGCGGGCTGAGGTTCAGTTGGGCCGCGATCTCCTTGTTGCTGCAGCCCTGTATCAGCAGCTGCAGGACTTGCTCATCGCGCGGTGTAATCTTGATGTGGCTCAGATTTAGCATGGCGTTTCCTTATTGAAATGACCGCCTTTGACCGTCTGCTCTGGTGCCTGCGCCGGGATTGCGATCGGAATTACGCAGAAGCAACTGCTTCGCCAAAGCTTCGCCGTTTTGCACAAAGGGACAAAGCCTTGCGAATGCTCCATTTTGGTCGATAGCCCGTAGTGTCCGGACCGGGCCGCCGGGCCTGATCCGGGACAGCTTGTCCCACAACGGGCGCAAGCACGGATAGAATTGCCTGCAGGGGGACAGCATGCGCGTGCTGGTGGTCGAAGATGAGCTCCGGCTGGCCGAAAACGTCGCCCGCAGTTTGCGCGAGAGCGCCGGCTATGCAGTCGACATTGCCGCCGACGGCCAGGAGGGATTGTTTCTGGCGGAATCGAACCCCTACGACTTGGTCCTGCTCGACCTCATGCTACCCAAACTCGACGGGATGGAATTGCTGGGCAGAATCCGCCAGTCCGGGCAGCACACTCCCGTCCTGGTGCTGACTGCACGCGACGACAAGGAATCCGTCGTCGCCCTGCTCAATGCCGGGGCCGACGACTATCTGACCAAACCATTCGATCTGGGAGAACTGCTGGCGCGCACCAAGGCCTTGATTCGTCGCGGCAAGGGACAGCCCTCCCCAGTGGTCGTCATCGGCGACCTCGAACTCAATACCGTCAATCGCACCGTGCAGCGTGGCGGAAAGTCGATCACCCTGACTGCCATGGAATATCGCGTTCTCGAGTACCTCATGCACCGTCCGCGCGCCGTGGTCTCAAAAACCGAGCTGCTCGAGCATCTGTACGATTACAACTGGGAAAAATTCAGCAACGTGATCGAAGTCTATATCTCCGGGCTGCGGCGCAAACTTAATCAGGGATCATCGCGGCAACTAATCCGCACCCTGCGCGGACAGGGCTATATGTTGCAGGACTGATTTCCGGAATCACCGACATGCGGCGCGACTCCATCCAACGGCGGCTCATCGCTTCAGTCTTGCTGTCGCAGATAATCCTGACCGCAGGACTGGTGGTCATTGGAGTTCTGGTCACCTACTGGCGCCTGATTTCCACGCTCGACGCCAGCATGCAGGCCCACGCCATCAGCGTCGCGGTGCTGGTTCGCTACACCGAAGATGCCAGCGGACACGTGTACTTCGACAACAGCCTGCTGCCCGAGTCGATTGATCCCAATCATCCCGACCAGTTCACGGTCTGGGCCGACCGCACCGGGTTTCTCACGCGTTCCGAAGACTGGCCTGAAGGACTGCAGTTCCAGCCCGGCCCCAGCGAGCATTGGAACTTCACCTGGGCCGGGGTCCCCTATCATGCTCTGCGCATGACCCATGTTCCGGTGCTGGACCGGGAAGTGGGTGCGGCATTCCGTCCCCAGACCCTGACTATCGTCTATGCCTCGCCCCTGGTCCGGATTCGACACCAGGTAAGAGTCGCGGGAGCGTCCATTGCCCTCGCCAGCCTGCTCCTGCTCGGCGTAACCACAGGGCTGGCTTCGTGGAGGATTCGACGCGGCCTGCTGCCGCTGCAGATTCTGGCCCGGCAGGCTGCCTCGGTCTCCACCCAGAGTTGGAAGCTTCAGCCCCCCAAGGAGGCAGAGGACATCGAGGAGCTGCGCCCTTTGACCGAATCGATGACCCGGATGCTGGCGCGTCTCGAGTACGCCTTCAAACAGCAACGGGAATTCGTGGGCAACGCCGCACATGAGTTGAAGACGCCGGTGGCGGTGCTGAAGTCCACCCTGCAATCCTTACTGCAGCGTTCGCGAAGCTCGGAAGAGTATCGCGCCGGCCTGCAGGCATCGCTGCAGGATCTGGATCGGTTAGAGCAACTGCTGCAGTGGATGCTCCGGCTGGCCCGGGCCGAGCAGTGGGCACAGAATGCGCAAGGGCGCAACCTCGATCTCGTAGACATCAACTTTACCTGCCAAGAGGCAGTGGAGAGAATTCGAAGCCTGTCCCAGTTCCGCAACACCACGATTCATCTGGCCACCAACGGGCCGGTCCCCATTCGCGCCGACCCTGAGGATTTGCAACTAGTGTGGACGAACCTGCTGGAGAACGCAGTTCGCTATAGTCCCGAGGGAACATCGGTGGAAGTCGCGGTGGCCCGCGACGCCGACTGGGCGCGGGTCTCTTTTCAGGACCATGGCGTCGGTATCGCCGCCGCCGATCTGCCCAAGATTTTCGAACGCTTCTATCGCGGAGAGCGCTCCCGGGCCCGGGCCACCGGCGGCTTTGGCCTGGGCCTGGCCATTGCCAAAGCTCTGGTGGAAGCCTACGGCGGAACCATTGCGGCGGAAAGCACCCTAGGTCAGGGCACCCGCATGACGGTGGAACTGCCCGTCCCGAAGCAATAGCCGGACCTGCCGGTAACGCCGGTATTTTCCGGGGCGGCGGCTACACCTTGCCCTGAGGCCCCCGCTTCAGCTTCCCTTAAGGTAGCTTCGGGTAATATGTGCGGTTCGGCCCCGACCAAGGTGACGCCTATGTCAAATTATTTTTGTAGCCGCAACATCAGGAAAGGAATGAGGTTGGTCTTCGCAATCGTGGCCCTGCTCGTCATGGCATCTGCCCAGAGCTCCATGCCTGCGGGGATTGCAGATGACAATCCCAATCAGGCCACGACCGCCGCCCCTCTTACCGTGACTTTGCAGGATGCCATCACACGCGCGCGAAAAAATAATCCCGAATATCACGCCGCCCTGACCGCTTACGGCTCTGCGAAAGAAGACCGCGTACAGGGCCGCGCCGCCCTGCTGCCCAGTGTGAACTACGACGCAGGACTCCTCTACACCCAGGGCAACGGCACGCCCACGGGGCGATTCGTGAGCGCCAACGGAGTACATGAATATCTCAGCCAGGGCAATGTCCACCAGGATATTTCCTTGCAGGGGATCGCAGAATATCGACGCACGCGGGCCGCGGAAGCGGTGGCGCGGGCCCGCTCCGAGATTGCCGCTCGCGGGCTGGTCGTGACTGTGGTCCAGGCCTACTACCACTTCGTGGTGGCGCAGCGGAAGTATGACACTGCTCAGCGCGCCGCCAGCCAGGGCCGGCGCTTTCTCGACATCAGCCAAAAGCTGGAACAGGGCGGCGAAGTAGCGCATTCGGATGTGATCAAGGCCCAGATCCAGTTTCAACAGCAACAGCGCGACCTGCAGGAAGCGGAGCTCGAAATGAATCGCACCCGGCTGGAGCTGGCGGTGCTCATCTTCCCCGATTTCAACGAACAGTTCAGCGTAGTGGATGATCTGCAAACTCCAGAACCGCTACCGTCTTTCACCGAGGTCCAAATCGCTGCCGCCCGCCAGAACCCCGATTTGCGCGCCGCCGTGGGCACGCTTCAGGAAGCCCGGCAGCAAGTTGGCGCGGCATGGTCTGGTTTCTTGCCTTCGCTCAAGCTGGATTATTTCTACGGCATTGACGCGAACCACTTTGCGACTCGACAGTTCGATCCAGCTTCTCAACTGGCGCTGCGCAATCTCGGATACGCCGCTACGGCAACACTGCAGTTGCCAGTCTGGAACTGGGGCGCCAATCGCAGCCGCTTGAAACAGGCCAGTCTGCGCCGCGAGCAGGCGCAATTGGAGCTGACCTTCACCCAACGTCAGCTGCTGGCAAGGTTGCGCACGCTGTACGACGAGGCTCAAACTGCGCGCTCAGAACTGGATTCTCTTAGTCAGTCGGCGGAACTGGCGGCGGAAAGCCTCCGCCTGACCACGCTGCGTTATCAATCAGGAGAAGCCACCGTGCTCGAAGTAGTGGACGCACAAAATACCTCCACTCTGAACCGCAACGCTTTCAGTGACGGCCAGTCGCGCTTTCGCGTAGCCCTGGCGAACCTTCAAACCCTGACAGGAACCTTCTGACGACAGAGATAAGAACTCGCGAGGGTGCCCCGTCCTCGTCTCTCCTTTCTTTGGAGAGACAGGACGGGCTCTTCGCGCACAAATTGTCGTACCGGTGCCGGGCAACTTCCCTGGCCATCCTCCCTTTACTTTTCCTGCCGGCCTGCTCCAGCAATTCCACAGAGATGGAATCCGCAGTCCCGGTACAGGTGGTCACGGTAAAAAAGGAAACCCTGCTGCGCACGGTTACTGCCGACGCCGTTCTGTTCCCTTTGCAACAGGCGGCGATCACTCCGAAGATCAGTGCGCCGGTCAAAACTTTCTACATCAAGCGTGGCAGCCGCGTGCACAAAGGCCAGTTGCTGGCCGTGCTTGAGAATCGCGACCTTGCAGCCGCGGCCCAGGAGAACAAGGGCTCCTATGACGAGGCCCAGGCCGCATTCGAAACCACCACCGCTTCCGCCCTGCCTCAGGAAGTCCAGAAAGCGCAACTGGACGCGCAAGCCGCCAAGGAACTCATGGCTGCCCAACAGAAAATCTACAGCAGCCGGCAGGAACTCTTTCAGCAAGGCGCCATGCCGCGCAAGGAGCTCGACCAGGCCAGCGTGGACCTAACTAACGCGCGCAACCAGTATGAAATCGCGCAACAACATCTCGACGCGCTGATGAAAGTGGGCCGGCAGCAGCAGCTGAAGTCAGCGGCGGGACAACTGGAATCCGCCAAAGGCAAGTATCTGGGCTCGGCGGCACAACTCAGCTATTCCGAAATCCGCAGCCCTATGGACGGCGTGGTAGCCGACCGTCCGCTGTACCCCGGCGAAATGGCTGCAGCGGGTGCTCCACTGCTCACTGTGATGGATATTTCGCAGGTCATCGCCCGCGCTCACATTCCCCAACCTGAAGCCGCGCTGCTCAAGGTCGGCGACCAGGCAACCGTCTCTGTTCCCGGGCAGGACAATCCGATCGAGGGCAAGATCACGGTAGTCAGCCCGGCGCTGGACCCTAACAGCACCACCGTCGAAGTGTGGGTGCAAATCGGCAACCCCGACCAGCGCCTGAAGCCCGGCACCAGCGTGCAGGTTTCCATGCTGGCCCAGACCGTTCCCAATACCCTGATCATCCCCCCTGCGGCGCTGTTAACCGCACAGGACGGCACGACCTCCGTCATGCAGATCAGTGCCGACGATCACGCATACCAGAAAAACGTACGCGTGGGCATTCGTCAGGGCGATACGGTGCAGATCATCGAAGGCCTGCAGGCTGGAGACCGCGTGGTCGCTTCCGGGGCTTATGGCCTGCCGGACAAGAGCAAGATCAAAGTGGAAAGCCAGAATGAAAAGTAGCCGGGAAGCGAATTCGCCGGACTCCGGTTACTGGTTTTCGCTGCATTCCAAGCCGCTGATCTTCGTGATCCTGACCCTGGCATTGGTCGGCGGCTTCCTGGCTTTCAGCATTCCGGTTGCAGTCTTTCCCGCCACCAACTTTCCCCGCATCCTGATCGCCGTGGACAACGGAGTCATGCCCACCGATCAGATGATGGTAACCATCACCCGCCCCATCGAAGAAGCAGTGAACAGCGTTCCCGGACTGCAGGAGGTGCGTTCCACCACCAGCCGCGGCTCCGCTGAAATCGATTTGTTCTTCGACTGGAAGGTGGATACCATCCTGACACTGCAGTACGTAAACGCCGCCCTCGCGCGCGTCCAGCCCGACCTGCCGCCGACCGCGAGTGTTGTGGCCAACCGTATGACCTTCGCCAGCTTTCCCATCATCGGGTACAGCCTGACTTCCGCGACCGTTCCGCAAACCCAGCTCTGGGAGATGGCCACCTACGAGATCAAGCCGCGACTGAACCGGCTGAACGGCGTATCCACAGTTCTGGTGCAGGGCGGACAGGAACCGGAATTCCACATCACGCCCGACCCCGTGAAGCTGCTGACCGCGAACCTCACCGTCACCGACATCCTGGATACGATGCGGCGCACCAACCTCATCGATTCTCCGGGACTCTTCGAACGCAACCATCAACTGGTCCTCGCACTGGTAAGCGGGCAAGTGCGAACGCCCCAGCAGATTGCCGAGACAGTCATCAGGAACACGCCCGCGGGAATTCCCGTGCGCATCGGCGACGTGGCCACCGTCGCGCCCGGGGTCAAGCCCGTTTATACGATTGTCACGGCCAACGGCAAGCCCGCCGTGCTGCTCAACATCAACCGGCAACCCGACAGCAACACCGTCCAGGTGGCGGACGAGGTCCACCGTCAAGTCGCGGAGATTCGCAAATCGCTGCCGCCCGGAATTGAAATCAAGCCGTTCTATGACCAGTCCATCATCGTTGGCGATTCCATCAAAAGCGTACGCGATGCCATTCTGCTGGGCCTGCTCCTGGCCTCCATCATCCTGGTGGTTTTCCTGCGCGACTGGGGAACATCGATTGTGGCCGGCCTGGTGATTCCGGTGACCGTGCTGGTGACCTTCATCGCACTCAAGCTGTTTAACCAGAGTTTCAATCTGATGACCCTGGGGGGACTGGCCGCAGCCGTGGGGCTGGTGATTGACGATGCCATCGTGGTGGTGGAAAACATCGTGCTCCATCGCGACGCTGGCGAAGGACGGCTGCAAGCCATCCACGGCGCCTTGAAGGAGATCACGATCCCTCTGATCGGCTCGACAGTGACGCCCGTGGTTGTGTTCCTGCCTTTGATCTCGATCACCGGAGTGACCGGAACATTCTTCCGCGCTCTGGCCGTGACGATGAGTGTGTCCCTGTTCACATCACTGGCGCTGGCACTGAGCTGGACGCCGAGTCTGAGCCAGTACTTCATCGGCATGCGCAAGCAGGCCCACGGGCAGGACGAACAGACCGGCTCGATGGAGGATACGGAACAAGCGTCCCTGGCGCGATTGCTCGCCGCCGAAGATGCTTCTCTCGGCGGATTCTTCAGAAAGATCGTGGACTTCCACGCCCGCTGGCTGCGACAGGCCCTGGCCCATCCCCTGCGGCTGGCAGTTTTGAGCCTGCTTCTGGTGGCCGGCTCGTACATCTGCTACCGCTATTCCGGCTCCGACCTGATGCCGGAGATGGATGAAGGCGGATTCACCCTGGACTACTGGACGCCCGCCGGCACTTCGCTCGCGGAAACTGACCGCATGGTGAGCCACATGGAGCAGATCCTGAATGCAGTGCCCGAGGTGGAGAGCACTTCGCGGCGCACGGGCCTGGAACTGGGTCTGGCGGCAGTGACCGAAGCGAATCGCGGCGACATTCTAGTCAAACTAAAAGAAAATCGGGATCGCAATATCGACGACATCATGGAAGAAGTCCGGAGTAAAGTAACGGCCCAGGAGCCGGCCGTACGGGTTGAGTTCGTGCAGGTCCTGCAGGACATGATCGGCGACTTGACCAGCGAACCCGAGCCCATCCAGATCAAGTTGTTTTCGCCAGACGCCGCACTACTCGAGGCTTGGGCCCCGAGAGTCGCGGCTGCCATTGCCAAGATCGACGGCGTAGTGGACGTGCTCGATGGAATCGAAAACACCATCAGCGGACCCGCCACCACCTTTCAGATCAACCCCAGTGTCGCTGCCCGCGCCGGATTCACGCCCGAAGAAATTGCCACCGATGCCGCAGCCATTCTTCGTGGCGAACCGGCCGCTGCCCCCGTGATCAGCGCCGATCGCCCCTACACCGTGCGGGTTCGCTTTCCCGCAGGAAATCGGGCCTCGCTTGAGGCCATTCGCGACACGCTGCTGACCAGCAGCACGGGTAAAACTGCAACCCTCGGGGCCGTGGCCACCATCACCGAACTTCCTCCGCAAACTGAAATTCGCCGGGAAAATTTGCAGCGCGACGTCTCGGTGACGGCGCGTCTCGAAGGCACCGACCTGGGAAGCGCCGTCGCCGCAGTGCAGAAGGTGGTGGATGCTTTACATCTGCCCTCCGGCATTCGCGTGGAGTACGGTGGCACCTACAAGCAGCAACAGAAATCGTTCTCTGACCTGATGCTGGTGCTGCTTCTGGCCATCGTTCTGGTGTTCATCGTTCTGCTCTTTGAATTCGGATCGTTCGCCGCGCCCTTGGCCATCCTGGCTTCCGCATTGTTATCAACCTCCGGAGTGTTCATCGCTCTGATGATCACACGCACCACATTCAACGTGTCTTCCTTCATGGGAATGATCATGGTGGTTGGAATCGTGGCCAAGAACGGAATTCTTCTGCTGGATGCGGACCAGAAATTTCGCGCCTTGGGAGTGCCTGCGGAAGATGCCATGCTCCAGGCCGGACGGCGGCGCCTGCGTCCGATCGTCATGACCGCGTTGGCCACAGTAGCGGGAATGTTGCCTCTGGCCTTCGCGCTGGGAGCGGGCTCGCAGATGCTGCAACCCCTGGCCATCGCCGTGATAGGAGGCGTTATGATCTCGATGGTGTTGTCCCTGATCATCACGCCTGCGGTTCATTTCTATCTAAGCGACCATCGCATCGAACCTCAACCGCGCTAATGCCATCTGGTTGGTTCGAACGTCGATCGTGCGGACTTCATTGGCGCTCAAATCGGGGCTCCGGCCGCCGGCCCGCCCGGACCGGGCTGCGCTGCCCAAAGTGCACAGTTTTGCGCACCTGCCTGGAAGAGAACATGACGTTTCATCCCGACTCCCACGAACCAAGCACGGCAAGACTGCGGATTGATCGATCTTTAGGGAACGTAGCTTATACTTTGCAGCGACTTACAACCGCTTTCGGGCCTGGCCGCTCCTCCCATGATAAAGCCGGAGGAAACTTCGGTGCAGGCCCTGGCAAGCCGGTTTGGTTTGTGGATTGCATTACAATAGAGTTTCCGGCACCCCCCACCGGCTGGCGGGTAATTCGTTCTCGTGACCCAAACTGCTACCAGCCCGCAACGCAAGCCTCTCCTGGACGAGGCTTCGTTTCAGCAACTTCTCTCCGCAGCCTATGTGCTTCAGGAGCACAATGATCGTCTGCGGGCGAAGGGGCAGCAGGCTGATTTCGCGGAAAACCTGTCCGCCATTGTAGAAAGCCAAAAATTAATTCAGACCTTGCAACTCGACCTGGCGGCCGCAGCCGAGCTGGTTGCCGAGAGAGTGCAGAAAATCACTCACGCCTCCGGCACGGCGATCGGGATCATCGAGAAGGACCAGCTATTTTATCGCTCCGCCACGGGCAGCGCCGCGCTGGATGCGGGAACCCGCGTACCCCTCGATTCTGCCCTCTCGGCAGACTGTCTGAGCAAAGGCTCTGCACTCAGCTATCCTGATGTCACTCCAAGCCTGCATGTGCGTTCCGAGCTTTTTCGCAATCGCGATGTGAAAGCTTTCATTGCTGTGCCGGTTTACCACGCGGGCCAGGTGGCCGGTGTACTCGAGCTCCGCTTTACTCGTCCCAATTCCTTTCGCGAAGCGGACCTTCGAACTGCTGAACTTATGGCTGGTCTGTTGAGCGAGGCCATGGTGACTGCGGCCCGAATGAAGTGGAAAGAGGCGCTCGCGTCAGAGCGGCAGAGCATGCTGGAAGCTCTGGAAAGAATCAAGCCCCAGATCGAACGCCTGGGCAGCGAATCTGCGCCATCCCAGAACTCGGCGGCCAGGCCGATTTCGTCACTCGTGCCACAAACAGTAACCAGGCGCGAACCTCCAGCGTTTCGCTCCGCCGATACATGCTCTGCCTGCGGCAGTGACTTTTTTGACGAGGGTGAATCTTTCTGCGGAATTTGTGGGACCGCGCGTCCCCTGGCACCCGCCACTACCGATGTTCCAAGCTTGGACGTGGCCAGTCAGAAAGATCCTCCATGGTTGATCCCTTACGGGCAGGAAAATCGTACGAACGGAAATTCAGGGACAAATTTCACCCCGACCGGGAACACTGTTCTTGAGGACAACCCGGTTCCACATGCACGCTCGGAAAGCATAGTCCCCGAACTCCGAGTTACGCTGCCGGCGCCAGAGGCTCAGAACGCAATTGAATTGTCCCCGGCGAAGCCACCCGAAAAAGATTCCAGGCCAACCTCGGTAACGGAAGCCCTGTTGGCCAGCCCGGTGCATCTGCCTCCCGATCCTTTCGCGCCGCGAAGCGAAGCCCCGGGCCCGGATTCGCTTCGCATTGTTCCCGCGGATCTCGTCCCGGTTCCGCCCGATCAGCCGGCGCAGTCCGATCAGGTTGCGCCCGATCCCTGGAATTCGGCAAGAAAGACTCAGAAGTGGTTGGAAAACGTCAAATCGCATCATGGCCCCCGGGCGGAATGGCTGGCGCAGCAATGGCAAAAACGGCGGGCCAACATCTATCTGGTGGCCGCGGTCGGCATCTTCTTGCTAGTGGTCTCCGGCTGGGGCATTCGACCGGCCGCCACCAGCGCGCCGGCGGATGCGCCTCCAGTTGCGACTAGCCAACATCAGGCGCCGCCACCACCCGAGCTGACCCTGTTTGAAAAGCTTCTGATCAACCTTGGATTGGCCGAGGCTCCACCTCCACCGGTTGACATGGGGAACCCTGACACTCAAGTGTGGGTCGACATCCACACCGCCCTCTACTACTGCCCTGGTGGTGACCTGTACGGCAAGACTGCGGATGGAAAGTTTGCCAGCCAGCGGGATGCGCAACAAGACCAGTTTCAGCCAGCCCAGGGGAAGGCCTGCCGGTAGGCGCGTCGGCGGATCTACAGGAATTTTTTTTCGCTTCTCGGGATTGACAACCTCCAACTCAGAGTGTGATGGTTGATATTCTGTCAGTCGGAGGAGCTTGTGCCGAATCGTCGGGACAATTTGCCGGGGCCGCATTTCCCTTCTGAACTGAACCCACTGACTAACCCGACCCTGGAGCAAAATCTCGGACGCTGGGCCCGGGTATACTTCGGCACTCCCCTGGCGCAACGGCCACAGGCAGTGGGAAGGCTATTGCAGGAAATCCAGCGGGAAACTGCTGCGGACCCCGCTGACCAGGCGGTGCGGCCCTATTTTGCCAGGGACGCAAAATTCCAGGGCGTTGTTTGTCCTGCCTGCCGACACCAGAATCCGCCGGGCCACAAGTTTTGCAGCCGGTGCGGCCAGGCTCTCAATCCTGCACAATCCACTACCACGGACAATTTATCTGCGACCGGAGTCAGCAAGGCGCCACCGCCGCGTCAGTTCGAAAATGACGTGCAGTGGATGCGTGACCAGACGTTCAGCGGACTCGAGGGGTCACATACTCCGCACCGGCAAGGATGGAAATATCTGGCCGGCGCGTTCGTGCTTGTGTTGGCCGGTTTCGCCTATCTGCAGTGGGCTCCGAGACCTCAGACCGGAGCGAAATCCTCCCCTGTTTCGCCGCAAGCGAGTGCTCCGGCGGCTACGCTGCCGCAAAATTCTTCGCCGGCTGAAGCCAATTCGCCAGAAACCATTTCACCGGAATCCAAAGCGCCCGAGGCTCGGGATACCGCAACCGCCGAGCCCCACGACCGCCCAGCCGTGCCCGCAGGAGTTCAGCCGGCTTCCCAGAAATCTCCGTTACTCAACGCCCAACCTTCGCAGGCGGCGTTGGCTGCCGAGGAGGGCGGCGCCTTCGATCTGCGGCTCGCCCGCCGTTATCTCGCAGGCGGCACGGGCGTGCGGGATTCCTCCGAAGCCGCGAAACTATTGTGGAAGGCGGTCGGCAAACAGAATGCCACCGCGGCGGTGCTGTTGTCAGACCTCTACTTACGCGGAGACGGCGTTCCCCGCAGCTGCGACCAGGCGCGCCTTCTCCTTACCGCCGCCTCCAGGCGGGGAGACCCCCAGGCCGTTCAACACTTGCGCAATCTGGCATCGCAGGGTTGCCGGTAAGGAAATCCGCAAAGCATCGAAAAGCAAAAGACCCTCGGATTGCGAGGGTCTTCTGTCGTGCTGCGACTTCGGTATCGGTTTCAGATTCAGCGTTGCAGATGATTGCGGCGAAGGCCGGGTTGATGGAGACTGAGAATATTCTGCTCCCAACTTTCCAAAACCTCAGGCGTGCGCCGGGACCTGCTGGCGCCGGGCTTCGTACCAGAGAGCCAACTCGACGCGGTTCCAGAGTCCGAGCTTGTCGTAGATGATTCGGAGGTAGTTTTTGACGACGTGCTCTGTGGTACCGATGGCGTCCGCGACCTCGCGGTTTTTGAGCCCCTGGGCGACGAGTTCGATGACTTGATGTTCTCGCTCACTGGGGACCCGGTTTCCGTAACGCTGTTCTCCGAACATAATTGCCTCCGATAAAGAATAGTTGCGAGTTTGACTCGCTTGATGCCACCGGTAATTGCAAAACGTAAGAAAAGACGATTAAAGTGCGCCTTCACCGTGCGCCGGGCCATCTTGAGCTGTCGGGCAATCTCCGCATTGTCGCAACCCTGAAGCAGCAATTCGGCAATCTGCTGTTCTCGCGGACCCAGCCGAATAGAGCTTTCGTTCATTCCGGCTCCCCCTTGGTTTAATGATTCAAGCCCGATTCGGGCAGTTGTGAATGGAAGTAGTTCGTGTCGGAAACCGCTGCTGGCGTCCGAATCACTGACATACTTCTCAGGATTTATGGTTTCTCCCAAAATTCATAGCATGCACACTGCCAAGCTGGCCGTGGATTTCCCTTTTCAGCGAAAATGCGACATTTTCCTCTCCACCCACCTTTGAGTCACCTCGATCTCTCTGCTGGCTTCTAGGGGGCACGGCAAGTTATTTGTTTTCTGTATCATAGTGATACGTGGTGATACGATCGGGAGCTCGCCGCAGATCTCGTACAAATTCCAGCGCTGGATTTATTCAGGACTATCGGTTGATGATCGCTTTGCCCCGAGGATTTCACCGGCAGAACGGTAGGATTCAGGCTCGTTACTGCCCATCCTGCCGACCTTTCGGCATGGTTCAGGAACTGCTCCCACTAAGCTAAGTGCTTTATCTTCAAGCTAAGGAAAGTACAGGGCGGGAAAAAATTTCCCCCGAGTACATGAGCAGTTGGAACTAATTACATGTTTTACCCGATGGCGGAATAGGAACCCGAGGTCACATTCGCGCATTATCTTCGATGCTACCCCCCGAGGTCAAAGGGCGCACAGGTCCATTCCACATCGAAAAGCCCCTCACACATCCAAATTGTGTGCTGCTATCGGTATTTTCGCCGGGTTGGCATAGGCATGAACCGATTTTGTTCTAAACTGGAGAGAGCTTCCCGTTTTGAAGTGTCGCATTCCAACGGGGCGCCCGCAGGACATTGATTTTCGGGTGTTGTCGGCGATCTTCGCTTCAGAGTTCCAGCGCAGTCAGGGGGCGGCTGCAGGCGACGGAACAACTGTTTTAGCCTTCCCCACATCAATAAGTTGCAGGATTTTCTTCACCTGCCGCAACACCGCACAATTGCTGACATCGGAATCTCATAAATTTCAGGAGGCCAAAGAGTTTGAGCACTGCGAGCAGTCACCTCATCCCGCCGCACGGTGGAGAACTGGTTAATCTGATTGCCCAACCGGAAGCCGTCAACCAACTAAAAGCCCACTCCCGCGAGTGGCCCTCATGGGACCTCACCGCGCGCCAGCTCTGCGATCTCGAGTTGCTGCTGAGCGGCGGTTTTTCTCCCCTGCGCGGATTCATGAATCGCGCCGACTACGATGGCGTCTGTCACAACATGAAGCTGGCCAGCGGACTGCTCTGGCCCATGCCAGTTACGCTCGACGTGAGCGAAGAGTTCGCCAAAGCACTGAAGCCGGGCAGCAGCAAAATCGCGCTGCGCGATCCTGAAGGCGTTATGCTGGCCGTGCTGCACGTCGAAGACGTCTGGCAACCCGACCGCAAAGCTGAAGCCAAGGCCGTATTCAACAGCACCAGTGCGGCCCACCCGGGCGCGGACTACGTGATCAACAAAGCTAGTCCCTGGTACGTGGGCGGCCGCCTCGAAGGCACCCAGGCTCCGTCGCACTATGATTTTCGTTCCCTGCGCCTGACCCCCGCAGAACTTCGGGCAGAATTTGCCCGCCTGGGCTGGCGCCGGATCGTTGCCTTCCAGACCCGCAATCCCATGCACCGCGCCCACCAGGAACTTACCTTCCGTGCCGCCAAGCAGGTCGAGGCCAGCCTTTTGATTCAGCCGGTGGTGGGCATGACCAAACCCGGCGACGTGGATTATTTCACTCGCGTCCGTTGCTACCAGCTGCTGACGTCGAAGTATCCGCCCGGAACAGTAAAGCTTTCATTGCTGCCGCTGGCCATGCGCATGGGCGGGCCGCGTGAAGCCATCTGGCATGCCTTGATTCGCAAGAACCACGGTTGCACCCACTTCATCGTGGGCCGCGATCACGCCGGCCCCGGCAAGGACACCGACGGCAAGCCCTTTTATGGCCCCTACGAGGCCCAGGAGGTTTTCAAGACTCACCAGGCGGATATCGGCGTCACCATGGTGCCGTTCAACATGATGGTGTACCTCGAAGATCAGGACAAATATTTTCCCGACGATGAAGTGCCGAAGGGCGCCCGCGTCCTGAACATCTCCGGCACCGAACTGCGCCAGCGGCTGAACGAAGGCCGCGATATTCCCACCTGGTTTACCTATCCGGAAGTGGTGCAGGAACTGAGGCGCAGCTATCCGCCCCGGCACAAACAGGGCGTGACGGTCTTTCTCACTGGGCTCTCAGGCTCGGGCAAGTCAACCATCGCGAACGTCCTGCTGACCAAATTTCTGGAAACCGGCGGGCGTCCGGTCACGCTGCTCGACGGCGACCTGGTGCGCAAGCATCTGTCTTCCGAACTTGGGTTCTCCAAGGAGCATCGCGACATCAACATTCGCCGCATCGGCTACGTCGCATCAGAAATCACCAAGAATGGCGGCATCGCCATCTGCGCCCCCATCGCCCCTTACGACGCAACTCGCAAACACGTGCGCGGGCTGATCGAACCTCTCGGCGGTTTCATCCTGGTCCATGTATCCACTTCGGTCGAGGTGTGCGAGCAGCGCGATCGCAAGGGCCTGTACGCCAAAGCGCGGGCTGGAATTCTCAAGGAGTTCACCGGCATTTCAGATCCTTATGAAGAACCGAAGGATGCCGAGGTCGTCCTCAACACGGCGGACTTGACTCCGGAGGAGTCGGCGCAGGAGATCATTCTGCATCTCGAGCGCGAGGGCTTCTTCGGCGCCATCGGAGAACGCGCCTAGCCATAGACCACGTAGGGGCGGACGCCCGCGTCCGCCCGGGCGGAGCGCAGCTCCGCAGATTTCTTTGCGAACTTTGCGGATCCTTTGCGAACTTGCGGTTAAAGATTTGACCGCAGAGGTCGCCAAGGAAACCGCAAAGGACGCAAAAAACGTCAACGCCAACCTACTTATGAGCAGTTCGTTCCAGGCCGAAGCCTTGCAACGAATTCACTCGGCGCTGGAGTCCGCCCGTGAGATCTTCGCCCGCTTCACCCTGGGCGCCATCGAGGCGGAATACAAGGCGGGCCACGATCCAGTCACAGAAGCCGATCGTGCGGTTGATGCCGTCTTGCGCCAGCACTTAGTCCGCGAAGGCGAAGGCTGGCTCTCCGAGGAAAGCATAGACGATTTGTCCCGGCTGGAGAAGAAGCGCGTCTGGATCGTGGATCCTCTGGATGGCACGCGCGAGTTCGTGGCCGGCATTCCCGAGTTCTGCGTTTCGGTCGCGATGGTGGAAGACGGAGTTCCCGTCGCAGGAGGAATCTGTAATCCCGCCACCAACGAGATTTTTCTCGGCTCCCTGAATTCAGGCATAACTTACAACGGAAAACCGGCCCACGCCAGCCAGCGGACCAGCCTTGAGGGCGCCGTAATTCTGGCGAGCCGCAGCGAGATCAAACGCGGAGAGTGGAAGCGGTTCGAAACCGCCGCGGTAAAAGTCCGTCCCATGGGATCTGTGGCCTACAAACTGGCGCTGGTTTCGGCGGGTCTCGCGGATGTCACTTTCACGCTCACCCCGAAGCATGACTGGGACATTGCGGCCGGCGCGGCCCTGGTGACCAGTGCCGGTGGATTCATCAGCACGCTGGAGAGTTCTCAACTGCTCTGCAACCGCAAGTCACCGCTACTTCCCGGCCTGCTGGCCGGTGGGCCCTTCCTGCGCGATGAATTGCTCTCCCTGGTGAAGGAATATCTGCCGGCGAATTCCGGACGCTGAAGAAATCATTTGGCTTTGATCTCTATTTCATGAGCCTTGGTCACCTGCCAGGGTCGCCAAGATCTTCCTGGAAATCAAAGTCAAGAGCGGCGGGCGAGGGCGCCCGCCCCACACGGCACAGGCTAGTTTCCCGGCATCTCCGCGTAGCGGCGGAAGAAGCTGTCGGCTTTCCATTGCGGACGCTGAGGATCGTCCGCCACTTTGACCATGAGCTGCCGGATAATTTCTTCGTATTCGCCGGCCGCCGCCAGGTCCACCGGCTGATCCAGATCGTCGGACGGCGCATGATAGCGGCGAGTCAGCCAGTCCTGATAAATCTGCTTCTGCTCAGGCGTGGTGGGAGCAATGTCCAGGGCCAGCGCCGGAATACCCTGCCGAATGAAGCTGTACTGATCGCTGCGGACAAAGACATTTCGGAGCGGCTGCGGATCGGGTTGGACCGACACACCATCCGATTCCGCCACCTGGCGGGCCGCATCGCCCAGGTCCGATTCCGCCAGTCCCAGCACCGTTAGCAACTTCAAGGGAACGAGTGGGCGAAACATGTCAACATTGATGTCTGCGACCATCGATTTCGGGTCCACTGTGGGATGGGCGGCAAAATATTTCGAGCCCAGGAGTCCCTTTTCTTCCCCGGTGACGAACACAAACAGAAGCGAGCGCTTCAATTCTTCGGGACGCCTCTTGAGCGAAGCTGCGACGTCGAGCAACACGGCAACGCCGGCTGCATTGTCCATTGCACCGTTGTAAATGCGGTCGCCGTTGACCGGCGCGCCGATGCCCACGTGATCAATGTGCGCCGAGAGCACCACGTATTCATTCTTCAATGCCGGATCATTCCCCGGCAGCCTGGCCACGAGGTTGGAGGACATTACCACCTTCGTTTTCAGTTTCGCCCTGGCTCGAATGGAGGCAGTCAGGGGAAAGTGCGGTAGCGGCTTACGGTCCTTGGCCAATTCCGCGAGTTCCTGGAAGGTATGGCCTGATCCGGCAAAGAGTTTGTCCGCGTGCGCCGGATTGAAATAAAGCGCCAGGTTTTCTCCCTCAATCTCATTAAATTCCGCGCCGGCCAATTCCATGCTGGGGTGCAACCGGTTCAGGGCGATGCGGGACCAGGGCACGTCCATGGACGCAGGATTCGGAATCGAGATAATTCCGACAGCACCTGCGGCGCGAAAGGGTCTCCAGCGCTCCGCGGCAGTCTGATGGTGTGCCGACAGCGCGGAGGGAATCTGAGAAGGCGATCCGCTGATCAGGACTGCGACTTTGCCCTTGAGATCAAGCCCGGCAAGGTCATCAAAGTTGTTCTCTGGAATGCTCAAACCATAACCCACAAACACCAGGGGAGCTTCCACTTCAGGAGCCAGATCCACACGCGTGCTGAAGATCGCATCTTCTCCCAGGGTCAGCGGCTCGGGCTTGCCCTCGCGAACTAGCACGGCGCTTGACTCCCGCTCCAACAACTGCCGAGACACGAACTCCAGTGGCTGGTAATAGCCCTTTACGCCCGCAGGCTGAAGGCCGGCAGCCTTCAATTGACCGACGGCGTAGGCTTCCGCTTTCTTAAGACCGGCACTTCCCGTCTCGCGCCCTTCCATGTGGTCTGCGGCCAGCACCTTGATGTGCTCCCACCACGATTTTCCATCGAATGTGGCCGGGGAACCCTGCTGCGCGAACGCGGCAGCCAGGAAGACAAAAACCCACAGCGACATCAGGGATTTTCTCGGCATTTTTCCTCCAAGCCAACCGCAGCGGCTGAAGCCGCGCGTCTCATTGAACCCTTTCGGCGCGACTGAAGTCGTCCTTCCCGTGCCTCATCGAGCCTGTTTTCGCTGCAATATCGCTAAACGTAGCCCAATCCCGCCAGGCGGTCGTGGACGATTCTTGCCGACTCCTCATCGGAGCCTCCGCTTGGGCCCTTCTTTTCCATTCCCGAAACCAGCGAACGGCCCTGCATGGTGTCGGGTATTTCGTACCCCGCGAGATCTAATAGCGTAGGCGCAATATCCAGCAGGCGCGCACCCTCGTACTCGCCGCTGAGCGGACAATTCGGCGCCGTCAGAATAAACATTCCGTATTGCGCGTGGTTACAGCCGTCGGGGCCAGTGTCGTTTTCCTGAACATGATGATTGGCATGCCCGACGGATCCAATCGACCGCCAGTACAGTTCTCCGAAGTGAACGATCAGGTCGGGGGCCACGTTGCGAACGGTGCGATAGATTTCCTGGGGTTTGAACACCAGTGATTTCATCACCTCACCGTTTTCACCGGGCAGAGCCTCAAGCCGCGTTTTCATTTGGTTCTGGAAAGATTCGTACTCAGAGGCTGGAACCACGCCCTGCGGTTCCCGTCCCTGCATATTGAAGAACACACGAGCGTAATATCCGCCCTCGCTCCAGACTTTGGTCCTGCTCCAGTTCACATTTAGTTTTTCAAATGGCGTCGGAATTTTAGGATATTGATTCAGGACCAACAGACCTTCGCGGATAAGCCATTCGTTGATGGCAAAACCGCCGTCCAGGCGCTGCGCTCCATGGTCTGAAACCACCAACAGGATGGTTTCATCGTCCAGCAGTTCGAGCACGCTGCCGATCTGCTCATCCAGCAAACGGTAGTATTCAGGAATCGCGTCCTGGTAAGGATTGTCCGGCTCGAACTGCACGTGACTGGGATCGAAATAGTTCCAGAAGCCGTGATGCATGCGGTCGAGGCCGATGTCCACGAAGTGAAAATAGTCCCACTCCTGTTCGGTCAACAACCAGCGCACGACCGCCCACTGCTTGCCGCACATGTTAAAGATCTCTTGCTTGAGCCAGTCTTTTCTGTCTGTGCGAAAGTTCTTTACGTCGACCGGATACTCCCCCACCAGTTCGTTGATTTTCTCTTTGAGTTCTGGGGGGTGAGTAAAGTCATTCTTGACCGTGTCCGGCGTGAGAAAGCAGCCAATGCTGATGCCGTTCACCTTGCGGGGGGGATAGTTTGGCGGCACGCCGACAATGATCGACTTCTTGCGTTCGCGAGCCAGTTGGTCCCAGATGGCAAGTGCCTTGATCGACGCTGAGTTGGCGAAGGCGAGCTTGTCGTAGGAATGGTCGGAGCGATTGCGGAATCCATACACGCCGAGCGAACCCGGGTCCTGGCTGGTGCTCATGCACATCCAGGCAGGAACCGTGATGGGCGGGACCACACTCTCCAGCCGTCCGTAAACCCCGAGGTCCATCAGGCGGCGCAGGTTCACCAGGCGCTCATCGCCAAAGACGAGTTCGGGGGCGGCGCAATCGAGGCCGAGTACGCAGATCTTCATGTCAGAGTCTTGATTTCAGAATCAGCCTGATCACAGCAACGACGCGCCTTCCATGCCGGCGGGCATTGCCGCCCAGAGATAGTTCAGGATCGTGGGCGCCAGATCGATAATTCGCGCCTGATTGTGCAAGGCCGTGCGATTCATGAACAAGATGCCTGGAACCGATTCCGGATCAACAATGTGGTCTCCGCTCCAGCGGCGCAGGTTGTCTTCCAGCACGGAATGCGAAAAGCCCCCCACCGCACTCTGCCAGGAAACCCGGAAACCACGATGAAAATTTACCAGCAAGTCCGGCGAATTCTCCACAAACGCTCCCGAGTATAACTCTTCACGGCGCGACACACTGCGAATTGCAGCCCGCTGCGTGTGTGCGTCCGGAAAATCAGCCAGGCCGGTCTGAATCGCATTGCGCACTCGTTCGGCTTCGCTTCCCTCTTCCAGAATCCCGCCACCCTCGCGCCCTTTGAAGTTTAGATAGATGCCACCCAAGCCGACCGCATAAGCATAGGTCTTCGACCAGTCAACCGCGGCAAACCCTTCGCCCAGGTCCTCTCCCGGCTTGCGACCGTCTTTAAGCGCCAGCAGGCCGTTCTGATGCAACCAGGTATTCGTGTCGAAAGAGCGCCGGAACGTACCGAAGCCGTGATCAGAAAGCACGATCAGCAGGGTATCCTCGTCCACCTTGTCAAGCACAGGATTGAGCAACGCGTCGCAGCGCCGGTAGTGTTCTTCGATCCGGGTGGCAAGTTCGGGCGTGAGGTCGGGCTCAAAACCAGGATGTTCACGATCGCGAAAACGCCACAGCATGTGCTGCACCCGGTCCGGAGTGTCGAACAGCATAAAGAACAGGCCTTCACTGAAGCGGTCCAGTGCAAAGCGCATCGTGCGCTCGCGCTCGCCCAGCACCAGCTCACAATGTTGCAGATACGCCGCTTCATCCAACCGGCCATTGTTCAAGCCATTGTGGTCTTCGGCCATGCCCAGCGTGGAGAACAAGCCAATTTTGTCGGCCAACTCGCGGGCGTAGTCTGGCGGAGAAGAAACTGGAAACATGGGAGCGGCCGGATCGAAGTTGACGGCGGAAACATAAAACTCGAGGTGCGGCTCCAGTTGCCGGACGTAGAAGCGCGCGATTCCGGTCACCGATTGCAGCATGGAGAACTTGAATTTGAACCGTACCCAGTCGCTCCAGCCCTTCTCCGGAACTTCAATGCTCGCGGGCGAACCGCCAGTCTGAATCGCAAGCTTGCGCGCCGTCTTGTCAACGTGCGCGCGCACTTCGCAGGAAGTATCCGCCGCCGGCGACATCATGGTGTTACGCGGCCCGATCACCCGCGTCGCAATCTCAGGCCCGGTATCGAGAAAAATGAGCTGCTCGTTCTCTTGCGCGACCACCCCTCTGTCCTGCGTGTAGAAGGTTCCCTTACTCTGACTACCGCGCAGATCGGGAACACCCACGCCGGCCAGCATGCGGCCCTGCACGGCTTCGGGAGGAAAAGTACACGGACAACGCAAGATGGTGCTGGGAATGCCCGCCGCCGAGAGCGTCTGCCACACCGGCACGCCGCTTCGCCGGTTTACCACCCGGGGCTGGGCCAACATATTTTTCGGGCGCTCGAAACGGGTCAGCGCGACATCGGGTAAATAGGTTTTAGGATCGCGGGAGATGAAATCAAAAATTCCGTGTCCGCCCGGATTGGTGCCGGTGGCAAATGATGACCAGGCCACGGGAGTCTGCGCGGGATAAGTTGTCTTCAGGCGGGAGTAGCTGCCGGTGGCCCGAATTTTTGCCAGGTTGGGAAGCTCTCCGCGTTCCAGCATCGCTTCCACAATGCCAGGCTCGAGCCCGTCCAAACCGATGACGATGACTTTTCTTCGCAAGCGGCGGACCCGAGGTTACGGGGTTCCTTTGGGAGTTTCCTTGGGAACATCGACGGCGGCAGGCGTACCCGAGCGGCTGAACTTCCGTACGACCTTGAAAAAGAGCCCTACGACCTTGTTCCAGAAAAGGAGCAGGAGGCCGAGCGCGCTGGCCAGCCCGGAAGTCACCGTCATCACCTGGTCGGGACCACCGTAAAGCGCCAGCAATTCAATTCTCATGAAGGTTCCTCCGCTCTGACCTTGGGTTCAAACTTGTTGTGGATATGTCCTTTGATTTTAACATCGCGAGGGTTTCGCACCCCAGTAGCAGAGTAATTCCCGCTTTACGGAACATGCCCAGCAGATCATGGCCTGCAGAACACGGTTGCCGTGCACCGAGGTTCACGGATTCGCTGCCTTGGCTGATTCCGGACGGGCGCCCGCTTCCTGGACCTGCATCTGGTAAGGCAATCGGACCCCAGCCTGTCCGTTCCAGTCGGATACGCGTATGTTCAATTCTACTAGAGACTTACCGCCCTCCGGCACGAAAATCTCGAGCTGCGAGTCGGTATTCACCCCGGGGCTGATATCGTCATTCACGCAAATATCGTCGAACGCGTCCGGGGTTGGGTCGGCGATGCCAGGCTCTGGGGTGTGATCGTCGCCTGGATTGCGGCAGCTCTGGTAGGGTTGTCCGTTCTCGTCCACAATCGCGATCACTGGATCCAGCCGGATCGAAGAAACAAGTTGCTGGGCGCGAACCTCCACGGCCAGGGTGGATCCAGACTGCGCCTCCATTCGGTAGTAATCGTCAACCATTCGAACTGGTCCGTGCCTGAACTGGTCCGCATGATCACTACTCTGCTGCATGTTGAACCGGCCGTCGCGTAATGCAATCGAGGTTGGCGCCCGGTTCTGCGCAGCGGACCGCGCCAGCAATGTTTCCAGACGCGCGTTCAGCCCACGTGCAGCCTGTTGGCCAAGCGAAGTGTTGATCAGATTATTGGTCTCACCGGGATCGTGCACCCAGTCATAGAGCTGGTCTCCCAGCTCCTTGTGCACGATCAGGTGCCAACGTGTCGTGACCACGGACTTCATCGGACCGTCCGCGGTAGTTGCCACCAGCTGCCCCACAGCCTTGCTTTCATTGGTAACGATGTTGTGTTTTGCGACTTCCGAAAGGGCATCGGGCCAAGCGGGCTGCGCCGAGGCCTGCCAGAGCGCGCTCAATGGCGGTCCGGGAAACATTTCCTGCCCGCCCGCGCCCAGCAACTCCATGATTGTTGCCGGAAGAGCTGAGTTGGTTACCGGCACTTCCAGGCGAACACCAGCAGGAATATGTCCCGGATACCGCACCACCAGCGGAACATGAATCAGTTCCCAGTAGAGCGCCTTGCCGTGCGTCCTCAGGTGGTGCTGCCCCAGCGATTCCCCATGATCGCCGGTAATGATGACCAGGGTATTCTTGGTTAAACCACGGCGCTCCAGATCGGCCATCAGCCGCCCGATGTAGTCATCCACATACTTCACGCCGTCGTCATATGCGTCCACGTTGGTCTGTTGTGGCCACGAAGGTTTGGCATAGCCGCGCGGTCCGCCGTAGGGGTCATGCACATCGAAATAGTTTAGGAATGCGAAGAAGGGCCGTCTGCGATCGCGGTCAATCCAATCCAGAGTCTCCCGGTTGACCACGTCAGCGCGTTTACGAATTCCGAAGGCGCCGCCATAGCTGCCCGAGCCTTCTGCTCCCTGATCCAGCAGTTCCGTAAAGCCCAGCTTTCGCAGCACACGCTTGACCAGGCTCCGGTCACTTCGTTTGAGATAGAAGCGCGCAAACTCCCTGCCATACAGCGTGCGCACGAACATGTCGCTGGCCGAGTGAAAGTAGTCTTCGAAGTGGATGAAGCCGCGACCGAAGCCGAGATCGTGGGTAAAGTAAGTGCGATTGGCGGAGAACGCCGCGGTGCGGTATCCCTTCTGCATTAGAGCTTCACCCAGCGTGGGCAGCCCGTTGGGGCTGAATGCCTCCCCACCCGCCACCGACATCTCCCTGATCTTGTCCATGCCGTGTTCATACTGGTAGCGGCCGGTCAGCAACGAGGCGTGCGAGGGAAATGTCCAGGACGAGGTTGCGACAGCATTCTCAAACAGCACCCCCTCGGTGGCCACGCGGTCGATATTCGGACTGGTGGGTCGCCCATAACCATAAGATGACAGATGATCGGCACGCAGCGTATCCACCACGATGACAAGTACATTGGGCGCATCCGCAACCGCTGCCGGCAATTTGCTCACCGCCCTGGCCTCGAGCAGCCAGTGTCCGCCCTGGATTCCTACGAAGGCCAGTATCCCAGCCCCGGCAATCAGGGGAAAGGTTCGCCTTACAAATTGCAGGGTGGCAGTTTCGTGTTTCGCAACCCAGCGGCTGAAGGCAACTCCCACGCCGGCCGCCAGCAACAGGCAACTGAGATGGGAAAGCCGCGCCGTGACTGTAAGCCAGCCATATAGGGTAAGCGCGGTCAGCAAGGCTATGACAGACTGCAGCAGGCGGATTTTCGGGATCAGCCGTCCCACTGTCCACAGCCCCAGCGTCAGAACCCCGAACAGAATGAGATCGACGATGGGCGAAATCCAGATGATGGGCTCTGAAACGTGCAGAGTCGGCCCCCACCGCGCCCAGTTGATTCTCTGGAAAAGCAACAGGCCCACGCCTTCCACCAGGCCGGCCACGATCGCAAACCAGATGGCGAGCAGCAGTAAGGGCACGAGGTCCAGACGCGACCCTGCTCTGGTGGAGGGAACTTCGGTTGTCGTTGGCTTACTCGACACTGCAACCAAGTTTACGCCTGACCGGCGGCAGAGCAATCAGCATCGGCAGAGGATAGTAGCTCAGTTGAACAACGCTCCCCGCTTTGCCCTCGATCCCGACTCGGCGTGACTCCCGAGCGACTTCAGCCCCGAAGGGTCTGGCAGCAGCACCATCGCGGCCAATGCGAATCCTCTTCACGCAAGGACGTTTGGCAGGCCCAGCCTGACACTGACCTGGAAAAGAGAGACGGCCAATTGAGCCCTGAACTGGCAGGCGGGACTACGTCAACTCGGAGCGGTAGAAGTGGCGTCTCTCGAAAAGGCTTACCGGCAATTCGAAGACCTTGGTCTCGCCGGGGGCGAAGAAAAATTGCTTGCCGCACTCCGGGCCCGGGCAGGTCGCGCTGAGCTTTTCCTTGTTCGTTTCCCGCGTCATTTCTCGTTCGACCACCACCCAGGTGCCGCACTTGGGGCAGGTGATGCACGAACACAGGATCCGATCAGCCATTTGCCCTTAGTGTAAATGATTTTGCGCTTCCGGGAATCCCGAAGGGACACGTCGATCAGGCTTCCTTTTTCCCCGTCCGCAGTCGCCATTGGACATGGCGCAGAATACCCAGCCAGGCTTCGACGTCACGGGCCGAAAGTTTGAGGCGGCGCAGCATGCGGCGGATTCTTTGCTCGGTATCGGCGGCCCGCTGCGGCAGCATGTAACTGCTGGTGCTCAGCAGGTCGGACAGCAAAGGCGTAATCCGTGCCATGTCGCCTGCGGTGGCCAGCTTTTGTTTCTCCGCTGCCCCTGCCGCCCGGCCGTTGCGAATCAATTCGTACAGACATACCGCGACCGCCTGGCCCAGATTCATCGAGACGTGCTCTTCCCGGGTCGGAATCCGGATCAGCCAGTGGCAATAGCTGAGGTCATCCTTCGAAAGCCCGTACCTCTCCGAGCCGAACAAGAGGGCGACGCGGCCAGAGGTCATGTGTTTGCGGAGCAGGCGCCCGCCATATTCCAGACGTCGCAACCGATGCTGCAATTCCCGGTGCCGCACCGCGGTGGTGCCGACCACCAGCGTGCAGTCGGCCACTGCGTCGGCAACGCACTCGTACTCCTCGGCACTGGCCAGCAATTCCGCGGCACCGACCGCGGAACGCGCCGTACGGAAGGCCTTTTCGTAAGGATTCACCACCCGCAGTCTGGAAAAGCCAAAATTGCTCATGGCCCGGGCGGCAGCCCCAATGTTGAGAGGGTTGCGCGACGACACCAGCACCACGCGCAGACGGTCGAGTTCAAGCTTGGCAGGCAAGAATGCCTATTCTAATGTAGCCGCGACCGTCGGGCTCGTGCTGCCCCACCGCGAACGACGTAGTGGCGGGCACCCTCGCACGCCCAGTCGAGCGCAGCTTGACCAGCCTTTATCGATAGCGACCTCAGCAGAGCGTGGCCCCGCCGGACCGCCTGAGGCGGCCGTCGCACATGGTTCCTGACCTCCATAAACTCAACCAACTCCAAAAATCAGCCATTGAAACGTATTAATACTACGTGTTATTAACCTAGAGCACATTACGTGTTAATAGGCTAGAGTACTTTACGAGACATCGGCCGCCAGTGGCGCAGGCGATCGAATGCGGCACAATGAATCGCGATCTTGAAAAACCAATCCTCGGACCAAGGGATCTTTTGATGAAGATGAACAGGAGCAGCCTGTTGTGCATGCTGGTGCTTGCTTTCTCCGGCCTCACGGTTGCGCAGCAACCCGGCCATCCCCATCCCGACGCGACGCTTGCGCTACGCGACGGGTGGGACCTGCAATCGTCCTGCAAAGTGGACCAGAAGGGCGAAACCCTTTCGACTCCGGCCTTTCGTCCCAAGGATTGGTACGAGGTGTCCGTCCCCACCACCGTGGTGGCGGCTTTGGTCAAACACAAGGTCTATCCCGATCCGTTTTTCGGAACCAACCTGCGAACCTTTCCCGGGGTCACATATCCCATCGGGGCAAATTTCTCCAACATCCCGATGCAGCCCGACAGTCCTTTCATGGTGCCCTGGTGGTATCGCAAGGAATTCGTGCTGCCCGCAAGCTTCAAGGGCAAGAGCATCTGGCTGAATTTCGGCGGGATCAACTATCGCGCCAACATCTTCCTCAATGGAAAACAACTGGCCAAGTCCGAAGACGTAGCCGGCGCCTGGCGAACCTACGAGTTCAACATCACCGAGGCCGCGTTGATTGGAAAGCCGAATGTGCTCGCGGTACAAGTTTTCTCTCCCACTGACACCGACCTGGCCATCACCTTCGTGGACTGGAACCCTGCGCCTCCAGACAAGAATATGGGCCTGTTTCGCGATGTGGACATCACCACCAGCGGGCCGGTAGCGGTGCGCTATCCCGCCGTGGTTTCGAAAGTCGATTCGCCGGCCAACGAACAGGCACACCTCACGGTCACGGCCCTGCTTAAGAACGCTGCCAACCATCCCGTCAAGGGAACGCTCAAGGGCCAGATTGAAAAGGTCGAATTCTCGCAGGAAGTTGAACTCGGGGCTGGAGAGTCCAAAGACGTAGCTTTCACCTCTGATCAGTTTCCCCAGCTCAATATCGATCATCCGCGGCTGTGGTGGCCGGCGCAGATGGGCAAGCCCGAACGCTACAACCTCACCCTGGAATTCAATCTCGACGGCAAACTTTCCGACCAGGCGGAAACCAGGTTTGGCATTCGCGAGGTCAAATCCGAAGTGCTCGCGGCCAACCGGCGCCTGTTCTCGATCAATGGCAAGAACGTCCTCATACGCGGCGGCGGCTGGTCTCCCGACATGATGCTGCGCGAGGACCCGCAGCGGCTGCGCGACCAGTTCCGCTATGTGCAGGACATGGGATTGAACACCATCCGCCTCGAAGGCAAGCTCGAGCCCCAGGAGTTCTTCGACCTGGCCGACGAGCGCGGCATTCTGCTCATCGCCGGCTGGTGCTGCTGCGATCACTGGGAGCACTGGGCGAACTGGAAGGCGCAGGACTTCACCATCGCGGAGCAGTCGTTGCGCGACCAGATTTACCGCCTGCGCGGCCACCCCAGCCTGATCGCATGGCTGAACGGCAGCGACAACCCGCCTCCGCCCGATGTCGAACAAACTTATCTCAAGGTAGAGAAAGAACTGTTGTGGACGAATCCCGTTGTGTCTTCCGCAACCGCCAAACTTGCCGGCTTCTCCGGCGAAAGCGGCGTGAAAATGACCGGGCCGTATGAATACGTCGCGCCTTCGTACTGGCAGACCGACAAGACTAACTCAAACGTCCAGTGCAACCAGGGTGGCTGCGGCGGGGCCTATGGCTTCAACACCGAAACCAGCATGGGCCCGGCCGTGCCGCCCATCGAAAGCATTCGCGCCATGGTGGGCAAGGACCACCTCTGGCCCATCGACAACGTCTGGGACTACCACGCCGGAGGCGGGGCCTTCAAAGATCTCCACGTTTTCAGCGACGCCTTGAATGCCCGCTTCGGTCCATCCAGCAGCGCCGAGGACTACGCGGTCAAGGCGCAGATGCAGACTTACGAGGGCGTGCGGGCAATGTATGAGGCTTATAGCCGCAACAAATACACCTCGACCGGCGTGATCCAGTGGATGCTGAACAATGCCTGGCCCTCGATGATCTGGCACCTCTACGACTTCTACCTGCGCCCGGGCGGCGGCTATTTCGGCGCCAAGCGGGCCATGGAGCCGCTGCACCCCGTGTATGGCTACGACGACCACTCGGTCTGGTTGGTCAGCAGCCAGTATGTGGACGCAAAGGGCCTGAAGCTCACGGCCAAGGTCCTCAACCTCGACATGAGCGAGAAGTTTTCGAAAGAGGTCGCGCTCGATGCCGCCGCCGACAGCACGGCGAAAATCCTGACCCTGCCCGACATAGACGGCCTTAGCCCCACGTATTTCCTGGTGCTGCGGCTGCACGATTCTTCCGGCAAACTGGTAGGTTCAAATTTCTACTGGCTCTCTACCAAGCCGGAAACGTTGGATTGGGAGAAGTCGAACTGGTACACGACGCCGACCTCTTCCTACGCCGATTACACCGCTTTGTCTCAACTATCCAAAGTGAAACTTACAGTCGCAGAGCACACCGAGCGCAAGGGGGAAGAGGCCATCACTCGGGTCACGCTGGAAAATCCCAGCAAGAGCCTGGCGTTCTTCGTGCGTCTGAAAGCAAACAAGGGCAAAGGCGGAGACGAGATTCTTCCGGTGATCTGGCAGGATAACTATATTTCTCTGTTGCCCGGAGAAAAGCGCGAGATCACGGCGAGCTATCGAGCCCAGGAACTAGGCGCGGCCCAGCCGGCGGTGGAGGTCAGCGGCTGGAACGTGGAGTAGCCAGAATACCAAGGTAGGGGCGGACGCCTCGTCCGCCCAGCCGAGTAAGGCACGGCCAGCCGTTCGTCAGAACACAATGGCAGGGCGTGGTAGAGGGCTGCGGACTGCTGCACTCGACCGTACAGCCGAGGGCGGACTGTCCCTATGCAGTTCGATCGCAAACTCCAGAATTATTTGGTCCGCCTGAGCTCGGGGATGGCTCGTTCATGCTCTGAGTCGTCAATGAGCCGGGCGAGCCGCTTCAGCCGCGTTTCTTCCTTCTTCGCGCTGATCACCCGCCAGCTTGCGGTCCTGCGATACCAGGGCGGTTGGGCCTGAAAATATTTCCACGCCTTCTTGTTGGCGCGGAATTTCTTTTCGTACTTCGCGCTGAGCTTTGCGCCCATCCTCTGCTCATACGCGTAGATTTCCGACCGGTTCCCGGTACGCTGCTCGAAAGCCTGAATGCCCGCGGGCCGCATCAGGTTTAGACCAGTAAGCTCGGCAACGCGCTTGATGTTTACCGCGCTCCAGATGCTCTTTGCCCGCCGCGGCGTGAACCGGATTACGTAGCTGCTCTCGTCGAGACTCTTGCGCACCCCGTCAATCCAGCCGAAACAGAGCGCTCCATCCACGGCCTGCGGCCAGGTGATGCTGGGTTTGTTCGAGCCCACCTTGTGGAATCCCACCCACAATTCGTCACGCTTCTGATGGTGCTCTTCCAGCCACGCGTGCCAGTCGGATGGAGATGGAAAGAACATGGGCTTCATCGCTTTGATTCGAATTCAGCAGGTCTCTCACTCTTCTTCCCGAGGCACATCGAAGTTCACCAGGTTGCTCTGAAAGCCTCTGGTCTTCCAGGCTCCGTAAGCGATCCCCGCGACCATCCAGATCGATCCCGCGATTAGCGCCAGGTTCGACAAGTGGATCCAGATAAACAGGCAAATGGCGAAGCCCAGTATCGGCGGAAGCAGTTGCCCCAGCGAGCGGTCCGCGCCGCGAATGTAGTAGTGAGTCAGCGCTGCCAGGTTAACCCCCATGAACGCGATCAGCGCTCCGAAGTTGAGCAACTGCGCACCATTGTCGTAAGTGATGAGGAACGCTCCCAGCAATGCAATCACGCCAACGAAAATTACGTTGTTGGCCGGAATCCGGGTCCTGGGATGGATAGCGCCAAAGAATTTCTTTGGAATGGCGTTACTGCGGCCCATGCCATAGAGCAACCGCGCCGCCCCCAGCTGCGACCCCATGCCCGAGCCAACCGTCGCAATCAGCAGCGTGATACTGATCGCTTTGGTCATCAGATGGCCTCCGGCGATCGCAGCCACGTGGCTGAATGCATTCTCCACTTCGGCCGCGGAGAACATGTATTGGGAGCTGAGCAGCTGCGCGCCATAGACTTCAGCCGCCGCCAGAAACCCAGTAATCACGCAGACCAGCACGGTCGCCAGAAAAATGTTCCGCTTGGGATTGTCCACCTCTTCCGAAAGGGTCGAAATTCCATCGAATCCTATGTAGGTAAGGACCGCAACCGAGGTGCCGTGAAAGACCCGGTTGATGGTAAAAGTTTCCGGATTATAAAAAGGACGCAGAAAATAAGCCTCGGGATATTGCGGCAGATGGAAGATGTAGCGGATTGTGTACCAGAAAAATGCCAGTATCACCGCACCCATGATGGCGCACAGGGTTTGATTGATCCGTGCCGAGGTCTTGACCCCGCGCAGGTTCAGCACGGTAAACAACCCCGCAAATATGATTGGCCACAGCAAACCGGGATACGGAATCTGATAGCGCGTCCCGGTCAACAGATCGGCCATCGCCTTGGAGCACCATATGGTGCAGATCAGGGGATTGAGCATGTAGTCCATCGTCATGCTCCAGCCCGTGACATAGCCCAGCGAGGGGTGGATCTCGCGGCCTACATAGGTGTAGGCCGAACCTGCGCTGGGATAGACGCGCGCCATGCGCCCGTAGCTCATGGCGGTAAACACCATGGCGATCATGGCGATCAGGATGGACGTCACCACGTGGCCGCCCCCGGCGTTGCTGAACACTCCATAGGCGGGCATCGGAGCGGTTGGCTGGATGACGATTATTCCGTAGAGAATCAGGTCCCAGAGGGTGAGCGATCGACGAAGTCGCAGTCCGGAAGAGGGCGCAGTACTACCAGGAGTGGTTGCCATTCCCGCGTATTGGATTATGCGGAGGCAGGCAATGTCAACGATTAAAACGTTTCCGTACCCAGGATCGTGTCATCCTGAGCGGAGACAGTTCATTCGCTGGCGAATGAACTGTCGGAGTCGAAGGACCCCTATTGATCCCGCTCACCCAGCCATTATGAGACTTTTCTCCTCTTCCGGTGCAATGACAACCCGTGCTTCCACACGTCACTCCGCTCATAGGGGTCCTTCGACTGCGCGGCTGCTTCGCTTCGCGAAGCAGCTACTCCGCTCTCATCGCGGATAGTCAAAACGGTATCCCTTGGGCTCGTTGCCCGAGAGATGACGCGTGTTGTAATCCAGAAAGTAATTTACGTGCGCGTCGTCCAGCGGGAATGACCTGCCTTTGGGATAGGGATAACTTCCCATGGTGCGGAAGGGCAACGGCTGCACCGTATTGGCCTCGGCCGCGTAGAAATCCATGTCTTTTTCGTAGCCGTTGGCCACGAAGAAGTAATCTCGCACCCAGCCTTTGGGCAAAGAAGGAAGTTTCGCAGGATCGAAGTCGAGCACCACCTCATCGCCGGAACCGAAGACGGCCAGCCGGTCGTCGTATCCCGTGAGCAAGGGACGCACATCCCCATAGCGCGTGTACGCGCCTGCGGGCCGCGTGTAGGGTCCGGTCGGACTGGTCTTCTTATACACATACAACACGTTGCCGGGTGGCCGCTTTTCGATCTTCAGCGGAAAGCCATGAAAGCGCAGATCGGCGCGCGCCAGCGGCACCGGAGTCAGGCGGGCATGTCCGTTCTGTTCCGCACGATTGATCAGGATGTTGTCCCAATAAATCTGCAAGTTGGTGGTGATGCGGATGCTTTGCGCTCCCTGCGGCACCTTGCCGGTCAGATCGGCGGTCATGGTGCGGGGGCCACCCGCGGGGAAACCCATGTCGTCCATCACGCGGACCCATTTCCCGCTCGCGTTCTGCGCCTCCACGTAGGGCGCGACTGGCTCGAGGCCAGACTGATAAGCGGCAAACATGCTGCTCGCGGAGAAATATTCGATTTCGCCGTGCATCAGCAACCACAGCGGGCCGCCACGATACGCTTCGCCCAGATCGAGCTCGAGAGTGTGCGTCTTGGTGAAACCCTGGAACTTCAGGACGTCGAAGTCGCCAAAGTAACGATGCGCCAGCAAGTCGGGCAGAACGTTGTGGCCATGCTCGTCCCACGCGCCCGCCGGCGGACGGGCATCGCGGCTATAAACAACTTTGAACGGCGGATAGGGCGGGTTGCTGGCGAAATATTCATTGGGGAAGACGTCATCAGCCGCAGGATGGTCCACGGCCAGCAGATTCACCTGGTCGAGATAGACTGCCTCTTCGAGCGGCTCCATAAATCGAAAGCTGAGTTTGCCGTCTTTCTCGCGCACCGAGTTACGGGGGACTTTGATGTATTCCGTTGGCCGCGGAATGTCGCGCTGGCCAGGGCCAATCCAGTGGCCGACCACGCCCGCGCCAAGCATGTCTCCCACCAGTTCATAGCGGGACCCATCCCACACGAAAAGCGTGGGACACGAACTGCCGCGGCGGTCCATTTCTAGGAAACTGTGGTCTTTCATCCCGGCAATCTGGATTTCATCCTGTATGACTCCGGAAGGCCACAGCATGCGTACTACATCCGCCTCTTTGGCTTGACCCAGCCCGACCACGAAGTCGGTTGAGTTCTGTCCCAGGTAGCCGGACGATCCCGCAATCTCAAACTTCTGTCGATTGGCTCCGGAGAAGACCTCGACCTTGGTGCCAATCGCGCTCTTGTTATCGGCCAGGCCCTTGAAGGAAAGCCGCAACCAGTTGTTCTTGTTGCCGCCTTCATTGCGCAGCAGCACCGCCGGACCGTGGTTCTGCGTGATTAGCAAGTCAGTGGCGCCATCGCCGTCGTAGTCAGCGGTGACAATGGCGCGCGGGTCTTTGAGTTGAATCTTGTCCAGGCCGACATCGGCGGTGACGTCCTGGAATCCGCCCGGCCCGAGATTGCGGAAGAGACGGACTTCGCCTTTGCCGTCGGCCGTTTCGCCCGCGGCCACCAGGTCAATCCAGCCGTCGTTATCGTGGTCGAATGCAGCGATGCCGTCGGCGCGCGTCCAGTTCACCTTGGGAAGTTCGACCGGCTCGAAACCCGTTCCATGATTGTTGCGCCACAGCGAGACGCCTTGCGAAGCCCAATGCGTGAAAGCAAGATCCATCCAGCCATCATGATTGAAGTCAAGGCCTGTCACGCCGACGAATTGTCCGAAATTTGCTTTTGGCCAAGTTTGCCGCACGACAAACTTGCCTTCGCGGGGATTTTCAAAGACCGTTAACGGCTGGACATAGCCAGTGACTACCAGGTCTATGGCACGATCGTTGTTCCAATCTGTGCCAATGGCCGCGACGCTCGGAGTGAGTCCAGCCAGGTTGGCCGATTGCGCGACTTCAGTGAACGTCTTGTCTCCGTTATTTCTCCATAGCGCATTCGAACCGTGACTGTCACCGACGACGCCTCCCGACTTCTCCTTGTTTCTGGGATCGAAGGCAGCGTCCGATGCATACCTCGTCACGTACAAATCCAGATCGCCATCGTGATCATAATCGATGAACGTGAGCCCAACATTAAAACCCTCGTTCTTGGTGCCCGCCGCCTCACTCACGTCCTTGAACGTGCCGTTCTTCTCGTTGTGCAGCAGAAGCACGCGGCCGTTGAGACTCACCGCCAGATCGGTTGCGCCGTCATTGTCGTAGTCTCCCGCTGTGCAACCGATCGCGTGAAGCGAAGAATTCAGCCCGGCCTTTTTCGTCACATCTTCGAACTTGCCATTACCGAGGTTGTGATACAGCACGATCCCGCCCTGCGGACCGTTCTCGGGCAAAAAGATGTCTGGCTTTCCATCGCCGTCATAGTCGAGAAAACATGCGCCCGGTCCGAGGAACGATGCGAGATCGGTCGCCGCCCCCGTTGACACGTTCGACGCCAACCCTGCGCTCTCCGTTACCGCGACAAATTGCACCGCAATCGGCGGCAGCGCCTTCTCGGCAGCTCCCACCGCCTCTTCCACCGTCGAATATTTTCCCTGGTCTCCATACGCCAATCCGATGGGCGAGCCCAGCTTGTTTTGCGTGATGTGCTGGAAGCGCGTCAGATGTTCGCGGGCATGGGCCACATCGCCCGACTGCTGGTAGGCCCGCGCGATGCCGAATTCAGCCGAGGCGTGCAGCGGATTCAACTGGAGCGCATGCTGAAAGGCGTCAATCGCCTGCGGATACTGCTTCAGCTGCGCCGACGCAGCGCCCAGAAAATACCAGCTGTCGGCATCATTGGGATCAATCTCGGTAACGTGGCGAAACGCCTCCACCGATCCCTGCGGGTTGTCGGAATTCTTGTACAGCAATCCCAGGTTGAACCAGGCATGGGGATCGTTGGGAGCGTTTTTGCCTGCGGCCTCCAGAAGCGCCTTCGCGGGTTCGATCCGCGCCAGGTTCAGCAGAGCGATGCCCTGGTTCATAAATGCGATTTGCAGTTTGAGATCGCGGGCCCCCGCCTCCTGAAAAGCCTTGAGCCCCTTCTCGAAAAGCTGCTGGTTCATGTAGGCCGCACCCAGGTTGTTGAGGCGTGCAGCTTCGGCGGACGGGTCTGGCCTGGAATGGGAATCCTCCGGAGCAGCGGCAAGAATGGCCGCCGCGGCCAAGGCAATGCAGGCGCAGAGCAAGAGGCTTCGCTTAGTCATGCCAGAAATAAGTAAACCACAAATGGAGGACGGGCGTCCCCGCCCGTCGGGCAAGGGTCTATGCATGACGGGCGAGGACGCCCGTCCTCCATAGCTACCTTGCCGGATGCCCGTAGCAGCCGACTTCCTCTTCCAACGCCTTCGCCACCGAAATCACCAGTTCTTCCTGCCACGGACGAGCCACAATCTGCACTCCGATGGGTAAACCCTCGGGCGACTTCCCTATCGGCACCACCACTGCCGGCGTGCCCAGCAGATTGAACCACTCCGTATAGCTCCAAGCATCGAGATACTTCACGGTTTTTCCCTCGACCTGCCAGCTGCGCTCGCCATGACGAAACGCTGGAATCGAAGCTACCGGACAAAGCAGTACGGGGTAATCCCGCATCTGCGCAAACACCTGCATGCGTACCACGTCGCGCTCAATCCAGGTTTCAAGGAGGGATTGACCAGTATGGGCAGGTTCCGCCGCCGCCCAGCTGGAAAACTCTTTGAGTATCGGAGTCAGCTCGGCCTCACGGTCTTTCGTCATCGGGCCAAGCATCATTCCGCCGGCAATGCCGAACAGCTTCCACCACAACTGGCGGGCCAGCTCAAGCCCTTCCGGCCGGAAAGGCTCCGCCTGAAAACCCGCGCTTCGCAGGGCCTCAGCCGCAGTGCGCACCGCCGCGCGCGTTTCCGAAGTCACCGGGGTGCGGCCGTCGTCCTCGAAGTAGCCAATGTGTGCGGTCTTTAGCTCATCATGCCCGGGCCAGCGCAGCGGCACCGGCGCTGCCGACGGATCACCATCGTCGGGGCCTTGCATGACTTCAAACAGAACTTTCAGATCACTCACATTCCGCGCCATCGGTCCGACCACGCCCAGCAACGCGAATGGTCCAACCGAGACCGGGAAGTGTCCGGTTGCAGGTATGCGTCCGGGAGTGGGTTTCAGTCCACAGATTCCGCTGAAGTGCGCCGGCACGCGAATCGATCCGCCGCCGTCGCTGCCCATTCCCCCGGCGGACATGCCGGCCGCGATCGCCGCCGCTTCGCCGCCACTCGATCCTCCCGGCGTGCGCGAAACGTCCCAGGGGTTATTGGTCCGACCGTGAAGAAGATTGTCCGTCTCCCAGGCCATGAGCAGCTCCGGTGCGTTCGTGACGCCCAGAATGATGGCGCCTGCCTGGCGCAAACGGGCCACCAGCGGAGCGTCCCGCTCGCCCACCAGGCCCACCCGTAGTTTCGTTCCGGCCTCCCAGCGCAGCCCCGCGACCTCCATCGAACTCTTGATGCTGAGTGGGACCCCGTGCAGCACTCCCAGCTTTTCGCCCTGGCGCATCGCCCCCTCCGCTACGCGGGCTTGTCGTCGCGCGCCTTCGACATCGGACTGCACAAAAGCGTTGAGCCGAGGGTTCAACTGCTCGATGCGAGCGAGATGCGCTTCCACCAGCTCAACTGGCGACAGCTTCTTTTGCCGGATTTGCTCAGCCATGGATACAGCAGAAAGGAAGGTCAGTTCAGGCATGCGGTCTCTGTCAGAAAGCTGAGTCTAGCACGCCAAATGTGTGGGTCGGACACTCCTGTCCGACGCCTTTGACTTGGACTTTAATCTTGATTTTGACTTCACTAAGGCAACGATCGGTACGTGCACTCGGGAAACGAGGCTCAGTGCAATGCAAGAATGGAAGGTTAGTGGGACCCAGCCGCTGCGCGCCGGGCTTTCTGAACTCCAGCTTTCGCAGTTGCAGCTTTCTCGGTCCGTAGCGCGGGGCGCGCAGCGATCTTCTTCTTCGACTCGCGCTTCACAAACCACTGTTTCAGATATTTTCGCGACGCCGGCGTCAGGCGTGAAAACAGCATGCCGGCGCGGCCGCCGTCATCGGCCCAGATCACCTCGCCCATGCCTTCCACCATGTGACTGGTTCCGGGCAAAACGAAGCGCATTGGCACCTGCTGCACCGGTGGCAGTGGTTCGGGAGCCTGCAACGCCAGGCCGTCCCGGTTCAAATCGAGCACCATGGCGGGAAGAGCCGCGATACCGAACTGGAGATAGACCAGCGATTCCAGGCTCTGCCGCTGCGATTTTCTGCGGTCCGGCCGCATGAAACCGCGGCCTGCGCGCAGGCAACGCACAATCTGTTCCACACCCAGGGGCTTGTAGAAGATAAAATTCGCTCCTGCCTGAAAGGTCTCGGAAATTTCGGTGAGCGCCCCTATCATCCCGAAGATGACCGGCCTACGGCTCGAGGGCGCCAGCCGTGCCATCCGGACCACCGTAGCCGCACCAGGCAGGTCAAAATCGATGACCAGGGCCGAGTAGTGCCGTTGCACTGTCAGGTCCAGGGCTTCCGGCGCCGACAGGCAGACTTCCTGCTCCATCGCCACCTCGTCCAGGGCTTTCCCCAGGATACGCAGGGCATGTTCCTCGCGGCACATCAGCAGGGCATTGAATGCCATAAGGCCGCAGCTTACGGCGGCAGCCGCCTGCGGTAAAGTAACCCCAGTAATCGTGGGATGCTTACCACGAACCAGGCGCGAAATATCTGCTTTTTGGCGGTCCAGCCGTGGATCTTGCTGGCGTCTTGCCTGGGAAGCAGGCTGGCCCTGAAGTCATGACGGACGAAAACCGGAGCGCCTTTCCCGAAAGGCGCGAAAAAGCGAAGACAAGGCGAATGCATCCGTCCGCGAGAGACTAGGGCCGCACTCTTTCGTAATCTCCCCAACACCTGGCCTCTAATGGCATATTAAGAATGGCCTATGCCTCACTCCAAAAAAGCAGGTGAAGCGCGACGCGCTCCCCGCGTGAAACTGTCCGGAACGGTTCTGGCCTTGGTCCGGCTGGAAAGCGGGCGGGAGATACGGGCCCGCTTGCATCAACTCTCCGTCACCGGCGGTCTCCTTCATCTCGAGAGCCCGCTGGATGAGGGCATTAAGGCTGAAGTGATGTTTCACGTAGGTGGAAGCACCATACGCAGCAAAGCAGCCGTGCTGTTCCCCATGTGGGCCACCCAGGGCTGCCTGCAGCCCTTCGAATTCGCCGACCTCAGCGAGGAAGATCGCACCAAACTGAAAGCCGATTTGGAAAAATTCCTCAGCTCTCCCGCCTCTGCTCCTCACCCCGACGAACAAGCCTCCGAGGCTGTTGCCGGTTCCGGCGAGTAGCGCAATCACGATTTTCGCTACAATATTCCTGACAAAACCACCCAGGGACGGAACCTCATGGCGCACCAGCATTCTGCTCGTTTTTTGCAAATTGTCGAAGATGCCAAACGGCGAGTCCGGGAAGTCAGCATTGACGAGGTCAAAACCAAGCTTGACCGCGGCGAACAGCTCTTGCTGATCGATGTTCGGGAAGAGAGCGAGTACGCCCAAGACCATCTGCCGGGGGCGGTCCATCTGGGCAAAGGCATCATCGAACGCGATATCGAGGAGCGCGTACCGCAGTTGGGCACGCCCCTGGTGCTCTACTGCGGCGGGGGATATCGCTCTGCCCTAGCCGCTGACAACCTGCAAAAGATGGGTTACACCAACGTTCTCTCCATGGACGGCGGCATCCGGGGCTGGCGGCAAAAACACTTTCCCCTGACCTCGAAATAGCAGAAGGCCCGGCCCGCGTCACGGGTCGGTCTTAAATTCCTTCCCTTCTGCGAAGCGTCATGCCGAGCTGGCGAAGCATCTGGCGTGGAGCAAATCTGCGGCTCCGCTCTCCAGACTTTTCCCGTAATAAACGTCTACAAAGTACCTCCGTAACTTGATGCCGGCGCAACATACCGTCAGCATGGCATAGCAGGAGACTTTCCCTTGTTTGGGGTACAACGTGCAGCGAGACAAGCGAGCTTCGGGTCAGGATGGATCAGCGGCAGCGACGGCGCCCGCGCGCGATCTCGCTGCGCTGGAACACCAGCTCGCGCAGGCGGGCACTCCCGATCAATGCTGCGTCGAACTCGGAAAGATCTTTGGTGTGCGGGCGAATGAAGTGGCCTTGCTGCGCCTGGAGAACGGATTGCTGAAGTTTCTCTGTCCTTTTGAGCTCACCACCGCGGGGTCAATCCCTATTTCCAGTTCCACGGCGGTCGCGGCCCACACCGTGGTCACCAGAAAAACTGAGCTGTTCAACAACTTCACGCACATAAAGCACGCCAGCATTTTTGAGAGCGTTAAGCCCAACACAGAAAAAGGCGAGGAACTTCACCCCGCGACCATTCACAAGTTGATGACCGCCCCCGTCCTCGACAAGAGCAACAACGTTCTGGGCGTAGTTCAGGTCTGCCACAAGGGCTTCGATCTGGTTTCTGCCGGGCCCGACTTCACCCTGGACGACCTGCAGCAGCTCGAACTGGCCGCCAAGGCCTTGAGCGAGTGCGCATTCATGCAGGCCGGCTCCTAGCTTCTCTTCACTTTCCGTCTTCAATTGCCAGGTTTCGATTCCACACTGATCCAGCCGCCTCCGCGAGCCGCATGCCCGCAAAGGGGAATTGCGAGCCATGGGCTGTCAGTCATGCACCGGATTTTCCAGTTGCGCGATCTGTTCGATGTATCTTTTCGAATCGAATTTCCTCCCCGTGCTGGCCAGCGACATGTAACGTACTTTCCCGTACACCGGACGCTCCGACCACGCCCGGTCGTGCTTGCCGACAATCGCCCACGCGATTCCCGCATATCCATTGGGATCGCGGCCATCGAGTTCGAAGCGATCATTCAGTTCGACCGCGCGCCGGTAGGCCACTGCAACTGAAGGACTCCACTCCAGTATTTTCTTTGCCCAGTACATGCGCAGATAGTTGTGCATCCAGCCCATCAGCACCATCTGCTTCTGGGCCGCATTCCACAACGGATCGTGGGTCATTCCCTTTTCCAGCTCTTCATCGCTGTAAATGACCGTTCGCTGGTCGTGCGCATGCCCGGACAAAGACCGCAGGGCCCATGGTTCCAGGCATTCCATTGAGTCGTAGTTGGGATTGAAACGCACGAAGTTCACGGAAAGCTCGCGCCTTACGACTATCTGTTCGAGAAACGCCTCCTTCGCCCTGCGGGGTGCGCCACTGCGCTGCACGGCCAGCGCGACCGTAAGCGGGCCAATGTGCCCAAAGTGTAGATATGGAGAAAGCCGGCTCGTACCGTCCTTTTCGGGGCGGTTGCGGTCCTCTGGATAAACGGCCAGCCGCCGGTTTACGAATTCGTGCAGCACCTGTAAGGCCTGCCTGCTCCCGCCATGCCATGCTGGAACCGGCTGAACTGACCCGTCCAGTTTCCATCCCGCAAGCCAGTCCTCAGACGGTGAAAGCGAATGCATGCGCCGGGGATGGGTCCAGCGGATGTGCGCCGTCACATTTCTTTGACCAACCAGAAACTTCGGCAACATGGCATGAAGGCGCGGCCGGATGGTGCGTGCCGCAAATTGTTCCTTCAGCAGCAATTTTGAAGGCACGATCACGTCGGCGTCCACCGTCCACAAGGGCACGCGCATTCCGTCTGCCACTTTCACCCGCCATTGCTCCGGTTCCCGCATGGGGTTTTCATCGCCAATCACGATGGCGGGGACAAAACCGACGCCGCGGGCTGCCCGTTCTTCAGCAGTGTCCGGAATACCCTCGGCCATGAAACGGTAGTGGCGAAGGTTGGCGCGAGGAAAGAACGGCACCGGCGCCAGAAAGACCACGACTGGCTTCTTCAGTTCATTGCCCAGATGGATGGCCACATCCAGAGCGGGATTGTCGGTGGCGCGCTGGGCTCGCTGCATCCAGTAAACCACGCAGTCTGCATTCGCATCTGGCGCGCCGGACTTTCGCACCGTGACCCGCGCGTCCTGGCTGAGTCTCTCAATTGGGCTCAGCATGGTGAAGGCTGGACCCGCCTGGCGTGATCCAGCATGGCCCGGTCGATGGTCTGTTTCTCTTCGTCGGTCAAAGCGCGCACGCTGCCTTTGGACAGCTGCCCCAGGGACAATGGGCCGATCGCGACCCGCACCAGGCGCAGCACATCCACGCCGAGCGCTCCCAGCATTCGTCGAATGTGCCGGTTCCTGCCCTCGTCTAAGACTATTTCCAGCCAGCTATTGCGCTTGCCGCCGCGCAGGATGCGAACCCTCACCACCCGCAGGAACTCGCCCTCTTCCGTCCGGACTCCCCGGCGCAGTGATTGCAGCAATGTAGGATCCGCGACCCGGTCAATCTGGACGTGATAGGTCTTGTTCAGATGAGACGCCGGCGACAGAATATCCGCCGCCCATTCGGAATCGTTGGTCAACAGGAGCAGCCCTTCGCTGGCCTTATCCAACCGCCCGACGGGTGCCACCCAGGGCAGTGCGGAATCCAGAAACGCGTACACCGTCTGCCGACCGTTTTCATCGGACGCCGTGGTCACGGTTCCGCGCGGCTTGTTGAGCATGAGATAGATCTTGCTGGTCGCGCCAACCGGCTTGCCATCCACCGCAATGCGATCCCTTTGCAGGTGGACGTGTGCCTCGGGATCGCGTCGGATTACGCCATTCAGCCGCACCCGCCCTGCCCGGATAAAATCCGCAGCCTCAGACCGCGAGCAGTAGCCCAGCTTGGAAAGCGCGCGCGCCAATCCCACTTGCCGGAGACGTTCCGAGCCAGTCACACTCCCATGCTAAACGAAATCATGCGTAGGCCCGGACGCCCTCGTCCGGGCGGGCGAGCCCAGCTCGCCTTGGGGGATAGCGGATAGCAGCAGAGAATTGCCGGGCGCTGCCTGGACCTCGATATTGGCGGTTGGGCGGCGCAAACACGAGCCGGGCTCTGCCCGGCCGGGCAGGTGAGGGCAACCCTACGTGGTTTTTTTCTATACTGATGGCCAAGGTTACGCGAGTGAGCATCGACCCATTTTCCACTCCCTGCGCCGTGGTTGAAATCCGCCCGGGAAGTCATCACATGTGGCAACAACCCGGCTCGGAATTGGTGGTAATCTGGGAAAACACTGCAGGTAACGGCGAATAACACCTGGTTCGCCGGTGAAGAGGCCGCGACGAGCCCATGAGCGAGAGAACCACGAACGAAAAGAAGCTTGTCAACAGTGGCCACCAGACCGCCAGGAAGCCATATCTCAAGCCGGAATTCCGCTACGAACGGGCCTTTGAAACCATGGCGCTGGCTTGCGGCAAAATCCGCGCCACCCAACCTCTTTGCCGCTTCAACCGCAAGAATTCATAGCTACCCACTCTCGCTGAAACCAAAAATCACGCAGTCTCTGGTTTCTGGTTTCTGGTTTCTGGAGAAAAATCCCACAGGACCAGTGCCAAAACCAGCCACCGAAAACTAGAAACCAGAAACTGCCCCCCCATTCCTGCTGGAAAACCCGCAGGCCAGCTGGTAGCATCCTGCGCATGTTCAAACTATTCTTTGTGATGCTGAGCCTGGCTGTGACGGCTTCATCGGTTGCGGCCACGTCGTCCGCCGATCTTCCGACCCGGAAATATCTGAACTTGGCCGCGATCAAGACCATGGTCACCGCTGCTGAGGCGGAAGCCAAAAAGCAAAATGTCGAAGTCACCATCTGTATCGTGGACGAAAGCGGCAATCTGCTTTTTCTGGAAAAAGCGGACGCCGCCTCACTCAACACTATTCAATTCGCGCAGAGAAAAGCCCGCCACGCGGCTTTCTACCGCTCTCCCTCGAAGGGTGGCGCGGACGCCATGAAAAAGGGTGATGTCGAAGTCCTGGCATTTCCCGACTTCTTCCCCAACCAGGGCGGACTGCCCATTCAGGTGGACGGAAAGACCCTGGGCGGAATCGCCGCGAGCGGCGCCAAGTCCGAGATCGACGAAGCGATTGCGCAAGCCGGACTCGACGCGCTGCTGAAGAAATGATTGCCGCCAGATTTGTTCTGGCTAGTACCCAAAGCTGAGGGGGAGCTCGATGCCCGGAACTCGTCGCAGTTCTTTAGTCGGAGCCGTCCTGCTCGTCGCCCTGGGCCTGCTCTTTCTCTACACCAATTTTCGCCCCGGCCTGGATCCGTGGCCCTTATTGTCCCGGTACTGGTCGCTCCTGCTGATTTTCTTGGGGCTGGGAAAAGTTTGGGACCAGTTCAGACCGCGGGACAGCTCCCAGGTCGGTCGGGCATGGCTCAGTGGCGGCGAGATTGCCGTCATCCTGTTGCTGGTCGTCGCCGGCATTGCTCTCAGCCTTCAGACCGCCTCGCGCCGTCTGCACCACCTGGAAACCATCGACCGGCAAGGATCAGATACCGGTTCGCGTCCACATTCAAATGCCGGCGGGCGAACTGAAACTGTCCGGCGGGGCCAACAGGCTCATGGAAGCCGACTTCGACTACGACGAGGCAGAAGGCAGGCCGGAGATCTCCTACCATGTATCCGGCGGTACGGGTGAACTCGCCGTCACCCAGCCAGGGAAAAAATTCCACTTCGGCCCCGCCCACAACAATTGGAATATTCGTTTGGCCAACGATGTTCCATGGAGCTCAAGGTGGCCACGGGTGCCGGCCAGAGCGATTTGAAGGTCGGCAACCTCTCGCTTACCAGGCTCGATATCAGCATGGGGGCTGGACAGTTTACCGCGGACGTTACCGGTGACTGGAAGAAGGACTTCGACGCCGAGATCCATGGAGGGGTCGGGCACGCCATCACCCTCCTGCCAGAGGATGTAGGCGTTCGCGTTCACGCCACCGGCGGCATCGGTTCGATCAACTCGGGAGGATTAAAGCGCGATGGCCACGAATACGTAAACGATATGTATGGCAAGGCACCCGTGACACTACGGCTGGACGTCTCGGGTGGAGTCGGCAATATCGATTTACGACCGACGCCGAAGACGCAACAGCCAGAGCCTGCGCTACATTAACTATTCTTCCGCTTCCTGCTCTTCGCCGCGCTTCGAGCCAGCTTCCTTCTGAAATCCGGTGCCCAGTATCTTGGCGACCGAAGTCAGGTCCTTGCTCAGGGCTGTCCGCCACCGTCCCACGGAATCCTGCGCCAGTTCTTCCATGGTTTGCCCGAAGGACAGCAGGCTGGCCGCAACTTCCGTCTTCACCAGGTCGGACACGGAAGTCTCGATTCCCTTCTGGACTATCTTCAGTTTTCCGCGTGCATCATCCAGTTGGCGGTCGAGTTCCTTGGCGTTGCGCGTACCTAGTTCTTTGATCACCACATCGACTGCGCTCTCCAGCTGCACCCGGGCTGCGGAGATCTGGTCGCTGGCCATCTGCGAAAGCCTGGTTTCCATCCCGGACTCCAGCCGGCATGCGGTGTCATCCAGTTGCACGATGCGTCCGCCCAGAGCCGTGACTTGCGTCTGCAGCCGGGCCGTTTCGGCCGAGACCGTGTCCTGCGACCTTTGCATTTCCCGCCGGTAGGCATCGTGCTCTTCGCCCAGACGTTTCTGCAGCGATCGGAAGTGTTCTTCGCTTTGGTGCTGCGCCCGCGCGCCCGCGTCCGCCACCTGCTTCTGGAATTTCTCCGCGTTGGTGTTGAAGTGCTGGCTTACCGCCTCGGCCATCTCTTCCGACAGCCCCTGCGCGCTCTGCTCTACGCTTCGCAGCTGTTCGGTCATTTGCTGCCGGAATCCTTCGAGCGCCTGGACAATGTTCTGCTCGATCATCGTCTTGGCCGATCCCAACACCTGCGCCGATTGCTCCTGGGTCTGCTTCAGCACTTGTGTCCCCAGGTCTTCCCGCAGGCGCACCCACAATTTCTCTTCCACCTCGGGTGGAATGTGGGAGAGCGATATGTCGAACTTGCTGCGCTTGCCATCGCCCTGAGCGAGCTTTTCCTTGAGCGCCACCACTTCCGCGTGCAACGGTTGTACGAACTCTGCCACGATGGCGCGCATGTCGTACTCGGTAAATTGCGCATGGCCTTTCTCAGATACGATCTTCAGTCCGGGCGCTCCGGGTTGGGCCTTGTCGCTTCGCGGCATCTTCCGCGCGGGTTGTGGGTCGTCTGAATGGATATCGAGCAGGCGCCCCCAATCTTCGGGACAAGCTTCCAGTCCCCAGAAATTTTCCGGCCGGTCGAGCTTGGCCGCCAGTTGCCAGCCCTGCTGGCCCGCGCCCATTGGCTTGCAGTCAACCACGTGAGCCTTGGCGGCTCCGCCTCCCTTGCGCCGGAACTGCACCGGGATGCCGGCTTCAAGCCGGGTAGGAGAAAAAATGGCGCAGCCGTGCGCGCTGACTACCAGGGTCTCGCATATTTCGGAAAAGGGCGCGCTGGGCTCCAGGCTGGTAACGGCGATAGGAAGGGTGATCGGCACTCTCGAACTGCGCCGCATGGTCTCAGGCACATTCGCACTATGCATGTTGTCCCTCTTTCATGGTGTCCGCTTTCCTGCCTTGCAGGAGAGCGTGCCGCTCGACCCGCGGTCCGGCTCAAAACTCTGCACCACTACCGTAACCCAAGCCGCGCCCTTCAAGGGATTCCAGTAGTTCCGTCCCCGACTGTCAGCCGGGCAGTTACGTTACACCTCCCTAGGTAACCGGGTAATGAGAGGGTACACTGTCCAAATTCGCGCCGCCGATGACCAAGAAACAAGCACGCATCGAAGGCATCTGGTAGTAGGTTGTTTACAGCACCAGTTACAACGAAGGAATCGAAAGCAGCCATGACCAATTCCCTCCTGCAACGGCTTATCGAAATGTGCTGCCGGCACGAATTCACCTGGCCGCACGCCGGCGTTCACGGTACCGCCTATCAGGCCTGCCTGCTCTGTGGCGCGGTTTACTCCTACGACTGCTCAACCATGCGCCGCACCGGCCGCCTGGTAACGCCCCCCGATCCGCGCTATCCGCCTCTGACCGAGAGCCAACCGGCCAGCGAATAAACCAACCGAGGGTGCCCCGTCCAAGCTCCGCTTGGGCGGGGTTTTAATTTCGAGAGGACAACGGCGCAAGAAACCCCCGCCGCCGCTTAAGACTTTCGCGAAATATCAAGCCCCCATCCCTTCATATCTTGCAAAAAGCGCCAGCGTTTTAGCACCGCGGCCCGAGTCTGCTACCATCGGGCACATGGCTATCCAACGGATGGAGCACGTCGGCATCGTGGTTGACGACCTCGCAGCCGCGACTGAGTTCTTCGTCGAGCTCGGACTCGTGCTGCAGGGCGAGGGGCCTGTCGAAGGTCGCTGGGTGGACCGCGTCGTGGGGCTCGAGGGCGTCCGGGCGGACATTGCTATGATGCAAACTTCGGACGGCAACGGACGACTCGAGCTGACGAAGTTCCACTCGCCGTCAAACCAGGGCGACAACCGGCAGGCGCCGGCGAACACGCCGGGTATCCGCCACGTCGCCTTCGCCGTCGAGGACATCGACGCGGTCGTTGCCGGCCTGCGAGCCCGCGGCGCTAAACTCGTCGGCGAGCTGGAGCGCTACGAGGACAGCTACCGGCTCTGCTATGTTCGCGGCCCGGAGGGAATCATCATCGAGCTAGCGGAGAAGATCGCCTAACGGATCGAGTCCGTTGCCGACTCTCACAGGTTCATTGCGTGGGAGCGATTCTCCCGCGGGTCGCACCGGGACGGCTCTCACATGCCTGACTCGACCCCGCCCACAGAGTGCACAATCCCGCAGCCCGCCTTCCGCGGAACACGATTCGGGTTCAGATTAGCCAGAAGTTCCCTGCGGAGAATGTCGTCAGTCAGTCTGGGCGGTGTTGCACTGCGGAGCTTTGAATATTCAATCGGCTGGAGGGAGATCGGGCGCATGCGTAAAGATTTCTGGTTTTTGATCGCGCTCTCGCTGCTTTGCCTCACCGACATGGCCGCGGCACAGGGGGATCCCGCCTGGATCGAACCCTTTCCGCCGCACCATATCATCGGAAATGTGTACTACGTGGGCAGCAAGGGCCTCGCCTCGTACCTGATCACGACGCTGAAGGGACACATCCTGATTAACAGCAGCCTGGAAAGTTCGGTTCCCCTCATCAAGGAGAGCGTCCAAAAGCTCGGTTTTCATTTTAGTGACATCAAGATCCTGCTGATCAGCCATGCCCATGGCGACCACTGCGCGGGCAGCGCTCGAGTGAAGGCAATGACTGGCGCCAGATACTTTGTGATGGATGCGGATGTGCCGGTCGTTGAATCGGGCGGCAAGGCTGATTTCCAGTATGGCGCTTCCTCGAATGCGTATTTCAAAGCCACAAAGGTTGACCGCGTGCTGCACGATGGTGACGAAGTGCGCCTGGGAGATACTGTGCTGGTCGCACACCTCACGCCAGGCCACACTCGGGGCACCACCACCTGGACCACGAGAGTCAGCGATGGCGAAAAATCATATGACGTGGTCATTGTGGGCAGTCCAAATGTAAATCCCGGATGCAAGCTGATAGGCAACACGCGCTCCGCAAATTGCTCAGGATTATGAACGCACGTTCAGGGTGCTGAAGAGCTTGCCCTGTGACGTGTTCCTCGGCGCCCATGGCGACTATTACGGCATGGAAGCCAAGTTCGCCCAAATGAAGCCTGGTGGAGAGAATCCCTTTATCGACGGCGAGGGCTATAAGAGCTATGTCGCCGAAAGAGAACAGGCATTCCGGGCGGAACTCAAGAAACAGTCGGCAAGGCCGTAATGTTCCCTAAACTCTCGAGGGTGCCCCGTCCAAGCTCCGCTTGGGCGGGGGTTTTGGTTTAAGGAGACCAGACGACTCTACATCACGGAGGAAAACATCCCTGCCCAAGCGGAGCTTGGACGAAGCACGCTAGAAATCTACACGCTCTTCGGAAGTACAACACCATTCGTGCTCCGGCCGGCATCTTGTACCTGCCGATCAATATGCCCACAATCAGCCAGGGGCTTTTACTCGGTGAAGATACTTCTTGTTGACGATTCGAAGGTGGACCGCGCGCGCGTCAGCGAGGGCCTGCAGGAGTCCGGCTTCGATTTTGTCACGGCTGAAAATGGCATCGAAGCCTGGGAAATCCTGCAGGCCCCCGACGCTCCCACCTTCGCCCTGCTGGACTGGGTCATGCCCGGATTCGACGGCATCGAGCTGTGCCGCCGCATTCGCACTCTGGGGTCAAACGGAACCTATATCTATACCGTCATGCTGACGGCCAAGGACCGAAAGAAGAATCTTCTGACCGCCATGGAGGCCGGCGCCGATGACTATCTGGCCAAACCCGTTGACCCCTCAGAGTTGCGGGCCCGCATCCTGGTGGGCAAGCGCATTCTCGATTTGCAGCAATGTCTGAGGCACTCCGCCACTCACGATTTCCTTACCAACCTGCTGAGCCGCGCCGAAATTCTGGCGTCGCTTGAGCGCGAACTGGTCCGCACCCAGCGCGAAGGCAGGCCGGCGGGAGTGATCATGGCGGACGTGGACGGCTTCAAGCAGATCAATGACACTCTGGGTCATCCCGCGGGAGACGCGGTACTAGCCGAAGTGGCCCGCCGGCTGAAGTCAGACCTGCGGCTCTACGATGTGGCTGGACGATACGGCGGGGAAGAGTTCATCCTAGTGCTGCCGGGATGCGACCTGCACACCGCCGCGCGCCGCGCCGACGAAATCAGACGTCTGGTAGCCCGCGACCCGATTGTGACCCCCGCCGGCGCCCTCTCCGTCACTGTAAGCATGGGGGTGACGGTCACCAGTTGCGACTTGGACACCGCTCTCGAGACTCTGTTGCAGCGCGCCGACGCCGCACTTTACCGGGCTAAGAAGGCCGGCCGCAACTGCGTCGACGCGTTTTCGCTCACCCTCAAGCTGGATGGAAAATCCAGATAACCGCCATTCGATTCTGGAAGCCGGGCTGCTCGATTTAGAGCCCAGGCTGCGCACCCTATTGCGGCACTACTTCAATTGCGCTTATGGTGGCGTAGTCATTGACAGGGACAAAATCCAGCAAAAGCTTGCCTTGCGCATTCGACTCCAGGCCAGAGATCTTTCGTATCAGGGGTTGATTCTCGCCGGCTTCATTCCGGATGTTCAGATTTTGTACGATCGCCTTCCCATTGCAGAAAACGTTAAACACGCGGCCCTGGGATGCTGGCTCCCCGCCGCTTGAATCTGTCGCAATGCCCTCGCTGCGACTGGCGGGAATGCGGCGCTCGATAAAATGCAAGACGACCATGTATCTGCCGGGCGTGACCGGAATCGCATACGAGAAGCGCCCCCATCGCTCGGTTTCATAGAGTTCGGGATCGTCCGTTGCGCTGGCAGGCTCTTGGCTGGTGGCAAGCTGTCCGCCTTTGAAATAAACGTCCGAACTCCACCACGTACTATCATCGGAGTAGTAGGGCACATCGCGAGCCACAATGCGCACCGGCCGAATGTGCCGTGCGGTTCCCGGTAAAATCTCGATCGCAGAGATCATTCCACGGCCCCCCTTCGCCGAGGAAAAGCCCAGGTGAAGAGACCCATCGTTCGCCGGACTCAGGTCGGTGAATACTTTGACGTCGGCGGTGCGTCCGCCTTCAGCGTCGGCAAACACATCGAAATCGGTGAGCAGCGGCTTGCCGTTTGCACTCACCGTCATTACTCGGCTGCTCTCGCCCCCGCCGGCGTCTTCGGGACCATACAGAGTTTCGGCGAAGTGAAGACGTAGTTCGTAGATTCCGGGCTTCAACGGAATGTCGTAAATGAAGTCTCCCTGGCGGCTGCTGCGGTAAATCGTGGGATCCTGCGTTCTCCAGATATGCTGGATCGGGCTTCGTACCGATGTCCCGCCAGTGAAATAGTTGTCCGCGCTCCAGGCCTTGCCGGAACGGTCAACGTAGGGACGGCTGGACCCCGCTAGGATGCGGACCTCTTCTCCGACCGGCAGACCCACAGTGGGATGCGAAACCATCAACTGCGCCGCAGAGGGCGCACTCGTTTCCCGAAGTGGCGTTTGCGGCCGGGTCAGAAACATGATCAGGCCTGCGATAGCTATCGCCGCCAGCGCCGCCGGGAGTAGCCGGCGGATAAGCCTGTCTGATTCCGTACGGGATAGCGGGGCGGAAATAGGAACTCCCTGCGCTGCTTCGGGCAAACCCTCGCTCTCGCGTTCGTCAAAGACAGGTACGTACTTGCCTACGGGAATTGTTATGCGAATGGAATGGGCAGCACCTTCGCCTGCATAGTATTCCGCCAGGCGCTTGCGCAGACGGTTCGCCTCAACCCGGACAATCGAGTCCGAGTCCTGATCGAAGGACTCATCCCGTCCAAAGACATCGACCGCCACAGAGAACTCTTTGATATTCGAGCTTTCCCCCGTCAGAGCTTTTTCGCACAGGTAGGAAAGCAAACGGACGAGCGCGGGAGAACGGGAAAATAATGGAGACTGGAGTACAGCCTGTAGTTCGGCCCGTTGAGCTTCCGTGCTGACCGATTCTGCCGTTGTTGAAGGCATAGCCGCCTCCGCAGACAGGCTCCGCCAAAGCCCTTATACACCCTCCCAGGCGGTTTTGCAGTGTCTGGGAACACGTAACGGTTCAATCAGGGCCTGGGGCCTGCCTTGTAACGTTATGTAACCCCCTTTCCTTCCGGCAGGCGGCGGGCCTGCCGGCGCACATGGAATCAATCAGAAGGACTAAGGATAGTATGTCTGACTTCGCCATTAACCATCAGGTAGCGGCTGGGTAGCCGCTATAACGTTGTCAATTCGAGCTATCTGCTTCATAAGAAAGCTATACACGGAGAGCAGATTGCCGAGGCTCCGATCGACGGCAAGAGGTTTTCAACCGCCGCTTCTCCGGGGAAAGAGGCAAATTATGAGGAATTTCATCCTAAGATTAGCGATTGGGGCGTTGGTTCTGGGGCTGGCTCCATACGGCGCCCGAGCGACAGAAACGCCGAGCGGCACAACCAACCTGCAGTCGATGACGGTTGCTGAACTTGAAAAGGCGGGCGATGCGGCGAGGGCCCAGAAAGACTACAGGCAAGCGGTTAAGTATTTTGAGGAGGCGATCCGCAAGGACCGCAAGAATGCCATCCTCTACAACAAACTGGGCATGACCGAACTCAAGGACGGGCAACTCGAGGCGGCGCGTATGAATTTTCAGCGAGCCGTGAAACGCAACTCGAAATTCGCGGACGCGCTGAGCAACATCGGTGCCGTTTACTACATGCAAAACAATTTCTCCGCCGCGGCGAAGCACTTCAAGAAGGCTGTGGCATTGGACGAAACCCGCGCGACCTTCCATGTCAATCTGGGAGCGGCGTGGTTTGGCCAGAAGAAGCTGGATCGGGCCGTCGCTGAGTATGCTCGGGCACTGGAACTTGATCCCGACGCACTGAGCAACAAAGGCAGAGCGGGGCTGACCGCGCAGATCGCCAATACGGAAGAGCGCGCAAAGTTCTCCTACATGTTGGCCAAGATCTACGCCAAACGCGGCGATGCCGAGCAATGCCTCCGCTGCCTGCGGATGGCCAAAGAAGCGGGCTATCGCGACCTGGCAAATGTGTACAAGGACGAGGAATTCGCCAGCCTGCGCCAGGACCTGAGGCTGGCCGAGATAGCTCCCCCTCCCCAACCAAAATAAGCACTCCAACGCCACTTGGCTGGGCTTCCTTCCCAGGAAGCCCTTTTTTGTTTCCCAAATAGCACTAACCCGCATTATTCACATATTTGAAGACAACAAAAGCCTCCTCTGTTACAAACATGTTGTCGAGACAATGTTTGCGGTAACAAAAGAGGCTTCTGAATGTCTGACGATAGCACAACACAGCGTTTGTTGTTCCCAGGAATTTTTCGCAAGCCTGTAGTGGCCCAGTTCGATCAACGAGAGGGGAGTTCCGACGGCGGAGCCCTACTGCTGAAGGCCGCCGATCGGCACTATGGATTGGTGGCGGGACTAAGCTCCTGCCTGCGAGACGATCGGCAAGCTGGCAAGGTGGATCATTCGTTGCGCGAGTTGGTGGCGCAGCGCGTGTTCTCGATCGCCTGCGGCTATCCGGACGCCAACGACTCGGCCCGCCTGTCCCGGGATCCGATTCACAAACTGCTCCTGGAGCGCAATCCGATTGAGGGTCGCGATCTGGCTTCGCAGCCGACGTTGTCGCGTTTCGAGAACGGGGTTGGGGTCAAGGAGCTGTATCGGTTGGGCGAGTTCCTGGCCGACAACGTAATCCGGCGCCACGCCAAGCGGCTGCACCATCGCGCTCATCGCGTCACCATCGATCTGGATCCGACGGACGATCCCACGCACGGCGCACAGCAGCTGTCGTTCTTCAATGGGCACTACGACACCTGGTGCTACCTCCCGGTGATGGGTTTTGTCAGCTTCAACGACGAAGCCGAACAGTATCTCTGCGCCGCGGTGTTACGGCCCGGCAACGTGACCGCAGCGGTAGGCGCAGTCGCCCTGCTGCGGCGTTTGGTGGGGATGATTCGTCACCATCTTCCTGGAGTACGGATTCGTGTACGCCTGGATGGCGGTTTCGCGCATCCTGCCGTGCTGGCGTTTCTGGACGCCCAGCCCAGACTCGAATATGTCGTGGCCATGGCCAAGAATGCAGTGTTGAAGCGCGTCGCCGAAACCGGAATACGGCGAGCGCGCCAGCTCTCGCGGCGCAGCGGGAAGACCGAACATATTTATGGAGAAGTCCGCTACGCGGCCCGGAAGTGGCCAGGTCAGCGCCGTGTCATCATCAAAGCCGAGGTCGTTCGCGCTGCCGACAAAGACCCCAAAGATAACCCCCGGTTTGTCATCACCAACATGAAACAAAGTCCGCAGTGGATTTACGAACGGGTCTACTGTCAGCGTGGCGACATCGAGAATCGCATCAAGGAACTTCACGACCTCGAGATCGACCGCACCAGTTGCACCAGCTTCTGGGCCAACCAGTTCCGTGTCCTGCTCACCACCGCCGCCTACGTCCTAATGCAGGAATTGCGCTTGCGGGCTGCCGGTACCGCTTGTGCCCGCGCTCAAGTTGGCATGCTGCGCGAACGACTGCTGAAGCTGGGGGCCAGGGTGTTGGTTTTTGTACGACGCGTCGTCGTCCATCTACCGGATTCCTTCCCGTTTCTACCCGCCTTCCGTCGAGTCGCTCTGGCACTCGGAGCGGCAACCGGATAACCCCTCTCGGAATTACGAACGCATCTAAAATACACCCACGGCCGGAAGTCACGGCGCCCCTGTCTCTTGCATCCCGGGATCGAGCTCTCCGCTAGCGGAGCCATCCCATATCTTCGCTCCACCACCCCAACTTCTACATCACTACCCACCCTTCCCCCACAAAACTTAGCCCACACTGACCTTCATGAATAATGCGGGCTAAGCTGCTAATCAGCGCGAAGCTTGGGCCCTGTTGAGCGTGACAGTCATCTTAATCAAGGCAGTAAGAGAGTCCGCTTTCATCTTTTGCATGACTGTGCCTCGGTGTGCCTTGGGCGTAATCTCGCTGATTCCGAGTTCGCCGCCGACCTGTTTGTTCAACAGACCGGTGGTCACCAACGCCATGACCTGCCGCTTGCGAGGGGTGAGCGAGCTATAACGGTTCTGTAGCTCTGTGATCTCAGCTTCCTGGCCCAGGGCTATCCGGCTGCGTTCATGCGCTTGCCGAATCGCATTCAGTAGCACCTCATCACGGAAAGGCTTCGTTAAGAATCCGACTGCGCCGGCTTTCATGGCACGGACCGTCGTCGGGATGTCGCCGTGACCGGTGATGAAGATGATCGGCATATCAGTCCGTTCGGCGACAACCCGCTTCTGCAGTTCGAGACCATTGAGCCCTGGAAGGGAAATGTCGAGAACGAGACAGTTGGGGACAAGCGATCGTGGCCGATCGAAGAATTCGTGTGCGGACGCGAACGTCTCCGCCTGCCAGCCTTCGTTCCGGATTAGCAATTCCAGCGACTCGCGCACGGATACGTCGTCGTCAACAATGCAGACAATGGGAGCAGCCACAGGCATTGGTGATGACCCCACTGCACAACCAAGGGCGCTAGCGGAACTCATTGTATTCCCTCTCGATCCGCAGTAGCGGAAGCCTTACTCCGTGCGAAGCGCCGTATCGACCGCCGCAAGTAGATCGGTGTCGCTGAATGGCTTAAGCAGAAACCCTGCCGCACCTTGCTCGAGCATTCTTGCACGGACCTTCTGATCTCTCTGTGCGGTGATGAATACGACCGGGATGTCTTGTCCGCGACGCCTCAACTCGTGGTAAAGCTCCAGGCCGCTCATTTTCGGCATCGCAATATCGAAGATCAGACACTTTGTCTCATCGATACAATCCGACGAAAGAAACTCTTCGGCTGAGGAAAAAACTCGGGACGCAAAGCCGAACTCCCGAAGCAAGTCGGGCAGCGACTCGCGCACCGACTCATCGTCATCAACTACGGATAGAAGCGGGCGTTCGGTGGCGCTGCTTCCCTGATGGGACTGCATGGCAAAACAATGCGCCACTATGCCGGGTGCGTCCATTGTACTTTGTATTGGCCCCAGCCCACCTGTCAGCCCGATCAGCCTGCGTCTCTCGCCCCATCATTCCGATCCACCCGAGTTTCAGCCCTCGCCAGACCCTCGGGCGCGCAAGGAATAGCGAACGAAGACGTAGCTCCGGGCCCATTATTTGGCTTCTTCCACAGCCACTCATGATGAGCGTCAATAGTGGAGCGGCGGACCCACAGTCCAATGCCCTCGTCTTTCGCTGGGAAAAACGGTTCGAAAGCCTTTCCCATCCATGGCGAAATTCTCCCCACGGGGATTGTTTGCAGTGCCCCGTTTGCGCAAGGATGCACCACTCCCGGGCCCAATGCCTTGGTATCAGTCGATACGTTCGTCCAATAGACCCGCCCGCTACCTTTCTGGTCTAATCTCTACAACTCCGCACGAATCGGGTATCGCATTGGACAACTTTTTGGAAAGGAGAATGCGTATATGAGCACCACCCCCACCGCGTGTCCCATGATCGCAACTATTCTCTTCTCGATTCGAGCGGCGGAAGCATACGCGCGCATGCTGAGCCGCAAAGCGGAGCTTCGCGTGGTTTTGACAGTGTAAATCAGCCTGGCAGTGGAATACACTACGCGCTCGATCGTCAGCAATCTTGCCTCGGATTGGAGGAACCATGAGCACCGCAACTATTACCCCTTTTATCCAACGCGAACCGGAGCTTCTCGGACAAACCGTCGTCGTCATCGGTGGCAGCGCCGGGATTGGACTCGAAACGGCGCGCCGTTCGCGCATGGAGGGAGCCAAGGTGATTCTCACCGCGCGCAATTCCGAGCGCCTCAAGCATGCTGCAACCGAGGTTGAGGCAATGAGCACTTCAGCCTTCGACGCTTCCGACCCCATTGCAATCGAGCGGTTCTTTCGTGACTTGCCGATGATTGACCATGTGATGGTGACAGCTGGCCGGCCATACTACGGACGTCTCGCCGATATGGACTTCGCAAAGATACGCGACCTTATCAGTGAGCACCTTTTGCTGGCGCTCTATGTCGCCCGCAGCGCGGCCAACAAGATGAGACCGGGAGGAACGTTGATCTTGATGGGCGGCACTGGTGGACGGCGTCCAGCCATCGGCATGAGCATCGCCGGCACAGTCACCGCTGCGCTCCCCGCCCTCACCGCCAACCTGGCGCTCGAGATCGCGCCCGTGCGAGTCAACCTCATCGCTGCGGGATTCGTGGACACGCCATTGTCCGCAGAACTGCTGGGCGATCAGCTCGAAAAACGCCGCAACCAGCTTCGCAGCACGCTTCCCATCGGACGCGTGGTCGGACCGAAGGACGTGGCCGCGCTCGCGGTACACATCATGACCAACACCGCCCTCACGGGCGCAACCTATGACATCGACGGCGGACAGCAGTTCGTCGCCTCCTAGCTAAAGCCTGTTGTGAAACACAGGGCTCAACCCCTTGACTGACGCGGGTAGGTGACACGGGGGCGTGGCAGATCTACAAGTTCGCTTATTTTTTTCGCACACTTTCCTGAAAAGAATTGCACGAATCCCACTCTTGTTGCTTGACAGAATTAATCTTAATCGATATAGTCGAGTACGTTATGATCCCCTCGACTTCCCACCAAGCCTGGCTCTTCTACGCGCCCTTGGCCCGCCAAGCGGTGCTGCTCAAGGACGATTTGCTCGATCCCGTGGATGCGCTCTTGGACGATCCCGCACTGGTCGACTTGGTCCGCCAAGGTCTGGCCGCGCGCAGCCCACTTTCGACGCGCACCGGGCGCGACGGCATGGCCCCGGATCGTCTGCTGCGCTGCTGTGTCATGAAGCATCTGAAGGGCTGGAGCTTCCGCGATCTGGAACGGGAGCTGCGCAGCAACCTGGTGTACCGCCGCTTCACCCACTTCGATGCCGAGGTTACGCCCGATTTCACGACCTTCAGCCGCAGCTTTGCCCTGCTCAGTCCGGCGGTCACGGCAGAGATTCATCAGCGAGTGGTCGGCCTCGCCTGCGAGCAAGGCGTAGCCCGAGGCGATAGGTTACGCACCGACACGACCGTAGTTGAGAGCAACGTGCATTACCCAACCGATAGCTCGCTTTTGGGCGACGGCATCCGCGTGCTCAGCCGCAGCCTACAACGGATCGCCGTCGAGTGTACGGACGGAGCCCTGGAAGTGGTCGATCACGGGCGCGCGGTGAAGCATCGTCTGCTGGAGATCAGCCGCGCCGCCAAGTGCCTGACCCAGGCCAACCAGCAGCGCATGCGGGATAGTTACCAGAAGTTGGTGGGGCTGACCCGGAGCGTGGTGCGACAGGCCAGCGAAGTGGTGCAACGATGGGGGAAGGGACGGCTGAAGGTGGTGGGCAAACTACTGCGCGTAGAAACGCAGATCGGCCAACTGCGACACTTTCTTCCTCTGGTGGAGAAGGTCATCCGGCAAACGAAGGAACGGGTGTGGGATGGAAACTGCCACGTAGAGGGCAAAGTGTTGAGTCTGTTCGAGCCCCACACCGAAGTCATTCGCAAAGGCAAAACGCATAAGCCGAACGAGTTTGGTAGGCTGGTGCGGATTGACGAGGTGGAAAACGGCATCGTGAGCGGCTACCAAGTTTTCGTCGGCAATCCGGACGATACCACGGCCTGGATGCCGGCCCTGAAACAACATCGAGTTGGCTTCGGGCGAGTGCCGGAGATGGCCACCGCCGACCGCGGATTTTTCTCTGCTCAAAACGAGCGGGAGGCACAAGCCCTGGGGGTGAAGAAGGTGGCGCTGCCGGCGCGCGGACGACTTTCCGCCACGCGATCGCAGCAACAGAAGCAGCGCTGGTTCCGGCGCGTGCTGCGCTGGCGGGCCGGCTGTGAAGCCACCATCAGCACCTTGAAGCATCCCTTTTCGATGTGGCGGGCCACCTATAAAGGAGGGTTTGGATTTGAGCGCTACGTGGGCTGGTGTGTGATTACCAAGAATCTGTTTTCTATTGCTCGCGATCAAGCGCGTCGGAGGGACCATGGCCAGGTCGGTTGACGCTACGGCCCAACGACGTAAGCTGCTGCGTGAGATTGAACGTCTGGCCGAGGTGGCTGTCTTTGGAACGCTCTCGGAAACCTACCGCACCTGCGGGCGAGCGGGCTGTCATTGTCAGGGCGATGGACCCAAGCATGGTCCGCATCTGAATGTGAGCTACCGCGGAGAGAAAGGAAAGACCACCGGCTACTATGTTCCCAAGGGAGCCGAGGAGGCCACGCGAGAAGGGGTAGCCGCTTGGCAACAAATGCAGCAATGTTTGCGGGAACTGGCGGAGTTAAATAAGGAGCGCAATTTGCGGCGCGCCCGCGAGGCCGATGCGCGATGATGACACGGTTCCGTCTAACTTGCAGCCTGGTCTGCTGGATACTGCTGTGTCTATTACTCGGTCTTAATCCGCCCGCCGATTGGAATTCCCAGTCGCATGTCGTCCGCTCGCAACCATGCTTCGATCAAGGTAAAGAAGCCGCATCCGACTCGCCCACAACTTCGGTTGTCGGAAGCATGGAGTTCGATCCGGCTCGCGCTGGACCTTTCGGTTCTCTGGTCCTCGACAGTGCGTCGACTGCCGGCAATATGGGTCCACCCGGCAAGGAGAGCCATGGGCCAGCGGAACCGATCGGACCTTGGCGAGTTGCCGCTCAAGCCGGCAACTCAAACCAACCCCATCGCGCAACCTCTCCACGAAATTACTGGCTTTTATCCGCCAAATTGAAAAACCGGGGTTTCGCAACAGCCTTTAGCTAGAGAAGCCAGTATGTGCAGGGTCGGCCCGAGTAATCAAAACTAGACTCAGAATCCCGGGAGTCTCGGGATGCGAAAGGGGCACGCATGTCCACGATCCACCTCCATCAGACAACCACTTTAACGCCCGAGCAGTACGTCGCCGGGCTCACCGACTTCGGGCCTGGCCGCTCGAAGCTCTTTGGCAACAGCGCCGACCAGTATCTCAAGGTGCATAGCCGCGGCCCGTCGCAAGCCGACGTCACCGAAGGCTCAGGCGGCATCTGGGAACGCCTGCACTACGACTGGTCCGATCCCAACCACGTCGTCCTCACGACCACCGACTCCAACACGTGGGGAGGCGCGTCGGGCCACATCTATGACTTCACCCGCAAACCAAACGGCACGACCGACATTGACGTGGTCGTGGTACGCGAGGGCAAGAACCTCAAGGGTTGGCTGCTCGGCCTCGTCGTCGGGACCGTCGGCAAGGGCGTTTTGGAAAAGGCGTTTGTAAACTCAGTGAAGGCCATCGAAGCCCGGAACAACTCGACTAGAGAGGCTCGCGCATCATGAGCTGGGTCCCCCGTATCGGCGGGTTCACTTTCCAGCAGTTTGTCGCCGCCTGGTACGAATATTCAGAAAACTCTAACTTCGATTAGGGCAACACATAGGAGGACAAAATGGCAACTCTAAGTGCAATCAATAATGAACCGGCCAGCGGCGCGATCGCCGCGAGAGTGGACATGAAGTTCGAGGTGGTCGTCATCCCGGTCGCGGATGTCGAGCGCGCGAAGGCGTTTTACGCAAAGCTAGGGTGGAGGCTCGACGCAGATTTCCCATTCGATAACGGCTTCCGGGTCGTTCAGTTTACGCCACCCGGCTCAGGGTGTTCGGTCCAATTCGGCACGAAGATAACGACGGCTGCTCCAGGATCTGCTCAGGGCCTCTACTTGATCGTCACCGATGTTGAAGCTGCTCGCAAAGAGCTCGTTGCCCGCGGCGTCGAAGTCAGTGAGGTTTTCCATACATCGAGACCGGGTGCTCAGTTCCGTCCCGAAAGCAATGGTCGGGTCAGCGGGCCAGCGCCCAATCACCGCAGCTACTTTTCGTTTGCTGCATTCAACGATCCGGACGGCAATACTTGGCTGTTCCAGGAAGTCACAACCCGGCTGCCCGGACGTGGACTCAGCAATTTGGATGTCGCGACGCTGACGGAGCTTTTGCGCGAGACAGAGAAACATCATGGCGAATACGAACCAACCGCTCCCAAGCATCACTGGTCAGGGTGGTACGCCGCCTACATCGTCGCGCGCCAGGATGGAAAGACGCCCGAAGAGGCGGCCCAGGCCGGCAAGCTCAACATAGAAGGAGTTCACTGACCGCCGCAATGAAGCACTTCGACGCCATCATCATCGGGACGGGCCAGGCAGGCCCGTCCCTGGCTGCGCGGTTTTCTGCTGCGGGCAAGACGGCCGCCATTATCGAACGGCATAAGTTTGGCGGCACCTGTGTGAATACGGGATGCATTCCGACTAAAACCCTCGTTGCCAGCGCTTACGCCGCTCACGTAGCCCGCCGAGGCGCCGAGTATGGTTTTGTCGCCGGCGACGTTCGCGTTGACATGAAATGTGTGAAAGCACGCAAGGATCAAATTTCCGGGCGCTCGAACAGAGGCGTAGAGGAATTGTTGCGGGGCCTGAAGAACTGTACGGTCATCCAGGGGCATGCCCGTTTTCAGTCGTCGAACGCTGTGTTCGTCAACGGTGAAGTTCTGCAGGCCGACAAGATTTATATCAACGTCGGGGGACGCGCCTCCGTTCCCGAGATGCCGGGGATCCATGAAGTCCGATTCCTCACCAACTCGTCGATGATGGAGATTGACTTTCTGCCAGAGCATCTGGTGATCGTCGGTGGAAGTTATGTTGGGCTGGAATTCGCGCAGATATATCGCCGCTTCGGGAGCGAAGTGACGATCGTAGAGATGGGACCGCGCCTGATTCGACGTGAAGACGAAGATCTTTCCCAAGCCGTGCGCGAAATCATGGAAGCCGAGGGGATACAAATTCGGCTTAATGCGAAATGCATATCTCTGGCGAAGCGTGAGAGCGGCATCGCCGTCGGAGTAGACTGCGAAGAAGGCCCGCCGGACATAGCAGCCAGTCACGTTCTTCTCGCGGTGGGGCGTATCCCCAATACAGGCGACCTGGGCCTCGACCGGGCCGGGGTTGCGACCGACGACCGCGGCTACATCATCGTTGACGATCAACTACAAACCAATGTCCCCGGCATCTGGGCCCTGGGCGACTGCAACGGCCGCGGCGCTTTCACGCACACTTCCTACAACGATTATGAGATTGTCGCCGATAATCTCTTCAACGCGGACCATCGCCGCGTTTCCGATCGAATCCAGGCATACGCGTTGTACATAGATCCGCCCCTCGGCCGCTGCGGCATGACCGACGCCGAAATTCGCAAGTCCGGACGCCCGGCGCTCGTCACGAAATATCCAATGAGCCGCGTAAGCCGGGCATATGAGAAAGGCGAGACCCAAGGTTTCATGAAAATCTGCGTTGATGCGGAGACAAAACAGATTCTTGGTGCTGCGATTCTTGGGGTCGGCGGCGATGAAGTGATTCACGTCCTGCTGGACGTCATGTATGCAAGGGCCCCGTACACGGTGATCCAGCGCGCCATGCACATTCACCCGACGGTGGCGGAATATCTGCCAACCGTTTTAGCCAAACTGGAGCCCTTTGCTTAGGAGCAAGGACATGACGAATCTGAAGTTCGGAAAAGCATCACTGCTCTCCTAGTCATTGAGTACTACAACGGCTTCATTTCGAAGGCGAGAGGGGCAGACGCATCAAGGCGACGCATTGAGTTCAGCATGGTCCCACTCGCCTGATGTGAAGGTGTGGATCGATATCTTCGTCTAATAGATTCGCTTCGCTCCTTATGGCCTAATCGGGTCTCGCAAACCAGGTGACCTGCTGACTGGAAGACCCGTGGGAGGAACGGCGGAAATCCTCAATCACCGCCAGAAGTGGTTCGCCGAGCGGATACGGATGCCGTAATTGCCTTCCAGAGTTCTGCCGACGAACAGGAGGCCTTGCGTGGTTCGTACAGGAGCCTTACCGCGTCTTTTGTACGTACTAGTCCTGATATGTGGTGCGGTCCTGTGTCATGCCCAGTCTTATTCGACTTCTGCTTCGGGCACCTCGGGTCAAACCATTCCTGCGCCGAGTGGAGGAAACCCCTTTGCTGGCAGCGTGCCCATAAAAGTGGTTGCCGGACGTATGCCGCTTTCTTTGCAGGATGCCATCAATCTGGGACTGAAGCACAATCTCGGTCTGCTATTTTCGCGGGCTGATACTCGCGCTGCCGGTGGCCAGCGCTGGCAGGAACTGAGCGCTTTGCTGCCGCATGTCAACGCGGATCACTTACTTGGCCGAATCGAAGGTCAACCTTGCCCAGGTGGGGTTGGGTAAGGCAGCCGCGAATGTTTTTCACATTTCTCCGGCGGTCGGTCCTTTTTCCTATTTCGATGCTCGAGCGAGCGTAACCCAAACCTTGTTCGACTGGAAATCTATCAACGTCGCGCGCGGCCGGCGCAAGTGTCAAGTCGGCCGATTACACCGTGCAAGATGCGAACGACCTGGTGGTCCAGGCGGTCGGGTACGTTTACTTTCAGGCGGTCGCAGACGAAGCCCGGATTGCAACTGATGAAGCCCCGGTCCAGACGGCACAGACGCTCTTTGACCAGGCAACGGACCAGGTCAATGCCGGCACGGTAGCTGACATTGATGCACTCCGCAGTAAAGTCGAGCTTCAGACGCGACAGCAACAGCTGATCGCGGCGAAGAACGACATCCAGGCATCAGCCCTGATGAATCAGCGGCCAGCGAAGGTCCAAAAGGCTGCGGAACAGATTCGAGAGCTGTTCTTGTTCACAATCCTAACCGATGTCGAGATGCAAGACGCGATTTCTAAACGAACGGGCAGTACCCCACAAACGAAGGTTCGCTGGACGAAATTCCGCGAGCTTGTTGACCCTGTCATTGCAGGCACGCTGGTGGAGCCGCGGTTCTTCGATTTCGAGTTCAGGAGGAACCTGTACGAAAAGTCTCCGGCGTGTCAGCGTTGCAAGAATGAAATCCACTCCCTAGATGACAGCACCGTCGATCACATCATTCCATATAGCAAAGGGGGAAAGCCTGTTCCAGGAAATGGGCAGCTCGCACATCGAGGTTGTAATGCCCGGAAGAACGCTCAATTACCTGAAATAGCAGCGACAGCGTCCTGACGCAGGAGCCTGACACGACGCCAAACCGGAACAATCGAAGGACGCAGCGCATCGCCTAAGGCTTGCAACGCAAGAACGGCTGCCTTCATCACTCGTGTGAATCGCCAGTCGCTGGAGACTGCCCTGTAGCGGGTGTCCAGGCACGCGCACACATCTCGCATACCAGGCATCTGGAAATCCCGCAAAATCGATCCTTTCGGCTGATCGGCCGTCAGTCGACGACCGGCCATTGGCGTGCGATTGTTTCCGAGATTCGGATACTTTTGGCACACAATCTGACGGTGCACTGCTCAAACAATCGCGCAACTACCCGGACCGGCATCTTAGAAAGTCTCTACTGCGAGCGTCGGGAATGAGGAGCGATACAGGCGATCGTCCAGGGTTAAGAGGCGGCAACCGTTTGCTGATGCGTGAGCTCCAATAACGAAGTCCACGAGAATGCGACGCGCACCCAAATCGCGCTGCTTACGCCGGCGTTCCGCGTAAGCTTGAAAGGCTCGTCCAGCCAATCGCCATATTTGCTCTGGCAACTCCCAATCGACGCCGATTCCTGTCTGTTCGAAAAAAGACCCGACGAACGCCTCGCTCCGACCAGGTGCCGCGATCAACTCCGCGAATACAGGAGCAGCAGCGACAAGAGTCCCTCGATTAAATGCGGCATCCAGAGCGGTTTGTGCAGCCAAGCTCAATGCCGCGTCTTTGTCCCACAACGCGATCACCACATTTGCGTCGATAGCGGTTGTCATTCTCCCCTCATCCCGCGCAGCCATTTAGTAATACTTTCTCTACCTGACGGAATTTCGGAGTTGCCAATGCCGCGATACTTTGAAAACGCGCTCTTGCTCCTAACCGGCCGCACGCGTATACCATTGCCGTCGCTTTCGAAGAGCAGCTTGTCCCCGCTTCGAACCCCTAGGACACGTCGAATTTCGCGAGGCACGGTAATCTGTCCCTTGCTGGTAATCGTCGCCTGTTTTTGCATGATCCCACCCCGTGTTCCTTACTTTATCATCCTTACTTTATCACGATTGCCTTACTTATGCTAGACTCACGCAGAAGAGCAGGTTTCACTGCGCGCATCACACTGCTGGCTAGCCGCAAGTCGACTGGTCATTCCTGTCGCCACAATGGCCGTGTCCACGCGGCATAGTTCTCGCACACAATTGGCATACAGTAAACGGGGCGCAACTCGTGCAGCGAGGGCGGATCCGCCCTGAGCAGCGAACTACGAATAGGATCTAATCCTCGTTGACATGTGGAGAACATGAAAGTATGCTTAAAGCATGTCAAAGATGATTCAGCTTCGCAATGTGCCTGATGCCCTGCACCGAGGCCTGAAAGCTCGCGCTGCCATGGCAGGTATGTCGCTATCGGACTATCTATTAACTGAAATCAAGGAAATCGCGGAGAGGCCAACGCTCTTAGAATTGCGGGAGCGGCTGCACCAACGCAAGCCGGTTTCAGCGCAGATCGATACCGCTCAGCTGGTGCGAGAGGAGCGCGAGACGCGATGATCGTCTTGGATGCGTCTGCCGCAGTCGACTGGCTTCTCCAGACATCTGCGGGACAGCGCATCGAGAAGCGAATTTATTCGCGCAACGAAACCTTACACGCGCCTCATCTCCTTGACCTTGAGGTCACGCAGGTCCTGAGGCGTCTAGCACTGCAAGGAGTGGTCTCTGCACATCGTGCTGACGAGGCGCTCCGCGACCTGCTGGATCTGCGTATTACCCGGTTTCCCCATCTCGTGCTCCTGCCCCGCATTTGGCAGCTCCGTCACAACTTTTCTGCCTATGATGCTGCCTACATCGTCCTTGCCGAGAAGCTCGATGCGGCGTTAGTTACAAAGGACGCTCGACTCGCTTCTTCTGCTTCGGGCCATGGGGCAGTCGTCGAGCTCTTCTAATTCGACGGACCGCTGTTACGCACTCGTATCTCGTTTCCGTGAGGCACACCCGGGCCTTGCCTTTCACTCCGACTGATGGGCCGTGATTGGACCTGCACCAACCGGAAATGTGTAGTCTGGTAAAATGTCGGAAGACGGTCCGCTTTGACGGCGCAAAACTGGCCAAATATTTTCACCCAGGATCCGACTTATGGCCACGATAGCGATGCGATTGTTCCTATCCGCAGCCAAGTCAATAGCAACAGCGGGTCGATTTCTCCAAACGTTATACACGCAACCAATATCGAGCAATTGGGATTCAGTGGGCCAGGTGAATTGGAAGGGAGCGACACCGTGCCAGATACAGTTATTAATTTTCTAAACGAGGCCAGCAGTGGAAGTGACTTTCACTAGCGAACCTGCAGAGCCCGAGTATCAAGAAGGCCAACGCTATGTCAGGGACGAAACCCCGGTTCGTGGTGCGGGCTCTTGTGGTTGCAGTGGTGTCGATCCCGCTCGGTTTCTTGTGGTCGCTTATCGGATACGGACGCTCATTTGCGACACCCGGGATGCACTTTGCGACCACCTTTGTTCACGTTCCCCCTTCGGCCGGATTGTCAATGCTCGGCGAGGTCTTTCTTGTCGGGATGGCCGTCGACTCGGTCTGTTGTTTCGTTGTCATCTGGATTCTACTTGCCTTGTTTCGGAAGACAGCGAAGGACCAGTCAAGCTCGGAGATCAAAGACCGCGGCCCGGTCCATGGCCAACTGCTGACGGTAGTCAGCGGTATCCAGCTCGCCAGCACCGTCCCCGGCTCTACCCATTGGCCTTCCTCGATGGGCAGGTCCACAATACGGCCAGAGACCTTAAAGCCCACAGTGCTCTCGTGGGCCTCGATATTGCCGGACAAGTACAGAAGGTTCGGCTGAGATTTCTCGTCGATCCAGCGGGGACGGAAGTAGAAAAAATAAGCGCAAACGGCAACCGCGCCAGCCATGACCAAGACGGCGATTCGGCGTTTCATGACGACCCGGCTCCTTTCCGTGCCGGAAGGCTGATTCCGGACCAGTAAATTTCAAAAATGGCGTCGAGCCGCTTCTCAAGATTGGACGGCGGATTCAGACTCCATAGGAGAACCGTCCCGATCAGTGCTTCTTGCAGCGCGCGGACCATATCCTCGGGTGAGAGATCGGAGCGGATCTCTCCCCGTTTCTGACCCAATCTAAGGACCTCACCCAGAATCTGGCGGCCACGCTTAATGGTTTCCAGGTGCATTTCGCGGACGGCTTCGCTGGATACGACCGTAGCGATTAGGCCGCGCGCTACCTGTGGGTTCTTGCCCGGTTCCTCCGCAATCTGGTGGACGAAGTGGCGGAGCAGATCGCGGAGTGGCAACTTACCCTGTTGCGCCGCGTCCCGTGCCTGATTCACCCGGGTGAGCTGGATTTCGTAGAGGTTTTGAAGAACCCGCGTTGCCCAAAGAGCGCCATCGCTGCCCGAAAAATACGCTCTCTCGTTTCGGTTCGCCTGCGTTCCCGACGGCTCGGAACCGGGGGCGCGAAGTGGCTGGGCTTTACAGCTATCGATCCACTTTTCATCGGTATCAGACCTTTAGTCATTAATGACTTATAGTCATTAAAGCAAGAGTACGGTCTTGCCGTCAAGATTCAAACGAGGCCAAACGGGAAAATGCAAAAGTCGAAGTTTCTGGCCGTGAGAAATTCAAGCCTTTGCTTCTTGGCAGGTCGTGCCGCGCTCGGTCTCGCTCTCTTGCTTGGAGTCAAGTTCGTCAAGTTCGGGATCGGAGCCTCTATCCGCACCCTGCTTGACGCAAAAGCTGTGTTCGGATGCGCGCTGCTGCGCGGCAAGTGGCAGAGATTTAGAATAGAGGCGAGCCGCGGAGGACAAACACCACAGCGTGGCATTTAGATCGATATGGCATCTGTCGAACAGCCCGGGAGGCGTCACCTTTTTTATCCACAGCCGTTGATATCCCTTCCAACGAGCTTGATGACCATGCTCGGTCGATTTTCCAGGCTCGGGTTCAAACCCGCTAGATATTTTGCGAATCCAAGGCAGCTGACGAGCGCCCAAGTTTCAGCAGCTCCAGTGTTTTGGCGACTCAGATGTCCAACCCTATTCATCTTGTCCGCAGATTGAGAGGAATTGCCATGAATCCGGCAGTCACAAGCGATCGTTCTAAACCTTCCATTTCAAGTCCACCCAAGCCCCTCTCTCTTGAAGAATTGCGCAAGATGAACGCATATTGGCGTGCGGCAAATTATCTTTCCATTGGACAAATCTACCTTTACGCCAATCCCCTGCTGCGCGAGCCTCTCAAACTCGACAATGTCAAGCCCCGCCTGCTGGGACACTGGGGGACAACCCCGGGACTGAATTTCATCTATGTTCATTTCAATCGCGTCATCAAGAAATACGATTTGAATGTGATTTATGTGTGCGGCCCGGGGCACGGAGGACCGGGAATAGTGGCGAACACCTACCTCGATGGGACCTACACCGAACTGTATCCTGACATCCAGCAAAACGAAGAGGGCATCAGGCGGCTGTTCAAGCAATTCTCTTTCCCCGGAGGAATCCCCAGCCACGCGGCTCCCGAGACGCCTGGCTCCATCCATGAGGGCGGCGAGTTGGGCTACTCCCTGGTGCATGCCTATGGGGCAGTGTTCGACAATCCTGATTTGCTGGCCTGTTGCGTGGTCGGCGACGGAGAAGCAGAGACGGGTCCACTGGCCACGAGTTGGCATTCCAACAAGTTTCTCAATCCCGCGCGCGACGGCGCCGTGCTCCCTATCCTTCACCTGAACGGCTACAAGATTGCCAATCCGACCATCCTGGGCCGCGTCGGTGACGAACAGTTGAGTGATCTTTTTGCTGGCTACGGGTACAAAGTGCATTTTGTCGAGGGGGGTGAACCGGAGGCCATGCATCAACTGATGGCGGCGACCCTCGACACTGTGCTCCAGGAATTCCGTGATATTCAGGAGGAAGCGCGTTCCGGAAGATCGAACACGCTCCCGATCTGGCCCATGATCGTTCTGCGCAGTCCAAAGGGTTGGACCGGTCCGAAATTCGTGGACGGGAAGCCTGTGGAGGGCACGTGGCGGGCCCATCAAGTGCCGGTCGCTGATCTGGAGAAACCGGAACACCTGAAGATTCTTGAAGACTGGATGAGGAGCTATCGTCCTGAAGAGTTGTTCGACCACAACGGACGGCTTATATCCGAGCTTGCAGACCTGGCGCCCGAAGGCGATCGGCGAATGGGCTCGAATCCGCATGCGAACGGCGGCCTCCTGCGTAAAGCCCTGTTAATGCCCGACTTCCGGGAATATGCAGTTCCGGTACCTAAACCGGGGACGAGCACTGCGGAATCGACCCGGATATTGGGCACCTTCTTGCGCGACGTGATGAAGCAAAACCTGGAATCCAGAAATTTTCGGGTATTCGGGCCGGATGAAACCGCGTCCAACCGTCTGGATGCTCTATACGAAGTCACCAAGAAGGAATGGATGGAACCCGTCGTGCCCACCGATGAGAACCTGTCGCAAAACGGACGGGTCATAGAGATGCTGAGCGAGCACATGTGCCAGGGCTGGCTGGAAGGTTATCTGCTGACAGGCCGTCATGGTTTCTTCTCCTGCTACGAGGGCTTCATTCATGTGGTGGACTCCATGTTCAACCAACATGCGAAGTGGCTGGAGGCTACTCATCACATTCCCTGGCGGCGACCGGTCTCTTCGCTGAACTATTTGCTCACCTCACACGTGTGGCGCCAGGACCACAATGGTTTCAGCCACCAGGATCCCGGCTTCATTGATTTCGTGATGAACAAGAAGGCGGGCATCGTTCGCGTGTATCTTCCTCCCGACGCGAACTGTCTGCTCTCGGTTGCCGATCATTGTTTGCGCAGCAGCAACTATGTGAACGTCATCGTGGCGGGCAAGCAGCCAGAACTGCAGTGGCTCGACATGGATGCAGCGATTGAGCACTGCACTGACGGCATTGGCATCTGGTCCTGGGCCAGCACCGACCAGGATAAGGAGCCGGATGCCGTGATGGCGTGCGCGGGAGACGTTCCAACGCTTGAAACCCTGGCGGCGGTCGACCTGCTTCGTCAACACTTCCCCGATCTCAAAATTCGGGTTGTCAATGTGGTGGACCTGATGACGCTTCAGTCTCCCAGCGAGCACCCCCACGGCCTCTCCGACCACGAGTTTGATTCCATGTTCTGCACCGACACGCCGGTGATTTTCGCCTATCACGGTTATCCGTGGCTGATCCATCGGCTGACCTATCGCCGTGCCGGGCACGACCATTTTCACGTCCGCGGATACAAGGAAGAAGGCACGACCACAACCCCATTCGACATGACTGTGCTGAACGATCTCGACCGTTACCATCTTGCCGGTGACGTCGTCGATCGCGTGGCCAGCTTGCGGAATGTGGGCGCGCATTTCAAACAGTTCCTGCGCAACAAGCTGGTAGAGCATAAGCAATATGTGCGCGAGCACGGTGACGATATGCCTGAGGTGAAGAACTGGAGCTGGCCTTACTGAAGAATGAAGATTTTGGTGCTCAATTCGGGATCCAGCAGCCAGAAAGTCTGTCTTTACGATCTGGGAGAGACTCTCCCGGACAACCCACCGGCGTGGCTGTGGGACGCGAAGGTCGAGTGGGATACCGGGTTCGCGACGATTGTGATCAGGAATTCCGCTGGTGCCATACAACAAGACCGACTCCAGGGGTCGTCGCGAGTGAAAGCCATTGAACACTTGCTCGGCAATCTCTGGAGTGGTCAGACACGAGTTTTGTCTTCGGTTGCAGAGATCGATGTGGTGGGACATCGCATCGTTCACGGCGGCCCGCAATACGAAGAACCGGTCCTGATCACCCCCGAAGTGACATCCGGAATTGCCGAAGCTTCAGTTTTCGCGCCGCTGCACAATCGCGCGGAACTGGAAGGCGTGGGAATTATTGAGAAGCTGCTCGGCCTTGTGCCACAGGTCGCGGTGTTCGATACCGGGTTCCACCGCAAGATGCCGCTTCCGGCGGTCGTATATCCCGGTCCTTACGACTGGTTCAAAGCGGGCATTTGCCGATATGGGTTCCACGGCATCAATCATCAGTATTGTGCCGGGCGTGCGGCGCAGCTACTGCATGCGAGCCTCGACTCCCTCAAGCTCGTGACTTGCCATCTCGGCAATGGCTGCTCTCTCGCTGCGATTCGGGATGGTCACAGCATTGACACCACGATGGGATTTACTCCCCTGGAAGGGCTGATGATGGGAACGCGCTCGGGTTCGGTTGACCCCGGAATTCTCACCTATTTGATGCGCGAGGGCCAGGTCGACGGCCGGGAAATGGATGAGGTGTTGAACCAGAGGTCAGGACTGCTCGGAATCTCAGGCGTTTCTGGCGACATGCGCCATATTCTGACCGCCATCAAACAGGGTAGCCAGCGAGCCCAGTTGGCTTTCGACATCTACATTCATCGCTTACAAGCCTCCATCGGCGCGATGGTCGCGGTGTTAGGAGGAATTGATGCGTTGGTTTTCAGCGCAGGAGTAGGGGAGAACTCGCCTGAAGTGCGCCTTGCGACTTGTAACAACATGGGTTTTCTTGGGCTCAAACTCGATGCCGCACGTAACGCGAAACCTTCTCTTGACAGCGACATTGCCACCCAGGATTCGCTTGTGCGAATCCTGGTAATTCGAGCGCAGGAAGATTGGGCCGTTGCGCGAGAGTGCTGGAGGCTAATCCGGTCGGACGCAACCAGGCAGCTGAACTGAGGACGATGAATGCCATGCTGCAACCGAAGATGCTTGCAGCGACGACCCAGGGTGGCGTGTGGACGCCTCCCAATTTACGGACGCCTCTTTTGAGGCCGCACCTAGGCCAGGGTAGGTAGAAGCATCTCATAACGCTCTTCAATCGGCTCGATCAGGGCTTTGGGGAGGTCGCGTATCTCCGCCAACCGCTTAAGGGACGCGTGTTGGGCCGGGATCCGTTTTTGCTTCTTTATCGCGACCGGGGCACTACCGGAAGAGCGCCTGGAAGAAGCCAATTTGCTAAAGGCTTTATTTTATTGGCGTCCTCGACGGTACAACTTTGAACCGGTTTAGGCTAATGAGAAGCCGCATGTACCACGCATGTGACATGTCTGGCCATGGGGAGAGGTGGCAGCCGGCATAGGTGGGCAGGAAGCACTGGATGACACTTGCAGGAACAGCAGGAAACACCTCATCCCCGATAGCAAAACGCTTCGGACATTCATGATGATGGCGACCACCCCAACACTCCAAACATGTCTGGGGTTATCCCCTGTATCCACGGTATTGAAAAGTACGGTGTGCCGATGATGCGCGAAGCTTTCTCTCCGGGAAAGGGTCCCCTAGCTGACTTGAGCGCGGATTCTGGCGAACAGGTCGCGCGAATGGAGCTCTTTACGGGTGCAATTGGTTCCTACAAAAACCCTCAGTCTCACCGGGAAATTGACCTCAACGATCCAGTCGAGGCCCCCGAGATTATCTTGTTTGCCACTCGTCTGCTCCGCATCGTTGACGCCCGTGTGAAGGGAAACGTGCTCCCTAACCGTACCCAGTGCACCGTCATACCTCGCAAGAGAGGCGCACCTTGCGCGCACTGCTGAAACGAAGGGCGTGATTTTATCGGCAGACCGGACGAAGAACGACCGCTGGAATGTCAGTCGGAGTAGCTTCCCATAAGCCGACTTGAACTAAGCCGCTATGCGGCGGACAATTTCGCGTGTTGCTGAGCCGACGGTTGAGGTGATCTGAGCTAGTTTGTTGTCGCAGAGGAGGAACTCTCTGTGACACGTCTACGTCAGATCATGCTTGAGGAGCTACGGCGCCGCAACTACGCCGAGTCCACCATCCACGCTTACATCCACACGGTCGAGCATTTCAGTCGTCACTTCCATCGTTCGCCCGATCAGCTTGGCCCCGAGCATATTCGCCAGTATCAGGCCGCGCTGTTCACGCGCTGGAAGCTGGCCCCCAACACCGTAACCCAACGCTTGGCCGCTTTGCGCTTCTTCTATGTACAGGTGTTGAAGAGGGGCTGGAGCGTTGCCGAGACGCCGTATCCGAAGAAAGTTCTGCACTTGCCGCAGGTGCTGAGCTTGGAAGAAGTCGCACGTCTAATCGACGCGGCAGAGTTTCCGTTTCATCGCATCCTGCTGATGACCCTCTATGCCACGGGCGCACGTCGCGCAGAAGTGGCGCATCTGAAGATCAGCGAGAGGAACCGGTACAGCGTGGCAGCGTCGCCACGGCGTGCAGAACCTGCACTCTGGTGACGCCGCAAGAATCGCTCCACGATGATCTCGTCCAGGGCATGGACTTCGGTGTGCCCCCTTAGGAGCCGCTCGCTAAACTTGGTGATCAGCTGAACCTGAGCTTGGACAGATACGGGCGAATAGCCCCGTTCCTTGATAAGTGTGGTGTAGGCGGTTAGATGCCCGGCCCAAGGGCCGAGCTGCGTGTCGGGCGAAACGAGAGGTTGTTTTTCCATCCGGCAAGGATGGCCTCTCGGATGTCTCCCGACTATGCCGAATCATCGACTCTGCGGATAGGATCAGGCTGCGGTCATAGCAGAAACATTCGGCATAGTCCGGAACTCGGCATAGTGGCGCAAGGTATGGGGATGAATGCGCTTGCGCTCAAGGCCGGCGCGTTCGGCGGCCTGCTGACAGGCGCTCCAGAGAACCTTGGTGGAGACAGGATGACTCGCCGTATGCCATCGATTGCCGGGAAACAGCCAGTCGGTGGGCTTGCGCCGAAGCCCGCGCCAGTAGACGCGCAATGCATCGAGCAGCTTGGGACTGAGCATGACATCGCGGTCCTTGCGTCCCTTGCCGCCCCGGATATGAATGACCATCCGTTGGCTGTCGATGTCGTTCCTCTGCATGCTTCGCGAACAGGGAGCTACCCGGCGACAGAAGAAACCGCCTCTGTCTCCCAGGCAAAGACTGACCATGAAGTACGGACGATACCTGTTAGAAGAACGCGGCCTGACACAGGCCACTGTAGTCAACTATGTTCCCTTCATCGAGCAGTTCCTCTCTGCACGATTCCGGCAGATTCCCCTCAACCTTTCTCAACTTCGTGCTCCGGATGTAACGGGCTTCGTTCGGCGCCAGGCTCACCAACTCAGTCTCGGACGTGCCCAGTTGCTCGTCACCGCCCTGCGGTCTTTTCTTCGCTATTTGCGACACCAAGGAAAAGTCACGATCGATCTGGCCGTCTGTGTGCCCACCGTTGCCCGCTGGTCATTTGCGACCTTGCCCAAGTTCCTCCCCGCCGGCACCGTACAAAGAGTGCTGGATTGCAGTGACCGACGGACTCCCATCGGAAGACGCGATTATGCGATTTTGCTTCTGTTGGCCAGACTGGGCCTGCGTGCTTGCGAAATCGTCGCACTGAACCTGGAAGACATCGACTGGGAGAAGGCACGGATTACCATCCGCTCGAAAGGTGGGCGCTGGGCTCAGCTGCCCCTGCCAACCGATGTAGGTGAAGCTCTTGCGTTCTACCTGCGCCACGGTCGTCCCTCTTGTTCCTGCCGAAGAGTGTTCATTCGGGGCAGGGCTCCGCGGATAGGGTTTGCCAACTCGATCGCAGTTTCCACTCTGGTTATGCGTGCACTCGAGAGGGCCGGAGTGGACTCTGCACGCAAGGGCGCCCATCTGTTTCGGCACAGTCTGGCAAGGGACATGATTCGGCAAGGTGCGTCTCTGGATGAGATCGGCGAGTTGCTCCGTCATCAGAGTCCCAACACAACAGCTATCTATGCCAAGGTTGATCTTCCTGCTCTGCGCCCCTTGGCACTTCCTTGGCCAGGAGGTGCCCGATGAAGACGCTGCGACAAGCTGTTGGCGGCTATCTTGCGCTGCGACGCAGCTTGGGTTTCAGGCTGAAGAAACACGAACCTTGCTTGCGAGAGTTCGTCTCCTTTCTCAAGAAGAAAAGAGCCGCTCGTATCTCCACTGCCCTGGCCTTGCAGTTTGCGACGCAACATCGGCACCAACAACCGGCGGAATGGGCCGCTCGCCTCAGTGTCGTACGCGGGTTCGCCCGCTACCGTAGCGGCGATGATCTCGCCACCGAGATACCTCTGCCTGGACTCTTGCCTTACCGTCCGATGCGTGCGCGAGCTTATCTGTACTCGGAAGAAGAGATCCAACAACTGTTGAACGCTGCCCGGGATCTGCCATCGCCCTACAGTCTGAAGCCTTGGACATACTACTGCCTGTTCGGCCTGCTGGTGGTGACCGGCATGCGCATCAGCGAGGCACTCAACCTGCAAACCAAAGATATCGATTGGCCCGAGGGAGTGCTCACGATTCACGGGACGAAGTTCGGCAAGTCCCGCTTGGTTCCTTTACATGCCTCGACGAGAACAGTTCTCTCAGCGTACGCGAAACGCAGGGACCGCTTCTTTGCCGGGCAGCCCGTCTCACACTTCTTCGTGTCAAGCCGGGGCAAACGGTTAGACGGCGGCGATGTCCGCCGCACCTTTTATGCTTTGTCTCGGCAGATCGGACTGCGGGATGCTTCCGCCAGTCATGGCCCGCGCTTGCACGATTTTCGGCACCGCTTTGCTGTGGAAACATTGGTGCGTTGGTATCGCAAGGATGAGGAAGTCGAGCGACGCTTGCCCATCTTGTCGACCTATCTTGGTCACGCACACGTCACGGATACTTACTGGTATCTCACCAGCACACCGGAACTCCTCGGAGCGGCGGGAAAGCGAATGGAGAAGAGGTGGGGAGGTGTTCTATGAAAAACCCCGCCGACTTCCCAGTCTTGTTGGAGTCATTCTTCACACAACGTCTCATTGCTCAACGAAGGGCGAGCCCGCACACGATCGTTTCCTATCGGGATACGTTCCGCTTGCTGTTGCATTTTGCTCAAAAACGATTGCACAAGGCGCCATCGCGACTCGCGATGGAAGACCTGAATGCCCCATTCCTAGGGACGTTCCTAAACGACTTGGAGAATCACCGTGCCAATGGCGCACGGAGCCGGAATCTGCGTCTGACGGCGATTCGGTCGTTCTTCCGCTACGCGGCACTGGAAGTCCCTCACTACGGCGCTCTGATCCAGCGGGTTCTGGCCATCCCCAACAAGAGGCAGCCTCGACCACTGGTAGACTTTTTAACCCAACCCGAGCTCAAAGCGGTCTTGGCCGCGCCTAACCGGAACACTTGGCTGGGACGTCGCGACCACGCTCTGCTGTTGACCGCAGTCCAAACCGGCTTGCGACTCTCCGAGATCACCAATCTTCGGCAGAGTGATGTCTTGCTTTGTTCTGGTGCTCATGTCCGATGCCAAGGAAAAGGACGGAAGGAGCGCTGCACACCCTTGGCAAAGCCAACCGTGTGTGTGCTCGCCGCCTGGATTAAGGAACAAGGAAAGGATGGTTCCAAGATCTTGTTCCCCAGCGCGCGTGGCGGCCCGCTGAGTTCAGACTCCGTCCAGTACCTCGTAACCAAGTACGCTGCCACGGCACGGAAGAACTGCCCCTCATTGTCGCAAAAGCGTGTAACACCTCATGTGCTTCGACACACCGCCGCCATGGAACTGCTCCAGGCGGGAGTAGATCGTGCGCTCATCGCACTCTGGTTGGGTCACGAGTCAGTCGAGACAACCCAAATCTATCTCGATGCCGATCTCGCTTTGAAAGAGAAGGTGCTCGCGAAGACTACACCCATCAAAGGCAAGAGAGGATCTTACCGACCCGATGATGAGCTGTTGGGCTTCCTTAAGAACCTGTGAAGCATACCGGACTATGCCGCATGGTGCCGAATCGCGAGGTGGTTTGAACGCAGATTGGTACTGCTTATCTTCGGTTTCGACAAGCTTAATTCGGCATAGTCCGGAACTCGGCATAGTGGCGCTTATGCCGAATTCGGCATAAGCGCCACTGCTTTGCCACTCATCTGCTTGAAGCTGGCGCCGACTTGCGCACCATCCAGATGCTGCTGGGGCATCGCGACCTGGAGGAAACGACGATCTATCTGCATCTGTCCCGGCGGCATCTCAGCGCCACCGGCAGTCCGCTGGATGCACTCCCGATCCGCAGAGAAGGAGAACAGACGCAGAACGCATGAACCGGCCACCTCTGGAGGTGGCCGACATCGTTCGCTGTGCAGGACAGTCCTTTATTGAACGCAGTCGCAAGTGGATCAACGGCCAACACGAAAAGGTGTTGCTGGCCATCACACGCTGCCGTACCGCAGCGCTGGGTGGACATCGCGATCAGTGCTCAGATTGCGGACATACTGCCATCTCGTACAACTCGTGTCTTATGGGGAGTTTTTTCTAATGGGGAGTGGCAGAGCAAAAGGGCATGCCGTACACGGGGCCACGCCCTTTCGATTCTCCATTAAGGTTTGACCTTTAGAAGGGCGAACAGTTTGTCCGGCGGTCGAAACTTGCCCTTGCGAAGGCTTGGCGGCATGACTGCCTCGATAGCCTCCAGCTTCTCAGTAGGATCGGCCCGAACGTAGACCTCCGTAGTTGTCAGATCACTATGCCCCAACCACAGAGAGACTTTTCGAATGTCTTTTGTTGCTTGCAGCACGATCATTGCGCAGGTATGCCGAAGCACGTGTGGCGAAACTTGTTTGCCGCGCAGGGTTAGGCATTTTCGATCCGCCGTTTCGGTGTGACGCCGCAGAACATATGCAACTCCCCATCGACTGAAGGGGGTACCGCGGGCGTTTACGAAAAGCTCAGGGGATGCGACCGCTCCACGAATGGCCAACCAAGCGCGGAGTGCCGCAGCCGTCGTCTTCCAAAGAGGCAGCGCGCGTTCGCGCCGCCCCTTGCCTCGCACGCGGATACTCGCTGACTGGGGTGCGACATCGTCGGTGCGCAAACCTGTCAGTTCGGAGACTCGGAGTCCCGCGCAAACTGCAAGGTGCAATATGGCCCGATCTCGAACTCCCATTCGCGTGGATGGATCAGGAGCATCGAGCAGGGCCTGCATTTCTTCCTGGGCCAGATACGGTACCAAACGATGGTCGGTTTTCTTGAAGGGGATTGCTAAAACGCGGCGAACCTGTCCGACGGCGGGTGGCTCGTTGTGCTGCAAAAACCGGAAGAAGAGCGGATCGCAGCCAAACGGATATTTCGTGTCTCCGCGGAGTTGCCACGTACCCTCTCCAGATGTTCGAGGAACGAACTGATCAGCGATGCGTCTAACTGCTCCAGCATGAGAGCTGATGGCGCCACTTTAAGCTTCTGGGATGCGAACTCGAACAGAGATTGGAAGCTGTAGGCGTAGGAGTCGCAAGTATGGGGGCTGACACCTCGGTGGCGAACAAGATGCTCACGGAAGAAGGCTTCTATGTGAGGTGCGAGAGGAGTCATGGCTGTCCTCCCTGCACAAAGTTCTCGGTGACGACAGCGATGTCGCGCAAAAGCTCAGGCGTGGTTTCCAGGTACCAGTAGGTAGAGTTGATATTGACGTGACCCAGATAGGTAGCCAAGGCCAACATGTGCTGTCCGATTCGTTGCCGGCCAGTTGGAGACGATTCCAGTACTCGAACTGCAAAGGTATGACGAAGCTCATGAATACGCGGCCATCGACCGCGGGAGGGCTTGATCCCTGCGGATTTCAACAGAGTCCGGAACACGCTGTGAACTTTCCAGTAGACGAGCGGTTGCCCGTCGTCGGAAACAAAAACATGGTCGCCCTCACTACTCATTGCTTGGCGTTGCGTCAAGTAGTGAGCGAGCTCTGTCACTACTGTGTCGTGCAACGGCACTAAACGGGTTTTCTGGAACTTGGTTTTGCGAATCAGCAAACCGTCGGGGGTGATGTCGGAGACCAGCAGATGTAACGCCTCCGAGATTCGCAGCCCGGTTGCTGCCAACAAGCTGATGAGCGCTGCATAGGTTTCGGACTGCAGCGAGTTGAACGATGGAAGCCTCTTGGCGGCGAGGACAAGGCTCTCAATCTCAGCGCACGAATAAATGTGTGGCACGCGACGCACCTTCCGATAGCCGAAGTAATTTGTCGGTGGCGATTCGTGCCGGGAGTCTTCTACGCGGAGATACTGAGCAAGGAGACACACGGTCTGGTAGCGGACATGTCGTTGCGCGACTGATCTGGCCTGGCCAGCCCAGTGAATGGTGGTGGCTGTGCGGATGTGCGTTTGCTTTTGATTGGTCGCAAACTTTGCAAAACTGCGCAGGAGATATTCTGCGTTGCTGAGAGTGAAGCCGGTTGTGCGTCGCATGGCGAGGTAGGTTTCAATGGCCTTGATCATCGATTCACCTCTGGCCACGGCTGAGCGATCTGTTTGAGTAGCGCGACATCTGCCTTGGCGTAGTAGGCGGTCATGTCGATGCTGCGGTGACGAAGGACGAGGCCGGCCTGCTCCAAGGGAACTCCATTTCGTAACATCTCTGTGGCCGAGGTGTGACGCAACAGGTGTGCCCCTTTGTCGGGGATTTCGATGCGGGCGCGTTGGAGAGCATGTTTGACGACGGACGAGACACCATCCCCGGAGGCAAAGGGTCTATAAGGGGCGATGCTTCGAACAAACACGTAGTCGGTATTGCTAATCGTAGGCCGTCGTTCCAGATAACCGAGCATCGCGTCGCCGACATCCTGCGGAAGCGGCAACCGCACCTGGTATCGCCCTTTCCCGATCACCTGCAGCGTGCCACGATTCCAGTCGATGTCCTGAAGACGCAGCTGCGCCACGTCTCCCGCGCGCAATCCTAACCGTACCAAGAGGAGCACAATCGCACGGTCACGAAGACGTCCAGGATCTGAACCATCACAGGCGGCGATCAAACGGTTCACTTCTTCTGAGGATAGGCAGCGTGGAAGCTTGGCCAGTCGCCAGTGAGCGACAGCGGGAATCGCGAGGGCTAGATCGTCGCGAGATTCGCCACGGAAGTTGAGATACCGCAGAAACGCCCGCAGGGAGGTAATCAGCTTCTGTGTGGTCGGCGATCCGCATTGGCGGGCACGGCGTAAGAGAAAGTTGCGTACCGCATGCGCAGTCCATTGACCGACATCATCGCCGAGGGCCTGGAGCAACTCCTTAGCGCCGCGAGCGTAAAGCCGAAGCGTTGGCTGCTTCGCCCCGCGATGCGTTTGAAACCAATCGAGGAAGGCAGTGACAAGAGCTGGATCGGCGTTCTCGTCCCGAACTGATTCACTCGGGCAGATCCCGCAGCCAACCAAGCGTTGATGAAAGAGTTTTACTCCAAAACGCGCGTGAAAGGCGACCTTTGCTCGCTTGAAGTGAGGACACCGGCAACGGCGAAGATGGCCTACAAAAGCATGAAGCGTGCTGCAGTCGATGTCTGCCAGAACGCCGCCTCTCCGCTGAACGAAACAGCCGAGATGGGCAGCGGCTCGAAGGTATCGAACCGCGCTGGTCCTAGCGTATCCCTCACGTTCGAGGTCACCTGCGAACGCGTCTATGTATGGTCCACTGATTCCACTCCGCAAGCGTCGTAGCGTCTTGGGCGCGCAGAAGTATTTTTCTAGCATGGGCTCTCCTTGTTGAGCATTGACCACGAATGGCCGCATCAACGTAGCAAAGCCCCTGGCTTTATGGTGAGTTGCCGCCCGTCCAACCCTGTCCGAAAAGCCCGCCCTGCGCAAATACTCGCGCGCTACTCCCCATTAGAAAAAACTCCCCATAAGGCAGCTAATGGTGAGCTCACCATTACGTGCCGCAACCGGCATTGTCCCCGATGCCAGGGCAACGCCCGCCAGCGCTGCTTCAGGCGCGGGAACGGGAGTTGCTGCCCACCAGCTACGTGCACGTCGTCTTCACCCTGCCGCGGGAACTGGCTCCTCTCGCATTGCAGAATAAACGGCTGATCTACAACCTGCTGTTTCAAGCTAGTGCTCAAACCTTGTTGGAGATCGCCAGCGATCCTCGTCACCTCGGTGCGCAGATCGGTTTCTTCAGCGTGCTCCACACCTGGGATCAACGCCTGCAGCATCATCCCCATGTCCACTGCGTGCTTGCCGCCGGCGGCCTCGCTCCGGATCACTCCCGCTGGATCTCCTCACGATGCTCCTTCTTCCTTCCCGTCAAAGTGCTCAGCCGTGTCTTCCGCGGCAAGTTTGTCGCTGGACTCAGGACCGCCTTTCACACCGGCGCACTCCAGTTCCACGGACATCTCTTACCGCTTGCGATGCCGCGCGCCTTCGCCTCCTGGCTGCGGGTACTATTCCGTCACGACTGGGTTGTCTATGCCAAACGGCCTTTCGGCGGCCCAGAACATGTGCTGCGCTATCTCGGCGCTTACACTCATCGCGTCGCCATTTCCAACAGCAGGTTGGTTGCTCTCTCCGAAGGCAGCCTAACCTTTCGCTGGCGCGATTCCACTCACGGCAACAAGAAGCGGCTGATGACTCTGCCCGTCGATGAGTTTCTGCGCCGCTTCCTCCTCCACCTGCTGCCGCGCGGCTTCGTGCGCATCCGCAACTTCGGCTTCCTCGCCAATCGTCAACGGGCTATGCTACTGCCACTCTGCTTTCGGTTGCTCCAGCCATCCGATCCGCCAGCAGCAAACGCCACCTCGCCCGCGCTACCCATTCACTCGCTGTGGCAGTGTCCGCTTTGCGGCGGAATCATGCAGGTTGTCGAGCGCCTCTCCGCCGCCCAACTCTTCCTCCGATCTCCGCCTCCTCTCAGCCGGTGCGCCGCATGAATCCACATCTCCAGCCTCGAATCTCGCTCGTGCTTCGGCGCGCACACTGGTTCTGTGTCTCGCATTCCTCAGAATGCAGTATGGTTGTGCGCTCGGAACTCTCCGACGCACCACCCCTTCACCATTCTCTTTCCGACCCGCTACTGAAACCCAAGCGCTCTGACCGCAACGGCAAACTCGCAAACGATCAAGACCGGCTCATCCAGATACAAATCCCATAGTCCCCCGGGACGGCTTCCTTCAAGTCGCTGTATCTGAAGCGCCCCCGACACAGCGTCTCAACTCTCCAGCTCTTCGCTGGTGGGCGCTTCAGATACAGCACTAAGACTTCCGGAGACTAATCAGTGCAGCAAGACCACCGACGCATGCGCACGCATGCAGGTCGTAAGACCTGCGTGTACATGCGCCCAGGATCCGGGCGTCCTTCATGACGGCATCCTCGTAAATGCGATGAACGCCGCGCCGTAATCAAATTCTTCCCAAGAAAGAAGCGCTCGGGGCCGCCGGGCCGTTTTAGTACTCGTCTACTTCGATTCCTTTATGATCGCGTCCGCAGCGTTGCCGGCCACGACCCAGCTTGCCGACCCGGCCACGACGGCTTCATCCTCAAACCACAGGAATCCGAAGTCGTCGATGCACTCCGGAAAATCCGGCTTGATGATGATGTATCCTGGAATCACGGCACCCGGGATGTAAGCATGGTCGGCGCGATTGTTGCTGTACGTCAGCGTCTTCGAGACCGTACCAACTCCAGCTACATACGAAGTGCTAGATACCGGGTGCGTGCCGAGAATGTAGTTGACGGCGCGAAGTGTGTATTCGGGGCTCACGAGATCCGGAAACGCCTTGTGCAGGAAATACATTCGGATGGCCATGTCCACCACGGCGCCCGATCCGCCCCAGGTGCCGAGGCTCGGGGGCACGCCGAACGGGGTTGCGTCCAACCGCTTGTCCAAACCCGCCATGTATGTCTTCACCGCTTCGCGGATTTGATCTTTCGCGCTCGCGTCTAGATAAGGCAATGCCCGGACTGCGGTCCAACCATGGAGGTCCATCTGCTGCGGGGTGATCATCTGAGGGAACAATTCCTTCAGACGGGACTTGTATGGCTCGGCACCATTCGTGGCGATGGTCAATTCCAGTGTCGCAGCCCAATCCAGTCCGACACCAAATCCGCCACGGCCGAAGCCGGCTGGCGCAGCTGTTTGTGCGCTAGTGGTGCCAGAGCTTGTCGGGGTGCCCGAGCTGCCCCCTGGGTTACGACCGCCTTGAGCGCCAGAGACCACACCCTGAGACGCAGCCAGCACACCACCTCCGGGGGAACCTGCCGGAGCCTCTCCGCCTAAGCCGGCGCCAGTCGGATACTGCGTTGGGTGAGCCTTCGCGTCCTCCCATGCTCTGATCGCGGTTTGGAGGCAGTCTTTCGCTAATGCGTCGTCCCAGCCTTTCAGCGGATCCGCCACTGCAGCCAGCGCCGCAATGGCATTCCACTGGAAATACGGGTTGTTCGTAGTGAAGATCCAGCGATCGTCCGGCTTGCCGGAGTAGTCGCCCTTCGCTTCGTTCGGGCCGACCTTCGGGTCGTAAATGCGACCGTCAGTTTTCGACGCTCCGTCGCCCAGGTGTGTGTACTGGCGCAGATCTGGCTCGTGAGTGCCGCGGATGGCGTGGCCGATGTTGTGGAACTGCGCCAGGATGAGCAGTGCGCCGTGCTTGACTTGCTGCACCGTATCCGGCACGCCATCGGGACGGTGCATCTCAACCTCACGGGCGGCTTCATCCACCGTGAGCTCGTCGTACGTGAGATTGAATTCGCGATACGCCAGCGCGAGGCTCTGAATCACTCTCAGCTGCGCAGGCTCCTCGAGGTCGAAGTCGCCGGCATCGTACCAGCCGCCCACGTTCATTCCAGGGATGTGATCGCCGCCTTTGTACTTCCCGTCCGTTGCTGTGACCTGGTTCCAGCCGTCGAATTGCTCCCCAACTACGGGCGCCATGCGGCCATCATCCAGGTGCGAAGCGCCATGCCACACGCGGTAGCCTTCGCGAACGGCAACGTGATCCATCTGCTCCGCAAGGTGATGATCCAGGCTGTCCTGCCAGATGTTAGCGTAAGCGTCCTTTGAGATGGGGAAGGGCGCCGTACGCTGGCCTCCATAGTCGACAACATATAGGCCGGGGTCCTTCACGGGGGTGAAGTCGAATTTCGAATAGACGTAGCGCAGCCAGGGTGTTGAAGGCGTGATCGGGCCCTCGAACACCTGCTTGTAAGATCCGTCTTCCATCAGGCGCAGCACTCTGGCCGTCCTCGGGGCGTTGTACTTCGGGTCGAGTTCGAGCACCGCCACCTTTGAGAAGCCCGGCGCATAGCCGACCTGGCTGTGCGCGATCATCGGCGCCCGCGTCCAGTTCGGAATCACGTCCGGCCTGATGTGCCAGACAATGGCGCCGGTGGTCTTGCCCGAAGGGATCAGCGAACGCAACACGAACCAGCCGTTCTGCGCGCGATCGCGTCCATCGAAGAGCATGAGGTTGGCCGTATCCGATACTACATTCACCCGGGCCAGCGCGTCGTCGATCCCCAGGGTGATGCTCTTGCCCTCGGCGAACGGCAGCGGCTGAGTGTATCCCTTGGCCTTATCCCAGTCCTGCAGGTAGTACGCCTTTTTCGGTTCATCAGGCAAGGGCAAAACCTTCGTCATCGGATCGTTAGGCGTACGCGGGAAGATGCCGGCTTTGGTTCCGTCCACCAGGTAAGCCTTGCCCATGTAGATCGAGGGCAGGAACTCCAGGTTGAACCCCGCCCGCCCCGCCAGTTTCTGCGGTAGGGGCTTGTCGAGATTGATGCTGACCTTCACGCCGCCTGGCTCCGCTGCCACTTCCAGTGTGTAACTGAAGTCGAACGTCGGGAAAGCGAGGTCGGCGGTGAGCCGGCTGTTCGCCTTGTCGGCATGGCGACCTTTGAGGGTTGCCACCAGGTCCCACTGCTCCGGCGTTGGCATCAGGCGCACGTCGCCGTTGGTGGCGATGCGCTGGCCGTGGAGAATCATCTCCATGGCCGTGTTCTTTTGGTCCACAAAAACGGGATGGTACGTGCTGTCGTAGAGAAAAACGCTGAAGCCTTGAGTATCGAGGTAGTTCTTGTCGGTCACCTTCATGGCAAAATCGGCGCCGGACCGACCTGGGGCCGAGATCAGGGCCAAGAGGAGACAAACTCTGGTTCGCGTGAACATAGATTGGGATTGATACTGCTCCTTTGCCCCAACATGATATGACATGCACACCATCTGGGCGACGTTTGTCGGGTTCCTTGGTGTTCACGTACCTGCTGCGTACCGGCATAGCTGGAAGCCGGTCAGAAAGGCAAGCCTCAGCGCGAATCGGCCACCAGTCGTACAAACAGATCTCAAGGGGCATTCCGAAAGCCACCGTTGTAGGCCCCCACAGCTTTCTCAACGTCTCCGTTGAAGCGATCCAGGAGCTCTCGGAGTATCTTTCGGCACACTGCCGTGGCAAATGAGGAGTACGCAGCCGTGCCGGACACTCCAGAGCGCCAGCATTGGAAGATACCTCGCTACTTTGCCTGGACTTTCCGTCCATGCTGATCAAGTTTTAGAAGACTCTGTTGAGTACGACGGCAAAGTTCTGAGGCGAATAGTTTGGTAACGCGGCACTTTCGCCGGTTTCGGCTGGGGGTTCGACCGGTTTGTCCCCGTGGCAGCGGTGCCTGCCGCGATTGCATCCCGGCAGGTTCGACGACAGCAGCAATCCATGTAGACTCTTAGTACGCAGGTGCAGGTTGCTCCTGGTTACAGCATTCGCCCTCGAGGGGGTATCACACGAAGAACGAGATCTGCCACGATGACCACTGTTGTCAAAATCCTTGTAGCCCTTGCCTTGCTGCTGTTTTTGGTTCTTGCCGGGTGCGAGGATAGCGCCGGTCCGGAACTAAAATCGAGCGCCAGCGGCGCGATTGAACGGCCGCAAGATACGGCCGCCGTACCAATCACGGTCGCCAAGGTCGAACGGCGCACGGTCCCTGTGGAATTACGTGCCATTGGCACAGGCCAGGCCTTCAAGACTGTGTCGGTAGAATCTCAGGTGGCCGGCATCGTGAAGGAAGTCCACTATCAGCAAGGGCAGTTCGTCCGCCAGGGCGATCTGCTGGTCAGCCTTGACGAACGTCCGTTTCTCGCCGTTCTCGCGCAGTCCAAGGCTGCGCTTGCCAGGGACAAAGCGCAGGCGCAACTGGACCAGACACAGATGCAGCGTTATGGCGAGCTCTACCAGAAAGGCATTGTCTCCAAGGAGCAATACGATCAGTACCAGGCCACTTCCGCAGCGGCCCAGGCCTCCGTCAATGTTGACGAAGCGGCGGTGCAGACCGCCGAAATCCAACTTTCTTATTGCTCGATTTACGCCCCCATCAGCGGAATCACCGGGGCCCAGCTCGTCTATCCCGGAGCGACCGTGAAAGCCAACGACCTTCCGGTTCTCGTGGTCATCAATCAGGTTTCTCCCATCTACGTGGACTTCTCTGTTCCCCAACAATATCTGGACTCAGTTAAAAAGCTGATGGCGCGGTCCCGTTTGCCCGTTCAGGCTACTCCGACGGGTGATTCCACAGCCGAAAAGGGTTCCCTCACGTTCGTCAACAACACCATCGACACCAGCACCGGCACCATCAGCTTGAGGGCTTCATTTCCCAACGGAGACAAGCGCCTTTGGCCCGGTCAGTTCTCCAACATCCTGCTTCGTCTGGGCGAACAGCAGAACGTGCTGGTAGTGCCATCGCAGGCGGTGCAGGCGGGGCAGCAGGGCGATTATGTTTTCGTGACCAAGCCGGACATGACGGTGGATGTGCGCAAGGTAAATGTGGGGCGAACAGTCAACGACAACACTGAAGTTCTGGAGGGGCTTTCGCTTGGCGAAACGGTGGTGACCGACGGACAGGTGCGCCTGGAACCCGGGACGAAAGTTTATGTTAGTAAAGGAAGTTGAGAGCAGAGGTACGCATCCATGAGCCTGTCTGAGCTTTTCATCCGTCGACCGGTCATGACCAGCCTGGTGATGCTGGCTATTCTGCTCTTTGGCATTCTCGGCTACCGCAATCTAGCGGTCAGCGACTTGCCCAACGTTGATTTTCCTACGATTCAGGTATCGGCCGGGCTTCCCGGCGCCAGCCCGGAGACCATGTCTTCGTCGGTGGCTACCCCGCTTGAGAAGCAGTTCACTGCGATTGCCGGACTGGACTCGATGACTTCCACCAGTTCGCTTGGCAATACTCAGATCACTCTGCAGTTCGATCTCAGCCGCAACATCGACTCGGCCGCGCTTGATGTCCAGACCGCGATCTCCGCGGCCGCCAATCAGCTTCCGCCCAACCTGCCGTCGCCCCCAACCTTCAGGAAGGTGAACCCGGCAGACCAGGCCATCTTCCTGCTGGCTGTTACCTCGCCGACGCTTCCGCTCTACGAAGTTGACAAATACGCAGAAAACCTCATCGCCGAACAGATTTCGATGGTTCCGGGCGTCGCCCAAGTAAATGTCAACGGTTCAGCCAAGTACGCAGTGCGGGTGCAACTGGACCCCCAGGCGCTTGCCAGCCGCCAGATCGGCATCGACGAGGTGGAACAGGCAATTCAAAACGCCAATGTCAACCTGCCGATGGGGACGCTTTATGGCGCTCACAAGGCCTATAACATCCAGTCCAACGGGCAGCTTTCCGACGCCGCTGTGTACCGCCCGTTGATCGTCGCTTACCGCAATGGCGCTCCAGTTCGCCTCAACCAGATAGCTACCCTCAGCAACGGGATTCAAGACCAGTACGTGGCCAATTGGATCAACAATATTCCTGGCATCATGCTGGCGGTCCAGCGGCAGCCCGGCACCAACACCATTGACATTGTTAACGACATTCGCACTCTGATCCCGCACTTCTACGCGTCCCTGCCACCGTCCATTCACCTCTCAGTCGAATACGATCGCTCAATTTCCATCCGCCAGTCGGTCAACGACGTCAAATTCACTCTTCTCCTGGCTGTCTTTCTCGTCATCCTTGTCATCTTCCTGTTTCTGCGGAATGCATCCGCCACCATCATCCCAAGCCTGGCCCTGCCCATGGCAATTATGGGTACGTTCGCTGTGATGTACCTGCTGGGCTATACCGTGGACAATTTGTCGCTGTTGGCCCTGACTCTGTCGGTGGGCTTCGTCGTCGATGACGCCATCGTCATGCTGGAAAACATCGTGCGCCACATGGAGATGGGAAAGGGTGCGCTCCAGGCCGCTTTTGACGGTGCCAAGGAAGTCAGCTTCACGATTCTGTCCATGACTCTGTCGCTCGGAGCGGTCTTTCTGCCCGTTTTCTTTATGCCCGGCGTCTTCGGGCGCCTGCTCCACGAGTTTGCGGTGGTCATCATTTCTGCCGTGCTGGTCTCCGGCTTGGTTTCCCTCACTCTCACCCCAATGCTCTGCCGGTTCTACCTGCGCCCCGAACACGAACGAGAGCATGGCTGGATGTATCGCAAGCTGGAAGACGTGCTTGATACTTCGCTGCGCTGGTATGGCGTAACCCTGCGTTGGTCGCTGGAGCATCGAGCCCTGGTAATGCTCTTCGGCGTTCTCATTCTGCTGGGGACCGCTTGGGAATTTTGGGTCATTCCGAAAGGGTTCCTGCCCGAAGAGGATTCGTCGCGGATCGCGGTTTCGACCGAAGCCAATCAGGGCATTTCTTTTGACTCGATGAAGGCGCATCAGGAGGCCGTGAATCGCATTCTTGAGGATGATCCGAGTGTAGTCCAGTTTTTCTCCGGGATCAGCAGCTCGGGCAGTTCCGGTCTGAACAATGGCAGAGCTTTCCTTCATCTGAAAGACCGCCCCGACCGTCCCTGGACAGAAAGTCCGGCCTATGATCGCTTGGTTGCGCGCTACGGCCATGCCGCCATTCTCGGTGATCTCGTGCGGTTTGTCCGTCCCTTCTTTGAGCACCACCTGACCATCGACGAGGTGATGGCCGAGTTGCAGCCAAAACTAAACCGCGTCACCGGCGTGCGGGTTTTTCTTCAGAACCCACCCACAATCCGTATCGGCGGCCAGTCCACCAAGAGCCTTTACCAGTTCACGCTGTCCAGCCCGGATACCCAACAGCTCTATAAGTACGCAGAGATGTTGGAAGCGAAAATGAAGACCTTGCCCAGTCTCGACGACGTGACCAGCGACCTGCAAGTCAAGAATCCGCAAGCCAATGTCGTGGTGGATCGCGACAAAGCGTCTGCTTTGGGGGTGACTCCACAACAGGTTGAAAACGCCCTGTACAGCGCATACGGGCAGCGCCTGGTTTCCCCCATCTACACTTCGGACAACGAATACTGGGTGGTCATGCAGGTGCAAGATCGCTTTCAAAGGGATCCCGGCATGCTCTCAGAGATCTACATTCACTCTTCCTCTGGCCAGCTCGTTCCGCTCGCCGCCGTCTCGAAGTTCTCTACTGGTGTGGGACCGCTTACCGTCAACCACACCGGCCAGCTTCCCTCGGTCACCATCTCATTCAACTTAATGCCGGGTGTCGCTCTTGGCCAGGCCGTCAATGAAGTGCAGGGCCTAGCCAAGTCGATGCTGCCCATTTCCATCAACACGAGTTTCCAGGGAGCCGCCCAGGCATTCCAGCAGTCTCTTGCCGGCCTGGGGATGCTGCTGATTATGGCTGTTCTGGTCATATACATCGTCCTGGGGATTCTTTACGAAAGCTATGTCCACCCGATCACGATTCTCACCGGACTGCCGGCTGCGGTATTCGGGGGGCTGGCTACTCTCTCGCTGTTCCATGTGCAGCTCGACATCTACGGTTTTGTCGGTTTGATCATGCTTATAGGCATAGTCAAGAAGAACGCCATTATGATGGTGGATTTCGCCCTCGACTTTGAGCGCAAGGGAGACTACACGGCCAGCGAATCGGCTTACCAGGGCTGCATGATTCGCTTTCGCCCCATCATGATGACCAGCGCCTGCACCATCATGGGCACCTTGCCCATCGCCATCGGCTTCGGTGCCGGTGCCGGCGTCCGCCGTCCACTCGGTTTGTGTGTGGTCGGCGGCCTGCTCTTTGCTCAGTTCGTCACGCTCTACCTGACCCCTGTTTTCTACACCTACACGGACGCGTTCCTGAAGTGGCGCCGCCTCGGCATGCACCAGCAGGCCGCGGAGGCGAGTTCCTCCTTAACCGTTCCACGCTGATTTCACGGACCGGATATCCTCTCAGCCAGTGGTCGGCAATTCGGAAGGTGACCCCCTGCCCGCTCACCGCGAACGGTGCCAGTGAGTTTTCGAATATCAAACGTCATGGGACCCAGAATTCGGAAACGTTGTTTCAGACGTGTTCACGCCGGTTTTGGCGAAGCACTCGAAGTCGGTTGATTGGGTATCGAACCTCCGCTTGAAGTTTGCGGCAGCCATGGGCTGGAACGGCTGTATCCGGACGGTCGTTACGAGATGCCGGAAATACGGGGTGAGATTTTTGATTGTCTCCAACGGGCAACGGTCGACCTCGAGTCTCTTGGCCTGCGACTGGTCACAGAGACCAAACCGGTTGTCGTCGCTTTGCACTCGCGATGGCTGCCCTCCAGCAAGCTTGAAGAGGTGAAAGCGACAGCGTACCGCGTTATATCCCGTGGAACGCGTAACCGAGACCATATCGATAAGCCTGTTTGAGATCGGAATGCTTGGCTGGATGGCACTCAGCTATTTTCTTCTGTTTCGGCGCATCTTAAGCCTACGGAAAGTGTGTTTTGGTTCATGGTGCAGATCGCCATGATCGTTGGGACCTTAACTTTGTATCCGGCGAACTGGTGGTTGCTCAGAAAAGAGATTGGAAGGATAAAGATGCCGCAATCAATTCACGAAATGGATTCAGGCCAAGAACGCATAACGATTCCAATCTTTAGGCAGAGCATTATTCCCCACGCTGAGAATCAAGCGGCAAGGGATTTGTCACGCCATTCGCGTTTTGATGGAGAATGAGTTCTCAAAAGCAAAGTGAATGCGGCACCCGCGAACCCAAGCCCAGCCGCAACAATCAGCAATGTTGGATGGGTCTCCGCCCACAATTCGAAACTGTGTGCATGGGCGCGGTCATCAAAATCGCCATGCGCTCCATGATCTCCTGGAACGGGCTCGTGCAGATTGTTCGCGCGATGGGGGTTCTCGGGACCATCGTATTGCTGAGCTTCGTATCCGGTGCGGGCCAGATAATGATCGGCGAGGGATGGCGCCAGTTTATTACCGAAGATCGCCTTGACGGTGGACCACCCTGCATAGTATTCCCGGCGGCGAGGATGATGCGCGGCTTAGTAAATAGCTTCTGCCGCTACTTCAGGCTGGAAGATTGGCGGCACTGGCTGTGCCTTGCGCGCCAACCGGCTTTTCACCCATCCAAATTGCGGAGTGTTGAGGGCGGGCATTTGAACCATTGTAGTCTGGACCTTGCTGCGGTCATGCAAAAGCTCTGTGCGCAATGACGCGAAAAAGCCGAGCACCGCATGTTTCGAAGCACAGTAGGCGGCCTGCAGCGGGATGCTGCGATAGGCGAGTGCAGAGCCGACGTGAACGATGGTCCCTCGGTCGCGCGGTAACATGCGTTTCAGGGCTGCCAACGTGCCGTACACATATCCGAGGTAGGTGACTTCTGTGACCCGCTTAAAGTCTTCCGCCGTCATTTGCTTGATTGGTGAAAACACCGAGGTCATCGCATTGTTCACCCAGATGTCGATTGGGCCAAATTCCTTTTCGACCTGTTCGGCCGCTGCGTCCACTTCGTCAGGGTGCGAAACATCCACGGGAAGGACAATCGCGTTTCCGCCGGCTGCCCGCACCTCTGCGGCGGCGGCATTCAGGCCGTCACGGCCGCGCGCGATTAGGCCGATGAATGCTGCATGCTTGGCGAACTTTCGAACCGTAGCCCGGCCTACACCGGCGGAGGCTCCGGTAATGACTACAACTTCGTGTCTCTTCACGTTTTCTTCTTTCCACACGCTCTAGATCAGTTCCCGGACCTTGTCCGACAATGTCGTAAGGGCAATTTTCTTTCGATTCGGTTCACCCCGAATCAGCGACTCGGCAAAATGCACCGCCTGTTCCGCCTTAACTTTTGCCGGCAAGGGGGGCTCAAACGGATCGACCACCGCCTGCAATACCGCAGGCCCGGGTGCGTTGAGAAATTCCGCCATCACCCGGCCGCACTCGGCGGGATCCTCAACTGTGAAACCTATGCCGCCGCAGGCGTGCGCGAATTCCGCGAAGTCGATTGGGTGAAGATCCACTCCGTATTCGGGATTGCCGAGAAAAACCATTTGCTCCCATTTGATTTGTCCCAGAGTGTTGTTCTTGATGATCACTACTTTGATCGGCAGCTTGTACTTCACCGCGGTGACGAAATCGGCCATGAGCATGGAAAAGCCGCCGTCGCCGACAAAAGCGACGCATTGCCGATTCGGGTACGCGACCTGTGCGGCGATGGTGTACGGAAGGCCCGGTGCCATCGTGGCCAGATTGCCGGAAAGGGTGTGCATCTGGCCGCTCTTGGCCCGGATTTGCCGCGCCCACCAGGTTGCGATGGTGCCACTGTCGCAACTCACGATGGCGTCATGGCGGAGCAATTTCCCCAGTTCCCAGGCGACCACCTGTGGTTTCATGGGTTTGTCAACCCGCGTGGCCCGTTTTTCTATCAACTCCCACCAATCCTTCATTCCCGCTTGAGCGGCGTTGAGGAAACTCCGGTCGTCCTTGCGTCGAAGCAGTGGAATCAATTCTTGCAGTGTGCGGGCGCTGTCGCCAACCAGGCCGACTTCCACCGGATATCGCATGCCAATACGCTTTGGGTCGAGTTCGATCTGGACACCTTGCGCTTGGCCAGGTTTCGGCATGAATTCGATGTAGGGGAAGGAGCTGCCGACGATGAGTATGGTGTCACAATCCTCCATCGCCTCCTGCGAGGGCCTGGTTCCCAGCAGGCCGATACCGCCAGTCGTGTATGGACTGTCGTCTGGCACGGCCGCTTTGCCGAGTAGCGCTTTAATAACGGGAGCGGCTAACAATTCGGCAGCTTTTTCGAGTTCCTGGGTCGCACCCAACGCGCCGCGCCCCGCCAGGATCGCCACTTTTTTTCCGCGGTTCAAGATGTCCGCAGCTCTTGCCAGATCGTCGCGATTGGGCAGACGCGCGCTGCGCGCGCCAACATCTGAACTGTGATGGGGAATATTCCGGCTTGATCTCTGCCGCGACTTAACTTCCTGCTCCTGGAAATCCACTGGAAACGTGATATGCGCTACACCGTGGTAGGCCAAGGCCGTGCGGCAGGCCAAGTCTGTGACATTTTCCACGTGAGTGGGACCCATGATGCGCTCGTTGTAGACTGCAACATCTATATAGAGCTTATCCAGAGCGACGTCCTGTTGTGTGAACGTCCCGATCAAGTCGTGAAACTGCAAACCGGTGATGGCAAGCACCGGCTGGGTGTCCAGCTTGGCGTCATAAAGTCCGTTCAGCAGATGGATACCGCCCGGCCCGGACGTCGCCAGACACACTCCCAGTTTGCCGGTGAATTTGGCGTAACCGCACGCCATGAATGCCGCCGCTTCTTCGTGCCGCACCTGGATGAAGCGAATTTTGTCTTGCCTGGTGCGAAGCGCCTCCATGATGCCGTTAATGCCATCGCCCGGAAGTCCGAAGACAACTTCCACACCCCAGTCCATTAGAGATTCGATGAGCACATCTGCAGCGGTCATAGACAATCCTTTCTTCAAGACTGAGATGTAATTGAGACGGGATGAGTTGCGAGCGGAACAACATGAATCAGCAGTTCAACAATGGGAAGATGCAAACCACAACTAAGTTTTTAATTCGCGCGGATTCCTAAGCTACCCCTGCCCCCCAAAAAACATCTCTACATCCGCGGGAATGAATAATGCGCGGAATGGCTCCATACAGCCTTTACGGTACCGACCGACCGCGTGGATTGATAGAACCGGGACTTTAAATGTGAGGGGCGACATCACACGCATTGAAGGACTTGAAACTTCCACTTATCGGATACGGACGGATCGTCCGGAATCAGACGGAACACTCGAGTGGAACAGCACAACCCTGGTGCTGGTCCGGGCAAGGGCTGCAGGTACGACGGGTCTTGGCTATACGTATGCGGACGCCGCGACTGCCAAGTTGATTCAGGATGTGCTCGCGGGTGTGGTATCGGGGCGGGACGCGACCGCTATCCCGGAATGCTGGCGGGAAATGGTGAAATCCGTTCGCAATTTGGGGCGTCCTGGCATCGCCTCGACGGCAATTTCTGCCGTGGATTCTGCGCTGTGGGATTTGAAAGCCCGACTTCTCAGCGTGCCCTTAGTTGGGTTGTTAGGCGCAGCGCGAGAGTCGGTGCCGATCTACGGTAGCGGGGGATTCACATCGTATTCGGTCAAGCAGTTGGAAGAACAATTGGCGAATTGGGTCGCGCTGGGAATCACGCGAGTGAAGATGAAGGTCGGGCGGGATCCGGAAGCCGATCTGAGAAGAGTGCAGGCTGCGCGAGCGGCGATCGGTCGAAATACACAACTCTTCGTCGATGCCAACGGAGCTTACAGCCGCAAACTGGCGCTGCATCAAGCTGAGGCATTTGCTGACGCGGAGGTGAACTGGTTCGAAGAACCTGTTTCTTCGGATGATTTAGCCGGGCTGCATCTGCTCCGAGATCGCGCTCCAGCATGCATGGACATAGCGGCCGGAGAATACGGCTACGACACAGGGTATTTTCGCCGTATGCTCGAGGCGGAGGCAGTGGATGTGCTGCAAGCGGACGCAACCCGCTGCGGCGGCATCACCGGTTTTCTCCAGGTCGCCAGTCTCTGCGAGGCATTCCATCTGCCTCTCTCCGCGCACACGGCTCCCGCACTGCATACCCACGTCTGCTGCGCCGCACTTCCATTACGTCATTTGGAGTTCTTCCACGATCACGCCCGCATTGAGCAAATGCTGTTCGACGGCGTACCCGAGGTTGTCCACGGAGAGATCCGCCCCGACCTGTCGAGACCTGGGCTGGGCTTGGAACTTAAGACTGCCGATGCCCGACGCTTTGCCGCATGAAGGAGGAGTAGATGTCTGCGAATCGAGCTCCACTGGTGTCGTCGAAAGACCTGATCCACGCGTGGCGGAGCCAGTCCGCCGAAGTGGACGCCCTCGGACTGGAGGCCGAACTCAAAAGCAGTATTACCGGAGAAGTCCGATTTGATGTGAGCAGCAAGGCAATGTATGCGACCGACGCTTCCAACTACCGGCAAGTGCCGATCGGCGTGGTGATTCCCAAGTCGCGGGAAGATGTCGTCGCGACTATTGCGGCGTGCCGGAAATTCAACGCGCCGGTGCTGTCTCGCGGCGGCGGAACGAGTCTTGCCGGACAATGTTGCAATGTCGCGGTGGTCCTGGATTGGACCAGGTACCTGAACAATATTCTGGAGTTGAATGCAGAAGCAAAATATGCCAGGGTCCAACCGGGCACGATCTGCGACAGTGTCCGCAATGCGGCGAAGCCACACACACTGACATGGGGACCTGATCCGGCGACGCACAATCATTGCACCTTCGGCGGCATGCTGGGAAATAACTCCTGCGGCGCGCATGCGCAAATGGGCGGCAAGGCGGCGGACAACGTAGTGTCCATGGACGTTCTGCTTTATGACGGAACACAAATGACCGTCGGATGGATGGACGAGGAGAAATTGCAAGAGGAGATCAGGCGAGGCGGAAGGACCGGAGCCATTTACGGGCAGCTTAAGAGCTTACGATCGCGATATGCGAAGCTGATCACCGAGAACTATCCGCACATCCCCCGGCGGGTTTCGGGCTTCAATCTGGATCAGTTGCTGCCCGGCGAGAATGGGCGTTTCAATGTCGCACGAGCCCTGGTCGGCAGCGAAAGCACTTGTGTGACTATTCTCGAAGCGAAGGTGAAATTGATCTACAGCTATCCGGAACGGGTGCTTCTGGTGCTTGGCTATCCCAGTGTGTACGAAGCGGGCGATCACGTTCCAGAGATATTGAAGTACAACCCGATTGCCCTGGAAGGGCTCGATGCATTTCTCGTCCACAACGTAAAGACAAAACGAATGCCCCAGCTCGATGACCTGTCCGAGCTGCCCGAGGGGAAGGGCTGGCTGGTTGTTGAATTTGGTGGTGGAAGCAAGGAGGAGGCTGAGCAATCGGCGAGAGACGCCATGAAGGCCTTGGGTGGGCCGCATGGACCGACGATGCGTCTTTATCAAGATGAAGAACAACAACAGAAGGTCTGGGACCTGCGCGAAGCTGGATTGGGAGCGACTGCGTTCGTTCCCGGCCAACCCCTCACCTGGCCGGGATGGGAGGACTCTGCGGTAGCGCCCGAAAAACTCGGCGCTTATCTTCGCGACCTTTGCGCACTGTATGAGAAATACCAATACAAGGCGGCTCTTTACGGCCACTTTGGGCAGGGATGCATTCACTGCCGCGTGAATTTTGACCTTATGAGCGTGGCCGGGATCGCCAGGTGGCGAGCGTTCATGGACGAAGCCACCGATCTTGTAACAAATTATGGCGGTTCGCTTTCGGGTGAACATGGTGACGGGCAGGCACGGGCGGAGTTTCTGGACAAAATGTTCGGGCCGGAACTGGTTCAGGCCTTCCGCGATTTTAAGGCGATTTGGGATCCAGACTGGAGGATGAATCCAGGCAAAATCGTAGACCCGTATCGCATCGAGGAAAACCTGCGTCTCGGAGCGGACTACAAGCCATGGAGCCCGGCGACGTATTTCAAGTTTGCCGATGATGAGGGCAGCTTCGCCCACGCGGCATTGCGATGCGTTGGCGTGGGCAAGTGCCGGCGCGAGAACGGCACCGGCCATCAGGACACCATGTGCCCGAGTTACATGGTTACGCGCGAGGAGATGCACTCGACTCGTGGCCGTGCGCACCTGCTCTGGGAAATGCTGAACGGCCAGGTCATTCGTGATGGCTGGCGGGACGAGCACATCAAAGAGGCCCTGGATCTTTGTCTGGCATGCAAGGGTTGCAAGGGCGATTGCCCGGTCAATGTCGACATGGCCACCTATAAGGCCGAATTTCTTGCTCACTACTGGGAGGGACGTGTCCGGCCGGTTTCGGCCTATGCGTTTGGATGGATTGACAAGTGGGCTCGACTCGCGGCACTGGCGCCGGGGTTGGTGAATCTGTCCACTCAACTACCCGGGTTGAGCAATCTCGCCAAGATCGTGGCGGGCATACCGCAACCAAGAAACATTCCGGCATTCGCACCGGAAACATTCCAATCGTGGTTTCAAAAACGGCCCACGTCACGGAACAGTGGAATCAAGGTTGTTCTCTGGGCAGACACCTTCAATAACTATTTCATGCCAGAGACCGCGCAGGCCGCGGTCGCAGTCCTGGAGGATGCGGGATGTAAGGTCGAGGTGATGCAAAAGCACCTCTGTTGTGGAAGGCCGCTCTACGATTACGGATTCCTCGATATGGCCAAGTCCTATCTGCAGCGGAATCTGAGGGCCCTCGTGCCTTATATCGAATCGGAAACGCCGATGGTGGTCCTGGAGCCAAGCTGCTGTTCTGTCTTTCGCGATGAAATGCGCAACCTGCTGCCCGAGTCGGACCTTGCACGCCGGCTAGCCGAAAACACATTCACGCTTTCCGAGTTTCTGGAGAAGAAGTTGCCGGGATATCGGCCTCCTCGTTTGGACCGAAGTGCCATCGTGCAAGGTCATTGCCATCACAAGGCCGTCATGCAAATGAAAGAGGAGCGAGCGCTCATGAAGAAGGCTGGTCTCGACTATGAAGTTTTGGAGTCAGGATGCTGCGGCATGGCCGGCTCCTTCGGCTTCGAGCGCGACAAATACGAGGTATCGATTGCGTGCGGAGAGCGCTCTCTTCTTCCGGAAGTGCGCAAGACCGCTCTTTCCACGATCATCGTGGCCGACGGCTTCAGCTGCAGGGAGCAGATTGCCCAGGAAACACACCGCCATGCGTTGCACTTGGCGGAGGTACTGGAGATGGGACTGAAGACGGAAGAACAGTCTGTGATGTTTCCCGAGCGTAAATTTGTAGAATCTCGTCGCACGGCCCAGAAGAAGTCGATGACGCGCGCGGCACTGGTTATCTGCGGCGCGCTTATTTTGGGGAGCACCGGGTTGGTGTGGCTCAAGAGCAGGAAGAAATAGCGAATTTCGACCCACGGTCCGCTGGAGGATATGAAAGAGCATTTCGAGAGATCTGTCATCAGAATCGCCGCCCAGCGCGGGCATCAACTATTGCAGCCAGGGCCGAGCCATATTGGCTACCGATATGACAGGACTAATCGAAGGCCTGCCCAAGCAAGGCCTGTTCTACGGAGAAACCCGAGTCCTCTCCTTGTACCGCTATTTGGTTAACGGGAAAGCCCCAGAAATGGTTGTGGCGTCAAATGTCGAGCAACATTCGTGGTTGGGATACTACATCAGCCCACCACCAGGAATTCATTGGAAAAAGGACACGGGCTCGGGCCAGCTGGAGGCGGTCTCTGAACAAACCGTCGAACTCAAGGTGTCACGCACGGTCGGTCTGGGAGTTCACGAAGACATCGATTTTGCCAATTACTCACAGAAGACGGCGCGATTGCGGTTCGAGATCGAGCTCGATAGCGACTTTGCAGACCAGGCAGAAGACCTCCCGTCGAACACAGCGCGGCAAACTCCATCGGCAATGGGCACTCCGTTCGGCTTCTCGCGCCGAGCTTGTCGTTGACTATCGCGGCGAACATCAATATTCGCATCAGGGAAATCGGGGTATCGCCCGAATTCACCGCGGACTAATTGTGCAAGTCGAGAATGCAGATTCCAAGGTCTCTTATCGTGATTCCAAATTGAACTTCAATATTGTCCTTGAGCCGCGTCAGTCGTGGCATACCTGCATCAAACTTATCCCGGTCGTCGAAGGCAAGAAGGCGCCGCCATTGTACGAGTGCCGGCAATTCTTCGGAACGCAAAACCAGCTCGACCGAAAACGGCTGATCTTCTTGAACGAATCAACCAGCTTCAAGACCCGCCCCGCCCCGAGGCTCACCGCGGTCGTCGAAGCTACACTTCTCCAGGCAAAGAACGATCTGTCATCGTTGCGCCTGCCGGACATGGACCACGATGACAGGGCCTGGGTGATGGCTGCCGGCCTTCCGAATTACATCGCTTTATTCGGCCGTGACACGCTCACCGTGGGCTGGCAGGCGGCGATTGCCTCTCCGGCGATGATGACTGGAGCCTTGTACGAATTGCCGAAATGGCAGGGCAAAGTTGGGGACGATTGGCGAGATGAACAGCCGGGCCGCATGCTGCATGAGGCCCACACTGGGCCCCTCGCTTCCCTTTTCTATAATCCTCGAACACGTTACTACGGCGCGGCAACTCCTTCATCGTTCTACCCGGTCGTGGTTTCCGAGCTTTGGCGTTGGACGGGAAACAAGTCCCTGATTGCGCCGCTTATCAAGCCTGCCCTCCAGGCACTGCGCTGGAAAGACGACTACACAAGGTTATTCGGGGACGGATTTTACGCTTACCGGACGCTATCGTCGCAGGGAAACAAGAATCAGGGATGGAAAGATTCCGGCGACGCCATCGTGTACGAAGACGGGCGGCAGGTTGACACTCCAATTTCGACTTGTGAAGAGCAGGCTTTTGTTTATGTGGCCAAGCTGCGTTTGGCGGAAATGCTCCTGTTTTTCGGCGATCGCGGCGCAGCGCGACGGCTGTTCGACGAAGCTTCCGATCTGAAGAAGCGCTTCAACGAATGTTTTTGAATGGCGGACAAACAATTCTTTGCGCTGGGACTCGACCCGAAGTGCAAGCAGATTCAATCGATAAGCTCAAACCCGGGACACCTGTTGACTTGCGGAATTGTGCATGACGAGTTCGCCCAGCCTGTTGTGCATCGATTGCTCCAATCGGACATGTTCAGCGGCTGGGGTATAAGAACGCTGTCTGCAGATCATCCTGCCCACGATCCCTACAGCTATCACCGAGGTTCGGTTTGGCCCGTCGAGCACGGCAGTTTCGCTATGGGTATGATGCGTTACGGTCTAATTGACGAACTGCACACGATCGCTCGCGCCATGTTTGAGGTGGCCGCGCTTTTTGAACATAAGCGCCTTCCGGAGTGTTTCAGTGGCCACGCGAGAAATCCCGAACAACCGTTTCCGGTGCTGTACCCCAAGGCGAATTGGCCGCAGGCCTGGTCTTCGTCCTGTCTGTTTTTCGTTTTACAGGCAATGTTGGGGCTTTATCCCTTCGCCCATTTGAGGCTGTTGCTAGTAGATCCGCAATTGCCGGAGTGGCTGCCTGAGATCACCCTACAGAATCTTCATGTGGGGAAGAGCATTGTGAGGATCCGGTTTTACCGAAAAGGCAAGGAAACGCACTTCGATGTTCTGGAAAAACGTGGAGCCTTGCATGTATTGCGGCAGCCTAGTCCCTGGTCGCTAACGGCTGGGGTAGGCGACCGAATCAAAGACGTGATGGAGAGCTTAATTCCATAGATGTGGATCGGCCCTCACTAGCGATTCGCAGCGATGCCACTACGCGAAAGGCAGATGACAGATGAATAGTCCAATCGGACGTAAATCCTGGGCGATCGCAGAAGGCTATATTCCAGGTTCCAGTCACGGACCTGCTCCGGAAATGACCAGTCATGAAGCGATTTGCCTGCTCAACACTTCAGAGCGAGAGGCGCATGTGCGGATCAATTGATCTACTATTCGGACCGTGAACCGGCCGGCCCATATCAGATCACGATACCGGCCAAGCGGACGAAGCACGTCCGGTTCAATGACCTGAAAGATCCAGAACCTGTTCCAACTGATACCGATTACGCCAGCACGGTCGAGTCAGATGTTCCGATCGTTGTTCAGCACACCCGACTGGATTCGCGCCAGGATGCCAATGCTCTGCTGAGCACAATCGCATACGCAAGTAACGAGTGACCTGGAATCCGCTGTCAGTAAGAGAAAGGCCTGAACGTCGCACTTAGCGATTCAACCAAAGCTAAGCCCATGACCCAATAAGACTCTGGCTCCGAAGTGATTCGAGAGTTATTCGCGCGGAAACAATTGCGCCGTGCGCTACTGCTTGGTTTTCAGGCTGCAGCTGTCTCGGCGGTTTAAGCCAGCGGCACTCGGACCATAGTCGGTGATTCTTGAACGTGTATTGGAGCACTGAAAGCGGGCCGTCCACATTAATTTTCGAAACGCTGCTTGGATGGGTTTACGGACTACCGCGGCTTTCTTTGCGTTACGGTGCTCGTGCTCGGCCATGACGCCTCATCCTTGTGATCCTTGACTCATCGCTATTTTGCGTCAAACACTAGAAAATAATCCATGCCGTCCTTGACGAAATCATATTGTTCCAGCAACTGATAGCCGGCATCATTCGCCTCCCGAATCACGATTTCCCGGGCAACACCATGGTTCTGCCCGTTCCCATTTCGATCAATCACCCCTACCCTGGCACCAGCGGCGAGAGAAGGCCGCAGGTTGCTCAACAGCGTGATCGGCCGGGCGACCTCGTGATATGTCTTCAATAAAAGCACGGCGTCAACTGTCCCTGGCAGCAGGGGATCATCGGGCTTACCCAATATCGGTTTGACGTTCCGCAGGTTTGCTTTGCGAATTCGAGCGCTAATGTAACGAATGGCCTCAGGATTGATATCGATGGCATACACGGTTCCAGTGGCGCCCACACGTTGCGCCGCGCGGACTGTGAACCAACCGGACCCTGCACCGATATCAGCGACCGTTTTGCCGGGAGCAATGCCTAGAATGTCCATAACGCGATTGATTCGCAGCCGCTCACCCCTTCCTGGCGAATCAAAGATGGAAAGATCGCCAGTGTACGGCGTACTGGTCTTACGATGCTCAGACTGTTGTGTCGCCGCATTCTGCGACTGGGCGGTTATGCAGTGGAATTGCAAGAGCAAGACAAGGATTAGGCTGAGACGCTTAAGCATGATGGATTCGATTCTAAAGCAATTTTCGATGCCAAGTTCTTGGGAAACGACGCCGATTTGATTAACAGGGAAGCAGTAATGCTATTTTTCTCTTTTGCACGAGAATGTCTCCCCATGATGCAAGCGCATTGATTAATGTCTGAGTTTTGACTCTTGATCGCAGACCATTAAAAAAGCCGGCCGCACAGATTCAGCGGGTGTAGCCGTGTAGACTGGTGTAGCCGTCTCAAGATCTGTCTCGGAAGAGATCTTCTCGAGAATAGTGACTCTCAGGGCTGAGCGGGCCAATTGTCCAGCGGCAGCGAGGCCGGCAACGCTCGCTCCTACAATGGCAACATCAAACAATTCTGGCATGCCCGTCCGCCTTCAGGCCGCTTCACCCGAAGGAGATTCGGCCTTGACCGTTTCAGGTTTGCCGTGTGCGGGCCGGCTGATCTCCTGCCTCATCGTTGGGCGGGACTTGTTGGGCAAAGGCGGGATCTCGATGTTTTTTCCCGTCCTCACGGACTCGTATACCGCCTGAACAATCCGCACGTCTGCCAGGCCTTCAATCCCGGAGGGCTCCGGTTCCTCATTCCTCCGGATGCAATTGGAGAAGTAAGTCAGTTCGGCGGCAAATTGATCGCGCTTGGGAAACCTCTTCCTGGTGGTTTTTCCATCCACCGTCAGGCTCTGCCTAATTCCGGAAGAGTATTCGTAGGCCGGATCGGCGGTGAGCATCCCCTTGGTACCGACGAGCGTGTAGCGGCTGATATCAGCCGCGCCGAAGCTGCACGTAAATGTAGCTACTCGCTCCCCGGGAAACCGCAGCACTGCGGAAACCATTTCCCCCGCTTTCCGGAACCTCGGCTCATCAAGGCTCGCCGCCGTTGCGTAGATTTGTGTGGGGTCGTCCTGAAACAGATACCGCGCAGCATTGATGCAGTAAACACCCATGTCGTAAAGCGGTCCACCGCCGCTTTCGACCGACTCGGTCAAGCGAATGTTCTGCTCGACCACCTGTTGGGCAAACTCAGAAGTGAAGAAGCGCAGCTCGCCCAGTTTACCGCTCGCGGCCAAACGGACTGCCTCGAGATTCCCCTTCTCAAAGTGGAGCCGGTAAGCCACCATGAGCTTGACCTTGCTTTCGTTCGCGGCCTGGATCATGGCTACGCATTCGTCCTCGCGCACCGCCATCGGCTTTTCGCAAAGGACATGAACACCCGCGCGGGCGGCGCGCACGCTATATTCAGGATGAAGGTGGTTCGGCAGCGTGATGTAGACGGCATCTACCGCAGCCAATGCTCTCTCGTACTCTTCGTACGAATACGCATTCTCCAGGCCATACTTCTCCTTCAATTTCCGCCGCTTGTCAGCATCGTCAGAGAGGATGGCTACCAGTTCAGAATTTGTCGCCGATCGGAATGCGGGCAGGACGGCGACCTGTGCAATGTGACCCAGGCCGACGACTGCATATCGAATCTTTTGTTTTGATTGCGGACTCATACTTTCTTTCCTTTCATGGAGGATATGCATAGCGCCGCCGCGCGTCTCAGGTCCTGGACAAACTCTTCCATCTGCGCTGTCCGTGATTCATGATCAGGAGCCCGCAGGATAGAGGAGGGATGTACCGTCCCGGCTACCTTTGCCGCCAGGGGCGAGGACATTACCTGGCCCCGTTGCCGGCTCACGCTGAAGTCTCTTCCAAGAAGAGCTTGCGCTGCCGTGGCGCCGAGGCAGACAACGATTTCTGGTTTTACCACTCGCAGTTCGGCGTCAAGCTACCGTCGGCAGGCGTTAATTTCCGAGGCCCTTGGTTTCTTGTGAATTCGTCGTTTCCCCCGCTCTGCAGGGCTCCATTTGAAATGCTTGACTACGTTGGTGACGTAGACGTCGCTTCGTTCAATGCCTGCGGTCTCCAAAGCTGTGCTCAGCAGCCTTCCCGCCGGGCCAACAAACGGATGTCCTTCAATGTCCTCTCTGTCACCTGGTTGCTCGCCCACCAACATGATCGCGGCGTGAGGACTTCCTTCGCCAAACACTGTCTGCGTCGCATTTTTCCACAACTCGCAAGCTCGGCAGCTGGCCGCGCTCCTGCGAAGAGCACTCAACGAAGTACCCTTGGCGGCAAGCTGGCCGGCGCCACCTTTGTTTCGGACCGATGCCATAACACCGCGCTCAATCACTTAGTCCCGGACGGGCGACGTTTATGATGCCAATTCTGACTTCAGGGATACGCCGAGGTCGACAACTGCATCCCAATGGGGGACAGTTTTGGCACTGCGAGTTTTTATATGAAGAGGCCGACATCAAGGAAAAAGAAGACGACAAGCCGGCGCAGATGGGTTGCAGGGGTCACCACGGATTCAACCCACCCCCCAAAAGGGTTATTCACGCGTAGCGCGTCAGCCATAGCCCGGTCCCTTGCATCAAAAAAAGTTTCCCCCAAGGGGCCGGCCTCTGGCACGCGAATGCTGAACTATTACATCAATCGCGCCGGCAGGAATCTCAGCGCCAAGCGAAGAGCAGAGCTTGAAAAAGCCAAGAGCCTGCTTTCCGGGCGCACCGCGCGGCGCGCACAGTCAAAAAGCTAGGCTGCTTGCCTGCTGATGATGCGGCGACTAAGGAAACAGCGAATAGCGAGAGCAAAACAGGAATCGGGGCTTTGGAATGGCTGGCGCGAAATAGCCGCGCATCTGGGGATGCCGGTCTCTGCGGTACGCCGATGGGCAAGGTCCGGCATGCCGGTGAGGCGGGTGGGACGCGCGTGCAGGCAACTCCGCAAGAACTGACAAAGTGGCTGGGACACGAAGTTTCCGAGCCCATCGAAATTGCGACCCAAAGGACAGACCTCAACGCCGAACTCAAGCGAGATCTTTCATTTATTCGGGCGCGGAGGAACAGGAAGAAGAAAATTGCCTAGCTCGAATAAGTAATGCCATGGAATGTGCTCCCTCGATCGTGAGGCTGGTTTTGCCTCAGTGATCGTGGATCCTTTCGCCATCTCCTCTTCAATTGTCCGGTCGACACTGGTACAGGATCTGATTAACCGTCGACAAAAGATAATTCGCTACCGCCACCAGGTGAAGTGTTACTTCTCTTTGAACTCGACCCAAGTTCCAATCTTGCCGTAATAGATCCGCAGGTTGCACTGTTTCGGAGCCATGTGAGCAAATGACGCCTTGAAGCTTACTACTGTGCTTAAATGTCCGATTTGCATTGGAACACGCAACAGATCCTGCTGCTGGTCATACTTGCTACCAGTCGCTACGTTCTTGTTAACGACCAAGGTCCAACTTTTCTTGTCCGGAATGATATATACGCTGTACGCGCCGATTGGAATTTCTGAACCGCCCGTTGACAGGGCAGCCTGCGTAAATAATTCCATGGGAGAATTGCCGGGCATCCACACCTGGCCCGAGGGCAGCTTCTGCTTGACTCGTTCTGCAGCTTGGTCATAGCGCAGGCTGATCTGTTTTCCGTCCGTAAATGTGCAAACGGCATTGGCAGAAGAGGGCTGAGCAGTCTGAGCGAGGGTCGTGCTGACGCCAACCACCGAGCACAGCAACAACGCACATTTTGTCGACCAGCCCATTTGCTTTTCCTCCGGCAAAAAATCGAGGTCACGAACCGGCTTCGACCTGCGGTCCACTCGGCATTGTTTCCTCTGTACGCCTGAGATTTTACGCTGTCAACTTCAGGTTGAAACGGATCTTCGGTCCAGTGTGACCCGGAACAGGGGCCGCAGACTCGGGCCCGAACTTCCCGCCACCGTCAGGTGCTCGAGAGAAAATTGCGGTGTACCTATGGAAGTGAAGAGATGAGCGAAGTTGACTTCTTCGTAAGTTATTGATATGAGTATAATTACGTGAACATTTTAGCCAAACGCGTGGCCTTGGTTCTACTCGTTGCTGTATTCGTGGTGTGTGTTTCACCAGTAGTAAATCTGGATCCTACAGCCATGCGTGCCGCCCGCGCCGCGCAAGCCCTCGCAGTGGCCTTAGCGTCGGCAGCGTTCCTCGTCGTAGCCTTTTCCGCTGCTACCGATGCAAACATGACAGTCGCCCCGAGTGAGGGTGCGCTTCGCTCCGAGAATGTGTCTGATCGAAACGCTGCCCGCCTGTGCTGACCACCCCTCCAACATCCCGGTAGTCGAACCTGTTCTTCAGTTGCTCTCTAACCAAAATCATTTAGCCATTATGCTGCCCTGAAAGGACGCCAATGCGTCAGTGAACAAGAATCGCAAAGCTGTCGGTTCTTTGGAGACCTGCAAGAGTGCGGCTCTGGTCCGCTTCCTGTGGACTACGATGGAAGAGGGATGCCGAGATCAACCATGAAAACAGCAGGAGATCTGATTCTGGTTTCTAATCGGCTGCCGGCGACAGTCGAGCTTGGCCCGCATGGATCAATGCTAAAGCCCAGCTCGGGGGGATTGGTAACCGCGCTTCGCCCCGTTCTCGAGGCCAGAAAGGGATATTGGATCGGTTGGCCAGGTGAGGAATGCGACGAAGAAATCGATCGCTTGATCGCAGATCGCAGGTCTGATTCTACTTGCCATCTCATTCCTGTCTTCCTCGCTCAGGACGAGAAACGGGATTTTTACTCAGGGTTTTCCAACGAGATCATCTGGCCACTGTTTCACGACCTGCAGTCGCGATGTAACTTCGATCCCGCTTACTGGAAAGCGTATGTCAAGGTGAATCGGAAGTTCGCCGAAGCCGTCGCCCGGGTGGCGAACAAGAACTCGATGGTCTGGATCCATGACTACCATCTCATGCTAGTCGGGGACTTTCTGCGCAAGTCAGGCCTGAAGTGCAGGCTGGGATTCTTTCTGCACATTCCGTTTCCGGCACTCGACATATTCGAAAAACTGCCTTGGCGCAGCCAGATCCTGCAAGCCCTGTTCGAATTTGACGTTGTCGGATTCCAGACGCCGCGCGATCAGCGTAACTTTGCGGGCTGCGTGCGCCGCTTTTTGCCCCACCTGGAATTGTATCGGTCGCGAGAACAGCTGCACGCTTACATTGACGGTCGTGATACGTTGATTGGAAGTTTTCCGATTGGCATCGACTTCGATGAGTTCGCGCGTGGAGCGGAAGAGCCCGACGTGGCCGGACGCGCGGCGGAGATTCGCCGGAATGTGGTTGGCCGCCAGATTGTCCTTGGAGTGGATCGTCTTGATTACACTAAGGGAATCCCGGAACGGTTGCGGGCGTTTCAGCATCTGTTGGCGTCACGTGAGGCGTTGCGGCGACAGATTACTTTGGTCCAGATCGTAGTTCCCAGCCGGGAAGATATTCCCGGGTATCAGGAACTAAAACTTGAGATCGAGACCCTAGTCAGCCAAATCAATGGTCGATATGGCGATTCCGGCTGGGTGCCAATTCATTATATTCATCGCCATCTGGAGAGGCCGGACCTGCTGGCGCACTATCGCATCGCTGATATCGCACTGATCACACCTCTAAAGGACGGTATGAACCTGGTCGCCAAGGAGTTTTGCGCGGCCCAGGCGGGAGACCACGGAGTCCTGATCCTGAGCGAGTTCGCGGGTGCTGCCGATCAACTCCGAAACGGAGCAATTTTGGTCAACCCGTATGACATTGAGAGTGTGGCCGCTGCTTTGCATCAGGCGTTTCGCATGAACGCCAAAGAGCGGCGGATACGAATGCGAAAGCTTCGGCGCAAGGTACGAAGCGAGAATGTGTTCTGCTGGTGCGAGCAGGTTTGCGCGTACCTGGAAAGGTCCGGCCTGAAAGCCGAGAGTTGTCGATAGAGGACAGGCCGCGCGGCTACGGCTGTGGCCGCACGAACAGCTTAAAAAAGGAAAGGAGAGCGGTGTGCTCTTGATACTGGAGCATTGGAAGACCTGGCTGTGGACTGCGGCCGGAATAAGCGGCGCAATCCTGCTCGCCCTTCTCGCTCACTATCTATTGTTTCTGGTGGGCAAGCGTCTGGTCCGTCGAACAGTACTCGACGATTTCCTGGTACAGCACAGTGAGCGGCCAACCCGCTGGATATTCCCGCTGATAGCTCTTTTGCTGACTTTGCCGCTCCTGCCGCTTCGGCCCCAAATCGTGGGGCCATTGCAGCACGCCCTTGGGCTGGGCCTGATTGCGTCTGTGGCCTGGGCGATTCTGCTGCTGGCGGATGTGTTTGCCGACGCCATCTCTGTCAAGCACGAAATCGATATGGCCGACAACCTCGCGGCACGAAGCATCCGTACGCAGACCGAAGTTCTGCGCCGAATTTTTGTGGTCGTGGTCATAGCCGTGACGGTGGGTATCATGCTGATGACGTTTTCCGCGATCCGCACACTGGGAACAAGTTTGCTGGCTTCAGCCAGCCTGGCAGGGTTGGTGCTAGGCATGGCGATGCGCCCGACCCTTGCCAGTATTATTGCCGGCGTCCAGATTGCCCTGACGCAACCGATCCGAATCGACGACGTCGTCATCGTCGAAGGAGAGTGGGGATGGATTGAAGAGATTCGCACCACCGGATTCGCAATTCCGGGGTGTCCTTAATCAGCCATTCGGACACTTCAATGACAACAACCTGAGGAATCGGAAGGCCAAGTGCCAGACCCAATCTGCTGGCCGGTATCTCGTTGGCAAGAACTTTGATGTGTTGCGGATTGTTCTGGAACTTCGTGACGTAGCAGTTCCCGTCGGAGGCTCGCAGTAAATGCGCCTGGGCTCCGCCACGAAGCGGACGCAGATGTTGGAGTGCGGAGATGCATGTAGGCACAGGCACCTCCGAAGTGTGGTTTTAGGACTTGCTCTGAATAACGATTGGGGGAGGAAAGAGGCGGCAGATAGGTTCCTTGCGGATCAAAGGGCTTCTGTATTCCCGCTTACCATGCTTACGTACCGCGAATATGCAAAGAGACGGTCTCTTTGCTTTCCCGAGACTTCCTTCACGATACCGAGCTTGATCAGATTGTTTAGGGCATTCGTGACAGTCGGTACCGTGAGTTTCAGGGCCTTGGTCGCGGTGCGAATTCGCGTGAAGGGATTTGTCTGCATGAATTCGTGAACGCGCAACGCCGACGCAGATCCTCGCCCGAGCGTCTGGATTTTCCCCCGATCCTTGGCAAATAGCTTCAATGTTCTTTCCGCCGTGTCCGCCGCTTCCTGCGCCGTCGAGGCCACTCCTTCGAGAAAGAATGCCAGCCAATCCTCCCAGGCACCCTCGGTGCGAACGCGCTGCAACAGTTCGTAGTAACGGCTCCGATTGGTCTTGAGAAACAGACTGGGATAGAGCAGGGGCTCAGTCAACGCTGGCTTTGCGCACAACAGCAGCGTGATAAGCAACCTCCCAACCCGGCCGTTGCCATCCAGGAAGGGATGGATGGATTCAAACTGCACATGCACCAGTCCCGCTTCTACAAGGACTGGGAGTTGGTGTTTGTCATCATGGAGAAACTTCTCGAACTCTCCAAGGCACTCCATCAATCGCTCAGGGGGAGGGGGCACAAAGGAAGCATTGCCCGGACGAGTTCCGCCAATCCAGTTCTGCGAACGGCGAAATTCGCCAGGCATCTTGTTCGCGCCGCGGCCGCCCCTGAGGAGAATGGCGTGGATTTCGCGGATCAGCCGGAGTGACAGGGGAAACCCGCCTTTCAGGCGTCGCAGCCCGTGCTGCATAGCCGCGACATAGTTGGACACCTCTTCCACATCCTCGACAGGCACACTCGGCTTTGCTTCGTTCTCAAATAGCAGCAAGTCGGCGAAAGATGACTGCGTGCCCTCGATTTGAGATGACACGAGCGCCTCTTTGCGTACATACAGATAAAGAAGGAACCGAATGTCCGGAAGCAGCTTTGTCATTCCATTGAGACGGCCTAAACCTTGATTGGCCCGATCCAGGTACTGAAGTAGCCCGTTCATCTGCAATTCGGGAACTGGAGGCAGGGGTGGCGGGATGAAAGCACGAACTGTCTCCCCTGTCACAGTACTGGTGACATACGTTCCCAGGCGGGTTTGCGGTATTGGGGCTGGCATATAGAAAACTCATCCTTTAATAAGGAATCTAGTTATTAAAGGATAATGCCTTATCCTTTAATAAACAAGCCTGCTATTAAAACTACGGTTTGGCGGCGGAAAACCTCGGTGCTAAATATCCAATGCGATTGATAGTTAGCATTGCGCTCTCAAATGCGAGCATAACATCCACTGTATCAACAGCTTGCGGACGCCCCCGTGCATCGGCTACCTCATCGGCTCAGAACGACCTGGCCATTCCGTACTCTTTCAGCTTGCGATACAGGGTCGTCTTGCCGATGCCGAGCAGTTTGGCCGCTGTCAGCTTGTCACCGTTCAGCTCTTCAATCGCGCCAAGAATTGCCCGCCGCTCTAAATCCGCAATCGGAGCAATCCTTGCTCCGGGCAGTCGTACGCAACTGCGAGATCACCCGCTGGCCCATGCCCATTCATGTCTACGGACAGTACAACCTCATTACTCAGGTGTCGTACAACCGTATCCTCAATTGCCGGCAGTTGAGCGGGACTACGGCTACGACGGTGGCGCGATTGAACTCGATGACCGCGATTTCCCAAAAGACAACATTACGATTGATCACAACTTCGCCAGCGATAACCAGGGGTTTCTAGAAATCGTGGAGGGCTCGGCTTCAGTCAAGAATCTGCTCATCGCGCAGAACGTCTCCAACGACTATCAGCAGTTTTTGCGGTTCTTCCACTGAAATCGAGAACGCCCGGGTGGAAAACAACACCGTCATCTTCACTCGAAAAAGCGTCCTTCCGCCGGCCGTGTTCGACCTTAACTGGTTCGCCCCCGATATCGGGGCCGGTTCGCCGTGCGGCACCAGGAAGACGTCGGAGATCCTGATCTTGGCTTTGCGGTGGAGCGCTGTGGATTGGCTCGGAGAGGAGACTGTTAGTGGAGCGTGGAATCGTGTGCCAGCACGTGGACTCAGCAAAAACCGCGGAGTCCCGCAAGAAGCTGGCTATTGATCGCGCACTCCTCACAGCGTTGCAGACCTGGAAGCAAACCGCGCAATTCTCGGATGACGGGGGATTGGATATTTGCTTCACCGGCGCAGCTTGGCCGGTTGCCTTGGTCCTACGATCAAGTGTGGCGCGTGTATCAGAAGGCAGTGAGGGCGGCCGGTATCGGCGGCCTTGGCACTCACAGCCTTCGGCACACATACCGCACGTGGTTGGATTCGGTTGGAACGCCGGTAGGCGTGCAACAACAATTGATGCGGCACGCGGATGTCCGGACCACGATGAATGTTTACGGATCGGCGCACACCGCGGACATGGCCAAGGCACACGGGGAGATAGTTGGCTTGGCGCTAAACAGAGCGCTGACAGAGCGCACGGCCAGCTAAGTCTTTAAGAAATGGTGAGCGCGGAAGGAATCGAACCTTCAACCTACTGATTAAGAGTGAACACGCCATTCCTGAACCACTTCGTGTGTGTGTGATTTGCACTGCTAGCAGCTTGCTTTCATCAGGTTACCTCGCAAATTCCCTCGTCATGTAGATGTTGAGACAGCGAACGGTAAGATGGTCGAGCACACATTTTTGATGTGTGTTTTCAACCACACGGTGCTAAACGCGAAAAGTAAGTCCGTTGCTGGCCCTCGCCAGAGAAAGTAAGTTGGTTGTCAGGGGAGGCTCGACGGCGTTTAACACTCAGAACTCGGTTGTTGGTGTAATCGCGATGTTACGCCAGCCACGAAGGATGGAGGGGCACTTGACTTGGTGACCGTTCAACCTACCCTTCGTCTAATGCAAATGCTTACCGACATTCTCAGTCGACGTTATTCTGCGAGTCTAGCCTTAGTCCTCGGGATCGTGACTGTTTCGGCAGCCCAAGTCCGATCCGCACCGAGAATCGAATTGCTGACGCTACACAGCAAAGTCTTTGACAACACGCGCACCATTCGGGTGTGGGTGCCGTCTGGGTACAACGATGACTCGCAGGCGCAATCGAGGTATCCGGTGTTCTACTTTACGGATGGCATTGCCACGTTTCATGGCCGCCACCTCGATGCCATCGCGAGTGAGTTGATCACTTCGGGCAAGATTCCAGCTACCATTTTCGTCGGCATCGACAACGGTGGATCGACTCTCGAATCCAAGAATCCTGGGTCCGACCGTGCGAATGAATATTTGCCATACCCGGATGATTCCCTGATTCCTCCGGTACCGGTGCCGCACGGCAGCCAGTTCCCGGATTTCCTGGAACAAGAAGTCCGGCCTCTCGTCGAATCGAGGTATCGCACCCAGAAGGATGCGGTCGGTCTTGCAGGAGCTTCCTATGGTGCCGCAATCGCTTTGTATACGGTTCTGGAACGTCCGGGAAGGTATCGCTGGCTGCTATTGGAAAGCCCGTCGCTGTACATTGACAACGATCGCCTTCTCCGCCGATCTGCGCAATTTCACCAGTGGCCGCCACGAGTCTACATCGGGGCGGGTACACAAGAGGGAGAAGGCGACACAAAACGAGAAATGGTGAATGACGTGAAGCGACTCGCAGGCGCTATCGGCTCTGATTCAAGTATCTGCGTCTTTATTGTTCCTGGTGCAGAACATGGGGAGGACGCATGGCGATCCCGACTCCCTACCGCCTTGCGATTTCTATTACGGTCGGGTGCCTGCCCAAAACGTCAATGAGCGTAATCGCGATATTTCACCAACCAACCGGATCATTGGATTGAAACCTGAGCAACGCCACACTTCCACAGGAAAAAGCATTTTGCAGAGCGGACTCTTGAGTGTTCCCGTGCCCAATCGTGATCGCAAGCATCTGGACACATGCATCCGGGGCTAGCCGTTACCGTGATTCGACCTTCTGATTGGCTTACTTCTGATTCAACCGGACGGCGTGTCGAAGCGCCGGAACAGCAGCATCGGTCGAGCTCTCCGACTATTCGGAAAATGTATGTCAGCCGATACTGGGTATGACCTGCCTCACACGCTTTACACCGGAAGGTGGACTGCCGTGCGCTCGCTAGCGCGGAAGGTACCAAGATGGGATCACCACTGATCGCTTTGGCTGACTCGACGCCACCATCCGGTCGAATTGTAAGTTCGATTTGCACCTCTCCACTCATGCGTGCCTGCCTTGCCAAAGGAGGATAAACGGGCGGAGCCAACTCGGAGACTGCGACCCTGCTGGATGGGGAGCCCGAGGGTTGTAGCTGGGCGACGGACGTGGTACTCCAACTTACAACGAGCAGAAGCACAGGGACGAAAACGCGAATGCAATGCACCCGGTTAATCTACTTTTCCGAGTCGCTGGACGCAAGTGTTGTTAACAGGCGATTACACTCATTGCGCTTTTGCCCACCGTACACCTTTTTCGATCAATAGCCCCAAAATGTACCACCACACCGTTCCAACGATTCCCCACGCGGCCAGTGCATATGGGACATTCTTACCCCCGTCCCACATCTTTCCAAATGCGATCAGCGAAAAGGGAACGTCGCCGAAGAAAATTAGCATGAACGGCCATCGGGAGGGACCATCGAGCAGTGGCTTGGTCTGCAACCAATAGAGGATCCAAGTCAGCACAAAGACACAGCCGTGTACTAGCGGCGCGATCCAACGCGGTTTACGTAGATGAAGCACTGTCAGATGCTACACCCAGCCCAACTGACGTTAACAGGCGATTACACTCATTGACTTTTCGAAGGGTCTCGCTTCCGTAGGTTCTCAAGAACTACTCCGATTCCCAAGGCCGCAGGAACGCCCACGAACAGCCCGCCGAAAATACAGACATACAGAAGTGGTGACTGCGACGACCTTGCACCGGGCAAGACCAGCACCGCAGCGATTAGTGCAAAGGCGATGAAGAACAGGCCGACACTTGTGGAAACGGGCTTTCCTGTGACTCTCATTCAGCCGCCTTCGGTAATTCTATCCTCGATTCGCATAGTTGACGAAATCAGGCGATTTCACCAACTACCCGGCCCTTCGAGAGATGCCTTTTAGGCTCTCCCGCTACGGTATGTCCTTCAGGAGTTCGTAGGGCCGCACCCGCAATGCCTTGGCGATCCGCACGATGTTCTCTAAGCTCATGTTTCTTTCTCCACGCTCAACACTACCCATGTAGGTACGATGAAGACCGGCTTCATCCGCAAGGGCTTCCTGAGAAACCCCTGTCTTCAACCGCAGTTCCCGTATTCGCTTTCCAACCAACTTTTTCGGATCATTTTGCACGTCCTAATATTGCGTCTTGACTACTTTAGGTCTACAGACTTAAAGTAGACATCCTTTAAGTAGCTATTACCAGAAAGGGTCGATCATGGCGATTACCCAAGAGCGGCTGGGATTCTTCAATACACGCCTTGAGCAGCGAATGAAGGACACGCGGCTTTCTGTCCCCGATCTTGCCCGCCGTGTAGGGGTGACCTACGAACACATCAGGAAACTGATCATGGGGCACTCTCTGCCGTCAGATTCCCTGCTGGAAAGGCTCTGCTCCGCACTTGGGCTAAACAAGAAGGAGATGAGCAGTCGGGTGCGAAAAGACAAAATGATTTTTCAGTTCGGAGATGCAGCATGGCAAGCTGCCGGAATCGACCCAAGGGCTGGTCCCTGCTACATCTTGCTCCCCTTGCTGAGCCGCGCACAACGTGCGCTTCTCCTTGTGCAGATGAAGGCGGTGGTTGAGGCGAAGCGAACGCGCGCAAAATAGTCAGTAGGTCTAATATTTTTGGCAACTCGTTGAAGATATGGGAGGAGTGATTCAGTGCGCACCTCACAACCTACTAACGTAAGATCAGTAGGTTGGGTACCGCCCAAGCCCTTGATTCCATTGAGAGGCGAGAGATTGACTCCAGAATGATATCTTCGCAAGTTACTGAAACTAAAGGTGGTGAGCGCGGAAGGAATCGAACCTTCAACCTACTGATTAAGAGTCAGTTGCTCTGCCAATTGAGCTACGCGCCCGTTGCTGGATTGAATTTCAGCCCAGGAGACCCGCCGATCCTGTCGCGGGTTGCGGGTGACCGCTTCATGCCGCAGCCGGGAAGCTGCTTGCCGGAACCACTTGATCAGCGGACTGCAAAATACGCTAACGAATATAACACAGAGGACTGCAGGCGTACCAACACCCGGTCGAGGGCTGGATCAGGCTGAAGCTGCGGTTTTAAGGTTTCAGGTTTCAGGTTTCAGGTTTTAGGTTTCAGGTTTTAAGGTTTCAGGTTTTAAGGTCTCAGGTTTCAAGGTTTCAAAGTACAAGAACTGGAAACTCGAAACCTCGAAACTTTGAAACAGGAAACTTTGAAACCTGACTTCAAACCTGATTCTCCGGCGCGAATCTCTCAGGAACGATTCTCCGCATTGGACAGGTCTGTTCCGAAGGATGTCACCGCGTCCGAAATCCGGGTGTTGGGGCGGCGTGGCGCCGGGGCGATGGGCGGTCGGCGCTCCAGCGTGCCGAGGATCGGAGCTTCCCATCCGTCGGAATCCGTTAGCGACACGAAGCGCGGCTCCACGCACAGCGCGTCGATCACCCGCCGTTGCCGCCGCGTCAGCACCGGCAGGGGCAGAACCTGAAAGTTGCGGAAAACCCACAGCAGATAAATCCGCTGTGCCAGTGAAGGTTTGATGTAACGCGGTCCCAACGGGGTCAGCACACGTAACACGCCGGCAAACAATTTTTCCATCCACATACCGGACCACCCGAATTTTCGCGATCGTTGACTCAGATCAGAATTGCAGCTCTCTAATCTGCATCGACTGAATCAGAGATACCTTGAGCCAGAGCAATTCAAGGGCCTGCATTATTGCACCAAAACTGATGCATATGCATTAGAAATCCCCAGTATTGTGCAATTTTTTTCATACCCGCGGATCGAACCCGTCTCCCAGGCCCTCCAGGCGGACGCAAGTATATTAAAATAAGTTACTTAGCTTGGAATTTCTGGCAGGACATCGATGCTGCGGATGCTGGCGGCCACGCCAAAGTCGCCGCCGTCTTCGCTGTCTTCCACTCTCACCACCGACGCCCGGCAGCATACCCACTGCTTCGTGCCCCGGGTGAGCTCGGGCGGCAGAATCAGGACCATTTCCAATTCGCTACCCGCAACGATGCGTGAGTCGGTGTACAGGAAGATCCCGCCCTGGTTCAAATCGCGAGTAAAGCCGGTGGTTTCGACCGACCCGGCCTTGGTCTTGATGGAGACCGGCACCCGCGCCGTAATCCGCGGTCCGGAGCGGCGTTCGCGCTTGGCGTCTGTCATGAGTAGTGGAGCCTACCACAAAGCAAGACAGTCGTCAGTCATCAGTCGTCAGCTGAAGACTAAGACTGGACGACCGACGACTAATGACTGACGACTGATCACTGTCTATTGCTACTCGCCTTCCGGTCGCCGGGAGCGGACCGCTGGAACCACCAGGGCCTGTTCCATGGTGGGCGCATTGCTGGCACGCAGTTTGACTTCAACTTCGTGCCTTTTCTCGCTGGCGCCGGTGATCGAGTAGGCGCGTGATAACAGTTCCAAAGAGTAGGGATTGTCCTCGTCTTCTTCCAGGTGAGCAATCGCCTCCGGTGTCTTCTGCTGGCTCATCAGCAGGGTCCCCGCGGCGCCGTGATACGAACTCTGCACCACGGCGCTGCGCGTGCTTCCGGCCATGGTCTCCAGCTGCTGCAAAGTTTGAGCGGCCAACTCGTGGTTGCCGGCGTGGTCGGCCCGCACCGCACGGTAGCGCAAAATCCTGGCTCGTTCGTCCTGCCGGTCGGACTGCGAAATACTGCTGCTCGGGTGGTTCAGGGCTTCCTCGGCTGACGCCAGGTGCTTCAGGGCCTCGGCGTCGTCAGTCTGGTAGAGACTCATCATGCGATGGGCCTGCGCTTCGATGAGGTCGAAGCTGGCGGCATGAGCTTTTTCGGCAACCGCGGCAAATGCCTTGTCAGCCTCGGCAAAATTGCTTTCGCGCGCCCAGGTGGTGGCACTCTGCAACCCGTACGACAAGCGGTCCGCCTCGGTGTGCGCCTTCTGGATGGCCTTATCGTATTCCACCCGCGCCTCCACTTCCTGGCCCATCAGCGCATAAGTGTCGCCCAGGCCGAGCTGCGAGTAGTCGAAGTCGGGATCGATTTTCAGCGCCGCCTGGTAGTGCTCGATGGCGGCTTCGAAGTTGCCCGACATGCGCAGGATCTCGGCATACGAATCCTGTGGATTAGGCAGGTTGGGCAGTGCCGCCACATAGCGTTCCATGGCTTCGAAAGCCTTGGGATACTCACGGCTTTGCGCATAGCAGTATCCCAGATCATTCAAGGCAGGCGGATAGTTCTTGTCGACGGCCAGCGCACGCTCCAGCGTCTTTTGCGCCTGCTCGTAGCTGTTCTGGCCCATCATCCAGTTCCCCGCCAGGTAGGCCAGGCGCTTGTCCTTGGGAAACATCTCCAGCAAGTCGTTCATTGCAGAAATGGCGGCGATGAAGTTATTTTCCTTGGCCCCGGCAATCCACTGGACCAACAGGCGTTCCCCGGGCGAGGCCTTGGGCGCCAGCACCTTGGCCTTTTCCCGCGCCGCGTTGGCCTCTGTGGGATCGTTGCTGTTGTAAGCGATAAAGATCCAGGCCACCGCGAAGTTGGGATCGGACACAACCGCTGCCCGCCAGCCGATGTTGGCCCGTTCCAGATAGAGGTTCTCGTAGTCAGTGAGGGCGCGTTCAAACAGGTCGCGGGCCTTGGGCGAAGACGTGGTCACCGACATCGCCTTGGCCGAACTTTGCTTCATGTGGTGGGCAAAAGATAACGGAGCCCACGAGATGCAGATCAGCAGACAGATGGTGCAGACACGGCGCATCACGATCTTCCGCACGTAGGAATTGGTCAGATAAAAAAACCTACCACGCCGAGAGAAGGCGAAAAAGTCCCTGCGCAGGTACAACTCCGGGGTCTTGCGGCTGCTCGACCTAGAACGTAATCTTCGCCGCTAGTTGCATGCCTCGCGGCCCGCCTCCACCCAGGAAGGGATTGCCGATGCCAGTATCTCCGCTGGCGGTGATCTGGTAGAAGCCGGTGTGCTGCCCGGTGAAGTGGTCCGGCGAGCCTACGTCCGCGATAAAGTTTGGCAGCTCCGGATTGGAGAAGTTGGGGTGGTTGAGCAGATTGAAAAACTCCGCTCGCATCTGCAGGTTCACCCGTTCGGTCAAGACGGTGTTCTTGTACAGCGAGAAGTTGAACTCCTTGAAGCTGGGCCCGCGCAACGAATTGCGCCCCAGGTTGCCGAAGTGCCGCGTGCCCGCCACGCAATTAGCCTCGCTGCTGTCAGTCGGATCGGCCACTGGGCTCCAGGTGCAGGGCGCGGCGAAAGAGCTCAGGTCGAGGAAGGCAGACGGATTGGTCGAATAGTGGAGCGGTCCAATCACGTCGGGCCGGTCGAATCCTTCGCCGGCACCCGAATAGTCGCCTTCAAATTCGTAGTTGAGCTGCCAGGGCTGGCCGTCCTGCAGGTTCACCACTCCGTCTACGCCCCAGCCATTCTTCAGCTTGGCCAGCGAACCGTTCATCCGGGGAAATTCGTAATTGAAGTTCCAGGTAAAGCGGCGCCGGATGTCGAAGCTGGAATTTCCCCGGTCTCCGGCCGGATTGGTGCTGTTCTGCGGCTGGGCCTGGTTAGGAGTGAAGTCTTCAAGGTCGCTGGCCGTATCAATTCCGTGCGACCACACAAAATTCGCCTGCGTTGAGAGCCCGTGCCAGCTGCTGACGTGCAGACTGGTCTGCAGTGAGTGATAGATGGAGTTGGCCGAAGACCTTTCCTGGTTCAAATAGAAGAAATTGGCAAAATTTCGCGGTACGCCGTAGCCGCTGACCCCGTTGGCCAGATCAAAGGCAGTAATCACCTGCTGGCTGGGCTGGTTGATGTCCAGGAACTGGAAGAGCTTCGTGCCTTTCGACCCCGCATAGCCAATCTGGATTACGGCTTTGCTTCCCACTTGCTGCTGAATATTCAGATTGAAATTCTGGGTGTAGGGTGTGCGCAGGTTGGGATCGACCGCGAGGAAATCGCTGTTCGCCCCGAAACCGCTATAAACCGGCTGAGTTGGATCGAGCACCGCTCCACTCGCACTTCCGAACTGGAGCCCCACCGGACCCGTCCCCGGATAGGCCGGCCCGGGACAAAAGATACAATTCCACGGCAAGTGTCCCAGGAAAATGTCCTGCGAGAAGGCGTCATAGAACATGCCCCATCCACCGCGCAGCACGGTCCGCCCCTTGCCGGTCAGATCGTAGGAAAAGGCCACCCGGGGCGCGAAGTTGTTATAGTCAGGATTGTAGAGGTGCGGGGGCCCGCCACTGCTGCCGACTTGCGAAACCGAACCGCCATTCGCGGGGTCAAACTGGTAAAACAGGTTGTTCTTCTCGCCCACCACACCGAAATAATCCCAGCGCAGTCCGAAGTTGAGGGTCAGGCGGGGCGTCCAGCGGAAGCTGTCCTGCAGGTAGAGGCCATGGCTGTTCTCTGTAGTATGCCGCAGGGTGTTACCCGTGATCTGGGCTCCGCCATCCGGAAAGCCCTCGAGCAGCGCTTCCAGCGCGGTCAGGGTACCCGTGGTATTCAGCGGATTGGCATCGGGAATCGAGTCAAAGCTCAACGTACCCCGGAAATTGTGGTCGATGAGCTGCATGATGGTGGTGCGGCGGAACTCGTATCCGAACTTGATGTCGTGCTTGCCTGACTTCCACGAGTAGTTGTCAATGAAGTGCCAGTTGGCGTCCACCCGGTTGCGAGGCACGGAGGAGCTCGCCCCCAGACCCGAAAAGCCACCTACGCTGATCACGGGAAGACCGCCATCGTAGGCCGACACCCCGGTGTTCAGGCCGATCGAATCGGGATTGAAACTCTGGTCCTCAGGGAAGAAGCCTTCGGCAAACCGGTTCCATCCCAGGCGTGCTTCATTCAACTGGTTGGAGTTGACCACCTTCACGTAAGAAATCGAAACCAGCTGCACCCGCGTCGGAGTGTGCGTGTTGAAGCCTGGCACCTGGCCGCCGCTGCCGGTCAACGAAAGCGGAAACGACTGGGTGCTGTCTCCGAAGTAATATCGCCCAGTGAGCAGGTTGCTGGGATTGAAGTTGTGATCAATCTTGCCGATCAGGCTGTTGATATTATTCAGGAAGTTGATCGCCGTCGAAACGTTGTTTGTGGCACATCCATCTCCGTCGCTTACGGCCCCACCGATATTAGGAGTGGGCCAGGGATTTCGCGCCAGCAGCGCCGCCGTCACCGGATTCAGGGTCTCGCCCCAGGACGCGATGTTCGCCTTTGCCTGCGCAATCTGTGCCGGATCGGGCACGCAACTCTGGCCCGCCTGCGCTCCAGACTCGCGCTGTCCTTCATAATTGAAGTAGAAGAAGGTCTTGTCCTTGATAATCGGCCCGCCCAGCGAAGCGCCAAACTGGTTATTGTGGAACGGGTTCTTGGGCCCCTCGCTGTTGAAGTAGTTGCGCGCCCCAAACTGCCCGGTGCGCAAGTACTCCAAACCGGAGCCGTGCCACTGGTTGGTGCCGCTCTTGGTCACAATATTGATTACAGCCCCGCTGTTGCGTCCGTATTCCGCTTCATAATTTTGAGATAGTGCGCAGCTCGGCCACGGCGTCGATGGGAAGAATCGTTGCCGGATCGCCGAACACACCCGCTTTGTTGATGGCGGGATCGTTGCGGTAGCCGTCATTCATGTCGGTGCCGTCAAGCAGGAAGTTGTTCGAGCGGCCGCGTGAACCGTTCATCGAGAAAGTACCGTACGATCCGGGAGAATCCGAAATCTGGTCCGGTGACCCGGCCACACCCGGGTTCAGGTAAATCAGCTTGGTATAGTCGCGGCCGTTCACCGGCAAATTGGCAATCGTGTCCTGGGTCAGGGTCCCGCCCAACTGGGCCGAAGTGGTATCGACCTGGGACAGTGCCTCGCCCGAAACCTCCACCATTTGCGAGACCTGGCCCGCATTGAGCGAAGCATCCACCCGGCGTTCGCTGGCTACGTCCACCACCACGTTGGTGGTCACTGAGGTCTGGAAGCCGCTTTGCTTGATAGTCACGGTATAGCTGCCTATGGGCAATTCGGGTACGCTGTAGCTGCCGTCCGCGCTGGTTTGTGTGGTGCGTTCCAGGCCGGTGCCCACATTTTTCACCATCACGTTCGCCCCGGAAATTACCGCGCCAGAGGCATCGGTGACCGTTCCCAGGATGGTTCCGCGAAAGGTTTGCGCCATCAACGAGGCCGATACCAGAACCGCCAAAGCGAAAATCATCCGCACGCGCATATTAAAAGGCTCCTTAAACGCCTATGCCCCTGCAGTCGCTTCAAGGCGACATTTGTTGAAGCTGTCTGATGGAAATTGCCGCCGATTATAACCCGCTACCCTATCATTTGTCTTACGGATGAGGCGGATAGACATCCTGAATAAGCAAACATGTCGAGGATGAGGGAAACAGTGAAGAGGGGAAAATGTGAGGTCTGAAGTCTAGAAGGTAAAGGCCACGCCGCCGCGAACTGTGCGCGCCGATTGCACCAGGTAAAGCGTACGGCCATCCTGACCCATCACTGGAACATATCCCTGGGCCAGAAGATTGCGTATATCCACCACTGCATCCATGTGGCAGGGGAGAAAACCGGTGCCTGGAATCGGCTGGCGCAGGAAGATATTCAGGAAAGGATCAGACTGACCTGCCGACTCGTTAAACATGTCCACCGGGGTCAGGGCCTGTCCGCTGATCCAGCGATAGGAAGCGATCCAGCGGGTCTTGGCGCCGGGCAGCACGCCGCTGAACTTGGCCGCCGCCGTGTGCCGGTCTCGCACATAGGTATCGCGGCGCGCATCCTGCAGGGCGATATCGGCATTTTTCAGATCGAGCACTCCACCGTACCCATAATCCAGGGTAGCGGTCAGTTGAGAACTCAGCTTGTGCTGCAAGACCACCCGCATTCCGCGGGTATCCAGTCCTTTGCCCCGGTAGGTGAAGGTTTCGGAGTAAAGGTCGGGCAGCACTTCTCCGCCGTCTGCGGAAACGTCACCCACGCCGGTCAGGGCCGGGTCCACCACCCGGTCGGAATACATGGCAAGCTGCAGATTGGTGTTACCCATGCGGCGGGAGAGCGAGACTTCGTGATGGTGCGCCCGCTCCAGCGTGGTCGAAAAAGCCGCCATGCTCACTCTGGGGTTGGACTCGCTCAGGTCCGCTGGCGCCGAATCAAAGCCTTTGTCCATGCGTTCGTCAGGTTCTGAGGTGGAATAGCGATACTCCAGCACCGTGTTCGGCGAGAGATGCAGATCGGCAGAGCCAAAAGGACGAAACGCGGTCACTCGTCCCAGGAACTGAATCGTCTGCAGCTCGCTGCCGAAGCGCAGCTCCAGAACATCTCCCAGGGAGAATTCATCCGACGCGGAAAGCGCCAGAGCCTGCAGTGCGCTATCGCGGCCATTGATTCCGGGCGCGGCCAGGCGGCGCATGGTAAACGCCATCTCTGGCTTGGAGCCGTTGGGCAGGGTGTGGCTGTAAGAGGCGCGCAGCACAGTATTGGGCGAGCCCCGGTTGTAGCCCACATTGCCTTGCAGGGCCACGGTTCCGGAGGAGAACAACGACCTCTCTACCGAAAAGCCCGTGTTCACATCGGACGAACTTCCAAAGCCACCGGATCCCGAACCCGCCACAAAGGAGAGCGTGCCCTTCAGATCATGCTTGTCCACACTGGGATTGTCCCCACCAGATTCACCTGGGCCCGCCTGCGCCACGGTCGCCGGAACTGAAGAGGTATCTTCCAGCATCCGCAGAATCGGGCGGTTGGAGGCTGAGCGCAGCACCCACTTCCAGTCATCGTCGTCAGCCGGGCCGCGCAGCGCTGGCAACTGGATGGCTTCGAACAGCCCACTAAGCTTGAGATTGACCAACACGCTGCTGCCGGGCCGCAGCCCGATCTTCTCACGTAACGCCGGAAGGAACGACGGCGAATAAGCCTTTACGCTGTACACTCCGGGGAGCAGACCGGCGGCCGAGTAGAAACCGTTCTCGTCTGTAAATACCTTCAGGCTGTGGGCCGCTGAACCCAGCACTTCCACCATGGCGCCCATCTGGGGTACGCCCGCGGCGTTGCGTACGTAGCCGGAGATCGAGGCAGGGCGATCCGCAGCGAGCACTGGAAGCGCCAGCGCAAGAGCCAACAACCCGAGCTTTAACCCAGGTCTGCCCAACATCAATCCGACCACCTCACAGGAGACCAAGCGCTACAGTTTACTCGACGGCAAATGTCGCCGATGGATCCACCGTCTGCTTGGAGATATTATCGTTCACCTTGATTTGAATGCGATAAACGCCGGGATCGAGACTGGCGGCCGAGAGAGGTTTTGCCAGGGTCACTTGGTCGCCGATATTTCCCATCTGGTCCGTGGATTCTACAGTATGGATCACTGCTTTGTTGGTTGCCGCGTTGATGACATCGTACTCGACCGTGGCCGAGGGCTTGTGCGTCTTGTCATCCATTCCCAGATTGTAAACCTGCATCCAGAAATATACCTTCTGGTTGCGCTTGAAGGACACGGGCTTGCCGTTCGCCGACGCCACCCGCGGCCGTATCTTGGTGTTGCCGATCACAAACATTCCCGTGCCGATTTCCTTGGTCGACACCGGCTGCATGGTGTCCGCCACAATTAGCGAGGAGGAAGCCAGCCGGTCGTCGTCGTAGGAGGGCACGGGCAGGCGGCTGCTCCATAATCCGGAGCGGTCGCCGTTTACGTCTTTCACCGCAACGTCAATCCGGTACAGGTTCGGGCGCAGCGGGAGCGCCTTCCAGTACACGGATGAATTTTCCGTGACCTTGGGCAGTAATTCCGCCGGCACATCCACTTGCACCGTGTCTTCGAAGGTCTGCACGATCTTGCCGGTTAGGCTTGTGACCCGGCCAAAAATGTTCACTGTCCCGCGCTGCACGCCATCTTTATTCACAAACGTGATATCGCGGTTCTTCACCTGGATGGTAATGGGCACCAGCACCGTATCGCCGGTCACGCGCACAAAGTCGGTGCGCACATCGAACGGCATCAGGTTCACGCTGATCTTGTGGCTGACCACTTCCTCCAGGTCCTTGAACTTCACCGCGGGAGGTTTTTGCAGCTTGTAGAACTGCTCCAGCCGGTCAAACTGTTTGGTCTGGTTATCGGTGTTAAAAGGACCTGCACCCAACCGCTCCAGGCCGCCGCCGGTAAACCGGTCCGCCTTGTTCGCCATGCCCATCTGCTCGTATAGGGTCAACCCGGCATTCGGCGTGTAGAGCAACGCATCTTTTTCCGACCGGTCCATGGTCATGTGGTAGTCGCCGCACATGCAGGTGTCCACGAACTCGATGATTACTTCCTGCCCGATTCCCTCCAGGTAACGATAGCGCCAATCTTCAAAGGGGAAAGTTGAAGTCGTACCGCCGCCCTCATCCATCGGGCGTTCGTAAGTGCCGCCGGAAGGATGCGACTCAATCTCATCCGCCGGTCCGTACATAATATAAATTCGGCCGCGATCGCTCTTCCAGCCTGGGATGCCAGCCGCAAAATGCTCGTTGGCGTAAGCCATGCGGCGGTAGTGTTCTTCCTTAAATTCGTTTTCGATCGTGTCCGGTGTGGGATCGCGGCGTTGCCAGAAAGCTTCGATGAACTGGTCGCGCTCTTCGTCGTTGGAGAGCAGCTTGAAGGCTTTCTGCTCTTCGTCGGTGATGATCCAACGCACATCTTCGTCAAGCCACTTTTTGTAGGTCTTGCTTAACTCGATCTTCAGCGACTTGGAATTCTGCTTCTTCTGCTTTTCCGTAAGCGGACGCTTGAGCGGGTCGACTTCCGGGGCAGCTTTTTCCTGAGAAGATGCGCTGTCAGCAGACGCGTCCGCGGCATCCCCTTTTCCCTCCTGGGCGGAGGCCAGCGAGACCATGGCTAAAATAAGTGCCGGTAGAACGAAAACCGTGAAGAGGCGTTTCAGAAACCCAACCCGGGGCATGAGGGCACTCCTTACTACATATTACTCTTGGCTAGCCATTCTATGACTTTAGTCCTCCCGTGGCAAGACCCACTACCAGCCCCTAACCAATTGTAAAGATTGTAAAAATCGGGTTTCCGGCTGCCCCGAAACGGGTAACATAGTTTGCTCGATTCTCTGCCCTGCTCCGGCTATAATCGACCTGTTATCAACGCAAGGTCTGGCCGGCCTGAGTGTTCCATTTCCCGCACGACAATAGGTTCCGCAGGAACTTTTGAGCCCGCATTACCGTATCTGATGGCGTGTACCCAGTTACGCCTAGGAATCCGGTTGGAAATGACAGCACTGATCCAAAATGGGCACGTGTCTGAATTTCCGCGTCAGGGAACGCGAATGCCGGCCTTCTGAAGGCGTGACAAGGGGACAATGAGCAGGGGAAAGAAAATACTGATCGGCATCGGCGCCGCCATCGCAATCTTGGCGATTGCCGGAATTGCCGTTCACCAAAGCCACAAGGGTGTGGTCACGGTGCAGACCGGCAAAGTGGCTCGCCAGGATCTGGCATCGATTGTGAGCGCATCCGGCGAGATCAGGCCGAAGACGTACGTCAACATCGGGGCCAACGCCTTCGGCAAAATCACCCGGCTTTACGTCAAGGAAGGCGACCGGGTCAGGAAAGGCCAATTGCTGGCGCAACTGGAAAACGTGCAGCCCTCGGCCGACGTCAACGCCACTGAGGCTTCCGTGCAGGCGGCCGTGACCGATTCCGCCGCCGCCGAGGCCGCGCTGAATACCTCCGTGGCCGACCTGAACCGCGCCCAGTCCGACTTCGAACGCGCCCAACTCGATTGGACCAGGGCCCAGGGTCTCTTCAAAGATTCGCTCATTGCCAAATCGGAATACGACAGCCAGAAAGCTGCGTGGCAAACCGCGCAGGCCGGCCTGGCGCAGGCCCAGGCGCGTGTGGCCCAGGCCAAGGCACAGAAGGATTCCGCCGACCGCCACATCTCGTTGAACCGCGCCAACCTGACCCACGCCGCCGACGTCTTGAAAAAGACCACGTATGCCGCGCCCTACGACGGCATGATCACCAATCTGCCGGTGCGCGAAGGCGAGACGGTGGTGATCGGCATCCAGAATTCACCCGGCAGCACGCTCATGACCCTGGCTGACATGTCCGTCATCACCGCCGAGGTCAAAGTGGACGAAACCGACATCGTTAACGTGCGGCTGGGTCAGCCCGCCGAAGTCAACATCGACGCCATTCCCAAGAAGATTTTCAAAGCAGTGGTGACCGAAATCGGCAACAATGCCATCGTTCGCTCTACCGGCGTCTCCACTTCGCAGCAAACTTCGGCCAGCCAGGAAGCCAAGGATTTCAAGGTGGTGGTCACGCTGCAGGACCCGCCGGAAAACCTGCGCCCCGGACTTTCCGCCACTGCGAAAATAACTACAGCCACGCGCAGCGGCGCCTTGTCCATACCCATACAGGCCCTGACGGTTCGCTCGCGCGCCGATTTGAAAGCCAGCAATTCGGATAAAGCCGGCGGTTCTGATAAAGACAACGTCCAGGCGGCGGGGCCCGCGAGCGAGGCATCCAATGCAGCACACGATAAAGAGGAGATCCAGGGTGTGTTCGTCATTCGCAATCGCAAGGCCGAATTCCTGCCTGTGCAGACCGGCATCACCGGCACCACCGATATTGAGGTGCTGAGCGGGTTGAAGCCGGGTGACGAAATCGTTACCGGAAGTTACAAAGTGCTGCGTACTCTGCGGCCCGGAACTAGCGTAAAAGTAGATAACACGGCCCCGAAGAAAGAAGAGGAGAGCTAGTCTTTGGTCGGTGGTCTTTGGTCGTTGGTCGAAAGCACGAAGACGATCGGTAGCGGGTAACGACTAGCGGCCAAAGACCAACGACCAACGACGACTAACGACTGCTCCAGTTGTTCGTCCAACAGGCAGCCAGCACCGGATCGGAGCGGGCAGGGTGTCCCGAGACCAGGAGAGAAAAATGGCAACCGCAGAAGTGATCAACATTGCGCAACCCGTAGTGTCGGCGCCGCCCGAGTCGTGCATGATCTGCACCGAAGACCTGTGGAAGACCTACGACATGGGTTCGGAGCAGCAGGTGCACGCGCTGCGCGGCGTGAACATCCGCATCCAGCGCAACGAGTACGTCGCCATCATGGGACCCTCCGGCTCCGGCAAGTCCACCCTGATGAACCTCATCGGCTGCCTGGATACGCCCAGCAAAGGCCACTACTGGCTGAACAGCCAACTGGTGAGCGAACTGGACGACGACGAACTGGCGCGCATCCGGAATAAAGAAATCGGATTCGTCTTCCAGACTTTCAACCTGCTGGCCCGCGCCACTGCCCTGCACAACGTCGAACTGCCGCTGATTTATGCCGGCGTCCCCGGCGAAGAGCGGGTGCAGCGCGCCAAAGACGCGCTGGCCTCGGTCGGCATGGAATCCAGAATGATGCACAAGCCCAACGAACTTTCCGGCGGCCAGCGCCAGAGAGTCGCCATCGCCCGCGCCCTGGTCAATCGCCCGTCCATCATCCTGGCCGACGAGCCCACCGGCAACCTCGACTCCCAGACTGGCAACGAAATCATGGCCCTGATGGACCGCCTGCAAGCCAACGGCAACACCATCGTCCTGGTCACCCACGAACACGACATCGCCGAATTCGCCCACCGCGTGATCTACATCAAGGACGGCGTAGTGGAAAAAGACGAGAGGAAAGCGGGAAGGTAGTCGTCGGTCGTCAGTCGGGTGCCCCAGGTCTCGCGGATTTTGCGAGACCTGGGAGGGGTCGTTTTCGAATTGTTCACTCATCACAGACAGTTCTTTCGGATTTTCGTACCCTCCATCCATGACCGAAGGCCTGTACCGACTTTATGGCGGTAACGACTTACACTTTTTGACTTTCAGTTGTTACCGGCGCCGGCCGCTTTTCAGAAATCATGCTCACTGCGATTTGTTTCTGAAGATTCTCGATCGGGTCCGACTGCGTTATCGGTTTGTGGTGTTGGGGTATGTCGTCATGCCCGAACACGTTCATTTATTGGTGAGCGAACCGCAGCGGGAGACGCTATCGACTGCAATCCAGGCGCTGAAGCTGGGTGTTGTGTGCAGCATGCCGTGTTCGGGCGGGAGCGCCGTGGCGGCGACTCCCAGAGCCTGCCCTGAGCAGGAGTCGAAGGGTCTCGCAAAAGCGCCGAGACCTGGGGCACCCATGCCTCTAGGACCCCGGTTTATCCTGAGCGGTTCTGGCAGGCGCGGTTTTACGATTTCATGTGGAGAGGTGGGCCCGGTGCGGATCAATGACACGGATATCATGGTAATGAAAATCCGGCCGCCGGCGGCGTGATCGAGACGTTCATGGGGTGCCCCATGTCTCGCGGCTTTTGCGAGACATGGGAAGATCGGGACACAAAATGAGGGCCCTCAACGAGGGCACCCTCTAACTTGTTGCCGCCGCAATCGTCTAAGATCAACGTAAGGCGAGACATGGCACCCGGTTCGCAGGCTGGCGCATCAGTGCAACACGCAGCAGCCGTGACCGGTGCCGGTGCGCCGAAGCGCTTCCGCCTGGAGTCGGTTGACGTCCTCCGCGGCGTCATCATGATCCTGATGGCGCTCGATCACACTCGCGATTTCTTTGGCCAGACCAGTATCAGTCCTACCAACCTCTCGCAGACCACGATTCCGCTATTCTTCACCCGCTGGGTCACGCACTTTTGCGCGCCGGTTTTCTTTCTGCTTACGGGCACCGGGTCGGATCTCTCGCTGCGCAAGAAATCCAAAAGCGAGCTGTCGCGATTCCTGTTCACTCGCGGCCTGTGGCTGATCTTCCTCGAAACGGTGTTGTTCCGCTGCCTGGGGTTGCAGTTCAACTTCGATTATCACCTGACGCTGCTCGACGTGCTCTGGGCGCTGGGATGGGCCATGTTCTTGCTTTCGGCCTTGGTGCATCTGCCTACGCCTGTCGTGACTGGCTTTGGCGTGGTGATGATCGCCGGGCACAATTTGCTCGATCGTATCCAGTCCTCCAACCCGGTTTGGACCATCCTGCATTCGCTTAATTTCCTCGTGACCACGCCGCAGCACTCCGTTTTCGTCGCCTACACTCTGATTCCGTGGGTTGGAGTCACCGCTGTGGGATATGGTCTGGGGCAAGTCTATGCCTGGTCCGCCGACCGCCGCAGGACGTTTTTGTGGCGCGCGGGACTGGGGACGACGGCCGCCTTCGTGCTGCTTCGCGGCCTCAATATTTACGGCGATCCGGGGCGCTGGAGCACGCAGAAATCCGCAGCCTTCACCGTGCTTTCGTTTCTAAACACCAACAAGTATCCGTCGTCGCTGTTGTTCCTGCTGATGACGCTGGGTCCGGCGCTGCTTTTTCTCTGGGCGGTGGATGGCGGCACTCCGCACTTCCTGCGACCCGCGCTGGTCCTGGGCAAGGTGCCGATGTTTTATTACCTGCTGCATTTCCCGCTGATTCATCTGCTTGCGGTGGCCGTATGCTATGCCCGTTACGGGCAAGTGCACTGGATGTTCGAGTCGCCAACCATCGACAAGTTTCCCATCACGCCACCGCCCGGCTGGGGATTCTCCTTGCCGATTATTTATCTGATCTGGGCCTCGGTGGTGGTCGCGCTTTATCCGTTGTGCCGCTGGTTTGCGGCCTTGAAACAGCAGCGCAGCGATGCCTGGCTAAGTTACTTCTGAACGTGTGCTTCGTTTCGACTCAAGAGGGTGCCCCGTCCAAGCTCCGCTTGGGCGGGGGTTTTCCGCGGGCAGAGTCACGGTGACGGTAAGGAAATCAAAGCAGGTCCCTCCACTGCACAAGATCATTCGCAAAAGCGAATGATCCTGCTCCGGTCGGGATGACAGTTTCGAACGGATAGTAGGCCTGGAGGAACCGGCCGAGCTGCGCTCGGCCTGGACGGGTCAAAGACCCGTCCCCACACAGGCTCTTCCCGACACGATCCGTGCCAAGTGAAAAAGGCCTCTCTCGCGAGAGGCCTTTATTGAAAGCTGATAGCTGACAGCTTACTGCTGGGTGCTGCTGACCGGTTTCACGTCAGCCGTGTCGGCCGGCTGAGTGGGATGAGCTTCAAAGAACGAGTGGTCATACAGACTGCGATACATGCGTCCGGAAATTTCCGCTGCTTTCGGCCCGAAGGTTGGACGGCCACCCTGCAGAAAGACCACGACCACGATGCGGCCGACGTCCGAATTGGCGTAGGAAGCAAACCATCCGAAGCGGGTGCCGGCCTTGGAGCAGGTCCCGGTCTTTCCCAGAATCTCTTCTTCGTTGAAATTCACCCGGACGCTGCGCGCAGTGCCGTAGCTCACGGCTGCAGCCATGCCATCGGAAATTTCGGGGATCAGGGGTGCGATGTCGAGGTGCCGCTTTACCCGCGGCTCGAAGTTCGCCACTTCGTCCGGCGTGGTGGGATGCTGCAGGTAGTAAAGAGTGCCGCCGTTAGCGATAGCGGAAACCATGGCGCCCAGTTGCAGCGGCGTCATGGAAACACCTTCTCCGAAGGAGCACATCTTGCCTACGCCGCCCAGCCGGGAGGAAATTTCATGTTGCGGATACGTCCCGAGATGTTCACCCTCAATGTTGTATCCGGCAAGTTCGCCCAATCCGAACTGGTGGGCATAGAAGCTGACTTTTTCAAATCCCAGTTTGCGTCCCAGGGCCTCAAAGTAGGCGTTATTGGAATGGGCCAGGGCGGTGGTGAGATTCATGCGGCTGCGGCGGCCCAGGGCGATCTGCGTGTCTTTTGTGATCAGGTCTTCACTCAATGCCGCCAAGGCTACGGAAAGCTTGATGGTGGAGCAGGGTTGCGCGCCGCTGGAAAGGGCCAGCTTCTGGTTCACCATGGCCAGCACCCGGCCGCTGGTCGGCTCGATGGCCAGCACGGTGCCGTTCATGCTGCCCAGGGCGTCGATGGCAGCCTGACGAACAATCGGATCTTCGCCTTCAGTGACATCGCCTTCGGTGACATCATTGCTGAACGAGCTGGCGGTAAAGCGCTCGTAGTGGCGGCGACGGCGGTGGCTGCGTCGGGCACGAGCCGTGCGGACGGTGCGGCCGCGGCTGCGCGACAGCTTGCTCAGGCGCTTCCGCGCCCGCGGTCCTTCGCTCACCTTCTGTGACTTGGATTTCCCCGAGGTCAAGGAACGGGTACTGACCGTGGCTGCCACTCCATTCTCAGGAAGGACGGTCAAAATGAATGCGATTAATAGTCCGAGCACCGCAAAACGTTTCTTCGAAATCACTGATTCTTTCCCCATCCATCGGTTCGGATACCAGATACGATGCACGAGACTTGCCAAGCCCTCACATCCCCTGGCTGAAGCGCTATAACTCTTCGACAGTATGGGACTTATCGGCCGACGGATCAACTTAAAATGTACTTTGTTACTTAACTCGTACCTTGTTTGTAACCCCATGAATTAATTATATTTGGGTCGTTTTATGCGACTGATTACCGCCCTTTCGTAACGAAGGGCAAATTACTTCCTCGGCACTCCCAATGTGGAAAACTTTTTCTCTTTCTGCTGAAACTCATTTCCGAAGTGGGCGCTGCCCGGTGCCGAGATGTCGGCAGATTGGTGTGGGTCGGACACTCCTGTCCGACGCCTTTGATCTGGGCTTTGCTAGACCTCAAGGGAGAGCTCCAAAACTGACCCGCTACCGCAGCCCCCCGATTTCACATTCCGCGGCCCAAAATCTACAATCTGAAATCTGAAATCCCCAGACTGGATTGCCATGACAGATTGCCTGTTCTGCCGCATTGTTACCGGTGAAATTCCTGCCAAAAAGGTCTTCGAGGACGAACACACCTTCGCCTTCGAGGACATCAACCCGCAAGCTCCCACGCATGTGCTGGTGGTTCCCAGGAAACACGTCGTCGGCCTGAAAGAAGCGTCGGCTGAAGATGCGGAGATCGTCGGCCTCTGCCATCTGGCGGCGGCCCGGATTGCCCGCGAGCGGGGCATCGAAAACGGCTATCGCACCGTGTTGAATGTGGGGCCGGGAGCCGGCCAGTCCGTGTTCCACCTGCATGTTCATCTGCTGGGCGGAAGAAATCTCAAGTGGCCCCCAGGCTAGATGGAGAAGAAAATGCGGGTCCGAGCGTCCCGCTCATCCTAAGGACGCATGACGGGCGAGGACGCCCGTCCTCCAGCGAGTCACTAGTTCGTGGCTTCTGCTTCCGGGGCGCCGTGACGGCGCAGGAGTTGGGGCAGGTTCTGCGAGAACGCCGAGCGCGGCAATACCATGTCGCAGCCTACTTCATGCGCCTTCATCTTTAAGTCTCCCTGCACGTGCGACAGGAAACCGATGATCGACGTTCCCTTCTTCAACTTGGTCTTGAGTTTGGGAATCAGGGTCAGAGGCTTGGCGTTGGCATTATTCATGTCGAAGATGATCAATGACGGCTTCTCTTCGCCATTCTGCTTCATGTGATCGAGCAGGTCTTTTTCCGTCTTGACGAATTCGACCTTCACATTCAGCTTGCGCGCCGTCTCCTGGATCTTGGCCTGAAAGAAGAGGTCATCGACAAAGGCAAAGATGCGGGAGTTGCCGTTGTCGCCCTGGGGCAGCGGCTCGGGCTCGAGGGGAGCATAAGCGGGGGCGAATCCAGGACGCATCCGTCCCGGCCTTGCTCCGTTGTTCCCGCCCAGCGTGGCGCGGTAGCTGTGGTCCATGGGAGCGCTGTAGATGCCGCTATGTTGCTGGCGGTCGCGGCCGTTAGGCGCGCCACCACGGTTAGGCGGACGACGACCGCGTCGCCGCTTGCTTCTCCCTCCACCACCACCGGAGGGATGTCCCGGTCCTGCATTCATATTGTTCTCGTTTTATCTGTGCATTCAGTCCGCCCGAAGGGGGACTCGATTTCGCCGATCGCTATTTCGCCGATCGCTGACAATGACCACTTTCTGGTAAAACCTCGCTTCGCTTCGGACACAGGCATGCACCATATGCCGAAAACCCCGTGCGGCTGAAACTCACGCGTGAATGTCTTTTTCCGTATGGCGTCTGGAGCCAGGGGGCGCGGAGGGCCAGCTAGAGAGCATGGCCACTGGATACATCTACGATGTTACCGCCCTCCGAGGAGGGAACGCAAGTCCTAAGTCAGGTAGTTTTGCACAATGGTAATGGGGTGCGGTTCCCAGGCGTAGGTGGGAACGAAATCCAGATTTGAACCAGGGACCCGAACCTGGGGCCCGGCAGCGGGGGAACTTACTGGCCGCTCATCTCCCGCGCCCACTGCATCGCCTGCCAGTATTGTTCCGCGACTTCGCTTTCCGCCAGCTTCAGCGATCTGGACACTTCGGCACTTCCCTGCCAGTCTCCCGACTCCTGCGCCAACATCAGCTGGTACAGCGGCCGCAGGTGGCTGGTTTCGCCCAGGAGTACGGCCTTGGTCTCCTGATCGATGGACACCTTCTCCAGCACTTCGGACATGGGAATCTCAAGGATGGCATCCATCAGGGAGAGCAGCCCAAGCAGAAACAAATCCGATTCGCCGTGCTTGATCCTGGGCGAGAGCAATTCGCAAAAGCGGGCCCGCACCATGGCGGAAAGCACCAGGTCGCTCGACTTGTTCTGTCCCGCCGCCAGGGTGACCACCAGCCGGACCCAGCGCCTGACCTCTCGTTCTCCCATGATCGCGAGAGCATGCCGCACCGAGTGGATCTCGCTGGCAAAACCGAAGCTGGCGGAGTTCATGTAGCGCAGCAGGCGATAGCACAGCGAGGCCTCGCCCTTGATCGCATTTTCGATTTCCCGCGGCTCCAGTTCGGGCTTCGAAACCACCTGCAGCATCTTTATGTAGTTGAGCCGGTTGCCGGGTACAGCGTGCGTTCTGACCGTCTCCGGCTTGCGAAAGAAGTAACCCTGGAAGTAGGCAAAGCCCGCCTTCTGGGCGGCCAAAAATTCCTCGCGGGTCTCCACCTTCTCGGCCAGCATGCGGCAGCGCCACGGTCCGTAGCGCTTCACCAGCGCGGCCCGCTGCTCGGGAGTGGTGCTGCGGACATCCACCTTGATGATATCGGCCACGTCCGTCAGCGCTTCCCGTTTGTCGTCCACCGCGAAGTCATCGAGCGCGATCATGTATCCGGCTTCCTTGAGGCGCTGGCAGGCAGCCATCACCAGTTCATCCGGTTCAACTCTTTCCAGGATCTCGACCACGGTCAGGCTCGAAGGCAACAGGGTCACATAGTCCTTCAACAGCATGTCGCGAGTGCAGTTGACGAATGCGCGGCCGCCGTTGCACAGGACGTCGAGTCCCATGATCAACGAACTGTCCAACATGATTTTCGAGGCCGCCTCGGGATCCTTAGGGCAGAAATAGTCTTCGATGCCGTCACGAAACAGCAGCTCATAGCCAAAAACTTTCTCGTCCTTGGTGAGAATGGGCTGGCGGGCGACAAAACGCAGTCCAGGCCCAGGAACAGCCTTGGGCCCACGCGGGTCGGGTGCGGATGCAGGAGCGTTCACGCCCCCTTTATCGGCACCTTGGGAGAAAATATTCAAGTCCGATTATGATTGCGCCATGCGCCCTGAAACTATCCTCTCTCACCCCACACTCATCGACCGTGAAGGCATCGCCAGCACTTATGGAACGATCCTCCCCCACATCCGGCGCACACCCGTAGTGGAAGTCGAAGGCTCGGATTTCGGCCTCGACGGTATCCACCTGGTGCTCAAGCTGGAGTCGCTGCAGCATGCCGGATCATTCAAGGCCCGGGGAGCATTCGCCAACCTGCTGCTGCGCCATGTCCCTGCGGCGGGAGTGGTGGCGGCCTCGGGCGGCAATCATGGCGTGGCCGTGGCCTTTGCCGCCATGAAGCTGAAGAAGCCGGCCAGAATCTTCGTTCCGGAAGTGGCCTCGCCGACAAAGTTGGAACGCATCAGGGAATGTAGCGCCGACCTGGTGATCACCGGAGAACGCTATGCCGATGCCTTGGCCGCGAGCGAGGTGTGGGCGGCACAATCCGGGGCACTTGTCATCCACGCCTACGATCAGGTGGAAACGCTGCTGGGCCAGGGCACGGTGGGCCTGGAGTTTGAAGAACAGGCTCCCCGGCTCGACAGTCTTATCGTTGCGGTGGGAGGAGGCGGACTCATCGGCGGCATCGCGGCCTGGTATGGGGATCGAATCAAGATCATAGGCGTGGAACCCGAAGCCGCGCCCACTCTCACCCGGGCGTTGGAGGCAGGACGCCCGGTTGACGCAGAAGCGGGAGGAATCGCCGCTGACTCCCTCGCCCCGAAGCGGGTTGGCGAGCTGATGTTCTCCATCGCCCAGGCGCACGTGAAGAGTGTGCTGCTGGTTTCCGACCAAGCCATCCCGCAAGCCCAGTGCGCACTGTGGAAGACCCTGAGGGTGGTCGCCGAACCCGGCGGAGCAGCCGCCTTCGCGGCCCTTCTGTCGCGGCGCTACCAGCCGCAACCTGGAGAGCGGGTCGGCATCTTGGTCTGCGGCGGCAACACCACAGCCGTCGATCTATAGCAGGTGTGGGTCAGAGAGGTGCTGGCGTGGGTCGGACACTCCTGTCCGACGCCTTTGACTTGGACTTTGACTTTCTGAGGTCCAACCCAGATTCCAGCCCAAAATCAAAGTCAAGAGCGTCGGACAGGAGTGTCCGACCCACACTGGAATGCACAACCGAATCCCACGCGGTCTACTGTACGGTGACCGCAACGTTGGCAGTGTGGGACAACGAGCCGCTAGCGGCCGTTACCGTAATGTTGTAGGTGCCTTTCGGCGTTCCGCCGGTCTGTGCGGATCCACCGCTGCTACTGCTCCCGCCACCACAACCCACGCCGGAGGCGAAAAATGCCAGCAGCATGAGTCCCAGCCCGGTGATGCGACGGCGGCGCGAGGGCACGCCCAGCAGACAAATGCCGGCAAAAAGGGCGCCGGTGCTGCCTGCCAGCCAGCCCCATCCATGTGGCCCCTGCGATAGCGAGGAGCCGGACAGCACGTGCGGCGCGGTCGTGGAGATAGTAAGACTTGCCGTCTGGCTCGATCCACTCAGGGAAACCGATGCGGGCACGCTGCAGGTCACGCCGGCGGTAGTAGATGCTGGAGTCAGCGCGCAGGCTAAATCCACCGTGCCTGCAAAACCGTTAGTTGGGGTGACGGTGACGGTCGAAGTGCCGCCTTGTCCGGCTGAGGCGATGCTCACCGGAGTGCCACCCACGGAATAGTCTGGCGTCAGCACAAAGCCGGGCCATGTGGTCGCCAGCACATTGGCATTGATGGAGCCCAGGCCGGTGACCAGGTCATATCCGGCAGCAGCGCTGTAGCCGATCATTGGGTTCACTCCGGAAGGACAGCCGGTCGAACCCGTAGTGCACGGCACCTTGTTGTCTCCAAAAGCAATGTCGTGGTACGCACCCGTTCCTCCCAGGCTGTAGAGCGTGGGATTGATGTTGCCCAAACCGCCCGATTGCGTCGCCTGGTTGAGGATCGCGACAATGCCGGCAAAGGCCGGTGACCCCACCGAGGTTCCGCCCACTGGCGACAGGTTTCCCAGGCTGTCCCTGAATCCACTGGTACAACTTGTGGCGCTGGATCCGCTCGACGTGACTGCGGCCTGCGAACATATAAGCGAGCCATCGTGGTTGGGGGAAGCGGTCAAAGAGACATCCGGAACGTCGCGATGACCGTCGGCGAAGGTCAGGGCGTTCTGCCAGGCGGGCTTGTTAAACACCGTGCTCACTCCGCCACCGCTGGCGGAAAGACTCCCCGTCGGAGTAGCGATCGAGGCAGCGGTGTCGTTCCAACCCATCTCCGGTATGTAGATCAGGGCTGAACTGATATTGTCGCTCCCGCCCGTGGTGCCGCCCCAGTAAGGTGGATCGGCGCTGGCATCGCCGCCAGATACTGTGCTGGCAGCGTCACCGGTAAATTCAGTGCCTCCGAGGGCTGTAACTTCAGGAACGCTGGCCGGGGAATCTACCGCGAGGCCGTGGGTGGCAGACTTGGCGGTCTGCAATTCGCAGTCTGCGGCTCCGGCGTCGCCTGAGGCCGCCGTAACCGTCTGGCCCTGGGTATTGGCCTGCTGAACGTCGGCCCGCAGGGTCGCAGTAAACGAACCTAAATTCGCTTCGCAATTGCCGTAGCTGGTGCTGATCACCGGCGCGAGGTTGTTGTCGATGGCGTATTCTAGCGCGTTAAAAACGTTTTGGCTGGAGTTGCTGCCGGTGTAAACGTAAAGAATCGCTGCGCCCTTGGCCACCGCACCCGACCATTCCACGTCGAGATCGGCTTCGACCTCGTCGCCGGCTGAGAACCCGGTGCCGTTCACCGCCACCAACTGAAGATTTTTAGGCGGCAACCCGGCAGCAGTGCGGAAAGCATCAATGTCAGCGGTGTGAATCTGGGTCTGTCCCACGACGGCCATGGTCTCTCCCGTTCCGTCGAGTCCGCTGTCGTAAAGGGGTTTGAGGTTATAGATCGTGGCAAAATCGCCGGGAGCCACGAAATGACTTCCCGAGACATGCGAGGTAAAGTTCGGCCTGGCCACGCGCGCCCGGGGGCGGGGGCGGAAGGTTTCCAAGCCGCGGACGCCCAGCACCATGCCGGAAATCGCCTGTGGCACGGAGATCTCCGTGGCATTCGCCAAACTCGTCTCTCCGTTCAACAGATAGCGGTGAAGCTCGGTGTGAAAGACGCTTTCCACCTGGGCCGCACTTCCACTGAAGAAGACGCGGGTGCGGGCGCGGGAGGAGCCGTCCACGGACAGGCCTTGCGACTTCAGCCACGAAGTCACCTGCTCGAGGTCGCCGGCGCTCATTCCGAAGCGCGCCGCGTACTGTTCCGGAGTGAGCCACTTGCGATAGTTCGCCGAGTGCGGGTCCTGTTGTTCCGCCAGTAATTCGTCCAGGTCAGCCTGCTGGGCGGGCGCCAGCTTGAATACGATGGCTGCGTGGTTGATGCTCATGCTGCCTTCGACCCGGCCCTGATCGAGCGCCGCGCGGGTCCGGGGATTCGGTGATGAAAGCACCACCGGCTCGGTGTCGGCAATCCTTCGGGTGATGCGGTTGCGGACTTGTGCCGGAGCCTCGCCGGCCAGAACTGTCAAGGTAAGGATGAAAGCAACGATGGAGACTACAACCCTCTTGCGGATCGGGCAGACCGGGGTCCTGGGCATTACTGCTCTCCTGTGGATATCTAGTTTGTCGCGTTGTGCCGGTGGCCAAGGCCGGCGGTCGCCATTTCTGAATATGGATTCAGATTAGCCCAGCAAAGGATGTACGCCAAGTGACTGAGGTTTGGGAAGAAGGGCATGTCCGGCCTCGCGCCCTGGGTCAACCATGGACGAAATGCGGACATCAACCGGACTCATTACCACCCCGTTCGCGCTGCGACGCCGGACCGCGCTCAATCCGGAGAGATAACCGCCGCGATTCCATCGATCAACGCGCTCTGCTCGGTGTTGCTAAGGAAGCGCCGGGCGATCCTTCACTTCCTGGGGAGCTGGATCCGCAGTTAGGCACTGGTTCCATCGCATCGGAGGGATGAGATGGTGGGCGCTGTAGGATTTGAACCTACGACTTCCACCGTGTGAGGATGGCACTCTACCGCTGAGTTAAGCGCCCAACTCCAACTGCCGCTATATTCTAGCAAACGAACCAGTTTCGCGTATCCAGAGAGCGTGATAGCCTGATCCTGCTGCGACTTCCGGGGCTGGTCCAGCGGTCCCCAGGAGTGTGCAGGCAGACGCGCACGGTAACACGCACCCCATGCCAAGCGACCCCAGACCCGCCAAAGTAACCGCAGCCCATAGTACCAAAGGCACTTCCGGAGGGGATCCGGAAGCGGACGAGGCGCAACTTTCGTCCTCTTCAGGGGTTGAATCAGATGTGAGCAGCGCAGCCATGGATCGCGGGTTGCTGGCCATGGGGGGCGTGCCGCAGCAGGCACCTTTCGCGGGCGAGGCAGGGGTGTCGGGCGAAGGGCTCAGCGATGCCGACATCATGCTGCAGGTGAAAGCCGGCGACGACTCGGCGTTCGAATACCTGGTGCAGAAATACCGCCGGCCGATGGTGAACTTTATGTTCCGCATGGCGCACAACAGCGCCGCCGCGGAAGATCTCGCCCAGGAAGTTTTTCTGCGGGTTTATCGCTCGCGTGAGAGTTACGAAGCCAGCGCCAAGTTCACCACCTGGCTGTATCGCATCGCGACCAATCTGGCAGTGAATCACGCCCGCGACACACGCCACGAGCGTGTTGAGAATACGGTCAGCCTGGACGAACCGGACCAGGAGAATGGACACACCCTGGATCTGCCCGACCGGACACCCAGCGCCGAGGAAGCGATCGTGCGGCGGGAGCGGGTGGCCGCTATCCGGCAGCGCGTGCAGGCCCTGCCGGAGCGCCAGCGAATGGCGGTGGTGATGCATAAATATCAGCAGATGGAGTATCGCGAGATTGCCGATGTATTGAAGCTGAGCGAATCGGCCACCAAGTCGTTGCTGTTTCGCGCTTATGAAACGCTGCGCGAACAGCTCAAAGAGTTTGTGTAAGAGTTCGTGTAAAGGAAGCGGTTATGAAGTGCAATGAAACACGTGAAGTAATGCCGGACCTGGCCGCTGGACTGACCGCGGTCACGCCCGAAATAAAGGCCCATCTCGACTCCTGCGCGGAGTGTGCCGGCAAGCTCGAGGCCTTCCGCCAGACCATGTCACTGCTCGACGAGTGGCAGGCGCCGGAACCGTCGCCCTATTTTGATGTCCGTATGCGCGCGCGCCTGCGCGAGGAAAGCGCGAAGCAAACTGCCGGCTGGATGCGCTGGCTGCGTAAACCGGTGCTGGCCGCTTCGTTTGCCCTGCTCATGGTGGTTGGCGTAAGCCTGGTTCAGATGAATAGCGGTGAGCGGGGAAACAATACCGTGTCTCCCCTGGTGGCGGTGGGTCCGCAGGCTCAGGCAGCGCCGGGCACGGCTGTGGGAGACTTGCAGGCACTGGAGAAGAATCAGAATCTGTACTCCGACTTCGATGTGCTCGATGATCTCGCGGTGCAGTCGGATGTAACCGCTAATCCGTAGGCATTTCCCGGAATCCCATGGCGTTCGCTTTGGCGGGCTTTGTGGTGGCGGATTTCCAGTAGCGAGGTGCGAATCGGGGGAACTACAAACAGTGTCCGCACTGAAGTCCATCACGATGAAGGCAGCGACAGCGGCCCTGATGCTGGCGTGTGCCATTTCTCCGGGTTGGGCCCAGGGCCGCTTCGCTGAACGACGCAAACAGAGGCAAGAGGCAAGGCAACAGGCGCAGGGCAATCACGCGGGACAGTGGCTGCGCCGCTATAAGGATTTGCCTCCCGATCAGCAACAGAAAGCTCTGGACAACGATCCCCAGTTCCGCAGCCTTCCGCCGGCCCGGCAGCAGATATTAAGGGAGCGGCTGCAGCGCTTCAGCAGCCTCCCGCCGCAGCAACAGAACCGTATCCTGCAACGCATGGAAACCTGGGAGCACCTCACTCCCGCCCAGAAGCAGCAGGCGCGGCAACTGTTTTCGCAACTCAGAGATCTGCCTCCAGATCGCCGGCAAAAACTGCGGACCGCGATCCGCGATCTCAGCGCCATGCCTCCGGCGCAGCGTCAACAGGTCATCGAGTCCGATCGCTTCAAGAGCGAGTTCACCCCCGAGGAGCGCGGCCTGCTGAGCAGCGCGTCGCAATTGCCTCTTGCTCCAGCCGAAACCGCACCTAACGAGCCCGCGCCCGAAGACTAGCGGCCTTCGCGATCGGCGCGACATTTTCCCCCGCAACTCCGTGATCATCGCGAGGGACTTTAGTTCTGAAGGATCTGGCGTGCGCCGCTCAACCGCCAGATGCTTCGCAAGCTCAAAATGACAACATCGCGCAGTTGCAAAAGTCTCCTCCTCACGGCGACAATCCTGTATGGGCACTGACGGCTCACGCGACACCAGCGTCACCGGTATTGAGAACCCGTTTCGACCCGGCGCGATGGTGCTTTTAACTCTGGGGAATCCCCGGGAGAAATTCTGGGGCGCGATTCTGGCCTTGACCCCTCAGGGAGTCAGTCTCGCCGGCATCGAACTGGGATCCTTCGAAGACCTGGTCTCCATGATCAAAGCAGGCGATCCCTCTTCTTCGGGTGTGGTCTTCTTTCCCATGCATCGCGTCGAGCGGGTGGAGCTTGATGCTCCGGATGGCGACATTCCTTCCCTTTCTCAGCGTTTCACCGCCAAGACCGGCCTGGATCCGACTTCGGTGCTCACGGCCAATCTGGCGGCTGGGTTCCATGCGGGCGGAGATCCGAAATGAAGTTGTCCCAACTGCTGACTGCGCCCAACCAGTTGACCCTGCTGCGCATGATGTTCGTGCCCTTCATCGTGATCAATCTGGTGGCCGGCCACTACCGGTGGGCACTCGTGCTGTTTGTCCTGGCGGGCTTCAGCGACGGCCTCGACGGATTACTGGCGCGGACGCTTAAGCAGCAGACCGTGCTCGGCCAGTATCTCGACCCCATCGCGGACAAGCTCCTGCTCAGCACCATGTTCATGGTGCTGGCCATTCTGCATAAGATCGCTTGGAAGTACACCGTGCTGGTGTTCAGCCGCGATATCTCGATTCTGTGCGCCAGCGCGGTGCTCTACGCCATTGCCGGCCTGCGTGACTTCCGTCCCAGCATTTTTGGCAAGGCCAACACCTTTGCCCAGGTGGCTGCGATTTTCTTTGTGATGCTGTTTCAGATCAGGCATACCCGCTGGATCTGGCTCACGCAGACCACATTTCTCCACGCCACCGTGGCTTTTACCGTGGTTTCGGCACTGCACTATGTCTTTCTGGTGGGTCAACGCCTGCACGCTGCGAACCACGCCCCTGCCGAGGTCACGAAATCGGCAAGAGACTCGATTTGACCCTCTTTCCCGTGTCCCCCTAGAATTGACGATTCTATCCACAATCTTTCCCCCCAGCCGTCAGGCCTGGCAGCAAGCTGATGGGTGGCCGACGACTGAAGACTGACGACTGGTTCAATGGCTTTGCGCCTGTACAACACGCTGTCCGGCAAGATCGAAGAATTTCATCCCCTGCAAAATAATGAAGTGCGGATGTATGCCTGCGGGCCCACCGTGTACGACTACGGTCACATTGGCAACTTCCGTACGTTTGTCGCGGTCGACATTTTGCGCCGTTTCCTGCTGCAGAGCGGGTTCCAGGTTCGCCACGTCATGAACATCACCGACGTGGACGACAAGATCATCCGCAACTCGGCCAAGGAGGGCTTGAGCGTCAAGGCCTACACCGCGAGATATGAGAAAGCGTTTCTCGAAGACAGCGCGACCCTGAATATCGAGCAGCCGGTTCTGGCCCGCGCCACCGACCATATCGAAGAGATGGCGCGCTTTGTCGCGGCCCTGGTAAAGAAAGGCTTTGCCTACCGCACGGACGACGGGTCTTATTACTTTCGCATCGCCAGGTTCGACGGATATGGCAAGCTTTCCAAAAAGGATTTTGCGGGAATGGAAGACGGCGCGCGCGTGGATGTGGATGAGTACGAAAAGGATAGTGCCCGCGATTTTGCCCTCTGGAAGGCGCCCAAACCAGGGGAGGCGTTTTGGGAAAGTTCGATCGGACCTGGGCGGCCCGGCTGGCACATCGAGTGCTCTGCCATGTCCATGGAGGAACTGGGAGAAACGTTCGACCTGCATGCCGGAGGCGAAGACCTCATTTTTCCGCATCATGAAAACGAAATCGCGCAGTCCGAAGCACTGACCGGAAAGCCTTTCGTACACTTCTGGTTCCACACCCGTTTTCTGCTGGTCGAAGGCGAAAAGATGTCCAAGAGCGCGGGCAACTTCTTTACCTTGCGTGACCTGGCCCTCCGAGGCTACAAGCCTTCTGCCATCCGTCTGCTGTTGGCGTCGGTACCCTATCGCCACCAGTTGAACTTCACCTTCGATGGATTGAAACAAATGGCCAGCAACGTGGAAAAACTACGCAACGTCCAGTTGCGCCTTAAAACCGGCCAGTTCCCCTCCGGTTCCGCCGATTCGAACCTGGCCGCCGAGACCGTCGAACGGATGACGTCCGCTCTGAACGACGATCTCAATACCGCGCAGGCCCAGGCCGCCATCTTTGACATGGTGCGCAAAGCCAACATCGCGATCGACAGCGGACAGATGAGGAAAGACGACGTTGCGCCGCTGCTGGCCGCGCTCGGCAAGTTCGACGAAATCTTTGCTGTCCTGCGGGATGACGATGCGCCCAAGATGAAAGCGGTTCTGGATTGGGCAAAAGCCGAGGGACGAGAGAAGGACATCAGCCTGGAATTGCTTGCTGCGGTCGGAACCCTAAGCCTTTCTGATGCCGCGATCGAAGGGAAAATTGCGGAGATGGAAGCCGCTCGCCGGGCGCGTAACTTTCAGGCGTCGGATGCCATCCGCGCCGAATTGACCTCAGCCGGCCTGCTCGTCGAAATCACCAAGGACGGGGTCCGCTGGCGTAGAAAGTAGGTTCCCGCTACTTGCGCGGCCGACTCTTTCTCCAGCCCGCCCTTCCCATGTTGCGCCGTTGCCTCCTGCTTCCCGGGGGAATTGGAGCCATAGGCTCGCCCTGCGCTGCGATCTGTGTCCACCCGCCGCCGGCATCCAGCACCGAGATGTATCCTCCCGCAGCCAGTTGTAGCGGATACAAGAGGCGCCGCTTAAAGTCCACACGATCGGCATGGGTGGGCTCAAACCACGATGGCGTGATGAAATCGGAAACCAACACGCCATCGATCTCGTAACCCAGCGGGTCGGCTTCGACGGCGTCACAGACTTCCAAGGCATATATCTTTCCGTCCGAGCCTTGCGCACACCAGTTGATCCAAGGGTCGGCCAGCATCTCGAGTAGCTCGTGGCTCAGCGTAACCGTCCACGAGCCTCCGTTCTGGAGATCAAGACCGGCAAAGACCTTGCCCAGAGGCGTGCCACGGCTGGTCAGTTCGTGATAGCCCAGCGCGCCGGCCTGATCAGGATTATCAGTCACGGAAATCTGCCACCACCCTTCGGCAAGCGGCTCCTGCCTGGGTAAGAACGTCAACTGGCAATCCATTTCCCAATAGGCCCTGAAATCCACAGTGACCTGACGTTGCAAAGCTGGAATCGCAGCCGCCACCTGCTTGTCGCTCAGGCAGGTGGATGCATTCGTAATCGCAATCACCGGTAGCGTCATCCGGAAACCTCAAAGGCAACTGAGAACAGGGAACTGGTCTCTGGCAACTGGTTTTCAGGTTTCTAAGTTTCTGGTTTCTAGGTTTGTGGCTTCTGAGTGTGATCTTCAGTTCCCAGTTTCTTGTTCCCAGTTCCCAGTTTCTGTCCGGTTATCGCAAAACTCGTTCGCTGAGCGCGGCATCAAGGGCTCCGTTGCCGCTGGGAGCGCACACCTGCTGGTTCCACTGCCTCTTCAAGTCTTTGGGATAAGGAATGGCAGTGTTGCGCCGCGAGGTCTTCGCCGAGACTGACGATGGCTGCGGAATCAGCGAGGCAAAACTGCTTATGCTGGTAAGGATCAGGTTCACTGCGGCCGTGATTCGAGCAGAAAGCGCCGGGTCGCTGATGTGGGCCGCTTGCAGGAGTGCGGGCAGGTTCTGGTTCGTGTCCTGAATCAGGCTCTCGATCTTCTGCAGGGTGTCCGAACTCGGGTTCGTCTTGTACGAATCATATTAAAGATTGCAGCAGGGTCAGGTCTTTGCTGGCTTCCGCAGAGATGTTCTGGATGGCCAGGCCTTCGGCGGGAGTCAACTGCTTTCCGGCCTGCAGGGTTGCCACCAGCGCTGCGATGTTCAAGGCCATCTGTGTAAGCACCGGCAAATCGGCCAGAGCCACACTGATCCACTGGGCGCTGCAACCGGTGGCGATCAGTGAAATGCTCAGAACAGCGGCCAGCAGGATCCTGCTCATCGAATTCGTCTTCATGATTGTTTTTCTCCCTGATCAAAAGTTTGCAAAGGGGCGCACACGACAGCCAGGACGGCTGCCCCGCGCGCTCGGTGACCAAAAACAAAATCGCCATCAGCCGAAGCCGATGGCGATTGTCTTTACAGCAAGAACCTGGAACCTTCTTTACTTACGCTGCTTTCTCGCTCGCTTGCGCGACCCGCAAAATCGTGCTCTCGTCGAAATGCCGTCCCAGAATCTGCAATCCGATGGGCAACTTTTCCTTGGTCTGGCCGCAGGGCACGGAAATTCCCGGGATCCCCGCCAGGTCAGCGGTCACGGTGTAAATGTCCGCCAGATACATGGCCAGCGGGTCGTCCACTTTTTCGCCCAGCTTGAACGCCGCCGTGGGACTGACCGGAGCCACAATGGCATCCACCTTCTTAAACGCGTCTTCGAAGTCGCGGGTCAACAAAGTGCGTACTTTTTGTGCCTTCAGATAGTAGGCATCGTAGTAGCCCGCGCTCAACGCGTATGTGCCCAACATGATGCGGCGCTTTACTTCCGCGCCAAAAGCCTGATCGCGGCTGCGGCGGTACATTTCCGAAAGTGTATGCGCATCCTGGGCCCGGTATCCATATCGCACGCCGTCGAAGCGCGCGAGGTTCGACGAAGCCTCCGCCGTGGCCACAATGTAGTAAGCCGGAATGGCATACTTGGTGTGCGGCAGGGAAACCTCCACGATCTCGCAGCCCTGCTGGGCAAGTTTCTGAATCGCCGCTTCGATCGCGCTGCGAACTTCCTTGTCCAGACCTTCTCCCAGATATTCTTTGGCCACGCCGATCTTCAGGCCGCGCACCGGTCTTTCCAACTCGGCGACGTAATCCGGGACCGGAACGTCGGCGGAAGTCGAATCCATAGGATCGCGGCCGGCAATGGTTCGCAACACGATGGCGGCGTCCTTCACCGTCTTGGTCAGCGGGCCAATGTGATCGAGCGACGACGCAAACGCAATCAGGCCGTAGCGTGAAACGCGCCCGTAAGTCGGCATCGTCCCCACTACGCCGCAAAATGATGCAGGCTGACGAATCGAACCGCCGGTGTCCGAGCCCAGTGTCGCCACCGCCATGTCCGCAGCCACGGCCGCCGCCGATCCTCCGGAAGAGCCGCCCGGAACCCGGGTGAGATCGCGTGGATTGTGCACTGGCTTCCAGGCCGAGTTCTCGTTAGACGAACCCATGGCGAACTCGTCGCAATTCAGCTTGCCCAACACCACGGCACCGGCGGCCTCGAGCCGAGCCACAGCCGTGCAATCGTAGGGCGGAACATAGTTACCCAGGATTTTTGAACCCGCCGTGGTGCGAACGCCTTTGGTGACCATCACATCTTTGATTGCCACCGGCACACCGCCCAGCGGCGGCAGCTTCTCGCCCCTGGCCGCCAGCCCGTCCATCTCCGCCGCTTTGGCCAGCGCGCGTTCTTTCGACAGAGTCAGGAAGGCGCCAATCTTGGGATCATCGCTCTCGATCTTGGCGTAGAACGACTCCGCCAGCGCCGCAGCGCTGGTGGTGCGCTCCTGCACGGCGGAGCGGGCGTCATCAATGGTCAGCAGGTCTAGATTCACAGGGCGGTCGTTGGTCTTTGGTCGTTGGTCGTTGCCTTTTTGGTCTTTAGCCAACGACCAACGGCCAAGGACCAACGACAGTTTCCAGCTATCTCTCAATCACCTTGGGCACCTTGAAGAATGTTCCATCGGAGTCCGGAGCATTTTCGAGCGCCACGTCATGGGGCAGCGACTTGCGCAGGCCTTCGAGGATATCTTCGCGGCTGGCATAGGCGAAGCGTTCCGTCCCCTGCTTCGACTGATCCACGCCGTAGCGGTCCGAAACCTGCGCCATGGGTGGGACATTCGTCGTGTCCAACTCGTTCAGGCTGTCAATGTGACCGAGAATGGAGTTCAGGTCGCGCACCATGCGGGTGCGCTCTTCCGCGGTCAACTCCAGGTTGCCGAGATCGGCCACATAGGCGACATCTTTTTCGGTAACTTTCATGTTCTTGTGATCTGTGTGGTGCGGGCGCCCGCGCCCGCGTCCGGCTCCAAAACCAGAAACTCAATCCGGGTCACGCGTTCAGCCACGTAGCGATTGATGACCGCTAGATATTGAGGCGCCAGGGCCTGCAGTTCAACCCGCCAGCCTGCGTCGGGGACTTGCACGCGAAGAATGCCCAGAGCGAAATCGACTGCCCGGGTCCGCGCCGCAACCGCCTGTCCACAAGCCAGGGCCCACGCCTGCAACGGGCCTTGTCCTGCCGGGGCACGCCGTAAACTGCCGGCAACAATTTTTTCCAGTCCTGCGCCGACTTGTTCCAAGGCTCGGGTCATCAATGAATCAAATTCTTCGTGGGGGTGAAAACGATTTTACCATTCTCCCGGCAATCGCCGGTTGAGGAAAAACTCGCGCTCCATATTTCCAGCATAACAATTTCCTGGCGGCCAAGGGGACACGCCAAGAGAAAATATATTTCGTTTGACCTCAAGCGTTTGAGGATAAACCTGCGTCGCGCGGGGCTTGACAGCCTGGGGGCCAGCCAGTCAGTTGTGGCGGGAACGGTCTGGTTGCAGGGGAAATTCCATCCTGACGTACTCCAGCGCGCTTGCTTTCGACTGCAGACGCCCTTCGAGTTGGGCATCTTCGACCTGCGAAAGAATTTTCTTGAAACCCGGCCCGGGCACGTACCCGGCGGCGATCAGGTCATCGCCACTGATGAGCGATGCGGGACGAATTGCCTCCGGCGGAATGGAGGCGATTCTCTGGCGCGTGAAGTTGTAGGAAGTCAGATCGCCGTGACTGGCCCGGCAGTCCAGCCGATGCAGTTCAATGTGCTGCTCAAACTGGGGCATGCGCACAAATCTCTTGAACGTGGATTCCTTCATCTGCGGCACATGCGAGAACCGCATGTGATTAGCCACCAGGGCCAGAATTTGCTCAGTGTCGTGGTTGGCAAAGCGCAGGCGCCGGCAGATCGCCTCCGCCATCTTCACTCCAACGTCCACGTGATTGTCGAAGCGAATGCGGTCTGGGGCCACGCGGAACGTGGGCGGCTTGCCGACATCATGCAGGAGCGCACCCCAGGCCAATGTCGCCGGACAGGGCTGCGGCAGTTCCTGGAGCAGCAGCAGCGTGTGCACAAAAACGTCGCCTTCAGGATGGAATTCCGGCGGTTGCTGCACGCCCTTCATCGCCGAAATCTCAGGCAGAGCTTCCCGGAGCAGGCCAGTTTCGTCGAGCAGCAGGAAGGCCTGGCGGGCGCGGCCCTCAGTAAGCATTTTGGTCAATTCATCGCGCACCCGCTCGCGTGAGACTTGACTGATCCCGACCGCCAGCTTTTGGATTGCGGCAAAAGTTTCGGGCTCGATGGAATACCCGAAGCGGGCAGCAAAGCGCACGGCGCGCAGCATTCGCAGCTTATCTTCGCTGAAGCGTAGCTCGGGCCGCCCGATGGCGCGAATGATTCCGGCCTCAAGGTCCTTGCGGCCGCCGACAAAATCCTTAAGTCCGTCGGTGATTGGATCGGGCAGCGTCCCTGCTTCCGTTATTTCGAGCATCATGCCGTTAATCGTGAAATCGCGGCGCCCGGCGTCTTCGCGCGGAACGTTGGTAAACCTCACTTGATCGGGATGCCGGCCATCTGAGTAGCCAATGTCGCTGCGGAAGGTCGCGACTTCGACCACCTGGTTTCCGTGATCGTTCCCGACATCCTTCGGAACAGGTACGAGGATTACTCCGAATTGGGCGCCAACTGCGTACGAGTCGTAGAAAATATTGGCCACTTCATTAGGAGTGGCGCTCGTGGCAATGTCATAGTCTGCTGGCTCGCGACCGAGTAATAGATCGCGGACGCAGCCGCCCACCAGGTAGGCCTGGTGATCGTGCTCGCGCAGAATTCGAATAATCGAGAAGGCAAATTCCCTTAGCATCTCGGATTGGGAGATCTCAGGCATTCCATTCCCTGCGCAACCGCTCGCGTTCCGCCTCGCTCAATCCGAACCATGATTCGGCCAGGTCGCGAACGCGTTCGAGAGCGGCCTGCATCTCCGCATGCTTGCGTTCGAGTTCGGTCGCATCCGCGTCGGGAGAGACAACAATCAGGGGGGCGCTCACGATCACCGCCCGCGAGAAGGGATGCGGAATCGCCATCAGGTCCCAGGCTTTTTCCAGGGTATGCGCCTTTTCAACCCCGATATGAAAGACGTAGATGGGCCGGCCGGTCTTGCGGGCCAGCATCACCGGTCCGGGTTTGGCCACGTAGCGCGGACCGCGCGGGCCATCGATGGTAAACGACGAGTCCACTCCCTCTTCCATGCGCCGCGCCATGACCGCCAGTCCGCGCAAGCCTCCGCGGGTGGAACTGCCCTGGGCAGTAGAAAAGCCAAAGTGTTCAATCACCCGCCGCGTCCACTGGCCATCGAAATTGGTGGTGTTCATCACCACCACTCCCCGGTTGCGCCAGTACCAGGTGGCGGAAATAATGCAGCGGTGCCAGAAGGCGGAAACCACCGGCACACCATTGGCGCGCGATTGGCGGTAGTGATGCATGCCCAGTTCTTCAAAACGCAGCGTGGGGCCAAGCACGCGAATGATCGCAATGACCGCCGCAGCGATGACCGGAATCTGCATGCGCCGCCAGCGGGAAAGTTGAGGCAGCCGGGTATCGTAGAGCGAACTGACCGGCTCCGTGGCGAGAGGTGCGCTCGGGTTTCCGCTCGACATTAGGGAATATTGTAGCCTCCCAGCGAATGTGTGGGTCGGACACTCTTGTCCGACGCTTTTGGGTTTGATTTTGCTTTCGATTCGCTTTGGATCTTGGGTGTCTGATACTTGCTGTTGCCATCAAAGAATCAAAGTCAAAGGCGTCGGATAGAGCCTGCCCTGAGCGAAGTCGAAGGGAGTGTCCGACCCACACACGTGATTTAAACTGTAGAGCATGGCTGGCGCCTACATTCTCGGCATTGAGAGCTCGTGCGATGAGACGGCTGCGTCGGTTGTGTATTCGGGCGAGAGAATGGTCTCGAACGTCATCTTCTCGCAGATCGCAGCGCACCAGCCTTACGGCGGCGTGGTTCCGGAGCTGGCGTCGCGGGAGCACCTGAAGGCGATCGTGCCCGTGGTCCGCAAAGCGCTGGCTGATGCCCGACAAACCTACCAGTCGATCGACGCGCTCGCGGTCACCCAGGGACCGGGTCTGGCCGGCGCTCTCCTGGTCGGAATCGGATACGCCAAAGCGCTGGCCTTCGCCCTCGACAAGCCGCTGATTGCAATCAACCATCTCGAAGGGCACATTCATGCCGTGCTGCTCGAGGAACGCCAGAAAAACAATCACGTGATGAATTTCCCAGTGCTGGCTTTGGTCGTTTCGGGCGGACACACGCATCTTTACCTGGCCGAACAGCGGGCAGAACATTGGTCTTACCAGAACATCGGGCACACCCGTGATGATGCTGCCGGCGAAGCTTTCGACAAAGTCGCGAAGTTATTGGGACTTGGATACCCCGGCGGGCCCATTATCGATAAGCTCTCCACTCATGGCGATCCCACGGCGGTGAAGTTTCCGCCTGTCCAGCTCAAGCACCGGGACCGTAACGAGAAGGGCGGCCCCACAGAGGGCCCGCGCTTTGATTTCTCCTACAGCGGAATCAAGACTGCGGTCTTGCGCTACGTAGAAGTTCACGATATGCGGACTTCGATTGAGGCGCGACGAAAAGCGCTAAGCATGATCGAGAAGCCCAGGCTCGAAGACTACCTGCTTCATACTGACCCGAAGACGCTGGATCTGGTGGCTTCATTTCAGCGGGCGCTGGTGGGTGATCTGGTCATGAAGACCCTGGCCGCGGCGCGGGCCTGCAACGCTGCCACTCTATTCGTCACCGGCGGCGTGGCCGCGAATAACGAATTGCGCCAGCGCTTTGAGCAGGACGCCGCCATGGAAGGCCTGCCCGTGTATTTCCCTTCCCGTCCGCTTTCGACGGACAACGCCGCCATGATCGCCGCCGCAGCCTATCCTAAATTTCTTGCCCGAGAGTTTGCCGCGGCTGATTTCTCCGCGGAGGCCGGGATGGCGCTGCGATAGAGCATTTGGCACTTGGCCATTGGCAATTGGCCGAAACATCCCTGGCAAACGTTGGAAGATAGAGATGGCAATGCGGGGGCGGGGGCGGGGCCGAAGGCTAAGTGCTAAATGCCAAGTGCCAAATGCTAAGTTGCTGCCCTAGCCCTTCACGGCAGCCTTAGCCTTGGTAACGCGGTTTCCGAGAAGGGCTGCGAGCGCCTTTGAGAGCTGGGCCTCGATGTCGATGTCTTTGAAAATGGCGAAATTGGCGCGATGTTCCTGGGCATCGAAGCCGCTATTTTTCCCGGCCACAATCACGATCGGGATGTCAGCGGTCTCGGGCTGGGCTTTAAGCGCGGTGATGAGTTCCGTGCCGCTCATCTTGGGCATCTGCATGTCGGTAATGATGATGTCGGGATGAATCCGCTGGGCGATGGGCAGCGCTTCTTCGCCGTTGGTCGCCGATTCCACACTGTAACCACGTTCCTCGAGGAAGCGGCAGACGGTGTGCCGGATCAGCATGGAATCGTCGACAACGAGGGCTATAAGCGGAGTCTGGCTTTTTGCGGACAAGATAATCCCCGGGCGACATTAACAAATTGTTATGGTGGCAACAAGCTTAAAGGCCGGAAGCCCAGTTACCTTTGTCACGAAGAGTTCCGTGTGCGCCGGCGTCCGCCGGCTGTCGCGGCAATAGCGTCCGATGAAAATCGCGGGCTGCCTCTACGATTCCTTGGGAAGCTTGGTGTCTTCGATGATCATGTCCTTGAATTCGCTGGATTCGAAGATTTCACCGCATTCCTTGCATTCAACGAATTCGGAGTCTTCTTCACGGGCCACGATCTGCACACGAGGGTGTTTGCACGGCGGCGTGTTGCTTCTCTTGTCGGGGAGTTCAGACGGCGAGGATGGAGTCATAAATCCAGATGCTGGTGTCCCTGTCAAACGGCTGGGAGATTTCGCCAGGAAATTTTCGGTATTTTAGAACGCCTTTACCAGATGTCAAGCCCCCTCTCCGGTGACCTTTAGCGGGGAAGGGCTCCATCCAGATGCAAGGTGCGGCACCTCCCCAGAACCGCCGGAATAAACCTCTGCCAGGCGGGCGGCTAAAGCGGTTAAGCCCGATCCGCCGCATCTCGGCCACAATTATTGACCATTGCCTGTAAGGGGTTGCATTTGGGCGGGTTGGCAGCTAATATAGGGATATCCGACTGAAAAGGTCGGATTTTGCCCTTCATGCTCAAGCTAACCAAAAAGGCGGACTACGGGTTGATGGCCATGAAGCACCTGGCCGAGCATGGCGAGTGCGGAGCCTGTAGCGCCAAGGATGTCGCTGACGCCTACGGCATACCCCAGGAGGCGTTGGCCAAGATTCTGCAGCGGCTGGTTAAGGCCGGGTTGCTCCATTCGCAACATGGTACGAACGGCGGTTACACGCTGGCTCGCGACCCGGGAAAAATCTCGGCCTTCGAGGTGATCCGGGCCATCGACGGCCCGCTATTTATTACTTCATGCGTGACCGTTCGCGGGGAGTGTGATCAGAGCGACCGTTGCAGTATCCGCGAGCCTTTGCGGCGGGTCAGTCACGGAATCGAAGAGCTGCTGCGGCGCATCACTATCCTGGAGATGAAAGAAGAGTCCGCCCACGACGGCGAGAAGATCGCAGGGAGTACAACCGAATTCGTAACCATTGGATAAGCAGGTTCTAAGGAGAGCAATTTATGAGCACGGATGTAAAGACGATCCCCCAGGGGGCAAATGGACACCCCGAAACCCAGGAGCAGCGCACTGCTGCCAACGGCGTGAAGCTGCCGGTGTACATGGACAACCACGCCACCACGCCCATGGATCCCCGTGTGCTGGAAGAGATGCTTCCCTACTTCATGGAAAAGTTCGGCAATGCCGCCAGCCGCAACCACTCATTTGGCTGGGCGGGCGAGGAAGGCGTCGAAACCGCGCGCGAGCGTGTGGCCAAGCTGATTGGCGCCACTCCCAAAGAGATCATTTTCACCTCGGGCGCTACCGAGAGCGACAACCTCGCCATCAAGGGCGTGGCCGAGATGTACCGGGAAAAAGGCAACCACATCATCACCGCTGTGACCGAACACAAAGCCGTGCTCGACACCTGCAAGCGCCTCGAGAAGTATGGTTACCGCGTCACCTACATGCCGGTGCAGAAGGACGGCCTGATCGATCTGGAAGAACTGAAGCGCGCCATGGATGACAAGACCATCCTGCTGACGATCATGGCGGCCAACAACGAGATTGGCGTTTTGCAGCCGGTGGCGGAAATCGGAAAGCTCTGTCACGAGCGCGGGGTGATTTTCCACACCGACGCCACTCAGGCCGTCGGCAAGATTCCGATCGACGTGAACAAGATGAACATCGACCTGATGTCGATCTCGGCCCACAAGATGTATGGGCCCAAGGGCGTCGGCGCCCTGTACGTGCGGCGCAAGAATCCCCGGGTACAGATTTCCGCCATCATTGACGGCGGCGGGCACGAACGCGGCATGCGCTCCGGAACCCTGAACGTCCCCGGAATTGTTGGGCTGGGTAAGGCCTGCGCGATTGCCTCGGAAGAGATGGCGAGGGAATCATGCACTCTGGCGGGTCTGCGCAACCGCTTGCGCGACCGGATCATGGGCCGGCTGGACGAGGTTTACATCAACGGGTCCATGGAGCATCGCCTGCCCGGCAATCTGAATATCAGTTTTGCTTACGTCGAAGGCGAGTCGCTGCTGATGGGTATCAATGACATCGCAGTTTCTAGCGGATCAGCGTGCACCTCTGCGACCTTGGAGCCATCTTATGTATTAAAGGCTTTGGGGACGGGCGACGATCTGGCCCACAGCTCGATTCGCTTCGGCATCGGCCGCTTCAACACCGAAGCCGAAGTGGACTACGTGGCCGACCGCGTAGTCGAGACGGTGGAACGGTTGCGCGAACTCTCGCCCCTGTACGAAATGGCGAAAGAGGGCGTGGATTTGAAGAGCGTCAAGTGGGCAGCCGAGTAAGTTTCAGAGTGGAGCAGGACTTGCCGGTTGGAGGCTGGAGCGAAACTGGCCGGTTCAGCGGGGCTGGCGGTTCAGGGTGGAGCAAGACCTGCCGGTTCAGGTGGAGCAGGGCTTCAGCCCTGCAATAAATGGACCTCAAATGAAACGGGCTTTAGCCCCTGAGATTCTTCACCGTGGGGAATAGGGGTCCTTCGACTCCGTTCAGGATGACAGAGTTAATTTTTTCAGGAGACGGTAAAAATGGCATACAGCGACAAAGTACTCGATCATTACTCAAACCCGCGCAACGTGGGCTCCATGGACAAGAACAGCAACGAAGTCGGTACTGGTCTTGTGGGAGCGCCGGAGTGTGGCGACGTGATGAAGTTGCAGATCAAGGTGAATCCACAGACCAACATCATCGAAGACGCAAAGTTCAAGACTTTCGGCTGCGGTTCCGCGATCGCATCGTCTTCTCTTGCCACCGAATGGGTGAAAGGCAAGACGGTGGACGAAGCCTTGCAGATCAAGAATACCGAGATCGTCAAAGAGCTGGCGCTGCCTCCGGTGAAGATTCACTGTTCGGTGTTGGCGGAAGACGCCATTCGAGCGGCGATTCATGACTGGAAAGCCAAACAGGGCGCGGCCAGACCGGTAGCTGCCGAAGCGAAGTAGCTTTCGCTGTCAAGGGCTGCGTGCATTCGGATCATTTATGGCGACCACAACCGAAGAGAAGGCCAAGCCAGCGGCCCCGGCTAAGGGCGGGGTGAAGGTCACGGACAAGGCGCTGGCCAAAGTGCGTTCGGCCATCGTCAAGGAAGGCATCTCGCCCGAAACAGGCGGGTTGCGCCTGGGCGTGCAGGGCGGCGGGTGTTCCGGTCTGAGTTACAACATCCGGTTCGATACCCAGCCCCGCGAGCGTGACCGTATTTTCCAGTTCGGCGATGTGCGTGTGTTTGTCGATCCGAAATCGTTTATCTATCTGAACGGCATGGTCCTGGATTATCAGGAGACTCTGATGCAGCAGGGATTCGTATTCACCAATCCGAATGCATCGAAGTCATGCGGCTGCGGGACATCATTCTCAGGGTAATGTGTTTGCTTGTGTGGTCGTGTGGAGCGGGCGCCCTCGCCCGCTAAAAGCCTGGAGCGGCAAGGCCCTCCGCGCTCCGCTAACATTCTACGGTCCAGCGACCGGAATTCCCTGAGAATTTTGGTAATGCATGCAGTCGCGGGCGAGGGCGCCCGCGCCACACGATCCGAACATGACGATTGATACTTCCAAAACGATTGCGTCTGCCGGGAGCGTAGAAACCACCGCCAGTTGCTGGTCGTGCGGCGACATGCGCGCCGCCCACTTCTGCCAGGCCTGCGGCAAAGTGCAGCCGCCCTTGCCCGTAGACTACTTCTCGTTCTTCGGACTGCCCCGGAAGCTGAATGTGGACGTTGCTCAACTGGAAAGAGAATTCTACGAACTGAGCCGGAAACTGCATCCCGATCTGAACGCCCGCGCCGACAAGCGCGAGCAGGAGTGGAGCCTGGAACAAAGCTCCCTGCTCAACGACGCTTACCGCACCCTGAAAGATCCCATTAAACGCACGCAGTACCTGCTGCATGTGGAGGGAGTGGAACTCGAAGAGCAATCCAAAGCAGCCACAGAAAAGGCTCGCGCCAGCGGCGAAGTGAAAAAGCAGATCGTACCTCCGGATCTTCTGGAAGAAGTGTTCGAGCTGAACATGCAGCTTGAAGAGTTGCGCATGAACCACAAGATGGGCGAAGACGATCCTGCCCTGGTGAAGGATCTGGAGACACACCGCGCGCATTTGGAAAAAAAGTACGAAGAACTGGCAGAAGAATTGACGCAGCATTGGAACCAGTGGGACCAGGCGCTTGACGGTCATAGTGACGAACAACGGCGCGCGGCGCTGGATCTCATGGTCGATCTGCTCAACCGCCGCAGCTACATCAGGAACCTGGTACGGGACGTGAATGAAGCGCTGGAAAAGTAAGGCGATTGCGGATTTGTGATTGAAGATTTCAGATTTGAAATCTTCAATCTGGAATGTGCAATCTTAAATCTTCTTATGTCAGCTGATCGCATCGTCGGCATCGATCTCGGAACCACCAACTCGCTGGTGGCTTTCATGCAAGGGGACAGGCCTGTCGTGATCCCCGGCGAGGACGGGTTGAACCTGGTGCCATCCGTGGTCGCCCTGGACGAGAACGACCAGACTATCGTCGGCAACGCAGCGCGCAAGTATCTGATCGAGACTCCCGAGCGTGCCGTGTACTCAATCAAGCGCCTTATGGGACGCGGCATCGAAGACATCCAGGAGGAACTGAAGCTCTTCCCTTTTCGCCTGGCGGACGATCTTCAGCCCGGCGAAGTGCTGCGCATCCGGCTGGGCGAGAAGACCTTCACGCCGCCAGAGATTTCCGCTTTTGTTCTGCGCCAGCTCAAGCGCAATGCCGAACGATTCTTCAATGGGCCGGTCACACAAGCGGTCATCACCGTCCCCGCTTATTTCAACGATGCCCAGCGGCAGGCGACAAAAGACGCCGGACGAATCGCCGGCCTCGAAGTCCTCCGGTTGGTGAATGAACCGACGGCGGCTTCCCTGGCCTACGGGCTCGATAAGAGGCAGAACGGTATTGTGGCCGTGTACGACCTGGGTGGCGGCACGTTCGATGTATCCATCCTCAAGTTGCACGACGGAATTTTTGAGGTCGTCGCAACCAACGGCGACACGCACCTGGGCGGCGATGATATTGACAATCTCCTGATTACGATTGCGCTCGACGACATTCGCGGCGACATGGGTCTCGATGTCTCGCGCAATGGCGAAGCCGTGGCCACCATCCGCAAGGCCGTGATCGAGGCCAAGATCGCGCTCTCTTCACAACCCGCGACCACGCTCGAAGTTGAACTGCCGGGTGGGCAGAACTATCAAAGAGCCATCACCCCGGAGCAATTCGAGCAACTGATTCAGCCCATCATCGATCGCACGATCGGCCCGTGCAAGCAGGCACTGAAAGACGCCGGCCTGAAGCCCGAACAGATTGATGAAGTGGTGCTGGTCGGCGGCTCCACGCGAATTCCCAAAGTGCGTGCGCTGGTCGAAGAGATGTTCCGGCGGACGCCGCACATCGACCTGAATCCGGACGAAGTCGTGGCCCTCGGCGCCGCGGTGCAGGCCAATATTCTTGCCGGCGGCTCCGAAGCCACGGAAAATATGCTGTTGCTCGATGTCACGCCTTTGTCGCTCGGCATTGAGGTGGCGGGCGGCGTGACCGACAAGATCATTTTGCGCAACTCGACCATCCCGGCTTCTGCCACCCAGCACTACACCACGCAGGTGGACGGGCAGGCCAACGTCGCCATTCACGTGCTGCAGGGCGAGCGTGAACTGGCAAAAGACTGCCGCTCGCTGGCCCGCTTCGATCTGAAAGGCATTCCGCCGATGCCGGCCGGAATACCTCGCGTCGAAGTCAAGTTCCTCATCGACGCAAATGGCATTCTGCACGTGTCCGCGCGCGAGCAACGCAGCGGAACCGAAGCGCAAATCGAAGTCCAGCCCAGCTACGGTTTGACGGATGAGCAAGTCGAGAGCATGATTCTCGATTCGTTTGACTCGGCCGAAGAAGATTTCCGACAACGCCAGGTGATCGAGGCGCGGAACGAAGCTGGAACGATCCTGGCCGCGCTCGAAAAAGGAAAGAAGAGTCCAGCCTGGGGACAGCTGACCAGCACCGAGAAGAAGCGCATCGCCAAGCTGGAAAACGCTTTGAAGCAGGTGCAGGGTGAAGATAACTACCAGGCTATCCGCACCGCCATCGATGCCCTGAATCAGGGTACGATGCGGCTGGCCGAGCTGATGATGGATAGCGCCGTTTCTACGGCCCTGAAGGGCAAGACCATGGACCAGGCGGATATGGGTGAAGGACCAGACGCGCCGCATCCCGTGGCCAAGGCGGAGTTTGAATAAAGCGGTCGTCAGTCGTCAGTCATCGGTCGTCAGTGATCGGTCGTCTGGAAATGCACGCGATCTAAGATTAGGAGCAGCTACATGGCAGAAGAGAAAACTCAGGGAGCAGGAACGGCAACCGTCGATCCCCCCGGCGAGAATACGGTCCAGGTCACATTTCTGCCCGAAGGCAAAACAGTGCAGTTCGAGCATGGCAAGCTGCCCTACAAGGACCACGGCAAACCGGAATCATTGCTTGACGTTGCCCTGAACAACGGCATCCGGCTGGACCACGCCTGCGGCGGCAATTGCGCCTGCACCACCTGTCACATATGGGTGAAAGAGGGCGCCGACATTCTTTCCGAAATGGATGACGACGAAGCCGACCGGCTGGACATGGCCGCCGATTTGCAGTTAAACTCCCGACTCGGCTGTCAGGCTGTGATCAACAAGCCCGGCAAAGTAGTAGTCGAGATTCCAGCATGGAACCGGAATTACGTTTCGGAAGAACACTAAGACCCAGTTTCTAGTTTCTGGTTTCCAGTTTATGCTTTTGAAACTCGCAACCAGAAACTGGAAACTGCCTTGAGGAGCAAATGCATGCCGAAAGATCTGACCTGGGATGATGCGGACGACCTCGGAGTCCTGCTTTCGGAACGGCATCCTGAAACGGATCCGCTGGCCGTGCGTTTTACGGATTTGCACCGTCTGGTGACGGAGTTGCCGGAGTTCAAAGACGATCCCAAGAAGTCGAACGAGGGCAAATTGGAAGCGATCCAGATGGCATGGCATTCGGAATTTCTGGATCGTACCCAGGCCTAGAAGTCCACCCCAGCGGCTGAAACCGCGTCTCCTTCCCGACTCTGATGGCACGGCTGAAGCCGTGCCCTTCCACGAAGCTTATTTCCAGGCTTTGTTGACACGGCGAAGCCGTGCCCTTCCCAACAATGCGGAATGATCCCGGGGATGAATAGACTCGTAGCTACTTTGTGCCTTCCATTTCCCGATAGAACTTCTGCAGCACGTAGAACGCCTGCTTGTGCTGTCCCGTATTCGAAATCAGCCCTTTGCGGTTGTAGTAATCCTGTGTGCCGGGCAGCAGGCGGCGCGGTGAGTGGAAGTCCATCAGGACCCAGGGCGATAGACCTGCCAGCGCTGAAATGTTTTTGAGCATGATGATCTGGTGTTGGTAAAGATTGGCCTGATATTCCTCGGTCCAGCGCTCGTCCGCTTCGCCATGTCTGCCGTACGGGGCTCCAGCGCCGAATTCGCTCACGATGACGGGCTTGTCCCAGGCGAACTTCCACTGCATGCGGTCGGCGTCTTCCGGACGCCCTCCATACCAGCCCAGATACTCGTTCAGCCCCAGCACGTCGAGGTATTCACCCACGGGATCATTCAGGGCACGAGTGTCCGGGCCAGCCTCGTCAACGTGGTTCAGCGCGGATGTGATCAGGCGAGTCGAGTCCTGCTGGCGGGCGGCGTCTGCCAGCTGCCGGAGAAACGCGGTCCGCGCCGGCTTGACCGGGGTCTCGTTCGAAAGCGACCACAAGACTATCGACGCCCGGTTGTGATCGCGGGCGATCATCTCGTGCAATTGGCTCTCGGCGTTTTGCAGAGTGGCTGGGTTTTCCCAGTCAATGTCCCAGTAAACCGGGATTTCAGACCACACCATGATCCCCATGCGGTCGGCCAGGCGGGTCATGTTCTCACTGTGCGGGTAGTGGGTCAGGCGCACGAAATTGCAGCCCAGTTCCCGCGCCCACCCCAGCAGGGTTTCCGCATCTTTTTCGCTGAAGGCGCGTCCGCCGCGGATCGGGGCCCCCTCATGCAGGGCGATGCCCCGTAGAAAAACGGGCTTGCCATTGAGCAATATTTGGGTGCCGCGGGTTTCAATGGTGCGGAAACCGATGGCGTCGTGCACTTTGTCAGCGCCGCTCGACAGCACAACGTCGTAGAGCCGGGGATGCTCCGGCGACCACAGCTCGAGCTTGGCCGGAAAGCGGAACTCGGCGCGCCCAGCCGCATCGGTGCTGACGGTTTGCTTGATCCTGGCTTCGGGAATTTCAATCGTGACCTGCTGCGCTGAAACAGGGCCGCTGAGCTGCACCCAGCCTGAGATCTCACTACTCGACCCCTTGGCGAGCTGTACAAAATAATCATGGATGAAAGTTTCGGGGACCTCCACCAGCATCACATCGCGCGTCAGCCCTCCGTAGTTCCACCAGTCGGTATTTACCGTGGGCACGCCATCGCGGCGGCGGGAATTGTTCACCTCCGCCACCACGAAGTTGTCACCTTCACGAATCTGGTCGGTGACTTCAAAGTCGAAGGGCGTGAACCCGCCTTCGTGTTCACCCAAGGCTTGCCCGTTCAGATATATGCGAGTGAAGTAGTTGGCGGCACCAAAATACAGGAAGACACCTTTGTGTTCCCCCTTATGGTAGGAAAACGACTTCTTGTACCACACGGGGCCTTCGTAAAAGAATAACTCTTTCTTCTGCGAGTTCCAGTCGCCGGGAACGTTCAGGACATCGGACTTATCGAAATCGTATTCGACCAGCTCGTGCTTGTCTTTGGGTTTGGCGTTCAGGTAGAAGCGGCCATTCAGGCCGGTTTCGTAAGGATCGACGATGGCCTGCCATGCGCCATCCAAGCTGATGGTCCTGCGGTTGGGAACGTTGTTGAGCAACGCCGCAGGATTCTGGGTGTAGCCGAACGTTGCACACGTCAGCAGCAGGAGGAGCAGACGTTTCATAAACAGTTTCGCAAGCCCGGAAATCTTAGTGAGAGCGGGTAAAGGTGTCAAACTGCGGTGCACACTCTTATGATGATCGGGCTTCCGCTAGCCCGTAGTCGTAGCCGCCGGCTCTTCCACGTTGGCTTCGCGCAAAAACTTCGCCGCTTCCTCGGGAGGCGTGGGATTGATATAGAAACCTGTGCCCCACTCGAAGCCCGCCGTCTTGGTCAGCTTGGGCATGAACTCGATGTGCCAGTGATAGTGGTCATTGGTCGGGTCCTGCACGGGCGAAGAGTGGATGACGAGATTGTAAGGAGGGTTATCCAGCACGCGCTCAGCCCGGCTGAGCAAGGTCTTCAGCGCCCGGGCCAGGTTCTCAAACATGTGAGTGGAGGAATTCTCGAACGCCGATTCATGCTGTTTGGGAAGGATCCAGGTCTCAAATGGAAAACGGGGCGCGTAAGGAGCAAGCGTGATGAAGTCGGCATTTTCGGCGACCACGCGGGTCCCGGTTTCGGTCTCCTGGCGGATCACATCGCAGAAGACGCAGCGCTCCTTGTAGATGTAGTACTGCTTGGCCCCTTCGATTTCTTCACTCACGTAAATCGGCAGAATGGGCAGCGCAATCAGTTGCGAGTGGGCGTGTTCCAGCGAGGCTCCGGCCGCTTCCCCGTGATTCTTGAAAATCAGGATGTACTTGAAGCGGCGATCCTTCTTGAGATCGAGAATGCGGTCGCGGAAAGTCCAGAGCACGTCTTCGATGCGCTTGGGTGGAAGATTGGCCAGGCTGGCATTGTGGTCGGGAGTCTCAATGATGACCTCATGGGCTCCGATGCCGTTCATGCGGTCGAACATGCCTTCGGCCTGGCGATTGAGATTGCCCTCGATACCCAGGGCTGGAAACTTGTTGGGAACCACGCGCACCGTCCAGCCCGGGCTGTCGCGCTGCGGCGGAGGCCCGCCGTTGGGATTGGGGCGGTAAGCCTGTATCTCTGGCGGAGTCTTGGATTCGTTGCCGTAACAGAAGGGGCAAAAGCCGCCTTTGATTTTGACTCCTTCGCGAGCGAAGTCGGTGGGACGCTTCGCACGGTCGGTCGAAATGATGACCCAGCGACCGACGATTGGGTCCTTGCGCAGCTCAGGCAATTACTGGAGTCCTTTCCGCGGACGGCAACGTCCCGCGCGAAGCAAATGCAGCTATTTTACGCCTACAGCTGAACATTGCGGAACAGCTCGATCTGCGGCTGCCTTGAACCCTGATCATAGTACACGCTGATGACTTCGAGGCACCACGGACAGTCCGGCGGCAGGTGACGCAGGTATTCGCGGGCGACCGCCACCAGGTCCCGGCGTTTCTCCCGGTCCACGGCAGCTTCCGCGGGCTTCACATCGTGGGTAGTGCGGGTCTTGACTTCGACAAAACAGAGAACGTCCCCGTGCCAGGCGATCAGGTCGATTTCGCCGTGCCGGTTGGGTGAACGAAAATTGCGGGCGACCACTACATACCCCAGCTTTCGCAGGTAGAAGTAGGCGTCTTCCTCGCCTCGGCAGCCTGTCTGCAGGTGGATGGGACTGGTGTCAGGCGGCAGCGTTCGGTCCGCTATCCAGTCGAGAATGCGGATGGTGGCGTGAGTAAGGCGGCCGGCAAACATGGTTGGTAGCGCGCTACTTTGCTGATCGTAGGTTGCCGGACAGGGCAAATCTGTGACGGATGTCACATTGGGTGTTATTTACTGCTGTTCTTCGCGAGCCCGCAGCCAATCCAGAAACATCTGCTCGATGGGCTTGTCGTAAGTCATCAGCACGTGGCGGACAGTATGGCCGCTGACAAAATGGCAAACCTCTTCCGCCAGGTTCTTGGCATGATCGCCCGCGCGCTCCAGCGACTGGGTCATAAAGATGACCTGCAAGCTGGCGTGGCGCTGCAGGCCCTCCGGATTTTCGATGTGACGCAGGAAGATGAGGTTGCGCAGGCGATCGATCTCCGCGTCGGCCCGCAGCACGTCAACCGCCTTCTTAACATCGCGAGTGGAAAAAGCGCTACCTGCGTCGGCCAGCATCTTCTCCAGCACCGTCGCCATGTGGGTAAGATCGCGAATGTCCTGCGGATCGAGGCGGGCACAAACCGCTTGTGCGCTCCCCGCAAAGCTGAGCAGCAGGTCGCCGATGCGTTCCAGGCTGATCATGAACTTCATGCAGGCCAGCAGTTCACGCGCTTCCCCATCGGTGACCTGAGTGACGACCTGGGTCACGCCGGCATCGATTTCCATGTCCAGGCGGTCGAGTTCTTTTTCGCGGTCACGAAGCGTATTCAGCAGCGGACAGGACGCCGTGGCTATGCCCTCCGCCGCAGTGGCGGCAGCTTCCTTGGCGACCCGGCAAGCCTCCACCGTGCGCTTCACCAGATAGGTGTACGGAGACTCCGGTTCCGGGCTCCTGAAAATCGCGGTACTCATGCGCACGCGCCTCCCGGCGACCCTGACCGGCCCCACCATGGTCAGGCTGGTTCTGCTCTTTCTGATATGGATGGCCAATACCAGAGCATAGGTTGTTTTTCCAGCGGTTTGGTTAACAGGGCGTAAATTTATGTCGCCGTTTCTCGCGTGGACTGTGGCGAGGGCAGAAAGCCGAGCGCAAGCGTCGCGCCTGATTCTTAGGTTCGGGCTTCGGCGGCCAGGGCGTGCACTACTTCTTTAAAGACCCTGCCCCGGTGCTCGTAGTTCCGGAACTGGTCGAAGCTGGCGCAGGCGGGGGCCAGCAACACGATGTCTCCGGCTGCGGCGGTTGCTGAGGCCCGCCGGAGCGCGGTTTCCAGGGTCTCCGAGGGATCGATCTCCACGCCCTTAATCTGGGATTCGATCTTTTCCGCAGCCGCGCCAATCGTGTACACACGCTTAACCCTCTGGCGCAGCAACTCGTTCAGCAGGGTATAGTCGCTGTCTTTGTCCTTGCCGCCCAGAATCAGGTGGACACTTGCCGGAAACGATTCCAGGGCCTTGATGGTTGCATCCACGTTGGTGGCTTTGGAGTCGTTATAATATTCCACGCCGCGAATCGTCGCAACATATTCCAGGCGGTGTTCCACTGCTTTGAAGGCCCGCACCGCCTGGCCGATGCGTGCCGGCTCGCAACCCATGAGCGCGCCGACGCAGACCGCTGCCAGCACGTTTTCAACGTTGTGGCCTCCTTTAAGCGGTATCTCGGAGGCCAGCATGATCTCGCGCGCCCCCCTGGCATCGCGAAAAAGGACCCGACCATCGCGCACGTACGCTCCCTGCTTTACTTCTTCCTTGCGGCTAAACCAGAAGACTTGCGCCCGGGTGCTGCCTGCCAGTCCAGCACAGGTGGGATCGTCGGCATTCAGCACAGCGAAATCCTCCCTCTGCTGGTTCTCAAAAATGCGCGCCTTGGCGTTGGTGTAGGCCTCGAAAGTGCGATGGCGGTCGAGGTGGTCGGGCGTGATGTTGAGCACGACGGCGACTTTTGGGCGAAAGGTCTGGATCGTCTCCAGTTGAAAGCTCGATACTTCCAGAACCACTACCGTGTCGTCCTTCGCCCGCTCGACCAGCGAAATTGCCGGAGTGCCAATGTTGCCGCCGACCACGGTCGGTAAACCACCCGCCGCGATAATTTCCCCCGTCAGCGTGGTGGTCGTGGTTTTTCCGTTGGAACCGGTGATGGCAACAATGTTTTCCGGCAGGAACTGCGACGCCAGCTCGATCTCGCCAATCACGGGCTCGCCCGCGGCACGGGCCTGCACCAGGGGCGCGGAATCTACCGGGACCCCGGGACTGACCACGATCAGGTCCTGCCCTCGAAAAGTGCGCTCGCCGTGTCCACCGGTTTCTACCGCGATGCCGTGATCGAGCAGGAGCGGGATCTCTTCTCCCAGCTGCTCTTGCGGCTTGGCGTCCGAGACCGTGACTTTCGCGCCCCGGGATTGCAGAAACAAGGCCGAGGCCACTCCGGACTTGCCAAGTCCGACAACCAGAACGCGTTTGTTGGCGAGATCCATAAAAGTACAGGTTCTGGCTTCTAGCTTCTGGCTCGAGGCCCATGGCTATCAATCTTTGGCTAGAAGCTAATAGCTAGAAGCCAGAAGCTTCCGTGAGAATCATCTTAGCTTTAACGTCGTGAGGGCGAACAGGGCAAACACCAGGGACCCGATCCAGAAGCGCACGATAATTTTTGATTCCGACCAGCCCAGCAGTTCGAAATGGTGGTGCAGGGGCGCCATCTTGAAAATCCGTTTCTTTCTCAATTTGTAGGACGCCACTTGAAGAATCACGGACAGCGCCTCGATCACAAAGATGCCGCCGATGAAAGGCAGCAGCAGCTCCTGCTTGATCATTACGGCCACGGTGCCGATCGCGCCCCCCAGGGCCAGGGAGCCCACGTCCCCCATGAAAACTTCGGCGGGATGGGCGTTGTACCAGAGGAAGCCAATGGCCGCGCCCACCATGGCCCCGCAGAAGATGGTCAGTTCGCCGGCCAGCGGCATGCGCTGCAGCTCAAGATACTGCGCGAAGGTGGCGTGGCCGCTGACGTAAGTAAGGACAGCCAGCGCTCCGGCAGCGATGACGGTGCAGCCGATGGCCAGTCCATCCAGGCCGTCGGTAAGATTCACCGCGTTGCTCGATCCCACGATCACCAGCACCACAAAGGCCACAAAAGGAACAAACGCCAGGGGCCACAGCGCGGGATTGCTGACCAGCTTCTCGATCACCAGATCGGGGTGAAACTGCTTGATGAAAGGCACCATCAGCTTGGTTGAGTAAGCGCCGCGAGTCTGCATCGCGATCAGCGCCACGGCAATCAGGATGCTGACCGCAATCTGCAAGCCCAGCTTGGCTTTCGACGTGAGACCCAGATTTCTTCGGTTTACCACCTTGATGTAATCGTCGGCAAATCCGATGGCGGCGAAGGCGCAGGTGGCAAACACCGCGATCCAGATAAACAGGTTGCTCAGGTCGGCCCACAACAGAGTCGGCACAACGATGGAAATGGCGATCAGCAGACCGCCCATGGTGGGAGTGCCGGCCTTTTTGTGATGGGCCTTGGGTCCTTCTTCTCGGATGAATTGGCCAATCTGAAATTCGCGCAGGCGGTTGATGACGATGGGGCCGACGATCAGTGCCGTGAACAGGGCGGTGAGGCTGGCAAAGGCTGTACGAAAGGTCAAATAACGGAAAATACGGAATGGCGGGAAGTAATGGAACAGCTTCAGGTAGAGCAGCCAGTAGAGCAATCAGCCTCCCTGCAGTCGTCAGTCGTCGGTCTTCAGTCGTCAGCTGTCAGCTAATCATCAGCCGTTCTTGATTTGCCGGCGACTGAAGATTGACGACCGACGACTGCCTCTAGAGCGCGTTCCAGCTTTACTCCGCGTGACGCTTTGAGCAGCACCACGTCGCCTTCGCGGGTCTCGCGGACCAGCCACTCACCGGCTTCTTCCGGTGTGGCCACGAATTCCGCCCGGGTGCCGGCGCGGCTTGCGGCCTCCACCATCGGCTGCGCCAGGCCTCGCACCCCGACCAGTATGTCGATTCCCTTCTCTGCCATGTGTTGGCCCGAACGGCGATGCAACTCTTCGCCTGCCGGACCCAGTTCCAGCATTTCGCCTGCGACCACAATGCGCCGCTTCGCCGGCATGGCCGCCAGCGTATCCACCATTGCGTTCAGGGCCGTTGGATTGGAATTGTAACAATCGTTGATGACCGTGATGTTGCCCACTTGGACGACCGCCCCTCTTTTGTCGGCCGGGGCCAGGGTTGCCAGGGCGCGAGTGGCATCGTGTGGGCTCAGGCCTCGCTCCATTCCGGTCGCAACCGCGGCCAGGGCGTTATAGATATTGTGCGTGCCCACCAGGGGCAGGGTCGCAGGTTCGCGGCAGCCGCCGGCCACCACATCGAACACTGAACCGGCAGCGCCGCGGGATTCGATGTTCTCAGCCCGGACGTCAGCCGTCGAATGAAGGCCGTAGCGCACGACTTTGCCGCGGAAGTCGCGGCCAAATTGCGAGACATACTCGTCGTCGGCGTTGAGGATGGCGGTGCCGCCGGCAGGCAGGGCCTCGATCAGTTCGTACTTTGCCCGCGCAATTTCGGCCACCGACTTGAAAAATTCGAGATGGACCGGGGCCACGTTGGTGACCACGCCAATTTCCGGCTGCGCAATTTTTGCCAGCGCGGCGATCTCTCCCCGATGCGACATGCCCATCTCAATCACTGCGGCCTCATGCTCAGGGTCGATTTTCAGCAGCATCAGCGGTAGTCCGAAGTGATTGTTGAAGTTGCCCTCCGACTTCAACACCCGAAAGCGGGAAGCGAGAACATGGGCAATCGCCTCTTTGGTGGTGGTCTTGCCGGTGGATCCGGTCACGCCGATGAGCGGCTTCGCCCACAAACGGCGGACTGCTGCACCCAGCGTTTGCAGAGCGACCAGGGTATCGGGTACCGCCAGCAGCCCGGTCTTCACTGCATAGCGCGCCAGTTCGTCCTTGCGGACAACCGCTGCCAGGGCGCCCTTTCCCAGCGCCTGCTGCACAAAATCGTGGCCATCCGTGCGCTCACCCTTCACCGCGAAAAAAAGCTCGCCTGGCTGGATGGTGCGCGAATCGATTGAGTAAGCCTGGGCGATCGCCTTATGGTCGAATTCGCCGCTGGCCGAGATGAATTCGGCGACTCTCGAGAGTGGAAGCTTCATGCCCGTTTTCCGGCGGCGGCGTTGGACGACTTGCAGTCGTATCCGGCCTCGCGCAGGATTTTCTGCGCGACTTCCACATCATCAAAGGGGAGCGCCCCGTCCCGCGTGGTCTGGACCTTTTCATGCCCCTTGCCGGCAATCAGCACAATGTCTCCCGGGTTCGCTTCTCCAACGGCCAGGGCGATGGCCGCCTTCCGGTCGGGCTCCGTTTTGTATTTCGTGCCCGAGCGCTGCAGTCCCACCATGGCGTCATTAATGATGGCCAGTGGATCTTCGCTGCGAGGATTGTCCGAGGTCAAGATTACGAAATCGCTGCCCCGTCCGGCAGCCTCGCCCATTAGCGGGCGCTTGGCCCGGTCGCGATCACCGCCGCAGCCAAAAACTGTGATTACCTTGCCCTTTTGTACCGCCTGCTGAACAAATTCCCGCGCCAGCGACGTAAGGTTCCGCAGCGCGTCGTCAGTATGGGCGTAATCCACCACCACGGTGAAGGGCTGCTGACAGTCCACACGTTCAAACCGGCCCGGGACGCGGGTAAGCGCCGCTATGCCCTGCGCGATCTCCTCCGCCTTGCAGTTCCGCAGATAACCCGCACCCGCCGCCGCCAGGATGTTGTACACATTCACTTTTCCGATGAGCGGGGAAAAAAGGGGAATGCTTTCCTTCGGCATCACCAGATCAAATCTGGTCCCCCGCGGAGTAATTTCGACTTTCTCCGCGTGGAACTCCCCCTTCGTCAGCCCGTAGGTCAACACTTCGGAACCGCGCTTCCTGCTGATCTTTACCAGTTTCTGACCGTACTCGTCGTCACTGTTCAGCACCGCCGCGCGAGGCGCCTCCGTGCCGCAGCCTTCGAACAATATCTGCTTGGAGGAAAAATACTCGTCCATGGTGTGGTGGTAATCGAGGTGGTCGCGGGTCAGGTTCGTGAAGACAGCGACGTCGAGCGGAATCCCGTAAACCCGTTGCTGTTCCAGCGCGTGCGAGGAAACTTCCATCACGGTTTCGGTTGCGCCCTGGCCCAGGGCCTGGTTCAGGATGCGATTCAGCTCCAGCGCTTCGGGAGTGGTGTGCGGCGCGGGCAGGGTCTTTCCGGCAACGTGATATTCGATGGTCCCGACCAGCGCGCTCTTGCGCCCGGCGGCGGTAAGAATGGATTCGAGCAGAAATGCAGTCGTACTCTTCCCGTTCGTGCCGGTGACGCCGGTGATGGCCAGCCGCTCGGCCGGCTTCTTGTAGAAGTTGGCGCTGAGCCGCGCCAGCGCCCGGCGTCCGTGCGGCACCTGGGCCCAGGCCACCTCCGGGCGGGGCTTTTCGGTTGCGGAGTCGGTAACGATCGCGACCGCTCCAGCCACGATCGCCTGGTCGATGAATCTGTTTCCGTCACTCGATTCGCCCCGCATGGCGAGGAAGGCATCGCCCGGCTTGATGCGGCGCGAGTCATACTCCAGCCCGCCGATACCGGGATTGCCGTTTTGCGAAAGCACTTCCGCACCGTACAGGAGTTCGAGGAAAGTCATTGCTTTGAATTCTAGTGCACCGGGCCGAAACCAGTGTCATCCTAAGAGTGAGGTGTCATCCTGAGCGGAGCTGAACGTTTTGCTTGCGAAACGTTCGGCGGAGTCGAAGGACCCCTACCTCGAGCACATTGCTGTCGCTAGGGGTCCTTCGACTCCGCGCTCAGGATGACAGATGGTCTTAGTTTCGCAACCAGGTGTTCACCGCTCGAACTTGACCGTCACCTGCGATCCTGACGCTACATGTGCACCGGGCGGAGGCGATTGCTGCCGGGCCAGTCCATTGCCCACCGCATCCAGATCCAGCCCGCTTTCCTGAGCCATCTCGATCGCCGCCCGCACGCTCTTTCCGAGAAACGATGGAACCACAATTCCGCCCTGCTCGACGTCCAGCACCACGGTGCCGCTTGACGGAAGATGAGACGGTAGTGGCGTTGCGCCGGGTTTGTCATCCGGCATCGTGTTTTGCTTTTGCTGCGCAACGGTTGAGGCGGCCGGTTCAGGCTGACGCATGGCTGCGGGCACGACCACGCTGGCGGTTACGTTGGGCGAGGAGGCTGCGGCAGCAACGGCCGGTTGGTCGCTGGCATCGGCCGGTGGAATATCGGACGCATCCAGCGTGTCGCCCAGGCGGTCAGGCGATCCTTCTTCAACATCCTGGTCTTTGACCCGCCGCTCCGCCAGCAAGACCTGGCGGCTGGCCGGCAGCTCAACGTCGTGCGGCGTGTGCAGATATTCCAAAACTTGCTGCGTGACTCTCTGGAACACCGGAGCAGAAACTTGTCCGCCCTGATGCAAACCCACCGCAGAATCCAGAATCACCGCCACGGTGATGACTGGGTCGTTGATGGGGGCAAATCCGGCGAAAGACGCCACGTACTTGGTATGCGAATAGGCGCGGGTGGCGGGATCGACCTTCTGCGCGGTCCCCGTCTTCCCCGCCGAGCTATAACCCTCGAGGATGGCCTTCTTCCCGGTGCCGTGCAGGACTACGCCTTGCATCATCTGTTTCATCTGCGCGGCGGTCATCGGTGAGATCACCCGGCGCTGCACTCCGGGATGAAAGGCCACCATCTGTGGAGTACCCCGCGGTTCTGTGGTGCCGGCGACGATTCGCGGCGCCACCCAGATACCATCGTTGGCGATGGTGGAGATCATACCCACGAGCTGCAGCGGGGTCACTCCAATCTCCTGGCCCATGGAGATGGCGCCGATGGACACTTTCGACCAGCGATTCAGCGGCTTGGAAAGGCCGCGGGTCTCGCCCGGCAATTCGATGCCTGTGTGCTGGCCGAAACCGAAGGCGCGAATGTACTTGTAAAAGCGCTCCTCGCCCAGGCGCAGCGCGATCTTGATGGCGCCGACGTCGCTAGATTCGGCCAGGATGCCGGCAACCGTAAGCAGCCCGTGAGGTTTGCTGTCCCGGATCCGCATGCCGTTGATGACGATCGAACCCATCTGGCAGTCAAATACTTCACTGGGATGAGTCAATTTCTCTTCCAGCGCGGCAGCGATGGTGACCACCTTGAAAGTCGATCCCGGCTCGTACACGTCGCTGACGGCATGATCTTTCAGTTTTTGTGACGTGATCTCGCGGGCCAGGTTGGGATTGAACGTGGGACGATTGGCCAGGGCCAGAATCTCTCCCGTTTTCGGTTTCTCGACGACCACCGTGCCCGACTCGGCATGGGTCTGCTGCATCGCGGTTTCCAGTTCGCGTTCTGCGATGTACTGGATTTTTTCGTCGATGGTCAGAACGACATTTTCGCCGGGGTCAGGCTGCTTCTCGACGCTGCCGAACCACTTGCGCCGGGCATCTACCGAGATCAGCATGCGGCCGGGCTTGCCGCGCAACTCGTCGTCATCCGCGCGCTCGATCCCGCTCAGGCCTTCATCGTCCATGCCGACGTAGCCCAGCACCTGCGCCGCCAGGTCACGTTTGGGATAGAAGCGTTTCGATTCTTTCTGGAAATAGATGCCGCGCAGATTCAAAGACCGGATACGGTCGGCGGTTTCGGCGTCCGCCTTGCGTGCCAGCCAGCAGAAGGTGCGGGCGGCCTTGCATTTTGCCAGCAACTCCCGGGGATCCGCCTTGGCAATCCGCGCTACCAGAGATATGGTCCCTGCCAGGTCGGGGATATCAACCGGGACCGCGAATACGGAATCCACGGAAACGGACATGGCCAGTTCACGGCCGGCGCGGTCGTAGATGATTCCCCGCCGGGCTGCCACTTCGGTGGTACGCTGTTGCTGGCGCTGCGCTCGCTGCTCGAAGTCGCCGTAACGGAAGATTTGCAGATAGACGAGGCGCAAGCAGATCGCACCGGCCCAGAGCATCAGGATTGCGCCCAGAAGGTAGAGCCGTTTATTCGCGCTGTTGCGGGGTGTGTTCGTTGCCAAGGTCCAAGCCCCTTAGACAAACAAGGCGGCGCACCATTGCGGGAGCCGCCAAACAGACTTTTGTAGCGCTGGCGTCTTGCCGGCTGTCTGGCGGGCGTCCCGCCCGCCTGGCGGGCCGACCGGAGGGCAGCGGTCGTTCAAGAGCCAGCCGGCCGTGTTCTTTATCGTGCCGAATCCATCGTGACCGGAGTCACGCTGGCCAGCACCGGCGTTGCGGCATCCGGCGAAACCGTATCCATGTGCATCACCTGGCCGGCCTGCGGGGATTGCAGTCCCAGTTTCCGCGCCAGAACGTCAATGCGCTCGGGGTCGCGCAGTGAGGCTTCCTCCAGGCGCAGGGTGCGATTCACCTCGGTCAGGCCGTCGCGCTGCACTCTGAGAGCTTCGATCTTGTAACCGTACTCAATGGCTTTGAAGTGCTGCCAGGCAAAAGTCATAACCAGCAAAAACAGACAGCCCAGGGCAACTCCAAATTGTTTCATTTCGCGGCTGTGCTGCGGGTCCTCCACTTTCACCAGGCGCGAATTATCGATGGGCTTGGCGAAATAAATTTCGGGAGTTCCCGTCCAGCTGCGTTTACGCCGCACGACCGGAGCTGCGCACTGCGCCGCCGCCATCTATGCCACTCCAGCCAGACTGGATTCGAATTGCGCAACTTCCTGTTGCGCCACCGCATACCAGTAGGCGAGTTTCTCTTCCTGGGAGCGCGTGTCCTGCAAGAGCCTGCCGGCACGGGCCTCGCTACGCTCCACCGTGGCAATTAATTCGTCGATCAATGTTCCTGTGTACGTCGCTGCTCGGTACATCTGTGGCCTCCGTTCTACCTTCCCATCTCTCCGGGACGGCACCGAAGAAGGTAGAGAGTTGTGTTTCGCCCTTGTTGTGAGAGGCGATGCCGTCCCGGAACTTTTATCCCGGCCCATCCGTCAACGGCTGTGGCCGGGGCCCTGGCTGGTTTTCCAGGGGTAAACTTGTTAGCGCCACGAACCGTGTGGGGACGGGTCTCTGACCCGTCCTGGCGGGTCGAAGACCCGCCTCGCCTAAATCTTTTCCGCCGCCCGCAATTTTGCGCTACGTGCCCGCGGATTGCGCTCGATCTCTTCCTCCCCGGCAGTCACTGGCTTTTTGGTCAGCAACTTGTAGTGACCCTGCTTCGCGCCTTCGCGGAAGGCATCTTTCACGATGCGGTCCTCCAGCGAATGGAAACTGATGATCACTATCCTTCCGTCCGGTTTCAGCACTTGCGGGGCCGATTTCAGCAACTCCCGCAAGTCGTCCAGTTCATGGTTTACGAAGATTCGGAGAGCTTGAAAGGTTCGCGTCGCGGGATGAATCCTACGTTCGGCCTGATTCATTGGCCGGGCCGCGGCCGATACGACGGCTGCAAGTTCCGCAGTCGTTCGGATTGGCCGCGACCGGACAATGGCTCTGGCGATTCTCCGCGACCTCCTTTCCTCACCGAATTCGTAAATCAGATTCGCGAGTGTGACCTCGTCCACCTGATTTACCACTTGTTCGGCGGTGGGCCCGGCTTGCGTATTCATTCGCATGTCGAGCGCGCCTTCCGCCTGAAAGCTAAAGCCTCGCGATGGTGTGTCCAGTTGCAGGCTGCTCACGCCGAGATCCGCCAGCAGTCCGTCGGCTGACGCCGGCTGGAACCGCTCTCCGATCTCCGCGAAGGAACCATGCAGCAGACTCACTTCAGGCCATCCCTCCCCCCCGGAAGAGATGAGCCTGATGCGGGCCTCATCCAGCGCCGCAGGATCTTTATCGAGCCCAATCAAATGTCCCGGTGCGCCGAGGCGTCTTGCGATTTCGAAACTGTGCCCGCCCAGCCCCACCGTAGCGTCGATATAAGTCCCGCCACGCTTGATAGCTAAAAAGTCGATCGCTTCTTTTAAAAGAACCGGGACATGGCCACTCTTGTTTCCGCCATGCCCACCCCGCTCGGGGGTGCTTGTTGAACCCTCGTCCACTAGATGCCCAGATCGTCGAGCGTCTTCTCATCCTCAGAGGTGAACGACTGCTCCTCAATCTCGGTGCGGTAAGCCTCCAGGTTGCGTACTACGAGATGGGAAAGATTGCCGGTCACTGCAACCTCGCCCTTGAGCTGCGCTGCTTCCCGCAACAATTGCGGCAGCAGCAGCCGCCCCTGACCATCCATCTCGACCACTTGCCCGTAGTAGTTCACCCGGTCCAGAAACTTCTTTTTCGTAGGATTGAAGGTGGAGAGCCCTGCCAGCTTCTGCTCGATCCGCTCCCATTCCTCGAAGGGATACACTTGGCCAACCTTGCCATCCAGGCTGGTGATGTAGAATTTCTCGTTGTACTTCTCGTCGATCACCCGCTTGAACTCGGCGGGGACTTTGAGCCGTCCCTTTTCGTCGACGCGAGTTGGGTGATTGCCGCGAAACATGTGTTCTGCCCTTTAGGGCGGGAAATCTCTTGAATACGGTTGCTGCCACAGCGAGGGAGGTCAAAGCGGTCAAAATGGCCTTAGTTTCTGGTTCGTTCGGGCTGTTTTTTGGGGTGTCAGCTACAAAATCCACTGGCGCCTCTCAAGGGTTCACTGCCGCCCACGACCACCACCGCCTAGACCACTTTCTACCACATTTGTCCACATCCTACGCCTAAAGCATTTGTTGTCAATGAGAAAGTTATAGGTCCCTAGGGGGAGAGATGAGCTCTTTTCGAAAGCGCGATTACTTGTGGCTAACTGAATTGGTGACCACAATGGGTATGGTTTAGGAATTTGGTTCTGCTGTCGCTACCCGATCGTTTTCCGCTTTGCGCAGATCCCGCGCCGGTGGAAATCCTGTGTAAATTCGGCTCCGATGAGCGCGTAGGGGCAGGTGTCCCCACCTGCCCGGCGGAGCGGAGCCCCGCAAACCAGGCGAGCTCCGCTCGCCCGCCCAGACGGGGCGTCAGGGCCTACGTGGTTTGCTTTAAGAGGACTTTAGTTGCTACCAGATCAGCTTGGCTCCCAATTGAATATGGCGCGATCCGCCCGAACCCACCACCGGGTTAGAGGCTCCGACGTCCGGAGTAGCATTGGTCACGCCCAGATCGTTGATGCCGAAGACGGGATCGGAGACATCCGTTCCCAGCGTGTACAAGCCGTCGAAGTTGGGATGATTCAGCACATTGAAGAACTCGCCGCGCAGCTGCAGGTTAATCCGCTCGGAAAGCTTCCATCGCTTGGTCACCGACATATCCAGGTTGGCATAAGCCGGACCGCGGAAAATGTTCCGGCGCATGTTGCCGAAAGTCCCGTAAGCGGGGGGCGTGATGACAGCGCTTCCCGAGATGAAACACCCGTAGAAATCGAGGTCGGGGTTTTTATTCTGCGCGGCGCAGCGCGGGTTGCTGGTGGCGGCGCTGCCGTAAATATAGGTGATTTGCTTTGCCGGGTCCGTGGTCCAGTGCACGTCATTGGGATCACCGGAGAAGTCCCAGCGGTCAAGGAACTCGCCGGAGAAGCTGATGTCGTCAAAAGAATCATAGAACCCGTAAGGCTCGCCGGTTTGCAGATTGACGATGCTGGTGAGCTGCCAGCCTTCGCCGAGCTGCAACGGGGCGTGGAGGGTGGGCAATTCGTAACTCAGGGAGAAGGTGAAGCGGTGGCGAATATCGTAGTCGCCGTTGCCCCACTCCGGCCGGAAGGTGCGGTTGTCCTGCGGAAAACCGCTGCGGTTGGTGGTGGCATTGTCCAGCGCGTGCGCCCAGGTATAGCCCGCGAGAAAATTGAGCCTCTGGAAGGCCCTTTGGGTAAGGGTGACCTGCAGGCCGTTGTAGAAGGAGCTGCCCAGATTTTCCATTTCGGTGGCGTAGCCGGCCCAATCCAGGCACGGACCCGCTCCCGACGTGCAATTGACCACGAAGGGCCGCGTGTCCTGGCGGCAGCCGCGATAACTGTCGTCACCGTTGTCGTAGCAGTTAAAATTGGCCACCGGATCGGACTGGTTGATGTCGCGATGGCTGAACAGCTTAATGCCGCGATTGGCAACGTAGGCCACCTGCAGTGAGGTGGATCTGCCCAGCGCCTGCTGCAGATTGACGTTCCAGCTGGCAACATAAGGCGTGGCCAGGTGATAAGGAACGCCAAACACGTCGCAGGGATCTCCAATGTCGCAGGGTGTAGTCAGCGCTCCTGCAAATAACGGGGTTCCGCTGGTCCAGGCGGTGCTTAGCGCCACGGGGTCATCCAGTTCCCTTTGCACCAGTTGGATATTGCCATTGCCGGGAGTCACGCCGGGCAGACCGCTGGGGTTTTCATTCAGGCCGCCGCGATCAATGAATTCCCGAATGGTGGGCTGTTCATAAATGATGGCGCCGCCCGCGCGCAGCACAGTTTTGCCCGTCCCGAAAACATCCCAGGCCACGCCAACACGGGGTGAAAAATTGTTCTTGTCGGTGGCATAGGGCGAACTGATTCCCTGTCCCACCTGTATCAGGCCACCCTGGGTTGGGATGAAATTGGCGATCAGGTTGTTGGAATCCTTCGCGGGGAGCGAAAGGTCATAGCGCAGGCCCAGGTTCAAGGTAAGCCTGGGAGCGATGCGCCAATCGTCGGCCACGAAAGCGCCGAAGGCCGTCATGGTAACGTAGCGGCGTACGTCTCCGGTGAGAATCTGCGCGAAGCCTTCATCTCCAAAACTACCCTGCAGGAAATTCACCAGCGCGGGATTCACGATGTCATCGTTGGAGTCGCGAGTATCGTCGAAGGAGAGCCGCCCTCGCCCCCGGCGGGCGCGGAACAGGTCAGTTCCACCATGCCGGAATTCCCCGCCAAACCTGAAATTGTGCCGCCCCCGGGTCAGGGAAACATTGTCGATGGCCTGATAGGTATAGGTCGGAGAAGTAAACAAGGGCCAACTCGAATTTCCGCCCATCGAGAACAATGATCCGATGTCGATTTCCGGAAAGCCAAACAGTTTGGGATCGGTGACCCCGGTGTTCAAACCATAATCGGCGGCGCTCTTGTCGTGGTCGGCGACGTTGTCGCTCTGCCAATAGTGGTTGTACCCGAAGCGCGCTTCGTTCACCCAGGCGGAATTCGGAGTCCAGGTCCAGTTCACGCCCATCACCTGCACCTTGGTATCGGCAATCGAAAGCCAATCCGGCCGAATGGGCGCGGTGTCTTCTTCGGTCTGCAGGCTGTTGGCGTAGAAGAACCGGCCGGTGAATATGTTTTTCGCGTTCAAGCGGTAGTCCGACTTGATCACGAAATTGTCTTCGCGATTCACGTTGTTGAAGTTGAAATGATCAGCGCTGGATCTCCCGACGAAACCGTGGAACCGGGGTTGGACAGGAACAGGTCGGCCAGTTGAAGGCTGACCGGATCGCACGTGGCCGGACACCCCGCCGCGGCCTTGGCGTCGGGCAAGCTGATCGCCGGGTCTCCGATCGACGTGGTCACCGGGCTGTCCACGTTGAACGGATTACCTACCTTGTCCCGCACTCCTTCATAGTTTCCGAAGATGAACCACTTGTCCTTGATGATCGCCCCGCCAGCCGAAGCGCCGAACTGGTGCAACAACAGATCGGAAAGCGGCTGTGGATTCGGGTTGAAGTAGTTCCGTGCATCGAATGCGCTGTTGCGATGGAAATAGTAGCTGGTTCCATGGAAATCATTGCTTCCTGACTTGAGGCCGATGTTCACGACCGCGCCCGGCTTCCAGCCATATTCGGCGCCCTGATTTTCCTGGGTATTGAACTCCTGGATGGCATCCAGCGGAAGATGGCTGGCCGGGGTCCCGGCCACGCCCACGTCATTGATCACACTTTCGCCATAGTAGAGATCGTTGTCATCGGTCCCGTCAACCATGTAGTTGTTGTCTTCGAAACGGTTGCCGTTGGTGGTGACGCTGTGAAAGCCGCCGCCGGGAGTGCGTTGCACGCCCGGCCGCAATTCCAGCAGGTTCTGGAAATCTCGTCCCTGCAAGGGCAACTCGTTGATGAGCTTGTTAGTCATGGTGCCGCCGAGAGTGTCCGTCACCGTGTCAATCGGCGCCTGCTCGCCTTCGAACTGGACGGTTTCCGAAATCGCGCCCTGCTCGAGTTGAAAGTCGATGCCGATATTGGCGGCCACCTCCAGACGGACACCATTCCGCTCCGTGGTCTTGAAGGTGGGCGCGGAAGCCCGCAGAATATACACGCCGGGGTTGAGATTGGGAGCCACATATTCTCCCACCGAGTTGGTTTCCAGCACGCGCTGGATGCCGGTGCCGGTATTCAGAATGACCACCGTCGCTCCGGGAACCATTGCGCCTGTGGGGTCGGTGACCCGGCCGACGATGCGTCCCTGCTGGGTTTGGGCGGGAGCAATCACGCCGCAACCGAAGACTGCGGCTAAGAGTGCGAGAGCGGTGATAAAAGATTTCATGGCGTCTCCCTATGGTTCGACAGCGGTGGCATTACAGGGCCGAGCTGATATCGCTTGGGGGAATATGGCAGAACTGGAATCAGAGCCCGGATTCGAGCTTCCCGGCGTCCACAAGATGGGCCAGCTGTTCCAGATTGTCCACGCTGGTGAGGAAAAGGAGTGAGTTCCTTGCCATTAGTGCCTTGCGCCAGACTGCTGCACCATGCGCGGAAGTCTGTCAAAGAAGATAGCGGAAGTCAACAACCAAAAATGTGGGCAACATGAAACATTCGTTTCACCCGCATCAGTTTCGGGAAACACTAGTAGATGGAATTGCCGTGCTGGCTGGTGCGGATTACCCCGCCCTCAACGTTAATGGAATAGGCGCTCCCGCCATCGCCCGTCCAGGTCTTGAAGTCAAAATGTGCACCGGTGGGGGCGCGATAGGCTGAGATGTCGTGGATTGTAAGAGGAACATTGGGTTTACAAACCTCTGGGGCACCCGTGACTTGCAGAAAGTAGACTCCCTTCCCGGACCCAATCACGGTGGCCTTGCCGTCGGGTTCGACGAGTACGGCGGACTTCTCATCGATGGCCACTTCTCGCGGCGCCTTTGACCAACCGTCTTGCACCAGGCGCGAAAGGAACACCAGCGTCCGCCCCATGCGGTCGCGCTTGGCGAAGTGGCTGTCCGTGAGAGTGTTTTCCAGCTTCGGAACCTTCAGGAAATCGCGGACCAGCGTCACCCGCTCATGATAGGGATTGGGCAGCACGTCGGTGGAGGCAAGATCGTTGTCGTCCGGTTTATCTTTCAGGCAGGCGTAGGCAAACTCGGCCAGGACGGCAAGGCCGGCGCTGGTACCGCCGATGGGCTTCCCGTTCGCGATGTTGGCGTTGATGGCATCCTCTACCGGCGTGCCCTGCCAGAAGTTGACGTAGCGAGACTGGTCGCCGCCGGCAATGAACACTGCTTCAGCATGGCGGATGATATCTGCCACCGCGGGATCCTGGGCCGCGTTGTGGTCGGGAATGATCAGCGTGGCCACCGAGTTCGCCTTGCACAACCGCTTGACGTAGGAGTTGTAGTCGTCGTCACCGCGCGCCCGCAGTATCAGAAAATCGCCGCCGTTTGCCTTCCGGCACAACCAGCGAAAGGCCTCGTCAAGGTCAGCGCCGCCACCCATCATCGCCGTACCTGCAGCCGGAATCGCTGCGCTGTCAGCTTTCTCTCCCAGACGAAAGTATTGAAATGAAGAGGCCGCTGACGCGCTGGAAGGGAGTATGGTCAGGAGCAGAAACAGAATCGCAAGCCAGACAAGCTTCGAAGAAATATTTCTTGGGGACATGATTTTGCAGGTCATGCGGCCCGGACAATTTATCGCGTGTGGGCGTTGCCCGTCCACTGCACGGCGCGCTGGGTTGCCATGTTGTAACGTAGCCTGAAGTTTATGGTCCACCTGGTCCAGTTCGAGCAATGGCTTCCGGCCCCGATTGAGCGCGTTTTTGTGTTTTTCGCCAATCCCGGCAACCTGCCGCGGATTATGCCGCCACACACCGGGACTGAGCTCGTCCGGCTGAAACTGGTGCCGCCTCCCGGTGTGGGGGAAGAGCGCGCAACCATCACCGACCGCGCGCCGATGGCTGGCATCGGCTCCGAAATTGTCACTTCGTTTCGTCTGGCCCCCTTTCTTCCGTTTCGCGCCCAGTGGATCGCCTTGATCACCGAGTTTGAATGGAACCACCATTTTGCCGACGTGCAAAAGAAGGGGCCCTTTAAAAGTTTTCATCATCGCCACGAACTAAGTACAGAAACGCGAAACCAGGTTAGGGGAACGGTGGTCCGCGACGTGATTGAATACGACGTGGGATTTGGACGGCTGGGCGACCTGGCGCAAAGACTCTTTGTCAGCCGTCAACTGCAGCGGACCTTTGCGTATCGCCAAAAGGCATTGGAGAAGCTGTTATAGAACCGAATCGTGTGGGGACGGGTCTTCGACCCGTTCGGGCCGAGCAAGGCTCGGCTGGCCTCTAAAGCTGGATGTTGAACATGGTTTTCGGGCTGAGGGCGAGACGCCCTCAAGACGACCGGCAGGATGCGGCGCAAGCGTTTGAGCCGAGCTACGCTCGGCCTGGACGGGTCGGAGACCCGTCCCCACACAGTCATTCTATCGGCTGGGCTCGACCACTACCGCCGTGCCGTAGGCCAGCACTTCCGTGACCCCCTGCATCACTTCGGTGGCATCGTAACGCGCGCCCACTACGGCATTTCCGCCCAGTTCCGCCGAGTGCTGCAGCATCAGATCGAAAGCCTCGGCCCGGGTCTTCTCGCATAACTGGGTCAGCAGGGTAATGTTGCCGCCGAGAATGGTTTGCAGGCTGGCCCCGATGGTCCCGAAAATCGAGCGTGAGCGCACCACAATGCCACGCACCACTCCCAGCGTGCGCACCACGCGGAAACCGTCGAGTTCGAATTGCGTGGTCACCATGTTGTGGGCAACCATCCGTCCGGACGCACCGTAGCCTGTGGACATCGTATTCATCCTTCCTCCAGGAAGTTGTCGTGCCGCTTGGCAGCTACTATAACGATTCCAACTGCGCTGTAATCACGAATTCGTGCTCCGCATTGTCGTACTGGACACGCAGCACATTCGGCCTGCAACACACCTGGCAATCTTCCACGTAAGACTGATTGCGCCCAGCGGATTCATCCACCGTAGTCTGGTTCCATTCGCCGCATCCGGCGCATTGGAATCCGCTTTCCATTACGCCTCATTTTCAATTTTCCAGCGCCGCTTGCCAATTGCATATCAAAAGACCCCTATAATGGCGGTTCCGACCAGTCACAGGGGGTTGGCCAAGGGGAGGATTCATGGTTTCAAGACGACGCTTTCTGCAGGCGGGCACAATCAGCACGGGCGCAAGCCTGGCTGCATTCACATCGCCGTTTCGCGCCGAAGAAGCGTGCGCTCCCCTGCCGCCATCGATCGCCAGCCTGAAGTCCATGAAAGATTTGGCCAAACCTGTCAGCGTGGATGAAAGAGCGGCGCGCCAGGAAAAGGCGCGGCAACTCATGGCGGCCAACCGTCTTGACGCAATTCTTCTGGCCGACGGTACTTCGCTCAGCTACTTTGCCGGAGTGCAATGGTGGGGCAGCGAACGTCTGTTTGCCCTGGTGCTGCCGGCCAAGGGCAAGGCGCTTTGCGTGTGCCCGGCATTTGAAGAAGGCCGAGCCCGCGAGTTGCTGGCGAATTCCCCGGAAGGCAAGAATGCCGACGTGCGCACCTGGCAGGAAGATCAGAGCCCCTACCAACTCCTGGCGCAGGGACTTACAGACCTGAAAATCTCCACCGGCAGGCTCGGCATGGAGGAATCTGTGCGCTTCGTCTTCAGCGATGCCATCGCAAGAGCCGCGCCGCGATTGCAGATTGTCAGTGCAACTCCAGTCACTTCTGGCTGCCGCATGGTCAAGAGTGACCACGAACTTGAACTGATGCGCCTGGCCAACCAGGTCACGCTGACGGCTTATCATGCCGCACATCAGACGCTGCGTGACGGAATGACGCAGGCCGAGCTCGAGAAAATGATCATGGATGCGTACGCTCAACTGGGTTTTCCCGGCGAGGTCGACATAGAGATTGCTGAGAACTCATCATTCCCCCATGGCTCGATTGTTCCGCAGGTGATTCGCGAAGGCACGCTGATCATGCTGGACGACGGTTGCACCATCGAGGGCTATCAGTCCGATATCACCCGCACTTTCGTCTTCGGTAAACCTTCAGACAAGATGAAGACTGTTTTTGAGATCGTCCATCGCGCGCAGACGGCCGCACTGAAGGCCGCCCGGCCCGGCGTGCAATGCCAGGTAGTGGATGTAGCCGCGCGCAAGGTGATCAGCGATGCGGGATACGGTCCCGACTACAAATTCTTCACGCACCGCGTGGGGCACGGAATCGGCATGGACGGCCACGAGTGGCCTTATCTGGTACGAGGCAACACCACGCCGCTGGCCCGCGGCATGACTTTCAGCGACGAGCCGGGCATCTACATTCCCGGTGAATTCGGGATCCGCCTGGAAGACGACATGCACATCACAGAAGATGGCGCAGAGCTGTTCACGCCGCAGAGCCCGTCCCTGGAAGGCCCGTTTGGAGCAGCGTAAGCTCTTCTCCACCGAAACCCTCTCACCCGTAATCCTGAGCTCTGTCATCCTGAGCCCTGTCATCCTGAGCTCCGTCATCCTGAGCCCTGTCATCCTGAGCTCCGTCACTCTGAGCGGAGCTCTGTCCATTCGCTCCGCGAATGGACAGACGCAGTCGAAGGACCCCTATCTTCCCCCTGCCCTCGTCGTAGGGAGAATCGTCAGTATGCGGCAACGCTGAACCCCGCCCCGCGCGAATCAGCTTCGATCCAGTTATAGGGGTCCTTCGACTGCGTGAGTGCTTCGCGAAGCGAAGCACTCCCTCCGCTCAGGATGACAAGCCGTCAAAACAAGAACTACGCTTCCGGTACGGGAGGGCATCCCGGAAAGCTGAGCAGGTAGGTGTTGCCGACGTATCCCAGATACTTGATGCCGATCTCGCTGGTGAAGAATCCGTCGGCGGTCATCTCCCGCAGAAATGCAAAAAATTCGACGCCCTGGCTTAGACCCGGATCTTTCTCCGCATTCTTGCGATAGGCGATGAGGTCGAGAATCTCTTTTTGCTGCGCCGGTAAACAGTCGAGATAAGCCTTGCCATAACGGTCCGTGCACTCTGCCTCCAGCCACATCAGGCCGCCGCCGAGTTTCAGTTGATACTTGGGATTCTCGCTGGTGAGCAGGTCGATGAATTCCGGCGCACCCGCTTCTTTGGCGCCGCCCGAATCGGCGTCGGCGGGAATGATGGCCTGGCAGAGCGCCTGCAGCGTCTTGTATTGCTGCGGCGAGAAATATTTCGGAGTATAGACCCCCGCCGTGGTGGCGGCTTTCTCCGCCGCCACCATGTGGTGCGCGTACTCGGCCGCCTCTGCCGGAATCACCCGCAGAACGGAGCCGGCCATCGCTCCCATGGTCAGAGTCTTCAGAATGTCGCGCCGCGATATCGACTTGGTTGCCATGTTTCCTTCCTAAAGACTTCCCTTCTTCGCCTGATCGATCAGATACTCCGACGCGCGCCAGGAGAGCGCCATGATGGTAAGCGTCGGATTCTTGTCCGGATTGGTCACGAATGATGCGGCATCGGTCACAAACAAATTGTTCACGTCGTGGGCCTGGCTGTATTTGTTCAGCACCGAAGTCTTGGGATTGTTCCCCATGCGCGCCGTACCTAGCTCGTGGATAATTACACCGCCATCTTCGATGCCGTAGGGATGGCTGCCTTCGGGCCTTACCTTGCTGATAAATGTTCCGCCCGCTGTCTCCACGATCGAGCGAAATGTTTCCTGCATGTCCCTGGCCATGTTGATTTCGTTGTCGCTCCACTGCCAGTGAAAGCGCAACACGGGGATGCCCCACTGGTCCACGGTATCGGGATCGATATCGCAATAGCTGTGCTCGTTGGGGATCATTTCGCCCCGCCCGGAAAAACCGATGTAGGTTCCGTACCGGCTGCGGCAGTACTGCTTGAGCGAGGTGCCGTATCCTTCATGCTCTTTGCAGGTATCCTCGAACTCGCCGACGCCCGGCATGCCGCGGCCACCACCGAACTCGATGTGGTATCCGCGCAGGAAATCGTTTTTGCGGTCGTATCTCCACCACGGCATGTACAAGTGCATGCCGCCTACGCCGTCGTGATTGTGAGGCGGCATTTTCTCCAGCTGCGGAAAATATCCACCAGCGGAGCTGCCGACTGAGTCCGTGAGGTAGCGGCCCAGCGCGCCGGAAGAATTGGCCAGGCCGTCGGGAAAAAGAGTGGAACGGGAATTGAGCAGCAGGCGCGCCGACTCGCAGGCGCTCGCAGCCAATACAAAGGCCCGGGCGTGCACCCGCTTTTCGAAGCGCGTCGCCTTGTCGATGTAGGCCACTGCCTCGGCCTTGCCGTCCTTTCCTACCACGAGCTCGCGGGCCATGGCGCCCGTAATCAGGGTGAGGCGGCCGGTAGCTTGCGCCGGCGGAATCATCACCTGGCTCGAACTGAAGTTGGAAGCTGTCAAACAGCCGCGGCCGCACTGCGCGCAATAGTGGCAGGCGGCGCGCCCGTTCAGCGGCTTGGTCAGGATCGCCAGCCGCGAGGGCACGCAGGGAATGTTCAGCTTGTCGCAGGCCTTCTTGATGATGGTTTCAGTGCAACGCGGCGGAGGCGGCGGCAGAAAAATGCCGTCGGGCGCACTGGGAATATTCTCCTTGCTCCCAAACACGCCGATGTAGGACTCGACTTTGTCGTAGTAGGGCGAAACTTCTTCGTAGGTGATGGGCCAGTCATCGCCCATGCCATCGGTGGAACGGGACCTGAAATCTACCGGGGCGAAACGGAGGGCGATTCTCCCCCAGTGATTGGTGCGTCCGCCCACAATGCGGGAGCGGAACCAGCGGAATTGCGATCCCGCCGCGGTGGTATAGGGCTCGCCCTCAATTTCCCAGGCGCCGTTGGGGGCAATGAATTCGTCGTTCAGTTCGTGCCGGTGCTCGCCGCCGACACCAACCCCGCGATGGGGCAGCTGGTACGGCCACATATGTTCTTTGAAATCCTTTTCCGGGTTCAGCGGTGGGCCCGCCTCCAGCATCACTACGTTGAGGCCACCTTCGGTGAGCACTTTCGCGGCCGTGCCGCCTCCTGCGCCCGATCCAATAATGCAGACGTCATACACTTTCGGCGAACGAACTACTTGTGCCATCAGGCTCTCCGGGAACGATGTTGACCGCTAAAAGCGCACCTTCGCCAGATATTCGTAACTCGTCTTGATGCTGGCAAACGGGTCTTTCGGATGATCATGCTCGACGAAGTAATGCTTGATGCCGGCCTTCTCGGACTGCGCAAAGATTTTCTTCCAGTTGATGATCCCGCTGCCCACTTCCGTCATCTCGTCCAGCGAGTCGCCGAAATTCTGTCCACCCGATGCGTCCGTTTTTGGAATCTTGGTCAGATCCTTGACGTGCACCAGCGGGAACCGGCCGGGATAGCGTTTGAAATACTTCAACGGGTCCTGCCCGCCCACCATGATCCAGCACAGGTCCATTTCCATCTTCACCAGCTTGGGATCGCACTCTTCCAGCAGAATGTCGTAAGGAAGCTTTCCGTTGACCGGCGCAAATTCGAACCAGTGATTGTGATAAGCGAATTGAATTCCCGCCTTCTGGCTGGCTTCTCCGGCGCGATTAAAGGCTTCGGCCGCGCGCTTCCAGCCGTCGGGCCCTTTGCGAACGTCATCGTCAATGTAGGGATTGACCAGATATTGGTGGCCGACCACGTGGGCGGCATCCAGCACGCTCGGAAAGTCGGCTCCCAGGCTCTTGTACGGGATGTGGGCGCTGGGGCCGGTGAGCCCATGGCGGCCGAGCATGGCCCGGATTTCCTGCGGAGTATGATCTTCGTAGCCAGCGAACTCGACTTCGCGATAACCGATCTCCGCCACCTTGGCCAGTTTGCCTTCAAAATCGTCCTTCATCACACTGCGGATGGTGTAAAGCTGCAAGCCGACCTTGTCGATCTTGTGATCACCCGCGGCCCAGGAAAGCTGGCGGGACAGGATGGTAGCGGCGGTCATCGTACCCAGAAATTTTCGTCGGTCCATATTAGATTTCTCCTCGCTTCATCTGACTGACAGCGTAGTCGCAGGCCCGCGCGGTGAGGGCCATGTAGGTAAGAGAAGGATTGACACAGGAAGATGACGCCATGCAGGCGCCATCGGTGACAAAGAGGTTGTTGGCATCGTGTGCCTGGTTGTGGGCGTTGAGCACTGAGGTTTTCGGGTCACGTCCCATGCGCGCCGTGCCCATTTCATGGATGGTGAGGCCGGGAGCGTTGTCCTCTATGAAGGGTTCGATGTCCTGCGCCCCGGCCGCAGAAAGCATTTCCGCCGCGGTGATGGACATGTCCTTCAGCAGGGCGCGCTCGTTCTCCCGCCAGGCGCAACTGATCCTCAGCACGGGAATGCCCCAGGCATCCACCGTCGTTTTGTCGAGTTCGATAAAGTTTTCGTGGTTGGGCAGACATTCGCCAAACCCATAAAACGACATTGTCCACGGCCCGGGCCGGCGGAGCGTGTGTTTGAAATCCGCTCCGAAGCCGCGCATCTCCGTCCCGCGTTCCCACTTGGGCCGGCTGGCGCTGCCCTGAAAACCGTACCCTCGGAGAAACATCGGATGCTTCTGTTTCACGTTGCGGAAGCGTGGAACATAAATTCCATTGGGCCGGTTGCCCAGCGAGATGTGATCTTCGTTTCCCGGAATGCGCCCAGTGGAGCCGCCGCCCATGCAGTGGTCCATCACGTTGTGCCCCAGTTCTCCGCTGGAATTGGCCAGGCCATTGGGGAATTCAGGAGTGGCGGAGTTGAGCAGAATGCGGGCCGACTCCAGCGCCGACGCGCACAGGAAGACAACGCGGGCGCGGAACTCGATGGTGTCACGCGTCTGGCCGTCGATGACCCGCACACCGGTGATTTTCCTCGTCTTGGAATCGAACATCAGGCTGTGCACCGCGCTGTGCGGACGCACCGTCACTTTGCCCGTGGTCAGAGCCGCGGGTAAAGTCGAGTTCAGGCTGCTGAAGTAAGAGCGGGTAATGCAGCCGCGGGCGCACGGCCCGCAGTAGTGGCAGGGCGCGCGGCCTTTATGAGGCTGGGTCAGGATCGCGGTGCGCCCGATGGTCATGAGGCGCTCGCCCGGAAAATATTTGGCGATGGCATCCCTCACCACCACTTCCACGCAATTTAACTCCATGCCCGGCAGAAAATGGCCATCGGGCAACTGCGGAAGGCCCTCGCGCTGGCCCGAGACGCCGATGAAATCCTCGACGTAGTCGTACCAGGGAGCAATGTCCTGGTAGCGGATCGGCCAATCCACGCCCACTCCCTCGCGTTGGTTGGCTTCGAAATCAAGATCGCTCCAGCGGTAGGATTGCCGTCCCCAGATAATCGACCGGCCACCCACTTGTCGCCCGCGAATCCACAAGAACGGTTTGCCCGGTTCGGTTCTATATGGATTCTGCTTGTCGCTGACGAAAAACTTGCTGTTCCACTCGTCCATTCCGCTACAGGTTTCCTGCATCGGCTGGTTTTCCTGCACCCGCTTGCGGTCGCTCATTCCGCGATAACGCACTTCCCACTCAGGTACATGTTCGGCGTAGTCCTTGTCGGGATCGATGGGTCGTCCGGCCTCGAGAACAAGCGTCTCCAGCCCTCTTTCGCCCAGTTCCTTCGCCGCCCATCCTCCGGTGATTCCTGAACCCACTACGATTGCGTCGTATGTCTTGGCTGCCATGCTTTACTTCACCGCCTCCTCTTCCAGAGGGACGCAAGCGGCATGGCGCGATGGAATGATCTCCCCATGAAGTTCCTGCTCAAACCCGATCTGTGAAGTGTAATAACCAACCAGCGTGAGCTGCTTGATCATGAAAAAGAAGTTGTGTTCGGGCGGACGCCTGCGCCTTCGTCTGGGTTCGGGCGCGGCCCGGGTGGCGGCCAGTTCATCATCGAGGGCCTGAAGAATTTCCGTCTGCGATTTCGCCCCGCAGTCGACGAAATCCTTGCCGAACAGGTCCCGGGCGCGCGCGTCCACATCCGTGAGGCCGGCCATGAAGATCGATTTCTCTTCTTCGTCGTACCACTCGGTCATGATCAGGTCGATGAACTCGTTCACCCGCGCGGCCTTTGCGCCCGGAGTGTCGGTTTGAGGGATGATGAGCTCGGAGATTGTTGTGACCGTCGCGTTCTGATGAGGATCGAGGCTCTTCAGTACAGACTGCTCGGGAAGCTGCTGGTGCACTGCCCGGAACATGGAAAACGCTTCCCGCGAAAGCAAAGGCAGAGCGGCTGCGGAAGCCAGGAGTCGTAACGCTTCGCGTCTTTGCATGCTTGCTCCCCGAAAATGAGCGGAAAGGGCAGCTTACGCCGTCGCGGGAAGCGCGGTCAACGGTTTACCCGGTATAGGGCGGGCGACATGGAAGGGGCATCTAGCGGGTTTTCTTTTTTTGTGGCATGATTCTGAACGTATGTATACGTACAGACAAGATGCGCTACAGAAAGGAGACCCCTTATGTCTGACGATCTCGCCACCTTGGAGACCCAAAGATCCGAGCTCCTGGAGGAGTTCCTCCGCTTGGGTGATCTGCGACCTGGCTCCATTACCGCCGTGACCCGACGCTGCGGCAAGCCCTCCTGCCACTGCGCCAAACACAACGACCCGGGACATGACCCGCAATTTCGCCTCACTCGCCGCGTGTCCGGCAAGACGGTGACAGAAACCTTTCCCAATCCCACCGCGCTGCGCAAGGCACAGCAAGAAGTCGCCGAGTTTCACCGTTTCCAGAAGCTCAGCCAGGACCTGGTCGCCCTCAACGACAAGATCTGTCGACTCCGCCCGGTTGAGCAGCATCGGGGTGGCTGGAGCGAGCAGGAAAAAAAACGGCTGCTGCGATCCATCAAGAGGTGGCGCGGGAAGTAAATCAACTGCTCGGCCATGTCTTTGCACAACGCCGTAAGGACCGCCGGACCGATCTGGAAGCGGTAGAGTCGGCCTTGCGAACTGCTCTCCACCAAGCGGGCGCCGCCGCCTTAAGCGAACTGCTGCAATTCGACACCCCAGCGGGGGATCAGCGTCAGCTGCCGTGCCGATGTGGCCATCACGCCCAATACCAGGAAATCCGCTCCAAACCCATCTTAACCATCGTAGGTCGGGTGCGCATTGCCCGCCCCTACTACTTATGCTCCCAATGTCACGTCGGTCAGTTTCCGGTGGATGTCGAACTGGACATCGAAAATACGGAGTTTTCTCCCGGAGTGCGCCGCATGCATGCTCTGGTGGGCCAAGAGGCTCCGTTCGATCACGGTCGCGAGCAGATGCAGCTCCTGGCCGGTTTGGAGGTGACCACTAAATCCGTGGAGCGTATCGCCGAGGCCATCGGAGGCGATATCGCCCAGCGCGAGCAAGCAGAGATCCAGAAAGCCATGCAGTTGGATCTACCCGTCCTGGTCGGCCAGCCGATTCCCATCCTGTATGTGCAAATGGACGGGACCGGAGTTCCCGTCGTGAAGAAAGAGACGGTGGGCCGGCAAGGCAAGACCGAGGGCCAACCCGCTCATACACGGGAGGTCAAGTTGGGATGTGTGTTCACGCAAACTACCTGGGACGAGAAAGGCTTCGCCATCCGCGATCCGGATTCCACCACCTACACCGGGGCCATCGAAACGGCAGAACAGTTTGGCAAGCGCATCTATCTGGAAGCGCTAAAACGAGGTTGGAGCCGCGCCAAGAAGAAGGTGGTCATCGGTGATGGAGCCGTATGGATCTGGACTCTGGTCGCCGAACACTTCCCGGACGCGATTCAGATTGTCGACCTCTACCATGCGCGCCAGCATCTGTGGGAGGTGGTGCGCCAGCTGTATCCCCACCAGGAAGCCCAACAGAAAGCTTGGATGAAGGTCCACCAGAAGCACCTGCTGGACAAGGGGAAAATCGAAAAACTGGTGAGCGCGCTGCGGGCCATTCCCGCTGGCAATCCCCTAATGGCCGAGAAGATTCGCACCGAGGCCGATTACTTCGAGAGAAATGCAGCGCGGATGCGTTATCCCAAGTTTCGCCGGCAACACTTGTTTGTTGGCTCGGGTGTGATCGAAGCGGGATGCAAGACCGTGATCGGCTCTCGTCTCAAACAATCGGGAATGTTCTGGACCGTCCGGGGAGCCAACGCAATCTTGGCGCTGCGCTGCTCTCATTTCAATGGCCGTTTTGAGGACTATGGGGAGGAGCGCTGCGAGGCTCAGGCGGCTTGACATCCACTTCTATGTCGCCCGCCCCCCGGTATATCTGTCTTCCCGAGCGCAGTCTCGAGCCGCGCTTGCGCGGTGAGAGCAAGTCGAGGGACCACCATCTTGCCACCAACTCATCGGCAAATAGGGATCCTTCGACTCCGTAACTGCTTCGCAGAGCGAAGCACTTACTCCGCTCAGGATGACAGGGTAGGATTTTTGTAACGCTCACGTCGTTCTCAGGATCTCGTTCCTTACATTCTTCAGCACATACAGGGCGCGCTCCACGCCTACCTCGCCGGAAAGGATCGGGTCTTCATTCTCGACGCTGAAAATGCCCTCGAAGCCAACATCCATATAGGCGCGCATGATTTCTTTCCAGGTGCCGGCGCTGTGCCCATAGCCTACCGCCCGGAAGGTTTCCGAGGCCTGCGAAAGATCGCTCTTGTCGAAGGCAAAGTTGAGCACGCCATACCGGTCAACGTTGTGTTTGTAGAAGGTCGTGTCTTTCATGTGGGCATGGAAAAGCGCGCCTGCCTTGCCCAGCATGTGAATGACTTCGACGGCGTCGCACTGCTGCCAGAAAAGATGGCTAAGATCGCAGTTGGCTCCAATCTCTTCGCCCACCGCCTCGCGCAGGCGCAGCAGGGTCTTGGGGTTGTACACCACAAAATTCGGATGCATCTCGAGCGCGATCTTATGGATGCCGTGATCGCGGGCAAACTTGGCTGCCTGCTTCCAGAAGGGAATGACTTTCTCTTTCCACTGCCAGTCGAGCATCTGCCCATATTCCGGCGGCCAGCGGTAAGTGACCCAGTTGGGCATGGTGTCGGTGGGGCTGCCGCCGGGGCAACCCGAGAAGCCCACGATCACGCTGACTCCGAGACGCTCGGCCAGCAGCACAGTGCGCCGGAAGGATTCCGCGTCGCGCTCCGCAATCTTGGGATCGGGTGACACCGGGTTGCCGTGGCAACTGAACGTCGCCACCTGGATGTTGCGGTCTTCGAATTTCTTCTTCCAGGCTTTGGCTTTGGCGGGATCGTCCAGCAGGTCCTTCACCGGACAGTGAGTCGAATTGGGATAGCCGCCAGTGCCAATCTCGACCGCCTCTACTCCCCAGCCGGCAAACTTGTCGATCATTTCGTCGGTGGACAGATTAGGAAACGCGGGGTCGAACACCCCGATGGGAATCTTGCGCAGCGTGCCCGGCGTCGAAGGCTTTTCATCTGACTGCGGCGCTGGGCCACCGGCCAGAGCAGACGCGGCCCGCGGCGCTGCCGCCGCCACCGCCAGCAGACTGGAAGTTGCGAGAAAATCTCTTCGACTACGGGAGTTGGGTGCGGACTTCTTATCCATGGCGTTCCCCGGGGTTGGTTTGGTAGGTCTTAAGAGTACCGCGCCCCGCATTATACGCATCCTCTGAAGCGGCGATCCAGCATGACCAACCACCAACCACGTAGGGGCAGATGTCCTCATCTGCCCGGCGGAGCGAAGCTCCGCTACTTTTGTCTGGTGAAAAAAACCGTCGAGCTTCGCTCGACTGGGCAGATGAGGATATCTGCCCCTACGCGGTTTTGTGCTGTTGACAAGAGCGCCGCTTTCTACCATGCTTTGGTGCCCGATGAGAAAGCCGCGGAAAACTAAGCGTTCCGTTCCAATCCTGAGTCCATCCGCCCGGATCACTCTCCTGAGCCCCAAGCGGCAGCAGATTGTCCGCCCGGCTTTCGAACGGCCGCGCGAGTTTGTGCTGATGAGCGTGCGGGCTATGGCCAAGCGCTTGCGCACCGATCCCGCCACCATGGTCCGGATCGTTCGGGGAATGAAGTTTGAGTCCTACCGTGAGTTCCAGCATTATGTGCACGAACTGTCCATCGCCCACGCCACTTCGCTCGATACCATGAAGTCGGGCCCTGCGGGCCGGTCTGCCATCACTACCCAGGTGCGGGCTTCGCTCGACCAGGACCTCAAGAGCCTGAACCATCTAGCTCAGACCCTCGAACCGCAAAGAATCGCGGCTCTGGTACGGCGACTCTATTCGGCGCGGCGCATCGTGCTGCTGGGCGGGGATCTGGCCGCCAATCTGGTGAACTTTCTGGAACACCTGCTCATCATCCTGGGGCTGCCCGTTAGCAGCGCCACCATGCCCGCGGAGGTGGTGCACAAAGTTCGCATGCTGGGGAAACGCGACCTGGTGATTGCCATCAGCCACGGCCGCGGTCTGCGGCAGACGGTGGAAGGCTTGCGTCAGGCACGCGCCAACGGAGCCTACTGCGTGGGCATCACCAACACGCTGGTCTCTCCCATCGGGGAGTTTGCTCACGAGTTTTTTCTGACGTCGATCGCTACTCCTTCATTTGGATCGTCGTACGTCGCTCCCATGGCGCTGTTCAACGTTATCGTGCTCGCCTGCGCCAATCACCGGCGTTCTCGCACTCTCGAGCTGGCGAAGCAACTGGAGCAGGAGGAGCGCCACGGCTTCCGCTGGTACGAATCATGAAAATTCGCCTTCGCTTTTCTCACGCCTCGTCGTAGTTCTGCTGGGGCTGATGGCTGCCACGGCATTCGCCGTTGAACCTCCATCCCCACCTGCCTACAACATCCGCATGGAGAACGCCTGGATCCCGATGCAGGACGGTATTCGCCTGGCGGTCACTCTGTACATGCCCGAGGGCGGCAAAGCGGGAGAGAAATTCCCGGCGGTCCTCGAGTATCACCCCTATCGCAAGGACGACGGCACCGCGCAACGTGACTACGAGCTGTACTCGTACTTCGTGCGCCGCGGATACGTGTGTGCCCGCGTCGATATCCGCGGCTTCGGCGCCAGTGAAGGCGTTCCCACCGGCCGCGAGTACTCCGAGCAGGAGCAACTCGACGGTTTGCAGATCATCTCCTGGCTGGCCCATCAGCCCTGGTCCAATGGCAACGTAGGCATGATGGGCATTTCCTGGAGCGGCTTCAATTCTCTCCAGATGGCCATGCGGCACGCCCGCGAACTCAAAGCCATCATTGCGCTGGACGCCACTGCGGAACTTTTCCACGACGATGTGCACTACATGGACGGCATGGCGCACATCGATGAGTTCGAATTGAACATGGACATGGCCCCGGGCATGACCGGCGCTCCCGATTACACGCTCGACGAAAAGGTCCTGGGACCGCGCTTCGACGCTCCGCCCTGGTCGCTGCTTTATCTCAAACACCAGCATGACGGTCCGTTCTGGCGAAGCCCGGTGCGCCCTTACAGCGAGATCAGGATTCCATGTTTTATTATCGGCGGCCTGCTCGACGGCTATCGCGACAGCACTACCGACATGCTGCAGCAGACGAAGGCCCCGTTGAAGGCGATCGTCGGGCCGTGGAACCACACCTTTCCGCACGACGCCGTCCCCGGCCCCGAGATCGAGTGGCGCACTGAAGCTGTCCGCTGGTGGGATTACTGGCTCAAGGGACGAGACACCGGCGTGTTGAACGATCCCAGGCTGGTCATTTATATGCAGCACTGGCACCCGCCGAATCCGAATCTGCAAAGCGTTCCCGGTGAATGGCGGCGTGAAGACAGCTGGCCGCCGCACGATGTGCGCGACACGGTTTTCTTTCCCCAACCGAACCACACTCTGGCGCAAACCGCACCCGGGGCAGACCAGCATCAGCTCAAGTACATTCCATCAGTCGGTGTGGAAGCTGGATTCTGGTGGGGAGAACTGTTGAGCGATCCGCGTCCCGTGGACGCCTTCAGCCTGGTTTACGATTCCGCGCCGCTCCAGGAAGATCTGGCCATCCTGGGAAGGCCGCAGGCACTACTAAAAGCCTCGGCCACCGCGCCTCTGGCGGACTGGTTCGCGCGGCTCTCGGACGTGGCTCCCGATGGGACCGTCACCCAAATCACGGGTGCGGGCATCAATGGTGCGCAGCGCGAATCCATGACGGAGCCCCGTGCTCTTGAACCGGGAAAAGTCTATCCGCTCGACATCGTGATGCACCTGACCTCCTGGGTTTTTCCCAAAGGCCATCGCATCCGGTTGGCGGTTTCAAACGCGCTGTGGCCGATGATCCTGCCCACTCCCTACTCCATGACCACGTCGCTCGAGCTCGGAAGTGACGGTACGCGCCTGACGCTGCCGGTCGTGCCCGTGAAAGGCGCGCCCGCTCCCGCATTCCAGCCGCCGCAGCCTGCCGAGCAGCGCAAGGACATCAAGAGCATTGGCTATCCATGGCCCGGCGAGTGGACCCTGGAGCGCGACGAAGCGAATCAGAAAGCCACCGTGCGCTGGAAGGGCAAGGCGGAAACCGACTATCCCTGGGGAACGGAAATCGACTACGAGAGCCTGGTCTATGACGCGGACGACGCTCATCCCGAAACCAGCGCAGTTCACGGCGAAGCGGAGAGCATCTTCACCCTGAAAGGACGGGAACTCAGGTGGCGCGGACATCTGTCCGTAACCACCGACCAGAAGAATTTCTACTACAAGTACACGCGGGAGTTGCTGAAAGACGGTCAGATGCTAAAGCAGAAGACCTGGGAAGAAACCATCCCGCGCGACCACCAGTAAGTGAAGACAGTGTCATCCCGAGCGCCGCCTCGAGCCGCGCTTGCGCCCTGAGAGCAAGTCGAGGGACCCCTATCTTGCCATCAACTCATCAGCAAATAGGGGTCCTTCGACTTCGGAAGCGCTTCGCGAAGCGAAGCTCTTCCTCCGCAGGATGACAGTTACGGCTTATAAACCTTGCCGTCTTTCATCACGAACTGGACGTGCTCGAGCACGCTGATGTCCTGCAAGGGATCGCCGGCGACGGCGATCACGTCGGCGTACTTGCCCGGCTTGATGTCGCCGACCACGTCGGAATGGCCCAGTAAATCCGCGGCCGAGGTGGTGGCTGCCTGGATGGCCTGCATCGGCGTCATGCCGTACTTCACCATGAAGGCAAACTGCCGGACGCTGCGGTCGTAGGGACAAACACCGGCATCGGTCCCGAACGAGAGCTTGACGCCGGCTTTCACCGCTTTGCGGAAGTTCTGGCGGTGCAGCTCTCCCAGTTCTGCGTCGTGCTGCAGAAAATCTTTGGGAATCTTTCCCAGCCGGCCCGCCTCCTGGATGCATTCTTCGTCGTAGATATCCATGTCCAGGTAGGTGCCGTGCTGCTTGGCCAGTGCGATACCCTCATCATCGATCATGGTCGCGTGCTCGACCGAGGCCACGCCAGCCCGGATCGCATTCTTGATGCCCTCGGGAGAGTGCGCATGCGCCTCGACTCGCAATCCGAAGTGGCTGGCTTCGTCCACCGCGGCCTGCAACTCTTCAGGAGTGAACTCCTGCGATTTCGGATTGCTGCCATGGGTCAGCACCGCCCCGCTGGAAAGGACTTTAATGTGGTCGGCGCCATCGTGCACCAACTGGCGAATCCTCTGCCGCACTTCCCAGGGGCCGTCGGCCTGTCCGTAGCGCAGGTTCCAGGGCAGCGTGATGTCGGGCGCGAATCCGGTCATGGCCCCAGCCCCGCCTGTGATCGTGATGTACGCTCCCGCCACATACATGCGCGGGCCCTCAATGTAGCCGTGTGCGATGGCATCGCGCATGGCGACATCGTTCAGCGCCCGGTAAACGCCCACGTCGCGCACCGTGGTAAATCCCTCTCGGAGAAAAGTACGGGCGTTGGGCACGGACTCAAACGCCACCTCTGCCGTGGTCTTCTTCATTTGCGACATGGGATCGCCGTCGTCGGTGGGCCCGTCCGCCAGGTGCGTGTGGCAATCAATCAGGCCAGGCAACACGGTCATCTTTGAGAGATCGATGACCTTGGCGTCGGCTGGAATGGCGAGACCCTTGCCCACCTGTTCAATCTTGTTGTCGCGGATAAGAATGATCTGATCGCTAAGCACGGTCCCGGCCTGCGGATCCACCAGCCGGCCCGCTTTGATCGCCGTCACCTGTGCGGCCGCACTCGCGGCACACCACAGCGACAACCCCAGCACTAATGCGAGAGTTTTCTTCACTTGCTTCACCTCAGTCTTTTGATTGTGTGGCGACAGCAATTCCAGATTTCAGATTGTAGATTGAAGATTTGAGCTCAATCCGCAGCCGTGACGGTTCTCTCCGCGCCGCCCTTCAAGTCCGCTGCCAGCAACCGGTGAAACAGGTGCTCGCCAGCTTCCCGCCGCACCGATAGCCTGCCCGCGCCATAGGCCCGTGACTTCAGCCCGCGCTGCACCGCCTCGCAGATGCCCAGGTCCTCGTCCTGCACCCGAGCGCCGACGGCGACACTTTGCTCGTTGTACTCACGACGGGCCTCGCTGATATCGCCGAAGTAGAAATCGAAAATCACGCGGCAGTGATCGACATCGAGCGGCAGTACCAGGTTCGTGTCCATGTAGCCTTCGTAGCAATTGATCATGAGGTTGGGATATTGCCAGAAGTACCAGGCGCGGTCGCCCTGGCGGGTCGAAGCGGTGGCGGCGTCTTCCTTCCCTGCCACCATCGGACTCGACTGCAGGCAGTAACGGTCTTCATTTTCGATGGTGTATTCCTTGTAATCGAGCACCGAGCTCAGGCCTTTGTGAAGGTGCGGAACGTGGTATCCGCCGTCGAGGTAGTTGTCCACAAAGACTTTCCAGTTGCAGTGGATGTCGTAGGTGCGGCTGTCGAAATAGTGCAACTTGCTGACGCCGAGCGGCGCCACCCGCTTGACCAGGCCGCCGAGAAAGTCGTTGAGCGGCGCAGCCTGCGGGTCCAGATGGACGAATACAAACTTCTCCCAGGTCCCGGCCTTCACCGGCACCAGGCCATTCTGCTGGCGTTCAAAGTCCTTCACGCCATCGAATTCCGGCATGCCTTTCAAAGAACCATCCAGCCCGTAGTTCCAGCCATGATACGGACAATGCAGGATGGAAGCCTGTCCGCAAGGTTCCGTGACCACGGCCGCAGCGTGATGCCGGCAGACGTTGTAAAAACCGCGCAGAACGCCGTCATTGCCGCGCACGACGACGATTGGTTCGCCCGCAATCATGGCCGTCACAAACTGCCCCGGCTTCTCTACCTGCTCTACCCGCCCCACCATTTGCCAGCTCTTGCCGAAAACGGTCTGGGCCTCGAGATCAGCAATTCGCCCATCCACATACCAGGGCGCGGGGATGGTAAACGCATCCGGCAATGCGGCCTTGTCGTTGTACGACGCGAGAATTGACGATACCGACATGTGCCTGTGGTTCATGCTCCGATCGCCCTCTTCAGCACGTCCAGGAACTGAGTGACACGTGCGTCTTTTTTCTCCTGAGGATCGCCCTGGCGGCGGAACAGCCCGGGATCCAATTCCTCCGTGAGCAGCGCGTCCTGAAATCGTTCCATCGTCCAATCCAGAATGGAGACCATCATCTCCTGGTCCATCTCACGATGCAGCTCGCCGCGCTGCAATCCGTAGCGCACAAATGCAACCGTGCCGTAAGGATCTTCGGCCATGAGGAATCGGTTGATCTCGCGCTTCAGGGTCAGATCGGTGCCGTAATTTCCCAGCAGCGATACCCGGTAAGGAATCCAGTCTTCATGCAGTAGGTGCTCTGTGCTCACCAGCCAGTAACGTAGCACCTCGAAGAAGCCTCGCTCTCGCACCTCGACGGGCGCGTCAAGGTAGCGCGGAAAAGAACGCACCGCCTTCTTATAGACCTCGAAGAACAATCCGTCTTTGCTGCCGAAGTGCTGGAAGATCGATCCTTTGGCGATGCCGAGCGCGGCGGCAATGTCTCCCACCCGGGCGGCGTGGTAGCCCTGCTCGGCAAAGTGGCGCATGGCGACATCAATGATGCGGGTTCGCTTGCCTTCGGAACGGGGCCGGGGCGGCATGCTGCGATAACGGGGCGGAGAGACGAGGCTGCTTCCGATTCCACTCATATCTGACCTCAAGTCATAAGCACTGTACATAAATGTCAGTCGAATTTCAATTCTATTGGCCGGGCAAATGCGGTAATGTATCTTGCTTTCATGGCCAGCTTCTAACTGTGGGTCATAAACGTGTCGTCGCCTTCATCTGCCAAAATTTATGATGCCGTCGTGGTCGGCGGAGGCCACAACGGGCTCACCGCGGCCGCCTACCTCGCCCGCGCCGGACTCACCACCCTGGTGCTGGAGCGCCGCGACATCGTAGGCGGGTGCTGCGTCACCGAAGAAATCGCGCCCGGTTGCCGCGTCTCCACCACTTCTTATATCGCCAGCATGTTGCGGCCGGAGGTGATCTCGGATTTGCGCCTGGCGGACTACGGATTGCGCATGGTTCCCTGTGACCCGGCGATTCAGGTTCCCTTCCCCGATGGTCAGGTCGTTCCGTGGTGGGCAGATCGTGAACGGGCGAAGGCGGAATTCCAAAAACTTTCCGCGAAAGACGCCGAGACCTTCATCCACGTTGACGATCGCCTGAAGAAGCTGGCGCGCTATCTGCAGCCGTTTTTCATGGAACCGCCACCCGAAATCGACACCAGAAGCATGCGCGGCTGGACCGACCTGTTTCGCGTCGGTAAGAAATTCCGCGGAATTTCGAGCGACGAGGTTTCGCAGCTGATTTCCTTCCTCACCGGAAGCCTGGGCGAATTTCTCGATCACAATTACGAGTCCGAAAAGATGAAGACCATGTTTCTGGCCAACAACGTCTATGGCAAACATGGCGGACCGTATCAGCCGGGCACGGCTATCGGCTTGCTCTTTCACCTGCTCAGCGGCGGCGAGCACGAACTGCAGGGCTTCTACGGACATGTAATGGGTGGCATGGGCGCGATCACCCAGGCGCTGGCGGCCTCCGGCAGAAAGCTGGGAGTTGAAATCCGCACCTCCGCGCCGGTTGCGCACATCGACGTCCGCGATGGCCGGGCGCGCGGCGTGGCGCTTGAGGATGGCACGGAGATCCGCGCTCGCATCGTGCTATCAAACGCCGATCCCAAACGCACCTTCCTGAAGATGGTGGCGTCATCCGAATTGCCCAGCGAGTTTCTGCATGCCATTCGCGGCATCAAGATGGAAGGCCCCTGCGCCAAGGTCAACCTGGTGCTCGACGCCGAACCGCGATTCACCGGAACATCCCCCGCTGCCACCGCGCTCGAACGCACCTTCTATACACTCGTCCCCTCCCTGGTCTTTGCCGAGCGCTGCTATGACATTGCCAAATTCGGCGAAATCCCCGAAGAGCTTTGGGTGGATTGCGTAGTTTCGTCGAACGCCGACCCCTCGCTCGCACCCGCAGGCAAGCACATTCTGACCTGCTTCGTGCAGTACGTGCCCTATCATCTGCGCCAGGATAACTGGGACGAGAACCGCGAACTGCTGGGCAATCGCGTGATCAAAAAAATCGCCGAATACGCCCCCAACGTGCCCCATGCGATTGTCGCGCGCCAGGTGCTGACGCCGCTCGATCTGGAGCGCACCTACGGATTGACCGAAGGCAACATCTTCCACGGCGATCTCCGCCTGGAACAGTTGTTCTTCATGCGCCCGGTTTCTGGATGGTCGCAATACCGCACTCCCATCGATGGCTTGTATTTATGCGGAGCAGGCGTGCACCCTGGCGGCGGCGTCACCGGTGCGCCCGGACACAACGCGGCCCACCAGGTACTGCGCGACTGGAAAAAAGGCCGCCTGAAAGAGGCCGCCGCATGACTGAGAACCGAGAACTGGCCACTGAAAACTGGCGATTAATTTTCACAGAATCGATTCCGATCAATAGATCGTTCAAAGCCTGCTAGACATGACTTCCGATTCCAGAACGGGTTCGCGGAACGGTGCCAGGACAACGACGGCTGACATCGTGATTCTCGGCGCCGGTGTAATGGGCGCTTCCATCGCATTCCAGCTTGCCCAGCGGCGCGCTGGAAAGATCGTGGTCATAGACAAAGGTCATGTTGCGCGAGGAGGCAGCGGGCGTTCCTCCGCGCTGGTCCGCATGCATTACAGCTATCCGCCCGAGGTGCAGCTCGCGCTGGTCAGCCTGCGCATGTTCGAAAACTGGCGCGACGTAGTCGGCGAAGAAGCTAACTTCCGCAAGACCGGATTTGTTCGCATCGTTCATCCCGGCGAAAGCGAAAGCCTGAAGCAGAATGTGGAAATGCAGCGCAAACTCGGTGTAAACGTGAGACTGATTGACCGACTCGAACTCAGCGCGCTGGAGCCCGATTGGGCGGTTGATGAAGTCGAGTTGGCTGCCTACGAACCCGATTCCGGTTATGGCGACGGCGCCGGCGTGGCCAACGATTTCCTTACGCGCGCCCGTGAGCTTGGCGTCTCCTACCAATCGAAGACGCAGGCGCTCGAGTTTCTTGTCGAAGCTGGACGCATAAGCGGGGTCCGCACCGATCACGGCGAAATCGCGGCACCGGTGGTCGTCTCGGCCACCGGGCCCTGGACCCGGCCACTGTTTCAGCGCATTGGGATCGACCTTCCGATTGAGACCGAGTACCACCAGGTCGCAATTCTGAAGAACGCTCCCGGCATGAAAGGCGGCGGCTGCGCCTGCATCGACTCGGTCAGCGCAACTTATTTCCGCTCTGATGCGCAGGACAAATTTCTGATTGGAGATTTCTACGGCCAGCGCGGCGCCGACCCGGACAATTTCCCGCAACGCGCCTCCGACGACGGCCTGGAAGAAATCATCGAGCGCGCCAGCCGCCGCGTTCCCAAGCTGGAGAACGCCGAAGTCATGCGCGGCGTCACCGGGGTTTATGACATGACGCCGGATTCACGTCCGCTACTGGGCGAAATTTCCGGTGTCGCCGGATTGTATGTTTGCGCCGGTTTTTCCGGCATGGGCTTCAAGATTTCCCCCGCGATTGGCCTGGTGATGTCAGAGCTCTTGCTGGACGGGCGCGGGAAGACCGTAGATATCAGCTCGTTCTGTCCGGGGCGTTTCGCGGCCGGCCAGCCGATCAAGGCACAGTTCGAATACAAAGACGACTAGTTCGTTAGAACATGATCTAGAACAATGTCATCTAGAACAATGTCATCCTGAGCGGAGGCTTTCCATTCGCTTGCGAATGGAAAGCCGGAGTCGAAGGACCCGACCGTACAAGAACTGTAATTGAACAAGGATTTTTCGCAAGCTGCAATGCAATAGTCGCACCCAGCAGCGTGGAGGAGTAGGGGTCCTTCGACTTCATGACTGCTTCGCGAAGCGAAGCAGTCACTCCGCTCAGGATGACAGCGCGACAACCCGTAAGTGACTGAGAATGGCAAGATAACAAGGAGCGCACATGGCAAAGAAAAAAGGCATTCTCGAGCAGCTCAAGGACGGTCCTGTCCTGGGCGATGGCGGTTATCTGCTGGAACTGGAAAAGCGGGGATGGGTGCGTGCGGGTCCGTTCACCCCGGAAGTGGCTCTGCTCCATCCCGACGCGCTCCGCGAACTGCATGTGGAGTTCCGCGAGGCTGGCGCCGATGTCCTGCAGGCGCTGACGTTTTACGCCAGCCGCGACAAGCTGGCGACCGTCGGGCTGGAGAACAGGCTCGAAGATCTGAACCGTGCGGCGGTGCGCATCGCTCGCGAGGTCGCGGGCGACAAGTGCCTGGTCGCGGGCAATCTCAGTCTGACCTGGATGTATGAGCCCGACAGTCCGTCCGCCACCGACCGTGTCCGCAAAACTTTCGACGAGCAACTCGCGGTGCAGGTGGACGAGGGTGTGGACTTCATCATTGGCGAAACTTTTTCCTGGCTGGGCGAAGCCTTGATCGCGGTCGAGCGGGCAAAAAAGACCGGCCTTTCGGTGATGGTGACCATCTGCTTTGAAAACAAAGATGAGACCACGGACGGCAAGTCCGCCGCCGAATCCGCTAAGGCGCTGCTCGATGCCGGGGCCGATATCGTCGGCATGAATTGCCTGCGCCCCCCTGAGCACTCCCTCCCCGCCATGGAACAGATGCGCCGGGCGGTCTCCGGCTACCTCGCCTGCCAGCCCGTGGCTTACCGCACCCCCCGGGACAAGCCGGACTTCACCAGCCTGCCGGAATTCCCGCTGGCACTTGATCCGCTGCAACTCACCCGCAAGGAAATGGGCGACTATGCGCTTCGCGCCCGGGAAATTGGAATCAACTACATTGGTTCCTGTTGCGGCTCGGTTGCCATCCACGTGCGGGAAATGGCGCGCGCTTTGGGCAAGCTATCCGAGGACGGGCGCGTCTGGAAAAAGGGCGGAGAGAAGCCGATGTCCGCCTACGAATACTACGGGCATGACGAGGTCGCGGCGAAAAAGTGATTCACTCCCGCAAATCGGGATAGGGGGGACGATCACGCGTCCTCCCCTCCCACACCACCGTACATGCGGGTCCGCATACGGCGGTTCGGCGGGTTGAGCTAGATGTGGGTAGCCGGGCTTTCGATAGAACGCGTCGCCAGAGAACGATTCGGTCCCTTCCGAGACGCCCCTTGGAGCTTCACTCCGCCTGGAATCCGGAAGGCCAAGCTATTGGATTTTCGGCCGCGGGTCGTTCCTGAGACCGCGCGATGTACTCGCCTCTCCCTTCCGTTCGGGCCTTCGATCACCGTTCCCGGCTTGGCCTAGCTGTTTCTCCGCCTTTCGGCATTGGAGTGCCTCAATATCCTCGCCGACTGCGTGACCTACTTTGCCCTCTGCTGACTTCTGCGACACGGTCAGGATGAATCGCTTCACCCTCAGTCACGATTTCGTGACATGCCGCAGATCTCCCGAGGTAAGTTCGACCGCCTTCGATGCACAACCGCCGGATTTACCACCAGTGAGCTTGATGGATATGGGCTTCGCAGTCACTTGCCCGCTCGCCCGCCACCGTAGGCCTCGTATCCGGTTCTTGTTCATCGGCTCGCATCTTTGCTCCGCGCTTCTTTCCGGCCCCGCCTCGCGGCGAGTGTGATTTCACCGTTGCGCTTCGCTATCACTTCACGTCCATCACGTTGTGAAGAGGACTTGCACCTCCAGGCTGTCGAGCATGCTCGGCACACGAGAAAAAGGCCAGCCCTGTGGCTGGCCAAGTTTTTCCTTGGGAAAAGAGAGGATCACGAACTGCGCCTGGACAGCGACAAAAATTTAGATCCCGGGATCAACCATCTGGAACGGGCCAGCAGCGGCCGCCCGTTCGTGTTGTAAAGCAGGCTAAGGCATGGGGCGGCCAAAGTTGTCACACAATTGTCATTTTCTTGTTAAGCAAGGTGAATGGATTTGGGCCTTGGACCATCTACCCGCGTCCGCTCGGCCTAATGCCGGGCATATGCGGGGCTGTCCGGCGCCGGCGAGTCGTAATCCCGTCCGTAAAGGTTCTTGTGGGCCGTGGACAACGTGGCTTCCGTCAGGCGCAATACGCCCAGCGTGGAGCTGGCTTCCGAAACCGTGATCTCACGGGTCATCGCCTTCAGGGTTTCCGGGGGCGTTGATTCGTACCAGACTCGAAGGGTGTACTTGCCGCTGGGCACGTTCGCAATGATGACCTGGCCGCGCGCGTCCGAGATGCCGTAGTACGGCGTGTCCAGCGCAATAACCACCGCGCTCATTTCGGGATGGATATTGCAGAAGATATAGGAGATTCCCGGCTTGTCGAAGTGAACGTCGCGCGTGCTGCCAGCTTCATACAGTCCAAGGTCGAAGCGTTTTCCCTCGAACAGCGAAAACACGTTGTGAAAGAAAGGATCGCGGTTGGGGAACGCCACCACCGAGCCCACAGGCACCACCAGGACGTGGGGTTCGAAGCTCTTGTTGTGCTGCACCAACCGCGGGACCTGGTTCTGATGAAACGCCCCCGGCCTGGCCCCACCGGAGGCCGGCACCAGCCACACCACAACGTCCTCCGCCTCGGGCGCCTTGGTGGCTTTTTTGTTGTTCATCAACTCGACCCGGGCGGTTACGGTTACGTCTTGTGCCCAGGCGAGACCCACACAGAGCAGAGCCCCGCAGCTCCAGCTGCCAACGCAAGCAAGAAAGTTCTTCAAAACAGAATCCCCATCATCAAGTTTACCTGGTCGGCGGTGGGGCTGCCGGCATCAATGTCGAACGTTCGCAGGTGACGGTATTCTCCGGACAACAGAAGGTCCGAGCGTGGCCTATAGATGACATTCACCAGCGAGCTGCGATTCTGCAGCAGGGGCGCGGGAAAACCCGGACTCAAGGGAAATCCGCGCACATCGCTCGCGAATGGGTTGTCCACACCAAACGCGCCGTTGAACTCGAGCTTGCTGCTGGCCATGACTTTCAGCTGTGACCATCCTCCCACCGAATTCAGCGCCCGCAACTGCGCCTGCGGACTGGGATTGCCGTCATACAGCACACTCCGTCCCACACCGCCACCCAGGCCGCCCAGGGCGCGGCCGCGATAAAATTCGCCGCTGAAACTCACCCGCCGCGCCAGGGGAACACTCCAGTCCGTCATCGCCGCCCAGCCGTCAACCTTATGGTCGAAACTCCAGTTCTGGCGGCTGTAGTATCCGGCTGCACCCACGGTCAAAGGCATGCCGAAAACGCTGCGCGTCCAAGCTGCGCGTGCAGCGTAGGCCGGCTGGCCCGAGCTTTCTCCCGCCTGCGCGAAGGGTGCGAATGCCGCCGACGGCTCTCCCGTGACATTGTCCATAATGCCGCCCTGGAGCATGAAGCTTTGGCCTTCCGAAAGATTGAAGCGATGCTCTACCCGGACCTGCGGAATCCATCCCCAGAGGTTGCCGGCATAACTGAACGCGGGAACGGCCAGCGAGGCGAACGAAGTCGGCGAAAGGGGAGAGAAAAAAGCGTTGTCCTGCCCCGCCACGATGGACGTATCCTTCCAATCCATACGCATGCTGGCGGTGCGCATGCGCACCAACCCAAAATTCACTCCATTGGGAGTGTTCGGAGATCCTCCTGCAAAATCGAACTGCAGGTTTCCCGAAGTCCGGGCCCCAGCCAGGCGCGGACCAAACACTTCGAGGCCAACTTCCGATTGGCGCATGGTCGCGCCCAGCGTCTGTCCGGACACGTTGAGAATATCTGGAATTGCCCATGTCGGTATGTCCTGACTGTCCATCCGCCCATGGTTGCTGAACAGATTCAGCAACACGATGCCCGAAAGCCGTACCCGATACTTTGAGGCTGCCTCCACTTTCGTCTGGTACTGGTCGTCCAACTTGCTGCTCAGCAGTTGCGAGGACTCTTCCAGGGAAGAAATCCTTTCTTCCAGCGGGGCCGGAGCCTGGCTGGCAGGGTTCGCGGCGGCAGCTTCGGGGGCGGTGACCCGGGCTGCCTGCAATTCCTTTCGTAGTTGCTCCGTCTCAGCCCGGTACTGCCCGGCTTCCGACCGCAATTCGACCACCGCGGTGCGCAATTCGCGCACTTCGGCTTGCAACTCGCGGACCGCGTCGGTCATTGCATCGGTAGATGTGCTTGCCGGAGTATTCGCTGCCTGCGTCCAGCCATTTATGCTGCCCGAAAGAAGAAGCAATCCCATGGCGCCGAATTTTCTGATCCGGCCAGGCAAACTATTCTTGTGTTTCACAATTCGCCTCCCCGTAGAAAAAAGTGCTGGAGACTCGCCGGCACTCCCGAGTGAAGGCCGGGGCGGCGGGCTGAGTCTCTGTTCCGGAATGCTACTCCGATTGTGACTGCTCGGTACGGGCCATCGGCGTGCGCCTCGTTCCCCCCGGATGCGCAGCCTCGGCAGGAGCCAGGGGAAGGAGCAAGCGGAAAACGGTTCCCTCGGCCGACGTTTTTTCTACCATCACGTCCCCGCCGTGGTCCTGGACGATCTTTTGCACGACCGTTAGCCCCAGTCCGGTTCCGTTTTCCTTGCCATAGCTGATGAACGGCTCAAACATCTGATCGCGAATCAACTCCGGTATGCCGCGCCCATTGTCGCTCACGCGAATCTCGACTCCGCCCTGGACTTCCCTCAATCCCACGTGGATGAGGCCGCTTTCAGGCACCACCGCCTCACACGCATTCAACAGCAGGTTATAGAGAGCGCGCTCCAGCTTCCTGGGGTCGAACCATCCCGAACTGTTGCCTTCCTGGCTGAAGGTAATACGCACGGGATGGAATTCCGGATGCGTACCGATTGCCTGCACCACGCGTTCCACCGAGTCTTTGACGTTGCTGTAGGTGAGCCGCAAGGATTCGCGGGTGCGCGAAAACTCCAGCAAGGAATCGATCAGATCGGTCATCTGGTTGACCGCGACCCGGACTTCCTGATACAGCTCTTCCCGCTGGTCGGAAGACAACCGACTCTCGCACAGAAATTCCGCGTTGGCCACGATGGCCGCCAGAGAGTGCCGTAAATCATGCGAAATCGAACTGGCCATGCGCCCGATGGTGGCCAGCCGCTCTGCTTCCAGCAACTCTTGTTGCGTTTTCTGCAGGCTGGCGCGCATGCCGTTGAAGGCCCGGGTCACTTCCGCGACTTCATCGCCGCCACGAGCGTCCAGCGTGTAGGTAAAGTCGCCCTTCTCCAGAGCGCGAACGCCCGCGACCAGGTTCCCCAGCGGCCGGGTGAAGGTGTGCGAGATAAAGAACACCAGCGCGCTGCCCCCCAGCACCGCGGCCAGTCCCAGAGCCAGCAGCAGGCGGTTGAGGCTGTCGAGAAATGCAGTCGCCTGATCGTAGGACTTGAGCACACTCAGCCGCACGGAAGGGTTCTTCGCGCCTGCAAGATCGAGCGAAGCAATCAGGAATCGTTCATCCCCAAGCTGAATTTCTTCCGGCTCTGACACCTCCGAGGCGGAATGAAGCACGCGCTGCCGGACCAACTCCGATTCCTGCACCGGGGACAACGTGGTTTTCACCACCGCGTCGCCGTAGTAAAACGCCACCTGGCTGGCCGCGATCCGGCCCACCTGCGAGGTCAGCCGGTCATCGATTTCGTAGCCGATCACCAGAAATCCCAGCAGGTGGTTCTCTTCGGCTGGGCCAAAATAGATTGGCCGGAGAAAAACTTCGTAAAGATGCTGGCTGCCAAACCACCAGTGCCCCGAGCTTTCGTCGGCCAGGGTCCCGGCCAATGACTGCTGCGCCATCTCGCGAGTCAGTCCGGGAGATGTGGTGTGCAAAGCGACCACGCGGCCGGTCCGGTCCGCCAGGATAAAAAGATCGCTGCCGGCCAGTCGCCACAAACCGCTGGACGCATCCTGAATGGTGGCCTCATGTTGCGTGGTCATCAACGCGCGCAGGTTGGGCAGGTCCGCCAGCAGCTCGGCGGAGTGGGTGAGAGTAAGTTCACGTTCCCGTTGAAAGTTCTGGAAGGTGCTGACCGAATTGCGCAGATCGGCGAAGATTTCCCGCCTGACCTGCTTTTGTACGCTGTGCCGCACCAGCAGAAGGCTGGTACAGGTGAGCCCGGCAGAGATCAGCACCATGGAGAGCAGAAACTTGGTGCGCATCCGAAGTTTCAGCATGAACGCTCTCCCCTGCCGGTCGTCCCGCTCTCGCCATCACGGTACAAATTTATATCCCATACCGTGCACCGTTCGGAAGTGTATGGGATTGGCCGGATTTTTCTCCAGCTTCTGCCGCAGCTTCAGAATGTGATTGTCCACGGTGCGCGTCGAAGGATAATTCTGGTAACCCCAGACTTCATTCAGCAACTCGTCACGCGAAATCACGCGCTCGGCATTCCGCATCATGAACTTGAGGGTCTTGAACTCCTGGGCCGTGAGCCCGATCGACTGGCCGTCGCGCGTCACTTCCATCTTGGTGAAATCCACCGAGATGCCATCAAAACTGTTGACGTCACTAGTCGCGGACCGCGTGCTGCGCCGCAATGCCGCGCGCACTCGCGCCAGCAGTTCTCGCGGGCTGAAGGGCTTGGTCACATAGTCGTCGGCGCCGAGTTCGAGCAGCAATACTTTGTCGGAGACGTCGCTGGCCGCACTGAGCACGATCACGGGCAGAGTGGGCGCCAGCAGTTTGATCTCCCGGCAAACATCCCGCCCGGACATGGCGGGCAGTCGGAGATCGAGCACGACTGCGGACGGGGTCGTGGCGCGATACGCCTCCATCGCCGACTTGCCATCGGCGCTGATTTCAACCGTGAAGCCTTCCGCTTCAAACAAACGCTTGAGCGCCTTCTGGACCGCCCGGTCATCTTCGACCACGAGAATCCGTTCCATCGGCCCCCCAGAATAAGCAACACCCAGGCGCGGCATGGGTTCGCCACGCTGCAGGGCCAAACCGTGGTTCTGTTCCAGTCTCATCGCCTGTTCTCCGCCTGCCCGGCAGCGGTCTGCAGCTCAAGCTTACTACCAGTTGATTGATGTCTAAGTCTTGCAGCCGGTTGTTGACAATCTTTTTACAACTGCTGAAAGCGCATGACTTCCAGCAGAAGGTGGGTCGATCGTCTGCCGTCCGTGCGATAGCGCGGTAGGGAATCCAATCGACATTGTCATCTTGAGCGCAGGGGAGGAACTCGCTTGCGAGTTCTTCCCCGGAGTCGAAAGACCTGCTGTCGCCTAGGTCAACGCCCATCTCGACGTGCAGTTAGCCGCCGCCAGGGACACTATTCCGCTACGAAAAAGTTTTCTGCAAAAGGCCACTCCTGATCAATCCACTGCGCCTTACAGAAGAAGCCCGCATCACTGGCGATTCGCGACATCTCCTCCGGACAGTACTTGTGGCTGCTCTCCGTCCAGATTGTCTCCCCTTCGGAGAAAGCGACCGTCATTTCCGCCCGGGGAATTGATACGCTCTGCTTTCGCCGGGAGCGCAGGTGCATCTCCACGCTGCGCGCCTCGGGATTGAACCGGGCAAGGTGTTCAAACTCTCCCAGGACGAAATCCGCGTCGAGATCCCGGTTGATGCGCGCCAGCAGGTTCAGATCGAACGCCGCCGTCACCCCCAGCGGATCGTCATAGGCCGCCAGCAGCTGGGGAACCGGCTTTTCCAGGTCAGTGCCCAGCAGCAAGGAATCGCCGGGCTGCAGAATCCGGCGAACTTCCAGAAGGAACTTTGCCGCTGCTGGCCGGTCGAAGTTCCCAATCGTGCTGCCCAGAAACAGCACCAGCAGATTCTGTCCTTCCCGGCGCCGCGCCGCCACTTCAACCAGGCCATCCAGATATTCGCGCTCAAAGCCCACAATGCTCATGAAGTCGATATCGCCGAGTTCGCGCTCGCACATCGCCAAAGCGGTCGGTGAAATTTCGATGGGAAAATAGGAGACGTGCTGGCGCCGGCAAAGCGCCTTCAGCAGCCAGCGCGTTTTTTTCCCGCTGCCGCTGCCCAGTTCGGCCACAGCCACGTGTCCCGGCACTTGCTCCACAATTTCGGAGGCATGGCGCCGCAGCAGGCGCTCGTCCGCTCGGGTAAGGCCATACTGCGGCAGAACGCTGATAACTTCAAACAATGCCGATCCGACATCGTCATAAAGATATTTGGAAGGTAATTCTTTCTGCCCGGCTTTAGTGAGTCCAGCGCGCACTTCCGCTGCAAATTCCAGCCCGGAATCGGCAGTGATGGCATGCGTCAACATGAAATGTCCATTGTGATTCATTTATTCCCCCACGCAGCGGAGTCCCGCATACACATACTGGTAGTGCGGCTGGAACCAATTCCGGAAAGAGCGGCGCAGCATGCTGCTCCCGGTGCGGGCGCTACCGCCCTTCATCACGTAATGTTCGCCATCAAAAAAATTGGCCGAATAGCCAGGATAAAATTCGAACGGCTCAAACCCGGGGAACGGTCCGAACACAGTGCTTGTCCACTCCCATCCGTTGCCGACCATATCGGCCACGCCGAACGCGCTTCGTCCTTGTAGAAATGCACCGACCGGCGTGGGGTCCCAACTCTCGAAATCAAAGTTGCCGAACCTGGGATCCGGGGCTTCCACTCCCCAGGGATAGGGCCGATCCCTTCCCTCCGGCGTGCCGTACGCCGCCCGATGCCACTGCGCTTCAGTGGGCAACGACTTTCCCACCCAGCGCGCATAGGCGCTGGCTTCGGCATGACTCACGTAAACCGGCCAGTCCAGCGGAAGGTGAACGTCCTCGAACATGGTGCGGTACAGCCATACACCGTTGACGCGATTCCAAAAGACCGGTTGCGAAATATTCTGCTGCGTCTTCCACTTCCAGTCGGGCTCCCGCCACAGGGACTGGTTCTCGTAGCCTCCAGCTTCTATGAATCGGAGATACTCGCGGTTGGTCACTTCGTATTGATCGATGGAAAATGCGGGCACTGCGACGGTGTGTACTTCGTACTCGTTGTCCCAGCCAAAGGTGTCTGTACCATTACGCGAAAGGCCGAGCGTCGCCTCGCCTGCCGGAATCCCGATCATTCGAGGCTCCACCGGACGCACCACCAGCTCAGGCAAACGCGGCTTTCGCACTTTGTTGTCGAGGGGCAACTGGTGCAGCATGTAGGCCAGCGTCTCCGCGTGCATCAAGCGGTGTTCTACGGCCACGTGCAGCAACTGGCCGGGAGAAAATTTCTCCTGCCCGCGCATTTGCGACAACGCTCCCGCCAACCCATCATCCAGAGCTTGCCGGACCCGCCTCACATAGTCCCGGACCTGGTCCAGGGAAGGCCAGTCGGAGGGCTGGTCTGACGGCAGCCCGCCATCGACCGGGTCAATGCCAAAGGCAAAGAGATTATCGAATTCCGAATGAAAACTGGTCCGCCCCAGAACTCGCTCGCGCAGCAAGTTCCAGTCGAACGCCTCCAGGTGTCCCACGTAAAAAACAATGCGGTGTCTTTCGGGAATCGGCCGTTCGTAGAGGAACTCAGGCTTGACATGCTGAAAAAGGCGGTCGGTTTCTGCACGCGCCTGCTGCAGACGGGCAAGCAATTCGTACGAGGTATCGATTCTGTCCTGCGCAGCGAGCATTGCAGACCTCCAGCTGTTCAGCCGGGGGCATCCCGCCCCGGCATTGTGCTCAGATTCGGTAGACATATTGAGATGATTAAACGGGCGGAAAGTTGCTCACTTTGTCGCGATTCGGGAAGGAATAAAGTAGCCCTGGCCTCCGGCCGGCCCGATAGTCGGGCAGAGCCTGCCCTGAGCGAAGTCGAAGGGATGCCCGCCCACAGCCGGTGAGACGCTGGCGCTACAAAATGCGGCGAACTCTAGTGTGGAGACTACGTAGGGTGAGGTCCTCGCAGTCAGGCCGAAACCGACTGGTATTGCTCGTAAGCGCCTTTGAAATCGGTGATCTGGTGGTTGCCCTCAAAGTGCCAGATGCGGGTGGCCACCTCATCGATCAGGTCTTCGTCGTGGGTGCACAACAGCACCGTCCCCTGATAGCGCTGTAGCGCGATGTTGAGCGCGTTAATCGATTCCAGGTCCAGGTGGTTGGTCGGTTCGTCGAATACCAGGACGTTCGGCTTCTGCAGCATCAGCTTGCAAAAAATCAGCCGCGCCGCTTCCCCGCCGGAAAGGACTTCGGTGCGTTTGTCGCCGTCCTCCCGGGGAAACAGCATCTGCCCCAGCAGGCCGCGAATCTCTTCGTTGGCCGCGGCCGGGTCCCACTGATGGAGCCATTCAAAGGCCGTCATTCCCGGCTGGATCAGCGCCTTGTGGTCCTGGGCGAAGTATCCCACCGCAGCTTCATGCCCCCAGATCACTTTTCCGTCGCTGAGAAAGGGCCCGTCATATCCGCTGGTCTGGCGCAGTTCAGCTTCCGGAATGGTCGGAGAATTTGCCAGCAGCGCATTGAGCAGCGTGGTCTTGCCTACACCGTTGCGGCCCATCAACGCAATTTTCTCTCCGCGTACGATGCTGGCGGTGAAGCTTCCAATCACTTCCGCACCACCGTAACACTTGCTGACGCCTTCCAGTTCCAGAATGTGCTTGCCGGAAGGCCGCTTCTGGTCGAATTTCAAATAAGGGCGCTGGATGTTCGACCGCGCCAGCTCCGTCACCTGCAGGCGCTCCACTTCCTTGCGCCGCGACTGCACCTGGCTTGATCGGGTGCCGGCGGAAAAGCGCGCAATGAACTCGTTGAGCTGAGAAATCTTCTTTTCCCGCTGCGCGTTCTGCGATTCAATCTGCGAGCGGATCTGCGTCTTCGCCACCACCATGTCATCGTAAGTGCCGGTATAGGTGATGATGGTTTGGTAGTCGATGTCGGCGATATGGGTGCAGACGCGGTTCAGGAAATGGCGATCGTGTGAAATGACGATCACCACCCCGTCATACTGATTCAGAAAGCCCTGCAGCCAGTGGATCGAGTCCAAATCCAGATGGTTGGTCGGCTCGTCGAGTAGCAGCGCCTGCGGATGTCCGAACAGGGCCTGCGCCAGCAGCACACGAACTTTTTGCCCGCCCTGCAATTCACCCATTTTTCTTTCGTGCAGCGCGTCAGGAATGTCCAAACCTTCGAGCAGGATGGCGGCATCACTTTCAGCGCTGTAGCCATCTTCTTCGCCCACCACTCCTTCGAGCTCGCCCAGCTTCATGCCGTCGGCATCGGTCATCTCCGGCTTGGCATAAATTTTGTCGCGCTGCTCCATGGCTGCCCACAAGCGCTTGTTGCCCATGATGACAGTATCGAGCACGCGATACTTGTCGAAGGCAAACTGGTCCTGGCTCAATACGCCCAGCTTTTTCGGCCGGACAACCGTTCCCTTCTGGGGCTCGAGTTCACCCGTCAGCAGGTTCATGAAAGTGGATTTGCCGGCGCCATTCGGCCCGGTCAGGCCATAGCGTTTTCCCGGCGTGAAGGCCGTGGATACCTCGTCAAACAGAACTTTAGCGCCGTAGCGCATCGACACATTACTTACTGAAATCATGATATTTACGGGAACTGCGAGGATTTGCCCAAAGGCGGGGACGCAGCTTCTCCATTAAGAATATCACGAGGGGTGTGATGTATGCGCTCTCACCAGCCAAAGGTAACAGGGGCAAAAAGCAGACGGTGCCCCCATTCATTTCGCGTTTGTTGCGAAATGAGTGGGAATCGCGCCCTATCCCGCCTGGGACCTGGAAGAAAGTGAAGGCACCATCATCAGACGCACCGCCAACCACAGGCCAAATACGACATCAAATGTCAAACAGAACCCAGGCCACCAATGCGGTACTCCAGGATTTTCAATCAGCCAGTGATGGACGAAATCGAAAGCTCCGTGGCCCACAATAGCTGCGACCGCGAACCAAAGGTTTTTCCTGAAGCCGAGTACGGCAAACAGTAGAAACGCGCTGGCCGCAACGACTTCAATTACAAGCGTCCGCCCGGAGGCCCCCATCACGGCAAACAGCACATAATATGAGGCAATCACGATGAGCACGGTGGGATAAAAGGCGCGCTCGCGGTCCAAGCCGACAAACGAAGCAAAGCCCGTCACGGCAACCGAGAGTTTTAATCCAATCAGGTATTCCATGGGGATATCCAATTAGGGTTTCTCCCACTTGCCCGATTCCGCGGAACGGAAAATAGCCTCGATCACCGCCATGTTCCTGATTGCATCCTCCAGTGGAACCGGTACTTCACCGCCTTCCAGCAGGGCCCGCGAAAATGCATCCCCTTGAATTGTGTACTGGTCGCAGACATAAAATTCCTCCGTGCTGATGCCACCACCGAAAACGTCGCGGCCGTCATCGATCAGAATCCGGCAAGGCCGGTCCGGCGGAGCATTGAACGGAATCTCAACCTCGATGCGTCCCTTCGTCCCAAAAAACTGGCTGCGCTGGTAAGGCACGAGCTGCGTGCTGCAGGTAAAGGTGGATTGGCCCGAGGGAAAATCGAGCATGGCCGAGGTCAGCCGGTCAACCTTCATCTGGGGATCGCGTTCCACCAGTCCCATCACCCGTGTGGGTTCTTCTCCGAACACAAAGCGGGATGTGTTGATGGGATAGCACCCGATGTCCATCACAGCCCCGCCGCCGTACGCAGCAATGTTGCGGATATTTTTGGGGTCGTTGTTGAAATAGCTGAAGAACCCGGTCGCCGCACGCAGTTGGCCAATCCGCCCCGATGTCACCAACTCGCGGACACGCAGCCATTGCGGATGAGTGCGCACCATGAAAGCCTCGCCGATCTTGACCTTGGCGTGGTCCCGCACCGCCACCAGCTGCCGGGCTTCCGCCACCGTCAGGCTGAGCGGCTTCTCGCACAGTACGTGTTTGCCCGCTTCCGCCGCTTTGATCGACCACGGAACGTGCAACTGGTTCGGAAGCGGATTGTAGATGGCATCAATCTGCGGGTCAGCCAGCAGCTCTTCATAGGATCCATAGGCCCTGGGAATGCCCAGCGCACTGGCCGCTTCCTCGGCCTTGCGCCGGTCGCGCGAGGCGATCGCGGCCACCTCGCACCACTGGCCCCGCTGCATTCCCGGTATGACTTTCTTCACCGCAATTTTGGCGGCGCCCAGTACTCCCCATCGAACTTTGTTAGCCATAGGCCGAACATGATAGCCGGAAAGTTTGCAGCACACAAAATCCACTCCTGGGCGCGCGGCTACGTGGCCCACATCGGAAATTGGTAACGAAACAGACTATTACTATCGGATCAAACAGCCCGATCACAGGGAGCGCCGGGTGGGTTATGCTGATGCCATGCCGCTTCAGGCTCCAGCCCGCGATCAGCAGCTGATCCAGATTGTGGACGCCGCCCTGGACGATGCGTTCGAAAAGAGCCGCCAGTGGCTGGCATGCCGGCCTGGCTGTTCGCAATGTTGCGTGGGCGTGTTCGCCATCAATCAACTCGACGCCATCCGCCTGAGAAAGGGACTGGCGGAGCTGGAGCAGCAGGATCCCGAACGTGCAAGCCGCATTCGCGAAAGGGCCCACGCTTCGGTCGCGCGTCTCTCGCCCGATTTTCCCGGCGATCTCTCTACCGGCTTGCTGAATGACGACGACTCAGACGAAGCATGCAAGCACTGGGATGACTATGGCAACAGCGAGCCTTGCCCGGTGCTCGACCCCGAAAAGGGAACTTGTGAACTCTACGAATTTCGCCCCGTAATCTGCCGCACTTTCGGACCGGCATTAACCTCGGAAAACGATCTGGGACATTGCGAGCTCTGTTTTGTCGGCGCCACGGAAGAAGAAGTAATCGCCTGCGAAATGCATCCCGATCCCGACAATCTCGAAGAGGCCCTGTTGAAAGAACTCGAGGAGACCACAGGCGCGAAGGGAGAAACCATCATCGCCTTCGCGCTGGTCCGGGGCTGAGCAATAAAATTAAGCAGATGCTCCCGCATTGAGCAAACATTGGGGAAAAACACTGTTCGGAAAAACCAACAATGTCAAACTTAGGAGTTGGTGCACGGTGTGATTTGCGGCGTGCCACAGGCGAATCACGGATTTCCAATTCCAAGCTTCTCAACCTTTCTTCTTCTCCAGTTCAGCCCAGCGCCGGTACAGTTCATCCACCCGGCCCTGTGCTTCTTCCATCTCCGCATGCGCGCTCAGAAGGCGCGGACCGTCGCTGGCGATGGCAGGGTCTTCCAGTTGTTCTCGCTTGGCATGCAATAACTCTTCCGCCGCGGCCACGCGCTCCTCGATACTCGCGTATTCGCGCGCTTCAAGATATGAAAGCCTGGTCTTCGCCGTAGTTCTCCCATCAGAGCTTTCAGGGCGAGACGTGGAACGCGCAGAAGCCCTTTCCGATTCCCTGCCCTCCACCTGCCAGGTCTCCCATTGCGAGTAGTCGGCAAAACTCTCCGCGCCGCCTTGTCCATCAAGGCCCAAAACAATGGTGGATACACGGTCGAGCATGTAGCGATCGTGCGTAACCAGCACCAGCGATCCCTTGAACTCGAGCAGGCTTTCTTCCAGGATTTCAAGCGTCGGAATATCTAGATCGTTGGTCGGTTCATCCAGCAGCAGCACATCGGCCGGCTGAAGCATGAGTTGGGCAATCAGCACTCGCGCGCGCTCGCCGCCGGAAAGCCGTTCCACCGGCTGATTGAGCTGTTCGCCGGTAAACAGAAATTTCGCCGCCCACGAAGCTACGTGGATGACCCGGTCCTGATAGATCACCGAATCGCCTTCCGGGGCCAGCGCGCGGCGCAAGGTAACATTCGAATCAAGCTCGCGAGTCTGGTCGAAGTACACGATACGCAGCCAGTCGGCTCGGCGAATCTCGCCCCCACCCCGCGCCAGCTCTCCGCGCAACAGGCGCAGCAGCGTGGTTTTACCGCTGCCGTTCGGCCCCACCAATCCCACCCTCATGCCGGCAGTGATGACAAAATTGAGCTTTTCAAATAACGTGCGGCCTTCGATCTGGTAAGTCACGTCTTCCAGTTCGATCAAGCGCTTGGTCTTTCGTTCGGTTGCCGAAAAATCGATTTGCGCAGTGGCCGTGCGCGTCCGCGCATTCAGGTCTGCCAGATCGTCCATCAGCTGGCCGGCTTTGCTGATACGCGCCTTGGACTTCCGGGTGCGCGCTTTGGCCCCGCGGCGCAGCCATTCAATCTCATTGTGGACCAGGTTTTCCAGCGCCTCCTGGCGCTTCGATTGGGCATGCAGAAATTCTTCTTTCTTCTCCAGGAAGGTACTGTAGTTTCCCCGCACCCGAAGGATGCCGTCAGGATAGACCCGGCTGAGCTCCGCCATGTCGGTCGCGATATTTTCCAGAAAATAGCGGTCGTGACTCACGATCACGCTGGCGAACGGGGATTGCGCCAGCAACTCTTCGAGCCACTCGATTCCTTCCAGGTCGAGGTGGTTGGTCGGTTCATCCAACAGCAGAATGTCCGGCGCCTGCACCAGGGCTTCGACGATGGCCAGCCGCTTCTGCCATCCTCCGGAAAGAGCTGCAGCTTCGGCGTCCAGGTCTTCGAACCCGGCGCGGCCCAGGGTTTCCGCAAAACGCGTTCCGCGTTCGGTGGCGTGCACTGCGCCCCGCTCCATGGCGCTTTCAACCACGGACCGCACCGTCGCTCCCGGCGGGAATTTGGAATCCTGCTCCACGTAGCTGACCAGGAGCCGTTTTCGGAAGGCCACTTCTCCGCTGTCCGGAACTTCGCTGCCGGCCAGAATTCGCAGTAGGGTGGACTTGCCGGAGCCATTCGGACCAATGAGCCCGATCCGGTCGCCTTCCATCACGGTGAAAGACACATTTTGAAAGAGCGGGTTGGCTCCAAAGGCTTTCGAAATTTCCTGTACGTTAATGATCGGCGGCAACGGCGGGCGGTCTCCCAAGTATCTCTCTTGAGATTATCAGATGGAGGACGGGCGTCGCCGCCCGTCAGGAATGGGCTGGACGGGCGAGGACACTCGTCTTTCACGGATCACTTCACGAAGGTCAGTCCGTGGGCCACCACATGAGGGATCAGGTAGGCGTATACCATCACAATGACTCCGACGATTGCGCCCAGCGCCACCGAATGCCACGCCACAAAGCGAAAGATGACGCCTTCGTTGCCCACCTGGTTGGTAGCGGCAGTTGCAATGGTAATGGACTGTGCGTCGACCATCTTGCCCATCACGCCTCCTGCGCTATTGGCGGCGCACATGAGTACGGGATCGATGCCGAGCTGCTGCGAAGTGATGCGCTGCAGACTCCCAAACAGCGCATTGGACGAAGTGTCGCTTCCGGTCAGCGCCACTCCGAGCCAGCCCAGAAAGGTTCCGAAGAATGGATAAGCCCAGCCAGTGCGGGTGAAGGCCAGGCCCAGCACGGCATCCAGCCCGGAATAGCGGGTAACAAAACCCAGGCCCAGCATGAACGAGATAGCGATCACAGCCAGTCGCATGCGCGCCAGCGTGTGCCAAAAAACCTTTCCTATGGCCGCTGGCGACAGACCCAACAATAATCCTGAAATAATTGCGGCTATAAAACACCCTGTTCCGGTCGCCGACAGCCAGTTAAGGTCATAGCGCGCGGCTTCCGGCGTCGGCTTGGCTACCACCGGGGCCGCACGATAAACCACATTGTGCAGGTAGGGCACGTCCCAGCCCGGCGGGCCAGGCCGCACAGTGCCATCCGTTTGTATCACCTTGAATGCCGGAGTGGTGGCCTGGTTCAACGCGTTCTTGACTGTGGGCAGGCCCCAGACCAGCACCACAACCGACAAAATCCCAAACGGCATCCACGCTTTCAGAACCCTGCCGAACGGGTAAGAGCGGATCGCGAGGTTCTTGTCGAAATCCTGCGCCGTCCACTCGCCTCCGAACGAATCGGCGATTTCCGCGGAGGAGGCAACCGGTCCTTTTGTTTCGTCGTAGTCGAATCTCCAAATTCTTTTCGGCTTCCAGAACTTGAGGAATGCGACTGTGGCGACGATCGAAATTACTCCACCCATGATGTCCACCAGGCTGCTGTCCACGTAGTTCGACCAGAAGAACTGAGTAAGGGCAAACGAAACGCCAACAACCAGAATCGCCGGAAAAACCTCAAACGTCTCACGCCAGCTCACCATGGTCCGGACCAGCCAGAATGGCACAATGACCGCCGTGATCGGCAAGATGCGCCCGATGGTTGCGCTCAGGTCCGATTCCGGCAGACCGCAAACCGCGGCCAGGGTGTGAATAGGAATCCCGATGCCGCCCCAGGCCACCGGCGCTGTGTTGGCGATGAGGTTCAGTGCCGCCGCATGAAACGGCTTAAAACCCAGGCCAATCATCAAAGCGCCGGCGATGGCGACGGGCGCCCCGAATCCGGCCGCGCCTTCAATGAACGCGCCGAAGCAGAAGGCCACCAGCAGGACCTGCAGGCGGCGGTCAGCGGTGATTCCAGCCACCGATTCCTTCATGATTTCGAACTGTCCGGTGTGGACCGAGATGTCGTAGAGAAATACTGCCGCCAGCACAATCCAGGCAATTTTCAGCAAGCCAAACGCGACGCCGTAAGCAAAACTCGTGACCGCCAAAATCACCGGCATCTGGAAAAACAGGACTGCCACAACCGCCGCCGTTGCCGCGCCGGCGATGGCGCACCAGTGAGGTCTGACCTTCAGCCCAACCAGCAATCCGAACAATACAAAAATGGGCAGAGTCGCAACCAGCGTGGAGAGCCACCATCTCCCAAAAGGGTCGTAGATCTGGGTCCAGTGCACGAACTCTTCCTTTCAGGAATGGCTTGTTAGAAAGAGAGCAATTGGCAAATGGCGATTGGCAATCACCTCAGCTAAATACCAAGTACCAATTTTGCCAGCTGCTGCTTCTCTCACCGCCAGTTCGCGGGCACATCTACGTATGACCGGTCGAGCGCCGCAATGGAGGTACAACCTAGCAGCTTGAGGGTGCGGTCCACGTCGGCCCGCAGGATCTGAAGCGCCCGGGTGACGCCGGCCTGGCCGGCAGCAGCCAGGCCATACGCATAAGCGCGCCCGCAGAGAACCGCCTTTGCACCCAGGCAGACGGCCTTGACGATATCTGACCCACGGCGAATACCGCCGTCCATCAACACCTCGACCTGACCGCCCACAGCCGCCACGACTTCGGGCAACGCGCGCAACGACGGAGAGACGCCGTCGAGCTGGCGCCCGCCATGATTCGAAACCACCACCGCGGCCGCGCCCGCGTCCACGGCACGCCGGGCGTCGTCGCCGGTGAGCAGACCCTTGATCACGATGGGCCCGGACCAGTGCTTGCGGATCCAGGTCAAGTCTGCCCAGGTCACGGCCGCGCGGGCCAGCGCGGCGCTGACGTCGATCAGCTCCATCGGCCCCGTCCCTGGCACGACCACATTGGGCAGCTTGGAGAGACCGCCGTCGAGCAGATAACTGACCAGCCATCCAGGCCGCGCCAGCATCTGAGGGAGAAAGGGAATCTTGGAGAGCAGGCTGCCACCCATCAGTTCTTTCATGCCATTGCGGAAGTCGCGCTCGCGCATCCCTGCTACAGGCGTATCAACGGTGACCACGAGGGCAGCGCAGCCCGCGACCCGGGCCCGTTCGATCACCGCTTCCGAAGCCTCGCGGCCCCCCATCAAATACAACTGAAAGCACACTGGCCCGGAAGAGGCGGCCTTGACGTCTTCCACCCGGTGTCCGGAGATGGTGGAAAGAATGTACGCCGTGCCTGCCGCGCCCGCGGCACGCGCCGCACCGGCCTCGCCATCCGGATGCATGAGGCGGCTATAGCCCACCGGGGCCAGCAAGGCAGGAAAGGAAACCTCGAAGCCCAGCACGCGCGTCCGCAAATCGCAATCCGACAAGGGCACCGCGTAGCGCGGACGGAACGTGACATCATCAAACACGCGGCAGTTCTCGCGCAGCGTGACTTCGCCATCGGCTCCGCCATCGAGGTAGTCAAAAACCGGCCGGGGCAATCGCATGCGAGCCAGTGGACGGAAATCGCCGATGCTGACGACATGCGGAGATGCCACCGCCCGTGACGCTCTGCTCATCGGCTGCTCCCCGCAGAAGAATCTGTTCGCTCCATCTCATGCCCTCGGACTCTGTCCCTCGAATTTACTGAAGCACGCGATTATACCGGAGAGCGCGAGAGCAGGAACTCCCTATATACGAGCTGCAGACTGAATCTTGACCGGTCTCTTTCTTGGAGCGAACCTCCGCCTGTCATCCTGAGCGCAGCACGCCGATTCGCTTGCGAATCGGCGGGCGGAGTCCAAGGACCCTATAGCAACGCCCCAGCCTGAGTCACACCCGATGTTGTTTTACTGTGAACTAGCCAGGCCAGCTCGGCGAGGAGCGAATAGGGGTCCTTCGACTGCGTTGCGGCTTCGCAAAGCGAAGCCACAACTTCGCTCAGGATGACCGGCTCATGACAACAGCTCTAGGTGCCCGCCGACGCTGCATTCGTTCTGGCCAGCGTAGCCGCTCTGCCATTCACTTTCAGCAAAAGATCAGAAATAGCCTGGTGGTCGGCCGGCTTTGAGAAGTAGTAACCCTGCGCGAAGCCGCAATCCAGCGCCTTGAGCTGGTTTACCTGCTCTTCGGTCTCAGTCCCTTCCGCAACCGTCACCAGGCCCAGGGTCTGGGCCAGCATGATGATGACCTGAACAATCTTGTGGCTCTCCGCGTCGCTGTCCATCTGCGAGATGAACGCCCGATCGATCTTCAGTGAATCCACGGGAAACTGCTGCAGCCGGCTGAGCGAGGAGTATCCCGTGCCGAAATCATCTACGCTCAGGCGAACTCCCAACCCCTTGAGTTCGTTGAGCACAGTGGCCGCCTTCTCCGGATCACCCATGGCAATGGTTTCGGTAATCTCCAGTTGGAGATTGGCGGGATCGAGACCGGTCTGCTTCAGGGTTTCCGCGATCCCCTTCGCTAGGTTGGGGTGGGCAAACTCCTTCGAGGTAATGTTCACGCTCATGCTCAGCGGCGGCTCTGCGGGAAACTGCGCCTGCCACGAGCCCAGCTGTTCGCAGGCCTCGCGCAGCAGGATTCGATTCATGGGAATAATCAGCCCGGTCTCGTCGGCCACCGCGATGAATGCGGCGGGCGAGAGCAGGCGGTCGCCGTGCTGCCAGCGGGTCAGCGCTTCGAAGCCGGTAATCCTGCCCGTCTTCAGCGAGATGATCGGTTGGTAGTGGGTCCTGAATTCGCCCAGTTCCAGTCCTTTGCGGAGTTCCGTCTCCAGCTCCAGGCGTCGCACCGCGCCTTCATGCATGGCAGTGTCAAAGACTTCGCAGCGCGCTTTGCCCGCCCGCTTGGCTCGAAACATGGCAATGTTAGCGTCGCGCAGCAGATCATCAGCATGGGCGCAAGCTGGATTGCTCAAGGCAATTCCGACGCTGGCGTTGACCACGATTTCGTAGCCCTGCACGGTGAAGGGCACAGCCAGCCTGCTCTGCAGCCGCTCGGCCACGCGTATTGCGTCGCTCGGGTTTCGAATGTCTTCCAGCAGGATCGTGTATTCATCGCCGCCCAACCGGGCGAGCGTATCGTCTTTCTGAGACTGTCCCACCTGCGGACGTGAGATGGTGTCCACCTCGCGCAGCGACGCAGTCAGCCTCAGGCCGATTTGAATCAGAACTTCGTCTCCGACCTTGTGCCCCAGGCTGTCATTGAAGACCTTGAATTCGTCAACATCAATAAACAAGACGGCAAACTTGTAATCGGTATGGCGCTTGGATAGCACCAGGGCGCGTTGTAGCCGGTCGAGGAACAGGGTGCGGTTGGGAAGATTGGTCAGCCCATCATAGAACGCGCTGTGCGCCAGCATCTCTTCGGCGCGCTTGCGCTCGCTGATGTCGCGGTTCACAATCACCAGCTTTTCGGTCTTCCCTTTTGCATTCCGCACCGCGCTGGCGGTCGATTCCAGAATGCGCCAGGAACCGTCCTTGTGGCGGATCCGGTATTCCAGCCTCTCTCCATGCCCCGTGGAACGCGCCTTGTGCGCCGCCTCCAGCACGCGCTGCAGATCATCGGGATGAATTTGTTCAATCGACGAAGTGCCCTTCAGTTCTTCCGCCGAATATCCCAGGACGTGCTGGTATGCCGGGCTGTTGTAAATACGCTGCCCGGTGCCATCCACTACGGCAATCATGTCAGCCGCGTTTTCGGTGATCAGCTGAAACAGTTGATCGCGCTCCGCCAGTCGGCGCCGCATTTGCTGCAGTTGCAAGTGCTGGTAGAGGGTGTAGATATCGAATAGCAGGACTACGCAGGCCAACCCGCGCACCCACTCCTTGAGATCAGTCCAATACGTACCTTCAGTTTGGGGATGTAACTGGAAGTAGGTTAAAGAAACGATTCCGAAGGTCAAAACCAGGGTCACGACGACTGCCAGGCCCCATAGCCACCACTCGCGCCCCTCGATCTGCCATCGCTGGATGGGGGACGCAGGCCTGTTCTGATCAGCTGTTGGGAGTTCGTCCTGAGTCATGCCGCCGGTCGCCCTGTCGTCACAGAGACGATTCTAGACCGGTAAAACTAGCGCGAAAGGTTACCGAAGTTTGAGCGGGTAACGGTACACGACTTCCGATTCCATTCAGGACATCAGTGCGACGGCACCAGGGGCACGATCAGCACCGAAGGATGCTCCGCATCGTGATACACCGTGTTGGTAGCCGAAACATAGTTCTTGGCGAAGGCAGGGTCCTCCCCCGTATTAAGGTTCCGGTCGAAACGCGGAAAATTACTGCTCGAAATTTCCAGCCGCAGGGCATGCCCCTTGCGAAACACATTGCTGGTGGACCACAAATCGATGTTGAACTGATAAACCTGGCCGGGATTTATCAGGTCGGCTTTCTCCCTTGAATCGCGATAGCGGGCGCGGACAATTCCTTCCGTCAGGTTCTGGGCAAATCCGTCGGGGCCGACGTCCACCAGCTTCGCGGTGAAATCAGTGTCCACCGCCGAAGACTTGGCGAAGAGTTCGAGGCCGACCGGTCCGGTGACTTCCGTGTCCTGGGTTAAGGCGGGCGTGGTGTAGATCAAAACGTCGTCGCGAGCCTCCACCGCGCGCTGGTCGCGGGGACCGGGCTCCAGGTGTTTAGAATCACAGCACAAGGGCCCGCCCACCGTGGCCACTGGGTTTGACGGATCATAAACGTAGTGGTCCGCCACCTCCGATCGCGGAGACGCCGTGGAAAGACTTCCATCGCCACGCAGTGAGTTCGCACTTTTCGTCGAGTGCAGAAAATATTTTGTGTTTTGCGCGCGCGCCAACGGCCAATCATTTTCTTCCCGCCACTGGTTGGCCCCCATGACGAAAATCTTTACTGGCTTACCCGCAAACTCGTTGTGTACACCCTTGAACAGATAGTCGTACCAATTCAAAGTGACTTCATTTTCATCGAACTCGGCCGCGGCCGGTCCAAAGTCGACATCGCCGATCTTTCTGCCGCTTCCCGCATGGCCACCAATGGTCACGAGCAGATGCTGGCCGCGCCTCGCAGCTTCACTCCCGCCGTGCGTCTTGATCCCGATATAGTTGCGCAGCGATCCTCCCTGGAAAATGTCGTACCAGGCCACTACATGGAGGATGGGAACGGTGATATCGCCGAAGTGTTCTTCGATCGACCACTGCTTCCAGTAGTCGTCATAGCTGGGATGGGCTAGCCAATCGAGAAAATACGGTGCCAGTGTGGCGGCCGAAGCCGGCGCCGATGCGGCATCCGGAAAATTGAACAGGGGATAACCGGCCAGAGGCAGTTTCCACATTCCGCCAAGCGCATTGCTATTGTTGACTACACTGCGATTGAAAGTATCCTGGGCCAGGCCCGACGTCCACGATTCGTTGAACCATTGCTCGAATGCCCCCCCCTGGTAAGTCCAGTTCTCGTGATAGTTGCTGGCGGTAACCACGGGGCAAATTCCTGCCAGGTGCGGAGGATGAGCGATCGCGGCCAGCATCTGCGTCGCGCCCACATACGATCCACCCCACATGCCAACCTTGCCATTGGAGTAGGGCAACGACGACGCCCACTCCACCGTGTCGTAGCCGTCGTCGCTTTCATGTTTGAAGGTGTACCACTCGCCGTCGGAGGTGTAGCGGCCGCGCACATCCTGAATGATTACGACGTATCCTCTTGCCGCGGCCTTAAGGCCAAAGGCTACTCCGCCGCTCTTGTTGTACGGCGTACGCTGCAACAGCACGGGAAATTGGCCTGCCACGTTAGGCCGGTAAATGTCCGCGCGGAGAATAACGCCGTCGCGCATCTTGACGGTTACACCGCGCTCGGTCGTGACCTCGTAGGATTCGGCGGCCCGCACCACAGACGTGGTCAAAAGCAGCCCAAGAACAACCGCGCACACAGCAGTTTTCCGGCAGAGCATGGAGCCACCCCCGTGTTTAAAGAATAGATAAGGTATCAATTTTTACTACTCTTGGGGGCATGAAAATCAGATAGCGGGTGCCCCGTCCAAGCTCCGCTTGGGCGAGGACTCTCAGCGGGAAACTGTGGAACAGCGGCCAGGCCGGGGCGGGATGTGAAGGATTCAGGCAACAAGAGCAAACAAGGTCCAACTAGCGACCTGAGAACCCCGGCCCAGGTCTACCAATACGTGAAGTTCAACTTGTCCACCTTGACCGAGTAAGGGGTCTGCGTTTTGTTCCCGTCCATCTGAAACTTGACGGTGATGCCATACCAGTCGGCTGGCGCGGTATAGGGGGCGAAAGTTCGGTCGATGTCGTGGGTCACACCGTTCAGCGTGATCGACTGGTAATGCACTTTATTGTCCGACGTTCGTTGAAAGCGAACGATCACGTGGTTCCAGTCATTGTTTACGGGATTGCAGGGAACGCCGGCACTCACCCAATGCCGGTTCATGTTGTCCCAAATGTCCCAGGCATGCCCGCCCGCGACCCGGCACTGCGACCCGTAGATGAAGCTCTTCCCGCCGAAATATTGACTGACGTCAAACTCCAGGACCTGCGCGGCGCCGATGGTGCTGGAAAAGAAATACGCATCGTAGATAAAGTTCTTGATGCTCGGGACCTGGGTCTTATTGGAGTCCGGCAAATCCAGCACAGCCGCTGGGCCAAACAGGGGGTAGCTCCACAGCACATCTGAATAAGGTTTGGTGCCGCCGAGTTTGAACGTGGTCGCGCTGTCCGTCTGCGTCATGGAATAGGTGACTTCCGGCTGGCAATCGCTGCAGATGTCGTACTTGGGCGCCAGTTCGCCCCAGCCTCGCCAGCCCTTGCGAGCTTGCAGGTTGGTCAGGGTGTTCCCGCTCTCCTCGCCACTCACTTTGACGGTAACCGGTGTAAAGGATGCGCCTCCGCAGTAGTCCCACGCCTGCACCACGGTGTTGTAGGTACCGGGACTCAAGGTCAAGTGGGTATCAAGGCTGTCTCCCTGGGTCAGGTACACCTTTTTATCAGGCGAAGGGGCGGTGTAGATTCCCATCGAGGCCACGCCCTTGGGACAGGTCGAGGTCGCTGCCGTGGCGGTAAAACGCACCGGCGACCCCATTGTGCTGTTGTTCGACGGCGAAGTTACAAACACTCCCGACGCAGCGGTAACCGTGATCGGGACGGCGGTGAAACTTGCTCCTCCGCAACGGTCCCATTCCTGCACTACGGTCTTGTGGCTTCCCGGGTTTAACGACAATTTGGTGCTAAGGCTCTTTGCGTTCACGACGTACTTCAGGTCGTCGTCCACGTAGATCCCCATGGATGCAACGCCATCAGAGCAGTTCGAGGCGCTGGCGCTGGCGACAAAACTGACGGGCGAGCCGACCTTCGCCCCGCTGGCGGGACTGCTGACCGTAACTCCCGCAAAGGCAGAGGTCGCGAAGGCCGCAAGAAAGCAGATGTATAAGCAGAGCCTTTCCATGGCTGCGGCATTTCCCAACTTTTTGGATTTTGCTTCTTGAAGTGGGCGCTGAATGACCGTTCGATTAACCGAGATTCTAGTGACCTGATCCTGTGACCGCAAGGACAAAAATCCCACCCGCGAATCAGAGGTACATGTCTCGGCGGAAGAGCAGGAAATCAGGGCCCTATTGTGCCAAAACGGGCCGGTGGTTAGCGGTGTTTCAGGGCAGGAGCCCGTACACGTTCAGTTGATTGACCGCGACCACGTACACCCGTCCGTCAATCACCGTCGGCACGGCGAAGACGGTTCCCCGCCCCAGGGCGTCCCGCGTGGAGTTTTGTTGTGTGTTGTAGAGCTCACTGGCGAGGTTGGTCCCGTCGTAAGCGTGCAACGTGATGGTGTTGTCCAGCTTATGTTCCACCGCCCAGACAATGCCCTCTGCCGCGCCGTTGGCGGAAACCACCGGTATCGGTCCACGACCCTTTTGTCCGTCTTTCTGGAAGACGGTGGTTGAGATCGAGGTTGGGGTCAGCTGCCCGTTCGTGAGCTGGAAAGCGCGTAGATTGCTTCCCACCGAGCCGATGTAAACGAACCCGTTCCAGTAGGAAGGCGTGCCGTAGATGCGAAGCGTGTTATTGACGTCCAACTGGCCGCAGGGTTTGGGATTGATAAGGATTTCCTGCGGGATCTGGCTATTACTTCCCAAATTGAAATTTCCCATGAGGTCGCGGTCCACCAGATAGATTCGCCCTTCCTTGCTCCCGCTCACCATCAAGTGCGGGTGCGGGCCCGTCTGGTCGGGCAGCAACATGGGCCCTCCCGACCCGAGATCGAGGTCGTCCTGATCGATGCAATTCTGGTTGTAGGGCATGAACCAGTCCACCACCGTGAACGCCCCGCCGCTCACCTTCAGCTTTAGAATCGTGTCGCCCCAGTCCGGGCCGCCGATAATGTTGAGATTGTGGCCGTCTCCGGTCTGTATATAGACATTGCCGTCGGCATCGGCCGTGGGTGCCGCCCCCGCCTGCCACAGGCCCGCTCCTTCACTGTTGGGCGAGAGGTTCAGGGCTGCGAGCTGCTGTAGCGTGGCTGCGTCATACGCGAAGATCCAGCCGTGGTACGGCTCGGTGTCGGAAAATGAGGCGAACGAGATATAGACCACGCCATTCACCAGTTGCAGTCCGGCGCGTTGATTTTCGGTGGGTGGATTGAATGTCACATTCCCGGTCGCGTCAGTGTCAATCCCTGAGCCCGGAACCGTGGCCGTGATCTCGCTGGGTCCGCCGAATTTTTCCTCCCCGGTGGTGATGTCCAGAGCATGCAGCCGGTGGAAGGTGGTGCCATTCTCCAGGGTCATGGCGGAGACATACATGGTTTGGGTCGTGGGATCGATCACCGGCGTGCCGGTGACTCCGACCACCGGCCCTATGCCGGTGCGTCCTCCAAAGCTGCCGTCGGCGGGTGTAATCCCGTTCGCGGGATCAATGAAGCTGCGCTTCCACAAGACTTTCGTCGGGTCGTCGGCATCCAGGGCAAAGACGCTGTCGTTTTCCGTGCCCAGGAAAATCACGTTGTGCGTCCCATCCGCCATAACAAGATTTCTTACGAATAATGGTTGGGTGAAAATGGAGCCATCCAGGTGCGCCGACTTTGTAAGTCTGCCAAAGGTGCTGACGTTCACGTTGGCCGTAGTCAGAATGGTCTCGCTGAGGTTCGCGCCAATGCCCCCCAGATCGCCCTTATAGCGGAGGACTCCATCGATGGACGGAGGAGGTGGAGGTGGAGGTGGAGGTGGAGGTGGAGGTGGAGGCGGCGGTGGGGGCGGTACCGAGGGCTGCCCACTTTGTCCGCTGGAGCCGCCGCATCCCACCACGTAAATGCTTCCCGCCATCAGGCAGAAAAAAAAGACAACCCACATCCACCTCATGGACGCACTTTCTCCGTTCTCAATAAGACAGGGCTGTCTCTACCCGACGCGCACAGTACTGACCAAAAAGAGTCGGATGGCCTCAGCAACTCCAGTTCGCTATTGGGCCAATCGCAGCGCCTATGGCCCACATCCACGCTTTCGATGTTTCCCAATGGCGAACGGTTGGATGCAATCCCCGCAGTTTATAAGATTTGTCTGAACCCGTGCTTGAGGGTTCGACTGCCGGGTTCCCTGATGCGGTCTGAGGCAGAGTAGGAGCCATACTTTTGTTCGTCCGCGCTGGTTCCGTCTCTACCGGTTATCTTTTGCTAACGGGCAGCGATCAACCTCCGTAAGTAGCAGATTGGAAGGAACTAGCCCAAAGAATGGGATGCGAACCAGTCAACCACTGGAACCTTGTTCACCAGGAATCGGGAAACCCAGACTGACCGGCCCAAGGATGTTTGTAATAGCCAGCAAAGCGGAATGGCCCGCCACAGTAGAGGGTGGCAGCGAGACGAAGAAAGTGGCAATTAGTGGCGGATGGAGGATTTATCAATGGGCAGCGTGTCCCACGTCTGCCAGAAAGTGTTCATCTCCTCCGGCTTGCCAAGAGAAACACGGATCCAGGTGTCCCAGAACAAAGATACCGGAGCGATCAGGATATTATTCGCGCGGAAGTGCTGGATAACCATCGTCGCTGGATTGGAGGTATCCACAGCAAAGAAGTTGGCGTGCGACTCGCGTTGCTTGAAATTGCGGGTAAAAGCCGCATTGACAAATTCCTGGCGTGCGTCTGTGTTCTTTTTGATCACTTTCTTCAGGCTCGCGGTGTCGTCGAGCGCGGCCATGGCAGCACGAATCGCGAGCGTGCCCACCGCGTTGACCGTGCCGAACGCCCGCATGCGCGCAGCCGTCTCCGGGGATGCGACCCCGTAACCAACCCGCAGGCCCGCAAGTCCGAAGGCGTGGGAAAAAGTGCGGCTCACAATGATGCGGGGATCGTTCAGGGGCCGGTCAAGGAACGACGCATACCCGCCAGACAGATTCGCATAGTGATGATATGCCTCGTCGATCAGGATGGAACAGGAGTCTGGGAGCCGGGAAATGAATTTCTCCAAATCGCCTCGCGGCGTAATTGACGACGTCGGGTTATTCGGGTTGCAGATATACACCAGGCTGGTGCCCGCCCCGGCGTGCGCGAGCATCGCGTCCAGGTCATGGTAAAAGCGGAAGGTGAGCGGGTCGGAGGTCACTGTCGCACCTGTCGATCGCGCATAAAATTCGAGGGCCGGAAATGTTGGCGAGGCCTGCACCAGTTGCTTGCCAGGTCCGAGAAAGACGGAACTCGCCATGCGAAGAATTTCGGTGGAGCCAGCGCCCAAAACGACTTGGTCCGCTCTGACCTTGTGCAACTGGGCAATCTGGTCTGCCAGTCGAAAGACCTCTGCATCTGACGGAAAGCGTTCTGCTTCCAGCTCGGCCACGCGTATGGCTTCGATCACCTTTTCTGACGGGCCGTATGCGCTTTCATTGTTGTCAAGACGGATGAGGCCGCCACTACTTGCAGCCGAAACCGTCGACACGGAGGGATTCGACATTCCGGCCGCGGCACCCATACCCAAAATCTTCAGGAAATCTCGGCGAGAGGAAGCCATCGTTCTCAGTATAGTTTGCGGAGTGAAACTGTGCGTGGCACTCCTGGGCTCTACGATTCGTTAAACCAGGGGGGAACGCTGCCCCGACCCGCCCTAGTTCCGGCGGTTGAGCAGTGTCTCCACCAAGTCCCCCAGTTGCTGGGAACTAAACTCATTTCCTTCCAGATTGGCTGCGAGCCTGCTGTGCCCGTCGATAAGAGCGGTATGAAAGGAGTGCACCAGCAATGCTTCATCGGGATAAAAGTTCATGTCGAATCGGCGGGAGATCTGCTGGATTTCCGGCAGGGTCCCGGTCAGGAAGTGCCAGCCCTCCGAATCCGCCTTCCAGATGCGGGCATATTTGGTCAAGGCCTCGGGGCCATCGTTGGCCGGATCGATCACAATGGTCAGCAGTACCAGTTCCCGCCCCATTTTGTCTTTGAACCGCTTCTGCAATTGCCCAAAATTATTCGAAAGGCGAAAACAGTAGTTAGGAAACGGACAACGCGTGTAAACAAAAGTCACAGCCACAACTTTGCCGGCAAACTGAGAAAGCCTGACCTGTTGCCGATTCTGGTCGGTCAGAGTGAAGTCAGGAACCGGCTGGCCAATCGCGGGCGCACCAGGCAGGGACGAACTGGGCGCCACCATTTTCTCAAGAAGCTTCATCCGCCGGGCTTGCGTCGGGTCCAGTTCCAGATTTTCAAAGGCCCGCGCCTGCACGTTGTCCGCGTAGGAGGAGTCCTGGTCTACCACCAGCGTAAACTCCACCGCAGTGCCCGGTTGCAGGCCTTCCAGCATTTTCGGCTCGCGAACCGTGAAAGGCATGGCCATGGCTTCCATGTAGCCGGGGATGCTCTCACAGGAAACCAGCATGGTCTTGCGCGGCACGTCCACCTTCAATACCAGGCCGCGGACGTCATACTTTTGCGCAGCCCAAACGGGACAGGCCGTAACTACGAAGAGGATCGCTAGCGGAGCCCAACGCTTCATAGACCGTTAACAAGGACAGCCCTGTCAGTTTACCTTCCCCGATGCGTCGCTGGTACCCCACTTTAGTGCCGTCGCCGCAGGCCGCTTCGATCCACCCAGCCGGAAAGGATGCCGGTCTAACTTCTTGAAGTCTTTCGCAAACTCCTGGATTTCAAGGAATTGATTCTTGCCAACCCGGGTAAAAATCTGCCGGGTATTGCTGGCCGGCCACCAGATTTCCAGCTCGATGATGCGCGCCGATTTTCCCAGGCCGATATGCTGGGCCAGAGGGGAAGCCCCAAAAGACCCTCCACTGCCGACCGCGCGATAGATGGAGCGCTTCTCGCCTCGCGCGTTTGCCACGGTGAGTTTAATGCGCGTGCCAATGGCGGCGCGGTTGCTCTTCACCCCCACCAGATGAAGGTTGATCCAATCATTGCCGTTGCCGGGATTTTCAAAAAGGCGTGTAGGGTGCGAGTCTCCCGGCGTAGCGCCCGCGATCTGGGCCAGCAGGTCTTCATCGCCGTCGTTGTCCATGTCGGCGAAGGCGACGCCATGCCCCTTATGGAGCTCGCCAGTGCCGGAGGAGGCCGTCACGTCGCTGAAAAACTTGCCCTCGTGGTTGCGCAACATCACATTCGGCAGCAAAGACGCATAGGAGGGATTTCCGGTGCCCAGGTAGATGTCGAGATATCCGTCATTGTCGATGTCCCCGAAGTTGGCTCCCATGGGCATGAACACTTTGTCCAGCCTCACCTCCCGGGTTACGTCCTGAAAAGTTCCATTCTTCATGTTCTTGAACAGTTTAAGAGTCTCGGCATTCGGAGAAAGGCCGAGATAGCTGCGCATGTTTTCCTCCAGCGACACGAAGTAGCTTCCCACGAACAAGTCTGGCCAGCCGTCATTGTCATAGTCGACGAACCATGCCGGCGAACTCTGCGTGAGCTTGCTGACGCCTGCCTCAAAACTGACCTCGGTAAAGGTCAGATTGTGGTGGTTGTGGTAGAGGTAGTGCGCACCGTTCATGACGGAAACATAGAAATCCACATACCCATCGTTGTCATAATCACCGGCCGCCACAGCCTTGATGAATCCTCCGCGCTCGACTCCGGCAGCGCGTGCAATATTCTCGAAAGTGCCGTCACCCTTGTTGTGAAAGAGCTGCAAGCCACCGTTCTCGTTGCCCACAATCAGGTCCAGGAGGCCGTCATTATCAACGTCCGCCCAGGCCGCCGCCTGCGTGCTGGTCGCCGGTTCGGTCAGACCGCTCTGGGCAGTCACGTCGGTAAAAGTACCGTCACAATTGTTTCGCAGCAGCGATTTTCTCTGCGGAAACTCCCAGGCGCCGCGCAATACCAGAAAGTCGAGGCATCCATCGTTGTTGTAGTCGGTCTGAAACATGCTGTAGCCGCCCAACTGTGCGTCGAAGCCGGCTTGTTTGGTCCGGTCCGAAAAGGTTCCGTCGCCATTGTTGTGGAAGAAATGCATCGCCCCGCACTGGTCGTAGTCGGAAAGCATCACGTCGAGCAGGCCGTCATTATCGAAATCATCCACGATGACGCCGGCCGACTCGCCGAAAGTTGCGATTCCGGCCGCGGCAGCGACATCCACAAATCTGGGCACGTTTCCTGTGGATTCGAACACGGAAAGAGGAATCAGGTATTTCTGGGGCACCTGTCCCGGGTAGCCGCCGAGGGTCATGTAAGCCAGGTTCAACAACCAGCGCACATCGAGCACGTCCGGTTTCCGGTCGAGATATTTCAGGAAGTATTCAATCGCCTTCTGTGAATCGCCGGTCTTCTCATACCTCATCCCCGGCTGTGGCGGAAAAATGCACCGATCGCCGGGATGACGGTAGACGTCGTTCTCCATTTCGGACTTATGCAAATAGGCAATCCCCAGCACTTCTTCGAGTTCAGGCATGGCTCCGGTCAGCTGGCTCGAAGCGATCTGGTAAGCCGACTCCCACTGCGCCACGGCCTTATCCATGTCTCCCCGATACGCGTACAGGTTGGCCAGACCGTAGTACTCCTCGATCCGGTCCAGCGCGCTTCCCGGGGCCTGCCCGCTTTTGTCCAGCGATTGGTTGTTCTCAAGCCTGTCGATCATCACAGCCAGAGACTTCTTCCTGATCTCGCATAATTCGCGTAAATCCTGGTTCCAGCCGTCGGGCTTAGGCAAGCTGCGGAATGCCAGGTCGGCCTCGTTTTTTCCACCCACACTGGGAACGTAGCGGATGATCCCGGTCGCGGCCGTCGGCACACTGCGCGCCGGGCTCGCGTTCTTGATATCCGGGGACTCGGAGAGAGGTAAGACCTTCACGATGGCGAAGCCAGGTGAAAGCTTGATAATGCCGGTGATTTGCCCAGGTCCTAAGCCCTTTAACGCTTCCCGCAGCTCTGGACGGAGTGTCGAGGGATCGACTTTCCCCATGAAGCCGCCATCGGCGGCGCTGGCATCCGTGGATTTCTGTTTTGCCAGTGAACCAAAATCCACACCCTTTTTCAGGCTCTCCAGGATTTGCCCCGCCTCATCTGCCGAATCCACCACGATAATGCGCAGGCCCACGGCAGGCGGGGCAACGTTTTGCGCCCACGTCAAAAGCGGTGCAATAAGACCGAGAGTGATGAAGAGCCCGCTGGCCGACTTTTGAAAAAAGCTTAAGGCACGTGTGACCAGCGGCTTCAATGCGTTCGAGTCCACCTGGTAAATAGGGTACACGAATCACTTGCCCCGGCAAAAATCAGCTCCAGGGAGAAAGCCAGCGATCGGCCGCCAGTCGACAAACGGGCCTGTGGTCATTGCCTCGCCGGGTGCCCCACACATTCACGCTTTTTGCCGAACATGCGGCGTCGGCACAGTGAGGGGTCCGGGCTTGCGCACTGCAAATCTAGGCCTTCAGAAGGAATTCCCTTTAAGTGCCTTCAAGAGGTTGGAGTTTCGGGCTGAATTCATCAACGTCACAAATACTCCCACTTTGAATGCCCCCAGCACCTGGATATACTTCAATCTCGGACTGATCAACAGTTCGCAAGGTGAGCGCAACATATAGTTCGCGTTGAAGTTCTACTTTTGAGCCGTGTTTCCGGGGGAACGTCGGCTATCCGAACTTAATCTGAGATGCGCGTCGAGCCGATCGGTGCCGAGAAATCGGCATGTGCGAACTAATCTCGGAAGGCGGCAAACTAACCGACAGACCAGCCAGCCACAACCGAGGCTCCGACGCCGCAACTGCCGAGGGCAGCGTTCCGCCGCCACTGCAGTAGGCGGCAAAGGTTGGATGTCCACTCGAGTCCGTCCCCTGCGTCGAGGCGCCTGGCACAAACTGTAAAAGCGCGACAAACTGAGGGCGGGAGCCAACCGTGGACTGAAGCATCGCCTTTCCGTCGTCAGTGGGTACGCCGCTGATTGACGTGCCCGAACCCAGCTGCCGGTCGGTCCAACGCTGAACGGACCCGAAGAAGAACGTACGGTTTCTCCAGATCGGCCCGCCCACCCCGCCGCCCATCTGGTTTTCAATTCTAAAGGGTGCCCCCTTGCGGCCGCTGGAGAGTGAGCTGCAAAAACGTGGATCCGCTAGTCCAGCACGCTTGTCCGGGTTGCTACACGAGTTCAAGGCATTGTCATTGTGGAACCAGAATACCGAACCGTGGAAGTCGTTCGTCCCGCTCTTGGTGATCACGCTCACTACTGATCCCGCTGCCCGGCCATATTCGGCCGAGAACTGATTCGTGATCAGTCGGAATTCCTGAACGATTTCTGGGTTGTTCAGCACCTGCTCTGGCCCAGTAACAACAGGATCGTTCGAGTCCTAACTGTCGATCATGAAATTGTTGCCGCGAGGACGCGAGCCATTCAGGGAGAAGTTCGTGCCCGCCGCAAAGACCTGGTTTCCGCTGTTGAGCTGGCCGACTCCAGAAGCCGCCAGGGCAAAAGCGAACACGTCCCGGAACCCTCCGTTGCCGCTGCTGGGCGAGGGCAACGTCGGAAGGTCGGTCAATCGCCGCTCGTCGAATCGCACCCCGATTTCCGGGCTTGTCGTGTTCAGCAAGGGCGCATCGTCCCTGACGGTAATCGTCTCGGCTGCGACTGGGATTTGTAAGACAGGGTTGACTACCGCTTCCTGATTGAGCAGGAGCCTGATTGGGCCGCGCACGTATTTGGAAAATCCTAAGTGCTCGACCGTCAGTTCGTACGGTCCAACGGTAAGCCCCGCGAATTGGAAGCTGCCGTCGGCTTCGGTCACTAGCGAACGTTGAGCATTCGTATCGACTTTACGGAGGCTTACGGTTGCGCCCGCGACCGTGGCGCCGTTAACGTCTCGGACTATTCCGGAAATTGCGCCCGTGGTCGCCTGTCCGAGGGCCCATACGCATTCAAAAGGCAAGCGGCACAGATAAGATGCCGGAATATCTGATTCTTTCCTTGTGCATGCTCTCCCCTGCCTGAGCGCGAACAGCGAAAAGACGTTATCCGTCAGCCCCACAACGATCCCTCGCGATCTCAAGTCGGCCGGTCTCGGCGAGTGTTTCTGGCGGATAATTCATCTTGCGCGCTTGGCCGGAATGCCACCCTACGGCTCAATGCCAGGGATTCCGCATGGATTATGCCATGGTTCGTTGAATTGGTCGCCTACCGGAACGTGTCAGAATCTATTAAGGGCGTTTCTGATCGAAGAACGCAGCCTCGCGGAGATTGCGCGCGGACAAAATGTACCCTTCGGAACTGTGTACCCGCGCTTCTCACGCTGCGTGGCCGAACTGCAGCGAATTCAGCGCGGGAGGGAGGCCACTCGCAAGCCATTGTAATTAAAGCATATATAGTTGCAAGGATTGCTCCCTGGAATTCGTTCATATTAGATATTACTAGGAAGGAAAAAATGGGCAATCCAAAGATGCGGCCGAGGCATGTGGGGTCTGCTGATAGTAGTTCATGCATTATCTACTCCGGTTCGTGATGCGGTATGACACCGAGTTCTGCAATTGGACAGGCGGCGGTTAAGAACTGATACCACCGATCGTGGTTAGATCAGATTCGCAACCGCAAGGCCAGCGAAAGCGGTCGCCTCGTTCTTGTCGGACGTGTCACCAGTCACGCCCACGGCTTCGCAATCTTCGCCTTCGTCTCGTCAAACGCAAATCCATCTTCAGTGATGGCTATACACAACGGCATTCGCGTTACTCCAAAAGCAGGTTGCCGGATGGGCGCTGCGGTACGGCACACTTGGCTCCTTCTTATTTCGAACTGACACCTGCTAGCTCGAATGTGCAAGAATCGTGCCCAGTCAGTCCGCCAGACCAATTCGTAAGTGATTGAGATTGAGACAACAGGAATACCAACCGGCCAACATCTCCATCCCCTGGCAATGAAAGACCCATCAGTGTCAATGACGCGTCAGTTTTATTGGCACAGGATTCTGAACTGCGAAGCGCAATTTTTGCCAGGGCCGAAAAGCGCCTTCAGATTGGAGGACATGGTTCGGTGCGCGTTGATGCGCGCAGCAATCCGTCTTGTGGCAGGCGATGTGCATTTTGGTGGTATGCAACACGAATTGACCTGCGAAATGCAAATTCCAAACGACCCGAGCGCAATTCCTTAACGTGTGGCACACGCTGTTCGAGGCGCTGCCTCCCGCGCTTAACCCAAGCGCGGCCCGGAGGCACTCGGAGCCACTTGTTGTCCTGGTTTGAGGCGGGCCTGCTCTTCGAGGATATCCAGGAGCGCAGTCGCGCAATAGACTCGATCGCGCTTCGCGTCGCCTACCCTCGTTACGATACGCGCACGTTCTAGTCGTTCGATGGCGCGCTGCGCGGTCGTAAACGCGATCGCCAATTTGTCCGTTACTCCTCTTGTAGTGATGAACGGATTTGCCCCCAACAGTTCGACTACGCGCAACGGGTTGTTGCTTGATTCTCCTGAGACTTTCTTCTGCCACTCGGCCAGGAGTTGGTTGATGCGCATGGCTCGACTCAAAGCATCCTCAGACATGCGGGCGACTCCCAGCAGGAAATACTCCAACCAATCGTTCCAGGCCCCGCGTTCGCTAATCCCATGCAAACCGTCGTAGTAGTCCCGCCTCGATGCTTCAAAGAACGCCGACAGATAGAGCAGAGGAGTCGGGAGGATCTGGCGCTCGATCAGGAACAACGTGATCAGCAAGCGTCCAACTCGGCCATTGCCATCAAGGAACGGGTGAACGGCTTCGAACTGATAGTGAGCTAGCGCAATCGTCACAAGAGGCGGCAGGGTCGATTCATGCAGGAACTTTTCCCAGGCCGCAAGACACGGCTCTACCTCTCCTGGAGGGGGTGGGATGTAGGAAGCAGTTGCGATAGTGCTGCCAGGCTTGCCAATCCAATTCTGAATCTTCCGAAAACGTCCGGGCGCAGCTTGATGCCCCTGAACGCCCGTCATGAGTTTTTCGTGCAACTCGCGGGTAAGCCTGACGCAAAGAGGGAGCCGCTTGAGGCGCGAGATTCCGTGCTCAAGAGCCACTACGTAATTGCCAACTTCTCGAAGATCTTCGGGACTTCGATCCACGATCGCTCCCGCCTCAGCGGCAAGCAACTCACCCAGAGTCGCCTGTGTGCCTTCAATTTTGCTCGATAGAACGGCTTCACGCTGTACGAAGGGCCGGATCAAAATGTGAGGATTAGGCAGCCGACCACCCTCGCCCGCTAATCTTCCGACTAGCCGGTCAGCATCCGAGAGTGCCCCAATCAGCCGCGGTGTCCAGTTCAGTTCTGGAGGCAGGGGCGCAGGCACAAAGGCTGAATAACTGCCCTGCGGTACTTTCTCGCCGGGAATGTTGGTAGCGTGGGCCACAGCTGCTTTCCTTGGATCGGAAACAGCGTTCCGTGCTATTTTCACAATCTATGATAATCGAAAATAGCGATCTTTGCTATTTTCGTTGGCGAATGCACTCCCCGAAAACCCCGACAACAATTTGGCAGGCAGAGTTCTAATTCTGCACTGCGAGCGAAACCCAGTCGCACTCCATCACAGTCTTCTGTTGAGAAGCCGTCATCCTCATTAACTAGTGATTTTGACCGTGTCTATTTGATGAAGCAGGTCGCACATACGTTCTACGCCATGGCTTTCTTGATGCTGGGATCGTCGGGCACGCCGATCGATCGGAGTGAGCCCGTACCCGCATATAGTGACTTTCAACGGCGCTTCTGGGCGCGTGAGGTCAGTCTGGCGGACAAATCAGGCGAAAATCGTTTTCGGCAGGGTTCATTGGGAGCAACTTTCATGGAACATACGGCAAGCGCGATTTGACGAAGCATTGAGAATCGTCTCAGATCGGTATGCATGAGCGGAAGCCATGCGAGGGCTTTCGCCGATTGCTCAATGCATTATGAAAGAGCGCCCCGCTTCAGAAGGTTGAGGTCGGATGTGGCGCCGCCTCCGCTGCGCTGCGCTGTGCAGGGGCTTGGCTCCGCTACGGCGGCGCTAGAGAGTAAGTGCAGTAGTGTGTCCGGTGCAAAAGGACTACAGGAGAGCATAGGCAAATCGGCTGGAGAATGGCACTTTACCTTAGGGGAAAGATAACACGTTGGCACGAATGACCTTTCCCCCAAGGAGGCAACTCAAATGAGTCACGAGGTCAAATATATCGGAATGGACGTGCACAAGGAAGCGATTGTAATCGCCGTCCTGAATGGCAGCGGGAAGCTGGTCATGGAAACCATCCTGGAAACCAAAGGCAGCAGCATTCTGCAGTTTCTCCACGGTCTACGGGGGGAACTGCATGTGACCTGGGAAGAAGGCACCTGGGCGGCCTGGCTGTATGATCTGCTGCAGCCGCAGGTGCAGGAAGTTGTGGTCTGCAATCCGCGCCGCAATGCCTTATTAAAGGAGGGCAGCAAGAGCGACAAGGTGGATGCACGCAAGCTGGCCGATTTGCTGCGCACGGGCATGTTGCGACCGGTCTACCACGGAGAAAATGGACTACGGACGCTGCGCGAGTTGGCGCGTAGTTATCAAACCATCGGCAAAGATTTGATCCGCGTGATGAATCGGCTGAAGGCACTGTATCGCGGCTGGGGCATTGCCTGTGCCGGCACCCAGGTTTATGCCCCGCGCTATCGGGAGGAATGGTTGGGCAAGATTGCGCAAGCCGGCGTGCGCCGCCGGGCGGAGCTACTCTATCAACAGCTGGATGGATTGCAGGCCTTGCGGCGAAATCTGCGACCCGAGTTTTTGGCGGAGAGCCGGAAACATAAGGCCGCGAAACTGCTGCGCCAGATTCCCTGCATCGGTCCGATTCGAGCCGCGAGATTGATTGCGCTGATGCAAACTCCGCACCGGTTTCGCAGCAAGCGGCAACTGTGGACCTATAGTGGCCTGGGCATTGAGACGCACGACAGTGCGCAATACCGATATGTTGGCGGACAAGTGCAGCGGTCCAAAAAACCCCAGCAGATCCGCGGTCTCAATCAGAACCACAACCATGAGATGAAAGAGATCTTCAAGAGTACGGCCACCCGGGCCAGCTGTGCCTCGGGACCGTTCCGCGATTTTTACGCAGCTTTGCTGGCCAAGGGGATGAAGCCGGAGATGGCTCGTCTGACACTGGCGCGCAAGATCGCGGCCATCACTTTGACACTTTGGAAAAAGGAGGAACGTTTCGACGCAGAACAACTGAAAACGCAAGCAGCTTGAGTATCGAACAGAACCCAGGTGATCTCCCAGGTCTTCATGCCTCGGTGGTGGCCAAATCGGTTCGTGCGATGCTCGGGTTCGAGGGAGAGTATCTAAGCACTCAGTAGGCGCTCTGTGTGCTGAAGTTCAGCACCGAGTCTCCGGGTCAATCCTATGCCCCCTCGGATAACCCAAGAAAGCTGTAGGCCTCGAGTCTCAGATAGGATCGTGGTTGGCACTTTTAGCCAACGTTTAGCTTGCGTAGCTTCGTAACCGAGTGGCGTCGAGCACCACGGCTTCATGAAACCGTTAAGTTGGGACAAACAACTGGGGTTGGTATCGCCGCTGAAATGCGCGGCGATCCAAAGCGAACAAACCAACGACCCCTCCAGGAATGAGACGGGGCTGGATGCAAGTCACCACATCCACGTCTCCCCAGAGGGGAGCGGGAAGTATTTTTTTCTTGACATCCTCTTTGCGACTTGCTTCGCCGTTGCCGCTGAGTTGCGCAGCGTGGGCCGCACCGTACAGCGCACGGAAGCGGTTTGGCTCTTTCTTCAGCGTCGCCTCAAATTGCTCCAGCGCTTGCGCGGGCTGGTTGATCTCTAGCAGGATCTCGCCGAAAAGCTCGCGCGCAGGTGCAAGCGGCCCGGGCGTAATGGCCTTCTTGTCGGTACCATCTTCCATCTCGGCTGCCGACTTCATCATGGTCAAAGCGAGGTCCTTACGCCCCTCCGTCAATGCGCTCCAGGCATTCCCTTCGAGGCGCTGGATCTCGGCTTGGCCAGCCCAATAGCTTTCCTTTGCTTTCTCCAGATGCGTGCGGATGTCCTGCAGCGCGGCCACCGACGCCTGGGCCTTTGCCGCGTCGTGCAACCTGGCCGCTGCGATGCCGCGCGCAAACCAAGTTATGGCGTCGGTGTAGGGAAACGGCGTCTCGCGTGGCTGCAGCTCCGCCGCCCCCTGCCAGTCGCGACGCTCCAAAGCATAGCGCGCGGGAATCGCTGCCAGCGCGAAGTATCCTGCGTCCGGACCCGCTGCGCCGCTCACCACCACTCTCGGATCGAACCGCGAGGCTATCTCCGGCAGTGCCTCGAGCACCCTGCGCGCAGCTTCGTCCTGCGCCGTCTGCAGATAGGCGTAAACCTGGTAGTCGCTGGCGTGCAGCTCTTCTGCCGTTTGGCCCACGCGACGCGAAGCTTCTGCTGCGGCGCGGTTACTGTCGATAGAATTCTGCCAGTAGCCCACACGTGTGAAAGTATGTGACGGCATATGTAGTGCGTGTGGCGCATCAGGCGCAATATCGGAATAACGCTGCGCAGCGGCAAGCGCCTTCTCCGCCAGGGAGGGCACATCGTAGGTGTGAATGATGTAATGCGCCAGCCCGGGATGGTCCGGTTCTTCGCGGAATAGCTTCTCTAGGATCGCCCCAGCCTTGAGCCGCGCGGCGTTGGTTTTGTCGGTCGGCTCTTCGGAAGCCGCAAGCGCTAGCGCGTAGAAAATCTGCGCCTCCTGATCGTCGGAATATTTCGAGGCGAGACCTTCCATCGCATCTCGCTTCAGCGATCAAAGGTTTATCCACGCGATGTGCTGATCAATATCGTTGGGCCGCCTCTCGGAAAGGTGAGCCTTGTCCCGGAGTCGTGGCCCGAGTGGAACATCAATCAAGCTATAGCAGTTTTTCGACCCGTCCCATCTCTAAACCGTCGGTTTCTCGCCTTCTGGTTTTTATCGGAACAGGTCTTGAATTGGGCTACATCCCTTTCAAAGGCAACCGCAGGTCAGAGAAATTTGACCCTGCAAATCTGTCGGGATATGCCCATACCGGTGTGCCCGCCTGATGAACAAGATAAGATTGTTCAACGGATAGATAAGGCGTTCATCGCCATCAACCGGACTGTCACGGAAGCTAGGCGCGCGGCGGACCTCATTGATCGCCTCGACCAGGCCGCACTCGCGAAGGCATTTCGAGGGGAGCTGCTAGAAAAACATCGCGCAAGCGCTTCCGGAAATGGGAGCGGCAAATAATGGACCAGCACATTTCCAGCGCGGTCCTGACGATCTTTAACGAATTTCACTACTGTCCGGCTAAATCTTCGGGCAGTCGATCTAACTCATTGAAGATAAGGCCGATAACGCATAGCCGAAGCAGGAACGATTTGAATTGGAAAGGGACTGGATTGACCTCTTTCCGCCGGTCTCCGGGGTGAAACAATGACAGGTGAACTCTGGACGCACCGTCTTCTCGCAACTGATCCAACATCTCCCCGAAAAAGAATTTCAAAAGTGTGTTGCCCGCTACAACGGCGACTCGAACTTCAGAGGGTTTTCCTGTTGGGACCAATTACTGGCGATGGCCTTCGCACAACTCACCTATCGCGAGAGCCTGCGCGATATCGAGTCCTGCTTGCGTGCGCTACAAAGCAAGCTGTATCACATGGGGTTCCGCGGCAAAGTGTCGCGCTCGACGCTGGCCGATGCTAACGAGTCTCACGATTGGAGAATCTTTGCGGAGTTCGCTCAAGTATTGATCGGCATTGCCCGGCCGCTGCATGCGCATGACCCGATTGGCGTCGATCTGGATCAAAGTTTGTATGCTCTGGATTCGACCACCATCGATCTGTGCCTGTCGCTATTTCCGTGGGCGAAGTTTCGTCGGCGCAAGGCCGCCGTCAAAATGCATACTTTGCTGGACCTGCACGGCAACATTCCCACGTTCATCCGCGTCACCAGTGGCGATGTGCACGACGTAAACATCCTGGACGAGATCATGCCGGAAGCAGGTTCGTTTTACGTTATGGACCGAGGCTATATCGATTTTCAGAGACTCTTCGTCTTCACACTAAGCTCGGCCTTCTTTGTCGTGCGCACCAAATCGAATGTACTTATCCAGAGACGCTACTCGCATCCAGTGGACAAGAGAACTGGCGTGCGCTCGGATCAGACCGTCATCCTCACATCGTTCGAATCGGCATCAGCATATCCCGATGCATTGCGTCGCGTCAGTTACCTCGATAAGGAAACCCAAAAGCGACTGAAATTCCTCACGAACAACTTTGTGCTGCCCGCATTTACCATCGCGCAAATTTACAAGTGCCGCTGGCAAGTGGAATTGTTTTTTAAGTGGATCAAGCAGCATCTGCGCATTAAGGCTTTCTACGGAACCAGCGAGAATGCAGTGAAGACACAGATCTGGATTGCGGTGTCCATTTACGTGCTGGTCGCGATCGTACGAAAACGGCTGGGCCTGGCGGCCAGTCTTTATCAAACGCTACAGATTCTGAGCGTCACGCTCTTCGAGAAAACCCCCATTTTATGTGCCCTTCAGACCCCCGAGGCAGATGCCGAATTCGCCGAAAGCGTTAACCAACTGATTCTCTTCGACATTTAGCCGGACAGTAGTGATATGAGACGAACCGCGCACCCTCCGCCTCCAATCGGCTGAAAAAATAGCACGCATTCTTCGCGGATTGCGGCGAGGGGCCGATTTGTACGAGCGGGAGAAGCCTCAGCGCTTGGGTAGCCTGTCTGGTCGCCAGGTAGATCCGTTCAACATCCATAGAGATTGTCATTGACCGCGTCTCTTGTAAAAACTCGCTGTTGCTTCCCATCAACACCGCAACCTCATTTTCAAACACGCCGCGTCGATTGACAGTCTGCAGCGCACGGATTAGCTGCGTAACCGACCAGGTATCTGCCAGCACCTCACGAAGCTTCTGGAGTTCGCCTACAAGCTGCTCATTGCGCAGCTGAGCTTGTTCCTGCCCAACCACGCCGCCATGGCCGCTCCAGTCATTTCGCATCTTGTTAGTCATGGAAAGAATGAGTCCCAATTCCGTGCGGCTAATTGCGTCCGGAAATTCGAGAGAGCTATTGGCAAAGAGTTCAGCGCAAAGCGCCCGATTATCCTTGAGCAGCTCGCGCGTCTGTTTACCGAAGTATTCAACTACAAGTTTCCACGTCCCGAATGTCGCTCGCTGAAAGCTAAGATTCGACCTCTGCATCGCTTCAGAGAGCTTCTGCTTGTGTGGTCCGAATAGCGCTTCATTAGAGGTAAATGCGCTCAATAGAATTACGCCTAGAAACTCCGTTGTTGCTTCGAAGAAGTGCAAAAGATGTTCATATTTGGTTTTGAAATCCCGACTCGGAGTTGCCTGCCATGCGCGGAGGATCGAGGCGAGGGGAAATGGTAGCGTCTCTATCCAGTGATTGAGATCGGAAGCAGCGTGCTGCTTAAGGCTCCCCGACAACCTGTCCGAGAGCACAGATAGCCGTTTCTCAACCGAAGCCGTAGTCTGGGGATTGCTCCAGAGATCCCGCTCGAATTGAGTAAGTTCATTCTGGAGACTCAGAAGCACATTGCGCTCGGCAGCAATTCGCGTCTCGACCTCCAGCATCGATTTCTGATTCTGGAGGCTGGGCAAGAACACGCTGAGATTCTTCAGCCCCTGCGAGTTCAGCTTAGGTATGACTGTGCCGGATTTGTTCGACTCTCGAATTTCTTTGCCGAGCTCCGAATTCAAAAACTGAGCCACAAACCGAGCCTGTGACCATGAAGGATCGATGGAGACCTGAGCATAATTCTGCGCCTTCAGGGTCATATCGTCCCGTGAGTCAACCACGTCGCTGATACCGATGAGGGGCACAAAAAGCGCGTTCTCGGCTGTAGGGAAATGAAAGTCACTACCAGAACGTCCGAGGGTGATTGCAAGTGCCAAGTCCCCCAAGCTGATAGCCGGTGCCTTAAACGTGCGGCCCGCCTGTTCAAGTCGTTCCGCCATCCGAAGTCGATCCAGTCCTGTGAAGCCTTGAGGGGCCACGTAGCGGCCGAGTTCTAGAGCGCCGCCCGCCTTTCCTTCTCTGAAGTTGGAAATGACTTGCAGATTCGTCTTGGTGTCCGTGGAAAGCTGGCCGACGAACATGCGGTCCACCACCCGTTTTCTGACGATAACCAAGTAGGCCAGTAGGCCTGAATGTTGGTGTTCGGAGCGAAGGAACCCGGCGGGAGTGCCAGCGCAGCATCGACGGCTAGCCCGATGGAGTCAAAATGACGCAGAACCGAAAGTGATGAAAAAAAGAAAGACGGCGTGACGATGTAGATACCAACACCTTCGCGGCTCAAGTGCGTCGCAGAGGCAGTCAGAATCAGATTGCCAAGGTCGTCGCGCAGTTCCACGGATGTGCCGTCGAGTCTTTGAACGTTGGAATCTAATGGCTGCCATGGGGGCCACAATCTTGCAATTGGAAGCGCACTCGGGGTCACCCTCGGATCCGCGGCTTGCCTGGCTTAAAGAGCTAGTTTGAAAATGGGTGCAAGATAGGGCCTCAGCGACCACGGTTCGTTGGACGTGTTGTAGTCATAAGCTGATAGATTCTTCGTTATCGTTGCAGTCACAGTAAAGAAAACCGCCTTGAAACTAGAGAAGTATTTTATTTAACCTGCGTGCACATGCGGGCGAATCGGCAGGAAAGGCTCACCTAACGTCGGCTGTTATGTCTGAGCCAGGCTCTAATTCTAAGGATTCTGATTGGCTTTACTCGTGGTAAGGGTTTTTTGTCACCCCAATGACGTTCTTCAAGCGGCCTGGGAGGTGAGGGCACGAGCACCGTCAATAGTAACTAACCGTACTACAACTTTAATGGGGATACCATGAGCACACGCGAGAACTACAAGTGTTGGCTTCTGGTATGTGCTGCTTGTCTTGCAACCGCACATGCGGGATTTGGTCAGGCGACCACGGGCACGATTTCCGGGACGGTTCAGGATGTCCAGGAGGCTAGGGTTGCCGGCGCCACTGTGACCGTACGTAAACTCGATACAAACCTCGAACGTTCACTGGTAACGGAAGCCGACGGCAGGTTCAGATTCCCGGGCCTTGCGATTGGTCCATACGAATTGACTGTTGAGCATACTGGATTTGCCAAGCACGCACGCGGACCGATTCTGCTCCTGCTCTATCAAGACGCGGTCGTCAACCCCGTCCTCCAGGTCGCGCCCGCAAGCGAGACGATTACTGTCAGGGAAGATGCACCGCTGCTGAACACGACAAGCCCGGAAGTCGGCGTGCGATTTGATGAGCGGCGATTAACTGATCTTCCCACCCTGCCCTCGTTAGGCAGCGACGGGTTCCGGGACGTTTTCGCTTTTGCCCTTGCGGCTCCAGGAGTCAGTCAACTCAACAGCGGAAACCAGGTGTTTGCAGCGGGCACGAACTTCTCAGTGAACGGCTCGCGTCCTCGCAGTAACAGCTTCACGATTGACGGTCAAGACGCGAACGAGCCCGTCGCCACTGGGCCGCAGCAAGTGCTGAACAACCCGGAAATCGTTCAGGAGTTCCGGCTGATCACCAATCAGTTCTCGGCCGAGTATGGCCGCGCGGCGGGATCGGTCGTGAGTGTGGTAACCAAGAGCGGAACGAACGACTTTCACGGCTCTGCATTGTGGTTCCACAACGACAGTGCCTTTAACTCGTGCAGTAATCTGGACAAGCGTGCGGGACTGACAGACCCGCGATTCTGCAGTCCACTTTCTGGTGGCAGCGATGGGGCACCCTTCAGGAATGAAAACCAGCTCGGTGGCACTGCGGGTGGCCCGATCTGGAGAAATCGTACGTTCTTTTTCGGGTCGGCTCAGCGTTGGACCGAGCGGCAGTTGGGTTCGGGCACATCCATCAGCGGCGTACCCACTGAAGTGGGAAAGGAGCTGCTCCAGTCCACCGTCGCATCACGCCCCGCGGTTGCCGCGCTTTTGCAGTTCTTGCCAGGCGCCTCAAGGCAGGGGATGGATTCGAATGGTAATCCAACGTTCGCAACTTATTGTCTTGGCGACGGGACGCTGCCCTCGTGCTCCCTGGGCACGAGGGTGGACGTTCCCACCGGGACCATTACGGGTTCCATCGCCTCCTTCTTCAATAGCTGGCAGGCCTCCGGCCGGGTGGACCACACGTTCAACACACAACACTCCATGGGAAGTCGCTACCTGTTCAGTGATAGTGCGCAAGGGGGGACGGGGCAGGCAACCCCACCGGGACTGACAACCGAGAACCGTAGTCGTGCCCAGGCAATGTCTGTCTTTTTCACCAGCATCTTCACTCCGCGTGTGCTGAATGAGCTCCGCATTTCCTGGCAGCGGTTAGCGAACGTTACGGCTGCGTCGAACCCAACCTCGGAGACCATCCCGTCTATCGAGGTTCCTGAGCTGGGGCTGACCGGATTTGCCGACGACGCCTCACGGACAGCGCTCGGGCTTGCCGTAAACCTGCCACAAGGTGGGATCAACAACACGTATCAGCTACAAGAAACCATTTCTTGGACACTCGGAGCCCATGCATTGAAGTTTGGAGTTGATCTGCGACGTGTGGACCAAAAGAGCATCTTCTTCCCCTTCCTTCGTGGCCGGCTAACCTACCCCACCAGCCAGGCAGGGCTGGGCCTCCCTGCCGGAACCGTGTCCATTCAAAACTTCATTGATGACATCGCGGCGGTGGCAAACATCAATAAGCCGCTACCCGGCGGGAAGATCGGCAAGGACTTCCGGTGGTACGACTACTTCTTCTTTGCGCAGGATACGTGGCGATTGCGCCGAACTTTGGTTCTCTCCCTCGGTCTGCGGTACGAAGCCCCCGGAAACGCGCTGGCCAGCTTGTTCCCCGTCAGTGACGCAATCCAAGCGGCGAATGGCGGGAACGCCGTCTTTCGCCTTGAGCCCCGGCCCGAGCGAGACCTGAACAATTTGCAGCCCCGAGTCGGCTTTAGCTGGAATCCGAGTACTAGCGGCGGCGGCTTGCTGCGCTTTCTGACAGGAGGAAACAAACTCGTGGTGCGCGGTGGCTACGCCCGGACAAATGACTACGCGTTCATTACCTTGGCGATTCTCACGGGGAATTCCTTTCCCTTCGTGGCTTCGATCAGCAGCCCCGGGTTAACAAACGCTTTCACAACCTTGCCGACCTTGGAACCCGACTTAAAGGACCCCGCTGCTCTTAACCTTCTGACGCGCACCGTGCTCGACGCAAACTACCGCTCCCCCAGTTCGGAGCAGTTCTCGCTTGAAGTCCAGCGTGAGTTGGACCCAAATACTGTGTTCCGAGTCGGCTACGTAGGCACCAAGGGCACGGGACTCTTCCAGGTCATCGATGGCAATCCTCGAACGCTGTGTTCGGAGGTCCCAATCCGCATAGACAACCCAGCTACCGGAGCTCTCACGGTTCTGGGATGTCCCCGGGTGAACCCCAGCGCAGGTGTGATCAGGAATTACGCCAACACCGCGTCGTCTATCTACCATTCGCTGCAACTCAGCATGGAGCACCGGTTGAAGAACGGCCTCAGCGCCGGCGCACACTACACTTGGAGCTCATTTATTGATACGGCGTCGGATCCTTTCAATGCTTCCGTCCGCGGAGAAGTGGCCATCGCTCAGAACTCTTTCGACAGGCGGGCTGAGCGTGCCCGCTCCACTTACGATCGGCCGCAGCGATTCTCGGTCAATGCCGTATACGAGCTGCCGTTGTATCGCAGCCACATGGGCGCGCTTGGGCATTTCCTGGGCGGCTGGCAGGTGGGTGGGGTCCTCACGCTGCAGAGCGGCACTCCGTTCGGGCCACTCAACGGTTCTGATCCAACGGCGGCACTCTCCGGTATCGCTGGGTTGGTAGGAGATCCTATTCGGCCGAATCTGAACACGAATCTTCCGATTTCCAGCATTTCCATTCGTGAACTTCTACAGGCGGGCGGGAGCTCGCTCTTCAGCACCCTCGCGCCGTGCGTCCCCATTGGTACGACCTTGACCTGTGCTCCCGGCGACCGATTCGGCAACCTGGGGCGTAATGTCCTGCGTGGCGACGGCATCGGCAAACTGGACTTGAGTATCTCGAAATCGGTACGGCTGCTCTCCGAGCGCCACCTTCTTCAGTTTCGCGCGGACTTTTTTAATCTCACGAACACGCGCAACTTCGGCATCCCGGAAGCCGGCATCACCAACTCCGGATTCCTCGATGAGAAATCGACCGACGGCGGCAACCGGAAAATATTCCTGGGCGTGCGGTACACGTTCTGAGCGGAAAACACCTCTTTTGATATCGGCCGGGCGGCCCAGGAACTGCCCGGCCAATATTCGGCGGCAGATCCTCATTCTTTGGCAAACCGGGTGCCCGTAAATGCCGGGCAACTCATCCCCACCTTGTTTCCGTCGGCATCGAACACTTCTGCCTGCCCCGATCCTGCGTATCCGGTGCCGTTTTCGTTGGTCGCGACTTTTGCCCTTATGACCACCCAGCCGATATTATTTCCATCCGCGTCGAATGTGAACATTTTGAAGTCCAACTTGTATTTGTTTTTCTCAACGTGCCTCCAAATTCCCATGTGCGCCGATAGCAGAGCGGGATTAGTGGCAGGGACGACTTGGGCGGTTCCGCCCAATTCGTACTTATGTAGACCTCGAAAACTGGCGACGGAAACGTTGGTGCCGCAGATGAAGTTGTTTACCTGGACGTCCCATAGCCCGACAATTCTGTTGTCATGTGAATGCACGCTTTCTGCCGATGCCTGCCAACCGCCAATCAGCATCAACAAGAGCACAAGTGTTCCGGATTTTCTGCGACTGTTCACGGTGTATTCTCCCTTCGAAATGACTGCTCGAAATTGACTGCTTCAGGTCCCAGCTTTTCATTCCACGGCCAGCCAGTCGGCCACCAGGCGGTATTGGCCGCCGGAGAAAAAGAGGAGTCCGCGCACGCGCACGATTCCCCCGGTTATGCACGTGACACAATCTTCTAGGCCCAAATAGAGGAACTTCTGCGTGGAAGGTTGCAGGGTCACGAGGACAGAAGTGTGGCCGGTCAATTGGGCGAAAGCGGAGTCAGCGGCCAGATCAACAAGGAAAGTGAATTGGTTGGACACAGAGCCAGCGGTGACGGTGCCGGCGGTCCCGCTGAGTGATTGCTTCTCCAACTTGAGTTGGTCGGCGGTGATGGTCGTCGCGCTTTCGTTGGCCGTAGTGGCCCTCAAATTCTGCCCCTTGACGATGGTGAGTGCGTCAAAGCTGGGCGTGAAGTTGAGGTTGCTGAGATCGAGGTCGTCGGGTTCGAGGCGGAACTGGGTGGAGGCGTTGGCTGCAACAGTGAGCATCTTACCCACTCCGGGCAGGCTGCCTTCGGCGGGTCCGTGAACTTCCCGCACCAGCATCTGGAGCTGAGCAGGTGACGTGGATAGCGTAAGACCTTCGACCAATCTCGCGCTGAGGGCGTCGTTCTCAAGCTTGACCTTGGTGGCGCGCAAGGCGCCGGAGTCAAGGACAGCGTCCACTTTGACTGTCATACCGCCGGCAAGTTCAGTGAGAGTGCTGAAGTTCTGGAATTCAGTGCTGGCATCGGTTGCGAAGGTAAAAGTGCGGTCGCCGATGTCGATAGCGAGAGAACTGCCGCCCACAGTCGTGACTCGGCCTATTTGGTCATTAGTCGGGCCCCCGAAAGTGGTGAAATTGAGTTTCGGACTCAAGACTGCGGCGCTGGCGCCGAGGCTGCCCGTCAAGAACAAGTTGATGTTGATTCCTCCCGGAGTCGAACCGAAACCGAACTGGCTGGAGTTGATTGCGGTGGACGAGGTGAGAGAGGCCACGACGTCCTCGTGAAGGACGCCGACGGAGTCGATGAAGCTGATTTCCGGATTGGACAGGCCGATGACTACCCCGCTGTAGTTGCCTTGGGGAACATTCCCCAGTAGAAGTGGCTCGGCTTTGAGTCGGCTAAGTTCTACACGACGTGGGGTGGAAAGCAGGGAAACATCGCCCTTCGAGGAACGCAGCGCTACCGACTCGATGGTGATTTCAAAGGAGACAATCTGGTCCGGCACCGTAACGAACTCGCCCAGGCTGACCAGCACGGCCGTGCTGCCGTTGCTGTCCCCGCTGCCACCATTGCCACCGTTGCCACCACTGCTGCTGGTTCCGCCGCCAGACGAAGGCATTCCGCCGCCCGTCCCGCAACCCAAAAGTAGAGCGAGACCGAACACAAGCGCGAAAAGGCTCAACTTCTTCAGAACAGGAGACGACCCGCGACGGCCAGCCTCAAAACCTTCTAAACCAAGAACTTTTACATCGGATCTCAAAACTAGAGTCTTCATGGCTTCCCCCACGTCTGGCACGTAAGCGCCGGATAGTTTCCGCGCCTGACAACATGGCGGTTCAGTGGTTTTGTGTCCATGGCGGGGAGGTGTTTTGTGGGTGCATTTCGAATGAAGAGGCAAGTTTGCTACATGAATCGCCGAGGTAGGCCCGGATCGGGGCAGGACCATTCATGAGCTACGGTGGCTGGTGAAGGCAACGAGCTTTGGGATACACTTTTTCCACGGAGCGAGGATGGCGGCACCTATTGCACACTCTGATACGGTCCGTTTCGGTGCCTTTGAGGCTGACCTGCGCTCCGGCGAGTTGCGAAAGGACGGCATCAAACTCAAGCTGGAAGGGCAGCCCTTTCAGCTACTGGCAGTGCTCCTGGCGCGGCCGGGTCAGTTAGTGACCCGCGAGGAATTGCAGAAGGAGCTATGGCCTGACGAAACTTTCGTTGACTTCGAGCAGGGCATCAATGCAGCTGTGAAGCGCCTCCGCGTGGCTTTAGAAGACTCCGCGAACAAGCCACAATTCATCGAAACCTTGCCGCGTCGCGGCTACCGTTTCATCGCGCGGATTGAGAATGGGGCACAATTGACGCCCCCGACCGAGAAAAGCCAACTCGGGCCGACTTCCTCGGTAGATAAACCAGACTTCAAAGAGCCACAAATTACGCAATCCGCAGTCACGCACGGAAGGACCGCTCGACGGCGGTCAATCTTCATCGGATTTGCTGCGATAACTACATTCGTTGTTCTAGTTATTGGGTTGAATTTAGGTGGATCGCGCGACCGGCTGCTTGGCCGCCCCATGGCCGGCGAGATTACGTCTATCGCCGTTATGCCGCTAGAAAACCTCACCGGTGATCCGGGGCAGGAATATTTTGTTGATGGCATGACCGATGCGCTGATTACGGAGCTAGGAAAGATTAGCTCTCTCAGAGTGATTTCCCACACTTCCGCCATGGTATTCAAAGGCGCCAAGAAACCCCTGCCGGAAATTGCACGGCAACTGGGCGTGGATGCGGTTCTGGAAGGCGCGGTCGCCAGAAATGGTGACCGCGTGCGCATCAGTGCCAGGCTGATACATCTATCGCAGGAACGGACTCTATGGGCGGAAAGTTATGAGCGCGACCTGCGCGAAATCTCGGCACTGCAAAGTGAGATTGTCCTCGTTGTCGCCGACGAGATCAAGATCAAGGTGCTGAACCAAGAACAAGCCCGGCTTGCGCGGGTCCGTCCGGTCAATCCACGCGCCTATGAAGAGTTTCTCAGGGGACGCTATTTGCAGGCAAAGATGACACCCGAGGATATGCGCAAGGCGTTGGCTTATTTCCAGCATGCCTTGGAGATCGATCCCAGCTATGCGCCTGCCTACATCGGAATCGTAGATTGCTATACGATCGGCGGCGGATTTCAGTTGGGTGTCAGCCTTAAGGAGGGCGTCGCCAAGATGAAAGAGGCCGCCCACAAGGCCGTGGAGCTCGATGACACCACGGCGGCAGCCCACTATGCGCTGGCCAAGGTGAAATACTACGAGTGGGACTTGCCGGGGGCGGAGAAGGAATTTCGCCGGGCCCTGGAACTGAATCCCGGAGACGCGCAAGTGCACAGGCATTACGGTCACTATCTCATCGCCATGCGCCGCCACGCCGATTCGACTGGAGAGATGCAACACGCGCTGGCGCTCGACCCCCTCTCGCCCCTGCTCACTACAGAAGTCGGGTGGACCTATTATTACGCTCGCCAGTATTCGGATGCCATCAAGCAGGGCCGGAAAGCTCTGGAGATGGAGAGGGATTTCCCATATGCGCGCCTATTGCTTGGGGAGTCGTACTGGCTTCAGGGGATGGTCAAGGAAGCTCTTGAACTTGGATGGCCGTCTCCGTACCGGCCGGAGATGGGCCGGCGCGCCAAAGAAATCAATAAGCGAGCCGGGGTACAGGCAGTGGTGCGTTGGGTAGTCGAGGATGGAGAACAGCGCATTGCCAGGGGAGAACCTCTTGCTGCTCGTGCGTTGAACCACCTTGCCGCCCAGTATGCAGAATTGGGTGACAAAGAGCGGGCCATTGCCTTACTGGAAAGAGCTTACCAGGAACACGACCCCTGGTTGCCGATGGACATGGCCGCTCCACGATTCGAGCCACTGCGCTCCGATCCGCGATTCCAGGACCTGCTTCGCCGCATCGGCCTTCTAATGTAATCAGGCCTGGGGTTATTTGCTTCGGTGTAAGCGCGCTGTCATGGGACACCTGCTCTCGAACAACGAAAAAATTCGGCAGACATAAATTGCGAAGCGGTAGTTGTTATGGATTTACGTCATCACTTGCCCATCACCTATGTTCGCCCCGCCGCGGACGGCACTGTACTGTCATGTAATTGTAATGGTTGCACGATCAGAACGAATCGTTTCCATGCAGAACGGATCAAATCGACTGACTTGTAACCCGTTGAAAAGAGGAATAGAGTATAAAATTTCGCAAACGGTTCAGAACACGCCTGTGTATTGCTAAACCGTTGTACTGGCTTACAGTCGTTGGATTTAACACTCACCCACCACCCGCAAGAGTCTATGGGCTGTCGACACAAAAGACCTTGGCTGAGAAGTGCTCTTAGACCTCCTCGGGCACGCACCGGATCAGCAGGGCCGCCTTCAGCTCGCAGGCCGACTGAAAACGCTTGCGGGGGTCTCTTTCCAGGCACGTAAGGATGATCTTCTCGAGATCCAATGGCAACGAAGGCTGTCGAATGCGGGGCGGAACAGGCGCCTCATGAATCTGTTGGAAGGCAAGTGAAAAGGGATTGGCTGCTTCGTAGGCCTTTTGGCCAGTGAGCATTTGATACAGAACCAGCCCCAGCGCGTAAATGTCAGCCCGATGATCCACTACCGTGCCTTCGATCTGTTCAGGGGCCATGTATCCCGGTGTCCCGATAGCCGCCGCCGTGACCGTCGCATCAGGATCGATCAACCGGGCAACTCCAAAATCCGTTAACTTCACTGTTCCAAAGGAGTCAAGGATCGCATTTTCCGGTTTGATGTCGCGGTGTACGATGTCGTGCTTATGGAGTTCGAAAAGACCGTCGCAGATCTGGGCAGCAATGTCGATCGCTTTCGACACGCTGAGCACATGCTCCCGCACCAGTCGAGCGTGCAAGCTTTCTCCATCCACGAACTCCATGATGATGTAGGCCGAATCGCAGGCGTGTTGAAATTCGTAGGAGCGACACACGTTCTTGTGATTGATCCCGCGAGTGATAGTTAGCTCGTTCTCAAAGCGCTGAAGAGCTTGCTGATCTGATGCGATTTCCGGCCTGATGAATTTCAGAGCGACGATTTCAAGTGTTTCTCGGTGTCTGGCGCGGTACACGATTCCCATTCCGCCGCGCCCCACCTCTTCTAGGATGTCGTAATGTTCGCTAGCTGCAGGCGCCACCTGCGTCCGTTCGAAAGTGAGCACCCGGTCGCAAAGTTCCGCACAGTAAGGACAATGGACCAGATGCGCCTTAATCGTGTCATCGAGTTTTGGATCGACCGTTCCTTCCACAAAAGCGACCAAGGATTGTGAAGTGGGACAGTGTGAACCGGAATGACTAGAGCGGAGGAGCTGCTCGAAGAAATTGTCTTCATTGAACTCGAGATGCCTGGAACAGGCAGTCTGGGTGCCGAATAACTGTGATTGCGGGGCTCCGGAGGTCGGCATTGTGCCACTCCTAAAAAGTGACGTTCTAGTCTTGCAAACGCTTCAGAGAAGAAAATTCCATAACAATGGATCCCGGAGTCCTCTGGCACGAGGGTTGGACCCTCAATGGCATGACTAGTCTTGCGGTCGAACGCATTCTTGACCGCTTTTCATCACCCGCGCCGTCGCCTAGCGGTCTATAATCGGGCCGGCTCACCTAGCGATTCCCGGGGCCCTATTGCCCCGCCCTGCATAAGCAACTCGGCCTCTGTTCATACACTCAATCGCCGGGCTGACCCAACGGCGGATCCTGTAACTTGTTGGATGTCAATGACCTTGTGACATAAAGAAACTTTGTGGAAAGTCGTCAGGTGACACGTTCATGTCAGTAGGGACGCCGACGGGACGAGAACTTACGGATGAGGAACTGGTACGTGAGTTTCGTGCACATGGCGACCAGGCAAGCTTTCGCAAGCTTTTCGAACGACACCGCCGCAGGGTGTATTCGGCGTGTCGGGTTTTCCTGCGAGAGGCCAGTTCCGCGGAGGACGCCACCCAAGAAACGTTCCTGCGTGCATACCAGAATGTAGATCGTTTCGTGGCAGGGAACTTTATCGGGTGGCTCATGCGTATCGCAAAGAACGTTTGTATCGACCAGTGGCGACGTAACCGACACGAACCCGATCTCGGCGATGAAGAAATGGCAATTCTTGCTGACGGGAAGTGCCTCGAGCATTCGACTTTGATGCGGCTTGTTCTCGAGAAGGTACTGGCGGAAATGTCTCATCTGCCCGAGGAACAAAGGCGCTGTCTTGAACTGAAAGTTGCCGGCTATTCGTATGAGGAGACGGCTGCCCTCACCGGTTACAGCACTGCAGCCGTGAAGTCGCATCTGCAAAATGGACGCCGGATGCTATGGATAGCGGTACGGAGATAGATGAGCCGCGCCAATGACCGATTGGAACCAACCCGATTCTCAGGAGAAGCTGATGCGTTACTTGCTCCGGCCTTCCGACGCGATTGGTGACCCGTGCCCGGACCCGGAGTCTTTGATCGCGTTTTCCGAGAGAATCTTGAATAGCGCAAAATGCGAGTTGATCCAGGCACATCTGGACAGTTGCACCGCGTGTTCCGAGATCCACCGACTATTAGCGGGATTGGAGGATGCAGATGCGCTCCTATCAGAATCGGAATGGCAGAAAGCCGAGAAACGCCTGGGGAATTGGATGGAGTCGTTCCTACCGGCAGAATCGGCCGCGTCACAAGTTGACCAAACGCACCACGCCAGATTGTGGGAGAGGTTCTCGGAATGGATCGGGATCCGGCCGTTTCGTTATGCGCTGGCTGCGACGACCGCGCTGGTTTTACTGGCGGGAATCAGTTTGCAGCAGTATAGAAATTCTCCATCACATGTGGCTTCTGTCGTCCAACAACAAAAGGTCAGCCCACCTAAGACCGGCCAACAACCATCCCCAACTACGGAGATTGGCACTTCGAGACCCAAAGAGATCCAATCTGCAATTTCTGCCTTTCAAGAACAGAAAACCAGCCATCCTGAGGCGGCCCAACAATCACTTCCAACCATAGAAATAGGCTCTTCAAGACCGAAAGAAATCCAGGACCTGACCCCGGCGAGCGCCAACAGCTCGCAAGCACCTGATCTCACCGCTGCGCTCGCGATTTCTGCTGTTCCACTCATAACAATGCAGATCGAGGTCGGAACTGGGATACTCGTGCGAGTTGGTTCTGTGCTTAAGAACCCAGCCGGAAGCTCTACACTCCGAGGTTCGCTTGTACAGCCCTTGGTGCAGGGAGGCAAGGAAGTTCTTCCCGCCAACAGCATTGTAATCGCCGACGGCCAGGCTTCGGGACGAGAGATCGTTCTCAGGATTGCGGAGATTCGTGCGCGATTTGTTGAGTCTTCCTCTGAGCACAGGGCGGGGATCACTCGCTACCTTTTGGATCCTTCGGAGGACCAGCCCAATGTCCGCGCACACTTACCCGAATCGGTACACGAACTTTCGCCGGGCGCTACCATCGAGCTGCGATTTGTCACTTCCTCCAGCTACCTGAGGTGAGGCAGATCGCCCGAGGTGACCCCAAAAAACGGAATGGAAGTTGTATGGCATTGGGGGCAGACCACCGTGGGACTTAAGCAGTTCAGCGCCCACCAAACACGGGCTGAGGAGCTAATCACGCCAGACACCGCCTGCAGATCCAATTCGCGGCAGGAGCAATGGTGGGGCTTATGACCTAGGCCCGAGCATTTTTCGGCTGTAGTAAAACTGTAGTAGTTCTATGCTCAAATCGGAACAAATTGGATCATGACGGGTCAACAGGTGGGGTTTGTAAGCAGTTGGAAAATCATGTAGAGTAGAGAATTTTCATAACGATTCAGAACCCGCCTGTGAACTCAAAATCCGCCGGTACTTAGTACCTTGGGGGTTCAACTCCCCCTCCCGGCACCAATCACAAAAGCCGCGCGGGACGCAGGCTCCAACAACATTGACAGGTTCGCAAGTGAGCTGGCGGGACCATGCCCGAAAATGTCTTGTGACGCCGTTGTGACCGGAAGTGGGCGCACTTCAACGTAATAGGAGACAATTCAGCACCGGGTCGCAAAACCACCCCTAAAGATAGCTTCCGGGTTGCCGACCACACGGGAATCACTACTCCCGTATTTAGTGATTTCAAATCAGCGGAAATCCAGAAGAACCACGTCGCTGCTTACACTGCCGCGCGTCATCAATATCGACTTGCGATCGAGTGACCAACTGAAGGTGAAGGTCTCACCGGAAGTAAACTTCGTGAGTTGCTTGGGCGGCGTACCAAGTAAGGACTGTTCCCAAATGTTAGTTGCGCCTTCTTTCGTCAGCAGATACTGCAAACTCGATCCGTCGGGAGACCAAGCCAGATTTGAGGCCTCCGGGGCTTTCAGGATTTTCCGTGGCGGACCTCCTTCAATCCCGGATACGGCGATGTTCCAGCCTTCGGCCGGCACTCGACCAAACTGGGCGAAAACATACGCAAGTAATTTCCCATCGGGAGAAATTGTCAGTCCTCCGGCTACTTGATCACCCCGAACGTCCCCAATTTCCTTTGGCGATCCTCCCACGACAGGCACTCTCCAAATTTTCTGCGGTCGATCAACGCTGACATAGAAAACAAAGTCGCCGCCCGGCGAGCACGTGGCGCCCCACAGATTTCCGGCGGCAAGTCTGAATGGATCGGTGCCATCTCGGTTAACTCGCATGAGCGTAACTGTACCGGGCTCAGTTGAGGTGAATACTACAAAGCGACCACACGATGTGAGCCATCCCGAAGCTCGCACGTCGGTGAAAGGCGAGCGCTGACTGCCATCCGCATTCATTATCCAAAGCTCATGGTCTCCTCCTATCGCCAGTACCCTGCCATCAAAGGCCTCTGTGGCATTCAGGATTGGAAAATCGCCTGATGTCACCTGGCGAGCTCCGGAAGGGTTTTCCGCCGGTGCTACCCATATCTGAGATTTGGTCTTCGTTGCGATGGCTGCCACCATTCGCCGGTCGCGAGTAGAGTCGGATGCGGGACTGTAGTTCCACAGGTCTTTGGTTATTGGGAGCGCCTGACCACCGTTTAGAGAAATCGACGCTATCTGCACGCGCTGGGCCGATGGGTCAAAGAGTGGCACCAACAACGACTCTCCATCAGGAAGCCACGCAGCTCGCCCAATTTCGCCGGGGCTGGAATAGACTTCCCGCACTACGCCACTAACGGCAGACACCAGATTCAAGACCCACTTCCGTTCCTTGCCGACCAAGAGCATAGGAACTGCAATCGTCCCGCCGTCTGGCGACCAGCTAGGGCCAGGCTGGAACAAGAAGCTGCTTCCTCCGTGCAGCACTGCGAGAACGTGCTCGTTACTGCCATCTGCATTTGCAATCTTCAGTTCAATGTCGTCCCTAAAATGCCCGCAGTGTTCATATACGAATCGGTCGCCGTTCGGAGAGAAGCTGACGGGCGAATCAACGTCTGTTATCAGCTTTCGGACAGCACCTCCCAGCGCCGGCATCGAGTACAGGTACTTGAAGAACGGATCGCTCTCATCGGATCGAACGAAATAGATGTAATTGCCATCCGGAGAGAAGTTGAGACCGTGGAACTCGGTGCCAGCTGGCAGGATTAGAACGTCACTTCCCGTTGCAATCTGCCGCAGCCAGAGGCTTTGTCCTTTAGGCTCCTGTCGCGCGTAGGCGACGTACCGACCGTCTGGAGCTATGGCTACATCCACTGCCAACTGCCCTTGGGTGAGCCAGGAAGCTTGCATGCTCCTGTCACGCCGAGGCTCCTTGGGGCGATGCAACCTTCTTGCGGCGACTCCGAGTGCAATGAGTATCGCGAAACACGCGACGATGATCGGAAATGCCCCACGCCTCCACGAGCTGGGAGCCAAATATTGTTGTGCAAGAGCTTCTTTTCCACTCCCGCATGCTGGTTCAAGTCGAGAATTCGAAATCCGTGGTTGGTCCTGAACTGTGGTCAACGAACCAGGGGCGGAGAAGGCGGTTCCATCGAAGGCTACATACGTTACCGGCGCAACAAAACGATAACCGATTCTTGGTAATGTCTCGATGTATCGCGGCTGCTCAGCAGTATCACTGAGCGCGGCTCGGATCTGGTTAATCGAGAAGTTGATCCCGCGTTCAAAATCTACGAAGGTCGAGTCTCCCCAAAGATGTCTTTGAATCTCTTCTCGGGTTACGACCTGCCCTGATCGTTCGGCGAGCAGCATGAGGACCCTGAACGCTTGGGGTCGCAGCTTTAGGGGAATGCCTTCTTTGTAAAGCCTGACCGCGGAACGGTCCGCCTCGAAGACGCCAAACTTCACATTGCCCGACGCAGGAACCGTAAATGCCATAGCCAGACCCCTGCTGTAATTCCGCAAATTTTAGCATTCAGGGGGCAAGTGGAGCCGACGGTCTTCGTGAACGAAATGTACTCCCCCATTATCAGTGACTTACGCGCTAATCTACCGCTAAGACAAAAGCTAATGACGTGGCCATTGCCAACGTCCTCGCCGAAATGTACTTTCGCTCGCTGTTCGGGAATGTCGCTTTGCCTTTCCCGAGGTTGAACGAAATCCACCGCAGGCTGAACGAGGTAAACATGAAATTCAAAGGATTAGGATATGTCATCGTAGCTCTGTTTGCCCTCATCGGGCCACAACCGCAGGCATCTGGGCAGAGAGCGTGGGCGCAACCGTTTCGCGCACAGCATCTTCACTACCGGGTTTTTGATGTGGGCACGTTTGGCGGGCCAAACAGTGGAACCAATGGCACCAGTCGCGTCATGAACAACATGGGTGTGGTGGCCGGCTTGGCGGATTCGGACCAACTGTGCCCGCACGCTCCGGGCGTGGGATTGGATACGGGGTTTGTGTCTCCAGGCTTTATGTGGCGCCATGGGGTATTAACCAATATCGGCTTGCTCCCTGGAGGCTGTGCCAGTCTTCCGGTTGGGATCAACGAGAAAGGCACGATCGTCGGCGTGTCGGATAACGACATCATTGATCCGCAAACAGGGTTAGCGGAAATTCGCGCCGACATTCGGAAAAACGGTCACATTCACGACCTGGGAACCTTCGGGGGCCACAATGGGCTTTCCGCTGACGTCAATAACCATGACATCGTCGTAGGCGGGGCGGAGAACGAAGATCCCGATCCCTTCGATTTTGCTGGCTCACTCTTGGGCTTGCCCACGCCGACAGCTTGGCAGGCCTTCGCCTGGAGTAACGGAAAACTTCACAACCTGGGCACACTCGGCGGACCCGATTCGTTCGCTTTCTTCATCAATGACCTTAACGAGATTAATGGACTTTCCTTTACAAATGCAATTCCAAACGCCACTACCGGAATACCCACGGTCGAACCCTTCATCTGGAAGAACGGCCACATGCGCAGCCTGGGCACGCTGGGCGGCACTTGGGCTTATGTCGCAAATATCACCAACCACAGTGAAATTGTTGGTGTTTCGGATCTTTCGGGAGATGCGGTGGCCCATGCCTTTGACTGGAAACCGACACAGGGAATGAGAGACCTTGGAGTGCTTGGTGGGACCTTCAGTAATGCGGCTTGGGTCAATGAGGCCGGAGAAATCGTGGGGGCCTCGACCACGGCCAACAACGAAGAATTTCATGCAGTTCGTTGGCGGCGCGGCCACATCGAAGACCTTGGCACCGTCGCCGGCCTGTCTTGTAGTGTTACGGCTCAGATTAATGCCAGAGGTGAAATTGCCGGCGAATCCTTCGACTGCGCCGATCCGAGCAATGGACACGCCACGCTTTGGGAGCCGAACGGTCCGGGTATAGATCTCAACGCTTTTCTACCTCCCGCTTCTGATCTCATACTGTTTGAAACCCATTTCGTGAACGATCGCGGAGAAATTGTGACTGTAGGTGTTCTGCCGAATGGCGATCAGCACATTGTCGTGATGGTGCCGTGTTCAGATAGTGAGTCGGAAGATTGTCGGAGTGCGAGAGCTGATACCGTGATCTCGCACGGGCAATCTACCTTGGACGCCAAGCCTTCCCGCCTGAGTCCGGAGTCACTCTCCGCGATCCGAGCGAGGATGACCCATCGATTCCGAGATGTTTCGCGGTTGTCTCAAAAGTGAGCTGCAAGCTAAGGCAGGTCGTATGCTCATTTCCCATTCGTCGCGTCGAGGATCGATGCATGCGGTGTAGAGATTTTGAGGCGCGTGCATCAGTCCCGCGTCCACTTCTCCCATAAGGATTTTGCGGGCAGAAGCCTAGCACACGTATCATTCGCCTCCGGTTCCCGGATCACGAGCTACTCGGAAGTAAGTGACTGCGGAGGATAGCATGCTTATCAGAGGAACCTCACGCAGGCTGATACCCGCGGGCTTTCGTCGGGGTTCGTAGACACGTGCAGCTATATTGGGCCCACCCAGCGTGTCTGTGTCCAAGGAAAGTACCCTCCCGCCTCAAGACGAGGCACTTCCGAGGACCCGTAGGTCTACAGAGCGGACCGAGGCGACAGCGCCGGGTCTATGGCGGTGAAGGCACACCCGGCCGCCGCTCCAGGTCCCCGAACCCAATCGGTCGTACTCGAGCCAGACGAAAGCGGGGGTGTAGCCATCGCGCAAGGTTGATGTGGCATCTCAGCTGCATGCAATTGAAACTAGGTGACATTGCCCTGCGTACACCTGCAGCACCTTCACCTCCTCCCATTAAGGAGCCACCCGATTCGCCAGAGAATCCAGAGGCTCCGGTGCGAGAGCCAGATCCGACGGAACCCACGGAAATCTGATCTTCTCTGAGGTGACAGGGGAAAGATGCCATTGCTAGGCTTCGGTCCTTGGGGTTACAACTCCCCCTCCCGGCACAAAAGCCACGCGGGACGCGGATTTCCGCGCATTTTGCTCGCTGGAAATCACCTACCACCAATACCGGCTGTGACCGGAGACGGGCGCACCCCAGGGTAGCAGAGGGCAAATTCCACAACTAGCGGTAGTTTACTGCGAGCGCTCGAGTAAGAATCCAAGCAATTCCCTTAAGTAATTCCACGCGGGATAGTTGCGCAACCCCGGTTTGCTTTTCATTAGTATTACCCTGTACGAAGTAGGCTCCTGTGGATACGTGCGCCATTTAATGCTTGACAACATTTGGTATTGGCAATATTGTATTACCCTATTATGCCAAGCCTCGTCGCCAAGAAAAAAGGCAACAAACTCTACTACTACGTGGTCGAAAGTGCCCGCGTCGAAGGTAAGCCGCGCATCGTCCATCAAGCCTACCTGGGCACCGCCGAGAAGCTGGCCGAGATGGTCCGCGATCGTACTGCCCCCATCCCCCTGGCCGCTTCCACCCGCGAATTTGGCTTGCCCGCCGCCTTGTGGGCGGCCGCCCAGCAAACCGGAGTCTGGGACTGTCTCGCTTCCCTTTGGCCCACGCCACGCTCCGGACCCTCTCCCGCTCACTACTTGTTGCTGGCCGCTCTGCACCGCATCTGCCAGCCCGGCCCCAAAACCGAAGTGGCCGATTGGTATCGCACTTCCATCCTGTCCGCGCTGTGGGAGTTTCCCGCCGAGCGCTTTACTTCGCAAGCTTTCTGGGATGCTTTTGAACAGATCCTGCCCGAAGGCCAAGAGGCGCTCTCCCCGGCCGACGATCCCCTGGAGCAAGCTCAGTTGCGCTTGCTGGGATTATGGAAAGAGAAACAACTTGTGGGTCGTCGCCTGTTGGCCTACGACACCACCAACTTCTACACCTATATCGCGAGCAGCAACACCCGCAATCAACTGGCCCAGCGCGGGCACAACAAGCAGGGCCGACATAACCTGCGGCAAGTCGGTCTCAGTTACGTTCTGGATGGCGAGAATGGGTTGAGCTTATGTCATCACGTCTATCCCGGGAATGTGGCCGACGTGGAGGAGTTCTCCACCTCCTTGGCCCGCATCACGCGCATGCTGGATCAGAACCAGATTGGGCGCGAGACGGTGACCCTGGTGCTGGACAAAGGCTCGGCCGCGCTGGCGAACACGGTGCAGTTGGCAGAAGCCGGACTGGGATGGATCTCGGCCTTGCCTTGGAATCAGGCGCCCGCGGAATTACGCAGTCGAGCGGTGGAAGAACTACCCGCCTGCAGTAGTGCCCAACCCGGAGTGCGCGCCACCGCCCAGAAAGCCTTGGTCCACGGACGCGAGTATCTGTGCGTAGTGAAGTATTCGGCTTCCTTCGCGGGGGAGCAACTACACAGTCTGACTACCAGCCTCAGCCGGGTGTTGCAATCGTTGCGCCGGCTGGCCAAGGAATTGAATAAGCCCAAGGCGCGTTGGAAACAAGATCAGATCGAGCGCAAGATTGGGGGTTGGTTGTCCGCCCCGTTCCTGGCCGAGCTCATTCGCTATCAGCTGGAAGAGCACGATAAGGGTTGGCACTTGCAGTTTGACTTCGACTCCGTCGCTCTCCCACAACTGCTGAATCAACGCCTGGGACGGACCGTGCTGCTGACCAACCGTATGGACTGGAGTGCGGAACAAGTCGTGGCCGGCTACTCCGATCAACAACAGATCGAACGCGTATTCCGTGGACTGAAGCAGGGAGACTGGCTGGGTTGGGATCCCATGTATCACTGGACCGATCGCAAGATTCGCATCCATGCCTTCTACTGCCTGCTGGGTATCTCTTTGCTGCAGTATGTGCACAAGCAGGCGCAAGCGGCCTGGGCCGATCTCTCGGTCGAGCAATTGCTCGCGGAACTGGAGCAGATCAAACAGTTTGTTTTACTTTATCCCCCTCAGGGCGAGAAGGGACCGCCGCGCACCGCCTACGTGCTCTCGCAGCAGACTCTGGCACAGCAAGCGTTGGTCAAGACTCTGGGGCTGGAGCGATGGCATCGTAGTACCCCACGTGGGTAAGACAACCCAACTCTTGTAACACCCTCAGAAATTACCCAGTTACTCTCCTGCCTATTCAACTCGCAGTAAACTACCGCTAGCTGACGGGACGCCGATGAAAGCTTCCGGGCTGCCTACGATCTGCTCAGAACTTCTCTTTCGTTTCCACGACCCCACTTTTCAACTGCGAACAACATACGTGAGGTTAACCGGGTTATCGCTCACTGGCGCGAGTCGGGCCGAGACGATGAGAACCGGCAGAGACAAGGAGACGTCTGACAGTGCCTGGACCTCATCGAGTTGATTGACGCGTGGAGCTTCGACGGATAGAGTTCCCCGATCGGTCTCAAGTGGAAGGCGGGAGCTGATGTGCCAGGTCAAACGACGTTCGTTTCTCTCCTTATCCGCCACGATCTTGGGAGGCGGTCTGATTGCGGGCAAAACGGTCCACAGTCTTCAGAACGGCGGTCAGGACGCCCCGGCCGGCGTACACCACCACGTCCAGGCGGTTTCGGTTATGACGGAAACCGCCAACCGGTTTCTCGCCGCGCTGAACCCGGAGCAGCGGGCTAAGGCAACCTTCCAATTCACCGACGACGAGCGTATGGACTGGCACTTCATCCCCAAGGAGCGCAAGGGGCTGACGCTGCGTGACAGCCGTTTCGGCTACAACCGCTCGCCGAAGAATGCCGGATTCGACCTCACAACGATCCGCTGGCCGGCGTCTTTTAACACCTCGCCAACCATCCCAACCTGCATAGCGACGTCAATACGAGTGCTCTGCTGCACCTGCACCACAGCGGGCTCGCGAGTGATGCGTTTGAAGCCCTGCTTCTCAACCTCGACGCGATATTGGCCCGGAATCACTGTCACAAACGAGTAGAGTCCGTCACTACCAGTCGATTGTGTGCGCCTTTCCGACGTACCCAGGTTGATTAACATCACTTGGGCAGCGGCTATCGCGGCACCGGAGGGGTCCGTAACGGAGCCGGAGACCGCGCCATACGTGCTTTGCCCCTGCACGAGGAGGGACGATGGATAGACAAGCGCTAGAGAGAGGATTAGCGTCCAGAGCCGGTGAGACTGCATAGGCGCTGGCGAGCTGCGAATTGCCCGCCCTCCCGCCACCGGGTCAGGTTCCGCCCCGTGCAGCCTGATCTTCATGCCCTTTTTGCGGAGTTCCCGAGCTCGTGGATCGAGCTCGAACACGCCAAAGCGGAGGGTTGGCGGAACTGAACTGGAAGTCTTCACAACTACTCCCGAGCGACTAGAGTGTAACACTCTGTGGCCACTCGCAGGCTACCGGACTTCCTTGACACGCGGTCCTGTAAACCGTCCCCGCTCAATACATTGACGGGTTAACCGCGTGAGAGACCCGACCCCATTGGGCGTGAAGTCCGCGACTGGTGGAAAGTGCTCGTGGATCGTGACGAGCCCTGTCCCATGCTCGTTCTCCAGAATTAGAGTGGGCGACAGTGAGATTTCCCGTCGCCGCAGTCATCTGAGCTCAGGGAGTTAGCCGCGCAACGCTGTCGAGTCCTCTCCCCCAGATGATTCGAGGCTTTGGCAGAGGTGTGTGTCCGAAAGAAAGTGAGGATACAGAATCAATGTCTCAGAACCTCGCGGGGGATGAGCACGCGTCGGAACTGGTCCTGGAACGTGCTAGACTGCGGCGACAGGGAGGCTGCGGTGTCCGCCAATCCCTCAACCCGAATTATCCGTTTCAGTACCTTCGAGGTGGATCTCCAAACAGGGGAACTGCGCCAGCGGGGACAGAAGGTCAAGCTCCAAGAACAGCCCTTTCAGGTATTGGCAGCGCTGCTTGAACAACCGGGGGAAGTGGTTACCCGAGAGGACTTGCGCGGCAGACTCTGGCCGGCGGACACCTTCGTTGACTTCGATCACAGCCTGAATGCCGCCATCAAGCGGTTGCGCGATGCGCTGGGCGAAACGGCGGACACGCCCATCTTCATTGAGACACTGGCTCGACGAGGGTATCGCTTCATTGCCCCAGTCAACGGTGGCTCAACTGCAAGCGGAGCTGCAATCGCGGCCGCCCCGGAGCGAAGCAAATCATCTTTTTTACGTTCCTGGGTCGCCATTGCCTTGCTCTCAGCGATCCTGATTGCTGTTCTAGTGTGGGCACTGTGGCGGCATCCGTCACGCCGCACGGAGGTCATTGAACGTAAGCTGACTGCGAATTCATCAGAAAATAGCGTGAGCAGCGCAGCAGTCTCCCCGGACGGCAAGTACCTGGCCTACGCGGACAATACAGGCATCTACCTGAAGCTGATTGGCGCTGGTGAAGTCCACCCCGTGCCGTTGCCGCCAAACTTCCCTGCCCGTGTGGATGACTGGTTTCCGGACGGCTCTCATTTACTTGTCTCTCGGGCGGAACCAACCGGGAAGTCAGGCTTGTGGAGTATCTCGGTGTTCGGGGGCTCACCCCGCTGGCTAGCGGATGACGCGTTCGGGGGATCGTTGTCCCCCAACGGAGCTCACATTGCATTCCGCCGCGGCGACATGGCTTACGGTGGCCTGTTTGGTCGAGAAGAGTGGGTCATGCGTTTCGACGGAACCGATCAGATCAAGGTTGCAACCGGTAAGCCTGATGACTCGCTGGTAGGAGCGGCAGCATGGTCTCCCGACGGCAAACGAATCGCTTACGTCAGAACAAGTTTGACGCCCAACCCGTCCGGCCCGCCGACGCGTTCCGTTGAGGTCAACGAATGGCAGAACGCAATTGTCGGGACCCTCTTTTCGGACAGTCGCCTGACTCCTGCGCTACATTGGCTGCCCGATGGCCGCCTCATCTACGCCCTTGGATCCGCCCAAGACCAACAAGACTCAAGCCTGTGGGCGGTGTCGCTGCAACAATCCAAAAAGATTTCCTCGCCCCCGAAGCGTATCACGGGGGGACACGGTCTGATTTCGCAAGTTACTGGAAGCGCCGATGGAAAAATAGCTACCTTCGTCAGTGGGATTTGGGTCCCGAGCGTTTACATAGGGACGCTGGCGGCGGACGGCACACATTTGCTCGCGCACCGTCGACTGACCCTCGATGAATATCAAAACAACCCGCTTGCTTGGACACCAGACAGCAAGGCGGTCCTGGTTTTTTCGGATCGAAAAAATCGAAGAAACGGTAAAGGAGAAATATTCAAGCAGGACATTGATCAGCCACTGGCGGAAAGTTTGATGACCAGCGCAGACCAGATCTTCAGAGTGACGCCCGACAGCTCGGAGATCCTGTATATTTCCTCGCCTCAACCCGGGAGCTCCGAGACTCTCTCCTCCATTTTCGCCATTCCAATAGGCGGCGGAACTCCTCGCTTAGTCCTAAAAGACGCGGGCATTTGGAATTTGCAGTGTGCGCGCTTGCCATCGACGATCTGCCTGTACAGCCGCACTAAGGGAGATACTACAGAAACGTTCCGCTTCGATGTGAGGAGTGGGAAAGATACAGGCCCTCCGCAAGTAGATATCTGCGATCCCGAGTGCAATTGGAGCTTGTCTCCCGATGGTTCGCAACGGGCAATCATCGGTGGTGCCAATGACGGAAAGATCCACTTCCGCTCCACATCCACGGGCAAAACGCGTGATCTGGTCGTAAAAGGATGGAACGAATTGATGAACATTGACTGGTCCGCAGATGGGAAGAGCCTCCTGGTTACTTGGGACAAACACGGATCGGGTAGTGCATTGCTGAATGTCACGCTCGATGGCAAAGCGTCTCCGCTGCTTCAGTCCGGCAAGGAAGGAATCTGGTATGCCATCCCATCACCGGACGGGCGATTCCTGGCCATAGCTGAAGCTGGAGGTCCCAAGAACGTGTGGCAGGTAGAGAATTTCTGACGGTTCGGGATTTGCCCGCGATTTGGGGGTGGATGACGGGCTACCCGGAAGTTATGCCCCGGAACAAACTTTCAACCACACGGGCCAGAAGTCGCCTTCGAGGACATCGCCATCGATCTCCCCCGCTTGCATCCAGATAGAATTCCGTCGTGCTCAGATGGGTCGCATTGAACTGATTCTTGGCATCGGACGGGACGATCTGATACACCTGATGTGCTGCACATTCACACCGTTGCGCTGTTCTTTCCGCCGTTTGAATCCGATCTCACCGCCGGGACCACCCTCCTGGTGATTCCAAAGCCCTCCGCAATCTGGGGTGTGGCCATCTGTAAGGACATGGGCGGTTTAACACGCGAGGATCGTGTTCCCAGACCGGGTTAACGCAGAAACGGTTTTGGAAGCACAGAGGCCGTTAGCTATCTGTGAGCTACCATTAAAAACACGCCGACGGGGATCCTGCAACCTGTCTTTGCGGTAAATTGGCGGAAAACGATCGCAAGAGGAAATCGCGGCCGTCATGGATGGTGGAAGTTCCTGGTAAAGGGTTCGGGATGAGTCTCCACAGAGTACGTTCCGTGCCGATTTGATTACTCTTGGGCCGCGCTGGGGAAACGCGTACCTGCGTTCTGTGTTCCAGCACGAGCTTTTGCGACCGCAGTGCTCTGTTTCAGGAAGGATGAACGATGCGAGACTTAAAGTCGTCTGCAACCATGGCTTTGCTCTCTCTGTTGGCGATCGGTTTTTGCGAATCGTTTGCTGCGCGAGGACTAGCGGGCAAACCGCACGGTGGCACTGCTTCGTTCCATGTGGCTGTGCTGGATGCGAAAGGAACGTCTGTCGCGGGAGACAGCGGACACGCAGGGGGTGCGCATTCGATCAACCGGGAGTACAAACCGGGGGATCGCATTGAAGTGACAGGTTCGCAGCGGATGGCTGTGCGCCTAGACGAGAAGATGCCGGAGTGCCTGCTCTATCTTGCGGATTCGGCGCAGGGGAAGTTCAGCTACGAGGTACCATACGGACGCGCCGAACAACAGACCGGAAGTGCTTATGCGCCGGAGAACTTTACCGGGAGGTCGCACACTGTGACTGTGCGCCCGCTAAATCAGCAGGAGAAGACGGACTATCGAAATCTTGCGGCGAATCCATGCGATGTACTGAATCCGGAAGAGGGTCCGGGGCAGGCTTATCCGCATAGCAGTACCAATAGCTATTCGAGAAATCTGTATGACTTTGCGGCGAGGAATGCGATCGATGGCGTATCGCAGAACGGGCATCATGGCGTATGGCCCTACCAGTCGTGGGGACCGGGGCTGCGGCTGGACTTGTGGTGGAAGCTGGATTTTGGCAGGCCTGTCGATCTCGACAAGATACGGCTAATGGTGCGCGCGGATTTTCCGCATGACAGCTATTGGAAGAGCGCGGTGGTGGAGTTCTCGGATGGGAGCCTGGTTCCGATTCAGATTACAAATTCTGCTGATTTTCAGGAGTTCAGTTTTCCGAAACGGCAGGTCTCGTGGTTTCGCTTTCACGATCTGGTTCCGGAAGATCCGGCGCGGTGGTGCGCCTTCATTGAGGTTGAGGCCTGGGGGCACAATCTGCCATGATGCTCAACAAACATTTAGAGATGCGAGGGCTGCATGGGTGAGACGAAACGCATTCTGGTGACTGGCGCAACAGGGAAGGTTGGCCGGACATTTATCGATCAATTCCTGGCTGATCCTGCGTTCGATGCGTTCACCGTGCGGGCGCTCTGTCACAATCGCGTTTTGGAGCCTCGACCTCGGCTCGAGATTGTGAAGGGATCGCTGGAGAATCGCGAGGATGCAAATGAGGCGGTGCGGAATACGACACATGTGCTGCCGCTGGCGACGTCGAAGGAGACGCCGGGAAGCGTGATGGATGTGGCGGTGAAGGGCATTTTCTGGCTGCTAGAAGCCTGCCGCATCAGCCCGACATTTCAACAATTTCTCCTGATTGGCGGTGACAACAGCCTGGGGCACTTTGTGTATCCGCATCCGATTCCTGTGACGGAGACGCAGAGGCATACTTCTTATGCGGGTTGCTATGCGCTATCGAAGGTGCTGGATGAAGTGATTCTGGAGCAGTATTACATTCAATATGGACTGGCCGGGTGCTGCCTGCGCGCCCCGTGGATCATGGAGAAGGACGATTTCCGGTATCAGCTTTCGTTTGGCGAAGATGTGTTTGGCGGGCCAAGATGGCGCGATCTTGTTGGTGCCGAAAGAGCGGATGAGTATTTCCGAGCGAAGCTGTTCCAGTGATGCTCGATCCGCATGGCTTGCCTGTAAAGCGCAACTTTGTGCATGTAAAAGATCTGATTGCGGCGATACTGGGGGCGATCGATCATCCCAAGGCACATCAACAAACGTTCAACATCTGCATGGATGAGCCAGTGGATTATGGCGAACTTGCCGCGTATCTGGCAAAGTCGCGCGGTTTGCCTTCGGTACCTGTATCCACCCGGTATCATTCGAACTGGCTGGACAATGCGAAGGCCAAGTTTCTGCTGGGCTGGCGGCCAATCTACGATCTGAAGAAAATGACAGATGCCGCGTGGGAGTACCGGCGAAACGAGGACGATCCTCGAATTGTCTGGTATCCCGGTTGAGTGAAGTAATCGTGTAGAGTTGCCCGGAGTGGGTTGGAGTATAGAGTGTCGGGCACTCAATTGATTGCCTGAATCAAAGTAGGACGCTTTCCTTCAGGGGTCAGCTTCATGCTGTCCGGCCGGAGTGGATTTTTGGGGATTGGCCTTATGCTGGAGCCGAAGCTACGGCAGACTCGCGCTGCGCAATCGCTGCAATCTGATGGAGCATCCCCCATCCTTGACTGTGGAGTCTTCGGGATGTATGACGGGCCACTCTGAACCTACCTGTGCGCGACCAACTCGATTATTGACCGTTGGCATGGAGGCCAACGGTCATGAAGCGCAAGCCGCACACACGACACAAACGCACTACCGCAAAGTCCGTTCTGCGCCTGCCCGATCTTGAGCACGCAAAAACAGCAGTTTTGAACACCTTGACCAGCCCGGACGCTCAACGGGGCTATCGTCATGCCATAGATGAGTTCGTGGACTGGTATTGTTCAGAACCGCGCTTGGCTCTGAATAAAACTGTAGTCCTGCGTTATCGCTTGTGGGTTCCGAAAATTCTGAGCCGTTAATTCCGAAAATTCTGAGCCGTTCGGCTTTGGAAGGCGAAACCTCCTCTAAGTTTAGATGACGTGTCCGACCTGAGGGTCCGTCGAGGGGTACAAAGCGTCCACGTTCCAGGACTCGATCGAGGATAGCAGCTGCCAGGTCCTCGTCGTGCAACACTTTTCCCCACACACTGAGCGGCTTATTGGTGGTAAAGATCATCGGTCGTTTTCTGAGATGGCGATCATTCACCACATGGAACAGAACATTAGCAGCGTCGGGGCCATAGCTTAAATATCCGATCTCGTCGATCACGAGGACGTGAGGACGAGTGTAGGCGGACAACGATTGGTGTAAGAGGCCTTTGGCGCTGGCGTTGGACAGATCCTCAATGAGTTTGGCGGCGGTGACGCAAAGGGTCTCGAAGCCATTCTGGATGGCGCGATAGCCAATGGCCACAGCGAGATGAGTTTTGCCGCGGCCGGCCTTGCCGTAAAGGATCAGGGAGCGGCCCTCGGTGACGAAGTCCGGTCCCAGATAGGAACCAAGCAGCGATTGCCGCAGAGTGGACTGCAAAGTGAAATCGAACTCATCAATGGTCTTGAAGAAGGGAAAGTGAGCCTGGCGGGTGCAGCGCTGCAGGCGGGTTTGCTTGCGGTGCGCCACTTCTTCGGCCAGCAGAAGAGCGAGAAAGTCGCGATAGGTCCAGTTTTCTTTCTCGGCTCGATCCGCTACCTCCTGGTAGATGCGGCGTGTATGCGCCAGGTTTAGACGTCGGAACAGAGGCTCGAGCTGGCCTTCGGAAAGTTTCGGGATGGCCGGCACGGGCATGGGCTGGGATGGTTTCTTGGTCATTGCATTCTCCTTATGTTATTTACGGCTCGGCGCCATCTGTGGGTAGAAGGGCCGTGGAAAAAGCCGTTCCGTGGAAAAGTCCAAAGGCAGGACTTTTTCACGGCACTTGAAAATCCCGCAACCGCAGCGGGATTTTCACTTTTCCCACCGCCCCGGCTACGGCGGTGAGCTTTTCCGGTTAATTCCCAGAAAACTTTTGCGCCAGGATCGCGTCGGAACGACGATCGCCACCTCGGTCGATCTCTAGCTTCCCCCCTTGGATGTTTTTTCCTTACCTCCGAAGGCGCGGGCGCACAACTGACTTCCCCGACATTGCCGGCTTCCGTTTTCATTGCACCACCTCCGGAAAATCCAACTTTGATTGCAGAGACCGCTCCACGTAAAATGCACCAAACACTTGTTCCTGAAGACCGGCTTCCATGGCTCGCCGCAGAACCTCCGAACCATGACTCTGCAGGATCGTGTGCAGTCGATCGACATCTTCGTACCATTGCCGCGGCCGACGATGCACAATCTCGGTGAGATAGCGAATCGCAGGCTCCCCCAACTCCAGCAACTGCTGTCGTTTCAGATAGCGTCGGCCGCGTTTTCCCGACACTGCGGCCACCAACGCGGCGCGATGCTCAGCCAGGGAAGATCCTTCGTGCGCCACGAATTTCCGGGGATGCAGCGCTTCATAACGACCGGCCACAATGCGCACTCGTTGCCCATACAAGTACAACGTGCCCGGCATACTGATCGCCTCCGGCGGCATCGAGTAAGCGTGGCCGTCGTGCAGCACTGTTCCGGTGGGACCCACATAGACGGGAATGCGTAAGGCCAGATCTTCCGGCTGCACTTTCAAAGGACGAAGTCGAGGCTTCTCTTCGGCCCAGCGCAGCGCGGGAATCACGCCGGTGGCGCGGCACGGACGCTCCTCATTCACTTCGCCGTGCCAAGCTTGCAGTTGCTGGCCAAGATCTTCCTCATCGTGAAACCGACGGACCTTGAAGAAAGAAGACTTGACGAAACCGACCAGGTTCTCCACGCTTCCTTTTTGCTGGGCGCGGTAGGGCCAACACAACTCCACCCCCACCCCCATCTCCAGCGTGGCGTAGGCAAAGATGGGATTCCATTCCGTCACTTCCCCATTTTTCTGCCACTGCAGAGCGATCGTCTTGGGTCGATCAAACACACACAGCAGGGGACGTCCGCCCCAGCTGGCCAGATGCTCCGCCAAGGTACGCACCAAACTTTCCACCGCCTCATCCTGGACCAAACTGACGCGCATCAAGCGTGAGTACTTCAGACGCGAGGCAAAAAAATGGATGCGTCGGCGGGTGCCCGAGACGAACTCCACTTCGATTTCTCCAAAATCGTGCTGACTGAATTCCCCTGGCAGGCCTTCGAAACGAACCAGCGGCTTGGCCGACTTCGGGCGCAGCGAGGCCACCAGCGCGTAGAGAGCAGTCTTGCCGCCCTCATAGCCTGCCTCCCGCACTCGCCGCAGAATCTCCAGCGACGCGAGATCGGGCGTGTGCTGCAGAATCTCGAGGATCGGTTTCCGGAAATTCCCCACCGTGCTTGGCCGCCCGACCTGTCGTTGGGCGCGCTCCGCCGCATCATCGACATGCACCACTGGCCCCTCTTGCGCGATGCGCTTCACCGAGCACAGCGACACTCCTGTCAGCCGGGCCACCTCCGCCTTGCCGTGGCCCGCCTTCAATAAAATCTCCACTTCGTGACGCTTTAACATACTCAACATCCTCCTCTCCCTCCGCCTCCACCGGTCCTTTGACCGGCGCGGAGGCATAGGGAGAAGTTCTACCGCTTGTGACTATCACTGGGTGGTGGTGGCTCAGAATTTCCGGAATTAGGCGGGTCAGAATTTCCGGAACTCACATCGCTCTCATCTCGAATCGCGGCAACTGGCACCGGGCACAATCAACCTCCGTCTTGGCGCAGTACGACGTCTTGCATACGAAGCGGCCGATTGCGGTCTCCTGAGTGCCGACCTGGCAGCCGGAATTCGCAGGGTCAAAGGTGTTAGCGCGCGCACGTTTGTGTCGACGAGGCGCTTCGCCCAGTGGGAAGGCAGCAGGGCTGCAATCGTCAGCAGCCCCAAAGGTGGGTATGAAGAAAGCTTGCCCTGAAACGGTAGAGCATGCTTGAAGCTCCAGTAAGTGTCTGGCCACTTCGGATATACGAGAAGAGCATTCATGTTGCCAACTCCGCAGCAGCGTCAAAATCCGGTCAACGAACAAAGTCACGCACCAGGGTCCTATAAGCGTCTTGCTGTCTTTGGCGCCCCAGGCTACGTCGTTCACGCGCTCGGGAAGTTTGATGGTACCGATCTGCTGGGCTTGCGACGAGCATCGTTACTGACCGGTGGCGGTGGCCCCCCAATTTGGTGATTTACTGTTCATGAAATTGCAGCAACTTTGTCACAACTTTTTCACGCGGTTAATCGACGCTCATGCCCTCAACGAGTCACACGGGCTGGGAAAATCGAGTCCTCGTTTGTGCTCAAGCGGTTCGCCGCTCAAAATGCGAATACGCTACCACGCGAGATTTTGCGATGCTGAGCATCGTAACTTTTTGTTTTACTTCTCGGGAATAAGTTAAGATACTTTCGCGTTCTCTGCGTTTCGCGTGACAACGAAATCCACATTTCGCGCAGTAGTGTTTCTTCGCTGCTTGGCCATCTGGATGTTGGTGGCCGCTGTGGCGACCATTTTGATTGCGCCTCAGGTGGAACTTCCGGACGCAGTTAACCGACGGACAACAGGCTTCGCGTCGGGACTTGCTCACGCCGGTGGGGGCGCGAGCTTAGCAGTGAGCGCGCTCATCATCATCAGCCCCTTTGGCTCTTTGGCTGGCTTTTCCGTATTCTGGCGGTCGTTGCTCTCTCCTCACATCGAGGGGCAGTGCATTTTGATTCGGCTCTGCACCCATCGCTGCTAGACCTTCCTTGTCTCTCTCTGCTTCGTAAAGGCGTGCACTCCGTATCGTTGTGTCTTGCGCGTGAAGCAAAGCATTTCTCGCCTCGGCTTGATTTCTTGGAACAGATTTACGACCGTGGGGTCGAACAGAAATCCGAGACTTTAATGCGCCTTCATGAGCACACAAGTGAGCTTTAAGAAACCAAAGAAGAATGGAGATATTCATCAATGATAGTCGGAGGAATGTCTAGCACCTGCGGTGTTGTTGTCAGAGAGAAAGCAGTCTCCAAGCCAGCACCTGTTCGACCCATCAGCAATTTCTCCCGCAAGCGGCGGCTGAAATCAGTGCTTCCGCTGCTCTTCTTGCTCTTTGTGTTTCTCGGGCCGGTGCTCGCTGCGGGACAAGATCAACTTGGGAATTCCGCACCGCAAATCGATGCCACCAAGGTGGGAGTGGACACAATGTGGACACTGATCACCGGTTTTTTGGTTTTTTTTATGAACCTGGGCTTTGCCTTGGTCGAATCCGGTTTGTGCCGCGCCAAGAATTGCATCAACATCCTCTTTAAGAACTATATTGTGTTCGCGGTTTCGTCGGTAGCGTTCCTGCTGATCGGGTGGGGATTGATGTTTGGCGACGGCAACGGCTTCGTTGGGACGTCGGGAATCTGGTTCGCGGGAGGGGCCGACAACAGCCCGTGGACCGGCGATCTCTACCATGGGGTCTATAGCGCGATTTCCTGGACTGGCATCCCACTGTGGGCAAAATTCTTCTTTCAGTTGGTGTTTGCTGGCACCGCCGCCACGATTGTTTCCGGCGCGGTGGCCGAGCGCATCAAGTTCGGAGCATTTTTCCTGTTCTCGTTCGCGATGGTGGGGATCATCTACCCGATCGGGGGCCACTGGATTTGGGGTGGTGGTTGGCTCTCGAAGCTAGGCATGCTGGACTTCGCGGGATCGACGGTCGTGCATTCGGTAGGCGGATGGGCGGCACTTACCGGCATCTTGATCCTGGGGCCGCGTATCGGCAAGTACACTAACGGGAAGGTCAATCCCATCCCCGGCCATAGCATGACGTCGGCGGCGATCGGCGTCTTTGTCCTGTGGTTTGGCTGGTTTGGTTTCAACCCAGGCTCCACCATGTCCCTCGATTGGGGCTCGATCGGTCACATTGCCGCTACGACAAACATCGCGGCGGCTACCGCCTCAATCAGTTCTCTGGTATTGATCTGGATTGTTTCCGGCAAGCCTGATTTGAGCATGACCTTGAATGGCGGCCTGGCTGGGTTGGTGGCCATTACCGCGCCATGCGCATTCGTCAGTATGCGTAGTGCGTTCCTGATCGGCATCATTGCCGGATTGTTGGTGGTCGTTGCTGTGTTCTTCTTCGACAAGATCAAGGCCGATGACCCGGTCGGCGCAACTTCGGTCCACCTGGCCAACGGCGTGTTCGGGACGTTGTGCGTTGGGTTGTTTGCCGACCCCACGGTGTGTCCGGCGGCGGCGGTTGCCAAACCGGGTCTGTTCATGGGTGGCGGATTCGCACAGTTGACACCGCAGTTGATCGGCATTGTTGCGGTCGGTGCGTTCGTCGCCGGAAGTTCGACAATCTTTTGGTACCTGCTTAAGTTCACCTGTGGCTTGCGCGTTACCGCAGAAGAAGAGATCGAAGGATTGGATGTAGGTGAGCATGGCGGAGTCGCTTACCCGGATTTTCAGCCAATGGCCAGCTAACCGATTGCCTAGAACGGTTAAGGACACTGACGAAAGAATTGGAACATTCGTGCAATGAAGGAAGCCATGCCGTAACGCGGCGGAATACCGTAAGGAGGAAGATCATGGCGAGAATCGCTGCTGGCTTCCGGGCTATCGTCGGGTCGTTGGGAATGAAGCCTAGAAGTCCTAAAATAGCGCGCTCGAATGAGTCGAGCGTTGAAAGGTAGAGAACCCATGACCAAAGTCGAAGCAATTATCCAGCCCACCAAATTGGACGCAGTCAAGAATGCTCTTCATGAGATAGGAGTAGAAGGCATGACGATTTCCGATGTTCGCGGCCACGGTCGCCAGAAAGGCCACACCGAGCAATACCGTGGGCGTGAATACAACGTAGATTTACTGCCCAAGGTCAAACTGGAGATTGTCCTTCCGGACGACCGGGTGGAAGATACCGTCAACGCGATTTTGAGCAGCGCTGCCACCGGTCAGATTGGAGACGGGAAAATTTTCCTGTCCAAGGTGGACCGTGCGGTTCGCATCCGCAATCAAGAGGTTGATGCAGCGGCGTTATAGGGCGATTCGACGGAGCTGTCGCAAGCGGGAGTCTGGGCATTGATTTGCCAAGTTGGGCACCGACCGAGTTCCAGACCCTAATCAACCAGCGCCACGTTTCTACCCCGAAATTCAGGGAACATCTAGCGGGTATGTGATGTCAATGGGAGTCAGTGGTCCTGAACTGGACGACAAAGCTGAACAAGTGACAGTGGCAACA
>CAWDNG010000003.1:0-1210000 GCA_963803605.1 Terriglobia bacterium
TCTGATGGAGGAGGGGATGGGGGTGCTGGCCGGGGGCGGTCGACGAGAATCGTGGGCCCCACCTGACGTCGGCTCTGCTCATCCCGCCGAGCGAGCGTGTACGGTGTACCGATTTCGACCCGGGCCTGCTCGCCCGGCCGCCGTCGCACTTCCTTCCGTCCGCCGCTTCCTCACTGTCCGCACCTGCGTGTTGGGCCCAGTTTGAAAAGTTTCCCCGCTCCATCGCACCTCGGCTCTGCATTCGTCTCCACAGAGTGGCCAGCCCACGGGGAAATCTGATGGAGGAGGGGATGGGGGTGCTGGCCGGGGGCGGTCGACGAGAATCGTGGGCCCCACCTGACGTCGGCTCTGCTCATCCCGCCGAGCGAGCGTGTACGGTGTACCGATTTCGACCCGGGCCTGCTCGCCCGGCCGCCGTCGCACTTCCTTCCGTCCGCCGCTTCCTCACTGTCCGCACTTGCGTGTTGGGCCCGATTTGAAAAGTTCGCCGCACGCATCGCACCTCGGCTCTGCATTCGCCTCCACAGAGCGGCCAGCCCACGGGGAAATCTGATGGAGGAGGGGATGGGGGTGCTGGCCGGGGGCGGTCGACGAGAATCGTGGGCCCCACCTGACGTCGGCTCTGCTCATCCCGCCGAACGAGCGTGTACGGTGTACCGATTTCGACCCGGGCCTGCTCGCCCGGCCGCCGTCGCACTTCCTTCCGTCCGCCGCTTCCTCACCGTTCGCACTTGCGTGTTGGGCCCGATTTGAAAAGTTCGCCGCACGCATCGCACCTCGGCTCTGCATTCGCCTCCACAGAGCGGCCAGCCCACGGGGAAATCTGATGGAGGAGGGGATGGGGGTGCTGGCCGGGGGCGGTCGACGAGAATCGTGGGCCCCACCTGACGTCGGCTCTGCTCATCCCGCCGAGCGAGCGTGTACGGTGTACCGATTTCGACCCGGGCCTGCTCGCCCGGCCGCCGTCGCACTTCCTTCCGTCCGCCGCTTCCTCACTGTCCGCACCTGCGTGTTGGGCCCAGTTTGAAAAGTTTCCCCGCTCCATCGCACCTCGGCTCTGCATTCGTCTCCACAGAGTGGCCAGCCCACGGGGAAATCTGATGGAGGAGGGGATGGGGGTGCTGGCCGGGGGCGGTCGACGAGAATCGTGGGCCCCACCTGACGTCGGCTCTGCTCATCCCGCCGAGCGAGCGTGTACGGTGTACCGATTTCGACCCGGGCCTGCTCGCCCGGCCGCCGTCGCACTTCCTTCCGTCCGCCGCTTCCTCACTGTCCGCACCTGCGTGTTGGGCCCAGTTTGAAAAGTTTCCCCGCTCCATCGCACCTCGGCTCTGCATTCGTCTCCACAGAGTGGCCAGCCCACGGGGAAATCTGATGGAGGAGGGGATGGGGGTGCTGGCCGGGGGCGGTCGACGAGAATCGTGGGCCCCACCTGACGTCGGCTCTGCTCATCCCGCCGAGCGAGCGTGTACGGTGTACCGATTTCGACCCGGGCCTGCTCGCCCGGCCGCCGTCGCACTTCCTTCCGTCCGCCGCTTCCTCACTGTCCGCACCTGCGTGTTGGGCCCAGTTTGAAAAGTTTCCCCGCTCCATCGCACCTCGGCTCTGCATTCGTCTCCACAGAGTGGCCAGCCCACGGGGAAATCTGATGGAGGAGGGGATGGGGGTGCTGGCCGGGGGCGGTCGACGAGAATCGTGGGCCCCACCTGACGTCGGCTCTGCTCATCCCGCCGAGCGAGCGTGTACGGTGTACCGATTTCGACCCGGGCCTGCTCGCCCGGCCGCCGTCGCACTTCCTTCCCTCCGCCGCTTCCTCACCGTCCGCACCTGCGTGTTGGGCCCGGTTTGAAAAGTTTCTCCGCTGGAGTCGGAGTAAACAGTCGCGGGGACGCCGAGATCACTCTTCAGCATCATCAACCCACACGACATCAGCCCATTGCGACTCAGGGACGAATTTCAATAAGCGTGCCCGCTCCGCGATCCTATCCAGCGTCTGCTGGGCTGCGGCACCATGCTGCTTCGTCATCCCTGCGAGTTGCCGGACGATTTCATCTTCGTCGGGTGGATCACTGGCACCACGAGCCTTTCGCTTCGGTGGTCTCGCCGGAGTTGTGATTTCAACAGGTCCGCCGCGTGTCAGCAGGAACTTCTCGACAACGGACTTCGGGATTCGCAGCACGCGATACCGACGACGTTTCGGCGTCTCGGGAGAACCGAGGTCGATGACGCCCTTGACCTTGGCGAATCGACGGGTGACTGTATCTTCACCCACCCCGAGAATTTGAGCGACTTCCGCCACCGTCAATAGCTCAGACATTAGTCACGCCCCACGAACGCTTCGGCATCTTCGCCAACCTCTCTTTCATCCGGGCCGACGCGAGGTTCGCGTAATGCCGTTCACACACTGCGACGGTGTCACCTAGCATCGCAGCGATTTCAGTCAGGCTGCATCCTTGTCCCAGCCAAAAATCCACGGCTGTATCTCGAAAGCGATGGGAGACGTTCCCCGGTATCCAGAGTTTCGCTTCCTGCATCAAGACGCGGAGATCATCCTGCCACGCGGTCACTAGCGATGTCACGAGAGTCTTTTCGTCCCAGAAGATGTACTCACCGTCGCCGTCGCCGTCGAGGTCTCGGATCAGATCGGGATCGAGTTGTTGAAGAACAGATCGCCCGGTCTTTTGGCGGTCGATCTTGAGCCAGCCGTCTCGAATGTTTTTACGTTCGAGTTGCAACGCGTCACGGATCGCGAGTCCGGTAGCAACCATCAGTTTGATGAGGAGCGTAGCTTGGGCAGCTTTCACTGGGTCGAACGTTTTCGGAATCTGGGCGAAGAGAGTCTTGAGTTCCTTCTCGGTAAACGGCTTTGGTTCCAGCCGCTTTTTGTCTTCCTTCGACAATCGAATTGCTTTCAACGCGGAGAGCAGATCGTTCAAGTTCTCGCGGCAGCATGTGCGGAGAAAGCCGCGAATATTCTGCTGGGCCTTCTGCCGGGTCGTCGTCGAACTCCACATCGCATCCCAACTTGATCGAAATTCGATCATGTCTGCTGCGGTCAGGAGCGATGGAACTAGCTTCGACCGGGATGTCGTGAACTTCTCGAACGCAGTCAGTTGATGCCGCAGTTTTTTGATCCTTCGTGGGGAGATGCCCTCGCTCTGCTTCGCGGAGATGAACGTCTCGATGTACTCACTGATGGTCGGTTGTTCCGCTTTTATGATGATCGGGATAACCCCGGCCCCACCCGCGTCTAGCTGCCGTTGGAGGTCTGCCGCCTTCTCTTCCGCGATGCCCCAAGTCCGCGTTCCGGCTGGTCTGCGGTGCTGGCGACCCTGCCGGGAGTACCGCAACCACTTCGTACATTGACAGCCCCGGTAGAACTCCCCTCGGCTTGCATGGCTGCAAGTCGCTCGATGCCGGACGTAAACACTGACTACTGAGAGAGAGCGGACGGTTGGCATGTCCGACAAGCAAACACACCGATTAACACGAATACATGGCCCGAACGTGCCATCGTCAGTGTTTATGCGGGTAAAGGTATGGCGGAGAGAGTGGGATTCGAACCCACGTTACCCTTTCGAGTAAACACGCTTTCCAAGCGTGCGCCTTCAGCCACTCGGCCATCTCTCCTTGGGATGTTTTGCTGCGGAGAAAATTGCTGCGCTTTGATTCTACCGCAAGTGGGTGCAGCAGCGAGGTCAGGAAGGCTTGGTGACGGGTTCGGTGGTCGCGGCGACCAGATCGGGAGTGCTGCCATTTCCCGATGAAGGAACCGGAGCGGCCGGCGTTTTGATGTTTGCATCCAGGACGCGATTGTGCAGGCAGAACAATGCCAGCTCAAGGCGGTCGGCCACGCCCAGCTTGTCGTACACCTTGCGCAGGTAGTTCTTGACTACCTGTTCGGTGGTGCCCACGCGCAGCGCGATTTCCTTGTTCTTCATGCCCTGGGTTACACAGGAAACGATGAGCGATTCTTTGGGAGTTAACTGCACCTTGGGCCGGGGTGAGGTGGGACGTGAGCCCTGAGTGCGATAGGCTTCGAGCACCCACTGGGTGCCGCGGCTATCCAGCCAGGGGTGGCCTTCCGAGACTTTGCGCAGGCACTCCACCAGAAGTTCGGGCTCCACCTCGCGGGAAACAATTCCATGGACTCCACGGCGCACCAGTTCGAGGGTGAGTTCCTGATTGGGCTCCTGGGTGACGACCACCAGGCGAAGACCCGGGGTTTGCCGCATCAAGTCCGAAATGGCGTCCACGGGATTCTGCGCCAGGGCGGCCTCAAAGATCAGGATGTCGGCGGTAAATTTCTTGGCGGCGGAAAGGGTTTGCGAAATGGTTTCGGATTGTCCCACCACCCGAATATCGTCTTCCAGAGCAAATATCTTGCGCAGCCCGGCCCGGAAGATAGCTTGCGTGTCAGCCACAATCACGCGAATGAACTGGCCGTCAACCTCCTGCGGCTGCTCGGCGTTCATTTCCATACTGGCGGCGGTGCTGGCCATCGGTTTCCTTGGACTTCCGTTCCCTGACTTCAGCGGCGCTCAAAATGGTATTCGTCGATGACTACGCCAACGCCGCGGCGGCCATCCTCTTCAAAATTTCGCACTACGCGGCCGCGGCAGTCGAGCTGCACATCGGCATCGGCTCCCACCACATCGGCGGGCAGCGAAATGGTGAAGTCCACCATCGAACCCACCGGCATTTCCGAATCCACATGGAAGAGCACACCGTTGGCGGAGATGTTGTCGGTCTCGGCTGCGCTGGCTCCGGATTTCGATTTCACCGAAATCGGCAGCTTGATGGGAAAGCGCACCGCGCTTTGCATGTCCGGATAACGTGCGCGGACGGCTTTGGCGGCTGCGGGCTCGCGATTCACGGCTTCACCAGCCGCCGAGTTTTGCTTACCGAGCTCCCCGCCTGCACCGGTATTCGCGTCTTCCGCAAATCGCCCATTGTTCGACATTACGTGAGGCAGATTACACCGCCGAACCAGCAGATAAAAGTTACGGAAGTCATGGCACTAGTAGGGGTAAAGCCTTGTGGATCATGGAATTAGGGTAACTGCGGATGGTCGTAGGCCGGGGGTCCTTGGTGGTTGGCCCACGGGTGTGGAATGTCGATTTTGGCCAAAGACCAACGACGAACGACCAACGGCGTTGAAAAGCGGCATTTGGTAAAAATATGCGGTCCAGCCAATTGCCAACTGCTGTCCTTAAAACTTCGTCACTTCCGTGAAATTAAAGTCCCGGACTTTCATCGGCGGCGCCACCATGTCGAAGGATTCTTCGCCGCTGGCGCGCACCGGGGTTCCCATGGATTCGACATTCGAAAGCATATGAATCAGGCTTTCATTGAAGCGGAAGTTAAGAATTCCGTGCCGTACCTTGCCGTCCTCCACACAAAACGTGCCGTCGCGGGTCATGCCGGTGAGAATTTTTTCATAGGGATCGACCTCGCGGATGTACCAGAGTCGTGTAACCAAGACGCCGCGCTCCGTGGAAGCAATCATTTGATCCGTCGTCTTCGGGTCCTGGGGTGCGCCGAAAACAATGTTCATAGGGGCTTCTCCCATTTCATTGGGGAGTGAGAAGCCGTGTCCGGTGGCCGCCACGGGACCAACCTTGTCTTTGTATTCGGACTGCTGCATCCTCTTCGCGGTGGCGCGCGCGTACACCAGGCGTCTGACCACGCCATTCTCCACCAAATGCACGCACTGCCGGGGAATGCCTTCGCCATCAAAGGGCGTGCCGGACTGCAGGGGATGCGCCACGTCGTCCCAGATATTGATGTTCGGACCAAAGATTTGTGTACCGACGCGATTGTTCAGAAAAGACCGCTGATCGAGGATCGACAGGCCGCCAAAGTCGAAGAACATGAAGCCGACCATGTCGAGCACCGCCGCCGGTTCCAGGATGACCGCGTATTTGCCGGCGGGAATTTCGCGTGGGCGGGCAGACTCCAGTGCTTTGCGCGCGGAGATCTCCGCCAGTTCGGTGGGATCGAGTTGCGCCACGTCGGGAGAGTTTGCCTTCTGCCATCCCGAAGAGTCGCCCCCCAGCATGGTGACAGAAATCTCGGAGGAGGTATGCGCGTGCCAGTCATTCAACCCGCGCGAGTTGAAGATCCCCTCCACCCCTTCCGAACAGGAAAAGATGCCGGCGGTCGTCAGCTTATTACGGCTCGCCACCTGCACGATTTTCGCGACGGCATCAGCGTGCAGCCCCGGCGTTAGCTCTGCAGTCCGGGCAAAATGCCGGCTGGGCCTGGCTTCTGTGGCTGCGGCCGACTCGCCCGCGTCTGGCATGGGCAGCAAGTCCGGATCAGGATGCTGAACCTTGGCCAGGCTCTCGGACGCCTGAACCACTCGTTGCAAACTCTCCTCATCCAACTTGTTGGTAGTGGCCCGGGCGGTGCGTCCCCCAAACGCCGTTCGCACGGAGACGGAGTATCCTTCCTCTGCGACATTTTGATGGATGGTGTTGTTGGCGAAGCGGGTCAGCGCGGACTTGCCGCCATAGATCAGGGCTTCGACTTCATCGGCGGTCGAATGTTTCTTCAGCTTTTCGAAAATGTCTGCGGCTTGGTCCTTGGTCAGCATTCAGCAAAAACCCCGCCCGGTCTCTCCACAAAACCGAGAGACGAGGACGGCGCAACCTTTTACGTTCCCTTGTATGCGCTTCCCACTTTGACGCCGGCAAATCTTGCCGGCGCCGCTCCGTGGCCTGTGCCCATCACCTGTTGCGGCTGGCCCTTGCCGCAGTGCGGCGTGCCCCACAAAATCCATTCGTCGCGGGAGCAGATGGCGTCCATCGAGTTCCAAAACTCAGTAGTAATTCCGCTATAGGATGAATTCTTCAGCATGCGGGTGCGCTTTCCGTTTTTGATCTCCCATCCGGCTTCGCAGCCGAACTGGAAGTTATAGCGTTTGTCATCAATCGACCAGGAGCGGTTGGTCTCCATGTAAATACCATCATCGGTGGAAGCGATGAGCTGCTCCCTGGTCAGCGGCTTGTCGCCGGGGTGAATGCTGATGTTTGTCATACGGATGATAGGCAGGCGGTTCCAGCCCTCTGCGCGCAAAGTTCCACCGGAGCGGTTGGCGCCAATGGTGTGCGCAGTCTCGCGCGAACTCAGATATCCGGTGAACAGGCCTTTGGTAATAATGGGAGTGCATTGTGCCGGGACGCCTTCGTCGTCGAAGGCGAAAGTGCCGAGCCCGGGGCCGTGCTCCTGGCGCGCGTCCGCAACGATGTTCACCAGTTCGCTGCCGTAGCGCAGGGAGCGCAGCTTATCCAACGTGAGAAATGAGGTTCCGGCGAAATTCGCCTCCATACCCAGCACCCGGTCGAGTTCGATGGGATGCCCGACCGACTCGTGGATCTGCAGTCCCAGCTGCGAACCGTCGAGAATAATGTTGAAGACGCCCTCGGGACACTGATCGGCAGTCAGCAGCGCGACCGCTTCTTCGCCCACGCGGCGCGCATTTTCCACCATCTTCAGCTCTTCCACCAGTTCGTAACCTTTGTTCTGCCACTGCCCGCCGTACGAATTGGGATAGGAGCGCTTCTGGATTTCGCTTCCCGCAAAAGCGTGCGCCGCGTAACCGGTTCCGGTGGTGTATTTCGTCTGATGAATGTTGGCGCCTTCGGACGAGAAAAACCATTGCTCTTCGCGCCGGAAGTTCAGGTTGGTCTCCGCCAGCGTAACGCCGGGCACGGAGCGCAATTCGGAATCGACCTTCAGCAGCAGCTCGATGTTCTGCTCAACCGACGTGCTAAAGGGATCGATCCGGAAGGGCGAAGTCCACTCTGCCGTCATGGCCTTTTCAGGGGCCAAATGAACATCGTGCAGCTTGACTCGCGAAGACGCCTTGGCGATTTCAACCGCGCGCGCGGCGGTAGCTTCAACGGCAGCGCGGCCCAAATCGTCCGATGCAGCGAAACCCCAGGCACCGTCAGCAATGACCCGTACCCCGAATCCCAGGGACTCTGCGACCGAGGCGCTTCCCACCTTGCCGTTCTTGGTGGAGAGCCCGCGGTGACGATCGTCGGCCACACGAACGTCGGCATAGGATGCGCCGAGATGATGGGCGACGTCGAGGGCCCAGTCAGCGACAAATTTCATGGGAAATTTAATCTAACACAGTGCCACAGACCACCATCCGCCCTTTGAGGCTAAGAAACTTTGGCGCTTTATTGGACGATTCCTGCGGCTTCTGGCATCAGATGTCAGTTCCAAGATCTCAGTTCTCAGAACAAGAAAAAGGGCGATCGGGTGCCCCGCTCTTTCGCGTCCTTTGCAAAGGGGTGGGGATTTTGACTTTAAGTCCAATCCGCAGCCACTGCTCCCTGGATATCCTCAGCGTAGGCCTCGATGGAATCAATCACGTAATGGTCATCTTACGGGGCGCGGGAACCGCTGGACGCGAGAGAGAGTCACCGCGCTGCGCAGCCATCATCGTATTCCTTGCTTTAAGCGAGACGAACAACCACAGCGACCTTGGATGAACTTGACCGATGCCGCCGCCCTGCTCGACGTAAGTCCGAGAACACTCCGGCTTGCCATCGATCGCGGCGATATCTCCGCCGATCATCCTTTTGCGGATGGACCATGGGTAATCAGCAGGGATGCACTGGAAGGTGAATCAGCTCAGGCACTGAAGCGACGCGTAGCACGAGAAGGACGTCGACCCGCGGTACTTGATTCCCAACAGCACGAGAGCTTGTTCTCAAACACATAGCGAGGTGGGGCAGTATGAAACCAAGTTGTAGTAGTCGGTCCAGGGAAGGAGAGTGTGGTTTCGTTGGTCGGAATCTTGCCGGTGAGTAGCGTAGGCCAATTCGCGCAGAGCGGTTTGGATGAAACGTTCGGCCTTGCCGTTGGTCTGAGGCGAGTAAGGACGAGTGCAGGCGGTGTTGGAGGCCCATGTGCTGGCAAGCACTGTGGAACTGATGGGAGCGATAACTGCTGCCGTTGTCGGTAAGCAAAGCGCGCACGCGGATGCCGTGGCGAGCGAAGAAGTCTAGGGCATCGCGCAGGAAAGCGATGGTGGTATCGGTCTTCTGATCGGGCAGGATCTGAGTGAAGGCGAGGCGGGAGTGGTCGTCGACGGCTACGTGCAGGGGCCTCCCAGCCGGGATGTTTGTGCTGGCCGCGACGGCGGCCGTCGGCGCGCCAAGAGACTTGCTGGAAGCGGGTCATGCCCTTGATGTCAGCCTGCCAATACCAATCATAGTTGCTCAAGCACGTTGTCAAGGGCGTTCACCATTGACAGGCTTTCGATGAATGGCGTCCTGGTCCACGCAATCGGGATAGGGGGGACGATCACGCGTCCTCCCCTCCCACACCACCGTACATGCGGGTCCGCATACGGCGGTTCGGCGGGTTGAGCTAGATGTGGGTAGCCGGGCTTTCGATAGAACGCGTCGCCAGAGAACGATTCGGTCCCTTCCGAGACGCCCCTTGGAGCTTCACTCCGCCTGGAATCCGGAAGGCCAAGCTATTGGATTTTCGGCCGCGGGTCGTTCCTGAGATCGCGCGATGTACTCGCCTCTCCCTTCCGTTCGGGCCTTCGATCACCGTTCCCGGCTTGGCCTAGCTGTTTCTCCGCCTTTCGGCATTGGAGTGCCTCAATATCCTCGCCGACTGCGTGACCTACTTTGCCCTCTGCTGACTTCTGCGACACGGTCAGGATGAATCGCTTCACCCTCAGTCACGATTTCGTGACATGCCGCAGATCTCCCGAGGTAAGTTCGACCGCCTTCGATGCACAACCGCCGGATTTACCACCAGTGAGCTTGATGGATATGGGCTTCGCAGTCACTTGCCCGCTCGCCCGCCACCGTAGGCCTCGTATCCGGTTCTTCTTCATCGGCTCGCATCTTTGCTCCGCGCTTCTTTCCGGCCCCGCCTCGCGGCGAGTGTGATTTCACCGTTGCGCTTCGCTATCACTTCACGTCCATCACGTTGTGAAGAGGACTTGCACCTCCAGGCTGTCGAGCATGCTCGGCACACAAGGAAAAGAGGGCGGCGCTGCTCCGCCCTTGTTTTGCCAACGACCAACGACCAATGACCAAGAACGCCTTTACGTCCCCTCTGACCACCCCGCCAGATACTCCTCCTGCTCCGGCGTCAGCTTGTCGATTTTGATGCCGACTGACTCCAGCTTCAGCTTGGCGACGCGCTTGTCGAGGTCGTCGGGGACTTTGTAAACCCACTTCTCCAGGGTTTTGTAGTTCTTCACCATGAACTCGGCGGAGAGCGCCTGGTCGGCGAAGCTCATGTCCATGACGGACGGTGGGTGCCCCTCGGCGGCGGCCAGGTTGATGAGGCGGCCTTCGCCCAGCAGGTTGATTTTGCGTCCGTCACGCAGCGAGTACTCTTCGACGGAGCTGCGAGTGGTGCGCTTAGAGGACGACATCTTTTCCAGGGTCACGATGTCGATCTCCACATTGAAGTGGCCGGAGTTGGAGATGATGGCTCCGTCTTTCATGACCTCGAAGTGTTCTTTGGTCAGAACGCTCTTGTTGCCGGTGACGGTGCAGAATACATCGCCCAATTTGGCGGCTTCGTTCATCGACATCACGCGGAAGCCGTCCATGTGCGCTTCGAGCGCCTTCGTAGGATCAACCTCGGTGACAATGACTTCGGCCCCCGCGCCGCGGGCGCGGCTGGCCAGGCCCCGTCCACACCAGCCGTAGCCGGCAACTACGAATTTTGATCCCGCCAGCAGGAAGTTGGTGGCGCGAATGATGCCGTCAATGGTGGACTGGCCGGTGCCATAGCGGTTGTCGAACAGGTGCTTGGTATCGGCGTCGTTGACCGCGATGATGGGGAAACGCAACACGCCTTCTTTGGCCATGGCGCGCAGGCGGATCACACCCGTGGTGGTTTCCTCGGTGCCCCCGATTACGCCATCGAGCGCATCCTGGCGTTTGGTGTGCAGCAGGGTGACCAGATCGGCGCCGTCGTCCATGGTGATATGGGGCTTGTGGTCGATGGCCGCAAGAATGTGGCTGTAGTAAGTATCGTTGTCCTCGCCCTTGATGGCGAAGACCGGAATGTTGTGGTCGCGGACCAGGCTGGCAGCAACGTCATCCTGCGTGGACAGCGGATTGGAGGCGCAGAGCACCACGTCGGCTCCTCCATCCTTCAGACAGATGGCCAGATTCGCGGTCTCGGCGGTGACGTGCAGGCAAGCCGACACCCGGATCCCGGTCAGCGGCTGGTTCTTGATGAATTCCTTGCGAATGATTTGCAGGACTCTCATGGACTGGTTCGCCCAGTCGATCCGCTTTTTGCCCAGATCGGCAAAATCCAGACTCTTCACATCACAACTCAGTTGCGTCGGTGTCGTCGACATACTTCTCCTGTGCGTTTCGTTCTTGAACCTGTTGAACCACCAAGGACACAAAGTAACACGTAAGGAGAATCGCAGTTTTGAATTCCTTGGTGAACCTTCGTGCCCTTCGCGGTGGCAGACTTTACTTGCGGACCCCTTGCGCAACCGGCTCGCGCAGGCCGGCATCGCTGGCCAGTTTGACAGCCTTGTCCGTGGCTTCCCAGGTGAAGTCGGGATCGCTCCGGCCAAAGTGCCCGTAAGCCGCAGTCTTACAGTAGATCGGGCGGCGCAGGTTCAGCGAGTCAATAATACCCTTCGGGGTCAGGTGGAAATGGGCGCGCACCAGATCGGGAATCGTGTCGGGATCGACCTTGCAGGTTCCGAACGTGTCCACCAGAATGCTGACCGGTTCGGCCACGCCGATGGCATACGCGAGCTGGACCTCGCAGCGATCGGCCAGACCTCCAGCAACGATGTTCTTGGCGATGTGCCGGGCCATGTAGGTGGCGGAACGATCGACTTTGGTCGGGTCCTTGCCGCTGAATGCGCCGCCGCCGTGACGACCCATGCCGCCGTAGGTGTCCACGATAATCTTGCGTCCAGTAAGGCCGGTATCGCCCATGGGGCCGCCAATCACAAATCGTCCGGTGGGATTGATGTGGTAATTGGTGTCTTCGTCGAGCAACTGGGCGGGGATGGTGGCTTGAATGACATGTTTCAGAATGTCGCTGCGCAGTTCCTCGTTGCCCACGGTCTCCGAATGTTGCGTTGAAACCACCACCGCATCCACCCGGACCGGATCGTGGTTCTTGTCATATTCGACCGTTACCTGGGATTTTCCATCGGGGCGGAGGTAGGGAAGGCGGCCATGCTTGCGGACTTCAGCAAGACGCTTGGTCAACTTATGCGCCAGCGAAATCGGGGTGGGCATGAGTTCCGGAGTCTCGTTACAAGCATACCCAAACATCATTCCCTGGTCGCCGGCGCCGCCGGTGTCTACGCCCATGGCGATGTCGCCGGACTGTTTGTTGATGCTGGAGATGACGGCGCAAGTATTGGAATCAAAGCCGTAGAGTGCGTTGTTGTATCCGATGGAGGAGATCGTGCCGCGCACCAGCGACTGGAAATCCACGTAAGCCTTGGTGGTGATTTCACCCGCGATGACGACCAGGCCGGTGGCGGTCAGAGCCTCGCAGGCCACCCGGCTGAAGGGATCTTCAGCCAGACAGGCGTCGAGGATGGCGTCAGAAATCTGATCGGCCATCTTATCGGGATGGCCCTCAGTGACGGATTCGGACGTAAAAAGGTAGCGGTTACGAGATGACAAGCAGCGTCTCCTTAAATCGATTCTAGCGAGCGATCTGGACTTTACGACCTGGCGGGGGGGCAGAACGCAACCGACTATGAATCAGCACTTTGCGGACTACGATAGAGTATCAGAGAAGGGGGCGGGACGCAATGATTTTGGGGCCGGGAGCGACTTAACCACAGCCACTGGGGAACGCCGGGGGCTGGCTGGTCATAGCAGGAAGTTGAACGGTATCTGAGGTTCGGACCGGCACGATCAGCACCCTGCCGTTTGTTTGCGGAAGACTAGCGTCGCAGGCCGTTTGGGTCAAAGATAAGGGTCTTTACCTGGTTGTATTCCCCTTGTGTCGCCAGCTTCTTGCCGTTGAAGGAGATATCGAGAGCGCCCACGTTGCCCGTCTTGATCACGACCTGGTCGCGGGCTGCGATGGACTGTTCCGCGGAAGCGGCGAGGGTGTCCTGAATGATCTGCTTTCCGTCGGCGGTGATCGAGACCCAGGAGTCCTGCCGCGCCTCGATCAGCACGCGAAAGAGTCCCGCATCGGTCGCCGGCTGCGCCGTGGGGGTGAAGGTTGCGCTCTCCCGGCTGTCTGGCTCAGGCTCGTGGGAGACCGACTGGGAGGTCGCGACCGCCGGTTTTGGCGCGTCAGACTCGGCCGCACTGCGGGGCGCGTTCTTCTGACCGCTCAAACTGGATGCATCCGGTTTGTCAGGGGCAGGAACAAAGACGCTGGGGGTGGGGGACTTGTCGCGTGTATAGAAGCCCCAAACTGCAAAACCGCAGGCCAGTACCAAGAGCACGATGGCGAAAATGCCCCAGGGGATACCGCCATCGCCTCTACTCTTCTTCTGGGTTTCCGGCACGGCCTCCGCCAGAGCCGCGAGTACCGGGGCGGCCTCGGGCTGCGGCTCAGGCAGGACGGGTTCGGTGGCGGCCACGAAGTCAGCGATAGCCTGGTTTTCGTCCATGCCCAGGTGGCGTGCGTAGGCCCGGACAAACCCCTTATTGAAGATACCGCCGGGAAGCTGATCGAAGCGGTCCTCCTCGATGGCGGCCAGGAAGCGGGTGCCGATCTTGGTGGACACAGCAATGTCGTCCAGCGTGATTTTGCGCTGCTCCCGCTCCCGCTTCAGTCGTGCCCCAAAGGATTCCACCTGGCCGTCTTCCTGCCGCCTTCAACTAGCCCTGGCCGCATCCAAGATGTTAAGAGTAGTCTGAAGATGAATATATGTTAACCAAAGGCCTCCGGACCCATCAATTTGGGGTGGGAGAGAACCGCACTGCTAAACCGTAAGATCAGGGCCAGGGGGCCAACCTCCCCCTAACCCGGTCTCTGGGCTTGGCTTCAGGGGTTCCGGTTACTAAGGTTGATTGCCGCTCCTTTCCGGGGCCGCATATAATTTCAACACTTCCTGCCACATCGAGGACCGCAGTTCATGACCAAGGCCGCCGCCGACCGCAAAGTGCAGGAACTGGGCATCTTTCATGATGTGGCCAAGGCCCTGACCTCGTCTCTCGACCTCGACTCCATCCTGCAGACGATTATGGAAAAGATGGCGGAATACTTCCGCCCCGATAACTGGTCCCTGCTAATGGTGGACGAAGAGCGGGACGAACTCTACTTTGCCATCGCAGTGGGCAAAGCATCCGAGGCCCTGAAGAACGTGCGCCTGAAAGTGGGAGAAGGCATCGCGGGCTGGGTGGCAAAACATGGCGAGCGCGTGGTGGTGCCAGACGTGTACACCGATCCCCGCTTCGCCAAACGGATCGACGAGATGACCCAGTGGGAGACGCGCTCTATCATCTGCGTGCCCCTGCGTTCCAAATTGCGCGTGCTGGGCGTCATTCAACTGGTCAACGTGAGGATGGAGAACTTCACCGACCAGGAATCATTCTTCCTGCAATCGATTTGTGATTACGCCGCCATTGCCATCGAAAACGCGCGCGCGGTGGAGAAGATCCAGGAACTCACCATCACCGACGATTGCACCGGACTTTACAACGCGCGCCATCTCTACAAGACGCTGGAGACCGAAGTTTACCGTTCGGCGCGCTACGGCTACGAATTTACCGTGGTGTTCATCGATCTCGACCACTTTAAACAAGTCAACGATACCTATGGACACCTGGTGGGGAGCAAGCTGTTGATGGAGATTGGCTACCTGATCAAGGCGCAGCTGCGATTGATCGACTACGCCTTCCGCTACGGCGGAGACGAGTTTGTCGTTCTGCTGCCGCAGACCGGAAAGGATGCCGCGCTGATTGTGGCCAAACGCCTGCGCGACAGCCTGCGCACCAGCATGTTCTGCCAGGAAGAAGGATTGAATCTGAACGTCCGCGCCTCCATGGGCGTGGCCACCTATCCACACGACGCCAAGACCCCACGGGAAATCATCCGCCAGGCCGACGAGATGATGTATCTGGTTAAGAATACCTCCCGCGACAATATTGGGATTGCGGCGCGTGGGGTGATGAAGTAGGAGCGCTTCTACCAGTTGTCAGCTCTCAGTTGTCAGTTCTCAGTCCGGTGTGACCGAATTTACTCTGCCGGCGCTGGCGCGGTTTGACCGAGGCGAGTGGGCTGCGCCTTCCGGGCGGGCTCGGGTTGCTGCAGCCACTTTCGGATTTCGGGCAAGGCGGCGCGGGCTGCGACTTCTCCGGAACGAATCAAGTCAGCGGAGCGCTCGAAGTCGTCATACTTGAATCCGTTGACGTCAGGATCGATGACCAGGTCGGCGGCCGCCTGCCAGACTCCGCAGTTCATCTCCTGCGCGATGGCGAAGCATTGGCCGATCACGTCGAACAAATGCCGCGGACCGGTCTCACTGTTGTTCCAGGTCCCGCGAAGATGCACCGCCAGCACGCGTTGAGCGCCCATGTCGCGCAGAGGAACCGTAGGCACGGCGTGGGCCAGCATGCCGTCCACCAGCAGGCGCCCGCGAATCTTTACGGGGAGAAACATCCCGGGATAGGCGCAACTGGCGCGCACCGGATCGACCAGGGGTCCGGAGTGAAAGACGACGCCCGCGCCCGTGGAAAAATCGGTGGCGGTCACCGCCAGAGGAATCTGTAATTCTTCGAAAGTCTTAACCTTCAAAATGCTGCTCAGAAACTTGATCATGCGCTCGTTGCTGGCAAATCCGTAGCGCGACAGGGTCCAGCGGGCAAAATCCTTGAAGCGCACCCGCCTTGACATTTGTTCCAGTTCAGCGATAGTGACGCCGCTGCAGTAGGCGGCTCCGATCAGGGCGCCAACGCTGGTGCCAGCCACCAGACTGACCGGGATGTTCTCTTCTTCGAGGACTTTGAGGACGCCGATATGGGCAATGCCGCGAGCGAAGCCGCCGCCGAGAGCCAACCCAATGCCGCCGGAAGGCTGCGCCTCTTGTGGGCCGGAGAGGCCCGAGAGGCCGCGTCCAAACGCCTGTACTGACCGAATGATCTTGCCCAGATGCTTCACCGGAACCCTCATTTCTCCCGGCCCGCCCCAGCTTTCCACGACCCTTATTAGCAGTTAAGATGCCAGTTCCGGGAGCAGAGTTCCAGGCACGTCGGTGAGCCCCTGCGGTTACTCGTGGGGAAGCCGCGGCATGAGTTGCGTCCCGGTGACTAAGTCCAGCAATCCTGTTAACTTAGGGGCCATGGTTCGGGAAATCTCCGCTGGAGGAGTCGTGGTGCAACGGGCCGATGAGGGCTGGCAAATGGCCGTCATTGAGCCTCAGACCGAGGCTTCTTCGGCGCGTCCCGCCCGAAAGACCGCGCGAAAAGTGGTACTGGCCTTGCCCAAGGGCCTGGTGGATCCCGGCGAAAAGCCGGAGCAAACCGCCCTGCGAGAGGTGCGCGAGGAGACCGGGCTGACCGCCACCTCGATCACCAAGCTGGCTGATATCAAGTATGTGTACGTGCGTTCGTGGGGTGATGGGCAACGGGTGTTCAAGATCGTTTCGTTTTATCTGTTCCGTTATCAGTCGGGCCAAATTGATGATGTGTCTCGCGAGATGCGGATTGAGGTCAAGCGAGCGCTGTGGATTCCGTTGGAGGACGCACCGCGCAAGCTGGCGTATCGGGGCGAACGGGACGTTGTGCGGCGGGCGCAACAATATTTGCAATCTCATCCGGAGGTCTGATCGTGCCGCATGAACATGTCGAGACCCACTTCATGGCCACCAATCTGGTGCGCGACGTAGTCATCGGCATGGCCGATGGCCTTACTGTTCCATTCGCTCTGGCCGCCGGACTGTCGGGCGCGGTGCAAAACACCCGGCTGATCGTGGTGGGGGGACTGGCGGAGATTGCGGCCGGATCCATCGCCATGGGACTGGGCGGATACCTGGCGGCCCGGGGCGATGCCGAACACTACGAGCAGGAGCGGGCGCGCGAATATCGCGAGATCAAGGAAATTCCCGAAGAAGAGATGGCGGAGGTGGGACGCGTCTTCCAGTCCTACGGGATGACGCCAGCGGAGAGTACACCCGTAGTCGAAGCGCTCAGCCGCCGGCCCGACGCCTGGGTAGATTTTATGATGCGCTTCGAACTGGGGCTGGAAGAACCCGACCCGCGCCGGGCGGTAACCAGCGCCGCGACCATCGCGGGTTCCTACATTGCAGGCGGAATGATTCCGCTGTCGCCCTACATCATTCTTTCCAGCGCCGTGCCCGGGCTGGCATATTCGGCGGTCGTAACCCTGGCCGCGCTCGGCATCTTCGGCTATATGAAGGGTCGTTACACAGGAACTGGTCCGGGGCGCAGCGCGCTGCAGACGATGCTGATTGGCAGTGTGGCCGCAGCCGCGGCTTTCGCCCTGGCCAAGCTAATTTCCTGAGATGCAAATGTGTGGCGCGGGCCTCGCCCACGGGGACGGGCGGGACACCCGTCCTCCACACGGAGAGAACCTTGCTGGTGTCTTGGAGCGTGTTGCCGCTTCGCTCATAATTTAATTGTGAGCTTTGATTGGATAGTACCGGCGTCCCTTCGACGTAGCTCAGGGCAGGCCCGCCGGCTGACGGGAAAGCATCTGGCCTTCCCTCTTATAATTCTTGCGGTGGCGCCCTTGTTGTCTACATCGGCCGTCGGCAGGAACAAGCATTCGTCATCCTTTACCGTCCCCGATCGCGGATACAGTTCTGCCCTGGCGGCGGCCAATCGCTTTCTGCAAGCCTGGCAGAACCAGGACCGCGAGACTGGCCTGCTCATGCTGACCGATGCCGCGAAACAAAACAGCTCGCAGGAGCGCACGGACAGTTTCTTCTCGTCGGGAAACGATGCGGCGTACGAAATCGCGCGAGGAAGGAAGCTCAAGGCCGGGCGCTACGCCTTTCCCGTTACTTTTTTTATTTCTGACTCGGAGTCGAACCGGTCCGGGCGGCCGCAGAAATCGCAAATCATTGTGGTGCGGGCGGGCAAAGACGAGTGGGCGATCGACAGGGTGCCCTAGCGGAGCCCCGGCTATCGGAGTACACTTCTGTGTTGGCCGCCTTTGACGTTGACTGGATAGGCTAAACCACACTCAAGAGAATCAAGGTCAAAGGCGGTGGACAAGAGTGTCCGCCCCACACATGAATTGACTCGCGCCGCCTAGACTGTGGTTCCGTCGTTCCTCAGAGGTTCTCCATGAAACATATCCACAAAGTAGCCATCCTCGGCGCCGGAACTATGGGCGCGCGCATCGCTGCCCACTTCGCCAATGCCGGCGTGCCCAGTTTCCTGCTCGACATCGTCCCGCCGGACGCCGACGGTCCGGCTCGTAACAAGCTGGCCGCCGCCGGGCTGGAGGCCGCGAAGAAATCGAAGCCGGCGGCTTTCTACGAACCTGGACTGGCGCGCCTGGTGACTATCGGAAACTTCGATGACGACCTCAAACGGTTGAGTGAGGTGGACTGGATCATCGAAGCAGTCGTGGAAAACCTCGACATCAAGCGAGCGCTCTTGAAGAAGGTGGAGGCAATCCGTAAGCCGGGGACAATCATCACCACAAACACCAGCGGCCTGCCGGTGGCAAAGATCGTCGAAGGCTTCTCCGACGATTTCCGCAAGTGTTGGTTCGGTACGCATTTTTTCAATCCGCCGCGCTACATGCGACTGCTGGAGATGATCCCCACAGCGGAAACGGACCGCGCCGCTCTCGAGGCCGTCGCCCATTTCAGCGACGTAAACCTGGGCAAGGGAGTGGTATTCGCCAAGGACACCCCCAACTTCATTGCCAACCGCATCGGCACATTTTCCGTGCTCAACGTAATGCGGCTGATGCAGGAGATGGACCTGAGCATCGAGGAGGTGGACGCGCTGACCGGAGACGCGGTGGGATGGCCGAAGTCCGCAACTTTCCGCACCATCGATCTCGTCGGCCTCGACATTCTGGGGCACGTGGTTGGGAACATGGAGAAATCCGGCGGACAAGAGAACCCTCCGCACCCGAGCCCGTTGCCGGACTTTTACAAGCAGATGCTCGAGCGCAAGTGGCTGGGCGACAAAACCAAAGGCGGGTTTTACAAGAAAAGTGCAGGGCGGACGTCCTCCGCCGGCTCGGGCAAAGAAGACGAACGCCTGGCGCTCGACTGGAAGACGTTGGAGTATCGGCCTCGCCAAAAGCCCAGGTTCCCTGCTCTCGACATGGCAAAAAATATCGAGGACCCGGGTGCGCGGCTGCGCATGCTGCTCGGCCTTGAAGGCAGCGCGCAGAAGGGCGATAAAGCGGGCGCGTTTTTGTGGTCGGTGCTTTCCGATTTGTGGAACTACTCGGCCAATCGCGTGCCTGAAATCTCCGATTCTATTGTTGAGATCGACCGGGCCATGCGCCTGGGTTTCAACTGGAAGCTTGGACCCTTTGAATTGTGGGATGCGGCCGGGCTTGAGGCCAGCGTAGCTCGCATGAAGAAAGAAGACCGCCCGGTCGGCGCAAACGTCGAACGACTGCTGGCGGCCGGAAGAAAGTCCTGGTATCAGGACGATCCCAGGGCCCCGTCGGGCCGGGCGTATTTTGAACTGAAGACAGCAAAGTATGAACCCGTAGAAGTTCCTGCAGGCGTGTGGTCGGTCGGGGTCGCGAAAAAATCCAGCGGTGTAGTCAAAACGAACTCGGGTGCGTCGCTGGTCGATCTGGGGGATGGCGTGGCCTGTATCGAGTTTCATTCCAAGATGAACTCGCTCGGCGGCGACATTGTCAGTCTTATTAGTCAGACCCTAAGGCCAGGTGGCCCCGGCGATGGCTTCGACGGGTTTGTCATCACCAATGACGCCGACAATTTTTCCGTCGGCGCCAACGTCATGCTGCTGCTTATGTCCGTGCAGGAAGAAGAGTGGGACGAGGTTGACCTCGCCATCCGCCAGTTCCAGGGCATGACCCAGGCCATCAAATTCTCGTCCAAACCGGTAGTGGTCGCACCTTTCGGGTTGTGCCTGGGCGGCGGAACCGAAATTACTCTGCACGCCGCGGCCCGCCAGCCTCACGCCGAACTTTACGCGGGGCTGGTGGAAGTCGGCGTCGGTTTGCTGCCGGGCGGAGGCGGCTGCAAAGAGATGCTGCTGCGCGCAGTGGACAGTGCGGCGGCGATTCGTCCGGGGCGCGGCGAGTCCATCGAACTCATCGAGGCCATGAAAAAAGCTTTTGAAACCATTGCGATGGGCAAGGTCGCAACCTCAGCGCATGAGGCGCGCGGTCTGGGTTTCCTGCATGAGTCCGACAACGTCACCATGAACCGGGAGCGGGTGCTGGCTGACGCCAAGGCCCGAGCCCTGGAACTGGTTCGCGCCGGATACGAACCTCCGCAAGCCCGCACCGATATTCCGGCGCCCGGAGAAAACGTTCTGGCTGCGTTGAGGCTGGGAGTGCACATCATGCGGCAAGGCGAGTACATTTCCGACCACGAAGTGAAGATCGCCACCAAGGTTGCGGAAGTGTTGTGCGGGGGAAATGTGACCTCGGGCACGGCAGTGAGCGAGCAGTACATTCTGGATCTGGAGCGCGAGGCGTTTAAATCGCTGTGCGGCGAGCGGAAGACGCAGGAGCGGATTCAGTACACGTTGAAGACGGGGAAGACGCTGCGGAACTGAAATGCATTACGTCGGGCGGGTGTCTTTGCTGCGCGGCAGACGCAGTCCGTTTTGACGAACTGCGCTCGTCCGCCCAGACGAGACGTCTGGGCCTATGTGAACGGCGCGAGCATCTAATGCTTATGGATGGTGAGTGGCTAAATTGCTGATATCAGCCTCCGGAAAACTGTTATGAGAGAAGTCGTTGTTGTCTCCTCGGTTCGTACGCCTGTGGGACGCGCGTTTAAAGGCACCCTGCGCGCAACCCGTCCTGATGAACTGGCCGCCATCGCTATTAAAGGCGCGCTGGAACGCGTGCCGCAAATAGATAGCAAAGAAATTGAAGACGTGATCCTGGGCTGCGCTATGCCTGAGGCCGAGCAAGGAATGAACGTCGCCCGCATCGCCGCGCTGCGGGCCGGGTTGCCGGTGGAAGTTTCGGCGATCACCATCAACCGCTTCTGTTCGTCCGGGCTCCAGGCGATTGCCATGGCGGCGGAGCGGATCATGAGCGGCGGGGCGGAGATCATCGTGGCCGGCGGAACGGAATCGATGTCCATGATTCCCATGGGCGGGCACAAGATTTCGCCGAACCCGTGGCTGGTTGATCACTATCCTGACGCCTATCTCACCATGGGGCTGACCGCCGAACGAGTGGCGCAGCGCTTCGGCATCACGCGGCAGGCAGCGGATGAGTTTTCGCTGCGCAGCCATCACAAGGCGCTGGCGGCGATCCAGGAGGGGAAGTTTGTCGATGAAACTGTACCGGTGACTGTGAGTTTCACAACACCGAACGGGTCGAAACCGAAGCGGCAGGAAATTGTCTTCAAAGTGGATGAAGGGCCGCGGGCCGATACATCGCTTGACGCGCTTCTGGCACTGAAGCCCGTCTTCCATGCCAAGGGAACCGTGACCGCAGGTAACTCCTCGCAAACATCCGATGGGGCGGCCGCTGCCGTTGTCATGTCGGGTGAGCGCGCGAAGGCGTTGGGAATCAAGCCTCTAGTGCGTTACGTTTCTTTCGCCACGGCTGGTTACAAGCCCGAAGAAATGGGGCTGGGGCCGGTGTTCGCCATACCCAAGGCGTTGAAGATGGCGGGTCTGAAACTCTCCGACATCGACGTTATTGAGCTGAACGAAGCTTTCGCGGCACAGTCGCTGGCTGTGATCAAAGAAGCTGGACTCGATCCCGAGCGGGTAAATCCGAATGGCGGGGCCATCGCTTTGGGACATCCGCTGGGCTGCACTGGTGCGAAGCTTACGGCCACAATCATTCGCGAACTGAAGCGGCGCAATGCGCGCTACGGAATGGTGACTATGTGCGTGGGCGGGGGCATGGGCGCGGCGGGGGTCTTCGAGAACCTTTAACCACCAAGGACACGAGGGTACACGAAGGAAGGCTGATGCCTCAGGTTCCTTTGTAAACCTTTCGTACCTCAAGCTCGGTGGTAAATCCCTCGACCTCCTTATAAACTTCAATGTTGTACATCTTAGAGACGGCATAAAACGGTTTGTAAACGGGACAGGTTGGAAGTGAAGGCAAAAAGCGTGAACCACGAAGGACACCAAGATACACGAAGGAGAGCCCGCTCTTGCCGGCTTCCCTTCGTGGTACTTCTTGTCCTTGGTGGTTGAAGGGGGTTCTCAATGGCTACTACGACTGCAATACCCAGCACTAAAATTTCCGGTGGCAGCTTTCTGCTCGAAGAGCGCAAGGTTGACGAGGTCTTCACCCCTGAAGATTTCAGCGAGCAGCATCAGCTTATCGGCCAGACCGCGGAAGAATTCGCGGTCAACGAAATTCTGCCCAATGCCGAAAAGATGGAGCATAAAGACCTTTCCATCTCTCGAGATTTACTGAAAAAGGCTGGAGACCTCGGGCTAAGCGGGGTCGAAATACCCGAAGCCTACGGCGGACTCGAAATGGACAAAGTCACCGCCGCCGTGATCGCCGATCACATTGCCAAGTACGCCGGCTTCGCCACCACATGGGGCGCACATTCCGGCATCGGCACGCTGCCGATCGTTTACTTCGGCACGGAAGAGCAGAAGAAGAAATACCTGCCTCGACTGGCTGCCGGGGAGATCGTCGGTGCGTATGCATTGTCGGAGGCTTCTTCCGGTTCCGATGCGCTGAACTGCCGCGCCCGCGCCCAGCTTTCGTCCGACGGCAGCCACTACATCCTTAACGGCGAAAAGATGTGGATCACCAACGCCGGCTTTGCCGACCTCTTTACTGTGTTCGCTAAAGTGGACGGCGAAAAGTTCAGCGCATTTCTGGTCGAAAGGACCTTTCCAGGATTCTCGGTGGGCGCGGAAGAGCACAAGATGGGAATCCGCGGATCATCGACTTGCCCGCTGATCCTCAACGACTGCAAGGTTCCGAAGGAAAACCTGCTGGGCGAAATCGGCAAGGGGCATGTGATCGCTTTCAACATCCTCAACGTGGGACGGTTCAAGCTGGGAGCGATGTGCGTAGGCGGGGCGCGGTTGTCGCTGGAAAATGCCATTGCCTATGCCAAACAACGCAAGGCGTTCAGCAAAGTGATCGCGGACTTCGGCCTGGTGCGCGAGAAGCTGGCCAACATGGCCACCCTGATCTATGTCGGCGAAGCATTGGTCTATCGCACCGTGGGCATGATGGATGTGGCGCTCAACGAAGTGGACAAAGCCGGGGCCGATGCAGCCAAAGAAACACGCAAGGCGATCGAGGAGTATGCGGTGGAATGCTCCATTCTCAAGGTCTGGGGATCCGAGATGATCGACTACGTGGTGGACGAAACCGTGCAGATTTACGGCGGCTACGGTTTTGTCGAGGAGTACCCGGCAGAGCGCGCCTACCGCGACGCGCGCATCAACCGCATCTTTGAAGGCACCAACGAAATCAACCGGTTGATCATCACCGGATTTCTGCTCAAGCGCGCCATGTCAGGGCAGTTGCCTCTGATGCCCGCGATCAAGAAACTGATGGACGAAGTACTCGCCGGGCCCAGCGTCGGAGAGGAACTGGAAGGTCCGTTGGCGGAGGAACGCAAACTGGTGGTGCAGGCCAAGAAGCTGGGGCTCTTTGCCGCTGGGGCGGCCACGCAGAAATATATGCAGGCGATTCAGGACCAGCAGGAAGTGATGGGCGCTATCGCCGACATGGTTATTGAAACTTACGCCATGGAGTCGGCCGTGTTGCGGGCACAGAAGATCGCCCAGCAGAACGGGGAAGGGGCAGCATCGTTTGCCATCGCCATGACGCGGGTGTACATCTCGCAAGCCATGGACAAGATCGAAGCGGCGGCGAAAAAAATCATCGCAGCCGTGGCCGATGGAGACATGCTACGAACGCAGCTGGCGATCCTGCGCCGCCTGGTGAAACATGAGCCGTTCAACACCATTGCCCTGCGGCAACAGATCGCGCAGAGGATGATTGAGCAAGGAAAGTACACGCTGGCGTAAAGCGGATTGACCACGGAGGACACGGAGCAGCACAGAGGCAGACGGAAAAAACTGCGACTCACGGTTTGCTTAAGGTTGCGCTTTCAGTTCTGCCATCACGCTCTGGATCAGTTCCTTGGCGTCCGTCAGTCCCTTCATCACCAGCTGGATATCGAGGACTGGCTTGCCCGGCCAGCGCTGGCTCTGGCAATAGACGCCGTGCTGGCCGACCAGCGCCATGGCGTCGGTGATCATGTCCATGGTCACGGCCAATCGCCCTCGCGGGACTCCCATCATGGTTTCGTAGTGCTCCAGTTCTTCTCTTTTGTCGTCGAATACCGGCATGGCTTGATTGTATCGGGCGGGTTGCGTGGCGCATAATTGCCAGCGTCTTGCTGTCCAAGTTTTCGCAATTGCGTCAAAGCAATAGGAGATGCAGCTAGAAACTGACTACCCATAAGGAGAAGAATTCATGAAGATACGTGCCGCACTCGTCGGTCTGTTCCTGCCTCTGTTCGCCCTGTTCGCCTGCGCCCAGGACACGAGCAAGCGTCCCAGCCCACCCGCACAGGCCCAGTGCAAGTTCAGCGACGGCAAGATGGTCAAGACGGACTACTCCAGCCCGCGCATGAAAGGCCGCAAGATATTTGGTGGGCTGGTGCCTTACGGCCAGGTATGGCGGACCGGGGCGAATGAGGCCACCACGCTGGTGACCGATACAAACCTGAACGTTGGAGGCAAAGATGTTCCCGCCGGAAGCTACACCATTTTTACTCTCCCCAATGCCGACAAATGGGTCCTGATCATCAGCAAGAAGACCGGAGAGTGGGGCATTCCTTATCCCGGCGAGGGCGAGGACTTTACCCGCGTGGACATGCGAGTATCGCAACTGCCGGCGCCGATGGAGAATTTCACCATCAGCTTCGATCAGACCGGGTCGGCCTGCGCCATGCACGTGGACTGGGAAAAGACGCGGGCTTCGGTGGATATCAGCGAGAAAAAGTAGAGACCGGAGAATGAGCCGGGTGCGGTGGAGGTCAGCGCGTCGTTCCGGAAAGCGCATCCACCGCACGCTGAGCTTCCGGCAGTTCGGGTGAAAGTTTCAAAGCAGCCTGGTAAGCGGCCAAGGCTTCTGCGCGGCGACCTGTTCTCTCGAGAGCATGGCCAAGCAGGAGAAATCCGGTATCTGTGGGCCGCAACTCGACCGCCTTTGAATAATTATTGATCGCGTCGTCCAGCCGGCTTTCTTTTTCCAGCAATTCACCCAGGCCGAGATACGCATTGTACTGGTTGGGGTTCAGATGCAGCGCCTGCTCATAGCTGGTGCGGGCTTTTTCATCCTGGTCGAGCTTGCGATAGGCGGCGCCCAGGTTGGCGTACGTTGCTGCGAGCAAGCCATGGTCCGAAGTCAGACTGATGACGCGGTTGTTCTGCTCGATAGCCTCGGCCAGATGTCCGTGGTCCAGCAGGTAGGCACCCAGGTTGGAGCGGCTCATGGGGTCGAGGGGATTGATCTCGGCTGCAGCTTGAAAATGCAAGGAGGCTTCATCAGGCTTGCCCAGCAACAACAGAGCGCCGCCCAGATTGTCCTGCGCGATGAAATTTCTGTCAGTCACGGCTAGCGCGTGGGTCCAGAGGTCGTAGTTGCTCGACCAATAACCCAGCTGGCGGCTGGTGGCGAAACAGAGAGCAAGCAGGATGCACGCCGCTGGAATCACACGCGCGGCAAGACCGACCTGTCTCGAGTCGGCCAGGTCTGCCAGTCCCCAGGCGATCATGACAAAAATTCCAACCAGCGGAATATAGGCATAGCGGTCGGCCATGGCCTGGTCACCCACTTGCACCAGACCGATCACCGGAATCAGAGTCCCGAGGAACCACAGCCAGCCCATCAGCAGATATCGCCTAGGGCGAAACTTCAGTACCACGCCGGCCACCGCCAGCAACACCAGGGTTGATGTCCCCACTTGCCATGCGGCCAGAGAATCTCCGGGATGGGGATAGAGGGGAGCCAGATGGGACGGCCAGATCATTTTCCACAAGTACATGGCGTAAGCCACGATTGCGTTTTCCAGACGCACTCCGAACGAGAACTGAGCGGTGGAGCGCACGGCGCCTCCTGCCCGCTGTGCCTGCATCGTGACTACCGCGCTCCCGGCCGAAAGCGCGAGGAGCGGTAATTTCTCCAAGATGAGTTTTGAAAGCGGTGCCGTGCGAAAGGGACGAGTCGGACCTCCTCGAATCCTGCCCAGCGGCCAGTAGTCCAGCAACAGGAGCACGAACGGGAGAGTGATGACCATGGGCTTCGACATCAGTCCCAAGACAAATAAACCCGTGAATGCCAGGTACCGGCGCCAGTCCGGCTGCCGCGCATACCAGCAGTAGGCGATGAGCGTGGCGAAAAAGAAGAAGGTGCACAGCACATTCTTTCGCTCCGCCACCCAGGCTACCGACTCGACGTTGATGGGATGAAGCGCAAAGAGTACGGCCACGAACAGGCCCGGCCACGGGCAGCCGGTGGCATACATCAGAAACAGGAATAGAAGGACAGCGTTCCCGGCGTGAATCAGCAGGCTGGTGAAGTGGTGCCCGGCGGGGTTCTGGTGGAACAGTTGATAGTCGAGGGCGTGCGACAGCCAGGTAAGAGGATGCCAGTTCCCTTGCTCGGTGGCGGTGAAGGCCCAGGTAATCGTGCCCCAGGTCAGTCCGTTATGAACGTGCGGGTTCTCCGTGACGTAACGATCGTCGTCGTAATTAACGAAGGGATGGCGGTTAACCGGGTTGTAGAGCGCCAGTGTCGCTGCCACCAGCAGCAGGCACAAAATGACATTGCGCTTTTCGGGTGATGAGAAAAGACCTGGAGGCTTTTCGGGCACGGCTGCAAGGATTTAACCACAGAGGACACAGAGGACGCAGAGGCGTTCTTTGTGACGCATCTCCTTAATCATGTGACGAACGTCACATACTGCTAGCGGCCTTTCCAGTAGAACCACGGAGGACACAGAGGGTATGCATTTCAATGAAATCAGCGGCGCAGCGGTTGATTCTGCCATGAGGGTTCATACGGCTTTGGGGCCCGGATTACTGGAAGGCGTTTACGGGGCTTGCCTGGTGCATGAACTGAGGAAACGCGGCTTGCGGTCGGCATCACAGCTTCCTCTCCCCGTGAATACGACGGCGAGAGGATCGATCTTGGATTCAGAGTAGATATTCTCGTAGAAAATACCGTGGTGGTTGAAATTACGCCGGTGCACCTGGCGCAACTTATTACTTTCTTAAAGGTGAGTGGGAAGCATGTTGGCTTGTTGATGAATTTCAACGCGCGATGGAATTCGCAGGATGGTGCAGGGTGAACCACCCTCTGTCTCCTCCGTGTCCTCAGTGGTTAAGACCCTGGTTTCCACCTGAGCACAGGCTTGCGGGCGGCTGCGGTTTCATCCAGGCGGGAAACGCGGGTTGAATGAGGGGCGTCCAGCACGATTTGTGGATCTTCTTCAACTTCTTCGGCGATTGACTTCATGGCTTCGACGAAGAGGTCCAGCTCTTCCTTGGGCTCGCTCTCGGTGGGTTCGATCATCAACGCGCCGGGAACAATCAGCGGGAAAGCCGTGGTGTAGGGATGGAATCCGTAGTCGATCAGGCGCTTGGCGAGGTCCATCGTCTTTACGCCTTTTTTAGCTTGCAGCTTATCGCTGAAGACGACTTCGTGCATGCTGGGCGTGGAATAGGGCAGATCGTACACCCCTTCGAGGCCCTTGCGAATGTAGTTGGCGTTAAGCACAGCGTCTTCCGTGGTCTGGCGCAAGCCGTCGGGACCGTTGGCCAGAATGTAAGCCAGGGCGCGTACAAACATTCCGAAGTTACCGTAAAACGCGCGCACCCGGCCGACAGCTTGCGGCCGGTCATATGCGAAGCCCAGCGTGCCATCGGGCTTGGTGACCGGGACGGGCGTGGGTAGGAATGGTTCGAGCTTGCTCTTTACCGCGACGGGACCTGAGCCGGGCCCGCCTCCACCGTGAGGGGTGGAGAAGGTCTTGTGCAGGTTCAGGTGCATCACATCCACGCCGAAGTCGCCCGGGCGGACTTTCCCCACCAGGGCGTTCATGTTGGCGCCGTCCATGTAAAGCAAGCCACCTTTGGCGTGCATAATTTCGGCGATTTTGTGGATTTCCTGCTCGAAAACTCCCAGGGTATTGGGGTTGGTCAGCATGAGCGCCGCGACGTCTTTATTCATCTGCGCCGCCAGTGCGGACACATCCACCATGCCCTGGGCGTTGGATTTCAAATTTTCTACCGAGTAACCGACCATGGTTGCGGTCGCGGGATTGGTGCCGTGCGCGGAATCAGGGATCAGTATCTTTTTGCGGGGATCGCCCTTTGACTCGTGATAGGCACGAACCATGAGCAATCCGGTAAGCTCGCCGTGCGCTCCAGCCGCGGGTTGCAGCGTGATGGCATCCATGCCGGTGATTTCAATCAGGCATTCGCTCAGAGTCTTGATGATGCGCAGCGCGCCCTGTGAAATCCGCTCGGGCTGGTAAGGATGCCCGTTGGCCAAGCCTTCGAGGCGCACGACCAACTCATTCACCCGCGGGTTGTACTTCATGGTGCATGAGCCCAGGGGATACATGCCCAGATCGATGGCGTAATTCCAGGTGGACAGCCGGGTGAAGTGGCGGATGATTTCGATCTCGCTCACTTCGGGCATGTTGCCCAGGTCTTTTCTTTCAGAGGACCCCAGAAGGGCGGAAGCGTCAACCTCCGGCACATCCAGGGAAGGTAGTTTCCAGGCTGCTTTTCCGGATGACGACTTCTCGAAGATCAAGCCTTCATTCTGGCTGACGTGCCGGGTGGCCTTGCGGGTCATATGCTTCACCGTGCCACCTCCTGCGCGTCCACCTCTTCCCGGGCAGCTCTTACCGAGCGCTCGCTTTCTGCAACCAGGCCAACCGCGGTATCGATCGCGCTGCGCGTGGTCAGTTCGGTGCAGCACCACAGCGCGGCATTGCCCAGGTCGGGATAAAACTTTTTCAGGGGGAGTCCGCCTACTATTTTGTGTCCCAGAAGGCGGCTGTTGATGGCGTAGGGATCTTCACTGGTCTGCACTATGAATTCGTTGAAACGCGGCGCGCCGGAGAAAAGCAACTTGGCATGCTTGTTGAACTGAGCGGCAGCGTAGGCGGTCTTGGCCAGATTCTGCCTGGCCAGCTCCTTTAAGCCGACTTTGCCGTAAATAGTCATGAAGATATTGACCATCAGCGCCACCAGGGCCTGGTTGGTGCAGATATTCGACGTCGCCTTTTCACGGCGTATGTGCTGTTCGCGAGTGGCCAGGGTGAGAACGAAGCCGCGTTTGCCGTTGCGGTCGGTGGTCTGGCCGGCCAGACGTCCGGGCATCTGGCGGACAAACTGCTCGCGAGTGGCGATAACGCCGCAGTAGGGGCCACCGAAGCCCAGAGGCACGCCGAAAGATTGCGCTTCCATGGCGATTACATCCGCCTGTCGCGGCGGTTCTACGATGCCCAGCGAAACTGCTTCGGCGATGGACACCACCAACATCGCGCCCTTGTTGTGCGCGATCTCGGCTATGGCGGCGGCGTCTTCAATGGTTCCGAAGAAATTTGGGGACTGAATCAGGACGCAAGCGGTATCCGGCGTGATGGATTTTTGGAGCTCTTCCAGGTTCAACCGACCATCTTCTTTGAACGAAGAAGTGGACAGCGGCAGGTTCTGGTGATGCGCGTAGGTGGTCAGCACCTCGCGATACTCCGGATGCACGCTGCGCGCCATAATTACCGAACGGCGGCCGGTAAGACGCACGGCCATCATCACGGCCTCGGCGGCCGCGGTGGAACCGTCGTACATGGAAGCGTTGGCAACTTCCATGCCAGTAAGCTCGCAAATCATGGTCTGAAACTCGAAGATCGCCTGCAACGTCCCCTGGGAAATTTCTGCCTGATAAGGCGTGTAAGCGGTCAGAAATTCGCCTCGCGAGATGAGCGAGTCGATGATCACCGGGCGGTAGTGGGAATAGGCGCCGGCCCCGAGGAATGTGGCATAGGTGTCGCCGTTTTCGCGGGAGCGCTCGCGAAACCAGTCCACGATCTCGGATTCGGCCATCTGGCGCGGGACCTTGAGGTCCCGCTTCAACCGGTACTCCGCGGGAATGGGAGAGAACAAATCGTCGATCGAACCCGCACCCATGGCCTGGAGCATGGCCTTACGATCGGCGGGGGACTTCGGCAGATAGCGCATAGGGTTGTTTAGATGTACTCCAAGGCCACTTCGATTGTGGAGCAGCCGGGCTTGATCGTGGTTGCGATGGACTGTGGTCGCGCCGGGTCATGGCCAAGACAAGTCATGGTTGCGGCGACTCAATGTCCACCCTCTTCGGCGACGAACTTTTCATAGTCGGCGGCAGAGAGCAGAGAGTTGAGCTCGGCAGGATCCTTTAAGCTGATTTTGATCATCCAGGCGCTATGCGCATCCTTGTTGATTTTTTCCGGCGCTGTCGCAAGGTCCCCGTTCACTTCAGCCACAGTACCGGAGACAGGCGCGTACAGATCCGAGACGGCCTTCACCGATTCCACCGAGCCAAAGGTCTTGCCGGCGCTGATTTCGGCGCCAGGCTTGGGCAGATCAACAAAGACGATGTCGCCCAGCGACTCCTGAGCATAACTGGTAATGCCGATGGTGGCATTCTTGCCGTCGGCTTTGATCCACTCGTGCTCCTTGGTGTACTTGTAGTCAGTAGGAAACGACATTTTCTCGTTCGGCTCCTGTGCGGTTTCTGGTTTCTGGTTTTCAGTTCTTGGTTCTCGGCTCTCAGTTTTTTTTCGGGCGCTTGTAGAAAGGAGTTGGCACCACCTGTGCCTTCACGCCCTGCCCGCGGATTTCGACTTTTAGTTCGGTGCCCAGGGGAACGAATCCGGTGGGAACATACGCAAGCGCGATATTCTTCTTCAGAAAGGGCGCGGGAGAGCCGCTGGTGACGCAGCCAATCTCGCGCCCAGTCAGGTCGAGGACCTTGTAACCGTCGCGAGCAATGCCGCGGTCCAACATCTCCAGCCCCACTAACTCGCGTTTCGTTCCTTCAGCCTTCGCTCTCTCGAGGGAAGCCCGTCCGATGAAGTCTGGCTTCTCCATCTTGCAAAAACGATCGAGACCCGCTTCCCAAACGTTGATCGAATCGGAAATCTCGTGGCCGTAGAGCGGCAGCCGGGCTTCGAGGCGCAGCGTGTTACGGGCGCCGAGGCCGCAGGGAAGCACTCCGAATTCCCTGCCCGCTTCCAGAATCCCGCTCCACACCCGGGCGCTGGTCACTGCGTCGCTGGGAATGTAGATCTCAAATCCGTCCTCGCCGGTATAGCCGGTGCGGGCGATCAAAGTATTCGTAAGCCCACACACCGTCCCATGAGTCACCCAGTAAAACTTCAGCGCCGAGAGATCGGCGTCAGTGAGCTTTTGTAACAGATTCACCGCCTTCGGACCCTGAATGGCGATCTGGGTAAAGTCGTCGGAAAGATTTTCGACGGCGCAATCGAACTGCCGGGTATGGTCGCGCACCCAGTCAAAATCCTTTTCGCGGGTGCCGGCGTTGATTACCAGCAGGTATTCATCTTCGCCCAAGCGGTGGACGACCACATCGTCCACAAAGGTCCCCTGGGGATAAAGCAGCGCCGAATATTGCGCCTGGCCGATGGCAAGCCGGGAAGCATCGTTCATGGATATATGCTGAACCGCGGCCAGAGCCTGCGGCCCCGCCAAGCGGATGTCGCCCATGTGGCTCACGTCGAAAATGCCGACGGCGTTCCGCACCGCGTTGTGCTCAGCCATGATGCCGCCCGCGGACGGGTATTCGACGGGCATCTCCCAGCCGTTAAATTCGACCATTTTTGCGCCCATCTGGCGATGAACAGAATAGAGCGCGGTCTTGCGGACGGCTGGCGTGGTCGCCTCAACTGCGGGCAATGAAACCTCGATAAGAAGCAGTGGCTGGGCCGCTGAAATGATGAGACTGATTACCCTAACACGCGCTCGGCCGTGGCATCAACTGAGGGGGCAGCGGGTCGATTTGCGGGCTGGAAAAGGCGGTTACCAACGGAACTTTCCCCCCTCCTTCGACCGCGCTAAAGTTCGTCCATGTCCACTACTACCAAGACCAAGTATCACTGTATGCAGTGTGATCTGACTGAGGACAAGTGCGATTGCGAGAGGTATTGTTGTTCCTGTCAGGCGCAAGTTGACATCCGCCTGTGCAGCGATGGTCTCTACTATTGCCCGCCCTGCCGGGAGGCGTGCGGCTATAAAGTTTCCGACTAAGACGCGTCAGGATCGTGGCCGAAACGCGATGAGTGGAATCTGTCTGACCAACCGCCGGCGATCCCTTTCGCCGCTATGATATTGCCACCCCAGCAGCCAGCTGAACCCACGCCGAACGATCGGAGCGATGAACCGGTTTCGATGCTCGTAACCTGCGATTACTCCCATGGCTTCGTCTTCGCCGAGAAAGCGATGCGAGGCGACAAAATGCTGCGCACCAACAGTCACCTCTTCGCCCGGCCTCGCGTCGATGTTGCGAAGCCAATCGGACTCCGGACCGAAACCGTTCGCCACTACAACCTCGGGCCCATCCTTCCGGTACTCCACCACTTCGAGAACGGTCTGTCGCCGTAGGCCGCTGCGCCGGCCGATGTGAGTCAACAGCAAAAGGCGGTGTCCGAAAAGCCAACCCAGCCCCCAGCGATAAAGATACACCGGAGCCCGAAAGAGATACCACAACACCCCCTTTTTCCTGATCGTAATCATGCCAGTCCCGGCCTACGTTCTCCAGCCATTCTCAGGGGGATGTGACGGTGGGGTGGGCTGGAAACCCGGCACACCTGAGATTTCGACTAGATAACGACGGCTTCTTTGTACTCTCCGAAAACCTTTCTCATGGTATCTGAGATTTCGCCCACGGTGGCGTTGGCTTCGACCGCGGCCAGAATTCGCGGCATGAGGTTTTCTCCGCTGCGGGCAGCGGCCTCGATGTTTTGAAGAGAAGCCTGCCAGGGGCCCCGGTCGCGACGCGCACGCAATGCGCGCAGGCGTTCGACCTGGTTGCGTTCCAGCGCTTCGTCGATGCGTTGGATGGGGATGGGTTTTTCTTCTTCCACAGCAAAACGATTTACTCCGACCACCACCGCTTCCTCGCGATCGACCTGCTGTTGATACTCGTAAGCCGCGTTCTGGATTTCCTGCTGCACATAGCCGCGTTCGAGGGCCTTGATCATGCCGCCGAGAGCCTCAATCTTTCCCAGATAGTCGGAGGCGCGAGTCTCAATCTCATTGGTGAGGGCCTCGATGTAATACGAGCCGGCCAGCGGATCCACGGTTTGCGGGACCCCGGACTCGTAAGCCACAATTTGCTGGGTGCGGAGCGCAATACGGGCGGCCTGCTCGGTGGGCAGGGCAAGAGCCTCATCGTACGAATTGGTGTGCAGTGATTGCGTGCCGCCGAGAACCGCCGCCAAGGCCTGCAAGGCGGTGCGGGCGATATTGTTCTCGGGCTGCTGCGCTGTCAGGGTCGAACCCGCGGTTTGGCTATGGAAGCGCAGCATCCAGGAGCGGGGGCTTTTCGCACAGAAATGGTGCCGCATGATGCCCGCCCACATGCGTCGGGCGGCCCGGAACTTGGCAACCTCTTCCAGAAAGTTGTTGTGGGCGTTGAAAAAGAATGAAATCCGCGGAGCAAACTTGTCCACGTCGAGGCCGGCGTCGATGGCAGCCTGTACATAGGCAATGCCGTTGGCCAGGGTAAATGCAACTTCCTGGACCGCGGTCGATCCGGCTTCGCGCATGTGATAGCCGGAAATGGAAATCGTGTTCCACTCGGGAACGCTCTGGTTGGTCCAGGCAAACAGGTCGGTGATGATCCGCATGGCCTGCGCCGGGGGATAGATGTACGTGCCCCGGGCGATGTATTCCTTGAGTACATCGTTTTGCACGGTGCCGGACAACTGGCGGATATCGGTGCCCTGGCGGCGGGCGACGGCGACATAGAGCGCCAGCAGAATTGACGCCGTTGCGTTGATGGTCATCGAGGTTGAAATTTTGGTCAGATCGATGCCATCGAACAGGCGCTGCATGTCTTCGATTGAGTCGATGGCCACCCCCACCTTTCCGACTTCGCCGACGGCCAGGGGGTGATCGGAGTCCAGGCCGATCTGAGTGGGCAGGTCGAACGCCACAGATAGCCCGGTGGTGCCGTTGGCCAGCAGGTATTTGTAGCGTTTATTCGACTCCTCGGCATCGCCCATGCCGGCATACTGGCGCATGGTCCAGAGCCGGCCCCGATACATGGTGGCCTGCACACCGCGGGTAAAGGGGTAGTCGCCGGGATATCCGATTTCCCGTTCCTGGTCATGAGACGCCAGATCCCCTGGCGTGTAGAGAGGGCGAATCGGGATGTGGGAGGAGGTCTCGGGATCGGCTGGCGCGGGTTTGGGGCTGTCGGTCATAACGAAGGGCACTAACCACGAAGGGCACGAAGGAACACGAAGGAAATCTTATGGCGGCCTAGCATGGTCCCTTCGTGGTTGCAGCTTCTAGCCTTTTTTCCATACTCTCCAGAATGAGCTGGCGCCGAACCAGGCGAAAGTCAGAGTGAAAATAATTGCGACCAGCACGCGGCCCAAGGTGGTCTGGCCAGCCTGGTAGTGGGCGTACTCACGAAAGAACGCGCCCGCGCCGATGAATGCTAAAGCCAGGAAAACAAAGCCTGTGACCTCGAGGAAGAGCTGGTGCAGGACGCGTCCGAAATGGGCCGCTGTGGTGCGGGCGCCTTTCAGTACCGCGCTTACGGTGCGGGTGCGCCCGGCATGTTGGGCGGCAATGCGGGCCGCGATGCTCAATTTGCGAACTGTCGAGACATTCACCATCAGCGTCGATTTTAACAGTGTTCGGGGTTACAATGACGGAGCACGACGATGGCGACGCTGGCCGGGGTGACCCGATCCGGCATCCAAGTAACCGAGTACTGCCGCTCTACTTCAGGGGGCCAAGTGGACCAGCAATTGAAGCAGCTGATGAAGGAACTGGGCGAGGCGATCAATGAATCGCTGGCGGACAGCGAGCAGATTGCCGAAGTAGTTTCCAAGATCAAGGACAGCGGATATGACATCTTCCTGGTCCTGGAAGCGACCATTGGGGTCAGCAAGCCGGGTGAGAAGTCCGATGACAAGACGTCCCTGGTGACGACCCTGAGCACCAATCCCGAGTTCAAAATTAGTGACCAGGACCTCAAGTTCCTGAAGTCGCTGCGCATCAAAATCGAGAACGACGCGGCATAGCAGTCGTCAGTCGTCGGTCTTCAGTCGTCACACACCCAATCAGTTCTCATCTTTCTATCCCTGGAATAGACCCGCACGAGCGGGACGCTCGCGCCTACATTTTTCCTCACTGAGAGCTGACGGCTGAGAGCTGTGGTACAACCACGTCTTGCCCGGCAGCGAACAATACGGACTGGTGCGGGCCATCGGGCGCTGGAGCCTGGCGGCGCTGGTGGTCAACTCCATTATCGGCAGTGGGATATTCGGATTGCCTTCTGACGTGGCCCGCCTCATTGGCCGGGCCAGCCCATGGGCGGTATTGCTGGCAGGAGCCGCGGCCGGTGTGATCATGGCGTGCTTTGCGGAAGTGGCTTCGCAGTTTACCGCGGCTGGCGGTCCCTACCTCTATGCTCGCGCTGCCTTCGGCCGTTTTGTGGGGATCGAAATGGGCTGGATGCTTTGGCTGGTGCGCCTGGCTGCCCCGGCAGCCACTTCCAACCTGTTCGTCATTTATTGTGGCGAGTTCTGGCCGAATGCCAGGGAACCGGTTCCGCGATTCCTTATTCTGACGTTTCTCTATGGGATTCTGACCCTGATCAATTATCGCGGAGTGCGGGCAAGTACCCAGGTAAGCAATGGGTTCACGGTGGCAAAACTGGTGCCGCTGTTTCTGGTGGCGATTGCAGGCACGCTTTATCTGCTGGCGGGCCACCCGGCCGCTCCCGAATTGCCGGGCGGAGCCGGAGCTGGCGCCTGGCTCAAGGCTTGCCTGCTTCTGGTGTTTGCCTACGGTGGCTTCGAGACTGCTCTCACGCCTTTGAGCGAGGCAAAAAATCCCCGGCGGGATGCGGCATTTGCCCTGTTCACGGCCCTGATCACGTGTACGTTGCTGTACTCGGCGATTCAGTGGGTGGTGGTGGGAATTTTGCCTGATCCGGCGCATAGCGAACGTCCGCTGGCCGACGTGGCGCGGATCGTGTTCGGCAATGGCGGCGCCGCCTTTGTTTCCGTGGGCGCGTTGGTTTCAGTAGTGGGCTATCTCAGCGCCAACATGCTGGGGGTACCACGAATCACTTTCGCGCTGGCAGAGAACGGAGACTTCCCCTCGGTGTTCGCCGCTGTCCATTCCCGCTTCCGCACTCCTTATGTTTCTATTCTTGCATTCGCCCTGTTGAGTTGGCTGCTGGCGCTGCTGGGCAGCTTCACCTGGAATGCGACCCTGTCTGCGGTGGCGCGACTCCTTTATTACGGTCTGGTTTGCGCCGCCTTGCCCGTGTTTCGCCGCGAGCAGCCAGGGGCTGCGATGTTTCGCCTGCCGGGAGGAACTTTCTTTGCCGTGCTGGGGGTTGGAATTTGCGCTGTCTTGATTACCGGTGTGAACCTGGGCGGATCGCTGATCCTGCTGGCCACGGCGCTGGTGGCAATGATCAACTGGCTGCTGGTCAGAAAGCGGCCGCCGGGCGAAGCGATCTCCTGAATCTTGTGTTGAGCGCGGCGAAGCTGCTAGGCTACGCCGTTCCATGAAATGGAAATTCCTTCTGCCGCTGCTTTGTGTGGTAGGCCTTCTGGCCGCAGCCCAGCAAGTCGCTTTTTCATCCGGGAATCTGGTGGTGGAGAAGAACGTCGCGGTGCCCATGCGCGATGGCGTGCTCTTGCGCGCGGACGTGCTGCGTCCGAGTGGCGGAGGCGCATTCCCGGTCCTGGTGTATCGCACACCCTACGGGAAAGAACCCGCGCTCGAGGAATACACCACGTTTCGGCATGCAGTCGAGCACGGATACGCGGTTGTGGTGCAGGATGTTCGCGGACGCTACGCTTCCGATGGCGACTTCCGTCCCTACCAGAACGAAGGCCGCGACGGCTACGACACCATCGAGTGGGCGGCGCGCCAACCCTGGTCGAACGGCGCAGTTGGTACGTTCGGACTCTCCTATCCCGGAGCGGTACAGTGGCTGGCCGCAGTGGAGACTCCGCCGCATCTCAAGGCCATGGTCCCGGCCATGACTTTTTCCTCGGCGCAGAATTTTTTCTATGCCGGTGGTCTGTGGGACATGTCGTGGATCGAATGGATTTGGGACAACATCGCGCCCGACACAAGGGCTAAGCGAAATCTGCCGGGACCGAAGACGCCCGACGAGGCGATTGCCGCCTGGAGCCAGGCGAGTCCAAAGATGCTGAACACGGTGCCGCTCGACCAACTGCAGGAGCTGCGCGGCATCGCTCCTTACTATTACGACTGGCTCACGCATCCCTATGACGATCCCTGGTGGGAGTGGTGCGATCTGCGGAACAAGTATGGCCGGGTCCACGCCGCCGTGCTGAACTTCTCCGGCTGGTATGACGATAACTACGGTCCCGAAGGCGCGACCACGAACTTCGCCGGATTGCTGAAGGCCCGCGCCGGGGCTGCCGATCCCCAGGCGCATCTGCTGATTGGCCCCTGGGTGCATGGCGTGGATTCCACTGGAAAGACAAAATCAGGAGAGCGCCGGTTTGGGGTGGCGGCGGCGATTGACTACGACGAAATTGTCCTGCGCTGGATGGATCACTACCTGCGAGGTGTCGCGAATGGAGTAGAGAAGGAGAAACCGGTCCGCTACTTTGTGATGGGAGACGACCAGTGGCGCCAGGCCGATGCCTGGCCGCCGGCCTCGAAAGCGTCGTCCTACTATCTGGTCAGCCCGAAATCTGGCGACGGGCGTGGAAGTCTGTCCGCCGAGGCGCCCAGGGAGAAGAAGGCGTTCGTGTCTTTTCTTTCCGATCCGGAAAAGCCAGTGATCAATTCGTACAGCAGCTCGGGCGCGCACGACTACTGGGATTTGGCCGATCGGCACGATGTTTTGATTTTTGACTCGGCCCCGCTGGAGCGTGAGACCGAGGTGACCGGACCGATTCGGGCGCAGATTTATCTCGCGTGCGACTGTCGCGACACCGATTTGTGGGTACGTCTGCTCGATGTGGCTCCGGACGGCACGGCCTTCAATCTGATGAGCCCCGGCCTCGATGTGCTGCGCGCCAGCTATCGCAATCTCGAGAAGGGGCGGCAACTGCTGAGGCCGAAGCGGGTTTATGAGCTGCGTCTCGAAAACCTGATTACCAGCAACGTCTTTCGGAAAGGCCATCGCATACGAGTACAGATTTCGGCGACCTTCTTCCCGAATTTCTCACGCAATCTGCAGACCGGTGAACTTGAAAATTCGTCCGCTCGGATGCAGAAAGCAAACATCTCGATTTACACTGACCGGCGTCGGCCTTCGCGCATTGTTTTGCCTGCGGTTCCGCGGTAAGGCGTGCGATCATGCGGAGACCTGGAGGGATCCTTGCCCCAGCGAAACCGGATTAAACTGCTGCTCCTGCTGACCGCCGCGTTTCTGGCTGCCGTGGCCGTACCAGTTCGGGCCCAGCGCGAACCGGTGCTCAAGCAGATCGACGAGCCCCATCCCTACTACTTCCGCGAAATGTATCTGCCCCAGCTTACGACTGGCCCGAGCGCGGTAGCGTGGGCCGCGGATGCGCGCAGCGTGGTGTACTCCATGGCGGGGTCGCTGTGGCAGCAGAAGCTCGACTCCTTCGTCGCCGAACAGCTGACCAGCGGCCCCGGCTACGATTACCAGCCAGATTGCTCTTCCGACGGTCGGTGGGTGGTATACGCCACCTATGCCAAGGATGCGATTGAACTCTGGTCCCTGAATCTGCAGACAAAAGCCACGCGCCAACTCACGACCGGGGGCGCTGTCAACGTCGAGCCCCGGTTCTCACCCGACGGCACGCGGATCGCATTCGTTTCCACGTCGTTCAATGGACGTTTTCATATCTTCGTGGGGCAATTCAGCGACGGCGAACTGAAGAACGTCCAGCGTCTGACCGGGGAGAACCGCAGCACTCTCAATCGGTATTACTACAGCCAGTTCGATCTCGAGATCAGCCCGACATGGTCACCGGACGGAAAAGAAATTCTCTTCGTCTCCAACCGCGGCCACATCTACGGCACCGGCGGCTTCTGGCGGATGAAGGCGGAGCCGGGTGCGGAAGCTCGCGAGATTCACTACGAAGAGACGGCATGGAAAGCGCGGCCGGACTTTTCGCCCGATGGCAAACGTATCGTCTATGCGTCTTATCTGGGACAGCAGTGGCACCAGCTCTGGGTGCTGCCGTCAGAGGGTGGCGACGCATTTCCGCTTTCCTATGGAGATTTCGATAACGTAGCGCCGCGCTGGTCGCCGGACGGAAAGCGCATAGCGTTTATCTCCAATCGCGGCGGCAATACTTCTTTGTGGACACAAACAGTCCCGGGCGGCGAGCAGGTCCAGCTTGTCGCGAAGGAAAAGCATTACCTGAAGCCAGTAGGCCAGTTGAGCATTGCGGTGCTGGATGCGACTGGTCATCCAACACCGGCGCGAATCTTCGTTGTGGGCGCGGATGGCCGGGCGTATGCCCCCGATGACGCATGGATGAATGCTGACGACAACTTCGTACGCGCCGAGCGTCCCTTCGAGGCGCACTGCTTTCACACGTCAGGCCAGGGGGAAATGACATTGCCGGCCGGGAGCGCGGAAGTCGAGGTCATGAAGGGCTTCGAATACCGGTTCGAGCGGCACACCGTGAATATTGCCTCTGGGCGCAAATCCAATCTGACGATTCATCTGCAGCCGCTTGACCTTCCCAAAGAGGCAGGCTCGCAATGGGTCAGCGGCGATGTTCATGTGCACATGAATTACGGAGGCGCGTACCGCAACACGCCGAGGCATCTGGTACAGCAGGCCGCCGCGGAGAACCTGCAGATCGTGGAAGACCTGGTGGTCAACAAGGAGCAGCGCATTCCGGATATCGCGTACTTCAGCCCCAAGCCTGATCCGGCTTCGACGGCCACGACTCTTCTGCTCCATGGGCAGGAATTTCACACCAGTTATTGGGGGCACCTGGGCCTGCTGAATCTGAAGCGGAATTTTCTTCTGCCCGGCTACTCCGCCTATCCCAACACCGCCGCGGCCAGCCTGTTTCCCGCTAACGCAGATGTGGCTGACATGGCGCATGAACAGCACGCGCTGGTGGGATATGTTCACCCTTATGATGCCGTGCCCGATCCTGCGAAAGATGCATCGCTGACCCACGAACTGCCGGTGGACCTGGCGCTGGGCAAAGTGGATTACATCGAAGTGCTGGGATTCGCCGAGCACAAATCGACTGCGGCCGTCTGGTACCGCCTGCTGAACTGCGGGTTCCGGTTGCCGACCGCGGCCGGCACCGATGCCATGGCCAACTTTGCGTCCCTGCGCGGACCGGTTGGCCTGAACCGTGTTTACGCCAAGGTCCCCTCCGGGCCGCTCAACATTGGAAGCTGGCTAGATTCGATCAAACACGGCCGCACTTTTGCCACGAACGGCCCGTTGCTGGGATTCTCTCTGGGCGGCAAGCAGCTTGGTGATGAACTGTCCTTGACGGCCGGCGAGAACAAAGTGAAGTTAACGGCCTGGCTGCGCTCGTTTGTGCCCATCGATCATCTGCAGGTGATCTGCAATGGTGAGGTGGTGCGCGATTTGAAGGTAAGCGGCGACCGCGAGGCGGCCGACGTGGAAGACACAATTCCGATTTCACGCAGCGGTTGGTGCCTGCTGCGGGTCTGGAGCGACAAGGCGGAGCATCCTGTGCTGGATATGTATCCCTATGCAACTACCAGCCCGATCTACGTAACAGTTGCCGGTTCGCACCCCAGGCCTACCGAGGACGCAGCCTATTTCATCGCCTGGATCGATCGCATGATCGACGCCGCGAAGTCGAACCAGGACTGGAACACGGAAGCGGAGAAGACTGCGGTGCTGGACATGCTGTCATCGGCACGAAAGGTCTATGCGCAGAAGTGATCATGGGCGGGGTACCCGTAAGCGCTAACTTCAGGAATCCCGGTAGTGGCTCAATTCGAAACCGTCCGTTTCCCAGCGGCGTCATCCTGAGGGACTTCAGTCCCGAAGGATCTGGCGTGCATCGGCAGCAACGCCAGGGCAAAGGGGTGTATCTGCCGGGTGCCCCATACATTCGCGCACTCTGCGAATGTGTGCGGGCGCCAAGTCCACTCGTGGCTTGAGGTAAGATTTCCATCATCAATGCTGAGTCTATCGGCCTGCGGAGAGTAATGGTGAACTCGACGTATTCCGTTGGCAGCCCAAACCCACACATCGCAAAGTACGCGATGTGTGGGGCACCCGGCTATGCCCACTAAAGTACAAAATCCGCCCCAAGTCTGGCGTGCAGAAAGTACGAGCGGACATTTTGTCTGGTGTCTTCATGCGAAGGACTTAACTATGGCGATTAACAAGCAATTTGGGCTTTGTGCTCTAACGGGAACACTCATTTCCCTGCTTTTTGTGTCACCCATGTCATATGGTGGTAGCACATCGAGTCAAATCAGATCGGTCGCCGTTTCTCCCGACGGAAAGCTCATTGCTGTCGACTTCGGGAAGAGAGGTGCTTCGTTTATTTATAAGATTGCCATCGATACGGGCAACGCAACCCGCGTGACGAACGCGAAGACTGGAGAAGAATCGAGCCCGGCGTTTTCTCCAGACGGAAAGCGAATCGCATACTCCTACTCGCCCGGAAATGGAGCGCACTCCAGCATCGTCATTGGGAATGTGGACGGTTCAGATTTGCATCCCTGGTCTCCTTCTGAGAGCAACGATTTCTCGCCCGTATTTTCGTCTGATAACAAAACTATTGTTTTCTCTCGATCGGGATTCTACGGCAGCTACTCGCCAATCGCGCAGCCGCATCCTCATGCCTGGAGGTTTTATGTAAGCGATTTGGATGGAGCAAACGTGCGTGACCTCACGGGCGAGAGCTTTTACATGGCATCGCCCGCGTCTGTGTCCCCGGACGGCAAGAGCAGTGATCGTAACGGAAGGCATTGATACTAACCGACAGATTGCCATTTACTCTCTGGATCGCCCCGGAAAGCCAACCCAGTCACTTCACCCTCACGTTCCAAAGGAAGCCGATCACAAGAATCCAATACTCAACTTCCCCAACTACATGCCAGACGGAAAGAGCATTCTCTTCATGGCCGCCAGCAACGGTAAACATGGGTATGACTATGACGTTTACCGGGTCGATCTAGGGACAGGCTCGCTCGAACGGCTGACGAATGGAAACGGCTACGCCACGGACCTCAAGGTTTCCGCAGACGGAAACACTGCCGTCTTCCTGAAGTGGCACTCCAAGTGGCGCGGCACACCAGACAAGAGCGAGCTGTATCTGCTCGACGTTCAAACTCACAAACTCACACCACTCAAGATCACAGGACTGAACTGAGACGCCGGGTGCCCCACACATTCGCGCACTTTGCGAATGTGACGGTGCGGACGCCAGGTCCACTCCTGGCTTGAGGTAAGATTTCCATCATCAATGCTGAGTGTATCGGCCTGCAGAGAGTAATCGTGAACTCGGCGTATTCCGGTGGCAGCCCAAACCCACACATCGCAAAGTACGCGATGTGTGGGGCCACCCGCCACTACAGAATCGCGATACCCTCCAGCACCCTCACTGCGTATCCGCCCACGCGGACATTGTGGACTCGGTCTGCGTCTTTGCTTGCACAGACGAAAATCTCGCTTGGCCGGTTGGCCTCCATGCCCTGGCGGATCAATACCATCTCTTCCGGTTTGGTCACGCCATACTTGACCATCCACGCGGCGGTGCAGCCAGAAGCAGAGCCGGTGGCTGGGTCTTCGCCGAAACGGTCGATATTGCGTGCACGAAGGCGGACTTTTGGATCGCCGGTTTCTCGGGTGACGTAGTGGAAGTCAAGAGCGTTCTCCCCCGCAGCCTGCAAGTATGCGTCATTCCTATCAAAGTCCAGGTGCAGTCGTTGCAGCGCCTTGAGCGTGCGAATGGGCACCACTACAAACGCTAAGCCTGTGGACACAGTTTGGATGGGCAAGTCCGCATCCAGATCATCCGGGCGAAGTCCGATCACCTGTGCGACGCGGGTCCGATCATGTGTTTTGCCGAAGACTGGGTCCAATTGCGTCATCTCGCCAAAGGCGCCGCGCGCGTCATCGCGAAAGACGACTGGAATTCTACCGGCCTTCAGATCCAACAATACTGTCGACGGACGGCTGGGGTCCTGCATGCGCAAGACGTTGGCCGTGCCCAAGGTTGGATGGCCTGCGAACGGCATTTCGTCGCCGGGATTAAAGATGCGAACTTTGACGCCCTCGCGGCGCTCGCTTGCGGCATCTCGCGGGAACACAAAAGTGGTTTCCTGCAGGTTCGTTTCTCGCGCAAGGGCCAGCATTTCCGCATCGGAAAGACCACGTGCATCGGTAAACACGGTTAACTGGTTGCCTTGCAGACGCTGGGAAGTGAACACATCCATCTGTACATAAGGGAAGCGGCGATCGGCAGCAACCTGTGGGTCGGCGGCTGCGGCGTATTTGATCAGCGGTCCGCCTGCCGTGGAAGCAGCGATACCGCGGATGAGGGCGCGTCGCGAGACTTTCATCGGTGGCCAGATTCTATCAGCGGAGAACCGAAAGCCGGTGGCGAAAATCAACCCAGTCAAGACGCTTTTATTCGAAGTAGTCGATGAAAATCCTCGCTGATCCCATTGAAGATCCCTGGAAACGGGCAAGCCAGCACAAACCTTGCAATGAGGATGACGGTTAGATTGAAAATCGGTGCGGGTCATCGCCATTCCTGACGACATTTCTGTATCTTGCGGCTCCCGTGGGGTGGATCTCAGGAGTAGCGTGAGCATCCCAGTTCATCCGGCGGGTGGCCCACGCTTCGTTTTCTGAAGGGTGGGATTCGACGGAGAGTGCCGCCGGCGGGTAGCCCAGGTTATTGACCTCGCTGACGCAAAAAACATAGTGGGTGCCCCGTCCTTTGCGCACTTTGCAAAGGCGGGAATCTGGAACGCATGCGTGACCGGGTTGCAGAGCCACAAAAGTCGTGTCGGCAGTATCGTTACCCGCCCTTGCAAAAAACGCAAGGACGGGGCACCCTCACCATAGATGGCGCACACAGACATCATCCAAGGGTGGGCACCCGGCCCCCCTAAGCGCTAACTTAAGGAATCCCCACCGGTTTGCCGAACATCCGGGAATTATATTGTGGCCGCCCACCTTGACATTCTACTGGAAGCGTTCTATCGTCACCTAGAATGTCTACTAAAGAACAGACACAACGCATCGAGTTGCTGCAAGGCACGCTGGATCTTCTAATTCTGCGCACGCTGCTGCTGGGGCCGACGCACGGCCATGCCATCGCGAAAGCAATCGAGTTTAACTCCGACGACGTGTTGCAGGTGGAACAGGGGTCGCTCTATCCCGCGCTGCACCGGCTCATCAAGAGGAGATGGATCTCGGTCGAGGAGGGTACCTCGGAAAACAATCGGCGTGCGAAGTTTTACCGACTGACAGCGAAAGGCAGGCGGCAACTGGTGGTCGAGACCAGTAAGTGGGACAAGCTGGCGGGAGCGATCGCGCGGATTCTCCGGCCGGCTGAACCAGGCGCTGAGCAGGAGAGCAAGCCATGAATCGCCGCAAGCGGATGCTTAACGATCTCGAACAGGACATTCGAGACCATATCGAGGTGGAGACCCAGGACAACATCGCGCGCGGCCTGTCACCGGAGGAAGCGCATTATGCGGCGTTGCGCAAGTTCGGCAATGTGGCCCGCGTCCAGGAAGAGACACGCGTGGTGTGGGGTTCCGGTTGGCTCGAGCAACTCCTGCAGGACATTCGCTTCGGCTTCCGCGGGCTGTGTAAGTCCCCCGGATTCACGGCTCTCGCCGTCCTCACCCTCGCTCTCGGCATCGGCGCAAACACGGCGATATTCAGTGTGATCAATGGAGTGCTGCTCAGCCCGCTTCCCTACAAGAATCCGCAGCAACTCGTGGTCATCAAGGAACACGACTCGCTCCCGAACGTGATGGACATCCAGAGACAGACGCGAGCATTCTCGCAGGGGGGCGGAATCAATGTCGAGAAGATGGACTACATAGGCGCAACCGAACCTGTGCAAGTCCGTGTCGGGCTCATCAATGCGGGGTTTCTCGAAACGCTAGGCGCGCAGCCGATGCTGGGCCGGATCATTTCGCCTGGGGAAGATGTACAAGGCGGGCCGCGTCTTGCCATGGTAAGCAACCACTTCTGGCAAAACTACCTCAGCAGCGATCCACATGCGGTGGGCAAGACGCTTCAACTGGGCGGAAACCCTTATGCGGTGATCGGCGTAATGCCCGCGAGTTTTGCTCCGCCAGCGGAGCATGCCGACGTTTTCGTTTCACTCATGGTCCGCGACCCGGGAGCGGGTGCTGAGCGCGATCTGCACTTCATGCATACCAACTGGCGATTGAAGGAGGGCGTCACGCTGGCGCAGGCGCAGGCCGATATGGCCGCGATCGACCGTCGGCTCGCGGAGCAGTATCCGGCCGAAGAAAAGGAACGGAAGAGCCAATTAGTTCCGCTGCATGAGTGGCTGGTAGGAGACGTGCGGGCGGCACTGCTGGTGCTCTTCGGAGCCGTAGGTTTGGTGCTGCTGATTGCGTGCGCGAATTTCGCGAGCTTGCTGATGATGCGGGCGGTTGCGGAGCGCCAGGAGTTGGTGATCCGGGCAGCGCTGGGCGCGGGACGCGGCCGGCTCATCCGGAAAACGCTGACAGAGAGCTTACTGTTGTCGGTCCTCGGCGGTGCGGCCGGACTACTGTTCGCGAAGTGGGGCACGAGCATGCTCCTGACCTTGAGGCCGGAGGAACTGGCCCGGCTGAGCGGGATTCACATGGATACACGAGTGCTGCTGTTCGTCTTCGTGGTCTCAGTGCTGACCGGTATCGTGTTCGGAATGGCGCCGGCATGGATCGCGGCGCGCGCGGAGGTTGCCGAGGCTCTGAAAAAGAGCGGGCGGAGCACAACCGCGAGCACGATGGGGCATAGCATACGGAAAATTCTGGTCACATCGGAACTGGCGGTTGCCTTGGTGCTGCTAGTGGGGGCCGGTTTGTTGATCAAAGGATTCTCACGGTTGCGCTCGATGAACCCCGGTTTCAATGCCGCGAACGTAATGACGATGTATCTCCAATTGCCCAAGACGCGATACGGCGAAATTCCCAAACAGACCCAGTTTCGCCGCGAGTTGCTCACCCGCTTGAATTCCCTACCAGGCGTGCAGGCAGCGATGGTGACTGATATACCGCTCGGCGGAAATTATGTGGGCCACCGCTTCGTCATCGACGGACGCCCTCCTGTGGCCGTGGGCGGCGAACCCGAGGTACAAACTCTTTCGGTGATGGGTGATTACTTCCACGTGATGCAGATTCCCCTGCGCGCAGGTCGCGACTTCACCCCCTTGGACCGTGAAGAGCAACCGCTGGTGGCAGTTGTAAACGAGGAAATGGTGCGGGAATTTCTCCCGCACGAAAGCCCAGTCGGCGCGCGCATCCGCTGGGCGGGCGACACAGGGTCACCACAATGGATGACCGTCATCGGCGTAGTGGGCGACGTGAAGCATTCGGGATTGAACCAACCGACGGATCCCGCGGTGTATACCCCTTTTTCGCAGAACGACGAGGCCTGGAGACGATTTATGACGCTCGCCATCCGGGCTCCGGGCACGTCTCCTGGGCTCGTTGAAGAAGTGAAGGAACAGATCTGGAGCATGGACAGCCTGATTCCGGTGAGCGACGTGCACGCCATGGACGAGCTCATCGCTGTGTCGCTTGCGCAGCAGCGCTTCAACATGCTGCTCCTCGGACTCTTCGCCGCGCTCGCGTTGATCCTGGCGGCGGTGGGAATTTATGGCGCGATGGCCTATGCCGTAAACCAGCGAACGCATGAAATCGGCATACGGACAGCCCTGGGAGCGCAGCGACGCGATGTGTTGCGGCTCGTTATGAAAGATGGAGCGAAAATCGCGCTTTTCGGCATCGCCTCCGGGATCGCGGGAGCGTTTGCGCTGACTCGCCTGATGGCCAGTCTGCTTTTCGAGGTGAAACCGACGGACCCCGCGACATTCGCGGGTGTCGCAATCCTCCTCGCGCTCGTTGCGCTCGCGGCTTGCTACATCCCGGCGCGCCGCGCAACACGCGTGGATCCTATGGTCGCCTTGAGATACGAGTAGTCCTTCGCGCAAGCGACCGGCAACCCTTACTTTTAGGACAAGCTTGCATAAACGTGTAGGAACTTCTGAAGACCTCAGCCGCAAACATGCCGACGCACAGTCCGCAAGTCTGATTTGCGGAAAAACCGGGGACATCCATGATAAGTAAAAGTCAAGAGGAGACGGAGGTCTCCTTGCACTTAGAGGAGTGGGGTCTCGAAGCGGTGGTGGTGGGTTCGAGTTGGCGAACGGCCAGCGATCGTTGAGCGCGGCCAAAGCGGCAGCTTGGCCAGACATCCATTTGCGGGAAACGGGCACCAGCCCGGTCCACGAAGTATGAGTTAGGGTTGTCCGGCCGGCCTCGATACAGACGGTAAGGAGCATCGGGAGTCGAAACTCCTCTGCCCAGTCCCCGAGTTGGCGAGGAACGGCCGGTCGATCGCCGCTTGCTTCAAAGTTTTTCCTTCTTAGGCAGCTTTTTGTGTTGGCTCTTCCGACGGCATGCGCAGTTGAAAGGCCTGGCCGCTTTTGTCGACGGCCAGCAGATACGCGACGAGTTTGCGCGCCACGGCCAGCGTGGCCCGATTGCGATGTCCGCGCTCCAACTCGCGGGCATGCAGCGCCGCCAGTTGCGGATTCCAGCGCGGCGCCAGCTTGGCAGCCTCGATCAGCGTAGTTTGCAGCCAGTGGTTGCGCTGTTTGGAGATGGGCCCGCGTTGCTGCTTGCCCGCCGAGGACTTCAACGCGGCCGTCAGTCCGCAGTAGCTCATGGCGTCGGAGCAGGAGTGGAAGCGCTGCGGATCGCCCACCTCCAGGGCCCAAGTCAGAGCCGTAATTTCTCCCACGGCGGGAATGGTCATGAGGCGTTCGACGCGTTCGGTCAGTTCGGGATCGGCGAGTAACTCGCGGATTAGCCGCTTCTGCGTGCTCTCGAACATCTCCAGCGCGCCCCGGCTCAAGCGCAGCAAATCGATCACCGATTCCGGCACCTCTTCGAGTTCTTCCAGCAGGCTGGCGAAGTATTTCTTGCGGTGCAATTTCTCCTTCACGTACAGGGCACCGGTCTCCATCAGCGGACCGGCCATCTTGTTCTTCATGCGCACCGCTTCGCTCACCACCAGGCTGCGATAGCGCAGCAGACGGCGCAGTTCGCGGATCCGCGGCGGGGCCACATAGCATGCCGGCAACAGATTGCAACGCACCAGATCGGCAATGGTGCGGGCGTCGATGGTGTCGCTCTTCTTCTTGCCCGCGCAAATGGCTTTCATTTTCGCCGGATGCGCCATCTCCAACTGTTCGCTGTAGGGCTGCAGAGTGTCGAAGATCCAACCGCTGAATAAGGTCGCTTCCAGCGCTCCCTGCCACCGAAGTCGCTGGGCCGAGGCCCTTTGCCGCAAGACCTCGCGTTGGGCCACCAGCGCACCTTCTTCCACAATCTCGCCGGCAGCCGTCTTGACGCAGAAACTGATGGATTTCTTGTGAACGTCGAATCCGATATAGTGAAGGCTGTTCATTGGGTTCTCCGAGTGAGCTTTCTGAGCTGGCGCTTTCTTCGCCAGTCTCAGCATCGTAGCCGCTTCGAGAACCCTTCTTCATTTCACTCATGCATTCATACAGACGGAACGTTCCCCCAGTTTTTTCGACGAACGGGCGAAGTCCACTTGGCAAACAAGTGAAACGTAGTAGTCTGCCTTTAGAGACCACTTGGATGTCTAATAAAGAAAAAGAATCCATCCGGCTGCTGCAGGGGACACTTGATCTCATCGTTTTGCGCACACTCGCGACGATGGGCCCACAACACGCTTATCAAATCGCCACGGCTGGAGCAGTACGGGTGGATTAAGGGGACCTGGGGAAGGACCGAGAGCAACCGGGAGGCTAAGTACTACGAAATCACCAAGGCGGGACAGAAAGCCTTAAAGGAAGAGACCCAGGGGTGGAGAAGAATGTCGGCTCTGGTGGAACGGCTCTTGCTTGAGGGGTCTTAGCCATGAGGCACCTGAGGCGCATCTTTTCGAAATTCTATCTGCTTTTCGCCAACTCCAAAGTGGAAGCGGACCTGGCGCGAGAAATTGGCGCGCATCTGGGGTTGCTGGAAGAAGAATATCGGCGCCAGGGCATGACCCCAGAAGATGCACGACGGGCGGCCAGACTCGCCTACGGAGGTGTGGAGCAGGCGACGCAACTGCATCGCGATGCGCGAGCGTTTCAAGGGCTGGGCCAGATAGTGCAAGACACTCGACATACCTTTCGCCAACTGGGTAAGTCTCCCGGATTTACCGCGATGGCCATTCTGATTCTGGCGCTGGGCATCGGGGCGACGACGGCGATTTTTTCTATCGTCGAGGGAGTTCTGCTGCGTCCGCTGCCATTTCCCGATCCGGATCGTCTGGTCGTTGGGAGATGTGCTGGAAGGCTCGCACTGTGCGTCCTGCGTTCATTCCAGCGTAACCGCTCCCGACATCCGAAATTACATGCGCGACACGCGGAGCTTCAGCCACCTGGGCGGCTATCGCGGAAGACTGTTTGAACTGTCCGGCCCCGGCGATCCGGTGGCTGTGAGTGGGGCGCGGATGAGCAGCGAGGTCTTTGCCGCGCTGGGAGTGCAGCCGCTGCTGGGGCGAACGTTCACGCAACAGGAAGATGAAGAAGCCCAGCAGGTGGCGGTGTTGAGCTATGGCATGTGGCAGGGCCGCTTCCACGGCGATGCGAACGTGCTGGGGAGCAAGATCCTGCTCTATCGCAAGCCGTACACCGTGATCGGCGTGATGCCGCCGCGATTTCGAGTTTCCGCTCAATCCTGGACATGTAAACCAGAGCGAGTTTTGGCTTCCGCTCAGCCTCCAGCCGGAGGAATTTACCGCAGGCAGCGCTGCGTCGTGGAACGCTCGCATGGTGGGGCGCTTAAAACCCGGCATCACCGTCGAACAGGCGCAGAGTGACGCCGAGCACGTGGCCCAGGATACGATGCGCGACTATCCAGCCTACATGCGCAGTCTTCGTATTCACGCGGTGGTGACGCCGCTGCACGAAGATACGGTGCGGCAGGCGCGGTCCCTGCTGCGTACCCTGCTCCTGGCCGTGATCGTGGTACTGCTGATCGCCTGCGCGAACCTGGCGGGGCTTCTGCTGGTGCGCGCCATCCGGAGACGAAGAGAGATCGCGGTGCGGCTCGCCCTGGGCGCTCGCGCGGCCACATTGCTCCGGCAGGCCATCCTGGAAAGCACGGTCTTGAGTATCGCCGGCGGCGTGATAGGGCTTGCACCGGCGGCTGTCGCTTTGCGGGTGGGCATAAGCCTGCTCCCGCAGACGCTGCCTCGCGTCAATGAGATTGGCTTGAACTGGCCGGTCATGCTCTTCGCACTGGGACTGGCGCTGCTGACCGGATTTCTCTGCGGATTGGCTCCCGCATTTGCCGCAATCAGGACGAGCGTCAATGAGTCGCTCAAAGAGGGCGGACGCACCGGCACCTCGGGCAGCGGCCATGCCAGGCTGCGCTCGGCGCTGGTGGTGGCGGAGATTGCCGTGGCGCTTACACTGGTTACCGCCTCCGGCCTGTTGCTGCGCAGCTTCGAAAAGATGCGCGATGTGGAATTAGGCTTCCGCCCCGACAATACGCTCGCTGCACTGTACGTTCTGCCGCAGCAACGGTATCCAACGCAATCCGCGATCGACGAATTCACCAGAACTCTGCTGAACGACGTGGGCCATCTTCCTGGCGTAGATGCTGTTGGCATTACTTCGTTTTTGCCAGCAGCCGGTAACAACTGGGGCATCGCTTTCACCATCGATGGCTATGTTTCCCCCAAGGGCGCGGGGTTGAATATGGCGTCGATGTCGCTGGTCGAGAGCGATCCCTTCGAGGCGCTGGGCATTCGTGTGCTCCGCGGGCGCGTCTTTACCGAGTCGGATAACGCCAACTCACAGTTGGTGGCTATCGTGAATCGCAAGATGGCCGAGCGGTACTGGCCAGGCCAGGACCCGATCGACAAGCGGCTGCGCCGGGGCATGCCGGAGACCTCCACGCCCTGGATGACGGTGGTGGGCGAGGTCGATGACGTCAAGCTGGGGTCACGCGATGCGGAGACGATGCCACAGGTATACCAGCCGGTAAAACAGACGGTCGCCAGTGAAAGCGTTTTGGCCTCTGCCGGCGAATTGAGCGGCGCCGACGGATGGATCGTTCTGCACAGCCGTATGGCTCCGGAGCAGATGGAAGATACGCTGCGCGCAACCGTGCGGAAGATTGACCCGCAGTTGCCGCTCTCCCAGATGCAGACGATGGAGCACGCCGTCTCGAAGAGCGAGGCGCCGCGACGCTTCAATACCGTGCTGATTTCCTCGTTTGCCATCGCTGCGGTGCTGCTCAGCGTTCTCGGAATCTACGGTGTGATTGCGTTCTCCGCGGCATTGCGCGAACAGGAAATGGCGGTGCGCATGGCGCTTGGCTGCCCGCGCTCCGGAGTGATCCTGGTCATCCTGAGGTCCGGCGCCAGGCTTGCGGCGGTTGGCTGTGGCTTGGGTTTGCTTGGCGCCCTTGCCGCATCCCGTCTGCTGCGATCTTTTCTATTTGAGGTGAGCCCGTTTGATCCGGGTGTGCTCGCACTTTCTGCCATCGCAATGCTGCTGCTGGCGCTGGCAGCTTCTGCGCTACCCGCCCGAAGCGCATCGAGTACGGATCCCATGCTGGCGTTGCGAGGCGAATAGTCAAGCGCTTATAGCGCTCCGCTCTCGCCTCTCCGACTCCGGGAGGCGAGGACGGGGCCCTTCTTCACCGGGCGGCGGCTTCGGCGCGCTCCAACTGGAGCAGCGTTTCCTTGCGTTCTACTCCCCAGCGGTAGCCTCCCATGTCGCCGTCCTTGCGGACCACGCGGTGACAGGGGATAGCTACGGCCACCGGGTTGGTAGCGCAGGCGCGGGCCACGGCGCGGGTGGCGGTGGGCTGTCCGATGGACTTCGCGACCTGGGCGTAGGAGCGGGTGGCACCGAACGGGATGGCTTGCAGTTGCGTCCATACGCGGCGCTGGAAGGCGGTGGCCTGGATGTCCAGCGGGAGCAATGAACGCAGTTTGTAACCATGCATCTGCCGGAGCAGATTGTCTTTCCAGGTTTGCATGGCGGCGTCATCGCGACGCCGGACTGCAAAAGGAAATTCATGCCTGAGGCCGTGCTCGAGTTCGTCGTCCGAGTCGGCGAACTGGATGGCGCAGATACCTTTTTCGGTGGCGGCGATCAGCATGCGTCCCAAAGGAGAATCGGTAAAGGTATAACGGATGGGCGCGGCGATGGCGCCGCGACGATACTTGTCGGGAGTCATGCCCAGCTGCGACGCGGTGCGTTCGTACAAGCGGCTGCTGGAGCTGTATCCCGCGTCATACATTGCCCGGGTGACGGAGTGGCCGGCCTGCAGATTGCGTTTGAGCTGATTCATCCGGCAGGAATCGGCGTAGGCGCGCGGCGAGATGCCGAGCACCGCTTTGAACGAACGCTGAAGGTGGAAGGGGCTTTGGCGGAATTCCGTTCCCAGGCGGCTGAGGGTCACCGGCTCATCCAGGTGGCGTTCGATATAGCGGCAGACGGCTTTGACCATTTCCGCCTGCCTGTTACCGCCAATGGCTTTCGGCCGGCAGCGCAGGCAGGCACGGTAGCCGGCCCTCTCGGCCTCATCGGGCTTGTGAAAGAAAGTAACATTCTCCCGGCGGGGACGCCGCGAGGGGCAGGACGGGCGGCAATAGACCCCGGTGGAGGAGACGGCAAAGACGAAGCTGCCGTCCTGGTTGGCGTCGCGGGCCAGAACCGCCTGCCACTGAGTTTCGGTGGGAGGATTTTCGGAGCGACGGTTTTCGATGCTATGTGCCATGTCAGGAACTCCGGTCAGGTTGAGTATCGCATTGACTGTCATAATGACCCAAGCCTAAGGCCCGGGGGCAGCGTGGACTATCCGGATCTTGCGGTCAAAGCGATTTTCCTGGTGATGCTTATGCGCCCATTGAGACTTATACTGACTGCTGCGATCGCGATTCTGCTTTCCTCGATTACCATGATGAGCCAGACTGCGCCACTGCCGAAGTGCGCTACAACCGCTTCCGAGATTGTCGCCTCATTCGTGGCCGGGGAGATCAATCTGGATGCAGAACATCCCGCCGCGGCGTGGCAGAGCGCGCAGCCTGCCGTTTTCTGTTCCGACTGGCAGGGCAACAATCCGGATGAGCAGCGAGAGACCGAAGTCCGGGTCTTGTGGTCTCCGCAGACCCTTTATTTGAGATTTGCATGCCGCTTCCGGGAGCTTTATCTTTTTGAAGACTCCGACAGCAACGGACGCCGTGACCATCTGTGGGACCGGGATGTGGCAGAGGCATTTCTACAGCCCGACCCCACGCGAACCCGCTACTACCGGGAGTTCGAAGTGAGCCCCAACGGGATGTGGATCGATCTGGATATTTTCCCCGGCGGGCTTGCCGACCTGAAAAGCGGCTTGAAGAAGTCGGTGTTTCTGGACCAGCAGGGCCTGCGCTGGACGGCAGAGCTGGCTATTCCGATGAAGGCCCTGACCCCGAATTTCGATCCGAAGGCGATTTGGCGGGCAAACTTTTATCGCATTGAAGGGACGAAGGAACCACGAACCTATATGGCCTGGCAGGCCACTGGTACGCCACAGCCGAATTTTCACGTGCCGTCCGCCTTCGGCTCATTGCGCTTTGAGCCAGCCAAATAGTTACCGCGGGTGCGCCCCTTCTCTTTTTGAAGAAACAGGGTGGGGATGTGGTTCCCTCATCTCTTCGTTTTTTCTTGTAGGGTACAGACCGTGCCGTTTGAAAGGTTGGAGGACGAAAGACTCAGTTGTCAGTTCTTGGTTCTCGGTTCTCAGTTTGCATTTTCTATGGAGGGATGCTCATGAAGCGATGCATGGCTTTGGTGGTGATTTGCTGCGCACTGCTTTCGGCCCAACATAAACCGGGTGTGCTCAGCACCGATGAGGTCAGGAAAGCCGTTCCCGCGACTTATTTTTTCCGGGGGCAGTCGGCTTCGGTGCAGTTGCGCAATGCGGCGGGATTCAGCGTGCCGGGGGGCAAGCTGGTACTGGCTGGACTGGTGGATACTTCGGGCTATGCGTCCGACGTGCAGGCAAAATACCAGGGATTTCTGATCACGGAAGTGAAACTCAACATCGAAGGATCGGAACTGGGGCCCGGCCAGTACGGCTTTGGATTTGCTCAGGACGGAAAGTTTCTGGTGATGGACGTGGGGGCAAACGATCTGTTCAGCGTGACGGGAAAACTGGACGAGAAAATCGCGCATCCCGTGCCGCTGAAAATCGTCGAGGACGGAGGTAGCTACCGGCTATATGCCGGAAGGAAGTGGGTCAGCGTCAAGCCCGAGTAGGCGAGGCTTAGTGGGTCAAGGGTTGAAGCGACCCTAGCACCACGGAGATCCCGGCGCGCTTGCGCAATTCAGCCAGAACCGCGCGGGCAGCATTCTGGTAAGTCTTGCTGGGATCGGAAGGGTCAGCCCACACTGCCTCGTAAACCACCCGAGTGGCCTCGACCAGGTCCATGTGCAGGGCTGCCTCCAGCAGGTCAACCCGCTGCTGCAGGCGGGTATAGCAGGGCTGGCATACCGCGGCCGGCTCAAACTCGCCCTCATGATTTTCTTCCACGCTGCAAGCCATACTCCCAGCCGGAGGAATCTCGGCGGGGTCGATCTGCACGTGGGCGGCGTAAACCTGGGACTTGAACTCCCGCAAGAAACGTTCTCGTTCTTCTTCCAGCGCAGCTTCGTCGTGCACCGGCAGGGCCCCTTCCGGAAGACTGGAAGTGGCTGACGCGTCCACGACGGGCGAAACTCTTTCTTCCGACTTGCATACCGGGCACTTCGCCAGATCGGCGGCGTAATAGGTCTTGCATTTCACGCAGGGCAGACCATATCCGACACGTCTGGGCCCAAGCGCGGCCGGCAGATTTTCTCCCGAGGACGTTGCGCGAGGGAAACCGCTTTCGCTGGAAAGAATTGCCGACGGAATCGAACTGCTTGTGGCAGGCGGTGTCGAGGTTGCGGAGTTCATCAGATTGCTCCCGGGGCGAAATGAGTTTCGCCCTAATGCAATGCCATTCTAGGTCTGGCCGGCGGGTTCGCCGACGCACGACAGTTCATGTTGGCCATTGCCCTATAGTGCAATAAGGAAGATGGGCAAGGGCGAGCGAACGAGCAATAAAGAGCGAGTTCATCCAGTCCAGTTCCGTTCTGGCGCATCAATTACCTGCTGGTTGGCTCATACTCGAAGGCCGGATGGGATGCGGAAGACTACCTTCGCGCGGTGCTGGAGAGGCGGCGCAAGATAACGCAAACTGGCAAAATCTAAGGTAACTGGCCCTCGGCCTGCTCGGCCAGGACCAGGGGCAAGTTGACGTAGGTTGCTGCTTTCGATACTGTTGGATTTGCTGCCAGCCGCAGGCGGCGGAGGGTTTTATGTTGGAGGGTCTGTTCCAACCGATGCACCTGCTGGTGATTTTTGCCATCGCGTTACTGGTGTTTGGTCCCAAGAAGCTTCCCGAACTGGGCAAGGGTATTGGCGAAGGCATTCGTGCTCTGAAAGACGGGATGAAGGAACACTCCGGGGGGCCGGCCACAACCGCAAATACGGATGTCAAGAGCACCACCCCTGAGGATTCTTCCGACCGGCCCAGCTGACTTTTCGGGCGCGCACCTTGGCCTGGGGGAATGCCGGATGACCGGGATAGTATTCTTCCCTATATGTTGTTCATCTTTGCTCTTGTTGCTTGCGTCCCATATAATTCCGCTCATCTTCGCGACCCACGCGCGGGACTGTAAGCAAGAACGAGCGACTCACGCAGTCGGTGACGCCCGCTGTTGATCCTCTTCTTCTTCAGCAATTAGCGGCCTTACCACTACATGGATTCATTCACGACTCAGTAGTTCATTTCCGGAGGATAGACGTGTCGAAACTACAAGTGCTGGCTCTGATCTTAACTTTTCTATGTCCTGCATCGCTGCTGGCCGATCAGATCGTGCTGAAGAACGGCGATCGACTGAGCGGAACCATTGAGAAGTCGGACGACAAAACACTGGTCATCACAACGGAGTTTGCCGGTGAAGTCACGGTGCAGTGGCCGGCGGTGCAGGAGATCACATCGACTCAGACCCTGCATGTGAGCCTGAGCGATGGCAAGACCGTGGTCGGGACGGTGACCACGACGGACGGGAACCTGGCGGTGGCCACGGCCAATGCGGGCACGGTCACCGAACCCAAGGCGTCGGTCACCAAACTGTTCGGCGAAGCGGAGCAGGCCGCATATGAGAAATCGCTGCATCCAGGCCTGTTGGAAGGGTGGAAGGGCGGAGCCAACGTGGGGTTTGCGCTTACCCGCGGCAACAGTGAGACCAGAAGCCTGGCTGTGGCCTTCACCGCCGACCGCAAAACCCTGAACGACCACCTGGGACTCTACACAAATAGCGTGTACGCCGCCAACGACGCGCCGGGCGCAACCCCCGCGACCACCGCCAACGCGGTACAGGGCGGACTACGTTACGACCACAATTTCACGCCCCGTTTGTTCGGTTACGTGGGTGCCGATTTTCAGACGGATGCTCTGCAGACCCTGGATCTGCGCTCCGTGTTTGGGGGCGGCCTGGGCTGGCACGTAATCGAGAATGATCGCACCACGCTGGACCTGTTGGGCGGCATCAACTACACCCGTGAAAAATATTCTTTGCTCCCCAGCCGCAGCTTCGCGGCGGCATCGGCGGGCGAGGAACTCAGTCACAAGCTGGGAATGAATACGGTGCTGACCCAAAAGCTGTATTTCTTCCCCAACTTGAATGACACCGGCGAGTATCGCGCCACCTTCAACTTCGGCACGGTGACCAAGATCAGCAAATGGTTGGGATGGCAGAACGCGTTCGGCGATATTTATGTGACCAATCCACCGGCGGGAGCCAAGCAGAACGACATTCTGCTCACGACTGGGCTGAATTTCTCGTTTACGCACTGAGGGGTTGGACTTCAGTTGCTTGTCCACACGACCACGGAGGTTGCGGAAAAGCGCGTCGAGGGCGATGAAAGCTCAACGCAGGCGCTGAAGCGCGAACCGATCCAGACGACTGACGGCCCGACTGAAGTCGGGCCCTTCCCGAACCTCCTTGAACGGCCTTTTTTCGCAGCCTCCAAGATCGTGCCCTTTCGAGACTGCGGCGAAATCGAATTGGATTCTGGCGCTACAAACAGCTCCGCCAAGTCGTATAATCGCAGGCGCGCAGCCACCGTGTCCGGAGGCGATCATGTTCCGTCGTGTTTCGATTGTTTTTCTCTTGCTCTCACTCCTTTCAGTTCTTCCGACCCAGGCAAAAGACAAGAAGAAGCAGTTGCTCCCGGAAGATGTGCTGCGGGCGCAAACCGTCATGGTGGTGATTCATCCGGACGCGGGCGAGGCTGTGACCGCTCCGTTGGCCAATCGAAATGCCCAGGATGAAGTGGAGAGAGCGATCACGAAGTGGGGCAGATTCAATCTGGTAATGGATGCGTACACCGCGGATTTGATCATTGCGGTGCGAAAGGGAAACAAGAGCGGCCCCATCATCGCGCATTCGCCTGCGGACAACCGGCCGGTCATCTTTCAGCCGGGCATTGCAGACGCTCGCATCGGGCAGCAATCGGGTCGCCCTCCTGATCTTTCCCAGCCTCTGCCTGGCGACACAGGGAACAGGCGGCCGCAGCTGGGCACGCAAGTATTCTCGTCCGACGATACTTTTGAGGTCTATCGGGGGAGAATGGAGTACCCGCTGGATGCGTCGCCGGTGTGGCGCTACATCGCAAAGGACTCGCTCAATGCACCGCAGGTCCAAGCGGTCGAGCAATTCCGAAAGGTTATCGACGAATCCGAAAAGCAACGCCAGCACAAACCTTGACCCGTTTTCCTGCAACGACCATGAAGAGGATCCTGCCGTCGCTGTCGTTGGGCCTCGTCGTGTTGTCCACGCTGTGGTTGCGTTCGAGCGCTCAGACGCTCACCTACCATCAGCCCTGGCGGCCGCAGTACCACTTCGCGCCCCCGCAGAACTTCATGAACGATGCCAACGGGACGGTCTTCTACAAGGGCGAATATCACCTGTTTTACCAGTACAACCCGGAAGGCAATGTATGGGGACACATGAGCTGGGGACATGCCGTCAGCCGCGACCTGGTGCACTGGCAGAATCTGCCAGTCGCGTTGCATGAAGTTCCCGGCCAGTACATGGTTTATTCGGGAAGCGCAGTGGTGGACTGGGACAACAGCAGCGGCCTGTGCCAGAATCCCGATCCGCAAGATCATTCCTGCCTGGTGGCTATTTACACGGGGGCCTATAAAGGCCGGCAGAAACAGCACATCGCGTTCAGCAACGACCGCGGGCGGACCTGGACGAACTACTCCGGCAATCCTGTCGCTGATCTCGATGCTCCCGATTTTCGTGATCCGAACGTTTTCTGGTACGCACCGCAACACAAGTGGGTGATGGTCGCGGTCCTGGCAGATGAAAGAACGCTGGTAATCCTCGACTCGCCCGATCTCAAGCACTGGAGCAAGCGCTCTACGTTCGGCCCGGCGGGAGATACAACGGGACAGTGGGAGTGTCCCGACCTGATCGAACTTCCGGTTAAAGGCACGTCCGAAAAGAAGTGGGTGCTGATCGTCAACCGCAATCCGGGAGCGCCAGCCGGCGGTACGGGAGTTCGCTACCTGATCGGCAAATTCGATGGCGTGAACTTTACCAGCGAAGTTCCGGACACGCCCGCGCTTTGGGCCGACTGGGGCAAGGACTTCTACGCCACCAACACCTGGAAAGACGTGCCGGCAAGCGACGGGCGGCATCTGTGGATTGGCTGGTTCAGCAACTGGAAGTATGCCAATGCCGAGCCGACCGTGCTCTGGCGCGGAGCACAATCGATTCCTCGTACTTTGTCGCTGCGCCGTTATGCGGACGGGCTGCGCATGGTGCAGCGCCCGGTCCGCGAACTGGAACGTCTGCGACGGGAGAAAGTCCGCATGGTGAATCTCAGCGTCGCAGAGGCGAACCAGAAATTGCGTGGGATGAAAAGCGAAATTTACGAATTCGAGGCCGAGTTAGAGCCTGGAAAAGCCAACGAAATCGGATTTCGCCTGCGCAAGAGCAAAGAGGCCGAAACGCTGATTGGCTTCGACGCCGTGCATCGCGAGGTTTACTTTGATCGAACTCACTCCGGCGAGGTTTCGTTCAGCAAGGACTTTCCTGGACGCTTCTCTGCCACAGTGGAGCAAGGCGCCACAATCAAGCTGCACGTATTCGTGGACCGTTCGAGTGTCGAGATCTTTGTAAATGACGGCGAGCGGGTCCTCTCCGACCGCATTTATCCTCCGCCGGGCAGCGACGGTATAGAAGTCTATGCCAAGGGGAGTGGAGGGAAAGTCCTCTCGTTTACCATTTGGAAATTGAATTCTGCGTGGAAGTAAGGGAAACGGGTTTCTGAAGTCCCGAGAGGTCTCGCGAAAGTTGAAGATAGATTCAGTATGACTCCGACCAAAAAAATCATGTTGCTGTTTGTCGCGATGGCAATTTGTACGACCGGCTGCGCCGTTCGCAAGCCGCACGAAGGGATGGGCGCGTTCGTCGACAAGGGTTACATTGATCTCGAGCCGGGATGGCGGGTCCGGGTCGTTACACCAGTTCTGAGTTCTGGAAAATTCACAATGCAACCGCAGCAATTCCACGCCGAGGGCAAGACGGTGGCGCTCCAAACCGGAAGTGACTTCCAGGGCTATGAGACCGACTACTATACGGTCAGCACCGAAGACGGAAATGGGATCGCGGTTCGGTTCGGCTCGGCCGACTTTACAAGCAATGGCAAGAGGGTCAAGCGATCCCGACCGCTGGTCCCGCTATTTGATCTCCCCGAAGACGTACGCTACGTGAGACTTCTTTTTCTTACCCGGGTCAGTCAAACCGAGCATGATCAGGCTATTGTGGGGTCGTCCTCGTTGGCAGACCTGGACGTGCTGCGGAGGCGAGTGGAAGACAACCCATCCGAGAACTGCAAGCCACAACCTGAGGGAATCTGTTCCTGGGTGCCGGCTGGAATTGCGGTTCAGCCGGAAAGGAGAAGCGGCAGGTCGTGGATCCCAGCCACTTGAAGATGGCCGATTCTCGCCCCCTCTCTGCAAAGCACACACTTTCAGCACGAGAAAGAATATTGAATCAGGGTAGAGCAGCTCTTCGGCTCTGCACCAGAACCTGGCGATGATGGCGGCTTCAGCGCAAGGCACACACGCGGCTGCTTCCAGGAGTTGGACCGACGAGGCTGAAACACCTGTCCGTCATCAGCGTAGAGTACTCTCCTCGGTGTCCGCGATTGTCCGAGCGGCGTCGCAACGCCTGAAGGGTGAATCCAGCAGATTGAGTAAAGAACCTTCGTTTCTGCTCACGAAGTGGTACCTGGACTGCGTCGCCGAGGGCGGTGATGCAGTGGTCGTATATGTGGCGGACCTGCGTTGGAACAAACTGTCCATGCGTTATGGAAGTTTGCTCACGGTTCTCAATGGTCGTGTCCACTCGTCTTCCTCGCTGCGGAAGTACGCTCTTCCCCGGCTCGATGAAGACACGATCGTGCTCTCTCTGCCTCATCTCGGCATCGAGGGAACATGGCGGGAGCTCCGAGCGCCGGTACAGCGAACCGTGATCGACAGCAAAGACGGTACTGGGGATTGGCAATGCCATCAGCCTATGGCGCAGGTCGATCTGCTGCTTCAAGGCAAGACGCGAATGATCGGGCTGGGCTATGCCGAATGCCTGACTCTCTCGGCGGTCCCCTGGAAATTGCCGCTGGAAGAATTGCACTGGGGACGATTTCTCTCGGATCAGCACGCCTTGGTCTGGATCGACTGGCGAGGTCCTCGTCCGTGGCAAACCTTGATTCACAATGGCAAGGAACACGAAATCCAGTCTCTGACGGAATCAGAAATACTATTCGAACCGACCGGAAGCAGCCTGGAACTTGATCGAGCGCTGGTGCTGCGCAGTGGTCAGATTGGGCACACAGTTTTTGCCGGAATCTCCCGTCTTGCCAGTTTGCTTCCGCGCAATATGTTGTCTGTCGAAGAATGCAAATGGCGCAGCCGCGCAGCATTGCAGGCGGGGAATACGAAGGCATCAGGATGGGCAATCCATGAGGTCGTCAGGTGGAAATGACGAAATCCAGCTGGGGCAAAATATTGTACGGGACCTTGTTCACGGTGGTCCTGCCGATTCTGCTGGCGATTTGGGCCATCGAAACCCGGGAACTGGTGAAGGTGCCGGCAATCCACTCTTTGCCCTGGGGAATCGGAACTGTCGCCGCGGGAACATTGCTGGTGGCGGTGGGAATGGCGTGGTTGTGGCTGGCGGGAGGCGGTCTCCCTATGAACGCCTTCCCTCCTCCGCGTTACGTTTCGAGCGGAATCTATAGTTTGTTTTCTCATCCGATTTATGTCGGGTTTTCGCTGGTGTGTGTGGGCAGCGCAATCGCCGCCGGTTCGGCCAGTGGCTTGTGGCTGGTCTCTACCACCGTTGTCCTCGCGAGTGTGGCGCTCGTTCTGGGATACGAACTGCCGGATTTGCAGGCACGCTTCGGCAGCGCCTACCCCGGCCAACGCCTGCTACCCGCCGACGACCAATCTCCCCCGTCCGGGATGGAGCGCCTTCGCTGTTATCTGACCGTGTTGTTGCCGTGGTTCCTGATCTACGAAGCCTTCGTGGCCCTCGGAGTCCCGCCCGATGCCAGGATGGCATATCTTGGAATTGAATCCCGCCTACCTGTGTGGTCGTGGACCCAGATTCTCTATGAGAGCGTTTACGTGCTGGTGCTGCTGGTGCCACTGGTGGTTCGCACGCGGCACGACCTTCGCCTGTTCTCCAGTCGTGCTCTGCTCGCGATGATGATCGTTTTTCCCTGCTACCTGGCGGTGCCACTGATTGCCCCGCCTCGTCCGTTTGCCGCAAGCGGACTTCTGGGAGAGTGGCTGAATCTGGATCGCGCGCATGACAGTGCCGCTGCCGCGTTCCTTCCTATCATGTGGTCTGGGCGTTTATCGCCTCCGACGCCTTGGCCCGCGTTCCCTGGAAGAAACGAGTGTGGCGCGCCTGGGCTGTGCTGGTGTCGATCAGTTGTGTAACCACGGGGATGCACGCCCTGGTCGATGTTGTGGCTGGTCTTCTCGTTGCCGCAGCCGTCATGCGGAGGGACCAGGTTTGGTCTTTCCTGCGCAACTCTTCGGAAACGATTGCCAACTCCTGGAGAGAATGGCGCATTGGATCCGGACGTGTGATCAACCACGGGGCCTATGCTGGCGCGGGAGTCTTTATCGGAATTTGGATCATCGACACGCTGTTGGGCCCGGGCAAGAGTGCGATCCCAATTGCGATTTTCCTGGGAGGCTGCGTCGGAGCCGCGCTATGGGCACAAGTCATCGAGGGCTCTCCGGCTCTGCTGCGGCCGCTCGGTTTTTACGGTGGAATGATCGGTACCTGGACCTGCGGAGCGGTCGGCGCATGGCTGACGCGTACCCCCATCTGGCCGGTGCTCGCTGCGCTGGTTGTGGCGGCGCCCTGGATCCAGGGCGTTGGACGATTGCTCTGCCTGGTGCAGGGTTGCTGTCACGGACGCCCAGCCGCTGACCATATCGGCATTCGCTACACTCATCCTCGATCGCGGGTCTGGCGGGTGCTTCCACTTCGCGGCGTTCCCGTGCACGCCACACCGCTGTACTCGCTGCTGTGGAATGTCCTGGTCGCGCTGGTGGTAACGAGGATCTATCTCCTGCACGCCCCGGGCGCAATGGTGGGCGGAGTTTATCTGATACTTTCCGGCGCCGGGAGATTTGTGGAAGAGGCTTATCGCGGAGAACCGCAAACGCCGGTTTTTGGAGGCTTGCGTCTATACCAATGGGTCGCTGTGGTCACGCTGTCGTTGGGCGCGCTCATTACGACCGTGAAAAGCAGCGCGCCATCACCGTCACCCACGCTCCACGTCTCTTCGATGTTCGTGGCATGTGCCTGCGGCATCGGGGCCTGGGTTCTCACCGGAGTTGACTTCCCTGAATCCAATCGCAGGTTTGCCCGGTTGACCTGACTCAAACCAGTTGTGGAACCGGTACCAATCTGCCAATCCATGAACGACGGTAACCTTGAGTGTCTGGACGTTGGCGGTTTACCGGCGTCTAATTTCACTATCGATCTGGACACATGGAACCAGGTTTACGAAACTTTACGGTTGTTGACCGAGTTTTTACCCGGTGGGTCGGCGGCGCAGTGTTGAATATATTGATGGTTCTGGAAATTTACGGGAACAGCCGCGCATGACATGCTGCGCCGAATCGCGGTGCGGCCTCGCCACGTCTTTTGGTTGCAAGACGTGGTTGATCGCCATGGAGACTGTGATGCTTTTCCTGCTGGCCGCGATCGGCGCGCTGGGACAGGACGCGCCTGCACCCACCAACTTTTCGATTACAGGTATGGTGAAATCGGGCAACATTCCGATTCCAGGCGCCACCGTCTCCGCAACTAACACTTCGACAGAAGTAAAGACTACGACTTCCACGGACACGAATGGCGCCTACGCGCTCCAGGTCGCCGCCCCGGGAAAGTATCAGCTGCGGGTTGAGATGCCAGCATTTGCGCCGAGTACGCGGGAGATTGTTGTGGGGGAAACAAGCATTCCTGCCGACCTTGAATTGACCCTGCTCTCGCGCACGCAGCAAGCGGAACACACCCAGCAGCGACCGGCGACGGCGAGAGCCAGTCGAGGATTTCAGAGCTTGTCGGTCATGCAGGGGCTAGCCGTTGCGGAAGCCACCAATAGCAATGGCGCCGACCAGATCGTACCTGCCGGAATGCCCATCCCGGGGGTGGCCGCGGACGCCGCTACGGAATCGGTTTCGTTTTCCGGCAGCAACTCCAGCGTCGGCATGTTCGGCATGAGCACGGACGAACTGGAGCAGAAGATGCGCGAGGGCCGCGAACAGGCGGGCGCCTTCGGCGGTGGTGGTGGACCGGGCGCAGGTGGACCCGGCGGCGGTGGGCCTCCGGGCGGAGGCGGCCCGGGCGGGTTCGGCGGCTTCGGCGGTGGAGGAGGGCGGGGCGGCCCCATGATGCTGGGCGGCGGACGCGGCAGATTTGACATCAACCGGCCGCATGGCTCGATCTATTACTCGGTCGGCGATTCCGCTCTGGACGCCGCCCCCTATGCGCTCACCGACAGTTCGACGGACAAAGCCAGTTATATAAGGCAGCGCTTTGGCGTAGCCGTGGGCGGGCCGCTGAACATTCCCGGAATTTACCAGGGCGGCAGCAAGACCTTTTTCTTTGCGCACTACAACGGCTCGCGCGGCGATTCACCCTATGATGCCTTTTCCTTTGTGCCCACCGCGGCTGAACGCGCCGGTGATTTTTCAGGGGTGGCGGGAGTGCAACTGGTCAATCCCGGCAATGGACAACCCATCCCGGGCAACAACTTTCAAAACGCAGGACTGACCATCAATCCTGCGGCGCAAGGACTCCTGCCTTTTATCCCGTTACCCAACGTCGCGAATGCGACTGCCGACGAGCCGAATTTTCATTTTGTCACCTCGACCCTCAACGACAGCGATGACTTCAATATTCGATTGAACCACGCGCTGGGCGGGGCCAGCGCTGGCCGCGGCGGGCGGGGAATGCGGGGGCCGCGAAATAACCTGAATTTCGGTTTCCATTATCACGCCGCCAGCGCGAACCTGACCAATCCTTTCCCCAGTGTCGGAGGCCACACCAGCACCCGCAGCTTCGACGTGCCCATCGGGTATGTGCGGACCTTTGGCAAAGTGATCAACAACGCGCGCCTCGATTTCAACCGCTCCCGCGTCAGCACGCAAAACCTGTACGCCTTCAATCAGGACATCACGGGGGACCTCGGCATTGCTGGGGTTTCGACCAATCCTTTTGACTGGGGGCTGCCCAACCTGTCGTTCACGCATTTTGGCAGCCTCAACGATACTAATCCGCAGTTGCTGCGCAACCAGACCTGGACGTTTTCTGACAGCCTGATCTACCGTCGCGGCAAGCACACCTGGCGCTGGGGCGGAGATTTTCGCCGGATTGAAGTCAACCCCGAGACTGACAGCAACGCCCGCGGAACTTTTACCTTTACCGGCGTGAACTCGGGCTATGACTTTGCCGACTTCCTGCTGGGGCTTCCCCAGCTCACGTCCGTCCAGTTTGGCAACAATAACTATCATTTCCGGGGTAACTCCTGGGACCTGTTTGTGCAGGACGAGTGGCGTTTGCGCGGCAACCTGACCTTAAATCTCGGAGTGCGCTACGAATACATTTCTCCATTTTCTGAACTGAACGATCGCATTGTGAACCTGGACTTGCCGGTGGGCTTCACCTCGCCACCGGTTCCGGTGCAGGTAGGCGAAACCGGCCCATACAACGGCCAGTTTCCCATCGCGCTGGTGCGCCCTGACCGCAATAATTTCGCTCCACGGCTCGGCCTGGCCTGGAAACCGCTGCGCAACACGGTGGTACGCGCGGGATATGGCATCAACTACAACACCAGCGCATACCAAAGCATCGTCCAGAACATGGCCTTCCAGCCACCGTTTTCAACTACGGCGACCAACACGCAATTGGCGGCCGGGCAGCTCACTTTGCAGAATGGATTTCCTCCCGTGCCCCCCGGTTCCATCACAAACAATTTTGGCGTGGATCCCAATTACCGCCTGGGCTACGTGCAGATCTGGAACGTTGACGTGCAGCAGCAGATTCGTCCCACGCTGATCATGAATCTCGATTACACCGGAACCAAGGGCACGCGACTGGATATTCTGGAGGCCCCCAACCGCACCGCGACCGGGGTGCTCTTTCCCGGCGTGCAGCCATTTTACTGGGAAGATTCGGTGGGAGATTCGACCGCCAACGCGTTGTCGGTGCGCGTGCGCAAACGGCTGCAGGCGGGGTTTTCAATCGGCGGCCGCTATACTTTCTCGAAGTCTCTGGACAATGCTTCCACTATCGGAAGCGGCGAACCGCTGGTCGCCCAGGGCGCGGGGAGTAGGACGCTCTCCGGCACCACTAACGTAGCGCAGAATGCCTTCGACCTGGCGGCCGAGCGCGGCTTGTCCAGCTTTGATCAGCGGCACAGTTTCACCGCGGACTATCTCTGGGAACTTCCCTTCGGCCATGACCGGCGCTGGCTCGCGGGCAACAGCCCGTTGCGGGCGGTCTTCGGAGACTGGAACTGGAGCGGCGACTGGACCATCGCGTCGGGCCTGCCCTTCACTCCCCGCATTCTCGGCGACCCGCTGGATGTGAACCGCGGCACCAATGGAACGGTGCGGGCAGATGTGGTGCCCGGCCAATTCGTCAGCCTGTCGAATCCGTCCATCGCGGAGTGGTTCAACACGGCCGCATTCGTGACCCCAGCGGGCGCGTTTGGCGATGCACGGCGCAACAGCATCGAAGGGCCGGGCAGCCGGCTGGTCGATATGGCATTCACCAAGATTTTTCCCCTCAGTGAAACGCGCTTCCTGGAGTTCAGGGTGCAGTTCTCGAATATTTTCAACACTCCGCAATATGTTGGGATCGATACGGTCGTAAATTCGCCCACTTATGGCCGGGTGATTTCGGTTGGCGCCATGCGTTCCCTGCAGTTGAGTGCGAGGTTCAGGTTCTGATGCGCTCTTTCACCCATTGCGCGCAGCGGACGGGCGAGGACGCCCGTCGCTCCATGGTTGCGTCTGTGCTCGTGATCGTGATGCTGTGCGGCAACATGATTTCGCAAGAGCCATCCAGCGAGTACACCTTCCGCTCCAAGACCGAACTGGTGCTGGTAAACGTGACCGTGCGCGACCGCAACGGCAATCCGGTGCGCGACCTGAAGCGCGAAGACTTCACGGTGCTCGAAGATAGCAAGCCGCAGCAGGTGGTTTCCTTCGACCTGGAAAATACCGATGCCGTACTCTCGACTGCCGCGACCGAAGCGCCGTTGCTTCGCTCGGTTCAACCGCAGGCCGCCGGTGAGACCCCCGCTCTCGTCAACCGGCCCTTGAAAGACCGGCGGCTGATCATCCTGTTCTTCGATCTCAGTTCCATGCAGCCGGACGAAATCGACCAGGCGACGACCGCGGCACAGAACTATGTGGACAAGCAGATGGTGGCGGCCGACCTGCTGGCCGTGGTCTCGCTGGGCGATACGCTGAGCGTGAATCAGGATTTCACTTCCGATCGGGCGCTGCTGAAGAAAGCCCTGCAGGCCTTCAACCTTGGCGCCGGCGCGGGTTTTGAAGAAGGCAGCACGGGCACGACCGAAGGCACAGCCGAGACCGGCGGGTCGTTCACCGTGGACGACACTGAGTACAACATTTTCAACACCGATCGGCGGCTGCAGGCCCTGCGCTCGATTGCCGAAAAACTGGCAACGATCAATGAAAAGAAGTCGCTGATCTATTTCTCCAGCGGCATGGACCGCACCGGAATTGAAAACCAGTCGCAGCTGCGTTCCGCAACCAATGCCGCGGTGCGGGCCAACATGGCCATTTACACCATGGACATTCGCGGCCTGCAGGCCCTGGTGCCGGGCGGCGAGGCCCAGAATGCCAGCCTGCGCGGGACCTCTCCTTACTCCGGCAAGTCCGTAGCGAGCCAATTCGATTCCAATGCCACCACGCAAGAAACGCTGGTCACCCTGGCCGGCGACACGGGCGGGCGCGCGTTCCTCGACTCCAACGATTTCGGCAAGGTGTTTACCGGCGTGCAGCAGGACACGTCGCTGTACTACCTGCTCGGGTATCACAGCACGAACCCGGCGCGGGACGGCCGCTTCCGGCGCATCACAGTACGGGTCAACCGGCCCGGCGTCAAGATTGATTTCCGGCGAGGCTACTACGCTCCTGCCGACTTCCAGCATTCCACCCGCGACGATCGCGAACGCCAGCTCGACGAAGAGCTGGCCTCGGACCTTCCCACCACCGATCTGCCGGTGTATTTATCTGCAGCATACTTCCGCATCGCGGACCGCAAATTTTATGTGCCGGTGTCGGTGGTCGTTCCCGGTTCCCAGATTCCTTTCACCCACAACAATGACCAGGACCGCGCCACGCTGGATGTTCTGGGTATCGTGACCGATCCGGAGAAGCGTCCGGTGGGGCAGATACGGGACACGGTCAAGCTGGCGCTGAACACGTCGCAGCTGGTGCGGCGCAAAAACGTGCAGTACAACACCGGTTTCGTCCTGCCGCCCGGCACCTATCATCTGAAGTTCGTAGTGCGGGAAAATCAGAGCGGACGCCTGGGCTCGTTCGAAACCGATCTCACCGTCCCCGACCTGAAATCGGTGCCGGTCAAGATGAGTTCGATTGTGCTGGCGAACCAGCTGCAGCCGGCCGGCAAGCACAAGAGCGATAACCCGCTGATACGCGACGGGTCAGAGGTGATTCCCAGCGTGACTCATGTCTTCTCCGCGGGCCAGCACCTGTACTTCTATTACGAGGTCTATGATCCCGCCCGTGCGGCGGCAAATGCCAGCGCACCGGCGCATGAGCGCAACAGCCCGGCCATCCACCTGCTGACCAACGTGGCTTTCTTTCGCGGCAACAGCAAGGCGTATGAAACTCCGCTGGTCGAAAGCGAACAGCTCAACGCGCCCGAGCGCAAGGCTGCGATTTTCCAGCTCGACGTGCCCCTTACCCAGCTCAAACCCGGTTTCTACACGTGCCAGGTCAACGTGATTGATGATGCTGCCGGGCAATTCCGCTTCCCGCGGGTGGCACTCCTGGTGCGCGAATAGGCTCGAACGGTTGGGGTAACTTCTCGAGGCATTCCCTTTCGTAATCTCCTCCGGGTGGAGTGCAAGCACCATACTTGCCGTTTAGCATGAGTTACCAGCCCCCAGCGTTCGCTCGCCGGGCTCCACGTGTCAGGACCACCGAATACACTCCCGCTGTACTTCGCTTCCCGAGCGGGGACACGGTCACGGGGAGGGTCGAGGTGTTTTCCTCCACCGGAGGCCTGCTCTGCCTGCCTAAACCTCTGATACGCGGTACCCGCATCAGGGTAATGTTCCTGACTCAGGGAGGGCCAATGTCGGGGGCAGCCGAGATGTTGACCCCTGTCTCCTGGACGCAGCAACCCTTCCGCTTCGTGGCGCAGGCGCACGATGATCAAAAGCGAATGCAGGCAACTCCCGGGCGCTCCCCGAAACCGTTCACACCCAAATCGGAAGCGATGGGCCAAATACCCGACCCGGAACCGCAATGGATCGACAAGTATCGAGCTGCAGTCAGCCGCAACCCACCGCGCCGGCCCCTGCTGGCAAGAATGCTGGAAATGCTTTGGCCGGGCCTGAAATAGGCCATGACGGGCGTGCTAGAGAGCGGTTCAGGTTCGCCACACCGCCCAGAAATTCAATAAACCACAAAGGACCCTTCGTGGCCTATGGGTTGCGCAAAATAACCGTTTCCTTGCTCCGAAGTATCTGGCGTCATGGGGGACTTCAGGCTATAATAATGCACCCGAGTTGCAAGAAGGATTCCCGATGCCATTGCCCCAGACCGAGATTCCTGGACGCCTGCAGGCGGAATTGATGTCGCGTGGACTGCGCATGACGCGGCAGCGCCGCACCATTCTGAGCGTGGTGGAAACGGCCAAGCAGCATCTTGATGCGAGCCAACTGTTGCGCCGCGCCCGCCGCCTCGATCCCCAGATTGACCGGGTCACGGTGTATCGCACACTCGGCCTGCTCAAACGCCACGGTCTGATTGACGAACTCGATCTCATGCACATGCAGGGCGAAAAACACTACTACGAACGCCGCCCCCAGAGGGACCACATCCACATGGCGTGCCTGCGCTGCGGAAAGATTACCGAGTTCGAAAGCGATCTGTTCGACCGTCTGAAGGGGCAGATTCAAAGGGATTGCCGTTTCCATATTGTCGTCACCCGGCTGGAAGTCGGGGGGTACTGCGCCCAGTGCCGCACCACCGATCAACCCAAGGATTAAGCCCCCGCCGCGCTGAGCCCCCCCTGGCAAGCCGTTTTTTGTCCGGTTCCGATGCCTTTCAGTGCATCCGAAACTCCAAGGCGAGATTCGCGCATCGTTGCATCTAGTTGCAACTGGGATGCAACAGAAAATCTGGCGATGATTGACCCATCCAAGAGCGGCCGCTTAGAGTCATAAAGTCCCAAGTTGCAACACATTTGCAACTATGGATCACCCTTAATCCTTCTATGAGACCAGCCGTGGCCCTCTGCCTGTTTGTTTGGGTCTTTGCCGGCGCTTCCCGGGCGCAGGAGCGGCCTTACTTCGTCACCTATTCTCATGAAATGGAGGAGCCGGGAAACCTCGATATCGAGGTCTTCGGCGTGACGGGAAAGCCGCCGGCCGGAAACCGCTTCCTGGGCAGCAATATTGAGTTCGAGTATGGCGCCACCGCCTGGTGGACATCGGAGTTTTATCTCGATGGCCAGATCACGCAGCACGACAGCACCATTTTCACCGGCTACCGCTGGGAAAACCGCTTTCGTCCTTTATTGCGTGAATACTGGATCAATCCCGTGATTTACGTCGAATTCGAAAATACCAGCGCGGACAAAGCGCTGCGCGAAGTGGTCGGCCATGACGGCAGGGATGATTTTCTTGAATCCAATGCGGTTTCCCGGCTCGAGAAGGAGCGGGAACTGGAGCTCAAGCTGATTCTGGGGAGTAACTACCATGGATGGAACATCAGCGAAAACATCATCGCGGTGAAGAACCTGTCCAACGAACCCTGGGAGTTTGGATATGCCATCGGCGCCAGCCGTCCGCTGAAGCTGGCGGCCAGCGCTCATAGCTGCACATTCTGCGGGGAAAAGTTTCAAGGCGGGGTTGAAATGTATGGAGGCCTGGGCGACCGCCACAGCTTTGGTACACGCCTGACATCGCACTATCTGGGCCCCCTGATCAACTGGGAAGCACCTAATGGAATGACGCTTTCGTTCTCTCCCCAGTTTGGGTTGAATGACTATGGCCTTCCACGCCTGTACCGCTTCGGTGTTTCCTACGAAATTGGCCAGTTCTTCAGCCGATTTCATCGAGGCGTGCGATGATCCGCCGAGTAGGAATCACGCTCTTGCTGGTTCTTTTCCCAGGCGCGATGATGTTCGGCGCCGCCGACGGCAGCTGGATGAAGAACGTGCCGGCTCGCGATCACGACAAGGTCAGCCCCTATCGCGATCAGGAAGACGCGATTGCCGCCGGGCGCAGGATCTTCGTGGACCGCTGTTCGCACTGTCACGGTGAAGATGCCGAGGGCACGAAGAAGCCTCCCCCGTTGAGCAGCGACCGAGTGCAGCATCAGGCCAGCGAAGGCGACCTGCACTGGCTGCTGGTGAACGGAAACATGAGAAAAGGCATGCCTTCATGGTCCAAATTGCCGGACCAGCAACTCTGGCAGGTCATCTCCTCTGCGCCCTTGAATGGTGTTTGACTGATTCATTCGCGAGCAGGTCCCCCCAGACTCGGAGCTCCCAAGAACTCCTCCCCAGGCGCCGGGCGTACAGCCTTCCCCGTATTGACGCCAAGGTATTGAGCCTGTACGTATTTGGGCTTATCTTCCCCCTGAGAGCCTGAAGCTGCCAATCAAGTCATTTCTGCAATATGGGCGTGGGACAGTGGGCTGCAAGGCCGATTGATCGGGCTGCAGTTCCAGCGGCAAGCGCGACGGCTTCCTCACTGTGCTTTCCTGGTCTAAGATGGAAATTGGATTACAAAAATGTAAAGTATTGTAAAGACTGAAGATAAGTCGCAACCGGGATATAATTTTTAGAGTCAAATGCGTACGGCTTGTTGTGCCATGAAGATGACAGGAGCGGCTTTCGGCAGAACGAGAGAGTGAAAATGCGGATCGAGCACCAGCGGCACCGACCGGGAACGGGCAGGACGCCCACCCAACGAACCAGCCAATCGTCTCGCCAACGCCTTGCGGTGGCACTCACCTTAGCGGCGGTGGCTGTCTTCATGCTCGGGTGCAACGCGGGATCCAAGCCTAGTACGGCGCGGGCCGCCACCCGGATGGCAGTGCCAGTCGCGGTCGCTACCGCAGAACGTAAAGATGTGCCTGTATACCTGAAAGGCCTGGGAAGCGTGACCGCTTCCAACACCGTCAGCGTCAAGAGCCGGGTGGATGGACAGCTGGCGGAGATCAATTTCAAAGAGGGCCAGCACGTAAAGAAGGGGGAGCTGCTGGCGGTGATCGATCCCCGGCCATTCCAGGTTGCCCTCGATCAGGCCCAGGCAGCTTTGTACCGCGACCAGGCCCAGCTCAAGGACGCGCGGTTGAATTACGAACGCTTCAAGAGCTTGCTGGATGATTCGGGAGCAATGTCCCGGCAGCAGGTAGATACGCAAAGGGCCACGGCAGAACAGCTGGAGGGAGCGGTCCGTTCCGACCAGGCAGCAATCGATAACGCAAAGTTGAACCTGGTGTACTCACACATTACAGCGCCCATCAGCGGCCGCATCGGACTCCGGCTGGTGGACGTAGGCAACATGGTGCATGCCACTGATACCAATCCGTTGCTGGTTATCACCCAATTGCAACCCATTGCCGTCGTGTTCACGCTGCCGGAAGACAGCCTGCTGAACGTGTCCCAGCACATGCACAAGGGAACGCTTCCGGTCGAGGCCTACAGCCGGGACGATCAAACCAGGATGGCCACCGGTAAATTGCTGACCATCGACAACCAGATTGACCAGTCCACCGGGACGGGACGGTTGAAAGCGATGTTCGACAACCCGGATGACGCCCTTTGGCCCAACCAGTTCGTTAATGTTCGTCTGCTGCTGGAGACGCACAAGGGCAGCATCACGATCCCGTCGGTCGCGGTGCAGAACGGTCCCCAGGGAAGGTATGTGTTTACGGTCAAACCCGACAAGACAGTCGCGGTCAGTCCGGTGACGGTTTCTTTCACCCAGAACAACGTGGCCTCGATCGCCAGCGGAGTTGCCCCTGGAGACATCGTGGTCATCGACGGGCAGGACAAGCTGCAAGCCGGGAGTAGAGTGGATCCACACGCGGGCGGAGGGGGAGAGAACCGGAACGCGCAATCTCCGGCCTCGCAAGCCCAGCCCGAGCCGTCTTCCACCACGGGAGCACCATGAACCCGTCGCGGCTTTTCATTCTTCGCCCGGTCGCCACCACTCTGTTGATGGTCGGGCTTCTGCTGGTCGGCATGGTTGCTTACACCAACCTGGCCGTGTCTGCACTTCCCGAAGTTGATTATCCGACCATCCAGGTGGTGACGTTCTATCCAGGAGCGGATCCCAACGTGATGGCCTCCTCGGTGACGGCGCCGCTGGAACGCCAGTTTGGCCAGGTCCCCGGACTCAGCCAGATGACCTCCACCAGTTCCCTGGGCAGCGCCATCATCACGCTGCAATTTAACCTCAACGAGAACATCGACGTCGAGGAGCAACAAGTCCAGGCCGCGATCAACGCCGCCACCACTTATCTTCCGCGTGACCTGCCAAATCCTCCAATTTATAGCAAGGTGAATCCGGCCGATTCTCCCATCCTCACGCTGGCCCTGACTTCGGACACGCTGCCGCTGTCGAAAGTGGAGGACCTGGCGGACACCGCGCTGGCCCAGAAAATTTCCCAGCTTCCCGGCGTCGGACTGGTTTCGATCAGCGGCGGGCAGAAGCCGGCGGTGCGGATCCAGGCCAATCCGACGGCGCTGGCGTCCTATGGACTGAGTCTGGAAGATATACGGACTGCGCTGGCGGCGGCCAATGTCAACCAGGCCAAGGGCGTGTTGGATGGGCCGCGCCAGTCCTTCACCATCGGCGCCAATGACCAGCTCAGTTCGAGCGCGCAATACAACAACGTGGTGGTGGCGTACAAGAACGGCGCGCCAGTCCGGCTTTCCGATATCGCCACCGCGGTGGACAGCGCCGAAAACGTCAAGCAAGCCGCCTGGATGAACACGACCCCGGCCGTGATCGTGAACATTCAGCGCCAGCCCGGCAGCAACATCATCAGCGTCGCCGACCGGGTAAAGCTGCTGTTGAAGCAACTGCAGGCGTCGTTGCCAGCCGCGATCAAAGTACAGGTGCTCACCGACCGCACCGAAACCATCCGGGCGTCGGTGACAGACGTTCAGTTTGAACTGATGCTCACCGTCGGGCTGGTGGTGATGGTGATTTTCCTGTTCCTGCGGAACCTGTCGGCTACTGTGATTCCCAGCGTTGCCGTTCCTCTCTCGCTGGTGGGAACGTTCGGGGTCATGTACCTGCTGGGATACAGCCTGAACAACCTGACCCTGATGGCGCTGACCATCTCCACCGGGTTCGTGGTCGATGACGCGATCGTCATGATCGAGAACATCGAACGCTTTCTGGAAGAGGGCGAATCGCCACTGGACGCTGCCCTGAAGGGGGCAGGGCAAATTGGCTTCACCATTGTGTCGCTGACGGTATCGCTGATCGCGGTGCTGATTCCCTTGCTGTTCATGGGCGACATCGTAGGTCGTCTGTTCCGCGAATTTGCCGTGACCCTGGCGGTGACCATTCTGGTATCGGCCGCGGTTTCCCTGTCGCTGACGCCGATGATGTGCGCCAAGCTGCTGAAGCGCCACGACCCCAAACATCAGAGCCGGTTTTACAAGTCCACGGAGAATTTCTACAACCGGGTCATTGAATTCTACGGCCGCACTTTGAAATTTGTTTTGCGGCACCAAACCATTACCCTGCTGGTCACCGCCGGCACTCTGGTCCTGACGCTGTTTCTGTACGTGGTGGTGCCCAAGGGATTTTTCCCGGTGCAGGATACGGGTGTGATTCTGGGCATTTCAGAAGGGCCGCAGAACACTTCTTTCGCCGCCATGGCACAACACCAGCAGGCGCTGGCCCAGGTCATCCTCAAGGACCGGGACGTGCAAAGCCTGTCGTCCTTTATCGGAATCGACGGCACCAACGCCACGCCGAACAGCGGACGCATTCAGATCAACCTGAAACCGCGCGACCAGCGCACGGCGACCGCCTCCGAGATCATCCGCCGCTTGCAGCCTGAACTGGATCGAGTGAAAGACATCACTTTGTACATGCAACCCGTGCAGGACCTCACGGTGGAAGATCGGGTCAGCCGGACGCAGTATCAATATTCCATGGAAGACGCGGACGCGCAGGAATTGTCGGTCTGGGCCACGCGGCTGGTGGAGGAGTTGCGCAAACTGCCATCCATGCGCGATGTCGCCACCGACCAGCAGAATGGCGGCCTTAAGGCCGAGTTGGTCATCGATCGCGATACTGCATCCCGATTGGGCATATTGCCCCAGGCCATCGACGACACTCTCTACGACGCTTTCGGGCAGCGCCAGGTTTCCACCATATTTACCCAGTTGAACCAGTACCATGTGGTGCTGGAAGTGGACCCGCAGTTCTCGCAAAACCCAGATTCGCTGAAGAACATTTACGTGCACTCCAACAGCGGGATGCAGGTCCCGTTGGCCGCCTTCAGCCACTTTGAGACATCGAACGCAGCCCTGGCCGTGAATCACCAGGGACAGTTCCCGGTGGTCACGCTGTCGTTCAACCTGGCGCCGGGAGTTTCTCTGGGAGAGGCGACCCAAGCCATACAAAGAACGGAACAGGACATTCATCTTCCGCCCAGCATTCACACCAGCTTCCAGGGAACGGCTGCGGCCTTCCAGAATTCACTTTCCTCCGAGCCCTGGCTGATTCTGGCCGCCATCGTTACCGTCTATATCGTGCTGGGAGTGTTGTACGAGAGCTACATTCATCCCCTGACGATACTCTCCACCTTGCCTTCAGCCGGCGTGGGCGCCATTCTGGCCCTCCTTTTGACCGGCAACGATCTGGGAGTGGTGGCGCTGATTGGAATCATTCTTCTAATCGGCATCGTGAAGAAGAACGCCATTATGATGATCGACTTCGCGCTGGAAGCGGAACGAGTGGAGCACAAACCGCCGGAAGAGGCCATCTTCCAGGCCTGCTTGCTGCGCTTTCGCCCCATCATGATGACCACGATGGCGGCGCTGCTGGGCGGACTTCCGCTGGCGCTGGGAAGAGGCACGGGGTCGGAATTGCGCCATCCGCTGGGCATAACGATTGTGGGCGGCCTGCTGGTGAGCCAGTTGCTCACGCTTTACACCACGCCGGTTGTGTATCTGTGGTTTGACCGCCTGGCGCAACGTTTCGCTCACCTGAACATCGGCAATGCCATCGAGGAACCGGGCGGGGCCTCAGCCGACTAGTTGTCTCTGGATTAGAGAATGAATATTTCCGCGCCATTCATCAAGCGTCCGATCGGCACGTCGTTGCTGGCGGCAGCGCTGCTCATGGCGGGCGCGCTGGCGTTTAACTACCTGCCAGTTGCGCCGCTGCCGCAGGTGGAATTCCCGGTCATTTCCGTCGGAGCCTCCCTTCCGGGCGCGAGTCCCGAGATCATGGCATCGGCAGTCGCTACTCCACTGGAGCGGCAGTTTGGACGCATCGCCGGTGTCAACCAGATGACTTCGACTAGCCAGTTGGGGTCCACGGGCATCACATTGCAGTTCGACCTCAATCGCAATATCGACGCTGCGGCGCGCGATGTGCAGGCCGCCATCAACGCAGCGCGTAGCCAGCTTCCCGCCAACTTGCCGGGCAACCCCACTTATCGGAAGGTAAACCCGGCGGACGCGCCCATTCTCATTTTGGCTCTTACTTCGGACATCATTACGCGACCGCGGATGTACGACGCGGCGGATTCGATCCTCTCGCAAAAGTTGGCGCAAGTGGAAGGGGTCGGCCAGGTGTTCGTGGGGGGATCCTCCAGGCCGGCGGTGCGGGCCGAATTGAATCCCACGCTGCTAAACAAGCTGGGGGTGGGCCTGGACACGGTGCGCACCGCCCTGGGCAACGCCAACGCCAACCGGCCCAAAGGCGCGATCGACGGTGCGGTCAATGCCTGGAACCTAGACGCCAACGATCAGATTTTTACGGCGGATGAGTATCGCCGACTGATCATTTCCTATCAGAATGGCGCTGCGGTACGGCTGGGCGATGTGGGCAGCGTAACGGATTCCGTGGAGGACATTCGCCAAATTGGGCTGTCCGGGGGCAAACCCGCGATCCTGATCGTCATTTTCCGGCAGCCGGGCGCGAACATCATCGCAACCGTGGATCGCGTGCGCGCCACCTTGCCTCTGCTGAGGTCTTCCATCTCGCCGGCGATCGATGTGAGCGTGGTCATGGACCGTACCACCACGGTTCGCGCCTCGGTACACGACATCGAAATCACGCTGATTATCTCCGTCATCCTGGTCATTCTGGTGGTGTTCGCATTTCTACGCACCTTCCGGGCCACCATCATTCCCAGCGTGGCGGTTCCGCTGTCGCTGGTGGGAACGTTCGGGGTGATGTATCTGCTGGACTACAGCCTGGATAATCTCTCCCTGATGGCGCTGGCTATTTCGACCGGCTTCGTGGTGGACGACGCCATCGTGGTACTGGAAAACATTACCCGCCACATCGAGGAAGGAGTGCCTCCGGTGGCCGCCACCTTCCGCGGCGCCCGGGAAATCGGATTTACCGTGCTCTCGATGAGCACCTCGCTGGTGGCGGTCTTCATCCCGATTCTGCTGATGGGCGGAATCGTGGGCCGCCTGTTCCGGGAATTTGCGGTTACGCTGAGCGCAGCCATCGCGGTCTCGCTGGTGGTATCTCTGACGGTCACTCCGATGATGTGCGGGCTCTTCCTGCTTTCGACCGCCAAGGAAAAGCATGGACGCATCTATCGTTTCAGTGAAAAGGTCTTTGACACCGCTCTTAAACTCTATAGCTGCTCGCTGAAGGTGGTCCTGCGCCACCAACCTCTGACCCTGCTGATCACCATCGGGACGGCAGCGCTCAGCGTCTATCTCTATGTCATCGTTCCCAAGGGCTTCTTTCCACAGCAGGACACCGGACGCGTGATGGGTTCGGTGCAGGCCGCACAGGATATTTCCTTCGCTGCCATGCAGTCCAAGATGAGGCAGTTTGTGGGTCTGGTAATCAAAGATCCAGCGGTGCAAACCATTGTGGGCTTTGCGGGCGGCAATACTTCGACCAACAGCGGCCGCATGTTCATCACGCTGAAGCCGCTTGAGGAACGCAAGATAAGCGCTGACCAGGTGATAGGCAGGCTGCGGCGCAAACTGGCAGTCGTGCCCGGAGCGACGCTCTACATGCAATCGGCCCAGGACCTCACGATCGGCGGGCGCATGAGCCAGGCGCAATTTCAATACACCCTGCAGGGCGAGAGCCTGAAAGACCTGAACTATTGGTCCCCTATGCTTCTGCAGAAGCTACGTTCCCTGCCCGAACTGCGCGACGTCAACACCGACCAGCAGGACAAGGGGTTACAGGCCAGCGTAATTATTGACCGGGACACGGCAGCGCGGCTGGGCGTGGACGCGGGAGATATCGATAACGCCCTGTATGACGCCTTTGGCCAGCGCCAGGTCTCCATCATGTACAAGGCGTTGAACCAGTATCACGTGGTCATGGAAGTGGCTCCGGAGTTTTCCGACAGCACGGACGCGCTGCAGAATATTTATGTTCGCGGCAACAACGGGACCGCCGTCCCCCTGTCTTCGTTTGCGCACTTCGGACCTTCGAACACGCCGCTGGCGGTCAGCCACCAGGGCCAGTATCCATCGGTGACGTTGTCTTTCAATCTCGCCCCTAACGTGTCTTTGGGCGCCGCGACCGACGCCATCGACCAAGCGCAGCGCTCCATCAACTTTCCTCCCACCATCAACGCCAGTTTTCAGGGGACGGCGGCCGCCTTCCAGTCTTCGCTGGCCAGCGAACCCCTGCTGATTCTGGCGGCGCTGGTCACGGTGTACCTGGTGCTGGGGATGCTGTACGAAAGCTACATCCATCCCATTACCATTCTCTCGACGCTGCCTTCGGCCGGCGTGGGCGCCATCCTGGCCCTGATGCTGACTCACAGCGAGCTTAACGTAATGGGACTGATCGGCATTATCCTGCTCATCGGCATCGTGAAAAAGAACGCGATCATGATGATTGATTTCGCGCTGGAGACGGAGCGTGCCGGCAGAACTCCGGCAGAATCGATCTATGAAGCGTGCATTCGCCGCTTCCGCCCCATCATGATGACTACCATGGCTGCATTGTTGGGTGGCTTGCCCCTCGCTTTGGGCACCGGCGTCGGGTCGGAACTAAGACGTCCTCTCGGCATCACGATTGTCGGCGGACTGATCATGAGCCAGGCGCTTACGCTTTTCACCACTCCCGTCGTTTATCTCTACCTCGATCGATTCCGTCTGATGTTGGCACGCAAAAGCCATGTGGACCCGAACCAAATGGCCCCGCTCTCTCCCCGGCCCAGTGCTGGCGACTGACGACGCGGTCATTGCGAGGTGTTGTCATCCTGAGCGAAGCAAACCGATTCGCTTGCGAATCGGCCTGCGGAGTCGAAGGACCCCTTGCATAGCCACACGCTCGACGGAACGAGGACTTTCACGCCTGCCACTGCGGAGCATTGTCCTGGAAAGGGATCCTCAATCGTGGACACAGACAACCAACAGATCCCTCGACCACGTGAATCATTCGCTAGCGAATGATTCAACCCGGCTCGGGATGACACGGTTTTTCCTAGTGCTTGTGGCCGTGGCGGTGGGGATGGGAGTGCAGTTCACCGGGAGAATGCGCGTGACGATGGGCGTGGATGAGATTCGTACTGAGCAGCAGTGCGTGGTCATTCAATATCTCTGACGGTGTATCCGCTGCGACAATGCGGCCACGCTGGAAAACGTGACAGTAGTCCGCGATGTCCTCCACCAGGTCGAGATCGTGAGTGGCCGTGATCACCGTCTTGCGGCCGCCGCTGCAACTCACCAGAAAATCGATCATCCGGCTCTCGCTTTTGGGGTCAAGCGCGGCGGTGGGCTCGTCCAGCAGCAGGACTTCGGGATCGAGAATCAGCACCGAGGCCAGAGCGACCCGTTTCTTTTCTCCAGTGGAGAGGTGATGGGGTGAACGCTCCTTCAGGTGTGCGATCTCCAACTCCTCCAGCATCCCGGTAACGCGCACGCGGATTTGTTCCTTCGGCCAATGCAACTGCAGCGGCCCAAAAGCCACTTCGTCGAAGACTGTCGGGTTGAACAACTGGACGTCAGGATTTTGAAACACCAGTCCCACGCGGCGCCGGAAATCGAATTCAACCTCTCCGCTTAGCCGGTCCTCAGCCAGGGGCTCCCCCTTGAAGGCAACGCTGCCCTTCTCCGGAAAACAAAGGCCGTCGAGCATGGAGAGCAACGTTGACTTGCCGGAACCATTTGCTCCCAGCAAGACAATTCTCTGCCCCGGCATGACGGTGAGATTCAGTCCATCGAGTGCAGTCACGTCGCGATAGCTGTAGGTCACGTCGCGCGCCTCGAAGATGGGGACGGTCACAACTCTCCTCTCTTGCAGTCTCTGCGCGACTTGCCTGGTACCGAGACCACTTTCATCGTCCAAACCAGAAAGCCAGAAGCGCTATAGAGATGAACAAAACCAGCGCGATCCAGTCAAACCAGTGGGTCCGGAAATCGTCCAGCACATACACTTCACCCTGGTAGCCACGCGAACGCATCGCCAAGTAAACATCGCTGCTGAGCTGAATGGTTTTGGACATGAGTACGCCGGCGCTGGCCGTAGCTGCCTGCCTCTGCTCCCGACCATCGAGGCGGCCGACGATCCGGCTCTTGCGGGACATAAACATGTCGTGTGCGTTCCGGAGCAGCAAGAAAATATAGCGATAAGTCATGCCCAGGATGACCACGAGCACGATCGGCAACCGAAGCACGCGCAGCGCCTTCAGCAAACTGCTCCAGGGAGTGCAGAGGACCAGCAGCAGCGAGAAAGTCGCAGCCGTCTCCGCCCGCAGGATGAGGTAGACAGCGGCGCGCAGTCCCTGCGCGCTCACGGTCCAGCCGAGAAGCGGCAGGCTGTATATAGCCTGCCCGGGCGTGAGGAACAACGCCGGAAGTGAGATGAGTCCGGTGAAGGTGAGCACACCCAACCAGACTCTCTTTGCCAGGGTTGCCAGGGGAACTTTGGACAGCAGTGCAAGCACGACGGCTATAACAAAGAGCGCGGCGATCACCCACAGCCGGCGCGCCAGGGCGGCGATCACGATCAGGGGCAGGACGGCCACGATCTTGACTCGCGGGTCCAGTTTTTGAAGCAGGCCGTCTTCCTTCGCCAACTCCTCCGCATAGAAAGCGTGCTCCATCGCATCAACAAAAGATGCCAGACTGCGCTCCACGAGTCCCCGCGATTTGTTCCCGGGGCGGGTCATGGTGAAGTTCCGGACTGAACGGCGGCGCGTTTATCGATGATCCATCCCATCAGCAGGAAGAACCCGAGAATGAGGCCGCAGCCGAACATGGCCGACATCACATAGCCAAAAGCAGGATGGCGCACAAAAGGGGGAGCATACTGGGGGAAAGGCGCACTCCACAAAGACGAGAGTTGCGCCAACCCGCGCGGCTGTTCCGACGGAGGCGCGATGTTACCCGAGGCCGCCGTGATCTGCTGCCGCATTTGCGGGTCGGCAAAATCCTTTGCTCCCCATTCCCCCCAGGCCGTACCCGCCGCCAGAATTCCGAGAGGAGTCAGAAGCATGAGCAGGGCCAGACGAATCCAAAGCGGGCGGGTCGCCTTCCAGCCTGAGGGCGGGGCGGATGCTTCAATGCCGTCTGCCGATCTCTGCCCCAGCAGCGCCGGATTCGTACGCTGCAGATAGGCAACTACACCCCCAGCCACAAACAGCTCGGCCAGTCCAGCGAACGTCAGATGACCCAGCATCATGGCGGGGATCGCAACGTGAAGAGCGTAAGGAGCATAAAGAGGAGCGCCGCTTGCGTCCTTGAAAAACAGCGGCTGAATTCCCAACTCGCATGCGGTAAGAAGCGCGGCAACGTTGATAGCTGCATAGCCTGCCAGCGCAGCGGCCACCACCCGGCGAGGGGAAGCGATCGCTGTTCTGCCCGCAACCGCACGGTAGGCGAAATGCGCCACCAGAGAACCCACGATCGCCATGTTGAAACAGTTCGCGCCGAAAGTAGTGATTCCGCCGTCGGCAAAAAATACTGCCTGGATCAACAAGGCAATCGATACCGAGAGCATGGACGCCCATGGGCCCAGCACCACGGTCGCAGCTCCCACGCCCACCGCATGCCCCGTGGTCCCACCCGGCAGGGGGACGTTGAACATCATGATGACAAAGCAGAACGCGCTGGCAACGGACAACAGAGGTATAAGGCGCGTGTTCAGCAACCGCTTGACGCGCGCGAAGGCCGTGTACCAGAAGGGTATGGCGGTGCCGTAGAGCAGGGCGCAGGTCGAAGGACTCAGATACCCGTCAGGAATGTGCATGCGTCAGAGGCGATCGGTGGCGATGAAATAATCGGACACTTCCTGTTTCGTGGAAGAGCGGCCCTTCAGGGCCGCGTTTTCGGCGCCTCCCCATGACGGTCCTTTAGGGCCCAGTGGCGCCACTGGGGCTGAAGCCCGACCTGTTTGTCTGCCCGGCGACGCGGCGCTTGAAGCGCCGCTCTTCCACAGGAAAAGTGGCAAGCCCCACCGGTTGAGCTTCGAACCGGCATTTACATGGGTCAGGGTAGCACAAACGTCACCTTCGTGTTACTGCAGCGGCGGCAAATGGCGCGGTTGGTACCGGTTTCACCGTGGGATTCACATTCAGATTTTTGGAGAAGGGAGAGCGGGGCCGGCGACTGTCAGGTATTTGCGCTACTACGCGAATCCGCTCCCCAGCCCTGGGACACGATGCGCTGGCTCACGAACTGTTGACCTGCACTGACGGTGCGGATGGCCATCAAGAGCTCTGCTCCTGCGTCGATCTTCGCAACGTACCCGTGGCCGCCCATGCGCATCGCGCTTTCCACCACCTGCAGCGAATCGTGCTGGCTCAGGAAGATGATGTGTGAATTCGGCGAGCTGCTGCGAATACGCCTTGCGGCTTCGATGCCGCTGATTCCGGGCAGGCTGATGTCGAGCAGGACCAGGTCCGGTTGCAGTTCCTGGGCCTTGAGGACCGCCTGTTCCCCGTCCGCCGTCTGACAAACCACGTCCAGAGTGGGATCGCTGGAAAGAAGAGAGCAAACCACCCGCCTGATTACTTCGTGGTCATCGACGACAAGAATCCGAATTGCAGACATTTTGACCTTGGAAGAAGGAAGCAAGCCCCCGGCAGCATGAATTGTAGCGAAGTTTTCCGGCCTGTTCACTACCGTACAGCATGTAGTAGCCCTACAGTAAATGATGTAGAGGGGCGAATTCTTCGGGATGCAAGCAGCGCAAATAGCGCACCTGGCACAGGTTTCCGAGGAACACGATGGTGGCCTGGCTGGATGTCGCGGAGTGGTATTGCGCCTCGAATGTGGCTCGCGGTCATGTACAACCTCCGCCGACGTTGTTAGAAGGCGGACCGAGGCAGAAGAACCCTGGCCCTGCAGCCACGCTCGTCGGGCCGGTTGGTGAGTTCGAGGGAACCGCCATGCGCTTCCGCGATCTGGCGCGAAAGGATCAGACCGATCCCGCTTCCGGAAGGCTTGGTGGTATAGAACGGAACAAAAGCGTTGCTGGGATTCAAAAGGCCCGGACCGTTGTCTTCTATGACCAGGGCCACGGCCTTGTCGAGTACTTTCCAGCCAATACTGACGGATGGCTGGAAACCGTTAGTTGGCGCGAGGGCATCGTGGCCGGGAGCCTTTGACGGCGACCCTTCCAGCACAGCCTCGGCCGCATTGCGTACCAGATTGATGAGCAACTGCTCAAGCTGGTCCGGATCCGCCATCAGAGTCACCTCGGGTCCGGGAATCACCTTGACTTCGATACGGGTCTCCAAGCCCGCAACCCGCGTCACCAATGGGGACAGAGTCGATTTCTTAAGGACCGGCGGGGGCATCAGGGCCAGCTGCCGATAGGCCTGTAGGAAGCGATTCAGAGACGCGGCCCGAGCCTCGATGATGCCCAGCCCGCGCTCGAAGTCGGCGCGCTCGTCCGCGGCCAGTGTACTTTCGGAGAGCCGCGCATGCAGGCTTCCGGCGATCGACTTGATGGGGGCCAGCGAGTTGTTCAATTCATGACCCATGACACGAATCAGGCGTTGCCAGGCGAGCCGCTCTTCTTCCCGCAACGCCCGGCTGACATCTGAGAGCACGACCAGGGTGTGTGGCACTCCCCCCTGCCGGAACGAGCTGCGCCGCAAAAACCAGCGCGCGTCGCTATTGAAGTGCAAGGGAATCACCGAAGCATTTTCAGCCGAGAGGCAGGTTTTCAATCCCAGTTCGGTGGCCGTTCGGCCGAGCAGTCTCGGGGAAGCCTGTTGCAGAAGCCTTTCACCCGCTGAGTTCACTAGCCGCAGGGCCTCGCCGGGATCGAAGGCAAAGAGCGGAATATCCACTTCTTCGACGACGCGCTGCAGGAGAGCGGTTGCCTCAATCGCTCCGATGCGATGCTCCGCCAACAGATCGGCAAGCATGTTGACTTCGAGAGAGAGCTCCCCGAGAGCATCGTCGGGAACCGCCATACGCGCACGGAAGGAATAGTCCTCTTCCCGCAGAGCACCGACCACATTGGCCAGGGTCTGCAGGGGACGAATAATCTGATCGTGCAGGGCGGCAAGAATCAACCCGCAGACGACAAGCTCGGCGAAAAGCAAGGCAAGCTTCGACTCGATGGCCCAATCCTGCAGCCAGATCAGGACACCGCTGGTCAACAATCCCGGGATGGCCAGCCACATCGAGGAGCGAATGATGCGGCGCTCAAAAGGAGCTCGGCGCGCTTTCCTGCGTTTGAATGGGTCAGATTCGCGCGGGCTAAAGCCCATACTTTTCCATTCGACGATAGAGCGCGCCGCGGCTCAGGCCAAGGGCTTCGGCGGCCTGGCTCACGTTGCCCTGGAAGCGCTGCAAGGCCTTGCGGATCAGAATGGTCTCCACCGATTCGAGGCTCAGTTCCTCCAGGTTCTGCGCCTGTGACCGCTGCAGTCCCACACCGAGGTCGCCGGGCTGGATTTGCTCAGTGCGGCACATGAGGACGGCCCGCTCCAGCGTGTGCTCCAACTCGCGAACGTTGCCGGGCCAGGCATATTGCATCAGCACCTGCAAGGCTGACGGGTCGAGTCCCCGTATCGTCCTACGGTAGCGGGAAGCATAATGCGAAAGAAAGTGGAGGGCCAGAACTGGAATGTCCTCACGGCGCTCGCGCAGCGCCGGCAAGTGGATTTCGACGGTATTGAGACGGAACAGAAGATCTTCACGAAACTGCCCGGCCTGACAGGCGGCGTGAAGGTCGGAATTCGTGGCGGAAATCAGGCGCACGTCGATCCGCTTGGAACGCGACGATCCCACGCGCTCAATTTCTCCCGACTCCAGCACGCGCAGCAACTTGGATTGCTGGCGCATGGGCACGTTGCCAATCTCATCCAGAAAAATGGTGCCGCCATCCGCCAGTTCGAAGCGACCGATGCGGTCAGTGCGGGCATCGGTGAAGGCGCCTTTGACGTGGCCGAAAAGTTCACTCTCAAAAACGCCTTCAGCCAGACCACCCGTGTTCACGGCCACCAGTTGCCGCGAAGCCCGCAGCGACAGCACATGAATGGTCCGAGCCACTATTTCCTTGCCGGTTCCGTGCTCGCCGGTGATCAGAACATTGGCGTCGGAGGGAGCAAAGCGCGTTATGGCCTCCAGCACCGGGACCATCGATGGCGCCGTGGCGATGAACTCGGGACGCCCCTCAACGCTCAGCAAACGGTTTTCGGCTGCCAGCCGTTCTGCCCGCTGCAATGCGCGATGAAGCTCGACCTGGGTCCGCAGAATGGAAAGCAGGCGCTCGTTTTCCCACGGCTTCTGAATAAAATCGCGCGCTCCCCGGCGCATGGCCTCGACCGCGAGGTCCACATTGCCCCAAGCGGTCATCACGATCACGGGCAGCGTGCTGTCCAACGCGACAATATCTGAAAGCAGGCCCAACCCTTCCTGACCGGATGTGGTGTCGCGGGTGTAGTTCAGATCGATCAACACGGCGTCGTAGGAGGAACTCGCGAGGGCCTCGCGCGCAAGTTCGGGAGAACGGACCACGTCAACATCGTAGCCCTGAGGCTTCAGCAACAGTTCAATGGCTTCGAGGATGTGTTGCTGGTCGTCGGCCGCCAGAATGCGGGGAAGTCTGGAAGGGCTTTGCGCCAACCCGGCGGAAAGCCCAGTCTCCCCCGTCTTGGTTGAGCTTGGCATGAGCTAAGGGCTCTGACTGGCGATGCTGCCGTTTTCTGCGTCCTGCACCCGTATTCCATTATGTTCCAAAGTGGCGCCGGTTGCACGATCCAGCTCAACTTTTGCCTTTTCGTGAACGGTCATGGCGGTCACCAAATCCAGCTCGGCGATGGAGAGGTCGCGCTGGGCGGTCATGGTCTGGAAAGTGGATCCCGCCCCGAGCGTTTGTTCTTTTTTCATGATCTCGAAGGTACGCTGCGCCAGGTCCCGTGCCTTGCGCGCGGCCTCGACCCGGGCCCCCGTCTGTGCCAGCGCATATTGCGCGTTCCGGACTTCAATCCGAATCTGCTTTTTCAGTTGCTCGCGCCGGAGTTCCGCCTGCCGGTATTCGAGCTCGGAGCGGTACTGGTCCGCTTTGGCCACGCGATTGCGGATGGGGATATTGAGACTCAGTCCGATGTAGTAGTCAGGGGAGGAATTGTTGAAAGCGTTCGAGAGCGCTCCCGAGAAATCCGTGGGTACGTTGGAAGAATTCGGAGTGGGAAGGTTGTAGATCGGATTCAGCGGCCCCGCCAACCCCGACCCTCCGTAGAAGCCCACCAGGGCCAGCGATGGCAATAAAGCATTGCGCGCCGCTTTTCCGCTGATTTGCCGGTTCACCAGATCGACGTCAGACTCGGCAAGTTCAGGACGTTCACGCAAGGCCTGGGCGATGAGATCCTGGACTGGCCCCGTGGCGGGTGTTTCGGCTGTCTCGAAGTGGTCCACCGGAACCACCGGCACGGCTTCAAGCACAGGATCGTCAAGACTCTTGGTGAGCGCGTTCTTGATCAGTAGCTCCTGCAGTTGCAGGCTGGTGCGCGCCACGGTCAGGTCCTGGTCACGCTTTGACACTTCCGCCTCGGCGCGCATCACGTCCATCGCGGGAACGCTCTCCAGTTTAAGTTGTTTTCTGGCATTGTCCAGCGATTGCTGGGCAAAGGCCATGGACTGCTCGTTGACCCGCGCCTGCTCGTAGGCGTTTACCAGGTCCCAGTAGATATTCTTGATCTGGGTGATGGTCGCGGTAACCTGATCTTTGAACGCGATGTCGGAGATCTTCTTATTGTTCTTGGCGATGGTTAGATAGCGCAGGTTGGGACCAAAGCCGAATCCGGCCAGCAGCTGCTGCTGGAAGGAGAAGCGGTACATCGAATTCAGCACTGGAGACAGATTGAAGAACGGACTGTTCGTGGTCTGGCGGCTGTTGTTGAATTCCACGGTAAAACTGGTGCCGGTTGGAAAGGCCTGGGAGTAGGTAATGCTGGCCTGCCCGGTGTTCGATTGCAGCGACGGCACACCGTAGATCTGTTGATTGGCCAGAGGCGTGGTCTGGTGTTCAGCGCCAACCGAAGCCGCGATTGAAGGATCGTACGAAGAAACTGCTGTCCCGGCGCCGAGGGTAGATTGCACTAATCCCGACGCACCCGCGCCGGCTCCGCCCGCGCCACCGGTGGTGCCACCCGCGCCCGCGCCGGGAGCGCCGGTGCCAAAGCCGCCAACTCCACCGCCGGGAGTTCCCTGCACGACGCCGGCATTCACACCGCGAAAGATCCCGCCGGCCTGGGTACGCAATATATCCATCTTGGCGATCGGAAGATTGTAGCGGGCGATGGCCAGGTCAAGGTTGTTCTCGAGCGCCAGCCGAATGGCATCCTTGACTGAGAGGTACAGCTTGCCATCGCGGATCAACTGATCGAGCAAAGGAGAATTCGCGAGGTCAGGCTGCGGCACGCTGTCTGCCGAATACGCGTTTAGAGGATTGCGCGATACGGGCATGTCATAGCGCACGGAAGCGTTGGTTTGTCCGGATGCGGTCGCGGTCACTGTGACCAGGAACCATGCCACACATCGCACCAGGAAGTTGGGCCGGGGAGCCAGGTCCTTCATTGCTTCACCGCCTCGTAAGGCTGCAAATCCGGGTTCGCCGTGTCGCCCACCATCCAGCCATCGCGCAACTGGATGGTGCGAGAGCCGTAGGCCGCGTTGGCTTCTGAGTGAGTCACCTGAACGATGGTCGTGCCCTGTTGATTGAGTTCGCGAAAGAGTTCCATGATTTCCTTGGCCTGTGAAGAGTGCAGGTTTCCGGTGGGCTCGTCGGCCAGCAGCAGCGCGGGCTTGTGGATGACCGCGCGAGCCACACCGACGAGCTGCTGTTGTCCGCCTGAAAGCTGGCTGGGAAACAAGTCTTTTTTGGCGACGATTTGAAAGCGATCCAGCGTGTCCGCCACCAGGCTCTGCCGCTGTCCGCTAGGGACATCTTTATAAGAGAGTGGGAGGTCGATGTTCTCGCGCACGGTGAGATCGTCCAGCAGGTGATAGCTCTGGAAGACCATCCCGATATTGCGCTTGGCCAACTCGCCGCGCTGCTTGCGCTTCATGTCATGGACAGCCTGCTCGCGAAACCAGTACTCGCCCAGCCACTGATCGTCGAGCAACGCGAGGACATTTAGCAGGGACGACTTCCCGGCTCCTGACGGCCCCATGAAAGTAACGAATTCCCCCTGGCGAATCTCCAGATTGATGCGGCGCAGGACCCAGGTTTGTCCGGCTGCGGTCTTGTAGCTGCGTTCGACATTTTTTAGTTGGATCATTTGTATTCCCGATAAGAAATTTGTCCTCTCATTCGTAGCGCAACGCCACCATCGGATCTACTCTTGCGGCCCGCAACGCCGGAATGTAGCTAGCTAGCAAAGCCACGACGGCCAAGAGGATTCCAACCCCAAGATAAGTTGCAGGATCAGTAGTGCGAATACCGAAGATCATGCCCGCGATAAAGCGGGTTATGGCCAAGGAGGCCGCGAGCCCGATGATGCCTCCCAGAATGACCATTGCAGCTGCTTGCCGAAGCACCATGGCCAGTATTCTCTCAGGTGTCGCGCCCAGCGCTATTCGCACACCGATCTCATGCGTCCGCTGCACGACGAAGTAGGAAATGACTCCATAGATTCCGGCGGCGGCAAGAGCCAACGCGGTGCCTGCGAAAGCCGCGAGCAGCCACGTGTTCCAGCGTTGTGCAGCCAGAGACTCCGCCAACCTTCCTTCCATGGTAGCGACATCAAATATTGGCTGCTCATTGTCGAGTGTGAGCACCGCATCTCTGACCTCCGAAGTCAAAGCGACAGGATTCATCGCCGTTCGCAACGCCACGAACATCTCAGCGCGTGGGTCCTGCTCGAACGAAGTGAATAGTTCTGGTGACGGATCGGTTTGTACTCCCAGGTGTCGCATGTCACCGATGATGCCAACAATGGTTAGCCACGTATTCTGTCCTCCCAGCTGGACGCGCTTGCCGATCGGATTTTCGCCGGAGAAAAAGCGACGGGTAAATGCCTGGTTGACCAGCACCACCCCTGGATTGTTCGGGGTATCGGCAGCATCAAAGGAGCGGCCCGCAACGAGCGGAACCGCCATGGTCCGAAAGTAATCTGAAGTCGCGCTGCAAACTGGGACCATGGGCCTGACCCCACGAGGCGGTGTGATGCGTCCTTCGAATATGACAGAGCCGGATCGTGTGTAGTCGGCACGCGGTAACTCGCTTGCTGCACCAGCGCGCGTGACACCGGGCAGCGAGCTCAGTCTTTGAACAAGATTTGCGAACAATGCGCGTTGCTGTGCTGGCCCGGAGTACTTTGCCTCCGGTAACGCAATCTGTAGAGTGAGCAATTGGTGCGGATCGAATCCGGGGTCCTGGTACAGCAAGCCAACAAACCTTCGGATAAAGAGCCCCGATCCAACCAGTAGAACCGCAGCCAGTGAGACCTCGGAAACCACGAGGAACTTACGAACCAGCCGCAGGCCGCGAGATTCCGTGTGCGTTTGAGCGCCTTCCTTTAGCGTGTCGTTCACGTCGGCCCGGCAGGCGACAATTGCTGGCGCCAAACCCGACAGAATACCCGTCAATATCGCGACCAGGGTCGTGAATCCTAAGACTCGATAGTCCAAATGGACATGCACAAACTGCGGCAGACCTGGTGGATGAAGCCGGTTCAGTACATCGATCGATTGGACTGCAAGGAGGATGCCCGCACCTCCGCCCAGCAGTGCGACCAGGACGCTCTCAGATAAAAGCTGGCGGGACAGCCGATACTTGCCCGCGCCCAGAGCCGCGCGCACCGCGAGCTCCTTTCCTCGTGCCGTAGCTTTCGCCAGTTGCAGATTCGCGGTGTTAACACAGGCGATGAGTAAGAGGAAAGCCACTGCTCCCAGCAAGAGCATCAAGACGGGCCGTGTATCACCGGCGAGTTTCTCCTGTAAGCCGACGACTCGGGCTTCAGTGCCTTCCGCCATATTCTTGAATGCCGGCGGATAACTAGCGATAAGCTGTTGATCAATCGTGGAAAGCTCAGCTCTCGCCTGCGAAAGCGCGATTCCGGGCGCCAGGCGGGCAATCACGTGGACGATCGCTACAGCCTGGCTGGTCAAATCCAAATGCTCAGGCAGAGAAAGTGGGGCTAGTACATCCGGACTGGCACCGTCTGTTGGGAAGATGAACCCGGCGGGCATCACGCCGATGACTTCAAAAGCCGCACCATCCAGCGTAATGCGTTTACCGATAACTGAGCGATCACCAGCAAATCGTTTCTTCCAGAAGCCGTGCGACAGAATGGCTACCGGACTGCTTTCGGGAATGTTTTCCTCTTGTCGCAGACCACGTCCCAGTTCCGGTTGAACCCCCAGCACGGAGAATAGCGATGCGCTGGTATACACGGCATGGATGCGTTCCGGCTCGCCAACGCCAGTCAGATTCAACTCGCCGTCATTGTAGGCGGCCAGATCGCTGAAAGAATGGGCCTGATTGCGCCACGCGAGAAAATCCGGGGTGGCCACAATCGAATCTTTCAGATGCGGCAAATAGTTGCTCAGCCAAACCAGACGCGACGGATTGTCGTAGGGGAGTGGCCGCAACAAGACTGCGTTCAACACGCTGAAGATGGCCGTATTCGCACCGATCCCCAGCGTAAGCGTCAAGATAGCGACAGCCGTTAGCCCCGGCGTCTTGCCCAAGAGACGAAAGCCATGACGAAAATCCTGTAGCAATGTTCCCATAAACATCCCTACTCGTAGCGCAGCGCGACCATGGGATCGACGTTCATCGCCCAACGGGCTGGGATGTAGGCCGCCAGTGCTGCTACCAAAGCCAGCAGGAACGTGAGGACAGCGAACGTCACAATGTCGATCTGAACTACGCCAAAGAGCGCGGTCGAAAGAGCACGAGTCAGGAGCAGCGCGAGTACCAGGCCGACGCCCAGACCGATTGTGGCCATTTTCAGAGCCCCGCCAACCACCAGTCTCAGTACATCCGAACGCCGTGCTCCCAGGGCTACGCGCACTCCGATTTCATGGATGCGTTGCGTGACCGAGTAGGCCATGACGGCGAATATCCCGGCCGCTGCCAGCGTGAGCGCGCAGACAGCAAAAATCAGCATCATGTTGGCAGACGACTCGATGCCGCTGATGTTGTCGGAAACAACCTGCTCCAGAGTGCGCATGTCATACGGAGGCTGGTCCGCATCCAGATCGCGCAGTTGCTTGCTGACCGGGCCGGCAAGCGCCAAAGGATCTCCCGCGGTTCGCACTACGATGGCCGAGGCCGATTGAGGTTGCTGTGCAAAGGGCACATAGGCTGTTGGAGCAGGATCGCGATCAAGCGGATCTGGCTTCACGTCTGCTACGACTCCGACGATGGTGCGCAAAGGCTGACCGGCTGCCGGACGTCCCAACTGGATGTGTTTGCCCAGAGGATTCTCTCCCGGCCAGGTTTGCCGGGCCATGTCTTCACTAATCACTGCGACGGGAGGAGCATCGGGCCCGTCCTGATCGGAAAGCAAACGTCCTTGACGCAACGGAACCCGCAGCGCGGGGAAAAAGCCCGGACTCACAATTTGCGAAATGACGGACGGCTGGTCTCCGGGGGAGGATGGAGGTTTGCCCTCTGCCGTAAGTTCCGTCCAGTTCCAGGTCCAGCCCGCAGGCAGGCTGGTCACGGCCGCCGCGGATTCGACGCCCGGCAGCGCCTGAATATTTCGCAGGACCTGCTCGTAGTAACCGCGGATGCGATCTTTGTCGCGGTACTTTGCATCCGGTAACACGACATGGAAGGTAAGTACGTGGTTGCGATCAAAGCCCATGTTGTTGGTGGTGAGAGTGCGGAATCCATTCACCATCAGACCTGCGCCTACCAGCAGAACCAGAGAAAGCGCGATCTCCGAGATGACCAGCAGGGTGCGAAGGCGCTGCCCGCCGGCACTGGCACTACTGCCGCGGGTTCCCTCCTTCAGGGTGTCATTCACATTCGGACGTGAAAAATGCCAGGCCGGCGCCAGCCCCGCGATGATGCCGGTAACAACGGCCAGCAGCAGGGTAAACAGGAACGTCCGCAAATCGAGCTGCAAGTGTTTCAGGCCCGCTATGTGCTCGACGACAAAGGGAGGGAGACTGCGCCGCAAAAGGTTGAGGCCCCACGCCGACAAGAGCAACGCTGCCGCGCTACCCAGCAGGGCGAGCAAGACGCTCTCCACCAGCAACTGCCGTCCCACCTGCCAACGGCTGGCCCCGAGCGCGGCCCGCAGAGCGATCTCCTTTTGCCGCCCGGAGGCGCGGGCCAATTGCAGGTTTGCGACGTTGGCACAGGCCAGCAGGAGAACAAAAATGGCCGCGCCCATCAGCATGGCAAGAAACTGTTGCGAACCGAAGGTGAGGTCCTCCACCGTATTCCTGACACTGACCCCGTGGCCGGCATTGGTTGTGGGATACTGCCGGGCCAGACGACCGGCAATTGCCTCAAGCGTAGCCTGCGCTTGAGAGATCGACACACCGTCCTTGAGCCGACCAAACACGGTCAAAGAGTGGTTCTCGCGGTCTTCGTTCGCAGGGCCGTTCAGGTCGAGCGGAGTCCAGATTTTCGATCCGGTGGGGAAATCAAAATCCGGAGACGCAATGCCGATCACGGTAAATTTCTCACCGTTCAAGAGCAACTGCCTGCCCACAAGCCCCGGATCGCCGCCCAGATGCTGTCGCCAGAAACCGTTGCTGATGACCACCACAGGCGCAACCCCGCCCTGGAAGTCCGCGCTGCCGATATTGCGTCCCAGTTGCGGGGCCATGCCCAGCAGTGGAAAAAAGTCGGGACTTACCTGTGAGCCTTCGACATGCTCGGCCAGGTTGCCGCCAGTCAGATTCGCGTCCCAGCCGCGGAAAGCCGCCAGCTGGCTGAATTGCGAGCTCTGCTCCCGCCAGTCCCGGAAATTCGTGGGAGCCGGACTCAAGTAGTTTTGATTCCGCTTGGGCACGGTTTCCCAGATCGTGACAATGCGGTCCAAGTGTGGGAATGGAAACGGCCGCAGGAGCATGGCATCAATCGAATTGAAAATGGTGGTGTTGGCCCCGATACCCAAGGCGAGAGTAATCACCGCGACCGCGGTGAAGCCGGGCCGCTTCCACAAGGTGCGCAGTCCGTAACGGACATCCTGGAGCAGACCAGTCATTTCTTGTTCCTCAATTCTTCACTCGTAGCGCAGCGCAACCATGGGATCCACTTTTGTGGCCCGGCGCGCTGGAATGTAGCAGGCAACCAAAGCAACCATGACGATCAACCCCGCAACGCTCAGGAATGTGATGGGATCGGTCGCGGTCACGCCAGACAACTGGCTGGACATGAGTCGCGTCAGACCGAAGGCCGCCACAATCCCGATGCCCGTGCCGATCAGCGCGAGCTTCGCTCCCTGACCCAGAATCGTGCGCAAAATATCCCCGCGCTTCGCGCCCAGCGCCATGCGCACACCAATTTCACGTATGCGTCGCCTTACGGAATAGGCCAGCACGCTATAGATCCCGATCGCGGCCAGCAGCAGTGCGAGACCGGAGAAAGCCGACAGCAGCAGCATGTTGAAGCGCTGATGGGAGAGTGAGTTGGTGACAATGTCATCCATGGTGATGACGTCCAGCGCGGGTTGCTCGCGGTCCACCTCGTGCACAGCGCCTGACACGGCAGAGACCAACGTGTCCGGCGGAGAAGACGTCCGCACCACGAGCGACATGAAAGGCGTGGGCTGCTGCGCCAGGGGCGCGTACAACGTGGCCACCGGATCCAACATGTCCAGGCCGTCTCCTTTGACATCGCCCACCACGCCGACTACCTCTCGCGATTTTTCCGGAGAGAACGACATGGTCAGGCGCTTGCCAATCGGATCCTCGCCGGGCCAGAAGCGTTTGGCCATCGACTGGCTGATCACAATCACAGACGGCCGGTCGGCTGCATCCGCAATACTCAATGCTCGCCCCTGCAAAAGCGGGATTCGCATGGTTTCGCAGAAACCAGGTTCTACCACCCGGACCGCCACTTCTGGCTGCTCCGACATCGCTAAGGCGGGATGTCCCTCGACGGCAATAGGCTGAGTCGAGCCGCCGTTTCCCAGAGGCAAGGAGTCAATCGCACCCGCCGCTGCCACCCCGGGCAGGCTGCGCACGCGCTGCAGGAGCTGGTCGTAGAATGCGATCTGTTGCACAGGTTTGTCGTACCTGGTCGAGGATAGAGCGAATGTCATGGTGAGGACACTATGAGGATCCAGACCCGGATCCACGTTTCGCAATCGCGACAGGGTGCGAATCATGAGTCCCGCACCGATCAGCAGCACGAGTGACAACGCAACTTCGGAAATCACCAGCACGCTGCGCGTCCGGTTGCCGCCGGAATCTGCGTCGGTGCGACCCGGGCCCTGTTTCAGTGAATCATTCAGATTCGTCTTGCTGGCACGTACCGCCGGCAACAAGCCCGCGATGACACCGGTCAACACTGAGACCGCAAGCGTGAATGCCAGCACCCAGCCATCCACGGTGATGTCGGTAGTGCGCGGAAGACTTTCAGCCAGGAAGGCGACGATCAGCTTCACGCCAAAATGTGCGAAGGCAAGGCCCAGCGCGCCTCCCGTAAGTGCGAGCAGCAATGTTTCGGAAAGAATCTGACGCGCCACGCGTGTCGAACTCGCGCCCAGGGCGGTTCGAATCGCAATCTCTTTTTGCCGGGCCAGGGTCTTGACCAAGACCAGATTCGCCACGTTGGCGCACGAGATCAACAGGACAAACCCCACCGCCCCGAGCAGCACCATCAGGGCCGGGCGAACATCTCCCACCAGTTGGTCCCGCAGTGGGACAACCGTCGCCCCCCAGCCTTTGTCGTCGCCGGGATACTCCTGCTCAAGGCGCGCGGAAATGGTATTCATCTCAACCTGGGCTTGCTTCACATCCGCACCCGGCTTCAGGCGGGCAATGACCTGGTAATTGTGGTTTCCGCGAATGGCGCGCTCGGCGTCGGTCCACGCCAGCGGAGTCCACAACTGAGGACAGCGACCCTCCCGCGTCCCGTCTGATTCTCTTCAGTCAGAAAGACGCGGCCCAGAATCGGCTGAATCCTGAGTACGTGGAAGAACTCCGGTGACACCCCAATCGCGCTCACAGACTCCGGTTCGCCCGAGCCAGTCATACTGTAACTCCGGTATCCGTAGATGGCCATGTTCTCGAACGCATGGTTCTGTTTTTCCCAGTCCAGATAGTTCGCGGGAGAGACCGAGAACCGGGTCATGCCCGGAAAACTCTTGGGCGGCGGAACGTGCCACACCTGCACCAACCGGTCCGAATCCTGAAACGGAAGGGGACGCAGCAATACCGCGTTCACCACGCTGAAGATGGCAGTGTTCGCCCCGATGCCGAGGGCCAGCACGGTCACTGCCACCAGCGTGAAGCCGGGGGCCTTGAGCAACATTCGTGCTCCGAAGCGAAGATCATTAAGCAGGGTTTCCATATTTCCTCACTCGTAGCGCAGCGCGACCATGGGATCGACCCTGGCGGCGCGCCGCGCCGGAATGTAGCTGGCCATCAGAGCAACAATGATCAGAAGCGCAGAAACCGACGCCAAGGTCAGCGGGTCCGTGGCGCTCACCTGGTAGAGCAGGCTCACCATCAGGCGGGTAACTGCGAGCGCCGCCAACAGGCCCACAGCCGCGCCAGCCAGGGCGAGACGCCCGCCCGTTCCCAGAATCAGCTGCAGAATTTCCCGGCGTTCCGCCCCCAGCGCCATGCGGATGCCAATCTCGTGAGTTCTCTGCCCCACTACGTACGAGATCACGCCGTAGATCCCGATGCTCGCCAGCAGCAGCGCCACCGCGGCGAACACACCCAGGACGACCATGGAGAAGCGTTGCGAGGCGAGAGACCCGGAAATGATTCCGTCCATCGATTGCGCGCCAAACACCACCTGCTGGCTGCTCATCTGCGAACTGACCCGACGGATGGCGTCGAACAGACCTGACGGGTTGCCGGAGGAACGAATCATTACGCTGGATCCTGAAGGCACCATGGCAATGAACTCGTCCGGCATCTGCATGCAGGGCAGGTAGAGCTGGGCTCGGGGGGTTTGTACCTCGTCCACCCCAAGCCCCCACTGCTTCACGTGTCCGACCACGCCCACGATCTCGGAGGGCCCGGCAAAGTTGTTCACGTGGATACGCTTGCCGACCGGATTCTCATTGGGGAAATATTTTTGCGCGAAAACATCGTCGATCGCGACCACCAGAGGCGAGTGTTCATTGTCCTGCGAAGAGAAAAAACGGCCACGTCGCAGGGGGACTCCCATGGCCTTGAGATAGTCGGGCTCGACGATATAGTCGATGGCCCAATTCATATCGTTGCTTGCGGGTTTTGGCTGGCCTTCGAGCCAGAACAACTGCTCGTCATCCGGGCCAATGGGAACCGCGCCCCAGGTCTGCGAGACTGCAGTGACACCCGGAATCAACGCTAGGTGATGATCAAGATCGTGGAAGGCGGCACGAATCGCATCCGGACTTGCGGTCGTCATCGCCGGGGGCAGCGAGATGCCGAAGCTCAACACATTATGCGGATTGAAGCCTGGATCGACGTTCCAGAGCCGCGTCAAGCTGCGTATCATTAATCCCGCACCTGCCAGCAGCACCAGCGCCATGGCCATTTCGACCACGATAAAAATCCCCTGGGTGCGTTGCCGGGCGCCGCTGGCTCCCCGCCCGCCTTCTTTCAAACTTTGGTGCAGGCTGGGTCTGGAGGTTTTGAGCGCGGGCGCAAGACCAAATAGGATTCCTGTCACCAGGGAAATCAACGCGGCGAAAAGCAGCACCCGGGCGTCGAGTCCGATCTCTTCTGCCCGCGGCAAAGCAGTGGGTAGAAGTCCGAGCGCCGCTCTGGTGCACGATGCAGCCAGGATCAAGCCAAGAGTGCCGCCGGCAATCGCAAGCAACGCACCCTCGGTCAGAAGTTGCCGGACTACGCGACCCTGGCTTGCTCCGAGCGAAGCGCGAATAGCGAACTCGCGGGTCCTGCCGGCGGACCTCACCAGCAGCAGGTTGGCCACATTGACACATGCGATCAAAAGCACAAAACCGACGCCGGCCAGAAGCACCAGCAGGTAAGGTCGAACCGCTCCTGTCATGGCCTGCTTCAGCGGCATGAGCTTCGCCCCAATTCCCTTGTCAACGTCAGGAAATGCGGCGGCGAGATCTCGTGTGACGCGATCCATATCCGCCTGCGCGTGCTCAAACGTCACTCCCGGCTTAAGCCTTGCGGTTCCATGAATACCCAGGCCGGCGCCGCGCTCCTGCAGCAAGGGATTGTTCCACTGCCCAATGGGAACGAATACATCCCGCCGCGCAGGAAAAGACGGCACCACGAAATGAAAGCTCGCCGGGACTACGCCGATGATCGTGTACGCCTTGCCGTCGAGGGTAATGCTCTGGCCAACGATGTCAGCTGCCGAACTGAATTTGCGCTGCCATAAGCCGGCGCTGATCAGCGCGACCGGCCCGGCGCCAACCTCGTCTTCCCCTGGGGCAAAGGTACGGCCGATCCGCGGCTTCACGCCCAGCAAGGGCAACAACTCCGAAGAAACGAACTCACCGCTCACCTGCACCGGCTCGCCGCTGCCGGTAAGGCTGAAGGCATAACTGCGGTAAATGGCCATGGAGGAAAAGGAGCGATTCTCCTTTTGCCAGTCACGAAAATTGGGATAGGAAATGGAGCCATAGTCAAAATTCGGCTTGCTCTCGCTGAGCGTGATCAGGCGGTCAGGCTGCGGATAGGACAGCCGGTTGAGAAGCACGCCACTCACGATGGAAAACAATGCAGTATTCGCACCGATGGCCAGCGCCAGCGTCAAAACGGCGACCGCGGCGAACCCCGGGTCCTTGTACAACTGGCGCAGCGCGTAGCGGATATCGTGCATCATTGCGGTCATCTTCATCCTCACTCGTTACGCAAGGCCGCCATGGGATCGACCCTGGTCGCACGGTAGGCTGGAATGTAACTGGCCATCGTCGCAGAGGCTAAAAGTACAGCGCATACGACAGCAAAGGTTGCGGCATCCGTGGGAGCAACGCCAAACAGCAAGCTGGCAATCAGCCGCGCCGTGACCAATCCACCGGCGATACCGAGCGCGATTCCAATGACGGCCAGCTTCAGGCCGCCGCCGACCACCATCCTGAGCAGGTCGCCGCGCTGCGCTCCCAACGCCATGCGCAAACCAAGTTCGCGCGAACGCTCGGCCACGCTGTAAGCCAGGACCCCATAGAGCCCCAGGGTGGCAAGCAGGAGCGCCAGCGCGGAGAATCCGCCGATCAGGTATGCGGGATAGGCCCGCACCATCATGGCGGGCGAGGTCGAAATGATTTGCGACATGCTGCTCACTTTAAAGACCGGGGCCTGGGGCTCGAGGTCGTGGATGGCCTGAGTGACAGTGCCAACCAGGGAACCCGGCTCTTTCTTCGTGCGAATTACCAGGCTGAAATATGGGTATGGGTCTTGTTCGTAACAGCCGTACACGATGGGTGTCGGCGGAGCGTCCAGGCTGTCCACATTTTCATTTCCCACCACGCCGACGATCTGGGCATAGTTGATCTCATTCGTGTAGGTGAAATTGATGCGCTTGCCAATCGGGTCCTGGTGAGGGAAAACCATGTCCGCCATGGCCTGGTTGACGATCACCACGTGGGTTGACTTGTCATGGTCCTGCGAATTGAAGAACCGTCCGGCGCGCAACGGGATACTCATTACGGAGAAGTAGTTTTGCGAAACCGTGGGAGTATTGGCTTCGTATTCCTGGCCGCCGCCGCTCTTGGGATGACCTTCCAGGTCGAAACGGGAAGTATTGCTGCTGCCCGACATGGGTACAGTCGTCACCGCCGCCGCATCCTGAACTCCGGGAAGGTTCCTGATTCTGCTCAGCAGTTGCTGCTGAAAAGCCAGCTGCCTGGGGCCATCGGAATATTTGTTTTCCGGCAGCGACACCACACCGGTAAGCAGATTGTGAGGGTCAAAACCGGGGTCGGTGCCCAGCACGCGGTGCAAGCTCTTGAGCATCAGCCCTGCTCCGACCAGCAGCATCACCGCCAACGCCATCTCCGAAATCACCAGCACACTGCGCAGACGGTGGGTAGAACCAACTGAACCGCGGCCAGCTTGCTGAAGCTCGTGTTGCAGGTCGGGATTGGAGATCTGCACCAGCGGTGCCAATCCAAACAGAACTCCCGTGAGCAACGAGACTGCCAGCGCGAACCAGAGTACTTCCCCGTTCACCGTCAATCCCTGCAACTGGGGCGTGCCTAGCAGAATGTCTCGCGGGAGGAGTGCGATGATCGCCGGGACCACCCAATAGGCGGCGAGAACACCCAGACTACCGCCGATGAGCGCCAGCAACAGGCTCTCCGTCAGCAACTGCCGGGCGATGCGATTCCTGCGTGCGCCCAGTGCCAAACGAATGGAAACTTCCTTTCGGCGCGGCAGGGAGCGCGCCAGCAGCAGTCCAGCAAGGTTCGCGCAGGTGATGAGCAGCACGAATCCCACCGCAGCCATCAGGACCACCAGTACGGGCTGTATCTGGCCGACAATCTGCTGTCGCAGGTCGACCAACTCTGTGCTCATGCCGGCGTTCGAGTCCGGATACTGCATGGCCAGGCGCCGCGAAATGGTCTGGATCTCGGCTTGCGCCTGCTGCAGACTCACACCCGGCTTGAGACGGGCCACGGGATACAACCAATAGGCGTTTCGCCGCAGGAAAAACCCTACTATCCGGGGCGACATCCATAACTCTGCCGACTGCGTGGGAGCAAAGACAAAGTTCTTCGGCAGCACCCCCACTACAGTGGCCAGCTCACCATCCAGCACAAGAGCTGTGCCGACTACGCCTGGGTTACCGCCAAACCGCCGCTGCCACGCCCCGTAGCTCAACATGACGGAAAAGTTTTTCTGCAAGCCGTCTTCACCGGCAGCAAACGTTCGCCCCAGAATGGGCTGGACTCCCAAAGTTTCAAAGAAACCTGTGGTCGCCACGGCCACCTGGAGCTGTTCGGCGCCTTCCTTGCCCGAAAGTGTCACGCTGTTTTTCGAGTAGCCGCCGATCTGCGAGAAGACTTTGTTCTCCCGTTTCACATCCAGATAGTCGGGATAGGAGAACTGGGATTGCTGGAACGAACCCTCGGTGCGCTTCTCCCATAGTTGCACCAACTCCTGGGGCCTCTCGTACCCCAGCGGACGCAACAGGATGGCGTCGAAGACAGTAAATACTGCGGTAGTGGCACCGGTTCCCATGGTCAACATGATCAGGATGATCGCCGTCAGACCGGGACTCTTCCGCAACATCCGCAAACCGTAAGTAAGGTCCTGCAACAGGGTTCGCATAGTTATCCTTATTCGCCTCGCAGCGCAATCAAAGGGTCGACGCGCATGGCGCGGCGGGTGGGAATGTATGACGCCAGCAGTGTGACCATGGCCATCACGACCGCTACTCCAAGATAGGTCATCGGATCCAAGGGGCTGACGCCGTAGAGTTCGCTCGACAAGAGCCGGCTGAGTGCGACTGCTGCCGCCAGACCAAGTACGATGCAGGCCAGGGAAAATTTTGCGCCCTCCTTCATGACCAGCCAGAGAACGTCGCGGCGCTGCGCGCCCATGGCGATGCGGATGCCAATCTCGCGGGTGCGCTTGGACACCAGAAAGGCGAGAACACCGTAGATGCCGATCATGCCCAGCACGAGCGCCAAGCCAGCAAAGGTGACGAAAAGCGAAGTGGTGGACGCCGGAGTGGAGACCGCCTCCGACATGACCGCCCGCATGGTCCTGATTTCGCTGACCGGATCCTCCTGGTTCAATCCCGTAACGACGCGACGGAGCATCGCTCCGGTTTGAGCTTCGTCCGAGGTTGTCCGTACGACGATCGTCATTTCTGCCGGCAGCCGTCCGCCCTCCAGCGTGGCTTTGGGGCTTTGGGGCACATACAGGGTGCCTTGCATGAATTCCGGCTCGCTGTGCTGGAGGTCGTAAGCGCGCACATCGGCTACGACTCCAACGATGGTGCGCCACTCCTTCTCTCCCACGAAGCGAATATGCTTCCCTACCGGATTTTTATCGCCCCAGAATCGCCTGCCAGCCGCGGCCGCCACCACCGCTACCGGAGGATTGCCCGACGCATCGGAATCGGTAAACCACCGGCCCGAGAGCAAGGGAACGTCCATCACGTGAAAATATTGAGGCGTAACTACATCAAGCCAGAAAAGAGGCGAGGTCTGCGCTGGAGGGATCACAAGATTTTCGATGTCCAGCGACCGCTTGCTCACCCGGCCTCCGAGTGGAAGAGTGTTTGCCAGCGCAGCGCCGCCGATCCCGGGCTCAGCTTGCACCTGTTCCAGCACATTGCAGTAGAAAGTCAGGCAGGGTGCGGAGTCGGCGCAGAACGATTCATTGGGGGTGATGCGCGCCGTAACAATATGTTCGAGCCGGAATCCTGGATTCACGTGGGAGAGCGTCCAGAAACTACGGATCAGGAGCGCAGCTGCCGTAACCAGCAGCACGGCAAAGCCGACCTCCGCTATTGCGAGCGCGCCGCGCAGACGCTGCGAGACGGAAGCGGAGGCGCCACGCCCGGTAGAGTTCAGAGATTGTGCGACTGCGGTGCGCGAAGTCTGAAAAGCGGGAGCGGTGCCGAAGATAAATCCAGTCAGGATAGCCAGCCCGCCCGTAAAGAGGAGCACGCGCCAATCCATATGAACGTCGGCGAGGCGGGGCGTATCCGGGGGCAATGCGGCCCTCAGCAAAGACAGTCCGGCTGCGGCCAAACCCAGTCCGAGCAAGCCACCCAGAGAGGCCAGCAGCACGCTCTCGGTGAGAAGCTGGCAGGCGATTCGTCGGGGGACCGCGCCCAGCGCCGAACGAATGCTGATTTCTTTTTCCCGGCTGGCAGCGCGCGAGAGCGTCAGATTGGCCACGTTGGCGCAGGCGATCAGAAGAACCAACCCGACCGCGCCCAGCAGCATGAGCAACCGCGTACGGACGTCCGCCACCATGCCATTCTGCAGCCGCACCACGCTGATATCGGCGTTCCAACTGGCCGGCATGCGCCAGGGAAAGAGTGCTCCGACATGCGACTGAAACAGTCTCACTTCGGCACGCGCCTGTTGCAGGGTCGAGCCCGGACGAAGTCTTCCCACGACCGGCATGAAGTCTCCCGCCCAGTAGGCGGCGGTATTTCGCGGATCGTTACGCAGGGGAATCCATAGCTGGGTCTTCGCCGAGGGGAAGTGGAAGTCGGCAGGCATCACACCCAGAACCTGTCGGCTCTCGCCTTCCAGTTCGACGGCGCGGCCGACAATACTCGGGTCTCTACCGAAGCGCTGCTGCCAAAGGGCGTGGCTCAAAACTACGAAGTTGTCCTGCCCGGCGCTATCCTCTCCCGGGAAAAATGTTCGTCCCAGTGCCGGCCTTGTTCCCAGGATGGAAAGCAGTTCCGCGGACACCAGAGTGCCAGTCAACCGCACGGGCTCGCCACTCCCCGTCAGATTGAATTCGTGACCCTCGGCATAAGCGGCGACATCCAGAGTGCGCATCTGCTCGCGCATCGCAACAATTGCGCCCTTCGGATACGTGCCGGTGACGCTGACCAACTGTTCTGGTTGATGATAGGGAAGGGGAAGCAGCAGAATTCCATTCACCACGCTGAAGACAGCCGTATTGCCGCCGATCCCGAGGGCCAGCGTGAGCACCGCCACCACGGTGAAGCCCGGGTTCTTCTGCAGTTGGCGCAACGCGTAGCGAATGTCCTGAAGCAGGCTGGTCACGGGAACCATCTCCTCTCTCGTTACTCGTATCTCAGCGCCAGCATGGGATCGACCTTCGCCGCGCGGCGTGCCGGCAAGAGACTGGCCAGAGCTGCGATCAAACTCAGTAAGGCAATCGAAACCAGCAGCGTGAGGGGATCGTACGGCTTGAGACCAAACAGCAACGAACTGACTCCCCGCCCCGCGATCAGCGAAAGAACACTGCCGGCAGCGATACCCATCAGGAGCAGGTATCCGGCGTCGCGCATCACCATGCCAACGATTTGTCCGCGGTCCGCGCCCAGCGCCATACGAACGCCGATTTCGTTCCGGCGGCGCGCCACTACATACGAAATCAGCCCGTACAGGCCCACCATCGCCAGTACCGCGGCCAGCAAACCAAAGAATCCCGAGAGCATGGCCAGCAGCCGCTCCCGCAGGAGTCCGTCACGGATATCCTGCTCAAAGTCGCTGAATTGCATCACGATCTCCGGATGCGCCTCGGCGATCTTGCGAGCCACCGCCGCCTGGGGTGATGCGTTGGAGTAAATCATCATCAAGGTCCAATCACCCCGCGCCGGAAACTGCGAAGCAGGAGCGAGGGTCATGGGCGGATTCTCACCGCGAATATCGTTGTACTTGGTGTCCGGAATCACGCCGACGATCTGGTAAACCGTGGAAGGATAATGTGGCTCCGGGCTGGTGCGGAGGGTCTGACCGATGGGATTGATCCCTCCGGTAAACTTCCGCATGAAAGCCTGATTGACGATGGCCACCCGCGGCGACGTGGCAGTGTCGCCGGCATTGAATTCTCGGCCGGCCTTAAGAGGTATTCCCATGGTCTCGAGGTAGCTGGGGCTGACCCAGGTGAATTTCGAGGGACCTTCCGACGATCCCATGTGAATGTTGTGGGTCCAACTCCCGCCGAGCAGCGGCGCGTTGGTGGTGGTGGCGGCATTGAGCACACCCGGCACCGAGCGGACCTCCGCCAACAGTTCGCGCTCAAACTCCTCGTAGCGCTGGGGAGGCAAGTGAGAGTTCGCGAATCCCAGGATCGCGGGCGTGATTCCGTGTTCGCGCATTCCCGGATTCAGGGTGATCAGACTGCGGAAGCTGCGCACGAACAGAAACGCTCCCACCAGCAAAACCAGAGAAACCGATATCTGACAGACCACCATCGCGCGCTGCAGGGACAATCGCTCATGGCTGCCCGTCACTCCCCGACCCCCAGTTTTCATCGCGCTCCGGGCGGGGTCGGCGCCGATGGAGCGCAGCGCTGGAGCAGTCCCAAACACGATGCAGGTGAGCACCGCTAGGGAAGCGGAGAACAGGAGCACACGCCAATCCATTCCCGTCGCCAGGCTGACGGCATTGTTTCCGGTCGAAAGCAACCACACCAGAACGCGGCTCAGAGCCTGCCCCAAGGCCACTCCCAGCGCGACGCCTCCGCATGCGAGTAATGCGCTCTCGGCGAGCGAATGCCGAAGCAGGCGAGCTCGCGATGCTCCCAGCGCCATACGCACCGCGATTTCGCGCTCGCGGGCGCTGGCCCGCGCCAGCATCAGGTTTGCCAGGTTGGCGCAGGCGATCAGCAGCACCAGGCTGGTGACGATCAGCAATAGCCAGAGTGACGAGTCATACTCCGTCCGCAGCCAGCTGACTCCGGCCGCAGCCGGATATACGCCCAGCCGGAATTGCTTATATCGCTGGAGGGATTGCGCACTGTAGCCCGTGGGCTCGGTCGCGCCAAAAATTCCGGGACTGCTTGCTCCCATCTGCGCCGAAGCCCGCTCGAGCGTCCATCCCGGACGCAGGCGTCCCATGATCGAGATGTCGAACAGTTCCGGCCGCAACTCCTGCGGGCGGCACAATGGGAATGCGACGTCGAACCCCTCACCCACCGCCATCCCGAAGAATCCGGGCGGGGTCACACCGACCACTTCCGCGGGATGACCGTCGATCAGAAGCGTGCTGTTTCCACTAAGTTCGCGTCCCGCCATCTGGCTTTGCCAATAGGGATAGCTCAGCACCACGCGGGAAATGGTGCAGGCGCCTTCGTCATCGGGCCTCAGCAGTCTTCCCCGCCAGGGCTGAATTCCCAGCACCGGGAAAAATTCGCCACTGACCTCCAGCCCGCGGACAGAATGGGACCTGCTTCCCTGTCCCACGCGGTTCTCCTGCGTGCTCCAGGCAAAGACTCCGGAGAACGGCTCATGGTGTTCCCGAATTTGCTGCCAGATCGGCCTGGTCATTTGTGCGTACGGCCCGTTGTTCACACCAAATCCCTGGTTGCCGCCAACAATTCGCAACTCTGCGAGTTCTTTCGGTTCAGGAACCGGCAGCGTGCGTAACCGTAGCGCATTCAGCAATTGAAAAATGGCGGCATTCGCTCCGCTTCCAAGGGCGAGCGAAAGGATCGCGACCAGGGCAAATGCGGGACTCTTCCGCAACTGCCGGAAGGCATAGCCGAGATCCTGAATCATCCCGTGCATGGTCAGGCCATTCATGACTTGTCTCGCTTACTCATATCTCAGCGCCACCACGGGATCGACCTTGGCGGCACGGCGCGCAGGAATGTAGCTGGCCGCGACTGCGACACCGCTCAGCACCAGCACTACCGCGGCAAATGTCGCTGGGTCCGTCGCCCGCGTGCCGTAGAGCAACCCCGCCATCAGACGGCTCAAGGCCAAAGCTCCGGCCAATCCCACAGCGACTCCAGCCAGCGCCTGAACTATTCCCTGAAACACAACCAGTCTCAGCACGTCTCGTCCCTGCGCTCCCAGCGCCATACGGACGCCGATCTCGTGAGTACGCCGCGAGACCGAATAGCTCATCACACCGTAGATGCCCACTCCCGCCAGGACCAGCGCCACCGCAGCAAACGCGCCCAGCAGGATCAGGTAAAAGCGGGACTGGCCCGTGGCTTCCGCGACTACGTGGTCCATGGTCTGAATCTCAGAGAGTGGGATGTTTTGGTCGAGGGAGTGAATCGCTGCACGGATGGCCGGCGCTAAGGCGGCAGGGTCACCGCTCGTTCGCACCACCAGCGTCAAGTAGGCAAATGGCGGCGTTGGCGCATCCAGATAGTCGCGGTTCTGCAGGTAAGATAGAAACACTTCCTCCTGGGGTGGACTTGTCCAGTTGCTAATCGCGGTGTTCTTCGTCACACCAACCACGGTGAGCCACGAAGGTTTCTTCGCCGGATCGTCAAAAGTGATTCTCTTGCCGATCGCATCTTCGCCGGGCCAGTAGCGGCGGGCGAGATAGTCGTTGATCACCACTACTCCTGGCGTGCGTATGTTGTCGGCATCGCTGACGTCACGTCCGCGCAGGATCGGAATGCGCATGGTCCGAAAATAGCCGGGGAAAACCGCCCGGTAGGTGGCAACAAGGCCTTTCCCTGGAGGCTCAGGCGGCCGCCCCTCGATGTGAAACGGGAAACCCCATTCATCGCCCGCGAGCGGCAGATGGTTGATGCCGCTAACCGATTGAACTCCGGGTACGGCAGCGACCTTCTGCAGAACTTCCTGGTAGAAATTTCCGGTGTGGCCGGTGGACGCCTGGGCCGTACCGGCGACGCCAACCACCAGCGACAGCACGCCATGGGGATCAAAGCCTGTGTCAACATTCTGCACCGCGAGAAAGGTACGGACCATCAGCCCCGCGCCCGCCAGCAGTACTACTGCCAGGGCAAATTCAGAACCCACCAGCAGACCGCGCAGACGGTTTCGGCGCATTCCTTCGCTGGATCCGCGCTTTCCCTCCTTGAGAGCGTCGCTGAGGTTGACTGCAGTGGCTCTCCATGCCGGTGCCATCCCGAAAGCCAGTCCGGTGAATAGGGAAATGCCGAGCGCGAACAGCAGGACGTTGCCATCTACCGCGACGGTTTCCACCCTCGGTATGGCGGCCGGACCGATCGCCAACAGAACGCGAACGCCCCAGACTGCCAGCAGCAAACCGGTGCCGCCACCCAAAAAGGCAAGCGTCAGGCTTTCGGTCAGAAGCTGGCGGAACACATCCCAGCGTCTCGCCCCGAGAGCGGTGCGCAACGCGATTTCCTCGCGCCGGGCGGCCGCGCGCGCCAGCAGCATATGGCTGACGTTGGCGCACGCGATCAGCAGCACGAAGCCCACGGCTCCGAGCAAGACGAGAAGCGCGGGACGAATGTTGCCCACGACTTTCTCGCGCAACGAAACAACCTGCATGTCCTGGTTGGTGCCGGGAAACTCGCGCTCCAGGCGGCCGGTAATGCCCGCCATCTCTGCCTGAGCCTGCTCCAGAGTGACACCAGGTTTCAGCCGGGCAAACACGCGGAGCGAAGAACCACCGCGATCGTTGAGCCGCGAGCCCAGCGCCAACGGCGCCCAAAGTTGTGCCTTAGTCGCCCAGAAGGGCGCGAACTTGAAATCGCGCGGCATCACCCCGACCACGGTGTAGGTTTCACCACTAAGCGCGACGGACCGTCCAATGATCTCAGGCTTGCCGGCGAAATGGCTCTGCCACAATGCGTAGCTCAGCACTACCTCATGTTCCTTGCCGGCCTCTTGTTCCTCCGGAAGAAACATGCGCCCCAGCAAAGGCTGGACGCCCAGCACCGGAAAAATATCTGGAGTAACGTGCAACGCCCACAATTTTTCGGGATTGTCGGTGCCAGTCAGGTTTGGGGTCCAGTACTCCGCCGCCCCCATTTGCGAGAAGGATTGACTCTGGCGCCCCCAGTCGATGAAATTTGCCGGAGCCACGGGGTTGCGGCCCTGGTTGAGAATGACAACCAGCCGGCTGTCATCCTTATAGGGAAGGGGTCGCAGGAGCACGGCATTGACCACGCTGAAAATGGCCGTGTTCGCCCCAACCCCCAGCGCCAGGGTGATGACTGCCACTGCGGTAAACCCGGGGCTCTTGCGCAGCGCGCGAATGGTGTAGCGCAGGTTCTGAAGCAGAGTTTCCATAATTTCTCACTGGTAGCGCAGAGCCACCATGGGATCGACTTTGGCCGCGCGCCGCGCTGGGATATAGGCCGCGAACAACGCAATCGCAATCATCGTCACCGCTCCGGACGCGATCGGGACGGCGCTTATCTGTAGCTCTGGGACCAGGCTTGCGGCAAGCCTTCCGCTCCAGAACGCGACCGGCATTCCTATCGCCAAGCCGATACAAACCATGCCTGCCGCGTCTGTGATTACCATGCGGGTTGCGTTGCTTCGAGTTGCACCCAGCGCCATGCGAATGCCGATCTCGTTGATGCGTCGCGCCACCGTGAATGCCAGCAACCCATAGACACCGATGGCCACGATCAACGCTCCCAGCACTCCGAACCACAGAGAGAGCGTCGCCATGAGCCGCTCCGGAACAATGGACGCGTTTACTTGATCGGTGAGCGTGGTGACGTTCTTCACCGACACAGTTTTCAGCAGTTCATCTACCGCACGCCGCACATCAGGAACCACGGCCTCGGGGTCGACACTGGTCCGCAGCGCAAATCGTGAGTCTACAGAGCTCTCCTGAAACGTGTTGAGGTAGATCGCCCGCAAAGTTGCTTCGTGCATTTGCAGGTACTTGGCATCACCTGCCACTCCGACAATCTCGTATGGCTGCTGGTCCCCGTCGAAGATGACTTGCTTCCCGAGAGGATCACTGTTGCCGAAATAGTAGTGGGCCATGGTCTGGTTGATGATGGCCAGGCGCGGCCCACTCTTGTCCCGAAAGCTGAAGTCACGCCCCATGAGCAATGGCGTGCCCAGGGTCGCGAAGTATTTCGGCGCGACCCAACTTTCCATAACGTTGCGGATTTCTCCCGGCTTGGCTTGATAGCCCTCCACAGTGACGCCGCGATTCGCGCCTGCGCCCGAGAGCGGAGAAGGGGCGCAGATTGTGGCTGAGCGCACGCCCGGAATCCCTTCCATTCGCTCCAACAACTGCTGATACGCAAGAGACAGACGTCCATCGTCGTATCCGCTGCGGTCAGGGTCGAGGGTCACCAGCAGAACGTGGTCGGGGTGGAAGCCCAGGTCGAGATGCCGCAGGTTCAATAAGTGGCGAACAAACAGACCGGCTGCGCTCAATAACACAACCGACAAAGCTACCTGTGCCACCACCAGGCTCTTTCCAAACAACCGCCGGAGCTTAGTCTCGCCAGACCCTCCCGCCTGCCGAAGAGAGGATGCGGGCGCAGTCCGCATGGCGCGCAGCGTTGGAACCAGTCCTGACAGCAGGATGGTCAATAGAGTGATTGCCGCTGTGAAAAGCAGCACGTTCGTGTCCGCTCGAACATGGAAGTCGAGCGCAGACCCCGGCCGTCGTTCCGAAGTGATGATCCGCGCCAGCACTCCGGCGCCGAAATACGCCACATAGACACCTAGCAGGCTGCCCAGGGCGGTAAGCAGCAAAGACTCGGTCAGTACCTGCCGCGCCAGGCGAAAGTGACCGGCGCCCAGAGAGAGGCGCAACGCCATTTCGTGTTCTCGCGTCGCCCAGCGCGCCAGCAGCATGCTGGCCAGATTGGTACACGCGAGCAGCAGCAATAGGCCCACGACAGCCTGGAGCAACAGCAGCGGCCTCCGCCATTCCTCGCGCAGTTTTGAGAGACCAGCGCCCGCTGGCTCCATTTCAAGCTTCATCTTGCGAATGAAGGGATTGTTGGTGGCCCTGGCCTGCTCGTCGAGAGTGGACTCGTAGAGCACCGCCATTTCTGCTTGCGCCTGATTGGTGGAGACACCGGGCTTCAACCTGCCTACCAACCACAACGACCCCCAGAGGCCGAAGCGAACGATGGTCGGCTGCATGGCTAGCGGCAGCCAGACTTCCCGGCTGGACTCTACCTCCAATCCGGAAAAGTTGCGCGCCGCGACACCGACAATCGTCACCGGCACATCTTCCACAATGATCTGCTTGCCCAGAATTGCCGGGTCGAGATTGAACCTGCTCTTCCAGTAGGACCAACTGACCACGGCCACCGCGGACGGATCGCCTATGTGGTCATCCTGAGGGCCAATCAACCTGCCAATCGCGGGCTTCAGTCCTAGGACTGGGAAAAAGTTTCCCCCCACATATCCGCCTTGTAGGATTTGTGGTTCCAGACCTTCAGCGCGCACATGTAAAGATTGGTAAGCGGCGGCGATCAAGCCCAGGAACACATGATTGTGGTCGCGCATGAGCTCGTAGGCATGGGGGGAGAAGCCATTGAAATGCGGCTCGCCCGGATACCTGTGCAGGAGTTCGACCAGCTGCCCTGGTTCCCGCACCGGCAGCATGTGCAGCATGAGGGAGTTGACCAAGCTGAAGATGGCCGTGTTGGCGCCGATTCCCAAAGCCAGCGTCAGCACAGCTACCGTAGTGAACCCAGGATTCTTCCTGAGTTGCCGCATAGCGTACCGGGCGTCTTGGATCACTCCGCTCATGCATGCACGTCCGCCATCAGCTTCTTCAGCTCTTCCTCGGCCACAACTTTGCCGTCGAACAAATGCACTTCGCGTTCGGCGTGCTTGGCAAAGCGCGGATCGTGCGTCACCATGCAGATGGTCGCGCCCTCGCGGTGCAGGTTCTGTAACAGTTCCATGACGGCTTCGCCGTTGCGGGAATCCAGATTTCCTGTGGGCTCATCGGCCAGCAGAATGGAGGGTTTGCCACCCAGCGCGCGCGCCACTGCCACGCGCTGCTGCTGGCCGCCGGAGAGTTGCGAGGGATAGTGCCGCACGCGATGCGCCATCCCGACGCGCTCGAGCGCTTCCATCACGCGCTTCTTGCGCTCGACCGCGGGCATCTTCTGCCGGTAGGTCAGCGGCAGCTCGACATTTTCATAAACCGTGAGATCGCCAATCAGGTTGAAACTCTGGAAGATGAAACCGATCTCCTGATTGCGAATGCGGGAGCGCTCTGCGAAGCCCAGGTTCTCCACCGGCTGCCTGTTCAGCTGGTAGCGCCCCTCGGTCGGAGTATCCAGCAAGCCGATGATCGAGAGCAGCGTGGACTTGCCGCATCCCGAAGGACCCGACATGGCGACATACTCGCCCTTGCGGATCGACAGGTGCACGCCCGAAAGCGCGTGGGTTTCAACTTCGTCGGTGTAGAACACTTTGGTGAGATCTTCAATCTGGATGAGCGCTTGTCCTGCTTCAGTCATGGCATCCGCCTCAATCGGTTGGTTAGTCGAGCTGTCTTAGTCAAGCTGGTCTTAGTCGAGCCTGATGCGGTCGGTGTTGTCGGAGCGCGACATGTCGGAAAGAATCACCGTGTCACCCTCGTGCAGCCCCTCAATAATCTGGATTGAATTTACTGACGCACGCCCTACCTTGACTGGAACGCGAACCGCACCTGTGCCATTCGCATCCAGCTTGAACAGGCTGATGGTGCTGTTCTCCTGTCCAAAGGCGGGGCGTCCCACGTAGAGAACGTTCTCCAGGCGTTCCAGATCAATCGTGCCGTCAACACTCAGATCGGGCCGCGCGCCCTTGGGAAGTTCGCCGGTAAGCTGCACGTCAACCGTGACTGTCCCGTTCTGCACCGCAGGATCGACCCGCATCACTGTTCCTGCAACCACGCCATTGTGCGTATCGACCGCCGACGGTTGTCCAATCTGTATGTCTCGCGCCTGGGTCTCGGCAATCTTCAACTCTGCAATCAGGTGGTTGGGCTGGACCACCTTGGCCAGCATCGCGCCGGGCAGAACGTGTTGGCCCACCTGCAACGGTAGATCGACCAGAACGCCGTCAATGCCGGCGTGGACCTTGAGCGCGTCCAGTTGCTTCTGTTTCAGTTCGGCCAGGGCGCGCATCTGGTCCACTTTGGCCTGTTGCTCCGCCATCTGGGATTCAATTGCCTTCTGGTTGATGGCCAGCCTTTCGTCTTCAATATTGTTGCGCGTGGTCAATTCGTCGGCCTTGCCCTTCGACGCCTTGTACGCGAGACCTGAAATTACGCCGAGGTCGTAAAGCGCTTTGTCAGTCTCCGACTGCAGCTTGGCCTGGCTGTAGTCCGCCGTAACGGTGGCGGCGCCGGCCTTCTGGTTCATCAGATCGCTCTGCAGCTTGACCCGCAGGCTCTGGTATTCAGCCTCGGCGGCTTTGAGTTGAAGTCTGGCGTCGAGCGCAGCCTGCTCGACTTGCGGATTGCTCATCTCCAGAAGAATGCTGTCAGCCTTCACCTGGGAGCCCGGCAGCATGCGGATGCGGACGACAGTGGCTTCTGTCTCCGCTGGTATTTGACGGGTGAACTCCTGGCTGGGAATCAGGGAGCCCAGGCCCCTGACCTGGCGCAGCATGGGACCACGCTTGACCGTGTCGGTCCACACCGTACTGCGTTCCACTTCCTGCGCCGCCGGCTTCAATCGGGAAACGCCAATGGTGACGATCCCCAGAAGCACGACTCCGATCACCGCTCCGATAATTTGCCGGCGTCGCTTCTGGCGCTTGATGTCTGGGCGTGCGATATCCATCATTGTCTTAGTTCGCAACTGTCGAGCCATTCGCGGTACGGCGGTAACTGCATGCTTCCACAACGAGATATCGTCATATTGGCATAAACAGTTGGCTCTGGTTTCGTTCGGATTCGAACTTGACTGTCCATTTGCGAACACTGCTGCGAAAGCTGTCAGGCTTTAGCTATCAGCTCTCAGCTATCAGCTTCCCGAACTCACGGTTCTGCCGATAATAGTCGCTGATAACTTCTTGGGAGCGCAGACCGATTTCAAAGGCTCGGTTGTTACTTCTCTCTGGGCGGCAAGGGGATCAGTCTGAAGTTTCTGACCCTCAAGTGTGCGAGTCATCCTGAGCGCAGCAGGTGCTTCGCCAAGCGAAGCACCTGCGAAGTCGAAGGACCCCTACCTTCAGAAATGAACTCGCCGTTACAAAGGTCCGTGCCACAGCTTCAGGCGCACGAATACGAATAAGGTTCGCCTTTCTTTAGAGGCTGAATTCCAGACTGGCGCCGCCATCTCTTATTACGCCGGGGTCTCCCAAACTCTGTTCCCGCAAAGCGTACCGAGCGATCAAGCTGCTCACTCCGTCCGCAGCGCGCGAATCGGTTCCAGGGCTGCTGCTTTGCGGGCGGGCAGCACCGTGGCCACCAGCGCCGCCAGGCTCAGTACAAGCGTCGTCACCAGCAAAATATCCGGAGCGTAAGGCTTCACTCCGAACAACTGCGACGTCATGGCGTATCCTGCCAGAATGGTTGCCGGAATGCCGATCGTCAGCCCGACTCCAATCTGCACAAACGCGCCCTTCAGCACCAGCCGTAGAACATTCCCTCGGTCGGCACCGAGCGCCATGCGGATTCCGATTTCGCTGGTGCGACGTTCGACCGAGTAGGCGGTCACGCCATAGAGACCGACCGAGGCCAGGGCCAACGCCAGCAACCCAAACAACGATGTCAGCTTCGCCAGCATCTGGTTTTGCGCAAAGTTGCCATCCACCTGAGCAGCGAAGCTCATGAAATCGATCACCGGGAGGTCGGGACTCACTTGGGCGAACGCGCGACGGACTTGCGGTTCCAGTCCCGGCACGGGGCCCTGCACTTGCAGCACCGCGGTGTTCAGAAAGTGGTTACTATCTTCGAAGGCCTTAAAGCGCGGGTCGTCGTACAGCACGCTCTGGGCCTCGGGCAGGAAGAACATGGGTGGAATCTTGTGGGTTGCGTCCCGGTATTGCGTATCCTCGGTGACGCCGACGATTTCAAAGCTTCCCGCGTACTTCTGGTCCAGATCGCCGAAGTGTTTTCCGATAGGGTCTTCATCTTTGAAGAAATGCCGGGCAAATGTCTGATTAACGACGGCTATCTTCCGAGTAGAGGCGGTGTCCTGCTCGGTGATGGTGCGGCCTTTCACTATTTTGGTTCCAATGCTCTCAAAGTAGCCGTCGGTGACTCTGAGCCAGGAGGTCTGATTCTGACTGCTGCCCGCCGGAGGTGGCGCTTGCCCTTCGAGGTAAATGGTCTCACCCCAATTGTTGCCTTCCATCGGAGTGTAGAGGCCAAAGCTCACGCGATTCACGCCCGGAATTGCGGCCAGATTGTCACGGAGCTGCCGATAAAGCGCGGGCAATCCCTCCTGCTTATATCCAGCCATCGATGGATCCAGATGCAGGATGTAGCGGTTCGCAACTTCAAATCCGAAATTCTGGCCCTGCATGTTGCTTAAGCTCCGGGTCAGTAGTCCCGCGGCGCACAGCAGAACCAGGGACAGGGCGGCCTGGGCCACAACCAGCGTCTTTTGCGTCCAGCCCGCTCCATGCGCGGTCGAACGATGCGCCCCGCGCAAAGCATCGGCGGGATCGACGTGCGCCATCATCCAAGCCGGCGCGACTCCAAACAGGATTCCGGTCAGAAGAGAAGCGCCAAAGGTAAAAGCCAGCACCGGCAAGGAAGGCATGGCACTGATGGCCACGTGCTGGTCGTGAAATGCCAGCCGCAGAATGAGGCGCGTGCACGCAAACGCGAATCCCACTCCCAGGATTCCCCCGAGCAATGCAAGAAAGGTGCTCTCGGTCATTACCTGCGCCAACTGCCGCCACCGGGGCGCGCCCAGGGCGGTACGCACGGAAGTGTTCTGCTGCCGGCTGGCAGCCCGCACCAGCATCAGGTTCGCCACATTGGCGCAAGCGATCAGCAACACAAAACCGGAAACCCACATCAGCAGACGGAGGCCCGACTGGTACTCCTCGCGCATCATCTGCACTCCCGCTCCACCCGGCGACAGATGCAGAGTTTGTTTCGGCACCAGTGCCCGCTCGCCAGGTTGCAGCTTGCTCTCGGGACCTAACAGCCACTGTCTGAGTTCCAGCTGCATCTGGGTCTCAATGCTCTTGGGATCCGCCCCCGGCGCGAGCCGGCCGATGATGTCGAGCCAATCCGACTCCCCAAATTGCAGGAGGTTGCCCGGGCCATCGATCATGGCCTCGGCATTCAATGGAAACCAGAAAGCGGGCGGACTTTCCATGCGGTCGCCATAGAATTTCGGCGGCATCACGCCAATCACGGCAAAGGGAAAACCGTTAAAGGTGAAGCTCGCCCCAACCACCGTCGGATCCAGCCCGTATTTCTGCTGCCAGGTGGCATAGCTCATCACCACGACCGGCTCCGCTCCCTTGTGATCGTCCTCCGATGTGAACATCCGTCCGGCGTAAGCGCTCACTCCAAACATCGAGAAGTAGTTTCCCGAAACGTATTGGGCTCGCATCGACTCTGCCGGCTGGTTGCTCGCGTTCCGCCGGACTCCCATGAGACTGCGCCCGGCCTGGAAGGCGGCCAGTTCGGTAAACCCGTGCGTCCCGTCGCGGAAGGTTTTGTACTTGTCGTAGGAGAAGAGCGACCAGCTGTCCTGAAGCCCTCCGTTGACGCAACAGTTCTCGTTGTCGCCAATGCGGATCAGTTCGCCGGGCTTGGCCACCGGCAGGGACTTCAACAACACGGCGTGCACCAAGGTAAAGATTACGGTCGTCGCACCGATTCCGAGAGCAAGCGTTAACACGGCCGTCGCAGTGAAGCCGGGGGCGTGGGCAAATTGCCTCAGGGCGTAGCGGACATCGTCTATGAATTGCATGGCGCCTCAGATCGTTTATTCAGATCGTTTATACGGATAGACCTTGTTCACGGTTCCGGGTCAAGCACAAGCGAGGGAGCATTTCTCCCAGTTCCCTGGGGTTGGACGCCTTTGATAGCCCTTGGTAAGCAGCCCCGGGAGGGCTTTGGCAGTCCGGTCACCCTTTGTGCAATCTCGCTTCGACCAGCTCGCCATGGTTTCTGTGCGACCGGGCGTAAATCAGCCGGGCTTCGCCCGGCCGGGCGGGTGAGGACACCCGCCCCTACGTGGTTCCCGCCGGAGTGTCCACAAGCGAACACTGCTCACAATTGCGCTGGACTAACGTCAATACAGTTCTTGTGTGGCGCGGGCGCCCCCGCCCGCGTAGTCTGGCAATCAAGGTCAACAGTCGCGGGCGGGTGCGCCCGCGCCACACAGATTTCAATTACAACATTCGGACGCGGGTGATCGCCATGGAAGCGTTGCTTCAGGATTTGCGGCATGAGTTTCGCATGTTGCGGAAGGCGCCCGGCTTCACAGTCGTGGCCGTGATCACCATCGCGCTTGGAATCGGAGCGAACACGGCGATATTCAGCGTGGTGAACGCCGTTCTGTTCAACCCGCTGCCCTTGCGTCAGCCGGGCCAGATCGTGCGCCTGCAGGAATTGCATCAACGCCCGACAAATGTCACCGGCGCGACATTTCGCGATGTGCGTGAGCGCAATCACGTATTCTCTCAAGTCGCCGCTTACCGCATTTTTTCGCAAAACCTGAGCGACACGCGGCAAGCCGCGCCGCCCGAGCAGATCGACACGGCATTCGTTTCGCCGGACTTCCTGCCGCTGGCGGCGACGACGCCCTTTCTGGGGACGGGTTTCACCCCAGACCAGTCTCACAAGAATGCCGGCGGCGTAGTGATTCTCAGCTACGGACTGTGGCAGCATCATTTCGGGTCGGACCGCGAAATCGTCGGCAAACTGATCACTCTCCACGGCGAGCCTCGCCTGGTGGCGGGTGTAATGCCGATGGGCTTCTCATTTCCGGAAGCGGTCCAGTCGTGGGCTCCCCTCACCGACGATCTGGCCTTCCCTGAGAACCGGCGCGCTCATCTATTCACCATCCTGGCGCGAGTCAAAGCGGGCGTCTCGATGGAAGCCGCGCGCGCTGATTTGCAGGCCATCGCGGCCCAGGTGCAGCAGGAAAACCACAACGTCGATCCTGGATTCACATTTCTCGCGGAGCGCCTGCAGGACAATCTGGTCTCCGGGATCCGCCCGACCCTGCTGGTCCTGATGAGCGCGGTTGGCTTCGTGCTGCTGATCGCGTGCGCCAACGTCGCGAACCTGCTTCTGTCGCGGGCGGTAGTACGGCAGAAGGAAATCGCGATACGGTCGGCTTTGGGAGCGACCCGCTTTCGTCTCGCCCGGCAACTCCTGACAGAGAGCGTGCTGCTTGGTCTTTTCGGCGGAACGGCGGGGTGTCTGCTCGGTCTGCGGGCGGTGAAGATCTTGTATTCCGCTTATCCCGGCGCCATCCCTCGCCTGGCCTCTCCGGCGATCAACCTGCCGGTGCTGCTTTTTGTATTCGCGGTCTCTTTGCTGGCATCGATCCTTTCCGGGAGCATTCCCGCCATGCAGGCCACGGCGCTGAATTTGCAGGTGCAGCTTGCCGAGGGCAGCCGCACTACCGGGACGTTGCGCCATCATCGTGTCCGCTCCTCGCTGGTGATCGCGGAAGTAGCGCTGGCGATGATGTTGCTCGCTGCCGCCGGGCTGCTCATCCGAAGTTTCAGTCTGTTGCAGCGGGTTGATCCCGGCTTTGACAGTACCCATCTGGCAGTCGTGCGCCTGTCGCTGCCAGACTCCCGCTACCCTGAACTCCCGGAGCGAACACAGTTTGTGAATTCGGTCCTGGAACGCCTTCATGCCCTGCCTGGGGTACAAGCAGTTGCGGCTTCCGGAACTCTGCCGTTTGATTCGGTGCCTGAGACCGACCTTGAACTCGAGGGCCATGTGTACGCTCCGGGAGACGAACCCAGCGCTGAGATTTTGACCGCCGGCCCCGAGTACTTTGGCGTCATGGGAATTCGCCTGCTGGCGGGAAGAACGTTTACCCCGCAGGACACTCCGGGGCATCCGACTGCTTTGGTGATCAACAAGACCATGGCACAACGCTTCTGGCCCGGCGAAAGCGCGTTGGGGAAACGTGTGGTGATGAAAGACTGGGGGCCGCCACTGCCCGGCCAGATCGTAGGCGTAGTCTCGGATGTGAAACAGGACTCGCTCGAAACCGATACCCAGCCTGCAATTTACTACAGCTTCGCGCAGTTCCCGCAAGGCACGCTGACCACATACCTCGTCGTGCGAGGCGCTTCAGACCCGCTCCGCCTCGCGCCCGCCATTCGGGACCATATCTGGTCAGTCGATCGCGACCAGCCCGTCAGCGTGCTGGCGATGGAGCAAATCATCTCTGGCTCGCTGGAGCGACGCCGGTTCGTGCTCACCTTGCTGGGCACATTCGCTGCCCTTGCCCTGCTTCTCGCGGTCGTGGGTATTTACGGCGTGATTGCGTATTCGGTGGGCCAGCAGACGCATGAATTCGGCATACGCATGGCACTGGGTGCGCAGCGATACCAGCTTCTGCTCATGGTCCTGCGCCAGACTGTACGAAAGCTGGCCATCGGCCTGGCCATCGGCATCGTGGGCGCTCTGGTCCTGACTCGATTGATGGGGAGCCTGCTGTTTGGAATCAGCGCGACCGATCCGCTGACATTTTCCCTGGCGGCGGTGCTCCTGCTGACTGCTGCCCTGATCGCCAGCCTCATTCCCGCGAGGCGGGCGGCCACGGTCAATCCGTTGTCGGCACTGCGGAATGAGTAGCGTGGCGCCGGCATCTTGCCGGTTGTCGCGAGGGCATCCTGCCCTCGAAGTGGGAACGCTCCACAACAGCCGCTGGGACGGCGCTACAAACTGAGCGTTTGCTGGCCGGGGGCAGAGTCCTACTTCGAAGATTCCTACTCGCATCTCAGGGCTGTCATGGGATCAACTGCCAGAGCTCGCAGCGCCGGGACCAGGCAAGCCAGAGCGGACACTACAATCACCAAAATCGAAACCGCCAGCACGGTAATTGAATCGTGGACTCCGTTCTCCACCCAGCGAGTAATCATCCGGCCCAGCCCGAAGCTGAGCGCCAACCCGGCGGCAAGGCCAATCCCCACGCTCGCCAGCGCGGACCACACTACAATCCGCAGCACATCCGCCCGCTGCGCGCCCAGGGCCATGCGAATACCAAACTCGCTCGTCCGCTGCACCACACTGTAGGAGACGACACTGTACAGGCCCACCCCAGCCAGGGCCAGCGCCAGGCCCGAAAATGCGCCGAACAGGATAGAGATGAGCCGCGAGACGGCAAATTCGCGTTCGCGCCGGATCCACCCCTCCAGGTCTTGTACATCCGAGTCGATCTGCTGATCGGGATTGACGGCGGCGATCTCCTTGCGGATGCCGTGCAACATGGACAGCGGCTCGGCCTGGGTCCGCACCAGAATCTGTGTCCCCATGAACATGTTCACGGTATACGGAAGATACAGTGCCGGCAGGATGGGCTTGTTCAGCCCGTCGTCGAGCGCGTCGCCAACCACGCCAATAATCTGCAGCCAGCCATCACTGCCGCTTGCGCCTAATCGGAAGGGCGGCTGGTTGGTTAATCGAGACATGCGCACGGAGTGATTCAAAACGTCTTCGCCCGGGAAATAGCGACGAACGAAGGTCTGATTCACAATCGCCAGCTTTGCACCACCCACAACTTCGCTCTGTTCCCACAGGCGTCCTTGAAGCAGAGGAATATGCAGAATGCTGAAGTACTCGGGGCTTACAAAGTTTGCCCGCGCCTCCTGCTGCTCCGCGCCGGTCTTTCCCAGGATTTCGAAAGGTTGATTCCATCCGTTGTCCGGAGGCGTAGCGTTGGTGGAAATGCCCGCTGACACCACCCCGGGTATGGCCGCGACCCGCTCGCGAAGCTGCTTGAAGTACGCCCCCCGCTCCGCCCAGCTGTTAAGAGTATTTTCGTGGACGGGGATGCCGACCGACATCACGTGGTGCGGATCGTAACCCAGTGGCCGCTGCATCATACGGGAAAATCCCTGGATGGCCGCGCCCGCGGCAGTAAGCAGTAATAAGGTTAGGGCGATCTGTCCCGCAATCAGGCCGGTGTGCATGCGTTTTCCGCGGACGCTGCCCGCCATTTTGTGGGTGCCGGCCTGGATGACGTGATTGATCTCTTGCCGCGCCGATTCCAGCGCGGGAAAGACTCCGAACAGCACCCCCGACACTACCGCCAGCCCCACGCTGAAGAGCAGCACCGGCAGATTGACGTGGAAATCGGCCTCGTGAGGAAAAGAATATTCGGGCAGCCGCGCCACAATGAATCCTAGCGCCCGGTAGGCCAGCACCACCCCCAGGCCCGCGCCGATCAGGGACAGCAGCAGCGACTCGGTCAGCAGCTGCCGCACAATCCGAAACCGGCTTGCTCCCACCGCGGAGCGGACCGCCAGTTCGTGCTGCCGGGCCGTGCCCCGCGCCAGGAGCAGAATGGAAACATTGCCGCAACCAATCGCCAGCAGCAGAGCCACTGCCCCGAAGAGCAAATAGAGGGTGCCGCGGAGGTCGCGTACGTAATATTCGCCCGTTCTGCGGAGCGCCACCCGAAACTCCGGCGGGTAGTAATTTGGTCGTTCCTTATCGAACTGCTGGAGCAGCGGACGAATCTCCTGCTCGGCTGTTTCGAGGCTGACGCCCGGCTTCAGCTTCACCCTGGACGCGTAAGTTACGTCCTGGGCCGGCGACATCTTGAGCGGTAGATAGACATCGCCATCCATCCAGGTAAAGCGGGGCGGCAGGACACCCAGGATGGTGTAGTCCTTGTGCACCAACTGGATATCCTTGCCGACAATGCCTGGATCGCTGTTGTAGTGCCGCCGCCAGAAGTTGTGGCTCAGCACCGCCACGGGTTGAGGGTCCTGCCCGTCAGGCGCGTCTGAGGGCATAAAGTAGCGGCCCAGAATCGCTGGCATGCCAAAAAACTGGAACGCATTTCCGGTGAAGTAAACCGCGTACAGGTTTTCGGGGATATCGCTCGGTGATGACCAGATCCCACCGGTTCATCGCGATCACGTCTTCCACTGCGCCTACCTGGCGGAGTTGGCGAATCTGGGGCCCCGTGAAGCCCGCCTCGCCTTCGTTGCCGGATTTGTCAATGGTGTCGATCTGGCAGGCCCGGTCGAAGTCAGCATAGGGCCAGGCATTGAGCACGGCGCTGTAGATGACGCTGAAGACCGAGACCGTGGCGCCGATTCCGAGCGCCAGCGACAGGATTGCAGTCAGGGTGAAGCCCGGGGTCCTCGCCATCTGGCGAAATGCGAAGCGCAAGTCCTGTAACAGACTCTGCATGTGAACCTCGCTTGAGGAAAAGACAAGCTAGCCGCTTTGGTTTCACCAAGCAATTGGGATTCCACAGTCTTGATTGGTTAACTTGCTCATTCGCCGGTGATGTCCATCTTGAGGACGGAAGCAGAGTGTCCGGTTCTTATCAGGTCTGTTCGGAAATGGACAAGGCGTTTGTCGAGCCCAGTCAGTGACCCTGCCGCGGGATCGCCGGTAGGCGGCGGGGCGTGATCCACGGCGGCGGGAGGTCCCAGCAACTCCGTAAGGAGCGGCTTCAGTGCATCTGCCCAGATTTGATATGCCTTCACGGTTGGATGGAGCTTATCTTTCGCGTTCATCATACCGTCGAACAGCCTGCCATCGCCATCGGCCAGTTTGTCATTGATATTCAGGTATCGAATCTTTTGGCCATCTGCGAACCGCGACAGACTGCGGTTGATGCTGTCGATAAGTGGAAGGAACGCCATATTGTCGTTTCGCGGGAAGATTCCCATCACGATGATGGTCGCCGCAGGCGCCTTTTTCTGAATCACGTGCAAGATCGCCTGAAGACCTTGGCTAATATCGTCGGCTCGGGTTCGGTCGTCACCCGGGGCCGACAAGTCGCCGACGTTGTTTGTACCGGCCAGCAGAACGACAACTTTGGGATTGACTCCGTCCAACTCGCCGTTCTCCAGACGCCAGAGGATGTTCTGGGTCTGATCACCGCCCCACCCAAAGTCCGCCGCGTTCCAGCCGAAAAAATTGTGTTTCCAATTGGCGAGCAGGTCGGGATAGTCGGTGGCGCCCCACCTTCTTGTGATGGAGTCTCCCTCGCAATAAACGTCGATGCCGGATTGCTTCGCTTTGGCCAGCAACTGGGAGTGCGCAACCAGAGAGTTTGCGTCCCTCCGAAACACCGGCTGATCGGCAGGGAGTTCCCATGCGGTCGGGTGATAGCTGAAGAACTTGTCCGCCCAGGGAATGAAGTACTTCCAGTTCTGGGCATCGGTGTGGCCGCCATCATTCTGCCGCCATGCGAGTTGGCCACCGAGAAGGCCGTTATTCACTGGCGGCATCTTCGGGTTGTGATAATCCTCAGTCACTCCAAGGTCATGCGCACCCAGCAACCGGAAGACCGGGCCTGCGGCCACGGTCGCCATGAAGCTACCCTGTTGGTCCAGCCACTTTGAATCTCCCATTTCGGGGACCCCATAGCTGATGAAGGTCAGCCGCGGCGCGCACAGCGCAATCAGTTGGTTCGAATCCACCGGCAGGTTGCTGGCATTCCTGCTTCCGAACGAGGCCTGGGCCGCGCCGTACTTCAAAAAATTACCTGCCATCCAGTGGTACTCGCCGCCCCCCGTGAGGTTCTCCACCACTTCTCCGAAATTGCGCCGGTGCGGTTTGGTGCCGCCCTCCCCGGAGGAACCTACCAGCACGACGGCAAAGCGGGTATCGAACGCCATGGTCACGAGCGCGGCCTTTCCATAACGAGAGACGCCTTCGATGCCAATGTGCTTCGCGTCCACGCTCTTGTCTGCCTCCAGATAATCGAGGCCGCGCGAGGCGCCCCAGGCCCAGGCTCGCAATGCACCCCAGTCCTCCGGTTTCCGAGGCTGACCTTTATTGGTAAGGCCGATGATTCCCTTCGTCAGACCTGCGCCGTTGTCCGCTTGTATGCTGCTGGTGTCGAGCAACGCATAACCCCACCCGCCGGCAATGAGTTGTTCGGTTGCGGGCGGATCACTCCCCATCATCTTCTGGAATTCCGGATGGCTCGCCATGATCCGGCGGAAGGCGGCGCTGGTGAACATGATCATCACGGGCACGGGACCTTTCGCATCCCGAGGCGTGACCAGCGTCATCTCGATGTCCACATTGATGGACGGGTAGGCGGAGTTGTCCACATGTCCAACCAACTGCTTTTCAATGACGGGGATAACACCGGCCTTCGAATCGCTTGTACCCTTCACCACCCAGGTCACTTTGGGCACATTGGGCGGAATGCGGCCGATCACCTCGCGCTCGAAATCTTCGACGATCTCTGAACGTCGCTGCTTCCACCACTGTTCCGCTGACGTCACCTTTTGCCCGCTCTTCAGTGTGAGGGCATCGGGCAGATCACCAAATGGGTTGGCCTTTTCTTCATCGTAATTGGCGTGATTGGCGTCTTTTTCATTCCCGCTCGGCCCTGGACGGAGAGCTTTGATACCCAACTGGTCCATCATGTTCTGATGGTCCTGCTCTGCGGTCCAATTGGTCGGCGGCGATTGCTGTGCCGCGGCGATGCGGCAGACGACGATGGCCAAACCGGCAAACGCGACAATCTTCAACAGTGCCTGCTTCGAGTGCGTGCGAACACTCACGTTTGACTCTCCAACCAAGGCCGGACCTGCTGGTGTGCGCGGCAGATTGTGTGGGCCGTGGTTTACGGGCCCGCTTCAGGCAGCGTTACGAGCCGCAATCAGCCCACGGATAAACTTCAGGTTGCGCCGCATGTCGGCGTCGACTGAAACCGGGGAGTCGGTTTCGAGCTGGGCCCAACCGTCGAAGCCGATATCGGCCAGCGCGTCGATCACTGCCTTAAAGTCGATCGATCCTTCGCCCAGGTAGTGCGGATTGTCCTTCAGGTGGACCTCGCAGATGCGCGCACCACCCAGCCAGCGGATTTCCTTCACGACGTCAAATCCGTTATTGGTCGAGTTGCCCACGTCATAATAGGTGAGGACAGCGGGAGACTTGGTTCGATCCATGATCCGCACGTTATCGCGGGCCGAATTTGTGTCCTCGAGGCCGAGGATAACACCGGCCTTCTCGGCGGCGGGAGCGACCTCTTTGAGGGTGTCGCCAACCTTGTCCATCTCCGCCGTCGTCTGCAGCGCGCCCTTGCCGAAAAAAGGAAGGAGCACGATGCGCACGCCCATGGCCTTCGCGATCGGAATCGAATCGGCCACCCAGCGTTGGCCCAGCGGGTCCGACTTGAGGTAATTCCTATGCAGGATTTCCAGGCACAACGATTCGACCGGCAGACCCACGCGTTTCGATTCGTCCAGATACGTTTTCTGCACAGCGGGATCCGACAGGGGAAGCTTGTCCATCCCTTTGCCGATGCTGACCTGCACCCCGTCGAAGCCCAGCTCTTTGGCCAGCGCGACGGCCTCAATCTTGCCTTCCTGTTTCAAGTTCCAGTCGGTGACACCGATCTTGAACTTCACTCCTGCTTTGGCTGCGAATGCAGGGAGACCTGAAGCCGCGAGCACGGCCGTAGCGCCGATGCCCTTTTCGATGAAGTTACGCCGGGTAAGCATTGGCATGCTCCAATCCTCCTGCTGCAGCTTGTATTAAGGCTGTTTCGGCGGGTCAACATTTGATGCATAAAATCCAGGGAACCCGCATAAACAAAGGGAAAAAGAATGGTAGGCACGTGGGGACTCGAACCCCAGACCTCTACCGTGTCAATCTTGAGGTCAACAACCTAAAACCCTTTGCTTGTCTTGCTTTTCCGCATACCGCATACCTCAAAACACCTCGAAAACACCCTATTTTTGGTGACGAATTGGTGACGAGTTTTTGTTCGTGCGCCGAAAGGAAATGGTTTCTGCACAGGGCCGGTTTGCCGGGTTACTGGTGTAATGGCGATGTTACGCCAATCAAGGTCCTTCGACGCAGTGGATTCTCCTTGCAGCCTTCATCAACGCCGGAAGAATAATCTTTGCCATGATCGTGTTTGGCGGGGTGGACTCCGCGTTGTAGCCGCCGCCCGTGAAGACGGCGACGAGTTGGCACTTTGGCGCAATGTAGATCTTCTGTCCGCCGTTGCCCTGCGCTGCGGCAATGACGATCTGCCGTGAGCCGCCAGCCGTCTTCACCGTAAACATGTGGCGCCACCAGAAGTAGCCATAGCTGACGTTATCTACATGGCTGTGTTCGGCCAGGGATGTGCGCACCCACGGTTCGGAGATGATCTGTCTACCGTGCCAGCGACCGCGGTCCAGGAAAAGGATTCCGAGCTTGAGCATATCGCGGGGACGCAGGTGTATCTGCGAGTATTCCTTGTTGGCGTTAGTCAGGTTGTAGTTCCATGTCCAGTCGGCCCGCGAGATTCCCAATGGCCCAAAGAGCATGGCCTGCGCGTAGTCCGGGAGGCGCTTGTGAACCTCGTTCTCGATGAGCCTCCCGACGACCGCAACGCCGCCCGAGCAGTAGTAGGCTTTGGTCCCCGGCGTGTTGATCATGGGCAGATCGAGAGTGGACTTAACCCAATCAGGCTTGTCATCAATTACGGTCTCGCGCCCCGGCGAGGTCGAGCTGTGGTCATTGCAGTCCAGCCCGGAGCTCATTGCCAGCAAGTCGCCAAGTGTGATCGCCGCTTTGCGCGGATCGGGATTGGCATAACTCGAATAGCTCATCTCCGGCAATACCGTTTCACTGGCTCCTGAGAGAGCGCCGCGATCAATCGCAATTCCGGCAAGCGCGCTGACAACCGACTTGGTTGCAGACCGGAGTTGATGCGGACGCTCGGCATTGTAGCCGTAGAAGTACTCCTCCAACACCAGCTTTCCGCGCTGGTAGAGCAGGACGCTGTGTACATCCTTGTAGGTGCCTGCCAGGATGGCGCGCACGATGGCATCGGCTGTGGAGACTCCGAGGTCGGAGCGGGCAATGTCGCCGACGGCGATTCCGTCATGGAGGTCGGCGGGGGCACGGTAGCGATAGTCAGCCGGTGAGTCCTGCCCTTTGGGGCGCGGCCAGGCCAGTGCCGCAGCTTCGGGAGTGATGGTGGTGGACACGCGAGGATGAAACTGCCCATCCTGCTCGTACCCTGTCACCTTACCGCTTGCATCGCGCGGGAACGAGACCAGTTGGCCGCCAATGGTAGTGAACTGATCCACGCCCGTGGGACGAAGCGGGTACTTGCCTTCATCCACAACGGCGAAGAGCCCGTCGCCATCCGCGATTTCAATCGTATGACCAGGCGCATCGGCGTAGGTACCAACGTAGTCCGCCAGACGCGGAGCGTTGTTTTGGTGCGCATTAAGCCCGCCCGCGAGAAAGACCAAAACGATGGGAAGCGCCGCTAAACGCAAACGCTGCCTCAATCCACGGCGCACTGCCAACATGTAGCCTCATCTCTCTTCTGTTAGCGAAGGGGAAACTAAAGCCAATTCCCACTCTACAAGACCCAGATGGCGGTCGCCACCCTGCCTGGATCGAGCCCCCGATCCCTTTCGGCCCGGGCGGGTTTATCTCCCGCTGTGGACCAGCGCCTTTCACGGCGCACTGTAATCGCCTTCCATGAGAATGCCGTCTAAGTCAAGAGGGAGTTTGCGATGTTGATGTTGTTTTTGTTGTTGCCTTTCCTCAAGTCCACCTTCCTTCCTAGCGGAGCATTTTGCAGAGCGGCCCGGAGCGGTCAAGGGCGCGTTTTGTGCGGCGCAGCGAACCCTTGACGGCAAGGACCGCTCGGCCACCATTCCGCTAGGAAGGAAGGTGGACCGACGTGCGCTATGCACTTGTCCCATCCAACACTGTTCCCCCAAAGTCTTTTTCGCGGTGGTACTACTGTCGCCACCCTTCCATCCGCACTCTCGATGAGCGTTTCCTTCGCTCGGTGCAAGTTGGGTGTTCTCGTTTCAGCCGGTGCTGCCACCTGATTATCGACCTCTGGTTCCATCTCGACGATGGAAGTTGGGCCAGGCGATAGACGCAGTCACCGGAACTCGGCGCTTAAACTTTGGGCTTCTTGCCTTGTGTTTTCTCCGTCCTTGGATCGAAACTACGCCGCGGCCGGCAACGCGACTTCTCGTTGGTTGCGCAGCGGTTCGTATGCTTCTCCACTGACCCACAGCCGATGCAGCAGCACTGCCAGCTTTCGCGCCACTGCGATCACCGCTCCTTTCTTCCCATTCTTTCCCCCTCTCTCCGCCAGCTTCAGTCCCCACCGTCGTAGATCGCTGTCGGCTCCAAACGGTCCCAGAATATGGTGCGCCCCCTGCACCAGCAACGTTCGCAGATATGGATCTCCCTCCTTACTAATGTGCAGTTGCGGTTCGCTCTGCCCTGAGTTCCTCCGTCCCGGTTGTAACCCGACATAGCAACCCACATCCCGGCTCTTGCCAAAACGATGTGCATCTTCCAGCGTCAGCACATAGGTCAACCCGATCAGCGTTCCCACTCCCTTCACCTGTTTCAGGCGAGCCACCTCTGGGTAACCCTGCTTCGCGATCTCCTCGATGCGCTCGTTATATTCACCAATCCGTTCGCTCAGGGACTCGATTTCTCCCAACAGCGGTGCCAAGGCCGCTTGCAGTTCCGGACTCAGTTCCTTCGCTTTCGCCGCGTTCATGTTTCGCGGATTACAGCCGCGCAACCGCTCGCCGTACGACTTTGTTAGTCCCCGCGCCGTATTGATCAACGACGTCCGCGCTCGTACCAGACCCGCTCGCGCCCGGATCGCCATTAAATCCGCTTGTGCCTGCGCACTGCGATGCTTCACCGGCGCCAGCAACTGCGGATCAATCCGCACCAGTCGGGCCAGCGTTCGGGCATCCAGTCGATCATCTTTCTTCCGACTCTCTCCGATCAAGCACACATTGCGCGCATGCGCCACGATCACTTCATGCCCCAGTTCACTCAACACCCGGCTTACCCAGGGGGAGTGCGTCCCCGTTTCCAATGCCAACCGGCTGCGCGGCATCCCTCCGAAAACTTCCTTCATGGCCTTCGGTGTGGTCGCCACTTTCTGTTCCAGAACGACTTCTCCCGCTTCATCCAGAACGCAGTACCAACTCGACCGGTCTCCCAGATCCAGCCCGATCGTAAGTTTCTGACTTGCATTTTTTTCGACCTTCTTTGTCGTTACAGTGCTAATCTTCTTCATTGCCGGTCTCCTTTATCTCCTTGCGCCTCGAGCGCGTCGATAACTTGGGAGCTTATCGCATCCCGCCGGAGACCGGCATTCTCATCCCATCTGGTTACGACAGTTGAATCGCGATTCGTTACATAATTGAAGCATGGGCCAGCACAAAAGCTACGAAAAGGAGCGGAGCTGGTTTCAACTACGAAGCGTATGGCACATCTTCGGCACGCCTCAAAGATTTCCTAATAGATGTTCTGCGTTGCGTCAGCAGAAGGTGCCGCCCGCTGAGCGCGCTGCACTGCAGCACATCAACGACCTCGAATCTCGTACATGGGCCTGAAGCGATTACTCAGGCCGTGCGTCGATTGCCAGTAGACGATGTGCGACCGAAACCTCGACGTTGATTGTGATCTTGCGGCCATTCGCAAAGGACGCTAGATAGCGTTTTTTACGGTTCTCGCCACCGGGAACGTCTGCTAGCACAACTAACGCTTGTAATGGACCGTTCGGTGCCAAGAATCGCGGGCCATTGTTGCGAAGAAATGCGACGAGCCGCTCTCGTGATTCAGGAGCGAACCGGTCCGGGTCAGCCTCTCCTCGCGCTGCATCGGTGAGAGTGTCGCGGACCAATTGTGTCGTTTCAGGATCGGTGTCTGCGAGCTCAACTGGGCCGTCGGGATGCTGACAGTATTCCTTGAGCATCTGCGTTGGCGACACAGCCGCGCTCGGTGGCGGCGGGATGAGAGCGAGGCGCGCGAGACGCATTTCGAGATAACTATGGTCAGAGCACAGGGCCCGAGATAGCTTGGACAGCGCCATCTCGCCAGGAGGTCCCAGGTACAACACCGCATCAAACTGGTCGGCTAAGCGACTCGGGTGCCGACTGTCGGTCATCGCTGCGCCTAACGTCGTATCACGCAGGATCGCAAGGCTTGGCTTTGGCCACGATGCCACATCAGGCTGCAAGGCGGAGAGGTCCTGCCTTGTCTCCGTGTGGATGGTAAAAACGCTGGTTCCCGATCTTTCCAGTTGCGCCACGGTTCCCCCAACAATATTAGGCGCAGCCGTCGTTGCCGGACGGACGAGATGCTGGTCACCATAGATGATCAGCGCGCGGCGACCCTTTGCAAGCACCTCGCGTCGGACAACTTCCGCGGCGACGCGATCGCGATTGAGCCAGCGTTTCAAATCGTCCAGGGAATGGACCTTCTCCCATTCAATCGGCGGATCGCCGAGGAGCACCCGAAGCTTCCGTGACCCTTGCAACGAAGAGTTAACTTCCCGAACAGCTTGGAAAAACTGCTCATAGATCGGCAGATCCCAGGTGTATTCGACCTGAGTCGTATCCTGCCACACATGCCGCAGCGATTCTGGTGGGACTTTCTCGCCACGCGTGAATCGATCTACCAGGTCCTGATACCGAGAATTGCCGAATTCCACAACGATGTCGTTTACGACAGCGGCAAAGCGCGGATCGCGGATAAGCCTTATACGGAACTCGCTCCCTTGGACGCTCGCCTCGTTGTCGCCTAACGCGACCACGGTATGTGATTTGAACTGCTGCACGATCGCGCTGATTGGTTCAATCGGCATTGCAGGTCTTGACGGTTGTGGTTGTGCTGCCGCGAACGATCCGATTGCAAGAATGACAGCGAGAGCGCTAAGAGACACTGATCCTTTCATTGTTCCTCCTAATGAATAACGTCGGCTAGATTTCTTTATTTCTGTTCGTGAAGTAGACGATCAAGTGCGAGACGCCGATCAGTACAGGGGCGACACCGCTCCATTGGATACCCTGGGGGATCTGTTCCTGTTGAGGATGCGCGAGTATGGCAGTGAAGAAGACGAATACGCCGAAGCCAAGCGAAATCCAAATGAGGCCGGCTAATAGCAGAAAGCGTTGGATCCGTGCATTGTTGCGACGTAGGTCCTGGTCGAGCTGCGGCAGTTCGACGCCTTTTTCAATCGCAGTTAGCCGTTCGCGATGAATCAGCAACCGACGTCGGTGTTGCAACCAAACTTTGAATCCGATCAGGGCGATCACGGCGACGACTATGATTGCAAATTCCATGTCCGTTGACCTTCCTTCCGACCGTTTATACGCTCCGGCCCACACGACGGTTGCAATCGCTCTGAAAAAGATCGTTTTCGCGCAACCAAAATACTTTGTCAGTAGTATTAATGGGGTGGCGGACGAGGATATCCAACGAATGTTATTGGAGCGCCAGCCCGCTCCGGCATTCGAACTCCTTGTGGACCGCTACCAGCAAAAGGTGTTTCGGCTCGCATGTTCGATAATGCGCGACTCGGCGTCGGCGGAGGACGTGACGCAGGACGCGTTCGTGAAGATGTGGCAGGTGCTGCCCGAGTACGACGGACGCGCTTCGCCTTCGACGTGGCTGTATACGATCGCGCGCAATACGGCGTTATCCGCATTGAGAGCGGCGACCCATCGCAGAACAGCCTCGCTCGATTGCAGCTACGAAGTGCCCGCACCCTCAGTTGACACGGTTGCGCAGCTTGAAACGGAGCAACTCGTTGGGCGCCTTCCCGAGGCTGAGCAGGAAGTTGTCCGATTGTTCTATCTGCAAGACCGAAACGTCGATGAAGTGGCGCAGATGCTTGATATGCCAATAGGAACGGTTAAGAGTCATTTGCACCGCGCGCGGCGGAGACTCGCGGAATGGATGAGACGATGAATTGTCAGGAAACGGAACAATTAATTCTGGATGCCTTCGAGACACCACTTTCTGCGGCGGAGCGGGAGTCAGTTGACGAACACTGTTCCCAATGTTCGGCTTGCGCGCAATTCGCGGCAGTGCAGTCGGAGCTCGATCACCGTTTGCGGCGCTTCATCACCGCACCCGCATTGAACACTGACCTCCGAAACCTCTTAATGGAGAGGATCCGCCAACGGCCGCGTGCAGCCCTACCCGCATGGTCTCCGGATGTTGCTTATGGTATCGGAGCGTTCGTGGCGCTGATTGTGAGTAGTATCTTGCTTCCTTTCAAACCCGAAACGGTCCTTACGCTTGGCGTTGCGATAAGCGTAGCTGCCTATCTTCTCCAGTCATTCATATTTGTGTTTGTGTACGGGCCTTACGACTAATGAAGTTTGTCATTAGCCATAGGTCAGGCGAGTGCCGTACCTTCGCAAGTAACGAGGATTCCCACGCCAGCTTCGGGCCAGAGTGGATCCGCGCAAGGAAACTACATATTGAAATAGTCACATTGAGCAGAGTCGGCGGACGATGGGCCAACGTGCTGGCTGGCGATCGCGGTAGGGACGATCATTGCTGACCGCCCACCGGGTGGCCGAGGGCGGTTGCCCGCGCCCCGGCTCCCACAGAACGTAGCGTGCAGATTTCCCGCACTACGCTCGTCAGAAGGTGCTTCACAGCACGGCGATAGCTTGCAACTCCGAGTAAGGGAGATACAGCTTTGGTCGCACTAATGGAAACCGCTCCTTGATCTGTTGGAATTGCTTCCACAAGACCTCACCCTTCCAACTCCGACTGCTGAGCATAATGCGCCAGTAACGCTCTACGACCCGATGGACCCGTTGCAAGGCTCGGATGTTCCCGGCAATGCCGTAGTACGCATAGTGGCCGCGGAGCATTTGATTGAGGATGTCCGCCTGTTCTCGGATCGACAAGTGCCGCATCCGCCGCATTTGGTCCTGTAATCGCATCAGTGACCGTCGCAATCGTGACTTTTCCGTACGCAGTCCAACCCGAAAGTTGCCTTTCCGATTGCGAGTGCAGTACAGCGTGAAGCCCAAGAAGTAAATCGTCTGTGGGCGGTTCCGGCCACGCTTGCTGGCATGTCGCTGCGCAAAGCGACCAAATTCGACGAGCTTGGTCTTGGTCGGTTCCAGAGTCAAGCCAAACTTCCGCAATCTCTGGCACAGCGCCTTCTGGACCCGGAGAGCGTCTGCGCGATATTGGAAACACAACACAAAGTCGTCGATGTATCGCACTAAGTAGGCCTCACCCCTTAGCCGAGGCTTGGCCACACGCTCGAACCACAAATCGAGCACATAGTGGAGATACACATTACTCAGCAATACGCTGATCGAACCCCCTTGCGGTGTGCCCTGCTCATTCGCAGAAATCTCCCCATTTTCCAGAATGCTTGCTTTCAGCCAGCGTCGGATCAGGCTGATCAGACGCGGGTCTCCTACCCGATGTTCGACAAAGCGGAGCATCCATTCGTGGCTTAAGCTCCCGAAGAAGTTCTTGAGGTCCGCCTCCAGCACCCATTCCACCTGCCGGCCAGAAATCACCTCATGCAAACTGGCCAGTGCTTGATGGGCGCCCCGTCCAGGCCGACCGCCAAACGAGCACGGCAAAAAGTCCTGCTCATAAATGGCGGACAGCAACTGTGCGGCGCTTCTTTGGAGTGCCCGGTCCGCTACACAAGGCACGCCCAGCGGGCGCTTCTCCTGCTTTCCGGGCTTCGGAATATACACTCGCCGAATATTCGGCGCCTGATATCCCTGACGGTGTACAGATTGAAGCATGGCCTCAACCCATACCTCGAAGCTCTCCTTCGCCTCCGGCACGGTCTGCCCGTCCACTCCAGGGGCCGAGTCGGTCGGAATCTGACAGAGATTCTCCCAAACCCGCTCCTTGGTGATGTGATGAGTCAGAGACGTAAACCGGAGCTTTGGTTCACACCGAGCTTTCGCTGCTATTCGTTCGAGTCCTGTTGCCATGGCTGGCGTTTCTTCTCTTTGCATAGAAGGCCGAATCCTCCCTTCGGATGGAGCCCATGTTTCCCACGAACGATTCAACTTCCGCTGGCCGCTTCCCCATGTAGTCGGCTCTCCCGACCTCAGAGTACTGTCAGCCAGTCTGACTTCCGTCAGGTCTTCAGGTCGTCCTCGCTTTGTCGGCTTGTCAGACCTTACAAGCTAGGCTTGAACCTGACGGCTCTCCCTTGTTCCCATGAAATCCTTTGGCTGCATGCTGGCGGTACGAACCCCGGAAGCATCTCTGGACACTTGCCATGCCGCATCCAGAGTTTCTGCCTTCCCCGTTACGGGATAGGGTCGGCTACTTCCACCACGATCGATTTCGGGGCTATCTTGCCGTTCACTGTTGTTCCGGCCTGCAACCTCCCGGTCTACGCTTCGCAATGGCCGTTGCCGGACATCACGCAAGACTTGGTACGCGGCTGCGAGCTAGGCTTTGCCGCGGTCTCCATTTCAGGAAACTGAACTCCATGAGCTTTCAAGGCACAACCCGCACAGACCCGGACGGGCGCTCATTAGCGCATCCGGTTCTTATCTCGGATGAGTAACGGCCAAGCGAACAGCTTGTCCGCACACTCGCCCACCCGTGGAACACGCGCAGACCCGCTCTGTGTCGGGTACGTGCAAGATGGACAAGCGTTCTCCTTGATCCGCAGCCTTCCCTCCTCACTCTCCGCCGACGATGCTCCGTCTTTGTTCGAATGATTCATCGGTACTATGCCGCGGTGTGACCCCTCAGAGACGTACACGCGGGCCGTGTGGCCTGAGCCTTCGCCCGCCGTCCTGCGAGAAATTTCTGTCGCAGGCATCCCCGAGGTCTCCCGGTTCTCGTGCATGAAGTTTCTAGGCGTGCCTGGGGTCTTCGACCACACCGGACCGAACAAGGACTCGCGCTAGCGTCCCTGTCCATGTTGCCTTCCGCGCATTTATACCGCGTCGGCGTCCGGGTTGTATGTTTTCGCGGCTCAATAGCCCACCCCGCCTATCCTCTATCTACGCTTCGCTGGGTCCCTCACGGTAGCAGCGCAAGACTCGAGGCCGGATCGCTACTCCTTTCTTGTAAGGCTCTTTCATCCTCTAGTAGGGTCGAGGACTGGCGCCCGGCTCCGTAGGTTCAGCCTAGCTGTTTGCTCCCCGTTTCCTTTGGGAGTGCCTCAATAGCCAAACCGTAAGTGGGTTTCCAGTCCCCGCCTCATCAAACCCAGCGTGCGGATTTCCCGCACTGGGCTTTCCTGTGTGCTTCATGTCCAGGTATACGGCTGCTTCAGGCTGGAAGTGCTTTCGCTGCTGAGCTCCCGCGCTGCACTCGGTATTGATGGAATAATCCGAGTGTCTCGTAGAGCCATTGGCTACTCCACCTTTTCCAGCCGAAGCCTTTGCGGTGCCGGGCACGCATCAAGTGTCGTCGAATCTTCTTCTCCACCCAATCTTCGATCATCGAAAAGCACCGGCTCGAGTGTCCCACGGCAAAGTAGTTCACCCATCCTCGCAGGATCGGATTGATCAGTTCGATCACCCTGCTTACAGGTTGGCTGGTAAACCGTCGGAAGATCTCCCGGAGCGTCGCCAACAGCGCCGTCCGTTTCTTGAGCTTGGGCGCAAAATACGCCCGCCACTTCTGGTTACGGCTCAAGATGCGACGGAACTCAAAGCCCAGGAAGGAAAACTTCTCTCCCTTCGATAGATCCGCCATCCGGCTTTTCTCTTCGTTGATCGCTACTCGGAGTCTGCCTAATTCCTCTCGTAGCCGCCTTTCCACCGCCCTTACCAGCCAGTCATGTCGCGGATGAGAGTCAACCAGTATCACCAGGTGAGTAGCCCCGGGGAGTTTCACCCCGAGGCTCTCTCAGAACTGTACATGAACCTCTCAGCTCATACAGCTCCCACCATGGAGCCACGCCGCACCCCCATCTGCCAGTGAGCAAACAACTCCGGAGCGCGCCGCGAAATGCGCGCGATCCAGCCTGCTGCCCGTCGGTGATGGTGGCGCAGCTTTTTGTATTTACGCTTGGCCCACAGGACCAGATCTTGGTTCAGTTCGCGCATCGTCGGATAAAGCGCCGAGCGATAGTAGCGCCCGTAATACTGGAGCCAGCCTCGGATAATCGGATTAAACATCCGCGACAGATCTTCAATCGCCTTGTCGCTGCGGTTAGGCAGGTTCCAGCGCCGAAAAGTGTCGCGAATTGCCTTCGCTGCTTTGTTCGAGACCGCGGGACTGAAATTGATGAAGAACTTCCCCTTGCGGTTCTTTGATCTCCTAGGTTGAAAGCTGTAACCGAGAAAATCAAACTTTTCGTTTGGGTACTTCTTCTTCCGAAAATCATCCTTGCAATAGACGACTTTCGTTTTCTCCGGATGGAGTTCCAGTCCGCAAGTCTGCAAACGTTCAGCAATGGCCTTCCTCATTTCCTGGGCTTCCTTCTCCGTCTTGCAGTGCGCGATGACATCATCGGCGTACCTCTCAAATGGCACCTGAGGATAGTGCACCGCCAGCCATCGATCTAACGCATAATGCAAGAACAGATTCGCCAGCAGTGGGCTGGCTACTCCACCTTGTGGAGTGCCCTTCTCACGCGGAACCAACCGCCCATCCTCTTCTTGCACTGGCGCTTTCAGCCAACGCTCGATGTAGAGAACGATCCACCGCTCCTTGGCATGCTTCTTGACCGCCCGGAGTAGTAGATCTTGTGAAAGGCTGTCAAAGAAGCTCCTGATATCCAGATCAAGAACCCAGTCATCGGGTTCCAACTAGGCGGCGAGGCGACGGACTTCGTGCTGCTGGTGATGAATCCCAAAGGAGCCGGTTCGCTGCTGACCAGCAAGGTGAAGCTGGGAGCGGACGCATCCGCAGCCGCGGGTCCGAAAGGACGCTCCGCTGAGGCGGCTACTGACGTAGTGATGAACGCTGAGATTTTGTCCTACTCACGATCCAAGGGGTTGTTCGCCGGCATCTCGCTGGAAGGGTCCACGCTGCGCTCCGACGGCAGCGCAAACGAAAAGCTTTATCGGCAGAAGCTCAGTGCCAAAGACATTATCCGCGGCGACAAGGTAAAAGCCCCGCCCTCCGCCGGCGAACTGATCGCCCTGTTGAACAAAAAGACACCAAAGAACAAATCCGATCCCAAGTCGCTGCAATAGCCGGTTGACGTGGATCGGACATTGAAATCACACGCGCCGAGTGCGCGACAAACGGAGGTTGTTGGCGAAAAATCGCGATTACACCAGTAATCCGGCAACCTGTCCTTGTGCGGGGAACCTTCCTTGCGGCACAGCGAAGACGAAACATCCAACCGTCCGGCAGCGTTTTAAATGCGTTTTTTTTTGTAAATATTAAAACTTATTAAAAAAGGACGCTTCTTAAATACTGTTTATAAGAGTTATCATACACTAGCGTATGGAGCATCGGAGAACGCCCTATGTCCGCAGATTTACTGGAATACTTTTTATTTTACTGGAATACTTTTTTCTTTCAAAGATGACCAAGTCAGAAGTTCTAGCAATTTTTGCTCGGCATGGCGGGTTTCTTAAGCCCGATGCTGTTCTCGGTCGGCTGCTGCAGCCGGTTCCAGACCGCCGTTCGCTATACAGTTACCTGGGACGGCTGAAAAGGCAAGGGTTGCTCGACCGGCACCCAAATTCTCGGCGGGGCCACTTAGCCTATCGACTAACGGAAAGAGGACGTGCCCGGCTGGAATACCTTCGCCGGAGCTCGGAAGCGTGAATCGTTATCGCCGCACACTCAAGAAACATCTTTTGCCTGCCTTTGGCAATTCGCGACTGTGCGATATCGGGACCCTCGATCTGCAGCACTTTTGTCTGCAGAAGATGGAAGGGGGGTTAAGTTGGGCGTCCTGCGATCACCTGCGAAACTTGATGTCCAAGATATTCACGACCGCGAAGAAATGGAACTTCTTCCTGGGGCACAATCCTGCCTTGGGAGTGGAGTTACCAGAAAACAAGCCCGTTCGCGAAAAGCATGTTCTGACTCCGCCGCAGATCGCGCTGCTGTTGGCGCTTCTGCAGGAACCATGCCGAACTATGGTTCTTGTGGGATTGTTGACCGGTCTGCGGGTTGGAGAGATTCTCGGCCTGCGTTGGAAGGAAATAGATTTGATCTCCGGCCAGCTGCGTGTCGAGCAGACCATTTATCGAGGAACGACGAGTACTCCCAAAACCAAGGGCAGCCGACGCATTTTGCCCCTACCTCAACCTGTTGTCCGGGCCTTGCTTGCATTACACCAGCAGCGCTCGGGCAAATCAGACCTAGATCTTGTGTTCTCGACGAGCAAGGGCACCTCACTCAGCGACACGAACCTGCTGCACAGAGAGCTCAAGCCTGCGGGCCGAAAAATCGGTGCCCCCTGGCTAAGCTGGCACACGCTGCGGCGAACGCATGCCACACTGTTGCAGGGCAGCCGGAGGGTCGCTCAAGGATGCTCAGGCCCAGCTAGGACACACGAAACTATCAACTACGCTCGAAATCTACACCGTGCCCATTCCCGCACATCAGCGGGCGGCGGTGGAAAACCTGGCGCGTTTGGTGACCAATGGTGACGAGCTGGAACAATGCGCGGGGAAACTGTCAGAGACCACTCAGCAGATTCAATGAGATAAATGGTAGGCACGACTGGACTCGAACCAGCGACCTCTACCGTGTCAAGGTAGCGCTCTAACCAACTGAGCTACGCGCCTACGTTTATTTTCAAGCACTTGCAACAACAGACGTGCTCGGCATGGAACCACGCGGGCCGACAAGGATTTTACCACGCGTCTTCGGGCCAAGCCCGTCCTGGCCCGGTAGCACGTGGGAGATTCCTGACTCGTGCTGGTTTATGGCAAAAAAAGCACGAGCGGGGCGCTCGCGCCTACAATTGCCCAACGTCATTCTGCGTTGAGGGCTGCCTGGGCCTCGATTCTTTCAAAGACCTCTTCCGCCCGCAGCAGTGCTTCCTGTACGTTGGCGCAGATGTTTTCCCGGCCCACTACATCTTCAAATTCTGCCTGATGAATCATCTTGGCCGGTTGCTCGCGCGCACCGCACAATATCAGTGTGCGCCTGGTGGCGTGCAGTTGCTTCGCTATTTCCTCGAGGGCGAAGAGTCCGGTGGCATCGATGGCGGTCATGTTGCGCAGGCGAACGATGACAATGGGAGGCAACTCGTGCATTTTTTCCGTGATCACTGCGATTTTGTCAGTGGCGCCGAACAAAAACGGTCCATGAATGCGGAAGATGGTGGCGTAGTAGGGGATGTCCTTGTCCTGCAGAATGTGCAGGCGCCCGTCTTCGACGTAGTCCCCGGTCACTTGCGAGACCGTGGTGGTCTCGGCGACGCGGGCGATGAAGAGCAGCGCAGCCAGAATCATACCAGCCTCGACGGCGACCGTAAGATCGGCGAAGACGGTCAGCGCGAACGTGACCAGCCACACGCTGATGTCAGTCTTGGTCAGACGCAACAGCTGCGGAATCTCGGGCCACTCACCCATGTTGTAGGACACGATCATCAGAATTCCCGCCAGAGCCGCCATAGGAATGTAGCTGGCCAGAGGCGCGGCAAACAGCAGCACGCACAACAAGGTGAGGGCGTGAATAATGCCCGCGACCGGCGACTGCGCTCCGGCGCGGATGCTGGTTGCGGTGCGAGCGATGGCGCCCGTGGCCGGCAAACCGCCGAACATGGGGGAGAAGATGTTGGCCACGCCCTGCCCGATCAGTTCGACGTTGGGATTGTGGCGGTCGTTGCTCATGCGGTCGGAGACCACGGCCGACATGAGCGATTCAATGGCTCCCAGCATGGCCACGGTGAACGCGGGGCCCAGCAAGCCGTGAACCAGGCTGGCGTGCCATTGCGGTATCTGAAAATGGGGCAGCCCGCTGGGGATGCCGCCAAAGCGCGTGCCTATGGTTTCCACTGGCAACTTGAGCAGGAAGGCTGTCGCGGTGGCGCCGAGCATGGCGATGATCGCTCCCGGAATCCGGTTGGAGATGACGCGGCACAGCAGCATGGTGGCAACCGTTCCAGCCGCCAGCAAAGTCGCCGCCAGGGAGAATGTGGGAGCGGCGTGAAAAAGGGCTTTCATCCGCAGCCAGAATTCGCTGGGGACTTTGGCCAGGTGCAGGCCAAAGAAATCCTTGATCTGGGTGCTGGCAATCAGCACCGCGATGCCGTTGGTAAAACCGATGACCACCGGGCGCGGAATAAACTTCACCGCCGTTCCCATTCCGGTGGCGCCCAAAATAACAAGTATGGCGCCGGCCATCACGGTGCACATATAAAGTCCGTCAATACCGTGCACGGCGACGATTCCCGCAACCACCACCACGAAGGCGCCGGTGGGCCCGCCGATCTGGGTTTTCGATCCGCCAAGAGCAGAGATCAGAAAGCCGGTCACCACCGCGCAGTAGATACCCGCCTGCGGCGTAAGCCCTGAGGCAATGGCAAAGGCCATGGCCAGCGGCAGGGCCACGAGCCCGACCGTGATTCCGGCGATGAGATCTTTCAAAAATCTGCTGAAGCTGTACGTCCGCAGGCAGATAACCGACTTAGGCAGCCAACGGTCGTCCAGATTTAGGGAAATAGCGGGCCACATATACACCACATTATGACAGGGACGGTTGCCCGGCGGAATGATGAGTGAGGAACGAAAGGCCGTTGCGCCCAGGGAGAATCAATGGGCCCCCGGTGCAGAAAGTAATGAAGAGCGGTGCGTCGGATTTCTGGAAGTGTGGGAGGCGGCGGCGATACTGATACTTTGGGATTGGAGAGTTATTTGGTATGGGCATGTTTGCTCGCTTTTTCATGAGCAATTGCACCAGCCTGAGCAAGTCTTGTCTGTGACAGATGAACATGCTGGCGGCAGCCGCGTCGGACACCACGCGGTTTTCTGACGAGCGCCCTCCAAGCGGGCGGGGGCGCCCGCTCCACATTAGGGCTGGGGCTACACTTCCGGGGTCATGGCTCTTGCAGCCAGCTCTTGCGCGGCTTTCAGGCGGGCGACTGTTCGGTCTTTTCCCAGGGCCACCATCACGGCGAACAGGCTGGGCGCGACTCCCTGTCCGGTGAGGACTACGCGGGCGCCGTTGATCAGTGCGCCTGCTTTCATTTCTTTTTCCGCGGCGAAGTCACGCAGCAGTCTTTCGGCTCCGGCCTCGGTGAAGGTTTCATCGGACGCCGCGTAGCGATCGCCCATTTCCACCAGCAACTGGCGGATTCTTTCATCGCCCAGAAACTTCTCCACCGCAGCGGGATCAGGCTGAAAGGTGTCGGCGAAGTAGGCGCGGAACGATGTGGCGAAGTCCTTCAGGCTGCGAGCTCGCGGTTTGAGCAGGTTGATGGTCACAAGCAGCCAGTCGCGATCGGTGTGCTCGGGTTCGAAGCCGGCCTTGTGCCACTCTTCCTGAATCAGGGGAAGCAATTTATCGGCGGGATAAGCGCGGATGTATTCGGTATTGAACCAGTCCAGTTTGGCACGATCGAATACGGCGTTGGAGTGAGAGATGCCGTTCAAATCAAACAACCGGATCAGTTGCTGATCACCCAGAATTTCCGCGGAGGCGATGTCCGGCACGGATGCCGGCGGGGTCCATCCCAGCAGAGCCAGGAAATTCCGGAAGGCTTCGGGCACGATGCCTTCGTCGCGATAAGCGATCACGCTGGTGGCGCCGTGGCGTTTGCTCAGGCGGGTCTTGTCCGGGCCGAGGATCAGGGGCACGTGCGCGAACACCGGCAAGGGGGCGCCCAGCGCCTGGTAGAGCAGGACCTGCTTGGGCGTGTTCGAGATGTGGTCCGCGCCCCGGATGATGTGGCTGATGCGCATGTCCACATCGTCGGTGACCACGCTCAGGTGATAGGTGGGAACGCCGTCGGAACGCAGCAGCACGAAGTCTTCCAGTTCAGAATTGGCAAACTCCACCCGGCCGAAAACTGCGTCCTCAAAAGCCGTACTTCCAGACTCGGACACGGCAAAGCGAACGGCCGCGGATTCTCCCGCGGCACGCCGCCGCGCGCCCTCTTCACGGGAAATCTTTCGGCAGGTACCTTCGTAGCGGGGCGGTCGGCCCTCGGCGGCAGCGGTCGCGCGGCGCTCCTCCAGTTCCTGCTTGCTGCAAAAGCAATAGTAGGCATGCCCGGAGGCCAACAGCCTGGCGGCGCTTTGACGATACAGATCCAGGCGCTGGGTCTGGTGGTAAGGCCCCTCGTCCCAATCGAGGCCGAGCCAGCGCATGCCCTGCAGGATGCCATCCACCATCTCAGCGGTGGAGCGCTCGAGATCGGTGTCTTCAATGCGCAGGACGAGCGTGCCGCCATGATGGCGAGCGAACAGCCAGTTGAACAGGGCGGTGCGTGCGCCACCCACGTGCAGGTATCCGGTGGGCGACGGGGCGAAGCGGACGCGCGGGCCGGGGGGCGAGGCGGAGGACGGACTGAAGACGGGGGACATTACGAAAGGTCGTGTCCTGATGGTAAGGGCTGAGGAAATGTAGCGTCAAGCCTGCGGAACCCGGAAAGTCGATCCAAGTCATTGATGCGCAAGAGGAACTAGAGCGTTACCCGCGTCCTCAACACACCCCACAAGACTATTGTCTTGCCTTAACTGCTGTGAAACCATTGCTAGTTAGAAATTGCTTATCACTCTGGCTGAGGCAGCTGTTTTCGCGCCATGAACAGCATCACGATTAGTTTGTTGGTAGTACCGGCTGTGGTTGCCCTGCTGCTCTTCCTGGTTTTCACCTACCTCTACGAGCAGACCCGGCAGGACTACTTTCGCGCCTGGCAACTGGGATGGGGAGCTTACACGCTGCATTACATCCTCGCCGCCTGGAGCGCGTTCCGCAATCCCTCGGCTGTGATTTCGCTGCTGGCCTCTCTGCTTTTAGCGGTGATGGCGGTCTGCATCTTTATTTCTACCCGCCTCATGCGCGAAAGATTTCGCCTGCGCTGGTATGACCTCGCAATCGGCCTGGGAGGAGTAGCGCTCAGCCTCTGGAATTTGAAGCAACACATGGTGGGAAAAGTTTTTCATCCGGAGGTCATCACCGACCCGCGCTTCCGCCTGGAAGTGGGAGTGGCCCTGGTGCTGCTCTATTGTTCCTTTTTCTTTTACCGCTACGCACATCGGAGAAATTCGCTGGCCTTCACGCTGCTGGCCATGGCGCTGGCACTGTGGTCGGTGCTGATGCTGTTTGGGCAGTTCAGCCTTTCCTATTTACAGCTGTCCGACATGCTGGGCCCGATCCCGCAACTGGCGCTGGGCATCGCCATGGTGATGGTGCTGGCGGAGAACGAGCGCAGCGCCGTGCAGGAAAATGCACTGGCGTTCTCCACCCTGGGGGTGGATCCGACGCGGCTGCTGTCCGCCGAGGACCTGGTCCCCAGCATGCAAAGCATTCTGGACCGACTGGTCGCTCCTTTGCCCGCGGGCGGGGCCGTGATCTGCATCTCCGAGCGCTGGCGCGCTGTGCTGCCCTCGGTGCAGCGCGGCTTTTCCCGCGAGTTCCTCGACAAACTGGAGAAGAGCGGAGCGGGAGAATACGTTTGTGAGCTGGCCTACCGGCGGGGCGGATTCGTGACCTTTCGCGGCGTGCCGGAAATGCCCGAACCCCTGCCCGCCTTTCCCGGCGGCCGCTTCCTGCAATTCCGCGAGGTCATGACCGAAGAGCGTATTTATAACCTCACGGCCGTGAGCCTGCAGACCCGGGAACACAATTTTGGCGTGATCCTGTTTCCCCACACCGCGCGCCGCATGTTCGGTTCATCGAACCTGCGCCTGCTGATCGGGCTGGCGCTGCAAATCGGCTTGACCCTGGAAAACTATGCGGTCATGCACGACGCGCAGCGTCGCACCAAGGAATTCGCGCTGCTCACCCAGATCGGACAAGCCATCAGCTCGCGGCTGGACCAGGACGAGATCCTGCGCACGGTCCAGAACGAACTGGGCCAGATCTTCGACACCAGCGAGTTTTATATCGCCTTCCAGGAAGGCGATGAGATCCGCTTCGAGCTGGAAGTGGAAAAGGGCGAGACCGTGCCCAAGCGCACGCGCAAGCTGACCAATGGCCTCACCGAGTACATCATTCGCAGCGGCCAGCCTTTGGTGATTCGCGCGGACCTGGAGAAGGCGCGGGAGCGCCTGGGAGTCACCTTCATGCCGCCGAGGCCCGCCAGGTGTTTTTGCGGCGCGCCCATCCTGCTGGGAGGCCGGCCAGCCGGAGTGATGGCGGCGCTAAATACGGAACGCGAATATGCCTTCGAGCAGCGCGACCTTGAAGTCATGCAGACCGCGGCGGGGCAGGTTTCGGTGGCGGTGGAAAATGCCCGCCTTTTCGCCGAGGAGCAGCGACGTTCGCGCCAGCTGGCCTTCCTGAATAACATTTCGAAGACCGCGATTTCCAGCGACGATTCCGAACAGATGCTGGCCGACATTGTGGGCCACATCCAGAAGAATTTCAGCTTTGACCACATCGGCATCGGCATCCTCGATTACTCGGCCAAAGAGATCGAGATCAAGGCCGAGGCCGGGGTCACGGCACATTCTCTTGGCAAACGCATCCCGCTGGGAACGGGCATTCTGGGCCGGGTGGCCCGCAGCGGGGAGGCCGCGCTGGTCCAGACCTCGAGCGAAGCCCAACTGCAGGGCGTGCTGGCGGGGTCGCGCTCGGTGCTGTGCATCCCCATCGCCTACGGGGAAAACTTTGTCGGCGTGCTCAACGTGGAAAGCCTTAAAGAAGATGCGTTCACGCCGGCAGACCGGTTGATCATGAGCACCCTGGCTGATCTGCTGGCTACCGCCCTGCACAATGCCAAAGTCTTCCAGAAACTGCAGCAGCAATCGATCACCGATGGGCTCACGCTCATCAAGACCCGGCGTTTTTTCTTCGAGGCATTGGGTACCGAATTGAAACGGGCTTCGCGCTCCGGCCGTCCCATCTCAGTCGTGCTGATGGACCTGGATAAATTCAAGAGCGTGAACGACACCAAGGGTCATCTGGAGGGCGACCTGGTGCTGACCCGGGTGGGGCGGCTGCTGGAACAGAAGTGCCGGCAATCGAACGTGGTGGCCCGTTACGGCGGCGACGAATTCATCATTCTGATGCCGGAAACCGGCGTGGAGCAGGCGCAAATTCTGGCGGAACGCCTGCGCCTGTGGATCGCCCAGGACCCCATGCTGTCCGAGCACCAGATCACCGGCAGTTTCGGGGTGGCCAGTTTCCCGGTGCACGGCTTCTCCATGGAAGATATTGTTCGCGTCGCCGACGCCGGCATGTATGTGTCCAAGCGCAAGGGCGGCGACCGCGTGTCCACTGCCGAAGAGATCGCCGGCGGCGAGAGCGCGGCTGTGCGCCGCCAGCAGATCTCGGGATACATCGAAGGTTTCCTGCGACGCGAGCACACCGGCCCCGAGCATGTGGACGAGCTCATCACCACGCTGAAAAAGATGTGCGGCGATGAGGCTCTCACCGACCACATCCTGCGCGAGGCCATTGAGACCTTGACCAGCGCCGCCGAGTCGCGCGAACTGAACAGCGCCGGGCACGGCGAGATGGTGGCGCGGTACAGCGAAATCATCGCCCGCTCGCTGGGCGTGCCCGCGGAGGACATCGCCGACCTGGCCTTTGCCGCCCGGGTGCATGACGTGGGCAAGCTTTTTGTTCCCGAACGCATCCTGAACAAACCCGGCCCCCTGACCGAAGGCGAGTTCAAAGTTTTGAAAATGCACCCCGACGTGGGGGCGGAAATCCTGGCCACTTTGCCCGAGGGCAACAAATTGCGCGAGGCTGTGCTGCACCACCACGAATCCTTCGACGGCGGAGGCTATCCCAGTGGCTTGCGGGGGGAGAAGATCCCGCTCTGGGCGCGCATTATTGCCATCACCGACGCCTATGTGAACATGACCAGCGAGCGCTCCTTTGCCTCTGCCAAGACCAGCGAGCAGGCCCTGGCCGAGCTGGAAAAATTGAGTGGCACGCGTTACGACGGCATGCTGGTGCGCATCCTGATTCGCGAGCTCAAGGCGGAGAGGACGACCAGCTGGGGAAGCTGAGGCCCCTGAGTTCGAGCCCGGTCCGGGTCGGCAACGAGTTTTCAAAAGTCAAAATCGAAGGCAAAAGCAGAATCAACATCAAGATCAAAGGCGTCGGACAAAGCCTGCCCTGAGCGGAGTCGAAGGGAGTGTCCGACCCACACACTCTCCCACTTGCCAATTCCGGGCTGACACTGGAAACTATCTCTGCATGCCTATCCCTCTCTCTCTCTCTGGCAAGGTGGCTCTCATCACCGGCGGGTCGCGCGGCATCGGTGCGGCATGTGTCCGCATGTTTGTGGCTGCGGGTGCGCGCGTGTTATTCAACTACGAAAAGGCCAAAGCTCCATCCGAGCAACTGGTCAAGGAGCTCGGGGCGGACAATTGCGCGGCCGTGGCCTGCAATCTGTCGGGCACGGAGACCGCGCAGGACTTGGTCGCGGCTGCCGTAAAACGCTTTGGACGCCTCGACATTCTGGTGGCCAATCACGGGGTCTGGCCCCCGGAGGACGCGCCCATCGAAAGGATGTCGGACGCGCAATGGCGCAGCACCATGGCCATTAATCTGGACAGCGTGTTTGCACTGATCAAGCATTCGGTCGCCCAGATGAAAAAGCAGGGAAAATCGGGGGCTGCCGCCGGGCACATCGTGCTGGTCAGCTCGACCGCCGGGCAACGAGGAGAGGCGTTTCACTGCGACTACGCCGCCACCAAGGGCGCGCTGATCAGCATGGTCAAGGGTCTGTCTACGGAACTGGCGCGCGATGCAATCTACGTGAACACCGTAGCGCCGGGCTGGGTGGACACCGACATGTCCGCGCCTGCCCTGAACGATCCCACGACCAGCGCCCGCATCTATTCGGCAATTCCGCTGGGACGCGCCGGCAAGCCGGAGGAGATCGCCGGACCTATCCTCTTCCTATGCTCGGAGTATGCCGGCTTTATCACCGGTGAGGTCTTTAACGTCAATGGCGGGGCGGTGCTAATCGGCTAGTCTGGTGTCGGCGCGAGCGTCCACGCTCGTGCTGTTGCGACAATAAGTGCCACACGAGCGTGGACGCTCGCGCCTACATTGACTTCCTTGCATCTAACTTTGTGAAACGATGAAGTTCTTCCTGGCAACCCTCTTATTGGCCACACTTGCGTTGGCGCAAAGCGATAGCGCACCGCCTGCCCAGTCCATTCCAGTGGACCAGGAGAACGCCCGCAGGGCACGCGCCGTGCTGGACCAGACCATTAAGGCGCTGGGCGGATCGGCCTATCTCAATATTCAGGACATCACCCAGGCCGGCCGCACCTACAGCTTTTATCATGGCCGGCCCAACAGCCTGGGCATACTGTTCTGGCGCTTCTACAGGTTTCCCGACCGCGACCGCATCGAACTCACCAAACAGCGTGATGTGATCTACGTGTACCAGGGCGACAAGGGATACGAGGTCACCTACAAGGGGGCACACCCGCAAGATCCCAAAGATTTGGCTGAGTATCTTCGGAGGCGGCGCTTCTCGCTGGACTGGGTGTTGCGAAAATGGCTGTCGGAACCGGGAGTCGCCCTGTTCTACGAAGGCCAGACGGTGGCTGACGAAAAGCCAGTCGAGCAAGTCACAGTCATGAATGCACACAACGAGGGCGTAACCCTCTATATCAGTACCGACGACCATCTCCCAGTGAAGAAAACCTACTCCTGGCGCGACCCCACCGATAAGGAACGCAACATCGAGGGAGAGGTTTACGACAATTACCGTGAAGTGCAAGGCGTGATGACTCCGCACACCATCACGCGTTTCTATAACGGCGACATGTCCAACCAGCGTTTTTTGACCGAAGTCACCTACAACCAGGGGATCAGCGATTCCCAGTTCGAGCCCACGGCAACTTCGGGCCAGAAGAAGCCCTGACGATCCACTGGGCCTTTTGAACCCTACCGCCGGCTCTCCACTCCACGCGGCGACGCAAAACGCTCAAATTCTGGAATTGCGCACTCACTTAGGAAGTAACACCTTAGTTTCCCCCATGGTCTTGGATACATCGCTAAGCCGTTCTTAAATAGTAAGATACGGGGACACTGATGCAACACGCCCGGCGCTGCCGACCACGGACTGTGGCTAATTAGCCACAGTCGAACCCTCGCCGCACAGGGTACATTCATCATCAAACAGACTGTCAACCTGATTCCATTTTGATCCACGAACAGACAATTCGTACGCCGGTCGAGTGTAGCGGCGTGGGTTTGCACAGCGGCGCTCCGGTGAAGTTGCGGATCCTGCCCGCCTCCCCGGGATCGGGCGTGATCTTTCGGCGCACCGACCTGGACGGTTTTGAGTTGGAGGCCGTGAGCAAGAATGTAGCGCGGGTGAGCTATGCCACCAGTTTGATGAAAAAGGGCGTGCTCATTTCCACCACCGAGCACCTGCTCTCTGCCCTGATCGGATGCGGCGTCGACAATGCCATCGTCGAGCTGGACAACCTGGAGCTCCCTATCCTCGATGGCAGCGCGCTGCCCTTTGTGGAAGCCATACGCAAGAGCGGTATTCGCAAGCAAAGACGACCCCGCACCTATCTCCGCATTCGCCGCGAGCTTGAGCTGCGGGAGGGGGCCAAGTTCATCGCCGTGTATCCGGCCGAGACCTATTCCGTTTCCTACGCCATTAATTTTCCTCATCCCCTCATAGGAAAAGAGACTTTCAAGGTAGACCTGTCGGACGGGAATTATCGTTCGCAGATCGCGGCGGCGCGGACGTTTGGTTTTCTGCACGAAGCCGACGCCATGCGGCAGCAGGGACTGATTCGCGGCGCCTCCCAGGAAAATGCCATCGTGCTTACGCGTGACGGCCTGATGAACCCGCCGCTGCGCTTCCCCGATGAATTTGTGCGCCACAAAGTGCTGGACCTCATCGGCGACCTGGCGCTGCTGGGCAAACAGATTTTGGGCAACGTTGTGACTGACCGTGCCGGCCACGCCATGCACACAGCCCTGGTCTCACGCATCCTGCGTGACCGGACCTTGTGGGAAGAGACCACCGTGGAAGAGGAAGTGGAAACCTCCGCTCCGATGGTGCACGCGGCAGCGCAATCAATGGCATAGCCTGGTGGCTGTGCGGGTCAGACATTCCTCTGTCCGACGCTTTTGCCATTGACCTTAGCTTTTGTTCTGCTTGTCCCTGCGTAGTCGATACTAGAAAATGAGTTTTGGTACAAAGGCCAGGTCAAAGGCCACTTCAAAAGCACGTCACAAACAACTTCAAAAGCGTCGGACAAGAGTGTCCGACCCACACACACAAACTAGTCTGCGGGGTGAGGGGTGGGGTCGTTCGAATCCCAGTAAGAGCCTTCTTCCAGAAGCTTTTCCAGCTCCGCCCGGGCGTAGGCCGTGAGTTGGGCGGCATAAGTCTTCGCCGACTGTTGATAGTCCGGAGTCAGCTCGGCCACCCGGAGGGCCAGACGCGGCGCATCTCCTTCCAGCATGCGCACCAGACGTTGGGCGCGATCTATCCTTGCGTGAATCGACAGCATAGGACCTCGGTTGTTGATTTCCTCTCCAGCGTGATGGGCACGGCGGAAACACGCAAGTCTCAAAGTGGGTACGCGCAGAGATCAACGTGGGCGACAGCAACCAGATTATTTGACAGGCTTCTCTATTTTTTCGCTCTGTTCGCCGAGCCAGCCATCGAGTTGCGCCCGTGCTTCCTTGGACACATCAATGAAGCGCAGTCCGGCCCGGCCCGATTCATCCATCCAGGCAATGTGGACTTTCGGCTCCAGCGCGGTGGCGGCGCCGGGGAGCTTGAAAGAGACGGTGGAGACGCCGCCCTTGGGCAGTGGACCACGGAAGAAAATGGCCATGCCACCCTCGCTGAGGTTGGTCATCGTAACTTTCATTTTCTGCCCTTCGCCAAAGGACAGTGTGGCCGGCATTTCCACTGGATGGCGGAAGTAGCGCCGCCGCTCGCGCAACATGAAATTGACCGCGGCACTGAAGCATCGCCGGGCGTTCAGGGCAGTAATGGGCTTCTGCAGAACGAAATTCGCTCCCATCTGGAAGGCCTGCTGGGTAGTGGTGCCGCCGTTCAGGATGGCGAAGGTGACGGAATTCTTGTTGCTAACGCCCTTGCGCAAGCCTTCGAGGACATCCAGGGCGCCTTTCAGGTCATCGCAATCTACTATGATGGCGTCAAATTTCTCGGTGCGCAGGATCTCGTGGCCCGAACTGACTCCATGGCAAACTTCGACGTCGATGGACAGCTTCTCCAGGGCGGGCTGGACCACACGAATGACCTCAGGATCCCGGCTGAGGAGGAGAGACTCAAGCGGCATAGAATTTTCATGGTAACTTTCCAATCCAGCCAGACGAAAGTGACCAAAGTCATTGAGTGTCTGACATTAAGACGTCTCTCGCTCTGCGACATTATCCCTGGGAACCAGGGACCGGAAACAGGAAACTAGCTGTCCATGCACAAGCAGGTCTATCTCTCGCTAGGGTCGAACCTTGGCAACCGCGAAGAGAATCTGAGAAAGGCGATCCATGCCCTGGGCCGTCTGGGCAAGGTAGTGGCAGTGTCATCTTTTTACGAAACCGAGCCCGTCGAGCTCACCGACCAGCCCTGGTTTCTGAACTGCGCCCTTCAGTTGGACACCGAGAAAATGCCCCGGCAACTACTCAACGGGATCCTGGCCACTGAGCGGGAGATGGGGCGCCGGCGCCGGCAGAAGAAGGGGCCGCGCAACATCGACATCGACATTGTGCTGTTTGGAAATTCGGTGGTTCAGGCCAAGGGGCTGACCATACCGCACCCGGCCATGCACGAACGCAGATTTGTCCTAGAACCGCTCGTGGAAATTGCTCCCGACGTGCGGCATCCGGTACTCAAACGCAGCGTCCGCGAGTTGCGCGATGCCCTACACCCGGGACAGGAAGTAAAGCGGTCAGCGGAATAAAACTTGGGTTCCCCAACCTGCCTCTTCGGTTTTTGGAGCGACGGGGTTCGGGGATTGTAGGAACAGCGAGGGCCAGAGAAATCCCCGCCCTGTCGTTCCAAAGTGCGGAACGACGAGGACTGGGCACTCTCGACTGAACAAAAGCAGTTGAGACTGCGTATCCTCCACAGGTCGTAGTCTGCCTGTCTTTCGGGCCCTCAATGTTCGGGACAAGCGTCGTTGAGCGGTGTCTAAACCCGGCCTCACATTGACTTGCCCGAGGGCGCAGCCTACCATCGGAAAATCGTTTTGGAGCTGATTGGCTGATGACAGGCGAAACCATCTCCCACTACCGCATCCTGCACCAGCTCGGCGGCGGGGGCATGGGAATCGTGTATGAAGCTGAGGACCTCAGCCTCGGCCGGCACGTGGCCTTGAAGTTTCTTCCAGGAGAGCTGGAGAAAGACTCCTCAGCGCTGGAGCGGTTTCAGCGCGAGGCCCGCGCCGCCTCCGCCCTCAACCACCCTAACATCTGCACTATCTATGAGATAGGACGGGCTGACGGCCGCTATTTTATTGCCATGGAACTGCTGGAAGGGCAAACCCTTAAGCAGCGCATCGGCAAGCAGGCCATGGAGATGGAAAGGCTTGTTGAGTTGGCCATCCAGATCGCGGATGCGCTCGACGCCGCCCACTCCAAGGGAATCATTCACCGCGACATCAAGCCGGCCAATATTTTCGTCACCCAGCGCAACCAGGCCAAGGTGCTGGATTTCGGGCTGGCCAAACAAACTCTCAAGGCGGAGCCGGTCACCAGCGGCGTCACCGCCGGTTCCGAGGTGACGGTGGATGAGGAACTGCTCACCAGCCCGGGCTCAACCGTCGGGACCGTGGCTTACATGTCTCCCGAGCAGGCGCGAGGCAAGGACCTGGACACCCGCACCGACCTGTTTTCCTTTGGCGCGGTGCTGTACGAAATGGCAACGGGCGCGCTACCCTTTCGCGGAGACACTTCTCCAATAATCTTCGAGGCCATCCTGAATCGCGCTCCCGTGTTGCCGGTGCGGCTAAATCCCGACGTGCCCCTGCAACTGGAAGAGATCATCACCAAGCTGCTGGAGAAAGACCGCGACCTGCGCTACCAGAGTGCGGCCGAAGTGCGGGCGGACCTGAAGCGCCTGAAGCGCGACACGGATTCGGGATTGATTTCCGCGGCCTCGAGTTCGGCCACCCTGCAGGCGGCGCGCGAGCGCAAGCCTGGCCGGATGTGGAACCTGGTCGTCATGGCGATCGTTGTGCTGGCGGTGCTGGGGCTGGCGATGACCGTCTTCCTGCGCCGGACGCGCGCGGTCATGACGGAGCGCGATGCGATTCTGGTCACCGATTTCGTGAATACCACGGCTGACCCGGTTTTTGACGGCACCCTCAAGAAAGCCCTGGCGGTGGATCTCGAGCAGTCGCCGTATCTGAATGTCTTCCCTGAACAAAAGGTGAGGCAGACCTTGCAATTCATGGGACGCACGCCGGATGAGCGAATTACCGGTGACGTAGGCCGCGAAATCTGCCAGCGGGTGGGCATCAAAGCCATGCTCAACGGTTCGATCGCGAACCTGGGCAGCCAGTATGTGATCACCCTGGATGCCGTGAATGCCGGCACGGGAGAATCGCTGGCCCGGGAGGAAGTGCAGTCGCCCAATAAGGAATCGGTGCTGAATTCGCTGCACCAGGCCGGCTCCAGTTTGCGCAAAAAGCTCGGCGAGTCGCTGGCCTCGGTGCAGAAATACGACAAGCCGCTGTCGGAAGCCACCACATCATCGCTGGATGCGCTGAAGGCGTTCAGCCTGGGCGACCTGAAGCATCAGTCGTTCGATGAGCTTTCCGCGTTGCCGCTCTACCAGCACGCCGTGGAACTGGACCCCAATTTCGCCATGGCCTACGCCCGTCTGGGTACGGTATACAGCAACCTGGGACAAAGCGAACTGGCGGAGAAGAACCGGGAAAAAGCCTTTGAGTTGCGGGACCGGGCCAGCGAGCACGAAAAGTTGTACATCATGTCCCACTACTACGTGGACTCGGGACAGCTGGAAAAAGGCATCACCGCGCTTGAACTTTACAAGCAGACTTATCCACGGGATTCAACTCCCTACAACAATCTGGCAGTGGTTTACATCGTGATGGGGCAGTACGAGAATGCGCTCGACAATGCGCGCCAGGCAGTACAGCTCGATCCTGACAGCGCCAGTGGATATTCGAACGTGGCCTTTGCCTACGCCGGTCTGAACCGGCTGGACGAGGCCAAGGCCACTTTCAACCAGGCTCTGCAGCGCAAGGCCGGCGCGGCGATCGTGCATTCATCTCTCGCCACTATTGCCTGGCTGCAGGGTGACCAGGCCGGGATGGAGCGCGAACTGGATTTGATGAAGAACGATCCGCAGAGCGAATTCACCGAGACCGGAATGCGATCCGCCATGGCGGCCTACGGCGGTCAGCTCAGCGCGGCACGGACCTTCGGACAGAAGCAGCGGGACGCGGCCCAACGTCTCGGCTTCAAAGAGGCTGTGGCGAGCGAATATTCGCAGGAAGCCGCCATGGAGACCGCGTTCGGGGACAAGGGCCGCGCTCTCGAAGATGTGGCCCAGGCCCTGAAGTTGTCCCAGTCACCGAACGTAGCGCTCAACTGCGCCACCGCCCTGGCCCTGGCGGGCGAAAATGCACGAGCCGCCAAGCTGGCCGACGACGTTGCCCAGAAGCGGCCCTACGACACCATGGTGCAATTCGTCGAGGTGCCGCTGGTGAAGGCACAGATCGAACTGAATCAGGGCAACCCGGCGAAGGCCATCGACCTGCTCGACGGCGCCCTGGTGTATGCCCGAGCGAATTCCGGCGTCCTCTATGTACGAGGCAATGCGTACCTCAAGGCAGGGCGTGGCAGCGACGCGGTGCAAGCCTTCCAGCGCCTGCAGGACTTGAAAAGCATTATCATGATCGATCCCATCATGCCGCTGGCCAAAGTCGGCCTGGCCCGTGCCTACGTGATGGCGCACGACAAAGCGCGGGCCCGCGTCGCCTATCAGGATTTCCTGGCGCTGTGGAAGGATGCGGACCCCAATGTCCCCCTGCTGCGCGAGGTCAAGGCGGAGTACGCCCGGCTGCAGTAGGCAGGCCGGGGGTGGCGTGGCCCGTCCAAGCTCTACTCGGGCGGGGGGTGCCTGAGTCTTTGCGAACTTCAGTCCAAGAGGTCTGAACATGTCCAAAGTCTCCCGCGTCACAACCAAAGATCCCTCTACCATCATGCGCGGTCTGAACTGGTCCCACGCGGAAAGGGTGATCGCTCGGAAAGCGTTCGATCTGGCTTTGCGACGGGAGCTAGACGCGGTCATCCGGGAGGTGAAAACCAGAGCCGCCAGCATCGAGCAGCATTCCGAATTGTGGGACTTGGAGCGCTATCTGACTCAGCGCCGCAAGTTTGCTAGAAGCCGTGAGCGCGGCTTCCATTAGAGCCGCTGTCCGGTGTCCAACGCCCGACGCCCGAGTCCTGACGCCCGACCCCGCTCTACTGCAGCACCACCACCAGAATGCGGCCGTCGGAGTGGTATCCGCCGCCGGTGGCGTTTTTGGCTCCCTGCACTGGGTTGGGCGGGAGATAGTAGTACAGGCTCTTGACCTTGCCGGAGGCCTGCAGGGTCTGGCCGATATTGTCGCGCTCGCCATCCACCGCGGGATCGATCTTGTGGGTCACTTTCCCGTTGCGCTGGTCTTTTTCGAATCCGATGTCGTGAGTGCCCGCTCCTGCCCACACGGTTTGTCCGTTCCAGGCAGTCGGGGCTTTCCAGATTCTGAAGTGATGGCGGCTGGCCACAACCGAGTACGCCTGGGCCAATTCGTAGCCATAGTCCTGCTTGCGCCCGAACAGATAGAGCTGGCTCATGGGCATCTGCAGGTAGTCCTTCTTCTGATAAGTTTCGAGCACCGCCTTCAGGACTGCCTCTTTGGTGTCGATGTCGGCCACGTGCCAGTTGGCGGCATCCAGCGCGTCCTTCACCTGTTGCTCGGAGCCGACCAGAACGAAGTTCACCATGTCGCCCTGATTCTGGAACTCGTCGTTTACCCTCCGGGGCAGGCTATCGATATCTTTTTGCAAAGACGAATCCAGGCTGCCGGACGACACTTTGAGCGCCGGACTTGGCGCGGTAGCAGCGGTGGCGGAGGTCGGCGATACGGCATCATTTCCTGCTGACGCAGCTGCTGCTGAGGTGGTAGAAGGCGCCGCGCCGGTCCCGAACTGTCCGGCTAGAAAAACCTGGGCCGCGCTGGCCAGCTTCGACTTGATGTCCTGCGCCGGCTTTTGCGTTGCTGTGGATGCGGCTGGAGCCTGCCCCGCTGCGGGCGAAGAAGAAGATGAGGTCAGCGAGTTGCCCGCTGCAGGCACGGCGGACGCCGCCTCAGGAGCAACTTTGACCTTCACCGTAAAACTGCCGGCGCAGGGTGGCGTGCCCGACGCGTTCACTCCGAGGAACAAGTGGCCGTCCGCCTCGACCTTAAGCTGCTGGGCGCTTTGGACCAGGACTGGCACGCCTTGCGCCTGCAGTCTGGCGATCAACGCCCCGGCCGGGGCCGAAACAACAGGCAGTCCAGTGCTGGCCGAACCGCTCACTCCCGCCGGATCGCAATTTTCCCCGGTACTGGAGTTGATCTGCAGGACCTCTCCAGCCTGAAGATCCACTCCGGTATCGGTCCAGGGCTGCGCGGTTGAGATGGTGAAAGAGTAGTCCTTTGAGGGCGTTGCAATTTGGAACTGCGCCGAAACCGCCGGAACAGTAAACACTCCCCCCAGCAGGATGAATCCGGCCGCCGTCAGGGAAGAGAACTTCATAGGCAAACTCCGGTTTGGCGCTGCAAGCAATGCCGGAGAATTTTATCGATTATCGCCGGAGGAGTCGAATTGGGCGGATCGATGGAGGACGGGCGAGGACGCCCGTCCTCCACATCGAAATCCTCGCTACTGATTACCGCGCCAGCGCGGGTTCGAGCTGACCTGACTTCAGGCTCGCATAACGCTTGTTGATTTCGTCCCAATTCACCACGTTCCACCAGGCCGCCAGGTATTCCGGACGGCGATTGTTGTACTTGAGGTAATAAGCATGTTCCCAAACGTCGTTGCCGAAGATGGGGAACAGGCCCTGTGAAATGGGATTGTCCTGGTTAGGCGTGCTGAGAATCTGCACTTCGCCGCTGCGCTTGCCGGCCAGCCAGACCCAGCCGCTGCCGAATTGCTTGACCCCGGCATCGTTGAACTTGGCTTGAAAATCCTTGAAGCTGCCGAAAGACTTCTGGATAGCTTCCGCAATGGTGCCGCTGGGGTCGCCGCCGCCCTTGGGCTTCATGATCTTCCAGAACATGCTGTGATTGACGTGTCCGCCGCCGTTGTTGCGCACGGCGCCACGTATATCTTCGGGCACTGCGTTCAGGTCGCGAATCAGATCTTCGGCGCTCTTGGACTGCAGGTTGGGATGTTTCTCCAGGGCCGCATTCAGGTTCTTTACATAGGCCGCATGGTGCATGTCATGGTGCAGCTTCATGGTCGCTGCGTCGATGGTGGGTTCAAGAGCGGAATAGTCGTAGGGCAATGGGGGTAATTCAAATGCCATATTTCCTCCTCTTATAAGAGTCTCAGATGATGGTATCGCGATTGGAGATTCAGCGTCGAATCTGTTTGTTTTCGCCGAGGTATGCGAGCTCGGGATGGCTGGACACGAGAACGGGTTGCTTGTGGAAAAAAGGCCACAGATTTTCACGGATCTCCACGGTCCAAAACCTGGCCGTGTGAACGGGTTGCTGAATTCACCAAATCCCTGGCGATCGGAAGCGCCGCGTCTCGGAGAGGTGACGGTCGGGCTTCAGCCCTAGTGGCGCCACCGGGCCTAAAGGCCGATAGGTATCACCTATGGACGTGGCCCTAAAAGGGCCGCTCTTCCACCGCATGAGCGACGTCGGAATGCATTGGATCAAAAACCGCCAATCAACACTGGAAGAGGCACGTAGGAATTCCGACGGCCGAGGTCCGGAGTCCGACACCCGCCGTGGAAATCGTGGCCGCTCTTACTGGCTTAGTGTGCGCTGCAACTGCTGGCTGTCGGTGGCGTAGCTCAATCCCACTTCCGGGTCCACGATCCCGGCTCGAACCAGTTTTTCGATCTCCTGGTCGAAGTGGAGCATGCCCTCCGAAGCGCCATTCTTGACTGCTTCGAGCAGAGTGCCGCCGGAAGGGTCCTCGCAATCGAGGTACTGCACCGTGCGGGGGGTATTCCTGAAGACTTCGAGGACGGCCACGCGTCCGCCATTTTTTCGGGGCAGAAGCTGTTGCGAAATTACGTAGCGAAGCGTCTTGGCCAGACGGCCGCGCAACGACGACTGTTCTGGCGGCGGAAAGGCGGACACAATGCGCTCCAGCGTCTTCCCGGCGTTCGGGGCATTCAGGCTGGAAAGGACCAGGTGACCGGTCTCAGCGGCTTCGAGGACCATCTCCATGGTTTCACGGTCGCGGAGTTCGCCCACCAGGATCACCTTGGGCGCCTGCCTTAGGGCGGCGCGTAACGCCAGCGCGAAGTTCGGGGTATCGCTGTGCAATTCGCGCTGGTGGATGGTGGACTGCTTGTGATTGTGCAGAAACTCGATGGGATCTTCGATGGTAATGATATGGCAGGTCTGCTTTTCGTTGATGCGGTCGAGCAGCGCCGCCAGGGTGGAAGACTTTCCCGATCCGCGCGCCCCGGTAACCAGCACGATGCCGTCGCGAAGGCTTGCGATTTCTCCCAGATGCGGCGGCAGGCCCAGGGCGGCGAACTCCGGGATTTTGGTGGGAATTACGCGCATCACCACGGCGCAGCTGCCGCGCTGGATGAAAATATTTATCCGAAAGCGGGCCAGCCCAGGCAAGCCGAAGGAGATATCGCAGGACCCCTGCTCGCGCAACACATTGATGGCCTGCTTGTTGTCCCCGATGAGATCGGAGGCGATGCGCCGGGTGTCGTCCGCCGTAAGCAGCCGCAGGCCCGGTCCCTGCACCGGAATCAGCTGTCCATAGACTTCTACCTGTGGGGGTCGTCCGGGAGAGAAAATCAGGTCACTCACCTTTTCGGTAGCGCGCAACATGGCGGCCAGGAGCGTATGGGTGGCGGCCGCACCGGAGATCGAGGACGGCTCGAACGTGACCTGAAGCGGGGCTGTGCCTGGCGAAGCCATTTTGTTTTGGTCGGGAAGTTGGATCCCGAGTGAGGGGAAGCGCTCGGGACCACGATGTCAATTTAAATGTAGCGAAAACGATGGCGGGGTTCCACGAAGAACGACACGTACATAGACCTTAGTAACACATGTGGTTGGGGGCAGGGAGAGTGTGTGGGTCGGACACTCCCTTCGACTCCGCTCAGGGCAGGCTTTGTCCGACGCTCTTGAACTGGGTGTTGATACTGGATCCAGCCAAAGTCAAAAGCGTCGGACAGGAGTGTCCGACCCACACGCATACTGGCTATTTTTTGGTTGTCTTTTTCTTCGCGCCGTAGCTGGTTTCGATACTGCTCCCGATGTACTGCAGCATGCTTTTGGCGCCCTCGGCGAACTGTCCCGTGGGCTGCAGTTCGAGATATTTATTGAGCGCTTCGGCCGTGCCCGGCGCCGGAATCACTTTCCCCGTCTTCGGGTCGGTGGTGGCTTTATTGATCAGATTTACGCCCTTCTGGTAATACGCCTCCGCCTTGTTGGGATCGGCGGCAATCGACTTGTCGAAGGCCGCATTGGCCTCATCGACCTTGCCGCTGTTGGTCAGGACCGCTCCCTGGTTGTAGTAGTACTGGGCCGCGCCCGGAGGATTAAGCGTCGCAGCCTGGTCGTAGGACTTCACCGACTCTTCGAGTTGACCGGTACGGGCCTGGGCCTGCCCCAGGTTGTTGTAATAGGCGGCCAGGTTCTTGGCGGCGTCGGGCCTGGGGGTGGCCGCCATGGATTGCTTCTTGAGGTCGACCGCCTTCTGATAATCGCTGACCGCATCGCTGTAGCGCTTGGACCTTTCCGCCGCGTCAGCCTGCTTGGGAGCTGAACTCAGATTAGCGTCACCCAGGCGAGCCCAAAGCAAGTCTCGCGTAGCGTCCATTTGCGTGGCTTCATTAAGCGTGTTGACCGCAGTTTCGAAGTCACCGGTCTGCATGGCCTGGTTGGCGATGGCCAGCTTCTCATTCAGCGCCTTGACCGTGTTGGTCTCCTTGGCGGCCTTGGCTTGCTGTTCCTGCATTTGCTTCAACTGCTCGGGAGTAATGCCTTTCTGCTGAGCGGCTTCAACCTGGGACTTCTTCAAATCGAAATCGAGCGTGACCTCGTCGCCGCCCACGGGAAAATTACTGACCTGGTCCAACTGTTTGCCGTCCTGGGTAAGCGTGACTTTGTACTTGCCCATCTCGATGCCCAGCGAGAAGTACTCGCCCTTTTTGTTGGTCTTCAGGTTGTACTTCCGGCCATTGTCGGTGTTGGCCCATTCCAGGTTGGCGCCGACAATCGGCTTCCCTTCCATATCCTTACAGACACCCTTCACAGTTCCCGTGGCCTGGGCAAACACCGGAGGCACGCAAAGCGCTGCCACCATCACCACCAGCGTCAAGATCAGCAAACGTTGCTTCATGTTTTTGGCCTCCCGGCTCATAAAACTGATTGATGTCGCAGCGCCTGTGCGGCGCGAAGCTAAGTTCTCTCTGCCATCTCCGCGTACGGAATCGGGTCCGTGCTGCCCGCGTCGCGAAAAGCGCGCAGGCGCAAAACGCAGCTGTCACAGACTCCGCAGGCGCTGTCTTCCCGGCTGTAGCACGACCAAGTTAAATCGAAGGGCGCGCCTAGTTCAAGGCCCAGGCGGACGATTTCCGCCTTGCGCAACGCGATCAGCGGCGTCACGATTTCGATCCGCCCGTCTTTTGTGCCGAGCTTTACCACCCGGTTGAAGGCCTCGTAGTAGGCCGGACGGCAGTCAGGATATCCCGAGCTGTCCTGCTCCACCGCACCGATGTAAATCCTGGTTGCCCCCAGCACCTCCGCCCAGCTGACCGCCACCGCCAGGAAATGGGCGTTGCGGAAGGGCACATAGGTTACGGGAATATCGCTACCAAGGACGTGCGACTCGGGCACGCCAATATTGTGATCGGTCAGCGCCGAACCGCCAATGGCAGAGAGCGCTTCGTTTCTCACCAGCAGGCGGTCGTGAATTCCCAGGCGGTCGCAGATGGCGAGAAACGACCGACGTTCGCGATCTTCGGTGCGTTGCCCGTAGCTCACGTGGACAGCCGCGGCCTCGTGATCGTGCGCCGCCAGGGCGGCGCAGACGCATGAGTCCATACCCCCGCTCAGGAGAACAACCGCGCGCTGTGCGCTCTTCACCATCACTCCCTTAGATGTCGTTCCCGTTCGGATCGTAATTCTAGCCTAAATATTTGAAAGCAAGTAAGATCGGCTTTATAGCTAAACCCCCTTCATCGCCGGGTCCCAAATGAACTTGTGAATCTGTAGTCCCAGACGCGCCTGCACCCCATCCGCCAGGATCCATTCCGCGAGTTCGCGCGGATCCAGCAGGCAGCCCGAGGCATCGCGAGCGCCGCTGGCCTCCTTGCTGAAGGCAGGCGAGAACAGCACCGCCCTCACCCGGCGTCCCAGATTGTGATGGGCCACAAAGTCACGGGCAAATTCGTAGTCGCCGCGATCGCTCAGCACGAACTTGACCTCGTCCTCGTTGTTCAGGCAGTCCAGGTTTTCCATGTGAAAAGTGTCAGGCTCGCCCGAGTTCGGACACTTTACATCCACGATTTTGATGACCCGACGGGGCACGCGCCCGAGCGGACGCTCACCGCTGGTCTCGAGCAGAACGGTGTAGCCCGCATCCAGAAGACGCTGCATCAATGGGACCACTTCGCGCTCCTGCAGCATAGGCTCGCCGCCCGTGATCTCCACCAATCCGCCACCCGGACTCAAGTCTTCGACTGCTTCGATCACTTCTTCCATGGTCCAGCGCTGGCCGCCGGTGAAAGTGTACTCGCTGTCGCACCAGGAACAACGCAGGTTGCAGCCCGTCAGCCGCACAAAAACGCAAGCCAGTCCGGCGTGGGTGGATTCACCCTGGATCGATTTGTAGATTTCAGTGATCTGCATGAAGGCAGCATCTAGCTACTGGCTACTAGCTTTGCATTGTCATCCTGAGCGAAAGCAATCCATTCGCTTGCGAATGGATTGGTGGAGTCGAAGGACCCCTATGGCAAAACCGCGGCCCGCGATCGCAGGGTTGCTTGCTCTTCCCCGCGAACCACACTATTCCGAGTACGTTGCGGTGGTCACATCAGTTTCAAATACTGTGACATGCTTCACTCGCACCCGTCCCTGGGTCACGCGATCCAGATTCACGTTGGTCTCGTCGAAAAAATATTTGGCAAGGTTCTCGGCCGAGGGGTTCAACACCTTGAAAGGCTCCAGATCATTAATCATCTGGTGGTCGAGCCGATCGATGACCGGTCTCATTGCTTCCTTCAATTCCCTGAAATCGAGCAGCAACCCCGCTTTATCAAGTTCCTTGCCGGCCAGGGTCACCCGCACCTTGTAGTTGTGCCCGTGCGGGTTCTCGCACTTCCCCTTGTAATTTCGGAGGTAGTGCCCCGCGGCAAATGAGTCTTCGACAGTGACCTCGAACATGGATCCTCTTGGCAGCCGGCCGATACAGACCGAACCACAGTGCATGATCTAATCTTCCATTTTACCCCGTGCAGGTGTGGGTCGGACACTCTTGTCCGACGCCTTTGACTTTGCCTTTGACCCTGGCTTCTTGACTCTTACCCTCGCCTGAGCACCCCCTGACACACCCAACCTACATCTACCAGATCACAAAATCCGAAGATCAAAGTCAAAGGCGTCGGACAGGAGTGTCCGACCCACATCCGAAGAACTCTTCCACCTGCTTCAGATCGGTTGTCCTGCGGTATGGCGGCAGGCTTGCCACGAACACCTTGCCGTACTGCTTCTTCAAAATGCGGTTGTCCAGCAGCACCAGCAGACCGCGGTCATGCAACGAACGAATCAGGCGCCCAAAACCCTGTTTCAGCGTAATCACCGCTGCCGGCACCTGATACTGGAAGAACGCGTTGCCCCCGTCAGCGTCAATCGACTTGACCCGCGCCGCCACAACTGGATCGCTGGGCACTGCGAACGGCAGGCGGTCGATGATCACGCAACTCAACTGCTCGCCCTGCACGTCCACTCCCTGCCAGAAGGATGAGGTGGCGAACAGCACGGCATTCGGCGTCAGCCGGAATTCTTCCAGCAGCGCGGTCTTGGGGGCATCGCCCTGCAACAGCATGGGGAAATCCAGCACGCCCACCAGGCGCTGGTACACATCGTTCATCTGGGCATAACTGGTGAACAGGACGAAGGCACGCCCGCGCGTAATCTCCAGCAGGCGCCGGATGCGGTCGGCCGCCTGCGCTGCAAATTGCGGAGTGCGGGGATCGGGAAGGTCCGGCGGAGCGTAGAACAGCGCCTGGCTTTCATAATCGAAATGCGAGGGCAGCACGCTTTCCCGGGCGTATTCCAACCCGAGCCGGCGGCGCATGTATTCGAAGCTGCCGCCCACGGCCAGGGTGGCCGAGGTCAGCACTGCGCATTCCAGTTTGTCGAACAGGCAAGCCTTCAGAATGGGGGCGACATCGATAGGGGTGGCCTGAAGGAACACATTCTGCTTGTCGCGGCCACCGCGCCGGCGTTCGATCCAGAAGACGGTGTTGCGGTCCTCAGATTCCATCAGGAAGCCGAGTTGCACCTGCAACTCCTGCGCACGGCGGGCGAAGTTGAAAACTTCCTCCGGCTTAGAGGGCAAATTCTCCAACTCGGCACCCAGGCGAGTCAGAGCCTGCTGCAGTCCCATGAACTCGTCGCCGTTTTCTTCCATGAACTCGCGCCGGTTCTCAAACGCAAAGCGCCCATCGCCCTGCGGCAACAGCGCGAAGAAGAACATGGCCCTCTCGCGCACGCTCTTCAGTGCGCCCGAAAGCGAGGCCGACAGCATATGGTTGCGTTGCAGCGATACTTCGACGTCCCGGCAGAGTTCCTCGAAGCGCCCGTTGCTCACCGAAACTCCGAAATAGCTTCCGGCGACATCTTCCAGTTCGTGGGCTTCGTCGAAAATCACGGCGCCGGCTTCGGGCAGGATTCCCGCGTCGGGTGCAAACTCGGCCTGCTGCTTGATCGAGAGGTCGGCAAAAAACAGGTGATGGTTGACGATGATGATGTCGCTCTCCATCGCCTTGCGATGCATTTCAGTGATAAAGCAGCGCTCCCAGGCGCTGCACTTCTGCCCCAGGCAGGTATCGGCGCGAGCATCGATCTTGTGCCAGAGCGCGCTGGCCTCTGGAAGTGATGCCAACTCGGCGCGGTCGCCGGTATTGGTGGCTTTCTCCCAGGCGGCAATGGCGCGGTAGTGTTCGATTTCTTCCAGGCCGCTGAGTACAGGCTGGTCGGTCAAGTCATAGAGTTTTTTGCGGCACAGATAGTTGTTGCGTCCCTTCATGTAACAGGCTTTCAGCTTGCCTTCGCCGCCGGGATACAGCGCCTGCTCGAGAAAAGGAACATCTTTGAGGAAGAGTTGTTCCTGCAGATTTTTGGTGCCCGTAGAAATGATGACGCGCTTGCCGGAGCCAATCACCGGCACCAGGTAGGCCAGCGTCTTGCCCGTGCCGGTGCCGGCCTCAACGATCAAGTGGCGCTTTTCTTCCAGCGCCTGTTCGACCGCTTGCGCCATCTGCAACTGTCCGCGGCGAAACTCGTAGGCGGGATGAGTACGCGAAAGCACTCCGCCCGGGGCGAAGAACTGGTAGAGCGAAGCGTCGCGTTTCCTGGTATCCGGTACGGGCTGAGAACGGGAAGGCACGGAGTCACTATAATAAGCGTTCGTGTCGGAATAGCCCATGTGGGGCGGGCGAGGGCGCCCGCCCCACACTTGATATCTTCTTATGACCCATCCAACTCTGACCTCACCATCGGCTGCGGCGGCTGCCGGCATGCCGACCGTGGCCATCGTGGGGCGTCCCAACGTCGGCAAGTCCACGCTGTTCAACCGACTGGTGGGTTCGCGGCGCGCCATTGTCGGCGATGAGCCCGGCATTACCCGCGACCGTCTCTACGGCGATGCGGAATGGCGCGGGCGCCACTTGCGCATCGTGGATACGGGCGGCATCCTCCCGGAAGACAAAGATTTTATCCCGGCGGAAATTTTCCGGCAGGCGAAAGTGGCTCTCCAGGAAGCCGACGCGGTCATAATGGTAGTGGACGGCCGCACAGAAATGGCATCACCCGATATTGAGCTAGCCCGCCAGTTGATCCGGTCCGGCAAGCCGCTCTTCCTCGCAGTCAACAAAGTTGATACCGAAAAGCAGCAGAGCCTGGCCGACGAGTTTCATCGCCTCGGGATCCGCAAGCTCTTCCCTGTTTCCGCGGAAAATGCCCGCGGGGTGGATGATCTGCTGGATGCCATCCTTCAGGTGCTGCCGCCGCAACATCAATTCACCACGGAGGACACCGAGGACGCGGAGGAAACGCCAGCAGGCCAAGCCCAGGCTCATGAGACCAAGGTTGCGATCATCGGGCATCCCAATGTAGGCAAGTCCACGTTGCTGAACCGGTTGACCGGAGCCGAGCGATCGATTGTTTCGCCTATTCCCGGCACCACCCGTGACGCCGTGGACGAGATCGTCGAGCGCAACGCCAAGCGCTTCCGCTTTATCGATACCGCCGGAATCCGGCGCAAGGGCAAGACCCATCTGATGGCGGAAAAGCTTTCTGTCGTTATGGCGCGCAAGCATCTGGAGGCGGCCGACATTGCGCTGCTGGTGATTGATGCCACCGAAGGCGTGAGCCAGCTCGATGCCGCCATCGCCGGTTACGCTCACGAGAGCGGACGCTCCATGATCATCATCGTAAACAAGTGGGACCTGGTGCTCAGTGGCAAGGAGCAGACCGGCCGGCAGACGAAAGCTTCGCGCATGCGGGAACACAAACACCCCGGCGACCGTACCGCCTACGAAGAGCGGGTACGCCATGCCCTGAAATTCCTCAGCTACGCGCCCATATTGTTCGTGTCGGCTTCAACCGGGAAGGGTACCGAGAAGATATTTCCGACGCTCGAAGAAGTCGCCCGCGAGCGCCGCAAGCGCATCGGGACGGGCGAGATGAATCGCTTTCTCAAGCACGTCGATTTCGAGCGCGCCTCCGTGCCGGCCCGCCAACAGGTGCGGATTTACTACATGACCCAGGCCGCAGTCGGACCGCCAACTTTTGTCATCTTCACTGACCGAAAGGTTAAGTTGCACTTCGCCTACCAGCGCTTCCTGGAAAATCAGATTCGCGCCGCATTCGGATTCCTGGGCACGCCCATCTGGATCAAAAACCGGGCGCGGGACTAGATGATCGCCCGTGCCGTTCAATGGTCCTGATCAAGATCTTTCGTGAGCAAGGCCACCCGGTTGATTCCGGCATTGTGGGCCTCGGCCACAACCTGTGCCACGTATTCGAAGTCGAGGCTCTCGTCCCCTTTGACATACACGACTTTCTCCGCACGGCCCAGGAAGATGCGCTCCAGGTCCGGCTCCAGCCGCTCCCAAGGCACGGTTTCCTGATTGATCTTGAGCAGAGGAACGCGACTCTGTGCGTCCCATATGACCTGGATCACAATGGTGCGCTCGTTCTGATGGGGTTGGTCTGCGGTTGCCGGTTGAGGAAGGAGGGCGTCGACCTTGTACTCTTTCGTTGTGGCCACGATCACCATGAAGACAATGATCAGCACCAGAAGAATGTCGATCCGCGGAGTGACATTCATTTCGGGTCGAGACGGACCACCGCTGCCGTTGAGAACGCCATACGGATTTGCTCCTCTCAGGCACGCGCGTGTTCTGAAAAGATTAGACACTCCGTATGCAGGCAGAGTTCCGCTGGCGAAGCGAAATCGACTCGACGGAAAATCAGCCGATGGGCTCAGGCGTCGGCAGCAACGGCGGCGGGTCTGGTGGAGGCGGTGGCACGGGTGGCGGCGCAGGATATAAAACCGCACTCAGCGGCGCATAACGCGCAGCGAAGAAATAAATGGAATAAGCTGGGAAAAACACGACGGCGGGGACCGAGACCAGCGACATCAGATAGAGCAAGCAGAAAATAGCGATTGCTCCCACCACCACCGCGAGGGTGATGGTGTAAAGGTTCCAGGTGAGTCCTGCCGCCATGCCGCCAATCACGGCCACGGCGCCGAGGCCACCGATCGGGATAAGAAATAGCAGGAAGACAATCGCCGAAACGATGCCGATAATGATGGCGGCGCCGATGGCCATCACGATTTTCATCCCGATATAAGCGGCATACCCACCCACCTCGCCTTTGATCTGCGGCCACAGCCGGCGCCAGCCCTCGATAGCGCCGATTTCCTCCAGCGCCATTTGCGGGACCACAAAGTCCTTGGTCATCACGTGGACTACCAACTGCGCCACAATGAAAAGCAGAAATACGAAGAACAGTGCCATGCCGCCCAGAATCAGCGGAATCATGTGCTCCTTGGGATTTCTGAGCCAGCCCACCAGAAAAGCGAAGCCGGCGGGAATCCCGATCAGGATGGTGAAACAGACGATCGAAGCCACAGCCAGCAGAATCTGCCACACAAAAAGACGCCGTCCCGGGCCTTGCCGCCGGACCCAACTGTGCCCGATGCGGCACTCCCTGGTTACCACGCTATCGAAAAGCACGAAGCGCATCACGCTGTTCACGTACAGGAACAGGATGAGCAGAACGAACCCGGTGATGATGAGCACGGCGATCAGCGAAGCCGTGAGCGCAGGATTGATCCCGGCGAAACCAGATTCCAGAAGACGCTGCGAACTATTGGGACGCGGAACCTGAAAGCTGCCCGGATTGCAGCCTCCGCCTCCCGAACCCATTTCCCCGGCCAGAAGGCCGACCAAGGCCAGTTTGGCCCACTGGCTCGCCCGGAAGGGCCGCACCAGCTGTTGCCGGGCATGCTCAAAGGCGGGAGGAATCGCATCCACGGCGGAAATCGGCAAGGCGCACCTCAGAAGATCGCGGTTCGCAGCAAGTTACTGCGAAGCGGGAGTTGGGTCAATGGGATTTTTTGGTACTCCGGAGATTGCAGATTTCAGATTGAAAGCCAATCGTTTACCTTGGCGTTTGAGCTGCAGGATCTTAAATCTGAAATCTACAATCTGAAATCTACAATCCCTGTTTTCACTCGTACCTCAGCGCCTCCACGGGGTCCAGCTTCGAAGCACGCAGGGCCGGCACCAGCCCGCTGACCACTCCTACGGCCAGCAGCACCAGCGTGGACATCATGACCGTGGCCAGCGAAATCCGCAAATGGATGTCCGCCTTTCCGGAATCGTCTTCAAACAGCGGGCCCATCAGGGGCAGCGTACCTACGGCTGCGGCAATCGCGTAGGAAAGCAAGACGCCGGCGGCGCCGCCCAACAGCATGATCAGCAAGGTCTCAGCCAGGAACTGGAGTTTGATCTGCCACTTCTTAGCCCCCAAAGCCCGCCGCAGGCCAATCTCGCGGATGCGCTCATCCACCGAGACGAGCATAATATTCATCACGCCAACGCCGCCAATGCCCAGGGTCAGCGTCCCCACGAATGTAAGCAGCACCTGCAGTCCGATGGTGAGGCCATCGATGATCGGGCGGAATTCGTCGCGTCCGAACATCTGAAAGGCCTTCTTGTCGGTGGGAGAAAACTGCTGCCGGGTCGCGATCGCGGCCAGCACCTGAGCCTCCGCCTTCCGCTCAAACTGGGGCGCAACCGGCTCAAAGACCATCACGGCGGCGTATTTCGTGTTCCAAACATCGCCGGCGGCGCTATAGGGAATCCAGGCCGAATCGTCGTCGCTGGAAAAATAGTTGCTCAGCTGGATTTTGCGCGCCATCACTCCGATCACGGTGAAATGCACGCCGCCGATCTGCACCGTCTCGCCCACCGCGGGCCGACCGCTGAACAACTGCTCGCGCACCCGTCCGCCCAGAAACACCACACGGCGGCGCTCCAGTTCGTCTCCGGCGGATATCCAGCGGCCTTCGGACGGGACCTCGTTGCGCATCTCGCCATACTCGGGGCAAACCCCGCGTATCGCGGCCGTGCCTACCATCCGCTCGCCATAGCTGACGCCGGGCCGGTTCACAGTTTCCAGGCAAACGTGTTTCACCAGAGGGGCGGTTTCCTTGACGATGTCGAGGTCAGCCTGTTCCAGACGAACCTTCTTGCCGGCGCGCTGGCCGCCGGGCTGCTCGCTGGTTTGCTGCGGCCAGCAGATAACCACGCTTTTGCCGAAAGCATCGAACCCGCCCACCAGGATGCGACGGAAACTGCTGCCGTAAGCGATCAGCAAAGTCACCGTGGCGATCCCCCAGACAATGCCCAGCATGGTCAGCAGGCTGCGGGTGTAATTGCGCCGCAGCGCGATCCAGGCCTCGAGAATGATTTCAGTCAGCATGCTTTAAACCACCACTCCCCGTGTGGGACAGATCGGAGCCTGTCCTGAGCGAAGTCGAAGGAACCCGTCCGGGCCGAGCGAAGCTCGGTTAACCTTGGCCGCGCAAGCGCGGCCCGTCCGGGTCAGAGACCCGGACCCACACAAACTCATCCTCCTGCCTCATAGCGCAGCGCTTCTATGGGATCGATCGACGCCGCTCTCCGCGCCGGATACAACGCCGAGAAAATTGCGATGATGCCCAGCAGCGCACATGCGGTAACGCCGGATTGCCATGTCGCCACCAGGCCGGCGAAGAAGTCGGGCATGGGAAGCAGATTCACCAGGAAGCAAATGCCGTACGCGATGCCCATCCCGAGGGCCCCGCTGACAAACGCGATCAGCAGCGCCTCAATAAAAAACTGTTTGAGGATGGTGCGGGCCGGCGCCCCCAACGCCTTGCGCACGCCGATTTCGCGGGTCCTCTCCCGCACCGCCACCATCATCACGTTCATCACTCCCAGGCCCCCGAGGAACAAGGTCACGATGCCGACAGCGCCCAGAAAATACTTCATCCCGTCGGTCATCTGCTGGAATGCCTTCGCTTCCTGCACCGTGTCCCAGATGGGACAGGCTTGCTTGTCGTTAGGGTCGAAGTTGTGCAGGCGCCCCAGCACAGTCTGCACTTCCCGTTTGCAGGCCTCATGCTGCGTCACTGACCTGGGCGTGACCAGCAACTGGTCAAATGTGGTGGCGGTGCCGGGTGGCTTGTCGGGAAAGTCGCGCCGCATGGCCGCGAAAGGAATAAATATCTTGTTCACGTCCCAGCCGTCGTAGCTGGAATCCTGCTTCTTCGACGCCATCACGCCGATGATCTTGTAGGGAAATGCGTTCAGGTAGACATCCTCGCCAACGGGGTCGCGGCCGGGAAAAAGCTGCTTGGCCGCATCGCTGCCCAGGAAAGCGACGCGACGCCCCTCCTTCTGGTCATCCCAGTTGTAGAAACGGCCCAGACCCACGTCGAGACTGCGAATGTATCCGAAAGGCGGATGGGACCCGGTAACGGTGAAGGCGGCATTATTGTAATTGCTGTGGGCGCGCACATCGTTCTGCTCCAGCTCCGGAATGGCGTATTCGCAGTCCGGCCCTTCCGCCTGAACCGCGCTCACATCCGAGTCTTCCCAGCGCAATGCCCGGCCGGCGCGGGCTCCTCCCACCTGCATGCTGGTGCGTCCGTGGAACACGATCAGAATGTCCTTGCCCAGATTGCGGGCCTGCTCTGCCTGCCCTTTACGCAGGCCTTCGCCGGCCGCCACCATCAGGACTATGGAAACGATTCCCCATGCGATTCCGAACATGGTCAGAAAAGTTCGCAACTTGTGGGCCCAGAGGGTGCGCAACACATCGCCGATGAGATCGCGGAGAACCATTGCTGTATGGACGCAGGTGCCGCCTGAACGTAAGCCGGGTAAGGCCGAAAGCACCTAAGTCCATATACGTGTTTCAGCCTGATTTAGTTCAGGGAAATCGAGTGTGGGGTGGACACTCCCTTCACTTCGCTCAGGGCAAGCATGTCCGTAGCTTTTGAACTTGATTTTGGGGCGCTGATTGGTTGGGTGTAACTGCTTGAAATCTAAATCAAAGGCGGCGGGCGAGGGCGCCCGCCCCACACTCTTCCAGCCATGCATCAAACTCCTGCAATGCCAGCCGGCATTGCTGCCGGTGCCGTTCCTGGCGGTCGCGGATCTTATGTTCGAGTGCTGGCAGCAGATCGAAAGTGATGTTGGCGGGCTGAAAGTTCCTGGCATCGGCGTGAGTCACGTAGTGCACCAGCGAACCGAAGGCCGTCGGCCGCGGCGGACACACCGGATCCGCTCCCCTGGCCAGGGCGGCCGCGTGAATACCCGCCATCAGACCGGTGGCGACGGATTCAACATATCCCTCCACCCCGCAAATCTGCCCGGCGAAGAAGACCGCCGGATGCTTCTTCATCTGCAGCGACTCGGACAATAACGTCGGCGCGTTGATGTAAGTGTTGCGATGGATTTGCCCGTAACGGAGGAAGCGCGCATTTTCGAGCCCGGGAATCAGGCGCAGCACGCGGGCCTGCTCTCCGAATTTCAGATGATTCTGAAATCCGACCAGGTTGTAGGAATCAGCTCGCAGGTTTTCCTGGCGGAGTTGCACGGCGGCGTAGGGGATCCTCCCAGTGCGCGGGTCTTTCAATCCTACCGGCTTCATGGGACCGAAGCGCAGCGTGTCGCGGCCGCGGCGGGCAATTTCTTCGATGGGCAGGCAGCCCTCAAAGTAATTCAGCTTCTCCCAGTCGCGCTCTTCCACCGGTTGCCCCGCAATCAAAGCATCGCAAAACCGGTCGTACTCTTCCTTGGACATGGGGCAGTTAATGTAGTCGGCCGAGCCCTTGTCGTAACGCGCCGCGAGGTACACCTTGGACATGTCGATGGAATCGGCCTCGACAATGGGGCTGATCGAATCGAAGAAATACAGGTGAGTCGAACCGCTCAGCCGCGCGATCTCCTGGGAGAGAGCGTCGGAGGTCAACGGCCCGGTGGCAATGATCGTGATCCGGTCTTCGTCAATCTGCGTAACTTCTTCGCGCCGGACTGCAATGAGCCGCTCATGCGAAAGATCGTCAGTAACTCTAGCGGCAAAGGTCGTGCGATCCACAGCCAGCGCATGACCGGCAGGGACAGCATACTCCCGCGCGATCTCCAGCAGCCGCGACCCCGCGCGCCGCATTTCTTCCTTCAATAGCCACGGCGCAGTGTTCTCGCTGTCGGACTTCAGGGAGTTCGAACAGACCAGTTCCGCGAAGTCTGCAGTCTGGTGCGCCGGCGTCGAACGCGATGGACGCATCTCCCAGAGTTCGACCGCAACTCCGCGCCGGGCGCACTGCCACGCCGCTTCCGAGCCCGCCAGTCCGGCACCGATCACTTTTACTGCTTTCCTCATCGGGCGCTCCCGGCCACCTGTGCCAGCGCGTCTCCGTCCAGGCTTACGGTTTTCCAGTCGTCCAGAAAGGTAGCGCCCAGATCTTCGTAGAACTGGATGGCCGGAGCATTCCAGTCCAGCACCTGCCAGCGCACGCCAAAGCAATTTTTCTCTCGGGCAACCGACGCGACGTGAGCCAGCAGCGCCTTGCCAATACCCTTCCCGCGATAGCGGTCGCGCACGTAGATGTCCTCGAGAAATAATCCCGCGCGGCCCTCAAAGCTGGAATAGTAGTCGAAGAAAAGCGCATAGCCGGCGGGCTGGCCGTCCCATTTCGCCATCACTACGCGGAATTTGGGGGATTCACTAAACCCATCGCGCAGCAGGCTGGCCTCGTTTGCCGCCACGGGAAGATGCTCAAAGTCGGCGAATTCGTGGATGAGCGTATTCAAGGTGGGCACGTCGCGTGCAAGGGCAGGACGAATTGATAGCATGAGCAGTTACCGCTTTTCCGGCGTGCAACATCGCGCCATGCGAGCGTGCTCTATTATACGGAGGTACTCATTCACGCCCGGAGGACTCCATGGCACGTATCGCTCTCATCGAACCCGAACAGGCGCCACCTGAAGGAAAGGAAATCTACGAACAGAAGCTGAAGGGCAAGCCGGGAAACGTGCAAAAGGCGCTGGCCCATCGACCCGAGATGCTCAAGAATTTCCTCGGATTTTACGCCAGCGTTGGACGCTCACTCGAGCGCAAGCTCTATGAACTGATTTATATCCGCGTCTCGCTCATCAATGGCTGCCGCTACTGCCTGCAACATCATCTGGCTTCTTCCAAACGCGTAGGGCTGACCCCCGAAAGATTGGAGCGCCCTAAAACAGGGAAACTACTCGCGCTACAGTGAAAAAGAGAGGGCAGCCCTGACCTACATCGAGAGGCTGACTCGGTCGCCACATGAAATTACCGACATCGATTTCAACGAGCTGAAGAAACACTTTTCCGATCCGGAGATCGTGGACTTGCACTTGTTGACCGGCCTGGCCAACCTGACCAACCGCTTCACCGATCCCCTGGCCCTGGAGTTGGAAATGCCGGAAGAAAAAATCTAACCCCGGATCAGCCTCCGGGCCGCCCAGGGAGTGCGGGTCGGACACTCCTGTCCGACGCCTTTGAAGTTGGCCTTGATTCGTTTGCGCCCCACCTGAAAGGCGAAAGCGTTTTTGCCTGCTAAAGGCCAGGTCAAAAGCGTCGGACAAGAGTGTCCGACCCACACCATCCGTGGAAATCCGTGGCCCTCTTTGTCTTTACAGGATCACTCTTTCATCTCCCACTCTGCGGGTCACGTGCTCACGGTCGAGGTATTCGAGCAGAGGGATGGCGTATTTCCGGGATACTCCAGTCATATCCTTGAAGCGGCCTACGTCGATCTTTGGCGATTTTGTTTTTTCCGACGACATGCGCTGGCGCAAATCCAGCAGCGCATCGCGATGAAAGACCAGGTCATCGGAAATCTTCACCAGGACCTTGTCGCGCAGCAGCAGAGTTACGATCTTCTGGGCGCGGACTTTGTCCACTCTGAGCCCGGCGAGCACGTCCTTTAACGCAGGAACTTTGAGGCCAGCCGAGGCGAATGCGCGCTCGATGATCTTTTGGGATTCTGCCTCGTCGTCCTTCATGACCACGCCGCGTCCCCAAAGGTGGACGATCTCTCCGGCGACTTCCAGCTTCTTCTCTTTGACCAGCATGTCCAGGGCGGCGCTGAAAACCTCGCTGGACGCGCGGGCCTGGTCGCGCAGCTCTTCCCTGCTGATCCCAGGGACCAGCGGGTTCTTCTGGTGAAACCCGGCAACCGCTTCGGTGATCGATAATTTCAATTCCTCCAGCGCGCGCGAATGTACGACCAGGTCGCCGATTCGAGAAACTTCGCCCGCGCGCACGGGCGCGGAGAGTTGGGCCTCAATCTCCCCCCTGGGGCGGCCGGTTTCCGCGATCAGTTCTGCAATTGTGATTCCGGCATGACTGCGTCGCGCCATGCGCGCCCGCAGAATCGCCAACGCATCGCCCTCGGCCAGGGTTTGCAGGAACGCTTCGAGCCCGGGCATGCGAGAAATCGGCGACGCATCGAGCACCACGCCCCCTCCGATGGTCAAGACCGGCGAAAATTGTCGCATGATGAACCGGTCTCCCGGCAAGAGAAGCGCGGGCTGGGCCAGGCGCAACTCGGCCAGCGCAGTCTTCCCCGGCGAAACTTTTTCTTGATTAAAAAACGCAACCGTAGCGATGGTTTCAAAGGTGTGGGCGTGGAGGTGGACCCGCGCCCTGTCTTTCAGGGGCTTTGCGGAAGGGAGGATCGTCAGCGACACATCCAGGCGAGAGCTGGGGTGAAAGGTCGCGGACGGCGCCAGCACCATGCCACGTGCCATTTCCTGCGTGCTGACTCCGGTCAAATTCAAAGCCGTGCGCTGGCCGGCCACCGCCAGTTCGGCCGTTTGTCCGTGCACCTGCACTCCGCGAACACGCACCCGCCGGCCCGCGGGAAGGACTTCGAGTTCATCCTCTCTGCGAATCGTGCCGGAGAGCAGAGTGCCTGTCACAACCGCGCCGAAGCCTTTCATGGTGAACACCCGGTCAATGGGCAGACGGGCCAGGGCGGAAGAATCGCGGGACGGAATCTCGCTTGCGGCCTTTACCAGCGCCAGGCGTAGCTCATCAAGCCCCGCTCCGGTCAGCGAGCTGACTGCGACGACGGGCGAATTTGCCGCATCCAGAAACGAGTCGCGCAGAAACTCACCGACCTCCAGTTTCACCACATCGAGGGTCTCGCGGTCCACCACATCGGACTTGGTCAGGACCGCGATTCCCCGGCGCACGGAAAGCAGCCGACAAATATCGAAATGCTCGCGGGTCTGCGGCTTGATGGACTCATCGGCGGCGATGACCAGCAGGACGAGGTCGATGCCGCCCACGCCGGCCAGCATATTGCGGACGAAACGCTCGTGGCCGGGAACATCCACAAAACCCAGGCGCAGGACTTCACCGCCGGGCAGAGGCAATTCGAGATGCGCAAACCCGATATCGATGGTGATGCCGCGGCGCTTTTCTTCCTCCAGGCGGTCGGCGTCAATACCGGTGAGGGCCTTGACCAGCGCGGTCTTTCCGTGGTCGATGTGCCCGGCGGTACCGACGATGACAGACTTCATTCGGGGAACATTATAAGTCGGCCATGTGGCGCCGGCCCCGGGCATGTGGGTCGGACACTCCTGTCCGACGCCTTTGAAGTTGGTCTTGGTTTGGTTTTGGTCATTCTCCGTTTGCCACGCGAATGAGTTTTCGCCAGCCAAAGGGCAGGTCAAGAGCGTCGGACAGGAGTGTCCGACGCACACCTGGCGGGCGGGACGCCGGCGCCACTTTTATTGTGCGACAATAGAGTTTCCCCATATGACTCCTCCTCCAGCCCTGGTTATCACGCCCGAGATCATCCGGGAGCACGGCCTCACGCCCGACGAATACGAAAAAATTAAACAGCTGCTGGGCGGACACGAGCCCACCATCACCGAACTAGGTATCTTTAGCGTGATGTGGAGTGAGCACTGCTCCTATAAATCATCGCGCGTGCACTTGAAAAGATTGCCCACGCGCAGCCGTCTGGTGGTGCAGGGGCCGGGAGAGAACGCGGGCATCATCGACATCGGCGACGGCTGGGCCTGCGCCTTCAAGATCGAGTCGCACAATCATCCTTCGTTTATCGAGCCCTTTCAGGGCGCGGCCACGGGCGTGGGCGGCATCTTGCGCGACATTTTCACCATGGGTGCGCGGCCCGTGGCGGTAATGGACTCGTTGCGCTTCGGCCCGATTGCTGCTCATGTAGAGGCGGGTCTCCGACCCGCCCAGCCGGGTCAAAGACCCGGCTCCACACCGTCCGCCCAGGAAATTCAAAAGAATCATTCCGTCCTCGAAGGCGTGGTCAGCGGGATCGCCTTTTACGGGAATTGTTTCGGCGTCGCCAACCTGGGCGGTGAGACCAAGTTCGAGCCTTGCTACTCCGGCAATCCGCTGGTGAACGCATTCGCTCTGGGATTGGTCCGGCGCGACCAGATTTTCTACGCCAAAGCGTCGGGCGAAGGCAATCCGGTCATTTATGTAGGATCGAAAACTGGGCGCGACGGCATTCATGGCGCCACCATGGCCAGCGAGGAGTTCAGCGAGGCCTCCGAAGCCAAGCGGCCCAACGTGCAGGTGGGCGATCCGTTTCTGGAAAAGCTCTTGCTCGAAGCCTGCCTCGAAGCCATGCAGACCGGCGCCATCGTTGGCATACAAGATATGGGCGCCGCCGGGCTGACCTGCTCCACCTGCGAGATGGGCGCGCGCGGCCACGTAGGAACCGAGATTGAACTTGATCTCGTGCCCCAGCGTGAAACCGGCATGACCGCGTACGAGATCATGCTGAGCGAATCGCAGGAGCGCATGCTGCTGGTGGCGCAGAAAGGCCGTGAGCAGGAAGTTTTTCGCGTCTTCGAAAAATGGGGACTGGACGCAGTTGAGGTCGGCCGCGTCACGAACGACGGCAGAATGCGCGTTCTCCACCATGGAGAAGTTGTTTCCGATATTCCCAACGAGGCACTTACCGACGACGCGCCGGTTTACAAGCGGCCGCTGGAGCGGTGGGAGCCGCCCGTACCGCGCGAGATGCCCGAACACGTCAAGCTGGCAGAGACCTCTGATCTCACCGAAAATCTGAAGCGGCTGCTGGCCAGCCCCAACATTTGCGGCAAGCGCTGGATATGGCAACAGTACGATCACATGGTGCAGACCAACACGGTCGAAGGCCCGGGCGCGGGCGACGCGGGTGTGATCCGCATCAAGGGCTCGCAGCGCGGCCTGGCCATGGCGCTCGATGGCAACGGACGCTGGTGTTACCTCGATCCTCGTTTGGGCGCCATGCACGCAGTGGCGGAGGCCGCGCGCAACGTCACTTGCGCGGGCGCGACTCCCATCGGCGGCACCAACTGCCTGAACTTCGGCAACCCCGAGAAACCGCACATCATGTGGCAGTTTTCCCAGGTGATAGACGGCATCACCAAAGCCTGCGAGGAACTGGAAATTCCCATCACCGGGGGCAACGTCAGCTTCTACAACGAAACTTTGGGCGAAGGGATTTATCCCACTCCGGTGCTGGGCGTAGTCGGCGTTTTCGAAGACGTGCACAAGGCGGTGCGTCCGGATTTCCGCGACGTGGGACGCGCCATCGTTCTGCTGCGCGGCTCGGAACCCGGTGATGCGACCGACGCAGAATCAGCCTTCGGATCTTCCGAATACGCCAAGGAAATCCTGGGTGCGGTCTGGGGTTATCCTCCGGAGTTGGAGTTGGAAAAAGAGGCGGCGCTGCAGAAGGCGCTGGTCGAGATAGCTCAAATCGAAATAATTGATTCAGCCCATGACTGCTCCGATGGCGGGATTGCGGTCACACTGGTCGAGTCGGGACTGGCTAAAGGCATTGGAATGAATGTCGATCTGACCTCGCTGGGCCTGCCGCCTGAGTTCGTTTTGTTCGGCGAAGATGCCAGCCGGGTTGTCCTCTCGTGCGACCGCGAGAACTTCGGTAGAATCCAACAAGTGGCGTTAAAATATGGCATCACAGCAGAATTAATTGGAGAGACGGCGGCCGAGCGAGTTGAGATCAAGCTTGATGGCCGGGTGGTGGTGTCGGCGGCGGTTGCGGAATTGCGCGAAGGGTATGAGGGCGCGCTGGAGAAGGCGCTGCGGATCGAGTCAGAAACGATGGCGGCAGATTGATGAATTGCCGAGCATCGCTCGGCCGGGCAGGTGAGACACCTGTCCCTACGTGGGGTTAGCTGAGGACTGATAGCTATCATGTTCGATAAATTCCATGACGAATGCGGAGTCGTAGCCATCTACGCCCACCCGGAGGCGGAGAAACTGGCTTATCTCGGGCTGCACGCTCTGCAACATCGCGGGCAGGAGTCGGCGGGCATCGTCACTTCGAATGGGCTGACTTTGCGCGCCCACCGCGCCATGGGACTGGTGGCCGACATCTTTACCGAGGACGTCCTGGCCCAGGTGCACGGATCGTTGGCCATTGGGCACACGCGTTACTCGACTGCCGGCGATTCCGCTCTCTTCAACGCGCAGCCCATCATGGTGCAATCGAACAAGGGCTTGATTGCGGTGGCCCACAACGGCAACCTGGTGAATGCGCAGGAAATCCGCCATCGCCTCGAAGCCCAGGGCTCGATCTTCCAGACCAACAGCGACACTGAAGTCATCGTCCACCTGATTGCCCTTTCCAAAGAGCAGACTCTGCCGGATGCCATGGCCGACGCGCTGCGCCGCGTCGAAGGCGCGTTTTCGCTGGTCATGCTCAGTTCGGACCGGATCTTCGCCGCCCGCGACCCGCGCGGTTTCCGTCCCTTGGCCATGGGAAGAATTCCCCGCCAGGAAGGACAGCGGCAGGACACCATCGTGTTTGCCTCCGAGACTTGCGCATTCGATCTGATCGGCGCCACTTACGAGCGCGAAGTCAAGCCGGGCGAGTTGGTGATCGTGGGGCCGGAAGGCATCACTTCGCGTTTTTATTCCCCGGTAGCGGCGCAGTCGAGTTGCATTTTCGAGCACGTGTATTTCTCGCGGCCCGACAGCATGGTATTCGGGCGTCCGGTGCAAGCCAGCCGGGAAGGCCTGGGACGACAACTGGCGCGGGAAGCCCCGGCCGAGGCCGATCTCGTAGTTCCGGTGCCGGATTCCGGCGTCACAGCGGCCGTCGGCTACGCCGCTGAGAGTGGCATCCCCTTCCGCTTCGGACTCATCCGCAATCATTACGTGGGACGCACTTTCATCGAGCCGCGGCAAAGCGTGCGCGACTTTGGCGTAAAGCTGAAGCTGAATCCGGTGCGCACCCTGCTCGAAGGCAAACGCGTGGTGCTGATTGACGACTCCATCGTGCGCGGCACAACCAGCCGCAAGATCGTGCGTATGATCCGCAATGCAGGCGCCACGGAAGTCCACATGCGCGTCTCCTGCCCGCCCACGGTTTCGCCCTGCTTCTACGGTGTGGACACGCCTTCCAAGAAAGAATTGATTGCGGCCAACAAGTCAGTGGAAGAGATTCGTGAATTCATCGGCGCTGATTCCCTGGCCTATCTCTCACTCGAAGGAATGAAAAAGGCCTGCGCTGACGGCGAGAAGACGACCTACTGCACCGCCTGCTACACCGGTTCCTATCCCACGAAATGGGTGGACGTGGACGAAATTCTGCCCGCGGCGATCAGCCAGCCCTAGCAGCTTCCGGCCCGACCCAATCCCGCGCCTCTGTCATCCCGACCGGAGCGAAGCGAAGTGGAGGGACCTGCTGTTTCTCGCCTGCACGATAGACCAGGCGAGCTGCGCTCGCCCGCCCGGACGAGGCGTCCGGGCCTAAGTGGTTCGTGCTGCTACTACCCTCGGAATTCCCTGCAGGTCGTTGGTGATTCGGACGTCGCTCCAGTCCGCGAGCAACTGCCGAACACCATCTGCAATCGTGCCGCTGATTTCCATCACCAGCCAGCCTCCGGGTTTGAGCGACTCACGGGCCTGAGGGATGAGGCGCTCGATCACTTCAAGCCCGGTCTCGCCGGCGAAAACCGCGTTACGCGGTTCATGCTTGCGGACTTCAAGTTGCACCTCGTCTGCTTCCGATTCGCCGACGTAGGGTGGATTGGAAACGACGAAATCGAACTTGCCGCGCTCAAGGCCCTGCAGCAAGTCGGTTTGATGGAATTGAATGCGGTCTTCGAACTGGTGGCGCGCTGCATTGGCGCGGGCAATTTCCAGGGCCGCCGGTGAAATATCGGTGGCGTGGATTTCGGTATGGGGCAATTCTTTGGCCAGCGCGAGGGCGATGCATCCGGAACCTGTGCCCACATCGACGATGCGGAGCAAGGCAGCGGGCGAGGGGGCCCGCCCCACACAGGAGAGCACGGTCTCAATCACGTGCTCGGTTTCCGGACGGGGAATGAGCACGGCGGGTGTAACGAAAAGGTCCATCCCCCAGAACTCCTGGTGCCCGGTGATGTACTGGGCGGGCATGCCGTGCTCACGTTCGGTCAAGACCTGATCGTAGCGGCGCCGCTCGTCGGCTGAGAGTTTGCGCTCGGGATGGGCATAGAGGTAGGCACGGTCGCATTCCAGCGTGAACATGAGCAGGAGTTCGGCATTCATCCGAGGCGAAGGGACGCTTGCGGCGGCAAGGCGGGAGATAGCGGAGGCGAGTGCATCGCGGAGCGTCACCTGGTTATTTGAACACAAGATTCATCGACGGCATCTGGCGCGGACACTCTGGTCCGCGAACCGTTAAACGATCTGGGCGTGTTTTTGTATCAGATGTCGGCACTGCATGCCGTCACGCGGGCGGGGGCGCCCGCGCCACACGCTTGAACCTCACACTGAGGTGGTGGCTTCGGTCTTCAACTTCTCTGATTGGTAGTGCGTGACCAGGGCTTCGATCAGAGGCTGGAGTTTGCCGTCCATGACTTGCTCCAATTGATGAATGGTCAGTCCGATGCGGTGGTCGGTCACGCGGTTCTGCGGGAAATTGTAGGTGCGGATCTTTTCGCTGCGATCGCCCGAGCCCACCATGGCCTTGCGTTCCTTAGCCAGCGCATCCTGCTGCTTCTGCATCTCCATCTCGTAAAGACGGGCACGAAGTACCCGCATGCCCTTTTCGCGGTTCTTGATCTGCGATTTCTCGTCCTGGCAGCTCACCACTGTGTTGGTAGGAATGTGAGTGATGCGGACGGCGGAGTACGTCGTGTTGACTGACTGTCCGCCGGGGCCTGAGGAGCAGAAGGTATCAATGCGCAGGTCTTTGGCTTCAATCTTGATGTCAACATCCTCGGCCTCGGGCAGCACGGCAACCGTGACTGCCGAGGTATGCACGCGCCCCTGCTGTTCGGTTGCGGGAACACGCTGCACGCGGTGCACACCGCTTTCGTATTTCAGACGCGAGAAGACGCGCTGGCCCTCGATGATGGCGATTACTTCTTTCAAGCCGCCGACCGAAGAATCGGAAGTGGAGAGCACTTCAACCTTCCAGCCCTGGGTCTCGGCGTAGCGGGTGTACATTCGGAACATTTCCGCGGCGAACAGGGTGGCCTCATCGCCTCCGGTGCCGGCGCGGATTTCGAGGATGACATCTTTTTCGTCGTTAGGGTCTTTCGGCAACAGCAGAATCTTGAGTTCTTCTTCCACCCCGCCCACGCGGGCTTCCAGCTTGTCCAGTTCTTCCTGGGCGTAGGCCCTCATCTCAGGATCTTTTTCATCGGCCAGGACGGCCTTGCTCTCGGCAATGCCCCGCTTCAAGTCTTTATACTCGCGATACTTTTCGACGATAGACGAGACTTCGCTGTGCGCCTTGGCCGTCTTCTGGTAGCGGGCCGAGTCGGCGGCAATTTCCGGCGAGGCGAGGGCCTGTGTCAGCTCCTCGTAGCGGGCTTCGATTTGGTCGAGTCGTTCAAACATTGCAGCATCTGGTGATTAGAAAAATCGTCGTTGGTCGTTGGCCCTTGGTCGTTGGCAAACCCAGAATTCCTAACAATTGAACTCAGGCTGCATCGTTCCGCGGAAGGCCTCGTAGAGAATTGATCAGACCGCTCAATGCTCGCCCCACGCACTCCGCCAGCGGCGACAGTCGTTTTCCCTCTGCAGCCGATAGATATTCTAATTCCTCTGCGAGTATAAGTTGCGTTTCTAACTCCAAAAGTGAGCCGCGAGCGTTACACGGGAAGTGGGCGAATTCCTTGTCTGAATGACGCCCCTTTCCCTCCGCGACGTTGCTCGGCACCGAGACGGCGGCACGGCGACTTTGCTGCGTCAAGCCATACAGTTCGTGTCGGGGGAATTTCGCAGCCTCCCGGTAGACTTCCCGCGCCAACTTCATGGCTGACTGCGGGACCCTTAAGTCCGGGAACGACCCCGATGCAGACATAAGCGCCTCCGAATGCACAACGCTTATCACACTGCCGACGGGAAGTATGTGACGCACGACCCAAGGGAGGGTTTGGCCAACGACCAGGGGCCAACGGCCAACGACGGTTCTAGGCAATCACTAATTCGCCGCCGTGCTCTTTTTCCAGCGCCATGGCATGATCCAGCGCGATGATGGCGCATTCAGCCTGATCGTCCGACGGCGGTTGCGTCGTGATGCGTTGCAGCCAGAGGCCAGGGGCGGTCATCAGGGCAAACAGCGAACCGCGATGCCTGGCGGCGAAGCGGATGATCTCGTATGAGACCCCTGCAATCACCGGCAGCAGCACGATGCGCATGCCAAACTTGGCCCAGAACGTGGTCACCGGGAACACAGCGGAAACCAGGATGTAAACCGCGATCGAGATCAGCATCACGGTCATCAGAAAGCTGGTGCCGCAGCGCGGATGGAAAGTCGAATACTTCTGCACCGACGCGGTCTCCAGCGGATCGCCGTTCTCGAAGGCGTAAACCGTCTTGTGCTCCGCGCCGTGATATTCGTAGACCCGTCGGATATCGCTCCACAGAGAAACTCCCCAGATGAAGAGCAGGAACAGGGCGATGCGAATTACGCCGTCCACCAGATTGAATATGATCTGCTCCCCGAACATGGGGTTCACGCGCTTCAGTCCGGTGGCCGCCAGCAACGGCAAGAACTTGTACATCAAAATAAAAAAACCAACCGAAATGATGATGTTGACTGCGGCCATCCAGCCCGTAATTTCCAGCTTCTTTTTGTCTGCCGCGGGCTCAGGCTGCAATTCGTCAAGCGCCACATTGGCGGAAAACTTCAGAGCCCGGAAGCCCAGTGTCATGGCGTGACCGAGCGTCACGACGCCACGAACAACCGGCCAGGCCATCCATTTGCGTTTTTCCGACAGCCGCTCCAGCGGTTCGCTGTGGGTCGATACTTCACCGGAAGGCTTGCGGCAGGCGATAGCCCACGCATGTGGAGAGCGCATCATCACGCCTTCGAGCACGGCCTGGCCGCCGACCAGTGTCTCCTCGCCCCCTTCAAGGGCAGGCAGCAACTGCACAGCCACCAGGAAACGCCACCAGGTTCGCAAAAAACGCATGACTGTTAGATGCCCCTCCCGTGCGCTGGGCTCAAACTACAAGGGTACCATACGCAGTTTCATTTAGGATTGGGGCCAGAGTTGGGTTAAGTGGCTAGCGGGACGAGGGTTAGAGGGATCGAATGTAGGCGCGAGCGCCTCGCTCGTGCAGGGACAATGAAAGACGCTCGCCCGGGCAACCGGAAAACCGAGAGCGTACGTAACCAGGGACGCATGAGCGGGACGCTCGCGCCCACATCAAGACTTCATGATCAAGCTGGCTGAAGCCTGCGAACGGATCGCAGGCACCACCAAGAAGCTCGAGAAGATCGCGATCGTCGCCGAATACTTGAAGGCGCACGCGCCGGAGGAAGCTTCCATTGCCGCCGTATTCCTCTCCGGAAGACCATTTCCAGTCTGGGAGGAAACCACGCTGCAGATGGGCGGAAGGGCCTTATGGCGGATTGTTGCGGAGCTTTCGGGAAAAAGTGAAGCAGAACTGACCGCCGCTTATCGCACGCTCGGAGATCTGGGCGCAGTGGCGGAAACGGTTCTCCCAGCTTCAACTACCACCGCCCACGTGGGGACGGGCGCCCCCGCCCGCCCTGGCCGTGCAAAGCCCGGCAGTCCAGCGCCAAGCCTGCCAGACATCGCGGCAACATTCCGCGAGATAGCGGCGGCCCGCGGCCCGGCAGCAAAGGCAGCGCTGACGCAAGAACTTCTAGCCCAGGCCTCGCCGCTCGAAGCCAAATACATCGTGAAGATCATGACTGGCGATCTGCGCATTGGCCTGAAGGAAAGCCTGGTGGAAGAAGCCATCGCCCAGGCTTACGGCGCAACGCTGCCCGAGGTCCAGCTTGCAAACATGTTGCTGGGAGACATTGGCGAAACGTTAAAGCTGGCCGCGGCAGGAAAACTTGGCGATGCGAAGATGCGATTGTTCCATCCCCTGGGTTTTATGCTGGCCAGCCCGGCCGAATCGTCCGAAGAGGCACTCAGCTATTTTGAGAATGCGCTGGTGGAAGACAAATACGACGGCATTCGCGCCCAGGCGCATTGTTCCGGCGGCGAGGTAAGAATCTTCTCCCGCACCCGGGACGAGATCACCGAATCCTTTCCCGAATTGCCGGACGCGCTGGCCGGCTTGCCAGAAGACGCAATACTCGACGGGGAGATCGTAGCCTGGAGCTATGAGGCCGTTCTGCCCGACAGCCCCAGCGTAGCGCCGGTGCCTCGCCGGCTGTCCGTCGGGCGTCCCGGCCGTCTGGCTGAGGGTAGGGAATGCTATCCTGCCCGCGAAAACGGCCGCGCGCTTCCCTTCAGCGCGCTACAGCAGCGCCTGGGGCGAAAGCAGGTCAGCGAAAAGCTGATGCGGCAGGTGCCTGTGGCCTATCTGGTCTTTGATGTGCTTTACGCCAAGGGCGAGCTGTTGCTGGAGCACCCTCTGCTCGAACGGGAGAAAATTCTGGATGCTCTGCTGGCAGCGCCGAGACAATCCCAGGCACGAAGGGCGTCAAGTAAACAGGCGCGTTTCGAATTTGGCGATGACGTCGGCGCCGCGCCTACGCGCGTGATTCGCGCTCCCGTATTTCAGGCGTCAACTCCGCAGGAGCTCGATCTGCTGTTTGCAGCCGCCCAGGCCCGCGGCAACGAGGGTCTGATGATCAAGGATCCCGAATCGCCCTACACTCCCGGACGGCGCGGCAAGTCGTGGGTGAAGCTCAAGCGCGAACTGGCCACGCTGGACGTCGTGGTCACAGCGGTCGAATACGGCCACGGCAAGCGCATCGGAGTGCTAAGCGACTACACCTTCGCGGTGCGCGATGGAGAAAAGCTGGTAAACATCGGCAAGGCTTACTCGGGTCTGACCGACGTCGAAATTGCCGAAATGACCAAGTGGTTTTTGGAGCACACCATCGAAGATCAGGGCTTCCGACTGGTCGTCGAGCCCAAGATTGTTTTGGAAGTCGCCTTCAACAACATGATGCAGTCCGCCCGGCATGAGAGCGGGTATGCGCTGCGCTTTCCGCGGATCGTGCGCTTGCGGCCGGACAAGCTGGCGGAAGAGGCAGACACGATTGACAGAGTCCGGGAGATTTACCTAAGCCAGTCGAAGGGTTGATATCTTCGGCAGGTTAGCCGGGTCTTCGACCCGGCCTGGACGGGTCAGAGACCCGTCCCCACACGAGCAATTATCGAAACATATCTTCAATGCTTGTGCTGGTGTTCGGCATCGCTCACCGGAATCACGCACCCGTGCGCCACTTCGCAAACCACATTTTCAAACTGGATCGTGGTATGCGCAATGTGAAAGTCCTGGCGCAGGCGGTCTTTCACGTCGCGCAAAATGCGCTCGCTGACCGACGGCGGGATGTCGTCAATCGAAATGTGGCAGGAAAGCGCCCTCGTTTCCGATCCGATGCTCCAGACGTGCAAATCGTGGACATCGTTCACCCCGTCAATCTGCCGCATCGCGGCTTCGACCTGTTCCAGTTTGACGCCGCGCGGCGTGCCTTCGAGGAGAATGTTGAGGGTCTCGCGCACGATGCCGAAGCCCGACCACAGAATGAGGACTCCGATCCCAACCGAAAGCACCGAATCGATCCAGTACTGGCCAGTGGACATGATGGCCCAGCCGCCGGCGATAACTGCCGCGGTCGAGAGCGTGTCGCCGATCTCGTGCAGAAATGCGCTGCGGATGTTCACGTCGCGTCCGGCGCGATACAGCAGCAGCGCGATCACGCCGTTCATCACCACGCCGGCCGCAGCGACGCTGATCATGACTCCTGCGCGCACCCGTTCCGGATTCTGCAGGCGGTGGAAGGCTTCGTAGAAAATAAAGCCCGAGACCGCGACCAGAGACACTGCGTTGACCAGGGCTGCCAGCACCCCCGCCCGGTGGTATCCGTAAGTCTTGGTGGAACTGGGCGGGCGAGACTGCAGATAGACCGCGGTCAGGGAAAGCAGCAGCGCAAAAAAGTCAGAGAGGTTGTGGCCCGCCTCGGAAAGCAGCGCCAGGGAGTGGGCCCGGATGCCGGCAACCACCAGCAGCACGACGTAGGCGGCGGTAACGACCAGCGAGAAGCGCAGGACGCGCGACGTCTTTTCGCTCCCTCGGTGGGCATGCACGTGCATATACCAAGTTTAAGGGTCTGGCTGGCAGGCTTCAAGGCACAGGAGTAATGCAGGGCCGAGGTCTGAAGTCCAAGGTCTGAAGCTGTCCCCAGATGGTGGGTGGCAGTTACAATGCTTCGTCATTTGCAATAACGAAATAGAACATGCCCATCCGGGAACAAAACTTCTGGCTTAGCAGCGCAGAAATGCCGAAGACGGACCCAGCGCTTCCACTTCCCGGCGGCGTAAACGTGGCCATCATTGGGGCCGGTTTCACCGGGCTCTCGGCTGCGAGAACGCTGGCGAAGCTGGGGGCCAAGGTTGCCGTGCTCGAAGCCGAAACTATCGGCTGGGGAGCGAGTTCGCGCAACGGGGGCATGGTGCTTACCGGGCTCAAGCTGGGCGTGAACAAGTTGATTTCGATGTACGGCGGCGAGCGCACGCAACGCATGTATGCGGCGTCGCTGGCAACAATTGATTGCGTGGAGAAGCTGGTGAGCGAGGAAGAAATCGATTGCGATTTTGCCCGCAGCGGGCATCTCGAAGTGGCCTGCAAGCAGAAGCATTTCGACGACTACGCCCGCCAGGCGGAAGTGATTGCGCGCGAATTCAATCACCAGCTCCGTGTCGTGCCACGGGCTGAACTGCAGTCCGAGATCGGATCGTCCATCTACCATGGAGGGATCGTGGACGAAGTCAGCGCCGGCCTGAATCCGGCGAAATACGTGGCCGGACTGGCCCAGGCAGCGATAAGGGCGGGCGCGGCGGTTTTCGAAAATACCCGGGTGGAAAAAATTGAACGCGTGGGCCAACATGGAACGCAGCACTGGCGAATTACCACGTCTCGCGGCGCCCTGTGGGCGCGCGAAGTGTTTGTCGGCACCAGCGGCTACACTGGATCGGCGACTCCGGCGCTGCGCAGGAAGCTCATCCTCATTGGCTCGTACATCATCACCACGGAAGTCCTGCCGGAGTCGCTGGCGCGCGAATTGAGCCCGCGCAATCGCATGATTTACGACTCCAAGAATTATCTCTACTACTATCGTCTTACGCCGGACCGGCGCATGCTCTTCGGCGGCCGGGCGGCATTCTTCCCCGAAACCCGGGATTCGATCCGCAGGAGTGCGGAGATTCTGCGGCGCGGCATGATCGACGTCTATCCCCAGCTGCGCGATGTGAAAGTCGAATACGTCTGGGGAGGCACGCTGGACTTCGCTTTCGACATCATGCCCCACGCCGGACAGATGGATGGAATTTACTATGCGGTCGGCTATGCCGGACACGGCGTCGCCATGGCCACCTGGCAAGGCCAGCAGATGGCGCACCTGATCGCTGGCGGAAAGCCCGACAACCCGTTCGTAGGGATCCCGTTCCCCGGCGCGCCGCTGGGTCTGTACAACCGCAAGTCCTGGTTCCTGCCCTTCGCCGGCGCCTGGTACAAGTTTCTGGATTGGGTGAGCTGAGCTTACGCGGTCATGCTGGCCGTTTGGCCGCTCCCAGCGCGATGTACACCACCGGTCCCACCGCCAGCGCTGCCGGCCCCCAAAGTAATCCGTAGCGGTCGCTCCCCAGGAGCGCGACTGCGCTCATGATCAGGACTGCGGCCACGGAGTAGATCAGCCCCGCGCGTCCGCCGGGAATCACAAACGGCCGCGGCATCTCCGGCCTCTTGCGGCGCAACTGCCAGGCTGCGAGCACGGTCATGACCGTGGTCGCGACCCGCAGCCAGTTGTAAATGCTGATGAGCTGCACCAGCGAATGTAGGGCGAGCAAGCCATACACGGCTGCCGACACGATGATGGCAATCCAGGGTGTCCCATACCGCCGATGTTGGCCGGTAAGCGCATGTGGCAGGTAACCATCTTCCGCCATGGCGAACGGCATGCGCGTCGAGGTCAGGATCGTGCTGTTGAGAAGTGCCACGTAGGTAATCATGGCAGCCAGGGACATCCAGGCGCCCAGCCAGCGGCCTCCGATCAGTTGCGCGGCTGTGGGAAAGAATCCGGTGTGCCAGCTCTGCCAATTGCCCAGCGCCGCCAGGGAAGCCAGAGTGGGCAGGAAGTAAGCTGCGATCGACATGGGCACCACCAGCGCCAGAGCCAGCGGATAGCTGCGGCGTGGGTTGTCCACTTCCTCCGCTACCGTCGAACACTGCTCGTATCCGGAATACAACCACAGCCCCAGCGCCAGTCCCGCGCCGAAAACGTGGAACGTGGGCTGGTGAGGGGGAATTACCGGAACAAAGGGATTGTGATGCCACTTGGCCAGGCCGATGACCACCAGCACCAGCACGGGCAGAAGGATGAAGAGTTCGAGCAGGGTGGCAAATTTCCCCACCATCTGAATGCCGCGCACGTTGATGTAGGTGATCACCGCGACGATGGCGAGCGAGACAAGGTAATGCCTCCATCCCGTGAGTTCGGGAAAATAGAAGCCCATGTAGTCGGCGAACTGCACCGCGTAAACGCTGCCCAGCAGGAATGATGCACACCAGTTCCACCAGCCGGCGAGGAATCCCCAAAAATCGCCAAAGCCGGCGCGCACCCAGCGATAGAAACCACCTTCGACCGGCATGGCGGTGGTGAGTTCCGCGGAAACCAGAGAGACGGGAATGCACCAGAAAAACGGGATCACCAGCAGGAAAATCAGGGTCATCCCGGGGCCGGAGGTGGTGACCATGTCCTCCAGGCCGAAGGGGCCGCCGGTGCAGTACGAGAACATTACCCAGACGAAGTAAAACAGGCCGGCTTTGCGCAGGGCGGACTTCGCGGTGTTCACGGGGTTGGATTATACGGAAGGCGATTGCAGATTTCAGATTGATGATTTCAGATTGAAAACCCCGCGCTTACACCTTCGGGGTTCAATTCTGAAATCTACAATCAGCAATCTGAAATGAGATGCAGGAGGCGCGGAGGGCAGGATACCCTCCGGACAGGCGGCGGGACGCCGCTACGAAGAGCGAGCGTCCAATTCTGAAATCTTGAAATCAGCAATCTGAAATAAAAAGCCTCCCGCTTGCGCGCGAGGCTTTTCGGGGGAGGGCTTCGGCCCTTTCGGTCCGTCGTCCTAACTCAACTATTTCGTGGGCGCGGGCTGGTCCTGGCTCGTGGGAGCCGGGGCAGTTGTGGTCGAGGCCAGCGTTTCCAGATCGTTCTTCAGAAGGCTGATTTCGACGCGTCCACCGCTGGTGCGCTTGGTCTTGGCATCTTCGCCCGCCGCAGGTACAGGGGCATTGCCCATGCCAACCACATAGATCCGATAAACCGGGATCTCGTGATTGAGCACCAGGTAACGCACTACCGCGTCCGCCATCTTCTGCGAGGTGGCAATCGCGGTCTGGCCGTGGCCGGAAGAGAAGCCCTGAACTTCGATGATGTAGCCGCGCTGATCTTTCAACGGCGTCGCCATATCATCCAGTGCAGTTTTGGCGTTCTTGCTGAGCACGCTCTGGCCGGGACGGAAGCGAATCTCGGTCTGCGTGGAAGCCTTGTACTGATCGATGTTGCCTACCACCTGCTCCACCGTGGTGAGACGGGCGTTGGCCTGGGTCGCGGTCTGCTGCGCCATCTGGGCCTTGTTGCCGGCGTCAATCGCGTGCTGATCGGCTTCGTTGGCCTTGGTCGAGGCCAGGCGGATGCCTTCCTGGGCGCGCGAATCGGTGTCCTTGATCATCTTGCTGTTCGCGGAAGTGAGCTCGTCCAGCTCATTGACGCGATCGCGAATCGGAGCGGTCTGGCGTTGCACATATTTCTTGCGGGCAAAGGGATTAAGCTTGCCCCAGAAACCCTCGTGCGTGTCAGGTTGCAGAGCCGGCTTGCCGCTGGCTCCGGAAGTGGCGGCAGCGGGTTGGTCCTGCGTGGTGGGGGCAGCCTGCTGCGCCAGAGCGGGAAGCGCCAGCACACCGGCCAGAAGCAGCGCTACAAACATACGATTCTTCATTTCTACATCCTCCAGGTGGGGGGAGCATCAAGCTCCCGCTCCAGCAAAAATACAAAAATCTCGGCGTCCGAAACTGCCTGACGCCTGCTCCGTGTATAACAGGTCGAATGCCAAACCACGGCAATTCTAAGTCGTTACCTAACAACACATTGTAACGCCGCTCGCAGGCGGGCGGGAGCGAAAAAACGCAACGCCGGGTAATTTTGCCGAAATCTGATATAAAAACTGCGTGTGCCCATGGCTGCAAAAATTTGCGGTAATCAAGTAACAACTGCCTTGCCCGCCGCGTACCTCAGACCCGCAGTTTTCCAGCGCAAAGCTCATGGATTCATCATTCTCCGGCTGGCCTGTATTTCCCTGCTTCCTTTGCTCCTGCTGTCCTGCAATCACACGGAAAAGTTCGACTTGACCCGCCTGAAAATGCCGCCGGGTTTTCAGATTTCCGTTTTCGCGCGTGTGCCGAATGCGCGCCAGATGGCATTCAGTCCAGGTGGCGTGCTGCTGGTGACCGACATGAGCGACGGTACGGTGCTGGCTCTCCCGGATACGAAACGCAACGGCCGCACCGACCGAGCGGTCCCGGTGTTGTCAGGCTTGAACGCCCCGCACGGCATTGCTTTCCAGAAGGGGAGGCTCTATATCGCCGAGATCAACGCCGTGCGGCGCTACGACTGGAATGAAGCGCAACTGCACGCGGGCAACAGCCAGAAGATTGCTGACCTTCCGGGCAGCGGCGGCGGGCATTCCACCCGGACCATTCTTTTTGCCAACGGCAAGATGTACGTCGCAGTGGGATCGAGCTGCAATGTCTGCGTGGAAGACGACAAACGCCGCGCTGCCGTGACCGAGTACAACGAAGACGGAAGCGGAGAACGTATATTTGCTTCCGGCTTGAGGAATGCCGTCGGCCTGACAGTCAACCCGAAGACCGGCACCATCTGGGCCACCGATAACGGCCGCGACTGGCTGGGTGACAACCTGCCGCCTGAAGAGGTGAATGATCTCGGCCCGCGCGGCGGCAATGCCGGATGGCCTTACTGCTACGGCAACCGCGTTCCGGAGCGCTCTCAGGGCACAGATTACGACTGCTCGAAGACCATTGCCCCGGCCGTCGAGATGCAGGCACACTCGGCTCCGCTGGATTTGCTGTTTTACAACGGAGAAATGTTCCCGGCGGAATACCGCGGAAGTCTGTTCGTAACCTTTCACGGTTCCTGGAACCGCAGTGTGCCCACCGGATACAAAGTGGTCCGCATAAGGGTAAACGAGAAGGGCGAAGCGCAAGGCCCGCCGGAAGACTTCATCAGTGGATGGATCCGCCCGGGTGAGCGGAAGAAGGGTAAGTGGATGGGACGGCCAGTAGGATTGGTGGTCGGCCCGGATGGCGCACTGTACCTCAGCGATGACTCCGCCGGAGTAGTTTATCGCGTGACCTGGAGCCCACCGTGAACCAAGTAGGGGCGGGTGCCCTCACCCGCCCAGCCGGCAAAGCCCGGCCTGGTTTTTTCCGCCCAAACAATGAAAAACCTCGGCGAGCTATGCTCGCCCGCCCGGGTCCCGAGCGAAGTCGAAGGAGGCGTCCGGGCCTACGTGACTATGGGTGCTACCGAGTTCCGCAATACTTCTCGTGCTGTTCGTAAATGAAATTGTCGGTCATGCCTGCGATGTAGTCGCAAATCACGCGCGCGAGCGGTTCCTGCCCGGCCTTTTCCTGATAGCTCTGCGGCAAGCTTTCCGGTTTCGCCATCCAAAACTCGAACAGCTCCCGGATGACCCGTTCAGCATCGTGTTTTTCCGGTTCCAGCGCCGCGCTGAAATAGAGATTCTGGTAGAGAAATTCCTTGGTGCGCCGCCTTTCCTCTTCGACCTCGGGGCTAAAGGTGGCCAGCCGCTGCGGGAAGGCGCGAACGTCCTGCAGATTGCGGATGCCGGCGGACTCGATCCGGTTCCGCAGGTTGCGAATTAAATCGCCGACCATACGATCAAGAATCCGCTTCACCGCTTCGTTGAACTTCAGCTTCTCCATGGCATTGGGATAGGCGCGCTCGGCGTCGCCATAAAAACCATCGAACCCCGGGACGCCGCTGCAGATCTGCGGAAGGGTCAGCAGGCGCGCCTCATAGCCGTCGTCGAGATCGGCCGTATCGTAGGCGATTTCGTCGGCCAGATCGATGAGCTGGGCCTCCAGCGGCGGACGCTGATCGAGCAAGTATTCCGCAAGCTCGGGAAACTGCTCGATGGAATAGTCGTGCGAGTGCTTGATAATGCCTTCGCGCACTTCGAACGTGAGATTGAGCCCGCGGAAGGCGGCATAGCGCAACTCAAAATCTTCGACAATGCGCAAGGCGTGGAGGTTGTGATCGAAGAAAAGAGCGTGCTCGCGCATGGCGGCGTCCAGCGCTTTTTCCCCGGCGTGTCCGAAAGGAGGATGGCCCACGTCGTGAACGAGGGCCAGGGCCTCGACCAGATCCACATTCAGGCCGAGTTGGCCAGCGATGGTGCGGGCAATTTGCGCCACCTCGAGGGTGTGGGTGAGGCGGTTGCGGAAATGATCAGAGAAACGCCGGGTAAAAACCTGAGTCTTCGCTTCCAGCCGCCGAAACGCCCGTGAATGGATGACGCGGTCGCGGTCACGCTGAAAGTCGTTGCGGTAGGGATGCTGGGGCTCGGGAATGCGGCGTCCGCGGGATTGCTCCACCCGCACGGCGTAGTCGGCCAGCATGAAGGAATTTTAGCACCGGGGAGCGTGATGTAGGCGCGAGCGTCCCGCTCGCGCATCCGCAATACCGCGTGCTCAAGTCCTGACGCATTTGGGGTGCTTATGACACCTGCACGAGCGGGACGCTCGCGTCTACATTGTGTCCCTCAACTTCAAACGCATCTCGTTGGTGGATTCGAATCCCAGACTCTCGTAGAGCGGACGGCCTTTGTCGCTGGCGTGCAAGGTAACGTGAACAAAGCCCTCCTCGCGGCACCAGTCAATCATGGTCTGCATGAGCCGGCGGGCAATGCCCTGGCGGCGAAATGGCGGATTGGTGTACAGGTTAAGAATCGTAGCCCGCCGGCACTGGCCATCATAAGGATGGCTGGGCCACGGGTTGATCAACACCACGCCCCCGGCCACAATCTGGTCTCCCACGCACGCCAGCCAGCCGTGCAGCGTTCCATTCGCCAGTGCTGCCGCCAGATAGGGCTTGCAGGTCGAGACCATCGCAGCGAGGGCGACGGGGTCGTTATAGCCCATGTCTTCGTACATACCCTGGCGATGGCGCAGCAATGCAGGAATGTCGTCAGGTGTGGCCTGCCGAATGAGCACGTCACTCATTTGGTTTTCTCCATTGGGTGCTCCGCCCTCGTCTCTCCGTTTTTTGGGAGAGACAGGGTGGGTTTCTCAGTGGATCAGGATACAAAAAGAAAGCCGAGCTTGCGCTCGGCCTGGACGGGTTGAAACCCGTCCCCACACGATCCGTGTTGGATTACTTGTTGTCGGAGTCTTCCTTGGCCAGCTTCATCTTGGCGGACTCGAGCTTTTTCTGCACCCGGGCCAGGTCGTTCTGGTCAACTTCGGCAGCTACCGTCTTGTTCCACTCCGCGATCGCGCGCTCCCAGTGCGCCGCTGCCAGCTTGAGGCGGCCGGTTTTCTGATAGAGGTCGCCGAGGTGGTCCTGCACCGTAGGATCGGTCCCGATGCGCTGCGATGCTTTGATCAGCGAATCTTCCGCAGACTCATATTTTCCCAGCTTGAAATAAGCCCAGCCCAATGAATCCAGATAAGCGCCGTTGGCAGGATCGAGATCAACGGCTTTCTTGATCAGGCCGAGAGCTTCGTCCAGCTTGACCCCGCGGTCGGCCAGCATGTAGCCGAGATAGTTGAGCGCGGTCGCGTTCTGGGGATCGCCCGCCAGGACTTTGCGGAACATCTCTTCCGCCGGATCATATTTCTTCTGGCGTTCGTAGGTCGAGCCGCGCAGGAAGTATACGTATTGCTTGTCTTCGTCCTTGGTGGAGAGCTGTTCGGCCTTATCCAGGGCCGCCTCAGCCTCGGGCCAGCGCTTGAGCCGGCTGTACATCTGGGACAGCGTAATGTAAACGTCGCGGTCCTCCGGCGTTCCCTTAAGCAATGCTTTGACCTGCTGCAATCCGGCATCTACCTGGCCCATGTCAGAAAGCTGGGCAGCGTACACCATCTTCAGGCTGCGATTGTTGGGCAGCTTCTGCACCGCTTCCTTGGCGGTGTCGGTGGCCTGCTGCCATTGCTTGGCTTCGCGGTAGGTATCGATGACCTGCTGGAAGCCTCGTTCGGCATTCTCGTCGCCCAGCACGAGCATCTTTCTGAAAGTCTCGATGGCCTGGGCGTCATTCTTGTTGTCGCGATAAATCGTTCCCAGGCGTTCCAGGAATACAGACCGGTTGTTCTTCTCGGCCTGGGTGTAACTGTTGTCCGCCTTCTCGGTCTTCTTCAGCAGGTCCTGCAATACCTGGATGGCCTCGTCGTAGCGGCCCTGGGCCTGGTACACGGCGGCTATGTTGTAAGGCACCTCGATCGAGTCCTGTACCATCGATCCGGCCTTCTTCAGGCTGACCAGCGCCAGGTCGAATTTGCCGCTCTTGCGATAAATCTCGGCCATCCGGAGATAGGTCTGCGCATCCTCGGGATTCGCGTCCGCAATGATCTTGTACTGCTCCAGCGCGGCATCCGTCTGGCCGTCATTCATCAGGTTCTGGGCCAGGCCGCGGATGGCGTCCAGGTTGTCATGGTCGAGTTCGATCGCCTTACGGTAAGCGGCAATCGAGTTCTTGTACTGCTTCTGCTGTTCGTAGGTGTAGCCGAGAGCCGAGTAAAGTTTGGCCGAGCGGGACGCGTCCGGGATGGAACTCAGGACCTCGCCGGCGCGAGCGGTATCGCCTTCTTCGTTGTACAAATAGGCCAGCGTGGTAACCGCTTCTTCAGAATCGGGATCCAGCTTGACCGCGGTCTTGAACTCGCCCTCAGCCTTCTGCAGGTCATTGTTCAGGCGGTAGAGGCGTCCGAGAAGAAGATGATCGTCAACACTGTCCGGTTGGATCTTGATGATCTGCTCGTACTGGTCGATGGCCAGCTTGAGAACATTCTGCGAGCCCTGACCCGCCTGCACGTCGCCCAGCGAGCGCAGATAAATGCGGCCCAGCAGTTTGTGGGCTTCCAGGTTGTTGGGGTCGCGCTTGAGGATGTCCTGGGCCTCGAGCACGGCATCCCGAATACGCCCGGTCTTGGCGTAGAGCTCGGCCAGCGCGGAAGTCAGATACTCGGAAGTAGGATCGGCGTCGATCGCCAGCCGGTATTCCTCGATGGCTTTATTGGCCAACTCGCTGCGGCCGTACACCGCTACCTGCTCCTCGTACATATGGGCCAGGGTGTAGTGGTAATAGGCCGCCGCTTTGTCGAGCTTGCGGGGAGCGGACGCAGGGGCTGACTTGGAATCCGCAGCTGGAGTTTGCTCCGCGGAAACAGCAGGGATGACCAGCAGCAGAATAAGAGTGCAGTAAATACTTTTCATCGAGAACCTTCGGCTTCCCTGAACCATAGCGATTGGATGCCGAACCGCTGCTGGCGGGTGCTCTTTACATTGTAAACCGTGCCGGCGCAAGGGGGTGAAAAAGCACGCCGCAGAACCGGGCAGGTAATGATCGGAAGTACAGGGACTAACAGGATTGACAGGGAATCAGCACTTGGCAATTAGCCGAAGCTTGTTTGAGCCAACTGCCAAGTGCTCTTTTCAATGCCTGAAGTAGCCTGGCACGGTTAAAGATCATGGGTAACAGGGGCTGACAGGACTAGCGGTGGTGGGAACCAGCTCTCATTAGCACCTGGCAATCAGTGGAGCGTGCTTGCGCCAACTGCCAATTGCCAAATGCCAAGTGCTCTCTCAGTGCCGGAAATGCCTGACCCCGGTAAAGATCATGGCCAGCCCCAGCCGGTCGGCCGCCTCAATGACCTCCTGGTCACGAACCGAGCCGCCAGGCTGAATGATGGCGGTGGCGCCCACCTTGGCGATCTCCTCCACTCCGTCGGGGAACGGGAAGAATGCGTCGGACGCGGCCACCGTTCCCTGCAGCGGCAGGACCGCCTTCATGGCGCCGATCCTGCAGGAATCCACCCGGCTCATCTGGCCTGCACCGACGCCCACAGTTTGCCCGTCGCGGGCGTAAAGAATCGCGTTCGACTTCACGTGTTTGGAAACCTTCCAGGCAAATAACAGGGCCCGCTTTTCCTCCGGCGTAGGCGGTCGCTTGGTGACCACCTTGAGATCGGATTCCTGCAGCACTCGGCTGTCCGCGTCCTGCATCAGTATTCCGCCAGAAACATTTTTCAGTACCCACTTCTGCGGAGCATGATTGATTTCCACCAAGCGCAGGTTTTTTTTGGCGGCGAACTTGGCCTTGGCGGCCTCGTCAAAACCGGGCGCCGCGATCACCTCGAGAAACAGTTTGGCCATTTCCTCCGCGGCTTCGCCATCCACCACTCTATTCACTCCGATCACGCCCCCAAAAGCTGACACCGGATCACACTCCAGCGCTTTCCGGTAAGCCTCCACCAACGTCTTGCCGGTGGCCGTACCGCACGGATTGGTGTGCTTGATGATGGCGCAGACAGTCTGATCAAACTCCTGGGCCAGGTCCCAGGCCGCCTGCAAATCCACGATGTTGTTGTAGGAAAGTTCCTTGCCCTGAATCTGACGGCCGTTGGCCACCCCGCTTCCCGAGCCGTCGCTGTACATGGCAGCTTTCTGGTGAGGATTCTCGCCGTAACGCAAGTCCATGATCTTGCTGAACGAGAGGCGGAGGTTCTGGGGAAAGCCGGTTTCCGGATGAAACTCGAAGTGACCGTTGGCGCTGACCCGCTCCAGGATGGAGGCAATGGCCGAATCGTAGGCCGCAGTGGTCGCAAAGGCCTTTTGCGCCAGGCGCCACTTGGTGGCTGCGGAGAGGGCCCCGCCGGTAGCGGCCATCTCTTCCGCCACGGCGTTGTAGTCAGCTGGTGAGGTCACCACTGCCACGTCCTGAAAATTTTTGGCGGCAGAGCGGATCATCGACGGTCCGCCGATATCGATGTTCTCGATCAGGTCTTCAAAAGGCACGCCCGGCCTGGCTGCGGTTTTCTCGAAGGCGTAAAGATTGACCACCACCATGTCGATCGGCTGGATGCCGTGCTCGGCAACAGCGCTGCGGTGCGAAGCCATCCCGCGCCGGTGCAGGATGCCTCCGTGAACTTTGGGATGCAGCGTCTTGACGCGCCCGTCGAGCATCTCGGGAAAACCGGTCAGCTCGGAAATGTCCTTTACGCCGACGCCGGAGTCGCGCAACAGCTTCGCCGTGCCCCCGGTCGAAATCAGTTCCACACCCATGCCGGCAAGTTTGCGGGCAAACTCCACCAGCCCGGTTTTGTCGGTGACACTGAGGATGGCGCGCTGAATCTTCGTCTGGGTCGCGGACATGGCAGACCTCGAATGAATTGGGAATGTGCCTGGGAAAGGCAGGGAGAAATTCTAACAGCAGTCGTTGGCCGTTGGTCGATGGTCATTGGCCTAAGACGGAAATTTTCAGGATTTGGACATCGCGCAGCGGAGCGAGGTTACCAGGAAGCCGTCCAGCCAGGGCCAACGACGAACGACCAATGGCCAACGTCTAAGTCTTCGCTTTGGCCTTTAGCTTTACCTGGCCGCTCTGCATTTCCACCGTGTATTCGACCAACTCGCACCCATATTGCTTGCGGATCTGGTCGGTTTTTTTCTGCACGAACGAGGCAAAGCTGTCGAGGTTGCCGGAGACCGCTTCACCCGATTTTTTCTTGGCATCGGTAAGAGCCTGGTAGAGCTTTTGCACTTTATCGCGTTCGGCGCGGGCGTCAGCACATTGCATGCTGAACGGCTTGACTTCGACCGACTCTGCAGCCGCAGCCGCAGCAGCCGCGTGGCCTACCCCGTAAACCTTGTGTTCCGGTTGGTGTTCTTCCACGCGCACGCCCTGCACCGAGAGCAGTGCGTCCTGGGGACGGCGGTAGCCTTCTTCACGAATGCGGTTCTTTTTGCGCCAGAGGTCACTGTAAATAGCGTAGCGTTGCGCGATTTCGTTGTAGCGGAAGCGTTGCGAAAAACTCATGCGCCCACCGTCGCTGAACTTGCGCAGCAAGGAGAGCACCTTCCACTCAACGTCGGTAGGAGGCCTCTTGGTCGGATTGCTGAAGTAGATCTCATACTCGATCTTCAGCCGGCGCAGCTGCGTGTCGAGCAGGGTCAGTTCTTCGTCGATGGTCACCCGGGATTCTCCACAGACAGTCTAGGGGTTGCAAGGCGCCGGAACGAGATTCCCGTTGGCCACAAGAGGGATGGAACGAAAGTACCCAAGAATCAGCTGCTGGCTTCTGGCTCCAGCTTCTAGCGTCTAATTATTTGCGTAAACCAAGGGGTCCCAGCTTTCACTGAAGAAGCAGACGACAAAAGACTCTGCACGGCGGACTAGAACATCCCTGAAATTCGGAGTCAGAAGCCAGAAGCTAGCAGCCAGCAGCTGCTTTTATTTCGCCGCCATCTTCTTGACCATGGCCAGCACCAGCTTGCGGTCGCTGTCGTTGAGGCTGACGGCGTAGCGGCGAATCTGGCTCAGGAAGCGGACTTCATCATCGGACAGTTGGGGAATGTTCTTGGAGCCGTTGCTGTGTCCGGACTCGGAGAAAAACTGGGACAGCGCGATTTCCATGGCGCCGGCAATCTTGGCCAGGGTATCGAGCGACGGAATGGTATGACCGTTCTCCACCCGGGACAGGTAGCAGCGCAGCAGGCCGGTGCGCTTTTCGATGTCGCCCTGGGACATGCCTTTTTGCAGACGGTAGTTGCGGATGGTCTCGCCGATGTTCATAGAGAAAGCTACCAAAGCAAACCCCCGGAGGATGACGTGCATAGTAACCAGAGTAGTACCTTCTGGCAAGAAGAATTTGGTTGCACCACAACTGGTGATGGAGTACGCGGCGAATTCTGCCTGGGAACAGCCGCGGTTACAGCAGAACGGTAACCCATTACTGCCGCCCACCATTTTTGGCTGGCCGCGATCACTTTTTCAGGGTGTCAGCCAGGAAGCTGGTGATGTGCTTCCATGCATCGGCAGCGTCGGCGGCGCGATAGCCGGTCTTGTTGTTGGGATTCTCGAAACCGTGCCCGGCCTCGGGATAAACTACAATTTCCACCTTGTTCCCTTGTTGTTTCAGGGCCTGCTCGAACTTCTTTACATCGTCCACCGGAATGCCGCGGTCCTGGGCGCCGAAAATACCCAGTACTGAAGCGTTAATCTTCCTGAGCGAAGCCGCGTCCGCAGCCAAGTGGCCATAGTTGATGACGGCCGCGGCCAACGTGGACTCCTGCAGCGCCACATCCAGCGAGTAGCCGCCGCCCATGCACCAGCCGATAGAGCCGATCCGATCAGGCTTCACATTGGGTTGCGACTTCAGAAACTCCACCGCCGCGTGCAGATCGCGCGCCGCCCGGTCTTCCGGAACGCCGCGCATGATTTCGTGGGCCTCGTCCGGCGTGGTCGCCACTTTTCCGCGGTAAAGATCGACCGCCAGGGTCACATAACCCTCGTCGGCCAGCCTGGCCGCCTGCTCCTTGACCCAGTCATTCAGTCCCCACCATTCGTGAATGACCACCAGCGCGGGGAACGGGCCCTTACCCTCAGGCGTGTAGAGGATGCCCTGCACGGTGTCATCGCCACTCTTGTAGGAAACGTTCTTACCGGCCTCTGCAAAGCTCGAAATCGAAAATACGAGAGAGAGAATTAGGCAGGCCAATTTCATATTTGAGGTTCCTCGTAGCGCCGGCGTTCCGCCGGCAGTCGCGAGGGCGTCCCGCCCCCGCCTTTAAAGAGCCAACTCCATATACAACGCCCCATCAATCGGATTAGGGCGATAAGGGCCAATCTCCACGAATCCCAACCGGCGATACATGGCTACGGCGTTCGGCATCACCGGCTCGACCGTATCGAGTCGCATTTTCCGGTAGCCGATCGTCCGGGCTTCAGCAATCACGGCTTCGGCCAGTGCGCGTCCCACGCCCCGGCCACGAAGTTGCGGGCGAAGATAAAGCCGCTTCATCTCGCAAATTCCGGATTCGAGTTTGTGCAGCGCGACGCAACCCGCCAGTTCGCTTCGGTATTCAGCCAGCAGCAAGCGGCCATCCGGAGGGGCGTATTCTCCAGGGAGGCCCGCAAGTTCCTGGTCGAAACTCTGAAAGCACAGGCTGAAGCCTAGCGATTCAGCATACTCGAGAAAAAGCTCACGAGCCTGAGCAATCTGGGCAGGTGATTCCGCCTGCCTCAGGGTAAGTCTGGGATTGGCCACGCCATCATTCCTTACAAATTCCTATGCGCCGAGCGAGCCAAAAGCAGGTCCCCCCACTGCGCTCGCTGCGCTACGCTCCGGTCGGGATGACAGGGAGGACTCTTCTCTCTAGCCCATCAACATGCCGCCGTTCACGTTCAACACGTGCCCGGTAATGTACCCTGCTTCTTCCGACGCCAGAAACGCTACCGCGCTCGCCACTTCTTCGGGCGTACCCACCCGCCCCAGCGGGATCATCTTCACCGCGTTCTGTTTGAACTCATCAGCCAGTCCGGCAGTCATAGCGGTCTCGATGAAGCCGGGAGCGACCGCATTGCAGGTGATGTTGCGCGAGCTGACTTCGCGGGCAATGGCCATGGTCAGCCCGATCAGCCCGGCTTTTGACGCGGCATAGTTGGCTTGGCCGGCCTGTCCCGTCTGCCCGAAAATCGAAGTGATGTTGATGATTCTGCCCCAGCGTTGCTTGAGCATCGAACTGATCGCCTGCTGGGTGCAGAGATAGGCCGAGGTCAGGTTGGTGTTGAGGACCGCATCCCAGTCTGCGCGCTTCATGCGCATGAGCAGTTGGTCGCGGGTGATTCCGGCGTTGTTTACCAGGATGTCGATCTTGCCGAGCTGGGCGATGGCGGCCTTGAAGGTGGCCTTGATCTGCTCTTCGTCGCTGACGTCCAGGGGAAAGGCTGTCGCGGTGCCGCCCGCAGCCGTGATTTCCGCCGCCAGTTCCTGCAGTTTCTCTTGGCTACGCGCGGCCAGCGCCAGCGCGGCCCCGGAATGGGCGAGCTTCAGGGCGCAAGCCCGGCCGATGCCCTGCGACGCGCCCGTCACCAGCGCAACCCGGCCCGCAAGAGTCATGGATTCTCCTCACCGATAGAACGAGGAATTATAACCGGAGACCGTGTGGGGACAGCCGCCCCCGGCTGTCCCGCGGAGCCAAGCTCCGCTATTTCGCGTGCCCGCAAAAAACTAGTCGAGCCCAGCTCGACCTGGACGGCCGAGGGCGGCCGTCCCCACGTGGTCTCTATGCCGGTTTCATGTCGCCGCGAAACAGATATCGCAACAGGGGCGGGGCCAGGATCGTGGTCACCGCGGTCATGAACACGACGATGGCATAAGTAGAAGGCAGCACGATCTGCGACTGCAGTCCGACCAGTGCGACGATCAAGGCCACCTCGCCGCGCGGCATCATGCCCACGCCAACCTGCAGCGCGCTCAACCAGCCATCACGCCAAAGGGGCAATCCACACCCCACTACCTTAGAAACGATAGCCAGCAAAGAAATGGCAATCGCGGCCAATAACACGTTCCCAGTAAACAGGTGCACATCAAGCCGCGAACCGATAGCGAAGAAGAAGAAAGGCGCCAGAAACTCGGTGATGCCTCCCACCCGCGGCAGCAGGCTCCAGCGGGGAGCGTAGTCGGCAAACATCAGCCCGGCAAAAAAAGCGCCGATGATGGCCGCCATGCCGATTTTCGCCGAAAGCCACGAAAGGAACAGACATAGCGCCAGCGCAACCACCAGGGGGGCGTGCTGGGTGGAAAGGCGGTCCATGCGGGGCTGGATCCTGCGTACGATTCGTGGCGCGACCAAGATCATGAACAACGCAAAGGCCGTGGCTTCGACCACCAGAACGCCCAGGTGCAACCACTCCAGCCCGCCGCCCGAAGCGATGCCGGCCACAATCGCCAGCAAGACCATGCCCAGAATGTCATCGAATACGGCCGCACCCAGGATGATCTTGGCGGCCTGCGTCGCCATCACATGCAAATCGCCCAGCACGCGAGCCGTGATTCCCACACTGGTGGCAACCATGGCCGCGCCCACGAAAATGGCCTCGCTGGAAGCGTCGCCGCGCCATTTCATGTAAGCGAACCCGAGTACGAAAGGAACGACAATGCCGGCGACGGCCACCAGCAGCGCCTTGCGGCCCACCCGGATCAGGTCGTGCGGGCTGGTTTCGAGGCCGGCGTTGAACAGCACAAAAATCGCGCCGATTTCCGCGACCGAATGGATGGTGTCACTGGGATTGATCCAGCCCAGGGCAAACGGGCCGAGGGCCGCTCCGGCCAGTATCTCGCCCAGAACCGAAGGCAGCTTTACCCGTTCAAATACTTCTCCCACTACCTTCGCAGAAACAAAGATGGCGAGAAGCTGCAGCAGAAGCTGATCGGGACCGTGCGGCATGGCTTGCACCGCAGAATATGGGAATGTGTGGATGCCCGCAAGAGACCCAGGGATTTGGTGAGTGGGCCATTTTGAATTTCTTAGGTGTGTTTCACTCGACCTCAAACTCTTTTGAGAGCAAATCCTCACAGATCATGTTTGGAGTTCGGAGGATTTGGTGGGATTATCGGAAACGAATCCTGTTAGCACAGCAGCATGAGCGACCGTTTCGCATTTCTCTTTTTGGCAGTTGTGTTGCTGCCTGTGGGCCTGTATGCCTTGGTCAATCCTCGCGGCGCGAAAAGGCAAAACGCTGACGGCCCATACTTTAGAAGTGGGCTGGCCAATATGCCAATTTGGTTTTTTAGAGCAAGCGGAGTCGTCACTCTTGGGATGTCAGCATTGTTCGGCTACATGTTTTGGACTCACTGAATTTCAAACAGCCCACTGCCCTGGACTCTAATGGTGAAGCTGGTGTGCCCCGCCCACGTCTCTCCGCTCTGTGGAGAGACAGGGCGGGGGGTCCAATGCTGCCTACTTGATGTGGCAGGTTGCCAGTCCGCGCTTTTCCAGATACTGCTGGTGGTAGTCTTCAGCGGGATTGAACGTTACCGCGGGTACGATCTGGGTCACAATCGGCTTCTTGAAGCGTCCCGATTTCTCCAGGCGCTCTTTGGACAGCCGGGCTTCGCTCTCCTGCTCCGGAGTGTGAAAGAAGATCGCGGAGCGGTACTGCGATCCGTAGTCGGGACCCTGGCGATTGAGCTGCGTGGGATCGTGGTTCTCCCAGAACACTTCCAGCAGCTTCTCGTAGGAAAGTTTGGCGGGATCGTACTCCACTTCGACCGCCTCGGCGTGGCCGGTGCGATCGCTGCAAACGTCTTTATAGGTCGGATTGGCGAAGTGCCCGCCGGTGTAGCCAACCCGGGTTCCGATAACCCCCGGCAATTGGCGGAAAGTGGCTTCGACTCCCCAGAAACAGCCCGCGGCAAAGGTGGCTTTGGCCATGAAAAACTCCTCTTTTGTAAGGATTGATTATAGCGACATTACATTAGATCGATTGGCGCCCGGAAAGTAGCAGGGACATCCCCAAGAGGCCGACGGTTTTCAGTTTGCAACCGGCCCAGGTCGGCATACTATGGCTGGCCCCAAATTTCGCCTTCGCGGAGAAAACACATGATCTTCATGGGTGTGAACTTGTGGTCAGTGCTGGTCGCAGCCATCTCCACCATGGTGGTGGGATTTCTCTGGTATTCGCCCCTGCTCTTTGCCCGTCCCTGGATGGTCGCTATGGGCTACGATCCAAACGACAAGGCAAAAATGGAAGCGATGCAGAAGAGCGCAGGCAAGAGCTACGCTATTTCTTTCATCGCCGCCCTGGTGTCGGCTTTCGTTCTGGGCAAGATTATCGAGATCACCACGGTGAATAGCGTGCTTTACGGGATGAAAATCGGCTTTGCTATCTGGCTCGGTTTTGTGACCACGGTACAGCTCACCGCCAAGCTGTTCGGAAACCAGTCCACCCGGCTGTATTTGATCAATACCGGCTATCAACTGGTGTGCTATCTGGTGATGGGAGCAATTCTCGCGGTCTGGCCGTGAATCAGTCGTCGGTCGTCAGTCGTCGGTCTTCAGCAAATCCTCGCAACCTAATGGCCTTTTCTGATGATTGACGACCGACGACTATTCTTCTTTTGACGACCGACGAGTGCTATTCCATTACTATGCCGCCGGTCAATTCCGCCACGCGCGGTATACGGCGCTCCGCACACCAGGTTTCCAGTTCGGCAGCGATCTTCTCGGTCGCTACCGGGTCCCAGAAGCTGGCTGTCCCGATCTGCACCGCGCTCGCCCCCGCCAGCATGAACTCCACAATGTCAGCGGCGGTCGAGATTCCGCCCATGCCAATGACCGGAATATTCACTGCTCTAGAGGCGTCGTAAACCATGCGCAGGGCGATCGGCTTGATGGCCGGACCTGACAGTCCGGCGGTCACGTTGGCGATGCGGGGCTTGCGGGTTTCGGGATCGATGGCCATGGCCAGGAAAGTGTTGACCAACGAGATCGCGTCGGCCCCAGCTTCCTGAGCCACGCGAGCCATTAGCGCGATGCTGGTAACGTTGGGCGAAAGCTTCACGATCAGCGGGCGGCGGGAGACTCGTTTCGCTGTGTTCACGACTTCATCCAGCGCTCGCGGGTCGCTGCCGAACTGGATGCCGCCGGAGACCGTATTTGGACACGACACGTTCAACTCGTAGGCGGCAATTTCCTCGCCCTCATTCAGGATCTCGATGGTGCGCTCGTACTCTTCCCGGCTATAGCCGAACAGGTTGGCGAAGACCACAATATTCTTGATCTTGCGCAGCTTAGGCAGCTTCTCATCGATAAACGCGCGCGCCCCGATATTCTGCAGTCCGATGGCGTTGAGCATCCCGGCCGGGGTCTCATAAAGACGGGGAGGAGGATTTCCCGCCATGGGCTGGGCCGAAAGTCCCTTCACCACAAAACCGCCCAGCTTGTTAAGGTGGACCACATCCTCAAACTCAATACCGTAGCCGAAAGTCCCGCTGGCCGCGATGATTGGATTCTTCAACTGGATTCCGGCAAAACTGACGGAAAGATCAGGGGGAGCGGGCGGGGCGGGAGCAGTCATCGTGCGCCCCCCGCTGCCGCGCCGGTGAACCTGATCCCTTCAACTTCAGGGGTACTTCGCTCCTCTTGATCGCCCCTTCTCGCCGAGCTCGGAACGCGCCGCGGCGGAGGCAACGCCTCGGTCAGTACCCGCCCGACAGAGTGACTGGGCGCATTGATGCCGAGCAGTGAAGCCAGGGTCGGGGCTAAATCCACGGGCTCGGCGTGAGTATGGTAGGTTCCCGGCTGGAAGGGCAGGCCATAAAAGGCCAGCGGCACGTGAGTGTCGTAAGTGTAGGGCGTGGCGTGATCGGTTCCACCGATGAATCCGATGGTGAACGGCGGCGGAACACCGAGCACGTACCACCCGCCGAGCGGAGAATAGCTGTGCAGGTATTTCAATCCCAGCTCGGTACTGGGGGCATCACCCCGCTCCAGCTGGGTGCGCGTGTAGTACGCGCGCAACCCGGCTGTTTTCAGGGCCTGACCCACGACGTGTTCCGCTTCCTGTTCGTTCACCTTTACCGCCGCGAAGGCGTCCGAGTTTAGCCAGGTCACCGGATAGTCCAGGTCCTTTACGTATTCACCGGCGTGGGAAAACCGGGCCGATAGCGCGCTGTTGATCTGCGCGCGTATTTTATCGCCGGAAATATTCGCAGCGGGAAGATGCAACCCGGCCGCGACCTTGGGCAGTGGGGCGATTCCATGATCGGCCGAGAGCGCGATCCAGACGTTGGCCAGCCCAATCTGGTGTCCCAGAAACTCGAAGAAGCCGGCCAGTTGGCGGTCCATGGCCAACGCCATGGCCTGCATCTCGGCTGAATCCGGACCTACCTTGTGTCCGAGAATATCGTTGGCCGACAAGCTGATGATCAGCAGATCGGTGGCCGGACCGCTGCCCAGCTTTTCGTAGGTGACCAGTTCACGCGCAAATTCAAATTCATAGTCGTTGGCCAGAGGCGTGGACCCCACCAGGTCGTAGAAGTTGACTGCTTTCCCGGCAGGCGGCCGGGTGCTGCGCAGAACGTTTCCGTTGCTGTCCTTCCAGTCCCGGTTCAGATACTTTTCCGCCCGCTTGTGGTCGTTGAAATCCTGCGCCCACCTGGGAAGCTCGCTCCGGTAATAGGTGGAAGTCACCCAGGCGCCGCTGGCGCGGTCAATCCAGTACGCGCCATTAGCGGTGAAGCCGGCGGGGAGAACAGAAGCGCGGTCCTTGAGCGCGACGCCGAAGACGCGGGACTTGCCTTGCGTCGCCAGTTTGAGTTCGTCCCCCAGGGTGTCAGCGAGAAGGTGGCGAGGTGACGATCCGGGCGCATCGCCGGAAATACCAACCAGCTTTGTCTGGTCGTCATCCGCCGCCTCGACCATGGCTTTCTTTTGCGGGTCCCACCATTCATTGGCCAGGATGCCGTGGCCGTTCGTATATGCCCCGGTCAGCAGGGTGGCATGCCCAGGCGCAGTGCGCGTGTTGGCGTAGTCGTAGTTGCAATCCGTGAAATCGGCGCCATGGTCGAGCAGGAGGCGAAATCCGCCTTCGCCCCACTGGTCGCGATAACGCTCCAGGTAGTCGCCGCGAAACTGGTCGATGACGACAATCACTACCAACTTGGGACGAGCATTGTAGGCAGAACCGAAGCTCGTGCCGGCGAGGCCGAGACACAATAGAATTCCCAGGATTGAGCACCGCAGCGAAGATCGCATTGCGGGGTAGTTTACAGCGTGGCACACCCCAGGCCAAATATCGGACCGGTCTTGTGTGGGGCGGGCGCCCTCGCCCGCCGCTTTTGACTTAGACCTAAGGCAAATTCCAGGTCAAAGGCAAATTCAAGGTCAAAGGCCACGGGCGAGGGCGCCCGCGCCACACGTGCATTACTCGCCTCTTTTTCGGTACAGTAGTTAGCTCCCATGCTTGATCTCAACTTCGTTCGCGACAACCTGCTGCTCGTGGAAGAAAAGCTGCGCCAGCGCGGCATGGATCCGGCCCAAGTGTTGAAGGATTTCCACCACGTGGACGCTCAGCGCCGCCACGCCATCACCGAAGCCGAGACCATGAAAGCCCGGCGCAACCGCGCCTCCGAGGACATTGCCAGGCTGAAAAAGGGCGGCCAGGATGCCAGCGCGCAGATTTCCGAAACCAAGGAATTACGCGAACAGATTCAGCAGCAGGAGAAAGCGGCGGCAGAGTACGACGCCCAATTGCAGGACATTCTCACCGGCATTCCCAATCTGCCGCACGCAAGCGTGCCCGTGGGAAGGACTCCCGAAGACAATGTCGAAGTCCGGCGCTGGGGCACTCCGCCCCAATTCGATTTCACTCCCAAGCCGCACTGGGAGCTGGGCGAAGAGCTGGGCGTGCTCGATCTCGAACGCGCCACCAAGCTTTCCGGCGCACGCTTCGCGGTGTACTGGGACCTGGGGGCGAGGCTGGAGCGGGCGCTGGCCAATTTCATGCTCGACCTGCACACCCGCGAGCACGGCTACACCGAGGTCCTGCCGCCTTACCTGGTGAATTCCGAGTCCATGTATGGCACCGGACAGTTGCCGAAATTCGCTTCCGACCTTTTTCGCGTACCGCATGGAGAAAAAGATCTTTGGCTGATCCCCACGGCCGAGGTTCCAGTCACCAATCTTTACCGCGACGAAGTGCTCGAAGCATCGCGCCTGCCGGTTTCGCTCACCGCTTACACGCCCTGCTTCCGCAGCGAGGCCGGCTCTTACGGCAAGGACGTGCGCGGCATCATCCGGCAACACCAGTTCCAGAAAGTCGAGCTGGTCAAATTCGCGCAGCCTGACACTTCATACGAGCAACTGGAGAAGCTGACACGCGATGCCGAGGAAGTCCTGCGAAAGCTAGGCCTGCACTACCGCGTGGTTGCGCTTTCCACCGGCGACATGGGCTTCTCATCGGCCAAGACGTATGACATCGAGGTGTGGCTGCCAGGGCAGCAGCTGTTTCGGGAGATTTCATCGTGCTCGAATTTCGAGTCTTTCCAGGCCCGGCGGGCGAATATCCGTTACCGGCCCGAAGGAAAAAACAAGACCGAATTCGTCCACACCCTGAACGGCAGCGCACTGGCCGTGGGACGCACCTGGGTGGCGATCGTGGAGAATTTTCAGCAGGCCGACGGCAGCGTCCTGATTCCAGAGGCACTGCAACCGGCCATGGGCACGGACCGCATCCGGCCCAAGAAATTCTAGTTGTGCATCCGTGGGGTCTGGTTTAGTGTGGCCGCGAACCTGCCCTGCGTGCGCGATTGGGCCGGGCGGTTGCCAAGCCGAGCAGCCAAAGCCTAGACTTAACCGGACACGACTTGACCGGAAACGACCTGAACGGAAAAGACTTGAACGAAGCCAGAATGACAACGAGCATCGCCGAAACGCCCCCGGTGCCGATGTCCAGGATCGGGCGCACCATTCGCGATTTCGTTCTCTGGTCTTATGAGCGTGGCACCCTGCAGTACGACGTCATGGTCACTCTCATCCTTTTGTTCGTCTTTCTCTCGCCCTTCTGGATCGACTTCCACGATAAACCGGTGGAACGCAATCCGCATCCAATCGGAGTAGTTGTGACTCCCGAGCCGGGCGGCGGGTTTATTTATCAGATTGAAGCTTCGGCCGTGTCGAGTACGGATGAGGCGAAGGTACGTCAGGAACTGCTGCGGATTGTGGAACCGATCGCCGGCGAAGTGAGCATCACCAAATACGAAGCTCAACGCGATCGTCAGGGCCGGGTGCTGACTTACAAGGTGTGGGTGCAAAAGGATTAGCGACAGCTTCCGCCGTGCTCCGCGAGGCAAACATGAAATGGGGTGTGCAGTCACTGTGCCGGTGGGCCCTGGCGATGGTCTGCCTGGCGGCCACCGTCGCCGCCGCGGGCCCCGCCGATTCCGCCCCGGATCCCGCCCTGGATCGAGTTCTGGGCCAGATGGACAGCGCCGCTGAAAAATTCCGCACTACCGAAGCCAGCGTGGTCTGGGACCAATATCAAAAAGTGGTGGACGAACACGAAGAACAAAAAGGGAAAGTGTATTTCCGCCACACCGCCGACAATGAAGTTCAGATGGCCGCCGATATCACGGACCCGGACCAGAAATATGTGCTGTTCAACGGCTCCAAGATCCAGGTGTACCAGCCGAAAATCGACCAGGTGACGGTTTATAACACGGGAAAAAACCGGGAAGCATTCGAAAGCTTCCTGGTGCTGGGCTTTGGCGGCGGCGGACACGACCTGCTTAAATCCTTTAATGTTAAATACTTGGGCCATGAAGCGGTGGACGGCGTGGCAGCCGAAAAACTGGACCTGGTGCCCAGGACGGTTAGCGTGCGCAATAACGTGGACCACATCGTCCTCTGGATTGATCCGGCACGGGGTATTTCACTGCAACAGCAGTTTTTCTTCGGCAGCTCGGGCGATTATCGCCTGGCGAAATATTCCGACATCAAGATGAACGAAAAAATCGCCGACTCGGTTTTCAAGCTCAAAACCACGGGCAAGACCAAATTCGTATCGACCCAGAGCTAGAGCAACCGGGGAACCTACCCGAAATCTTCACAAATTGGGGGCTGACAACCGCCAGCGGAGCGGTATACTGAGATTGCGCCATTTCTAAATTGGTTGAGGAACTTTAAGAAATCGACTGAATACCCGAATTGCATGGCCAAGGTTTTTACGATCCCGGTTCCTCCCAATATTGGGCGCAAACGTCGTGAACGCACGGCAGACCCGCGGTATGTGGACGGCCAGCGTTTGCTGGTGGAAGCCATGAAGTACCTGGCGCAGGCCGATCCCATCGCCAACCGCGGCGCCATCGAACTCCTTTCCGAACATGTCCGCACCCGCTTCCGCATGAGTGATTCGCCCTTAAGCTAGTGGCCTCACAGCCCGCAGCCCCACCCCCAGTCATCCGGTCAAGAAAAAATTTGCTGGCCCGGATGCAAAATTCGAATCAGCAACAGCCATACGGACGTCCACTCTTTCAAGTTAAGCTCAGCTGTCAATGGCTCAGCTTGGTGGATTTAGCTGCCAGCTGAAAACTGACGGCTGAGAGCTGGCCCGCCGTCTATGACCAGCAGTCAGACACGCACAACCATCGAATTCCGTTTTGTGCAGCGGTTTCTCCTTGATAGATTCGTCGGGTGCCTTCTAAACTCCCACCCAATAGCGCTGGTGGTCCGATCGAATCCGAGGGGGGAAGCTATGCGGCACGAGCTGGTTTTCCAGCGAGCGTTGTTTCTTGTTCTCGCTGTCTGCCTGAGTGTCAGCCTTCCGGCCGTGGGCCAGAGAATCACCGGAGACATTGCCGGCGATGTCACCGACAGCACCGGCGCGGTATTGCCGAATGTCACGGTGACGGCGGTGAACACCGGTACGAATCTGTCCCGCTCGGGCGTCACCAGTGCCATCGGCGCCTTTCGGATTCCGGAGCTTCCCATTGGCACTTACCGGGTCAGCGCTTCGGCCCAGGGTTTCAAGACCGCGGTCCAGACGGCGGACGTGCAGGCCGGCGCTGTTATTCAAGCCAGCTTCAAGCTGACGGTTGGCCAACGCACGGAAACCGTCGAAGTCGAAGGCACCGCGCCCCTGGTGGAACTCTCGCCCAACAACAACAACTATGTGGACAATGAAAAAATCGAAAACGTTCCACTGAACGGACGCGATTTCAACTCGCTGCTGGCCATCACTCCCGGCGTCCAGCGCACTCCCGGCGGCGGATTTCAGGCGATCAGCATCAACGGCAGCAAAGTCGAGTCCAACAACTACTTTATCGACGGTCTCTATAACAACGACCGCTACTACGGCGATTCGGCCATTGGCGAGACCGGAATCGTAGGTATTCCCGCCGTGTTGTTTCCTCCCGAAGCCATCGAGGAACTGAGCATTCAGGAGACGCCTTCAGCCGAATTCGGAGTCAAAGGCGGCGCCCCCATCCTGCTCAACATGAAGAGCGGAACCAACACCTGGCACGGCTCCGGGACCTGGGTCAACCACAGCGGATTTGGCGATGCTTCCAACTATTTCTCGCAGGGCCAAAAGACTCCCATCCACAACAATCAGTTCAATGCCACGATTGGCGGCCCCATCGTGAAGGACAAGGCCTTCATGTTCCTGTTTTACGAAGGTCAGCGTTACAAATCATTGGCTGTGAGCAGCCGGACCGTGCCCAGGCCCGATCAAATCCAGGGTGCTATTGACGACATCACCGGCAACGGGCTGACCGTGGATCCGGTCGGCCAGGCGCTGCTCAACTTTTTTCCCACGGACCCCAGCGGTGTGATCATCGCCAAGAGTCCGACGACGGCCGGCGCCAACACTTTCGGCGTGAAGTTCGACTACCGGTTGAACGACAAGAACTCTCTTGCCGTGCGCTACATTTTTGGCGACAGCCTGCAGAGCGCCCCGCCGTATGCAGGCTTGCCGCCGGGTCCGGGACAGCCCGCGGATTTATTCAACTCGGTGGCGCCGTCACGCGCCCAGATGGCGGGCGTGAGCTTGATCTCGAACTTCGGTAGCAACAAGATTCTGGAAAGCCGCGTGGGCTTTACCCGCTTCGCCCAGTTGCTGGGCATCCAGAACAAGATCGATCCCAAAAGCCTGGGCGTGGACACCGGCCCGCTCAGCCCAGCCGATTTTGGCGTGCCCTACGTTTATCTCCTGCCGCTCGGTTATGGCGGTTACATCGGCGGAGTGCAGGGCTATCCCATCACCACGCGCCCCGACCAGACCTGGGATTGGTCGGAGCACTTTTCCTGGGTGAAGGGAAACCATACCGTCAAATTTGGCGGAAACTTCCAGCGCGCCTACACCAACAGCCTGCGCAACAATGCCCGCACTGGAATGCTGCTGGGATATTTCAGTTACTACACCTCGATTTCCGGGGACCCCATCCAGGACTCTATCGAAGAACTCCTGCTGGGCAAGGCTGACAATGCCAATCGTGCCTTCGGCGACACTCACCGGCACCTGGTACAGAATTCCGTTGGCTTTTACGTTCAGGACGATTGGAAGATCAAACCACGCCTGACTCTGACCTATGGATTGCGCTACGACATTTTTGGCAACCTACGCGACCGCGAAAACGTCGCGGCGAATTTCTTTCCAGGAGCAGGCCTGGTACAGGTCGGTCAGGGGATTAACCGACTCTACCATGTCGACTACAAGGACTTTGGACCTCGCGTTGGCTTCGCCTGGGACATTTTCGGAAACGGCAAGACGGCCTTGCGCGGCGGCTATTCTCTGACTTACGACGTGCCGAATTTCGCTACACTGGCCTCGCCCTATTCCCTGGCGGGGGCGAGCGCAGGCGCCTTTACCCAGCCCACCCTGGGGTTGTTCTCGGTTTCGATTTCAGGCGACGTAGGCCTGGGAGGCGGCTCTGGGCTGCCCCCGGACCAGGTCGACAATGTGCCCGGCAGCGGCTGTTTCGATCCCGTCACCGGAGCCGGCGACTACATCTGTTTCTCCCAGGGACCGGTCTTTGGTCCCAGTCCCACCGGAGAGCCCCCCTTTGACGCGTACTCCGTGGTACAGGATTTCAAGACTCCGCGGGCGCACAACTACAGCCTGAGCATCCAGCAAGAAATTGCGCGCAACAATGTGCTCACCATAGGTTACTCCGGCCAGCACGGACAGGACCTCGCCATTAACCGCGACCTGAACGCCAGTCCGCTGGGCAGCGGCGGCGATGATACCGACCGGCCATTCTTCACCCAGTTCCCCAATCTCAGACACATCGTCCAGACCACGAACCTGGGCGACTCTCAATACGACAGCTTGCAGGCGTCCTACAACCAGCGCGACTGGCACGGCCTGGACACCGCATACAACTTCACCTGGAGCAAGTGCTTCGACGAGAGTTCTTTCAACCGGGGCGGCACCGGCGACTATCCCCAGTTGCAGAACCCTCTGAGCATTGAAGACAATCGCGGCCTCTGCGACCACGATGTGCGGCTCAACTTCAATGTCAGCGGGGTGTACTCTTTCCCGACCCTCCCCCATATGAACGAGCGCTTGGGCAAGGGATGGCAGCTCAGCACCATCTTCACTGCCATCAGTGGACGTCCCTTCAGCGTCCTGCTGGGTGGAGGCGCCGATCCCTCGGGTCAAGGTCTGTCCGGCAGTTCCATCCGGGCGTCATGGGATGGTACGCCGGTCAAATACAACACCAGGAATCCGAACCAGTACGTAGTTGAAAATCTCACCGTCGAGGACCAACTGGATCCCTGCGGCCGGGTTGGTGCCGACGACCCCGACAACCCTGGCCACTTTCTCGGAGGCCAGCCACTTTCGCCGTTTTACATCCCATGTCCCGGGACGGTCGGCACCTCTCGCCGCAATCAGCTCATCGGCCCCGGTCTCGCACAGTGGGACATGACGTTAATGAAGAACACCAAGATCACAGAGCGCCTGAACCTGGAATTGCGCTGGGAGGTTTACAACATTCTGAATCGCGGAAATTTCTACTACTTCCCGGACAACACCTTCGGCGCCAGCTTCGGCATGGTCACCAAGACTTCGGACGTTGCGTCCGGCAACCCGGTGATCGCCCAGGGCGGACCCCGGAACATGAATTTCTCTTTGAAATTCACCTTCTAGGAAATTCGCCAGGGACTGCGAAATCGGAACTCGCTCGTCATGAGAACATGGGCCCAAGGTCCTCAGAGGACGGGGGCCCTCTTGCCGAACGTCTCCGGAATCGTTTCGACCGCGATGGTTCTTACGTGGCTGATGTGGTCGCGGATTGCAGCTTGAAGTTTCGGCAGCAGGACATTCAATTCGGCTGAGGTTTCCGCCACTGTCACCAGGGAGGACAGCAACTGAACACGATCTTCGGGATCGAAACCCAGTGGCATAGGCAGACCGTTACGCAAAGTCAGGAGAGGGCCGTGTGTGCGCCTTGGGGTAGGTCCGGCCCTCTCTCTTCGCGTTTGGAGTATTGTTTTTTTTAAACTCTGATTGAGCGAGCGTCTATCGGGTAGTCCGGGCAGATGCACTGTAGGTTTCAGGTCGCCGCAACGGAAATTGGGACCCCGCTAATTTGTGTTGGCTATCTGGCTTTTGCGGACTTCCAGGCTTCTTGCGCCGATTCAGAAATCAGCAGGCTATGGGTTCAGAATCGTGATTGAGTTCCTGTGGTAGACTCCCTCTTTCATTTCTCATTTCTATGGCAGTCCGGCGCCTCGGTTCTTCCTTCCTGCTGGTTCTGGTTGCGATCTCCAGTCTCGCCGCCCAACTTTCGGTTCCGCAGAGTAAGCCTGCCCCTCGCCGCAGCCCTTCCCCATATCCCAACATCATCCTGATCACGCTCGACACCACGCGCGCCGACCGCATGGGCTTTCTCGGATCCAAACGAGGGCTTACGCCGCATCTGGATGCGATGGCGAAGCAGGGTGTGGTATTCACTCGCGCCTATTCCCACGTTCCCCTGACTACGGCTTCGCATACCACAATTCTTACCGGGACTTATCCGCAGTTCAATCACGTCAATGATTTTGGCGTGCCGCTCTCTGCACATCTGCCGTATTTGCCTGACCTGTTGCATCAGCGTGGCTACCATACGGGAGCGTTTGTGGCCTCGCTGGTTCTCGATCCGCTGGACGGCACCGCGCCGGGATTCGATCGCGGCTTTGACTTGTATGACGCCGGCTTTCACCTGCGCCGCCGTGGCGCTGATCGCTACAAGACAGTGGAGCGACGCGCTGAGGTTGTGGTCGAGCACGCCCTGAAATGGCTCAGCCAGGTTCCCAATGGGCCGTTTTTCCTGTGGGTTCATCTATACGACGCGCACGATCCTTACGATCCGCCAGCGCCCTACAAGCAACGTTTCGCGGCGCAACCTTACAACGGAGAAATCGCCTACGCCGATGCCTGCGTCGGCAGATTGCTGGACGCGCTACGCCAGCACGGCCTCTACGACGAAACCATGATTGCGGTGATGGCCGACCATGGCGAATCGCTGGGCGGACATGGCGAGAATACTCACGGAGTGTTTCTATACGATGAGACTCTGCATGTGCCGTTGCTGATCAAGCTTCCGCTCAATCGCTGGGCGGGACGGCGCAGCGAAATTCGCGCCGGGCTGGTGGACGTTGCACCTACTTTGCTGACCGCTGCCGGCCTCACACCCCCCGCGGAGATGCAGGGACAGTCTCTGCTGGAATTTGTCCAGGCGAAGCCGAATGCAAATCCCGCCACTTCGCCAGACCGCCCCGCCTACGCTGAGACGGACTACCCGCATCGGGCCTTTGGCTGGAGCGCTCTGCGGGCACTGCGCAGCGGAAAGTATCTGTTCATCCAGGCCCCGGAGCGCGAACTCTACAACCAGGCGAGCGATCCCGGAGAGATTCATAACCTGGCGGGAAGCTCAAGGGCGGTGAGTGACACGCTGGCGTCGCAGCTCGCGGATTTCCGCAACCGGACCAGCCAGACGCTAGTGGACCTGGGTAAGCCTGATCCCGAGAAACTGCAAAAGCTCCAGGCGCTCGGTTACGTTGGCTCCGACACGGCTCCCGCACAGGACGAGAAGAAACTCACCGGGGCCGACCCCAAGACCCGAATCGAAATTGCGAACCTGCTGCATGATGCCATGTTCGATGTTGAAGACGCGCGTTACGAGCAGGCAATCCCTTTACTGCAGCGTGCGCTCGCGGTGCAGCCTGAGATGCCGGTGGCCAATCTGCAGTACGGAATTGCCCAGGCCCGACTCAAGCATTTCGACTTGGCGGTGGCGCCGCTGCGCAAAGCGGTGAACGCTCAGCTCGACAATGGCATGGGGCATTACGAACTGGGGCTGGCGCTATTTGAAACCGGCAATTGGAAGGGAGCAGCGCCTGAATTTGAGGCCGCTGCGGCGCGTGCCCCGCGCTGGGCGGACGCCCATTTCTCGCTGGCGGCGGTCTATGCCCGCATCGATCGCGTCCCCGAGGCCATGACTGAACTGGATACTACTCTCGGCCTCAATCCTGATCACTACCGCGCCAATCTGCTGCGCGGGCGCATACTTTCATTGCAGGGTAATCCGCTGGGTGCGCTCGAGAATCTGGAGAAAGCCATCCGGGTGCAGCCCGATTCAGGGGAAGCACATTCCTTCCTGGCCGATGCCTATCAGCAACTCGGTCGCGTTCCCGATGCGGAACGGGAGAGAGCTGAGGCCCGAAAGCTGGGCGCTGCCAGTTCGAAGTGAGGCTGGAGCAGCGCTTCAGCGCTGCATTGAAGATTGGCAAAGGTGGCGGCTTCAGCCGCTGCGGTATATACCTCAGGGGCCAAAGCCCCGTCTGTTTCAAGCGCATTATGCAGGGCTAAAGCCCTGCTCCACCCCGTGCTAAAACCCTGCTTAACCCGAGCTCAAGCCCTTCTGCACACGGCGCTAATGCCATGTTTCACCCCAAGCCAACTTCCGCCGCCTAGAACGAGAAGCGCGCGCCGATCTGCATGATGCGCGCCTGGCCATTCACGATAGGCAGGAAATTGGACCAACTGCTGGGTGCGCTGGAATTTTGCCGCGCCGGATCGCGACCCACGCCAAAGCCGGTACGGCTGCCGCTGATTTGGGAAAAATGTTGCGTATTGGTGACGTTAAAGACATCCCAGCGGAGCTGAAGGCCATAATGCTCACCGATGTTGAAGCTCTTTCCAATCCCCAGATCAAGATCGATCTAATCCGGTACCCGAAAGATATTGCGCGGACCAGTCTCGCCCGGATAGGCATTGCGGAAGCTCTGGTACACCTGGTCGATGTCGCCGCATCCGCCGAACAGTTTCGGGTCCGCCGTCTCCGTCTTGGTAGGGCAGGTGTGGACCGGTTTGATGGGCGTCACGAAGGCTTGCACGTTCCAGTTGGTGGCCCAGCGCGCGTCGTCAAACGGCGAGAACGTGGGCAGCCCCGTATTCCAGCGGAATATGCCGGAAAGTTGCCAGCCCCCCAGTGCTGCCTGAGCAAATCCTTTGGCGTCACTCAGAAAAGCCCTGCCTCTGCCGAAAGGCATCTGCCACACCGCCGAGGCGTTGACGTTATGTTTGACGTCAAAGTCAGAACTGGCGTAGTTGTCGCGCTGGCGGATGGGATTGACGATAAACGGCGCCACTGCGAAAGCGGTGTCCCCTTGCAGACCGGAAGCATCGTCCAGGGAATGCGCGTAGCTATAGTTCAAGTCAAACGAGACACTGTTCAAACGCTGCCGCAGTGACAGAGTGAGCGCGTTATAGTTCGAGTTCCCGACTGTACTCCAGGCGGAAAGCGCTCCATACTGCGGCTGCATGAATCGGGTGGCCTCGGGACCGATATCGAAGAACATCACCTGGTCCACCAACGCCTGGGTGTCCGTCCAGTCGTTTCCGGCAAAGAAAGCGCAGGGGTTGCTCGGGGTGCGGCTTTGCATGGCATAGAACACCTGGGTGTTGCTCCAGGTGGGATCGAAACCCGCATTGGAGCCACTGCACGCGGGATCGAGCCCAAAATCATTATTCAGCATGGTACCCAGGCCAGCGGGAAAGAGATTCTCGAAGAAGGGAATGGTCGCGATCTGGCTGGTGTCGATCCCTTTCTGACGCTGCTTTTCAAGAGCGGTCCCGGCCTCATACCAGGTCACGCCGCTCTGCGGATCGCGAACGTTGTTGAAAGCCACGGCATCCCGGCGGGCCAGCAGGCTGCGTCCCATGCGCCCGATGTAGGAGGCGGAGAAGACCATGCCGGCGGGCAATTGGCGTTCGAAGGTAAAGTTCCAGACGTATTCGGTGGGCGCGTGCAGTTTCGAATCCACCGATTGCTCGATGCGCTCTCCTTCATCGGAGAACGCCTCAAGCGGAAACTGCAGATTCGGTGGGACGCTGACGTTGGGCAGGCTGCGAATGTCCTGACTGAACCCGGTGAACAATGGCGCCAGGCCGGCCTGGCCGCTGACCTGGGTATCGTAGGTATTGGCTGGAGTGGTGTAGTTGGAGGTAAACCCAAGAGTGTTATTCAGATCAAAATCCACTGCCAAAGCCTGGCCAAAATAGTCGTTGGTCAGGGCGAAACCGCCGCGAAACACCGAAGTCCCGCCATGGCCCAGCAAACGGCCGAAGAAGCCGTCGCCACCGTCCGGCGACCAGGCGACAGCAATTCGGGGCTGGAAGTTGTTCTTGTCCCAGTTGTACATGGGGGGACCGCCGTTGGCCGGTCCCGACTTGTTGAGAATGATGGGGTCGATGAAGTTCTTGCCTTGGTTCGCAGCCGCCAGACGTTCCTCGAAATAAGTTCCCAGGGGTATGTTGGGCTGGACTTCAAAGCCGTTGGCCTCATAGACCGGACGCTCGAGGCTGTAACGCAAGCCCAGAGTCAGGGTCAGATTGGGGCGGACCTTCCATGTGTCCTGAACGTAGCTGTCGTAAGCCTGGGTCTTGAAATCCCGGACCGCGGGCAGGCCGGGAGCCAGCAACGTGCCATCCTGCCCGAAAGTGAAGTCGGCGGTGTATTGGGAGAGCCGTCCGATGATGGCCGTGGCCGCATTCTGCACTTCCGTCGTGGAATCCAGGCTCTCGTTAGCTCGTCCCCCGGGCAGGCCTTGTGCGATCAAGTATTGCTGGAACGTATCTGAGACGTTTTCGCCCGCGCCCAAATAAAACGACGGGTTGGTGATGGCGTTGTCATAGGCATTGGCAAAACTGACCCGGCTGTTGCTGACGACCCGGATATTGGCGCCGAACTGGATGTTGTGATTTCCCTTGATCCAGGAGACATCATCCGTGAAGTTCTGCACCGGCGTGACCCGGCTGAGGGTGTGTTGCTGGCCGGTGGGCTGAAACACGAAACGGAAACTGAGGTCGTTCCCGTTGCTGTCGCCGCCCTGGTCGAACGCCTGGCGGGTGTAACCGTAGCGGAAATTATTGACCCAGTGGTTGCCCAGCGTCCAGGTATGACCTGCCGCCAGGCCCCAGGGATGGTTCCAGACCAAGGGCGGCGGCGTGTCGGGGAACCAACTGGCCTGGGTCTGATGGTCGTAGATGACATTTGCCCGCAGAAACGCAACTTGGCTGTTGGTAAGGTTGAAATCCAGTCTGGCCACATGGGAGTTGAGTCGCACCGGGGTGGGAGCATTGAAACGGAATCCCGCGGTGTTCAGGCCGTCGCCCACCGATGAATCGTTGGCCGGGTACCTGGCGGCGGCTGCGGACAGGGCAGCCAAAGCAGCGGGGTTGATGGCAGGGTTGGCTGGATCACCATCGTGCACGGCGTGAAAAGCAGCCTCATTTTGCGTCAGATCCAGAGACGCCTGTTGCACGCTGTTGCAGGCGGCGTCGGCGCAGTAGCGGTAATTGATGATGCCCTGTCCGAGCGAGGGCAAGGGAACGGTTTCGGTTTGACCGGTCCCGCTGGCGTCATGACGCCCTTCATAGCTGTAAAAGAAAAACGCCCGGTTCTTGACGATGGGACCGCCCAGCGCTCCACCGAAGGTATTCCGGATCAGGGGCTGCCGATCCACTACGGGCTGAGCGTGGGTGTTGAACCAGTCGTTGGCCGTAAACCCGCGCGAGCGGTAGAACTCGAAGGCTGCACCATGCCAGGCGTTGGTGCCCGACTTCGTAACCAGGTTCACCTGCGAACCGGACGAGCGGCCCTGGTTGGCATTTCCGTTGGCCGTGGTCACACGAAATTCGTCAATGGCTTCCGCGTTGAGGCGGAGCACCGGCCCGGAAGTGATGTCGCCACGGTCGCCGCCCAGCGTTCCAATTCCCAGGCTGTTAGTGGTGAGCGGGACTTGGGCATTGCCGCTTTGCGCATTGTTGATATCCACGCCGTCCAGGGTCACGTTCGACTGGTCGGCTCGGGCGCCTGTCGTGTAACCTTCGCGGGTTGAGCCCGGCTGCAGACTCAGCAAATCGACCAGGTTGCGCGCTTCCAGGGGGAGCTGGGTGATCTGCTCAGCGATGAAATTATTGCCCAGGCTGGCGTCCTGGGTGTTGATGAGAGCTTCCTGCGACGAGGCCGTGACCTCCACGATTTCGGTGGCAGCGCCCACCTCCAACTGGATGTTGCTCTCCGTCTGCTTGCCAATCAGGGCGTGCACGTTGTTTAACACGTTGCTGCGGAATCCGGTGGCCTGCACCTCCACGCGGTAGTCTCCGGGAGGGATCAAGTCGAATACGAAGTCACCGGTGGCGGTTGACTTCGTAGTCCGAGCCGCGCTGGTGGCCATATTGGTCAACGTCACCGTCGCGTTGGCAACCAGCCGGCCCTGCTGGTCAGTAATCGTTCCGCGAATGGCGGAAGTACCGGTTTGACCCCAGAGCGGGGCCGCAAACAGCAGGACGGCGATCGCTAAAGCCACTCCCCGAACAGAACCCATGGCAGCTCCTTCTTAGAGCTCGCGTGGTTCACCCAAATGGCTGACTATTTACTTGTAAAGAAAAAACAGGGAATTGCAGGAAAAGCACTGTTGGGCCGACATTGTGCAATTTTCAGGCCAACAATTGCAAGTAGAATTTACTTGAGTTATGCGTTATGTTGTGGCGGAATATCCCTATTTTCAGAGGGGAAATACGGGCTTTCATCGAATGGGTTGATTTGTTATCTAAACAACACACTGCCCATGACAAACAGGAAAAAGTAGGCTTCCAGAGTGTAGCGGGGCTCGGGGTTTTCCAGGCTTCCCAGAAAGGTCGATCGCAAAAGAACGAATGTCAGCACCAGTCCCAGGGGGAGAGTCCAACGCACCCGTAAGAATCCCATTACTGCGGCCCCCAGATACAAGAGATTAACGATTCCCATGCTGACCGCGAGGGCCGACCAGGTCGGATCGTCATTAAATTCCCACCACCGGGTATCGGAAGGCAGAGTTTCTGTTCTCGGACGCAGCCACATGTCGGCGATGCGCACTACCGGCAACCACAGGTAGAACCGCAAGGGTGCCTGGTGGATGCGCAGTTTGGCCAAAGCCGCAAAGCGGGCATCCAGTTCCGGCGTGACGTGGAGGGTCTGGTTATAGTCCGCCAGCAACTGCTCGGTCTGCTGGCGCTGCGCTTCGGAGTCAAAGGCGCGGTCTGGGAGCTTGGCCGCATCCACGGTGTCTCCCGGCACCGGCCAATAGATCTCCTCGACGGAGGCATAATCAGCCATCCAGGTCTTTACCCAGCGATTGAATCCGGCGGGGACAAACTCATCCTCCTCATTGGCGTAACGTGGCGCCAGGGGCTGAAAACGATGCAAGGTATGCAGATTGCGCCAGGCCCAGGGACCGAGCGGCGCCAAAGAGACCACCCCAAGAATCACTCCCGCCCAAAATAGATGTGACAGCCCGTGTGGCGCGGACCTGCCCTGAGCGAAGTCGAACGGGGCCCCCACCCGCGTTTTTCCTCTCCAGGCGCGAAACAGCAAGACCAACAGATACAACTCAATCGCAATCAGGATCAATCCCCCGTCGGGACGCAACAGAATGGCGGCGGCGGTGGCGAGTCCGCATCCCACCCAGGGGCGCAATCGCCCCCGATCAAGTGCTTCCAGACCGGCGACGGCACAATCAAAAGCCAGCACAGTAAAGAAAATCTCCAGCGTTTCAGTGAGAGCCGCGGCCGCATAGCTGGCGAGAAACGGACACAACGCCGCTAAAAGAAATGCTGCCCTGGAGGCCCTGGGAGAAACCAGACGGCGCGCCAGGTCCGCGATCAGGAAACAGGTGCCAACATCAAACAGCACCTGCAGGGCGAGTACCGCCCGGTAGTGTTCCATTCCAAAGATGGCAAACACGGCAGCCAGAAACGCGGGGTATCCCGGCAAGCGGATGTAGGTGGGGGAAATCTCGTCCGGGCCGCTCAGGCCGTAAATGCCATGCTGCAGCCAGTTCTTGGCGATGTCGCCGTAAACAAAGGAGTCATTGGTGATGGCCGGGAAACGAAACAGGAAAAGCAGGCGCAGCCCAACCGCGGCTAACGTAGCCACCAGAAAAAATCGGAAGTGCTGGCGCACGAGCTGGCGCACGCTACGAATATACCTCAGCGCCAGTGTAGCGACTGTGCCCCAATTGACCGTCCGAAAACCTCAGCTTAGGATGGATGGGCAGCAATTTTCATGGCCCAACCTGTTTTTTTCGATCCCGGCAAGGCCCGCTGGAAGCGGATACGACTGGCCTTTGACGTTATCGGCGTCGGCATAACGCTGCTGGTCGTTTTTTTTGCTTACACCGCTTTGCGGAATGAGCCTTTGCCCGAACTCCTGCTGCCGCCCCAGAAGCGTCCTTACCGTGCGTTAAAAGAAAAAGAAAAAGAAAAGGCGAAAGAGCGGCGAAAATTGGCCTACCTGCGGGGCCATCGGAAATCCCGAGGCGCTCCTTCCCAGGTGAAACTCAATGCGGAAGAGGGCATTCGCGCGGCATTCTATGTGCCCTACGATGCCGCCAGCTTTTCGTCTCTGCGCGAATACGCCCGGCAGATCGATCTTCTCTTTCCCGATTGGCTGCACGCCATCACCCCCGATGGCCGGTTGCAGAGCATTGATGAACAAACCAACAAGTTCTTTGACGTGATGCAGGACTCAAGTGTCCGCTCCGTGGATGACAAAGTCATGCCCTTTCTGAAGGCGGAAGAAACCGGCATGGAAGTCTTTCCCATGGTCAACAACTTCGACGGGACGGATTGGGTGGACGTCAGCGCCTTCCTGAACAACCCGGACGCGCGCGCGCGTTTTCGCCGGCAGGTGGCGTCGTTCTTGGCGACTGATCGCTATCACGGCTTGATGATCGACTTCGAAACCTTGGCCCGAAATGCACAGCCCGGTTATCTGGCCCTGCTCAAGGAACTCTCCGCTGATCTGCATGGCAAGGGAATGAAGTTGTACGTCAGCGTGCAGGCGCGCAACCAGGAATACGATTACGCCGCGGTCGCGGCTCAGGTTGACGGCGTCGTGCTGATGAACTACGACGAGCATTATCCCTCGCCGGGCACGGCCGGGCCGGTGGCGTCGCAAGACTGGTTTACCGACAACCTCAAGGCCGCGGTCAAGGTCATCCCTAAAGACAAGCTGATCTCGGCCATCGGCAATTACGGTTACGACTGGGTGGGCAAACCCAAGCGCGGCGCGCTGCCACCCGGAGTGAAAGACACCAACGTGACCGTACAGGACGCCTGGCTCACCGCCCGCGACTCGGAAGCGGATGTGGACTTTGACGGCGACAGCCTTAATCCCCACGTCAGCTACCTGGACGACCACGATCTGCAGCATGACATCTGGTTTCTCGATGCCGTGACCGCCCTCAACCAGATGCGCGCCGCGCAGTCCCTGGGCATCAAGACTTTCGCCCTGTGGCGACTAGGGTCGGAAGATCGCTCGCTGTGGCGGGTCTGGGACGTTCCCGGCGAGGCCGGGGCAGAAAACAAACTGAAGGACGTCCCTCCCGGCCAGGATGTGGACATGGAGGGCAATGGCGAGATTCTGCGCATCGAGGCCCGGCCCGCCGACGGACAACGCAGCATCACCCTGGATCAGTCCACAGGAATCATTACCGATCAGAGCTTCGATTCGTTTCCCGAGCCTTACCGGGTGGCGCGCTACGGATCAAGCCCGGATAAAGTCGCGATCACTTTTGACGATGGCCCCGACCCGGAATGGACACCCAAGATTCTCGATGTGCTCAAGAGCGCCCAGGCGCCGGCCGCTTTTTTTCTGATCGGAATTCAGGCCGACAAGTTTTCCGACATCACCGACCGCATCTACCGCGAAGGACATGAAATCGGGAACCATACTTTTACGCATCCCGACATCAGCAACATTTCCAAAGGATTCATGCGCGCGGTGGAACTCAATCTTACCGAGCAGCTTTTTGCCAGCCGCCTGGGCATCCGCACCATTCTGTTTCGCCCGCCTTACTCGATTGACGCCGAACCTGACACCGAAGATCAGGTCCGCCCCCTCGAGACTACGCAGGACATGGGCTACATCACCATCGGCGACAAGATCGATCCCAATGACTGGCGCGATAATCCGCGGCACAGCGCCGATCAAATCGTCTCCGACGTCGTCTCCCATCTCCCGCCCTGCGCCCCGGGTGACATTCGCTGCGGCAACATCATCCTGCTGCACGATGGCGGAGGCGATCGCGAACAGACCGTGCTGGCTCTTCCCCGGATCATTGCCGGCATCCGGGAAAAAGGATTGCAGATCGTTCCCCTGCATCAGTTGCTGGTCCGGACGCGGGCGGAGGTAATGCCGCCCATTCCTTCCAACCAGCGCTGGATTGCGCGTCTGAACCTGTTCGGATTCGCGCTCTTTCCCCTGGCGTTCAACGCCATGACCTGGATTTTCTTTGTGGGCGACGTGCTGATGACCGGCCGCCTGCTGTTCATCGGCGCCTTCGCTGTCTTCGACCGGCTCTGGCCCCGGCGTTATGGAACTCCCGGAGACACGGCGCACTATCTTCCGCAGGTTGCGGTGTTAATCCCTGCGTACAACGAAGAGAAAGTCATCGTGCGGACCATCCGCTCGGCGCTCACCTCGGACTATCCCAATCTGCATGTCATCGTGATTGATGACGGCTCCAGTGACCGGACGCTCGAAGCCGCACGCGCTGCATTTGCCCTGGAAGCCGCCAGCGGCAGGGTCCTCATCCTGACCAAGGCGAACTCCGGCAAGGCCGATGCTCTCAATTTCGGCCTGGAGCATCTTCGTGACGAGGAAATTTTTGTCGGCATCGACGCCGACACGGTGATTGCGCGCGATGCCATCTCCCGCCTCAAACCCCACTTCCTGAACCCCAAGGTGGGTGCCGTGGCCGGCAATGCCAAAGTTGGGAACCGCGTCAACCTCTGGACCCGCTGGCAGGCCCTGGAGTACATCACCAGCCAGAACTTTGAGCGCCGCGCCCTGAACACCATGGGCGCGGTGAGCGTGGTACCGGGCGCGATCGGCGCCTGGCGGATTTCGGCGGTGCGCGAGGCCGGCGGGTTTCACACCGACACTGTCGCCGAAGATGCCGATCTCACCATGGCCCTGCTGCAACGCGGATATCGTGTCGAATACGAAGATATGGCTCTGGCCTATACCGAGGCTCCGGTCAATGCGCGGGGCCTGATGCGCCAGCGCTTTCGCTGGTCGTTCGGCATCCTGCAGTCGGTGTGGAAGCATCGCGGCGCCTTTGCCCGCGAGGGCGTACTGGGCTGGATTGCCTTGCCCAACATTGCCATTTTCCAGGTCTTGCTGCCCCTGGTGTCGCCTTTGATCGACATCATGTTCTTCGTAGGCTCGATCTGGTATTTCGTCCAGAAGTCTTTTCATCCCGAATCCACGGACCCCGGCAGCTTTCAGCGTCTGGTCGTTTTCTTTGTAGCTTTCCTGCTGATGGACTTTCTGGCTTCGGCCATTGCATTCGCGCTTGAGCGCCGCCAACCGGATGCACCGGAAGACCCATGGCTGCTGAGCCAGGTGTGGCTGCAGCGAATCGCTTACCGCCAGTTGTTCTCGATTGTCCTGCTGAAGACGCTGAAGCGCGCAGCAGAAGGCCGGCCCTTCACCTGGGACAAACTGGAACGCACCGCCGCCATGAGCTACCAACCGTCAGCGGAAGATCACGAATCGGTAAAGGTCCCGTAGCGCTACTAACCCACGTAGGGGCGGATGCCCTCATCCGCCCGGCCGAGCGAAGCTCGGCAGTCGCCGGTTGTCTGGTGGGCATCCCGCCCACCCATCGGGCCGGCGAGACGCCGGCGCTACAGTCCCCGGTGCTACAATAACCACGAAGAGTCTTACATCTACCCACCGGCATCGAATATCTCCGAGGTGCACTCATGGCAACCGTTGAAGCTCCGATCCGCCCACAAACACGTCTGCATGAAGGGCCGTTCGTAAACGAACCCCTCACCGATTTCACCCGGGAAGAAACCGCCCGCCGCATGCGGGCCGCGATCGAAAAGGTGCGTGGACAATTGGGCCGCGAGTACGACCTCATCATCGGCGGCAAGCGGGTCAGGACCAGCGACAAGATCACGTCCATCAATCCGGCCCGGCCCTCGCAGTTGGTCGGCCTGCACCAGAAGGCTGGCAAGGAACACGTGGAGCCGGCCATGCAGGCGGCGCTCGAGGCGTTCGCCAGCTGGAGCCGGAGGTCTTTTGAAGAACGCGCCAGCCTGCTCTTCCACGTAGGCGACCTATTGCGCGAACGCAAGTTTGAATTCTGCGCCTGGCTGGTTTTTGAAGTCAGCAAGAACTGGGCCGAGGCCGACGCCGATATCGCGGAGACCATCGACTTCTGCGAATACTACGCTCGGGAAGCGCTGCGCCTCTCGCGCACCGAACTTCCGGTACAGATGCCGGGCGAGCGCGACACTCTGATGTACATTCCGCTGGGCGTGGGCGCGGTGATTCCACCGTGGAATTTTCCCTGCGCCATCATGGCCGGCATGACGCTGGCCTCGATTGTGAGCGGCAACACGGTCATCCTGAAGCCTTCAAGCGATTCGCCCACCATCGCAGCAAAGTTCGTAGAACTTCTGGAAGAGTGTGGCCTGCCCGAAGGCGTGGTGAATTTCTGTCCCGGCGCCGGTGCCAGCTTCGGCAATGCGGTGGTAGCCCATCCCAAGACCCGTTACATTGCGTTCACTGGTTCCCGCGAAGTCGGCCTCGACATCAACAAGAGCGCGGCCGCGCATGCGCCTGGCCAGATATGGATCAAGCGCACCATCCTTGAAATGGGCGGCAAGGACGCCATCATCGTGGACGCCGATGCCGACGTTGACTCCGCCGTCGAAGGTGTGGCCCAGGCCGCGTTCGGCTTTCAGGGCCAGAAATGCTCGGCCTGCTCCCGGGCCATCGTTGATGAGCGTATCTACGACGTATTTCTGGAGAAGCTGAAAGCGCGCGTAGAGAAAATCACAGTCGGCGATCCCGCAACCAACGCCAACATGGGCGCGGTGATCAATGAAGGCTCGATGAAGTCGATCCTCGATTACATCGAAGTCGGCAAGAAAGATGGGCGCGTCATCACCGGCGGCGGTCGCGCCGAAGATGCCGGCGAAGGATATTTTCTGCAGCCCACGGTCATCGCCGATATTCCGGCTGGATCGAGGCTGGAACAGGAAGAAGTTTTCGGACCGCTGCTGGCCGTAATCAAGTCAAAGAATTACAGCCAGGCGCTCGAAATTGCCAACGACACGGAATTTGGCCTGACCGGCGCTGTGTACACAAAATCGAAGGACAAGATTGCGCGGGCCATTCAGGAATTTCACGTGGGGAACCTTTACATCAACCGCAAGTGCACCGGCGCCACCGTGGCTGCTCATCCTTTTGGCGGGTTCAATATGTCGGGAACAGATTCGAAATCCGGCGGGCCGGATTATTTGTACTTGTTTACCCAGGGCAAGGCGGTGGGGGAAAAGATCTAGAGTCTCAATAACCTAAGTATCCAAATCAGGCATAACAGGCTGCCGGCGGCAACGATCCAGACCTTCATCACTTGCTCCAGTCGAGGGGAAGGTGTTCCAAAACTCTCATGTCACTGGACAGGAGTTCTTTCTTCCTCTCCACGAAGTAAGTACCAGTTGGCAGCAACGGAAGCCAGAACAACACAATGAATACGGTGGTCCTGAACTGCTCCATGCCGGTTTCGGAATTGTACTCATAGGCGGCCTTTCCGAAGCGTTTCCGACCGATTCCGTAAGCATGAACCACGAACAGCGATCCGGGGTTCTTCCTTTGTTCAGCTTCGCGATGCTCTTTTTCTGCACGAAAGACATTTAGCCTCTCGGCGCCATCGATTCGCCGTTTCGCGAGTTCATTATTGAGAACTGTAGTGGCTTCAGGTGTGAGTTGTTCGGAATCCAGCGCCAATCCCAACAGTTCGTCATCTGTCTTAATTTCGTATTGCTTGATCAAGTCCTGAATTTCCATCACGCGAAATGTTATTCCAGCCTGGATACCTCAGACAAGCCTAAGTATTCCGGTGCAATCCACGATACTCGCTTGCTCCGATGGGATCTGCCGTTGCAAGAAAAGTGCATATTGCTTGTCCGAAGCGGAAATAATTTGTAACGCCTCTGTAACAAAGCATTCTCCGAACCCTTCCTAAGATTCATCGAATTTCGCTAAGTTGCGCGAAAAGGTTTTATCCCCGTGATCGAAAATTGCAATTGGACAAGCCGTATCCCGCCTCCTATCGTTGAATCATGTCCACATCATTACCTCTCGACGATTCCTCTGTTGATTTTCTGCACGAACTGGGCAGCAGCATTTCCTCGGCGGACGCTTTGCATGAAGTCCTCACTCGCGTGGTTGATTTTGCCTCGGCGCTGGTGAAGTGCGATTCCTGTCTGATTTATGTGCTGGAGGATGAACAACTGTTGTTGCGGGCCTCCAAGAACCCGCATCCAGATGTAGTCGATCGCCTGAAGCTCAACGTCGGAGAAGGCATCACCGGCTGGGTGGCGGAGCATCGCGAGCCGGTCGCGGTTTCGAAGAACGCCTCCAAGGATCCCCGCTTTCAATTCTTCCACGAACTGCCCGAAGACACTTACGAAGCCTTTCTCTCTGTGCCCTTGATGTCGCGCGGGCGCGTGGTGGGCGTGATCAACCTGCAGCACCGCCGTCCGCATGTGCATAACCAGCGCGAAATACGTCTGATCTCGACCGCGGGCTTTCTGGTGGGAGCTGAGATCGAAATGGCCCGCCTGGAGAGCGAGAACACGAATCTTTCGCAACAGCTGGAAACGAGAAAAATCGTGGAACGCGCCAAAGGTATTTTGCAGCGCGATCTTGCAATCGATGAAGAGCAGGCCTACCTCGCCTTGCAAAGGCAGAGCCGGCAGACCCGCAAATCCATGCGGCAGGTGGCGGAAGCGGTGGTCGTGACCGATGAACTGCGGCGCAACTCGCGCACGAACTAGATCGCGAGGGAGTCGTTGGCCATTGGTCGTTGGTCGTTGGCTTTAAAAATCAGCCACGGATTTCAGGATTCACACGGATCAAACAAGAGAAGTTTAGGGATCTATCCGTGTTAATCGATGAAATCCGTGGCTGATTTTGTTTGGCCAAAGGCCAAAGACCAACGGCCAACGGCGATTTCCTTCCCTTATTCGAAAAACAAAAGTGCGGAAGCAGCCACCAGGTTCGATGGCCGCTTCCGCATGGGGAGTTCACTTGGCGGGTTGAGACTCGGCCATAGGCGCCAGTTTCGCCGATTCCGTTGCCGCCTGCGACTTGGGCGCTGAATAGTGGAGACTCAAACCGAGATCTCCGAGGTACAGCGCGCTTACGAACGATTCTCCGGCCGTATTGCGATTCAGCATCAGAGTGCTGCCCGGACCGAGTCTTTCTGTTGATACCTCGGCCGGTAATACGATTGCGACCTGCGCAGCTCCGGTTTTGCCGACCATGATGGCTGCCGGCAAACTCGGAGACTGCAGCGAGAACGAGTATGTCCCGGGGGTCAGAAGCACATTGCCCCAGCGGGCATCATGCGTAAGGGTGAACTTTCCGGTGGCGGACTGCGCCTGGGCGGGGCTGGCGGATGCGGCCAGTGCGCCGATGGCAAGGATAACCACTTTGAACAGCATGGAACTGCGAATTGATTTCATGACCTGATCTCCTCTGTGGTTGTGGCGAGCCGACACACCTGCGCTTATGCCGAATGTGCGCCGCTCGCGTGATTTGTGTTGGGACGACGAGGTCAGGAATGGAACAACGTCAAACGCCAGGAGTTAGGGAACGAACTTCAGAGTTCGCAGCACCTGAGGTTGCCGTCTGTTTCGCACAGACGATTGGACACTGCTACTGTGCCAGCGCAAGGCGCCGAAGTCCAACGCAAAAAATCAATTGCCAGTATTCATGGTTCACGTCGGCACCGGAAGTTTCACGTAGGCCCGGACACCCTCGTCCGGGCGGGCCAGCGCCAGCTGGCCGAGGCTTGTCGCGCCAGAGGCCGCGGAGTTGAGAGTGTGGAACTCCTGGCGGGGGGCCGGTAAGAGCTTGCGGAGCTTCGCTCCGCCGGGCGGGCGGGGCGCCCGCCCCTACGTGTTTTGCGTAAATCGGGATAGGGGGGACGATCACGCGTCCTCCCCTCCCACACCACCGTACATGCGGGTCCGCATACGGCGGTTCGGCGGGTTGAGCTAGATGTGGGTAGCCGGGCTTTCGATAGAACGCGTCGCCAGAGAACGATTCGGTCCCTTCCGAGACGCCCCTTGGAGCTTCACTCCGCCTGGAATCCGGAAGGCCAAGCTATTGGATTTTCGGCCGCGGGTCGTTCCTGAGATCGCGCGATGTACTCGCCTCTCCCTTCCGTTCGGGCCTTCGATCACCGTTCCCGGCTTGGCCTAGCTGTTTCTCCGCCTTTCGGCATTGGAGTGCCTCAATATCCTCGCCGACTGCGTGACCTACTTTGCCCTCTGCTGACTTCTGCGACACGGTCAGGATGAATCGCTTCACCCTCAGTCACGACTTCGTGACATGCCGCAGATCTCCCGAGGTAAGTTCGACCGCCTTCGATGCACAACCGCCGGATTTACCACCAGTGAGCTTGATGGATATGGGCTTCGCAGTCAATTGCCCGCTCGCCCGCCACCGTAGGCCTCGTATCCGGTTCTTGTTCATCGGCTCGCATCTTTGCTCCGCGCTTCTTTCCGGCCCCGCCTCGCGGCGAGTGTGATTTCACCGTTGCGCTTCGCTATCCCTTCACGTCCATCACGTTGTGAAGAGGACTTGCACCTCCAGGCTGTCGAGCATGCTCGGCACACAAGAAAAAGGCCGCCCACGGGCGGCCTTCTTCAACAAATAAAATCCTACGACGTCACGCCCGCTCCCGCTTGTGGCGTTGCTGCCGCCGCGGTTGCGGCTGCGGCTTCGTTCAGAATCCGGTGGTGGATGGTGAACAGTGCCAGCTCCAGCCGGTCGGAGACGCCGATCTTGTCGTACACGTTGCGCAGGTAATTCTTGATCACCTGCTCCGTGGTTCCCAGCTGCGACGCGATCTCTTTGTTCTTATAGCCCTGAACAATTAGAGCCACGATGCGCAGCTCCTTCGCGGTCAAACGGTCGCGCACGCGCAGGCCGACCATATCGTTTTCGGTCAACTCGCTGGGCACGGCGATGTCCTGCACCCAGTTTTCGCCGCGCGCCACTTTGCGTACACAGTCCACCAGAGCGGCGCTGGTCACGTTGCGATAGACCACGCCGTTGGCCCCTGCGCCCATATAGCGCTGCGCACTCTCGCCGGTATCGGCCAGCACCACCACCCGGGTTTTGGCTTTGCTGGCGGCCTGCAGTATGCCGGTGAAATCGGAATGGAACCCGCCCGCCACCACCAGAACCGCGGCGCGAAATTTGTCCAGGGCCATGAACATCTGCTCCTGGGTTTGCGCCTGCGCCACGATGCGCATTTCATCCTCAACCGCCAGCACTTTGGCGATGCCCGCCCGGAAGATGGCTTGATTGTCGGCCAGAATCAATTTCAGCATCTCTGTCAGCTCCTCGCCTCTAATGGCGAACGAAATCGTAGGAGTCAATCACGCAGGCCACACCTCGCGCCTCCGTGGGACCGCCGGCAGGTTCGTCGGTGCGCACCACGCGCCCCCGGCATTGGATGACTACACCTTCTTTGGCCCCCGTCATTTCTGGCGGTAAAGTAATCTCGAATTCGACGGTCGAGCCCATCTCCAGCGCAGCGTCAGCCTTGATGTACACCCCGGCAGCGCTCAGATTTCCTGTGACGCCGCTGTGCTCGCCGCCTTCTTCTGATTTGTGGATCTTAATCGGCAATTCCAGGGGAAACCGCTTCCCCGTGCGCGCGTCGGACACAAGACCTCCTCGCTTCTGCCCATTTCCAGCCGCGAAACCCAGCCCCATGCCGGATCTCCTGAATAGAGCCACAACCATCTGCTTGCGCGGTTATATCACGGATGACACCCCTCGGAACAGCCTGATAACGCAACAGAAAGGGTAAGAACTAGGTTCCCCCCAAGGCGCTGGACTCGCAGTCGGGCCTCCGGGTTGCGGGCCAGCGGCGGAAACTGGCCGAGTCTTCGGACCAGTCGGCGAGAGCCCCGCCCGGTTCCGACGCAAAGCCTTCAACCCTGATCACCTTAGACAAGCAAACCCTGCGCATCGAACCGCACCCAATACCTGTGAAAGCTTACCCTGTATTTTTCTTCGCTGTTCTCGTTCTGTTGACCGCCAACGCCGTCGGTCAGATTTTCCCCGCCCGGCCCGCGAATGCATACGGCAATGCTGCCACTTCCTATCAGCTCATCACTGGCCGCCAGCGGATCGATTGGTTCGCCAAGAGCACCCTCGGTCCGCAGGGCCTGGCTGCAGGCCTGTTCACGGCGGGTGTCGGTACTGCCAGAAACAGCCCGCGCGAGTATGGCCCTCATTGGGAGGGCTTCGGCAAGCGCTACGGCATGAGACTTACCGGCATCGCCACCGGCAACGCCATGGAGGCGGGATTAGGCGCCCTGTGGGGAGAAGATCCCCGGTACTTCCGCGCCACCGGCCAGCCCTTCAAAGGGCGGATCAGGAACGTCGTAGTCATGACTTTCGTCGCGCGCCGGGCAGACGGGCACCTGGCTCCCGCCTACGCGCGTTACATGGGCAACGCCGGCAATAACTTCCTTTCCAACGCCTGGAGAGCCGACAGCGAATCCAGCGCAGGCGACGCCTGCCTGCGTATCGCTCTGGGCGTCGCCGGGCGAATGGGGAGCAACGCCTTTGCCGAGTTCTGGCCCAGCGTGCGCAAGCACGTATTTCACAGAGAGTGATTTCCGGCGGCAGTGTTTCTTTGCCACCTTTGCAGTCAAGACCTTTTACCGCAAAGAACGCAAAGGACACGCAAAGTGCGCAAAGCAAGGCCTCGGCATCCGTCAACGTCAGAAAGCACTTCCGCCGCCTCCTCCGAATCCGCCTCCCGAGAAACCGCCGCCGCCACCTCCGCCAAATCCTGATCCACTGGAACTTGAGCGCGGCGCAGAGACGAACACCTGGTTCATGTCCGATGCCATGCTGTGCATGGAGCTGGAGAAAAATATGGGATTGAAACCAGTCATGCCGTTGGGCGACACGTACCAATTGGGCGGGTTCTGGACTATTCCCGCAAAAGCCTGCGCCCACTGGTGCTCCACTCCGAGCGCCATGGCGTAAGGCAAGTATTTTTCAAAGGTGTCGGGCGGCATTCGCTTCAGGCGGTCGGCATCCACACGATTCATGAACTCCTGGAATCCCAGCACGGCAATACGGGTGCGCGCGCCCTGCACCGTTTTCGCCGACATTTCGCGCGCGAACAACCACCAGATGATGGCGGAAACAATGCCACAGGCGATGAGAAGAACTACTGAACTGAATATTTGTTTGAAACCGCTGAATTGGGCGAGGAGAAACGGGGTAACGATCAGCAGGGCCCCTCCCACGCTGTAACCGTTGGCCGAATCGGGGTCAAGCAGGTACATGCCCTTGTTCTTCAGCGCTGCCTTTATGTCCTGCTTTATGACCGGAATCGTAGTGTAAAAGCGGTTCTTCAGGCTGGACAGACGGGTCTGCTGTCCGCCCGCGAAAATATTCTCCAGCATCACGCGCTCGTGGGGCGCGAGTCCCTGCCATTCCGTCAAAGGCTTGACCAGATGAAAGATGTAGTCCTTGGAGTGGAAGACCAACAGGGTCGTGTCCACAGTCTCTTCAATCTTCAGGTAGCCGCGCACCGCGAGGTCCACAATGGTGGATGTGATGTCGCGAGGATGAATGGAGTCATCGATCAGCGCCCCGGCCTCGGCAGGAGACATGCCCGGCGGCGGTTCGTACATGGGCGCAACCGAACGTCCGGGATCGGGGTCGCGGCCCTTGTACCACCACAGCACGTACATCATAGCGAACGTGACAAAGGGTAAGAACACGATGGGGTTGCTGCCCAGAAACCAGAAGGCGCGGATGATCGCGCCCGGCTCCTTGAGAATGCCCTTGGGAATAAAGACGTCCACCGTCATGCCGCCGCGCATCGGCAGGGGGTTCGTGGTCTCGAAGGCGACATCGGCGCCGTTGACCTCGGAGGTGGCATCGCGCTGGGCCGCTCCGTAAACTCCGGTGAAGGCCTGCGCCCGCAGCCGTCCCGCCGCTGCCTTGGGGAAATAGACATGCGCCTCGGCGTGATCGATCGGCACCGGCCAGTCGTTGCCGGTCACGTTCCAGTAGAACTCGTCGTGGTCCTCAAAATAACGGATGCTGTTGTGGACGATATAGCTGATCTCCACCGTGCGCGAGGTATCCACCGCGCCGGGGACGTAGATTTTCAGGTCGCGGTATCCCCCGGAGGTTGTGGAGTCATACTTCAACTTCTGACCGGCGCCGTCGGTGATGGCTGTGACATCAAGAAAGAGGGTGTAGTTGGTGCCCCGCGGCCCCGGATATTCGATGGGAATGGTGCGGTGAATGCCGTGCCATTGGCCGATGAAGACCAGGTTGATGCGCTCCTTGACCAGCGCCGTACCGCCTTCGCTGATCAAGATGGTGTCCTGGAAGTCGGCGATCCGCCAGCTCTGGGCAAAGAGCGGAGTGGTCAGGGCCAGGAGGCAGGCCAGAAAAAGAAGCTTGCGCGTGGAGGCAATCGCTTTGAGCCGGGAAGCGGCGCAAGAATGTAGCCCACGGCGTAAGCCGTGGGTCAAAAGCGAAAACAGGGTAAGCCCCGACGGGGCGAGAGAGCTTTTTGCCCACAGATTATTTGGTGCTGCACGCAGGGTTTGATGATGACCGACTTTGCATAATGAGGTCAATGACATTTGGGGCAGCTTGGCTGCGGACGGAACCTTACGGAACGCGGCACGCATGGTGGCAATTCTAACGGGGCCCTTTACGACTCTTTCGCCCCGGTGGGGCTCGCCCTGCCCGACTCGTAACCCACGGCTCACGCCGTGGGCTGTATTCTTGCGCCGCTTCGCGGCTGAACCTCCCGCCCTGCACCCACGGCTTGCGCCGTGGGCTGTATTCTTTGGCCGCTACGCGGCTGACCCCGCCGATTACCCCCTAGAACTTCACCGCCACCGGTTCGCGGTCGGCCGCGGCCACTTCAAAGAACTGCCGCTGCTGGAAGCCGAACATTCCGGCAAGAATGTTCGTCGGAAAAGACTGGATCTTTGTATTCAGGTCGCGGACTACGGCGTTGTAGTAGCGGCGCGCGTTCTGGATCGTGTCTTCCGTCTGGCTGAGCGAACCCTGCAATTGGGTGAACTCCTCCGAGGCCTTCAGCTGAGGATAATTCTCCGCCACCGCGAACAGGCTTTTCAAAGCTCCGCTGAGCTGGTTCTCCGCCTGCGCCTTGTCACCCGGCGTGGTCGCCTGCATGGCCTGGGAGCGGAATTTGGCAATGTTCTCGAATGTGCCCTTCTCGTGGGCGGCGTAACCCTTTACCGTTTCGACCAGATTGGGGATCAGGTCGTGCCGCCGTTTCAGTTGCACATCAATGTCCGACCAGGCGTTGTCGCAGCGGACACGCAACTGGACGAGGCTGTTGTACATCCCAACCAGCAGGATGACGATGACGACCAGAATGCCCAGGAAGATTAAGGCCATGGAGCGTCTCCCTCGCGTGGAAATAGGGAACAGGGGCGACGGTAGCACACGCCGCAGCCGGGCGCAATCGCGCCAGCCGGTGGTGGCCGGGAAATACAGGTATCGAGGGCCGTCTCCGACAGTTTAAGATTGATAAGACTCATATTATTCTGAGCGTCAGGGTCGCGAGGTGGAATATCGGCTATCCAGGAAACATTGCGAAATGGCTGGCGGCAGTATTAGTTTTTTCGTCGGCAATCATGGCTCGCGCCCAGACCTGCCAGACGGCGGGCGATATGGACCCGGCCACCGCCTCAGCCCTGACGGCAACCGCGAAGCGTTTGTACGACATGGCGGCCCGGGGAGACTCGGCCTCGCTGCAGCAAAGTGCAATCGCCAGCCTGGCATCGAATTTTTCCGGCATCGAAAACGCCGTCAAAGAGAACCAGCCCAACCTGAGTGGAGTACAACCGGCGCCGCGTCCGCCGTTCCTGCTCAAAGCCGAGGGGACCGCGCCCCTGCAGCGCGCCGAATTCCTGTGCGGCATTTTCGGGGCCCAGGGACAGACCCGGGAAAGCGCGGTCTTCGTGATTCCCAACCTGCCACCCGGCAATTACGGCATCGTTACTCTCGATGCAGCTTCGCCCCAGGGCGCCTACACCGTTTCTTTCGTTTTGCAGCAGCAGGCGAACGACTGGAAGCTGGGCGGATTTTACGCCAAGCCCGCCCAGCTTTCGGGCCACGACGGCAACTGGTTCGCCACCCGCGCCCGAGAATTCAAAACCAAGGGACAGCTCCACAATGCCTGGTTCTACTTTGGCGAGGCCCGAGAGCTGCTGGTTCCGGTCCCCTTCATGGCAACGGCCATCACCGACCGGCTGTATGACGAGATGCAGGCGCAGAAGCCGGCCGACCTGCCTCCCTTCGATCTGACTGCGGGCGGCAAGACCCATAAGGTTACTGATCTGTTTCCGGTCCCGGTAGGCCACGACTTCGACCTAGTGGTGCGCTACCAGTCGGCTGATATCTCCGACACGGGAAAGACTTTTCAGGACAACACCGCAGTGATGAAAGCGCTGGTAACCAAGTATCCCGAGTTCCGTGACGCCTTTGCCGGAATTGTGGCCCGCGCGGTCGAACCCTCTGGCAGAGACTACGGCTCGATGCTGGCGATGAAAGACATCAAGTGAGTTACTAGTTTCAGGTTTCTAGTTTCTTGTTTTTTCTTCGGGTTTGAAACCAGAAACTGAAAACTGGAAACTTTTCTCTAGGGCAAGACACATTCTTCGGGGTCCTTGTCTTCCCGCAGGCCAAGAAAGACCGGAGCGCGCAACTTCATCCCGCCTTCGGCAGTCTCGTGGGTCCATTCCGAGAACTTGATCTCCGCCACCAGTTCGGGCTTGACCCAGTGAACTTCCCGCAACGCTTCCACCCCGTGCGGGAAGGGACTGACTCTTGTCTCCCTCTTCTTCAGCACTTGCCAAATCTGCTTGAGCATGGCCTGATCGAAGCCGGTGCCGGCCTGGCCCACATGAATCAGTTCGCGGTTCTTGTCGAAGAGGCCCAGCACGAGAGAGCCAAAATATTCGCGGGTACCCTCGGGGTCGGTGTAACCGCCGATGACACAATCCACCGTGCGGGTGATTTTGATCTTGAGCCACTCGCGACTGCGGCGCTCTTCATACACACTGGTGCGGCGCTTGGCCAGTATGCCCTCCAGACCCTTTTGCTGGGCGACATCAAACAATGCCTTGCCCTGGGAAAAATGATCGGAATAGCGCACCGGCCCGGCTGCGCTGGTAATTTGCGCCAGCAATTCCTTGCGCTGCTGCAATGAGACCCGCCGCAGATCGTATCCGTCCAGGTAGAGCAGATCGAAGACGTAATACAGCACGGGGAGGTCCTGACGCGAACCAACGCGCCGGCCGCCCTGGCGAATTCCCGTACGCTGCTGCATCAGGCTGAACGACGCACGCCCCTGCTCGTCGAGAGCGGCGATTTCTCCGTCAAGAATGGCGGTGTCCGCCTTGATGGAACTGGGGATATCCTGCAGCTCGGAAAATTGCGCGGTCAGGTCATTCTGATTGCGCGACACCAGTCGAACCCTGCCCTTGGCGATAAACGCAATGGCGCGGTAACCGTCCCACTTGATCTCGAACAACCATTCAGGATTGTCGAACGGCTCATCGATGGAAGTTGCCAGCATGGGATGGATCGCGGTGGGCATATCACGCTTGACCGCGCCCTCCAAATCTTTAACCACGGAGGACACAGGGGACATGGAGGAAGTGTTCTGCGGGGCCACTGCGCGGCGAGTTGCGCCGCCCACGGCTTTACCTTTCTCTTTTTTTTTTATTTTGCCTTTCTCTGTGTCCTCAGTGTCCTCCGTGGTTTTCTTTTTGTTCTTCCTATCAAACTTGGCGATCGCATCTGCCAGCCACGGCGCCTTCACCGCTCCACGCGAGGCCGGACGGCTGCTTGTCCACTGCGCCGATCCCTGGTCGCCTGCGATATCAGCCATGGTACGGCCGGTGAGCGCTGACTCGTCGTACTGGTCGATGTCGAAGCCCTTCACCACCGCGTCGTCCTGTTTCTTGATCAACAGCCACTCCGTCCCCTTGGTGCCGGGACGCCGTGAGCGCATGTGAATCAGCGCGAAGTCGCCATTCAGTTTCTTGCCGTGCAGCCGGATTTTGAAATCCCCCTTCTTCAGCATGTCCGAGGCTTCAGCGTCCGTCCCAGGGACGAATTTTCCGTTTACCGGTTCGGGCGACAGGGGTTCCCATGTGCCGACATCCCAGACCATCACCGTACCCGCTCCGTAGTTGCCTTCGGGAATGGTGCCCTCGAAGTCAAAGTACGAAACCGGATGATCTTCCACCTGCATGGCCAGGCGTTTGTCGGCGGGATCGAGGGAAGGACCCTTAGGCACGGCCCAGGACTTGAGCACGCCCTCCATCTCCAGGCGGAAATCGTAGTGCAGACGCGTAGCCCGGTGCTTTTGCACTACGAAGCGATGCCGGGACTTTTTTCCCAGCTTGGGAGGGGGCTCGGGGGTGGCTTCAAAGCGCCGCTTGCGTTTGTATTCGTCCAGTGACACGGGATCATTTTAGCCCACTGCACCACTTCACCTCGGACGGGGCAACCGTGCCGAGCGTTATAATTCACGCCAGCCATGCCCCTAGCAACGGGTACACGGCTTGGTCCGTACGAGATTGTGACCCAGGTGGGAGCGGGTGGAATGGGCGAGGTGTACAGCGCTCGTGACACGCGCCTCGACCGTGTAGTCGCCATTAAGGTCCTTCCCCTCCATCGCTCGGATCAGGCGGACGCGCGGGAACGCTTCGAGCGTGAAGGGCGGGCCATCGGCGCGCTCAATCATCCCCACATCTGCCAACTCTATGACGTGGGCACCGAGGGGCCGATCAATTACCTGGTCCTGGAATTTCTGCAGGGCGAAACCCTCGCGGATCGTCTGGTCAGAGGTCCATTGGCGCTCAGCGAACTCTTGCGTTGCGCTCTGGAAGTCACCGACGCTCTGGACACAGCCCACCGGCGGGGAATCATTCACCGCGACTTGAAACCCGGAAACATCTTTCTTACGGCGCACGGCGAGTACAAAGTGCTGGACTTCGGATTGGCCAAGCTGGTGGACGACGCGGCCTCGGAATCAGCGACAGCAACGGTTTCCCCCGTAACGGTGGCCGGCACGGCAGTGGGCACCGTCGCCTACATGTCGCCGGAACAGGCGCGGGGCGAGGCTCTGGACGAGCGCACCGACATTTTTTCCTTCGGCGCCGTACTGTACGAGATCGCAACCGGGAAACCAGCCTTCCATGGCAAGAGTTCCGCCATCATTTTCAAGGCTATTCTCGATGAAACGCCGGCGGCGCTCTCGCAACGCAACCCGGTCCTACCCGCCAGGCTCGATGACATCGTCAGCAAGGCACTGGAAAAAGACCCAGGGTTGCGTTACCAGTCTGCCGCGGAGCTGCGGGCGGACCTGCAGCGGCTGAAGCGCGATAGCGAATCCGGCAGGATGTCTGCCCGGGTCCCGCAGCGGCCGAGTCCCATGCGGTGGCGCTGGTTTGCGGCGCTTGCTCTGGCGGTCGTAGCCGCGGCGGGATTTGGACTCTACTACTACCTGGGACGCCGGCCCTCGGCCCGCTCCACCGCCTGGGAACAACTTACCTTTTTCACCGACTCTGCGGTCTATCCGGCGCTCTCGCCTGACGGACGCATGCTGGCTTTCATACGAGGCAGCGGAACTCTCTTCGGTCAAGGCAACATCTATGTCAAGCTGCTGCCTTCCGGAGACGCTGTTCAACTTACTCATGACTCCGGCTACAAGACCGGCTACAAGCTCGCCCCCGTCTTCTCGCCCGACGGCTCACGCATTGCCTACGGCACAATCGACCCCTTCGACACCTGGGAAGTCCCTGTCCTGGGCGGGCAGCCCCGGCTGCTCCTGAAAAATGCATCCTCCCTTTCCTGGATCGACAACGGCAAGCACCTGCTCTTCTCCGAGATTCAGGAAGGCCTGCACATGATCCTGGTCACTACCAACGAGGACCGGGGAGAGAGCCGAGAGGTCTATGTTCCGCCGGGCGAACGCAGCATGGTGCACCACTCCTATCTTTCACCCGATGGCCGCTGGGTGCTGATGGTGCTGATGGACGAGAGCGGAGCGTTGCTTCCCTGCCAGGTCGTTCCCTTCGATGGCAGCGCCAGCATGCGGGTCATAGGACCTTCCCCTGCGACCTGTACCTCCGCCGCCTGGTCGCCCGATGGCAAATGGGTCTATTTCAGTGCGAACCCGGGCGGCCGCTTCCACATCTGGCGGCAGAGATTCCCGGACGGGCCTCTGCAGCAGGTGACCTCCGGCACCACGGAAGAAGAAGGCATCGCGATGAGCCCGGACGGGCAATCATTGCTGACATCCGTGGGCGCAGAGGACGCTACCATCTGGCTGCATGACGCCAGTGGCGATCACCAGCTCTCGTCGGAAGGCAGCGCCTGGGGAACCACTATCTCGTGGGACAAGAGCAAGCTCTATTACGAAATGCAAGGTGGGCAGAGTCCGGGGGTTGATCTGTGGGTTCGAGATCTGGCCAGTGGCAGCAGCGAGCGTGTGATCTCGGGCTCCGCCATCCAGCCCGGCAGCCGGCTGGTGGATTATGCGCTTTCGCACGATGGGAAGACAGTTGCGGTGTCTGTCAAAAATGATGCCGGGCAGGCCCAGATATGGCTGGCCCCAGTGGATCATCGCTCTTCCCCCCGCCTGTTGGTGTCCGCCACCAGCCAGGACTCACCTTGGTTTCTTCCCAATGGCGACCTGGTACTGCGCTCCGTCGAAGGCTCACAAAATTTCCTGTATCGCACCGCTCCGGACGGGACGGGACGCCGCAAGGTCACACCGGATCCCATCCTCGACCTGATCTCAGTCTCTCCCGACGGCCGCTGGGCAGCGGTATCAGTCAAGTCCAACGAAGGTGAACACCCCGCGGTGATGGCGGCTTTCCCGCTGCAGGGCGGCCCAGCCGTAAATGTGTGCACCTTCGATTGCAACGCCCGCTGGGACATCAGCGGGAGTTATTTCTTTGTAACGGTGGGGGATTCAAATACCTATGTGCTTCCCGTCAATCGAGTTCGTGGCATTCCGGATTTTCCCAGGGGCGACCTTAGCGCGGCTGGCTGGAAGGCGGACAAACGAGTTATCGTGATCCCACAGGGAGTCGGGTCGGCTGCTGGACCAGACTACTACTCCTACACCCGCGCTAGCACCCGGCGGAACATCTATCGCATCCCGTTGCCCGACTAGTCTCGAACCAGCATGAAGCGAGAATATCCCGATTCGCCACTCGTCGGTGTAGGCGCAATCATCATTCAGGATGGCCGTGTGCTCCTGGTCAAGCGCGGGCACCCACCGCTTGCCGGAGAGTGGTCTATTCCAGGAGGGGTGCTGGAATTAGGCGAAACGGTGCGGGCTGCGGCGGTCCGCGAAGCCCGGGAGGAGACCTGCCTGACCGTGGAACCGAGCACACTGCTGGGAGTGTATGACCGCGTGCTGCGGGACGATGAAGGCCGCACTCTCTATCATTTTGTCCTGATCGATTTTCTTTGCCGCCCGGTGGCGGGCAAAGCGCAGGCCGCCGACGATGCCGACGAAGTGCGCTGGTTTACTCCGGCCGAAGCCGGCGAACTTGGCTTGGCCGAGGACACGGCTGAAGTGGTAAAGCTTGGTTTTCAAAAAAGTTAGCCGGGCCGGCGGCTGCATGCTGGCCTGAAGCGTGTGCGAAAGACTCTCTCTCATGGTCTGGTTCTTTATATTTTTTCTGGTCTCGGGATTATGCAGCATCCTCTACGAGATCGTCTGGCTGCGCCTGGCCATGGCCCAGTTTGGCGTCACCAGCGCGCTGGCTTCGATCGTGATCTCTGTTTTCATGGCGGGCCTGGGCCTGGGTTCATGGGGAAGTGGACGCCTTATCCGCAAGTATGAAAACCGGGTCCGTGTTCCCGCGCTTCGCCTCTACGCGCTGGCGGAGTTATTGATTGGCGTCTCGGCACTGCTGGTCCCATACCAGTTGTTGTGGGGACGAAGAGTACTGGAATGGACGGGAGCATCCTCTTCGTGGGCCTACTACCTCGGCTCCGGCATATGGATCGCTCTCACTTTGGTTCCGTGGTGCGCCTGCATGGGGGCAACCATACCCGTTGCCATGCTCGCGATCCGCCGCCGGGAGCCAGACCACTCGCAGCGATCGTTCAGCTATCTCTACCTGTCCAACGTGCTGGGTGCGGTAATCGGAGCAACCATCCCTCTGCTGCTGATTGAACTCTGCGGCTTCCGGAACACGCTGAAAATCGGCGCAGCCTGCAATGGCATTCTGGCATTGTCTGCGGTGCTGCTTAGCCTGCGCGGGACGGAGTCGGAGCCAACCAGCCCACGGACAGCCGCGGCTGTGGCGGGAGGCGTAGCCAGCTACATCTCCAGCGGGAACAGCCGGCCTCTGGTTCTGCTCTTCCTCACGGGACTGACCAGCATAGGCATGGAAGTGGTCTGGATCCGCCAGTTCACCCCCTATCTCGGCACCGTGGTTTACGCCTTCGCTTCCATCCTAGCAACTTACCTGGTCTCAACTTTCATTGGCCTGCAGATCTACCGGCTGTGGAGCCGAGCTAATCGACGCGAAGGAAATTTGATCTGGGTCTTGCTGGGAGTGTTTGCGCTCCTGCCGCTGTTTTCGGCCAATCCTGCCATCCACATCTCCCGCGCGTTGCGCCTGTTCGTGGGCATCGCTCCATTTTCCGGCGTCCTGGGATTCCTGACTCCCCTGCTGGTGGATCGCTGGTCGGGCGGCGATCCGGGAAAGGCGGGAAAGGCGTATGCCGTAAACGTTCTCGGCTGCATCCTGGGGCCGCTTCTCTCCGGCTTCCTGCTTTTGCCCCTCATGAGCGAACGGTGGGTACTATTCGTGTTCGCGTTGCCCTGGCTCCTGATGGCCGTCCGCTTGCACAGTACAGAAGAAAATGGACTTCGCTTCGACTGGCAAGCCGGCGCTTCTTACGCCGTGGTGCTGGCGGCCCTGGCGCTGGTGTTCACTCAGAAAAGTTATGAAGACCAATTCAGGCACAGTGAAGTTCTGCGTGACAACACGGCGACCATCGTCGCGATGGGAGAGGGCAGGAACAAGCGCCTGCTGGTCAACGGAGTCGGAATTACCGGGCTCACTCCCATCACAAAGTTCATGGCGCACCTGCCCCTGGCCTTTCTCGGTCATCCCCCCAAAGACGCTTTGGTGGTTTGTTTTGGGATGGGCACCACCTACCGTTCCCTGATGTCATGGGACATTCCCGTAACCGCCGTAGAGCTGGTGCCGAGCGTTCCGCGCGTGTTCGGGTACTTTCACGCCGATGGCCCCGAACTGCTGCGTTCGCCGCTGTCGCACGTGGTCATCGACGATGGCCGGCGCTACCTGGAACGCACGTCGCCGCAATATGACGTGATTACGATCGATCCGCCGCCCCCGGTGCAGGCTGCAGGTTCGAGCCTGCTCTACTCAAAGGAGTTCTACGCCATCATCCGTCGGCGGCTCCGCGCCGGAGGCATTCTGCAGCAGTGGCTGCCCGGCGGAGATGTTGTAGACCGGGCGTCTGTGGCGCGGGCCTTGAAGGAGTCTTTCCCCTATGTACGCGTGTTTCATTCGGTAGAAGGCTGGGGCTACCACTTCCTGGCCAGCGAAAGCCCTCTGCCCAACCCGACGGCGGCGGAGCTCGCCCAGCGCCTGCCAACCAAAGCGGCGATCGATTTGCTGGAATGGGGACCGGAGACAACCCCGGAAGGCCAGTTTTCCAGGGTGCTAAGGAACGAAATCTCACTCGACGATTTGATTGCGCAGGCTCCCGTAGCGCCGGCCCTGCAGGACGACCGCCCGGTCAACGAATACTACGTGCTGCGTCACCGCAATGGGCCCCGGCACTAGCGGAGACAGTGTGGGGCGGACACTCTTGTCCGCCTCTTTTGAAGTTGCTTTTTGCAAAAACCTTAGCGGTGCCAAAAGCCTCAAATGGTGTCTAGCTAGGGGGAAGTCAAAGTCAAAGGCGTCGGACAAGAGTGTCCGACCCACACAAGAACTATTTGCTGGAAGGAATCTGCTGCGGGGCCCTTGCGGATTTGGGGGTAAGTTTCACCGGCCGCGTCCCTGGTTTCGCAGAAGTAAGGGATCGCGCTGGCGCGGGAGCCCCGGTTTCATGCTCAGACATGGCCAGCAACTGCTTCATGATTTGTGCTTTTTCCCACTTCTGGGCTTTTTTGGGCTTGAGTACGTATTTCCGCGCCAGCACCGCGCCAACTGCCAGGGCGGTCACAACCGCGATGCATAGGATGCTGATCATCGACGCCTGCTTTCTGGGCGTTAGTGGTCAAGCGGGCTCGATCCAAATTGTGCCTTCCTGCCGGGCGAGGACGTAGGTCACCGAGGTCGGTGTCCTTAGCCTGGCTTGCGGTGTGTACTCATTCCTTTTGGTTCATCCCTGAGCCCGGTTACCCCCTACGGGATCGGAGCCGAAGGCCGGCCCTTAGGAACCTGGACAAATTATTCCGGCCCGAAAAATAGAACGGCCCGCGCATTTTTCAATACGCGGGCCGCCCGGTGTACTGTTTGGGATTGACCAAGAGGCGGCCACTCTAAAGGTGGTCCCCTTCGGATAACTCCGGGTCCCGGCGCGACCTGACGCCGGGCGGAATGCAACCCTAAATCACCGGTAGTCGTGCGATGGTTCTTAGAGCGACCGCTCTAAGTCACAGCCACCTCACCTGGTCTTTTACTACTCCCCCATAAGTCAGAACTTGTCATCAGACCACCTCCTTTCCGGTGTAATTGCACCTTAGTACACATGGCGCGCGCGCGTCAACCGGCACGAAAGTGGGGCGTACATCAGCGGTAATTTCTGCGCTGGATTTTGATCGGGTGGAGCAGCACTCTAGCGCTGCATTGGAAGGCAGACCAGTGATCGGTGTCTAATCTCCTAATGAGCGAAGACGTGCCTCCAAAGCCGAATCGGAAAGCTGTGCTTCTTCCCGCTTGTTCGACGGCAGCAATCATTTGGATGCTGGCCAACTACGCCCAGATCGCGTCCTATCTGTCGTATAGGCGCATGGATTGGCTCGCCGTGCTTCTTAGTCCGTTCGTCCCGCTGGCGGGCGCCTTGTTGTTACTCCGGCGTCCCCGCCTCGGCTACATGGTTGCTGCACTTGGTGCGGCCTTGCCCCTGCCGTGGATTTTCATGACTGAATCCCGAGGATCTGCAAATTCGTGGATTTGCCCTCAACGCCTCATGGAATGACCCTGACACACTGCTGTCCGGCTAACGGGCTATGTGAAGCCGGCAAGTGATGGAGCGGTAACGAGTTGAGGCAGTATCTAGCTTGCCGCGATTTGAACAGCTGGCGAGACGAGTTTGGGTAGCCTGGACGGCGCACAATGGCTCATGAATCAAGGGCGCGCCGTCTTCTCGCAGTTAATCAGTTTCCTTCCCGATCGAGAGTTTCGCCGTTGCGTTGAGCGCTATCATGGCGACAGCCGACTGCGCGGGTTTTCCTGCTGGGATCAGTATCTGTCGATGGCTTTCGCACAACTAACCTATCGGGAGAGTTTGCGCGACATCGAGGCGTGCCTGCATTCGGTGCAAGACAAGTTGTACCATCTGGGATTCCGCGGCAAGGTGGCGCGTTCGACGCTGGCCGACGCGAACGAGTCGCATGATTGGAGGATCTTTGCGGATTTCGCGCAGGTATTGATTGGTATCGCTCGGCCACTGTACGCGCACGACCAAATTGGTGTCGATCTCGATCAAAGTTTGTACGCTCTGGATTCGACGACCATCGATCTGTGTCTGTCGCTATTCCCGTGGGCGAAGTTTCGTCAGCGCAAGGCCGCCGTCAAGATGCATACTCTGCTCGACCTGCACGGCAACATTCCCACGTTCATCCGCGTCACCAGTGGTGATGTGCACGATGTGAACATCCTGGACGAGATCATGCCAGAGGCGGGCGCCTTCTACGTGGACCGGGGCTACATTGATTTCCAGAGGCTCTTTGTTTTTACACTCAGCTCCGCTTTCTTCGTCGTCCGTACCAAGTCGAATGTGCTGATCCAGAGACGCTACTCGCATCCTGTGGACAAGACGACGGGCGTGCGCTCAGATCAGACTGTCATTCTGACATCGTTCGAATCAGCGTCGGCCTATCCGGATGCACTGCGACGCGTCAATTATCTCGATCAGGAGACCCACAAACGGCTGAAATTCCTGACTAACAATTTTGTGCTTCCCGCATTCACCATCGCGCAAATCTACAAGTGCCGCTGGCAAGTCGAATTGTTTTTTAAGTGGATCAAGCAGCATCTACGCATTAAAGCCTTCTACGGGACAAGTGAGAATGCGGTGAAGACCCAGATCTGGATCGCGGTGTCAATTTATGTGCTGGTTGCCATCGTTCGGAAGCGGCTGGGCCTGGCGGCCAGCCTTTACCAAACGCTACAAATTCTGAGCGTCACGCTTTTCGAGAAAACGCCCATTTTATGCGCTCTCCAGGCTCCCGACGCAGACGCAGAATTCACCGAAAACGTTAACCAACTGATTCTCTTCGACATTTAGCCGGACAGTAGTGACCCTGACACATTTCGCTACATGCGCTATTCCCAACTGAGGATTCTCTCGTCGGGCTCCTACTGATGACGCTGATCTGGGCTGTGACCCGATTGCTTCCTCTTCATTGGCAACTTCGAAACCGGGCTGTAAACCAGCGGACCTGGCCTGCAATCGCGATCACTTTAATATTCATTGTGTACTGGTTCGGAACGTTCGCCTTTCCCTATCGGCAGCCGGTAATCACTGACGGAATACACCCGGAGCTGAGCATCTTGCATGTTGAGAAGGACGGAATTACCTTTCACGAGACCCGCATTAGCCTTTACCGCGACGGCAGGTACCAGTTAGTCCGAAACGACCGTCAGTTATTCCACTACAGTTTTGTGGAAACCGCGCATGAAGGGCTCCTGACAGAGGATCTCTGCGCCAAATTGAAGGCGATAGAGGCTCTACCCGAACTCAAGCGGACACTGGATAAAGCGCCGAGAGCATTGCAAGCCCGACACGGCGAGGGATGGTACACGGAAATGGGGCTTTGCTATCACTGCCTTCACTACGGAGAACGCTACGCCTCCCCCAGCGGATTTACGGGACTTTCTTCGCGAGCTCGAAGGAGCTCCTACGATCGGCCCAGGTTCGCAGTACGAGGTCAGGGATGGTTCTCTGGGATTTTCTTATGACCCGAAAGCCGGCCTGGGCTACGGCGCTCAGAATCAGAGGTGCGCGCATCAGCCAGACGGCAGAGAGTATTGTTATTGATAACTGAGAAAACTCGATGTTGAGGCCCTCGATTCAGCAGGTTTCACTCGATGGCAACGAAAACAACCGATTACAACGACAACCCAGGATCTTCCGGCTTGGCCCAAGATTGTGGGTCTAATGGCGAATTTGTGCTAGCTACCGCGAATCGTCCTCTATGCCATCTGCTGCGCACCTACCTGCAAGGAGCATGCATCCACACGACCCGACACGAACCATTGCACGAGATGGAGGATTAGGAAAACCGAGAATACATTAGCGGCAAAAGCAAAGTAGATCTGGAAGTTCTGGAGAACGAACCATCCCGCGGGAGTACGACTGGAATCAATCGTGAAATACGCCGATTGCAGTCCGACGAAGAGCACCAACCCGAAGAGATAAAAGACGGCCCCAATGAAATGCTGCATGTTAGTAGCCCGTTTACGAAGTGCAGCCAGGGCCGGCTGAATGGAAGCAACATCTTCATTTTTCTGAAGCAGCCTTGGGATGGTGCGAAGGCGAGTCATGGTGATTGCCGCAGAGAACAGGCAATAGATGCCGAGCACGCACAGTATCAGGAAAACCAACCTCTGCAGAACGGGCAAATTCACCCAAATTGACCATATGGCATAGGGTAGTTTGGATTTGAACATGTCGCTCCCATGATTTGAGACACCGAAACCTACAGAACGGTTCCCCATGTCACGATAACTGTTGCAATTACGTTTGCACCGCCTATCGCGTTCGGTCGCAAGCACCTCGCGGGCTGAAGCCCCCCTCAGCACAACCGTTGTATGCAGGCCTGAAGGCCCGCTCCACCCATTGCCCCCTTCTCAGTAGCGCCACGACGTCAGATCCGCTCCCGCTGGCGCGGTCTTCTGCATGCGCTCAAGAATCTTCGGCAAGTACATCGTGTTGTAGTGCAGGCGCGAAAGATAGTTGGGCAGATTGGGATCGCCATTCCAGCAATGCTCGGCGCGATCGCCGTATTTCACTTCTCCATCGTAGGGCGGATTCTTCGTTGATTTCAAAAAATCTTCCAGGTAGTAAACCGCGTCGTTCAAAAAGTAGGTGTCGGCAGAGCCCACGTAGATGTGAAGCTTGCCCTGCAGTTTGGGGCCGAGCGTGGCCCAATCGCGCTGCATGATGGCGCTCAGGTCGTAATGTTCTTTCCAATAGGCGGCGACGCTGCGGTCGATTTCTCCCGTCTCCTTGTTAAAAATCTGTTTGGGATAGCCGTCGTCGCCGACCGGGCCGTAAACCGCCTGCCAGATGTCGAACTGTTCTCCTGAGCGCGCGTGCGAGCCGAGGGCGAGCTCGTACTGGTTCATGCCCTGCACCGTGCCCAGGGTGCGTCCGAGGTAGTCGCGCATGGCGGGCTGTGCAACTTTGGTGTGCGGTCCGATCATGTAGAAGGCGTTGAGGTCGCTATAGATGTTGATTGTGGTATAGGCGCGAAAATCGACCGGATCTGGGCAAGCCACGAACACGCCGTTGTAGTGGTCGGGATAGAACACCTGCACGGCCAGCGACTCCCAGCCGCCGGTGGAACCGCCGTAAGCGAAGCGCGCCCAGCCTTGTCCGATCCCGCGGAACTCTTTCTCGATCGCGGGAATCAGTTCGGTTTCGATGGCATCGCCATAGGGGCCAAGGTTGGCCGAATTCACCGCGTAGGAATCGTCGTAGTAGGGATTGGCATGATTGATCTCCGCGATGACAACGCGGGGAAATCCGGGCGCGATCCACTGCTGATAGAGCTTGTAGGCCTCTTCCTGCTGAATGCGGTTGTAGCCGGAAATGTGGAAGCGCTCGCTGTAGTCAGGCTTCAGGTTGGGATCGGGCGGCTCGGTGCGAAAGCCCCCGAAGTCGGCGTTAAAGTGATCTTCATTGATGATGACCGGAAAGTGAACATCTGGATGCGCGTCAAATCCTTCGGGCACCAGCACGTTGGCGCTCAGGTACATGGGACGTCCCCAGAATTTGGTGAGCAGTGCACTCTGAATTTTGAGGTGCCGGATGTATTTCGTGTCCTGCGGCGGGGGAATCGGCGGCATCTGCTGATCGAGCACGATTGCAACCGTCCCGGCGTAGGGTCCGAGCGTGGTCTTGCGCGGACTGGAGTAGAGATTGCCGGGTGCGATGTTCCAGTGCTGCCCTTCGCCGCGGTCCATGGGCAGCTTGACGGTGTGGCCATCGGAGCGGTGGAAGGTTTCGTAGCGATGCAACACCGCCTGCACGTAGTACTCTCCCGGCGGCACGTCGCGCAGGCTGCGGATGGGATAGCCGTTAGCGGAATCGTCCACGATCACGGCCTGGCCGGGCTTCATGCCGTCAACGTCCGTCCCGAACATCATCTGGGTGCGGACGGAGTCGTCGATCTGCATGCGGGGCTCGGCGGAAGGGTCAGTCGAGAGCAGCAGGAAGACGCGCCCATCGAGTGGTGTCTTGCTGCGGGCCTCGGGAAACGAAACCGCAAAGCTGGGGCCGGCCGCGTGGGCGAAGGGAGTGGAGACCAAGAAAGCAATAATCAACGCAATCAGAATCGCACCACTTTTATGAAAGTGCATGGAGCCTCCTGTAAGCTTCGAAAACATGTGGCGCGGGCGCCCTCGCCCGCGGCCTTTGACTTTAACGATTGACCACAAAAATCAAAGCACGCGGGCGCCCGCGCCACACTAGATCACCGCTTTCCCTCAGGCCATGGCCCACAGGAATCTACCGACTTCTCTCCCGCCTTCCTACACTTGAAGTAACACCCGGGTAACCGGATATCTGTATTCGCCAGATGCTTCAGCCCTTCCAGCGGTAAGCGTCGGGTTGAGTCAGGCCGATGTGGGCCAGGACGCGGTGGGCGAATTCGCGGGCCATCGCATCTAAGCTGGCCGGACGGAAATAGAAAGCCGGGATCAGCGGGTACACGGTGGCACCGGCATCGGCGGCCCGGTACATGTTCCGGATATGGATTTTGTTGAGGGGCGTCTCGCGGACGCAGAGCACCAGCGGGCGCTTCTCCTTGAGACAGACGTCGGCGGCACGCTCGATCAGTTGAGAAGCGATGCCGTTGGCAATACGGGCCAGCGTGCCCATGCTGCACGGGATTACGACCATGGCATCGGCGGGATAAGAGCCGCTGGCAATGTTGGCGCCGATATCGGCATTGGCCTGTTGCTGGATTTTGCGGGAGGCCTTGCGGCCCAGGATTTGTCCAAGCAGGTTGCTGCGGCCGCGCAGTCCGAGCTCTTCGGCCATGACGCGCAGAGCGCTGTCGGAGGCGATGAAGTTGACGGTCTGGACGCGTGAGTCGCGTTCTACCGCCAGAAGGAAGTGTTTCAAGAACAACGATCCACTGGCTCCGGTGGTGGCCACGGTCAGGTTTTGCGGCGGGTGATTGGGCAAGCTGGGCTCCGGCCTCTTCGAACCTTGGAGCATAGGGAGGCTGAGAAGAAGAGTCAAGAAAGCGTCCTTGGCCCTTGGTCTTTGGTCGTTGGCCACTGAGATTCCGGGTGGGCACGAATAAAGGCCAAGGACCAACGACCAAGGACAAACGACCGATCTATGGCATCCATCTCCAGTTTGCGGCTGCGGCGCAGTGAGGCGCAGTTGCACGCCCTGGCTGGCGTCGAGCGCGAGATCCGGATCAACGACCCTAACGGCCGACGCAAATATCTGCAGGACTTCAGCCATGCCTTCCGGACCTACGAATCGGTTATCGACCGTGGGCAACTCAGCGCTGACGTACGCACGGGCGATATCGTTCTCATTGGCGACTACCATGCGCTCCCTTCCGCCCAGCGCTTCGCCGCGACCCTGCTGGAAGAACGTGCTCAGCCCGGAGACCGGCCCGTGGTGCTGGGCCTTGAAACCATCTTCTCGCGCGACCAGCACATCCTCGATGAATGGTGGCGGCGGGAGATTGACGCGGAAGAGTTACGGCAGCGCATCCGCTTCGACCTCGACTGGGGCTACGACTGGGCGCCATTCTACGAATTGCTGGTGACCGCGCGCGAGCATGCCGACGCGATCTACGGTCTGGACTGCATGCCGCGCGAGGACCTGCGCAAGATCGGCGCGCGCGATCGCCATGCGGCACACAAGCTGTCTGAAATCCGGCTACGCCATCCCCAGGCAGTCATGCTGGTGCTGTTCGGCGAGTCGCACCTTGCCCCCGGACATCTTCCCAGAGTGTTGCGGGAAAGGTCGCCGCAAGAGCGCGTGCTCACTGTCCTGCAGAACGTGGATGCGCTCTACTGGCGCGCCGCCGGCGAACCCCAGGAGCGCGTGGAAGCCGTGCGCGTAAGCCAGGATGTGGTCTGCGTCTTCAATTCCACGCCCCTGGAAAAGTACGAGAACTATCGCCTTCACCTCAGCCGCTGGGGACGCACCGACGAGGAAGGTCCCGACCTCGCGCCCACCATCTACAACCTGATTGACAGCCTGCTGCGTTTTCTCGATATCGACCGCTATTCTTCGCACAACGGCACACAGCCCAAGTTTCTGGTGGACCTGATGCCGGAAGTCTACTGCCGCGCTTCCGACGCGCGTTTGCGTCAACTGCTCTCCCGCCACCGCGCCAGCGAGGACGAAACCGAGGCCATGGTGCGCCACCTGGAAGAGCGAGGCAGCGTTTACCTACCCCAGGTCAATGCCTTCTACGTGCGTGAGTTCAAGATGATGTATGCGGCCGAAGAAGCGGCGCGTTTCCTGCATCATGCCTGCCGCGGTTTGCCTTGGCAGCAAGCAGGCGGGGAAACTCGGGAGAGTACGAATCATTTCTACGTTCAAGTCATGGAATCCGCTTTGGGATACTTTGGCTCGCGAGTGCTGTATCCGGCGCGCCCCGATGCCGAAGACGCAGGAAATCGCAAACTCCCTGAAGAGACTCCAGAATCGCAACGCAAGAAGACAGAGGCCAGCTTCCAATTGCTCGGTTATATGCTGGGCAATGCTCTGTACGACGCCTACCTCAAGGGACGGGTCACGCGCGGCATGTTGCGGCGATGGTTTCTTGTCCACCTGGGAGAGCCGGGCAAAGCCAAGGAAGTGTATCGGGAGATCGCGGCCAAAGTCCGCGGCCACGGCAAGAAGCTTCCCGCCTCAGTAAGGCTCCCCGCCCTGGACAAGTAGCGCGGCGCTAAGTACTTTGAATGTTGCGGTGTGGGGAGGACACTCTTGTCTGCCGCTTTTGAAGTTGCTTCTTGTTTTGCGATATCGTTACCGTGACGAAAGCCTTTCTTGGCGCATAACATCAAAATCAACGGTGGCGGACAAGAGTGTCCGCCCCACACGCAACCGCGAATACCTCTTGAACGCTGACTCCATCCGCGAACTCTTCGAACAGGTTCGACGGGGCAAGCTATCGCCCGACGCTGCGGTTGACCGCCTGCGCCATCTTCCCTTCGAAGACTTGGGGTTCGCTAACCTGGACCATCATCGTGCCCTGCGCGCCGGGATGCCCGAAGTGATTTTCGGTCCGGGCAAGACTCCGGCCCAGGTAGCGTCCATCTTCTCCCGTCTGGCCAAACACGGCGGCAACATTCTGGCCACGCGGGCAAGTGCAGAGCAATTGGCTGCGGTAAAGAAGAAAGTTCCCAGGGCTGAGTATCAGGCATTGGCACGCGCGATCACCTTGCGACGCGACCAGAAAAAATACGGCAAGGGAATCATCGCCGTGGTTTCCGCCGGCACCAGCGACATTCCGGTAGCGGAAGAAGCTGTAGTCACGGCCGAAATGATGGGCAACGACGTCCAGCATCTTTACGATGTTGGGGTCGCCGGAATTCATCGTCTGCTGGCAAATCGCGCTTCCCTGACGTGCGCCCGGGTGGTGATCGTGTGCGCCGGAATGGAAGGAGCGCTGCCCAGCGTGGTGGGAGGCCTGGTCGGCGTCCCCGTGATCGCTGTGCCTACCAGCGTGGGCTATGGCGCGGCTTTCCAGGGACTGGCCGCGCTCCTGGGTATGATGAACTCCTGCGCGTCGAACGTCAGCGTGGTGAATATCGACAACGGGTTTGGCGCAGGGTACGTGGCCTCCCTGATCAATCGGCTGTAGTGGTTTCGCGGTGGACCGCTCTGTGTCCTTCGTGTCCTCTGTGGTTCAACAGCCCCATATGAAACCACGGAGGAGACCGAGGACACTGAGGGAGTCTCACTGCAAAGCCCAGGCTTCTCCAATTAGTCTGCTGTAGTGGCTGCGCGGTGGACCGCTCTGTGTCCTTCGTGTCCTCTGTGGTTCAATAGCCCCATATGAAACCACGGAGGAGACCGAGGACACTGAGGGAGTCTCACTGCAAGAAGCCAGGTCTCTCTCATCAATCCGCTGTAGTGGCTGCGCGGTGGACCGCTCTGTGTCCTTCGTGTCCTCTGTGGTTCAATAGCCCATATGAAACCACGGAGGACATCGAGGACACTGAGACTGCAACAAAAAGGCGCGGCCGAAGCCGCGCCTTCCTCCGATCCAATTTCAACCCGCTTACGAGCCTTTAACTACTTCCAGGTTGTTCTGCACGCTGAATACGCCGAATACCTGGTTCGCGCGCATGCCCGCGATCTGCTTGTCCATTGCGGTGGCAACCGTGCCGTAGAGGCTCAGCTTGCCGTTGTCCACCACGATGCGGATGGGCAGCGCAGGATCGCTGGCGTAGCGGCCCAGTGCCGGGTCGCGATAGATGGCGCGCAGGGCACCGATCCGGATGCGGTCGTCGAAGGCTGACACGGGCGAAACCTTGATGTTGTCCACGACGTCCTTCACGCCGGGCATGTAATTCGCCAGCGCCAGGGCTGAGTCGCGGCCTACGTCGTTGTAAGTTTCGCCGTTCAGGGTGGCGACGCCGCCCTTCACCGAGACGTCAACAAAGTTGAACTGGTTGTCGTAACCGATGCGGTCGTAGTGCAACTTGCGCTCCAGGCTGGCTTCCAGCTCGTCGTCGGGTGCGGATGAACTGACCGCCACCAGGTTACGCACGCCCTGCACATTGTCCAGTTTGCGGACTTTCTCGGCCGCATCCAGTTTCTGCTGATAGAGATCAACGCTGCCGGACAGGGTCACGATGCCGTCCTCGGTGGTCGCATGCAGGTTGCGAAACTCCTGCTTCTTGGACTGCGTCACCCGGGACTGGATGTCGCTGTCATAACGGGCGCTGGCGGTCTGGGCCGCCAGGCCGATGCTGAGCACCCCTACCGCAAGCAAGGTGGTCACCGCCTTCGAAATGTTTTTCATGGCCAAAATCCTCTCGTCCCGGTATTGATTAACCGGTTAGTTAATTGTTGGATGCGAAGTCGGCTGGGCAAGGATGCCATCCGGCGTCTGGGACCCCTCAGCCCGTTGATGGTATTCGTTATAACGACTATAATGAAGTCATGGCCAAGAGCATTCAGGACGAGATCCAGCAGACCAAGCCCTTTACCAGCCTGGAGGAGGAAGCCCTGGTCGCTCTCGAGCACACTGCAGACCGTCTGCATTGGCGCCTTAGCGAGATGCTGAAGGAGCACGGGCTATCGCCGACCCAATACAATGCCCTGCGCATCCTGCGCGGTGCTGGGGACGAAGGACGCGCCTGCAGCGAGATCGCCGAGCGCATGGTCAACCGCGATCCCGACATCACGCGCCTGGTAGACCGCCTGGAGCGCAGGGGATTGGCCACGCGAAGCCGCGAAGGTCGGGATCGCCGGGTCATCACAACCCGTATCACACCGGCGGGACTTGACCTGCTGAAGGCCCTGGATCGCCCGATTGAGGAGTTTAATCGTAAGATGCTGAGCCCCTTGGGGGAGCAGCAGTTGCAGGCACTTATCGGCCTGTTGAATATCGCAAGGGAGCAGGCCGAATAATTTCTTGCTACTTTTATCGTTATAACGACATCTGTTCTATAGTATATACGAAGCACGAATTTGCCCAAGGAGTCCGAGATCGTCGTATACTGCGGCGGCCCGAAGTGTCCGCAGAGCCGCATGGCCGCGGAAAAGCTGGCCAAGCTCGGTTACGAAAACGTCCGCGCCTACGAGGGCGGACTGGAAGAGTGGAAGGCAGCGGGCTTCGCCGTCGAGAAGGCGTAACCAGCTTGCATCAGCACGGGGGCAAATTTTCTTCGGCCTATTTTCCGGGGTTGGTGCTGTCCACCACGAGAGTCAGATCAGTTCTGGAGAAAATCTCATGAGCAACGGTTCAGGTCAGGTTTCGAATCAGTCCTGGGGACTTACGGTCTTGCGGGTTGTCACCGGTGTCGTTTTCCTGGCCCACGGGTGGCAGAAGCTGTTCCAGATGGGCTTCCACGGAACGGCCGGGATGTTTGGCGCCATCGGCATACCGTTGCCGGCTGTGTCATCGGCGATCGTGACCCTGGTGGAATTTCTCGGAGGCATCGCGCTGGTGATTGGACTGCTCACGCGATGGGCCGCCGCCTTGAATGGCTTTGACATGATCGTGGCCATTCTGCTGGTCCACCTGAAGAATGGCCTCCTCAAGCCGGGAGGCTTCGAGCACCCGTTGATCATGCTGGCAGCGTGCATCGCGCTGGTCATGCTGGGGCCGGGAGCCGCGTCGGTCGATGGAGCGCTGGCCAAGCGGACGTGAAGTTCTATGGAGGCGCGAGCGTCCCGCTCATGCCAACCGGGGTACGCCTACAAGCTCCGCTTCGGGGGGACTATCTGCGGCGACGCGGCGATTTGGGACGCCGGCGCGAAACTGGTTTCATTGATTCCTTCCCTCCAACGCCAAAGACCCGTGCGAAGATCTTGTCGATGTTCCTGAGCTGACGCTTCAAATCAAATGCCCGCTCAATCTGCGCGCGCGGAACCCGGCTGGTAATGTTCTTGTCTTTCAACACCAGTTCCCGGAAGTTCCGCCCTTCCTTCCAGGCTTGCATGGCATGGCTCTGCACCACGCGGTAGGCTTCCTCGCGAGAGACGCCATGCTCCACCAGGTCCAACAAAAGCTGTCCGCTGAACACCAGGCCACCTGTGCTCTCCAGATTGGCTTTCATGCGTTCGACGTAAACGAACATGGTGTCGAGCACGTTGGTGGTTTTCTGCAGCATGTAGTCCACGAGCGTGGTGGAATCAGGGACGATGACGCGTTCCACCGATGAGTGCGAGATGTCACGCTCATGCCACAGGGCGACATTTTCAAATGCCGCCTGCGCGTTCGAGCGTACTACCCGGGCCAGGCCGCTGATCTGTTCCAGGGTGACCGGATTACGCTTGTGGGGCATGGCAGACGAGCCCTTCTGCTTTTCGCTGAAGTACTCTTCAACCTCACGCACCTCGGTGCGCTGCAAGTGCCGCAGTTCGGTGGCAATCTTGTCCAGCGTGCAGGCAATCACCGCCAGGGTGGCAAGATAGGCGGCATGGCGATCGCGCTGAATCACCTGGGACGAGATGGCAGCGGCTTTCAATCCCAGCCGCTCGCACATGCTTTCTTCGAGCTCAGGGCTGAGATGGGCAAAGGTTCCGACGGCTCCAGAGAACTTTCCTACCCGCATGTCTTCGGCGGCGGCCCGAAAGCGCGCGATATTGCGCTGGGTCTCGGAGTACCAGTTGGCCAACTTGAAACCGAACGTGATGGGCTCGGCGTGAATGCCGTGGGTGCGGCCGATCATGGGCGTGTCCTTGAATTCCCAGGCGCGGCGTTCCAATATGGCAGAAAGTTTTTCCAGGTCGGCGGCGATAATCGCAGACGCCTGCTGGATCAAAAGTGCCTGTGAAGTATCGACTACGTCGTTCGAAGTCAGCCCATAGTGAAACCAGCGGGCGTGCGGCCCGACGATCTCGGCCACCGCGGTGGTGAAGGCGATGACATCGTGGCGGACTTCGGCTTCGATCTCGGCAATCCGGTCCAGATTAAAGTCAGCCCGCTCACGGATCGCGCGGGCAGCATCCTTGGGCACCATGCCGGCTTCGGCCAGAGTCTCCGTGGCGGCGACTTCGACCGCCAGCCAGGTGCGAAAGCGATTCTCGTCGCTCCAGATGCGGCCCATGTCGGGGCGGGTATAGCGTGGGATCATGTGCGCTCCCTGCCCGGTTCGAGAATTACGGGACTCCGGATTCTAAATGGAGTAGGAGGCCGGTGACCAGTCGGTGGGATTAGTCACGAGGCGCACTGCGGACTCAGTAGTAGGTAAGAGTTCGCTGACGGGTACCAACGGGAGTGCCCGAGCCAGGACCTCGAGTCGTCGTCTGTTGCGTCCAGTTGCCATAGCGGTCGTATTCATAGCTGTAGTGGATCTGCTCGGGCGGAGGCAGAAGCGGAGGCTCAGGTGCTGCGCCGGGGACCGCAATTGGAGTTACGTTGCCTTCTTCGTCCACAGAGTAGGAAACACCTGCGGGCACGGCGGTGTTGTCAGCAATAGTTATGTCGATCTCGACCTCATCGCCATCATCGTTGTACTGAATGGTGGTGGTCTTTTCGAATACAAAGTTGGTTTCGCGTGTTTGCGTCACACGGCCTTGGGCATCGTAGCTGTAAGATTTCCCAGCCTCGCGTTGTCCGCGAGAGATCGCCGCCATGGCCTTGTTCATCGCCTGCATCAGGGCAGGGCTCAACTGATTCCGCTCCTCAGGGGACATCCTTTCCAGAAAGAGTGCTGAGAGGTTCTCCAATGTCGGCCTTTCTTCGCTGATTCTCCCATCCGCGCTGTAACTCCGAACAATTCGGCTCACAGGATCGCCATTGGCAGCACGAACCTGTGCTTCTGTCGGCCGTCCGCGCCGATCATGGAGGACGATCACAGTCCCACCCATGGCACACCGAGGCCCCCCATAGCCGCGTCCCAAGCGGAACCGGTAGTAGCAGCGTTGCGATTCCGTTCAATAGTCCTGGGATCGAAACTAAGGATCTCAATCATGCTTCCGCCGTCGTAGCGAAAGTCGGTTCGATCAGAATTTTGGTTATTCGTGATGCTCAACCTTCTTCCCGCATCGTCATAAGAATAGGTAAAGACCGACTCCTTCCCATCCTCGTAATCGTGACGAACCATGAGAAGCTTTCCGTCAGGGCTAAATTCGCTCGTGGTCGTAAACTTCCTTCCCTGATCGTAGGTGCTTTCCTCAACACACACCTTTACCGGTCCCGTAGTCTGGCGGTTTCACGATCTGACATGGTACTGCCCTCGCCGAGGGATTCTGCCGCTGGAGCCGCGGAGAGAGGTGCCGGGCGAAATTCAGGCGCTGCAGAAGCGGCTCTCAGAGGCAGGAATAGCAGGAGGATGGCGACGAAACATCCCGGCAAGGTCACCGTTGTTGCGACTGCGGCCCGCAAGCACCCTCCAGAAGATCACGCCGCGTGATTGTATTCCCCAAAAGGCATGTCGCGCCGGATACTCGCGCGCTCTCAGGCCAGGGCGATCACGTCGATCTCCACCAGAACATCTTTGGGCAGACGGGCTACTTCCACGGTTGACCGGGCGGGAGGCGCAACGTTGAAATAGCGGCCGTAAACCTCATTCATGGCGGTGAAGTCGCTCATGTTTTTGAGGAAGACCGTCGTGCGCACGACTTTCTTCAGGCCGCTCCCGGCTGCGGTGAGAATTGCCGAGAGGTTCTTGAGGACACGGTCGGTCTGTGCGGCTACGTCTCCGCCGATGACCTGCTGGTTCGCGGGGTCAATTGCCACCTGGCCGGAGACGAAGACGAATCCGTTTGCCCGGATGGCTTGGGAGTAAGGTCCAATCGCCTGCGGTCCCTCTTTGGTTGCAATCACGTCGCGCATGAAGCCTCCTGAATCAGTCAGGGGAATTAACGCAGATGATTACGGTTGGAGTCAACCTGGCAATGGCGGGACAAGAAACAAGAACCCCAGTAGTCAGTTTTGAGTTGCCGGTTCTCAGTTGGGTTCTTGCTGACGACTAGATTTTCTGCAGTCTTTGCACGTCGTGCACGCCGGGAATCTTGCGCACGCCATTGACGATGTTTTCCAGGTGCTTCAAATCAGCAATGTCGAGCACGATATCGACGTTGGCCTGGCCGTTGCTGGTGCGGGCTTCGATGTTCCGGATGTTGGTCTGGGTATCGCTGATGACGGCGGTGATCTGTTTCAGCATGCCAAAACGGTCGTCGCAAAATACGGTGAGCTTCACTGGATAGGCGCTGGGTGCGCCGTCGTCCTGCGCCCACTCCACGTCGATGCGTCGTTCCGGTTCATAGAGCAGGTTGGTGACGTTGGGGCAGTTGACGGCATGCACCGCAACTCCCTTGCCGCGAGTCACGTAACCGACGATGGCTTCGCCTCGAATCGGATTACAGCAGCGGGCACGATAGACCAGCAGGTCGCCGTGTCCCTTCACCCGAATAGCGTTGTTGTTCTGATCGCCACCGAAAACTCGCCGCACCACGCTGGCCAGCCCGCCGACTTTCTGCTGTTCCTCATCCGCAAGGGGTGTGCCGGCTGCCGGGGCCATGCGTCCCAGTATCTGGCGTGCTGAATACTTGCCGTAACCAATGCCGGCCATCAGATCGTCGGGACGCCCGACGCCATAGTCGGAGGCAATCTTCTGCAACTCTTCGTCCTTGATGTCCTTCAGCGATACCCGATACTTGCGCGCTTCTTTCTCGATCAGTTTGCGGCCAATCTCAATCGCACGTTCCCGCTGATGGACGTTGAGCCAGTGCTTGATCTTGTTGCGGGCACGGGAAGACTTGGCGATGGCCAGCCAATCGCGGCTGGGCTTATGTCCGGCCTGGGTAAGGATCTCGACGATGTCGCCGCTGTGCAGCTTGAAGCGCAGCGGGACCATGCGGCCATTCACCTTCGCGCCCACGCAGCTGTGGCCGACTTCAGTGTGCACGGAATAAGCAAAGTCGATGGGAGACGAATCCCGGGGCAGGACCACGACCTTGCCCTTGGGGGTGAAGGTATAAACCTCTTCGGGATAAAGATCGATTTTGAGCGTGGACAGGAACTCGCTGGGATCGGAGACGTCGCGTTGCCATTCCACCACCTGGCGCAGCCAGGCCAGACGCTGCTCGTCCTGCGCCGAAACCGGGCCGTCCTTGTACTTCCAGTGTGCGGCAATGCCCTCCTCCGCCATCTTGTGCATTTCTTCGGTACGAATCTGCACTTCGAACGGCGTGCCTTCTTCCGCGATCACCGAGGTGTGCAGCGACTGGTAAAAATTCGGCCGGGGCATGGCAATGAAATCCTTGATTCGCCCCGGCACTGGCCGCCACAGATTGTGGATGATGCCCAGCACGGCGTAACAATCCTGCACCGATCGCGTGATCACGCGCATGGCATAGAGGTCGTACACCTGCTCGACCGCGATATGCTGCCGCAGCAGTTTCTTGTGAATGCTGTACAGGCGCTTGATGCGGCTTTCCACCGTCGCGGTAATCCCCGCTTCTTTCAGCTTGTCCCGGAATACGGACTCCACCCGCGCCAGGAAAGCTTCGCCTGCCTTGCGCCGCGCCTCAACCGCGTCATGCACCTGCTGGTATGCGATGGCATCGACGTAGCGGAACCCCAGGTCTTCCAGTTCACCCCGGATCTTGCCCATGCCCAGGCGGTGGGCGATGGGGGCGTAGATCTCGAGGGTCTCCCTGGCAATCTTCTGCTGCCTCTCGGGAGGGAGGTGTTCGAGAGTGCGCATGTTATGGAGGCGGTCGGCCAGCTTGATGAGCACCACGCGGATGTCATCCACCATGGCCAGCATCATCTTGCGCAAATTTTCGGCCTGCTGCTCTTCCCGCGTGGCGAAATCGATGGCGCTGATCTTGGTTACGCCCTCTACGATATGCGCCACCTGCTCGCCAAATTCCTTGCGGATATCGACCACAGTCACAGAGGTATCTTCTACGGAGTCATGCAACAGGCCGGCGACGATAGCCACGGGGTCCATTTTCATTTCGGCCAAAACCAGCGCTACTTCCAGGGGATGCACCAGATAGGGCTGGCCGGAGGCGCGGCTCTGTCCGGCGTGATGTTTCTGGGAAAACTCGTAGGCCTTGCGGATGAGCTCGAGGTCGTCGTTGGGCCGGTTGGCCCGCATTCTGCGCATGAGCTCGCGGAACCGGGTCACCGTGAGCACATTAGTCGCGAACTGTTGGCGCAGTGTCGCCATGCACGATTATAGCTGGTTGTGTGGCGCGGGCGCCCCCGCCCGCGGCTTTGGACTTTGATTTCCAGCCAAGCAGGATCAAAAGCCGCGGGCGAGGGGCGCCCGCGCCACACCGGCTCTTTCTGCTAGAGTTGAGACGCACTGACCACCTTGAATCCACGGCGCATTCTCGTCAGCGGGGCTTCCGGGCCGATTGGCGCGGCACTCGTGCCCTCCCTCAAAGCCACGGGAGCCGCGGTCACACGTCTGCTACGGAAGGCAGCACGTGGGCCAGACGAAATCATGTGGGACCCGGCCCGACCTCTGTCGCCGGATTCTGTCTCCGGCTTTGATGCGGTCATTCACCTGGCGGGAGAGTCAATTGTCGGCCGCTGGACCGCAGCCAAGAAGCGACGCATCCTTGAAAGCCGAGTCCTGGGCACCAGCCATCTGGCAGAAGCAGTAGCGAAGGCGCCTCAGCCTCCGCGCGTGTTCATTTCGGCTTCGGCGGTCGGCTTCTACGGCAGTCGCGGAGATGAGATTCTGCGCGAGGACAGCCCGTCGGGTGAAGGCTTTGCCGCGGAAATATGCCGGCAGTGGGAAGCCGCTGCACAACCCGCCGTCCAGGCGGGAATCCGCACGGCGCAAATGCGTATTGGAGTCGTGATGAGCGCAGATGGGGGCGCCTTGCCGGAGATGCTTACCCCATTCCGCATGGGCCTGGGAGGCCGGCTGGGCAGCGGACGGCAATGGTGGACCTGGGTCTCGGCGCGGGACGTTGCCGGCGCCATCCAGCATGTTCTCAATCACGAATCGCTCTCTGGGCCGATCAATACCGTGGCGCCCAATCCAGTGACCAACGCGGAATTCACCCACATCCTGGCCTCTGTCCTGAAGCGCCCCGCAATTTTTCCCATGCCTGCTTTCGCCGTCCGCCTTATCTTCGGTGAGATGGGAGAAGAACTCTTTCTCGGCAGCCAGCGGGTGGAACCAGCCCGACTCCTGGCCAGCGGATATCAATTCCAGCATCCGGACCTGAAGAACACACTGAAAGAGATCTTGGAGCGCTGATGCGATTTGCGTCCTTGGCGGTATTTCTTTGCGGCCTTTGCGGTTTAAGGCTCTTGGCGTGACTGCGGCAGAAGTCAAAATTTCAACCGCAAAGGACGCAAAGAAATACCGCCAAGGAAGCAAAGAATCACATCCCGCCGATTAGGTTGATTGCCTCGCCCTGGACCCTGGTGTCATCTCCGAAACCCGAAATCCAGATCACGTCGGGCTCGCGGCGAAACCAGGTCATCTGGCGCTTGGCATAATTGCGATGCGCCTGCTGCGCCGCCTGCAAGGCGGTTTTGCGGTCGATTTCGCCGCGGATCGAGGCCACGGCCTGCCTGTAGCCGAGGGCAGACAGCGGCGGCGCGGCCGCACCATACTTCTCCAGCAGACTACTCGTTTCTTCGATCAGTCCCCAGTCGAACATGCGTTGCGCGCGCTGATTGATTCTTTCGTACAAAGCATTGCGGTCGGGATCGAGCCCCAGCCGGACAATGCGCCAGCCCTGTAACGGATCGCGGCCCTGCTTCCACAGTTCGCTCATTTTCGCCCGCGAGGCCAGGCAAACTTCAATCGCCCGCAGAAGCTTAGGCGTGTCATTGGCGTGACTTTTCGCGGCGGCTGCAGAGTCGAGGCGGCTTAGGACTTGATGCAGATAGCCTGTGCCCTTCTTTTCGGCGCGTTCACGCAGCCGCCGGCGCAGTTCCTCGGAACGCTGGGGACCGGCGAACAGGCCTTCCAACAGGGCACGCAGATACAAGCCAGTCCCGCCGACCACAATCGGCAAAGTTCCGCGCGACCTGATCTGTTCCAGCACCTCGCGTGCCCGGCGAGCGTATTCACCGGCGGTGATGTAGCCGGAGGGGTCCACGAAATCAACCAGGTGATGAGGAACGCGAAGGCGCTCGGCGGCGGTGGGCTTCGCGGTGCCAATCTCGAACTCGCGATACATGGCTACCGAATCGCAGTTCACAATCTCGCCGCGGAAACGTTCGGCCAGCGCCAGGGAAAGGGCGGTCTTGCCGCTTCCCGTTGGACCGAGCACGGCCACCAGCAGCGGCTCGGATGACGCGGTCAGCGGACACCCCAGGCAATGTGATGCCAGCAGCGGGTAAGAATCAGTATCAGAACCACCGTCCCGATGATCAAAATGCCCGCGGCCTCAACCTTGTAGATGTGGGACTTCGGCGGGCGCTTCTGGGCAGGTCGCTCGGGTGGCGGCGGTGAGACGGCGGGCACGAGATGATTGTAGCCCCGCAGCGGTGTGGCGCGGGCGCCCCGCCCGCGGCTTTTGAATTCGAACGCGCCCGCGCTACGGCTTTTTATTCTTACTCGAATGTGCCTAACTTTGCATTCCGACTCGCGGGCGGGGGCGCCCGCGCCACACTACCGCAGAGTGATTCCTGGAATGCTAAACTGCCTGCTGCCGTGTCCACTCCACCAGGCAGTTCCGCGCGAAAGGTCATCCGCTTTGCGACTTTCGAAGTTGACCTGATGGCTGGCGAATTGCGCAGGGATGGCACGAGGATTCGCCTCCAGGAGCAGCCCTTCCAGATTTTGGTCTACCTTCTGGCGCGCCCGGGAGAAGTAGTTACGCGCGAGGAGCTGCGCCAGAAATTATGGCCCGCCGACACCTTCGTCGATTTCGACCACAGCCTGAATACCGCGATCAACAAACTGCGGGAGGCGCTGGGAGACTCAGCTTCGAACCCGCGCTATGTGGAAACTTTGGCGCGCCGTGGATACAGGTTTCTGGCTTCGGTACGGCCGGGAGAGGCGATATCGGCGCCCGGTCCTCAGGCGGCCGAGGTCCCGAGTGCGAACCTGGAAGGCTCCTTTCATCGTGAACTCGAAGTTCCCGTGCCCCGCCGCAGCCTGACCCGCGGCCTTTTCGGACTGATTCAACTGATGTATCTAGTCTTTTACCTGAGCGCGCTCTTTCGCCTGAGCGGCATCGAGCGAATCACCAGCGCATTTCTTCCGGGGTGGGGATCGCGTGCTATTTTCATCGCTGTGCTGGTGACGGCGGGCGTGGGCATCCCCTTACGCTGTTATCTGATCTCTGCTGTGGCCTTCGATCACCGCGGATTGGGAGCAAAATTTCAGCGCATTTTTCCTTTCATACTGGCCCTGGACCAGTTATGGGCGGTGGCCCCGTTTCTGCTGGGCGAAAAAATCGGGTTTGGGGCGGCGTTTGCCGCCACGGCCGCGCTGCTGTATGTACCTTTTTCGGAGAGAACGCTGCTGCGACTCGCTTATCCCTGAAATGCAGGCGCAAGCCTACAATTCAGGAACCCTGCTCACGAAAGCTGCGTATCACCGTCTGAAACCGAGGCAGGAGTATGTCGGCCCGGCTGGGAGCTTGGCGCCGGCCCGGATTCCGAACTGACAACCGAGAACTGCAATCTGAGATCTGAAATCTCCAATCCGAAAATACCCGCGTCCGTGAGGAGACTAATGTTTCGAATTGCCTTCGTTCTGACTCTGGTTCTGGCCTCGGCAACTGCTTACGCGCAGGACGCTTCCACCGCGTCAACCACCCATCCGCCGGTCCTGGACATCACCTCCATCGACGCCAGCGTGGATCCGTGCACCGACTTTTTTGCTTACTCGTGCGGCGGCTGGTTGAAAAAGAACCCCATCCCGCCCGACAAGATAAGCTGGAGCGCGGCCGCCAAGTTGTCGGATGACAACAAGGTGCTGCTGCGTGAGATTCTCGAAGAAGCGGGGGCGGGCGGCGTTGCCCGCGACCCGGTAAAGCAAAAGATTGGCGACTATTATGCCGCCTGCATGGATGAAAAGGCCGTGGAAACCGCGGGAGCAAAGCCGCTGCAAGCTGGCCTGGAGCGGATTGAGGGAATGCATTCCAAGCGGGATATGGCCAGGGTTACCGCCAGTATGCTGGGCCAAGGTGTTTGGTTCGACTTTCAATCAGACCAGGATTTCAAGAACTCCTCGCAGGTCATCGCAGAAGTCGATCAGAGCGGACTTGGCCTTCCCGACCGCGACTACTATCTCAAGACGGATGCGAAATCCGTGGACCTGCGCTCGGCCTACGTGGGCCACGTGCAGAAGATGTTTGAGTTGCTGGGCGATGCACCGGCGGTCGCGGCCACCGAAGCCCAATCCATCCTGCGGATTGAGACGGCCCTGGCGAAAGGATCGCTGACCCAGGTCGAGCGCCGCGATCCCAAGCTCCTTTACCATAAAATGTCGCGCCGGGACCTGGAAAAACTCAGCCCCTCCTTCCGCTGGAAAGAATATTTTTCACGGGCCGGCCAACCGGGACTGCGCTCGCTGAACGTCACCGCTCCGGAGTTCTTCAAAGCGATGGATGCAGTCCTGAAGCAGGAAGACCTGGAAAGCCTGAAGGCCTACCTGCGCTGGCACCTGGTGCATGCCAACGCGCCCTACCTCTCTTCGGCTTTTGTGAACGCCGATTTCGATTTCTTCGATAAGACTCTGGGCGGAGCGCAGGAAATCGAGCCGCGCTGGCAGCGCTGCGTAAGATATGCGGACAATGATCTGGGTGAAGCCCTGGGAGAAGCCTACGTGCAGCGCGCCTTCCCGCCCGAGGCCAAGCAACGCGCCCAAAAAATGGTGAAGCAGATTGAAGATGCCATGCAGCAGGACATTGACGGACTGCCCTGGATGACTCCGGCCACCAAGCAGCAGGCGTTGGAGAAACTGCACACCCTGGCCAACAAGATCGGCTATCCCGACAAATGGCGCGACTACAGTGCTCTCGCCATCGCCCGCAATGACTACATGGGCAACGTGCTGCGCGCCCGCGTATTTGAGTTCAATCGCCAGATCGCAAAGATTGGCAAGCCTGTGGACCGCGGCGAGTGGGGCATGACACCGCCTACGGTGAACGCCTACTACAATCCCCAGATCAACGAGATCAACTTCCCGGCGGGAATCCTGCAGCCACCCTTTTTCGATCCCCGGGCTGACGATGCTCCGAATTACGGCGATACCGGCGCCACCATCGGACACGAACTGACCCACGGCTTTGACGATGAGGGCCGGCAGTTCGATGCCCAGGGCAATCTGCGCGACCGGTGGACGGCGGAGGACAGCAGGCAGTTTGACCAGCGCGCCAGTTGCATCTCAGATCAGTACTCGCACTATGTCGCCGTGGATGACATCAAGGTCAATGGCCAGCTGACTATGGGCGAAAATGTCGCCGACCTGGGTGGCTTGATGCTGGCTTACATGGCCTGGAAGAACGAAACCCGGGGACAGAAACTGGAGTCGATTGACGGCTTCACTCCCGAACAGCGCTTCTTCATCGGATATGGCCAGGCCTGGTGTTCCAACACTCGCGACGAAACCAAGCGCATGTGGGCCACCATCGACCCCCACTCGCCCGACAAGTATCGGGCCAATGGAGTAGTGGCCAACACCCCGGAATTTCAGCACGCTTTCCAGTGCAAGGCTGGCTCTCCGATGGTACGGGAGAAGAGATGCAGAGTCTGGTGAGAGCAGTCGTCAGTCTTCAGTCATCGGCAGTTCTTAGCCGCCGGATCCTGGCTGACGACTGAAGACCGACGACTGCTTTATTGGATTTCCGATCGGTCCGGGTTGTAGTAGAAGTGGAAGCGCAAAGCCAGATACTGGCCGCCGAACTCGGTGGGTAGTGGCGGAAATGGTTTGGACGCGGTGATCCCGCCGTAAGCAGCGCGGTCCAGCGCCACGTCTCCTGACGAGCCCACGATCTGCAGTCCCGCCACCTGGCCGTCCTTCAGGATGGCGAACTCGATTGAGACTTTGCCCTTCTTCATGAGTGGCGCACGGGCCGACTCAGGAATAATGCGATACCAGTTTTCCCGGACATCATGCAACACCCGGGCCAGGTAGGGACCGAAGTCCACACCCATGGTGTCGCTGAGGACGTCCAGAGGTCCGATGGCTTCGCCTGCCTGCTTGCCCTGGCCCAGGCCATAGTCTCCACCATCGCCCCCGTATCCTCCGCGATTGGAGATCGCGGCACGGGCCGCCTGCTCGATCGCCGATCCCGCGGACATGGGCCCGGTACTGAAGCTGGGCGTGGGCTTGGCTGCAGGCGGAGTCTGCAGGCGCGCCACCTGGTTCTGGTCTGGTGGCGCGGGAGGCGACGGCTGTTCCTGCGGCGCTTGCGTTGCCGGGTTAGGCGGAGCGGGCTGCGATTGCGCTGGCGGACTGCCCGGGCCGGGCGCTCCCGGGCGCGCGCTGTCCAGAATCTTCTTCAATTCCTTGCGGTCCAACTGCGGCGCCTTCGACGTCGCCATCCGGTCTTTGTCCGAGATTTTGTTGGTGTCCGGCCGCTTGCTGAGTTTCTGCTCGTCCGGAGGAAGCTCCAGGTAAGTCAGGTCCTTCTCCTTCATCAGGTCTTGCGGGCTGACCAGAATCACGGAGCGCCTGTGCATCAGGCCTTCCAGCCGGGTGGAGTTGACCACGAGAATGACGATCGCCAGATGGACCACCACCGAGATCCAGAAAGCTTCCCGTTGCCGCGAGCGTGAGAGATCGTCCTGCAACTGAATCAGCAGGGCGGGAACATCGTGCATCTCGAGGTATGCGGTCTCCCAGCTGCCGGCGTCGTAAAGATCGCCGCCCGGGGCGGCGGGCGGTTGCGCTGCTGGGACGGGGTTCCGCGGCGGTATTTCAGTGGTTGACATCGACCTGCTGGCTTATCCCATTAGAGACGGCTGTTGCACCCTTGGTTGCCGGGCGGAAGTTCGTCGTTGGCCGTTGGTCATTGGCCTTTGGCCCTTGGTCGTTGGCCAGTCGCGAACACACACGGAGCTTCGGTTTTAGCCAACGACCAATGGCCAACGACCAGTGACTAATCTTTCTATTCTCGCATCTTTCCCCAATATCTGCGAAAAACCAGGGCGCCTCGCTCCTTACCTTTGTACCTGACTGGTCAATAAAGGTTACCTTGAAGCACTGCTCTTGTTTGTCAAGAAGTGTAAAACGAAAAATCGCGCTGAACCATTGCGTAGCCAGCACTTACGCGGCTTGAGGCAGGGGTTAGCGCAAGTGTTCGAGCTGAACTTTGTGACCGTGCTCCCGGATGGCGGCCACGATGTCGAGCGCAACCGCGAGAGCGCGCCGTCCTTCTTCGAATGAGACCAGGGGGTTGGAACGGGTCCGTGCTGCCTCCAGGAACGATCTGAGCTCAGCCCTCAACGGTTCTTCCGCCACGATCGCCGGCTTGGCCACCTTGATCTGCGGATTCACCGACGGCGTTCCCGCCGCCTCGCCCAGCTCGCCCACACTAAAGACAAGTACCTCCTGCCGGCCGTAGTCGAGAGAAATATATTGCCGGGGCTGAAAGAAGCGTAGCTTGCGGACGCGCTCGGTGGAAACCCGGCTGGCGGTGAAGTTGGCCACGCAGCCGGACTCGAATTCCAGGCGAACGTTAGCGATGTCTGTTTTGCCAGAAAGAATGGGCAAACCCACGGCGCGAATTTCCTTCACCGGCGATTTCACCAGCGAGAGCACGACGTCGAGATCGTGAATCATGAGGTCGAGAATCACGTCCACATCGAGTGACCGCGGAGTGAACACGCTCAGGCGGTGAACCTCAAAAAACATGGGTTGGGTGATCAAAGGCACCGTGGCGCGAACTGCTGGGTTGAAGCGCTCCAAATGTCCAACCTGGCCGACGCGATGCAGATTCTGGGCCAGGCGAACCAGTTCGTCGGCCTCCGCCAGCGAAGCGGCCAACGGCTTTTCCGCCAGGACATCGATGCCGGCTTGCATGAGGGCCCGTGCCGTTTCCAGGTGACGCACCGTGGGTACGGCTACGGAGGCGGCCTGCACTTCGCTGTGCGTGGTGACGAGTTGCTCCACCGACCCAAAGGCGCGGCAGCCGAATTCCCTGGCCACCGCGTCGGCCCGCGCCACATCCGGGTCCACCACCCCCACCAGGCGGACCGCTTCGCCCTGCTGCGCCAGCTGGTGATAGATGCGAGCGTGGTTGCGCCCAAAGGCGCCTACACCGACCACCGCCACGTTAATGAAGTTGTCAGGCAGCTATAAGTCTCCGTTCCCTGGCACCCGCGTCATCCCCGGCACCGGCGTCATCGTGAGGGACCTCAGTCCCGAAGGATCTGGCGCGCACCCAGCAGGCGGCCAATCACGACTGCACATCTCTCCACGCCGGATCCTTCGCAAGCACAGATGACACCTCTGAGCGCATATCACTCCGCGGCCTTCTTCAGCAGAGCGATCTGGCCGGCATGATAGAGTTCGTGCTGCACGATGCCGCTGAACATGTAAAAGAAGTTGTAGTAGTTCTGGCTCTTGCCCGGGACCTGTTCCCCCAGCCGCGAATCGGGAAAAGAGGCCACTGCCTTGATCAATTCGTGGTGAGTGCTCTTGGTGGAATCGATCGCGTGACTCCAGGCTGCCTCGCTGGTGTCTTTCGCCAGCGGGAAATTCTGCTCGTCGGTGAGGGTCACAGCGGCGCCCCCGATGCGGCGGCGCACAGCATCATCCCAGGCGGCGATGTGCAGAAGAATCTCCCAAATGCTGTGGGCGTTTTTGATCGGCCGGGCAGCCGCCGTTCGGGCATTCACGCCGGCCAGCAGTTCGAGAACCGAGTCGCCGTGCCAGGCGTTGCCTTCGAAGGCGCGGCGGATTTGATCGGCGAGGCGGAAGGACTCAGTCATGACGCGCTCCAGATCGTCACCGGGACGATGGCAAATATCTTAGTCAGCCACGATCGTGATATCTGCCGCATCGGCAGCGGCGATAATGGCGCTTCCCTCCAGCAACAGACTTTTGCCTGCATCGAGAGCCAGGCAGGTGGCACCCGCCTGGCGCATCACTTCGATAGTCTTCACTCCGACCACCGGCACATCAAACCGCATGTCCTGATTCGGTTTGGCGATTTTCACCACGGTAAGCCCGCGGTCAAGCGTGGACGCCTCTCCGCCCAGCGACCGCATGATCTCGCCCGCGCGTTCAATAGCAGCGTCGGTGCCCTCCATGGCCTCGACCGCAACACAGGCTGACTCGGCGATCACAACCGTCTGCCCGATATCATACTGCGCCAGGTGGCGGGCCACAGCGCGTCCATAATCGACGTTCTTTTTCTCCTGCGGGGTGGGCCCGCGCTTCGTCAGCACGCCGGCCCGGGCCAGCAATGGTTCCAGGAACGCGGTTGAATTCTCCAGCGTGATGCCCTCCTCGGCCAGCGTCTGTGCGACCGCTCCGAGCAGCGAGTCGGTGTTGCGCGTGCCCAGCGACAGCAGCACCTTGGCCAGCTTCCAGTCGGGGCGGATGCTGGAAAAAATCTGCTTGTGCTTGACCTGTCCCGCCATGATGGCGCGACGCACACCCTCCCGCTGAAAAGTTTCGATCAGCCGGGTCAACTCGCCCAGCGAGAGCCAGTGCACAGCCGTGGCCCCGTGTTGCTCAATTTCTGGTAACGTCTCTTCCTTGATGGCAGCAACAATGACGTCGAATCCCTGGGCGCGCGCGGCATCCAACACCAGCAAGGGAAAAGTTCCATTGCCGGCGATGAGACCGATGCGCTCAGGCATGGTTTAAGACACTCCCCCGCAGCGCTGGCTAACGAAGGCATGGGCACAGGAAGAGCGCCCTACTGCCGCACTGGCTGTCCTCTTGCTTATGCTTCGCGTCACGTAGCACAATCCTCCAGCCGTGAGTTCGTCGGAGATACTTCTTATGGATGAAACTCCGCCCGTCGTCCAGTACCCGTTAGGATACATGTGGGGCGCAGCCGTACGGGCGGCGGCCAGGCATCGTTTCAAGTTCTCTATCCGCTGCGAAAGTGCCTTCAAGGCATTGATCAAGTCGGGCCTGGAAACCCACAAAGTCGGTTTGTACGAGTTCGCGGAACGTAAAGCCGAAGCCCAGGCCAACCTCGAGAAACTGGTTCGGGCCATGATCAATGCGCAGCTTACGAAAGATCCCGAGGTTGACATCCTCGACGAATGGACAATCTTTCACGTTCTCTACGACGAGAAAATGTGTCCCGGACTTTGGCCCATCTGCTGAAGGAAATTCAGGCCCGCCTACTTGATCACGCCGCGTTCCGATGATTCGATGAATCGCATCAGCATGTCCACGTCTTCTCCCCGCTCAGGCTCGGACTTCAAACGCTCCAGTGCCTGCGATGTGTTGAGTTTGGAGGCCAGCAAGAGCTTGTAGGCGTGGTGAATCTTGCGGATGCGTTCCTTGCTGAAGCCGCGCCGTTCCAGGCCCACGGCGTTGAGTCCATAGGCGTGGGTATCGCGCGCGGCGGCCGTCTTCGAAAACGGCAGGACGTCCCGCGTAATGGTCGTGCCGCCGCCAATGAATGAGTGCGCGCCGATGCGTACGAAGTGGTGCACCGGGCAAAGCGCCCCCACCACCGCCCACTCTCCGACCGTGATGTGGCCCCCCAGGGTTGCGGCATTGGCCAGGATGACGTGGTCACCGATGACGCAATCGTGTGCGATGTGGGTGTAAGCCATGACCAGCGTGTGGCTGCCTACGCGGGTCACTCCGCCGCCTTTGACCGTGCCCCGGTTGATGGTGACGAACTCGCGGATCTCGTTGTGGTCGCCAATCGCGAGGCGGGTGGGCTCACCGGCGTAGGTGATGTCCTGCGGCGCCATTCCGATCGAGCAGAATGGGAAGAACCCATTGTGGGACCCGATTTTTGTCGGACCCTCGATGGTGACGTGCGACAGCAGATGGCAGCCTTCGCCCAGTTCGACCTCCGGCCCAATCACGCAATAGGGCCCGATCCTGCAGGAAGAATGAATCTTCGCGCCAGGATCGATGATGGCCGTGGGATGAACGCGTGCCCGAGTTTTCGCCGGGGAGTCAGGCTGCGAGGGACTGTTTGGTTGCGGGCGTTTGGCCATACAGGGGCTTATTGCGGTTCGTCCGTCTCCGCGGCGCCATCCGATCCGCCACGTCCGCGGGCGGTATCCACCAACTGGCAGCTGACGACGGCTTCCGCCACGCGCCGGGCGCCAACGTAAACCATTCCCTCCATGCGGACAGCTATCATGTTCGCCCGGGCGCGCCAGTTCTTAAGCTCAACCTCGATGCGCAACTGGTCGCCGGGCACCACCGGCCGGCGGAATTTCGCGCGCTCGATTCCTGTGAACATGATGAGTTTGTTCTCCCGGTCTTCCACCTCGGTAAGCAACAACGCCCCACCTGCCTGGGCGATGGCCTCGACAATCAGCACGCCCGGCATGATGGGCAAAGTGGGGAAGTGCCCCGCAAAAAAAGGCTCGTTAATGGTGACATTCTTGATGGCCACAATACGCTGCCGACGCTGGATTTCAATCACCCGGTCGATGAGCAAAAAGGGGAAGCGGTGTGGCAGGATGTGAAAAATGTCGACAATGTCCAGCGTGGTCTTTTCCGGCGCCGGGGCTGTGGTCCCAGGGTGAGCGGTGTCGGTCATTTTCTTTCGTCAGGCAGTGTTGGTCAGGAGCGAAGATTATACTGTACCGCGACTCGGCTGCGGAATGCTGCGAGAATACGATAGTGGCTCAGTTTGAAAATTTTCCTGACCAATAGGCGTCATCCTGAACGGCCTTCAGGCCGTGAAGGATCTGGCGTGAAGCAGATGCCCCCTTTTGCCCCTGCGTTGCTGCCGGTGCGCGCCAGATCCTTCGGGACTGAAGTCCCTCAGGATGACGCCGCTAATATATAAAGGGACTGTTTCGAATTGAGCCACTACCGAGAATACATACATGAAGAAGGTCCTCAAGAATGCACAATCATCTCCTCCAGTACCCAGCGAAGCCGTCAACCGAATGCGCTATTTTGCCGAGCGCAGGGACGCCATCACCGAAAGCATCCGCCAGTTGGTGGAAATCGAATCACCCAGCGACAACAAATCGGGAGTGGACCGATTGGGCGCACTTCTAGCTGGACGCTTCGAGAAAATCGGCGGCCACGCGAAATTCCACCGCGCCCAGGATTTCGGCGACCACCTGCAAGTGGACTTCGCCGGCTCGCGCGGCGGCAACCCAGTCCTGCTCCTAGGCCACATCGATACCGTTTACCCCATGGGCACGCTCTCCGCCATGCCATGCCGCGTGGCCGACGGACGGCTTTGGGGGCCGGGCGCACTCGATATGAAGTCCGGCATTGCCCTGGTCCTGCATGCTCTTGAAGGATTGCGTACCTGGCACAGTGACAGCCTGCCCCGTCCCGTCACCGTGCTGCTTGTGTCCGACGAAGAAATCGGCAGCGGTTCCTCTCGCCCCATCACCGAAAGCCTGGCCAGGAGAGCCGCGGCAGTGCTGGTGCTGGAGCCCGCTTACGGACTCAAGGGCGCCCTGAAGACCGCCCGCAAGGGTGTAGGTGAGTACACCATCAAAATCACTGGCAAGGCGGCGCACTCGGGCCTGGATTTCGACAAAGGGGAGAGCGCTATCCTTGAAATGGCAAGGCAAATCACAGCCATCTCCAAACTGGTTGATCGGAAGCGCGGACTCACCTTGAACGTGGGGCTGGTTTCGGGGGGAACCCGCACGAATGTGATTTCCGCCCTAGCCACGGCTTCTCTCGATGTTCGGGTGGCGCGTATGAAAGACGCCCACGGCATTGACCGCCGGTTGAAAGCGCTCAAGCCTTTCAATCGCAAATGCCGCCTGGAAATCACGGGAGGCGTAAACCGTCCGCCCCTGGAGCGGAGCGCGGGAGTAGCCAGGTTGTACCAGCAGGCTTCCGAGATCGCTAAACAACTGGGTTGGAAGCTGGAAGAAGCGTCTGTCGGCGGCGGCTCGGACGGAAATTTTACAGCCAGTCTGGGAATACCCACGCTGGATGGCCTGGGAGGTGTAGGAGAAGGCGCCCATGCCTCTGACGAATCCGTAATAATCTCTGAATTACCCCGCCGCGCAGCGCTGCTGGCGGAACTGATCGAGTGCGCCTGATTTCAGGATCATGCAGGAATCAGACGACTCCCCACCGCACATACTTTGACTACGGGCAGCATGTAGCCTAGAATTTCCACAGGGTTCCTCGCCAATCTCATAGTGCGCTCCGAAGCGCTTGGCCAACCCGTAGGGAGGTTTTATATGCCTGGAAAACTGGGGTTGCCTGAAATACTGATCCTGTTGGCGATTGCGCTTCTGATCTTTGGACCGAGCAAGCTGGCCGACCTGGGCAAAGGATTGGGCGAAGGCATCAAGAATTTCAAGTCAGCGGTAAAGGACGGCGAGCAGGACGCGGACAAGAAGACCTAGACGGCACCAACGCCGGGTGGAAAGCTCCACCACCAATTTCCCTACCCCTCAAGCCCGTGTTCCCGCAGCATCCTGAACACCAACGCCACGGGCAAGCCCACCACGTTGAAATAGTCCCCATCGATACGCGGAATCCAGCGGGACGCGATTCCCTGGATGGCGTAGGCACCGGCTTTGTCCATGGGTTCGCCGGTCGCAATGTAGGAACGAATGTCTTCGTCGCAGAGGGGGATCATCGTCACCAGGGTGGTTTCGGAGCGGGTGTCTTCAAAACCAGTTTCGAGTTTCTGGTTCCCAGTTCTCAGTCCAAGGCAAACGCCGGTGATGACCTGGTGAGTTCGTCCGGAAAGCAGACGAAGCATGCGCCTGGCATCGCCTTCGTCGCCAGGCTTGCCGAGAATCTCGCCCTCCAACACGACGATGGTATCCGCGCCCAGCACAACTTTGCCGGGATGCTGACCGAGCGCGGCTTGCGCCTTCTCTCGCGCCAGTCGCTCTGCGCAATCGCGCGGCCCCTCTCCTGGCCGCGGCAATTCAGGAATGTTGGTTGAATGCGTCGTGAATAAAATGCCCGCGTTGCGCAACAACTCCCGGCGGCGCGGAGAGGCGGAAGCGAGTACGAGCATGGCCTCGAATTGTACCTGTTAGAATCACATATTGACCGCTGCAGCCATGGACGCCGCCTTTCTCCGCAATTTTGCCATCATTGCTCATATCGATCATGGCAAATCCACGCTGGCTGACCGCCTGCTGGAGTTGACCGGATCGCTGACCGCGCGCGAGATGCAGGCCCAGGTGCTCGACTCCATGGACCTGGAGCGGGAGCGCGGCATCACCATCAAGGCGCACGCCGTCCGCATGATGTACACGGCGCAGGATGGCCACACTTACCAGCTCAACCTGATCGACACTCCGGGCCACGTCGACTTCTCTTACGAGGTCTCGCGCTCGCTGGCCTCGTGCGAAGGCGCGCTGCTGGTGGTGGACGCTTCGCAAGGTGTGGAAGCGCAGACCCTGGCCAATGCCTACCTGGCGATCAACAATCGCCTCGAAATCATTCCCGTCATCAACAAGATCGACTTGCCCAGCGCCGATGTGGAACGCACCAAGGAGATGATCGAAGGTGCGGTCGGGCTCGACGCCTCCGATGCCGTGCTGATCAGCGCCAAGACCGGCCAGGGCGTGCCCGAGGTTCTCGAGGCCATCGTCAAGCGTGTGCCGCCGCCGAAAGGCAATCCGGACAACCGGCTGCAGGCGCTGATTTTCGACTCCTGGTTTGATCCCTACCGCGGTGTGATCGTGCTCACCCGGGTTTTCGAAGGCACCATCCGCAAGGGGCAAAAAATCCGCCTGATGTGGAATGGGCGCGTGCTGGAGGTCGAAACCCTTGGCGTCCTTACTCCCAAGCCGGTGGAAGTGGAAGAGCTGCGCGCCGGCGAAGTCGGTTTCCTGATGGCCAACAGCAAGACCGTGGCCGACACGAAAATCGGCGACACCATCACCGACGAGGCCAACCCTGCCATCGAGCCCCTGCCCGGTTTTGAAGAAATCAAGCCCATGGTTTTTGCCGGGCTCTACACCGTGGACGCGCACGAACACACCCAACTGCGCGAGGCGCTGGAAAAATTACGCCTTAATGATTCGTCGTTTTTTTTCGAGCCGGAGAGTTCGGTTGCGCTGGGCTTCGGCTTCCGCTGCGGCTTTCTGGGTCTGCTCCACATGGAGATCATCCAGGAACGGCTGGAACGCGAATTCAACCTGGAGCTGATCACCACCGCCCCCGGCGTGCGCTACAAGATCACCAGGACCGACGGCAGCATGATCGAGGTGGACAACCCTTCACGCTGGCCGGACCCGAGCGAGATCGCCAAAGTCCAGGAACCGGTGATCCTGGCCACCATTCTCACCAGCGAAGAATACGTCGGTGGAATTCTGAAGCTGGTGGAAGACAAGCGCGGCAAGCAGAAGACCTTTGAGTACGTCAGCTCATCCCGCGTGATGCTGCACTATGAGCTGCCTTTGAATGAGATCGTGCTCGACTTCTACGACCGGCTGAAATCCGTCTCCCGCGGCTACGCTTCGCTCGATTATCACCTGGCGGATTACTGGGAATCGCCCATGGTAAAACTGGACATTCTGGTGGCGGGCGAGCCGGTGGACGCGCTCTCGATCATTGTGCATCGCGATTTTGCCTATGAACGCGGAAAGCTCCTGGTTTCAAAAATGCGCCAACTGATTCCCCGGCAAATGTTCGAGGTCGCGATTCAGGCCTCGATCGGATCAAAGATCATCGCCCGCGAGACCGTGTCGGCGATCCGCAAGAACGTGATCGCCAAGTGCTACGGCGGCGACATCTCGCGCAAGCGCAAGCTGCTCGAAAAACAAAAAGAAGGCAAGCGCCGCATGAAACGCATCGGCCGCGTGGATATTCCGCAGGAAGCGTTTCTGGCCGTACTCAAGGTGGGCGAGGGGGAATGATCCCGGCTGGCTACATGGCAAAGCATGTACGCGAGAAGCCAAATTCTCTCAAGGCGGCCCAGGTTAAAAACATATATTCAGTGAGTTCCTGCCTAACAGACCGTGGTGGAAGTACCTGGTTTGCGGCACTGCCAGCGGCGTATTCGCCTTCGTGATCCCGCAAAGGATTTAGTCTGAGATATTGCCGATTGACTTCGCAGAGGCCTATTCGGACTTGCTCGGCGCAGGAGCAAATAAGCAAACAAAATGAGCATGCCAGCGCGGTTGTTCCACTCCCGCGGCGTGCCTGCACCCAGCAACTTGCGCAGAATCAGGCTCAGATTGAACGCGCCCACATGGATCAGTTGCCGCTTTAGAATGTTTTTGTGTCCGCGCAGATGGCAGCGTCGCATCCCGCCCGTCTCGTAGCAGTGCGCGAAGCTGCGCTCCACGAACTCGCCCCGCCGGCGCAGTAGACTCTTGCCGTACTCGCCCTGCACCCGCCGCCGGTTCGCATACACCGCTTGTTGCTCCGCCTGCTTGCCCTTCCAATGCCGTTGCCCCTTCTGTTTCTTCTCCGGAAAGTAACTGCGCACTAAGTACCCTTTCATCCGCTTCATCACCGCGCCACTGTGATACCCCTTGTCGGCAACCGCTTCTTCGATCCCCGCCACGTTCACCTTGGGCTTTTCCTGGGGCCGCAACTCTACTTCGCGTTCCACCTGCTCCGCCACCGCCATCCCCGCTTCGCTCAGCGTCTCATCCAAGGTCTTCGTGTCGCCCTGGTCGGCGCCTTGCAGCGTCGCCGCTACTACCGCCCCGGTGTCCAGATCCACCGCGTGCTCCGCCTTGTGGGCCAGATGCGTCCGCCCATCCTTCATCTTCGCCATCCGTGCGTCACCATCCGCTGGGCTCTTCCCCTCCTTGTTGGACGACCTTTTCTTACGCTTGCGATCCAATCGCACCAAGTCTTCGCGCGTCGGCGTCGCAATGCCCGAGGCCTTCGCTAAGCCACACAGAAACTCCTGGTAGCTCTCCCCCGTGTCCCGCCGCACTATCGATCGCATGGCCGCGTTGGCCTCCAGCGTAGTCGCGTCAATCCCGATCCTCTTGCCTTTGATCAACCCACGATCTGCCAGTAACCCCAGCACCCAGCCGAACACCTCCCGATGTGTTTCCAGATCGATCAACCGTCGACTCCGCGAAATCGTGGAGTGATCCGGCGTGCTCTCGTCCAGCCCAATGGCCAAAAACTTCCGCAGCGCCAGTGAGTCCGCCAGACGCCAAGCGATCCCCCGCTCACTGTCGATCCCCTCAAAATACCCGATCAACAACGACCGAAAGTAGATCCCTGGCGTTAGCGACGGCCGCCCGTACTTCCTGGCATAGAACTTCGCGCATAGCCCTTCCACAAATTCATCGAACTTTTCCTCCTCCAGCAACTGGTTCAGCCGCCGATAGAAAGGATGACTCGGAGCCGAAGCGATTTCCGTATGCGCGACCCAGAAATCTTCTTGCCGCTCCCGCTGCTTGCGTGTGCCCATTGCCATGCGCGCATTCTACGAACGATCGCTGTGGATCACGAAATCTTTTTCGTCAAGGAATCGAGACTTGCACCACAGGCTGCTAAGCGAGAATTTCGCCGATTACATAAGCTTATGGAAGCATAACGGCTATTGGCTTTTTGACTCACCCGAGATCATTCTTGCGGTCGCTCGGGAAAACTCGATTGATGTCACCCCGACAACCCTCTTTTATTACGAAGTTTATGAGCTGGAATTTGACGGCAAAAGCTGGAACACCTTCGCCCCCAATTTCCCGGTCAATGTGACCCCACCTGCCAGAAGGAAACTTGAGGGCTTCGACGTGGTCACTTTCTTCGCCAGAAGTTCTCCGGAATGCTCACCACTCTCGTGCAACTCTTTGGCAGAAAAAGTTCCTACGAACGCGCATTGTTTACTCGCTAGCTTTGAGGAGGCAGAAAAGAATGTCTGCGCGGGAGTATTCAATGATTCCGAACCTGGCCCCTACCGAGTTTTTTCCGTCCATTCCCTCGATTGGTTCTAAGCAGCTACTACATGTAACCCCCGGCTTGTATGCGATGCGTCGTCAAATGACCATGGTTGCACTGGGGAAACTGACGATGAAGACGATGCCCGCAGGCGTATTCAAGACAAACTGTCTTGCCGTGATGGAGGAGGTCAAGACTAAGCGAGAGACGGTAGTCATCACTAAGCACGGCAAGCCAGTGGCGATGCTCGTGCCGGTCAAAACCTCGGTGGACGACATTTTCGGGTTCTTGCGCAATCGCGGCCGCATCACCGGCGATGTGGTTTCTCCGGTCCTTTCAGCGGATGAGTGGGGCGAGTTGGGATGATTCTGGTTGACACCCCTGTCGTACTCTGGCTGGCCCTTGAGCCAGACAGGATTTCCAGAAAAGCTGCAGCGGCCATTCAGAAAACTCGTCTCAGCGGCGAGGGATTAGCGACATCCGATATGACTCTGCTTGAAATCGCCGTCATCGAAAGCAAACGCCGCATCCAGCTAAGCGCCAGCCTGGAAACCTTCCTGACCGAGGTGGAGTCGAGATTTGTTGTCCTGCCGATCACTGGCCGGATTTGCGTACGTGCGATGGCCCTTCCAGTCGCCTATCCGAAAGACCCAGCCGACCGCATCATCGGAGCCACCGCGCTGGTTGAAGGGATGCCTTTAGTGACCGCGGACGAAGATATCAGGAAATCCAAAGCTCTGCGCACCATCTGGTGAGCGGGAAAACCTACTCCGTCCAGTCAAACGAACGCGTCACCGCTTTCTTCCACATCCTGTACATCTCGGCCCGCGTTCTTTCATCCAGTCCAGGATTCCAGGTCTGGCCCACTGACCAGCGCGCCCGCAGATCGTCTGTGTTTTTGTAGAAGCCAACCGCCAGGCCGGCGGCGTAGGCCGCGCCCAGCGACGTGGTTTCTTTGATCAACGGCTTGACCACCGGGCGCTTCAGAATGTCGGCCTGAAACTGCATCAGCAGAGCGTTGTCCACCATGCCACCATCCACGCGCAGGACATCGAGCGCAATGCCGGAATCCTGCTCCATGGCTTCGACTACTTCGCGGGTCTGGAATGCCGTCGCCTCGAGCACGGCCCGCGCCAGGTGTCCTTTGTTGACGTAGCGGGTCAGGCCGGCAATCACGCCGCGCGCGTTGTGCTTCCAGTAGGGCGCGTAGAGGCCGGAAAATGCCGGCACAAAATAAACGCCGCCGTTGTCCTCCACCGTGCGGGCCAGAGTTTCAATCTCGGGGCTGCTTCCGATCAGGCCCAGATTGTCGCGCACCCATTGCACCAGCGCGCCGGTGATGGCAATGCTGCCCTCAAGCGCATAATGCGCAGGGTGGTTGCCGAGCTTGTAGGCGACGGTGGTAAGGAGCCCATGGCGGGAACGCACAGCGCGTTCGCCGGTATTCATCAGCAGGAAGCAGCCGGTGCCGTAAGTGTTTTTGGCTTCGCCGGATTTAAAACAGGTCTGGCCTACCAGAGCGGCCTGCTGGTCGCCCAGGATCCCTGCAATCGCGACTCCCCTGGCAGCGCCAACTTTGACTGTGCCGTAGGCTTCGCCGCTGGAGCAGATACGCGGCAACATTGCCCGGGGAACGCTGAACGCGTCCAGCAAGTCTTGGTCCCAGGAGAGCGTATCGAGGTCCATGAGTTGAGTGCGGCTGGCGTTGGTGACGTCGGTGATGTGAAGCCCGCCTTCGGCGCCGCCGGTGAGATGCCAGGTCAGAAAGGAATCGATGTTGCCGAAAATTACTTCGCCGGCCTCCGCTCTTTTGCGAATGCCCGGAACATTTTCCAGCAGCCAGCGAATTTTCAGGCTGCTGAAGTAAGTGCTGAGCGGCAGCCCGGTCTTGGCTCGGAAACGATCAGGCCCCCCCTCGCGCGACAGTTCCGCAACGTAGTCATCCACCCGAGTGTCCTGCCAGACCAGGGCGTTGGCCACGGGCTTGCCGGTTTTCCGGTCCCACAGCACGGTGGTCTCACGCTGGTTGGTGATCCCGATTGCCGCCAGGTCGGCGGCACGGAGCTTGCCCTGCTCGAGGGCCTGCGCAATCACGTGCTGTGTGGACCGCCAGATTTCCTCCGGATCGTGCTCCACCCAGCCCGGCTGCGGATAGATCTGTTCGTGCTCCTTTTGCGCCGAAGCTACGGTCTTGCCGGCTGCGTCAAACACGCAGAAGCGCGTGCTGGTTGTGCCCTGATCGATTGCACCAATGTAGTTGGCCACGCGGGCTATGGTAACGGAGGCTGCGCCGCGCGGCAAAGGGAAGGGATGGAGGACGGGCGTCCCGCCCGTCTAGTCTATCGCCACGTCTAGTGTCTGCTGGAGAACTGGAAGGCGATATAGAACAACTGCACAATGGTCAGCCCCACGATCACGTAAGTTGCGATTTCCATCCGCCGACCGGATTCGCGCACGCTCTTCACCACTTCGGCCATGTCGGTCGTGGCTTGCAACAACTTGTCGGTTAGTGCGTCGAGATGGTCGGTGGCGCTGCGCATTTTGTCCAGCACGCGCGAGGTATCGACCAAGGCAGTCGCCGCCCGTTCGCTGTTGCGCAGGTCAAGCTCTGTCTTGCAGGCGGCCCACCACGGGCTTCCCGGCGGATTGTCGTACATGCGCTGCCGTATCTCCTCCGAGGAGCGCGAGCGGAGAAGCTGCACCAGTGCCTGGACCGTGTCGCTGGTCTTGGGATCGAGAGTCGGAGTCGCCATAGTCGAATGAGAGACATTTCATGATAGGACCCGTCAGTAACCTTGGACAGGTAACGGAAGACCATGCAGATTTTGCTCAAGGCCTTGAACGACCGCCTCAATCGAGGCTAAGCCGCTGATATTAAATTGGTTATATGGTTTCCTTCGTGCACCTTCGTGTCCTTGGTGGTTGTTGCCTTCGGGATTTAAGAGAAAATCGCTAACCACCAAGGTCACGAAGGTACACGAAGGAGAGCTTAGCCCGCTCTCTCCAGCTCAGCCCGGTCCCACTTCGCCAGGTTGGCGCCGGCTTCGTATGTGCTTTGCAGAAATTCGAGCAGTGCGGACCGGGGTGAGGGCGCCGTACGAATGTCGTCGTACATCAGGAAGAATTCCTTCAATCCGGAATGATAAAAGGCCTTGGCCGGACGCACTGGGCTCTGCCCGTAGCCCGTCGGTTCCGGGGCAGCGTAGGCGTAGAACGCCGGGCCTGCGATCTCGCCGCCACCGGGCCAGAACCCCGCGCTGATCACCTCATGCGAGTAAGCTTCGCGCGTGATCGGGTCGGCGCCCTCGCGCTCGGGGGCCCGCCGTCCGGAAAAGCGCGTTACCGCCAGATCAAAACTTCCCCAGAAGAAATGCACTGGGCTGTTCTTGCCAATGAAGCGCGAACGGAATTCCTGAAAAATACTGTCCACCACGAGCAGGATGCGCCAGAAACGGGTCACATATTCCGGATCGTAGGAAGCGTGCTGGGTATCGCGATCAAAGGCGATCGGGTCTGGAATTTCGACCGGCATGTGCCAGATCTTTACTTTGATGTCGAGACCCGCCAGCGCCGCCATGAACTCTTGATAGAAATCAGCCACCGAACGCGGCGCCAGGGGAATGGTCTGGTCACGGCCTTCACTGCTCTTAATGACGAGGTCATGCCGGAGAAAATCGAATTCCACTTCGAAGATTCCGTGCTGGTACGGTATGGCTGAAGTGGTGAGTCCGCGTGCGCTGATGTAAAGGGGCACTTCCCACCAGTGATTGACCAGCGGGCTCTGCGCCAGGCGGACCTTGCCTACAATTTGCGTCCACATGTGCAGCGTGGCGTAGGTGTCCTGCCAGGCTTCGAGCGGCAGGGCTGGCCAGGATTCAGGCCTGGCAGTGAAGTCTAGTCTCTTCGGGCTGCCGGCTTTTGCAGAGTCCACGGCCCACCCCCCTAAGCCATCAGGGTACTACTGTTGCGGGGAGGACGGGGCGCTTTGCCCTGCGCTGGCCTGAATCAACTTCCCGACTGTCGGGGCAACCATGATCAGCAGTTGGGCCTGCGCCTTTTTGGTTTGCTCGACCAGCGCCAGTTGCGCCGTCACCCAGGCCGCCGGGGCGGGCTCGCCGCGGTCGAGATAGTCCAAGGCGGTCAGGCCCGCGCCGCCGAGCGCCGAGAGATTCAGGGAAATGGGCGCGACTTCCTGCAGCAGCTGAGATTTTCCGAATTGGGGCTGAAGCTCAACCTGGTTGTCGCGCCAGCGGCTGAGTAGTCCCCTGACCCGGGCCTCCACACCTGGCTTCGCCTTGCCGCCAGCCAGTTCGTTGACCGCCTGGGCAAACTCCCGCGCGGTCGCACTTTCAGGACGCACAGCGTCCACCACGCGATTCAGAGGCGAAGCGCTGGTAGCCGGCGCCGGCGCGGTTTCTTCCCGGGTGTAGTCCTTCACTGGTTCGAGCACATCAGCCAGATCTTTGAGGCCCGCGATATCGTCCGTCCCAGCTATCCGACGGAGCATGGAGGCGTAACTCGAATTGTGGGTCAATCCCAACCCGTCCAGCCAGCGGCTGGTCACCGCCATGCGTTGGTACATCGAGTTCACGTCGCGAACCTCCTGCGGCGACCATAATCTTTCGGCGATGGCGGCGGTTCGAGGCCAGATGCGGGAATCGATATTTTCCGGCGAAACATATTCCGACCACATGCAGGCCTCGCCGCCCAGGATGCGCTTCTGCTCCTCCGGAGTCAGGTTGGCGGCGGCGCCACTCAGCGGCTCGGTCGCATAATGCCGCTCCGCCGACCACATCAAGTCAACGTAAAAGCCGGACGAAAGCAACCCGCGGTAGCCCTGCTTCGCCGCCTGGGCTAGGGAATCCGGCCCACGCCACGATTGAATGGCAAGGTCCTTGGGCAGATCGGGGCGAAGGATTTCATCCCACCCCAGCATGGTCTTGCCGTGCTTGGCCACGATTTTCTGCACCCGCTGGTTGAAATACGCCTGCAGGTCGTTGTTGTCTTTCAATCCGTGGGCTTGCCTGAAGGCCTGGATCTTGGGGTTCGCGTCCCACTCCTTGCCGTTTACTTCATCGCCGCCAATATGAAAAAACTGGTCGGGAAAAAGCCCGGCCATCTCGCCGATGAATTTGTCGAGAAACTTGTAAGTCTCCTCTTTGGTGGGATCCATGGCAGGATCCATAACGCCCCACTGGCGTTCGATCTGGTAAGGCCCCGGCCCGCTGGCCAGCTCCGGATAGCCCACAAACCAGGCAGTAGAGTGCCCGGGCATATCGAATTCCGGAACAACACGAATACCGCGCTCTCGGGCGTATGCGATCAGGTCGCGGACTTCGGCCTGGGTGTAGTAAAGCCCATCCGAACCCATCTCCTGCAACCTGGGAAATTTCTTGCTTTCGATCCGGAAGCCCTGGTTTTCCGAAAGATGCCAGTGAAAGACGTTGAGCTTGACCGCCGCCATGCCGTCGAGATTGCGCTTCAGCACGTCGAGCGGGATAAAGTGGCGTCCCGCGTCGATCATCAATCCCCGCCAGGGAAAGCGCGGGCTGTCGTCGATCGAAACCGCCGGCACTGCGAAGCCTGCACTCGAGGTCCGCACCAACTGCAGAAAAGTTTCGAGGCCACGCATGACGCCGAGCGTAGTCGCGGCGTTCAGACGGGCGCCGGAATCAGTGATGTCAAGCTTGTAGGACTCGTCTTCGCCCAACTCCTGTACCGCTTTGGTTCCCGCAGCGGCCTCAACGACGAGAGTGGCGCTGGAGGCGTCGGTGACCTTCATGTCGATGGGAGGCATTCCGGTCTGCTGGCGAAGGTGGCCAAGAAAAATCTCGACTGCACGATTGAGCCGGGCCTCGTGATGGCCGGTGATCGAAACGGAAAAACTTCGATCGATCACAAGCTGGCGATTGCCTGTCTGCACTTGGGCCGGCGTGGGCATGAGATTCAAGGATTGCTGTGCTTCGACCACGGATGTGAATGCCACGCACAATACTACCGCCAGAATAATCCGCACGATTCGCTCCTGATTTTCAATCTGATGATACGGAAATGATACGGAGATGGCACGAATTCGGCAGCATAGTGGAAAGCGTTGCCGGGGTGCAAACTGGTCCGATGGAGGGTGTTCCTTACGAGGACCCTGAAGGTGGACTGTCTGTGTGGGAGCTACCCTTCGGCCACCATTTCGCTGTAGCAGCCCAGGGCGACGCCCCAGAGGCAGGGTTCTGAAGTCAGCCTCCGCAATCCGATCTCGCCCGCGCTGTAGGTGCCTTGCATCCCTGTCCATACCACGCGGAACTGCGCTTTTTCGCCGTCCATCTGCACTTCCAGGATTTCGCCCGGCTTGATCTGGCGACGCATCCCCTGGACGACCGCGCCCGTGCTGCTCAGGTTCTTGACACTGGCGAGCTGCATGAAGGGCAGGTCGTGGGCGTCCACGCCCCAGATTCGTACCGGCAAGCATGCGGTGACCCGAGGATTGCGGCGACGATCCATCCCGTGCTCCTTCTGCCTCGAAGTGACGCTGGAGGCTTGCTGCTTTGAGGATGTTACGGTGATGGGAAGGGGAAGAAAACTTACCCCGGTCACGCTCGCCTGGTGCCCGTGGTCACACAGCTAACTACTGTATACACATGCACTTAGATAGAATATTGAGGGCGCTTTCAGCTCAATTGGGGAGCGAGCAGGAGCCCGGCCCGCGCGGGTCGCCACAGGAACCGCAGGCCCCGGTTGAGGGCGCCGAGGCAGTCGAACTGCCCTTGGCACTCACGGCAAACACAGAGAGCTGAGGCGCCAGCTTGCTGCCGTGGCACTTGGGACATTCCGCCTTCTCCTGGCCATAGACCAGGGCTTCGAACCGGTGATCGCATTGCTTGCAGATGTACTCAAAGATTGGCATTGCTGCGACTCCTTCGGCGGCAGCCTGCGCGGCTGGCACCCATCCCCATTTAAAATCATGAAGTGGAGACGGTGCAAACGAAAACGCCCGCTTTTGTAGCTCGGCGAGGCCTGAGCGGCGGACACCGCCAGACCCTGGCCAGCTTCTTTCTCTCGCGACGCGCCGCCCTGCCTCCGGCCGAAGCGCGTTTTCTCGAAGTCGAGCCTGGCGTCCAGGTTCTGGCCCACTGTCACTGGCAGAGTGACCGGCAGAACGCGCTGACCGTCATTATTGTCCACGGCCTCGAGGGTTCAAGCGATTCCACATACATGACGGGAATTGCCGCCAAGGGGCTTGCCGCTGGCATGAACGTTGTCCGGTTGAACCAGCGCAACTGCGGCGGCACCGAAGGCCTGGCGCCCACGCTCTACCATTCCGGCCGCTCGCAGGATATTGCGGCAGTAGCGCAGAATCTGATCGAGCAGGACGGCATCTCGCGCTTCGCCCTGGCGGGTTTTTCCATGGGCGGTAATCTGGTGCTGAAACTGGCCGGCGAATGGGGAAGCGCGGGACCGGCTCAATTCCGCGCCGTGGCTGCGGTCTGTCCTGCGATCAACCTCGCTGCCTCGGCGGACGCGCTGCACCAGCGCAGCAACCGTTTGTATGAAATGTATTTCTTGTGGAACCTGAATCGCCGGCTGCGCACCAAGGCGCGGCTGTTTCCCGGCGTATTCGATATCTCGCGCCTGCGCGGCATCCGCAGCCTGCGGGAATTTGACGATCGGATCACGGCGTTCTATTGCGGATTCAACGGCGCCGACGATTATTATGACCGGGCTGCGGCCGCGCACGTCGTGGACCGGATTGCAGTACCCACCTTCATTCTGAACGCAGCCAATGACCCGTTCATTCGCATCCTTCCGGAAACTCGGACCAAGATCCTGGCCAATCCGCAAATCACATTCGTCGAAACCGAGGACGGAGGCCACTGCTCCTACCTGGCCGAAGCCAACGGCAGCAGCGACGGCCGCTGGGCCGAATCCCAGGTCGTAGAATTCCTGCGCGCAATGTAGGCGCGAGCGTCCTCGCTCGTGCGGCGCGGACACTCTGGTCCGCCTGCCTTTGACTTCCGTGTGGGTCGGACATTCCTGTCCGACTGCCTTTGACTTTTGACGGCAAGAAGGGAAAGTCAAAAGCGTCGGACAAGAGTGTCCGACCCACACCTGGTCGAGCAAGGCTCGCTTTCTTATACAATCACGGCGGATGAAGTTCCCGCAGTCCATCCGCGTCGCCATCATCCTGCTGGCGCTCCCCATCTGGCTTTCGGCAGAGCCCGTCTCGCAACTGCGTCCCAGCGATTACGTCAACGATTTCGCCCACGTCCTCGATCAGAGCACCATCACGCAGCTGGATAACATCTGCCAGCAGCTTGACCAGAAGGCGCACGCGCAGATTGCGGTGGTCACAATCAATTCCCTGGACGGCACTGACATTGAGAGCTACGCCGTCGCCCTGTACAAGCAGTGGGGAATCGGGAGCAAGGCCACGGACCACGGAGTCCTGATCCTGCTGGCGGTGCAGGACCACAGATACCGCATCGAAGTCGGCTACGGACTCGAGCCCATCCTGACCGACGGCAAGGTCGGAAGCTTTGGCCGCGAAGCGGTCCCACTGCTTCGACAGAATGACTATAACGGCGCCGTCTCCCTGATGACTTCACGGGTCGCCGACGTCATCGCGCAGGATGCCGGCATTCAGTTGACCGGCGACCGTCCGCAATTCACAACGCAGCCCCGGGGCGCGCCCGAGAGAGGCTTGTCAGGAAAACAGCTGCTCATTCTGGGCATAATTCTGCTGGTCGTCCTGTTCACCCCGCTCCGCAGCGTGCTGTTCTGGATCCTGCTTTCCGGGCTGGGTGGCGGCGGTGGCGGTTACCGGGGCGGTGGCGGCGGATTCGGGGGCGGGGGCGGTGGTTTTGGAGGATTCGGCGGTGGCAGTTCCGGCGGCGGGGGCGCCAGCGGAAGCTGGTAACTGCAGTTCGTAGGGTCGACGTCCCGCCGGCATCTTGCCCTCGGCGTTAGCGGTCAACGTTCTGGCGGGGTTCGAGGACAGACGGGCGAGGACGCCCGTCCTCCATCAGGTTCGCGAAGCGGGAGGTTTTGGCATGGTCGCAGAAAAACAGATCGAGGAATTCATCAGCCGCATGAAGCAGGCCGCCGGGCAGAACCTGCAGAGCATAGTTCTCTACGGCTCCGCCGCGACCGGAGAGTTTCAAGCTGATTTCTCCAACCTGAACCTGCTCTGCCTCCTGCGCGAAAGTTCTTTCTCGAAACTCTCCGCCATCGCGCCGGTGGTGGAATGGTGGCATCGCCAAAAGAATCCCGCGCCCCTGATCATGACCCAGGAAGAACTGGAGCATTCCACCGACGTGTTCTCCATCGAGTTTCTGGACATGCAGCATCACCACCGGGTGCTGTTTGGCGATGAAGTACTGGGCCCCCTGCAAATCCCCATGCACCAGCATCGCGCCCAGCTGGAATATGAGCTGCGCGAGAAACTCATCCTGCTGCGGCAACGGCTGCTGGAAGCCGGCGACAACGACCGCGCCCTCTGGCAGCTGCTGCTGGGCTCGGTGTCAACCTTCGGGACCCTTTTCCGCCACGCACTGCTGGCTCTGGGCGACGCGGCTCCGCACTCCAAGCGCGAGGCCATCCAGATTCTTGCCGCACGCATTCCCTTTGAGCCCTCGGCCTTCCTGCAATTGCTCGACATCCGCGACCACAAAGCGGACCGCAAACAGTTCGACGCCAAAGACGTTTTCACCCGCTACCTGGCCGCCGTGCAGCACGTCACCGCGGCAGTCGATACAATGCTGGATAAAGTTAAATGAGAGATTCGGGCGGGACCGGGTTTGGCCGTTGCTGTGACTATTGATTCAGGAGGAAAGTATGGTCAAGTTTCTAGTCGTGATCGCCATTCTGGCGCTGCTGGCTTTTGTCGCCTTCGGACAATACGTAGGCGTCCGCAACACTCTGGTGACCAAGAACGAGGCGGTGAAGGCCTCCTGGTCGCAAGTGGACGTCGTGCTGCAACGCCGCGCCGACCTGATTCCCAACCTGGTCGCAACCGTGAAGGGGATCGCGCAGCAGGAGCAAACCGTGTTCGGTGACATTGCCAAGGCCCGCTCAGCGCTGCTCTCCGCCGGCACTCCTGCGGGCAAGATTGCCGCCAACCAGCAACTGGACGGCGCTCTGGGCCGCCTGCTGGCGATTGCGGAGAACTATCCTCAACTGAAGTCCAACGAAAACTTCCTGCGCCTGCAGGACGAACTGGCCGGCACGGAAAACCGCATCGCGGTCGAACGCAAGCGCTACAACGACACACTGCAGGACTACAACACTTACATCCAGAAATTTCCCAACAACATCTTTGCGGGATGGGCCGGCTTCAAACCGAACGACGCCTATTTCGCCGCGGCCGAGGGATCGCGCCAGGTGCCGACGGTGAATTTTGCGCCGGCCACTCCCCAAACCACATCACCCCAGGCCACGCCGCAACCCGCGCACTAGAGTGGAAGCCGATTTCGCTGTCGAACTTGGGGCTGATGACGAAACCCTGGAAGTGCCCTGGGCTGCCGAAGATGGCGGCCCTCGCTATTACGATCTGAAACGTCAGCCCGAGCTTCTGCTCCAGGTCGAAGAAGCCAGTCGCGCGACCGAGTTGGCCGAGTTTCTTGCGGTCATGAACTCGCCGGGCGGAGTTCTTGAAACCGCGAAGTGTGACACCTGGCCGAGCACGGAGATCAATGCGGAAGAGGAAATCTTCGGGGCGGCTTACAAATTCGGCTCCTACATTGACATCCTGTTTTCGCAGGAAGCCTCGCGCTGCTCCTTCGCAGAACATGAGCAATTCGCCAAACGGATTACCCAACTCCTGAAGCGCGTCCCTGAAATTCCCGCGGCGGCCGAATTGCTGGTCCGGCGTTGCTTTTACCACGTGGGCGACGAGACCCGCGAAGGCTTCTACATTACTTTCTATCTCTTTGGCTACGGAGACGACGAGACGCAAGCTCGCCAGCGCTGGGCAATTGGGCTGAAACTGGTAGAGAATGCCATCCGCCAGGTTTTGTTAATGTAGGCGCGAGCGTCCACGCCCGTGCTGGGTCATCCGCGCCTCCAGCCCTGGCTTCACAGTTGCCGGGCGGGGACGCCCGTCCTCCATTGCGTCCAACTACGCGCTTTCCACCGGGTGCGCAGGATCGACAGCAGCAGCATTGCGACAAAGATCGTCAACAAGCCAAGCGATGCCATGCGAATTCCGACGGCGTGCTTGGGCAGAATCGAAAGCCGTCCGTACACGAACTCAATGTGCACCCAGTAGACCAGCAGGGAGGTCTGGCCCAGTTGAATCAGCGAACTGAATCCCCACTGGCCTGCGCCCCAGCGGCACCACGAGTAGGCCGCCGCTACAATCGCCAGCAGCAGGCCCACGCGAATCAGAAAGAAATTCGGACTGGTATGCCAGAAGTCATAGACAGCATATAGGCGCTCAGGGCGCGCATCCAGCCATCGCGCCAGATAGATCAAGCCCACTCCGCTCGCGCCCGCCGTCGCGAACAGTGCGGCTTCCCGCCGGCGCGCCCAATCACTTAGCAGAAGGAACCCGATGGCCAGGCCGGCGAAAGCGAAGGCCGTCCACGGGAAGATGGGGAAAAGCCAGGATTGCGGCTGCCCCAGATTGTGCACTCCGTCAATGTACGACTCGATGGGCCAGGGCAGCCAATGCGGGGGCCATGTGGTCCATAACATCGGGGTCAGCAGAGAAATCAGCATAGCTACTCCACCCGCCGTCAGGCCCAGAGCCTGCCGTACGCGGGACCTTGGGCCCATCCTCAACACAATCCAGCACACGCCACTCATCATCATCATGGAAAGGCCGATGGTATTCAGGATGTCCACCCGCAGCAGATCGCTCCACGGGGACCACCCCCAGGCAATGATGTATTCCTGCAAGCGGAACAAAAGACCGAGGCCAAGAATCTCCGCGCCGCGCCGAGTGGTCTTTTGCGCGATCTGATTCGGCGCCAGGCCCTTTTCTCTCAACTTGCTGGTGACCAACGCAAGCGAGATTCCTGCCAGAAACAAAAACAGCGGAGCCGGCAAAGTACCGCCCAGTTGAGACCACATGAAGAATGTGGTCTTGCGGGCTTCGGGATTCAGCCAGGAGTCGTAGCAGTGAGTCTGAAACATCAGCACGCAGGCCAGACCGCGCATCCAGTCGATCCAGGCGAGGCGATGGGCAGGAGACGTGGGCATGCAACGCGAAAGTATAAGCCACCAACACCCACGTGGGGGCGGATGCCCTCATCCGCCCAGTCGAGCGCAGTTCGACCGGTTTTCTGCCAGCGAAAACCAGCGGAGCTGCGCTCCGCCGGGCAGATGAGGACATCTGCCCCTACGCACCCCAATTCGCGCTAACCGGCCAACCATCGTAAGATATCCCTGTGCCGGATGCCCCCAATCTCGCCTCCAAACGAGCCCTTCTGGACGAGCATCTCCGCGGCCTGGGCCAGACTCTGGTTGCCTACTCGGGCGGCGTGGACTCAGCCTTCCTCGCCTGGGCGGCGCACCAGGCGTTAGGCAGCAACATGCTGGCCGTCATCGCAGACTCGCCCAGCCTGGCCCGCACTCAGCTCGCGGATGCGACCGCCTTTGCCGGCGAACAAGGCATCCCCCTGGAAATTATTGTGACCAGCGAACTCGATCGCCCGGAATATGCCCGCAATGATGCCTTCCGCTGCTTTCATTGCAAGGATGAGTTGTTCACCACCATGGAGGAGTTTCGTAGCCGGCGCGGCTTCGATTCCATCGCCTACGGAGTAAACCTCGACGACCAGGGCGACTTCCGTCCCGGGCAAAAGGCCGCCGAGCAATACCACGTGGCCGCGCCCCTGCGCCAGGCTGCGCTGACCAAGCAGGATATCCGCGACCTCGCCCGCGCCGCCGGGCTGCGCATATGGGACAAGCCTGCCTCCGCCTGCCTGTCTTCCCGCATCGAGTACGGGCGCGAGGTCACGCGCCAGGCCCTGAGCGTCGTCGAGCAGGGCGAAGACGCGCTTCACGCTCTGGGCTTCCGTCAGGTGCGAGTCCGTCATCACGGAGATATCGTGCGCATCGAGATCGCGCGTGACGAACTGACGCGCGCGTTGAGCCCGGAGATGGCCGCTGAATTCACCCGCATCTTCAAGGCGCTGGGCTTCAAATTTGTCACCCTGGATCTCGAAGGCTTCCGCTCCGGCTCCATGAATACTCTGCTGGCCGCCGAACTTTTGACCCGCGGGCGCTGACCGTGGAGGCCAGCTCGGTGTGGGTCGGACACTCTTGTCCGACGCTTTTGAAGTTGGTTTTGGGCTGGCTTTTGGAGCCTGTCCAACACTCGACCTCTAATTCGCCCAACGATCCAAAGTCCAGGTCAAAGGCGTCGGACAAGAGTGTCCGACCCACACCTGCCTGTTCGTCGTGTGAGATAATCGGGGTTAATCTTCAATGTACAGGCGGTTTCTAGTGACGTTTTTGCGGCGTGCCACACTTGTGCTTCTACTCATATGTCTGGGCTGCTCGGCCCAGTCGGTGCCTCCCGAGGTGTCCCGGCGGATCGAGCAACAGGTGCGGATTTTCTACACCATTCCGCCCAACGTAAAAGTCGTTCTGGGTCCGACCAGGCCCAGCGAGTTCCCGGGTTATGACGCTTTGACTATCACCTTCGATGGTGGCGACAAGAAGAAGACCTACGATTTTCTTCTGGCCAAGGATGGAAAGACGCTTTTGCGCATGACCAAGCTCGATCTCAGCAAGGACCCCTTTGCCGAGATCATGAAAAAAATCGACGTCAAGGGACGCCCGACCCGCGGCGACAGCAAAGCCAAGGTAGTAGCGGTGAACTATGACGACTTCGAATGCCCGTTCTGCTCGCGCATGCATCAGACCCTGTTCCCCGGTTTGCTGAAGGAGTACGGCGACCGGGTGCAGTTCATCTACAAGGATTTCCCTTTGGCCGAAATTCATCCCTGGGCCACGCACGCGGCGGTGGACGCCAATTGCCTCGCGGCGCAAAACGCGGACGCGTATTGGGATTTTGCCGATTACATGCACGCCAACCAGAAAGAAGTGAATTCCGAGAAGAGCCATGACGCTCAGTTCGCGGCGCTCGACCGCATTGCAATGACGCAGGGTCAGAAGCACAATCTGGATGGAGCCAGGCTTCAGGCGTGCATCACGGCGCAACAGGACGACAGCGTCAAGGCTTCCGTCCACGAAGGCGAGGACCTGGGTGTGGAAGCTACTCCGACCATGTTCATCAACGGCGAGAAAATAGACGGGGCGCTTCCCATCGATGACCTTCGGGCCGTCCTGGATCGCGCCCTGGTGCAAGCGGGCGAGACGGCGCCGGTGCATCCTGTTTCGACTCCAGCCAGCGCGGCGCAGCCGGGGAGCAAATAGCCCTGACACCCGCGCTGAGATGGACCGGGCCATGTATCCACCGGCAATGCGGAGGACCGGATTTGAAGACACACGACCTTTTGCGTCACAGCCTGGTTGCACTTTTTGCCGTTAGCCTCCTCATTTTTTCCGCCGGCTGCACCTCCAAACGCGCCGGTGACGATGTGGCCGCCACCGTCGATGGCCGTAAAATCTACAAGGCCGACGTAGAAAAGTACTACGCCAACCAGACAGCCGGCTCCGACCAGGTGCCAGTAGGCGAGCAGGCCACCAGCCTGCGCCTCAGCATTCTGAAAGAGCTGATCGACAACGAAATCCTCATGCGCCGGGCGGAGAAGCTCGGACTGCTGGCCACTGATGAAGAGGTGGACGCCAAGCTGAACGAAATCAAATCCCCCTATACCAAGGAGCAGTTCGACGCCCGCCTGAAGGAAAAAAAGATCACGGTGGACGACTTCAAGCGTGACCTGCGCCGTTCCCTCACCGTGGACAAAGTCCTCAACAAGGAAATCACTTCCAAAATCAATGTGACCGACCAGGACATTACGAACTACTACAACGCGCACAAAGCGGAATTCAACCTGATCGAACCCCAGTATCATCTGGCCCGCATCCTGGTGACCGCCACGCCCAACCCTCAGGTCCACAACCTGAAAAACGACAAAGCGCAGAACGAAGCCGACGCCCGTAAGAAAATCCAGATGATCATGAACCGGCTGGACAGCGGCGACGACTTCGGCACCCTGGCCATGAACTATTCCGAGGACACGGAGACTTCGAGCAGCGGAGGCGACCTGGGCTTTGCGCCCGAGTCTTCTCTGCACAATACGGACCCGGGCACTCGCGATGCCGTATCCAAACTAAAGCCCGGCCAGTACAGCGGCCTGATCACACTGGCCAACCCGATGAACAAACAGGTCATGGGGTTTCAGATCGTGAAGCTGATTTCGAAGGAGCCGGCAGGACAGCGCGAGCTGGCCGATCCGCGGGTGCAGCAGGCCATCCGTACCCAACTCCGCGACCGTCGCGAACAACTGCTCAAGGCGGCCTACTACGAGGTCCTCCGCGACCAGGCCAAAGTAGAAAACTACTACGCGCAAAAAGTGCTGGACGGCAACGGCAACGTTCAGTAGAAAGCGATCAACCCATCACAACCCACGTAGGCCCGGACACCCTCGCCCGGGCAGGGGAGCGCAACTCGCCCCGGGGCGGGATTGGATTCCAAAAAGGTTGTCCAACTGAATGGAATGGGGGGCAGTTCGGTCTGTCCTCCACTCTCGCACGTATCCACATCATCCCCGCCGCGCTGCCTCGATTTTGGCAACGTCGATCTTCTTCATCGGCATCATCGCATCGAAGGCACGCTTTGCCTCGGCGCCACCAGCCGCAAGCGCATCCGTTAGTACGCGCGGGGTGATCTGCCAAGAGAGGCCCCAGCGGTCCTTGCACCAACCGCACGCACTTTCCTGGCCGCCGTTGCCGACGATCGCGCTCCAGTAACGGTCCGTTTCTTCCTGATTGTCCGTCGCGATCTGGAAGGAAAAGGCCTCAGTGTGCTTGAACGCCGGGCCGCCGTTGAGACCCAGGCAGGGAATGCCAAGAACCGTGAACTCCACCGTCAGCACATCGCCCTGGTTGCCGCTCGGATAGTCACTCGGCGCTTTATGAACGGCTGTCACTTCACTGTTCGGAAAGGTCGCGGCGTAGAAGCGGGCCGCATGATGTGCGTCCTTGTCGAACCAAAGGCAGATCGTATTTTTCGGTTTGGAGGTCATGAGGTCTCCTTAGCGTAATGGGATTCAGATGACGGAGGCGGCATGAGAGTTGCGCCCGGGAGGTGGAAGATTCGTCCTCCTCATTTTGGTATGGTGGCCCACTCAAAGCTTATCTTGGGCCGTAGCCTCAATTGGACGTTATTGTACAATTGTACATGTTGTATAATGTGAATTATGGAAATAGTGATCGACACGTCCGCCATTCTCGCGGTCATCGGAGAGCAGCCAGAAAAGGCGGATCTTGTCAGGCTGACGCATGGAGCAACCTTGGTGGCTCCGGCCTCAGTGCACTGGGAAGTGGGTAACGCCCTGTCGGCGTTGTTCAAACGCAAGACAATCGGTATCCAAGAAGCCCTCCAGCTATTGGAGGCCTACGCGGCGATCCCGATTCGCCTGGCTGAGATAGGTCTGAAGCAGGCGGTGGAACTGTCGGCGAAATTGAATGTGTACGCCTACGATGCGTATGTGCTTGCCTGTGCCATAAACCAAAGAGCGCCTCTCCTTACCCTGGACAGCGGACTGAGTAAGCGTGCGCGGGAATTGAAACTGGACATACTGGAGGTCAAGAGCCGATGAAGTCCTACAGCTATTCCGAGGCGCGGGGAAATTTTGCCACGGTGCTAGATGAAGCCGAGCGGGACGGAGCGGTGGAAATTCGCCGCCGCGACGGAACCGTGTTTCGTATTCTGCCCCTGCGAAAATCCATAGTGTCGCCGCTGGACGTGAAAGGCGTAAAGCTGGAAATATCTGCCGCCGATCTGGTTGCCGTTGTGCGCGAAGGCCGCGAGCGTGGATAGATCGGTCATGAGTATCAGAAATGGCAAACGTCCCGTCTGTTCCCAGCCTTCGCCAGTCTCGCAAAGACCTGTGGCATCCATCTGCATCAATTCCACAGTTTATGTTCGTCCTGATACAGAGCCAGGAGATAACCCGTATGCGCACCGGACGCGAACATGCAAAACGAAATCGCAATCGCTACGAAGATCCTCATTTTTTGCCTCTTCTACCATCGTGTCCAGCCGATGTGATAGTGATGCGATCCGCCCGGTCAACGATTGACCATGGCCTGGAGCCGTTCCGGATAGCGGGCACCGTGGATCTCAACTTTCGAAAGAGACTCCGCGATCTGTTGAAGATCCTCTGAAGTGACTTCAATGCTGGCGCCTCCGAGATTTTCCTCCAGGCGTTGCAGTTTGGTAGTTCCGGGAATCGGAACAATCCATGGCTTCTGGGCCAGTAGCCATGCCAGCGCGATTTGCGCGCGGGTTGCATGCTTACGCTCAGCGATACCACCCAGAGCCTCAACAACCCCCTGATTCGCTTTCAGATTCTCTTCGTTGAAGCGCGGAACAATCTTGCGGAAGTCCGTGTCGCCGAATGTTGTGTCTTCTTTGATGGCCCCAGTCAGAAATCCCTTGCCCAGGGGACTGAATGGCACAAACCCGATGCCGAGTTCTTCCAGCGTCGGAAGAATCTCTTGCTCCGGCTCTCTCCACCACAGCGAATATTCACTCTGCAATGCCGTGACTGGCTGCACTGTATGGGCGCGGCGGATTGTCCGCACCCCAGCTTCAGAGAGACCAAAGTGCTTCACCTTGCCTTGCGCAATGAGGTCCTTGACCGCGCCCGCCACATCCTCGATCGGAACGTCAGGGTCAACACGATGCTGATAGAGCAGGTCGATCACATCCGTCCGGAGGCGCTTCAATGCACCCTCCACGTATTCGCGAATATGTTCTGGCTTGCTATTCAGACCTGAAATCTTGCCTTCCGCGTCGAAGGTGAAGCCGAACTTGGTGGCGATCACCACCTGCTGGCGCATCGGAGAGAGCGCTTCACCCACTACCTCTTCGTTGAGATAAGGTCCGTATGCCTCCGCGGTGTCGAAGAACGTAACTCCGCGTTCAAAAGCCGCCCGGATCATTGAAATTGCCTGCTGTTTCTCGGTGGCTGGCCCGTAGCCAAAGCTGAGCCCCATGCAACCGAAGCCGAGAGCCGATACTTCGAGTCCGCTTTTTCCCAGTGTGCGCTTCTTCATGTGTTCTCCTTGCCGGCTTTTTTCGCCCAAACGATCATGAAAGGGTAGCCCGATTCTGCTTACTTATTGCCTATTCCTCTTGTCAGACGAAAAATCAATGGCCTTGCTGGAACGAGGCGGCTATGCTTGGAAAGGACGGCAGAGATCGCTCACATGAAAAACACCAAAGAAAACGCCACTCTGAAAGCGAACCCAGCTCGCGGGTTGAGCGCAGACCTGGCGCGCAGGATTGCCTCCTTAATGTACAAGGAAGAGAATCGGATAACAGAGATTCCCGGCCTCTGCCTCCACCAGCGGACTTCCCCGACCCCACCGTGCCGGACAACCTATCATCCGGGCGTCATCGTGGTCGCCCAGGGCAGCAAGCAGGCAAACCTCGGCCGGACCAGCTTCATCTACGACGAGTCGCGCTTCCTCCTGACTGCCGTCGATTTGCCGATTGTGAGCTGGGTGGCCGCGGCTACCGAGCAGGTTCCCTGTCTTGTATTGTCGCTCAAATTGGACATGTCCATGGTCCGGGAGTTGCTCAGCCGTGAGGAAATTCATGTCGCCGAGGCGCCGTCTAACAGTCCCGCTATGTCACTCGGCGAGACTACGCCTGAATTCCTGAACGCATGCTGCCGCCTGCTGGACCTGTTGGACAGCCCACAGGACCATTCCTTTTCTGAGCGGCCTGATTCAACGCGAGATCATCTATCGTATCCTGCGGGGACCGGCGGGAGCACGCTTGCGCGCAGTAGCCACGCTCGGGGATCAAAGTCACCGGACGGCAAGAGCGATTGCGTGGATAACCGCGAACTACGCTAAGCCGCTACACGTAGAGGAACTCGCGCAGCTTGCCAGCATGGGCGTTTCGACTCTACATCATCATTTCCGGACGCTCACGGCGATGAGTCCGCTTCAGTACCAGAAACAGCTCCGCCTTCAATCAGCGCGGAGTCTGATGCTGAACAATGGCCTTGATGCGGCCAGTGCGGCTTTTGAGGTCGGCTACGAAAGCGCTACGCAATTCAATCGCGAGTACAGCCGCTTCTTCGGCCAACCTCCTATGCGAGACATTCGAGCGCTTCTCTCTCCGGGCGCTCCGAAACTCGAATTGGTCGGTAGCCTCTGAATCACGTTATTCACCGCCTTCGTCCATAGCCGCAAGCCTGTTTTATGGCTCAGTGAATTGGGACGGGTAAAGCACAGATTCTGCGGTAACTTCTAACCGAGAGGGGCTCATCATGGACCGTCGCCAATTTGTTACTCGTTCCCTGGCCACCGCAGCAGGCGCTGTGCTCTATCGCCATCCCAGCTACGCGGCTGCGCCGATCTCCGCAGAACAAATGCCTGGGTCGGTGCCCGAAGCGTCAATTCAGACGGCGCATTTTCCCGAAGGCTTTCTTTGGGGCACCGCCACGGCCTCCTATCAGGTGGAAGGCGCATGGAATGAGGATGGCAAGGGCGAATCGATATGGGACAGGTTCACCCATACACAAGGGAAAGTAAGGGGTGGTGTGACTGGGGACGTTGCCTGCGATCAGTACCACCTCTACCCGCAGGACATCGCATTGGCCAAACGCCTGAACACGAAGAGCCACCGTTTTTCCATTTCCTGGCCGCGTATTCAGCCGGTTGGAACCGGCCCGGCGAACATGAAGGGGATCGATCACTACAGCCGCTTCGTCGATGCTCTGCTTGAAGCCGGCATCCGTCCCTGGTGCACCATGTATCACTGGGACCTTCCACAGGCGCTCGAGGATCGGGGCGGATGGCCAAACCGGGATCTGGCCAACTACTTCGCAGACTATGCCGGCATTCTTGCCAAGCATCTCGGCGACCGAATCACGGTCTGGGCGCCCTTTAACATGCCTTGGGCAATCGCCTTCATGGGCTATGCGGCAGGCGCCTTTCCACCTTGCCGGACCAGCTTCAACGATTTTCTGAAATCAGCGCACACACTGGCTCTTGCGCAGGCGCAGGCACATCGCGCAGTGAAAGCAGCATCTGCCAAGGCAACCTTCGGGAGCGCGTATGAGATGGCCCCCGCATATCCGAAGACGGACTCCGACGACGATCGCGCAGCCGCTGCTCGATACCATGCCATGAACAATGTCTTCTTTCTGGAGGCGGCCATGCATGGCCGTTACCCGAAAGCTTTCGTTGGAGAACCGCCCTATGAGCTGATGGGCTTTAAGGCGGGCGACGAAAAACTCTTGTATGCGCCGTTGGACTGGGTGGGCTTTCACTACTACACGCGCCGCATTGTATCCGATGCGAGCAAGGAGCAATTTCTCGGCGGCGGTAAGTTCAGCGGTACCGAGATTGAGAGCAATTCGCCGGGCGGACGCGATCCCTACACGCGCTTCCGCGCCGCCATGCCCACAGAGGGTCCGCTTACCGACGCCGGGTTGGAAGTATGGCCGCGCGGCATGTACGACCTGGTCACTCAGATCTCAAGGGAGTACAACCACCCGATCATCGAGATCACCGAGAGCGGATGCGGGTATCTGGATGGACCCAACGAAGAAGAAAACGGCCGCATACCCGACGGCCGCCGCATCCAGTGGTACCGCGAAGTGCTCGCGGAACTGGCGCGAACGATCGCCGATGGAGCCCGGGTTCGCGCCTTTCATGCCTGGACCCTTCTCGACAACTTCCAATGGGCGGAGGGTTATACCGAGCGTTACGGGTTGATCTACACGGACTTTCGCAACCAGAAGCGCACGATAAAAGATTCGGGCCTTTGGTACGGCCGAGTCGCTGCTTCCAATCGGCTCAATGTGTGATGCTGGTGGTCGAAGGGCGAGCGAGCGACACGGGGCGGTACCGCCAAACAATCTCGTTGTCGCTTTACTCCGAGTTGGTCGAAACTCGGCAGTGATTTCTTAAGTTAGCGCTTGTGGGGCACCGCTCATGGTTCCGCGGGATGAACCCCCAGATCTACTCGACAATCGCCAGCACATCGCCGGCATTCACAGCCGCGCCCTGGCTCACTGACAATTTCCGCACGACCCCTTTTTTCGGCGACTTGATTTCGTTCTGCATCTTCATGGCTTCGACCACCACCACGCCTTGCCCGGCTTCCACCGGCGAATTTTCCTCGACCAGAAACCGGACCACCTTCCCGGGCATGGGAGCCACCAGGTGACGCGGCCCCTTACCAATGTCGCCGCGGGCCTTCCGGCTGCGCAGAGATCGGGGATCACTCACTTCGGCGGCGTAGGAACGATCGCCCACCCAGATTCGCCAGCCGGACGCGAGGCGCTCGCGCCTGATCTGCCAGGCCTTCCCTTCTATCAGGATCGAAAGCACATCAGGCTGGGCCAGCACTGCATTGATCTCAACTTCGCGTCCGTCCACCAGGCAGCGCCAGCGCCCGGCCGCGCGATCCAGGGTCAGATCCAGGCGGTAGCTGCTTCCATCGATGGTGACGCCGTAGATCATGTTCGAAATTCCAGATATAAATCGAGGACGGGCGTCCCGCCCGTCCCGGACCACGCTCATCAGGCCTCGCCAATGACGGGCGAGGACGCCCGTCCTCCATCTTGTGTTATTCGCGCTACATCAGTCCTTCGCTGCGGGCCGTTCTCTTCCAGCCTGACTCAGCTGCGCCGGTGGTGGTGCCAGACGCGGGTGTTGACGCTGGGTTCGAGGTCGAATCCAGCACGCTGAATACAGCCGCGGCGATTGCGGCGGCACTTTTCCCCGCTTCGATATCCTCGCTGGCCGCCTTCGCCTCCAGCAGGCGGTCCAGATAGCCGGTATCGATCTTGCCGGACTGAAAATCTCCATCCACCAGAATCCGCCGGGACAAACCGAGGTTGGTCTTGATTCCAGCCACGAAGAATTCCGGCAGGGCCCGAGTCAGCCGGGAAATCGCCTGCTGCCGGTCCTCCCCATAGCCGATAAGTTTGGCCAGCAGCGGATCGTAGTCGATGGGCACGGTCCAGCCGGCATACACTCCGCTGTCCAGCCGGATTCCCGGTCCGGCGGGGGTCGTCAGCATCTCGATCTTTCCCGGGCTGGGGAAAAAATTGTTGTCCGCATCTTCGGCGTAGATGCGGCACTCGATGGCATGTCCCCGGATAAGAATGTCCTCCTGCGTAAACGGAAGCCTTTCGCCCGCCGCGATCCGAATTTGCAGGTTCACCAGGTCCAGTCCCGTGACCAATTCCGTCACCGGATGCTCCACTTGCAGACGCGTGTTCATTTCCAGGAAATAAAAATTCTGCCCTTGATTCCCCAGATTGGGGTCCAGCAGAAACTCAATCGTGCCGGCGTTGTGGTAACGGGCAGCCTGTGCCACGCGGACCGCGACCTCGCCCATGCGCCGGCGCATTTCCCCATCCACCAGAGGCGAGGGCGCTTCCTCCATCACCTTCTGGTGCCGGCGCTGGATGGAACACTCGCGCTCACCCAGATAGACCGTGTTGCCGTGTTCGTCCGCCAGCACCTGCATCTCGATGTGACGGGGATTGAGAATGGCTTTCTCCAGGTAAACTTCACCGTCTCCGAAGGCCCGCTGCGCCTCGCTCCGCGCCTCTTCCAAAGCGGGCCCCAGCTCTTGCGCCGTGCGCACCAGGCGCATCCCCTTGCCGCCCCCGCCTGCCGCCGCTTTCAGCATGACGGGGTAGCCGATTTTCGCAGCTACCTCCCTGGCCTGCTGGACGGACTCCAGCCCGTGCGCTGTTCCCGGCACAAACGGCACGCCGGCCTTTTCCATGTTCTGGCGGGCTCGGGTCTTCGATCCCATCATCTGCATGGAAGCGGCGGTGGGCCCGATGAACTTTATGTCCGCATCCGCGCAGGCCTGGGCAAACTTGGCATTTTCCGAAAGAAAACCGTAGCCGGGATGAATCGCCTCGGCACCGCAATGTTTCGCGACTCCCAGGATCTTTTCGATATTGAGGTACGACTCGGACGCCGCAGCGGCGCCGATGGAGTAGGCCTCGTCCGCGCTCAGGATGTGCAAGGCGGCGCGATCTACATCGGAATAGACAGCGGCGGAGAGAATTCCCAGTTCGCGGCAGGCGCGAATCACTCGCACCGCGATCTCCCCTCGGTTAGCAATGAGAATCTTCTTGAACATGATTTATGTGGGCGCGAGCGTCCACGCTCGTGCTGGGGTAGCACAGGACAACTTTTGTCTGGTCGGTTTCTTTCGCCCTTTCAGGGCTCCTACATTCCCTTTCTCACCCAGGGCTTGCGCCCCGGGCTACACTGTTTCGCCGCTTCGCGGCTGATGGCGTGTTGACGACTGACGACCGACGACTGATGACTGTTCTCAAATACAAAAGCCTCTTCTTACGCAGAAGAGGCTCTTGCCAGGTAAAGAGTGGTGCGCATTCCTACTTGCTGGGCATGGTGATGCCCTGATTGCCGGGCTGCTTTTCGGCCTTGGCTTTCTTGGTGGCCATGGTCTTGTCCACCCATTCGTCGGCCGTCTTCAAATCGGCCGCGTGGGCCGCCGGATCGTCGCACTGCAGGTCCCCCCGCTCGCGGTAGAGCAGGTTCAGATACGCCATGGCATCGTCATAATCAGGCCGCAACTGCAGCGCCTTCTCCAACTCCGCGATTCCATCTTCAATAACAGGCGAGCTCTTCTCCCGCAGGTCTTCGCAGACCTTCTTGTTGGCCTTGTCCTTCATGATCCACTCGTCCGGCTTCAGGCCCGCCTTGGCGCGTTCTTCCATGCGCGGCTGGTAGCTCTGGGTCCAGTCGATGACCGCCACCGAGTAGTAGGGCTCCGGATCATTGGGGTCGAGGGCAATGGCCTTACGATAGTAGGTCTTGGCGTCCTCGAATTTCTTCATCTGCAGGTAGAGGTAGGCAATGCCCTTTACGCTGTTGATGTTCTTGGGATCGCGCTCCAGCACCGCCTCGTACTGATCAATCGCATTCTGTCCCATGCGATTGTTGTCTTCGGCGTCCACGCCGGGAATGTATTGCTGGGCAAACGCGGTAGCCAAGTAGAGGCGCGCGTTCAACAAGGTGGGATCCAGCGACACCGCCTGCTGAAAGTGGTTGATCGCCTCTTCGTACTTGGCGTTCTTGTAGGACTGCACGCCTTTGTTGAGCTGATCGCGCGCCCTCAGCTTGCTGCAGCCCGTGGTGGCCAGCAATGCCAAACCGAGCGCCGCCATCGCCAGCATTCGTATGCTTGTTTTCATTGCGCTGTAAGTCTCCCTTGCCAGAAATCGTCAGGCCTGTGCTTGTGCCAACGGACGACCCGCACGCGAAGGTTGCCAGTGTGTGCGGATGAGACGGCTGGGCGGACCCACGTCCGCCCCATCACGGTATACCAGAAAACTTACAGGACCTAACCGCCGGCTTCGATTTTGGCGGTAATCAGGCCCACTTTGTCGACGCCCGAGGCGTGCGCGATGTCAATCACGTTGGCCACGTCGGCAAAGGGGACGGCATCGTCGCCCTTGACGAACATTACCTTTTCTGCGCGCGTCTTGAAGATGTCGGTCAACCGGGCTTGCAGGTTGTCCCAGGTCGTTTCTTCCTGGTTGATCTTCAATGCGGGCGTTTGCCCAGCGCCACGGTCAATCAGCTGCACCACGATGGTGCGGTCCGGCGTGGTGTTCTTGGGCGCATTCGGCGGTGGTGGTTGGGGCACCAGCGCATCCAGTCCCTTGGGGGTTAACGGCGTGATCACCATGAAGATGATGATCAGCACCAGCAGCACGTCAATCAGCGGCGTGACGTTCATGTCCGCGCTCTGACCGCCGCCCGATCCCATTGCCATTCCCATAACAATTCTCCTCGAATCCCTTGCTGCGAATCTCTGGCTACACTTCTAAGCTATTGTCCGCCGCTCGGCGCCGGTGGCGGGGCAGGCGCGGCGGTAGTCTTGCGCTGTTCGGTCAGCAAACCCAACTGGTCCACTCCGGCAGCGCGCACATTGTCCACAACCTCAACCACCGATCCAAACCGGGCCCTGGCGTCTGCCTTGACGAACACCCGCTTGTCCACCCGATTCGCCAGACGGTCCTTCACTTTGCCGGTCAACTGGTCGGCGGGGAGCTTGTCGGTGCCGAAGTAAACTGTCCCGTCGCGCATCACCGATACCAGCAGGGCATCTTCTTTGTCGGCGTCGGGCATCGACTCCGGATTGTTCACCTTCGCCATGTCAACGCTTACACCATGTTGCAACATGGGCGTGATCACCATGAAGATGATCAGCAACACCAGCATCACGTCCACCATGGGGGTCACGTTGATGTTGGAATTGACTTTTTGTCCTTCGTTCCGCTTTGCCAATGACATAAGCTCAAGTCTCCTGGGCAGTGGATTGCAAACCTGCCCGAACTGAGAATGGTTCTCAGCGCCTTCGGCCCTTGCACCTCATGCTTTGGAGGCTGGCGCCGGGTTTTCCGCCCGGCGCCAGATCAGCAACTCTGAGGTTCCACCCTGCGGTTCAGGCCTAGCTGCGGCGCATTCCCCGCCGCTTCAGGAAGTAATCAATCAGTTCGCTCGACGAGTTATCCATTTCCACGTCGAAGGCTTCCACGCGTCCGGTCAGATAGTTGAACATCATCACGGCCGGGATAGCGACGAACAGACCGATAGCAGTGGTCACCAGCGCTTCCGAAATACCGCCGGCGACGGCCGCCAGACCGGTGGCCTTTTCGGACTGAATACCTTTAAACGCGTTGATGATGCCGACCACCGTGCCCAGCAGCCCCACGAACGGGGCGGTTGATCCGATGGTGGCCAGTCCGCCCAGGCCGCGCTTCAGCTCGGCATGGACGATGGCTTCGGTGCGCTCCAGAGCGCGCTTGGAAGCTTCGATGGTCTCGCCCGGAATTTCTCCGCTTTCCTGGTGAGCGCGGAATTCCATCAGGCCCGAGGTGACGACCTTGGCCAGGTGGCTCTTCTTGTTACGCTCTGCGACTTTGATGGCTTCTTCGATCTTGCCATCGCGCAGCGCGCCGGCTACCGCCGGAGCAAACGCACGCGATTGTTTACGCGCGGCACTGAAGGCCATGGCGCGATCAATCATGACGCCGATTGACCAGCCCGACATGACGAACAGAATGATGACCACTGCCTTCGCTGGAATTCCCATCTGGTGCCACAGCGAAATCGGGTCCCAACCCACTGCTGCCTGCTCCTGGAAAAACCAGGCCGCCATGGTGGACATATGTGTAAATGCGAGTGCTGCTAGATTGGCTACGAACATGAGTCGCGTTCCTCCTCAGAGCTGGTCAGATTGCAAAACTATTTCATGCTGCGAAAATTGCCGTGCCCTTTGGCACACCGGAGTCTACCCCCCGGCCAGGGTAAAGTTAACCGTAATCTGCGTTTCTACTTCCACCGGCTCGCCGTTCAGAATGTACGGCTTGTACTTCCACTGCTTCACCGCCTCAATGGCGGAGGGAGCCAGCATGGGGTGGCCGCTGATCAGGCGCAGGTTCTGAATCGTGCCGTCCTTGCTGATCTCAGCTTGCAGCAGCACTGCACCTTGGATGCGTGCCTGCCGGGCCAGGGGTGGATAGGTGGGCTGAATTTTGCGAATCAGGAGGCCCTGGGTTACGCCTTGCGATACCCGCACGCGCTGCGGAGTGGCCACCTTGGGCACAGCAATCGGGGTCGAGTTGATAATACCGCCGATCACGCCCCCCATTTGTCCGCCCGCCGCGCCCGGGACACCGCCCACCACGCCAGCCATGGTCGAAACCGGCGGCGGAGCCTCTTCTTCCTTGATCATCTGGACTTTTTCCGGGATCTTGGTGGGCGTGCGCAGTTGTCCGTTAATAATGTCAGTCTGGATCTGCTTTACCACCTTGATGGGGGTCGCAGCAGGTGGCGGCGGTGGTGGCGGCGGTGGTGGCGGGGCCACCAGGAACGTCATCAGCTGGGTTTTGGGCAGTGCTTCGGTAAACAGCAGCGGGATCAGTACCAGAATCCCGACCAGTACGATCTGCAAACCAAACGACAGAAAGGTCGTAAGGCCGCGCTTGGTTTTCAGCCTGCCACCCGATTCAATGAGGCTATCTTCAAACATGAGGATTCTCCTGCAAGACCCTACGTATGTTTAGACACCGCCAGTTGCTGCTTTGCTCCCACCCTCTACCTAATACTCCATGCTTCACTCGGCCCGCCTCAAACTATTGAAACCACGCCCGATCCCGTCCCGACCTGGCTAGAAACCCGGCCTACTGCCCACTCGCCACCCGTCCCTTGCCGGTGGCTGCCTTGCTCTTGCCAGCTATAACCGCCACCGGCTTCCCGCGGCTCGACCGCCAATCCTGATAGGCCACCAGAATGGGCGCTGCAATCGCGATCGAGGAATAGGTTCCGATCAGGATTCCAATCACCAGGGCGAAAGAGAAGCCGTGCAGCACCTCTCCTCCGAACAGGTAGAGAGCCACTACCGTCAAAAACGTCAACCCCGCGGTCAGGATCGTCCGACTCAGCGTTTGATTAATACTCCGGTTTACGATTTCTGACAACTTCTCCCGCCGCATCAACTTCAGGTTCTCTCTGATGCGGTCAAAAATGACGATGGTGTCATTATTCGAATAACCGATCAGGGTCAGGATGGCCGCGATTACGGTCAGCGAGATTTCCTTGTTAGCCAGGGAGAAGGCGCCCACCGTGATCAGGGTGTCGTGAAACACGGTGATCACCGCCGCCACGCCGTAAATCCACTCAAAGCGGAACCCCAGATAGACCAACATGCCAGCCAGCGAATACACCACCGCCCACCGGGCCTGGCTCTGCAACTGCTTTCCCACCTGCGGGCCCACGATCTCCACCTGATAGACACCGAAATCGGAGAGAAAGAAGCCGTCTTGCAAGGCCGCAACCACTGCCGGATCCACCACACTCTTGAGTTCATCCATCGATCTCAATACGCCGCCCCTGGTCTTGTCGCGATAATCAACGATCGCCTTGGCGGCGGCAGCATAGCGCTGGCTGGCATCCGTCCCTGCCCGCAACGGGTCTTTCTCGAGAAGATAGTTGGCTAATGTCAAAGAACTGCTGTTATTCAGGTCCGCTTTGCCCGCCGGAGCATTGGTCTCCAGCGCGTTAATGATTTTCAGCTTGCCCTGATCGAGTGCTTTCTCGCTGGTTTCCCGCACATCCAGATCGATCAACACTTCGTTATTCGCGATTGCCCCCAGGCGCTGAATCTTCGCCTGCCCCAGGCCTACCCTTTCCAACGCGGCCCGAATGGCGTTGTCATTCGGCGGGTGCGAGAACTTCACGTAAACCAGCGTGCCGCCGCGAAAATCCACACCCAGCGGGATGCCATGCCAGAACAGCATGGAGAATATGCCCGCCACGCTGAAGAGCAACGAAAAGGCGAGAAAATACCACTTCTTGCCCAGAAAGTCTATGTTTGGATTTCGAAAGAATTCCACGCTGTCGTCAAACCCCTCTTTTCGCTACTCAATCTCCGCTATCCTTGGCGTCCTTTTGGGAGCCCTTGGCGCAAAGAAACCGCAAAGGACGCAAAGAAACTCGCCGTAGCCGCCACGCCTAAATTCAGATACTCAATGCCTCTCCGCGCTGGTGGCGGCTCAAGAGCCAATCAAAAATCATGCGCGAAACAAATACCGCGGTGAACAGGTTAGCCAGCAAACCAAAGGTCAAAGTGACCGCGAATCCCTTGACCGGGCCAGTACCGAACATGAACAGGATGGCGGCCGACACGATGGTGGTCACGTGGGTATCGACGATCGTGATCCAGGCATGCGCAAAGCCCTGCTCCACCGCCGAGGGCGGCGTCTTCCCGTTCCGCAGTTCCTCCCGGATGCGCTCAAAAATCAGCACATTCGAATCCACGCCCATGCCTACCGTCAGGATCACGCCGGCAATTCCCGGCAAGGTCAGCGTGGCCCCGAAGTATCCCATGAAGCCCAGCAGAATGATCAGGTTCAGAATCAGGGCCAGGTCGGCGTTAATGCCCGCGCCGCGATAGTACACCAGCATAAACAGCAACACGGCCAGCATGCCGATGACCGCGGCCTGGACTCCTGCCCGGATCGAATCCGATCCCAGCGACGGGCCCACCGTGCGCTCTTCCAGATACTTGATTCCGGCCGGCAACGCGCCCGAATTGAGGACGAGTGCCAGGTCCTTGGCGTTCTGGTCTGTCATTCCACCCCCGCTGATCCGCCCCTGGTCGCGTATCTGCTCGTTGATGGTGGCCACTTCCCGTACCCGGTTGTCCAGCACCACCGCCAGCTTCTCGCCCACGTGCGAACCGGTGAAAGCGGCAAACTTCCTTCCGCCTTCATTGGTTAGAACAAAACCAACGTCGGGCGAATTGGTATTGCTGTCGCGCCCCACCGTGGCTCCCCCCGAGCGCAAGTCCGCCCCTGCCACTGCCGAACTGCGCGTCAAAAGGTAATACTGCTCGCCGGTATCTTCGCCCGTCCGGCCGCCGATGCTGCTTCCCCGCAGCAGCATCGAATCCGGTGGCAGCACGCCGTTATGTTGCTGCAAGGCGTCCTGCTCGCTGGAATAGGGACCGCCCAACACCTGCTTGATTTCAAGCATGGCGGTGGACTGCATGATCTCTTTCACCCGGCCCGGATCGTCAACGCCAGGGAGCTGTACCAGAATCTGATACTGGCCCAGACCGTGCTCCTGAATGACCGGTTCGGTCACGCCCAGCTGGTCAATGCGGTTGCGGATGGTCTCGATGGCCAGAGTCACGGCGCGGTTCTTCAGCTCGGCCAGGGCCTGCGGCTTCATGGTGAAAGTCCATGTGTTTTCCGCGCCCGAGTTGAGGTCGTATTCAGGCAGCCGTTCGCTCACTACGGAGCGCAAATCCGAAGTGGATTCCGGCGGCACGCCTTTGAGCACGATCTGGTCCGGGTGGCCTACGGGATCGGGCTTGGTGATCTCGGTGTAGTTGATCTTGTGTGTGCGCAGGTCTTCTTTCACCCGCTCCAGCGCGCGGTCGGAGTCGCCGTTCACCGCGTCATCGACCTGCACTTGCAGAATCAGGTGGGTGCCGCCCTTGAGATCGAGCCCCAGATGAATGCGTTCCGTCATTGCCGCCAACAGCCCGCTGCCAGAAAAGTCTTTCGGAATTCCGAAGATGCCGAACAGAAACAGCACCAAGATGCCAACGCTGAGTCCGAGTTTCCAACCAAGAGTCTTGTTCATGGCCTGACGATTTCTTCTTCTCTTGTGGCGCCGGCATCCTGCCGGCTGTCTCGCTCTCGCGGTGCAGCGCGGGAGGCACTCACACAGCCGCCGGTACGACGGCGCTACCTATGCCGCCTTATTGTTCTTGTCCTCCGGGGCAATGACCGATGCCACCGAGGCCCGGGTCACTTCGATGCGTAAATTGTCGGGCGGGACACGTAGTTGTATGTAGTCATCCCGCAGCGCGATGACCGTCCCGCGCAGCCCCCCGCTAGTGACAACCTTGTCGCCCGTCTTCAGATCGTTCAGCATCTGCTGCCACTTCTTCTGGCGGCGCTGCTGCGGCATGATCAGGAGAAAATAAAAGATGGCGAAGATGAAGATCAGCGGAGCAAATCCCAGCCAGCCCCCCGACCCAATCGTTTGTAACGCCAGCAAGTTCAGGATGCTCATGAAGCCACTCGCTTCCACCCCAATAGATCAGGACTTCGCCCCTCGGCGCGTCCTGGCCCTGTGCATTTTACCGCAGGATTTCTCACTTCCTCAGGCCGGAGATTCTTTTACTTCAGGCATGCACTGGAGATGCCGGGTCTATGGTTTTACTCCCGGTCGCTCCCCAGCAAGAAGTTGGGCCCTATTCCCAAGCGCAATAGAATGACGCACCGACCGCATGGTGTCAAGGTAGAAGCTGAGGTTGTGGATAGTATTGAGGACTTGGGCTAAAACCTCGTTGGCGGCATAAAGATGCCGTAGGTAGGCGCGGGAGTAGCGGCGGCAGACCCGGCAGCCACAACCGGGGTCCAGTGGCCCCGAATCCGAGGCGAATCTGGCCTGTTTGATGGAAATCCTGCCCTGGGAAGTAAACAGCAATCCATGACGCGCCGCACGGGTAGGCAGAACACAGTCCATCATGTCGATTCCCAAACTGGCATATTCGACAATTTCCTCTGGCGTGCCCACGCCCATCAGGTAGCGGGGTTTGTCCGCGGGAAGGTGCTCGATCGTGGTTTCGACGACTTCGCGCGTGATGGCGCGGGGCTCACCCACGCTCAGGCCTCCGATGGCGTAGCCCGGGAAGCCGATCTCGATGGTGCGCTCCGCCGATTCTTTGCGCAGGGCCGCATCCATGCCGCCCTGCACAATGCCAAAAAGCGCCTGGGTCCCATCGACTCGCGTAGGCCCGGACGCCCTCGTCCGGGCGGGCGAGCGCAAGTTCACCGAGGTTGTGGGGTCGCTGCCCATTTCGAAGCTCCCCGTGGTGGAACGATCCGGACTCGTCGGGACCGCTTGATTTGAATCCCCCGGATCTGCCGCGCTGCGCTCGGCTGGGCGGACGAGGGCGTCCGCCCCTACGTGGTCATCGCTCCACGGAACTTCGTGCTTGTGCTGCTCAAAATATTTCTTGCTGCGCGCCGCCCAGCGCAGGGTCAATTCCATCGACTGCCGCGCCCGCTCCCCGTCCGCTGAATACTCGGTGCATTCGTCGAAGGCCATGCTGATATCGGCGCCCAACCCGATCTGCGCCTCCATCGCGCTTTCCGGGGTAAAAAAATGTGACGATCCGTCCAGGTGCGAGCGAAAAGTCACACCTTCTTCAGTGACCTTGCGCAGTTCATTCAAACTGAAAACCTGGAAGCCGCCCGAATCCGTAAGAATCGGGCGCGGCCAGGCCATGAAACGATGCAGCCCGCCCAACTGCCGCACCTGTCCCACTCCAGGCCGCAAATAGAGATGGTAGGTATTGCCTAAAAGGATTTGTACGCCGAGTTCTTCCAGGATGTCCTGCGAAACGCCTTTGACCGAAGCCAGGGTTCCCACCGGCATGAACACAGGCGTTTCGATGAGTCCATGCGGCGTGGTCAGCCGCCCAGCGCGCGCCCGGCCCGCCGTGGCTTCGATTTGAAAGGAAAGGGACAACCTTCGGATTGTAGCAAGCAGAAAACCCTTAATGCCTTGTTCTATGCAGTCAATAGAATGGGTTCGCCCTGGGTGATCACCAGGGTATGCTCGAAGTGCGCCGATGCTCTGCGGTCAGCGGTGCGTACCGTCCAGCCGTCCCCGGCGACCAGAGCGCGTCCTGAACCGGCCGCAATAATCGGCTCGACCGTAATCACCAGGCCTTCGGTCAGGAGCTGGCTGGCCTCAGGGTCGGCGTAGTTGGGTACGCGCGGCTCTTCGTGAATGGTGCGCCCAATACCGTGTCCGCCCAGATCACGAATAACTGAGAAGCCGCTCCGGCGCACTTCTCGTTCCACCACCCGCCCAATCTCGAAGACGCGGAATCCGGCGCGGGCCACCAGCATGGCTTTGGTAAAAGCACGCTCCGCGCAGGCAATCAGGCGGCGGTTCTCTTCGGAGACTTCGCCGACCGCCACGGTCTCGGCAGCGTCGGCCATGAATCCATCTTTCTCAATGGTAACGTCGAGCTTGAGCAGGTCGCCAGACTCGACGGCACGGTCTCCCGGGATACCATGCACCGCTTCTTCGTTCAAGCTGATGCAATTTACTCCGGGAAACTTGTACACCAGCTGCGGAGCCGACTGTGCGCCGTGCTCACGCATGACCGCGGCGCCGACCGCATCCAGTTCCGCGGTGGTGATGCCGGGCCGCACTGCGCGCTTCATGGCGTCGAGCATGCGGCGCACAATGGCGCCCGCGGCGCGCATGCCGGCAAGGTCGTCCGGGCCAGTGATGGACATGCTTCTAGCCTATCGCATTGGATGGTGAAATAGAGCAGGAGATTCTTGATCGGATGTGTGGGTCGGACACTCCTGTCCGACGCTCTTGACTTGAACTCGCCGTAGCGAACAGGCAACCCAAAAGTCAAAGGCGTCGGACAGGAGTGTCCGACCCACACACTTCTACGAGCCGGTAATTTTCAGGCGGAATTCTTCCGGCAGGCGGTCGCGGATTTCGGCCGGCAGGCGGTCGTGCACGCGGCGCGCTCCCAGCTTGGCGGCATCGACCACCGCCATCGGCGCGGGCGTAGCTACGGCAACACCCAGCCAGATCAAAGCGGAAAGCGCAAAGCCCACCAGCGCGGCCAACTCCAGCCAGAAGGCGTGCCGGGGATTGAGATGGAGGATCACGCCAAAAGCCATGAGGAAGACCACGCCGGAAAGCGATGCCAGACCGATCAGGGCGAGGTCAATATTGCGGTGCAGACGCTGGCGGTAACGGCAGTGGGCACAGCCGTCAAAGTGGTCTTCGTAGTCTTCGCGCATCTCCGGCGCCAGGCCGGAGATGTCGTAACGCCAGCCCGCCAGAATTTTTCCTACAATAGGATCAACGCACTCACTCATACGAGACTACAGCTGGATCGCTTCCATCGGCTGCGATTGTTGTGCCAGCATCACCCGGTTGTGCAGCAATGTCCGGCGTCGCCCCAGGGCCTTCTCCGCTGTCACTCGTGCGAGCTCAGGATGGTTGTTGAGCTCAGATAGATGCGCCAGCACTATGTATGATGCGTTTCCATCATATTCGGTGCATAAGAATTTCGCGAGCTTGTAGTTCGACAGGTGTCCCGTCTGGCTACCCACCCTCTGCTTGACCGACCAGGGATAAGGGCCGCCGCGCAACATTTCCAGATCGTGATTGGATTCAATGACCAGCACGTCGCAGCCCCGCAGCTGGTCGCATACATTGGGTGGCATGTAGCCCAGATCAGTCGCGATTCCCACCTTGATACCGTCACTGCGCAGAGTCACTCCCACCGGATCAGCGGCATCGTGTGGAATAGTGAACGGGGTAATCGAAATGTCGCCCACCTGGAAGCCGCGGCCGGCGGAGAAAATCTCCAGGCGCGCCAGTTGCGGCAATTCACCCGCCTCGTCGCGCAGCGACCTCGCCCACGCCTGGTGGGTGGCTCCGGTCATGAATACCGGCACCTGGAATTTTCTCGCCAGCACCGCCAATCCGTAAACATGATCGGAGTGTTCGTGCGTAATCAGGATGGCGGAGAGAGTTCGCGGATCATCACCCAGGGCGCGCATGCGCTTGACTGTCTCGCGGCAGGAAATTCCCGCATCCACCAGAACCCTGGTGCGCGAACTGGAAACGATGGTGCTGTTTCCCCGGCTGCCACTGGCCAGCACAGAAACGGAAACTCCCATGTCCGAAGAATACTCGCGCCCCCTGTGGAAACGCGAGTAACTAATGGGATGAGGAGAGAGGCATAGGACGGTCCGGAGGCGGCAGGCGACACTCCGGCTTTCGGCTCTCAGCTTTCGGCTCTCAGCCTTCAGCACTCAAACGCGCTGCCATCCTGAGCGGAGCTCTTCGCGCGCAGTGCGAAGAGCAAGCTGCGCTCAGGAAGACAGGGATGTTCCAAGAAATGACAGCTGACAGCTCCGTACCCTACTTCCCAAACAAGATCGCCATCCCTCGCCTCGCGGTTGCTCCGCCATAGGCGCCGGCGATGCCAGTCAGGAAGTCCAGGAACGATTCGTAGATCTGGGCGCGATCCGGCTTCTCGGTCAACAGCGCGAAAGCTGCAAGCTGGACGAGCGGCACGAAGACGGCCACGATCAGCGTCCAGCGCCACGGCCGCTCGGGACGAAGCGCTCCCAGCAGCATGCTTGCCATAAGCACGAAGAGCGCGGTCAGCAGCAAGTCGCCAACCTTTACATCGAGAAATCCCGCAGCCACTCCGAGTAGCGAGCCGAGAATATAGATGCCGCGATCGCTATTTTTCGTCATCTAAGATTGTCGAAATGGAGGACGGGCGTCCCGCCCGTCTTTCGCGGTCCGTGCCCGACGCGCGGGAACGCCCGTCCTCCATCATGACACTAGTACTTGTAGAAGCCTCTTCCGCTTTTTTTCCCCAGCCAGCCTGCGTCCACCATCTTGATCAGCAGCGGACAAGGGCGGTATTTGGGATCGCCGAGGCCGTCCTGCAGCACGCGCATGATGTCGAGACAGACGTCGAGTCCGATGAAATCCGCCAGGGTCAGCGGGCCCATGGGATGCGCCATGCCTAGCTTGAACACCTCGTCGACCGCTTCTGCGGTGGCCACGCCTTCCATCACCGCGTACATGGCTTCATTCAGCAGCGGCATGAGCACGCGGTTCGAAACAAATCCCGGCGCATCGTTCACTTCGATGGGCGTCTTGTCGAGTTGCAAGGCCAGGTCGCGCGCTGTGGCAAAAGTTTCCTGCGACGTGGCCAGCCCGCGAATTACTTCCGTCAGTTTCATCACCGGCACAGGATTGAAAAAATGCATTCCGATAATTTTTGCCGGACGCCGGGTCACGGCCGCCAGCCGGGTGATCGAAATGGAAGAGGTATTCGACGCCAGGATCACTTCCGGACGGCAGATCTGATCGAGGTCACGAAAAATCTCCGCCTTGATCTCGAATTTTTCCGTGGCCGCCTCGATCACGAAGTCGCAAGCCGCAAGCTCGGCACGGTTGAGCACAGGTACAATTCGCTTCAGCGCCGCGGCTTTGTCTGACGCGGTGATCTTGCCCTTGGCCACTTCACGGTCAAGGTTCTTGGCGATGGTTTCAAGGCCGCGATCAAGGAATCGCTGCTCCACATCGCACAGGGTCACGCGGTATCCGCTGCGCGCGAAAACGTGGGCGATGCCGTTGCCCATGGTGCCCGCGCCCATCACTCCGACCCGCTCAACTGGCATAAATGATCGCCTCTCCTTCGCCCCGAATCGCGTTCAGTCTATCACTGCCAAGTGATTGCAGCACTTAGATTTAAGGTTCGCTTAAGCTTCAAAAAAATATGCTCCACGGTACAGCTGATTTGATTTTTGTCAGCATCCGAAGTTTTAGCAAACCGGTCCCAGGAGTCGCTTCGAGGGCAGGCGTGACTGCAATCAAGCCCTGCGAACGATGGTGCCGGGTGGGAGGAACTATGCGCAGCATGAGAATGGCAGCCCTGGCGGTCGCGATGACCCTGATGTTCAGCGGTCTGGCATTGGCCCGCGACCATGATCAGTATAAAGACAAACATGATCACTGGGACAAGCATCACGACCGCGATCGTCATCATGATCGCGATCACGACCGCTACCGGGATCATAACAACCGGGGCAACTGGGATCACGACCGCGACCATGACCGTGACCACGACCGATGGGAACGCGAACATCATCGTGACAGCGGCTACTACGGCGGCCAGATCTACAACCGCTATCCCCGCGGCTATCCCGGCGGGTACGGCTACCCCGGTGGCGGCTACGGTTACCCGGGCGGGGGCTACGGCCGCGGCGGAAATGGCGGCTACAACTTCGGCTATCAGGACGGCAGCTACATGGCCCGCAGGGACATGGCGCAGAACAAGCCGTTCAACCCGAATCCTCGCAATGAATACGGAAACCGGACGCACGGCTACAACAGTTCGTTCGGCGACAAGAACTACTACCGCTCGCAATACAGCAGTGGTTATGCAGCAGGATATCAGTCGAGCTATCGCGGAGGCAGAGGCTGGGGATACTAGGAGCAGCAGTTAGCAATTGGCATTTGGCTAACATCAAGAAAGGCCGCCAGAGGATGGCGGCCTTTTTACTTCACAATGAAACCTTCGTTGTCAGCACCGCGGCGTTTTTAACCCGCCCGACGCTTAAAAGTAGCCCCACGCTAAATGCCAAATGCCAAGTGCTGCCCTTCACTGCCGGTCCAGACTCTCGTCGATCGTGACCTTGCCGCCCTTCTCTACATCGATCACGCGATGAATCGGCTTGAAGCCTGACATGGTGACATCAATCACGTAGGTGCCGGGGTTGAGATAGAAGTCCACCGGAGATGGCTTGTCCACAATACGATTGTTGACTGCGACCTGGGCGCCTTTAGGCTGGGTCTTGATGTTCACCGCCCCCATGCCCGCGGTGTCTCCGCCGCCGAACAGTTTCTTGAATCGTCCGCCGATCTTTATTTCATCGGTTGAGCCCAGCGCTTTGAGTGCGGGAGCGAGATGGAAGACCTGGCCAGCCTGCAGGTTGGTGCTGGAGGTTTGCTCCAGGTAGCCCTGCTTCCTGACCACTACGGTGTGCGCGCCTGGCTTGTCGACCGAAATCTGTGCCGGTGTTACCCGCCCGGTGTCCTTGCCATCGATAAAAATCTGCGCCCCCGCGGGTTGGCTGCTGACCGCAATCGCGGCTGTAATCTGCGCCAGTTGGATCACCAGGAACAATTTGCTGCCCGAAGCTACGTCGATGGTGCGGCTCTCGGGTGCGTATCCCGCGCGGGCGAGGGTCACGCTATGCTGCCCGGGTGACAGCCCGGCCAGGTTGAAAGGAGTGACCCAGCTGGGATCGCTCCGCCCGTCAATGCGAACCTCCGCGCCCTCGGGTGTTGAATTGATGTTCAATTGACCGGGAATCACAGCCGCGGAAGCAACGGGTTGGGCCTTGGCTCTCTTCTTGTTTCTGCTGTATCTGGGCACGACCGAAACCACGGGGGCTTCCTGGCCCACTGTTACCTGTTCCGGCTGGGCCGGAGTGGCGGCCGTTACAGGCGGCTGAGCCGAACTCCAGGCTGGCTTCGTGCCCGCCGGGGGTGCGGTCGCTGCTGGCGCTGCGGCTGCCGCTGCCGGAGCTGCCGCAGACCCCTCGTCCTCGGAGTTTTCGGAATGAATGCGGAATGCAATGAAGCCCACCACCAGCAGAATCACGGCCACCGCGCCGGCGATCGAATACAGAAAGAGCTTGGGCGGAGTCTTCTTGATTTCCTTTACCGCCTTGCGCGCCACTTCCCGCGGCTGCACCTTGGGCTTCTCCGGCTGCACCCGAAGTGACGACACTACTTGCTCCGGCTCGGCCTCGGCTGCAACCGGGGGCGGGGGCGGTGCGGTGTAGATTTCCTTCAGCGGCGGCAGTTCGGTCATCTCGGAAAAGCTGGGGCCGCGACCGGCGCCTTTGGCCTCTTCCACCATCGCCGGATCAACCTGAAACGTGGGAGTCCCGGACGCAGGCTCAACCGTCTCAGCCACGGCGCTGGCGCGTTCCTGGAAAGTGCTTTGCCCCGACGCCTTCGCTGGGCCTGAGGCGGATTTGGCTGCCTTTGCCGGCTGGGTCGCGGAACTGGCGCCTGCGCTTTCCCATCCCGCAGCCGCGGCGGCTGCTTTCGCCGAAGCCGCTGGCGCAACCTCTGGCCTGGCGGCATGGGCCGATGCAGAAGCGGTCGAAGAAGGCCGCGCCTTGGCGGCGACGGGCTTGGATTCCTCGGGGGCCGCTGCTTTCTGCGACGACGTGTTCAATCCCTGGGCGGGCTGCGCCGGTTTTTTGGTGGCCGCTTTGGTCGTGTTTTCCTTGCACCGTTCCAGATCGTTGACCAGTTCCTGCCCACTCTGATAACGATCTTCCGCTGCCTTGGACAGCGCCTTCATGATGACTTCGCTCAGCACAGGATGAATCTTGCGGTTGACCTCGATCGGAGCGGGAGGCGTGGCTTCGACAATCGCCTGCCGCACTTGGTCTGCGTCGTCTCCGGGAAAAGGTTTGGCCTCGGTCGCCATCTCGTAAAGGATTGCGCCCAGGCTGAAGATGTTGGAGCGGCCATCCACCGGATCGCCGCGCAACTGTTCGGGTGAAACATAGTGCAGAACTTCAGGCGCCTTGCCTGAAGCCTGACAGGTAAAAGCTCCCATACAGGAAACGCCGAAGCTCAGCACCTTGACTGTGCCGTCCCACGTGACCATGATCTTGGCCGGCTCCAGGCTGTAGTGCACGACGTTGTGCGAGTGTGCGTGGTCCAGCCCCTGACAGGTCTGGCGCACGATGTCCTGCAGGTCCCAGATGGAAAAACCTTCCTTGCGGGACAGCATGGTTCCGATGCTGTTGCCTTGCACGTACTCCATCGCAGCGCAGCACTGGGTATCCACTTGTTCGACGCCGATCAGCTGCGCGATGTTGTGACTGCTCAGCGGCGATGTGCCGGCAGCTTCCTGCAAGATGTATTGCATCAGCGTGTCGGCCTGTTCGGCCAGCATATTCAGATGGATGGTCTTCAGGGCGATCGTCTGCCCGCTCTCCGGATCGGCGGCCTTGTAGACCGCGCCAATGTCGGAGTGGGTAATTTCGCTGAGTATCTCGAAACGTCCGATCTTGTTGGCCATTGCTCCCTGAGCCCCGATACATCAATGAACAGGCAGTCTTTTGGCAAGACGCCAGAGGTCGTCCTTGGGGGAAAGGTGCGACTAGAATATCGCGGCTGATTCCGGGATGGGAGTTACGAAGGTACCCGAAAATGAATGGAACATCCATGTAGTTACCGCTCAAAAACTCTGCGGTAAATCTCGAGATTGCGGTCGTGTCCTGGTCGCAAAACGGGGCGGAGCGCGCAATTGACATCGAAGACGCGATCGTTCGAGGGTAAGCGTCAGACGAAACTCATGTTTGGTTGCGGATGCGCGTAAGCTCCTGAGTGGACCGCATTGACGAGCGGTATGGGGCATTTCAGTGTCCAGATGGTCACGCTAGATCAAGTCCGGTAGCTGGTCGCGCGGAATCAGCAGACGGATGGATCGAGCCTGGCCCGGGGTTCGCTCGATAAGGCCGTGAGTTTCGAGCGTCAAGATCATTTGGTGTACGGAAGGCGGGGAGACTTGGAAGTATTGCTGCATTTCGGACTCCGAAGGTGGGGACCCGTGGATTTTGCCGTAGTAATAAATGAACGCCAGGTACTGGCCTTGCTTATCGGTATAGGGTCTCGTCATCGGACGCGCTGACTATTTGACTATGAGTGCTGGCCGGCCCAAGCCGTGGGTGTTAGGTCGGATAGGCGCTGTAATTGGAGATTGGCCAAGCCCGGTAGTACGGCGGACAGATATTCGCGCACGGGGAGCTTGATCCGTCGACAGGTTTCGAAGATCGAAAGAATCGCTGCCACCTTCGGTCCGGCTTGAGGACTGCCTACGTGGATCCAGTTCTTCCGCCCCACCGCGATTGGCCGGATCGAGTTCTCCGCCAAGTTCGTACTCAACTCCAACTCCGGGTAGTCCAAAAAGCGGATCAGCTTCGGCCACTGGCCGAGGGCATATGCGCAAGCTTTGCCCAATGTGCTGCCCGGTAGTGCGCTGGCTCGTGCGGCCTCGACCGCTGTCTTAATCGCCTCCAGGACTGCCGGCGCTTGCTCGCGGCGTAAAGCCTGGCGGGCTTCGAGATTCAAACCTTGCTCGCGAGCTGCGGCATCGATGGCAAACAGGGCGTTGATCTTCTCCACAATGGGCATCGCCGCCGCGTCTCCGGGATTCAACTTCACCACATTGGCAAAACCCCGTCGGCAATGCGTCCAGCATCCCGCATGTACCAGTCCCGGTCCACCCACTTTCTCGTAGCCCACATAACCATCCGTTTGCAAAATCCCCCCATATTTCCCAAGGAACTGCTTCGGGCCCTCTCGACCTCGTCCCAATCGAAAGTCGAACACCACCGCTCCCCCCGGACGACTGTATTGCCAAAGGTAGGCCTGATGATTGTGTCCCCGCCCATCATGCATTTGCACTTCCACCGGCGTTTCCTCAGCTTGCAGGTAACTTCCTCCCAACACTTCCTTCTTCATGGCCCCAACCACCGGCATCAGCATCTGCCCCACCTGCATCACCCAGCCATCCATCGTCGCCCGGCTCAACTCCAGACCGGTTTCTTGCTCCAGCGTCACGCTCTGCCGGTACAGGGGAAGATGGCTGCTGTACTTGTTGACCAGCGTCTGGATCACCACTCGATCGCTGACCAGTCCCTTTTCGATGATCCGCTTCGCGGCTGCCGCCGTAACCACACCATCTCGACCACAGCGACAGGCTCGCTTCTCTCGCTTGGTCACCTGTACGAAGTACTTGGCTGGCTCTACCTCTAACTGCTCACTTTCCTCGTAACCGATAATCAATTTCTCTTGGCCACAAACGCTGCACCCTACACTGTTCTGTCGGACAAACGATCACCTGTTCCACCCGCGGCAGGTGCGGCGGCAATGTCTGACGGCCAGGATGTTTCTTTGCTTTCCGTTTCCGGTGTATCACCACTTCGGTGGTCTCGCCGTTCAGCGGGGGACGTTCACTCTCGGCTTCTACCTCCGCCTGGCTGACGCTGGGTTCTTCTTCCAACAACTCCAACTGTAAGTTCGAAAGTTTCTCACTGCCCGCCCCATACTTCTCGATTCGCTTCAGCCGCAGCTGTTCTTCTAACGCCGAGCGCTGCAGCTCGGACCACTGCAACTTCTGTTGCAGTTTCGTAATCAGCGCCTGCGCTTCCTCCAGCGTCGTTGGTAGCGAACCGTAAGCATGGAGCTCAGCACTCACCATGAGTGCTGAGTAGCAGTAAACGTTTGTGGAAAGCAATCGTTTTATGCAGGATTCATGCGGGGCGCACTCACTTCGTCAATTTCTTTCCGATACCACGGCCGGGGTTTGGCGGCTTGCAGATCCATCCCCCCGATCAACATCGTGAACTCTTCGGGCGTGAGGCTCACCTTGACTTCTCCCGGGCTCACCTGCGGCCAACGAAAACATCCTCGCTGTAATCGCTTGCCACAAACCTAGAGTCCACTTCCGTCCCAGTAGATAAGTTTCAGCCGATTGCGACGCGCATTACAAAACAAGAAAATATGGCCACTGAGCGGCTCGCACTGCAATCGATCGCGCACCAATCCGTACAAACCCTCAAACCCTTTGCGCATGTCGGTTGCCCCCGGCGCCAGGTAGATGCGTGTCGCCCGCCCAATCCCAAACACCTTACATCGTCTCCAACACTTGCACCAGGCGCTGCAAGGTGGCCGCATCAAAGCCGGCTTCCACTACAATCCGTCGCCCACTTGCCACACTCACGCTCAGACCACAACCTCCCGACGGTTCCCCACCACCCTTCTTGACCGCAAACTCCACCGCCACCAGTCCACGGTTGCTCGCCTCGCTCGAGGCACGCCCCTGGCTCAGATAACGACCGAGTGTACTCAGTGTCAGACCTTGGCGTCGGCAAAACTCGATTTGTGTCAGGTCGCCACTCTTGAACTCGCTAACGATTTGCTCGATCTCGGTAGGCGTACGCCGCCGTCTCCTCCGCCTTACCTCATGTTCTTCGATCATCAAATTACTTCAGCACAGAACCGCCGTGCTGACTAGAATGCGGTTGGCCTGACGCTTACGAAGACGCGCCTACTCGGCTGGAGGCTCGGCGATCTCCAGCTGCAACGTCTTGTGATCGCGCTCGGACAAGGTTACGGTTTGCGGGTCGGAACGAAGAGTTTTTCCCGGCGCCGCGGAATACCGTGCGCGCAGTCGATACTTGCCCGGCGCGAGTCCAGTCACGACGAAATGGCCCCTCTGGTCTGTCTTCTCGCTGTGCGAACGAGATCGATTGTAGGGCGTCTCGGGTTCAGGTGCGATCCAAACGCGCGCCCCGATGACCGGTCCATCGTGGCCGCTGACAGAGCCTTCCAGTTGTGCGCTCACCGAACTCACAACCACCTCGATTCTGCCACCAGGGTTGCCTGCCTCCAGTCGCAATCCCTTCTCGAGGAGATCCTGAGCTCCCAGTCGTGCCGACTTCACATACCAGCCGTTTTCCAGCCCCCAGAACATGACCGCATAGTCCCCATCGTTGACGGACTTGATTTCGAAAGTTCCGTCCTTCTTTACATTACCCCATCCACCGAAAGACTCACCTTCGATCCCCGACAAGCGAATGCGAATCCTGTCCCAGGCTGGCGAACCCATTCCGTCCACCGTGATCCGGCCCTGAAGATTGGTTCCGCCTCCAAGTGAGATCGTAAGAGAAGCGATATTCTCGCCACTCACATCGATCTTCTGTTCTCCCCGGGGCTCATAAGCTTCGTCACCTTCCTCTCTGGTGTAGGCGGAGATCACATAACTTCCCGGAGGTACGCCCTTGAACCGGAAGGCGCCTGTCTCATCGGTCATATCGTTCCGATCGGAGCCAGAAATGTCCGCTCCGCGCTGCATCAACTCCACCCATACACCCTTGGTAGGACCATTCTGGCCAATGACGTGTCCGGCAATTTCAGCAGTTTTGGCCCGTTGCAGAAGCACGTCGGCCTGCATTTCATCGCCGGCTTTGACAGAAACCACCTGGCCCTGGCTGGATTGCGTTACTCCAGGGTAGTACGCCGGCGCGTATTCGCTGCCCTCGATCTGCTGCACCCAAAAACTCTCGTCCACCCGAATGTTGTTATCGGGGTCAAATGAGTTCTCCGCTCTTATGTAGTAGTCGCCCGGCTTGAGCCCGAAAATGCGATACTGGCCGCGATCGTCGGTCTGGACTGACGCTACGGGCTGCAATTCAGGCCTCGATTCGGGCCGCCGCGGATCTATCAGGCCGTCGTCTTCTATCTCATCCTCGCTGGGCGCGCGCAGAGCCATCACCTGGGCGTGAACTACCCCTTCACCTTCATCATTTATCACGCGCCCCGTGATGACCCCGGAGGCGATCATGCGGAACAGGACGTCACCGACTTTCTCTCCAGACCTCAGAGACAACAATGCTCCATCATCGCTTCCCTTGGCCTGGTATGGCTGGTTCACGAAGCCCGGTCGGGTGGCGACGAACCGGTAGCGGCCGGGAGGGACCTCCTTGAGAAGGAAACGCCCGTCGCTGTCGGTGGTAGCAGCAAACGTCTGTCGTTTAGTGGGTTCCGAACGCTGCAGCAGCAGTAAGACCCGGGCCGATTTTAACGGGCTGCCTTCCACGGCGGTTACCACCCGGCCGCTCACCATACAAGTGGGAGGGGGCACTCGGGGCTTCGCAGCCGAGGGAGAAGTTTGTGCCAGCAGGCTCGCGCTTACGATCATCACGGCGGGTGCGGATAAAAGGCGCCGCATGCGTACCTCATGGTCCCCGGAAAATGCGCCCTCGAGAAAAGGGATTCTCACGGGGCCAGGAACAAAATCATACGCCTCCTCGAATCGAGTGATAAGTTTCGTGTGCGTGGGTCGGACACTCTTGTCCGACGCCTTTCATCGTTCTTCCTCGTTCGCGTCGCCGCGCGCCGCTCGGCTTTCTCTACCATCCCCTTTACCCCGCCCTCGCCCGCGTAGGGGCAGGTGTCCTCACCTGCCCAGCCGGACGAAGTCCGGCAACCGACGATCGCTGATGCGGAGGACGGCCGCCGGTAACAGTTACTGTCGTAAAGCTCGCAGTGCTACCGTGGCACGCCGAATTCTGCCACGTCGGATTGCCGGTGCGATTCATTGTCCATTTCCAATCCTACACAGGCAGATGAAAGAGAAAGCGCTGCCTGGTGCGCAACTTCCTGCGCACTCGCCTGAACGCATTTCGGCGATGTCCTGTATTTGTCGCACTTAACTTGGAACGGAGGTTGCAATCAATAAGCTGACGATATGCGGCCGATCATCATGTCTCTGGTGCTGTTGCTGGCAGGGAGTTTGTCGGCGCAAAACTTCAACGCCCCCAGCGCCACTCTGAACCCGGCACCGCGGCAGTCGGAGCAGGTATTCAACAAGAAGATATTTTGGACTGAGGTCGGCGCCTACACCCTTTCCAATGTCCTGGACGGCTACACGACCGTGGCCCATCCCGCGGGCTACGAAGAAGCCGGATTCCCCCGGGGAAGCGCATTCCTGCTGGGCCAGCATCCTTCCGCAGCCCGCTATGTCGCGACCATGGGCGCCGTGCAGGTGGCTACCTGCTTCGCGGCCTACCGATTGGAACACAGCCGAAAGCGATTCCTGAGGCTTATCGGCCATGGCCTGATGATTCAGGGAATCTACTCCCACACCGACGGATACATCGGCAACCTTGTGGTGCTCAGCAAGGGCTCGAACCTGCCTCAAGCCAAGTCAGCTCTCCCACAACACCCCTGAAACCACGCTGATACCCTCCACTTCGTGCGGGTCGGACTTTTCTTGTGTGGGTCGGACACTCTTGTCCGACGCTCTTGATCTTGGTTTTGATCTTGGTCGCTGAAAATCAAGATCAACTGCAACTCAAAGGCGTCGGACAGAGCCCGCCCTGAGCGAAGTCGAAGGGAGTGTCCGACCCACATGCCGAGCTCGTCTTACCAAGCGGTCACCGATTCCCGGGTCACATATTGTTCGATGGTGACGCCTGCGGCCGCTGTGTCCAACTCGTGTTGCACTCCAAGCACCGGCGACCACGCCGGGTAGGGAATCGAATTCGACACAGCGCCCAGATACATCGTGGTGCCGTCGAGGGTGAGGGTTCCGAAGCGCAGATGAGTGTTCGTGTCCCCCGGCGATCGGGCCGGACCCTTCTGGTACCCGCTGGCGGTCACCCGCTGCAGAAAATAAGTCATGTGGTGCAGGCCCCTGTCTGAAACTGGCAGGGCGAGAGACCCGTGTTTACCCAGGTTAGAGCCCCGTTTTGCGGAAGCCAGAGCTGCCACTGATTGTCGCGATAGTGGCACTGCGAGCCGAACATGAATTCGTGCACGCCATCCTCAAAGCGTACGGTTTGAAACAGGTCGAATTCGATGGCTTGCACCGTGGCTGCGTCGGTGGTAGTTGGAATATAGAACCACAAGGTCCCAAAGGAAATTTGTGCTCTCGGGAACCCCACCAGGCACATGCTTCCAGTAGAAGAGACTATCGTCGTACTGACACTGGCTGTTGACCAGCCAGTGCTGTCCGAAATCGGCCACGTCGGGCGCATTCCTGGTATTGGGGTCAAAGCTGTTGGCAAAGGTTCCGATGATCCCATGGTTGCACTGCCCGCCCACGTGACTCTTGTTGTCAACCACCCACGAAGAAGATGCATCCAGGGAGGCGCCACCAGATTCGTGATCCGGGTAGCGTTGGCGGGCGGAATCGGCGGGACCAGCCCGGTCACTCTGATCCAGTATGCAGGGCTGGCCAGGAACGAGCCGCTTGCGTCCCAGGCCCTGACATAGACGAAATGAGTGGTGTCTGGCGGCAGGATTACCCAGGTATCGAGCGCGGGGCCCATAGTCTGGTAGACGTTCCTGTCATCGACGTAAACCACATATCCGGTTATGTGCAAATCACTCTCAGCCGTGGCCTCAAAGTGGACGGGGGAGTTGACCGGGCTGGTCCGGCTGCCGCTGACGCCGGGCGACTGTATCGACACCAGGGTTACGGTGGCATGTGCCGAAATACCGGCGCACACGCAGAACAGCGATATCAGAATCAGCCTCCGACTGGCTATGCTCCTACGGTTGGCCGGCCCCCCGGGTTCGCTCCGTGGACGGGCATGAAGGTGAGAACAGCCCCTTGCTTTCATGACTCTGCTCTGTAACTGCGGTTGGCGCGCTTTGCTGCTTCATTCCGATGGGTCCTGTGAATCTCGATTTCTGTCGCCAGATTCACGGAGAAGGGAATGCATTTGCCTGACCACAGATATGCACACTTGGGCATCCGGCAAAACCTCTGAAAGGCGTGGCAGGGCTGGGCCCACGGCGAAGTGCTTGACTGACACCCGGGCAGGCCGCGCGGCAGTCGCAGGGCTTAACTACCGGATTGAGTTGTTGTTGTACCAGCGCAGAACCCGGAGAGCGCGCAGTGTGTTCCAGCGGCTTGCACTGCCGACAGCGGTCTCCACCTTCAATGGAACATGTTCGGAATACAGCAGGTTGAGCGGCCAGCGCCCGTTCTGGTGGCGGCGCTTCACCACGGTTTCGATGGCTTCACGGACGCGGCTGTCGGGTTTGATGCCTGCATTCCGCAGATAATCCAGTCCGCGCAAGACGTCGTAGTGCCAGAACGTCGGGAACGCGAAGCGGAGCCAGCGTTTGTGGATGACTTCGCCAGTTCGCAGCGAGCGAAACATGCGCCGTTCGAGCAGATAGCTTTCCGCCCTCTTGCGGGCCCTGGTAACGGAGTTCGCCACGGCCGCCGATTTGCCCCCTGCTCGTTCGTATTCGAGGAGTCCTTCCAGCACACAGATGGTGGTATGGAACGAAGAGCGCCGGCTTTTGGGTGCTTCGCAGTTCCAGCCGCCATCCTCGAGCTGCTCGCCCAGGAGTCGCTTGGCCAACGCGTCGTTCGGTTTCTTGAAATACGAAGCGATGCCGAGAATTCTGCCGTTGATACAAGGCTCGGTTTCGCCCTGAAGGTATGGCCGGTTGTTCAGCCACCTGAACACCAGCCGCTTGTCGACGCGGTCGATCATTCTGCAAGCTTCTTTGCTTGCGGGGTCGAGACCGAGATCCATCAGGACAGTGAGACTGTAGAGGGTAATGAGCAAGTTCTGGTCGTACTTTGGCAAATCGGCTCTCCACCCTCGCGGGGCCCCGCCCCAGTTGCCGGCAGGAGATTGGCGGGCGAGAAGTTGCGCGCCCCACCCTTCGGTTGCGATGCGAGACCGCTCGGCAGCAATCGCGTTGGGGGCTTCACCGGTGAGGTCTCTCATGACCTGCCAGCGGATGGACGGGTCAGAATCGAGGAGCCATTTGAGGTGCGCGGGACGGGGTGCGTAATCGAGTAGGCGCATGCGTACGTTATAGCAAGCGTCGTTCAGGTTTTCACCTGTGTGCCGAAGCACTCGCTTTGGCTCCGGCGTGGTGCAGAAGCGGGGCAAAATGCCTTCGGGCGGATTGTCGGCTGACCGGCTGACGCCGCCCGGGGGCAGGTAAATCCGGTTGGTTAAGACGCGCGGCTGGCTGCGGGGTGGAACTTCTTCGCCGCAAGAATGGTGAGCACGATAAATACCGCCAGCACAACCAACTGGGCAACCAGGAATGGCGGCTCCGATTGAGTAGGAGCCATGGCTTTCAACGACGGAACCTTTTCGAAGGATTGTACCACCAGCACGAAAACGTTGAGATAGAGAGCAATCATGGCGGTGACCACATAGATCCAGCGCCAACTGCCGGCCATGCGGAAGCTGTAGCGCGCCAGGATCGCAATCGCCAGCACCACCAGCGAGATGATGCCGACTTTATGCGAGGGAAGAAGATGCTCGAAGGGGAAGCCAAATCCGGTCACGCTGGTCAACCCCGTGGTCAAGAGGAAAAGCGCAGTCCAGCCGTTGAGCGGTTTAGCGGTGAACAGCCCAAACAGGACGACCAAACCCGAAACGATTCCCACCAGACTGATGACGACATGAACTGCTGTGAAGGTCGACAGCGACATTCCTAGGCATCGTCTTGCCGGTTCCTTTCCAGACAGGGCTGAGATGGTACGCTGGCACGCGGAAAATTTCCACAGGGCGCAGACAGATGCGATTTTGCCACCAACCACGTAGAAGCAGATGTCCTATCTGCCCAGTCGAGCGAAGCTCGACAGAGTCTTACATTGGTGGGGAGAGATAGCGGAGCTTCGCTCCGCCGGGCAGGTGAGGACACCTGCCCCTACGCGGTGCGGATCGACGTCAGCCAGGTCTGCAGCAAATGCCGCACCTTGGCTCCCTCCGGCTTGCGCCGCACCGCGTCTATCACGGCCAGGTGCGCCCGCACTCCGCGGCCGCGAAATCCTACCCAGTAAGGCACATAAATTTCGCCGGCTACCGGCTCGGCGGAAATATGCAGATCGCGCACCCGGAAGAACCCGGTGGTGAACAGCAGCCGTTGCACTTTGACGATGACGATCTTCTCCGCTTCAGATTCCCCCAGCATCGGCTCAGAACAGTTGCGCGTCTCCAGATAAAGCACTTCGCGCTCCCCCGGCAGTTGCTCGAAATGATAGAGGTCGAGCGACCCGTTCACTGCGTCCAGGCCAAACACCCGCTGGTCGCGCTTGCCGCCGTTGAGGATTTCGATCTGGAAGAGCCGGAAGGGAATGTAGAAATCTGCCACCGAACGCAGCGGGCCGAAAGTCGTGTCGCGCAGGAAATACAGCATGCCGGAAGAAAAATGCTCGGTCGCTTCTTCGCGGGTGACGTTTGGCCTGAGGCTGCGGATGCGCGCCATTTCGAAGTTCCGTACTTCATGGAGACCGGGCGTCCCCGCCCGGCGGACGAGACGCCCGCCCTCCATCCCAAATCATCGGAAATGGAACCAGAGTCCGATTACGGTGGCAAGCAGCGCCAGGCTGAAGATCACGTTAAGCCGGTGCTCGGCCGCGGTTTCTGCCCCGGGTTTAAACTCGGGCGCCCGTACAGGTGTGACGTCCATCTTCTCGTCCACGGTGGCGAAAGTCAGGCCGGCGAGTTTCTGTCGATCCGGCGCGGGCGTCACCAGGCTGACTCCGATCAGGACTGCGCAGCAGATCACAAACATTAGGATGGAGTAGTGCAGAAAGTTCATGTCCACCAGGCCGCGCAAAAAGGCGTTGTCGAAGGCATGGCCGCCGGCCGCGCGGTCCATCAATTCGAGAATGAAGCGCGCCGCGCCCATGACAAAGCCGGTCAGGAGCGAAGTGATCGCGCCCTGCGCGTTCAGCCGCGGCCACAGAATTCCCAGAATAAAGCAGGCTGCAATGGGCGGGCTGATGTAGCCCTGCACGCTTTGCAGGTAGATATAGAGCTGGCTGCTGATCAGGTGAATGAAGGGCACCCAGGCCAGACCGAGGACAACCATGACACCCGTCATCACGCGCCCGAAGCCGACCAGTTGCCTCTCGGTCGCATCGGGTTTGATCTTCTTATAGAAGTCGAGTGTGACCAGGGTGGAAGCCGAATTGAACACCGAACTCATCGCGCCCATCAATGCCGCCAGCAGGGCGGCGATCATCACGCCCACCAGGCCAGTCGGAAGCAGGTTGATGATCAGGGTGGGATAAGCAATGTCGCCATTCAGCACTTCGCCGTGGGGGCCAAACTTGAACAGGTCGCGATAAAGCGCGACCGCGATCAGGCCGGGCAGCACCAGCATGAACACCGGCAGGATCTTAAGAAAGCCGGCAAAGATGGTGGCCGCCTTGGCGTGTCCTTCATCCTTGGCCGAGAGCACGCGCTGCACAATCACCTGGTCGGTGCACCAGTACCAGATGCCGAGAATGGGCGCTCCGAAGAAAATGCCGGTCCAGGGAAAGTCGGGATCGCTCATGGGCTTGACCATGTGGAAGTAGCTGGCGGGCAGGGCGGCGCGCAGGCCGGCAAACCCTCCCACCTGATGCATGCCAATTACGGCCAAGATGACCGCGCCGACGATCAGGATCAGGGTCTGCACCAGGTCGGTGTAAATGACCGCGGCCAGCCCTCCGGCAATGGTGTAAACACCAGTTGCGATGACCAGAATGACCGCCGCCGTCAGGGGACTCCAGCCCACCACACGCTCCAGCACAATCGCCGCCGCGTAAAGATGGACCGAAATCTTGGTGAAGACATAGGCCAGGATGGAGATTCCCGCCAGATACACGGCGCACGACCGGCTGAAGCGGCGTTCCAGAAATTCCGGCATGGTGAACACATTGGAGCGCAAGTAGAAGGGGACGAATACCCAGCCCAGAACCAGCAGGATCAAGCATGCCAGCCATTCAAACGAGCCTACCGCCAGCCCCGAGCTGGCCCCGGAGCCAGCCAGTCCGATGAAGTGCTCGGTCGAGATATTCGAAACGAACAGCGACGCCCCGATGGCGAACCAGCCCACGTTGCGGCTGGCCAGGAAATAATCCGTCGAGGTGCGCTCTTTGCGGGCAAAGTAGAAGCCGATGGCAAAGATAACCACAAAGTAAATAGCAATAATTGCGATGTCTATACTGGTCAGTGCTTTGTGGGTGAGATGCGCCGCGGTTTCGCCCATACTTCTCCTTCACCGTTCCGAGTGGGGTGAACGCCGTGCGCCATGCTAGTGCATTCGGCCCACCCAGGCAACCGGGCGCCGGGAACGTCCCCTAGGTGGCGACTAACGCACCTGCCGCCATGCCTTGGCACATTTTTGGACGGGCGACAGAAAATAGGGGCCGTGTCTGTCGATATTGGCGCCGCCCATTCGACGTACAGGTAGAAAGGAGACACAGCGTGACGTGTGGACTGACCGTGGTCCGTCGCCGGATGGAACTTTTTCACTGTCCGGGCCGTAACTTTCTGAGTCCCAACGTCGTTCTATTTATCTAAGAGGATTGATTTTTCGTGATTTCTGGGCAGGATGCGGTGGCCGGAGCCGAATTTTTGCGTCTATCCTGATAGAATCTCGGCTGCGGTTTTGGCCGCGACCGTCCTCCAGGCTCCCGGAGTTCGCTATGACCCTGACTCGCTTTGTCACCAAAAACGCCTTCCGTAACAAACGCCGCAGCGTGCTTACCGTGCTCAGCATCGGGGGGTCGCTGCTTCTGCTCACCTTTCTGATCACCATCTGGCGCAGTTTTTATGACAGCAAGCCCAGCGAACAATCGGCGCAGCGCCTGATTGTGCGTCACAAGGTGTCGCTGGTATTCAATTTGCCCAGCTATTACAAACAGAAGATCCAGGCCATCCCTGGGGTCAAGGAAGTGGTGAACCAGCAGTGGTTTGGCGGGCAGTACAAGGACGACAAACCGGAGAATTTCTTCGCTCAGTTCGGCACTGATCCCCAGGAACTAATGAAGGTGTATCCGGAATTCAAAATCCCCGCCGACCAGCTCGAAGCCTGGCAGCATGATCGCGCCGGCGCCATCGTGGACGTGGGCCTGGCCAAGAAGTTTCATTGGAAACTAGGCGACCGCCTGAACATCACGGGAAAGATTTTTCCGCTGAACCTTGAGTTAACCATCCGGGGAATCTTCACCCCACCTGACCCGACGCAGTCGATCTATTTCAACAAGGACTACATCGACGAAGGCTTCCCCCGGCTCAAGGGCAGCGAAGGCTTCTACGCCGTGCTGGCCGATTCTCCCCAGAATGTCCCCAAGGTGGCGCAGGCCATTGACGAGACCTTCCGCAACGCCGATCGCCCCACCAAGACCGAGAGCGAGCATGCCTTCCAGCTCGGCTTTATCGGAATGCTGGGCAACATCAAGGCTTTCATCATGAGCATCTGCCTGGCGGTGGTTTTTACCATCCTGCTGGTTTCGGCCAATACCATGGCGATGTCGATTCGCGAGCGCACCCGGGAAGTCGCGGTGCTGAAGACGCTGGGCTTCACCCGCAATAGCATCCTGGGGTTGTTCGTGGGCGAGGCGGTCTCCCTGGCCGTAGTGGGAGGCCTGATTGGCTCCTTGCTGTGTTTCTTTATCGTCGGCGCCATGGCCAGCCAGGGCGGAATGTTCACCGGCATGAAGGTCACGCCGATCACGATTCTGGTGGCGCTGCTGATTGCCGCCGTGGTGGGATTCGCCAGCTCTTTCATACCTTCCTACCATGCGGCCAAGGTCAATATCGTGGACGGCTTGCGGCACATCGGATGAGAAGCGCCAACCACCAGGGACACACTTCGACTTCGCTCAGTGCAGGCTCCGGTACACGAAGGAAAAGCCAAGCCGGCATTTTGAAGGAAATGTAAATGGCCATACCTCTCAACTATAACGTACGCAATCTGCGGCTGCGCAAGAGCCTGACCATCATGACCGCACTCGGAATTGCGCTCACGGTGGCGACCGCGGTATTCATCATGGCGCTGCTCGCGGGCCTGGGCCGCGCCTTCGCGACGACCGGCGATCCCCTCAACGTACTGATGCTACGCAAAGGTTCGGACTCGGAGCTGGCCGCCGGCGGAGTCTCGCGTGACGCCTTTCAGGTATTGAAGGAGCTGCCCGGCATCGCCAGGAACAGCAAAGGCGAGCCTCTGGTCTCGGGCGAGGACATCCTGGTGGTGGTGCTGCCGCGCAAGGGCGGCACCGGAGAAACCAATGTGACTACTCGCTTCATGTCCCCCATGGGACTGGAGATGCGGCCCCAGATCCACATTACTCAAGGCAGATGGTTCACCCCCGGGCAACGGGAAGTGGTGGTAAGCAGTTCTATTAACAAGCGCTTCGAGCACGCCAATATCGGCGACTCTGTGCACATTGGCAAAGGCGAATGGCCTATCGTCGGCATCTTCGACGGCAGCGGTACGGCGCACGATTCCGAAATATGGGGCGACGTCAACCAGTTGGTTACCGATTTCGAACGCACCGTGTACTCGTCGGTGCTGGTGCGGGCGACCGATCCCGCCGCGGCCCAGGCGCTGAAGAATCGCGCCAACGACGACCAGCGCCTGGAACTGAATGGCCTGCTCGAACCCGACTACTACGCTTCGCAAACCAAGTCGGGAGGTCCGATCAAATTTGTTGGCTGGATTGTGGCCTTCATTATGGCGGTCGGCTCGTGCTTTGCCGCCGCCAACACCATGTACGCCGCCGTGGCCTATCGCGGGCGCGAAATTGCCACCCTGCGCGTGATTGGATTTTCGCGGCCCAGCATCCTGACTTCATTCATACTGGAATCGCTGCTGCTGTCCTTGCTGGGTGCGGTCCTGGGCATCATTCTGATGCTGCCCTTCAATGGCATGACCACGGGAACGCAGAATCAGGTGACTTTCAGCGAAGTCGTGTTCAGCTTGCAAATGACGCCGGCGGTGGTCGGAATTGCAGTCTTGTTCGCTCTCATTATGGGGGTGGTGGGCGGCTTCGCTCCGGCGTGGCATGCATCCCGCCGCGATATACTGAGCGCTTTGCGGGACTAGGCGCCGATCGGCGGGCGAGGCTTGTCCTGAGCGAAGTCGAAGGACGCCCGCTCGACAGCCAGCGGGAGGCCGGCGCTACCTAGAACCGGGCTACGAAGAGCACCTTTAAGAGTATGCCGATTGACGCAAAACACGAAGACCTACGCAGCCTGCGCATCGATCGCTCGGCGCGCACCGGCGGCGACGGTGAGCCCCCAGTCTGGGCGCGCCGTTACATTCTTATAGGGATCGCCGTGCTCGTCCTGCTGGGCGTATTCGCTCTGTCTTACCGGCTGTTCTCGCGCGATGCTCCGGAAGTAACCGTGGCGCGCGCCTCGGCGCAGAGCAGCGAGGTGGGCGGCGTGGTGCTCTCCGCCAGCGGCTACATTGTCGCTCACCACAAAATCAACCTGAATTCCAAGGTGACTGGCCGGGTGAAGTGGATTGGCGTGGAAAAGGGCGACAAAGTCAAAGAGGGCCAGGTGCTGGTGCGCCTCGAGGACGACGAGTTCCGCGCCCAATACGATCAGGCCAGAGGCGCGGCCGAAAACGCCAAAGCCTATCTTGAGGAACTGCAGAACGGATCGCGTCCCCAGGAAATTCAGCAGGCCCAGCACAACCTCGATGAAGCGCGGGCCACGCTGGCCAACGACAAGATCACGCTCGACCGCACCCGCGGCCTGGTGGCCGGAGGCGTGCTGTCGAAGCAGGCGCTCGACGATGCCACCGCCAAGTTTGAGGCTGACCAGCAGCGGGCGAATTCGCTGGATCAGGCCTTCCAGTTGGCCAAGATTGGTCCGCGACCGGAGGAGATCGCCCGGGCCCGAGGCGCTCTACAGCAGGCCCAGGGCCAGGCAGACTATGCCAAGTCGCTGCTCGATGCAACCGTGATCCGCGCCCCGGTGACCGGAACCATTCTGGAGCGTGCCGCCGAAAAGGGTGAGTTGGTTACGTCGGGATTTGCCAGCACGGCAGAAGGCGGACCGCAGGGCCTGGTGGTTTCGCTGGCTGATCTCAATGACCTGCAGGTAGAACTCGATATCGCGCAGGACGATTTTGCCCGGCTCGGGCCCAAGCAGAGGGCCGTGGTTACCACCGATGCCTATCCCGACCGCAAGTACGACGGGGTGATCGCCGAAATTTCGCCCCAGGCCAACCGGGCCAAGGCGACAGTCCAGGTGAAAGTGCAAATCCTTAAACCGGATTCGTATCTGCGGCCGGACATGAACTCGACGGTCAAATTCCTGGCGGACGAGACCAAGCATGCGAGTTCCCAGCCGCAGGGAGTTTTCGTGCCCACTTCCGCCATCAAGGACCGGGATGGCAAGAAGATCGTCTTCCTGGCCTTCGACGGCAAGGCCATGGCGCGGGAAGTAAAGATCCTGTCGCAACGCAGCGACGGCGTGCTGGTGCAGGGTCTCAACGGCGGCGAGGATGTCATCACCTCGGGGCCGCAGGATTTGAAGGACGGCGACAAAATCAAGATCAAAGGACAGTCATGAGCGCAGCTACCGTTCCCCACACCGCAATTCAAACCAAGGTCGTGCAGGCCCGCAATGTCAGCAAGGTTTTCAAGCGCGACGCGTTCGAGGTCAAGGCGCTGGACGATGTATCCATCGAAATCGGCGGCGGCGAGTTTCTTGCCCTGATGGGGCCATCGGGTTCAGGCAAGACCACTCTGCTGAACATGATCGCCGCCATCGACCGGCCCACGGCCGGCGAACTGCTGGTGCTGGGCGAGAACATCTTCCGCTTCAGCGATTCCCAGTCCGCCCACTGGCGCAACGAGCACATCGGCTACGTGTTCCAGACCTTCAACCTGATTCCGGTGCTCACTGCGTTTGAGAACGTCGAGCTGCCGCTACTGCTGACCAAGCTTTCCGCGCAGCAGCGCCGCGATCACGTGATGACCGCGCTGAAGCTGGTCGGCCTCGAAGAGCGCGTGGGGCATCTGCCCAAGCAGCTTTCCGGCGGACAAGAACAGCGCGTGGCCATCGCCCGCGCCATCGTGAGTGATCCCACGCTGCTGCTGGCCGATGAGCCCACCGGCGATCTGGACAGCCACTCCGCAACCGAAGTGCTCGAAATCCTGAAGCGCCTGAATGAAGACTTTCACAAGACCATCGTGATGGTGACCCACGATCCTCACGCGGCATCGTATGCGCACGTCACCCGTCATCTGGAAAAAGGCATGCTGCTTCCCGGATAGTTGTCTGTGTGGGGACGGGTCTCCGACCCGTCCAGGCCGAGCGCAGCTCGGCTCGGGTTTGCTTTATGTTGGGAGAATTTCCGACAGAAACACAGCTCTGTGAAGAATGTTGATATCGGGGAAGGGCAGGACTTCACAGGCTGCGGGGAACTCAATTTGCCCAGATGAAGCGACCACGGGGGCTAAAGCCCGCACAAATTCCTGACACCTTGCGCGGCCCTGAAGGGCCGCTCTTCCACGGAGCGGGCGAAGGGCGCCCGCTCTACAGCAGGGTGCTGCGGGCGTGACCGAAGCCGCTCTCGCCAGGATCGGCGACCCATTGCCAAGCCCGGCGCCCGTTCTCCCGCACTACCGTTCGCGCTTCACCGTATTCCACCAGCCGGTTGAGGACGGTGGTGACCGAAGCCAGCGGGTCTTTGTGGCGCAATAGCACCGGCGGAATGCGCTGCTGAATGTGTTCGCATACTTCGCGAGCGCCGAGCGGGCGCGCCGCTTCCATCAAGACCATGCGACAGGCCTTGGTGAAGCCCGGTTGTCGTCCACCACTTTTGCGGTCCACCAGTTCCAGCAGTTCTTCGCTCAGCACTTCATCGCCAAAGAGGTTGGCCAGTCCAACGATGGTCTGTTTTACCGTACCGATGCGTTTCATTACATCGGCGCGCTGGCGCATGAGCTGGCGCAGCTCCTCGTGCGCCGCTTTCACCACTTCCTGAACATGAGGATCTGAACTGCCAGGAAGACTTCTGTTTCCCATGCCGTTGCTACCGCTTCGCCCAATGTCCATGACCCACCCTCCGGAACTCATTACCGGTCTGCCTCCTGCAGTTTGGCGGCGCTCCCGCTCAAGCTACACCGCTCCTTGATGTGGTGATACGCGATGGCTCGGCTACTGGTTCCAGGAAAATTTTTCGGGACAAATTCCGCTGCCCGTGGACAGCCCCGGGGGCTTCCCCAGTTGCATTCTGCTGGCTTAGACGTGGTGACCGCCGAAAGGTTAAGCGCAGAGATGTAAAATCAGTGCCCAGTTTGATCCACGATTGGGCCCGAAGGGCGAAGCAGGGCCGGCCTCTCGGCGGTGGTCTGGCGGGCAACCCACGCAGTCGACGGGGACGCCGGCGCTAGTTTGCCGTTTCGGCCACAGGGATGGAAATTAGGAGTAACCAGTAACCGTCTTATGGGCGTGTCCCTTTAGAACACTCCGGTCGGGTCTTCCTTCTTGACAAAACCAAGACAACTGATAAAGTTCGACTTAATCGTCCGAATTTCTATACGCTCTCCAGGTGCTGACGAATGAAGAATGTTTACGAGGTTCTGAGACAAAAAGAGCTTGAGCTTTCCCGGTTGGAAAAAGAGGTGGAGGCATTGCGTGTAGCCGCCCCGCTTCTGTCCGAGGACAAGGAAGCCGGCAATGACAACAAGCCGACTTTGACTCCATCGGCTGCGACGCAGCAGCCCATTCGAATCCCGCAGACGGCGGTCAATGCCGCCCCCCAGGCCGCTCGCGCCGCGGGCTGGGAAGACACCGCCAAACGCTGGCCCTAGTCGAGTAACGGCCGCGAGGCCTGTCCCGGTGGGCAGGCGCCAAATGGATCCGGCCCGGAGCCCTGCTTCGGGCTATAGCTTTATTGGAGCATATGACGGCATGGGCATTCTGCCTGTGCTGGCCGGCAGGGGCGGGACAGACGCCCCTAGCCTGGATCCTGCGGCTCAGATCGAGCCGACCATATCGAGTCAGACCGTATCGCCTGAAATATGAGCGCTTCGGGGCACCCTTCATCGGGCTTGAGCGGAGTCCGCCGGCGCATTCCTCGCTATCCGGTGGCCATTCCTGTGGACATCACCGTGCTGCGCGCCGGCGCGCCGGCCAGCATTCCGGGGCGTTCCCTGGACATAGGCGAAGGCGGCGTGGCCGCGGTGCTGGCCGCCGAACTCCAACCGGGTGAATGGGTTGCAGTCGAGTTGCAGTTGCCCAATGCCGCCCGCGCACTCCAGACCAAAGCCGTTGTACGCCACCAGAGCCAGCTGCGCTGTGGCTTCGAATTTCTGGAGCTTTCGGGCGACCAGAAATCGATGATTCGCAGCTGGGCAGGGACATCCCAGCCACTGCCCTCAACCCCCGCACCCAGGAAGGCCGTTTCCGTCCCCGTTTCAAACCGCATGACCGCCCCGCATTCCACCCCTGCACTGGGCACGCCGGCGCGCCGCCCAGCCAGGCCCATGGCGAAGCGCAATCTGGCCATGGAACGCCTGCTGCGGCTAACCGTGGCCCTGTTGCTGGTGGTTGGTCTCTGGTCGGCCTGGCAATGGCATCGGGGCTGGCAACAGCTGGAAGCACGCATGGCAAGAAGGGATGTGCACGCGCGGCCGCCCTCCGCCAAGGTTCCAGCGGAAGTGATGGAGCGATTACTGGTCCGCCGGGTCGAGCCCGCGTATCCGGAAGCGGCCCGCCGGGCCAATCTGCAGGGCGTGGTTGTGCTCGACGCGATCATTGCCGCCGATGGTACGGTGGTCAACATTCGTCCCGTCAGCGGCGCCGACGGCCTGGTTCCGGCGGCCATGGACGCAGCCCGCTGGTGGCGCTTCCGCCCCTATCGCGTCCAGGGCGAACCGGCGCCGGTCGAGACCACGCTGTCAGTCGAGTTCCGCCTGTAGCGGTCGGAAGGGCGCGGCTTCCCTTCCCAAACCGTCTCTGGACGGCACCTCGCACGCTTCGCAAGCCTTTCCGGACTGTTCGTGCTTTGCTTCCTCAGCCCTTCATCTGCGACACTGGCTTCGATTCAGAAGCACTCCCCATGGGCAGAATTCACGTTCTTTCCGAAAACGTTGCCAACCAGATCGCCGCCGGCGAGGTGGTCGAGCGCCCGGCTTCGGTGGCCAAGGAACTGCTGGAAAATTCGCTCGATGCCGGCGCCACCCGCATTCAGATTCAGGTTGAGGCTGGGGGCAAAAAGCTAATCCAGATCACCGACAATGGCTGCGGCATGGTGCGCGACGATGCCCTGCTGGCCTTTGAGCGCCACGCCACCTCGAAGATCAAGAATGCTTCCGACCTGCTGAATGTCGCCACGCTGGGCTTCCGGGGGGAGGCTTTGCCCTCCATCGCCTCCGTTTCCCGGTTGCGCCTGGAAACTCGTGCTCCCGACGAGGCCTCGGGAACGATTGTCGAAATCAATGGCGGAAAGATCTTCAAAGTAGAAGAAGCTGGACTGCCGGCGGGAACGTCCATCGCGGTCCGCGACCTCTTCTTCAATATTCCGGCACGCAAGAAATTTCTGAAAGCCGAATCCACCGAGCTTTCCCATATCGCTTCTTTGGTGACGCATTACGCGCTGGCCCATCCCGACAAGCATTTTGAATTGCACTCGGCCACCAACGCCATGCTGGTGGCCCCGCCGGTCGCGGGATATAGCGAGCGCGTGTACCAGGTCTTCGGCAAGGAGGTTCTCGACCAACTGATTCCCGTGGCCGCCGTACAACCGCTGGAACGCATCGGCTTGCCGCAGCCCAGATGTGGCGCGGGCGCCCCCGCCCGCGAAAGGCCAGCCTCCGAAAAAGAAGCCGGGGCTGGAGGCGAAGAAGGCGTTCCCGAATCCCCTACTCCCGAATCCGATGCTCATGAATCCCAGGACTTCGGCGAATTTCGCGTGCACGGTTTCGTCTCCAAGCCCGAAATTCAGAAACTGAACCGCAACTCGATCTACGTCTTCGTGAATGGACGCCTGATCCGCGACCGCCTTATCCAGCACGCTATTATCGAGGCCTACCGCAACATTCTGCCGCCGACGGTCTTCCCGGTGGTGCTGCTGTTTCTCGACCTGCCCAGCGCCGAAGTGGACGTCAATGTGCATCCGTCGAAAACCGAAGTCCGCTTTCGCCAGCAGAGCGTGATGCATGATTTCGTGCGGGAGTCGGTCCGTGCCGCGCTGATGAAGGCGCGCCCCGTACCGCAGTTCGCGGTCGAAATCAGCGCCCACCCTACGGCCAGCCCATCTCTTGCGGGCCGGGATGCAACTCCTGGCGCCGGCTGGCGCTCGCTGTACACGCCGACCGAGGCGCAGCCCTTCAGCCTGCAGGCGCCGGTGCCACCGCCGGTCAACGGGCGGTTCCAGTTCGGAGAGGGCATTTCGGTCGAGGGCAACGCTGCCTTGTCCCTGGTTCGCGCCCCTGAGCCAGCCCCCAGTTCGATGGGCAACGACGGCTGCGCTCCGCCCATTCCGGACGAAGCCGACGCTGCAACCGATCTGGCTCCGGCGCTGGCCTCGCTTAAGCCGCTGGGCCAGATTCGCGACTCCTTCATCCTGGCGGTAAATCCCGAAGGCTTGTGGATCGTCGATCAGCACGTGGCCCACGAACGGGTGTTGTTCGAGAGGATCCTGAAGCAGCGGGCGGCGCAGAAAGTCGAAAGCCAGCGCCTGCTGCTGCCGCTGGTGATCGAGCTCACGGTGGCGCAGCAGGCAGTCTTCGCCGACATCGCCGACGAGCTGTCTAAAAATGGCTTTGAAGTCGAACCCTTTGGCGCCCGCAGCATCGCGGTAAAGATCGCTCCCGCCGGGGTTGACGCTGCCGCCGTCGAACACATGCTGCACGAACTGCTTGACCAGTTTTCCCGCGAAGAACAGGCGCTGAATCTGGAGAAGATCCGCGGGCGCATCGCGGCTTCCATCGCCTGTCATGCAGCCATCAAGGTCAACATGCCGCTGGAGCAGAACAAGATGGAATGGCTGCTGGCGGAACTGGCCAGGACCGACTGTCCCATGACCTGCCCGCACGGCAGGCCGGTAGTTCTGCGATACTCAATGAAGGACATTCAGAAGGCGTTCAAGAGAATTTAGGCTTCTGGCTTCTAGCTACTGGCTACTGGCTTATGCTACCAGCAAAGTCGAAGCAACAAAGGGTCTCAAGCCAGGAGCCAGTAGCTAGAAGCTGTTTTTATGACTGACAACGAACTCGATCAACTGCGGCGTGAGAAGTGGCACCTGAACGGCACGCCGCTGCGCACCCTCGACGACGCACATCGCTTCATCGAGATAGTGGGATTTTGCCTGATGTATCCCATGCGACCGCCGCTGCTGGCCCCAACTTTCATCGGCGCCTGGACGGGATCGGAGAAACATCTCCCCGCCCAGCAACATGCTTATGCTGATCCGCGGGCGCAGGAGGCCACCGAAGTCATGGTGCGCCTGCTGCGCAATCACGATGCCTATGAAGCCAACCAGTTTGAAGAAAACAACGCCTTCCTGGTGGCGGGCTCAATCTTCCCTTATTTCTATGCACTGGTGGGAGAAAGAAATCCCAGGCAGGCACCCCAACCCAAGCCCCGCTCGGAATATTCGCAGCTGGCCTGCGACGCTTTCGAACTCATTCGCCGTGCCGGGCCCATCTCGAAGCAGCAGATGCGCGAAGACCTGGGGGGAAGCATTTCGTTTGTCGCGCTCGACCACGCCCTGGGCGAACTCTGGTCGAAGCTGCGCATCACGCGCGTGGACTACAAGCCGGAGGCAGGCGCGTTCTGGGACGTGCTCTACCGCTGGGCGCCGGATGCGGTCCGCGAAGGCATAGGACTGTCGGTGGCAGAAGCGCTGTCGGCACTGCTGTCCACGTATCTGGATTGCGTCATCGCCGCCGACCAGCAGGAAGTGGAATCATTCTTCGGAAATTTTTTGCCGCGCTCCCGGGTCAAGGAAGCCATCAACGCATTGCAGGCTGCCCGGGAACTGGACTTTATCCGGGTGGGCAACCGCTCCCTTATCCAACTGGCGCAACCCAAAGCGCCGGCGACCGCCAAGAACCGTGTCGGGACTGGCACTCCTGCCCGTCCAGGCCGGGCCTAAGCCCGGCAGGATTGAAGAAGTGCCGGCCCCTCTCGCACCCAGCATTCTGATGGCTCGACCTACTTCACGACGTCTTCTGTTTTCTCCGCGCCTTTTTTGACTCCGTGACCGACTGTTTTGGCACCTTTGGTGATGCCGTGCCCAGTCTTCTTGGCCACGTGAGTCGTACCCTTGGCCACATCTTTTGAAGTGTCGGCCGTCTTGTCGGCCGCTTTGTCAGTGGCAATTGCCGTCTTCTTGGCAGCCTTTTTCGTGGCGTGGCTGGTGTCCTTGGCCAGGTCATTGCTCGTGTCTACGGTCTTGTCGGCCGCCTTGTCGGTGGCATGCGCGGTTTTCTTGGCCGCCTTCTTGGTAGCGTGCGCCGTATCTTGAGCCGCGTCCTTGGTTGTGTCGGCAGTCTTATCGGCCGCCTTGCCCACGTCAGATGCCATACCTTGCGCGTAGGCGAACGATGCCACTCCCAGCAGCATCGCCGCGACCATGGTTGTCCATCCTGCTTTCATAACTTCCTCCTGTGATGTGAACCGGCTCCGAGCGAGTATCCAGCATTTCAGGCGCAAACACAATGCTGAGCTGCCCACAGTTAGTGGCCTGTTTAATTGCGCCGGGCTTTCTTCGCGTCCCTTGTGGTTTTCTTTGCGTCCTTTGCGGTTCAAGATTTTGGATGATTCATGACAAGGTCAAACGCTTTACCGGAAAGGACGCAAAGAGAGACCGCGAAGTTCGCCAACAGTGCCTAGCACTGCACGGCTCCTATTCCAACTCGCCCTCGAGCGCGGTGAGAGTTTCATCGTCTACGTCCCATTTCTTCAGGATGGCGAAAATTGTCTTGGCGCCAAATCCGGCACGCATCAGCTGGCGGAAGATGCGAGCCGCCTCCTTCTGGCTTTTTGGTTTCTGCAGGCGCTTGCGGTGCAGGTAAGCGCGGGCCTGTTTCTCTTCGTTGACTTCGTCGTAGACCGAATCGACCGCCTTTTCGATCACGTCGCCGTGCACTCCCTTGGCTTTCAGATCAGTGATCACTCGCCGGCGACCGAACCTTTCATTGTCGCGGCGGAAGGACGAAAATGCGGCCGCGTACTTGGCATCGTTCAGATAACCCTGGTCCTTCAGGCGGCGAATGACCAACTCGACCAGCGTCTTGCCGTATTCGGTATCGGCTTCGACCCGGGGCCGCAGCAGGCGTTTGAGTTCAGCCACCGAACGCATGCGGCGGGCCAGCGCGCCTACTGCATATTCGTAGAGCACGTCTTCGGAATCGGTCTTCTGCGGGCGGGGAAACGGCATACCGGGCGCTTTATTTCCGTCATGTAAATTGTTTGTAAAAAAAGCAAAACCACATGCCTACTTCAACTTAATCGTGGAACTCCTGTGCTACCAACTACGTATACACCACGGATGAATGAAATTCACGGAGTGGGCGGGAGCGGCACGGTGACTTTCCTCCCGCGCAGTCGTCTATCATGAAAAGAAAATGAGGAGTCAGTCATGCTTACCATAGACGTAGAGAGAAACGGCGGAGTGGCGGTGGTGCATTGCAGCGGGCGCCTGGTGCGCGGCGTGGAGCTCTGCACGCTCAGGAATGCGGTGGTCTCGGAGAAGACCACGCGAATCGTGGTGCTCGACCTCTCGGAGGTGGAGTTCATGGATGCGGGCGGGTTGAACACGCTGGTCTCACTGCATCACTGGACGCGCAACCACGGCATCCAGCTCAAACTGACAAATCCGTCACGCATGGTGCATGAGATGCTGACCCGTACCCGCTTGAATCGGGTGTTCGATATTTCGTCGCTGCACGATGCCCTGGCGATCCTGAGCGGCGCGGACAGTCATCGCGCTAACTACGCATCCGCATTTCTGGTTCAGGCGCAAGCCTTGGCTGCAAAGTAAACCCGTGTGGGGCGGACACTCTTGTCCGCCGCTTTTGACTTTGAACTCTTGTAGAAAAGGCTCAGTAGCAGAAGGATCTTCAGCGGTTATAGGATTGCAGGCAAAAAAATAACTTCAAAAGCGGCGGACAAGGGTGTCCGCCCCACCCAGTCGGAAAAGGGGCGCGCATGCATGAATGCGCGCCCCTGATGTTTTGAGGCCGGCAACTTCGCTACTTGCCGCCGAAGCCGGTTTGCTGCATGGCGTTGCGGGAAATGTCGCTGGTGGAAGAAACCCCCTGCATCCGCAACTTGAAGTCGTCGGCGTTGGAGGCGTTTTCCAAAGCGGTTTCGTAGTTGATCAATCCAGCCTGGAACAGGTCCCAGAGCGACTGGTCGAAGGTCTGCATGCCGTACTGAGAAGTTCCGGCGGAGATAGCATCGCGCACGGCGCGGGTCTTTTCCGGAACCAGAATACATTCCCGGATGTACGCGGTGTTGATCATGACTTCGACGGCAGGAACACGGCCGTCGCCGTCACAACGTCGCACCAGGCGTTGACTGATGACGGCGCGCAGCACCGCAGCGAGCTGCAACCGGATCTGCTTCTGCTCCGGCGGCGGGAAGATCGCGATAATACGGTTGATGGTTTCGACCGCGTCCAGAGTATGCAAGGTGGAAAACACCATGTGGCCGGTTTCGGCGGCGTGCAGTGCGGTGCCGATGGTTTCTAGATCGCGCATTTCGCCGACCAGAATCACGTCGGGATCCTGACGCAATGAAGCACGCAGCGCGGCGCCAAACGACGGTGTGTCCACTTCCACTTCGCGCTGGTTGACATAGCCCTTCTTGTCGCGGTGCAGAAATTCGATTGGGTCTTCGATGGTGATGATGTGTTCGGCGCGGGTAGAGTTGATGCGGTCCACCATCGCGGCCAGCGTGGTCGATTTACCGGAGCCCGTGACGCCGGTGACCAGAATCAGTCCGCGCGGCATTTCGCAAACCTGTTCCACAATCTTTGGCAGATACAGCTCGTCCAGAGCGCGAATCTTGGTAGGGATGACGCGCAGCACGAGTCCTACGTTACCGCGCTGCTGGAATACGTTCACACGGAAGCGGCCCAGTCCCGCCACGCCGTAGGCCATATCGATTTCGGTGGTCTCTTTGAATTTCTGCTTCTGGCGTGCCGACATCATGCTGAACGCCATGGTCAGCATGTCCTCGGCGCTGACGCGCGGCTGGTCGGTCAGCGGATTCAGGTCGCCATCGATGCGCAGATGGGGATAATTGCCAACCTTCAAATGCAAGTCCGAGGCCCGGCGCTCCATGGCGATGCGCAGTAAGTCATCAATATTCATTCGACACTTCCCCCAGATAACCTCCCGTATGATGACCCGAAAAGTCACTCCGCCCAAGATGACCTAAGTAACGGCGGGAAACGCGTGCCCTCACCTGCCCAGCGGAGCCAAGGCCGCCGTCGGAGCTCACGAATCAGGCCGTCATGCCGAACTCGCGAAGCATCGGGCTTGAACCACGTGCAGCGGCTGACTTGACTTAGTCCACAGACTTAGTCTAGTATGCCTGCATGGAAGTCAATATTCACGAGGCCAAGACCCATTTCTCGCGCCTTCTGCAGCGGGTGGCCAACGGGGAGGAAGTGATCATCGCGCGGGCTGGAGTCCCGGTGGCGCGACTGGTGGCTGTGGAGCCGCAAAAGCCGAAAGTCCGGCCCTTAGGCTTTGCCCGGGGCGAGGTATGGATAGCGGAGGACTTCGATGCCCCTTTGCCGGACCAATTGCTGAAGCAATTCTACGGGGGTACGCTGCCCAAACTTATCGACACTCCCCGCCGCAGGCGCAAATGAAATACCTCCTGGACACTGTGGCGTGGCTTTGGAGCGTCCATGAGGACGAGCGCCTCGGCGATGATGCGCGGGAAATTCTGGCGAACGGGAAAGAAGAAATCTATCTTTCTGCCGTGAGTTCCTGGGAGTTGAGCATCAAGATGCGACTTGGGAAATTGAGCCTCCCGGGACCACCGGCGCAAATCGTACCGGCATTTATGGCGAAGCAGGGTCTTCTATCGATGGCGGTAACTCATCTACATGCGGTGAAAGTATACGACTTGCCCGCGCACCATTCAGATCCCTTTGACCGGTTGATCATTGGTCAGGCGATAGTCGAAGAGATGACAGTGCTCACCTCCGACCGCATCTTCGAAAAATATCCGATTGATGTGATTTGGTGTGGAAGATGACCCCACTTGCTTGCGTAGGGGCGGGCGCCCTTACCTCGCCCGGGCGAGAAGCGTCCGGCGATTGGGCTTGGCAGAGGGACTGGGAATTCTGAAAACCTTTGGCGAGCTTCGCTCGCCCGCCCGGACGAGGCGTCCGGGCCTACGTGTTTCTCTTATACCCCGACCGGCTGCTTGCTGCCTACGGCCACGGGCGTAAGCCACTTGTGTTTGTCCGGCTTTTCTCCCTTGATGATGGCGTAGAACTCTTTCTGAATGGCCTTGGTGATGGGACCGACCACGCCCCTGTTCACGCTGATCTTGTCCACCGAGCGAATGGGCGTGACCTCGGCGGCGGTGCCGGTGAAGAAGACTTCGTCAGCGATGTAGAGCAATTCGCGGGGAATGCCCTGCTCAGTGACCGGGATGCCCAGGTCGCGGGCAATCTGCAGGACCGACTCGCGGGTAATGCCGGGCAAAACGGAATTTCCCAGGGGGGCTGTGTTGAGCACGCCGTTGCGCACGACGAAGACATTTTCTCCCGAGCCTTCACTCACGTAGCCGTTGGCATCGAGTGCAATACCCTCGACATAGCCGTTTACGATGGCTTCCATCTTGATAAGCTGCGAGTTCATGTAGTTGGCGGCGGACTTGGCCATCGCCGGCAGGGTGTTAGGCGCAATGCGCGTCCAGGACGAGATGCAAACGTCGGCGCCTTCCCCGGAATCCGACGTCAGATACTTTCCCCAGGGATAGTTGCAGATATAAACCTCGGTGGGCGAGTTGAACGGGTTGACGCCCGCCTCGCCGTAGCCGCGCAGCACAATGGGACGGATGTAGCAGGGCCAAATGCCGTTGTTCTTGACCACCTCGGCCATGCCCTCGACCAGCTCTTCCACGGCGAAGTCCACGTCAATGCGATAAATCTTGGCCGAATCCAGCAAACGCTGCATGTGCTCTTTGGCGCGAAAGATAGCGGGGCCGGCGGGCAGCGCATAGCACCGGACACCCTCGAATACCGAGGAGCCGTAGTGGACCACGTGCGACATTACGTGTAGCGTGGCCTTGTCCCAGGGGATCAGTTTGCCGTTATGCCAGATTTTCTCGGTCTTTTGGATCGCCATGAACACTCCTAATCGGCGATCGCCGCAAAGAGGACAAGGTCCGCAATCGCAGCGATCAACTCCATGTCGATTATAACCGAGAAGAAAGCGCCTCCCCGGTCACGAAAGATGCGGGTGGTTTACCACGGTAATCTTGTTGAGGATCGAATCAGTAGGCCGGCGGCAGGCCCATTCTCTCCCCCAATGGCCCGGTAGAGTTCGTCGGCTGGTTCTGCGCAAGAATCAGGCGTGGAGATCGCTCGCGGTAAGCGCCTCAAGGTGTTCGACGTTTCGAAGACGAAGCACCCCTACCTTCCCTTCACTCGCTCCCTTGGAGCACCGCCAAATTGCCACCACGAGTTCAATCGTGCCATAGGGGTCCTTCAACTTCGCAGGAAGCCCGCGCGCCGGACAGGATGACAAATTACAACAAGCTCTCTAGTTGGTTCCCGACGGTATGCTCGCCTGGACCGTCCCGGGGTGTTCATCCCCGCGGAAATACTTGCCCTTGGCCGCAATCATCTCCGGCATGGCGGTGTAGGGCTTGCTGTAATCGTTGGCCGCATTCCAGAACAGGAAGCCGATCCCGCCCTTGTTCTTCGCGGTCAGCACCTGGACTTCGATGTACTGCGGCGAATAGGTCTTGGTTCTCCAGCGGAAGGCCTGCAGCCACGGCCGTATCACGACGCTGCTGCCCTTGGTAATCTTTTCGAAACGCTCCATGGAAACGCCGATGAAGTGTTCGGGCGCGTCGCCGGGGCGGGCGATGCCATCCATACCGAAGAAATGTGACGGGTAGATCATGGGCGAAAGCACGTCGCAATACTTGGCCATGCGCACGATGTCCTGACCGGTATGCGCGAGATCAACCGGCCGCTGCCAGGCCATGATGCCGAACACATCAAGCGATAACAGAGCGCCCGTGGGATGGAGTTCGGCATAGGCATGCTTGAGGAAGTCGGCAATTACGTCGGAGCGATGCCACTCGGGATGCTCGGTCTGGAAGACAAAGCTGGCGTCCTTCTGGTCGCCTTCGGCGGGAAAGCGCACATAGTCAAACTGAATCTCGTCGGCCCCGGCCTCGGCGGCCTTTTTGGCCAGCGCGATGTCGTACTCCTGCACTTTGGGTTGCGAGGGATCGGTCCAGACCAGCTTGCCGTTCTCGCGCCACGCCTGGCCGGTGCGGTGCGACTTCACAGCCAGTTCCGGATGGGTCTCGACCAGCCGCTGGTCGCGGAAGATGGCGATGCGGGCAATGGCGTGCATATTTTGCGAATGCAGGAAGTGGATGTACTTCGGCAAGTCATGGAAGGCGCTGCGGTGAGCTCCCAGCAGCGGATGATCAAAGGGAATGGTCACGCTGCCGTCGCTGTCCTTGATATCGAAGACCACAGCGTTGCCGCCCACTTCGCGCCAGCGGCGGACGATGCGAATCCCGCGGTCGCTGGCGGCCATGATGCCGGTGAGGTACACGGCACGCACCTCATAGTCACGCGCCACCGGCACCGATTTCTCTACGATCGGCATGGGCAGCAGTCCGGGAACAATCACCGGCTGGCCGGCCTTCAGGAAGGTCCCTTTGAAATCGGCGTTGGCGCTGCGGATGGCCTCGCTTAGTTCGCTCGAGGTCAGATAAGACGTCTGCGCAAGATAGTGCCGGGCCACCAGCGGGATGCTGTCGCCCCGCTTGGCTACGTACAAGGCGCTGCCCGGGGGCGCCACTATGGTCAGGGACCGTTCCGGAGCCTTGGGCGCCAGCGGAGTCGATGGCCGCGAGGTGCGCAGCAACTTGGGCTTCGCGGTTTGGGCGAAAGCCGGCGAAACCATTGCCAGCACGGCCAAATTTAAGGAAAGAAACAGGATGGCAGCAAGTGATGTGGGGCCCGATGGACGCAAAGTGATCTCCGTGAAAAGCGGCGGTTTTCACGGATGCTAGCGTCGGTAAGGCCGGGTAACCAGATAACGTCGGGTCAGTGCGAGCGAGGTCCATGCACCGCTCAAGCCAAGGAACTTCCAGGTAAGTGGCAAACTATTTCCCTTTACCCTACCCCGGATGCGGAGTAACCTCGTGCCTTTTGCCCCCTCGTAGCATCTAAACCATACAGACAATTGGGAATGTGTGGTTCGCTCGGGATGGAGCGTGGTTTGCAGTAATCATGTTGCCGAAGGTGGAGAGTGACACAATTTGTCCCTCTCTCATTGCGAGACGGCGGACCCCCTTTTCCAGCAGTACTGAAGGGCCCAAGAAAGGAAAAAGCAGGGCCAGACCCTATATGAAAACCGTCGTCAACACCATGCTGGATCCCACTCGTCGCTCCAATGATGCCCGGGAGTTTGAAAGCGCCCTTCGCCGCAGAATCGTCGGTCAGGACCAGGCCGTCGAGAAAGTGGTCGAAATCTACCAGATGTTTTTGGCGGGACTGAATCCTCCAGGGCGTCCGGTTGGAAATCTTCTGTTCCTGGGGCCCACCGGCTCGGGAAAAACCCGGGTGGTCGAAGCCATGGCCGAGGCCCTGTTCGGCGATGCCCGCGCCTGCATCAAGATTGATTGCGCTGAATTTCAGCATTCGCATGAAATTGCCAAGCTGATCGGCTCGCCTCCGGGATATCTGGGCCATCGCGAAACCCATCCCTTGCTCACGCAGGAAGCACTGAACCAGTGGCATACGGAGACGCTCAAGCTTTCGATTCTGCTGTTCGACGAAATCGAAAAGGCTTCTGACTCGCTCTGGCAATTGTTGCTGGGTATTCTGGACAAGGCGACTCTGACCCTGGGCGACAATCGCCGCGTGGATCTTTCGCAATGCATCATCATCATGACCTCAAACCTGGGGGCAGGAGAGATGAGCAACATGGTCGATGGCGGCCTGGGCTTCTCGCGCAAGGCGCTGCAGGTGGACACAGCTTTCGACGACAAGATCAACCGCACCGCCGTGGAGGCAGCCCGGCGCAAATTCAGTCCGGAGTTCATGAACCGCATCGACAAGTCCGTGGTCTTCAGAACGCTGCGCTCCGAGCACCTGCAGCAGATCCTGGAAATCGAACTGGGCATGGTACAGCAGCGCATTCTGATGGCATCGGCGGCCAACCAGTTTGTCTTCAGTTGCACGCCCAAGGTGAAGAGTTTTCTGCTGCACGAGGGCACCGATCCGAAGTATGGCGCGCGGCATCTCAAGCGCGCCATCGAGCGGCATATCGTCTTCCAGTTGGCCAACTTGGTTGCTACCGGACAGATCAAGCTGGGAGACTTCATCCGCATCGACATGAGTCCAGAAGGCACGATCATGTTCGTCAAGGAAGCCGAGAACGCCATGGTTCCGATGTTGCTGGAACGTCAAGGCGCGGCCGCCGGAGCGCTTCCCCTGGCACGCCCAGCGCGTACCGTGGCCCGGCGCGAGTTCGGTGCCACCGGCACGCTGGACGGCAAGTAGTTCTCCACCCGTCGAACGAAACAACATCAGGGCGGCAGGTAAACTGGCGCCCTTGTTCCTTGCGTGGATTTTGATTGCGTGGGGGCAGGTGTCCTCACCTGCCCACCGGAGCGAAGCTCCGCAAGCCGGCTTCGAAAATAATCTGAAGACAATTCAAAGACGAGCTTCGCTCATCCGCCCAGATGAGGACTTCTGGGCCTACGCAACCCGTCGGGTCACGCTGATACGATCCTGCATCTAAAATGGGGTTTATGAGGAGCAACCTGATCGTCGTGCGCTGCCTGATGGTGCTGCTGGCCTTTTCTGCCGTGCAGATCCAGCCGCTCCAGGCCCGGGTCGAGCCCTCGCGCGGTTTCAACATGTTTTCTGCCCAGGAGGAAGTGCAGGCAGGGCAGCAGTCTGCGGCGCAGGTCATGGAACAGCTGCCAATCCTTCCGGACTCGGACCCGGTGTCCATCTATGTCCGACGCCTGGGGGAGCAAATGGCCGCCCACGCTCCGGGTGAGAAGTGGCCCTACAGCTTTCACGTGGTGAACCAGAAAGAGATCAACGCCTTTGCTCTTCCCGGCGGGCCGGTGTTTGTGAATCTAGGAACGATCCAGGCGGCCGACAACGAGGCCGAACTGGCGGGCGTAATGGCCCACGAAATCTCGCACGTAGTCCAGCGGCATGGAACCCGCGCTGCCAGCAAGCAGATGGCGGCGCAACTGCCGCTGGCCATTCTGGGCGGGGTCATGGGCCAGGGCGCTCTGTCGCAAATGGCGCAGATGGGGCTCTCCTTTGGCGTCGGCTCGTACTTCCTGAAAAACTCGCGGAAGGCCGAGTCGGAAGCCGACCTGCTTGGCACCGATATCATGTACGACACTGGCTTCAATCCCCGCGCCATGGCGGATTTCTTTGCCAAGCTCCAGGAGGAAGGCGGAGCGCGCGGCCCCCAGTTCTTCAGCGACCATCCCGATCCCGGGAATCGGGCCCAAGCGGTGGCGAAGGAGGTGGCCACACTCCCGCGAAAGAGCAGCTATCGCAGCGACAGCGCCGAGTTCCGCGACATTAAGGAGCGGGTGGCGGGCATGAAACCGCTCACTGCCCAGCAGATTGCGGCGCGCCAGACGCCAGCCATGAACGCGTCATCCGGCAGCGTGCAGCCCAGCGCCAGCCTGCGCAATTTCAGTCACCGCGATTTTGCGATTTCTTATCCTGAGAACTGGCAGGTGTACGGCGACCAGAACTCGTCCGTCACTATTGCCCCACCGAGCGGGGTGTCGCAAAACGCCGTCGCCTACGGTGTAATGATCAATACCTACCAGCCCGAGGACACGAATGTCAGCCTCGATCAGGCCACACACGATCTGCTGGCTTCGTTGCGCCAGTCCAATCCTGATCTGCGGGAGATAGGGCATGACGAGAATATCCGGGTGAATGGAGTGGCGGGAAAGTCCGTGGATCTGATCGGGAACTCTCCCCTGCGCGACCAGAGCGGACATCCGACTCAGGAGCGGGACTGGCTGGTTGCGGTCATGCGTCAGGACGGCAGTCTCTTGTACATGGTGTCGATCGCCCCGGACAAGGACTTTGAAGGGCTGCGCCCCACCTTCGAGCAGATGCTGAAGTCGTTGCAGCTGCGGTGAACGTGTGGGTCGGACACTCATGTCCGACGCTTTTGACTTTGGTCTTGACTTGAATTTTGGGCCTGGATCTGTGCGTCTCACCACTTGTTGTTGCGCATCGCAAAATCCAAGTCAAAGGCGTCGGACAGAGCCTGCCCTGAGCGGAGTCGAAGGGAGTTGTCCGACCCACACCCGCTCTTGCTCAGCGCTCTTTGAAAGCGTTTCGGACACTGCTTGCGGTGCTTGGGTTTTCTGCCGGCGATCTGGGGCCCGGGAAGTGAGCTGCGCGATCGCTGGCCTCGCTGATCTGTTGGTGCGTCATCAATCGCGCCAGGCTTTTCATCCTGGACAGGCCGCGCTCATCGCCTCCTGCCGCTGCCAGTTTGTACCATTTGTAGGCCCTGACGTAGTCCAGAGGAACTCCCTTTCCCTGCTCGTAGAGGTAACCAAAATCGACTTGCGCCGGAGCATAACCCTGCTCGGCAGACTGCTTTGCCCACCTGGCCGCTTCGGAATAGTCGAGGGCTACGCCGGCTCCCCGGTAATACATCCATGCCAGATTGTCCTGCGCCGGAGCGTATCCACGTTCGGCCGCCGCCCGGAACCAGGTCGCGGCCTCGGCGTAGTCTTTCGCGACGCCGCGGCCGCGAAAGTATAGCGACGCCAGATTGCACTGGGCCGTGACCTCGCCGCGGTCGGCGGCCAAACGATACCATCGCGCAGCCTCCCCCAGATTCTTTCGCACTCCCTGCCCGTGCTCGTACAGGGAACCGAGATTGTTCTCCGCGGTAGCGTGGCCCTGTTTCGCTGCGGCGGTGTAGTAGGTCACTGCCTGCCGATAATCCTGCTCGACCCCTTTACCATGTTCGTACAGAAAACCCAATCCAAATTGCGCATCCGCCGAGCCCTGGGCCGCCGCCAAACCGTACCATCGCGCCTGGTAGTCCTGGGAGGCGCCGGTTCCCATCAGGTAAGATCTTCCCAGCAGGTACTCTGCCTTCGCATCCCCGCTCTCAGCTTGCTTTTTGAGAGAAGGGACGTCGGCCAGGCCGGTCTTCCCGGCCGCGCTTGTGGGAGGGCGGTCCTGGCTTCGTACAATCTGGGTCAAAGAACCGAACCAAACCCCTCCCAGCAACGTAAAGAAAAACAGCACTCGTGAGTTCGTCATCATGCCCCCTGGGTCCCTGCGGTGTTGCTCTGCACTACCATCTGCCGGCGAGAAACCGTTCACCGCTATTTCTTTTCCCGCGATGTCCCAACTCTCAACGCAAGTACGCGCGTCGGCAATGCAATGGCACACACCCGTGCCACACCTGTGGGTAACGGGACAAGCTCGTCAAAACACTCGACCTTTTCGAGAACACGTGATCGCGCGGCGGAATTTCGGCGGGGTGTCACTAACAACGGTGATAGATAGCCACTCGTCCAAGTAAACGGTGACCGAATGCAAGATCCTGGGTTGTCCTCAGAGGTGGTGCGGTTCGATATTTTTGAAGTGGACCTGCGGGCAGGTGAATTGCGCAAGGAGGGCCGGCTGGTCAAACTACAAGAACAGCCGCTGCGTGTTTTGTCTTTACTGCTGGAGCGGTCCGGGGAGGTGGTCACGCGGGATGAATTGCGCCAGAACCTGTGGCCGGCGGACACATTTGTTGACTTCGATCATGGCCTGAACAGCGCCGTCGCCCGGCTGCGCCAGGCCCTGCGTGATTCCGCCGAGAAGCCCCGCCTCATCGAAACCGTGTCCAAGCGGGGTTACCGGTTTATAGGTCAGCTCGATGCACAGCCCGACGATGCACCTCCCGCGTCGCCGGCGATACCCGACTCAGGAACCCATGCCGTTCAAGGACCCCAGGCACAGCGGCAACGGACAACACTGTGGACGGCCGGTGTTCCCCTTCTGGTTCTTCTGGGAGCGCTTGGCCTCTGGGCCTATTACCGGAAGACCGTCGAAAACCCCCTGCCTTCGATGGAGGTGGTGCCGCTGGTGGGATTGCGGGGATTGCAGGTCACACCGGCCTTCTCCCCAGACGGCAATCAGGTCGCATTTCGCGACAGCGATGGGGCGCACAATACCGGCATCTACACCACGATGGTAGGGGGTGAAAAGTCTCTCCGGCTCACCGACGACCCGGGCGACTGTTGCCCAACCTGGTCGCCCGACGGCCGGCATATCGCCTTCATTCGCTACTCCGATAAGACGGCTTCCATCGTTGTACTTCCTGCGCTGGGCGGCACCGAACGCCACGTTTACCGGGGACCGAATCTCATGGGATCAGGACTGGCGTGGTCGCCCGACGGCAAGTTTCTGGCGTTCCCCGAGACCCGATCCGCCGATCAGCCTCGCTCCTGGATCTCGCTGCGTCATCGGCTGACTTCGGCATTCGGCCGGTGACCTCGCCGCCTGGAGGGTCACTCGACCACGAGCCCGCGTTTTCCCCTGATGGTTCGCAACTCGCGTTCGTCCGCTCCACCGTCGCCGGGGTGAGCAACGATCTCTATGTCACCAGCTCTTCCGGGGGGGAAGCCAGGCGGCTGACCTTCGATCACCGTCCCATCATCGGGCCTCCGAGCTGGACGGCTGACGGCCGCGAGGTCATCTTCTCTTCAACCCGCGGAGGTCCTGCCAGCCTGTGGAGGATATCGGCTTCAGGAGGCGAACCGCGACCGGTAGCGGGGGCCATCGGCGAAGCCGGCTGGCCCTCCATCCCGCCTATCGGAAACCAGCTGGTTTACGAGCAGGTTGTGGCCAAGTTCAACATGTGGCGTCTCCAACTGAAAGATCAGAAACACTCTCAAAGGCCGCCCGCCGTGCTCATCTCGGAGAAGGGCGACAAGATGCGTCCCGAACTGTCGCCGGATGGAAAGCAGATCGCTTTTGAGTCGAACCGCCTGGGCTTCTGGGATATCTGGACGTGCGCGACAGATGGCTCCAGTTGCGACCAGGCCACGTCTTTGCATGGGACTGCAGGGCGGGCACGCTGGTCGCCCAATGGACGCTACATTGCGTTCGAATTTCATCCCGGAGAGTAAAGCGAGATTTATGTGGTCGAGGTGCCCGGGGGCGTTCCCCGGCTTCTGCCCACGATTCCGGGCGCCGACAACCTTTCTCCCAGCTGGTCGCGCGACGGCCAGTGGATCTACTTCGCTTCCAAGCGCGGCAGTGAACCCTTTCAGATATGGAAGATCTCAGTTCATGGCGGGGTCCCGGTCAAGCTGACCAGGAACAGCGGCATTTCCCCAGTCGAGTCTCCTGATGGACGCTTCCTCTACTACTCAAAATACGAGGCCGGCGGAGTGTGGAGAATGCCGGTGCAAGGCGACGAAGAGGAGCAAGTCCTGGAGGAAGTTGGGGGCGGAGGCTGGCCGAACTGGGCGCTCACCTCCGGCGGCATTTACTTTCTGAGATTCGACAAATCGCCTCACTCCAGCATTCAATTCCTGGATTTCTCCACCAACAAAATCATTCCCATCTGCATTCTGGAAAAAGAACCAGGGTGGGGACTGAGCCTCGCTCACGACGGCAAATCCATCGTGTACGTCCAGAACGAGTTCGCGGAGTCCAACCTCATACTGATAAAGAATTTTCGCTGAACCTGCACTTGACATAGATGGGAAGTGGCCAATTGTCAGGGCGGTTTCGTCGGCTCTCCCTTTATCAATTATCAATCTCTCCATGGAGTGCATAAAAACGTCTGCTTCCCGTAAACGCTATAAAATCAAGTACGCATAGACATACAATCACCATAGAGGCAACTTAATAGTTGCGTATATAGCTTCTATTGCATTAAGATGTCTAAACGACTTCTTAGGAGGGGGCACCAGGCGCTATGTCACAGAACAGCGAAGCATCGGCAGTTGATATTTCTCCGAAAGAGCAAAAGGAGATTATCAACATTTACGCAAAGCTTCGCGAGGTTGAAGCGAAGCTAATCGGGCCCGACGGAAAAACGGAGATTCTGCCCAACAACCTCTACTCATTTCTACTTCGTTTGCTTGCCGATCTGCGAGCTGGTCACTCCGTGACCATCTTGCAAAGCAGGCACGAACTTACGACGGTCGAAGCCAGCAAGATTTTGGGTATGTCCAGGCAATTCCTCGTCAGATTGCTGGAGGAAGGAGAGATCCCCTTCCATTTGGTCGGAACGCATCGTCGCATTTACGTGCGCGATGTAATTGCTTACAAGGCAAAACGCGACATGGAACGTCGCGACACCTTAAACGCTTTATCAAAGCGAGAATTTGCAAAAGGGGATTACGACAAAATCCCAGATGATTTTCACCCTGGAGAATGAATACTCGGCCGTCCTGGACGCGTGTGTTCTTGTTCCGGCAGCTTTATGCGACACATTACTGAGGCTCGCCGAAGAGCCAGCAATGTATCGCCCACTCTGGAGCGAACAGATAATGGCGGAAATGGCGAGTGCCTTAAGAACGAAGCTTCATCGAACCGCCGCCGAGATTGCGTATAGGCGGGAGCGCATGAATTCGGCATTCCCAGAAGCCATGGTCACTGTTCCGGCTGCACTGGCAAAGGCGATCGACTGTATTCCCGATGAAGATGATAAGCACGTATTAGCTGCTGCGATCATGGCCCACGCAAACGTGATCGTTACACAAAACACAAAACATTTCCCGAAAGATCGTTTGGAAGAATACGGAGTGCTTTGTCAAAAGGCAGACGATTTCCTGATTCACCAGTTCCATCTGTGTGAGCAATTCGTACTGGACAAGCTTGACGATCAAGGTATGGCAATTTCGAGAGACAGAATGTACGTGATCTCAAGTCTGAAGCAATCTGTCCCGGAATTTGCCAAACTCTTGGAGGATCACTCGTTATGAAGATCAGCATTTAGCCGAGCGCACCTTTCGCTCAACTAGTCCCGTCGAGGCCTGACGTCCGAAGTCCGCCGCCCGCCCTACCCGCCTTGCTTCAAATCGGTGAGCACTTGACGCGCAATTTCCTTCAGGGTCTCAAACACTCCCGGACCCTGGAAGGCGATGGCTTCAATCAGCGGCTCGTTTTTCCGGCGAAGATGCTTTGACAGGGCATCCACCGAAAGGACATTCGGCAGATCGCGTTTGTTGAGTTGCAGCACGTAGGGAATCTTGTTGAAGTCGTAGCCGTGTTCCTTTAGGTTGGCCATCAGGTTGTCGAGGGCCTCGACGTTGGCGTCCATGCGTTCTTCCTGGGAGTCGGCCACGAAGACGATGCCATCCACGCCGCGCAGAATCAGTTTGCGGCTGGCATCGTAGAACACCTGGCCGGGGACCGTGTACAGGTGAATGCGCGTCTTGAAGCCGCGGACCGAGCCCAGGTCTAGAGGCAGAAAATCAAAGAACAGGGTCCGTTCGGTCTCCGTGGCGAGGGAGATCATCTTGCCCTTCTGCTGCTCGGCGGTCTTCTGGTAGATGAACTGAAGATTCGTGGTCTTACCGCCCAACCCGGCGCCGTAATAAACGATCTTGCAATTGATCTCGCGGGCTGCGAAGTTGATGAAACTCAAGACTTCCCTCGGAACCGGTGGTGGCGTCCGCATCGACGCGAACCTCTCCCGGTTGAATTTGGCTTGATGCTGCTGGTTTTATACCACATGCCCCGGTGTCCCCGGCAGGTTACGCAGGTTACTTGTGCAACACTGTCCTCCTTATGGAGAGTGGGGCCTTCGGGCAGGTGGCCTCTTACGGGAGACTGATTGCAGAGTGCAGATTTAAGATTTGAGATTGAAACCCCGGCCCAAACCGGATGTTGCTCCGGAGAACCTCAATCTGAAATCTGCAATCAAAAATCTGAAATCCAACCTCGGTCGTCAGCGCCCCAATCCAACCGGATAGTAGCCTTCCTTTGCCGTGACCGTCAGGTCGGGACGCGCCACCCGCACCTCGATCTCGCGATGCGTGCTGCTGGGGGTGGCGTGGGTCAGATATCCCAGGGTGTACTGGTTGCGGGCATCGCCCAGGGCGCGGGCATAGGTAGTCTCGATGGCGTCGCGGGAAAATCCGGGGAAAATCTCGCCCCCGGTGGCGCTGGCGTATCTCGGCAGGATGTTGTTGTAGCCCAACCGCGAGCCCGAGAAGGGCACGTGCAGTTTCTGCAGTGAGCCGTATCCGGGAATGGCCGAGCCTTCGACGGCTACCCCGTACACCTGAACTCCGGTCGATAACAGGACCTTCAGGGTGTCGCTGTAGCTGGCGTTGCTGCCGTATTCGCGGCCGTCGCTGACAATGAAAATGACCTTCCGCCGGGTTCGGTCGCGTTTACGCAGTTCGAGGGCTGCGGCCACAAGGGCATCGTTGAGCACATGGGATTCCTTGGGCGGGGTCGTAACCCCGGGGGCGCCGCCCTCAATGGGGCGGCCGTTGACGATGGGGCCCTGCGGCCCCAGCGGGCCGCTGGTCACGGCAGGACCGTTATTTCTGCCAGTCACCATCTTGAGACTGTCCAGCGCTGCGGTTAAGCGCCGCCCGACCGCGCTAGAGTCGGTGACCTTGGAGACGCTGGTGCTGTAGGTGTAGAGCGAGACTTCATCGAACTCGCTGAAGGCCCCCTCCAGCGCCGAAAAGGTCTGAATGACCTTCTGCACCGCCACATCCGGCATACCAGTGTCAAACAGCACTGCCGCCGAGAGGGCGAAGGGATCGGTAGTAAAGAAATTCAGGTTCTGTTTCTGGCCGTCCTCAAAAACCGAAAAGTCTCTCGATAGCAGACCGTTGACCAGGCGTCCAGACCCATCCTTCACCATGACCGGGACCACGACCTGGTTCGTGTTTACCGTGATTTTGAACAGTTCGTCACTGCCGGCCGTGTGCCCAGCGGGGGCCCCGCCCTGGGGCACGGTCGTTACCTTGAACGGGGGCTCAGGGGCCACCCCGGGGGCGTAAACCGGCTCTTCGGTCGGGCCGGAACTGGTGGGCGGCGCCTGGTTCGCGGGCGGAGGCGCCTGCTCGGGTGGCGCCTGGTTTTGCGGGGCCGGGCCTTGCAGGGGCGCATTCGGAAAGGGACGCGAAGCCGACGGCGCGTCCGGAATATCCGACTTTGGTTTTTCCTGCTCCTGGGCAGCCATCACCCCGCAAAGCAAGCAAAGCACCGCCACTGCTGCGCCAAAGGCCCTAGACGTTCTACCAATTACTGAGCACACGGGAACCCCTCCGCCGGATGGCGACTGCCTACTATTTCGGATGCCGGTCGCTGTAGTTTCGTGCATCTAAGCTGAGGGAATAGACTAACAAAAAAAGCACAGGAGAATATCTGGATGGCAAGAGTCCCCAGGTTTCAGGCATTTGCAGCCTCACTGCTGGCGACCGCCATGGCGGCAGCCGGATTGGTCGCCGTGCCTCTGGCCCTGGCCCAACAACTACCCCACCTGGCCGGCACTCCGGACCCGGACAACCCTTCCCCGGGAAGCCAGGCGGATGAGCGGGACCAGTCCATAAGCACCCTTAAAGTTAATGTGAATGTGGTGCAGCTCTTTTTCAATGTCAAAGACAAGAAGGGAGGACTGATTCCCAATCTGACCAGGAACGACTTCAAGGTCAGCGAGGACGGCCAGCCTCAGACCATCAAATACTTCACCGCCGAATCGGACCTTCCCCTGACTCTGGGCATTCTGATCGATTCCAGTGGCAGCCAGCGGGAAGTCCTCGAGATGGAGAAGGAAGTCGGGGCCAATTTCCTGAATGAGATCCTGCGCCCCAAGGACCTGGCGTTTGTGATCAGTTTCGACGTCGATTCCAACCTGCTGCAGGATTTCACCAACTCACCACGCCTGCTGCGGGCAGCCCTCAATAGCGCGCGCATTAATGCTCCTCCGTCCAGTTGCGGCGGCCTCCCCGGACAGGGAGGCGGACCCTTGCCGTGCGGTTCGAATCCCAAAGGCACGGTGCTCTATGACACCGTCTATCTGGCGGCTCATGATGAACTGGCCAAGGAAGTGGGACGCAAGGCGATGATCCTGCTCACCGACGGAGAGGACCAGGGCAGTGAATACAAGATCACGGATGCGATTGAGGCCGCGCAGAAGTCGGACTCTATCTGCTATGTCCTGCTGATCGCAGACCGCGGCTTTTACGGCTTCGGTGGCGGATACTCCGGCGATCGTGAGATGAAGAAACTGGCGGCGGAGACCGGCGGCCGCGTGATCGACGTCGGCAACAAGATGGACAAACTGAAGGATGCCTTTGACCAGATCGCACGGGAACTGCGCAGCCAGTACAACGTCGGCTACACTCCCACCAACACCGCCCTGGACGGCACGTTCCGCAAGGTGGAAATCCAGGCCAACAAGAAAGACTATAAGATTCAGGCGCGGACCGGGTATTACGCCGTACCCCGGAAAGACTAGGGGGTTCTCGCCAATCTAGAAAAAGGCGCCTCGCAAGTTTCTGGTGAAACGGCCTGATTCCAGCGGCTATCATGTTTCGAGCGCCATGACCGAGAACTGGAAACCCTACCCTTGTAACGTGAACGGCAAACTGGCATCGATTTTTGTGGATCTTGGGCTTCGAGAGGTGGTCCCGATACCGTCGAAACCTTGGCTGCTGTGGACGTGGGTCTATTTCAAATCGCCGCGCGCCGACGGCCTGTCGGACAGCAAAGAAGCTCCGACGCTCTACAAGATCGAAGACTCTCTGAATGTGAACCTGGCCCGTGCGTCCCAGGCGATACCTTGTGGAAGAATCACCACTGAGGGACGACGCGAGTTCTACTTCTATGGAGAGACCAAGAACGGCTTCCGTCACGCTGTAGAAGCTGCATTGACGGGCTTTGAAGGATACAGGTTCGATGCAGGCAGTCTCGCGCTCTGTTCCGGGATGCAGCAGCCGCAGCAGGTTTCAGAATTGTGTCTGAGTCAAACTCAGAGGGAGAGTTGGCATTCGGCATCTCCGTCGCTCGCGTTCAGTCTGTCGAGCAAAGTTCCATCGACCATACCGTCAGTGAACTCCTGAAGCTATCCCAGCGCTTCGATGGAGAATACGACGGTTGGGAAACGCCAATCGTGACGCAGTGAGAGGTCATACAGATGGTCGGGTGAAGATGGAACCCCCACCCTATTTCGCAAAAAGCGCGAAATAGGATGGGGCACCCTGAGGTTTGGAATATGTGCGAGGAGAAGCAGACCGATGAGGATCGCCACTCTGGTTTTCAGCCTGGTCGTCGCCTTCTCTTTTGCTACCTCTGGGCAGACTCCCACCGGCATCATTTTCGACACCGATATGGGCAACGATGTCGATGACGCGCTCGCCCTGGCCATGTTGCATGCTTTCCAGAGCCGCCATGAAATCAACTTGCTGGCGGTCACCATCACCAAGGATAACAGGCGGGCTGCGCCCTACGTGGACGTGGTGAATACCTTCTACGGACGCCCTGAGATTCCAATCGGTACCGTGCGCCACGGGAAAACGCCAGAGTCGAATCCGATGATCGAGATCCCTTCCGAACGGCGGCGCCCTGACGGCAGCTTTGTCTATCCTCACCGCATATTGGATGGCGCGCAGGCGCCGGAAGCAGTTTCCCTGCTGCGGCAGACGCTGGCGAAGCAAGAGGATGGGAGCGTCGTGATCGTGCAGGTGGGCTTCAGCACGAATCTGGCCCACTTGCTGGAAACACGGGCTGACGCGGCCAGTCCGGATGACGGAACAACTCTTGTCCGCAAGAAAGTCCGCCTGCTTTCCGTGATGGCCGGGAATTTTGCCGACGGGAAGCCGGAATTCAATCTGGAGCAGGATGTGCCCTCCGCGGTAAAGCTCTTCCACGACTGGCCGACTCCGATCGTGGTGAGCGGATTCGAAATCGGCGCGGCAATGGAGTTTCCCGCGATGCGCATCGAGCAAGATTTCGCCTTCGTGCCGGACCATCCGGTCGCTGAGGCCTACCGGTCGTATATGAAAATGCCTTACGACCGGCCCACTTGGGACCTGACGGCGGTGCTCTATGCGGTGCGTCCGGATGAAGGGTATTTCTCGCTCTCGCCGCCGGGAACGATCACCGTGCTGCCCGGCGGCGCTTCGCACTTTGAGCCGTCTGCGAGCGGAAAGCACCGCTATCTGATTGTCAAGGATGACCAGAAGGCGCGAACGCTGGAGACGATGATCCTGCTCGCCAGTCAGCCACCTGCAGATTGCAGCAAACGCTAGTGTCCTGTCTCGAAAATTTGTTGAATTAATGTTGTCATCCCGACCGAAGCGGAGCGAAGCGAGCGCAGTGGAGGGACCTGTTGTTTCAGCCGACTCGTGCTGTGCCGCCTGCATTTCGATCTTTCACGTATTTGGGACACAACACTAGTTGTCCTTGCTAAGGCCTCCGGCGCATGACTTTCCCTCGGTCCTTCACGCGGATCACGAACTTCAGCCCTGACCACACTTCACTCACGGCGCAGACTTTCACATCCACCAGGCCCGCGGCCAGGCCGAGCCTCCGCACGTCGTTTTCGTTGAGGTCAGTGATCACGCCGGATGTTTTCTTGGGCCAGCTCACCCACAACATTCCCGCCGGCGCCAACCGCTGGGCAAATTTCGGAAACTGTTCGGTCATCTCTGCCCGGCCTTTGATAAAGATCATGGCGAAGTCGAGCTCAGCCCGGCCATCCTTGATCAGCCGGCACTCGGAGAGGCCATCTTTCAATGCAGTCTTTACCTCGCTGGGCAATTGGAAAAATGCGATCCGGAATTGGGGCTTGAGGCCCAGCTTCTGGGGAAGAGGAGTGCCAGAGTAGCCTGCCATGGCGGCGGCCTATTGCGTTCCGGCGAAGTAACCGCGGCGGCTGCGCACGCGCAGGCCTTTGTGATTCTGCGCCAGGATTTCGATGGTGTGAAAGCGGCCGTCCATACGCAAGTCGGCAGGTTTGTAGGAAAGCGCGTACTGGCTGCGCAGCTCATCCTGGATTTCGACGAAGGCGTTGGCTACGTCATTCAGTTGAAAAGGGACGAAAGCGAGTCCACCGGTAGCCTCGGCAATGCGCGCCAGGACCTTGTCTCCCCCACGACTGCCGCGGCTGATATTGGTGCTGATGGTGTAAACGATCACCTCCGCGCGCTGCGCCATCTCGATGGCTTCCTCGCGGGTGACGTGGCTCATGTTGTCGTCGCCGTCGCTGAGCAGGATGATCGCCCGGCGCACCGGCCCGTTCTGAGCTTCCTTAAGCAGCTTGTCGCGGCAGGCAAAATACAGCGCGTCGTACATGGCGGTGCCGCCGCCCGGCCGGAGGGCCCGGACTCCGCGCGAGAGCGCTTCCGTGTTGTCGGTGAAGTCCTGGGTGACTTCCGGGGTCACATCGAAGCCCACGATGAACGCTTTGTCATAGCGGGGCCGGATCGTCTGGTTAAGAAACTCAACGGCTGATTCCTGCTCGAACTTGAACCGGTCCCGGATGGAGTTGCTGGCATCGACCAGCAGCCCGACCTGCAGGGGCAGGTCGGTTTCATTGTGAAAGCTGCGAATCTGTTCGGCCGGCTTGCCATCATCAAGCACCGAAAAATCGCGCTTGGCCAGATTCTTGACATAACGTCCGTGTTTGTCGGTAACGGTGAACACGACGTTCACTTCGTTCACCGTCTTGGTAATCGTGGTGGCCGCGTCGTCGGGGCTCGAGGTCTTGTCGGCGTTAGCTTTGGGAGAGGCATCGGATTGCGCCGCTTCAGGCTTGACGGCAGGCGAATCGGCCGGAGGGGTAGCTTGCGATTGAGCGCTCTCCGACGTATCCGAGGCGGGCGGCTCCACGCTCGCTGGCGGCGGAGCAGGCGGCGGGGGCTTGGGCTGGCTGCGTTCCTGTTTGACCGCCGAGGGGGCGGACGGCAGGTCGTCAGAAGAAGTCTGGGCAAGCAGCACAGCCACGAACCACATGCTGCCCAGCAACAATATGACCCCGCGGAACTTCATGACGCCCCAATTATAGCCTTTGACCGTGTGGGTCGGACACTCTTGTCCGACGTCGTTGACTTTGACTTTGATTTTGGAGGACCAGAATCAAAATCAAGAGCAAAGGCAGGCAGAAACAAAGGCAAAGGCAAGAAAAAAGGCAAAGGCAGAGGCAGAGGCAAACTCAAAATCAAAATCGAAGTCAACGGCGTCGGACAGGAGTGTCCGACCCACACTACTTGCCGAGTTGCTGCAGGAAGTCCTCCAGTTCCGCGGGCAACGGGGCGGTAAAAGACAACGGCTCGCCGCTGCGCGGGTGCTGAAATTGCAGCGCCGCGGCATGCAGGAAACTTCTGGGAAGAGAGATGCGGGCAACCTGCTTGCCGCCAATCTCGCGGGGGGCACCGTAGAGCGTGTCGCCTGCCACGGGATGGCGCAGGGAAGCCAGATGGACGCGGATCTGGTGGGTCCTCCCGGTGTCGATGCGAACCTCCAGCAGGGTGAACTTCCCATACGGCGAATCCAGCCGGCGCTCCACGGCGTAGTGGGTAATGGCCTCGCGTCCGCCCAACCGTTTTGTGGTCATGCGCGTGCGCCGCACCCGGTCGCGGCTGATGCTGCTGCTGATGGTTCCGCGGTCCTGCTTCAGCCAGCCGTGCACTAGGGCAATGTATTTCTTTTTTACCTGTCGGCGCACAAACTGGCTAGCCAGCCGGCGATGCGCTTCGTCGCTCTTGGCCACCACCAGCAGGCCGCTGGTGGCCTTGTCCAGGCGATGCACGATTCCGGGGCGCAGTTCGCCGCCGACGGACGACAACTGGCCAAAGTGATGCAGCAGCGCATTCACCAGTGTGCCGCGATTGCGTTCGTGGTCGTTTGCACCCGCTCCGGCGTGCACCGTCATGCCCGCAGGCTTGTTCACTACAGCAAGATCTTCGTCTTCGAAGACGATGTCGAGGGGAATATCTTCCGGCATCGCGCGTAGAGGCGGCTGCGACGCGCTCCCGAGCACAGCGATGTGTTCCCCTCCACGCAGCCGCAACGACGCGCGCGCAATCGCATCGTTCACCAGCACCAGTTGTTGCGCGATGAGTTGCTGGACCCGGGCACGGCTGGTTTCAGGAAGATGCGCGACCAGGAACTGGTCCAGCCGTTTGCCGGCATCTTCAGCCGTTGCAGAGACTAGATGTGAAGGCATGTAGGCGCGGACCTGTCCTGAGCGAAGTCGAAGGAGCCCCCGCCCGTGACTCGTCCCCGAAGGGGACGATTATTTTTATCTAAGGCTACTTACCGCTGGGCGTGCGCCGGAACCACTCGCGTGGACGACTTGAGCCACCAGATCAGCCCCCCTGTGATTACGAGGCCAATGGAGATCAATTGTGTCCCGCTCATGATTCCGCCGAAGACCTCGCCACGTCCGGGATCGTCGCGAATGAATTCCAGGAAGTAGCGGGCCACGCCATAGAGAATGAAATAGGCCGCCAGCACCTGTCCGTCAAACTTCTTGCGCTTGAACAGCCACATCAGTATGAAGAAATTGACCAACTCGACCGCCGCTTCGAAAAGCTGCGTAGGCTCAAGCGGAATTCCCAGCGGTGTGTAGGAATTCAAATTGGCGATAGGATTGGTGAAAGTCACGCCCCAGAAATGATGTGTAGGCTTGCCATAGCAGCAGCCGGCGGCAAAGCATCCCACGCGCCCGATGGCGTGGCCCAGGGCCAGCCCGGGGGCGAAGGCGTCCCAGGTCGCGAGCCCGGGCATACGGTGCCGACGCATGTACCAGGCGGCAGCCACCGAGGCGCCGATCAGGCCTCCCGAGAAGACGCCTCCAGCCTGCAGAGTGGACCAACTGAAGATGTCGCCGGGATGAGCTGAGTAATAGCTCCAGTCGTTGATGATATATAGAATCTTGGCGCCAATGATGCCGCAGAGGACGACCAGAACACCTAGGTTCCAGGCGTCGTCCTGATTGATTCCCTGCTTGCCGGAGTTGCGGACGCTGATCCAGAGGCCGACCAGGACTCCGGTGGAGACCAACAATCCATAAGTGGGAAGGAAGAACTTGCCGATATGAAAAAGTTGAGGGAACACTATTGATCTAGATGCGCTGCCCGGAGATTTTGATACAGCTCAAGCCTACGCACTCAATTTTAGCAGGAGCAGGCAGACAAGGTGCAGGAGAGAAATGAGAAGCCGACCCACTGTGCCGTGTGACGGGGCCGAGAATGAACCCGTCGGTAGACGTTGGGCGCCCGCCGAGACCCTTTAGGCATCTCCGCATGGCGGAGCGTTGCACACCGGATCCTAGTTCGAGTCGAGCTCCCGTTCATTCAGCATTGGTTCAAAAATCGGTAACCCGTCATCACCAACCTGGCAGGTCGGCTTTCAGTCAGGATGCTAGGGTAAACACCCGGCCTTGGCAATAGGGAGGCCGTAAAAAGTTGGCAATCCGCTTGCCAGCAACTTTGGTAAGGGGGAGATGACGAAGCGAAGCTCCGCACTTGATGAGAATTGATGCCGGACGAATCAGTCCTGCATTAATTGACCGCTGAAGGCTGATAGCTGACGGCTTTTTACCCAGCGCGGCGCTTGTCTTCCAGTACCTCATCCAACGCGCTCGAAAGGTGCTGGGCGCGGCGCAGGTAGTCACCCGATCCCACGTCCTGATTACGCTTCACCAGGTGGTATTCGTCGGCGATATTCAGCGCGGCCAGCACTGCCAGGCGCGCTGTATCCACGGTGTGGGTCTGCTCCGACACCGCGCGCATCTTGCCATCCACGTACTCCGCCAGCTTGAGAATGTATTCCGCGTCCGAGCCGCGCAGATTGTAGGGCTGATCGAAAATCTCGACCCGCACCGCGTTATTGCTCGGGTCTTTGATCGCGGTGTGTTTGGTGGCTGTTGCCATACTTGTTTCTCCTCAGGACGGAGGTCAGGACCGATCAGCTGACCGCCTGCTCCTCGGAAATGGATTCGATCTGACCCAGCATCTTCTCCACCCGGCCTCGAATCTCTTCCCGTTCCTTGCGCAGCCGCACCATCTCGCGGCGCAGGCCATCCAGCTCTTCTTCGCGCTCTTCCAATTGCTGGCGCAGACGCTGTGTATCCCGCTCCGCCGCCGCCCGGGCCTCCCGGGCCGACTTGTATAGGTCAATGGTGCGATAAACTTTCTCTTCAAGCGCCTGAAAATCGTCAGCCGGAACCTGCGCCGATACCCCTTCCGCCATCCTCACAGACATGGTGCCACCACTTCCTCAAGAAAAATTGGGAACTTGAGCGCAGTATAACCCAGAACCCTGTGAATCCAATCAGATGCTTAAGGGCGTTGGGTGGGTTGGTCGCAGGCTGGAACCGCGGTGGGTGCAAGGGCGTGTGGGTCGGACACTCCTGTCCGACGCCTTTGACTTTGACTCTTATGCCTTTGACCCTTTCAGGCAGGCACAACTGGCAAATCACCACCAACCAGCCCCAAAGGCGTCGGACAGGAGTGTCCGACCCACACGGGCCTTATCGTGCTCGCAGCTTCTTCAGTCGCTCGCCGGCGGCATCCAGCGTGGCATCTTCCTTGCAGAACGCAAAGCGCACTTGCTGCGCCCCGTCTCGCGCGTCGTTGTAGAAGCTCGATCCCGGAACCGATGCCACCCCAATATCTTTCACGAGATACTTCACAAACTCGAGATCATCCGCGAACCCGAAGGCCCTGATATCGGTCATGACGTAGTAAGCACCGCGCGGACGAAAGCAGCGGAAACCAGCCTCGGTGAGCACCGGGAGCAGCCGGTCACGCCGCTTGCGATAGCCTTCGGCCAGTTCCTGGTAGTAGCTGGCAGGCAGACCGAGCGCCGCAGCTCCAGCCTCCTGCAGCGGCGCCGGCGCGCCGACGGTCAGAAAATCGTGCACTTTGCGAACGGCATCCGTGATTGCAGGCGGGGCCACGGCCCATCCCACTCGCCAGCCCGTGACGCTATAGGTCTTCGACAGGCCGTTGATCGTGATAGTGCGATCGCGCATGCCCTCGAGCGCTGCCATCGAAATGTGCCGGGTGTCGTCATAAAGAATGTGCTCGTAGATTTCATCCGTGATAGCCAGAACGTTGAATTCCACGCACAGGTCGCGGATCAGTTCGAGCTCGCTCCTCGTAAACACCTTGCCGGTGGGGTTGTTAGGCGTATTAACGATGATGGCCTTGGTGTGAATATGAAAAGCGGCCCGTAGCTCGCGCTCATCGAAACTCCACTCGCCATCGGGCGTGTCCGGCGGGTGCAGTTTCACGAATCGCGGCTTGGCGCCGGAGAGAATCGCGTCCGGGCCATAGTTCTCGTAGAACGGCTCAAAGATCACCACCTCGTCGCCAGCGTTGCACACCGCCATGAGGGTCGAGATCATGGTCTCGGTGGAGCCGCAGCAAACGGTGATCTCACGCTCCGGATCGACCGCGATGCCCTGCCACAATTGCATCTGCCGGGCAATCGCGTTGCGCAGATTCTTCGCTCCCCAGGTGATGGCGTACTGGTTTACGTCGGCCGCAATGGCCTGCTGGGCTGCGCGCTTGATCTCGGCTGGAGCGGGAAAATCGGGGAAGCCCTGCGACAGGTTGACGGCGCTGTGCAGCATGGCCTGGCGGGTCATCTCGCGGATGACGGATTCGGTAAAGTGTTCAACCCTGCCGCTGAGGAACGACTTCTTCTGGATGGCCGTTTCTGCCATAGGCGTCAGCCTAGCACAGTGTTAATTCATCCCGCTTGCTGCATTTGGGAAGGGATATTACGCCGCCGCCAGATAGACGTAGCGCAGGATGAACAGCACCGTAAGGATCCAGATCAGCAGGTTGATCTCGCGAATTTTTCCGGCCGCGATTTTTACCACGGTGTAAGAAATCAGCCCAAGGCTGATGCCAGTCGCAATGCTGAAGGTCAGAGGCGTGGCCAGCATGGCAATAAACGCGGGCACGGCTTCGCTGAAATCGGCCCAGGCAATTTGCGCGATCGATTGCGTCATCAGCGCGCCTACCAGAATGAGGGCCGGGGCGGTGGCGTAGCCGGGAATCGCCGTTGCCAGGGGAGAACAGAACATGGCCCCCAGGAAAAGCGCTGCGACCACCATATTGCTGAGTCCAGTGCGGGCGCCGGCCGCGATTCCGGCCACGCTTTCGATATAGCTCGTCACGGTGGAGGTGCCCGCGACCGCACCGAAAATGGTTCCGGTCGCATCAGCCACCAGCGCCCGACCTACGCGGGGAATTTTCCCGTCCTTGATGAAGCCGCCCTGCTCGCACACTCCTACCAGCGTGCCCACATTGTCGAACAGGTCCACGAAGAGGAAGGCGAACAGAATTTCGAGAAATCCCAGATGAATGGCGCCGCGAAGATCGAGCTGCAGAAAAGTAGAGGAAGGATGCGGCACAGAAAAGATCGAGGAAGGCCACTGCGTGATGCCGCGCAGCATGCCCAGCAGCGTAGTCCCGACAATTCCGATCAGAATGGCGCCATTGACCTTGCGCGCCATCAGGAACAGGGTCAGCACAATTCCGAAGCAGGCGGTCTGCACTTCTTTGTCGGCAAAACTTCCCAGACCGACGAACGTGGCCGGGTTGGCCACCACCAGTTTGGCATTGCGCAGCCCCACAAACGCAATAAAGAATCCGATGCCGGTGGCGGTGGAAAGCTTCAGGCAGTCGGGCATGCCATTGACGATCTGCTCCCGCACCCGCGTGACCGTGAGCACCAGAAAAAGAACGCCGGAAAGGAAAACCACGCCCAGCGCCGTGCGCCAGGGAACGTGCATGCTGAGGCAGACGGAATAGGTGAAATACGCGTTGAGCGACATGCCCGGAGCCAGCGCAATGGGATAGTTGGCGTAAAGCCCCATCACCAGTGTCGCCACTGCTGCCGACAGGCAGGTGGCAAACACCACGCCCTCGACCGGCATGCCCGCCTGCGCCAGGATTTGCGGATTCACCACGACGATGTACGCCATGGTCAGGAAGGTAGTGAGGCCGCCCAGCATCTCCTGCCGCACCGTGGTGTGGTTTTCGGCCAGCCTGAAATAACGTTCGATCAATCGTTCTCCTCGAGGTTCCGAAATGGTTTAGTAAGGAGTCTTGTCCGGCTTTTGCTGCCAGGCCTGGAATGCCGCCAGCGCCTCCTGCCGCATCATCTGTGCCATCGGAATCTTGCGTCGCGAGAGAGGCTGCGCGATTTCGCCGTAGATGAAGGAATCGTCGAATCCGCTCTTCGACGCGTCCCTGGCGAAGCTTCCAAAGTACACACGTGCCAAACGCGCCCAGTAAATCGCCCCCAGGCACATGGGACAAGGCTCGCACGAGGTGTAGAGCTCGCAGTCCTTCAACTCGAAGAGTCCCAGTTTCTGGCAAGCCTGACGGATGGCAAGCATTTCAGCATGCGCGGTAGGATCATTGGTCAAGGTCACCTGGTTCACGCCTTCAGCAATGATGTTGCCGGCCTGCACGATGACCGTGCCGAAGGGCCCACCCCGGCCAGACTGGACGTTCTCAATCGAGAGCCGAATGGCGCGTGCCATGAAAGGATTGCTCATGCGATGCCTTCTGAGCCAGCCAGTATAGCGAACCGTGTGGCGCGGGCGCCCTCGCCCGCGGCTTTTGATCTTGAGTCTTACTCCTCGCACCCAGCCCGCGGTTTTGACGTTGATCTCAAATCCTCAAGCTCCCCGACTTATGACGTTGTACGCCAGTTCCGTTTCCTCAGCCTCGCGGTCGCATCCGCCTTCTCGCGGGCGAGGGCGCCGCGCCACACAAGCCAGTTGATATAGTCACAATGAAACCGATGGCTGTCGAATCTCAGACCGCTTCTGTCGTTCCGCAGCGCGCGGACTTTGTCCTGACCCTGCGCCTGGCCTTACCGCTCATCATCGCCGAGGTCGGCTGGATGAGCATGGGCATCGTGGACACCATCATGGTGGGAAGGTTGCCCGACAGTGCCGTCGCCATCGGAGCCACCGGCCTGGGCCAGAGCCTATATCACAGCATCGCTATCTTTGGCGGTGGCCTGCTTCTCGGGCTGGATACTTTCGTCGCGCACGCCTATGGTCGCGAGGACCTGAATGACGCGCGCCTCTCGCTGGTGAACGGCCTGTTTCTGGCCTTCGCATTGACCCCCATTCTTATGCTGGCGGTATCGTTCTGGCCGGCGCTGATGCAGCGCTTCGGCATCAGTCCGGAACTGGTCGATCCCATGCGCCCCTTCCTGCGCGCGCTCAACTGGGGCACGCTGCCGCTGCTCGCCTACTTTGCTCTGCGCCGTTATCTGCAGGCAGTGAACGTCGTGCTTCCCATCACGTTCGCGCTTATCTCCTCCAACCTGGTGAATCTGGTTGGCGATTGGGCTCTGATCTATGGACATCTAGGCCTTCCCGCCATGGGCATCACCGGTTCTGGCTGGTCGACCTGCGTGGCCCGCATTTACATGGCGGGAGTACTGGCCGTCACTCTGCTTTGGGTGGAGTCGAGACGCTCGCTGCCCAAGTGGACCAGCGCGGCCCGCATCGATCTGGGTCGAGTTTGGGCCTTACTCCGGCTGGGGGCGCCGGCAGCGACCCAGATTCTATGCGAAATCGGCGCCTTCTCGGCTGCCACCGCAGTAGTGGCCAGGCTGGGACCCATCCCGCTTTCTGGTCACGAGATTGCGTTGAACTGCGCCGCTCTCGCCTTCATGGTGCCGCTCGGGATCAGCTCTGCCGCCGCCGTGCGCGTCGGACAGCAATTGGGAAGAAAGGATCCGCAGGGCGCGCGTCGCGCCGGTTGGTCGGCGATCATTCTCGGCGTCGGGTTCATGAGCTGCTCCGGCCTGCTGTTCGTGTCGATTCCCACGTGGATCGCGCGGTTGTTCTCTCCCGATCCAAAGGTGATCCGCACCGGCGCCAGCCTGCTGTTGATCGCCGCAGCCTTTCAGCTTTTCGACGGCTTGCAGACGGTCGCGACCGGGGCCCTGCGCGGCACCGGCGACACCCGAACGCCCATGCTGGCCAACTTCATCGCCTACTGGCTGATCGGGCTCCCCGTGGGCTATGTCTTATGTTTCAGAGTCGGCTGGGGCGCAATCGGAGTGTGGATCGGCCTGTGCGGCGGTCTGATGATTATCGGCTCAGCCCTTCTGCTCGCATGGCAGCGGAGAAAGCTGCCCGCGTAATTTGCCTCTGGGAAGGCACGACTTCATAAATTGCGGAAAAACTACGTGTGTCATCCTGAGCGCAGCCAGTCCATTCGCCCGCGAATGGGCTGGCAGAGTCGAAGGATCGCTGGTATCTCGACGGGATACTCGAGGCGCCGGGACGTTTTCGATGAGACTCTGCGGAGACCACGCTGAGCGGCAGGGGTCCTTCGACTACGTAGCTGCTTCGCGTATGCGAAGCAGCTACTCCGCTCAGAGTGTGTGACCAAATTCGATTTTTGCTCCCAGCGGTCAAGATTTCGTTGTGCCGCGCGATAGCTCGGACGGTCGATCCGTCGCCGGCGAGGAGTTCGAGTCGAGGTTCCGGACTCCAGTTTTGCCACCGCCATCGCGTTTTGATTTGGCCGCTCGCTTAGGACAACAGCGCCGCGCCGAAGTGCAACACGTTGTAGGCGAGAGCGCACCACAGCGCCACGCACTTGATCTTGGGCATGCCGCGGACTGTGAGTTGCGTCAACCCGCGATAACTGCGCAAATCGGCATTCACCGTTTCACTCGTCGCTGCCCGTTGCCGGTAAATTTCTTTGCCCTCCGCGCTCGCCATGCGTTGCTTCCACGCCTGCACCGCCGCGCTGTCGCTCGGCTTTACTTCCAGTTCGCGGCCCCGGCGCTCGGGATTTCTGGCCGGCTTGGGCGGCAGGAACAGTTCCACTCCCTGCTCATGCGCATGCTCGATGTCGGCGTGACGCATGTACCCGCCATCGAGCAGGTGCTGCTGCAGCGGGCGTCCACTGCGCTGTTCCACCTGTGCGCGCATCGGTTCGCTCAGACCCGCCGAGTCCGATCCTTCGTAGCTCACCGCCACGCCCACAATCGCGCGACTCTCCGTATCGGTCGCCAACTGCACGTTACACGCCGGATTGAATCCGCCGTTCGGCATCTTCATGCGCCGCGCCTCCGCGTCGCTCGTGCTCACGCGCGGCTCCGTCTCGCGAATCTTCTGCCCGCTCTTTCCGTTGCCCGCCTTCTCCGCCGCTTCCGCCTGTTTCCGTTTCAACTCCGGCAACTGCGCGATCGCTTGCTCCAGCCGTTGCTGCCTCTCCGTCGCCGCCCGCCGCCGCGCCGCCTTTTGCTTCCCCCACAACCCCGCCGACACTTCCGGATTCTCCAACTGCCGCCGCAACTCTTCCACGTGCTGTTTCGATTCCGCCAACAGCTGGTGCAACCGCTCTTCCCGCCGGAAGCTGTCCGCCCCCGCGCTCACTCGCACCCGCACCCCGTCCTGACTCACGCGACTCACCGATACCAATCCCTTGTCCACCAGCGACGCGATCAACTGCGTGAACCGCTCGTCCAGCGCCGCTCCGTGATCCACACGAAAATCCGACAGCAGCCGATGATTCACTCCCACCCCGCCGCACAACCAGCGAAACGCCGCACTCTCTTCGCAGCGCCGCGCCAACTCCCGCGCCGATCCGATACCGCGGATACACGCGTATAACCACAGCCCCACCAGCAGCCGCGGATCGGTCGCATCCCGCCCCGCCACTCCTTCCCGCGCCTTGATCGGCTCGGCAAAGCGCGACAGATCCAGCGTCTCCACCAGCGCCATCACCGTCCGCACCGGATGCCCCGCCCCCACCAGATCATCGGGACACTGCACCACCATCGCCACCTGCCGCCGCTCCGGCACCCGCAACCGCACCGCCCCTCGCCACTCCGCTGTCGCTCTCACTTCGCTATCATGGCTCATGCTCACTTATATCTTTTCGCAGTCCTGAAAGGCACGAAAAAAAGTTACACACTCTCAGGATGACACTTTTGATTTTTCTCGCGAGCCCACGTAAGCGCAAGCCTAAATTTTGCCCCTTCCAATCAAAGCATCTCGCACCTTCGCGTATCCAGGTTTGATAACTCGATAGATGAAATCGCACCGCTGGCGATAGGGCAAAAACGCGCTCTTCATCGCGTTGATAGTAATTTTCTCGAAGTCATCGAGAGACAGACCGAAAGTCTCCGCGGCGGCCTCGAACTCCCGCGTCATGATGGTGTCGCTCATCAGTCGGTTGTCGGTGTTCAGAGTAACGCGAAATTTTTCCTGATAAAGAATCTTGAAGGGATGTTCCGCCAGGCTCGGGGTGGCACCGGTGTGCACATTGCTGATCAGGCAAATCTCCAGCGGAATTCGCTTGTCCAGAACATACTGGGCAAGATCGCCCAGCTTTACGACTTTGCCGTCCGCAATGGCGATGTCATCAATCAGCCTCGTGCCATGCCCAATGCGATGCGCGCCGCAGTACTGAATGGCTTGCCAGATGGATTCCTTGCCGTAACCCTCGCCGGCGTGAATCGTGATATTGAAATTCTGGCGCTGAATGTAATGAAAGGCGTCCACATGCTTCTTGGGTGGGTATCCGCCTTCCTCACCGGCCAGATCGAAGCCGACCACGCCGCGCTCGCGAAAATCCACAGCCAGCTCGGCCATCTCGAGCGACACATCCATATTGCGCATGGCGCAGATGATCAGGCCTGAAACCGTTCCAAAATCTTTTCGTCCGCGCTCCAGGCCTTTCAACACCGCCGAGACCACCTGCTGGTGGGTCAATCCCTTGCGGGTATGAAACACCGGCGCAAAGCGGGTTTCAAAATAGACCACGCCATCCTTACTCAGATCTTCGGCCTGCTCATAGGCGACACGTTCCAAGGCCTCTTCCGTTTGCATCACTGCGATAGTGTGGGCGAAACCCTCCAGATATTTGGCCAGGCTCCCCTTGTTGGCGCCCTGATGAAACCATTGACCCAGCGCGGCCGCGTCGTTGGTGGGAAGGCCCGCATAATTCGTTTCTTTTGCCAGGTCGATGACGGTTTGGGGCCGCAACACGCCGTCCAGGTGTTCGTGCAAAAGCACTTTGGGCAGGGCGGCCAACTGCCGGTTGTCAAGCTTCATAGAGGAACCCCACATCTCGGCACGACGGCGCCTACTGCTTAACCCCGCCGGCCCAATAGTTGCTTCTTGCACAGCACGGTCTCATCTCGCGCCTGATCTTTCAAACGCACCCGAATCTGATGCAGCCCGGGCCGAGGGCTCTTCGGTTCAAAGCTCAAGAGGTAGCGGCCATGTACGTGATTGGCGAAGCTGTTCATTCTGGTCTCAAAGCTCTTGCGGGATGCGAATAGCTCGTACTCACCGCCGCTCATCGACGCAATCGCCAGGGGCATGTTCTTTTTCATCGCCGCCAGCGCCATTAGAAGAACGCCTTGTACATTCGGTTGGGCGCCCCAGCCAGCCTCGTCCCGATTGCTGCCTCGCTCGGTATCCAGGGCCTGTGATAGCGAAGGAGAAAAAGGAAGAGCGTAAACCGCAGTGTTCGTGACCCCGATCAGCTTCACCACCTCATCGAGTTTCGCAAAGTGACTGCCGTGATCGCGGGTTTCGCTGATCAGGAGCAGGACGCGCTGCCGGCCCTCGGGCCGTTGGTTCAGCAATCTGACTGAATACGCGACCGCATCGAGAATCGCGGCGCCGTTGTCACCTGCCTGCCGACTTTTGAGGTCGCCCTCGATAAGCTCGGGATCGTGAGTGAAATCGCGCGCCAGAGTAAGTCTGCTGTCGAAGAACACCAGGGCCGCTTCGGTGTCGGGCTGGCGCAGCACCGGTTCCAGCATTGCCGGCAAACCATGTAGTCTCCCAAATTCCCGCTTGGCCCTCCTCCCGCTTTGGACCGCGATCATCAGCGAGACCGGCTCGGCTTCCGCTGCTTCGTCCAAGTAAGGCACCTGTTCGACGCCATCGTCTTCGATGATGAAATCCTTGGCTTGCAGCCCGTACACCACGCTGCCGTTTGCATCCCTCACCAGCGTGGGCACCACTACCACGTTGGCCTGGGCATTGAAGGTGGGCTCCTGCGGCGCAGCGTCGGGTCCAAACACCAGCAGGAACAACGCAAGATACAAACTGGCTTTAAAGCTCTTCATGTCTCCAGCCCACTATTCTTCCCCGATATCCTCGTTCCAAACTTCGGGATTCGCCCTTATGTACTCGCCCAGCAACGCAGCGCACTCCGCGGAGTCGAGATCGACAATGTTCACACCGAGCGACCGCAGCCATTCCACACCGCCCTGAAAGTTACGGCTCTCACCCACCACCACCGTGCCGAAACCAAATTGCCGGACCAGTCCGCTGCAATACCAGCAGGGCGCCAGGGTGGTGACCATGATGAGGTTGCGATAGCTGCGCTGGCGTCCCGCATTGCGAAAGGCGTCGGTCTCGCCGTGCATCGAAGGGTCGCCCTGCTGCACGCGGCGATTGTGCCCAGCGCCGAGGAGTTTGCCCTGCGCGTCGAAAATTGCCGCGCCGATGGGAATCCCGCCTTCTGCCAGCCCCTTACGCGCTTCAGCCAGGGCGACGGCGAGCATCGTGGTGTAGTCGAGACTCAGCTTCGTGCCTCCTAGGTGTGCTGCCTCGGAGATGCATGGAACATCGCAATGTAAGCGGCGCAGGTCGAGTTGGCTGAAACAGCAGGTCCCTCCACTGCGCTCGCTTCGCTCCGCTCCGGTCGGGATGACAATGCTAATTCAACGAATTTCAGGGACAGGACACTGGCAATTCCATTATTACATCCAAGCTGGAGGTCAGCCTGAACCTGGGATCTTTCCAACTTCCGGGGCCACCCAGGTTTGGTTTTATGTTAATTTGGTGGCGCTTGAAAACGTTTACAACCGCTTGCCGTCGCGGCACAAGTGGACGGAAAGCCGAAGCCCGCATGTCCGGCCGGCTTCCCCACTTCAACCTCGGGAATTCTTGATCATGCAGAAACGGTACCGACTCATCCGCCCATCAGTTCTGCTCTGTGTTCTGATTTTGCTCGCCACCGCAGCTCATGCCCAGTGGGCCCCGATGAATCCTGTCACCGCAGTGCAACAGCAACCTGACGGCGTGCTTTTCACCATGCAGACGGGCACGCTGAAGCTTCAGGTGTGCACCGATTCCATCATTCGCGTTCGCTATTCGGCCACATCGGCGTTTTCCGATCGGCCGGATTACGTGATCACCAAGACCAGTTGGCCCGAAACCAAATGGACCATGCAGTCCACCGATGACAGCGTAACCCTTACCACTGCCCGTCTGGCGGTGACGGTCACGCGCAAGGATGGCGGCATTACTTATCGTGATCGTGATGGCAAGCAGCTGCTGCAAGAGGCAACCCGCAAGCTGACCCCGGTCAGGGTCAATGGCGAAGACACCTATCGCGCGGAATCGTTCATCAACATCTACGGCTCGCACGAGGCGCTCTATGGACTTGGCCAGCACCAGGCGGGCGTGTGGAACTATCGCGGCGAGTCGGTAGATATTTCTCAGGACAACACCAATATTTCCGTTCCGTTCCTGCTTTCGAGCCAGGGCTACGGCCTCTACTGGAACAACGATTCGCGCAGCCGGTTCAACAACCGCTTTGCCAATTACATGTACATCACCTCCGAAGTGGCCGACGACATCGACTACTACTTCTTTTACGGGCCTGAGTTTGACCGCATCATCGCCGCTTACCGCGAACTGACCGGGGAAGCGCCCATGATCGGAAAATGGGCCTATGGCTTCTGGCAGTGCAAGAATCGCTACAAATCGCAGGAAGAAATTCTGGGAGTTGCCAAAAAATACCGCGAGCTGCACATTCCGGTCGATAACATCGTGCAGGACTGGTTCTGGTGGAACCGCAAGGGCGAGCATGTTTTCAACAAAAATTATCCCGACCCCAAGGGCATGATCGATCAGCTTCACGCCCAGAATTTCCATCTCATGATTTCAGTCTGGCCCTTCTTCGAACCCGGCTCCGCCGTGTATGACGAGATGGACAAACGCGGCTGGTTCGTGGACAAGTTCAAATTCGCCAAGCCGCCTTATCACACCAATGGCATGGCGGTGTACGACGCCACCAATCCCGAGGCCCGCAGATACTACTGGCAACTCATGGACAAGGCCCTTTTCAACATCGGCGTGGACGCCTGGTGGCTGGACACCACCGAGCCCGAAACCGAGGGCCAGGAAGAAAACATTCTGCTCGGCCACAAGCTTGCCGCCGGCAGCGGCAATCGTTACGTAAATATCTATCCCCTGATGACTACGGGTGCGGTTTACGACGGGCAGCGCAGCGCCTCCGACAAGAAGCGCGTGTTCATTCTCTCGCGGTCGGCCTTCGCCGGCGACCAGCGCTATGCAGTCACTGCCTGGTCGGGCGACATCAACTCCGATTTCTTCAGCTTCCGCCGGCAGATTCCCGCTGGTTTGAATTTCGCGCTCTCCGGAATTCCCTATTGGACAACCGACATTGGCGGATTCGTCACCGGAGATCCGGACGATCCCGCCTATCGCGAACTGTTCATCCGGTGGTTCCAATACGGCACGTTCAATCCCGTTTTGCGGGTGCACGGTACGCGCAAGACCGATCAGAACGAACTGTGGTCATACGGACCGGAGGCGCAGAAAATCCTGGTGAGCTTCGACCGCCTGCGCTACCGCATGCTGCCCTACATTTACTCGCTGGCGTGGAAGACCACCAGCGAGAGTTACACGCCCATGCGCCCGCTGGTGATGGACTTCCGCTCCGACGTTCGCGCCCAGAACATTGGCGACCAGTTCATGTACGGCCCCGCGTTTCTGGTGAGCCCGGTGACCGAAGCTGACGCCACCACGCGGCGGCTCTACCTGCCCCAGGCGAAGTGGTATGACTTCTGGACAGGATCAACCGTCGCCGGCGGCCGAACTGTCGATGCCAGCGCTCCGCTCGACCGGCTTCCGCTCTACATCCGCGCCGGATCGATTCTTCCCCTGGGCCCGGATGAAGAATGGTCCACGGAAAAGCCAGCCGATCCGATCGAGGTTAGAATCTACCGCGGTGCAGATGGGGACTTCACTCTGTATGAAGATGAGAACGACAATTACAACTATGAAAAAGGGGCTTATGCGACTATCCCTTTGCATTGGGATGACGCCAAACAGGCGCTGACCATCGGCGATCGCAAGGGACAATTTCCCGGCATGCTGGAAAGTCGCACTTTCCATGTCGTATTCGTCGGCGAACACCATGGCGCGGGCATCAATCCCGAGACTCGACCCGACAAGAACGTGGCCTATTCCGGCAAGCAGGTCGTGGTGGTTCCGTAGAGTTATGAGTGGGCTATCTATGAGTCTTGCAGCAAGCCTTCAGTTAACAGGAGAACGTCCGATGAAATTGTTTTGGAAACATACCGCTCTCATACTGATCCCGCTGCTGGGCCTGGCCGGGACCGCGCTGGCGCAAGCCAGCTACAGCCTGCTCTCTCCCGACAAGCGGATCGAAGTAAAAATCCGCGCCGGGGACCGCTTGCAGTATGACGTCCTGTTCAAGGGGACGGCCCTGCTGCAGAATTCCAGCTTCTCCATCGACATTGATCACACTACGCTGGGCCTGCAACCCAAGGTCAAGGCCAGCAAGGAGCGCAGCTACGACGGCACGCTCGAACCGCCGGTGCGGCAGAAGTTCGCAAAAATCCGGGAGAATTACAACGAACTTCGCCTGACCCTGGACGGCAACTACGCAGTCGTCTTCCGCGCCTACAACGAAGGTGTGGCTTACCGCCTGGAAACTTCTTTGCCGCAGGCCGAAGTAAAGGTTTACGGCGAGGAATCCAGGTTCAATTTCGCCGGCGACTACCGGGTTTATTATCCCCAGGAGGAGAGTTTCTTTTCGCACAATGAACGGCACTATCTGCCGATGGATATGGCCACGATCGCGCCGAGCGCGATAGCCAGCCTGCCCGCCGTGGTCGAAGCCGCCAACGGCGTGAAAGTAGCGGTTGCGGAATCCGATATTGAAGACTATCCCGGTCTCTGGTTGCGCGGCACCAGCAGCAACGGCCTGGCGGCCACCTTCCCGCCGTATCCGCTTAAAGAAACATTGGAGAAGGACCGCGACTTCAAGGTCTCCCAGGCGGCCGACTACATCGCCGTAACTCGCGGCACCCGCAGTTATCCCTGGCGGTTGTTGGGGATTGCAGAAAAAGATGGCGACCTGATTACCAACCAACTGGTGTACCTGCTGGCCAAGCCGTCGCAGATACAGGACACCTCATGGATCAAGCCCGGCAAGGTGGCCTGGGACTGGTGGAACGCGCTCAACATCGGTGGCGTGGATTTCAAGTCTGGCGTGAACACCCAGACCTACAAGTATTTTATTGATTTCGCTGCCAAGTACGGCATCCCCTACATCATCCTTGATGAGGGATGGTACAAGCTTGGCAACGTGCTCGAAGTCGTGCCCGAAGTAAATATGGAAGAGTTGTCGGCCTACGCCAAGCAGAAAAATGTCGGCATCATTCTGTGGATGGTGTGGAAGACACTCGACGACCAGTTCGACCCGGCCTTCGACGAATTCCAGAAGTGGGGAGTCAAAGGACTCAAGATTGATTTCATGCAACGCGATGATCAGAAGCTGATCAATTTCTACTACAAGACTTGCCGCGAGGCGGCCAAACGCCACATGCTGGTGGATTTTCACGGCGGACAAAGCCAGATCACCATGACCCGGACCTGGCCGAACATGATCAGCGGCGAAGGCGTCCGCGGACTGGAGTGGAGCAAGTGGAGCGCTGAAACCGAACCCCAGCACAACATCACTTTGCCATTCACCCGCATGTTTCTGGGGCCGATGGATTTCACTCCCGGCGCCATGCTTAACGCAACCAAAAAGGACTTCGCTCCCGTCTTCGATCGCCCCATGAGCCTGGGCACGAGGTGCCATCAACTGGGAATGTATGTGGTGTTCGAAAGCCCACTGCAGATGCTGTCCGACAGTCCATCCAACTATTTGCGGGAGCCGGAGATGATGGAGTTTCTCGCTCCTGTTCCGTCGGTGTGGGACGACACCAAAGTGCTCGACGCCCGCATCGCCGAGTATGCATTAGTCGCGCGGAGAAGTGGCAAGGATTGGTATGTTGGAGCCATGACCAACTGGACCGCCCGCGACCTGGAAGTGGACTTCTCCTTTCTGCCTGCGGGGACCTTCTGGCTGGAAGCCTACGCGGACGGCGTTAACGCCGACCGCATTGCCACTGACTACAAGAAGACCAGGACGCAAATTACGCGCGACACCAAACTGAAAATATCCCTCGCCCCCGGCGGCGGTTGGGCCGCAAGAATCCACCAGTAGATCTTCGTCTGATGGAGGACGGGCGGGACGCCCGTCCTCCAATTAGCGTGTCCTGTCTTTTCAGCATCAAGCTACGTTGCAATGTTGCCCTGATTACAGGAATGCCCTGATTGTCCCACTCCTGCCACGCCTGTAACTTTGTCGAGCAAAGTTAAAAAAATGCGAGGAGGATTTTCATGGGAACAATTTTGATCGTGATCCTGGTTTTGCTGCTGCTCGGCGCTCTCCCCACGTGGCCTTACAGCACAAGTTGGGGGTACTTCCCCAGCGGCGGCCTGGGCCTGGTCCTGCTGATCGTAGTCATATTGGCGCTTACGGGCAGGGTCTGAGCGGCAAGGTCATCTCTTGCTCTCCTTGGAATGAGTCTCGAAAAGATGCTTGGTCAGAATGACAAGCGCCAGTATTTGGGTCCATTCCGAAACTATGTTTCCCGCCACCTGCCCCCATTTCGACTCTGGGTCGGCGTGTTTATAGACGGCGACCCAGCACACGCCGGTGGCCAGCAGAAAGAGGGTCAAGGAGTGGTCGGTTATCGCTTCCCAGAAGGGACCCCGCAAGTTGAGTGGAGGCTTTCTGCTCTCCGCAGAACCTCGCTCATAGAGATACTTGGTGGCAATCACCGTGACCACCACGCCCGACCAGTCGGCGATGGCGTTTCCAAAAAATGATCCCCAGTGGGTCCGGGGATCGGCTCCGGCATAAAGCACAATCCAAAGGATCAGAACGCCGATGCAGGCAATACTGAGGGAATGGTGCGCCAGGAAGCTTTTCCTGTGAGACTTTGTTCTCCTGACCTTTTGCCCAATTTCGGGACTCTCTTGCGCCACGGAAAGTAGTTTAAACCTTATTCGCGAGCCATCATGCCCGATGCTTTATTCGCCGTGTCATCCTGAGCGAGTTTGCTCGTCCGCAGGCGGACGAGCAGGCGAGTCGAAGGACCCCTGCTGGCAGAAAATAGCTCTCCTGCCCGGGATTTCGATTACAGGCTGCGCGGCCCCTGCTGGCTGGATGCGTTCCTGCCACTGAACCGTTGTGCAAGATAAACCACAAGTGCAATCGCCGCGAATAGGAAGACAAAATGGACAAGCTCCACGATCACAATGTCAGGAGAATGGTGCTCGACCCATTCCCGCCACGTCAGCACGCCTGATCCCACGAGAGCAAGCAGGAGTTTGCGTGTCGCCCACAGGCCTGGCCAGAATCCCGTGCCCGCGGCGCCGGTGGTGTCCCACAGCATATGGTCGAGAATCCAGCGCGAGATTTTCCGATGGGTCGGGACCAGCACGGCAGGGAGGGTAGCACAAAGAAGCAACGGCATCCAAGGGATGCCGTTGCTCATCGGGCTGAAAATGAACGCCTGCCCTAGCGGTGACCTCCACCGCCGTGGGGGCCTCCGCCGTGCGAACCGCCTCCACCCGATCCGCCGCGATTTCCGCCTCCACCGCCTCCACCATGGGATGGGGCGGACATGCGCCCGCCGCCTTCACCGCCGCGCGGCGTCACAATCGGCTGCCTCATTTCCAGCGGTGGCCGGGAGTAGCCCCGCGAGGCTGGCTGCCCCATGCTTCGCCCCCCGACCGATTCCATCTGGGGACGCGACATCTCGTAGCGCACCGGGGAATCGACGCCACGTCGGCCGTCGATGCCGCCGCCGTTGTATGTGCGGTTGTTCATGCGATCGGGAGAACCGCCGGACCGCGGCGTGAAGTGCCGCCAGTCCCCACCGTTGGTCGAGGTCTCAGGCCGTGGCGAGTTTCCCGGCCGCGGAACACTGGACATTGCTCCGGGTGACGTCCGCTCGGTTGGACGATTCATGCCTCCCGGGCGCTGAATCGGAGCCGGACTGGAAAATTTCCGCCACCCCGAGTTGTCGGAAGTCGCAGGCCGCGACATCCCGCCGTTACCTGCCGGCGAAGACATCGTACCCCGGGCGCCGCGCTCGCTCTGTACCTGAGTCTGCCCCTGGGAACGGTTTTGTCCCGGACCGGAGCCGAAGCGCTGGTTGCCCTGGGAACTGGCGCCCCGTTCAGCCTGTTGCACACCCGGAGAGCCGGTACGAACTCCCGGAGTGGGCCTCGCGACCAAGCCATGACCGGTGCTGTTCGCGGAATTCTGGCTGGGTCCGTTGCCTCTCGCGAATGCATTTTCGGCGCCGCTCCGCTGGATCGACTGCCGCATGCGCGAGACTTCGTTATCGAACGATCGTGGCGCGGCTGGCCGCGACTTCTCAAAGAACTGTTGCTGCTCCCTTCCTCGCGGCAGCGTAGACGCCGCCGGCGCCCGGTTGCTTACCGACAGTGCCGCACGCGTCGGGACCACCGGAAGATTTCCCTCAATCCTGCGCCCGCTGCGAAAAACGTTGCCGTTCACTGCCACCGCTGCCGATCGGCCTGTGCCGAAGTGCCCGGAGGGAACGGTTGAGATACCCTCCCGCACTCTGGAGTTCATGGAGGCCAGGCGCACGTTGGAATAGGCGCCGCCCCGACGAAGAGGAGCGATGCCGCCAAATCCGCGATTGTTGTAGACATTGATGTTGGTAACGTTCACTACGCTATAGTGCGAGCGGTAGCGCCCGTACCAGGGATAGAACGTGTCGCAGGGACCAATTGGCAACCAGCCGACTGAACCAAATCCGAATCCCACTCCAACGCCAACTCCGCCGCCAAAGCCAAAGAAGGACACATACGCGGGCGCCCACACCGGGCGATACCGCCGCGGATATCCATAGGCCGGCCCCGGCCACCACACCCACGCGTTGTTGTAAACGAACCAGCGCCCATAGTGATACGGAGCCCAACCCCAGGGCTCATAGGAAACCCAGGTCCAGCCCCAGCCCGGTTCCCACACCCAGCGTCCGCTGCGATAGGGAGCCCATCCCGGGCCGGCCACAGGCGCCCACACCGGACCGTAGTCCGGTACGGTCACCCAGCGGCCGTAAGCATCGAGGTCTTCTGAGCCTACGTAGTAGCGATTGGTATTTCTCCACGACTGGGCGCTGAGAATCGTGTGGTCACGGTCGATGTTCCATGAATCCCAGCTGTCTTTCGCCGGTGCGCCTTCCAACTTGTATTGCGTGTCGTCTCCCAGGCCCCGCACCATCGCCATCTGGCCCTGTTCCACCTGGGTGCTGCCCTGGGGCGTGGAAATCTGCGCTGAGCCCTTGCGGACAATTACCGACGTCTCGCCTTCCGAATTCACCTCGATCCGATAAACCCCGTCCCTCTGATCGGGACGAATGGCGACGTTCGCGGTATCAATTTCCACGGCGGCATCGCTGCCCTTGAAAACCGAATAGTCGATCAGCCCGCGATCGACCTGGATCTGGATTTGGGTCCGCGAAAGGCCCGCAATCCCGGCCAGCGTGTTGTCTCCCAGGCGCAGGATGTTTCCGTGGTCAAGCTGCACTTCAGCCCGCGAATTGACGCCGCTAGAAACCTTGTCGCTGCTCACAATGGGCTGGTTCAACACCACCGTCGCCCAATCCCCGGAGTCACCGCGCTGCGAGGAAACGTCTCCGTGGATCAAACTGATACGGGCTACAGTGGAGCGAACCTCAGACTGCTCCTGCGTAGACTGCTCCTGCGTAGACTGCTCCTCCGCAGGTTGGTCCTGTGCCATGGTCATGACACACAGACCCAAGATCAGTGATCCAACCATCAATGCCAATCGGCTTTTCATGGCCCCACCTCTCGCGAAAGAAACTCGCGCATAATTGACAATGCAGTTGCCCTGCCAAACGGCATCTGGAGCACCTAAATAAGTGTTTTATTGTCAATGTCTTGGGAGGATTACAAATTGACGGCAAGGGCCGGGAGAGGCGGCCCTGGCCGGACTCAGCCAGAAGTGGTGGTTTTCAGCCACTGCGCGACTGTCGCTCCTGATCCAAAACGACCCCAAGACTGGCGACTCGGGTCGTGGAAGAGCGGCCTTTCAGGGCCGCGTTCTCGCGTCACCCCAGAGCGGCCTTCAGGCCCAGTGGCGCCACCCGGGCTGAAGCCCGATGGTTGCTCGACACAACGCGGCGCTGAAGCGGCGCTCTTCCACCCGCTTGCCACGCTACTGCCGACCTCGGGGCAACGAGCGGCTCCAAAGCGTCAATGTCGCTATTCCTCATTCTCTTTTTCCCCCTCGTCGCCGATGCCGATCTTTGACAGCCTGTAGCGCAGCGCGTTGCGCGAGAGTCCGAGCAAGCGCGCGGCCTGGCTCTTGTTGCCGTGCGCGCGGCGCAGGGCTTCGCGGATCATCTCGTCTTCCCATTGCTCCAGGGTCATTCCTTCGGGAAGAAAACTCGATGCGAAATCGGCCGCCTTGCTTGCCCGCGAGTCGATGTAAATGTCGCCGGCCTCGATCAACGGACTGGCAGATAACGCCGACGCCCGCTCCAGGATGTTCTGCAGTTCGCGAACGTTCCCCGGCCAGTGATAGTCCATCAGTAGTTTGAGAGCGTCCGGAGAAACGCCGCTGATCTTCTTGCCGGAGTCCTGGGCAAAGCGCGATAGAAACAGATTCACCAGCTCGGGAATATCCTCCTTGTGCTCGCGCAGCGGCGGAAGATCAATGGGCACAACATTCAGCCGGTAGTAGAGATCCTCACGAAACGTTCCTTCCTCGAGCGCAGCCCGCAAGTCGCGGTTGGTGGCCGCCACCAGGCGCACATCCACCTTGATGGTCCGGGTGCCGCCCAGCCGCTCGAATTGGCGCTCCTGCAGGACGCGCAACAGCTTTACCTGGATCGCGGACGGAACATCGCCGATCTCATCCAAGAACAGGGTTCCCTTGTCGGCGAGTTCGAACTTTCCGGGCTTGCTGCTGGTGGCTCCGGTAAAGGCGCCTTTTTCGTAACCGAAGAGTTCGCTCTCCAGCAGGTTTTCGGGAATGGCGGCGCTGTTGATCTTGATGAACGGTCCGGATGCCCGGCGTGATTTTTCGTGGACGGCGCGTGCTACCAGGTCTTTGCCCACGCCGCTTTCCCCGCCCAGCAGTACGGTGGAATTGGTAGGCGCGACCCGTTCCACCGTAGCCAGGACTTCCTGCATTTTGGCGCTGCGCGCCACCAGGTTGGGATGCCGGTAACGCTGTTGCAACGCCTCGCGCAGCGAACGGTTTTCCACGCGCAGGCGCTGCACATCGAGCTCCTTGTGCACCACCATGCGCATTTCATCTAGCGAAAATGGCTTGAGAACATAGTCACTCGCTCCCGCCTTCATGGCCTCGACCGCGGTTTCGACCGTCCCGAATGCCGTCATGACAATCACGGGCAGGGCCGCCTGAAAGCGCTTTACAGCCTGCAGGAAATCCAGCCCGTTCATACCCGGCAGCTTGAGATCGGTGATCACCAGATCGATGGGACGGTTCTGCAGCAGCTTCAGCCCAGTTTCCGCGTCCCCGGCGGACACCGTTTGGAAGCCGTCATCTCCCAGGTTGAGTTCCAGAAGACGGCGCATCTTTGCTTCGTCCTCGACAATCAGAATGGTCGCGTTCGGGATGGTCATGAACCTCCAGCTCCCTGCCCAGCCTCTTCTTCCAGCGGAAAGAAGATCACGAAACCGGCCCCCTGTTCTTCTGATTTCTCCAGCCGGATGTTGCCGTGGTGCTCATCCACAATTTTGGAAACGATGGAAAGTCCCAGTCCGACGCCGGTCTTCTTGGTGGTCACAAAGGGATTAAAAATCTGCTCACGCATTTCCGCCGGCACGCCGGGGCCGGTATCCTGGAACCGAACCTGGACTCCCCGGCGGCCGTTCGAGCTCACGTCCGAAACCTCAACTCGAAGCGTTCCGCCCTCTTCTCCCATGGCCTCATACGCATTCTGCGCCAGGTTGAGAAACACCTGCTCGCACAGATTCTCGTCAAGCGGCACCGGAGGCAAATCAGGTCTATATTCACGCTGCACCACTACCTTCCCGCCCTTCCACTGTTTTGCCACCGATTTCAAGGCTTGGTCAAGCAGGTCCGTTGCCCGCAGGAGACGGGTTTCGATACGCAACGGCCGCGCAAAATCAAGGAAGCGGGTGACCAGCGCGCTCGCCCGGTTGACTTCGCTCGATATGTAACCCGCCAGCTCACTGGCCAGGGGATTCGAGTTTTCCAGCTTGCGGTTGAGGGTCTCCGCCGACCCCTTGATCACGCCTAGGGGATTACGGATCTCGTGCGCCAAACCGGCCGAAAGCTGGCCCAGGGCCGCCAGGCGCTCGGAGCGCCGGGCCTCCGCCTGGGCCCGCTCCAGCCGGCGATTGACCTCGGTCAGCTGCTCGGCCACTTGCTGATACTGCGCCGTCCTCCGCCGGTTCTCCAGGGTGAAGCGGTTCACGACCATGGCAGCCAGGAAGAAAAACATGATGCGGATGGCCAGTTCGGCCGCACCCGTGGCGGTCAGGGTGTATTCCTGCAGCGCGGGATAGAGATATGAACAGTAGGCCGCCGAGGCCAGGGCGGTCCAGAGCAGAGTCCCCCAGGAGCCAAAGTGGATGGCGGCGGTAACGACCGGGACGTAGTAGATCGGATAATAACTGCTGTTGATGCCAATCTCACCGGTGTGATTGATCAGCAGAGTGGCCAGCAGGATCTTGATCAGCACCACTGCGGAGCGTCCGTAGCGTGGCCAGCTGGCGATGATTCGGCCTTCGGCCAGTTGCACCACGCCAATTGCCAGCAACACCAGCTGCTTGTGAGGCTCCCACACCGGCGGCAGGGCGGCCAGGCCTAGCAGGAAGAACAGCCAAAGCACATCCATCCACGTGATGCGGCTATGCTTTTCTTCGTTCATGCGAAACGGCCATAACCTGGATGAAGGTCGCGACCTTTCAGACCTCACCACCACCTCGTCAGCAGTGTATCTCGCCTCACATCTGGAGCGTCAACGCACCTCATTTTCGGACGCGCTCCTGCAGTGGCGTACCTTCAGGAATCTCCGGCCTCTACGCCCGGCGCCCCCGGGTACAATGGCCGGACCCATGTTTATGAGCTTCGCCCATGTTTTCTTAGATTTCCACAGTAGCCTAAACGGGCCATTCACAGGTTCCCTCCCAGCCCTTACCCTGTTGTTGAGCAGACTTCGGGGGAGGGCTGTTCGACAAACGTCCCATGACTTAGCAAAGTCTGGGACGTTTTGTATTGAGCGCCAGATCGCACCCCTGACCTATCCAACCGCAAAAAATACACAACCTGCCAGCCCCGTTGCTACGGGAAGGACGTCGCATTGAAGGCCCTCGTACTCAAAGAACCGGGGCGCGCGGAGATCAGGTCAGTACCTGAACCAGCGGTCGCCCCCGGCAATCTTCTCCTCAAGGTCCGCATGGTGGGCTTCTGCGGAAGCGATTTGAACTCCTTTCGCGGCCGCAACCCGCTGGTGTCTTTTCCCCGAATTCTGGGGCACGAAGTCTCGGCCACGATTGTCGAAGGCAGCGATCTTAACCCCGCTCTTGCTACCGGAGTGGACGTCACGCTATCTCCTTACACCAGCTGTGGCCAATGCGCCTCCTGCCGCCGGGGCCGTCCCAACGCCTGCCAGTTCAATGAGACGCTCGGGGTACAGAGGGACGGCGCAGCCACGGAATACATCGTGCTGCCCCCGGAAAGAATTTATCCCGCGAAACTTGCCCTCAAGGAGTTGTGCCTGGTGGAACCGCTGACCGTCGGCTTCCACGCAGTGGCGCGGGGGCGCGTGACCGCCGAGGATACGGTGGCGATCCTGGGCTGCGGCGGAATTGGACTCGGAGCCGTAGCCGCGTCTGGTTTCCGCGGCGCAAAGACCATCGCCATTGATATGGACGACGAAAAACTCAGCACCGCACGGGCCGCTCGCGCTTCCCACTCCATCAACACTGCCAGGGAGGCGCTGCACCCGCGCCTGGCCAAACTCACCGATGGCCGCGGTCCCGATGTCATTATCGAAGCCATCGGGCTGCCTGAAACCTTCCGCACCGCCGTAGAAGAAGTGGCCTTCACCGGCAGAGTCGTGTATATCGGTTATGCCAAGGAATTGGTGGCTTATGAGACCCGGCTGTTCGTGCAGAAGGAACTGGACATTCTGGGGTCGCGCAACGCGCTGCCCGACGACTTTCGCGAGGTGATCCGCATGCTGGAGGAACACCGCTTTCCAGTGGACGAGGCCGTGAGCTCGATCGTGACCATGAATGAAGCCCCGCAGGCCCTCGCGGCATGGAGCGAGAATCCGTTCCGGGTCAAGAAGATCATGATGCGCATGGACTGAGGCGTGAGCTGTGTTTGAATAGTTATTTGTGTTGTTGCTTGTGTGGTTGCGGGCGACTCGCCCGCAAGCTCTGAATGCAAAATCAAAAGCCGCGGGCGAGTCGCCCGCGACCACACTTGGATACCACACGCGAATCAAGAGATCACTCTATGCAAATATCGAACCCCGCCGCCATTCCAGCTGCGAGTGACACGGGCCACCAGCCGCTCTTCCCCACCGGGCATCTGCTGCCTTTCTTCCTGGTCACGGCGCTGTTTTTCCTGTGGGGTGTGCCCAACAACCTGAACGACGTGCTGATCCGTCAGTTCATGAAGTCGTTTGCCATTACCCGGTTCCAGGCCGGCCTGGTGCAGTCCGCCTTTTACATGGGCTATTTCGTCCTCGCCATGCCAGCGGCCCTGATCATGCGCAAGCTCGGATACAAGGCCGGATTTGTCATCGGGCTGCTTCTGTTCAGCCTGGGGACGTTCCTGTTCTGGCCGGCCGCATTGGCGGGACGCTACGTTTTTTTCCTGCTTGCCCTTTTCGTGATCGCCAGCGGATTGTCGTTTCTGGAAACTGCTTCCAACCCCTTCATTGCGCAGTTGGGTGATCCTGAGAGTTCGGAGAGGCGCCTCAACTTCTCGCAGGCTTTCAACCCGCTGGGCTCGATCAGCGGCGTTCTGATCGGCACCGCATTCATCTTTTCGGGCGTGGAACTGAGTTCGCAACAAATTGATGCAATGAAGTCCCAGCACCTCTACGACGCGTATTTGCGATCGGAGACGCTGCGCGTGGTCAAGCCTTACCTGGTACTGGGAGCGGTCGCGCTGATGTGGGCAGTGTTGATCCTGCGAACCAAGTTCCCTGCGATACAGAGCGAGCATGAAGCTGGCGGCGATCACGGGCGGTTCCGCGATCTGCTCCGCTACCCACATTTCATGTTGGCCGTAGTGGCACAATTTCTCTACGTCGGCGCCCAGGTGGGGACGTGGAGTTATTTCATCCAGTATGTCCAGGATTACACTCATCAGCCGGAGAAGGTTGCGGGATATTTCCTCACCGGCACTCTGGTTGCCTTTGGGGTGGGACGTTTCATCTCTGCTTACCTGATGCGATTCATCGCGCCCAACAAACTACTGGGCGCGTACGCCTTGTTCAATATCGTACTGGTCAGCGAGGCGGTGCTGCGTCCGGGCTGGGTCGGATTGTGGGCGGTTTTTCTCACCAGCTTCTTCATGTCGCTGATGTTTCCCACCATCTTCGCCCTGGGATTGAAAAAGCTTGGGCCCAACACCAAGATTGGCGGCTCTTTACTGGTGATGGCAATCGTCGGCGGGGCTGTGCTGACGCCGCTCATGGGTCTGATTGCGGAAGCCCACGGCATCGCAGGAGCGTACCTCGTCCCTCTCGTGGCCTATGTGTTTATCGCGGCCTACGGGTTTGCCGGCGCCAAGGCCGGACTTTCTGAAGAAACCGTGTGAAAACGTATCGCTGTTCCGGACAGCAACACAAATACTGGTGATAAGGAAAACATTTCATGCCTCTCCAGCCTCTTAGTTCCCTTCGCGGATTTTTAGCAGGCATGCTAGCCCTCGGAGTTGCTGTCGCTCTCCCTTGCTTTGCCCAGACCCCGGCCTCACCGACGGCTCCCACGGTCTCCGAAGATCCTGTCGTCATCGACCAGGCCTGGCAAAAAGCGAGCGCCAGGTACGACGCCCCACGCACCGCAATCCTGACTGACGTGGACCGGGTCGCGCACCAGGGCCCGTTCCGACCTGACTGGGAATCACTCGAGAAATACCAGGTCCCCGGGTGGTACAAAGATGCAAAGTTCGGGATCTTCATTCACTGGGGTGTCTATTCCGTCCCCGCCTTCGGCAACGAGTGGTATCCGCGCAACATGTATAGAAAAGATTCGGATGAGTACAAACACCACATCGCCACTTACGGGCCGCAAGACAAATTCGGCTACAAGGATTTCATTCCCATGTTCAAAGCCGAACACTTCGACCCTGCCGCCTGGGCCCGCCTGTTCAAGGAGTCCGGCGCGAAGTACGTGGTCCCCGTGGCCGAGCACCATGACGGCTTCGCCATGTATGACAGCGGTCTGAGCGACTGGACTGCGGCCAAGATGGGCCCGCAGCGCGATATCATCGGCGACCTGGCCAAAGCAGTTCGGGCGGAGGGTCTGCACTTTGGAGCTTCCACACACCGCGTGGAGCACAACTTTTTCCTGGGCGTAGGCCGCACCATTCCTTCCGATATCAACGACCCAAAATATGCCGCCTTCTACGGCCCGGCGCACACCTGGCTCGAAGCCAAGCGGGGCACACCGCTGGCCAACGATTTCACCTACGTCTCGTCCGCCTGGGCGGACGACTGGCTGGCCCGTTCTTCCGAGATCGTGGAGAAATATCATCCCGACATCATGTACTTTGACTGGTGGATCGGCCAGCCTTCCATCCGTCCCAACCTGACGCGCTTCGCGGCGTTCTACTACAATGCCTCGCTAAAATACGGCGACCACGTTGGCGTGATCAACTACAAGGACTGGGCCATCGAAGAACATTCCGCGGTGCTCGACCTGGAGCGCGGACAACTGGGCGAAATTCGCCCGCTGTACTGGCAAACCGACACCTCGATCAGCAACAAATCCTGGGGCTACATCAAAAACGACACGTTCAAGTCGCCGCAATTTGTGGTGCAGCAGCTCATCGACATCGTGAGCAAGAACGGCAATCTGCTCCTGAATATCGGCCCCAAGTCGGACGGCACCATCCCCGACGAAGTACAGCAGGTCTTGCGGGAGGTCGGATCATGGCTTTCCGTGAACGGCGACGCCATTTACGGCACGCGTCCGTGGAAGATTTACGGCGAAGGGCCAACTCAGGTCGCCGCGGGCTCCTTTCATGACACCGACACTGCCAACTACACGGCCGAAGACTTCCGCTTTACCACCAAAGGCAATGCCCTGTATGCCATTGAAATGGGGTGGCCGGCCGGCGTCGAGGCAGTCATCCAATCGCTCGGCGCCGCGGTGGGCAGCCAGAAAGTTGAGTCGGTGACCTTGCTGGGCTCGGATGCGCGGATTACGTCGCGGCAGGAGTCTGATGGCTTGCACCTGCAACTGCCGGCGCAAGCTCCCGGCAAGTATGCCTATGTTTTCCGCGTGCTTTTCGGAAACACTGCCCGGTAAACTGGGGGTCCCGATCCATCAGGAGGCGCTCGTGCCTGGTTCGCATGTCGGTAGGGTCTGCCAAATCACGCTCTCTCTATTGTTCTGCTCGCTGGTTCTCCCCGGCCTTCAGGCCCAACCCTCGCACTACGAACCGACGCTCGAATCGCTCAACCAGCATCCTCTCCCCCAGTGGTATGCCGATGCGAAGCTCGGAATTTTTATTCACTGGGGTCTTTACTCGGTCCCCGGATGGGCTCCCCTTACCCATCCTGAGCATGATTTTGGCAATCAGGATTACATCCTCAACAATCCCTACGCCGAGTGGTATTTCAACACCATGCGTCTGGATGGTTCGCCCACCCAGGCCTACCACCGCGAGCATTACGGCGCCAACTACGACTACTACAATTTCGCTCCCGTCTTCGACCGCGAAATCAAAAAGTGGCATCCCAACGCCTGGGCGAAGATATTCCACGACGCTGGCGCGAAGTATGTCGTGCTCACGTCGAAGCATCACGACGGGTTTACCCTCTGGCCCAGCTCAACTCCGAACCCCACGCTGCCCGCGGATCGCCAACATGCGACCCGCGATATCGTCGGCGAACTGACCACTGCCGTCCGCAGCCAGGGCCTGCGCATGGGCCTCTACTACTCCGGCGGATACGACTGGACCTTTGTGCCCGGCCCCATCCGCAACAAAGAGGACCATCAAAAAGTAAAGCCGCAAAGCGAAGCCTACGGCAAATATGCCGACGCCCACATGCGCGAACTGATCGAGCGCTACCACCCCGCGCTGCTGTGGAACGACATTGACTATCCCAAGTCCGGACACCCTCTGGAAATCATGGCGGAGTATTACAACGCCGTGCCGGATGGCGTCATCGACGACCGCTTTGGAGTAAAGCACTCAGACTTCAGGTCTCCCGAGTACCAGACCCTCGACCATATCAGCCTGACCAAGTGGGAGGAATGTCGCGGCCTGGGACGCTCCTTCGGCTACAACCGCGCCGAAGGCGAAGCCGAGACTATCGCTCCCGATGAACTGATCCATCTTTTGGTCGATATCGTAAGTAAGAATGGAAATCTCCTGCTCGATGTTGGTCCTGAAGCTGACGGCACCATCCCGCCGGTCCAAATGAGCCGCCTGCAGGCGCTGGGGGCATGGCTGCAGCAGAATGGCGAAGCCATCTATGGTACAAAGCCCTGGAAACGCGCTGTGGGAGAGACCGCTGAAGGAATCTCCGTCCGATTCACGCAGAAGGATTCCACAGTTTATGCCACGCTGCTCGCTCAGCCGAAAGCAACCAGCACGACGCTGAAGGACGTTACTCCCAAGGCGGGCTCAAAGATTTACCTTCTGGGAGATTTGAGGTCCGTCGCGTGGTCGCAACAGGGCAATGATATTCGCGTCGACTTGCCGGCCACGCTTCCAGGGCGCTATGCCTATGTGTTGAAGCTGGCGGGGCCGGTATCCTGACCTGGACGGGAAGCGAACTGCAAAATGAATCGACGATTCTGCCTGACCTTGGACCTCAAGAATGATCCCGCGCTGATTGCCGAGTACAAACGCTATCACCAGAACATCTGGCCGGAAATTAGGCAAAGCATCAAAGATTCCGGGATCGAGGACATGGAGATTTATCTCCAAGGGACACGCATGTTCATGATCATGGAAGTAAACGAGGGCTTCTCCTTTGAAGCCAAGGGACTGGCCGACTTTCGGAATCCGAAAGTACAGGAGTGGGAGAAACTGATGTGGAATTTTCAGCAATCGCTCCCCGAAGCCAAGCCCGGGGAAAAGTGGTTGCTCATGGAAAAGATATTCAAGCTGGAGCCCTGACGTGGTGGTTGGATCTTTGCGTCCTTTGCGGCTTTCCTTTGCGTCCTTTGCGGCTAAAGCTGTGGATCGCGGCGCGCGCGGTCAACGAAAGCCCTTAACCGCAAAGGACGCAAGGAAGAACCGCGAAGGACGCAAAAAATAGCTACGCTAGTGTGCTGTCCCAGCCAATTCTTTACAACGGCGCACTTTGTCTAGGATCACGTCAGCGGTGGCCTTCCAGGCGAACGGCTTGGGCGTATCGTTCCAGCTTGCAAGCCACGCATAGATGGCGTGTTCCAGTTCTTGCACCGAGTGGAAAGTACCGCGCCGAATCATTTTGTCCGTGATGAGCCCAAACCACCGTTCCACCTGATTGAGCCAGGAACTGCTGGTGGGGGTGAAATGGAAGTGAAACCGGCGACGTTTCATAGGCTTGAGCCAACGTTGCACGGTGGCGCTCTTGTGGGTGCTGTAGTTGTCGAGAATGAGGTGGAGGTCGAGTTCCGGGGGTACTTGCTGTTCTAGTTGATGGAGGAATTGGATGAACTCTTTGCCGCGATGGCGCGGCAGGCAACTAGCGATGACCTTGCCGTTGAGGATATTGAAGGCGGCAAACAGTGTGGTGGTTCCGTGCCGCTTGTAATCATGCGTCTGGCGTTCCGGCAATCCCGGCCGCAGGGGCAGAAGAGGAGCAGTTCGGTCCAACGCCTGGATCTGGCTCTTTTCATCGACGCAGAGTACCAAGGCCCGGTCTGGCGGGTCGAGATACAGGCCAACGACGTCCCGCACCTTGTTTTCAAAGTTCGGATCCTGGGAAATCTTGAACTTCTCGACCCGGTGGGGCTGGATGTCGTAATGCTGCCAGACGCGCTGTACCATCATGCGCGACACACCCAACTTTGCGGCCAGTACTCGGACGCTCCAGTGCGTCGCGTTGGCCGGTCGCGTCTTCAAAGTTGTGTCCAGAATCTTCTGCTCCACTTCCGGTGTGAGTGCCCGGCGTGAGCGCTTGCGTTTTTTCGATTTGCGAATGCCCTCGATCCCACGGTCGGTGAAGGCGACCCGGGCGGCCAGAATGGTCGGTCGGGACAAGCCGGTTCGTTGCGCGATCGAGTAGTTCGACACGCCCTGGCTTGCCAGCAGGATTACCTCGCATTTGCGGGCTGTCTTTTGTGGCGTGGTACCTGCCCGAGCCATCGATTCCAATTGACTTTTCTGGACCTCGTCGACCTGCAGAGCAGTAGCGCGAACAAACATGCCACTATTGGATCACGAATCCGGGATATTGTAAATAATTAAACGGGACGGGACACTAGACGGCGGCCATGGCCCGTGACTCAGCCAGCCGCTCTGCCAGGAATTCCAGATACTCTTCGATTCCTTCCCCGGTCTTGGCGGAAAGCTGAAAGACCCGCATGCCTGGACGGATGGCCTGAATGTTGCGCCGTGTGGCTTCTCGGTCGAACTCAACCGCCTCAGCCAGGTCGCTTTTAGTGACGATGGCTACGTCGGCGCTGTTGAAAATCGTCGGATATTTGAGCGGTTTGTCTTCGCCTTCCGTCACCGAAAGCAGCACCACACGAAGATCTTCCCCCAGATCGTAGGAAGAAGGACAGACCAGGTTGCCGACGTTCTCGACGAAGAGGAAATCCAGTTGGCCAAGGTCCCACCCCTCTTCGTCCACAGCACGCTGTACCATCGCAGCCTCCAGATGGCAGAGCGTTCCCGTGATGATCTGCTTGACTGGAGCCTGGCTGCGGGCCAGCCGAGCCGCGTCGTTTTCTGTCGCGAGATCGCCAACCAGGGCGGCCACACGATAACGTGGACGCAGCACGGTCAGCGTTTTTTCGAGAAACGCGGTCTTGCCCGACCCGGGGCTCGAAACCAAACTCACAACAAACACTCCCGCGGCGTGAAAGCGGTTGCGCAGGGCGCGAGCCACCACATCGTTCTGTTTCAATACGTTCTTTCGAACTTCAAGCAACCGAGGTTCCGGGCTCATCACTTATCTCCAATGCCACCACTTCAAGTTCCTTGCCGTGAACGATCTCCGAAGTCGGCGTGCCGCATTCCGCACAGCAGAATAATTGCACCGAACTGAGAGGCCGCTGCACTTTGCAATGCGGACAAAAGATCACCACCGGCACATCCTCGATGACCAGGCGCGATCCCCGCAGCGGCGTATCATCGCACGCCATTTCGTAGGATGAAAGCAGGGCCTCTTTCACCACGCCGGACAGCGCGCCCAGCTTGAGGTGCACTGCGTTGACCTGCACTCCACGCTGCAGCGCTTCCTCCTGCGCCATTTCGACAATGCTCATCGCGATGGAAAGTTCATGCATGTGGCTTATGCCGATACCTTTTTCCCTAGCGTCATCCTGAGGGACTTCAGTCCCGAAGGATCTGGCCGCGTGCCACGGATGCCCTTCCACTGTTGGCGCCTTCCGCAGGGCAAGGAGCAGACCTCAGGCGCTGAAGCGCAACGCCTTGCAATTCCTATCGGCACGGCTGAAGCCGCGCCCTTCCCAATATCGCTCCCAGCCCGACTTTCCGACAGCTTGTGAACTCGCACCCTCCCTCATCGCTACACGCAGCCGCTTCATGGCAGATCCTTCGCAAGCTCCGGGTGACGGCCTGCAAGAAATAAGGGAGACACGAATGCGGCCAGCGCCGCCTGTCCCAGACTTATCCCTCCATCATTCGGAGGCACCGCATGATTCGTCCAGACGGTAACCGCGCCGGCAGAAAGCAGCGATTTGACGTCTTCCAGCAAAAGCTCATTCTGGAAGACTCCCCCGGACAGAACGACCGTGTCCAGCGCGTACAGATTACACAGAGCCAGGGCGCAATCGCGCAAACCCACCGCAACGCCGCGCTGGAAGGCCCGCGCGATCTCCGCCGTAGGCCGGCCGCGCTGGCGGTCTCTAACGATGCTGTGCAGCAGCGGCCGGAAATCCAGCTCCTCGCCGGTGAAGGGAAAGGCGTACGCATCGGCGCTGGCAGCTCCGCGCGCCAGCTGTTCCACCCACATCGCAGCCTGCCCTTCAAAGGACATTTCCCGCGTGAATCCGAGCAGGGCGGCGACCGTGTCGAAAAGGCGGCCCATCGAAGTGGTAGAGAAAGTCCGCACTCCCTTACTCACCAGCTCCATTGCGTTTGCAAACCGTTCGGGAAAGTCGAAGGGCGCCGAGGTCAAGTCCGGAAAAGCGTCCAGCTGCGCCAGAAAGCCGGCCGCAGCCTGGACCGGGTATTGCGCAGCCGCGTCACCGCCGGGGAGCGCAGCCTGGCGGAGATGCGCAACGCGCTCAAAGCCCTCTTTGACGCTTCCCACAAAAATCTCGCCGCCCCAGATGCTGCCGTCGTCTCCGTAGCCAGTGCCGTCGAAGCTCACTCCCAGCACGCGCTTCTCCCACTCGCCGCGTTCGGCCAGCACGGACGCGACATGGGCGCGATGATGCTGCACCGCCACCGTCCGATGAGCATCCAGATCAGCCGCGTGGAGCGTCGAAGCATACTGCGGATGACCGTCGTGCGCCACCAGCAGTTCGTCCCAATCAACGTCATACATGGCCACCAGGTCAGTGATGGTTTGCTGGAAAGCAAGGAAGGCCTCGTAGTGTTCAAGGTCCCCGATGTGCTGGCTGACGAAGGCCTGACCATCAACCACCAGCGTGATGGTGTTTTTCAAATCGGCGCCCAGCGCAAGGATCGGCCGCTCGAAGGGCACCGTTGCCAGGGCCCCTGGAGCATATCCGCGCGACCGCCGCAGGATGACGGGACCGAAGGCACCGTCGCGCACAACGGAATCGTCCACCCGGCGCGCAATCGGCCGCTGTCCAATCAGAAATGCGTCCGCGATACCGGAGAGGCGCTGCAAAGCATCATCATCGTCGTAGGCGATCGGCTCACTCGAGCGGTTGGCGCTGGTCATAACAAGTATTTCGGGCGCGCCCGCCGCAAACAACAGGTGATGCAATGGAGTGTAGGGGAGCATCACTCCCAGTTCGCTGTTCTGCGGCGCCACTCCAATCAGTTCAGCCCTTGCCGGCGCCAGCACGATCGGACGAGCCCTAGAAGTGAGCAGGTTTTCGCTGTGTGACGAAAGCTCCACCAGTCTGCGAGCCTGGTCGAGGTCGCGGGCCATGACCGCGAACGGCTTCTCCTTGCGATATTTACGCTCGCGCAAAGCCGCCACCGCCGCGGGATTTTGGGCATCACACGCCAGGTGATACCCCCCCAGCCCTTTCACCGCGATGATCTTTCCTTCATTCAGCAGTTCAGCCGCATGCCGAATGGCGGATTCCGTTCCTGGCAGCGTCTTTTCCTGCGGCTGGAGATAATAACCGGGCCCGCAAGCAGGACACGCCACGGGCTGGGCATGAAAGCGGCGGTTGCCGGCATCCTTGAATTCTTCCGCGCAATAGTCATCGAGCGGCCAGTCTTTCATCGTGGTGTTGCCCCGGTCATAAGGCAGGCCCAGGACTACGGTATAGCGCGGACCGCAGTTGGTGCAGTTGATGTAGGGATAACCGTAGCGCAGATTGCGGGGATCGAAAAGCTCCGCGATGCAATCCTCACATACCGGCAGGTCAGGTGAAATCCGGACGGTCGGACGCTCCCGGCGCTGGCTTTCGCGGATGGTAAATCCGTTCACGCCCAGCGGCGCGACTTCCTGAACTTCCATCTCCGCAATGCTGGCGGCGGGCGGCGGCTGTGTTTTCATCTCGCGCACGAACGCCTGCAGCCCCTGCTCGGCGCCTTCCAGGTAAATCTCGACGCCCTCTTCACCGTTCAGGACCCATCCTCCAAGAGTGTTAGCGCGGGCCAGGCGATAGACGAAGGGACGGAAGCCCACGCCCTGCACCACTCCGCGGACCCGAATGGAACAGGCGCTGGCCATGGTCACTCCACGTCCACAATGCAACTGCGCCCCTGCCACCCCACCTGGACCACCTTGCCGTCCTCTACCAGCAGCGGGACGTTGCGCTGCCCGCCCGCCACTTCGCGCATGCGCACACGGGCTGCGACATCGGCTTCGACGTCGTACTCCACAAATTCAGAGCGCTTCCATTCCAGCCAATCGCGCATTTCGCCGGTGTAGGGGCAGCGCGCAGTGCCGTAGAGTTCAAGCCTGGCCACGGTCGAGTACCTCCAGCGCTTCGCGGATGACGTGATAAATCGAGGCCTGCACTTCCTGGATGCGAGGAATGTAATCGCACTGCACCACCAGCGGAAAATCCGCCAGAGCCTTGCGCTTGATTTCGCCGCCATCGTAACCGAGCAGCGCGACCGTCAACAGGTTCCGCTTGCGGGCTTCTTCGAGGGCCATGATGATGTTGCGCGATCCGCCGCTGGTCGAGATCGCCACAGCCACGTCGTCCGGGCGGGCCTGCGCAATCAGCTGGCGCAGGAAGATGGCCTCGGTCCCAATGTCGTTGGCGACGGCGGTGATGTTGGCCGGCTCGAGCGCCAGCGACACGGCAGGAATGGGCCTGAAGCCCAGTGGCGGAAGCACGCAGTCGATGGCCCAGTCGTTGGCGTCTGTAGCCGAGCCACCATTGCCGAAGATAATGAGCTTGCCACGACGTTGCAGGCGTTGGTACATAGCCAGCACCGTGCTACTGATTTGTTCGGCCTGCTCCCGCGCCACCAAGCCGCGCAATTTGGCGTCGTCATGTACCTTCATCAGAATCGAGCTTGCGACTTCGGCCAGCAGGTCCGTGGTTCCCTGCTTCTCCGTACCCAGAAAGGGATAGAGGAATCCCGACTCGCCGACTTCATGACCCAGTTCGCGATGCTCGAAAAAGACGTGCACCGTCTCCCACAGCGTGTGGTACAGGATCTCGATCATTTCCTGGTGCATGAATGGGTCCTGCGTGGGGGCATCGAGCGCATAAGAACCTTCCATGCCGGGGAGAGCGAAGGTCATCGCGTCCTGCAAGTGGGCCAGTTGAAGCGTAGCCCAGACTTCGGGATCGCCTTCGGGCGGACCGAATCCCATGACGATATCTTCGGGATGAAGGATGGCCTCAAGCCAAGGTCGGAACAGGATTGACAAATCCAGCGCAGGCAGCGCGCGCTTGCCCACAATCACGGGATGAACGAATTCCACCGAGACATGTTGCGCGTCCGTAGCATAGGGTCCGCGCCCGAAAGCGAGCAGACGCCCTCCACGCAGAAATCGTTCCGACATCTCGCGGCAAGCTTCGGCCAGCCGTGGCGCCTCGCGCAAGAAGAACTGTTCGTATAGTTCGTTGCGTTCGAGCATCCGCTCTTCCACCTGACTCGCGAGTTTGACCGCTGTCGTCATGGTTTTCATGCCTAACAAATGCGCGGCAGAGGATCGCCGACCAGCATATCCACAATGCGGCTGCCTCCGTAACGGGTGGTCACCAGCACCGTCCCCGCAGGCTGCTCCCGAACCTCGCCGATCACCTGAGCCTCGCTTCCGCCCGGCGCCAGGTTCAGCGCATTGATAGCGGCATCAGCGTACTCGGGCGAAACCACCGCCATGAACTGGCCCTCATTCGCAATGTGCAGCGGGTCAAGTCCCAGCAACTCGCACGCTCCGCGTACCATGTCGCGCACCGGAATCTGATCTTCAAACAGCACCATGCCCAGCCCGCAATCCCGCGCCAGCTCGTTTAGGGATGTAGCCGCCCCGCCGCGGGTTGGATCGCGCATCCAGCGCACGCCCGGACCGGCGGCATGAACCAGAGCTTCGACCAGAGGCAGCACCGAGCGCGTGTCGGAACGGAGGTCCGCCTCGAGATCGAGTTCGCCGCGGGCCAGAAGAATGGTGATGCCATGATCGCCGATCGGCCCGGAAAGCAGAATCTTGTCACCGACGCGTACGGAGCGCGGATCGATAGTCACTCCACGAAGCACGCGGCCAATGCCAGTGGTGGTGACGTACATCTGGTCGGCCTTGCCATGTTCGACGACTTTGGTGTCGCCACCAGCAACGCGGACTCCCGCGTCCCGCGCGGCTTTTGCCATGGCGCGAACTTCCGCCTCGAGCACCGGCGTCGGCAGCCCAGCTTCCAGTACGAAGGTGACAACCAGGGCCTCGGCACGCGCGCCCGATACCGCGAGATCGTTCACCGTGCCGTTCACCGCAAGTTCGCCGATCGAGCCGCCGGGAAAAGTCAGCGGCTTTACGACAAAGCTGTCCGTGGTGATTGCGACTGTGTTCCCGTTGATGTCGACGTGCGCGGCGTCTCCCAGGGGCCCGGGAGCTGATCCAAAAAGCAGTGGCGCAAAAAGACCTTCCACCAGTTTGCGGCTGGCCTTACCTCCGGCTCCGTGCGCCATCTCGATTTGGGGATCGCGAAACCGGACAGGCGCCGGCCTGGCATCGAGAGCAGCCTGATCGTCCAGGCGAGCATTGCCTGCGCGATCATTGTCTAGGCGATCGAAGTCAGGCTGGTCGCCATTGCTACCTTCCGGTGTTCGTAGTTGTGATAAGCGGCGCATGATCCTTCCGATGACACCATGAGGGCACCGATAGGATGCTCCGGCGTGCACTCACGGCCAAAGAGTTTACACTGGTGCGGCTTCAGCACGCCCTTCAGCACTTCTCCGCACTGCGCTGCCTTGGGGTCGGTCACTCGAATGCCCGGGACCGCAAAGCGCTGCTCGGCATCCCATGCGGCGTACTTGTCGTTCAGGCGCAGCGCCGATTGCGAAATGAAGCCCAGACCGCGCCACTCGAAATACGGACGCAACTGGAATACCTCAGCCATGGCGCGAAGGGCCGCACGGTTGCCTTCCCAGGGAACGACTCGCTTGTACTGGTTCTCGACTTTGGCTTCCCGTGCTTTCAGTTGACGCAGCAGCATGACAATCGACTGCAACATGTCGAGCGGTTCGAAGCCGGAAACCACAATCGGCTTGTCCTGGTCCTTGGCGATCCACTCGTAGGGACGACAGCCGATGACGGTCGAGACATGTCCCGGGCCGATGAATGCGTCCAGACGCATGTCCGGTGAATCGAGAATCGCCCGGATCGCCGGGATGATAGTGACGTGATTACAAAAAACGGAGAAGTTGTGGATGCCCTCGGCTTTGGCACGCATTAGCGTGAGCGCGGTGGAGGGCGCCGTGGTCTCAAACCCAATAGCGAAAAACATGACGTGCTTTTCGGGATTCAGGCGGGCCAGTTTCAGCGCGTCGGAGGGCGAATACACGATGCGGACGTCCATTCCCCGGGCCTTGTGCTCGAGCGGGCTGCCCTGGGTGCCGGGAACGCGCATCATGTCGCCGAAAGCGGCGAAGACTACGTCAGGTTGTTGGGCGATGGACAAGCCATCGTCAATACGTCCCATGGGAAGCACGCAGACCGGACAGCCCGGCCCGTGGATCAGTTCGATATTTTCCGGAAGAATGTCCTTGAGGCCGAAGCGATAGATGGCGTGGGTGTGGCCGCCGCACACTTCCATGAGGTGGTAGTGCCGCTCGCTGCCGGCCAGGCGGCGAATTTCCTCCGCGGTTCGTGAAATCAGCTCGGGCTCGCGAAACTCATCAACAAATCTCATGCCGATCCTCCCTCGCAGGCTGGACGCGGGCAGGCGTCAATTCACTTCGGCGTCATTCACTTCGACGTCGTCCGGTTCGGCGTCATCCAGTTCGACGTCATCGCTGTCTATTTCCTCCAGGCCGTATCCCTGGACTTCCTGCATGGCTCCATCGATCTCGCCCAGAGCGCGGAGCGTGTTCATCTGGTCAAGAGCGTCGCACTCGCTGATCTTGCTCATGGCAAAGCCGACATGGATGAGCACCCAGTCGCCGGGCCCGGGCTTATCGTCCTGCAGCAGGCCAAGATCAATCTTGCGCCGGACGCCGGCCACATCAACCAGCGCGGATTCGGCATTGTCGCCGGAGATTTCGACGATCTTTCCTGGTATGGCGAGGCACATGGAACATCCTCCCGGTTTTTTTGGTCGTTGGTCCTTGGTCGTTGGTCCTTGGTCGTTGGTCCTTGGTCGTTGGTCCTTGGCCGTTGGTCCTTGGCCGTTGGTCGTTGGTCGTTCGCGAACCCATAAGCGCTACCGCGCACCGTCAGCCTGGCCCACCCCCAACCAAAATCGCTCCAGCCTTTGACCTTGGCCAACGACCAAAGGCCAACGACCAGTGACCAACGACCGTTTCACGCCTTCCGTGCGGCGATGTCGAACGACAACTTGAGCTCGTCCTTCAGTTTGACCATCCCCCCGGCGGCGGAGACCGGCCTGATCTCGTAATCACTCAGGCGTATGGAAAACTCTCCGGCGGCCCGCAACATGTCGCCTTTCAGCGTCACGCGTGCGGAAATCGGCTGGTCTTGGGTCACGCCATGCAAGGTCAGAGATCCGTTCAACGCCGCCGAAAATGACCCCTCGCCCAGTTTCTGGATGGATGAAACCCGGGAGCATTCATAAACGATCTCCGGGAAGCCATCCGTCTCCAGAACCTCTTTATGCATCTTACGCTCCATTTCATGGCGATCCGATTTGCTGATATCGTCGGCCACGGTCAACGATGACGCGTTGGCCACGATCCGCAGGGACGAATCTTCCATGGAACTCGCAGTCCAGTTCACCTCGCCTTCGATATTCGGGACCGAAATGGTCGGGCTGTGCCCAAATGCGGAAAGCATCCCGGTGGCAAACGCCCGGACAATAAATGTACTCGCCCTGGCATCAATTACATAACGGACCGTTGTGGCTGGTGGTGATCCCACTGTTGACAAACGGATATTCCCCCTTAGTTAGTTGCACCCCTATTGCCGTACGTTGTCACATGGCACGCAATTTCAAGTAGCGATCCAGGTCCGGCAAGGCCAGGCTGGCCAGATCACCCACTCCCAACTGCCCCATGTAGCGGCGCGCAATGGGATTGGTGAGAATCAAACCCGCCCCGAAGACCATCAGCGCGACGCCACTGAGCATAAGCAGCGTATCTTTGTCGTTGAATCTTCCGTTGCCATTTTCCATTGCCCATCTCCTTCTTCTCTGCAGGATGTTTACCGCCCTACACCAGGTTTGGGGCCACCGTCGAATCGGGCCCTTCTCCGTTGAGGATCCTTTTCACCAGCGATTCCACCAGCTTGACGGCTTCGTCCACCGCGGCATCGACTGGTTTGCTCAGTCCCATCTGGCCTTCTTCGCCTCCGAGTGTCTCCGGTTCGCAGCCGACCACCAGAATATTTTTCACCTCGATGTTCATTGCCTTGGCCATGCGCAGAACGGTCATGGGATTCATGGCATGCGCTTCGACCGTGGCCGGAGCAGCCTCGGGGCCGTCCAAGGACTTCAGATCGGGTTCGATGACGTAGAGTGTTCCCGGGGGCTGCCCGTGCGGGCACGCATCCACCAGGATGGTGGTTTCGTAACCGTCCTGCAGTGCGTATGCGAGATCGAAGCCGCGGATGCCGAAGTCGGCAACCCGCACCCTCGCGGGAAGATCGAGGCCAGTCAGGCGGCGGACCACTTCGACGCCAAAGGCATCGTCGCCCAGAAAGATGTTCCCGATCCCGGCCACCAGAATGCTCGCCTTTGGGACGGGCTTGAGCTCACGGGCTTCTTCTTCCGACAGCGGATCAACTTCCTCGGCATCGAAGAAGAAGCGATGGCCGGGCTGGCGCAGCAGGCCCATATCTCGTCCCGGGTCGTTGTCGAGAACCACGCAGACGTGGCATTTGCCTTCGTAGTCCTGCTCCAGACATTCGATAGTGGCGATCTGGCCAGCCAGGGCAATGTCCATCACATCGCCGCCCTTACGTGGGCGCAGGCGCACCCGGCTACCGGCCCTCACTTCGATTCCAGAAATCTCGAAATGATCGAGCGACGTCTTTTCTTCCAGAAGCTGCCACTCCCACTCGTTCATTGTGTCTCCTCCCTGAGCGGGCGCAGGCCTCGCAGAACTCCGTGCAGCTTCATGAACTGTTCCGCCGGCATGGTCTCGGTGCGCTGCAGCATGGCGCGGGCGCGTTCGTCCGATTGGCTCATCTCCCGTTTCTCGTCGTCAGTCAGGGTCATGATGCGCAGGGAGAGAATCTCGTCAATCTCGGTTCCGTCAAACAGATCACCTGCACTTTCAGGAGCGATCTGAGGATAGTCATACAGAATGATGGGCGAGGAGAGCAGCGTGTCGAACTGCCCTTCTTCGCCGACCAGCACCGGGTAAGTTCCGACATTCTTGCACTGCGCGGCCAGTTCGCTGAGCGCTTCGGGGGGAGCCATGAGCGAAATAAATCGGCCGTCCTGCGCGCCCAACACGGTATGGGTTGAGGCCAGCGAGCTGAGCAAAGCGTCGTCTCGGGTGGAGTCCGTGGTTACTTCAAAAGGCGTGGTGTTACAAACCCGGACGCTGATCTTGAACACTTCTTCTGCAACTCTTTCACTTATGATTTCGACAGCACCGAAAAGCGGCTTTCGTTCGCGGACGATCACCGCCACCATCTGCCCGCTGCCGTCGCGCAGATATTCGAATTGCTTTTCCGCCGCGAAACTAAACGCATTGGACACGAGCCCGTGGGCCAGGGCTTCCACGTTGTACACCGGCAAGGTAACTTCACGCTCGACGGCTTCCTGCCAGGGTTGGAAAGCGCGGCCGTTCACCACAAGTCGGTCCACCAGCCGATACTCCGGTATTTCGCCCGGTAACAATTCCTTGAGCGGCATCGTCAGTTTGCCGATGCTCCGCGCCATGAGTTGCAGAAAACGCACTCGAACTTCCAGCCCGGTCATGGAACTGCCTTCGACCAGGCACTCGGTCTGCATAGTCCAGGCTTCGCTGCCCTTCTGCGCCTGGCTGTAAGACTGCGGGCAGAGCACGCCGAAATTCCAGCGCTGCTGATTTTTCACCGAGGAGGGGCGATAGGGATAGAGCATGTAGCCCTCGTAAAGCACCGCTTTCGCGATTTGTTCCACCGCCCCGAGATTCATCAGATCACCGTCTCTTCCACCGGAATCAGGCTTTCCAGGACCTCTTCCCAGGTAGGAATTCCGTGTTTCACCTTGTACTGATACAGGCGGTCGAAAGCGGCTTTGTGCAGGCAGAGCCAGGCGCTGTTGGGATAGTAAGACGCCATCATGTCGCGCCAGATTTTTACCGGCAAGCGGAAGCGGGCTTCCTTGTCCCAGGAGATAGGCGCGACCTGCAGCCCGCCCTCTCCGCCCTCATAGAAAACCGTGCCGCTGAACTGTACGCAAACCGGAACTTCCCCGTCCGCCAGACCGTCGAAATATTTGGTGGCAGCCACGTTAAAGTCGAACGTACACGGCACCGGAAGATCGACCAGCGTCGATCCCTTGAACGACGGCACGACCAGATTGGCGTGCGTCCACAATAGGCTTCGCAGAGTCTGGCCCCAGCGGCTGGGCTCGCCAAAGAGATCGAGCAAGCGCTCCTGATCTTCGGGCGTATATTTGCGGCGCGTGACTTCGAGCTGAATCTGGCAACGCAGGGCGACGGTGTGAATGGTCTGCTCCGGATTGGCGTCAGTCAGCCGCAGCTTGAAAGCCAGCAGCGGTGTGGCCGCATTGGCCACGACCTCGGCGCCTTCAACGTGAAAGGTCAAGTCAGGCATGGGACTCCGCTCCAACTTCGACTGCTCTTGCTTTCAAGCTCGAGAAGAACTCGCCCAGCTCCCGCCACACTTCTGTTCCGCCGGAGAGGCCCTTCCAGTGCATGCGAATCAAGCCAACCAGCTTGTAGCATTCGTCGATGGGAAGCAGGTAGTATTCGGCGGCGGAATATCCGCGGGAGTAGCCCAAGCGGTTGACCAGCAGCCCTTCCACATCGGATTCCATTTCGTTCAGAATCGGATTGCGTTCGACAATATCGTTCCAGGATTCCAGCGCCAGCAGCGACTCGGTAGCACCCGCCGGACTGGGATAAAGCGCAACCACCCGGTTCTCCAGGCTGCTCTTGAGGAAGAAGGCCATGTTGATGGGAACCATCAGGCCGTTCCACTCGGCGTCGCTGAGATTGAAACCGGGAAGCGAACGCACCCGCCGCGGTACGCGCTTGAACTTTACGCCTTGGCCGCTGAAGAGGATGGCACAGGCGTCGCAGGTACAGAGGAGTTTGCGGCGCTCCAGTTCAATCAAGTGAGGATGGCTGGGGGGCAATCCGACGCCGCACAACTCGCAGCGCTCCAGCGGCCGCTCGCGGCGGGCAAACTGGCGCAGCGCTCCAAAGCCGTCGGCGGGGTCGGTAAATTGACCGGCACTCATGATTTCAGCATTCCCAGCGCTACAAGAATTTCCGTCAATCCGCACCCTGCGGTGGATTGACTTCCACCTGCAATCCCGCAGCACTGCCCATCAGCTTATCCAACGCGACGAATCCAGACGCGGGCTTCTCTTCCAGGCCTTCGATGAGCAGCGAACTCAGATCCGGCGCGGCATCGTACATCGCGCTTTCCAGCGTCGCCTGCACGGTCTTAGCGGTTGAGCCGCAAGTGTGAGAGCCGGTCTCCACACGCAACCGGATGGCGCCGTCGTTCACACCCAGCAACTGAACTTCACAGCCCTGCTTGCGCAACTGTGGCCGGACCCGATCCACGGCTTTCACCACCCGGGTTTCGATGTCCTCGGGATGCAGGCCGTAAAGAATCAGGACGCTGCTCACCAGCGCATCGCGGCCCAGGCGGTCGATGATACCCATGCCCGGCTCTCCGACGTCGGCCACGATGTCGAGCGCCCTCTCCAGGGCCGCGCCGTGCAGATCTATCAGCGACTGCACCAGACCCTTGGTGGCGGCCCGTACGGCAGGATCGGCAATCGCTTCGATTTCCTGTACCAGGCCACCGATGCGCTGCATGTCTTCCCGAAAATCTCTGCTGTCGGCCACAAGGCTCCTTGAAAGAACGTTGTTGTCATCCTGAGCGGAGTAGCGGATTCGCTTCGCGAATCCCCTACGCAGTCGAAGGACCCCTACTTCATTGCTGCGCCAAGTCCCCGAGGGAAAGTCCCTAAAGCTGCTAGGGATCCTTCGACTTCACCCACCCCATTCGCGAGCGAATGGGTTGCTTTCACTCAGGATGACAAAACTCAAAAAATTAGGAGTGAGAGCGCAGTTTTGAGATGCCAGATCCCTCCTCAAAGAGCGCATCTGGCAATTCCTAGCTACCACCCTCACTCCGTCTCACACCATGTACGAGTTCAGGGTTGAAGACCGAACATGGGGGAATGGTGCGTCTCCAGCACCTTGCCGTTCCCCAGATACATATGCACACCGCAAGGCAAACAGGGATCGAAACTTCTTACCGCGCGCATTATATCGATTCCCTTGAACTTGTCAGGGCCGTTTTCTTCGAAAATCGGCGTGTTCTGCACCGCGTCCTCGTAGGGACCCGGAGTGCCATAGATGTCGCGAGGATTGGCATTCCAGGGAGTCGGAGGATAAGGATGGTAGTTGGCGATCTTGCCCTCTTTGATCACCACGTGGTGCGAGAGTACGCCGCGGACCGCTTCGTGGAAGCCGCAACCGATTGCCTCCTCAGGCACTTTGAATTCGGTCCAGGTTTTGGTGCGTCCGGCATGCAACTCCGCCAGGGCCTTCTCCATGAAATGCAGTGCGGCGCAGGCGGCATAGACCTGGAAGTAGGTCCGGGCGCGGTCCCGTTCGATGGCATTGCTCCACTTGGGAATCTTCCATTCGAACTCGGCTTCGGGCAGCGACGTGGTCTTGGGCAGGTACATCTTGACGCTGCTGCCAGTGGCCTTGATGTATCCGATGTCCACCAACCCGGCCAGAGCCGTCGCCCAGAGGCGAGCGATCGGGCCGCCTCCCGTGTCCATCGCCAAATGGTCCCCGGTTCGTTTGTCGAACCAGCGCGGCGACATAACCCAAGTGTACTTGCCGCCAAAGTCGCGTTTTTGCGGCCGTGGGATCGTGGTCTGGTTCCAGGGATGGTTCTTGTCAACGGGGTTGCCCAGCGGGTCAGTCTTGACGAACGTCTGCTGGTTCTTCCACTCGTCGTAATACGAACTGCCCAGCAGGATGCGAATGTTCAGGTTGATGTCCACCAGGTCGGTGGTCACCAGCTTGCCGTCCACCACGATTCCCGGAGTGACGAACATGCCGCGGCCCCAGTTCGTCATGTTCTTGTAGGTGTAATCGCAGACGTCGGGGTCGTTGAACGATCCCCAGCAGGCCAGAAGGACACGGCGCCTGCCGACTTCCTCGTAACCGGGGAGGGCGTCGTAGAAGAAATCGAACAGGTCATCATGAAGCGGCACGACCTTCTTCATGAACTCCACATACTTCATCAGCCGAACCAGGTAGTCGGTGAACAGCTGCACGGTTGGAACCGTGCCCACGCCGCCAGGGTAAAGAGTGGAGGGATGGACGTGCCGCCCTTCCATCAGGCAGAACATTTCGCGCGTCATGCGGCTCATGACCAGGGCCTCGCGATAGAAAGCGCCGGTAAACGGATTGAGCGCCGTCATGATATCGGCGATGGTACGGTAGCCGTGCGCGCTGGCGTGCGGCGCCGCCGTGGATTGTGCCTTGGCCCGGACTTTGGGATTGGTTTCCTTGACCATCTGCTCGCAGAAGTCCACTCCGACCAGATTGTCCTGAAAAATATTGTGATCGAACATATACTCGGCAGCTTCGCCGAGATTGACGATCCACTCCGCGATTGGAGGCGGCTTGATCCCAAATGCCATGTTCTGCGCATAGGTAGCGCAAGTGGCGTGGTTGTCGCCGCAAATGCCGCAAATTCGACTGGTGATGAAGTGAGAGTCGCGCGGGTCCTTGCCCTTCATGAAAATGCTGTACCCGCGAAAAATGGACGAGGTGCTGTGACACTCGACCACATGCTTGTTCTCAAAGTCGATCTTGGTAAAAATGCCCAGGCTGCCTACGATCCGGGTGATCGGATCCCAGTTCATTTCCACCAGGTTCCCCTTTTTTCCCGGGGCGTCCTTCGTCGGTGCGGTAATAGTGCTCATTCGATCGCTCCTTTGGACTCAGTAGGATCTTGTCAGTAAGACCGTGGGTGGTACCCGGTGGTCAGCTCTGCGTGCGGATGACGCCACTTGGGCTCCTTGTTGGCCGTGGACTGGGTCATCGAGCGCAGGGCGCGAATCGCGCGGCCATAGGCACCGATGGCTGAACTCGAGACCCGGGCGCCCGGCGGTTCATCCATGAAGGGCATGAACTTGTCGGGGAATCCAGGCATGGTGCAACCGATGCAAATGCCGCCAACGTTGGGGCAGCCGCCAATTCCAGCCATCCAGCCGCGCTTGGGCACATTGCAGTTCACTACCGGGCCCCAGCATCCCAGCTTCACGATGCATTTCGGGGAGCCATACACTTCCGCGAAGTCGCCCTGCTCGTAGTAGCCGGCGCGGTCGCAACCTTCGTGCACGGTCTTGCCGAATAGCCAGGTGGGACGCAGCTGATCGTCGAGCGGAATCATGGGCGCCAGTCCTGCCACCTGATAAAGAAGATAGAGGACGGTCTCCATGAAGTTGTCCGGTTGCACCGGGCATCCCGGAACATTGACGATGGGCAGTCCGGCTTTCGACTTCCAGTCCCAACCCAGATAGTCCGCCAGCCCCATGGCGCCAGTGGGATTGCCTTCCATGGCATGAATGCCGCCGTAGGTGGCGCAGGTGCCGCAGGCAATCACTGCGAGAGCTTTCGGAGCGATGCGATCGATCCACTCATTGGTGGTGATCGGTTGACCGGTCTTGGCATCAGTTCCGAGCCCTGCCCAGTAGCCTTCCTTCTTTATTTTCTCGTTGGGAATGGAACCCTCAACCACCAGGACGAAGGGGTCCAACTGACCTTTCTCCGCCATGTACCAGAATTTCAGGAAGTCGTCTCCGTTCTCGTAGGCCAGAACGGGATTGTGCAGGTGCACCTTGGGAAGGCCGGGGATTGCTCCCAGCAGAACATCTTCGATGCTGGGTTGACTTGCCGCGGTGACTGAAACCGAGTCTCCGTCACAGCCCAGACCGGCGGTGATCCAGAGAATGTGTACTTCGGCGACTGGCGATGGTTTTTGCGTTTTCCGACCGTACGGAACTGTTTCCGCTGCCATAGCTCGACTCTCCTTTCCCGCCTCAACGGGAGGACGGGAGCTGCCGAATTTCTGGTTTACGATTAGCGAATAATTTTCAAAACCTTGCCCTGGTAGTAGTTCTCTTCGCTTTTAGAAGGGAAACCTGGAAAAATTGCGCCCTGTTACTTAAGGGACGCCCCTAGCATCAACAAAAGCAAAGGTCGTCACAAGCGGGAGCCCCACTTTTTCAGTTTCATGGGAAGCACTATTTTCGATATCAGGGGTTCCCCGATGCCGGAAGAATAAATACGGTGGGGTAAGCTACGCAGTTTTCTCGTTCATCTTCCACTGGATGGCATGCTGCATGAGCTCGCGCGCGCTGCGGAGAGACAATTTTTCCTTGATGTGCGCCTGGTAGGATTCGACCGTCTTCACGCTGAGGTGCAACTCTTCGGCAATCTGCCGGGTGCCGTGACCTTCTCCGATCAGACGAAACACTTCCAGCTCACGATCGCTCAGGTCGGCGATGGAGGAATGGCGCAGCGTGCCCGATCCGGTGATGTAGTGTTTCAGCATCTTGTTGGCAACGCGGTCACTCACGTAGATTTCGCCGCCCAGAATGCGGCGCAGCGCCACGAGCACTTTTTCCGTCGCCTCCTGCTTCATGATGTAGCCATTGGCACCCGCGCGCAGGGCGCGCTCCGCGTAGATCGACTCGTCGTGCATGGAAAGGATCAGTACGGGCAGAGTAGGGTGCACGTTTCTAATGTTCTTGAGCAGGTCAAGGCCGTCCGGACCATTGAGCGAAATATCCACGATGAGGACATCCGGCCGCGAGGACGCCAGCACGTGCATGGCGCCGCTGGCCTCTTCGGCTTCACCGCACACCACCAGATCGGCTTCCTGATTGATGAGCAGCGCCAGCCCCTGGCGCACGATGGGATGATCGTCCACCACCAAGATTCGGCTCTTTCTCGCCACAACGTTGTTTTGAACCTTGTGAGTGGAGTTCATATTTCCTGGTCCTTGACCGGAAACAAGCAGGTAACCATTGTCCCGCGGATCTCGCCCCGTTGTATCTGCAACGAAGCTCCGATCATCCGGGTCCGGTAATTCATAAGATGAAGTCCCATGCCCACGCCTTTGCCCGAAATCTCGGGAATACCCGTGCCGTCGTCCTCAATTACCAGGGCGCCTTGACCCTGAGCAGCCGCCAGACGGATCACGATGTGTTCGGGGTGGCCATGCTTGATGGCATTGTTCACGGCCTCCCGCGCAATATAGTAGAGATGAGTGGCCATGGCGTCATCATGAATCAGCACCGGCGCAAAGCACTCGAAGCGGCAGGAGACCCCGAACAGGTCCTCCACCTCACCCGCCCATTGCTGGAGCGCTGACATCAGCCCCTGGGCATCGGACACCACCGGCAGCAGGCCGCGCGCCAGTTCCCGCGTCTTATTAATGGCCTCATTCACCAATTTCACGATCTTGGCCGCGTCTCCGGCCTCGGGCAAGGCCTTTTCCACGAGCTTCTGTTCCTGCACCTTGCTCATGAAGGCGATGCCGGTAAGATGCTGCCCCAGGCCGTCGTGCAGGTCCTGGCCGATCCGGCGCTGTTCCCGTCCGCTGATCTCAAGGATGGTTTTCTCCAGGTGTTTGCGCTCGGTAATGTCCCGGATGGCGCTCGAAACCAGCACCCCTTCTTCGGTTTCCAGCGGGCTCAGGCTGATCTCTACCGGGAACTCGTGGCCATCCTTGTGCAAGCCATAGAGCTCCGCGCCGGCTCCCATCGGCCGGACTCGCGGCTCTTCGAAGAAAGTCTTCCGGTGTTCCGAGTGCTTGCGGCGCAGCCGTGGTGGCACCAGCAACTCCAGCGCTCGTCCCAACAGCTCTTCCCGGTGATAACCGAACAACTTCTCCACCTGGGCGTTGACCAGAACAATCTTGCCCTCCCGGTTGACCACCACCACGGCGTCGGGCGCCGCCTCCAGCAGGCCGCGGAACTTGGCCTCGGCCCGCTGGCGCTCGGTGATATCAATTCCCGATGCGATCACATAACTCCCGTTTTCGTCGGCGCCGGGGAGGATCGTAGTTGACCATGCGATGATTCTCTGCCGTCCGTCCCGACTGACCCATCGGCTCTCGTACTCATTGGGGCGGTGGTCGGTCCGGGTCTTCTGGAACGACGTCTTGAAATGCTCTACTTCCTCTGGAACCAGAAACAGGTCCCAAATGCACTGTCCGCGAACTTCCTCAAAGGAATATCCCGTGATTTGCTCACAGGCCCGGTTAAAGCGGATGATCCTGCCTTCTGGGTCGAGCACCACCACCAAAGCTCCCACCGTGTGCAGGATGGCGGAAACCACGTTGCGCTCTTCCTGCAGAGCTTCTTCCGTCCGCTTCAGGTCGGTGATGTCGAACCCGACTCCGTGGATGAACCAAGGCTCGCCGTCTGGCTTGCGAATCATCTTGGCTTCGCAGTGAAACCAGATCACACGGCCGTCCCGTGCGACCACGCGATAAGCCGATCGCAGGGGGTTTCCGGTCAGAAACATCTCGGCTGCTTCGGTGCTCCAGCGCTGCTTGTCGTCAGGATGGATGTGGCTATACCAGCGGACTGGATCCTCCAGCCATTCTTCTTGTGAGAAGCCCAGAGCCGCCTCAATCTGCGGGCTCACATAAGCCTCGCCAATACCGCGATCGAGATAGGCCATGAACACGACGGCGGGAATCTGCTCAACCAGGGCACGATATCTTGCTTCCAGATTGGGTAGCTGCGGATCCGCGGCTGGCGTTGCGGCGGGCTGCTCCGGCGGATACACAATGCGCCGGGCGACGCTGGGATCCTGAGTGAAGACTCCCGCCAACTCCTGGAGAATTTCCTGCGCCTGCACAGGATCAAGCTCCGGGTCGGCCAGTGCAACGGGTTGGAATGATGTGGGGCGGGCGCCCTCGCCCGCCGCCTTTGACTCTGGCATTCCTAAACCTATATCCACGTCATGAACTCACGAGCGTTGCCGCAGGCGAGACAGCAACGGCCACATCAACATAACCCCAACATCAGCTTCAACCCCAACACCAACCCCAAAAGCGTCGGACAGAGCCTGCCCTGAGCGGAGTCGAAGGGAGTCTCCGACCCACACATGTTCAGCGGGGGCGTTTGCGCCAGCCGGGCTCCTTGTTGAGCGACGACTGAGTGAAGCGGCGCAACGCGTGAATTGCTCGTCCATAAGTCTGCACCGCCGCCGAGGACAACAGCGAACCCGGCGGCTGGTTCATGAACGGCATGAATTTGTCGGGAAAGCCCGGCATGGTACAGCCGATACAGATTCCGCCGACATTCGGACACCCTCCGATGCCGCCCATCCAGCCTCTTTTCCCGACATTGCACTGGACCACCGGGCCCCAGCATCCCAGCTTGACGATGCACAGCGGCGATCCATATTCGTCGGCAAATTGTGCCTGCTCGTAGTATCCACCGCGATCACAGCCTTCGTGCACCGTGCTGCCGAACAGCCAGGTGGGGCGCAACGCTTCATCCAGGGGAATCATTGGCGCCCGCCCCGCCGCCATGTGCAACAGGTACAGCAGCGTCTCCATGAAATTATCCGGCTGCACCGGACATCCCGGCACGCATACGATGGGAATGTCCGCCTTCGAACGCCACTGCCAACCCAGATAATCGGCAAGGCCCATGCAGCCCGTGGGATTGCCTTCCATGGCATGAATGCCGCCATAGGTGGCGCAAGTCCCTGCTGCGATGACTGCCCACGCCTTGGGCACCAGGCGATCGATCCATTCGCAGGTGGTAATCGGCTGGCCGCTCTTCGCGTCGGTGCCGAACGAAGCCCAATATCCTTCCTCTTTGTTGGTCTCGTCCGGAATTGACCCTTCGACGACCAGAATAAAAGGTCCCAGATTGTCCTCTGCCGCCAGGTAGAAACGCTTCATAAACTCGTCGCCATTTTCGATGGCAAGGAAGGGATTGAGGAACCTGACTTTGGGAATCCAGGGCAGAGCGCCGGTTACAATATCTTCGATGCTAGGCTGGGTGGCCGCGGTCATGGCGATCGTGTCGCCGTCGCATCCCAGGCCCGCGGTAATCCAGAGAACATCGATCTCGGTGATCGCAGGTTGAGTTTCACGGCGAGCTTCAACGTCCGCCATTTCGAGCTCTCCCTTCGACCCGCCATATCTTACTCTAACTAAACCCAATTGATCCCCGGATCAGCAGCGTTCGCGCCTAGTTCGGACCGGCGTGGGCCACGCTCCGGTCATACAGCTCGATCGTGTGCAAACGGATGCGCACCACTTCAGGGTGACTGCCTTTGAATTGAAGGCCCCGGTCGGTCTGGTCTCCGTTCCATATCCGCAGGGACTGCCAGGACCCGTTTACATAGCGGCCCTCTTCGGCGGCGAGATTTTCCAGTTGCTGGTTCTGAGCCTTGCCTTTGGCCTCCGACAGCCGGAAACTGACGCTGGCATCAAACCCGGTCACCAGGAATTCCAGGGGACCGAGTTGGGCCACCATGGCACGCCCGTGCGAATCCGCGGTCCCGGGTGGCATCTCGCCATCGCGCTGCGGAAAGCCGAAGGAAACCACAGCGTCCACGTCGCCAAAGTGCAACTGTTGCTGCACGCTGCCTGCCTCTTCGATGGCGGTCTGCAGCTTGCCGTCAAGGTTCAATTGCGCGACCTGGCTGGCCATCGGCTCAAACAGAGCGAAGTCTTCCGACATCCAGCCGGGTATCTTTTCGTCGGAGATCGTCCAGCCGGTGTAATCCACGCCAAAAGGGGAGAACCCGATGGCTCCGTGGCCGAGCGCGTAGAAGAAATACCGCCCGAAGTTCTTGTGCATTCCCGTCTCCGGGATAAAGAGGGCGTTGTCATCGCGGTGATAGGCAGCACTGATCTCCTGATAGAAGCGCATATCGTCGGAGTAGAAGTCAGGCGCCAGTAGATCGATGGCCGGGGCCGCCGCCTTCCATATCTTAGTGTTGCCCTGCTGCGGACCTCCGCTGGGATATTCCTGTCCCGGGATGGCGCGGTCGCGATCTTCCAGAGCGTGCACCGGGTACTTGATCCACACATTGCAATACATGGGGAGGGGATATTCAGCTTTGCCGGCGCGCGCCACTTCATTGATGTAGTGTGCAACGGAATAAGCAGTGAAGCTCTCGTCCGCATCGGGACCGAACACCTGCGACCAGCTGCCGCTTCCTACATGCAACGCGCTGGTCAGTGCCGCCGGAACCGCGCCGGCAAATTCCTTCTGGGCGGCCGCCGAGTAGTCGCGGACCGTCCCGATCGCGCCGGATTCGTTTTCCACCTGGATCATGATGACAGTACGCTGCGCGGCATCCGCTTCGCGCAGGTGGCGCATGAGCGCGGCGAAGGCGTGTTTGTCCGCTTCGAGATTATTGGCCGAGCTGGTGGATAGAACGGGAAGCACCTTCCCATAGGCGTTTAACGCCCGTGGATAGCGCTTGGTGTCGTTCTTCATCCACTCCGGAATGTAGTGCGCCTGCCCATTCTTCCAGGTGCCGAACCAAAGCAGCACCAGTCGCAGATGGTGCTCGCGCGCCCCAGCCAGCAACGCATCCACGTTGGAGAAATCGAACTTGCCAGGTTCGGGCTCTATCTGCTCCCAGTAAACCGGGGCTTCGACGGTGTTGACGTGCATGGCTTCGAGTGCCGGCCACACGCTGGGCAGGGTGGCAGGCCACGCGCTGGAATTGTTGATCTGCGCCCCCAGAGCGAGGAAGGGTTTGCCGTCCACAATCAGAGCGAAGCGTCCCCCCTTCTGCTCCAGGCGCGGCATATCGGCCGCAATCAGAAATGTCGGCAGAATGTACAAAACTGCCAGGAATGCCTTGGCTGCAAGAGCCGGTCTCATGTTCACTCCAGTTGGCTTAAGCGCCGTTTTAGTGCCGAACTTTACTACGCCGTCCGGTTTCGTGTAAATCAAGCGATGGTGATTCGCGCAGACCCACCCCGTGAATCGAATAACCGGCAGGGTAGTGACAAGAAGGAGGGCGCCCACAGGACTTGGATCAGAGAGATAGTCAGGGCGCCCGAGTGAACATGGAAGCGCCCCGCCATTGGGTTATGCCGCCCGGCTTACCGGAATCTTCAGCCCCGCTTCATGAAGAAACGGACTGCCAGGATAACGATCGCGACCACCACCACGATTTCAACGATACTCGTCAGGGTCATTATTTCCCTCCAAACGGCAGGCTAGTCTTGACAGGGCTCGTCATCCATGTCAAGTACATAATCGGCGAGGGGCCGGGCACAGCTCGGGACCGCGCTATGACGACCGTGGCTTCAACTCCCCCACGATGAACCAATAGGCCAGCAATCCAGCCAGCAGAACAACCACACCCAGTTCAAAGCCTGGAACATATGACCCATTTCGCTTGATCAGGAATCCCACCGCCAGGGGTGCGACAATTCCGGCGAGGTTGCCGGCAAAGTTTTCTGCTCCGGTCCAAATTCCAACTCTCTCGAACGGGGCACAGCATTGCAGAATCACCAGCAGATTACCGGTGGCCAATCCGACCAGGGAGGCCCCGATCAGGCAACCGATCGCGATTGGCGCAGCTGAAGTCCGCATGGCTGCGACCAGTAACAGGCCCATGAAGAATGCCACGGTCACGATTCCCTTCCGTGTACGGGTTTCATACCAGCCGCGGCGAATCAGGACGTCCGCCACCCATCCTCCAATCGGTTCGGAAACTCCGAAGGTGAAGAACGCAAGTGAAGCATAGAAGCCGGCCTGCACAATGCTGAGATGGCGGACCGTCACCAGATAGTCGGGCAACCACGTGACCAGCACATACCAGTAGTAATCGAAGCAAAAGAACCCCAGGCAGATGCCCAGCAGGTTGCGATTGAGCAATGCACTCCACTGTATCCTGATGGGCTTCACGGACGATGGAGCTACGCTCCGGTCCAACGCTCGCATGCGGCGAGGAAAAACCAAAAGCCAGGGAATGACCCAGAGCAGCCCGGCAAAGCCTAAGAGCAGGAAGGTGTGCCGCCATCCATGACGTACCAGGAGCCAGGGAACCAGGATACCCTCGAGCACCAGCCCGGTGCGGGTACCGAAGTCGAACAGTCCCGACGGCAGGCCGCGCTCTTCCGCCGGGAACAGCACGCTGACGATCTTAGTCCCGCCAGGAAGGTAGATGGATTCTCCGATACCGAGAAGAATGCGGAACCCGATGAGAACTGCGAGGCTCTCTGCCAAGCCCGTAAGTCCCTGCGCCAAGGACCATAGTGCGAAGGCGCCGGCGTAGAGCCAGCGCAGGTTGAAGCGGTCGGCGCACCAGCCAATAGGAATCTGCATGAGCGCATACGACCAGAAGAAGGAGGACAGCAGCAGGCCCTTGGTTTCCGGATTGAGATGGAAATCCCTGGAAATCAGCGGCAGAGCAAACGAAATCGCGGCGCGATCGAGATAGTTGATTAACGACGCGGCAAAGAGCAGGGCGACGATGCCCCAGCGGCGCTGCTTGGAAACATTCGTCAGGTCCATCCCTGGGTCCTTTCCGTTGCGCTTCCAGAGTCACCGCCGTCTGGGCGGCATAGCCCGATGCGCGCCGTCTCCGCAGCCGGCAGGCGTGACGACGCACGGGCTTTCGGGCGATAATCTCCCCCTGCCATTGAATCCTGCAAATAGTACCGGAAAGGCCGCGATGGTTCGCATCAGCTCAGTTTCGGTTTGTGTAGTTCGTGTGCCGCTCGACCGGGTGACGTCCTTCGCCACCCGCACTGTAAGAGCGCGAGAATACTGCCTGGTAAAGGTGAGGTCAACCGATGGCGTGGAGGGCATCGGATTTTGTTATGCCGGCACTGCCGGGGGAAATATCGCCCGGGTGGCGATCGAAGAGCTTTTTGCTCCCATGCTGCTGGGCCAAGATAGCCATCGCGTGGAGGGATTGTGGGAGGAGATGTATGGCGAAACCATCCTCCACGGACGCGCCGGAACCGTGATGCGCGCGCTCAGCATCCTCGACATTGCCTTGTGGGACCTGAATGCGCGCTCGGCGGGCTTGCCGCTCTACCGCCATCTAGGCTGTTGGACGACAGAGAAGGTGCCGGCCTACGCCAGTGGCGGCTATTACCTGGAAGGCAAAACTCCGCGGCATTTGGGTGAGGAACTCGCCGCTTACGTGCGTCAGGGCTTCCGCGCGGTCAAAATGAAAGCCGGGCGTCTCACTCCCGCGCAAGAAGAAGAACGAGTCCGCGCCGCGCGAGAGGCCATCGGTCCCGATCTGCTCTTGATGCTGGATGTAAACAACGCCTGGTCGGACGTACCCACCGCGCTGCTCTACTGCGAGCGCTTTGAGAAATACGATATCTATTGGGTAGAGGAGCCGTTCAGCCCGGACGACATCGAGAATCACGCCCGTTTGGCTTCGTCCATCGGCATTACCGTCGCGACCGGCGAAATCGAAGCCGGGCGTTGGCGCTTCAGGGAAATCCTGGAAAAGCGTGCGGCCGAAATCCTGCAGGCGGACGCGGCCGTCTGCGGCGGAATCTCCGAGTGGCGCCGCATCGCGCAGACCGCGGCCAGCTACGGCGTGACCATATGCCCGCACTGGCTGCACGATCTGCACGCTCATCTGGTGGCGTCTGCTCCCAACGCGAGTTATGTGGAGTTTTTCCCTGACGACCAGGTCTTGAATTTTCGCAAGCTGATCAACCGCCAGTTGGAGGTCCGGGAGGGCGACTTGCTGCTGCCTCAGACGCCGGGCTTGGGTTTTGACTTCGACGAAAAGGCCGTCGCGAAATATGCCCTGAACCAGGCGCAACCCTGGACCGAAATCAAATAGTCCCCGAACCGCCTAAAGTCACGTATGACCTCCCGGTGGTAAACTGCGCCTATGGCAACCAGGAAGAGTCGTAAAAAGAAAAAGTCGAAGCCGAAAAAGGCGGCGCCCAAGAAGAGGCAGGCGAAAAAGAAGCTCGCCAAAAAGGTATCCCCCCGGAAGGCGTTGGCAAGGAAGAAGGCTGTAGGCACGGCCGCGACCGCCCGGAAGAAAGTGGCGGCGCCCAGGAAGAAGTCGCGGGGCAAACGCGAACGTTCCTATCCCGTGACCTTCCGGCGGGGACCTTCAGGCGCCGGCTCGGCCGGGCAATCGGGAGACTCGCAAGGACTGTCCCGAATTGAGGGTGTGGATTCCGAGAGTGTGAACGAACTGATCGAGGAAGGAAACGCGTTCGAGGCTGACGTGGTGCAGGGCGTGACCGACGCCGGAGACGCTGACGAGTCAGAGGTCCACACTCATGAAGTGCCGGAGGATGATGTCCCTGAAGAATACCTGGACAGAGACTAGTCCTATGAACTGATCTTCAGGCCCGCCGGAACCATCGGCAGCGAGCGCAGCCGGACACCAGTCGCATCGAAAATCGCGTTGCCGATCGCCGGCGCCAGCCCCACAATCGGGCACTCGCCCGCACCCGCCGACGGAATGTCTTTGCGATCAAGCAGTACGGTCTCGAGCACTGGTACATCGCTGAAGCGCGGCACGCGATACTTCGACAAACGTCCATTCAGGATGCGGCCATTTTCAAATTCAATGGCCTCAAAAAGCGCGCCTCCCAGGCCCATGATATTTGAGCCTTCAATCTGATTGCGCAGATTGTCTGGATTGACGATGGCGCCGCACTCGAAGGCCGTGACCACCCGCACCACTTTCACTTTGCCGGACTGCCGGTCCACTTCAACTTCAGCGCAGGTCGCGACGTTCCCCAGCTTCTCGTATCCTCCACCCATGCCGAAGCCCTGCCCGGCGCCGGATTTGGCCCGCCCCCAGCCGAATTTCTGTGCGGCTGCTTCGAAGACCGCACGCAACCGCTCGTTTTTCAGGTTCTTCAGGCGAAATTCGAGCGGATCCATTTTTATCGAATGCGCCAGTTCGTCCATGAACGATTCGCGCGCGAAATGATTAGCCGTGGCGGCCAAAGCGCGATACGATCCCTGGCGCAACGGGGAGCGGACGGGATGAAACCGGATACTCTGGTTAGGGATTTCATAAAAAGTGCGGATTCCTGCCGTCCCCGAGTTGTAGTTATGGAATTCCCATGCGGTCAGCGTGCCATCTTTTTGCACCCCGCCGCTTACCTCCATTACCCCTGCGGGACGAAAATACGCCCAGGTAAATTCTTCTTCGCGGGTCCATACTAGTTTGACCGGGCGCTTCGCCGCCCGCGCCAGGCGTGCAGCCTCAATCGCCGTTTCTCCAGTGTGCTTTCCACCGTAACCCGAACCCATGTCCGGCATCAGCACTCGCACCTTGTCCTCGGGAAGGCGGAAGGCCTCAGCGAGTTCGCCGCGTACTCCGAACGGCCGTTGCGTGCCCGTCCAGACGGTCAACTCGTCGCCGGCCCATTGCGCCACCGCGGCGCGGGGTTCGAGCGGAACATGGGCAATGTAGGAAACGGTGTAAGTCTGTTGCAAACGATGATCGGCAGCCGCCAGGGCCTGCGCCGACGATCCTGAATCGAAAACCGCTTCGACTGGCTCATTCCCTTCTGCCGGCGTTTTCTTCAGATAGTCAAAGAGTTCCCGGCTCGAGGGTTGCGGCTCCGATTTCCACTCCGCCTTGATGGCCGCAATGGCACGCGACGCGGTTTCGACCGTCGGTGCAGTCACGCCCACAAAATTACCATCGCGGACTATGCTCACGCCCGGGATCATTTCGGCTGCTTTGGTGTCGAGCGAAGCCAGAGACGCTTCAAAGGCCGCGGGCCGCAGAATTTTCCCGAACAGCATGTCCGGCAACTTTTGGTCTGACGGATAGCGATGCTTGCCCGTGACAAAATCCCGCCCGTCAACCCGGGGCAGGGATTGGCCCGCAACCCTCCACTGCGCGGCGGGAACGAGCGAGATGTCAATCGCCACTGTCTCCGAGAGTTGCTGCCCCTTCGCAAGCGCTGCGTATTCGAGGGAGCGTTTCATCGCTGGGTCGGTAACCCTGCCGTCAGCGGCAACCAAGTGCTGTCGATCCACTTTCCATTGCGTAGCGGCCAGGCCAATCAGTAGTTCCCGGGCGGCCGCAGCAACTTTCCTGAGCTGCAGATTCATGGTGGGAGTGGTGCGGCTGCCAAACGTCCCCATGTCGAAAGGAGTGAGTTTGGTGTCTCCCATGATCATTTCGATCTGGCTGGTTGGAACACGCAGTTCTTCCGCAACTGCCTGGGTCAAGGATGTCCGGATGTTCTGCCCCACCTCCACTTTTCCCGTGAAGACGGTGACGCGTCCGTCTTCGCCAATGTGCATCCAGGCCCCAATCTCCGAGGGAAGGGCCTCGCCCCGGGCCCGGCCGCCCGATTCCTGCCCCACCATAGCGTCTTTCATTACGCAAGCCACCAGAATGCCGGCGCCAAGAAATTTGAAGAACCCGCGCCGGTCCACTGCGAAGCGGTAGGCCGGCGGCGCGGTCAACTCGTAGCGTTCCGGCTCCAGCGCACATGGAGACTTCACACTGCCGCTCATCGTCCCGACTCCTTCTCCGCCATGCCTGAATCTCTCAGGGCCTTGGCCCCTTTTGCGATCGCCGCCACAATGCGCGGGTATGTGCCGCAGCGGCAAACGTTACCTTCCATGAACTCAACAATCTCCGCTTCGGATGGATTCGGCTTCTTCTTCAAAAGCGCGGCAGCCGTCATGATCATCCCGGAGGTGCAGTACGCACATTGCATGGCGGCTTCGTCAAGGAATGCCTGCTGCAGGGGATGCAGCCGGTCACCTTCCGCCAAACCTTCAATGGTGATGATCTTCTTCTCGCCCACGCTGCCCACGGGAGTGATGCACGACCTGCGCCACTCACCATCGATCAGAACCGTGCAGGCCCCGCAGGCTCCCTCACCGCACCCGTACTTGGTGCCTGTGAGGTCCAGCTGATCGCGCAGAACGCTCAGCAGGCTGACCTTTGCATCCGCTTCAATTGTGCGGATGCTGCCGTTCACATTCAATCGGGAAACATTGGCCATGTCGGGACCCTGCCAGGATTTTCAGGCTATCGAAAACAGGATAGACGAGCATGAATCGGGAAGCAAAGGCTTTGGCGGAGCTGCAAGCACAAAAAAAGGGCACGAGCCGAAGCCGTGCCCTCGACCGCTACCTGACCTGATGCTCAGAAAGAAAACTTCAGTGCGAACTGACCAATGCGAGGATCGCGGGCGCTGGTGACCTGGCCAAAATTGCTGCCGACGACGTCGCCGTCAGGATTCTCGAACTGGGCATGATTGAAAATGTTGAAGAATTCGGCGCGGAACTCCAATGCCATTTTCTCGCCGATCATAGTGTTTTTGAGGAAGGCCATGTCCCAGTTGTTGAATCCCGGGCCGTGGAAGAAGCGGCGGTTCGCAGTGCCCAGGACACCGATCGTTTCAGGAGAAAACGGAGAGGTGTCGAAGAGTTGGTTTCCCGGTCCTCGCGGGTTGAAGAAGTGGATCGCCTGGCCGTTGTAGTTTGGCACATCCGCGCCGTTGCAGCCGCAGAGGGAGGCGTCGTCGCTTTCGCTCAGCGTAATCGGGAAACCTGTAGCAAAGCGCGTGATTCCAGAGAAACTCCAGCCGCCCAACGCCTTTCCCTTGAAACCGTGGCCATCCCTGAAGAATGGCAACTGGTAGCCGTAACTGAAGACAAAGTTGTGGGTGATGTCGAACTGCGAAAGCGCACGGCTGTTGTTGGGATTGTAAGGATTGATGGGGTCGCTGAAGCCGGAGGAGTTATCCAGCGACTTGGACCACGTGTACGCTGCCAGGAAGCGGAAGTCTCCGACTTTCTTTTCCAGGCTGGTCTGCAGTGAATTGTAGTTGGAATTAGCCACTGTGGCTTCCCACGAGTTGCTGGAGAAATCAAGCTGGCCATTGGCCAATTCACGCCCCGAAGTCACGGAATAGGGCCGCGTTCCGTTGACCGCGGTCCCGTTGGTCAAATTGTAAATCTGGTCTTCTCCGAACGGACCGCATTCTCCGCCAGGTGCAATGAGCGGGGGAGCGACGCCCAGACACTTGGACGGAATACCTGGATTTGCCTCGATCTGGGAAAACAGATGACGGCCCCAGGAGGCCACATAGCCCACCGAAAGCACGGAACTCTTGCCCAGCTCACGTTGAATGGTGAAGTTAAAGTGCTCCGCGTAGGGCAGTTTATTGCTGGGCTTGTAAGTGGGAGAACCCGAGACCGGCAGATATATCGGCCAGATTCCCGTAGCTCCCGCCGGCGGGATCGTGAACGGGAACCGGTTTCCTACCGGGCTTGGCGGCGTAGTGCGGTTCTTGTAGGGCTCCTCCAGGTAAACCGGCACCGGGCTCACGTAGAACAGCCCAAAGGGCGCGTCGCCGACTTCAACGAAAAGACTCTGGTCCTGGATGGCGGTGTAGTAAAGCCCGCCGCCGATCCGAATGCTCGTCTTCCCAGGACCGCCGAAGATTTTTCCCGCGATTCCGTCCGTGGCCGACGGTGAATAGGCAATTCCCAACCGTGGAGCAAAGCGGTTGTATTGCGTGGGCGCCAGCGTGCTCGGTATGCCCGGGTCGCCCGGAAAGACAAACCCCCTGGGCGAATCCGGATAAATTTTCGACTGCACTCCGGGTACAAAGGTCTGGATTCTGTTCTGTGTGTCGTAGAAGGGCTGGCTCATGTCCCAACGCAGACCGTAGTTGATGGTGAGGTCGGACCTTACCTTGAATGCGTCCTGGGCATACAAGGCAAAATACTTAGTACGGGAATCCAGTAACTGGTGGCTGGTCTGGTTAAACAGGTCGGGCGCGCCCAGCAGGTAATCGGCAAAGTCGTTGCCGGTCTCGCCGCCATCGAATTCAAACCATCCGTTCGAGGTATATGTGTTGCGCTCGTTGACCTGGATGTAGCGGATGTCGCCGCCGAACTTGAGGGTGTGCTTTCCCAGCACCTTCGAGAAGCCGTCGGTGATCTGGTAGGTGTTGTTGTACTGCCCGGTAGTGCCGTCGGGCAGGCCGAAGGCAAGACCCAGCTGGCCAAAAGTGATGGGGGCGACGCCCTCGGTATCGGGATTTACTGGATTAATTCCCAGGCCGCCCTCCACGTAGCCAAAGTCCGTGATGGGCCCCAGCCCGCCCACGGGCTTGTTTTTGAGGAAGGCAAAGCGGGTGTAGTTCAGATGCAGTTCGTTCACTGTGGTGGGGTTGATGACGCTCGTGTGGCTTACCCCGATCTGCTGGCCGCGAGAATCGGTGATCGCGGAAAATCCCGGCACGTTAGAGGTGAACGCGGGATACGGATTCAAAAAGCTGGAGTCATCGAAGTGCCAGTAGAACGACCAGTTGCCGAACTTGTTCACGTCAATCTTGATCCCGAATTTGTCGTCTTTGACATTCGTTTTTTCGGCCGTGGTAGAGAAGTTGGGAGATCCTCCCGAGTTCCCTGTCGGAGTGGGGATGAACTTCAACGTGTTCACTGCGACCGGAGACCATGCAGCTTGAGGGATCACCGGCCCCGCCGCGCCCGGAAACACGCAAGCCGATGTGGTAACGCAACCGTCGAACCAGTAATCCTCGCCCGGCGTGACTGTGTATCCCAACCGGTTGGTTAAAGTGGCGGCAAAGTTGGTTGGGCTGTTATCGCCGCGGACCGTTCCCGTAAAGGGGGCGTATTGGGTTGTCGAGAGATCGGAGAAATCACCCGTCCGCTCGAGCAGCGAGGGAACGCTGATCAGGCCCGAGGAGAGTCCCCGTATTTCGCGTGTTCCCTGGTAGTCGCCAAAGAAGAACATCTTGTTCTTGATGACCGGGGCGCCAATGGTGCCGCCAAACTGGTTGCGCTTGAATACGCCCCGTTCCTGATCAAAGTAGTTCCTCGAGTCCAGCTTTTCGTTGCGCAGGAATTCGTAGGCGGAACCGTGAATCTCGTTGGTTCCGCTCTTGGTGATGACATTCACGATCGCGCCCGAGAACCGGCCATACTCGGCGTTAAACGAGTTGGTCAGCAGGCGGAACTCCTCGATGGAATCCAGGGTGGGCACGATGGAAGCGCCATTTTGCACGCTTTCTTCGACGTCGCCGCCGTTTACCATGAACGAGTTGGAGGTCTCGCGCTGTCCGTTAACAGACACCTGACCGGTGTTTTGATTGCCCGAGACGAAGCGGTCGTGATCGGAAGCGCCCGAGGAAACCGGGATGACGCCCGCCTGCAATCCCAGCAAGTCGATGTAGCTTCGGCCATTTAGCGGGATGCCGGTCATCTTCCTGCTTTCGATGACGTCGCCCAACTGGGTGCTGCTGGTGTCCACCTGGGTAGTGATTGTAGAAACGTCCACGGTCTGGTTGACCGCTCCAACGACAAGTACAAAGTCAGCCCGGTACTTCTGGTTAATCAGGAGCTTGATGCCGGTTTGAACGGATTTGCGAAACCCCTGGGCCTCGACCTCCAGGACGTACTTGTCTCCCACCGGAACGCTCAGGAACTGATAACTGCCGGATGAGTCGGTCTGAACCCGGCGCTCCAGTCCGGTATCCGATTTTTGAGGGTCACGGTCGCATTGGGCACGGTGGCACCGCTCGGGTCTGTCACTGTACCCTGGATTCCGGCGGTGACTTCAGCATGCAGCACGGAACTGCTCAAGAGAACCACAGCGGCCAGATAGGCAACAGCTTTGCGTGATGAGAGAAACACAAAGCACCTCCCGCGGGCGGGTTGGAGTGGAAAGGCTGTCGGCTGACGCAGTCAAATTACAGGCGAGCAAGATGCGTAGTCAAGATATAATTGGCCGTATTTTATCGATTTAGTTCGCACTCTTGAGGCAGGTCTGTGATTTTGGGTATTTCCCCCGCTCGGGTCGGTCGTCGGCAAAAGATCGGAGCCTGTTTCGCCACCTGCCTGCTGGCCGCCTTTTTGCTGGCCGGTACCAGCTACGCCGCGGAATCGCAACCCCCGGCGCCCACCGTCTCGCGGGCGCGCTCCTACTTTGCGTCGGCCCAGAAAGCACTCGCGGCCGGAGACTCCGTCACCGCGGTTGAAAAATTACGCCAGGCCATCCAGGCCGATCCGAAGTTTGCCCCGGCCTACCTTCTGCTCGGGCTCACCGAATTCCGCCAGGGCGACATGGCCAAAGCCATCGAGCATTACCAGCGTGCGCTGGAATTGCAGCCGCGCTCTTTTTCAGGTCGTTACAACCTGGCTTTGGCATATCTCCGGGAAAACAGGCTCGAGGACGGGCGCACCCAGTTGGAGCAGGCTGTGAAACTGGACCCCAATCAGGCCGACGCCGCATACGATCTTGGAATTGTCCTCCTGGAACTCAAGCAGCCTGTCGCAGCGTTGCCTCACTTGGTCCGCGCCAGAAGGCTGAACCCGCGCCGCCCGGATGTGGCCTTCAATATTGTCCGGGCCGAGCTCGAGGCTGGCCGGGTCGCGGAAGCGCGGGCCGAGGCGCAAGCCGCCGCCAAACGTCTCAGCGCGGATTTCCAGTGGAACGCTGCCCTCGGACAACTCTTCCTCAAGAATGCTCAGCCCCGCGATGCAGCAACGTACTTCCGCGCCGCCAACCTTGTCCGCCCCGACAATGCCGAGATCCGCCACCAGCTTGGTTTGGCTTATCTTGCCTCCGGCGAGGCGGCGCAGGTCCTCGACCTCATCGCGGAACCGAAAACCGCCGACGACCATTGCTTGCGGGGAAGCGCGTTCTACCTCGACCACCGCTTTCCCGAGGCTGACCAGGAATCGGAACAGGCGCTGGCCCTGGCGCCCGACAATCCGCAAATCCTGGTGCTGCGGACTCGCGTCCTGCAACGCGCCGGGCGGCAGGACGCGGCTGTGGAGCTGGCGCAGAAGGCCATTGCGCAGGCCCCGCAATGGGATGAACCTTACTATCTGGCCGGCGTCAGCCTGTACTTTATCCGCCGTTACGCCGAGTCAGAACAAAACCTGGCCCGGGCTGCCGAACTCAACCCAGGCTCGGCCAGAACATTATTCCTCGAGGCCGTGGCCCTGGTCAGCCAGGACAAACACGCGGAAGCCGAACAATGTTTTCGCAGGGCGATTGCGCTCGATCCCAACAATGCCCGCTTCCGCTGCCATCTCGGCATCTTTCTCATGCGCCAGAACAAATATCCCGAGGCTGAAGAATCCTTCCGCAAGGCCATCGAACTCAAGCCGGCCTATGGGTTATCGCATTACGAACTGGGCATGCTCCTGGTCCACTCCGAGCGCTGGAAGGAGGCAGCCGAGCAGTTAAGCCAGGCCGTGTCCCGCGATCCGACTCTGGGGCCGGCTTACTATCAGCTGGCGCGTGTGTATTCCCGGCTCGGCGAAGCGGAGAAGTCGAAGCTCATGTTTGCCGAATTCAAGAAGCTCTCGCAGCAGCAGGAAATCGACGACGCCCGCGCCGCGGACCAGGCGCGAGATGAAGACACCAGAAAAGAAACTGAATTCTGAAGCCGAACAGGGCATAGTTATCGGGCCGTCCATCCTCCATCAATGAGAATGGTTTCCCCGGTGATTAGCGACGCCGCGCTGGAGGCCAGGAATACGACCGCGCCCGCGACATCCATGGGATCGCCAATACGGTGCAGGGCGGCGATGCGTTCGATTACGTCCGCCCGAGCCTCCGGGTTTGCCAGATAGCTCTCGGTGCCCGGAGTATAGATGAACGTCGGGGCGACCGCATTCACCGTGATGTTGTACTTCCCCCACTCCACCGCAAGGCATTTGGTGAGATGTGCAATGGCGGCCTTGGTCATGCAATACACCGACTCGGTCGGAAGTGCCGCGAACCCGGCCTGGGAGCTCATGTTGATGATCCGTCCGCTCCTCTGCCGGATCATGACCCGCCCGGCAGCCTGGCTGGCAAAAAATGTTCCTTTCAGATTGACCGCCAGAGTGAGATCGAAATCCTCTTCGCTCACGTTCTCTGCGAGGTTGTCGGGCGCGAGTCCCGCATTGCTAACCAGGATGTCGAGCCGTCCGAAATGCCTGACCGTGTCATCGACAGCCTGGAATATCTCGGCCAGACGCGTCATGTCCATCTGCAGGGGAAGGGCCCGGCGGCCCGTCGCTTCGATCTGCGCCACCAGATCTCCTTGCGCATTCACATCACGCAGGCCAAGTGCTACGTCCGCGCCGGCGTGGGCCAGGGCCTGGGCGATCGCATTGCCCAAACCGCGCGCCGCGCCGGTAACCAGCGCTACTTGACCTTTAAGACCGAAGTCTGGAAAACCGTTCAAAGACGCCTCCAATCGTTGACTCACCGGATAAAGCCGCCGATTCTTAGCCGCAGACCATCCAGAAGACCGGACGGAAGCGGTTGCAGGTTGTCCATGCCCTGGGGAATGAAGCGTTCACCATAGCGATCGTTCAGCAGGCGATAGTCGGGAAGGGCGCGTCCGGCCAGAGAATTAATCGCCGTGTTGCCAACAACAATGCGCAGTTCATTCCTTCCCGCTTTCAACAGAGACGTCACATCGATGGTGTACGGCGGATGCCACACCGTTCCGGCACGCTGGCCATTTACGTAAACCTCCGCCGCCTCCCGCACCGGTCCCTCTAGGTAGGCCCGCATGTTGAAGGTGGGCAGGGGGTCAGGCTTGGCCACCGCTTTGCCTTTTCCGAAATCCAGGGCCAGAGAACGCCCAGTGCTGACGTTCGCCGGCAGATCGAACGCTTTTTCGTAGGTGACCTGCCCGGAATAGTATTTGAAAGACTCTTCTTCACTCCATGAGTGCAAAGTGGCCATATGGATGGTCTGATTCAGTCCATTGAACGTAAGGTTCCAATCGCTGGAGAGATCGATGACCGGCGAGTGCCCGCCCTCACCCGATGAGGGCCCAGGTTTGATCGTGGAAGGTGAATTTGTGAAATAGATCAGGCGCGATTCATAGGGCTGCAACGAAAGTTGGATTCTGGCTGGATTCTCCACCCCGGAGACGCGGCCGGTGAAGGCGTCCCACCACTCCGCATATTTGGCGGATGAACGGAACTTTGCTGTAACGTTACGTGTCTGATTGCTGGTGTTTGCAATAAAGTACAGGTCCCCCGCGCTCAGCTGACGATGGATGAAACCGATTTCTGGCGTCTTCGGCGAGAAAATCACATCCGGCTGCAGAAGGCTCGCCGCAAAAGTACCCAGCTGGCTTTCATCCTCTAGGAAGTGACCGGGTGCGCCCTGGCCGCGGAACAGGCGCTGCGAGATTTCCTGAATCTGTTTGCTGTCGCTCTCGGCATTCACAAACCCGGGCGCCGTAGAAGGCAAGCTGCGGGTGGCAATGACAATGCCTCCATGCAGGGCGTACTGCTCGATCTTCTGATAGGTGGAGAGCGGCAGGCGATTGACGCCGGGCAGGACCAGCAAAGGATAGCGAATGCCCAGAGCATCGATAGCGTCCCCGTCGATAAAATCCAGATTGAAGCCCGCATCCAGAATCTGCGGGATCACGTTATCGCCCAGCAATTTTCCCATCGATTCGTCGATGCTCAGATTTTCGCCGCGAGTGTTGAAGCCGCCCTTCGAGGTTACGGACTCAGATGACCGGCGGGGAATGGAAAAGCCAGCCCAGGCGTCATCGTTCGGCAGCAACAGGGCGACATCATTGGCCGGCTTCTCCTGGCGCAGCGCAAAACTGACGCGCTGAAGATATGCCGCGAGGTCGGGCATCGCGAACCACCAGGGATTGTGCGCATCAAAAGCTCCGGCAGCGTACATGCGCCATCCCGGCTCGCCGGCCATCGGGGGCGAGTAGGGCCAGCCGTGTCCCACGAGCTGGTTGATTCCCTGCAGGAAATGCAAATCCGCTTCCGCTTTCATGTCGAGAGGCGTGGCGCGAAAGGCCGGGGAATGCAGCCACGTCCAGGTTTCCGATGAGATCACGGGCTTGGCGAACAAATGCCCGGCCGACGCCGCCCAGCGCGTGTCCGAAAACTGCCGCCACATCAGCGGCGTCGCTTTGCCCTCGCCTTCGGGAAGATCTTCATACCGGTTGCTGGAGAGCGTGACCGGAGGAAATCCATAAGTCTGCGAACGGAACAAGGTGTGATGCTGCTGTGCCCACGCGTGCAGAGGCGCGAGGAAGTTGTCGTTGGTAAGTTCAGTGAGAGTCTTCGACCAATCGTGCCGGACTGCCGCCGTTTCCGGACCGGCGTCGCCGATCAGCGCCGCCAAATGTGGAGCGAGGTCATAGCCGCGGCGCTGGCGGAATTGCTGCAGCAAGTCGCCTGTCCAGTTGGAGCCGTAGTCCTCCAGGCTGTCGCTGAATATGGCATATGGCGGATGATCACCAAATGCTTCGAGCAACCGCTCCCCCACCGCGTGGAGATGGTTCTCCGTAGCTTTCTGATCGTAGTGGTCGAGAACGAAGCCTTCCGCGCCCACAGCCGGCCGTTTCACCATCATTCCTGTCCGGCTCGATATAAAGAAGACCGCGCTGTACGGGCCCTTCATTTCCGCAGAGGTCTTCAGGCGCCCGTTTTCGATCGCGGAGATTGGAACCGCCTTCGCTTCCGTGAAGGCCAGGGCATCGCCGGAGCCGGGAACCTGGAAGGTCGCGATCAATTGCTCGCCGGTCGAGATGGCGGGCGCGGCGATCGACTGCATGCCGGCCGGAACCGCAACCGTCTCCACCCGCATTTCACCCGCGGCCTGGGTCACAGGAATATGGGGGCCACCGAAGGGCCATCCACTCCCCAGAGTGACATCCATCCGTATTCCCAGCCTCCGCGCTTCGGAGGCGGCAAAGCGCAGAGCATCGATGTATTCATCCGAAAGATACGGCAGATTGTGGAAACCGCTTTGTGGATCGTCCAGGGCCAGGGGATAAAGGGTGGCAATCTCCACCCCTCCTATTCCCGCCGACTTCATCTGCTCGAGTTCCCGCTGGATCTCCGGCTTCGTGACTCCAGCGCCGAACCACCACCAGCGCATCATGATACGACAGTCGTCGGGCGGATGCGCGAAGGACTGCGTGAGCTGGGCCAGGCTTGGGTCAACCTGGGCAAAGCTGGCAGGAACGCATGACAAACCGCAGAACAGCAGCACTCCAAGCGTAGTGGCCCGTGCCCATCGCGCTGGCTTCATGCCGGGTATGATACGCCGGGCCGCCTTGGAGGGTGCGCTATCTCCGCCCGCGTGGGCCCGTTTCCACGCGAGCGGAGCAGGGAGAGAGGCTATTGGATCTGGAGCGTCGCAGTCAGCGGAGTTTCCCCCGAAGACGGGCCGACAAAGATCTTGTAGGCACCCGGCAACAGGCTCCAGCCGTTTTTCTGCTCGTCGAAGATAGACATCACCCGCGGGTCCGCAGTAACCGTAACGGTCTTGGATTCGCCCGGGGCAAGTTCGATCCGCTGCCATCCCACCAGCCGCTTGAACGGTTCACCGGCAGCCTCAGTGAGTGTCGCATACACCTGTGCGACTTCGGCGCCGGCGCGCTTGCCGGTGTTCTTCACCGCAAAGCTCACAGTCCGCCGTACATTGTCAGTCTTGAGGTTGGAGTAGGCGTAAGTCGTGTACGAGAGCCCGAATCCGAACGGGAACAGCGGCTGCTTGTGCTCGGCCTCGTACCACTTGTAGCCAACCTTCACGCCCTCATCGTAGTGCACGGTGTACTTCGATTGGACATGTGTAGGCCCGTTGTCCACCCCGCTGCCTTGACCCTCATCCTCTGGGGCAAGCGGGGGAATGACTGGGTGCGGCAGATCGGCATCGCTCTTGGGGAAGGTCATGGCGAGTTTGCCGGAAGGGTTTACCTCTCCGGTCAGCACGTTGGCGAGGGCCCTGTGACCATTGCTGCCCGCGTACCATGCTTCGACCACGCCACTCACCTTTCCGATCCAGGGCATAGTCACCGCAGTGCCGGTCTCGAGAACAACAATGGTGCGTGGGTTCGCGGCCGCGACCTGCTCGATCAACGCTTCCTGATTGTCGGGAAGCGAAAGGGACGCCAGGTCCATGCCTTCCGCCAGCCACTGGTAAGCAAAAACGATTGCGACGTCGGCGTTCTTGGCCAGAGCGGCTGCGGCCACCAGGTCCTGGCCGGAGTTGAACTCGATCTTGGCGTTCGGAAGCTTGGCCCGCAGCGCCTTGAGCGGCGACGTGCGGAACCAGATATGGTCCTGCCAGTGCGTCGCGCCCTGCCCTGGCGGCGCAATTGCATTGCCTCCGGCGGGATCCACCTGGGCCGATCCGCCTCCAGAAATCATGCCCCCATCGGCGTGCCCACCGATCACTGCGATGCTACGAATCTTGGCTGCATCCAGAGGCAGTACCGCTTTGTCGTTCTTGAGCAGCACGATGCTTTTTTCTTCCAGCTGCCGGGCGATCTCCAGCCCGCCTTCCACATCGACGACGCCCTTCTCGATGGGATTGTCCACCACGCCGGACAGGAACTCGGCGTAAAGAACCCGCCGCGCATGGTCATCAATATCAGCCATCGGCACCTTGCCATCCTTCACTGCCTGCAGAAGTGCCGGCCCAAAATAGTTGGCCATGGGTTGTTCCTGGTCCATGCCGGCCGCCGAGGCCTTCACGGTGCTGTGCGTACCGTCCCAATCGGAGATGACGAAACCCTTATATCCCCAATCCTTCTTAAGAACGTCATGCAGGATGTAGCTGTTCTCACAGGCGTAGTCGCCGTCAATTCGGTTGTAAGAACACATCACGGCGCCCGGGTTCGCAATCTCGATGCCGATGTGGAAGGCGAGAAGATCGCTCTCCTGCATGGCGCGCTTGGAGATGACGACGTTCACGATGTTCCGCCCGGTCTCCTGATCGTTGAGCGCATAGTGCTTCATGTCTCCGATGACGTGCTGTGCCTGTTCGCACTTCATCAGATTGCCAACCATAGTTCCGGCCAGCAACGGATCTTCACCGGCGTACTCGAAGGTCCGACCGTTCCTCGGTTCGCGCGTAAGGTTCATGCCCCCACCTAGCGACATGTTGAAGCCTTGGGCTCGCAACTCTCGACCAATGAGCGCGCCATACTCGCAGGCCCCTTGCGTGTCCCAACTCGAGGCTGCCGCCAGGTCCGACGGGAGCGCAGTCGAATAGCGGCCATTCGCCCCGCTGTCGCGAACGCCATAGGCGGCGTCAGAAAGGAATAGTGGCGGAATGCCCAGCCGCTTGATTCCCTCGACGTAGCCCGCGCCGCCGTTGGAGAGATGGGTCAGGGGCATCTGCCATTGGGAAGCATGTTGCATCCCGTTGCCGTGCAGGAGCGCAACCTTTTCCTCCAGGGTCATCTGCTTCAAAACCAGCTCGGCACGCTCTTCGGGAGAGAGGCTGGAGTTCATCCAGGGCTGAGTTGCGTTCTGTGCCATGACGGAGCACGCGGCCGCCAATAAAATCATGATTCCGGCCAGTAAACCGGCAGCCCATGGCTGGGGTTGTGTGAGCTTCTTAATCTGCATATCTCTCCCGACTTTGCTCAACCTTCTTCTAGACTGGGTCACCCGTCTCCGAAGCAACATCCGATACGTCCTGATGATCAAAGGAGAGAATAGACCTACTCTTCTATTATTCCAATACGAACTATCGGCATTACACGCATAGACTGGATTGCGAGTGGGGACGCCGTTCAAGGTGTCTGTGACGCCAGCGTCAGCCCGGCTATATTTTCAACTCGCGAATCGCGTCCCCAGCACCGGTGAGGTTGGCAAGGCGCATCTCGGAATACTTTCGGGACAGAAGCACACCGGGGGCGCCGGCGCGGAAAGCCGCCAGCACTGCCTCCTTTACGCTTTGCGGCGTGGACTTGCTGTGTTTGGGCTCGGTCGGAATATCGATATCAATGCCCGGCCAGATCAAAGTCTTTGTACCGGCAACGCCCTCCAGCGCGCGTTTGGTCTCGCGGTAGACGTAGTCGGACGATAGGCCGGTGTTAGGAATCTGATCGTAACTGCCTTCCTTGAATCCCATCAGTGCATAGTTCAAATCGAGCAGGCCCTGTTTCGAGAGATCTCCGTAGAGTGTGGAACCGATATTGTCCGCATACAGCGCCATGCGCTCACCACCGCAGTTGTTGTACATAACAACTTTTATGAAATCTGAATAATTTGAGAGTTCATGCAGGTCCTGTTCCGCGCGATAGATGGGATTGAAGGAATTGTTGTGCCAGATGTGCCAGCCCACCGGCACCAACGGTTTCGCTGTCTTTACCGTTTTGTATATTGCGGCATAGGTTTCGCGAAGACCATCGGTGAAGAGCATTTCCCAGGCCGCCAGCTCTGGATACCGCAACAGGATTCGCCAGAATTGAACGTAGTAGCCGTCCACGGGGCGCTTGCCGCCGCGCGCCGAGCGAACGAATTTTTCCAATTCCAGAAATCCCTGCTTGGCCCGCTCCACGTTGATTCCGCGCTCTCTTGCCTTGGCCTGACAAAACTCACAGAAGCAGGTTACGTTGCCGGGATCGATGGGTGGTGTGTCATGTGTGGCCCCCAGACTGTCAGAAAGCGCACCCTGCCGCTCGGAGCCCCACATGATTCCGTTGATGTCATAGGAGCGGGCATAATCCTCGACCAGGCCGGTAAAGAAATTCCGGTAGTCGGGATTATTGACGCACAGCGTCTCGGCATTCCGCCCATAGAGGTCCCGCTCTTGTACTCTCCCGATGTTTGGCAAGTCGGTGCGAAACACGTCCTCGAGCCAGCAGATGACCTTGATGCCGCGCTTCTTGGCCGCCGGGAGCACTTCAGCCAGGATATCCAGGTCGCCGTGGTCCGGCGCGCGCGTGTCCTTGATCACCGTGTTCTTGTAGTACTGGAAATGAGGGGTGGCGAAGTTCCCGCCGTGAAAATTGAGATCGTACTCCTGCTTGCCATGATCGGGCAGCGGTTGGCCCGGAATCTGTCTTCCGGCGATGCCCCGGCCATAGGTGAATACCGCAAGAAACAGCGTGTTCACGGACGCACGTTCCTGAAGCACATCGAGGACCTTCTCGGTGCCTTCATCCACAAACGAAATTGCGCCGACCTGGATGCCGATCATTTTGGAGGAGCCGGCGGTATGTCCTGAGGTTGGCATGGCCAAGGCAGCGCCGGCGCCGGCAGTGATCTTCAGGAAATCGCGACGATTCACGTCCAGGTTCAAGAGGTTTCTCCTATACGTCTCGGTAGCGTGGGTTTCCGCGGAGTGGCATCATCTCTGGCCTCGACATTCTGCCTGCGGTAGGGGTCTTTCGACTCCGCTCAAGATGACAGTATTTCTGTTCGACAAGTCCTATGCCTCTACACCAAGGGATGTTCCGGGTTGTAATTGTGGCGTAGGGTCAATGAGCCATCTGAATTGACCTTCTGCCGGCAAGCCCACCGCACGGGATGACGCACGCCCTTAACTTCGAGTTCAGCTTTCAGTCGCAGCCCCACCCATTGGGCGCCTGCAGGCAGCATCAGCATGGCCTGATGAACCCCAATCGGCTTCGGGTACCCGGGGTCAACGCAACCTGAAACGTCGATCTTGTTGTCTTCACTGAACACGCTAAGGCGCAGCACTCCAGGTACTGCCGTGATGCCATCATTTGCCAGTCCGATCACCAGACCGTTGGCTCCGTCCCGCTTGAAGGTCCAGATAAATGACGGGCGGATGCGGTAGCCAATCTTGCGAGCCATCTCATCGATCGGGCCTGGAAATTTTTCGTAGTAACTCAAAATGCTGCGGGCCGATTGGTTGTGCCAACTCCAAACCGACAGATAGTTGACGCCGACATCGGCGGCGTGGGAAATGATCTGCTCGTTGTAGGTGATTCCGTCTTCGTCGATCTGAAGCTGCTTCGGATCGCCGGTGGTGAAACCAACCTCGCAGATCGCCGCGGCCCAGGGCGGCCGGTAGCTCAACGCCTCGATCTGAGTGTTCTCAATAAAGATGGTGTCGGTGCGCAGCCAGTTTCCGGTGCGCATCGTGCGATCCAGCATATCGGCGTTGCCCACGTTGCTGAAGTCGGGCTGCGTGTTCGTGGCCAGCGGCACTTTTGTCCAGTGCTGGAGTTGCGTCTCGAACATCGCCGCCCAGGTCTGTTCCGCGACCAGCTGGCTGGGGAAAGGATTGCCCTCGTAGGGCCAGGTGTGCCCTTCGCCCCAGAAGCCGTACATCATCGTGTCCATGAACTCGACCTGCGGGTGTCCGTTGAGTTCGGCGGCCAATAGCTCATTCAATTCGCGAAACGCCGCCTGGTACGCCGGGTGATCGTAGCGCGGCACGCGATTATCTTTCTTATAGCGCATTTCCGCCGGATTGCCCTTCCATTCACCTTTCAGCTTTACGTATGGAACCTTGCCGAGGAGAAAGTCCGGCATTCCCGGTTCGGGAACATCGGGATTCTCCAGTTGGACCCGGAAACCAATGGGCTTGTCGTAGCGGCGGGCCAGGTCGAACGCAATCTTCCACCACTCCGCGAAGTCGAGCCGGCCGGGCTGCTTCTGGACCTCGCGCCAGTTGGGACGGAGGTAGACCTTCTGCACGAAGGGCAACTTGACCAGGTCCTCGAGAGTTTTTTCCTGGGTCTGACCAGGAATGTTGAGTGGTCCAGTATCGTCGGAGAGATAGGCGATGAGGCCCATGCCGTAGTTGGCGACGATTTCCCGGGACGGGGAAGTAATCATCGAGACGTCGCTGTCGGGAACCACCGCGCAGGGACCGTACTGCGGGAACGGCCCCTGATAGAGCCGGTCGGGAACCGCAGGCCCGGATCCCCAATCGTATTTGTCCCAGTTGTGTTCAGGGATAGCCGCGTTGGCGCTGGCTTTCAGGAGGCCGACTGTGAGTCCGGTTGCGGTGGCGGATTTCAAGAAGCTGCGTCGATCCATGAGCTCTCCAGCAAGGCGAAGTATCGGCGACTCGCGCTACCGGAGATAGTACCTCAGAATCGAAATAAGACGAAAGCGTAAGAAATAATTCGTAAGGACAACATTTGCCGGCAGGTAGGGGCGAGGGCTAAGTTTGGGCTACTTCCACCCCACCGACAAAAGTATCTCTCATCACGCGTTAACCACGGGAGTCCAGACCTGCATTGACGTCTCCTGACGGTTTGACCAGGCGTAGTAGGGAATAAACGTCAGTTGAACCCGGCGGCTTTGCGCCTGACCTCCGCGGTAAGGCGAATAGAGCGCCTTGCGCGCAGCGGCCCGTTCGAAGGCCACGCCGGTGTGCCGCAGCACAACCACGCCGCCCAGCAGGTCGTTCTTCATTTCACTCTGGAATTGCGCTCGCGCCGCCTGCCCCAGAGACACCGCGAGATCGCTCAGGGTAACTCCCGCGGGCTGGTCGAGCTCTTCCATGCAATAGACCAGCGGACCGCGTTGCACCGCGACGCGTCCCGCGTCATCGGCGACTTCCGGATTCGCTTGCAGAACTTGTACTGGCATCTCCATCTGTAAGCGAATGACATCGCCCGCTGTCCACTGTCGCGAAATAGGCAGGTATTCGCCCGGCTTCGCGCCTCCTACCACCTTTCCGTTGACCGCGACTTGGGCGCGGTCCGCCCACCCGGGAATTCGCAGGTAAAAAGTAAAATTTGCAGGCTGCGCGGGCGTGACGGTTACTTCGATCATGCCATCCCACGGATAGTTTGTTTTCTGCGTGACCTTCAGGCCGACGCCGCTTTCGAGGTGCCAGTTCAGTTCCGAGTTGTCATACAGGTGCAGGTAGATCCCGTCGCTGCTGGTGCTGTAGAAATATCCCGGCAGGGAGGCAAAAGTGCGCTCCAGGTTGGGGGGACAACAGGTCGTGTCGTACCACGGGTTGCGAATCTTTTCTCCGGTGGCAGGATCAAACGCCAGCGGGTTGCGATAACAATAGAGCGTGCCATCGAGCGACATTCCGGAATTGATTCCGTTATAAAGAGCGCGTTCGATTACGTCGCTGAACTTTGCGTCTCCCGTCGCCGCCAGCATGCGCCAGTTCCACATCATGTTGCCAATGGCCGCGCAGCTTTCTCCGTAGGCGCGATCATTGGGCAGTTCGTAGGCATTTCCGAAAGCCTCGCCGTCAGAGCGCGACCCTACCCCGCCCGTCACATACATCTTGGTGGAGGTCATGTCGTCCCAGAGCGTGTTCAAGGTCTTCCAGTAGGCCGGGTCGCCAGTCTCCATGTAGTAGTCCGTGGCGCCGCAACAGGCGTACATAGCGCGCACCGCGTGTCCTTCCAGCTTCGTTCTCGCGGAGAACGGGGTGCCGCTGAACATGTAGATGGTCCGGCGCTCAGGCAATTGCAGGCGGTCGTCTCCCGCCAGGATGTAGCCCGCCAGGTCAAGTTGCCGCTTGTCGCCAGTAATGCGGTGCAACTCGATCAAGGCCAGCTCGATCTCAGGATGCCCGGACACTATGGGCTGTTTGGGAGCAGGACCGTAACTCGACATCAGGAAGTCATCCACAAAACGAATGCCGGCGTCGAGCAGTTTACGGTCACCCGTCGCCCGGTAGTAAGCGATTGCCCCCTGCAGCATGTGGCCTATGTTGTAGAGTTCGTGGCCGGTGGTCTGGGTCTGGGTCAGCATTCGCAGGGATTTGCGGTCATCCTGGTAGTAGGTGTTCAGGTAGCCGTTGGGCTCCTGGATCGCGACCACCTCGGCAATCATTTTGTCGGTGGTCGCACGCAGTTCCGGCAGATCGCCCGATTGCAGCGCGAACCCCACGGCCTCGGTCCACTTGTAAATATCGGAGTCGGAGTACACCGGTCCGCTCTGCGCCGCCGAACTCTTGCCCACCAGGCGGCGGAAATTATTCATGCGGCCGTTGGCTTCAAGAAGGTCGTGCATGGTCGGGATGCTCTTGCTTACGTTGATCTCCCGCCGTTGCGCCCAAAAGCCGCTCTGGATGGTCACGGCATGCACCGGAATATCTCGCAGCTTCGCGTGCGGTGATTTAGTCAGGTTCTCAACACCCTGATCTTTCCAGTTCTGGTCCTTCCAGCCAGAGTTCTGAGCAGGCGCCGTGCTTGCCACCGGCACCGTGGCTTCAGTCGAACTGGCAAAGAGCCGCTTGGCGGGTAAGGACACGACGGCAGCAGTTGAGATCGCGGAAGCGACGAATTGCCTGCGCGAGATTTCCTTGGCCTGGATCATGATTCTCCTCCTGCAACGCCGTTATCTTCTGGCTGGATATAGATACCACCCGCTCGTCAAGGCGGCGTAAACCGGGCTTTGTGCCGGCGAAATCCCAGTAGCCTGTGCCAAGACACATTATCGTGAAATCGTTTACTCAGCCAATCCAAGAACGCAGCCCGCGTGGAGACGAACTCGCCGGGGCGAGTGGGTAGTGTGCTCGGACGACGGGACCCTTCCCCTATTGAACTGGTTCAGGCTTGCGCTCGTCCAAGTATAGAACCGGCGTCTTCGATTTACAGCACAAATTGCGGGTTGACACCGTTCCCGATCGTTTTATAATCATTCTCATCCGATAATTATGCGTCTCCCCCATAGTCAGTTCCGTGAGCTGGCCGCGAGGCACGGTTTAGCGGTCACGCACCAGCGCCAGGTGGTCTATGAGGCCGTCATCGCTTCCCACGGACACCATTCTCCAGAGAGCATCTACGCCGCGGTGCGACGTCGCATTCCATCTATTTCTCTGGCCACGGTCTACAACAATCTACGGCTTTTCATCGAGTGCGGGCTGCTGCGAGAGGTCACTCCCCATTCCACCACCTTGCGCGTGGACGGCAATCTCAAGCCTCATCACCACCTGGTTTGCTCGCGCTGCAAATCGGTGCAGGACATCGAAGGAGAGTTCATTGATTTCAACCGGCTATCCCGGTATCTGCCGGATGGCTTTGATGTGACGCAGCCGCTGGTCGAGGTCTTTGGCCTTTGCCGCCGCTGCCGCGCCAAAAAATAATTTTTCTCACGCAGTACTTAATCAGGATTCGAAGGAAGAAAATATATGGAAAATACACTCGCGACATCATCGGGGAGTGTGGTCCCCGAAGCTCAAGATAAAAACACCGCAAGCGAATCGAAGTGCCCAGTAGCCCACGGCGCTCGCAAATCCTACACCAACGTGGATTGGTGGCCGAATCAGATAAATCTGAAGGCCCTCCACCAGCATTCCCCACTCTCCGATCCTATGGACAAGGAGTTCAATTACGCGAAGGAGTTCAACAGCCTCGACCTGAAAGCTGTGATCAAGGACCTGAATACCTTGATGACAGACTCGCAGGATTGGTGGCCGGCCGATTTTGGCCACTACGGACCACTTTTCATTCGTATGGCGTGGCACAGCGCGGGTACGTATCGCATTGGCGACGGCCGCGGTGGAGCCGGAAGCGGTCAGCAGCGCTTTGCCCCTCTGAATAGCTGGCCAGACAATGTGAACCTCGACAAGGCGCGCCGACTGCTCTGGCCGATCAAGCAGAAGTATGGGCGGAAGATCTCCTGGGCCGACCTCATGATTCTTGCCGGCAACGTCGCCCTGGAATCGATGGGCTTTAAGACGTTCGGGTTTGGCGGCGGACGCGCCGACGTCTGGGAGCCCGAAGAGGACATCTACTGGGGCCCGGAAGGCAAGTGGCTGGCGGACGAACGCTACAGCGGCGACCGCGATCTTCAGAACCCGCTCGCTGCCGTGCAAATGGGTCTGATCTATGTGAATCCCGAAGGCCCAAATGGAAAACCCGATCCGATTGCCGCGGCACGCGACATCCGGGAGACCTTCGCCCGCATGGCGATGAATGACGAGGAGACGGTTGCGCTGATTGCCGGCGGTCACACCTTCGGCAAAACGCATGGTGCCGGCGTTCCCGCCCAATATGTGGGAGCTGACCCGGAAGGCGCCGACATCCAGGATCAAGGCTTGGGATGGAAGAACAAATTGGGCAAAGGTTGTGGTGGCGACACCATCGGCAGCGGCCTGGAAGTCACGTGGACCACTACACCGACCAAGTGGAGCAACAACTTCTTCACCAACCTGTTCAGCTACGAATGGGAACTCACCAAGAGTCCGGCTGGTGCGCACCAGTGGACGCCTAAGAATGGCAAAGGCAACGGTACGGTGCCGGATGCACATGATCCCTCAAAGCGTCATGCGCCATCCATGCTGACCACGGACCTCGCCCTGCGGTTCGACCCCGCCTACGAAAAGATTTCACGGCGCTTTTACGAGCATCCCGACCAGTTGGCAGATGCGTTTGCGCGGGCGTGGTTCAAGCTGACGCATCGCGACATGGGGCCGATCTCCCGGTATCTCGGCCCGCTCGTTCCGAAAGAGCCTCAACTGTGGCAAGACCCTCTTCCCGCCCTGGACCATAAATTGATCGGGGAGAAGGACATTGCTGCTCTCAAGGCCAAGGTCCTCGCGTCCGGACTGTCGATCTCCCAACTGGTCACGACGGCCTGGGCGTCCGCGGCATCCTTCCGTGGCTCCGACAAGCGCGGTGGGGCGAACGGCGCGCGCATTCGGCTTGCGCCACAAAAGGACTGGGAAGTGAACCAGCCGGCCGCACTGGCGAAGGTCCTCAAGAAGCTGGAGGCAATCCAAAAGGAGTTCAACAGCTCGCAGTCCAACGGAAACAAAGGGAAGAAGGTCTCGCTCGCAGACCTGATCGTGCTGGGCGGCTGCGCAGCCGTCGAGGAAGCTGCGAAAAGGGCCGGGCACAAAGTGAAGGTGCCCTTTTCCCCGGGGCGCACGGATGCTTCGCAGAAGCAGACCGACGTTCACTCCTTCGCCGTAATGGAGCCGGTGGCTGACGGGTTCCGCAACTATCTCCGAAACGGACAGATCCTGTCGGCGGAGGAGTTCCTGGTGGATCGGGCGCAGTTGCTGAAACTGACTGCACCCGAGATGACGGTTCTCGTCGGCGGCATGCGTGCCCTTAATGCGAACTTCGGCCAGGCCAAACATGGCGTCTTCACCAGCCGGCCGGAGACCCTGACGAATGATTTCTTCGTCAACCTGCTCGACATGAATACGAAATGGGAGCCCTCCTCTACATCCGAAGGCGTCTATGAGGGGCGCGATCGGGCCACGGGCAAACTCAAGTGGACCGGCACGCGTGTCGATCTCGTCTTCGGTTCGAACTCCCAGCTCCGGGCACTCGCGGAAGTCTACGCGTCTAACGACGCGAAGGAGGCGTTTGTGAAGGACTTCGCGACGGCGTGGAGCAAAGTAATGAACCTTGATCGCTACGATCTTGCCTGAGGTCGGCGAAGAAAGCTGTTAATTTCGCGCGACGGTTTGGGCCGGCTGAACCGAAGTCGCGCTTTTCCTGGCTCGCGGGGGCGCATCGCGCGCCCCTGCGACCCGTTGCTTCCAGGCAGCACTTCATCCAGGCAGCCGGCATTGCTGAACAGCGCCGAGCCGTACCCCACGCCCTTGCCTGCGGAGTTCAGATAAGCAGTTCGAGCCGCATATTCGCCACCCGCGTTGGCGTAGATGTCCCACTTGGCGGAATGCCACTCAAGGGTCCCGAGTGACTGATGTGCGCGCACCAGAGCCAGCGTGCCGTCGGGACGCACGGTCGCGTCGGGCAGTCCGCTGGTTCCGTAACGGCCTACGCCGTCCCCGGCAAGGAAGTGCAAGCCCACATCAACGCGCTTATGAAACAGAGATCCTCGCGCGTTCGCCCCGACCCCTCCTCCCACCCTGGAATCGTTGAAGGCGCCTGCCGCGGAAGGAGTCGCCGCAGTTCCGTTGGGGAAAACGCGGTCGCGGAACTGACTGACCACGCCGAAGACTGACCGCCTAATTCACTTTGGCACGACAAGAGGGCCGTTCGTGACAAGTTTCGAGTCCACTATGCCGATCTCGACCCGGCGGTTGGCAGCACGCGCCTGTTCGTTGTCACCCGTAACGCGCGGGTCAGATTTGCCGAACCCCTTGGTGCTCATGATGGTCGGGGAAATTCCGGTCTGCTTCAAGAAGTCGCGGACAGCTTCGGCGCGACGCTGTGAGAGTTGCAAGTTGTAGGTCTGCGTGCCCACGTCGTCTGTGTATCCGTACACGGCAATCGTATAACCCTTGAGCGTCATCAGAATTCCAGCGATGCGATTGAGGATGTCGCGATATTCCGGCTTAATAGTTGCCTTATCGAAGTCGAAGCGAATCGACTTGCTGTCGAGCGTCATTACCAGGCCCATGGCGGTGCGCCGCGTTTCCGCGATTTGCCCGAGAGCCTCTTGCAGCTGTGCTAGTTGCGCCTCTCGTTCTTGCCGATAAGCCTCAGCCTGCTGGGTGGCTTGCTCCGCCTTTTGCTGCTCGGCGGCGGCCTGCTGCCGCGCAAGTTGCGCCTGCACCTCCGAGTTCGATTGATCCTGCTTCGCCAGGTCGCGCTGCTGGGCGGCGGCCTGCGCGTTCGCAGCCGCTTGCGAAGCCTGCTGGGCCAAGGTCTGCGATTGCTCCTGTGCGCGCAGAACCAACTGGTTTAAACCTTCCGTCTGCTGGCTGAGCCGCGCCACCTCGCGCTCAAGGCGACGGACCGAGACTAGATAAACAAACCCAAGAACCAAGCTGAGGGCGATTGCGATCACTCCCAGAGCCAGCGCCAACTTCCCTTGAGACTTAGGCGCATCCCGCATTCCACCTTCGTCCAGCGCCTCGCGTGAAGAGTCCATCATGCGGCAATCTTAGCGTGGAATTCGAGGTTGAGGCAAAACGAGATAGCTCCCGGATTGTCGCTAACGGAAGCTGTCCGGTTACAACGGCAGGATTGGCCCTGCGAAGTCGGCATAGCAGAAACGCTTGGTCGGACCTCGGGTTCTTCCTCCACAAACCGTGGCCAGTCGTTCTTGCCCACCAAGCCCCGGATGCCCTGCGCCTTCAGGAAGGTCATCACGATCTCGAACGCGGAGGCGGTTCTTTCTCATCGCGCAGGAAGGCAGAAAACTTCAGGAGGTCCTTGCGATCGACGTTTTCCACGTGGAGCTTGGGGCAGAACTCCAGGAGATAGTTCACAGCCGTCGAGGAGGGCTGAGTGGGTTCGTGGGTTCGCGGTTTCTTGACGAGCTTGGTCTCGTCCAGGAACTCGGCGACCGCGGCTGCGAGCGACCGGTGCCCGTTCTGCCCGTCCGGCATTACGGTCACGCCATGGTTCAGAGCATCAAGCTCGTGATATCGCCGTTCTAGTGTCCCGTCCCGTTTAATTATTTACAATATCCCGGATTCGTGATCCAATAGTGGCATGTTTGTTCGCGCTACTGCTCTGCAGGTCGACGAGGTCCAGAAAAGTCAATTGGAATCGATGGCTCGGGCAGGTACCACGCCACAAAAGACAGCCCGCAAATGCGAGGTAATCCTGCTGGCAAGCCAGGGCGTGTCGAACTACTCGATCGCGCAACGAACCGGCTTGTCCCGACCGACCATTCTGGCCGCCCGGGTCGCCTTCACCGACCGTGGGATCGAGGGCATTCGCAAATCGAAAAAACGCAAGCGCTCACGCCGGGCACTCACACCGGAAGTGGAGCAGAAGATTCTGGACACAACTTTGAAGACGCGACCGGCCAACGCGACGCACTGGAGCGTCCGAGTACTGGCCGCAAAGTTGGGTGTGTCGCGCATGATGGTACAGCGCGTCTGGCAGCATTACGACATCCAGCCCCACCGGGTCGAGAAGTTCAAGATTTCCCAGGATCCGAACTTTGAAAACAAGGTGCGGGACGTCGTTGGCCTGTATCTCGACCCGCCAGACCGGGCCTTGGTACTCTGCGTCGATGAAAAGAGCCAGATCCAGGCGTTGGACCGAACTGCTCCTCTTCTGCCCCTGCGGCCGGGATTGCCGGAACGCCAGACGCATGATTACAAGCGGCACGGAACCACCACACTGTTTGCCGCCTTCAATATCCTCAACGGCAAGGTCATCGCTAGTTGCCTGCCGCGCCATCGCGGCAAAGAGTTCATCCAATTCCTCCATCAACTAGAACAGCAAGTACCCCCGGAACTCGACCTCCACCTCATTCTCGACAACTACAGCACCCACAAGAGCGCCACCGTGCAACGTTGGCTCAAGCCTATGAAACGTCGCCGGTTTCACTTCCATTTCACCCCCACCAGCAGTTCCTGGCTCAATCAGGTGGAACGGTGGTTTGGGCTCATCACGGACAAAATGATTCGGCGCGGTACTTTCCACTCGGTGCAAGAACTGGAACACGCCATCTATGCGTGGCTTGCAAGCTGGAACGATACGCCCAAGCCGTTCGCCTGGAAGGCCACCGCTGACGTGATCCTAGACAAAGTGCGCCGTTGTAAAGAATTGGCTGGGACAGCACACTAGCGATGTCGCGCCATTGCTAATCTATACCCCACTGCTCCTTGGTGGGCACCCCAAAAAGGTATAACCCGTGGACTCGGGGTAGGTATCACCAGCTTGCAAGTATCAGATAACTTAGGTAATGGCGGAGAGGGAGGGATTCGAACCCCCGATACCCGTTAGGGTATGCCGGTTTTCAAGACCGGTGCCATCAACCACTCGGCCACCTCTCCGCTGCCACAGTTTTACTACAGTCGGGAATGTTTTTCCTGCTGGCATCAGCAACGCATTTCCCATCCGATTACAAGGGACGATCATTCGCGACAGTGCTTTTCGCGACAGACTTGCGCGCATCCACGCTGGAAAAAAACTATTACTGAGGCGGCGGAGGCGGAGAACCTGACATCCTGGAAGCGATATCCTCATCAGCCTTTTGGTGCAGTTCTCGAAGCTTGGCAAATTCCTTCTGTGCCGCCGCTGGGTTTCCCGTTGCCTGGTACAGCCGTCCCAGCCGAAGGTGGACATCGGGTTGGGTGGGGTCCAGCTTCTCTGCCTGGAGGAGGGCGGCGATCGCCTCCTTGTGGTGGTTCTGCTCGGCGAGAATGGCTCCCATATCAAGGTAGGCGATGCGAATGTCATTTCTGAGCTGGATCGCCTTTCTGAGCAGGACCAGGGCCTTCTCCGGATTACCCAGTTTCATCTCTACGTCGCCCAGATAGGCCAGCGCCTGCGCCTCATCGGGATCGTTGGCCAGCTCGCGTTCAAATTCTGTCTTTGCCTCGTTGTATTGCCGCATCCTCCAGTGCAGGTAGCCCAGGCCAAAATGCACGCTGGGTTCCTGGGGGGCCGCCTTCGCCGCCGCCTCAAACTCGGCAATCGCCTCAGGCGTCCTCTGCAGGCCGTCAAGAGCTTGACCCAACAGCATGTGCGCGGCCGCTGAGTCCGGGTTCTGCTGCAGGAGCTGGCGAAACTGTTCCTGGGCGCACGAATACTTCTTCGCCCGCAAACAGCTTTGGGCCAGGACCTTATGCAGCTCGGCGTTGGCGGGATCCAGCCGGGCCACCGGTTCGAGGTATTTCACCGCTTCCGCAAATCGATTGGCGCCGTAACAGCTAAGGCCAAGCAGAGTACGCGTCTGCTGGCTGCCGGGGTCCTGAAGCAGAGCAGCCCGCAGGGGAGGAATTGCAGCCTGAAACTGTCCCTGTTTATATTCCGCGAGTCCCAGATTCATGTGGATGCCGGGCAACCTGGGATTGAGAGCAATGGCCCTGCGGTAAGCTGCGGCGGCCTCTTTATACTTGGTCTCTCTGGCCAGGATAACGCCCAGGCTGGCAAAGGCGCCGGCGTCCTGAGGATTGTGCTGGGTAACGGCCCGCCACGCCTCTGCGGCTTCCGCCAGCTTGCCCTGTTGCTCCAGCGCCATAGCCTGTGCGGGACCGGCTGTCTGGGGCATGGCGAAGGCCGAACACGGCAGGACGGTCAGTACCACCCAGGATCTCAAGCTTTTCAGAACCGAAAGACCTCTACCCATAGTTAGCCCATATCGAATTCCCCGGATCACGATTTCAGAATAGCCACTCCAGGCTGGCCAGTCCATCAGATGGCCTCTGGGCTGGCAAAAAAAGCCCCGCTCGAACTGAGCGGGGCCAGTACTGTTTACAACGCGATCTAGAAGATCACCTTTACTCCCAGCTGGATTTCCCTCGGGTCATGAGCCGTGGTGACTGCCCCGAAGTTGCTGTTCGTGAAGGTGTTGCTGACGTCTTTAAACTGCGTGTGGTTAAACGTGTTGAAGGTTTCCGCACGCAGTTCGAGACGGCTGCCGCGGGACTCGCTGAATACAAAGCTCTTGAAGAGAGCTATGTTCCAGTTCTGGCGGCCCGGGCCATAGACGGAGTTACGAGGGAAGTTGCCAAACTCTCCGGCCAATGTCGGCTCAAAGGCTGACGCACCGAACCAACTGCTGACGGTGTGCGGAGTGCTAACGCTGCCGTTCACATTCGGCCGGTTATTCGAATTGGGCAGGACATTGGTGACGTTGGCGGTTCCTACCAGCGAACCGGTGCATGAGGATGGTGTTGGTACCGCTGCGCAGTTGGTAATGCCGCCCTCGGTGATATTGATCGGGTTACCAGATGCGAAGCTCACGACGCCCGACACCTGCCATCCGCCGACCGTCGATTTCAGCAAGGTGTTGGAGCTATTCTTCAAGAACGAGATTTCATAGATGAAATTGACGAAGGCAATATGCCTTCGATCCAAATTCGACGGCCCGTTATCGTAGGCGATGTTGTAGGGGTTAGAGACATTGTTCAGGTCCTGCACGTTGTTGCTGCCGGTGGCCGGGTCATACGCTTTGGAAAAGTTGTATGCGGCCTGCAGCGAGAGGTCCCGGCCCATCTGCGACCGGAACTCTGCCTGTAACGAGTTGTAGCGCCCGTTCTGCACGGTTTCCGACTGCCTGATGGAGTGGAAGCCATCGGCTGTGGAAAGGGAGCACTTAATCAGAGTCTCCCTAGGTTTGCCTGCCGCAAATCGTCCGCCTTGTTATGTACCGAACCTCGGGTTCTCCACTTTCGCCCTTTCAGTCCGGGGCCCGGGTGATGGCATTAGACCGATCAGCCGGCGGCGTCTGCCCCATCGAAGGAAGCAACGGAGAAATGATTTCGATGGATTATTCGTGTACGTTCACGGTGAGCTATACTCCAACCCGCTGCACTCGATGTGTTGGGCCACACCTGTCAGTCGTGCCACCATTCACAAGCAACTCGCGCCTCATGCGGATTCGGTCTTGGTTGCGCAGCCCGCATCAGTCGATCAGCCGGCCGCTGATGCGATCCGTTCCGATAGTCCGCAAAGTTCCCGGTTTTCGACGACGCCCGTCAGCTTCCATATTGTTTCTGCTTCTGCTTCTCCCCGCCCTCGCGAACAGCCAGCAGGCGGAACCGCAGAAACAACCCACTCCGGGCATGGGCGTCTCCACCGGTGCGGCACACCCCGCGGTCAAGGACTCGAAGTCTCGCCCCATCACCGCCGGCGGATTTGTGGACGGCGCTCCCGTCATATTTACCGACGTCACGAAACCAGCCGGGCTGGATCAGTTTCATCATCGCTCCGGTACGCCGCAAAAGACTTCGATAATCGAGACTCCGGGCTCGGGCGTGGCGCTGCTCGACTACGACTACGACGGCTGGCTCGACATCTATCTTCTGAACGGTTCCACGCTGGCGGCGTACAAAGGCAAAGAACCCGCGCCCCGCGCCATGCTCTTTCGCAACAACCACGATGGAACCTTCACCGATGTCACCGAGAGAGCCGGCGTCAGCAACGAGCGTTGGGGATTTGGCGTGGCTGTGGGCGACTACGACAATGATGGCTGGCCTGACATCTACGTGGCCAATTATGGCAGCAACCGCCTCTATCACAACAATCACGACGGCACATTTACCGACGTGGCGGAGAAGGCTGGCGTCACCCTCGGAGGCTGGTCCACAGGCCCGACGTGGGGCGACTATGATCACGACGGGCGGCTCGATCTGTTTGTTCCCGGATATGTGAAGTTCGATGCCGACCATCCGCCGATCGCGGGACAAGGAACTATACCGGCGAATTTCTGCCAGTTTCGCGGAATCAATGTAATGTGCGGGCCGCGCGGCCTGCCGGGCGAACGCGACCACCTCTTCCACAACAATGGCGATGGCACCTTTACCAATGTCAGCGTGAAGGCCGGTGTCTCCGATCCCGACGGCTACTATGGCTTGGCCGCCGCGTTTGTTGATGTCGATGACGACGGATGGGTGGACCTGCTCGTGGCCAATGATTCCACTCCCAATTTTCTCTACCGCAATCGGAAGAACGGCACGTTTGAAGATGTGAGTTACGGATCGGGATTCGCGCTCAGCGAAGATGGACGCGAGCAGGCATCCATGGGAATCGGAATCGGAGACTACAACCGTGACGGCAAGGTCGATCTTTTCACCACAACTTTTTCCGACGACTACAAGACCCTCTATAGAAATGATGGCGCTGGTAGTTTTTCGGACGTTACCTATCAGGCTGGGCTGGGCGATCCAACCGTCCCGTTTCTGGCCTGGGGCGCCGGCTTCCTCGACTTCGACAATGACGGTCTGCTCGACATTTTTATCGTCAACGGACACGTCTATCCGGAGGTGGATCTGCAGGATTGGGGCACGACCTGGGCGGAGCGGCCGCAGCTCTTCCGCAATCTCAATGGTTCCAAATTCCAGGAAGTCCCGCCTGCCACGGGAAGCGGCCTGGCCGATGTAATCACAGGCCGGGGAGCCGCGTTCGGCGATCTTTTCAATGACGGTCAGGTTGACGTCGTCATCAATGACATTGATTCCACGCCGACACTACTCCGCAACGTGGTCAAAAATGGCAATCACTGGCTGACCCTGAAGCTGGTGGGCGGTCCTAGAAGTCCGAAGGACGCGGTGGGAGCAAAAGTCTTCGTGACCGCGGCCGGAATCCGGCAGCGCGCCGACGTATTCAGCGGAGGAAGCTATGGCTCGAGTTCCGACCAGCGCGTCCACTTTGGCTTGGGCTCAGCTGCAAGAGTGGACAAGATCGAGATTCGATGGCCCAGCGGAACAAACCAGCAGATCGGCGCACAAGCGGTCGATCGCATGATCACGATAGAAGAAGGAAAGCCGGTGAGCGCGGCTAAGTGAGCTTCCACCCTGATCCGAGGCGTCATGCTGAGCTCGCGAAGCATCGGGCGTGCAACCTCTGCGCCTGGCTAGCGATTGTATGCACCACGCCAGGTCCTTCGGGACTGAAAGTCCCTCAGGATGACGCCCTCGTATGGGGAGTGCGCCACCGCATCTGCGGCTGGCCTCGTGTCGAGGAGATACGTGACCCCAGCCCGGTGGTGGTTTGAGAAAGTGCGCGATCGTGATGTATAAGACAAAATCTATGCTGAGAACGCATCTTTGGGTCGCATTGGTCGTTGTCCTTGGCGGTATCGCTAGCGTCGCCCAGACCTCCGCGAAGCCAGCCGATGCAGCTTCCAGCCTGGCGACCCGCACCACAGGATTGCAAAGACACGACGGCTTCTTCCCCTACTACTGGGATGAAAAGAAGGGCGACATCCTGTTTGAGCTCTCGCCGTCGGCGCTCCAGGGAGAGTTCCTTTACTTCACCGGACTGGGCAGCGGGATCGGTTCCATCGAGACCTTTGCCGACCGCAGTTCCTTCGGGGCCGAGGCCGTGTGCCGTTTCCGGAGAGTTGGCATGCGCGTGCTGGTGATCCAGGAAAACACCAGCTTCCGCGCTCCGAATGGGGCGCCGGAGTTGCAGCATTCCGTGGAATACAGTTTCCCGGCGTCCGTGCTGGCGTCGCTGCCCATCGAAGCCGAGCGCGACGGCACCGTGCTGGTGGATGCGGATGCCTTGCTGTTCCGCGACGCGTTTGATCTGCTCTCTCAACTGCGCCGCCCAACCCGCGCCGTCGGAGGGGTGATGGTGCGCGAACAATCGTCCAAGGCGGCGGACTGGCGGCTGGACAAAGACCGCAGCGTGATCGATCTCGAGCATACCGGAAGCTTCCCGCTCAACACCGAAGTGGAGGCGTTGCTGACCTTCGCCACCGATTCCGAGAGTGATCTCAACCAGCCCGATGCGCACTCGTTGAGTGTGCGCGAGCATCATTCGTTCCTGGCGATGCCCGCACCGGGATACGAAGCGCTGGAGCAGGACCCGCGAGTGGGATTTATCAGCGTCAGCTTTCAGGATTTTTCCCAGCCTTACGACCGGCCGCTCACGCGCTACCTCGTGGAACGATGGCGTCTGCAGAAGAAAGATCCAAATGCCGCGCTCAGTGAACCGGTGAAGCCGATCGTGTTCCATCTCGATCGCGCCATTCCGGAGCCGATGCGTTCCGCGGCGCGGATGGGCGCGCTGTGGTGGAACCAGGCGTTTGAGCAGGCAGGATTCAGGAACGCGTTGCGCATCGAAGACCTGCCCGAGGGCGCCGACCCGATGGACATTCGCTATTCCGCCATCCAGTGGACGAACCGTTCGGGACGGGGATGGTCGGTGGGGCAGAGCCACGTCGATCCGCGCACCGGCGAGATCATTCACGCCGTGGTGCAACTCGATTCGCATCGCATGCGCACCATGAACAATTATTGGGAGGCGGTGACGCCCTCGGGCCGCGATGCAACCGAGCCTGCGATGGACACGTTTGCCGCGCTGGACAATCTCGATCCGCAGACCAGCGAACAACAAGTGATGTTGCAGCGCCTGGCCCTGCTGACCTGTCACGAAATGGGCCACGTGCTGGGTCTCGAACATAACTTTGTGGCCAGCACTTACGGCCGCGGCTCGGTGATGGACTACTTTGCGCCCCGGGTAAAGATTCGCGCCGACGGCACCGCCGACCTCTCTGACGCTTACATGCAAGGAACGGGCAGCTACGACCGCTTTGCCATCGAATGGGGATACAGCCAGGGCAAGCCGGACAGCAAGGCGCCGGAGGAGCAGGCGCGGCATGATGCGATCGTAAAAGCCGCCATCGCCAAGGGAATTGTTTGGGGGAATACGGAAGACCCACGCTGGAATTCTTATGATGACGGGCCTGATCCGGTGATGTGGCTGAAACAAGTTCTACCCGTGCGGAGTTCGCTGCTGGCACATTACAGCCCGCACATGCTGCGCCCCGGCGAGCCCAATTCGATGTTCACCTCGCGCTTGCCGCTTGTCTATCTGTTTCATCGCTATGCGCTGGGCGCCGCGATCAACGTGGTCGGCGGCGCCGAGGTACCGCTCTCGCTGGCGGGCGATGGGCAGCAGCCCATCAGCATCTGGCCGGCGGAGACTCAAAAGCAGGCCCTGCAACTGGCGCTGAGCGCCCTGAGTCCCTCTCAGCTGAATGTTCCCGAGGAAATCTGGAAGGCGCTGGCGCCGCTGGAGAATCGCGATTCCGATCCCGAGCGCTTCGCATCCTCCGCGGGATATCTTTTCAGCCCCCAGGATGGCGCCCGCGCCGTTTCCCAGATCGTGGTGGGCGGCCTCCTCGATCCCGAACGCATGCAGCGGCTAGCGGTGATCTCGCGCCAGGAAACGCAGGCGCCCTCACCGGGGAGCGTGGTGTCAGCCCTGGTAGCTACCGCCTTTTCTGAAACTGCAAAGACAGCCGCGGAGCGGGACCTCGCAGGCGTGGTGCAAACCGAAGTTGCCGAACGCCTGATGATCCTGGCAGCCAATTCCCAAGCTACTCCTGAAGTCCGGGCCGCAGCCCTGGCGGGAGTACGGGAAGTGCAGGGCACCGTGAAGAAGAGTGCGGCGCGCGGGCCCGCGCTGGAACAGATCGATCACGAGATTCTGCTTTTCCTGCAGAACCCGGGGCAGAACACACCCAAGCTGAAGTCGTCGGGCGCGCCGGCAGGGCCTCCGGTTTAGCTGGACCGTTTGAAAAGACAAGAAGCGGCGGGCGGGGGCGCCCGCCCCACACCACCACATACTAAGGAAATTTCTTGATCAGTTCTCGCCCTGCGCCGGGCTGCTCGAACTGAAAGCCGTGGCGAAAAACATTCCGGTTGCGTACTACCGCGCCGACGGTCACGGGTTCAAGCCGCGACCTGATCTCCAGCCTCACCGCTTCGCCAATGGGCAGCTCAGCCGGAAGCACGGCTGATATGCCGGTCTCGCTGACGTCCAGGGTTCGGCCCGACACCGAACCGGCCTTCTGAGAATAAATATTCACATCAATTTCCAGCCGAATTCTTGGGGCACAGCGATGCTCAGCCTTAGTCCCGGTTTGCAAGTTATCCCTCCCGACAATACCTAAAGCAGTAACATGGTCAGCGTCTACCGGTATCCGAATAAGGCTGGTTTCCGGTTTTCCGACCAAAGTGAAGAGTCCGGGAGCGAAACGCATACGGGGACCATGAGAGATTATTGTCTGACCGCATGTGCCAATGCGCGCAAAAGCGACGGGCGAGGGCGCCCGCCCTACACGATCTTTTGTGCCACCGGGTGTTGGGATTCGTAGGCTGTAATTTCGGGCTCGTGCTGCAGCGTGAGCCCGATGTCATCCAGGCCTTCGAGCAGGCAGTGGCGGGTGAATTCGTCAATCTGGAAGCTGGCGGAGAATCCGCTGCCATCGTGGACCTTGCATTGCACCAGGTCGAGCGTGAGTTGGTAGTTGGGTAGCTCAATTGCGCGGCGGACGATTTCCTCGACTGCTTTTTCGCTCAGCACGACCGTGAGCACACCATTCTTTACGCAGTTGTTGGCGAAGATGTCCGCAAACGACGGGGCAATCACAGCGCGGAAACCGAAGTCCTGCAGGGCCCACACGGCATGTTCCCGCGACGATCCGCAGCCGAAGTTCTTGCCGGCCACCAGAATGCTGGCTCCTTCGTAGCGCGGCTGGTTCAGTGAGAAAGTGGGGTCTGGCAAACCATCCTTGCCGCGGCGCCAGTCATAAAAAAGGAACTCGCCGAAGCCGGTGCGCTCGATTCGCTTGAGGAATTGTTTGGGAATGATCTGGTCGGTATCGACGTTGGCGCGATCGAGCGGAGCCACTTTGCCTTTGTGAGTGCGGAAGGGTTGCATTCTCTCTCCAGGGTCGGAGGGCGGGACGCCCTCCGGACAGCCGGCGAGACGCCGGCGCTACTTGTTGAATTTCCAGTTTCTTATGTCGGTGAAGTGGCCGGCCACTGCGGCCGCGGCGGCCATCATCGGGCTGACCAGGTGCGTGCGTCCGCCGCGTCCCTGGCGGCCTTCAAAATTGCGGTTGCTGGTCGAAGCGCAGCGCTCGCCGGGTTGCAGGATGTCCGGATTCATGCCCAGACACATGGAGCAGCCGGACTCGCGCCATTCGAAACCAGCTTCCTGGAAAATACGGTCGAGACCTTCCTGCTCGGCGGCATGCTTTACGGCCTGCGATCCGGGTACGACCATGGCCCGAACTCTCGCATTCACGTGATGGCCGCGAGCGACGCGAGCCGCGGCGCGCAAATCTTCCAGGCGCGAATTGGTGCAGGAACCGATAAAAACGCGATCAACCGGGATTTCTTCGACGCGGGTGCCGGCCTTCAATCCCATGTATTCCAGCATGCGCTCGGCGGCGTGGCGATCGGCCTCGGTTTTGAGATCGGTCAGTTCCGGCACTCTGCCGCTGACCGCCACCACCATGCCAGGATTCGTTCCCCAGGTCACAAACGGGGCCAGCTTCGACGCATCGATTTCGATGACTTTGTCATAACGCGCTCCCGGATCGGAAGGCAGAGTGCGCCAGTGCACCAGCGTTTTCTCCCAGCTTCCGTTTTGTGGAGCGAAGCGCCGGTCCTTCAGGTAGGCGAATGTAGTTTCGTCGGGCGCGATCATGCCGGCGCGGGCCCCGGCTTCGATGCTCATGTTGCACAGCGTCATCCGTCCTTCTACAGAAAACGCGCGAACGGCCTCGCCGGCGTACTCAATAACGTGGCCGGTGGCGCCGTCGGTTCCAATTTGTCCGATGATGCCCAGCGCCAGGTCTTTAGCCGTCACCCCTTCAGGGAGTGAACCTTTCACTTGTATCAGCATCGTCTTCGGCTTGCGCTGCGGCAGGCATTGCGTGGCCAACACATGCTCAACTTCGGAGGTGCCAATGCCAAAAGCCAGCGCGCCAAACGCTCCGTGCGTGCTGGTGTGGCTGTCGCCGCAGACGATGGTCATGCCCGGCTGGGTAAGTCCGAGTTCGGGGCCGATGACGTGCACGATGCCCTGGTTGGGTGAATCCATGTCGAACAGCGGGACGCCGAATTCCTTGCAATTCTTTTGCAGCGCCTGGATCTGGAGGGCGGCAATGGGGTCGGTGATGGGAGTGCCGCGCGGCTCGGTCGGAATATTGTGGTCAACCGTGGCGACGGTGCGATTGGGCTGGCGTACTCGCCGTCCAGCCGCGCGCAAGCCGTCGAAGGCCTGCGGCGAGGTAACCTCGTGGACCAGGTGCAGGTCGACATAGAGAAGCGCCAGGCGGTCCGGCGGTGCAGTGACCACATGCTCGTCCCAGACCTTCTCGAATAAGGTGCGCGGTTCAGCCATGCGTGCCAAACATATATTTTATCAACAATAAGAGGGGAGGAGCATAGCTGTGTGGGACCGGGTCTCCGACCCGGTCGGGCGGCCCAACGGGCCGCAGTTCTGACAACTCCCCGCCTCACGGCGGTGCTGCGCACCGCATGACCGGGTCGAAGACCCGGTCCCACACTAGCCACGGTGCCACACCAGCCCGGATCCACACTCAGCCCGCTCCCACTCAGTCAAATCCACGGCTGTGAGATTATGATGATCGTTCATGATCAACGGAAAGCGCATTGCCGTGGTGTTGCCGGCATATAACGCGGAGAAGACCCTGGCCGCGACCGTGGCGGAGTTGCCCGACCTGGTGGACATCCGCATTCTGGTGGACGATCACAGCTCCGACCGCACGGTCGAGATCGCCGAGCGCCTGGGCCTGAAACTTTTCGTGCACGACCAGAATTACGGCTACGGCCGCAACCAGCAGACCTGCTACCGCGAGGCGTTGTCCGCAGGCGCCGACGTTGTGATCATGGTTCATCCCGACTATCAGTACACTCCACTGCTGGTCACGGCCATGGCCAGCATGGTTGCCTATGACGTCTATGACGTGGTGCTGGGCTCGCGCATCATCGGCGGCCAGGCGCTCCACGGCGGCATGCCCTTCTACAAATATGTAGCCAACCGCTTCCTCACCGCGTTCGAGAATCTGTTCCTCGGGATCAAGTTGTCGGAGTACCACACCGGCTACCGCGCCTTCAGCCGCAAGGTGCTGCTGGAAATTCCTCTGCTCGAAAACTCGGACGATTTTGTCTTCGACAACCAGGTGCTAGCACAATGCGTGAACTTCGGTTTCCGCATAGGCGAGGTGTCATGCCCGACGAAATATTTTGAGGAAGCGTCTTCCATCAACTTCCGCCGCAGCGTTACTTACGGTCTTGGTGTGGTGCGAACGACGCTGCAGTTTGCTCTGCAACGAGCGGGACTGGCGCATTTCCGGATTTTTAGTGCGAAGGGCAGGAAACTGGAGCCCGGGTACGCCAGTTATTACGCTCGGGATGCGGCCGAGCCGCCAGGTTAGGCATCGAAAAAATCTCTGACTCACTGTCAAGCCCAATAACCGCCAATAAACGTTGGGTTGATACCGAATTCCGCCTCAGGCCGTCAATCCCTCATCCTGCCGAGATAGGCGAGGGAGGCAAAAATGGAGTCTCGCAAGCGCCTCATGGACTACTACAACGACTCGCTCCAGGACGTGCGCTATACCTTCCGCGCGCTCAGCCGCGACCCGGGTTTTGCCACCGTCTCCATCCTGATTCTGGCTCTGGCCATTGGAGCCAATGTCGCCGTCTTCAGCGTAGTCAACACGCTGCTCCTGCGCCCGCTGCCTTTTGCCAACTCGCATGAGCTGGTATGGATCGCACCGCCGCCGAGTGGTTGCGGGCTGTCCTGCGCGACTTACTCGGCCGACGCTTACGAGGGATTCCGCGCCCAGAGCCGTACCTACCAGGACGTTACCGGATACGAAGCCTTCACCACCCCCGACAATCTCCGTCTCACCGGTCAAGGCGAGCCCGAGTCGGCCACGGGCATCGAAGTCATCGGCAACTTCTTCCAGGTTCTGGGCGCGCAACCCGCCCTGGGCCGTCTGTTTACCCCAGACGAAGTTCGCGGCGGCCCCCACCCGGTGGCTCTCCTCGCCAGCGCCTACTGGCGGCGCCGGTTCAACTCTGACCCTGCCATCGTCGGCAAGGCCATCGAGATGAACGGGACACCGGTGACCGTGGTGGGAGTGTTGCCTGAAGGGTTCGACTTCGGCGCCGTCTTTTCTCCCGGCGCCAAGGTGGATCTCTTTGTCCCTCTCGACCTGAACCAGCAGCGCGATTGGGGCAACATCGTCACCCTCATCGCCCGCCTCGAGCCGGGCGCGACCGTGGCCCAGGCTCTCGATGACGCCAACCGGGTTGCACCCAATATCTACTTCAACCTGAAATATCCCGAGACGCTGGGCCGTTATAAAGGCAATCTCATTCCCGTGCCGCTGAAGGATTATGTTACGGGCAAGTTGCATCGATCGCTGATTGCGCTATGGTGCGCCGTGGGCGCGATTCTTCTGATCGCCTGCGTGAACCTCTCCAACCTGCTTCTGGCTCGCTCCGCCGCGCGCGCCAAGGAGTTTGCGGTCCGTGGCGCACTCGGTGCAAGCCGCGGCCGCATCGTGCGCCAGCTGCTTATGGAGAGCCTCCTGCTCTCCGCGGCGGGCGCGGCCCTCGGGCTCGGCATGGCCTTCATCCTGATCGCGTGGCTGGCACACCAGGGATCGCTGGCGCTGCCGCTCCTCAGTACCCTGCGCATTGACAGCCAGGCCCTGGGCTGGACCGTTCTCATCGCCATCCTCACGGCGGTGATCTTCGGCCTGCTTCCAGGGTTAAGGATGGCGAGCGGCAACCTTCAGGAGATGCTCAAAGACTCCGGCGCCGGTGCCGGCCTTGGCCGCAAGCACGAGCGCATCCGCGCCGCCTTGGTCATCTCCGAGGTTGCCCTGGCATGCGTGCTCCTGGTAAGCGCAGGCTTGTTGCTGCGCAGCTTTCTCAAGGTGCTGGACGTGGACCTGGGCTTCCAGCCCGACCGCGCCGCCTCTATAAAAGTAGACTACGGCGACACTGCGCCAACCCCAGAGGCCACCGTCGCCAGGCGAAGCGCCATCTTCCAGCAGATTCTTGCGCGCGTCAGCGCGCTGCCCGGTGTGGACGCCGCAGGCATGGCAGATTTTCTCCCTCTCGGCCCCAATCGCTCATGGGACATGCCCGTGCCCCAGGGAAAGATTTTTGCTCCCGGCGAACTCCCAGAGCCGCTGGTATACGTGATCACCCCGGGATTCATCCGCGCCATGGGCATCCGCCTCCACGGGCGAGACTTCACCTGGGCCGATGGGCCGCATAGCGAGAGAGTTGTCCTCATCAATGCCTCCTCTGCCCGCATCTACTGGCCGGGTGAAGACGCGGTGGGCAAGGTCCTCATGCGCGGCAAAGAGGAAGACCATGTTGTCGGAGTGGTGGACGACGTCCACCAGGAGAACGTGGAAGGCGGGCCGGGCTCGCAAATCTACTATCCGGCACTGCAGCAACAGGCGGAAGGCGCACAACTGGTCGTTCGCAGCAGCCTGCTCCCAGCGGCCCTCGCCACCAGTGTCCTTGGCGCGCTTCGCGAGCTGAACCCCAATCAACCGGCCGCCGAGTTCCGGCCCATCCGGGCCATCGTCGATCGCGCCGTCTCCCCGCGCCGCTTCTTCATGCTGCTGGTGGCTGCGTTTGCCGGACTGGGCCTGGTACTGGCCACACTCGGCATTTACGGCGTCATCTCCTATTCGGTAACACGCCAGACGCCGGAGATCGGCATACGGATAGCGCTCGGCGCCAGTACCGGCCGGGTGCAGCGCCAGATACTCGGCGGTACGCTGCGCCTGGCGCTTGCCGGCATGATGCTGGGGACACTGGCGGCCCTCGCCGTGGCCAGGGTCATCGCTTCATTATTGTTTGCCACCTCGCCATGGGATTTGCCGACCTTCCTCGGAATGGCAATGGCGCTGCTGCTGGTTGCGCTGCTTTCCGGCTACATTCCCGCCCGGCGCGCTTCTGGCATCAACCCGATGGATGCATTGCGCAGCAATTGACGATAAGACTGAGAAGTGCGCTTCCGACTCGGCCTGCCAGTGGGTCAGTTTGAAAATTTCTCCTGAGCAACAAGCGTCATCCTGAACGGCCTTCAGGCCGTGAAGGATCTGGCGTGAAGCGGATGAACCCCTTTGCCCCTGCGTGCCGCGGATGCACGCCAGATCCTTCGGGACTGAAGTCCCCCAGGATGACGCCGCTCGAAGGGACGGTTCGAATTGACCCCTACGCCCTGCCGGAGTTAATTGCGCCTCCCCGCGATTGCGGCTAGCATCTAACCAAAGACGCATGGGGACCGCCACTACTACCGCGCCGAAACGACAACCACCTAAGATGGTTTACGGCGAAGTCCTCAGTTTTGCCTACGAAACTTTCTGCAGCAACAAGGTTCGTTTCGCGCTCACCGCTCTGGGAATGGTGATCGGCACCGCTTCCCTCATCCTGGTTGTAACCATCGGGATGACCGGCAAACAGTATGTGTTGAACCAGATCCAGTCTATCGGGACCAACCAGATTGAAGCCGAATACCAGAGCGGAGCGCAGCGTGTCGCCAACGTCACCCCCGACCCGCTCACCATTGATGACCTGAAAGCCGCGCAGGAGGAAGTGCCGGGCATCGTGGCGGCTTCGCCCGTGGTGTCTCTGGGCGAGCGCATTCCCGTGGGCGGCGGCAAGGAGCGCGACATTTCCGTGCTGGGGGTGTTTCCCGACTACAGGATCGTTCGCAACCTGGTGGTTAGCACCGGCCGTTTTTTTGACAGCAAGGACGAGCAGGAACACACCAAGGTTGGAGTCATCACCCAGAAAATGGCCGAGGAGCTTTACGGATCACAACAGGAAGCCATTGGCAAAACCATCAAGCTGACCGGGCTGCCTTTCACCATCGTAGGCACCTTCCGGGAGCGCGTGGACACTTTTGGACAAACCGAAGTCGTGGATTACACTATGTTGATTCCGTACACGGTGAGCCGCTACTTTACCGACACCCCCACGGTGAAACAGATTTATTTCTCGACCGCTGACCCTTCCATGGTGCAGGCGGCAACGGAGCAAATCCGGCGAGTCATCCAGGGCCGGCACCGGGCCGAGTCGGTTTACAACGTCATGAACCTCACCCAGCTGGTGGCACTGGCGGAGAAGACAGCCAATGCCTTGACCCTGGTATTGCTGCTGGTGGCAGCGGTGGTGCTGCTGGTCAGCGGCATTGGCATCATGAACATCATGCTGGCCACGGTGAGCTCCCGCATCCGCGAGATTGGCATTCGCAAGGCGCTGGGCGCCACCAACCGCGAAATTCGCTTTCAGTTCCTGGCCGAGGCCATGACCATTTCCCTGGTGGGAGGCCTCATCGGCGTGGTCATCGGTTTGGCGATTCCGTATTCCGTACGTTTCCTGACGGAATATCGTATCCCCATTTCAGGATTGTCGGCGATCGTCGCCATCCTGGTTTCATCATTCGTAGGGGTAATCTTCGGGACGGTCCCTGCGACCCGGGCGGCAAAGCTGGATCCGGTAGAGAGTTTGCGCTACGAATGAGAAGGGCGCTGCTAGCTCTAGCATTTCTGGTGAGGAGCCAACAGCCAGGAGCTAGGAGCCAGAAGCTGCCGCAAAAACAAAAACGCCGGGCTGGTTGGCCCGGCTCATTCTTGTTTACGCACCTCGCGGGGAAACGGCTTGGTTCTGAGGTCCCCGTAGATTTCTTACCTACCCTTGGTCACCGCTTACATCACCAGCGCCAGACCCTCCAGCTCCTTTTGCAGCACGGGCATGGAGCAGCCTGACATCTCAACCCGGCCCACGGCGTCCATGGCTGCTTGAGGCGATACCCCGTAGCCACGTCCCATGAGGAAGACTTGCAAAAGTTCGGCGGCCTCCCGCGAATCGATCAGGCCTCCCTGCAACAGATCGTTTCGCAGAGCCGTTAATTCGGTACTGGAGAATCGTTCTTTCATGGTCGTTATCACCTCCGACCTTGACCTGCTTATTTCATTAGACTCACTGCCTGCTGTGAACGTTGCATGCAATTTTGGTGCCGCGTTCCAGCACCTTTCCCTACATACGTAAAACACCTCATTCTGGTTTCTTAAACCCCTTATGCTGCGGTAAGTTGCAAGGCAGCCAAATCTTTGGATGCGTCCCGTGGGCAGGTTTTTGTGGCACGAACGGGCCATATCGGGAATTTTCATTATTGACACGTTGTGTCGTTCTGGGACGAGCAGGAATGACACAATACGGCTAGGAAGGATCGATCACAGCTTCGTCCACCAGCATGATGGGGATGCCGTCCCGCACCGGATAAACGCGGTGGCACTCGGCACACTTAAGGCTCTGCCCCCCGTCTTTCAGTTCCAGCGCCTTCTTGCAGACTGGGCAGACCAGAATGTCGAGCAGGTCCTGGGGAATCATGGAGGGCATTTTACGCTCTTTGGGAAGCCAAAAGGCAGAGCGCTTCTGGCTACTAGAAGCCTCTTTGCGGTTCAAGCTCTTTTGGCCGCGATGGTTTACGATAAAGTTCTGTTATCCAGGGAGGCGTAGGATTCATGGCCAGTATTCTGGACGGCAACCGGATCGCCGCTGAAATCCGGGCCGAGATGGCTTCTGAGGTGAAAGACATGGCTGCGGCCGGCATTCGTCCCGGGCTGGCCGTTATCCTCGTCGGCCACAACCCGGCCTCTGAGATCTATGTCCGCGGAAAAGTGAAGAGTTGCGAGGAAGTGGGAATCTACGGCGAGAAACTCACCCCGCCGGACACGATTTCGACCGCGGAGTTGCTGAAACTGGTTCTCGAACTGAACCGGCGCGACGAAATTGACGGCATCCTGGTGCAGTTGCCCTTGCCGCCGCAGGTGGATTCGAAGCAGATATTGGTGGCTGTCGATCCCGCCAAGGACGTGGATGGCTTTCACCCGGTCAATGTGGGATTTCTCTCCACCCAGCGCCCCGGTCTGGTGCCTTGCACTCCCGCCGGCATCATGGAGATCCTCAGGCGCAGCGACATCCCAGTCGCCGGCCAGGAGGCCGTGGTGGTGGGACGCAGCGATATCGTAGGCAAGCCCACCGCCATGCTGCTGATCAATGCCAACGCCACCGTCACCGTCTGCCACTCGAAGACGCGGGACCTTCCCGGGGTATGCCGTCGTGCCGACATCCTGGTGGCTGCCATTGGCCGCGTCGGAATGATTACCCGCGACTTCGTGAAGCCCGGCGCCACCGTGATTGACGTGGGCATGAACAAGGTGACCGAGCGCGCGGAGTTTGACCGGCTTTTCGCGGGCAATGCCAAACGCGAGGAGAGCTTTCTTGCGAAAGGATCAACCCTGGTGGGAGACGTTCATCCCAGTGCGGCCGAAGTTGCCGGAGCGATCACCCCGGTGCCCGGCGGCGTCGGCCCGCTGACCATCGCCATGCTGATGGCCAACACTCTCAAGGCAGCGAAGATGCGGAGGGGCTCGCGCCTGCCCTCTCGGGCGGCGGAGCACGCCCGCAGTGCTTAAGGTCGGGCTGACCGGAGGCATCGCCGCGGGCAAGTCGGTTGTGGGTGAGATGTTTGCCGCGCAGGGCGCGCACGTGATCCAGGCTGACCAGATTTCCCACCAGCTCATGCAACCGGGCCAGGCGGTCTACCAGGAAGTTGTGGACCACTTCGGCAGCGGGATTTTAGACTCCGACGGCAGCGTGAACCGCGCCCGGCTGGGCGAACTCGCCTTCGGCGGCGCCCAGCGGCCCTCCCGCGTACAGGAGCTGAATCAGATCGTCCATCCCGCCGTGATTCGCCGGCAAGAGGAGTGGATGGCCGAAGTGGGCCGGCGCGATCCCCACGCCATCGCCCTGGTAGAGGCGGCACTCATTCTCGAGGCCGGCATGGCTGGGCGTTTTGACCGGTTAGTGGTCGTGACCTGCCGCCCGGAGCAGCGGATCGAACGCTGGGCCCAGCGCCTGAAGGTGGACCAGGAAACGGCGCGCCGCGAAGTCGAGCGTCGCATGGCGGCGCAGCTTCCCGACGAAAAAAAGATCGAGGCTGCCGATTATGTGATCGACAACTCCGGATCGCTCGATGAAACCAACCACCAGGTCGAAAACATCTACGCGAAGATGAAAGCGGAAGCAAGATCATAGCCGTGTGGGGCGGACACTCTTGTCCGCCGCTATTGACTTCTGTATTCGCCATGCCAAACCGGCTCGCGACTTGTGTAACTGAGCGCAGATAGGGGACCGGGTCAACCGCAAAGGCGGCAGACCGCGGCGTCCGCCCCACACGTACAAGGCAGAGGATTTAGAATCAATGGATCCGATGATGGAAGGTTTCTCCACATGAAACTGCTGCGTCCTGTTCTGCTGGCCGTGATTTTTGCCGGCGCTTTCTTTTACTTCACTACCTACCGCTCCGGCCAGATGCATCCCGCAAACTGGTTTGGCAGGCCCAGCAACCGGGTGGATATCACCGAGGCCGCATCGAACGGTCCCTTCGATGCCGAAGAACAGAACAACATGAGCGTTTACCGCAAGAATATCGATTCTGTGGTGAACATCACTTCCCGGGCCGTAACCTTTGATTTCTTTTATGGCCTGGTGCCGCAGGAGGGCCAGGGCTCGGGCTTCATCATCGATAAAGAAGGTCATGTGCTGACCAATTACCACGTAATCGCCGACGCCCGCCAGGTAAAAGTGACTCTGCACAACCAGAAAGAGTATCGCGCGACAGTAGTGGGAACTGACCGCGCTCACGATCTGGCGGTGATTCAGATCAAGGGGGCTGGCCTGACGCCAATGGTGCTCGGGGACTCGCGTAATTTGCAGGTGGGACAAAAAGTTTATGCCATCGGCAATCCCTTCGGCCTGGCCGGGACCATGACCGATGGCATCATCAGTTCGATTCGCCCGGTGCAGGAGCCCGACGGCATGAAGATTGATGACGCCATCCAGACCGACGCGGCCATCAACCCGGGCAATTCGGGCGGGCCCTTGTTGAACTGGCACGGCGAAGTGATCGGCATCAACACGCTGATCGCTTCCAACGTGGGCCAGAGCGCCGGCATCGGTTTCGCCATTCCGGTAAACACGGCCAAGGCGGTGTTGAACGATCTGATGACGCTGGGTCGGGTGCGGCGTCCGGCGCTGGGCGTACGCACCATTCCCATTACCCCTGAACTGGCGGACCAGATGGGGCTGGCGGCAGACAGCGGATTGCTGATCGTGCAGATCGTGCCTGGCGGGGCCGCCGACCGGGCTGGCCTGCGCGGCGGCAGCGAACGCGCCTACATCGGCAACGTTCCCATCACCCTGGGCGGCGATTTGATCGTGGCCATCGATGGCCAGCAGGTCCAGGACCAGCAGGACCTCAGCCAGGTCATGAACAACCACCGCGCCGGCGACACGGTGCGGATCACCATTTATCGTGGAAAGAAGAAACTCGATGTGAGCGTGACTCTGGGCGAAGCACGGGAAGAGGTGTAAGCCAGGAGTTTGGAGAAGCGCACGACTGCCAGTGCTGCAGGAAAGCTCGACGCGCTCGGGTTTGGGAAGGGCACGGCTTCAGCCGTGCCACAACGCACTGAAAACTTGTTGGCTTCTGGAGTTGGTGGCACGACTAAAGTCGTGCCCTTCCCAAGATCGTCGCACGGAAGATCGACCCTTCCTAAGCCGATCGCACGGGCAGATTCCCTTACCAAACATCTGGACGTCCTGTTGCTTAGCCCGTTACGCCGCCGCTTCCGAGAAGCTCTGAATCTCATTTACATCTTCGTCGCTAAGCGTCAATTCTCCGGCGCGCATCACGCCTTCGGCCTGGCGAGCATTGCGGGCGCCCACAATGGCGCCGGTTACGGCCGGGTTGCGAAGGGTCCAGGCGATGGCAACTTCGCCCGGCGATCGGCCATGGCGTTTGCCAATCTCGCGCAAGCGTTCTGCCAGAGCAAGATTCCGTGACAGCTTAGGCTCGTTGAAATTTGAACTGCCGCGGCGCCAGTCATCCTTGGGCAATTTGGCGGCACGCTCGCGCGTCATCGCTCCAGTCAGCAGGCCCGAGGCCATGGGCGAATATACGATCACGCCAATGCCTTCCTGCCGACAGTACGGAAGCGTCTCAGACTCGACCTCCCGGTGAATCAGCGAATAAGGAGGTTGCAGGGAGGTGACCGGCGCGATGGCCTGAGCCCGCTTCAACTGCGCAGCATTGAAATTCGAGACGCCGATCCAGCGCACCTTGCCTTGCCGCTTCAAGTCGGCCAGGGTGGACCAGCCTTCCTCGAGTTGGGGCGAGTCTGGATTGGGCGGCCAGTGAATCTGGTAGAGATCGACCACATCGGTGGCGAGGCGGCGAAGGCTGTCTTCGATTTCGCGGCGGATCGAATCGGCGCCCAGGCCTCCCCGCACGTTGCCCTGTTCGTCCCAGAGCCGGCCGCATTTGGTAAAAACATACGGCCGGGGACCCGACCAGCTCTTCAGGGCCCTGGCCACGACTTCTTCGGAGTGTCCCAGGCCATAAACTGCAGCGGTGTCGATCCAGTTCACGCCCAGTTCGAGGGAGCGATGAATGGCCGCAATGGAGTCGTTATCATCCTGCGATCCCCACGCGAATTGCCAACCCGAGCCGCCGATGGCCCAGGCCCCGTAGCCCACCGGGGTGATACGCAGGTCAGAGTTGCCAAGTTGCCGGGTTTGCATTTCAATCTCCTGGAAGTGTCAGTCAGTTTGAATAACTCTACAACGGAGTCACTCCGGGGGACTGTGGGCCCGGAGGATTTCGCGAATACACACGGACAATTGCGTCTACTTTTTGATTCAAGGCCTCCTGCGTTAGATTCATAAGGAAGAAATGAGTGTTGAATCCATCCGCAGCTTCTGCCTGTCCTTTCCCCATGCCACGGAAAAGCTGCAATGGGGAGAAGTTCTCTGCTTCAAGGTAGGTGGAAAGATTTTCGCCCTGCTGTCTCTGAGTTCAGTGCCCCCGCGCCTGATGTTCAAGTGCGAGCCCGAAAGATTTGCCGAACTGATCGAGCACGAAGACATTATTCCAGCGCCCTACCTCGGGCGCTACAAGTGGGTAGCGCTCGAGCGCCTGGATGTCCTGCCCTGGATCGCGGTGGAGGATTTGATTGCGCAGTCATATGACATGGTGGCGGTGAAGGCCGGGGTCGGAAAGACCAACACTTCAAGAATTAAGACCTTCAGGGCCAAGACCTCCAAGGTCAAGGCATCCCTCAAGGCAACCCGCAGAGAATCCAAATCTCGCCGTGCCGGAAAATGAGAACAGCCATTCTGGCGCGCAATTCTGCTGAACCGGATCCCAACCGGGATGTTGCGGTGCTCCACGGTACACCCCCTGTACTTCCGATAGTTGACCCTCGTCCTTGATGGTAGTAACAATTTTGACAACAAAACCCACCTTTGGCCGGAACGGGAGCGTACCGAACAGCGGTCTCCAGATTTAAACCAACGGGGAGAATATCGGTGAAGTTTGTAGTCGTTTTTTGGCTGTTTGCTAGTTTCATGGCTTTTGGCGCAGAACAAGTAAAGAATTTAGAGGACATTCCAAGCTCTGGCGGCACTTCGGGTTGCAGCACTCCTCATTGGTGCTGGGAGCACGACAAGGGTACGAACGGCTCATCCACGGGAAGCAGCAAGATATCCGAGGGGCTCCGGCGGTTCGATGTCGTGTGGAAGTACTATGGTGGAGAGCGCTTCCATATTTATCTCGGCGATGCTCACAGGGATGGGAAATCCACGCACTTCACGCTTGACACCTGGGTCTACTTCAACAAGGTGGCCAACGTTAACAATATCGAACTTGACTTGAACCAGGTCACTCTTAGTGGGAACACCGTAATCTTTGGAATGCAATGTAATTTTGGCAAGGGCATGTGGCAGTACGTGACCAACCATTCTGGCCACCCGCACTGGAATAATTCGAACGTCGCTTGTACGAGAAAAATCTGGAAAGGGGACGCGTGGCATCACGTCATCCTGAAATATCATCGGGATTCTGCGGGAAACGTAACCTACGATTCCGTGACCTTCGATACCAAAGTGCACAAATTCGTCGGCGCCTCCGGGCCCAGCGTTTTTGGGCTGGGTTGGGGAATCGGGCGGCAGGTGGTTAATTTCCAGATCGGCGGAACTAAGACATCTTCTGGTGCCACGGCCTATCTGAAAAACCTGACTGTTACAGGGAATTGATCTGACGCCTTGCCGGTGATGCTGGACCGTATCCACTGCTCACGCTCAGATCCTGTCGAGCCGAGGAATGCGACCCGTGCCCGTCAACGCGACCTTTCTATCGGGCCCGTACCTCACCGCAGAGGTGCGGGCATCCTCGTCATTTGACTCACCTCTTCCGCTCAGCTAGCCTCTAGCAGTCCCCTCATGCGATCTCATTGCAAGTCATTCATTCTGCTGCTCCTTATTCCGCTAAGCTTGGCCTCGGGCGCGCCCCTTAGCTTCGGGGCACGCCTGGTGCCGGTGGTGGCGCCTCGAGCCATGGTGGCCAGCATGCACCAGCTGGCGTCGCAGGCTGGAGTGCAGATGATGAGGTCTGGCGGTAACGCCGTGGACGCCGCAGTCGCAGTGGGTTTCGCATTGGCGGTGGTGCATCCTCAGGCGGGAAATTTGGGCGGCGGCGGGTTCATGCTCGTCCGCTTGGCCGATGGCAAGACCCACTTTATCGACTACCGCGAGAAAGCGCCCGCAGCCGCCACTGCCAATATGTATCTAGACGCTCATGGAAATGTGATTGAGGATGCCAGCACCATCGGCTACAGAGCGATCGGCGTGCCGGGGTCGGTGGCTGGAATGGTGTATGCGGAAAAGAAGTACGGCAAACTGTCGCTCGCCCGGGTGATGGCTCCCGCGATCAAGCTGGCGGAGGAAGGATTTACCCTGGCGGCCAAAGACGCCAGCGATTTGCAGGATGACAAGCCACTGGGTCAATTTCCGGAATCGCGCCGCGTTTTTCAGCGCGATGGAAACTATTACAAAGCCGGCGAGGTGTTCAGGCAGCCAGATCTGGCGCGCACATTGAAGCGCATCGTCGGCAGCCCTGATGATTTTTATCATGGAGATTTGGCGCGCGCACTGGCTGCGTCCGTGCAGAAGGGTGGCGGCCTGATCACGATTGATGACTTGGCGCACTATGAAGTGAAAGAGCGCGAAGCGGTGCGGGGATCGTACCGCGGCTACGAAATCATCAGCGCGCCGCCACCGTCGTCGGGCGGGACCACGCTGATCGAAATCCTCAACATTCTCGAAGGCTACGACCTGGCAAAATTCGGCGGACGGTCGGCCCCGGCAGTGCATCTGACCCTGGAGGCCTTCCGGCGCGCGTTTTTTGACCGGGCAGAGTTTTTGGGTGATCCCGATTTTTCCAAAATTCCAGTCGCGCAGTTGATCGACAAACGCTACGCCGCGGCCTGGCGGGAATCGATCGATTCGAAGCACGCCAGCGTCAGCAAGGATTTGACCAGGCCCGCGATCTTCAGTCAGCTCGAACAATATGCCGCTGGACATCTTCCCTCCAGCGCCGTGGCAGAGCCAGACCAAACGACCCACTTCTCGGTTGTCGATCCGGAAGGGAATGCAGTCGCGGTCACCACCACGCTCAATGACAGTTTTGGCTCACGGGTCACGGCCGAGGGTCTGGGCTTCCTGCTCAACGATGAGATGGACGACTTCGCGGCCAAGCAGGGCGTGCCCAACATGTTCGGCCTGATTCAGGGGCCGGCCAACGCCATCGGCCCGGGCAAGCGTCCCCTTTCCGCGATGGCGCCCACTATCGTGCTGAAAGACGGTAATCTGTTTCTGGTGCTGGGCTCGCCCGGTGGCCCGCGGATCATCACGACGGTGGCCAATATCCTGATGGGAGTGATCGACTACGGAATGAATATTCAGGAGGCGGTGAACGCTCCCCGCTTTCATCATCAGTGGTTGCCCGACGTCACCCGCGTTGAGTCCGGATTCTCTCCTGATACCATCAAGCGGCTGGAGGGGATGGGACACCGGGTCGAGGCGCAGGATCACTGGAGCGACGGGGAGTGCATCATGATTGACCCGAAAGGGGGAGAGCGCCTCGGCGCCAGCGACCCGCGTAATAATGGCAGAGCGATAGGATTCTGAGTGTGGGGCGGGCGCCCTCGCCCCGCCGCTTTTGAATTTGGTTTGGATCCTGATTGCGACGCAGTGAGGTTTGGGAACATCCAAGGCCCAGGTCAGAGGCGGCGGGCCAGGGCGCCCGCCCCACACAGGCCTGTTCAGTATGCTGAAAGCGATTTCCACACTTGTGTACGTGAAAGAGCGGCTGCATCCCGGGCTGCTGGACGGCTTGGTGCGGGGAGGCGCGCAGGCGATCGAGATATTTGCCGCGCGCCAGCACCTGGACTATGCAAATCGCAAACAGCATGTGCGCGAGATTGCAGACTGGTTTCACACCAGCGGTATTCCGCTCCATTCGGTCCATTCTCCGCTGCACGCCGACTACGAGTCGGGCCGGACGGGCGCCCCGCCGGTGAACGTGGCCGCAACTGACCGGGCGCAGCGCATCGAGGCCATGGATGAGATCAAACGCGCCATCGAAGTGGCCGAGCAGATTCCCTTCCGCTTTTTGATACAGCACATGGGTACCACCGGCGAATCCTTTGACGACCGCAAGTTCGAAGCAGCTATGACTTCCATCGAGCACTTGCGTGCCTTTGCCAAGCCCCTCGGCGTGCGCATCCTGCTTGAGAATATTCCCAACGAACTGTGCACTCCGGACAAACTCGTGGAGTTCATCCAGATTACCCATTTCGACGACGTAGGAGTGTGTTTCGATCTCGGACATGCGCATATCATGAGCAACGCGGCGGAAGCGTTCGAAATCCTGAAACGCCATATTTATTCGACCCACGTCCACGACAATGCCAAAGACCGCGATTCTCACCTGTGGCCCGGGGCCGGGACCATCGACTGGAAGGAAGCGATGGAGTTACTTCGTTCGGCGCCGCACACACCACCGCTGCTGCTGGAGGTCGAGGCCGACGAGAAGGTGAATCCGGTAGAGAAAATGAAAGAGGCGTTTGGAAAGCTGGAATTCGAATTGTAGCGCCGCCGTCCTGGCGGCTGTCCTGTGGGCGTCCCCGCCCACAGCGGCGAGGGCAGGATGCCCTCACGACAGCCGGCGAGACGCCGGCGCTACCAGAATCTTATGTCACCTGTCAGCACCATTTCGGATATCGGCAAGCACGAAGGCCAGACCGTCACTATTCGAGGCTGGCTCTACAATCTGCGGGAGAGCGGGAAACTGCTCTTCCCGCAATTCCGCGACGGCTCCGGTCTGATTCAGGGCGTGGTGCCGAAGAATGCCGTCCCTCCCGAAGTGTTCGACGCCATCAAGGGCCTGACCCAGGAATCGAGCGTGATCGTGGAAGGCAAAGTTCGTGCCGACAAGCGCGCTCCGGGCGGCTTTGAACTCGATGTCTCAGGGATTAAGGTGCTGCAGCGGGTTTCCGAAAGCGATCCTTATCCCATTTCCCCCAAGGAGCACGGGGTTGAGTTCCTGATGGAACACCGCCACCTGTGGGTACGGTCGCAGCGGCAGGCGGCGATACTGCGGGTGAGGGCGGAGATCATCAAGGCGGCGCGGGATTTCTTTGATGAACGCGGCTTTGTCCTGACCGACCCTCCCATTCTCACTCCGGCCGCCTGCGAGGGCACCAGCACTCTTTTCCCGGTCGATTATTTTGAAGAGCAGGCTTATCTGACGCAGTCCGGCCAACTTTACATCGAAGCCACGGCCATGGCCCTGGGCAAGGTGTATTCCTTTGGGCCAACCTTTCGGGCGGAAAAATCCAAGACCCGCCGTCACCTCACGGAATTCTGGATGGTCGAGCCCGAGGTCGCCTACGCCGAACTTGACGACCTCATGGACCTGGCCGAAGGTCTGATCAGTTTCCTGGTGAAGCGCTGCCTGGAGAAGCGGCGTAGCGATCTGCAAGTCATCGGACGTGATCTCAGCAAGCTGGAAATAATTGAGGCCCCGTTCCCGCGCATCACTTATGACGAAGCGGTGAAGATGCTGCAGGAAGCACACGCCAGGGGCGCGCTGGAAAATAAATTCGAATGGGGCGGCGACCTGGGCTCCCCTGACGAAACCTACATTTCATCGCAGTTCGACAAGGCGGTCATGGTGCATCGCTATCCCGCGCAGGTGAAAGCGTTCTACATGGAGCCCGATCCGCAACGGCCGGAGCTGGCGCTCTGCGTGGACGTGCTGGCGCCGGAAGGCTACGGAGAAATTATCGGCGGCTCGCAGCGCATGGCATCCTACGATCTGCTGGTGCAGCGCATACACGAGCACGGCCTTCCCGAAGAAGCCTTCAAGTGGTACCTTGACCTGCGCAAATTCGGCAGCGTGCCGCATGGCGGTTTCGGCATGGGAATCGAACGTGCCGTGGCCTGGATCTGCGGCCTTGAACATGTGCGGGAAACGATTCCGTTCCCCCGCATGTTGAACCGCTTGTATCCATAGAATTTTTCACCGCCGAGCACGCGGAGAGCGCCGAGAAATGCCAGAGGAAGACAAAGACAAACTCGATCTCATCACACGGCGCATCATCGGGGCGGCGATCGAGGTGCACAAAGGGTTGGGGCCCGGGTTGCTGGAGTCGGCTTATGAGACTTGTTTGGCGTTTGAATTGCGCCGGCTTGGATTCAAAGTCGAACAGCAACTCCCACTGCCGGTTGTCTATAAGGACGTGAAGCTGGATTGTGGTTATCGCCTGGACTTGGTTGTCGAAGATTCGGTAATTCTAGAAATCAAAGCGGTTCACGGACTCGCGCCTATTCACGACGCGGAATTGCTTTCATATCTGAGGGTTTCCGGCAAAAGGGTAGGCCTGATCATCAATTTCCATCTACGCGTTCTTAAAGACGGACTGAAGAGGGTTGTGAATGAATTTCCTGACTCGGCGTTCTCGGCGGTAAAACAGGACTCTCCCGGCTAAGACGCCTATGGCCCCAACCAATGCATCTTCGTCCAGCATTGCCCCCAGGAAAATCCGGGTGATCGGCGTTCCCCTCGATCTGGGACAGTCGCGCCGGGGCGTTGACATGGGCCCGTCTGCGGTGCGCGTGGCTGGGCTGGAGGCGCGCCTCGAGGCCCTGGGGCACGTAGTCGAGGATGGCGGCAATGTCTCCGTCGCTATTGCCGAACAGAAAAAGGCGGGGGACCCGTCGGCCAAGTATCTGAAGGAAATTACCGCTACATGCACCAAACATGCTGAACTGGTCGTGAAAACCCTGGAAGCCGGCATGGTTCCTCTGGTGCTGGGCGGGGACCACTCGGTAGCGGCCGGAACGGTAGCCGGGGTGGCCGAATTTTACCGCCGCCAGAAACAGAAAATAGGATTGATCTGGATTGACGCGCACACCGATATCAACACGCCCGACAGTTCACCCAGCGGCAACGTTCATGGCATGCCCCTGGCCGCGATCATGGGATTGGGACCAGCTGAGTTGGCCAACATCTTCGATTTCTCCCCCAAGGTGAAACCGGAAAACTGTGTGCTGGTGGGGGTGCGTGACATTGATGCCATCGAAAAAGAAAATGTCCGGCGGGCCGGCATCGGCGTCTTTACCATGCGTGATATCGACGAGCGCGGCATGCGCACCGTGATGGAAGAGGCGCTCCGCCTGGCCGGACGCGGCACCGCCGGCTACCACGTTTCCCTCGATATGGACTGGATCGATCCCGAAGACGCGCCCGGCGTAGGCACGCCCGTCCGCGGCGGGGCGACTTACCGCGAAGCCCACTTGGCCATGGAAATCATCGCCGACCACGGCCGCATGCTGAGCTTTGAGATCGTCGAAGTGAATCCGGTCATCGACGAGCACAACCGCACCGCAGTTTTAGCGGTAGAACTGGCCCAGTCAGCCTTTGGGAAGAAAATCCTGTAGCCCGTGTGGGTCGGACACTCCTGTCCGACACCTTTGACTTGGATCTTAGTTTTTTCGGCAACCGATCAGGAAAATCAAATCCAGGTCAACGGCGGCGGACAGGAGTGTCCGCCCCACACAAGGCTCTTACCCTAAGGTCGCTCACCTAATGCCTGCAAGCGCCGCGGCACGGAACGACTACAATAGAGGCGTGCGATACTACACCACCAAATCGATGAACGGCGGCACCACGTTTAAATGCGCGTTGTGTGAACACAGCGTTACTACGCTGGATTTCAACAGCCTCGCAGGCAACCGGCGGACACAAGCAGCGACCGCCATGAATCAGCACGCGGCCGGTACCCATTTTCCACCGCGGACCGCGGTCCCCGCCAAATTGGGTGGACGCGGCGCGCTCTAAATCGCCGTCCGAGACTCGGCCCGGCTGCGCTAGCTTCCCAAGGTTCGGGCCCAACCGGCAAAGACATGCCAGGCGGATGTCATACCGATCGGAACTCTTATCTGTTGCACAAGGATCAGGAAACCGCCCGCCCAGAGCGTAGCGCGATGGACCCTCCGTATTGACCACAAGTCGTAGGTCACCAGCATGAGCAGGAAGACGTAGGAGAACAAGCCAGCCGCGATGGGCTTCCCCAAGAGGACCGCGAAGGGCCAGCGCGCGATGGCGGCAATCAGCAGCGCGATCGTCGCAATGAGGATGAGCCGCTTGTGCGCCGGGGAATCGGAGCGATTGCGGAAAGCGAAGTAGATCAGCGTCCCAAAGATCAGCATGTCCGTCATCGGCACGACACAGAAAGTCGCGGCATCCAATCCTGGAGGCGCGAAGCCTCTGGCCAGAGCATTGGTCCCCGCCAGGACACCCAGAACGACCATCGAACAGGCCAGAAGAAAACCAAGTACGCCCAGGCGGCGATGGATATCCACGCGTCCGGCAGAGATCAGTGCGGTTTGCGTAACCAGCAAGAGAATCCAGCATGAAAACACCGCGCCGTGCACGTGAATGATGAAAGCGGGCAGCGGGGCATGGATCATCCCCGCGAGGTAGTAGGTGCGTGCAAATCCCAGAAAAACCGTGGCCAATATAAGCAACGCCATGGCCGAAAAGAACAGATTGTCGAAGCGGCGTCCGGGAACGCTGGTCGCAAACTTCGCGCGATTGCCGGACGTTGCAGCAGCGGTTGCCATCATGTCTCAATGACGAACGAATTTAGTTGAGATTTCCTGCCGGCCTTGGGGGAGGCGTGGGCATTGTATGACACTTTGCCCCAAATACAGAAAATCTCATGGGCGATTCGGGTTCAATTTCCCTTCGTTCCTGTGCTTATTTGGCCTTCATGCAGGCCGGGATTTCAATATTCGCCGGACCGGTGAGCGGGCCGTAGTTCATCTGGACTCCGCCGGCACCGCTGGGATCGATCATCTCGATCCGCAACGGCAAGCCCGTGTCCTTGGCCACGAAGAGGTGCACCGTGCCCTGGGTCTTCTCGTTTTCGTGGTCGTAGAACTCATAGCCGTCCGCCATCGTGCCGTTTACGTTCTGGTCGCCGATGGGGTGCAGGTCGGTGAGGTTAGGGTTGGCTTGACTGCCCGACGCGTCGCCCGGCGGGACGTCACGGCAGTGCCAGGAAAACATGTCCCGTTCCTTCTTCAGCATTTTGGGAACTTCCGCATGCGCCATTGCGATCCCTGCGGCAGTCATTCCTGCGCCGATCGCGCCCATGGGCCCTTCTGCCGCGGCGCGAGCGATCGTGGTCGCGGCCATGCGGTCCAACTCTGCCAGGTCGTGGGCTGCCTTTTCCGCGCTCTCTTTCAGTAATCGAGGCACCGCGGCCGAAGTAATGAGACTGGCACCGCGGCCGTTTTGAACCACCGACCGGATTTCCCAGTCATCCACCGTTCCTGGCACGTCGGTGGCGGGCATTTTGTAGTGCATGGTGTATTGGCGTGTACTGCCCTCGACCACCAATTCCCCCGGACTGAATATGCTCTGTGCCATCTGCGCCATCCTGGGGTCGCTGGTCTGCATGGTCATGACCATGTGATAGCCGGGCTGGGTCTTCAGCCGTATGAATGAAGTATAGAGGGCGCTATCCAACGGAACGATCACCCCGGCATGCGCCGGAATAGAATTGGCTGGGCCAGCCGATCCACCTCCCCTTGCGGACCTCCTGGCGTTTCTCTGGGCCATCGAGGCCTGCATACGCTCACGCATTTCAGGAGGCATGTTGGCCATCATTTGCTGCATCTGCTGCATTTGATCGGGTGACATCCCCTGCGGCATCCCCTGGGTCATGCCGGATGACGCGTCCGGAGTCGAATCTTGAGTGGGGTTCGCATTTGAAGCAGCCGCCGCATTCTCCGTCGCCGCGGCAGCATCTTTCTTCTTTGACTCCGCCGCCAGCATGGCACGGATCACTTTGCTGCTCACCCCAGCCTGGCCCAGCGACTGCAGGCCGGTGGAAGAGAGATCGAACTGCGTGTCATCAGCGGCAATGGCGGCCACGATCGTGTTCTCCGCCATCCCGGCTTTCACCATCTTGATGACGTCGGCATTGGTAAGAGGATTTTTCTGTTGGGCAGACAGGACGGTCACAGCAAGAAGAATTGACCCCAACACTGCAACCAGGGCGCTCCACTTGGTCGGTCGCATACAACCTCACTTGAGCCGGAAAGACTCCGGCTGTTTGAAGATGAGGGCCGAACAGATTGAAACACTCAGAGGCCGAGAAAGGAACGGGCCGCCCCCGCCAGTTCCTTCCCTGCCTCTTGTTTTGCTACTGGGTAACAGTTTTTACCGCGTCGCCGGTCTTGAAGCCGTTGCCTGAAACTGTAGTCGCAACTGCAGAAATATCATCAACGTCGGTGACTTTCACCACGCCGACGGGAGTCGCCATCCGCCGGATCACCTTGCCGGTGGAGGGGTCCTTGATTTCCTTGGTCACGCGCTCGACGTTCAGCTGGTCGCCGACTTTCACGCCGGCTTTCGATCCGACATTGAGGATGATCTGTCCACCATCCACGGCAGCGACCAACCCCTCGACCACGACCGTGCGTGCGACCAGTTTGTCCTTGTCGGCAATCACTTCTGTGCTGGTCTGGTCCACCGCAGCTTTCACGGCTTCGCCAATAATGGTGTTCTGAAAATCGCTGCTGCCGAAATCGACGTTGCCTGCGCCCGAGCCCGCCCAATGACCGCCTCCACCCAGGAAGGAAGTGCTTTCACGCTTGGATTCGCCACGGCCCTCCGCCACGGCCATAATTTCGCCGGTGTCCACATCAATCAGGCGCGCCGTCAGTGCCACGATGGCTTTTGATTTCTTGTGGCCGAAGCCCCCGAGGCCAAAACCACCGAGCGCGCTGCCCGCTCCGCCCAGCCCTATGTTCTTGGTTTCATTTCCAAAAGTGGTGATGCTGCCTACGATGATGGCATCCACGCCCAGCAATTTTCCCAGTTTGGCCGCGGAGGCCGGGTTGGCACGGTCGCTATTGGAAAAATTCTGCTCGGCCATGATCTTGTCCAGGGCCTTGCGTTCGATCACCGAATAGCTTCCATCTTTCACCAGGTTGGTCACCATCAGGTCAGAGATTCCCTTCCCTATGTCTACGTCCTGTCCGAAAATTGAGGATACTCCGCCATGCACGGTGGCGTAGTCGAAGTCCATGATGGCCACTCTTTTTTTGCGCCCTTGCGCGGGGGATGGCGCCCCGGGAGCCGGCGGCGCTTGCGCGCTCACTTGCAGTGCAATAAAAAAGCAGAATAACGCGGCTAAGGATGTCGCTTTTCGCATGGCAGAAATTTCCCCTTTGACAAAAGAATCAGGACCAAAAACTTCCCGGTCCCAGCTTGGGCGGGGCCTGCTCGGGGGTGCAGCCCTCGTCAACCCGGACGGTATGACATTGTGCAAGAATGGAGACGTCTAATCAAGCCCCTAACATGAAGAAACTGCGTGTCGGCATCCTGTTTGGCGGGCGCAGCGGGGAGCATGAAGTATCGTTGCTCTCGGCCGCGTCGGTCCTGAACGCCATCGATAAGAATAAGTACGAAGTCGTACCCATCGGCATCACCAAGGCAGGCCGGTGGCTGACCGCCGGCGATGCGGAACTGCTGCTGCGGGGCCAGAGCGAGGTCCATTCTGATCTTAGGGCGGGCGACCCGGAAGCCACTCCGGGAGCCGCGGTCCTGGCCACCGGTCAGGCAGTCGTGGTCCCACCGGAACCGCAGCGCCCGGGCGGGTCCCTCGCGGCCTTCCAGACCGAAGCTCTCACCCGGCGGGCCAGCGACCGGGCCATTAACGTGGACATCATCTTCCCCGTCCTGCACGGCACCTTCGGCGAAGACGGCACCATCCAGGGATTGTTCGAACTGGCCGACATCGCCTACGTGGGCGCGGGCGTACTCGGCTCCGCCGCCGGCATGGACAAGGACGTCATGAAATCGTTGTTCCGAGCCGCTGGACTGCCCATCGTCAGACACGTCACGGTGTTGCGCGCCGACTGGGAAGCCGCGCCGAAAAAAGTGCAGAAGCTGGTTGAAAGCAAGCTGAAGTATCCCGTATTCGTGAAGCCCGCCAACCTGGGATCGTCGGTGGGAATTTCAAAGGCGCGCGAGCGCAAGGAACTGGCTCCGGCAATGGCCGAAGCCGCCAAATTCGATCGCAAGATTGTGATCGAGGAAGGCGTGGGCGGCAGGAAGCACAAGGCCCGCGAAATCGAAGTTTCGGTGCTGGGCAACGACAAGCCCGAAGCTTCGGTGCCCGGCGAGATCGTCCCCGGCAAGGAATTCTACGACTACACTGCCAAATACGTTGACGAAGGATCGCAGTTGATCATTCCAGCGAAGCTAAGCAAAGCTGAAACCAAAAAGATCAAGCAACTGGCCATCAGCGCCTTTCAGGCCGTGGACTGTTCTGGCCTGGCGCGCGTCGATTTCCTGATGGACCCCAAGAACCGCAAAATTTATCTGAATGAGATCAACACCATGCCCGGCTTCACCGCCATCAGCATGTATCCCAAGCTGTGGGCAGCGTCAGGCCTGGGCTATCCGGAGCTGATCGAACGCCTGATCCAGCTGGGACAGGAACGGCACGAAGAAAAGAAGAGAAACCAGTACAGCCGGTAAGGCAGTTTCGGGTTTCGGGTTCCAGTTTCCGGCCGCCTGTGGTGTTCTGCAAACCGGAAACTAGAAACCAGAAACTATTAACTGTCCCCTCAGTGGCCCAGAAAGCGCTCCAACACTTCCAGGTCTTTTCCCGCCATGTCTGAATACTTCTTCGCCCGGACGGCATCGTGGTGCTGCATCGCCTCTTCGGCCTTGAAGAGGTTGGCCTTCAGGCTGGCCTGGCGCTCGACCATATCGCCGCGCAGCCCGTAGCCCGAGGCGCTCTGCTCCTGTTGCAGACGATCCAGGCCGCTGTTTACGGCGGCAGCGCGGTTGGAAAGCTGGTCAACGGTTTGCTCCAGCTCGTCCAATTGGGCTGCCGTATTTGCGGCTTCTGGTGCGGCCATTCCGCTATCGCCCTGGGCCGGCGCGCCGGCATCGCCGGACATCGCGTTGCTCTGGGCGGTCGGCTTCTTGGCATGAGAGTGGGGTTTGGCCGGAGCGAGATTGCTCTGCATCGGCTTCTCCATCTCGGGAGCTGCCGGCGTTGGAGCCGATTGCATCGCACTCGAGTTGTCCACGGAGGCTGTGGTGGCTGCGGCGGGCGGTTGCGACGAATCTGAACTCATCGCGCCGGAGGCTGGAGCGTCCGAAGGCGTCGGCTGGCTGGGCTGGGCTTCGCTCGGTGTGGCGCTGGGCGTGGTGTTGTCCCCAGTCTGCTCCATCGAGGACGCGTCCGGTCCCTTGGCATGGGTTTTGCTGCTCCGGGGCACGTAGATTCCGGCCACCACCAGGCCGGCGAGAACGATGAGAGCTCCCAGAGTCATATACAGTCCCCGATGACCACTTCCCGGGGCCGGTGGCGGCATGGGCGTCGGCGTTGGACTCGGTGGCGGCGGGGTAGGGCTCTTCAAGGCCGCAACCGAAGCGGCTGGAGTCGCGGCGGGCGTAGCCGGCACATTGGGCAACGCTGTCATCGAGTCCACCGTGGTGGCTTCAAGCATGGCCGGTGTGGGTGCTGCGGCCGGCACTGAGCTCAAAGCGTTGCGGAAAGCGTCCGCCGTCTGAAAGCGTTGCGCCGGGTCCTTGGCGATGGCCATCAGAATAATTTCGTTGAGCGCCGCGGGCAGTCCGGGATGCAGTTCAACCGGCGGCTTGGGCGCCTCTTTGACGTGCGCTGCCATGATCGAATAGTCGCTGGTGGCAGTGAAGGGACGCTGTCCGGTAACGAATTCGTACAGCGACACTCCCACCGAATACAGATCGGAGCGCGCATCGGTGGCTTCTCCTTTCACTTGCTCGGGAGACATATAGCTCAACGAGCCCATGGTGGTTCCGGTCATGGTCAGGCTGCGTTCTTCCCCGGCGCGGGCGATGCCGAAGTCCATCAGCTTGATGACGCCCTGCGGGGTCAGCATCATGTTGGCCGGTTTGATGTCGCGATGAATGATGTGCTGCTGGTGGGCATAGCTGACCGCGCTCAACACCTGGCTGATGTAGTTCACAGCGTCGCCCACCGCGATCGGGCCCTTCTCCAGTTTGTCCGCCAGGTTGGTGCCTTCGACGTACTCCATCACCATGTACAGCTGGTTGTCGGCGGTAAATGCGGTCCGAAGCGCTGCGATATTGGGATGATTCAGGCTGGCCATCAGCTTGATCTCGCGCTGAAAACGCGCCGCCAACTCCTGCCGCCCCGCCAGGTCGGGAAGAAGGACTTTCATGGCTTCAATGCGGTCGGTGATGACGTTTCGCACCCGCCATACCCGGCCCATTCCGCCGCTGCCCAACTCATCAAGAATCTGGTAATCGCCGATACGCTTATTGGCTTCTTCGGTCATTTGAAAATCTCCCTGTTCCGGTGGACGGAACTCGGCAAGGATGCCTTCATCTGGGGGGAAGGTGGATGTGGGCTTTCATCCGGAAAGCCAGGGACTTCCAAGGCCGTAATTATGCGCTGCCGCCATCCTGGCGGTCAAGACGCCGGCGCCTCCAGCGCTTCCCATCGGGTGCGGGCCACGGAAAGCTTGTAGCGGGCCGCATTCAGGCTCTTGGCGGCCCTTTCATGCACCTCTTTCGCATTCTGGGAGCTCGGTTCCGCCGTCCTGAGGATCTTCAGATTGGTTTCGGCTTCCGTCACATACAGGGCGGCGGCTCCCATGTTCTCCGCCGCGATGGGATCAATCGAATGGGCCCGATGAGTGGCCAGGCTGAAATCGAGCGGAAGTATGGCAATCTGATCAGGCAGCTGCGGGTGCCTTTCCGGAGCGATGCGCTTCAGCCAATCCTCGATCACATGGATGGCAACCTTGAGTTGCAGGGCCACGGCGGCCACGTCGGTGCGGACTTGCTGATCTATCTGCTTGCGGAGAAACGAGAGCGTTTCCGCGGCGATCTCGGCCTGCCGCGTGAATACCGCCACCTGCTCCCGGCTGGCGTCAGCCTGACGCTTGGCATGGACGGCGTAATAGACGTTGATCCCAGCCAGCACCACCACCAGCAGCACGTTGGCCACGGCGGCATACGCCATGACCTGGTTGACGCCGAGTCCAAAGACTTGCTCTGCCATGCCGGGGAACCGTCCGGGGAAAGTATAACAACCTCGGTCACAGTAACACCGACGGTGCCCCATTCATTTCGCGTACTTTGCGAAATGAGTGGGGGATGACATCCAGACCCGCGCGATCCGTTGGAATTGAAGCCTCGTACCGTCGCTTTTCCTCCACTTCCGGTTACGACGCCTCACGCACACGCAGCGCCAGGGGCAACTGCTCGTTCACCCGCACCAGCCCCGGCTCCCCGTAAGCATAGGCCCGATAACTGTTCCATGCCCACTGGTCAGGCCGCGCTTCACCGGATTGCGATGCATGTAGCGCAATTTCTCGAGACGCTTTTGCTCCGTCCGCACGTTGTAGTCGTAAGAACGGCGCTGCCAGAGCTGACTCTCCTCAAGCGCATTGGCCCAGAGTCGGTCCGGAGTGGCTTGCCCCCGCAGATGGTTCAGTACCCGGTGAGAGAAGTGTTGCTTTACGACTTTCATGACGACCGAGGGGTCGCCTTTCTCCGGTTCGGACATGAGCAGATGGAAGTGCTCCGGCATGACCACATACCCAATCACGATGAAACGGTAATCCTGACGGGCGCGCTCCAGAATCTCCAGAAACAGGTCGCGCCGGTGAGGCTCGGCCAGGAGCGGCAGCCGCTGATAACAACTGCATGTGATGAAATGGAAGTCTCCGGCCCCGTAGTAGCGTTTGAGGCGGCTGGGCATGGGATCAGGGTAGATGGGTGATGGGTTAGGTCAAGGACGCAGGTCACAATTCCGTATTTCAAAGTTCCGGATTGGGACCAGGTGTCTCGAAGAACACCCACGGTGCCCCATTCATTTCGCGTCCTTTTGCGAAATGAGTGGGGGGATTTCATCCAGACCCGCTCGATCCGTTGGAATTGAACCCTCGTACCCCACTCATTTCGCAAAAAACGCGAAATGAATGGGGCACCATCGATTCCCCCGGAGCTACAACGGCTACTTGACGTGCCCCGGCCTTACCCGGTACCATCACTCAAGTTTGCTCTACGGAGCAGACCTTGGATTTCATGCAGAGTGGCTGAGGGACGAGCCCTACGAAGCCACGACAACCGGATCAGAATTCATTTTCTGGTCGCCCGGTGTCAACTCTCGCCCTACACAGGGGGAACATGAGATTCGGGGTGCCGAATTCTTAGCATCTCGTTCCTCTTTTCCTCTATCCAGGGAAAGAGGATTTCGCGTTTCTGGGCATTTCCGGACGGCTCGTCCCGACACGCCACTCCAAAGTGAGTGGCTCATGACCTCGGAAGAACTGACATACGAATTGCGCTGTCGCGAGTGCGGCAAGAGCTGGGGAAACCAGCCCCGTTCCATCTGCGACGATTGTTTCTCTCCCCTCGAAGTTTTCTACGATTACGAAGCTGTGCGGCCCACCTTCACCCGTGAGCGGATTGCCCAGGGCCCGGCCAGCATGTGGCGTTACCGCGATCTGTTGCCTCTTCCCGTGGATTATCAACCCACGGTTCCAGCCGGGTTTACCCCACTGCTCGAGGCGCCACGTCTGGCTCAGAAGCTGGGCGCGAAGCACCTTTACTTGAAAAACGACGCGGTCTGTCAGCCCTCCCTGAGTTTTAAGGACCGCGTCGTGGCAGTGGCTTTGTCGCAGGCGCGTAGTTTCGGATTCGATACGGTTTCCTGCTCGTCCACCGGAAACCTGGCCAACGCGGTGGCGGCCCAGGCAGCCCGCAATGGCTTCAAGGCCGTGATCTTCATTCCATCTGATCTCGAGCCCGCCAAGATTCTCGGCACCCAGGTCTTCGGCGCCCGACTGGTGCGCATCTCGGGAAGCTACGACCAGGTCAACCGCCTGTGCTCCCAGATTGCCGACGAGCGGCCTTGGGGCTTCGTCAATGTGAACCTGCGTCCCTATTACGCGGAGGGTTCGAAGACCGTCGGCTTTGAGATCGCCGAACAGCTGGGCTGGCGTTTGCCCGACAACGTGGTGTGTCCGATGGCCGGCGGATCGCTGATCATAAAAATCAAGAAAGCTTTTGACGAACTGGTCCAGTTAGGGCTGGTGGAAGCGAAGCCTGTGAAATATTTCGGAGCGCAGGCTACGGGCTGCTCCCCCATTTCAACCGCCGTGAAAGCCGGCAACAAAGACATCGAGCCGCAGAAGCCGACGACCATCGCGCGTTCGCTGGCCATCGGCAACCCGGCCGACGGGCACTATGCCATCAAGGTCATCACCCAGAGCGGCGGCTGGTCGGAGGATGTTTCCGATCCCGAACTGGTGGAGTGCATCCAGTTGCTGGCGGAGACGGAAGGAGTCTTTACCGAGACCGCGGGCGGCGTCACCGTGGGGACGGCGCGCAAACTGTATCACCAGGAACGCATTTCGCCCGATGAGACCACCGTCCTCTGCATCACCGGCAACGGCCTGAAGACCACCGACGCTCTCGCCGGCAAGTACGAACTCGAAGAGGCAATTGCACCCAAATTCGCCGAGTTCGAGAAGTACATGGAAAGAACCGTGAATGCTTCCGAGAAGGAAGCTCCGGTGGCGGTGGAGGTGGGATGAACATCACGGTTCAGATTCCCACGGCACTGCGCCGCCTGACTGCGGGCAATGCGAAGGTCACGTGCTCGGCAGCCAATCTGGGAGAACTTTTTTCCGCGCTCGACCAGCAGTTTCCCGATCTCAAACCTCATCTGCGCGACGAGTCCGGAGAAATTCGCCGCTTCCTGAATGTGTACGTGAACGAAGAAGACATCCGCTTCCTGGGCGGAAACGCTTACGCGTTTCAGGATGGCGACGAAGTGCTCCTGGTGCCGTCCATAGCCGGCGGCTCCTAAGGTCGTGTGGGAGTTAAATGACAGGAATGCTCCCTCTCCATAGCCATCGATATTCGCTCTCCGTCTTGACCAATCCCGCACGCACCGGATTCTGGCAGATGTAGTCAGCCTTCTCCGTAAGGCTGTCATTCGATCTCAAGACGTGATCGAAGAATTCTTCCTGCCAGACCAGACCACGGCGGTCGAGGAGCAGGTTGATCCTCCTGGCCGAGACACCCCTTGATAGCATGCATGATCTGCGGCAGACTGAAGTTCCATCCATCCACATTCCGCAGAGGACTCAACAAAAGATGGGCATGATCCGGCATGACAACCGTGGTATGTAAGTCGAACTTGCTGCCGTTTTCCTTGAGACAACATTCGAGAACAATGTCTCTGGCTTTGGTTGGAAGCTGCCATCGGTGGTCGGTGCTGAAGGTAATGAAGATTGGTCGATAGTCTTTTTGGATGTGGGGAAGGCGGCGGCGATAGTTGTACTTCGGCAGCATAAACGAGCGGCCCCTTGGGCCGCCCGACCGGGTCGAAAACCCGGTCCCACACAATCAATCTCAATCTGCCCAGGGTTGCGGCTTGCGGTCCCAGCGGTGTGCTTTCAATTTCTTGAGCAGCGGGGCATCCAGCGGGCCCGCGTCGCTGGCCGCGATATTCTGCCGCACGTGCTCTGCCTTCCTCATCCCCACAATGATGGTGCTCACCGCCGGGTAGGAAAGAATGTAGCGCAGCGCCATCTCCGGCAGCGTCATTCCTGGCGGCAACGCTGCCTTCAGTTTTTCCACCCTCTCGATGGTCGGGGGCAGGTTCTTCGGACCAAAATACATGGCGCGCCAGTCGCCCTTGGGAAATTTTGTTTCCAGCGTCATCTTTCCGCCCAGGCTGCCCTCATCGAGCGGAACACGCGCAATCACGCCAATGTTCAGCTCCTGGCAAACGGGAAAGAGCTTGTCTTCCGGTGATTGATCAAAAATGTTGTGGATCACCTGCACCACGTCCACCAACCCGGTCCGCAAAGCCTTGAGACCGTTTTCCGGTTCCCATCGATTGAGGCTGAGGCCGAAGTGACGGATGATGCCATCCCGCCTGAGCTTCTCGACCGTGTTGCGAAATTCCGGCAGGTCCGTCCAGCTGTCGTCCCAGACGTGAAACTGCAGTACATCGATCGCGTCCACCCGGAGCTTCTTCCGGATCAGGTCGGCATGCTTGAAAACATGGTCCGCAGGAAAAACGTCCTGATACTTGTATGACGGCCGGGCCGGCCACTTTCCATTCATTGGCGGAATCTTAGAGGCCGCATACAAACGCTTGCCCGAGTTGCGGGTAAGGATTTCGCCCAGCAGGCCGTCGCTCTTACCGTCGCCGTAGGCCCAGGCGGTGTCGAAGAAGTTGCAGCCCAGGTCGGCGGCCAGTTGCAACGCCGCCAGCGATTCCTGGTCATCCGAGCCTGTCCACCCGCTCATCCCCCAAAGACCATGCGCCATTTCACTGACTTCAAAACCGGTGCGGCCGAGTTTTCGATATTTCATGCTTCTCCCTGTGTGACTGAAACTACTTTGGATTGTAGCCGTTACAGGTGCGGAAATAAATCTGCGAAGAGCCCAGAGGACTCGCTATAATCTAACTAACTGGTTAATTAAGTCGAGGCCGGCATGAAAGCTGCCTTATCCAAACCGCGCATGGGTTCCCGGGGACGCCCCGAGGAGAGCCGCGCTGCCATCCTGGAAGCGGCGGTTCAGGAATTCTCCCGCGAAGGCGTAGCCGGAGCACGCACCGACGCCATTGCCCGCGCCGCCGGCGTGAACAAAGCCCTTCTGTACTACTACTTCAAGGACAAGGACACCCTTTACGGTGCCGTGCTCGATCAGGCTTTCGGAGGATTGACCAGCACACTTCTGAGAATTCTGGAACTCGACCTGCCTCCTCGCGAGAAGATCCTGGCCTATGCAGGAGGACATTTCGACTACATCGCCAGCCACGCGCGTTATCCCCGTATTGTGCAGGGAGAGATGATGCGCGCAGGCCGGGGAGGGTCAGCCCAGTTTCAGCGCATTGTGAAGCAATACTTCCGCCCCCTCGCCACCAAGCTGGCCGAGGCCATCGCAGAAGGCCAGGCCAAGGGCGAGTTTCGGCCCGGCAACCCCGAACAATATTTGCTCTCGATCATCGCGGTCGTTGTTTTTTATTTCATCAACGCCCCGGTGATGCGGATGGTGAGCGGCACTGACCCCTTCTCTCCGGAGCTTATTGGCGCACGCCGGGCCGCGGTGCTGGATTTTATTTCTGCAGCCCTGTTCCGCGAGATGCCGGACTATGGAGGAGAACGAGTTTGAACGCGCGCAACAAATTTCTGATCATTCTCGCGGTCATTCTGGTTGCTGCGACCGTGTACTACCTGGTATCGACGCCGCGCTCCAGTGATCTGGTGCTCATCGGCACCGTGGATTCCAACCAGATCATCATCAGCCCGCAGATCCCTGGGCGCATTGCCAAGCTGCTGGTGGACGAAGGCACCCAGGTCAAGCAGGGAGACCTGATCGCGATACTCGATCCCTCGGAACTGGAAGCTGAAGCCCGCGCTGCCGCCGCCACGATCGACAGTCTGCGTTCCCAGGTTTCCGCCACTCAGGCCACCAGCGCAGCGACCCATGGATCCACGTCGAGCAATGTGGTGAATGCCCAGGCCCGCCTGCAAGCGGCCCGCGCTCAGCTGCTGCAGGCTGAAGCCATGCTGCAACGCACCGAGAGTGACAGCCGACGCATGATCGAACTCGCCAAACAGGGAGTCGCCTCCGACCAGGACCGGGTACAGGCGGAGAGCAATCTGAAGGCGCAGACGGCAACCGTGCAATCCCTGAAAGATCAGGTAAGCGCGGCTGACGCCGACCTGAACGCTGCTCTCGCCAACACTCATCAGGCCCACGCGGCCGCGAGCACTGTGCAATCAACCCGCGGGCAACTGGCCAACGCCGAGGCCCAACTGAAGGAAGCCGAAGTCCGATTGGGATACACCAAGATTTACGCTCCCCTAAGCGGCACTGTGTCAGTGCGCGCTGCCCGCGAAGGCGAAGTGCTGACTGCCGGCCAGCCCATTGTCACCCTGGTGGATTTGGGCGACACCTGGGTGCGCGCCGCAATTCCGGAAACCGACGCGGACAATATCGGCCTGGGGGACACGCTGCGCATTCGCTTGCCCGGTGGCACGGTCACCTCCGGCAAGGTGTTCTTCAAGGCTCCAGAGGCGGATTTTGCCACGCAGCGCGATGTAAGCCGCCGCAAACGCGACATCCGGACCATCGTGCTCAAAGTCCGCCTCGACAATCCCAAGGGAGCGTACGTTCCCGGAATGACGGCGGAGGTGCTTGTGTCACCCGATCAGGTGAAAACATCAGCTTCCGGCGCGTCCGCGGAGAAACGTCCATGATTTCAGATGGCCGACTTGTGATTTCAGAATGATGGCGAAATATGGTTGCTGATCTCAAACCGAATGGCGCATCCGGCGCACGCGAGCCCGCAAAAGACGGGCACGCCAAGCCAATCAACCCGGGCAATGCCATCGAAGTGGACCATATTGTCAAAAAATACGGCGACTTCACCGCGGTCGATAATGTTTCCTTCAACGTGAAGGAGGAAGAGATCTTCGGGCTGCTGGGCCCCAATGGCGCGGGAAAGTCCACCCTGATCCGCATGATGACCACGCTCATCCCCATTACTGCGGGATCAGCCCGCGTTGCCGGATTTGATGTCAGCAAGGACCCCAATGGCGTGCGCTGCACCATCGGCGTAATCCCCCAGGCCATGACCAGCGACCTCGACCTCACCATCGAGGAAAATCTGAACATATACGCCAAGCTGTACGACGTGCCCGCGCAGAAGCGAAAGGCTACCATCGACCAACTGCTGGAAGTCGTGGACCTGGCCAAGTGGCGGTCGGCGCAAACCAAGACGCTCTCCGGCGGCATGCGGCGGCGGCTGGAGATTGCGCGCGGCCTGGTGCACAGTCCGCGAATATTTTTTCTGGATGAACCTACCACTGGACTCGATCCTGTGTCCCGCGTGGCGGTGTGGGAGATGCTGACCAATATCAAATCGCACCGCCAGCTCACCATCCTGATCACCACCCACTATATGGACGAGGCTGACCGCCTCTGTGATCGCATTGCCATCGTGGACCACGGCAAGCTGGTGGCGCTCGATACGCCCTCTGCGCTGAAGGCTAGCGTGCCGGGCTCCAACGTAATTGAAGCGCAGTTCGAAAATGCGCCTGCGGACTGGGAGCAGCGTCTGCATGCCCTGAACGGCGTCACCTCGGTGCAGCACGAGGGGGCAGGCATGTATCGCATCCTCACCGGCGACGGTTCGCGCACTACCACCGATCTCGTGGAAGCCGCGGTGCACGCCGGAGTGCTGGTGAAATCCCTGTTGGTGCAGAACACCAGCCTGGACGATGTATTCGTCCACTACACCGGACGGCAATTGCGCGATGAACTGGTGAAAGCGCACAGTTTCGTGATGCCGCCCAGACCAGGAATGCAGCCATGAACCGGATGTTGGCAATTGTCGAACGTGAAATGCGAAAATTCTTCCGCTCCCCAGCCCTGATGATGGTGTCCATGATCTTCCCGCTGGTTCAGCTCATCGTGCTAGGCAATGCCTTCGGCGGCAAGATTCGCGACGCCCGCCTGGGACTGGTGGATCAGGACGGCGGCACCCAGGCGCTGAAGATCCGGGAGGCCTTTGATTCAGTCCGCGCCAATATGCGCACCTTTCTGCCGGTCTACTACACCGACCAGAAGAAGGCCATGGAAGATGTGCGTAACGGGATAATCGAGGGCGCGGTCATTATCCCTCCGCAATATTCGCGCCGGGTATACGAACAGGACCGGCCGCAAATCGCGCTGGTGGTCGATAACAGCGACAATTTCATGAGCGCGGCGCTCGAGGATTCGCTCAGCCAGATTACCAACGCCCTGAACAATCCAGTAGTGGAGCCGCGCCTGCTGCAGAAAACCGTGCTGCAGATCGTGGAACTCTATCCCTACATCGAATACATGAAATTTCTCCTGCCGGGCTCGATCACGCTGGCCATATTCATGTCGGTCATGATCGGTGGCGGCATGCTTTACATTGACGACAAGGCGCGCGGCGTTCACGAAGGCTACCTGGTAACTCCCATTACCAAAGCCGAACTGGTCCTGGGACTCAACGCGTCCAGCGTGGTGAAAGCGGTGATGGTGGGAGTGGTCATCACCGTGGTTGGCTGCCTGCTCGCCGGAGTGGGCACGCTGTTCAGCTTCTCTACCGCTCTGGGTCTGGTTCTGATGATTGTTCTGACCGCGGCGGCCTTGAATACGATGATGTTTCTGCTGGTGGTTCGCGTCGAAGATCCGCTGGTGCCGCGCGCAATTTTTGGCATCCTGAATACGCTGCTGTTTTTCCCCAGCGGCGCGGTCTATCCCATCCAGGCGTTTCCCTGGTGGCTGCGCGGGATCGCCAAAGTGGACCCCTTCACCTTTGCCGTCCACGGTTTCAAGACCCTGCTGCTGAAAGAAGCTGGCTTGTCCGCCATTGTGCCTGACATTATTTATCTCACCCTGTTCGCCGTGGCCGCACTGAGCATCGCCACACCACTGTTCAAACGCACGTTGTAGAAAATTGTCATCCCTGAGCGGACGATGGCTCTTCACTTGGCGAAGAGCCATCCGCAGTCGAAGGACCCCTATCAGCGGCAGTTGGAGTTCCCTGTGGGAAATCGGCCCGCAGCCATGGCTGTCGAAACAAAAATCCTCTTCCCGGCCAACTCCCTTCTGCCGATAGAGGTCCTTCGACTCCGCAACTGCTTCGCTTTGCGAAGCAGTTTCTCCGCTCAGGATGACACTCGGGAACTTTTACCTCCGTCCCGCAATCTATTATGCTTAGAGGGTCATGACTCTGCTCGATGCCAAGGTGTACGATCCGGCTCCCGCGCGCCGGCGCAGGATCAGGATCCTGGTCGCCGTGGTCGTCCTCATTGTTCTGGCGGCCGTGGTGTGGATGAATCGTTATTGGTCGGAAAAGCGCGTGGTGGATAGTTTTTTTCATGCCCTGATGAACAAGGATTATGACACCGCCTACGGAATCTACTTTGCCGATCCGCAATGGAAGCAGCATCCCGATAAATATCATAGATATGCCCTGAACCAGTTCATTCAGGACTGGGGCCCGGGCGGCCAGTGGGGAATCATCAAAAGCTACAAAGTGAATGGCGCCAGCACCTGTTCGAGCGGGGCCAGCGGCGTGGTGGTGGATGTCATCGTCAATGATCGCGCCGAGCACGCCCAGTTGTGGGTGGAAAAGTCCGACAAGACCCTCAGCCCGCCACCTTGCGAACTGCTGTTTCGTTAGCCCGGCTAGACCCGTTTCGCCGAGAGTTGTTCCAGAGTCTTCTGTAGAGATGCCTCATCGCCAACGCCGAGGCTGGTTTTGGAACGATCGATCTGGCGCATCAGTCCGGACAAGACCTTGCCCGGACCGACTTCCACGAATGTCTGAACTCCCTTTGCAATCAGGAACCGGACTGACCGCTCCCATTTCACGGCGCCCGTGACCTGCCGAACCAGCGCATCGCGGGCGCGATCGCCGTCTTCGACCAACGCTGCGTCCACATTACAGACGATTGGAAGCGCGGGGTTTTGAAACCCCAGAGATTGCAAGTCCACAGCCAGCCTGTCCTGGGCAGGCTTCATCAGCGAACAGTGGAAGGGTGCGCTGACCGGCAGAATAATGGCGCGCTTGGCGCCGCGTTCGCTGGCGAGTTTGGTGGCGCGCTCAACCGCCGCAGCCTGGCCGGAGATCACGATCTGCTCCGCGGAATTGATGTTGGCGGGCTCGCACACTTCACCTTGCGCGGCATCCGCACATACGGCTGCGACTTTCTCCAGGTCCATCCCCAGGACCGCAGCCATCGCGCCCACGCCCACCGGGACGGCCTCCTGCATATATTTCCCGCGGTTGCGCACGGTGCGCACGGCATCCGCAAAAGTCAGCGTGCCGGCAGCAAGGTTGGCGGAGTACTCGCCCAGGCTGTGCCCAGCGACAAAGCCGGGGTTAACACCTTCCTCGCGAAGAACGCGCCAGGCGGCGACCGACGCAGTCAGGATTGCGGGCTGCGTGATTTCCGTCAACCGCAGTTTGTCTTCTGGGCCTTCGAAACACAGCTGCGACAAGCTGTACCCGAGAGCTTCATCAGCTTCGGCGAAAGTCTCGCGCGCGACGGGATATCTCTCCGCCAGCTCCTTACCCATCCCGACAGCCTGAGACCCCTGGCCAGGAAAGAGAAAGGCAGTGAATTGCGATGAGGTCATAGTGTTTTGCTTTTGCGTAGGGGCAGGTGTCCCACCTGCCCGGCCGAGCAAAGCTCGGCTGGTTCTTGGTAATCAGACCGCCAAACCCAGGCGAGCTGCGCTCGGCCGCCCGGACGAGAGCCTGCCCTGAGCGAAGTCGAAGGGGCGTCCGGGCCTACGTGGGCAGTGACGGCTATGTGCTCACCGGCACTGCGGGCCTTAATCCGGCCACTTCTTTTGCAATCTTGTCATTGATATTGCGTTCAGCGAACTCGGCCGCCACGCGCAGCGCATTCTTGATCGCATTCGTATTCGACGATCCGTGAGTAATGAAGCACACGCCGCGCACCCCGAGCAGCGGCGCGCCGCCGTATTCGGTGTGGTCGAGCCGTTTCTTGAAATCGGCGAACGCGCTGCGCGACAGCAGATATCCCACCTGGCGGGTGATGGTGGCCTTCAAAGTTTCCTTCAGCGTGGCGCGCACCAGGTTGGCCACACCTTCCGATGTTTTCAGCGCCACATTGCCGACAAAGCCGTCGGCGACAATCACATCGACCTTGCCGCTGTAGATGTCCCGCCCTTCCACGTTGCCGATGAAATTCAGCGGCAGCCCCTTCAGCAACTGGAAGGCTTCGCGAGTGAGCTCGTTGCCCTTGCTCTCTTCTTCCCCGATGGACAGCAAACCTACCCGCGGACGCCGGGTGCCGAACATGCTGCGAAAATATATCTCTCCCATGACCGCAAACTGCTCGAGGTTCTCCGGCTTGCAGTCAACGTTGGCGCCGACGTCGAGCAGGATAGCGACCGTGCTCACGGCGGTGGGAAAAACCGCCGCCAGCGCGGGCCGGTCGACTCCCGGGATCCCACCCAACACCATTTTTGCGGTGGCCATGGCCGCCCCGGTGTTGCCCGCGGTCACGAAGCCGACGGCCCGGCCTTCGCGCACCAGTCGGACACCGACATGAATGGAGGAATCGCGCTTGGAGCGAACCGCCTGCACGGCCTTGTCATCCATAGTGATGACTTCGCTGGCATGCACGACTTCGATGGGAAGCCCGGCAGCGGCGGGATGGTCCACCAGTTCCGCCCGCAGGTCTTCTTCGTTGCCGACAAGCAGAACATGAACGCCGTGGTGCCGGGCCGCCTGAATCGCACCTTCGATCTCAGGTTTCGGCGCTCGGTCCGAGCCCATCGCGTCCAAGGCTATGACGCTTGGCATGGAGAGTTCAGGCTAGCTGGCTTCTTTGACGTCCAGAACTTCGCGGCCTTTGTAGTAGCCGCACTTGGGGCAGGCGCGGTGCGGCATCTTGCGCTCGTGGCAGTTGGGGCACTCGGAGAGCGAGTGGCTCTTCAGTGCGTCATGAGCGCGCCGGGTACTGGTGCGCTTCTGGGAGTGTCGCCGTTTCGGATTTGCCATTCGATTCCTCGGTTACTTTCTGCAGTCTCAATCAGTGGTCCAGCTTGCCGCGAATATCTTTCAGGGCCGACCAGCGCGGATCCTCCACCGGCTCGGCGCAGGCGCATTGTTCCACATTCAGGTTCTTCCCGCAGTGCGGACAAAGCCCCTTGCAGTCATCGCGGCAAATTGCCTTGAGGGGAAGCGCCAGCAGGAGTTGTTCCTGCAAAACTTCTTCCAGCTCCAGTCCCTCACCTTGATAATAGCTGACCTCGGCCTCGGCGGTGGTGACAGAAATCTCCTCCCGCCCCGCGTCCGCCCCCTGGGGGCGATACAAGAGATCAAACTTGTGCGCGACATCCTGGACGACAGGCTCAAGGCAGCGGGCGCAGGTCATTTCCACCCGGGTCTTCAGGCTCCCCGCAAGACGTATGTCCTTTACTATCTTATGCTTGCCGTGCTGTTCCTCGACCAGTTGAGCGCGTCCGCTGGTGCGCAGCGTTTCTACCTGCCGCAGGTCCTCGCCCAGGTCAAGCACGCCCGGGCGAATTTCCTCTTCGAAATCAATGGGATGCAGCTCAAGTTCGCGGATTTCGAAGAACATCAGGCACCCCCCCGCGCTGTTGCATCTTACCGCGAAGGCCCGCGGAAGCACGCTCTGAAGAGCACATTCTCCAGGAAAATAACTTAAAGAATAAAGGCCATGAGAAAGGGTGTCAAGGAACGGGAAGTGTCGGTGGTGGTGCTCTAGACCCCACCACCAGAGTGTGGGTCGGACACTCCTGTCCGACGCCGTTGATTTGATTGTGGTTTTGATCTTGATCTCCTAAGCCTCGTGGCACCGGTCGCACGAGCGGGACGCTCGCGCCCACATTCAGCGCATCCGAGTATCATGAACTGCTCCATGACCGAAAGCCCCGCATCCACGCCCTGGCAGCACCGCCTCCAAAATCAATTCAAAGCCACCTGGAACCTGGCCTCGGGTCTCATGCTCCTGCTGGCGTTTTCCTTACGTCTCTGGAAGGCCTCCGGAACCTTCCTCAATCTCGACGAGGCCATGCACTTCCTGGCTGCCAACAAGCCTTCGCTGGGCGAGGCCTATCATACGAGCCTTACGCTGGCTCATCCTCCCCTGCTGATTCTGTTTTTGCACGTGTGGCGGAAGTTGGGAACATCGGAGCTGTTTCTTCGCATGCCGTCGGTGATCGCGGGCACGATCTTCTGCTGGATATTCTTCCGCTGGCTGGCCCGGCTTCTGGGGCCCGTCGTGGGCTGGGTGGGCTTCATTTTGGTGGGCCTGCTCCCGCTGTTCGTCGAACTGTCTGCTGAAGTCCGCCAGTATCCGCTGCTGCTGTGCTTCATGATGGCTGCAGCATATCTGCTGGAACTTTCCCTGGACGAGAACTCCGCTGGAAAGATGGTGTCCTGCTTCATTTTTCTCTACCTCGCCATGCTCACCCATTTTTCCGCGATCTTGTTTGCCGGTGCGGTGGGGGCATATTCGTTGTTGCGACTGGTCAGCAATCGCCCCTCGTGGCGCATCGTCACCCTCTGGATTGCCGGGCAGGCGGTCGCGCTCGGGCTTTTCGTTTTTCTTTGGTTCACTCAGATTTCAAAGTTGAAGACCGGCGCATCGGCGCAGCACATGCAGGTATTACTTGCCAACTCCTACTTTCATTGGGGCACAGATCACCTGCTCGGCTTCGTCTTCGCCAGGACCTTCGGGGTTCTGCAATACACTTTTGGACAACTGGCGGTCGGAGATGTCGCAGGCGTTCTCTTTATCTCGGGCGTTGTTCTCCTGTTGATTAGCAAAAACGTAGTGGGAGGCAAGGGGCCGTCCAAGAGCCAGTTAGGTTTGTTTCTGCTCCTGCCCTTCGTGATCAATGCCGCAGCCGCCATTTTCGGTCTTTACCCCTACGGCGGAACCCGGCATTCCGCCTTCCTGATACCGTTTGCCGTCGCCGGCGTCAGCCTGACGATCGCCACCTTGATGCGCCGGCTTTTGTTCCCGGTCGTGGGTATTGCCGTTCTCATCGTTGTCATTTGCCAGATATTCGGGGCGCCCCATCGTCCCTACATGCGCCGCGAAGACCAGCGCCGCGGCAACATGCTTCAGGCCATGAATGCGATCCGCCAAAAAGTTTCTCCCGGCGATGTGATCTTCGTCGATTTCCAGACCAGTTTTTTGCTCAGGTTCTACCTCTGCCCCGAAATCAGTTTCACCGGCCTGCCGCCTGCTGCCTTTAGAGACTTTTCCTGCGGCGGCCATCGCGTAATTTCTCTGGGCCCTGAAACCACCCTCTTGACTGGGGATTTGTTTCCCCGCCGCTGGAATGAAATGGTAAGCGCCTACGACTTGAAACCCGGTCAACCAGTCTGGATATTCCAGGCGGGATGGGACATCGGCCTGGCGCGGGATCTACAGCAAAAGGTTCCAGAGTTCCACAATTTGAAAGCGGAATCTTTTGGCCGCAATATTTCGTTGTTCAAGCTGTCCGTTGGGCAGGAAACCACGACTGGGTCATAATGCTTTGCTTGTATTCATCCGCACCTTTCGCGGCCTGGACTCTTCTGGAGGTGCCGTAGTGCGCCCACTTTCTCGCCGGAATTTCATGCAAGGAATGAGCGGCTTTCTGGCTCTGCCGTTCTTGCGAACGGAAGAGCCGGAAACCGTTTTGTATAACGGCAACATCTGGACCCTAGATGAATCCCAGCCGCGAGCCCAGGCTGTGGCCATAAGCGGCGGCCGCTTTGTGGCCGTAGGCTCGAACGCTGAAGTCCTCCCTTTGGCCGGCGTGCGCACGCGAAAGATCGATCTTGCTTTCAAGAGCGTGCTTCCAGGATTCAACGACGCTCACGCCCATCCCGTGGCATCAGGCGTCGAACATCTGCACAAAGTGGCCTGCGACAAGGACTCCATCGAACAAATACAACTTGCGTTACATGAGCGTGCGCAGCAGACGCCGCCGGGACAGTGGGTTCTCGGGTTCCTGTACGACGACGGGAAAACTCCTCGCCCTCTCAATCGCCATGATCTCGATCAGGCCGTAGCCGACCGTCCGGTCCTGGTGCAGCATCGAGGCGGCCACACCGCCTTCGTGAACTCCCTGGCCCTGCAGTTGGCGCAGGTGAACGACCAGACGCCCGACCCGGCTGGTGGCCGCTTCGAGCACGATGCTGAAGGCCATCTCACTGGTTTCGTCGGCGATGCCGCGGCCAACGTCTTTCGCAAACTGGTTCCGGACAAAAACACGCGCGAGGATTATCGCCAGGGCGCGGCACTGATCTCCAAACTCTTTACCAGCAAGGGAGTCTCTTCGGCGTGCGATGCCGACGCTTCGCCCGAAGACGTGCAAGGCTATCAGGACGCGCGCGACGCGGGCGAACTGAAGATGCGTGTCTATTGTCACGTCTCGGCCGCTTCGCTCGATCGTTTCATGGCCGCGGGCATTCACACTGGTTTCGGCGACGAATGGGTACGCATCGGCGGCGTAAAGCAGTATGCTGACGGCTCAATCTCGGAACGAACGGCTTGGCTCTCGCAGCCCTACATCGGGATCCCAAATAACTATGTCGGATTGCAGCTTGCCAGCCGGGAGCAGCTCTACGAAACCGGCCGCAAGGCGCACGCAGCGGGTTGGCAACTCGCGACTCACGCCAATGGCGACCTGGCAATCGACCGCATTCTCGGAGTCTACGAACAGATACAGAAGGAGCTGCCGAAAAAGGACCCCCGCTTTCGCATCGAGCATTGCACTCTGCTCACTGACCCGCTGATCCAGCGCATGCGCGCGCTGCAGGTGATTCCCGCCCCATTTTCCTGTTACATCTACTTTCACGGTGACGTGATGCATTTTTACGGTCAGGAGCGCACTCAACACATGTTCCCCATGCGCAGTTTCCTCGACGCCGGGCTGCGCCCCACGGATGCGTCCGACTACACCGCCAGTCCGTCCGATCCTATGATGTGGCTGCAGTCCCAACTCACCCGCACCGACATGAAGAGCAATGTCTGGGGCGCGAATCAAAAGATTACTCTGCCGGAGGCAATACGCTGCGGCACAGTCAATGGTGCGTACGCGGCTTTTGAGGAAGATCTGAAGGGCTCCATTCGGCCGGGGCAACTGGCGGACCTGGTGGTGCTGGCTCAGGATCCCTTCAAGGCCGATCCGTCAGAGATGTTGAAGATTCAGGTGGAGCGAACTATGGTGGGGGGAAACTGGAAATATGAGTCGTGAGCGACGCAGTTGTGCGCTTCCCAAAATTCGAGCCACGTTTCTACGAACTCTGGCATCAAATCCGATTCAATTGGGCTGAGGAAAATCATGGTAGCGGAAACCAACGAAAATGGAAATGTGCGCAGCGCTCTACCAGATGGTCTTCAGGAGAGGAGACTTGCGGATGTTTTCGTCGCGGGTGACCAGTGCCAGACCCTCCGCCCGCGCCGTGGCGCCAATCAGGCGGTCGGCCGGATCGTGCGGGTAGTCATCTGGAAACTGCGCAGCTAATGTGGCGATTTCTGGCGTGATAGCTTTGACAGTGACGCCTTCAACTAACCGATTCAGCGAGCTCTCGATAGTTCCATAACTTCGGATGCGTCCTCTAGCCACTAGGGAAGCCAACTCCCAAAGGGTAATGGCGGAGATAGCCAGGCCATCCACTTGCCGCGACCTTCGAATCGCGGCATCAGCCGCGCGAGACAGCTTTTTGGAATCCGCAATCGCCCACAGCAGCACGTGTGTATCCAGAACGATCAACGCAGGACGTCCCAGTCCTCCAGCGGCGTAACCGGCGACTCGATATCTCCCACGATCGTGACCGTCCCTTCCAGCCTCCCGATAAAATCATCGGAAGGCTTTTCGGCGGGCACCAGTTTGGCGAGAGGCTGCCCTCTCTTGGTGATCAGCACGGGTTCGCGGGTTGTGCGCACCTGTTCCATGACCTTGAGGCAGTGCGCCTTGAATTTTCCCGCTGCCATCTTTTTCATTTGGTCTCTCCAAATGACCATGGTTATTATAACATGACCATTTGACAGAGGCCGGACTACTCAAACCCGCGCGGCTGCTACACTATTTTCCATGCTTCCCGGACATGCGACTGCAGCCGGCACCGCCCGCTATCGCGACCGCTTCCCCAACCTGCGCGATGCCGGCCACTTCCGCCAGGCCGAGCACGTCCCGGGTGTGAGCAAGCTTTGGCTGTCATCGATCGGGCTGGGAACCTATCTCGGCGAGCCCAGTGATGCCGCCGATCAAGCCTACATCGCAGCTATCGAGTGCGGCCTGCGGTCCGGAATCAATGTGCTTGACACTGCCATCAACTACCGGCACCAGCGTTCGGAACGCAATATCGGGGCATCGATCAGGCGCCTGATCGACGCTGGAGAGTTGCACCGCGATGAAGTTCTGGTCTGCACCAAGGCCGGATATCTTTCCTTCGACGGTGATCCGCCCCCTGACCCGCGCGGCTACTTTCATCGCGAGTACGTCGAGACCGGCGTCCTTGATCCCAGGGAGTTGGCGGGCGGGATGCACTGCATGTCGCCGGCCTATCTTGAGAATCAGATTGAGCGCTCGCGCCGCAACCTCGGCCTCGAAACCATCGACCTGTTCTACATCCACAATCCGGAGTCGCAGCTGGCAGACGTGGCCCGCGAAGTTTTCCGCCAGCGCCTGAAGGACGCCTTTGCTGCCCTCGAGAAGCAGGTGAAGGCGGCCCGGCTTCAGTATTACGGAGTTGCGACCTGGAGTGCCTTCCGCGTGGCCGACAGCTCACGCGACTACATGGACCTGTTTGACCTGGCAAAGATCGCGCATGAAGTTGCAGGCGAGCATCATCGCTTTCGTTTCGTCCAGCTCCCCTTCAATCTGGCGATGCCCGAGGCCTACGGACTGGTCAACCAGCGCTCGGGAAAAGAGAAAATGTCTTTGCTTTCGGCTGCGACTCGCCTGGGGATCGCAGTGATGGGCAGCGCCACGCTATATCAGGCCAGGCTCACGCAAGGTTTGCCCGATGTCGTCAGCGGTATTCTGGGAATGAAGACCGATGCCGACAACGCGATTCAGTTCTCGCGGTCAGCCCCCGGCCTCACAACTTCTTTGATCGGAATGGGGCGCCAGGAGCACGTGGCGGTGAATCTGAGGCCCGCCCTGACCAACCCAACTCCCCACCAGGAGTGGAAAAGACTGTTCACCAGGGCAAGAGAGTAAGTTATTCGCCCAGGCCCGAAGTCCGAACTTCGCTACTTCAGCTCCTGCAGCTTCTGGGTGGCCAATTGCGCCACTTCGGTGGCGGGATTTTCCTTCTGGATCTGCTGGTAAACGCGTTTGGCTTCCGCCGGCTGCTGGGTGGACGCGTAGGTTTCCGCCAGTTCCATCTGCGCGGTCGTTTTACCCACGCTGCGTGTGGGCTTCGCCATCAGCTGGTTGTAAAGATCAATCGCATCCTTGGTGCGGTTGGTGTCGCGATAGACCGCGGCCAGGGCCAGTTTCGCGAGCGCTGCCAGGTCCTCATTGTGGGTCGAGGGCACACTCTTCAACTCTCTCTCCGCGGCTGCATTGTCCCCTAACTGGGAAGACGTGAGGCCGAGGAAATAGCGGGCAAATTCAGCAGTGCGGGTGTGCGAATACTGGTCAACGATCGCCTGGAACTGCTTGCGGGCCTCAGTGGTGCGTTCCTTGGCCGAAGTAAAACTCGGGAAATCAGGTTCGGCGGGAGTCCCGGCCGGGCGCAACTGGGTGTCCAGTGTGCGTACGGCCTGGTTCAACAGAATGCTGGCTTTCTGGTCCTGCTGGTTCAGGTAATACCAGCCCCCAAAACCTGTCCCCAAGACGACGGCCAGAATCAGGCCTCCGACGATGAGCTTTGATTTGTGCTCCTCGGACCAATGGACGGTCGCTTCGGCAGCCCCCATGGTGGCCCGGCTGAATCTGTCTTCTTTAAGTCTATGACGAGTTTCTGCTCGCACGTACGTCCCTTCTGCTGAGATTGAGCTGAGATGGACCGTCATTGAGTCTAACACGATGACTCAAAACGCCGCTGTGTGCGCCAGTTGGTGTGGGGCGGACACTCCTGTCCGCTGCATTTGAAGCTGGTTGCACCTTGGAATCTTGACCTGTGCCTGGTGTGAGTTGGAAAGCGATTTCGCGCGCTAAATCCAAGTCAACGGCGGCGGACAGGAGTGTCCGCCCCACACCAGACTGAAAAAATGCGAAAGCCGCCGTACGGCCGGCGGCTTCAACCATAGAAAGCGGTTTGAGAATTAACGCGAACTCTCTTCCAGAATTCCCTGCTCCAGCTTTTCCTGGCACTCGATGCAGTGCCGCGTCCAGGGCACAGCCTCCAGGCGTTTGACGTTGATCTCCTTGCCACAGGCGATGCACTCCCCAAATTCGCCTTCCCGCAGTCGTTCCAGCGCGCCGTCCACCATCTGCAGCAGCTGACGGTCGTTGTTGCTCTGGTGAAAGAGAAACTCTTTGGTGTAGGAACTCGCGGCTCGGTCGGCAATGTCCTGGGCCGAGTCTTCGTCCACGGTGCGCCCATCCTGTTCGGTGCGTGTGACCATGCGGCGCAGCTCTACCTGCCGCGTTTCCAACCTCTTCTTGAAGTAGTCCAGCTTCTTTTTGTCCATGGATAATAACTTCGCGGCCCGCAGGCCGCGTCCTTAATGCGTTCGGCTATGAGTCAAACGCAAATGATATGCGCTTAAATTGAGATGCGTCAACTGCCCCTGGCGCCTAATCCCGGGCCGGAACGTTTTTAGGCGGGGAGGCTCCGCGTTTGATAGCTCGTTCCAGGGTCTGGTCCAGAGCGGCACGAGCCCGCTCGTATTCCGGTTGAGAGATGGTGCCCTGCTTGTGCTCCACTTCCAACTGAAACAGCTCTTCTTTCAACGCTTCCAGCAGCAGCCCCGGACGACCCGAGGCCGGCTGCCTGGCGGGAAGGCTATCAGGCATCTCCATATCAGATGCACCAAGACCGGAGACGGTCGCAAGCGACCGTTCCGCTGAACGAGACCGGTTTGTTATGTACACGGCGCCCGCGGCCAGCACCACGGCAAATCCTCCAAGGATGTACCAGCGATACTTCTCCAGCGGATCGGGGGCGTCGATGGGCGGACCGAGCCCACCTCCAGGGCGGGTATCGGGCCCCGCGGTGGCGCCGTTGTCGGAAGAAGATGCGCCCCCGCCACCGTTATCGCCTTCGCCCAAAGTCCCAGTGCCTGAAATCTTGAACCCCAACTGCTGTCCCAGTTCGGTGTTCGAAGCCACTTGCACCATGGTGCTCGGCTCCTTTGGATTTGCCCGGGACTCGAAGCCGCTGCCCGGCACCGCTGAAAACTGCATGGTCTTGGGTAACATGACCACAAAGTGCTGGGCCGGATAAAGGGCTTTGGGATCGATGCTCAGTTCACCGCCGTAGGGAAGCTCGAAGCCCACCTGAAACAGGGTCTGGCCCGGACGCAACGGGAAGATGAAGGCATAACGGTTCTTTTCTTTCTGGGGAACCGGGTCCGTTTTCAGCGGCTGACCTCCCGCGGTCTCAGCGGAGGACTCCAGGATGCGCGCTCCTTCCGGCAGATAGAACTCGAAGTTCTGGTCGTTCATCTGGGTGCGCGGCGGTGTGGAGGCATTGTTCACTGCGAACAGCCGCGTGCCCTGCAGGTCATTCCCTTGCGCCTGAAAACGCATAACATCGGCGGTTACACTGATGTCGTTCAGCTTCTTGGCTACGTCAAAGACCTGCACTTCGACCGAGTTCGTCCCCGGAGGCGCCATGCTGTGGTAGGTCACGCCCTGGTGGACGGCGCGAATCAGGTGCGGGCCGGCATCCGAAACCTTGAAGCTGAAGTGGCCGCTGGCATCCGCCTTGGTGCGGCCGGCTTCCTCCATCCCCTGGCCCAGTTTGATGAGAATGACGTCATCACCGGCGGCAGGCTTTCCCGTAGTTCCGTTTTTGAGGGTGCCGCTTAGGGTTTGCGCCCCAGCGATGGAGGAGAGCAGGAATGCCAGCGCAGCCGCAACCACTTTCGGGGAGAGCTTCAAATTCTGGTTTCCTTTCGGCTGGGGAGTGGACGGGTAGCGGCCTGTTCGAGCTGCGCCATTTCCGCCAGAATGCCGGCGGCCTCATCCTCGAGCGAAGCCTTTAACGACTGGAAGTCCTGATCGGGAAGCTTGCCCGCCTGGTGCTCGAAATTCAGGTCGCGCAGGTTCTCATAGACCACTTCCTTGCGCTCCTGCAAATACGCCAATCGGGTTTTGTCCGGACCCATGTGCAGCTTTCCCGGAAGATAGAAGACGTAGAAGAGAACGCAAAGGGTCACCATGGCGCAGGTGAGAGTTGCGACGGTCATAGTTCAGTGTCCTTCCTGGCCTGGCTACGAAAGCGTTCCAGCTCCATACCGGTGACCGGCAGAACACCGCCAGGGGCAACCAGGGCGGGTCTTTTCTTCCACGCCAACACGATGAATATCGTGGTCAGCAGCCCCAGAGCGAGCGCCAGAAACGGCATGATCCATGCCACCCGGTTAAAGCCGGTGCCGGTGGGTGCGGCCAGCACAGTAGGACCGTACTTCTGTACAAAGTCCTGCAACGTCAAATCGTCGTTTTCGCCGCGATCGAGTCCGGCCATGAGCTCGCCGCGCATGCGGTCGGAGTAGGTGCAGCCCACGTGGTTGCATTCCAGCAGAATCTGGCTGCAGCCACAGACGCACATCAGTCGGTGACCCAGACTGTTGAAGCGGGCCGCTTGGTCGCTGGCGCCGAGCAGCGCAAACACCATCAGGACAAGTGCTCCCGCCTGAAAAACACGCACCACGGAGCTGGGCAACGACTTCATAGTTTCAGATTTTCAGAATTCAGATTTCAGACTATTGGTCCCATCGTTAATTGCATCTTGATCTTGCCGGTTCTGATCCCAGATCTGAAATCTGCAATCTTTCTGAAATCGACCTCACTTCAGTCTCCGGCTCCCTGCGGGGCCGTCTGGATCCGGGCCGGGGCCGGGACTCGTACCGGCAGCGCGTTCGGGATCAGGGCCAGCACGGTTCCGCCGATCATGATCAGCACTCCCACCCATATCCACATCACCAGTGGGTTCAGGTGGGCCTTGATGATGGGACGGCCCGTCTGATCGTTCAGCCCTTCGTACGTCAGGTAAAGGTCCTCTTTGTAAGTGGAACGGATTCTGGGCAGGGTCTGAGGCTGCTGGCTGGCCTTGTAAAAGCGCCGCTCCGGATACATGGTCTCGATCTTGCGATCGCCCTTGAAGACGTTGATGATGGCCCACTCGTTGCTGTAGTTGGGATTGTCGTCCTGGGTGTAGGACTCGCAGACCAGGGTGTAGGGGCCGATGGTCATCTTGTCGCCAAAGCCCATTTCTTTTTCTTTGTCCTGGTTGAAAGGCGTGCCCAGGATGCCGATGATCACCACAGCCACGCCGAAGTGCACGATGTAGCCGCCGTAGCGGCGCGTGTTGCGATGAAACAGGTGCACCATGGAGGCCAGCAGGTTTTGCCCGGTGTGGCGCGAGATCACGCGGCCGCCGCGAATAAACTCCGATGCCACTGTCAGCGCAACCAGCGCTGACAGCATTGCGGCCATGAGCGCGTAAAAGTACGCGATGTCTGTCCAGGGGCGGACACCAAAAACAACCATCAGAATCCCCACCAGCAGCGCGCCCAACGCCGGCCACATGAAGTTGCGCTTAAGACTCTCCCACGATGTCTTGCGCCAGGCCAGCAGCGGTCCCACCGCGGTCAGCAACAGCAACAGCAGCGCCACCGGGATGGCTACTTTGTTATAGAACGGCGGCCCCACGGTCACTTTGTTGCCTTGCACGTATTCTGAAATCAGCGGGAACCACGTGCCCCACAGCACGGTGAAGCAAGCCAGCAGAAGCAGCAGGTTATTGAACAGGAAACTCGACTCCCGCGAAATCAGCGACTCCAGCTTGTGCTCACTGCGCAGGTGCGACTTGTTCTTGAAAAAGAAATAGGTAAACGTGACCAACGTGATCAGCAGAAACCACTTGAACCATCCTCCAATCGAAGACTGCGCGAAAGCATGCACCGAGCTGATGATCCCGCTGCGGGTAAGGAACGTGCCCAGAATCGCCAGCCAGAAAGTGGCGAAGATCAGCCACATGTTCCACATCTTCAGCATGCCGCGCTTTTCCTGCATCATCACCGAGTGCAGAAACGCCGTGCCGGTCAGCCATGGCATCAGCGACGCATTCTCCACCGGGTCCCAACCCCAGTAGCCGCCCCAGCCCAGGACCGAATACGCCCAGTGCGCGCCGAGAAACACGCCGCACGTCAGGAAAGCCCAGGTCACCATGGTCCAGCGGCGGGTGATGCGAATCCACTTTTCGCCGGGATAGCGCATGATGAGTGCGCCCAGGGCAAACGCGAAGGGCACGGTGAAACCCACGTATCCCAGGTAGAGCATGGGCGGATGAATCACCATCTCGGGATATTGCAGCAAAGGATTCAGTCCCGCGCCGTCCGCCGGCAATTCGCCCTGCATGAGGGCGAAGGGATGGGCGGCGAAATTCAGCAGCAGCAGAAAGAAGATCTGCACCGCGGCAATGATGGCGGAGGCATAAGCAAAAAGCCGGGCATCAGTCTTGTGCCGCAGCCGCAAGACGAATCCGTAAGCGGCCAGCAACAGCGACCAGAACAGCAGTGATCCTTCCTGGCCCGACCACAGGGTGGCGAACTTGTAGGGCGCCGGCAGGTCCCGATTGCTGTGATGATAGATGTAGGCGATCGAGAAATTATCCTGAAAGGCGCATATCACCAGGACGAGAGCCGCGAGGAAAACAACCGCAAAGGTGGCGATGCCGGCGCGACGCGCGGTTTCGCCCAATCGCTCCGACCCCGGGCCCGGGCTGGCCAACGCCAACACTCCCGCGAGGAACGAGTAAGTGCTCAGTGCCAGTGCGAGCAGGAGCGCAAAACTGCCAATTTGTGACATGGGAGGGCCCGGCTAGGTATTTTTTCAGAAACGCGGGGCTGAAGCAACTGGGATCACCGAAAGGACACACCAAAAGGGCAGAGTAACGCGCTTTCAACATCACTCTGCCATTCTTCGTCCTGCCGAACTACACAGGAAATCCCCAGCCGTACATCTCAACACAATGCCGGCAAAAACCCCTGTCAGTCCCAGGACTTAGGCGCTGTGCTGGCTGTCGTGGCGGCTCAGAATTTCCTGCTCCGCTACCAGCCAATCTTCGTTCTCGTGACCTGGCGTGTATCCCCGCTCTTCGTACAGCTGGTATGCACGAATGCGTATTTCCTCTTCCAGATTCGCGGCAAACGAATCCCTCTTTACCTCAACCAGCTTCGGCGCAGGCATGGTTGCAACCTGCTTACGTCCTGTGCTGCCATTCCCAACAGTTTTTGCGCGAGCCATAACGGCACTCCTTAAAATATTAGGCCAAGGTTCAGGTTCTAGAGCCCTACCACGAACCGGATTAATGAATGAGCCACAAGCGCGTTGGACTTTTCACGCAGTGGCCAAAATAAATTGTGGCGAATTTGCTTTTCAATCATAAACCGAATGGCGGTGAATGAGGGAGAGAAGAATCAAGAAAATATCTGTTTGCGCAAAACAATTTTGGTAATCGTTTACATCGAAGTCTCAGTAAAAATCATGCGAACTGGTTTCCGCCCGGGTAATCGACAGCGGCATTACCCGCTGCGCCTTCACCGAGATAACGTTATCCTGATTTTGCAGCGTCCCTTCCACCATCAGAAACTGCTCCGAAGTCAGCAGCAGGCGGTTTTTCTGAAACAGGTCGGGCATGATGATGGCATTGGCGACCCCGGTCTCGTCCTCCAGACTGAGAAAGACGAAGCCCTTGGCGGTTCCGGGACGCTGCCGCGCGATGACGCATCCCCCAATACGTAGATATTTGCCATTGGGAATGCCGGCAAGGTCACTGGCCTTGCGCACTCCGATCGCGTCCATGCGTTGGCGGTGATAGGCCATGGGGTGCGGACCCACAGTCATGCCAGTGCCGCGGAAATCGGCCACCAGCCGTTCCTCAGGATTCATCGGGCGTAGCGGAGATCTGGCATCCGGCTCGGGAAGCCGGTCGAGCAACGGCCCGGAGCGACGGACAGAGCGCTCGATCTGCCATAGGGCATCGCGGCGATGCAGTTTCGAGTTTCCGGTTTCTGGTTTCCAGTGGCCGGAACGGGGAACCGGGAACTCCAAACTGGAAACTGAATTCAGCGCTCCGATTTCCGCCAGCGTATTCAATTCGTCCTTGCGCAATTCAGGAACGCGCTGGACGAGATCGTGAATAGAAGTGAACGGCGCCAGGCTGCGTTGACGAACAATTGCGTGGGCAGCGTCTTCCCGCAACCCGCGTACATAGCGAAGCCCCAGACGTAGCGCCGGCGTCCCGCTGACTGCGCTCAGGGCAGGCCCGCCGGCTGTCCGGTGGGCGTTCCGGCCACCGTCCGGCAAATCCGGACTCTTTCGCCCCTCTGGAGCTTGGCTCTCTTCTGTGATTGACCCACGGCTTACGCCGTGGGCTGCATTCTTTCGCCGCTCCGCGGCTGGGTTCGGTGGTTCTACGAAATCGATGTTATCTTCCGCATCGTCTTCCTGGCCCACGGCCAACGGCCAACGACTAACGGCCGCCCTGACGACTGACGACCGACGACCGACGACTGTACACTCCCACTCCGACTTCATCACATCAATGGGAAATATTTTCAACCCATGGCGCTGCGCGTCTTTCACGATCGTGGCAGGTCGGTAAAACCCCATGGGCTGGTTTTTGAGCAGGGCGGCGGTGAAGGCGGCCAGGTAATGACATTTCAGATAAGCGCTGGCATAGGCGATCAGCGCGAAGCTGGCGGCGTGAGACTCGGGAAATCCATACAGCGCGAAAGAAGTAATCGAAAGTACGATCTGCTCCTGGGCCTCGCGTGAAATGCCATTGCGCTCCATGCCAGCCCGAAGCTTGGCCTCGATTTCCTGCATGCGTTTTTCTGAACGCTTGAAGCCCATCGCGCGGCGCAGATCTTCCGCTTCGCCGCCGCTGAATCCCGCGACCACCATGGCCATGCGCAATAACTGCTCCTGGAAAAGCGGGACCCCCAGCGTACGCTTCAGCACCGGCTCGAGCGACGGGTGTGGATAAGTAATCTGTTCTCGTCCCATGCGCCGCTGCAAAAAAGGATTCACCATCTGCCCCACGATCGGCCCCGGGCGGATGATGGCCACCTGCACCACGATGTCGTAGAACCGTTTTGGCCTAAGGCGCGGCAGGCACGACATCTGAGCCCGGCTTTCCACCTGGAACAGGCCGATGGTATCGGCCTTTTGCAGCGTGGCATAGACCATAGGATCGTCCGCCGGCAGGTGGGCGAGATCCACTTCTTCGCCATAATGATCGCGGATGAGTATGAGCGAATCTTCCAGCGCGGCCATCATGCCCAGCCCGAGCAGGTCCACTTTGATGATGCCCAGGTCGGCGCAATCTTCCTTGTCCCACTGCACTACCACGCGGCCCGGCATGGACGCTGGTTCGAGCGGCACGACGGAATCGAGTTGTCCCTGGCAGATCACCATGCCGCCGGAATGCTGGCCCAGATGGCGCGGCAAATCCTGCACCGCCTCACACAGCTCAAAATATTTGCGCAGTCGGGGATGGTTCAGGTCCAGGCCGGCATCGTGAAAGCGGTGGTCAAGCGCATCATGAGCATCGCGATACTCCCAGGTGGAAACCGCGCTCGAAACTTTGTCCAGAGTTTCGGGATCGAAGCCCAGGGCCTTCCCCATTTCGCGGGACGCCATGCGATTGCGGTAAGTGATGACGTTCGCGGTCATAGCCGCGCCGCGTTCCCCGTAGCGTTTGTACAAATATTGAATGACGCGCTCACGCTGGTCGCCGCTGGGCAGATCGAGATCAATGTCTGGCCACTCGCCGCGTTCTTCCGAAAGAAAACGCTCGAAAAGCAGTTCCATGCTGATGGGATCGACCGCTGTGATCCCCAGCGAATAGCAGACGGCGCTGTTGGCCGCCGAGCCGCGTCCCTGGACAAGAATATTTTCCTCGCGGCAGAAGCGGACCAGGTCCCACACAATCAGGAAATAGCCGGGCAGCTTGAGTTTCTCGATCAGCGTCAGCTCGCGCTCAATCTGGCGCCGGGCACGGCTTTTGAGGTCCGCATCTCCCCGCCCATAACGCTGCTGAAAACCTTCCCGGGTACGCTCCCGCAGAAACGACATCATGGTCTCGCCTTCGGGCACGGGATATCTGGGGAATTCATATCCCAGGGCTTCCAGCGTGAACTCAAGCCGCGATGACAGCTCCACGGTATTGGCCAGGGCCTCAGGCAGGTCGGCGAAAAGCTGCTGCATCTGCTGCGGCGATTTCATATGCCGCTCGGAGTTGCGCGCCAGCAAACGCCCGGCGGTGGCCAGCGTGCAGTGGTTGCGAATAGCGGTGAACACATCGCAGAGTTCACGCTGCCGCGGCGTCGCATAACAGACTCCATTGCTGGCCAACAGAGGAAGTCTTAGAGAGCGGGCAATTTCAACAGCAGCACGATTGCGCGCTTCCTGCTGGCGATGAAAATGGCGCTGCAGTTCCACATAGACGTTACCCCAGCCAAAAATTCCAGTCAGGCAGCCTATCGTGCTCCGCGCTTTGTCCATGCCGCCACGAGCCAGCGCGCCAGCCAGCGGCCCATCATCGCCACCGGTAAGGCAGATCAATCCGCCAGCATGTTCCTCGAGCTCTTCTCTGCGGACCGCGCCCTCTCCTTTCTGTGCCCGCAGCTTCATTTTTGTGATCAGGTGGCAGAGGTTCTGGTAGCCGGCGCGGGAAGAAACGAGGAGGGGAAGTCTGAATTCACCACGGAGACACAGAGACACAGAGGAATTCGAAATAGCAGGCGTATTTTTCTTCTCTGTGACTCCGTGACTCTGTGGTGAAAACTCAGACGTGACCTCCGCTCCCATATGTGCCTTGATCCCCGCCTTCTTGGCTGCCATGTAGAAACGGGGGGCGCCATAAACGCCGTCGCGGTCGAGCAGAGCCATCGCTGGCATCTGCAGGCGGTGGCATTCGGCGACCAGGTCCTCGGGCAGAGAGGCGCCTTCAAGAAAACTGAAAGCCGAGCGGGAATGGAGTTCGATGAACATCGCTCCTGACTGGAAGGGAGGATTATTCGCTATTTGTTCTCCCTATACTCTGACGGGGCAAGGCAGGTTGTCAAGCGCAGTCAACTAAGAACTGAGATCTAGGAACTGACTACTGGTTTTAATCTTCAATCAGGAAGACAGGTCCCTGGAAGCAGCGGGGAGTGGATCGGGTGGGAAGCCCGAGGCCGTCTCGCCCTACGCAGCGGCGGGCGGGATGCCCACCGCCACGGCCGCCGAGACGGCGGCGCTAAGAGAACCACCTACGCCGGCACTTTGGTGCGCCTGCTGGTTTGCTTGATCGTAACCGGATCGAGGAAGGTCATCATGGCGCGCAGTTCCTCGCCCACTTTCTCGATCTGCTGTTGCTGTTCTTTTTCGCGGGTCGCTTCGAACCATTCGCGGCCGGTTTCGTTTTCTTTGATCCACTTCTTGGCAAACGATCCGTCCTTGATTTCGCGCAGCAACTGCCGCATGGTTTCGCGGGTCTGCTCGGTGACAATCCGCGGCCCGGCAGTGTAGTCACCGTATTCGGCAGTGTCGCTGACCGAGTAGCGCATGTAATTCAGGCCGCCGCGATAGATCAGGTCCACGATGAGCTTCAGTTCATGCAGGCATTCGAAGTAGGCGATCTCGGGCTGGTAGCCAGCCGCCACCAGGGTCTCGAATCCCGCTTTGAGCAGCGCGCTGACTCCTCCGCACAGCACCGTCTGCTCACCGAAGAGGTCGGTTTCGGTTTCCTCGGCAAAGGTGGTTTCGATCACGCCGGCGCGAGTCGCTCCAATCGCCTTGCCGTAGGAAAGCGCCAGCTGCTTGGCTTTTCCCGTGGCGTCCTGATGGACGGCCAGTAGCGCCGGTGTGCCGCCGCCTTCGACGAAGACTTCGCGCACCCGATGGCCAGGCGCCTTGGGTGCGATCATCGAAACATCCACATTGGCTGGAGGTGTAATGGTCCCGAAGCGGATGTTGAAGCCGTGGGCAAACATCAGCGTCTTTCCGGCGGTCAGATTGGGCGCGATTTCTTTCTTGTACACCTCAGACGCAACCGTATCCGGCACCAGCACCATAATCACATCGGCCCAGGCCGACACTTCGGCGGGCGTACCTACGGTCAGGCCACTGGCTTTGGCTTTGGCGCGTGACTCGCTGCTGGCGGGCAATCCCACCCGGACGTCAACCCCACTGTCCTTCAGGCTGAGGGCATGGGCATGCCCCTGCGATCCGTAGCCGATGATGGCGACCTTCTTCGCCCGGATCAAGGAAACATCGGCGTCTTTCTCGTGATACATCTTAGCCATGGCTGTTCCTTTCGGTAAATAACAGAGCAGAATTGAACGGAACTTATTGAAGCGAGCTTGGTAAAACCGAACTCGGTTAGACCGAATACGACACGCCTTCATCAGCGGCTAGTTCAGCCGTCTTGGTCTGAGCCGGATTCGCGCCGGCCGAAGTGGTACCGCGCCGCATGGCGACAATGCCGGTGCGCACCATCTCTACCACCCCATAAGGACGAAGCACTTCCAGCAGGCCGTCGATCTTGTCTTCGCCACCGGTGATTTCGATGGTGAGCGACTCGGGCGCGACATCCACCACGCGGGCCCGAAACACACTGGCCAGCTCGAGCACATGCGAGCGCGCTTCGTGGGTCGCAGCCACCTTGATCATGGCCAGGTCGCGGGCAATCGCCGGCTCGTGGGTGATGTTTTCGACCAGCAGCACGTTCACCAGATTATAAAGATTGGCCTCAATGCGCTTGGCCTGGTCCGGATTGCTGTCAACCGTGATGGTCATGCGCGAAACTTCCGGCTTTTCCGTGCGCCCCACGGTCAGCGAATCGATGTTGAAGGCGCGGCGGCGGAACAGCGAGGCCACACGGGTCAGCACGCCCGGCTTGTTTTCGACGTACACCACAAATATGTTCAGCATTTTTACCTTATTCGTCCGCAGCAGTTTCGACGATGGGACTGGGCCGCCGGATCATGTCGTTCAAAGACGCACCTGCGGCGACCATCGGGTACACGGTATCTTCCTGCTCCACTTTGAAGTCGATCAGCACGGCGCCGTCGTGATCGCGTGCGGCGCGCACGGTCGGCAACACCTGGGAGCGCTCGGTCACCGCCATGCTGCGGATGCCGTAGGCCTCCGCCAGCTTCACGAAATTGGGGTTCAACAGGGGCGTAGCCTCGTAGTTGCGCTCGTAGAAAAATTCCTGCCACTGGCGCACCATCCCCAGAAAGCCGTTGTTGATGATGGCAATGTTGACCTTCAGCTTCTCCTGCTGAATGGTTGCGAGTTCCGACATGGTCATCTGGAAGCCGCCGTCGCCGACGATTACCCAAACCTCGGCGTCCGGCCGCGCTACCTTGGCTCCAATGGCCGCCGGCAGGGCGAAGCCCATGGTCCCGAGACCGCCCGATGTAATCAACGACCGCGCTTTCTCGTGCTTGAAATATTGCGCTTCCCACATCTGGTGCTGGCCCACGTCGGTCACAACCACGGTGTTGCTGTTGCGAGTCTCGCGCCACAGGTCGTTGATAACGTGCGCAGCGTAGAGGTGTCCGTTGTCCGGCAGCTTCTGCACGTCCCGCACCGCGGAATCACCTTTTAGTTTGTCGATGGAATCCAGCCATTCGGTGTGGTCAACCGACTGCACCCGAGGTAGCAACTCTTTGAGCACCTCGCGCAGATCGCCGACCAGGGCCACGTCCACTTTGACGTTCTTGTTGATTTCAGCGGGATCGATTTCAATGTGGATCTTCTTGGCATCCTGCGCGTAGGTCTTGAGATTGCCGGTTACCCGGTCGTCGAAGCGCATGCCCAGGGCCAGCAGCAGGTCGGCTTCCTGAATGGCATGGTTGACCCAGGCCTCGCCGTGCATTCCCATCATGCCCAGATTCAGAGGATGGGAAGCGGGAAACGCCCCCAGGCCCAGCAGCGTCAGAGCGACAGGGATACCGGCCTTCTCCGCCAGGGTCAGCACTTCCGCCATGGCGCCCGAAACAATAATTCCGTGTCCCGCCAGGATCAAAGGCCGCTTGGCCTTGTGAATCAACTCCAGAGCATGTGCGTACTCGGTCTCCTCCGGTGAAAGATCGGGACGATACCCTGGTAACTGCGGTCGGGCGGCCTCCCAGTCGAATTCGCAGGAAGATTGTTGCGCGTCTTTGGTTATGTCGACCAGCACCGGACCGGGACGGCCGGAGCGGGCCACATAAAACGCTTCCCGCAGCACCCGTGCCAACTGATCCGCATGTGTGACGAGATAATTGTGCTTGGTAATGGGCAGGGTGATGCCGGTGATGTCGGTTTCCTGAAACGCGTCGGAGCCGATCAGCTTGCTGCCTACTTGCCCGGTAATGCAAACAATGGGGGACGAATCCAGCATGGCGGTGGCAATGCCGGTGACCATGTTGGTCGCGCCCGGTCCGGAAGTCGCAACCGCAACTCCAACTTCGCCGCTGGCGCGGGCATAGCCATCTGCCATATGCGTGGCGCCTTGCTCGTGGCGCACCAGAATGTGATGGATGTCGCTATGTTTCAGAGCGTCGTACGCTGGCAAAATTGCGCCTCCCGGGTAGCCGAAGACGTGCTTCACGCCCTCGCGCTCCAGGCATTCCCACAGAATCTGTGCTCCCGTTTTTGTCATCGACCCTGCCCTCAATCTTGAATCTTCAGCCGGCCCATCTGAGAACCGAGAACCGGCAACTGACCACTGGGTTTGCATCCACACCCTGCTCGATCCCGCCTCCAGGGCTGAAACCGGCGACCTGCCAACCGCCGCCATCATACTCCCCAGAGATAATCTTCCTGCTCGCCCTCGTGAGCGGCGTGGGCGGCGTGCGCCCGCTCTTTCGCGCCGACGGGATCAGGATGCGCCGGCTGAACATCTTCTTTGCTGACCGCAGCCATCCACGTTGACGCCGTCTTGCCCGCACTGTCCGGCAGAGTGGCAGTCCGGCTGGGCACATCGCGCACCAACTCCAGCAGGTGGCCATCCTCGATGGTTTTGATCCTGTCGGCCAGGGCCACGAAGCGACGGTAAACATCGTCGAGTTGTGCCCGTTCGAAGGTGAAGCCCAGCTTCTCGAAACGCACCCGCAGGGCGTTGCGGCCCGAGTGCTTGCCCAGCACCAGCGAATTATGGGGGGCTCCCACCGACTGAGGGGCTATGATCTCATAGGTGGAAGGGTCTTTAATCATTCCGTCCTGGTGAATGCCGGCTTCGTGGGCGAAGGCGTTCCTTCCCACGATGGCCTTGTGGGGCTGCACGTAAACCCCGGTAATTTCCGACAGGAGCTGGCTGGACGGAAACAGCTGCTCGGCAACTGCCGCCGTTTCATAGGGATAGTGCTCCGGTCGGACCCGCATCACCATGATCAGCTCTTCCAGGGAAGCATTTCCGGCGCGTTCGCCGATGCCGTTCACGGTGCATTCCACCTGGCGCGCGCCCGCTCCTATCGCTGCCAGTGAGTTTGCCACGGACAGGCCCAGGTCATCATGGCAGTGAACCGAAATGGTCACGCGCTCGATGCCTCGCACCCGCCGCCGCAGGGTCTGGATCAGTTCCGCAAATTCGTGGGGCACGCTGAAGCCGACCGTGTCCGGAATGTTCAGGGTGGTCGCGCCCGCCTCGATCACCGCCTCCAGTACCTCGCACAGGAAGTTGATGTCGGTGCGGCTGGCGTCTTCGGCGGAGAACTGCACATCCTTACAAAAGGAGCGTGCCAGCTTGATGCCGTCGCGGGCCTGTTCCAGGCACTGCCGCCGCGAGATCTTGAGCTTGTGTTGCAGATGGATATCGGAAGTTGCAAGGAAGGTGTGGATACGGGGGCGGGAAGCGCCCTCCAGGGCTCGCCAGGCCCGTTCAATGTCACCCGGACAACTGCGCGCCAGGGCGGCGACTACAGGGCGGCGGATCTCGCGCGCCAGTGCGCGGACCGCCTCAAAGTCCCCCTCCGACGCGATGGGAAATCCCCCCTCGATAATGTCCACCCCCAGGCGGTCGAGCTGGTGGGCCATGCGCACCTTCTCGGCCACGTTCATACTGCAACCCGGAGACTGCTCCCCGTCGCGCAAGGTAGTATCGAAAATGGTAATACGCTCTGCTTGAGCCAAGTCTTCCTCCCCGTCTGCGGGCCGTGCATGCAGACCTGCAAAAACTAAAAAAGCCATCATCCGATGCGGTGGATGATGGCCTCCTGCTGATCTTGATATCGCTAAATCATCCGCCGCTCATTGTCTCGTGTGGTGCAAGCACCAGGCCAGGAATGGCCACCCTAAGGGCGAGTACCCGCACTCGCACCTCCTGTGCCACACGGCTCACGACGATGACCGGACGATCCATAGAAATTCAACCTGAATCTGTATTGGATAGGGTATCGGCGCAGCCTCTGCCTGTCAATCCAAATTGCCGTTTGAGCCTATCGCTTTTTTCGATAGCTCGACGCCGCGGACATGTTCCTCGAATATCTGCCTGAGCCGGTCGCTGAGTTGTTGGGGTCTGCCGTCCTGGCTCTTGACGACGAAAACCTGGTGGCACCGCGAGCATTCTCCAGAGGCGGCCAAACCCACCTGGAGCGTGGCAATCAGTTCCGGTTCCTCACCCATTTGGTCATGCTGCCATAAATTTGCACGCCGGATATTATCGCTGAAGGCACCCTTGTATTGTCGCGAACCACGTAGGGGCGGACGCCCTCGTCCACCCCTACGTAATTCGTGCACCTCCCCCTCATTTGACCCACCTCCCGGTTGGGCTTAACATCCCCGTGTGTTCGGGGACATGCTCGGGAAAAATCTCAGCCACTACCGCATCGTGCAGCAGATCGGCGCGGGCGGGATGGGAGTGGTCTTTCTCGCCCACGACTAGCAACTGGAACGCGATGTTGCCATAAAAATTCTGCCGCCCGGCACCCTGGCGGACGAGGCTGCCCGCAAGCGCTTTCGCCAGGAAGCCCCTGGCGATCGCGGAAGACAAGCCATCGGAAGGCGAGACCCTGGCCCGCAAAGCTCTGGAAGAATTCCGCATCGCCAGGATTGCCGAATCCCAGATCTCGGCTCACGCCGTCCTGGCCCAGGCCCTGCTCGCCCAGGGAAGATCAGGCGCGGCTGGCAAGGAGATCGCGCTGGGCAGGTCCCTGGCCGCCAAGACCCAACAATGCCTGGTGCGGCTGCAATTCGAGATTGCCGGCGCCGAGGTCAAGGCATCTGCAGACCTTCAATCTGCCGCCGCAGTTCTGAACAGCGTGGTTTTGGAAGCGGAAAAACGCGGTATCCGTGGCATGGTTTACCAGGCCCGCCTCGCCTTGGGCAAGGCGGAGATGAAGTATGGGAACCAGGCTGAGGGACGCGCCATCTGGCCGGAGTAGAAAAAGACGCAGCTTCCTCCGGCTTCGTGCTGGTCGCCCGAAAGGCAGGCACCCTCCGCACCTCGGATGTGAGACGCCAGACCTCGTGGAAGAGCGGCGCTTTAGCGCCGCGTTTCGGAGGAAGAAGCGCCGGGCTTCAGCCCCAGTGGCGCCACTGGGCCTAGAATGCCGAGGTGTGTTCCTGAGAACGCGCCCTCTAAGGGCCGCTCTTCCATTGCACCAGCGGGTCCGAAAAATGCGCGGAAGGAGAAAAAAAGCGGCCATGGACGCACGTGAATAAAGCAAGAGAGTAAGGAGGTTCTATCCGTGGAACCAGCAAATATCCGTGGCCGATTGTTCCGAGCTCTGAAGTCCGATGCCGCCTTCTGGAGGTAATGCGACCCCTTCAGGTCCTTCCGTAATCTCCCGGTTGGGGCAGACTAAGAGGATACTCGTAGTGTGAACGCCCTCCCCCAACCTACCCCTGAACACCCCAAACACAATCCTGGTTACGATCGTCGGGCGCCGCGCTTGAGTCTGTCCGACGTCACTCACGCCGTGCTTCGATTTGAAGACGGTCACCGCACCCAGGCACAACTCGAAGTCATTTCGCTGACCGGAGGCATGCTGACCATGCCCAAACCGGCGGTTCGGGAATCCCGCGTAAAGCTGATGTTTGTGACTCCGACCGGGCCTGTGCTCGGCACCGCGGAAATGCTCAAGCCCGTCTCCTGGACCCAGCAACCCTTCCGCTTTGTTGGACTCGATGGGGACGATCAGAAGCGGCTCCAGGAATCGATCCAGTCCTCCTTTGGCCAAGTCAGCAAGGACCAGGAGTGGATCGACAAATACCGGGCTGCTCTCGAGCACCAGGAACCGCCGCGCCGGCGCATTTTCAGTTCGCGCCTGGCGACTCTTACCCTGGCCCTGCTCTCTCTGGGTAGCGCGATCTACCTCTTCGGAATCTTCAACATGCTGAACATCCATCTGCGCTAGAGCGGGCGCGCACACTCGCCAGACCTCAGTGGGAGTTGAACGATTGCACCGCCACGTCTTCGTCTTCGAAAATCTCAAACAAGTTCAACACCCCAATCAGCTTCAGGGTTTGCACCACGAACTTGGATGGCGTCACCAGCTTCACTCCGCCCCCCCGCTTCTTCGCCGAAGCCATGGCCTTGACCAGGATCCCAATGCCGCTCGAGTCAATCATCGGCACTTCGGCGAAATTAATGACCAGTCGCGTGTCTCCCGCAGCCATTGCACTGTCCACCGTCTGGCGAAAGCTGTCCACTCCCGGACCGAGCCGTACCGCACCGCGAATCTGCACAATCTGGACCTCAGCAAGCTTGCGGACGTTGATTTCCATCGTGCTCCTCTGGTGTATCTTTGCGCCCTTTGCGGGCCTCTCTTTGCGTCCTTTGCGGTAAAGGGTTTTGATCTTGATGGAGCCGTCTAAAAGCTTAACCGCGAAGGTCGCAAAGGAAAGCCGCAATGATCGCAAGAGTGCGCCCCTCGCCGGCCCCCGAAAACATTGAGAGGGGCAAGGCCATGGGGTTAGATAGCCCGCTCAAGTTACGGGAGCCGCCGCTAATTTGCAAGTGCAGCGGCCGGCGTCTCTCAGGGCGGGGGAAATAATCGGCCTTCCTTTTGGCCCGGCCAAGGGCGTAGATTTCGCTTCGGGAGGCGGACATGCTGGCTTCAAGCAAGGTGATTGGCTTTGTTCCTACCAAAGATTCCACCACGGCCCGCGCTTTTTACGAGGGCAAATTGGGATTCCGCTTCGTCAGCGACGACCCGTTTGCCCTGGTGTTGAGGGCCGGCGAAACCATGATCCGGATCGCCAAGGCTCAGGATTTTACCCCGGCCTCGTACACCGTTCTGGGCTGGGAAGTCCGCAACATTGAGGCGGTGGTCCGCTGGCTGCAGGAGCGCGGCGTGGCCTTCGAGAAATACCCCCTCGTGCAGGATCAGGCCCTGGGAATCTGGACCGCGCCCGGTGGCAACAGGGTCGCGTGGTTTAAGGACCCGGACGGGAACGTGCTCTCCGTCAGTCAGCACGACTAACCCTCGTCGAACCGGAAACGGGCATCAGCCTCTCAAAAACCTTTGGCAAAAAAATCGGGAGACGGGACTGAAGCCCGCCTCCCTGGGGAGAACTTCGTGAACTAGTTACGAACCGCTATCCGATTGGCCCGCCTCGGTCGGATGCAGCACACGGAACGTGTTGCCGCCGTTGGACCAGACCAGCACCAGCGCATCCTGTCCTTTGGGCACGCTGCTCAGGGCCCTTTGCACCTCCGCCGCGTTCTGCACCGGCTTGCGATCGACCTCGAGGATCACGTCGCCCTGCTGCAGGCCTGCGTTGTCCGCAGGGCTGCCCGGTTGTACGCGCTCCACCACCGCGCCCCGAAGATTGTCCGGGGCCTGCAGCTGCTGGCGCACATCGGGGGTGATGTCACCCAGCCCGATTCCCCAGCGCGGTTTCCCCTGGCCCGCCTCAGAGGTTTCATTTCCGGACTTGTCCCGGCTGCCCATGGCTTCGAGAGTCACCGGAGTGGTAAGGCTCTTGCCCTCACGCATGACCTGCAGATGAATGGTCGTACCCGGATTCTGTTCTCCCACCACCACCTGCAATCCACCCGCGTCGGTCACTTCCTTGCCGTCAATCTGGGTGATGACATCGCCCACTTTCAAGCCGGCCTTGGCTCCAGGCGAATCCGGCTCTACCTGGGTAACAACGGCGCCGATCGCCTTGTCCATGTGGAAGAACCTCGAGTTGTCGGGCGTGACGTCGGAAATTCCAATTCCGATGTAACCATGCGTGACTTTGCCAAACTGGATCAGCTTCTCCACCGTGGGGCGCACGATCTGCGTGGGGATGGCAAATCCCATGCCCGAGAACGAACCTGAGGGTGAGATCAGGAAGGTGTTGATCCCGACCACTTCACCGCGCGCGTTCACCAGCGGGCCACCGGAATTTCCCGGATTGATGGCCGCGTCGGTCTGTATGAACTGGCCCGGTTTGCGTGCGTCGTCAGCCGACGGATTGGGCCGGTTCAACGCGCTGATGATGCCCCGCGTCACCGTAAAGCGGAACCCGAACGGGTTGCCGAATGCCAGCACGGTCTGGCCCGGGCGAAGCTTCGTGGAATCGCCCCAGGGCACATTGGGAAGGTCGTGACCCTCGATCTTGATGACCGCGAGGTCAGTCAGCGGATCGGTGCCCACCACTTTAGCCGGAAGAATCCGGCGATCACTCATGGTCACGCGAACATCGGTGGCGCCATCCACCACGTGGTTGTTGGTGACGATATAGCCGTCGGGCGAGATAATCACGCCCGTACCCAGCCCGTGCTCGACGCGTGGCTGCTGCATACGCGGCATCTGCTGGCCAAAGAACTGGCCGAAGGGACCGAAGAATTGCTGCATCTCCTGGTCGTTGCCGCCCGTCATGCTGGCCTTAGTGCGCGAAGTCACCGTGACGTTCACGATCGCCGGGGTCACCCGCGCGGCCAGGGTTTCCATGGCGTGGTCGAGCGAGAGCAGCGCTCCCACGCTGTTGTCATCGAGTGCGGTCGCAGTGGGGCCGGCCATCGCCGCCCGCGCCGGCACCGCCCTCACGAAATCGTAGGTCACGAGCGACCCCACGATCGCCAGCGTCAGAATGGGCACGATCAAGTGCAGGCCCAGCTTGCTTTTGAAGTTTGCTATCCAGCTTCTCATCTCTTCTTTCTCCTCTTTACTTAGACAACTAATTATTTAGTTGATGTTTACAAAAAAAAGCTCAAATCACCTTGGCGATAATTTGCTCGGTCGTTATCTTCTGTCCTGGTCCGATCACCGTCACCTGCCAGACGCACAGGTCCAAGACCATCGGCCCGGCAGCGTTTTGCCGGGTTTGCACAAACTCGGTTCGCATCACCAGAAACACAGTCGGAGGCGCGACCTTGTCGTTCGCCAGGCTGCTCCGAACCAGCATCGGCGGCTTGCCCCCTTGCTGCACTGACTTTGCCGGAATGACATCAGGCTTGTTTGTTCTCCTGAACGATTTCTTGACCTCGGAGGTCGCGATCAACGCCGTCGAACCCTTTTCCTGACCACGCTCTTTTCCTGCCCGGACACGTTCTGGCTTGAGTTGGAACTTCGCGGGCTCGAATTTAGTGGGAATGACCTGAGCCCCCATGTGCGATATCTGATTCGCCTCAGAATCGTCGGTTCCGGTGGCACTCATCGGCGCCGAGGAAGCTGCGCCGTTCTTGAACGACACCAGCCGGGTGGGCGCCTGGGACAATGCCACCAGGCACACCAGCGACACGCCGCCTACCAGCACGGGCGCCGGCCTCCACACTCGCGTGGCCCTGGGGCGGTCCACGTCCAGTATCTGCGATACCCGCAGCGAGACGTTCCGCAGCCGGCCCACCGCGGCTTGCGCCAGGGCCAGCCCGCGCCGCACAAGACTCTTCTCCGCCAGCGACACCAGGCACTCGGCGTAGGCCCGTGGACTCGTGGTCCGGGCCAGGACCAAGTCATCGCACGCCATCTCGCGTTCAAGCGCCAGCTTCTTCTCGATCCACCACACTGCCGGATGGAAGAACAACAGCGCGCCTAAAATCCGCTGGAGCAGGTTGGTCCAGTCATCCCGCCGCCGCAGGTGCGCCAATTCGTGCAGCAGAATGGAATTCAACTCCGCCCCGGAAAGTTCCCGCATCGCCCAGGAGGGAATGACGACCATCGGCTTCGTGAACCCGATTGCGGTCGGCACTCGCAGGCGATCCAAAACGCAGAGCTTCACCGGCCTCGATGAGTCGAACTCTTGCAACGTCTTCCCCAGGACCGGATCGAGGGTCGCGATATCAACCGGCACGCAGCTCTTGCGGAGCCGGCGCAGATGCCAGAAACCAAGGCCCACTCTGAGCAAACCTGCAGCCGCCATCAATAACCACGCGGCGAATATGTATAGCGCCCACGAGCCGGGCATGGTGATCTCGGACCGTCGCATCAGGTCGGGGCCGCCCGCAGCCCAATTGCCGATCCAATGGCCGAAGACTGGAAGCGCCGCTATTCCCAGCAATGCCGCGAACCAGACCGCGAATCGTGTGTTCGAGTTCTGCTGGCCGAAGGCGCGCAGCACCAGCCAGGCCAGCAGCGCAATGACCATGCCCTCCGCAGTGCAGTTCAATATTCTCTCAGCGGAAAGCTGGGCCACGGATTGCAGGTTGAGCGCGGCAATCATCATTTCTCTTCTCTCGCTTGCAATAACTGCCGGAGGCGCGCCAGTTCCGCGGCTTCCAGTCCCTTGTTTTCGGAACCGAGGTCTTCGAGAAGGTTCAGCACCAGCAATTCATGAGAATTCTTGAAGAAGCGGCTGACCAGGTGCCGTATTTCCGAGCGCGTGGCTTCTTCGCGCTCCATGATGGGCTTGTAAATGTGTGCCCGGCCATCCTTCACGTGCTCCACGTAGCCCTTGTTTTCAAGCACCCGAATGGTCGTCAGAACGGAGTTATAAGCCAGGGCCGGTCTCTCGGGAAGCGCATCGAGCACCTGCTGGACGGTGGCCGAGCCCTTCTGCCACAACACATCCATCAGCCTCAATTCAGCTTCGGTAAGAGTTTCAGACTTTCTGGGTGGCACAAGCCGTCTTCCTCACGGTTGATTAGACGAAATACATGGCACAAACGTCAACTAATAATTTAGTTGCCAGTCCGGATTGTTTGGTTGTCCCGGTCATCGCGGTGTAAAGCCTGACGTCGCCCGCGAGCCTGGGCCAGCGCAAAAAAAGGCCGGTGGCTGCGAATTTTGCTGCCTGTCAGGCCTCTCATGGAGGCTGGACCAGCATCTAGCCAGTTAGGTACCCACCTTGCAAAGCGAGCCTGTGGGCGCTTATAACTGCATTCACTTCTGATTATCCTGGCGGGTGGGGGGCGTATGAGTTTCCGCAACATGGTCGGGATCCCGACGGGGGTTGTCGTAGTCGTTTCACTCATGGCGCTGAGCGCCGCGGCGCAGGACAAAGACAAGAAGGAATTTACCTATGCCGTCGGGCCCAGGGCGGTGGTTTCCATCACCAACAATTATGGCCCCATCACCGTCCGGCCTTCGCCGAATCGGCAAGTCGTGGTCGAAACCGTGACCCATTCTGACTCGGTCAGCCTGGTGAATGAGCAGCACGGAGACCGCATCGAGCTGCGGTCAATGTCCACCCGCCAGGGCTCGAACCTGGTGGATTACACCGTCCTGGTTCCGATCGACGCCTTTGTCAGTCTGCGTTCTTCCGATGGCACCATCCGGGCGCAGGGTTTGCGTGGCGATGTCATCCTCGAAGCCGCCGCAGGCTCGGTCGAGGTCACCGATATTCGCGATGCGCACCTGCACGTCAGAACCCTCAGCGGGCCTATCAGCCTGACCGACATTCGCGGCAGCAGCCTGGATATCCACTCGGTAAGCGGCAACGTCAATCTCCGTAATGTGACCGGACCCTCGGTCGAGGTGAACTCAGGCAGCGGACTCATCTCCTATGAAGGCGATCCCGGTCCGGTGGGAGAGTACTTGCTGACCAGTCATTCCGGCGACCTGAATGTCTCGATTCCGGCCACCGCTTTGGTAAATATCAAGGCGCGCTCCATCAAGGGCGAGGCCGATCCGGACTTCCCCGTTGCCTCCGGTTTTTCCCCGGCCCGCGCCGGAAATACTTTGCTGAAGCCGGGGACGATCACGGGTTCGCGCTTTGAACTCCGCTCCTTCCGAGGCAAAATCCACCTCAAACGCCCCTAAAGTGCGTGGGGCACAAAAGTGTGTGGGTCGGACACTCCCGACCGACGCCTTTGATTTTTATTTCTTGATTCTGACTTCTGAGAGCCGTTCCCTTTCCGGATTCGGCAAGGCCAACCCCAAACCAACCTCAACGGCGTCGGACATGAGTGTCCGACCCACACACTCTTGCTGATCCATGCGCTCTTTGCTGACCCACCCGTCCTCGTTACTACGGCCTTAAGACCATCGTGGAGGCCTGGCAGTTACAACTAACGCAACCCGGTTGCGCTTGTCCCCATTTTCAATGTAGGCTTTGAAGGTCTGTTCTTCCGGTAATCGTTATGCGGTCATTCTCGAAACGGATTGCGTTTCTGTGTCTTCTGCTGACGTTGTTTTCAGCAGTGGCATTCGTCGCGCACCGCCACTCGAGCTCTGATGATGCTGCAAAATGTACGATCTGCGTAACTGCCCATTCGGCGTCCCCGCAGGTCACAGCCGTCCTGCCCAACCGCACCTTCGTTCGGGCATCGATTTCCCAGTCTGAGCCGGTCTCGTCCAAACAGCGCCTCGTGGCGTTCGCGCTCAGCGTTCGTCCCCCTCCGGCAGTCTAGAAATTCAAAGAGCTGACCAAAACCAAGTGCGCCTCGAGCGCACCTCTTTCCATTTTTCTTAGACTTTTCGGAGGAATCATGCTGGCTTCATACAAGAAGTCGCGGCTTGCCGCTTTCATTCTGGTTTTCTCACTCGTTTTGGGATTCGATGCTTCCGCGCAGTCCGGCGGGAGCTCCACATCGGTCACCGGCTCTGTGGTAGATCCTACTGGCGCCGTGGTACCGAACGCGGTAGCGAAGATTCGAAATCCGGTCAGCGGTTTTGAGCGCACCGTCACTACCGACACCGGCGGGAAATTCAGCATCCCCAACATCCCTTTCAATCCCTATCACCTTACCGTTTCCGGGTCAGGCTTCGCGCCCTATTCCCAGGACATTGACGTTCGTTCGATCGTGCCGGTGACCGTCAGCATTACTCTCGAGGTAAAGGGTGCAAGTCAGACCGTAACCGTGGAAGCGGCCGGCCAGGACCTGCTGGAAAATACTTCCACCTTTCATACCGACGTCGATCGCGCCCTGTTCGACAAGATGCCCCTGGAAAGCGCATCGTCGTCGGTCAGCTCCCTGGTGACGCTGTCGTCTCCCGGAATCGCTGCCGATTCCAATGGCCTGTTCCACGGCTTGGGCGACCACGCGGAGAATTCCTTCTCAGTCGATGGCCAGCCCATCACCGATCAGCAGAGCAAAGTCTTTTCCAACCAGATTCCGCTCGATTCCATTGAGTCGATGGAAGTCATCTCCGGCGCTCCGCCCGCCGAATTCGGCGAGAAGACCAGCGTGGTGATCAACGTGACCACGCGCTCGGGACAGGGCATGAACACGCCCAAGGGCAGCGTCACGACGTCCTATGGAAGCTTTGGCACCGCCAATGTCTCCGCCGACCTGGGCTACGGCGGCCAGAACTGGGGGAACTTCATTTCCGCCAGTGGGCTGAACAGCGGCCGCTTTCTTGATCCCCCGGAATTTACCGTATTTCATGACAAGGGAAACGAGGAGAACATCTTCGACCGGGTGGACTTTCAGCTTTCCAAGGTGGATTCCGTTCACGTCAATCTTGGGTTCACCCGCTCCTGGTTCCAGACCCCGAACGCGTTCGACAACCTGAATAGCGGCGTGACCGATCCGGTCGCAGGCAATCGAGTCGCCTCCACCGACCAGCGCTCACAAATCAAGACCTTCAACATTGCGCCGTCCTGGACCCGGCTGATCAACACCAATACGGTGTTCACCTTTGGCGGGTTCGTGCGCCGCGACCAGTACAACTACTACCCCAGCGCCAATCCGTTTTCCGATCTCGGACCCATTCAGCAGGAAACCGTCAACCAGGACCGGACCCTGGCCAACGCCGGTCTGCGTACCGACATTGCATGGGTGAAGGGGATTCACAACCTCAAGGCCGGAGCCACGTATCAACAGACCTTCCTCGACGAGAACACCAACTTCGGAGTGGTCGATCCCGGCCTGAATGCTCCCTGCTTTGACGCCAACGGCAATGCTGTCCCCTGGGTGGGCAGCCCCGGCCTGAACGACCCGGCCAATTGTGGCTCGGCGGTCTCCACCGATCCGCTCCTTTATCCAACTCCGTTCACGTCCAATACAGATTTCTTCGGCTCCCTGGGCTGCTTTGACCTGACTCGGCCTACACCCGCGGCAGGCGACGGTTGCGCCGGATCCACCGGCGGCCTGTTCGGTTTTCGCGGACATAGCGACGTCAAACAGCTCGCCCTCTATCTGCAGGACACGATCACCAAGGGTCCCTGGTCGCTCAACCTCGGCCTGCGCGGCGATTTATACAACGGGCTCACGACTCATCAGGAAGTCCAGCCCCGCCTGGGTGTGGCCTACAACCTAAAGAAGACCAACACGATTCTTCGCGTCTCCTATGCGCGGGTACTTGAAACTCCCTTCAACGAAAACCTGGTGCTGGCCAGCACAGGATGCAATTCGCTCGTCCTGGCTTCGCTGCTGGGTTGCGTGACGCCGGGCGTGGCCACTCCATTCGCTCCGGGCTGGCGCAACGAGTTTCATGCCGGCTTGCAGCAAGCGTTTGGAAAGTATGTGGTCTTCTCCGGCGAATATATCTGGAAATACACGCACAACGCCTACGACTTCAGCGTGCTCGGCAGCACTCCCATCACCTTCCCGATCGAGTGGAACAACTCGAAGATTCCCGGGTTTGCAGGACGCGTGAGCGTGCCCGACTTCCATGGCGTCTCCGCCCTGATGGTTTTCTCCAGCGTGGCGGCCCGCTTCTTCAATCCCCAGATCGGTGGGGCAGGCGCGGTCCCTGCGGGAACCGGGACCGGGTTTGCTCCCTTCCGCATCGACCACGACGAACGCTTCAACCAGACCACACACGTGCAGTATCAGCCCTGGAAAACGGGCCCATGGGTCGGCTTCAACTGGCGTTATGACAGCGGCTTGGTGGCCGGCGAAGTGCCGGTGGCGGACGCCTCAGGCACGGTTGATCTGACGGGATTGACCGGCGACCAGCAACTCCAGGCCGGTCTTTTCTGCGGCAGTGCTCGTCCGACTTTGACCACGCCGCTGGGAATTTGCACATCCGGCTACGGGTCAACGTTGATCAGCCTGCCGGCACCGGGGCAGGAGAACGACGACACCAATCCTCCGCGGGTTGCTCCGCGCCACCTGTTCGACCTCGCCGTGGGTGACGACAATCTCTTCCACGGGGAACGCTACAAGTGGAGCGTTACTCTGACGGCGGTCAACCTGACCAACAAGGTTGCCCTGTACAACTTCCTGTCAACTTTCAGCGGAACGCACTACGTCACGCCGCGAGCGCTAACCGCCGAGGTCGGCTTCCATTTCTGATGAACACGTAGGCCCGGACGCCCTCGTCCGGGCGGGCGAGCAAAGGCTCGCCCTGAAATACTTTGAGAAAGATACTCTTGCAGAAACCTGCGAATCGGGAAGGGCCCGACTTCAGTCGGGCCCTAGACTCGTCTGTATTGGCTGGCGCTTCAGCGCCTGAGGCAAGCTTTTTCCGCAGTCACTGTGCACCCGTCTCAATTGGCGCTGGCCTGCCTGCTGGCGCGGGGTGAAGACATTGTGCCCGTTCCCGGGACCAAGCGCCGCAAGTATCTCGAAGAGGACGTGGCGGCGCTCGACGTCCAGCTTAGCGCCGATGATCTGCGCCGATGAGTCGAAGCATTTCCGCACGGGGGGCCGCATCCGGACAACGCTACACCGAACAAATGATGAAGGCCGTGAACCGGTAAACATGAATCACTCTGTCATGCTGAGCGGAGAAAGAGCGGTCGCTTGCGGCCGCTCTTCCGAAGTCCAAGCACCCCTATTCCGTCCGCGAAGCTGTTACACCTGCAGGGCCCGCGGTCGCCGTCATCTCAGCCGGCAATAGGGGTTCTTCGACTCTCCGATTCTTCGCCGGCGAAGAATCGGCCTCACTCAGAATGACAGGATTGGAGTTGTGGCAGGAGTTTGCCGCAAACAGAAAGGGCGGCCCCTGGCCGCCCCGTTTTCTGAAGACTGGCGCTGTTTACGCGGGCGCCGGCCGCTCGCCGCCCTTGGCCCGTCCCGGCTGCAGGTCGGGTTTGATCACCTGCTGCACTCCGTCGTCGGGTTTGACCGGCGGGACGATCTTGGGCAGTTCCTGGCCGTCGATGATCATCTTGATCTGGGACGCATCCAGCACTTCGCGTTCGATCAGCGCCATCGCGATCCGGACCAGCACATCGCGGTTCGACTGCAACAAATCTTTTGCCGAGTCGTATCCGCGCTTGACCAGCTTCTGCACTTCCGCGTCGATCTTGACCGCCGTGGCCTCGCTGTAGTCACGATGCTGGGCAATCTCGCGGCCCAGGAAGATTTGCTCTTCCTTTTTGCCGAAGGTCAGCGGTCCCAGGTCGCTCATGCCCCACTCGCATACCATCTTGCGCGCCAGTTCGGTGGCGCGTTCAATGTCGTTGCCGGCCCCGGTGCTCATCGAATCCAGGAACATCTCCTCCGCCAGACGCCCACCCATCAGGATGGCAATCGAGGTTTCGAGATAGTTCTTGTAGTAGTTGTGCCGGTCGTCGATGGGCAATTGCATGGTGACGCCCAAAGCCATTCCTCGTGGAATGATGGTCACCTTGTGCAAAGGATCAGAGTGCGGCAGCAGGGCTGCCACCAGTGCATGGCCGGCTTCGTGATAGGCCGTGTTCTTCTTTTCCTCATCCGAGAGCAGCATGGACTTGCGCTCCACGCCCATGAGGACTTTGTCCTTGGCCAGTTCGAAGTCGTACATGAGGACGGCTTTGCGGTTCTGCCGTGCCGCCGCCAGGGCCGCCTCGTTCACCATATTGGCCAGGTCTGCGCCGGAGAAGCCCGGAGTGCCGCGGCCCAACACGAACAGGTCCACATCGTCAGCCAAAGGAATCTTGCGGGTGTGCACGCGCAGGATTTCTTCGCGTCCGCGCACATCGGGCCGACTCACGACCACCCGCCGGTCAAATCGTCCCGGCCGCAGTAGCGCCGGATCCAGCACGTCGGGCCGGTTCGTGGCGGCCATCAGAATCACGCCTTCGTTGGACTCGAAACCGTCCATTTCCACCAGCAGTTGGTTCAGGGTCTGCTCGCGCTCGTCGTGACCGCCGCCCAGGCCGGCGCCGCGATGGCGTCCGACGGCGTCGATCTCGTCAATAAAGATGATGCAGGGGGCGTTCTTCTTGCCCTGTTCGAACAGGTCGCGCACCCGGCTGGCGCCCACGCCTACGAACATTTCCACGAAGTCAGAACCGGAGATAGAGAAAAACGGAACGTTGGCTTCACCTGCCACAGCTCTTGCCAGCAGGGTCTTGCCCGTTCCCGGAGGTCCAACCAGCAACACGCCTTTAGGGATGCGTCCGCCCAGCTTCTGGAATTTTTGCGCTTCGCGCAGGAATTCGATGATCTCTTTGAGTTCTTCCTTGGCCTCGTCAACCCCCGCCACGTCCTTAAAAGTGACTTTCTTCTGCTGCATGGAGAGCAGCCGGGCCCGGCTCTTGCCGAAGGACAATGCCTTGTTCCCGCCGGTCTGCATCTGCCGGATCATGAAGAACCACAGGGCCGCGAGCAAAATCAGCGGAGCCCACGTTCCCAGCAACTGCAGCGGCCAGCTGCCGCTGGTAATGTCGCGGATATTCATGCTGACGCCCTTGTCACGCAGCGTCTTGATCATATCGGGATAGTTGGAAGGAGCGGTGGTATGGAAGGCAGAGCTGTCGTTGCGATACGTGCCGCGGACTTCCTGCCCGTTGATGGTGACCTCTTTCACATTGCCCTGGTCCACATCCGTCAGGAATTGCGAGAAACTTACCGGCTTGTCTTTTTGCCCTGCGTTTCCGGCCTTCATCACCTGCCAGAGCAGGAAGGCCGAGAGCACGATCACCAACCAGAAAATCACTGTCTTGACTGTAGAATTCACCGAACACTCCTGATAACAAGCGCACGCCAACCCAAACCACCGGCTGCACCTAGATTAGATGCCCCGCGGAAGGTTTTGGATTGGACAACTTGCCAATCTTGTATTCTAACCGTTCCCAAGGAAAAAAGGTCGCTGTTCTGGCAATGACTTAAGTCATGCGGGCCCTTCAGCTTGCAGCGCCAATATAGGGCAAATTGCGGTTGGTCTGTTCGGGGGAGCCTAAACCGTAACCCACCAGAAAAGCCTCATCCACCAGAAAACCGAAATAGTCAGGCTGCAATTGCACCCGGCGGGCCGATTGCCGGTCCAGCAGCGTCGCCAGTTTCACCGACGCCGCGCCCCGCGCTTTCAGATCGCTCATCAGAAATTCGGTGGTTATCCCGGAGTGCACCAGGCCTTCCACCACCAGGACATTCTGCCCGCGAATGTCGGGTTCGTGGCTGAAGAAGATCTCCAAAACCCCACCCGAGCCGTCCTTTTCCTGCAGGCGGTATTTGGGCTTGATGAACTGGCAGACCACCGGAACTTCCAGCGCGCGCACCAGGTCAGCCATAAAAATGAAGCCGTTCTCCAGCAGGGCCAGCAGATGGATGGACTGGCCGCGGTAGTCGTCGGAAATCTGCCGCCCCATCTCGCGAACACGCTTCTGTATCTGTTCGGCGGGGATCACGGTGCGCGGCAACCCCGGCCTTGCAAACTCATTCATGCTTGGGTCCTCCACGACTGGCCAACTCGCGAATTACCAGGGCCCTCTGGGTGCTATCCGGCGGACGCAATCGGGCCGGCGCGGGAAAGCCGCGGACCCACACGATCTCCTGCCCGCTCACTCCCACCGGCCAAAGCTTGCGCTCCCGGCCGGTCAATTTCCGCTCCTGCAGCAGTTCCTTGATCTTCTTCGGAGCCTTGCTATGCGCCGGCCAGAAGCGGTCACCCGCGCGCCAGTTGCGCACGGTCAACTCTTTCTGCAGCAATGCCGGATCAAGCATGTGGTCGGGATTATAACCCGAGGTTGCTCTCCCCGACAGCAGCGCCGCCTCAAACCGTGCCCCCACTTCTGGGACCTCGACGGCACCCGGAACTGACAAAGTGTACTGATAGTCCGAATTCGCGGCACCAGCCCGGTCAGGAGGATAGAATCGCAGCCCGCCTTGGGCCAGGGTCACGACCCAGCCCCGCGGCAACATGGTGGACCGAGCTGTTCCACCCTCCCTGCCAAGATTGAGAATCTCTTCCACGTGACGAAACTCGAGCCCCAACCCCAGCGATTCCGCTACGGCCCTGACCACCCGGCGCTGCAACGCCACTGGCAGCACCGCCAGGCTGGCGGCTTCGAGGGTCCGCCTTTCCGCTTGCCAGATTTGGGGCAGGACGCGGGCAACCTCCTTCTGCCAGTACTCCTCCTCGCAGCGCGCAATGTCGGCGGTCTCCGCCAGCGTTTCCCGTACGGAAGGATTAAGGGTGCGCTCCAGACGGGGCACAATCCCATGACGAATGCGGTTGCGCACATGCCGCAAATCTCGATTGCTCGAGTCCTCGCGCCAGTCCTGCCCGATTCCTTCAAGAAAAGTTTCCAGCAGCCTTCGCCTGGTTTGCAATAACGGACGGACCACTGAGAACTGAGAACCTTTAACTTGCAACTGGGGATAAATCCCAGCCAGCCCGCGGGTCCCAGCTCCGCGAACCAGTCTAAGCAGAACAGTTTCAGCCTGATCGTCCAGAGTGTGACCGGTAGCGACTCGGTTCAGTCTTTGCTCCTCGAAGAGCTGCCGGAAGTACCGGTAGCGAAGCTGGCGCGCAGCCGCCTCGGTACTGAGGTGCTGCTCTCGAGCATGGGCCGCGACCTCGCCACTGCTGACGTGCAACTCAAGTTCGTGCCGGCGGGCAAGTTGGGTGACGAACTGCTCGTCAGCCTCGGCTTCAACCCCGCGCAGCTTGTGATTGAAGTGGACCACCGAAAGGACGATGCCAAGTTCCTGCCGCAACTCCAGCAGGATGCGCAGCAGGGCGACCGAATCGGCCCCGCCCGAGACCGCGACCCCTACCCGCTCGCCGGCGGGGAGAAGATTCTGGCGGCGGATGTAGTCGAGAACACCTTGAACCACCTTTTCCACGATTCCATCGTACATCCGCGCCAGCGGGACGCTGTGTATAGATCAAGTAGCGTTGCCTCATTCCATCATGCGGTTCAGTGCCGCATAAGGGATGGCGTCCTCCAGGGCGGTGTAGGTCCCGGTGTTCTTGAGTTCTTCCGCCACCCGTCGCAGCAGACCGAGGGCCGCCCGCATAGGTCCGGAACCCAGGCTGACTCGGGCCACTCCCAGCTTCTGCAGCTCTGTCACCGGAGGAAGTCCCGGTCCGCCCAGGATATTGACCGGGCACTGCAAGTCTTTCACCAGGCTCCCAATGGTCGCCGGGTCGCGCAACCCGGGAACGAACACGCAATCCGCGCCGGCATCGCGAAACGCCGCCAGCCGCCACAGCGCTTCGTCATAACGCTTTTCCGGTGGCCCGATCTCAAGCAAGTAAACGTCAGTGCGGGCGTTCAGAACGATGGGCAACTCACGCACCGCCTTCACTCTCTCGACCTGCTGCGCGAGGTCCAGAAGCGGATGCTGAGGATCGCCCGTCGCATCCTCCAGGTTCATCCCCACCGCACCCGCAGCCAGAACTTCTCGCGCCGTAAGGGCGGCATCTTCCGGTCGCAAGCCGTATCCAGCCTCGACATCGGCCGTGACCGGGACCCGGACTGCACTGGCAATGCGGCGGACAGCCTCGAGCATCTCCGCACGCGAGATGCGTTGGCCATCGGGATATCCCAGGCTAAAGGCGACGCCGGCGCTGGTGGTGGCTATTGCTCCGAAGCCCGCCTGCTGAATCACGCGCGCGCTGGCCACATTCCAGGCATTGGGCAGCAGCAGCACCTTCCGGCCTCGATGCAGGGCTCGGAACGCTTCCGTCTTTCCTTCCGGCATGGTCATGCAACTGAGAACTGACAACTAAAGACTAGCCACTGCTCTTTTCCAGCTTTTCGAGAAACTTTCCCACGCTCACTACGGCACGGCCAACCATACCCCGACCGATCTCCCGGGCCTCATCCCGCGCCGTCACTCTCATCGTGTAAAACTTCCCGTCAAACGACTCCAGTATGCCTTCAGCCCGAATTTTCGCTCCGATTCCGCTGGCGGCGCGGTGCTCGATGTTGATTGCCGTCCCGACCGTAATCTCGTCGTCCTCACAGAAGGGTTGCAGCGCCTGAAAACAGGCGATCTCCATCAACCGAATCATGTCGGGCGTCGAATATACGGGAGGAAGATTGGGGTTGTGGGCCGCCAGGGTATGCTTCAATTCGACGGTTTGCTGGACTTCGCCGCGCACTCCGATAGGTATTGCTTTGGCCATGGTCTTAAAGAAGTCCTGTTGAAACCAAAGAGCCAATATACGGGCGTTCCGCGTCGGCTCGCAACTTGTAGCGCCCCTGTCCCGATGGCCGTCCGGTGGACGTCTCGCCCGCCGCGAGACGAACTGTGACGGACATCACATCCTCCCGACCTGACCTTCCCGTAATCTAAGCCCGACCTGCGGGAGAGAGATTGCTTCCACCAAAACGCATCCACTGGACCGCCATTGCGAGGTCTGTCGGCTTTGGCCTGCTCCTGTTCTCGGGACTCTCGGTTGCACCTCAGGCTGGCCCGCCGGAGGTGGTCAGCATCTCTCCTACCAGCGGCCCCGAGGGCACGCGGGTGGAAATCAACGGCCAGAATCTGGCAGGGATTTCCGCAGTGCTGTTTGGTGCAACCGCGGCAGTCTTCCAACTCGACTCTCCGCAGAAGTTGGTCGCCATTGGCCCTCACCGCGTCTCCACCTCCAATATTGTCGTGATCGTGCCCGGCGGACGCGGCGCCAGTCCATCCCCGTTTATGGTGGTGAATGATCCGCGAATTCCGCACGAAGTAAGTTACAAAGCTGGATACGTGAATCCGGTGTCCGCGCCAGCCAACTTCAGCTCAGCCCGGCTCTGGGGCATCGCGATTGCCGACACGCGGGTAGCGGGCCACGAATCGGCCCAGATCGAGATCGCGTGGACCAGGCTGACCCGCCAGGTCGATGGCCGCGAAGTTGTGCTCAACGACGACCGCGCCCAGGTACACGGCGGCCTCTACCAGCGCCAGCCATGGTTTGCCAGTGACGCGCACGACCCCATTCCGTTGCATTACGATCTACGCCATCACTCCGTCGTGCTGGCCGTGGGCCAGCGCAGCGATCGGGTATGGCACTTCTGGAGCCCCTCTCCGCGTGCCGCCCTGCCCGTCGGAAAGGTCGAAGGTTGTACCGTCCATGCCCGGGTCCTGATTTCTCCCGGGGCCCTGCTCCAGGTGGGCATGGATTACTGGCGTTCCCCCACCATTCCCTATGGCACCGGCGGCAATAATCACGAAGCTGGCGCGAGCAACTGGTATTTTCCCTCGCCCCTGTGGCAGGAAGCCACATTCACTGATATCGGTGGTCCCCAATTCTAGCTGAACATGGAGGCCGGGCGTCCCCGCCCGGCAGGACGGGCGGGACGCCCGTCCTCCATTCAGTTCAGTTGAGCGGACCTTGTTAGAATGAAGGCTGGCCGTGCCTCCCTTCACCGAACAATCCGATGTAGTCGTCGTCGGCGCTGGACACGCCGGCTGCGAAGCCGCCATGTCCGCAGCCCGCATGGGCCTGAAGACGGCGCTCTACACGCTCAATCTCGATCTCATCGCCCAGATGTCCTGTAATCCGGCGGTCGGCGGCATTGCCAAGGGACACCTGGTCCGCGAGGTGGACGCGTTGGGCGGCATCATGGGCGAGATCACGGATGCGGTCGGCATACAGTTCCGCCTGCTCAACACTTCCCGCGGTCCGGCGGTGTGGTCACCTCGTGCCCAGTGCGACAAGCAGGCTTACCGCCTCAAAATGCGCGAGGTGCTGGAGTCACAGCCCAACCTCAAGATCAAACAGGCGGAAGTTGTGGATTTGATAGTGGAGCCGTCATTGGCCGTTGGTCGTTGGCCGTTGGCAAATTCCGCAACAGCGAACGGCGATCAGCAGCAACAAACTGCTGAGAACGGGGAACTGTCCACTGAGAACTGGTCTTCCGAATCCCAAAGTGTTAGCGAAACAACGGCCAACGACGACTCCCGCAGGCGAGTCATCGGCATCAAACTCCGCGACGGCCGCACCGTCGGCGCCTCCGCGGTCATTGTCACCACCGGCACCTTTCTCAACGGCCTGATCCATTGCGGCGAACAGCGGTATCCCGCCGGACGTTCCGGCGAACCCGCCGCCGTGCTGCTGGGCGAAGCCCTGAAGCGACTCGGCCTGCGCGGTTGCCGGCTCAAGACCGGAACGCCGCCGCGCCTCGATGGACGCACCATTGACTGGTCGAAGTTTCAGCTTCAGCCCGGCGACGCTGATCCCACGCCCTTCAGCTTTCGCACCCGCCGCGTGGCCCATCACGACTCGCAAGTACCCTGCTACATTGCCTGGACTACCCCGGGAACGCATCGCATCATCCGTGAAAACGTCCACCGCTCTCCCATGTACAGCGGACAGATCCAGTCCGTCGGGCCGCGCTACTGTCCCTCGATTGAAGACAAGATCGTCAAGTTTCCCGACAAGACCACGCACCAGCTCTTCCTCGAGCCTGAAGGCCTGAACACGCACGAAATTTACGTCAACGGCATGAGCACCTCGCTTCCGGTCGAAGTGCAGATAGAAATTCTGAAGTCGATCCCCGGCCTCGAGAACGCGGACATGCTGCGTCCCGGCTATGCCATCGAATACGACGCCATTGATCCGACCGAACTGGAGCGCACCCTCGAAACCAAGAAAATCGCCGGCCTCTTCCTTGGCGGCCAGATCAACGGCACCAGCGGCTACGAAGAAGCCGCCTGCCAGGGCCTGATGGCCGGCATCAACGCAGCCTTGCAGGTGAAGGAGGAAACGCCCCTGGTGCTCGATCGCACCGAAGCTTATACCGCCATCCTGATCGACGACCTGATTTCCAAGGGCACCAACGAACCCTACCGAATGTTTACTTCGCGCGCCGAGTTCCGCCTGCATCTGCGGATCGACAACGCCGATCGCCGCCTGACTCCCCACGGCCGCCGCGTCGGCCTGATTTCCGATGCCGCCTGGGCAGATTTCCAGGCCAAGCAGCAGCGCCACGAATCCATGAAGGTGCTGTTGGAAAGAACCAGGCTGACCGCAGAAATGCTGGAGAAAATTACCCAGGGCCACGTCGGGGCGGACGCCCTCGTCCGCCTAGCCGAGCAAAGCTCGGCAACCACCAACGACTGGACTTCCGCCATCGGCCAAAGCCTGGCCCAAGTGCTCAAGCGTCCGGAAATCACCATCGAGGGCCTGCTCCCTGTGCTCGCCCCGGAATTTTTTGAAGAGGATTGCGAAAATCCGCGTGAATCCGTGGCGAGCATTTCCTCCGCGTTCCGCAACCAGCTGAAGTCAGTCGAGACTGAAATCAAATACGCCGGCTACCTGCTGCAACAGCAGCGCGCCATCGAGCGTCTGAAGAAGGCCGAGCAGCACACTATTCCGCAATGGTTCGACTACGGCTCGGTGAGCGGCCTCTCTCGCGAGATACAGGAAACGCTGATCAAAATCCGTCCCCGCACCCTTGGCCATGCTTCGCGTATTCCCGGTGTCACTCCAGCGGCCGTATCGCTGGTGCACGTTTTCATCGAGATTCAGTCCAGGCGGCGCGAGCAGGCTGCGATCATATAGATGTCACCCTTCACCGATGCCTCTCTGTGTCCTCCGTGTCCTCTGTGGTTAAATGTGGACTTAATAACGATGATGCGAACCGCGACGAGCACTAGCTGCTATACCAGGCTGGAGAGTCCAGTCGGGCCGTTAATGCTGGTTGCAGGTGATTCCGGCTTGCGGCGGATCGATTTTGTTAACGGAAGAAATTCGCCTCAATCTGATCCCCATTGGCGTGAAAACGCAGAACCCCTGCGCGAAACTATCCGCCAGCTCCGCGCCTATTTTGCAGGAGAGTTGGAGGCCTTCGATCTCAAGCTCGCTCCCGAGGGTACCCCATTTCAACTTTCCGTCTGGGATCGCCTATGCGAAATCCCTTACGGGGAAACCATCTCCTATGGCGAACTGGCCCGCCGGATCGGCAATCCCAACGCCTCGCGCGCCGTTGGCCTGGCCAACGGCTCCAATCCGATTCCGATTGTGATTCCCTGTCATCGCGTGATCGGCAGCAATGGCAAACTCACCGGCTATGGCGGCGGACTGCCCGTCAAGGAAAAACTACTGGCCCTGGAGCGTCGCCAGTTGCGCTTCCTGTAACTGGTCCTTCGTGCTCCTTCGTGTCCTTGGTGGTTTGAGCTTTTAAGGTGTACCGCCCGATCGCGTCAGTTACCATAGAGTAGTCAACGAAATCGCAGGAGACCCGCATCCAAACGCATATGACCACTCACTACACCGTACTCGCTCTGGCCCTTATGCTGGTAGCTTCCCTGGCTTCAGCCCAGACCGTTGATCCGGCACTCCGGCCGCCCAAGGGCGCGCAGGTCGCGCTGGTGGTTTTTGAAGACCTGCAATGCCCCGACTGCCGCCGCGCCGCGCCCCTGGTCGAGGAGGCCGCCCGCACCTACAAGATCCCCGTGGTCCGGCACGATTTCCCGCTGCCTATGCACAACTGGTCTTACGATGCCGCCGTCATTGCCCGCTATTTCGATACCCAGTCGAAAGAGCTGGGCAACCAGTTTCGCGACTACATCTTCCAGCATCAGCCCGAGATCACGCCGCCGACCCTGCGCAGTTTTGCGGAAAAATTTGCCACCGACCACAAAGTTGAGCTCCCGTTCGTTGTCGATCCGCAGGGCAAGCTCGCCGCAGCGATCAATCAGGACAAGAACACAGGACAGCGTGTCGGCATCAATCACACGCCGACAATCTATGTGGTCAGCAACAAGACGCAAGGCAAGCCCTTCGTCGAAGTGGTGGACCGCACCCAGCTTTTTCAGTTGATTGACGCGATGAAGAACGAGTAGCGGGAAACTTCGGGCCACGGATTCACGTGGATTTTCACGGATGAATCTTTAGACTTTAGATGAAAATCCGCGTGAATCCGTGGCCTGAAGTTTTTAACCCACCTGCCAAACCGTGTCCAGCACAGTCCCATCCACCCACTTAACGACTGCCACGGGACGCTCGCCGAGCTTCGGCCGCACCGGCTTGCCGCCGCAGATGCGTTCCACCTCGGCCTTGATGTCCTGAATCGGGCGGACCGGCAAGCTCGAATCTTTCACTGCATCGAGCAGATCCTGACGCCGCGGATTGATGGCAATGCCACGCTCCGTCACGACCACGTCGATCAACTCGCCCGGCCCGGTCAGCGTAGTCACTTCATCGACGATCACGGGAATACGATCGCGGAAGGACGGCACCGCCAGGATCGTGCATCCCGCCTCGAGGCAGTTCTGCCAGCCGCCGATGCCGTGCAGAAGCCTGCCATCGGAGTGCGTCACCACGTTGCCGTTGAAGTTCACATCCACTTCGGTCGCGCCCAGCACTACCGCGTCCACCATCGACGCGAACGATCCCTTGCCGTGATAGTTGTATGACGTGAACGGAGAAGTCGGCAGGTGCCGGGGATCGCTGGCGATGGATTTCACCGCATCGAGATCGAAAGTCTGGCCGTCGAGAATGTAGTCAGTCAGCCCCTCCTGCAGCAGCTCCACCAGGTAGCGGGTCGATCCGCCGCGCACGAAGCGCGCCTTCACGCCATCTTCTTTCATCATGCGCCGCAGGTAGTCCACGAACGCGAGCGCAATGCCGCCGGCACCGGCCTGAAAAGAGAATCCATTGCACATGATGCCCGCATCGCGCAGGAAGCGGGCCACGTACTCCGCCACGCGCAACCGGTCGGGCGAGCGTGTGATCTGCGTAGTGCCCGAAACGATTTTCGCCGGATCGCCAATAGAATCGACTTCTACCACGTGGTCGACATTGTTGCCCTGAATCTGCCAGGGAATGCAGGGGAAGGAAACCATGTTGTCGGTGACCACGATGACATTGTCGGCATAGATCGAATCGGCCAGCGCGAATCCCAGCGATCCGCACGCCGACTTGCCATGCGACCCATCGGCATTGCCGAAAGCATCGGCAGTCGGGGCCGCGATCACGGCAATGTCGATGTGCACCTCGCCATCCTGAATGGCCTGCCAGCGGCCGCCGTGTGAGCGCAGAACGCCCAGCCCGCGCATCTTGCCCTGCGTACAGTAGTCGCCCAAAGGCCCGTTCATGGAGCCTTCGATGTGATGGATCACACCCGACTGCATCAACTCGATGGCAGCCTTTTGCGAAGGAAACGACGCACTGGGAAACCAGAGCAAATCCTTGACGCCAATTTTGGCTGCGGCCTCCAGCATCATCAGTGCGACCCGGTCGCCGTCCCGCAGATGGTGATGGTTCGAAATCACCATGCCATCGCGCAGTCCGCACTTGCGCAGCGCGGTTTCGAGATCAGGAACGCGCTTGTCGCCGTTGTCGGGATAGTCTTTGCTCGAACGCACTGGAGGGGCCGCCTTGCGTCCGCGCGGCTGGTACTTGGCCACGCCCAGATAGGGAATCTGGGGCTTGCCATTGACCATGGCCGGCACCATGCGCCCTACAGCGTTCTGCAACAGTTCGGCTCGATCCGTCATTCCGCTCCCTTGATTCGTTAATGGAGGACGGGCGTCCCGCCCGTCCCGCCGGGCGGGGACGCCCGGCCTCCATCATCAGGCCTTCCCCATTCGCTTCGTCATGTCGACCAGTTTCTGCGCCCGTTGGACCACTGGCGGATCGATCATCTTCGATCCCAGGCTGACCACTCCCAGTCCACGCTCCTGCGCCTCGTCGAAGGCCGCCACAATCTTCATCGCCTTCTCGATCTCGGCCGCCGACGGCGCAAAGGCTTCATGAATCACCGGAATCTGCCCGGGATGAATACAGCCCATCCCCTCAAACCCCAAGGCGCGGGAATTCTCGGCCCAACGCCGCAGCCCGTCCATGTCACCCACGTCGCCAAAAACCGAATCGATGGCCTGCACGCCCAGCGCCCGGGCTACATTCACCAAACGCGAGCGCGCATACAGCGACTCGCGGCCTTCCGCTGTCTTGGCCACGCCCAGATCAGCGGTGTAGTCTTCGAGCCCGATGGTGAGTGCGACCACGTTCTTGCTGGCCTGCGCGATGGCGGACGCGTTCTCAATGCCGAGAGCGGACTCCAGAATCGGCATCAGCCAGATGGGACGCGTGATCCCGTAGCGCCCCTTGAGTTCCCCGATCATGCGATCGGTCTCCGCGATCTGCTCAGGAAGCTCGGCCTTGGGGAGCAGCACCAGGTCGGGCGATTCAGGGACAACTTCCGCCAGGTCCTCGAGGCCCATGGGCAGTTGATTGATGCGCACCATGCGCTCGCATTTGCCGAAATCCACCGCCCGCAGCGTATTGCGGACCAGAATGCGCGCGGCATCCTTTTCCGCGTGATGAACCGAATCTTCCAGATCCAGAATGATGGCGTCCGGCCCGTGCAGCGCCGCGTTAATGAAGTACTTGGGCTCGGAACCGGGAAGATATAAACGCGAGCGGCGCAAGCGATCGCGCGGCGAGGGGTCCGGCAGCGTGATCTTCTCTGGCGAGGCCTTGCGGCCCAGGCCCAGCCCGGTCCGGCGCGCCGCAGTTTCGATGCGCGCCGAAATTACGAAGGGCAGCGCGCCCTCATCGCGGATCTCGACCCGGGCATGCTTGATGCCAAGCACGTCGAAGACCTGTCGCGCCTGCGCCAGAATGGCATCGCCATAGTAAGGCGCAACCCGCGATTGCATAGTGATCTCGAGGCCGCCGCTGTCCCGCCCCTCGACGGCCACATGCACATCCGAGCGCACACCCTTGCCACAGTGTCCGGCTTCTCCGGTCCCCGCCAATTGTTCCGCCGAATCTGTCATCAGGAAGCCCGCGTCCGCCCAGCCGAGCGAAGCTCGGCAACGCCTACTTCAACTTCGCCAGAATCGCATCGCCCATCTGCACCGTGCTGGCCGCCCCTTGCGCAATCGCTTTCGCGCCGCCGGGAATCCGCATCATGTCGTACGTCCGCACTTTGCCCTCCTGAACCACCTCGGCAATAGCCTTGCGAATGCGGTCCGCTTTGGCCCCTTCCCCAACATGGTCGAGCATCATCGCGGCAGACAGAATCATGGCAATTGGATTCACAATCGGAGGATTCAGCTCTGCATACTTGGGCGCCGACCCATGCGTCGGCTCAAACACCGAGACCTCGTCTCCAATGTTGCCGGAAGCGGCAAAGCCCAGTCCGCCCACCAGTCCAGCAAACGCGTCGGACAAGATATCGCCAAACAGGTTCGAGGCCACAATCACGTTGTACTCTTCGGGATTCTTGTTCAGCCACATCAATTGCGCATCGATGTTGGTGGACCACAGCGCGATTCCGGGATAGCCCTTGGCCACTTCCTTGGCCGTCTCTTCCATCATCCCCGAAGTTTCGCGCACCACGTTGGGCTTCTCACAAATCGTTACGCCCTTGAAGCCGCGCTTCTTCGCATACTCAAACGCGGCCGTGACGATACGCCGTGCCGCCGCTCGCGTAATGATGCGCACACTAACCGCAAGCTCCGGCCCAGGCACGCTGTTGAACGCCTTGAAGCGAGGATGCGTATTCAGCGCAGCGCGCACGTTTTCCGGAGGGTTCGTCCACTCCACGCCCACGTACATGCCCTCGGTCCCCTGGCGAAAAACCGTGGTATCAACCCTGGGCTCGTCGAACCCGCCATTCGTGCGCTTGCGAATATAGTTCAGCGGGTTGCCGATGAACCCGATGCAGGGACGCATGCAGATGTCCAGATTGAATTTTTGCCGCATGGTGACAATCGGGCTGTAGTAAACCAGCCCCTTGCCGCGCACCTCCGGCTTCAGTTCCGCCTGCGCTTCCTTGTTGGGTTTGGAAGTGATCGCCCCGAATAGCCCGAGCTTGTGCTTCTTGAGCAGTTCGATGGTCCGCTCGGGCAGCGCATTGCCTTGGTTGCACCAGATATCCCAGCCGATGTCGGCATGAATGTATTCGGCGTCGAAGCCAACCGCCTGCAAAACCCGCAAAGCTTCAGGCAGGACCTGGTTCCCGATTCCGTCCCCCGGCATGGTCACTACTGTATGTTTCGCCATCCTCTAAATTCTCCTCGTGTCACCCAGGCCCACAGAGAAATTCCTCCGTGCCCTCAGTGTCCTCTGTGGTTGATTCGTCCTACCCCAACCCCAACCGCTTGGCCACCAGGTTCTCCACGCCCTGCGCGATCACCAGCGATTGCGGCACGCTGCCTAGGGCTGGAAAGGCGAATTTCTCTCCGCGCCATCCAATCAGGCCAGAAGTGAAATCAATATCAATCTCTTCGCCGGGAATGATCGTCTTCTCTTTGGCGCCGATTTCCTTGGCAAACTGCTCGCGCAGCCGTTTCACCAGTTCCGGAACTTCCACGCACAGGAACCCGTTGTTGTAGGCGTTGCGTAAATAAGTTTGCGAGAAGCTGGCCGCGATCACCAGCGGAATTCCCTTCGCCTTCAGACAGGTGACCGCCTGCTCGCGGCTCGAACCCGTTCCAAAATTGAAGCCACTTACCACTACATCGCCGGCCTTCGTGCGCTTGGCAAACTGGGGATCGTAATTCTCCATCACCACTTTCACCATGGTTTCCGGGGTGACGTCATCGCGGTAAGTGTAGTCCTTCCCGTAAATCGCGTCGGTGTTGACATTGTCTTGTGGCAAAAACACCAGCCGTCCCCGCACCCGCTCGGGAAAGCCGGGCAGAATCTCGACTTTCTCGGCGGCGGCGCCGGCGGGAAATTCCTTGTAGTCCCGCGCTGGATTGCGGTCCGCCATCCTGGAGTGCCCGCGAATATAGCCGGCCACAGCCGAGGCGGCCACCACCTCCGGGCTGGCGAGATAGCATTTCGCATCGCGCGATCCCATGCGGCCCTTGAAATTGCGGTTGGTGGCCGAGATGCCCACTTCGCCGGGCTCCAGCAGTCCAACGCCCAGGCCGATGCACGGCCCGCAGCCCGCCGGCAACGGGTTCGCGCCGGCGTCCAGCAGGGTCTGCCAGATGCCCCGCCGCTCTGCTTCTTCCTGCACCCATTTGCTGGCCGCGCCCAGATACAGCTTCACTCCCGGCGCAACTTTCTTGCCTTGCAGGACCGTGGCCGCGGCGGCCAGGTCCTCAATCCGCGAATTTACGCAGGAAAGCAGATAGGCCTTCTGGATGGCGATTTTCTGTTTTTCGATCTCGGCCAAAGACGCCATGGTCTGTACCGTGTCCGGTCCCGACACGTGCGGGGTCACCTGTGACAGGTCAAGCACAATGCGGGCGGCATAGACCGCATCGGGATCGGGTCGCGGCGGGTTCTCGGTCCAGTTCGCGATGTCCCGATCGCTGAAGCGCTCAATGCCCCGCGCCGCCAGCCGTTCCTTCACGGTTTTCAAATACCTGATGGTGACCTCATCCACCGGGAACCATCCCACCAGCGGCCCCCACTCTGTGGACATGTTGGAAATGGAAAAGCGCGCGTCCATGGACAGACTGGCCACGCCCGGCCCGCTGAATTCGACGGCGGAATTCAAAACTTCATCGTGGTTATAAATTCCGCACAACGTAATGATGACGTCTTTGCCGGTAGCGCCTGCCGGCAACGTGCCTTCGAGCACCACCTGGATGGACCGCGGAATCTGCCACCAGAAATCTCCCGTCGCCCACGCTGCGGCAGCGTCGGTGCGCACGATCGGCGTACCCACCGCGCCCAGCGCGCCGTACATGTTCGAGTGCGAGTCCGAAGCCACCACGAAAGATCCGGGCACAACGTACCCGCGCTCCACCATGATCTGATGGCCAATGCCCGAACCTGCGGGATAGAAATCAACGCCGTGATATTTAGCAAAACCTTCGATGGCCTGGTATTTGTGCAGGTTCGAGTCTTCCCGGTTCTGGATGTCGTGGTCGAGAGCAAAAACCAACTGCTTGGGATTCTGGATCTTCTTGGCCCCGATGGTCTGAAACTTCTTCATCACCGCCGAGGTATTGTCATGCGTCATCACGCGGTGCGGACGGATGGCCACAAAGTCCCCGGCGCGTAAGGGCCGCTTCGGCCCCTCAGCCAGATGCGCCTGCGCGATCTTTTCAACGATGGTCTGACTCATAGAACACCCCTGCTTGTGTGGGACCGGGTCTCCGACCCGGTCGGGCCGAGCAAAGCTTGGCGGCCTTCTTACTACCTGTCATCCTGAGCGAAGTAGATGTTTCACTTCGCGAAACATCTATGGAGTCGAAGGATCCCTACCAGCTTCAACTCGGCTTTCTTTCGCAAATCCTGGAGATTCATTTCCTGCGCTTCCGCGTCACTGTCTTTCTCACCTCCGCCTTCGTCAGCGCCATCAGCTTGCTGACCGATCCAACTTTATCCAAGCTCCAGATCGCGTCCTTCAACTTCTTCTGCGCCGCCTCTGACAATACTCCTTCCGCCAGCGCCGCGAACTTCTCTTCCACCTCCGCATCGGTCAGGGGGTTGCGCGGATCGCCCTTGGGATAGTCCAGTTGTTTGCTGAACGTCCGGCCGTCGGTCGTCGTCAGGTTTACAATCACACGCTGCAAGGCAGGAAAGACTTTCTCGATCTCGGGATCGGCCACCACTTCAACCTTGTTCAACTGTGCCCGGATGGTCGGGTCCATGATCTTCTTCATCTCGAACTGCACCGGTGTGACCTGCCGCTCGGCGATCGCGGCCGCAATCACGTAGGGCAGAGAGTGGTCGGCCGTTTCCTTCGACTGCGGATCGTACTTGCTGGGATCAGAAAGAATATCCGCCGCCCGGGCCAAAGAACGAATCTGCACCTTCTCTACCTGGTCAGGCTTCAGGTCGTTTGATTTGACGATATCCAGCACCGCGGAAATCGGAGTATGGGTAAGCGCCTCCGTGGGGAAGGCTTTCATCCCGCACTGTGTGATACGCCACGACTCGCCCAGTCCATCGGTCAGCAGGTTCAATTTCCAGGAGGGGCCAAAACAGTGGGTCAAGCCCTCCTTGCCATCCACCACGTGCTCAGGCCCGGTGTAGCCCCTCTCGGCCATGAGCGCGGCCAGTACGCCGCTCTGCGTGGCCATGGGATCGACGGTGTTCTTCATCATGGTCAGCTTGCCGGCGGTGACCGCACCCAGGGTCGCATGACGGCTGGCCGAGATGCCGATGGCATGCTGAATCTGCTCCCATCCCAGGTGCAGGGCCCTGCCCGCCACGATGGGCGAAACGAACGCCGTCAGGGTGGCGTGATGCCAGCCCCGTTCGCGAATGCCGGGGAATGCCGCCTCGCAGAAACGCATCTCGAACTCGTGTCCCAGGACGAGCCCGACGATCAACTCCTTGCCATCACTCTTCGCGCGCTCGCAACCGGCCATCGCCGCGGGAAAAATGTCGGAGGGATGCGACGGGTCCTGCTTCCAGTAAATGTCGTTGTAATCCATGCAGCGGATCATGAGTCCATTGGCCAGCGAAGCCGAAACTGGATCGATGCGCTGCCCTGTGCCGATCACGGTTGCCGGACCGCTTCCGGCAATTTCGTCGAGCACTTCGAGCGCGATCTTCACATCGTGCTGCTGGTATCCCCCCAGGGCGCAGCCCACGGAATCCAGCAGAAAGCGCTTGGCCTGGTACACCGCTTCCTGCGAGAGTTGCGGATAGCTCAGCCCGGCAGCCCAGCGCGACATGCCGGCGGTGATTGTTTCTTTGGCAACAGCTGGTTTCGTGGCCAACGCAAACTCTCCTATTTCAATTTGATATTTTTCGGGTTCTTGAAGGGCAGGAACGCCATGAAGTCGGCGTGATGCACGATGTAGGCTTCCGTGGTGCGCTTCACCAGGTCGCCTTCCGCGGCGTGCGCCGCGATGATGTGGCAGACGGCATCGGGCACGCCACATTCGAGCGCCAGCGCCACCCCGGTAAAAGGATGGCGCAGCGCTTCTCCACGCTCACTCTGCCGGCTCTTGCCGTCCGCGCCCAGTTCGTACTCCAGCAACTTGCCTACATCCGCCAGAATGGCGCCCGCGATTACTGTATCCATGTGGATGGGCAAGGCGCGCCCCATGAATTGCTGCATGGCTTCCGCGCTCTCGCGCGCGATGTGCACTACGCAGCGCTTGTGCTCCATGAAAGTGATGGGGCAGTTGGGTACCAGCAGCGTGAAGGGAATGCGATTCAGGTCGTCAGGCTTCAGCGGGCTGCGTTCCAGCGCCTTCACCCACGTCTGGGTCACCTGGCTGCGCAGCTTCTTGTCTTCGATCCATTGGATCTCCGGCCAAAGCTTGGCGACTGCTTCATGCATTTCTCACGCCCTCACAAAACCATTTAGCTTACCGTGACGACGAGGCAGGAGTCGAGTGCCGAGGTGACCGCGGGTTAGAAATTGCCAAGAATTTTGTACGGGCGTTCGTGCCCGCGCTGAGCACCAGCGACACATCCGTTTGTTAGCTGACCACATCCAGCCTGGGTCGCACTTTTTTCACCGCGCGGCGGCGGCAGCGGGTGGGCCATCCTCTACAATTATCGATTCTGCCGGCAGCAACTCCAGGCTGCATTTGGAATTGCTGCAGGAAACCTTGGCGTGCCGGACGAGCTTGACTGAAGAAACGTCTGGAAAGTTTAAAGGGTAGTCCTTTTCTTGTAGTTGAGCGCGGGCCGCAATCAGAGCCGGGTCGCCGTCCATAAAATCGGCGCGCTCGGGTCTTCTGGAGCTGTCGAAAACCAGGACGAAATTGGCGGAGACCGTACCCGGTGCTATCGCAGGCAAGGAGACCGTGCGAGCGCTATGCAATTCGACCGTCGCTTGCGCAATTTCCTGCTCCGCCGCCGTAGTGCTTGCGGACAGCCTAACCACAGCCTGGTGAGAAGCCTGTTCTTCTGCCCCACCCGCAGCCACCGCCATGGCATACATGTGGCGTGCCTGGTCGCGCTGACCCTCCTTCTCGAGAAGACGAGCCAACCGGTTGCCCACGGTTCCAGATTGACTCAATATCCAGGAGGAGTCCAGGTACTGCATCGCTTCCATCATTTCACCCTGCAGAAACCTTGCCCATCCAATGCGGGCCCAAGCCAGCGCCACCAGGCTCATAGCGGAAAACGCCGACGGACCGAGGCGGTCGAACTCGCCCGCGTCGAACTCCTCTCCTATGTTATCGAGCGTTTGCCGTGCATCACGCTCGGTTTGGCTGGGGTTGATGTCATCGCGCAACGAGGCAGCGTAAAGATCCGGGCCAGAAGTCAATGAAGCGACGCCCGTTACACTTTTCATCAGATCTTCAGCCTTTTTCGTATTTCCATTTTTCGCATACAGGCGAGCCAGGGCGATCTGTACTTCGGGATCATCCGGCGGGATGGACGCCGCGGTTTCCAATTCCGTCAGGGCCCCGCTCTCCTGCTGGGTCTGCAGTAGGAGCAAGCCCAAGCTCTTGTGGGCTGACTTGTCGCCGGGAGTGATCTCTGTCTGCTTGCGGTAAGCAGCAATGGCTTCCTCGAATTTCGCCTGTTGTTGCAGCTCCGACGCCAAGTCGCCATGGGCGCGCGCATGGAATGCGTCGGCATCGATCTGCTTGCGAAATGCATGGATGGCCTCATCGTGTCTGTGGAGCGCAGCATAGGCGAGCCCCAGGTCTTCCCAAACGTCTTTCTGGCTCGAGTCTTTGTCCAGGGAGCGCTTGAGCAGGTCGGCGGCGGAACTGAAGTCCTTTCGCTGCAGAGCAGCCTTCCCCGCCTTGCGGAGTTCGTCGGCGGTGCCACTTGCCTTTCCGGCCAAGGCCACAGCCGCTGCCGATGCCGGCGCGATGCTGCAATTCAGAACCTGCTGCTCACTACTGCTGCTGACGTTGCGAAACGATTCGTAATCGGCACGGCGTGCCGGAGGCAACTCATTAACCTTCAGGATGAGGTGACGCTCGGCATCCAGAACATTCTTGGTCAGAGTGTAAGACGAAGAATATTCGCCGTAGTCGCGAGCCATGCGCACGGCACCCGGCGCCGAGACGCTGTAGGTGGCTGGAAATTGAAGGTGTGCGCGATAGGTCTGTTCAACCGCCGGACCGACATCCAATGGCTGCTGACCCTTACGGGGATTAAATTTAGGCAGTCCGGGAAGTGCGATGGGTGGAAGGACTCCGAAGTTCGCTCCCGAGGTTGGAACAATGAAGAAGTTCTCTTTGTCAAGATGAAAGGTCAGGTGCAGGGGTTTGCTGGTGTCCTCAAGAGAATCAACGTGAACCTCTGAGACATCGCCTCCTGGGAAGCCCCATACAGCGGAGAAGAACTGCAGGACTCTCTGCCAGTCGGCGGGGGGGCGCGGCGGAATGCCATTCGCAGAGGCAAGTCAATGTCGCCTTGGGCGAGCAGGTCGAAAGTTGTGTCCAGAGCGCCGGTCTCGGAGAATTTGCCGTCGATCTTGATGGCCACGAGGCTTTTCACAGGGGAGTCAGCAGTGGTCTTCCGCAGACCCGCATAGGCATCGTCAGAGGCCAGCAGCGACTGTTTGTTGCGGAGTTGGTACATGATCAATCCAAAGGGAGCAACCTCGGCGGTGGTGTCGAGCCAGGTAAGATCCTCGCCCTTTCCCAACCGGACTGCGGTGATCTCATGATCGAACTGCGCTGGCGAAGGAACATCTGGATCAAGCTTGCGTCCGCTGCTGATCAGGACGGGGTAGCTCGTAATATCGGCGGCGCGCAGCAGGGCTTGTAGCAGAGTGTGTTTGTCTTTGCAATCTCCGAAACCGTTTTGCAGAACCTCTGAGGCCGCGTGTGGCTGCAGCCGCCCAACGCCAAAGGAGAGACTGACGTAGCGGACACTGCCGGCGACGTAATCATATAGTCGGCGGGTCTTCTCGAGGGGTGTCACGGCACCGCGGGTCAGTTCGGCCGCCTTCCCCTTGACGCGATCATCCACCACCGCACGGTCGCCTTGCAATTTAGCGTACCAGTGCGCCACCTGCACCCAGTCGGCAAAAGTCGAGATCTGTATGTCGGGCTGATTATCGCTAGTGTCGAAATCGGCTCCCTCGCGTTCGTGCTTGCGGTCAGGAACAACGTCGCGCAACGTCCAGACGTAGACCCGGCGGTCGCCGTTCTCATGGACTTCGTATTTCCGGTCGGGGCTCTTCAGCTTCACTTCCCGCGACTTGGGGAGATCAACTTCCAGCCGGTCTTCCCCGATGGCGACATGCCGTGGAAAGCTGTGCTCGTACCAGAACTCATTGGCGGCCAGAGGAGTGGTGACATGAATTACAGCGTGGTACTCCAGCACGTCGCCCGGGTGCAGGTCGACAACCGAGACACGCCGTTGCCGGTAGTCGCTGTACATCGGAGCATCACGCAGAATCTCGGGCGCAAAATCCTGGGCATTGGCGGCTGGCGTGACCACAACCTGTCCGTCAGCCTTGCGCACGCGCACATAGTCCAAGTCCAAGCGCTCGGTGGCGGAGGAATATCCGAAGATCAGTTGTCCGAATTGCTGCATTCCGGCCTGGTTCTGCACGCGAATGACGGCCGTGACCGTCGCTCTCAAAGCGAACCAACTCCGAAATGCGCTCAAAGACGAAGGCCTCGCCAGTGGTGTCGGCCTTGGCGGGAGGCAACGTCGGATTCTGACCAGGCAGAAAACCACTCAGGACTACGCAAAAAAACAGGACGCCCAAACGACGTGGCATGCAGGGGTTGTAATACGAGTTGCTTCGAAAATCAACATAACCACCGAGCTTCCCCTTGGACCACCTTAGTAATCAGTAGCTTGAGCAGTTGCGGGTACGGCCAATCTCGCTCGAGTTGCCGGAATGGACCCGTCGCCGTACATTGAGCCAGGGGGTGCGGACTGATTTCAGTGTTAGAGTGACGCTCACCGCCAACTGGAGTTAGGGTTTTACTACCCTTGAGGCTGCCGCGACCTGCAGCGTGAACTTGTAGCGAATTGGTCGGGTATTCCGTCGTTGCCATCTAAAGGCTCATATGAAGCTGCTAGTCGCAGGGTCGGCACTTCTGTTTCTCGCTTTGCTGGGGGCATCCTCAGCGCAACAGGGTGCGGCCACGGGCGAGCCTATCGTCATATCGACCGTGCCCCTGCCCAAAGCGTTCCTGCACCGCCCCTATCACTTCAAGCTGGAGGCACAAGGCGGCATCACTCCTCTGACCTGGGAGGTGACCGCCGGGACTCCGCCCACGGGCATCGAGTTGGCACCGGACGGCACTCTTAGCGGCACACCCACCGAAGGTGACACCTTTCGTTTCATCGTGACCGTTACTGACAGCGGCAAACCCCAAGCCCAAAAGAAGAAAGAATTCATCCTGCCCGCCGTGGCCCCGCTGGTGGTGGAGTGGAGCCGGAAGCCCAAAGTGACAGGCCACCGGCTCGAAGCCGCCATCCGGGTGTCAAACCAGACCGGAGACGACTTCGATTTCACTCTGATTGCGTTGGCGGTCAATGAATATGGCCGGGCCACAGCCGTCGGCTATCAGCACTTCACCCTGAACAAAGACACTGATGAGATTGAAATTCCGTTTGCCGAGAACCTGCCGCGGGGAGCCTACGACCTGCATGTGGATGCGGTAGGGGAAGTGGCTGCAACCGACAGTATCTTTCGCGCCCGGCTGGAGCCGACAGAGAAGCTGCAGGTGGTGCAGGGACCGTAACCCGCAAAAAAATAAGAGCCCCGAGGTGATGTTAGGCCCATTCGTCTCGGCCAGTAGCTCGCTTTAGACCCTCACCGACCTGCTCTCGCAGCTACCCTTGCGGGCTGCCGCGCGCGATCATGCTTGGGCTCCGGGCTCACCGCCAACCGGACAAACCTGCCTAACGCCTCGGGACTCTATCCTGCCTCCGACATATCTTCTTGTTCGCCTCGACCAGCGCTTTGCTATAGACCCTTGCCCGCCTTCCCTCCGTCATCTTGCGATGCAGAGAGTGACTTGGCTTGAGCCCCGGACGCCGCACCAACCGGGAAAACTTCAGAAGCTGTCAAAGAACGATTCTGTTTTTACTCCTTTCAATCTTAGAGTCAATAAAAAAGGAAGCGTTCTATCTACTGGAAAATCAATCGAGTGCAAGCCGTCCACAGCCACCTGTCGCGTTCCTGGTGCAAGCCGCGAAAATTACAGCCTGGTCTTACGCAAGCCGCCTTGATTTTCGAAGCGATCAATCGACACGGAGGCCAAACGGTCCCGGTTCCTGGTTGTGAAAATCCTTCGAAAGCCTTGCTGCTGGCGGCCTTAGTCTCTGCAAGAAATTTCTCGCAGCAAAGCAACAGCCGTGGGAGACTGAGAACTGTCATCCGGGAACTGACAACTGGTATTGACCAAGCCATGAGTACGCCCAACGACTTCACCAACGCCGCAGCCGCTGCGAAGTTCCTGCTCTCGCAGACTGCTCTGCGCCCTCGGATTGGACTCGTGCTGGGCTCCGGGTTGGGTGGTTTCGCCGACGAACTTGCCGACGCCACGCGCATCCCCTATGCCAACATTCCATTCTTTCCGCGCTCGACGGCCTTGGGCCACGTCGGGCAGATGGTGATCGGAAACGCCGCCGGCGTACCCGTGGCTGCTATGCAGGGACGCGTGCACTTGTATGAAGGCTATTCCGCCCGGGAAGTAGCCTTCCCCATGCGCGTGTTCGACTGCATGAACATCCACGCGGTAATTCTTACCAACGCGGCCGGTGGCATCAATCGCGAGTTCCAGCAGGGTGCATTGGTGGTGCTCACCGACCACATCAATCTGCAAGGACAGAATCCGCTGGCTGGCCCTAATGATGATCGCTTCGGCCCGCGCTTCCCCGACATGACGCAAGCCTACTGGAAGCCTTATCGGGAAATCGCCCTGCAGGCGTCGCAGAGGGCGGGCAAGCCGCTCTACCAGGGCGTTTACGCGGCCTTGCTGGGACCAAATTATGAGACCCCGGCAGAGATCCGCTACCTGCGGACCATCGGGGCCGATCTGGTGGGGATGTCCACCGTCCTCGAAGTCATCGCCGCCTGCCACATGGGAATAAAAGTTCTGGCCATTTCCTGCGTGACCAACATGGCGGCGGGCATTCTCGACCAGGTCATCAGCCACGACGAAGTGCTCGAGACCGGGGAGCGCGTGAAAGCTGACTTCGTCGCGCTGCTGCGGGCAGTCCTGCCCGAAATGGCGAAAGACCTCGAGGCCTCGCCCAGTCCCTAGGTCAAGTGTGACCAACTGTGGTCAAGTGTGGCGCGGGCGCCCCCGCCCGCGTGCTGTTTCAGGCGGGAGCTCTGAGAGTCTCGTAAAAAGCCCTATTTCAAGCAGGTTTCGAGAGAAGGCCCGACTTCAGTCGGGCCTTCAAGTCGTCTGGATTGATTTGCCCTTCGGCGCCCGCGCGAGCTTTAGCCGCTACATTTGGCTGCGTCAGACTACAGAATGGAAATCAAGGCCTCGCGGGCCGGGGCGCCCACGCCACTCGACCGCAGCCGATTCTCGAAGAATGCTTCCACGCTAGCCAGTATCTCCACCCGGCTCTTCGACTCGTAGATCGCTTTTCGCAGTGCCGCCCCACCCGCCAGGCCATGCGTGAACCACGAGGCAAACTGCTTCATCTTGCCCTCAGCCCCCGGCATTTCCTCTTCGATCAACATTTCAAAGTAAGTCCGGATCATCTGGTTTCGGTCAGCTTCGCTGGGCTCATCATAACCACAATCCACGTAGCCCCGGACGCCCTCGTCCGGGGAGGCGAGCGAAGCTCGCCGCCGATTAGTTTCGCTGAATGGCATCAAAACCGAGCTGGCCTCGCCCGGGCGGGCGAGGGCGCCCGCCCCTACGTGACCAGCGCTACAATATTGCTCGATCTGCCGGAAGATCCAGGGATTCGAGGGCGCTGTCCGCCCGATCATCACCGCATCGCATCCCGTCTGCGCCACCATGGCGCAAGCGTCTTCCGGCGTGCGGATGTCCCCGTTCCCAATGACGGGGATCTTCACCGCATCCTTGACGGCCGCAATCCAGTCCCAGCGGGCCTGACCGCTGTATCCCTGCTCGCGGGTGCGGGCATGCAGTGCCACCGCGCACAGCCCGCAGTCCTCCGCCATCTTCGCCAGTTCGACGCAAACGATGTTGTCGTCATTCCAGCCGGCCCGGAACTTCACCGTGAAGGGAATCGTCACCGCAGCCCGCACCGCCTCGAAGATCTTCCCAATGGCAGGCAAGTCCTTAAGCAGCCCGGACCCTCCGTTGCACTTCACAACTTTCTTGGCTGGGCACCCGAGATTCAGGTCCACCAGGTCGAATCCCAGCCCCTCGACCATGCGGGCCGCCTCAGCCATGACTTTGGGATCGCTGCCGAAAAGCTGCGCTGAGATGGGATGCTCGTCTTCGTAGAAATGCAGATAAAGCTTGGCCTTCCGGTCCTTCGAGCGCAGGATGCCGTCCGCCGAGGTGAACTCGGTCATGATCAGCCCGCAACCGCCCAGATTTCGAATGAAGCGGCGAAAGACGGTATCGGTCACCCCAGCCATGGGAGCCAGCACAGTCGCGGGAGCAATGCGCACGTTCCCGATCGTCAAAGACGAAGGAACCGGTTGTGTGGCGCGGGCGCCCTCGCCCGGCCCGGAATTGTCCCAGTACTTGCGCACGACCCTATTCTACCTGTGTCCCCAAAAACAAAGCCCCTGCAAACGCAGGGGCTCGCAAATCCGGGAAAATCCGCGGCCAGCCTTACTTCTTGACCGGCTCCGCCTTGGCATACTTCCGGCGAAAGCGCTCCACCCGGCCAGCCGTGTCCATAAGCTTCTGCTTGCCGGTGAAGAACGGATGGCAGGCCGAGCATATTTCCACATGGATGTCGCCATGGTGGGTCGAGCGGGTGGTGAAGCTGTTGCCGCAGGCGCACATGACACGAACTTCGTTGTAAGCGGGATGAATAGCTGCCTTCATAGGGTCTCCAAACCTGTTCGAGACATTAGATTCTAAAGGATTACCGCAGGATTCAGCAACCCGATGCAATGTGGGGCGGGCGCCCTCGCCGCTTTTGACCTTGGAGTGATCAGCAGTCAACTTCAAACAAAAACGGCAGGACCGACCTCCTGCCGTTCTCGCTTAAACCTGTGGGCCTACTTACCGCGGTTGACCGCTTTCTTGAGTTCGGCTCCCGATGAAAACTTGGCGACCCTCCGGGCAGCGATCTTGATGGTGGCGCCGGTCTGCGGATTACGCCCGTTGCGGGCTTTCCTCTGCGAAACGGAAAACGTGCCAAAACCAATCAACGCTACTCGATCCCCCTTTTTCAGAGCAGAAGTGATGCTGTCGACAGCAGTGTCGATAGCCGTGGCTGCCGTGGCCTTGCTGATGTGGCAGCTAGCTGAGATTCGGTCAATGAGATCGGCTTTGTTCATCTTCTCTCCTGGCAGGTTTCGTTAGTCCCCCAGCGCGCACAGGGGAGGAAGGTACGGACGCTCGCTGAGTGGGGAAACCCGACGGCCTTATTTAGCTACCGTCCGAACAGAATGTCAACTGTGGAAATCCGCGCCGGATGCCGAGTTTGGGTCACGACTAAGAGTTGGGCATTTTCCCAGCCCGGGAAAAAGGCCCTTCCTTGCGGTAACGCCCGGAAAAGTGGCTCTGCCGGCTGAAATCAGGCAACGTACACCGCTCAGCCGCCCCGGAGATCTATTTCCTCAGCCCTCCACAGCTGCTTCAGCCACTCCACAGGATGTACACAGGCTCATCGGCTTTGGCACTTGCGCAAAACGCGTTCGCGAGTGCACAGTTTAGATAAGGAAAAGAACCCAGGTGATGAAAGTTTCCGCGGACGTGTGTCCTCTGTGTGAAGGTACTGGCTGGAAATCAGTCTCTATCGGCTCCGACCATCGTGTAACCCGTTGCGATTGCCGCCGCCAGGCGCGCACTCAGACCCTGCTCGCCGCCGCCCGCATTCCCAAACGCTACGAGCACTGCGAGCTTTCCAACTTCGAGTTCGATGGCCCTCACCGGGCTCTGGCTTCATCCCGCCTGGCAGCCTGCAAATTTGTGGAAGAATATCCGGTGGACAGCACCGGGCTGCTGCTCATCGGCAGCATCGGCGTGGGCAAGACCCACCTCGCGGTCGGCATTATCAAGGAACTTGTGCTCAGCAAGGGCATTGCCTGCCTGTTCTACGACTATCGTGAATTGCTGAAGCAAATCCAGAATTCCTACAACGATTCCGTGAAGGCCACCGAACTGGACGTCCTGCGGCCAGTCTTTGAAACTGAGGTTCTGGTGCTCGACGAACTCGGCGCCGTCAAACCCACAGAATGGGTCTGGGACACGGTCAGCCTGATCCTGAACACCCGCTACAACGACAAACGCACCACCATCATCACCACGAACTTTTCCGACGATGCCGGCCAGGAACCATACGCCAACCCCACCTCAGAGTTCGCCCGCGCCCAGAGGTCCACACGCCGCGAGACGCTGGGCGACCGCATCGGAGAACGCATGCGCTCCCGCCTGCATGAAATGTGCCGCATCATCAAAATGGAAGGCGAAGACTTCCGCCAGAAATTCCGCAGCGCCAGTTTCAGGTAAATTCCCGGCCACAGATTTCACGGATTAAATACTTGATTTTTTTTAGATCCGCGTTATCCGCGTTAGTCCGAGGCCGGGTTTCCTCTGTGTCCTCCGTGGTTGATCCAAAGGGTTTCCTCCGTGTCCTCTGTGCCCTCCGTGGTTAAATTCAAACTAGAATAGAAGATGTTGATCGAGCATCTCGATTTCGACCCCGCTCGCGACGCGGCAGTATTTGCCACAGTCCCGGCTGCGCCGGCCGTTTTCCTGCTTCGCGGCGACGGTCCCCAGGCCGAACCCTACGTTAGCAAGACCACCAATCTGCGCCGCCGCCTGCAACGCCTCCTCGGCCCTTCCGAGCAAACGCGAAGACTGAACCTGCGCGATCGTGTGCGCTCCATTCAGTACACCGTCACCGGCTCTGACTTCGAGTCCGGATTCCTCCTGTATCGCACGCTGCGCGAGGCCTTCCCCAGGACTTACGCCGACCGCCTGCGCCTGCGCTTCGCCCCGCTGCTCAAGCTGCACCTGGAAAATGAATACCCGCGCGCGTCGATCACCACCCGCCTCGGCCGCCGGGGCGGACGCTCGCTTTACTACGGGCCTTTTCCATCCCGCGCCGCCGCCGAAAAGTTCGCCAACGACTCGCTCGATTTCTTCAAAATGCGCCGCTGCGTGGACGACCTCCATCCCGACCCGCAATTCCCGGGCTGCATTTATTCCGAAATGAAAATGTGCCTCGCCCCCTGCTTCAAAGGCTGCACCGACGAGGACTACCACTCCGAGGTGGCCCGGGTGCAGACCTACTTCGACAGCACTGGCGGCTCCCTGGTGCGGGAGATAAGCACGCAGCGCGACCAGGCCTCGAACACTCTGGATTTTGAAAGCGCTGCCGCCCTGCACGCGAAACTTGAAAAGCTCAGGCCGTTGCTCAGCCCGCTTCCCGAAATCGTGCGCCGCATCGATCAACTTACCGCCATCATGGTGCAGCCGTCGGCCGTCCCTGAATCGGTGGCGTTTTTCTTCGTCGATGCCGGCGTCATCACCGGCCCGCTTACGTTTCCTATCCAACCCGCCGAGCACACCAAGTCGCAGTCCATGGAGTCGCGGATACAGGCCACCCTGGCTGCGCTTCCTCCCGCAAACCCCACGACCGCTCTCGAAACCATGGAGCATCTCGCCCTGCTCAAACGCTGGTTCTATCGCAGCACCCGCTCGGGAGAGATTTTCTTTGCCGACCCCAAGAGCGGCCTGCCCTTGCGCCGCCTGGTCCGCGGCATCGCCCGCGTCTATTGCGGAGAGAAGCCCGAAGCCGCGCCGCCCGATATCGAGAACAGGGTCACCGGTCCTTCCTGACTCAAGTGCCCCGCCGCCCGGTGATACACTGTCCGCCAAATTATCAGGAGAGGAAAACATGGCGGACGCCAAAGTTCTATCCAATCAAAAAACCATCGTGTCCAACCAGGCGACGATCGTAAAAAACCAGAAAGCCATCCTGGCCAACCAAAGCGCAATCGTCAAGAACCAGAAGGTCATCATCTCCAACCAGGGCACAATTAAGAAGAACCAGGCGGCCCTCGAGGAAATCCTGAAAAATCAAAAACTGATTCTGGCGGCTGTGACCAGGTAGCTAGCCCGCACCCATTGCAAAGAACGCAAGGGATCGGGCACCTCGCGCTCCCTTCCCCTGCGCTCGTATTTGACTTCCCCACCCCCCGGACATACCATGTGCCCGGCCCGAGCCCGGTGTGATCAACTCATGGAGTGAAAAAGAGAGGAACCATTAATGAGGAAGAAGTCGATAAGCAAGGCCGCAGCCGCCGCTGCGGTTCTCCTGCTCGTCTGTGCAGCGTCGAGCGCCGCCTTCGCCCAGAAGGCAACCGTGCTGCGCGTAGTCATAGTCAAGACCGACGACCCCGCTGCCTACGCTCAGGAGATCGAAAAAGGCAGGCAGGTCATGAAGAGCCTCGGGATCCAAGCCCAGACCCGAGTATGGCAAGCCCGCTTCGCCGGCCCGGAAGCTGGTGCGGTGGTGGTGAGCATCGAGTATCCCAACATGGCCGCCTTTGCCGATGCCGTCGCCAAAACCAACGCCAGCAGCGAATACCAGACGTGGATCAAGGGCCTCGACAAGATCAGAAAAATCGTCTCCGACAGTCTCTACAGCGAATGGTAGCCTAAGAAATTGAGCGCCGAGGGTTCCCCATCCTAATTTCGCGTTCTTTGCGAAATTAGGGTGGGGATTTTGAGATAAGTGTCTTTCCTGCCTAACCTAGACAAGCCCGCCGCGTCCCTGCGGAACAAACTCCCCTGTTTGCACGTAATACCACTTGTGCATACCTCGCACAAAGGGATCTCCGCATGAGAAGGCCCACGGCTCTCCTGCAAGCCGTTCTCGTAGCGGCTTTGCTGGCTGCACCCATCGCTCACGTCCACGCTCAGACCGCCGCCCCCGATCCGCTTTTCAAAACCATCCAGTCCCTGGACACCCAGCTTTTCGACGCCTACAACCACTGCGATCTGGAGAAATTCGGATCGCTGATCGCCGACGATATCGAGTTCTATCACGACGAAACCGGCCTAAGCCGCGGCCGTCAGGTCCTCGTCGACGCGATCAGGAACAATATCTGCGGCAAGGTCACCCGGGAACTCGTTCCCGGCACGCTCGAGGTTTACCCCATCGCCAACTACGGCGCGGTTGAAATCGGCGTGCACCGCTTTCATCACCCCGGACACGAGGAACCCGGTTCCGTCGGTGAGGCCAAATTCATCCACCTCTGGCAGAACAACGACGGCGTCTGGAAGGTCACCCGGGTCATCAGCTTCGACCACCACACCGCGCCCAGGTAACGCATTGTCATTCCGAAGGTCCGAGGGTGCCCATCCTGATTTCGCTGAGGGTGCCCCATCCTAATTTCGCGTTCTTTGCGAAATTAGGGTGGGGATTTTGACCTGAGGAATGTGAGCCCTACCGTTTTCATCCCAAGCGCAGTCGAGAGCCGGTTCCCGCATTGTGCGAGCCGGAAGGGAATAAAAATAAAGATGATGGCCAACTCGGCGCGCCGCTTAGTGTTTCGCCCAGGCCCATCCCGTGATTCGCCACCCGGTCGCGCTCTTGTGCAGGGAGAGCGTAATGATCGACCCAACTTCGCTGACCGTCTTCCCCTTCTGCTTGAACGTGTAGTTGGCAGGAATGACGACATAGGCATAGTCGGCGTTAACATCCACGTGCAACGCCTCGCCCAGCGTAACCACTCCATCGGTAATGCCATTCTTCCGGGCATCGGCGTCAAAGTCGTTGAGCCATTTCGCGCAGGCTCCGGCACCGTGCCACTCGTGCGGAGGAAATTCATCGAGGATGGATGTTTCATCCGCACAAGCCGCCACCGCCATCTTGGTATCGCCCTTGTTGAAGCCATCCACAAACTGATTGATCGGGGCGAGCACCGCGGTCTGGGCCGGTCCAGGAGTTTGCGCCCAAGTCTGAGTAATCGAGAACGTGGCCAACACAACCAGCGAAATTGCAATGAGCATTCTGTGCATAGGCCCGGAGTATAGCGGAAGTGAGGGTGCCCCATCCTGATTCCGCGTCCTTTGCGAAATAGGGTGGGGATTTTGACTTAAAGATTCAGACCTCCGCAACCACTGTCATCCCCAGGAAGGGGAGGGACCTGTTCTTCAGGCGGTGGCGCACATCTCTTGCCCCGAATAAGCCAGGAGGATCAAGGGGTGCCCCATTTCTCGCGTTTTTTGCGAGAAGTGGGGCCCCGCCCACCACATCAACCTGAACGTCTGGATGGGTCACAGGTCACAGACGAAAGGTCCACCCCTGTCCTAGGATTTCCGGCGTGCCCAGAAATCTCAAACGATATTGTGGTGCCGGAGACCTGCACTTCATCACCTGCAGTTGTTATCACCGCCAACCGTGGCTGGGATCGGCCCGCCGCCGTGACCTGTTTCTTAGCGTTCTCGAACAAGTTCGCCAGCGCTATGCTTTCGTAGTTCTCGGATATGTGGTCATGCCCGAGCACTTTCACCTGCTGATCTGCAAACCGCAGCGCGCCATCCCTTCCACCGTGATGCAGGCGTTGAAGGTCAGTTTCGCCCGCCGCGTGCTGGGTACCGCTCGTCGCCGTCGCAACCAACCCACTCTGTGGACGAAAACAGAACCAGCTCACGTATGGCAGCGCCGTTTTTACGACTTCAACGTCTGGACGGAGCACAAGCGCATCGAGAAACTGCGCTACAAATGCATCGTAACCCGGTAAAGCGTGGACTGGTCCTCGAACCCGAGCAGTGGCGCTGGAGCAGCTTTCGTTCCTATGCTTACGGGGAAGTGGGAGCGGTAAAGGTCAACGGCTGGGAGATACTCAAGATGAGGATGCGGGCCGCAGGCGGATCATAGCTAGGGCGAGCTGTGACTGGATGCGCCGTCCGCGCCCCACTTCTCGCAAAAAGCGCGAGAAATGGGGCACCCTCCGTATTTCAATTTCGTGTCGTTGGACCAGCCGGAGATGCGGGTCACCCGCCCGAATTCAGAGAAAAACACTTAGAACCCTTGGGGTGCCCCATTTCTCGCGTCCTTTGCGAGAAGTGGGGCCCGCCCATCTCCACTACTCTAGACCTACGCGAGAAGAGATTTTGTTCTCCGAGTGCCCCAAGATTGAAATGACTAACCCCTTCTAGAGCTACACTTTCATCGGAGATGTGGGCCACCCGCCCGTGCCCCCCTTCACAGTCCAGATGATGGTTTAATCCTGCCGGTCTGGATGTTCCTAGACCACTTTCGTGCTACGTCCCAAGTGAGCGACCATTCAACCTCCAATTTGAGGCACAACGTCCTCCATGGCATAGTGCACAAACTGTTTCCCGAGCGCTGTTAGAACATAAGGCTTAGTGGCCTCGAACGAGGATTCCATAACTCGGCTTGAGTTTTCGCGCCCCTGCCCTCGGGTGTCCCTCTTATAAAAATTCCCGTAGCCGTCGGTTTCTCGTTCCTGTCTGATTACTCCGCCGGTGCTGAGATCTCGAATTAGATACCGGAAAAGATCAGCCTCGGCAGAGTCTTCCCCAGGCCTCACGTCGTGTATCGTGTCCCATATCTGTGCTCGAGTGCTTCGTGGGTGTCTGTAGATCTCTTTGATAACCAGAAAGTGAGATTCATCATATTGATCAATATTGATCGATCCAAGCGATGAAAAGCCGCACGAGGTCATCAGGACATAACTTAATAGCGCATGCATTGGTAATGAGTTTCTTCAGCATTTGCTTCTTGTCTTGCGTATCGGCGGCGTCCCAGGAGCGGAAGCACTTTTTCACTAGGTTTAAATACTCTGGCGATTCGATGCGTTCACGTATTTCCTCACCGAAATTCTCTAATCTGGCAAAAATGTCGGTTAGTGTACCTACCAGCTCTCTAGCCTTCTGCTGGTGTTCAGCTAGCCACAGGCGATGAAGTTCATTCACTTTTCCCTGTTCTATCTCGGCACTGAAGCTAGCGCTCGCCCCAATAAGGCCGCCAATCCACGGAATACTGCTAACAGCCCGTGGTGCAAGTCTGGATACCTGAACAAAAGATGGCGTGATCCACAGGAAGAGTTCGTAGAATGCGCGCATGGCGATGAACAAGCGGAGTGGCGGGGAGAAACAAGAAGATATCTGGATCGCGCACACGGAGTTGGCGGTGGCGCCGGGCCATCCTTTCTATAAGCGGTTGAACGAGTTATTGGAAGGTGCCAGGTTCGACGAGTTTGTGGAGGGATTATGTGCGCGCTTCTATCATGCGCGACTGGGACGACCGTCGCTGCGGCCTGGGATTTACTTTCGGTCGCTGCTGGTGGGGTATTTCGAGGGTATCGATAGTGAGCGTGGGATTGCGTGGCGGGTGGCGGATTCGCTCGCGCTACGGCGGTTTCTGCTGATTGGACTGGACGAGCCAACCCCGGACCACTCGACGATCTCGCGGACCCGGCGCTTGATCAACATCGACACGCATCGCGAGGTGTTCGCGTGGGTTCTGGCACTGTTGGCAGAACGGGGACTGCTGAAGGGGCAGCGGATGGGTATCGACGCGACGACGTTGGAAGCGAATGCGGCGATGCGATCGATCGTACGCCGGGACACCGGGGAAACGTATGAAGAGTTCTTGCGGGGATTGGCCAAGGCGTCTGGGATCGAGACCCCGACCCGCGAGGATCTGGCACGATTGGACCGGAAGCGCAAGAAGCGGACATCGAATAAAGAGTGGAAGCGGGTCGCGAAGATGAAAGACGGACGGACGCACTTGGCGCACAAGGCCGAACACGCGGTGGATCTGGACACGGGCGCCATCGTGGCGGTGACGCTGCAAGGCGCCGACCAGGGGGATACGAGCACGCTGGATGAAACGTTATGCGAGGCGGGTGAGCAGGTGGCAGAACAGATCCGACGGGAGGCCGAGCTCCGGCCCCAGGACAAACCTAAGGTTCACTTGCAAGGGATCGAAGAACTGGTGACGGACAAGGGCTACCACAGTGGCGCGGTGGTACAGCGGATGAAAAGTTATGAGGTACGCACCTACATTCCCGAGAAGAAGCAGAAAGGACGTCGCGACTGGCAAGGCAAAGGCGCCGAGCAGCAGGCGGTGTACCAAAACCGGCGACGGGTGCGGAGCGAGTACGGCAAGAGCTTGCTGCGCCGGCGCGGGGAACTGATCGAACGCAGCTTCGCGCACTGCTACGAGACGGGCGGTATGCGACGCTGTCATCTGCGGGGCCGGCAAAACATTCTGAAACGACAGTTGATCCACGTGGGAGCATTCAATCTCAGTCTGATTCTGCGCAAATTGCTGGGAGCAGGCACGCCGCGAGAACTGAGAAATCGTGCGGGGCAGGCACTTTCGCGACTCTTGCGCTTTGTGCTCTGCCTGATGACGACCCTTTGGCCGGCACGTCGACTTACTGTCGCTGTTGGTCAGCGCCTGGGATCATCTGTCCTTTGCCGCAGGCTTTGTCACAGGTCACGAAACATAAGCAGTTCCGCCACGGGCTGCTAAGGGCGGCAACTATAAACCGCGCGTACTTCCGTTTGCTGCCGTCACCGAGTTTGTCGCTCAAGGCTTCTTGGGCAGCTTCCAGTTTGTCCAACACAATGGAGTGCGCAGGAAACTCGTGCTGAATCATAATTCTCCCTTCAATCGGGATAGGGGGGACGATCACGCGTCCTCCCCTCCCACACCACCGTACATGCGGGTCCGCACACGGCGGTTCGGCGGGTTGAGCTAGATGTGGGTAGCCGGGCTTTCGATAGAACGCGTCGCCAGAGAACGATTCGGTCCCTTCCTAGACGCCCCTTGGAGCTTCACTCCGCCTGGAATCCCGCCTCGCGGCGAGTGTGATTTCACCGTTGCGCTTCGCTATCACTTCACGTCCATCACGTTGTGAAGAGGACTTGCACCTCCAGGCTGTCGAGCATGCTCGGCACACAAGGCGAAGGGCACGGCGTTCGCCGTGCCCTCGTTTTACAGCTTACGTCACCTACTATTCTGTTAAATCTAAACCCAACCTAGCTGCAGCCGCTCGTACTCCCGCAGCTCCCGCACCGGTAGCAGCTTCCATTGCGCGTCATGATGGAGCCGCAGAAGCTGCAGGTGGGGGCGTCGCCCAGGTCGATAAGTCCGGCGAGAGCGTCGGCGGCGTGGACGGGGCCGGTCCTTGGCCTTTGGTCGTTGGTCGTTGGCCCAGCAACTGAACCGTCCAGATCGCCCGTGGCTGAGGTCTGAGGTCCGACGGCCGACGTCCGCATCTTGAGGTTTTCGAACAGCATGCCCTGCTGGCCGGTGAGGAAGCGCAACTGCAGCCAGCGGAAGATGTAGTCCATGATCGACTTGGCGAAGCCGATGTCGGGATTGTTGGTCCAGCCGCTGGGTTCGAAGCGGGTGTGGGCAAACTTTTCGCAGAACAGTTTCAGGGGCACGCCGTGTTGCAGCGCGATGGAGACGGCCAGAGCGAAGCTGTCCATCAGGCCGCTGACGGTGGAGCCTTCCTTGGCCATGGTGATGAAGAGCTCACCGGGTTCGCCGTCGGGATAGAGGCCGACGGTGATGTAGCCCTCGTGTCCGCCCACGTTGAATTTGTGGGTGATGGACGCGCGCTCCTCCTGCAGCTTGTGGCGGACGGCGCGCGGCGGAGCGTTGAGATTGTCTTCTTCGACATGCTGCGCGGCGGCCGCGGCGGCAGCATCGCCTTTCTTCGAGAGCGCAGTGGTGGTGCCGGACGCGCTCAGCGGTTGCGACTTCTTGCATCCATCACGATAGACGGCCACAGCCTTCAACCCCAGTTTCCATGCCTGGATGTAGCACTCCATGATGTCTTCCACGGAGGCATTCTCCGGCAGGTTCACTGTCTTAGAGATGGCGCCGGAAATAAAAGGTTGCGCCGCCGCCATCATTTTCAGATGCCCCATGTAATGGATCGACCGCGTCCCCTTGGCCGGCTTGAACGAGCAGTCAAAAACGGCCAGATGCTCATCCTTGATATCGGGCGCCCCTTCAATGGTCCCGGTCGCGTCAATGTAGGAAACAATCTTGTCCGCTTCGTCGTGATCGTACCCCAGCTTAAACAGCGCGGTGGGCACAGTATTGTTCACAATCTTAATCATCCCCCCACCCACCAGCTTCTTGTACTTCACCAGCGCCAGATCCGGCTCAATCCCGGTAGTATCGCAATCCATCATGAAACCTATTGTTCCTGTTGGAGCGAGAACGGTGACCTGGGAGTTGCGGTAGCCGTGTCTTTCGCCGTGGGCGAGGGCTTCGTCCCAGCAGGCTTTGCTGGATTCGTAGAGCGGAGCGGGGACGTTGGTCTTGTTGATGTTGTTGACGCTCGCGCGGTGCATGCGGATGACGTCGAGGAACGGTTCGCGGTTGATGTACCAGCCGGGGCAGGCGCCGCCGGGCATGGTTTTAGTTCCTGCCGAGCTTTGCTCGGCTGGGCGGACGAGGGCGTCCGCCCCTACGTGGGTTGTGGCGATGTCGGCACCCAGGTTTGTCTCGGCTAAGCCTCTTTGCGTCGGCTCTGTGGCTGGAACTAACGCGGGGCAGGACTCGGCGATGCGGGAGGATTGCAGGTAGGCTTCGCCGCACATGATGGCGGTGACGCAGGCGGCGTAGTCGCGTCCGGCGTCGGAGTCGTAGGGGAGGCCGGCGGCCATCAGTAACGCGCCGAGATTCGCGTAGCCCAGGCCCAGCGGACGGTAGTCGTGGGAATTCTTCGCGATCATCTCCGTCGGGTAGCCGGCGTTGTCGACCAGGATTTCCTGCGCGGTGATCAGGACATCTACCGCGTGGCGATAGGCTTCCACGTCAAACGTGCCGTTGGGCGCGAACTTCAGCAGGTTCAGGCTGGCCAGGTTGCAGGCCGAGTCGTCGAGGAACATGTATTCCGAGCACGGATTGCTGGCGTTGATGCGGGCCGTGTTCTTCGAGGTGTGCCAGCGGTTGACCGTGGTGTCGTATTGCATGCCGGGATCGCCGCAGCGCCAGGTAGCGTCGGAGATCTTGTAGAGAAGGTCTTTGGCTTTGAAGTTCTGCATGGGGCGGCCGTCTTTGACGGCGCGCGTGGTAAAGCCGTTGTCGCGCAGGACGGAGTACATGAAGTCATCGGTGACGCGGGCGGAGTTGTTGGCGTTCTGGAAGAAGATGGACGAGTAGGCGTCCGAATCGGGCGACGAACCGTCGTATCCCGAAGCGATCAGGGCGTGCGCTTTGGCTTCTTCTTTCGATTTGCACTCGATGAAGTCAACGATATCGGGATGGTCGATGTTGAGGATGACCATCTTGGCGGCGCGGCGAGTCTTGCCGCCCGACTTGATGACGCCGGCGAAGGCGTCAAAGCCCTTCATGAAGCTGAGCGGGCCGCTGGCGGTGCCGCCGCCGCTGAGGCCTTCCGTAGAAGACCGCAGCGACGAAAGGTTCGTGCCCGTGCCCGACCCCCACTTGAAGAGCATGCCTTCGGTTTTGGCAAGCGTAAGGATCGAATCGAGCGAGTCCTTCACCGAGTTGATGAAGCAAGCCGAGCATTGCGGCGTCTTGTAGCCAGTGACGCTGAACTCGACGCGCGCGCTGGCCGGGTTCCAGTGCCAGTTCTGGGCGTCGGACTTGGGCTCGATGCGATCGCATCCTACGTTGAACCATACCGGCGAGTTGAAGGCGGCGTACTGGCGCAGCAGGATGTGCGCGAGCTCGTCGTGGAAAGTGGCGCCGTCTTCCGCCGTTTTGAAATAGCCTTGCGACATGCCCCAGTCGCGGATGGTCTCGGCTACGCGCGTCACCAGGGCGCGGACACCACTCTCGCGCTCGGGCGTCCCCAGCGTCCCGTGCAGATACTTGCTGGCCACGATGTTGGTGGCCGTCACCGACCAATCTTTCGGGACTTCGACATCTTTCTGCTCGAAGATGGCGTTGCCCTTGGCGTCGGTGATTAGGGCGGTGCGCTTCTCCCATTCGATTTCGTCGTAGGGAGAGACGCCGGTCTTGGTAAAGAAGCGGCGGAAGCTGAGGCCCGGGGCCTTCTTATTGACGGTATTTACCGGGGCTGCGCTGGTTTCGGCGGTGGGGGCTCCTGCTTTTACCTCTGCCATTTCTGTCTCTTCTTTCCTTTGGAGTCTTTGTTCTGTCTTCTGATCGATTTCTAGCTTCCAGTGTCGTGCAAATCTGGGGCCCTTCTAAAAAACCAGTTGCTAGTTTCTAGTTCTCCGTTCTCAGTTCGGGTTCCTGCTTTTACTGCCGTTTCTGTCTCTTCGTTCGTCCTGTTTTCTGATCGATTTCTAATTTCCAGTATCGCGCAAATCCGGACTATTTTTAGAAACCAGTTGTTAGTTTCTAGTTCTCTGTTCCCAGTTCGGCGGTTTCAGAGAGCCAGCGTTGCAATGCGGTGTGGGCTGCATGACGCTGGGTTGCGTCTTCGATCACGGCATAGCGAGCAAAGCAGCGGCCGGCGGTCAGGCGTTCGCGCGCGGGACTGCCGGGCAGGAACAGGCGGCCAAGGGCCATCCCCAGGTCATCAGACTGGGAAATCTGGAACAAGGCGAGCATGCGCTTGCTGCCAGCGACCGGGGCGACGATTTCTTCTCCCAGGGCAAAGACGCCAGACTTGCTGGAAACCAGCGCCACGCTCGAACTGTCCACACAACGGAACCAGGGGGACCACTGCACACGGCGATAGTCGAACGCAGGTTCGACCCCGTAGCGAGCGAACGACTCACTGACCATACGCTCCAGAACTTCCATGCCAGCCTCAATTTCTGGCCTCGAAGCGAAAGGGATTGCCAGCCCTCACTTCGAGGCATTTTCCACAGCCTGACTTGTCAACTGTCGTCGCTCCCCCGGGAGGAGTTCAGCTAAAGCGCATAGCAACGAGGGAACGGCCACCGCACCAGCAACCCGCCCAAGAACGGGTGACATCTTTCTTTAACAATTTGGGCAGGACGACCGAAGTCACCTCAACCTCGACCGACCCTTTGTTTTCTTGCTCTTGCCCAGCCTGAAAACGGCTTCTTGCGAAAGGCGTTTAAAAGCCTTATGGGATGCAAACAGTACGCCCGTATGTTGGGGCTGTCAAGAGGGTATCCCTATATATTGTATCTCAAACGTAGCAAGTGGGATGCGTCCCCCCTCGCCTGGGCTTTTCCACAAGACGACGTTCCGGCGGGGCGCGAATGTTTCGTTACCTGGTCGCGGCTCAACCTTCGGCTGCCGCTCACGCCATCATCTCGGGTCGAGTCGAGCTCCGGCGCTTCAGATCCGAAATAGGAAAATTTCGTCGGTTCAGCTCGGGCCACTTCTCAACGGCAGGTCCCATGGTGACGTAGACGTCCTCAAAAATTTCCCGGGGCGCGATTCTCAGCGTACCGTCGGAGGATTCCACAAGATAGTCGCCTCTTTGCCCACGATGTTCACGTCCGAGCGCATCCCGGAACTCCAGGGGACCGGTGAGCTGCCTGGCCCGAATCAAGAATCGCGTGCGATAGACTTGCCATTCGCCTTCTGCTTTCCTCACGTTGTTCCACCCTTGGGGGAGGGAAGATTTCATGGAATTGATTGTCCGCAAAAACGCAGTTTGCCTTGGCTGGATTTTCTGTGAAGGTGAAAAAGAATTTACCCGTGATCGGTGGTGTGGTCAATCCTTAAGTTCGGTGCAAAACTCAAATTTCGGGAAGGAAGTTTCCGATGATGCGGAGTGATTGGGAAACGCGTGATGAGGCGCTGCTGGAGCGACGATATGAGCCACATCATGGCCGCGGCGCAAGGCGGCAGCGAATCCTGGAGCCAGAATTTCCACAAGTGAAAACTGCGGAATGCATAGGGAGATATTGGTCAGCCTCTGTGGAAATGCCGAAGCTTCCTTAGCGGTGCCGCCAGGCCGCCGGAGATGCCTTGTTCAGCGCCGCCTGGCGTCGTACACTCCCTTTCGCTTCCATGTGGGATGACGACAATCTACGCGGCCAGGGCAATTTTCCAGCCACACGCTGCTCACTCATTGTCGCGGCGCGCAGCGACCAGCCGGAAGCACGCCAGCGCGCTCTCGAGATCCTGGTCGCCGCTTACTGGAAGCCGGTTTACAAGTATGTTCGCCTGCGTTGGGACAAGGACAAAGAGCAGGCCCAGGACCTGACCCAGGAATTCTTCTTTCGCCTTCTGGAGAAAGATTTTCTCGCGCAGTACGACCCGCAGCGAGCGCGGCTGCGGACTTTCCTGCGCGTTTGTGTGGACCATCTGATTGCCAATGAAGATAAGGCGGCGAGACGTTTGAAGCGCGGCGGAGACGTGCAGTTTCTTCCCCTGGATTTCGAATCCGCTGAAGGAGAGTTGCAACAGGTCGAGATTCCGGCACCCGGCTCGATGGATGACTTTTTCGAGCGGGAGTGGGTGCGCAGCGTATTCAGTCTTTCCCTGGAGCGTTTGCGCCAGGAATGCGAACAGCGCGGCAAGTCAGTGCACTTCCGATTGCTTGAGTTCTATGACATTGACGAGGCCGGCAAAGAGTTGACTTATGAGCAGGTAGCGCGGCAGTTCCGTTTGAAGCCTTCGGATGTGACCAACTACCTGGCCTATGCCCGGCGCGAGTTTCGCCGGATCGTGCTCGACCAACTGCGCGAGATGACGGGAAGCGAGGAAGAATTCCGGCGCGAGACGCGCACCTTGCTGGGAATCGACGCGCCCTAACCCGCATTATTCACATATTTGAAGACAACAAAAGCCTCCTCTGTTACAAACATGTTGTCGAGACAATGTTTGCGGTAACAAAAGAGGCTTCTGAATGTCTGACGATAGCACAACACAGCGTTTGTTGTTCCCAGGAATTTTTCGCAAGCCTGTAGTGGCCCAGTTCGATCAACGAGAGGGGAGTTCCGACGGCGGAGCCCTACTGCTGAAGGCCGCCGATCGGCACTATGGATTGGTGGCGGGACTAAGCTCCTGCCTGCGAGACGATCGGCAAGCTGGCAAGGTGGATCATTCGTTGCGCGAGTTGGTGGCGCAGCGCGTGTTCTCGATCGCCTGCGGCTATCCGGACGCCAACGACTCGGCCCGCCTGTCCCGGGATCCGATTCACAAACTGCTCCTGGAGCGCAATCCGATTGAGGGTCGCGATCTGGCTTCGCAGCCGACGTTGTCGCGTTTCGAGAACGGGGTTGGGGTCAAGGAGCTGTATCGGTTGGGCGAGTTCCTGGCCGACAACGTAATCCGGCGCCACGCCAAGCGGCTGCACCATCGCGCTCATCGCGTCACCATCGATCTGGATCCGACGGACGATCCCACGCACGGCGCACAGCAGCTGTCGTTCTTCAATGGGCACTACGACACCTGGTGCTACCTCCCGGTGATGGGTTTTGTCAGCTTCAACGACGAAGCCGAACAGTATCTCTGCGCCGCGGTGTTACGGCCCGGCAACGTGACCGCAGCGGTAGGCGCAGTCGCCCTGCTGCGGCGTTTGGTGGGGATGATTCGTCACCATCTTCCTGGAGTACGGATTCGTGTACGCCTGGATGGCGGTTTCGCGCATCCTGCCGTGCTGGCGTTTCTGGACGCCCAGCCCAGACTCGAATATGTCGTGGCCATGGCCAAGAATGCAGTGTTGAAGCGCGTCGCCGAAACCGGAATACGGCGAGCGCGCCAGCTCTCGCGGCGCAGCGGGAAGACCGAACATATTTATGGAGAAGTCCGCTACGCGGCCCGGAAGTGGCCAGGTCAGCGCCGTGTCATCATCAAAGCCGAGGTCGTTCGCGCTGCCGACAAAGACCCCAAAGATAACCCCCGGTTTGTCATCACCAACATGAAACAAAGTCCGCAGTGGATTTACGAACGGGTCTACTGTCAGCGTGGCGACATCGAGAATCGCATCAAGGAACTTCACGACCTCGAGATCGACCGCACCAGTTGCACCAGCTTCTGGGCCAACCAGTTCCGTGTCCTGCTCACCACCGCCGCCTACGTCCTAATGCAGGAATTGCGCTTGCGGGCTGCCGGTACCGCTTGTGCCCGCGCTCAAGTTGGCATGCTGCGCGAACGACTGCTGAAGCTGGGGGCCAGGGTGTTGGTTTTTGTACGACGCGTCGTCGTCCATCTACCGGATTCCTTCCCGTTTCTACCCGCCTTCCGTCGAGTCGCTCTGGCACTCGGAGCGGCAACCGGATAACCCCTCTCGGAATTACGAACGCATCTAAAATACACCCACGGCCGGAAGTCACGGCGCCCCTGTCTCTTGCATCCCGGGATCGAGCTCTCCGCTAGCGGAGCCATCCCATATCTTCGCTCCACCACCCCAACTTCTACATCACTACCCACCCTTCCCCCACAAAACTTAGCCCACACTGACCTTCATGAATAATGCGGGCTAAGGACACAGACATGAAGTGGTTGTCAGACCCGGCCCTCGACCGGCTCCGCGCGGCCGCCGATGCGCCGGACCTCAGCGGGACCGGGTATGTGCTGATGGACAAGCTGGGGGCGGGCGGTATGGGCGGCGTGTTTCGCGTCGAGGACACGGCGCTGGACCGGCAGGTTGCGCTTAAGGTAATTGGAATTGCCGATGCAGGTGGCGAGTTCAGCGCGCGCCTGTTGCGCGAGGCCAGAATCATCGCCCAGCTTGAGCATCCGGGCATCGTCCCAGTGCACGACGTGGGTACGCTGCCCGATGGCCGGGTTTTTTACACCATGAAGCTGGTGCAGGGCCGACGCCTCGACCAGTGCCGGGATGAACTCGGAGGCGTGCCCGAGCGGTTGCGAACCTTCCAGAAAATCTGTGAAGCAGTGTCGTTCGCTCACGCCCACAATGTATTGCACCGTGACCTGAAGCCACAAAATATTATGGTGGGACCATTCGGGGAAGTACTGGTCATGGATTGGGGCCTGGCCAAATTGCTGACTGGCGATATCCCGTCAGAAGAGGGCGCACTACGGAGGATTCCGCGACAAAGATCGCCTTCTGACCAAGGCCACTCCGAGCCGGAAACAGCGCATGGTGCGGTCCTGGGCACTCCCGGATACATGGCGCCGGAACAGGAACGTGGCGAAGTCGAAGCGGTGGGACCGCGTACCGACGTCTATTCGCTGGGCGCCGTGCTCAGGTTCCTGCTGGAGGATGGGTTTCCCGGATCGAAAGCCCTGTCTGCGATCGCCGCCAAGGCCATGGCAGAGGATGCGGCGCAAAGATATGGTTCGGTGGAAGAACTGGCCAACGACGTAGCGCGCTATCTGGATGGATTACCGGTCGGGGCATATCCGGAGGGACCGGCAGTGCGCCTCTGGCGATGGATCGTCAAGAACCGCGCCTGGATACTCCTGGTGGTTGCGTATCTGGTGATGCGCGCGGTGTTCATTTTGTGGCGCGGAAGGTAGAGCGGGAAGGCATTTTAGGTTTCAGATTGATGACTTCAGATTTAGGGGCTCGATCATAGTGGTTTCAAATCTGCAATCTGCAATCTGAAATTCCCAGTGGCTAAAGGGTTTCGCCGCAACGTTGAATAAGACGCTAGCGGGCAACCAGCCCGCAGGAGCAGATTATGAACAAGATCGTGCTGGGGCTGCTGGTAGGTGGAATTCTGGGTATCTTTGACGGACTGAGTGCCTGGTTTACGCCCGCGGTGCGCGCCCAGCTGCTGGGAATCGTGATCGGTTCGACGGTGAAAGGCCTGATCGCAGGTATTCTTATCGGCTACTTCGCGAAGAAGGTGAGCTCCCTGCCACTGGGCATTCTGTTCGGCCTGGGCATTGGCCTGCTGCTGGCGTATGCGGTAGCGGCCATGCCGGACCCCACGGGCAAGCACTACTATTTCGAGATCATGCTTCCGGGCGGCATTGTGGGCATGATCGTCGGCTATGCCACACAGCGCTTCGGGCAATCCGCGCAATTGGCGGGGCGGTAGTGCCGCTGACGAACAAAAGCATCAACACAGAGGACACGAAGGTGCACTAAGGAAGCTCCTCGATCTTTTCACCTCCGCCTCCTTGGTGGTAAGTAATTTAGCCGGTCATTGGTGCATGGCTGTAGAACGCGGTAAAGTAGCGATCTGACATGGCCAACGACCTGGAAAAGGAAACTGCCGCGCGCGCCAGCCTGCAGTTTGTGCGCGATGGCGATATCGTGGGCCTGGGGACGGGATCAACCGCCGCCTTCGCGGTGCGCTTTCTGGGCGAACGAGTACAGTCCGGACTGAAGATTCGCGGCATACCCACTTCGATCCACACCCAGGAACTGGCGGCCAGCCTCGGCATCCCGCTGACCACGCTGGATGAAATTCAGGACATCGACGTCACCATCGACGGGGCAGACGAGGTCGATCCGCAACTGAACCTGATCAAGGGCGGGGGTGGCGCCTTGCTGCGGGAAAAGATCGTAGCTTCAGCCACCCGCAAATTTGTGATCATCGCCGATTCCAGCAAGCAAGTCCCGATGCTGGGGAAATTTCCGGTCCCGGTGGAGGTAATCAAGTTCGCCGAAGCGCTGGTGGCGAGAAAGATTGCCGCGTTGGGTGCTGTGATAAAAGTGCGCACGGATTCCTCGGGCCGCAAGTTCATCACCGACGAAGGCAATCACATCCTCGACTGTAATTTTGGCAAAATTCCCGATCCGCCGGCATTGGCACGCGAACTGGAGGAGATACCGGGCGTGGTGGAGCACGGATTGTTTATCGGGATGGCCGCCCTGGCTCTGATCGCCAAGGGCAATCAGGTGATTGAACTCCGGCGCGATGAGCGACGCTAACCACCTGAGGTCACGAAAGACAGCTCTTTTAACCACGGAGGACACCGAGGGCACGAAGGCGTCTCTTAACCACAGAGGACACGGAGGAAAATCACCACCTCCGGTCCACGCTACGCGGTAATCTCCCGCAGTACCTGTAACAGCCTTTCTACTTCTGCGGCGGTGTTGTAGTGGGCCAGACCAATGCGCAGGAAGCCGCCATCTTTCTCGACATCGAGCCGCTCGGTGAGATTCAGGGCATAATAGTTGCCGTCCCAGGTGAAGATGCCGCGCTCGCCTAATTTAGTGGCGAGCTGCAGTGGAGTATGGCCTGCGATGCGCACCGCGACCGTGGGACAACGACGGTCAAGCTGCGCGAGATCGCTGATGCCGTAGAACTTCAGTCCGGGAAGAGCGATCAATCCCCGAATCAGGGTTTCCATCAAGCCGTGTTCGTGCTGCTGGATGGCGCCGTATGCCGCCAGCAGCGCGGCGCGGCGAGTGGAGACAGAAGGGTCCAGCCGGCGTCCCAGGTCGGCCAGATATTCAACGCAAGCCGCGATCCCGGCGATACATTCGTGATTCAGCGTGCCCCATTCCCAGCGCTGGGGAACGGCATTGGTGTTGGCGCGCACCTTGTAAGGCTGCAGGCGCTGCAAATGGTCGCGCTTGCCATAGAGAATCCCCATATGGGGGCCAAAAAACTTGTAGCTTGAACAGACCAGGAAATCGCAATCCAGGGTGCGGACGTCGATCGGGCCGTGAGGCGCGTAGTGGACGGCATCAATGTATGCCAGAGCGCCTTTCTGATGGGTCAGGCGGACAATTTCTCTTACGTCATTGATTGTGCCGACGGCATTCGAGGCGTAGCCGACTGCCGCCAGCCGAGTGCGGCTGCTGAGTTTTTGCGCCAGGTCAGCCATATCGAGGGTGCAGTCGGCTGGGTTGATGTCCACGATGCGGATGGTTACACCGCGCTCCTCGAGCGCCCGCCAGGGCGAGACATTGGCGTCGTGATCGAGATGGGTGAGCAGAACTTCGTCGCCCGGACCGAGTTCGCGACCGATGGAGCGGCTCAGGGCGAAGGTCAGGGTGGTCATGTTGGGGCCGAAGACCACTTCATCCTTGTCGCAGCCGAAGAAATCCGTCATGGCGGCACGGGCATCGGCGATGACGGTGTCGGTGCGCCGGCTGGTGGCATAAGCGCCGCAAGTGTTGGCGTTTGAATTCTTCAGATAGCCGCCGATCGCGTCGATCACGCGCTGGGGGACTTGAGTGCCGCCGGGCCCGTCGAGAAAGACCGCCGGCTGTCCGGCCACGGTCTGCGACAGCGAAGGGAATTGGGAGCGTACCCAGGTGAGATCGAGGGCAATGGCTTCAGTCGGTGCAGTCGGCATAGGATCCTTGGTAGGGCCGGCATCCCCGCCGGCGGTTTCGAGGGCGGCCTGCCCCCGATTGTCATCCACGCATCATTCTCAGCCCATCATGGTCGTGTGTTCGGGCTGGATCTTATAGATCACGCGGGTCTCGGTCGGTTGGCGATAGGGATACTTGTCCACGCCGAGATACTTCTTCGCCATTTTGTCGATGTGGGCGTCAGCGCCTTCCTCGGTGATTTCGATGACGCGGCCGCGGATTTCGAGATAGCGATAGGGATTGTCGGGATCGACGATGGCCAGGGCCACGCGGGGATCGCGGCGCACGTTGCGGTCTTTTTGGCGCCCTTTGGCGGAATTGAAAATAACGAGGTCGCCTTCCAGATCGCACCACACCGGGGTCACCTGGGGGCGGCCGTCGGGCATCAGCGTGCCCAGGCTGGCGAAGGCGCGCTTGCTGAATAGATCACGATACTTTTCCGGAATGGCCGAGGACATGCATACCTCCTGAGAAGATGATCCGAAATATTTGGTTTGGAGATTATAGACGGTCAGAGGCGGGTGGGAAGGTCAAAGCGCCGGGGCGGGTGGCCTTGGGCAGCGGACCACAATCGTTTAGAATAGCGGACTTTTGAGAATGCTCCGAGGAGCCGGTGATGAGGTGTTCCCAGTGGCGAAGGTGGGAAGTGTGGGCTTGCGTGTTGGCCGCGTTGCTGTTGGCGGGCAGGGGAGCGGCTGCCGCTGCGCCGGCGCCGAAAGCGCCGCCTACGGTGGTTTTCATGACCGACTTTGGGGTGATGGACGATTCAGTGGCGCTCTGCAAAGGCGTGATGTATTCCATTGCGCCCGAGTTGCGCATCGTGGACCTGACTCACCAGGTCACGCCGTTCTCGATACTCGACGGCGCACGCTTTCTCTACGGGGCGACGCCATACTTCCCTGCGGGCACGGTGTTTGTTGTGGTCATCGATCCGGGCGTGGGAAGCACGCGCAAAGCGATAGTAGCGAAGTCGAAGCGGGGGCAGTATTTCGTACTGCCCGACAACGGGCTGATGACGCTGGTGGAGGACCGCGATGGAATTGCAGCGGTGCGTGAGATCACGAACCGAGACTGGATGATCGGGGCCGCGTTGTCTTCAACCTTTCATGGGCGGGACATTTTTTCGCCGGTGGGCGCGCACCTGGCCCACGGTGAGGACTGGACGGGCGTCGGACCGGAAATGGCGGTAAACCAACTGGTCCGGCTTGACCTGGCCGCATCCCGGCTGGACGCGCGTGGACTGAGCGGCGAAGTAATCGCCACCGATGGCCCCTACGGCAACCTTGTGACCAACATCAGCGGCGAAGATTTTCTCAAGCTGGGCTACAGTCACGGGCAGAATGTGCCCGTCACCCTGGGCAAGGCCGAGATGAACATTCCCTTTGTGAGGACTTTCAGCGACGTGGCGTTGAAAAAGCCTCTGCTGTATATCGATTCGCGGGGCCACCTGGCGCTGGCGGTAAATCAGGGCAGCTTCGCCGAGACATATTCGATCCAGCCGCCGGTCTCGATTTTCTTTCCCCACGCGAAGAAATAGTTCCGAAAACCTCTTAGGCGGGGGTCATGCCGTGGCGCTAGAGCGCGAGTGAAGTGGCTGGGGAAAAAGTCGTCAGGGCGAGGAAAGCTTACCTCAGGCGCTGAAGCGCGAGGCCATCCAGACGAATTGATGGCCCGACTGAAGTCAGGTTCTCCCCAAAGCCTGGTTGAAATGCCCTTTCCGAGCCACGCGCATCCGCGATTCGCGCGCTTGCGGTTTCTGAGGCGAGCTGAGCTTGCCTGACCAGACGGGACGTCTGGGCCTACGTGGTGTTCACGCCAAGCCCAGCGCCGTTTGGATTCCAGCGGGCCGACTCACGCCTGCGAGAGGTGGGAGCCGTGCTGGAAGTGGTATTGCAGTATTTTCGCGGCCAGAGTCGGGCTCACGGTACCTTCTTCGGACTTTGCCGTGCGCACTACCTCGCCACGGCAAACTACCTCGGCCGCGGCCAGTCCCGCGATCTCCGCGGGCAGCACGAGGTTGATCTCGAGCTGCGCGTTGGGAGCGATTGGTTCTTCCGCCTGGAACAGCATCCCCGAGCGGCTGATGTTTTCGGTTGTGCCTTCACGCCAGCCGCTTTCTCCCACCAGCCGGTATTTCAGCGGCAGGTGAAGATCGAAGCGGGTAGCGCGGAAGGGGGAGGAAATCTTGTTTCGGGTGCGAGCCATTGGAGCTGGTTGAGCTAAGCGAGCAGACATTTGTATCTCCTGAGGGAGTGGGGTATCGAGCACCTCCCGCACTTTCGCCTTCAGGGCGGGGAGGGTAAAGGGCTTCTGGAGCAGGGTGATCCCTTCGTCCAGCGTGCCGTTGTGGCCAATATGGTTCTCCGTGTAACCCGACATGTAGAGCACTCTCATCTCGGGACGCGTGGGGGAGAGCTGGTTGGCCAATTCACGCCCGTTCATTCCCGGCATGATGACGTCGGTCAGCAGCAGGTGAATGGGGCCTTGGTGTGCCTGGGAAACCTTGATGGCGGCGGTGCCGTCGGGAGCATCGATCACGTTGTATCCCTGGTTCTCGAGGGACTGGCGTGCCAGACGGCGCAGATTCTCTTCATCTTCGACGAGCAGGATGGTCTCGTGACCGGGGCTGGGCTGGGCATCCGCGGCCAGGGCCGGCTGCGTGGCCAGAGCTTCTCCGGTCGCGCTGAAGCGCGGCAGATAAATCTTGAACGAAGTGCCCTTGCCGGTTTCGCTGTAAAGCCAGATGTAGCCTTCGCTCTGCTTGACGATGCCGTACACCGTGGACAGTCCAAGCCCTGTGCCCTTGAGTCCCTTGGTGGTGTAGAAGGGCTCAAAGATGTGGGCCTGGGTATCGGGGTCCATGCCCATGCCGGTGTCGCTGATCGCCAGCATGACGTACTCGCCGGGCTTTACCGGGGCGTGGAAGCGGGCATAGTTGGCGTCCAGGGTGACGTTGGCGGTTTCGATGGTCAGCTTCCCGCCGTGCGGCATGGCGTCGCGGGCGTTGACCGCCAGATTCATGATGACCTGCTCGATCTGGCCGGGGTCGGCTTTGACGGCGCCGATGTCCGGACCCGGGACCATGACCAGGTCGATGTCTTCCCCGATCAGCCGGGTCAGCATTTTCACGTTTTCTGTGACCACGGTGTTCAGGTCCACAATCTTGGGAGCGAGCATCTGCTTGCGGCTGAAGGCCAGCAACTGGCGGGTGAGAGAGGTGGCGCGCTCGGCGGCGTTGGCGATCTCCTGGGCGTGTCCGCGCAGGGTGGGATCGGTGCCGAGGCGTTCCAGTAGGAACTCGGAGTATCCCGAGATCACCATGAGGAGGTTGTTGAAATCGTGGGCGATGCCGCCCGCCAGGCGGCCCACAGCTTCCATCTTCTGGGCCTGGCGCAGTTGTTGTTCCAGGGCTCGGCGTTCGGTCACGTCCTCGGCGAAGAGCTCGAAGAAGATGGTGTTGGTTTCGTTGCGGAAGGCGCGTCCGGAGAGGCGCACGTTGATATTGGTGCGGTCCCGGCGTACCCAGTCAGCGTTGAGTCCATGGAATTTTTGCAGGGAGCGTAGATAGTCGGCCAGGCCGAACCACTGCTGCGAGTCGGCATAGAGATTGGCCAGATTGCTGCCCACCAGTTCCGCGCCCGAGGGGTAGCCCAGCATAGCCACCAGTGCAGGGTTGACGTCCAGCAGGATGCCGGCGGAGTCGCAACGGCAAACGCCATAGGGAGCGTGGGTGACCAGGGAGCGAAAGTTGATTTCAGATCGGCGCAAGCCTTCCTGGGCATAGCGCAGCGCGGCATTGAACCAGCAGATGAGTCCGGCTACAAATACGAACAGGGCCAGATGTATGATGGCCCGTCGGTAGTCGGAGGAACTGTGCGCCCCGGCCAGGGAGAAATAGGCGCTGACGGTCAGGGCGAAGGAGGTAGCGACCAGGCCCGGCTTCCAACCGCCGTACCAGGCGCTGACCATGATGGCAACCGCGAACACCACCAGGCGGCTCTCCACCACGTCGGAGAGCAGGAAGGCGGGAATCAGGGCAAGAATAATGCTGAGGACGGCAACGCCGTAGCGGAGGACCGGGGCCCGGGCCGGAGTGATGCGGCGGTTGCGAAGTAGAAGGGGGAGCTTCGCTCGCATGAGTTAAATTTAATTCCCAGAATGGGATGGCGCGAGTTACGGGAGTACATACGACTTGTGCAATCGGGCGGATGAACGAAAGGCTCCTGGGTCTTGGGCAACCTGTGAAGTGAGGCGAGCAACCGCATTTCTCCCGAATGCCCCTTTTGCATTCTTTTCGTAACGCCTTTGCGGGCTTTGCGGTAAAAGTCTTAAAGTCTTAAACCGCAAAGGACGCAAAGACTTCGCAAAGGTCGCAAATTCAAGGCGTAAGTTGCTGGCAGGACTTGCGCGCGGCAGAGGGAAAACAGGAAACTATGGTTGATCTGCGAGTGATTTGCGCGTCGGGGCGCCGGCGCCCACATCCATGAATATCGGTCTGCTGGGCGGGACGTTCGATCCGATTCATCACGGGCATATGGCGCTGGCGCGGGCGGCGAAGGAACGCTTTGAGCTGGGGCGCATCCACTTTGTGCCGGCCAATGTTCCACCCCACAAACAGAGCCGGGCGGTGACGCCTTATTTCCATCGATACGCCATGGTGGCGCTGGCCACGGTGGGCGAAAAGACGTTTGTCCCGTCAGCTCTGGAAGCTCCCGGAGTGGTTGCGATTCCCGCGCCGGCCGGCAAAGGGCGGCCGGTAAAGGACGCCGTGCCGGGCGCCAATTACAGCATTGACACGGTAAAGCGTCTGAAAGAATCGCTGAAGAAAATCGACCGCGTATTTTTCCTGATCGGAATGGACGCCTTCGCCGAGATCGCACACTGGCACCAGGCTGAGGCCTTGTTTCGGGAATGTGAGTTCATTGTGGCCAGCCGTCCGGGATATTCGCTGGCCGATGTGGCCAATGCCCTGCCGGAGAAAATTCGCCCGCCACAGTCGGTAAGCCAACCCTTCGCAAAACAGCCGGCCCAAGGCGATCTGGTGTTGAGCGGAGCGACCATCCATTTGCTGGAGAATGTGCACCAGGCCATTTCGGCCACGGCGATCCGGGAGGCCGTGGTGGCGAAGAAGCCGCTGCGCAAGTTCGTGGATGCAGCGGTGGAAGAGTACATAAAGAAGGAAGGGTTGTATGGGTAGTCGTCCGTCTTCGGTCGTCGGTCGTCAGACAGGCGTCGTTGGTCTTTGGTCTTTGGTCGTTGGTCTTTGGTCGTTGGCAGAAGCGCCGCACGGGGTGATTTTCAGCGGTCTGGTGACACGAGTTCAACTCGTACCCTTCCCCATTGCTTGTGCTTTCGACGCGGCATGCTCCTGTGGGCGACCTCAGATACAATGGACCTGGCCAACGACCAACGACAAAAGAACCAACGACTACCGGCCAACGACCGAAGACCGACAGCCGAGGACTGACGACCCAGGATCGACGACTAAGACCCCAACGACTGATGATAAAACTACAAATCTCCGAAGCCATCCGTGCCTGCCTGGAAAAGAAGGCGGAAGAAATCACCATACTGGAACTGGAAAAAGGGTCGGGAGCCTTCACCGACTACTTCGTGGTGTGCAGCGGGACGAACCCGCGCCAGGTGCAGGCCATTTCTGACGAAGTGGAATTGCGTCTGAAAAGGGGCGGGCTACGCCCGACTCACATCGAGGGCTACAAGCAAGCCGAGTGGGTGTTGCTGGATTACGTGGATTTCGTGGTCCACGTCTTCTCCGAGAAGGCGCGCAAATTTTACGACCTGGAGCGGCTGTGGAAGTCGGCGCGGCGCATGGAACCGGCCGAACTGGTGGCGAGTCCGGCAAGGCAAAGACGGGCACCGGTACGCGGCCTCAGGAAGAAGCGGGCCTGAGTTTTTTCCTTCTAAGACCTAGGCCAACGCTGCAAATTATTTCTGGCCCGGTGTCCTCTGTGCACTCTGTGTCCTCTGTGGTTAAATCTCATTGGTGAAACTCAAAGTTGCGTGGATTGGCAAGACTAAAGAACCCGCCATCCAGTCGCTGACGGATGAATACCTGAAGCGTCTGTCACGCTACGCCGAAGTCGAAGGCACGCCGCTCAAAGACGAGGCGGCGGTTTTGAAGCTATGCGCCCGGGAGGCGCGTCCCCGGCACACGCTGGTGCTGCTCGATGGGCGGGGCCAGCAGCTCTCTTCGGAGGAGCTGGCAAAATTCCTGGGCGATTATCAAGACCGCAATCCGCTGCCTCTGCTGTTTGCGCTGGGCGTGGCGGACGGGTTTACTGACCAGGCGCGGCAGGCGGCCACGGTGGTGCTCTCCCTGGGCAAGATGACGCTGGCACACGAGCTGGCGCGGGTGGTCCTGCTGGAGCAGATCTACCGGGCATTCACCATTCTGAAGGGTCATCCCTACCATTTAGGGCATTGACCAATTCAGGAATTCAGGCGTGTACCTTCGTGATGTTCCCAGATTGGGCTCTGGAAGCCTACAGTCGAGATGGCAGCAGAAGAACGCTGTGTACTCAGCCCTCCCCTTTAAGGATTGATTACGATGAAGAATCCATTTGAAGTCTTGAAGACGAAAGAACAAGAAGTCGCCCGGGTCAAGAAAGAGATCAATGCCCTGCGGGTCACGATTCAGCTGATCGGGGACGAGAAATCGTCTGCCGCAGACCACAAGGTGGACCTGCACTCCGTGATCGAAATGCCGTAGTTGGCAGTTTCCCGCCCCAGCCTAAAAAGAACATTTACGGAGCACGGGCATCCTCGCCCGTGCCCTCCCCATTTCCCCTTTCTGCACGAACATCTCGTTTGGCATCAGTGTGATAAAAGAAGCACGCGCGGGGCGCTCGCGCCTACATCGGCGGGAACAGGTACAATCAAAGATTCGCCGGTATGCCGGACATCCGCCGCGGTCTCATCATCGTGAATACCGGGCCGGGCAAGGGCAAGACCACCGCTGCCATGGGCACCGCCCTGCGGGCAGTGGGGCAGGGTATGCGCGTCCTGATGCTGCAGTTTTTAAAGGGCTCCTGGCATTACGGCGAGCTGGATGCGGTGCAGGCGTTTGGCGACAAGTTTGTCATGAAGCAGGTGGGCCGCGGCTTCGTGAAAGTGGGGACGGAAAAGCCCGATCCCGAAGATGTTCGCATGGTGGAAGAGGCCTGGGCAGAAGCAGCCCAGGCGATCCATTCGGGCGCCTGGGACGTCGTCATCCTGGATGAGATCAATTACGCCATCAGCTACGGGATGCTCGATCCCGCCAAGGTGGTGGAGACTCTGAAGAGCAAACCCGAGATGGTGCACATTATCTTGACCGGGCGAAACGCCCATCCGACAATTGTCGAGGTCGCCGACACCGTGACCGAGATGCGCCAGGTCAAGCATGCCTACGAGAAGGGCGTCATGGCGCAGAGAGGGATCGAGTACTGAAAAACCTGTCATTGGTCGTTGGTCCTTGGCCGTTGGCTTTTTCCGCGTCAACGGCGGGTTGACCGGCCCAGGCTTTCTGGCCAACGACCAACGACCAGAGGCGAACGACTGATCTATGGCGTGGTTCAAGCGACAAGCCGGTGAGCTGGATACTTCGGGCGAGCGCAAGGTTCGCACCGAGGGGCTGTGGGTGAAGTGTGAGACCTGCCGGCAGATCATCTGGAAAAAGGACCTGGAAGAGAACCTGAACGTCTGCCCCAAGTGCGACCGGCATTTCCGCATTGATGCCCGTACCCGACTGGCGCAGCTTCTGGATGACAACGAATATGAGGTTTCGGATTCCAACCTGACGTCTACCGATCCCTTGAAATTTGTGGACCTGAAAGCGTACTCGGCGCGCCTGAAGCAGGCGCAGGCCGACACCGGGCTGAAAGACGCGGTAATCAACGCCCGCGGCAAGCTGAATGGGCGGACTGTAATCGTGAGCTCGATGGAGTATGCGTTCATCGGGGGAAGCATGGGAGCGGTGGTAGGCGAGGCCATAACACGGGCCATCGAGCAGGCCACCGAAACCAGCGTGCCCATCGTTATCGTGTCTGCCTCAGGCGGGGCGCGCATGATGGAAGGCGTGATCAGCCTGATGCAGCTGGCCAAGATTTCCGCTGCCCTGGCGCGCCTGGATGAAGCCAAAGTGCCGTTTATCTCAGTCCTGACCGACCCAACCACGGGCGGGGTGACGGCTTCCTTCGCCATGCTCGGCGACCTGAATATCGCCGAGCCCGGGGCTTTGATCGGATTCGCAGGGCCGCGAGTGATTGAACAGACCATCCGCCAGAAGCTTCCTCAGGGCTTCCAGCGAAGTGAATTCCTCCTCGAACATGGCATGCTGGACGCGGTGGTGCACCGCCGGCAGCTGAAAGCCTACATTGCGCGGGCCCTGGATTTCATGGACCAGTCGTCTGGGAACCAGTCGTCAGTCGTCGGTCGTCAGTCGTCAGCTTAAGATTAAGACTCCCGTCGATGGTCCTTGGTCGTTGGCCAATTACTGGACCTGAAGCCAAAAGCTTTTGGCTAACGGCCAACGACCAACAACGAATCGTCAGTCCTCAGTTGGACCTCCGGTCTTTCAGGTCGAGGCGCGACTCCGCCTTCTCAGCCCGGCAACCCTGCATTTCGATGAGACGGGCTCGATGGCCCAAAGCCGAAGCTGGTACCCTAGTTTTAGCTGACGACTGACGACTGATGTCTTCTTACGAAACTGCCATCGCGCGCATGTTCGCGCTGGGCCATGAACTGGCTCAGACGACCTCGCACAAGTTCGATCTGGCGCACATGCGTGTGCTGCTCGCCGCGCTGGATAATCCGGAGCGGCATTTCCCCAGTGTGCTGATTGCCGGGACGAACGGGAAGGGATCGACCGCGGCGACGCTGGCTTCGATTCTGCGCACTTCGCGGTTGCGAACCGGGCTTTATACATCTCCCCACCTGACGCGGATCAACGAGCGCATACAGATCGATGGGCGGCAGATCAGCGACGACGATTTTGCCCTGATCCACGATCTGGTGGACCGTACTGCCGAGCGCCTGGTTGGCGAGGGCGAGCTGCCCTGGCATTTCAGCTTTTTCGAGATGCTGACTGCGATTGCATTTGAGCATTTCGCGCGCCGGAAGGTGGACATCGCGGTGCTTGAAGTCGGCATGGGCGGGCGGCTGGATGCAACCAACGTGGTAGAACCGCGAGTCAGTGTCATTACCGATATCTCACTCGACCATCAGAAATTCCTGGGAAACACGGTGGCTGAGATCGCGGGGGAAAAGGCGGGAATCATCCGTCCTGGAGGCGCAGTGGTCACGCTGCCTCAACAGCCCCAGGCCAACGACGTGATCGGAAACACGATTTTGGAACGGGGAGCGCGGGCGGTGAATGCCGTGCCGTATGTGCCGCCCGTGAGCCCCTCCAGCGCGCAGTACTTCGTGACGGGAACCGAGGCAGGTCCGGTTTCGCGTTATCCGCTGCAAGTGATGGGGGAGCAGATTCTGGTTGAGACTCCACTGATCGGGCGCCATCAGTTGCGAAATGTCGCTCTGGCGATTGCGGCCGCTGAGGAGTTGGGTCGGCAGGGATTCCCGGTGACGACCGCCTCGATTGAACGCGGCATTCGGGAGACGCGGTGGCCGGGGCGGTTCCAGGTGATGCCCGCCGGCGGTGGAGAGCCGGAATATGTGTTCGATGTGGCGCATAATCCGGCGGGAGCCTGGGCGCTGCGGTCAACTCTCTCGGCTGGTTATCCGGAGCGCCCGCTGACCTTTATTTTTGGCGCCATGCGGGACAAGGCGATTGCAGAGATGGCTGAGATCCTGTTTCCCCTCGCGGAGCGGGTGATTGCGACCCGCGCCGACAATCCCCGGTCCGCCGCGCCTGAGGAGATTCGAGAAGCCGCGTCCCGGACTTCGACGAAGATCGAAGAGGCCGCCGACGTAGCTGCGGCCATCAAGCTGGCGCGAATTTCGTCCCGGTCGGATGCTGTGGTGGTTATTACCGGATCGATATACATTGTAGGAGAGGCGATGCGACTGCTCGGAGCGCGCATCTAACAAGCAGTGCCATCGGCGAAAACACCTATCGAGATGGACAGTCCAGCGGAGGCGGCTCCGGCAAACCTTCGACTGCGTCCTGCCCAGCCCCCGACGGCAGCCGCTTCCCGCCACTACGGATGGCTCAGCCGTCTGCGTTCCTACCTAATCTTCGATCCTCTCATCTGGGCATACACCGTTGTCCTGGGAATTGTCTCCATTCCGGTGTCATTATTCGGAAACCAGGGACGCATCCTGCATAGCTTTGCGCGCTTCTGGTCGTGGTTGATCATGAAGACAATCGCCTCGCCCACGAAAGTGACCGGGCTGGATGCGATTGACACTTCGAAACCCTACGTTTACGCGGTCAATCACGCTTCCGCGCTCGACATCCCAGTGCTGTACGTGCATCTGCCCTTCGAATTCCGCATCGCGTTCAAGAAGGAACTGCTGTCGTATCCGATTGTGGGCTGGCACCTCGAGCGCTCAGGACAAATCTGCGTGGACCAGCAGAACCCTTCACGGTCGATCGGCAGCATTCGCGCCGCGCTGAAGAGCCTGAAGAGCGGTACGCCCCTGGTCATCTTTCCCGAGGGGGGCCGCACGCCCGATGGCGAGATCAAGCCTTTTTTGCCGGGAGCACTATTTCTAGCAATCAAGGCGCAAGTGGATATTGTGCCGGTAGCGCTGGTGGGAACCTTCGAACTGCTGCCCATGAACACTTACCACATAAAGTGCCGGCCGCTGGAGATGCGGGTTGGTCAGCCCATTTCGACCTCGGGGTACACGGTGCGAAATATGGACGCGCTCTCGGATAGGGTGCACAAGGCGGTGGAGGATTTACATCGCGAGGGACAAGAATCCCACAGATAGTTGCTACAGCCATGTACAAAGCGGGATGGACAGGAACGCTCAGTTTGATATTGCTGGGAGCCTTAGGTTGGTTGCCAGATGTCTTGCTGCACGCAATTCGCGGCTACAACTTTAATTCGCCAGACGTGTGGATTATCAGAGCTGTAATGCCTTTGACGTTGCTGGTTACGTTTGTGGCTGCAAAGCGGACCAAGGGTATCGAATCGAAGTGGGTTGGCCTTCTTATGGTCGCAGGAGTCTGGCTTCTAGTACTACTGTGTTATAAACTGGATACCTTTGAGCTGAAAGACCACCCGGTCTGCCATTCTTTAATGTTAAGTTGCTGGTCATGAGTGCCCATTCTGTTGCGCCAGGCGCCCAGCAAAAACGCTTGGCGGCCTATCTGAATCGCCTGGCGCAAGCCGCGGGGCACCTGGATCGCGTGGTCCCTCTGAAGTCCTATTGCACCGGCTTGCTGCTTCCCGGGGAACGCAAGAGTGTGGAACCGATGGCGGCCCGCCTCTGTCCCGACAACGTGCGCCAGACCCATCAGTCCTTACACCATGTCGTGGCTCACGCGCCTTGGAGGGATGAAGACATTCTCGAAGCGGTGCGCCAGTACGCCTTACCCGCCATGCAGAAGCTAGGACCGATCGAAGCCTGGATCGTCGATGACACTGGGTGGGTGAAGAAGGGGATGCATTCGGTAGGAGTGACCCGACAGTATTGTGGGCAGGTGGGCAAGCAAGAGAACTGCCGGGTGGCGGTGAGTTTATCGGTCAGCACCCGAGAGGTGAGTTTGCCGATTGCCTGGCGTCTCTACTTACCCGAAGTGTGGGTTCACGATAAGAAGCGGAGGAAAGCCACGGGCATACCGCCGGAAATCAGTTTTCAAACCAAGCCAGAAATTGCTTTGCAACAAATTCGCACTGCCCTGGACCGAGAGATCCCCACCGCTCCGGTACTGACGGACGCCGCCTATGGCAACGACACCGGATTTCGCGATGGCATCACCGAATTAGGTTTGCTGTACGTAGTGGGCATCCCGTCGTCGGTGAGCGTATGGAAACCAGGCCAGGCACCGCTACCCCAACGAAAGTGGAAAGGAATCGGACGCCCCACCAAGTTGCTACGCCGCGATGGCCAGCACAATCCGCTTCCGGTGCGCGAGTTGGCGATGAGCTTGGCTGCCTCTGCCTGGAAGACGGTGGGCTGGCGGCAAGGAACTCGTAAGCCCTTGCGTTCCCGGTTTGCGGCCCTGCGCCTGCGTCCCGCACACCGCGATTACTGGAGCAGCGAGCCCCGCCCCGAGGAGTGGCTGCTGATCGAGTGGCCGAAAGCGGAAGCCGAACCGACCAAGTACTGGTTATCGACTTTGCCCGCCGACACCCCGCTTGCCGATCTGGTGCGCTTGGCCAAGCAGCGCTGGATCATCGAGCGTGATTACGAAGAACTGAAGCAAGAACTCGGCCTGGGCCATTATGAAGGACGAGGCTGGCGCGGCTTTCACCATCATGCGACTCTCTGTATTGCGGCCTATGGGTTCCTGGTGGCCGAACGGAGCCGTTTTTCCCCCTCCGCTCGCGCCGGTCAAGTGGACTTACCCGTCGCCGAAATGCCGCTCAAGTTCCGCCCTCGGGGTTCGCCCAGTACGCATGGAGCGGCATAACCCCTGGTCCATCGCTACGCTTCGACAAACCATCGCACGAGTTCTGCTCCGACAACTCTCGGGTTGTCCTTTTTGTGGAGCTCCTTTTTTATAACACAGTAGTACTAGGAGGTCTATTCATGACGCTTGGCGCAAGTTTCTCGGGTGGTGGGTTCACGGGGCCCGAGGGTGCTCGCGGCGCGGTTAAGCTAGCTAGTGCTGCTTTCTGTCTTGCCGATCTACACATTCATGATGGCAACTTATGATGGTTCTCTGGGTGCACTTTTACTCGTGACCGCAATTTCCCTTCTAGTCTGCATCGTCCAACTGAGCCAATTTTTGCTGCGTCGTCGGAAGGCACACACCCACTAAGGTATTTTGCTTTCTATTCAGCCGCTGGCCGCTGATGGTTCGCCTGAGGACTCTAAACGAACCTGTTCCACTTTCTCTGCTATCGCGTATTTCAGATCATCGACCCCTTTGCCGGTCACGGCTGAGACGGGGAACAGATCCAGTTTTTTCTTCTTGCAGTAGCGTTTGAGCTTGGCCAATTTTTCTTTATTCGCTAAATCGATCTTGGAGGCCACCATGATCACTGGTTTTTCTTCCAGATGAGCCCCGAAACTGGCCAGTTCTTCAGCAATGACTTCGACATCTTTGACTGGATCGGGCCTTCCGCTCCCGTCGGAAACATCCACCAGGTGGACCAGCAGGCGAGTGCGCTCGATGTGACGCAGGAACTGAGTGCCTAGTCCAGCACCGGTGTGCGCACCTTCGATCAATCCCGGAATGTCGGCGACTACAAAACTTTTTTCGTCGGGCGGCTGGCCCACGACCGCCACGCCCAGGTTGGGCTGGAGGGTAGTGAAGGGATAGTCCGCGATCTTCGGTCGAGCTGCGGAGATGCGCGAGATCAGGGTGGACTTGCCCACATTGGGATAGCCCACCAGGCCAACATCGGCCAGGAGTTTCAATTCGAGGCGGAAGACACGCTCTTCGCCGGGACGGCCGGGTTCGTGCTCGCGCGGGGCCTGGTAAGTGGAGGTGGCGAAGCGCGCGTTGCCTCGTCCGCCGCGGCCGCCGCAGGCGATGACGATGCGATCATCGGGGCGGGAGAAGTCGTGCACTTCCTCGCCGGTTTCGTCGTCGTACACGATCGTGCCCACCGGTACTTTCAGGAGAACATCCCTGCCCTCGCGGCCGGTGCGGTTGGACCCTTCTCCGTGGCGTCCGCGCTGCGCCTTGTATTCCGGATTGAAGCGGAAGTGAACCAGCGTGTTGTGGCGTTCGCTCGACTCCATGATGACGTCGCCGCCCTTACCGCCGTCTCCGCCTGAGGGGCCGCCGCGCGGGACGTACTTCTCCCTGCGGAAGGCCATGCAGCCATTGCCGCCGTCACCTGCCTTGACCCGGATTTTGGCCTCATCGATGAACATGGAAAAGCAGTCGTCAGTCGCTAGCGGGGCGTGGTTTTGGCCAACGACCAACGACTAGACTAAAGGCCGCCTCGTCAGCAGAATCTATGGGTAAGTTCGGGTTCGGGGAGTCGTCCTAGCGTGTGATAAAGGGCGATTTCCATCGCTTCATAGGTCCGAAAGCCATAGGATCTTCTGGTCACCACTCGGATCTTGTTGTTGAGACCCTCGACGGCACCGCTGGAAATCTCTGCTTTGGCACGAAACCAGTTCAGCAGCAACTCCTCATGGGCACGGAGCATGCGGGCCACTTTCTTCATGGGTTCCAAGCGGCTGCGCATAGCCCGGACACACCAGTAGTCGAGAAAGGTTCTGGCCCAAAGCAGGGATCGGTAGTGCCATAGATGGTGAAACGTCTCCTTCAGGTCCCAAGCCCGTGCCGTCGCCAGTTTACTGACCAGCAGCGCCTGCAGTTTTTGCCGCGCCCGTCCCCGGACCCGACTGCCACGGCGCAACAACGTCCAGCGCATGTGTTTGAGTCGCTGCGCCGCCGCCTTACCCTCCGCCCGCAACCGGGTGCTCTCCCCCCGCCGCACTTGGTCCACGGCCTGGTTCAAATGCGTCGTGATGTGGAAGCGATCCAACACATGCAAAGCCTGACCGGCTTCTGCCGCCATGACTGTTAAGTACGGTTGCCACATATCGCTACACACAAACCGCAACCCCTTCACCACCACCGGCCCCAAGGCCTGCAAGCCGCGCCGCAGAGTGGCCTGCGTCCGTCGCCGCCCTACCCATAACAGTCGTCGGCAATGGCTGTCGATCTGGTAGATCACGGTGAGAAACTGCTCTGCCCGCTTCCCTTGTCCCCAATGAATTTCGTCAATCCCTACCGACCAGACCTGCTGCAGTTGCCGATGCGCCAATCCCCACTGCACAAACCATTCCACCGAACGGTACACCGCTTCCCAACTGGTCTGAAATACCTGGGCCGTCTCTCGCCAGCTCAGCCGTCGCGCCCAGCGCGCCAAGAATCCCATCATGGCCCGTGTGACCGGACGCTTGCCTTCACTCCACGGTATCTGTTCCACCACCACTCCATGCTCCGCGCATTGCACTCGCCGGGGCGCGTACCGGAAATAGGTGGGGATTCCCCACAACGGCACAAACAGCCAGCCCCGCTCCGCCAGCCGATCGTAGCCCGGAGCCGGCTGCTGACACTGCGAGCACCGACCCCGCATGCCTCCATGCGGCTCCAAGCGGATTTCGATCGCGCACGGCTGTCCCTTGTCACTCTGTAGTCGAACCTCCTGGTAAACAAACCCCGCAAAGTGTTGTATTCGGTTCAGAATCGTCTTAACCTGTAGTTGAATAGCTGGTCTCCTCGGTCGATCAATTGCTTTCTTGACAACTGCAGATTAATCGAACCGCTCGAGATCAGCTATTTTGTTTTTTGCTGGCCTATCTAACTGCCGCCGGAGCTGTGGGAAAAGTGCGAAATCCCGCCGCTCTTGCGGGATTTCCAAGCGTAGTGGGAAAGTCCGCTTTTTGGACTTTTCCACGTAGCGGCTTTTTCCATAGCTCACTTACCCACAAATTGTGCTATAGAGCCTAAAGGCCAAAGACGATAAAAAAAGCCCCAGCCAGATAGGCGGGGGCTGTATGGCGGAAGTCCCAACCGCATGGGTACGTCTGGCTACTTCGCCTCCAGCGGTTCGATCATGACGAACTTGCCCATCGAACCTTTGTCGAGGAACTTGATGCGGCCGCTGATTTTGGCGAAGAGGGTGTCGTCTTTGCCGCGCCCGACATTGAGGCCCGGTTTAACCCGGGTGCCGCGCTGGCGCACAATGATGGTGCCGCCGGGGACGATTTGTCCGCCAAAAGCCTTGAAGCCCAACCTCTGGGCGTTGGAGTCGCGCCCGTTTCGTGAACTGCCTAGACCTTTTTTATGTGCCATTGATTTTCAGTTTCCAGTTTCTGGTTTCTTGTTTCAAATTCTGCTGTGGGCCCGCAAGTCGACGGGCAGGATGCCCGCCGGACAGCCGCCGGCGCTACTTTTTCTTTTTCGGTGCTGACTTCTTTGGCGCTGCTTTCCTGGCTGCTGCTTTCTTTGCCGGAGCCTTCGCCGCTTTCGCCTCGATCTTGGGCTGGTCTTCTACTTCGACCGGCTTCAGTTTCTTCGGCTTCGCTTCTTGTTTCGGAAGGTCGGGAGCAGAGAATTTCTGGCCATCGTAGGCGATTTCCGTGATGCGGACCGCGGTATATCCCTGGCGATGCCCGCGCAGTTTCTTGTACTGCTTCTTGCGTTTGTAATGGAAGACGAGAATTTTGGCGGCGCGGCCCTGCTCCACCACTTCACCGGTCACGAGCGCCGCGGATTGCGGGCGCGCGATCTGGCCGGGCTCGCCGGAGACGGCCAGGACATCGTTGAACTCGATCTTGCCGTTGCTACCGTCGCCTTGATTCTCCAGCCGAATCACATCGCCGGGCGCCACCCGGTATTGTTTACCACCGGCGCGGATGACCGCGTACATACTTATGCCTCCGTCCAATCTTGTGCCCGTCGCGGCCTGGCGCGATTGCCGGGAACCTGGTGAATTTCCTGTGCTTGCTTTCCGCGTCGGCGCTTTGCGCAACGAATGCGGGGCGGCTCCAGAACGGAGCCGTGAGTACAGGCAAACCCAACTATTCTAGCGTGTGCTGTGGAAAAGCGTCAAACCCGTGAATTCGAAGAACACCGGTTGCATGAGGGTCCGCCTTTGAGCTTTCTCGCGCCTTGTGCGACAATTCCTCGCCGCATGGGAGGAAACATCAATGTACAAGCGCCTTTTGATCACGTTGTTCTGTGTGCTCGCATTCAGCTTTTCGGCTCTGGCCGCACCGAAGCCCAAGAAGACAACCTCATCCGGAGCTCCGGACAAGGCCTATCTGCAAAAAATTCTGGATGGCTGGAGTGCGGGTGATGCCGCCGCCATGGCCCACTACTACGACCAGGGCGACTACAACTTCTTCGACATTGCTCCCCTGAAGTACAACAATTGGGCCGAGTACGAGAAGGGCGTAACCGAGCTGCTCAAGGGGTACAAAAGCATAAAGCTTACGTTGGGCGACGACACCCAGGTCCATACTGACGGCAATCTGACCTGGACCACAACCACGGTAAAGGAAGATGCTGTCACCACGGCCGGGAAGCACGAAATGGCCGTCTTGCGCTGGACCCTGATCTTTGAAAAACAGGCAGGAAAGTGGATGATCGTGCATGAGCACATGTCGGAGCCGCTGCAATAGCGGAAGCTGATCGCAGATTGCAGATTGCAGAGTGGAAAATCGCGCACGACTCGACAAATCTTGGATCTGCAATCTCTACGCGTAAGCCCTGACGAAGAAGTACACGGTCATGGCGGTTCCCACCAGAATCACAAATCCTCGCACCCAGGCTTGGGGCAGTTTTTGCGCGTAGTGTGCTCCCAGATAACCGCCTGTGAGCGCGCCCGCGATCATGACAACGGCATGCGGCCAGTAGATCGCGCCCTTCACGACGAACACAGCCGCAGCCACCCCATTGATGACGATTCCGAGAATGCTCTTGAGGGCATTCATGGCATGAATGCTGGTCATCCCCACGGCGGCCAGGAGGGCCAGATTGACGATACCGATTCCCCCGCCGAAATAACCGCCGTACACGGCAATGACCAGTTCGACGATGGATGCGAGCACGATGACCGCAACGGTGGCGTCGTGCGGAACCCCGGAAGACCGGCGGCGGGCCACCTTACCGCCAAAGACGAAGAGCAGCGTCGACCCCAGCAGCAGCCACGGCAGTACACGCATGAAGGTGTGCGCGGGGGTCCCGAGCAGAAGAAATGCGCCGAGGATCCCGCCGCCCAGGCCGGCAGCCATAAGCGGCAGCAGCATTCGGGCGGGTACATCAAGGTGGCTGCGATAGGCGCCTCCGCTGGCGGCGGCGCCGGTCCAAAGGGCGAGAGCATTAGTCGCATTGGCCAGAATGGGAGGCACGCCGACAAACAGCAGCGCCGGGAACGTCACGAAACTGCCCCCGCCGGCCACGGAGTTCTGGGCCCCACCCAAAATGGCGGCGATAAAAAGGAAGATGGCGTGCTCGAGCGTCAAGGGTAAAGGTTTATCACAGGAGCCAATTCCCCACGCGGTTTCTGTGCTGACCGCTACCGTTTTTCCTGCACCGCCGTCTGATGGCAAGGATAGGGAGGAGCAATGATGCAGATGAGGAGCGGAAGTCGAATCGCCCTGGTTCTCGTTATCCTGACCGGCATGGCCAGCGCCCGTCAAAACCAGGCGGCGACCCAACCCAAGCCCTGCTCGGAGCCGGAACAGAAGCAACTCGACTTCTGGATCGGCGAGTGGGACCTGACCTGGCCGGGGAGCAATCCGGGTCAGACCGCCCACGGCACGAACAGTATCAGGCGCATACTGGATGGCTGCATCGTCGAGGAAAATTTCTCCGGCGGCGATGCCATGCCTCTCCGCGGAAAGAGTGTTTCCATTTTTGACGTGCGCGCGGGTAAGTGGAAGCAGACCTGGGTGGACAACGAAGGCGGCTACCTCGATTTCGTCGGCGAATTTAAAGACGGTCAGATGGTCCTGAGGCGCGAGGTCACTCGTCCCGACGGCAGCAAGGGTCTGCAGCGCATGGTATTCAAGAACATCAGCCACGATGAGTTCGACTGGAGCTGGGAGGGATCGAAAGACGGCGGGAAGACCTGGACCGTCCTCTGGCCCATTCACTACAGGCGCAAGCTGTGAAGCAGACCTCGGGCGTCGGATCTCGGGCTCAAGAAGACAGAAAACCTGGAAGGCTGAGCTCGACGCCCAAGGTCAGACTCCAGGTTTCAGATCCGAACAGGTCTGAGATCCGAGGTCCCGAGGTCGGGTTCTTTATCCGCCGAAGGTGCCGGTCGCGGTTGCGGCGCGCGAGGAGACCCGGTCGCGAATGTCGCGGGCCTTGCTGGCAAGGTTGTTGCGGGTTTCTTCTCCACTCGCCGGAGCCAGCAGTAAGCCCAGGCCCACGCCGATGCCCAGTCCGAGGAGAGCGGCGGTGGCAGTGCCGACAAAGTGGCTGTCTTCGCCACGGATGACGTCGCTGGCGCGGCTGACCCGGTCGGCGGCCATTTCATAAGTGTCCTGCGCTCTTGACCTCAGGTCGTCCACCGTTCCACCCAGACGATTGCGCCAGGAATCCAGCAGATAGACGCCGGTGCCCAGCAGAATATTCATAAGAACTTTGTCTTTGCGTGATCTCATTTCTTTTGCCTCTTCATAGGAATAAAGTCGCTCTTATCAAGATGCCAGAGTTGGGGGCGTGGTTGGCAGCCTTTTTTGCACAGAGCCGGGGAGCCGAGGCCGCCAGATACTTCTTTGGGAACCGGCCCGCGCGTGTTGTATAGTTGCGATTACTTACTTTTACTTTCGTTCTATTGCTAAAGACGCGGACCCCGCCGGAACTGGAGGTTGCGATGAGTTGGAAGACAACGTGGGTGCTGGCGCTTTTCCTTGGTGCTTCGATGGGCCGGGCACAGACTGCTCCGACGCCGACGCCGGCAGCGCCCGCCCAGATCGGCTACAAGGCGGCTGCCGACGCGGAGCAGAAGAAGACGCTGCTGCTGCGGGATTTCCATCCTGTCCAGATGCTGCATGTGCCGACGCACCAGGTGCCCAGGGCCAAGTTCTACGTGATCGACGTACACAACCACGTCAACGATGCGGCCGGAATTGATGAACACATGGACCCGAAGCGGGTGGTCGAGGTCATGGACAACACCAACGTGAAAACCGTGGTGATTCTGACCGGTATGTGGGGCGACAAGCTGCAGCACGTGATCGATGAGATGGTGAAGCCTTATCCGGGGCGGTTCATGGTGTTCACCCAACTGGACTGGAGCAAGGTTGACGACCCGGATTTCGGCCAGGAAATGGTAAGGCAACTGGACGATGCCGTGGCCAGAGGCGCCCGCGGGCTCAAGTTTCTGAAAGACCTGGGGCTGGGAGTGCGGCTCAAGTCCGGCAAGCTGCTGGCGATCGACGACCCGCGCCTGGACCCAGTCTGGCGGGAGTGCGGACGCCTGGGCATTCCGGTTTCGATTCATACGGGCGATCCGGAAGCCTTTTTCCTGCCGACTGATGGCAAGAATGAGCGCTACGAGGAATTGACGGAGCATCCCGACTGGAGCTTTTACGGTCCGCAGTATCCCAAGCTGGAGGAGTTGCTGGAAGCGCGGAACCGCGTTTTTGCCCGGCATCCCGAGACGCGTTTCGTTTCCCTGCATATGGGTTGGCCGGAGAACCTGCCCTGGGTATCGCGCATGCTGGATGAGCATCCCAATGTGATGGTGGAGTTTGGCGCGCGCGAGGCGGAATTAGGCCGGCAGCCGCGGCAGACGCGCGACTTCTTTCTGAAATATCAGGACCGGATCATGTTCGGCACGGACAACGCGATGGATGAGGAGATGTATCGCAATCACTTCCGCTGGCTGGAAACCGCGGACGAATCGTTCGACTATTGGGGATTTCCAGGACAGGGCCGGTGGGAAATTTATGGCATCGACCTGCCCGATCCGGTGCTGGAAAAAATCTATCACCTGAACGCAGAGAAGATGTTCAGCCAGTTCAAGGGCATGGGCAAGGGGGCGAAATGATGAACACGAAGTGCAGGAAGAAAGTTTCGCTGCAGCGGGCAGGCATTCGCGGAGCTCTTTTGTCACTCGTGGCGGTTCTCCTGATGGGCGCGGGCTGCAACCGCCCGCCGGCCCGGACCGAAACCGCGGCCCCGGAGCCACCTTCGCAGATCAAAGTAGAAGTGAAAACGGGCGGACCGATGGTGCTGACCACGAGCACAGCCGAATTCCAGATATTGCCGTCAGGGTACATAGAGGCAGCGTTGCTCAAGGGCGACCAGAAGCTTACCCTGGACCAATCCGGGGCGGGTGGCAGTGATGTGCTGGTGGCGGACGGCAAACCAGTCCAATTTCCTCTGGACCTGGGCGCGGCCAAGGTCGAGAACAGCGTGGGCAAGCTGGGCCGGGGCAAGCGGGTGGAAATTCCGGCGCAGTCGCAGGATCCCTCTTCGTCCAACATCCAGCGAACCCTGCAGGTCGAAGTCTATGACGCATTTCCCACGCTGCTGCTTTCGAGTGCGGCCTACAAGAACGCAGGCACACAGGACGTTCACATCGACAGCGTCATCGAGCAGCAACACAAATTCGATGCCGGTCTGGCGCAGAAGAATGCGAAGCCTTATGAGATGTGGAGTTACCACGGGGCAAGCTACGACTGGGGCAAGGACGATGTGGTAAAGCTGGGCCGCAACTTCGCCCAACCCAACCTCATGGGCGCGGCGGTGAAAGGCGGCTATGGCGGCGGGATTCCGGTGGTCGCGTTCTGGACCGGCACCGTTGGCGAGGCGGTGGGCCACGTGGAAACCCTGCCGCTGACCTTGTCGCTACCGGTCAAAGTGGGGGCTGATGGTGGCGTCAACGCGGGCGTTGACATTGCCGCGAATACCACACTCAAGCCGGGCGAGACTTATTCCACGCCGCGTAGTTTTGTTTCGGTATACTCCGGTGATTTTTACGAGCCGCTGCATTTGTGGTCGAGCGTGCTGCAGAAAGAAGGATGGGAGATTCCCAAGCCTTCGGGCGAAGCTTACAACGTCAGCTGGTGCGGCTGGGGTTACGAGTTCAACGTCACTCCGGCGGAGATGTTGGGTACGGTGCCGAAGTTAAAAGAGTTTGGCATCAAGTGGGCAACGCTGGATGATCGCTGGTTTGACACGTACGGAGACTGGAATCCGCGTGCGGACACCTTCCCCGGCGACTCCATCAAGAAAATGACGGACGACTTCCACAAGCAAGGCATACTGGTGCAACTGTGGTGGCTTCCGCTGGGGGTGGAAGACGGGCAGGGTAGATGGGAGTCGCACAAGTACATCGTGTCGAAGATTGCACAGGAGCATCCCGAGTGGCTGATCCTCGACAAGAACGGTAAACATGCGCGCATGACGCGCGACCTGGCGGCGCTTTGTCCGGCGGTACCTGAGGTGCAGGCGTACTTCAAGAAGCTGACCGAGAAATTTATCGGCGAGTGGGGCTTTGATGGCTCGAAGCTGGACAATATTTACAGCGTGCCCATGTGCTACAACCCGGCGCACCATCACAAGTCTCCGCAGGATTCGGTCAATGCCATGGCCGATGTTTACAAGACCATCTTTCAGACCAGCCGCGCTCTCAAGCCAGAGAGTGTGACTCAGAGCTGTCCGTGCGGTACGCCGCCCTCGCTGGCCTGGCTGCCGTTTATCGATCAGGCAGTGACGGCTGATCCGGTGGGCGCGGTGCAGGTGCGGCGCCGCATCAAAATGTACAAGGCGCTGTTAGGGCCGGAGTCTGCGGTCTATGGCGATCACGTCGAACTCTCGACTATGGACCGCATCGGGAACAACTGGCGCGAGCACGGTGAAGATTTCGCTTCAACCATCGGCCCCGGCGGCGTGGTAGGAACAAAGTTTGTATGGCCCGATCCCGGACCAAAATACAAGGCTGTGGCCCTGACCCCGGAGAAGGAAGCACACTGGAAGAAGTGGATCGGCATTTACAACCAGAAGATGCTTTCGAAGGGGACATTCCGCAATCTCTACGTGTATGGGTACGATACGCCGGAGGGTTACGCCATCGAGAAAGACGGGAAGATGTACTACGCGTTTTTCGCTCCTTCGGCTGCACCGTGGAAGGGCGAGATCGAACTGCGCGGGCTTACCCCCGGGAGCTATCACGTTCGCGCCTATGCTGAAGACAAAGACCTGGGGACGGTAGAAGCCACGGCGGATGCGGCTCCCCGGGTCAAGACCGAATTCAAGGACCACCTGCTGCTGGAAGTTGCTCGATAGAGCATGTGTGGGACGGACGCTTTCGACAGCCAATCTTTGGTTTGGATGAAGCAAGGCAAAAGCAAAGTCGAAAGCGTCGGACAGGAGTGTCCGACCCACACAACACGACTATGCGCCGTGATCGCGCAGGAAGCGTTCGCGATATTGCTGATCGCGGAAGGCTTCGGTGCCTCCCGGACGGGTCACGGACAGAGCGCCGGCGCGGTTGCCGCTGGCCAGGCAGGCGGGGAGGTCTGAGCCTCGGAGAAATTCGTGCAGGAAGCCGGCATCGAAGCTGTCGCCGGCGCCGACCGCATCGACCGCGGTGACATTTAATGAAGGGCTGGTGAAGCGCTCTTTTCCCCGCTGCGCCAGCGCTCCCTCGGGCCCCAGTTTTACCACCACTAGCGGCACCATTTCGGCCAGTTGCTGGATGGCTTTTTCCGGATCATCGGTTCCGGTAATTTTTGTCGCCTCTCGCGCATTGGGCAGCAGCACATCTACGTACTTCAGCAGGTCTTTTGCACCTCCGCCCCAGAGGTCTTGCGGATCATCATTGGTATCGAGCGAGATGGTGAGGCCGGCCGCCTTCAGGCGACTGAATAATTCGGCAAGGTCGGGCTGCAGGGCCTTCTGCAAATACAGTGACGACAGATGAAAATGACGCGAATCGGAAAGATAGGCGAAGTCGAGGTCGCGCAAGGAGAGCTCGGCGATGGTTCCGGGGTAGGTCAGTATGTTGCGCCAGCCCGCGCGAGGCAGAATGATGGTGAGCCCGGTGGTGGTTGGGCCATGGGTGCGCCTTACTTGCGAGACGTCCACGCCGCCCTCGGCCAGGCGATCGAGCGCGATCTTTCCCAGGGAATCGTCGCCAATCAGCGATTGGAAACCGACCTTACTGCCCAAAGCCGCCAGATTGTGGGCCACGATGGCGGAGGAACTGCCCAGGGTAAGCATCATGCGGTCAGCCAGGAGCTCGCGCTCCGGCGGAAGCTCGTCCGGCAGGCCGTACAGGATGAGGTCGAGGTTCAGTTCTCCGGCGATGGTGACGTCAAAGCGTGGCATGTGAGCGGTCATTATAGACGGTGCGGTTGGGGCGCTTCGTAAGTGGGAATCGGCCACGGATTTGCGCGGATTCACACGGATACAGCAGAATGGTGGACCCGGAGAGACTTGAACTCCCAACCCCTGCGTTCGAAGCGCAGTGCTCTATCCAGTTGAGCTACGGGTCCCATGAGGCGGACTGGCTTTGTTCCCCCAAACATTGTAGTGCAGCGTACCGATCTTCGCCTGCGGGCTCCCTGACTGCAAAGAGAATTCGGGCTGTCGGAGAGCTTCGTGCCCTCAGTACCGCGGGCAGGACGCCGGCGCTACCAACTGCAGATACACTGATTGATTGTCGAGGTGGGCGATGTCGGAAAATGAACTAACGGAGCTCTGGCTGCGGGGTACGCTGCAGGAAATCCCGGCGGTGCAACGGGCAGTGGTGCATGCGCTGCAGCTGGCGAAAGAAGACTTGCAGCACTGGTGTGGCAGCCTGAGCGATGAGCAGATCAATGCGCGTCCGGAAGGTCTGGCGCCGGTGGCGTTTCATCTGCGGCACATTGCCAGGAGCCTCGACCGGCTGCTTACCTACGCCGAAGGACGAGAATTGGACGATGAGCAACTGAACGCGAAGCAGGCGGAGATGGACCCCGGGGCGACAGGTGACGAACTTTTTGCGGAGCTGAATTCGGCGTTGGCAAGAAGCGAAAACCGGGTCCGGGCCTTCGACCTGGGCGCGCTGGAGCAGGGCCGCAGCGTAGGCCGTAGACAATTGCCCACATCTGTCGGCGGGTTGCTGGTGCATGTCGCTGATCACACCCAGCGTCACGTGGGGCAGGCTGTCACGACGGCGAAAATCGTTACCGCCGCTTGAATGAACCCGCGGCTTACGCCGCGGGCTCTACTCGCCACCGCTCAGTTGTTCAATTCAAAGTCCAGGTCAAAAGCGGCGGGCGAGGGCGCCCGCCCCACACTGCCTATTGCAGCGACTGCAGATTGAGAATCAGCGATAGTACGTTGCCCAGGATGCTGTACGAGCCATTCGAATAGACACCGTACTGGTAGCGGTTGTAGTAGCCGTCTTCGTATCCGCGCTGAAAGCCCTGGCGGAAATAATAGTTATAGTCGGCCTGGTCCACGTAGTAACCGGTGTAGCCGAAGTTGGCGTCCTGATAGGCAAAACAGTCCTGGTAGTCGGCGCGCCAGTGGTCCTCGCGGTCGGCGGCGCCGGCACGGAAGCCTTCCCGGTATCCGTTGTTGACCGCATCCCGCAGCAAGTTTGCTCCGTACTGATTGATCTCGTAGTACGAGCCGCCGCGGTTGTAGCGATAAATCGGAGCGGTGTAGAAGTACGGGTCGTGGTCGTAATCGTGATGTTCGCGGCGGAGACGATCCCGCTGCTCGCGCTCACGCTGGTAATATTCCTGCTGAAATCGGTACTGCGCCATCCGCCTCTGCTGTTGCAGGACGACAGTGCGCTGCTGGGCGATGCGATCCTGCTGGTCAAGATGCTGGCGGTATTGCGCCACCCGCTGTTGCTGCTGCCGGATCAATTCCTGCTGGCGTTGCTGTGACAACCGTTGCTGATTCAGGTGTGTCTGCTGCTGTGCCTGCCGTTGCTGCTGCTGATTGAGCTGTCTCTGCCGCTCTTCCTGCTGATGCTGGGTCTGCATCTGCTGCTGCCGCATTTGCTGCGAATGCTGTTGCTCAGCCTGTTCCTTCTGGCGCTCCTGCTGCTGGCGCTGCTGTTGTGCACGCTGCTGTTCTTGCTGAGCATGTTCCTGCCGGGCACGCTGCTGCTGCAACTGCTGATTCTGGCGCTGCTGCGCGCGCTGCTCCTCCTGCTGTTTTTGAAGTTGTTCCTGCTGCTGGCGAGCGCGCTCCTGCTGAGCGTGCTGTTGCTGCATCTGCTGATTCTGGTGCTGCTGCTGTTGGGCATGCTCCTGTTGCTGGCGCTCGTGCTGCTGCCGCACTTGTTCCTGGCGCTGCTGGTCCTGATCCCGTTGCTGCTCCTGTTGCGGTTTGGGTTGCGGGTGCGCCTCGGGCCTGGCCGTCTTCGGCTTCGATTCTTTGTCGTCCTGATGTTCTTGCTGTGAGTAGAGTGGAACGCTGACCCCCAAAAGCAAAAATAGAACCGTTGTGAGGACTGCCTCGAGTTTTTTCATGGTGCCTCCGCTACTTGATTAGATGCCGAAGGGCCGACAACGCCGTACGAGTTTACCCGTATTCCAACGTCGGTGCTGCCTTAGGAAGACGGCGACGCAGGCAATTTTAAGGTTCCATTCAGAGTTCTGCGATGGGTGAAGGTCGAAGGGTCGGACAGCAGTGTCCGACCCACACTTACTGAGCCACACTTACCCGGCCACTCTTACTGCCCGAAGGGACCGATAGACGGATGGTATGATGCTGGCCGAGCGCGAGGGCTGGAAGACCATGGTATGCGCAAACGCGCAAACCCGACTCTGATACACGTAGGCCCGGACGCCTTCGTCTGGGCGGCGAGAAAGGCTCGTCCGGGTTTTGGGTCGCCTTAAAGCAAATTAAACCCAGCCGGGCTTTGCCTGGCAGGGCGGGTGAGGGCACCCGCCCCTACGTGGGTTGTGGTGGCGCTCGTTTTGGTAGCGAATGAACCAATCAGGGAGGACTCGACACACATGTCAGCGAGAGTCGGAATTCTGGTCGCAATGTTGGGGTTGCTGGTCACACCTTCGTTAATGCGGGCGCAGGAGAAGACTTTGGCCGCTACTCCTCCGATGGGATGGAACAGCTGGAACAAATTTGGATGCCATGTGAGCGAAGACCTGATCCGGCAGATGGCCGATGCCATGGTCAAGTCGGGCATGAAAGATGCCGGCTATCAATACATCGTGATCGACGATTGCTGGCAAGTGGAGCGCGATCCCAGCGGCAACATCGTGCCCGATGCCAAGGCCTTTCCCTCAGGCATCAAGGCATTGGCGGATTATGTTCATTCGCGCGGGCTCAAGTTTGGAATCTATTCCGATGCCGGGGTCCAGACTTGCGCCAAGCGTCCCGGCAGCCTGGGGCATGAATATCAGGACGCGCTGGAGTATGCCGCCTGGGGCGTGGATTACCTGAAGTACGACTGGTGCAATACTTCGACGCAGGATGCGCAGGCCGCCTATGCGCTGATCCGCAATGCGTTGAATTCGACCGGCCGGCCGATTGTGCTGAGCATCTGCGAGTGGGGAACGGCCAAGCCGTGGCTCTGGGGCGAAAAGGTGGGCGGAAATCTCTGGCGCACCACCGGCGACATACGCGATCAGTGGGAGAGCAAAGACCATCACCACCTCGGCATGCTCGACATCCTCGATCTGCAGGTTGGAATAGAGAGCTATGCCGGGCCCGGCCACTGGAACGATCCTGACATGCTCGAAGTAGGCAACGGCGGCATGACCACGGAGGAGTATCGCGCCCACTTCAGCCTGTGGGCCATCCTGGCCGCGCCTTTGATTGCGGGCAACGATTTGCGCGATATGAAGCCGGAGATCCACGACATCCTTACTAATAAGGAAGTCATCGCGGTAAACCAGGACCTGCTGGGCAGCGAGGGCAGACGGGTGCGCAAAGATGGCGACCTGGAAGTCTGGGCCAAGCAGATGCAGGACGGAAGCCGCACCGTGGTCCTGCTCAATCGCGACAGTTCCGAAAACCAGATCGGCTTCTCCTGGGAAGACATTGGGTATCCCAAACACCTGAGTGCGGGAGTGCGTGATCTCTGGAAGGGCCAGGACCTGGGCAAGTCTAGCGGGAAATTCTCCGCTGCAGTCGGGCCTCATTCGGTGTTCATGGTTAAGGTGACACCGTGAACCGGGTGATGCAAGAGTCAGCTGACGGGATTTTGATAGCGAAGTGAAGACCAAAAAAACCAGTGATCAGTTGCTGGTTCTCAGTTCTCAGTTATCGGGTACAGTGCCTTACCCGACCGATTACAGGTTCTTGCCGATGTATGGCCGGACTGCGGTCAGCTAATTTTGACTGGCGTCTAATCATGCATTGTGGAGGAATCATATGGACAAGGACAGGGTGGAAGGCAAGGTCAAAGACATCGCTGGGCGAGTTCAACGCCAGGCCGGAGAATGGACCGGCGATGAGGAAGCCCAGGTAAAGGGCACCGCCAAGCAGGTGGAAGGCAAAGTCCAGAATGCCTGGGGGCAGGCGAAGGACGCAGTGAAGAAGTCCAGCACGAGTGAGGCCGATAAGGACGAAGCCGACCGGGAGGAAACGGAACGGCGGCGGAAGCGCGCCGCCAACGAGTAGCTTCAAATTGCTTCAACGAGCAGGCAGGCATGCCGATGCCTGGCGGGCGATCAGTAGAAATGTCTTCCTGCTGGCATCGGATTGAAGGCGATCCAGCCGGGCGCGGGCGGCTTGGGATCTGCCGACCCGCAGTTCGGCTTTGGCCAGCAAGAGGCGGGCCTCAAAGTCGAAGGCTGCAAAGCCATCACGTTTGGCCCGGGCCTGAATCCTGTTCAGGTCGCGTTCCGCGTCAAAGGGCCGGCCCGAATCAATGTCCACTTCGGCTTGCGCAAGGCCGGCCCGCATGTGGACCATGCGATCACCACCCTCGCGCCCCAGCGCAACCGCATGCTCAGCACAGGCCCGGGCCTCGTTGTGCTTTCCCTCGGCTAGAAGGGAACGGGCGAGCGAGGAGTAGGCCAGGGAGGCGTATGCGGGCACGTTGTTTTGCTCAAGGACTCCGACTGCCTTGCGGGCCAGCAATTCGGCGTCGGCGGGCCTGGCCTGGTCGAGAGCAATCTCGGCTAGTTGCAATTCGCTTTCCGCCCCGTAGGTGTTTTCTTTGCCCTCCTCGCGCAGAGTCAGAGACTGTTGAGTGGAAGAAAGCGCATCGTCCAGACGATCCTGCGCCATCAGGACCTTTGCCAGTCCGGCCAGTGAAGAGCCCAATCCGCGCTTGAAGGCGATTTCCCTCTGCAGGGCCGCGGCCTGGCCGTACTTTTCGCTGGCGGCGGTGAGGTCGCCCTTCTGATAGAACACCTCTCCCAGGTTGAACAGCACAATCGATTCCCCACGCTTGTCGCCGATGTCGTGAAAGCCCTGCAGCGCTTCCTGTTTCATGCGGATCGCGGATGCCAGGTCGCCCGCGCTGAAGGCAACATTTCCCAGGTCGTCAAGATCGGCGGAAACGCCGCGTTTGTCGTTCTGCGAGCGTTGTATGCGCAGGGCTTCTTCCAGCCTCTGGCGGGCGCCTTCGAGATTTCCCTGCTCCTGAAGAAGCATGGCGAGGTTGTGCGAGCAGGAAGCGATGTCCCAATTGGCTCCGATGCGACGAAATTCCTGCAGGGCTGCAGCGAAGGATTTTTGGGATTCGGAAAAGTCACCCTTGTCCCTCTGATAGATGGCGATCCCATGAAGAGCCTTCGCGGCATTGCGAGCGTCGCCGGCCGCGCGCCATAGTTGCCGAGCGCGAATATCGTCTGCGATGGCCTTGTCCGGTTCGCCCAGGTTAACCCAGGCCCAGCCTTCGCGATCGAGTGCGTTGGCCAGCATGAGGCCGCTGCCCAGGGCTTGTGCTCGGGCCACGGCGGCGGCAGCCGCTTTTTGGCTGCGCGTCATGTCTCCCAGTCTCTCGGAAGCCGAGGCTTCGATCAGGTCAATGCGCGGGTCCTGGCCTTCTGGTCCGGGTAATTTGCGCAATGTGGCAACGGTTTGCAGAGCGTCGGCGTAGTGGTCAGCCCGGATCTGGGCGTTAGCGAAGCGCACACCGTAGTCCAGACTGTCCGGAAAAGAATTGTGCAAAGTGCGAAAGATTTCGAGGGCTGCGGAGCGATCGTGGGTCAGATCGCGATAACGTCCCTCGATCGATAAGCGGTCTTCTCGAGAGAGATCAGCAGAGAGATCGAGTGCTCGTCTGGCTTCACTCTGCGCCGCGAGATCATAGCCGAGAATAGACAGACTCTCGGCCAGGGCGGCATGGGAGAGGGCGTGATGGGGATCTGCAGCAATGGCTTTCTCCAGCAGGCTGCAGGCAGCGAGGGCGTCGAAGGCGCGGAGCCTGGCTAGCCCTTCTGCATAAAGGCGATCAGCTTCGGGATTGGAGGGAACCGCGGTCCGCACCTCGCGCACGGCCGTTGCCGACAAGGGGCCGACGCCGAGGGTGCGACGCAGATCGTCACCTCCGGCAGAAATGAGTTCCGGCAGCTGGTTCTCGCTGCCATCCTCGGTAAAGGCGGCGATGGTCTCGCCGGTACGCGTGTCCTGGGCTTGCAGGACGATCCTGAGCTTGGTGGCTTTGCCATCCGGCAGCGCGAGATAAGAGCCCGACACGACCATGTCTGTGCTGAGATGGTTGTGAATTTTATCCAGCGTTTCCCGGCTATAGGTGTCGGTGGGAGCGAGCGCCAGGTCCAGCTCCATGCGGGCGATGTTTTCACTGGGAATCACCCGGATCTGCCGGCCCGAGGCGAGCTCCGCGCCCAGCATCTCTGCCATCGCGGTAGACATCCAGTCCTGGCTTGGCTTTCGCGACAGGTTCTTGAATCCCAGGACCGCGATTGACGGGCGGGGTCTGGGCGCGGCCGACGCCGCGCCGTTTGCGGACTGACGAAACACTCCCATGCGCACACCGATTCCGATTCCCAGTAGCAAAAGCGCGGCTGCAGGTAACGAGAGCCAGGTCCATCTGCGTGCGGGCAGGATCGGCGCGGGCGGTGGAACAGCCGCAAAAGGTTGCGGAACGGGGAGGGATGCGGGCTCACCGGCAGCCGGGGGAGCATCCGGCGCAGGACGCGCGACCGCGAAGATGAACCGGTATCCGAGTTTGGGAACAGTCTGGATGTAACGAGGCTCGGTTGCCGAGTCGCTCAGCACGCCCCGGAGTTCCCTTGATGGCGGTATTCAGGCTGTGCTCAAAATCTACAAACGTGTCCGAGGGCCAGAGCTGCTGCCGAAGTTGGTCACGGGTCACCACCTCGCCAGCGTGGTCAAGCAGCAGGGACAAGACCTGGAAAGGTTGGGGGCGAAGCTTGACCCTGGTTCCGAACTTGAAGAGCTCTCTGGAGCTGGGACGCAGCTCAAAGGGGCCGAACTTGGTGACTTCCAGCAACCTATCCATCAATTACCGCGAGTATTACATTGTAGCCCCTAATATACCCCGGTCTCATGGCGCGGCAAAGCAACAATCTTCCATGGAATGAGGCGTTTTGGCCTTCACCTTTTTTTGATTAGATTTCCGGCGCCGTGCATTGCAGGAAGCCTGGGAGTGTGCGATAAGTCTTGCGCTGCGGGACGGTTCATCGACCCTGGGGGAGGAAATCATATGCGCACTCCATCGAGTTGGGTAAGACTTCATGGCAGGAAGTTGGGCGTGGTGGCGGGGATCCTAGTGCTGGTCACGGCGGCCACGGCCCTGGTGATTCCCAACATGTTCCCATTCCTTGACCGTACCGGGCTCATTGCCACCTACAACAGCAACGGGCCGATCAAGGACAACAGCGCGTTCTTCCAGAGCCTCGGGACCAACGGAAGGAGCTGCGCCACCTGCCACGTAATAAGTAACGCGATGGGGCTAAGCACGCTAAATGTTCAGGCGAGGTTCTTGCTGACCCGGGGGCGCGACCCTCTGTTTGCCGCGGTGGACGGCGCCAACTGCCCGGACACCAGTTCGAGCAGTCCCGCGTCGCACAGCCTGTTGCTTAAGAATGGATTGATTCGGATTCCGATACAGCTGCCCGCGGCCGGTACCCAGTTCACCATCCGCGCCGTGGTCGATCCCTACGGATGCGCCATCGTGACCGACCCTGGCACCGGGCTGCAGACGGTTTCGATGTACCGGCGCCCGCTGCCGACGACCAACCTGAGATTCTTGAGCGCGGTCATGTTTGACGGACGCGAGACCATCGCGCCCTTGAACAACCCGCAAACCTTTCAGGCCAACCTGGTCACGGACCTGATGCACCAGTCGGTGAGCGCCACGACCGGCCATGCGCAAGCGGTCGTGCCTCCGACCACCGCGCAACAAACCGACATCGTCAACTTCGAGCTGGGATTATCGAGCGCCCAACTCGCGGACAATCATGCCGGGTTGCTGAATCAGTATGGAGCCGTGGGCGGGGCGATGAATCTGCCATCGCAGAATTATTATCCCGGAATCAACGATAGCCTGGGCGCGGACCCGGGAGGCGCGGCGTTCAATCCCACGGTATTTACGCTGTATTCGTCATGGGAAAACCTGCCATCCTCGAACCGCAGAGACCAGGCGCTGGTGGCCGCTCGCCAGGACATCGCGGCGGGCGAAAAGCTCTTCAACTCGCATCCTCTGACCCTCACCGGGGTGCGCGGACTGAACGACAACCCGGCGCTGGCCGCCGCCCTGGGCGTGTCGCTGCCCATCGCATCGTTCCCCGGAACCTGCACCACCTGCCATGATGCGCCCAATGTCGGCGACCATTCGCTGCCGCTGCCGCTCGACATCGGAACCGGCCATGACACCACTCTCGAAAACGACCCACAAATCGCCAACGGGCTGGCGCAGCTGAGCCCACCGGATGTGCCGGTGTTCGAAATCACGGGATGCCCCAACCCATTTGCGGCCTCGGGACAGACTGAACCTTACGTGATTTACACCACCGATCCCGGCAAGGCGCTTTTGACGGGACAGTGCGGTGACGTGAACCGCATCAAGGGACCGATTCTGCGCGGCCTGGCGGCACGCGCTCCGTACTTCCACAACGGCGCCGCCCGCGACCTGACTGAGTTGATCAATTTCTACAACGAGCGCTTCCAGATGAACCTTACGGACAAGGAGAAGACACAGCTGATCGCGTTCTTGAATAGTCTGTAAGCGCAACAGAAGTCCTGCTAATCGATGGGACAGGGCCGGAAACACCGCGACCGCGCCGGCGCGCTCGTCCAGGCTCAGTTCTTCGCGGCATTCACAGTGTGGAAGCACGGATTCGTATTTCAGCAAGGATATCCGGAAGGCGCCGTTGTAGATTTGACCGCGCTTGATCGGAAGCTCTTTCAATAATTCCTGTTGAGCGGATTCGTCCAAACCTAGAACGTTCACGCCGCTCACGTAAAACCGCTTACCTTCATCCACCTCGATATCAAGAGAGATGAGCTTGTTCTCATCGTCAAACTGGGGATTTGGGATCGCCGTAAAGTTGATTAACCCAGATCGGCGTAAGCGCCTTTGAGTCTGTCCATTCCGGCCACGATCCTTTCGCTGCTGAAGATGTCGCCGTCGTTGATCGGGAAAAGGGCACGCAATGCGGCAGGGTCGGTGATTGCGTTGTCGTTCTTGAACCTGATACCGCCCAGATTGTATTGCAGCCCTTCGTCCACATGAAAAGTCAGGGCGATTAGCCGAGTAGCGGGGCTGCTGGTCAACGTCTCCTCCTCACCGCTAACCTGTACTTTAAAATATCCACGGTCTTGCCACGCAGCTTTCACTCTCTCCACTGCTTCGTCGATTAGTCCGTCAGCAGAGTTTCCGTAGTCCTGCTGCTTTATTGAATCAGCGATCTGGTCCTGGTCCGAGATCGGTAGTTGGATGGAGCCGGAAAAACCTACCTGGGAGATCGAGATTCGAGGACCGGAGGGCTTGGCGGCATCGGAGGTGGAGGATGGGTGTGACGGACAGGGTGTACTCTGCGCCCATATGAGAGCTGGGTCAGGAAACAGGCAAGCAGCGAAAATTACGATCTGCGCAACCCGACGGCGCATGGCTGCATTATAGGTCTGTTCCGAGCCGAAGGCGGTGTACTGCGAAGTCGGAATGGCTTCGCGGATGCCTGTATGGCCAGCGCGTAGATGGCCGGTCCGAACGCCCGGCCACAAGGATCAAAGGTAAAGCAATGCTGCGCAGAAGCCGGTTATCCGCAATCGGTTAGACACTTGGACGACCAGGCAGGTTCCAGCCTAACTACCTGTAGCGATCAAGGCAGTTACGCTCACGTTCTTGCCGGGTGCCCCAGGCATCGCGCTTTCGGCGATGTGTCGGGTTGCGTAATGCTCTCGAGAAACTAGTCGGTTACGACAGGCCAGCGAAGAAAACCACTCATTCGCAGCAGACGCGAATGAGTGGGGTACCCGGCGGGGGAGAGTGTTCCTGACTGTGGATAGCTCACGGACTCGGCGCCCTCTCGGGTGCCAACCTCCGCCCAGCCAGGAACACAAATCACCCTAACCGCGGGAGGGAACAAGTTCGTTGCTCTAGCGCAATGATGGGCAGCAGAACGCAACGCCGATTTGCCCACTGTACTTACGCTGTTGTCCACGAACGGAAATTGAATACTGTAACTATTGCCAGTGGCTTAGTTTTTCATGTCCGGGCTAGGCTTGCTCTACCTCCAGAGTGATGCGCAAATCCCCGCTGGAATCCTGGTTCTCGTTTCCGGCGGGGATTCTTTTCTAGGCGCGAACCGAGGGGTGTCCTGATCGGTCCGCTCTGGTCATTCGCTCCAATTGGAGTAGATATAGGAGGACGCCCGGAATGACACACCTAATCACGCCTATCCGCAGCCTTGCGCTTGCCGTCACCTTGTCCATAGCAACCGCCGGAGCCGAAGCCCTGCCGAACCAGTCGGCCGCCGCCACCACACCCACCAACGTCGCTCGTGTTTACGTCCAGACCGCAAAAGGGGTGAATGTTTACACCACCTCGTCAACCGGCAAGCTGACCCTGGTGTTGGGCTCGCCCTTCAAGAACACCGTAGGCCTGATGATCGGCACCGCCGGAAGCCACTTCATCACGGTGGGCACCCACTACATTCATTCTTACGCGATCAAATCCACCGGCGGGATCGGGGGGCAGGTGGCGCAGATCAACTCGGCGCTCCACCCGGCCGGGGAGTGCGGCACTACTATTGGGGGCACGATCGACCGCACTGGCACCGAAGTCTACATCCAACAGGGAACGTCTGACTACGCCTGCAATGGCTTGCAGTCCTTTAAGATCAACGCGACCACCGGGGCATTCACGTTTGGCGGGGTCGCGTGGAGCTTCTGCGGCACTGGCGGCTGCGCCATCCGGAGCCCCCTTGTCGTTGCCGGGAATAACGGCCACGCCTATACCTTCCAGGAGTCTTATTGTGACAACGGCTTCGTGGCCTTTTACCGCGACAGATTTGGGGTGATGAACCTCGACAACCCCGACATCACGTTCCCGCCGCCTACCGGCGATGGGGGCGGTTATTCCACCGTCTCGATGGCCTCCGACAACCAGAACGTGCCCACGGGCCACATGGCCGTAGCCCTTCAGAAGAACTACGACTACCCCTGCGGCCCCTCCTTGCCGCCCGTGCTTGCCTCTTACACCAACGACTACTACGGCAACCTTTTCTACAACGGCGCTAGGCTCAAACCTGCGGTCTACCCGGAGTCGATGGTGATCAATCCCCAGAGCAATCTCCTAGCGGTGAGCGGGGCCCATTACGATGAGTCCATGAAGGAAGTGCCGGGTCTTCAGGTCTTCCACTTCAACGGACGCAATCCCATCACCGGGTACTCCAATATCCTTACCAAGGACCTCATCAGCAGCGTCGCCTGGGACAAGAGCTATCACCTCTACGCCACCAGCCGTGCCACCAACAAGCTGTATGTCTTCACCATCACGCCGACCTCCATCAAGCCGGTCGCGGGATCACCCTTCACCCTAAGTGGCCCCAGCACCCTTGTGGTTCGACCGTAAACGTCAGAGCAAGTGCAGTGTTGACGGACACGGATTTTGCTGATTACTGATGCTGAGCAGCCCAGGCCGTTGGGGTGAGCGAAGGCAGGCGCTGCAGGGGCGTATCGGCTAAGCCAGGGAGCACGTCCGACAGATAGTCTCGTACCGAAAGCTTCATGCGCCGGCACGTTTCGATGACCGACAGGATGGCTGCCACTTTGGATCCCGCTTGGGGGCTTCCTATATGGATCCAGTTCTTGCGGCCCAAAGTTATCGGTCGCATCGAGTTCTCCGCCAAGTTATTACTCAGCTCTAACTCGGGATACTCAAGAAAACGAGTCAGTCTCGGCCAAATTCCGATGGCATATTGGCAGGCGTTCTCCAGCGCCCCACCGGGCAAGGCGCCGACTTTTGCGGCTTCGATGGATGCTTTGATTTTCTCCAAAAGCGCAGGAGCTTTCTGCTGACGTAATCGGTGACGCGCCTCCAGACTCAGACCTTGCTCGCGCGCTTCGGCATCCACGGCGAACAACTGATTGATCCGAGCAACGATTGGGGTCGCTACCGGATCGCCCGGATTCAGCTTCGCCACATTCGCAAAACCGCGCCGCGCATGCGTCCAGCACCCGGCGTGCACCATTCCCGATCCGCCGACCTTATCGTAGGCTTGATAAGCATCGGTCTGCAGAAGACCATGAAAGTTTTCCAGAAACTGTTTAGGCCCGGCACGATCTCTCCCCAGACGGAAGTCAAAGACCGTCGCTCCTCCTGGTCGTCCGTACTGCCACAGAAACGCCTTATGATTTTTGCCGCGACCATCGTGCATCTGCACATCGACCGGCGTCTCATCGGCTTGCAGATAGCTCCCCTGCACTAACTCCCGGCCCATCACCCTAACCAGAGGCCTCAGCATTTCCCCCACCTGCATCACCCAACCATCCAGGGTGGCGCGGCTGATCTCCACCCCCGCCTCCCGGTCCAGAATCACGCTCTGCCGGTACAACGGAAGATGATCGCAATATTTGCGGATCAGCGTGTCGATCACTACCCGATCACTGACCAGGCCTTTTTCGATTATTCGCACCGGCGCTGGCGCTGTAATTACCCGACCTCGGTCGCAGCACTTACAGGCGCGCTTTTCGCGTTTGCTCACCAGCACAAAGTACTTCGCCGGCTCTACCTCTAACTGTTCGCTCTCTTCGTACCCGATGACCGTGGTGGGTTGGCCGCACTGCCCGCACACACACTGTTCTGCCGGACAGGCAATCACCCGCTCCACCCGTGCCAGCTCCGGCGGCAACGACTGACGCCCAGGATGGGAGCGCTGCTTCCGCTGATACCCTGCCACTTCTAGCATGTCGCCCTCGATCCCCGGGCGTTCGCTCTCCGCTTGCACTTCCGCTTGGCTGACGCCGGGTTCCTGCTCTAACATTTCCAACTGCAAGTTCGACAACTTCTCGCTGCCGGCACCGTATTTCTCGATGCGCCGCAGCCGTAACCGCTCTTCCAAAACCAGAACTCTTAACTCAGAGACCTGCAGCTTCTGTTCAGAGAGTTGCAGCTTCTGGTGCAGTTGCTCGATGATTTTTTGGGCATCGCAAAGTGTGGCCGGTCGAGTTGCGCAGGATGGTGAAGCTGCACTCACGATGAGCTATTTAGTAACAGACGCGAGTTGTGGAAAACAATCGTTTCGTGCAGTATTTATGCGGTCGGAACCAACTTTGTCGTTGTCAATCTTGCTTCGATACCATGGCCGATGTCGCGCCTGGCTGAGATCGATTCCACCCAGTAACATGGCCAATTCTTCATGGCTCAGTACTACCTTGACTTCTCCCGCCCCCGGCTCGGGCCAGCGGAAACGGCCCTTGGATAATTTTTTTGCGCATATCCATAGTCCACTCCCGTCCCACACCAAAAGTTTCAGCCGGTTCCGGTTCGCGTTACAAAACAAGAACACGTGACCACTCAGCGGTTCGCTTTGCAAGCGGTCGCGCACCAGTCCATAGAGTCCCTCAAAACTTTTGCGCATGTCGGTCGCGCCCACCGCCAGATAGATCCGGGTCGCTGCACCGAAGCCAAACACCCTACCTCGTCTCCAACACTTGCACCAGTCGCCGCAAAGTCGCGGCATCGAAGCCTGTGCTTACTGCGATTCGCCGCCCACTTGCCAACACCACGGCTAAGCCCCAGCGATCGGCGCGCTCCGCGCTCAGCTTCTTGTCCGCCAACTCCACTGCCACCAGACCCTCGTTGGTGGCGCCACTGCCGCAGGCTGCACCCAGCCGCTTCAAGCAACGATTAAGTACACCCAGTGTCAAACCTTGGCGCCGACAAAACTGGCTACGATTCAGACCGCTGCTTTCAAACTGGCTCACGATCTGCTCAATCTCAGCAGGCGTGCGTCGCCCTTTCCGAAGTCCACTCTGTTCATCTGTCATGGAGTTCACTTCAACACAGAAATTGCGTGCTGGCTAGAATGCGGTTGCTCTGACGCTTACGTTCGACCGTTGTAGGCAAGCGATGGGGAGAGGGGAGCGGCGACGCCATTCCCATCGGCCCCGCGAACCGATCATCTAGGCGGTCTGGAGATTTGGTCGGGTAAGCGTAGTTCAGGCAGGGAACTGTCTGAGGATGGCGCAGCAACCCCTGCACTAACCCAGAAGCGCTACGCCGAACATTGTAGACCGCGTAGGCAAGCGAAACGCGGTAGATGCCGGGTGCCCCAGGCATCGCGCTTTCGGCGATGCGTGGGTTTGCGTACTGCTCGAGAAATTAGTCGGTTACGATAGGCCAGCGAAGAAAACCACCCGGCCGGGAAGAAGCGGAACGGAGGCAGAAGCGCGCGGCCAACGAATAGCTATCAAGCGCGGGGGCCTTCGCGGGCCCCGGATTTGAAGGTCAATGACTCGGTTGGGGCGCTGGCAAGGTGCGAACCAGCGCCGCACTTAACAAGTCAGGTTTGAAGCCAAAGGGACCCGGCAGACTCTTGTAAGCCACGCGGCCCTGCGCGTCGATCAGATAGATGCGGTCAGGCCAGCCGGTGTAGGCCCGTTCGGTCGAGTTGCCAAATTCGTCCAGCACGCTGGGAAACTTTATGCCCAGCTTGCGCACGCACGCTCCAGCGATGTAGGCACGCTCCTCTTCATTTTTTGGATTGGCGAACACCACCTGGTCTTTGATATTGCTCTGCATTTGCCAGACGTCGCTGGGATGCGCTTCCATGATGTACACTACCAGAAAAGCCACTCGATCGTGGTACTGCTCATAGAGTTTGTTGAGGGCAGGAACCTCCCGCCGGAAGGGTGGTCAGGTGTAACTTCCGAAGACGAGCACCACCGGCTGGTCCTTGTTTAGAGCCGAGAGCTGCACACGTTCGCTCTTGTCCAGTTTGAGCAGGGAGAAATCCGGCGCCGCGTCTCCCACCTGTAGATTTCCGGCCCGTGCGTGAGTCCACAGCGTTTCAAACGGGAAGAGGACGAAAGGGATTGGGCCTGGCATTTTTGCCATGACCCGACCGAAGGTCTCCGGAGGTTGATGCATCGACCACCAGATAAAGCCTCCGCAAGCCAGATAAACGACTGCCAGGATGATAGCGGCGATTAACATTCGATTGCGGGCGGTGGGACTGGGTTTCAGGCGGAGCTTGAGGTTGTCCCAGCGCATGGCACGAACACTCTAGGGTGTGGGCCGCGAAAACGGCAATAGTGGAGAAATACTAGCACTCAGCTTGAACGAGTCAATCAAAGTGCAATTCCCCTCTCAGTAAATCAGCTTCAGGGAGAATTGGATCTGGCGTGAGGGCCCGGAGGTCTTGCTGATAATGCCGAAGCCGCTCCCGCGCAGGATGTTGGAGGGCAACCCGAAATTTACCAGGTTGAAGACGTTGAAGAACTCGGCGCGAAATTCGATGGTGCCCAGTTCGCTGTTGCCGCGGTGGCCGAAGGGTGTGTCCTTGATCAGGGCGACGTCGTATTGCTGAAAGCCCGGGCCGCGGAAAGTGCTGCGTCCGAGCGTGCCAAAGCGGCCGTGGTTGGGACCGGTGCCGCCGGGAACATTGATGGGAATCGAGAAGAATGATTCGTTGTCCGCGCCCCGGCCAAAGTAATCTTCGCGCACTGCGCCGCTGGTGGAAAAGTGCGGCTTCTCCACCAGATCGGGACGATCTGCTCCGCCCGATCCCGCGCCTGTCTGCTGCACTCCCGAGTACACGGTGAACGGCGGTCCGCTGGTAAGCGTGGTGATATTCAGGAACTGCCAGCCCCGGGTGAGCGTTCGTCCCAGGGGTCGCAGAAAATTTACGTGATCGAGCGGCAACACCTGGATCAGGCTCAGGGTGAAGGAGTGGGTCGCGTCGAAGGTCGAAGGGCCCTTCTCCGCGCTCGGGTTCCAGGGGTTCTGGGGCGCCGTCTGCAGCACGACGCCCGCGCCCGCGATTGAGCCTCCCAGCACCGCGCTGGTGTCATCAATCGATTTGGAATAGGTATAGCTGGCCTGCAGGCCCAGGCCCAGGCGGGCGGAATTCTTGCTGACGCCGGATTGCAGGGCATGATAAGTGGAGTGCGCGCGGCTGGTCATCACGCTTTCCGGTCCAAAGCCTCCGACGGCATTGCCCGTGGAATCGAACTGGGTGAAGGGCGCGAAAGCGGGATCGGCGCCGCCATAACTGTTGGGCGAATAGACGGCGGACAGGTGGACTCCAGCGGTGGCCACATACGCGGCGGTGAACTTGAAGTCCCGGAAATCGTGGTCGATGCCGGCGGTGTAGCTCTCGATGTAGCCGTTGCGGAAATTTTTGGCCAATCCCACCATGGAGAGCAACTGCAGCTGATTTCCCGGTGTCAACGCTTTCAGGTCGTTCTGATAGCGGACGAGGTCCACTTGTGTATTGGGCGGTACGTGGCTGGAATCTCCACCGGGAAACAGCAGCTTGCCATCGGTGGTATACGGCGGCGGAAGCATGACCGGCACGACGGCATTCTGGAAGGGCAGCGGAACATTCGGCAACGCGCTGGCGTACAGGCTAGTGGCGAGAGGAATCGCGCCGGTAAGGAAATTGTCCTGCCAGAGGTTGGGAACCAGGGACGTGATCGCTCCGCCCGCGTGCAGCACAGTGTGACTGGTGACGGCGTAGTCCACCGAGAGGCGCGGCCCGAAACCTTTCCAGTCCTGGTCATAGGGCGGCTGGGGGTTGAAGTAAAAAGGCTGCTTCGCGTTGTGGTCCCAGTAGGGAACGTCCTTGCCGCTGGCGTCCACGAATCTTGGCAGCGAGGTGCGATTCTCGGCTTCGTGGATGCGGCTGTTTACCTCGTAGCGCAGCCCGTAGTTGATGGTCAGATTCGGCCGGGCCTTCCAGGTGTCCTGGAAGTAGAAGTTATAGGCCTCGCGACGGACGGCCGCTTCGTCGAAGCGGTCGCCGATGGGGGTGACGTCCGCGGCGGCGATGACCCCGTACGAGTACGGAGTGGCGGTAAGCAGGCCGGTCAGCGAATCGGGCAGCGGATCTCCGGGCTGAATATCGCGGGTGCCGCTGGCCGAGGTGATCAGCACGGGAGAATAAGCGGTGCCCCCGCCAAATGTGTACTGGCCGTTGGGATTGGTGCCGAAAATGGTGGCGTCGCGGTTGTGCCGGATTTCCACTCCCCACTTGAAGACGTGATTGGCGTGCACGTAGCTCATGTCGTGCTTGAGCTGGTAGAGATTGCTGTACGATCCGAAAATCGAGCCGCCCGGCTGATTGAAGGCCTGAAACAGCCCGTCGCCGAAAGCCATCGCCGGCTGGGTGTGATTGATGGCGGGAAAGAAGGGCGTGCTGCGAATGTAGCTGAACGAAGTGTCGGAAATAAGGTGGGGAGAAATGGTGCGCGAATATTTCACGCCGGCGTTGCGCTGGTGATCGAAAAACTGCACCGCAAAACTAGGATCGATGGCCGTCTGGTCGGGATTGGTCAGCGGCCCCGTGACCTGATTGAGGCTGAAACGGGTCAACAGGGAAGCCTTGTCGGAAATGCGGTGGTCAACCCGCACGGAAAACTGGTCGGTGCGGGTGTAAATCTTGGAAGAGGCTGCGTACGTGCGGTCGCCGTAGGCTCCCTTGGGATCGTTAGGCAGAGGATAGTGATCCAGCACCGGGACGATGGCCGGGTTCACCGGCACGGTCAGGGTGTCGCCGGGAAAAGTTTCGGTGTCGATGCCCTGGCGCTCCGCTGCGGTGGGGACGGGAAATACCTGCGTCGTTCCCAGCACCTGGCGGAATCCCTGGTATTGGCCGAAATAAAAAGTGCGGTTGCGGCCGTCGTAGATTTTCGGCAGCACGACCGGGCCGCCGTTGGTGAAGCCGAATTCGTTGCGCACGAAAGGCGGGATGCGGCGCTCGTCGGCGACGCTCTTGTGGTCGAAGTAGTTGCGGGCATCGAAGGCGGCGTTGCGGGCAAACTCGAAGAAGCTGCCGTGCACCTGGTTGGCGCCTGATTTGGTGACCACGTTGGTGTAGCTGGCGGCACCGTGGCCGATCTCTGCGGACATGACCCCGGTATTGGATTGCACTTCCTGGATAGCGTCCACGTTGAAGTTGGAAAAAGTGGCGCCTCCCATCTCCGGGTCAGTGGTGTCGAAGCTGTCCAAGGCGAACACGGTAGTGGTGCCGCGCTGCCCGTTGACCGCAAATTGCTGGGTAAAGTTGGCGGCGCCGTTGGCGTCGGTCATGGTGCCGGCGGCCAACAGCAGTAATTTGCTGAAATCGCGCGCATTCAGGGGAAGACTGGAAACTTCTCCGCTGGAAAGGCGCTCGCCGCCGCTGGCCTGGGCGGATTCCTCGATGGCGGTCGAGATCCGGATTTTTGCCGTTCGGGAGGACAGTTGCAGGGTGCTGGCGAGCGCGGCGCCGTCCTGAATGACGATGGCCTTGCCCAAGTCCCAGGTCTCGCCGGCGCTTTCCACCGAAAGGTCGTAGTCTCCGGCCACCATGCCAGGGAAGGCGAAGGTGCCGCTGGCAGAAGTCGTGGCGTTGTAGCGGCGATCTCCTGTGGCCGAGGTGAGTTTGACGGTGGCCCCACCCACGGGCTTTCCCAGATCGTCGCGCAGTACGCCGTGCCACGACGACAGGGCAAAAGCGCCAGGGGCTGACAGCAACGAAGTTATGAGGCACAGGGTATGAAGAGGCTTCCCAAGACGGAAAGACATTGCAGAGCATTATATCCGGTGATGCAGGCGCGAGCGTTCAGCCCGTGCGACACCTTTTGGTCACCCGTCTCTTTGAGGCTGGCCTTCTGTAGCTTCCAGCTCGATGCTTCCCCTTGTACACTTTGCGGATTTTGCTTTGCGATCTTCGCGGTCAACGCCTTGGACATGGCATCGGTGCGATTGAGAAGGGACGACCAGGACACTGGTTGAGGACGCACGAGCGGGACGCTCGCGCCTACATTCGAGCCGTTGCGATATAGTGGCCACAGCATGGCACGTGTTCCGACGCTTCGAGAAATTCCTGCCTTGTTACGGGCTGCTGCTTTGGTGTGCGCCGTCCGGCTGGCGTTGTGGATCGTTCCATTTGCCAGGCTGCGGCGGGTGGTAGCATTGCTGGCCCGTCCCCGCTTGCGGCGGCCGAGCCACTATTCGGCGAACCAACTCAGTTGGGCGGTGCGTGCGGTCAGCCGGTACGTGCCCCGCGCCACCTGTCTTACGCAGGCATTGGTCCTGCATATTATGCTCCGGCAGGAAGGCTTGCCCTCGAGAATCCGGATTGGGGTCAGCAAGGATGCAGGACATTTCGAGGCCCACGCCTGGGTTGAAAGCCGGGACCAAGTGGTGATCGGAGACTCGGGCCTGCAGCGCTTCACGCCGATGACGGTTTGGGATTGATGTTGTAGAACGACGGCGAATCGGGCGGCGGAAACCTTAGGTGCAGCGCTCAATCACTCTGGCGACAAACTGCGCGGCCGCGGCTTTCGAAGGAAAACAGTCACTGAAACGCTCCAGCAGTTCTCCCGTCAGCTCGGCGGCGCTCTGCTGGCCATCGAAGGCGCTCAGCAGGAACTTCTCCGCCTCACCCCGGCGCGACAATTTCGGCGCGTAGCCAGGAAACTGTTTCTTGACCTGCGCGGGATCGAGAGGAAAGTTCCACAGAGTGGAGTGGTCGAATCGCGCTTTCATGGTCGAGCTTCCGGTATCGGCGTTTGCATTCTCGATTTGAATGTTCCAGCGCCACACTTCGCCGTTGTTGGTCTGAATTTTGGCCAGGACGCGATCGTCTTTTTTCAATTCGACCGGAGTTTCTATGGGGAAAAAGCTGTGAAGCCAGTCCACCGTCGGCGCCAGCGGGGAGTTGGTGAAGGAAATACCGGGGGCCAGTTCGAGAGCGATCCATGCGGCTAAACCGTGCATTACTCCGTCTCGCGCCGCCACGGAGCGCGTCTCTCCGGCGACATAGGGACTGCTGACTTCTTGAAAATGAATGGTGGACAGCAAAGCGGGAGGCGCGAGCACTTCTTCCGGGCCTACTCTTATGTGGTAGTCGGTATTGGCCGCGAAGCGGCGAAGGGAAGACAGGTCGAGGCCATAACGATCTTTGTTCCAGATGTCCAGGTTCCGTCCATCCTTGATTTCAACCGGGGCCACGAAGAGCTGGAGGGAACGGGGAACAATTCTGCCGCCCGGCTTGAGGAAGCGCTTCCTGGCGTCGAGCAGTATGCCCAGCAATCCGCCTTGCAAGCCGAAACTGCATCCGGTATCGGAAACGATTACGTCCACTGGTTCGGGAAGCTGGATTTCCTGGGAGCGGCCCTGGCGGAATTCGACAATGTGGTTGAAGCCGTTGCCGGCGCACAGTTCGCGCGCCAGGGGCAGCGCGCCGCTTATCTCGACGGCGTAAACCTTGCGGGCTCCGGCCAGGCAGGCAAAGAATGAAAGAATGCCGCTGCCCGCTCCAATGTCCAGCACCACGTCATTTTTGTGGACGACCTGGCTTATAGCTTTTTGGTAGGTGCCGGTACGGCTGCGGTCGGCAATCAGCCAGTGATGGAAGGGCAGTGAATCTTCTTCGGACACCTGTCACCCCTCATGCAAAATGCCGAAAGGTCAAGCGGGCCGGACACCGAGAGGCATTGGGTTTTTTGTGGTGCGGACGAGATGGGCCGGCAAAATCAGGGGTGCTTCATCGCGGCCGTCATCATCATGTTTTCGGCTACGCTACCGAAGCCGCCGAGAGCGATCTCTTCAATTGGTCCCAGATCTTCAAGACTGGGAGACGAATATGCTGCTTTTGCCGGCAGTTGTCCACGTGTCAGCAACGACGCCTGGGAATCCATAAAACCTAAACCTCCAACTGGTCTTCAAGCCGGGTGAAGACGCCTGCTTTTCAACCACAAGGCCAAGTTCAGGGCCTGCCACACCGAATCTCCAGCATCGCGAGACCCGCTGTTGAATCGATCGTTCTCCACGTTTATGGCATCGAGGTTAACATAACCTTTTACTGGGCCCAAGGCCTGGCTGAATTGTTGCGGCACCAAAAGTGCCGGGTGTTGTTGGAGCAGCGCCGTCATGAATGCCGCGCCGGGATGGGCCAGCGTCGTGCGCGAGCAAACCATTTCGGGAAGGATCCCACGCATGCCCTCTCGTATGACCCTTTTCGGCAACGGGCTGTAAGTTTTCGTGTGCAGAGGGAGCGAAAGAAAGAAATCGATCACCCGGCGGTCGGAAAAGGGATGGCGGGCTTCGACTCCCAGAGTGGCCGCCAGCCTGCCGGAGTGTTCGAAGAAAAATGGCAGGACGCCGCAGGTGAAGCTCCAGGAGTGCAGCGTGCCGATATCCCTGGATGCGGCCCAGAGCTTTCGGCGCTTCAATTCCCAGCGCTCCGGGATGCCCGTGCGAAGAGCGAATTCAGGGTCGATGCATGAACCCTCCGGATAAGGCCTGCGACGGCGAAGCCGCCTCCACAGTTCAAACAGGCTGGGCAGCATCGGAGCCAGGCCGTGAGTTCGCAGGATGGACCATCGGGATTCGCCGAACTCTATCGAGCCAAAGGCCAATTCCTGCGCAAGAGTGTTCCATTGCCGGGAACGGACCAGGGTAGCGAGGTAGGTGTACGGGGGGATAATGTGGTCGCCGGATATTCCGTCGAGCAGCACGCGCACCCCGGCCTTCCTGGCGGCGTCAAAGCCGAACCAGTTGGTGAAATAGGTGAAGATTTCGAAGGGCTCGTCGCTGTCGGACATCTGCTCGGTCAGAGGCGAGACCTGATCGGAGCGCACGATATGCGGAGTGAGCCGGCCGCCGCGAAGGACTTCGCGAATGTAAGGGGTCTCGCCGCATTTTGATTCGGCGGCATCGACCAGTGAGATGGTATGCAACGGCTGCTTGAGTTCGGCGGACAACAACTCGCGGACGGTGCAGACCACGGAAGAGGAATCGATGCCTCCGCTCAAAGTTGACCCGACAGGGTGGGTGCTGCGCAATCGGCAGCGCACCGCGTCCACAAAAATCTCGCGAAAGGCCTCGCCGTATTCCCGTATTGAGCCGAGTTTCAAAACGGGAGGCGCCTTGAGGTCCCAGTAGTCTCTTAAGGAGAAGCGGCCGGGAGCTATGGTCAGCGAATGCCCGGCGGGCAGGCGCTGGACGTCCTGATAGAAAGTGGATGCTTCATCTTCGCGATCCAGTTCTTCCACCAGGAAATCGGCAACCCGGGATTCGTTCAGCCGGCGGGGAACGGCGTCCAGCGCCAGCAGGGCGCGGATTTCAGATGCGAAGGCGAACAGCGAGGCCGAGCGATGGTAGTAAAAAGGTGTCACCCCGACGTAGTCGCGAGCACAGAACAGCTGGCTCTTGCGGGCATCCCAGACGGCAAAAGCAAAGTCGCCCAGCAACCGGTTCGGGCAATCTTCCCCCCAGCACTGGTAAGCCCGGAGTACCAGTTCGGCATCGGTATCATCGCGCGGCGGCGATCCCTTGGACTCCAGTACGCACCTTAGTTCCGAACGGTTGTCGATGCGGCCATCCAGGATGAGGCAAAGCGCGCTATCCTCATTCGTGAGCGGTTGTTTCTCGTGCGCCGATTCAGGAGTGGTTTGGAGCAGCAAGTGGGCGAGGCCGATGGGGCCAGCGAGCCAGTGCCGGATTCCGTCCGGTCCGCGGTGCGCGACCGCTGCCGTCATGCGCCGGAGAATCGGGTCGGTAGCGGGCCGACCATCGAGGTTGTAGAGGCCGGTGATTCCGCTCATCGGGTTATAATTCTAGTCCTGCCACAAATGAGTGAAGCGGCAACGCTCGTGAAACAAGGCATCTCCGCGAGTCGAGCTACGGAAGCTGCACTCGACGTGACCGCGGCGAGCCGATACCGGGTGTGTGAGTTGGTTGTGGAAAGTTCTGTTCCCCTGCCCGAATTAACCCAGGTGGAGGGAGGAAGTCCGGACTGCCGCTTCGCAGTATTGCCTTCCGCTGAGGGTTTCACCGAAGACGTTGACTGGTTCCATCAATGGATTGACGCGGACAAACAGACCTGGCTAAAACTCGCCGACCCTGGCGAAGATTTCCTGCTGCGTTTTCCTGGCCGAGGTGACTTTCTGATTTCGCGGGACGGGAGAGATATTCGCTGCCGTCCTCTGGCGGGTACGCCGCAGTCGACCATACGGCATCTGTTCCTCGACCAGATCGTTCCGCTGGTGCTGAGCCGGCGGGAATCCCTCGTCTTGCATGCCAGCGCAATTCTTACTCCCCAGGGCGTGATCGCGTTCGTAGGCAAGAGCGGTCAGGGAAAATCGACGCTGGCAGCATGCTTTGGCCAAAGCGGATTCCGGCTGCTTTCCGATGATTATCTGGTCCTACGCAAGAGGGCTGAGGATTGGGTTGCAATTCCAAGTTATCCGGGCGTGAGACTCTGGCCTGAAACCAGCGATGGAATATTCAGCGCTCAGCCGCAGAGCACAGAGATCGCCGACTATACGGACAAGCGCAGAGTGAATGATCCTGCCCTGGTTCCATTTGCCGAGGAGCCGTCGGCTCTCCGGTGTTTGTATTTCCTGAACGATGAAGGCGGAGATTTTCCGCCGGCACCGGCCATCCTCCCGCTGCGGCCGCGAGAGGCTTTCATGAAGCTGGTGAGCTGCGCCTTCAGCCTGGATGTCCGGGACAAGGCGCGGCTGGAACGTCAATTTGTGGCCATCGGCCAAATCACTGCGCAACTGCCTTGCTTTCACCTGGGGTATGCGCGAGACTTTGCCATGCTGCCGGCGGTCCGGCGAATGATTGTCGATCAGCCGGTGAGGAGTGAGTTATGACCCTGGTGCTGAATGATCATCTCAAGGTTCCAGAACAGGTCCTCACCAGCAAAGTCGGCGACGAGACGGTGCTGTTGAATCTGCAGACCGGCATGTACTACAGCCTGGATCCGGTGGGAACCCGCTTCCTTGAGGTGCTGCAAAAGAACGGCCGGCTGGACGAGGCGCACCATGCCCTGCTGGAACAATTCGATGTCCCCACCGCGAAACTGGAAGCTGATCTGCTAAAACTTTCCCAGGAGATGCTGACACGGGGCTTGCTGGTAAAGGACGGCGAGTGAGGGCAGTGGAGTAGTTGGATGGAGGACGGGCGTCCTCGCCCATCTATTACCGCGCCGACGGGCTAGACGCCCGTCCTCCATTTTTGCCCAGGGCCCGACCTGCCCACTTGCCGGCCAGGCGCAGAGGACGAACCAGGTAATAAAGGAAACCCAAGCGCGCGGGAAATCGCACGGATTCCAGGTCCGTCACCCTGGGTGCAAAAACCAGGGTCGCGAAGTAACCGAGCTTATCCAGGCGCCGTGTAAGCACGCGCAGATGCCGCAACGCGAGGGTCGCTTCCGGTGAGTCTTCAGCAAGAGGAGTCTGGGGAAAGATGCGCAGGCGTTCCGGCAAGGAGGCCGGAGAACAGCCTGCCGGCAAAGGTGTTCCCAGGAGGAAGGAGGACACAGCCAGGGACTGGCGAACGACGTGATCGAGACCCAGCCGTTTCGCCTCTTCCATCGCTTTCCCGCAGTTCACGGTCCCCGACAAGACGGTTTGATGAATGTCCACCAGCCATTTCAGGACCTGCCAATCATGGTCCGCGGCGTGTATGCAGAGGTACAGAAATTCCCATTCCGGGCCTGGTGAATAAGCCGGAGCTGCAAAGCAGGTTTGAGGACGCGCCTCGGCCCAAAGGTCGCGAACGGCTTCGGCGTTCTTCGAGGAATGTTGTATGAGGGTCCAATGCACTTCCAGCAGGAAGGAGATGCCTCGGCCTTCACGGACAGCATTGAAGTGCCTGCCGTGACGCAGGGCAATCTTAGAAAAATATGGATGATTGACCTCGGCGTGGTAGCCGGAGGCCAGAATGAGATCGAGGGCCCGCATCACATCCCTGGGCGAAACCAGGATATCGATGTCGCCGCAAACCCGGGCCGCCGGGTCGCCGAAGAGCGCCAGGGCTAGGGGAACGCCTTTCAGCGGAATGACCGGTATTCCGGCATCTCCGAGCAGGCTCAACACCCGGGCCAATTCTTCTGCCAGCAACTGATTGCGGAGCGCATTGGCCAGGTAGAGGCTTCTCAGCCCGGACTGGACCGCCTCGGGGACGCCGGAGAAGCCGAGATCACTCAGGTTGCGGTAGAGCAGCGGGTAAACCTGGTGACTGCGGGCACGCTGCATGATCACTGGCCACTGCGGCGGAGTGGCGAGAAGTCCGAGGGCGCGGGCGCGTTCTTCGGGCGGAAGCTGGCCACGCGCGAGCAGCAGACAGAGTTCATCCTCAGGGGCCAAGACGGATGTCGGGACGGCGGTAAGGTCGGGGGGCATGAGTTCGCTCACGATTTCGCGGAAGAGCAATGCAGCGCTCGCATCCCGGCCATCGTACACTCACATATACGATAAAACATGGCAGCCAGCGCCCTGGTGGTTGAAGAGGTCGTGAAGTATTTCCCGGTGCCGCAAACCGGAGTGCGGGCGTTTCTCAATCCCTTTTCGCCGCTGACCCATCCTGCCCTGCTGGGCGTTTCGTTTCAGGTTGGAGCCGGAGAAGTCGCGGCCCTGATCGGCGCCAACGGCTCGGGCAAGTCCACGCTGTTGCGCATCCTGGCCACGCTGCTGGTGCCGACGCGGGGCCGGGCGAGTGTTTCCGGCTACGACGTGGAACGGCAGGGCCCGCAAGTCCGCGCCCAGCTTGGGTTTCACACCGCCACCGACGGCGGGTTCTACGAAAGGCTCACGGCGCGGGAGAATCTTACCTTCTTCGCCGCCATGAACAATCTGTTCGACGCAGAAGCGGAACGCCGCCTGGAAGAATTGACCGAACTGATGGGCATAGGCGCGTACATTGACAGCCAGGTGCGGACCCTTTCCACCGGCCAGGTGCATCGTGTGGGGCTGGCGCGGGCGATGATTCACCGCCCCAGCGTGCTTCTGCTGGATGAGCCGACGCGCAGCCTGGATCCGATCGCGGCGGGAGAGTTCCGCAGGTTTCTGAAAACGCAACTGGTGGAACGCCACGGCACCACCATCCTGTTCGCTTCGCATACTCTGGCGGAAGTCGAGCAACTGGCAGACCGCGTGGTGTTGCTGGACAACGGCCGAATGCGGGCGTGCGATTCACCGCGCGGCCTGCGAACGGCTACCGGCACGGACACGCTCGAAGAGGCGCTGGAGCGGCTCACTCCTCCGGGCTCGCTGGCCGAGGTGTCTTCGTGAACTCACTGCGTGTGCTGCGCAAGGTCCTCGCCTTCTTTCACCGGGATGTGGCCATCGCGCGCAGCTACCGCATGGTTTTCGCGCTGGAGATCCTGGAAGCATTTTTTGGGGTTGCGACTTTTTACTACCTCTCACGATTCGTTTCAAACGTCGAACTCAGCCACGCGCTTCCCGCGGGCGGCGACTACTTCGGTTTCGCGCTGGTCGGCTTCGCGTTCTTCGACTATCTGACGGTCTCGATGAGCGCCTTTGACAGCAGCATCACGGAGGCGCAGCGGAACGGCACGCTCGAAGCCATGCTGGTGACGGAGACGCCGCTGACCATGATTCTGGCCGCTTCGGCCGCGTATCCGTTCGTCCTGCTGGCCCTGCGGACGGTGATCTATCTGGCGTGGGGAGTGCTGTTTTTCCACTTCCCCATTCACGAAGCCAACTGGCTGGGGGCGGCGGCGATTCTGGCGGTTTCAATTCTGGCCTTTGCCGGATTAGGGATTATTTCGACTGGCTACCTTCTGCTCTTCAAGCGCGGCAATCCGGCGCGCTGGCTTATCGTGGGGGCATCCAGCCTGCTGGGGGGCATGATGTATCCGGTGTCGGTGCTGCCGGCGCCGCTGCAATGGCTGGCGCGGCTGCTTCCCGTCACGTATTCCCTGGAAGGGATGCGGCAGGCGCTGCTGGCTGGCGCCAGCTTCGCACAACTTTGGCCGACCGTGCGCGCTTTGCTTCTATTTGCCGTGGTCCTGCTGCCGCTTTCGGGGATGGTATTTGCCTGGGCGTTGCGCCGGACCAAGATCACCGGAACGCTTACGCATATGTAGGTTGCCGACTTCCCTTTAAGTGATGATGACAAAGACCCCGCCCAAGCGGAGCTTGGACGGGGCACCCTTCAGCTACACACCGGTTCGAAATAAAGAGTATTGATGAGTGCCTGCGATTTTGGTGAATGCGGGATAGTTTGTCAGCACGTATTCCAGCAGGGGATTGTGATAGAGGAGATAAACAATCCGCGGACACTGGCTCAGCGAGGCGTCCAGTCGCGCCATTACTTGGATGAGCGCGGCTTCGGGCAGGGAATTGAAGAGATAGAGCACGATCGGCTCTTCCGGGAAAATAAATTCCCGGGCATCGCCACACACGGCCTCCAGGGAAAAGCACTGCTGTGATTCGCTGCGATAGCCATTCAGGTTTTGCTGCGCTACGCGATGCAAAGCGGGAAACAGTTCGACTCCAAGGATGCGGCGAAAGGGATAGTCGGCGGCCATCAGGAGCACGCGTCCCTTGCCCGAGCCCAGATCGATGAAGGTAAATTCCCGGAAATCGATTTTCAGGCTCGCCACCATCTCGGTGAAAAGCGCGGGCTCGGTGGGCTGGTAGGCAGAATGAAATTGCCCCAGCAGACGCTCGCGCCAGCCTACGGTGGCGCTGGTGGTGTTGACGCGGTGGTCCCAGTCATATTCGGCATCGCCATAGCGACGGCGGCGCTGCGTAGGCAGGGACTCCCATAGAAATTCCGTGATGCGGCCGCAGAAAAACCGGGCAGTTGGCCAGAGCCCGTGGCCCGCCCGATCCTCTTTCCAGCGCCGGTGCATGGTGGCGAGGAGGCGCGGCCTGTGCGCCGGGATAGTGGCCTCTGGTGGCTGCGTCGTTGTCATTTCGCGTGGGGCGGCACGGGAAGTCCAGCCCAGGCATTGACCAGCCCCAGGGTTTCGTGCACCACCGACAGCGCGTCGCGCGTGTTCCGCCACCAGTGATCGGGATCGAAGGGATCTTCGTGAGCGCCGTGAACCCAGGCCCTGGGCTGCTTTCCCACCAGCTTCTGCCACAGGGTCCTGACGCGCCGCGTGTGTTGCGGCGAAGTCACCAGAATGACGGAGGTCTTGCCACGGCGCCGCATTTCGCCGGCTAAATCCAGCAGTTCTTCCTCGGTATTCACGACTGTCCCGGGAAGAACATGGATCGCGCTTTCCGGAACGCCCCCGTGGACCAGGATCTGGCGGTTGTAGTCCTCTTCACCGACGTAGTGGATGCCCAGCTTGGCCAGATCGTCCACCGGGCTATCAGGACGGCTGCACCAGACTTCAGGAGCGTGGCCCTGAGCGAAGACCTTACCGGCTTCCACGGCACGTTGCGGCATGCCTCCGCCCAGGACGAAAACTATGTCGGCGCGGGAAAGAGGATCTTCACGGTCGAGCCAGCGGCCTATGCCACGAAATATATACAGCGCCACAATAAGGATTAACGCGATCAGTACGCCCAGTCGAAGCCGTTGCATGCTGACATGTTAAACCGGCCGCAGGACACGTAGGGACGGGTGGCCCGCGAGGCTTTGGCTTAAAGCCGCTCTCTGCCTGGCGCCTTTGCGGCACGACTAAAGTCGTGCCCTTCCCGTGACCTTCCCTGCGCGACCTTTCCGTCGCCTTTCTGCGTGCCTTCCCGTCGTGCCGCTTCTCCTGGTGCCGTTCCGCGGGAGCGAGCGAGGATTCAGGGCGTGATCGCGATCAACGGCCGGGTTCGCTCTATTACTTCGCCGATTTCGACGGCTGGGACGCCGGCAGCTTTGAGATTGCGGAGCAGGTCGGGAGAATTTTCCGCGGCGACCGCGACCAAGAGCCCTCCGGCAGTTTGCGGATCAAACAGGATCGTCTTAAATTCCTCGGGAATTGTTTCGTCGTAGCCCACCGTGCACTCCGCGAAATCGCGGTTGTTTTTCAGGCCGCCGGGGATGTCGCCGGCGCGAATGCAATCCAGAGCTCCTTCGATTATGGGTATTTGATGGATGTGCAAGCGCAGCGAGACATTTGAAGCGAGTGCCATTTCGCGAGCGTGGCCGATGAGGCCAAAACCGGTGACGTCGGTCAGGGAGTGGATGGGTGGTTCGTCGTTGGTCGTTGGTCGTTGGCCTAATGCTGCCGAGCTTTGCTCGGCCGGACGGCCGAGGGCGGCCGTCCCTACGTGGTTCGCGGTATTGCAGAATGCGGTGATGACCTCGCTGGCAGTCTTGTTCAGCGTGGTCATCGAACGCGTAGCGGCTTCGATCCAGGTGGGTCGGGCTCTCCCTTTCTTGATTGCGGTGGCGATCACGCCTGTGCCCAATGCCTTGGTAAACAACAGGCGATCGCCGGCACGGGCACCGCCGTTGATAAATATCTGGTTGGGATCGATGAGGCCGGTCACCGAATATCCAAATTTGGTTTCCTCGTCGCGGATACTGTGGCCGCCCACGATCGTGCAGCTTGCTTCCATCATTTTCGAAAGTCCGCCGGCCAGGATTTGCTCCAGCACTTCAAGGTCACCCTTGGCAGGAAAGCAGACCAGAGCCAGCGCGGTGATGGGGTGGCCGCCCATGGCGTAAACGTCACTCAAGGCGTTGGTGGCGGCAATCTGGCCGAAGGTGTAGGGATCGTCAACCATGGGTGTGAAGAAATCGACAGTCTGCACCAACGCGGTCTCAGGGCCGATCCGATACACACCGGCATCGTCGGCATGATCGAAGCCGACCAGGACGTCAGGATCGTGCTGGCGCGGCAGCCGGCCCAGCACTTGATCGAGAAGAGCTGGGCTTAGTTTGGAGGCGCAGCCGCCCGCCTTGACCGTTTCAGTAAGCCGGATTTTGACTTCGGGCATAAGAACATTCTAGAAGAATTGGAGGCCGGGCGTCCCCGCCCGGCTGGACGGGCGGGCGGGACGTCGGTCCTCCATTCTGCTTTCAATCCGAAAATTACTTTGCTGCCACCTCGGTCACGCGCAGCCCCGGATACTCGTGGTTCCAGTCGTCGGTGACGTGCTCGAAGATGAGGCGGAAGGGTTTGCTCTGGGCCGGGGCCAGGGGTGCGGCGCGGAGATCCACCGCCTCGGGATAGGGCCCGGCGGTCTGGAGAATGCGCAGGGGGACATCCTCGATCTGCACGATCTGGCCGAGCGAATCCTTAAAGCTGACGCTCACTACCGCATGACTGACGATCTTGTTTCCACTATTGGTAACGGTGCCGTCAAGATAGGTGACCGTGGCCCCCACAAAATTCTCGGCGGCGCTCATCTTCATGTCGGAGAACTTCATGTGGGCGGCGTAAGCCGGAGGCGGATTTGCAATTTTGGCATCGGTGCGCAACAGCAGGGAAGCGATCACCACGACGGCCACCACCAGCACCACGCCGAAGACGATCGGAAGCCAGTTGGAGCTGCTCTCTTCCGGGGTTGTAGGCGTGGGCTGGAGCAGAGTTCCCATAGGAAGATTGTACGGGAATCCGGGATTGGGGATTTTAGATTGATGATTTCAGATTGCAGATTGCAGATTTCAGGTCCAACAGAGGGTTTCAATCTGAAATCTTGAATCTACAATCTGAAATTGCCTCATCCGCCGCCTAAAGTCAAAAGCGTCGGACAGGAGTGTCCGACCCACACACACCAATTATTCGCCGCCTACGATCAGGCCGTCGATGCGGATGGTTGGACTTGCCATGGCGCCGCGGAATTCGAGGTCGCTGGCAATCTCGGAAATATTGAAGAACATTTCTTTCAGATTGCCCGCTACCGTGATCTCTTCCACAGGGTAGGTCAGCTCTCCGCCAGAGATCCACAAGCCGGAGGCGCCGCGCGAATAGTCGCCGGTCACCAGGTTGGCGCCGTGGCCGAGAAATTCGGTGACATACAGGCCCTCGGGAATGTCAGCGATGATCTCTTTCGGAGTCTTCGCCCCCGGCTGCAGGAAATAGTTTCCCGGACCGATGCCCGGAGTGCCGGCGAGTCCGCGGGAGGCGTTAGCTGTAGTCTTAAGGCCGAGTTTCTTGGCGGTGTAGGTGTTGAGTAAATATGATTTGAGCACGCCCTTTTCAATGACGACCGTGCGCCGGGTGGGGATCCCTTCGCCATCGAAAGGCGAGGTGCCGAAGCCTCCAACCATGGTGCCGTCGTCGATGACAGTGACGTGATCGCCGGCAATTTTTTCACCCAGTTTGCCTGCCAGGAAAGATGCGCCGCGATAGACTGAATCGCCGTTGATGCCTTCGAAAATGTGGCCCAGGATGGAAGTGGCTACCATGGGATCGAGCACCACGGGCACCTTCGCCGTTTTGACCTTGCGTCCGCCCAGCCGCCTCAAAGTACGCTGGGCCGCGATCTTTCCTACTTCTTCAGGAGACTCCAACCGCCCCAGATTGCGCGCCACCGAGAACCAGTAATCGCGCTGCATGCCGCCATCTTCCGATTGTGCGATGGGCACGGCCGCGACCGAGCAATAAGACCGGCGATACTCACCTACGAATCCGTGAGAGTTGGCCAGAACTTTGTGGCCGGTAGCAGCGTCGAACGAGCCGCCTTCGGAGTTCTTGATGCGAGGGTCGAAGTCGAGCGCGGACTTCTCGGCGCGGCGGGCGTAGTTGATGCGCTCTTCGCCGGGCAGAGAGTACACGTCTGCAAAATAGAGATCGAGGTCGCCTGACAGAGAGCCGAGTTGCGAAGGTTCGGGAATACCGCTGAAGGGATCTTCAGAGGTAATTTTGGCCAGCTCCAGCGCGGAGTTCAACATGCGGTCGAGCGCGTCACGGGAAAAGTCGCTGGAATAAGTGCTGGCGGAACGCTGGCCATGAAATACCCGCACGCCAATGGAGCGGGAGCCGGCTTCCTTCAGGGTTTCGACCTGGCCGAGACGGACGAGCGTGGAGAATTCATCGCCCTCACGAACGACACATTCAGCGGCCGTCGCGCCTCCAGCCATGGCCCGGCGGACAAGGTCCTGCGCAAGATCGCGAAGATCAGTTTCGAGTTTCGGGTTTCCTGTTTCCAGTTGAGTTTGAGGCATAGAAAATTCTTGAACCACGGAGAAACAGAGTCACAGAGAAAAACGGGAAATCAAGAACTTCTCCGTGACTCTGTGTTTTGGTGGTGAAAAATGTCTTCTACTGCATGAAGCCGCCGGGATCTTTCTTGGCCGTACCGCCGACGGTCAGGCGGTCAACTTTCAGCGTAGGTATGCCGACTCCCACGGGCACTGCCTGCCCATCCTTGCCGCAAGTGCCAACACCTTCGTCGAGTTTGAGATCGTTGCCCACCATGGAGACGCGGGTCAGCACGTCGGGCCCGTTGCCAATCAGCGTAGCGCCTTTAATGGGAGCCGTGACATGGCCGTCTTCAATGAGATAGGCCTCGGAGGCGGAGAAAACAAATTTCCCGCTTGTAATGTCCACCTGGCCGCCGCCGAAATTCACAGCGTACACGCCGTGCTTGACTGAACGGATAATGTCTTCCGGGTCGTCCTGCCCGGCGAGCATGTAAGTATTCGTCATGCGGGGCATGGGAATGTGTTCGTAACTTTCGCGCCGGCCATTGCCGGTATCGGCCATGCCCATGAGGCGGGAAGAAAGCTTGTCGCTGAGGTATCCCTTGAGAATTCCGTTTTCGATCAGGACGGTGTTCTGCGTGGGCTGGCCTTCGTCGTCCACGTTGAGCGAGCCACGCCGCCAGGGCATGGTGCCGTTATCGACCACCGTGCACTTTTCGCTGGCTACGCGTTTGCCGATGAGTCCGGCAAAGGCGGAAGTCTGCTTGCGATTGAAGTCGGCTTCGAGGCCGTGGCCTACCGCTTCGTGCAGCAGCACGCCGGGCCATCCCGGACCTAGTACTACTTCCATTTCGCCGGCCGGAGCCTCACGCGCGTCGAGCTGCAGAATGGCCTGGCGGGCTGCCTCTTTTGCGAAGTATTCGGGAGTTTTTTCCCCGAAGAAGAAGTCGAGAGCAACGCGTCCGCCGCCGCCGGAGGTGCCGCGGGCGGAATTACCCTCGATCTTGGCGATGCAGGACACGTTCATGCGGGCCAGGGGCTGCGAATCTTCCGCGAATGTTCCGTCGGATCCCACCACCAGGATGTTGCGCAACTCATCGGAGTAGCTGGCGCGAACTTCCTTGATCCGCGGATCGTAGGCGCGGGCCGAGGCATCTCCGCGCATGACCAGCTCCACCTTGGCTGTGATTTCAGCATCGACCGAAGGCAGGGTGACCGGATAGAGGCTGCGTGCGGCCTTTTCCTGGAAACCCGCCACCGGGGTCTTGGAGGGACCGCTCGCGATCAGCGCCGCGGTGCGCGCGGCGTGCAGAATTCGCTCGGAGGAGAGATCGTCGGTATAGGCGTAGCCGGTACGCTCGCCCACCACCACGCGAACCCCGCAGCCGGCAGAGATTCCCTGGGAAGCGGATTTCACCATGGACTCGTCCACCATCAACGATGTGGAGGAAAGGTACTCAAAATAAAGGTCCGCGTACTCTCCGCCGGCCGAGAGGGCAGCCGACAGGTAGCGCTCCAGATCATGCTCGGTCAGGCTGTAGTGCTGAAAAAAGAACCGATTTTTGTCCACGGTAATTAGATGTCCTTGGGCCGGGAAAGACTCCCCGGAGAGGTCTCTTCATTATCCCACAGGGGGTGAGACTGGCTGAGGTGGCTTGGTGAGGACCATGGGATGGTCATACGTCACAGACACGGATTGGGGAAGGTGAAAGCATCCTAATCATGACTCCCGAAACCCTGGCTCGAACTATTGAGAATTTCTGGCTGGAGCGCGAGATGCCATCGTGTTCGATGACGGCGCCGCCGTGTTTGACCTGCTGCGGGCCAGGTATTCCATTTCCGGTGAGCGCAACAAATGTCTGCTTCATCTTTGGTCGGACGAAAGAAACATGGTGCGGCGAGTGCTCGATGTGGAGATCAAGCATGAAGTGTTGCGGCTGGCGGTGCAACGGCTGGGACAGACGCGTCCTTCCAAACTGGAAATCTGCCGGCAGCGCAACCGGCGTACTCCCACCGCGAAGCGCGCGGCGCGAGCGGCTTACCAGCGCAGCTTGCAGCGTACCCTGGAGCGCCGCTTTCCCACTTACATTGCCTCTCCTCTGACTACCTCCCCCGATCTGGAGCGATTATTTGGGCCGATTTACGCTCGCGGGATGCTGCGCCGCGGACAATCCGGCTTCGCTGTCCTGGGCGTGAATCCGCAGGAGACCCAGTCCTCGATTGATGCCGCCTTGACCTTCGGAATTCTCTGGCTCGATGCCTGCCGCCTGGCGCAAGCGGGGAAGGTAATGGTGGAGGGTCTGAAGCTGTTCTTACCGGCGGGGACCTCCGAACTGACTCGCGAGCGCATGGCGCATTTACACCCTGGCGCCGCCAAGTGGCACTTATACGAACTGGAAGGTCGGGAAGACAACCTCAGGGAAATCGAGGTTTCGGATCGCGGCAACGTAAGAACCCGGCTGGTGCACAGGACGGACGAAGCCCAGGCCAGGAAACGGTTTGCGGCGGCCATCGACCGGGTGCGGGAGTTGATGCCTGGAGCCGAAATAGCGGTCATCTCGCCGGCAGAGATCGCCTTCCGCTGCCATGGACTGGAATTTGCCAAGGCACGCCTGGCGCACCAGCCGGGCACGTTGTGCCCCGCGGCGAAGATCCTATTTGGAGTGGGCGCGGACGAAACGGTGCTCGGGGAGCAGAATGCCGATGCCTTCCGGCGCCTGGTGTACAGCGTGGGAGAGGTGCGCCACGTTGAGGGTCCGCGAGATCATGCGCTGTGGCGGATGCATCCCGAACGCTGGCTGGAGTCACTGGTGGTGCAGGATGTGTCCGAGGTGGACGAGCGGCTCGATGCCGCCTGCCTGTATTCCCAGGTGCCGGCATTTTCGGCCTCGGACCGAGCCATGATCAATGTGCTGACCACTACGCGCCCAGGCAGATTGGCGGTGGTCGAGCTGAAGGCCGCCGAAGATATACACTTGCCCATGCAAGGCTTGGATTACTGGTCGCGAGTGGCGTGGCACCATGGCCGGGGAGAGTTCCAACGTTTCGGATATTTTCCCCAGCGGCAGTTGTCGGACGAACGGCCCCTTATGTTTCTGGTGGCGCCGGCGTTGCACGTGCACCCTGCTACCGACACTTTGTTGCACTACATCTCGCCCGAGATTGAGTGGACGGTGGTGGGCATTGACGAACGCTGGCGCAACGGAGTCCGGGGGGTGTTTCGGAAGCGGCCGCGCGACATGGATCTGAAGATCGATTCCAAATCCAAAGACCCCAGATCCCGGGACTGCGCCTGACGCGGGAACGGATTTATTTCCCAGGCCAGGCTCCCAGCAGGCGGCGGACGTCCACCAGTTGGGCCACGTGATACGCGTTGTGGTCGGCCAGCAGCAAGGCCTCACGCAGAATGGTCTGACCGTCTCCCCACGGAATGCGGGCATAGAGATCAGTTTTTGGGTTGGCAACCAGGCCCTGCATGGCCTTCATGTCCTGGTGAAATTTCCTGAGGCTGGCATTCCAGGCGGCCGTGCTGGGCGCAGCTTCGCTGCGCGGCCAGTAGCCCTGGGGCCAATCGGGCGAGACATGCTTTCGATTGCGGCTGAATTCGAGGATGTCCCATTGCGCGATGCGCAGGTGCTCGAGCAGCATCCACGGGGAATGAGGAAATCGCGCCGGTTTCATGCACCTTAATTTGGCGGGGATTCCTGCGATAGCGTCTTCGAAACGGGCGTGAGCGCTTCCGCCCTTGAGCAATTCCAGCAAGTGTTGGCGTAGAGGAGCGTCCTGGTCGGGTTTCATGATCGTTCGGCTTTCTTCCCCGGACGGACCGGGCGGGTTGGCTTACGCAATAAATAAGAGATGCAAGAACCGGTTAAAAGTTTTCACAAGCTGGCCTACCGCACAAGGGTTCCCGCCAGCGTTTAAACTGCAGGTATGAACGTCCAGCCCGATCTAGTTCCGTATCGTGATTTCTATCGCATTCTCCTCACCGCTGTTGGTCCGCGCCCCATTGCCTGGGTTTCAACACTCAACCAGGGATGCTTGAACCTGGCTCCCTTTTCTTTCTTTAACGCTCTGTCGGCCAAGCCCCCGCTCCTGGGCTTCTGCCCCTCGCTGCGCCAGGTGGACGGCCAGCCCGCTGCCAAGGACACGCTGCGCAACATTCGCGAGACTGGGGAATTCGTGGTGAACGTGGTCACCTTCGCAGTGGCCGAGGCCATGAACCTGACCAGCGGCGAGTATGACCCGTCGGTGGACGAGTTCGCACTGGCAAAACTGACCACCCGGCCTTCGCAAGTGGTGCGGCCGCCGCAGGTTGGGGAATCTCCGGTCAGCTTCGAATGCAAGCTGGAGCGGATTATCGATTTCGGCACAGAGGCACCAAGCAGCAGCCTGGTGATCGGCGAAATCGTGTGCGTTCACCTGGAGGAAAGCGTCGTCAAGGAAGGCCGCCTGGATCCGGACTCGCTCGACCTGATCGGACGCATGGGTGGGATGCAGTACTCCCGCACTACCCAACGCTTCGACATGAAACGCCCTGAGCTTCAGCGCCGCTGAGCACACTGGTCCCACGGAAGTTGGGGTTTTCGTCCCTACAGTGAAGTACTTCCTACGCTACTCGATGACCCCGATGGCGGGCCGCACCGCAACCGGGTAGCCTTTAAAAGAACAGAAAAAATATACGATTGTGAAATTTCAAGGTTCCCTGTCCGGACGCCCGACGCCGAGCACAGGCTGGTTCCGCAAGTTCGCAGATGATGGCGCCCAATCAGGCGAAGGAGATTTATATGAAAATCAGGAAATCATTAATACTGGCATTAACGATCGGCTTGTTCCTAAGCACATTCGCTATTGCGGAAGATGAACCCTCCGAGCAGGTAAAACGCCTGGACGCATCGGCGGCGGTGCTAGATGAAATTATGAAGACTCCTGACAAGGGAATCCCGGAAGAGATTCTGGACTCGGCCGAGTGCGTGGCCGTGGTCCCGTCCATGGTCAAGATCGGCTTCATTTTTGGCGGCCGCCACGGACGAGGGCTGGCTACGTGCCGCACCAAGTCAGGATGGAGCGCTCCTGCGCCCTTCACCATCACCGGCGGCAGCTGGGGCCTTCAGATCGGCGGCGAAGCGGTTGACCTGGTCATGCTGGCCATGAACGACCAGGGCATGGCCAAGATGCTGACCAGCAAATTCAAAATCGGTGCGGATGCTTCGGCCGCTGCCGGACCGGTCGGCCGTCACGCCGAAGCGGAAACTGACTGGAAGATGCGCGCCCAGATACTGACCTACTCGCGGGCTCGGGGAATTTTCGCCGGCCTCACGCTTAACGGAGCCTCCATCACGCAGGACAAGGATGGCACGCGCATCCTCTACGGCAAGATGATTCCTGCTGCCCAGATCCTCAAGGGAGAAGTGGCCCTGCCGGAAGGATCTCATCAGTTTATGGCGGCCATCAGGAAGTACGCCAACCAGGCCGAGGTGGCTGATGCCTCAGAGCACCGGACGGAAGGGACAACTTCGGCGTCTGAACCGCACGCCCGGATGCTGACTTCTTCCGAGGCACAAACCGCAATCCAGCAGAAGCTGAAGGAAGAGCCGGGATTGAACAGCACCAAGGTTGATGTGACCTTGACCGCCGGCACCGTCAAGCTGTCAGGATCAGTTCCCAGCACTGAGGATCGCGATAAGGTGGTGAGGATCGCGAAATCGTACGCGGGCAACCGGGAAATACAGGACCAGCTGGCGGTTGAGGCGGGACAGAACCGCTAGTTGGAACGCAGCGATATCAGGCCCTGCTCCCTGAAGACCGGGGGCGGGGATTTCTTGTTCCAGTTGAATCTAGTCCAGATCGATCTGCTCAAACCCCAGACCCTGCAGCAGGCTGGTAATGGTGGAAGTCGCGTTCTGCTGGGCAGTCTTCAGGATGCCATCGGCCAGGGCAGCGGCCTGGAGCCGGCGCTCCGCCTCCTGGCGCACCTGAGTCTCAAGGTTGGGATCGGTCGGAACCAGCAAGCCGGTCTGGCGGGAATAGACCCGCGTCCGGGCGCTGTCCAGCCGCGTGCTGAACACCTGGGCCGCGGGCAGGTGCAAGTGAACCCGCCTGCCTTCTACCCTGACGTCAGCCGGCTTCAGGGTGGAGAAGTCAATGCCGGCAACAACTTCTCCGTGGACCAGGAGCAGGAGACGGTCTCCGGCCAGAAAATCGGGGAAGATGGGGTTCTCCCTGGCGCCGCTCACTACTTTGTCCATGGTGTAAACCACGGTCTCAAGCCGCTGGAGCTGCTGGATGCGATTGACCACGGTGGGCTGGCTTACATCGATGCTCAGGGTCCGTCCGGTCACCGCCGACCAGAAACGGCCCAGCAAGGCGGGGCCGGAGCTCCGCGATAGCAACGCGAATCCGACCAGGCCAAGTAAGAGTGCTCCAAGTAGCAGCCCGGCGATGAGGGCGAATAAGACCGGGGTAGCAGATCGGCCGGTTTGGGGTGGCTCGGGCATGCCTGCAAGGTTAACATCCACCCAGAAATGCGTAGGGGCAGATGTCCTAATCTGCCCAGTCGAGCGCAGCTCGACCTATGCGTGCATCTCCTGTAAAGATGGCGAAGCCCTACTCCGCTAGACAGATGAGGACATCTGTCCCTAAGTGTTTGGCGGGTCGAAGATGCTCACTGCAACGAAATGGTTGCATTTTTGTAGCGCACCAAGGTAAGATGCACAGTAGACGCAGCAGTAAGCGTTTAACTCGTCGCTGTACGCCCTTTCTTCCAACGGTTCAAAAAGTGGCCCAATAGCATGCGTGGGGTGACCCTAGCTCGCCTCGCAACAGGTTCGGAGAGACCCTATGGCGTGGTACGCGTATTGCATCACTGAACAGCAGACCCTGGCCAACGGAACCCGTTCCCGTCGTCCTTCCTTGCTGGAAGGGGTTCAAGGCGTGAACGGAGCCGCAGTTCTGGCCTATCCCAGTGGAGAATTCAATATAGTCGTCAGCGAGTACGAGCGCGATAATGTGCAGTTTGGGGAGAAAAACGTCCTCGAACATGCCCGCGTCGTGAGCGTCTGCTTCCGCAGCGGAACTGTGCTTCCTTTCCGTTTTGGCACGATTTTCGATTCGGATGAGGCGCTGCGGCAGGCCGTCCGGTCGAATCGGCGTACCTTCGGCCAGAGCGTGGCCCGGCTGCGGGGCAAGGCCGAAATGCACCTGAAGCTGCGGGTGAAGGATGGCTCGCTGCGCGAAGCCATGGCCGAGATCGTCTTGCCGGACACGGTCGGTGGCGACTACCTGATCAAGCTACGGGAGAAGGCTTCCCAAGACCGCGAGCGGCGAACCAAAGCCCGGGCGCTCTCGGTGCAGGTCCATAAGTTGTTCAATCCGCTAGAAGAAGAGATTAGTTGTAAGCGAGTGGATTCCGACGGAATGCTGATTGATATTGCCCACCTGATTGACTCCAAATCCATTGAAAAGTATCAGAACCGCTATAGCAGCGCCGCCAAGCAGTTGAAGAACTGCGAACTGGCGATCAGCGGACCCTGGCCGCCTTATCACTTCCTGCCCGGAAAGCTGCGCATGGTGGCGGGGAACTCCTAGTTCGGCGTTGGACATGGGGCGTCGGATATCAGACCTTAGCGTTCAGCTGAGGTCCGGCATTCGACGCCCGACGTTCGAGGGTCATACTATGCAGCGAATGTGCAGGAATCTGCATTCCAAAGCTGACGCCCCTCCCTGTGGCTTTCTCTCTTGGATGGGAATTGTCTCTAATAAGTGATTATTTTTCAGCGACTTGCCTTACCGTCGGAAGTTGCTTCCCGGGCGGGACGGCTTTGGTTGCGGAAATGCACCTAAGGAAGCAACCAAAAGAGGCCGCTGATAAATGACCTTCACTCTCTGTTTTTTTCGACATCTCTCTAGTTGCCTTTCCGGCCGCCGGATCGGCTCTCCGCTTCGCCATTCCTGACTCAACCTTCCACTTCGCCTCTTTTAATTGTGGCCCCAGCAATGGGGCCATTTTTCTTGCCGCGCGATTTTGCCCCGGTTCCCGCTTTCACTCCCTGGCACAGAGGCATTAGTCGCTGGGTTGAGGTAATCTTTCCTTAACATGCGAAACGCAAGCCTTGTTCTACTCCTGGCCCTGGCCCTGGCCCCTGGCATTCTTCTCGCCCAGAAACAAGCTGCCCCGGTTAACTCTGACTACGAGCGTCCGCGGGCGGCGGCTACCGCTCCACTGCCGCCGGAACTGCTTGAGCAGCTTTCGACAATTCGCGATGCCGCATTGACCGACGACTACGCATACCGGCAAGTGGCCCACATCACCGAGAACATCGGCCCGCGGCCCGTGGGATCGCCCCAGGCGCAGGCCGCGATTGAGTACGTGGCGGGCGAAATGCGGAAGCTGGGCCTGGACGTCCATCTGGAGCCGGTGCAGGCGCGCCACTGGATACGGGGAGCCGAATCCGCCGAACTGGTGGAGTATCCCGGACAAGCCCCGGGAACCACACAGAAGATTGTGCTCACGGCTTTGGGGGGAAATCGCCCGACACCGCCGGAGGGAATCACGGCCGACGTCATCGTGGCCAATAGCTTTGCCGGCCTGGATCGTCGGGGGCGTCAGAACGTAGCGGGGAAAATTGTTCTGTTCAACGTCATCTTCGACAAGCAGAAGGCGGCGGGCGGCTATGCCGGCGAGGCCTATGACGAAGCGGTGGCCTACCGTGCGCTGGGGGCGCAGAAGGCCGCCGCGCTGGGAGCGGCTGGCTCGCTGGTCAGGTCCGTGGGCGGCGCCGACTATCGCCTGGCGCACGCAGGAAACAGCCGCGCAGCCAATATTCCAGCCGGAGCGGTAAGCAGCGAAGATGCTGACCTGATTGCGCATCTGGCCTCTCAGGGTAGGGTCCGCATGCACGTTATTTTGACCTCCCAGACCGCGGAAGAAGTCGATACGTTTAACGTGGTCGGGGACCTGAAAGGCTCCGAGCATCCGGAACAAGTGGTGATTGTTTCGGGCCACCTCGATTCCTGGGACCTCGGGACCGGGGCGATTGACGATGCGGCGGGCGTGGCGGTCGCCATGGAGACCGCCCAACTGATGCAGCAACTACACCTCCGCCCCAAGCGGACATTGCGGGTGATTGCCTGGATCGATGAAGAGAACCTGGGACGAGGCCACGTGGCATACGCCAGAGCCCATGCCGCCGAGATGGGCAATCACGTGGCTGCGATCGAAAGCGACCTGGGGGCGTCTCATCCCATGGGATTCCGCGCCAAGATCGGCGCCGAGGCCGTGGCCCGGCTGCAGCCCGTGCTGGACGTTTTGCAGCCTTCAGGCGCTAACCTGATTGTGCTGAGCAGTGATAGTCCTGAGGCCGACCTTGAGCCCTTGGCCAAGCAGGGTGTGCCTGCTTTCGGCCTGTTGCAGGACGGCCGGACATACTTCAACTACCATCACACCGCCGCCGACACGCTGGACAAGATCGTTCCCCAGGAACTGAGAGAAAACGCAACTGCCATGGCCGTTATGGGCTACGCGCTGGCCACCATGCCTGATCCGTTGCCCCGGTGAAAAAAATGTGCGCGTGAGCGTCCCGCTCGTGCTTGAGCTACTGTGGAACTGTGGAACCATGTGGGCACGGGCGCCCTCGCCCGTCCGGCGGAGCGAAGCTTTCGCTGAGGCCGCTAGCTCGCCCCGATTAGCGTAATATCGCGATTGCATCTACTCGACCCGGAACAGTAGCTAACACGCAGGAGAGCGCAGATGAAAGGAAGAGCTTGCCGATGGGGCGTCGCGATCATATTGCTGTTCTCCAGCGCAGCATCCTACTCCCAGGACGCGTGCGAACGCCTGGTTGCGGCAAAGATTCCTTACACCACAATTACGCTCGCGCAGATGGTTGCGGCGGGGGCGTTCAACGGCCCTCCCGCGCCGTTTAGCGGCGCCGATCTCTCGCCTCTGTATAAGAGTCTGCCGGCATTCTGCCGCGTGGTTGCCGAGGCCAGGCCGACCTCAGACTCCGACATCAAACTCGAAGTCTGGCTTCCGGTCTCGGGATGGAATGGCAAGCTGCAAGGCATCGGCAATGGCGGGTTCGCCGGACTGATTGACGATATGCAACTTGCAACGTCGGTGAAGGCGGGTTACGCCGCGACCGCGACGGACGCGGGCCATACGGGATCTCCGATCGACGCGGGCTGGGCGATGGGGCACCCGGAAAAGATTATCGATTTCGGTCATCGTGGAATTCATGAGATGACGCGCGTGGCCAAGAAAGTAATCGCGGCTTATTACGCCAAGCCTGCGCAGCACTCGTACTTCGCCGGATGTTCGGACGGCGGGCGTGAGGCGTTAATGGAAGCCCAACGTTATCCCGAGGACTATGACGGAATCCTGGCCGGCGCTCCGGCGACCTACTGGACTGCGCTGCTTGCGACGGCAGCTTATGATACCCAGGCGCTGACGACGGATGCGGCCAATTTCATACCTCCGGCAAAGATTCCCACGATTGCAGCGGCCGTGAACGCCGCGTGCGACGAGTTGGACGGCGTGCGCGATGGGATCCTGAACGATCCCCGGCAGTGTCACTTCGATCCCGCGACGATCCAGTGCAAGGGAGAGGATTCCGACCAATGCCTGACGGGTGCGCAGATCACTGCGCTGAAGAAGCTCTACGCAGGAACGCTGGACTCCAAAGGACAGGTGATTTACCCCGGCTATCTGCCTGGCGCCGAAGAGGGGCAAGGCGGCTGGGGCCTCTGGATCACCGGCCCCGCGCCCGCGAAGAGTCTCATGGCGTCTTTCGGCAACGGATTCTTTTCCGACTTTGTGTTCGGCAAGCCCGATTGGGACTACAAAACGTTCAAGGTTGATGCAGACCTGAAAGCAGCCAATGAAACAAACGCGCAGGCGCTGAATGCTACAGATCCCTACCTCAAGCCATTCAAGGCCCGCGGCGGGAAGTTGATTCTCTATCACGGCTGGAATGATCCAGCGATCACGGCGTTAAATACGATCAACTATTACGAGAGCGTCGTCAGAAAGATGGGGCAAAAAAATGTCGACTCTTTCGTCCGCCTCTACATGGCGCCGGGCGTGCAACACTGCGCCGGAGGCCCAGGGCCGGATTCGTTCGGAGCGGTCGGCGATCTCAAGTTCGACGACCCGCAGCACAGCGTGGATGCGTCGCTGGAGCAGTGGGTGGAAAAGGGCACGGCGCCGTCAACAATTATTGCGTCGAAGTTCGAACGCCAGGACCGGGCGCACGCGAAGATGACGCGGCCTCTGTGCCCTTATCCGCAGGCAGCGAAGTACAAAGGCAGCGGCGATCCGAATGACGCCGCGAACTTTGAGTGCCAGCGGCGGAAGGAATAATTTCAACCAGCGTTGCACGGAGAATCTATGCTGACAATTCGCATTGCGAAGCAGGGGATTCTAGTGTGCTGTCCCGGAAATACGTTCACATAGTCGCTGGACTTTCGCGAAGATCGAGTCCGCCGTCGCCGTCCAGACGAAGGGCCGGGCGTTCTGGTTGTCATGCTCCACGAATTGATCGATCTTCGTGACCAGTTCCTTCACACTGCGAAAAGTTCCGCGTCGGATCGCTCGTTGGGTAATCCGGTTGAACCAGATCTCCACCTGATTGAGCCAGGAGGCGTAGGTGGGAGTAAAGTGCACATGAAAGCGGGGGCGCGTCGCCAGCCAGCGTTTTACGCGCGGATGCTTGTGGGTCGCGTAATTGTCCACGATCACGTGCACGTCTAAGTCCGGCGGCACGTTGTTGTCGATCTGCCGCAGAAAGTCCAGATATTCTTGATGCCGATGACGTTGCCGACAGCGCGTGAGCACCGTGCCCTTGGCCGTGTCCAGCGCCGCAAACAGGGTCGTGGTCCCATGGCGCCGGTAATCGTGTGTCACGCCTTCGACATAGCCCAGCCCGATGGGCAGCATGGGCGGAGTGCGTTCCAGCGCCTGAATCTGGCTTTTCTCGTCCACGCACAGCACCACCGCGTTTTCCGGGGGATGCAAGTACAGTCCCACGATGTCGCGCACCTTCTCCACGAAAAACGGATCGGTCGAGAGCTTGAAGTGTCGCTGCCGGTGCGGCTCCAGCCCGAACGCCCGCCAGATGCGGTGCACCGTCGATTTCGATAGCCGAGTCTGGCCTGCGATCTGGCGCACACTCCAGGGCGTGCCGCCTTTGGGTTTCGTCTCCAGCGTCTTACGCACCAACTGGGCCACTCGTTCGTCGCTGATGGGTCGGGGACGGCCGGGGCGCAACTCGTCATGCAGTCCGGCGACGCCCTGCTCCACGAAGCGTCGCCGCCATTTGCCGACGGTGGCGTTGCTCAATCCCAATGGCCGGGCTATTTGCTGGTTCATCTTGCCCGCCGCGCTCAGCAAAACAATCCGCACTCGAGTCACCAGTCCCGCCGGAAGCGAGCGGGAACTGGCCATATTTTCCAGTTGTGCGCGCTGCTCCGGGCTCAACACCAACGCCGCTTTCGGTCGTCCCATCGCCATAAGCACCTCCATTGTGCATCAGAGACACCTATTTTCCTTGCAATACTAATGCCACTTACTTATGGGACAGAACACTAGATGTACTTTTTGTAATAGGTCTTCTATCGCTCCCTCTCCTCTCGGCAGACAAACCAAAAGACGCGGCGTCACCGGCGCCCGTCCCCTCCCCGATTGCAGCTGCCAGGAAAGTGTTTATTTCGAATGCACCCGGAAGCAATCTGCCCGCGTCTTTCGGTGGGCCTGATCGTACCTACAACGAGTTCTATGCTGCCATGAAAGGTTGGGGACACTACGAGCTTGTGGCCGCCCCCGCGGACGCGGATCTGATTCTGGAGATAAGTTTTACCAGTTCGCTTTCCGGAGTTGGCGGCACCAGCACTTCGGGATGTATTTCCTCAAACTCCACAGAACTCAGATTGGTGATCCTCGATGCCAGGATGCATGTTCCTTTGTGGTGGTTCAACGAAGAGGTCAACCCAAAGATATCGTTTGGACATCGTCCCGAAAAGGCAATAGACAGCGCATTTAGTCAGTCAACCGCTACTCTTGTGGATGACCTAAAGAAGCTGGTCAGCGAACCTGCCGTTGGGGCGAGTGATATAGGCAAGTAGCCTTTCGCCCTTGGCCGTTCGAGAATACGCAGACGACTTTCCGCCTTCCATGGGTGGAACAAGCCGGCCGATGCGAAAGCGGTCCCGGTTGAACGGGAGAAGGGGCGATGACGTAGCCAAGTTTGGTAATCCTAGAGAGCTCACTGACCCTTTCCAGCGAACGAACGGCGCAAACTTGCGCGATCGTCTGATTTCGTCAGTCTGGCAAATTGCACGGATCAACCGCAATTTAGCGGTCGGACCGGTGCCGGTCGCACACAAGATGTACCGCGCGGTTGAGTGATAGAGTTTCAAGATGCGCTTCAACCGATCTGTTCCGTCTTGCGCCGTGATACCGGTGCTCATTTACCCCGACCCCAGCGCTGCTGCCGATTGGCTGGGACGGGCTTTGGCTTCACCGTCCGTCTCCGCATCGCCAATCACCGCATCCAGATGAGAGCCGGCGAAGGTTGCGTCACCATCGCCGAAGGAAATGCCTCGCCCAACAATTCGCACATCGTTCAGGTTCGTATCGAAGATGCCCATGGACATTGCGAGCGTGCGCGGCAGAACGGAGCCATCGTCCTGACGGAACCTCAAGATCATCCTTATGGCGAGCGCCAATACAATGTTCAGGATTTTTACGGTCACCGCTGGGACTTCACCGAAACCATCGCCGATGTCGCTCCCGAAGAGTGGAGTAACGGTGAATTTCATGTGGAGTGACCATGACCAAATCCAGCTCTAACGTAGATCAGGACGGCGAGGAAATGGTACCTAATGAAAGGAGTCGCATATGAAAACGACCCCAGTCGTGACCATGATAGTGCTGGTGGTCGCAGGCGTCTTGGCGCTGCACGTGCTGTCGGCGGCGCACGCGGTGAACACACCGGCCAATGAAAATCGAGAGGAGCGGTCGAATATGACGAACGAAAAGGTGATCATGCTGATCCAGGGCAAAAATTCAGTCGCAGCGCCGCGAGGAGCTTGTCGAAGCCACACGCCAATACCTGCCGTTGGTGCGGGCGGAGCCGGGCGTGGAAGCGTTTTACATTACGGCACGAAAAGACGATCCCGATACATTTGTTTTCTACGAGATTTACAAGTCGCAAGCAGCACAGGATTTCCATCTGCAGCAGGACTTCACTAAGAAATTCCTGGCGACGCTAAAGAGCGCGCAGGCCGGGGACCGAGTGCGGACAAATCTCGTCGAGCTGGCCCCGGAGGGACAGACGCACTCCGACTAGGGTGATTTTTGATTACCAGGGGGTGTATACCCGTGATTGCAAACAGCTATCATGCGTCAGAGCGGACAACATGAGAATTGGTTCCATCGTCATACACTGCCACGAATTTGACCGCATGGTGACCTTCTGGCAAAACGCCTCCACTATAGTCCCAGACGGCCCGCAAAAGATGGATGGGTGGTCCTACGCGATCCAGACGGAACAGGGCCGAACCTTTCGTTCCAGATGTGAGGTGTCCGTGGGAACGCAACATTGTGTTAAGACACTACCGTTCTTGCAGAAAGATGCGGCTTGCAGAGGTTGATTTGCAAAAAACCTCGTCACCAACTCGTCACCAAAAACAGGCCGTTTCCGGGGTGTTTTGAGGTGTGGAATTTGCGGAAAAGCAAGATAAGCAAAGGGTTTGTAGGTTGTTGACCTCAAAATTGACACGGTAGAAGTCTGGGGTTCGAGTCCCCACGCTATCCATTCGATCTGCATTCTTATCCGTTCTTTAATCCGTTCTGCTGCAGAGCCCGCTCGCATGGCTGAAGATCGCGTCCAGCCTCATCTCCTGGGTCAATCGAAGGCGCACCGAACCGCCCAGCGGGGGAAAAATCTCTGCCCCCGCCGCACACTCGGCTCCCCAGTCGTCTCTGGTGGACGGTAGCCGCCATCTTGTATCTGCTGCTACTCCCAAGTGTGATGGGAATCACAGACCGGCAAGCCTCTTGCCATAGAAGATGCAAGAGGGATGCGCGTTGATCGCAAGCTGACTTCAGAAGGGCTTCTCGATTCAGAGGCAGGGATTCTGCAACAGCGCTGCCACCGAATAGTAGGTACCTCCTCAGCAAACGTCATCTCACTGGAGCACGCCATGCTGAATCACTTCTTGCCGTTCAAAGATTCCCGTAGCAATGCTGCTTATCCAGGTCGCATTAGTCGCTGGAGGCAGATTTTGGCAGAGGTCCTTCGACCATTTCTCTGTTTCCCTGAGCGAAGGGTCCTCGCATATGTCCGCCCGCCGAGCGAAATGCCGCGCCTGGATCGTGGCTGGATCATCGCCAACCACAAGCTCGTTTCCTTTCACGCTGCCTTCCTGACGTCATTGCTCAGCATTCCGTCGCACGTGCTATCAAATTTTGCTGTCATCCGGGCAATGTTCCTGAGTGTGGAGGTCGTGATCTCGGCTTTGATGTGGTATGCGGCGTGGCATTGCAACATCGCCATCCACGAGATGGGGCACTACCTGGCGGCGGTCAGAACCAACAATCTTAGACCGGAGCTTGCGGGTCCTGCCGAGCAAAAACTGAAGCAAGGCCTGATGGGCCGGTGGCTCTGGTATCTCGATATGTTCGTGAAAATCCCTTATGGCACTTTCAAGGGAGTACATAAGGAGGCGGGGAGCTTCCACCCGAGCGTCAAGACGCAGAACCTGGCGGTGTCGGCCGCGGGCCCGAGAGCGAGCAAGGTGCTCAGCCAGATCACATTCTTGCCCGGAATCGCCCTGATACTGCTTGGCCTGTACGCCACATTCCCTGCGGCCGTCTACGCGGGAAGACTTCTCTTCACCATTGGCGTAGTCGCTCTGTTCGACTTCCTGCTCTCGGACTCGGGAAAATACAAGGCGTTCCGGGAAAGGCAGCGAGAGGCGGCGGCAAAAATGTCAGAAGTAAGGGCTGCGGAACCGGTCCATGCCACGCAAGAATCGCGCCCGGTAAAGCCGTCTGAACTCAGGCGCAAGCTCCGGCTGCACAGGCTGCAGGAGTTGGAACTACCTGACGGAAAGATTGTGTTCGCCCCCTGGGAGTTCAGAAACTCCATCCAGGGAGGGCGGCACACCGAGGAGATGGGCGGCAACCTGAGTTTCCAGGAATTGATGTTCCTGCCGCTTACCGCCAAGGATTACATTGAGGCCCAACGGGTTACCAACATGCTGCAAACCAGGGCGATCCAGATCATCCAGGACACGGAGGGTCTGAATTTCGTGGGCATCGGGCTGGAGGGAGGCATCGTGGCCTCCTACGCCAGGGAAAAAGGTGATCTGCTGCCCGAAGAGAGAGCGCTGAGAGTTGCTGTCCAGGCCATCGAGGAATGTGGCTTTGTCCCTGACCGAGATGTTTGCCTCGCGCTTGATCCTGCCGCCAGTGAACTCAGCAATGCCTACCGGGAGAAAACGGGTGAGAAAGACTCGATCGGGCAATACCTCTTTTGGAGAGCGGAAGACCCAAAGGTTCTGAGCACCGACGAAATGGTTGATCTCTATGTTAGCTGGGTCAAGAAATATCCGATCGTTTCTCTGGAAGACCCGTTTGCGGAAGACGATTTCGAGGGGTGGAAGAAACTCATGAAAGCCCTCGACCACGAGATACTGATTATCGGAGACGATCTGGTTACGACCAAAGATACTACGATTCGAAAATGCGCCGAAGAGGGGCTCATCAACACCGCCCTAATCAAAGCCAACCAGATCGGCAGCCTGAGTGAGACTCTGCTGGCGACTCGTACGGCGAAGGAATTGGGGCTGGCCCTGGTGGTCTCTCACCGATCCAAGTCTCCCAATGAGGTGATGGAAGCCGACATCAGCTTCGCGGTAGGCGCTCTCGGTCTGAAATGCGGGGGCGGAGCGAACACGGAGAGGCTGGTCAAATACGGGAGAATCGTCGAACTCATGGAAATGGCGAAGAAGGGTACAAAGATTACCCGCAAACTCGATCCCGATCTCGTCATTGCCGACATCTCCGCTCACGAGGAACCGACCAACGCGGGCATACCAACGGTTGGAGTCGTGGTGATGCTCGACAACGGCATGAAGTTCACCGCGGCCACCCCTCTGGGCGTTTCGGCTGGTACGGACGAGGCCATCCACCTGGTCGACAGCATCATCGAAGCAAATCCGCTCACCCGGAAATTCCCCAACTATTTCGTGTTCAAGGAGAAGGAAAAAACTTACCGGTTCGCCGCCGATCTCAAGGGCGATGCGATTGCCAAGGAGAATCGCGAACTGGCGGACCTCTGGATGAGAGCCAAGCGGTACGGCGGCAAGGGTTGTCTGAATGCCGTGGCCAATGTCACGGAAGTGATCGCTCCCCGCTTTCTGGGGCAGAAGATCTCGGCGCTAGGCACTCTCGCCGACATCGACCGGGAGCTTCTGCTGCTCGAACTGGATCTGGCCACGAAGCGAGGCAAGATCGACGCCAACGCTTCGGACGAAGCGAAGATCCAGATCATGCAGCGAAAGGCGAACCTCGGCATGAATGCAGTGCTCTCGGTCTCACTTGCCCTCGGACGCCTAATTGCCGCAAGGGACGGAAAGGAACTTCCGGAGGTGCTGCGGGAGATGGAATCGACCATCGATCGCGACCATCTGTACGGGATCAAGTCAAAGGTGGAGGTTCCGGAACTGGCACATGCGCTCTAAATGTCATCCGGTCGGGGAAGGGGCAGGTTCTCTTCCTTACAGATTCTCTCAAGCGGGCCGACAGACCAGGGTGCATTGAAATCATAGAGAACGCGATAGGGCTGCTGCAGAAGTTCCAGAACCCTCGCGGACTGGGGATCAGTCCATGGTGGCAGGGAGTGTTTCACTTCTTCCAACCTCGCGCCGCTGAGTTTTAGTGTGATAAGGGATTGCACGTTGCCAGGGTGAAGGGAAAGCTGTTCGAGCCCGCCCTTGAGAATTTGCTTTCGAGCCAGGAGAATCTTCCTCTCCCCCACATTGTGCAGAAGCTGCATGTATTTCTCGAAGAGAACCCACTCATTCACCAGCAGCCCAATCTCTGATGGGCTGAAGCATTTCCAGAAGGCTGCGGGATAGCGCGAACACAAGAACCGGCCCAACATGAATGCGCCCGCCTCATAGCCTGAGATATGTTCACGGGAGCACTTTGCGAGGGCCCGCTTGAAGAACCTGATCTTACGGTCCTGGGTCAGCATCTCGAAAACATTGCTCTGGCCCAGGTGGTCGCCTATGTCGCTGTTGAGAACCTCTTCCATGTACGAGGGTTCGCGTTCGTCAAACCAGCCGTTCACGAGCTTCCTCGACTCTTCGGACTCGCCTCGCAAATCGAAATTTACCAGCCGGATAACTTCGCTCAGTGTGGAAATCTGGTCGACTTCGAGACCGCGGGCCAATTGCTGGTAGTAGCGGTAGGCGTACGCGATAGATGCGAAAGTTATCCTTTCCTCGTCGTCGATCTCGACTGGCTCTCCCCTCATATAGCGCAACAGCCGGCCGGGCTTGAACCTTGCCTTTCCCAGGTAGATCGATCGTCGTTTCGAGGAGATCGTGATCCAATCTCCCTCCTTGATCTCTTTGCCAGACGAATTAACCAGGCCTCCACCCGGCAGCAGCGTGACCCCGTTCTTTTCGAGGCTCAGAAGGGCGGGTATGCCCAAGCTCTGGCAAATGGTGACCACATGCACAGCAGCCGAGGTCAGACTGATGATGGCATCCATTTCACGCATCACCACTGTGTCGGTGGGCACAAAAGTACTCTTACAAAGGCACACTTTGTCCCCTTCGCTCTTGGCTCTCAGCGCGGCATCCCCAGTGAAATACACGCGGGCCGACACCGCGGACCTGGGCAGAACCGCTACGCCCGAGCAGAAGTGGCTGAGGAGATCGAAATCCTCCTGGGCGATAGTGTCGCTGGTGAGCTGCTTGATGTGGTAGGGCCGGATGAGTTCGATCACTCGCTGCCGTGACACGGTTCCCGACTTGTGCATGTCCACAACCGAGATGATGGCGGCTCGCCCCGCCATTCCCGTCTGGTTCAGTTGCAGCAGCGCGAACGACTGATACCTGGCTGTCGCTTCCACCGCAAACTCGATTGTGACCGGGGATTCGAACTCTCTTTCAAGGTCTCCCAAGTGTGGAACGAAATGATAAACCGCAGGAAAGTCGCTCACAATCGACTCTCGATCCTCGAAAGAGGTCGAGCGGATTTCTGCCGTTCCAGTCATCATTTCTTCGCCAAAAATATCATGGGCGGTCTGGAGTTCCATGCCCAATCCCGTTTGGGTATTGCGGCTGGAGATGACTCCGGCGTAGGCATTTTCGTGCCGCACTGTGCAAATCATTTTCTGCATGATGAGGCTGGGATAATGCTCCGCTCCCCTGCAGAGCGTCAGCACCAGATCCTTGTTCTCCTCAAAGTGCCGGTAGGCCTGTCGCGCGAAGAAGGTGGCCTGAAAGAGGGGATCCTCAAGCAGCCTTCTGTCAGCCTTACGAATAATCTGGGATAACTGCTCCATCAAGCACACTATCTCGTCAGGAGCGAGATCAGACTTGACGGCCCCAACAATCGCAGCGTACTCGTCGCGGTGAAGAGAACGACAGAGGTTCCGCAGGTTATTCAGGAACATTTTGTGGGCGGCAACGGAGCCATACATCTTCTCTAAACACGGCAACGTGCTTTCGGTTACGCCGACGTTGAGATAAGTGTCCATGACCCCAGGAATATAGTGTGCCGTGGCGCAGCGCATGGCGAAGACGAGAGGGCGTTTGCAGTCTCCCAGGCCCTGCATGGTGAGGATCTCGAGTTGCTGAATGGCTTCCGAGACGTGCTCTTCAAGGCGCTGGGCGCGATCGGCATAAGCACGAGAGGTAAGCACGACAAACTCGGGCACGGGGTAGCCTAGTTGGCTTAGTTTCAGGAGTATGAATCCCTTTTGGCTGATCTCTGGCTCGGAGTGGGGCTCATAGCTGGTGGAAGGAACGACGAAACTGCTTTCAGTTGGCTGAGGCTGCTCCAATCCTCCAAACGAATATTCTTGCGCCGCCAGGGAAAAATATTTTAGCGCTTTGGGGTCTCCTCGACGGGCATTCAGAATCAGAGAAAGGTACCCCTTTGCCTTCTCAATGTCATCGTCACAGAGGAAGGAAATATCGATTTCGCTCACCGCGACGTGGTTTGAAGAGCCGCCGTCGAGTTCGAATTCCACCACGGGCGGAGAATATCCGGGTCCCCTCGGGACGGGGTTTTCTACTTTCGATGAATGCGGATATTTCCTGGACAGCAGGCTGTGCTGGCTGACATAGTTGCCGCGGATCCTGAGGTCCCGGATCTCCGCCCCCGTGACGCATTCCATGGCAGGTCATCCTAAGCGAGAAGCCGTGTCGATACTCCACTGACAAAGCACGATGCAATCGGGTCTTGGCGCTGGATCCAATATAGTCTTCTCGGTCGCGGGCAGGCGATACGAAATAACCAGAAGCACTCGTTTGAGACTCGCTACGCAGCGCGCGCTGGCTATAGATCGGAGTTCGATAGGAGACGGTGACCAGGATCACTGCACTCAGGTCGGCCCAATGTTATAAAGCACCTGTGCAACATTTCCTCCCCCTGATCGCTTAGTGCACTGGAAGGAAGGGTTGTTCAATCCTGGGCTCAGGAGGTTCTTATGAGCACCGCAAAGGTCATTCCCTTCACTAGCGATTCCGTAGAAAGCATGCCTGTAGTAGAACGATACCGGGAGGCCTATCAGACCGCGAAAGAGGTGACCGGCTTTGCCGAAACCGTGAAGCTGTGCGGCATTTTTTTGGCCGGACTCATTTTCGTTGCCGCTGTCGTGGTTTATCAATCGAGTCCCGCGGAGCGTTCCGGGTTCCCAGTAACGTCGGCGTGGCTGATTGCTGGCGCGGTCCTGGTGGTTCTGGCTTCTCACCTCTGGAGCATGGTGTTTTGGATTCAAGCCTGGATGCTGGAAGTCGCGATCGATTCGGCCGTCAATTCCTCGCCCTTGCTCTCGAATGCCCAGCGCGCCAGAGTAAAATCGTGGCCGAATGGCGCGGCGAGCGAACAAAAGAGCGCAGCATAGGATATCGGCCGTCTGGAGCTGAATAAGAAGCGCGCTGCGCGATCATGCCTCTGCCCGAGGGGAGATCCGTGCTTGGAAGGACTGGCATCAGTTGGAAGACCATGCGTACCTCAGGTTGAAACGGGGCCAGATCGATCTGGCAGGCGCACTCTCGAAGCGCTTGCAGTGAGCCCTCACAAAACTCTATCTGTATTTCGAACTCTTACGATCGCTTTGCTCCTCGGCCAACAGCTCGTCCTCTCACAAGCCAGCGCTCCCATTGGTCAGGATCTGACCGACCCACAAGCGAAACCAGTTGACACTCCTTTTTGCGTTCAGCCCACTCCTCTTGTTTCGGCAGGGGACTACCAAGGCCCGTTGAAGAAGATCGTTGTGTATTTCGCTCGCAAGCCAGAGATAAAGACGGTACATGCACATCCTCGTCGCGGCCTGACTCTGTGCGCGTTAGATGCTTCTGAGAAGTTCCACCTGTTTACCCAAGACAGCATCGAGCCAGTGACCTTCATCGGAGCGGCCTTTGACTCTGGAGTGGCACAGGCTGAAGATCACGATCCCAGCTTCGGGCAGGGGGCTGCTGGCTATGCCAAGCGATACGGGGCAGCTCTCGCGGATTCGGTGTCTCGCGACTTCTTCCATACCTACCTGTTTCCGGTTGTTTTTCGCCAGGACCCTCGCTACTACAGGAAGCTTGAAGGCAACGCCACCGGCCGATTTGGCCATGCTCTCATGCATGTGTTTGTGGCAGAAAGCGATTCAGGCGGGAAGATGCCCAATTTCTCCGAATGGCTGGGCACAAGCTCCGCGGTAGTCCTGAGCAATACTTATCATCCCGGGAATACTCGGGCGTAGGGCCCGTATCCCGGCGAGTTGGAGTCAGCATCGCCTGGGATATGGGATTTGACGTGCTGCGAGAGTTCTGGCCCGAAATCGTACACAAGCTAAGACTTCCTTTCATCCCGCGCGATCACGAGCCGGTTCAGATGAACCATGCCGTATCAGGAACGAGCCGATGATAGTTTGAGAGAGAAGAGATCGAAGAGCGGAGCTCAGCCACGGGAGAAAGGCACCCTGTCAGCGTGAGCACGTGCACCTTCTATCGATTGTGGCTGAGATCACCGCCAGCGGGATCCAGTCGGCACTTGCGCGTGCATGTGCTCCGCGAACCAGTCGCCGGCGATCACTCCCACTTGCTCCAGGGCTCCAGGCTCCTCGAACAGATGGGTTGCGCCGGGAACAACATGTAATCGGTTGACGCAGTGCATGCGTCTTGCAGCTCGTAGATTCAAGTCGAGCACGTTATGATCTTTGCTGCCGACAATAAGCAAAGTTGGAGCTTCTACCTGCTCAAGTGCACTCCCAGCCAAATCGGGACGTCCGCCGCGAGACACTACTGCTGCGATTTGACCTTCCAGAGTGGCTGCGGTGATGAGCGCAGCCGCGGCTCCGGTACTTGCCCCAAAGAGACCGATCGGCAGTTCCCCTAAGTCCGCTTGGTTCAAAGCCCATCGCACCGCCAAAATAGAACGCTCGGCGAGCAGTGGAATGTCAAAACGAAACTGCATTGTCTGCTCGTCAATGTCCTGTTCTTCTTTGGTTAGAAGGTCGAGCAACAAAGTGCCAAAACGATATTGGTTCAACTGTTCGGCAACATATCTGTTCCTGCTGCTGAATCGGCTGCTGCCACTTCCATGAACGAACAGAATTAATCCCTGGACTTCGTAGGGAAGTTGAAGATCTCCATAAATTGCCGAACCATCGAGCGGAACCTGGATGGGCAAAAGAACGTCGCGCCGAATCGTTGTGTTTTTCATAGCTACCACCTGCGTGCTCTTTTTAGAATATTTCGAAAATGAGTCGTCTCAGCGCGGGCTGCGCCGCGGACAGACCTGGAAAATTCCTGACGTCGTCTCACCGAGGTGAACGATGCCACCCGAAGCTACAGCATCCCGCCTGTCTTTACTGTCAGGATGTTCAAAGCCATCTCCAGCATGGTGATGGCTTCCTGCAGTTCGGGAAAGTCCTCGAACCGTCCAAGCTTCTTGCGCAATTCCGTCAACAAGTGACGAGCACTCGCGACGTGTTTTGCCGCCTCAGTGGGACGTACTTCTTCTTCATAAATGCCTACCGGGGTGCTTATCACTTTACACCTCCACAGCGTCGCTCCTGTCTCAATGTTATTGTCGCCTGCAATCTCCGGACGGTGACCAGAGTCACGGACTGCAGTGATTTCACGCCCGGCCAGATTGTAGGCGATCGCTAATGGAGCCGACCGCATATTTCTATCAGTGATTGTGATCACCAACCCGTGTAATCCACCCCATAGGAGCAGCAGCTAGATCTAATTTAGCTTTGGAGTAGGACCGAACGAAGGCGCGCGGTACATAACGAATGAAGCGCAGATGGCAGGAGGCGTCTTTGGCGCCGCGAACAGACTGGAACGGAGCGAACTTTCGTGTTCTTCGATCTGTTTGCTTTGCCCTGTTGCTGGCGTTTCAGCCGGCAGTCTGCATCAAGAATGCAATGGCGGTGGAAGGCGGCAGATTTAGCGCCGTGGCATCTCTTGTCAAGTTGGCCTTTCGACCACAACAACTTACCGAAATAGGCATAACCCAGTTGCACGCCATGATCGATGCTGCAGAGCTTGCCGATCTTCGCTGGCCGAAGTTTGTGAAGTATCGAACCGAGGTCAGGGACTTCTATGATTCTTGCGACGGAGCCTTACCCTGGATGCGAGACCTAAGGCCGACTCCCCAAGCCCTTGCAATCATCCAACTTCTGAGAACTGCTGATCGAGAGGGGTTGAACCCCGAAGACTATGACGGCTCCCGCTGGGATGGCCGTATCAGGGCCCTGGAGCAATCCAACCCGGCACCGGAATCGGAGTTGGTCCGGTTCGACCTTGCCCTCACGGTTTCGGCCATGCGGTATATCTCTGACTTGCATTTGGGGCGAGTGAACCCTCGCCTCTTTCATTTCGAACTGGACATCGATCACAGCAACTTCGTCCGGTCTGAATTCCTGCGACAAAGGTTGGTTGGCGCTTCCGATGAGGACATCGCTACCGCAATCGAAGCAGTGGAACCGCCATTTCCAACCTACCACCGAACCCTCAACGCGCTTAGAACGTATCTCGAACTTGCCCGACGTGATGACGGCGAACTTCTTCCAGTTCCGCGTAAGGCAATCAGACCGGGTGATTCTTACACCGGACTGCCGCGTTTGAGTGAGCTCTTGGCTCTCTTGGGAGACCTTCCAGAAAAGGAGAAAAATATCGTTTCACCCGTCTACCAGGGTTCTCTGGTCACGGCGGTGAAGAGTTTCCAGCAGCGGCACGGTCTGGAGCCGAATGGGTTGATTGATGCGGAGACGCTCAAGGATCTCAACACGCCACTCAATCGCCGGGTGGTTCAACTCCAACTTACCCTGGAACGACTGCGCTGGTTGCCGCATCAGTTTCACCCCTCGTCCATCGTCGTCAACATTCCCGAGTTTCGTCTTCGCGCAGTTGACGAACAGTATCACTGGGTCCTCTTTATGAGAGTCGTCGTGGGTCGAGCTTACGGGCATCAGACGCCGGTCTTTGCCTCCAACATCAAGTCAGTGATCTTCCGGCCTTATTGGAATGTGCCGCTATCGATTGTGCGTATGGAATTGTTGCCCCACATCGAAAGAGACGCTGCCTATCTCACTAAGAACTCCTATGAAATTGTGGACAGTGCAGAATCGGTCGTAAGTCCGGTTACGTTAACTGATGCGATCAAACGCCAGCTCCGTTCCGGCACGCTAGGCATTCGACAAACTCCTGGTCCGAACAATGCCTTGGGATTGCTGAAGTTTGACTTCCCCAACCGGCATGACATCTACCTGCATGGAACGCCTGCCAGGCAACTGTTTTCAAGATCTCGACGTGATTTCAGCCACGGCTGCATCCGCGTGGAAGATCCGGTGGCTCTGGCAACGTGGCTTCTCCGCGATAAGCCGGAATGGACTGCCGAGCACATCCGCGCCGCGACCCTCGCGCAGAAAACTTTCCGGGTGGATCTCGAACCACCGGTTCCCGTGCTGATTGTGTACGGCACAGCAGTGGTGATGGAGGATGGTCAGGTTCACTTCTTCCGGGATATCTACGGCCAGGACGCGGCTCTGGAGCAGGCCCTCGTCAGCCACTCCTACCCCGAGTAGCAGACCGAATCAAGCCAATTGACCTACCCTCGCCAGCGTCGAACCCGCCCGACATCCACGTGCACAAATCCCGATCTTGGATAGTAGCCGACTCCCCCGCGGTGAAGGCCAAGAGCAAGATCGCGCAGTTTCGATACGGGTACGCCGGGAATACGAATGTCAATAGCCTCTCCTTGCATATGCAGGCTGTGAGAGGCCACGCCGGACGAAGTTCGTCGCAGAAACTCATTGCTCCAGGGGCTGCGATATCCGCAAACGATGTCAATTTCAGACTCCGGACGTCCTGCCGATCCGGTGAGATCATGGAGCAAGTCGAACAGACGGGGGTCAAGTCTATGAATCGCCCCCGTGCGATGATCGCGCAGAAATCGATCGAGGCGATCAATTGCATCCGGGAGGTAAGTGTCGCCGCGCCGGTAAACCAGGTCAATTTGCTGGTTCGTGTGGGTATGGTAGAGCCGCAGCCCGTATTCACGCTGCGGACTGGCGTTGGCCGCTCCGGTTCTGGCGGGCTGGCACAATATCCCGATCAGCAAGACTATTGCGAAAAAAGCATACGATGGATATCGGTTTGTAGCCATGTTCCGCTATTGTCACAAGAAAGCGGAGATTCGGAAAGGCCTTTTCGTCGGCGATCCAGGCAACCACTGGCGGTGATCGGGAATCTCCAGCCGTTCCGCCTCATATTCGACGGGTAGCGCGGGCAGGCATGCAGCGGTATGTGTGTCCCTTGCCGTGTGATCGAGATCACTTCGAGGCGTGACTGTCACCACGGTTGGTCAAACCACACGACAATATCATTGTTATCAGGTTGAGTCCGGAATATTGATACGAAATCATGGGACATGGAGGGGAACAATTTAGACCAGAACCAAGGAGGCATTGAGCCCATGAGCAAGAACTCACATACCCTGCACCCGGATGGGTTCGACTGCAAACCAGCTGCCTTGAAATTACGCTCCGAGTCTAACGGCACCCGCCCGCTGTGCAGCATACCTAAGGTCGGTCGTTCTTCCATCGACGGATGGTTACTCGAAGCCCTTCGCCGCTCTATCGGCGACCTTCCAATCCGGCTCATCGGGGGGGAACGTGCTGAGCTTTCACCACCACCAGGAGTGGACTCAATCGCCACAGTATCAATTTCGGATCGTCGAACCCTGGTCACGTTGTTGCTTAATCCTGAGATCGCCTTCGGAGACTGCTACGTTGATGGAAGGATTGTTGTGCAAGGCGACCTGGTTCAGCTGCTGGAAAGTGTTATACGCGTGACGCGTGTGACCAAGCAAAAAGACTGGCACCGCAGATTGTCGTCGCTGTGGCTGCAGCGCATTCAAGCAAACAGCATCATTGGGTCAACAAGAAACATCCACCAGCACTATGATTTGACCGGCGATTTCTACAGGCGTTGGCTCGATTCCAGGTTGGTTTACACCTGCGCCTATTTCCCCACCCCTTCCACCCCACTGGAACAGGCACAACTTGCCAAGATGGATTACGTCTGCCGTAAGCTTCAGCTCCAGCCAGGTGAAGAGGTGGTAGAGGCGGGCTGCGGGTGGGGCGCGCTGGCGCTCCATATGGCCAAGAATTACGGCGTAAGAGTCAAAGCTTTCAATATCTCCCGGGAGCAAGTTCTCGTTGCTCGCGAACTGGCGGCTCGGGAAGGATTGAATAGTCAGGTGGACTTCATCGAGGATGACTACCGGAATATTTCAGGCCAATTTGATGTTTTTGCGTCAGTCGGAATGCTGGAGCACGTAGGCGTAGAGCATTACCGGGAACTGGGCCGAGTCGTCCATCGCGCTATTGGAACCTCCGGGCGCGGATTGATTCATTTCATCGGGCGCAACCGGCCAGGCATCTTCAGTCCGTGGATCAGGAAGCGCATCTTTCCCGGTGCTTATACGCCTGCTCTTCGTGAAATGCTGGATATCCTGGAGCCCTGGAACTTCTCCGTGTTGGATGTCGAGAATCTTCGATTGCACTACGAGAAGACGTTGCACCATTGGTTGACCAGATTTGAAACGTCAACCGACCAGATCACCAAAATGTTCGGACCGGAGTTTGTGCGGGCCTGGCGGCTCTATCTGGCTGGCTCGATTGCAGCCTTCCGCGCAGGCACCCTCCAGCTATTTCAAGTCACTTTTGCTGGACCGGAATGTCGGCAGATCCCATGGACGCGCGCTTATCTTTATGCGGATGAAGTGACAGCAAAGGAAGAACCCGAATGGATGCATGCGATGTCCTGATCGTGGGTGCGGGCCCTGCGGGCTCTTCCTGCGCCTGGGGTTTGCGCCGAGCCGGTCTCGACGTGCTCATTCTCGACAAGTGCATATTTCCACGGAACAAAGTCTGCGGTGGGTGGATCACGCCGGCCGTGCTTGAGGAACTTCAGATAAACCACACTGACTATTCGCAGGGGCGTGTTTTGCAGGCGCTTACGGGATTTCGAACCAGCCGCATGGGCGGCCCGGAGATCGAAACCAACTACGGCAAACCCATCAGCTACGGGATACGACGAGTTGAATTTGATGAGTTTCTGCTGGCCCGCTGCGGTGCACGCATCTTCCAGGGCTCCCCGCTGAAGACGCTCGAACGATCCGGCGACCATTGGACGGTTAACGGGCAGATCAAGACTCCGCTCGTTGTCGGTGCGGGCGGCCACTTCTGTCCCGTTGCCCGGTTTCTGGGACCTGATAGTCATGCCGAAATCGCGGTTGTAGCTCAGGAGACCGAATTCGAGATGACTTCGCGTCAGGCCGACAAGTGTTCCATTCGCCCGGAAGTGCCGGAACTCTACTTTTGTCCCGACATGAAGGGATATGGATGGTGCTTTCGAAAACAGAATTATCTCAATGTGGGCCTGGGTCGGCTTGACCCGCATGGCCTCCCACATCATGTCGCCGATTTCGTAGGGTTCTTGAAAGCCAATCGGAAGCTCGACCTTGACTTTCCCACGCCCATGCAGGGGCATGCCTATCTCTTGCATCGCGACAATAAGCGAAATGTCGTCGGCGAAGGTATTCTGCTGGTGGGAGACGCAGCCGGCGTCGCGTATTCACAGAGTGGCGAAGGAATCCGGCCCGCTATTGAGTCCGGTTTGTTGGCGGCAAAGGCCATCATCGCCGCGAAAGGGAAGTACGACCGGGCCGCTTTAGACAATTATCGCAGCCTGCTTGCCGCTCGGTTTGGAGGAGCCACCGAGGGCTGGTCGGCCACCATCGCTCGTCATCTTCCAGGTCCCGTGATCCACTCAGCCGCGAAACTGCTCCTGGCCAGCAAATGGTTTTCTCGTCATGTCATCCTGGACCAATGGTTCCTGCGCAGCCACGAACCGGCCATGAATTTTCAAATCACCGGGCTGGCCGGTTGAGAATGCGTCATGATGCGATGCCGTCGAGCATCTCTGGAAGCATCGCAGACCGGAACCGGACGCGTGTAGTACTGCCGTCGGCGGACACTATGTCCAATCCTCGATGTGCTCCAGTCCGGGTTCGTTTGAACCTGATCTGAGTCGGAGTGTCCACAACGTGGGTCAGGCATTCGTCCGGCGCGTCCCCTACCGCAACGTAAAGTCGCCGCTTGCCGTCAGCGTGGTCGATACTGACGCCTCTCAGCCGCCGATCCACAACCTCAGTCAGCTTGCCGCTGGGGGTTGACACTTCGATGCTGGCTAGCCAGCCCTCATGTTGCCGGCTGAAACCGTCCAGGAATGACATCCACTTGCGCGGCTCAACCTCAATGTCGATTTGTTCTTCAGTGTCCCACATGGTCTGCTGCGCCTCATTCACTAAGCCGCAGGGTCACTTTCAGATTTCAGTTCACTCTTCGTTACCTCGTGCCCGTCAACTGCCGCCTTGTTCTGGTCGAAGAGGGACTCCAGCTGAACCATGTCCCGATCGATGGCACTTTTCGGATCCAGGCCAAGCAGCGCCGCAACGGCGTGGCCGAGCAGACCTGCCGGCGGGTTGTAGCTCATGTCGATCTGCACTCGGGTTCGGCCGTCTCTATTTTGTTCCAGGTGAATGATTCCATGGTTTTCAACCGTAGATCCCGGCAGGCTCCGCCACTCAATGCGCTGTTCGGGCAACAGGCGCGTGATTCTCCCTCTCCAGCTAAGGGGAATACCCGCGGGTCCCGCTACGCGCCACAAGAAGATTCCATTCTGCTCGGGCGTAATCTCCTTTACATGTGCAAATACTTTTGGATAATTTTGCGGATTCTTCCAGAATTCGTATAGCTCGGCCGCGGTAGCGTTAATGTAGGCAGCCTTCTGGATACGGAGACCTGCGGTTTCATCAGCGCCGATCATACTCTTGAGAGGCGTATTCAGTACGGAGCGTGCCAACAGAATGGCACCGTTCGCCGCGAGAGTCTTTCCCATCAGCTTACGGTGAGTCGCCCCATACGCAATCAGCCCCGCGCCAGCAAGGCCGGCAAGAACCCGAGCTGTAGGCGACCAACTCTGCTGCAGGAATTCCGGTAAGCGCCTGCGCCGAGCCCCTCCTTGCAGTGCCGAAATATGTTGGGGATGATCGGTGGTATTGAAAAAAGTGGACAGCTCTCTGACGCCTCGTACTGCCCTTACTGCACTGGTCAGCTCGGATACCTCGTCGGCCAGGACCCAGCCGCCCAAGAACACTGATCCTCCGGTGCAATTGACTTCAACGGCATGGGGATGGGAGACGGCTCGACCTACAGCGCTCCGAATCCGCTGCTCGAGAACGGTGTCCGATACTTCATCGTCGTCTTCGAACAGGCGGAGTGTCCCAGCAGCCGCGCCTTCAGCGCGATGTTCGACATCGCGACCAAAACGCCGTGCAAATTTCTTGATGTCATGACCGGAATGCAGGAATGTATCTCTTAAAGTCGCGCGCCGGCGTTTGCCGCGATTCGGATCAGCGAAATACATGGTCAGAGCGCCTGCACCAAACGCGCCGAATAGTGCCCAAGCCAGGCCTTCTCTTTTCATAAAAGTGCTCCCATTACAGTTCACATTACAAGTGACGGTCATTCCGCGCCGTGACCGCCCCCACAACGTCATGTGACTTAGATCACCACTATCACTGTCCGGGTGCCGGGTGAGCCTGTAGAGGGGTCTTTCGCACACTCCCTTCACCCCGTGATGGCGCTCACCGGCTGCCGTGACCAACGGCACATACGAATAGCATCGCTTTGGTCATCCTTAATACGTCGACTTGACTTCGCAGAAGGCCGGAGAGGAGCCAAAATGCGAACTAATAGCGATTTCCACATCGTCAACGCAATCCGTCGCGTGGCACAGCCGCTGTCGGGAGAGTCGACTGATTTCGATCCTTTGCTCAATGTGATCGGCGACGCCCGCTTGGTTCTGATTGGGGAGGCCTCGCACGGCACTCATGAGTTCTATCGATTGCGGGCACAAATCACTAAGCGCTTGATTGCAGAAAAGGGTTTCACCGCGGTCGCAGTCGAAGCAGATTGGCCGGATGCGTATCGTGTCAATCAATTTGTACGATTTCAGGGTAAAGACCAGGACGCGATTGATGCGCTTGCCGGCTTTCAGGGGTTCCCCGCCTGGATGTGGCGCAACGCCGATGTCCTCGATTTCGTGGGCTGGCTGCGGAACTACAACGAGCTCCACCACGCTTCGCGGCGTGTGGGTTTCTACGGATTAGACCTTTACAGTTTGCATGCGTCCATCCGCGCAGTCCTGAATTTCCTGGATAAGGTTGACCCCGAAGCTGCCCGCCGCGCCCGCTATCGCTATGCCTGCTTCGAGGATTTTGGCGAAGACACCCAGGCTTACGGATATGCCGCCAGTTTCGGACTGAGCAAGAGCTGCGAGGATGAGGTTATCAGTCAGTGGATGGAGATGCGCCGGCGTGCCGCCGACCTCGCTGGGCGCGATGGCCATGTCTTCCCCGATGAATTCTTTTTCGCAGAACAGAATGCTCGCTTGGTAAAGAATGCGGAAGAGTATTACCGCTCCATGTTTCGGGAGAAAGTCTCGTCGTGGAACTTGAGGGACAGCCATATGGCTGAGACGCTGGACGCGCTGCTTCACCACCTGGGCGCGGCTCAGGCGAAGATAGTCGTCTGGGCACACAACTCTCATCTCGGCGACGCCCGCGCCACGGAGATGGGACACCAGGGTGAACTGAACCTGGGACAACTCGTGCGACAGCGCTATGGTCGACAGTCGGTATTGGTCGGATTCAGTACCTACACGGGTACGGTTACGGCGGCATCCCAGTGGGATGGTCCAGCGGAACGCAAGCATGTTCGGCCTGCTCTGCCCGGCAGTTATGAAGCGCTCTTTCACAGCACTGGCATGTCAAAGTTTTTGCTGCTTCTTCATGAACACGACGAAGCCGCATCAGTATTGCGCGAACCGCGTCTCGAGCGAGCGATTGGGGTGATCTATCAGCCTCGATCGGAGCGTCAGAGTCATTACTTTCACGCCCAGCTTCCGGACCAATTCGATGCGATCCTGCACTTCGATGAGACTCGGGCAGTCGAGCCTTTGGAGCGCACAACAACTTGGGAAGCCGGCGAAGTTCCTGAGACATACCCTTCGGCGCTGTAGAGTTTGAAAGCAGGGCAGTGAGTCCGCAGACCAGACCGCAGTTGTCGAAGACGGACTTTATGCAAACGAACAGATGGCCCGAGGGTGGCAATATGATTTTCCCCAATCGAACGGAAGCTGGCCGCAGGCTGGCATTGCGCTTGCGTGACTATGTAAATCGGAAAGACGTTATCGTCCTGGGTATTCCGCGTGGTGGTGTTCCGGTTGCCTTCGAGGTAGCCAGGGCGCTTAAGGCTCCACTCGACGTCTTTGTGCTGCGAAAATTAGGGGTGCCTGGGCATGAGGAACTTGGGTTTGGAGCCATTGCAAGTGGGGGTATTCGAGCCCTCAATGCGCAAATTGTCGAAGCGTTGCAAATATCACCCAGGGATATTGAACTGGTAACCAGTCGGGAAGCAAGAGAGCTGAAACGACGCGAACAGGCATACCGCGGGCGCCGACCCCCGCTAACTGTTCGAGGGCGCACCGTAATCATCGTGGACGACGGCATTGCGACCGGCTCAGGAATGCGTGCCGCAATTGATGCCTTGCGCCAGATGAAGCCAACTAAGATTGTAGTGGCCGTCCCAGTGGCGCCAGCTTCCACTTGCGGTGACCTCAGGGTTGAAGTAGACGACCTGATCTGCCTGGCGACACCGGAGCCATTTTATGGCGTCGGGCAGTTCTACTACGATTTCTCGCAGGTCTCGGATCAGGACGTGAATGAATTGCTTGATCGTGCGGCACGGGAGATCGATGAGCAGGATCACCCCTCGGCCGCGGCCGGCCGGAGCGACCTCTTCGATGACGCCCTTGAGATCAACGGTAAGCACATCTAAGCTCGCGGCGTGATCGCGCAAGCCGTAGGTCGCCACAGTGTAAGACCTTTGCAGCAGCCTGCACATAGGTGCCTGGTGACGGATCGGTTGTCGTCGACGCAGAGCCGAGGCGACCACAGCTCGCGATGAAAATGGTCCGAGGCTCTCGGGCAGGTGCCCACCCATCCAAATCTATCCGCAGAGTCTCCTGCTTTTCCACAGACCAATACAAAAAAATATGCGAACTGTGATCCTGGACTTGCATTTCCCGATTCCCTGCTAAGACTGCTAAAAGACACAGTTCACAAAAAGACTCTGTCGTGACAGAAAAGCATGAGGCAGAAGTGCACCGACAGGAGCCCTCTACAGTGACTAGCATGGCTGTTCGAGAACGAAATCTCGGAACCATGACCGGCCTCGGGAGACGGTTTGGATTCCGCAGCCGGCATTGCTGGGAGATGAAACCGATATGCGCGAGATCGTGGCTGCGATGCGGAAAATCCAGGCCAACGCTAAGGAGCTGGCTGCTCACAATACCCATGCCACACCCGTGTCGGCCCGCGGTTGAGAGCCGCAACACACCCAATGAACGGATCAGTTATCGGGGATTGGAAAATTCATACAGGATCTCTAACGCTGCGGTCGAACTGGTGGTTTTGGCCGATGTGGGTCCGCGGATCCTGTCATACGGCTTCATTGGCGACAAGAATATTTTTCATGAAGTTCCAGAGCAAGCAGGTCTGACGGTCGGTTCCGACTTCCGGCTCTACGGTGGCCACCGTCTTTGGATATGGCCGGGAGGTCGAGCGCACTTATTTTCCCGACAATTCTCCGGTGGCTGTTTCTCAGGATCACAACTGGCTGCAATTTACGCTAAAAGTGCCTCTTGGCGGGCACTTCGTAAAATCTGGCGGAGAGGGAGGGATTCTATTACCGTCATTCCCTGCAACTACCTGTGAAACCTACACTTCGGTGATAATATCCTGTTTTTCTGCGGGTTGCAAGCGATTCCGTTCTTCGGCTGCAGTTTCTACAGTTTCCCCAATACGCCGTGTTTCCCGTCAAAACGGTATCACTGGTATCACATTCGCAGCTTGGCGATCGCTGCTGGAACATAAGTCTCGTTACCCTACTTGGCTTCCCGAAGCTGCTCCATTTGATCCGTTCTGCATGGAAACGATTCGTTCTGATCGTGCAACCATTACAATTTCATTACAGTCTGGACGACCGCGCGAATCCTAATCGAGGCCCGCTCCGACTGAGCGTCTCCGCGAGCCGACAAAGATTGTCTGGCTCTGTGCAGGAATCTGAAGAACTGATCGATTGACGGGGGTTCTCGAGGAGGGGATTTTTCAGTACGCTCGGTAGGATGAGCGAGAGCGAATGGACAAAGATTCTGAGATGGCCGGGGTACCGAGTCTATCGCAGTGAGATCAACGAAGAGTCCAAAACGCTGCGCCTATGGGTGCGACGCAAGCGCGGGAACCGCAAACTGGAGTGTTCCGGCTGTGGTCGGAGGGGCAATGAAATTGCCGAGGTCTACGAGCGGGAGGTACGGGATCTGCCGTGGTCAGAATACCGCACGACGGTAGTGATCGAGCTCTATCGAGTGCGCTGCCCGGACTGCGGGATCAAGGTCGAGAAAGTACCGCTGCTGCCGAGCAAGGCGCCCTTCAGCAAGCGCTTTGAGGAAGCGGTGGGACAAGCCTGTGAGAGCGCATCGGTACGACGATTGGCCCGGCAGTTTGGCTTGGCGGCGAGCACGGTGCGGGCGATCGATCTGCGGTATCTGGAGCGCTGGGCCCAGGGGCGACGCCGACCGGCCTTGCGGCAGATGGGAGTCGATGAGATCTACTTGGGGAAGAAACAGAAGTTTCTGACGGTGGTGACGAACCTGGAGACGAGAGAACCGCTGTGGTTCGGGCGGGAGCGTAAGAAAGAGACGCTGGACGAGTTTTTCGAGCAGCATCTGAGTGCGTTTCAACGAAGTGCGATTCGAGCCGCCTGTGTGGACATGTGGGAACCGTTTCGGCAAAGCCTGGAGCAGTGGGTGCCGGAGTGCCGGATCATCTACGACAAGTTTCACATTCTGCAGCATGCCAGCCAAGCGGTGGACGAAGTGCGGCGCGCCGAGTTCTTCCGCAAAGGAGGAGCAGCACGGGATCTGGTACGGGGGAAGCGCTGGCTGCTTTTGACCAGCTGGCTCAACCTGGACCGTGGGAAACGACGCCAGCTGAACGCGCTGTTTGCACTGAACCGGCGCATTCTCAAAGCCTATCTCCTCAAGGAGAGCCTCTCGCAGTTGTGGAATTACACCTATGAAGGGGCCATGTTGCGTTACCTGCAGAGCTGGATCGACCAGTTGCGCTGGCAGCGGCTGAAACCGATGGAGAAACTAGCCCGCATGTTGTTGGATCATCTGGAAGGCATTTTGAACTACTGCCGGACGAAGGTACCGCTCGGGGTGATTGAGGCAGTCAACGGCAACATCAAAGCTCTGCTCCGTCGAGGACGCGGCTACCGTGACATGAATTACCTGCTGCTGAAGGCGCAGCGCTTAGCTGCCACCAAGACCGAATTCCTCGTTCTTCAGAAAGCCGCGTAGTATGCGCATTTATCCAGATTCTCGTTCAGAGCCGATTGTCTTTACAGTCAGAGCCCGGTCAATGAGTTCTATAAAAAGCAGTTGATTGCGCCTTGGACGCAGTCGCTGGTGCCAGAAACTTGTCGCTGGGCAGCAGTATTTGCGATTCTTGTCGAGGATTCGGTTCGGTGAGCTAAGGCCGACTTCCCACTGGTGCCTTTGTGCCCGGTAAAAAGCATGGCTCCGGTACTGGCGATCGCTGGCATGGTGGCAAGGGCGGCGGGATAAGACTGCCCTTTGACCCCGTTGGGGAGATTTTCTAAACCTTTCGTCACCGGCCCGAACCGGATTCCATTTTTCAACGAGGAGAGTAGCGATGACAACAGGCAAGTTGTGGCGGAACCGGAAGGAGAGAAAAGACTGGGCACGGCGATTGCGATCGGAAGATCCTGGACTGGAAGTAGTTCATCCGCACGCGGCAGGAATCGATGTGGGGAACAGCATGCATTACGTTGCCGTGCGACCAGACCGAGATCCAGAACCAGTACGCCGGTTTGAGTGTTTTACCGCAGACTTGTACCGTCTGGCGGACTGGTTAGAAAGCTGTGGAGTGCAGACGGTGGCCATGCAGTCGACCGGAGTCTACTGGATTCCGCTCTACGAAATTCTGGAAGAACATGGCTTTGAGGTGTACCTCGTCAATGCACGGCACACCAAAAATCTTCCGGGACGCAAGAGCGACGTGCAGGAAAGTCAGTGGCTGCTGAAGTTGCACACTTACGGGCTGCTGAATAACTCATTCCAACCCACAGCGGAGATTCGGGTTCTTCGCACCTACTGGCGACAACGAGCAGAGCACGTATCTGGAGCAGCAACTTGCATTCAACGAATGCAGAAAGCGCTGACGCAGATGAATCTGCAATTGGCAAACGTCATCAGCGATCTGAGCGGGGTGACCGGACAGGCGATTGTGCGAGCCATTGTCGCGGGTGAGCGCAATCCGCAGAGATTGGCAGAACTCAGTCATCCGCGGATCGAGGCTAGCCGGGAGGAGGTTGCCAAAAGCTTGGAGGGCAACTGGCGTCCGGAACTGGTGTTTGTGTTACGGCAGGAAGTTGAGATGTATGACACCTACCAGTGGCGGATCACTGAGTGCGACCAGCAATTGCAAAAGCACTTGGCCAGTTTTGCCAATACCGTGTCGCCCCCGTCGCCAGACGCAGAACCTAGGGGGAAGAAGAAGGCAAAGCCAACAAAGAATGCTCCAGGCTTCAATCTCGGCAGCGAACTGCAGCGTATCACGGGAGTAGACCTGACGCGCATCGACGGCATCGACGTGATGGTAGCCCAGACGCTCCTGAGTGAAGTGGGGCTGGACATGAGTCGGTGGAACACCGAAGCACACTTCTCCTCATGGTTAGGCCTATGTCCGGACAATCGCATCAGCGGTGACAAGTTGTTGGGCAAAGGCACGCGGCATGTAGTCAACCGCGCCGCCACAGCACTGCGGTTGGCGGCCAGGAATCTGATTCGCAGCCGGAGCTACCTCGGAGCCCAATACCGTCGTTTGCGCACAAAGCTCGGCGCACCCAAGGCTATTACTGCGATGGCTCACCGCCTGGCACGACTGGTTTATCGGATGCTGAAGTATGGTCAACGATACGTCGACAAAGGGACTGAGTACTACGAAAACCGTGTCAAGAAAAAAGTTCTGCCTCGACCGGAGGCGAGATTTTCTCTCGAGATCCAGCCCACCTGAAGTTTCGCTTCTCTGGAGAAGCTTGGCCGATTGCCCATGCTCATGAGTTTCCTCCGTGTGGTGGCGATGCCATCGAGTTCGAGAGAGCGGCAAGCCAGACTGCGGTTCAAGGTCAACCATGGTTCTATCCGAGGCTCGTGGCCTATGGCTATTTCTGGCTCTCCGAGGGGGCATAACGTGTAATGGGTGACTCGGTGCCGAAGCACACGTGGCCGACCTCATTGACTGATACTCACCCTCGAACCGAGCTCTCCGAACCGGAGCAACCACCACGCGAAACAGGGAAAAGGGGCAGCTCGGACGTTATCCCAAAGCCGCCCGACACGGGTGGTTCGGACGGCCTAGGCGCGAGATGCTCCCTCGCATTGCCTTTCCGAACCCCTTTTGTGGAATTGAGGTTGGCAAGCCACGTGTCCGAAGTAAGTGCCGACTTCTCAGAACCAACATCTCCTACGATGTGCGCCATCTCGGTCAGATTTTTCACTTTCTCCGTGCCCCTGTTGCAAGTGAGCCAACCTGTCCCTCCGCTTTTATTGCCAATCCAACCCGATGCCGCAGACTCTGCTATCTTTCTCGGTGCATCGCGAATCAAGGAGAATCACCGTGAAAGTCTGGCAATATCTGGTGGGGTTGGCGCTACTGATCGTGGTTCCCAAAGCAACACTGCTCGCCGCTACATTGCCAAACGAACGTCAGATCACTGGCCCCGGGTCGATCGTCTCGGCGTCCAATGCCGGTGCGGGCGTGGTCCCCGTTCAAGACCTCTACTACACGCGTTCAGTGTCCGGTGCGTCCTGGTCGCCGAATGGACGCGAAATAGCGTTCACGACAAACCTGACGGGACGGGAGAACTTGTGGAAAGTCTCAGCCTCAGGTGGGTGGCCGATCCAGCTTTCCCAGTCCGACGATCGCCAGTCGGACGCGGCATGGTCGCCTGACGGCAAGTGGATTGTCTACCAGCAGGATTTCGGCGGCGGCGCGGTGTTCGATCTTTTCGCCATCCCCAGCGATGGGGGTACGCCGGCGAACCTCACGAACACCCCGGCGATCTCCGAAGGCAATCCGCTTTGGGCCCCTGACGGTACTATGCTGGCGGTTGCCTGCAAGCCGCGGACGTCATCGGTGATCGACATCGCGGTCCTCGACTGGAAAACTCGCCAGCTTCGCAAACTGACCGACGAGAAGACGAAAGATCATGTTTGGTCTGCGGCCGCATGGAGCCGCGATGGCAGGACGATCTACGCCGAGCGATCGAACGTGGGACACACCGACGCGGATTTATATCGCGTCGACCTGGCGAGCGGTGCACTTGAAAATCTCACCACGCACCAGGGACAGATCATCTACGAAGCGTCCTCCCTGTCTCCCGATGGGCGAGCCTTGCTGGTTTCTTCGAACCAGCACGGCGGTTACTCGAACATTGCCTTGCTCGACACGCAGACCAAAAAGTTTTCCTGGATTACCCATCTGAGCTGGGATGCGGAACCGGGCAACTTCTCACCCGACGGGAAGACGTTCACCTACACCGTGAATGAAGATGGCCGGGTTGACACCTATGTCGTCGATCGTGACTCTGGACGCGCCGACCGACTCAAGTTTCCCGAGGGAATCACCGAGGCTTCCGGAAACCCAACAGCTTTTTCTCCCAGCGGCAAGGACCTGTTGGTGTCGTACCAAAGCTCAACCCGTCCTGCCGATCTTTGGATCTACAATCTGGAGACACGTCAAAGCAGTCAACTGACATTTTCCGCGATCGCCAGCTTGAACCCGTCCCAGCTTCCGCGCTCCGAATTGATTCACTACAAGAGTTTCGACGGAAAAACTATCAGCGCTTTCTTGTGGATGCCATTCAATCTGCAACGCGATGGCCAGCATCCCGGCATCGTCCTGCCCCACGGCGGACCCACCGGGCAGACCATGGATTCCTTCGACAAGACAGCGGCTGCTCTCGCTTCTCGCGGTTACGTTTGTATTGCTCCGAACGTGCGCGGCTCGACTGGCTATGGCATGGAGTTTCAGAAAGCAAACTATCAAGACCTGGGCGGTGGCGACTTGCAGGATGAAGTCTTCGCAGCCAAGTTTCTGGTCAACACTGGCTTCGTCGACGCGAAGAAAATCGGAATCACCGGGGGTTCTTACGGCGGCTATATGGCGATGATCGCTATCGGCAAGACCCCCGAAGTGTGGGCCGCTGCGGTGGAACTTTACGGTGTCACCGATTGGCTGACCGAACAGCAGAATGAGGACCCGATCCTTCAACAATACGATCAGTCAATTCTGGGCGATCCGGTGAAGGATCGCGCGGTGTATGAAAAGGCCTCGCCTACCAAATATTTTCAAAACGCCAAGGCGCCGCTACTGGTACTACAAGGGGAGAACGACATCATCGATCCCAAAGAGGAAGCCGAACAAGTGGTCGATATTCTGAAGAAACAAGGCACCGTCGTTGAAGCCCACTACTATGCGGACGAGGGGCACGGATTTGCCAAGCGTGAGAACCAGATTGACGCCATGCAGCGAACCGTCGAATGGTTTGACCGCTACTTGAAGGGGAAGAAGTGAATCTCGGCCTGCGCAAATAAAGAAGGGGCGGGAGAACCCGCCCCGTAGTCGTTTCCACCGCGCTATCGAGTGACCACTGCCCTAGGAGTGTGTCCGAGTATTCAACGTGAACCGCTGATTTGGATTGAAACTCACAGGTAGATATGCCAAGTTTCAGATATGGGAAAAACTTACCGCGCCTACCTGCCTGAGCAAGATTTGCTGTTACCCCCGAGTCTGCGCGACTGGTTGCCGGAAGATCACTTGGCGTATTTCGTCTCCGACGTGGTGGAACAACTGGATCTGAGCGCAATCGAGTCGGTATACGAGGAGGAAGAGCGCGGTCAGCCACCGTACCATCCGCGGATGATGACCAAGATTTTGATTTATGGCTACTGTGTCGGGGTGTTTTCCTCGCGCCGGATGCAGAAGAAGTTGAGCGAGGATGTGGGTTTTCGGGTGTTGGCAGCGGGGAACCAACCGGATTTCCGGACGATCTCGGACTTTCGGAAGCTGCATCTGGGGGCGCTGCAAGGACTGTTTGATCAAGTGCTGCAGATTGCGTTGCAGGCGGGGACGATGAAATTGGGACGAGTGGTCTTGGATGGGAGCAAAGTGAAGGCCAATGCGAGTAAGCACAAGGCTATGAGTTACGGGCGGATGCAGGAAGACGAAAAGCGCTTAAAAGAAGAGGTGAAGCGGCTGTTGGAGCAAGCCGAGGCCACGGATGCGGAAGAGGACGCGCGCTACGGGCCCGATCGCAGAGGCGACGAGTTGCCGGCGGAGTTGGCGCGGCGAGAGACGCGACTGCAGCGGATCCGCGAAGCCAAACGGGCGTTGGAAGAGCGGGCGCGCGAGCAGGCCAAGAGTAAGGACGAGCCGGAGGAGAAGGCCAAGCCCGAGGCCAAGATGCAATATAACTTCACTGATCCGGAGTCGCGCATCCTGCCCGGGGCGGACGGGTTTGTGCAGGCCTACAACGCCCAGATTGCGGTGGAACCGGATTTCCAATGGATAGTGGGGCAGAGGGTGACGCAAGCCGCCAATGATAAACAACAGCTGCAGCCCACGCTGGAAGCCATCCGCCAGCAAGCGGGACATACGCCGCAGGCAGTTATGACCGACAGTGGGTATTGCTCGGAGGCGAATTTGCAGTATTTGGAGAAGAAAAAGATCGAAGGCTTCATCGCCACCGACCGGGAGTCTTATCGGGACCGCCAGCAGCCGGGCCCGCGGGGGCCGCTTCCCCAGGGAGCGACGCGAGTGGACCGCATGCGCCGGAAACTGCAGACCAAGGTGGGGGCGGCCATCTACTCCAGGCGCAAAACGGTCGTGGAGCCGGTGTTTGGACAGATCAAACAAGCGCGCGGCTTCCGGCAGTTTCTCTTGCGTGGTCTGGAGAAGGTGCAAGGGGAGTGGGCCATGATCTGTCTCACGCACAACATTCTGAAGTTACACCGGCTCTGCTATGGATAGAGATAAAAGAGAGCAAGAGAGGCCACTCCTAAAGGTGAGGTCTGCTCTCGGGAAGCCCTTCTACGAGCATTGCTCCCAGCTTCGTGGGGAGAACTCTGACTGGCTGTTTTCACAACTCGGTTCTCGGTCGCTGCAACCCCTTTCAAAAAGCAATTCTCGGACGGGCTCCTAGAACTCGTAACGCAAAGCGAACTGCATCACGCGCGGATTGGTGAGCAAGCCGCTGTAAGTGCCGAACGCCGGCCCCTGGTCGATCCCACTCGTGATGGTCGCGACATCGAAGCGCTTCAAGTTCGGGACGTTAAACACTTCCCAACGGAAGAGCACGCTGTGCGCTTCGTGTATCTGCCAGCGCTTGCTCAGGCCCATGTCCAGGCCGGCGTAGCCCGGTCCACGCACGATGTTGCGTTGTCCGCTCTCTCCCGGGATTAAATGCCGGAAGGGACCGAGGCCGTCGCTGGTTTCGGGCAAATCCTCGGGGAAGAGGTTTACCGAACCATCTGGACGTATCGTGGTCTTGGCATGGATGGGGCCAGTCTGAACCACTGCCCCGCCCAACTGCCAGTTGGTGGGCCAGGTGGCTCCGTTAAAGACACTCACAGGGAATCCGCTGGTCCAGCGGGCCAGGCCGGATAGTTGCCATCCTCCAACAATCGCTTGCACAATGCCGTGAGCGTTCGGGGCAAGAGCCTTGCCCCTGCCGAACGGCAGTTCGACCACCCAGTTCGCGTTGATCTGGTGCGTGGTGTCGAAGTCAGAAACGGCACGCAGCGCATTCGGGTCCCATGAGTTGATGATCTGCCCGCCCAGGCCGCTCCACGGGCCGATCCGTTCGGCGTCGGAGGAAATGTCGATCGACTTGGAGTAGGTATAGTTAAAGTCGAACTGCACACCCTGTGACATCCTCTTGCGCAAGCTGGCTTGCAGGGCGTGGTAGTTTGCGTTGCCAATCGAACGCCAGGCGTACAGTGAATGGAACTGCCTATTGAAGAATGCATTGGGCCCAAGCACTGACGGGTAGTAGGTTCCCGAGGTGCCCAGGATGCCAGGGTTTCCAGAGAAGTCAGATCCCCAGTAGTCCAGATTGGCCAGCGACGTAGTCTCGTCGCCGTATCCGTTGACGGGTCCTCCGCCGCAGCCAAAGAGGTCATACATCGCCTGCGTTGGATCGGTGGTTGAGCCGCCGCTGCAAGCCAACGTGTATTGGTCGCCGGGCTGCAGGGGCGCGACCATATTTTGCCAGTAGGCGGCAGTCTTACCAACCGTGGCGGAAGTGACGTCAGAAGTGGGCGTACCTGCAAACCCAAGTCTGCTCAGGCGCTGGGCCGCTTTGAAATAACTCACCCCGGATTTCGGATCGGTGATGTTGAGCGGCATCGCCAGGTCTTCCTGCGACAAAAGCCGGTGGGAGAGACGTCCTACGTACGACACTTCAAGGCTGAAGTTCTTGGGCAACTCGCGGCCGACCGAGAAGTCCAAGGTGTACGAGTAAGGCGTCTTGATGGTGTCATCCAGGCCCCATTGAATTGCCAGGCTGGTGCCAGCGTCAGGATATGTGAAAGGGAAGCCGCCCTGTGGCGTGGCCGGGAAATAAGGGGTGACGCCATCCTGCTCAAATTGTGGAAGTGTATTGAGACCGGTGAGACGTGGCGCTGTGGTTGCCGACGGAACGGGGGCTGTAATTCCGGTGGAGAGGCCAAAGGAGCCATTGCGGTCAAACGTATCCATCAAACCCGAGCCGATGCGATCATAGACCATCCCGAAACCACCGCGGATAACTGTCTTGTCGCCTTCCCCGAACAAACTCTTCATCCAACCTCCGCTGGACCGTGGTGAGTAAGCGAAGGAAAGCCGCGGAGCAAAGTTCTTGAGGTCCCAACTATAGTAGCCCTTCTTTCCCCCGTTGGCCGGACCGGACAGGTCGAAGGTAAGCAAGGGGTCGGTATTGGATGCACCGCCGACCAGCATCTTGTCGGCGCGTTGCTGGAACCATTTGCCCAGGCTGATGGTCGGCGTCACTTCAGTCCCGTTGGTCTCCCATGGGGGAGAGAACAAGGAATAGCGCAGACCATAGTTGATGGTGAGGTTGGGTTTCAGGCGGTAGGAGTCCTGCACGTAGAACTCGTACTCATCGGCTCCGAAACGACGCTTCAAGGGGGCTCCCTGGGGCAGCGCGGTACCGGTCTTATCGAAGTTGAAGGTCGCGTCCAGTTCGCTGACCAACCCCAGCATGGCGATGAGCGGATAGTTGTAGCCAATTACGAAGTTGGACGAAACGCCGGGAAATCCGTTGTTTCCGGGGTCGAGCGGGCTACTTGTTCCAGCGATTCCGGCGGTGTCCAATCCGGAAGAATTGGTTACGCCTTGGGAAAAGGAGCTCAGGAAGTTTTCCCGTGGATTGCGAATAAAGCGGATATTGGTCCCAAACTGAAGCGTGTGTTTGCCTTTCGTCCAGGATATGTCGTCCACGAAATTATGTACCGGAGTCTGAAAAACGCGGCTGCGGGTGACCGCCAGGCTGGAGTTGTTTGACGTGCTGTTGTCGTTCAAACCCCGGAAGTAGTTGAACGGCTGCGTGTCATTGTTGCCGATGTCGCCGAAACTCTGCCGGGTGAATCCCCAGTGGAAGTTGTTGATCAGCGTGGGCTTGAGCAGGGCCGTGTAACCCACGGTTATGCCCTTGCTATAGTCTGCCTTGGTCTCCAGGGGAGGGGTACCTGGAAGGTAAGGCACACCGGACTGGGTGTCATTCCGAAGCGCACCGCGCCAGAAAAGACTATGACTTCCACTGCGAGTGACCTTGAAATCCACCCGCGCGATGTACCAGTTCTTATTGGTGGGAACAGGTCCCCGAAAGCGGTAGCCGACAAAATTGAGTTTGTCGCCCTGCGTAAGGTCATTGGGCTCGGGGAAAGAGTTGAAGTAGGCCAGCATGACCGGGTTATTCCCGATGTGCAAGGGGTCCATCTGCTGGATCTGGGCCGCAGTCAACGTTGCGACCGGGCCGAGGTTGGGGTCATTGACCACATTTACTCCAGTGCCATTGCCCGGCGCGCACGACGGATCAGTATCGTCGCAGACATACTTCATCAAGCCCTGACGCAAGCTGTCGCTAGGAACGATACGCAACACGCTGTTCTCCTCGCGCTGACGCGAGCCTTCATAGTTGACGAAGAAGAAGAGACGGTCCTTCAGGATGGGACCGCCGAGAGAGCCGCCGAAAATGTTGCGAATCAGCTTGGGAGGCACGTTGGGCTGTCCACTCTGCAATTCAGCCACCTTCACGAAGTAATCATTGGCACTGGTGTAGGTGTTGCGGAGGTACTCATAAAGAGAGCCGTGGAAGTTGTTGGTGCCGCTCTTGGTCACCAGCGATACCTGGGCTCCCGACGAGCGTCCCTGGTCGGCGTTGTAGTTGGTCGTCGTAACCCGAAACTCTTGCACTGAGTCCAACGTGACCGGCAAGACAGAAGTGAAGGCATCTCCAGTTACCTGATCGTTGACATCGACACCGTCAAGTGTGATGTTGCTTTGGTCGCTGCGGGCTCCATTGACGGCGCCGCTCCGTGTATCGACATCCCGGTCGACGTCGGAGCGGTTTCCCGTGTAGGTGACGCCGGACTGCAAACTGAGCAATTCAGGTACGCTTCGGCCTTCCAGCGGAAGCTCTTTGACCTGGCGCGTGTTGAACGCGATACCGAGCGACGCGTCAGTGGTATTGACCAGAGTGCCTTCTGCGGTGACTTCGATAGTTTCCGCCACCGCCCCCACTTCGAGCGTCAAATTGACGGTCGCCGGGGTGCTGATCAGTAGCTGAATGTCCTTCTGCTCATATCTCTTGAACCCAGCCATTTCCACCGTGAGCCTGTACGTGCCCGGAGTCAATTGAAGGAACTCATATCCTCCGTCATCACCAGTTGTTGTCGTTCTTTCGAGGGCGCGCTCGGGGTTGCTGAGGGCGACCTTTGCCTTGGAGATGGCGGCACCGCTCGCATCCGTCACGGTCCCACGCAAGGATGTGGTGGAGGATTGACCCCAAACCAGAGTGTTTAGGGCAAAGAAGGACACAATAAGGATAGCTGCTAGCCGCGAGGCCGTACGCATAGAAGCTCCTTAGACCTGCTATTGATCTAGCTGCTGCGAGCAACCCGAGCTTCAGGTAAAGAGGAGTCCTGAAGGATTTAGTGGAATGGGAAGCAATTGGGGCTCCACATTCACAAACGTGATTTCTCAGTATTTTCAATGGATTCCGTCTGGAAAATCCATTTTGGGAGAGATTTGTCTACCGATTTTCATAACAGGGCAACGGCATGCCTCACAGCCGTTATCCAGAGCTAGCTTCGGCCGGAATGCATTCAAGAGGCCCGGGTTGCGAAACTTGGCCTGGAAGTCAGAAACCCACGGACGACGCGAATCCGCACGATTAGCAAAGATGGGTCTATTGTTAATCCCCAAGACTGTTCCCCAAGATGAAACCTCAGACCATTCCTGGAGCGGGACTTCCAAGGTGCACCTGCCAGGAAACAATTGCCAGGGACGAGGCGTCAGTTGGCGACACCCAGCGAGCTAACGGTAAAAATTCCGTTAGAGCGCGGCTAAACAGAATCGTGGGTAGGAAAATCTTCGGCGCCATCCTGCCCGTCCTTGTTTTGGGGCTGGGTTCGGCACCCTGCGTTGGCCAGAACCAGGATCGTGAGTCTCCGGAACAATCTGACAGCCGTCATGAAGCAAGCCTGCGGGATGGAGAGCTGCCCTCTACAAGCATTTTCGATCCCTGGACTGTCCAAAAGCGGGTAGATGAGGTGACCCTCTTCTTTACTGCTACAGATGGGCACAAATTCGTCCAGGACCTTACTCAGGAAAATATTCGCGTGACGGACGATCACATGCCGGTGGCGAGAATTTCGGCATTCGGCTATCAACGCGAGCTGCCTTTGCGGCTTGGCCTTCTGGTGGACACCAGCGCGTCGGTCAACCCTCGCTTTCGTTTCGAGCAACAGGCCGCTACTCAATTCCTCCGTAAGATCGTTCGCCGCGGCCTCGATAGGGCATTTGTCCTCGGTTTCGCCGATCACCCCAACCTGACCCAGGACTACAGCGACGATCCTGAGCAACTGGCTGCAGGAGTCGCGGCCTTGCGCAACGGCGGCGGGACAGCGCTCTTCGACTCGATCTATGGTGCGTGCGAGAAGTTGACCACTGCGAAAGCCGGTGAAATGGAGGCCCGAATTCTGATCGTCCTCAGCGACGGCGACGACAACAGCAGCCGGGCTACGCTCAGCCGGGCCATTGAAATGGCACAGATGCGGAACATCACGATCTACGCGATCAATACCAGGATTGAAAGCTCCGATTCTGTATATCTTCAGGGGATGGCAAAAAGCGACGCAGCGATGAAAGAGTTAGCCGCGCAGACCGGTGGACGATCGTTTGTCGAGGTGACCAATCGGGAAGTTATCAGGGCGTTTTCTGTTATTGAAGAAGAGATGCGCAATCGCTATTCGGTTTCCTACCAACCCGGCAATCTCCAAGAAAATGGCCGGTTCCGCCGTATCGAGATTGTGGCCGAAAAGTCAGGGCGCCGGTTTCGGATACACGCACGTAAGGGATATTATGCGAGGTTGAAATCCCCGTAATCAATCAGCGGTTCTTCGCAGGCAGGTTCGGTTTGGGCTACGGCCCGTATTTGTCACACAGGAGGCAGTATGCCGGTGACGCACTGGAAGGTCTGTTGCATCGCTCTGATCGTGACGCTGAATACCAACCTCTATGCGCAGTCGAGTAACGGTGGACTACCTCCCGTGAACACCACCGGAGATATCTTCACGTCGTCGCCATCTTCAAATTCAAGGACCGATAACACACTGCCGAGCATGATGAACCTGTCAGGCAAAGTAGTACTGGACAGCGGAGGGCCTCTTCCGAACCAGGTCTTGATCCAGAGCAATTGTCACGGTGTGGTCAGGGCCGAAGGCTATACCGATTCCAAGGGCAGTTTTAGCATTCAGTTCAGCAACAAAGAATTCGGCGGAGCCACCCAGGCGAGCGAAACCCCGGCCACACATCTTGACCCGAATGCCGTCCGTCAGAACAGTGCGCGCGATTGGCGGGACTGCGAGTTAAAGGCAGTTCTGCCCGGTTTCGTCTCTCAACCTGTCGACTTGGGAGTCCGCACGCCTGCGATCGGAAACACCAATATCGGCACCATCGTTCTCCACCACGCGGCCAATGTGGAAGGATCGACCGTCAGCACGACCAGTGTCAACGTTCCTGACAAGGCCAGGAAAGACTACGAGAAAGGACTTACAGAAAAGAAGAACGGCAAACTGGACAGCGCTCAGGAGAAGCTTCAGAAAGCCGTTGAAGCTTATCCCGATTATGCCGAGGCGTGGCTGGAGTTGGGTCGAGTACAAGTCCAGAACCATGACGCTGCCGGCGCACGCCAGTCGTTTCACCGCTCGATCGCAGCCGATAGCAAGTTCGTCAGTCCGTACCGGGAACTGGCCCAATTGGCCGGCCACGACAAGCGATGGCAGGAACTGGCCGACACTACCGACCAACTGCTCAAGCTCGATGCGCTGAATTTTCCCGAGGCCTGGTTCTACAACTGCGTGGCCAAGTCTCATCTGGGGAATGTCGATGGCGCGGAAAACAGTGCTCGAGAAGGCGTAAAAATCGACACCGGACACCGCGTTCCGAAGCTGGAGTATGTCCTTGGCACCATCCTGGCTCAAAAGGGTGACAATCAGGGTGCGGCTGAGCACCTGCATACTTATCTCAGTTTGTCGCCCAATGCCCCAGACGCTGCCGACGTAAAGAAGAAACTGCAAGAAGTCGAAAGGCTCTCTGCCGCCGCTCCTGCCTCGAAAGAGTAGCCGAGCCGTTGCCAATTTACCCTGCCCAGGCGGCTAGCTCCTTCGCCCTCGCTTCCGCAGGAGCAATCACAGGCTCGCGACTGAGCGGATGGGTGGTAGGCACCTGAGGGACACGAATTTCAGACCTTTCCCTCTGTCGGGGAGGAGGCCGGGAATTGCAACTCGAATTAGAAAACTACACATTTCTAACGTTCAAAATCGAGCTTTGGGAAATCAATGTTGATGCGGGTCCGAAGGAGCACATTTCTTAGGGGTTTTCTAACGAACGCAAAAACCAACCGTTTGGGACACTAGAAACTGCGGAAACCGGTCAACGGTGTGGGACTTTCGGATATGGTGCCGGGAGGGGGACTTGATTTTCCCACCAGTCCGTTTTACCAGTGTTATGGTCAAAACCACCCTACGTCAAGCACTTAGCCGTTTCGCGAAAGCCCGGTTAAAGCCGTTCGACCACCCTCCTACCACCAGAACCTATTTAGGAGGCTTTTAGGGCACCCGGGCTGTTACATTTCGCCTGTTATTCGCCAATGGTATTACGCCCGGATGGACGAGGGGCGCAAGCATGTCGTGAGCATCATTGCCGGAATCATCCTGTCCCGCAATCTGGATAGGGCCGACGACCTCTCGGCTGGGCCGGGTGGCCAAAAACCACCCGAGATTATACCTAAGGTATTGATAATACATATCTTATATACTCTCCAGACAGACCTTTACCCATTACCCTGGGAGGCACTCGGATTGCGCTAAATCGCAGCTAGATGCAACTACGAATGCAACGTCACCGACCGTCGACCCCTAAAACCTCAGCATGAAGTCTTCCGCCAGCGGCGGTCCCCACTAGGCTCAGTGATGCGGATGTAGAAGCTGACACTCGGTAGCGATTGATTGACTTTGAAGGTGTCAGAGGAAGTACACGGTTGACAGTCCAGTAGTTGAGTCCGCGCGCCTGCGGGGCGCTCTCGCAAACCAGATCAGAAACTGAGGCGGGCTGCAAGCTGGAATGACCGAGGGCCTCCCGAACCAAAAATCTGAGTCACTCGGCTGGTTGCCTGTCCGAACCCGGGATTGAGCAGGTCTCCACTTCGGCCTGAGAGATTGCCGATATTGAAAAGGTTGAAAACCTCTCCAATCAAAGTCATTCTCCATCGCTCGTGCCAGCTGAAGTCACGACTCAGACGCAGATCGTGTGTCAGAAAAGAATCGCCAAACTCGAATGTGGAAGGCAAGTTGATCGATGGAATGTCATCTCCTCCCGCATCTTTTCCGCCTGCGTAAGTGGTGTTGAACTCGTTCACAAGGCGCCGCAAATCATTTTTTCAGTTTGGGGGAACAGTGGGCGGTCCCATCCTCAAGAACAAGCTGTTCTTTTTTGCCGCCTACCAAGGGGACCGGTTTATCATCTCCAACCCGGGAGAGGTGCTGGCCGAGTCCTCGGAGTTTCGGCAAGCGGTGATCGCGACCTTCCCCGATTCCATTTCCAGCCTGTTGTATTCCAACTTCGCTCCCTCCAACTCGGGTAGCCCGGCCTTTACGCTGCGCGATTACGTCAACGGAGGCCAGTTCTCGGGTTCCGGTTTCGCCAACTTCGGCGACTACCTGTGCCCTAACGGCGACATAGGGATGACCAGCGCGATCTCCAACAAGTTTGCTGCCTTGTTTGGCGTGGAGCAGGCGGATATCGATTACATGAACCAGCCAGACAATTGTCCGGGCGGCTCCCCTTACTCCACGCCGGTGGCGGGGGCATTTGGGCGTGACCTCCCATTCCTGGTGAACGTGTTGAACGTTGGTAAGTCGCAGGTGAGCGAGAACCTGTTCAACGGGAATGAGGCGTCCCTCCGGCTGGACTACAACCTGAGCAGCAATGATCGACTCTTTGGCCAGCTTAACTGGTCCAAGGCTGCCGATCGGTTTTACGGCGGCAATCCGAGACCACTTCGCGGTTTCTACACCCCTTCGACTACCACCACCCCCAACTTCCAGTTCAGCTACATTCATACTTTCACGCCCACGCTACTGAACGAGTTCCGCGCAGGCTACGCAGGAAACGACTTCTCGGCGCAAGCCGGTCTTCCTGGTGTACCAAGCATTGGCTTCGCCGACGGGAGCGTTGGCTTCGGTGCTTACAACGGGTACCCGCAGACCTTTCACGAAAACATCTACAGCTACGCGGACTTGGTCTCCCTGAACCACGGCAAACACAGTTTGAAGGGAGGAGTGGAGATTCGGCGGAACATAGAGAACAGTAACTTTGACGTGGGGCGACCGTCCTACTACTTCTCCGACCAGCTGTTCTTCGCCATTGATCAACCCTACGACGAGGCCGCCGGGGTCGATCCGGGCTTTGTCAGCAGTCAGCCCGCGCAGTTGGCAACGAGTATCCGGCACTGGCGGAACTGGGAGTACGGATTCTTTTTCCAGGACGATTGGAAGGTTTCCAGGCGTCTGACGCTTAACCTGGGGCTGCGCTACGATCTGTACACCCGCCACACCGAGCTGAACCATCTGGCGACGACCTTCCTGAAGGGTCCGGGACAGAACCTGATCGATGACATCTCGACAGGCGCCGGACAAAGCGCCAACGTTCTCTGTCCGGGAGATCAGCGGGGGATTGTTGCCGGCGAGTGCGGGCCGGGAGGTTTTGCGCCTTCCAAGACCCTGGGGCAGGGAGACCACAACAACTTAGGTCCCCGCGTGGGCTTTGCCTGGGATGTGCTGGGCGACGGCAAGACTTCGTTGCGCGGGGGCTTTGGTGTCTCGTATGAGGGCACCTTGTATAACCCACTTTCTCTCACTCGCTGGAATCCGCCCTACTTTTCGTTGGATGACGCACTCAACACGCTTGGCGGCGGAAGCAGCAACATCGTGTACGGTCCCGTGGATGGAGGCACTCCCACATTCGTTGGACCCTCTCCCCCTGGTCAGCACGCCGGGGTGGGAGCGACGGGGAACATTTCCGGCTGGGACCCCTCTAATCCCCATCTCGCACAACTGACCGCCATTGTTTTCCCGGAGGGTATTCGAGATCCTTACGTGGAGAATTGGTTCTTGGGGGTGCAGCGGGAGATCCGGCCTAGGCTCTCGGTCGAAGTCAACTATGTTGGAACAGCCGGTCACAAGCTGTTGCGCGCCCAGAGCGTCAACCGGGTTCCGGGCGGGGCCTTACCGGAGGGAGTCTGCGTAAACGATACCTTCGGCCGGCAGCTGTGCAGCCAGATCAACGACAACAACCCCAATGGAGTGCTGAATCCCAACTACGGTGTCTTGCGGGTGTGGGAGAATATCGCGAACTCCAGCTACAATGGTCTGCAAGTCTCGCTGAAACAGCAACTGAGCCACGGCCTGCAGTTCGGCGGCAACTACACCTGGAGCCATTCCATCGATTCTGGATCCACTTGGACCCCCGCAGGCAGCGCTAATGGCTTTGGCGGGGGTGAAGGTTCTTCAACCGACCAGACGTTGCCCCAACTGGACCGTGGCAACTCCACTTACGACATTCGCCACCGGCTGACTTTTAGTTTTGTCTGGGAGATGCCGTTTCTGCGGGACAGGCACGACTTCGTGGGCACAATGCTGGGGGGTTGGCAGCTGAATGGAATTTTCTCGCTACAGACGGGGGCCCACCGGTTCCCCTACCGGGGAGGATTTTTAGCGCTCGGCAGCAAGTTGCAGCCCGACACCGGCTTCCCAGACGCATGTGACCCCGGCACGTTCGACCCAGCACATTGCGTGAACGTCCGTGCAGATTACAACCTCGACGGATGGGCCAATGACCGTCCTAGTGCGATCGCAGATCACGTGGATGCAACTCACGAGCAGTGGGCCGACGGCTTCAACCTTCCTGACAATTTCTTCTCCGCACCTTGCCTGGGCTGTGTCAGCAACCTGGGCCGCAATACCTTTGTGGGGCCGGGATATGTGAACCTGGATACATCGCTCTTCAAGACCTTCCGGCTGTCCGACCGCTTCCGGCTGCAGTTCCGCGCCGAGGCATTCAACATTTTCAACCACACCAACTTCCAATTACCCGGCGGCAATAATGGTTTGAACAGCCCGGAATTCGGAAAGGCTGGGGGGACTTTCAGCCCACGCAATCTCCAGTTCGGGCTGAAGCTGAGCTTCTGAACGATCTTTGCGCTTATGACTCTAGCTGCCGGAACCCGGGCCGGCCTGTATGAAATCCAGGCAGCGCCTAGGCAGCCAGTGGTATGGGTGAGGTTTGACGGCCCGTCAGGAAGAACGACGGAGACTGCGCTTTAGTGTTTGAAAATGATGTGGTTTTCGCACAAGCAAAGTAGAGGTATGAAGTGTTGATTCTTAGCAGCGATGCGGAGTTTAGCCCGAAGACATTTTTGAAACAATGTTTGTCAGTGGGAAGACTACTCATCCTCAACAGTGGGGCAATCATCCAAGGGACTGTCAAGCGGAAGATTTTACTTCGTATGATTCTCTGAAACCGGCCGAATGACATAAGCCTTTCCAGGGCGCACGTTTCTCCTCAAGTCTCGCAACACTTCGTAATCAAAAATGGATTTTCCCGCAAACTTGACCACAACCGTTTTCTCTCTCTTGTTTGTTCGATACTCGTACCAAGACGGACCGTGAGGACAACCTTGGCACCGTTCTGGAGAGCAATAGATCTTCTCCAGTTGTCGCCATCTGCTGGCTCCCCTCGTGCCCTTCAGTTCGAGAACCTCGTGAATCATGGCAGGGCTACCACTGTGTTCTGCCGCGATGTCAATCTCCCGCCGGGGTGCAGTTTCGACTTCCCGTACTAGTGAATCGAGGTCAGAGCGTAGCTTTCTGAGTTTGATCAGGGGCATGGCGATGAGCTTTGTGCGTGTCGCGGAATGCATTGTGAAGTCTCCACAGTCCTACATCGTACCAGTGGTCAAACTAGCTTGGAGGTGATGGCTGGACCAGCGACGGAGCTAGGGCGCTACCTTCGCCTACGGAGAGTGTGCCGAAAACGCTTGGCGTAGCGGGATCTCTAAACCACTGATGAGGAAACCGATCAGGGGTAGAACGGAGTTGTGTGAAAATCACATGATTTCCGCACGAGGGCAGGTCAGTGGGCCCGGACCGCTTGGGCCCGATGCTGAACTGCGGTCACTCGCTGGGGAAGGTTGCAAAGAGACGCTGGCCCGATGGAATCTGGCTTCATTCAGATGGGTTGAGTGGGAAGACGAACCGGTCGTCCGATGGTTCGGGGACGAGGAAGTCTGATGGTTCGTAATCGAATCCGGGCGGCCCCACCTGTGCAGCAAGCAGTTGCAGGGTTGACTCCAAACCTGCGATTTCACTGCCGGACAAAGGCCGACCATTACACTCACGGGATTTCGCCATCCACTCTAAACTGCTTCTTGTAGCGTCCATCGGTGTCTCCTTCCGAGGCTTTCTTGCTTAGTCGCATTATTCTTGTCGGTATCCATCACGAGCGTTAAGTCTAGGAGCAAATGCGCTGCAAATCAGTGACGGGGCATACGTATGGCTGTGATTCCGAGCAACTGGTCATTACAGCTCGAGCTCTTGTAAAGGGTCGCTAAGGCCCGTTCGTCAGGCTATGGCAATCGCTTAGGCCGAGGGCAATCCGCCGAACTGTAGGCGCGAGGCCCGTTCTCAGGTTGGCGCGATAACCTCGACATTAGCAACTCCCGAGCGGACTTCCCCATGTTTCGATCATCTGCGCCAGGGCTGAGTTTGAGCAGGCACCGATTGAGGAGTCTCCCGCAAGATCGCTGATCACGAACTAGCCAAAGGGCGGGCGACATAGAAGTGGATGTCAAGCCGCCTGAGCCTCGCAGCGCTCCTCCCAATAGTCCTCAAAACGGCCATTGAAATGAGAGCAGCGCAGCGCCAAGATTGCGTTGGCTCCCCGGACGGTCCAGAACATTCCCGATTGTTTGAGACGAGAGCCGATCACGGTCTTGCATCCCGCTTCGATCACACCCGAGCCAACAAACAAGTGTTGCCGGCGAAACTTGGGATAACGCATCCGCGCTGCATTTCTCTCGAAGTAATCGGCCTCGGTGCGAATCTTCTCGGCCATTAGGGGATTGCCAGCGGGAATGGCCCGCAGCGCGCTCACCAGTTTTTCGATTTTCCCCTTGTCCAGCAGGTGCTTCTGGTGGACCTTCATCCAAGCTTTCTGTTGGGCTTCCTGGTGGGGATACAGCTGGCGCACCACCTCCCACAGATGCTGGCGCGCATGGTAGAGGTCGACAATCTGAATCGCGTCCGGGAAGTGTTCGGCGACCAGAGTCCAGATCCATACGGCTCCATCACCGATGACCACCTTCTTCTTGGCGCGGCTCCAACCTCGTTTTAGCGCTTCCAGATAGATGCGCTTGCCAAACTGTTCTGCCGTTTCGATGGCCCCGGTGTAGGTGGTGGAATCCGGATCGCGGATGGCGAAGCCTTTCTCGTCCCAGGTAGTTTGCGTGAACACACATCCCAACTTGACCTCCCGTGTATGAGCGGGTTGGCCCTCGGTCTTGCCTTGCCGGCCCACCGTCTCTTTCTTCACGACGGGAACTCCGGTCCCGTCCATTTGCACATACAGGATGGGAATCGGCTGGCCGACCAGGACGGGTAGATCCAACTGCATGGCTTTCTGGATCTCTGCTTGCTCGCGCTGGGCGATATCGCCTCCGATGGCCTCGGCGATACGCTCCACGGATTTAGTGGTCACCTCCAAACCGGCCAGGAGCTGCATCTGCTCGCGACCGTGATCGAACGGAGCCTCTTGGCCCACCAGAGCATGCATGCGGCGCACTCCGGGAGAAAACTCCGTATTTTCGATGTCCAGTTCGACATCCACCGGAAACTGACCGACGTGACATTGGGAGCATAAGTAGTAGGGGCGGGCAATGCGCACCCGACCTACGATGGTTAAGATGGGTTTGGAGCGGATTTCCTGGTATTGGGCGTGATGGCCACATCGGCACGGCAGCTGACGCTGATCCCCCGCTGGGGTGTCGAATTGCAGCAGTTCGCTTAAGGCGGCGGCGCCCGCTTGGTGGAGAGCAGTTCGCAAGGCCGACTCTACCGCTTCCAGATCGGTCCGGCGGTCCTTACGGCGTTGTGCAAAGACATGGCCGAGCAGTTGATTTACTTCCCGCGCCACCTCTTGATGGATCGCAGCAGCCGTTTTTTTTCCTGCTCGCTCCAGCCACCCCGATGCTGCTCAACCGGGCGGAGTCGACAGATCTTGTCGTTGAGGGCGACCAGGTCCTGGCTGAGCTTCTGGAAACGGTGAAACTCGGCGACTTCTTGCTGTGCCTTGCGCAGCGCGGTGGGATTGGGAAAGGTTTCTGTCACCGTCTTGCCGGACACGCGGCGAGTGAGGCGAAATTGCGGGTCATGTCCCGGGTCGTTGTGTTTGGCGCAGTGGCAGGAGGGCTTGCCGCAGCGTCGGGTCACGGCGGTAATGGAGCCAGGTCGCAGATCACCCAAGCGGAGGAACTCCTCCAGGAGCTCGGATCTTTGGGTCTCCAAGGTGGCGAGATCGTCAGACATAAGGGGTCTCCTTTCTGTAGCGCATCTTGTCTGTACGTATACATACGTTCAGAATCATGCCACAAAAAAAGAAAACCCGCTAGATGCCCCTTCCATGTCGCCCGCCCACTAGCCAAAGCGATTGTTGACAAAGCACATCGAAAAAGGTTGGGCAGATCGGACCTTACCATCGATATAAGCTTGCGCCCCAGGTCCAGCCTGCGCCGATGGCCACGAGCAAGAGAAGATCGCCTTCGTGGAGGAGACCGCGTCGGTTTACTTGGTCTAGGAGCAGCGGAACTGTGGCTCCAGCGGTGTTCGCGTACGACTCCAGGTTCGTCTGAAATCGGGAAAAAGGGACGTTGAGGACCTCGGCGATGCGCTTGAGGACGCGAGCGGTGGCCTGGTGCGGAACGATCATCGAGACGTCTTCGAGTCCCAGCCGGTTTAGAGAGAGAATCTGCTGAATACACTCGGGCACCGCGGTTGTAGCTTTCTCGTAAACCGCTTTTCCGTTCATTGTGAAGTAGGCGTCCCCAGGGTAGATTGTGAAATGATTCATTCCTTCGCCCTGGGCGAGGAGAATGCTTGAAAAGAGCCCATTCTCCCGATCCTTCCTCTCGAGTACCACGGCACCGGCACCGTCTCCAAAAATGACGCAGTCGCGGCGGTTCCAGTCCGTGACCTTGGAGAAGGTATCAGCAGCGATCACCAGCGCACGCTCGTACATACCATTCTGGATGAATTGGCCGGCGATCGTGATGGCGTAAACAAACCCGGCACACACCGCTGCCACATCGAACGCGGCGCAGCAATTGCGAATGCCCATCTTGTTCTGCGCAATGCATGCCGATGAGGGCATCTTGCGGTCGGGTGTCGCCGTGGCAACAATGATCAAGTCAATTTCGTTTGGTTCGAGCCCCGCCGAAGCGATTGCGTCCAGACCGGCACGAGCAGCAAGATCTGACGTGTATTCCTCTGGTTCCGCGATGTGCCGCTCGCGAATCCCCAACGTTTCGAGTACCCACTCCGGAGAGGTTGGCAAGTTTGCCGTGACTTCTTCGTTTGTCAGAATCTTGGACGGAACGTAAGAACCGGTGGATCTGATGCAGACACTATCTAAGCGGCTGTTTCGGCTTCTCATTCTTCCCTCCAGTCTCGCGAACAGACAGAGAGAGCGCGGAAGTGGATACACAACAAGAATACCAAGCACATAAATGAAAGCAGAATTTTCCGTTTGGAATCCCGCCCCAGTTGACTCGCGTCATTGTCGAGAAGCATGCGGCGCTCAACAGGTACCAGTCTGGTCAAAAGTGCTCACCCAGCAGATTACCGGGGAAGTCGTGCCCTTCCCAGCACCCCTCCTGGATCGGGGTTCTTTTTCGCAAGCCCGGCTAAGGGCTAACAAATGTTCTCCAGAGCTGCCCGACTCGGAATCATTAACGTCGAACCTCGGAGTGTGACCAGGTGCCGGATTTTGAATTCGCCCAAGGTTCGTGAAACGGTTTCTCGAGTTACACCAATGCATTCCGCGATTTCCTCATGGGTCAACGATATTTGGAACTCGGTACCCAATTTCGTCTGCTGGCCTCCAACAGACCAATCGAGCAGGAACTTGGCAAGCCTTCCCGGGATGGATGCGGAGAGGCCAATCGTTCGCAGCTGTTCGCAAGCAGACTGGTACTCCGCGGTCAACTGCTTGATCATGTTCTGATTGGCTTCCGGGTGCTGTGTAAGGAAGTGCAAGAACTCGTCCCGGTGGATGAACACGACCTGGCAGGGACGCAAGGTTTCAGCGGTCACCTCATACGAGCTACCCGACAGGACTGCCATCAGGCCAAGGACCTCTCCGGCCTTAGCTATTCTCAGGATCATTGTCTTGCCTTCGCTTGAGCTGATCGAGAGTTTTACCTGTCCCTCACAGAGCACACAGACACCACGAGAGTTTTGCTTCTCGAGGAAAAGAACTGCACCTGCTGGATATGCGGAGGATGATCTCAAGTCGTCGAGATCCTTTAATGTGTTTGTGGGCAATTGGCAGAAGAATCCGTTCGCCCTGAGCTTGCAGGTACGGCAGCTTTCGTTCAATTCAAAGCCGTAGGGTCCTCGCATTTTGAGACTCCTTTCTGGCCTCCGTCTTGTTTCATTTCCGCAGTTGCTTGCTCGGCCAAAGTCTTCACAAAAAATGCTATTTAAGCACTCAATTTTCGAGAATGCTGTTCACAATTGCTCACAAGAGAAGTTGGGGAGTGCGGGGCACGTTGTCGCACATGGGAAGCTAGCCAACGTTCGACGGCCAAGGGGCGGACCTGATTACTACGCAGTTACCGATCAAGATGGCAGATTCGAGCTTACCGACGTGCCGCCCGGTGATTATGAAATTGTTGCGTGGCACGAAGGATGGCATGTGCTGGGCAGAGAGAATGCCGTGGATGTCCTTAGTCAGAAAACAGGCCTTGTGCAGAAACCTTTGCCTTTCGGCACGATTTTTCTGCTCTCGCGTCGGGGCACCCTTGCATCCCGCCGTATGATTCACGGTGAGGGTTTATGCCCTACAAGAATCCAGAGCGAAAACGCCGGTGGGAACAGATTCATCGAAAGCAGCGAACCGAGCGACGACGGCAACGGCGCGCCCCCAACAACACAATCCACAAGGTGAGGCGCCAGTGTTGCCTGAGAAGAATAGGCGTGGGGGTTGGTGGGCTCTGATTCTCGGAGTCGCCGCTGTATTCCTGGGCATAGCGGCTCTTCCAAGAATAGGGTCGGGACGCTAGAAAACTCGTGTTTTTCTCTGTTTGAAAGAATTGCATTAGTGGAAACGAAAATTCGGGTCGGGTCATTTTTGATGTTTTTGAGTGTTTTTCGCGAGGTGTAATTGTCTAGCTTTTGCTAACACACACCTCACGATGTTAGAGAGTGCCGTGACAAGCACAGGACAAAGTCGGGGTCCCAAGTACAACAAGCTTAAGCGGCGTGCGCTGGCAGTTTTCGCCCAGCACGAGGGATGGCTGGAGCCACCCAGATGGGCAATATGGAGCCCGAAACGGTGTAACCGCAGCAAATAAGAAAGCAGCCGGGAGCCGAAGCAAACTCCCGCCCAGTCGTGGACTGGTGGTGTTCAGGCGTTACCCGTTTTCTCCAACCACGCCAGTCGTGACCGACCCCGAGCGGAGAGTTGGTTCCGACCCGCGCAGCCTATTGATCCGGAGTCGCTCGCAGTCTCTTGCTGCACACAAATAGCTGCCATGTGCCGAACATCAGGAAGAGGATCATCAGCGGGATTTCCACAAACATGTCTGGCCTAATCGGCGCGCTGACCGTCTTCTCCCATCGATCCATCCGAATCTCATAACCCAACACGAGAAACAGAACCGCCGCCGATACTGCCAAGTGCAGCCGCCGGACGGGAGAAAGGACGGCTGCTAGACCGAATAGGACGCCGCCCACGAGAGAAGCAGCTATGATCCATTCCTCCACATAATAGAGCATGTGAGTATTCTAGGCAGAACCCACTCTGGCAGGGAGTGTTTTAACGGCATAGTCCAAACCACTGTTCTCACGTTTTCCACAGACTAATACAAACAAATCCGCGCATTGTGATCCCAGTCACAGCATTCCCGATCCGGGAGGAATAGTCTGCAAACTGTCGACGGCTGAAAAGGTTGATCTAAATAAAGCCTGGATCGATCTGAAGTAGGCCGGGTGATCCGCTTGGCGAGGTGACTTGCCGAGCCACCAAACCCGAAAAAACCGGCTAACTTTGTGAGGAGCAGCCGGGGTTTGGAACCGCGAAAGCGGTGATTACATCAGGGGCTGCGGCGGTGCACCGCATCCACGGTGTCGGCTCTCTCGCAGGAGCCGATGGCTAGAGCGTAACCGATGCCGCAGCCCTTTTAACGATCTTCAGTTCCCATTCCTGCCCGACGCAAGGTCACACAGCACAGTGCGCCCAATCACTGCATTCTTGGCAGCAGTGCGCTATATGAAAGATCAGACCGGGAGTCGTCCGAGGATCAACACTCGACCCCTGCAGTCCAAGCGGGCTTGAGTATGGCGACGCCCGGTAATCTCTTTGCAAGCAGTTCAAAGCCTGTGGAGGTCTGCCATGGACGCGAATATAGTCGTGTACAGCCAATGCGCAGAGTGTGAGGAGCCAGGACTATTTATAGATCCTGGAAGGTGCGCTCGCTGCCTGAGCGGGTACGAGCCCATCGAAAGCGGCGACAAGGATGATGACGTTTCAGAGTCCTTTCCTTTCGTGACCGCATAGGGCGAGGCAACTCGCCGAAAACCGACATGGAACCGCAAACAACGTGATCGCATCGGAGCTGGGGAATGAGAGTGGACGTGCACTGCTACTCGGGGCGAACGGCGGATGAGCGGCCGGTTCGTTTCCGACTGGACGAACGCGAATACATGGTCGAGGAAGTGCTGGACCAGTGGTACGGTCCCGAAGACGTGGTGTTCAAGGTCCGTGCGGACGATGGCAACGTCTACATCCTGGAGCACCAGACCTCCGAGTTCGACGCTGACTGGAGCCTGATTTCCTTTCGTGCCGCTTGATCAACGCGCCAGCGCACCGAAGTGCGCGCCGAGATAATATGGCCAGACCACAAGCGCCAAAACCCCTTTCCAAAACGTTAGGTGCACAAAGCCGATGGTGAATAGCCATCCGGCGCACCACGCCATACCCATGCAGGAGTGCGGTTCCATTCGTATTTTCGGCATCTTCTCTCCGGGCGCATCCGTTCCCAAGATTCCCTCCGCAACTGCCATACGGCAGCAGTGTACGCTCTTCACTGCACCAATCTTGGGTAATTGACTCCCTTCTTTCGCCAGGCGTACGTTTCCCCAAAGGAGTCTCCCCATGAATGTAAATCCTCCGAAGAAACCACCAACCGCGATAAACGAACCACAAGAACTCGAACACCAGATCCGAGAACGCGCATACGAACTCTACGAGGAAAGAGGCCGCCAGGACGGCCACGACGAGGAACACTGGCTCCGCGCAAAAGAGGAGATCACCATCAAGAGATTCCGAACCGCCACCGCCTGATTGTGCACACTCCCAGCCAGAAAGTGAGGCAGGCCCCGCCGATCCGGGGCCTTTTTCATGCACTGAAACCTTCCTATTTCTTTGATCGCCCAACCTGAGGCCGGGGAGTATTATCCAGAGCGGCAGGTCTAACCTTCGTGCCCAACAGACGCGGCAATCCGAATTGGGGTCGTCCGATGCGGCCTGCTTCGGTCATGTGTACGGAATTCGAACTCCAGGCGCGGCATTTACATCTGACACCGGACCAATACGTCGCCTCCTCTCACCTGCGCAAATGGTGCGAAGAAAACAAGAATCAACACTACATCCCAGAATGGCTACTCAAAGCCTGGGACATCCCCGTAAATTCAGACCTCACCGGCACCGCCTGAATCACAGACCTATCCCTGACTCTCATCCGCATCGCCCTCTTCTCCACCAAAAAAGGCCATGGCCGCATCATTTCCAATATCCTGCGGGCGATCTACGACGGTAACAACTTCGCGACTGGTACAAATCGCCTCGCCCGCGAGGATGTGCCGAGCGGTCTCTTCCAGGTCACTCTCCTCCGGATTCCCATCGCACCAGATCTCCAACCGCACCTTGAAATACGTCATAGCCCCTCCTTCCGGCACTATAGCCCGGAGTGTACCAAGAACCAAAAACAGCCCCGCAAGGGACTGTTGTTGGTGATCGAACGCGGTGGCTATACAGGAGAGGGTGTGCCAGAAGGCATAAGGGAAGCTACATCGACTGCAGGCTAGTTCTTGAACACTGATACGAATTCCTCTATTGATTCCTCCTCGCTTCGTCCTGGGCCAATCTCCACAGTCTCCACCGTCTCCCTTTCAAAGGGTCGAACGGGTCCAAGATCGGATAGTTCATCTTCTCGATCTCTTTTTTTGGCGTCAGAAGAATCACAATCACAACTATCAAGCATACGAGCGTGGCGTAGCCGGAAGAACAGGCCGATTTGGAGGCGGTGGTTCGTCGCCCGACCAGTGCGGCGCGAGACGTGTTTCGGGCCGGTGTGATCTTGCGCGCGGCGGCGGGGGCCAGCAACGAGCAGATCGCGACGGCCATGAAGACGCGTCCGGCCACGGCGAGCAAGTGGCGCGGCCGGTTTCTGCGCCACCGGATCAGGGGGCTGCAAGATGCGCCGCGGCCGGGCAAGCCAGCAACCTACGACCGGAAGAGCGAACGGCGCATCCTGGCGCAACTGGATCAACCGCCGCCCAAAGGCTATGCGCGTTGGAATGGAGTCTTGCTGGCCGCGGCGCTGAAGGATATTTCCGACGACCATATTTGGCGGGTGCTGCGCAAGCATGGAATTTCGCTGGAGCGGCGGCACAGTTGGTGCGTCTCGACGGATCCCTGTTTTGCTCAGAAAGCCGCCGATGTGGTTGGGCTTTATCTGAACCCGCCGGAACATGCACTGGTATTGAGCGTGGACGAAAAGCCTCACATTCAAGCCCTGGAGCGGGCGCAGGGATGGCTGAAGCTGCCGAATGGCAAGGCGCTCACTGGCTTTCAGCATGACTACAAGCGGCATGGGACCTGTTTGCGGCTCTGGAAGTGGCCACCGGACTGGTGAAAGGCGATCACTATCGGCGCCGCCGTCGCATGGAGTTTCTCGACTTCATGAATGGCATCGTAGCCGACCATCCCGGCCGCGAGATCCACGTCATACTCGACAACCTCAACACTCACAAACCCAAACGCGATCGCTGGCTGGCACGTCATAAGAACGTCCACTTCCATTTCACGCCTACGCACGCATCGTGGATGAATCAGGTGGAAATCTGGTTTTCCATCCTTCCATCCTGCAGAGCCAATCGCTGATGGGGGCCAGCTTCACCAGTCCCGGTCAGCTCCGCCAACACATGGATCACTTCATCGCTGCTTACAACCGGACTGCCCACCCCTTTGAGTGGAAGAAGCAGGTGGTATTTCAGAAACACCCCAAAACACTGTACGCTAACTTATGCAACTAGATACTAGATACAAGGGAAGTACCAGGATTCGAACCCATCTATTTTCGATATGCATAGAGGTGGATGCACTGCGACGCGTCAATTATCTCGATCAGGAGACCCACAAACGGCTGAAATTCCTGACTAACAATTTTGTGCTTCCCGCATTCACCATCGCGCAAATCTACAAGTGCCGCTGGCAAGTCGAATTGTTTTTTAAGTGGATCAAGCAGCATCTACGCATTAAAGCCTTCTACGGGACAAGTGAGAATGCGGTGAAGACCCAGATCTGGATCGCGGTGTCAATTTATGTGCTGGTTGCCATCGTTCGGAAGCGGCTGGGCCTGGCGGCCAGCCTTTACCAAACGCTACAAATTCTGAGCGTCACGCTTTTCGAGAAAACGCCCATTTTATGCGCTCTCCAGGCTCCCGACGCAGACGCAGAATTCACCGAAAACGTTAACCAACTGATTCTCTTCGACATTTAGCCGGACAGTAGTGGGTGATATTCATGCCAAACAGCTTTACAAGAACGATGTGCTTGGCTCTGAGGCGCAAATAAGTAGCCAGTAGAGGACCCACCCCAAAAAGAGATCGGCTTAAGAGAATGTGTGTAATAGCCCTGAATATACGAAGCGTGGATCGCATGACCTGACATGCTAAGGTGGATACTACTTAGTAAACAATACCAGACAGTCGGGGATCGTCAATGTGGTGCGACTCGCAGTGACAGACAGAGGCACAACATGAAGCGTTGCGCGAGCCTGCGGCGCTTCCCACTGCCAAGACTCGCGCTTGCTCTAAGAGAGAAAGAGCCTGCTTCGACAAGCAAGCTCCTTCGCTGACTATTTAGCCGTATAGCACCCTAGAGTTCAGTTGCCCGAAGATAACTCCCTTTCATAACCGTCATGGCATCGGCGTCTGATACGTTCTGGGCCCATTCGAAGATTAGGTTGCCCGCTTGCGACATGGTCACTGTCCCTGAAATATGAATCGGAATAGCGGCGTTCGCAGTTGCGGGAACGATGGCGGTGCTACCGGTGGCGGTCAAAACGCCGCCGCTATGGATAGTATCGTTTACCGCGATATATCCGATGGTGAAGGTCGACGCGGATGTGGCAGACAAATCGAATTTTATGCCTGGCGCGCCGTTCGTACTTTTCGCGAAAATGACGCCGTCAACAGCATAGCTCTTGTTACCAAGCGCCAGCGTAAGCTGTCCATCCGGTTGAGGGGTGGCGTTTGAGGTGATCGTCTTGTCCTCAGTTCGCCGTGCCCCAAGCGAATAGTACAGTGAACCTACTTCAGTATCATTCAGGGCTCGATTGAAGACAGCCACATCATCTATGATTGCGCTGGCCAGTTCAGTCGGGCTGCCATAATATTGCGCACCGAGTGTAAAATTGTCGGAAGAACCGCTTGAACCGTTCCCGCTTGCGGCGAGGTCTGCTGTCTTTACATTGTCGACATACCCATACAATGTGGAGCCATCATAGGTCAGTACAAGATGGTGCCAATCCGAGGTCCCTAAGGTGAACGGGATTTGAATGAGGGCATCACCCCCGCCGACAATTGTCTGATCCGATAGAATCTAAGGTATTTTACGCCGGACTGCAGGGCATAGGAGATGAGATATTCCACGTTAGTGGACGCGTCTCCCTGATGAGCGAATGCATAGACAGTGCCATCACCGCTTATTTCAGTGTTTAACTTTACCCAGAGGGACATCGACATCGCACCTCCGGTTATGCCAAGAGTACTGGTTACATTCGCATAGGTATTTGTGTTCGAAGTACCTAGATTCATTCCGTTGCCATGCTTTGCCCCGACAAACGTCGGCGTATTGATAAGCGTTAGATCGTAATTGCCCTGGCGATCTCTGCCATCGGTCTCAAGTTGGTAGTATGCCTTCAGGTTCGCATCGTCTTTGAGTGACGTTGAGGCTACCTCACGGGCGCGCACCCTCAAAACGGAATAACCGATCACGAGACTAGCGATTGCGCACAGGGCAATAGGAATTGTGATTCTGGAGTGCTTGTTCATGCTGTGATAATTACTTGTAAAGGTGTCTTATCGCCGCAATGGCGATATGCTCCATACGTTACAAGGATCTCTTGCTTTGGGTGGGTTCATGGATAGCAGGGTGAAACTTGATAAAGCATCCGACTACGATGCCCCCTCAGCATGCACGAACCGCGATAAAATCTTTTTAACGTTTTGTTAAAGACTTCTTAAAATCGGCTCTGAACGAGAATCTGGATAAATGCGCATACTACGCGGCTTTCTGAAGAACGAGGAATTCGGTCTTGGTGGCAGCTAAGCGCTGCGCCTTCAGCAGCAGGTAATTCATGTCATGGTAGCCGCGTCCTCGACGGAGCAGAGCTTTGATGTTGCCGTTGACTGCCTCAATCACCCCGAGCGGTACCTTCGTCCGGCAGTAGTTCAAAATGCCTTCCAGATGATCCAACAACATGCGGGCTAGTTTCTCCATCGGTTTCAGCCGCTGCCAGCGCAACTGTTCGATCCAGCTCTGCAGGTAACGCAACCTGGCCCCTTCATAGGTGTAATTCCACAACTGCGAGAGGCTCTCCTTGAGGAGATAGGCTTTGAGAATGCGCCGGTTCAGTGCAAACAGCGCGTTCAGCTGGCGTCGTTTCCCACGGTCCAGGTTGAGCCAGCTGGTCAAAAGCAGCCAGCGCTTCCCCCGTACCAGATCCCGTGCTGCTCCTCCTTTGCGGAAGAACTCGGCGCGCCGCACTTCGTCCACCGCTTGGCTGGCATGCTGCAGAATGTGAAACTTGTCGTAGATGATCCGGCACTCCGGCACCCACTGCTCCAGGCTTTGCCGAAACGGTTCCCCAACTTCTTCGCAAGGGACGTGAGAAACAGGCTCCCCATGTGCGTCTTGTAATCCTTCAACGATGTCGTCCCGAAGTGAACGCTGAGATGCTGGCCCCAAATTTGTTTGTAGCCGTGAACCGTCGACGCTCGGAGATTCTCCTCCGCGAAGGGCAGGTACGTCTTCTCCCAGAAGGCTGCAATGGTCTGGTCGTTGACCGGAGCAGCGTTCGCATTCACGGTGTCCATGTGCTCGGCGGCTTTCTGCCTCACCGCCTTGCACGTCCGGCTGTGGTATTTGTCGTCCTTGCCGCAGAGACGATAAGAGCGTTGCACCCGAGTCGCCTTACCGTCTACAATCGCGGAGACGTAGTACCGAAGGAAAAATGCACCTGATGCTTCATAGATGTGACCCGACTGGTATCTGCCCATGTGCCCTCCCAAGGACATCGTCAGAATATCAATCATGCAGCAAAAATGCAGTAAATCTTAGGTAACCATAGTAAGTTGTTTGTTTTCAGTCGGAGAGGTGGCAGAGTGGCCGAATGCGGCGGTTTGCTAAACCGTTGTACTGGCTAATACCGGTACCGAGGGTTCGAATCCCTCCCTCTCCGCCAGCAACTTACACACACTCCTCAAATCTGATGTCTTGGAGTGGGGGTTATTTGGGGGTAGTGCGTTGTACGCTTCCAGCTTCTCCACCGCTGCCAAACGGTGAGCTGGAGTTGGGTGAGCGTATTTCTGGGTCATGGTTATCGAAGCGTGTCCTGCCAGTTCCTTCACGGTCATCAAATCCACTCCGGCCATGACGAGGCGCGTGATGTACGTGTGTCGAGCGTCATAGATCCTGAAGTCCACGTTCAGGGCCTTGTGACGTCTGATCGCTATTTGCTGCGATATGCGTGGTATCCAGCAGGTCTTCGCTCTGTCGGTTAGGGGAATGGTCCTGCGTGCGTATTTGGTCTTGCCCTGGCGCACGAAGACGTAGCCTTCGTGGATGTCCTCCGGTTTCAGATTGAAGACCTCACCAGGTCTCATTCCCGTCTCCAGTATCCATTTGAAGAGGTTCCCTAATTCAGCGTCTGCCCGGTCAAAGATACCCCCGTACTTCATCGAACGTTATCGGTCGAATGATATGGGAATCTTCCGGGAGGAGTTTGATGTAGGGGACTTTGTCCAGAAGGTTGGTCCGCTGACACCAGTTGAGGAACGCTCTGAGACATGCAAGGTCTCGGTTCGTTGCTGCATTCCCGTGTCTAAGGTCTGGGCTACATCGCTTACCCGACCACGACGGGTCTTACTGTTTGGAAGGGCCAGGTTAATGACCTGGCCGGGACGAGCTTCGGCGTAGCCCTTTTTCGTCGCCTCTGGGACTCGAACAAATAAATGCTTTATATCCGGGCCTCCGTTTGCCGCGCAGAGGCAAGGCGCAATCTCCTTTTTCTTGTATTCGAAAGGCGCAGTACACGATGCACTGCTTTCTGTGAGAGGGAATACTTGGGTCTGCGTGTCCCTCTAAGATGTCCGACAATGAACACCCTTTCCCGATTCTGGGGGACGCCGAAATTCTTGCTGTTAAGCACCTGCCATTGGAGGTCATACCCCAGCCCATCAAGCGATCTGATGATGGTATGAAATGTCTGACCCTGGTCGTGTGAAAGCAGTCCTTTGACGTTCTCAAGCAGTAGAAGCCGAGGTTTTTTATCCTTGGCAATCCGGCAGATCTGAAAGAAAAGAGTGCCCCTTGTGTCTTGAAATCCTCGTCGCTTTCCAGCGATCGAGAAAGCTTGGCAAGGAAATCCTCCGCAGAGCAATTCGAAGTCTGACAATTCGTTTGTGTTGATTTTTGTGATGTCGCCATGTTGTTTATGACGACAGAAATGTTTGCGATAAATGTGCGATGCGTATTTATCTACTTCGCTGAAGCCGACACATTGCCAGGAGGCCGGGAACCCTAGTTCAAACCCGCCTATGCCACTAAACACGCTCATGTATTCCATGCCTCATAGGACGACCTGCGAATTAAGCATGCGGATATACTCAAAAAGTGAGGAGCGCCCGCGATGCGGCATTGCGTCTTTGGGAATTAAATATTAGGGTTTTTGGCGATTCGGAGTTGTTGGGAATATTTGTACAGCCCGACAATTATAGCTTTTCTATAATGGGGCGAATATTTGGTTAGTTAAGCCCAATTTATATTTCGGAAAGAAATATAAAACATCATTCAATTGTTCATGGATCGATGAGTTTTATAGACGGATTATGCTCGTCGGTGAATTGCGTCAAGAGAGCTCCCACTTCGTTCCAGACGGCCCAGTTCACAACAACAGCCCTTTGCGGGGCTGTTTTAGTTTCTTGGGGCACGTTTGCTCTCGGGGGCTGGGCTTGGTGCCGGGCGTTGCGGTGCGGAGGATTCTGAGGAAATAAGAACGCGGCCGAGGTGAGTCGGCCGCGGACGGAGTGGCGTTAGTGGTTGGAGGGGCTTGTGAGGCTGGTTCACCGCGCTGCCCCTCAGTATGCTTCTTTCGCGCAGGCATTCTCCGCCCGCGGGTAGGGGTAGGCAATGGCACGAAAGTGCCTGTTTTTTTGTGCAATGCACGAGATTTGGTCGTTCTATATATAGAGGCGGTGAATCGGACGTCGCCTGCTGAGGCTTTGTGGGATCTCCCTTCCGTTCTTCGTTCTCCGTTCGTCGTTCCGTTGCGAGTTATGGACTGCATGGGCCGTAGTCGCGGGAAACGCGGTCCACTCGAAAGGCACGCCCGGAAGCTGCGGTGATTTTGTGGCCGCGCAGTGAAAAACGTTCACCCGCTTTAACCTGGCTCGGCGCATTTACCAACTGATAGTTGGTGCCGTCCTTCGCGGTCGCGCTGAGGCCGCTCTGGGTCTCGCGGACACAGCCTGTTAGCGAGGTGTGGCTACGGTGGATGAAGTAGATGCCGAGGCCCACCCCAGCGCCAACGCCGATGGCGGCTCCGATTACTCCCGCTTTGCAGCCAGGGCAATACGACTCTGCGGCGGCAGAGCGCGAGAACGACGGTAGAACCATTGCTATGGAGCAGAGAATTCCGATTCGGAAGCTGAGTAGTTTCATGGTCGCCCCCTTTGGATTTAGCGAGCATTGTAGCCCTAATTGTGTCCGAGACGGCGGGTTTTGCTGGAAGCGCCACTTAAGAGTGGACGAAATTGGCAGTCCGTGGGCTTGTAAGGGAAAGTACCAAACGCGACGTTAGAAAGATTTGAGAAAGATTTTAAGGCTCTGTGCAGGAATCTGAAGAACTGATCGATTGACGGGGGTTCTCGAGGAGGGGATTTTTCAGTACGCTCGGTAGGATGAGCGAGAGCGAATGGACAAAGATTCTGAGATGGCCGGGGTACCGAGTCTATCGCAGTGAGATCAACGAAGAGTCCAAAACGCTGCGCCTATGGGTGCGACGCAAGCGCGGGAACCGCAAACTGGAGTGTTCCGGCTGTGGTCGGAGGGGCAATGAAATTGCCGAGGTCTACGAGCGGGAGGTACGGGATCTGCCGTGGTCAGAATACCGCACGACGGTAGTGATCGAGCTCTATCGAGTGCGCTGCCCGGACTGCGGGATCAAGGTCGAGAAAGTACCGCTGCTGCCGAGCAAGGCGCCCTTCAGCAAGCGCTTTGAGGAAGCGGTGGCGTGTTGCCGACTCTAACCGGAAAGGATGGTCTCAGTGAATGACAAAGCCTCGAATTATTTCGCTGCTGCACAGTACGCCTGCGACGTTCTCGGTGACGACGCCCCTAATTATTTTCCCCGCCTGCATCAACTAAGCCGCTACAACTCGCTGGATGAGTTGCAGGCAATCGTCGATGACTGGCGTCCTCCGGTCCCAAAACCGATTCCAGCACCGATTCCGAAACCGGAGCGGTGGACTCCTTGCAAACACTTCGGCGGCGACAGAGAGTGCGACCGTTGCAAGCGTGAGAATACTACTGCGGGACTCATTTACGCCGGAGCGATGGCACTCGCGGACAAGATATATCAGGAGCATCGCAAGTTCGTCCGGTCGCGGATTCATGCTGAGTTGTTGCCATACACCGGGGGGAAAGTTTATCCCGGCTTTGATGACCTCGAACAGAAAGTTTGGCAGGCCGTCGCCGCTCGAATCGCAGGATACGCGGACACGGGGACGCCGTTGGCGTGGTTGAGGGATATTGTTCACGGCACGGTCATTGACCACTTCCGGCGAACGTTCGCGGACAAGCGGGGAGATAACAAGACGGTGCCGCTGGACTTCGACCCGGCCAGTCCTACGTCACCACTGCCCGTCCCTGTGAAATCGAACCGACCCACTGGGGAAGCGCCCGATGCCGACCAAGACCTTTCAGAGTCTTACGAGCGGTCGGAGACGGTCGGTCGGAAGATGGCAAGGGGAAAATAAAGTCCCCGCCGATCCCCACGGATTGCGATAACTAGGGTGGACAGCTTCGACAATCAGTCCAGAGTTTACAAGATACACGAGGAGGATTCATGGGTTCCGTACGCGAACGTTTGGAAAGGCAAGCAAGGGCTGGTGAGGATTTGAATGACAAGCCGCCCGTCACCAATCGCCCGATGACGATGAATAATCACGTCGCCGGGAATGCACCAACCAGAACCGTCCGTGCTCGCCAGATCGCGGAGCAGGAAGCCAAGACCGAGGAACGGTTAGTCCCTCTGCCGAAGGCGACAGCGACGGGGATGACGGCGAATGTCAGTTTCAATCAGAGGGTCCGCGACCGACAGGCAGCGGCTGAATGGAACCGCTCACAGGTCGCCCCCGCAGCCCCAACGAAGTCATCGTACCAGTTGGAGTACGAGCGTGAGCAGGCTGAAAAGAAAGCCCAAGAACTGGCGGACATCAAGTCAGGTCGGCTGAAGATTTTATGAGGAGGAGTTGAATGGCAAGACGCAAACAGAAGTTATCCGTTTATGACCTCGGGCGTTTGCCCGTCGTACCCGCAAAAAAGGCCGAAGGGTACGAAACCAGAGCAGAGTTCTACGCTCGGGAGAAGGCAGAGGCAGAGGCGAGGGCGATGGCACCGATCCGCAAACTCGAAGCCGAGTTCCGTGCGGAGTGTGCGGACATCACCCGACGTGTGAAAGCGTTTTACTCACTCGACCTCGAAGAGATGAAAAGCTACTCCCGCAAGGACGCACCCGTTGATTACATCCGGCCCGAGGGTGGAGATTTTGAGGCGAGGACTGGGCCACGCGATGGCAGGAACGAAGCCGAGGCTTATTGGAAGTTCAGGAACGATTTGAACGAACAACACGGGACTCAGTTGACTGATGAAGGTTGGATACGTCTCGGGACGTGGGTCGGAGCACTCATCGAAAGCGGCGTTGCACCCAGTCCCGCAGTCTGGGAGGCCCTCACCAGACGGATGCGGGAACAAACGGAGTAAGTGTGATAGCCAACACTTGACCATGCACGCCGTGCTGTCGGATGGTGACAATTACTATCAGGTAAGACCCTTGAGTAGGGGCGAACAAACAGCGCATGCTTGCGAGAACGCCTGATTTCAACAGTTATCGCTTCATAACTGTTACCGCTTTGAGCGGAGATGATGCCCGATTGGGCGTGTACACTCTTGGCGTGGGAGCTTCCAAGGGGCCATGTCATGCGATACTTGCCAGCGTTCTGCCTATTTGTTTTGTTCAGCGGTTTCACATCCACAGCTCAAGTTTTACCGACTTCCAACGGTTCGTGCAGGGTGACTGCTTCGGGTCTGGAGTCGTGCGATTGGATGTCGGGAGTGAGTCTGCGGAAAGCAAGCACCAGCAAGACCACCCATCCGGTTGATGATGGCCGTTCGGCGTTATTCGTCACACGGTACATCCTCGCACCCGGTGCCCCCCTGAATCCACCTATTGAGGGCACCGAAGTTCTCGTTGTCGGCATGAACAACGGCGAACTCGTGAACGAGAAGAAATTACCACAGAGCCACGTCAATGTTTCAGGCGGCTTAGTGATGTTGATGCCGAAAGAAGAGCCGTATCTATTACGGAATATTGGAAACGAGAATCTTGAATTGCTTGTGATTGAAGTCAGGAAGTGAGTATGCCGCCTGCACCGCCTTGCCTCTTTGGAACCGATGATTGACGTAATATCGCGATTACACTCAAAATCCCCCCCGACTCGGATACCAGTCTGTGTCCGATACGTGGGGTCTCGCCAAGGTTGTCCGCAAGGTCGAGTTCAAGCTACTACAGAGTAAGCGTCGCATCCCAAGGAGCACACGGTTTTTACGAATCTGCTGCTCCTGTGGGGTCAAACCCAAGATTTTTGATTGCTTCGTCGCTTTCTAGGGTCAGAGGAAAACTGATTTCTTCGCCCCTTTCGTACGCGGCAAAACGCTCGTGTAATTGTTCGTGTGTAACTCCCGCTTCACGTTTGAGCAGAACTGCAACGTCACGGAACTCACCCAGATAACGTGGAAGGCCGTACTCTTTGCCGTCTTCATTGAGCACGGACAGAGACGCATAGTGAACCTTATCTTGTGGCTTCTTGGGGTCAACCTTGGTTTCTTTCTTGACTACGGCGGTCGCTGTGATGCTCATATGTGTCTTCCAGTCTTTGAAGTCTAGCTCGTCGCTAGCCTCCGGCACATCGACGCTTCGTATTCGGCTCTGTCCACGATTCACTTGCCGAACACGGCGTCAATCCTCGCCATGATCTGCTCCGCCCATTGAATGCTTGCAGCGATCAACTTGTCCGTCCGTGGGCTACCTTGTGGCCCGCCGAATAGGTCGTCAGCCGTCAGCATGTGCAAACTCGCGAGAATTGCCGCCATAATTCCGATGACGCGTTTGCGGCCTTCGTCCATGGCAAAATGCCGTAGCATATTCGCTTTTTGTTCGCTATGATATTTCGGGGTGCCGGAAGCGTCAAAAGTATAGAATGCTTGATAATTATGGCATAATTATGCCATAGTTATGCCAAAGTTCCGATGCCAAAGTCCCCGAACACGATTGAGACGGTGACGATCACGATTTCAACGACACGACCTGTTCAACTGCTTCTGGAAAGATTAGTATTGACGGGTTTTTACGGAAAGAACCCCGCGGAGGCCGCAGAGCGTTTGCTTTCCAGAAGCATCGAAGCCCTCACTAAAGATGGGATGATACCAGCCCCGAAGAACGATGAAGGATAAGGATGATGAGGGAGGGTTTTATGACGAGCAATGACATTTCGCTGGGTGAATTCGTAAAGCAGCTTACCGTGCGCATCCACGATTCGAAGGTGCCAATGCCCTTTAAGGACGAAGAACCGTGGCATCTACTTTTCTATCGGTTTAGACAGGAGAATGCACCCGGTAAGCCTGCTTTCTTGGAGCGCCTCCGATTTGACTGGGATGGCCGCTATCCGCGTTCTCAAGAGTTATCCGACTACATTCATGCTCTTCATTTCACGGGATGCGTGGGAGCTTCGAATCCGAGCTATGAAGAAATCTCATTGAATCCAAAATTGGGTGAGCTTTGGTCGTCGCAGAAACCGGAAGGCGACTTGTCGAAGTTTATGGATTATGCGATGAAGACGGTTGAGACAGAATTTGCCAACGCGCACTGAAAGCGTGGCATGCTCAACGAATATCCTACTCTTCAGTCGTTGGTGAAACAGCTGGATAAGTATTTGGAGCGGACCTATCCAGATTACTTTGGCAAGTCTCCAATTCACCCGTTCCTTCCATTAAAGTCCTTCAAAGTCATCCACGACAATCTCTGGGGAACGAATCGATTTTCTTGGAGAGAAATGGCGCTCATAGACTCTCCAATACTCCAGAGGCTCAGGGGTATTCATCAAACTGGACTCGCCTATTACGTATACCCATCCGCACGGCACAGTCGGTTTGAACACTCCTTGGGCGTGACAACTATTGCTTCACGAGCATTTGACGCTCTAGTTCAGCGCTCGGGAGACCTGCTTGACATAGCGACTCATTTTGACAAGCAAAATCCAACTCGTTACCTTTCGAAGGTTAGAGACGAATTGCGTCTTGCCGCATTTCTTCATGACACTGGCCACAGCCTGCATAGTCACACGTCTGAGATTGTATATTCCGATCTGCCGCGCCTGAAGAAGGCCGCCGGAGAACTGACGGCCCTTGCCGGAAGGCGCAAAGGAACCGGAGAGGTCATCTCCTTCTGTCTCTCACAAACAAAAGCCATCGCAAATTTACTAGCGCGTGCTAAAGACCGTTTGATTGATGAGAAGGTGAAGCAATCTTCGGAAGCCCTAGATCTGGATCACGTTTCACTTCTCATTATTGGCCGTTCGAAGCACCCATATATGCAATTCGTCGCGGACATTATTTCTTCGGACTTGGATGCCGACAAGCTGGATTACCTGCTCCGGGATGCTAGTTCTGCTGGCCTTCCGCTTCGATATGACATTGATCGGTACTTGTACACCGTCGGCATAGCGCAAGATATCTTATTGGATGGCGAGGGGTACTTGGAAAGATTGTATAAGACAGTATACGTTCCTGCCGCTAAGGACAAATCGAAACCTTTGCTTAGCACAGATTCGGAATCCTTAAGAGCTTTCCCTTCTGCTTGCGCCACCTTGAGGATTGCCCCGATGCGTTCATCCTCGAATGCCGAGTCACGGATGTGAAGCTTTTCCAAGGGAGCAATCTCTATGAGACTGACTGCTTCTAGAAGGGAGCTGGCATTCGCTAGGTCGAATGGAGCTTGAGATCCAATGACACTCAAGAGCGCGCGGAACGAGGCCCGCGCTTCACCAATCAGTCCAGCGATCTCAACAGTTCGGTTCAATAGCGTGCGGGTCTGAGCGACGGAGTACCCATCAAGTTCCCTATGCCGTAAGGTTTCAAACGCACTCAGCAGTTGGTCGGCCTTCGGTCCATCCAAAAGCAAACTCGCGTCTCGGGCATTCGCATGCAAACTCTCAAGTCCAGAACGGAATGCCTCGACGTAGCCAACAAACTCGGTCAAGAGTTTTCGGTTCGACGCTCGATGACAGGGTTCGAGTAAGTCCTCGATGAGAGAGCCGTCAATATCAGGCAACAGGGTAATCCCGTAGGCTGCACTTTCAAGCCCAAGAAGTGTTTTAGGAAGCTCGATACCAGCGGTCTCTTTCAAAAGGTTACAACTCGCATCAGCTTCGTGGAGCGCCGCCAGAAATTCTTCCAAAAGACTCAGGGTGCGTTCTTCGTCCTGGAACGATAGCGGTTTGGTGATCCAGGCCCATTTGTGCTGATCGACGTTTTCGCATGTGTTCAGCACAGTGGCCAGGTGCTGTGCGTATACAGACAGAAACTGCTCTGACTGGATAAACTGCGTTCTGGTGTAATGTACGAAACTTGGAATCACAACGTGACCGAGATTGTCCCGATGCCCGAGGATGTCTTGGCCACACCTGTCTCGTGCCCACAGGATCTCGAAGACTGTCGCCTGAAAAGGTTCGATGGTCTTGTTAATCAGCGCCGCATACTTCGTTAAAACTTGCTTCTTCTCTGCAACGATCGCCAGTTGGCGATCCAGATCGCGCGGATCTCTGAAAGTGCCGCGCGCCTTGTAGCGCTGCTCCAGGTCACTGAGCAGTGCTCCCTTCTTGGTTTTATGGCTGTGGACCTCCAGGCAGAACAGACCGAGGCCAGCATCGTCTAGACGACGGCGGACGACTTCAAGTGCTGCAAGCTTTTCTGAAACGAATAGTACTGTCTTTCCCTTAGCCAGAGCGGCCGCGATCAAGTTAGTGATGGTTTGCGATTTGCCCGTTCCGGGAGGACCTTCGAGGACCAAGTTCTGCCCGCCAAGTGCGTGGACGAGAGCACTGTGCTGCGAACTGTCGGCATCCCGAATGAGATGCGGAATCAGTTCCTTCAACTCTGGGGCATCAATGGAATACTCTTCGGCAAGGGCGACACTTGTTTTCTTGGTGCCTTCAAAAAGGGCTCGGACGAGACTGTGTTTGGCGATGCTTCCGGCGATTGGCCAGGTTCTCGGATCGAGGTCACGGTACATCAGAAGTTTGCCGAAACTCAGCAATCCCAGAGTAATCTGACGACGAATGCGCCAGCGCTTCTTGACCATAACTATATCGGCAAACCGGCCAAAATATTGCTCTGGCGTGTCCTCTTCCTCCAGGTCGGGCGTCTCAAGGCCAAAGTCCCTGCGCAACTTTTCGACCAGCGACAGATTCGTTTCGATGTCCTCGCCGGAATATTCGAGTATGGAATCAATCGCTTTGCCTTTTCCTCCACTTCGCTCGATGATCACGGGCAAAGTGACCAAGGGAGCAAAGTGTGGCAGCTGTGAGTCATCAGACTCATACCATTCAAGGAATCCGAATACCAGATAGAGCATGTTGGTTCCGGATTCCTCGATCGCCGTCTTCGCGGCGCTACTAATTTTGCGGCCCAGGGTATCGAGCTGCTCCGGATACAAAAGAACCGGCAGAGGACTACTGGTCTGGGCTTCCGAAGTAGACTCATCAAGATCGTAGGATGTACTCCAGCCTAGTTCTTGGGCATATTCTGTTGCGCTCGGACGGTCGCCCTCATCGGAATCCGGCTCTGGAACCGGGAGGAATGCGAGTTTCTGATTGTCCACTAGCTGCCGAAACACCTCGTCGACTGAAACCCCGACGACCCGCAATGACGACGCCTTCGGATAACGAAAATTGAGGAGTCGGTTGCGGTTGGTGAGGTCCAGAAGGCGGGTTCGGATTCGATCTAGGCCGACTTCCGTGCTGCCAGTTAGGAAATCCGCACTTATGCTTGGCGCAGGATGTTCGTTCGGCCCCTCTGCGCTTCGGTTGGGTGAGGGGTCTTGAGATCGAGATTGCTCTTTTTCAGTCAACTACGTTCATCTGCCTCAGCAGTGCTATGACTTCGTACCGCGTCGAAAATCTCGCGCGCCAGAATCGGGTAAGCCGAAGCCTGAAAATCGCGGTCGGACATATAGCGGGTCACGATTTGGTCGTTTTCTCCCATACGCTCCATCATGAAGTCTTCGATCAGCTTACGAATCCCTAACTCGAACTTGTCCAGTGGATTGGCGAGTGCCGTCTGAATGACTTGCTCGTTTTTGATCGCTTTCTCCTTGATCTGCTGGAAGAACAACCGGTCCTCCTCGGTGAATTGCGTGCCGAATCGCTCGTTCAAGACCTGAATAATCTCTGATAGGGGTGCCTTCTCATCCTTCGCCTTACCCGTTCCTACCTCGGTAGGACTCTTGACGGCTTGCGCGTCCCCTTGCTTCAAATCTATTGGACCCGCGTGAACGCGCTCCAGGCGATAGTACTGAAGTTCCACCTCATCCCCTAGCTTGACGGATATAGACTCGCGATCGAGTGGCAGGTGAGGAAGAAGAAAGCGGCCGTAGCTGTAAAGCATCTCCAGCTCGGGATCTCCGTAAGGGATGACCTGGCTGAGAAAAGCATACATCTTTACGTAGCCAGTCAACTTGTCCCAGAAGGCTTGCTGTTGATCCGCGTCGTCGATCGCCTTGAAGCGATCGACCGCTGGCTGGAGATGGCGCTGCATGCGAGCGTGATCTGCTGGACTCTGTCGCTCCGGAGGCTTGTAGAAGACCTGCGCGAAAGCTTCGACTTCGCTCCAATGGTAGACTTGCGCCTGGTCGAGTTCGTGCTTCAGCCTTTCCAACTGTGACGGATCGGAAGCCTGCTGGAGACCCGTCTTGTCGTAGTAGGGCTTGAATGCCCGGAAGATGTCTTCTGCGGCATTGACGAAGTCGAGCACGAAGGGTGCGTCCTTGCCCGGAATCATCCGGTTCAATCGGGATAGAGTCTGCACCGCCTGCACGCCATCGAGCCGCTTGTCCACGTACATAGTATGCAAGAGCGGCTGGTCGAAGCCGGTTTGGTATTTGTTGGCTACCAGCAGTACTTGGTAGTCCGGTGACTCAAAGCGATCGGGAAGTTGTCCCTCGCCAATCGGCCTGCCTGATATGACATCCAGATTCATGCTTGGCTCGGTGTAGTCGAGGCCGGTGTCTGGGTCGCGCACCGTGCCGCTGAATGCCACAAGGGGCCTGATGTCTGTATAACCGTTCTCCGCGATGTATTTCTCGAATGCCAACTTAAAGCGTACCGCGTGCAGGCGCGATGAGGTCGGCTTGTAAGACGGATACGGCTTGAACCGCTGTTGCATTTAAGACCTCGAGGTTCCGCATGACCTGGCTCATGCCGCTGCCTCACGCGCCAAACGTTCCGGGTTCCAGATCTGCTCGGCCAGACGCCGATAGAGATCCTGGCGGGAGTCGAGATCGGCCTTCTTAAACTCCTTGAGCGCACGAAAGGGCAGTTTGGTTTCCTGAATGAAGCGCAGAAACCCGGGATTGTGGCTGTAAGCATTCTCATGCAGGGATCGCGCCAGTAGGTTCTGGCTGTCGTAGTGGTCCCGCTTCTTCGTATAGGGCAGGTCGCCATAGCTGGCGTTGAAGCTCTTCGGCAGGAGCAACAAGTCGCCGATCCGGTTACGGTATTCACCAAAGTCGGTGGGATGGACAAACTCGTCGTTATGCTGCTCCGGGTGGTTCGACCAGATGTGCTCGATCTCGTAGCCCTGCTTACCACCGCGCTGAACGTATTCGGTATAGTGCGATGCCATACCAGAGCGGGTCTCAATATACTCGGTCATACGCGCCAGAAAACGGCGGATCTGCCGCCCGTTCATTCCATGAAGGGAAAACCGTTCGTTGCTGGCAAAAGTTTCGGCCTCAGTGCTGAGTTTCTGCCCGAGGTTCGCCACCAGTTCATCCACGCTCTTGCCGCGGATGTCGCGCATCACAACGAACATTGCATACTGCATGGTCGAGTAGTCGATGGCATGGAAATTCCAGATGCGGCGATGAATCAAGATGTCGATGAAGGCTACCACAACCCGTATCTTGCGTAAGAGGACTGCCTCGGAATCATCGAATCGGAGAGGGGCAAGGAGCACAGCGTACTGCAGGGTGAAGTTATGCTGCGCGTTGAAATGCACCGACTCCAAGCCGGGTGTCAGATTGTCGGCGGCGCGGCGAAGCCGCTCATACCAGTGAGTGTAAAAGGCGAAATCGCGTTCAATAAAACGGGAGAAGTCGGCATTCGCCTGAAGATGAAGATCGTCCTCGTGGTCACGCACCCAGCGGTGGAACTCAGTTCCGATAAGATCGAAGTCCCGCGGGATCGCATTGCGTTTGCGTTCGCGTATGCTCTCGGCGTGCTGACTGCGGAGCCAGGACTTGATTCCGTCCGCGTCCTCGTCCTTCCCAATATCTAGCAGCGCGGCGACGCGCTCTTTCCACACCATGCTTGCCACATTTCTCCGGCCTGGATCCGTGATCTTGGCCAGAAGATAGCCCTTTAGCATGTCGGCAGGCGCAAGCGAGAGGCCCCGATCGTTCATGGTCTCGAAGATGGTGTAGGCATCCTGGTCGGAATACGCCGTGATCTCGACTAGGTGAACGTTCTCGATCAACCAGTCCACGAAGTACGGTAGCGCCTTGCCCATGAGATCGTCGGGGAAATCATCCAGAATGTCGGAGTACCGGGCAAGGATGGTGACCACGGACTCATCTGTCTGATTGCCTTCGTCGAACGGCTCTCCAGCGTACAACGCTTCCATGCATGAGGTTCGCTGGGGGATGTCCAAATTGAACGAGCGTTTGCCGTACTTTTGCGAGAAGATCAGATCTGAGACTTGCGTCTTCTGGTCGGAATCCTCAAGTTTGTGCTGGAGAAATATCAAGAGCAAGGTCAGCGTCGTGAGCCGTTGCTGGCCGTCAATAATGAACTTTTCTCCCTCTTTGTCACTGACGATGACTGAGCCCAGAAAGTAATGCCCATATTCAGCAACGGCGCTACGCTCGTCGCCGTCCTCGTAGCTTTCGAGGAACTTCCCAGAAAGATCGTCGATCAGTTCAGTAACTTGCTTGGATTTCCACTTGTACTCACGCTGGTAGTAGTCGATTGAATACTTGCGCCCGCCAAGCAGTTCGCGAACCGTGCGCGCTTCCCCATTGACTGGGCGGAATTGACGGCGTTCGTTGGTCATTTTCCTGCCTCACGATTCGATCCAGTAACCTCGGCCAGCATTTTCACAATTTCCTGCTCCAATACAAGGATGTCCTGCTCGATTTCTTCCAGGGGCCTCGGTGGCTCGTAGCGGTAGAAATGCCGATTGAGCGGAATTTCATAGCCTACTTTGGTCTTGGTCGGGTCGATCCAGGCATCGGCCACATGTGGTAGGACTTCTCGTTTGAAGTAATCCTCGATGCTCTCTTTCAGCGGGACGCTTTCGGTATCGCGCAGCTCCGGGTCCGGTTCGGGCTTACCTTCCTTGTCAAGGCAGATTTCCGCCGTCTCATCGCGCTCGCTCAGCGCGGCCAGAACCGCCTTAGTCTCAGAGCCGTCCAAACGACAGTCCTCCTGGCGCTCGACCTCGCGAAGGTCAACGAGGAATTCCTTTCGATCTTTGTACAGCTTCTCGCCCTTAGCCGTGCCGAATGCGCGCAGCAGTGCGCGAATTTCCTCTTGGCGCTCCTGGCCTACCGCGATTTCCTCAAGCCTGGCCTTGTCAGCCTTCTTGTTACTGGAAGCGAGATTCTTGAAAGCTGATTCCTCCTCCAAACGCGCGATCCGCTCATCTGTCGCCTGAAAGTTAAGGCGCAACGGCCGCTCGACGGTGATCTTGTGAAAGCCAAAATCTGTATTGTCGAAGACCTTGCTGACGACCAGGGCCTTCTGCTTCCCGTCTATGTCGAAGTTGCGGGTCTCGCCATCCTGGGCATTGCCGTGAACACGGGCGATGTCGCCGATGTGGTCTGGCTCTCGCGCGTCGTCGGCTGGGTCGCCGATCTTGTTGCGCTTGTTGCCCAGGCTCTTTTTCATCTTCACGAAGAACTGACGCCCGTCGATGAGTTGCACCTTCCCTTTGCGCTTGCGCTCCTTGCGATTGGTGAGCACCCAAATGTAGGTGGAGATGCCGGTATTGTAGAAAAGTTGGTCGGGGAGCGCGACTACGGCCTCCAGCCAATCGTTTTCGATGATCCACTGGCGAATGTTGCTCTCGCCGCTGCCAGCATCGCCGGTGAAGAGCGGCGATCCGTTAAAAACGATACCGATGCGGCTTCCGCCTTCCTTCAGCGTTCGCATTTTCGACAACATGTGCTGGAGGAAAAGCAGTGAGCCATCGTTGATACGCGGCAGACCCGCACCGAAGCGGCCATCGTAGCCGAAAGATTCCGCCTCCCGAACAATGAACGTCGCCTGTTGCTTCCACTCCACTCCGAAAGGCGGGTTGGCCAACATGTAGTCGAAGGTGATCTTCTTGCCCTTGGCATCCCGGTCGAAGCCGTCCTGGGTAAAGGTGTCACCTAGCCGAATGTTGTCGGCGTCCTCCCCCTTGATGAGCATGTCGGACTTGCACACGGCCCATGCCTCATCATTCCAGTCCTGGCCGAACAGCATGGGTTTCGCGTCTTTGTTCAGGTCTCGAATGTACTTTTCAGAGACGGAGAGCATCCCGCCTGTTCCGCAGGCCGGATCGTAGATCGTCTTCACCACATGGCTTCGGCGCAAGTCTTTCTCAGGCGAAAGCAAGAGATTTACCATCAGTCGAATGACCTCACGCGGTGTGAAGTGCTCTCCGGCCTCCTCGTTCGCCTGCTCCGCCCCCACCCGGATGAGTTCCTCGAAGACGTAACCCATCTGCACGTTGTCCACGCGGTCCGGGGACAGGTCTACCTTGGAGAACGCTTTGATGACCTCATAGAGAAGGTTCTTTTCCGCCATGCGCGCGATCTGCTGATCGAACGCAAACCGTTCCATGATGTCGCGGACGTTCTTTGAGAAACCGTTAATGTAGGCATTTAGGTTAGGGGCAAGCTGGTTGGGATCATCGAGCAGTTTGGTGAAATCCAGCTTGGACAGGTTGTAGAAGGGACGGCCCGTAATCTTTTCGAGCAGACTACGAACCACGTTTTCCGGCTTGGCCTTAATCGCTGCGTGCTCTTTCAGCACCTGCGCCTTGGTAGGCGCGAGCAGGCAGTCGAAACGTCTCAAAACGGTGAGCGGGAGAATCACCTTGCGGTACTCGTTCCGCTTGTACGGACCTCGGAGCAGGTTGCAGATGCTCCAGATAAAGCTGGCGAGTTGGGAGTGGGTTTCTGCGTTCATGTTTTCCGGGGGGTTGGGGAGCGAAGCCAGGTTACTGACATTGTGCCACTATCTTTCCCGGGGAATGCGGATTATCGCACGGGACAGCGCAGCTTTGGTGGCCCATAGGGGGCTGTTCGGATTGTAGAACAGAGGATTGACGGCGGTTCGAGCTTCCGCTCCTATAGATCCAACGCGTAGCGGGTGTTAGATCGGTTGAGGTTTTTACGCAGTGGTCGGGTCGCTCAGAAAAAACAGTCTCTAAGCGATCTAAGGGGCTTAACCCAGGTGGTTTCCTGCAAGGCCCGTTCAAACCCTCATCAGTATCCCGCCGCAGGGCTGGCCGGTTGCCCGCTCGATCGACAACGCGTACAACCCTACTTGCCGCTTGTAACGCTCCAGATCTTTCTCGAGCTCCCGGTCGGTCTTGAAGTCCACCACCGTCCATGCGTCTTTCTCGAGGAAGGCCAAGTCTAACACTCCCTCGACAAGAATACCGTCGGCAAGCGTAAGTGTGACCGGCGCCTCGCGGCGGCACATTCCTTGGGCTAAGGCATTAAATGCGCGTTCCATAAGCGGATGCGCTAACGCGGATCGAACTGCAATCGCGGCCCCGGCCGTTTCCTGCTCGTCGGCTCCAAGCACGCGGGCGTAAAGAGCGGCAATCTGTCCCACTTGATTGGCGTTAGCGTCCAAGGGCACTGCCGCTAGCGTTGCGTGCACCAGCGCTCCGAAGCGTGCACCGGCCGGACGTTCGGGGTCTCTTGGCAGCTCGATTACTTGCACGTCGCGTTCGGGTTCACACATGTTGGAATCGTTCTGGGCCTGGGCCGTGGCAGTGCGGAAGACTACGCTCGGCTGGGCGGCTAGTTGCCTAACATTGCCCCATCGTGTCTGCCAGCTCTCGTAGCTCTCCAAGTCATTCTTCAGAACCTCGGGATCATCCGACTCCTTTAATAATTCCTCCTGCCTTATGCCAAACGACTGCCGGACGTTCAGCGTCAGCGCCCGCGGATCCCACCAGGCGACCCGATAGTCGCTGTCCGTGGTTCCAGGGTCTTGGAACCGGTGCAGCCCGGGCCAAACATTGTCCTTCTCATCTACCGTCAGATCCGGCGGCCGTACTAAAACGCTGTCTTTCCCAAACTGCGGACATGCGGAAGGCCTTCCCACTTGCTGGCGCTTGTCTGGTTCGGGATAAAGGGCGTCATAGAGTGGCCTCACCCACCAGTTCTCGACCGAGTCCCACGACTGACGCGGATCGTCACCGATGGCGGGAACGACCAGAAGTTCGCGTGCCCGCGTGGCCGCCACGTAAGCCAATCGGACGCCCTCCGTGCGGTCCCGCGCCAGCTCAAGTTCAGCGTGCTCCAGGAGATCGACCGGCGCGCACCCGGCCAGTGGGACGGCACACAGAGAGGAAGAGGCGTCGATATGCCGGCTGGGATGTGACTGGCAAATCTTGGCTGTGATGTCCGCAAGGATAACGACCGGGAACTCCAGGCCCTTGGCCTTGTGAACCGACATCATCCGGATGCCCTCGCTGCCCTCCTCGAAGATGGGAGCCTCTCCGGCTTCCGCCGCATCCGCGCCGGCGCGGACTTCTTCCACGAACCCGCGGAACGAAAGACCGCCGGACGCCTCATACTTTCTCGCCAACTCGGCGATATGCAGTACGTTGGCGAGTACCTGCTCGCCCGAGGGGCGGAGCGCGAACGCAAGGTGCGCCCTTGTTTCTTTCAACAGCATGTCGAGGGTTGCCGCGGCGGGTCGGTAGTTACGGTTCCGGTGCAACTTTTGCAGGATGCGAAGGCTCCCCACCACTTCCTGTAGCTCTGCCGCGAGCGGCTCGGCGGGGAGCCGGAATGGATGAAAGCGCCCGACTCGGTCGCGATACTCGAGCAACACGTCATCGCGTATCGCGAACAGCGAGCCCTTTAAGGTGGCAAAGACCGAGAGCTCGTCATCCGGCCACTCGATCGCGGTGAGCGCCGCACGGATGGTTTGCACTTCTTCGCGGTCGTGGAAGGATCTTCCCCCAACCAGCAGGTGGGGAAGTTTCCTGGCTTCGAGCGCCCTGATGTAGGGGCGCGCCATGTCATCGTCGAGACTGACAAACCTCCTGAAAAGCAGGCAAACATGATTGGGGCCGAGGGGTATTCGCTCACTGGGATCTCCTGGTTTCGGAACCGTCCAGCCGCTCTTTTCGACGAGCCATGCAACGAACGCGGCGACCGCATCTGGGAGTGAGGCGTTCACGGCTCCTTGGGAGAACCTGGACTGGTAGGGCTTGGGAACCGGAAGGGCAACGATGGTCGGTTGCTCCGTGTATTCCTCGCGGAACGGGGAAAGAGGAACATAGCCTGCCTGCAGGTTGTCCGCATTGCCATCCATATGAGGTGCGAAAGCCCGGTTGATCATGGCCTGGATCGATGGAAGCGACCGGAAACTGGTAGTCAGCTTCAGTAGCTCCGCGCCGCTCCTCAGCAGCAGCTGTTTGACCTCTTCGTAGGTGCCAACATCGGCGCGGCGGAAGCGGTAAATGGCCTGCTTCGGATCCCCGACGATGAACAGCTTCCCGGGAACCGGCGTGACGCTCCGCCAACTGTTGGCCCCGGGATCATCGGCGGAGAGCAGGACAATGATTTCCGCCTGCAAAGGGTCGGTGTCTTGGAACTCATCGACAAAAACATGAGTGAAGCGCTCCTGAAAATGTTTGCGCACACTAGGGGATTGGACGAGCAGGTCACGGGCGCGGATGAGCAGGTCAAGGAAATCGAGTCTTCCGGTACGCTCTTTGAGCAGCTGGTATTGGGCAACGGTCTCTCCGAGCTCGGCTTGTAGGAGGGCGGCGAGATCCGATCCGGCGTCCCTGGCAAACGCGTCGAGGGCTGCGAGAAGTTCGCCGTGCAAAGCCAGAATGTCGTCACGCTTGACCTGTTTACTGAACTGGGCCTTCCCCAAGCGCGGACTCCGAAATTGATGGTCGAATGCGATCAGAACAAAGCTTGCTTCGAGGCCATCGCAGTCTCGCGGACGAACCCGTTCGGCGGCACGGATGCTTTCGCTCAAGGTTCGCATCGAGGCTGTGTCACGGAACAGGTTGTTGGTCGGATCGGAAGGATCGCCGGTGAGTTGGGCGAGTTTGTGGATCTGCTCGACGATTGCGTCGATCGCGGCCTGACGATCGAACTCCGGCCGCCGCCACTTCGCGGAAAAGTCGCGCCACCTTGACAGCTCCCAGCCGGCGGACATCAGGGTCTCGGTCGGGCTGTTCCTGGTTTTACGGCGCAGAATCCTGCGCGTGCCCTCGGGCAAATCCTCCAGCTTGCGCTCGAACCATGTCCGAAAGGCCTCTTTGTACAGGCGCAGGCTCTGCGCTTCGGTCATGAGCTCGAACTCCGGATCGATTCGGGCCTCCACGGGACGTTCTTTGAGCAAGTCCGCGCAGAAGGAGTGAATGGTGCTGAGCCGTGCCTCCTCGAGGTGCGCCAGAGCCTGCTCGAGGTGGTTGCGGGTTTCATGGTTCTTCTCTGTGCGGCGCGCCTTCTCGAGCTCGGACCGGAGGCGCAGCTTGAGCTCGCCTGCAGCCTTTTCGGTGAAGGTTACGCCGGCGATGTGGTCGATCGTTGTTTTTCCAGCCGCGACCACCGCGGTAATCCGTTGTACCAGTTCGCTCGTTTTGCCAGTGCCCGCCGCGGCCTCGACTACCAGGGTTTTGTCGAGGGCAGTGCGGATGGCATCGCGTGCGTTGTGGTCGAGGAGTTTCATCAAGGCAGGCCCCTCATGGCCTTTAGCGGAACGAGCTGCGGGATCTCTTTCTTTCTGGCGAAGCGAATCTCCTCGTAAGGACCGCACACTTCCTGGAAGTCGCAGTAGACGCATGCATCCTCGCGCGGGGCGGCAACCAGAAAGGGCGCCGCAATCCCGTCGTCGATCGTGCGCAGCACCGCTTCTGCACTTTGCCTGGCGATTGGATTAAGCGGGACGCAGCGCTCGTTGAAGCCACCGTCGGCAGTGCAGTAGAAGAACCTTCCTTCCGCAACGGAATGCTTCAATGCTGCTTCCACTGCTAGCCCGTAAAACGCCGGTTGCAGGTATTCCCCCTGGCCGACGACGAGACCCTTCTTCGTCCGGTCCTTCCCGGTCTTGTGGTCGGTGACGCGCAGCGTTTTGCCGTCGTCGCTTCTTTCGATCAGGTCGACGAAGCCATGAACCATCGCGCCTCCCGGGAGCGTCACCGGATCGGGAAGGCTTGCGGGATCGCGGCCCTCGGTCGCACCGAAACCGAAGCCAAACTCGAAATAGATCGGAACCCACCCGTCCTGCTCCGCCACCTTCTGCATCCAGACGCGCAGGTCCGAGCGCATGGCTTCGATCGCGTCCAGCCACACCCGATCAATCGCGGGAGCCAGTTCTTCGTAGGCTTCTTCCGCGACCCGCTTGACCGCCCGGTCGAGCATCTTGAGAGCCTGCGGGAGCTGTGCAGCCTTCACTGGAAGAAGTCCCTTGTCTTTCAGCTCACGTTGCAGCGCCGCCTGGATGCGGTGGAAAAGTTCACCCTTCGTCAGCGGGTCCATTTCTTCGAGCGGCGACGGCTCTTCCCGCGGCTCGAGCCGGTAAATGGCTGAGAGCAGGAACCGGTAGGGACAGGCCGCGAAATTCTGCAGCGCTGAAACCGAGTAGGGACGGACCATGAGACGTTGTGACTCGAGGATCTTGAGGATGGACGGGCGTTGCGTAACGAGTCCGTCATGCTCGGACCACTTTTCCTGCCAGCGCGCCCAGCGACCACGAAGCGACCTGGCCAAGCGCGAATTAAGTTTCATCACATAGGCCAGTCGTCCCGCCCGCGGCTCGCTGGTGTTCAGGAGCGGCCACACCGTGGCCAGATCGTATTCCGCATCGTCGATTGCCTCGGACGAGCTGCTTGGTGCTGGCCACGCCAGCCGGCTGGCCCCCGTCAGTTCGGCCTCTCTGGCTAGCACCTCGTAGTCTGGCACCTGCCCGGTGATCGAGCGTGCAACATCCAGCGCATAGAATGAAGGCACACGGGCCCGGGCCTCCGCAACCTCGAGACGAGGATAAGAAAGATACAGACGGCGGCTCGCGGCACCGACCGCGATCTGCAGCAGGAGGCGTTCCTGTTGGCTGCGGTCCGAGAGCACGGACAAATCCGGAGAGAGTTGCCGCCGTAGTTTGTCGAGAAGCAGCGGATCCTCCCGCAGTTTCTGCGGGAACATGCGTTCGGCCAGTCCAGGAATGAAAACGATGTCGAACGAGCGTCCGCGCGCCTGCTCTGGAGTCGTCACCAGTACCCGACCATAGCGGCTCTCGGGTGGCTGCTGCTGCAGGTCGGACAGCCAGTTTTGCAGCACGTTCTGCACTTCGGCGAGTGGAACGGACGCAACCGGCGCCATGGGTTTCAGGTCGGCGAGAACCGCGAGCACTCGCTCCGGCTGGCGCAAAACCCTGGGCGCGAGCTGCTCCAGCGTGGCGATCCATTCTCCCCATGTTGCCGATTGCGGCAATCCCGCCAGTTCCTCGATCACCGGGAGAGCGAATGCGCTGAGGTGCTGCAGGTTGCGAAGCTTGCGCCGGACCGCCTCCACGCGCGGCGAGTCCGGTTCCTCCTTCGCATATTCCTCTAACTCCTGCTTGAACTGGTTCTGCAGTCCGTCGAGCCGCCGGGCCCAACGTTCCTTGCCACCGATCACGGCAGCATCCACCAAAAGCTCTTCCCATTTCCAGGGTGCGCGAAGAGAGCCCGCCAATTCAGGCGCGTCTACATCCTCCAGTTGGTCGCCACCGTCGTCCTGTGATGCGTCCGCCATGGGAGGTGCGAAAGGAGACGCTGCCGAGTTCAGGGCGTCATCTTCGGGCGGCACAAACTCGACCTTGTTCCCGCGAGGGGCCCCATCTTCCGCCAAGCTTGGAACCTGCGCAAAGGACAGATACTCGGCGAAACGATGGGCAGAGAGTCTCTCGGCGGCGCATGCCAGCAACGCCAGTAGAGCGCGACCCGAAGGATCTGGCCGGCGGCTTCCACGCGCAAAGTAAGCAGGGATTTCTGCCCGCCTCAGTGCGGCTTCCATCAGACTCGCATAAGTCTCTGGCGCCCTCAGAAGGACAGCCATGCGGTCGAAGGGAATGCCTTTCTCGGCCTCGGCGAGGATGCGACGCGCAATCTCGACCGACTCTCGTTCTTCTCCCGGCGCAGAGAAGAAGACGACTTCATCGTCAGGCTTCCCTTGCGGCGGAGTTGTCTCAGAGAAGAGATAAAAGCCCAGCCGCGCGAGGCTCGAATCCTTGGGTTTGGGAGTTGCAGCGTTTTCCTGAGCGCCGGGAACCATCTTTAAGTTGTTCAGCGTGCGGATGTCTGCGGCGGGACAGGTGAACAGCACCTCTTTTGCGGCGGACGCTAAATCGACGAGAAATGCCCTTTCGATCGCCGAGTGAATGGGAACATCTAGGAGCAGCAGTGGATGCCTGGCGAGGCTCGCACCGGCGCGGACTTCTTCAAGGGCAGCCTGGAAAAGGATGGTGCGGTCCGCGACCGATACCTCCTCCAGCTGCTCCTGGAAACGTTCGAGGAGAGCGGCATGGTCGGGGCCGGACTCTTCCACCGCCTCGAGCTTTTCGGCGGCAACACCTGCCGCACGCAAGTCGCCGACGGTGGCAGCCGTCGCGCGCGCGAAGCCCGGAAATTTAGTAACCGGCGCGAAGTAGGGTAGCTCGTTTCGGATCGCCGCTTCGTAAGCGGCCCGCACTGCCATTGCTTCCGCACCGACTGCGGAGCTGGGCGTGATTCCCGCCGCCGCTAGCCTACCTATGGCCAGCCGGGCGGCGAGCTGCGTGAAGCTGAAACGATGCAGGCCGAAGGTAGCACGGCTGGTATGCGCGAACCCGCGAACTAAGTCATCGACGGCTTCACGAGACGAGCCGACAAGGAGCAACTCGGTCGCCGCGGCGAAAGACCGGATGAATTCAGTTGCAGCGGCGATCCGTTCGGCCGCCGACGGAGACTGCAGGAGTCGAAGCATAGCAGCTGGCAACGTAACGCCATGAGGCGCGGCGAGTCAAACGGCACCAACGTGCAATTGGTCAGAATTGAGCACCGGCAGACTGTTTAACTTCCCGCACGTATGTCAGTGCCGCACTCTGTAGAGCGTTGTTTAACTCCTCAGTCGTCATCGGTTCTCCGTTCGGTTGTCTATGAGCGAATACATCCGGTTCAGTTCGTTCAGGGCTCTGGTCCTACTCGAGGGGATCTTCACTGGCCTTTTCGGAGAGCGTTGATTGAGTTTCTTGAGGGGAGGGGACGATGAAAGAGGTTCTTCGCTCGAAAGAGGATGAGCTAGAGAAGGTGCAACCAATCCCTCGTCCCAAACATGCGCGCTTATGAAATCTGCCTTCGCACACACACGACAGCATGCTTCGATACAAGATGCGACCCGGTTTCCACTTTTGTCGCACCAGACAGCGTAAAGTTGGAAATCCACTCGACGGACATGAATGGGTGGGACCACCGAGCGTGATGGAATGGACTTTCGATTACCGAATGCACGACGAAGCGACCGTTCGCAGCAACCGTCCCCGCCGTCGCCGCACTCGGGGTAGTATTCGAGGCACATAAGATTCACCCCCTGTCCTTTGGTCTCACGCCAGCACCAGCCCGTCGTCCTTCATCCCCTGAGCCAGTCCCCACGCATAACGATGTTCGACGATAAGTGCGTGCCCGAACCACTGAGCATCGTCTGGGACATACTCGTCTATCCATTCTTTAGCCCGAAGCGTCAGGGGACAGAACGTGTACAGCGTCCCGACGTTGTTGACGAGAACATCGGGCTGCGAAGCACTCGATTCATCGTGCCTCCCGGCAGGCCGGATGCCCTCAATGATCGAAACTGCGTCTGCTTTGGTCTTGGGCACGAACGTTGTCAAGCGTGCGGCCCGAAGAACTCTCTGGGCCAGAACCATTAGCTCTTGTTCGGTGGCGTCCGCGTAATACGTCTCAGCCAGTTTCTGGGTCAGCGGGGATGGGGTGGCATGGTTCTGGCGCCCTGACTCGACCAACGTCAAAGCGTGCCGACGTACACGCCTGATCTGAGCTTGTCTCATGGGCTTTGTCCTTTGCGGTTCTGCCGCCGCATCTGCCTAGAGGCGACCACCGTGGAGATCGAAACCCTGACCCCTCGGTTGGTGAGCACCGTCGCATAGTTCCTGTCGGAACGACTGGACGGGCTGCTCTTGATGCCGTCTGAATTCTACTGAGTCGCCGTACTCAGAACAATGTCACTTTCGTGCCGTGTCTTACTGCATGATTGTGTCTCTACTGCATGGTTAAACGTCGGAAAGGTGAACCATCGAAGTGTACGGCGGTTTGTTCAGGGGATTTTCTACTGCATGATTTACTGCACGATTAGCTACAGACGGGGTCAAATGCGGTCAACGCAACTCTGTTGCCAACTACTAAAGCGTTGAAAACAGGCTACCAGCAAGGGTTTTCGGGAGATTAGCAAACCGCCGCATTCGGCCACTCTGCCACCTCTCCGTGATTTAGACTTTAGCATGGCAGCGCTTCCTTGGTCATTTCTCCATCCACCATCCGCCAGATCCCAAGCGAGTTGCCGTCGCGCAATTCGTCGGGCAGGGCGGATTCCGGGAATCCCTGGTAACAGACAGGGCGGCAAAAGCGGAAAATTGCTCCGCTGCCCACCGAGGTCGAGCGTCCATCCGAAGTCGAGGGATAGGGGCCGCCGTGCACCATGGCGTGGGAAGCTTCGACTCCGGTGGGGAAACCGTTGAATACCAACCGCCCGACCTTGGTCTTCAGGATGGCGAGCAAATCGCTGAACTCGCGTAGATCGGCCTCCGTGCCGTGAATGGTAGCAGTCAGATGCCCACCCAGATTCCGCGCCAGTTCCAGAACCTGAGCATGACTGGAATGGCGGATGACCAAGGTGGCCGGGCCGAAGACTTCCGCAGCCAAGTCGGAGTTTTGCAGAAATGATTCGCGGTCGGCTTCGAACAGCGCGGCGCCTACCCCGATCTCCTCGTCATCGCTCGAAGCCTGCCTTGCCGCCAGCAACTTCACTCCTTTTTCGGTTTGGCGACGCGTTGTGGTGGATTGATAAGCGGTTCGTATGCCGGAGGTCAGCAGGTTGAACTGGCGCGACTCGACGACCAGTTTCCCCAACTTGTCAATGAAGTTCGTAGCATCGCCGTTCTCGGGCAGGAATACGAGTCCGGGTTTGGTGCAGAACTGGCCCGCTCCCATCGTAAGAGAAGCGTAGGTTCCGGCGGCGAGGTCGTCACCGCTTTGCCGCAGCGCGCCCGGCAGAATGAAGACCGGATTGGTGCTGCTCATCTCGGCGAATACCGGGATGGGTTCGGGACGCGCAGCCGCCAAGTCCATCAGCGCACTGCCGGCATTATGCGATCCCGTAAAACCCACCGCCTTCACCAGCGGATGTTTGACCAGCGCTACCCCCACGCCGGCGCCGGAATCGAGCAGAAGCGAGAACACTCCTTCCGGCAAACCACATTCCTGAACGCTCTCCCGCAACAACTGTCCCACCAGTTCGCTGGTGCCAGGATGAGCAGGATGCCCTTTGACGATCACGGGATTTCCCGCGGCCAGCGCCGAGGCCGTGTCTCCGCCGGCCACCGAGAAGGCCAGTGGAAAGTTGCTCGCGCCGAAGACGACCACGGGGCCCAGCGGATGCAGCATGGAGCGGATATCGGGCCGCGGAGCCGGCTTGCGGCCAGGTTCGGCACGGTCGATGCGGGCCATGACCCACGAACCCTCTTCCACCACCTCCGCGAAGAGTCGAAGCTGGCCGCAGGTGCGCGCAGTCTCGCCTTGCAGGCGGCCTTTGGGCAGGGCGCTCTCCTGCTCGGCGCGCTCCACCAGCGCATCTACTGCGCCTTCAATTTTGCCTGCGATGGTGCGCAAAAATTTCCCTCGTTCACGGCCCGAGACCTGACTGTAGGTGGCGAACGCTTCATGCGCCAGGCGGGCGGCCAGATTGACATCGTCGGTTGACGCGGCGAAGAAGTCCGGCGGCAGAGTTTCGCCGGTGCGGGGATTAGCGGCGCGAAAAGATGGCCCGCCGTTGGTAGTCGAACGGAATCCGATGATTGACTGTCCTGATATTTTCACAATGCTCCGCCTCTGACCATGTACGTCCTGCAGAGCGATAGTATATCGGCTGGGACGTGACCGGTGGCTCATCGAGATTTCAGAGCTGGCACCACCACCAGCCACGTAGGGACGGGCGCCCCCGCCCGTCCAGGCCGGGCAAGGCCCGGCGAAGGGCTCGTCCACCCTTCAACACGTCCCGTGGATTTTAGACTTGAGGCCGGGTGCCTGTAGATGCTCAAGACATTGTACCTGTATCCGAGCAGCTGATGGGCGGCTGGCAGTTGAGGCTGCCCATGGCGTCGGCGGCACTCTCCGTCGAATCCCCACCCTTCAGAAAATGAAGCGTTGGCTACCCGCCCGACACGATACGGCAATTCTGTTCGCAGGAACCCTGTTTCGCACCGTAAGGACAAAGAAAATGGACGATAAGGTGAAAAGGCGAGTGGAGGAGATTCAAACGTCTGAAATCTTTAAACGCGTGAAGGAGATTCAGGCCTCAATGGTGGAGTCTGCGAAATCATACTTCGACGATTCTGAGCATCCTCTCGGGAGTCGACTCTTTCTGGGATCTAGCACGACGTACAGAAGATCGGTTGGTGCCACGGACAGCAAGGTCAACTGGGGGATGGTCTCCTCGAAGGAGTCATTCAAGACACAGTTTGTTTCGATGTTCAACCAATTTAGCAAGGAAGTGAGCTTCGAAAGGAAGTGTCGGGCTTCTGCTGGACCTGTTCAAATTACAGATGGCCTTTGTCGGCATCTCTTATAACGATTGAGCGCTGGTACTCGGGTCCCTGACAGGCCGTCCCGAGAGTTTCTTCTGGCTGCCGGGCGCCAAACACATTCGCGCACTTTGCGAATGTGCGGGTGCGGACGCCACGTCCACTCGTGGCTTGAGGTAGGATTTCCATCGCCAATGCTGAGTGTATCGGACTGCGGAGAGTAATCGTGAACTCGACGTATTCCGGTGGCAGCCCAAACCCACACATCGCAAAGTACGCGATGTGTGGGGCACCCGGCCGCAGCCTTGGTACAACCTGGGCGAATATCAGTGTGATCACTGGGCCAACGATATCGAGAAACAGTGCAGGCAGCAGTGCAACAAGTGAGAATCAGATGAAAAAGTTGGCTATTTCCGTAGTCCTCGCTTGCTTAAACCTACTGGTGATTGGGCTCTACTTTCTTGGGAGCCGAACACACATCGGCTGCTGTAGTCTTGGGAGTCCCGCGAATATCCTGATCATGGCGGTCGCGCCGGTCGTTCTGCTGGCTTCTTTGATCTTCATAGTCTGCGACCTTATACGGCCGCCGACTCGACTACAGGCGATCTTGGCTCTGGTTCTTTCGGTTCCCAGCGCCGTGATGGTGTTCTCAATACACCTAGGCTGAAGGGCTGGCGCGGTGATCAAAACCGGTCGCGTCGTTCTTCGTTCGGTCTGGATAATCCTGAGTCTTGCCGTGCTGCTTTATTGCCAGTATGTGTTTGACGGCAAGCCGAACAGCGATGCCGAGGAAGTGCTCATCATTCTGATGTTCATCGTTTCGGTTCCTGCCTCTTTCGTGGCGGGTGCCATCGCCGTTGGGGTTGCGTTCAGTTACGAGCATTTGCTGCACACGCCTTTGCAAACCAACAATACGGGGACATCCATGATAAGTAAAAGTCAAGAGGAGACGGAGGTCTCCTTGCACTTAGAGGAGTGGGGTCTCGAAGCGGTGGTGGTGGGTTCGAGTTGGCGAACGGCCAGCGATCGTTGAGCGCGGCCAAAGCGGCAGCTTGGCCAGACATCCATTTGCGGGAAACGGGCACCAGCCCGGTCCACGAAGTATGAGTTAGGGTTGTCCGGCCGGCCTCGATACAGACGGTAAGGAGCATCGGGAGTCGAAACTCCTCTGCCCAGTCCCCGAGTTGGCGAGGAACGGCCGGTCGATCGCCGCTTGCTTCAAAGTTTTTCCTTCTTAGGCAGCTTTTTGTGTTGGCTCTTCCGACGGCATGCGCAGTTGAAAGGCCTGGCCGCTTTTGTCGACGGCCAGCAGATACGCGACGAGTTTGCGCGCCACGGCCAGCGTGGCCCGATTGCGATGTCCGCGCTCCAACTCGCGGGCATGCAGCGCCGCCAGTTGCGGATTCCAGCGCGGCGCCAGCTTGGCAGCCTCGATCAGCGTAGTTTGCAGCCAGTGGTTGCGCTGTTTGGAGATGGGCCCGCGTTGCTGCTTGCCCGCCGAGGACTTCAACGCGGCCGTCAGTCCGCAGTAGCTCATGGCGTCGGAGCAGGAGTGGAAGCGCTGCGGATCGCCCACCTCCAGGGCCCAAGTCAGAGCCGTAATTTCTCCCACGGCGGGAATGGTCATGAGGCGTTCGACGCGTTCGGTCAGTTCGGGATCGGCGAGTAACTCGCGGATTAGCCGCTTCTGCGTGCTCTCGAACATCTCCAGCGCGCCCCGGCTCAAGCGCAGCAAATCGATCACCGATTCCGGCACCTCTTCGAGTTCTTCCAGCAGGCTGGCGAAGTATTTCTTGCGGTGCAATTTCTCCTTCACGTACAGGGCACCGGTCTCCATCAGCAGACCGGCCATCTTGTTCTTCATGCGCACCGCTTCGCTCACCACCAGGCTGCGATAGCGCAGCAGACGGCGCAGTTCGCGGATCCGCCGCGGGGCCACATAGCATGCCGGCAACAGATTGCAACGCACCAGATCGGCAATGGTGCGGGCGTCGATGGTGTCGCTCTTCTTCTTGCCCGCGCAAATGGCTTTCATTTTCGCCGGATGCGCCATCTCCAACTGTTCGCTGTAGGGCTGCAGAGTGTCGAAGATCCAACCGCTGAATAAGGTCGCTTCCAGCGCTCCCTGCCACCGAAGTCGCTGGGCCGAGGCCCATTGCCGCAAGACCTCGCGTTGGGCCACCAGCGCACCTTCTTCCACAATCTCGCCGGCAGCCGTCTTGACGCAGAAACTGATGGATTTCTTGTGAACGTCGAATCCGATATAGTGAAGGCTGTTCATTGGGTTCTCCGAGTGAGCTTTCTGAGCTGGCGCTTTCTTCGCCAGTCTCAGCATCGTAGCCGCTTCGAGAACCCTTCTTCATTTCACTTATGCATTCATACAGACGGAACGTTCCCCAGTTTTCGGGATTAGGCGATTAAGGATAGGTTGGTCTGTCGCGGGTCAGGCGGGCTCTTCTTAGGCCGACCTCCCTTGCGCGGGGCGAGCAGGCGCAAAGTGGAGCGCTCCAGGTCCACAATAAACTCCGGTGTACCCAGCGGTCGTCCGGTATAGGTAGATTGGCGAAGCGCGCCCACGTCGCGCGGCAAATCTCCTTCGGCAAGATATTCCCGCCACTGTGCTGCCGTCCAACGGGCTCGCCAGCGTTCCATTGCCAACAGCGCCTCGGGAGCGGCGGCGCCACAATGGACTGCGGCGCTGGACCAGGGCCACTGCTCGGCGGCCTCCACCATGCCGGCGCGCACCGGGTTCAACTCGGTATAACGCAGCGCGGCCCAGAGATGCGGTTCGTCGAGCGGACAGGAATAGAATCGGCCCTGTCACACATGGCCCGAGGAACGCTGGTGAGCGTTCCGCAAAGGCATTCGCGGTTTATCATCGCCCGTCAACTGCTGTAGACTGTCGCCGCACGGGATGGTCTGTCTCCCATCGGAGGTCCGAACGTGTCTGATCCATTCGCCAGGGAAATTACTCGCCGCGGATTCATCGCCAAAGTTGGACAAGGTCTGGCGGTGGCCAATTTTGCCGGGACGCTCCTGAAAAACGCTGACGCGCTGGAAGTACCGGAGCCGCCGGGCAAGAAATTAGGATGGGCGATTGTCGGCCTGGGCAGTCTGGCCATCAACCTGATCCTGCCGGCGTTTGCGAAATGCGAGAAGTCGAGGGTGGTGGCCTTTGTCAGCGGCCATCCCGACAAAGCCAACAAATTGGCGCTGCGCTACGGCGTGAATCCCAAGAATATTTACAGCTATCAGAACTACGACACCATCCGGGACAATCCGGAAGTTGACATCATCTACATCGTGCTGCCCAACGGGATGCATGCCGAGTACACGATTCGCGGTCTCCAGGCCGGCAAGCATGTGCTCTCGGAGAAACCCATGGCCAACACGCCCGCCGACTGTCAGCAGATGGTCGATGCCGGACGCAAGGCCAATCGAAAACTGATGGTTGCATATCGCTGCCATTATGAACCCTACAACCAGGAGGCGATCCGCATGGCCCGCCAGCAGGAACTGGGGCCGACAAAGGTCATTCTGGCGGATCACGGCTTCAATATCGGCGATGCTACCCAGTGGCGCCTGAACAAGGCGCTTGCGGGGGGCGGATCGCTGATGGACATCGGCATCTACTCCTTGCAGGCAGCGCGCTATCTTACCGGGGAGGAACCCAGTGAGATCAACGCCATGATGTACACCACGCCGGGCGACGTGCGTTTCAAGGAAGTAGAGGAGACGATAAATTTTCAGCTGCGATTCCCCAGCGGAATCCTGGCCAATTGCACTTCCAGCTACGGCTACTCGGGACAAAATCGGTATCGTGTGGTGACCACCAAAGGTTGGTTCGAGCTCGAGCCCGCGACCCAGTACAGCGGCTTGCGTATGTATGTGCACCACGACAACACCACGGAAGAGCGCCTGCTTCCGGTGCGCGATCACTTTACTCTCGAGATGGACCACATGTCCGGCTGCGTGATGGAGAACAAAGAGCCGCTTACGCCCGGCGAAGAAGGATTGCGAGACTTGACAATCATGGCCGCCATCTACGAAGCGGCCAGGACTGGGAAGACGATCAAGCTGTAGCAATAATATGAAGAGATGAGGGTGCCCCATTTCTCGCGTTTTTTGCGAGAAGTGGGGGCTTGGACCCAGGATGGAATCCATCCTCCGCTTATGTTTACGAGTGAGTACAGATGTCAAGAATCAAAGTCAAAGGCGTCGGACAGAGCCTGCCCTGAGCGAAGTCGAAGGGAGTGTCCGACCCACACTGGCCATCATCTAAAGACAAACCCGGCCAACGAGCCGTGAGGATAATCATGAAACTGATACCAGGTCTTATCTGCTTTCTTCTGGCTTTGTCACCGCTCGCATATTCCGCATCGCAGACGCAAGTCTTTCCCACATCGGCGGGGCCGGTCAGCATCACGCCGCTGAATCATGCCAGCACGCTGATTGAGGCCGGGGGAAAGATCATCTATCTCGATCCCGCCAAGCCTGCGAATCTTTCCGGGCAACCGAAGGCCGACCTCATTCTGATTACCGACATTCACGGCGACCACATGGATCCTGGTTCCATCAAGGAAATCAGCAAGGCCGGGACCGACATACTGGCGCCGCCCGCCGTGGTCCAGACGGTGACCACGGCCAAGCCCATCGCCAACGGAGAAACCAAGGCCTGGCAGGACTGGACCATTGAGGCGATCCCGGCGTACAACCTGAAGCGCGGCCCCGCGCCGGGAAAACTTTTTCACGACAAAGGACGCGGCAACGGTTACGTCCTCACCTATGGCGGCAAGCGCTTCTATTTCTCAGGTGACACTGAAGGCGTTCCCGAGATGCGCGCGCTCAAGAACATCGACGTGGCTTTCGTGTGCATGAACCTGCCCTACACCATGCCACCCGAGGAGGCCGCGGAGGCGGTGAAGGCGTTCCATCCCAGGGTGGTCATTCCCTATCACTATCGCGGCTCCGACCTCACCGTATTTCAAAAGGGCCTGGAGGGGACGGGCATTGAAGTCCGATTGCGGGACTGGTATCCGAAGTAAGGAAACGCGCAGAGGGGCACCCCGCAAATCACTTTGCGCTGTGCACCGTGCTGCTGATGGATTGCGGCCGGGTCCGCAAGGCGTGCCGGATAAGCTGTTTTGCACTCTGTAACTCTTCGCCCGCCAACTCCAGCCGGGGCGGGCGCACCCGCGCATTGCCCATGCCGGCTTCGGACTGCACCAGCTTGATCAGCTGAACAAACTTGGGGACAGTGTCCAGCCGCAGCAGGGGCAGGAACCAGCGGTACAGCTCGAAAGCCTTTTCGTGCTCACCGTTGATGGCATAGTTAAAGAGTTCGACAGATTCGCGCGGCAGGGCGTTGGCCAGGCCGGCGATCCAACCGGTGGCCCCGACCGAGATGGCCTCCACGATTGCGTCATCGACGCCGACGAAAATCGCGAGACGATCTCCCAGCAAAGCGCGGATGGCTGAGACTCGCCTGACGTCCATGCTGGACTCTTTCACCGCAGCCAGGTTGTCGTGTTCCGCCGCCAGTTCCTGAATTTGCTGGGGAAGGAAATCGGTTCCGTAAGCCACCGGGTTGTTGTAAAGCATGCACGAGAGCCGAGTGGCGGCGAACACGCCGGACACGTGCGTTTTCATCTCCCGCCAATCGCCCTGATAGACGTAGGGCGGCAAGACCATAAGCGCGTCGCAGCCCGCGTTGGCCGCAGCCTTGGCCTGGGCCACGGCCTCGGCCGTTGAGAGCGCGGAGACCGAAGCAACGACCGGGCCGCGGCCGTGCACGGCCTTGACCGCTGTCCGCACGATTGCGACTCTCTCCTCAAACGAGAGAGTTGCGCCTTCGCCCAAAGAGCCCAGCACCACCACTCCGCTGCAACCATTGTCGAGCAGCCATCCGCAATGCTCGGCCAGGAAGCCATGGTCAATCTGCAGGGACTGATCAAAACAAGTCGTAATCGCCGGCATCACACCTTTCCAGATCATCCGCGGCCTCCTGTGGTTTCGCTGGGTTCGGCTTCTGGGCTAAACGATATGAGATTTTCAAAACGAGTGGGGAAAATGGGCGGCCGTATCGATTCCTGCGCCCAGCCAAACAGGAAGCCGGCTGCGGGTCCGCAGACGCGGGCCTGGCACGGGCCCATTCCACAACGAGTCTGCAGTTTGGCGGCACGCCACGAAGTGTGTTGAGCCAAACGCGAGCAGGTAACATCTTCACACCGGCACACGATGGTTTCAGGACGGGGCAAGCCGCGCAGTTCGGCGCGCAGGGCGAAGGTGCGATCGAGCACGCGGGCGAACCTTCTCAGGCTGTCGCGTTCCGCGAACAGCAGTCCGGCCGCGGCCTGGCGGCCAGCGACAGCAAGGCCGGCGATCTGGCCTTCGATCAGCGATAATTCAAGGCCGCCGATGCCGGTGGGTTCGCCGGCACAAAAAATCCCCGGGACCGTGGTCTGCTGATATTCGTCCACCTCTACAAGGTCATCTCGCACTCGGCATCCCAGCAGCACCGCCAGTTCGCTATTGGGCACCAGGTGAAATCCGCAGGCCAGGTAGTCACACGGAATAGTTTTGCTTTTACCATCCCGCGAGATCGCCACCTCCTCAAGCGCCGAATGTCCCTGGGCGGAAACCGGCCAGGAATTGGGCGCGAAGGGAACCCCCGAGAGTTGTTTTCGCAGAGAGAATCCCTGGCGGATTTTCTCCGGCTGACGCAAAAGCGCCATTCCAAAACCGGCCAGAGAGCTCCATGATGCCTGCTCACAAATGAGGGGAATCTCGGCGCCGTGCCGGCTCAAATACGCTGCCACCGCCAGCAGCAAGGGGCCACTGCCGGCAACCACTACCCGCTTCCCGGCTATCGGGAGGCCGGATTTCACCAGGGCCTGCAGCCCCCCTGCGCCCATGACATTGGGAAGCGTCCAGCCGGGAAACGGGAGGAAGCGTTCCCGGGCGCCGCTGGCCAATATTAATTTTTCGTACTTCAGTTCGAGAGCACCATCCGGCGATTCCGCCAACAGCATTTTCGGCTCAGGCTGATGAAATACCCGGGTCCCGCAGAGCACGCGCACGGCGGCAGCATGAAGCCGGGCATGCCATTCAGAGGCCCCGGATGCGGCGTTCCCCGCCTCGCCCCGCCAGATCTGGCCTCCCAGGGCGGGATTGTCATCCACGAGTCCCACCAGCAGCCCGCACTCCGCTGCGCGCACGGAGGCAGCGAGACCGGCGGGACCTCCGCCGACTACCAGCACGTCGAACTGGTTCGCATCCTTGTTCACTCGGTCCTGACTTCCATGCCGGGCTGGCAAATTATCTGGCAGGAGCGGCAATGTAGGCGCCCGTTCACGGCGACGCGACACTCAAAGCAAATTCCCATTCCGCAGAGCGCGCCCCGTGTTTCTCCGCTAACAGAGTTGCGGCACGCCGCACCAGCCAGCACGATGGCCACTGCGACAGTCGCACCGGGAGGCACGGAAACCGGCGTCCCATTGACGCGCATCGTGATCGGCTCAGGCATAAGCATGCTCCGCAGGAACGCGAGACGGCAAATATGGCTCCACCGGAATGGCGGATTTTCTGCCGGCGATTTGATCGACCAGCAGCCGCGCGGTGGCAAGGGACGTGGTAATTCCCAGTCCTTCGTGGCCGGTGGCGAGAAATACGCTGGGGTCTCCCGGCCAGGGGCCGATCAGCGGCAGCTTGTCCGGGGTGGCAGCGCGAAATCCGGTCCACACTCTGATGGTGGAAAGCTCAGCCAGGTTCGGCATGTACTCCTGCGCGCGCTGGAGCATGCGAGTGAGAATACCGTTATCGACTTCTCCGTGCTCCGCTCCGTACTGGCGTGATGAACCGACAAGAATTTGTCCGGTCTTGCGGGGTTGAACGTTGAAAGCCACGGAATCGGCGGAGGAGGAGTGCGCGCTCTTCAAGTATCCCAACTCCACCAGTTGGTGACGCACGAATCCGGGGTAGCGATCGGTAATCGCCAGATGGCCCTTCCGTTTCTTAACGCTCAATCCCGGAGTCAGCGCGGATGCCCAGGCGCCTGCCGCGTTGACGATGGCAGCCGCGGAAAACTCGGTTCCGTCGGCCAGGCGAACCATCCCTTTTCCGAGCTGTGAAACCGAGCGGCCAACATGGAGCTTCGCGCCGGCCGCCTGGGCGCGTTCGATCAAGAAGCGCGCGGCGCAGGGAGGATACAACACGACATCCTCGGGCACGAGCAGGCCGCCGGCCATGCCCTTGCGCAAGTTGGGTTCAAGACGCTCCAGGGTCTGGGGATCGAGGATCTCGGTGGTCACGCCACGCTGGCCGTAATAGTTCTGCTTGCGGCGCACTTCGGCCATCTCCTCTTCATCGGCCGCCACCCAAATCGTTCCGCATGGTTCGTACTCGACATCAGGGGGAAGTTCCGGACGCAACTGCTGCCAGAGCTGCTGCGAGTAGCGGGTGAGAGCAAACTGGGCTTCCGAGTCGTCCATGACAACGATGTGGCCCATGCCGGCAGCGGTGGCGCCGCCACCAATCAGATCGCGCTCGATGATTGCTACCCGCAAGCCCGCTCGGGCGCACTCTTCCGCGCAAGCCGCGCCTACGATGCCCGCGCCAACTACCACCACGTCATAGTTAAGCCCGCTCATCGCCGAATGCCCATGCAGAATGGATCGCTCGGGTCGAGTACGAGGTTCGCATCCGCATTGACGAACGCCGAGCCCTTGATGCTGGGATGGACTTGCCCATCGCGTACCTTGATACTGCCTTCAAACACGCTGCCGACAATGCTTTCCTGCTGCCACACCTGGCCTTCGCGCAGCTTGCCGTCGGCATGCAGACAAGCCAGCTTGGCGCTGGTGCCGGTGCCGCATGGAGATCGGTCATAGGCCTTGCCCGGGCACAGGACGAAATTCTTGCTGTTAACTCCGGCCTGTTGTGACGGGCCAAACAATTCGATATGGTCTATCTCCTGCCCGTTCGCGCCCGTGATCCGGTTGGCGTTCAGCGCCTGGCGGATCGCCCAGGTAAAGTTCGTCAAAGCCTCGACATTGCTGAGTACGAGCTCGTGGCCGCGGGCCTCGACCAGAAAAAACCAGTTTCCTCCCCACGCAACGTCGCCGCACACCGGTCCGAAGCCAGGGACCTCAACTACGACCCTGGCTGCGCTGCGATAGCTCGGGACATTATTTACGGTGACTTCGCCGCTGTCGTGGAGGATCGCACTTACGGTACCGACGGGAGTCTCGATGCGGTGCTCGCCCGGCTTGATGCGGCCCAGGTAAGAGAGAGTCGCGACCAGCCCGATGGTGCCGTGACCGCACATGCCCAAATACCCAACATTGTTGAAGAAGATCACGCCCGCTGCGCAGGTCCCATCCACTGGTTCACACAACAGAGCGCCGACCATGACGTCCGAACCGCGCGGTTCATTCACCACCGCGGAACGGAATTCATCATGTTCCGCGCGGAATCGTTCCAGTCGGGCGCTGAGCGGCCCGCTTCCCAGGTCAGGGCCGCCGCTCACTACCAGGCGCGTGGGCTCGCCGCCGGTGTGGGAATCGATCACCCGAATTTCGCGGACACTGCTGCTGGTCATGAGTAGTCGCGCTCAGGCAAGTCTTTTATCGCCTCACAGCACTGCTCGACAGCCTCAGCTGGCGAGGCCCCTGCAATCGTGCGCTAATGTATAGAATACTCGCTGGCAAGGGCAAGCCTGGTCATCGCGCCGCCTGGCCAATCTGAGAGAACGCATCGGGAGACCTTGATGAACTTTGGTGTAGCGCAGAGCTGTACTTTTGCGGTTCTGTTTGCGATGGCATTGTTGCCCGGCGCCATGCGGGCGCAGAACACGCCGCCAGCAGGGAAGCCCGACATGGAAGGCCGGCGCACCCAACTGCTGTCCCTGTTCGACGAAGAATGGCAGTACGAGCTGCGATCCGACCCTGAAACGGCGACATCATTAGGGGACAACCGATACAACGATCGTCTTAGCGACCGGTCTCCGCAGTTCTATCAGTCCGACGAGGGGACCAGACGCAAGTTTCTGGCCCGCTTCGAGGCCATTGATCCGGCCGGCTTGCCGGCACAGGATACGCTGAGCCGCGAGCTGATGATCCGCAATCTGCGCCAGGACATTGAAGGTGCGCGCTTCAAGCCCTGGGAAATGCCGGTCAACCAGATGAATGGGCCACATCTCGACTTGCTGGAATTAGTCACGTTAACCCCCTTCAACAGCGTGAAGGACTACGACGATTATCTCTCCCGCTTGCATCAGGTCCCCGGGATGCTCGATCAAGTGACCGCCAACATGCGGCAGGGAATGAAAGACGGGTTGATGCCGCCCCGTTACCTGCTGGAAAAAGTGGTGCCGCAGACCCAGGAGATCGCCGGCACCGAGGCCGACGCCAGCCCGTTTGCCAAGCCGGTGAAGAAATTTCCCGCCGGCATTTCCGAGGCTGACCAGAAGCGCCTGCGATCCGCGGTGCTAGCCGAAATCAACAGCGAGATCCTTCCGGCGTACAAACAGTTCGCCAAGTTTGTGCGCAAGGATTACGCGCCTCATGGCCGCACCGAGCCCGGAGTATGGGCGCTGCCCGATGGCGCCGAGCGGTATCGCTTTCAGGTCAAACGCATGACAACCACCGACTTGACTCCCGAGGAAATACACCAGATTGGGCTCAAGCAGGTGGCCGAGACTGAGGCCGAAATGCTGGCCCTGGCCCACAAACTGGGCTTCAAAGATCTGGCCAGCTTGAACCAACATATCAAGGATGATCGCAGGTTCTATGCGACTTCGGGTGAGCAGGTGCTGGACCTCTATACCAGGTACACGCGGCAAATGGAGAAGGAACTGCCCCAGCTCTTTGGGCGCTTGCCGCAAAACAAGCTTGAGGTCATCCCCATGGACCCCTTTCGCGCCAAGAATGCAGTCCCGGCGGATTACATGCCTGGGGCGCAGGACGGATCACGTCCGGGGCACATCAATGTGAATGAGTGGGACCCCGAGCATCGCCTGACCTTGAACATCGAGGCCATCGCTTACCACGAAGGCGTGCCCGGGCATCACCTGCAAATTTCCATCGGCCAGGAGTTGAAAGACCTGCCCGCGTTCCGCAAGAACGGCGACTACACCGCGTTCATCGAAGGCTGGGCGCTGTACTCGGAGCGGCTGGGCAAGGAGATCGGCTTTTACCAGGATCCTTACAGCGACTATGGCAGGCTGGAGAACGAAATGTGGCGGGCCATCCGGCTGGTGATCGATACCGGCGTGCACGAGAAGCACTGGTCGCGGGACCAGATGGTGGACTATTTCCATCGCTATACCGCCATGGACGAGCCCAATGTGCAAACCGAAGTAGACCGCTACATAGCCTGGCCGGGACAGGCCCTGGCTTACAAGCTGGGACAGTTGGAAATTCTGAGATTGCGCGAGGAGGCGCGCCAGAGGCTGGGCAGCAAATTCGATTTGCGCGCGTTTCACGATGAGGTGGTCGGCAGCGGGCCGCTTCCGCTGGATGTGCTGCACACCCAGGTTGAAAACTGGATCAGCGCGCAGGCCGCGCGGCCATGATCTTTGCCACGCCCGGTTTCAAAGTGTCAGCACGTTGATTGGCCGCCGCGGTCCGTCCTTCAAGCGATGTTGCGCCTGAGCCTTGCGACGCGGGGTGCAGGCGCGAACTCGACCCGGTTGCGTCCGGCATGTTTGGCGCGGTACAAGGCCTGGTCCGCGGCCCGGATCACGTCCTCCACCTCGCGGATGCGGGCCTTGGGTTCGGCCACGCCGATACTGACGGTCACTGATATTTCGACGCTTGGGGTTTCATCAGTGAGTCGGGTGGGCTGCGTTCTTCTTCGGGACGCCATAGCCCGCCGCGCTTCGGCCCTGCGTTCCGCGCTGCGCCGCTCCTGACCGCGAAACCCCTGGGCCGGCGCCTCCGGATTTCGGTTGTCCGGGACCGGCGAAGCCTGTCCGCGAGCGCCACTGCGGCGCTCCTGGCCGCCGCGCACGCGGAAAGTCGAAACTTCGATTACCGAGCGCAGCAGTTCCAGATGGGGCATCGCGTCTTTCGCTGTCTTTCCCGGAAACAGAATGGAGAATTCCTCTCCGCCCACGCGATAAGCGCGGCCTCCGCCGGTCACGCTGGCGAGCTTGCCCGCGACCATGCGCAAAACCTGGTCGCCGGTTTCATGCCCGTAGGTGTCGTTGAACCTCTTGAAGTGATCGATGTCCACAACGGCAATCGCGTACGGCTCTTCCAGTTGGAGCAGGGCATCATTGAACGCGCGCCGCGCCGGCAGCGAAGTCAGTTCGTCCTCGTAGGCCAGAAGATAAGAATTCTCGATGACCGAACTGATCAGGATCAGGCCGCCCGCCGCCAGATAAGCCGTCGCAACCGGGCTGACTACCCCAGACTGAAAGGCAAGAAAGGCTGCGGCCAGCGCCCATAGCAGACCGCTCTCCGTCGGCTTGCGATACAGTCCAAAACGTACCAGCAAGACCCCGCACGCAGCCACGAATAGCAGCACGGCCAGGGTGGAAAGCGGGGTCCCGGGGAAACGCCCAAGAAAGTGGGGGTGCAGAAAAGCAGGAGCGACGGTCTCTCCCGGACGGCAGATAACAGCCACAAACACCGACTCGAAGAACAGGAGCGACAAACGGGAGAGGATGCCGGGGAAAACCACTCCTCGTTCACGAAGCACAGAGAAGGCCACAAAGTTCAATGGGAGCAGAACGGCCACGGCATCGAGGGCGATTCGGCCGGGACCGGCGGCACCGATCCGGCCCGCAGAAAAAAAGTCCAGGGCACGCTGCGCCAGAAACAAAGTAAGCAGAGGGAACAGGATGCGGCTGGAGTGGAAGCGCCAGGCCAGAAGGACACCGGCGGCAAATACGGCATAGAAGTAAAACTCGATGACGGCGGAGGGGATTGCGCCAAACGCGCCGCGAAACACCACGCTGGCCGCCAGCAGAAGAATGCCTCCGGGCACGACAAGAGACTTGAACGTTTTTGGGCTCCAGAAATTCACGCCCCTGCGAATCCTTTCCGCCACACCCTGGTTGTCACGATTATCTGCTTTATCTTTGCAGCCGGGAAGCGCCCGTGTGTGATGGTACAGGTTCCACCGACTATAGAGCCAGTTCCCTTTCTGCCGTGGGTTCCGTTTGCGGAAGGTGAGACCTTTGTTCCGCGCTGAATCTCTTGTCCCCGCACGCTTTCTGTCTAAGAATCGAAACAGTTCAAATTAGATTGATCTTATTCGAATTCTAGTCGCGGAAGACGATACTGCGCTGGCCAGTTTCGTAAAAAAAGGGTTGGAGTCCGAGCACTACGCGGTGGACGTTTCAGCCGATGGAGAGCAGGCACGCGCCATGGCCGCCGAACTGGATTTTGACCTGGTGGTGCTCGACCTCAACCTGCCCCGGCTGGATGGAGTGGCCATTCTGCGTTTCCTGCGCACCCGCAAGCCAAGTATGCCGATTCTGGTGCTGACCGGACGCACCCGGGTGGAGGACCGGGTGCTATGCCTGGACCTGGGCGCCGATGACTATCTAGGCAAGCCCTTTCCCCGAGCTGTCGGCACGCATCCGGGCCCTGCTGCGCCGCAGCGATTTGCCGGCAGAGTCGGTGCTGGCGGTGGACGATTTGAAGCTGGACCGGGTGGAACGCCGGGTGGAGCGGGCGGGCCGCCGGATCGAGCTCACCTCGAAGGAATTTTGCCTGCTGGAATATCTCATGCGCAACGCCGGCCGCCGCACTACGCGCGCCATGATCATTGAACACGTGTGGAATCTTTCCTTCGATACCTGCACCAACGTGGTCGACGTTTACGTCAATTACCTGCGCCGCAAAGTGGACGATGGCTACGGCAAGCACCTGATTCATACCATCCGCGGGGTGGGCTACGAACTGAGTGCGCGCTCGGACAAAACGCAGGCCGCGGCAGGTGCAACGGAATTATGAAGCTGAGCACGCTGGCAAATCCCGGGGGGGCGGCAAACCATGAACCTCGCCGGCTGGTTTCCGACCTGTTTCACCAGCTGAGCCAACCCCTCACCACCCTGTGTTGCTCGCTGGAGCTGGCCCAGCTCCAGGCCCCCACCGCGGAGCAGTTGGGGAGATCGTGGATCGTGCCCTGGAACAGGCGGCGAAGGTCTCGTGGCTGGCGACCGCCATTCGTGAACTGCTTGACGCGGGCCAGGCTGGGGAGGACGGCGAATTGCTGGAACTGCGCCGGGCGGTCGAGCACGCGGTCGGCGATCTGCTGCCCCTGGCGGAATCGGCCGGAATGCAGATCTGTTATTCGCCTCGCTCGCCCTGCCCCGTGTGGTTCGACCTGCAACGCCTGCGCCAGGGATTATTTCATCTGCTGGGGTACGGGGTTGCGTCAGGCACGGCGGGCGCAGTGATGAACATTGAGCTGGAAGAGCGGGAGATGGAAGTGTTGTTGGCCATGACCATATCGGGCCAGGGCGAACGCGACCATGCATCGGCGGGTGGGCCCCCGCCCCATGATCTGGTGCGCCGGTTGGGACTGGGAATTGCACACACTATCTTTGAAGCTGGGGCGGAAGTCTCCAACTTCGGCATGAGGCTGATTGCCTGACGCTGGAGGTACGGATTCCACGGAATGGGCCAGGTTGACGGCCTGCCTCCAGCCGGACAGGTAAGGACATCTGTCCCCACGGGCGGCTGCGACCTACACATCCAATCCGATCGATCTCATGAGTTCCAGGCCATTGCTCTTCGTGACCACGCCCTCGCGCAGCCGGTAGTCGAATCGTATTTTTCCGTCTTCGAACTCATCCTGAAAGTGGACGTTGTGAAGGCGGCCTGCGGGCAACCCGCCGATTTCGGTAAGCGCCAGATCGTGGGTGCTGATCAATCCAATGGCGCCGCGTTCGACCAGCGCCCGAACCACGCCTTCCGCCCCGATGCGTCGATCTTTCGAGTTGGTCCCCTGCAGAAGTTCATCCAGCAGGAACATAAGTGCGGGCTGTCCTCCTGCCAGGTCGAAGATCTTGCGCAGGCGGGTAATCTCGGCATAAAAGCGTGAGCTGCCTTCCTGCAGCGAATCGTTGATGCGGATGCTGGCTCCCAGACGTAGCGGGGTCAGGCGCAGAGCCCGTGCCCGCACCGGTGCGCCAGCCATGGCCAGCACCACATTGATTCCCACCGAGCGCAGCAGGGTGCTCTTGCCCGACATGTTAGATCCGCTCACCAGCAGCACGCGCGTGCCTCGGCCCACCCGAACGTCGTTCCGCACACAGGTTGCCGATGGCATCAGCGGGTGCCCGACTTCTGCCCCGTCGAAAAGCGCTTCCCCATCGACGAACTCAGGGAAGGGGTCCTCCGGATGTTCGTAACTGTAGGTCGCAAAGGAGATGAGAGCTTCGATCTCACCGATCGCCGTCACCCAGCTCCGCACCACGTGACCGTGAGCGCGGCGCCAGCGTTCGGCCGCAAGGGCCACCTGCACCGAATACATCAGGGGAGCGTCGAGCGTCCGCAAAATGAAATGCTCGCGGGAATCGATGAGATCGACGATGGTCTCCAGTCGGGCCAGGGCCCGCGAACCGGGCATGTGGTGAGACAACAGCTCGCCTTGCAACGCCTGCAGCCGTGGCGCCTGGAAGCTATGGTGCTCGATCCGCTTGAGCATGCCGGAGAGTAATTCCAGCCCATGGAAGGTCTGCTCGGTGCCGTGCAGGACGTCAGCCAGGGGCTGGCGCAGCCGGTAGGTCAACACCGCCTCGGCGATCACAATCAGGACCAGGGGAGTGGCCATTCCCCAAAAGGCCCAAATGACGACACACCCCACGGCTGCGGCGCCCAGAGCTGGAGCCAGCCAGCGCAGCCCTTGCGGACCCATGCGGTTGGGAGCTTCCGCCCAGCGGATCAGGGCCTCGGGATGGACTCCGACCTTGGCATCTTCACCCAGCACAGCCAGGTCTTCGGCGAGATCCAGTTGCGGGCGCAGCTCGGCGACTGCCAGGTGCCGTTCCCGGATCTGATCGAGGGATGAAGGCGAGAGCAGCCATTTTGCCAGCGTCTCCTCTCCCATGCGAGTTCGTGCCGCGGAAAGCAGTTCGAACAAGCCACCGCGGCCGAACAAATCGAGGTCGGAGGCATAGACATGATGAGGATCGTCGAAGCGCTCTCCGGTTTGTCCCGCGCCCGGCCATTGATCAGACATCCGGGCCAGTCCTCTGCGATAGTACGCGGCAGCGCGTCGTGCCAGGTCGAGGGCACGCAGGACCCGCGAATGGTAGGCCGTTACGGCAACGAAGAGCAGCGCCGGGACAAGCAGCCAGGTGAGCGAAAACACTTGTCCGCGGAGAGACAGCCAGGCCATGGCTGCGGCCGCAATCACCAGGGCCAGGCGAAGGTTTCCCAGTCGAATGTGAATTTTCTCGTGCCGGGCGGCGCTGGCCTCGCGCGCTTGGAGACGCTGCTCGTATTCCTCGGCGGCAGACACGACTTTCAGAATATATCAGCGGGACGGGCGGAGTTCCGCGTGCAGTCGTAGCCCGAAAAAATGGAAGACGGGCGTCCCGCCCGTCACCGAACAAATCCAAACCGGGAAGAATGCATGCGCCGCAGGCAGCTCTAATCTCCTACTAATCCCCTTCTTAACTGGCTGGCTTCAAATCGTCGTATGCCCGAGGTGCCCGATTCTCCGGCTCCGGAAATTCGGAATCAGGCGAGGCTTCAAACGGAGACCGCATGACCGAAACGAGCCATCGAGCCTACACCGGTTGGGAAAACGATGATGAACGTGAACGCCTGCTGCTGGAGCAGTTGCCACAGGTGCGCTACATTGCGCGGCGGATTCACGAGCGCCTGCCGCGCCATGTGCCCTTGGACGATCTGGTGCACGCCGGGTTAGTGGGTTTGATTGACGCGCTGAATAAGTTCGATCGCGGCAAGCATGTGCAGTTCGGCTCGTATGCCAAGTTTCGCATTCGGGGAGCCATCCTGGACAGTCTGTGCGAAATGGACTGGAGCCCGCGCGACCTTCGGCGCAAGGCCCGGCGTCTGGAGGAAGCCAGCAACCAGTTGCGTTCGTCCCTGGGGCGCAATCCCACCGAGCCCGAACTGGCGGAGGAACTGGGGATCGATTTGCGGGAATTGCAGTTGCTGCTGGGGGAACTTTCCGGGCTGGAGATCGCCAGCCTGCGCATTGCGTCCGCGCACGATGAACACGGAGAAGACCTGTGCGAGTATCTTCCGGACGATTCGGAAAAGACTCCGCTTTTTCTTTGTCTGCGTTCGGAAATGAAGCACTTGCTGGGGCAGGCTATTGCGGAGTTGCCCGAAAAAGAGCGGCAGGTCCTGGCGCTCTACTCCTTTAGTGACCAAATTCTCCGGATACCCGGAAATGAAGATGGCCCTGATGCCCCGCCGGAGAATCAGGAGTTCCCGGGCCAGATCGCAGCCATTCCGGTCAGGCAAGACCACGTCGGTGAGCAACAATAGTTGCACTTCTTTCGGATGCGCGCGAAAGGCTAGAGTGGCTTCGGCTGCATTTCGCGCCACTAGGACACCGTATCCTGCAGCACGCAAAATTTCCCAGGCTACTTTGCGAACGAACTCTTCATCTTCCACCAGCAGGATGGTTGATTGCCTGAATACCAGGTCTCGAGCCCGGCATGGGCCGCCTGCTTTGTCGGCGCGGTTTGCATATTTGAAATGCATCGCATCGGACAATGCACTTGTGCTTCCATCAGTAGCGTGGCCACTCTGTCGCACTCGCAGTTGAAGGGACGAGAGTTACGCTGGGCTCGCTGTCTGGAGGAGATTGCGCGAGTTAGAAAACGGGACTGCAATTTCCGTTTCGGGAGAACCTTGGGCGCATTCAGGGAAAATTGGGAAAGCCGAGTCGAAGGCGGGGGCGCTCTCGCGCCGCCATTACGGCCGGGTCAGCAGCGTCTGATAGGGGTCCAGTACGACCTTTCGTGTTCCCGCCGGTGCTGCCAGGCGGAAGCTGGTTTCCGGTCCGTCGGCGAACACCTGGCCCAGTAGTACACTCTTTCCTGGCAGCACGGCATACACCGGTACGACGGTTACCAGTTCTTTGGGTGTGTCCTCTTGCAGGATCGTTCCAGTCACCACTGCACTCCCAGTTTTTTGCAGGTACTTTACAGATTGCAATTTCAGATGGGGGATCGCCGTGCCATTGATCCATCCTTCATAAAACCAGTCCAGCGACTTCCGCCCCTCGTAGCGCAGCGACGGCGGCAACTCTTCTTCGAACACCTGAAGTAACTCCCGGGTATTGATCGCTTTTTCCTGAAAGCGCTCCCTTACCTGATTGAGGGCCCGCAGGAACCGTGCATCTGCCTGGGCGTCTGAAATTTCCCCCGAGCGCCCGCTGTTCTTGCGCACTGCATCGCGCAGCATGTAGCGCAGCATATGGAAGAGCCAGGTGCCTCGACCATAGCTGATGGCCTCGTATCCCTCGGGAAAGTGAGAACAGGTGAGCCGGGTGCCGAAGGTGACCGGGCCCGCGTCCGCCAGTGGAGAACCTTCTTTGTTCTTGAGCAGAAGGTCTTCGCGGTAATTCTCCATGACCACGTGAAATTTCTGGGGCGATTCAGACTCGAGCAGCAGCAAAGCGCTGTAGTTGGCCAGCGCTTCGAAGAGCCATTGGTCGCGGTAGCTCTTCCAGGACAGCAGGTCGCCCCACCACTGGTGAGCAGTCTCGTGGGCAATAACGTTATCGCTCAGGATCTTTGCCACCGGACTCATATGCAAATGCGATTTTTCCTGCGGAGTGAGAAAGGAAAAACTGGAGAGGAAGATGAGCGAGGGCCATCCCTGGCTGACATCGCCGGGCATCTGGGTCAGGGCCAGGCTGGAATAGGGGTAGGGACCGAAGCGTTGAGCGAAGAACTCCACCGCGCGCGCGGATGCATCCGCGACCGCCTGCGCGTTGCGCGCGGGAGACGGCGGAGGAGTATTCACCGTGACTTCGTCCAGCGGGTGCCGCAGTGGAAAGGGTGCAAGCGGCTGAGGCAAAACCATCGCCTGGGTCGTGCCTTGCGGGAAAGCGCGCTCCACGCCGAAGGCGGCGTAGGCTTCTACGGCCACCTTGCCCGCCTGCGCTTCTACCCGCGAGTATTTGCCCAGGTTAAATCCGGCAATCGGCATGGGGCGGTCTGAAACCCAATGACTGGACTGCTCTCCCGGCGGCAAACCGGGCGTGCCGCCCTCAATTCGCTTGCCGGTCGCGAGCAGCGTCCAACCCTCGGGATAGCGGAACTGCAAATCGAATTTCGCCATCTCCAGCCCGCGGTTGGGATACCACGTTCCTCGCGCGCCGACATAAAGGAGCCCGGCCCCGGCCTCGGAGAGTACGTCCCCTCCATATACGAAATGCAGACTAATCTGTTCCCCGGCGCGCAGTGGCTGGGGAAAAATGACAGCCACAAGATCGTTTCCCCGCCGCGCCAATTGAGTGCCCTCGAGCGACTGGTTGTGAATGAACTCCAGTGCCCGGCCGTTGCCTTCCACCTGGCTGATCTTGAGAAAGCGGGACAATTCGAAGAGCACGGCGCGCTGCCCGCCCTGTCGCACTTCGAGCTGTACGGTTGCTTCGGCATCGAGTCGTGTGGGCGGCGCTACCTTGGCCTGGATCTTGTATTGCGACACGCTGACCGCCTCGGGCTTCGCTTCCTCTCCCATGACACCGGCGGCATCGCCGGAACGGCCGCCGGGTTGACCCAGAGCGAATGCGCTCCATACGTCGTAGTAACTTTCACCGTCGATCCTCTTCTGTTGGCCTGCCCAGATCTGTTCCGCCGCCAGGGAATCGAAGTAAAGATCGAAAGTTCCCAGCTTCCGTCCCTGAAGGCGCGCGTGCAGCATGCGGTCATCTTCCGCTGGCAGTCTGGATTTTGCGGGCGCTGCAACTTCCGGGCCGGAGGTGGGTAGGGCATTACTGAAGCTCAGCAGCAGCCGCAAGGCGTCGAGCTGGGCCAGGTTATGGGCGGCGGAGTCCCACTGGGTAAGAAACTCCTGCGAGTTCTCAGCCGGACGAAGCGCCGGCTGCAACTCGGCAAATGTGTCGTCATTGAACCGGAAATATCCGGTGACAAATTTTTCCTCCAGGATGGCCGCCCCGGTGAAGAGCGCCATGGATGCGCGCTCTGCCTGGTCCTTGGGAATCAGCAGCACTTCTCCTTCGCCTTCAAAGAACGCGCCGGTGACATGGCCGGCGACATCTTCGGTGAAAGCGATAGTGCCATCGTCAAAGGTGATGTGAAAGGCGGCGCGTTCGAGCGTCACATCGCGGATGTGATAAACCCGCGACTTGTCGAGCCCCACGCCGCCCAACTGCACATAGAGGGCCTCGGCGGACGAACCCGGCGAAGTCGCTGCAGTGGAAGGTGGCGGGGCTGGGCCTTGTGCGCGGCTGGATTGCGCCCCAAACAGCGCCAGAGCCAGCACACACAGAGCCAACGTCTTAACTGGAAAACTTCTGATTACCTTGGTCACGTAGGCTGGGTTTCACCCCTGTTGCTAGAATGCGCCATAGTGCGGGCTTCTGTCATCATCCTACTATTTTCGGGTCTGTTCCTGGGCGCAGCCGGCGCTTCTGCGGAAGTGATCCGCCTCAAAAACGGCCGGTCCATTTATGCCGACCAGGTCCACGAGAATGGCTCCCACCTCCAATATGAAGTTGGTGAAGACTCCTATGCAATCCCGAAATCGTTAGTCGAGCGCGTCGAGGCCGGGGGGATTCGTCCGGAGAGCGCGTCCTCCACCAGCGGCAAAGGTTCGGCGGACGTGCCCTCTCTTACGCCGGCTGACAATCTGAAGAGTGAACCGGGTGTCAGCAACAAGATCGTCCACGACGGCAAGGTGGACGCCGACGCCCTGGCCGCAATCGAACAGCAAGGCAACGGGCCGGTGACCGCAGCCGCGTATTTCATCGCCGGTAAGCACGAGATGGAGCAATCCAACTTCAGCAAGGCCCGGACCTATTTTGAGACCGCGCTGCGCTTTGATGGACAGAATCCCACGATCCTGAACTATTACGTCGCGCTGCTGCTGCGCACCGGGAACGCGGTGGAAGCCTTGCCCTACGCGGAGCGCGCGGTACGCATCGCGCCCGATTCACCCGACACGCTGGCCATCCTCGGCTATGCGCAGTACGCCAGCGACCGCAACAAGGACGCCATCCGCAGCTGGAAGCGCTCTCTGCAGCTTCGTCCCGATGCCCAGGTACAGAGATACCTGGAAAAGGCGGAGCGCGACGCCAGCGCAGAGTCGGAGTACACGCAAAACGAAAGCAGCCACTTCACACTGAAATATGAAGGCCGGCAAACGCCCGAATCATTGCGCCGCGACCTGGTTTCCACCCTGGAGTCGCACTATGGCGACCTGGTGCGCGACCTCGGAGTGGCGCCGCGCGGCAGTATTGCCGTTATCCTCTACACCGACCAGGCCTTCTTCGACGTTACCCAGTCGCCTTCATGGGCGGGCGCGGTCAACGATGGCAAACTGCGCATTCCGGTCAACGGGATGAGTTCGGTCACGCCCGAGTTGTCACGCGTGCTGAAACACGAACTGGCGCACTCTTTCATCAACCAGCTGTCCGGCGGACGCTGTCCGCAGTGGTTGAACGAGGGCATCGCGCAGGCCATGGAACCGAAGTCATTGTCGTCGCGCGGACGCCGCCTGGCTGGACTCTTCAAGGCGCAACAGGAAATTCCATTCAACGCGCTGGAAGGCAGCTTCATGCGCTTTTCAGGCCTGGAAGCCATGCTGGCCTACGACGAGTCTCTGGCCGCGGTGCAATTCATCATCGACACCCAGGGCGTAAGCGAACTGCAGCGCATTCTGCAACGGCTGGCTGAGGGCAATTCCACCGAGTCGGCTTTGCGCGCTACCATCCACGATGACTATGGCCAGCTGCAGGCCGATGTCGGCAAATACCTCAGCAGCCAATACGGGGACTAGCTCCGCGCCATACTTTCTATCCACCGTAAATATTGGTATTCAGGAATTCATTCCGGAACTTGCCGCGGGGATCGTATTGCTTGAGAAGCTCCTGGTAGTCCGGCAGTCTCGCGTAGAGCGATTTCAGCCGCGCCGGTGGCACGGTGAAGAGCTTGGCCCAGTGCGGCCGCGCCTCAAAGGGCGCCAGCTGTTCTTCGATCACAGGCAATAACTCTTTGACCGCCGGCCACTCCGGCTTCCAGGTGAAATGAATCGCCAGGGAGGACCGCTGGTAAGCGGTGCTCATCCACAGATGGTCGGCGTCAATGGTGCGCAACTCCGAGATAAACAGATGAGGCCCGACGCGGTCCCGTAGCTTTTCCACCGCCAGAATGGCTTCATATCCCCGGTCGCGGGGGACAAAAAACTCGCTCTGCAACTCGGCCCCGCTGCTAGGCGTGAAGTTCATGCGGAAATGCGGCAGCCGCTCGTACCACGGTCCCGGAATGCCCATCTGTTCGGTGCAATTTTCCGCGGAATGTCCGGCTAGAGGGTGGAGTTTCTGGGTTGCGAGCTTCGCCCCATAGAACTCAGGCGCGAATTCGAAAGACTCCCCCGGTTCGACTCGGTGTTTTATCCAAACCTGGGTGGCACGATGATCTTGCCAGTCGGTGAAGAGGCTGACGCTATAAGCGCTCGAAAAAATATCGTCAAGATGATGTTCCAGTTGCGCCAGAGACAAATTTTCGTAAACCACCTGCCTTACCTGGAAGGTCGGCTGCACGTCGAGCGTGACCTTGGTGACTACGCCCAGCCCGCCCAGAGCCACAACTGCTCCCGGAAATCGCTCACCGTCTTTTTGCCGGGACAGGGTCACGACTTCACCACCGGCCGTCACGATTTCCATCGCCGAAACCGCCGTTGACAGGTTCCCATTCTTGCTGCCTGAGCCGTGTGTGGCCGTGGCGCATGCGCCCGCGACGGAAACGTGCGGCAACGAGGCCAGGTTGTGCACCGCAAAACCCTGTCCATCGATATACGGAGCCAGCTGGCCGTAAGTGACGCCTCCACCGACGGTGACGGTGCGCACCTTTGGGTCGAGCGTCATCTGATCGAGCAGCTTCAGCGAGATTTGATTTTCCCTGCTGTCGGCGATCCCGTTGAAAGAATGGCGCGCACCCAGCGCCTTCAGCTTGTTGCATTTCTTTACAACCTGCTGAACTTCCTCAACCGTCTTGGCGAGATGCAACCGGTCAGTGCTGTATTGGTAGTTGCCCGACCAATTTGTACGAGGCGCGGATGATTGCTCGGCATTCACCAGGCGCGACAGTACGCCGCCGGTGATAAGAACGCCAGAAGTTTTCAGGAACTGTCGTTTGTCCATAGTGGCCGCCGTTCGCAATGATATACGGGAACCAGGTCCGCGCAGGCAAGCGCAGTTCGCCGGGGTGCCAGCCAGCCGAAGTTACCTGATTTGGATCAGGTCGCCGGATCCCGGCGCCACCGCGGCCGGAGCGGGAAGCTGCGGGGCTCGCCACGAGTCGAACACCGATACCTGATGGACGCACGAAACCGTGCAATTGGGAGCGCAGCCTTTCTCCGACAGATATTCGCGTCGAATGTCGTCCACGGTGTACTGCTCCAGAGGAACGGCGGGGTGGCCACGCTGCTGGGAACAATAGTGCACCAGGCCGTCTTCGCAAATGTAGAGGTAGCGCGCGCCGGCGCGGCAGCGCCATTGATTGGGGCGGCCTTGCGCTATGTTGTCCTGGAAGCCGTTGATGCGGGTGAAGCTGCTTTTCTCCATGGACTTCATTTCGTGATACACCCGGCGCTCCTCATCATTGAGCGGCTGCAACTGCCCGGACCCGTCATGAATGATGCCGATGGTGGAGCTGAAGCCCAGGCCCAGAGCCCGCCTGCCGATGATAAGGGCGTCCTGCGGATTCTTTACCCCGCCGCCCACCACCGAATTGATGTTCACGTGGAAATCGGCATGCTCGGCAAGCAGTTCGAGCTTCTTGTCCAGCACCTTCAGACTTTTTTTCGAGACCTCATCCGGGGTGACGTTGTCGATCGAGATTTGCAGCCATTCGAGGCCAGCCCGATTCAGCCGTTCGATGCGCTCCGCCACCAGCAGATAACCATTCGTAATCAGCCCCGCGATCATGCCTCGCTGGCGAATGCGCCGGATGATCTCATCGAGCTCAGGATGAAGCAAAGGTTCGCCGCCGCTGATGGTGATGACCGACGTTCCCAGTTGGGCGAGCTTGTCCACGCGCTGAAACATGACCTCGGTCGGGACCGGCTTGGAAAAATCGTCATACTCGTTGCAATATTCGCAGGCCAGATTGCAGCGCCGGACGGGAATAATATGCGCCAGCAGCGGATGGTCAGTGGAGGCGAGCGCCCGCGCAATCATGCGCGCTCCCCGCAAGTTGCGGTGAAACGCCTTCAGGCGGCGGTGCATGCTGGTTCCGACAGAAGCCATAACTTATGCTTTTATTAGAGCATAGAGATACCCGAAGTGCACCGATTGGGCAGCGTTTGGCGGTATTCGTGAAGTGAATGGAGAATCTGAGAACCGGGAACTGATAACTGCAAACTGATTGTTGTTCCAGTCTTACTACCGTCACCTACACAGAAAGCAAGAGTTTCCACCCCCCGGACAAGTCAGGAAATTAACTCGTGCCCGGCGGCCAGCAGCGTCTTCAGCGCTGCCCCCGCAGATTCCTCTTTTACCAGCACGTAGTCGGTATCAAATGTTGAAATGGCAAAAATGGGGATCCGGCTTTGCGCCAGCGGGTCGATAAAAGAGGCCAGCACTCCCGTCAGCGAGAATGGGAAGGGGCCTTCCAGTTTGAAGCAGGTCCAGGGCAACTCGCATTTTGCGTCTGGCGGAACTTGATTCGCAGCGCAGAGGATGGACAGCTCTTCGCCCGTCTGGGTGATGGAGATGAAAGGCGCGGTTGTCATTGATGCCGGGACGGTAGCGTCGGAAGGCAGGCGACATATCGCAAACGTGCCTGGGAAGCGTCGGAATTTTAGTGGCATGGTTGGTCTCCGGGAATCCAGCAAACCAGCGAGCTCCGCTCGGCCAGACGGGTCGGAGACCCGTCCCCACACAGTCTCAGGTAGTGCCCACGGCTTTTTTCACCGCAGCCCTGGCCAGCAGCCGGGTCGAATCCAGGGTTGGCAACGATGACGAATCGGGCGTAACCAGCAGCGGAATCTCAGTGCATCCCAGGACTACGGCATCGCAGTCCTGCTCGCTCAGGGCATGGATTATTTCCTGAAAATATGCCAGAGAAGCTGATGTGAACTGGGCGTTTACCAGTTCGTCCATGATGATCTGGTTGATTCTCTCCCTCGCTGGCGCTTCCGGGATGCGGTGTTCAAGGCCGGCTGCTTTCAACTTCTGGGGATAAACCGGCCCCTCCATCAGATAGCGCGTCCCCAGAACACCTATGCGCTTGAAGTGGCTGCGCCGGGCTTCACTTGCGACCTCTTGTGCGATGTGCAGCCAGGGACGCGGGGAGCGGGGCTCGACCAGATCGAAGGCCTGGTGAATAGTGTTGTCGGGACAAATGAGGAAATCAGCGCCGGCCGCGGCCAGTTTGCCTGCGGACGAGAGCATCAGGTCGGCGACTCCGGGCCAATCGCCGGCATAAATGCAATTCATGTATCTAGCCAGCGGATGGGTATGCATCGAGACTTCGGGATGGTTGTGAGTGCCCATCAGATGCGAGCCCTCGAGCGCAATGGTGCGGTAGCAGAGGGCGGCTCCCTCGGCGCTGCAGGCGACGATACCGATGTGCTGGGTCATAGGTCCCCTTTTCTATTCCTGGGCAGCCAGCTTTTCGACCTGCTGAAGCATCGCGTCCAGGTCGCGGCGTGAATAGTACTTGCCGCCCACCACAACCCCAAAAATCTTGCGGGTGTTGCGAATGTCATCCAGAGGGTTCGCGTCCAGCAATACGAGGTCGGCCACTCGCTCCAGTTCCACTACTCCGTACTTGTCCATCTTGGACATGAACAGAGCCGGGCTGAACGTCGCGGACCGCAATGCCTGCAAGGGAGTAAGGCCGCTCTTTACCAGCCATTCCAGCTCATCGTGCAGGCTGAATCCAGGAAACACATAAGGGTCGGGGCCGTCGCTGCCGGCCATGAAGCGCACGCCGGCGCCGTGCATCGCCTTCACCAGTTCCATATCGCGGTCAGCCTCGACCTTCAGGGCCGCGAGTTCTTCGGCGGAAGTCTTTTCGCGGAGCTTGGCTGGATCCCATTGCCCGCGTACCGATGCAGGAACGTACTTTAGCCGAGGATCGGATTCGAGGTCCGCAGCGTCGATACGGCTGTTGGTCTGGGTCCACACCAGCGTGGGCACTTGCCAGGTGTTGCTCTGCGCAAGCTGCAGGAACAAGGTGCCCGCCTTGGCCGGGTCATAAGTGGCCATAATCTGCGGACCCAGTTTCCCGTAGGCGGCATAGTCGTGTTTCCCTAACGCGGCCAGGCCCTGGGCTCGAAGCTCATCCTCGCGCGAGGAACAGGCCAGCAGAACTCCGGTAAGGTGCTCAATGCTTTTCTGCCCCGCCGCAGCCGCTTCGCGCACGCTGACGGAATGGGGGACGTGCCCCACAAACGGTATTTTCTCTTTCGCGGATTCGTCGGCAACCGCAAAATACGATTCCCGGGAAACAGACAATATCTTGACGAAATCCAGACCCCGCTTCTTCACCGCGTCCACCGCCTGGCGCGCCTCCTCGGGAGTATTCACCGCGATGGTCTGCCGGTCGCTTTTGCCCGCTGCCAGAAACGGACCGGCAAGAATGAGATGCGGACCCAACAGCTCTCCGCGGTCAATGCGGTTGCGGCGGTCCTGAAGCACGTCCGGATCGCCGCCCATGTCGCGCACTCCGGTCACGCCGTTGGCGATGTACAGCGGGTAGATCACCTTTTCGTCCCATGCCGGAGACACAAAGGCGCTGTGCACATGCATGTCCCAGAGTCCCGGGACCATGTATTTTCCGTTGGCATTCACGATCTGAATGTTCCGGCCCTGGCCGACAAAGCCCACCTTGGCCAGGCCGTTGATTCGCCCGTGCTTGATCACGACGGTCAAACCTCGCTCGACCGCGCCGTCGCGCATGCCCACCACATTGACGTTGGTGAAAATGAGTACTTCGTCGGCAGTCTTCGGCGGCGCCCCGGCCCACAGGCAAGGAACCAGGCACAGCCAGGTGATCAGTAATGCTTTCATGCCCCAACTCCGGAAAAAGACCAGTCTGGAAATCTAAGTGTGGGCTGCCGCGGCGTCAAACAAATTCAGGAACGTCAACTTCTTCTCGGCAGGAAGGAATGAGGCTTCGAAAGAGTTCCGAGCCAGCTCGCGCAGATGCTCTTCGGTAAATCCGAAGGATTGCTGGGCCAGCTGATACTCCCGCGCCAGGGAAGTACGAAACATCGCTGGATCGTCAGTGTTAAGCGTGACCATGATCCCCTGGTCAAAGTACTGGCGGACGGGATGGGCGCTCAACGACGGACAGGCGCCGGTACGCAAATTGCTGGTGAGGCAAATCTCCACCGGGACCTGCCGGGCGGAAAGTTCTTCCACCAGCTCGGGGTCCTGCGCGGCCGTCAGCCCATGTCCAATGCGCTCGGCGCGGAGATTGAGCGCGCCCCAGACCGACTCGGGCCCCGCATTTTCACCCGCGTGCGCCGTCAGATGAAGTCCTTTTTCCGCTGCATAGGCGTAGGCCTCGCGAAATAGCTCCGGCGGGCCCTTCAGCTCGTCACCACCGATCCCGATGGCCACCACGTTCCGCTCCCGGTAGTGGGCCCCAACTTCGAAGGCTTCCCGGGCGGCAACCGGCCCGAACTGTCGTACGGCATCGAAGATCCACAACAACGAAACCCCAAAGTCGCGCTCACCGTTCTGACGGCCTCGGTCCAGACCCTCGAATATCGCCTCGAAATCCTGCTTGCGCCGCAGACAGACCCCGACCGACACATACACCTCGGCATGCAGCACGTTCTGCGCTCTGAGCCTCTCCATCAGGCGGTAAGTAATGAGTTCGTAATCGTCGGCGCTTTGCAGATCTTCGGTCACCGCCTTGAAAGCCAGCAGGAAGCCATTGAAATCCTGGTAGCTGTAAAGCTGTTCGATTTCGGCGAGGTTGCTGGGTCTGCCGTGGCGCTGGCGGAGTTCGAGCAGTGTAGTGGGGTCGATCGCACCCTCAAGGTGGAGGTGCAGCTCGGCTTTGGGCAGGGTAACGATGAACGAACTGGGCTGCGACGCCATGCTTTTCTAATTGTAGATTGAAGGGCGCGGATTTGCAGGGGAATAGCGTGCAGGTTGAAGATTTTGGATTTCAGATTGAAGATTTTTGCAACCTAAATACTCTCTCGGGTTGCAATCTGCAATCTGAAATCCGCAATCTGAAATCGCCCTAGTTCCTGGCTTTGGCGAATTCGCTGTGATGGCGGCTGTAGAAAATGTAGATGGCCAGGCCAAGCGCGAGCCAGACGACAAAACGCAGCCAGGTGATCACGGTCAGTCCGGTCATGAGTCCGCCGCACAACAATACCGAGATCAGAGGAAACCAGGGAACAAACGGTACGCGGAAGGCGCGCGGACGGTCCGGCTGCCGGCGGCGCAGAAAAATGACCCCCAGCGACACCAGCACGAAGGCGAACAGCGTACCGATATTGGAGAGATCGGCAGCGTCGCCGATGTCCACCAGCCCAGCCGGTATCCCCACCGCGAAGCACGCAATCCAGGTGGACCAATAAGGAGTCTTGAACCTGGGGTGCACTGCGGAAAAAAGCTTGGGCAGAAGTCCGTCGCGCGACATGGCGTACCAGATGCGCGCCTGTCCGTACTGAAATACCAGCAGCGACGAAATCATGCCGGTGAGCGCGCCCACTACGATCACTGAGCGAAAGAAGGGATGCGCTCCCAGATACTTCAGCGCATAGGCCACCGGCGCTTCGGCGGCCTCGCCGGAAACGAAAGTCGTGTACTTCATCATGCCCAGCAGCACGATCGCGACCCCAACGTACAGAATGGTGCAGATGATCAGCGAGGCGATGATGCCGAAAGGCAGGTCGCGCTGCGGCGTCTTACATTCCTCTGCAGCGGTGGATACGGAATCGAATCCGATATAGGTGAAGAATACGATGGCGCCGCCAGTCACGATTCCTGCGAATCCCGAGGGCGCGAACGGCGTCCAGTTGGCCTTGTTAACCAGCATCCCACCCACCACCAAAAAGGTGAGGATGGCGCCGATCTTGATCATCACCATCACATTGTTGGCTCCGGCCGATTCCTTCACACCCCGGACCAGCAGAAGCGTGAGAATAAACACGATGAGGAAACCGGGCACGTTGAAATATGCGCCTGTCCAATGCCCCGAAGCCCAGACCGGACTCGCCCACGCGCTCGGCAGGTTGATTCCGAATGCAGCCAGTTGCGCTTTGGCATATCCACTAAAACCAACCGCGACCGCCACGTTGCTCACCACATATTCCAGAATCAAATCCCAGCCGATGATCCAGGCGAAAATTTCGCCCAGGGTCGCATAGGAATAAGTGTAGGCGCTGCCCGCGATCGGAATCATCGACGCTAGTTCGGCATAACACAGGCCGGCAAAACTGCAGGCGACAGCCACCAGCAGGAATGAGATGGCGATCGAAGGGCCGGCAGCAGGACGACCGTGCATTAACGCACCAGCCGTGCTCCCCGTGCGCAGGAAATTCGAGATCAGGTCCAGCACCTGCGCATGCAGGATCGACGGAGCGGAGAAATGTTCTCCCGCCGCAGCCGTGCCCGTAAGCACAAATATTCCCGAGCCGATGATGGCGCCGATGCCGAGGGCGGTCAGCGACCACGGGCCCAGCGTCTTTTTAAGACGATGTCCCGGCTCGTCGGCTTCCGCGATCAGCTTGTCGATTGACTTGCAGCAGAGCAGCTGGTTGTCAGACGTGCGGGCCGCTGGTGGTTGTGCCAAAGGTTCTGCTCTCCTGTGTTTCTGACCTCGGCCGGTAATCGGCACCTGGCACTTAGCCCATGAACGCAGTCACGCGCTCACCGCCAGTTGCCAGGTGCGGCGCTTACCGTTTCGCCGTGCCGCGCGCCATCTTCTTGACCTTGCGCTTGGCCGAACCGCGAGCATATTCGCGGGGCTTGAGCGGATTTTCCGTCTTGCGCTTCTTGCGCGACGCCCGCTTGCTTTTCTTGCGTTCTTCCTTGCTCAGTGTGCTTGTGTTTGCCATGAGTGCTGTTCGTTTCTCCTTAAAAAATCGCTGCTAGCTGCTGGCTCCTAGCCAAAACACGAAGGTCTGCGGTTCTAGCTAGAAGCTGGCTTTTTTGGTGCTACTTCTTTCGCCCTTTCGGGGCTGCGTCATTTCCTGCTCGTCCCCAGTGCTTGCGCCCTGGGCTACATTCTTGCCGCCGCAACGCGGCTAGAAGCCAGGAACCAGCTAGAAGCAGCGCTCTAGATCCCCTCCAGCTGCGCATACTTCTCCACCAGCTTCTTCAAACCGAAGCGAGGGAATTGTACCGTAATCTTGGCCTCTTCACCTTCTCCTTCGCGCTGGTACACCGTGCCCTCGCCATATTTGGGATGGCGCACCTTCTGCCCCGGACGGAATCCCCTCCGCCCCTGAGGCGGTTGGACTGGCAGTTTGGGCACGCTGAATTTCTTCCCGCGCGAGGCAAAAAAGTCGGCAATGTTCTCGATGGAGTTGTAGGACTTGCCGGAATAAGGCGCTGCCGGAGTGCGCGCCTTCTTTTGATTCGTCCAGGCGGCGCTTTGGTCTTCATCTTCATAGGCGTAGTGGGAAGATTCCTGCTCCAGTGACCGCGAGCGGCCCGAACGCGAATAGCCGCCCACAGGCGAGTCGCCGGCGGACGCACGCCCTGCACGGGCCCTTTTGGATGATCCCAGATCTTCCACCAGCTCCACCGGAATCTCTTCGAGAAACCTCGACGGAGTGCTGGCTTCGGGCAGGTCGGTGCCGTAACGGCGGCGATAGACCGCCCGGGTAAGAATCAGCGTGTCCATGGCCCGGGTCATGCCGACGTAGCAGAGCCGGCGCTCTTCTTCGATATCGTCCGGCTGCAGGAAAGTTCGCGAGTGCGGGAACAGTCCTTCCTCCAGGCCTCCGAGAAAAACCAGCGGAAACTCCAGGCCCTTGGCGGCATGCAGGGTCATGAGCGTGATCTGGGCGCGCTCGTCATACGCATCGGCATCGCTGACCAGGGCAGCGTGGTCGAGAAACTGGTCGAGAGTTTCACCGCGGTCCCGCGAATCCATGGCCGCATTCACCAGTTCGCGCAGGTTCTCCACCCGGGAGAAAGCTTCGGGCGTGTCTTCTTCCTCCAGCAGCTTGATATAACCGGTGCGGTCGATAAGAAATTTCAGAATCTCAGCCGTACCAGCAACTGGCGCATCGGCAGCACCGGCATTCGTAGCGCCGGCATCCTGCCGGCTGTCGTGGAGGGGCCCCGCCTCCACTTCCTCGTCAGGTAGCCCATTCGCCGGCTGCACCACCGGCGGCAGACCCCCGCTGTCTTCGTTCTCCGATCCCAAACCACCGCCGAAATCAAAGGAGAAGTTATCCGGGCTGAAATCAGTATCGTCGTCCGGCGGAAGATCGGCCTCTTCGTTGCCAGGCGCGGCCTCAGCCGCCGCGGTCACTTCCAGCCGCTCCGCAATCGTCCCCGACAGGATGGCGCGCCCGTCCTCAATGATGTTGGCAAATGCATTGAGAGCAGCCACCGCTCGCTGGGGCAGAAGCTGGCGCTTGATCACCTCCGCGATCGCTCCCCACAATGAAAGGCCGGTGTCGAGCGCAACCCGCTCCAGGGTCTCAATACTGGTCTTGCCGATTCCGCGGACCGGTGTGTTGATGACGCGCAGCAGCGCGAGGGAATCCTCCGGGTTATGGATGACCTTGAGGTAGGAAATCATGTCCTTGATCTCGGCACGCTCGTAAAACGAGAAGCCTCCGACCACGTGGTACTTCAGACCGTAGCGGCGCATGGCTTCTTCATAGAGGCGGGACTGCGAGTTGGTGCGGTACAGCACGGCGGCGCGCCCCGTCTCGCCCTGGCCGGCGGCTTCGCGCAGGTACTTGGAGATGTAGTCAGCGGCAAAGAGGGATTCGTTCTCGCCGTCCGGTGCTTCGTAGTAACCGATTCTGGAGCCTCCCTGGCGCGAGGTCCACAGGTTCTTGCCCTTGCGCTTGATATTGTTCGAGACCACCGCCGACGCGCCCTGCAGGATGTTCTGGGTGGAGCGGTAGTTCTGCTCCAGGCGGACAATCTTGGCCTCGGGAAAGTCTTTTTCGAATTCCAGAATATTGCGGATGTCAGCGCCACGCCAGGAATAGATGGACTGGTCTTCATCGCCCACGGCGCAGATGTTGTGGTGGGTGCCTGCGAGCAACCGCATCAGCTCGTACTGCGGGCGGTTGGTGTCCTGATATTCGTCGATCATCGCGTACTGATAGCGCCGGTTGTAATAATCGCGAACCGCCGGCACGGCTTTCAGCAGGCGCACCGTCTCGAGCAGCAGGTCGTCGAAATCAAGCGCGTTGGCCTTGCGCAGCTCTTTGCGATACTCCTCGTAAATGTGAGCCACTTTTTCCGTCTTGGGATCGCCCGACTGTAGATAAAGCTCCTGCGGGTCGAGCATGTGATTCTTGGCCCACGAAATGTGAGAGAGGATGGAGCGCGGCGTTGTTTGTTTGTCGTCAATGCCGAGGCGGCGCATCACCGACTTCACCAGTTGCTGCTGGTCAGACTCGTCATAGATCACAAAGCTCCTGGTCAGTCCGATCGGCGGCTGGCCGGGCACAGCCGAAGGAATGCGCAGCTGTTCAATGTCCCGCCGCAACACTCGCACACAGAAAGAGTGAAAGGTCGAAATCGTCGGTTTGGCGATGGAGAGGCCACCCACCAGCTTGTCCACCCGTTCGACCATTTCCTGAGCGGCCTTGTTGGTGAAAGTCATGGCCAGAATGGCTTCCGGCATCACGCCCAGGTTTTCGATGAGATAGGCGATGCGGAAGGTGATGACCCGGGTCTTGCCGCTGCCCGCCCCGGCAAGAATGAGGACCGGCCCGTCCGTGGTTTCAACGGCGGCGCGTTGTTGCGGGTTGAGTTGGTCGAGAAAAGACAAAAGTGGAATGGCTCCAGGGTTCACTGCTTGAATTTTACCTGCTTTGACGAGGGCTATCCTGACTTCGCGGCGGCGCGATTGCCTTTGCACTCTTCGCAGGGGCAAACATCGCGCAGAAATTGCCAGGAATAAATGCCCAGCTCGTGGCCGTCATTCCAGTGAAATTTGATGGCGTATTTGCCCACCGGTTCGGCCGACAACGGCTTGGCCGCCGCCTTGAACATAGGCAGGGCGCCAGGAGCAAGACCGGGCGTCTCTCCTGGCTTGCGCCCGGCCTTACCCCGCTCATCGTCACAGAGAGCGCAAGGGCAGGCATCGCGCAGGAAGGGGAACGTGTAGTGCGAGTGGTGGCCGTCCTTCCAATCGATGTCGAGGCCGGTCCCAGTGGTCAGGTTGACCTTTACCGACTTGGGATCGGGAGGCGTCACTTTTTCAGTATAACCTCGTGTGGGTCGGACACTCCTGTCCGACGCCTTTGCCTTTGCTGTTTCGGCTGAAAATAGAAACGCGAGCAAGAGCTAAGAACAGGAACCAAGAACAAGATCAAAAGCGTCGGACAGGAGTGTCCGACCCACACACCGGCGCGTCAAGACATTTAAGAATGTAACCCTGGGGCGGACCGTCGAGACATTGGAAATGTAACCGAAGACCCGCCGTCGCCGCGGCTGTGGGAAAGTGGGAATCGCGCGTTCTTTGCGCGATTTCCAAGCTCGGTGGAAAAGTCTGGTTTGGGACTTTTCCACGGAGCGGCTTTTCCACAGCCGTTCCGCCGGCTGCGCGTTCGTTGTCGTTTTTGTTCCGCCTTGCTCACTTGCTGATCCAGTCGCGTCTTCGGACTGAGCCGCCGATTTGCCATCTCGTAGATCCTCTCCAGCTTCTGCTCGATCGTCTTCCCCAGCCGAAACGGATCCAGAGACTGCTGCAGTTTCTTCAGCCCTGCCACCTGCGCCGAGTTGGCCTGCGCACAGGCCAGCACCCGCTCCCATGCAGTTTGCGCTGCGTCGTAGACACGTCGCACTTTCGATCCCACTCGAACTTTCTTCACTAACTTCACCGAGGGCAGATACAGGTTCAGCCACAAGCGCAACTCCTGCCGGTAGAGATCGTTGATGGCCTCCACCGCAGCTTCAGAATCGTAGCGTTCCCACCCCAGAAGCTTGCGCACATGCGTCCAGTTCTTCTGCTCCACGTGCGCGTTGTCATCTTTCTTGTACGGCCGCCCGCGCGTGAGCTGAATCTTCTTCGCCTCACACCAACCCTTCAGATGCCAGTTGATAAACTCCGATCCGTTGTCCGAATCCAGCCCCAGTAGGCGGAAGGGTAGCACGCCTGCGATTTCATCCAGAGCTTCTTGCACCGCCACTTGACTCTTCCCCAGCAGGGCGCGCGACTCCGTCCAGCCCGTGTGAATGTCGGTCAAGTTCAGGGAATGCGCAAACTCTCCTTCCCCAGAATTTCCCGAATGCGCCACCAGGTCGATCTCGCTAAACCCGGGTGCAGTCACGTCCCAACTGTCCGTCTTCACTGGAATGTGGTGCTTGAGCAGTGAGCCCGCCTTGGTCCGTCCGTAAATGCTCCGTTTCCGCTCTCTCTTCTTCGCCTTTAACCGTCGATCGATTTGCCGCGCACTGATGCCCAGCAGTTGTTTCTCCAGCTCTCGGCTCAGCCGATAATGCTTGCGAATCCAAGGCATCCAGCTGGGCAGCAAGGCCTTCAGCCGCACCGACCAGGGATATCCCGCCGCTTCCCAAATCGCCGCCAGAATGGAGAGTGTTTGCCGGCCATACTGCGGCCTTCGTCCGCGTGGCCGCCGCTCCGCTTGCTTTCCCGGTGGAGGTCCATTCAGAATGGCGAATCGCATATTTCCGGTGGTACCTGGTGTTTAAGCAAAATTCGTTCAGCATCACTTGCTTCGCTTCCCGCCCTGCTTTGCGGTAACGCGCGTAGACAGCACGGAAATACTCCCACTTCGCTTTGTGCCCCAATCTACCCTCCTCAAAATTCTCATTGAGTCGGGTTACATCCTATGTGTCTCGACGGCCCTTCCCCGGGTTACATTTAGCATGGCTCGATACGCCGGCTGGCAAAACCCCACAAATTCCGGTAAAATCTATCTTTTACACATCAAGTTCTGAACTTATCTGGAGCAGTTAATGGCACAAGTATGTGAGCTCTGCGGCAAGGGGCCGCAATTCGGAAACAATATCAGCCACGCCCATAACATCACCAAGCGGCGCTGGAACGTGAACCTGCGTCCGGTGCACGCCAAAGTGGGCGCCGCGACCAAACGCATCCGCGTCTGCACTTCCTGCCTGAAAAGCGGCAAAGTCGTCAAAGCGTAAGAGCGGAATTTCTGATAGCGTCATCCTGAACGGCCTTCACGCCGTGAAGGAATCTGACGTGGGCGCGCTGAAACCCGGCTAGCGCCTGCCTGCCCTGCTCTTCTAATCTCACATTACATCGTGATACGATATATTGCAGATGAACGCGGACCACACTCTCGCTCTCTCCGATTACCAGGCGCTGGCCGAACTGCGCTATCAGATTCGCAGTTTCCTTCACTTCAGCGAGCAGGCGGCGCGCAAATTGTCGCTGGAACCGCAACAGCACCAGTTGATGCTTGCCCTTAAAGGACTGCCGGACGGACTGCACCCGACCATTGGAACGCTGGCCGAACGGTTGCAGCTCCAGCATCACAGCACAGTCGAACTGGTGAACCGGCTGTCGGCGGTGGGATTGGTGCGGCGAAGCCGCGCGGGTGAGGACAGGCGCCAGGTCCTGCTGGAGCTTACTGCGAAAGGCGAAACAGTACTTCGTAGATTGTCTTTGGATCACCAGGCGGAGTTGCGCACCCAGAGTCCGGCCCTGGTCGCCGCCTTGGAACGAGCCATCCGGCCAGGCAAGAGCGCTCAACCCTCGCCACCCAAAACTCCTTCGAGACAATTCGGGGAAGCAGGTTAGACGTGCCGACGCCGCCGAACCAGGAGATTTCCGGAGATGGCGCGGGCCGCGAAGCCCGCCCAATCATCGCGGCCACTGGCGCCCAGGTCGGCGACACAACTCTGGCCGAGCCTGCCCAATTTCGCTTGGTTCTCGTCTCGTTCCTGGCGGCGGGTATCGGCTTGCTCGCCGGGGGCATCGCCTTTCTCCTGTACCGGCTGATCGGGTTGTTGACCAACATTTCGTTTTATGGCCGCTTCGTCGCCGACTTTACCAGCGCTCGTCACAATCATCTGGGTCTGTGGGTCATCCCGATTCCAGTTATCGGCGGACTGATCGTCGGAGTCATGGCGAAGTATGGCTCATCGAAAATCAAGGGACACGGCATTCCCGAAGCCATGGAAGCGGTGCTGTTCAATCGCAGCCGCATTCAGCCGCGGGTAGCGATTCTCAAGCCCATCTCAGCCGCCATCGCAATCGGAACCGGCGGCCCCTTCGGCGCTGAAGGTCCCATCATTCAGACCGGAGGCGCCGTGGGATCGCTGGTGGGACAGATCTTTCATACCACGGCGTCGGAGCGCAAGGCACTGCTGGCCTGTGGCGCCGCCGCCGGCATGTCAGCGACCTTCAATACGCCGATTGCGGGCGTGATTCTTGCCATCGAGCTGCTGCTCTTTGAGTTCAAGGCACGATCGTTTATTCCCCTGGTTGTGGCCAGCACCCTGGCCACTGCAGTCCACATGCAGCTGCTTGGGGCCGGCCCGATGTTCACGGTTACGGCGATGGATTTCGGCGTGCCCAGCGCCCTGCCGTTTTACCTGGTGTTGGGAGTGATTTGCGGTTTGGCGGCCGTTGGCTTCAGCAAGTTGCTCTACTGGACAGAAGACCTGTTCGAGAAGCTGCCCATTGACCAACTCTGGTGGCCCGCCATTGGGGCCCTTGGATTGGGCATTATCGGTTATTTCGTTCCCCGCGTATTGGGCGTGGGCTATGACACGATCAGTGACATTCTGAACGCCAATCTCGCCTTCAAGGTGCTGATCGTCGTGATGCTGGCCAAGGCCGTGGCCCTGGTAATTTCGCTGGGCTCGGGAACGTCCGGCGGCCTGCTCGCGCCCATGTTCATGTCGAGCGCCGCCTTGGGCGGAGTATTTGCCATGGGCATGAATGAGGCCTTCCCCGCCGCTCACCTCTCAGCCGGGGCCTTCGCTCTGGTGGCGATGGGCGCAGTATTCGGGGCGGCCTCGCGGGCCGCGTTCTCTTTTATCGTCTTTGCCTTCGAGATTAGCCGCGACTACAACTCGGTATTGCCCCTGATGCTGGTCACGGTGATTGCCGACGGAGTTGCCATCCTGCTCATGCCCAAGGCCTCCATCATGACGGAAAAGCTGATCCGGCGCGGCCTGCGCATCCACCAGGACTACGAAGCCGACGTGCTGCAGCAGATGGCGGTTTCGGAAACCATGGATCACGAAGCGCCCACCATTGCCGCCGAGATGCCGGTACGCGACTTGGCCGAACGCATTGCCCGCCACGAGCCGGAAGTAAGCCGTCACCAGGGGATGCTCCTTATGGACGCGGACCACAGGCTGGTCGGAATCATCACCCGCGGCGATGTCTTGCGGGCGCTTGATCAGGATCCCTCCGGAGCCATGACTTTACTCGAAGCAGGAAGCCGCAAATTGATCGTGACCTATCCTGACGAAACCTTGCATGACGCCGCGGCTAAAATGCTGCGCAATAATATCGGCCGCTTGCCGGTGGTGGACCGCAAAGATCCGCAACACGTGGTCGGCTATCTGGGAAGGCCGGGAATCATGGCGGCGCGGCTGCACCGGTTGGACGAGGAGCACGTGCGGGAGCCGGGTTGGGTGAAGAAATTTCGCTGAGGACCCTTACTCCTAATGGGCGTCATCCTGAACGGCCTTCAGGCCGTGAAGGATCTGGCGCGAGGTTACCCGGCTGAAGCCGGTTTCCGGATGACGCCAAAATTCTGCTTAGGGTTTCGATTGAAGCTGGCTGCTCACACCGACCCTCTTCTGGGCCGCTGTGATCAAGGGTCGAAGCGCCTGCACAGAGACGCCCAGGGTCCCGCCGGAGAAGCCGTCGATGTAGGCTTCATTGATGCCGATGACCTGGCCTTGCGAGTTGAAGACCGGGCCGCCGCTGCCCCCGTGTGCGGTAGGAGCGTCGTAAATGAGCTTGTCGCCGACCACGTCTCCCAGGTGTCCGCAGGTGGCCGAGGGACGGATCAACGAGAGCGCTGCCAGTTCATTGGCCGCGCCAATGTCATCGCGGCGGTACGCCAGCCGCTCGTAAACCGCTGGCGGCGACTTCGCGACCATGCCCAGCACTCCCATGGGGTACCCAACTACAGCCACCAGTTCCCCCGGGTTCGAGTCCCGCTCGGCCAGCGGAAGAGGCCGAAGGCGGCTGATGGCTCGCGAATTTTCCACGTGAAGCACGGCCAGGTCGCCGCTCGCGGACAGCACCAGAGGCGTGATATCCACCGGCAGGGGGAATCCCGGGAAGAAGGCAACAAGCTTTTCCAGCAACGGCTTGGCGCCCTTGCCGATCAGGGCATCGGCTTCTGAGTCTCCGTACCAGGGCTCGGCCACGTGGCGGTTAGTGGCCAGCAACCCTTCCGCTACCACGAACCCGGTCCCTGAAATACGGGCGCGCAACGCCGGCCGGTGTCCCGGCATGGCCACCTGGTAGATGCCGTAGATGTAGCAGATCGAGTTGCGATAGCGGTTCAGGACCAGCGCCGGCATGGCTTGTTCCTGCTTCAGTTCATCCACATCGCGGGTAAGCTGTCGGAGTTCGTCCTGATGATCGTTGGCAATCGCCGGGCGGGCAGGTAGCGGTGCCGGCATGGGCAGCGGTGCCGGCGGGGCGTAGTAATGGGCCATTACGCCGGTCCCTATGATCAGGAACAGGCCCAGGATGACCTCCACCAGCCGGGCCCAGGTGGTACAGACCGGCTCTTCTTCCGACGAATGATGGTTCTCGACCATGAGGACAGACTGGCTGCCGCGGGCAAATTGGGGGAGGGAAATGCGTGTCCGCCGGACATCCTGTGAACTACTATCTTGGGGCCTGGAGGCAGGGTCTTCTAGGGTACGGAAGGTGATGTACGGGTGGACCTAAGGCTCTTTAATACCTAGGCGTTGGGACATCTCCTCATAGAGAAAGCCCTCGCCCACGCGGTAGGGTTGTACCCACTCGCCGTCGATGACAAATTGCGGCAGGGCGCGCTTTCCGGTCCGGGCGATCACTTCCTCGGCCGCGCCCGGTGTGGATTTGACGTCAACCTCTTTGAATGTAATGTTATGCCCCTGCAGGAAGCGCTTGGCTACCCGGCAGTCCGAACACCACGGAGACGAATAGACCACAAGTTCCATAGGAATTTTTTTTCGCGCCCTTTGCGTGATCTTCTTTGCGTCCTTTGCGGTAAAACCTTTGACCGCAAAGGCCGCAAAGGACTCCGCAAAATTCGCAAAGAAAACAAAGCCGCCAGCACAGGCTGACGGCTGAAAGCTGACGGCTGAAAGCTAATTCTCGTACAACAGCACGCCTTCGGCCTTTTCCGAGTCCACCGGACGGTAGTACAGCTTCTGTCCATCCAGGAAGACTTCGATAAACGCCGGCCGGGTGGTGATGGTGCCCTGGATCAGCGCTTCCGACAGCGGATCTTCGATGTACTTCTGTAAAGCCCGCCGCAGAGGACGCGCGCCGTAGCTGCGATCGCCCAGCGTCTGGTTCAGGATCCACTTCTTGGCCTCATCGGTGACCGTAACCGTGATCGACTTCTGGGCCAGGTTCTGATTGAGCTGCGTCACCATCAGTTCCAGGATCTGGATCAGGTCCTGCTCGCCCAGGGCGGTGAACAGAATGATTTCATCCAGCCGGTTGAGGAATTCCGGGTTGAAGGTGCGTTTGACCTCGCCCTTTACCAGGTCTTCGACCTTGCCCGAAATCATGTCCTCGTTGCTGGACTGGAAGCCCAGGCCTTCGCGCTTCTGCAGGTGCCGGGCGCCGATGTTCGAGGTCATGATGATGATGGTGTTCTTGAAATCCACCGTATTGCCCAGGCCGTCGGTAAGCTGGCCGTCTTCAAATACCTGCAGCAGGATGTTGAAGACATCCGGGTGCGCCTTCTCGACCTCGTCGAGCAGCACCACGGAATAAGGGGCGCGCTTCACGCGTTCGGTAAGCTGTCCGCCTTCTTCATAGCCAACGTATCCCGGAGGCGAGCCGATCAGCTTCGAGACCGAATGCTTCTCCATGAATTCGGACATGTCGAAGCGGACCAGCGACTTCTCGCTGCCGAACATAAACTGGGCAAGAGTACGCGCGACTTCGGTCTTGCCGACGCCGGTCGGTCCGAGGAACAGGAACGAGCCGATAGGCCGGTTCGGGCTCTTGAGGCCGGCGCGGCTGCGGCGGATGGCTCGGGCCAGGGCGATGATGGCCTTGTCCTGCGAGATGATCCGCTTGTGCAGCTCTTCTTCGATGCGCAGCAGCTTGGCCGACTCTTCTTCCTTAATAGAGGTGATGGGGACGCCGGTCCAGCGCGATACCACGTCCTCGATGTCCTCCCGACCGACAACGCCGGTGGAGGATTCATCGAGGTGGTATTTTTCGCGAAGAGCGCGCAGGTTCTCGCGCTCCTTGCGTTCCTCATCCGAGTAGAAGCGCGCCTTCTCGAACTCGTGGTTCGCGATGGCGTTCTCCATACGATGGACGATGAACTTGATGCGCTTTTGCACTTCCGTAATCTCTTCCGGCAGCGAAGTCTGGCGCAGCTTGACCCGCGCCCCGGCTTCGTCGATCAGGTCAATGGCCTTGTCCGGCAGGAAGCGGTCCGGGATATAACGGTTCGAATGCGAGACCGCGAAGTTGATCGAATCGTCAGTGTAGGTGACGGCATGGAACTTCTCGTACCGGTCCTTGATCCCGAACAGAATTTTGGTCGCGCTGGCTTCATCCGGTGGCGGAACTTTTACCGCCTGGAAGCGGCGCTCCAGCGAGCGATCTTTTTCGATGGATTTGCGATACTCCCCTGGGGTGGTGGCCCCAATGCACTGAATCTCGCCCCGCGACAGCGCCGGCTTCAGAATGTTGGCCGCATCGAGCGACCCTTCCGCCGAGCCCGCTCCCACCAGGGTATGCAACTCGTCGATGAAGATGATGGAGTTCTGCGATTCCATCAGCTCCTTCATGATGGTCTTCAGACGCTCTTCGAACTGGCCGCGGTATTTGGTGCCCGCCACGATGAGCGAAAGGTCGAGTCCCAGGATGCGCTTGTCGGCCAGAAACGACGGAACTTCGCCGTCCGCGATGCGCTGCGCCAGTCCTTCGACGATGGCCGTCTTGCCCACACCGGGTTCGCCGATGAGCACAGGATTGTTCTTGGTGCGGCGACACAGGATCTGGATGACGCGCTCCAGTTCGCCATCCCGTCCCACCAGCGGATCGAGCTGGTTGTCCATCGCGGCCTGGGTCAGGTCGCGGGAAAACTCGCTGAGCAGCGAAGATTCGCGCTGCCGCTGCGGCGCTGATTTTTCCTGGCTGCTGCGCGCCAGCTCCTCCCGAATGGTTGAGAGCCTCAGACCGCGCTCGTGCAGAATTTCAGCCGCAAAGCACTTCTCTTCTCTCAGTAAACCCAAAAGCAGATGTTCGGTCCCGATATGCTTGTGCGACAGCCGCTCCGCTTCTTCCGCAGCATACGCCAGCACGCGCTTGCACTCATTGCTTAATGGAAGATCAACCGAAGTCGAGACTTTCTCCCGGATGGTGGTGTGTCCTTCGATCTGCTTGCGAATGGATTCGACTGAAGCATGCGAACGCAGAAAGCGATTGGTCAGGGCTTTGTCTTCGCGCAAGAGTCCCAGCAGCAAATGCTCCGTCTCAATATAGGGAGACCCGAACTGGCTGGCTTCATAGCGCGCAAAAAAGATGACGCGCCTTGCTTTTTCCGTATAACGTTCAAACATAAAGCCCCACCCCCTTGGCTCTACTAAAGGACCGAGGTTTCTGGTTGCGGCCCGAACCCTGGGAAACCTGCTGCCCCCTTCATTATTGCAATCTACCTGCCAACCCGTCTATGGCCCGGAAGCGCCGGTAGAGCCTCCGCTCCCATTACCAAAGATACCCCGAGCAAAACTTTGTACCTAAACCCTGCAAACTGAGAACCGCAAACTGGAAACTGACTTCAATTCCTCCTACACTCTTTCCGTTTCGGAACGATGGCCGAATTCTGTCAATTCCTGTCGCCTCTAGCCGGAAAGTGTCTCCGGCGCGATCTCCTCCACTTTCCCCCGCTGCAAGTGCAACACCCGGTGACAGCGGCGCGCAAAGGCAATATTGTGGGTGGCAATGAGCGAGGTCAGCTGGTAGTCGCGATGTAGCCGGGCGATCAATTCAAAAACCGAGTCCGCTGTGCGGCTGTCGAGATCTCCGGTGGGCTCATCGGCCAGCAAAAGCTTCGGCTGGGTGATGAGCGCCCGGGCCAGAGCCACGCGCTGCTGCTCACCGCCGGAAAGTTCTCCCGCCCGGTGATGCGAGCGCTGCTCCAGTCCTACCTCGTGCAGCCACCGCGAAGCTTCCCCCTCCGCCTTCTGCCGGGCCAGACCCCGGAGCAGCAGCGGCATGGCCACGTTTTCCAGTGCCGTGAACTCCGGCAGCAGGTAGTGGAACTGCCAGACGAAACCGAGTTCATGGTTTCGGAACCCGGCCGCGTCATCTTCTGAGAGCGAACTCAATCGCAAGTGGGCGCAGTATACGTCACCCGCAGAAGCACGATCAAGAGCGCCGAGGATGTGTAACAAGGTACTCTTGCCCGAGCCCGACTCGCCCACAATGGCCAGCATTTCTCCTCGTGCTACTTGAAACGACAAATTGTCAAAGAGCACCAGGTCCGACTCGCCCGAGCGAAAGACTTTTTTCAGACCTTCGACGCGCAGCAACACTTCCTGTTTACTTAGATGCAAAAGCCCGGCTCCTCGGCTCACGCCAGCCGTCAGCCCCTTAGCTCTCAGCTATCCGCGAGCCCAACTCCTCATTAAAACATGAACGCCGGGGCGGAAACCTCCTGCTTCCTCTTTGGGAATGTCTATGAAGGAAACCTTAAGCTCAATTTTTGCGAATTACGACATGACCATGGTCACTACGCCGGACCGGGGTCACTCGTAGCGGAGAGCCTCAGCGGGAAGAATGCGCGCCGCCGACCAGGAAGGATACAACGTCGCCACCAGGGAAATCCCGATGGCCACCAGGGCGACCAGGACGCCGTCGATGAAGCGGGGGGCGAAGGGCACGTAGTCGATTGAGTACACTTCAGGAGCGAGTGACAGCAAATGGTAGTGGCCTCCCGCCCAGGACAATGCATAACCCAGAACCAACCCGATCGCCGTGCCAATCACACCAATCAACAGTCCTTGCGTGATAAACAGCCGCCGCACCTGCGATTTCCGTGTGCCCATCGACATCAGGACTGCGATATCACGCGTCTTCTCCATCACCATCATGGTGAGTGAGATCAGAATATTCAGAGCGGCGACGAAGACGATCAGTCCAATGGTGATGAAGGTCACCAGCCGCTCCAGCCGCAGAGCGCGGAACAGCGCCTTGTTCTGCTCCATCCAGTTAGTGGCCATGAAACCTTTGCCGGCCGCTTCTTCGAGTTGCTGCGAAATTTCTCCGGCCTTGTAAATATCGTCCACCTTGAACTCCAGCACCGTGATCTGGTCGCCCAGTCCCTCCAGGTTTTGCGTGTCGGAAAGACGGGTAAAGGCCCACGAACTGTCGTAGTCGAAGAAGCCGGAGTTGAAAATTCCGACCACGCGGAAGCGGCTGTACTTCGGAACCAGCCCAAACGGTGTTAGTTCTCCCTGAGGACTGGTGACCAGCACCACCGAATTCAACGTCGCGTCCAGGTCTTCTGCGATGTCCTTGCCCAGAAGGATCGGCGGCATCGCGGCGATGCGCTGCTGCACTGAGTTCAGATCGTCAGGTTCGCTCGTGGGGTGGGTCTCCGACCCGCTCAAGGCGGTTTGAGGACTGGGCTCCGTACGCTCCGGGTCCAGCGGATCCATCGATCCAATCCTCACCGTGCTCAGCAGGTCGCTGACTTTGCGCTCGTCAGCAGGAATCATCCCTTTCAACACCGCGCCGCGGGCCCGCGGGCCTCTCGAGATCAACACTTGTTCGTAAATTGCAGGCGCGGTGCCGACCACGTGCGGCTGTTTTGATAAGCGCTCCATCAGGGGGCGCCAGTTTTTGATACCGTCGCTCTCCACCCGCAGCAGGTTGATGTGCGAGGTCGAGCCCAGCAGGCGGTCCTGCAGGTCCTGACGGAAGCCGTTATTGATGGCGAGAGCCACAACCAGGGACGCCACTCCGGCGGCGACACCGGCGATGGAGATGCCGGTGATCACCCCGATAACAGCCTGGCGGCGTTTGGCGCGAAGATAGCGAGTGGCAATGAAGAATTCGAAGCGCATGAAGGAAGCTGTCAGCCGTTAGCGATCAGCTCTCAGCCAAATCGAATTATAGCCGCCGGCTGCGGAGCTTGAATCAATCCCTGCCTCGGCGTCATCCTGAACGGCCTTCAGGCCGTGAAGGGATGCGGAATCACGGGCCGCACTTCGATTGAACCCCAGCTCACCGACGGAATCCGGGCGGCGATGGCGATGGCTTCTTCGCGGTCTTTGGCTTCGATCAAATAATAGCCGCCCAGCTGTTCCTTGGTTTCGGCGAAGGGACCGTCGGTGACCAACCGCTTGCCGTCGCGCACCCGCACCGTCGCGGCCTTGGAGGTGAGGTCCAGTTCGTTGCTGCCCAGAAGATGTCCGCTCTGGTGGATGCTCCGGGTAAAAGCTCCGAATTCCTGCAGGGCCTTCTCGCGTTCGGGCCCATCGACCTTGTACTGCCGGCTTTCACCGCCGTAGATCAGTAACAAGTATTGCATTTTCGTCAGGCCTCCCTGCCTGTACTACCTGTTAATCGAATGGGAAGACCCACTATCGACCGCTCCGGAATAAATTCTAGGCACCACGGCTGGCACCGTTTGGCGATACTCGCGGTATTCTGCTCCAAATCGCCGCTCAAGCTCCCTGTCTTCCAGCCGGACCATGAGGGTGCCCGTAATCACCGCGAACAAGGTCAGGGCATAGCAAACCACCAATCCCGTTCCCACGCTCCAGGCCAGCATCTCGCACAAATGTCCCAGATAGATCGGATGGCGGACCCGCGCGCGTATGCCAGACGTGATCAGATGCTGTTCGCGATGGCCGGGGATGAGCTCGGGAAGACCTCCGAGCTGAGCGGCGCTGAAACCGGCTCCGGAGCGCCAGTAGATCCACAGTCCGGCACCGAAGACCAAGGCTGCGGGCAACCAGCCCCACGCCACGGTGTAAAGCCGCAAGTCTCGCCAGACTGCGGTACTTGCACCCACCAGGAACCACGTCGCGATCCAGAGCGGTATCAGGAGATGATATGGAGAACCCCGCCGCGAGCGCCAGTAGTTCACACGAGGATGGATGAGCAGCCAAAACAACGGGATGGTGGCATACACGACGCACGCCAGCCACCCGACCGTGCGGAGAAATGCCAGCACGCTGTGGATTATAGCGATTTGTTGTGGCCCTGAAGACCTGCTCCACCTGCGGCGGTTCTGTGGCACAGTAGATGACAATGGCAGAAGCCCTCGAGCCCAGTCTCCCTGAACCTGATTTCCCCGGATCCAGTCTTCCGGCGGGCCGCATCGCCTTCACCTATCCTGATTTCACGATTTACCAGGCCGCGCGCTTCTTCATCGTGGCCGCGCTGGAAATGCAGTCGGTGGCGGTGGGATGGCAGGTGTACGAGATCACCCGGCGGCCTCTTGATCTCGGACTGATCGGCCTGGCCCAGTTTCTGCCCGGCATGCTGCTATTCCTGGTTTCGGGACACGTGGCCGACCGTTTCGACCGGCGCAAGGTGGTGACACTGTGCTACTGCGGCTTCGCCGTCTCCTCCGGACTGCTGTGGGCGATCGCCTGGCGCGGCAGCCATTCCGTTCGGCTGATTTATGCCGTCGTAGTGCTGATCGGCGTGGTGCGCGCCTTCAATGCTCCGGTAACCCGGGCGCTTTTGCCGCAGCTAGTTCGCGAGGAACATTTCCCCAACGCGGTAGCCTGGAACGCCAGCATCTTCCAGGCGGCAACCATTCTGGGACCTTCAATTGGAGGGTTTCTCTATGCGCTCTCGAGAGGGCCGACGGTGGTGTACGCCACCGCGGTGGTCACGGGACTGGCGGCTGTCTTTTCGACTCTTCGCATCACCTTGCAGACCCAGGCCCGGGCGCGGGAACCCGTTACCTGGAACACCGTGCTCGCAGGCTTTCACTACATCTGGAGCCATAAGCTGGTGCTGGGCTCAATCTCGCTGGACATGTTTGCCGTCCTGCTGGGGGGCGCAGTGGCGCTGCTGCCGGTGTATGCCAGCGAAATCCTGAAGACCGGACCCTGGGGACTGGGACTACTGCGCAGCGCTCCCGGCGTGGGCGCGACGGCCATGGCCATCCTGGTAGCGCATCGTCCTCTACGGCGGCGTGCCGGACTCACCATGCTGTGGTGCGTGGGTGGATTTGGCGTGTGCACCATTATTTTCGGTTTCTCACGCAGCCTGACCCTCTCGCTCGTGGCTTTGTTCTTGCTCGGCGCCTCGGACATGGTCAGCGTGATCATTCGCTCCATCCTGGTGCAGCTGGCCACTCCGGATGAAATGCGCGGACGGGTGAATGCCGTGGACATGATCTTCATCGGAGTCTCGAACGAGTTGGGCCAGTTCGAGTCAGGCTTGACCGCACACTGGTTCGGCACGGTGCCGGCGGTCGTCCTGGGCGGAGTAGGAACGCTGGTGGTAATTGGAATATGGGCGTGGGCCTTCCCGGAACTGCGCAATGCCGACCAGATCACAAACTGAGAACCGAGAACTGACAACTGGGAACTGACAATTCAAGCCAGTCCGCGTTTCTTAGTCTTGAGCAAGGGGCTGAGAGTGGTCCGAAAGCTACTTGCCCCGAATCACTGTTTTTGCCGAGCTCATGTTGTCGAAACGGTCATAGGCTCGCACCACGACCACATGCTCGGCAGACCCCGACGCTTCCGGCGGTCGTGCCGGGACCCCGCCCATCGCGCTGGACCCGGGTGCTGCAGGCACGGCTACCTGAAAGTCATAGTTCGCCGACTTCGAATCTGCGAGCTGTCCGACCGGTTCCACATATTGCCAGTCGGCTGCATCCACGGAATACTCGGCGCGCTTGATGTCGGAAAATCCATCGATGGCGTGGAAGCTCACATGGATTTGCGTGCCTTCCACGGCTGCTTTGAGACCTTCGATTCGCGGCGGCGTGGTGTCCACTTCAAAGCGCGCGCTGTCCCGGGTCGAAGTCAACGCCTGGCCGGGAGAATGCGACAGCGCATCCGAAGCCAGAACCTCGACGGTGTAGCCCCCGTCCGGCAGCAGTGACGCGTCGAAGGAATAGTACTTGTCGGTCAGGTCATCCTTCAGCAGCAGCCAGCGGGTTTCCCCGTCGCCCCGGTAATAGACCGAGTAAACCATCTGATCGTCGTTGTCGTCATGGACGGTCCACTTCACCCCGATGGAATCGGAGTCGCGAGCGGTAGGCGGCGGCGCGTCGAAGCGCGGCTGTGGATTCGCCGCCGCAGTCCCGCTCGTATCGGGTACCACTGCGAGCTTGGGCAGGGGCTGATAACGCACCCCCACCTGCACCGTAACATCGTCGAAGTCGGGAGCGACGTTCTTGGGCAGGTAGTTCAGCAGCACACTGTCCACGGTGGGTGCGGTGGTGCCGGCATGCAGCACCGCCTTCCACTGGATAAACCGGGCCGGCGGCGCATCGAGCACGGGATCCTTCAAAAGGTCGACCGGCTGCCAGGGACTCCAGTTGCGGTCGGGATTGTCCACGTTGCCGCTGCGGGCAAAGAGCTGGACTTGCCCCGTGCCGCGCAATTCGGTGCGGCCCCAGCGCGAGAAGACTTTGGCATCGAACACATCGCTCTCGTAGCTGCCTTCGGATTCAGCCGACCCTCCCAGCAGGAAAACTTTGCCGAGATTGCTGGTTGACACATAAAGCCCGCCCGCCGGAGCCTTGGCGAAAGCCGTGACCTGGGTAGCGCTGGCCTTCAGCAGATCGACGAAACGATCTTCGCCGGTGATGGCGAAAACATGGCCGCGATTTCCCGTACCGGCCAACAGGCGTCCCCCGGAATCGAAGGCGAGGGCATACACCAGGTCCTCGCGCGAAGTCCAGATGCGCCGCGGCGAGCCGTCAGGAGCAATCCGGTAAATTTCCGAACCCCCGCTTGCTCCCGATCCGGTAAGCGGGATGCTGCTCACCAGGGCGGGTGGAGTGAGGGTTGGGTTCAACACCACCATGCCGGGTTGCGCCGCCCCGCCCGTAGGGGCGGGTAGGGGGGAGGTGACCGGCGCCGGAAAGAGTGACGGAGTGGGTCCAGCCCGCTTCTCTCCTACTCCGGCGGCATAAATGTTCCCTGCCTTGTCGATGGCCAGTGCCGTAATTTCTTTCTTGGGAGCGCTGTAAAGGACAAAGCCTTCACCGCTGGGCTTGATCTGGTACACCAGTCCGCTGCCGTCCGAGCCCGCGATCAGATTGCCCTGAGCGTCCACCGACAACACGCGGATGTGAGCTTCGTCGCTTTTGAAAAATACGGAGTGCTCCCCTCTCGGAGTCACCCGATAAATTTCGCCCTGATCGCCGGTGGCCACATAGAGATTACCGGCGTTGTCGAAAGCCAGGTCCCATATATATTTCGTTCTGGGATCGAAAAATACGGAGGCCGAGAACTCGCTGGCCGCCTTGATAGTCGCCGGCTCCTTTCCCTTGGCCGCCGCTGGGCTGGCCAGACGCTCAATGCGATAGACCTTCCCATCCGGGTTGGTGGCGGCGTAGAGAACGCCATTCTTGTCCACCGCCAGAGCCTGCACCTGCAACTCCTGGGGCTCGAAGATGGTGGAAGACTGTCCCTGCGGCGTGATGCGATACACCCGGGCGGGCCCGCCGGTAGCGGCGTAGAGATTCCCGCTCTGGTCAGCCGCGATCGACCATATGTAGGTGGACGGCGTGGTCGAGATTGCCTTGAAGGCTGGAGCGAGTTCCAGGCCGCCGGTGCTGCGAATGGCCACGCCCGTCGCTGTGCCCTTGCTCAGATCTTCAAATTTCGATTGCTCCCAGGTGCGAGTGCCTTCACTGGAAGCGAACGGAACCACAATCAGCAGAGAGATAAGAACAAGGAAGAATTGATTGCGCGAACGGATTACCAATTTTATTACCTCATCATGATCGGGAGCGGAAGAATTCAGACTATCACGGGTGTGGATCGGACACTCTTGTCCGACGCCTTTGGGGTTGATTCTAGGTTTGGAAGCCTTGCAATCGGCGGCGGTCCGGAGTCAAATTCCCGGCTTGCTAAGTCAAAGGCGTCGGACAAAGCCTGCCCTGATCGAAGTCGAAAGGAGCGTCCGACCCACACCACACTACTACTTGACCGTGATGGTCAGGACCTGCGCGCCTGACACCACATAGTCCAGCGGGCCGGTGGCGGCCTCGTTTACCGATGACTCGCCCTGCACGATCATTTCCTGGGTGCCGCGCATGCTGTCCATCACATTCATGATCGAGAGCGGCAGCGTGGGCATGACCTTGTCGGCCACCATGGCTTCCGGATCGGCCTCGAGCAGTGACACGTACACGCGGTTGTTCATGTGCTGCTTGTTGAGCAAAGCGATAGTGGACGCCAGGTCCATTTTTCGGCCCAGCTGCGGGTTGCCGTGGCGGAGGCGGTCAAGGGTTTCGCCATCGCTGACCAGAATGCGCAGCGGTCCACGCGATGTCGATGTGGGAATGTGAATGGGAATCTGCTGCAGAATCACTTCGCCCCGGTATGGACGCAGCACGGTTTCGATAGTGATCTCATCGCCCGGACGGGCTTCGATCAGGTCGGTGCGCGCTCCCTCCAGGCGGGCCCAGCGGCGTTCGCGCACCAGGTCGAAATCAAGATCGACACCACGAATGCCCGGCACGGTGTAGGGGTTGTCGTAGATGCGGCTGAAGCGGTCCCCGAGTGAAAGCGCCGCCATAACGGCGGCGGGCTGTCCCCCATCTGACGGGGCAAACATGTTCTGCACGGTCACGTCGGGATACCCGCTCACGCTGATCCGGCCGTTCATGCGGTAGGTGGTGTCCTCGCCGTACTCGTTGACTCCGTGCAATGCGTTGAACACCGTGGCCATCATGGCCAGCGGACTCAGGTTCGCGTTGTTCAAGACCTCATAATGAAATTGCTTGCGGGTCGTTCCGGCGTGGATATTCAAGGTGACCGGAATCATCTCCGGTTGCTTGCCAAATTCTCCCAGAATGCCGGTGTGGCGGTCCTGCACGAAAGCGCCAACCGCTTCGGTGGCATTTACGATCTTGAAGGCATTAAGCGGCGAGGGCAGCGTAGCCAGGACTTCCGCTTTGGTCATAGGCAAATCCACCCGGCCAAACTGCAGCAGGGGATGACCGCAGGCCAGCAGGTGCTGCGCATCCATATAAGTGACGGTGCAGGTGGCTGCGATGTCCATGTCGCCACGCACCAGAATTGCGCTGATGGCTGAGCCGGGTTCCAGTGGTTCCGGCTGCTTGCTCTCACTCACCGACCCCACTCCCATCACCGGTACGACTCCGGCCCTGGCGAACTGCGGAGCGAAGCGCTCCACAGCGTCCTGCGAAAATCCGCTGAACACCAGGGGAGCCTCGATGGGCTTCAGATAGTTGGCATAGTCTTTCGAAGCAAGCCCGCCAGACGCAACTCCGGCAACTCCGGGCCCTGAGGTTCGGGTCGGCGCCTGCATCGAAGACTCGGCGTTCACCCTGCTTCCCGGCCTGCGGTCCATGGCGCTGATCTCCAGCATCTCAGCGATGGGCGTGACGCCGGCGATCGGCTCCTTGGAAAATTCGCCAATGCGGAAGGCCAAAGCTCCCGCCAGTTTACCATTCAAATAGACCGGACTCCCGCTCATGCCGGCGACCACACCGGTATATTCCGCCTTCTCCCCCGACAAACGAACCAGAATGATGTCTCCCTTGGGGCCGTTGGCATTCTTCAGAATCCCGAGAACTTCCACGCCCATGGGCTCTGGTTTGGTGCCTTGGAAGACGGTGTAGGCCACGCCGTGCATTCCGGCATGGATCTCGCTCACCGGAATGGTCTCAACCGGTTTGGCGGTCTGGGCCTGGATTGTTTGGGCCTGGAGTATTGAAGAGAGGAGGAGAGCAATGACACTGGAGAAAAGCGCACGTCTCATGAATTTGAACCTGAAGCCCAGTGCTCAGCGACCAAAATCTTGCACTTCGGGCCTTGCATCCTGCTCTTGCCGGGGGGAAGAGGGGCTAAAAGCGACAGCCAAGGCGGTGCAAAACATCCCAATCGCGAAGCCCTGCGTCTATACTAGCATAACGATTTGCCGAGGAATTCCATGTTTTCCATTGACAGGATCAGAAATCCGAAGCTTGCGGCCCGGCCCCTTCAGACTATCCCCTTGATGATGCTGGCTTTGCTATTCCTGGCCCTGGGTATGCCCGGGCTTCTCGCACAAGACCAGTCCGAACCGGCGGCCAGCGGGCAGAAGCAGGAGGCACCACCCGAGGCGGGAGGCCCCCAGAACGACGTCGGTCCGTACGCCATTCCGAAGAAAAAGGAAGAACCGCCGCCCCCGCCGCCCCCGGCAAAGCCCAAAAAGGTGGAGGGGATGCCGGACTATTCCATCAGGGTGGACGTCCCCTTGGTGAATGTGGATGTTCTGGTGACCACCAAAGACGGGCAATTCATCCCCGGCCTAAAGAAGGACAACTTCCGCGTGCTGGAGGACGGCGTCCAGCAATCGGTAACTGACTTCGATGTCTCGCAAGCGCCCATTACAGCGGTGCTGCTGGTGGAATTTGCCTCCACCAACTACTACTTCATGGTGGACGCGTTGAATGCCAGCTACGCTTTCGCCAACTCCCTCAAAAAAAATGACTGGGTGGCAGTGATTTCCTACGACATGAAACCCCACATCCTGGCCGACTTTACCCAGGACAAGCAGGCAGTTTACGGCGCGCTGAATCAATTGCGCATACCGGGCTTTGCCGAGACCAACCTGTTTGATGCCCTGTATGACACGCTCGACCGCGTCGATCAGATTCAGGGACGCAAGTACATCATCCTGGTGACCACGGGCGTGGACACTTTCAGCAAGCTCAACCTCGACCAGATTATGAAGAAGATCAAGAGCACGCACGACGTCACCATTTTCCCCATCAGCGTGGGTTTTGCCGTGCGCAACTACTGTGAGGCCCATCAATGCGGTTACACCCACGGCATGGGTATCCCGGTCGGCGAAATGGACTACCTGCAGGGCGATAACGAGATGAGGACCTTTGCCAGCCTGACCGGAGGACGCGCGTACTTCCCGCGCTTTCAGGCTGAGCTGCCGGAGATTTTTCACGACGTCATCGGCGATATCCGCAACCAATACAACCTGGCCTACCACCCGACCAATCCCAAACTGGACGGCACTTACCGCAAACTGAAAGTGGAAGTAGTCGCTCCCGATGGAGGCCCGCTGAAAGTCAAAGACCAGAAGGGCAAGGACGTGAAGTACACCGTCATGGCCCGGGAAGGCTACACGGCGAAGCACACGGTGGAATAAATTCGTGTGGGTCGGACACTCCTGTCCGACGCTCTTGACTTTGGTTTTGATTTACGTGGTCGGGGCTTGGTTACGGGGTTTGAGCTTGAAAGTCAAATTCAAAAGCGTCGGACAGGAGTGTCCGACCCACACACTCGCTAGTGGACGTGTGCAAGGCTATCGAGCAGAAAGAGCAGTCCCACTCCCAGGAAAACCACCAGCGCCATCCTCACGCCCGGCTCGCGGTTGACCTCGGGCATCAGGTCTGAGGCGGCCACATAGATCGTCACCCCGGCGGAAAGCGGCAAGCCGTAACTGACCTGATGGCGGAACAGCGCCATGGTGAGCACTCCCGCCAGCGTCGATGCCCCCAACAGCATGGAGGCTCCCCACGCGGTGCGCCGGCTTTGCCCGCTGGCCAGCATGACGGACGCAATGGTGAATCCTTCCGGAATCTTGTGCAGAAAAATTGCCAGGAAGATGATCCATCCCAACCAGTTGGAAACAATGAAGCCGGAAGCAATGGCAATGCCGTCAAAAAAAGTATGGATGATCAGTCCCACCAGCACCGAGTATCCCCGGTGGCCGTGGACGAACGCGTCCTTGTGAGTCTCCTCGCCGAAATGGAAGTGGGGCGTGACCGTATGTTCGAACAAGTGGACGATGAGGTATCCGGCCAGAACCAGGAATGCTGCACTTTTTCCGCGCAGCTCCAGGCTGGCGGGAAAAATCTCCACAATCGCCGTCGCCAGCATGAATCCCGCGCCCAGGGCCACGAAGTACTTGAGGTAAGACCGGTCCCAATTCTTCTGAACGATGATGGCGCCGCCGAAAACATTGGCCGCGGCCGCGGTAAGGCCAAGCAAAACGCTGAGCAGAATGGGATGCATGTACGCGGGCGATAATAACAGTTCCCAGTCTCCAGTTCCCGGTTCTCAGCTACGCGGCCGGCCTTATGGCGCCGATCAGGCCATTGAGTATTTTCCCCAGTTCGGCCGACTGGTCGAGGAGATGCTTGCCATGCTCCGGCGTGAAGTAGGCGAGGCTCTGCGCAATCAACAGTTGGGTTTCGACCTCGACCAGCGACCCTCGGGCTCGTCCCAGGAAATAATGGAATTCATTGGCAGAGAAACGCGCCTGACCTTCCGCAATGTTGGTCGGGACCGCGACCGCTGATCTTCGCAGTTGGTTGGAGAGTCCGTAAAGTTCGTCCCGCGGAAATGTCTTGCTGGTACGGTAAACGTCCATAACAAAGTCCATGGCCTTCTGCCACGCGATCAGATCCCGGTATGACTGTCCCATAAATATCCTCCCGGGAACAATCATGCCAACATCTTGCAGAGAAAGATGTGACGAGTGAACACTGAGAACTAAAAACCGAGAACCGAGAACTGGTTTGTCATCAGTTCCGGTTCTTAGTTCCCAGTCTCAAAACGGGAATCTAGCCGCTGTGCCGAATATGCATCACATCGCCATCCTGAACGACGTAGTCCTTGCCTTCGAGGCGCAGCGTGCCTTTTGCGCGGGCGTTGGCTTCGGAACCGGCTTCGAGCAGTTGGTCCCAGCGAATGGTTTCAGCCCGGATGAAATGTTTCTCCAGGTCGGAGTGAATGGCGCCGGCGGCTTCCACCGCTCGGGTGCGCACCGGAATGGTCCAGGCCCGGCATTCATCTTCCCCAGCGGTAAAGAAGGAAATGAGTCCGAGCAGCGAGTAGGTGGTGCGGATCAGGCGGACCAGCCCACTCTCTCTCAGACCGTAGCTGCCCAGAAACTCGGCTGCATCCGCGTCACTCATTTCCGCGAGTTCCGCCTCCACCTTCCCGCAGATCGCTGATGCAGACGCGTTGGGCCTCGACGCCACCTCGGTCAAACCGTACTTAGTGATCGCGTTTTCCAGATCGTTGCCTAACTCCGTGCTCTCGCCGACGTTGAGCACATAAAGAATCGGCTTCTCGCTCAGGAACATGAAGCCCCGCAGACGCTTCTTGTCCTCCGGCGTCATTTCCATTTCGCGGAGCGGCCGCTCGGTTCCCAGGTGGACGTTGGCTCGCTTCAGAAGATCAAACTCTTTTTCCAGGTCCGGAGTGCGCATCTTCTTCAGGTCTTTTTCCAGGCGCTCCAGCCGTTTTTCGATTTGTCCCAGGTCGCTGACCATCAGGTCGAAATCAACGTTCTTGATGTCGCGAAGTGGATCAACCGGCCCGACGTGCGGAATGGAGGGATCATCGAACGCCCGCACCACGTGGGCCAGGGCATCCACGTTCCGCAGATGCCCGACGTAGGCGCTCTCTTTAAGAGCTTCCTGGCCAATGGCGCCCACGTCCACATATTCGACGGATGCGTGGGTGAGCTTTTTCGGACTGTAGAGCGCCGCCAGGCGGTCGAGACGCTCGTCCGGAACTTTGGCCACCCCGATGTGGGCCTCACGCGGGTTAGAGTGGGCCTGATCGGAAAAATGCGCCTTAGTAAGAATGCGGAACAGGGAAGTTTTGCCCACCTGTGGCAGGCCAATGATGCCAGTTTTCATAGGAATCAAGAAGATGATAACAGCCAGTGCCGTCAGGTCAGCGAACGTGCAGTCAGATAAGCCAGCACCAGTCCGAGCAGCAGCACTCCACCCTCGAGCCGCGTGGACCATTGGTGCAAGCCATCGAATTGCACCCGAGCGGGACTATCAACCGGCGCCGCATCGATCTCACCTATCGAAGCCCGGATCGCATCCATACGCGGAATGATACCGAACTGCGAGATCAACGTAAGCAGCAGCATCATGCAGATGAGCACATTCCGCGGCGCGAACCATTGCGCTTCGCCGCTGCTAAGCCGGCTCAACAGCAGCGAACTGGCCAGAAAAACGACCGCGGAGATTATCCCCATCCAGTGCAGAATTCCCAACGAACGCCCCACCACCGACCCCGCCAGATGGCGCGTCGGAAGCACCGAAAAAGATGTCTGTGCGACGACAGGAAAAAATATCACTCCGCCCAGCCAGACGATCAGAGCGAGCAGCATCAGGAATCGAAGAAATGACATGACAGGTAAATATTATGAACGGCGAAGGAAGCGAAAGCCAGCTGAGAACCGGGAACTTGGAAGTGACGACTGGTTTTTTCCTTGCTCAGCTTGAAGGTCCGCTCTACACCGGTACGCGTATGGTCTCGACCAGCTCCCGGAGCAGTTGCTCGGCCTGTTCGGATTTCTTGAGCGTGGAAGAGTAGCGCCCGTTCACGGCGACGCGATGCGCAAAGACTGCCACCACCAGCGGCTTGAAGTCTTCCGGAACGCAGAAGGTGCGGCCATCGAGAAAGGCCATGGCCTGGCCGGCACGGTAAAGCATCTGCGACCCGCGGGGCGAAACCCCCAGCGAGAATTGCTCGGACTCGCGGGTGGCGCGAACAATCGCCAGCACATAGCCGACCAGCGAATCATCGACGCGCACCTGGGTGACGGCCTGCTGCATTTCCAGCACATCGGCGCCCGTGAGCACCGGCTCTAAAATCTCCAGTTGGGCGGTGCCCGCTTCCGAGCGCAGAATTTCGCGTTCCGACTCGCCATCGGGATAACCCATTCGCACCCGCATAAGGAAGCGATCCAGTTGCGACTCCGGCAAAGGATAAGTCCCATGGTGCTCCACCGGATTCTGCGTGGCGATCACCAGGAAAGGTTGCGGCAGCGAATAGGAATGCGAGTCCACCGTGACCTGTCCTTCGTTCATGGCCTCGAGCAGTGCGGACTGGGTCTTGGGCGTGGTGCGGTTGATCTCGTCGGCCAGCAGGACGTTGGTGAAAACGGGTCCACGCTTGAACTCAAACTGCTGCTCGATCGCGGAGTAGATCGAGATGCCCAGAACGTCGGACGGCAGCATGTCGCTGGTAAACTGCACCCGCTGAAAGGTACAGTCGATGGCCCGCGCCAGGGCCTGCCCGAGAGTCGTCTTGCCCACTCCGGGGACGCCCTCGATCAGCAAGTGTCCCCGAGCCAGGACCGAGACCAAGGCAAGCCGGACCACGTCATCCTTGCCACGGATCACCTTGCGCAGCGCGTTTTCCAGTTGAGTTGCCCGGCGGGACGCGGCAATAGCGGTTTCAGGCGACATCGAGAAATTCTACTATGCGCCCGCGGCGGTTGCGCCGGGCAGGAAGCGTTACGAACGTCACGTCTAGCTGTCAGTCTTCAGCTGTCAGCTCTCAGCCGAAACCATAAGGTTACCTGGTGTTAGCTGATGGCTGAAAGCTGTCAGCTTACCGCGTAAACTCTGCCGGCCTTCCCGTCAGCCGCTCGATGCGTTTGGCAATCGGCGGATGGGTGGAAAACAGGTTGCCAAAATTCATGCCCAGCAGCGGCTGAATGATGAACAGGTGCGCGGTGGTAGGCGTACCCATCATGGGCACACGCCGCGAATACGCGTCCAGCTTGGCCAGGGCGCTGGCCAGAGCATAAGGATTACCGGTAAAGTGTGCCCCGGTTTCGTCGGCTGCGTACTCACGGGTGCGCGAAACCCATAACTGAATCATCATGGCAGCGATCGGGGCCAGGATCAGCATCAGCAATCCACCCATAGCTCCGCCGCGGCGATCATCGCGATCACCCATCCCGAAGTAGGCGCCGTAGCGCAGCCAGGTGATGGCGCCGGCGATGGTAGCGGCCACCGAACTGATCAGAATGTCGCGATTGTTCACATGTCCAAGTTCGTGGGCCAGCACACCTTCGAGCTCTTCGTCATTCAGCAAGCCCAGGATGCCCTGCGTGACGGCCACGGAGGCGTGCTTCGGATTGCGTCCGGTGGCAAATGCGTTGGGTGATTCCGTGGGAATGACGTACATCTTCGGCATAGGCAAGCCGATCTTCTGGGTCATCCGTTCCACCACGTTGTAAACCCGCGGCAACTGCTCGCGCGTAACCGGCTGCGCGCGATAGGTCTTCAGCGCGATCTTGTCAGAAAAGAAGTAGGCGACGAAGTTCGTGACCACGGCAATGCCCAGGGCCAGCAACATCCCGTTCTGTCCGCCCAAAACCCGGCCCACCACCATCAGCAACAGCGTTAGCGCGGTAAGCAGAAAGGCGGTCTTGAAAGTGTTCCCCATAGATTTGTGCTCAATACATTAGATGGTCCGCCCAAGAAAGGGATGCATCCGCCAAAGTGTGGGCGCGAGCGTCCTCGCTCGTGCAGGGGAGGGCACGTGGAGGCAGCCGTCCGGGGGCTGTCGGGTCGAGCACAGCTCGACGGATTCTAGCGCACGCTGGCTGTGAGACCCGGGTGACCGAGTCAAGGATGACGAGAACGACCCAGACCTCCAATATCTGGTTGCCGAACTAAGGACCGCATCCGGAAGCCCTTATGGATGAGCAACATGGCGAACTGCGCGGCAACTGAGAACGGAGAACTCAAAGCTGGCCACTGAGGTTCTACCCCAGCCTCTGACGATCGGCCCATGCATTCTTTGCGCTTTCGGCCCCGTCGCGTCAGCTTGGAGGGTGGGACTGAAGTTATGCCGTAGAGCCGTAACTGCGGCAAACAGGCGAAAACACTCATCGTCCGGCCCTACCCGCGACTAGCAGGACCGCCAGCGAAACGAACAGGCCGAGCGGACGACGGCGCAGCAGGCGGAAGGCAGAGCACGACCGCTCACCGCGCACCTCCGGACCGGAGCAAGCTCTCCGAGGCCGAACGAAGTGATCCGCTCCTCAACAAAATCGCTGAGATTGAAGCCGGGGTTTGAACCCTTACTTGGAGGTGGCTGCCGCAAACTGCGACCCGTCCAGATCAAGCCTTACCCAGAATGGAGCTTGCGGCGGAGGAGGAAACGGCGTCGCCTTTCCTTGCTGGAGTGTGTGCAGTTTCTGGTATATGCACATGGCCGTCGGACCGTTCCAGTAGATCTTGACGTCCTCGACCGTGCCCGTCGCGCCTACCTCAGTTAGCGTCTCGAACTTACCGTAAGTGGGCCCCTCGGCTTGCACACATTGCTGCACAAATTCCCGATACGTCTTTTCGAAAGAGGCCATGTAGTGAAGGCCTTCCGGTGTTTGCATGTTCGTTTTCGCGTCTTCTTCCATCGCCTGAAGCTTGGCCGCGGCGGGTGCGTAGCTGGCAGCCCATTTTTTCGCCGTTTCGAAAGCCTCTTGGTTCTTCCAGGTCTCGTCATGCCATTGCTCCCCAATGCGGGTCAGAACCTTGTCTGCCAGGACCGGGTCGAGTTCACCGTAGCGAGAAGCCAGGAAAGCGATCTGGTTCAGGTTCAGCATGGAGACCCCGTATTGCCTCTCCGAGGCCTCAAACCCCCGTTTGATTCTTGCCCAGGAGAGCTGCGGCTCGTCCCCGCAGCCGCAAATGAGAGCGGTCGCGAGGTGGAAATAAAGAGAGTCACCTTCGTCCCCTCCGATGCGGTCCGCCAGCTCCAGCGCGAACTTCTCCGTATCCCCCGCTTCACCGCCCCATTTGGGCTGCAGATAGTAAGCAAATACGCGAGCGGAGTAGTAATAACCCGGCTCAAACCTGGACCCTCATCGAAGAGGGCTCGCGCTTCCGCCACACTCCAGCCCTGACTCTCGGCTACCCTTTGCATGGCGAGGTACACTCAGGACACTTGGTGGGCAGGACCGAAGCCCTCTCGAGGATTCGCCTGGCTTCAGCGGTGCGTTCCCCGAAGAGCTTGCTTCCGCTTGCGCTGACGGTATCGCTGTAACCGTTACCCCGCGCATACCATGCGTAGTCAACATAAACGGAGGCTAGTGCTACGCGTGCGGTAAGCGACCTGGGGCGAACCGCAGCCCACTGCTTGAGACGACGCAGAAGGACGTTCCAGTCTTTTTCCGTGGGATGTTGCGGATATTGGACGGGGTTTTCCAAACCTTCGTATAGGACGTGGAGTTTCCATCCTCCACCGGGGAATCTCTCTTTGCTCGATCGAAGACGATCAGCAAGACAATCCAGTTGCTTGAACTCGCGTTCCTCAAGCAAACCCGCGATGGTCTCCCTGTAGTCCCCCAGCGCGTGGATGCTGGTGCTGAGGTCGCCGTTCAAGCCAGCGGCATCCTGGTCAGTGATGCCGCATGGGTTCTGGTTCGATTTGTGATCAGGCGCGATGGCAAACGCACTCGTGGCAGCCAGCAGTAATGTCAGGATGCTGATTTTGAGAATCGTTGAAGAGTAATTGGAATGACGAAGAAAACGTGCGATTGATATTTTGCAGGTGCCGTCGGTCACAAACGATGCCGTCAGGTGCAGGATATGTCCTCACTTAGCACACTACTGCGAGTCATATGGCCCGAGAAAGTTACCTTGGTAGCGGTTCTAGTGCGATGCCGCATCCCGCGATTTCGACGGGTGTTCACCAGTTGGAGTCGTTTGCCACATGAGGCGAAAAGAGTGGCGCGGCTGAATCACGGTTCTGCTTTTTCCAGGATTCTGGCAATTGCGGTTATCGTGTTCCAGTTACGCGTGGTGGCCCGAACGCCGAAAAATTTGTCCAGCTGGCCAAGGTAGCGGATCGCTTTCATTTCGCGCCGGTATAGACCGAGGACGAACCGGCCTTTTATGGCGAGGATTTTCAAAGACCATTCGTTCCCCGCAGGAAGACTGAAAGGAGTGGAAGGCAAAGCCCGCCCGCGTTTTGCCAACATGCTCACAAACCAGACGATTTTCGGCCCCGCGGGCTGGCCCGCAAACGGGTTCGCGGATATCAGTTCGAGGACATCTTCCCCCTTGCAAATCACCACCTCCGTCTCAAACGGCAAGGGCTTGGCTAGCTCGGCACGCAGTCTGGCCTGACTGATTCGCTTCCGCACCACGAAAGTTCCTGCGGCGCCCACATTCACAAGATCGAAGTCGCTCAGTTCACTCGCGAGCAGGCTCGGCCGAAAAATCCTGTGGCCCCCCACATTGACTCCCCTCAAGAAGACGACCAGCGCCATGACGCCCTTATTTTCAACCAGCAGAGCCGGCATGAGGCAGATTTTTCGTGGCCAGGAGGCGAAAAGGCGGCCGGGCGAACGTGGATTGGGGGACGCACCTGCCCAGCCTCAAGGGAAGTTAGCCCTGGCTCTGGGAGCGATCGCCCTCAGCCTGGTTTCTTGGGTTTGTCTATCTAAACTCGGTCCGTCGCCTGGAGCGTCGAGCTGGCACATTAAGAACACAAATGCTAATTGCCAATCACGCTAGTACTTAATTACTCGCCTAGTGGCGCCGAACCCCTACGCTTTAGCCGGCGGTTTCGGGGGAATCTCGGCATAGCCGGGCGTCGCTGTGACGAGATTCTTGTCCAGCGAGGCCTTGGCGTCGCGGATCGACCAGCGAATTCCGCCGCCGAGAAGATTAAGGAAAAATGTATTCGACCAGTTTTCCGGGCGGTCGCCAATGGCCGTGTAGAAGACACGTCCTTTGCCGTGCATGCGCGCCCAGGTGGCGGGGTAGGGAGCGCGCTGGTAGGGCTCGCCTTTCATGCCCTGGGTGTCGAGCGCGAGAATCACGTGGAGGTCTGGAGCAAAGTCCTTCAGCGAGTACCACTCCTCGGTGAGGCTGACGGGCGAGGTCACACCTTCGAGGCCGGGGAATTTTGCGTCCTTCACAATGAGGTTAGCGGCCTGCAGCCGGGGAGTGCTGCCGTGAGTAATGAACTCGCCACCCAGCATGAGCAGGTAGGGATCAGACTTTGCGCCGTGAGCGATGTAACGATTGGAATTGTCTTTCGGGTCGGGCTCGGTATGAAAGGTGTCGCTGGCAGCGTGGACTCCGACAAAGCCCAGCCCGGAATGGATGGCGTCGAGCAAGGCCTGCTTGCCGGCCGGCGACATGGGCGGATTCCCGTCCGTGCCCGTCGTGGTCAGATCGCCGGTGGTATAGAAGAGCAATGCGGCATGTTTCCTGAAATCGGCGGAGTCGAACACGCGACCGTCTTTGGTGGCAGTGACTTCAAAGCCGTGCTGCTCTGCAAGCTTCCTGACTGCCTGTTCCAGGATGCTGGGATGTCCGGGAGTGACCCTCACCACCTCGTGTTCGAAGCCGGAAGACTTGGTAAAGATGAGTACGGATTTTTTCCCGGCGGCGAGCAGGTTGTTTGGCAAGGCAAGTCCGGCGCCCGCGACGGCGGTGGCCTGGAGAAACTGACGGCGATTGATCGGATGCATCATTCTATTGCCTTTCGATGACGATTTGGAGTCGCATCACTTCTTCTAAATTGGGGAGCCAGACCGCAGCCACGGGCCGAGAAGGTTTTGCCCCGGAAGCATAGTAGACCGCTACGAGATTCGACTCAACTGCCGGCCTCGTACTGCCGGCCTCGTACTCGACGAGCCTTCGCTCATGATCCGGGAGCGCCTTATCTGGCATCCTCCACCATATGAACCGTCTTGACATGGTGGTCGAACTCACGCTGCAGCGCCTTTTGATATTCTTCCTGGCTTGGACGATGGCTCGCAGACCTTACCTGGAATTTCACTTCCGCGCATGCCGTGCATTCCGCTTCCACTGGAATAGTTCCCAGCCATTTGGTGACGCGAAGAAAAGGCTTCTTCATGCAACAAGTTTCCTACATACGCGCGATTCTGGCCAAATGCCTCAACCCAGCATCGCCGAGTCGGAGCGGCAGGAGTTGTATACTCACGTCCCAGCGGTTAACAACGCATCGTGAAAAGGACGCCTTATGAAACGCATGTTCCCGGCTTCATCCCTGCTTTTGCTGTGGGCCACGGCCGCATGGTTGCAGGCGCAACAAGCTCCAGCCGCACCGCCTGCGGCCATCTCCAGTCCTGAGGTCCACGCGGACAACAGCGTTACCTTCCGCTTTCGAGATCCCAACGCGCATGAAGTTATGTTGACGCTGGAGGGCGCGAAACCTGCGCCCATGCAGAAAGACGACCCGGGAGTATGGAGCTTGACCACCGCGCCCTTAAGGCCGGATTTCTACGGCTACTCGTTTGCGGCCGACGGCGTGGGTCTGATCGATCCTTCGAATCCGTCGATGAAGCCGAACCTGCTGCATACCGAGAGCCAGGTGCATGTGCCCGGGCCGGCTTCGCTGCCGTGGGAGATCGCCGACGTACCGCACGGCCTGGTCCATCATCATTTCTATAAGTCTGGCGTGGTGGGCGATGAGCGGGACTTCTTCGTTTACACGCCCCCGGGCTACGATCCGAAGGCGAAGCAGAAGTATCCCGTGCTGTATCTGCTGCATGGCTTCAGCGATGATGCCAGCGGGTGGACGGCGGTGGGGCGGGCGAATGTCATCCTCGACAATCTGATCGCGCAAGGCAAGACCAAGCCCATGGTCGTGGTGATGCCGCTGGGTTATGGCGCGCCTGAAATTGTGGTGGCGGGACCGCGGGCGTTCGCCACCGAACTCCGCAAGAAAAACTACGACCGCTTCATCCAGGCGCTGTTCAGCGAAGTCATGCCACAGGTGGAATCGGCGTACCGCGTTTCCAAAGATCGGAAAGAGCGGGCTATTGCGGGCCTGTCGATGGGCGGCGCCGAGTCCCTGCTGACCGGGCTGAACAATCTGGACAAGTTTGCCTGGGTTGGCGCTTTCAGTTCCGGAGGGCTTACTGAAGAGTATGACACCCAGTTCCCCGGGCTCGACGCGAAAGCCAATGAGAAGCTGCGCGTGCTCTGGATCGCCTGCGGCACCGATGACCGGCTGATCGAGCCGAACCGGAAGATGCGGGCGTGGCTGGACTCGAAGGGTGTGCACTATACGCCGATTGAAACTCCGGGCGCGCATGTGTGGATGGTCTGGCGGCGGAACCTGGCGGAGTTCAGCGGGCTGCTGTTTCGATAGGAAAGGCAGTTGTCAGTTGTCAGCTGTCAGTCTTCAGTTGTCAGTCTTCGGTCGTCGGTTTTCCGTCCCCACAGGTGGTGGGAAGGGCACAACTTCAGAGGCTGAGGAAAAACTCGCAAATATCCGCCCTTCCGTGGAAGAGCGGCCCTTCAGGGCCGCGTAAGTCGTCAGAAATGTGGGGGCTTCAGCCCCCTGGGGTTTCGGGGCGCTGGTGGTGATGCGTCGTACAACCACTTCCGTAATCTCCTACTCCTGGGCGACCCGTTCCATACTGGGACACATGCATGGGTAGGCATCTCAACCGCACCCTCTGAATGGCGCCCTCCCCCCTCAACACGCGTCGCTGGAAGCGAAAGCAGGTTGACCTCCAGGTCTTTGTCATTCTGCGCGACGGGGAATCCAAAGTCTTCGTGCCCGGACGGCTGGCTGAAATCAGCAAGGGCGGCCTCGCCCTGTATGCGGGAATCAATCTGCAGCCCGGGGACCCCATAGAGGTCGAGTTGCCGGCGCCCTACTCCCGGGTAAAAGGAACGATTCGCAACCGGGACGGCTTTTGCTTCGGCGTGGAATTCCTGAGCTCACTCTCATCGGCCGCCCGCCCGGCCAGCCGCAACCTGGCGCTCTTCCAGAAGAGGCACGAGGCTTATCTGCGCGAAAGCGAAGAGGAGATCAACCGCTTGCAGAAAGAGATTGCGGCGATGCGGCGGGCGGCAGCACAGGCGGAAGAGATCAAGAAGTTGTGATGTTTAGTGCGAACGCTGATTGCAACCATTAACATTCGAACATGGAATATGCGACCACCCCAATGCGCAGGGTACTCCGACTGCTTCTAACAGTGATCGTTGGGATGAGCTTCAGTCAGGTAAACGCTGCTCAGAACACGGAAAAGGTCACCCTCAAGGAGCCGGGCGTTTACGAATTAGGGGATCTGTTCAATCGAGCTGATACTGTTGCCCTTGTAAAGATAGTTGCTGGCGACACGGAAGCCTATAAGGTGCCGATTTACAAGGCGGAGATTGTCAAAAGCTTCAAAGGCGCCGCCTCGGGAGAAACAATATATTTCGGGCCGTACGTGGGCGAGAGACTCGGATGGGAACACGTCGTGTTCTTGCGTGGTGTGTCCGAACCAATTACTCCAGAGTCGAGATCGAGTGCTGGATTCGGAACCATCCATTACTCAGAAATTTTCAACGAAGGATACGCCTCGATGGAAATTTCCTACGAGTGTGTATTTGATGGGAAGGACATCGCCCAAAAGTGCGGCTATGGGGTGAGAGTCTGTACGGACTACATAAGCCTGCCAAAATCAATACCGGTCTTTCCCTCTTCAGCGAAAGATGCTCCATTCGGTTGCAGGTGGGCAAAGAAGACCAGTTTCATGTCCTTCCTTGATGCGCTCAGCCAGCGCAAGTAATAGTCGGAGTTCGCCTTAATCCAGCCACTGCAGATTCTGCTTGGGTGTGGATTCACTCTCATCGGCCGCCCGCCCGGCGAGCCGCAATCTGGCGCTCTTCCAGCAACGGCATGAGTCCTACCTGCGCGAAAGCGAAGAGGAGATCAACCGCTTGCAGAAAGAGATCGCGGCGATGCGGCGGGCAGCGGCGCAGGCGGAGGAGATCAAGAAGTTGTGATGGTTGGGGTAAACGCTGGCTACTACATTTGAACTACCTCTCTTTCCCCGCGCCGGAGCATAATGGCGGGGCGTTTAGCTTTCCGGACATGTCAAAGGGAACCTATGTCCTTCACATCGACGGCGGAAAGATAAAAAGTGGGCGTGGCTATGATGCAACGGACTTAGTCATCGATGTCAGCGCGAAGGCACGAGGCCAATCCCTTTTGCTAACGAACAGAGAACCGGGCGGGGGTAGTTGCGGTGGCATCTCTCTAGAACTTCGATGAACAGGCAATCGAATGCTTGGGAACTGCTAACTCCTGAAATATCGCGATCACACGCATTAACCGGGGTAGAGCGTAAACAGCCCATTACATCGGCAACCCGCACAAGAATCCAAACCAAGCTATTCCAGCCACTGCGGATTCTGGTACGTCCCATCGAAGTTGTGTGACGTCTTGTAAAGCTCCCATTCGCCTTTTTGGGCTACCGGCGCCGTGCGCGCCAGAAGAGCGGCGACCTGCTCCTGGCTCAGGGGCTTGAAGGTTCGCGCCACCTTCAGCGCCTGTTGCAGGATGGGCAGAGAGTCGCAGCCGGTGATGACCACGCTGGTGGGCAGCGTGAGCGCGTATTGGAGGCACTCGACCGGTTCGGCCGCCTTGCTCTTGAGAATCAGGCCATCGCCCATGGGCTTCATGCCCAGCACTCCGATGTTGTGTTTCACCAGCACGGGGAGCACTTTCTTTTCGAAGCTGTCGTAGTGGGCGTCCATCAGGTTGAGCGGCATCTGTACCGTGTTCAGGGTGAAGTTGCGGGCGAAGGCGGCGTTCAGCATTTTCAGGTGAAAGTCGGGGCTTTTGTGTCCGGTGAAACCGATGTAGCGGACTTTGCCATTTTTTTTGGCCTCGAGAACCGCCTCCATCCCGCCTTTGGGGGCAAAGATGAGGTCGGGATCGGTGTCGCGAATCACTTCGTGGAATTGCAGCAGATCGATGGTGTCGGTCTGCAGGCGGCGCAGAGACTCGTCGATCTGGCGGGCCGCGCCTTTGCTGCTGCGAGCGTCGAGCTTGGTCATCAGGAAAGCTTTCTTGCGGTATCCGTCGCGCAGGGCCTTGCCCATACGGACTTCACTGGCGCCGTCGTTGTAGTCCCAGCAGTTGTCGAGGAAGTTGATGCCTTCATCGAGCGCGGTACGGATGATACGGATACTTTCCTGCTCGTCGCTCTGGCTTCCCAGGTGGTATCCGCCCAGGCCGATGCAGGAGACGTTTTCGCCGGTGTTGCCCAGGGTGCGGTAGGGGATGCCGTTTTTAACTTCGGCGGCCCATACGCGCGGCAGCAGAGCGCCGGCGACGGTAACGCCGGCGGCGGTTTCCAGAAATTCGCGGCGGGTGACGGCGGGCTTGGGATCGGTCATGGGGAGGTCCTCCTTGTCGGCATTATCCCACCGGCAAAGGTAGTGGCGCCACGACCTGCGTATGGGCAGATGTCCTCATCTGCCCGGCGGAGCGGAGCTCCGCTATCTTCGCGTGCAAGAACTGGTCGAGCTGGGCTCGACTGGGCGGACGAGGCGTCCGCCCCTACGTGGTTTGTGGTGGATTGAGACCCAGCGTGAGCTCTGGACTTTTACCTGCGACCGAGATTTCGCTGCAGTTGTCTAACAGCCAGTCTGCGCCGGCGGCTTTGAGTTCTGGATCCCTGACCGTGGTGCGGAAGGCGATGACCGTCGCGCCGGCGGCCTTGCCTGCCCGTATGCCGGCAGGCACGTCTTCAATAACAACGCAGTCGCCGGCGGAGAAGCCCAGGACCGACGCGCCTTTCACGTAAGGCTCGGGATGCGGCTTGCCGTTCTTTATGTCGTTTGATGTGATCATCCGTTCAGGGATGGGCAAGCCCGCGGCCCGGAGGCGGGTCTCGGCTAGCGGCCGGGTGCAGGAGGTCACGATGGTCCAGCGATCAGGGGGCAACTCTGTGAGCAGGCGTAACGATCCGGGAAGGAGCACCACGCCTTCCAGGTCCTCCATTTCGCGGCGCTCGACTTCGCGGTTCTCGGCGGCGTGATCGGCATGCGGCAAGTATTCGCGCACTGTAGTGAGGCTGGGACGGCCATGCGCCCGCGCAATTACTTCATCGGGGTCAAATCCGCGCTCCACCGCCCAGCGATGCCACACCCGGGCCACGGCGCGAGTGGAGTCGATCAGGACGCCGTCCAGATCGAACAGGACCGCCTTGCATTGAATTTGAGGCATGCCGAGCGAAGGCACGAGTATATCGGAAGTGTGCCAGGAACCCCGTAGCGGCGGATGCCCTCGTCCGCCCGGCCGAGCGAAGCTCGACGAGGTTTCGTGTGTACGCTACGAAGAATAGCGGAGCTTCGCTCCGCCAGGCAGATGAGGACATCTGCCCCTACGTGGTTCGTGTTGATCAGTCGGCGCTGCCGGCGGCGGCGGTTTTGGCTTGCGCGGGTTTGTCGGCCAGCATCTTGCGGATCTTGCGCCGCAGATCGGCGGGGGTGAAGGGTTTCTGGATGAAGGACACGCCCGGAATCAGCATGTCCGAGCGGACAAACTCGCCGCTGTATCCGGTCATGTAAAGGATCTTTATTCCAGGGCGAAGTTCGCGGACTTGTTTGGCCAGGGCGGGGCCGTTCATCCCGGGCATGATCACGTCCGTGACCAGCAGATCGATCGTTGCTTTTTGCTGCTGGACAATGCGTAACGCTTCCTGGCCCTGAGGGGCGGTCAGCACGTTGCAGCCCGAGGCCTTCAGGGCCCCGCAGATCAACTCGCGCAGCGGTTCCGCGTCTTCGACTACAAGTACAGTTTCTCCCGAGAACACAGCTTCAGCGTGGTTGTCCTTGCCAGGCTCGACGCCGGCGCCCGCCTGGACCTCGGCGGGAAGAAATATCTGGAAAGACGATCCGCGGCCCGGCGTGCTTTGCACTTCGATGCTGCCGTTGCTCTGCTTCACGATTCCGTAAACCGTCGCCAGGCCCAGCCCGGTTCCCTTGCCTACGGCTTTTGTGGTGAAGAAGGGTTCGAATATGCGGGCCTGGGTTTCCGGGTCCATTCCCGTACCGGTGTCGGTCACCTCCAGCAGCACAAATCGGCTGGGTGACGCGCCCGGACCGGCTTGCGCATCGACCTTCTCAACATTTTTCGTCTGGATGCGCAGGCAGCCGCCGTGGGGCATGGCATCGCGCGCGTTGACTACGAGATTCAGGACAATCTGTTCGATCTGCCCAGGGTCGGCTTTCACACGGTCCAGCTGCGGGTCCAGCACAAACGAGAATTCAATGTTCTCCTTGATCAGGCGCCGCAGCATCTTGTCCAGGGCACCGACCGTCTGATTGATATTCAGGAGTACGGGCTCGACCACCTGCTGACGGCTCAGCATGAGGAGCTGGCGAGTGAGCGAGGCGGCACTGTTGCCGGCCTGCCTGATCTGCTCCAGGCTCCGGCGGTCGCCGTCGGGCACATCGGCACGCTCAAGGAGCAGATCGCTGTAGCCGTTAATCACAGCGAGCAAGTTGTTGAAGTCATGAGCTACGCCACCCGCGAGAAGGCCGATCGCTTCCATTCGCTGCGATTGCTGCAGAAGTTTCTCGGAGCGGGCCAGGGCATCCTGGGCCATCCCTTTTTCGGCCTCGGCGCGGTTCAGCATAAAGGCAAGTATCCACACCAGGGTCATGAACAGCACGATCTGAACAACCACCAGGCAGGCGATGTTCAGCCGCGCGTCGCTCGAAAATAGCCGGCTGTGGATGCAGGCCGCACCCAGCAGTGCGGGAACAAGCGCGGTAACCGGCAGCAGGCGGCGCGCCAGCCAGCCGCCGGCGTAGGAGTTGGTGAGCACCGACATCAGGCCCAGGTCCGGACGACAAAACAAGAGGGAAAGAGAGCCGATCAGAAATCCCGCGCCGGTGTGGAGCGCCATCGAGGTGTACTCGATCGAGCCGTAAAGCAGGGGCACACCGTACAGGTATCCGACGATGGCGAAAAGAGCGCTCAGCCCGGTGATCGCCGCCAACGTCTGGGAAAGTTTTGCGTGCTTCTCAGAGAAGGCCAGCAGCAGGACGCTCAAGCCGGCGATGAAAAAGTTGACTGCCGTAATGTGGGCCATCCTGCCGGGATAGGACAATTGCGCCATGTCCTTGAAGAGCAACTGGTCGATGCCGAGATTGGCGTGAAACACATACTCGGCCAAGGTGAGCAGTCCAACCAGGCTCACCAGCGCGGCGGAAGCCGCACACCACAGTTGCGAGCCGCGAGTCTTTTTGGACTGGGTCAGCAGGAAAAGGGCCAGGCCGAGAAACAGAAAGCCGATGGCCGTGTTCGGCTTCATGGTAATCCGCCCGGGCAGAACGGTAGTCAGGAATCCAACATTCCAAAGCCATCCGAGCAGGACCAGGCTTCCCAGGAGCATTAACAGAATGGCGCCGAGGCGAGCGACGGTTCGGTAGGTCGTGTATGGTTCCTGGCTCATAGCAAGGAGTCGCAATCGATTGCGCGCAAGAGTCAGCTAAACGAGATTCAAGCTGATGCCTGTGCTGCGTACCGGAACGCCGGGCTGGGGATTGCCCTGGGTGCGCACACTACCCGTTCATAGTGTCTATAACCGGGGCTGTGGGGAAAGAGTACAAAAGTAACGCGAGAGAGCCGCCAGGCGCATGGGGACAGCCGCCTCGGCTGTCCGGTCGAGCGCAGCTCGAGGGCGGGTTTGCCTGGAACCAAATAGCGGAGCTTCGCTCCGCCGGACAGCCGAGGGCGGCTGTCCCCGCGTGCTTCCCCAGCCTAAAGAGCTTTGTGGAAGACCTTCAGCTCTTTGGGGATGATGAACACGGCTTCTTCCTTGGCCAGCTGAAGTTCCTGGAATTTTTCCTGGGACATCTCGACCTGGACCGGGGCTCCCCACTCGCTGAGCGCCTCAACTTTTACCAGGGGGCCGGCCGAGTTGATGTGTTTGATGATGGCGCGAAAGTTGCTTCCCCCATTGGGCTGGCGCTGAATTTCCAGCAAGTGCGGCCGCACATAGACTATTTCTCCAGTCCCGTCTTCATGGATCGCGGGGGTTTCGTCGTCCATGCGGCCATGGAACAGGTTCACGCTGCCGAGAAAGTTGTAAACGAAGGGCGTGTTGGGGTGATGGTAAACCTCGTCGGGGCTGCCGACCTGCTCGATGTGGCCTTCATTCATCACCGCCACCCGGTCGGAAACTTCCAACGCTTCTTCCTGGTCGTGGGTGACGAATACGCTGGTGATGTGAACTTCGTCATGCAACTGGCGCAGCCAGCGGCGCAGTTCCAGGCGGACTTTCGCATCCAGTGAGCCGAAGGGCTCGTCGAGCAGCAGTACGCTGGGCTCGACCGCCAGGGCGCGGGCCAGTGCGACCCGCTGGCGCTGGCCTCCGGAGAGTTGGGCAGGATAGCGGCCGGATAGATTCTTCAACTGGATCAGGCGCAGCAACTCGTGCACCTTGTCGTGGATCTGTTCCTTCGACGGACGCACACTGCGAGGGCGGACCTGAAGTCCAAAGGCGATGTTTTCGAAGACGGTCATGTGCCGGAAGAGGGCGTAGTGCTGGAAGACAAAGCCTACGCGGCGATCACGCGCAGTGCGGTGAGTAGTGTCTTCTCCGTCGAACAGAATAGTCCCGGAGTCGGCGAATTCCAGGCCGGCAATGATGCGCAGAAGCGTAGTCTTGCCGGAACCGGACGGACCCAGCAAGGCCACCAGTTCGCCCGAGGGAATCTTCAGACTGACGTTGTCGAGGGCGGCAAATTGTCCGAATTGTTTGCTGATATTGTTGGCTTCGATGCTCATGCGATTTGCTCTTCTCCATCCCAGCGAGCGGACGCCGCCTGCTGCCGCCGCGCTCTCCACTCCACGACGGTTTTCACCAGCAAGGTAGCCAGGGCCAGCAAGGCCAACAGAGAGGCCACGGCGAATGCGGCTGAGAATTGGTATTCGTTATACAGAATTTCGACGTGCAGCGGCATGGTATCGGTGCGTCCGCGGATGTGGCCAGAGACCACCGAAACCGCTCCGAACTCGCCCATGGCGCGGGCATTGCAGAGAATCACGCCATAGAGCAATCCCCACTTGATGTTGGGCAGACTCACCCGGAAAAAAGTTTGCCAGCCACTGGCGCCGAGCGCCAGCGCCGCTTCTTCTTCCTCCTGCCCTTGTGCCTGCAGCAGTGGAATCAACTCGCGGGCCACAAAAGGAAAAGTCACGAAGATGGTGGCCAGAATGATGCCCGGGACCGCGAAGATGATTTGCAGGTCGTGCCGTCCCAGCCACGGCCCCAACACACCTTGCAAGCCGAAGAGCAGAACGTAGATCAGGCCCGCAACCACGGGTGAAACAGAAAAAGGCAGATCGATGAGGGTGATCAGCAAACTTTTGCCGACGAATTCGAACTTTCCGATGGCCCAGGCCGCAGCTATTCCAAACACAAGGTTCAGGGGAACGGCGATGCCGGCGGCCAGCAGGGTCAGGCGAATCGCTGACAGCGCATCGGGCTCGATCAGGCTGGCCCAATAGACGCCGATCCCTTTGGCGAACGCCTGGGAAAAGACAATCGCCAGCGGCAAAAAGATAAACACCCCGAGAAAGCTCACCGCCAGGGCGATCAGTACACAGCGGACAGCAGCCGACTCGCCGGTTGCCGCGGTCGCAACCCGCTGGGCCGGCGAAAAGTTTCTCGTGCTGAGAGGAAGAGTGGTTGCCATCGCTAGTGGATCTCCTCCGCGATCAAGGCACCTGTCTTCTCTTCACGGCTGCTGCTCCACTTCTGCAAGAGATTGATGGGCAGCAGCAAAATCAGCGAAAAGACCAGCATGACTACGGCGATTGCAGTCGCACCCGCATAGTCGAACTGGTCGAGCTTGGTCATGATCAGCAAGGGCGTGATCTCAGTTCGCATCGGCATGTTGCCGGAGATGAAAACCACCGAGCCGTATTCGCCAATGGCGCGGGCAAACGCCATAGCGAAGCCGGCCAGTGCAGCAGGCAAGATCGTCGGCAGCACCACTCGGGAAAAGGTCTGCCACCGGCTGGCCCCGAGGCTGGCCGCGGCTTCCTCGAGTTCCTTGTCCATGTCTTCGAGGACCGGTTGCACACTTCGGACCACAAACGGAAGTCCGATGAAGGTAAGCGCAATCGCCACTCCCAGCGGCGAGTATGCCGACTTGATTCCGATAGACGCCAGTGGCCGGCCGAGCCAACCGTTGGGCGCATAGATCGTGGTCAGGGCAATGCCGGCCACCGCCGTCGGCAGGGCAAACGGCAGATCCACCAGCGAGTCAAACAGGCGTTTGCCGGGAAAGCTGTAGCGCACCAGTACCCACGCCACCAGGACGCCGAATACCAGATTGATCAGAGCGCCGATAAGCGACGCTCCGAAGGTCAGGCGATAGGAAGCCACCGCGCGCGGAGAAGCAACGATGTGCCAGAACTGGTCCCAGCTAAGGGCCGAGGCTTTCAGAAAAGTAGCAGCCAGCGGAATCAGGACAATCAGGCTGAGGTACAGCACGGTGAAACCCAGCGCCAGTCCGAATCCCGGCAGGTTGCTGCGTTTTTTGAAAGTGAAAGCCATAGCGCTCTCTAGTTGGGCTGATAAATCTGGTCGAACACGCCTCCATCGGCAAAGTGTTTCTTCTGGGCTGCCTGCCAGCCTCCGAAAACGTCATCGACGGTGACCAGCTTCAGCTTGGGAAACGTTGACGCGTACTTCTTTGCCACGGAATCAAGCCGCGGCCGGTAGTAGTTCTGGGCCGCGATTTCCTGGCCAACGGGTGTGTACAGGTATTCCAAATAGGCCTGGGCCACCTTCCGCGTGCCTTTCTTGTCCACTACCTTGTCCACGATCGACACTGGTGGTTCAGCTAAGATGCTGATTGAGGGCACAACGATTTCTACTTTTTCGGGCCCCAGCTCTTTTATTGATAGAAAAGCCTCGTTTTCCCAGGCAATAAGCACGTCCCCAATCTCACGTTGCACGAAAGTCGTAGTGGAACCGCGCGCCCCAGAATCCAGCACGGGGACGTTCTTGTACAGGCGCCGCACAAAATCCTGCGCTTTCTGTTCGCTTCCGCCGGGCTGCCTGAGGGCGTATGCCCAAGCTGCCAGATAATTCCAGCGGGCCCCGCCCGAGGTCTTGGGATTGGGCGTAATCACTGAAATTCCAGGCTTTACCAGATCGTCCCAGTCCTTGATGTGCTTGGGATTGCCCTTGCGCACCAGGAAGACGATGGTTGAGGTATATGGCGTGCTGTTCTCAGGCAACCGTTTCTGCCAGTCCGCCGGGAGCAATCCGGCATTCTGGGAAATCGCGTCAATGTCGTAGGCCAGGGCCAGGGTAACGACGTCAGCCTGCAAACCGTCAATGACGGCACGAGCCTGCTTGCTCGAGCCTCCGTGAGACTGCTCAATGTTGACCGTCTGGCCGGTCTTCGCCTTCCAATACTTCGCGAAGGCCTGATTGAAATCCTGATACAGCTCGCGCGTCGGGTCGTAGGAAACGTTGAGCATCGTGACCTCGCCGCCCTGCGCTCCCCCCGGGATCGACAACAGGAGCAGCAGTCCCGCAACCAGTAACCCCGTAACCACCAGAACTTTCTTCTGCATTACCTTCCCCTTTAAAGTTTCAGGCCTCGCCACGAACCCGATACCCGGGCCACAAAAAACAAGCGGCCCACGATTCTGGTTCGTGGGCCGCTTGAGAAATTGAATGTCTTGGTCTGGCTACATTCCATCCCCACGTCCACGATGACTGCAACACGTGCACCGACAGCACGTACAAATACAGCTCGTGGAGATGTGGTTGGCTGACATCGAGAAATAGTATACGACATAATCGTAATATAAGTCTATTAACATGATAGACATTATGGGGGTATTGTCAAGAATGACGAAGGACTAGGGCTTTGGGGAGGCGGCCGACTGGGAGCGCTCGCGCTTCGCCTCTTCCCCACGTCCCAGGTGGTCGTAAGCCTGGGCCAGCAGCGCATGGGCCTTGGCGAAGCCGGGCAGCCGGCTGGAAGCAATTTCCAGATGAATGACCGCAGTCTTGTAGTCACCGGCCTTCAAGAGACTGGAGCCCATTTCGTAGTGCGCCCAGGTCGAATCGGGCTGAAGTTCTATCGCGTGCCGCAAGTACTCAACGGCCTTGGGGTACTGTTGCTGGCGGGCCAGTGCGGCCCCCATGACGAATTGGGCCAGGTACATCTTTGAAACCGACGCCAGCACAGGCTGCAGTATGGCCGCGGCTTTCTCCGGTTTTCCTTCATCCAGCAGCGCCAGAGCCGAGAGGACTTTATTGGCGTTCGCGATGCCATCTTTGGGATCGACGCCGGTCGCAGCTGTGCTCGGGCCGGCGGATTTCTGCAAGCCGACGTATCCCAGCGAGGCCAGCTTCTGCATTTCGCTGGAAGTAAGTTCGGGGCCTCCGGAGGCACCGGGGTCGCTGAAACGCCGATCGAAGGCATCGAGTTGGCCGGCGATGGTTTCCAGGGTGGCTTTGGAAGTCTGCGCCAGGTTGCGCGTGGCGCCGGGATCGGCCTTGAGATCGTAGAGCTCGGGTCTGGGCGCCTTGATGTATACATATTTGCCCGCGCGCCAGGATTCCAGCGAGCTCCATCCGAACGCCCGCTGCGGGAAATCGCTGACCGCGTAAGAGGCCTGATCGGAATTCGTCCTCGCAATGCGGAGTAGTGATTGCCCCTGCATCTGCGCCGGGACCGGAACACCCGCGACTTCAAGGACCGTGGGAGCAACGTCCACCAGAGAAGCCCGCGCGCTCACTCGCTTGCCTGCATTCTGGTCCTGCGGCAATTTCAGCAACAGAGGCACATGGATGGTTTCATCGTAGAGAAAAACTCCGTGAGTCTCCTCGCCATGCTCGCCCAGACCCTGCCCGTGATCGGAAGCAATCACAATGAGTGCGTCGTCGTACAGCTTCCGGGACCGCAAGACGGCAATCAGCTTTCCTGCGGCAGCATCTGCAGAGGCCACTGCGGCGTTGTAAGAAGCGCTGGACGCAGCTTGCGGATCATTCAAATGCACCCAGAGGAAGAATGGGCGTTTGGGATTGTGCAGCAACCGGGCAGCAGCCCGGGCAACAACTTGGGCGGCTGACCGGTCGACGGAACTCTTTCGGCCCGGAACATGCTCTGGCGGCTGGAAACCGGCGTCATATGTCGAAAATCCGCGGTCGAATCCCGGGGCCAATCCGTTCTTCGGGTCGAGAGCGATCGAACCGACGAACGCGGCAGCCCGATATCCACCGGCCCGGAGCAAGTCAGGGAGGAAAGGCAAGAGGGCAGCGAGCCTGGCGCCAAACTCGCTGACCCGGTGCGTCTGGGGATAAGTCCCGGTGAGGATGGTGGCGTGCGAGACCACGGTCAGTGGCGCCTGGGAATAGGCGTGCTCGAAAACCATGCTCTGGCGAGCAAGGCCATCGAGATTCGGCGTAATTTTTGCTTTTGAACCGAGGAAGCCCATGCGATCGGCGCGCGTGGAATCGAGCGTGATGAGGACGATGTTCGGCTTGCCGGCCGCCTGCGCGGAGACCGCGTTCACAACGAGAAGAGCAAAGAAAAGCGCGGGGAAGACCCGGCGGAACATACTTTGAAGTTTACCGCAGAGTGCGCGGGGCCGGACGGACGCGGGCGAGGGCGCCCGCGCCACACAGCCGCCTGACATCAACTATCATGGATAGCGAGGATTACATCCTACCTTGCGCCTTCTACGAATCCGGAGCCTGGGCCTTTCCCTGCTGGTGTGCGCTGCGGCTGCTGGGCTGCTTTCCTGCCAGGGCCGACGATGGCACAGTGATCAGAAGCTGATCATTCTGGGCATTGACGGCATGGACCCGCAACTGCTGAAAAAGTTCATGGCCGAGGGCAGGATGCCGAATTTTTCGGCGCTGGCCGCAAAGGGATCCTTTCGCCTGCTCACCACCAGCATTCCGCCGCAGAGCCCGGTTGCCTGGTCGAACCTGATCACCGGTATGAACCCGGGCGGGCACGGCATTTTTGATTTCATCCACCGCGATCCGAAAACGCTGCAACCTTATTTCTCAGCGTCGCGCGTGGAGCCGCCGAAGCACGGCATTCATCTGGGCAACTGGGTAATTCCGATCGGTGGCGGAACCGCCGAGCAACTGCGCCAGGGCAAGGCCTTCTGGGAAACGCTGGACGATTACGGCGTGCCCAATACAGTCATCCTCATGCCGTCAAATTTCCCCCCGGTCAAAGCCAGGGGATACACCTTGTCCGGCATGGGAACACCGGATTTGCGCGGCAGCTACGGTACGTTTTCCTTTTACACCGATGATCCCATGACCGCTCCGGGCCTGGTGGAAGGTGGACAAATTATTCCGGTCCAGGTGGAAGATTCGCAGGTGAAAGCAAAGTTGATCGGGCCGGACAACACGTTTCGCAAAGGATCGCCACCAACGCTAGAGCCCTTCACGGTTTCCGTCGATCCTCTGGAGGCGGTGGCAAAGTTCTCGGTACAGGACCAGGAATTCGTGTTGCGCGAAGGAGAATGGAGCGACTGGGTCCACATTCAGTTCCAACTCGTTCCATTCATCGGCAACGTGAAGGGGATCTGTCGCTTCTATCTGAAGCAGGCGCATCCGCGATTCGAACTGTACGTTTCGCCCATCAATATCGACCCCGCCGATCCGGCGCTGCCGCTTTCCACTCCCAAGAGTTATTCCCGCAAACTTTCAGAGGAGGTGGGAGAGTTCTACACCCAGGGGATTGCGGAAGATACAAAAGCCCTGTCAGCGGGCGTGCTCGACAACAAGGAATATCTGGAGCAGGCGAAAACAGTATTGGCGGAACATCGCCAGATTTTCGACGCCGAGTTTCCCAAGTTTCATTCCGGACTGTTCTTCTTTTACTTTTCGAGCCTTGATCTGAATTCGCATATGTTGTGGCGGCTGATCGATCCGCGGCATCCGGAGTACGACGCCGCGTTGGCCGCCCAGTACGGGTCTGCTCTGCCCGAGTTTTATAAGCAGATCGATCAGGTGCTGGGCGAAGTTTTAGAGCGCATGGACGACCGCACTACTTTGCTGGTGCTCTCGGACCACGGATTTGCTCCCTACAACCGCTCGTTCAATCTGAATACGTGGCTGCTCAACAATGGATACATCACGTTGAAGAGCGAACCTAATCCCGATCAGAGTCAGGCCTTCGCCAACGTGGACTGGAGCCGCACTCGTGCCTATGCGCTGGGACTGAACGGCCTGTATCTGAATTTGAAGGGACGCGAGCGCGGAGGAATTGTCGAACCGGGTGCGGACGCGGATGCGCTGTTAGGGGAAATTAAGGAAAAGCTGCTGGCGGTGCGCGACCCTCAGAACAACCAGGCAGCGATTACGCGGGTGGACCGGGCGAGCGAAGTTTACCAAGGCCCGTACGCTGCGCAGGGGCCGGATTTGCTGGTGGGCTACAACCGTGGCTATCGCGCGGGATGGCAGACGATTCTGGGCAACTTCCCTGCCGACGTCTTCGAGAACAACACGAACCCCTGGAGCGGCGATCATTGCATGGACTACACGCTGGTTCCCGGAGTGCTGCTGAGCAATCGCGCGATTGACCTAGCCAATCCGGCGCTGACCGACATCGCGCCCACCATCTTCGCGCAATTTGGAATTCCTCAGCCGGGCAGTATGATGGGACACTCAGTTTTTTCATCCAACCGCTGACGGCTTAGTGAACGAGCCGTTGGAGCAATGGAGGCCGGACGAATGTCGTCGCAGAAAATCAAGATTGAAGGTGAGTTGCTGGAAAAAGCAAAGCAGTGCGCGGAAGCGTCCGGCTATGCGTCTGTCGAGGAGTTTGTGCTGCATACGATTGAAAAAGAGGTGAAACGTCTTTCGCCTGATCAGGGCGGCGGTAGCGAATCCAAGGAGAAAGTGACAAAACGGCTGCAGGGGCTGGGCTACATCGAGTAATTACCGGCAACGGCGAAAGCGTGGAGCCGTTTTGTGGGCGGGTTCTAGGGTGGAGCAGCGCTTCAGCGCTGCATCAAAGCCTTATAAGATGTGGCTTCAGCCGCTGAGGTATTTTCCACTCTGGCCAGCCCGCAACCATATCCAGCCACCATCATTGATGAACGCTCCCTTCATGCTGTCAAACGCTCCACTGCTGTGGGTACTTGCCATCTCCATCGTCATTGGGTTGCTGATGGTGCTGGTTTTTCGCTACGCCTCGGACCAAAAGGCGATTGGCCGGGCCAAGGACCGGTTGAAAGCGCATCTGCTGGCGGTGCGCCTGTTTCAGGACCAGTTGCCGGTGGTGATGCGCGCCTACGGACGCATCCTGCTCGGAACCGGCAGCTACCTGCGCCTCGCATTCCCGCCGTTCCTGATTGCGATTCTGCCTATCACTTTCCTGATCGTTCAACTGGACCGCTATTTCGGCTGGATGCCGCTGCAACCGGCGCAGACTTTTCTGGTGCAGGCGCGGGTCGAAGATCCAGCCGCGTTCAACCAGGCTGTGCTGCAGTTGCCTCCGGAGCTGTCGAGCTCTGCCCCGGCGGTCCACGTTCCGAAAGAGAAAGAGGTGGTGTGGCGCGTGGTGGCCGGGCGCGCCGGAAATTACGACATCCGGATTACCACCGCCGGGCAGACGGTTTCGAAGCAGGTCGTAGTGGCGCCGGGATTGCAGCGGCTTTCGCCAGTCCGATTGAAAGACAATTTCTGGCTGCGCATGTTTACCTCGGGAGAGCCGGCGTTGGCGGATAATAGTCCAGTGCAATCGATCGCAGTAAATTATCCTGCGCGCGAGATCAGCTTTGCCTGGATGGAGTGGAACTGGATTGTGCTGTTTTTTGTAATATCGCTCGTCGCGGGTTTCATTTTCAAGAGTGCGTTGGGGATTCAGGTATGAAACGGCTTCGATCAGGTCTAGACCAGCGCGGTCTGTTTCTTCTTGTGCTGATTATGGCGCTGGTGCTGCTGTTCCCCCAGCGCGGCGAGGCGTATGCCGGTCCGGGTGCTGGATTCGCGGTCCTTTCTTCGTTCTGGACCATCTTTGTCGCCTTTCTTTACTCCTTCTACGCGCTGATGACGTGGCCTATTCGACAGCTGTGGCGAATGTTCCGGCGACGGAAAGCGTACGGCAAAGCGCAGGTAAAAAGAGTTGTGATCGTGGGATTTGACGGCATGGATCCCGAACTCGCCAGCCGATTCATGAGCGAAGGAAAGCTGCCCAACCTGGCCAGGCTGCGCGACAGTGGGACATTTCGGCCGCTGCGAACCACGTTTCCAGCAATCTCTCCTGTGGCGTGGTCCACGTTTCAAACGGGAGTGAATCCCGGCAAGCACAATATTTATGATTTTCTGGCCCGCGATCTGAAGAACTACCTTCCTTATCTTTCGTCGGCGCAGATCAGTGAACCGAAGCGGCACCTGCACGTTGGCAAGTATTCGCTCCCACTGGGCAAGCCGGAGATCAAAGGCCTGCGCCGCGGAACGCCGTTCTGGCACTGGCTCGGGAAGGCGGGGGTTTTCTGTTCCGTCATTCGCGTTCCAGTGACTTTTCCGCCGGAGAAGTTTCCCGGCGTGCTGCTCTCCGGCATGTGCGTACCTGACCTGAAGGGAAGCCAGGGGACGTTCTGCTTCTGCACCACGCGGGCGAGTAGTGACAAGTTTCGCGAAGGCGGCGTGCGTATTCCGATCGAGCGGAATGGCGTGGGCTTTCATTCCTATATTCCCGGCCCTGAGAATCCGCTGGGGACGGGCAGCGAGTTGCGCGCCAAATTCAAACTTCGCCCCGACACAAAACGCGGCCAAGCGCGGATTGAGATCGACTCCGAAACATTCACCATCAAAGTGGGGGAGTACTCGGAGTGGGTTCCGGTGAAATTCAAGGCGGGCATGGGATTCACGGCCCGCGGCATCTGCCGCTTTTACCTGAAAGAGGTCTCGCCCGAGGTGGAAGTGTACGTGACGCCGGTAAACATCGATCCGGGACACCCCGACCTGCCGATTTCTCATCCCGTGACGTATTCGATTTATCTGGCAAAGCTTTTTGGTCCTTACGCGACCCTGGGCCTGGCGGAGGATACCTGGGCGCTGAATGAAGAAGTGCTCGACGACCAGGCATTTCTGGCACAGGCCTATGGCAACCACGAAGACCGCGAGCGCATGTTCTTCGACGCGCTGGAAAAAACTCCGCAAGGGCTGTGCGCCTGCGTCTTCGATACCACGGATCGCGTCCAGCATATGTTTTGGCGCTACCTGGACAAAGACCATCCGGCAGCAAGAGATGTGCCGCAAGACCAGAAGCCGCGCGTCATTCAGGATCTCTACGACCGCATGGACAGCCTCATAGGACGGGTCATGCAGCAGATCGACGACGAAACCCTGCTGCTGGTGATCTCCGACCATGGCTTCCGATCCTTCAACCGCTGCATGAATCTGAATGCGTGGCTGCATCAAAACGGCTACCTGGTTCTGAAAGACGGCAAAAGCGAAAGCGGAGACTGGTTCGAAGACGTTGACTGGTCCCGCACCCGCGCCTACACCATGGGCCTCAACGGTCTCTATATGAACATCAAAGGCCGCGAGCGCGAAGGCATCGTAGAAGGCGGAGCGGAAGCGGAGGCCCTAAAAGAAGACCTGCGCAGCAAGCTAGACGGCCTGGTCGATCCGGCCTCGGGCAAAGTCGGTATCACCGGAATGTTCGACTGCGATGCCGTCTACGCCGGCCCGTATGTCGACAACGCCCCCGACCTGATCGTCGGCTATGGCGAGGGCTTCCGCGCGTCATGGGATTCAGTCATGGGCAAAGTTACCACCGCAATTTTCGAAGACAACCTCAAAGCCTGGAGCGGCGATCATTGTGTTGATCCGCGGCTGGTCCCGGGTGTTCTGTTTTCGAATCGCAAGATTGCGATTGAGAAGCCCGCGATCGTGGATGTCGCGCCGACCGTGATGAAGCTGTTTGGGTTGGAACTGCCTGCTTACTTTGATGGAAAGCCTTGGGCGGTAGCAGCGACGAGCAGCAAGTAATGTACTCGTCTCGTCTTAGCTGCCGAGAACCTTTTTACCTAATCGCCATGATGCGGTTTGTCAATCCCGACACAATCCATACAAACTAGCCCCGAGCTCATGAACGGAGACCTTCACGCCAAGTGGACGATGTCTTTGATGATTGGCCTGAACCGGACTTTGATGCCACTGAGTCGGAACCCCGCCATGACCCAAAAGTCGATGAAGCCGCTGTCAAGGTGTTGGGATTTATCGAAGGAAACCCTGGCGAAGTCTTCTACGAGATGCAACTCGAGGTAATCTTCGAAGGCGATTACTTTCATTGGATCACGACCAAGGCTTTAGCCCAGCTGCGCGATTCCCGCAAGATTGGCAGCAGCCTTGAGGTTCTTAAAGAAGTTGGCCGTATCCGATTCTATTTCCACATCAAGAACAGATATTGGAGGCGAAAGGCTGCGGAAATCAGAAAGCTCGTCGAACAATTCTCCGAGCCTATTTTTACCCGCGCCCTCGGTAATCAAGGTGAACTACTGGTCGATGCTGGCTTGCCGAGCGTCGGTTTTTTGCCCAAAGCTCGCGACGCAAATCAGTTTGCTGGTCGTCAATGGACCGAGACAAAACACAATCTGGATCGCATCTTCGAAAAGGATGGCGTTCTCTATGGCACCGAGATCAAGAATCGGCTGTCGTACATTTCACAGGATGAGCTCTATACCAAGCTAAAGATGTGTGAAGCCCTTCACCTGAGGCCCTTGTTTATTGCCCGCTGGATGCCAAAGTCCTATGTCTACGAGTTGTTCAAAAGAGGTGGCTTTGCGTTACTAATGAAATTTCAGTTCTATCCCTTTGGCTCAGAATCTCTCGCTTCAAGCGTTCGGGGACGACTCCAGTTACCGGTCGATTCTCCTAAACGGCTCGAAGATGGCACCCTTCAGCGACTCCTCAAGTTTCACGATCGCGCTAAGAGCAGCTAAACCAATTCGTATTCATACGGGTTTCTAGCTCGTTCTTTCCTTCCTATAACTTACATCCGTAGTCGCGTGAATTCATATTGAGATTCACAAACCTACTGAATCAGCGTCCCGTTGGCTGGCTCTTCCTCCGGCGGGATAACTACTGACGCTGCCACGCGGTCGCCTGGCTCCAGGTTCAGCAACCGGACGCCTTGGGCGGCGCGGCCGGATTCACGGATTGTCTTTGAGTCCATACGGATGATTTTGCCGTACTGGCTGATCAGCATGACTTCGGAGTCTTCGTCCACCTGCGCGATGCCTACCACTTTGCCATTGCGTTCGGTGGTCTTCACGTTGATGACTCCCGACCCGCCGCGTCCCTGCAGACGGTATTCGTCGGCGGGAGTGCGTTTGCCGTAGCCGTTTTCTGTGACCGAGAGAATCAGCGAGCCTTTCAGTGGCAGAGTCTCGTCGGTGGCTGTGGCTTCGGGCATGCCGGCATCGGCTGCGGCTTTGGCGGCCTCTTCTACCGCCTTCTTGATGTCTTTCGGAGTTGTCGCCATGCCCACCAGGTAGTCGCCCTTCTCCATGCGAATGCCCCAGACGCCATACGCCTGGCGGCCCATGGGGCGGACGCCTTCTTCGTCGAAGCGGATGGCCTGGCCTTCGTGGGTGGCCAGGAAGACGATCTGCTGTCCGTCGGTGAGGCGGGCAGCGACCAGTTCATCGCCCTGCTCGATGCTGATGGCGTAGATGCCGTTCGACCGCACGTGGCAGAAGTCCTTGAGTTCGGTCTTTTTCACCAGGCCGTTGCGGGTAGCGAAGAAGATGTATCTGCCGGCTTCTTCCAGGTTGCGGACAGCCAGCATGGTGCGAACCGTTTCGCCAGGTTGCAGGCCAACCAGGTTACCGACGTGTTTGCCTTTGCCGGCGGCGCTGATGTCGGGGATCTCATACACCTTCAGCCAGTACACGCGGCCGGTGTTGGTGAAGATGAGAATGAAGGCGTGGGTGGAGGCGATGAAGAGATGCTCGACGAAATCCTCGTCGCGCGTCTTCATGCCGGTGCGGCCCGTGCCTCCGCGGCGCTGCATGCGGTAAGTCGAGATAGGCGTCCGCTTCATGTAGCCGCCGTGGCTGACCGTGACTGCGACCTGCTCGTCGGCGATCAGGTCTTCGAGATGGATTTCGGCGGCTTCGTCTTCAATCACCGTGCGGCGATCGTCACCGTAGAGTTTCTTGACTTCTTCGAGCTCTTTCACGATCACGGCGCGCAGTTTCTTTTCCGAGCTCAGGATGGATTCGTAATCGGCGATGTGCTCGCGGGTGACCGTCAGTTCCTTTGTGATCTCGTCGATGGAGAGCTTGGTCAGGCGATGCAGTTGCAGTTCGAGAATCGCGTCGGCCTGGATTCCGGTGAAAGGCTTTTCCGGGTCGCGCTTGGGAGCGCGGCCGGTGGTGTTGATGTCGATTTTCTTGCCGGCGAAGTAGGCGACCAGGTTTTCGCGGGCCTCGGCGCGGTTGGCGCTGGCGCGGATGATGGTAATCACGTTGTCCAGGTGATCGAGCGCCGTCAGGTAGCCTTCGAGAATGTGTTCGCGGTCTTTGGCTTTCGACAGCAGGTAGGCGGTGCGGCGGCGGACCACATCGACGCGGTGGTCGATGAAGTGTTTGATGGCCTGTACCAGGCCCATTTCCTTGGGCTGTCCGTTGACCACGGCGAGCAGGATCATGCTGAAGCTTTCCTGCATCTGGGTGTGCTTGAACAGCTGGTTAAGCACGAGCTGAGGTTCGCCGTCGCGTTTGAGCTCGACTACGATCCGCATGCCGTCGCGGTCGCTTTCATCGCGAATGTCGGAAATGTCATCAACGATCTTCTCGTTCACCAGCTGCGCAATGCGCTCCACCAGGCGCGCCTTGTTGACCTGGTAGGGGATTTCGGTGATGACGATGGCCTTGCGGTCCTTGTTGAAGGTCTCGATGCCGGCCTTGGCGCGCATCACGAAGCGGCCGCGGCCATTCTTGTAGGCGTCCACGATTCCCGCCTTGCCGTGAATGATGCCAGCAGTGGGAAAATCGGGGCCTTGCACGAATTTCAGAATTTCGGCAAGCTGGGCATCGGGGCTGTTCACCAGGGTGATGGTGGCGTCCACGATTTCGGTCAGGTTGTGGGGCGGAATCTTGGTCGCCATGCCCACCGCGATGCCGTCTGATCCGTTCACCAGCAGGTTGGGAATGCGCGCCGGGAGAATGTCGGGCTCGGTTTCGTTGCCGTCATAGTTCGGGCGCATGTCGACGGTATCTTTGTCGAGATCGTCGAGCAGCGCAGTGGCGACCCGGGTCAGTTTGGCTTCGGTGTAACGGTCGGCCGCCGGCGGATCGCCATCGACCGAACCGAAATTGCCTTGTCCATCCACCAGCGGATAGCGCATGGCAAACGGTTGCGCCAAGCGCACCAACGCGTCATACACTGCGAGGTTGCCGTGGGGATGGTACTTGCCCATGACGTCGCCGACGATGCGGGCGCATTTGCGCGTGGACTTGTTGGGCGCCAGGCCCATCTGCTGCATGGTGTAGAGAATGCGGCGATGCACAGGCTTCAGTCCGTCGCGGACGTCGGGCAGGGCGCGCCCGATGATCACCGACATCGAATAGTCGAGATACGACTTCTTCATCTCCTCTTCGATATTGACGGGTTGAATGTTGAGCGCGCCGGGAATGCCGGTGCCGTCTCCGCCGCCGGGCGGAGGGGTCAAGGGGAGTTCGGGATTCTGATCGTCAGCCATGTCAGCTTATAGCTCCTAGCTTCTAGCTTGTGTGGAGCGGACACTTCTGTCCGCTGCCTTTGACTTGCGCTTTATCTTGCGTCGTCAACACCCATAAAATCCGGGGCAAAATCAAATTCAAAAGCGTCGGACAGGAGTGTCCGACCCACACGTAATAGCTCAGTCATCGTTTCGCTCTAAATAACTGCATTTACAGGAAGTTACCGTGAATTCGCGATATGAGAATTATACCATGAGCGGGGCTGTTTCCGGATGGCGAATCCGGTTCGCGGCAGCGCGGTTGCGCCAGTAGGATAATCGGAATTAAATGGTCAACTCTATGGAGACTTTGAAGGGCAGGATAGCGCTGGTTACAGGCGGAAGCCGCGGCATCGGAGCAGCGGTTGCGCTGGCGCTTGCGAAAGCGGGCGCAGACGTCGCGGTAAACTTCCGGACGCGCTCCGAGGACGCGGAGAAAGTCTGCGTTGCGATCAGGAAATTGGGGCGGCGCACACTGGCGGTTCAGGCTGACGTTTCACAATCCGATCAAGTGAAGGAAATGGTTGTGCAAACGGAGCGCGAACTCGGGCCGGTGAATATTGTTGTGAACAATGCGGGGATTGCCCGCCAGTTGAAGCTCGAGGACATCACGGAAGCGGACTGGGAGGAGCACATCAACGTAAACCTGAAGTCCGCGTTCCTGGTGACCCAGGCGGTGCTGCCGCAGATGCGAACCCAGCGCTGGGGCCGAATCATCAACATTTCTTCCACTGCAGCACAAACCGGCGGACTGGTGGGCCCGCATTATGCCGCGTCAAAGGCGGGGATGCCGGGCCTCACCCATTCTTATGCCGCGCTGCTGGCCAAGGAAGGCATCACGGCCAACACGGTTTGCCTGGCGCTGGTTGAGACCGACATGTTGCGCGCCAACCCTCGCGCTACTTCCAGCGTGATTCCAGTCGGGCGCTTCGGCACCGTGGACGAAGTAGCTTCGGTGGTGTTGCTGCTCGCGGAGAATGGTTATATGACGGGGCAGACCGTTAATCCCAACGGGGGATGGTATCCGAGTTAGTGGCTTCGATTTACGCTGACACGGCGAGAGCAGGCACGTCTTCAGCGTCCGCGGTGATCGCCCACTTCAGGGTTTCGATGATTCGCGAGTTGCTCTGCCGGTCCTTGACCGCAATGCGCAGCGCGTGTGGGCCCAGCCGATCGCTGATTCGACTGGCATCTCGAAGGAAAACGTCGTGGGTCCGGCAGCGCCGGCACACCGTCGCGGCATCCGGACCTTCTCCGGGCAAATGACAGAGCAGGAAGTTCGCGGCGCCGGGAACCACTTCGATTCCGAGCGAGCGCAACCCGCCCGCCAGAGTTTCGCGCAACAGGCGAGTCTCGCTATAACGGACCGCGTAATATTCCGGATCACCCAACGCATTCACCGCCGCGACCTGGGCGGGAAGACTGACGGCCCAGGGCGGCGTGATTTCCCGCAGCAAGTTCGCCGTGGCTTCAGGAGCACACAGATACGCCACTCGGGTCCCGGAAAGCGCGTACACCTTGGACATGGACTTGCACACCATGATGTTCTTACTACGCGCCGCAAAAGATTCGAGCGATTCTGCTTCGCCGGCATACTCGACATAGGTTTCGTCCACCCATACGCGGGTCGCCTCCGGGACCGGCGCGAGGAGGGATTCGAGTTCACGACGCGGAATGTGTTTGCCGGTAGGGCTGTTGGGATTGACGATTGCCACCAGGTCGTAGCCGTCTCGCAGGCGGGCCTCCAGCGTTGGTGTAGTTGTCAGCCCGATCAAGCGGCAAGCGGTCCACGTGGCAGCGCAGTACGCGCTCCGTGATATGACTGTATTCCCCGTAGCTCGGATCGATCAGCAAGACCCGGGAATCCTGCCCCAGCCATTCCCGGAAGCAGAGGAAGATCAGAGCGGAAGAGCCGGCTCCCGGGACGATGCATTCGGGAGGCAGATTGCGGGTGCGGGCGATGGTACGAATCATGCCGCCACAATTTGTTGGCGGTGAAGTACGGAGCAGCCATGGAAGGTATTCATCGAGCGCCGCCACCACCCGCGGCGAAGGCGGAAACCATGCGTCCAGCACGTCGGCATTGATCACATCGCGGCTGCGCTCGAGGTGGTCGAACTCCTCGCCGACCGATTCGAACGAGGCGCCTCCGTGATAGCAAGCCGCACGCGAATGAAAGGGGATGTCGAGTCGCCAATCCGATCGTTGCTCCAGCCATCGCAGCAGCGGAGAGTGCTTTTCTGCCAGACGATCCAGTTCCGACACAGCCGCACTGAGTAATTCGTAGGTAACGGCGCCGGATTGTGTTTGCCGATTGAGCGTGCGCAAACCAGCCTTGCGGTATAGTCCAAGCAACTCCTGGCGTCCGATGGCCACGACTCGCGTTCCTCCCAGCGACTGCACCCAGCGAAACGCAGCGTACATCAGCAAGCTGGCACAAGGCAGACGGCGATAGTCAGGCATGACGGTCAGCAAACGCACCTCGTACAAGCCGAGGTCGAAGGGAAAACCAAAATCCTCCCGCTTGAAATACTTGTCTACCGAATAGCTCGGGCTGCCGGGAGGGGTGATGCTGACGAATCCGGCCAATTGTCCGTGAACGCAAGCCTTCAGGTAGGTGTTATGAGCATCCAGGGGATCACTCAGGCGAGCTTCACTGTTTTCCTGGTGCTGATGAAGTTCACTGGCATATACCTGGTGACGCCTCCGGTAGATTTCCTGCCGGTCGGCCTCAGTCGCCAAGTCAATCGTGATCCGGACAGCCATCTGGTCCTCCGGAAACGCCCTTCATACCTTATCTGGATGGAAAAGACGGCCTGACAAGGGGCGCTCGAGAGGTTCGGGTAAGCGATTTCAACGTTTTTCTCCCGCCACATCTAAACTTTCGCATATGGCAGTCCTGATTGTCCTGTTCGGGTCGTGGTTGGTGTTCCGGGGAATCGGAGCGCTGGGGGTGGGGGCACTGGCCACATGGCAGGACTCGGCCCGCTATGCGCTGGCGTTGATGTTCGTGTTCACCGGAATCGCGCACTTCAACAGGATGAAGCACGACCTCGTGCGGATGGTGCCGGCCATATTTCGCCGCCCAATGCTCCTGATTTATCTCACCGGCGTGCTGGAATTTATAGGCGCGGTTGGATTGCTGTTGGCCCGGTTCCGTTCGCTCGCGGGCCTCTTCCTGATCGCGTTATTGATTGGCGATGTTCCCCGCCAACGTGAACGCGGCGCTCAAGGGAACGACTCTGGCCGGCAAACCGGCGACGCCTCTATGGCTGCGGGCGCCTATACAGGTCTTGTTTATTGGGCTTTTGTGGTGGACCACCCGGCGCTAGTGTCCCGTCCCGTTTAATTATTTACAATATCCCGGATTCGTGATCCAATAGTGGCATGTTTGTTCGCGCTACTGCTCTGCAGGTCGACGAGGTCCAGAAAAGTCAATTGGAATCGATGGCTCGGGCAGGTACCACGCCACAAAAGACAGCCCGCAAATGCGAGGTAATCCTGCTGGCAAGCCAGGGCGTGTCGAACTACTCGATCGCGCAACGAACCGGCTTGTCCCGACCGACCATTCTGGCCGCCCGGGTCGCCTTCACCGACCGTGGGATCGAGGGCATTCGCAAATCGAAAAAACGCAAGCGCTCACGCCGGGCACTCACACCGGAAGTGGAGCAGAAGATTCTGGACACAACTTTGAAGACGCGACCGGCCAACGCGACGCACTGGAGCGTCCGAGTACTGGCCGCAAAGTTGGGTGTGTCGCGCATGATGGTACAGCGCGTCTGGCAGCATTACGACATCCAGCCCCACCGGGTCGAGAAGTTCAAGATTTCCCAGGATCCGAACTTTGAAAACAAGGTGCGTTGGCCTGTATCTCGACCCGCCAGACCGGGCCTTGGTACTCTGCGTCGATGAAAAGAGCCAGATCCAGGCGTTGGACCGAACTGCTCCTCTTCTGCCCCTGCGGCCGGGATTGCCGGAACGCCAGACGCATGATTACAAGCGGCACGGAACCACCACACTGTTTGCCGCCTTCAATATCCTCAACGGCAAGGTCATCGCTAGTTGCCTGCCGCGCCATCGCGGCAAAGAGTTCATCCAATTCCTCCATCAACTAGAACAGCAAGTACCCCCGGAACTCGACCTCCACCTCATTCTCGACAACTACAGCACCCACAAGAGCGCCACCGTGCAACGTTGGCTCAAGCCTATGAAACGTCGCCGGTTTCACTTCCATTTCACCCCCACCAGCAGTTCCTGGCTCAATCAGGTGGAACGGTGGTTTGGGCTCATCACGGACAAAATGATTCGGCGCGGTACTTTCCACTCGGTGCAAGAACTGGAACACGCCATCTATGCGTGGCTTGCAAGCTGGAACGATACGCCCAAGCCGTTCGCCTGGAAGGCCACCGCTGACGTGATCCTAGACAAAGTGCGCCGTTGTAAAGAATTGGCTGGGACAGCACACTAGTGCGCCGGTGTGCTGTCCCTGAAATACATGGAATATCGAAATGTAAGCGGTGCCGGGCAAGTTGGCCGAAACAGCGGGTCCCGCCACTGCACTGGCTTCGCTCCGCTCCGGTCGGCGACACGATTAATTCAAGGAATTTTCGGGACAGGACACTAGGTGGAACAGGCATTTGACGAAAGGCCAAGTCAGACAGCCAGGGACTGTTGCAGTTTCTGCACTCTTCCGCCCCTTCGCGGCTAGGGCCGGACCACAACCTCGTTAGGGCTGGCCGGCAGCCGGAACTTCACGCCACGCTCCTGGTTGAGCCGTAACGTGGCGGGAACATCGAGATCTGCAATCTGTATTTTCCGGGTCCAGGAGCCCGTGGTCCAATAGTCTGCCTTGGAATAAATGGTCCCGCTCATGATGGTGTATTCGCTCACTTCTTCCTGGCGGCCATCGTGGAATACGAGGACAGCGGGCGGAAGTTCGCGAGGGAGCTGAGCCGCATCCTTGCTGCCCCGCGATGCCCGGTCGGCAGCAGACGAAGACATTGCGGATTTCTCGGAGTAGTCAGGAACGGTTTGCCCGCCGGTCGCGGCCTGCGCGGACATGGTAGTGCGCACGAAGTGATCGCCCTGCCATTCGATCAGCAATGACTCGCGCGGCGCCGGGGGCGCTGACGGCGGGACGGGCGGCGCCGAAGCCGGTACCACGATCACCTGGGGCTGCGCGGCTTGCTGAGAGTCGTATCCCACATCGGAATCAGGATAAAAGTACGGATACGGGAACAGCAGCGCGCCGCGCGCTGCCCCACGTCCCTGATGGAAGCGCGCGGGACCAGCGGCCATGCCGTGTCCCGGAAATCCGGCCGATGACCCGCCCCCGGCCGGCCTGATCCCGGCAGACCCGGCGCTAATCCCGAATCCTGCCGTGGCTGTGCTTCGCACCTGCGCGCTCACTGGCGATGTCGAGAGCGCGGCGGCGAGGATGGCGAGAGTAAAACGGTTAAGCACTTATTTGTTCGTTTCAGGGTTCGGTGGCAACCGGAAATCAATGCCACGATCGTCGTTCTGCTGCGCGGTGGAAGTCAGGTCGAGATCGGCAAGGGGGATCTTGTGATGACATCCCGGCGTCAGGTCGTACAGCGTGTCCCCAATGACGGCATAGTTCTGAACTTCGAGCTGGTGACCGTCTTTGAAGACCAGAATGGTCTGCGGCTGATCGGCGACTGGAGTTTCGGCTGGCGGTGCGGCCGCAGGAGCCTCGGCTTCCGGCACGGTGCGGCTCGGCCGCCGCGCGTAGGCGTCTGCGTAAGACGACGGCGCCAACTGGCCTGATCCGCGGCGGTCGAAGATGGTGGGGCCTCCGCGATAGTCTTCTTCCCGCTGGGCGTCTCTTGGTTCGGCTGTCGGGTCCACCGCATCGTCCGTTTCGGATTCACCAACCACCACCGGGTAAGCGTAAGGCACATAAACCGCCCCACCACCTGGGAAGAATTGCCCACGGTGATGATGATGCCGCTGGCCACCCGACCGACCCGGATTCACCTGAAACAGATTGCAGCAACTTGGCTGATTAAAACCTGGGTTTCTCGGCTGAAGCCCATTGGGTCCCAGCGACGTGATGCTGGCGGGCACGCCGGGTGTGGAATTGAGGCGACCGCCGAAGTTGGGCGAAGTCACGGATGCAGGGGTCCCGTTGATCTGAGCATTCGCAGCAGTCAGAAAAACCAGTCCGCCCAGGAACAAAGCAAGTGCCGCTACCGTGGCTGAGTTCAGCCCCTTCACAAGCGAATCATACCCCAGTTTCGGAACCATGGCGCAGCCCCCTGAACAAAAACCCGCCCTACTTACTTAGAGCCTGCGGGAGGCGGGTTGGTTTGTCTATTTTTTGTCAACTTGGCGGAGGTCCTAACCTAAGTAGTTGAAGAGTAAACCGATGACGATAGTCACTTCAAACCACGCGAGCCAGTTCCCATAAGTTCCAGACGGCATTGGCCACCAGCAAGCCCCAAACGCAGGCAAGGACGATCTGGCGATGGCGAGTCTCCAGCAGATCAGCAGCGATGCCAGCCACGAAGACCAACAGGAAGGGCACGGCTATGAATTGAAAACCGAGGCCAGGATAGTGCGGCGTACCCACGGCGAGCACTAGAGAAAAGGCCGCCACCAGCAGAGGCGCGGCGTTGCCAAAGTAGCGCGCGCGGCGCCAGGTGAAGTATGCGATCAGCGCGACTGGCAGGGCCAGCACCAGTGCAGGAGTGCTTTGTCCCAGTTGCGCCAGCACCTGGCGATATGCCTGCGGCATGGTGTATGCCTTCCACGAGATGTCGAGAAACGAGGCATTGAGAATGCCCTGCCAGAATGCGCGGGCCCGAAAGAAGTAGGATGCATAGCCGAGCAGAAGGGCAATTCCGCAAGCCACTGTCCAGATCGCCAGTGCGGCCAGGCGCCGGGTAGGGGCCAGGTACAGCATGAACGCCAGGGCGGCGGGCACGACCACAAGCAGGGAAAACTGCGAGCCCACCGCGAGGGCCAGCGACAGTCCCAGCAATACAATGCGGCGCCAGTTCCACAGGACCACTTCGCGCGGTGCGTACAGGGTATGGGCCACGGCTATGGCGGTGAAGATGGCGCCGAATGCTCCCCAGGCGGCGCCCACTTCCGGCTCGGCAAACCAGAGGGCGCAAGAACGGACAATTCCCGGCGAGAAACAGTAAAGAGCCAGGGCCACGTATCCGCCGGCATTGCCGAAAAGCCGCCGCGCAACGTACCACAGCGAAGCGCCCAGAAGCAGGCCGAACGCAAGGTAAGGGACGGCTGCAGACCAGTGCAGGGCACGAATGTTCTCTGACTGGATAGCCACCGGCCGCAGCCACAGCGGGGCTGCAGCAATCAGATACCACAGCGGCGAATGGTGAGCATCGTAACCGCTGTCCCCGAAGGCAAGGCGGAGAGCCGGATCCATTTCGCTGTCGTACTCTTCCTGGCTGAGATCGGGCGCTGGGCTCGCCCTCGCACCAGACCCGGAGCCCAGGCTGCTCCAGAGCGCAGTCCCACGTTCAAGCCGGTAAATCTCCACGAGATTCACGGTCCCGTGGCGCACGCCTTTTTCCGCCAGCCAGAGGCACTGTGCCAGAAACGCCAGGAGCAGGCATGAAGCCAGCACCTGAGGCCGGCCAAATCGTTCGGCAGTGAAGAATCGGGTCATGATCGACCGGCGAGTGTTTTACCATGGCGGGGGACAAATCGAGAAACTTCCGCCGATGGACGAACCAAAGATGGAGGACCCAGGAGACAGCCCGTCGGGCAAACTCGACGAGGTTCCCCCCGCGTCTCCTGTGCCCGCGAGTGCCGGCGGTTTCGAGCTCGCGAAGCTTTCTCCCTTTGAAGAATGGACGCAGAAAATTTTCATCGGACGCGACGGCCTGCGTCCGGTATGGCGCCTGGCGCTGTATCTGCTTTTATACCTTGGCCTACGATTCTGCCTTTACGTTCTCATCGCTTATGGTCTTCCCGATGTGTCTCGCCTCTGGCTCCTGACTGCTGCGGAGTTGGGGCTCGCCATCATAGTGCTGCTTCCCGCACTGCTCATGGCCCGGGTCGAAGATCGGCCATTCGGCTGTTATGGCCTGCCGCGGGGCAACGCTTTCGGCCGGCTTTTCTGGATGGGCGCGCTATGGGGGATGGGTTCACTCACGGTCCTGATGCTGGCGCTGCGCGCGGCCCATGTCTTCTACTTTGGGGACGTCGCCCTGCACGGCATGCGCCTGCTGAAGTTTGCCGTGTTCTGGGCCGTGTTCTTCCTGATCGTCGGATTCTACGAAGAATTCTTCACCCGCGGCTACACCCAGTTCACTCTGACCCAATCTGTTGGCTTTTGGCCGGCGGCGATCTTGCTGTCCCTGGGGTTTGGCGCGCTTCATCTGGAGAACCCGGGAGAAAACTGGGTGGGAATTCTGGCCGCCATGATGATCGGATTTTTCTTCTGCCTGACTCTGCGGCGCACGGGGAACCTCTGGTTTGCCATCGGCTTTCATGCGGCGTGGGACTGGGGCGAGAGCTACCTGTACTCAGTTCCCAACAGCGGTTGGAGGCCTCCCGGCCACTTGCTGCACTCTTCCCTGCAAGGCCCGCCCTGGCTCACAGGCGGCTCAGCCGGGCCCGAGGGCAGCGTCTTCCTCTTTGTGCTGCTCGCGCTGCTCTGGCTGGTATTTGACCGGGTCTATCCCGATGTGAAGTACCCGGCCGAGGAAAAGTGTGGGGCGGGCGCCCTCGCCCGCCGCTTTTGACATTTGATTCTGTTGTTGGAAGCTGGAGCAATGGAACAAGATCAACATCAAGAGCGGCGGGCGTGGGCGCCCGTCCCACACATTCAACTACCAGGAATAATGGACTGTGTAAGTCACTACCTGTTCACCGTCGGGCGCGATGGTTACGGGAAACTCCACGGTTTGCGCGTCCGTCTTGCGTGACGGGTGCGACTGCTCCGTCAGCATCCAGTTGGTCCAGCGATAGAGGTGCTCGACCACACGCACCGTGACCGCTTCTTTCTTGTGGTTGCGCACCCTGATTTCAAAGGACTCGTCCATCCAGTGTTGGGACGAATCCACGCGATAGTTGGTGCGCTTGCGTTCGCCCACCACGTCGAACGAGTTGCCCGTAAAGATGCGGATGGTTTCGTCTTTCGGCGTGTGATCAATCACGTTCTCGCCGACAAATTCCAGGTGCCCGTCGGTATCGCGCCGATAGAAGCGCAGCTTGCCCTTAGGCAGGGCGATGCCGAGATGGTTTACTTCGGCGTTCTTGAACTCCTCCATCACCCACACTTTCGGGTTGGACTGCGTGCCGTAACTCTGTTCCTGGCGAATCTGCTCCAGGTTGTAGTAGCCGTACTGCGCCACTTGCGCGCCGTCGTACACGTAAAGCCGCTGCGCGTGGATACCGGTAGAGCGCACGAACTCCACCTGCTTGGTTTCCTGATCATGCAGCGTGGTCGGCCGCGCCAGGGAGTAAAGGTGGAATTCGTCGAATGATTTCTCGCTGACCGCAGGCGCCATGGCTTCATCCGCCATCGCTTTGTTCATCGCGCCGTAGGCCCGGGCAGCCGGGGTGCCAGCCTGGATCTTGTTCACGTCGCCGGCCAGCAGCTTGATGTTCGCGTTCTCGAATGTTTTGCCACTCTGGTTGCGCATGGTGATCCAGCCCACCATGTCGAGCAGGTCGGTCTTGCCTTTGGGATTGTCCGAGACCACGATGTTGTAGTCCGACTGCCAGCTCATGCCGCCGGCGACGTAGGAAATTTCGGCGTCGAATTTGCCCGGATCGTTGGTCTGAAGCAGCCAGCTTAGAGTCGGCTTGAGGACGGTGTCTCCGGAGAGCGCTGGAAACAGCGGCTGGCCGGGCAGCCCGAAGCGCAGCACGCCATCCACTTCGATGATGGGCTGAGTGAACGACGGCTGCTGATAATTCTGCGCGTAGTAAGTGCTGGGAATGTATCCGCTGCGCACGATCTTCCCCTTAATGATTTCCTGCTTGTCAGCCCGCTGCACCAGGAAGTCAATGGTCTTGCCTTCATAAAAAGAAAGCAGCAGTTCCTGCGAGATGGGGTCGTTGCGGTAATTCTGCTCCAGCACCTGCAAGGCCCGTCCTGCGGGATCGCGAAGGATGACGGAATCGGGCTCCAGATGGGAAGCTATGCCGGCAAACTGCGCGTGGTTGATGCCCGGCCCGAGGTCGAGTGGCACATATTCGCGCGCCACAAAAAAATTCTGGTTGTAGATGGTGAGCGCGGGCTGGTTGCTGCTGTCGGCAGCCTTCTCCTGAGCTTTTTCCTGTCCCACCAGCACCCCGCACAGCAAGAGCAGGGTCGAAATAAATCTGATCAGCAGCAACTTCTTCATTGTCGTTTCCCCTTTTCAGTGGACGGGAAGGAGGAAGCTCTCCGGTCCTATGGGAAGAACGCGGGGTAAAGGGAAACTTGCAGGGAGTTTTTTAACCACGGAGGACACAGGGGACACGGAGGTAACTAGTGGTAATCATGCAGAGGTGCTTCTGAACCAGCGCACGGACTTCGTATGCTTGCTAATCGAGGCCGCTAGTTGGTGCGAGCAACACTAGGCCACCCGAATAAGACCCGGCTGGCCCAACGTAAGAGCCGCCAGCCGACCGCCGCACCCAGCAGAATGGTCATAAGCCAGAGCAGAATCGTGGGCAGCAGAAACACAAACCCGGCCATGGCGGCTGCATAATTTCCGAAGCTGATCACGCCCTCGCGCACAGCTAGCTTCAGTTGATACAAGGGCCGGCATTGGCGGCCGAACACCTGCGCCTGGGCCTCGGTGTGAAGCGAGACGGCGATCTCGACCGTATCCACCTGCTTGGAAAGCGCTTGAAACTCCGCCTGTTGCTGCTCGATCTGGCCGCGCACCTCGCTGAGTTTTTCGCTGACCTCGAGCGTATCCTTGACCGTATTCGCGTGTTTCATAATGGACAGGTACTGCGACTCCTCGCCCCGCAAATTGCGCAAGCGGGCATCCAGATCGACATACTGCCGGGTGACGTCCCGAGCTTCCACTCGCTCACTCTCGACTCGCAGTCCCAGCTTGCGGATTTCGCCGCGCGCCTCCTCAAAGCGCTCGGTGGGAACCCGGACCGCGAGGAATGCCCCTTGCGTGTCCTGTCCGCTGGTTACCGATTTCACCAAAAATCCTCCCATACGCTCTGCCAGCTGGCGAATCGTTTCCGCGGTTTCGGCTGGATTCCTGGTGACGAGATCCATCGAAGAGCTTCGTACCAGCTTGCGGCTGGAATCTGCCGCTTCGGGCCCGGGCGTCGGGAGATAGGTCATTAACGCCGCCGACCGCGAACGTGGTTCGTCGGTGGCATCTGCAATCATGCGGACTGCTCCGCCTACTGAGTCCTTGCTCGATTCGAGCGCTCGCTCATAGAAGGGCGCTCTCCACAGCGAAATCGGGTCCCACTCGGGTGCAGCGAGGGTCGAGTTCTGCTCCGCGGCGACGCCTTCGTAGCCCTGGTGGGGCCGCATGGCTCCGACATACCAAGCAGTCAGGCCGGCCGTGATCAGACATCGGTTCTCCACCACCTGTTGGTCCTCCGCCAGAGGGTGCTCAAACCAGATTTCATATTGTCCTCTCCCTCACCGTAGACCCCTTCTGAACGGGTTTTGTTCCCAAAGGGGCAGCTTGCCAATAGGAGAACGGGGCAAGAAAGAAAGCTTGCAGGCTATTTTGTGCAGCGGAGGAGAAAAGAAAAAAGGCGGCTCCGAGGCCTCCTGAGGATCAGATATTGATCCGTGACAATCCGCGCAAATCCGCGGCCAAGAATTCCTAAATATCCAGGTTCTTCACGTCCAGCGCGTTTTCTTCGATGAACTTGCGCCGGGCTTCGACATCTTCGCCCATCAGGGTGCTGAAAATGGTTTCGGAGCCGGCAATGTCTTCGAGCTTGACTTCGAGCAGGGTACGGCGTTCCGGGTCCATGGTGGTTTGCCAGAGCTGCTCGGAGTTCATTTCGCCCAAGCCCTTGTAGCGGGTCTTGTCATATCCCCGGCTGCCGGCTTCCTTGATGTACTCGAAGAGATCGCGCGCGTTGGTCTTTTCGACGACCTCCGTCTCTACAGCGCGTTTCCTGGCGGCTGGCTTCGGCGATGCTTTCTTCTTGCCGGACTCTTCGGCTTCCGCCGCGGTTTCTTCACTACCGGCTTCTTCGTCGGTGCCGGCGGACGAGCTATCGCTCGCGGCCTCGATCACGAACGGCGGCTGCATGTAGGGCTCGACCTGCTTGAATTTTGACAGCAGCTGGCGATACTCGGCGGTCGAGGCCAGCTCCCAGTTGATCAGGTGCTCCGCACCCTGGGAGTTGACGTACTTCACTTCCCAGAGATTGTGCTCTTCGTCAAAGCGGGATTCAACGCTCTTGAAGTCGCGTTCCTTCTGCAGCTTCTTCAGTTCTTTGTCCAGCTTCTCGATTTTCTTGGGCGCGGCTCTTTTCTCGCCTTCAAAATCAGCGCGCTTGGAAAGATCGAGGCGGGGAAGAAGTTCGGTGATCTTTTCGTCGCGCAGGCGCTTGTTCACTTTATCGAAGAAAGCAAAATATTCTTTCAAGCCGCTGGCGAACTTTGACAAGGCGGCAGCCTCGAGCTTGGCCGCGCCTTCACCGTAGCGGACGATGATACTGTCCGCTGCGCGCTTCAGGATGATTTTGTCGAGAGCGTCGTCGTCCTTGATGTACTGCAGGGTCTTGCCCTTCTTGATCGAGTACAGCGGTGGCTGCGCGATGAACACGTTGCCGCGCTTGATCAGCTCCTGCATGTGGCGGAAGAAGAAGGTGAGCAGCAGGGTGCGAATGTGGCTGCCGTCCACGTCGGCATCGGTCATCAGGATGATCTTGCCGTAGCGCAGCTTGGCGAAATCAAAGTCGTCCTTGCCGATGCCGGTGCCGAGGGCTGTGATCATGGCGCGGATTTCTTCGTGCCCCAGCATCTTGTCGTAACGCGCCTTCTCGACGTTAAGGATCTTTCCCTTCAGCGGCAGGATGGCCTGAAAACGGCGGTCGCGTCCCTGCTTGGCCGTGCCGCCGGCGGATTCTCCTTCTACCAGGAAAAGCTCGCAGCGTTCCGGCTGCCGTTCCGAACAATCCGCCAGCTTGCCGGGAAGGCCGCCGCCATCGAGCGCCCCTTTGCGGCGAGTGAGGTCGCGGGCCTTGCGGGCAGCTTCACGCGCGCGCGAGGCTTCGATCGCTTTGTTAATGATCTTGCGGCCGACGGTTGGGTTCTGCTCGAGATACGCGCCCAGACGCTCGTTCACGAAGGCCTGCACCACACCGGCGATATCGGAATTCAGTTTGCCTTTGGTCTGGCCTTCAAACTGGGGCTGCGGCAGTTTCACGCTGATCACCGCGACCAGGCCTTCGCGCACATCGTCGCCGCTAAGGTTTTCTTTGACGTCTTTGAACAGGCCCATCTGCTGGCCGGCGTAATTGATGGTGCGGGTCAGAGCCATACGGAAGCCGGAAAGGTGCGAGCCTCCGTCCACGGTGTTGATGTTGTTGGCAAAGCTGAACACCGATTCCGAATACGCGTCGTTGTACTGCAACCCGATCTCCATGACCACGCCGCTGCGCTCGGCTTCCATGTAGATGACTTTGTCGTGCAGCACTTGCTTGCCGCGGTTGAGATGCTTGATGAACTCGGCGATGCCGCCGTTGTATTTGAACTCGGCTGATTTCGCTTCGCCAGTCTTGGCTTCAGTCGTGCGCTCGTCCGTTAACGTGATGAGCAGTCCCTTATTCAGGAACGCCAGCTCGCGCAGGCGCTGCGCCAGGGTATCGAAGTTGTATTCGGTAACGGAGAAAATGCTTTTGTCGGGCAGGAAGTGGACTTTGGTCCCCAGCTTCTTGCTGGCCCCGGCTTTCTTCAGCTTGCTGGTGGGTTCGCCTTTGGAATAGGTCTGCTCCCAGGTGAAGCCGTCGCGCCAAATCTCGAGATCGAGCTCTTCGCTCAGGGCATTCACCACGGACACGCCGACGCCGTGCAATCCGCCAGAAACTTTGTAAGACGAAGCATCGAACTTTCCGCCGGCGTGCAGTTTGGTGAGCACCACCTGCGCGGCGGGAATTTTCTCGCCGTCGATGTCCATGGGGTCGACGGGAATGCCTCGGCCGTTATCGACCACGGTGATGGAGTTGTCCAGGTGGATGGTGACTTCGATCTTGTCGGCATGACCGGCGAGCGCTTCGTCGACCGAATTGTCCACCACTTCGTAGACCAGGTGGTGCAGTCCCATCTCGCCGGTGGAACCGATGTACATTGCGGGACGCTTGCGCACCGCTTCCATGCCGCCGAGCACTTTGATGGAGTCGGCGTTGTAGTCGCCGTTGCCTCCATTAATGGCAGCGAGCTTCCCGTTTTTTGGCTTGGTTTCGTCGATGGGGGTGATCTCTTTCGTAGCCATTCCGCTCCGTGGAAAATGCCGGACTCTGGGTCCTGTCCGGCAGACTTTTCCGATGTCCTGGATTTTGCCTCAAATTACTGAAATTATTAACACTTACGGCTTCCGAGGTTATGTCCAATTGTACCATGAGAAGGCGCTTTTTTCGACCCCCGAACCGGGCCGGTAAATGCCGCCATGGATCACCCGGGAACCCGTGTGGGTCGGACACTCTTGTCCGACGCCTTTGGGGTTGATTCTGGGTTTGGAAGGCCTGCAGTGGGCTGCGGTCCCGCAGAACCAATGGATTCCCGGCTTGCGAAAACCAAAGGCGGCGGACAGGAGTGTCCGCCCCACACTTGCCAGCGCACGAAATCGGCCTGACCTGATAGCATATTGGGAGGAGATCCCGGTCGAGCATGAGTGTGCCCGTATCCCAGATGTGGACGGTTGCCAGCTATGTCATCCGGCAGAAGCTGGCCCGGCGGAAGCAGTATCCGCTGGTCCTGATGCTGGAGCCGCTGTTTCGCTGCAACCTGGCCTGCGCCGGTTGCGGCAAGATCCAGTACCCGGCCCACGTCCTCAAGCGTCAGTTGACCCCCGAAGAATGCTTCCGGGCGGTCGATGAGTGCGGCGCGCCCGTGGTTTCAATCCCCGGCGGCGAGCCGCTCATGCACCCCAAAATCGACAAGATTGTCGAAGGCCTGGTGGCGCGCAAGAAGTACATCTACCTGTGTACCAATGCCTTACTGCTGAAGGAAAAGATCCACCTCTTCGAGCCGACCAAGTACCTGACTTTCAGCGTCCACCTCGACGGTCAAAAAGAACACCACGATTTCGCGGTCTGCCGTGAGGGTGGTTATGACATTGCGGTGGACGCCGTCCGCGAGGCCCTTAGGCGCGGCTTCCGGGTCACCACCAATACCACTCTTTTCGACGGAGCCGACCCCAAGAGCGTGCGCGCCTTTTTTGACGACATGATGGAGCTGGGAGTCGAAGGCATGATGCTTTCCCCTGGCTACTCCTACGAAAAGGCACCCGACCAGCAGCACTTCTTGGGACGGGCCCGCACCCGGCGGCTGTTCCGGGCGATCCTCTCTAACCGGGAGAAGGAGTGGCGATTCAATCTATCGCCGTTATTCATGGAGTTCCTGATGGGCAAGCGGCACTACGCCTGCACGCCCTGGGGGATGCCGACTTACAACATTTTCGGCTGGCAGAAACCCTGTTACCTGCTGCAGGATGGCTACGCCGATACCTTCGACGAGCTGATCCGCGACACCGCGTGGGAATCCTACGGCACCGAATCGGGTAATCCGCATTGCGCCAACTGCATGGTGCACAGCGGCTACGAGGCCTCGGCAGTGAACGATACGTTTGGCTCGCTCGAGGGCTTTGTCGCGACCATGAAAGGCACATTGTTCAATCGCTACCGTGATGAGGGTGCTCTGCGGCTGTTGGACGAACCGGTAGAGCCGGCTCATTCGCTGGTGCAGATTGTTACACCAAGTGAATCGCTCGAGGAGACCCGGGCGTGACCGGGAAAGCTGCCGGGCACGTGCATCCCGAGCCCCAGTCTTCTTCTCCCGACACGCTTGAAGTCTCTCCCGGATGGGAACACGAGAAGCTTGAGGGCTGGGTCCCCGCGCTGGCGTCGGAAGAAGAGACCCGCAAAGCCCTGGAAAAAGCCTTCGACTATCGCGGGGATGTCACGATCACCCGCAAAGACGGAAGCACGGTCGAAGGCTATCTTTTCGATCGCAAGAGTGGACCGACTCTGGCTGAATCCCTGGTACGAGTGCTTCCCCGAGCTTCCAATCAGCGCGTCATGATTGCCTACTCCGACATCGCCGCCCTGGCCTTCACCGGGCGCGACACCGCGGCCGGAAAAAGCTGGGAAGCCTGGGTGAAAAAGTACGTGGAAAAGAAAGCCGCCGGCGAGAAGCACATCGGCCTGGAGCCGGAAGTGCTGGAGTAATTTCCGCGGCATCCCAAGCATCCCACTGTAATCCTGAGCGGAGTATCTGCGTTCGCTTGCGAACGCAGATGCGGAGTCGAAGGACCCCTACTCTCGGCACAATTTCGTAGTTCCGGTCTCTCCCACAACAAATTCCCTAAGGATTCAGGGCATCGCGGCTATAGGGATCCTTCGACTGCGCGGAAAGTTCGCGAGGCGAACTTTCCACTCCGCTCAGGGACAGGGATCGCAGAGACGGAAAAAATCAACGCGCGGATTCTTGTGCTGTGAAACTCAGCCTCTCGATCAGTTCATTCACTTCATCTTCGCTTCCGCCGATGAAGGTAAACGATACTGCATGGCTGCCCCGCACCAGGACCAGAGATGTCTGACGCATAGTGAGGGCGCCCCGCGGCTTGGTGAAGTCTCCTCGCACCAGCTTCGCGTTACCCAGTGAGAGCTCCTGGGGTTCGTCAGCTGCCTGAAAACCCTTGGCGGTAGTCAGCCCGGCCAGGGATTCGAAATAGTCGGTTGCGGTTTTCATGCCGGCCGATAGTGGCTCGGTCGCGATCACGACCGCCGAATTAATCGTGTCGCCGGTCGCTTCCGGAGGCCGCTCGAAGATGGCCAGCAGCAGGCGCGACTTGAGGGTATCAGCGGAGTTGTCCTGCATGTCGGCGGTGCGATCGACCCAGCCGAAGGGAAGTTTGTAACTGAAATCGAAAGCGCGGTTGTGGTACACGCCGTGGCTGATGGAGCCGGGGGCGGGAGACGGCGTCTTCACTTTGGCCGCGGAACGGGAGGAAGAAGCCGGTTGCTGCGCGCACAGAGCCGCCGCGAGCAATGGCAGGAGGAGGCAAGCCAGAAATCGGGCCATGATTATTGATGTTACGCCATGCCGCCGCCGGTTCTATGTAGGTCGGACATTCTTGTCCGACGCCTTTGACTTTGGCTTGGGAAAGCTAAAGCCAAAACAAAAGCGTCGGACAAGAGTATCGACCCACACAAACTACGGTCAGCTGCCCCACGACTTCAGCCCGAGCAATTTTTCGCCGAGCGGGGTCAGCCGGGCCGGCGAACAGTGTTTCTTCTCCCACCCGCGCGGGTCGCCGGGGAAGGCGAATCCTTGCGGGGGTTCCATGTCGTGCCAGGAACGGACTCGGATCTCGCGCAAGTCTTCGCGGGATTCGTCCACCGGCGTCATGGAGATGTACTGCGCGATACGGACTTTGTCCTTAGAAACATTCGGCCGGATGCCATGGGCCAACAGGCTGTTGAAGATCAGCAGATCGCCTGCCCTGGGCATGACCGGCACGATTTCGAAGCCCGTCGTGTCCGGTTTCCAGGGATCACGATCCGCGGGCTGGGTCTTTCTCCATTCTTCGAGCGTGCGGAACAGTTCCGGCACACATTGGAAACCACCCATCTCCGGCTCGTGATCGACCAGCGACAGCACGCCCTGCACATTTACTGGAAGAGGATCTAGAGTGGTGTCGGCGTCCCAATGAATGAAACCGCTAAAGGGTCGCTGGCTCCGATTCGGAGGATTGAGGTTGACGCGGTCGATCGTGACCCAGAGCCGTTGGTTGTCCCAGATATCGACAAAGGCGTCGTAGATTCGCGGATACTGCCGGTTGTCCCACAAATACTGGTGGTTGTAGATCTCGACCATGCCGCTGTTGTTCAGCTCCTTCATGGCATGATCGCGAAGCTGGTCCTTGTACCAGGTGTCGGGTTCGGCGGGATTCATCTCCTGAAATTCCCACAGAAGATCCACCAGGCGCTTCACATTTTCCAGAGGGACGGCCTGCCTGACGATCACGTAGCCGCGCGTGATCCAGTGCTTCCAGTCGTCTTCCGAAAGCACGCGCAGCGGCAGAGTCTTTTGGATATCGCGCAGCTTATTCTCGGCGACGTAGGCTACGCTGGCGTTTCCCGGACGGTTCTTGCCATAAGCGTAGCGATCTGATCTGGCCTCGTGTGGATCCGACATGGTCAGTACCTCCTGCCAGGGCGCTCATCCTCAGGGCGTTGGCACCCCTGCACGAGCGAGGACGCTCGCGCCCACATCAGCGCGCCCACATCAGGCGGCGCGCGCAGCCAGGGGCTGGGTGCAGAAGCCGCAGCGCCGGGCGTCGATGGGAATCTCGCTCAGGCATTCGGGACACTTCTTGGTCGTGGGATCGGCCGGCGCCGGCGCCTTGCGCATGCGCGCAATCAGCGCGTTAATCGGCGTCACCACGAAGAAATACACCGCCACCGCAACCAGCAAGAAAGACACGGCGGCATTGATGAAATCGCCCACGGGAAACGGCGTGCCGTTGATGGTGAAGCTGATGGCCGAGAAATCAGGCTTGCCCACAATAGCCGCGATGAGCGGTGTGAGAAGGTCTTTGGTGAAAGCCGTCACCACCGAACCGAAGGCTGCGCCGATGACCACGCCAACCGCCAGGTCAACCACGTTGCCGCGAAGGATGAATTGCTTGAATCCGCTCAGCATGGGATGGAACCTCCAAAGCGCAAGGCGGCTAATTTACGGCGTCCATGGAGGGTAGGTCAAGCTGTACTCTGTGTGTGGGGGGCGCCCTCGCCCGCCGCTCTTGAAGTTACTTCCTGGGCTGGAGATGTGTGGGCTCAGCGGGCGGCAAATGAACCAAAGTCAAAAGCGGCGGGCGAGGGCGCCCGCCCCACACACACAGGTACAACCTCAGATTCGCATGGGCATGACGATGTAGCGGTACTTGTAGTCCTCGCTGTCGGCGGGGCGGAGCTGGCCGGCGGACTGGGGGTCTTTGAACTCGAGTTTTACGTCGCCAGCGCCGACTGCCTTCAGAAAATCCAGAATGTATTGGGCGTTGAAGCCGACCGTCAGGGAGTCGCCCTGGTAGCTGGTTTCGAGCGAGTCTTCCGACTCGCCGGTTTCGGTGGAGGAGGCGGAGAGTTTGACTTCGCCCTTTTCCAGGCGCAGCCGGACGGCGCGGGAGCGTTCGTCTGCAAATTGGGCCACGCGGGAGATGGCCGCGCTCAGCTCGTTGCCGGCCAGGGTGACGCTCTTGTTGTTGTCCTTGGGCAGGACGGCTTCGTAGTTGGGGAACTGGCCAGTGAGCTGGCGAGAGGTCAGCAGCCGCTGTCCGATCCGGAAATACAATGTGGACTCGTCTTTCGCAAACTCGATGCTTTCGGCATCGGTCGAGTCGAGCAATGACCGCAGTTCATCCATGGCCTTCTTGGGGATGAGGGTCTTGAGCTCTCCCGAAACGCCTTCGAACTTTTCTCCGCTGCGTTCGATGTGTGCAAGCCTGTGTCCGTCAGTCGCCACCATGGTGATGGATTCAGGTTTCAGCACCATGAGCGCTCCATTCAGCGTGTAACGCGATTCCTCGCTGGCAATGGCAAACCCGGTCTTGGCGATCATGGCGCGCAATACTTGGGCAGGAATCTTCACTACGCCAGCGGTGGGAAATACCGGTAGGGTGGGAAAGTTCGAACGCGCCATTCCCACCATCTTGGTGTTGGACCGGCCACAGCGAATACTGATCCAATGATTCTCCAGCAGCTTGATGGTGATATCGGCGTCCGGCAGCAGCTTTACGTAATCGTGCAGTTTACGGGCGGGGATGGTGCAGGAGCCTTCCTTCTTGACTTTGGCGTTGCACACGGTGCGCAGACTCAGATCGAGGTCGGTGGCGGTGAGCGAAAGCTTGTCACTCGAAGCTTCAAATAGGTAATTGGAGAGGATTGGAATGGTGGTCTTGCGCTCCACCACTCCCTGGGTCGCAGTCAGTTCCTTCAGGAGTTCGAACTTACTGACTGTAATTTCCATGGTGGCGATACCCGTGGCTGAGGCCAAAGCTTCTACCGGCATAACCTAAATCTCCCGTCCAGGCGGCGCTACTTTGAGTACTTTCCTTATATCAAAATAAAAACCTATAAAACCAGTAGTAACAGTATAGGGGTCGTAAAAGTGGAAATCGCTGCCAACCCTGCGTCGTAGCGGCCATTTCACTCAATCCTTCATGTCCAAAATTAGCCCGCGGGCGGGCGGAGATGAAGGTATGGTTTGGCCGTGCCACGCGACTGTCACCGGCTCTTGCACACCTTCCACAACCGATACACAGGGCCGCTCAAGGAAGACTTTGCTGCTGAGTGGAAATACGGGTCGAGGCCGCGATTTATCCGCCCAACTGCTCGGTCATTTTGTTAATCAGCCTGTTCAAATCCTTGTCGGTCTTCCGGGTGACATCAATCTTGTCCACCGAGTGCAATACCGTGGTGTGATGCTTGCCGCCAAACTGGCGTCCGATCTCGGGCAGTGAAGCCTCGGTAAGATGCTTGGCCAGGTACATCGCGATCTGCCGCGGATAAACGATGGCGCGCGAGTTGTTCTTGGCCTTGATCTCGACCAACCGCAATCCAAATTGCTCGGCCACAGCTTTCTGAATCGATTCGATGGTCACCTTGCGGGCCTGGGAGTCGATGAAATTCTTGAGTACCTGCTGGGTGTAGGGCAGGGTGATCTCGGCGCCGATCAGCGAGGAGTGCGCCACCAGGCGGATGAGCGCGCCTTCCAGCTCGCGAACGTTGGAGCGGATGTTAGAGGCGATGTAGAGCGCGACGTCGGTGGGCAGGATGACTTTTTCCTGCTCGGCTTTCTTCTGCAGAATCGCCACCTTGGTTTCGAGGTCAGGCGGCTGGATGTCCGCGATCAGTCCCCACTCGAAGCGGCTGCGCAGCCGGTCCTCGAATTCCGCCAGTTCTTTGGGAGGACGGTCGCTGGCGATCACAATCTGCTTCATGGACTCGTGCAGTGCGTTGAAGGTGTGGAAGAACTCTTCCTGGGTGCGTTCCTTCTGCGCCAGGAACTGGATGTCGTCCACCAGCAGCACGTCCACGTTGCGGAACTTGTCGCGGAAACTGATCATCTTGTCGTAACGCAGCGAGTTGATCATCTCGTTGGTGAACTTCTCGCTGGAGACGTAGCAGATGGCCGACTGGGGCTGGCGGCGCTTGATCTCGTGGCCGATGGCCTGCATCAGGTGGGTCTTGCCCATGCCGACGCCGCCATACAAGAAGAGTGGGTTGTAAGCCTTGGAAGGACGTTCCGAAACCGCCTGGCAGGCAGCATGCGCAAACTGGTTTCCGCTGCCGATGACGAATGCGTCAAAGGTATAGCGCGGATTCAGTTGCGCCGCGCCGTCCCAATCAAAGCGGGACTGCGAGGCGTGCGAACTGGCCGGAACCAAGTGGGCGGAGAGTCCGCCATCGTGCCGCACGGGAGTGGAGGCGGGATCGTCTTCCGGAGTGACGAACTTTACCTCCTGAAACTCCAGGCCAAGATTGTCCAGCGCTTCCTGGATCAGGTCCGCATACTTGTCTCCCACGTGGCGGAATTCTGCGGTGGGCACGCGCACGAAGAGGACAGGTCCTGCGGAGTGGCTGTACTTGGTGGGTTTCAGCCAGGTGTCATACGAATGCCGGTTGATCTTTTTTTCCAGCGCGTCCAGAACGCGCAACCACGGATTGGGAGAGAGGCTTGGGCTTGGAACAGACATAAAATAATTTTCGCGGGCTGCGGCCAGATCAGCGCCCGGGTATCAGAACTTGCACAACCAAAATGCTTTCATTTTCCAGCGGCAGAAGAGCCTTGATTGCTGGCCATTTGCTCCTGGGTCAAGAAAATTTCTGTAAGCTGGATCAGTCCGGCATACTAGCACAAAATTTTTGCGTCTGCGGGAATCTTGTTCGCGGACTTTTTTCGTTGCTATGATTCAGAACCCTAAGCAAACTTCCTGTCAAGTGTTCAACTTATAACTGTCGCGCGAGTGGTGCAGAAAGTGTGCGTAGGGCGGGCGCCATCGCCCGCCGCTGTTGATCTGGACTTTGGTATTTGCCGTTCGTCGGCGATCGTGTGTGGCCGCCCTAGAGCGGAAAAGTCCAAATCGACGGCAACTGCAAAGCGGCGGGCGAGGGGCGCCCGCCCCACATCTTCCGCTTCCCCCAGTTTGCCCGGCTGCGCGCACTCATTTATACTTCTCATTCGCTTCAAAACAGACTCGGTTCATCAGGAGCAGCGATTTTTCATGCCCAAGCGCACATTCCAGCCCAACCGTCGTCACCGCTCGAAGACGCACGGATTTCTTACGCGGATGAAGACCAAGGCCGGCCGCGCGGTAATTTCGCGGCGGCGCACCAAGGGCCGCAAGCGGGTGTCAGTGAAGCCCGGTTTCCGTGAGTAGTGCTCCCCCTTTTCCGGCATTCGCGGAAGATTCGCAACCTTGGTTGAGGCGTGTGGTGAACGCGCTCGCGGCAAATGGCGGCGACCGGTCGGGAGCGGGTACAAGCCGGTTCCCGCGCAGCGTGCGCCTGCTCCGGCACGCCGATTTCGAGCGCGTGTACAAGCAGGGGCGCCGGCATTTTGCCGCCCACATGACGGTGTTTTACCTTCTGCGCCGGGAAAGCGACGGCGGGGCGCGGGTGGGATTCACGGTGGGGAAAGTGCTGGGCGGCGCGGTGGTGCGCAATCGCATCAAGCGGCGCCTGCGGGAAGCGGTCCGGTTGCAGGGCGTGATTCCCGCCTCAATGGATGTGGTGATCAATCCCAAGAAGTCGCTCCTGACCGCCGCGTTTGTGGATGTGCAGCGCGAGATTCGCCGGGCGTTCGGCGTGATCGAAAAGGCGGCGGGAAAACCATGAACCAGAGGGCCAGAGGTTTCGTACTCTTCCTTTTACGCGGATACAAGTGGGCGCTCTCGCCGTTCTTGCCGCCGGCTTGCCGCTACGTGCCCAGTTGCTCGGAGTACGCCATGGAAGCGGTGGATCGTTACGGCGTGTTTCGGGGCGGCGGGATGGCACTGTGGCGTGTGCTCCGCTGTCATCCGTTTGTCCGAGGCGGTTACGATCCGGTGGTGCGATTGAACAACTACAGCGTGAGGCCCAATGCGGCGCCGCCCGCCAGTCGTGCGGTCACTGAGTAGCGAATTTGCCTGACTTCAACAATCCTCAACAAGATCCCGGCATGGAGCGCCGGCTGCTGCTGGTGTTCGCGCTCACCTTCCTGGTCATCATTCTGTTTCAACCTCTGCTGAAGAAGTACATGCCGCAGACGGCCACGCCTGCCCAGCAGGCTCCTGTGGCAGCCCAGCCAGCCGCTCAGCCGGCGGCGCCAGCACCTGCGGCGGCCGAGGTCCCAGTTCCCGCCAAGGGCGCCAGCAAGCAGGCTGCAGCTGAAACTGAAACGGTCATCGAAAACGATCTTTATCGCGTTACCTTCACCAACCGCGGCGGCCTGATCAAATCCTGGATCCTCAAGACGTACTTCGACGAGCACGGCCAGCCGCTCGAGTTGGTCAGCAAGGCGGCGGAGAAGTACGGATACCCGCTGTCGCTGTGGACCTACGACGAGACCCAGCGCAATAAATTGAACTCGGCGTTGTATGTTGCGTCGGAGTCAGGCAACTTGAAGGCCCCGTCCCAAATTACCTTCGAGTACTCGGACCCCGACGTATCGGTGCGCAAGACCCTAAGCTTTGACCACACGTACGTAGTGCACGTCGAAACCTCGGTCGTTTCCAAGGGCAGCCCGGTCGCGGCCTTCCCCATGTGGCCGGCTGGTTTCGGTGATCAGTCGAGTCCGTCGTCCTATGCCGGCAGCCGCATCGAGCACCAGTACAATGACAAGACTGAGCGTCTTGACATCAAGAAAGTCAGCGGTGGGGCCACGCTGCAAGGTCCGTTCAACTGGGCCGGGGTGGTAGACCAGTATTTCGCCGCCGTCTTTCTGCCGGATGACATCCAGAACGCAGCTATGGTCACGTTGCGGCATCAGGTTGAAGTGCCCAAGGATGCGAAGAATCCCAATCCCCAGGAGACGATCAAGGAAGACATTCTGGGAGTCGGCGTGGGCAATCTTCGCGGACCCAGCGTTGAACGCCTGTACGTAGGGCCGAAATCACTCGGTGTGCTGGAAGCTGTCTCTGTTCCCACATTGACCGGCGCGCCGCCAGACTTGCGTGCCCTGATCAATTTCGGATTTTTCGGGGTGATCGCGCGTCCCTTGTTCCTCTGGCTCAAGTGGACCTACGGTTGGATTCACAACTGGGGCTGGGCCATAGTCATCCAGACCCTGATCATCAATGTGGCCCTGCTGCCCTTGCGCGTGTCCAGCATGAAATCGGCGCTCAAGATGCAGAAGGTGGCGCCGCAGATCAAGGCCATCCAGGAAAAATACAAGAAGTACAGCATGCGCGATCCGCGCAAGCAGGAGATGAACCAGGAGGTCTCCGCGCTCTATAAGGCGGAGGGCGTAAATCCGGTGGGCGGTTGTCTGCCCATGGTCATCCAGATGCCCTTCCTGTTTGCCTACTACAGCATGCTGGGCGCGGCCCTGGACCTGCGGCAGGCGCACTGGCTCTGGATCCACGATCTATCATCGCCCGACCCGTGGCATCTGTTGCCCATCGGCATTATCATCACCATGCTGCTCACGCAACGCATGACGCCCCAGCCGGGCATGGACCCGTCGCAGCAGAAAATGATGACTTTCATGATGCCGCTGATGTTGGGCGTCATCAGCTGGAACCTGGCCGCCGGCCTGTGCCTGTACTGGTCCGAGGGCAACCTGATCGCCATAGCGCAGCAGGCGGTGATGAACCGTACCAGCCTGGGCCGCGAGATGCGTGAGATCGCGTTGAAGCGGGCGAGGAAGAAAGAGAAGTGAGCTTCTAGCTTCTGGCTGCTGGCTTCTAGCCAAACGTTGGCCGGAGGCGTTAGCTAGAAGCTAGTAGCCAGGAGCTGAAAGCCTGTGTCCATTCCCGACAAGATCGCCGCCGCAAACAAGATCAACGACCTGCTGAAGGGGATTGTTGCCAACGGCGGCCTGCGCCTGAAGTACCGCATCACCGTGGATCCGCCCCTGGCGGAGCAACGAGACTGGGAGCGTCCCGAAATTCTGGTGGAGTTCGTCGGCCCGGATTCGCCGCTGTTGCTAGAGCGGGGCGGCGAATTGCTGCGCGCGATTGAATTCCTTGCACTCGAAATGCTCCGCCTGCCCGGCAATGAGCACGAGAAAATCTGCTTCGACTGCATGAACCATCGCGGCATGCGGCTGGAAGAGTTGCGCCTGGCGGCGGGAGTGGCGGCGGACCGGGTGCGCAAGACCAAAATGCCTTACGAATTTGCGCCGATGTCATCGCGTGAGCGGCGCATCGTCCACCTGGCCTTGCGCGACCATAGCGACCTGCGCACCCAGAGCGAAGGTGAAGGCCTGCGCCGCTACGTGGTCGTGTATCCGGAGAATTACAAGCCGGCCGCGAGCAAGCCTCAGCGGAAAACCCTGCCCTGATTCGGTGCCCATGTGGGGACGGGTCGGTCCATGCCGAGCAACGCTCGGCCCACCTGCTTCCCGCGGATCCCTGCCTTCACCCGCTACAATCTCCCCGTGAACCTTGACGACACCATTGTCGCCATCGCCACTCCGCCGGGCCGGGGAGGCATCGGTGTGGTCCGCATCGCCGGGACTGAAGCACTCACGATTGCCGCGCCCATGCTGCGCCTGAAGCATGATCTTGAGCCTGGGCGCGCAGTGTTCGGGGAGCTTGTCGAGCCATGCGGAGCGGGCACTCCCACCAGCCTGGAAGCGAGCAGGGGCTCAGAGGCGGAAGAACAAAAACAGCGGGCGGGGGCACCCGCTCCAGCCACTCACACCCGGCGCATCGACGAAGTGGTCGTCACTTATTTCGCCAAACCTCACTCCTACACTACCGACGACATCATCGAAGTCTCTGCCCACGGCTCGCCTGTGGTGCTGCGCCACGTGGTCGAACTGGCGCTGGCGCGCGGCGCGCGGCTGGCCGAGCCCGGCGAATTCACCATGCGTGCGTTTCTCAATGGCCGTATTGATCTTACCCAGGCGGAAGCGGTCCGCGATCTGATCGAGTCGCGAACGCTTTATCAGGCCAAGGTGGCGGCCCAGCAGCTTGACGGCGCACTCTCTCGGCGGCTGCAGCCCATCAAACAGAAGCTCGTAGAGCTCATCGCTCTGCTCGAGGCCGGCATTGACTTCGCCGAGGACGATGTCTCGGTCCTTCCCGCGCAACAAATCCTCGATCACATCGCTGCGATTCGATCCCCGCTCGAACAACTGGCCGCCTCGTTCTCCTACGGCAACCTGGTCCATGAAGGACTGACGCTCGCGATTGTGGGCCGGCCCAACGTGGGCAAATCGAGCCTGTTTAATCGCCTGGTCGAAAGCGACCGTGCCATCGTTACCGCGACTCCCGGAACGACTCGCGACCTGGTGACCGAAACGGTTGCGTTGGGCGGTATCCCCGTAAAGCTGGTCGATACCGCCGGCATTCGGCGTGCCCTGGATGAAGCGGAAGACATCGGCATCCGCAAATCCAAGCAAGCCCTGGCCGATGCCGACCTGGTGCTGGTGGTGCTGGATTCGTCTGAACCGGCCGGAGCTGAAGATTTCCGGTTGCTTGAGCTGGTCGCGCCGCGGACTGCCATTCTGGTGGAAAACAAGTCAGACAAAATCAGTTCGCAGTTCCAGGTTCCCGGTTCTCAGTTGCGGCGAGTTCGTGTGTCGGCATTGACCGGCGAAGGCATTCCTGTGCTGCGGAACGAGATCCTGCGCCAGGCTGGGGGAGGGTTGGAGGGCAGCCGCGAAACTGGTCTCCTTACCAACACGCGGCATCAGGGCCTGGTGCGCGACTCACTGGCCGGGCTTGACGCCGCAGTGAACGCGGTGCGGAGTAAGGTCCCGCATGAGATGGTCCTGCTTGATCTTTACAGTGCGCTGCGGCCGCTCGATGAGATTACGGGGGCCACCAGCAACGACGATATCCTCAATCTTATTTTCAGCAGGTTCTGCATCGGAAAGTAGATCTCAGCTATTTGGAGAGGGCAGCCAGGGCGGCGCGGAACATGGCATCGAACTGCCCGTTTTTGGGGATCGACGCCAATGCTTTCTCCGCTGTGGCCCGCTGATAGCCCAGGTTGACCAGCGCCGAGAGAACGTCTTCTTCTGCCGCGCTCAGGGTGGGTGCGGCCGCAATCTCTCCGTGCTTTTCGAGGGCCAGCTTGTCGCGCAGTTCGAGCACCATGCGCTCGGCGGTCTTCCTGCCGATTCCCGGAATGCGCGTGAGCCGCGCGATGTCGTTGCCGCGGATCGCGTTGATCATTTCGTCGGCCGCCATGCCGCTCAGAATAGTGATGGCGAGCTTGGGTCCGATGCCGCTTACCGTGATCAGCTTTTCAAAGAGGACCTTCTCGCTGGAACGCAGAAATCCATAGAGCGCAAGCGCGTCTTCCCGCACATGAGTGTGGATGTGGAGCGCAACCTCGCCGCCGATGCCGGGCAGCTCGGAAAATGTGGGAACACTGATCGTGACGTCGTATCCAACGCCGCCAGTCTCAACCACAGCCTGGTTGGGATGCTTGGCCAGCAGCTTTCCGCGCAGATGAGCAATCATGGGAACCAGTCGTCGGTCGTCGGTCTTCAGTCGTCAGCAGAATCTGGTTTTCTGAGTACTGACAACTGATTACTGACGACTAGAGTAAATCACCGATAAGAATCGGTCGTAAGTCGCTGGTCGTCGGTTGTTGGCAGAATCCAGCTTTTCTGACGACTGAAGACTGACGACCGACGACTAGAATAGCGAACTCTGTTTACGGTTGGGCGTGATCCCGAAATGCTCGTAAGCTAATTGTGTCGCCACGCGCCCGCGCGGGGTGCGGTTCAGAAAACCTATCTGGATCAGGAACGGTTCGTAGATTTCTTCGATCGCGTCCTGCTCCTCGGCCAGGGCCGCGGCCAGCGTGTTCACGCCCACCGGGCCGCCCTGATACTTCTCGATAATGGTCAGCAGCAGCTTGCGGTCCACTTCATCGAAGCCGTGACGATCGACTTCCAGCATCTGCAAAGCTGCCTGGGCCGTCGGCAGATCGATCTTTCCCGCCCCGCGCACCTGGGCATAGTCGCGCACCCGGCGCAACAGGCGATTGGCGATGCGCGGAGTCCCGCGGGAGCGGCTGGCAATTTCGAGCGCTCCTGCATGGTCGATCCCGATAGCCAGAATCTCCGCCGAACGCTCGACGATAATGCGCAAATCCTCGTGGGTATAAAACTCAAGTCGCAGCACGATGCCGAAGCGCGACCGCAGGGGCGAGGACAGGAGCCCGGCGCGGGTGGTAGCTCCAATAAAAGTGAACGGCTTTACATCCATGGTGTGGGTGCGAGCCGATGGCCCCTGCCCAATCATGATATCCAGCTTGTAATCCTCGAGCGCCGAGTAAAGGATTTCCTCGAGCGCCGGCTGCAGGCGGTGCACCTCGTCGATGAAGAGGACCTGTTTGTCGCGGACATTGGTCAGGATAGCGGTGAGATCGCCCTTGATTTGCAGCGTTGGACCGGAAGTCTGCTGAAAGGGAACCGCGAGTTCGTTGGCAATGATGGTGGCAAGCGTAGTCTTGCCCAGCCCGGGCGGGCCGTAGAGCAGAACGTGGTCCAGCGCTTCGCCGCGTGACTTGGCCGCTTCAATCGCGACCGCCAGGTTTTCTTTGACCTTGGGCTGTCCGATGAATTCGGCCAACCGCTGCGGCCGTAGCTTGAGCTCAAACGAAGAATCATCTTCGACCGGCGCGGCCGACACGATTCGCTGCTTGAGCTCGGGAATGTTTTTGGCTGTAGCCACTCACTGGATGGTAAGGCGAAACGGGAAATTGGGCAATCAGCAAGAACCACGTAGGGGCGGACGAGGGCGTCCACCGCTACGTGGGTATTGGTGGTTATCTGCGCGCCTTGGCCGGCTCTTTCTCGCCTACCCTTTTGCTGACCTCGAACACCATCTTGCCGGCTTTTTTGTCGGCATCCACGACCACGTGATCGCCGTGCAGCACTTCGCCATCCAGGATCTTCAGGGCCAGCGGGTCCTGCACCAGCTTTTGAATGGCCCGCTTCAGCGGACGCGCTCCGAAATTGGGGTCGAAGCCCTCGGTGAACAGCAGGTCTTTGGCCGTGTCGGTCAGTTCGAGCGAAATCTTGCGGTCGGCCAGCAGACGGCGAACGTCTTCGAGGCGCAACTCGATAATCTTCACCAGCTGCTCCTTGCCCAGCGGACGGAACACGATGATGTCGTCCACGCGGTTCAGGAACTCTGGCTTGAAGTGCCCGTGCAGCGCGTTCATTACCTGCTTCGAGGTTTCCTCAAATTCTTTCTCCGAACGCGTACCCTCGGACTGCAGAAAAGCAGAGCCGATGTTCGAAGTCATGATGATGACCGTGTTGCGGAAGTCCACAGTGCGGCCCCGACCGTCGGTGAGGCGGCCATCATCCATCATTTGCAGCAGGACGTTGAAGACGTCGGGATGCGCCTTCTCGATTTCGTCGAACAGCACTACCGCGTAGGGACGCCGACGCACTTGTTCGGTCAGTTGTCCGCCTTCCTCGTAGCCCACATAGCCGGGAGGCGCGCCAATCAAGCGCGAGACCGCGTGTTTCTCCATGTACTCGGACATGTCGATGCGCACCATGGAGTGCTCATCATCGAACAGAAACTCGGCCAGGGCGCGGGCCAGTTCGGTTTTACCTACTCCGGTTGGTCCCAGGAAAATGAAAGACCCGATGGGACGCTTGGGATCACTCAAGCCGGCGCGGGAACGGCGGATGGCATTGGCCACGCGCTCGAGTGCGGCGTCCTGGCCGACCACGCGCTGCCGCAGGCGCTCTTCCATGGTGACCAGCTTCTTGACTTCGCCTTCGAGCATCTTCGAGACCGGAATGCCAGTCCACTTGGAAACGATGCGGGCCACGTCCTCTTCGTCCACCTCTTCTTTCAACATGCGTGTGGGGCGGGCGCCTTCGCCCGCCACCTTGGCCTGAGAAGTTCCGTCCATCTGTGCCGTCAGCTTTTTCAGTTCCTCTTCCGCCTGCACCAGCAGTCCATAGCGTATTTCTGCGACGCGTTGCAAGTTTCCCTTGCGTTCTTCTGCCTGCTCTTCGATCTTGAGCTGTTCGATCTTCTCTTTCAGGGTTCGAGTCCGGGCAATCAGGTCCTTTTCCTGCTTCCAGTTGGCCTTGAGCGCGTTGGATTTTTCCCGCAACTCGGCCAGTTCTTTCTCGATCACCGCCAGCCGCTCTTTGGAGTTGGGGTCGCTCTCTTTCTTGAGCGCCTGCTTTTCGATCTCCAACTGCGTGGCGCGGCGTTCCACTTGGTCGATTTCGGTTGGCATGGAATCGATCTGGATGCGCAGCGAGGCCGCCGCTTCGTCGATCAGGTCGATGGCTTTGTCGGGCAGGAAGCGGTCTGAAATATAGCGGTGCGACAAGGTGGCCGCGGCCACAATGGCGGAATCTTTGATGCGCACTCCATGATGCACTTCGTAGCGTTCTTTCAACCCGCGAAGAATGGCGATGGTGTCTTCGACGTTGGGTTCGCCCACGAAGACGATCTGGAAGCGACGTTCGAGCGCGGTATCTTTTTCGATGTACTTGCGATACTCATTGAGCGTGGTGGCGCCGACGGCGCGCAACTCGCCCCGGGCCAGCGCCGGCTTGAGCATATTGGACGCATCAATCGCCCCTTCCGCCGCGCCTGCTCCCACCAGGGTGTGAAGTTCGTCAATGAACAGGATGATTTTTCCCTGCGAGTCCTCGATTTCCTTCAGCACCGCCTTCAGCCGATCTTCAAACTCGCCACGAAATTTTGCCCCGGCCAGCATGGCGCCCAGATCGAGCGCTACCACTCGCTTGTTCTTCAGGGCCTCGGGTACGTCGCCGGAGATAATGCGCTGGGCCAGGCCTTCGACGATGGCGGTCTTACCCACGCCGGGCTCGCCGATCAGCACCGGATTGTTCTTGGTACGGCGTGAGAGCACCTGCACCACACGCCGAATTTCCTCGTCGCGGCCGATGACGGGATCAAGTTTTCCCCGCCGTGCCTGTTCGGTCAGGTCGCGAGCGTAGCGCTCCAGCGCCTGGTACTTGGCCTCGGGATTCTGGTCCGTGACTTTCTGGGAGCCGCGCACCGAGGTCAGGGCCTTGAGAATGGCATCATAGGTGGCGCCTTGCCGGGCCAGGATTTCCTGGGCCGGGTCGCGTTTCAGGTGGGTGATGGCCAGCAGCAGGTGTTCGGTGGAAACGTATTCGTCCTTGAAGTTGGCGGCTTCCTTGAAGGCCCGGTCGAGAAGATCGTTGGCTGCTTTGGACAGCGTGGCCTGGGCCGCTCCGCCGCCGGAGACTTTAGGCAGGCGCTCGATCTCGCGGTAGGTCTCGTTGAGAGCGGCTTGCGGACCGATGCCGATTTTCTCCAGCACCGGCTGCACAATGCCCTCTTTGTCCTCCAGCAGCGCCGCCAGCAGGTGCAGGGGCAACAGTTCAGGATTGCCGTGTTCGGAGGCAAGGTCGTTGCCCCGTTGCACAGCCTCCTGCGCCTTCACCGTAAGTTTTTCCCAACGAATCGCCATGGCAAACTCCTGAGAGAGCAGCAATCTTCAACTGACGACACCAAATGCTAAGTGCTAAACGCTGCCGGCTCAAATGAAAACGGGAGACGGTCTCTTGTCCGCCTCCCGTCAAGTAATCTGGCGACGGAGAATGACGGGCGCGGATGCCCGCCTTCCATCGAACCAGATTACGCGGCCTTGCTCGGGCCCTTGCCCTCCAGGGTCTTCTCGCCGCCCACGTTAACCTTGATCTGCTTGGGCTTGGCTTCGGCCTTCTTGGCCAGCTTTACCTTCAGCACACCTTTCTCGTAGCTGGCGGAAACGCTGTCCGTATCCACGATGTTCGGCAGGGTGAAGGTGCGAGTGAAGCTGCCATACTGTCGCTCGATGCGACGGTAGTTCTCTTCTTTTTCGTCCTTCTCCAGCTTGCGCTCGCCGTGTACGGTCAGGGTATTGTTTTCGATGCGGACATCAATGTCCTTCTCGTCAATGCCCGGGACTTCGAACTTCAACGTCACGTTGTGCTCATCTTCATACACGTCAACTGCCGGCGCAAAGCTCGAGGTGGTCAGGGATTCGTCCCTGCCCTCATTGAACGAGGCATTGAACAAACGATTCAGGCGATCCTGCACGTTGCTGAACTCGCGATAGGGGTCCCAACGGGTCAATATGGTCATAAACTCCTCCTCCAGAGATTTCAAAAAGTTGCAAGGCTACACATCGCTGCCTTGGATGCATTTAGTGTCAACTAATAATAAAATGTGAGTGTGCTGTTGTCAATTATAATTGGTAGCTTATTTTCAGGTACTTACGTTGGCCACGATGCACTTGAGATATTCCGTCTCAGGTACGTCCAAAAGAATGGGATGATCGCTCGCTTGTCCCCGGTTTTCCACGATGCGAAGATTTCTGTGGACATCGCGGGCCGAATCTCCCACGACTTCCAGGTATTGGGCGGGGCTGACGTGGTAGGAGCAGCAGCAGGTAATCAGGATGCCGCCGGGTCGCAGCATCTTGAGCGCGCGCAAGTTGAGTTCTTTGTAGCCGCGCAGAGCGCTCTCCAGGTTGGCTTTGCTCTTGGCGAAGGCGGGAGGATCGAGGACGATAGTGTCATAGCGGCGTCCGGCATCGGCATAGTCGCGAAGCAGGTCAAAGGCGTTAGCCTCGACCCATTCGATGTCGCGGCCGTTGAGGGCTGCGTTGTGGTCCGCCACCTCGAGGGCGGGACGGGAACTGTCCACGCCGGTGACCTTCGGGCAAGACTGGGCCAGGTGCAGGGCAAAGCCACCCTGGTAACAGAAAACATCCAGAGCTTCGCCTTGAGCATAGCGCGCGGCGGCGGCGTAGTTCTCGCGCTGGTCGAGGAACGAGCCGGTCTTCTGGCCTTCCAGCGCCGCGTAGTGAAAGCGCACTCCATTCATGGTGAACACTGTGCTGGTCTTTTCGCCCTGGACCACTCCCGATGGCCGCGCCGGCAGCTGTTCCAGTTCGCGGATTCGGGGATCGACGCGTTCGGCGATGGCTGCAGGCTTCAGGCGCTGGTTGAGTTCAGAAAAGATCAGGTTGCGGACCGGCTCCGCGTCCATGGCCTGGGTCACGGCCTGGACGGAAAGAAGGTCGTTGTAGCGGTCCACAATCAGGCCGGGAAGAAAATCGGCCTCGCTGAAGATCACGCGGTATGCGTCCGTGTCGCGGACCACGCGTTCGCGATAGCTGATTGCGCCCTGGATACGCTCCCGCAGCAGGCGCTCGAGGTCCCCCACGGCCTGGGGCGAGATCATGCGGATGGCAATTTGGGAAGCGCTGCTGTAGAGGGCTGTCCCCAGGGATTTTCCACGCTCATCGGTGACGCCCACGGCCGCGCCCGGCGCAACCCCGTCGGCGGAAACGATGTCCGAGCGATAGACCCACACGTGGCCGTCCCGCAAACGTTTGGCGCCCCGGCGCGAGATTTTCACCGTGGGAAAGGACAAAGCGGCGGGCTTTGAGGGCATGTCATGATCTTACCTTGGCACGTGCGGGGCGGACACTCTTGTCCGTCGCCTTCGAGTTTGCTTCTTGACTTGTTTTTTTGACCTCGCGGATCTGGCGCGAGGACGGATCCACGACACGTGAAACAAGACGACCCTTGCAAACGCAAAGTCAAAGGCGTCGGACAGGAGTGTCCGACCCACACAACCAACTAGCTGGCAGCGGGATGTTCTGACGGGGGGGCTTCGACCGGAGCTTCGCGCAGGGCCTTTTTCAGATCGGCGTGCAGTTCGTCGAGTTCGGTCATGGGCAGTTCCGACGCCCACTCTACCAGTTGTTCCAGGTCGAGCGTGGTGTGCAGGCGGATTGCGGACTTGATATCGTCGGCGAATACAGCGCTGAAATCTCCCGGCTGATTTTGGATATCGCCAATTATCCGGCCGGTATGGGCGTCATATATGCGGCGGCTGGCGCTGCCATCGGTGTTCAGAAAGGCAAAGAAAACTTCGCCCAGGTCATGGTACTCGGCCCGATAAAACCAGGCTTTGTCCACGTGGGTTTTCGGCCTGGCCCGGCGCTTGGCCGTGAGGCTGGGCTTTTCCACTGCCACTCCAGTGGCGGGATCGAAGTACAGAACGCGCTGGCAGGACTCGCAGACTACGATCTGTCCGCTGCGCACTTCGTTATAAGTCTGCGGCCGCAGCATGACCTGGCATCCCATGCATTTCTGGTCGCGAACTTCCGCGATCCCGGAGCCACGGAATTTAGCCACGCGTTCGTACTGGCGCAAGAGATCTTCGTTAACTCCGGCGCGAGCCTGATTGCGTTTGGCGTTCCACTCCGCCAGCAGCTTTTCGTCTTCGGCGGTGCGCTCGCGGGCCGCGGCTTTTTCTTTCTCAATCTCCGCCATCTCGGCTTTCAATTCCAGCTCGGCGGCTTTCACGTCCTTGTCGCGGGCGTCGGCGTTAAGCATCAACTCCAGAATCTTGTCTTCGTTGGCCTTGATGTCCTGCTCGGCGAACTGGATTTCGTGCAGCAAAGCCTTGTATTGCTCGTTGGTTTTTACGGCGAGAGACTGGTCGCGATACTTGGAGATTTTGCCCTGCAGGTCCTGAATGGCGCTTTCGTATTTTCGCTTCGTGGCTTCGTCGGCTTTGACGGCGGCTTTGGCCCCTTCCAGACCGGCTTTGGTGCCAGCCAGCTTTTCTTCGATGGCGGCCACCCGTCTGGGCAGGGCAGCGATTTCCTGATTCAGGCGGAGGATTTCGCGGTCCGCCTGCTGTAGCTCCATGAGGTGCTGCACGTCTGGAAGCATTGGCTTGAATAATTTTAGCATGGCGAGCGAACCGGGCTTGCCCACGTGACGAGCGACGTAGGGGCAGGTGTCCTCACCTGCCCAACCGGGCTAGAGGGAACGAAGCGGAGCGCCGGGACCTGCTTTCCCGGCTGCCAATGCAAACTACGGACAAAAACTCCGAGCTTCGCTCGGCCCGGGCAGGTGAGGACACCTGCCCCTACGCGAGGCGCAAGCGGTGATAGGCTTTCAGCGAGGGCCATTCTCCATGCAACGAATCACGCTGGGTGATTTCGAACTTACTGCCGTCTCTGACGGGATCTACCACCTCGACGGTGGAGGCATGTTCGGTGTCGTCCCCCGCAGTCTCTGGGAGCGCAAAGTAAAGCCCGAGGGCAACAACCTCGTTCCACTGGGATTGAATTCAGTGGTCATCCGCACCGGATCGCAAACCGTGCTGATCGAAACCGGCGTGGGTAACAAGCTCTCCGAAAGAATGGTCAGGATCTACGGCCAGCCCGCGCAGCTACTGGGCAGACTGGCCGAGGCTGGGGTCGTGCCGGAAGACGTGGACGTCGTCATCAACAGCCATCTGCACTTCGATCATTGCGGATGGAACACCGTCCGCCAGGGCGACAAGATTGCCGCCACTTTCCCCAAGGCGAAGTACTACGTGCAGGAAGGCGAGTGGAAGCACGCCCACGAAAATCAGCGCGACGGCGTCAGCTACATCACGGAAAACTACGATCCCCTGGTCGAAAGCGGACAGATGAAGCTGCTGCACGGCGACGCGGAAATCGTTCCCGGCATATCAGTCCGTGTCTATCCCGGACACACGCGCGACATGCAGGCGATTCTGGTCCAGAGCGGTGGGCAGACGGCATGCTACATCTCCGACCTGATTCCGACCAGCGCGCACCTGGACCTGAACTGGGTGATGTCCTATGACTTGTACCCGCTCGAGACTATCGAAAGCCGCAAGCGTTATTACGCGCAGGCCCTGCCAGAGAAATGGCTCACCATGTTTACCCACGATGCGAAATTACCTTGGGCGTACGTGGTGAAAGATGACAAGGGAAAAATGGTAGTGGGAGAATGAGGGCCCCGACCCGCCGGAGTGGAAGCGTGTCCGATCTTCTTCCCTGAATTAATCAGAAATTCACCATCCCCCGATTGATTTTCAACAAGATCCCAGCATAGGCTACGAAGCGCCACCCGTCATCCCTCAACCCCCAGGAGGTTTTGTATGAGATTTCTGCAACCGGCCCGCCCTGCGTGCCGACTCTCAATACTGATCGGGCTTCTGTTGGCAGTCACCAGCAGCATTGCGCTGGCACAAACCAAGTGTCAGTTGAAATCACCCAGCGGAAAAATCAAACACGTCATCTACGTGCAGTTCGACAACACCCATTTCCTGCGCGACAACCCCAACGTGCCCTCGGACCTCGAGCAAATGCCTCACCTGCTGAATTTCATCAAAGATAACGGCACGCTGCTGTCGAACGACCATACGGTACTGATCTCGCACACCGGGACCGGTATCCTGAGCTCGCTCACCGGCGTTTATCCGGATCGGATGGGACAGCCGGTGTCGAACAGTTTCCGTTATTTCATGACGGATGGCACGACCCGGACTGGTGTTTCCTTCGCCTACTGGACGGCGCCCCTGTTTGACCCGGCGGGCAGCACCACCGATCTGACCCCCGAGATGATCAACGAGGACGGCAAGATCGCCCCGGCACCGTGGGTTCCCTTCACCCGCGCTGGTTGCGATTTTGGGGCAGTTGCGACCGCGAATACCATCCTCGAGAACACCGCGATTGATATCCCGACTGTGTTCGGCTCGGGCTCCCCTGAGGCGGCAGAGGTGGCGTCGAATCCCGGCCAGGCCTTTGCCGACTTTGTCGGCATCGGAGTGCATTGCGCGAAGGGTTCGGCTCTCTGCGCAGCTTCCCCGCACGCGCGTGCCGACCTGCTGCCCGACGAACCGGGCGGCTACAACGGCTTCAGTGGTCTGTTCGGCGCCGCCTATGTGAACCCGATCATCAAGCCCAGCGGCCCCATGACCGATCTCGACGGCAATGTGATCCAGGATGCGACGAACCACGTCGGCTTCCCCGGCTTCGATGGCATGGAAGCGACAGTTTCGCTGGCCTGGGTTGCCCAGATGCAGGAGGCCGGCGTCCCGATCACCTATGCCTACGTCTCCGATGCGCATGACGCGCACGGCACCTCCGGCAACATCCACTTCGCTTATGGTCCCGGCGAAGCCGGCTATGCCGAGCAACTGCAGGACTACGACCGCGCCTTCGAGAAGTTCTTCGACCGGCTGGCCGCCGATGGAATTGACAAGCGCAACACGCTATTCGTCTTTACGGTTGACGAAGGCGATCACTTTGTCGGCGATGCGCCCACGCCCGCGGGCTGCGATGGCGTGACTACGCCGTGCAACTACAACCGCGTGGGCGAGATCAATGCCGATCTGCGGCGCATGATTTTCACCCAATTCGGTGACTCGGCCGTCTTCTCCGTGCATTCCGATGATGCGCCGACGGTCTATGTCAACGGCACCAGCACGCAGCCGCTTCGCGACCAGACGGACCCGATCGTCCGCAATCTGGAGCGGGAGATGGGGCACCTGAACTGGCTGAACCCCTACACCGGGGTGGTCGAAAACAACATCATGGTCGCGCAGGTTGACCATGTGGGCATGAAGACGTTGCACATGATCACAGCCGATTCCTTCCGCACGCCCACCTTCACCCCGTTTGCCGATGCCGACTGGTTCTTCTTCGCCACGGGTGCGACTACGTGCGCGACCCCGGATGCATGCGCATTCATTCCGACGCGGAGCAATCAAAGCTTCGCCTGGAATCACGGCGACATTCAAAACGAGATCGCCACCACCTGGATCGGTTACGTGGGACAGGGCGTCGAGAATATCGGAGTTGACGGCAAGACCTGGTCCGATCACACCGACGCACGGCCCACCATCCTCAACCTGGTCGGTTTGAAAGACGACTATGTCCACGACGGGCGGGTGATCTCCGAGGTTTTGGAGAACCGGGCCCTTCCCCCGGCGGTGAAGTTCAGTCCCGGCTTTACCACGCTGGCGCGGACTTACAAACAGTTGAACGCATCCTTCGGGCAGTTCGCCATGGCCACGCTCCGGGCATCCACCAAGGCGCTGGCCTCGGGCGATCCGAATAATGATTCAACTTACAGGTCCATTGAGGGCAAGATCCAGTCGCTCACGGCGCGAAGGGATGCCCTCGCCGCTGAGATCAAGGCGGCGTTGAATGGCGCCGAATTCAAGGGCCAGCCCATCAGTACCTTGAAGGCCCTCGTGCTGACAGTGCGCGGGAATATCCTGCTGGGAGAAGCGAGCCGCCTGCCTCACTAACCTCGCCGGTGATGGTGATGCGCTGGCATCACCATACGCTTTCGAGCCGGGAGTTTGGGAATCACGCCCGGGGCGTTGCGGCCAGCGTCCCGGGCGCTGTTTTGCGCCCGCGTCCGAACCGTGATTCCCTAGAAGTTGAACTTGATCGCCAGCTGCACCTCGCGCGGCCCCACCGACGTAGAAGTGATCTGCCCAAAGCTGGGGTCATCGACGGAAGTGTTCGGGGTGCCAAACACCGGATGATTGAAGGCATTCTGCGCCTCAATGCGGAACTCGACGTTCATGTCTTCGCGCACACGGGCCAGCGAGAACTGCTTGCCCAGAGACAGATTGCAGGTAAACGACCACGGCGTCCGGATGCTTCCCAGAGCTCGCGGAGCATCGCCGAGAGTGAAATTGTCAGGACGCTGGAAAACGTTCGGATCGGCAAAGTACTGGTCAACCCAATCCAATCCATGATTGCGTTTGGGGGTGCCCACGACATTTGGCCTCTGCCCACCATAAGTGGGCAATGAATTTCCATCGGAGACCGACAAGGTCAGCGGCCGCCCGTCAGCGATGCGCCATATTCCGCTGGTCTTCCAGCCGCCCACGATCGCCTCCAGCACGGGAGACATGCTGCCGAGAAAAGCCCGGTGCCGTCCGAAGGGAAGATCGTAGCTGTAGCTGAACTGCACCACGTGCGGAATGTCGAAGGTGGAAAGGCTGCGTTCGAGCCACGGCTTGTTGGGGTCCTGCAGGCTGGTGAAGCTGCCCAGCCAGGTCACGTTGTCGTCGGCCTGGGAAGAGTCATCAATCGACTTCGACCAGGTGTAGCTCACCAGGAATTGCAGTCCGTTGGAGTAGCGCTTTTCCGCCAGCAACTGCAAGGCGTGATAGGTGGAATTTGCGATCATCTGTACGTCGGTGGCAACACCCGTGAACTGAGGGTATGGAAGCTGCAGCTGGAACTTCTGGACCGTGGGGGAGGACAGGGTGCTGTTGGGGTCGCTGATCGGCCCCCCCAATTGCGAGGAAAACGGATTGTCCACGAAGTTGAGGAGATCGCTGATGTCGGCAGAGGGGCTCTCGATCTGCGGCCCCAGGATGTTTAACTGGTTGGCGCCGCTATCCAAAATCATACTGCTATTCCAGAACGAAATGCATGCACAAAACGATTTAATAAGATTATGTTGGCTGATGCAGGATTCGATGCTAATCGGCGAATAGATGGAGAAGGGCGTGCACTCCACGAGGCGCTCGTCACCGGGGGCGGCTAGAAACCTTGTCACTTGTGAATGCGCCCCGTGAGCCCGTATCCCTCACGTATCCCCGCATGAGTTTGACCCACCCCCCACCCTCCAATAAACTGAAAACATCCCGCAAGTTGACTAACCTATGGCAGACAGCATTCATGTCAAGCTTCCTGACGGGTCCGTAAAAGAAGTCCCCAAGTGGACGACCGCGCTCGATATCGCGAAATCTATTGGCCAGCGTCTGGCCGATGCCACGCTTGTGGCCAAAACTAACGGCGACCTCATTGATGTAACCCGCCCGCTGGAGAAAGACACCGACCTTCGGCTGCTGACGGACCGTGATCCCGAGGCGCTGGAAGTTTACCGGCATTCGTCCGCGCATCTGCTGGCGGCTGCGGTGCTGGAATTATTTCCCGAGACCAAGCTGGGCCACGGGCCGTCGACCGACACTGGATTTTTCTACGATTTTTATCGTCCCACGCCGTTCACGCCCGACGACCTGCAGAAGATCGAGAAGAAGATGCAGGAGCTGGTGCAACAGGACATCCCTTACGCGCGCGAATTTCTGCCGCGCAACGAAGGGCTCGCCAAGTTCAAGGGCGAAGGCGACTTCATGAAGTGCCACTTCATCGAGCAGTTCACCAAGCCCGATGAAAAGATTTCGATCTACAAGACCGGCAAGTTTCTGGATTTCTGCCGCGGCCCGCACATTCCTTCAACCGGCAAGATCAAGGCGTTCAAACTGCTGAACATTGCTGGCGCCTACTGGCTGGGTGATGAGAAGAACCCGCAACTGCAGCGCATTTACGGGACGTCATTCTTCTCGAAAAAAGACCTCGACGATTTTCTCAACAAGCAGGAAGAGGCCAAGAAGCGCGACCATCGCGTGCTGGGGCAGCAGCTCGATCTGTTTTCCATCCAGGAGCTGGCGGGGCCGGGGCTGATTTTCTGGCATCCCAAAGGTGGGATCATCCGCAAAGAGATGGAAGACTGGATGCGCTCCGAGTACCTGAAGCGCGGCTACTCGCTGGTGTACACGCCGCACGTGGCGCGGCGGCAGTTGTGGCAGACTTCGGGGCACGAAGGCTACTACGCGCAGAACATGTTCGACGTCATGGAACTCGACGACGCCGAATACCGCCTGAAGCCGATGAACTGCCCGTTCCACATTATGATTTACAAAGATTCGCTGAAATCGTATCGCGATCTGCCGGTGCGGTATGGCGAGTTGGGCACGGTGTATCGCTATGAGCGGTCGGGCGTGATGCATGGACTGCTGCGGGTGCGCGGCTTCACCCAGGACGACGCGCATATTTTTTGTACCCCGGAACAAATTGAAAAGGAAATCGCCGACTGCGTCGAGTTCGCCCGCGACGTGCTCAAAGATTTTGGCTTCGACAAATTCCAGACTGAGCTTTCCACCTGGAACCCTGCCGACCGCAGAAATTTCGTGGGCAGCGACGAGCAATGGAATTCGGCGACGCATTCGCTCGAAAAGGTTCTCAAGGAACTGAACATCGATTACACGACTATTCCCGGCGAGGCGGCTTTTTACGGTCCGAAGATTGACATCAAGCTGGTGGACGCCATCGGGCGCCTGTGGCAGCTTTCCACGGTGCAGTTTGATTTCAACCTGCCGCAGCGCTTCGGCCTGGAATACGTCGCCGAAGACGGATCGCGCAAGCAGCCGGTGATGGTGCACCGGGCTTTGTACGGGTCCGTCGAGCGTTTTTTTGGCGTGCTGATTGAGCATTACGCCGGCGCGTTTCCGGTTTGGCTCTCGCCGGTGCAGGCGGTGATGATCCCGATTTCCGAGCGTCACGCGGACTATGCCAACAAAGTCGCTGACCAGCTGAAAGGGGTTGGAGTGCGGGTGCATGTCGATGCCCGCAACGAAAAGATGAATGCCAAGATCCGCGAGCACGCCATGCAGAAGGTGCCGTTCCTGCTGGTGGTGGGCGATAAGGAGGCGGAGGCCGGCAAGGTAAACGTTCGCACGCGTGGCAAAGAGAAGACGGAAGACATGCCGGCGGCGGAGTTCGTGGAGAAGATCAAGAGGCTGATTGAGCAGAAGAACCCGGGGTTGTAGGTGGGCAGTGTGGGTCGGACACTCCTGTCCGACGCTGTTGACTTTGGATGGGGGCACCTCTGGCCACGCTGCAACTGCAATAATCTAAAAATCAACTTCAAAGGCGTCGGACAGGAGTGTCCGACCCACACAAGCTGGCTCTTGCCAATCTCGAAATGCATAGGATCATCGGCGTTATTTCCGATACTCACGGACTTCTTCGCCCAGAGGCTCTCGCCGCTTTGCGCGGTTCTGACTACATCATTCATGCTGGAGACGTTGGCGATCCTCTCATCTTGAAAAAGCTGGCCGAGATTGCTCCCGTAACCGCCATTCGGGGCAATGTGGATCGGGAAGCCTGGGCGCAGAAGATTCCCGCAACCGATGTCCTCGAAGTTGGCGGCCATTCCATCTATGTGCTGCATAACCTGAACGATCTGGATTTGACGCCTGAGGCTGCGGGATTTGGCGTTGTCGTTTACGGACACAGTCATGTGGCCAGGCAGGAAAAGAAAAACGGTGTGCTCTACTTCAATCCGGGTAGCGCTGGGCCCAGGAGATTTCGGTTGCCGGTGACTCTCGGACGACTACTTGTGAAGCACGGCAAAACTTCCGCGCAGATTGTTGAGATTGTGTTGGGGGCTGAGTAGCCGAGCTTTGCTCGGCCGGGCGGACGAGGCGTCCGCCCCTACGTGTGCGGCGGCGATGCCGCCCCTACGCGGGTGCTGGAGCTGGAGGTGCTGGCGGAGCCGGGGGCGCGGCTGCCTGGCCGCCTCCGGTGTTGACCAAATCTTTCAACTCTTTGCTGGGCTTGAAGAACGGGATCTTCTTTGCCGGGACTTCGACCCGCTCGCCGGTCTTTGGGTTGCGGCCGACTCGAGGTTTGCGCTGGCGGGTGCGGAAGCTGCCAAAGCCGCGAATCTCGATCTTATCGCCCACGCGGAGCGAGCGCACGATACTGTCAAAGATGGTCTCCACGATCACTTCACTGTCTTTGCGCGTCAACTCGGCGAGTTTGGAGACTTCGTCGATCAGATCAGCTTTTGTCATACGCTCCTCAATCCGTCTGGATTATACGGGATGGCGACATTATTAGGGCCGCAATCCTCTATAAACTTCTCAAATTTCAGGGGTTTTATGCAAGAGGCTTTTCCGGTGACTCTGGGCATCCAAGGATGAACCAAGCCTTCAGGCACTGAAGGGCTGTTCCACCCACAAAGATCCTTGGGCCTTCCCGTCAACCGCGGTTCGCTTCTACTTCCACAAGTAGTAGAACCCGGTGTGCTGGTCCAAGAGCTTTTCCTGGGTGGGCAGCCACTGGGAAATATCCCCGAACAGCAGATCGAGCACGGTCTTGCGGTCCTTCTCGGGGTGCACCAGGACGGGCTTGCCGGTGATGCCGACCGCCTTGGCGGTGTCGTCCACCGCGGCTTCGAAGTCGGCAATCTGGTCGATCATGTGCATGGATAGAGCCTGCTCGCCGGTCCATACCCGCCCGTCAGCCACAGCCTTGATGTCGTCCACCTTGGTATGGCGGCCGTCGGCCACGGCTTTGACGAACTGGCCGTACATGTTGTCGATGAGGGACTGCAGGTAGGCGCGTTCCTTGGGCGTCATGTCGCGCGTGGGATCGCCGGTGCTCTTGTATTCGCCGACGGTCAGCACTTCCGGCTTCAGCTTGGCCCAGCGCAGCAGGTCGCCATAGTTGACCCACTCGGAGATCACGCCGATCGATCCCACCACGCTGCCGTTGTCGGCGTAGATCTTGTTGGTGGCGGAAGAAACGTAATAAGCGCCGCTGGCGCCCACGGTTTCAATGGACGCCACGATGTGCTTCTTCTTCACGTCACGAACGCGTTTGACTTCGCGATAAATCTCTTCCGAGGCCGCAACTCCGCCCCCCGGCGAATTGACGTGGATGATGATGGCCTTGATGGAATCGTCGTCGCCGAACTTCTTGATCTGCTGCACCACGGTGCCGGGATCGAGAATGACGCCTTCCAGTTCGACCACGCCGATCTTGTCTCCAAAACTGGCGCGGAACGAGGCGTTCTCCCCTCCGGCATGGAGTGCGAGATAGACCAGCGCAAACACGGCCAGCACGAAGAGGAAGAAGGCCCCTCCCCCGATCACGATCCAGAGAAATGTGCGCGAACGTCCGTTTTCAGCCATACAGATGGCATAGTTTAGCACTTGAGGCAGTTTCCGGTTTCTGGTTTCTAGTTTCTGGACACCGGAAACTCATCCTTAACTGGCTCTTGATTTTGGGCCGTCCGGTTGGAGGGACTTGATGAGTCCATGCAGCAGGCGGCTTACTTCCCCTGAGCGGTCAATCAACTCTGTGACTGTCTTGGGGTTCAGAAAACCCAGGTTACCCGCTATCACAATTTGGGTCTCCATCTCGATCAGCGAGCCTCGCGCCTGCCCGAGGAACTGCCTAAACTCTCCCTTCGACAATCTACCCTGTCCTTCGGCAACGTTGCTGGCGACCGATACCGCTGATCGTCGCAACTGGCTGGTGAGCCCGAACATTTCCTCGCTCTGGAAAGTTCGCGTGGCATGGTATATCTCAGTAACCATTGCTGTGGCCTTTTGCCAAACAATCAAGTCTCGATACGAGCATCCCATAGCTTGGTCACCCGCAGACACTAGACACCAGACACAGAGACTTGTCTGTGACGCTTGAACATCACCAGCCCGCAATTACTGGAAACTGGAAACGATAGACTAGAACCTGTTTCCCCCTTGACGGGCGCGCGGGAGCTTCGTAACATTGCGCCCCTACTAGCTTTGCCCCAGGCGCCCCAAGGGAAGGCTCATGAATCGTGGCTGGAAGTCGGCTCGGTTGCTGGTCCTGCTGGGGGCGGTTTTTCTGTTTGCGACCTGTTCGCGCCAGAAACCAGGGCCGGAATCATCCCAGCAAAGTGCCTCTCGCCCGAACTCCGCCAGCGCGCTCAATTTGACGCCCGACCTGAGTACCAGACCAGGGAACACCTTTCAGGCAACCTTCACCGACAAAGTGGTGAAGATGGAGCAGGCTGCGTTTATCAAGTCGATCCGCAGCGTCAGCAGCGACAACACGACTTTTGTATTCGATCCCTCCGACGACGCGGCTGCGAAGCTGCATGAGGGCAGCATCCTGTTTGTGCCCGGGATAGCGATGCGCAAGGTCGATGTCGCCACCCGGCAGGAAAATAATCTGGTGGTGGTCACCGAAGACGCGCCGCTGCTGGAAGCCCTGAAGGACGCCAACATCAAGTGGAGCGCCCCGGTGAATTTCGCCGCGGCCGCGCGCGCCGAAGCGGCTCCAGAAACGCCACCAACCGGCCTCGACCAGGTACTGGGAGGGCTTCATGGCACGGTGTACGCCGACGGCGGCGGACTCAGTCTCTCCGGCGAAGACGACGGCTGGGCTTACACAGTCAAGGCCTCGCCCTTGCCCGACAAGCTCAACCTGGACCTCGACGTCTCGCGTAAATACAACGGCCTGGTGGTCAAGGTAACGGGTTCGGGTTATGTTCAGAATTTCGAGACGGCTGCCACCATCATGATCCATGACAGCCAGCTCAAATATTTCGACTATCAGAACAAGAACCTGAACGGGCAGGTGAACTTCGGCTGGGAGGCGGCCAAGGACGAGGCCGGGGTGGAAGCGAACGAGCAGAGGATCAAGCTGCCTTCTTCCTTCTCGATTCCACTACCCATCGGAGGGCTGCCGTTTTCGCTGGAAGTCAGCGAAGCCCTGCTGCTTCATCCTGCGTTCACCGGCGGCAAGGAAGTTGCCCGTGGGCGGTTCAATGTGGCCTACAACGGGGTGCAGGGGTTCAGCATAAATCAGGGAAACGTGAACCAGGAGGGCCAGGGCAACGCGGAAGGGTCGATCGTGGACAACTTCTCGCTTTCGCCGATCGCGCCGGTCGGGTTCGTGGCCGCCGTCGCTATGCCGCGGATCGAATTGAAGCTGGGCACGGACACCGTCTTCCAGGTGGTGAAGAAATTCGCGCCACCCGGGCTGGCCGACGCCGCCTTGAATCTATTGAAGAAGACCCCGTTCGGCAGCAAGATCCAGCAGATGGTGTCAGATAAATTGAAAACTACAGGGGCGGCTTACGCCCAGGTGATCATTACCACCTCAACCATCGCGGCGGGAGCGGGCTCGCTCATCCCCTGCCAGAAGGCGCGGCTGATCACCACGATCCAGGTGGGCGCAAATGCCACCATCCTGGGTAAAGACAAAGGCAAGGTTTCAAAGGACATTTTTCATCAGGAAAAAACCATCGTGATACCGCCCACGAAATCCTGCGATGTGTAGTGTGGCGGCGAGACCTTAAGGGAGGCAAATCGAAATGGCTGCATTCTGCGTAAGTTGTGGAAACCCGCTGGCCGATGGAGCGAAATTCTGCACCAAGTGCGGCGCGACTCAGCCGGCTCCGGCCGCGCCGGCTGCGCCGGTGGGAACGGTGATGCCCCCGGCAACAGCGACGCCGCCTTCCAAGGGCAGCAGTACCGCGATGAAAATCCTTATCGGCGTTCTGGCCTTTTTCATGTTCCTGATCCTGGCGGTGGCGGGTAGCTGTGCCTATATCGCCTACCGGGTCAAGCAGAAGACCCACGAGTTCTCGGAATCGATGCACACCAACGCCAAGCCCTACACGGGCAAGCGGCAGCCCTGTGCCATGTTGACCACCAGCGAAGCCGCGGATGCCCTGGGCCAGCCCGTCGAGTCGGTGGAGCAGCGCGGCACCGCATCTTGCGAGTATTCCTACGGCAACGGGCAGCATTTCGATATCGAATACACCTGGGAGAATGGCGGCATCACCATGGGGATCGCGCACGGCGCCATGAAGCATATTTCCGGTATGGAGACCTTCACTACGGTGGAAGGCATCGGCGATGAAACCTATCTCGCACCCGGGAACTCGGCTCTCATGATGCGCAGGGGCGACGTGATGGTGAATATCGACCTGCGTGAATCGGGAGTGAGCGCGGACGCAGCCAAAAAGATGGCCAGCAAGATCGCCAGCCGCCTGTAGTGGCGGTGTTTCCCTGTTGCGCAACTCGCGATGATTCCCCGCCGTGGAAGGGGCACGATTTTTTAGTCGTGCCACCCGGCGACGGAAAACCGGCGGCGCTTTAGCGCTTGAGGTTGGCTGTATGCGGTAGCGGGGAGCATTGGATCCTTATGCCGTTTTGTGGACAGTGCGGAGCGTCGGTTGGCGCAGGCAATTTCTGCGATAAGTGCGGCGCCCGCCTGGCCCAGCCTTCCGTTCCACCGCCTCCAGTGCCACCTTCCGCCCAACCTCCACTTCCTCCCGCGCCCACTCCGCAGCCGGTGGCCCAACCCGCCGCGCAGGGCAGCAGCGCGCTGACGAAGTATCTTGTAGGTTGCCTAGTTTTCATCCTGCTCATCGTTCTGGCCGTCATGGGCAGTTGTGCTTACATCGGTTACCGCGCCAAGAAGAAAGCCGATGAAATTCGTTCTGCTTACAAATCGAACGACCTGAACAAGCTGGCGGGAGCGCTGGGCGTGGGATCAAAGGGCGCCTCAGGAGGATCCCACGGTTCTACCGAGGGCGGTGCATCCCCCAGTTCAGCCCCGCTTTCTTTCCCGGCCTGGACACCCTCCCCTGAAGGTGAGTCTGGAAGCCAGGTTCCAGTGCGGCCCGGACTCACGGTGGTGACGGCCATCGCTCAATATGGCGGCGACTACGAATCCATCAAGCGTATTCAACAGGTATCCGCGACCGGCGTGAGCCTTTCCTACCGCGCCGACAACGTGGCCAACCCCATGGAAGGGTTGCAGAAAACAACCGGTGAGCAGAAGCCGAAGTCCGGCGGGTCGGTCACCGCCTCCCGCACCGTCCGTGCCCAAGACCTGCAGACCGCGCACGATTACATGCAGTGGTTCGGATCCAACCAGCCCGAAGTCATGCCCGGTACCACTGCCATCAGCGTTTCGCGGGAGGTGCTGGCCGAACTTAAGGGCAAAGGAGAAACAGAATTCAGCTTTCGGATTGGCGGCCTGAAAGGAATGGCGGGTTCGTTGCTGGGTGCGCTGGGGCAACTGGCGGGCGGCGGCGCTGCTGGCGCTCCGCAGGGGGCGAAGGATCTGGCCAACATGGGCAAAGCGGAGTGCACCCTGAAGCGGGCAGCAAGCGGGCTGGCTTCGTTTCCGGTGCTGCTGAACGACCGGCGGACTTCGCTTCCGGCGGTGCATGCCCAGTGCAGCACGGACGAGGGCCTGAACGATTTTTACTTTCTCGATGATCTCGCCAACCCGCTGGTGCTGGCCTGGAAGCTGGCGGGCAGCGACACGCTGCAGGTGGTAAAGATCTCTTATCCTCCTCCGGCGGCTGCTTCGGCGGCCGCTTCATCCAGCGGGAACGGCGGTGCGGGCGCGGGCGGCGGGGCTGGCGGCGCCGGCGGCCAGCACATCGAGCAGGAATTGAAGCAAACCGGACAGGCCGAGGTTTACGGCATCTACTTCGACTTTGCCAGCGACAAGATCAAACCCGAATCCGAGCCCGTGCTGCGTGAGATCGCCGACGCGCTCAATCACAATCCTGCATGGAAGTTGCGGGTGGAAGGCCACACCGACAATATCGGGGGCGACGAATACAACATGGATTTGTCCCAGCGCCGCGCCGAGGCCGTGAAGCTGGCGCTGGTGACTCGCCATCACATCGCCGCAGGCCGCCTCACGCCAAAAGGCTTTGGTGCCACGCGTCCCAAAGAATCCAATGACACGCTGGCCGGACGCGCTCGCAACCGTCGGGTGGAACTGGTGCGGGAGTGACTGGTTTGTAGTCTTTTGTTTCCTGTTTCTGGTCTCCGGACCCGGCTATTTGCATCCAGCTCGTCTCAGCGACCATGTCTGGTGGTCGCGGCTAGCATCAAAACCCATCTCATGAATGGGCCTTCCGGTTCGGCCTGAGCCTGCATTATTTCCTCGATGGCTTTGCGAACCGATCGCATAGGAAACGGCATCCATAATACGGGCGACAACACGGCACTGAGAGATGCCGATTCTCCGCGAGGAACGCATGAGTGCACACGTAAAGACCTTCAAAATTGGAGGCGATCTGGAAGTCAACCGCCTTGGATATGGGGCAATGCGGCTGACGGGCAAGGGCGTTTGGGGAGAGCCGCAGGACCGAAGCGAAGCCAGGCGCGTTCTCAAACGCGCGGTGGAATTGGGCGTGAACTTCATCGACACCGCGGACAGCTATGGACCGGCGGTCAGCGAACCGCTGATTGGCGAAGCGCTCGCCCCCTTTCCCAAAGGGTTGGTGGTCGCGACCAAAGCCGGCTTTACCCGGCAGGGCCCAGACAAGTGGACCGAACTGGGCCGGCCGGAATACCTGGTGCAACAGGTAGAGATGAGCTTGCGTTATCTCAAGACCGATGTGATCGATCTCTGGCAGTTGCATCGGATTGATCCGAAAGTTCCAGTGGAAGAGTCGCTGGGTGCGATTGCGAAACTGCAGAGTCAAGGCAAAATCCGGCACGTTGGGCTGAGCGAGGTGAAGCCAAAAGAGATTGATCGGGCGCGCAAGACGATCAAAATCGTAAGCGTGCAGAATCGATACAACGTGGGCGACCGGCAACATGAGGATGTGCTGCAATATTGCGAGAAACACGGCGTGGCCTTCATTCCCTGGTTTCCGGTGGCTGCCGGCAAGCTGGCAAAACCGGGCGGTGGATTGGACCGGGTGGCGAAACGCCATGGATCGACGGTCTCGCAGCTTTCACTGGCGTGGCTACTGCACCGCAGTCCGGTGATGCTGCCGATTCCCGGTACGTCATCGGTGGCGCATCTGGAAGAGAATCAGAAGGCGGTTGAGATTTTGCTGTCGCCTGAGGATATGAAGGCCATCGAAGAAGCGACCCGGTAAACCCGTTCGTTCGCAGCCGGCTCCGCCTCTTTGCTCAAGCTATCTCGCGCATCGGCGCCACCGAGCTCTCGATGGGCAAAGTGGCTGTGACCCGCGTTCCACTCGCGTCCGAGCGGATCTCCAGGGTGCCCCCCAGTTGCCGCAACCGCTCTCGCATTCCGCTAACCCCTACTCCGCTGGGACCGGAGGAGGTCAGCAGCGACTGTTTCTCCGGGGGCACTCCTTTACCGGAATCTTCGATATCGAGTCTCAGGTTGTGGGCCTGCTGGATTACACGAATCACGGCCGTCGGACTGTCGGAATGCTTGTGAATGTTGGTGAGACATTCCTGCACCGTGCGGAAGATCGAAATCTCGGTGTCCCTCGGCAGGCGGGCCAGGTGGAGCGACATCTCCAGATCGACTTTGATCTTGCTGCGTTCTGAGAACCCCTCCACGTACCAGCGCAGCGCCGAGGCCAGGCCGGCCTCATCGAGCAGCGGGGGATGCAGCAGATGCGAAATGGTACGAATTTCGGCGCTAATCTGTTCAATCAGGCTGGCATTCTCGGAAACCGCACTGGCAGCTGTTGGGCTGAGCTTGTCCACTTCCGCATCGAGCGCCGAATTATTCATACTGAGGGCCGCGAGCAGCTGCCCAACGCTGTCATGCAATTCACGGGCGAGACGGCGTGATTCCTCATCTCGAATTTGCATCAACCGGCCAGAGAGCTCACGCAGGCTCCGATTCGCGGCGTTCAGCCTTGCGGTCCGCTCTTCGATGCGAGCTTCCAGGTTCTCGCGTTCGTGGCGGAGCTCATCTTCGGCCTGCTTACGGTCGGTAACGTCGGTGCAGACTCCGCGCATGTAGGTGGGTTTGCCCTCAGGGTCGTAGAAGACCTGGCCTTTGCCCTCCATCCATCCAAAAGTTCCATCCATCCGGCATTGCCGGTAAAGCACGCTGTATTTGCCATCGCCGGCAATCGCCTGCTGGATCAGCAGGGGTATTGTTTCGCGGTCTTCGGGATGCACGCCCTGCAGAAAACTTTGGAAATTGCCGCTGAAGGAGCCTGGAGTTTGCCCATGAATCTCCTCCACGTTGTCCGACCAGCGGACGTTGCCCGTTCGCATGTCCCATTCCCAGGTGCCGACATTTGCGGCTTCCAGGCTGAAGCGCGTGCGGGTCTCGCTCTCCCGCAAGGCTGCCTCAGCCTTTTCACGATTGGCCGCCTGGCGCCGGGTGGCTTCTCCCAGGGCAGCAATAACTGTCGATAAGAGGAGAAAGGTCAGCAGCCCGAACATCTCTGCCGGACTCCGGACTGCAAACGAGTGGTACGGGGGCAGAAGCCAGTACAAAATCGCGCCGCCTCCCAGTACGGTGGTTACAATCGCGGGGCCCATTCCGCCATACCAGGCGGACACGACCACCGCCAGAAACAGCGTGTTATACGGGTATTGCTCTCCGATGAGGGGAATGAGCAGTTTGCGAAGAAAGAGCGCGGCTGCGGTTGCCAGGAGCGCCACTGCATAGCGGGCTGTATCGTGCCTGAGATTACGCATGAAAGGCCCCGAGACCAGAATCACTGGCGAAACCGGCTGGAGGGCTGTCCTCGTCCCGCAAGCTAGTATAGTGACTCGGCGAGGCTTTCAGGAAGCTTCAAGGCACGATTACCCGCAGGGCGCCAGCCTCGACGCTTACCTCCACCGGGGTAGAACAGACATATTCGCCATCGGCGTAGACCTCAGACGGTTTTTCGGTCTCGATGCGCAGCCGGTCCGCCTGGAAATACCTGACCTCCGGAAGGGTCAGATGACGGCCCCCAAAGGCCGAGGGAAATAGCCGCAGCAAGCGCACTTTTGCCATGGCCTCGACCACGCAGATTTCCAGCTTGCCATCGTCGAGCCGGGCGTCCGGCGCGATCCTGATGCCTCCACCATAGGTGGGAGAGTTGGCGATGGCCACTACCATGGCGGGTCCGGCGTAGCGGGTATTCAAAGGGTCTCCTTCGAGCGAGGCCTGCACTCTTACTCCTAACGGCCGGAAGCCGGACAGGGCGGGAAGAAGGCTGAGCAGATAGCCGCCGCGCCGGCGCAGGGCGCGGGGAAGGCGGTTGGCGCGGCGCGCGATCTCGGCATCAAGCCCGACTCCGCCGACGCAACAGAAGTAGCGCCCTGTTCCAGGCTGGTGTGGCGCGGACGCCCCGCCCACGTCCGGCGGAACGACCGGGGCGATGACCCCTAAATCGACCAGGCGCACTGTGCCCCCCCCGGAAACGAACTGTCGCCAGGCTGACAGCGCATCGCCCACTTTGCGCAGATGTAGTGCTCGGGCAAAATCATTGCCGCTGCCGTGCGGGACCACCAGAACCGGAAGTCGAAGCTTGACCAGTTGCGACAAATGGCGGTGCACCGTGCCGTCGCCGCCGAAAACCAGCACGGCCTCCACTTCATTCGGGTTCGCGGGCATCCCCAACTGCCAGACCGCATCAGCGCACCGCGCAAAAGGCTGAAGATGCCTGGCTGACGAACCCAACCCAAGGATGGCGGCAACTCGCATTTTCGCCGCCCGAGATTAACAAACACTGCGCAGCAAAGTCGAAAGGGACGAAGCGGGTGTGCCACATTGGCGCTCCCATCCCGCGGATGCCGCGCATCTGCCACGCGACGGGCAAATCGCGTGGGCTTCCACGCAAGCTCAGCGTTGCGCCCGGGATTGAGAGTCAGACCTGAAGCTGGGACGTCACCCTCATCCGGTTACCTTGAGTTTGTGCGGCTGAAATGGCATACTCCTTTCACCTGGCCAAAAAATCAGCACCCCTGTTCCCAGCTGCTTCCTTAAGGAGTCCTCCAGTCATGCGTGTGTTCCTTTGCATTGCAGTGTGCCTGTCCCTGAGTGTGATTGTGACCCTGGCGGGGTGCGGCGGGAGCATTGCATCTAGCGTCAGCAGCACGCCACCCCCACCCCCGCCCCCGAACCTGGTTGATGTGGTGACCTATCACAACGACGTCGCCCGCACCGGACAGAACCTGCAAGAGACGACCCTGACCCTTGCCAACGTCAACTCCAGCACCTTCGGCAAACTCCGCTCGCTTTCCGTGGATGGAAAAGTTGACGCCCAGCCGCTCTACCTGTCTAACCTCGCGAATATCGCGGGTGGCACGCACAATGTTCTCTACGTCGCGACCGAACATGGAAGCGTCTATGCCTTTGACCCCGATTCCGGCACCCAGTTATGGAAGATTACGACTCTGGGCTCGGGGGAAAGCACCAGCGACACTCGAGGATGCGACCAGATCAATCCAGAGATTGGGATCACGGCCACGCCGTGATTGACCGCCTGGCTGGCCCGCACGGTGTGATCTATGTCGTGGCCATGTCAAAATCCGGGTCCAATTACTTCCAGCGCCTGCACGCGCTCGACATCACGACCGGCGCGGAGATGTTCGGCGGGCCGAAATTGATCGAGGCCTCCTTCCCGGGAACGGGAGACAACAGCAGCAACGGCCGAGTGGTCTTCGACCCGGCACAATATAAAGACCGGGCGGCACTGCTGCTGCTGAATGGCGTGGTGTACACCACCTGGGCGTCGCACTGCGATATCCGTCCCTACACCGGCTGGATCATGGGATATGACCAGACCACGCTGACCCAGACCACGGTCCTGAACGTGGTTCCGAACGGCAGCGAAGGCGCCATCTGGATGGCGGACACCGGACCAGCCGCCGACAGCGCGGGAAATATCTATCTCCTCGACGCCAATGGAGATTTCGGCACCACGCTCGATGCCAGCGGTTTTCCCAGCAACGGCAACTACGGCAATGCCTTTCTGAAGATTTCCACCTCGGGCGGGTTGTCGGTGGCGGACTACTTCGAGATGCACAATCAACAGCAGGAAAATGATTCCGACGCCGATTTGGGTTCTGGCGGAGCGCCGGTCTTGCCCGATCTCACCGATGGCGGCGGCAATGTGCGGCATCTGGCCGTGGGCGCAGGTAAAGACGGCCACATCTACGTGGTCAACCGGGATGCGATGGGCAAGTTCAACGCCAGCAGCAACAATATTTACCAGGACCTCACCGGGGTTCTCGGGGGCGGCGTATTCAGCATGCCCGCCTACTTCAACGGAACGCTCTATTACGGCTCGGTCGGAGACGCGATCAAAGCCTTCAAGATCACCAATGCGCAGTTCGGGAGCGGTCCAGCCTTCCAATCCAGCAACACGTTCGGCTATCCCGGGACAACTCCGAGCATTTCGGCAAACGGTACCAGTAACGCCATTGTGTGGGCGGCGCAAAATGGCAGCCCGGCCGTGCTGCACGCCTACGACGCCAGCAACCTGCATGAGCTATACAACAGCAACCAGGCCAGCGGCAGCCGAGACCAGTTCGGAACCGGCAACAAGTTCATCACTCCCACGGTGGTGAATGGCCAGGTCTTCGTGGGGACGACGAACAGTGTGGGCGTGTTTGGGCTGCTGCCGTAGGGCAAATGTAGGCGCGAGCGTCCTCGCTCGTGCGACGATGAGATCTCGGTCGCGGGTGTCATCCTGAGCGGAGTGGCTCAGGATGACAGGTTCGTCTCGATGGACTTTGTCCTCACCCTAACGGGTGACGCGAATTTTCTTAATTTTTCTTCCCACCTGCAACAAGATTGGTTGCTTGAGATCCAAGGAAACGATGGAATCGGTCTTAACTTCGCCGTTCACCTTCACAGCTTTTTGCTTAAGCTTCCGCACCGCGTCACTGACCGAGTCCGCAAGGCCTACGCGCGCGAGGAGCTTGTCTATCCTTACCAGCCCTTCCGCGGTTACTTCCACCGCTGCCTCGACCTCTTCGACATCCTTTGGAATTTCATCTTTCTGGAACTGCCTGGCCCAGTCCTCCGCCGCTTTTGCCGCCGCATCGGCGGAGTGAAAGTCGGTCACAATCCGTCGCGCCAGATCTTGCTTCGCATCCATGGGATGCGCCTCGCGCTTCATCTTTTCAATTTCGGGAAGCTGCACATCGGTGAGCAGTTCGTAGTATCGCCACATCATCGGGTCCGAGATCGACATCACTTTGCCGTACATTTCGAGCGGCGGTTCCTGGATGCCAATGGCGTTACCCAGTGACTTTGACATTTTCTGCACACCATCGAGGCCTTCGATGATGGGCGTGGTCAGGACCACCTGCGACTCCTGGCCGTACGCACGCTGCATTTCACGGCCCACCAACAGATTGAATTTCTGGTCGGTGCCGCCCAGTTCGACGTCGGCCTGAAGCGCGACGGAATCATATCCCTGCGCCAGCGGGTAGAGCAGTTCGTGCAGAGCGATGGGTTTTTCTTCCTGAAAGCGCTTGTGGAAGTCTTCGCGCTCGAGCATTTGCGAGACTGTGAACTTGGCGGTGAGCCGGATCCAGTCGGCAGACTTGAGCTTGTCAAACCACTCGCTGTTGAAGCGGGTCTCGGTCTTGGCCTGCGAAAGAATCTTGAAGACCTGCGCCATGTAGGTCCTGGCATTGCGCATAATTTCTTCCGGACTCAGCGGCGGACGGGTGGCGGAGCGTCCGGTGGGATCGCCAATCATGCCGGTAAAATCGCCAATCAAGAAGATGACGGTGTGGCCCAGGTCCTGAAAATGTTTGAGCTTGCGCAAGAGCACGGTGTGGCCGAGATGGAGATCGGGCGCTGTAGGATCGAAGCCGGCTTTTACCCGCAAGGGCTTGCCGGAAGCGAGGGACTTCTCCAGCTTGGCGCGAAGCTCGGACTCCTTCACAATTTCAGCGGAGCCTTTTTTGATGTAGGCGAGTTGCTCGTCAACCGGGGGGAAGGTGGGCATCCGAGAGATTATACCGAGAGCTGTGTTTAAATTGCCGAATTGCCGAATTTTCGGATTGTCGAATTTGAATTCACACCCTTGGCAGTCAGCTGCGAACTGACGAAAATTGCAAGGTAGTTCATTTGCCTCGCGCTGCAGATTGCTCAGCCGGACCGGTGCGACGATTCCACACTCGACCAGAAGTTCCAGCCAGAAGACGGCTTCGTCAATCTCCTCCACAACAACCCCGAGTTTGGCTACAAACTCTGCCTTGGACCGGGAACGGCAGACAGCGCGATAGTTCGCTGCAACAGACGTCCCCGAGCGAAGGAGCTGCTTTCCTAATGTGCGAGCGTCCTGAGAACGAGGCAGGGCCTGGAACACCTTGACGATTCGGATCGCAAACTTCTTGGTTCGCAGCTTCAATTCATCGGCGGCCTTCATACGGGGGCCTCGGCAGTTTTCAATTCGGCAATTCGAAAATCCGGCAATCGAAAATACCGGATTTCGTTCTACTGCGCTGTGACGTTCGTCACAAGTCGTCTGCCCGCGATCGCGTACTTTCCCTGAAGCACAACATTGATCGCCTCCGAGTACGCCACGTGCTCCTGCTCGAGAATGCGCGCGGCCAGCGTGTGCTCGTCGTCGGTCTCGAGCACCTGGACAGCTTTTTGCACGATGATGGCGCCGTGGTCGAGTTCTTCGTCGACGAAGTGTACGGTGCAGCCTGTTACTTTTACGCCGTAGGCGAAGGCTTGTTGCTGCGCCTCCAGGCCGGGAAATGCGGGCAGCAACGACGGATGAATATTCAGGATGCGCCGGGGGAATTGCTGTACGAACCAGGGCGAGAGCAGGCGCATGTATCCCGCGAGACAGATGAGATCGACTTTGTGTTCTCGCAGCATGGCCACCACTTCGCGGTCGTGTTCTTCGCGCGGCTTGCCTTTGGACGCGATGACCACGCCTTCGAGGCCCATGCGCTTTGCGACCTGCAGGCCGCCGGCATCTGGTTTGCTGGAGATGACGACCGCGATGCGGGCGTCCGGAATTTTGCCCGCTGCGACGTTGCTGGCGATGGCTTCGAAGTTGGAACCGCGTCCGGAGAGGAGGATGCCTAGGTTTTTCATGGGAATCGATTAATGATTATTCATGATAGGGCATGTTTACGCCACGATTTGCCCGCGCTAATCAGGTCAGATATAGTTTTTGCAGTTATGTATCAGGACTTTGAGGCCGTTGATCGCTGGACCAAGAACAAAGTGCACTGCATTTACCAGGCGCTCATTGTCGCCATCGCCACGCGCCATGCCGACGCCGTCGATATCAAGTTTCTGGTGGACGGGCGTCCGGTCTGGGTCGCCCTGCCGCATCCTGCCTGGGTGGAATACAAGAAACGCACCGGCAAGGTGATCACGGACCAGCTCGCAGTGGAAATCGCCGGACACTATCTGAAGACTGCGCTTGAATCCGGTGAGGGCGTAGGACGGGAAATGTATTCTTTGACCGTGGACGAGACCCTGAAGCACCTCGAAACCCTGGTACGGCAGCCCGAAGCCCAGCCGGTGGAGTAGTTCAATGGAGGACGGTCATCCCCGCCCGTGGGGCGCGGCGCGAGACGGGCGAGACGCCAGTGCTCCATTACAGACGGCAGATCAGCAACTCTCGCTCGTAAATCATCTCCGGCGGCAGGTGCGCGTGCAGAAGGATGAACAGCTCTTCGTGCCCGATCACCTCGGACTTCCACGCTGCCCGGTCCACGAGCTGTAGTTTCTCGAACTTTTCTTTGGGGAAGTCCAGCCCCTTCCATTCAATATCTTCGTAGTGCGGGGTCCAGCCGATGGGTGTTTCCTTGCCCTGAGAACGGCCGTGGACGCGGTCCACAATCCATTTCAGCACCCGCATGTTGTCGCGGAAGCCGGGCCAGATAAACTTGCCGTCAGCATCCTTGCGGAACCAGTTCACGTGGAAGATACGTGGCGTGCGGCTCAGCGAGCGCTGCATCTTGATCCAGTGGCGAAAGTAATCGCCCATGTGATAGCCGCAGAAAGGAAGCATGGCCATGGGGTCGCGGCGGACTTTGCCGACTTCTCCCGCGGCGGCGGCGGTCATCTCCGATCCCATGGTGGCGCCGACATAAACCCCAGCGCTCCAGTTGAACGCCTGGTAGATCAGGGGAATGGTGGCACCGCGGCGGCCGCCGAAAATAATCGCGCTGATAGGAACCCCAGTGGGATCTTCCCAGGCAGCGTCGATGGTGGGACACTGCGAAGCCGGAGCGGTAAAACGTGCATTGGGATGCGCCGCTTTGGCCCCGGTTTTTTTCGCGATCTCCGGCGTCCACTGATGCCCTTGCCAGTCCAGCAACTCCGCTGGAGGCTCATCCGTCATACCCTCCCACCAGACGCCCCCTTCGGGAGAGAGAGCCACGTTGGTGAAGATGGTGTTGCGCGAGAGGGTAGCCATGGCATTGGGATTGGTCTTCTGCGATGTTCCTGGCGCCACGCCAAAGAACCCGGCCTCGGGATTGATGGCGCGCAAACAACCCTGGGCATCGGGTTTGATCCACGCAATGTCGTCTCCCACCGTCCAAAGCTTCCAGCCCTTAAGTCCGGCGGGTGGCACCATCATGGCGAAATTTGTCTTGCCGCACGAACTGGGGAAAGCCGCCGCCACATAGGTTTTTTTGCCGTGCGGATCCTCCACTCCGAGGATTAGCATGTGCTCCGCCATCCAGCCTTCGTCGCGCGCGATGTTGGAAGCGATCCGCAGGGCAAAGCATTTCTTGCCCAGCAGCGCGTTGCCACCGTAGCCCGACCCGTACGACCAGATCTCGCGGGTCTCGGGGAAGTGGACAATGTATTTTTCGAGGTTGCAGGGCCACGGAACATCCTTCTGACCGGGAGCCACGGGCGCGCCCACGCTGTGGATGCAAGGCACAACCCGCTGCTCGTCTTTGTCAATTTCCTTGAAGACATCGATCCCGATGCGGGCCATGATGCGCATGTTCACGACCACATAAGGGGAATCCGTGAGCTCCACTCCGATCTGCGACATCGGACCACCCACCGGGCCCATGCTGAAGGGGAGGACGTACATGGTGCGTCCCTGCATGGCGCCGTTGAATTTTTCCTTCAACTTGCGGCGCATGGTGTAGGGATTTTCCCAGTTGTTGGTGGGGCCGGCGTTGTCCTTCGACAGGGAACAGATGAAGGTGCGGTCTTCGACCCGGGCCACATCGCTGGGATCGGAGCGGGCCAGGAAACAGCCCGGCCACAAGTCCTCATTCAGCTTGGTGAAGGATCCGCTGGCTACCATTTCGCGGCAAAGCTTGTCATATTCCGCCTGCGAGCCGTCCACCCAATGAATGTCCTTGGGCTTAGTCAACTCGGCAGTTTTCTCGACCCATTTAACGAGATGTATGTTGCGCGTGATCGGACCGCGCGATCGTGCAGTTTTCATAGCCATCCTGAACAGGGAAACGGAAGCAGGCACAAGGTTCTGCGATGTGCGTTATCGTACCTTCCATTTTGCCAGAGATGTGGATGAATTGCTTGTGACGGAAGATTCCCGAGTGCCAGCGAGCGGCGTAATGAATTGTGAGAATTAGGCTTATCTTCAACGGCTTGTTGTCGGCGTGGTACCGTCCGGATGTGGATGTTTATCCTTCCGTTCTTCATAGTTTCTTTTCTTGAGCGGTTCAGTCCTCTTCGGCATCTAAGTCAAAAAGCCCAACTAGGTCACAATTTGAAGGCCAATCTAATGATGTCCCAACCACGTCCTGGAATGACTGTAGGAGAACTTTTTGCCGCCTGGGGAAGCATCCTGAACGGCCGGGCACCCATGTTAAGCATAGAAATCACCCGCGAGTGTCCGTTGAGCTGTCCCGGATGTTATGCCTACGGCGACTCCCATCTGGGCGGCGAGAAAAAGTTGACCGAACTCTCAGACCTGCGCGGCGACGCGTTGGTGGATGGAGTCTTGGAGCTGGTGAAGAAGCACCGGCCTCTGCATGTTTCGCTCGTGGGCGGCGAGCCCATGATCCGGCACCGCGAACTCAGCCGCATTCTGCCCGAACTGAGTCGGCAGAATATTTTCAGCATGGTGGTGACCAGCGGGATCATTCCCATCCCGATGGAATGGATGGAACTGCGGCGGCGTAACCGGGTTGCGGTTTCGATCGACGGCCTACCCGAGCACCATGATCCGCGGCGCAAGCCGGCCACCTATGAACGCATCCTGGAAAATATCCAGGGCCGCGAGGTCAACATCCACTGGACGATCACTGGACCGATGATGAAACGCGCGAGATATTTGGAAGAATATCTGGGGTTCTGGCAGGCGCGGCCGGAGGTGAAGCGGATCTGGGTGAGCATTTACACTCCGCAGCAGGGCGAGCAGACGCCGGAAATGCTCACGCTGGAGGAACGGCAGCGGGTGGCGGAGGAATTGCCGGGCCTGCGGGAGGCATATCCGAAGCTGCTGATGAATCCGGGGATCGCGCAAGCCATTCTTGAGCCGCCCAAGAATCCGCAGGAATGCCTGTTTTCCAAAATGTCCACGAACTTCTCGGCCGACCTGACCACGCGGGTCGAGCCCTGCATTTTCGGGGGCACGCCGGATTGCAGCCAGTGCGGCTGCGTGGTATCCAGCGGGCTGCATCATGTGCAGCAGCGCAAGGTGGTGGGACCGCTGAGCATCGGACATCTGGTGCGGGGCTCAACCGCGATCGGCTCGCTGATGAATCGCCTGCGTTCCAGCTCGGTGATGCCGGCGCGCTGGCATGCGCTACCTTCGCAGCAACATGCAACCGCCGATCTGGTGCAGATCGGCCCTCGCGGATCGGAGTAGTGGATAGGTCCACCGTGACTCAGTAGGGGCGGACGCCCTCGTCCGCCCGGTCGAGCGCAGCTCGGCAGTTCCGCTAAGCCCGCTTTAAGGCGCGCACGATGACCACCAGCAGGACAGCACCCAGGATCGCCACCAGAATGCTGGGAATTAACCCGCCGCTGGTATAGAAGCCCAGCACACGCAGGACCCAGCTGCCGAAGATGGCTCCGGCGATCCCAAGCAGGATGTCGGTGATAACGCCGTAGCCCGCCCCTTTCATGATCTTGCCCGCGGCCCACCCCGCCACCAGTCCCACAAGAATGATGTAAATCAAACCGCCGCCAGCGAACATAGGCGCCTCCAGATGCAGCCGCGGAAGGGTATGCCGGGGAGGACAGCCTGTCAAGCTAGGGCGGATCAGTCGTCAGGCGGTGACTGGACAGACGACTGAAGACTGACGACCGACGACTGCCGGTCTGTGGTTAAATTGCTGTGATGTTTGCCCGGAGAATTCGCGTCGAGTATGAACAGAACGGACGAAAGATGCCGTGTCCCTTGAAGTGGCTGGACAGTTTCTCCATGCGCAATTTCACCAACGCCAGCGTTTTTGACAACACCCTGCCGGTTAGAGATGGGGTGATGGAAATCGGGGCCCACGTTCCCGTCAACGAATTGAAAGCGGCAATGGAGGATTGGTTCCGGAAGAAAAGCTATTTGCCGAAGGAAGCGCAACTGATCGTGAGCGAGTCGAACCCCCCAAGCGTGAAACGGGAATAGCTAAGGGCTAACTGCCAATTGCTGTTTTCTACTCCCCGTAGTGCAGCAGCGAAAACACGTCGTATTCCCTCAGCTTGTCTCGCCCCTTCAGGAAATCGAGCTCCACCACAAAGCCGAGCCCGGCGATTTCAGCGCCCAGGGAATGGGCCAGCCGGGCAGTGGCCTCGGCGGTGCCGCCCGTGGCCAGCAGGTCGTCCACGATCAGCACGCGCTGGCCTTTCTGGATGGCGTCTTTGTGGATCTCGAGAGTATTGGTGCCATATTCCAGGGCATAGTCAAACTTGGCGGTAGCTGCCGGCAGCTTGCCGGGCTTGCGCAGCGGAACGAAGCCGGCATTCAGACGATAGGCGACGGCGGGGCCGAAGATAAATCCCCGCGCTTCCATGCCCAGCACCAGGTCGATGCCGGCCTTGAGGTAATGTTCAGAGAGCGCATCGATCAGCATGGCGAGGCCGAGCTTGTCCTTGAGCAGGGTGGTGATGTCGTAAAAGAGGATGCCCTTCTTGGGGAAGTCCGGCACTTCGCGGATCAGCTTTTTCAGCGGCTCGCAGTCAAGCCGCGACTGCTGCGGCGCGGGATTCGACATTTACCAGGCTCCTTCGATGCGAAAAGTTGTGAGGCCCGCAACCGGCTTGGTTTCAGTTTCCTCGACGTCATCCACGCGGGCGGCGCGCGGGCCGGCGCGCAGCCGCGATCGCAGCCCGAGCAGTTGGTCGCGCGATCCCATGGCCAGAACTTCCACGCTGCCATCGGCGTTATTGCGCACCCATCCGGCGATGCCAAGCAGGTGTGCCTCGCGCTCCACAAACCAGCGAAAGCCCACGCCCTGCACCCGTCCGCGGACCAGGAAACGCCGAGCCTGCGTTGCTTTTTCCGTCGAAGCCATTCCTAACCTAACCACCTGTCATCTTGAGCGGAGTGGCTGCTTCGCGAAGCGAAGCAGCTGCGCAGTCGAAAGATCCCTTTGTGCACGCTAACAGCGTTGTGCACGCCAGCGGTTCAGATACTGCCAGCTAAAAAAAATCACTGTGCCGGCAGCATTCTCACTATAGGGGTCCTTCGACTTCGCAGAAAGTTTGCTTTGCGAACTTTCTGCTCCGCTCAGGATGACAATGCGTTACGCCCGCGACAAATACGCGCCTTCCGCCGTGTCCACGCGGATCTTTTCCCCTTCGTTGATGAAGGGTGGGACGTGCACCACTAGCCCGGTTTCAGTCTTGGCCGGCTTGGTCACGCTGGAGGCCGTCGCGCTTTTCAACCCCGGCTCGGTCTCGACCACAGTGAGCTCGACCGTCTGCGGCAGCTCGATTCCCACCGCTTTGCCATCGAAGAATTCCACTTTGATCTGAAGATTCGAGATCAGGTAGTTGACGGCATCGCCCAGAATCTCGCGGCTCAGGTGGGTTTGCTCGAAGTTGGTGGTGTCCATGAAGTAGTAGCTGTCGCCGTCGGCGTACAGGAACTCCATCTCGACCTCATCCACGACGATCTTTTCGATGGGATCGGGCGAACGGAAACGGTGCTCGAACATGGCGCCGGTCCGCAGATTGCGTAGTTTGGCCTGGATGAAGGCGCGCAGGTTGCCCGGGGTGCGGTGTTCGACGCTGAATACGGAATGCAGATCGTTGTTGTGCTTGATGATCATGCCGGGCCGAAGCTGAGTGGCGGGGATAGCCATTGCTGGGTAAGTCTCCTTAAACTATTGCGATTGCATCGGCGGAAGGCGGCAGACCACATTTTCCACCGGATACGAGGATCCAACTCTTTATTTTACACGGGCTTGAACTGATTTGGGAACCGGACCTCAAGAGTCACGTAGAAAAAAGAAGAAAGAAAGCCGGGAACGCAGCCCCGGAAGCTAGAATCAAATCTACGGACAAGTTGAATTTGAAAGGACTCTTTTATGCGCATTGGAAAATATGAAGCTTCAGAAGCCGGCAGTGCCGCAGGCACGGCGGTAACCTTCCTGCTGATCGGGTTGGGCGCCGGCGCCCTGCTCGGCATGTTGCTGGCCCCCAAAGCCGGCAAGCAGATGAGAAAAGATCTGCGGCGCAAATTCGACAGCGCCCGCGAAACCGTGGATGAGTGGACGGACGACGCCAGGGAGTTCGCCGAAGAAGCCATGGAACGCGGCGCCGAAATCGCCGACGAGGTCAGGGATCGCGTAGCGCCGCTGGCCAAGGCCATCCGCCGATGAAAGCAGGCGTCAGACCTCCGACGTCGGCTTGGTTCTTGTAGCTCGCCGGCTGTCGCGAGGGCATCTTGCCCTCGCCGCTGCGAGGGTTCTTGGCTAAACCCGAAGTCCGACGCCCGCAGTTCTTTCTCAGTAGAGCCGGAAGCTCACCTGCACGTTGACTTCTACCGCCACCGGGCGTCCGTTAAGGGTGGCCGGCTGGAATCGCCAGGTGCTTACGGCTGCGATCGCTTTCTCATCCAGGCCCATCCCCAGCGAGCGTTGCACCCGGATGTTATGCGTTAGGCCGTCGGGACCGACCACCAGCCACAGCACGACCGAGCCCTGATATTTCGCCTTGCGCGCAGCCTCGGAGTAATCAGGGTCCGGTTCATAGATAGGGCGCGGCTGAGTTACGCCGCCGATGCCCGGACGGAAAATGTTGCCCGAATCATAAGGTCCAAAGCCTGGCCCGCCGCGCGGACCCACCCCACCACAGCAACCACTGCCAATCCCGCCTCCACCGCCCGGACCATTCGAAGGCGGTCCCTGAACTCCGGAGAGAGGATCACCGAGTTGTGCCAGCTGGGGCAGTTTGACGTCCGACAACGCCATCACGCTGGGTGGCTCGGGCAGCTTCGGATCTGGGTTTAGAGGCACGGCTTCTGGTGGAGTGAGCTGGTCGGCGAGTGTCAAGGTGGGCAAGGCACCGCGAGAGGCCGGAAGAGGTTCGCGAGTGCCACCGCCACCGTGCCCGCCCGAATCCTGCGGCAAAAAAGAGATCGGGCCGATATTGATCGCGTGGCTTACGTTGGGGCCAGGGTCGCCGGGTCGCCTGGAGATCCAGGTTGCAAGGCCGAAGACGAGAGCCAATGCCAATGCGTGGACGAGGAATGAAGCCAGAAAGTTTTCCGGCTTAGTGCGGTAGAGGCCGACGTTGTCGCTGAGAAGCCCGGGGAAAACCGACGTGGGTGTACTCGCCGTCATGGTCGCTCCCTCGTAACCAATCGGATTTCATAGTGAGACGCAGCCGGGAGGGAAAAGGATATCTGGGGCGGATGCCGGACTTCGCCCAGGAATCTGGGATGGCGAGGGCAAGATGTTCTCGCGACAGCCGTCGAAACGCCGGCGCTACAGAAACCATGCCCGCGTTCCTACTTGAAGATGGATGCGAAGAAACCCTTTACCTTCCCGATAACGCCCTTGCGCGGTGGTTCGGGCGGCGGGTCAGCCATGGTGAGCAAGGGAGCAGGCGTCGTGGGTCGGGAGATGGGCAAGGCCTCAGCTCCGAGGTCGGGTGCCGATGCCGGCGGCTGATCGCTGGCCCGGAAGACGAACGGGGCGTCCACTTGCGCGTGCGGCGCGTTGGGCGAAGGGGCTGGCAGGTTCTCCGTGCCCGGAGGAGAGATGGTCAACGTTACCTGGGAGGGAGACTCTGGCTGCGCCGTCATGCCGGAAGTTGAGGGAGGCGCCGGCTGGGCTTCTTCTCCGGGCTGGGCCAGATGCACCGCCGGGGGCAGGTCCTTTTCGGAAACCGTGGGCGCAGGCACGGCCGCCCGCATGGCCGGGATTTGCGGCGCCGGACAACCGCAATCGTCGGGAACCGTAGTTTCCATCTGGTTCAGCTTTCCGGAGCGAAAGAAAACCTGCTCGTTGGGTTTTACGTGGTAAGTGCCATCGCCCATCAACTCAGAAACGATCACTGAAGCGGTGTTTCCCGGTAAGGCCCGGACGCACGTGTCCCCCTGCGCATCGGCGCTGATGGCATAGTGCAATTCACCTGGGCCCTCGAGCAGCATGCGGAAATCCGGCGTCACAATTGAATCGGCGGAGGCATTCAGGGTGTAATGGGCCTCGAGGGCCCCAGTGCTGATGCCCAGCATCAGGTCACTGCCGTTCTGCGAAGGCGTCACCGAAAGAGTTGTCTTGGGACACACCCGCACTTCGCCGCCCCGGGCCAGGCGCAGGATCGTGGTCTCCAGACCAGCGGTTACGGCGGAGTCGCCGGAAAGGCGGTTTCCCGCTTCCACCACCGCCCCTGTAGCACCGGGGACGACTGGTACGAAGGCCGGCTGCACTCCCTTGGTGAAAGCAGGGACGGAGGGGGTCTCGATGTTTCGCCTGGCTTCGGCCATGGGGTGCATGCGGACCAGCAGGCGCTGGCCCTGAGTGTCGCTGCTGTAGCCCACGGGATGGATCAAGTCCACGACGACGCGAGCTACTGGCGGCGTCTGCTGAAACTGATTTATGCGCACCGCGCTCACCTGCTCGCTGCCTACCATGATCCGCTTGTTCGGCAACCGGTCCAGAGTATGGGGAAGGTCGATGACCAGCCGGGGCGGGCTGTCGAGGAACTCAATCGCGGGCTGGGGAGCCTCGCTCGAAACGATCTCGAGCGCAGGTCCTTCGGCATCGGAAATCATCTTCACCGAACGCAGGATTGCCGGCGGGCCTTTGGGGATCGGGAGATCATCGGGCGTTTGGGCCAAGCCAAAGCCGGCGCCCAGCGTAGCCGCCAGCAGCGAAAACCACACAAATTGGCAGCCGATGCGGGGTAAGGACTTCATTTCTCGGAGACCGGGGTTATAGCTGCAACAATATCACTGCCAGCGGGCCCAGAGAAGTAACAAAGGTCGGTCGGCTGTCGGACCTCAGGAGCCGGCCTCCGGCCACCGTGTGGGTCGGACACTCCCTTCGACTGCGCTCAGGGCAGGCTTTGTCCGACGTTTTTGAAGTTGATTTTGTTTCAGATTTTCGAAGAACGCGTCAAAGTCAAAGGCGTCGGACAAGATTGTCCGACCCACACAATAGCTGGCCCTTCAGGGTTCGGCCAGGAATTCGTATTCGTCGATCACCGCGGCCACAGCCACTTTGCCGTTGCCGTCATCGACCCGCACAACTTTACCTTTGCAGCGAACCCGAATGCTTTCCGTCAGAGTAATTTCGGGGGGAAGAGTAAGGGTGAACTCAATGACCGATCCCGGGGCGATGGCCGAATCCAGGTAAAAACAGATTCCGCGTGCACTTACGTCGCGAGTCTGAGCACTCTTTTCCTGCGCTCCATTGTCTGCATAAGTGACAGCCACGGGCAACCGCAAAGCAAAACGGCGCGTAGCCCGCTTCTCGGGTTCAGCCTCGGCCATGAGCGCTCCGTAAGAGCTGCATAAGCATGGCGTTTCGGCTGCAGCGTGTCAAGTAGTTTAGGCGCGCTTTGCTGCTTACAGGGTTGCAGATACTTGCTCCCGCGAGCCCAAACAAATGTGGGTCGGACACTCCTTCGCCTCGCTCAGGGCAGGCTTTGTCAGACGCCTTCGAAGTTGGTTTTGTGGTGGTCGCTGCGGGTCTGGAGTCTCCGTTGGACATTGAGCATTAGGCCTGAAGGGAAGGAATAACTGGTATAAGCTAGAGAGCATTAGTCCGGCTTATGGTCTTCGTCCTCGATAATTACGATTCTTTCACCTATAACCTGGTCCAGTATCTCGGCGAACTGGGGGCGAAGGTCGAGGTGCGGCGCAATGACCAGGTGACGCCCGCGGATGTGGAAGCGATGCATCCCGAGCGGATCGTGCTTTCTCCCGGTCCGTGCACGCCTCAGGAAGCTGGAATCACCATCCCGCTGATCCGCCATTTTGCGGGTAAAGTGCCGCTGCTGGGAGTGTGTCTGGGACATCAGGCCATTGGCGCCGCGTTTGGAGGGAAGGTTGTGCGCGCGCCTCACCTGATGCATGGCAAGACCAGCCCGGTGCAGCACGATGGCAAAACCATCTTTGGCGGGCTCGCGTCTCCCATGACAGCCACGCGCTACCACTCCCTGATTGTCGAAGAGAGAAACCTGCCGGCCGATCTTGAAGTAAGTGCCTTCACCACCGAGCGCGATGGGACACGCACCATCATGGGCTTGAGGCATCGGAAGTTTCCGGTGGAAGGCGTGCAGTTCCATCCCGAGAGCGTGCTCACTGATGAAGGGAAAAAGTTAGTAGAGAATTTTCTGGGAATCTAGGGTTGCCGCCGCGCGTCGTTCCTGTACACCACGCCGCCCTTCATTACAAATACCACCCGCCGGACGGCCCCAATGTCTTTCAGGGGATCGCCATCGAGCGCGATGATGTCCGCTTGCAGTCCGGGCGCAATCGCGCCGATCTGATCGGCCATGCCCAGGGCCTCGGCGTCCAATGAGTTGGCGGAGACCATTGCCGCTATGGGATCCACGCCACAGTCACGCACGCGGTAAATAAAATCTTCCGCGTTGCGGCCGTGCACGCCCGCCACGGCGTCCGTGCCATAAACAATCTTCAGCCCCGGAACGGGCTGCGCTCGTCGGATGAATTCCTGGTGCGCCGGGATGAGGCCTTCATCGCCGCAAAACCCTCTTCGGTGAGATACCTGTTCTTGTAGTGGAGATAGGTTTCCAGCAGCAATCCAGCTTGCGGATCAAGGTAGGTCCCGCGTTCGGCCATTAACTTTAGATCATCGTCCGACGCTCCCAGGCCGTGCTCGACTTCGGTGCATCCGGCCAGAGTGGCGGCGCGGACGGCATCTCTGAAAGCGTGCGCCAGCGTGCGCAGGCCTTGCTTCCTGGCTTCATCGCAGGCCGCATTCAATTGCTCCTGCGACATGGTCATCGTGCCTCGGGTCATGCCTCCGGAGGCGTAGATCTTGATCAGGTCCGCGCCCGCGGCCTTTTGTTTTTGCACGAACGCACGGATTTCATCCGGCGTCCCGGTCTGTGGGCCTCGCCCCATGAGGGGCTCGACAGCGGTAAGAATGCGCGGGCCGGGCAGCAGGTCCTTCGCGATGGTGTCGCGCAGGGGGACGTCAGCGGGCGAGCCCACGCTTTGGACAGTAGTAAATCCCGCCATCAAGGTCAGCCAGGCATTGGAGGCTGAAGCGTACGCGGCCTCCTGCGTGGTCCCCGCCGGGCCCGCATTTTTTCGGTCCGGTCCAAAGCTCCAGGTTATGTGGACATGAGCGTCAATCCAGCCCGGCAACATGGTCAGGCCGCGCAAGTCGTAGTCCACCGGCCCCGCCTTCGGGTCGAGGGCAACAATCTTCGAGCCCTCGATCACGATGCGAGTGTTGTGCAACACGCCGCCCTTGCCGTCGAGCACCGAGCTGGCGGCAATTACGATGCGTCGGTTTTGCGCCGGCGCCGACGCAGAAATTTGTTGAGCCAGAGCGCAGATTCCAAGAGCGCACAGAATGGTCTTCGCGGATCGCACAGATTGCTCCTCGATCTGAGGATTGGATGAATTCTGCCACAATCCAACAGGCGACCTGGGAAGCGTCTTTACTTCGCCCGGAGGAGCAGGACTGGGGCACTGATGTTGTGCTGTACCCGGCTGGCCGTGGTGCCCAGAAATACGTCGGCAAGGAAGCGGTGCCCGTGAGTGCTCATGGCCACCAGGTCGCAACCTTTCGCCTTCACCCATTTGATAATCTCGTCCGCGGGTTCGCCGTAGGCCAGTTCTGCCTGGGCGGAAATGCCAACGGCTTCAAACTCGGCCCGGACTGTCTCCAGATATGCGGTGTCTTCGGTAATTTCCGGGCTGACCGCATCCGGGCCATAAGTCCTGGCTGCCCATCCGTCGGCTACGTGCAGCAACACCAGGCGGCTGTGTGCGAGCTTTGCCAGTTGTTTGATATGTTCAACGATGGCGCGGTCGCTGGGCGTGCCGTCCAAGGTCACGAGAATGGTTCCGTACATGCTGGCCTCGCTGTAACCGCCCATCATCCGCCGACGATGACCTGCCACGCCGTTTTGAGCGAGTCGGGCAGGCCGTAGATGTCCATGGAGGTTATCAGGATAGCACTGGTCCAACCCGCAACCAGCAGAAACCAACCATTCTTCCAGGTACCCATTCGCTTGCGGGAACTGGTGAAGTGGAGCAGCGGGAACATGGCGAAGGGCAGTTGCAGCGCCAGCACCACCTGGCTCAAGGTCAGCAGATCGGTGACGCTGCTGTCGCCTCGCAGGCCGATGATGAAGACCGCAGGCAGGATCGCCAGGGAGCGGGTAATGAGCCGTCGTACCCAAGGTTTGATCCGCCAGCGCATGAAGCCTTCCATGACCACTTGCCCGGCCAGGGTACCGGTGATGGTGCTGCTCTGGCCGCTGGCCAGGAGCGCGACCGCAAACAGAGTGCTGGCGGCAGCCGTCCCCAATAACGGCGCCAGGGTCAAGAATGCGACCCGAATCCAGTCACTCGATGCGCCGAAAGTGATCACCTGCCCTCCCGGCACAGTCACGCTTTCCTTGCCAAAAAATACCGTCGCTGCCAGCACCAGAATTGCCGCGTTTACAAAGAAAGCCACGGTAAGTGCGGCGACGGAGTCAATGGTGTTGAAACGCAGGGCGCGGCGAATCGAGGGCTCGTCCTTTTGCAGCTTGCGGCTCTGCACCAGCGCGGAATGCAAGTACAGGTTGTGGGGCATCACGGTGGCGCCGATGATGCCGATGGCGACGTACAACATTCCCGATTGACGAAAGCTCGGAGTAATCAGGGCCCGTCCCATCTCCAGGAAGCTGGGCTGGGTCTCCGGGAGAATGAAAATCTCGATAAAGTAACACACGAAGATGGTGGCAATCAGCAGCAGGACGACAGCCTCAATGGTGCGCATCCCGAAGCTTTGTAGAGCCAGGAGCAGAAGCACGTCCAGGCCGGTAATGATGACCGCCCACAGCAGGGGAATGTGGAACAGCAAATTGAGCGCGACCGCGCTGCCCAGCACCTCCGCCAGGTCGCAGGCGCCGATGGCCACCTCGCTGAGCAGCCAGTTGGGCCATCGGCTCCACTTCGGATACCAGTCGCGGCAACATTGGGCTAGATCCTTTCCGGTTACCACGCCCAGGCGTGCGGAGAGGACCTGCATGAAAATGGCCATCAGGCTGGCCAGGCCGACGACCCACAAGAGCCCGTACTTGTACTGGGCGCCGCCTTGCAAGTCGGTTCCCCAGTTGCCCGGGTCCATGTAGCCGACGCTGACCAGAATCGCCGGGCCCACAAAGGCCCGCCACTGCTCCCAAAAACCCGCCTCATGGTGCGGCACCGCGACCGTACTGTGTACACCCTCGAGAGACAGGTGGCCCGAGGGTTGAGGCTCGGACCCGGTCACACTGGAACCGGATGGCGTGTTGAGGTTGGTTTGCCCGTCTGAGCTTTTCATCAGTGGTTTCCACTGGCCGACGACGACAACAAGTCAACTAGTATACACAAAAATATATTAACTATGGTTAATTAAATTGAATGGCCGGGCAAGCGGGAAACCCAGATTTTGTCAGCAGCGGGGCGGCCCAAAATCATGTTGCCGGCCGGGGTCCGGATGGAAAGTGTCTTGTCGTAATTACGCTCGACCAGGCCGACTTCAGCCCCAGGCCGAATCCCGCGCGTCTCGAGGAACTCCAGGAGATGGCGGTCGCGCTCGTAGATCCCACTGACCCGGTAACGCTTGCCTGCGTCCGCCTGTGACAGCAGCAGCAAGCCCCGCCGGCGCCGGCTGGTGGGACTCTCCAGTTCGCTGAGATTGCCGTGAGGACAGGCCCCGCCGCGTCCCAGCTTGGCCAGCAGTTTGGCCTCAAAATTCGGGGAGACGGCGTGCTCCAGGCGCTCCGCTTCATCGTGCACCTTGTACCACTCCATGCCGAACATTTCCGTCAGCATGCGTTCAATCAGGTGATGGCGCAAGGTGAGCTTGCGCGCGATCTTGCGTCCCGCAGGGGTCAGGCTGACCACTCCGCCATTCTGGACCCGGACCAAGCCATCTTTTTTCAGGCGCCGCAGCGCCATGGTCACCGCCGGCGGAGAGACCGAAAGCCAGTGCGCCAGCGTGGCCGAGATGACCGTCTCGCCCTCACTTTCAGCCTCGAGAATGGCCTTGAGATAATCTTCCTTGGAGACAGTGATCATCAGACAGCATTATACGTTAAGCATAGTTAAGGGGATTTCAGATTGAAGATTGCAGATATCAGATTGCCGGCGGCGGGTATCCCCACAGTGTCCCGCACTGCTTTGTGTTCTTGGCGTGTGTTCTTGGCGAATTTTGCGGTTAGGATCTCGAACGCTCTTGACGAGCTCATCCCCTTTACCCCAAAGGCGCAAAGGAAGTCGCAAAGTGCGCAAAGAACAGCAGCTTCATCCGGGAACGCGCCAAATCTGCAATCTGAAATCTGCAATCTGAAACCGCCCCTCCGCGTTGTCGCACGACATTGATAATGTCCCCATACGGCGACAATAGAAATGTCCCCTTTTGGCGACGTTACGACAATAGAAATGTCCCCTAATCTGTAGGTCTCCACAGGAGGCCAGATTGGGAAGGACAGCGATGAGCGGTAAGGAATTGCGACGAGCGGGAGTATTGGCGCGAGTAGAAAGCGGCGAACTGAAACTGGTAAAGGCTGCGGTGATGGTGGGGCTGAGCTATCGCCAGACCAAGCGCTTGGCCAAGCGCTATCGCGAAGGCGGAGCCCAAGGGCTGAAACACCGTAGCGCGGGAGGAGAGTCGAACCGAAGGAAGGGGAAGAAGTTTCGTGAACGAGTAATACGGCTCGTGGGCCAGAAATATTCTGGGGAGGAAGGGGAGCGATTCGGGCCGACGCTGGCGGCCGAGCACTTAGCGAGCGACGATCAAGTGGAAGTGAATGCGCAGACCCTGCGGCGATGGATGTTGTCGGAAGGGCTATGGAGCCGGGCGCGGAAGCGGCGTAGGCATCGCAAGCGGCGGGAACGGAAAGAGCATGTGGGGGAACTGGTGCAGATGGATGGAAGTTTCCACGACTGGTTGGAGGAACGAGGGCCCGGTGGCTGCTTGATGAACATGGTGGACGACGCCAGCGGAGATACGCTGGCACGGATGGGCAGTGAGGAGACGATCTGGGCGGCGGCGGGAGTGCTGCGAGCCTGGGTCAAGAAATACGGTATACCGGTGGCGCTGTATACGGATTGGAAGAATGTGTATGTGCGAGAGGCGAGCACGAAAGAGCAAATGCAGGGGGTGGTGCCAGTGACGCAATTTGGGCAGATGTGCCAGCGCCTGGGGATCCGCATCATTGCTGCCCATACGCCGCAGGCCAACGCTTACGCTTCACACTGCACCTCTTTCGAACACTGCGGTATGAGTGAAACCGCGGGTCGGCGAAGGCACAGTTTGATGCCTTGCGCTTTCCTTGGCATGTTAGGGCCAATAGGCTCGTACAGGTGCTCAGGTTTGTCCGTGTAAGCATGCGCCTTGAGTAATCCATGAGCAGTCCAGGTCTTCACGGTTTTCGGATTGACGCTCAGAATGCTCGCCATTTCGTTGAGTGTCAGCAGGCCGAGCGCGCGCAGCCGGTCAAACCGCGAGCGAAGCACGTACTGCTTTTGAATGCGGGCGATATAGCGCGGAGTGAAGCGCTGTCCTTTGCCGGAGCGGAAGCCGTTTCTGTTCAGCATCGCAGCGATCTCGCTAAAGGTCTGTGTGTTAAGTAACTGGTCGATCTTGCCCACTACTTCTGCATCGGTCATCCAGCCCTCCCAGGATCGCAACGGACTTGGCAAGGTGACCGTTCTTGCAGCACCACCACGAAAGCGCACATGCAGTGTGATCTGTTCGCCACGAAGCATCGTGACATCCTCCACGAGCAAGCGAACCATCCGCTTCCGATCGCGATCTTCGGTTGCGGGATCTCGCCAGAGTCGCGGAAAATCCTGAGCCAGTGCCATAATCGCAGCCCGCTGTTCCTCGTTGAAGACCTGACGGTCCTGTTCGCGGCGCTGCTCGTATTGCTCTTGAGCCTCGGCCAGACCACGTAGTTTTTGATTCCAGTCCGCTTCAAGCGTATCGGCGACCAATCGATTCTCTGGATCCACGCGCATGTATCGGCGTTGCGCCAGTTCAGCTTCGTACCGAGCGCGTTCGACGTGCTGTTTGCGGAGGCGATCTGATTCATCAAGCCGTGCCTGCAGTTCCTGTTGCACCGTCAGAGCAACATCAAGCGTGACAGGATTCACCAGTTCTAACAGCATGTCGCTGAGCACACGATCCACCTCGGCGCCGGGAATACGCTGACAGGGGGGTTCCGCGTTCTCGATCCCCTTGCGCTGACAAACATATTCAGGGCACAGACCCGCTTGACGCACGTGGTATCGAAGAGTCATTCGCCGCCCACATTTGCCACAGACGATCAAGCCCTGCAGCAACGCCGGGCCCTCACGAGGCGGGCTCTTTCGACGCTCGAAACCCATCGCCTGCGCACTTTCTCGCAGACGCTTGAGATTCCGTTCATAGTCCTGCCAGCTAATATAGGCGGGATGAGAGTCCGGTAAGAACGTATGCCATTCTTCCCGAGGTAAACGTTGTACTCGGCACTCGCCATCCACACCCTTGCGCGTCCGCGTGCGGCCGTACACAAAAACTCCCGCATAGCGAGGATTGTGCAGCACGCGCAGTACGTGGCTGTGCTCAAGCTTGCCCCAGATTACATCTCCCTGGGCTGGACCAGAATGAATGCGTCGAGGGAACTGTACGCCGGTGTTGCGGAAATCCCGGACCGTCGCCATGGCAGATCCAGTTCTTTGAAAAGTATCGAACACTAAGCGGATCGTACGTTGGATCTGCTGGTCTGGATCCAGAACCACCCGCCCCACCGCATCATATGCGAAACCGATGGGAGGCCGAACGAATAACTCTCCACGCCGCGCCTTATTCAAAATCCCGCCCTGCAGCCGTGCACGCAGGACGTGGAGTTCAGCTTCGCTCATCGTGCCTTTCAGGCCTAGCAGTAGTCTGTCATTGAAGTGAGCTGGATCGTAGACGCCGTCCTCGTCCAAGATCAGCGTATCGGTTAATGCGCAGATCTCCAGCAATCGGTGCCAGTCCATCGAGTTTCGTGCAAGCCTCGATACTTCCAGCCCGAGCACGATCCCAGCACGTCCCAGGCTGACCTCTGTAACCAAACGCTGAAAGCCTTCGCGATCGGCGGCCGAGGCCCCCGATTGGCCCAAGTCCGTATCGATGACAACGACCTGATCCTGCTGCCAGCCCAGAGTGACGGCATGCTGGCGAAGCGCATACTGCCGCTTTGTGCTTTCGACGTTTTCGAAGACCTGACGTATCGTGGACTGCCGGATGTAGAGATAAGCAATCCGTTTCAGATGGGTTGGTTTAATTTTCTGATGTGCATCCGCTCTCATGCGATCCCCTTCGAAGCTCGGCGTAGCAGCATGCTGGCAAGCAGAACCACGAGTTCCCCGCGAAAGCCGGACGGCATTGAAGGTGCGGGCCGATCCGGCACTTGCGTGCAGCTGCCTTCGTTAGCGAAAAGCTGGCTGCACGCTTCCATCCAGCAGCGGAACCCGCGAGTCATCATCAATGCCAGACCAGGTCCCCGCCGCCATCCTTGTACTGCTTGAGATCGGAGTTCTTCGTAGCCGGCAACCAGACGGCGATCCGCGAAAGAAATCGCAGCTAGTTCCGGACTCACCGAAGTTTTTTTTGACGCTGCAGCTGACGATCGATACTGCGCGGGTGAACCGAGACACCGAAGTGCTGTGCGATCCGTTGTGCTAGCTGAGGACTGGAGATCGTCGGCTCGGCGAGCCGAAGTTGTGCCACGAACTGCATCAGTTCGGGCGTGAGCTTGTGCCCGGATCGGGGCCCGCGTTTCTGTGGCAATAGCCCGGCGAGGCCAGCTTCTTGAAAGGCTTCCTGCGCCTGATAGAAGGACGGGCGCGAAAAACCAAACGTCTTTGCTGCCTGACTGACCGGTTGCTTCTCGACATCCACCTGCCGCAGCATCTCGTACTTGACCTGCAGCAAATCTTCCGGATCGAAGAAATCGCTGTCGCGAAAGCTCTCGTCCCGCACTGCTTTCGAGCGCGGATTCAATGTGCCCTGCTCGCGCAAGTATGATCGTTTGGTTTGTCGTGGGTCGAGCATAATATGTAAATCTAATTATGTACCAATATAATTGAATGTCAAGCTCTTTTTGTGCGCTAGCTCGCCGTCTATGACCATAATAAAAGCCACAAATCAGCAGATAACAGCTCAAGAAAGCCAGGGATGAGAACAACTCGTCCGACATCTTTCCCTTTACACATGGGACACAATTAACTTTACACATCGTTGCCACCTCTCGTTGACACACCGCGCACAAGCTCCGCCAACTCGAACAGATCATCGGCCCGGAACAGAGCCCTGCCTTCCCCTATCGAGACGAAAGGATCAGCAGCAACAACATCTGTCCAGCTGGCCGGCAATGCCATCAGTTGCTGTTCTTCGTTGTGGAAATAGACGCGGTCCTCACCCCAGGCGTTCTTATACGCGACCAGTTCGAATCGCCGGCCACGCCACGGATGGAACGGATGAATTACCCGGAACGTTTGCTCCGCAGTGTCGCTTGGCGGTGCAGTTGTCGACACAGGCCAAGGGTCGAGTGGAGAGAAACCACGGTACCCACCAGGATCGGTTGGTGAAGAAAATGCGGCTGCAGAAAATCAAGACGCATGCGGAGGCCAACAGGTTTCTGGAGAAGACCTATCTGCCCGAGCACAATCGGCGGTTTCGGCGAACCCCGGCCCAGCCCGAGGACTATCATCGACCGGCCCCGCGGGGGGTGGAGTTGGAGGAAGTATTTCATTTGGAGAGCGGGCGAGTCATCGGCAACGACTGGGTGGTGCGGCACGACAACCGATATTTCCAGGTGCAAGCTCAAGCCCGGCAGTATGCGCCGGCCAAGAGCAAAGTCACGGTGTGCGAATGGGAGGATGGGCGATTACAGATTCGCTATCGCGGCAGGGCGGTGGTATGGAAGGAGATTCCAGGCCCAGTTCCAGCTCAGGCCGTAAGACCGAGGGAGGCTACGGCCAAGAAACAAAAACCGCCCACGCCCCAACCCGATCACCCCTGGCGGCAGGACTATCGCAAGATGCGCCCCTGGAGCAAGCCCGGGACTCCGCCGGTGTCATGGATCCATGCAATGTCCGGTTGAGATCGCACATGGAATGTTCGCTTGGCGGGCGATGGAGGAAAGGATCCCATGGTGGCAGCCAGGAGAAAAAAACTCGGCGCGACGGGCTGTGGAAAAGACGCGAGGTGGAAAAGTCAAAAAGCCGACTTTCCCACCCCGCTTGGAAATCCCGCAAACCCCGCGGGATTCCCACTTTCCCACAGCCCCGGCGGCTGCGGGAGATTAACTAAAATCGAACATTCCCTTTTCTACGAAAAGGGGACATTTCTAATGTCGTAACTATGGGGACATTTCTAATGTCGGTTGACAAAACCGCCCCTCCGCGTTTGACATCGTGCGCACCTAACCCTAACCTTGTTGATCTCCGGCTATGAAGGTTCTCGTCATCGGAAGCGGGGGGCGCGAGCATGCCCTGGTATGGAAGCTGCGGCAGTCGCCGCGGGTCGCCCAGGTCTATTGCGCTCCGGGCAACGGCGGTATTGCAGAAGAGGCCGTATGCCTGCCCGCAGACGTGAAGAACATCGACTCGCTGGTGGCGGTGGCCGAACAGGTCCGCCCGGACCTGACTGTGGTCGGTCCTGAGCTCCCCCTCTCCCTGGGAGTGGTGGACGAATTCACCCGGCGCGGCTGGCATATTTTCGGTCCGAGCAAGGCGGCGGCGCGGCTGGAGTCGAGCAAGAGTTTTGCCAAGGAATTTCTGCAGTGCTATCACATTCCCACGGCGCATTTCGCCATCTGCGATTCGATCGACGAAGTCATGGCCGCCCTGCCGCACTTTCACGCGCCCGTGGTAGTGAAAGCGGACGGACTGGCTGCGGGCAAAGGCGTGGTCATTTGCCGAACCAAGGAAGAGGCGGCTTCAGCGGCGGCGGAGATGTTCAGCGGCAAGACCCTGGGCGAAGCCGGACGGCGGGTTGTCCTGGAAGAATGTCTGCAGGGCGATGAGCTTTCATTCCTGGTGTTGAGCGATGGCGAGAGGGTGGCACCGCTGGTGGCGGCGCAGGACCACAAACGGATTGGCAACGGCGATACCGGCCCTAACACTGGCGGCATGGGCGCATATTCTACGGCCAGCATTGTGGACCAGCCCATGACCCAGTGGCTGTTGCAGCACGTTGCCCGGCCGGTGGTGGCCGGCATGAAGGCGGAAGGCGCAGAGTATAAGGGCATCCTCTACTGCGGGTTGATGATGACGGCGCGCGGTCCCATGGTGCTGGAATTCAATTGCCGCTTTGGCGATCCCGAAACCCAGCCTATCCTGATGCGCCTGGAGAGCGATCTGCTGGAAGCGCTCGAGGCCTCCATCGAAGGCCGGGTCAGCGAGGGTGATTTTCGCTGGTCGCGGGACGCATCGGTCTGCGTGGTCATGTCTTCCGGCGGATACCCCGGCACCTACGAAGTGGGCAAGAAAATCATGGGGCTCGAAGACGCCGGTAAAATCGAAGGAGTGAAGGTCTTCCATGCGGGCACGACCCGGCGCGACGGCTCCTTCTACACGGCCGGCGGACGGGTGCTGGGAGTGACCTCGCGGGCGGCGGACTTAGCGACGGCGGTGGATCGTGTGTACACTGCTGCGTCGAAGATCGGTTTTGAAGGAGCACATTACCGCACGGACATTGCCTCCAAGGCGGTGAAGAAATAGTTTCCGGTTTCTGGTTTCCAGTTTCCAACGCAAAGGACATTCATGAGCGCAAAGCCTCGGGTTTCGATTGTGATGGGAAGCGACTCTGACCTCGACATCATGCGCGAGTCGGCCAAAGCGCTGGAGGAGTTCGGGATCGAATATGAGATCGACGTTACTTCCGCGCACCGCTCGCCTGAACGCACCGCAGAATTCGCGCACAAGGCGGCGGGACGTGGAGTCCGCGTGATCATCGCCGGCGCTGGGGGAGCGGCTCACCTGGCGGGAGTCATCGCCGCCCACACGTCGCTGCCCGTCATTGGCGTGCCCATTCCGTCCACTTCACTGCAAGGCATGGATTCGTTGCTGGCGACGGTGCAGATGCCGGCGGGCATCCCGGTCGCGACGGTCGCGATCGGCAAGCCCGGGGCCACCAATGCGGGCATCCTGGCGGCGCAGATTCTGGCACTGTCGAGCGATCCCCTGGCCAAAAAACTGGCCGCCCACAAGGAAAAGCTGGCCAACAGCGTGGAAGAAAAATCGCGAAAGCTGAAGATTACAGTGGGAGCGTCTTAGAAATGCAGTGTGGGGCGCCCGCCGCACATTAAGACGCCTACAGGTTCAGACTCTTCAGATATTGCCGCAAGGGTCCGCCCAGGTCGGCGCGCTTGAGTGCGAACTCTACCGTGGCTTTCAGGAAGCCCAGCTTGTCGCCGGTGTCGTGGCGTTTGCCTTCGAAGACATAGCCGTATATTTTTTCTTTCTTCAGCAGCTGGCGCAGACCATCGGTAAGCTGCAGTTCGCCTCCGGCTCCGGCTTTGATGTCTGACAGGGTCTCAAAAACAGTTGGAGTAAGAATGTACCGCCCGATTACCGCCAGGTTCGAGGGGGCTTCCTCGGGGCGCGGCTTTTCCACCAGACTCATCACTTCGTACAACTTGCCGTTCGAGCCCGGCACAGGTTTGCCTTCGAGTACTCCATATGCGGAGATCCCCGGCCCCTCGACCACCTGGGTGGCGAGAACGGAACACTGCATCTGGTTGAAGACATCCATCATTTGTTTGAGACAGGGCACTTCAGCATCAATGACGTCATCGGCCAGCAGGACCGCGAAGGGTTCGTCGCCGACCAGTTCGCGGGCGGTGAGGACGGCGTGGCCCAGGCCCAGCGCCTCTTTCTGCCGTACATATGCAATATGGATCAAGTCGGAAATCTGGCGGACGATCTTGAGCAGGTCGGTCTTGCCGCGCTCCTCCAGCATTTTTTCCAGTTCGTAGCTGACATCGAAGTGGTCCTCGATGGCGGATTTGCCGCGTCCAGTCACAATGATGATCTGATCGCAGCCCGAGGCGACCGCCTCCTCGACGCCATACTGAATGATGGGTTTGTCCACCAGGGGCAACATCTCCTTGGGTTGCGCCTTGGTGGCCGGCAGAAACCTGGTGCCCAGGCCGGCAGCGGGAAAAACGGCTTTACGAACTTTTTTTGTCATTGCTGACTTCCTCTTCGCCGCGTGGATCCAAAAGGAGCTTGATGATTCTAAACCCACCCACACCGGACCGGGCTGAGCAAGCCTAGAGAGTTGGGCTGTCGCTTCCCAGCATGCTCCTGCGGATGATTTTCATGGGCACCGAACCCTGCCGCATGAAGCGGTCATGGAATTCCTGCAGCGTGAATTTGTCGCCCTGCTGTTTACGGTAGTCTTCGCGCAGCTTCAGGATCTGGAGTTTGCCCAGATTGTAGTAGAGATACGTCGGGTCGGACGTACCACGCCTGGCTTCTACCTCGGCAACGGGCGGGACCTGAAATCCTTCCTTCACAAAAAACTCCTGCCCCTGTTCCAGCGTCATCTTGCCGGTGTGCATTTCGATGCCGACAACGAAGCGCGCGTTGCGCAACAGCGCGTCCAGCAACTGGCCGAGCCTTAGCTTGGGATCGTGGTTGCCGTAACCCTCATCGAGCATCATCTGTTCCGTGTAGTGCGCCCAGCCTTCCGCATTGCTGGCGTTGTACAGCAGCTTGCGAGTCTTGGAGGGGGCCGACTGGAGCCAGAGAAATTGGGTGTAGTGCCCGGGATAGACCTCGTGAATGGCAGTGCTGATGATTGTCCCCCGGTTGAACCCCTGCATCCACTTCTCGACTTTCTCCGGCTTCCAGTTCGGCGCGGGCAGGGTGACGTTGAACATGGCTTCGGTGGCCTTGGTTTCGTATGCGCCCGGCGTATCCATGGAAGCGGTAGTGAGAGCGCGTGCAAAGGGCGGCGTCTCCTCGACGATGGGCGGGACCTGGGATGGGATAGTGATGATTTTGTGTTGCTCGATGAAGTCACGCAATCCACTGAGGGTGTCGCGGAAGCTCTGCAGCAAATGGTCTGCGGGCGGGTGGTCCTGGCGCAGATCGGCCAGGACGGCCTCCGGGCTGCGGTGGGGATCAATCCGGGCCGCGACTTCCTTGAAATGCTGCTGGTTGCGCCGCAGGTCCGCGTAGCCGATTTCGAGCAGGCGGTCCAGGGGAATATCGACCATTTCGTCATACAGCAGTTTCTTGCGGAAATTCTCCGCGCCCAGGCGAAAATCCCCGTTGGATGCGGGCAACAGATCTTTCTGCATGAAGTCCTGATACTGGCTCAAGGCTGCGATGGCCGCAGCGTTGTTGGCCTTGAACTCAGCCAGCAACTTCGGGTCCTGTACCTCCTTGAACGCTTCCGGAACATCATTCTGGAAAAACTTGATGTTGTCAGGCATTTGCTGCAGCGCCACCTGGGTGTACACCCTGGGAGGATTGCTGATGTTTTGCCGTGCCGCTTCCAGGACCCGGGGGATTTCGCGCTCGCGAGAGACCACAGAACGCAGACGATCGGCTGCAGGCGCAAAATCCCGCCGCATGATCAGGAATATTCCGTAACTCAGGTCGGAGATATAGACGTCTGGATCCTTCCTCCACATCTGGATGTTCTGCAACTCCAGCAGTCGTCCCTGGATGGCGGAAGCCAAGACCTCCAGGTCACCGGCTGATTCCTGCGATAGTTGGCTGCTCTGAATCGAACCGAATCGTTTCTGGAATTTCAGTAGTCCGGCAACTTCTGCGTCCACACCGGCACGCGAGAAGTCTTCCAGCTTTCCGTCATACTGGTGGAAGCCCGCCTGCGTGCCTGCGGTGGGGTGAAATTGAAAATAGAAATCGAAATACTCATCCACCAGCGAGTTGAACGCGGTTTGCAGCGGTGCGGCGGCCTGGGCAACTGTGACAGAAGTGAACAGGGCGAGAATCGCAAGACAGAGCGCTAGTGCAAGTGGTCGTTTGATCATTTTTAGTTTGAAAGCGTTTCGAGTCTTACTTCACGACGGCACGGACGGCAAGGCTTGTGCCGTAGGGGACAGCTCTTCCAGCAGCCCCCGCAATTGTGCCAGGACTTCCGCCGGAGAAATCGCCTTAGAAACATACTTCAGAGTGCCGTCCGGGGTAAACTGCGCGCCGCGCTGCGAGGAAACGAACTTCGCCAGTTTTCCCGGTTCGATCTCCGCATTCTGCCGAAACTTGATGGTCACCAGATCGCGTTTGCGCTCGATGGCCGTGGCACCCACTCGCATGGCCAACAATTTGAGCGCAGCGTATTCCAGAAGGTTCCGCACTGCAGCCGGCGGCTCACCGTAGCGGTCTTCCAGCTCCGAGCGGACATCGTTCAAGCGCGACTCATTTTCCACTCCTGCCACCCGTTTATACATTCGTAAGCGCTGGTTCTCTTCCGGAATATATTCCACTGGGATGCGAATATTGAGTCCCAGGTTTAGTTGGGTTTCGGGTTCCTCGGCGGCAGCCTCGCCCTTCATCTCACGGACGGCGCGATCAAGCATCTGGGTGTAGAGCTCAAAGCCCACGGCTTCGATGTGTCCGCTCTGCTGGCCTCCCAGGAGATTGCCCGCGCCGCGCAGTTCCAGATCGAGCGCGGCAATCTTGAAACCCGCTCCCAGGTCGGAGAATTCCTTCAAAGCGGCCAGCCGCCGCCGTGCAATGGGAGTGAGCTCGACCTCGGCCGGAAGCAGGAGATATGCGTATGCCCGGCGATTTGAACGGCCCACGCGGCCGCGCAACTGGTAAAGTTCGGAGAGCCCCAGGCGGTCAGCGCGGTTGATGACGATGGTGTTGCACAGCGGGATATCAAGTCCGTTCTCGATAATGGTGGTGGCAACCAGTATGTCGGCTTCGTGATGCATGAATTTGAGCATCACCTTCTCCAACTCGCCTTCCGACATCTGTCCGTGCCCTACGATCACGCGCGCCCGCGGCACCAGGGCCTGAAGTTTGGCGGCAATTTCCCAGATGCTGTCCACGCGGTTGTGCACGAAGAAGACCTGGCCGCCGCGTTCGAGTTCCTGCTCGATGGCGGATTGGATCAGCTTCTCGTCCCAGCTGGCGACCACGGTTTGTATGGCGATTCGGTCCTTGGGCGGGGTCTCGATTACGCTCATGTCCCGCAATCCGACCAGTGACATGTGCAGGGTGCGCGGAATCGGAGTGGCGGACATGGTCAGAACGTCCACCTGCTTGCGCATCTGCTTCAACCGCTCCTTGTGGCGCACGCCGAAACGCTGCTCTTCGTCTACCACCAGCAGGCCCAGATCGGCGAACTTCACGTCTTTGGAAATCAGGCGATGCGTGCCAATCAGGATATCGATTTTGCCCGCTTCCACCTTCTGCAGAATCTCTTTCTGCTGTTTCGGCGAGCGGAAGCGGCTGATCATCTCAATGGTGACGGGAAAAGCCGCGAACCGCTGCTTAAAAGTTTCGTGGTGCTGGAAGGCGAGGACGGTGGTGGGCGCGAGCACGGCAACCTGCTTGTTGTCGCTGATGGCCTTGAAAGCGGCGCGCATGGCGATTTCTGTCTTGCCGTAGCCCACGTCGCCGCACAGCAGCCGGTCCATGGGCTGAGTGGATTCCATGTCGCGCTTGACGTCTGCGATGGCGGTTTCCTGGTCTTCGGTCTCGCTAAATTCGAAAGTGTCTTCGAACTCCCGCATCCATTCGTTGTCGGATGAGAAGGCATGGCCCAGGGCGGTCTTGCGCTCGGCATAGAGCTTGAGCAGCTCGTCGGTCATGTCCTTCATGGCCTTGCGCACGCGGGCCTTGGTCTTGGCCCAGGCGGCCGTGCCCAGATGATTCAGTACCGGCTTGGCTCCTTCCGACGACCGGTATTTCTGTACCAGGTCAAGACGGGTGAGCGGCACATACAGACGCGCGCCCTCGGCGTATTCCAGCAACATGAATTCAGCGTTGCCGTTGCCTTGATTGATCTCTTTCAATCCCTGGTACTGCCCGATGCCGTGCTCGACGTGGACCACATAGTCGCCAACCTGCAAATCGCGGAAGTCGGAGAGAAAAGCTGAAGTCTTGGACTTCTGACGCTGGGGACGAGAGACAACCGCATCGGATTCATCGAAGAGGTCACGCGCACCGAGAATGGAGAGGTTGGCGTCCGGGAAGATGACGCCATCGGGTACATAGGCCTTCGCCAGGGTGGCGGTGAGCACTTCGCCGGAGAAATACGAGGTTTCGTCGGCGTAACTTTCTCCGCTGCGGGTGCGGCTGCCCAGGCGGAAGGAAACGGCGTACTCGCTGAAAATGTCGGCCAGGCGCTCGACTTCGCCGGTATTGGGGACAGCGATGAGGACGCGCTTGCTCTCCCCAATCTGCTTCTTCACTTCCTCGAGCATGGCGGGAACCGAGCCGTGGAAGCGGGGCGCAGGCTGGGTGTGGAATGAAATCGCCGCCGCAGTATCGTCGCTGCGCTCTATTTCGAGATGCTCGACATCGCCCCCGGGCAGTCCCGACGTCTTCTGCCACCAATCTTCCGGCGCGAGATACAAGTCTGTCGGCCGCACCAGGTTGCCCACGCCGCTGCTTTCGTGGGCCTGTTCGATGCGCGACCAGACATGATCGAACTCGGTCCTGAGAACTTCCAGTTCGTCGGTCAGAACCAGGGCGCGCGGCAGTAAATCGAAGACGGTGTGATTGGCGCCAGCTACCGGCGCATAAAACTCCCACCCGGGAAAGACAGTGACTCCGCCGGAACGCACTGCCTGCTCAATGATCTCCTCGTTACCGGTAATACGCTTGCCGGAGAGGCGGGCATGGATTGCGCCCAGAAGCTCTTCGCTGACCGGAGTTTCTGTCAGCGGCAGCAGAAGCCCTTCATCCACGGGGCTCGAAGAGCGCTGGGTCGCCGGATCGAACTTCCGTATGGATTCGACCTCGTCCCCAAAAAACTCGATGCGCACCGGACGCTCGGCCTCGGGCGAGTACACGTCGAGGATGCCGCCTCGCAGGGCGTATTCACCGGGCATTTCTACGACATCGGTGGAGTGGTAGCCGACTGTGTTGAGATGCGGCAGCAGTGCGTCCACGTTGATCATCTCGCCGCGGCGCACCGTCCGCGCCAGATCGGCGTAGTACTCGGCCGAACGCAGGCGCAGTGCGGTCGCGGCCACCGGCGAAATCACAAAGGACGCCGCGCCCGTGGCGATTTTCCACAGCGCTACCGCACGCTCCTCTTGAATCTCGGGGTGCGGGGAGAGATTCTGGAAGGGCAGCACATCGCGGTTGGGCAGGGAAACTACGGATTCAGGGTCGGCGGCACCCGTCAACTCGCAAAACGCCTGCAGCACCGGAACCAGGTCTTCGGCAGCGCGATTGTCCGCGACTACGACGATCAGCGGGCGCCCCGCCGCCTTCTGCAGTAAGACTAATAGCAAAGCTTTTGCGGTAGGAATCAGTCCAGAGACACGAATCCGCCCCGTGCCCTCTTTCAGATGGGAGGCCACACGCGAAAAGGCCGGCAACTTTTCCACGTCCGTGAAAAGATCGCGGACGAAGGGGAGAACCATCGCATCTGATTTTAACAGGGCGGGAAGGAAGGCGCTAAAGCAATGTAGGCGCGAGCGTCCCGCTCGTGCTGCGCCCTGCACGAGCGTGGACGCTCGCGCCTAGATCAAGATAGCGGAGCTTCGCTCCGCCGGGCGGACGCGGGCGTCCGCCCCTACGTGGTTCGCAACAGAGGGCGGGTCAGGCAGGTGGGGCCGCCTCCGCCGTTGACGCATAGTTCCAAGCCGGGGAAAGTCATCACCTCAAATCCTGCATGGCGAAGTTTCTGATTGGTCTTCTGGTTCTCTTCCAGGGCGAGCAGACGCTTTTCGCCCAGCGAAAGCACGTTGCAAGCCAGCGTCTCGCGTTCGGAATATTCGATCTCAACCAGACGATAGCCGTGGGATTGCAGCAGCTCGACGGTCTCTACCGCCAGCCAGGGCAGATCCACCAGCGCTGTCCGTTCGTCGAGTAGGCTGATCAGCGACATGAGATGCAGGCAAGCCGACGGTCCTGCACTGTGAGGCACTGGCGCCGAAAGTACCTTGATGCCATGCGGCTGAAACAGCGCGCTCATTTGAGCGATCCCCGCGGGGTTGGTGCGATAGCCCTGGCCGATCAAGAGAGTAGCGGAATCAAGCCAGACCATGTCGCCTGCTTCAGCTTTTCCAGGCGCCTGAATTTGACCCAGCGTGGGCATGCCCAGGCTCCCGCAGAATTCAACGTGACGCCGCGCCTCCGGAATGCGGTTTGTCTTGCCGGGATGCAGGCGGATCAAACCGTGATCGGTTGCCAGCGAGGGATCGTGAGTGTAAACCGCATCGAGCGAAAGATCCGAGGCGGGAGGGAGATGAAGCACCTCTGCCCCAGCGGATTCGAGCTGGCGGCAAAGTTTGTCATGCTGGGCCTGAGCGGTTACGAAATCCGGCGCATGCAGAAAACCCAGCTTCTGCCAGCACTCTGCCATGGCCGGCTGGTCCCAACCTGCTGCGCGCGGCGAGCACACCAGGACGCGCTGCAAACGTCCCACCATGGAATGGCCGTTGAATGCCCCGCTATTGATTATTGCACCCTGCACTTCGCCTGATCGGTTCAAATGATTGCAACCGCCTTCCCGCTCTGCAATCTAAACAGATGTTATGGCAAAAGCAATCTGGGAAGGCGCAGTGCTTGCGGAATCCACTCAGTGCGTGGAGGTGGAAGGCAACCAGTATTTCCCACCTGAAGCGATCAAGACCAACCATCTTAGGCCCAGCGCAAGCCACACGGTTTGCCCGTGGAAGGGCACGGCGAGTTATTACGATGTTGAGGTTGGCGGAAAGCTTAACCGTGATGCTGCCTGGTTCTATCCCGAACCCAAGCCGGCGGCGAAGCAGATTAAGGACTACGTGGCGTTCTGGAAAGGCGTTAAGGTTGAGAAATAGTTTCGAAGGAACTCTAGCGCCCAGTTCGCGGGTCGATCGCTTAAAAAGATACGTCCCATGTTCCAGCAGCTTCTTCCAGGGTCACCAGGGCGTGGGCGTGATCGGTCAGGGCTTGAGAGCAGGCGAGGGCGAACTCCGCTTTCACGTTCTCCCAAAAAACACCAGGGTGGACTCGAGTGAAATGAAGGCCGCGGGGAATCTGGCGGAGATCCTGCGCCGCTATATCAAGTGAGATCGGCTCAGTGCGCGCCTCACAAAAGAAACGGACAGCCCGGAGCCCCCCGAGACTGTCCTTGGCTCTCCCGGTTAGAAGAGCATGTCAATGCACCCAAGTTAGGGCTTGCATGTTGCAGCAATATTGCGGTCAAGTGAATTTCCGGTAAATTTCGGCATTTTGGTCCGGCGCCCCTGGCTTCGCCGGGCGGTGACCCGCGACCACCTAAGGCGCGATTTCACTGTTATATTTATGGGTCTCACAGGACTTCCATGGCCCGCCACGTCGAAGCCTCACGCAAGTTGCAGAAGCGCGCCGAGCAGATGATTCCCGGCGGGGTCAATTCTCCCGTGCGCGCCTTCCGTTCCGTCGGAGGCGATCCGCTATTCATCGTTCGCGGGCAGGGCTCCCATCTTTGGGATGCTGACGAGAACAAGTACATCGATTACGTGGGATCCTGGGGGCCGCTGATTCTCGGTCACGCCCCGCCCGGTGTGCCGGAAGCCATCGGCGCCGCGGCCAAGCATGGCACCAGCTTCGGCGCCTCGACCGCCGCCGAGGCCGACCTGGCTGAGATTGTGGTTTCCGCCTTCCCCCACGTGGAGAAGATACGCTTCGTCAACTCGGGGACGGAAGCCACCATGTCAGCTATTCGCCTGGCCCGCGCCTATACCCAACGCAAATATATTGTGAAGTTCGAGGGCTGCTATCACGGCCATGCCGATGCACTGCTGGTGAAAGCGGGTTCGGGCGTGGCCACCTTGGGTATCCCCGGCTCGGCGGGCGTGCCAGAAGAGTTTACCCAGTTGACCCTGGCGCTTCCATTCAACGACGTTGACGCGCTGGAACTGGCTTTCAAGAAGTTCAGCAACCAGATTGCCTGCGTGATCGTGGAGCCGGTGGTGGGCAACATGGGATGCGTCCCGCCTGCACCCCTCTATCTGGACACTCTGCGCGAGATCACCCTGCGCAACAAATCCCTGCTCATTTTCGACGAAGTCATGACCGGCTTTCGCCTGGCTTTCGGCGGCGCCCAGGAACGATACGGAATTCTTCCCGACCTGACCACGTTCGGCAAGATCATCGGCGGCGGGCTGCCCGTAGGAGCCTATGGCGGTCCGGCCCACATCATGGACATGGTGGCGCCCCTGGGCCCGGTGTATCAGGCCGGTACGCTTTCGGGGAATCCTCTGGCCATGGCCGCAGGCCTCGCCACCGTGCGCTATCTGCGCAGCCACAAGAGCACCATCTATACCGGCCTGGAAATACTGGCTGGACAGCTGACCGAGGGAGTGACTGCGGCGGCCAAAGATGCCGGCGTGCCGCTGTGCTGTAACCGCGTCGGATCGATGTTTACTTGGTTCTTTACTGAAGGCCCAGTCACCGATTGGACCTCAGTGGCGACGTGTGACACCGAAGCCTTCGCGCGCTTCTTCCGTGCCATGCTGGACAACGGCGTGTACCTGCCGCCGTCCCAGTTCGAGGCCGCGTTCCTGAGCGCTGCCCACACCGAAAAAGACATCCATCAGACCATCGCCGCCGCGAAACAGACATTCGCCAGAGCACACGTCTAACTGAGATCTGAGAAACTAGGATCTGACAGCTGCCTGTTGCATCATCTCGGGAACCGTCACGAACTCATAGCCCTCCGCGCGGTAGCGGGAAATCAACCGGTCAGTCGCCGTTACGGTGTGTGAACGATCAGCCCCAAAGTGAAGATGCCCGCCATCGTGCAGCAGGATCACATCCCCGCCGCGCACCTGGCGCGTCACCTTGCGCTCGATATGTTCAATCGACGGCGCATTCCAGTCGTAGCCAGTCACGTTCCACATGATGGGTTCGAGCCCCATTTGCCGCGCCAGGCGCAACACGGCAGGACGCCGCCCTCCAAACGGCGGACGGAACAGGTTGGAGTGCTCGCCCACGGCATCAGTCAGCGCATGCTCGCACCTGGTGAGCTGTGCTTTGAGTTCCTGCGGGCTCTTGAAGGTCAGCAGAGGATGGCTGAAAGTATGGTTCCCGATGACATGTCCGGCCTTTACCACCTCACGAACGATGTCCGGACGCTGCTCGACGTAACGGCCGATCAGGAAAAATGTTGCCCGCACATTGTGCTGAGCCAGAACTTCCAGCAGACGTAAAGTATGAGGATCGTTAGGACCGTCGTCGTAAGTGAGCGCCAGAGTCTTCGAGCCGCGGCCCAGACCGGTAAACGTCCGGCCAAACCACTGCCCCGTCGGCACCATGGACTGGTAGCCCACGGTCGACGCAGCGGCGGCCGCCGCCGCAGTGAAGATGTAGCGGTACATGCTGCAGGCGATTGTAAATGGGAAGAGATTGCAGATTGGAGATTTAAGATTGCAGATTTGTTGCATAGTACGGGTCTGCAATCATCAATCTGAAATCTCCAATCTGAAATCTTCCCCTGTTAACTCTTTCCACAATTGCCTCGTGACCGGAAGCAAGATATGCTGCAAACGAATCCCGATTCTCTCTAACCCATGGCTAATCTTTTTGAGCTGCCCCGCTATATTGCAGTGGAAGGTCCCATACGAGTCGGCAAAAGCACGCTGGCGCGAATCCTGGCTGGGCGGCTCAACGCCCAGCAAGTCATGGAGTCGGAGGACAACCCCTTCCTCGGTGCCTTCTACAAAGGCGAACCCGGGGCGGGATTCCAGGCGCAATTCGCTTTCATGATTCGCCGCTTCGAGCAGCTTCGCGCCCTCGACCTGGGCCCGCGCTCGCAGAAAACCGTGGTCACCGACTTCGTCTTCGAAAAGGACAAGGTTTTCGCCTGCCTCAACCTCACCGATCAGGAACTGGAAATCTATAACCGCTACTACAACCATTTCCGCGAGCAACTGCCCACGCCCGACCTCGTCATTTACTTGCAAGCAACGCCCGAGGTTCTGAAAAAGCGCCTGAAAAAGAAGAACGCGCCGGGAGAGAAGGCGATCAACGAGGATTATCTCGAGGAAGTGATCAAGGCTTATGAACACTTTTTCTTCCACTACACGTCGTCGGACCTGCTGATCGTGAACACCTCTGAGATCGACTTTGTCGAGCGCAATCAAGACCTGCAGGAGTTGCTGCGCAAGGTCTCGGCGCCGATCAAGGGCACGCAGTATTTCCTGCCGTTGGGGAGCCAGGAAGCGGCTTCAGCTTAGAAAAGGCGCGTAAGCAGCCACCGCAGGCCCACGGGCGGTTATTTCCCTTGCAGGCATCTATCGGTGTTATTACAATTGTAATAACACAGGAGAGGTGCCATGGTGGAACTCAAGGTCCGCAAGTTCGGCAACTCGCTGGGCGTGGTGCTGCCTAAAGAGGTCATTCATCGATTGCGTACCGAAGACGGTGAGAGACTTTTCCTGATTGAGGACGCGGAGGGAGGTTACCGCCTCACCCCCTACGATCCGGCATTCGAGAAGAAAATGAAGAAGGCCGAAGAGATCATGGGCCGCTATCGCAACACCCTGCGCGCCCTGGCCAAGTGAAGAGAGAAGTCAAGAGAAGGAAACCGATCTGGATTGAGGAGTGCGATGTCCTTGCGATCCACGACCGGCTGTTGGCCGCCCACGGCGGCAGCCCGGGATTACGTGATGAAGGCCTTCTGCAATCTGCTCTGGCTCGCCCCCTTCAGTACCATGCCTATGCTGGCAAGCCTGACGTGATTGAGATGGCGATGCTCTATACGGCGGGCATCGTCCGCAACCATCCCTTCGTCGACGGCAACAAGCGGACTGGTTTTGTCATGGGAGTTCTTTTCCTTGAGCTCAACGGGTTCAGCTTCAGGGCAAGTGAGGAGGATGCCACTCAGGCCGTCTTCAGTCTTGCGGGCGGCACGCTCGATGAGGCCGCATACACCGCCTGGCTGCGCGCCAACAGAAAGCCAGGGAGGAACCGATAAAATCGAAGGACTGGATCCGCCCTCGATCAATGTTGTCGCAGCCGGCTCTTGCGAAACATGCGCGCGTCGTAGTTTCTATACACCCTGGCGTGGGTTGGAATAGCCAGTGAAGCTGCGGAATGCTACTTTTCATGCCGGGGCAGCGAATAGAGGAGCAGCCCCTTGCCGACCTTCAAGAACTCAGGATCAGCGGTGACCAGCCAGGCATCACGGTCCATGGCCAGCTCGGCTGCGAGCGCGTCGGCATAGCTGAGGCCGTGCCTTTGTTTCAGTGCTCCGGCCCGCGTGGCTCTTTCCCGGTCCACCGGGATGACTGCCACCGGCATTTCCTGCAGCGCTGCCTCGACGTCGTGAGCAATTGCTTCGCCGTGAAGCCTCCATGCGATGTAGAACACCTCGCCCCAATTTACCGCCGATATCAAAAGTGGCTCGTCGTGTCGTAGGGCCCCCGCCAACAGGTCGTGGACTCGGTCGGCGATTTTGTGGCGGTTCTCGAAGAACCCGGTGAGCGCGTTCGCGTCGAGGACATACCGCCGCCTGGCGCCCTGAAAAGAGTCTGCAGCCATTATTTCTCTCGCTTGCGCTCGCGTTCGCGCTCCGCGAACGATTCCTCGAACATGGATGGTTCGCCGGGTTTGGGCTTGAGAAACCCCATGATCTCCCTGAGTCGTTGCTCGGTCATGGGGGTGAGCACCAGCCGGCCGTTTTCTTCACTCCAGGTGGCACGAGTGCCTTTTTCGAGTCCTAGTTGCTGGCGCAATTCGGCGGGGATGACCACCTGGCCTCTGGAGCTGACGATGGTGCGGTAGGCTGTCATGGCCTTATCTTACCATAAGGTAAGACACACACAATATGTCTTACCAGCCCTTGTTTGGCCTGTCGTTATGCCCCGAAAATGCCGAGTCTGCCTCGACCTGGCGGGTGGGGTATCTTTCGACTTCGCTCAGGACAGGCTCTGCACCTACGTGGGAGCTACTCGCATTCCTCTCGACCTGCTGATCGTTTGCGGCTACAATAGCCTTCGTAGTATCCAAGATGTGTCAGGCTCTATCCGCCGGGTTGCGGAGGGGCACTGGAGGACATCGTGAGTCTGGTTCCGATTGGCGAACCTCGCCACAAGATTACTGTCGCTTCTCTCCGCGAAAAGAAACTCCACCACGAACCTATTACCTGTCTGACCGCGTACGACTATTCCAGCGCGCGCCTGGTCGATGAGGCCGGGATCGATATTGTTCTGGTCGGCGATTCGCTGGCCCAGACTATGCTGGGTTACGAAAACACGCTTTCAGTCACGCTCGACGAAATGCTGCACCACACCCGGGCCGCGCATCGTGGGGTGAGCCATGCCCTGCTGATTGGGGACATGCCATTCGGGTCGTACCAGTCCGATGCCAGCGATGCGGTGAGGAACGCAGCGCGTTTTGTGAAAGAGGCGGGAGCGGAGGTGGTGAAGGTCGAAGGCGGAGAGAAACGTGCCGACCTGATCCGCCGCATCATTGACGCCGAAATTCCGGTGGCTGGTCACATCGGCCTGACCCCGCAATCGGTAAATGTGATGGGCGGGTACAAGGTGCAGGGCAAGGACCTCAGCGGCGTGGAGCAGCTCATGCGCGATGCGGTGGCGCTTGATCGCGCGGGGGTGGCCTGTATCTATCTTGAAGGCATTCCGCGTGAAGTCGCGTCCATGATTACCGCCGAGGTCAAGACGCCAACCATTGGGATCGGCGCCGGCCCAGACTGCGATGGACAAGTGCTGGTCTTCCATGACCTGCTGAATCTCACGTTTGGCCATCCTGCAAAGTTCGTGCGCCAGTACGCCGACCTGGGCGCGGCCATCACCGGTGCAGTGCAAGCCTTTCGCGCCGACGTTGCCGCGCGGCAGTATCCCTCAGACGAAGAGTCCTATCATCTGCCCAGGGAAACGCGTGCGGCGCTGGAGACAGTGCTGGAACGCAAGCGGGCGATGAGGCGCTAGAGGCCGAATGAGACCGTCGCTTGCGGGCCTGATTTCGGCAGCTGTCGTCGCGTTCGCTTCCTGCTCCTCTCCCAAGGCTCCTGATCCTGCCGCCCTCGAGGCCCGGGCCACCGCCCGCATTCTGGCCATCCCTCCAGCCACACCGGAGAAGTACCGCGGCATGACGGATATGAAAGGCTGGCGCAATCCTTATCTGATTCTTCGCGCCGACGGGGTGGGGCTGCTTGATCCCGAAAATCACCTGGAGCGCATCTTGAAACCGGGGGAATTGACCCAGGCCCTGGGCAATCTACCGCCATCGGCGTGGCCCTACGGGCGCGTGGTCGCCGTTTCTGAAAGCGGCGTGCGCACCGCCAATGCGGAGGACGATGTGAAGATTCGGACCAACCGCGCCCTGGTGGCCGGAACCTTGGAGAGCATGCATGTGCTCATCAACTGGATTCCCTCCGCCTGAAAGCGGCCTGGCGATCGCGCGATGAAAATCTGCCGCACCATCGATGAAATACGCACCGCTCGCTTGGCTGCGCGGCGCGAAGCCAGGGCTCTGGGTCTGGTTCCCACCATGGGAGCGCTGCACCAAGGGCACCTCTCGCTGGTCCGCATGGCCAAGGCACAGTGCGACGTGGTAGTGGTCTCAATCTTCATCAATCCCCTGCAGTTCGGTCCCAACGAAGACCTGGCCAAGTATCCACGCGATTTTGATCGTGATCGAGACTTGCTCGAGCAGGAAGGCGTGGACTGTATCTTTGCCCCCAGTGTGGAGGAGATGTATCCGGCTGGCGCAGTTACCTACGTGACGGTCGAGGGTCTGAGCGACAAGCTGTGCGGGCGTTCGCGCCCGGGACACTTTTGCGGCGTGACTACCGTGGTCGCCAAACTCTTCAATATCGTTCAGCCTGAGAAAGCCTTCTTCGGTCAGAAAGACGCCGCCCAGTCCACCATCATTCGCCGCATGGTGCGCGATCTGAACATTCCTGTGGAGGTCGTGATCGGCCCGATTGTGCGCGAGCCCGACGGCCTGGCCATGAGCTCGCGCAATGCCTATCTGAACGTGACGCAGCGAAAATCGGCGCTCGTGCTTTCTCGATCGCTTAAAGCCCTGCAAGAGCGTTTCAGCCGAGGCGAACGCAACGTGCAAATGCTGATCGACGCCGGCAAACAGGAGTTCGCGAAGGATTCTTCCCTTCGCCTTGAGTACCTGGAGATCGTCGATCCCGAAACGCTCGATCCGGTTGATGATATCTCGCGTGGCGCGCTGGTGGCGGTCGCGGCCCTCGTTGGAAAAGCCCGCCTGATCGATAACATCGTTCTGGCTGAGACCACGTAGGGGCGGGCGCCCCACCCGCCCGGCCGGGCAACGCCCGGCAGGTTTTGTTCGGGGCAAACTAAACCCAGGCGAGCTGCGCTCGCCCGCCCGGACGGGGCGTCCGGGCCCACGTGATTTATTTTGAAACGAATTTGTTTCCCGCGATGAAAAAGCGCAGCGGGCGTTCCGCGGCTTTGGTGATGCCGATGCGCGGCGTCACTTCGACACGCCGCGCGCGAAATCCATCGTCCACGATAAACAGATCGGATTTTCGGCTGGTCAGATCTTTTTCGTTGTCGCGTTCGCGCGTGATGCCGAAAGCCTCGGCGAGGCGTCCCGGGCCGCTAGTCAGCTTCCGCAGATCGGTTGCTTTATCCATCGCAATATCTCGCGCGTCCGCCATCTGCTCGATTCCGGAAATTGGCTCGAGGGCGCGGAAGAGCACTCCTCCTGCCTCTCCCTCGGGCAGGCAGGAGACGTTGAAGCAATAGTGATTGCCGTAGATGAAGTAAACGTAAGTCAGCCCGGGCGGGCCGAAGAGCACGAAGTTGCGCGCCGTGCGTCCGCTGGCGGAATGGGCGGCAGGATCGTCCTCTCCCAGATAGGCTTCCACTTCTACGATCCGCGCGGTCAGGAGCTTTCCATGCTGGCGGCGCACCAGGACCTTGCCTAATAGATCGCGGCTGACGGCCCGAGGATCGCGGGTGTAGAAATCGCGGGGAAGCGGTAGCAGCGGGGGCGGATTTCTCTTCTTGGCTATCCTCATCGCCACACCGCATAATAGCGCCACGGGTCACTATCCTGAAGGAGGATTCATGCTGGGGAGATGGTTGAAAATCGCTTCTGTGCTCATGTCGCTGGCGCTGGCAGCTGCGGCGCAGACCATTCCCGCAGGCACCAGGCTGACGGTGCGCGTGGGATCAGAGATCAGTTCGGGTACCGCCAAAGTCGGTGACAGGTTTGACGCCACCTTGGCCCATCCGCTGGTGGTCAAGGGCAAGACTCTGGCCAAAGTTGGCGCACCGGTGAGAGGCAAGGTCACCTCCGCCAAGTCCAGCGGACGCCTGCACGCTCCGGGAGAACTTACGCTGCGGCTTACTTCCGTCCGGGTCAATGGAAAAATGGTTCCCATCTCCACCAGCGGCTATTTTGCCAAGGGCAAGGGCCACACCAAGAGCAATGCGACGAAGATCGGTGGAGGCGCGGCCGCCGGGGCACTGATTGGCGCGCTGGCAGGTGGAGGCAAAGGCGCTGCGATTGGAGCGGGTGTCGGTGCCGGAGCCGGAACAGGGGTTGCGGTTGCGACCGGGAAAGAGGAGGCTGTAGTACCAGCGGAAGCGGCTTTGACGTTTACCACGCGATGAAGGGCGGTGCGGTTTCCGGCCAGCCCGGGCGAGCGAAGCTCGCCAGGGTTTGACGTTGGGGCAAAGAGCTGAAACCCCGCTGCCGGGCTTTGCCCGGCTGGGCGGGCGACGGCGCCCGCCCTACGTGGGTCGCTTTAAGCTGCGCCTTTGATCGCGCTCTTCAGGTAAGCAAGTACCTCTGCAGAGTGGCCTTCGGGCTTTACTTTGTGGAAGATGTGCTTGATCTTGCCGTCCGGGCCGATGATGAAGGTGCTGCGCACTACTCCCATCACCTTCTTGCCGTACATGTTCTTTTCTTTCATCACGTCGTAGGCGTTGCACACCTTCTTATCGGCATCACCCAGCAGGGTGAAGGGCAGTTCGTACTTTTCCTCGAATTTCTTTTGCGCAGACGGGGTGTCGGGCGAAATGCCCAGCAGCACAGCGCCGGTATTCTGCATCTTTCTATAGGAGTCACGGAACTCGCAGGCCTCAATAGTGCAGCCGGGAGTATCGGCTCGGGGATAGAAATAGAGCACGACATATTTTCCGCGAAAATCCTTGAGTGAAATTTCTTCTTCGTTCTGGTCGGGCAAAGTAAAGTCAGGGGCTTTATCATTGATATCGATGGCCATGGTAGCGTCTCCAAATTTTTCAAAACCTGGTTTGTCGAGACCTGGTTCTGCGAAGCTTGGTCCCAACAAGTTATATCGCACCGCGTGGCGGGTCGTCATCCTGGCGGGATTGGCGTTGGCCCTGGCCCAATTGGCCTCCGCCCAGTCGGCAGCGCGGCAAAAGCCGAAGGGGCCGCGCGCGCTGGGCCTCGTGCAACTGGCCCCCGACGGTAAAGCGCATCTGGTTCCTATCACTATCCTGTACGACGGCGAGTTTTACGATGCCAGCGCGTACAAAGCCTCTCCGGTACCCATGGCGCTGGAGAGCGGAACGATTTATGAAGGTGTGCGCACCGGTGTCTCCCAGGGGCTGTTTACGGTCACCAGCGCCCTGCAGGGCAACAATACCTGGATTGGGAACGGGACCTGGCAATCGAACGCCGCGATTGCCGCGGCGAAGGAAGCCGCTGCCAAGAGGAAGGAGGTCATGTCGAAGCCTGCACCCGAGCCGGTTGAAGGTCCGCCGGTGTTGAGGCGAGCGAGCGCGAAGCCCAAATCTGGGGAGGATGCCTCGTCAGCGCCTGCCAGCCCGGGACCGACTTCTCCGCCTGCCTCAACTTCGGCTCCGGCCCCTTCCACGCCTCCACCCACGGCGTCAGATGACGATCCCGACCGGCCTGTTCTCAAGCGGCCTGCGGCGGACGCCGCTCCGGCCGAAACCACGGCGACACCCCCGGTTCTGGAAGAGTCTGATCCCGACCGGCCCGTTTTGAAGCGGGGTGCGCCGACTGCGGAGGAGCTAAAAAAGCGCAGTGCCTCGGTGGCGCCGTTAACTACAGCGGCGAAAGATTCACACAAGCCCGGGGCTCACGCGCCCGCCGCGTCGGGCCCGGTCCAGCTCATTCCGGCCATTTCGGATGCCGCTGGCCCCGACCCGCGTCCTTATGCCTACAGCCTCAAGCCGGACGAAGAGCAGAAATTGCGCAAGAAGATTCTGGCGCTGGCGGCGGATGAAGTGCGTGCCTGGGCGGCACAGCCGGAGTCAGTAGCAGCGCAGCCGGCGCGCCGGCCTTCCCGCCCCGCGAGCAAAGCAAGACCGCCTCAACCCGCGTTCGAAGATGTACAGCTGCACGCGTTCGATCTCTCCAACAGCAACGAGCCAATCCTGGTGCTGACTGCCAAGGCGCGGATGCCCGCCCGGCCCAATGCTGCCTCCGACCTGCAATACATGATCACGCTGGTGGCTCGTGACGATATGTACGGCGACCTGCACAAGGCGTTCGCCAGCGTTACGGACTCCGCACACTTCGATGTTTTATCCCGCCTGGAGCTGATTGATGCGGTGGACGCCGATGGCGACGGGCGCGGCGAGCTGCTTTTCCGTCAGGTGTCTGACGCGGGCAGCGCGTTTGTTCTGTATCGCGTAATCGGCGACCGGCTGTGGCCGCTGTTCCAGGGAACGCCAGGTCAATAACTATTGCTTGAAGGAGGACGGGCGTCCTCGCCCGTCTTATTTCTGGGTCATCACCAGTTCGCCGTTCTCAACTTTCATGCCGCCCACATTGTCCGGCAGCTTCAGGCGGTCTCTCTGCTCAGCGAGTTTTTTCTGCAAGGCGTCGTTCACCAATGACACAGGAACATTCAGGTCGCCGACCTTGAACTCGGTGGGATCAAAGGTGGCATAGCCGTCCTTCGACCCGAGATGTCCAGCAAGCGTCACCCACACGTCCTTGCCGGCGATCTGGGTAAGAAACTGTCCGTGAGCGACGTCGCCGTCGAAACTCACCTGGTAATCCTTGACTTCGGGCTGCCCGGGCGCAACTGTTGTATCGGGAGATGAAAGCCCGGATATCGCCTGGGATGCGGCCGCCAGCGGAATCTGTCCCGCCCCCTGGGCCAGCGCCGCGCTTACTTCGTCAGAACTGATGTGAACCTCAGCCGGAGGCTGACCTTCCTCCTTAGGCTGGTCCAACTGCTGCACCTTTTGCTGAAAAGACTGTGCATTGACCGCAGCAGTCGCAGCCGGTTGCGGCGCAGCCACCGGCGCGGGTTTCTTTAAAACCAGGAAAAGTGCAATGATCGACGTGACCAAAGTGGCCACGCTGATGATACGGTCCAGTTTCCAGTTCTTCATCGCGCACCTCGGTGCTGCCATGTCTATGTTACCGAGATGGCCATGAAAGGCTCACATGACGGAAGGTACTGGCCGGGTGGTTACTGTGTAAATTCCTGAAAATTGCGGTGGACGGATTGTGTGGGACCGGGTCTCCGACCTGGTCCCACACAACCTGTTCTACTCCAGCTTCTTCCCAAGCAACTCATTCACCATCTGCGGGTTGGCCTGGCCTTTGGAAGCCTTCATGACCTGGCCAACAAAGAATCCCACCACTGTTTTCTTCCCTGCCCGGTACTGCTCGACCTGTTTGGGGTTGGCGGCAATGATCTCGTCGATGATCTTTTCCAGCGCCGAAGTATCGCGGGACTGTTCGGGGCGGCCCTCTTCCTCATAGACTGCGGAGAAATCCTTCCCGCGCTCGAAGGCCAGATCGTAGAGGTCCTTGAGCATCTTGCCCGAGATGGCGCCGCTCTCCACCAGGTCAGCCGAAGTGGCCACACCCTGCATCGAGATTGGCGACTGCTCGATTTCGATGCTTTTGGCCTTCAGCCGTCCCATCAACTCGCTCTGGACCAGGTTCGCAACCCGCTTCGGGCTCCTGGCGGCCTTAGCGGCTGCTTCAAACTGGTCGGCCAGAGACTTGCTGAGGGTGAGCACCTGCGCGTCCTGCTCCGTAATGCTATAGTCGGCAACCATTCGCTTGCGGCGTGCCTCGGGAAGTTCGGGCAGCGTGTCGCGGATTTCTTTCTGCCACTTCGCATCCACCACCAGCGGAAGCAGGTCGGGCTCGGGAAAATAGCGATAGTCGTGGGCCTGCTCCTTCGAGCGCATGCCATAAGTCTTGCCTTCGACCGAATTGTACAGACGTGTTTCCTGCGTGATCTTGCCGCCAGACTCAATTACGCCGACCTGGCGCTCAATCTCGTACTGCAGCGCTTCGCGAATGAAGCGGAACGAGTTGACGTTCTTGACTTCCGTTTTCGTGCCAAACTCTTTCTGCCCGCGCGGGCGCACGCTGATGTTGCCATCGCAGCGCAGCGAGCCTTCCTCCATGTTGCAGTCGCTGACCCCGGTATAGAGGATGATCTCCTTCAGGCGGGTCAGGTATTCGTAAGCCTCGTCGGGGGAAGCGATGTCGGGCTCGCTGACGATTTCGATCAGGGGCACTCCGCTGCGGTTAAGATCAATGGCAGTCGTCTCCGAAGAGTTGACAAAGCCTTCGTGCAGGCTCTTGCCCGCATCTTCTTCCAGGTGAACGCGGGTGATGCCGATCTTCTTGGTGCTGCCTCCGACCTTGATCTCGATGGCGCCGTGCTCAGCCAGGGGTTTGTCGTACTGCGAAATCTGGTAGCCCTTGGGCAGGTCGGGATAGAAGTAATTCTTGCGGGCAAAAATCGAAGTTTCGTTGATGCGGCACTTCAGCGCCATGGCCGCGAGGGTAGCGAACTCCACCGCTTTGCGGTTCAGCACCGGCAGCGCTCCCGGCAAACCCAGGCAGACCGGACAAACATTGGTGTTCGGCCGATCGCCGAAGTGAGTGGAGCAGGAACAGAAAATTTTGGTCGCAGTCAGGAGCTGGACGTGCACTTCCAATCCGATGACCGGCTCGTACTTCGATCCCGCAGCCAGGGAGACTTCAGTCGTGGCAACCATAATCCATCATTATAAATGCCGGTGTGGATCATGAATGCCCGTGTGGGTCGGACACTCTTGTCCGACGTTTTTGAAGTTGATTTTGTCTTCGATTTCGAACCAACCAAAGTCAAAGGCGTCGGACAAGAGTGTCCGACCCACACAAGAGTGGCCATTAGCGGCTGGGTGCGCTCAGGTACTTTTCCAGCGGGATTTCGAAGTACATCAACTCGTTGCCCTTGGCGTCGCGCACGCCCGTGAGGTAGAAGTGTGCGCCGGCCAGCGGTACGGATATGCCCGAGACATCAAAGAACATGAATCCGGACTGCGAGCTGTGCGGCTCTACTGCCTTGGCCTCAAACTGCGCGTTCTGTATTTCTTCGTTGGCCTGCTTGCTCAACCCGCCCTTCACCTTCTTGGTGGGAAACGGAATGGGATAACGGTTGGTGTTGGCCGAAGGACGGGTAAGCCGCCGCGCGATGTCCTCCTGGCCCGCGGGCGAAAGTTTGGCGCGGTTTACCGTGACCAGTTGTGCTTTCATTCCCGCCAACTGGACGGGTTGGTTGCCGTCATTGGTGACCACCACGAAGATGGGCAGGAACCCGATCTCGCTGTATTTGACGGAAAAGATATTCGTCTTTTCCGCTAGATCGTAGGGATCCACCGCGACCGCGACCCCTTCCAGTGGATGTTCATCGTGCGCAGGGTACGTCTTGGCAGGCTGGGCCTGGGGCATGACGAACTCTTTCGCCGCCCAGCACAACCCAGAAACCAGAACCAAGGCGGCAAGCGCCACTGCCGGGAACCGAGGAATCCTCCAGACCGCTCGAGACATGATGATTGATTATAGGATGCGCCCGGCCTGCGTATTGGTGCCTTGCGGTTAGAATGTCTCTTCCTTCATGTACTTGCTCTACAGCGCGTTGCTGGCGGTCGGCCTCCTGGTCAGCCTGCCCTATTGGATGTTTATCAGACGGCGCTCCGGCAGGTACCGCGAAGGTTTGGGGGAGCGCCTGGGCAAGGTGCCGGCACGGTTGCAAGCGCAGTCCGATCCGACGATCTGGGTGCACGCGGTTTCGGTCGGTGAAGTGCTGGCGGTCAGCGAGTTGGTGAATGAGTTGCGGCGGCGCTTTGCCCGGTATCGAGTTGTAGTTTCAACTACCACGGCCACGGGCCAGAAGCTGGCAAGGAAGCATTTCGGAGAGGACAACGTCTTCTACTTTCCGCTGGATTTCGGATTTGCCATTCGACCGTATTTCGCGGCGCTGCGACCCCGCCTGATCGTCCTCGCCGAGACTGAGTTCTGGACGAATTTTCTGCGCGTGGCGCAGGTGAGCGGAGCTCGCGTTGCGGTGGTCAATGCGCGCATTTCCGACCGCTCCTGGCCGGGCTACCGGCGCTTCCGGCCCATCCTGAAGAAGGTCCTGCAAAACGTTGACCTGTTCCTGGCCCAAACCGCGGAGGACGCCTCACGCTTGCGCGACATCGGCGCGCCTGCAGAGCGCGTCCAGGTAAGCGGCAATCTGAAGTTCGACGTGGCGGTGCCGGCCCCTCCCGTGATTGTGGCCAGCCTACGGTCAAGTTTTAAGCAAGGTGGCGCAGGGCCGGTCGTGGTCTGTGGCAGTACGGTTGAAGGTGAAGAAGGATTGCTGTTGCGCGCCTTCGAGAACGTGCTGGCTAGCCACCCGCGCGCAGTAATGATACTGGCACCGCGCCGTCCGGAACGGTTTGCAGAGGTGGCGCAACTGCTGGAACAGATGGGCATCCGCTTCTGGCGGCGCTCGCTATGGAGCGGCGATGCGATTTTCGGGGGTGTTTTTCTGGTCGATACCATTGGCGAGCTGGCGTCGCTCTATGCCCTGGCCGACGTGGCATTCGTGGGCGGAAGCCTGGTTCCTCGCGGCGGACACAATATCATTGAGCCGGCGCAGCACGGCGTCGCCATCGTGGTCGGCAACCATACCGAGAACTTCCGCGACATTGTCAGCTTGTTCCAGAGTCAGGACGCCGTCCGGGTGGTGGGAGCAGCAGAATTTCCTCTGGTCCTGATGGAGTTGCTTTCGCATGAAGCCGAACGGATCGCGCTGGGCGGCCGCGGAGCGGAGACGCTGCGATCGCAGATGGGCGCCACGGAAAAGACGCTGCGCGCCCTGGAGCAATTGTTGGACCCTGCTCGTGTAGGGGCGGGTCTCTGACCCGTCCCCACACGATCTAAATGAATCCACTTGGCGCACTCTTCGGACTCGGGGTTGGCGCGCGCAACGCGCTTTACGACCGCGGCTTCGCCCGTGCCCAGAGGCTTAGAGGACCTGTGGTGAGCGTGGGGAACCTGTCCGTCGGCGGATCTGGCAAAACGCCTTTTGTGCTGCTTCTGGGCGAGTTGCTGAAAGAAAGAAACATCAAATTCGATATCCTCTCGCGCGGTTACGGACGCAGGACTCGAGGCGTGTCTCTGGTCGATCCCGCCGGATCAGCGCCCGATTTCGGCGATGAACCTCTCCTGCTGGCGCGGCGTCTGAGAGTCCCAGTCATCGTGGGCGAAGAGCGCTACGCTGCGGGCGTCTTTGCGGAACAGAAATTCGGGCCGCAACTCCACCTGCTCGATGATGGCTTCCAGCACCGTTCACTCAGGCGCGAGTTCGACATCGTGCTGGTCACCCCCGAAGATGCCCGCGACCGCCTGCTTCCCGCCGGACGACTGCGCGAGCCGCTGGCCTCGCTCCGGCGAGCCGACGCGATTGTGCTCACCAGCGGCGCGTCCGCGAGCGCTTTTCCACTCGAGCAGAAACTGGTCTGGAAGGCGCGGCGCGGGATCATTCCAGCGAACGTCCCGTCCCGTCCGGTCGTGTTCTGCGGCATCGCACGGCCGCAGAGCTTTGTCACCCAGCTGCGCACTGCCGGCATCGAGCCGGTTGCCGAGGCCTTCTACCGTGACCACCACGCATACTCTGAACGGGACATACGAGATTTGCTGGACCTGCGACAGCGCAGCGAGGCCGATGGTTTTGTGACTACCGAAAAAGACGCGGTCAACCTGGGCGGATACCTGGCCGCGCTCGATCCGCTGGCGGTCGTCCCGGTCAGGATGGAACTGACCGACGCAGCTAACGCTGTGGATACCATGCTGGCCAGGATTGCAGAACGAAGCCGCCAGCCATGAGAAAATCGGTGTTTGTAGCGCCGGCATCCCTTCGACTTTCTCTCAGGGCAGGCTTGCCGGCCGTTCCGAGGTCGGCTCGCCCTCGGCGTCCAAGTTGAAAGCACCGCCCGAAGACAAATGAGTAAGCACCTCAAAGTAACCGAGCGATTGAGAAAGATCGTCGAATCCTTTCCCAAGGTGACAGTCACCGTGCTGGGCGACCTGGTGGCCGACGAATTCGTTTTCGGCGAAATCTCGCGGGTTTCGCGCGAAGCTCCGGTGCTGATTCTTAAACATCGCGAGCGCTGCATCATGCCCGGTGGCGGGGCCAACGCGGTCAGCAATCTTGCGGACCTCGGCGTCAATGTGCTGCCGGTCGGCGTGGTCGGCGACGACGAGGCCGGCCGCCTGCTGCTCAAGGCTTTCCGCCACAAGCACGTCCCCGTGAGCGGAGTCCTGAAGGACAAGAGTTACACCACCGTCACCAAGACTCGCATCCTTGCCGGCATGGCCCACACCGCACGGCAACAGGTGGTGCGCCTGGATCGCGAGCCCGAGACTGAGCCCAACCGTCATTTGAAACGCGAGCTGGTGTTGGCCGCGCGTGAGTATGTTCGCGCCTCGGATGTGCTGCTTATTTCAGACTACGGCTATGGCTCCGCTACGCCGGCGATCCTGAATGCTGTCCGCTACAAGGGCGGACTGCAGGGAGTGCCAGTGGTGCTGGATTCACGCTACCGTATGCTGCAATATTCGGGCGTGACTGCCGCCACGCCCAACGAGCCGGAAGTGGAAGAAGCACTGGGAGTGCGCATCGGCCATGATTGGCGAACCTTATGCGCTGCCGCCGAACAAGTGATGTCGCAAATGAAGCTGCAGTCGCTGGTAGTCACGCGCGGGCGTGATGGTATGGTCGCATTCACTCGCCGCCAGAAGCCTGCCGACATCCCGATTTTCGGGTCCGACCAGGCGGCTGACGTTACGGGCGCCGGCGACACCGTGATTGCTACCTTCACGGCTGCCCTGGCCGCCGGAGCGGGGGCCGAAGAGGCGGCCCATCTGGCGAATTACGCTGGCGGCATCGTTGTCATGAAGCGGGGAACGGCGACGGTATCGCAGCAGGAACTATTGCTGGCGCTCGACCAGGCGCCGCCGGTCGTACGATCGCACTGACTCGACTGAGAAGGCTTCCGGAAAAAACCATCGCACACAAGATTTTCAATCGCGAAGAGCTGCAACGGCAGGTGACGGAATGGCGCCGGGCGGGTGACTCTATCATCCTGACGAATGGCGCCTTCGATCTGCTGCACGTCGGCCACGTACGTTATCTGCATGCCGCGAAAGCTCTGGGCGGACGCCTGATCGTGGCCGTGAACTCGGACGTTTCCGTACGCGCCCTGAAAGGCGAAGGCCGCCCGCTGATGCCGGCCGAGGAGCGTGCCGAAATTCTGGCCGCGCTGGCCGATGTCGATGCCGTGGTGATTTTCCCCGAGCGGGATGTCCGTGCCATCATCCGTGAAATCCGCCCTGATATTCACGCCAAAGGCACGGATTACACCGCCGAGACCGTTCCCGAACGCGATGAAGTGATCGCCAGTGGCGGACGCGTGGAAATCGTGGGCGATCCCAAGGACCATTCCACCACCGAGATCATTCGCTCCCGGCTGGGGCGGACGCGTTCGTGAGCACGCCGCCACCAGCCCAGACTTCTGCTGAAATTGCGGTCGGGCCCGTGATTGCACGGCCAGCGATCTCCCGCATCCTGATCGTTCGCCTGGGCGCCATGGGCGACGTCATTCACGGTCTTCATGCCGGAGCTGCCCTGCGCGAGGCGTTTCCCGAAGCGATGCTGGGCTGGCTGATCGAAGAGCGCTGGGCGGAGTTGCTGTGCACCCTGTCCATGCCGCGCTCGGGCCCGCGTTCAGAGCAGCGTCCGCTGGTGGATCGCGTCCATACCGTGAATACCCGGCAGTGGCGGCGCTCCCCTTTTTCCGCCGCGACCTGGGAACGCGTGGCCGCCAGCCTGAGCGATCTGAGGGCTGCGCGTTATGAAATTGGCTTGGATCTTCAGGGCGCAGTACGTTCCTCCCTGCTGGCCAGGTGGTCGGGGGCCCCGGTCATCTACGGTGCCGCTCAGCCTCGCGAAAATCTGGCCACCATGTTTTATACCCGTCAGATAATCCCTGGCGGCAAACATATTGTGGAACAGAATCTCTCACTCGCCGAGGCGGTTGCCCGGCATAACTTAAGAACGCCGCGGGTCGATCTTCCCCGCGACCCTGCGGCCGAGCAGGAATGCGACCGCTGGCTGCAGGCGAAAGGCATTAAAGAATTCGCGCTGCTCAACCCGGGCGCAGGGTGGGGAGCGAAGCAATGGCCGGCCGAACGCTATGGCCAGGTGGCAAAGCACTTGTCGGCAAGTGGTTTGAAACTGCTGGTCAACTTCGGGCCCGGAGAAGAAGATCTCGCGCACGCAGTAGAAACCGCGAGCGGCGACGCGGTCGAAGCCTTCAGCGGCTCCCTTACCCAACTGATCGCACTGACGCGTCGTGCCCGCTTGTTTATCGGCGGCGATACCGGGCCTATGCATCTGGCAGCGGCGCTGGGAGTTCCGGTCGTAGGCATCTTCGGGCCGACCGATCCCGCGCGCAATGGCCCTTTTGGGGCTCGCACCATCGTGCTGCGAGGTCCCTCCAGCAGCACCAGCTACCAGCATGTATTCGAGCCGCATGACGGCTTGCTTGAAATCACCTCCGGGCAGGTGGTTGCCGCGGCCCGGCAGTTGCTGGGGGAGCATCATGGTTAGCTGGTCTGCGGTTGCCCGCCGCGTCCGCGTCCCCCTGGGCTTTGCTTTTGCCATACTTTATTTCTGGCTGGCGCAGCCCACCGTGAAATCGATCCTGCTCGGAGCCGCTCTGGTGGTTCCGGGACTCTTGATTCGGGCGGTTGCTTCCGGACAATTACAGAAAAACGAGCAATTGGCGACCACGGGTCCGTATGCCTACACGCGCAATCCGCTCTACCTGGGTTCACTGATTCTGTCGGTCGGGTTCGCTCTGGCTGCGCGCAGCTGGTGGATCGTCGGCGGCATAATTGTTTTGTTTTTTGCCATCTATCTGCCGGTGATTCGTGCCGAGGAAGCATTCCTGCGCGAGCGCTTTCCGCAGTTTGAAGATTATGCCGGCCGAGTGCCTCGCCTGTTCCCGCAAGTAAGCCCTTTTAGCCAGGACCGCGGAGCGTTCTCCTGGGACCTGTACTGGAAGCACCGAGAGTACAACGCAACCCTGGGAGCGGCAGCAATGCTGGTGGCGCTAGTGGCCAAAATGCTGCTATGGCACTAGGCAGGGTTTGTGCGGGTCAGGGGTTTGTGTGGGTCGGACACTCTTGTCCGACGCCCTTGACTTTGAATTTGACCTTAGGTGTTTAAATTTGTAAATTCCTGGACCAGAGGTCTCTCCAGTGAATCTGGAAACCGACGAAAAATCAAAGTCAAAAGCGTCGGACAAGAGTGTCCGACCCACACAAGAGCCAGGCCCACACAAGTTGGACCCACACTCAGGGTTAGTTCTTCGCCAGCAGGGCCTTGGCGCGGCCCAGTTCGGGGCGATCGGAGTTTGACCCGGCACAAATCTTCACCAGCTGTACGTAATAAGCCGCTGCCTTTTCATTTTTCCCCGCCATCTCGGCCGCGCTGGCTGCGCCATAGAGGCCGTTGAAGCGGTTGGGATTGAACTTCAGGTCAGTCTCGTATTCGGTCAGCGCCTGGTCTGGATGCTTGCCTTCCAGCAGCAAGTCGGCCAGCATCTCCCGCGCCGGAATGTCCTCGGGTTCGTCCCCGGTGGATTCTTCTTCCTCGGCGATAGCGCGCAAGGCCTTTACCGCTTCTTCGTCTTTGCCTTCGGCATGCGCCACCCAAGCCTCAGCTTCTTTTTGCGCGTCTTCCACCACATTGGCCCACGACGTCTTCTTATTTTCCAACATTTCCTGGCGAATTGACTCCAGCTCGGCGATGTCCTTGCGCGCTTCTGAAGGGTTTCCGGATCGGGCCGCACCGATGGCGCGGGCCCAGTAAGTGATCGCCTTGTCGCCAGAATCCGCGCCCGGTGCAGGTGTCAGCGCAGCCGCCTCGGTCCAATGATGCAGTTCGAGGGCATAGAGGGCGGGAAATTTCGACAGAGCGTAGGCGTGCGGATCGTAGCCTTCGCCGTACATGTCCTTCATCGGCGGCAGTGCTTTCACCTCGGCGATGACCGCCTGCGCGTCGGCCTCGCGCCCGCTTTGCAGGTAGGCATAGACCAGGAAATCCATGGCATGAAACTGATGACCCTCGCCGCCCATGTGCATGGCCGCGGTCTTGCGCGTGGCGGCGATGGACGCCAGGTTGGAATCGATGTCGTCCTGCCACAGCCCGAGCCGGGCAAAAATGTGCGATGGCATATGCAGCGCATGTGGCGCAGCGGGAGCGATCTTGGCATAGCTGCGCGCTGCGGGCAGGCCCAGCTCTGCCAGTTGTGGCTTGTCATAACTGTGAATCAGGTAGTGGGCCACACCGGGATGGCCAGGTTCCTCTTTGAAAAGTGTTTCCAGCACAGCCGCGGCTTTCTTCCGGTTGGCGAATGTTGTGTCGCCGTCCTCCTCCGAGGCCAGCAGCGAAAGCGCGTAAAATGCCGCTGCCTCGAGATCATCGGGATAGCTGTGATAAACGCCTTCCATCGCCCGCGAGTACGCCTTGGCGCGTTCCTCGTGGTCGCCCTTCTTCCCATAAAACGCTCCTAAGGCCGCGATGTAATCGCGCTCGCGGCCGGTGGCAGGATGGAGTGATTGCGCCTTCTTCAGTTCCATCCTTCCTCGCTTGATGGTGACGGCATTAGGGCGGTCCCAAAGCTGATGCCACAGACTCATGGCCACGCCCCAATGGGCCATGGCACAGGTCGGATCATCTTTCGCGAGCTGCATGAACTCTTTTTCGGCTTCCTCGTACCAGAAGGAATGCAGCAACGCGACCCCGCGTGCAAATGCCTTCTGCGAAAACGCGGCGCAGGAAACCGGGAAGTGCACGGTTCCCAGTTGCTGCGGTGTGAGATCTTCGTGGTGGTGGCCTTCGTCGGCCAGCGCGAAAACTCCAAACAGCGAGATCACAGCGAGTACCCCGGCGGCGCGTTTCATGGCAGGCTCCATCGAAAGCGAGTCTAGACCCGCGATGATGCAGGGGTCAATTGAACGGTGTAGAGCGGAGACTCTTGTCCGCTGCTTTTGAATTGGGTTTTGCCTTTGACTTTGCCCTTGATTTTGACCCCGTCAATCCTCACTACCCGCCCAGTATCCAATGACACCCAAAACCAAAATCAACCCCAACGGCGTCGGACATGAGTGTCCGACCCACACCGACGATTCACATATAAAACAAACTTAGCCGGGGTAGCCCGTACTTCTCCAGGAGTCTCTTGTGCAGATACTGCTTCTGCAGCTGGTCGATCTGCGCGGCCGGCATCTTGCGGCGGTAGGGGCTCAATTCGCGGTCGGCCTCGGCCCGCACGGCAACGATCTCGTCATCGCCTGTTGCTGCCAGCAGCACCGCGAACAACTTCTCTTCCAGTACTGTCAGCCGCCTTTCCAGATCTTCCAGCCGCGGCGGGGTGACTTCTATCTCCGCAGCCAGTTCTCGCAGCGTGCCGGCCGTAGCTCCCGCCAGCGGAATCGCTGAAATTCCGGGCCGTTCTGGCAGGTTTGCCTTGAGCAGCAGGTCGGCGTTCCGCCGCAGAAAGGCCACAATTTCTCCGGCCTGAAAACCTGCCGGCTTCGGTCTCGGCAGGTCACCGCTCGAAGTGCCTACCCCCGCCTCTTTCATCTCTTCGGCTGCCGCCAACACCTCCTGCGCGCAATAAGCCAGGCTATTGACCTTGCGGGGCGTAGGACGTTTCTCATAGCGCTCGAACGCGCCGTCGATTCCGCGCAGCACCGCTTCCAGCGGGATTCCGGCGTCCTTCCAGGTTTCGATCAAGGCCCAGTCCAGAGTCGAAAGCAGCAGGACGCCGCCCCGGCGCCGCTGAAACTGCTCCTCGATTTCAGTGAAGTAGTTGAAGTAATTTTCCACGACGGCTCTAGCGGGTCCGCGGCTTGCGGCCGGGCCAGGGCTTCGCGGCGGGTGCGGTCAAGGCCGGGGAGGCTTTCGGAGCTGCGGCTTCACGCCCGGAATTCGTCTCTGACTTCCTTTCCCAGATGAGACGCAGGCCGTCCAGGGTAAGCAAATCGTCCACATGCTTAATGTATTTCGATCCCTTCCCGATCAGCGCGGCCAGTCCGCCGGTGGCCACCACGGTGGTTTCCGTTCCCATCTCTCCCAGTAACCTCTCCAGAATTCCGTCCACCAGTCCGAGGTATCCGTAGTAGAGCCCGGACTGCAGGCTGCCGACTGTAGTGGTGCCAATCACCCGCGCCGGTTTGCGGATGGCCACCCGCTGCAGGCGCGCCGTTTTTTGAAACAGGGCGTCGGCGGAAATCCCAATGCCGGGGGAAATCACGCCGCCCTGATACTCGCCTTTGGCAGAAACGCAGTCGAAGGTGGTTGCGGTGCCGAAATCCACCACGATGCAGGGCCCGCCAAACTTCTCAAAGGCGGCAACCGAATTCACAATGCGATCAGCGCCGACTTCAGCGGGGTTTTCGTAAAGCACAGGCATGCCCGTCTTGACCCCGGGTTCGATAAACAGCGGCTTGGTGTGGAAATAACGTTCGCAGACCTGCCGCAAAGTGGAATCGAGCGGCGGCACCACGGAAGAAATGATGATTCCGCGGACACCCTGGACTTCAATCTTGTCCATGGCAAACAGGTTGCGGAAGAGCACGCCGTATTCGTCCACGGTCTGGGTGGCGATGGTGGCCACCCGCCAGTTGGCCACAAGCAACTTGTAACGTTGCGATTCTGGGTGGCTATCAGGCGTAGCCTTGGCGAACACCCCCAGCACCGTATTCGTGTTGCCGACATCCAGAACCAGCAGCATAACCAGAAAGTCCGGACTAAGAATTGCCACCTGCCAGTGTTGGGAACGGCTCTGGCCCGTCCAGGCCGCAGCAGTTTCTGCAGCGGCTGGCGAGCGGACTTTGCCGCGCCAGGCAGTCAAGGCAAATTCCTACAGCAAGATCACCGTCCCGCTCAGCACCGTCCGCAAGCCCGCCGCCGTTCTTACCTGCAAGAACCCGCGGCCATCAAGGCCCTCAGTGACGCCTTCAAGGCCGCCATTCTCCTCCACCCGCACTCGCCGCCCCCGCGCCGACGACGAAGCGTCCTGAAATCGCCGCAAGATCGACTCACGCGCGCCCGCTTTCTCCAGCAGGTCCCGATACTCGCGGTCGAGAGATTTTAACAAAGACGCGCACAGCTCTACCCGCGACCATTCCGTGCCGCTCACCAGCCGCAGGGACGTTGCGATCGGCTGCAGTTCGGCGGGAAACTTCGCCTGGTTCACGTTGATGCCGATCCCCACCACAATGTGGCGGACGCAGGTCGGCTCTGCTTTCATCTCAGTAAGAATGCCGCAAAACTTCTTGCCGCCGATCAGAAGATCGTTGGGCCACTTCAAATCGGGCGAGACTGTTGCATCGAGGCGTTGTGTGGCTGACCTGACCGCCAGGCCGGCTGCCAGCGAAAGCACCAGCGCCTCAGAGGGCGGCAACGCCGGGCGCAGCACAACCGAGCAATAGATCCCTGCAGAAGGTGCTGATTCCCATTGATTCGCGCCGCGCCCCCGCCCAGCGGTCTGCTCTTCCGACACGAAGACGCTGCCTTCAGAAGCGCCCGCGGCCGCGCTCTCCATAGCTTCAACATTGGTGGAACCGATCTTGTAATAGTGATGATAGTTGCGACGAACATCCGCGCCAAAAATTGTGCCCTTCAAGGCTGGCGCAAGCATGTCGGGCAGCAGCAGATCGGGCACTGACTTAAGCTGGTAACCGGTCGCCGGATGCCCGGCAATTTCAACTCCCAGCCCACGCAGCTGCTGTACCAGGCGCCACACCTCGGAGCGGCCCGTACCAATCTCGTCGGCAATCTTGGTGCCGCTCACCACCACGGTAGCGTGGTCCATCAGCAAGCGCACAATTTGTCCCAGACGAAAATCGGTCCGTTGCGGCGCCGGATCGTGGGGTCGCGTGCGACTCGCCCGCGCAGTCTTCCGCGAATCTCGCTTTGGCGTGTGTTTGGTAATGCAGAGATTATGCGGGAGAGAGACAGAAAGGACAAATCTGGCTATGCCGGCGCAACGCGCAAGCTCATATCCACGGCCACAGCGGAATGGGTCAGCGCTCCCACGGAAATAAAATCCACTCCGGTCTCGGCATAGGCCCGCACGTTCTCCAGACCAATGCCTCCGGCACACTCCACGGGAATTCGCCGGTCGGCCCTGGCACAGCGGGCCACTGCCTCCTTTACCTGCTCCACCGGCATATTGTCCAGCAAGATAGCCTCTGCGCCATGGGCCAGCGCATCCTCCAATTCCGCCAGCGTCCGGACCTCCACCTCGATAGGCTGGGAACCGCGCCGGTTGCGGTGCGCCCGTTCCAGCGCGGCCGCAATGCTTCCCGCCAGGGCAATGTGATTGTTCTTGATCAGCACTCCGTCAGAAAGGTCGAGACGATGGTTCTGACCGCCTCCACAGCGCACGGCGTACTTATCCAGTATCCGTAGGCCGGGCGCGGTTTTCCGGGTATCGAGAATGCGCGCCCGGGTACCGGAAACCGCATCCACGAATTGGCGGGTCAAAGTGGCAATGCCGCTCAGCCGCTGCAGGAAGTTGAGAATCACCCGCTCGCAGGAAAGCACCACGCGCGCATTGTGCCTCAGAACCGCGATGGTCTGGCGATTGTGCAGGCGCACCCCATCGAAAATTTCAGGATGACTGGTGACCTCATAATGCGAAGTCACAGCTCCATCCAGGAGGGCATAGACGTCCAGAATGCGCGGGACGCAGCCCAAACCGGCGAGCACACAATCCTGTTTCGCGATAATAGTGCCGGCGGCGCGCTGGCTGGGATCAATGCAGGCGTAGCTGGTGGCATCGCGGGTGGCGCGGTCCTCCAGCAACGCGTTCTCGACAATCCCGGTAATCCGCCGGCCATTCCAATCCATAATCGGTCAAATCTGAGAACCGAGAACTGACAACCAACAACTGTTTAAAAAAATTCAGTTCCCAGCCTTGAGTTGTCAGTTCCCAGCTCGCGCTAACTCGGACAGGCTGTTCCGGATCTTTTCCCGCAAAACTTCCAGCTCTGCCTGGCGATGTCGCATGCCTTCCACTACTTTGGCCGGGGCCTTGGCCAGAAATTGTTCGTTCCCCAGTTGACGCTGGCCGTTGGTCGTCTCTTTTTCGATCTGCTCCAGTTCCTTGGAGAGGCGCTGCCGTTCCGCGGCCACGTCAATCTTCTTTTCGTAAATTACGTGCACATCGAATCGCGCCGTGGAGCGGGCCCCCGGCAGTTGGGACAACGAGTTCTCCACGAAGATCACACTCTCCACGCCGGCCAGACGCTCGATGGCGCTTTGATTCTCCAGCAACAGCGATTTGATCTTCGCATCTGGCGAATAAACCTGGATGGGAACTTTCTGCTTTTGCTCGACTTTCAATTCCGCCCGCAAATTGCGCACGCTGACGATCAGGTCCTGCACGATCGCCATGTTGGTTTCCGCCTCCAGATCGAATTGCTGCTCATCCGCTTCCGGGTAAGCGGCCAGCGCGATCGATTTCAGCGGCGGCTTGCCATCGTAAACCGCGTGCCATATTTCTTCCGTGATAAACGGCATGACCGGATGCAAAAGCCGCAGCGATGCTTCGAACAAACTGACCAGGTTGCCGCATGCGACACCGGCAGTTGCCGGCTCGGCCCCGTTCTCCGGCGCGAGGCGCGGCTTCATCAGTTCGATGTACCAATCGCAGAAATCGCCCCAGAAGAAATCATAGATGCGGTTTGCAGCCTCATGGAAACGATACGTCTGCCAGGCCTCGTTAACATCCTTGGTAACCCGGTGGAAGCGCGAAAGAATCCAATGGTCTTCCAGCGTCAAGGGCTGAAACCCGGGAATGCCCGTGTGGGGCCGGGTCTCAGACCCGGCCAGGGCGGGTCGAAGACCCGCCTTCAAGAATTCCTGCTGCTTCCATACTCCTGCCTGCTCGGCTCGATCCACATTCATGAACATGAAACGGGCCGCGTTCCAGATCTTGTTGGCAAACGCGCGGTAGCCGTCGGTGCGGCTCTCGCTGAATGCAATGTCCGTGCCCGGGGCCGCCATGGCCGCCAGCGTGAAGCGTGTCGCGTCCGTTCCGAAGCGCTGAATTATTTCCAGCGGGTCAATCACGTTGCCCTTGGTCTTCGACATCTTCTGCCGGTCAGCATCGCGCACCAGGGCGTGGATGTAAACCTGGCGGAAGGGCACGCTGTCATCATTCTTGTCCGCCCATCCGCTGGCCCGTTTCAGCGCCGGGTCCTGCTGGTGGCCCTGCATGAAGTGGCAGCCGAACATGATCATGCGCGCCACCCAGAAAAACAGGATTTCGTAGGCGGTTATCAGCAGCGTAGTCGGATAGAACACTTCCTGGGCGCGCGTCTTCTCCGGCCAGCCCAGCGTGGTAAAGGGCAGCAGCCCGGACGAAAACCATGTGTCCAGCACATCCGTGTCCTGCTTCAGTTTCGACTCGCCGCACTTGGAACATTTTTCCGGCGCCTCGCGGGCGACAATTATTTCGCCACACTTGCAATGCCACGCCGGTATGCGGTGCCCCCACCACAACTGCCGCGAAATGCACCAGTCGTGGATGTTGTGCATCCAGTTCAGGTAAATCTGCTTGTAGTTCTCGGGAACAATCGTGATCTCGCTGTTCTCGACAACCTCCGTGGCGCGGTCGGCCAGAGGCTTGATCTTGATGAACCACTGCGTCGAAAGCCGGGGCTCGACCACGGTCCCGCAACGATCGCATTTGCCGATCGCAATGGTGTAGTCCTTCTCCCCCGCCAGAAATCCCTGCTGGCGCAAATCTTCGAGCACACGTTCGCGCGCGGCAAAACGGCTCAACCCGGCGTACGGCCCGGCGTTCTCATTCACGTGAGCGTGCTCGTCCATGATGTCGATCTGCGGCAGGTTGTGCCGCAGGCCGGCCTGGAAGTCATTGGGATCGTGCGCCGGCGTCACTTTCACCGCGCCCGTGCCGAACTCGGGATTCGCCAGCTCGTCGGTGATGATCGGAATCTCCCGATTCATCAGCGGCAGCAAAACTTTCTTTCCATACAGATGCTTGTAGCGTTCGTCTTTCTCGTTGACTGCGACCGCTGTGTCGCCCAGCATCGTCTCCGGACGGGTGGTGGCCACGGTGATGAACTCATCCGTGCCAATCACGGGATAGCGAATCTCGAACAGCTTGCCCTGCACCTCTTCGTGTTTGACCTCAAGGTCGGAAATCGCCGTCTCGCAACGCGGACACCAGTTGACGATGTACTTGCCGCGATAAATCAACCCTTCTTCATACAGGCGGACGAAAACCTCACGCACGGCGCGGGAAAGGCCCTCGTCCATGGTGAAATATTCGCGGTCCCAATCGACCGACGCGCCCAGCCGCTTCATCTGGTCGAGAATCGCGCCGCCGTAGTGCCGCTTCCATTCCCACACCCGCTCGACAAAAGCTTCGCGTCCCAGCTCGCGCCGTTTCTTGCCTTCCGTCGCCAACTGGCGCTCCACCATCATCTGGGTAGCGATGCCGGCGTGGTCGGTGCCGGGCAGCCACAGAGTCAGAAATCCGCGCATGCGGTGCCAGCGCACGATGATGTCCATCTGCGTCTGGTTGAGCATGTGGCCCATGTGCAGGCGCCCGGTAACGTTCGGAGGCGGCAGCAGCAGAGTAAACACCGGCCGCGTCTCTTTTTCTGAACGGCCCTGCGGCGGCGTAGGCACGGAAAAAAGCTTCTCCGCGACCCAGTACTCGGCCCAGCGCGCTTCAATCGCGCCCGGTTCGTACGCTTTGGGAAGATCGTGAGGCATGGGTTCAAACAGCTGCACTAAGTCCTCAACAGTCAGCCGTTTAACGGATACGAAAGTGTCCTCGCGCGCCTGCTTCCATCACAATTGCTCGGAGGCTGAAGACTGAGTGCTGAAGGCTGATAGCTGGTTACTTCGATATTACAGGCCGGAGAAATCAAGGGTCAAACCAGGCGGGGGGTAGTACACTTCGGGAAAAATTCGGCTACACCCCCTTCCGGAAAATATCGCGAAAACTCCGCTATTTTAGAAGTCCGTACACTTCGACCTCACCTCTCGCGCCGAAGTAGACTCTTCCATTTACAACTACCGGGATCACGAAGCGCGTCGCCATCGCGGCGCGATCGCGCTGGCTGTTCTGTTCCGAAGTGTAGATCGGGTGGTCAATCTTGTTGGCATCGAAGGCGTAGAGTATTGCCGGTCGGCTGGGGCCGTTCCATGTTTTGGTCGTGATTGCCCACACGATTGCATCCTTGTTGCCGTTTGCCGAAACAGAAGGCGTGGCGCCAGGGTTTTCAAATCTCGTGCTTGAGTACGCACTCAGTTTCAATTCGCCCTTATCGATGGCGTAATTACGCAGGAAGTCGTCGCTGCAGGCAAAGAACACGTGTCCGTTCCAGTAAGCCATCGCGCCGTAGCCTCCTCCGGCCATCCGGATGCGCTGAACGATAGCGTCACCATCGGGTTGGAACTTGCCCATTTGGTCGCGATCGATCACGTAAATCATTGAGCCCTTGGTAGGCTGCAGCAGCAGGTGACGATGAGGCCCTGGCTGGTCAGGTAACAGGAGTGGACCACTCGATCCCAAGTCGGCGTCACCGTCGCTCAGTCGAGCTTGATCGTGGGGAGTAAAGTAATCACGGACCACAATCGAAGAGCCTTGAAGCATCAACTTTAGGACCGAGTCGCCATAGTCCCGGCCTCCGGACGATGCATCGAATGTCCCGTTGCCGGTCGGCACATAGATATTGTCGGCTGTGTCGGCACCCGGCCCTGTGTCGCTGGCCCAAATGCCGCCTTGGTCGCCGTCCGGTGTGGTGTTCAGTACTGCCTTCTGCGCCAACGTCTGCGCATCGTACGCCATGACCCAGCCGTGGTATGGGCCCAGGTCACATGACGAGGCCCAAGTGAGATACAACGTATCGTTTACCAGTAGCAGCGAAGCGCGCGGATTTTCATGCAGCGGATCGAAACGGACTTGTCCATTTTCGCCGCCCGCGCCCTTACCGGGAACCGAGGCTGAGATGAGCTTGGGGCCGTCGAATTTTTCCACTCCGGTAGTGATCGCTAGCGCGTGCAAATGCTGGAAGTATTCCTTACTCCCAAAAGTGGGATCGATCATGGTGCGCGCGAGCACATACAGAGTGCCTGTTTTCAGGTCGATCACCGGAGTGGAAGTGATACCAACCTCCGGCTGGATGAAAGAGCACTGCACGTCTCGGGCAGGAACAGTCGAAGAGCCCCGTCTCTCATCTAGAAGACTGATGTGCCACAACGGTGGATCGCCGGCGCGATTTGCATCGAACGCGTACACGCTGTCGTGCTCGGTAGCGACAAAAAGAACGTCATACTTTCCCTTGCCGGGAATATCGACCGATGGAATGAATAACGGCTGCGCGTACACCGCTCCGTCGACTTTGAATGCGCCCAGTCTGCCGAACTGCTTCGCGTTGACATTCTGTGGTGTTAGGACCTTCTCGTTTGATGTTGCACCGGTACGCAGATTGTCGTACTGCGAGGTTATGACTTGCGTACACGCGAACGCGACCGTGATCACAAGGTGAAAGGCAACCCAGCCAACCGCGCGTCCTTTCATCACGTACTCCCAACCGGGGCTACACAGTCTTTCTAAATCCACCACGACAGCTGCTGATGTTTTGCTCTGCTACGCCATTTCCAGCGAGACTCTTTCAATTAACCGGCGGCTTCGGCGGTAACGGATCATGAATACTCTTTGGAGGGGGTGGCAAGGGAGGTAAAGGACCAGAGTTGCGAGAAAATTCTGGTGTTTCCTTCTCCGCAGAGAAAACGTCGAATGGCTTCCCGAACATGATTTTAACTCTTCGCTCGATCTCTTTGCCGTAAGCCGTACCTTGCAGGTCAGCACGTGTTGTATGTATCTGGGTGAGGCTCTCGCGCGGCCCTAGATACAAGAGTGCGTCCGCTGCTTCTTCGAGCTTGAGGTCTTTTCCGGAAGAAGACGGTATGGTGCCACCGCTCAGGACGGGCAGCGCAGCCAGCTGACCCAGCCAATTTCCCTTGAGCGTAACAACAGATGGCGGTTTCCAAGAGTCGAAGCGCTTGTCGAGGTCGTCATAACCGCCCACGGTGTTTGTGCCAGGAACAATCACGAACGTCGAACTTCCTGATGCACGAAGCTCCCTCTCAATGAGATTCGGCCCCGCGCTTGAGCGGAGGAAGTGAAAATAGCCGGCAACCAACAATGCCCGGTGATGCCGTGCAATAACCTGTTCCTTGACTACGCTCGCATAGAAGGGATCTCGGTTCGCCACGAACGGGCCCAGGTCTTCTCGATCCTTGACCCGATTCCAATTGACATAAACGTCGCCCAGGACGATTCGCAGTTTCTGATGACGCTTACCGTTTGCCTCCCGAACTGCTTCGTAAAGCCAACCATAGATCGGCGATGGCGGACCTATGGCTGTCGTGTTAAGCCAGGCCTTTTGTACGTCGTCGATCGGAACATTTTCTCCGGCCACGTAGCGATCGACCACATCCTGATATAGAGCATTTCCATACTCCAGAACCAAGTCGTTGACCTTATCAGCAAACTCTTGCGAAGAAACAAGGCCACGCAACAACTCGTACTCCTGTTTGTTTCCATGGAGCTCGCCGAGCATCACAATGGAGTGAGTGTCAAACGCTCTGATGATCGCCGCCTCTGCGGCTTCAGCCTTGGGCTGTTCTTGTCCGGTCGCCAATGAAAAAGCTACGAACAATCCGATAACAAAATAGCCTAGGTTCATTTGCCTTCTCTCCCAGTTTTCAGGCGTCCTTCCAGACGGCTACTTGGCACAGTCTCCTAGACGGGGAAACAATTCCGAACTAAGAGCGCACCCCTAGTTCCGCTCTCGACAGTGTTGACCAAGACTCATCGAGATCGTTCCATTGCTCGGAATCGAGAGACCCCGACTCTATTGCCGGCAAGTGCAGCACACCATGGCCTCCATCACAAACGAGCTCAACTCCACCGGGCTCACCGAAGGTACCAACAGAGATCCCAATATCTACACGGATTCTCAAACGCCTGAGACACCCGCGACAGCGAGAATGTTGGTCGCGAACAGACCAACACAGTGCGATGGTCAACCCAATCAGGAAGACCCACGTTCCTATTCCGCCTGCATAGTCGTGAGCATCGAAACGAAATCTAAGAGCTGCCATTTGCACGAAGTCGAGGGTAATAGTTAAAACCACAAGTATCAGTAAGCTGCTCTTGGCTGCAAAGAAAAGCCACCATCTGAAAAGCCCAGTTACCGTTCGGCGCGGGCCCGTTCCACAGAGGCGAACGATAGTCCGCCAGTTCAGAGTCACGAGGAGCAGAATCGCAAGAGCAATCAAAGCAGCGCAGGATTTTAGCCATTGATATTGGAGGTCTCTCTGCGATAGGACCTCCAGAATCGTGCTTGGAGGTAGGTCGTTCGTCTCATTCACATATTTCTCAAGCTCCCGCTTTGCTTTTCCGACAGGTACGCCTACTCGAAGGACAGCACCGGGCCACTCGAATTTCGGGAGCCGCGGTTGAAAACTCGGTCCGAATGGCGCATACAACCCGATGTCCACTCCCGGCAGACGGAACTGTGCAGGGAGAACGCCGATAATCTCCACTTGACGCCCGTTAAGAAGTAAGTGATTTCCTATCACTTGCTTGTTTTCGTGGAATTGGCTGTGCCAAACTGAATTGCTCAAAACGACGCAATTCGGACAGCCCGAAGGATTGGCTAATTCAAGCGTTCGGCCGAGGATCGGACGACTCCCGAACAACTCGAATATGCCCGGTGTGACTCTTGCACTCAGCACCTCTTCTTTTCCTGCAGGTCCTCGAATAAGACTAGGCCTCCACGCATACGTTCCTGCTTGAGTGATCAACGGATTGCTTTCTGCCCACTTTGTGACCGCGTCACGCAAAAGTTCAGGCTCAAGCCAGGCCGATCGCCAATTCAGCGACACGGTCAACAGGTCCGCCGAGTGAATATCGACACGTGGATGGAACATCCACCGGGAGAGTTGCATGGGACTCACAGCGATAAGCGTTGAAAACACTGCCAGGCTGGCGAGGAGACAAAAGCCAGGCGTAAGCGGGTACGAGTAAATGAAATTCAGAACAGCCACTCGATTGAAGCGATGCCACAGCGCATCCGGGAATGCTCCCCAGCAATGCCTCAGAAGGTCACACTCGGTGGAGTCGCTCAGCCGTCCGGATTCTACAAGAAAATGACACCAATGCCAGACCTCTGCTTCCCATTCCCGACGCCAATCTAGCCGCCGTGGTTGCGGAACAATCCAGCTTGCGAGGCCCAACACAAGGTTGCACCACCACAAGAGCTTGTTCAGTGGACGGGTGCTCACCACATCCTCCTTATCGACGCTTACTCTTCTCGGCGCTAACGAGTCGGTCAAGTAGCACATAACGCTGAACTGCCTTGCTAAGGGCCTCTTTGCCGTCGCGCGTCAGCCTGTAGTACTTGCGGGCCGGTCGCTGGTCAGAAAACGCAGTGTGTTGAGTCTCCCAACTGGACTTGATCAATTCCTGTTGTTCGAGGCGTCGAAGAGTGGGATAAACAGTACCGCTGGGAAGACCCGTAACTTCCATGATGTCGAATCCATAGTTGTATCCAGAGCTGATGGTTTGGAGGACCAATGCAGCTGTGTAGGACAGTTTAAGAGAGTCGCCCATGTATGTAGAGGTACTACATAGTGGACACTTCTGTCAAATCGAGGAACTGGTTGCTAAAGAGGGAGCGGAACTGATCATCGGGAATTGTGAGATTGGGCCCCGAGTCAAAGGTGATTTAAGTGGCTCGCAACCGCTCGCGCTCCAGCTTCTCGACTGCACTTGCCAACCTCACACGCGTGGCGGGGTGGACGCGGTCACCTCGAAGAAACCGCTCAGTGGCATGTTGGGATGCCCCGGACTCTCGCATCAGCTGTCGTAGCGGGTAATTTCGTGCTCTCAAGATGAGTCCAGCATCGGCGGCTCGAGTGTTGGCAGTTTGGCCCGGTTGATATTTGATAGGCCCGGTGCCTTCGATAACGCTTACATCTGCACCCTCTTGCGCTCTTCGCTCAATCTCTTTCCCGACAAAGCCCAAGGGTGTCATTGCCTCAATCGGGCGTCGCACTAGTAGCCCCCTCGTATAGGCTCCGCAACGTTGTCCATCGGGAGAAAGGGATTTGTCCTCCGGATGGAGGTAATCCTCTCCCCGGGGGACCGGGGATGCGGCTCAACATGGCGAAGGAATAGCGCAAGCTTGTGCTAACGCCTGATTACGCCAGTTACGCTCGTAAGCGGCGGGTTCTGGCCAGACATGGTCTAATTCTTAGGTCGTTTACGGCGTTTCTAACGTGCCTCAGTGTTCCCATTGCGGCTGTCACCTTCCCGGCTTTGAGCACATCTGCCGGAATTGCTTTGAGGCGATGTATCCCGACCTGAATCACCCGAAGTCGCTTCCAGAACGCCCGCGACCGATAACCGCTTTTCTATTTGTCTTTTCGGTCAGTTTTCTCGTAGGGTTGCTCGACATTAAGTTTCTTGGTTACCACATGACGCCTACCTTCTGTGCGCTCACTTCCTTGATAGGTGCGTCCATTGCGGCTTACCTAGAACACAGTGGATGCAGGCTAACTCGCCGACGCCGGTCATAGTTGGCGAAAAATCGCGATTACACTCAAAACCCTGTCTTTAGGGTAGGGCCGGGTCAATGAGCGCTATCGCCTGATTACGTCAACAATCGCGAAACACGGCTCTGCTTCCAATTGTGAATGTAGACGGCTGGTTACGGGTGCCAATCGTCTTCAACGACTTCGGCGACGCATAGACCCGAGGAGGTCTGCACGATGAGTCTGTAACGCAGGCGGTGCTCGCACCACACTCTACTTGGCAGCCAAGCCCTTAGCTCTTGCGGTGAGACATACAGCGTCTTGAGCTTCACGTCTTCACCACGGTCATTCACAGCCGCCACCGACTCACCCAGCCGGAAGTTTGTGCCCTGCACAATAAGCGGAGTAGATGAAGGGTCCCCCGACTCCATTAAAGGCACGGGATAGGGCGAGATCTGAGTTATGACCGCTACTGGAGCCTGTGAAGGGTAGGCTGGAAAATGCTCCGACGGCGAAACTCGAACTTCTTGAGCCTCAGAGATATGAAGCACATCATCATTTGCAACCCACAAGTGAATCGGGCGAATGGCACTCCATTTATTGTCAATAACAAAGTGCTGCGCTGGAAGATCAATCCGTAGCTCGTTGGCCGAAATAAACTCAGGTTTAAGTCCTCCCTGGTCGAGATCCCTCGCGTTCTCCAGCGACAGCGTGACTCTCGAACTGGGCCTAAAACCACTCCCGTGAAGGCGAACTGTAACGGTGCCTTTCTCGGCCTCATCGGCGGACACTTCCGACGGCTCGACCGAGGAAAAGACCGGACTGTCCTTGCTCGTTATGTAGAGCGTTTGCACAGGAGGGCCGACCTCATTTCCGGGCGGTGTTTCTGAGCCAGACCGCTCCGCGGTAAGGCCGAGGACCGTCGGCCGACTGAGGTAACCCGCCGGAACCTGGACCCGGAGATGGTTTAAGTCGACAAGGTCAATGGGCAAGTATTCCCGCGCAAGCCAAAGCCCTCCGGCATCCTGTTCTTGTAGGAGGACCGTGGTCTGCGAACCAAGTAGGCGGCCTTCTAGCACAGGCTCAATCCCCTCGTCTCCCTCCCCGAATCGTGAGCTTCCCCATGTCAAGGAAGGAAAAGGAGCGTCTTCGTCCGGTGCTGTACCGGCGAGAACGATCGAAAGGGTTCCGCCTTTTGTTGAACAGTCGTCGCCACAAAGTAATGGCAATTGCGGGTCGAAAATCGCAAGTTGAAGATTGGACGGTGTGTCGGGAACCTGGAGCAGACCTCCCCAGATGAGTTCTCCTTGCGCTTGCACTTTCACGTTCTGCTTAAATAAGCGATTCCGGCCATCCCAGACTTCGATCCAGGCGGCAGAACCAGACTCTGGGCTTGACAGACCATACTGAACCTTCACTCTGGAAGCTCTGCCCGAAACCCAGGGGGCAGCATAGTCAGCACTCAGAGCAATCTTGAGGCCGCTAGAGCACGATACTCGGGCATCCTGCGCTAGACCGCAGAAGTTACCTAGGGCGAGAAAAACTAGTGCTGGTGCGAGACGTACCCCCAATCGTCGTCGGATCCAGGTCATACCTGCACAGATTCTACGGCCCAACTCACCGACGGCGTAGATTACCAACGATCACCCTTGGGCGATTGTGCATCTCGTTGGTATCAAAGGATGGAACCGTTCTTGAGATGGGTTCGAGTGGCGATCGCTGGTGTAACATCGCGATTTCACTCATTGACCCGGTTTTTGGCGAACAAACGGCGCAAACTGGTGTAAACGCTGATTTCGACAGTCATCCCGCTCTGCCGCCAAAAATCAATTATCCGGGCGCATTTCAATGTGTCGCAGCAGGATTCTAACCCTGCCACAATTCGGTTGGATTGCCCGTCGCTGCAGAAATTCCGAAATCGACTTTTATCTCCTAAGTTTTTAGTTGACAAGTCCAATCCGCAAGACTATTGTCCTAATGCATTAGGAGATAGTTATGACCGGAAAAGGAAAATCCCAACAGCAGCTCACACCCCTGGAGCTGCAGATCATGAATGTGCTGTGGGACTACGGTCCTTCCAACGTCCAGGCAGTTCAGGAGAATCTTGCCGGGTCGCCGAAGCTGGCGTACACGACAGTTCAGACGATGCTGAACGTTCTTCATCGTAAAGGAAGGGTACGGCGGAGATTGCGGGGCAGGGCGTATGACTATGCACCGGTGTTGACCCGAGAGAAGGCAGCGAACAACGCTATCGGGGATATGATCGATCGCCTTTTTGGCGGTTCGGTGGACGGCCTCCTCATGAGTCTGGTCAAGAGCCAGCAGCTCAATCCCACAAAGCTTCAGGAGCTCAGCGATTTGATAGAGGAGCAGGAGCGAGGCAAGGAAGGAGAAGACAAATGAATTCGATTGCTGAGACCGCAGTCACATACTTGACGAACGCCCTCTGGATGACATGCGTCATCGCCGCAGTCACAGTGGTTCTTTCGCGGTCATTGCGTCGTTGCCCTGCTTCGCATCGGCATGGGTTGTGGGTTGCGGCTTTGCTGCTTGCCGTGTTGCTTCCCTTAGCGAGCTTGCGTAGCTCTCGAAACACTGACGACCCGAAGCAGAAGTCTGTCGGAACAGCGAGCATGGTTCAGGCAGGGACAGTACTGGGCGGCGGCTCTTCGTGGTTGCGCTGGCGGCGGATGCAGCATGACGGCCTACCGATACAGTTCGGTTCATTCTGGGTTGGTCTTGTCACAATGCTCTACTTGGGTTTCATCTCTTATCGTGCAGTTCGGTTGTACTGGGGATGGCGGTTACTACAAGGAATGTTATGCAAATCAACCGAGGCGCAGATACCGCCGAGGATGGAGTCCGTGGTCGGGCGATGCCACTCGCTGCTGGGCGTGGAGCCTGTACCCATATTGTTTTCGCTAGAAGGAAGGGGTCCGGCAACGCTCGGAATCTGCAATCCCGTTCTGGTTTTGCCAGAATGGTTCTTCTCGAAAGCATCGGAGGATGAACTCTCTTCTACCTTAGGTCATGAACTGGCACACGTCCGACGACACGATTTTGTATTGAATCTGGCCTACGAAATCTTGATGTTGCCCCTCTGCTTTCACCCTGCCGCTGCTCTCATTAAGAATCGCATCGATCAAACACGAGAATTCGCCTGCGACGAGATCGCAGCGGAATCTCTGCCCACAGGTACGCAATATGCTCGCTCTCTTTTGCGCATCGCTCACTCCATGGCCTCAAACCAGCGTCCGACAACTGTTGCGTATGCATTGGGACTGTTCGACACAAACACATTAGAGGATCGCATCATGAATGTAATCGCCAAAGCCAATCGCTTCCGCAAATCTTGGGCACGGGCCTCAGCCCTTGGTGCCTCGGGATGCTTACTCGCAGCCTGCCTCGGAGTGTCGGGTCTTTCAATTCAGGTCTCTCAAGCCCAGAGCAAGGGCGCTGATCTACAGCCATTTGTTGGAACCTGGCAGGCAAAGTTCAAAGGAAAGGTCTTCGAGACGATAAAGTTGGAGAAAAAGCAGGACAAGTTAACAGGTACTGTCAGTCATGCCGATGTGAATGTGGACCCGAAAACCGGCGAATTAGGAGACGTCACGGTCCTTGATGGTAGCGACAATATCGTAGAAGCCAAACTTATGGGCGGGGTCTTGCGGATCACCGAAGAGGATGACGTTCAATTTGACATGAAGATCACAGGAGCCGATCAGGCGCAACTACAAGTAGTGATGCCGCCGGACGGCCCAACGATTAAGCCCTGGAAGCTGGAGCGAGTGACGAATCAATAACTGTTGTTAAATCGCGATTGCACTCATTGACCCTGTCTTGCGCTCTTAAGGCCAGCCTTTTCAAGATCTTCGATTGCGAGTTTCAACCGGGCGCGCGTTCTGGGGTGCACCCGTCCCCCAGCAAGAAACCGTTGGACTGAGTGTTGGGATGCTTTGGACGCCCGCATCAACTTCCGAAGGCCGTACCGTCTGGCCCTGACGATGAGACCGGGATCAGCAGGTCGGGTTTTGGCGGTCCGTCCCGACCCGTACCGGATTGGTCCGCTATTTTCGAGAACGGCAGGGTCTTCTCCTTCTTGCGCTCTCCGTTCAACCTCCTTCCCGATGTATTCAAAGGGAAGCATGGCCCGAACGGGGCGTCGCAACAGGAGCCCGCGCGTGTATTCCTGGCACGGGCTACCATCCGGCCCGAGCGATTTGTCCTCTGGGTGCAGAAAATGCTTCCAAATTGTGTGGGAAATAGTCTGCGGTGTGAGAATCTTGTCGCGGTATTTGCTTCCGAGTTTGACGGTTTCCCCTGTGTGAATTTCCGTGTAGTCGCGGGTTAGCCACTCTGTTGTCCGTCTGCTCGCGGGCGAAATTAATGTGCAGTCTGGCACATCTTCGAGCAGGATTGGTGAGTGGGCGAAATTGTAAGGTTTTGCCGCTCCTGGGTCGCGCATTCGCAAGGCTTTTAGTACATTTGGCGTTGTTACGCGCACGCGCATCATCGCGGGTAAATTATCAAATCGCAGCGGACGCAACACTGCTGAATTCCCTGGATTTTCTACATTCCGGAAATGATTCAGCAATAGGCGCTCCCATGCCTCAACAATCCACTGCGCGTAATCCGTTTCCCGATCTTTGCAATTCACGGGCTTGTAGCGGGGTCGCTTGTCAGGAATAAAAACAATTCCCAATCCGTGTTCGCTTGGCTTGATGATTTCGATAATGTTCTTCTTGCGTTTGTAAACAACATAGCGCTTCGCGGAAACGGCAAGTCCATAAAGTTGGTGCTGTGTTCCCCTCAGATCAAAGTTACTGTCTTCGACTTTTAAAATGTCGGGAATGATTTCGCGCTTGTAAGGATTTAACCCGTTGAGTTTGCTACAAATGTCATCGACTTCCTTCCACGAAATTGTTTTTACAGCAGGGGTACCATCCAGCAGCCTGTGCTCGCCGCCAGGACAAGGAAATAGACCGCCGTGCTCGGACGCGACGAAGAGCATTGAATCGGTATCGGTGAGCAAATAACTACCCTGTTTCTTGTGCACCAGCTTTTCCAAAATCGCGAGCATGAGCCTTCCCCCAGCAGTAATTAGTGCCGCTGCAGGAGGAAATTGAAATCTTCCGGGGCGCTCCACAACCGTGGTTTTGTCGGTATCCTTGAATTCGCCGGAGAATATCTCGATATCTTTTGCGCGATTTTTCCCGTGCTCGTGCCTATTCAATTCCGCAAAAATGCCGTAAAGCGCATTTGCAATAATTTTCAAGAGCAGGTAGTGCGGGTGCGACTTTGGCAATTTCTTTCGTTCTTCGATCACAGCGCGGAAGAAATCATCGGTCTCGGGATTGATTTTGCGAGTTCCAATCGTTGCTGATTTCAAACCAGCCTGAACGCCGCGCGGAACCACTCGGAAAGCTTTAACGATTTGTGGAATACGACCGGAAAGCAGTCGAGAGGCTATCAGATCGGGTCCGGCATACCAGATCGGTTCTTCTGAGGTGAGCGGGTTAAGCCCAATGTTGGTAGCACCGTCTTCCCGGTAGAGTGCTCGAACGGGAAGAATGTCCCTGGCAGGTTTGGTGAGCGCGAAAAACGCAAACTTCTCCCACTCTCGTGGTTTCAGAACATTTTGCGGGTTCACACGAGCTAGAGTCCTTCTTGCCTCTCGCAAACATTCTTGCACTTCAACTCCAGCAGCGGGGAGCAGCGGCCAAAGATTGAGTAGACCCGCCACCGAGGGATACTCAGATGTCGTATCGCAGACCACAACCGGCACTTCCTGATGGCGAATGCGAATTTCGCTTCTCCCCCCGTAATACGCCTGCATGCAATTCCCCAAAATCTCGTCGGGCAAATCGAACTTTCGCGATGGCTCCTTTACCCTCATTTTGTCGAGGAAGGCCTTCGTGATACTGGCGGCGCTCATTGCCTTTTCGGGCTCAAGGTCAAGGGCGAAACCGTCGAATTCCTGTTTCATTGCATTCAAAAGAGCGAGGGTACGTTCAACATCACGACGTCCGTACCTCAACTCTTTTTCCGTAACACGCCCTGAAGGCTCGTGTCGCATCTTCCCTTTGAGGCCAAATGATCTGAGAGCCTGTTCCAAGGTCAAATGTTTGTTTCGCAGCGCCCAGCAGAAAACTGACAGATCGAGGAAGCGACCACGGTAGACCACACGAGTACCAGCCTCACCGCCAGCGAGATTAATGAACGCTGATCGAGAATCCTTTGGCTTAATCCGGAGTCTCGGCAGGAGGGCGGGGTCTCGGTCATGCCGCCACATCACCATTGACCAACCCGTGTTCTTGATCTGTGCTTCCCGATACTCCAGCGCCAGCCGACTCAGGTCAAATGGGGAGTTGTAGCAAACGATGCACGCACCTAAGCGAAGCGCTTCCCAGAATTCTCCGTCGACGAATTCAGTACGCGACTCACAACGAATCTCCTGTGGGCAGCCCTCTTCCACTTTTGTCGCTGAGTTTGCCTTGGCGAAAGCTCTGATGAGCTCAACTGATTCATTGTCCAGTCCATCCGCATAAACCAGACCTTCCTGTTGGCAGACGTATACGTCGTTCTTTAGTTCGCAAAACCTCCACCACAAGAAATTCAGATCCTGGCGAATATCCGTCGTGGTCTCGCAGTCAAATACCAGCGCGAAGTGGGCCCAAGTATCGGGCAGCTCGCCTTCGTACTCGCCACGCGGTTTTTCGTCTTTTACGCGTGTGTGAACGCGTAAGGAAATGGGAATGGGTTCAGGACTGTTTCGCTTTGGATTGTGCTTTCGAGGAACGGTGTCCGGCATCGGCTCTTGAACGCGGCTGCGGAACGGCACTCGGCTTCTTCTTGGGAATTGTGGGCGAGCCTTCTTCGGAAGTCAATGGTGAAGCGTTCGCCTTGCGGCGAAGTGATGCTGCTCTGGCCTTGTAATCGGTGATGATCAGTTCAATCGGGAGATTCGGAGACCGCTGCAGGAGTTCAGCTACGGAGTCCAGGTCTTCAGCCATCAGCTGAATGTACCTCTTCAGCTTGGCCGTCTCAGATTCGTTTACGTTGTGTTGTCCGTTCTTAGTGAGGTCCTTGATGTCTCTTTGGAGTTCCACCTTTCGATGGCAGTTGCGGCACACTGCTCGCTTGAAGTACTCGTCCAAGCCCTCGGTGACCGGATGCTCCATTTCAAAGCAAAAAATGTCCGTTTCCGGGCAATAGAAGCAGCGGGTGGCATAACCCACCCGCTTGCGGCATGACTCGATACGCCATGCCCTCTTGATGGGAAAGGGATTGTTCACCGACCCCCGCCCGCACTGACGTATAACTCTTCAAGTTTCCCCAGGACCCCCGCCTTAGCGAGCGTTTCCAGCCGCGCATAGTCAATGAGCAATTGATGTCCGCCCACTTTCTTCCGGCGAAATCGTTCTAGAGCTGACACGGGTTGCTTATTCGCCAGAACCTGCATGTAGGTAGCTCTGTGCTGGCCAGCCAGCTCACGCTGCCGGGAACCACGCGCGGTGACAACGAGTGCGCCTTCCTTAGTCAGAATCTCCACTTTCGCTGAATATGGGTCGCTGGCCTTTACGCGAGTGCGACCGCCGGGGCGTTCCTGAGTGATCGCCTTGGGGACTAGTGCCCGGATCGCTCTGACGCTGGTTCCCTCGGCGCGAGCGGCTGCGGAGAGTGTTTTGGCTTCGCCTCGACGAACGCGATTGATCGCTGCGAGGCACTTCACTTTTTCTTCGTGTTGCCGCACGGATAAGGCACGCATCTTTCGCGTTGCTCTAGTTCGTGCGGCCGGACTCCTCTTGCTTGAACTTCTCTTTCGGTTTTTCAAGGTTGCTAACTCCTCGTTGGCTCTAGCTGCGCTCAGACAGGCTCGATGGCCACTTCCAACGCATTAAACTAACGATTGCATTATGCCCCATGTTTCATAGCTAAGACCTTTATCAGCAAATACTTAGCTGATGGCATCTTTACCAGTTTCCGCAAATTGTCGTGATTTGTGCAGTATACTTACGTATAATTAGGACGTGTTTCTCCGGAACTGACCGCAATAATGGCGAAACGAAAAAGACCTCTGGAAGACGCTCAAAATCCACTTGACAGGTTTTCGACAAAACGGGGCCGAGGTCGTCCGAACAACGTGGTTCCGACGGCTGTAACGGGACGTGCATGGAACTACCGTGTTTCCCTGCCGAGGATTTGGAGTGAACTTGAGGGGCCGCTCCTTGCAGCGAGAGGACCAGAGGACGTGGTGAAGGCGTTCGAGGCAGCACTACCGGGCAGCAATGAATTTCCGCCGCTTGCGCCGTTGATTTTCGAGGTCATAAACCACCCGCAATTCCCTAAGAGACGAAAACCTCGAATCAAGTTCTTGGCAGAATCAATTGCTGGTTTAGGTCTCGTTACTCCGCGCAGATCACGCGACATCTGCGCTGAGGAAAGGGCAGCAAAAGAGGAGGCCCAAAAAGCTCCCTACATAATGCGGTACGAGTACTATGTGGAATGTTCTTGCGGCTATAGAGGTCCTTCAGAGAAGCACGCTTGTCGCAAATGCGGCGCGAAGATTGTGTTCCCAGCAAACCTGGGAAGCTATTTTCCCTAAATAAGAAAACGGGCCTGCCGACTGTTACAAGCAGCCGACAAGCCCTGACTACCACCGGAGGTGTGCTCCAATGGCAGCTACGAAAAACTTATACCAACTCCCACAATCCCACAATTCTGTCGCGGCTCGACACGGAGTGGTCACGCTTTGTGGCTACGGAATCCAGGTCCGAGTTGATCGCGGTCATCTGATCATTGAAGACGGGATGGGCGCTGACCGTCGGCACTACCGTCTTCCTCGCGTCGGACATGGCTTGAAACGCCTAGTTGTCATTGGTTCAGACGGTATGGTGTCCCTTGCCGCCCTCCGCTGGTTGGCGGATCAAGAAGCAGCTTTTGTCATGCTGGAGAGGGATGGGTCGGTCCTCGCCACGACCGGCCCTGTCCGACCATCCGATGCTCGGCTCCGACGCGCCCAGGCTTTGGCGAGTCAATCGGGAAGTGCCATCAAGATCGCACGGGAACTCATCGACAAGAAACTTGCGGGACAAGAGCAGGTAGTCCGTCACAAGCTGCGTGCTGCCGAGAGTGCTGACGCTATTCACCGTTATCGATCTGAGTTGGCGGAGGCTGACACCCCGGAGAACGTGAGACTAGTCGAATCGAAGGCGGCTGGTGCTTATTGGTTTGCTTGGCGGAGCTTAGTTATCAGCTTTCCGAAAAAAGACGAGCCACGGATCCCGTTCCACTGGCGTACTTTCGGAGCTCGGGTGTCGCCTTTGACGGGGTCTCCCCGCCTCGCTGTTAACCCGCCGAACGCCATGCTGAATTACCTTTACGCTGTCTTGGAAAGCGAATCCCGTCTAGCCGCAGCTGCCCTGGGTCTTGACCCAGGCATCGGAGTTCTGCACGCTGACGCCCCTGCCCGCGATAGCTTGGCGTGCGATCTGATGGAAGCTGTGCGCCCCAAGGTTGACGCCTATGTCCTCGAGTGGATCATGAGCCAACCACTAAAGCGCGAGTGGTTTTTCGAACAGCGCGACGGTAATTGCAGGATGATGGCCTCCTTTGCCCTTCGCCTCTCTGAAACTGCGCCGATGTGGCGTCACGCCATCGCGCCGACTGCAGAATGGGTTGCTCGGCTGCTTTGGTCAAACTCAACCAGGCTAGATCGTCGGCTCGGCCCCTCTACCCGTTTGACTCAGCGTCACAAGCGAGAAGCGAAAGGTGCTCTATCTTTTCCACCCGCGAAGCGTATGCCCCAAAGGCAGAAGGTTTGTCCCGGCTGTGGGAAGGACATCAGAGCTGACGTAACCCAATGCGGTCAATGTGCAATCGAAAGCGCCACGGGACGTCTAGCGGATGCTGCGCGACTGGGACGGGTGGCCGCGCACACAATCGATGCCCGCGCCAGAGAAGGAGATAAACAGCGGCAACACGCCAAAGCGCGTGCTTCCTGGGCTGCTTCGAGCCAACCGGCCTGGCTGACGGCGGATCTGTATTCCAAGATGATTCAACCTCGAGTTGCGGGAATGTCAAGCTCTTCTATAGCGTCCCAGATTGGAGTGTCTCGCTGGTATGCGGGTCGAATCCGCCATGGCTACCGCCCCCATCCCAGGCACTGGCAGGCGTTGGCAAAGCTCGTAAGCGTGTGGCCAGAAGCCCAACTTAACGTCGCGGGGTAACAAACAACTGACGGGGCGGCACTTGCGGCGATTCTTGGGGCACATGGAACTTCAGTGTATTTGCGGTCTTCGTAACCGTCTTTGGCCTTCGTTTCTTCCTTTGAAAACGCAGTTGTTCCCTCGCACAGACGTTGCTAGTCGCAAACCGACAGCGGTGCAGTGGCTGTGTATCCGGATGACAGTAACTCAGGTATATTTCTATCGCTGCCTATGGCAAAGCGTGCACCAAATGATGGAGCTACCCAGTTCTCGGGACGCTGGGGGAAGAGGCGTCTCCTGGAGGCTCTCAAGCAACAAACGCTCATTTCTGGAAATGAACAATTGGCACACTCAATTGCCAAGTGCGGCCACCTACAGCATCACCATACCAACGATATCCTCATGGTGCAGGGCGAGCCAGACAACGATGTCTTTCTGGTCGTAGCCGGGGGGGTCTCCATCGAAATCAACGGTCGCCGCGTCGCGGACCGAAGCGCAGGTACACACGTTGGTGAGATGGCCCTGGTTGACCCAATGGCCAGACGCAGTGCAACAGTTGTGGCTGCAGAACCTAGTTTCACTCTTCGTTTGCCTGAATATCAGTTTTCAAGAATTGCAAAGCAGTATCCCGAGTTATGGCGGCGAATCGCCGTGGAACTTGCAAAACGGTTGAGGGAACGTAGCAAAGTGTTGCGTCAACCCCACAACGAGCCGGTACTGTTCATTGGTTCGTCGTCAGAGGGTTCGGCGATAACCAATGACATTTACAAGCGCCTACTTCAAAAGCCAGTTGTACCGCGTCCTTGGACCGAAGGCGTCTTCCAAGCATCCCGTACCTCTATAGAAAATCTTGTAGCCGCTGCGCACGAGGCAGATTTCGCCGCCTTGGTTTTGACTGCCGACGACATGACCGTTTCGCGCGGGAAGGCTACTCACTCACCCCGTGACAATGTCATTTTCGAGCTGGGCTTGTTCATAGGTACGCTGGGCAGAGAGCGCGTTTTTATTCTTAAACCCAAGGGGATTGACATCCGAATTCCGTCGGACCTCTTAGGAGTAACGTGGCTGGAATATCTGAGGGCGGGGCCGCTACGCGATAGGTTGCGACTTGCCTGCAAGAAAATGTTTGAGGCCATTCACAGTACCGGCCCAAGATAAGGGGTGAAATCACAAATGGCAACGCAAAATGAAATAAGATCTGAAGTTGCCGAAATCCTAGCGACCAAATGGAAAGTCAGAGACGGCCAAGACGTCCCCGAGTCCGAAGCGGTAAAGCTGGGGAATGATGCCGTCCAACTGCAAGGTACGGTACTCTATGCTGACTTGGCCGACTCCACGGAACTGGTCAACAACTACAAAAATACCTTCGCAGCCGAAATCTACAAGACTTATCTGATCACCGCATGCCGGATTATCCGCCATCACGGCGGGGAAATTACCGCTTTTGACGGCGACAGAGTGATGGCAGTTTACCTTGGGGACGGCAAGAACAGTGCCGCTGCCCATACGGCCCTCAACATCCATTGGGCGGTTAAGTCGGTAATCAATCCAGCCATCAAGGCACAATATCCAAATAGTTCATTTGCAGTACAACAAGCTGTTGGAATAGATACGAGCCCGCTGTTTGTGGCAAAAACCGGTATCCGAGGTTCGAACGATCTGGTTTGGGTAGGGCGCGCGGCGAACTTTGCTGCCAAACTGTGCGGAGTTAGACAGGGCGGGTACTCGAGTTTTATTACGGAGGACGTCTTCAAGGTGCTCAACGAAGGCTCCAAGTATGGAGGTACCCCACGCCGGTTAATGTGGGAAAAGTTGATGTGGGCGGAAATGGGCATCACGATATATGGTTCGAGCTGGACATGGGGAGTATGAGTGCGCTACTTTCCAGTTCTTATTTTGTCTCATTTTTTCTTGAATTCCTATGACCAAACTGATAACGGGCTAAGACTCGCGATTCCTTTACGGAAAACAGCGGGTCCACCCAGCAACGTCCGTGATGCTGGCGGGTGCAGTCGAGAAGCTGGAGCGGGAAACCCGCAATCGCTCCTGAGCCTCAAAAAGGCTGCCACAAGCTAATTTCTTCTTCGTTTCCATCTTTTAGCTTCCGTTTACCTCCAACCAGGACCCAAGTCTTACCCGTATCGGTATCGATCAGAAAAGTATGTTTGGCCGCAAGGCCCGAAGTAAAAAGCTGAAAGCGAGCCCGCGTCGCAGGCTGAATAGGCTCCAATTCCTCGACTTCCATTTCCTCCCACGCGCTATCGTTGTCTTTTGTGTGTACAAGTTGCGCCACGTGTCCAGTGAATCGATCGAGTCTAAAGGTCCACTTGGCTGCGAGCTCGGATTGGACGATTTCGAATCGCGCATTCGATGGCGAGGTCGTCTGCTGGTGGATGTCCGAAGTTTGTTGGGCTACAAGTGCACTCGCGACGATTAACAACACCGAAAGAACTGATGCTAGACCCTTCATGTCACTTCCTCCCAGCAGATGTTGATTGACTAATCCCGCATCTTTGGCTTGGTACGTGGGGGATGACGCTAAAGGCCCGAAAACTGTCAATCGTCAACAGTTCTGACTGAAAGTCCTTTTATGGTTGGACTCGGCAAGAACTTTTACTACCTCTATTGAATACTGTCAAATAGGGTTCTAGATATTCGTAAGAACGAAAACCTAGAGTTGATTGGCCCGCGCGGAGGTGGAAGCGTCTCATCGCGAGGTGTCCCCATTTGGACGTTCCGTTCTCCCCTCCATCAAACCCAGGGTGTAGCCGAATTTTTCCCGGAGTGTACTACCCCGTCAAACCAGGCGGGGGGTAGTGTACGGCGACGGCAAAATGCTCCCTCCCGCTGGTCCCCCCGTTTGTTGCTTGAATTCACTCGCTGTGTGCATATACAAACTGACTGGCAAGAACCCCGGGCATCAGTTTGCGAAATCTAAAATGGTTTGACGTTTCCACTAAACCGACCCTTAGCATTCGTTTGCTCCCAATGATCGTCAAACAAATCTACGGTTTCCGTGATCGGTAGTCTGGTTCTACTTTCGTGGATATCAGAAGTAGATCGCCATACTCCATTTTCATCTAACCACAACGACAAATGAGAGTGGTGTTTAGCAATATTATCGTCCAAGTCCCACCACTCTACATAGTTCGCTTTTCGTTCTGGGTCGCCGACTGCCCCGGTGTGCCCTGTCGGACCTGCCTTTAATTCGGCAGTGACAATCTGATCGTAGAGTATCGCGGGAGCTGGCATGACGCTATGTTCTGCCAGCTCACTAACTATCCCCGGCGTTGTTACCCATGGAGTTTGTGCTAGCGTCTGTGGAGTGATTCTGAATGGAGTTAGCATCGAAACTGTATAGGGTTCGACGTTTCCACTAAATCGACCGTTAGCATTCGTTTGCTCCCAATGATCCTCAAACAAATCTACGGTTTCTGTTATAGGTAACCTAACTTTGCTCTCGTGTACATCAGAAGCAAATGTCCACACCCCATTTTCATCTAGCCATATTGTCACACGGGCTTGGTGTGGAATGCTGTGATCGTCTAAATCCCACCACTCTCTGTACTTTCTCTGCAATTGAGGGTCAAGTACCACGCCATGGTGTCCTACTGGTCCTTTCTTTAATTCGGCAGTAATAATCTGATCGTAGAGTATCGCGGGAGCGGGCAGGACGCTGTGCTCCGCCAGTTGCTCGACTATGTGGGGAGACGTTGCCCAAGGAGTTTGTGCTAGTGTTTGTGGAGTAACGCGAGTAGGAGCTTGTGCACAATGACCATTAGTGCACATCCCGCTGCTTGTGCAGTAAAAAATTAGAGAGTAGCACGTGCATTTACACCCAGCATTCGGTGCCCCCCTCTGAATGCAAGTTAATGGAAAAGTGCAATCGCAGCACTTACCACCCGTGTCTGAGTCGCAGGTACTTTGGCCCCAACACAGACCGGAACACAGAACTGACAACAGAAATGCGAGTGCTAAACTACTTTTCACCGCCATAATCTCTCCTTCCTTTGTTGGGGTTGCGGACGTTCCATGACCTGTTCGGGAAGGCTCGCATCAGCCCCGTTTCGAGCTACGAGCATGCGGCAGAGTCTCCCCTTTGGCAATCGAAGAGGCCCTCTTTGCCGCAATCATGCTCGCGGTAAAGGATGCAGTCAAGCGGAAACTTTGTGTTCGAGAAGATGGAACAGAATGTCGGAGTTCCGGCAGTTCCATGTAAATGTCGGAATTCTTTTCTTGGTGAGTTGAATAATTTGAAGGCTAAACTTTCAGGGGCTGCATTACCGAAGGGGCTCACGCCGGAGCGCTCCAGCGCAAACTGGTTGAAGATATTTTGCTGATTCCACTGAGTGATGCCGGAACTCAATGATCGGTTGGAGAATTAATTGGATCAGGTGTGCCCGTTTTCGCGCCTGAAGGCCCCGCCAATCGGCCAACTAATTCGTGTAGTGCACAAATTGCAAACCGAGATCCGTCAACACAGATTCCCTAGCAGCCCGTGGCGGAACTGCTTATGTTTCGTGACCTGTGACAAAGCCTGCGGCAAAGGACAGATGATCCCAGGCGCTGACCAACAGCGACAGTAAGTCGACGTGCCGGCCAAAGGGTCGTCATCAGGCAGAGCACAAAGCGCAAGAGTCGCGAAAGTGCCTGCCCCGCACGATTTCTCAGTTCTCGCGGCGTGCCTGCTCCCAGCAATTTGCGCAGAATCAGACTGAGATTGAATGCTCCCACGTGGATCAACTGTCGTTTCAGAATGTTTTGCCGGCCCCGCAGATGACAGCGTCGCATACCGCCCGTCTCGTAGCAGTGCGCGAAGCTGCGTTCGATCAGTTCCCCGCGCCGGCGCAGCAAGCTCTTGCCGTACTCGCTCCGCACCCGTCGCCGGTTTTGGTACACCGCCTGCTGCTCGGCGCCTTTGCCTTGCCAGTCGCGACGTCCTTTCTGCTTCTTCTCGGGAATGTAGGTGCGTACCTCATAACTTTTCATCCGCTGTACCACCGCGCCACTGTGGTAGCCCTTGTCCGTCACCAGTTCTTCGATCCCTTGCAAGTGAACCTTAGGTTTGTCCTGGGGCCGGAGCTCGGCCTCCCGTCGGATCTGTTCTGCCACCTGCTCACCCGCCTCGCATAACGTTTCATCCAGCGTGCTCGTATCCCCCTGGTCGGCGCCTTGCAGCGTCACCGCCACGATGGCGCCCGTGTCCAGATCCACCGCGTGTTCGGCCTTGTGCGCCAAGTGCGTCCGTCCGTCTTTCATCTTCGCGACCCGTGCGTCCTCGTCTGCCGGACTCTTCCACTCTTTATTCGATGTCCGCTTCTTGCGCTTCCGGTCCAATCGTGCCAGATCCTCGCGGGTCGGGGTCTCGATCCCAGACGCCTTGGCCAATCCCCGCAAGAACTCTTCATACGTTTCCCCGGTGTCCCGGCGTACGATCGATCGCATCGCCGCATTCGCTTCCAACGTCGTCGCGTCGATACCCATCCGCTGCCCCTTCAGCAGTCCCCGTTCTGCCAACAGTGCCAGAACCCACGCGAACACCTCGCGATGCGTGTCGATGTTGATCAAGCGCCGGGTCCGCGAGATCGTCGAGTGGTCCGGGGTTGGCTCGTCCAGTCCAATCAGCAGAAACCGCCGTAGCGCGAGCGAATCCGCCACCCGCCACGCAATCCCACGCTCACTATCGATACCCTCGAAATACCCCACCAGCAGCGACCGAAAGTAAATCCCAGGCCGCAGCGACGGTCGTCCCAGTCGCGCATGATAGAAGCGCGCACATAATCCCTCCACAAACTCGTCGAACCTGGCACCTTCCAATAACTCGTTCAACCGCTTATAGAAAGGATGGCCCGGCGCCACCGCCAACTCCGTGTGCGCGATCCAGATATCTTCTTGTTTCTCCCCGCCACTCCGCTTGTTCATCGCCATGCGCGCATTCTACGAACTCTTCCTGTGGATCACGCCATCTTTTGTTCAGGTATCCAGACTTGCACCACGGGCTGCTAGGCTGTCGAATGACGCCACCCATTGAAAGGTCCCGAATAAGCCATATTAAGGGGGGCACGACCCTGGGAGTGCGCGATATGATCCCGGCCCGAGACGACTCCGCTGAAGCCGACCTCGACAGAGATACTCGGACTGCTCGCAGGCACTCAGTTCTCCTCACGCACTAGCCCGCATTATTCGTGAAGACATCGCAAGCGCCCAGTTATTGGTGCGCAGTGGGTTGTAAATCCCGATAGTTGGGTTTGGTCGAGCAAAGGAGCAAAGGAATCGAAGAGTTCCAAGATCGGGATGTTCAAGTTGCCGGATGGAGAGACAGGGGCGCCGTGACCGTCGTCGGTGTGGAATTCGGTTGAGCTAGTAAACCGGAAAAGGGATTTAGCCGGTTGCCGCGCCGAGCGCCAGAGCCACACGACGGAAGGCGGGTGGAAACGGGAAGGAAGCGGGCAGATGGACGACGACGCGTCGTACCGAGACCAAGACCCGAGCGCCTAGCTTCAGCAATCGTTCGCGCAGCGTGCCAACTTGGGCGCGGGCACAAGCGGTGCCGGCAGCGCGCAAGCGCAATTCCTGCATTAGCACGTACGCCGCGGCGGTGAGTAGGACGCGAAACTGGTTGGCCCAGAAGCTGCTGCAACTGGTGCGGTCGATGTCGAGCTCGTGCAATTCTTTTATGCGATTTTCGATGTCCCCGCGCTGGCAGTAGACCCGTTCGTAAATCCATTGCGGGCTCTGTTTCATGTTGGTGATGACAAACCGGGGATTGTCTTTGGGGTCCTTATCGGCAGCGCGGACGACCTCGGCTTTGATGATGACGCGGCGCAGGCCTGGCCACTTCCCGGCCTTGTAGCGGACTTCCCCGTAAATATGTTCGGTCTTTCCGCTGCGCCGCGAGAGCTTGCGCGCTCGCTGCATTCCGCTTTCGACCACGCGCTTCAACAATGTGCCTCGTCAGCAGAATCTATGGGTAAGTTCGGGTTCGGGGAGTCGTCCTAGCGTGTGATAAAGGGCGATTTCCATCGCTTCATAGGTCCGAAAGCCATAGGATCTTCTGGTCACCACTCGGATCTTGTTGTTGAGACCCTCGACGGCACCGCTGGAAATCTCTGCTTTGGCACGAAACCAGTTCAGCAGCAACTCCTCATGGGCACGGAGCATGCGGGCCACTTTCTTCATGGGTTCCAAGCGGCTGCGCATAGCCCGGACACACCAGTAGTCGAGAAAGGTTCTGGCCCAAAGCAGGGATCGGTAGTGCCATAGATGGTGAAACGTCTCCTTCAGGTCCCAAGCCCGTGCCGTCGCCAGTTTACTGACCAGCAGCGCCTGCAGTTTTTGCCGCGCCCGTCCCCGGACCCGACTGCCACGGCGCAACAACGTCCAGCGCATGTGTTTGAGTCGCTGCGCCGCCGCCTTACCCTCCGCCCGCAACCGGGTGCTCTCCCCCCGCCGCACTTGGTCCACGGCCTGGTTCAAATGCGTCGTGATGTGGAAGCGATCCAACACATGCAAAGCCTGACCGGCTTCTGCCGCCATGACTGTTAAGTACGGTTGCCACATATCGCTACACACAAACCGCAACCCCTTCACCACCACCGGCCCCAAGGCCTGCAAGCCGCGCCGCAGAGTGGCCTGCGTCCGTCGCCGCCCTACCCATAACAGTCGTCGGCAATGGCTGTCGATCTGGTAGATCACGGTGAGAAACTGCTCTGCCCGCTTCCCTTGTCCCCAATGAATTTCGTCAATCCCTACCGACCAGACCTGCTGCAGTTGCCGATGCGCCAATCCCCACTGCACAAACCATTCCACCGAACGGTACACCGCTTCCCAACTGGTCTGAAATACCTGGGCCGTCTCTCGCCAGCTCAGCCGTCGCGCCCAGCGCGCCAAGAATCCCATCATGGCCCGTGTGACCGGACGCTTGCCTTCACTCCACGGTATCTGTTCCACCACCACTCCATGCTCCGCGCATTGCACTCGCCGGGGCGCGTACCGGAAATAGGTGGGGATTCCCCACAACGGCACAAACAGCCAGCCCCGCTCCGCCAGCCGATCGTAGCCCGGAGCCGGCTGCTGACACTGCGAGCACCGACCCCGCATGCCTCCATGCGGCTCCAAGCGGATTTCGATCGCGCACGGCTGTCCCTTGTCACTCTGTAGTCGAACCTCCTGGTAAACAAACCCCGCAAAGTGTTGTATTCGGTTCAGAATCGTCTTAACCTGTAGTTGAATAGCTGGTCTCCTCGGTCGATCAATTGCTTTCTTGACAACTGCAGATTAATCGAACCGCTCGAGATCAGCTATTTTGTTTTTTGCTGGCCTATCTAACTGCCGCCGGAGCTGTGGGAAAAGTGCGAAATCCCGCCGCTCTTGCGGGATTTCCAAGCGTAGTGGGAAAGTCCGCTTTTTGGACTTTTCCACGTAGCGGCTTTTTCCATAGCTCACTTACCCACAAATTGTGCTATAGAGCCAACAATGTATTCTTGGCCATCGCGACTACATATTCCAGTTTCGGCTGGGCGTCCAGAAACTCCAGCACGGCAGGATGCGCAAAACCGCCATCCAGGCGTACCCGAATCTGTACTCCAGAAAGATGGTGACGAATCATCCTCACCAAACGCCGCAGGATGCCAACTGCTCCCGCCGCTGCGCTCACGTTGCCGGGCCGTAACACCGCGGCGCAGAGATACTGTTCGGCTTCGTCGTTGAAGCTGACAAAACCCATCACCGGCAGGTAGCACCAGGTGTCGTAATGTCCGTTGAAGAACGACAACTGCTGCGCGCCGTGCGTGGGATCGTCGGTCGGGTCCAGATCGATGGTGACGCGATAAGTGCGATGACGCAGCCGCTTGGCGTGACGCCGGATCACACTCTCGGCCATGAACTCGCCCGAACGATAAAGTTCCTTTACCCCAACTCCGTTCTCGAAACGCGACAACGTCGGCTGCGAAGCCAGGCTCCGACCCTCGATCGGATCGCGATCCAGAAGTAGTTTGTGAATCGGATCCTCGGACAGGCGGGCTGAATCGTTGGTGTCCGGGTAGCCGCAGGCGATCGCAAACACTCGCTGCGCCACCAACTCGCACAACGAATGATCGACCTTGCCCGCTTGCCGATCATCTCGAAGGCAGGAACTCAGTCCAGCCACCAACCCATAGTGTCGATCCGCGGCCTTCAGCAGCAGAGCCCCGCCGTCGGAACTCCCCTCGCGCTGATCGAACTGGGCAACGATTGGCTTGCGAAAAATTCCTGGGAACAACAAACACTGTGTTGTGCTATCGTCTGACATTAAGGAAGCCTTTTTTGTTGCTCAAACATTGTCTAGTCAACATGTTTGTAACAGAGGAGGCTTCTTTTGTCTTCCGATCTCTTCACATTCACGAATAATGCGGGTTAGATAAGCAGTGTTAGAGTCTGCAATAGTCCACGTCACACCAGCTATCACCTGCCCACAATTATTGGATGCGGTTAGTGCGTGTCCCTGGCCCACGACTAAATTGAAGTTCGGCGGAGAAATACTGATCGAACTTAGAGTGCAGGAGCTAACGTTAAAGGGCACCAGATTACTCGACAGTGTACCGGCAGTCACGACAACTGGGCCGGTGGTAGCGGCGGACGGGACTGTGGCAACTATCTTCGTATTAGTCCAGGAAGTTATTCCTGCCGTGACGCCATTGAACTTGACCGAGCCGACTGTGGTGCCGAATTTTGTGCCATTGACTGTAACCGACGCACCCGTAGGGCCTTTGTTTGGGAAGAGATTCGAAATACCCGGCGTGACCTTGAATTGTTTCGCGTTGCTTGCCACTCCTCCGACTGTCACGACCACATTCCCGGTACTCGCAGTGCTGGGCACCAGAAAATTGATGAGAGAATTGCCCCAGGACCGTGGTGTGATTGTTGTCGAACCTATCTTGATGGTGCTTCCACCCTGGGTCACGCCAAAGTTGCCGCCTGAAACAAATACTGAAGATCCCGACGGGCCAGCGGTGGGGGACAGAGTCGTGATTTTCGGGATCGTGCTGAAAGTCGGGATGGTGAACTTCGAATCTGTTGCACCGCCCACTGTTCCCTCGATATCGAGTTCACCCGCGAATGGTCCCGATGAACTGCCGCTCAACAAATCCACCTTCATTGCCAAGTAAATTCGGTCGCTAGGCGTAAGGTAAACATCTGCAGTAGTAGTACAAGAAAATGTATACTGCGTTACAGTTGTCGTCAGCGGAAACGCCAAAACCTGAGTAGAGCAAATCGGCTGGTCGGTTAGGCTGTTCTTATATAAATCCACCGCGGGGTACACAGAGCCCAAAGAATCGGTTTTCCGCATCCACGTTGTGAATGTAATCTGGGTTCCGGAAAGAATGGCCCCCGTGACCCCAGGATCGCCCGCCTGCGTATCGAACTCTTTGATGAGATAGATCCCCGTGGCCGCACCCTGCAGATTGGCAGATTGGTACGCCACAGTTGCGTGGTCAGGTCCGGCTTGCCTCAACTGCAGCAGACCCGGCGTGCTCGACGCTTCAGTGTGGAGATGGTAGGTGGTTTGTGCGAGCAGAACGGAAGACAGCACTAGCTAGCAGCGGGAAAAACGCCACAACCATCGAGCGAGACATAGCTCATCTCCAAAGCAGTTTGATTCCCCCTCAAACTATGCGCCGGAGGGTACGTGCTAACTCCGCAAGGTGTCAAGGGAAAGATTTCCACAACAACTTATTCGCACAGCGATATCACCGAATGAAGACATGCACGCACGCCCGAGAGAGTGTCTAGTAGTGGTATCTTTGCTGAGTTACCTTCGGCATTCATGTCGGAAACCCGACCATCTCTGGCGACTTAGTCGGAAGTACGACCACCAAGTTAGCTCATTTTGCCGGTACAGACTGCCTGACCGTTTCCCTCCTTACTGAAAAGGAGGCATTGTTAGGCCAGACCCTTCGGCTTCTTTGGAAACGATCGATGAGTTCGGTGTGGGCGATATCTAGGCGACTCTTCTCCGATTGAAGTAGAAGGGGGGAGGAGGGAGCATTTTGCCCTCGCCGTACACTACCCCGTCAAACCAGGCGGGGGTTAGTGTGTATACGATGCGTACATGTACACACTTGATCTGCCCTGCTTTTGCTGCTTGTGCTGCGCTGCGCTGGAGTTGGAGCTGACGCTGATACCGTGACGGCGCTCGTGGTTCTTCGAGAAACGCGATGGCAACTGCCGCCTGATGGGAACATTTGCTGTCCAACTGTCGGAAACCGCAGCGACTTGGGCTCGAGCCGTTGCTCCATTTGCTGAATGGGTCGCGCGCGCTTTGGTCACCCAGCTCGAAGTCGGGCCACGAGTCGGGACCAGCGACGCGCCTGACCCAGCGCCACAAACGCGAGGCGAGAGGCAGGTTTTCACTACCACCTTCAATACAATTGCCTCGCCGCAAGAATATTTGTCGCGGTTGCGGGAAGACCATAAGACACGAGCATAGCCACTGTGCTCAATGCGCCATCGGAGGCGCAACAGAGCGCTTGGTCGAAGTCGCTCGGTCCGGTCGAGCCGTTGCACACACGCTCGAAGCACGGGCTAAACAAGGAGACACTCAACGTCAGCACGCCAGGGCACGCTCTTCGTGGAGGGCGTCCGCTCACCCGGCCTGGCTCACCGCAAAAGTTTATTCTGAGAAAATTCAGCCGCTCCTTGCCGGGATACCAAACTCGGGGCTCGCATCGCGAATCGGGGTATCGCGCTGGTATGCCGGGCGCATCCGCCAGGGCCACCTCCCGCATCCGAGGCATTGGCAGGCGCTGGCGCAACTCGTTGGCGTTGTGGGCGGACGTACCTAATCTAGAACGTGAACCTCAGCGCCAGTTGTCCAACCCGAGCATTTACAGCGCTGCTGCTGATCACACCGAATGTCGGTGAGGTGAAGTTGGTATCGGGGTTGGCAAACTGCGGGTGGTTCAGCGTATTGAAGAACTCAGCACGAAATTGAAAGCTACTTTTCTCGATCGGCCAATTGACCATGAATGCTTTTGAAAGTGCGAGATCCAGATTCGCTTGCCCGGGACCGTCAACGATTCCAGCGGCGCTGTTCCCAAAAGCGGTTCCAATGCCATCCGCCCCGATAATTGGCGGAGTCGTAAAACAGGCAGCATTGAAATAGCCACCCAATTTCGACTCCAGCGACCCTCCCTTGACCAGTTGGTTTTTCGTGCAGGTCCCGCTCAGTTGCGCCCAGTCTGTGCTTATTCCAAAGACGTTGTTCGCATTGGTGGCCGATATCGTGAGAGCGCTTCCAGATTGAATCGTAACTACAGCAGCAAAGTCCCATCCTGCCAGAAGCATCCGTCGGAGTCCGGCTGACGGGCTGGGCAGACTCCATGTTCCGCTAAGAACGAATCGATGAGTGCGGTCGAAGCTGGCACGCCCCCATCGCTGACTGGGGGAATTTTGGTCTCCGAGTGTTAGTGCATTTCCTGTCGACGCCGAGTTAACGTCGGCGCCATCGGTGTCCAGAGTCTTAGAAAAGGTGTAAGAGGCGAGGAATTGAAGCCCCTGGCTTAGCCGCTTTTGCAGGCTCGCTTCCAGCCCGTTATACCAGGAGCTTCCTTCTGATTCTATCTCGCGAAGAGAATCGGCACGTATTCCAGGGATGGGGACCCGTGATCCAATGTTGGCCAAAGTGTTGGAGTTGACGCCCCTGATCGGATGCCCCGGAGATGCAGCCAGGGCTTGATTCAGGGAACGGAAGCGTTGCAGATGTGTCCCCTTGGCGCCCACGTACCCGACCTCCAGCAACCAATCTCTGGCTAATTCTCCTTGGGCGTTTACTGAGAACTGTTGGACCATTGCCGGCCGAACATTGGGGGCGACAGCAGTAACTGAGGATGTTGTGGTCGAAGAATAGGGGGCAAACAATGGAAACAAACTCGGAGTAGGAAATGGCTGAGCGAAGGGTGCTTGAAATGTCGCGGCCGAGTTCGTCAGTCCCGTACGTACTCGGGTGAAGGAAAACGGCGCTGAGAGCACGGATTCAGTAAAGGAATGACCGGTTGGCCGAGAGTAGTACATACCGTACCCTCCTCGCAGCACCAGCCGATTTGTCGTTGGCAAAATTGCCACGCAAAACCCATTCGGGGAGCGATCGTGTCTTGCCCCTCGCCATAGGTTCCAAATGTATTGTCTACGCGGGTTACGCCCGTGGGAAGAGCGTCCGGAAAATTGGAGGCCACGATGTAGCCATCGAGACTTCCAGTCGGCGGCGGGTTTGCATTCGCCTTATTGACATCGAAGCTCGAATTCCTGCCCAGGTTGTCGCCGAATTGCCCCAATCGTTCGTAACGCAGCCCGAGATTTAGGGTCAAGGACCGCCTGATCCGATAGTCATCCTGCACAAATCCCGAACCTTCCCACACTCTAAACTCACGATTCAACAGGCCAAAGATATCGAAGGATGAAAAAACGTTACTAAAAGTTCCAGTGCCGTTGCCGCTTGCATCGAGGCCAAGTAAGAAATCCGGCCAGCTGAGAAACTGCACGAACGAACCGGCCCCAACGAACTCAAGGTTATCTTGCAATCGGGTAACCGACCCGCCGAATTTCACGGCATGGCTACCCTTGAGAAAGCTAACAACATCGCTGAACACGAAGCTGTTTTGCTTATAAGTTCGAGGAATCACACTAGCCATGCTGACAGAACCAAGAATATTTAGGCTGGGCAGTTCGTTATTTTGATTCATTTCGCTTTCGGAAACGCCGACATCGGACCATTTGAACGGTGCCTCCGCCCCTGACCCGGTTCGCGAGCGAACGAATCCAATCCTCGCCTCATTGAGCAAAGCATTACTTAGCGCGTACGCATGAGCAACAGAGAAAACAGTGAAGTCGGATCCACCTGGGCTGTCGAATCCACGAATGTTACCCACTGGGTTCAAGGCGCCGCCCGGGAAAGTAACCGACTGTTCTGTGTCTGCGATAAAGAATCGCGCTGCGAGTCGGCTCTTTTGCGAAATAAGGTAATCGACATTTCCCAATCCTTGGTCCTCGTTGAAGGTGCAAGGTTGTGTGAAGGCTGAAAAACCGCTGCTTGCAAATGGCCGCGAGGTGTCAACCGTTTGAGGCGTCGGAATCAGAAAGCTGCCGTCCGGCAGCTTGAAATTCAAGAGAGCCAGAGCGACGGGGTTGATGTTCGATCCGTCAGGATTAATCGCGATGCCCCCCAATGCACCTTTCAAGTCACTGAAAAGTTTCCCAAGGGCCGTGGGCGATCTGTCATTGGTGAGCGGTGGTTCGTTCAAGTTGGCGGTACAAGCAATCCGCGACTGACCAGCGGCTGTTCCGTTAACCTGTCGCGTCCCCTGATACGAGGCAAAGAAAAGTTGTGGACCACGTTCGAGATAGCGACGAACGAAGCGGTACTCGTGCACGCCCATTTCGAGGGCAGCCGCGCAAGCATCCTCGACTGCGGCGATGCTGAACTTCTTGGCCAGCGAGAGCACGCCCAGGACGCGGCGGACACCTGGTTCGCCGAGCTGGCTACAGAGAAGGTTGCAGAAGGTGCCGATGTGAGTACCGGCGCGTCCGGCTCGCCACAGTAACTGGGAGACGCGAAGAGATCTTTGTTTGGGGTGGTCCTGTTCTTGAATGCGATACCAGCCGCGTTTCTGGCGCACGTGCTCGCGCAGCAGCTGACCGGTCTTGGGATCGAGGATGCGAACGTAGAGTTCGTCCCACTGCACTCCGACCAAGCGTCGATCCAGCCCGGGGGCAGTCCGTAGTAGGCGGCTTCGAACAGGCGCGTACGTCGATATTTTCCGGTCTGCGGATCGCGGACCATCGGGCCGGTGCCGTAATCGACTTGGGCCTCTTCTCCGGGCGCGGTAAAGATCACCGCCCGCGGATGCGGTGGTTGGTTTCCGTGGAGCTTGCGAACGAAACGTTTGACCGTCTGATAGCCGCCGCTGAACCCACTCTCGGACACCAGGTCCTGCCAGATCGCCATCGCATTGCGGCCACGGCTTAGACCTAATTCGATCGCTTCACGGAACGGTTCACAGAAACTGGTGGACAGAACGCGCTTGGGACTTTTCCGTTGCGAGTCGCTCAACTCCACGCCAAACCCGGTGGTCACCCCATTCTCATTGGCCGGTTCTGCGGTTTTTGCTTTTGCTCTTTCCTTAACAGGAAGGTTTTCGGGGTCGGGGTCGGGGTTGGGAAGGACCGTGATGGCCGGTTTTGCAGCGTCCGACCCGGTGGTCACCTCGTTGATGGCCGGTCTTGCTGGCAGCCGCCGTCCCCACGCACCCGGCGGCCGTACTCCCGCTTTGAGCCCTGAGGTGAACTTGTCTGCTGAAAGGCGGGCCACCTGCCCAGAATTTCAGCCCGTTGCTCCGGCTTCAGTTGGGAACCGGCACGGGCTCCTGTGCGGGTTCCTTGGGCTCGTTGCGTTTCTCCGCCGAATCGACGGAGAACAGCATGAAGTGATCGAAACTGTGGCGGCGGAAATACCGCCGCTTGCGGAATTCAAAATAGAGTTGGGCGCTCTGGGGCAGCCAGAGCTCCTCGTTCTTTTTTGCGAACATTACGGGACCGTATTCGATGATCTGATGCTCGCTGGCCAACTGGATGGCTGGGGCCGGGCTGATCAGGTCCGATTCCATGCGAACGATCTGAAAAGTATCGGTCTTGATCCACGCCCGCCCTTTCAACCCGACCGGGTAGCCTTTGCCGTTCAGTACATAAGAGTGCAGCCGGTTGGGACGATCGGTGCGCTGCCTGAAATGAACCAGCCAGGTCGTCTGGCCGTGCCAGTCTCCCAGGCCCTCGCAGGTCATCTGAAACTCGTCGCGCATGGAAGGATGAAAAACCATGGCCAGCGAGATAAATCCGCTGCTGGCAATATTGTCCGGGAACTCAGGCGGGCCCGAATGCTCGCTGCGATACTCGCTCAGCTCCAAACCGTTGGCCGGAGTGTCGGTGATCGAAACCACGTAATTGAATTTGCGGGTTTCCCGGGTGATGGGATAACCGACTGCGTCGAGCCTTTCGTGCAGCAGGTCTTCGATGGCGGCAAATCGCGCCACGTCGTCGGCCAACTGCTTCACCTGCCGGCCAGCCAGGCTGACCACCATTTCCGTCGGGCAGGCAACTCCCGGCGCTACCGCTGGTTTGGATTCATCGACTCCCGGCGGTTGCCAGTCGGTTGCAACCACCGGCGGCGCAGTGCTGGCCATTTGTGGATCAGGAGCTATAACCGCTCCCGCCGCTGGCGCCAGCCCCTTGGCGCGCTCAGTAGCCAGCCGTGAGAGCTGTGGAATCAAGTCGCGGACCTGTGCCGCCACTGGACTGTCCGGGTCTTTCTCCAGGAAGGTTTTGAAGGCCTGAATTGCTTCGTCGCTGCGACCCAGATTGGCGAGCGCCTCGGCGAGCACCAGCTGGGCCGGCGTGCTCGCCACCTGGTTGCAGGCAATGGCTGTCTGCGCCTGTTCTCTCGCCTTCTCAAACTCGCGCAGCTTCAGGTAAGTTTCGGCGAGCTGATAATGCGGCATCCACTCCTTGCTGTCGATCGCGACTGCCTGCTCCAGGGTCACTTTGGCGGCGTTGTAATCTCCCTGCTGCAGGTCTGTCCGCCCCAGCAGGAGAGCGGCTTGCACGTTGTGGAAATCGAGGGCAAGGGCCTTGTGCAGATAGTCCCTGGCTGCATCGAAGCGCTTCTGCTCAAAGGCCAGATAGCCCGACAGGAAATTGGCGTCAACACTGTCGGGAGCCGCGCTGACCGCAGTCTTCAGCTGCTTTTCAGCTTCCTTGTAGTCTGCGGATTTGAGCGCCGCAACGCCGCGCTGGATTGCCTTCCGGGCCTTCTTGGGCAATTGCGCAGCATGGCTTGCCTCCAGGTCAATGCTGGAAGGATCCGGCTGGAGCGCCATCTCCTCGTGATAGGTAATGAATGAACCCTGTACCTTGATGTTTTTGCGCGCCGTAAAGTATCCCACCGCACTTACTTCGAGATCGTAATCCGCTACTTCCAGGTCGCCGAACGACGCCTCGCCACGATCGTTGGTTGTTTGCCAGACGATGATGCCCGTGTTGCGGTTAAGCAGCCGCACTACCGCCTGGCGATCCAGATGCCCTTTGGGCGAACGGTTCACGGTCAGCAGAAGAACCGAACCGTGGGTGTTGTACGTGGGGACGTTGGAAGTATTGGGATCCGGATAGGTGCCACGGCCAAGTGCCTGCCCCATTGCACTGACGGAGAGCAACAGGCACATAGCGGACAACCCTAGAAAGCGGGCATTCCCACGTTGGCTTCGGTGCGTTAGGGCAGAGAAGGGTTTGTAGTTTTTCATGACCAGCGGGGGGTCAAAACTGCTGTCGTATTGCCCCGGCCCAGACCGCCAGAGGGGAATGACTGGCGCAGGCAGAAGGTGTTGACCCCAACCCTCGGCATTCTACACCCGCAGGCAGAGACATCCTACAAGAGACTAATAGGGGATGAAGTAGGGAACTTAGGGCGGGGTTACTTTCTCTTCTTCTTGTCTTTCTCTTTCTCTTTGTCCTTCTTTTCCGAGCTCATTTTCTTGGCAATTTCTTCCACCAGCTTGGGCCTCAACTCGGCCAGCATGGTATCGACGATGCTGGCGATCGCCGTGGACTCTCCTGGCGCCTCGGCGGGGGCCGCCTCGGCTTCGGGCGACTCTGGCTCCGCTTCTGCCGCCTGTTCTACTACCGGCGCGGGCGCGCTCGGCTCTTCTTGAGTGGCCGGGGAAGCGCTGGCTTCGGCTGCCGGAGTCTCCGCCACGGGTGCAGGCGGCGAGCTGGCGAGGGACTCACGTATCTGCTTCCAGTTCTGCCAGGCCGCGGCTAGTTCGGCCTCGCGTTGCGGCGGCGCTTCCACGCTGGCGACAGGTGCCGTCTCTGAAATTTCCGGTGCAACCGTGGCGGAAGATACCGCTTCCACAGAGGCCACGTGTTCCCAGCCGGAACCCGACGCCGCGGCAGCTGCGAAAGCCGATTCCCCCTTCGGCACGGTTGGCTCAGGCTCCTGGCTTGCAGCGCCTGGAGCGCTTTCTTGCACGCTCTCTTGTACCCTTTCTTGCACTCTGGACGATTCGACGGTGCTGGCCTCAGCGGCTATCGGGGACGTGACCGGTTCAGCGGAGGCAACGACCTGCTCGACACTCACGGCATCAGTGACCACGGTTTCGACCGGAGGAGCCGGAGCGGCAACCCCAACCGCTGTCGCATCGGCCAGATTGCCAGTGGCCGACTCAGGCGCTGTTCTCGCCGCAGAGGCCCGTTCCATCTCCTGTTCCAGGGTGGAAGCCGATTCCTCGACGGCCACGGCAACCGATTCTGCAATCCATCGCGGCCCGCTGACGGCCTCGGCTGCTGCCACGGGACTGGCCGCGGCAACCTCCTGATCAGCTTCGTTCGTGCCACCCTGGCCATTCGAGGGCGCTAAAGATGCAATCGCGGCCATGACCTCGGCATCTCGATTGGAAGGTTTCTCGCTCTCAGTGACTGGTGCCACAGACGCCGCTTGCGGTGCAGCGTCAGTTTCCGCCACGGCCGCGGGCGATTCGATTGCGGCAGGAACATCCGCAACTTTCGCAGCTTCGGGGCTTACCAACGCTTCGGCTACGGCTTCAGACGCCGAGGGGGCGGGTTCGGCGGCGGCTTCCGCCGGAGGCAGTGCTTCTGTCGCGGAAGCCAGGGTTACAGCGGGCGGCTCGGGCTCGCTGGACTGGACCGCGGCAGTTTCCGCGGATGCGGCCTGCATGCTAGCCACAGACTCCGATGCGGGTCCCTCAGCCACGACGGTAGGATGTCCGGCCTTGCCGTCGAACGCCGCCGCTGCCGCAGTGATGGCAGCTATTTCCTCGGGTGTGATGTCCGCCGGCAGTCCGGCTGGAATCGGACGCTCAAACTCCGGCTTTGGCTCCGCCGGCTTGCCAGTCTCGCTGCGTACGAAATCGCGGGAGGGGCCAGCCACCACTTCGGGCGGCGCCTCCGCTTCCGTTTCCCGGGGCCTTGCGTTCGGGCCGGGAATCGTGAGCCGGTTCTTCCAACCAGTTTCCTTGTCCCCAAAATCGGATCCTTCGACTGCCGCCAGGGCCTTGGCGAACCGGCCTGACCTCGGCGGCTGCGGCGCAGCCACAATCTTGTCTTCGAGTTTGGTCAGCGCGGTGAGAAGTTCGGTAGCTTCGAACGGCTTGACAATGAAAGCGTCAGCGCCCACGCGGCGCGCTTCTTCGGGCCGGAAGGGCTCCAGCTTGCCTACGGTCAGCAACACCGGAATACGCGCCGTCTCCCCAGATTCCTTGACGCGCTGGCAAACCTCCAGGCCGCCATAGCCCGGCATATAGACATCCAGGACGATGATATCCGGCCTATTTTCCGCAATTTTCTTGAGCGCAGCCGAGCCGTTGTTGACGGTGACGACTTCGTAACCGGCATCCGTGAGGATGCGCCGGCCCATGTTCTGGGCGGTTACGCTGTCGTCGGCAAGCAGTATTCTTCGCGCCAAGGGATTTCCTTTGGGTGAGGGGGAGACAGCCTGAAGTTAATTGGTGCTGGATCGTAAGTCAATGACAAGAAGACAGTAAGCAGGTTACCACTGGTCATTGACAAGGGGAGACAACGGCCCTTGGTTTGCTAATGGCCCGAATTTACGGATCCAACTACTCAGTCACCGCCCCTAGAAGGGAATGACCTTGTGCAGGCCCTTCTTTTTCTTGTGCTTGCTGGAAGACATCGCTGCCTCGATGTCCTTGTCATCCGCAGGGGCCGACGCTCCGGCATTCGCATTGCCCGGGTTCGCGGCGGCTTGCCCGTTCCCGGGATCAAGCTCGTTGACCTGGGTGGGGGGTGGCGCAGCCGGAGCGCTGTTATCGACGTTAGGCTTGAGTTCGTTGGGATCGGCGGCTACGTTGGGGGCGAGTTCACTGGGATCGGCTGCCGGTGCGGGGTTGTCGGCCGGCGTCACAGCCGTTTCCGGCGCGGGCGTGTCCGACCGCGGTGCTGGCTGGTTGGGAGACAGCGCCCCCTTGCCCAGGGTTTCAATCGCCACCCCGTTTTTGTCTGTAGCGGCGCCGCCCATCATGGCACGGGTCGCCTCCTGTACTACTGAGGTGGCACTGACCATTTGCGGGTCCACCAACGTAGGCTCGCCCACCTGCGCGGCGTGAGCGACATCGGGGTGCTTCTGGAAATTTGCCATCACCTTGGAAACCGTACTGGATTCCCGGCGGCTCTCTTCTTCTGCCTTGTTTTGGGCCAGCGCCGCCTTGGTCGGCCGGGGAATGGGCTGATGCAAAGCCTCCAGCCTCACCCTGGCGTCCACCGTCCGCGCCATGAGCGGATACCGGGTCAGGATGCGCGAGTAGGCGTCGGTCGCGTTCTTGGCAAAATCCTCGATCATGCGCGCCTTGAAAACCTCGTTGCCGGGCCGCGAACGCAACATCGCGATCTCACCCTCATAGGCTTGCCCCAGAAGGTAGAGCGCCTCATCCGCTTGGCTATACAGAGGATACTTGTCGACCAGGGAACGCAGCCTGGCGATAGACGCGGGATAGGACTGACGTAGATAGTAAAAGCGCCCCACCCGGAATTCGCGCTCCGCAATCACTTCCTGCACTTCCAGCAGACGCTTCTTGCCTTCCTCCACAACTTTCTTGTTGTCCGGATATTGCAGGATCAGCTGGCGGTATTCTTCCTCCGCACGCATGGCATGGGTGTAGTCGCGGTCCGGCTTTTCCATCTGCTGATAATGGATGTTGGCAATTTTCAGCTGCGCTTCGGCCGCTTCCGGCATGTTGGGGAAGAAAGTCTCGAAGTCCTTGTACTCGATTTCCGCCTGCGCCAGCGCTGTGCCTCCGCCTTCGGCGTACCAGGAATCTGCCACCGCCAGTTTGGCGCGGGCAATGTATTCCGAATCGGGATAGGTGTTGATCAGGGTTTGCAGCGTGATCCGCGCCACATCAAAACGATTGTGCTTCATGGCGTCCATGGCCCGATCGAACAGGACCTTGTCGGGCTGCTTGGAGCCCACGTTCGCCAGGGGATTATTGACCTTCTTATTGGTGCAGCCGACAGCAAACGCCAGCACGCCCAGCAAAATAATGACCGGAATACGACGCGACATAGGGGGAACCTCGGAAAAACAGTCGTCAGTCTTCGGTCGTCAGTCGTCAGAAAACATGTTCTGCTGAGGACTGCCGACCGACGACTGAGGAATTTTTTAGACTTTCTGCAGCGTGGCCTCCACTGCAGTCTTCAATAGCTCTCGTGCATTAACCTTTGGATCGCCTTTCCCGAAGATGGCGTTGCCCGCCACCAGAATTTCAGCTCCCGCCCGAACCACTTCGGCCACCGTGCCGAGGTCAATACCGCCATCCACCTCAATACGATAGCCCAGTCCGCGCTGCGCCCTGAGTTGGGCCAGCCGGCGGATTTTATGGACTGCTCCGGAGATGAATTTCTGCGCTCCGAACCCGGGGTTCACCGACATCACCAGTATATAGTCCGCCAGATCAAGCACTTCGCTCAGGGTTTCAACCGGTGTCGCCGGATTGATCACTACGCCCGCCCGGCAACCATGGTCCTTGATCAGATGCAGGGTGCGATTCAGGTGCATGCAGGCCTCTTGATGCACCGAAATCCAATTGGCCCCAGCCTCGCAAAACTCAGGAATGAACTGGTCGGCGTTTTCGATCATGAGATGGCAGTCGAGGGGCAATTCAGTTGCTTTGCGCAGCGACCTGACCAGAGGCGGTCCCATGGTCAGATTGGGGACAAAATGGCCGTCCATAATATCTACATGGACAACCGTGCCCCCGCCAGCCGTAGCGTCCGCAACCTGGTCCGCCAGATGGGCGAAATCAGCCGCCAAAATCGAGGGTGCAAGTTCAATCAACCTGGGTTCTCGCTCACGCTTTCGCGGGTAAAGTCTAACACGCGGACGGAGCCTTAAGGGTTCCCGAAAAGGTCATTCGGCCACACGCGCCGAGCCCGCCTCCGCGGCTTTACCTCGAGACACAAAAGGCCACCGATCACCGCCGATCTTCACGAGTAAATCCCTGAAATCCGTCTGATCGGTGCCCCGATCGGGAGACGCCAACTGTCTGGCATCGAACACTGTAAATATCGCATGATGTGATATCCATCCTACCGGAGAGATCGAATGCAAGAACAGCGGGAACGATGGTTGCAGCTCTGTGAGCAGGCGGCAAATGAACAGGACCCTGAAAAGCTGATGATTCTGATAGCGGAAATCAACCGGTTGCTGGAATCCAAAGAGCGGCGGCTCAGACAGAACCCACCAGGTCCCAAGCCGTCCGACTAGAGTCAAGCTACAGCCTGATTTTGGGGAAAGTAAGGGCAATGCCCCGGTCCACTAACCAGCATCCCATTCCCGGTCGTTGCAATCAGATTGCCCGCTTAGCGCCTGGTTGGCATAGGGATTCAGGCCATGCCCCGAAATTCTTTAAGGATGGTTTGTGGAGCGCAAAAGCCTACAAATCGTGCAGCCGGGCGAGCGGACCAATGCCGCGGGTAAAGCCGTCGGCAACATCATACTGCTATCGATCTCTGAGGGTGAATACTGCCTTTTTCGTCCTCATCTCGAATATGTCGAGCTGCCCGACCACCTGGTGCTGTACGAAGCGGGAGGAAAGCTTGAGTTTGTCTACTTTCCCAATCGCGGGCTGATATCTTTTGTCGTCGCCATGGAAGATGGCAAGACGGCGGAGGCGGGCGTAGTAGGAAACGAAGGTTTTGCAGGAATACCGGCGGCCGTGGGCCTGAGGCGGAGCCCGCTCCAGGCTGTGGTGCAAATCGGCGGAGACGGATTTCGGGTCGAGGTGGAGGCGTTACAAAAGACGCTGGAATCGGCTCCTCATATCCAATTGCTGTTGAGTCGCTTTGCCGTGATACAGGGCATGCAGGTTGCACAAACGGCCGCCTGCAACCGGCTGCACGAGATTGAACAACGCCTGGCGCGCTGGCTGCTGATGGCGCAAGAGCGGGTGGACTCCGGGATGCTGCCCATCACCCACGACTTTCTCGCGACCATGCTCGGCACCAATCGATCCAGCGTGAGTCTGGCCGCCGCTGCTCTGCGTCGCAAGGACCTCATACGGTACATCCCGGGCGCGGTGACCATTGTCAACCGCAAGAAGCTTGAAGCCCTGGCCTGCGAATGCTACGGCATCATGCAACAGCACAATGGCCATCTGGGCCTCAAATAGCGCCGCTGCATCCGGCTCCTCCGATTCCAGGAAATAATCTCGCCGTAACCTTTTCACTCCCTGAAAGTTTATATAGTGAGAGGCATGATGGCGGTCAGAAGATCGGCAGCGAGAAAGCCCCCAGGGGAAGCGTCCGGCTCGCCCCCGGCGGACGACCGCCTGCTGGTCGAAGCCGCCCAGAAAGATCCCAGCCGCTTTGCCGAATTGTACGAACTGAATTTCGCCCGCGTGTATGCCTACATTGCCAGGCGCGTGGACGATCGCGACGCGGCCCAGGACCTGACTTCAGATGTGTTCCACAAGGCCCTGGCCAGTATCCACACTTTTGAGTGGCGCGGCGTGCCCTTTGCCGGCTGGCTGTTGCGAATTGCCGCCAACATGATCGTGGACCGGTCAAAACGCGGAACCAGAGAAATCACCGGTCAGGACGGCTTGGCTGACGTTGCCGACCTCGGGGCGCGGCCCAAGCTGGAGGAAGCCGACGAATGTGCCCGGCTCTTTCACCTGGTGGACCAGCTTCCCGACGATCAACGCCGCGTAATCGGAATGCGTTTTGCCGAGGAGAAGAGTATCCGTGAAATCGCGCAAGTCCTGGGACGCAGCGAAGGCGCAGTGAAGCAGTTGCAGTTCCGCGCCTTACAGAACCTGCGTGCCCGCATGGAGGGTGCCTATGCCTAAGCGCTCTCTGCCGAACCGAAATTTAGTGGAGCAGCTGGACCAGGCCGTGACCGAGCTGTTGGCCGCACCGGTTGTAACCGTTCAATCCGCGGACCCCGGTCTGCTGCCGCTGCTGCACATTGCGGCCCAGCTCCGCCAGCTTCCGCGCGAGGATTTCAAAGCCCGCCTCAAGTCCGATCTGGAAAGGAGATCATCCATGGCAACCGTCGCTGAACCCGTTCCCGCCCTTCGTCAAGCCGCTGCACCGTACTTGACCCTGAAAGACACCGCGCGCGCCCTCGACTTCTACAAGAAAGCATTTGGCGCCATCGAAACATTCCGCATGGCAGAGCCGAGCGGAAAAATTGGGCACGCTCAAATTACGATTGGCGGTTCCAGCATCATGCTGGCCGACGAATACCCTGATTACGGGGCCATTAGCCCGGAAACGCTGGGTGGATCGCCGGTGAAGATGCATCTCTACGTCGACGACGTGGACGCGGTCTTCCAGCAAGCGGTGGCCTCCGGGGCAAAGATCGTACGTCCGGTCGAAGACCAGTTCTACGGCGACCGCTCCGGCCAGCTAACCGATCCCTTCGGATACACCTGGACCGTTGCCACGCCCCAGCAGAACTTGTCACAGGAGGAGATCCAGAGGCGCTTTACCGAAATGTCGACGCTACATCCGAAGAAAAAGCCGGCGGTCGATCCGATTCCCAAAGGCTACACCACGCTTACGACCTACCTCGTGGCGCAGGACGCGGATGGACTGATCGAGTTCATGACGAAAACTTTCGGAGCGGAGGAAACATTCCGCAGCGGACCCGGCTCCGAGGGTGGTGTGCACTGCGAAGTACGGATCGGGGACTCCATGCTGATGGTGGGCGGAGGCGGGGCGGGAATGAAGTGGCGCGGCACGCCCCTGCCCAGCGCCTTCCACATCTACGTTCCCGATTGCGACACCACGTACGCTCGCGCGCTCGAAGCGGGCGGCACTTCCATCCAGGAACCTAAGGACCAATTCTATGGGGAACGTTCCGCAGCAGTGAAGGATGCCGCCGGAAACTCCTGGTACATAGCAACCTACAAGGGCGAGAGCTACAGATCGGAGGGAGCACCCACGCTGCAACCTTATCTGCATCCGTTGCGCGCCGAGCCCGTGATCAATTTCTTGAAGCTTGCCTTCGGAGCGGAAGACCTTGGCCGGCACACCACGCCGGACGGCGTGATCCATCACGTCACCCTGAAAATCGGCAACGCGCAAATGGAGATGGGCGAGGCTCAGGGGCCCTACCAGCCTATGCCGACGATGTTCTACCTATACGTGGAAGACTGCGACGCGTTGTACAAGCGCGCTCTCAGTGTGGGCGCGACTTCGATCTCGGAACCCAAGGACCAACCCTACGGCGACCGCAGCGGTGGGGTAATCGATCCCTTCGGCAACAAGTGGTACATCGCGACGCACATTAAAGACATGTAGGCGCCGGTTCAATGTGGCGCGGGCGCCCTCGCCCGCGTGCTTTGGGAGCGCGCAGACTACGTAGGGGCGGACGCCCTCGTCCGCTCAGTCGAGCGCAGCTCGACGGTGTTTCGCCGGAAGACAGCGGAGTGTCGCTCCTCCGGACAGCTGAGGGCGGACGTCGCCGCGTGCGCTAGCGGTAGTTTACTGCGAGCGCTCGAGTAAGAATCCAAGCAATTCCCTTAAGTAATTCCACGCGGGATAGTTGCGCAACCCCGGTTTGCTTTTCATTAGTATTACCCTGTACGAAGTAGGCTCCTGTGGATACGTGCGCCATTTAATGCTTGACAACATTTGGTATTGGCAATATTGTATTACCCTATTATGCCAAGCCTCGTCGCCAAGAAAAAAGGCAACAAACTCTACTACTACGTGGTCGAAAGTGCCCGCGTCGAAGGTAAGCCGCGCATCGTCCATCAAGCCTACCTGGGCACCGCCGAGAAGCTGGCCGAGATGGTCCGCGATCGTACTGCCCCCATCCCCCTGGCCGCTTCCACCCGCGAATTTGGCTTGCCCGCCGCCTTGTGGGCGGCCGCCCAGCAAACCGGAGTCTGGGACTGTCTCGCTTCCCTTTGGCCCACGCCACGCTCCGGACCCTCTCCCGCTCACTACTTGTTGCTGGCCGCTCTGCACCGCATCTGCCAGCCCGGCCCCAAAACCGAAGTGGCCGATTGGTATCGCACTTCCATCCTGTCCGCGCTGTGGGAGTTTCCCGCCGAGCGCTTTACTTCGCAAGCTTTCTGGGATGCTTTTGAACAGATCCTGCCCGAAGGCCAAGAGGCGCTCTCCCCGGCCGACGATCCCCTGGAGCAAGCTCAGTTGCGCTTGCTGGGATTATGGAAAGAGAAACAACTTGTGGGTCGTCGCCTGTTGGCCTACGACACCACCAACTTCTACACCTATATCGCGAGCAGCAACACCCGCAATCAACTGGCCCAGCGCGGGCACAACAAGCAGGGCCGACATAACCTGCGGCAAGTCGGTCTCAGTTACGTTCTGGATGGCGAGAATGGGTTGAGCTTATGTCATCACGTCTATCCCGGGAATGTGGCCGACGTGGAGGAGTTCTCCACCTCCTTGGCCCGCATCACGCGCATGCTGGATCAGAACCAGATTGGGCGCGAGACGGTGACCCTGGTGCTGGACAAAGGCTCGGCCGCGCTGGCGAACACGGTGCAGTTGGCAGAAGCCGGACTGGGATGGATCTCGGCCTTGCCTTGGAATCAGGCGCCCGCGGAATTACGCAGTCGAGCGGTGGAAGAACTACCCGCCTGCAGTAGTGCCCAACCCGGAGTGCGCGCCACCGCCCAGAAAGCCTTGGTCCACGGACGCGAGTATCTGTGCGTAGTGAAGTATTCGGCTTCCTTCGCGGGGGAGCAACTACACAGTCTGACTACCAGCCTCAGCCGGGTGTTGCAATCGTTGCGCCGGCTGGCCAAGGAATTGAATAAGCCCAAGGCGCGTTGGAAACAAGATCAGATCGAGCGCAAGATTGGGGGTTGGTTGTCCGCCCCGTTCCTGGCCGAGCTCATTCGCTATCAGCTGGAAGAGCACGATAAGGGTTGGCACTTGCAGTTTGACTTCGACTCCGTCGCTCTCCCACAACTGCTGAATCAACGCCTGGGACGGACCGTGCTGCTGACCAACCGTATGGACTGGAGTGCGGAACAAGTCGTGGCCGGCTACTCCGATCAACAACAGATCGAACGCGTATTCCGTGGACTGAAGCAGGGAGACTGGCTGGGTTGGGATCCCATGTATCACTGGACCGATCGCAAGATTCGCATCCATGCCTTCTACTGCCTGCTGGGTATCTCTTTGCTGCAGTATGTGCACAAGCAGGCGCAAGCGGCCTGGGCCGATCTCTCGGTCGAGCAATTGCTCGCGGAACTGGAGCAGATCAAACAGTTTGTTTTACTTTATCCCCCTCAGGGCGAGAAGGGACCGCCGCGCACCGCCTACGTGCTCTCGCAGCAGACTCTGGCACAGCAAGCGTTGGTCAAGACTCTGGGGCTGGAGCGATGGCATCGTAGTACCCCACGTGGGTAAGACAACCCAACTCTTGTAACACCCTCAGAAATTACCCAGTTACTCTCCTGCCTATTCAACTCGCAGTAAACTACCGCTAGGTTGCTCGGCCGCACGAGCGGGACGCTTACTGCAGCTTGGCGTACTCGGCTTTGGCTTCTTTCAGGATGGGGACATCGGGGTCTGCGTCTTTCCACAACGCCAGGAAATCCTGATACGCCGTGCGCGCCTCGGCATTGTCACCTGAGATGGCGCGGGCACGGCCCAGTTGGAGGCGGGCCAGGGTGCACTCCGGCGCGGTCTGGCAGATTCCACGATGGTCGATGATCTTCTGAAACTCGGCCGCCGCTTCCGGCCCTTGGCGCGCCTTGAGGTAAGCTGTTCCACGAACGTAGTTGGGCCACGTTCGAGCGGCCCAGCCGAATTCGTATGGCGATACCACCTTGAGCAATTCGATCGCCTTGGCTGGATTGCCGCGGTTGATTTCGATCTGGGCTCGAATCGTCGGCAGGTAGATGTTGTTGATGTAGGTGTGGGTGGGATTGCTCTTGCCCAGTTCATCCGCGATCGCAGTGGCTTGGGGAATGTCACCCGCCAAAGCCAGCACAATGCCGGATAACACCAGGGTCGGCCGGTTGCGGCTCACCGCCATCGCCGCCATTGCCTGGCTTCGTGCCTCGCCGGTATTCCCCATCAGTGCTTCCGTCCACGCGTGCAGAACCGTGGTCCGGGCCATGATTTCATCGACCTTTCCCCGGCGCGCCACTTCAGTCGCCTGGCTGTAGGTCTCTCTCGCCTGGCGCAGCTTGCCCGCCGAAGCCTGCGCGTCGGCGACCACCTGCAGCATGTCGTATTCGTCCGGTTTGCCTTTGGCCCAGTCCACCTGGCGCTGCATGGCTGCCGTGTCGCCTTCAAAAAAAGCGATGACAAACAAATCCCCGTGGTCGAGGACCGCGTCGAGGTTGGCCGCTACTTGTTTCTCCCGTACCGCCTTGGCCTCCGCAAAGCGGTTCAGTCCCATATAGTCCCCGCCCACGTTTTGGAAGCTGAGGGCCTCGTTGGGAGCGAGACGCATGGTTTCCTGGGCCTCCGCCAGGGCTTGATCTAATTTGCCCACGGCAGCGTAACTGGAGGCCAGATTGTTGGTAGGAATCGAGTCCCGGGGATAAGTCCGCTTCCACAACTGATAAGCCTCGATCGCCTTATCCGCTTCCCCGGTGACAATGTCGTAGTAGTGCGTCGAGATATACAGCTTCTCCGGTTCGCTGGTGCGCTCCCGGCGCTCGAAGGCCTGCTTGGTGTTTTGGATGGCCAGGTCAACCTGTCCGCTATTGGCGTAGGATTGGCCCACGCGGGCATAGGCCACGGCGAAGTTGGGGTCGAGCTCGATCGCGCGCTTATAAAACGGGATTGCGCCCAACTCACTTCCCTTCGCCCGCTCCGCTTCTCCCAGGCTGAACGCCTTGAGCGCCTCCAGTGAGGAAGTCGTGGCCTCTTCCACCGGCGCATCGAATTTCTGCAGTGACGCCAGCGACTCGCCCAGTTTGCCCCGCAGGTTCGAAGCCGCTTTCCCCACTGCTGCCAGAACCTGTTCCTTCTTGTCCGCCGGCACCTGTTCGTGGGCCAGGCTGTCACCGGTCTGGCAGTTCACCGCGTTCACGTCCACGACGTATTGCGTCCCGATGCTGCTGATGGCGCCATTGAGGACAGCTTTGATGCCTTCGCGCTGGCAGACATCGCGCGCCAGGTCGGGAGTAAGCCGCTCGTCCGGCGAACGCCCCATAAACTTCAACGTGTCCCGCACCCGCTCCTGGGGAAACACGTTCAGGTAAGGCGACTGCTCGAGCTGCACCGCCAGCGCCTGTTTCAGGGTGCCGTCAAAAACTGCATCTCCAGTGGTGTTGACGAAATCGGTGAGCAGGATAGAATCTTTCTCCGTAAGAGCGCCCGCGCTGCGGGTGTAGAAAAAGCCGCCGATGCCGATGGCCAACGCCAGCAATGCAGCCGCTGCGATATACCATTGCTTTCGGTTCGCCGGCGCCTGCGCAACCACTGGAGCTGACGACACCGGTCCCGAAATCGCGGACACGGCCTGCACCGCCGGCACCGAGGGCGGCGGTACCGCACTCGCCGAAGGCCCTGAAGCAGCCGAGCCCGGAGGAGTTGACACACTTACCGACGAACTCTTGCCCGAATCGATCTCGCGCTTCAGGCGCTTCAGGTCGCCGCGCATTTCTGACGCCACCTGGTATCGCAGTTCGCGGTCCTTCTCTAAAGCTTTATTGATGATGCGTTCCAGCTCAGCCGGCAAATTGGGATTCAGCCTTACCGGCGCGGTAGGCGCCCGGTTCAGAATGGCGTCAAAAATCACAGCTGAAGTGTTGCCGGTGAAAGGCTGCCGACCGGTGGACATTTCGTAGAGCACGGCGCCAAAAGAAAAGAGATCAGTGCGAGCGTCGATCTCCTCTCCGCGCGCCTGCTCCGGAGACATGTAAGCCACGGTTCCTACCGTGCTGCCGGGACTGGTGAGATGCGCTGCATCCACCGCCGCAGTCGCGAAGGATGCGCCCACCGGCTCCAGTTCCGGCATCGGCCGGCCGGCCACTTTGGCCAGTCCGAAATCGAGAATCTTGGCCTGCCCGCGCTTGGTAAGAAACAAATTCGCCGGCTTCAGGTCACGATGGACAATGCCGGCGGTGTGCGCCACATCCAGCGCATCGGCAATCTGCACTCCGAAGTCCACCAACTGCTCCACCGACAGCGGCTTGCCTTCGATGCGGTATTTCAGCGTCGTACCATCGAGATATTCCATCACGATGTACTGGCGCTCGTTGTCTTCGCCAATATCGTAGATGGTGCAGATGTTGGGATGATTGAGCGCCGAAGCCGCCCGCGCCTCGCGCCGGAACCGCTCCAGGGCCTGCGGGTCCCGCGCCAGTTCCTCGGGGAGGAACTTCAGGGCCACGCGGCGGCCCAGGCGCAAATCTTCCGCTTCATAAACCACACCCATGCCGCCACCGCCCAATTTTTGCGATATGCGGTAGTGTGAGATGGTTTGGCCGATCATAAGGAGGTAAGTCGGCCATGTTAGGCCGGGGAGCTTCAGCAAGTCAATTTAGCCAGTATTGCTGTGGCGCGGGCGCCCCCGCCCGCGGCTGTTGACTTTAGCCTTCACCATTTGAAAACTGGGGCTCGGGCCCTCTGCAATCCTTTGAACGGGAATCACAGCCAGCCTACTTCCCGAAAATCATCGCCTTCACCGCGTCCGGCCGCTCGCGGGCGAGGGCGCCCGCGCCACATGAACTTATTGTCCGCGATGCAGATGCGCTTTGATCCACTGCACCACGCCCCGGGGGTGCAATGGTTCGGGATGGCTTCCGTACCACAGCACCAATCCGCCGACGGCCAGCAGCAATAGCATCACGGCGTTCACTACCCAGCGCCGGCGATGTCCGGACTGAGCTCGAGCTGCGGGCAGATTTGGAGCTTCCAGTGCCACCTCTGCAGGATTGGCTGTCGCAGGCATGGCCTTCCGTGCCCGGAAGCTGGCCAGAATCAATAGCGCATTGGTGGTCAGGATGACTGCGAATGCCAGTCCCGGGACGAACGCGAGCCCGCCACCACGCTGTTGTGCTACTTCAATGGCCAGGACCACTGTAATCAGTCCTCTGGGCAGCACCCAGAAGATCAATTCCCGACTGTGCGCTTCAATTCCCCGCCATGCCCAACGGCTGGAATGAATGGCGAGCCAACGCGCCAGAAACAACGATCCCAGCGTCCCTACCATGAGCAGAGGATGCTGGCGAAACACTCCCAGCTCCGCCACCGCGCCGATCAGCACAAAAAAGAAAGTGCGCACCAGGAAAGCAAGTTCGGAGTGAAACGTAAGCAAAGCCTGCTGCGACTCGGCCATTTGCGTGACCGGCAGGGTCAAGCCCAGGCCGGGATCCACGCCGGGAAAGTTGGAAAGCGTCAGGCCAAAGCCCAGCACCGCGATCAACCCGTTGGCTCCTAGCGCTTCCATCCCCGCATACAGGACAAGAACAACAGAGAAGGTAAGGACTTGCCAAAAACGCTGCTCGGAGAGAACGTGCAGCAGCCGCGACCACAAAATGCCTCCCGGGATGGCGAACAGCAGCGCGACCCCAACCTGGTTCAGCAAACCGTGCGCCAGCCCTTGGGCCAGTGCGCCGCCCTGGCTGTGCATGCCCAGAAGCAATCCCACCGTGAGCACGGCCAGCACGTCTCCCCACGCCGCTTCCAGCATTAGCGTGACTCGGACGGGTTCTTCCGCCTGCAGTTGCTGCAAAACCGGCAGCACCACGGTGCTGCTGGTGCAGCCCATCACGGCTCCCACCAGCAGGCCGTCGGTCCACAACAACCCAAGTCCCTTGACCACGATGAGTGCGACCAGCAGCGTGCTGAAGACGTAGGCCAGGGTGGCCAGCAGGAAACTTCCGGGAAAATGCTTCAAGGTATTGCGAAGATTGAGCTCCAGTCCACCTTCGAACAGAACGAGAATGATGGCCAGCGTTCCCAGCAGATTAGTGGTCTTGGCCAGCGTGCCGGGCTGCACCAGGCCCAGCACGGGACCGAGCAAGACGCCCAGCATCATCAGCACCAGCACATCCGGGATGCGGGTCAGTCCAAAGACACGGTTGGCCAGAAAGGCAACTACCAGCAGACCGCCGACCAATCCCAGAATCAAGGCTGCGGACATTCCTGCTCCGTGGTCCTTAGAGGATACGATCTTCTTTTTCTTCGTGAACGCATCCAGAGACCGAACCTGCCCGGACATCTTATCGCGTGCTACTCTCAGTCCTCCGGACGAAAAGCAAAAGGATCTAGTTTGGCCTCTGTCGAACAACTCGTGCCCGTGGCCTTAAGCCTGGCGGCAGCTCTGTGCTGGGGGACCAGCGACTTCAGTGGCGGCTACGCTTCGCGGCGCTCGGATTCCTTTCTGGTGACGGCCCTCTCCCACGCCGGCGGCTTCGTACTCATGCTCACACTTGCGCTGGTTATACGCCCCGACTTGCCCTCGCGGTCGAGCCAGCTCTGGGCCGCCGCGGCCGGAGCCTTGGGCGGACTCGCTCTACTCCTGTTCTATCGCGCGCTGTCGCAGGGCATGGGACTGGCCGCTCCTGTAGCTGCCGTTCTCGGCGCTGCCATCCCGGCCGCTTTCACCATGATTGCCCACGGACCGCCGGGCAAACTTGGCCTCGCCGGCTTTCTGCTGGCTGGGCTGGGCATCTGGCTGATTTCGCGTCCCGATGGTTCAGGCAGCGCTGGCAGCGTTTTTATCGCTGCCCTTGCTGGAATCGGCTTTGCCGGATTCTTCCTTTGCATCAGCCGTACCGGCGACAGCTCTCCGTTATGGTCTGCGGTGTTTTCACGTGTAGCTTCCTTGCTCCTGGTGGGGGGCATCGCGCTGTCCCGCCGGGGCAAGGGTCCACTGCTCCGCGCGGACGCGACCATCGCCCTCTTCGCGGGGTGTCTGGACGTTTCCGGCACCGCGCTTTTTATTCGAGCTAATCAGACGGGAAGGCTGGATTCGGCGGTAGTTCTGTCTTCACTTTATCCTGCGCTAACGGTGTTGTTGGCCCGCTTCTTTCTGAAAGAAAAATTTACCGGTTGGAAAACCGCTGGCATTCTGGCTGCTGTCGCCGCCGTGCCCCTGATAGCCCTGCAGTAGCGATGTAGGCGCGAGCGTCCCCGCTCGTGCTGGACCGTCCATGAAGCCGTCATAATCGATGACGATCGCCTAAGGAGAATGTAAAGTGGGGGGACGCACGAGCGGGACGCTCGCGCCTACATGGAGACTGCTATAATCAAGAATTGCGCTCATGCCTACGAAGCGTCTGATTCGCTCCACCACAGTTCTTTCGGTCCGCCGCAACGGTAATGTCGTCCTGGCCGGGGACGGCCAGGTCACGCTCGGTGAAGGCGTCATCAAGCACTCCGCCAAGAAGATTCGCCGCCTCTATCAGGACAAGATACTGGCCGGGTTTGCCGGCTCCACCGCCGACGCTTTCACCCTTTTCAGCCGTTTCGAATCGAAGCTGGAGCAATATCACGGCAACCTGGGACGGGGCGCCGTTGAACTGGCCAAAGATTGGCGCACGGACAAATTTCTGCGCCATCTCGAAGCCCTGTTGCTGGTTTCGGATAAAGACCAGACTTTCCTGCTGAGCGGCCAGGGCGATGTGATCGAGCCCGACGGCGGCATTGCGGCAATAGGCAGCGGCGGCCCCTACGCCCAGGCCGCCGCGCAGGCCCTGGCCGAGCATACCCAGCTGACAGCCCGGCAGATCGCCGAAGAAGCAATGAAGATTGCGGGCAAAATGTGCATCTATACTAATGACAAGGTAACGATTGAAGAACTCTAGTCGTTGGTCGTTGGCCCTTGGTCGTTGGCCAGAAACCTGGAACTCCGATCGACGAGTACGGAAAGCAAACGGCCAATGACCAACGGCCAATGACCAACGACTGATTTATGGCTATCTACCTACCCGCTGCCGCTGAAGAAGAACAGATCGCGCTCGACGAACTCACTCCGCGTGAGATTGTCGCCGAACTGGACAAACATGTTGTCGGTCAGAAGGACGCCAAGCGCGCCGTCGCCATCGCTCTGCGCAATCGCATGCGCCGTCAGAAATTAACTCCTGACCTGGCGGAAGAAGTCATTCCCAAAAATATCATCATGATCGGCCCCACTGGCGTGGGCAAAACCGAAATCGCGCGCCGCCTGGCCAAGCTCGCTAACTCGCCATTCCTGAAAGTGGAAGCGTCGAAGTTTACCGAAGTCGGCTACGTGGGCCGCGACGTCGAGTCCATGATTCGCGACCTGGTCGAAATCGCCATCGAGATGGTTCGCGAAGAAAAACTGGAAGATGTCTCCGGCAAAGCCGAGCTCAATGCGGAAGAGCGCCTGCTGGATATCCTGCTGCCGCCACCTTCTCCGCGCCCCGCGGAGGCGCCCACGGGTGGAATGGTGCTCGAAGGGACAACCGCTTCTCCCGGCCATGATTCGCAAGGCCGCACTCGCGAGAAACTTCGCCAGCAGCTGCGCGAAGGCAAGCTCGACGACCGCACCGTCGAAATCGATGTCCGGGAGCGCAATTTCCCGTCCTTCGAAATCATCTCCAACCAGGGTGTCGAGGAGATGGACGTCAACATCAAGGACATGTTGCCCAACATCTTCGGCCAGCGCACCAAGAAGCGGAAGATGAAGGTGAACGAAGCCTTCGAGTACCTGATCCAGGAAGAGGAACAGCGACTGATTGACATGGACCAGGTCACCCGCATGGCGATTGATCGCGTGGAAGATTCGGGCATCATCTTCCTCGACGAAATCGACAAGATTGCCGGACGCGAAAGCGGCCACGGCCCAGACGTGTCACGCGAAGGCGTGCAGCGCGACATCCTGCCCATCGTCGAGGGCACCACGGTGAACACGCGCTACGGCATGGTGCGCACCGATCACATCCTGTTTATTGCGGCCGGCGCCTTCCACGTTTCGAAACCCAGCGATTTGATTCCCGAACTGCAGGGCCGCTTTCCCATCCGGGTGGAGCTGCAGTCGCTCACCATGGAAGATTTCATCCGCATCCTGACCGAGCCTAAGTCCTCCCTGGTGAAGCAGTATGTGGCCTTGATGGAAACCGAGGGCGTCAAGCTGGAATTCACCCGCGAGGCCCAGCAAGAAATCGCTCGCTATGCCTTTCGCGTAAACGAAGGCACGGAAGACATCGGCGCCCGCCGCCTGCACACCATCATGGAGCGCGTCCTCGATGAAATCAGCTTCGACGCCCCGGACAAGAAGGGCGAACACATCAAAGTGGACGCTGACTACGTACGCAGGATGCTGGCCGACATCGTGAAAGACCAGGATTTGTCCCGGTACATCCTGTAAGGCATTAACCACAGAGGACACAAAGGACGCGGAGGGCGATTTTCTCTGTGTCCTTTGTGTCTGCTGTGGTTAAGATTGTCGAAACATGAAAGCGATCGACCGGCAGCGGATCAAATCCCTGATGGAGCGCGAGCAGCAGCGCTTCGTGAACGAGCGTCCCAAGTCCAAGGCGTTGTTCGAGCGCGCCGGCAAGTCACTGCTCGGCGGCGTGCCCATGAACTGGATGATTAAATGGGCCGGCGCTTTCCCACCCTTTGTTCGCGAGGCCCAGGGCGCGCACTTCTACGATGTGGACGGCCACCGCTACATTGACTTCTGCCTGGGCGACACCGGCGCCATGACCGGGCACTCTCCGTTCTCCACGGTAAAGGCTATGGAAGACCAGATGAAGCGCGGCATCACGCTCATGCTGCCCACGGAAGACGCAATTTTCGTTGCGGAAGAATTGCAGCAACGCTTCGGACTGCCCTACTGGCAATTCGCTCTTACCGCCACCGACGCCAATCGTTTCGCCATACGGCTGGCGCGCCAGATCACAAAGCGTCCCAGGATACTGATCTTCAACTGGTGCTATCACGGCACCGTGGACGAGAGTTTCATCACCTTGAAAAACGGAGTGGCACAATCCCGCCGGGGAAACATCGGACCGCCCGTCGATCCTGCCGTCACCACCAAGGTCGTCGAGTTCAACGACCTCCCGGCGCTGCAGCAAGCCCTGGCTGCGGGCGATGTAGCCTGCGTGCTGGCCGAGCCGGTCATGACCAACGTCGGCATCGTTCATCCTGAGGCCGGCTACCATAAGGCATTGCGGGAACTCACCCGCAAATCCGGTACCCTGCTCATCATCGACGAAACTCACACCATTTGTGCCGGTCCTGGGGGATACACCCGGGCGGAGAATCTCGAACCTGACTTTTTCATCTTCGGCAAAGCCATTGCCGGCGGGGTTCCAGGCGCGGCTTACGGATTTACCCAGGAAGTGGCGAAGTGCATTTCCGATGGGCAGAACCTGGAAGACTGCGACACCGGCGGAATTGGCGGGACCCTGGCCGGCAACGCCCTCTCCCTCGCTGCCATGCGGGCCACCTTGACCAAGGTGCTGACCAAAGAGGCCTTTCCCCGCATGATCTCCGCGGCCGAGCGCTGGACGGCCGGAGTCGAGAAAGCGATTACTGAATTCGCCCTGCCCTGGCACGTCACCCGCCTCGGCTGTCGCGCCGAATACCAGTTCTCGGCGACCCGTCCCAGGAACGGCACCCAGGCGCACGACGCCATGGATTTCGAACTGGAGCGTTTCATGCATCTCTATGCCATGAACCGCGGGATCCTGCTCACGCCGTTCCACAACATGGCGCTCATGTCGCCCCAGGCCGATCCGGAAGATGTCGATCACCACACCCGCGTGTTCCGCGAGGCTGTGAAGGAACTGGTGGCATAACTTTCGCGTATGCCGTCTTGGTAGAACAAACCGCAAAACCCTTGACCACGAAGGACACGAAGTTACACCAAGGAAAACCTAAGGCTAGGAACCTTCGTGGTCCTTCGTGTCCTCTGTGGTTAAAGGTTTTGCGGTTTGTATCTGACCAGCTCACTCGTGGAGCACGGGAAACCCGCATTTCTTCTGGTACCCTGTTGATTCTCGCGATGAAGCGATCCGGCTGGATTCTGATCTCCGTGCTGGGCAGCGCTGCGCTTGTTTCCTGCGGCGCTCCGGGTGTTCCCATCCCGCCTTCGCTTGAACTGGCCAAGCCGGTCAGCGATCTGCGGGCAGCGCGCAAGGGCGATAAGGTTTACCTGGCATGGACTGTGCCCTCGAGAACGGTTGATCGCCAGTCCCTGCGCCACCCAGGTGCGACCCTCATTTGCCGTAGCCTGAGAGTTCCTGTGGCTGATTGCAAGAATCCGGTGGCAGAAGTTCCGGCGAGCCGGTTCCCGTTGCCTGGTTCCGGATCAAACGGGAAAGTTGAGGCCAGCTACACCGACGTCTTGTCCGAGCAATTGCAAAACCAGGACCCCACCGCGGAGATTGCCTATGCGGTGTCGGCGCAGAATGAAAGCGGCCGCTGCGCCGGAATTTCCAACCAGGTGCAGGTTCCATCCGCGCCCACGCTGCCCGCGCCGGATCATTTCCGCGCCGAAGTGAAGAGCGATGGCGTGCTGCTCTCCTGGGATTGTCCGCCTGCGCCGGCCGCGTCGGACGTCATCACGTACAAAATGCGCATCTATCGCCGCGAGCATGGACAGCAGACCGATACCAGAGTCAGCGATGCCAGCTTCGCAGGCTGTTCCCAAACCCAACCGGTCAACCCGTTACCCGAATTTCTTGATCAGGCCTTTGAGTGGGAAAATCATTACGACTACCGCGCCACAGTGGTTACAGTTGTTGCCGAACCCGGCAAGCCCGAGGTTGAGGTGGAAGGCGATGACACTCCGGTGGTCCAGGTCTTCGCCCACGATGTTTTTCCCCCGGCCGTGCCCACCGGACTGCAGGCGGTTTTCTCGGGAGTAGGTCAGGCGCCATTCGTCGATCTGGTCTGGTCCCCGGACACGGAAGCTGATCTTTCCGGCTACAACATCTTCCGCCACGAGGAAGGGGGGCAGCCGGCCAAGCTAAATTCCGAGCCGGTGAAGACCCCAGCCTTCCGCGACTCGAACGTGCAGTCGGGAAAGCGGTATTTTTACTCGGTATCCGCAGTGGATGAACGCAATAACGAAAGCGCGAGGTCGGAAGAGACGAGCGAGCAAGTACCGTCAGGCAGCAGTTGACACTTGGCACTTAGCATTTGGCATGCCGCGTTTGCCGCTTGACCATAGGCTCGGTTCAGCGGAAATTCCATTTGCCGCTTGCCAATTGCTAAGTGCTGACATTTCGAGGTCATAATGAAATATTGCCGTTTTCAGATGAACGACCAGCCTCACTACGGACTCATAGAATCCGTCGCTGGCGCGCAACAGATTACCCGGCTTTTTCTGAGTTCTCCGCAAGATTCGGGTGGAGACTTGGAAGACGTTCCCACCGGGCGGATGGACCATCTTGCTCTGGCGGAGGCAAGCTTGCTGCCGCCCGTCTGTCCGTCGAAGATCGTTTGTGTCGGGCGCAACTATCGCGAGCACGTCGCCGAACTGGGCAACGAAGTTCCTGCTGAGCCGCTGATCTTCCTGAAGCCGCCGTCTTCGTTGCTGGCGCCAGGCGCTCAGGTGCGCCGGCCCCAGATCGCTGAGCGGGTGGACTACGAAGGCGAACTCGGCGTGGTGATCGGCAGAAAGTGCCACCAGTTGGCGGCGGACGAAGATGTTCGCCCCTACATTCTGGGCTACACCTGCGTAAACGACGTTACCGCTCGCGATCTGCAGAACAAAGATGGCCAATGGACCCGGGCCAAGGGCTTCGATACTTTCTGCCCGGTTGGCCCGCTGGTCACCAACGAAATCGATCCATGGGCGGGGATCGGCGTGGAAACCAGAGTCAAGGGCGCGGTCCGGCAGCAAGGCAACACGCGAGACTTCATCTTCCCCCTCGATGTCGTCATCCGGTATATCTCCCAGGTCATGACCCTGCTGCCCGGCGACCTGATCCCCACCGGAACGCCGCAGGGCGTCGGCCCGGTAGTCGCGGGTGAAACCATGGAAGTGATCGTGGAAGGGGTAGGAACCCTGCGCAATGCCGTAGTGTGAACGTCGGCGCGAGCGTCCACGCTCTCGCAGGAAGGGACCAGCGGCCACGCGACCTTTGCACGAGCGAGGCGCTCGCGCCTATATCGAGACTTCCACGATTCACTATTAGGCCTTATTCTGTTGCAGGAACCGCCGCGCGGCGGCCGTCTCTGCCAATAAATCATGATTCCATTTCGCCTCTATCTTTTCATTCTGGTGGGCATAGCCGTTCTTGGCCTGGCCTACTTACTGCTTCGCCGCAAGCCCAAGACCGCCGACGACCTGGAGCGGGAGCGGCGCGCCTGGCTCGATCGCATCGGCCGTATCACCGACGGCACCGTGATCGATATTCAGGAAATGCCTGGCACTCGCGAGCGCCCTTCCACCTTCCTGATCTACCAGTACGACGTCGCTGGAGTATCTTACGAAGCCTCGCAGGACGTAACCTATCTGCGCCAGTTCATCAATCTTCACTCCTGCCGCCTCGGCCTGCCCACATCTGTCCGCTTCGACCCCCACAATCCCGGAAACTCCCTCGTTGTCTCGGAACGCTGGATGGGCCTGAGACAGTAGTCGCCGTGCCACCCACGGAGGGGCGGGACGCCGTCGTCCGCCCAGGCCGAGCGAGCTCGGCACCGGTCTTCCTTTTGCTCGCACCCCGGTCGGGCGATGATCTTCGGTGTAGCTTTATTGGTCTTCGGTGACGTTCTCAGGGCAGCTTGGTATTGCTAACGTGCAGGTCAGCCGGAACCAGAAAGGCCGGCCTCACTCTTACTTTATGGCAAATACCACAAAGTCGACCTCAAAACTCAAGATTTTGTACGCAGAAGGCGATGCCGAACCCCTTGCCGAACAAGCGGTTACGATCGAGAAAGCGGGCCACCAGGTAGCCCAGGCGGAGGGCCGCCAGCAGGTGTTGGATGCTCTCAAACGGGAAGCATTCGATCTGGTCATCCTCGGCCCTACTTTGACCAAGAATGACCGGCATCACCTGGCCTACATGGTCAAAAAGGCGAAATCAGGCGCGCGCGTGCTGGTAATGCACACCGATGGAGAGGGGCATCCCGCAGTTGATGCCACCCTGGAGACCGGCCGAAGCATCAACGCCCTGCTGGAAAAGATTGCGGCAATGTATCCTCAGGCCGCAGGCGCAGCTTCCGGCCGATAAGCTCTCTTGAGTTGTTGTGCGGCGCGGGCGCCCTCGCCCGCGACCCTGGTCAGTATCCAGAATGTGATCAGGGCGGCCACCCAGGCCGCCTTTTCATTTTGAGATTCCATTCGGGCATTCGCCTCGCCACGAATCTCATCAGTAAACAGGTGGGAAGAAATACAAGCCAATCGCCCGACCTCCAGCCTCTATCTGCCCTCGTTGAGCGAAAAGTGGAAAGTTAGCCCGGGTGCTCTCGTCATTCCTGAAAGACAGCGATGTGACGGAGTGAGGGCGCCACCCGCCGGCATCCCAACCGATAAGAACCAGCCTCGTTATCGTGGGAATAAAATCCGCACAGAAGCTGAATATTCGGATGTCCGTCCCCAATATCTTTGGTTTGGAAGACAAAAGTGGAGTGGCGGCGGTTAAAATACAAATTCCAAATTATTCTCATTATGAACACTCCCCTACAAGCTAACAAAGAGCCCGAAAAGAAGATCTACGTCTGCCTCAGCGGCTTGCCGCTCTCGTTCCGGCTGGAATGGCCGTTCCGCAAGTCCACCTCGGGAGCGGATTTCTGGGTGCTCCACGCCGACATCGCTCTCGAGAATTCCGAAGGGCTGCATGCGCCGGTATCGGTGAATCTGTCCGCAACCGTTTACGAAGTGATGCCGTCGCTGGAAGCGAAGGACATTGAAGGGCCGATGATCAACGCCTTGCGCAAGGAGGTGGATCGCCGGCAAATTGAATTCCTGAAGTCGGGCAAGCGTGTGCCGGTACAATTCTCCAGCCGCTATTACGATTTCAAGCGCAGCAAGTGGGTGTTCGGCAAGGCGACGGACGAAAATATGGCCCTGCTGGTGGCGCGCAAAGTTTACTGGCAGACCAAAGTCGCCGGCGGTCCGGTCTGGATTGGCGACGCCACGGAGGCCCTGTTCCTGGAGACTTCCGCCGCGCAGATTCTCGAGGTGGCACAGAGACTGCGAAACCAGGAGTTGATAACTCTCCAGGGCGAATGGGCCTCAGCCAATGCGTCGCTCATGGCGCAGGCAGAAAGATTTGAGGCAGATATGCGGAGCGCCCTCGCCGAACTCGAGCAGAAGCATGCCTTTGAAAGAGGCTGAGAAAGAATTGCAGATTGCAGATTTTAGATTTCAGAATTTAGAAGCTCCGCAATGTAATTTCATAGCACGCCTCGGGAATTCAGGACCAGGAATGCCGGTAAGACCCAATCTGCAATCTAAAATCCGCAATCTGAAATTTCAATGTCTAGTGCTGCTTGCTGATGGTGCCGCTCAGGGCCACGCCCGAATCGGCTTGCACGATGTAAGCATCGCTTCCTGAAACCAGATAAAAGATCAGGTTGTTGGAAAGGCTGCCGATCGAGGCCCCAGTTCGCCCATTCGCCGAAACCGCGTAGTTTCCCGACAAAATCACGGGCACGGTGATGATACCATTCGCGTTGCTAAATTCATTCAGGATCAGGCCTCCGGAGCCGTCCCACTGCAGCGTGCCCACCCGGTCCTTCGCGCCACCCGCGTCGAATCCATCCATGACAAAGCCGAACTGCCCGTTCATCGTGGAGTTCGAAAATGAGGAAACCTGCTGCAGATCGAGACTCCCGTCCTGCACGGTGTTGGGGTCATTGACCAGGAAAAGCCCACGCGTCGGACTGACCATCCACACCACTAGATTCTGGTTGGCTGCGGTAGTAAGGGTGACCAGCGCGCGCCCGTTGACAGCCTGGGTATAGGTTCCGGTGAAACTGACATTGCCGGCGACGTTGCCGTCCTGTACCGAGTCGCGCGCGCCCATCGTGATGTTTCCTCCGCTGGCGTTGAAGCGGCCGGCCATATTGACTCCGCCCAGAAAACCGGTGTCGCCCTTGCTGCCAAAGGCGTAGCTGCCGGAGAGTGCCGGTGTCCCGCTTTGGAGTTCGGCACGTCCCAGTCCATTGACCCCGACGGTTTCTGCCATAAAGCGGATGTTGTTGGCATCCACAATGTAGTAAACGAAGCTGGAGGTGGCCGGGGAACTGTCGGTGAAGGTCCCGGTGCCGCGCCCGGTGCTGGAGTCCGGCCCGTTGAAGGAACCGGTAAAGGTCAGCGAACTGAAGGTTCCGCCGCGATTGATATCCTCGTTCCCATTGCTGACGACACCCCCGGCCACCGTGAAAGCGCCTACGCTGGCCACGGACTGCACCGAATTCACATCGTGCTCGCGGAATACAAATGTTCCGCTGGGTGCGGAAGCGATGGCGGTCAAGTCCTGCTTCTCCGCCAGTCCGCCTCCGTTGAGGGCCTGGTCACCCTCCACCAGATAAACTTTGGAAGAACTGACCAGGGTCACGGCCAGATGGATTGTTCCCAGGGCATTGTTAAGACTCAAACTGCCGGTGCCGTCGTTGCTAATGCTGTAGGTGCCGGTGCTGCTGGTGGTGAGGAAGGTGTTGCCCTCGGAGAAATCGTCGGTCGCGCTGGTGATGTTTCCGTTGCCGTCGGCAGTAAACACACCGGCTTCGCGATAGGCGACACCGTTAAGGTTCGTAGTGAAATCGAATCCTTCGATCTGATAGACGTACTGCCCGTTGAGGCTGGCCTTGGAATAGTTTCCTTTGGGAATGAAACCGGGTACGCCATTACTGCTGTTGCCACAACCGGCACAAAACAGAAGAGAAGCCAGGCCCAGGTACAGATATAAAGTTTTCATAACAAATGTGCAGAATAAGCCGCACTACTCCTTGACCGCGATGATAGAGTTCGACCCTTTCATCTCTAACACACGTGCCTGGAAAAAGTTGTCACTATCTGGTAACGACTACCCCTCGGCGACCTCGGCCTGCTCTGCTATCGCGGAGGCGGCCTTTCTTTCTTTATTCCTGCGCAGCAGCCAGGTCACGACGCGATACACCAGCAGCAGAGAGAGCACGAAAGCATACTGCTCTGGCTTGGTGACGTCGGCCTTCACCAGCCACCAATAGTGAATCACTCCCGCGATCGCACTGACGTAGATCAGCCGGTGCAAGGCCTGCCAGCGCTTGCCGCCAAGGCGGCGTATCCAGCCCCGAGTTGAAGTGAGGGCCAGCGGAATCAGCAGCACGAATCCGGTGAAGCCGACGGTGATGAAGCGGCGCTTGCTCACGTCCGCCCACATCTCGTGCAGATCAAAAAATTTGTCCAGCCAGATGTAGGTTATGAAGTGCAGCACCGCATAGAAGAAAGCAAACAGCCCAAACATCCGGCGATAGCGAATCAGCCAAAGCTGTCCGGTTAACTTGCGCAGCGGCGTGATCGAGAGCGTCACCAGCAGGAAGATCAGGATCCAGTCGCCGGTCGAATGGGTAATGACCTCGATGGGATTGGCCCCCAGCAGGCCCATGTAGGCCTTCCACCCCAGCCGCGCCAGCGGCCCCAGACAGGCGAGAAATACGAAGGGCTTGAACCAACGCACCATAGGCTCTTCATTCAACGTAGGCGCGAGAGTCCCACTCGTGCAAAGGACTGCGCGAGCGAGACGCTCGCGCCCACATCAAGTCTAGAAGTTCTTCTTCAAATCCATGCCCGAGTAGAGCGAGGCCACCTGGTCGTAGCCGTTGAACATAAGCGTGGGCCTTTTCCGGAATTCTCCCAGGCGTCGTTCCGTGGCTTGACTCCACCGCGGATGGTCGACGTTTGGGTTCACGTTGGAATAGAAGCCGTATTCGCTGGGCGCGGATATATGCCAGGTGTTGTCGGGCTGGCTGTCAACAAAACGGATGCGCACGATGGCCTTGATGCTCTTGAAGCCGTACTTCCACGGAATCACCATACGCAGCGGCGCGCCATCCTGGTTGGGCAGCACTTCGCCGTACATGCCAAAACACAGCAGGGCCAGGGGGTGCATGGCTTCGTCCATCCTCAGGCCCTCGAGATAGGGCCATTCCAGCACGTGGTTGCGCTGGCCCGGCATCTGCCGCATATCGAAGAGCGTGGTGAACTCCACAAACTTTGCCCTGGGCAGGGGATCGGCGCGCTTGATCAGTTCGCTCAGCGAGAAGCCGACCCAGGGCACCACGATCGACCATCCTTCGACGCACCGATGGCGACAGATACGCTCTTCCGGCGCGGCCATTCTGATGATCGTGTCCACGTCGAGCACTTGCTTCTTCTTGACATGGCCGTCGATGGTGACCGTCCACGGGCGCGTCTTGAGATTTTTGGCTAGGCCCGCCGGTTCGTACTTGTCGGTCGAGAATTCGTAATAGTTGTTGTAGTTGGTAACGTCCTTGTAGGGTGTGATGGCTTCGGTGGTCGAGAACGGACTTTTCTGAAGGCCGTCAATCTTGGTGTTGGCGTGCGCTACCGACGACGGCGAAGTCATCTCGTGCAATCCCACTCCTGCCACCGCCGCCGCGCCCGCCAGCGCGGTGCCTGCCAGAAACTTCCGCCGGTTCAGGTAGAGGCTCTTTGGCGTAATCTCCGAAGATGGAATGTCGTCTGCCTTCTTGATCAACATGAGGGGAAGCTCCCTGACAGGTTACGCATCAACCATGACGTTGGATTGTTGGCCTCTATTCTCTGTTAAATAGGACGCATTTGGCGGGGAAAAGTTGCATCGCGGGCGCCGTATCCGACAAACCAAAGTCCATTGATTCGAGGGTACTTATTCCTGTGTCACGGGCTGCGGGCGGCAGCAGTTCGGACGTCAAGGGAAACAGCCGCCACCGGGCTCGACTTGTGCATGTCGGCTCCGCTCTGATCGAGCGAACCTCTATGGCGGCTGCCGGGGCAAAACTCGTCGAGCTGCGCTCGACCGGGCGGACGAGGGCGTCCGCCCCTACGTGGTCTGTGCTTTCCTGAAGTGTTCCCAGCCCCGGGGCAGTAATTCGCTTACACCCTTCTTGTTCCGCAAGAGAATTTTCTTGCCCCTCGTGACCACGCCAATCTGCCCGATAGCAACTCCCGCGACGCGCGGTGGAACCTTTTTTCCCGCTGGCGCCGTAAACAGCAACTCGTAGTCTTCTCCGCCGTGGAGAGCAAAACGGAGGTCGACTCTCCGCGCCGCTTTCCCCAACCTGGCAAGCGGAATGGCGTCAGCTTCGATCTCGGCACCCACACCGCTTTCCTCGCAGATATGGCTGAGATCTGTGGACAGTCCATCGCTGAGGTCGATCATGGCGGAAGCCACTCTCGTGTCGCGGAGAAATCGTCCGACCGCGACTCGAGGCGTGGGATAAAAGTGCCTGCCATGGTCCAGCGGCCGAAGCTTTTTTCCTCCGGAAAGTAAATCCAGCACAGCCGCCGAAGCTCCGAGCTCGCCGGTTACATAGATCCGGTCACCTGGACGCGCCCCCGAACGCAGCACCGCCTTACCTTTTGGCACGGAGCCCAGAACGACGATGTCGGCAAGAATTCCGCCTGGAGACTCGGCGGTGTCTCCGCCGGCCAAGGGTACTTTGAACTCGTCTGCCAGTTTCAGCAGACCGTTGAGGAATCCGTCCACCCAGCTCTGCGGCGTGCTCCGCGGCAGCGCGAGCGAGAGAAACACCGCCTGCGGCTCCCCTCCCATGGCGGCAATGTCACTGAGGCCGCGCGCCAGGCAGCGATGCCCAATGCTATCGGCCGGGTGCCATGCCCGCCTGAAGTGGACATTCTCCAGGCTGAAATCAGTGGTGACCAGGGCTTGATGACCACGAGGGATTGGAACCACCGCACAGTCATCTCCGATGCCTATGCCGTGGAAGGCGGTAGGTAGTCTTGCGGCTTGGCCGCGAATCCGGCGGATCAGCACTCTTTCACGCAGGGGCACAGCGCAATCATATATACATTAACGGAAACGGTTGGGGGGCCGGCTCAGAGAACCGGGCCCACGTAACAAAGCCCGGCAAATCAGCTGCTGCCGGCGTCGAGCTTCCGGCACACCGCTGTCGAGCTTCGCTCGACTTGGCCGGGTCAGAGACCCGGCCCCACACCGTTCGCGCAAATGCACAAAGGTCACGTTACCCTCCCTCCCAAAGTCACCACCGAGTAACAGGTCCCTCCGACCAGTCCTTTGTACCCGGCGTTGGTAAGGCCGCCAACGTTGACAGGGGGAACCTACTTTGTTACCGTTCAGAAGCTGTCCAAGCACTTGTGGCCGAACTAAGTGCTGCATTCAGTAGGGATTGCAGACACGAGTTCAGGTCATCCCGGTTCCGGTAGGGTTCGGGCGCGTAAAAACGGCTGGAGTTGCAAGATTCAAAGCTGGCCCGGATTCAGGATGGCAATGGGGCTCTCGTAACCGCGAGCCGCCCTCATTGGGCCGATCCTGATCAACTAACGGAAGGAACAAATTGCAAAAACGCTTCTACATTCTTTTTGTGGCACGCGGTGACGATGGTCAGTTGCGCAAGATCCCCATCCCCCTCCACTACCTGTACGTGTTTCTGGTGGGGGCATCGATCGTGGGTCTGAGCCTGACCGGCATCGCCAGTTCGTACCTGCGCATGCTGCTGAAGGTGTCGCATTACAACGAACTCCGGACTGAGCGGGAAGATCTCCGTAACCGTTACTCCCGGCTGGAGCAAGTGGCCAAGGAGCGCGATATTCAGGTAGCCTCGCTGGGTTCGCTGGCGGGCGAAGTTTCTTCGTTATACGGGCTGAAGTCCGATCCCAACCTGGTAACCGCCTCTTCAGAAAACGTAGCTAACGTTCAGTTCGTCTCGTCCCTGGACCAGCTTTATGCGCTGAGGACGTCGGCGCTGACGGGCGCTACCATGACCGGCCTTTCCCTGGGACTTACGCGCAACGTGACTACCGCAGACTGGCTGCGGGCAAACTCAGCACCCAATCTCTGGCCGGTTGAAGGCCCGGTGACCGGCTCTTTTGGCGAGCGCATCGATCCATTTAATGGAGAAGGAGCCTTCCATAGCGGGATCGATATCGGATCGACTGACGGGCAGCCCGTTGTGGCGCCCGCCGATGGCATAGTCACCTTCGCTGACTTCCTGGGAGGTTATGGACGGGCCGTCATGATCGACCACGGCCACGGCATTACCACCCGCTACGGCCATCTGGCAAACTTTGCTGTCATGCCCGGCCAGCACGTGCACCGCGGCGACACCATCGGGTTCGTCGGTGAGAGCGGCCGCAGCACCGGTCCCCACCTCCACTACGAAGTGCGCATCAATGACACCCCGGTAAATCCCCACAAATATCTGCGGCTCACGGTGGCGAATGTGGGCGGATTCTCAGCCGGAAGCTAGGTTCCCTCAAACAATAAGGACTGATTCTAGTTTCCGGTTTTTAGTTTCGGGATCCGTGCGGAACCGGTGGGCGGCCCATCACTGCAGCCGGAAGCGTTCGTTCATCAGCCGCTGGAGTCGAGGCCGGTAGAGGAGGTCGTACGCCAGTTCCTTGTCGGGAAACATGGCCAGGGCAGCCCGTCTGGCGCCGGCGACCAGTTCTGAGGCTTCTTCCACGGTCAGGTTGCCGTCCTGGCTGATCACCGACATGACCATGCTCATCATGAGCTGCAGGCGCCGGATGTTTCTGGCTTCCTGCTCTTTCTCGGTCAGGTGCGCGGACAGTTCAGCCCGCTCCCGTGTATTCATTACCCCCCCAGACTAGTTCAGAGCCCTGATCCACATCAGTACTGACTTCCTGCGTTTATCGATGCGCCGCGACGACTGGGCGATACCCGTTCCCATGCTCCTATTTTGTCGACATTCGGAAGCGAACGCAACATCTCCGGAGTGCAGGACTTCGGTTACTCACGCTTACCGGGTTACAATCACAGTGCTGCCAGACAGACGGAAGCGGGCCGATCTATATATATGATTCGTGTCCGCGGCCGCCCCGATCGGAGGAGTTATGAACCAACGTCCCGCGGTGCGCCCCAATCCCAATGAAAAGCTGGTGCGGGTGTTTGACACGGAACAGGAGTCCGAGGCCATGGTCGTGCACGGTCTGCTGGAGTCCACCGGGATCGATTCCGATATCACTTCGCTGGACGCCCAGCAGGACATTCTCCCTGGAGTCGGCGGCACCATTATTCTGGTGCGGGAAGAGGATGCGGAAAAGGCGCGGCGCGTGATTGAGGAATATCGCCAGGCTCCGGGCAGCGATGAAACCGCGGAAATCGATATTAGTGGACTTCCGCCCGAGGAAAAGCAGGGATGACGGTGGTGCCGTCCAGATAGAATGTGACCGCGCCGTCGAGATCGGTGCGGTAAGTCATCACGTGGGCTTCGCCCAGACGGGCCAGAACCTCTCCGCGCGGGTGACCATAAGTATTGCGCACGTCGACGCAGATTACCGCGAATCGAGGATGCACGCGCTCTAAGAGCTTCGGGATGGTGGAGGTTGCGCTGCCGTGATGCGCCACCTTGAGCAGATCAGCTTCCGGTTGCTCGTCCGCGATTTGTTGTTCTGAACGTTTCTCCGCATCGCCTTCCAGCAGAGCGGATGTTTTTTCGTAAACCATTTTCATCACCAGAGATTCATCATTGCGCCGGGCGGCCAGGTCCTGCGCAGCGGGAGCCAGGATTCGCACCTCCGCCCCACCAAAGTCGAACTCATCGCCTGCCTGGCGCTGGGTACCCGCACACCCAACTCCTGCGCCTGCTGCAGCAGGGCTTTCATCTCCGGATCCGACGGGTCGCTTAGCCACAACTCCTGTGGCCGGAAGTTGGCCAATATGGCTGCCGCCCCGCCCATGCGGTCGGCGTGCGCGTGCGTAATGGCAACTGCATCCAGATGGCTGATGGCGCGCGACCATAGGTGGGAAGCCGCGCTGATGGACCCCATGGTGATTGGTGAAGACGCTTTCATCAACCGCCCCATGCGCGCTGATTTCCAGCGCCCGCCAGAATTCAGCCCGGCTGCCGGCAAAGCCGGGAAGGACTTCCACGCTCGCAGCTTTGGTGGAGGCCGTTTTCTGCCAGGTATCCACGGTAGTCAAACGCCCCGGGATTGCAGTAGTTGCGCGGAAGCGAGATTTTGGTGGGAAACCGCAGGCGCTCACCGTAGCGGAACAGGCGTGTGCTGCTGGTCCGTGGTCCAGAGACGTCCTTCAGCTGCGGCTGATAGACATTGATGCGCAAACCGGAAGCGATCACAAGACTCTGGGTGCCGCTGGCGACCTGTTCGGTCTCGACCTCCAGCCTCTGCCGCACGCTGCCCGGACCGTCCTCTTGCGGAGTTCCTTCTTTAGTGACGTGCGCAGTGACGATGACTTCGGATCCGTCGGCGAAACGCAGCAAGCCGGAACCCGTGTCATCTGGGACGCGCACTTGCACCATGAGCGCGCCCAGAAAAAAAAGAGCTCCTATCCCCAGGACGAACGCCGGCGGGCCACGCCGCCGTAAAAAATATACGCCCGACAGGGCAAAAACAATCCATGCCGCCACCCACCACAGTGGCGGCCGCCAGGCGTGAACTCCAGTGCAATTCCTGCCGCAAAGGAGAGCGCCGCCCACAGCAATGGCTGCCGCCGACCCGACCCTCGCCGGGCTAGAGGTCTCGAGTTCATTGTGGATTCACCTGGGACAGCGCCTAGCGGACGAGGTGGAACACGCTTTCGAGGTGGTAAGTCTGAGGAAATAAATCCACCAGGTGCGCTTCCTCCACCCGGTATCCCGATTGCAGCAGGCGCGCCAGATCGCGCGAAAGAGTTGCCGGATCGCAAGAAACGTAAGTGATGCGAGGCGACGATAATTTCACCAATCCCTTAATCACCCTTTCGCCCAGCCCGCACCGCGGTGGATCTACAACCACCAACTGGGGGCGCAATTTGCCCGCCACATTTTCCAGATACTGCTCCGTAGTGGCGCGAACCGCCTTTACGTTCGCGGGCGAATTGTATAGCAGATCAGCATGAGAAGTCGGTGACGACTCGACCGCAATCACTCTTTCAAATTCCCGATTCAGTACAGAAGAGAAAAGCCCAACCCCTGCATAAAGATCAAGCGCAGTCCCGGTAGCGCCAGTGTCCCCGCAGGCTGTCCGGTGGGCGTCTCGCCTCCGCTCACTGGCAACAATATCCACCAGTTCGTTCGTCAGGTGCCGGTTCACCTGGAAGAACGCGCCCGCGCTGACCCGATACGAAGCGAGCTTGGTCGTATAGATAAGGTGGCCGCTGCCACCGAGTTGCTTGGGCTCGCCCTGGCCCTCGGCCTTTGTCGGCCGGGCCGCGAAGAAAACGACGCTGGAAACCTCGGGCAGGGCGGCGTTCACCTCCGAGGCGAAAGGTTCGGCTGCAGTTTCAGGCAGGCAGTAGACCTCCGCCAGCAGTTGCGTGTCGCCGCTATTAGCGAAGAATTCGATCTCCTGCACCCCGGGTGGAACGCTGCCAGCGCGCCCCAACTGCCACATCGCAGCCAGGGCGCGGTTGATCAGGGGCGAACTGATCGGGCACTGTTCCACCGCCAGCAATTCGTGGGAGTTGAACTTGTAATATCCCAGCACGAATTCCGGCGTGATCTGGACTTTGAAGCGGGAACGGTTGCGATAGTTCCACGGCGGAGAAGGATGCACCTGCAGCTCGGTGTCCAACTCCACCCGGGCAATGCGGCGCAGGTTTTCTTTCAGGATGACGCCTTTGATCTCCAGCTGATGTTCGTAGTCTGTGTGCTGGTAGTGGCATCCGCCGCAGCCCTGAAAGTAGGGACATCGCGGAACGACGCGTCGGGGAGATGCCGCAGGAATTCCGTCCAGCTGCGCGCGCGCGAACCCGGGCTTCTCTTCCCGAAGGGTAGCTTCCACAGCTTCGCCGGGCAGGACAAACGGCAAGAAGACTGCCTTGCCAGGACCTCGATAGTCGGCGGGAAGTCGCGCCAGCCCGTCCCCGCCGTAGACCAGTTTCTCGATGTTGAGTCGCAAGGCTCGATTCTACAGGGACGTGAGAAGTGGGAGCATTCCACGCAAGGGGGGAACCGGTCACTGTGAGAATTCGAGAAACCGGAGACTCGTCCTATCTTCCCTTCAACATTTCTACCACGCGATCAAAGTCCTCGAGCGTGGAGTATTCGATCACGATCTTTCCTTTTCCCTTGCGGTCGCGAATGCGTACTCGCATACCCAGCGCCCTCTCCATCTCGGTTTGCGCCGCGCGCACATTGGGATCGACCCAGCGCGCCCGGTGCGGAGTCTCCTCCTTCACCATGGGCACATTCGTCTGGTCCACCAGCTCTTCGAGTTGCGCCACCGACAAATGCTTGTGCACCGCCTCGTCGGCCACTTTGGCAATCACTTCGGGATCGAGCAACTGCAGCAGCACCCGGGCCTCGCTGAATCCCAAGCGTCCTTCCTGCAGGTGCTGCAGCACCGGAGCGGGCAGCTTGAGCAGCCGCATGTAATTCGAAACCGACTCGCGCGAGACTCCCACCCGCTGCCCGATCTGCTCCTGGGTCAATCCGAAGTCACGGCTCAGTTTGGAAAACGCGGCCGCCTGCTCGATGCAGTTCAGGTCCTGCCGCTGCAGGTTTTCGACGACCGTCATCTCCGCCGCCTGCTGGTCGGAGACCGGCCGCACGATCGCCGGAATGGTTGCCTTCCCCGCCAGCTTCGACGCGCGGCAGCGCCGTTCACCCAGAATCAGAAGATAACGGCCGTCGACGGCAGGACGCACCACCACCGGCTGCACCACGCCATTGGTCCGGATCGAATTGGCCAGCTCCTCCAGGGCTTCGGAGCTGAAGTGATTGCGCGTCTGGTAGGGGTTCTCCTCGATCTGCTCAATGGAAATCTGGACCACAGCATCCCGCGCATCGGACAAGCCGGGTGGGTATGAAGCGGGCGCAGCGCCGGCGACGGCTGGGACCGCCGTGCCAGCTGGGTTCAAGGCCGAAGGTGAAACTACCCGCGGCCCGCCGGGCAGCAAAGAGTCCAAACCCCTACCCAAAGCCCTGCGCTTGTCTGGTGCAGCTTTCTCCGCCTCGGTAACCATCTTCTCTGCTGTTGTCGTCATAATCCGTCCCGTGTCAGGTGGGCGCTCGCCCGCCTGTCCGTTAACCAGTTCGTCGGCTCGAATCCGCAACATCGGTGCAGGCCCGGCCCCGAGCAAATATAGTATATCGAGAAACGTCGATCTATTATATCGATGTATGTCGATGTACTATGCCGTCTTGTCCATCTCCTGCACCGGTTCGACCTCCACCGGCAAGTGGTGCGAGATGATCTCCTTGGCCAGGCGGATGTAGCTCTCCGCGCCCTTGGAGCGCGGATCGTACAGCAGCGCCGGCCGCCCGTGACTGGGCGCCTCCGCCAGCCGAATATTTCGCGGAATCGTGGTCTGGCAGAGTTTGTCGCCAAAAAACCTTTTTAACTCCGCCATCACCTGCTGTGCCAGGTTGGTGCGCTCGTCGAGCATGGTCAGGACCACACCTTCAATCGTGAGTTCAGGATTGAAGCTGCCCCGGATCCGTTCTACCGTGTCCATCAGTTCGCTGATGCCTTCCAGGGCAAAGTATTCTGCCTGCATCGGGATCAGCACCGCATCGGCGGCGACTAGGGCGTTGAGGGTGAGCAGATCAAGCGCCGGGGGGCAGTCGAGCACAATGAACTGGTAGCGCTCCCTCAAGGACGAAAGCGCGTCGCGCAGGCGGAATTCCCGGCGTTCAGTGTCCACTAGTTCGATATTGGCGCCGATCATGTTCTTGTGTGCTGGCACCAGCCACAGCTGTTCGATTTCAGTGGGTTGTACCGCCTGCTCTGACCCGGTCGCTCCCATCAGCAAATGATAGGTAGAGATCCGTTCCGGGTCCCTTACGAGTCCCAGTCCGCTGGTTGCATTCGATTGCGGATCGCAGTCCACGAGCAGGGTATTGACTTCGGCGGCCGCAAAGGATGCGGCCAGATTGATGGCGGTCGTAGTTTTACCGACGCCGCCCTTCTGGTTGGCTACCGCAATAACGCGTCCCATTTAAATTTTAGAGAATCCAGAGATGTTTGCAGAATAGGCCGAAGCAATGCGCGATTGCAATGACGTATTTTGGTGCAATACACCAGTCCTGCGATCGTGCTGATCAGGATGGCGGTTACGCGTAATGCGGACTGAACTTTCCACAGAGATGTTCCTCGTGGAACACAATTACACGTGGAAGCGCAATGTTCCACGTGGAACAAACTCAGATTCAGTCTAGCAGGAGAATTTGTGGCGACGGGTCTTTGACCCCGGTCCAGGCCGAGTAAGGCTCGGCGGAATTCAATCCTCCCGTTGTCGGTGGTTTCTGTTTGAACAGGATTATCTCGCCAGTCAGGCGCAGTGAGGCCGCCCCTCATCGGACCATGTTCCACGTGAAACACTAACCGCCGGATCTAAAATCCCAACACGACACATGAGTTCGGACCGACGGCCCGAGCGCAGCTGGTTCCAAATCCCGCGTACTCGAAGAGCGCGATGATCACCAACCTCCTCTTTGCTCCGAAGTTAAGCCGCGACCGATTCCTAGCGGGGCCAAGTCCCTCAAAAACACCACGCCAACAGCAATCAGTTACCACTTATTACAATATTGGTACGCCTCAGTTAGAACGTTGATGCGTACTACTAGATGTTACATGTTTACAGCATATTTACCACTACGGCCATCTGCGGGCCAAAAAGGGGATGATACTGCCACAAATGTCCGACAATACCGCCAGTCATGCTCCACAATGCAGACGGTTAGTTATCATCTTGATTCCTTCACCCCAATCAGGATGGACCGACTCGTCGATAGGGGGAAAGCTGCTGGTTCTTCCCACTTGAAGCCATCCAGGAGTTCATAAACTCGATTAAGCTGAGGTCTTCCGATCAGGATCGCGAGACGACCTCCAGAGCCCACCAATCCGGCCGCCAGCCGTAGAATCGATTCAAACTTCTCCACGGCCCGAAATATGACCACGTCGCTCATGGCAGCGTGAAGCGCCTCGGCACGACCGGCAAATACCTCGACATGTTCCAATTTCAAGCCGCGTACCACCTCCCGCAGAAATGTGGCTTTCTTCTGGTTGGACTCAATCAACGTGAGGTGAATGGATGGCGCCCATATCTTGATAGGCAGGCCGGGGAAGCCGGCCCCGGAACCAATGTCGATGACATTCGCCGTCGCGGCGGCTCCACCCTCGGGCTGGGGGAACAATTGCTTTGCGGCGAAGATGGACTCACCAAAGTGGCGGGTCACGATTTCCTCCTTCCCCCGTATCGCGGTGAGATTGACGCGGGCATTCCAGCGCAATAATAAATCGATGTACATCGATATAGTTCGCAGTTGATCAGGGGACAGCGCCGCTCTGCGCGGGCGAGCTGCCATGCTTCCATGAGGTTGGCTGTCGCGGCCGTTGCTTAGAAATGGTTCGAGCAACTCCGCGATGCGGGCTTCATCCATGCGATTGCAGATTGTAGTTGGCGGAGAGGAACTTTTAAACCGTGGAACGCTGTGTGCGTCTGGAGAAATACCAGTTTTCAGTTTCCGGTTCTCAGTTCAGCGAACAACTTTTTCAACGGCTGATCGGAGTTCCTCATAGGGCATCACGTCAGGATGATAGAGGGCCACACGGCCAATCCGGTCAATCAAGACCATGGTCGGCACTGTACTCACACCATAGACCCTGAAATTCTCTTTGTTGACGGGGACAGGAGCGGCCTGCAGTCGGGGATAAAACTGCTTCCAGACGTTTTCAATATATGGCAGCTCTTCCTTCGGCTCGGCATCCTCTCCGCGCGCTTTGTAACCGTAAAGCGTAGTGGGCGCCAGCAAAATCAGGCCGCGCGGACCGAACTCGGACCGGATGCGGTCAATGACCGGACCCTCCGCCTTGCAGTCCGAGCACCAGTGGGCCCAGAAGAAAAGCAATATCGGGGAGCCCTTGAGTCCCGCCAGAGTGACCGGCTTTGGGCCCAGGTACGGGCTGATCGCCAGAGCAGGCGCAGGCTTTCCCGCGAGTGCCAGAAGATTGAGGTTCTTTTGCAAGCGGTCATGGATGGAGGTGTTGCGATAAGCAACCAGGTTGCGGCGCAGCAGGGCGACCGCCTGGGCAGGCTCGCCGCGAGTGGCGAGCACCTGGGCCTGGACTTCAATGGCGGCGCCGAGAGCAGTCGGCAGGTGGGGTTCGGCATCCAGCTGGCGTGTGGCCAGTAACTGCCGTGACAGACTCTCCGTCTGCCGGGCATAGCTCTGGGCACGGTCCAACTGGTTCGACTGAAGACTGGCCCGGGCCATCCAGGAAAGAGCTTCAACGTAATCCGGCGTGGCGCCCTTTTCTCCGCGATAGCTCTGCAACTCGGCTTCGGCGGCGGAAAAGTTATTTCGCGCCAGAGCTTGTCGCACATCATCGCTGATGCCAGCAAACGAGGTGGTCGAAAGCACCAGGAGAGCGGCGAGAAGACGAGAAGCCATACCCAATCATAATAAATGATAGCCTGATGTCAGGGAGGAGGTTCTCTACGCCCGGAGTGCCTGCTCCGCCGCGGTCACCGATTCGACAAAGCGGAAAAACTGTTCTACCCGAGTGACTTTGAGTGCGCTGTGGACCCGATCATTCACTCCGACCAGGTATAAACTGCGGCCGTCCTTCGAGTGCGTGACATAAGCGCCCACCAGTGCTCCAATTCCAGCTGAATCTACGTAGGGAACGTTGCTGAAATCAAGCAATAGTACCTGGGAGCTGTCGGTGCGGACTTTCGATTGAAAATCGAACAGCGTGGTCATGGTCAAGGGCCCGGTAAGCCGGAGAATACGCTGTCCGTCCTTCGGGCCAGGGACATCTTCTATAAGGAGAGGCTCCTGTGGCATCGCAAGATACTAGCCGGGACTAATTCGAAAGTTGTTAAAGGAGTGTTAATTTTGACAGAGAAGGGAGCCCGGTCGCACCCTGAATGCCGCGGGAAGGCAAAGAGACGGGGCGCCCCAGAAGCCCGTTCGGTTAACATGAGTACAGGAGAGAGTCATGCCCCTGCAGGTGGGAGACACAGCCCCGGATTTCGAGTTGCCCGCCGTCGAAGGCGAACGCCATCTGAGCGTTAAACTCAGTGATTTCCGCGGCAGGAAGAACGTGGTCGTGAGTTTCCATCCCCTGGACTGGACGCCGACATGCGCGGCGCAGGTCCCGGCATTCGACGCCCACCGCGAGAAATTTGCCAGCCTCGATGCCCAGGTCGTGGACATCAGCGTGGATTCTATTCCCAGCAAGATGGCCTGGCAGAAAAAAGAAATCGGCCAGATGCACATACCGATGTGCGCAGATTTCTATCCTCACGGCCAGGTCTCCGAACGCTTTGGAATCCTGCGCAAGGAGCAACCCTTTCCCGGCATCAGCGAGCGCGCCGTGTTTATCGTGGACAAACAAGGGAAGATCGCTTTCGTAAAAATTTATCCATTGGATCAAGCGCCCAATAATGAGGAACTGCTGGCCGAGCTCAAGAAGATTGGCAAACAGGGCTGAAGCACAAAAGAACTTCACGCAAGGGGCCGTCAGGACAGACGCTGGGCCGGGAACGAGCGATTTTCTTCGTGGACCTTAGTGTCCTTCCTGGTTAATAAGTTTTCCGCCGGCCTCGATTCACCACCACTCCCAGCACCAGCAAACTGAAAATAGAAATCACGCCCAGTGATGCCACGCAGTAAATGCACCAGACTCCCAAAAGGTGGGCTTCGATGTGGGCGAGATAAAGGGAAAACGCGAGCGCGCCCAAGGCCAGTGGCAACAGAACCGCATACCACCTCTTAAGGGCCAGCGCTCCCAAAAGCAGATAGCCCGCGATCCCGATGGCTGCCACGGGTACGCCCCAGAGCACAGCGTAGGGGCTGTGATTCACGATTCCGCAATCCCACCGTTCGTTGATGCTGCAGGGTGAGGTGTCCGTCCGATAGTGTTCGCGCAAGGCCATTGTAGAAACGGCAATACCTGCGACTGCCAGCAACACCAGAATAAATCTCATCTGCTCTGGTTCTCCACCATTCCTCCGGGGCATTGGATGCGCTGGGTCGAGGTCCGACCTCTGAAATCCCACGCCCGCCCTAGAAACGGAACCTGTATTTCACCTGCACCGATACCTCAAGCGGGTTTACGTAGTGCGTTCCTCCGAAAGTGTTGCTATTGTCCAGCAAATAGCGGTGATTGGACAAATTGAGCCCGGTGAGGCGTACGTCCAGGTTCTCTCCAAACGATTTCCCCAGTGACAAGTCAAAGGTCTCATGCGAAGGCAAGTGCTCCGGCCCTTCGCCATCGACAAAACCTGAACCGTAATTCGCATTGAAGTCAGCCCATGCGCGCCACGGCAACGTGAGATTCACGCCGGTAGAGAATGTGTGGCGCTGGTCGTGATCGAGGAAGAAATAGCCTTCGTCCGGCGGCTCAAAATCGGTGAGACCGCCGGTGACCCCGCCGGCGCCTTCCGCGTACTGATAAGAGTAGGCGGCGTGGAACTGGGCGCGCCCTGCAATACGGGGCGAGTTCATGGTGCCTTCCCATCCCCGGATGCGGGCGCGATCGATGGTAAGGGGGAAGAAAATGTTGGAATTGCCCAGAATGTCATGGTCGAAAAAGTTCTTGGCGCCGGTGCGGAAGTTGGAGAGATCGAAAGTCCATCCCGCCACCGGGATGGTCAACCCGAATTCGTGCTGCTCATCGCGTTCGCCCCGCAGGGGCAGGAAAGCAAATCCTTGTTGCGCAGCTTGCTCCAGCAGCGGACCGTTTACCGTGAGCAGCGGCGGGGCCTGGTAATAGCGCCCATAGAAGCCGCGGAAAACCCAGTTGAGGCGGGGTACGCGAATGGCGGCGCCGATCCGCGGATCAACTGCGTTTTCGCTCACGGTGGTGCCGAAATGCGTGAGCCGTACTCCGCCATTGATGGTCAGCCAACTGGTGAGCTTGTATTGATCTTCCAAAAATAGCGCTTCGACGTTCCCCCACACTATTTCGCGTTGGCTCAAGGGTGGATTGCTGCCATCGCTGGTGACCACTCCAAAAAACTGGTTATCGCGCGCCCCGAAAACCTGGAAACCGGCGCGGGCATTGTGCTTTCCGTGATTGACAGCCACAGAAACCACGCCGCCCATGTAGTTCGAGCCGCGGTTATCCTCGGGAACCACCACGTCGGGATCGGGCTGGCCCACATAATCGCCAATGTAATGCGCCTGGTTGAAGTGGTAGAAGGGCGAAACCGTCAGTACGGCATACGGGCTTACAACATGCAGCCAGGAAAAGTTGACCAGATCGTCGCGCTCGTCTTCCACGTCACGAATACCGAGGGTCTGCTGGTCGGGATCGTTGGGGACCTGATAGTGATCACCTCGCGAGGATGCAACCAGGCGAAGCTGGTCTTTCGGCGTCTTATTGAATGTCAGGGAAGTGAAGGCGCTTAGCCCCGCGCCCAGATCGTGCAGAACCTCGGTGCTTCCTGTTTCCAGTCCCAGGTCGGTGCGATTGCCGGAAATACTGGCGTAGTAAGCAAAGCGGTCGGTGTGGTCGCCGATGCTGAACTGATCTTCGGTGCGATTGTAGCTGCCATAGCTGGTCACCAGCTCAGCCTGGCGATCGCGCTCGAACCCCGAGCGGGTCACCACGTTAAAGACGCCGTAGGTGCGGTCGCCGTATTCCGCGGAGTAGCCGCCGCGCTGCACTTCCAGGTAGTCGATGTCCTTGGGATCGAACTGCGGTCCGACATTCGAGGCAATATTCGTATTGGGCACGGGCACGCCGTCGATCAGCCACGAGACCTGGTGTCCGCCACGGATGTGAAGCTGATCGTGGACCATGTACGCGCTGGGCACGTAGTTCGTGATCATGCTCAGGCTGTTGGTCTGGTCGGCGCCTGGAGTCTCCGCAATCTGCCGGCGGCTCACCAGGGTTGCAGTAGTCGAGGACTCGGGATTGACTACGATGGATTCGTCCTTGACCTCGACCGTCTCCTTGGCCTGGGCAACGGTGAGCGAAAAGTGGGTGCGGATATCGCGGCCCGAACTGAGGACGAGTTTCTGCTCCTCGGTGGCGAAACCAGCCAATTCAACGGTTACCGAGTATTCGCCGAGAGGCACGCTGTCGAAGCGAAATTCGCCGGAGTCGTTGCTGCTGGTGGACTTGGTCCAGGCGGAATTGGCGGCATGCAGGGTGATCTGCGCCCCCTGCACCGGACGATGCTGCGGGTCGTGGATCAGACCGCTCACCGTGCCAAAAATGGTGGCGTAAGCGGCCAGGCTGCTCAGCAAAACTCCGACCACAATCAGCGCAATCTTTTTCTTGTAAGGCACGTTTTCCTCCCCAGTTCGTTTATCTAGCGCTGGCCAGGAGCCGCGTCGGCGGCGATCCTGACTTCCGCTGCATGCAGCGAGTTGTCGTTTTTGTGAGCATGAATCGCGACCCGGTTTCCTACTTGAACGTCCTTGATCGTGGCCGCGGCATCGCCTTTCACGAACTTGGTTTCGCCGTCGAACTCCACCGTCCTGGCCGCCCCATCGCGGGTCTTCACCGAGAGAGAATGCCCGGTAATGGCAGTGACCGTCCCCAGGATGTGTTCCATGCCACCGTGAGCCCAGGCCAGTGTGCCCAGGAGCAAAGTGCAAATCAGAATCCGAGCCGCCATCAACGCCAGTTTCTTCACGTTTGTCTCCTTGGAATGTTCATCGGGATTTTGGGGCCTGATCTCCTGCGGGCCCGCCATTCAGGAAATCCTGTTCTTCCTTTTCTTCTTTGCGGTCGGCATCGCTCTTCGGATTAAAACGCTCCATGTCGCGGAGTTCGTCCGCAGTCAGGTTGGGCAGATGGCGGATGAAGAGCACCAGCTTCCAGCTGTCCAGGTCGTTGTCATTGCCGGGTTCGCCCCATGCCGGCATGCCTGTCCAGCGAACCCCGTTGTGAATGATGTAGTAAAGCTCTCCATCACTGAGCTGCTGCGTAGTGGCTTCCCGCATGTCGGGTGCGGGCGGATAAAGATTCCGTCCAATCTCGGTGTTGCCGCCGCCGTCGTTGCCGTGGCAGGAAGCACAGTGATCGGCAAAATGCCGGGCCGACTCCTGAAGCACCTCGGGCGAACTGGTGACCGGATTGCGGCGCTGCCTGGCGCCGGATGGCAATGACCAGGAGCGCAGCCGCTTTGCCAGCGCTGCTTCCGCGGGAGTCGGTGACTGGCGTGCACCACAGCAATGCGAGACCAGGCCCCAGATCCAGAGGCCAACCCCCAGGAGCAAAACGACAATGAGTCCAGCCCAGAGCGCACGAGACATGCGTGTCTACCCGAAATTCTTGTCCGAAGACTTGCGAGCGTTGGAATCGTTTGTGCTGGCATCCTGCCGGCTGCCGGGAGGGCATCGCTCCCTGCCCAAGTGTGGGCGAGAGGCCCACACCAAAGCTACGGTGACGGCCGCAACTACTCCGCCCCAAGCGGAGGCGATCCCGGAGACGAAAGTCAGAATGTCAGCGCAGGCTTGTTAGCTGAGCGGGGGGCCGCGGACGGGTTGGAGGGAGTTGGAATAGTCGCTGTACAGCACCGGATGAGAAGCCGGGGCCAGGAAGCTTAGAAGTGGGTGGGCCTTCGAATCGATTCCCGCTCCCAGTTCGGCCCAACGAGCGGTTGTCACGGGAGGACAGCAATTGCCATGTCGTCCGCCCACGGCCTCGATTTCACGGCTGCCGCAGTCGTGATGGTACATCGCCTTCCGCATACAACAGGCATGCGGCAGAGGGCCGGAGATCGCCATGCCCACGGGGACAAAAATCCCGGCGAGCAGAAACACAAGCAACAATCTGGCGGTCAGGCGATGCATGGTCGTTAAAAAATGCTGGTCACAAGCATAGGGGACACGACGCCCGCCACGCAAGTCCCGGATGATCTGTCCGGGGGATGTAGGCGCGAGCGTCCTCGCTCGTGCGGCGGCAAAGCAACTCTTGGCTGATCTTCCCTCTCAAAGCGTTGCGCCACCACCGGAATCGCCGACTCGATTTTTCGTAGCGCAACTGGAAATGACACCATCTTTTAAGGCAGCATAGCGACTATGACCACGATCGTCCTGCTCACTATCTCCAACATCTTTATGACTTTTGCCTGGTACGGGCACTTGAAGTTCCGGCAGGCCCCCTTGTTCAAAGTCATTGTGATCAGCTGGGGCATTGCGTTTTTCGAGTATTGTTTCCAGGTTCCCGCAAACCGCATCGGATCGTACGAATTCAATGCAGTCCAACTCAAGACCATCCAGGAAGTCATCACCCTCACGGTTTTCTCGGTGTTCTCCGTGCTGTATCTGGACGAACAGATCAAGTGGAATTACATCGTTGGATTTGCCCTGATCGTCTTGGCCGTGTTCGTGATTTTCAAGAAGTGGTGAACCGGGATTGGTAGGCTGAACCGTCAACGTTCGGATTCCTCGAGCAATCGCTTAAGATAGTGCTGCCATACTGCAGCGTGAGTGTGTGTGCCATGCCCGTATGTCTGTTCGGAAGCAGGCAATAGAACGAACCGACCCCGCTTCACTTTCTTGATTTCGCGTTCTGCAACCCCCATTTCAGGCGGATTGATGAAGTCGTCCGCGGAATTGATGAACATCACTGGTGCTTTGATGGCATCGAGCCGGGGCGACGGATCATAGTCTCGTGAGGCGCTTACCGCATAGAGAAAATCATTGGCGTCCAGCCCGGATGTAATTCGCTCCATGGCTGCTTCCAGGAACTTGTCGGCGGCATCCCGGGTCGGTAAGTCCTCCTGCAGGTGGAGGGGCGCGCTGCCCGCGATCAATAGAAAATCCGCGGAGATTTGCAGGGCCGCGCGAGGCTCGCTCTCGTAGTCTCCATTCTTCCAATCCGGGTCCTGGCGAACTCCGTCGATGATGATCTTGCGCCACATGCGATTTCGTCCGGCAATCTGCACTGGCAGGCAGGCCAGAGGCATTAACGCGTCCATCTCGTCGGGATAAGTCTCGCCCCACATCCAGGAATGCATGCAGCCCATTGATGTGCCCATCACCAGGCGCAGATGGTTCACACCCAGACCTTTCTCAACCAGTTCGTGTTGCAGGGCAATCATGTCCGCATAGTCATACTGAGGGAAGTGTGCGCGCATGCCGTCGCTGGGCTTGCTCGATCTCCCGTGACCGATGTTGTCCGGCAGAATGATGAAATATCGCGTCGCGTCCAGCAACTGGCCCGGCCCGAACAGTACGCCGGCGAAGATGGGCCGCAGCAGTCCTCCTCCGGTCCCTCCCGTACCGTGAAGGACGAGCACAGCATTCGTGGTTCGCCCGCTAGCGTCTTTCACCGGCTTGCCCAGAGTTGTGTAGTGCAGCCGCAGCTCAGGCATGGTCTCGCCCGATTGAAAGCGGAAGTTGTGGACAACGAAATCACCCTCCTGGGGCGCCGGCCACCCGGCGCTCTCTCCGGCCGGCGGCGCTCCCGTCTGCCCCATCGAAACTGCCAAAGCCAGAATCGTAAGAATTCCAAGAAACCAAATGCTCCTGTTCATCGATCGCTCCGAAGGGTTAGGATGTCGGCTTCAAGTTAACCTGACTGCAGGCGGATAGTCCAAGAACATTATGAAAAAGCTGACCAACCTGGGTCGCGCGTTCTTTGCCACCGCGATGGCGGCGTTTGGCCTTCATTATTTGATCCATGCGCTCACCGCGTTGGCACCCGCGCCCGGTCCGCCGTGGGCCCCGACACCCTTGTTTTGGGGATACGGCACGGCGATCATTCTGGTCCTGGCGGCGACGGGTATTGCGACCGGAACCTTGGCGCGCTGCGCCGCAAATCGTTGGCAATCCTGCTTTTTGTTCGCGTGCTCTTGGCTTATGTCCCCAGACTGGCCGCGAACATTCACGATCCGGGCCCGTGGACCAGCGGCTCCGAACTGCTGGCATTGTGTGGCGCGGCGTTGGTCCTGGCCGGAGTAAAGAAACTGGGGCGAATCCCGTTTGCCGTGCCTCTCATGGTCTTCGGCGTTCAACACTTCCTGTACGCCCGCTTTATTGCAACCCTGGTGCCGGTGTGGATTCCGGGGCGCCTGTTCTGGGCGTATTTTGTCGGCATCGCGTTCTTGGGCGCCGCAGTCTCTATTGCAGCTCAAAAAATGATGGCCCGGTTGTCCGCAATTCTGTTGGGCCTCATGTTTTTTCTGTGGGTGCTGATTGTGCATCTGCCTCGGGTGGCCGCCGCGCCGCACAACGGAAATGAGTGGACGAGTATGTTTGTGGCGTTGGCCATGTCGGGTGGAGCGCTCCTGGTCGCCGGATCGGCAAAAGGCGGATGGACTTTCTACAGGGCGCGCGTGTCCAAGGGCTAGGCGCTTGCTCAGGGCTTGACTAATCTACGGCCAGACGCTGGGTGCGACCTTCTCCTGGCGAAGCATGGCGGCAGCAATTTCCTTCAGGAATTTGGCACACACCATGGCGGTCTGGCCGTGCAGGTCCCGGGTTGGGTTGTACTCGACAGTGTCGGCGCCGACGACACGCACCTTCAACCCCTGAATGCAGCCCAGTACCTCTCGAACCGACATTCCTCCCGGCTCGTAGTGCGAGATGCCCGGCGCGAAAGCAGGATCGAGCACATCCATGTCCAGGGAAATAAAAAGCGGCCCCTCGAACTTCACGGTGGCGAAGCGGTCCAGGTTCCGCATGGCGATGACTTCCACACCAAATCTCGTGGCTTGCGAAAGCTGGTGCTGGTTGATGGTGCGAATACCGACTTGTACCAGGCGGCGGGCCAGCTGTTCCTCCATGATGCGTGCGAAGGGGCAGGCGTGAGAGAGCCGGTTGCCATCGAGCATATCGTAAAGGTCCGGATGCGCATCGAAATGAAGGATCGTCAGATCAGGATAGTGCGCATGAAAAGCCTTGATGTTGGGGTAGGTCACCGAGTGATCGCCGCTTAAGCAAATCAGGGGATGGCCCAGCTTCAGAGTCTGATCGACGGCGGATTCAATCGCGAGGAATGCCGCGCCGGTATCATCGGGCATGGAGACATCCCCGGCGTCGTGAAAAGAACCCGGCTGGCCCAGGTCGATGCCGTCTTCAGTCCATAAATTACTGGAGCCGGAGTACAACTCTTCTCGAATGGCTTGCGGAGCTTGCGCCGGACCACGCAGGTACGAAGAATTCGCGTCGAAGGGAATTCCGAGAATCGAAATGGTCTTAATGGATGGAGCAGGATTGGTATCGCGCATGGAAGTCCAGTTTAGCGCCTCAGGCGTCATGCTGAGTTTGCGAAGCATCGGCTTACGGTGCATCCGCAGACGGCAAGCGAAGGCGTGCTCTGCCCGCCAGATTTTTCGAGAGTGAAGTCGCTCAGGGTGGTGCCGGGGCAACAATCGTGGTCGCAAATGTATACTTCGCTAACTCGCGATCTGCGATGTTCCCGCCAGGTCGCCGCGAGAGGGGACTAAGGCAACCATGAACGAACCCAACATAGAAGCCATCATGCAGGTAGGCCTCGGATTCTGGGCCTCGAAGACCCTGTTGAGCGCAATCGAAATGGAAGTATTCACCGAACTGGCCCACGGCGCCGAGGATCTGAGCGCCTTACAAGGCCGGCTGGGGCTGCATCCGAGGTCGGCGCGGGACTTTCTGGACGCGCTGGTCGCGCTCGGGTTCCTGCAGCGAGTGAACGAAAAGTATTCAAACACGCTTTCAACCGACAAATTTCTGGATAAGCGAAAACCATCCTACGTGGGTGGAATTCTGGAAATGGCGAATCGCCGGCTTTACCACTTCTGGGGCAATCTGACCGCCGCCTTACGGACTGGTGAATTGCAGAACGAGGCCAAGGGCGGCGGCCCGAACTTCTTTGGCGCGCTCTACGCCGATCCCGAAAACCTGAAGGGCTTTCTCAAGGCCATGACCGGGATCAGCACTGGGGCGAACCGCGTCATCGCCACCGAGTTCCCCTGGAAGAACTACAAAACAGCCGTGGATGTTGGCACCGCCCAGGGAGATCTGATCGTACAAGTGGCCCTGGCCAACCCTCATATTTCCGGAATCGGTTTCGATCTGGCCGAGGTGGCTCCCACCTTCGAGGAGTATGTGGCCGCCAATGGCCTCAGCTCTCGCATAGCATTTTGTGCTGGCAGTTTCCTGGATGGGGATTTGCCCAAAGCGGACGTCGTGATGATGGGGCACATCCTGCACGACTGGAACCTCGAAGAAAAGAAAATACTGGTGAAAAAGGCCTTTGCGGCGATTCCCCAGGGAGGCGCGTTGATTGTCTATGACGGCATCATCGACGACGACCGCTCCAAGAACGCCTTCGGCCTGCTCATGAGCCTGAATATGCTGATCGAGACGCCCGGCGGCTTCGACTACACTGGCGCCGATTGCATGGGCTGGATGAAAGAGGCTGGCTTCCGCGACACCCGCGTGGAGCACCTGCTGGGCCCCGACTCGATGGTGATCGGCATCAAGTGAGAGGTGTGCCCGTGTGGTGCGGGCGCCCACGCCCGCGGCCGTTGACCTTGAATCCGAACCTCGCGGTCGGGGGTGGCCGCGCGCCACACGCGTCACTCCCTTGAGCGGCCAAATTCCGCTGTGGTAGCATCCTAGGTTTCGACAGGATATCGGGCTTCGGTCTATAAGTTGTCCTCTTCTTTAAGTCCCTATGAGCCCGCCTTTTTCTCAAGGAGCGAACCCGTGAAGGCTTATGAAGGCGCGAACATCCGGAATGTAGCGGTGATTGGGCACGGACACGCAGGCAAAACTTCGCTGGTTTCCGCCATGTTGTATGCGGCGGGCGCCAACCAGCGCCTGGGGCGCGTGGATGACGGCACCTCGACCACCGATTACGACGAGGAAGAGATCGCCCGCAAGATGTCCATCTCCGCCGGCCTGGCCCACGTGGAGTGGGGCAAGACCAAGATCAATATCGTGGATACGCCCGGCTTCAACATGTTTGTTCACGAAGCCAAGCTGGTGCTGCCGGTCGTGGACGCGGCGATTGTTGTTGTGGATGGCGTTGCCGGCGTTGAGGTTGTGACCCAGCGGGTGTGGAACTACTGCGAGGAATACCAGACTCCCCGCCTGATCGTGGCCAGCCGAATGGATCGCGAGCGCGCTGATGCTGAGCGCGTTTTGGAATCGCTGACCAACGCCTTCGGCCGCTCGGTGATTCCACTCGAACTGCCTATTGGAAAAGAGAAAAACTTCCGCGGTGTGGTCGATCTGGTGACCATGAAGGCCTACGCCTATGAACTGGGCGGCAATGGCCAGGGCAAGGAAGTTGAGATTCCTGCCGACATGAAAGAAGAGGCCCAGGCCCAGCACGAAAAACTGGTGGAGCTGGTAGCCGAGGGTAACGACGCGCTGCTGGAAGAATTTTTCGAAAAGGGGACCATCCCGGAAGAAGACCTGATTCCGGCGCTGCACAACGCGATCCGCGAGGACAAGATCTTCCCCGTGATCTTCGGCTCCGGCCTGGGCAACATCGGCGCTGACCGGGTCATGGATTTCATCGTGGACTACACGCCTGCGCCATCGGAACACGAGTGGGTGCAGGGCGACCCTGCGTCGGCCAGTAATGGCGAGCCGCCGCGGCGGCATGAGACCGATGCGGAACCGGTGTCCCTCTACGTGTTCAAGACGGTTTCCGATCCCTTCGCGGGACGGATTTCCTATTTCAAAGTCTTCTCCGGCGTCCTGAAAAATGACGCGGCGCTGCTGAACTTCAGCCGCGGGTCCCAGGAGAAGTTTGCGCACATTTCCATCATGCAGGGCAAAACTGCGGTGCCCGTGGCGGAACTCCACGCGGGTGACATCGGCGCGGTCGCCAAACTGAAAGACACCCTCACCGGAGATACTCTGGGAGACAAGTCGGCGCCAATTCAATATCCGCGAGTCAGCCTGCCCGAGCCGGCCATCACCTTTGCCATCGAACCCAAGAGCCGCGCCGATGAGGACAAACTGGGCCCCGGCATCCACAAGCTCATGGAAGAAGACGCCATGCTGCGGTTTTTCCGCGATCCCCAGACCAAGGAGTTTCTGATCGCCGGGACGGGCCAGCAGCACATTGAAGTGGTCGTTTCAAAAATGAAAAAGCGGTACCACACGGAAGTTGTGCTGAAAGCGCCCAAGGTCCCTTACCGCGAGACCATTCGCGGTAAGGCCGATGTCCAGGGGAAACACAAAAAGCAGACCGGCGGACACGGCCAGTACGGCGACTGCAAGATCAAAATGGAACCGCTGCCGCGCGGCGGCGAGTTCGAGTTCGTCAACGACATCTTCGGCGGCTCCATTCCCAAGAACTACATTCCCGCCATTGAAAAAGGAATCAAGGATGCCGCAGCGCGCGGCTACCTGGCGGGCTATCCGGTAGTGGATTTCCGAGTCATCCTGTATGACGGCTCATATCACGATGTGGACTCGAATGACATGTCGTTTCAGATGGCGGGCCGCATCGCGTTCAAAAAAGCCATGGAAGTCGCGAAGCCGACACTGCTCGAGCCTGTCATGGCCGTCGAGATTACGGTGCCTGACGATTTTGCCGGCAGCATCATGGGCGACCTGAACAGCCGCCGCGGACGCATTCAGGGCATGGACAACAAGGGCGGCAACACGGTGGTAAAGGCCGAAGTGCCAATGGCGGAGATGCTCACCTACGGCGTCGATCTCACTTCCATGACCCAGGGTCGGGGCAGCTTCAACATGGAAATGCATCACTACGACACTGTCCCCGGCATGCTGCAGGAAAAGATCGTCGAAAAAGCCAAGGCCGCCCGAGGCGAGGTGAAGGAAGAAGAAGAATAGACTTTCGAATGTGCGGGTCGGACACTCCCTTCGACTTCGCTCAGGCAGGCTTTGTCCGGCGCTTTTGATTTTGATGTCGAGTCACCTGATTGGTTGCGACTCGACTCAGCGTGTTACCGACAGTCCTCAAAATCAAGAACAGAGTCCAAGGCGTCGGACAAGAGTGTCCGACCCACACAGGCTATCTCTAGCGGCGCTTGAGCGCCTCCAGCGCCTCCAGCGTACGGGGCCAGTCCGAGCGTAACAGCCGCGACAGACTTCGATCGGCCAGGACTTTTCCACCCGTCTGACAGCGGGCGCAGTAGTTGGTTTCGTTGTCTGCGTAGCGAATGCGCTGGATCTTTTCGCCACATTTCGGGCAAGGCTCTCCATAGCGGCCGTGAACTGCCATGTCCTGCCGAAACGCAGTTACCTTTTCCGGAAAGCCAGCCTCAGCCTCTGCGTGCAGCCGGTCTATCCAGAGCTTGAGCGTTTCTTGGGTCGCGGTGAACAGCCTTTGCCATTCTTCCGGCTGCAACTTGTGGGTCAGCGTGACCGGCGACAGTTGGGCGGCGTGCAGGATCTCATCCGAATATGCATTGCCGATGCCGCTGACGATGCGCGGGTCGGTAAGAGCTCTTTTGAGCGTGCGGTTTTCGACCGTGAGGGCATCGCGGAACGAGTTGAGATCGCTGGCGAAGACATCAATTCCTCCCGGATCCACGGATAGCAAAGCCTCCTCGGCCGCGAAGACTGACAACGATGCGCGGTGCTTGGTGCCGGCTTCAGTAAGCAGCAGAGAGCCAGTGGGAAAATCGAAGGCGGCCAGGCTCTTGCGGCCAGCCAGCTTGGCCTGCGGCGACTTCCAGTGCAGCCTTCCGGCAATCATCAGGTGCAGCACCAGCCAGAGATCACCTTCCAGTCCAATTGCGATGCGTTTGCCGATGCGCCGCAGTTCTCGTACTACCCGCCCCTCCGCGCTGGTAATTGAGGGCTGCACCGTGCGAAGAAGAAACGGACTGGCCAGCCGCACCTGCTCGAGCGGCTGTCCAACGATGCGGGGTTCGAGAGCCGTAATGTACGCGGCGATATCCGGCAATTCCGGCATGTTGATTGAAGACCCTATTCCGCAACGCAAAGCAAACCGGCGTTCAGGTATTTAAATTCAGGATACCTTCCCGCCGGCGTGAGTTTGACATTCCGGGCGCATACTTTCTAAGATATTTCTTTGCCCCGCACCATTCGGTGCGGCTCCGCTCGGCAGAAGTACACCTTAGTGTCTTTAGTGACCTTCATATGATCAAGGTGCAAGACCTTACCAAGAGGTACGCGCGCACGATTGCCGTCGATCAGATCTCATTTGAGGTAGCAAAAGGACAGATTGTAGGCTTCCTCGGCCCCAACGGCGCCGGTAAGACTACAACCATGCGCATGCTGACATGCTTTCTTCCGCCTTCGGCGGGCACGGCCACCGTGGCTGGCTTCGATGTCCTCGAACAGCCCCTTGAGGTCAAGAAACGGATTGGCTACCTGCCGGAGACTCCTCCCATTTATCCAGAGATGGAGACGGTGGAGTACCTGAAATTTGTCGGCAAGCTGAAGGGGCTTTCCGGATCTGAGCTGCAAAAGCGAGTCGATTATGTGTGCGAGCGCTGCGCGGTGGCCGATGTCCGGAACAAGCTTCTGGGAAAACTGTCGAAGGGCTACCGGCAACGGGTGGGACTGGCGCAGGCCATCGTTCACAACCCCGATGTATTGATACTCGACGAACCCACCGCCGGGCTCGATCCCAAGCAGATCAACGAAACCCGGGACCTGATCAGGAGTCTGGCGGGAGATCACACCATCATTCTCAGTACCCACATTCTCCCGGAAGTAGAGCAGACGTGCGAGCAGGTGATCATCATCAACAAAGGAAAGCTGGTGGCCACTGACTCGGTTCGCAATCTGCAAGCGCGCGCCCGCGGCGCGGAGTCGGTTCTGATTGAAGTGGCCGGGCGCAACGGCCATCTGGAACCCGCGAAAGTGCAGCAACGGTTGGAGCAGGTTGCCGGCGTCGGGCGCGTGCAGTGCCGGCGGCAGGTGGATAGTCGAGTGGTATTCGAAATCGAGAGCCAGAAAGGACGTTTGGCGCGAGGCGATCTGGCGCGGGCCGTAGTTGAATCCGGATGGGACCTCAACGAACTTCGGCCGGCGGCGATGAGCCTGGAGGAAGTCTTCCTGCAGCTTACCGGAAGTGAAACTTCCTCAGCGGATCAGCCAGTGGAGAAAGGGGCCCAACGATGAGAAATGCCTGGATCATCTGCCGAAAGGAATTGGGCAGCTACTTCGTTTCGCCGGTGGCCTACATTCTGCTGACCATGTTCGGCGTCATCTTCGGCTTTTTCTTCTGGAACGCGCTCGGATATTTCGTGATCGAAGGCATGGAAATGCAAATGCGCGGCCAGAGCTTTCCCATGAACCTGAACGAGCAGATTGTCCGGCCGCTGCTCTCGAATGTCGCGGTGGTCGGACTGTTCTTCATTCCCATGATCACCATGCGCCTATTTGCCGAAGAGAAGCGCACCGGGACCATAGAATTGCTGGTGACCTCGCCGGTTCGCGATCTCGAAATCATCGTGGGGAAATGGCTGGCGGCCATGATCCTCTACTCCTGCCTGCTGCTTTTCACTGCTCTGAATTTCGCTTTTCTCTTTAAGTACGGCAATCCGGACTGGAAGCCCCTGCTCATTGGATATCTCGGATTGCTGCTCCAGGCCGGGGCCCTGCTGGCCATCGGAACCTTCATTTCCACCCTGACCAGGAACCAGATCATCGCCGGGGCGCAGACCTTCGGAGTCTGCCTGCTGCTTTGGGTGCTGGGATGGGTAAGCGGATATGAAACCGCAACCTGGGCGCGCGCTCTTTCGTATATGTCGGTGATCACGCATTTCGAGTCCTTTGCCCGAGGCGTACTCGATTCCAAAGACGCAATCTTCTACCTGACAGTGATCTTCCTGGGACTGTTCTTTACCGCGCGTTCCATGGAATCGCTTCGGTGGAGGTCCTAAATGGCAAGCCCGTGGCTGCAAGCCAGACAAACCAGGTACGCCGCCTACGCCACCATTTACGTCCTGGTGGTGATTTGCGTTGTGGTGGTTGCGAATGTGCTCGCCGACCGCTACAACAAGTCCTTCGATGCGACCTCCAACAAGCGCTACAGCCTCTCCGACCAGACCGCCAAGATCGTGAAAGGCCTGAAGCAGGACGCAACCATCACTTATTTCAACCAGGGCACACGCTTTCAGGAGGGTAAAGACCTCCTTGACGAATACGCCAACCTTACTCCCAAGGTTCGGGTGGAGTATGTGGACCCGGACAAGAACCCGCAGTTGGCGCGGGAGGCGGGAATCAGGGAGCTGGGTACAGCGGTAGTCCGGATCGGAAACAAAAAAGAAGAAGCCAAGAGCATGACGGAAGAAGGCATCACCGGCGCTTTCATCCGCGATTTGAAGTCAACCACCAGAACGGTATGTTTTGTCAGCGGAAGCGGCGAGCACCAGCTCGACAACAGCGATCGCGAAGGTCTGTCCCGCTTCAAGGATCTGCTGGCAAAAGACGATTACGAAGACCGCACGATCGATCTGCTGCAAAAGGCGGAAGTGCCAGCCGACTGTACGACCCTGGTCGTCGCCGGTCCGACCCAAAATTATTTGCAGCCGGAGGTGGACGCGATCAGGAAGTACGTCGAGGGGGGCGGACGTGCGCTGCTGATGCTGGACCCACCTCTCAAGCTGGGCCGGCAGGAGATCGCCGATAACGATGCCCTCACCAGCCTGCTGCAGAGTTGGGGCGTGACCATGAACAAGGACCTGATCCTCGATCTGAACCCAATTGGACAGATTGCAGGGCTCGGCCCGCAGGTCGCGCTGGTCACCAGTTACAGCTCTCAACCCATCGTGAGCGACATGAAAGGGACGGCCACCGGTTTCCCTCTTTCCCGCTCGATGGAGATCAAGAACACCGATAAAACCTCGGTCGAGAAGCTGTTTGATTCTTCGGGCAGCAGCCTGGCCACCAATAACCTGAGTTCGCCCGCGGTCGACATCCGCGACCCCAAGAACAAGAAAGGACCGCTGACCATCGCGGCAGCGGGAACCTATAACGCGGGCAAGGAAAACTCGCAGGGACGATTCGTAGTGGTGGGCACCTCGTCCTGGGTGGCCAACCGTTTCATTGATTTCAACGGCAACGATGACCTGGCGTTGAACACCATCAACTGGCTTTCGTCCGACGAGGACTTGATCTCGATTCGCCCCAAGCAGAAGGAAGATCGCCGCATCACCATGACTCGGGCGCAATTGAATTGGGTGCGGGCAACCAGCCAGTTCATTCTGCCCCTGGCGGTGGTGGTGGCTGGCGTGTTTGTCTGGTGGAAGCGGCGGTAAAACCTCCGGGCTCAGTCGCCCGGGTTTAGAAAAGTGACATGAAATTTCGCGGCCTGATCGTTGCAGCTGTTGCCTTCCTTGTTCTTTCCGGCGTTCTCTACTGGTCGGAGCACCACAAACCGGGTGACGCCGTCAAAGTATCGGCCGATGTTCCGCCCGCCATCCTCAAGCTCGACGCATCGGCAATCACAAGGCTCGATCTCAAAAGAAAAGATCTCGAGCCCGTCGTTCTCGCCAAAAATGATTCGGGCAAGTGGCAAATCACCAACCCCAGTCCCCTGGGCGCCGATCAGAACACAGTTGCGGGGATCGTCTCCAGCCTGTCATCGCTTAATTCCGAGCGCCTGGTCGACGAAAAGGCGTCCGACTTGAAGCCTTACGGGCTCGACCAGCCCAACCTCGAGGTGGATGTTACTGAAAAGGACAATAAGACGCAGAAACTGCTGATCGGAGACGACACGCCGACCAGTGGAGCCGTCTATGCCATGCTGGCGGGGAGTCCTCGTGTTTTTACCATGTCCAGTTACGCGAAGAGCAGTGTCGACAAGAGCCTGAACGACGTTCGCGACAAGCGGCTGCTCACGATGGAAGCCGACAAAATCAGCCGCATCGATTTGATCAGAAAGAATCAGAATGTCGAGTTCAGCCGCAACCTTGGCCAGACTTCCGATGCCTGGCGCATCGTCAAGCCCGAACCGCTGCGAGCTGACAGCGTTCGGGTGGGAGAACTCGCCCGCAAGCTGGCTGACGCCAGGATGAACCTGGGCAGCGCTGCCAACGACGATGTCGCAAAACGATTTGCCGGCGCTGCGCTCATCGCGACGGTGAAAGTGTCGGATGGTTCAGGCACCCAGGAGCTTCAGGTCCGAAAGAGCCAGGCCGAAAAGAACAAGAGCACTTATTACGCCAAGTCGAGCGTGGTAAGCGGCGCTTACCAGATCGATTCAGAGCTCGGCCAGGCTGTGGACAAAGGCCTGGAGGACTTCCGCAACAAGAAGCTTTTCGATTTCGGCTATGCCGATCCCGGCAAGATCGAACTGCATGACGGATCAAAATCCTATTGCCTGGTCCGGAGTGGAGAAGACTGGTGGTGGAACGGCAAGAAGATGGATGCCGGAAATGTACAAACTCTGCTTTCAGACCTCCGGGACTTGAGTGCAGACAAGTTTCCGGACTCCGGCTTTGGCAATCCCACGATTCTGGCGGTAGTCACCTCAGAGGATGGCAAGCGAGTGGAGAAGGTACAGATTGCGAAGTCCAGGAGTGGCTATGTTGCGAAGCGAGAGGATGGGCCAACGCTCTATGAGCTGAGCGCAAGCTCCGTCGACGATCTGCAAAAAGCCGCCAGCGGGATCAAGCCTGCAGCCGCACCTGCGAAGTAGGCTTCCAGAGCGGAGCGTGAAACAAAGGGCCCTGCACGCGGATTACCTTTGGGTGCTTTCGTCGTTCAGGGCAACAAGGTCGATGTCAGTCTTTGAGAATTCAGCACCCTTGGCCAAAAGCGGTTCGCCAGAGGACTTGGCCAAAGCATAAGCGAAACAATCTCCGAAGTTGAGGCCCGCCGGATGGCGGCCTTTGCCATATTTGCGCCATGCGGAGCGCGCGATTTCGATTTGTTCGCCGTCCACCGGAATGATTTGAAGATTGGCGCGGACCAGGAAGAGATCGAACTCGCGGCCTGCGGCTTCACCGCGTCTGGCCTCCAGCACGATCCCGGTCTCCAGTGCATTGGCGGCGGAGATGAGCCGGGTTGCAGCCTGGACAATCTGATCGAGAAACTCCCTGCGTTCGGCTTCGGCCAGGAAGATGGCGCTCAGCGCGGAAGTGTCGATCACCATCAGCGTGGCATTCCCTGCTCGTCGTAGCCGAGGATCTCGTCTTCGGGCCGCGGGTCGAGGGTGGGCAGGGCATCCACGCGTCGCAACACATCTTCCAGCTGGCTGCTCAGGACACGACTTTTTCGCCCCGCCTTCAGCCGCTCCCAGCGTTCTCTAAGGGCCTCATGAATCGCCTGAGTCAGCGACTCGCCGGTCTCGCCTGCCACCTGGCGAGCCAGCCGTTCCGTGCTGTCGTTCTTGATACTAAGCGCCATAATTTCTATAATTATAGCATGCTATATACTAGTATATAGCACTATATATATTATAGTAAATGTATTGTTATTAATAGCATGAAAGGAATTTGGTTTTGGCGGACAAGTTCTAAGCGAAGGTTCCTGGAAGAGGTACCAGACGATCATCGTCCGCAGCGTCACTCCCAGACCACCCCAGGCGAGCTTCGCGAGTCGAAAATCAATCAGGGCGCTGGAAACACTAGGCAGGAGTAAGGCGACGCCGATCATCGCGATGAGGATGGCCAGCCAGCGCGCCCAGCGGTGCAAGAACCAAAGCCCAGCCGCGACAGCCGCACCCAGCGTCCCCATGAGGAGAAACATGTAAGTGCCGGCCAGTTCCAGACCGCCCAACAGCTCTGCCCCGGCGGCCACGGAGATCAGTCCGGGACGAGCCAGCATGGTCAGTCCCACCCCCAGCAGGTAGGCGCCGGCCAGAAAAAAGACGGCTGCCACCGCCGTTACTCCAGCGGGGCGCTGCTTTTTCATTTCTTCTTTTCTTCCGGCTTCTTCTGCGCGGTCGGGGGCAGCAGTCCATTCAGCCGGAGATACATGGCGGCGGCACCATAGTGATCGGCCCAGCTGCCGGCGAGAGCCAGCGCCGCCCAGGCACGCGGCTGCGTCTTCTTGGCGAAATCCTCGATGGAATCGCCGAGCTTCGCGTCTTCCGCTTTGGCAAGCGCCGTGCCGCAAAAATCGAATGACTCCTTCACCGCGGCGACCAGTTTTTCCTTGGGGGCGGTCTCCGGCAGTTCCTCAAACTTGGGCTGGGGAACGTCACCGACTTTGGCGCAAAAGAAATAGTTGCCTTCGACGATGTGAGCGGCCAGATGGCCGAACGACATCTGCTCCGGCGTGGGCTTGAAGCCGAACTTGTCAGCCGGCATTTCTTCGATGGCCGCGACCGTGTTCTTCTGACGGCCGGCCAGCGAAGCGCGCAAGACGTCGGTCACTGGATTCTTCGATGGTTGAGCGAAAGCGGCAGCGGACAGCGCGATCACAGCAAACCACAATTTCATAGTTCCCTCCAAAAACGCAGGTACAAAGAATAGATGATTTCCCGGAAAGCACGTAGGGGCGGGTGCCCTCACCCGCCCGGCCGGGCAGAGCCCGGCCCGGTTCTCCGCGGGTAGGCCGTCAACCCCGGCCAGTTTCCGCTGGCATAACCGGAAAGCCTGGCGAGCTTCGCTCGCCCGCCCGGACGAGGGCGTCCGGGCCTACGTAAGTCGTGTCTACTACACGGCAATTTCCGGAGTGGCTTCTACCAGGCTGCGGGTGTAGGGATGCTGCGGCTCTTCCGTGATCTGCCGCGTATCGCCAACTTCGACCAGCCTTCCCCGATACATCACCGCAATCCGAGTTGCAAGATAGCGCACCACCGGCATGGAGTGCGAGATAAACAGGTAAGTCAGGCCAAACTCGCGCTGCAGCTGCGCCAGCAGATTGACAATCTGCGCGCCCACGCTGACATCGAGCGCGGAGACCGGCTCATCCGCGACGATAAACTTCGGGCGCAGCGCCAGCGCCCGCGCGATTCCGATACGCTGCCGCTGTCCTCCACTGAATTCATGCGGAAAACGGGGCAGAACGGACGGGTCCAGGCCGACCGCGCCGAGCAATTCGAGAACGCGGGCGCGGCGCGCCGTTAAACCTATGGCCTCATGGATCACCAGCGGCTCGCTGATGATGTCTTCCACATTCATTCGGGGATCGAGCGACCCGAACGGGTCTTGAAAGATGATCTGCATGTCGCGCCGCAGGCGGCGCATCTCGCCATGACCGGCCGCCAGAAGATCCCGGCCTTCAAAGCGCACGCTGCCGGAAGTGGGCTCGATCAGGCGCAGTACCAGGCGGCCCAGCGTGCTTTTACCCGATCCTGATTCGCCGACCAGTCCCAGCGTTTTGCCGGCCTGAATGTCGAGCGAAACGTCGTCCACGGCGCGAACTTCCCCTTGGGCGCGAGCGCCAAACATCGACTCGCCCAGCGGAAATACTTTCGTCAGATTGCGAATTTCGACGAGAGGCATAAGCGTGTGTGGGCGCGAGCGTCCCGCTCGTGCTTTTCGAACGCTGCTACACGAGCGGGACGCTCGCGCCTACACGACCCGAATCACGCATGTACCGGCGCCGGCCTGCTGGCAATCAACTGGCGCAGTACGAACTGCAGGATGCCGCCATTGGCGTAGTACTGCGCCTCCTGCGGGGTGTCGATGCGTACCAGGGCGTTGAATTCCCGGGTCTGACCGTTACGCGTGGCGCGCACCTTCACTTGCCTGCCGGCAGCAAACTTCCGCACCAGATCGCTGACCCCGGTAATCTCAAAAATCTCTTCGCCGTTGAGGTTCAGCGTCTGTGCGTTTTCTCCGGCGAGGAACTGCAGCGGCAGAATTCCCATGCCCACCAGGTTGGAGCGATGAATGCGCTCATAACTCGCCGCAATCACGGCGCGCACGCCCAGCAGACGCGGACCCTTGGCTGCCCAGTCGCGGGAAGATCCGGAACCATATTCTTTCCCGGCCAGGATCACGAGCGGCACACCCTCGGCGATGTATTTCTCAGAAGCATCGAAGATCGACATCTCCGCGCCGTCGGGCAGGTGACGTGTGAATCCACCTTCGAGGTTAGGCACCATCTTGTTGCGCAACCGCACGTTGGCGAAAGTCCCGCGCACCATGACCTCATGATTGCCGCGCCGCGATCCGTAGGAATTGAAGTCTGCAGGTTTTACGCCATGCTCGATCAGGTACTTGCCCGCTGGACTGTCTCGCTTGATCGAACCGGCAGGAGAGATGTGGTCGGTGGTCACGCTGTCGCCGAGCACCGCCAGCACGCGCGCGCTTCGGATGTCCTCAACCGGCGCGGGTTGCAGCGTCATATCGTCGAAGTAAGGGGCGCGGCGAATGTATGTGGAATCGTTTTCCCAGGCGTAGGTTTCGCCTTTGGGTACGGGCAGTCCGCGCCACTGGGCGTCGCCCTCATAGACTTCGCCATAGCTCTTTGTAAACATGTTGGACGAAATAGATTTCCGGATGGTCTCTTCCACTTCACGTTGCGGCGGCCACAGATCAGCCAGGTACACTTCCTCGCCGTCCCTGCCTTTGCCGATAGGATCGGTGCGCAGGTCGAGATCGATTCGCCCGGCCAGGGCGAAGGCCACGACCAGCGGCGGCGACATCAAGTAGTTCGCGCGCACTTCGGAGTTGATGCGGCCCTCAAAATTCCGATTGCCCGAGAGCACCGAGGCCACGACCAGATCTTTTTCGTCGATCGCTTCCGAAACTTCCTTGGGCAGGGGCCCTGAGTTCCCGATGCAGGTGGTGCATCCGTACCCTACGATATGGAATTTTATTTTTTCGAGATAAGGCATGAGTCCGGCTTTTTCCAGATAATCACGGACCACCTTCGATCCGGGCGCCAGCGAAGTCTTGACCCAGGGTGGAACCGTCAGACCTTTCTCCACCGCTCTTTTGGCCAGCAGGCCGGCAGCCACCATCACCGACGGGTTCGAAGTGTTGGTGCAGGAGGTAATTGCGGCAATCACCACGCTGCCGTGGCGCAGCGACTTCTTCACATCAGGCGGAACGTGTTCTTCAATCTTGTGGTTGTCGATGCCGATTGCTGTGGGACTCCCGCCTTCCTGCTCCCAGCGATCCACCTGCTTGGGGACGCTGCCGGAAGGCGCATTGCCGGACGCGACAGCCGCCGGCGTCGCGACCTGAGCAGCCAACTTTGGCTTGAGCAGCGAGGGCAGTGCGAGCCGGAAAGATTCTCCCGCTTGCGAGAGCGTTACCCGGTCCTGCGGACGCTTAGGCCCCGCGAGACTGGACTCGACCGTACGCAGGTCAAGTGTCAGCAGCTCCGAATATTCCGCTTCGGGCGTTTTCTCGTCATGGAACATGCCTTGCTCGCGGCAGTAGGCTTCGACCAGAGCAATCTGTTCCTCGGAGCGCCCGGTAAGGCGCAGGTAAGTGAGGCTTTCTTTATCCACCGGGAAGATGCCGCAGGTGGCGCCGTATTCCGGCGACATGTTGCCGATGGTGGCGCGGTCGGCCAGCGAAAGTTCGGGCAGGCCTGGGCCAAAGTACTCGACGAACTTGCCCACCACGCCGTGCTTGCGCAACATTTCGGTGATGGTGAGAACGAGGTCGGTGGCGGTGGCGCCTTCGTGAAGCTCGCCGGTGAGCTTCACCCCGACGACTTGCGGAATCAGCATGGAAACCGGCTGCCCCAGCATGGCGGCCTCGGCCTCGATCCCGCCCACCCCCCAACCCAGTACGCCCAGGCCGTTGATCATGGTGGTGTGCGAATCGGTGCCGACCAGAGTATCGGGATACGCTATGCGCTTTCCGTTTGCCTCCTGCACGAAGACAACGCGAGCCAGATATTCCAGGTTCACCTGGTGCACGATGCCGGTGTCGGGCGGCACAATCGCCAGATTGCGAAACGCAGTTTGCCCCCAGCGCAGGAAGGCATAGCGCTCCTTGTTGCGTATGAATTCAAGCTCGGCATTGAGTTGGAAAGATTGCGGCGTGCCGAATTCGTCCACCTGCACCGAGTGATCGATGACCAGCTCGGCGGGCTGCAGTGGATTGATCAGCGAGGGATCGCCCCGTAGCCGCTTCATGGCATCGCGCATGGCGGCAAGGTCCACCACGGCTGGCACTCCGGTAAAGTCCTGCAGTAAGACCCGGCTGGGCGTGAATGCAATTTCCTTGTCGGGCTTGGATTGGCTGTTCCAGGCGGCGAGCGCTTTGATGTCATCCGCGGTTACGTTGCGCCCGTCTTCGGTGCGCAACAGATTCTCCAGTAGAATGCGTAATGAGTAAGGGAGATGTTTTGTAGAAATGCCCTTTTCGTCCAACGTCTTGAGACGATAAATCTCGTATTCCTTGCTGCCTACGCGCAGGGCCGACCGGCTGCCAAAGCTGTTCATAAGATGATTGCCTTCCTGACTTCTAGTTTAATCCACCACGAACCACGTAGGGGCGGGTGCCCTTACCCACCCAGCCGGGCGAAGCCCCGCAGGGTCCTTCGCCAGCAAACCGCCCAACCCAGGCGAGCTTCGCTCGACCGCCCGGACGAGGGCGTCCGGGCCTACGTGGTTCGTGCTAGCTCCCGCCCCGCGCCGTCTCCACCGCCCGCAACACTGCCTGCGCTTTGTTCATGCACTCTTCAAATTCGCTCCCCGGATCGGAATCCGCAACGATCCCCGCCCCCGCTTGCAGAAACGCTTTCTTTCCTTGCATCAGCATGGTGCGGATGGCGATGCAGGAGTCCAGGTTGCCATCAAAGTCCGCATAGAGCACCGCACCGCCATACACTCCGCGGCGGGTGGGTTCCAGTTCCTCGATAATCTGCATGGCGCGAACTTTGGGCGCGCCGCTCAAAGTGCCGGCGGGAAAGCACGCTGCAAAGGCATCGAGCGCATCCAGATCGCGCCGCAGCTTGCCTTCGAGCGCCGAGACAATGTGCATCACGTGCGAGTAGCGCTCCACGTACATCAGGTCCTTCACCTTGACCGAGCCGTATTCGCTCACCCGCCCCAGGTCGTTGCGCCCGAGATCGACCAGCATCACGTGCTCAGCGCGTTCTTTCTCGTCCTGCAGCATCTGTTCTGCCAACCGCTGGTCTTCAGCTTCGTCATGTCCCCGCGGATGTGTCCCTGCAATGGGGCGATACTCCAGCTTGCGCCCGCTCACCCGCACCAGCATCTCCGGTGACGAGCCCAGCACATGTGTGTCTCGCATGCGCAAAAAATACAGGTAAGGAGAAGGATTCACGGTGCGCAAGGCGCGGTAAATGTCGAAGGGCGCGACCGAAGGCGTAAACTCCAGACGCTGCGAAAGCACGACCTGAAAGATGTCCCCGGCAGCGATGTATTCCTTGGCGCGTTTGACCGAAGCAATGAAGCGTTCCCGGCTGGTGCCGGCGTGGACCTTCAATTTGTCCTTTGCCGGCCGCAAGGTCTTTTGCCAGTGTGCCGGCCGCAGTCCCGCAGCCAGCTTCCTTTCGAGGACGCCAATGTCTGCCGCAGCCCGGTCATATGCGCGCCGCGGACTCTCGCGCGACACGTCGGCGGTGGCGATGATGTGAATCTGGTGGCGCAGGTGATCGAACGCCAGCAGGCGGTCGAAAAACATCAGTATGCAATCGGGCAGAGAGAAATCATCTTTGGCATGCTCGCCGATGTTTTCCAGTTGCCGGACCGCATCATAGGCGAAGTAGCCCACCGCACCCGCAGTAAACGGCGGCAACCCGGGCACAGTCGCGGGACGATGCTGCCGCAACAATTCCTTGATGACCTGGATCGCGTTCCCCTGGCGCTTCTCCGTTTTCTTGCCGCGCCGTACTTCGATGTCGCCGCCACGAGCCCGCACCTGCATGTAGGGACGCGCCCCCAGAAAGGTGTAGCGTCCGATCTGCTCGCCGCGCTCCACCGACTCCAGCAGGAAGGCGTCCGGCTCATCGGCTGCAATCGCGAGGAAGGCGGAGACCGGAGTCAACAAATCGGCGGCAACCGATTTCACCACCGGTACCAGGGTGGCTTCTCTGGCAAGGTGCGAAAATTCTTGATAATCGGGACGAAGCATGGGCGTCATTCTGGGTTCAGTCATTATAGACAAGGCGCTCAGGCCACTCAGCGAGAGGCCTGTAAAATCAAATGGAGGACGGGCGTCCCCGCCCCTCTCTTGGCGACAGCTCTTGCGAGAGACGGGCGGGGACGCCCGTCCTCCATCGCCAGATCCTGAGCTCGGACTTCTTATGCCCGCAGTCCTCCGACGTCCGCCCGGCCCTCCGCCCCGGTTTTTGATCGGCAACCTCCCTCTATTTGATCCCGACCCTCTGGCCATCTACACCCGCTGGGCCCGCGAATTCGGCGACATCTTTTACTACCGCGCCGTCTGGATGGACGTGTATTTCCTCAACCATCCCAGCCTCATCGAATCGGTGCTGGTATCGCAGTCGCAGAATTTCGCCAAGGACAAAGTCATCCAGAACAGCCGCTGGTTTCTGGGCGAAGGCCTGCTGACCAGCGAAGGCTCGGGATGGCTGCGGCAGAGGCGCTTGTCGCAACCCGCATTCCATCGCGATCGAATGGCGGCGTATGGGCACGCCATGGCCGCCTACACCGAAGACATGCTCGCCACCTGGCAGGACGGCGACGAGCGCGATATCCATCAGGAAATGATGCAGCTCACCATGCGCATCGTGGCCAAGGTGCTCTTCAGCGTGGAAGTGAAAGCAGACACCGAGAGAGTCGCCGGCGCGCTCAACATCCTGATGCGCCATACCTCGGGTGGCCGCATGATTCTGCCTCCAGTACTGCGCCACGTTCCAGTGCCGGCGATGATGCGCGTCAGGCGAGCCGTGCGCGAGCTCGACGAAATTGTGAACCGCATCATTCGCCAGCGCCGAGCCACTGGGGAAGATACCGGCGACCTGCTTTCCATGCTCATGGCAGCTCGCGACGAAGATGGCAGTGGCATGACCGACCGCCAGTTACGCGACGAAATCCTGACCTTCCTGCTGGCCGGACACGAGACCACCGCAGTGTCGTTGTCCTGGACCTGGTACCTGCTCAGCCAGCACCTGGAGGTGGAACAGAAGCTGCATCAGGAGTTGCGCCAGGTCCTGGGCGGTCGAACTCCGCAACTGGAAGACCTGCCTCGCCTCCCCTACACCGACAAGGTGGTGAAGGAGTCCATGCGCCTCTATCCGCCAGCCTGGAGCCTGGCCCGCACCGTGGCGAAGGAAGTGGAACTCGGCGGCTACCGCCTTCCCGTGGGCGCGAATGTGGTCATGAGCCCGTGGATCCTGCACCGCGATCCCCGCTTCTTTGAACAGCCCGAGCAATTCGAGCCGGAGCGCTGGACGGCGGAGGCAGCCCAGCGTCTCCCGCGCTTCGCCTACTTTCCCTTTGGAGGCGGGCCGCGCCTGTGCATCGGAGCCTCCTTTGCCATGATGGAAGCGAGCCTGCTCCTGGCGACAATTGCGCAGCGCTTTCGGTTGCGGCTGGTCCCGGGGCATCCCGTAGCCGCGCTGCCCAGCATTACGCTCCGCCCCAAACATGGCATGCGAATGTCGATTACGAAAAACTAAGCCGAGAGTAACCAGCGAATGAATTGACGTAGGGGCGCAACCGTTGGAAGATGGCGAGTCAGCTCAAATCTGCCACGGGGGCGTATGCGGATCAAGTTCTGGGGCGTGCGCGGATCCACGCCGACTCCCCAGCCCGACAACCTGCGCTACGGAGGCAATACCTCCTGCGTCGAGGTTCGTCTGGGTGACAACCTCTACGTCTTCGACTGTGGCACCGGACTCCGTTCGCTCGGGCAGCAATTGCAGCGCGACTCCGAAGGCAAAGCGATTCACGCTCACATCTTCGTTTCGCATTTTCACTGGGACCACATTCAGGGCATCCCCTTTTTCGGCCCACTTTATGAAAACCCGGAAAGCTGTTTCTCTTTCCACTCCTCCAGCCGCACCCGCACCCTGAAGCGGGTGATGGAAGAACAGATGGCCGCTCCTTACTTTCCGGTGGACATGAGTGAGATGAAGGCCCAGCGCGGCTTCTACAATCTGGAACAGGGCCGGGTGCCGCTGGATGATGTGATGGTCGAAGCCATGTGGCTCAATCACCCTCAGGGATGTATGGGTTACCGCCTCGAGACCAAAGAAGGCGTCCTCGTCTACGCCACCGACAACGAGCCTGGCGACCCGCAGTTCGATAAAAATGTGCGTAAGCTCGCTGCCGGCGCCGATGTCCTGATCTACGACGCGCAGTATTTGCCGGAAGAGTACGAAGCGCGCAAGCGCGGCTGGGGCCACAGCCACTGGCGCGAAGCCATCAACGTAGTGATGGAAAGCGGCGCCAAGGAACTGGTCCTATTTCACCATGATCCCGACCACAACGATGCCTGCATCGATGGGGTCGTCGAGGAAGCACGCAACCACTATCCGAAAGTGCAGGCCGCCGCCGAAGGCCTGGAAATGGAAATCTAGAACGTGTCACACTGAGCGGAGTAGCCGCTTCGCTTCGCGAAGCAGCTATGCAGTCGAAGGGCCCTATGAGCGGAACCGACGTCTGCATCTCGAGAGTCTCTGAAGCCGTGCTCAGCAAAAGTCCAGTACTACAACAGGGATGTCAGCTGGTAGGGGTCCCCTCGACTTCGCTCGGAGCAGGCTTTCCGACTCGTCGGATCTTCCGCTTGCGGGACGATTCTCCTCCCTCAAGATGAAAACAAAACTGGCAAACAGGGCAGCAATAGGTGGTAGGTCAGTCTGGCAACCCAGATTTGGCGTCATCCCGAGGGACTTCAGTCCCGAAGGATCTGGCGCGCACAGCCCCTTGCCCAAGCTGCCCACCTGGTACCACGCAAGCTCGCATGATGTCTTGGACCGAGAGCCAAACCTCAATGCCCGCAGCATGTATCCCCGTAACTAGGGAAGCCTAGGGAGATCGTAACCCCCAGAGTTGTTCAAGTAATAATCCAAGAAGACAGGCGGGAGCAAGCAGAGCTGGAGGGGCCAGCGGGGTTGAAGTTGCTCGACGATCTGCCAGGGCGAGAGGTTTTGTTTGTGGGTATTGGGGCGGACGAGGTTGAAGTAGAGCTGATAGGTGTGAGCTTTGGCGAGGAAGTCGCCACGGCCGGAGAACGATTCCAGATCGAAGAACTCGTCTTCGACCAGGCGGTGGACGGTTTCGACGTCGCTCTGGAAGGTGTGAGCGGCGGGCGGGATGCGGACGTGCTGGCTGTCGCCTAAAGCGGCGGGAAAGCCGGTGCGGCGGCCTGGCGGTCGTAGCTGCCGATGAACTCGCCGCCGTTGTCGGTCTGCCAGATCAGATCGCGGAGCGAAACCCCATAGCGTTGCAGATGTTGCTGGATGCGGGCGGCGAACAGGGCGCTGGCGGCAGCAGAACGGCGCTGGGCAAAGGCGAGGAAGAGCAGGCCGCTGCGCACCTCGCGGGCAGTGTATTCGATGACGGGCAGATCGAAGGTCTGGGCCTGGGGCCAGTAGTGGGGGATATCGTCGAGGTCCTTGGTGTCAGCGGAGATCTGCTGGAACAGACGCCAGGTGGCTTTGATGTGGGCCAGGTCTTGTTTGCGTTGATACTTTCTGCGGCGGGGATGGAGCAGGCCGTGGGCGCGCCAGATGCGCTCCAGGGCGCGGTGGCTGAGGGGGAGATCGAACTCGCGGATGAGGCGGCGAGCCCCGAAGGTGGGCAGTTGTTGACGGAGAGCGACGACTTGCTGTCACGTCGGCAGGAGTTTTGCCGGGCTGGTGATGGGGGGCGCGGGAGAGTTCGAGGAGGCCGCGCAGACCGTGCTGCTGATAGCGGCGCAGCCATTTGCGCACCGTCGGGACAGTGGTTTGAAACAGACGCGCGGTGGGCTTCATGCCATGCTGGCGGGCGTGAGAGACCAGACGCAAGCGATGGTTGTAAGCGCTCCTCATTTCCCGCACCAAGGTGAAGTAGGGAGTGGGCACGGCAGGGATTGTAGTCCCGCTCGCTGGCCTCCCGGCTTATGCGGAGCCGTCCGGCCAGCTCGCTGCGGCGCTTCTCACTCATACCCTTCAACCTCGCTAGGGAAATACGATGTGAGTAGGATCTTCCATGTATCCCCGTAACTTGCCTCCCCGCTCAGCCCTGCATATACTTTGAACGTTTGCCCGCCTACTCCGGGACGTTTCACCCGGCGCCGGCCAGCATCTTACTGTCTGACCGCACCAACGGAGACCGCCATGGCTTTGAAGACCATTTCCCTCGAACAGGAAATCAATCCCTGGGAGGCGCAAGCCGCCCGTTTCGACTTTGCTGCCCATAAGTTGAACCTGGACGAGGGTTTGATGAAGGTCCTCCGCTACCCCACCCGGGAGATCATCCTGCACATTCCGGTCATGATGGACAACGGCCACCTTGAGGTCTTCACCGGCTTCCGGGTGCAGCACTCCATTGCCCGCGGTCCAGCCAAGGGCGGCCTGCGTTACTCCCCAGACGTCACCCTCGACGAGGTCCGCGCCCTAGCCAGTTGGATGACCTGGAAGTGCGCCGTAGTCAACATTCCTTTCGGGGGCGCGAAGGGTGGAATCATCTGCGATCCGCACAAGATGTCCCAGGGTGAACTGGAGCGCATGACCCGGCGCTACACCGCGGAACTGGTCGAGTTTATCGGGCCGGAAAAAGATGTGCCTGCGCCCGACATGAACACCAATGAACAGACCATGGCGTGGATGATGGACACCTACTCCATGCACATGCGCCAGACCGTGACCGCGGTCGTCACTGGCAAGCCGATCAATATTGGCGGCTCCCGCGGCCGCCGCGAGGCCACCGGCCGCGGCATCATGATCGTGTGCGATGAAGCGGTCAAGAAGTTCCGGCTCAATCCCGAGTCCACGCGCGTCATCGTGCAAGGCTTCGGCAACGTGGGATCGAACGCCGCCCGCCTGATGACGGAGGCCGGCTACAAAGTGATTGGCATCGTGGAAGTGGACGGCGGCCTGGCCAACCGTAACGGCATCGATGTAGAGGCTCTGTGGGAATTCCGGCAGCGCAATGGCACCATCCACGGCTTTCCTGGCGCTGTAGCCGAGGACCCCGCCGAGTTGATGGTTTCGGAATGTGAAATTCTTATTCCGGCCGCCACCGAAAACCAGATTACCAGCCGTAATGCTGATCGCATCAAGTGCAAGATCCTGGCCGAGGGTGCCAACGGCCCGACTACTGCAACCGCCGACGATATTCTGGCCGACAAACGCGTCTTCGTTATTCCCGACATTCTTTGCAACGCGGGTGGCGTCACTACCTCTTACTTCGAGTGGGTGCAGGACCGCCAGGGATACTTCTGGAAAGAGTCCGTGGTTAACGAGCAGCTCGAACACATCATGAAGGGGGCCTTCGACGACGTGGTCCGCTTCTCCGAGACCCACGGGGTCAACAATCGCATCGCGGCCTATATGCTGGCCATCGATCGCGTGGCCTACACCATCCGTCAACGCGGAATCTACGCCTAGCCCGGAGGCTGTGGTGTGGGGCGGGCGCCCTCGCCCGCCGCTTTTGAAGTTGATTCTTGGCCCAACGGGTGGACAGGAAAAATAAGCCAGGCAGAACTGAGTAATGAGATTACTACTTACACTTTCGCTGGCCACCGCACTGGCTACTCTGTTCTATCCTTCTTTTCTCGGCTCTTCGTTCTTTAATGCAGGAATGGACTCAGCCATCTATGTGAGTCTGTTCTTGGCAAGTTGCTGGCTGGTGCTCTTCGCAGTGGGACTGTTCAAGTTCAAGAGTCGTGGGCTTTGGTTGTTGGTCGGCCTTCCCTTCGCCGCATACTGGCCGCTCTTATTCTTCGCGTTTGCCTCGCATGGGGGCTCGATCTGAAAAGCCCGCGCTTGAAGGGCGATCCACGTCATAAAGAGATTCGGGGATTGCGGTTACTGGTAGTGCCCGCGAACGAACTCCAGCAATCAACAGTCAACTTCAAGAGCGGCGGGCGAGGGCGCCCGCCCCACATGTTCCAGAGAGAATCCCTGATTGACCCCGACTCGTCCAAATGTCATCATGGTCGCCCCCTGCGGCCAGTCGGGAAGCACTCAGCGCCCCTGAGGCGAGCTTCCGCAGTTCCTTGCGACCGGTCCGGAACGAGAGAGGACAAGTCATGAATAGACTGCACACCAGACTCAGTATGTGGACCCTCGCGCTCTGCATGTCTTTCGTGCTGAGCGGGATTTCCGCCATGGCTGGGCCCCAGACAAGTTCAAGCGACGACCAGGCTTCCAGCGCGACCTCCAAGAAGAAAAAGAAAAAGACGAAGAAGGACGCAAGCGCATCCGCCGACCAGTCAGCGGCCGCCGCCGACACTTCGTCCGCCACAACGGCCAAGAAAAAATCGACAAAGAGCAAGAAAGCAGATTCCAGCGCCACCGCCGCAGCCAGTTCCGAGAGTTCGGCGAGCGGCGAAACCGCGGCGAAAAAGACCAGCCAGAAGAAGAGCAAGAAGGCTGAAGCCACGGCGGAATCGGCCACCACCGCGAGCGAACCGGCTGCGACCAAAAAGACCCGCAAGAGCAAGAAAGCAGCTGCAGAGAGCGGCGCAGCCGCCCCGGCAGCGGAGTCGGCCAGTACGACACCGACCGAGACCACTGCGACCAAGGCCAAGCGCACCCGCAAGAGCAAGAAGTCTGAGACGGATTCCGGTACAGCGGTAGCCGCCCCTGCTACCAGTCCGGCTCCGGCCAGTCACCCCGCCTCTAGCCCGGCGCCCTCGGCGGCTCCAGCCACCTCCATGGCCCCTCCATCTAATTCCATGGCGCCTGCACCGGCCAAGACGAGTCACAAGACAACCGCAACCGCCAGCGCTTCCGATTCGCAGATTTCGGCCGCCAAGGCGGGTGGCATGGTTTGGGTCAACACCGATAGCGGCGTTTACCACAATGGTGGTCGCTGGTACGGCAAGACCAAGACGGGAAAATTCATGAGCGAGGCGGATGCCAAAGCCGCCGGCTACAAAGCATCGGAAAAGGACTAAGGAGAAACTATGAAGAGCAAGAGCCTGATTACGCGAATTCTGTTTTCACTTTGTGCGATAGCACTTCTGGCCACTATGGCCGTGGCCCAGACCAAGCCAGCCAAAAGCGCCAAACCGGCCAAGACCGATTCCGCCATGGCGGCCCCCGCGGCCGAGCTGCTGGACATCAACTCGGCCACCAAGGAGCAACTGGACGCGCTGCCCGGCATCGGCGAGGCCTATTCGCAAAAGATCATTGACGGTCGTCCCTATGCCAAAAAGACGGATTTGACCCGCAAGAAGGTCATTCCTGCCGCCACCTACGCCAAAATCAAGGACAAGGTTATCGCCAAGCAAAAGTAGTCTCTCAGCGGGAGGGCACAGCTTTGCAGTCGCGAAAGAATGAAGCCGTGCCTCCTGCTGGATTTTATCCGATCATACTTCAGCCGTAATAAGTAAGGAGTGCGTCATGAGTTTCCTCGAAGACATGGTGGGCAAGGAAGTGGGCAGCATGCTTGCCAACAGCTCGAATCCACTCGCAGCTTCCATTATGCAGATGATCAACAATCAGCCCGGCGGACTCTCCGGACTGGTGCAGCAGTTTCACGACAAAGGCCTGGGCGGCCTGGTGAGTTCATGGGTCAGCACGGGCCAGAACCTGCCCATTTCCGCCGATCAGATTCAGCACGTGCTGGGCAGCGATCAGGTCAAGGAGCTCGCCGCCAAAGCAGGGATTGCGCCCGATGCTGCCGGTTCCCACCTGGCCGAACTGCTGCCCATGCTGATCGACAAACTAACTCCCAACGGCGAAGTTCCTCAGAGTTCGTCTCTGCTGGAAGAGGGAATGGGGATGCTGAAGCACCTGGATTTGGGCAAGACGGGTACCGACTCGTAAAATCGAAAACTACCGTCGGAGCCGTGTGGGTCGGACACTCCTGTCCGACGCCTTTGATTTGGATTTTGTTTTTTGGCATCCGATCTGGAAAATCAAAGTCAAACGCGTCGGACAAGAGTGTCCGACCCACACTGTCCCCACGTGTTCCTGGCTAAGCCCATCCCCATTTTGCTTCATTGATTCCCTCTTCCGGGTAGAGGATAATGAGGCGTTGCCGGCCTTACTCTTGATCACTGGCGGCCTGTTCCCGCTGTGAACCTGCCCAACTCCATTACGCTGAGCCGCATCCTCAGCATCCCGCTGTTGATCTGGCTGCTTTCCACTAACCATTTTCGCGCGTTTGATGGGGAGCAGGAGTTGCTGGCTTCGGCCCTGTTCATCGCGGCATCGATTACCGATGGCATCGACGGATACCTGGCCCGCCGCCGCGGCCAGATCACGACGATGGGAATCCTGCTTGATCCCTTGGCCGACAAGCTTCTCATCGCTGCCGCGTTTATCACCCTGGTCCAGTTCAATCCCAGCCTGGTTCCTGCCTGGATCGCGGTGCTCATCATTGCGCGCGAATTTCTGGTGAGCGGCCTGCGTTCGATTGCCGCTTCGGAGGGTTTCACCATCGAGGCCAGCGATCTGGGCAAATTTAAAATGCTGGTGCAGATTGTTTCCGTGGTGGCGGTCATTCTCGATCACCGCTGGAAAGAATGGCCGGTGGGTCCGTACATTTTCCCGGTGCACTGGATTGCACTGGTCTCCATCTGGTTCATGGTCTTTCTATCGCTGACCTCGGCGCTCGATTACTTTGTGGCGTTCTGGGCAAAGATTGATCGCCGTGTGGTCAAGCGCCGCCGCCGCGCTTTCGTCCTCAGCCGGCGGAGGAAGCGCGATGTGCCCGCCACCTGATTCCTCCCGCCTACCCTGTGTCACCGGCGCCACCCTGCCGCACGAATTTTCTTCCGATGAACGCGGCCTGCTCCTTCGACTTGCGCACGAGGCTATTTCTTCAGCCCTCGAGGGGCGTGAAATATCTCTGGCTCCGCCTTCCCCGCATCTTGCTGAACCTCGCGGTGCCTTCACTACTCTGTATTACCGCGGCGACCTGAGGGGCTGCGTCGGTTACGTGTTTCCCGTCACATCTCTGTACCGGACGGTCGCGGAGAGTGCTCGCGGCGCGGCCTTCGACGACTCGCGTTTCTCGCCGGTGACCGTTGACCAGGCCCCGGAACTACGAGTCTCCCTCAGCGTGCTCTCGCCGCTTCAGCCCGTTCTACCGGAGCAAGTCGAAATCGGACGACACGGCCTGCTGGTCAGCCTGGGTTATCGCCGAGGCCTGTTGCTGCCCCAGGTGCCGGTCGAGCATGGATGGGACCGCATCGCCTTCCTCGAACAGACGTGCAGGAAAGCCGGCTTACCGCTGGATGCGTGGAAGACCGGGGCGAAGCTGAAAGCCTTCACCGCTGAAGTTTTCGCCGACCCCGAGTGAACCACGCATCGGGTCTGTTTGGAGTGACTTTCCGAAAAGTGTCATCCTGAGCGAGGAGGATCGTCCGCTGGCGGACGATCCCGACGAGTCGAAGGATCCCTAGATGCGCTGAGAAGTCTTGATATTTGGGATTTTCTGCTTACAGCTTTGGGAATGCTGCAGTAGCACAATAGGTGTTCAGCGTGTAGGGGTCCTTCGACTGCATAACTGCTTCGCGAAAGTGAAGCAGTTACTTCGCTCAGGATGACTCGCAAAAAATCAGGGAGGCCGAAGCCTCCCTGAAATTTTCCTGGCTTTCGAAAAAATTATTCCTGATCGAGCTCCACGTTGTCGCCGACGTGTACATCTTCCAGCGCAAACACAATCATGCCGGTGGCGGTTGTCGGGGTGGTGTTGATGACCACGATCTCGCCCACTGCACGCCGCGGCATATCGGCCACGTGGATTGAAGGTCCCTTGGTCTTGGTGAACATGTGTCCTTCGATCGAGGGCGGATACTTCTGGGTGTCCTCGGCGGTGGATGCCTTGAAGGAAAGCGAATCCACGGGATCGCGCAGGTCAGCCTCGTAGCTGCGCACTGCCCGGAAGTAGTCGCCGACCTTGACTCCCTGGTTGGCGCCCACGTTCATGTAGATCTTCGAACCAGTCCCCAGCAGCAGGTCAAAATCCTTGGCCATCACAATGCGTCCGCTGGCTTTGCCGTTGTTGGGCTGAAATCGGTCAAACCGCTCCGGCAGATGGAATGCCACCGTGGGCTTTTCCACGTACGGCATCGCGATGTCACCCGGAACCATCGGTTCGCAGCTGAATTCAACGCGCGCTACCGCCATTTTGCCGCGGGTGTCCACCACCCGCACCCGGCCCAGTTCAGAATAGGGCTGGCCCATGGCTTTCAGCATCGAGTGCTGGCCGGCAAACAGTTCGTACTCGTTAGGATCCACCAGCTCACGCACGATCTCGTACTGCTGTCCCGTCTGGTAGCCCTGGCCTGCCAGGAAGACGGTGTCATTGGTGGCATACTTGGTGGTGTTGGGACTCTCGAGGCCACCGGCCACGAACTTTGAGTTCGGCACCAGGTCCTTGTTGACGAAGCCGCCGCAATTGATGTCCGCATTGGTCGGAGTCTGGACCCGCTCAATGGGAAAGGTCCCAGTCGTAATCTCCGTGTTTTGCGGAGCAGCCTGTTCCGCCGGAGCAGAATCGGCTTGCTGAGCCGCTGCCGCCACCGTCAGGCACAGTAACAGCAACAGTCCTGTTTTCTTCATGTTACCTCCAAAATCGAGGCCGGGGCCCCGCCGGCTTCTCCCGCTAACTACCGCAGTTAAAAGGGCTTTCAAGTCGCACAGTAACAAGGGGATAGGGGTCGGTCAAGGTTACGCTGGTGTTATCGTGGGTACGTTAAAAAGTTTGCCCGCCACGATTTGCGATAATCCGTTGTTGCATCTGCAATTACGCGCCTGTAATATCCCCAGTCGTTCTCCGATCATGACTGCTGCCCCCCACAGCTACGTGGCTCGCTTCCTGCCCCTGCGCCTGCCCCGGGTGTGCGTGGCCGTCACCGATTCAGATCCCGCCGCTCTGGTGGACAAAGCCGAAGCGTTGGTCCGGGATAACACCTTTCTGGAGTTCAGGTTAGATTACTTGCCCCGGCCCTCGCTTGCTCTCCCCCGGATCAAGCGCTTCATCGAATATCATCCCCATGTCACCGCTATCGCCACCTGCCGGCGTACCGCCAGCGGGGGGAAGTTCAAGGGCTCGCTGGCCGCCCAATTGGACATTTTGGGGAAAGCCGGCGCGTCGGGCTGCCAGTTGCTCGATATCGAATTGCAGAGCGCGGTCAAGTGCAAGCCCGAACAGGTAAAGCGCCTGCGCACCCGGTCTGCTTTGATCCTCTCCTACCACGATTTCCGGGCCACCAAAAATCTGGAACTGACCCTGGAAAAGATGGTGAAGATTCCCGCCGACTTCTACAAGATCGTGGGCACGGCCACGACCCTCTATGACAACGTGACCATGATGAAATTCCTGGAGAAATTTGGCGACCGCCATTCTCTGGTCGGGCTTTGCATGGGGGAGCAAGGCATCATCAGCCGCCTGCTCGGCGTCCGAGCGGGCAGCGTGTTTACCTTCGCGGCAGTCAGTCCGGATGAAAAAACGGCCCCCGGCCAGACCACGGCCCAGGAGCTGCGCAACACTTATCGCATCGAGCAGATGGACGCAGCCACCAGAATCTATGGCGTGGCCGGCGATCCGGTGGCGCATTCGCTCTCGCCCGCCATCATGAATGCTGCGCTGCGCCGGGAGAACGTGAACGGCGTCTATCTCGCGCTTCATGCCAAGACGCTGAAAGACCTGCTGGCCTGCGTGCGCGATATTCCGATTCACGGCCTGTCGATTACCATGCCGTATAAGGAAGCCATCCTCAAGCATCTCGACAATACCGATTCCCACACCACAAAAATCGGGGCCTGCAACACCGTGGTACGGGCGCAGGATGGAAAACTCTACGGCTTCAACACCGATGCTGCCGGCGTGGTGCGTCCGCTGGAACAGCGGATCACGCTGGAGAAAGCCAAGATCCTGGTGCTGGGTGCGGGCGGCGCGGCGCGGGCCGCGGTGTTCGGGCTGAAGGAGCGCGGCGCTGAGGTTTACATTCTGAATCGCACTGCCGCCCCGGCCCAGAAACTCGCCCATCAGGCCAGGGCCAGGATCGCCAAGCGCGCCGATCTGAAAAAGCTCACCTTCGACGTCATCATTAATGCCACTCCCGTCGGCATGGGCAATACCCGCGAGTCTCCGCTGAATGAAAACGAGATCAACGCCCGTTATGTCTTCGACATGATTTACGACCCCGAGGAGACGCGCCTGATGAAGCTTGCCAAAGGGCGCGGTGCGGAAGTGATTCCGGGAATTGAGATGTTTGTCCACCAGGCTGCCCGCCAATTCGAGATCTGGACGGGTAAACCCGCACCCTGGGACGACATGCTGCGCGTAGTCACGCTGGCCCTGCAGGAACGCACCGCCAGGCAAGCCGGCAAATCCTGATCCGACCCATGAACACGTAGGGGCGGGCGCTCTCGCCCGCCCGGCCGGGCGAAGCCCGGCAGAGGTTTTGGATGCATCCAGAAACCCAAGGCGAGCTGCGCTCGCCCGCCCGGACGAGGCCGTCCGGGCCTACGTGTTGGTGGATGGCCTACGCAGTCCGCGGAACAAAAAAATGCGCCAGCCTTTTCAGGCTGGCGCATTTCGTTTCTAGTTAGTACGGTTTGAAATCCTGCCAGTAAGTCAGGTTCACTACGTCCTGCAGCATCGGGGTGCCTGGAGGCAGTTTGGCCGGATCCAGGAAGGCCGTGTCGAAGTAGTAGTTCCGCGGCGGCGGACCGTAAACCAGATTGCAGCACTTGTAAATACCGGTCGTGTACTGCGAGTAAAAGAGGCTGACCAGAGATCCGCGATAATAGAGTCCGCCGGATCCGCCCCAGGACTCGATGTAGCGTAGGAAGTTATGCACTCCGCCGTCGGTGCCGAAGTCCTGCGCTGTGCCCGCTGGTTGTGGGAAGTTGATGTTCTTTCCTCCTGCAATAGCCAGCCGATAATACGTAGGAGTGTTAGGCGCCCGCCCACCCAGGTTCAGAGGGTTGAGCATGCTGTTGGTATCTGACCAATTATTCGACAGCAAAGTCACGGCGTCAGAGATGACGGCGGCGGCCGAGTGGTTGATGTCCGCCACTACCGCTGGCGGAGGATTGTTCCAGAAAGGATCGGTGTTGTCGGAATTGTAATTCCCTTGGATGTACACCGGGTTTTCCGAAGCGACCGTGAAGCCACCCAGACCGGTGTCGGGACGGACGGGCACATTCCCCAGGCCTCCATCCACCAGTTTCAGTACGTGGCGAGCGCCGGTCACGATGTTCTGCCGGCCGCGGGTGGAGCAATTTACGTTAACGTAGGGATTGTTGTTCGTTCCTACTCGCTGGCCGCTTCCGACATCGGCTGCGCCCCAGCGCTCAACCGTGCCGTTCTGATCTACGTCCTCGCTCGCCTCCATGGCTCCGTCTGGAGTTCCAGTGGGCGAGGCCGAGTTGATGACGTCTTCGAACCCATATTCTCCCGAAGTGATGTTTCCATTGTTGGGGTCGGGCAGCATGCCGCGGCGGTCGGAGAAGTACACCAGGTAGCCGTTCTGGCTGCTGTACGAGACCAATGGGCCGCTTCCGCCCGGGATCGTGCCCAGCAACCATTTGCGGAAGTTGCCTACGTCGAATTCCACGGCATTCATGATGCCGTTAACGTAACAAGCGGGATTGGCCATGCCCGCCGGAGCTGCGTCGCGGGGGAATCCCTCGCGTGGATCGTACAGGTTGATCGGATACCAACTGTACTGAGTAGCGCCCGCCGCCTCAAAAATATTCCGCGGATTATCGGAGTTGGTTAAACCGCCGCTCGCATCCCGGTCAGCCTGTTGCTGGAAGATCAGAATTGCGTTCGGATGCACTGGATTCGACCCAACTCCTCCACCTACCGGCTTGGTGGGAGAAACGAGCCCGCGGGCGAAACCGAGCTGTAGCCACTCGTTTGTGATCCCAACCCAGGCGCCGGCTGCGTTTTGATACTCCACTCGCAACCAGCCGTCCACCAGGTTCCAGGGGCCGGCAGCGGGACACGGCGACCCGGTCGGCGGTCCGACCCAGCCCGCATCGGATGCGGTATTGGCCATGGCGAGCCGGGTGGTTCCAAGCGCCACGCCTCCAACGCCCTGTACCGCGACTGCCAGGCCCGCTGGGGATGCTACACAGCCGCCGGCGGTCAAATCGACGTCTCCCGCCAGGAGGCCCGGCCGCTCGGGATGCAAATCCGCCTGAGTCCTGGCGAGCAAAATGCGAAGATTGGCCTTGTTGTACTCGCGCGACGACCCAGTCGCCGAGGTCGGAAGTTCGCCCTGCGGAGCTTTACGAATAATCGCAATCTGCTGCGCCGCTCCGTTGGCACCCTGCACGAAGGGAAGGGTCAGCGGCTGCACTGCCATCGAAGTGTTATTGCCGATCCATCCGCCAAATTTGGTAGGGGAAACCGTCGTGGAAGTGTCTTTCCAGGTCGCGACGTTGGTCTGCACGCCGGCAGCAGGAATACCGCCGCTCCAACTGGCCAGGGGCACGCTGAATTTCAGGCAGTTCGGACTCGCGATCGCGGTGGCAATGTTCCCATCGCAGCCGTGGCTCTGGTTCAGCACATAAACGTCCCCGGTATAGTTGGCGTTGGTCAGAAAATTGTTGGCCAGGCGGTCGCGGAGGATTTCGCCCACCGCGGTGACCTTGTCATCCAGCACCAGGTTGTTGCCGTTACCTTCGGCCAGGAACAGGTTTCCATTGGTGTGTACCCGCCCAGCAAAGTTGAAATTGGGGCCGGCGAAGTAGCTCAGATCGCTGTCGGAGAAGACACCGAATTGGAAGACCGGGATGAGCGCCACTTCCACGCCCCGCGTCATATTCACCGATGCGCCGCTGGGCCGCGTTGCGCTGACTTTCAGGGTCAGGGGAATAATCTCCGCCGTGAGTCCCGCGTTCGTTCCTGAGCTGATCACGCTGGTGCTGGCCTTCGGGTTGCCGTTGGCATCCGGAGTCCAGGTCACACTCTCCAGGTAATTCATAGAACCGATCATCGCGCTGGTCGGCGGGTTGGCGGCCAGCGCCGTGAGCTGCGCCGGGGTGGGAGACTGCGATTGCTGGTAGAGCGCGGCCAGGTTCGCCGTCAGCAGCTCCATGCCTGATTCAGCGCCGTAGTATGCCCGGTTGGTCTCCAGATCGTTGTTTCCGACCTGTCCGGCGCCCTGGACCATGAACAGAAGACTCACCGCGATGGCGGACAACAGCGCCAGCACCAACAAACTCGCGACTAGGGTAAATCCCCGTGATCGGCCCTTAATGCTACGCATAGTAATGATCTCCTGAAACCCCGTCTCTCTCCTCACTAACGACTTCTAGTTGTACCGGTCTTTGAACGACAGGCTGCGGGTGCTCACCGACGTGGTCAAAATCGTACTTATGGACTTGTTGCCGTACGAATTGATCGTCTGTCCCATCACTTGGATGTTCACTTTATTAATCTGGCTGGGGGAGAAAGGGGCTACCAGCGGGTTGGCGACACCAGAGCAGCCCGGACCATTGGTGCCATTGCACAAGTCATACGTAATTTTCAGATTGATAATGTTGTCGGCTACCGGCGCAGGCGCCTGGCCGTTGACCTGGCGCATCAGCCGCGGGGGCTGACTGGTGGCTGCGGCAGGAACTTCGATGAAATAGGTGACCGCCCAGATGCGGGTACCGATGGTGGCCCCGCCACCAATGATAGACAGGATGTTCCCCTTTGCCGCGCCCGTCTGGTTAATCTTCAGAGGATCTCCATTGGCGAAACTGATATCGGTGCTGGTGCCGGCCCCGGGCGCGATACCGGTGACCTCGCCAACCGCGCTGCCCTTATTGTTGGTGAACAGGATAAGGTCCCCCACCTGAATTCCGGTGGGTGACTGGATGGCCGGAAAGCCTGCTGGCAGAGGCAACGGCGGCGCAAAATTCACCTTGTCTCCCAGCGGGTTCGCAGCTGGGATCGAGGTCGTGTACTGGTTCAGCGGAAAGGCGTAATCAGCGTAAACCACTGTGATCGCGTCCGACGCCGTTCCGGTGGCCGCAATGGTAGCCGGCCCGCCGATTTCAATGCCATTGCCCGCTCCGGGAATAATCCCGTACATAAAATTGTTCGGATAGCCATTGTTGGCGAGCCATGCCTGGGCTGGATTCACAGCAAAAAAGGAGGCCACCGATCCGGCGCCGGCAGGCAACGACAAACCGCCGGAGGGCAGGCCGGAACCCGCCATGCTCACGTCCTTGGCGACAAGGTTCAGGGTGGCGCGAACGTTCTGCTGCATTTCCGAGGACTGGCTCACCAGCCGCGTGGCATCCATTCCGTTCTTGAACAGCTGCATCGTGGCGGCGAGAACAATCAGACCCAGGGCCATGGCGATCAGCAATTCCACCAGACTGAAGCCGCGGATTTTATGTTCGGTGGATATCATCTGTCTCCTCAGCGGTATGAAGCGATCAATGCTTGCACCTGATAAGTCTTGAGCCAGCCCTGCGGCACCGGGTAACGGACGCTGACGGTGATCTGTCGCACGTTGGGGTTTCCCGGCACGTTCGCAATCTGGACTTGCCGGGTGAAATTGCCCAGGTCAATCAATACGTCAGCCGAGGTGTTCGTGATCGCCCCACTCGCTCCCGGCAATCGGATCGGGGCGGCGGCAACGTCATCGGCGGTGTTATCCAGACCGTCCGGGCCTGGGTCCATCATGGGTGTGAATCCCACCTTGAATATTCCAGCGCCCGCGCCCACATTCTGGATCTGGTTGAAAGTGAGCTGTCCGGTCTGGCGCGCCGTGTAAATGCTTTCCACCGCTTCCGCCGCCTTCTGGCGGGCGATGCTGTCGTTCTGTACCGAGTTGGTGTTGCTGATGGCCATGGCGAAGGTCGCCAGCACCGCCAGCAGCCCAATCATCAGCACCACGATGGCGATCAGAGTTTCGAGCAGGGCAAATCCCTGTTGCTGGTGTTTCTTTGAAGCGGGCGTGTAGTTGCTATTGCTCATTGTTGAAACCATTTCGGGCCTCCTGCGCTGCTCAGAAGACGCCATCCTCGAATTCGTCCAGTGGCTCCGTAGAGAGTGACCGCACGCGAACTGTACAGGTCTCCGGGCCGCGTCACGTACACAATCCCACTGTTCCAGTTTCCGTTGACGTCATGCGCTGAGCCGTCGGGCATGAACATGACCTGGTTCTTGATTCCGCCACCGGCCACGCCTTGGTCGAAATCGATGGCCACTCCGCCATTGCCAAAACCGTCAGGCACGGTTGCCGCGGTATTCGGCAATCCCACCTGGACTGCCATTTGCATGTCGGTGGGCAGCCTGGTGCTGGAGATCTGCACGGAGGCGGAGAGCGCGGTTCCGGCATCCCAGCGAAAAATCTGGATGCTTTGCGCGCTCGGTGCACCCAGCGGCGTGAGAGCGCCCGCAGGTGCGGCCACGCCAAAGCACACGATGTATTGTTTACGTTCCGCGATGGCGCGCTGACGGGCCACCCGAAGCGGCATCATCACGTCTTGATAAGCCTGATTCGCGCGGGCATCCCTCAGGGCTGGCTGTATCGCCATGAAACCGATTCCGGCCACAATGAAGATGAGACAGCACACCATCATCATTTCAAGGAGGCTGAAGCCGCGGACGCCGCCTCCCTTGACCGGGGCGCGGTGCGACAATTTCATTGGGTGATTGACTTTCATTCCCGATCCAATCTCCATAGCCGCCGACTTCAACGGACATGCCTGAGCCACAAATCTTTGGGAAAGCTGGCGGGAAGCGGGGGCTTCCGTGCAACCAACATCGTAGGGTTACTTCACGCCAGCGTCAAAGCACCAGAGTCATACAACGCAAGGGACGAATTCGTACTTTGGTAAGTAACCAATCTCCGGTTACTGGCGCGACTGGGTGCCTCAAACGGAACAATTTCCCGGAGTGGGACGAACGGTGAAGGCCCGCGATGAATCCTGCTGTCAATCCGAAAGGCTAAAGATGAACGCCGGCAGACTGAGCGTAGCTTCTCACCCGCTCCTCCGTCCGGTGGCGGGCGGCGTGCTCCAGCAAGGGGGGGCTACTTTGCGGACGACGGTCGGGTACGGGCAGGGACAACTTCGCAGAATCGTCGATGGAAACGCCCGCGGCCTCCATCAGGTGTCGAATGTCCATGCAATAAGCGATGCAGAGGCTCAATATCTTGGCGATGTGCCGCGGCAACTTGCCCATGGCCTCGTAGTCAGAGAGCAGGCCCAGGGCGATCGTGTACTCCTGATCCCCGAGAATCTGCGCCACGGCGCGAGTGAGGTCATGCGCTGCCCGGAAGCTCAGACCGGTGCGTGCGCGAGAAATTCGAAGCAGGTCTGAAAACCGCATTTTTTCTTCACTGCCGGGCAGCAGAGGTGGTCCGGATTCCCGTGCGCCCGCATTCATGGGATGAAGACCAGTATCCACCAGACCCAGAATCCGTGCCTCCACGGGCAGACGGAGCGGCCAGCTTCCCCACGGCGAACGGCAGGGCAGCAGCACGATTTGCCGATCGTCAATCCATCGCACCTGGCTGCAGGTCAGTCCGCCGGTGTGCTCAACCAGCCAGAACCGATCCTCAAGGGAGGTTTGGCCGGTGTGGTTCATTCTGCAGACATAGCCGCGATCGACTCGCACCACGCTGCCGGGCATCAGCTGCGGGTGAAGCAGCGAGTCCTCGGCGCCGATCCTGGCGAACAGGTAGCCATCGCTGCTGCTCCGTTGTTCCGCCTGAGCCCGGGGAGATGCGCTCCTGACTCCGCAGCAGGAAGAGGGCGGCGGGAAAGCCGGATTGCGCCACTCCTCGTTAGGTGTGACCAGAACCGTGCGCCGGGTATGCAGCCGCATTTGCAGCCGGGGGATCTGCTGCAGATCAAATCCGAACATCCGCAACCAGTCAACGAAGCGATATCCGGTGCTCTCGCTCAAAGCCACAATCTGGCAAACATGCGGCGTGATCCCGTTCTTGATTTTGTAAAGGAGAGTTGCTGGAATGAAGAACGGCGACTTGCTTCCATAACGCCGGCGCGTGGCGGCTGAAAGCTGGGTCACGGTGTATCCGCATCGGGCCAGAACGTTTCTGACGTTCTCGACCTGAGCGTCCGAGTCACAACAGTGTGCGCGATCTTCGCTGGCTTCAATCCAGCGAAGAGGAGGTCCTGCGCGAGGGATCCTGAGGAGACCACGAACCGCTGCTGGCGCGTTCATCCATCGATACTAGCCCGACTCCTTCTTAGTGAGCGGCAAGCACTTGCTGCCTCTTTTGGTGCATTGCTGCATCCGCTCAAAGGATTTGTGGGCTGCCGTGTCAGGCCACTGGCCTGTGGCGTCCATTCTCGGCAACCCGGCAAACCTGGCATGTTTCTCCCCAAGCGATATCGGCCAACCGCAATTACACGATGAATTATTTCCTTCCGGAAATCCCACGAAGGCACAAGTCGGACACAATTTGTCCAGGTCGCACGCCCTCTTCAGCGGGACGCTCACAATCCGGAGTCCGCAAGCTAGCGCGGTGCTCCCTCCCAGCGCCAGCTTCGCCCAGCCAAGCGAATCAGTTCCTCGGTCCGTGCCGGCCAGAGCACAGCAGGGAATGCTTTCCGGCGACGAACCTGCCTTGACAGGGAGTTGAAATCCGCAATCAGGATACTTTTCCGGGCGTTATGGGGTGAAAATCCCCAGTTTCCGTCGGTTGACCGACGAAGATCCCGCGGCGTATTTGACCATCAATCTTGCGTAGATGCCTCGACTTGGCGCGGCCACAGGCGGAAGAAGAAGGGAATACTCGTCCATAATGCGACTCGAACCGAGGTAGCCTCCTGTTCCCTCGGTCGGTACACCGACGAAGACTCACTTTTGATCGCGCGATTTTCGAACACTTCGTATTTCCTCCTCCAGAAAAAATATGGTGGTCGAGCGCAGGTCGCCATCCCACGGAGGAGTCTTCTCATGAAAAAGATCGTTCGCTTAATGCTTGCAACTCTGGTTCTCCTAGGTGCTGTATCAACCTCGTCTTTCGCTGACGGAGGAGCTCCGACGCCAATGTGCTCACCTGGACATTGCAAGGGAAATTAGGGCGCAAGATTTTGTAAGCCGAAAATCGCTTGTGGGCCGTCTGGTTTGCGAGTAGCCTTCCAGTGCGGCCCATGAACTTTTCCCTGGCGACATCTATCCTGTGGTTCGTGCCCTTGGCGATGCAGTGCGTAATCGCCGTGGTCATGCTGTGTCGCAAACTGGTTGGACAATTTCCTTTCTTTTTCAGTTACACTGTTCTGCTACCCTCCCGGGATGCCACCCTCTACTTTCTGCCACAATCGGGAAATCGGTATTCGACCGTCTTTTGGTGGGGTGAGGCCGCCGCGATCGTGCTGGCTCTGGGCGTGGTTTTTGAAATCAGCTGGCATTTCATCCAGCGTTATCCGTTCCTGCGGCTTTTTCTGAGAGTGCTGTGGATCTCGGCTGTCATTGCGGCCGCCGCAGCCTTGGCCATGCTGCTGTGGACCAAGGGCCCGGCCGGGACCGATGTGGCGCTTGAATGGATCATCCTCACCGAGCGCAGCGCCCGGTTTTTGCAGGTGTGCCTGCTGATCGTGGCCATTGCCCTCATGTCCCGTCTGGGCCTGACCTGGCAGAACTATTCGGTGGGAATCGCCGCGGGTTTCGGTGTCTATGCCGCCCTGGATCTGGCTTTACTGGAGCTTCGCGCCCATCTTCATGCGGTAACAGACACCACCTTTGTGTTACTGAGGTCGGCGGCATATAATCTCGGCGTTGCAATCTGGGCCTTCTATTTTCTCCGGCCCCGGGGCGGAAAGCCGGCGGCTGGTTTGCCCGGCACGGACCTAGCGAACTGGAACGATGCACTAACCGAGCACGTTGACAAATGGTATCGACACTAGCAATTCTATTCGCCAGCGGTCTGTCCTTATTTCTGGTATGGGCGGTGCTCCATCCCGGGCTGCCTGCCATCAAGAATCTGGAAGATTGGGAAGCCAAAAGACACAGAGTCGATCCGGAGGTGTTTCGGGCGCTGCTCGATCCCGCGGAAGAAAAATATCTGCAGCAGTCGTTGGCCCCGCATAAATTCCGTCTTTTCCAGAGAAAGCGTCTGGCATTGGCGTTAGTCAATCTGGATCTGGTGGGAAAAAATGCCGCTATGTTGATGAAGTTAGGGCAACTGGCGAGAACGGAAGGAAATCCCAGTCTGGCCAAAGAAGTGGAGGAGTTGATCCATGGGGCGCTTCGGCTTCGTGTGAACTTGTTGCTGGTCCAGCCCTGCTTATGGTTTAAGTGGCTCTTCCCGGGCTGGACGTTATCGCTTCCGGCGGTCGAAATGCCATATGAGGAATTGCTCACGTACCTCAGCCGGATTCGGCAGCAACGGCAGTGGGGCCTCAAGCAGGCTTTAATGGCGGGCTGAAGCTTCGAGACATAGTGAGGTGCCGCCAACCGCCGATTCGTTGAATTTCTGCTTTCTCCATTGAAAAAGTTTGGTGGTTATAAGAGTAGTAAGGGGCTGTCTTTTTGGCGTCGTGCCGGTATTTCCAAGGGAACGCCCGCTCGGATTCGCGCGGTTTCGGTTAGTCGAGACTGGGAAAACAGGGCCACTAACATGGACTCGGGAAAATGGATTCGTGAATTGCGGGAAGAGCGATTTGTTAAATCCAGCGACATCGAGCGCATCAGCCGCTCGATCGCCGACATCAAAGGCAACGCCGATTTCTACGTTTCACACTCTACCCTGGCCGACATCGAAACCGGATCGGTCCCCAGCATTCACAAGCTCTTCAGCCTGGCCGCTTGTCTCAAAGTTTCCCTGGAAGAACTACTGCTGGTTTTCGGCATTGACCTGAACGAAGTGCGGCAGTACGCCGGTCAGGTTGAACCGGGATTACCCCGGCTGGACATGGCGGAGACCCGGGAAGCGGGCTTCCGCTTTCAACTCAACTTCGACACCGGTTTCAACAGTCACGAGACCAGCCTGCTTAAATTGAATCCGCAGGAGCTGGCTACCCTCCCTCCGGCATTGCGCAAGCGCCTTGATCCCCGACGATACCGCTACGCCGTGGTCGGCCTGAAAGACGACACCATGGGCGAGCTGATTCCGCCCGGCTCGCTGGTGGAAGTTGACGTGATGCAGAACACGATCCAGGTGTTTGAATGGAGAACCATTCGCGAACGTCCGGTTTACCTGGTCTGGCACACCGACGGGCATAGCTGCTGCTGGTGCCAGCTGGAAGGGAAAGAACTGACCCTGTTGCCTTATCCGCTCTCGCGCCAACCGGTCCGGCGATTCAAGGTACCGCGGGAGGCCTCGGTCATCGGCCGGGTCATCAATGCCTGGCTGCCCTTCGAACAGTTGTCCAATGGCGGATCGACCCACTAGGAGTGAGGCTCGTCCGGCGTTTCCTTGCCCACGACTTCCAGGGCGATGGTCACATTCAGGAAATACAATTCCGTCGAAGTGGCGGGCGCGTCCACCGGAACGGTTGCCCGATAAGCCTGTAACGACTTCCACGTCTTCAGCACCGTGGGGGTCTGCCCCCGGGTATAGCGGACATATTCCTGAAGCTGGGTCACATACTCGGGCAATCGTGTGGTCAGCAGGCGCCGAAAAACCTGTTCATGACAAGCCCGCAGCGCCCCATCCGCCGCTTGCACTCCGCGCTGATGGGACAGTTCCGGATGCAGATACATTCCGCTGTTGCAGTCTCGCATCGAAGCCAGGTAAATCATTCTCGTCAGGTCATTGGGCAAAGCCTGCAACACGGTTTGGCTGACATAATCGGCCAGGCTATCGCAACCGGATGCGCCGCCGAAATCGGGCGCCGACAAGGCGGCGGGCGGCAAAAATTCAGGGGATAAAAGCTCAGTCGAGCCCTGCGAACTCGGTCGATTTTGCCTGGGCATAGAGGCCATTCGATTTATCGGATGTACGGTCCTGCTGTCGGCAATTGTACTCTGGTGGGCCGAGGTTTCAAGCGGAGATTGGCGCGGAAGCCGCTATGCGGGAAGCCTTGAATCGCAAAATGCGCAAAGAAGTGGCGCAAAAAGTGCAACAGAAGGGTGCTACATGTGCACGTGCGGGCTTTGCCCTGGATTCCGGCGACGCGGCGGCGGGCCTTTGATCACCTTGACTTCAAACTGCACCGGGAGTTTTCTGGGAGGATAACAGGCCGCCTTGTCGCAGGCCTGATACTTGAGTTCTGCCCGAATCATATAGCGGGCGGGAATCACGCCGGCCAGCGGACGCACATCCACCGCCACCGGGAACTCTCCGGTATAGACGCTCAGTTTATCCTCCGGAGCAAAAGCGAAACTCATGTCTGACCCCGCAGGATAAGTAACTCTTCCAATAACAATGTCTGTCGGAGCGCTCAACTTGAGTACGGTGGGGATGAGAAATTCCGACTTGGGCTTGTTCGAATTCACATGAAAGCCGGCGCCCACACGAAACCTGAGGTTCACCGTGTTCGGCCGCCCCCGCGTGACGGTAAAGACCGGAGAGGGCGCCATGGAGACATTAGGGATTTTTCTTCCCGGAAGATCCTGGTTGGAGGAAGCACCAGCAAGACTGTCCTGTCCAGCCGCCAGTGTAGCCAGCAAGGCCAGGCCAGGACCGAGCTTTCGCAGAATCGACATCAGGCAAATGGTAAAACGTCCGGAAGTCGCGGGCTACGTTACTTTTGCGCCTGTACCGGCTGGCCCTCGGCCAGCGCCTTCTTGATGCTGTCCTCGATTTCGCCGCGTCCCTTCAGGCCAAAAACCTTGTCCACCACCTTGCCGTCGCGTCCGATGTAGAAGGACGCGGGGAGAAACTGCACTCCGCCGTAGGCGTTTCCAACTTCTTCCTTGCCTACCAGGATGGGGTAATTCACGCCCAGGTCGTGGGCGAATTCGCCGATCTCCTTGGGGCTGGCGTCGTCCATGGCAATGCCCACAATCTGCAATCCCTGCGGCCCGTACTGCTTCTGCAACTCGGCGAACCAGGGCATTTCGATCTTGCAGGGCTGGCACCAGGTGGCCCAGAAATTCAGCAGTACGCCTTTGCCCCGAAAGTCAGAGAGATGCACGGTCTTGCCCTCGAGCGACTCCAGTGCGAAGTCCGGCGCCGCCTGGCCATTCATGTTGGAACCCGCGCTGGCGGTCTGACCAGAATTTCGTCGCGCCACCTGGAACCCGAAAACGATCATGACGGTCACCACCAGGGCGACCACGATAATGACTACTGGATCGCGTTTCACGAAAAACTCCCTCTTAGAGCGCGAATCGATTCAGGAACGCCAGATAGTTCGAAATGATGGTGAAGCGCCCGAATACCAGCAGCGCGCCCAATATGATCAACAATCCGCCACTGGCCACTTCGAGGGCATGCATGTGCATGCGAAAGCGCTTGTAGAACTTGAGAAAGCGTTCGATCCCCAGCGACGTCAGGAGGAATGGCACAGCCAGTCCCATTGAGTACACCGCCAGCAGCAGAATTCCCTTGGCGACAGAATCCTGGGCTGCGGCAAAACCCAGAATCACGGCCAGGATCGGACCCACGCAGGGCGTCCAGCCGAAAGCAAAAGCAAAGCCGATCAGGAAGGCGCCCCAGGGTGTGCTTCCCCCCTTCACGCTATGCAGGCGCGCGTCCGTGTACAGTGCCTTGATCTTGAACAGGCCGGTAAGGTGCAATCCAAAGATGATAATGACCACCCCGGCCACCTGGGCCAGGGTCGATTTGTAGCGCGCCAGTACCTGTCCCACTCCGGTCGAAATCGCGCCCAGGGAAATGAAAACCACGCTGAAACCCAGAATGAAGCCGATGGAGTTCAGCATCACCCTGCCCAGAAGGCGGGATTCCTGAGCCTTCAGCTCCTCGACGCCTGCTCCCGAGATCAGTGAGACGTAGCCCGGAACCAACGGCAGCACGCAAGGCGAGAGGAACGAAACCAGCCCGGCCAGGAAGGCGGCGATAGGAAGAGGAAGGTTAGACATCCGTATTTATTGTACCTGCAGCGAGCGATGCGCCCCTACAAAACGATAACGATATCGAGGACACGCGCCCCCGCCCGTCCTCCATTTTGGTTCAAATAATTCCTGCCGGCCCATTCAGAGATGCGCCAGTGAATCGGAAGGTTACAGTTATTTGGCTTTACTGGACGGAGGCAACGGAACCGGTGCCGGCTGAACCTCTGCCGGGGGCGAGGCCACCGCTTTACGGATGAATCCGGGTGGAATGGCCGCGGTCAGCACGGTCCGGTCGTCATGTTGCTGGACTTCCAATCCATCGAAGAATGCCTTTACATCAGGATCGCTGCCCTGCGTCGAAATCGTCCCTTCGGCCGCATGGAACAATTGCAGAAATGTTCCCAACTGTTCGGCCAATCGCTGGGCTTCGTCTTTGCTGCCTGTAAAGGCTTCGGCCCGGAAGTGCACCTTTCCCAAGTAGCGGGCGGAAGCCACCACCGTAGTCGGGCTGGTGAACAAAAACGACAAGGCATTCGGGCTGGGTGAACTGTCCACCGGATCGACCTTGAAAATCGCCCAGGCCAGGCTCGCCAGGGGAACGTACTTGTAGAACCGGCGCAGCAAGGCCGGCCCGCCAAACGGAGATGCCACCTTGCGCGAGCGGTCCACGATGCCGCGAATCACCAGGGGATCATCGTGATTCGACGCCGCCACGGTATCGAAGCCCAGCACCGCAACTCGCAGGGTTCGGCCTTCGAGCGGAATGTTATAGATGTCCACAGAGCGGTAGCTCTCCACCGAGCCCGATATCTTGCCCAGATAGGCCCGCAGGCGCTCGCCATCAATTCTGCCCACAAACACTTCCGAAAACCGTGCCGGTTCCGGAGTCGCTGGCTGGAGCTTCCTCTTGAGTGGATAATGAATGGCGAAAGCGGCCTGGTCGAGGTCGCGTTCAAACTGGAATCCGGTGGCCTGGATGAACTCCTCGTACTCCGGTTCATGAGGGACGTCAGGCAATTGGCCGGCGACGTTGGCACGGCGCACCCACTTGAGATTGACGTAAAGGTAGCCGTCCGCGCCGGGCAGCAGGCGGGCCGGTTCTGGCGGAGCATGTTGACGCAGCACAACGGCCAGGGCGATGGCCAAAGCGACCAGCACAACGCCAAACCAGATGGGGAGTCTGCGTCGTATGCGCATGAATAGTGACCGCCCACGACGGCGGCGCCGCGGCGGTCAGGGAGAAGTAATCTCATATCAGGTCAATGTAGGCGCGAGCGTCCCGCTCGTGCAGGTGATGGCAATAGCCGCATTTTTCGTTTTGATCTCAGCGCCCGATGACCGATTCATCCAAGATTTATCGCCCTCGCGGTTGGCTACTCCCCCGAACGAGCGGGACGCTCGCGCCCACATTGGGCTACTCGAGTTTGGCGTACTCGGCTTTGGCTTGCTTCAGGACAGGGACATCCGGGTCGGCGTCCTTCCACATGGCAAAGAAGTCCTGGTAAGCTTCCTTGGCTTTCGCCTTGTCCCCCTGCAGCGCATACGCCCGGCCCGATCCCAGCCGGGCCAGAGGATAGAGGAAATTAGTTGGGTCGATGCCGCGACGGTCCAGAATCTTCTGATATTCGACCACAGCCTTCGCGCCATCCCCCAGGCGCAGGTAAGCTGCGCCACGCAGGAACATCGGCCAATAGGTGGCGCCTGCGGGCGGAGAGCCCAACTCATAAGGTTTCGCTGCTTCTAACAGAGCAACAGCTTTTGCCGGCTGGTTGGCTTCTATCTGAATTGCCGCCCGGCCGCCCGGCAACCAGACCGAGTTCAGCAGCGTGTCGGTAGCATATTTCTTGGCCAGTTCGTCAATTATCTTCTGCGATCGAATGCTGTCTCCCGCTCGGGCGATAGCGCCGGCAGCGGTCCCGCGGGAATTCTGGTCGTCAGAGAGGGAGAGCGCCTCCGCGGCCTTTTGTTTCGCCTGTTCTCGATCGCCCACTTCAGCGTCGCACGTCGCCTCTATCCCCTTCAGCGCCGCGGCAAGCTCATTCATGCCAACCTTTTGCGCCAGAACCCCGGCCTGGGCGTAGGTCTGCCGGGCATCTTTCACCTTCCCACCAGCGCATTCACCGTTTCCTTTTATCAGAAACAGGATGGGCTCAAACGTACTCCCTTTGACCGCCTCCATGGCACGCTGCATGCCGGCCTCATCTCCCCGAAGAAACGCCATATCGTAACGCGACAGGGAATCAAGGGGCGAAGACAGCTTCCGGGCCGCGGCCTGATCAAGAATCGCCTTAGCTTCATCGTAGCGGCCGAGGCGTTCATAGGCGTCGGCAAGATTCTGATATGCGAAACGATCATTCGGGTCCAGGCGCATGGCTTCGAGAGCATTCGTTACTGACTTCTCGTGCTGGCCAGTTGAGGAGTAAGCGAGCGCCAGGTTGTCCCATGGGACCGTGTCCCGCGGATAAGTCTGCTTCCACTGCTCATAGATCGGGATGCTCTTGTCTATTTCTCCCGTCACCTCGCTGTAATAATGAGCGGATATGTAGAGCTTCTCCCGCTCGCTCGCCCTGTCCTTGAGATCGAACGCCTTGGCCAGGTTCTCTCTTTGCTGGATCGATTGCGCCCTGTTGCCGTAAACCACGCCCAGGGTGGCATACGCCATAGCAAAATTCGGGTCCAGCTCGATGGCGCGCTTCAGAAATGGAACCGCTTTCTCGTCTTCCAGTTTCGAGTGCTCCGCTTGCCCCAAGGTAAAGGCCTGCAGCGCTTCCAATGAAGAAGTCGTAGCTTGCTCGAGCGGAGTGGCAAATTTCTGCACCGAACCGATGGACTCTCCCAGTTTCTGCCGCAGATCGGACGCCGCCTTATCCAGCGACTTCAGCACCTGCTCTTTCCTGTCAGACTCCACCTGGGCCCGCGCCAGCGAATCTCCGGTCTGCGCATTCACCGCGTTCAGATCGATCACATAATGGCTGCCCAGGGCGGAGATAGAGCCGGCCAGCATGGCTTTCACGCCGTCCCGCACGCAGATTTCCCGCGCTACGTCGTTGGTCAGACGCTCGTCGGGGGACCGGCCCATCAGGCGCAATGCCGCCTGAATGCGCGATTGCGGAAGAACGTTGAGATACGGCGACTGTTCCAGTTGCACCGCCAGCGCCTGCTTCAGGGTCCCGTCAAAGACGGCGTCGCCAGTAGTGTTGACGAAGTCAGCCAGCAGGATGGAATCCTTTTCGGTGAGGGCGTGCGAACGGCGTGTGTAGAAGAAAAATCCGGCAGCGATCGCAAGCAGCAGCGCGACTACGGGCACGACAATCTTCCACCACCGCGGCTCAGGCGCAACCACGGCAACCTTTACCGATGACGACGAAGGAATTGAGGCCAGTGCCGCGGCGGAAATGGGCGCGGGCGGCTGGGCCGCGGGCTGGGCGGCTGAAGAGGATGCGTAGTCCTGCGCCGCTGCCACCGTCCCCGAACTGGCCGCCACGGCCCGCCCGGTGTCGGTATCGCGCTTCAGGCGTTGCAGATCGGCGCGCATGTCGGCGGCGTGCTGGTAACGCAGGTTGCGGTCCTTCTCCAGCGACTTGCTGACGATGCGTTCCATCTCCGAGGGCAGATCAGGATTGAGCCGGATGGGAGGCGTGGGAGGTTTTTCCAGAATCGCATTGAAGATCAGCGCCGAAGTGTCGCCGCGAAAGGGCAGAGTGCCGGTCGTCATCTCATACAGCACCGCGCCAAAGGAAAACAGGTCGGAGCGCGCATCCAGTTCTTTCCCCTTGGCTTGCTCGGGAGACATGTAAGCCACCGTCCCCATAGTGGAACCAGGACTGGTCAGGTGGTCTTGGCTCATGGCGGTGGCTTGCGAAAACGCGCCCGCCGCGTCCATGGTGCCGCTCGCCGGCGTGACCTTGGCCAAGCCAAAGTCCAGCACCTTGGCATGGCCGCGCTGGGTGACAAAAATGTTGGCCGGCTTGATGTCGCGGTGAATGATGCCTCTGGCATGGGCGGCATCGAGCGCATCGGCAATTTCGATGGCGAGCCCGAGCAGCGTGTCGAGTTCCACCGGACGCCCCGCGATCAGATACTTCAGGGTGACGCCCTCGAGATACTCCATGGCGATGAATGCCTGGCCGTTTTCTTCGCCAATGTCGTAGATAGTGCAGATGTTGGGATGGTTCAGCGCGGAAGCCGCCTGGGCCTCGCGCTGAAAGCGGCTGAGCGCCTGCGCATTCTTCGCCACCTCATCGGGCAAGAACTTGAGCGCCACAAAGCGATGCAGCCGCGTGTCTTCCGCTTTGTAAACCACACCCATACCGCCGCCGCCGAGCTTCTCGACAATGCGGTAGTGCGAAATGGTTTGCCCGATCATGGCCTTTGCCGAATCACGGTCGGCGAAATTATAACGACAGGGTTGCCATGTTAGGTGGGCGGGAGAAGCAAGTCAACGCGACCGCGGGTGCGCATTGGTTCTCCACTGCATTACCGCCCCCTCGCGCTCGATATACTGGACCGATGAAAATGAAGGCCTTGCCCATGTCCGTCACTGACTGGAATCAACTCTTGCCCTCGAAACATCCCGGAGAGTCCGGATTTGCGCTTTGGAAGACCCAGAACTTTGGCGACATCCGGGTTCGAATGGTGGAGTACTCGCCCGGTTACGCGGCCGACCACTGGTGCTCGAAGGGGCACGTGATCCTGTGTCTGACTGGCGGGCTGGATATTGAACTGGGCGATGGCAAGCAACTCGGACTGAAGCCAGGCCAAACCTATCACGTTGGCGACGGCGATCCCCCGCACCGCTCCTCGACCGCGACTGGTGCCCAACTCTTCATCGTCGATTGAGAAATTCTTGCCCAATCCGACGATAGTTTTGATGCGAACAATGCAAATTATGCATTGGACTGTCCCCCTGGGAGCCATTAATTTGAAATCTTGAACAAGTTGCCCGAATTCCTGGCGGAGTCGGCGAGAGGAGCTATGTATGAAATCCGAACGACGTTCCTTCCCTCGTTCGGCCCAGTCCGTCCTTGCCCGAAAACAACCGCCTAAGGCCCAGGATGTGGAGAAGTTGTTGCACTTTTCCCGGCAGTTATATGCTCACGCTCTCACCTTGCAGGAACTGATTCGGAACCACGGGGAAGTAGCGTACGAGGTTCTGAAACCCAGATACGACCGGCAGGCCGCACAGCAATTCGAGATTTTCTATCACACCTTCAAGCTGCCCTCAGGAGTTCGCAGACGCGGCGCGGGGTCTGGCGAATAGTGATCTGAGCGTTGCTTGCCGATGAGTGGGTGAGTGCGCCCTCTCGCGTATCCAAACCCTCGACCCGACAGCTTTGGTCTGCAGCGCCACTGCTGAAATTTGACCTGCATCTCGCCTGTTCTCTGCGCCTTGGTTCGAACCTCCCTGTATCTCCACACGCTCCTCTGACGAGGTCCACTCATTAGCAAACAACGCGAGTGGTTGGGGCGATCGGCACTCCATCGAAATTGAAGTTCCGGAATCTGGCGAGGAACGCGGCTTCCGGGGAAGTCATCTTTAATTATTATATCGTGACACGATATAATGTAGTTGTCTAGTGACCGGCTGCGAGAAAGACCTCCCGCGGTTCCGCATTTCTTAGACAGATGGAGGACAGTCAAATGGTGGCTCTAAAGCTGGTGCGCCTGATTGAAAAGCATTCCGAGGAATTAGTTCAGGAACTGGCTAAACAGATCCAGACGTCGGAACGTATGTGTGACTTCCACAAGATCCCATCCGTAGACCTGCAACTGGCAGCTGCGGAAGTTTATCGCAACCTGGGTGAATGGTTATTGCAAAAGACAGAAGAAGATATCGAGAAGCGGTTTGCGGCAATTGCCGCACGCCGAGCAGCCGAGCGAATCAGCCTGCATCAGTTTGTCTGGGCCTTGATCGCCAGCCGGGATCATTTATGGCGATTCCTCCAGCAGGAGGCTTTTGCCTGCAATGTCGTGGAGCTGCATGGAGAGCTCGAGTTCCACCAGATGCTCACTCAATTTTTCGATCGGGCGGACTACTACGGGGTTCTTGCCTACGATAAGGCAGAACGGCAAGAGCGCGGAAGCGCCTTTCTGTCCAGCGAAGCTCCGTCGAGGCAGGCAAGGTTGGTTGGAACCCGTCTGCCTGCGGGGGATTCGAGGAATATTCGATGAGTAGTACCAACGGGGTTGACCCACTTCGTATCCGGCAACTTCGAGCCATTGCAGAAAACCTATGTTCGTTAGCGAACTTGCATCGTGAGAATCACAATTACGTCATTGCCGATGCACTCTATGTGCGGTCGTTGTCCGTGGCAGAACAAATCCACATTTCTGGCAATGATAAGAACATGGTCGGTTCCCGAATCCGCACCGAGCAGCAAGTTGTTCACGACATGCGTTCCGACGCTAGCACCGGCCGATAGGACTGATCGGCGGGCTAGCTCACGCTTTCCAATTCTCATACACTGAGGCTGCCCCAGTCTTGCGCCTTTCAGGCGAAACCCACTCATTTGCAAGATGCGCGAAAAAGGCAGACACCCGGCGGATTGAGAAGCTGCATTACTTACGCCAGAACCCGGTGAAGCGGGCGCCCTTGGCGAGCGCCCGGAGCAGTTGAAGTGGAGCGACTTTCGGGCGTACTTTTATGGCGAACCGGGTCCGGTGAGGGTAAACTTTCCAGCGGTGGCCACCGGAGATCAAAAGTCGTCCGCACGAAAAGTTCGGGGATGGGAAAGGCCTCCATCCCCCACTCATTCGCAAAAGACGCGAATGAATGGGGCACCCGGCGTGGCGGGATGGCTACAGGCGCTGGTGTGTCTATTCCTGGCTGCCATAACGATTTCCATGGGGTTGGCGGATACTGCCACCGACCGCGTGCTACTGCCCATCGAAGTCCTGGGCGCAGACGGCACGACGGTGAGCCGGAAGGTCACTCTTCCGGCGGGACAGGCTGAATCGGTGCGATCGCTCTGGCTGCAGATCCATGGTCTGCGCTATGCCGATCAAGCCAGCGTCCGGGTCAATGCCGGCCCCTGGATACCGCTCACCAACAATACCGTCACCATCGCCGAGCCTGGATGGACTTATGGTGGAATCGGCGGAGGCTTTGCCACGCTGGTGATGACACTTACCCTGCCCAGCGGAGCGGTCGCGGGTGGCGACAACACAATCCATTTCCGGTTCAACCGCACTGACGGGTTCGTCAGCAGTTATCGCGTCCTAGCATTGAATTTTCTAAACGCCGAGGGAAAAAAGATTGTCCCGGCCAACGATTTTGTGGAGGACTCGCCCGAAAGCTGGACGCCACCCTTGCCTGACGCAGCTTCGATCCTGGCGGGCAAAGAACTCTGGGATACCGCCTCGCTGGCGGCCAGCAGCCTTCCCAACAGTCCAACCATTCAGGCGCACTGTGCCGACTGCCATGCGCAGGATGGGCGCGACCTGAAATACTTCAACTTCTCGAACGCCAGCATCATTTCCCGCGCCCGCTTCCATGGCCTGTCCACTCTGCAGAGCGAGCAGATCGCAAGTTACATTCGCAGCCTGCCGCTACCGAGTCCTGGCCGTCCCTGGAATCCTCCCTACCAACCCGGGCCTGGACTTGACGATCAACCGGTCTCGAACTGGGCGGCCGGCGCCGGATTGCCCTGGGTCCTCGATCAGGACACAGACGCGTTGCCGTATCTGATTGGCAGTCACGACGAAAAAAATTCGTCCCCATCGAATCCGGCGGGAAAAGTTTCCAACCTTGGTGCGCTTGCGGGGCAGATTACTCCGGACATCTTTCGCCCCGATGGCAACCTCAATGCTCATGAAATCCCCATCGCCTTGCAACTTCCGGACTGGAACCAATGGCTGCCTCGGGTGCATCCCAAGGACGCATGGGGGCCAGCTTTTAGCCAGAGCGAGTTCGCCGCCTTATACGACGGAGAGACTCCGGGGGGCAAAAGCAAGGGAGGAAAGAAGCTGCCGCTGCGCCCGCTCCTGGCTTCGTCCCAAACTGCGGGTCACGACCTTCGCCCGGTGGTGGCCGCCTTCACGCAATGGTCTGAAGCCCGGCGCTCCTTCCTCGGACGCTTTGGCAAAGCAGAAGCAGCGTCGCCCGAGCTGACTAACAAGGTTTACTCGGCGCAGCTATGGCAAGTGGTGAAGACGTGGGAGATGACACAGGAGTTTGGGCTCGAAGCACGAGGGCGCGACCTGTTTGGCGCCACCGCGGATTCCCGCACCTGGTGCAACACGGTTCCGGGAGACGCCGCTCCGGCCGCTGTCCACATCCCCAACGGACCGGCAGGCGTGGGCGGCAGCGCCTTGACCAACGAATATCTCACTGCCGCCTGGTATGAGTTGCAGATCATCCTGAATAGCGGCAATCATCAACACCGGGAGCGCGAGCCGGTGGATTGGGTCTATGTGATTGCCGGATTTCTCGACCTTCAGGCGCAGACCCACCAGCCGGAACCGGCGCGCCTGCTGGTTGCAGTAACCAAAGCGTTGCAGTCGTCCGATCCCAGGCTCGGCCCCGACAACATCAAGCAGGGTTGGCGACCGAACGACAACATCGATCCCCGCATCATGATCAGTCCGGTGTGGGCGCCGACCTTCAAGCCACTGCCGGCCGAAGTACGCCAGGCTTTAACCACATCGATGCTGGCCGCCTGGATGGACAAGAACCTGGAATACCCGATCACGAGGCACTTGCCGGTCGGAGTGCCCCGGCGTCCTTACACTCAACCGGGATACTACGGCGACATCAGTGGCGGGAAGGTATGGGAGTCGGCAAAACAGTTCCGCGACGCCGGCGTCCCGGCCGCGCTGGTCCAGAGTTTGCAGCAATGGGGAGCCGCCTATGCCGATCGTGCAGCGCGTATCCAATACTGATACCGCCGGGTGCCCCATACATTCGCGTACTTTGCGAATGTGTGGGGTGTTCTTGGGACAGATGAACCGCCAAGCGGAGTAACAGTTGAACTCTGTAGCTCTGACTGGAAGAACGTCCTCGCTTCCACAAAGACCGACGTAAAGGGGTACTTCTCTTTTGAACAACCGGCAAACGTAAAGCTGTTTTACATCCGGGTGTCGGCTCCGGGCATGGACATTTACGAGCTCAGGGTGCGCATCAACCGACACGCGACTCAGGATTTGACGATCCATCTCAGTGTTGCCACTTGAAAAGGGCAATACGCTGCGCTTGCGGCACCCCGCAACTCACACGCGATGGCTTCGATTTGCGGCGGTCGTGGTGTCCCCCTGGTGTCGGCGTGCTTGAACCGTGGAAAGGGCAGAATTTGCAGGGCCAATTTTTTGCAGGGTCGAGCTGACCACGTCGAAAGTCCTGACCTGGGGAGTTCCCGCCAAAATTTTCTTCAGTATCTCTAAAGCCTGGGGATAACTGGTTGAGTTGTAAACCTCCGCGCTTTTTTCCTGGTCCCAGAAACTGATGGACACGATTTCTTTTCCTCCGGGAACAGCCAGGATGATCGTATCCAGGAAACCTTTTTGCTTTCGGAGCCAGGGAAGGACTTCACTGTCCATCACTCTTATAAATTCGGCCAATGTGTCGGGTCTTAGTTTGACGGCAACATGACGGGCAAACATGTCAACCTCCCTGCATGGCTGAGGGCGTGGGCGTCGGCGTCGGACCTCGGACGTCAGCAAACCCTGGACTCGCGGTTCAACGTCTGACGTCCAACGTCCGAGGTCTGATGCCTGACGTCCGACGTCTGACGCCCGAATTCTACTCGGAAGTACATAACTTTGGGGAGGCCTGCCACAGGCTCCTACCGTAAGTCTCTTTCCGGCAGACTTCATGGTATGAACTTCAGTAAGGAGATCATCTGTGAAAACCCTGAAGTTGATGTGCACCGTACTAAGCCTGGCAACGCTCGTTTTCGCGTGCCCGACTTCGATCTCCTGCCCCGCCGACCGCGCCGAGATGCACAAGGTCGGGGACGAATACTCCGGCCTGGGCCACTACGCGATTTATCAGCATACGAATTCTGCCGGCGTGGTCCACCAGGTGCCCTTTCGCTGCGACCAGTAAGAAAACTGAGATCAAGCAAAACTGAATCCGGACCAAACCTGGCCAGGAAGGGATCCTGCCGCCGTCCGAATCAAGAGGAGTTCAGAATCAAGCCGCATTCTTCGCGTCCTCTGCGGCCTTTCTTGGCGACCTTTGCGGTTTAAGATTTCTTGAACGACCCGGGAGAGGTCAAAGCCTTTTACCGCGAAGGACGCCAAGGAACCGCAAAGTTCGCAAAGGAAGCCCGCCCAGTTGATCGGTACTGGTCCGGACGCCATCCGAGCCCGGATTAGTTGCTTTTCTCCTTCCTCTTCGCCACAATACATACGCTCGGAGCTGTGTCGTGAGCGATGGTGCACGCTGTTTTTCCGCTGTTCTCCGCTGCCGCCCGCGGCGTCCTCTGCTTTTCTGGCTGTCTGCTCTCATTGTTCTTGTTTGTCTTTACCTTCAACCGGCTCCCTCCCAGGATTCGCAGGAGCCCACCGCAACCTCTAGCTTGCGGGGCAGCGTCATCAACAGCGTCACCCGCGAATCGATTGCTCACGCCCTGGTGTCCTCTGCCGACAACCGGCTTGCCGCCTTCACCGACGATCAGGGCCGCTTTGAATTCCAGCTTCCGCCCGTAGGATCCAATTCGACCAGCCCTGGCGAGGGGATGGCTTTCTACAACGTTTCCGCGCAGCTGATGGCCCGCAAGCCCGGCTTTCTCGATTCCGGCATGAGTTCTTCTCCACCTCAAAGCACCGCCGGCGATGACATCACGATCGCGCTTGTTCCTGAATCTCTCATTGTCGGACGGGTGAATCTCCCGTCTTCCAATCAGTCTGACCGGATCACGGTGCAGGTTTACAAACGCCAGGTGCGCGACGGCCGAGCTTTCTGGGCTCCCGGGGCCAGTGCAACTACGCGGTCGAACGGCGAGTTTCGCATTGCCAATCTCATGGCCGGCACCTACAAAATCTTTACCAGTGAACTCATGGATCGCGATCCCATCACTTTTGATCCGCGCGGCCAGCTCTACGGATATCCACCCATCTATTATCCGTCGGCGACGGATTTTGGGTCGGCGTCCGCCATCATTCTTGAAGCCGGCAAAACCTTCCAGGTCGAACTTTCCCCCGTGCTCCAGCCGTACTATCCGGTGAGGATCGCGGTCACGAATTTCCCGGTCCAGAACGGCGTGGAGGTCTCGGTCGCACTCCAGGGACACAAAGGTCCGGGCTATTCTCTGGGATACAACGGCGGGGGCATCGCAGGCATGTTGCCCAATGGAGTTTATACCGTGGAAGCGACCCTGCAGCAGGGCCAGGAGACGGCCACGGGTAGCGTGAATATCATGGTGAGAGATGCTCCTGTGACGAACGCGTCCATGGCGGTCCTGCCCAACGGTTCCATTCCCGTGAATATAGAGGATGAAGGAAACGGAGAACGGTCGAGCCCCCTCTTCAAACTGGGCGGTTTCACGCGCGAGCAAAAGGCTGACGTCTTTTTGCAGCCCGCCGACGATTTCGGCTCCGGAGGATTCGCCTCTCTTCGCCCGCCCCGCAAGCCCAATGACAACGACTTGGTGCTGGAGAACGCAAGGCCCGGCCGCTATTGGCTCAAGGTCACCCCCTACCGCGGATATGTGGCCTCGGCGGTGGCGGGCAGCGCCGATCTCCTGCACCAGCCCCTTGTGGTCGGTCTGGGCGGCGCGAGCCTTCCCATTGACATCGTGCTGCGCGACGACAGTGCCGCGATCGATGGCACCGTCGAAGGCATGCCTCCCGTGCCGGCAGAACGGCGCAGCCCCACCTTAGTGATAAGGTCCGGCCCCGCCGCCTTGCCTGCGGGCCCGTACGTCTATTGCATCCCGCTGCCGGATTCTCCCGGCCGCTTCATGGCAAGCTGGGTTTCGCCGCAGGGTACATTTCAGGTGCAGCAACTGACTCCGGGCGCCTATCGCGTGCTGGCCTTCGATCGCCAGCAAAGCGAACTGGAATATCAGAATCCTGAAGTCGTGAGCCAGTATGACGACAAAGGCCCGGTCGTCCGTCTGGGCCCGGGGCAGACCGAGCACGTGCGCGTGACTTTGATTTCAACGCGGGAGTGATGTCATGTTCGACGAGTTGCGATGGTCCACCCTGGGTCCACGTAGGGGCGGGTGCCCTCACCCGCCCGGCCGGGTTTTGGCTGGGAAAACCAAAACAAGAGACGAGCTGCGCTCGTCTGCCCGGACGAGGGCGTCCGGGCCTACGTGGGCTTTGGTTTTCCTCCTGGCCTCACCGGTTCCGCTGGCCGCGCAAACGCCAGTGCAGCAGCTTGCGGTCGGGCATTTCCGTATCTCCGGTACCATCGTCAGCGCTCAGGGGGGCCATCCCCTTTCCCGCGCCCGGGTTTCTTTGCGGGACGTGAAAAACGCTCAAAACCAGATTTTCATGATCACCGGCGACGACGGCCACTTCGCATTCTCCAATCTTCCGGCAGGAAAATATTCTCTGACCGGCGCCAAGCGGGGATACATCAGCGCCGCCTACGACCAGCACGAGCAGTTCTCCACGGCGATCGTGACCGGCGCCGGCGTGGATACTGAGAACCTGACACTGCGTCTGGTGCGCACCGCCGTGCTTACCGGTCACGTCTTCGACGAATCCGGTGAACCAGTTCGCGCCGCCACGGTCACACTCTGGCGCGACGACCACAGTGCGGGCGTCAGCCGCACTGTGAGCTATCGAACTGACCAGTCCGACGATCTGGGCTCGTTCGAATTCGCGCCGCTCGATGCCGGGACCTATTTCGTCTCCGCTGTAGCCAAGCCGTGGTATGCCGTACACCCGCCGTCGGTCCGTCAAACCGGCGCGGCCAATGCTCCCACCCAGGTCGATCGCTCGCTGGACGTGGTTTACCTGCCCACGTACTACGCCGGAGCCACCGAAGTTGGAGATGCCTCGCCTATCCTTGTTCGCGGCGGCGATCGTCTTGACCTTGATCTACACCTGGCGCCCGTGCCCGCCTTGCACGTGACCCTGCGCGCCAGCGCCCCGCCGCCGCAAGCCGGACAGGGCTTTCAGATGCCCACATTCTTCAAGCGCGATTTCGATGGCTCGCAGCAGGCCCTTCAACCCGAGGTGCAGATGACCGCGCCCGGCGTGCTCGAGATCATTGCCGCCCCCGGCAAGTACGAGTTGCGCCTGCCGCAACACGACGGAGGACCCTTCCAGACCAGCGAGGTCGAGATCAGCCGGGACAATCAGGAACTCGACGCCTCCGCCGGACAGGCCGTCAGCACCATCGCGGCGAAGGTCGAAGTGATTGGCGAGGCTGCCCCTCCGCCGCAAATGGCATTCGCACTTCGCAATGCGCAGCAACGCGTCGTCGCCTGGGGGCCGATGAACCCAGCCCGCGAGGTCACCTTCGCAGACGTCGCTCCGGGAAACTACGAGGTCCTCGCCGGGGCCGCGTCACGCGCATATTCAGTTCTTTCCATGGTGGTGAATGGCTCTCCGGTCTCCGGCCGCTCGCTCACCGTTCCTGCGGGCACGGCCGTGGTGATCTCGTTGAGAGTGGTGGGAGGCGCCGCCGACGTGAATGGGCTGGCGCAGCGGGCGGGCAAGGGTGCAGCCGGAGCCATGATCGTCCTGGTTCCCAAAAATCCGGAGGCGAACCGTGAACTCTTCCGCCGCGACCAGAGCGACCTCGACGGCACCTTCAGCTTCCGCAGCGTGATTCCCGGCGCCTACACGGCGATTGCCATCGAGAATGGGTGGGACCTGGACTGGTCGAAGCCTGCGGTCATCGCGCAGTACGCCGCTCACGGCGAAAAAATCGTGGTGGGCGGATCACAAAGCGCAATCCAGCTTCCCCGTCCACTCGAGATTCAGCCTAAGTGAGGGTTTCCGCGGCCGGCGCCTCGCACTTGTGCGCGTTGAATTGCTGCTGAATCACAGCCTGCGCCCTGGCCTGCTGGCCGGCAGGCTGGTGCTCGGCCTGGAACTGCATTTTGCAAGCCTCACAGATTCCGATCACCGGAACGTTCTTGACTCGCTTTATGATCCGAAGACTGCGCTTGGCCATGGAACACAGTTTCCCACACATTGGCGGGGGCGGGCGACATAGAAGTGGATGTCAAGCCGCCTGAGCCTCGCAGCGCTCCTCCCAATAGTCCTCAAAACGGCCATTGAAATGAGAGCAGCGCAGCGCCAAGATTGCGTTGGCTCCCCGGACGGTCCAGAACATTCCCGATTGTTTGAGACGAGAGCCGATCACGGTCTTGCATCCCGCTTCGATCACACCCGAGCCAACAAACAAGTGTTGCCGGCGAAACTTGGGATAACGCATCCGCGCTGCATTTCTCTCGAAGTAATCGGCCTCGGTGCGAATCTTCTCGGCCATTAGGGGATTGCCAGCGGGAATGGCCCGCAGCGCGCTCACCAGTTTTTCGATTTTCCCCTTGTCCAGCAGGTGCTTCTGGTGGACCTTCATCCAAGCTTTCTGTTGGGCTTCCTGGTGGGGATACAGCTGGCGCACCACCTCCCACAGATGCTGGCGCGCATGGTAGAGGTCGACAATCTGAATCGCGTCCGGGAAGTGTTCGGCGACCAGAGTCCAGATCCATACGGCTCCATCACCGATGACCACCTTCTTCTTGGCGCGGCTCCAACCTCGTTTTAGCGCTTCCAGATAGATGCGCTTGCCAAACTGTTCTGCCGTTTCGATGGCCCCGGTGTAGGTGGTGGAATCCGGATCGCGGATGGCGAAGCCTTTCTCGTCCCAGGTAGTTTGCGTGAACACACATCCCAACTTGACCTCCCGTGTATGAGCGGGTTGGCCCTCGGTCTTGCCTTGCCGGCCCACCGTCTCTTTCTTCACGACGGGAACTCCGGTCCCGTCCATTTGCACATACAGGATGGGAATCGGCTGGCCGACCAGGACGGGTAGATCCAACTGCATGGCTTTCTGGATCTCTGCTTGCTCGCGCTGGGCGATATCGCCTCCGATGGCCTCGGCGATACGCTCCACGGATTTAGTGGTCACCTCCAAACCGGCCAGGAGCTGCATCTGCTCGCGACCGTGATCGAACGGAGCCTCTTGGCCCACCAGAGCATGCATGCGGCGCACTCCGGGAGAAAACTCCGTATTTTCGATGTCCAGTTCGACATCCACCGGAAACTGACCGACGTGACATTGGGAGCATAAGTAGTAGGGGCGGGCAATGCGCACCCGACCTACGATGGTTAAGATGGGTTTGGAGCGGATTTCCTGGTATTGGGCGTGATGGCCACATCGGCACGGCAGCTGACGCTGATCCCCCGCTGGGGTGTCGAATTGCAGCAGTTCGCTTAAGGCGGCGGCGCCCGCTTGGTGGAGAGCAGTTCGCAAGGCCGACTCTACCGCTTCCAGATCGGTCCGGCGGTCCTTACGGCGTTGTGCAAAGACATGGCCGAGCAGTTGATTTACTTCCCGCGCCACCTCTTGATGGATCGCAGCAGCCGTTTTTTTTCCTGCTCGCTCCAGCCACCCCGATGCTGCTCAACCGGGCGGAGTCGACAGATCTTGTCGTTGAGGGCGACCAGGTCCTGGCTGAGCTTCTGGAAACGGTGAAACTCGGCGACTTCTTGCTGTGCCTTGCGCAGCGCGGTGGGATTGGGAAAGGTTTCTGTCACCGTCTTGCCGGACACGCGGCGAGTGAGGCGAAATTGCGGGTCATGTCCCGGGTCGTTGTGTTTGGCGCAGTGGCAGGAGGGCTTGCCGCAGCGTCGGGTCACGGCGGTAATGGAGCCAGGTCGCAGATCACCCAAGCGGAGGAACTCCTCCAGGAGCTCGGATCTTTGGGTCTCCAAGGTGGCGAGATCGTCAGACATAAGGGGTCTCCTTTCTGTAGCGCATCTTGTCTGTACGTATACATACGTTCAGAATCATGCCACAAAAAAAGAAAACCCGCTAGATGCCCCTTCCATGTCGCCCGCCCCATTGGCGGGGGTGCGCGACTTTAAAGTGAGATTTACGCTGTTCGGGCCTCCCAATACTCCTCGAATCTGCCGCTGAGCTTACAGCAGCGGAGGGCAATGATGGCATTGGCTCCACGCACGGTCCAAAACATACCTGAGCGTTTGAGCCTGCCCAACACGGTTTTGCACCCAGCTTCAATCACGCCGGAACCCACGAAAAATCCCAGCTTGCGAAACTTGGGATAGCGCATGCGTTCTTGATTGTCTTCGAAGTAGTTGGCTTCGGTGCGGAGGTCCTCTGCGAGCGCGGGACGAGAAGTTGCCTGAGAACGCAGTAAAGCGATTAAACGTTCGATCTTTCCCTCGTCCAGCTTGTCTTTCCTCACCATCACCCATCGTTTCTGGGCAGGCGAGTCGTTGGGATAGAGTTTGGCGCCTAAGCTCCACAGGTGCTCGCGAGCATGATAGAGATCGACGATTTGGGTGGCATCGGGAAAGTGTAGATTCGCCTGATTCCAAATCCATTCGGCGCCGTCCCCCAACACCACTTTTTTCTCCGCTCGCGCCCAACCCCGCTGCCAGGCTTCGGCATACAGGCGGCGGCCGAATTCCTCACAGCTCTCGATCGCACCCACATAGCTGGTCGAGGCTTCGTCCCGTTGGGGATAGCCTTCTTCATCGACGGTGGTCTGTGTGAATACGCACCCCAGTTTGGCCTCGCGCGTGTGGGCCGGTTGGCCATCCCGTTTGCCGACGCGGCCTTCACTTTCCTTGCGCACCACGGGAATGCCGCTGCCATCCATCTCCACATACAGAATGGAAATACGTGGTCCCATCGGGATCGGCAACTCCAGCTGTAGTGCGCGCTCAAGCTCGCGCTGCTGGCCAACTTCGATATCTTCTCCGATGGCTTCCGCGGTACGCTCCACAGCTTTGGTGGTAAGCGACAAACCCGCCAACAGTTCCATCTGCTCACGGCCGTGCTCGAAGGCAGCTTCATGCCCGACCGCCGCCAACATCCGTCGAACCCCGGGCGAGAGTTCCGTGTTCTCTATGTCGAGATCGACATCGACCGGAAACTGACCGCAATGGCAATGCTCACACAGGTAGTAAGGGCGTACACACTCGGCCTTGCCCACAGCCGTCAGGACGGGTTTGCAACGCAACTCCATATAGCGGGCCGTATGGCCGCAGGAGCAGGGTAGTTGCCGCTGCTCCGGTCCAGGAGCCTCAAACTGGAGCAGTTGGCTTAAGGTGGAGGCTCCCGCCTGGTGCATGGCGGAACGAATCGCCATCTCCACCGCTTCTAAATCCAGGCCACCCCGGTTGCGCTGTTCCGAAAAAAGCAGCTGCAGCAGATGCTCTACTTCCCGGCTGACTTCCTGCTGGATGATTTCTGCAGTTTTTTTTTCGCTGCAGTCAGCTCTTGCTCTGCCGTCGGCCGCAGCCGGCATAGCCTGGCATTCACCTCCACAAATTCCCGGCTTAACTGTTGCCATCGGCGATATTCCTCAATCTCGCGCTCGGTTTTGCGGCGTCCAGCCGGAGAGGCAAACGACTCGGTCACCGTCTTGCCCTTCTCTTTGTACGTCAGGCGAAAATTAGGTCCGTGACCGGGATCCTGGGGGCGATGGCAATGGCAACGGGGGTTGCCACAGCGCCCCGTGGTCGTGGTGACGGAACCGGCCCGGAAGTCGTCCAGCTGAGAGATCTTCCGCAGCAAAGCGGCTTTCTGGCTCTCCAAAGCGGCCACAGCATCGGGGACATCAGGCATATGGGACATGATAGATCCCTCCTGTACCTAGCGTACTATATACGCTCGGTTACATGCCCCAAAAAAAGCAAATCCCGGATCTCTCACTTTTGTGTCGCACACCCATTGGCGGGTCCCGCTTGCACGCAAAATGCCGTTATGGTAACTTTTAGAATTGTCCCGGACATCAGGAAGGGATCAGAGGGTGTCTTGTCCCCAAATGGGAGAGGCACGATCCAAGACCTGCTGGCGTAGCTCAGTTGGTAGAGCATCTGATTTGTAATCAGAGGGTCAGGGGTTCAAATCCCTTCGCCAGCTCCAGCATTGGTTCCGGAAGGCAGGAGATCCGGCGCGGCGGCTTGACAGATTTTTCCAACGGCACTCCATAAGGGAATTTTCCAAGTGTGGTGTTTGCGTGCGAGGGCATATTCGCGCGCATTTCTGTTCTTCACTTTTTCGAAAAATCCGTCTGCACGATCTTCCGTAGCGTGGATGTCTGCGAGGAATGCCGGATCAAGCAGGTAAGGCCGAACTGTTCTGCAGTTCTGCACAGGTGGGTGAGTGGTTAAAGCCAGCAGACTGTAAATCTGCCCCTCCTCGGAGGTACGAAGGTTCGAATCCTTCCCTGTGCACCAGAGACTTGAAATGAATCGTCTCTACATGGCGCTGGCCGCCTTCGTGGTACTGGGGGCGCTGTCGTGGGCGACTTTGAGCGATCCGAAATTGCGCTTTGCCACAATCGCGGTCCTGGCCATGTTTGCGCTCAAGACCTGGCTGCGGCGCCACGACGTGATGCATCCGGACCGTGAAAGTGGAGCGGAATAAACAGCGGGGTCGTCGCCAGCGAAGGATTTAGCTGAGGTTTGACGGCTGATAGCTGACGACTGCTTTTGCCGATGTAGCTCAGTTGGTAGAGCACTCCCTTGGTAAGGGAGAGGTCACCAGTTCAATCCTGGTCATCGGCTCCAGAGTTGAGGGTAGAGCGGGTGACGATGCCCAGGACATTGCTTTGGGCGATGAGAGCTGACGGCTGAATGCTGAGAGCTGTTTTACAAGCGGGAGTAACTCAGTGGTAGAGTCACAGCCTTCCAAGCTGTTGGTCGCGGGTTCGATTCCCGTCTCCCGCTCCAGAGTTTTCTGACGCAGGATGCAATGATGGTGAGCTTTCAGCAAACTGTCATAAGGATTGAGAAGGAAAAAGAGTTCGAGGAACTGAAGGGCGCAATTGATTGCGCTTTGGCTCCGGAGAGGGCCGAAGAGTTCCTCAAGCGGGTGCGCAGGAGCGGCGCCCGGGTACGCGATCTGGAAGTGATACTGGCCAGGGGCGTATTTGAAAAAGTGGATGACAAGCTGGCGAAACTGGCTGCGCAAAAGCTCTACCGGGCGCTGACCGTTTCCGACCAGGCGCAGATGCGGGAGTTCTACCTGTCCCGAGTGGAAGAAGTGGAGCCCGTGTTGCGGACAAAGTTTCAGCAGCTTTATCGCTATTACTGAAGGAAGGAACCAGCGAGCTAGGATATGGCGAAAGAGAAATTTGAGCGGAATAAGCCGCACTGCAACGTGGGGACGATTGGCCACATTGACCATGGCAAGACCACGTTGACCGCGGCTATCACCAAAGTGTTGCAGAAGCACAACCCGAAGATCGTGTTCCGGTCGTTTGATTCGATCGATAACGCGCCGGAAGAAAAAGCCCGCGGCATCACCATTGCGACGGCGCACGTGGAGTATGAGACGGCGAACCGGCATTACGCGCACGTCGATTGCCCCGGCCACGCCGACTACATCAAGAACATGATCACGGGCGCGGCCCAGATGGATGGCGCGATTCTGGTGGTGGCGGCCACCGACGGACCGATGCCGCAGACGCGCGAGCACGTGCTGCTGGCCCGGCAGGTGGGCGTGCCTTATATCGTAGTCGCGCTGAACAAGTGCGATGCGGTGGACGATCCCGAACTGCTCGACCTGGTGGAACTGGAAGTGCGCGAGTTGTTGAAGAGCTACCAGTTTCCGGGCGACGACGTGCCGGTGGTCCGGCTGTCGGCGCTGGGAGCGTTGAACGGGGAAGCCAAGTGGGAGAAGCAGATTGACGAGCTGATGGCGGCGGTGGACAAGAGCGTGCCGCAACCGGCGCGCGAACTGGACAAGCCGTTCCTGATGCCGATTGAAGATATCTTCTCGATCTCGGGCCGGGGCACGGTGGTGACAGGACGAATCGAGCGCGGCAAGGTGAAGGTGGGCGAGGAAGTGGAAATCGTGGGCTTCCGCGAGACCCGCAAGACGGTGGTGACGGGCGTCGAAATGTTCAAGAAGCAGTTGGACGAAGGCATGGCGGGCGACAACGCCGGCCTGCTGCTGCGCGGCATTGCGAAAGAAGATGTGGAGCGCGGCATGGTGCTGGCCAAGCCAGGATCGATTACGCCGCACACCAAGTTCAAGGCTGAGGTTTACATTCTCACGAAAGAAGAAGGCGGGCGGCACACGCCGTTCTTCAAAGGCTATCGGCCGCAGTTTTATCTGCGGACGACGGACGTGACGGGAGTGGCGGAGTTGCCGGCGGCGACCGAGATGGTGATGCCGGGGGACAATGTGCAGTTGGTGATCGAGCTGATCACGCCGGTGGCGATGGAAAAGGGCTTGCGCTTTGCCATCCGCGAAGGCGGGCACACGGTAGGTGCCGGGACCATCAGCGAGATTATTCAGTAGCAAGAAAAATGTGTGGGGACGGGTCTCCGACCCGCCCGGGCGGAGCGCAGCTCCGCTGGGTTTTCGCGGGCGGGCGGCCCGCAGCCATAAAAGGGGAGACAGACGGAACAAAGAATCGGTAATCAGTTACTGGTTCTCAGTTCTCAGAGATTGAGCTAGAAGCTAAGAGCTAGAAGCCAGGAGCTGTATTATGCCCCGAGAGATTATTACCTTGCAGTGCGGCGATTGCAAAGAGCGGAACTATTCGACCACCAAGAACCGGAAGACCATGACGGAGCGCCTGGAGCTGAAAAAGTTCTGCCGCGTTTGCCGCAAGCACACGCCGCACAAGGAAGTGAAATAATTGCCGATTTGAGATTGAAGATTCCAGATTTTTCAATCTGCAATCTGAAATCCCCAATCTGCAATGAGCACAGGGGCGTAAGCTCAACGGTTAAACTGTCGGTCTCCAAAACCGAACTTGGGGGTTCGAATCCCTCCGCCCCTGCCAGAGTTTGAGGGATGAAAAGGCCAGGCTGAGATGGGAGTCGTGACGAAGAAGATGGGAAATTCACTCGCAACAGCCGGGGATAGTCTCGGCGACCGAATCAAGTCCTGGCCGGAGCAGATCAAGACTTACTACAACGACGTGCGCACCGAGATGAAGAAGGTGACCGCGCCCTCGTTCAAGGAAGTGCAGGCCACGACGGTGGTGGTAATTGTCACGGTTTTCCTGTTCGCTGCGTATTTCTGGGTGGTGGACCTAGTGATCGGACACGGGATCGACTCGGTGTTCCGCTATTTCAAGCAGCACTGAGTTGAGGAAGGAACCGAAGTGTTGCAGCCGACGAGCACAGAACCTATGCAGGACGAAGAAAAAAACGAGGCCGGAGCGGGCGGAGAGAATATCTCACCGGACGCCGCCGGAGCGGTCGAGCTCCCGCGCAATCCCAACATGAAGTGGTACATCATCCACTCTTATTCGGGATTTGAGCGCAAGGTAAAGGAATCGCTGGAATCGCGGGTCCAGGCCTTCGGACTGCAGGACAAGATCGGCAAAGTGCTGATCCCCACCGAAGCGGTGACCGAAGTCCGCAATGGCAAGAAGTACACTGTCGAGCGCATGTTCTATCCCGGCTACGTGCTGGTTGAAATGGACATGGATGATCACGTCTGGCACGTGGTGAAATCCACGCCGCGGGTGACCGGGTTTGTGGGCACCGGGCAGCAGCCGACGCCGCTCTCCGAAGAGGAAGTGCAGCACATTGTGTACCGCGTGGGCGAGGCCAAGGACAAGCCCAAGCTCAAGGTCAAGTTCGAAAAGGGCGAGACCGTGCGGGTCACCGAGGGTCCGTTCGCCAGCTTTGCCGGCGTCGTGGATGACGTCAACGAAGACCGCGAAACCCTGAAGGTGATGGTCACCATCTTCGGGCGATCGACGCCGGTGGAACTGGAATTTAATCAGGTGGAGAAAGTGGCTTAGAAGCAGTTTCCGGTTTCTGGTTTCTTGAAAGCGAAGAGAGATTATGGCGAAGAAGGCGACAGGTTCGGTAAAGCTTCAGATTGCGGCGGGCAAAGCCACGCCGGCACCTCCCGTGGGCCCGGCCCTCGGTCAGGCGCAGATCAACATCATGGAGTTCTGCAAGCAGTTCAATGCCCGCACTGGGGCCAAGGAACTTGAAGGGCTGATCATTCCGGTGGTGGTGACGGTTTACAGCGATCGTTCGTTCACCTTCATTACCAAGACCCCTCCGGCGTCGATTCTGCTGAAACGGGCTGCCGGGATCGCCAAGGGTTCGGGCGCACCGAATAAAGACAAGGTCGGTAAAGTGACGGCCAAGCAGGTGGAAGACATCGCGCGCCAGAAGATGCCCGACTTGAATGCGGCGTCGGTGGAATCGGCCATGAAGAGTGTGCGCGGGACGGCGCGCTCCATGGGAATTGAAGTGGTTGGATAAGGTTGTGTGGAGACGGGTCTTTGACCCGTCCGGCGGAGCGAAGCTCCGCAACCTTCGCGGGCGAGTCGCCCGCGGCCACACCAGCAACACAAGTCGAAAATACTACGGTCCATCAAAACAGCGGTGGGCGGTGGGAGACAGGAAGAACCAATGAGAAAAGCAGGAAAGAACGTCACCAAGGCGCGCGCGGCTGTCGAAGCGCGTCCTTACCAGCTCAAAGACGCTGTGCCGCTGCTGCAGAAGGTCAAATTCTCAAAATTTGACGAGACCGTCGAAATCACCATGCGGCTGGGAGTGGATCCCAAGCATGCCGACCAGATGGTGCGCGGCACGGTGGTGCTGCCCCACGGCTTGGGAAAGTCGAAACGGGTCCTGGTGATCGCCAGCGGCGACAAGATCAAAGAGGCGGAACAGGCGGGCGCCGATTTTGTCGGCGGCGAAGAGATGGTCGAGAAAATCAACAAGGAAAACTGGACTGACTTCGACGCGCTGATCGCCACCCCTGACGTGATGAAGTCGGTCGGACGGCTGGGAAAGATCCTGGGGCCCAAGGGCCTGATGCCGAACCCGAAAACGGGTACGGTCACCTTCGACGTGGGCAAGGCGGTGCAGGAAGTCAAGGCCGGCAAAGTCGAGTTTCGTACCGACAAGACGGCTTTGGTGCACGTGCCGGTGGGCAAGATTTCGTTCACCCCGGACAAACTAGTGGACAACGCGACCGTGGTCATCAGCAGCGTGATCAAGGCCAAGCCCACGGTGGCCAAGGGCAAATACATCAAGGGCTGCTACCTGAGTTCGACCATGGGGCCGGGGATTTCGATTGATACCGCCCAGGTGGAAGCGGCGGCTAAAGCGTAACTGCCGACCTTGCCGGTTGGCCTGACCGGGTCCGAGATCCGGTCCCACACAGGAACCTAAAGAGGATTGAATCATGGCGGTTAGCAGAGCAAAGAAGATTGAGCAGGTGGAGAAGCTGGGAGCGGAGCTGAAGAACGTTTCCAGCCTGATTATCGCGACCTACAGCAAGCTGACGGTGGCGCAGGACTACGAATTGCGCAAGAGCTTGCGCAGTTCAGGGGCCAAGTACCGGGTGGTGAAAAACACCCTGGCCAAGCTGGCTGCCAAGGGGACCGCTGCGGAAGGCGCGCTAAGCGAGCTTTCTGGCGTCACTTCGCTGGCCTACACCAAGGGCGATCCCGTGGCGCTGGCCAAGGCGATCTCGAAGTACGCCAAAGACAATCCGGAATTTACCTTCAAGGCGGGCGTGGTTGAAGGCCGCGTGATCTCGATCAAAGAGATTCAGGCGCTGGCCACCATGCCGTCCAAGGAAGAGATCTACTCCAAGTTGTTGTTCCTGATGAACGCCCCGGCCCAGCGTCTGGTGACGGTGATGAATGCTGTCGGCAAGGACCTGGCAGTGGTGATCAACCAGGGCGTGGAGAAGAAGAAGTTCAAGGAAGCGTGACCGTGTGGCGCGGGCGCCCTCGCCCGCGACTGGCGGTTCAAGCGGCACGACTTCTGGTGGCATGCAAAACGCGGGTGAGGGCGCCCGCGCCACACGAGTCCGGAAGGTTATCAAGAGCGGGGGTTGCGCGGGTCGTCACGTCGTGTTGTCTGGCACGGCTTGCGAGGACTGAGCGCACTGGAAACCCGGCTGGCGATCAGCGGAAATAGATAGAAAATTCGAGGAGACTAGGACAATGGCGGATCTGCAGCAGTTGGAAGAACAAATCGTAGGCCTGTCGCTACTGGACGCGGCGGCTTTGGTCAAGCGGCTGGAAGAGAAGCTGGGAGTGTCGGCAGCGGCCGCCGCCCCGGTGATGATGGCGGGCGGGGGCGGAGTCGCGGCAGGTGCGGCGCCGGCTGAGGAAAAAACCGAGTTTGCCGTCGTTCTAACCGCGGTTGGGGCCAATAAGATCAATGTTATCAAGGCTGTCCGCGAAGTCACCAGCCTGGGCCTGAAAGAGGCCAAGGACTTGGTGGATGGCGCTCCCAAGACCATTAAAGAGGGCATCAACAAGGACGAGGCGGAGACCATCAAGAAGAAGTTTACCGAGGCTGGGGCGACCGTCGAAGTTAAGTAACGGTCGGGGCCATTCCCGGAAATAGGGTCCTTCGACTGCATGGCTGCTTCGCCTGGCGAAGCAGCCAACTCCGCTCAGGATGACACGGGCGGCGGAAGCGATCGAGGATGAGGCGAAAACGGAGAAACCGGTCCCGAAATGAGCCTGGCCGTCACATTTTCATTGGTGAACCCTGGGGAGCAATGGTAGCATCTATATATCGTCTGCTTCCCACTTCACGGTTAGGCGACTCTCCACTCCAACGATCCGGGGAAGCGGAGCTGAGTCGCACACGAGTTGGCAAACTGTTTCGTGAACAGCGGAACGGAAACAGGCCTGAGAACTGGCGCGGAAAGAAAAAATTCAACTGACGCTAAGCGCTGCAACTGGCGCCCACGGGGAGCTATGCCCCCGAGGGCGCATACGTGTCTGCGGCGTGCCGGCGCGGTGACCGTACATAAGCGGGTCGTTTAAGTGATGACCTACGCCGACGGGACCCGGTCCCGTCGCCACGCATGTGCCTTTCGCAGCTCAAGGCTGCGCTTGAAAGTTTGGGAGCCTCTGAATGTCGAAGAACAACGCCTACCGTACTCGATTTGATTTTTCAAAGATTCCAGCCACCATCCAGATCCCGAACCTGATCGAGGTTCAGAAGCGCTCCTACGAACGCTTCCTGCAGATGGACCGGTTACCCAGCGAGCGCGACGACGCCGGCTTGCAGGCCGTCTTTCAGTCCGTGTTCCCCATCAGCGATTTCCGCAACGTGTCGCAGCTGGAGTTTGTGGACTTTGCCATTGGCAACTGGGAGTGCAAGTGCGGCCACCTCAAGGGACTGCATCACCTGCGCACCACCTGCAAAAACTGCGGTTCGACCGTCATCACCGATCCCTTTCATCCCGGCGACGTGCTGTGCTCGAAGTGCGGCACCTACAACGCGAACACCCCGGACTTCTGCAACAAGTGCGGCGACCCGGTCGGACTGCAGCTCAAATACGACGTGAGCGAGTGCGAGGAGCGTGGCATGACCTACTCCGCCCCGCTCAAGGTCACCATGCGCCTCACCATTTTCGAGAAGGACGCTGAGACCGGCAACCGCTCCATCCGCGACATCAAGGAACAGGAAGTGTTCTTTGGCGACGTTCCTTTGATGACCGACAACGGAACCTTCATCGTGAACGGCACCGAGCGTGTCATCGTCAGCCAGTTGCACCGCTCGCCCGGCGTGTTCTTTGAGACCGCCAACAACCGCACCTACTTCCTGGGCAAGATCATTCCTTACCGCGGTTCGTGGGTGGAATTCGAATACGACCAGAAGAACGTTCTCTATGTCCGCATTGACCGCAAGCGTAAATTTCTGGGGACGATCTTTCTTCGCGCCTTGGGCCTGCGTTCCGGCGAAGACATTCTGCGGACGTTCTACACCGTGGACCGGCTGGTCATCCGCGACCAGAAGCTCTACTGGACGCTCGATCCCGCCAGCGAGAAGCCGACCAACCTGTTGGGCATGAAGCTGGCCCACAGCATCAAGGCGAAATCCGGCGACGAGATCGCGCATTCCGGGCGCAAGATTAACGCGCTCACGCTGAAGGAAATCCACAAGGCGAAGATCAGCGAGATCGAAATCGATGTCTCCGACCTCGAAGGTGCCTGGGTGGCGAGCGATGTGGTGGACACCACTACCGGAGAAGTTCTACTCGAAGCCAACTCCGAGCTGACCCCCGACAAGGTTGCGAAGATTCTCGAGTCAGGCGTGGTCGAACTCAACCTGTTCTTCCCCGAGCGCGACGATGTCGGAACTGTAATTTGCCAGACCTTGAAGCGCGATGCGGTGAAGACGCCACAAGAGGCGCTGATCGAAATCTACCGCAAGCTGCGGCCCGGCGATCCGCCGACTTTGGACACTGCGACCGCCTTGTTTCACGGCATGTTCTTCGATCCCCGCAAGTATGACTTTTCGCGGGTAGGCCGGTTGAAGTTCAACATCAAGCTGTTCGAGAACCAGGACGCCAGCAAACTCGACAACCGCACGCTCGAGCCCGAGGATTTCTACGGCACCATCCGTTACCTGCTCAAGCTGCGCAAGAACATCGGCGCGGTCGATGACATCGATCACCTGGGCAACCGCCGGGTGCGCGCGGTGGGCGAACTACTGGAAAACCAGTTCCGCATCGGCCTGGTCCGCATGGAACGGGCGATCAAGGAAAAAATGTCCGTGTACCAGGAAATGTCGACGGCCATGCCGCACGACCTGGTCAACGCCAAGCCGGTGATGGCGGCGATCCGGGAATTTTTCGGATCGTCGCAGCTGTCGCAGTTCATGGACCAGACCAACCCGCTGTCGGAAATCACCCACAAGCGGCGTCTCTCGGCTCTGGGGCCGGGTGGTTTGTCCCGGGAGCGCGCCGGATTCGAAGTCCGCGACGTTCACCCCACGCACTACGGACGTATCTGCCCGATTGAAACGCCTGAAGGTCCGAACATCGGCCTGATTTCGTCGCTCAGCTGCTATGCGCGCATCAACGACTACGGCTTCATCGAGTCGCCCTACCGGCGGGTCAAAGGCGGACGCGTGCTCGACTACGTGAGCATCGTGAATACCGGCGACAGCGACCGCAAGGTCGGCGACCACCTGGAAAAGCACGAAGCCGAAAAACTGAATGCCGAGCTGAAAGAGCGCAAGAAGCGTCCGGCCGAGCTGGAGCCGTTTTCCTTTTATCTTTCGGCGTGGGAGGAAGACCGCCACACCATCGCCCAGGCCAACGTGGAACTGGATGACAAAGGCCGCATAGTGGGCGATCTGGTCAACGCGCGCAAGGCCGGCAACTTTGTGCTGGTCAGCCGCGATGAAGTTGACTACATCGACGTCAGTCCGAAGCAGTTGGTTTCAGTGGCGGCATCGCTGGTGCCCTTCCTCGAGCACGACGACGCCAACCGGGCGCTGATGGGCGCCAACATGCAACGCCAGTCGGTGCCCCTGCTGCGCGCCGAAGCGCCGATCGTCGGCACCGGAATGGAAGGCGTTACCGCTCGCGATTCCGGGGCTGTGATTCTGGCCAAGCGCAACGGCATCATCGACTCCGTCGATTCCGAGCGCATAATCGTGCGCGTCGAGGGAGAACATCATCCTGGACAGCTTTCGCGCGAGGTGGGCAGCGACATTTACCAGCTCACCAAGTTCAAGCGGTCGAACCAGAACACATGCATCAACCAGAAGCCGATTGTGCTCAAGGGACAGCGGGTGACGAAGGGACAGGTCATCGCCGACGGCCCTTGCACCGATCATGGCGAGCTGGCGCTGGGACGGAACGTCCTGGTCGCCTTCATGCCGTGGCGCGGCTACAACTTCGAAGATGCGATCCTGGTCTCGGAAAAGCTGGTCAAAGAGGATTACTACACCTCGGTACACATCGAAGAGTACGAGATCGAAGCTCGTGACACGAAACTCGGTCCCGAAGAGGTTACGCGCGACATTCCAAACGTCTCGGAATCCATGCTGCGCAATCTGGATGAAGCGGGCGTAATTCGCATCGGCGCCTCGATCAAGCAGGGCGACATTCTGGTCGGCAAAGTCACGCCCAAGGGCGAGACCCAGCTTACGCCGGAAGAAAAACTGCTGCGCGCCATCTTCGGTGAAAAGGCCGGCGACGTGCGCGATGCTTCACTCTACTGTCCGCCGGGCATCGAAGGCGTGATCGTGGATGTGAAGATCTTCTCCCGCAAGGGCCAGGAAAAGGACGAGCGCGCCAAGTTCATCGAAGGCACGCAGATCGCGAAGCTGGAGAAGAACCTTTCGGATGAAATACGGATTCTGACCGACGAGCGCCTGAAGCGCCTGGAGAACATTCTGGGCGGCAAGGAAGTGCAGGCCGATCTGCACGACGAGCGCACCAACAAGCGCCTGCTGACCAAGGACACGATTCTTGATCGCGACGCCATCGAGCGTATTTCTACCCGCAACCTGAAGCGCATTAAATATGCGGATAAAGATCCGCGGGTGAATGAGCAGATCGACGAGATCGAGGAAATGACCTCGCGCCAGATCGACGTGCTGAAAAAGATCGTCAACGAGAAGAAAGACAAGCTGACTAAGGGCGACGAACTGCCACCGGGCGTGATCAAGCTGGTGAAGGTGTACATCGCCATGAAGCGCAAGCTGAGCGTGGGCGACAAGATGGCCGGCCGTCACGGCAACAAAGGCGTGATTGCCCGCATCCTGCCCGACGAGGACATGCCGTACCTCGAAGACGGCACGCCGATGGAAATCGTGCTCAACCCGCTGGGCGTTCCTTCCCGTATGAACGTGGGCCAGATTCTTGAAACCCACCTGGGATGGGCCGGACACGAACTGGGCAAGAAGATCACCGAGATGCTGGCCGAGAACACGAAAGAGGAAGCGATCCGGCGCGAACTGAAGGCGCTGTTCAAGGATACGACCCTGGCCGACACCATTGCCGACCTCAGTGATGAGGAGCTGATGGCGGTGGCTCCAACGCTGACCAAGGGTGTGTACATGGGGTCGCCGGTATTCGACGGATCGCGCGAAGGCGAGATCAAGGCGCTACTCAGGCAGTCGGGTCTGCCGGAGTCAGGCAAGACCTACCTGTACGACGGCATGACCGGCGACAAGTTCGAACAGCCCGTCACCGTTGGCTACATCTACATGCTGAAACTTTCGCACCTGGTGGACGACAAGATTCACGCGCGCTCGATTGGGCCGTACTCGCTGATCACCCAGCAACCCTTGGGCGGCAAGGCGCAGTTCGGCGGCCAGCGCTTCGGGGAAATGGAAGTCTGGGCCCTCGAAGCCTACGGCGCGGCGTTCATCCTGCAGGAGCTTCTCACCGCGAAGTCTGACGATGTGTATGGCCGTACCAAGATTTACGAAGCCATCGTCAAGGGCGAAGCGGCCATGGAGCCGGGCGTGCCGGAATCGTTCAACGTGCTGATTCGCGAGCTGCAGTCGCTCTGTCTCGATGTCGAGCTGATCAAGGCCGGAGAGAAGAAGCCGGTCTTGAGCGCGGCAGTGGATTAGTAGAAACCGTCGTTGGTCATTGGCCCTTGGTGGTTGGCTAACGACGACGTACGGCGCGAGTCAGATTTGAGAATTGCGTAGTTTGAGTTAGACAGGTTTTGAGAAATAAAGGCCGGTGGCAGGGATCTTTGGGGCCGCCGAGTCTTAGAGGTTTTCGCTGGTTTAGGCCACCGACCAATGGCCAAGGACCAACGACCGATTTCAAGAGATAAAGGCCGGCGGCCGAGCTCTTGGGCCGCCGAGTCTTAGAGGTTTTCGCTGGTAAAGGCCACCGACCAATGGCCAAGGACCAACGACCGATTTCAAGAGCCGCCCGCGGCCGCGTGAGTGCCGCAGGAAGCGGAGGACCACCTTGTATCGTTCAAGCCCCTTTGACATGGCAAATCCGATCGCTGATTTCGATGCCATCCGCATCAGCCTGGCCTCGCCGGAAAAAATCCGGAGCTGGTCGCATGGCGAAGTGACCAAGCCCGAAACCATCAACTACCGGACGTTCAAGCCGGAGCGTGATGGCCTGTTTTGCGCGCGCATTTTCGGTCCGGTAACGGACTGGGAGTGCTTGTGCGGCAAATACAAGCGGATGAAGCATCGCGGAGTGATCTGCGACAAGTGCGGCGTGGAAGTGACGCTCTCGAAAGTACGGCGCGAGCGCCTGGGCCACATCGAGCTGGCTTCTCCCTGCTCGCATGTGTGGTTCTTTAAGGGACTGCCCAGCCGCATCGGGCACCTGCTCGACATTTCTCTGCGCGACCTCGAATCCGTCCTCTACTTCGAGGCCTATGTCGTGGTCGAGCCGGGCGATGCGCCGGTCAAAGATCACGAGGTCATCAAGGACGAAGCCAAGTACCGGGAACTCGACCAGCAATACCGTCCCGCGGGCTTCAAGGCAATGATGGGTGCCGAGGCCATCAAGGAACTGCTGAAGCGCGTGGAAGTGGAAGCCCTGTCCGGCGAGTTGCGCGAGAAGATGAAGCATGAGAGCTCGCTGCAGAAGCGGCTCAAGTATGCCAAGCGGCTCAAAGTCGTTGAAGCCTTCCGCAAGAGCGGCAACAAGCCCAACTGGATGATTCTGGATGTGATTCCGGTCATTCCGCCGGAGCTGCGTCCCCTGGTTCCACTGGACGGTGGACGCTTTGCCACCTCCGATCTGAACGATCTCTATCGCCGCGTCATCAACCGCAACAACCGGTTGAAGAAGCTGATGGACCTGCACGCTCCCGAAGTCATCGTGCGCAACGAAAAGCGCATGCTGCAGGAAGCGGTGGACGCCCTCTTCGACAACGGCCGCCGTGGCCGCGTGCTGCGCGGCGCCAACAACCGTCCTCTGAAGTCGTTGTCTGACACGCTCAAGGGCAAGCAGGGACGCTTCCGCCAGAACCTGCTGGGCAAGCGCGTTGACTACTCGGGACGGTCCGTGATCGTGGTCGGCCCCGAACTCAAGCTGCACCAGTGCGGTCTTCCCAAGAAGATGGCTCTGGAATTGTTCAAGCCGTTCATCTATCACCGGCTCGAGCAAACCGGGCACTGCACCACCATCAAGCAGGCCAAGGAAATGGTGGAGCAGCAGGAACCGATCGTCTGGGACATCCTGGAAGAGGTCATTAAGGACCATCCGGTGATGTTGAACCGCGCTCCCACGCTTCACCGCCTGGGTATTCAGGCCTTCGAGCCAGTGCTTGTGGAAGGCAAAGCAATAAAGATCCACCCGCTGGTGTGCACCGCCTTCAACGCCGACTTCGACGGCGACCAGATGGCGGTCCACATTCCGCTGTCGCCGGAAGCGCAGGTTGAAGCCAGCGTGCTGATGCTGTCATCGCACAACATTCTGTCTCCCGCCTCGGGCCAGCCCATCACGGTCCCGACGCAGGACATGGTGTTGGGTCTCTACTACCTGACCAAGGGCAAGCCGGGCGCGAAGGGTGAAGGCCGGGCCTTTGCCAACGTGGAAGAAGTCTTGCTGGCCCTCGACGCCGGCGAAGTCGAAACCCTTACCCCGATTCGTCTGCGCTACACGGGTGAAGTCATTGACCTGATGACCGCGTACGACGATCAGGAGATCATCCACACCGAACCGGTGAACTCGGAGCGGGGATTCCTGACTACAACGGTCGGCCGGGCCATCCTGAACGATCACCTTCCCGAAGGCATGCCGTTCATCAACGGTTTGCTGAAGAAGAAAGGTATCGGCCAGTTGGTCACCTACTGCTACCTGCGCTTTGGTCTGGAAGTCACAGTCAAGATGCTGGACGAGGTGAAAGACCTCGGGTTCCGCTATGCCACCAAGGCGGGGCTGTCGATCGGCATCGACGACATGGTCATCCCGGACAACAAGAAGACGCTGGTGAAAGACGCTGAGAAGCTGGGCGTGGCAGTCCAGCAGCAATACCTCGACGGCGCCATCACCAACGGCGAACGCTATAACAAAGTCATCGAAATCTGGTCCGCGATTACGGAAAAGGTTGCAGATGAGATGTTCGGACAGATGCAGCAGCGCGACAAGGAAGGCGCGCTCAACCCGATTTACGTCATGGCGGACTCCGGCGCTCGCGGATCGAAACAGCAGATTCGCCAGCTCTCCGGCATGCGCGGACTGATGGCCAAGCCCTCGGGCGAAATCATCGAGACCCCGATCACGGCCAACTTCCGTGAAGGGCTGACCGTGCTCGAGTATTTCATCTCGACCCACGGCGCCCGCAAGGGTCTGGCTGACACGGCGCTGAAGACGGCCGATTCAGGCTACCTGACGCGGCGTCTGGTGGACGTGGCCCAGGACGTAATCATCAGTGAATACGATTGCGGAACCGTCGACGGCATCTACGTCGAGGGTATCGTCGAAGCCGGCGAAATTATCGAGCCGTTGCGCGACCGGATCGTGGGCCGCGTGTCGCTCGAAAAGATCAAAGACTACGACGGCGCTGTGATCGTCGATATCAACAACGAAATCACCGAAGAGCTGGCCAGCGCCATTCAGGCTGCTGGTATCGAGCGGGTGAAAATCCGCTCAGTGCTGACCTGCGAATCCAAGCGCGGAGTTTGCGTGATGTGCTACGGACGCAACCTGGCTTCGGGCCGGCTGGTCGAACTGGGCGAAGCCACGGGAGTTATCGCGGCACAGTCCATCGGCGAACCCGGCACCCAGCTCACGATGCGTACCTTCCATATCGGCGGTACGGCATCGCGTGTGTCTGAACAATCGCGATTGGACGCCAAGAGCAACGGCACGGTGCGCTTCATCGGACTGCAGACGGTCAAGGCCAAGTCGGGGGACCTGGTGGTCATGAACCGCCAGGGCTCGATCGCCGTAGTCGACGACAAGGGCCGTGAACGCGAACGCTATGCGGTCGTGTATGGCGCCAAGCTGAAAGTCAACGAAGGCGACCAGGTCGCGCTCGGACAGGTCATGGTCGAGTGGGATCCTTACACCTTCTCCATCCTGACCGAAATCGGCGGCACGGTGCAGTTCAAGGACCTGCAGGAAGGGGTCACGCTGCACGAGGAAGTGGACGAAGTGACTGGACTGTCGCGACACGTGGTGGCGGATTCGCCCGACGAGAAGCGCCAGCCGGCTATCGTGATCAAGGGCAAGGCCAGCAAGCGCTACCTGATGCCCTCACGCGCCCACCTCATGGTGCAGGACGGCGACACCGCCCACCCCGGCGACGTACTGGCCAAGATTCCGCGCGAGACCACCAAGACCAAGGACATCACGGGCGGTCTGCCGCGTGTGGTCGAACTGTTCGAGGCCCGCAAGCCGCGCGAGACTGCGGTCATCAGCGAAATCGATGGCACGGTCAAGTTCGGCGAAGTCTCGAAGGGCCAGCGCAAGATGTACGTGGTGGCCGACAACGGCACCGAAAAGGAATACTCGGTTCCGCGCGGCGTTCACATCAACGTGCAGGAAGGCGAAAGGGTCAAGGCGGGCGAACCGCTGATGGACGGTCCGCTGAACCCGCACGACATTCTCGCCGTACTGGGCGAGAAGCAGCTGCAGTCCTACCTGGTCAACGAAATCCAGGAAGTCTACCGGCTGCAGGGTGTGAACATCTCGGACAAGCACATCGAGGTGATTGTGCGTCAGATGATGCGCTGGGTAAAGGTCGAGGACGTCGGCGACACCCAGTTCCTGCTCGAGCAGCAAGTGGACAAATTCCGCTTCCGCGAGGAGAACGAACGCGTCATCGCGCAGGGCGGCAAACCGGCGACGGGCCGGCCGTTGCTGCTGGGGATCACCAAGGCGTCACTGTCCACCGAGTCGTTTATCTCGGCGGCGTCGTTCCAGGAGACAACGCGCGTCCTGACCGAAGCATCCATTCAGGGCGCGGTGGACCACCTGCGAGGACTGAAGGAAAACGTCATCGTGGGACGGTTGATCCCGGCCGGCACCGGCATGGAGTACTACCGCAACGTGCGGCTCTCGCCAGAGATGGAGGAAGCCGCGGCCAAGGTGCAAGAAGAAGTTTCGCAGGCCTACGAGGAAGCCGAGCGGGCGCTCGAACTGATGCGTACGGAGGGCGAGACCGAGGAACTGACGGCCGAATAAGATCAGGAAAGCAGGGGCGGCCTGGTCCGCCCCTTCGCTTTCCCGGTTACGGCTCTCGAGTTCTGCGGCCTTGAGTCAATCCCATGCACGCTAACCCACAGAGATTGCAGGATCAGGAACGTAGCAGCACTTCGCAGTTGCATGCTATGCCCCGGCGCAATACTCTGGGGCCATTCATGTTGCGTTTCCTGCGCCTGCTTCGCCTCGCCTTTTGGCGCGCGTTTCAGCATGACGCGTTCGCCACCGCCAAAGCGGCGGCGTATTCTTCTATCCTCACATTTTTCCCCGGCCTCTTGGTCATCGGAGCGGTACTGGCCACTTCGCGCAGCACCGAGGCCTACCTGCGTGAGATTTCCGACGCGCTGGGCAAGATCCTGCCCGCGGGAAGCGCCACCGCGCTGGCCTATTTGCGAGGTACCACCCAGCGCTCGGTGGGTGTGCTGATCACAGCCTCGCTGATCACGCTGTGGACCGGTTCCGGCGTCATGATCTCCTGGATGGAGGGCTTTCGCCGCTGCTACGAGCTGCCCAAAAGCTGGGGACTGGTGAAAGAGCGCCTGATCGCCTTCTCGCTGGTCATTCTGGCCGGGGTTCCGCTGACCTTTTCCACCATCCTGGTTGCCTTCGGTAATCGCATTGAAACCCAGATCCTGTTTCAGCTTGGACACGAATTCGGTTTCTTTATCCTGCTCATGTGGACGGCCATCCGCTGGACGATCGCCGGACTCACCAGCATCGCGGTGATGGCGCTGATCTATCACAACGCGGTCCCGCGCACCCAGCCCTGGCATAGCGTCTTGCCCGGGGCCACCCTGGCGTCAGCGCTGTGGTTTTTTGCTACCACCCTGTTTGGCTGGTATCTGCAACGCTACGCCGACTACAGCATTCTCTACGGCTCGCTGGGCGTGGGCATCGCCTTGCTGGTGTGGATGTACATGATCTCGCTGGTGGTGCTGGTGGGCTCCGAGTTCAATGCCATGCTCTTTCCGCGGGCCCGGCTGGGGATCGAACTGATCGAGTCGAACGCGCATTTGAGACGGCAGTAGCCCTTCGATGTAGGCGCGAGCGTCCCGCTCGTGCGAAACTATTCCATACCAGAGTTTGTGGATTGAATCCTTGGGATACAACGGCCCTCGTCACTTGGTTTGCGTCACTAGAGGCCGCTGTCAGGAACCACAAGTTTGCAGTGGGCACGCACGAGCGGGACGCTCGCGCCTACATTAAAAAATGGGGAGAACTTGAAAGCAGGAAAGCCGGATCTCGTTTCGGGCGATTGGTCGGCCGAGCCCGCCATTGCGGCCAGGCGTCGCGCCAAGATTATTTGTACCATCGGTCCGTCGTGCAATACCGAAGCCCGGCTGCGCGAAATGATGCGGCTGGGTATGGACGTAGCGCGGCTGAACTTCTCCCACGGCACCCATCCCGAGCACGCGCGAAATATTGCCCGGTTGCGGCGCGCCGCCAAACAGGAAAACCGTACCATCTGTGTCCTGCAGGACCTGCAGGGTCCCAAGATTCGCACCGGAGCGCTCAAGGACCACGAACCCGTGGTGCTGCAGACCGGCTCGTTGGTTACCATCACGCCTCGGGACATCTCCGGTACTTCGTCCCTGATCTCCACTACGTTTCCGGGACTGGCGCAGGAAGTGCGAGCGGGTTCGCGCATTCTGCTTTCCGACGGCCTGATCGAGCTGCGGGTGTCGCAGGTGCGAGGCAGCGATGTGGAATGCCACGTCGTCAATGGCGGACTTCTGGCTGAGCACCAGGGCATCAATCTGCCGGGGGCCGCACTTTCGATCCCCGCCCTGACCAGCAAAGACCGCGCCGATCTTGAGTTTGGGCTGAAACATGGCGTGGACATGGTGGCGCTGTCCTTCGTGCGCTCTGCCGCGGACGTCCGCACCGTGAAGCAGATCATTGTCCAGCGGGGCCGCGATGTGCCGGTCATCGCGAAGCTGGAAAAGCCGCAGGCGCTGAAGCAGCTGGAAGAAATTTTCGAAGCCGCGGATGGGGTGATGGTGGCGCGCGGCGATCTGGGAGTGGAGATGCCGGCGGAGAAGGTCCCGGTGATCCAGAAATATGTCATCCGGCGCGCAATGGACTGGCGCAAGCCCGTGATTATCGCCACCCAGATGCTGGAATCCATGATCGAAAATCCGCGGCCTACGCGCGCCGAGGCCAGCGATGTGGCTAACGCCGTGTTCGATGGCACGGACGCGGTCATGCTATCGGCCGAGACCGCGACGGGTCTCTATCCCCGCGAAACCGTGGCAATGATGGCCAGGATCGTGGTGGAAGCGGAAAGCAATATGGCGGAGTTCACCCAGCCGCGACGCCGCCAGCAGCGCCGTTTGTCAATCGCGGAAGCGATTTGCGAATCCATCGCGCACGCCGCCGAAGACTTGCATATGGGCGCGATTGCGGTCTTCACGGAAAGCGGAAATACCGCCCTGCTGATCTCGAAATACCGTCCCCTGGCGGAGATATATGCCTTTTGCCGCACACCGGCAGTTTGCAATCGCTTGAACCTGTTGTGGGGCGTGCAGCCCGTAGTGCGCGAGCGGGCGCTGACCGCGGAACAGATGCTGTCCGCGGCGGAACAGGAATTACTGCGCCGGGGCCGGGTGAAGACCGGCGACGTCCTGGGCGTGGTGGCAGGAACACAGATGGCGTCGGGGTCAACCAACTTCATGCGCCTGCACCTGGTGACAGCGGAAGAGGAGCGCAGAATTTCGCAGCCCAGACGGCAGCGCCGGATAAGTGGGAAGGGGCGCCGCTAGGCGCCTGATTTTTCGCCGGAGCGTCGATCGTGAAGCCGTTGCTTTCGCCACCATACGGCCGGATTTGGGAAAGCCTCGAGTTTTCAACGACCCAGTTGTGAGTTGCTTAGTTCGCAGTTCTCAGTTGGTTTGCCATGACGGGTGCCTTTCAGGGTTTTAGGGATACATCGCTCAATCCTCCGGTTCGCGGATTTCTTCATGGTCCGGGACATGGCGTCGGCAACGGGCTGGTGCTGGCACATGGAGCGGGATCAAATTCCAACTCTCCTCTCCTGATAGCTGTGGCGGAGGCGTTCGCCGGCGCCGGCTTTGCCGTCCTGCGTTGCGATCTTCCGTTCCGGCAGAATCGGCCGTATGGTCCACCGCGGCCAGGAGACGCTGAACGCGATCGCGAGGGCCTCAGGAACGCGGTTGCAGCCCTGCGGAGGCAGGGTTGCGGGCGAATGTTCCTGGGCGGGCATTCCTACGGTGGACGACAGGCGACGATGCTGTGCGCGGACCAGCCTGACCTGGTGGAAGGCCTTCTGTTGCTGTCTTATCCCCTGCATCCGCCTCGCAAGCCGGCGCAGCTGCGGGTGCAGCATTTGCCACGGCTGCAGGTTCCGGCTTTGTTTGTGCACGGGACACGCGATCCCTTTGGATCGGTGGAGGAAATGGAGACTGCCGTGAAGATGATTCCGGCAAAGACGAGATTATTGACCGTGGATGGGGCGGGGCATGATCTGGGATTCAAGGGGAAGGCGGTGCGGGACGAGGTGGCGCCCGAAGTTGTCACTGCCTTTTCTGACTTTTTCGGTTTAGTTTACCCAGCCGGATTTTGACCCGCCGTTTTTCTTCTCTTCCTCGGGCGGGATGTAATTGCCTTGTTCGTCGAACTCCACGGTGCGATTGTGCTTGCGCATGTAAACCTCAAACTTCCGGGCGGCGCGGCGCCGCTTCCAGCGGTAGTACTGGTTGCGCAGGCCGAAATAGCGTTCTGATATACCCATACTGGGGGCTCGCCCGCGGGGCACAAACTTCACGTAGATGTATCCGAAGAACAGGCCGCCCAGGTGGGCCACGTAGGCCACGTTACCCCCGCCCTGAATGGCGAAGGCCAGGGTCACGACAATCAGGATGGCTACGAAATACTTGGCCTTGAGCGAGAAGGGGAACGGGATCAGCAGAATTTCGTTCTCGCCGAAGACCATCCCGAAGGCGATCAGGACAGCAAAAACTCCGCCGGAGGCGCCCACAGTCGGGATCGTGGGATTGCCCAGCACGTGGCTATAGGAGAGCGCGGTGGTGGTCAGCGCCGCGCCTATCACTCCGAAAGAATAGAGCTCCACGAAGCGTCGCGTGCCCCAGGCCCCCTCGAAGGCCGAGCCAAACATCCAGATGCCGAGCATGTTGCCAAACCAGTGCCAGAATTCAAAATGCAGGAAGCTGTAAGTCACCAATTGCCAAAGGGCGCCGTGGACAACGGCCTGCGGCTCGAGCGCCAGGTAGTCACGCACCCAGCGGGCAACGTCGATCAGAGTCATGCCGAAGAGTTCAAGCAGGAGAAAGACCGCGGTGTTAATGGCGAGCAGCCAGGTGACCGCCCGGGTGAAGGGCGGCAGGCTCAACGTCATTTCTCGGCTTCGCGGCACAATTGACTCCGGTCGTTCTCGGTTAGGTCAGCCTCTGATAATCAGTGGGATCCAGCTACTACTGTCTCATCTTCCGGGCTGGGGCACCACCGGCAGGCTACGGTGCCCTTTACCATCGACAGCACGCACCGCGAAAATCACATTATCCTTCGATAGCGGGATCGTGGTGCGGGTTACATTTCCCACTGGCTGGGCGTGTTCCCATTCCGGGCTTGTTGTATCGCGCCACAGGACTTCGTAGGAGGCATCGCCCGGGGAAGCCTCCCAGGTCAGGCTCGAGTCGTTTTCCAGGTCCTTGGTTTCCAGTCGCACCCGGGTGGGCGGAGCAAGCGCCGACGCCAGCGAGGCCAGGGTGGCGGCGTTGACCCGCGCCACATTCGCCACATAATCAAAATTGACGAACTTGGGAAGGTCGCCGTATTCGATGCCCTTCTCCGTGCGAACGTTCTGGTGCTGGTGGTTGTAATCTTCGCGGTACTCGGTGAAACGAACCGCCGCGTAACCCTGCTGGTTGAACGAATAGTGATCTCCGCCGCGCAGGTAGCGATCCAGGCGGAAGACCAGCAACGGCCTGGCCGCAGTCTGGTAAGTGCGGCCGACTTCGGCAATGTAACGGGCAAGTTGGCGGGAGGTGGAATCGCTTTCCCCGCCCAGATTGCGTACCCGCCGCAATTCGGCTTCGCTCGCGGCAGCCGGTACGCCTTCCGAGAAGACGCGCACTACTCCTGGGTCTTGCTTGGGACTACGATCGCCGCCGACAATGTCGTTGTTCAGGACCGCTTCGATGTCCCAACTCTGGTCCTTCGCCATTTTTGCGAAGTGGTGGCTGCCGTTCAGGCCCTGCTCTTCGCCGGCCACGGTCAGGAAAACAATAGTCGCGGGAAACTTCATCTGGCTGAGGACGCGGGCGCATTCCAGGCTGACGGCGGTGCCGCTGCCGTCGTCGTTGGCGCCGGGGGCGACGCTGCTTATATCCAGGGTGTCACTGTTGCGCGAATCATAATGGCCGGTGACCAGCACGATGCGTTTGGCATTTTCCGGGTCGGTACCCTTCAAGACCGCATAAACATTGGTGATAACCGTGGGCTTCGGAATCCGGTCCGCGGGGCTTTCGGTGAAGCTGTCGGTCTTGACTTCGAGGCAGCCGCCGCAGGCACGGGAGTAGCTTTCGAATTCGGCCCTGATCCATTCCCGCGCCGCGCCGATGCCGTGACCGGCCTTGATGGAATCCGGGTCCTGGGCCGAGAGCGTGAAGCGGGTCTGGAAGCTTACCAGTTTCTCGATATTGGCCTGGATCCGCTGCGCCGAGATCCGCCTCAGGGCTGCGGTGATTTGAGGGTCAGCGGGCGGCCTGGGCTCGAGGCTGGCGGCCTGCGCCAGGGTGCGGTAGGGTACGGACCCCAGCAGTACGGCCAGCAGCGCGATAATCCGGGAAATTCGGGAAGCAAACATGATGTCCCCAGAGTAAGCTTGTGCGCGTACTCTTTTCCGGTCACCAGCACTTGACCTCTGGCCCCGGAAAAACTAAATATTAACAGGAGCACTCTTACCAGGACACCCGTCCAGCCCGGAGGCCAGCATGATTTATTGTCCCGAATGCGAGACCAACCTCGATATTGACGAAGAAGAGGTTGACGAAGGCGAAATCGTTTCCTGCCCCGAGTGCGGCACCGATTTCGAAATCGTTACGGTGAATCCCATCGAGTTGAAGCCGGTAGAAGAGGCCGTCCTCGACGAGGAAGAACTTGAGGAAATGGGGGACGGAGACGATTCCTAGCTCCAGTTGCATTCCAGCGCCTTCCGCACGGATCTGCCTCGGGTTCCTGATCGCCGCAGTTTGCCTCGCCATCCCCCTACCCGCCAGCCCGGCCGCTGCCGTAGGTCAGCGACCCGACCAACCTTACGCGCTGATTTTCGGGACCGTCTGGGGACCGGACAATCATCCGCTGTATGGAGTCAAAGTGAAGATCCGCCGGGCTGACCAGAAAAAAGCCCACTGGGAGCTCTATTCGGATCACAACGGCGAGTTTGCCCTGCGGGTGCCGCCGGGACCGGCCGATTACCTGGTCTGGGCCGACCTGAAGGGCTATAAGTCGTCTTCTGGCAAGGAGTTACACCAGGACGGCGAGGTCAAGGTGCACGTGGACAATGATGAGCGTCAGGACCTGGGTTTGCATCTAAAGCAATAGAGGCTGGGGAGGCCATCTATGAAAAAGCACGGCGTGGTAGCTTTGATGGTTCTTGCACTGGTTTTTGCCATCGCCACCCTGCCGGCTTCCGCCAAGGACAAGAGTGAAGATGCGGGGCGCCTGTTGACGGGAAGAGTCGTTAACAACGCCGACACGCCCCTTCCCGATTCGGTGGTTTATCTCGCCAATACCCGCACTCGCGCGGTGAAGACATTCATTGTGGGTAAAGATGGCATGTATCGCTTTCCGGCACTTTCGCCCAATGTGGATTACGAAGTTTACGCCCAATACAAAGACTCCAAGAGCGACACCAAAACGGTGAGCCAGTTCGATACCCGCCCGACGGTGAATATCAATCTGAAGATTGATACGAAGTAGCCTTGCCATGCAGGCGCGAGCGTCCACGCTCGTGCGTTCCGGCAATTGCCTTTCTCAGTTTTGCCAATGGACTGCCAACCCTTGCGCGAGCCGGACGCTCGCGCCTACATTGGCAATTGCTCCTCCAGGCCTGGATTGAGTAGCATTCTGCTTGTAAGTCCGGTATGAGCCGATCCGATCCGACGGGCGCGTTGTTTCTGGGGACGGGAGCGGGAGTCTGGATTTTCTTCAAGGGCTTCCGGGTATTTCGCGAATTCAAGATCGTCGCGGACACCCCCTGCATGCCCATTCGCAGCATCCCCATGGGCCTGGTGCAGGTGCGAGGGCAGGCTCTGGCCGATCAACTGATCCCCAGTCCGGTCACCCACACTCCCTGCTGTTTCTACCAGGTGAAGATTGAACACTACGAAACCGGCGAGCATGGCGGCTGGAAGCACTACCGCACTGACATGGACGGGGCCAAATTCTACCTCCAGGACCAGACCGGGAAGGTGCTGGTGGACTCCCACTCCGCCGAATACGACCTACCGGAAAGCTCGCCCCGGGTGGTAGATGGGGCCCACATTGCGCCCCTGATGGGGACCGGTGTGAGCGATGAGGAACTCCTGCAGTATGTCCACAGGGCGGGCGCAAACGCGCTCGCCTCCACGATGGAGCACTGGTTGGATAGGAAGGGCCCACTGGACGATCCCAGGCGCGAGCAGGGACGTCAAACCCTGCTTGAGATGGTCAGGTTGATACCGCAGGCGACGTCGGGCAGAGGAAGGATTCCGGTCGAACTGATCGACAAGATCGCAGCGGCTCACCCGCTGGATGATCCCGAAAAGGAGCAGAAGCGGCAAATGTTTCTGCAGCACATTCGGGAAACTGGCGGCTTGCCCATGCCCCAGTCCTCGGAACAAGCCAGCGGGCGTTACCGCTTGCGCGAAGCCCTCATTTTGCCGGGACACGAGTATCACGTGACCGGAACTTGCGTGGAGAAACCGGAAGCGCATGACGCTCATGACCGCAACATGATTGTACGGGGACAGAATGAGAAGACCTTCCTTATCTCCTGGAAGCCGGAGCAGGCGGTGCAGCACGATCTGCGCAAGCGGGCGGTGGGCATGGTGTTTGGCGGGGCAGCGCTGACCCTGTTTTGCCTGGCCCTGCTGCTGTGGCACTTGGGGATGTACTAGGCCGGAGTTCGGGAGACAAACCCAGGCCGCCGGCCGCAGATTGCTTCTTAGGGGTCCTTCGACCGGGTGGCTGCTTCGCAAGTGAAGCAGCCAACTTCGCTCGGGATGAGACCGAGGGGTGAAGATGGGCATCAGCATTGTTGCGGCGGCGGCGGTGTTCTTCGTTGTGGCGGGAGTGCTGCTTTACCTGATCATCATGTACAACGAACTGGTCCGGCTGCGCAACGATAACGACCGTGCCTGGGCGAATATTGATGTCTTGCTTAAACAGCGGCGCGATGAAATCCCGAACCTGGTGGAGACGGTGAAAGGTTACATGCAGCACGAACGTCAGACGCTGGAGTCAGTCACACAGGCGCGGGCTGCGTCAATGAGTGCTGCCAGCATCGGGCAGAAGGCTCAGGCCGACCTGCTGATGACCGGCGCGCTGCGGGGCCTGTTCGCGGTGGCGGAGAACTATCCTGACCTGAAAGCCAATGAGAATTTCCTGAAGTTGCAGAACCGCATTTCTGAACTGGAAGAACGCATCGCCGACCGGCGCGAGTTTTTTAACGATGATGTGAACACTTACAACACCCGCATCAAGCAGCTGCCCGAAGTTTTCCTGGCCGGCATAATGGCCTTGAAGCCCCGGGAGTTCTTCCAGGTATCGGACGAAGACCGTAAGCGGGTGGATGTGAGTTTCTCCTGATAAGGCCTGCCCCTCGAGGATTCGGCTCTGGTCTCCGAATTTTGTCGCAGCAGATCAGTTATCACCCCGAATCAACTGACTCGCGTCTGGGGTATGTGCGCTCAGCGCTGCCCGGCCACGGTACATTTCTGGGAGCGGACCTGCGCGAAAGCGTTAACAGGGCGACAGCTGCCAAGACCAGCGGCGGCAAGGCAAGCAGTGTGTATAAAGGTGCGTCGGCTGCTCTGAGCGCCAGGCGGGGCGATATAGCAAGAGAACAGACAGCCAGTCCGAGGGCAGCGATCCACTGCCACAACTGCGAAGCAAGGGCCGCCTTGGCCAATGATCGCGTGATGAGGCCGCCCTGCAGAATATCCTGCCAGCGGCCCAGCAGAAGCACCAGGGCGGGCACAAGCAAGAGCTGGTTATATGCCGCCAGTTTGGGTAAGACGGACAGGGTCACGGCGGCCGCCCAGGCTGTGCCCAGCTTGAAAGTGTCCGAGCCTTCTTCGCTGCTTCTCCATCGCCACAGTAGAACCATCAACAGGCCAATCAAACCGAAGGTGACCATCCTCCCGGCAAACCGTGGCAAGAGCACTTGTGTGATGGGCAAATCGGCGTCCAGCACCTGATAATCGCGAACGGAAGCGAGAAACCTGCCGATCCAATGAGGCAGTGTGAGCTCCGCAGCGACGATCAGCATGGTCATGGTTGCACTGAAGCTGGCAATCAATGGGTAGCGCTTTCGCCACTGGCCGGCTGCCCAGAGCACAGACCAGAAGACCATTAGACCAGCTATTTCGGGCTTGATGGTCGACAGAGCCAGCAAGAAGCCTGCTAGGACTAGCCAGCCGCGGGCGATTGACGCCATGGCGACCGCGAGCAGAAAGACAACGAGGGCAGCAAGGTTCTGCTGGTAAAACTCGATCACTGAAGGATAGGCGCCTGCGGTCAGCACCATGCCTGCCAGCACGAGCGGAAGCCGTGGGTGGAAACCCATGGCCTTCATCCACAAGGGCACACTACACGCGGCCGCCGAAATCAGAAGCCAACGGGAAATCGTTTGTGCCGTGGCGAAACTGAGGCCCGCGAAGGGAGCGACGAGAAAAACGGCATAGAGGGGATAGTTGAACCCCTCCTGAGCCGTCGGATCGGAAGCATTTTGTGACTCCAGGGGTCGGCCGTAAAAACCAGCCTGCACTTCACGCGTAATATCGCGACTGTAGGGGTCGCGATGATGAAGCAGAAGCTCACGCGTGCCATACCAGCGGGCATACAAATCAGAATTGTTGCCCATTGGCCGGTGATGTTGTTGCGCGGAAGCTGTATTGGCCGGCGCGAAGATAACGACTGCCCAATACCACAAGCCAGCGCTCAGTACCAGGGAAGCGGCTAGTGCCCACCACGTTTGGACCGCGCGCACGATTCGATCCGGCACGCGAACATTGTACGCGCAAAGAGATGGCTCGCCGCCAGGTCACCGTGGCTTCAGGAAATTCGTGGGACCGCAAGACAGCGAGCCCCTAGTTGTTGTCGCCGCCGGCGCGCTTCCATGACATGAGCTCGCCGATGGTGGACCCGCCGGTGCTTGATACCGGTTGCTTGTAGGCTTCCACCTCGGAACGGGAAGCTTCTTCGCCCACCGCCTTGATGCTCAAGCCGACTTTCTTTTCTTCCGGGTTCATCTTGATGATCTTGAAGTCGTGCTCGACGCCGGGTTCGAGGGTGAGCGCCTGCCCGTTCGCATCCACAGCTTCGCTGTTGTGGCAGAGGCCCTCGATGCCCTCGGCGATTTCGACAAAAGCCCCGAAAGTAGCTACCCGCAGGACTTTGCCGTGCAGCACGTCGCCGACATGATGCTGGGCGAAGAAAGTCTCCCAAACATCGGGCTGAAGTTGTTTCACGCCCAAGGAAAGCCGGCGCTTGTCGGGTTCGATGGCCAGCACGATGGCTTTGACCCGGTCGCCCTTCTTCAAAACTTCCGAGGGATGCTTCACGCGCTTGGTCCAGCTCAGGTTGCTGACGTGTACCAGGCCGTCGATGCCTTCCTCGATTTCGACGAAGGCGCCGAAGTCGGTAAGGTTGCGCACCCGGCCTTCGACAGTTGCGCCTACCGGGTACTTGTCGTGCAATGCATCCCAGGGATTGGCCGCCAGTTGCCGCATGCCCAGAGAAATGCGCCGTTCCTGCGGATTCACGCTCAACACCACGCAATCGACCTGATCGCCAACATTAACCAGCTTCGACGGGTGCTTGATGCGCTTGGACCAGGTCATTTCGCTAACGTGGACGAGGCCTTCAATGCCTTGCTCAAGCTCGACGAAGGCGCCGTAGTCGGTGACGCTGATGACGCGCCCGCTGACATGCGCACCGACTGGATAGCGATGGGACGCATCCAGCCATGGGTCCGGGGTGAGCTGCTTGAATCCCAGCGAAACCCGCTGCTTGTCTTTGTCGAACTTCAGCACCTTCACCTGGATCTGGTCGCCGACGTTGACCAGGTCGCGGGGATGGGTCAGGCGTCCCCAGGACATGTCTGTGATGTGGAGCAAGCCGTCGATTCCGCCCAGGTCAACGAAGGCGCCATACTCGGTGAGGTTTTTTACCACTCCAGTGAGGACAGTGCCTTCTTCCAGATGCTCCAGGGTCTTGGACTTCTTTTCGTTCTGTTCTTCTTCCATCAACTGCTTGCGGGAAACGACGATGTTGCCGCGCTTTTTGTTGAGCTTGATAACGGCGACTTCGATGGTTTCGCCCTTCAGGACGTCTAGATTGCGCAGAGGACGCAAGTCGGCCTGGGAGCCGGGTAGGAAGGCCTGGGCACCCAGAATATCGACCGTCAGGCCGCCCTTGATGCGCTCGATCACTACCGCCTTGATCGGCTTTTTCTCGTTGTGGGCCTTCTCAATCTCGTCCCAGGCGCGCAGCCGCTGCGCCTTCTGATGGGAGAGGTTGATGTAGCCTTCCTCGGTCTCACCCTTGTCGCGCATGACCGCGATCTCGTCGCCGGGCTGGAAGCGCGGTTTGCCGGAGTGGTCCATCACTTCGGCAATGGGGAGCATGCCTTCGGACTTGGCGCCGATATCCACCACCACGTGGGTAGGGGTAATCTTCAGCACAGTGCCCTTGATGACGTTGTCCTCGCGGGCAGCCTCTGCCGTCTCGGTGGTGAAGCTCTCGAGGGCGGAGGCGAAGTCTTCGGTGGCTGAGGGTTTTTCGTCCAGATTCTGGGTAATTTCGTTGTGCGCAGACTGGGGCTGGGGGGAATCGCTGTTTAAGGTCGAGCCCTCCGGGGATTCCACGGGTCGGTCCACTACGGAAGTCGAAGTCGCGGAATCCAGGTTGTGGGCGTTGTTATCGTCAGGCAAGGTTGATGGCCTCTCTCGGGTTTTCCGCGCACGTGGGTGCGGGGACGGATGCGGGACGATTAGCGGACGGCTGGCGTTAGTCTAAGGTTGTGTTGAGCCCGCCCTGGCGGACGGACTGGAACAATCCCAGCGGTCGGACGTCTCTAAGCAAACCCGCGTCCAAAGGGAACTCTTCGAGTGTAGCAACCGCTTCCGAACAGTGTCAAACAACAAAAATCCACAGCCCGCTTAATGTGGGCGCGGGCGTCCCGCCCGTGGGTCCCTTACGATGCAGCCCCCCTGAGCGCATTGCCGCCCAGCACGAGCGAGGACGCTCGCGCCTACATTGGATCTTCTGCTACCCTGCCTTGCCATGGACTATCTTTGGACGCCCTGGCGCTATGCCTACGTGGCTGGCATCGATAAGACCCCCGGCTGCATTTTCTGCGATTTGCCAAAGGCCGGGGACGATGCCAAAGCCCGCATTGTTTATCGCGGCCAGTACTGTTACGTGGTTTTGAACACCTTTCCCTACACCTCGGGGCACGTGATGATCGTCCCATTTGCTCATGAGGATGAACTGCAGAAGCTGCCGCTGGAGGCGTCCCACGAAATGATGGACCTGGGGCAGAAGATGGAGCGGGTGCTGCGCCAGCTTTATGCCCCGGACGGGATCAATCTGGGAATGAATATCGGCAAGGCGGCGGGAGCCGGAGTGGCAGGACATATCCATCTGCATGCTCTGCCGCGCTGGGTAGCGGACGCCAATTTCATGTCAGTCGTAGGGGAAACCAGGGTGCTGCCGGAGAGTTTGGAGACGACGTATGCGAGGATTAGGAAGGCAATGGAGGGGTAGTTGTAGCTTGTGTGGGACCGGGTCTTCGACCCGGTCGGGCGGCCCGAAGGGCCGCAGTTTTAGGTTCTATCCAGCCTTCTCGCGGTGCTTTGCACCGCCTGACCGGGTCGAAGACCCGGTCCCACACGGGCCCGGAATCCGCCCGGACCCCGGTCCCACACAGATCCAGACCCTGTGCAGAAGTCGCTAGCCCAGCAGTTCCTGCATTTCTTTCTCGCCGATTACTTTGACTCCCAGCTCTTTGGCCTTGTCCAGCTTGGAGCCCGCGTCATCTCCCGCCACGACGAAGTCCGTTTTCTTGCTGACTGAACCGGAGACCCGGCCGCCGGCGTCCTCGATCATCTTCTTGGCTTCATCCCGAGTGAGGTGGGGCAGCGTGCCGGTGAGCACGAAAGTTTTCCCGGCCAAAGCCGTGCCCCTCTGTTTCTTCTTCCCGGTTAAGGTGAGCCCGGCCTCGCGCAGCTGCTCGACCAGTGCCCGGTTCTTGGGCTCCTGGAAAAATTCCACGATGCTCTGAGCAATGCGGGGGCCGACTTCGTTCACTTCCTGCAATTCTTCTTCGCCAGCTTTCGTCAGCGCATCCATCGAACCGAAATGTTCGGCTAGGAATTGTGCCGTGCGTTCGCCCACCATGCGAATGCCGAGGCCGTAAATCACGCGCTCCAACGGCAGCGTCTTTGAGTTATCGATTTCGTCGAGCACGTTGTGGGCAGATTTGTCTCCCATGCGCTCAAGTGACAGCAGGTCTTCTTTGGTGAGCTTGTAGATATCGGCAACGTTCTTCACCAGTTTGCGGTCGGTCAGTTGCGTGACCAGCGCATCGCCCAGTCCATCAATGTTCATCACACCGCGGGAGGCGAAGTGCAGGATGGTCTCGCGCAGCTTGGCCGGGCAATTGGCATTGACGCAGCGGTGGTCGGCTTCGCCTTCGATGCGGACGACGTGGCCTCCGCACACCGGGCACCGTTCCGGCATGTGGAACGATTTGTGGCCTCGGGGATGGTCCTTGTCTTCGATCACCCGGGTGACTTTCGGGATTACGTCGCCGCCGCGCTCCACTTCCACCCAGTCGCCGATCTTGACGCCCAGGCGTTCGATCTCGTCCATATTGTGCAGGGTGGCGCGGCTGACCGTGGTGCCGCCGATGGGAACCGGCTTGAGCGCGGCCACGGGCGTGAGTTTGCCGGTGCGTCCCACCTGCACCAGGATGTCTTCAATTTTCGTGATCCCGCCGCGCGCGGCGTATTTGTAGGCGATGGCCCAGCGCGGCGCCTTGCCCGTATAGCCGAGTTCCTGTTGCAGGGCGGTGCGATCGACCTTGATGACGATACCGTCAATTTCGTACGGGAGCTTTTCGCGCTTGGGCTCCTCTTGTTCAATAAAGGTCCAAATCTGGTCGCAGGTTTTGGCCAGCTTGCGCGTCCGGTTGACCTTGAAGCCGGCAGCGTCCAGGGCATTCAGGGTCACCCAGTGGCGGTCGAAGTATGTGCGGCCATCCTTCAGCAGCGCGTAAGTGAAATAGTCGAGCCGGCGCTGGGCGGTGATGCTGGGCTCAAGCTGGCGGACGGTGCCGGCGGTGGCGTTGCGCGGGTTGGCGAAAAGAGAGAGGCCTTTTTGTTCGCGCTCCTCGTTCATCTTTTTGAAGGCGGCGATGGGCATGAGCATTTCGCCGCGGACTTCGAAATTAGCGGGAATCCCGGCCTTCTTCAGCTTATCCAGCGGAATGGAGAGGGGGATGGAGCGCACCGTTCGCACATTGAGGGTGACATCTTCGCCGATGCTGCCGTCGCCGCGGGTGATGCCGCGCACCAGCTTGCCATTTTCGTAGTGCAGCGCCAGCGACATGCCATCGAGCTTCAGTTCGCAAACGTAGTCGATGTCCTCACGGCCGCTGAGTTCGTGCACGCGGCGCTCCCAATTGCGGAGATCGTCCTCGTTGTAGGAGTTGTCGAGTGACAGCATGGGCGAGGAGTGCGGCGCTTTGACGAAGCCCTCGCGAGGCTTGCCCCCGACGCGCTGGGTAGGGGAATCGGGCGTTACCAGTTCCGGATGTTCGTCTTCGAGCTTCTTCAACTCGATCATGAGCTGGTCGAATTCGGCGTCTGAAATTTCGGGGTCGTCGAGAACGTAATACCGGTACTCGTGGTGGCGGATCTTGTCCCGCAGGGCTTCAATCTTCTTTTCGCTTCCCCTGGTCGTGGCAGGCATGACTGAGAGATTATATTCGTGCCGCGACTGGGTAGAGCGGACCTGCCCTGAGCGAAGTCGAAGGGGCCTCGCCCGCTGCCTCTGACTTTGACCTTAATGCACATTCTCGAAACAGAGCGGCTGCTGCTGCGCGAATTGGCTCACGGGGATGTCGACGCGCTGGCCGCGGTCCTGTCGGATCGCGAGACCATGCGCTACTACCCCGCGGCCCTGGATCGGGCTGGGGTTGCAGCCTGGATCGAGAGCAACCGGCGGCGCTACCGTGAGGACGGCCACGGCCTCTGGGCGATGGTCTTGAAGTCCAGCGGCGAGCTTATCGGCGATTGCGGGTTAGTCCGGCAAAGGGTTGATGGAGTGGATGAGATTGAAATCGGCTATCACGTGCGGCGCGATTTGTGGGGCCAGGGATTGGCGCCGGAAGCGGCTGCCGCTTGCCGGGATCATGGCTTCGAGCAGTTAGGAGCCCCACAGCTCATCTCTCTCATCCGGCCGGAAAACCGGCCGTCGCAGCGAGTGGCGGAGAAGATTGGGCTGAGCAAGTGGAAGGAAGTGCTGTGGAGAGACTTGCCCCATTGCGTGTATGGGATTCGAAGAAAATGAGATGCTGGTGTGGCGCGGGCGCCCTCGCCCGCGTCTTGGTCTGGGAGGAAGATCAAAACCAAAACCAAAATCAAAAGCGTCGGACAAGACTGTCCGACCCACACATTCTTGCTCTACCCCACACATTGTTCCCTACACCAGGTCTTCTATTCTCAATTGCGTGGTGCCCTTCCAGGACGCCAGGAACCGCTTTTGCACGAAGGCGGCATCGTAGTCGCGCTTCTGTGCTTTCAGGGCCTGGTGCAGGCCGAAGAGTGAGCGCGGGTTGCGCGGGTGGCGTTCAAGATCTTCGCGGAAGACTTTTTCTGCTCCGACCGCGTCGCCGTTCATCAGCAGCGCCGCTCCCAGGGACTCACGCACGGGGAAGAACCAGTCCTCCGGTTCGTTGTATTTCAGCGAGTCCTGGACCTCGACCGCCTCCTGCAATTGCGCGATGGCGATAGCGTTATCTTTCTTGGACAAGGCAATTTTGGCACCCAAGACATCTCGGGCAATCTTCAGGACATCTTTGGTCTTGTTGTTTACGGGCATAGCGAAGATAGCATCTTCAGGCGTCTTCTTTTCTGCGTCGGACACCACCTGGTAGTCGGCCTGCGCGTCATCCGGCTTGCCTTTGCCGGCCAGCGCCATACCTCGGGCAAAGTGCCAGAACACGGTTTCGACCTGCATTCCAGGGTCGGGCTTCGGCATCTTCAATATTTCGTCCCATTTGTGGAAGCGGACGTCCACCGCGATGGGAATGGTCACGAAACCTTCGAGCGGGGGCATATCTTTTACGTGGGGTCTGACATGAGCCGCCAGTATCTGGGCGCCCCGGGAGGACTCGGCATAGTCGCCGTCCATGGCCGAGCACATGGCGATGAAATGCAGATTGTGGCTGTAGTACATCATGGGATAGAGGCCCTGCGCGCCGCTGGCCTTGATGTAGGCGCGGTCGGCAGCCGCCGCCAGATGGTTGGTCCTGACCGCCGCGGCGTAGTCGCCGGTGCGAATGTAAACGTGGGCCGGCATATGTACGAGGTGTCCCGCCGCCGGTGCCATGGCGGCCAAGCGGTTCGCCGCCGCCAGCGCTCTTTCCGGAGACTTGGAGGCCTCGACGGAGTGAATGTAGTAGTGGATCGCTCCCATGTGGTTGGGGTCGCGCTTGATCACGGACTCGAGCGTGGCCACGATCTCTTCCGTGTTGGCCTCGGGAGTTCCGTCACGATGCCACAGGCCCCAGGGGTGCAGGTTCATGCCGGACTCGGCAAACAGCGTGGCCGCATCCAGATCGTCGGGAAAATTCTTTGACATCTCGCGCATGGCGTCGTGATAGGCCTCGGCCGCCTGCCGCCGGTCAGCTTTAGGATCAGCCGGGAATCGCAGCGCCATGGCTTGAATGTAGGCCTGCTCAGCAGGCGAAGCATCGGCTGAGAGATCAACCGCCTTCCGTATGGCGTTATGAGCCTCGGCAAAGCGCTCATCGCTGGCGGGGTCGTTGTAGTTCGGTCCCACGGCTTCAGCAACTCCCCAGTACGCCATGGCCAGCTTGGGGTCGAGGTCGGCGGCGCGTTTGAACGACCGGGCGGCCTCGTCGTGGTTGAAGGCGTAAATCAGGCGCAGTCCCTGGTCGAAGAATTGCTGTGCCTGCGGATTCCTGGTGGAGACGGGATGATGCAGGTCTCCCAGTCCGGTCATCAGCGTGGCCGGCTTGGGCTGCGCATGAGCTGAGTGATTCTGATCTGAATGATTCTGAGCTGCGACCATGCCGCTCAGCAACAGGGCGAATAAAAGCGTGAGCCAGGTCTTCATGGCAGTGCTCCCTCCAATAAACGATCGATTGAAGATGAAAGGGCCCCGAGCAGAAATAGCTTAGTTAAAAGCTCCACCAGGCGCAACCGGGAGGCACGCTCGGGCTTCCAGTACAATCCATTCTGATTTCCACCTCCAGTCTCGATGCGCAAGGCCACTCTCTTCTACAACCCGCTTTCTGGGCGACGTCGCGCGCGGCGGCTGGCGGACGTTGAAGCGGTGCTGGCCGTGCTTCGCCGGGCTGGGATCGAGACCGCCGCAGAGCCCACGCGAGGGCAGGCAGAGGCGGGCGAACAGGCACGCCACGCCATCGCCAACGGAAGTGACACCATCATCGCTTGTGGAGGCGATGGCACTGCTCATGACGTTCTCCAGGGCATGGCGGGAAGCGACGCAGCCCTGGGCATCATTCCGCTGGGTACGGCCAACACCCTGGCGCACGACCTGCGATTGCCGCTTTCCCCGACGGGTGCGGCTAAGGCGCTTCTGACTGCAACGCCCCGGCGCATTGCCCTGGGCCGCGTGGAATATGCCGATCTCGAGGGCAAGCGCGGCTCGCGGTTCTTCACGGTCGCTGCGGGGATTGGCGCCGATGCGCATCTGTTCTACAAGTTGAACCCGCTGGTCAAAGGCCACCTCGGCATGGCCGCTTACTACGCGAAGGCTACGCGACTGTGGCTCACTCATCCCATGGAAAAATTCGCAGTCGAGATGCAAGCGGAGTCGCCGATGGAAGTCTCTCAACTGCTGGCCGTTCGCATCCGGAACTTTGGAGGCGTGCTGCGCGAGTTGGCGCCAGGAGCTTCACTCGATCGCAACGATTTGCGGTTGGTACGCTTTCGTACTCGCAGCCGGCTGGCGTATCTGAGGTACATCGTGCGCGGGTTGGTAGGAGCGCAATGGCAGGTGAATGGAATCGACCTGGTGGATGGGTTGAAGATAGATTGCAGGACGAGGGTTGATGCGGCCGCAAATTCCCGCATCTTTGTGGAAGCCGACGGAGAGTTGCTGGGAACGCTGCCGGCAGCAATCAGCATAGTGCCCAATGCACTGAAGTTGCTGTTTCCGTGTGGGTCGGACACTCCTGTCCGACGCCATTGAAGTTGCTTTTTGGTTTACGCCGCGAAGGGCATCAACGCGCCAGGAAATCACACAGAAAAATGCCGCCGATGCTCAGGAGTGGAAGCAAGACGGCTTTTCGGGAATAAGTTAGCAGCTTGAAGGCTCCGTAAACCGCTGGTGCATAAGACCACGTGAAAAACATAAAAGACCATGCGGCCCATGCCTTGCCGCCATCAAATGCCATTGGGGAAAAGAACGCGAAGACTACCCAAGGCAGCAGCAATATGACCCAAACGAATAGCAACACCCTGATCAAGAGGTCCGAACCATTCTCGGATTCTGTTCCGGCTCTAAGGCCTCGCAACGAAAACCAAGACATCTCATAACTCTACCGCCGAGATGAGTAGATGTCGGTGACACGTGATTACTTCAACCATGGATCAATCTGGGCTCAACTGTCTAGGGAGCATGGTGCCAGGTTGCTGTAAGCAGGACTCAATTCAAGAGCGTCGGACAAGAGTCCGATCCACACCGCTGCCGGGCGCGCTACAATAAACTTTGGAACCTGTTACTCACTTCCTAACTGGGGCCTGCCTGGCCCGTGCCGGGTTCAACCGGAAGACGGCGCTGGCCACGGCCACGATGACCCTGGCGGCGGAAGCTCCCGATATCGACATCCTGGGAAATTTCAAAGACCCGGTCTTTGGCTTCGCCCATCACCGCGGCTTCACCCATTCGTTTCTTGGGCTTATTCTGGTGCAGGCGCTGGTGGTTGGACTGATGTATTTCATCTGGCGGCTGCGTGGGCGCAAGGTGAAAGATCCAAATCTGCCGCCGCGCTGGGGTCTGCTGTTCCTGTTTGCCTATCTTGCCGGCACCACCCACATCCTGCTCGACTTCACCAATAACTACGGCGTACGCCCGTTCTGGCCTTTTTCCGAGAGGTGGTATTCGTGGGACATCGTATTCATCATCGAGCCCCTGCTGCTCATTTTGCTGATCGGCGGCCTGGTACTGCCCGCGCTTTTCTCGCTGATCAACGACGAGATCGGAGTGCGCCGCACGGGCCCACCGGGACGTCTCGCCGCGGTGGTGGCGTTGCTGGGCGTGATCGCGGTGTGGGGCGTTCGGGACTATGAGCATCGTCGTGCAGTGAACGCGCTCAACTCCCGGATCTACAATGGGGCCGACCCGGTGCGAGTTTCGGCGTATCCTCGTTGGCTGAATCCGCTTCAGTGGTATGGCGTCGTCGAGACCCGCGACTTCTTCGCGACCATGCCGGTGGATTCTTCTGTCCCGGAGGCCGACCCGGAGGGTCGAATGCAGATTCGCCAGAAGCCGGAAGAGACTCTGGTGACCCTGGCCGCCAAGCGCAGCGAGCTGGGCCGGGTCTATCTGGACTGGGCGCAGTATCCCGTGGTGGAGACGGAAGAAACCGGGTCAGGTTACATCGTTCGCTTCCGCGATCTTCGCTATTACGAGCCCAGCCAGACTCGCCGGAGCGTTCTAAGCGCAAGTGTGGATCTTGATAGGAATCTGAAAGTTGTCCGGGAGGCATTTGGATTGCGCAGCCGTAAGGCTGCGCCGTAGCCTCATGTGGCGCGGGCGCCCTCGCCCGCGGCCTTTGACTTAGGGTCTTTTGACTTGAGGCCTTTCACTCGGGCCTTCGATTTTGACTCTCGACTTTTCAATTTTGGCCGGCCATACGCGGGCGGGGCGCCCGCGCCACACGGACAGAGTCCAGCAACGCTTGACGCGGCGCTCGGGGCGCGCCACAATCATTGCTGCCCATTGAGGTGATCATGCTGGCCTACTTGTTCCTCGCGCTTGCCGTCGCAGTTCGGTTCATGCCTCATCCCTGGACGTTTACCCCGGTGGCAGCGGCCCTGCTTTTCTTCGGAGCCCGCGGCCCGCGGCGCTTCCTGTGGGTGCCGCTCGTGGTAATGATGGCTTCGGACGTAGTTCTTACCAAGGTGGTTTACGCCTACCCGTTTGTCTGGGACCATTTCGCGACCTGGGCGTGGTACGCGGCCATCCTGTGGCTGGGAACCCGGCTGCGGGAAAACGCGAAACCGTTGCCCGTGATTGGCGCGGCCCTCGCCAGTTCAGTATCATTTTTCGTCATCAGCAATTTTGCTGTATGGGCGGCGTATGACATGTATCCCAAAAATTTCGGCGGGCTGATGACGTCATACACATTGGCTTTGCCCTTCTTCCGCCAGGGAGCGGAGGGCGATTTGCTGTTTACCTCTGTGTTTTTTGCCACGCCGGTCGTGCTGGCTGCTCTCTCCGAGGCCTTCGGCAAAGGCGACCACACGGCGGCAGCGTAAGGTCTTGGTTCTGGCGTGACTCCAAAAACGACATAGTCACGCCTACTTTTTTCTCTTCTCTAGCCTGATTACAACCAGCCAGATAGCCAATCCCACTGCCACCAGGGCCAGAACCAGGGTCCAGTGCTCGCGGAAAATCGCCCCGGAGATGTGCACGAACTGGGGACCGAACATCAGGGTGAGGACGGACAGCGTCAGGAAACGGACAAAGCGCCCGGCAAAGATGGCCAGCAGGTAGTGACTAAACTGCATCTCGGAGACGGCGGCGGTGAGGGCGAACAGTTTGAACGGCGTGGGCGGAGGCAACACGGCGGGAAACATCAGGCTCCAGAAGGGATGCTTTTGGAACGCCTGGTGAAATTTGTCAAAGCGTTCGGGCGAGATGCGCTTGCGCAGCAGTTCTTCACCGCCCACATACCCGATGCCGTAGATCACGATGCTGCCCACCGTCGATCCCACCGCGGCCATGAGCACGTAGAGCAGGAACTTGGAGCGATTCTGGTACACATAAGTGGCAACGATAGGGTCCATGGGCAGACCGAGAGCGGCGCCGTCCAGGGCTGCGATGACAAAGACTCCCCAGGCTCCCAGAGGCTTCAGCAGCGCCCAGAGGAATGCGGAGTAGCGCAGGAATATGTGTTTGATAGTTTCCAAAACGTAAGCCTAGCAGAAGTGTGGGTCGGACACTCTTGTCCGACGATTTTGAAGTTGCTCTTGGTTTAGGATAATTGATCGTTCTAGCTAGAGGTCTCTCATTTCATGCAAAATTAAAAACAAGAGGCAAAGCCGTCGGACAGGAGTGTCCGACCCACACGCGACTATGTGTGTTTCGTATTTCCGACCAGCAAATCGAGGGCGTGCGGCAGCAGATCAATCACCGCTTCCAGGGATTCCGCCGCGCCGCGAGGGTTTCCCGGCAGGTTCAGGACCAACGACTTTTCGCGCACTCCGCAAAGGGCGCGGCTCAACGCCGCCATCGGAGTTTTCTTGGAGCCTTCGAAGCGCATGCGTTCGGCTATGCCCTCGAGCAATCGACTGCACACGGCCCGTGTGGCTTCCGGGGTAACGTCGCGCTCGGCGATTCCAGTACCTCCCGTGGTCGCTAGCAGGCGCGCCCTTCCTGCGAGGCGAATGATCGCCTGTTGAATGGCGGGCTGATCGTCGGCGACGATTTCAGTAGCAACCACCACAAAGTTCTTTCGTTTGAGAACTTCCACGACTGTGGGACCGGAAAGATCGGCCCGTTCGCCACGGGCAGAGGAATCGCTGACCGTAAGCACGGCGGCAGTAAGAGCTTCAGGAGTCGAGGAGGACATCTTCCTCTTCTTCCTCGGACGGGCCATCGTCGCGCTTGGATTCGTCGAGCATGCGCAGGCCTTCCATCAGCAGGCCCTGGGTGTTCAGGGTGGTGGTCTGCTTGCTGGTTTTGCCCTCGAAGTTAATCTGGAAGTTGCCGCCGGTCCAGCCCAGGACCTTGAAGACCGCCTTGTCCCCGCTCAGCGAACCGTAGGTCGCGTGGGTCACCTGACCTTCGCTGAAATACATTTCGCACTTGTCGCGTTCGTTGGTCAGGGTAAGAGCGCAGCTTTTGCGTCCCATCTCGAGCGATTGCACCAGGTCGATGACATTCATTTGAGCCAGGCTACCGCGCAGGACTCCGTCTGAGGGTGCGGTCTTAGCCATTTTTTCCAGCGCGATTTTGTCGATCACGCGCTTGATGCGCTGGGTGGCTTCTTTGAGGAAGAACGGCTTCTCCACGAAATCGTCGACCGGCTCCTGGCTGGAAAGTTTTTCCGAGATGTCGGCCTTGCTGGCCAGCAGGATTACGGCAATGCCCGCGGTCTTGGGACGGCTCCGCAGCCGTTCGACCAACTGGTGCCCGTCCATGCCGGGCATGCGGTAGTCGCTGACCAGCAGATCGGGCGGGTCGTCCACGGCTTTCAGCAGGGCGTCGGCGGTATCGCTGGAGGTAGTGACGCGGGCCAGTGGAGTCAAGGCTCCGTGCAGCAGTCCCAGGACCATGGGATTGTCGTCCACCAGCAGGACTTTGACGCTATTCGGCATGACAGGGCTAGGTCTTCGTGCGGACGCGGGTGTAGTTACCGCTCTTGCCTCCGGATTTGTGCTCGAGCACGATCTCCCGGATCTCGATTCCCTTGTCCAGCGCTTTACACATATCGTACACGGTCAGGGCGGCGACGCTGGCCGCGACCAGCGCTTCCATCTCGACTCCCGTAACCGCCGTGGTGATAACTCTTGAGGTAATGGCGACGCCATTCTCGCACAGCCGCATGGTCACATCAACGTGGGAAAGCGGCAGGGGATGGCACATCGGGATCAGCTCGAACGTGCGTTTGGCCGCCATGATGCCCGCCAGCCGGGCCACTTCGAGGGGATGACCCTTGGGATTTTTCGGCAGCGCTTTCAGCACGGCGGGCTTCAGCGCGACGAACGCGCTGGCCGCGGCCTCACGCTTGCTCGCGGCCTTGGTGGAAACGTCCACCATCTTTGCCCGGCCTGCCTTATCGTAGTGGGAAAGCTTGTCAGCCACTTGCCTCCGCGACGAATAGCACTATCTTAGCAACCCATGCATCTTGCGTAGTGTGTGTGGGTCGGACACTCGTGTCCGACGCCTTTGAAGTGCTTTCGGTTTGATATTGATCGCTCTCAGGGTTTTCATTTCGCGCAAAATTCAAGTCCAAGTCAAAAGCGTCGGACAGGAGTGTCCGACCCACACCTGGATGCTAACGCATCAGGACCGCGACCCATTCCCCGGCCCCAATCCGTTCCCGGTCCGGAGGGATAACCATGTAACAGTTCGATCTTGCCATTGCGGCCACGTCGCCAGACCCTTGCCAGCGTGCCAACTCAACCACGGAGTTCTCGAACTCTCCAGAGAGCATCCCCGGCAGGAATCGTGTCAGGCCGGTTCTTATTTTTATCTCTGACTTCAGCCGAGCGTTCAGGAATGCCAGTTTGCGCGGCGCCATCCCAGCCAGGGCTTCGAGGATCGGCCGGGCGAAGAGTTCAAACGTCACCATCGTGGAGACGGGATTGCCGGGGAGCCCGAAGAAATAAACGTAGGCTGGGGAAGACGCTGCCTCGCGGGGGGCGCCCGCGCCACTTGGCACTCGCCCGAACACGATTGGTTTTCCCGGTTGGATTTGCGCGCCGGTGAAGAAAAAGTCTGCCTGGAACTCTGCGAGTACTGTTTCCACCAGATCGTACTTGCCCATTGAGACGCCGCCGGCCAGCAGCAGCAGATTGGCTTCAAGGCCGTCGGCGATGAGTTCGCGTAAACGTGGTGATTGGTCAGGAGCGATCGGCAACAGGATTGGTTCCCCGCCCGCTGCCTGCACCTGCGCCGCCAGCGAATAAGTATTCGAGTTGCGGATCTGGGCGGCCGCCGGGGGGACGTCAATGTCCACGATTTCGTCGCCGGTGGAGAGGATTGCCACTTTCGGTTTGCTGTAAACCAGAAGACGGCTTCGGCCCACCGACGCGGCTACCGCGATGGCGGCGTAGTCGAGTCGCGCTCCGGGAGAGAGCAGACGCTCGCCGCGCTTCGCTTCGGAAGCGACGGGAGCGATGTTGTCGCCCGCGAGCACTGGCTTCATGATCTGCACCCGTCCCGCCTCTTGAGAGGTGTGTTCTACCATCACGACAGCGTCCGCGCCTGGAGGCGCAGGCGCGCCGGTCATGATCGCGGCGGCCTGTCCGGATTGGAGCGTAGGAAGCTCCTCGGTTCGAGCACCCGCCTTGATTTCTCCGATCACCTCGAGTGTTGCGGGCAGGGGTGAAAGATCGGCGGCCCGGACCGCATAACCATCGCGCATGGCCCTGGCGAAGGGCGGAAAATTCCGGTCGGCGAGCACCGGTTCGGCCAGAATTTGTCCGGCGCCTTCCAGCAACTCCACCAGCTCCCTGCCATGTGGACGCAACTGCGCGGCATGTCCTTCGACCAGATGACGCGCGTGCTCGAAGCTCAGAATGCTGGACGGCTCAGGCAGGGCAGCCATGCTGAAGATCATACGACACGCAGTCCACGTAGGGGCAGATGTCCTCATCTGCCAGTCGAGCAAAGCTCGACAGGTTTTTGCCCGTCACGAAAATGGCGGAGCTTCGCTCCGCCGGGCAGATGAGGACATCTGCCCCTACGCGGTTCGTACCTGTGTATTGTCTCTGCTGGTAACCCGGCAGCCGTTGTCATTGAGCATCTCTCCGGCTTCGGGGACAATCGGTGGGCAGGGTTCCGCAGTCTGGGGGAAAGTTGTGCCTTGGCGATGTGTATTCGGAGCGTGTCTGGCGGTCGCGGGTTGCTTTACCGCGTCCTGGGCCAAGGACATGGCGCTGGTTTCCAACAAATCCAACGGTGTGACCGAGGTCAGCATGGCCGAACTGGTCAAGATCTGTAAGGGACAGACCAGCCGCTGGCCCAAGGGCAAACCGATCACTCTGTTCAGCCTCAATCCTGAAACTACCGAGATGAAGCTGGTGCTCGAGAAGGTCTATGGCATGTCGAGCGACGAGGTCAAGGCCCTGATCGCCAATGCCAATCACGGCCGGGCGAATCATCCCGCGATTGTGGTGGTGAATTCCGACAAAGCGGTCGTTGAGGCAGTGGAATCCACGCCGGGCGCGGTGGGTTTGGTGGACCTGTATTCCATCACCGGGGGCATTACCGTATTGCGGGTCGAAAGCAAGCTTCCGCTGGAAGCGGGATATCCCCTGCATGGAAACTAGCACTCTGAGAAGGGTAGCGCCACGCGCCACATGAGCGGCCCACTGACCGACCCTAAACCTGATTCCCGCGTCTCGCGCCGCTTTCCCCGCCACCCGCTCGACGTTCGGGTGTCAGTTTACGTTTTTCGCTCCGGGGAAAACGTATCTTTGTGGGGGCGCACAAGCGAGCTTGGAGAAGATGGCATGGGGGCCACCTTGACCGGCGAACTGGAACCTGGGGAAGTGGTGTCCATGGAACTGGCGCTGCCCATGGCGCCTTTTCCCATCAAGTTTCGCGCCCTGGTGCGATATCGCGATGGCCTGCGCCACGGTTTTGAATTTCTGGCCTTGAGCGTCGCCCAACGGGACGAGATTCAGCGCGTCTGTGAGATGCTGGCGGCCGGGAGTTAGTTAAGAACGCGTGTGGGGCGAGCGCGGTTTGCCGCCTGCGCATGCCGTCATTACAGAACCGTCGAGCTTCGCTCGACTAGGGCGGACGAGGGCGTCCGCCCCTACGTCGTCTGGGGTCACCCTTTCTGCCTCTATTTTCATCGACCGAACGGGACTAAAGTATTCTCATGCAGTTTCTACGTATTTCTCGATTCGTTATTTTGGGGTTTGCACTGTCGCTGGTCGTATGGGCCCAGCAGCCACCGCCGCCCGCCGCAGCAGTGGATGACGATTTCATCCAGAAACAGTTTGGATCGACTTGCAAGTTGATGCCGGGGCCGCTGCCCATGAAGGCGGACCTCAATGGCGATGGCATTGAAGACCTGGTGGTCGCCGCCCGCTGCACCAATCCCCTGGGGGACCAGGCCGAAGACAACTTTACGGTGATCGATCCCTACAACGCTTTTTTTGGCTACGGGAACACCAAGATCACGACCCAGTTTGCCTCGGAGGACCCCGCCGCCCGGGGCCTGGTGCTGCTGGTCATCCACGGCGCCGGTGCGGAAGCCTGGCGAGCGGCTGTGCCCCAGGCCAAGTTCGTGATCATCAATCTGCCCTTCAAGCAGGTCGCGGTGAAAAAGCTGATGGTGAAAAAGAAACCGCGAATGGCCATTTATGCCGAAGAAACCGGTGGCGACCGGATGACCTCTGCAACCTTTTGGGATGGCAAGAAGTATCGCTACCAGCCGATTGGTTCCAGCTTGGGTGATTGAACCGGCGCCAGACGTCGGACCTCGGACTTCGGCAAACGCGCTTTTGACGTTCGAGGTCCGAGGTCTGACGCCCGGCGTCTGAGGTCTGCAATGAATCTTGAACAGAAACTGGAAGAGTTAAAGAAGCGCGACCGCCAGGCTGCCGAGGGTGGCGGGGAGCAGCGCCGCGAACGGCAGCACAAGGAAGGCAAGATGTCGGCCCGCGAGCGGGTCGAGTTTCTGCTCGATGAAGGCACATTCGAAGAGACCGACAAGCTGGTCACGCACCGTTCGAATGACTTTGGCATGGCCGAGCAGAAATATTTCGGTGACGGCTTCATCACCGGCTACGGACGGATCGAGGGGCGGCTGGTGTTTGTCTTCGCCCAGGACTTCACGGTTTTTGGCGGATCGCTGTCCGAAACCAATGCCGCCAAGATCGTCAAGATCATGGACCTGGCCGCCAAGATGGGCGCACCCGTGATCGGCCTGAATGATTCCGGTGGTGCCCGAATCCAGGAAGGTGTGGTGTCGCTGGCGGGCTACGCCGACATTTTTCTGCGCAACACGCTCTACAGCGGAGTCGTACCGCAGATTTCCGCCATCATGGGGCCATGTGCGGGCGGCGCGGTTTATTCCCCGGCCATCACCGATTTCATCCTGATGGTGGAGAACACCTCGTACATGTTCATCACTGGGCCGGACGTGATCAAGACGGTCACGCACGAAGAGGTCAGCAAAGACCAACTCGGCGGCGCTCACACTCACAACGAAACTTCCGGCGTAGCCCACTTCATGGCGCACGACGATGCGGAATGCCTGTCCATGGTGCGCGAGCTGCTGAGCTTTCTTCCCTCGAACAATGTTGATGATCCGCCTCGTCGTCCGTGCACCGATCCTACCGACCGCGCCGACGCCGCCCTGGACCGGATTGTTCCGGATGAGTCGAGCCTGCCCTACGACATCAAAGATGTGATTCACGCCGTTGCCGACGACGGCTATTTTTTCGAAGTGCAGGAGCACTTCGCGAAGAACATCGTCGTAGGCTTTGCCCGCATGGATGGGCATCCGGTCGGCATAGTGGCCAACCAGCCGGCGATTCTCGCGGGCACGCTCGACATCAACGCCTCGACCAAGGGCGCAAGGTTCGTGCGCTTCTGCGACTGCTTCAATATTCCACTGATTACGTTTGAAGATGTGCCCGGATTTCTGCCCGGCATCACCCAGGAGTACGGCGGCATCATCAAGCACGGCGCCAAGCTGCTGTTTGCCTTTGCCGAGGCCACGGTGCCGAAGATCACGGTGATTACGCGCAAGGCCTATGGCGGAGCGTATTGCGTGATGGCGTCAAAGCATATCCGCACCGACGTGAATTACGCCTGGCCGACGGCGGAGATCGCGGTCATGGGCCCGGAGGGCGCGGTGGACATTGTCTATAAGCGCGAACTGGACCGCGCGCCCAAGCGTGAGGAGCTTCGCAAAGAGAAGATCGAAGAGTTTCGCGAAAGGTTTGCCAATCCCTACGTGGCAGCGGAGCGGGGCTACGTGGATGCCGTCATCCAGCCCCGGGAGACGCGCAAAAAGCTGATTCAGGCGCTGGCCATGCTGGAGACCAAGCGGGACAAGAATCCGCTGAAGAAGCATGGGAACATTCCGCTGTAGATGATTTGCCTATGTGGCGCGGGCGCCCTCGCCCGCGAACGCCGGTCGGCGCTACGGAAAAGTTTTCCGAAAACCAACGTGTCATCTCGACCAGGGGGCAAAGCGCAGCCGAGGGAACTGCTGGGCTGCTGGCTGGGAAAAGCCGCCCCCAGCGGCTTAAAGCCGCCATTCCCTGGCACCTCAACGGCACGACTGAAGTCGTACCCTTCCACATCGACACAACTGAAGTCGTTTCCTTCCACGCTACTCTACGAAGTCAGGGTCCAGCAGTTGGCTGGTCTCGCACTCCAGCGACAGGCCCAGCACCAGGCGGGGCGACAGATCTACTCCTCGCGAACGCTTGACCGGCTTTGATGTCCCGACCTTCCCATGGGCGCGGTAGTGGTTGGGGTTCGCGACGAAATCCAGCTTTACTGATCCAGCCGCGGGCCCGGACCCAGTTGCAAAGGGCGTCGTCACCATGCGGAGATATCAGAGGCCAGCCAGACTAACTATGAAGAGGAGCGCGAGAAAAATTAAGAGTCCCGAAGTGATGTTGAACCTGTTCGCCTCGGCCAGTAGCTCGCTTTAGACCCTTGCCGACCTGCTTTCGTGTCCTCTTGCGAAGACGACGGGCGCGATCTGTGCTTGGGCTCCGGGCTTACCGCCAACCGGAAAAACTGTTCAACGCCTCGGGACTCTATCTTGCCTTTGACGGATGTTCCTGTTCGCCTCGACCAGCGCTTGGCTATAGACCCTTACTGACCCTCCCTGCCTCACCTTGCGATGCTTCAGAGTGATCGCGCTCGAGCCCCGGACGCCGCACCAACCGGGTAAACTTTAGAACGTGTCAAAGAACGAGGTTGTTTTTACTCTTCCTGTTTTTATAGTCAATAAAAAATGGCCTGTTTTATCTCGTTTGCATGCAATGATGTGCAGCCTCTCCACAAGGGGATGACCGGAATTGGTGCAGCAGGGCGGCACGCGATGCTCTGCCACCCGGCTGGCAGTGCCATTTTCGCGGGATTCAGTTCGCAGAGCCGAACTGTCGCCGTACAGTCCGTGCTCTTGCGGTTGTGAAAAATTCCGGGAAAATCAACTTTCATGCAGGTTTTGATTTGCTACTCGGCTCGCGTAGGCCCGGACGCCTCGTCCGGGCGGGCGCGCGCGCAACGCGCTCCTGGGTTTGGCGAGCTGCCAGCCCAAAACTGCCCGAGCCCTGCTCGGATGGGCGGGTGAAGGCATCCTTCGACTTGCTGAGGAAAGGCTCCGTCCCCCGCGGTCGGCGCGTGTGTCGCAGCGGGCACTTAGCGCACTTTTAGCTTGGCAGTACAATCGCCCGCGGGGAGGAAATGCTTATGACGATTTTCAATGAACCTCATGGCCGGGTGATTGACCCAAACGCAGGGTCTGTACTGCGCCTGTTTGGGATTGCGGCCGCCGCATTCCTGCTGGTGATCCTGATTTTTGCCTCTGTGGCCCGGGTGGATTCCGGGCATGTCGGCGTACTGACCTTGTTTGGGCGAGTGACCGGAGAGGTGCTGCCCGAGGGAGTTCATCTCATCAACCCCTTCAAGGCCAATCATGAGCTTTCCATTCGCACCCAGGAACTGAAGGAATCGGCCAGCGTGCCTTCGAGCGAAGGGCTGATGATTAATCTGGATACTTCGCTCATTTACCACCTTAATCCCGAGAAGGCAGCCGAGGTGTATCAGAAAATTGGGCCCACTTATTTGAATGTGTTGATCGAACCAAACTTGCGGGCAGCCATCCGCGAGGCGACCGCCGCCCACACCGCCAATGCGCTCTACACCGGAGAGCGCGAAATGGTGGGCAAGCAGATTTATGATCAGCTCACCACGAAACTTGGAGAACGCGGGGTATTGGTCGAAAGCGTCCTTCTGCGCGATATCCAGTTGCCGGCCACCTTGAAGTCGTCCATTGAGTCCAAGCAGCAGGCCGAGCAGGAAGCGCTGGCCATGAACTTCCGCCTGCAAAAAGAAACGCAGGAGGCGCAGCGCAAGCGCATTGAAGCGGCTGGTATTCGGGACTTCCAGCAGATTGTGGCCCAGGGCATCAGCCCGCAGCTGCTGGAATGGAAAGGCATCGAGGCCACCGAGACTTTGGCCAAGAGCGCAAACGCCAAGGTGGTAGTGATCGGCAATCCCAAGAATGGGTTGCCGTTGATCCTGGGACAATAGGGGATCAAGCTCACGAACTCGTCGAATGGCGGCGTGGCATCGCTCGAAGGTGGAGTGGGAGCGATAGAAATGAACCAACCAAGGTTTTCGCAAACGCATAGTACCTTCGCTATGGTCTGCGGCGTGGAGGTCAACATCCGGTCCGGCGCGCAGGAGATTTGGAGACTCTTGGCGGACGCGCCGGGCTTCCCGCGCTGGAACTCCACCGTTACCCGGATCGAGGGTCAGATCCGCGAGGGTGAGCGGCTCCGGCTGCACGTTCCAGGCACCGCGCGCACCTTTACTCCCAAGGTTTCCGGTGTTGTGCCCAACGAGCGCATGAGCTGGAGCGACGGATTTGCCCCGATGTTCAAAGGGGTGCGCACGTTCAAGTTGAGTCCTCGCGGCGACGGTTCGACTGATTTCGCGATGGAGGAACGATTCTCCGGCCTCATTTTTGCGCTAGTCAAGGGCTCGCTGCCCGACTTCAAACCAATATTCGAGGCCTACGCCAGCGATCTGAAACGCGAAGCAGAACGAGCGGCCTAGAACTGACCCGCTACCGACTGAAAGACCCGCGCTGCTAACATATCGACGTGGCCGATCTTCTCGCCCTCCGACATTTGACGGTCGCGTTCCCTCGCGCAAAAGACAGCGGGCTTGTTGCCCCGGCTGCAGTCCGCGATCTCAGCTTCTCGATCGCTCAAGGTGAAGTCCTGGGACTGGTAGGGGAATCGGGTTCGGGAAAGTCGGTTACGTCATTGGCCTTGATGCGGCTGCTGCCCCCGCATTCGCGGGCCAATGGCGAGATCATTTTTAGTAACGGCGAAGGTGCCTGTGATCTGCTGAAGTTGTCCGACGCAGCGATGCGCCCATTGCGCGGTTCCCGGCTGGCCATGATTTTTCAGGAGCCCATGACCGCCCTGAACCCGGTGATGCGGGTGGGCGACCAGATCGCGGAAGCCGTTCTGGCCCACCATCAGGTTGCGAAGAGCGAGGCCTGGAAGCGAACGCTGGTTGCCATGCAGGAAGTGGGCATCGCCGATTTCGAACGCCGAGCGCGCGATTATCCGCACCAGCTTTCGGGTGGGATGCGGCAGCGCGTGATGATTGCCATGGCCATCGTTAACCATCCCCAGCTGCTGATTGCCGACGAGCCTACCACTGCGCTGGATGTCACCATCCAGGCGCAGATTCTCGATCTGCTGGCCGGGCTCCGCGCCAAGTTTGGCTTGACCATGCTTTTTATTTCACATGATCTGGCCGTGGTTTCGCAGGTCGCGGACCGGGTGGCGGTGATGTATGCCGGCAACATGGTAGAACTGGGTGCGAAGCGCGACATATTTCAGGCGGCGGCGCATCCCTACACGCGCGGATTGCTGAATGCGGTCCCCACTCTGAAGACCGACCGCGATCACCCGCTCAAGACCATCGAAGGCACAGTGCCGTCGCTGCATGCGGTGCCGCCAGGATGTCCGTTTGAGCCGCGCTGCGACTTTCGCGTGCCGGAATGCGCGCGCAGCCTTCCGCCGCTAGTCGAGGTTGGGCCTGGCCACTGGGCGAGGTGTCCCGTGGTCAACGGACGATAGCCAGAGAATGTGTGGGTCGGACACTCCTGTCCGACGCTTTTGACTTTGGGTTTGACCTTGAGTTTGATCTAGGGCTCGAGATTATTGCGGTTTCCCGTGTTTAGGTTGGGTGAGCGCGCTCCAAGGCAAAGTCAAAATCAAATAGCGTTGGACAGTAGTGTCCGACCCACACGGAAATGTTTTCGGCACACGGGCTTGCTCGACAGGTCTATAATCGCCAGTTTGTCCGGTGATCTGTGCGCGTCCTTTTAATAAGCGATATTCATAGCAACCTCGAAGCTCTGGAAGCGTGCCTGGCGGCAGCCCCGCAGCACGATATGGTGGTCAACCTCGGGGACATCGTCGGCTACGGAGCCAGTCCCAATGAAGTCATCGACCGCTCGCGTGCCCTGGGACACATCTTCGTGCGCGGGAATCATGACAAGGCCGCCAGCGGAGCCATGGATTTGCGGGACTTCAATCCCATCGCTGGATTGGCGGCGCTGTGGACCCGAGATCAGCTCACTCCGCCAAACCTGAAATGGCTTCTCGGCCTGCCTCATGGCCCCATCCAGACCGGTGAACTGCCCGGCATCCAATTTGTGCACGGTTCTCCAGTGGACGAAGACGAGTACGTGGTGACCTTGCGCGATGCGATCGAGCCTCTGCTGACTTCCGTTACGCCGCTGACGTTTTTCGGACACACCCACCTGCAGGGGAGTTTCTGCACCAATAACGTGGCCAGTGATTATTTTCGTCCCCAGTACAACACGGTGGGGCAGAGTGAGGCCATGGAGGTTGCACTCAAGGAAGGCATGCGTTACATGGTGAATCCCGGTTCGGTGGGACAGCCTCGTGATGGGGACTGGCGCGCGGCCTTTGCCGTGTTTGATTCCGACGCCCGCATCGTGACTTTCTGTCGCGTGCCTTACAATCTGAAACAGGCGCAGGATCGCATCCTTGCGGCCAATCTGCCACAGCGCCTGGCCACGCGCCTGGCTGCGGGTAGATAACAAGTCACTTCAACCACCTCCGCCATCGCAATTATCCTTCGACACAGAATCGCCAGCTTCGGGCGGAGAAGGGGCCTTGCCCTGCAATACACGAACAAATGATCGGACCAAATGAGTCATCCCGAGCGCTCGAGCCGAGCTTGCGCCGTGAGAGCAAGTCGAGGGAGCCATACCTGATCTTTGAAGTATCAGCCCATGCGGGTCTCCGGTTCCGCTCCGCAGGACAGGGGAGGAGAACTGTGGCCGAAGGAATCTGGAGTCATCATGCGTAAAGGTGTCGCTTCGCTCGCTCTTGTTCTTGTCATTGCGGCCGGCGGCGGCGTCTCACCCGCGAACGGCACTCCCAGACGAGCGCCGGCTGACGACGAACAGGTACATGTCAACATCGGCGGCGTGGACCGCATGTATTTGCTGCACGTTCCAGACTCGCTGCCCAAGACCGGCCCGGTGCCGCTGGTGCTGGTGTTCCATGGCGGCGGTGGCCACGCCGCCACCATGCCGAACTTCACCCATTTCGACCTTCTGTCAGACGAGCAGGGATTTCTGGTGGCCTACCCCGAGAGTTTCAACAAAAGCTGGAGCGACACCAGGGGACTCTCTCCGGCGGACGACGTCGGCTTCATCCGCACAGTGATCGAAGAATTACAACGTACGCACCGCGCCGATCCCAGGCGGACTTACGCCGCTGGAATCTCGAATGGAGGCTTTTTCTCCAACCGCCTGGCCTGCGACTTGACCGGCGAATTTGCCGCTATTGCAGCGGTTGCGGCCACCATGCCCGACACGCTGACGCCGGCGTGCCACCCCTCGGCCCCGATTTCCGTGCTGTTCATGCACGGCACGAAAGACCCGCTGGTGCACATTGAAGGCGGGCCGGTGCTGCGTAATCGCGGCGCGGCGATGTCGCTGGCGCAGGCGGCAGAATTCTGGCGCAAGTGGGACGGCGCACCTTCGCAGCCCGTGGTCGCGAACTTGCCCATCCAGACCACCGACGGCACCAGCGTACGGCGCGAAGTCTATGCCGGCGGCAAACAAGGCTCGGAAGTGGTGGTCTACGTGATCGAGGGCGGAGGCCACACCTGGCCCCAGGGGCCGCAATACCTGCCCGCTTTTTTGGTCGGCAAGGCCAGCCACAATCTGGATGGCACGCAAACCATCTGGGACTTCTTCAAACGCCACACCCGCTAAGTGTGTGGGTCGGACACTCTTGTCCGAGGCCTTTGAATTTGACCTGTTTCGACTTCCAGGAGACAGACTCGTTTCTCTGAGGTGCGGCAGCAACGACCCCAAGGTCAAAAGCGCCGGACAGGAGTGTCCGACCCACACGTGGGCCATGTAAACTTTCGCTATGCCCTCTCCATCCCGCAGCCTGTTTCCTTCGTCGCACGCCAAAGCGCCCGACCGCCATCTGATTGCTCACAGCGATGGCGGCGCACGCGGCAACCCCGGTCCGGCCGGCTACGGGGTGGTAATCCAGGATGAAAAGGGACAGAAAGTTGCCGCGCTCAGCCAGTACCTGGGCCACCAGACCAACAATTTCGCGGAATATCAAGGTCTGATTGCCGCGCTGGAGTATGCCATTGAGCACGGTCATAGAGCGCTCAAGGTGATCAGCGACTCGGAACTGCTGGTGCGCCAGATCAAGGGCATCTACAAAGTGAAGAATGCGACCTTGCAAGAACTCCACGGCCGCGCCAAACAACTGATCGCTCAGCTGGAGTGGTTCTCTATCGATCACGCCCTGCGCGAACACAACCGCGAAGCCGACGATCTGGCCAACCAGGCGATGGACAAAGGCACCGGCCGTGTGGCGCGGGCGCCCTCGCCCGCGGCGGTTTCGGCAACCCCGCAGGAGTTCGAAGGTGTGGTTCAGGGCGGAGTGATCAAAGTTCTGAACGGCCAGTTGCCGGAAGGAACTCGGGTTCAGTTGCGGATTAAGAAATAGGGGGATGGCGGCGCTACTGTCGGGGCGGAAGTCAGCCAGCTTGTAGGGGTCCTTCGACTCCGCAATTCGATTCGCTCGCGAATCGAATTGCTCCGCTCAGGATGACAGCGGAATGATTTGTGGTTAGGCGCGGCCCTTTTTGGCGGCGGCTGCAGTCAGGCCCGCTTTTTCCCAGGGGCGCTTGGGCCGCTCTGCCTTGGGCTTGTCGCGATCCTTGATGCGGTCGTAGTGATACGATTCGCTCACCGTGCCCAGCGACTCGTTGTACAACACGGGTAATCCGAGGCCTTCCTTCAACTCTTCGGTGAACTGCTGCAGTGCCTTCAGGTGATCGGCGGTGGCGGGGACTTCGGTCTTGGCGGTCTTCAGAAATTGCTGGTAGCCGCGGTTGACCAGCTTGGAGATCTCGCTCCCGATCAGGTATCCGGGGTAGGCAAAGATTTTCACGCCGTCGTCGCCGTTTTTCTGGATGGCAGCCGACACGTTGTATTTTCTCAGGAAAACGCGCCCCTGCATGCCCGGCGCCTCGATCAGGTCGAAGCCGTGCTCCTTAAGCCAGCTTAACGCTTCCTCATAACCGCGCTGCTCTACCTTGGTAGTCATTCGTTCGGATTTCCAATCCCTTCTGCTGCCTTTAATCGGCAATCCCTAATTCGATGAGATGCGAATTCGCCGAAAAGAGTGCATTTCCGCGTTTTGGCTGCATCGAGGCACCCTCTTTTATAATCCAACCAACGGTTGCGAAACCGTTAATTCGGGCTGGCAATACGTTACGATGGTCACGGCCCCAACGTAAATCTATGCGACCGGTTTCAGCAAAACCAACGGAAGTGCCTGATTCTTCGAACGCTGCGCGTGCCGGCGGCGGAGGCACGGCAGCTGGGAATCGTGCCGCTCCGCTCGGCCGGGGCAGCCTCGAACTCATCGGCAACACTCCGCTATTGCGTCTGGAGCGTCTCACCCGCGATCTGCCCGGAATCGAATTGCTGGGCAAAGCCGAGTGGTACAACCCCGGCGGATCAGTGAAAGATCGCGCCGCCTCGAACATCGTAGCCCAGGCTCGCGCCAGCGGAAAATTCGGGCCCGGCAAAACCCTGCTCGATTCCACCAGCGGAAACACCGGCATCGCTTACGCCATGATCGCCGCTGCCGAGGGCTTCCCGCTGACCCTGTGCATGCCGGAAAACGTTTCTGTAGAGCGCAAGCGCATCCTGCATGCCTACGGCGCTCACATTATTTACACCGACCCGGGCGACGGTTCCGATGGAGCTATTCGCGCCGCGCGCGAACTTTACGCCCAACATCCTGACAAATACTTTTATGCCGACCAGTATTCCAACGACGCCAACTGGAAGGCCCACTACCATGGCACAGCCAACGAAATCTGGCAACAGACGGAAGGACGTGTCACCCACTTCGTTTCCATGCTCGGCACCAGCGGGACCTTCGTCGGCACCACCCGCCGTCTCAAGCAACTGAATCCCGAGATTCGCTGCATCTCGCTTCAGCCCGACTCGCCCTTCCACGGGATCGAAGGCGCCAAGCACATGGCCAGCGCCATTGTCCCGGGAATCTATGACGCTTCATTGGCCGATGAAAACATCGGTATCTCGACCGAAGACGCATACGGAATGGCCAAACGGCTGGCCCGCGAAGAAGGACTCCTGGTCGGGATCTCGGCCGCCGCGGCTGTCGCAGGCTGCCTGCAGGTGGCGCGCAAACTGGGTGAGGGTGAGCCCGCAGTTTTCGTCACGATTCTGTGCGATTCCGGCGACAAGTATTTGAGCGAGAGATTCTGGGAAGAAGGGTGAAATCCAACCACGGAGGACACAGATGACACGGAGGTAAAGTCTTGCTCTTTCTCTGTGTCCTCCGCGTCCTCCGTGGTTATCAAAGTTCTCTCTATGTTGAAGATCGGGCGTAAGGACTACCTAGCTCTCAGGCAGCATGGTCAGGAGACCTATCCCCACGAGTGCTGCGGTGTCTTGCTGGGACGGATGGCTGACGACGGCGTGCGTACCGTGACATCGCTGGCGCGGGCGGGCAACACGCGCACCGATTCCGCCCACAACCGCTACAACATTGATCCCCGGGAATTGATCCGCATTCAGCGTGAGGGGCGCGAGCGCGGCGAGGACATCATTGGCTTCTATCACTCCCATCCCGACCACCCCGCCCACTGGTCGCAGACCGATCTGGCCGAGGCACACTGGTTTGGCTGCTCCTACGTGATTACCAGCGTGGAAAAAGGCAAAGCTGTGCTGACCAGTTCATTTGAGCTGACCGGCTCCGATGAGAGCGACAAGAAGCTGGTAGATGAAAAGGTCGAAGTAGCGTGATTCCCACCCCCTGAATCTCCTATGCCACCTGTGGCATCATGTATATCCTATGCCCAAGATCCAGATCCCTACCCCCCTGCGCCAGTACACTGGCAAGCAGCCTGCGGTTGAGGTCAAGGCTGGCACTATCGGTGACGCCCTCTCCGACCTGGTGGCCCGCCATCCCGACCTGCGCCGGCATCTTTATACCGACGAGGGGAAGCTGCGCGCCTTTGTGAATGTGTACCTTAACGACGAGGACGTCCGTTACCTGCAGAAGGACGCCACGGCGGTCAAGGACGGTGATAGTATTTCCATTGTGCCCTCCATCGCCGGAGGGCGATAAGATTGCAGATTGTTGATTTTTGATTGTTGAATGAAAAACAGCCCCAATCCGCTTCTTCCAGGTTGTTGTTGCCCCTCCTGTCCGTAATCTGTTTCGGTCAATCAACAATCAGAAATCTGAAATCTTAAATGAGGTTCTCATGGCCACCACACTCGAAGTCAAACCCGAAGCCGTTACGCTGAGCAACGACGAGATCCAGCGCTATTCGCGCCACCTGATCATGCCCGAGGTGGGCATGGAAGGGCAGCTCAAGCTGAAAGCCGCGAAAGTCCTCTGCATCGGGGCGGGGGGGCTGGGTTCGCCGCTGGCCTTGTATCTGGGCGCAGCGGGCGTGGGCACGCTGGGCATTGTGGACTTCGATGTGGTGGACTACACCAATCTGCAACGCCAGATCATTCACTCCACCGCTGACGTAGGACGCAAGAAGCTGGATTCGGCGGCGGAGAAGCTGAAGTCCATCAACCCTTTCCTGAATATCCACAAGTTTGACACCCGGCTCTCCAGCGAAAACGCGCTGGAATTGTTTCGCGACTTCGACATCATCGCCGACGGCACCGACAACTTTCCCACGCGTTATCTGGTGAATGACGCCTGCGTGCTGACCGGAAAGCCTAACGTGTACGGTTCGATTTTCCGCTTCGAGGGCCAGGCCAGCGTTTTTGCCACCAAGGAAGGTCCGTGCTATCGCTGCCTTTATCCTGAGCCGCCACCGCCCGGACTGGTGCCGTCCTGCGCCGAGGGTGGAGTGCTGGGCATTCTGCCGGGTCTGGTGGGCGTGATGCAGGCCACGGAAGTCATCAAGTTGATCCTGGGCAAGGGTGAACCCCTGATTGGGCGATTGTTGCTGATCGATGCCCTGGACATGAAGTTTCGCGAACTCAAGCTGCGCAAGAACCCCGATTGCCCGGCTTGCGGAACCCATCCCACAATCAAGCAGTTGATTGACTACAATGAATTTTGCGGAATTCGCGGCGAGGAGAAACCGGTGGCAACATCAGGCGCGGAAATGCAGGTGGAAGAATTGAAGCGGCGGCTGGATGCCGGCGACGACCTGTTCGTGCTCGATGTCCGCGAACCCCACGAGTACCAGATCTGCAATATCGGGGGACACCTGATTCCGCTGGGCGACCTGCCCAAGCGGGTCAACGAACTGGATTCCAGCCGCGAGATCGTAGCCCACTGCCGCTCCGGTGTGCGCAGCGGCAAAGCGGTGGATTTTCTGCGTCAGGCGGGATTCAAGAAGGTGCACAATCTGGCCGGAGGAATCCTGGCCTGGGCCGACCGCGTGGATCCCAAGATGCCAAAGTACTGAAAGGTAGTCGTCGGTCGTCAGCAGGGGCGTGATGAGCGCCCCTTTTTTGACAAGCGCAGAATGAGAAATCGGCAAAATTAAAATAGGGGAGCGCCTGCGCCTCCCCCTTCTATGTCGATCAGATTGCTTGACTACTGGACGCTGGTGCCGCTGCTGCCGCCGGCGTTTGATTTGGCGGATTCTTCGCCGACCGCGAAGGCGTATTTCTTCCCGCTGAAGCGAATTTCATTCAGCGACTTACGGCCGTCGCTGTTGACTACAGTGACTGCCGAGTCGCGGTCCGGCGAGCGCTCAAGATCGATCATGCGGGCGGGCACGGTGGCAACCACATTCTTGCCTTGCATGATATTCAGTTCGACGTTCGGCCCTGCGCCGTCCCATTTCACCGTGTAATCGCCGGCGGGCAGTTGCTTCCCGTTTACGGTGACCGGACTGCTTACCTGCAGAGCACCCTTGTTGGCGGCAAATACGCTTGGGGCCAGCAGCAAAGCCAATCCCAGCAGCAGGCCCTTGGAGAGTTTCGATACGCTCATTACACTCCTTTTTCTTTCCCGATGACGTCGGGAACCGGTTCGGGGCGGCCTGGATTCGCCTGGGGCAGGAAAACCTTGCGTTTTGCCGTCGAAGGCCTAAAATGCTGCCTCGGGGTTAAGCGAAAAGAGTACGGCCGCAAGGCCGCGAGCTTTCTGCTCCGGGGATTGTCCTCACCTGGGCCGCCAAACCGAGCGTGAGCCAGTCCCTGTAACCCCTGAAAGTTTTTCTCTTCTAAAACCGGGTCAGAAGCTTCTTCTTCTCAGGCCCGGTTGCAATCACTGCTACGTAACGTGCCGATGAAAAGTTCCGCCGCACATTCCGCATGCACATCTTTGGACGGCATGCATACGCGGTTGTTAGCAGGGCCGTGGCCAGCCTAAAAGGCGCAACACAGCAGCCATTTGTCTTTGTCTATGTTGTCTATGTTGAGGGTGTGGGTCGGACACTCCTGTCCGACGCTTTTGGGTTTGGTTTTGATGTTGCCGGTGCTCTAGGCTAGGTTCCTGCAAGAAAATCAAAATCAAAGTCAAAGGCGTCGGACAAGAGTGTCCGACCCACACCTGGGGAGAGAACTACACTAACCTGAGAACTACCTTGCCGAAGTTCTTGCCCTCCAGCAGCAACCGGTAAGCTTCCGCTGCTTTCTCCAAAGGGAACACGTGGCCGATCACGGGCCGCAAATGCCCTTGTGCCGTCCATGCGGAAAGCTGTTGCCAGGCCTGATCCATGAGCTCGCGCTTCGCCGACAGATAGGTGAGCCACAAGCCATGCACGCTCGCGCCTTTGGCGTAGAGGATGCGCGCGTCCACCAGCGCGGGTTGACCGGTGGCCGCGCCGTACACGATGACTCGGCCAAAATCGCGCAGGCAGCGGACGCTTTTCGCGGTGTGCTCGCCGCCCAGCATTTCAAACACCGCATCCACGCCTTCGCCGTGGGTCAGGTCTTTAACCGCTTCTGCGTAGTCGCGCTGCTTATAATTGATCCCGTGCTGCAGTCCCAGCGCTTTCACCCGCGCCAACTTTTCTTTCGAAGAAGACGTTCCGTACATCTCGATGCCCAGCAGTTTTCCGATTTGCACCGCCGCCGTCCCCACTCCCCCGGCCACGGCATGGATGAGAACCCGTCGTGCGGCCTGGCTACCGGCGGGCTCCAGCAGACCTGCCTTCCAATAAGCAAAGTAAGCGGTGAAATAGTTGACTGGGAATGCGGCTCCTTCTTCCGCGCTCCAATCTTGCGGGACTGGCCACAGCAACTGCGACATCGCGGCGATACGTTCGGCAAACGCTCCCCACTGGGCGTAACCCATGACGCGCTGGCCGTCGCTGAGCCGAGTTCCGCAGAATTCGCGGCCCGCCACCAGCGGCGGTTTCGGAGTGCCGGGATAGCCGCCTTGCGCACTCATGATGTCGGCGAAGTTGATGCCGCCGGCTTCTACCTTGACCAACTCCTGTCCCGAAGCCGGTGCCGGGTCGGGCACGGAGCGCACTTCGAGCACGTCGGGGTCGCCTAAACGGCTGATGACAAGGGCCTTCATGGGCAGCAGTGTAACAGCCGCGCGGATGAGCGGTATTACGAACGATTGACCTCGCCGCGCCGACGCATCGCGGTATTTTGCGGCAGGTATATACTTTCCGTAACATAGTTGGGGACTCCTTCCGGGATAGACCCGCAATCTGGGCCAGCCGAGGGGAGGTCGGAGCGCTTTTTCATATCCAATTCATAGGCTCCGCTTAACAGATCACTGGTACCGATTCTTGGGAGCACCGGCAAACCAGTGCAGGACGCTCGTTTGCGGAGGGGTCCGCGGACGGGTTCCGGGGAGGTCCTTCAGTGGACTTGGTTTTGGTGCGTTTTTTATTTGTTCTCATAATTGCTGTTACTTGCTATCTGACAGACCCGTTCGGCCTTCCTCCCAACCTGGATGCGGGGGTGGGCGCGCTCATCGGGTTCGCCATCGTCCTGTTCGAGTGGCGCTTGCGGCGAGTCAGCCTGAAGCGCCTGATTGGCGCCGCCATCGGCAGCGTCCTCGGCATCTTTGGCGCCTACCTCTTCTCTCTGGTCATTCGCAACAGTGTTGCTCCCGGGCATACCCAGAGCTTCTTGCAAATCCTGGTGATGCTGCTGATGGCCTATGTCGGCCTGGTGGTGGGGGCCAACAAGGGTGATCTGCTGAACCTTGCCGCTCTGGGCGGCGTCTTCGGCGGCGAGAAGCAGGGCAAGAAGAGCTATAAGATCCTCGATACCAGCGTCATCATTGACGGCCGCATCGCCGACATTGCCGAGACCGGTTTTCTCGACGGCACCATCGTGACTCCGCAGTTCGTGCTGCGCGAATTGCAATTGGTAGCCGATTCCGCCGACTCGCTCAAGCGCAACCGGGGACGGCGCGGGCTCGATATTCTGCAACGCCTGCAAAAAGTTCCCTCGCTGCAGATCCAGATCGTCGAAGATGATTTCCCTTCCGTCCGCGAAGTGGATTTGAAGCTGATCGAACTGGCCAAGCTCTATGAAGGCAAAATCATCACCAATGACTTCAACCTGAACAAGGTGGCGCAGCTTCAGGGCGTCGCGGTGTTGAACATCAACGAACTGGCCAACTCGCTGAAGCCGATTGTGCTGCCCGGTGAAACCATGCGGGTGTTTATCCTGAAGGAAGGCAAGGAATACAACCAGGGTGTTGCCTATCTCGACGACGGAACCATGGTGGTGGTGGACAACGCCAGGAAGGTGATTGGCAAGACCATCGACATCTCGGTCACTTCGGTGCTGCAGACGACGGCCGGAAAAATGATTTTTGGAAAATGGGATGAGCGCCCCGGCAGCCGAAATGAATCGCGTGCGGGGATCAGTGCAGTTCCGGTTGCGCCCCCGGCTGCGCCCGCGGCGCAAAGTGTGGATGCGAAGAAGTCACCGCCGCTGATGGTCGAGCGCCCGGCGGAATAGCTTTCCGATTGTAGATGTTACTGCCAGGCTAGTTGGGCACGACTGCCTTGACCTTGATAGTATCGCCCTCGAGCATTCCCACAACGTTCACTCTTTCTCCCGCCAGCTTCTCCAGTTGCACTGGATCACCTTCCAGGGCATGGACCTTTTCACCGTCCACCAGGACATAGTGGGCTCCGTGGCGCACGCACGAGCGAACGCACTCGGCCGAGCTCTTGCCCGAGTTCATCCGGTGCCGCGCGCCGCAGCGGGAGTCGGTAATCATGCCTGCATACGTCTGACCGGAAGCGGCGCCGTCGTCGATGGGCTGGGTCGTGTCCTGTGTTTGGAGCCCGGCTGGCGCAACCGCCGGTTGCTCCACCATCTGTACCGCGGCGGGTTGCGCTGACGACGCAGGTTGAGCAGCTGCGAAGGCCAGCGATGCGCCCGCCAGCAGAAGAGCAAAGCCCAGCGCCACGAACAGCCCGGTCATCGTACAAAAAGTTACCAGCGAAAGCCATGAACGTTGTGCCTGTTGCATATTCGCCCCCAAGCCTCGCGCTGAATGCTAGATAGCATTTGCAGGGCCGATCCGAAAGCGTTGCTTGGAGCTCTAAACAACTATCCCGGTTGCACTAAGCACCTCGATTTTTGAACTCGGACCCGCCTGACCATCTTCACCCGGCAAAAAGTTCACGACCCGGGCAAAATGTCATACCGTAAACACCTTAGAATGCAGGCGGACAACACGAAGCGCGTCACCGGCATCGGCAGCATCTTCTTTAAGACGGAAGATCCAGCAGCGCTTTACCAGTGGTATGAAAAACACCTGGGCATCCCAAGCTCCACGGAGGAAACGAGTGCAACTTTCGAGTGGCGCGAGGTTGATGAACCGGAGGCCAACGGCATGACGGTTGTGGTCGATTTTTCCCCGCGACACCAGGTATTTCGATCCCAGCACCACTCCCTTCATGATCGACTATCGCGTAGGCGATCTGGATGCCTTGCTGGCAGCGCTCCAGGCAGAAGGCGTGAAAATCGATCCGCACCGCGAAGACTACGAGTATGGACGCTTCGCCTGGATCATGGATCCAGCCGGCAATCGAATTGAATTGTGGGAGCCGCCGAAGAAGTAAGACGCTAGCGAGCCGATGTTCTCGAACCACCAGAGGTCGGCCGCTTGCTCGATCCGTTTCGGGCTCTGTACGAACCGCTTGCGATAAGGCGCGCGTCCCCAGGCTTGCGGTTGTAGGCGTAGATCCAGCAGGTCATACGGCTCCCGTCCGCCAGGGTTACAGGCCATCGCTTGCGGACAAACAGGCTGCCTCGCGGATGGTCAGGATCAAATCCTTCGTACGTGTCGATTGAGTCGAGGACCTGCTGATCTTCCGGAAGTTCAAAGACCTGGCCCTTTATCACAGAGGGTGATGTGCGGCTCAGCACTGCTCCGGGATATTCACCCAGATCGTACAACCGGCCCCGCACAGATGCGGCCCCGACACGTTTCAGGCGGCGAACCGCGGCGCTGATTTCTGCCGGAGCACGGGAAGGTGTCAGGGTGCCGTAAACAAAAAGATGCCGATTCATCGTGGAGGAGTCCCGGTTTGAATTCTTGACAACAATTCCCGCAAGTATCCGTAACCCTTGCTGTTGTCGCTTATGTATTTTCGCACGATCTCATGGCTCTGTAGTGAGCGGAGGTAATAGTCGAATAGAGCTTCAACATCCGCACCGGACAACTGGCCGGATGTATTCAGGTAGCCCATGAATTCGAAGAAATTCAGGTAGTCGGTAAAGTCAGGGTCTTCTTCGTCAACCATTCTACGAACTTCGACCGAGGCAGGTGCCTCGCGGTCCAGTATCTCCCGGACCTTCTTCAGATCCTTCTGTTCGTAAAACTTCGAATACAGACTCGACATCCATCTGGCTCGCTCAATTCGGGAATTGCGTCGGTAAACTGCCCATGACGAAACCGCAGCGGCTGCCCCTGCGAAGTACGACACTGACTGTACAATTGAGGGTACGGTTTTCCAGTCCATCCATTCCTCCTGTGCTCCTGCAATCGCTGGCAAGGCGTCACCCTGACTGTGACATTTGAACACTCTCCCGGCAACCCCTTATACTTACAGGCCGCGATGAAGGTAGTGGTCATCATTCCGGCGGCGGGCCTGGGGACGCGCATGGCCCCGGCCTCCGATACCAGGAGTAAGAAGCCCGCGACATCGAAGCAGTTCTCTGAGATCGGGGGAACGCCCATCCTTGTCCACACTCTGCGCAAGTTCGCAGCCAGCCCGGAGGTCGCGGAAATCTACGTGGCGCTGCGCCCCAACGAGATGGCAGGCTTTCAAACTCGATTAAAGGCGGACAAGGAACTGTCGAACAAGAAGATTGAACTGGTGGAGGGCGGCGAGCACCGCCAGCAATCCGTGGCTCATGCCATCGACGCCATCCGGGCGGCGGCGGACGACATTGTGCTGGTCCACGATGCGGTCCGCCCCTTCGTGACCGAGGAAATCATTCACGAGGTGATCGCGGCCGCGCAAAAATATGGCGCGGCCATCGCGGGAATGCCGGCCATGGACACGGTCAAGCAAGTCGAACGCACCTCCGAAGGCGCCGTCATCACCGCCACCGTACCCCGCGAGCGGGTGGTGATGGCCCAGACCCCGCAGGGCTTTCGCTACAGCGTGCTCAAGAAGGCATTCGATGAAGCCACGGCGGACGGCTTTCTCGGCACTGATGAGGCTTCACTGGTCGAGCGCTCAGGTCACGAGGTTGCAGTAGTGATGGGCTCGCCGCGAAATATCAAGATCACCACTCCAGCCGACATGGAGCTGGCGGAGTTTTTCCTGAAACGGTAAGGGCGGCCACGGATTTTCATGGATCACACGGATAAAACTCAATCGATGGGCGGTACCATGACCCGAACCGGTTTCGGCCAAAGGCCAACGACCAACGACCAACGACCAGACTGGAAACCTTGAAACCAGACACTCGCATCGGCTACGGCTGGGACTCTCACGAATTCAAGCGTGGCATTCCGTTGAAGATCGGCGGCATCACCCTGCCGTATTCCAAAGGCTTGGGCGGCCATTCCGATGGCGATGTCCTGCTGCACGCCGTCACCGATGCGTTGCTGGGGGCCATCGCCGCTCCCGATATCGGTTCTCTCTTTTCTCCTTCTGACCCGCGCTGGAAGGGCGCCGACTCCGCGCTTTTCCTGGTGGAGGCGGTCAAGCGCGTGAAAGCGGCCGGCTACGCAGTGGTCAATGTGGATTCGACCCTGATTCTGGCTGCACCTAAGATTGGTCCACACGCGGCGGCCATTCGAACTCATTTGGCGGAACTGCTGGGAATTCCTCCAGACTGCGTGGGCGTGAAAGCCAAGACCCCGGAAGGCATGGGGACGGACAACGCTGCGATTGCGCATGCTGTGGTCTTGCTGGAGAAAAAAGCCGTCAAGCGTGTGGGCAGAAAAGTCAGGGAATAGCATCACTCCAGGCGCGGACTTTTCGTTCGTGTAAGCAGTGCACGAGCGGGACGCTCGCGCCCACATGATCCGCCATGATCAACGGCGGGCCGCTTCTACCAGCGCCCGGAAGATCGCCCGGGAGCCCTCGTCATCTTCCACGGAACGTTCCGGGTGCCACTGCACAGCCAGAACAAAATGGTCCGGAGAGGTGCCTTCGATGGCCTCGATGATTCTGTCCTGCGGGCATCGAGCCACAATGCGCAGTCCCTCGCCGACCTTTTCTGCAGACTGGTGATGACTCGAGTTCACGGCGATTGAAGACGCACCATCGCTGGCGTCTCGGTCGACAATCCAGCTCAGCCTGGTTCCCGAATCCACCTCCACGGTGTGGGCGATGGGCACGCTTCTTCCCGCCTCGTGATTGACCGCCGACTCGATGTGCTGCAACAGCGTTCCATGCCGGTACACATTAAGAATCTGCAGACCGTAGCAGATGCCGAGCACCGGCTTGCGCAGCGTGTAGGCATCCTGCAGCAACAGTTCGTCCACCGCGTCGCGCCCGGGATCGGCCGGCGCGGTCTTCGGGCCGGTCACAACCTTGTATTTCGCAGGATCCACGTCCGCCTTGCTTCCCGGCAGGAGCACGGCATCGCAGCCCTCGATCAGTTTCCTGACTTCCAGGGGCGGCTGGTCGAGAGGGATTCGCACTGGCTCGCCGCCTGCCATCTCGACGGCGCGCGCGTATTGTGGAAAAGCCCGCTCGGCATACTCGGCATCCCCAGAGTGGGGGACAGGAATGGCGATACGTGGCGGCATGCATTGATTGTAGCGCCAGGCCCGGCTATGGCTAGAGCAGCAGATCTCCCCGATAAATAAGTTCGCCACCGATCATGCGTGCCTCGGGGAGCAGCTTGTGGGGTTTCACTGGCCCAACTCCGTCGATGTGAAGGACCTCATGCCCATGGGCTGTCAGCCAATCCGAAACCAGCATGCGATGGCAGTGGAAATAGACGCGCTCGGCGCACATGTAAGCGGTGCGCGATTCCTCAGCCAGTCTGATCAGGTCAAGGGCGGCACGCTGGAATTCATCGGTCAGCATGTAGTCGGCATAATTCCGGAAGCTGAGGTTGCGCAAGGCGATGTGGGGTGAGTCGTCGCGAATGGCCTTGCGCCGTCCGCCCAGCTCCTTCATCCAGACGTACTGGATTCCAGCCGCAGGCAAGGTCTTCTCCAATGATTCGCGGTTGAAATGAGGCAGGCGGCGCGACACGGGGAAAGAACGGATGTCGGCCAGGGTTGCGATGGAATGGGCGCGCAGGGCGCTGAGCAATTCGTCGAGCGTGCGAGTAGAGTGCCCGATGGTGTAGAGGGTTGAAGTTTGAGGCATACCGCCTTGCGAATGTCATCCTGAGCGTAGCGGGAAGTTCGCGTCGCGAACTTCCTGCGGAGTCGAAGGACCCCTACGGGTCACGACGCTGCCGCTATCACGGTGTGGATCCTGAGGCCAACACAAACAAAAAAGGCGGCAATCATGGTTCAGCCGCTAGGCATCTTTCGACTGCGTATCTGCTTCGCGCAGCGAAGCAGCCACTCCGCTCAAGATGACAAGCTAACTTTGTCACAGTGCACGCAGCGCCGCCATCACGCTCTCATCCTGCTCCGGGAATACGGAACGCAAGTCCAGCAGCACGTGGCCTTCTTCCACTCGCGCGACGATCGGCGGATCTCCGGCCCGCAGGCGAGCGGATATTTCGTCGGCGCTCAGCCCCTCGCGGGTCACAGCCAGCAGGCGGGTGGGAAGCACAGCGGAGGGCGCTGCACCGCCGCCAATCACCGACTCGCCGTCCATGGTCTCAACCGTCAATCCCGAAGATCGGAGTGACGCCATGGCGTCCGCGCGCCGGCCAATTTCCTCTTTGGACAAATGCATCATGTGCAACGCGGGAATCGCATCATGGTCGTGCCTTACGTAGGCCAGGAGCGTAGCCTCAAGCGCGGCGTAGGTCAGCTTGTCCACGCGCAAGGCGCGGAAAAGGGAATTCGAACGCATGCGTGCAATCAGATGACCACGGCCGCTGAGCATGCCGGCCTGTGGCCCACCCAGCAGTTTGTCGCCGCTGTAGCTGACCACGTCCACGCCCGCGCGAAGGCTGTCGAGCACGCCCGGTTCGCCAGTCACGTCGATGGACCGCAAGTCGAAGAGCGCCCCGCTGCCCAGATCTTCCATCAGCGGGAGAGTACGCTTGCGGGCCAGCACGGCCAGTTCCGCGAGCTCTGGCTGCTCGGTGAATCCCGTGATCTGGAAATTCGAGCGGTGTACACGCAGCAGAAGGCGGGTCTTTTCGTTGATCGCGCGCTCGTAGTCCTCCACCCGGGTGCGGTTGGTTGTGCCCACTTCCCGCAGGGTGGCGTTCGACTTGGACATGACATCCGGAATGCGGAACGACCCGCCGATCTCGACCAGTTCGCCGCGGGAGACGATGACTTCTCCACCCTCCGCCAAAGTATTGAGTGCCAGCAAAACCGCGGCCGCGTTATTGTTGACGACGATAGTGGAACAGTCCGGTGTGGCGCGGGCGCCCTCGCTCGCGAAGCCGTCATGCAGCAGCTTGCGAAACAGCCGGTCCACGTGGACATCGCGCCGGCCGCGCTGCCCGGATTCGATGTCGTACTCCAGGTTTGAATATCCCGAGGCAGTGTCGCGAATGTGTTGCAGTGCGGAAGCAGCCAGCGGGGCGCGCCCCAGGTTGGTGTGTAGAATGACGCCGGTGGCGTTGATGAGCGGACGCAACGCGTAGCTCAGCGACTGCCGCACCTGGCGCGCAACCGCGTCCGGGATTCCGGAGAGGGCGAGATCAACCGCGGGCGCGTCCAGTCTCCCAGCCGCAATCTCCGCGCGCAGGCTGGCGAGTACGCTGCGGGCAGCGTCCGCCGCCGCGGCCTGGCCTTCGCGGGAGATGATTTCAGCCAGATCGGGGCGATGCAGCACCTCATCGACGGAGGGCAGCTTGCGATAAAGATCGGCTTTGGAAGTTGTTGGCACCGGAACGATTATCCCATGTTTGCAAAATGGTCTCGGGAAGGGCACGGCCTCGGTCGTGCCCCCACGCCGAAGTCCGCCGCCAGCACTAGGGCACAACGATCCGGCTGGCAGCTTCTTCGGCGCCGGCGATCCCGGAGGGCTTCTCGGGAAATTGGGCCAGCAGGAAGTCGGCAAAGGCGCGTGACTGCGGCCTTCCCGAGGTGCGGCCGTGGGCCATGCGCACCATGAACACCAGCGCGCGTAACACCTCTGAGTCGCGCAGTTGCACGTATCCCATGTGCTTTTGCTCGGCCTCGCGATATTCCCGGATCATATTCTGCACTTCGGCCGCAACTGCCTGCTGTGCCGGGCTGGCAACCGGGCTCTCGTAGTGCAACCCGGAGCTGACGAGCGTTTCCCAGGTTTTTGCCAAAGATGCGAGGGCTGCGATCAGGTCGGCGTCTTTAAGGCTGCGGTCGGCGCGAACGCTTTTCGAGAGAGCGAAGGTCAGTCCCATGATCAGGTGTTCGTGCTGGTACAGAAACTGATCTTCGATTTCCACCTGGACAAAGAGGTCGGCCGGGTTGAGGTCTGCCAGGCGGCGCGGCTTCTCATGCTCGCGGGCCTGCTGCAGATAGACGCAGTCACTGGGACAGGCGAGCGTCACCTCGCGCTGCTCGCCACAGCACTGCGGGCAAATGCGCCCGTGGATGGCCGGGCAGAAGCGCTTCTCCTTGCGTTTCTCGCAGATCGGACAACTCACAGGACGGGTCTCCGTAAACCATTATGACATCCGGTTGGGCCAAAGAACCTGCGGAAGCGCAGGTGGCCCGCTCCATGGCTTGGGCAGTCAAATGGCCAATTTGGGACATCGCCCTGCGCGAGAAGTCGATTTTTGGTGGTTGTTCCCGTGTCCGCTATAAAGAAATCCGCATAAAATGGGGCTGAAACGGTACTTTTCCACAGAACGCTGGTATAAGATAACGCTCACCGCTGGAAAATTTTAGGGAATTCAGAGGAGGTTTCATGGCTTCAGGCATGACCAAGACACAACTCGTCCGCCATCTGGCCGAGAAGATCGAAGTGAACAACAAGACCGCAGCCTCGTTTCTTGAGCACCTCACCGACACCGCCGTCAAAGAGACCAAGAAGAACGGCATCTTCGTGATCCCGGGACTGGGCCGGTTGGTTAAGGCGCATCGCAAGGCCCGCATGGGACGCAACCCTCAGACTGGCGAACCCATCCAGATCAAAGCCAAGACCGTGGTGAAGTTCCGCGTCGCCAAGGCAACCAAGGACGCCATCGCCCCCAAGAAGTAGTTTTCGTTTTTTTGCATTGTGCAAAGGCCGGCTGAAAAGCCGGCCTTTGGTGTTTACGGGAACCGTGTGGGTCGGACACTCTTGTCCGACGCCTTTGACTTTGCTTTTGATTTTGCCTTTTGGCTTGAGAATCCACAAACCCGAACGGGAATGCCTAGCGCAAAATTTGCCAAAGTCAAAATCAACGTCAAAGGCGGCGGACAAGAGTGTCCGCCCCACACGCCTTTACTTTCCGTATTCGTTTTTCACCACTTCTCCGCCCTTCATGACAAACTTCACGTGCTCGAGCGTGGTGATGTCCTGCAGCGGATCGCCATCGACGGCGATGATGTCTCCCCACTTGCCGGGCTCCACCGCGCCGATTTTGTCCGACCAGCCCAGCAGGTCAGCCGCATTGATGGTGGCGGCCTGAATGGATTGCAGCGGGCTCATTCCCAGCTTCACCATGACGGCAAACTCATGCGCGTTCAGGCCGTGAGGATAGACAGCCGCATCAGTGCCAAATGCTACCTTCACCCCGCTGGCAAACGCATGCGCCACGTTCTTGCGCGCCGCTGCCATAACGGTCCTACCCTTGGCAATCATTTCCGGGGGGACGTGCACTTGTTCCGCGTGTTCCAGGAACCAGTCCGCGAGATACAGCGTGGGCACCAGGTAGGTACCGTCCTTCTTCATCTCAGCGATGGCCGCGTCGTCAATGTATGAACCGTGTTCGATGGAATCCACGCCGGCTTGTGAAGCCCACAGAATGCCCTGGGCGCCGTGAGCGTGGGCGGCGACTTTGTGTCCCAGGCGATGGGCGTCGGCCACGATGGCTTTCATCTCCTCCAGCGTGTATTGCGACGCCTGGGGATTGTCGCCGTGCGACAGCACACCTCCCGTGGCGCAAATCTTGATCAGGTCGGCGCCGTATTTGATGGTCTCGCGCACTTTGTGCTGGACCGCTTCTACGCCATCCGCCACCCCCTCCGCGGAGTAGTGGTAGTCGTAAGGCAGAAAGTTCTCGTCACAATGTCCGCCGGTAATGCCGAGCGGAGGCCCGCTTACCAGCATGCGCGGACCGGGAACGTCGCCGGCGTCGATGGCGTCCCGCAGGGCAACATCGCTGTAGCCCTCCGCACCCACGTTGCGCACCGTGGTGAAGCCGGCCTCAAGCGTGATGCGGGCATTGCGCGCACCGGTGAGCGTGGCGCGCGGCAGCGAGATGCCGAGAGCTTGAGGCCCGGCATCTTGCGGATTGCCGGTCAGATGCGTGTGTGCGTCGGTCAGGCCGGGCAGAACGGTCGCGGTTGAAAGATCGACCAGGCGATCGCCGGAAGCGCGCTTGGCCTGCGCAAATGGACCGACGCTGACAATCTTGCCGGCTTCGATCACGATGGCCTGGTCGGTAAGGGTTTTGCCGGCGCGGACGTCCAGGAGTTTGCCGGCGCGAACAATGACACGGCCAGCGGGCTCTTGCGCCGCTGCCACCGCGCTCAGGAATAATGACGCGAGAATGAATGCGAAAAAAATGCAGTTGGCCTTTTTCTTCATTTGCTCCTCGTTCGGTGATCCAGTCTTTGCCCTTTCAGACCTCGCTCTCATCTTCTAATTGCTTGCGTGCGGCGTCCGTCCAGGCCCCACTCCTTCCCGGCATCGGCGACGAAGAAAATGATGAACAGAAACAGCAGAGGCAAGTGGTGGAGTTCGGCGACGAAGTAGTTCCATACCGGAATTCCCGGGCCCGGCTCCCACCAGGTAGCCAGCGTAAGGCTCAACATATGCAGCGCACCCAACACCGACGCGGGGCGTACCCAGATCCCCAGCAGCAGGCACGCACCAATGAACAGCTCCATCACTCCGACCACGTAGCCGAAGAAGACCGCGTGCGGCAGCACCAGGTTGGCCAGCACCGGCCGGTAGAAGCTCACCGCCCCGTTCTGAACGAAGCCCTGCAGATACTGCTCGAATCCGCTGTGAGTGAACTCCGAGCTGAAGACTTTGTACTCGCCGAAGAGCAGAAAGAAGGCCGACGTGGCTATGCGAACGACCGCAATGGTTTTGGGCAGGGCGCCAGAAAGGTTGCGCATCAGGTTATGTGGTGCATCCGGAGACCAGGCTCAAGCTCGGTTGATCAGTCGCCAGTCCTGGCCTGCGGAAGGACAGGCGTCAGAACCCGAACACGAAAGCCTCCAACTCGGGGCCTAGCCCCCGGGCCCGTCATTGGTGACGTACTGCTCGAGCGCGTCCAGTTCGTGGCTCAAATCGTCGATCCGCTGCTCCAGCAAGTTGCGGATAGACAGCATGCCCAACAGCTTGCCCCTGCTGTCCACGACGGGGAGATGGCGAAAATGCCGTTCCAGCATGGTGGCCAGGGCCTCGCCCGGCCGGGTGTCGGTGGTTGCCAGTTCGACCGGAGTGGTCATCAGTTCCCGCACCGGAGTTGCCTCGGGATTGCGGCCCGTCAGGGCCAGCTTGAGCAACACGTCACGCTCGGTAAAGATGCCAGCCACTAGCCCTTCACTGTCCACCACGCCCACCGCCCCGACGTGCCGGTCCAGCATCAAGCGGATGGAATCCGCCGCGCTGGCCTCAACCCGCACCGAAGCTACGTCCTTATCGCAAAGTTCCAGAACGCTCATAAAAGAGCTCCTTGGGCCTCCGGAATTGGGATAGGCCGGTCCAGGGGCGCCGCGATCACGGAGAATTCCGCATTATGACCTGCGCATTGGCGCTGTCAAGGAGATTCATCACATTTTTCGATGTGGGTCGGACACTCTTGTCCGACGCCTTTGACTTCGATCTTCTGGTTCTTGATATTCCGGACTCGTGCAGTGACAAATGTTGAATTGCAAGATCAGAGTCGAAGGCGTCGGACAAGAGTGTCCGACCCACACAGCCCTGTGAAGGCCTCATCTGGCGTCGTTCCGGAATACCCCGCCATTTTTCATCACAAATGACACATTCCCCAGGACGTTGATGTCGTGCAGTGGATCGCCGTTTACAGCGACGATGTCGGCGTAGGCGCCGGGGGCCACTGCTCCGATCTCGCCCGTCATATCAAGCATATCGGCGGCGCGTGAAGTCGCGCTTTTGATGATCTCCATGGGCGGCATGCCAAACTCGGCCATTTTGGGAAATTCCTGCGCCATGGGCTCCGTCCACAGGATGCCGCCCATATCTGTGCCGAAGACGATCTTCACTCCCGCCTTCAGGGCCTTCTGGAACGAAACTCCGTGGTCCGCCACTCGTCTGCGGTCGCGCTCACCGTTGGGAGTGTCGGCCGGGGCCCAGTCGTGATAGTAGGCGGCCAGGGTGGCGCAGTACCACGTACCCTGTTTCACCATCTGGGCAATCTGCGCGTCAGTGATCTCCAGACCATGTTCGATGGAGTCGCAACCACCGTCCAGGGCGCGTTGCAGGCCGATGCCGTTATAGGCATGGCAGGCTACCTTCCTGCCCCAGCCGTGGGTTTCGTCCACGATCGCTTTCAGTTCTTCCACGGTGAGTGTGGGCTGCGAGACCAGTTCACCGTGCTTCCCTACCCAGGAGCGATGAGTCATGTAAACCTTGATCCAGTCGGCGCCATGGTCAAGCTGCTCGCGCGCCGCCTTCCGTGCTTCCACCGGCCCGTCGATGATCTGTGCGCCCTTGGGCATGTCGAGCTCGGGGGCGTAGCCCTCGAGGTTGTAGCCGCCGGTAGTCGAGATGGCGCGGGTAACCACGAACAGGCGGGGCCCGGGGATGTAGCCGCCCTCGATTGCCTCCTTGATTCCCACATCGCCGTAACCGGCGCCTTCAGTTTCCAGATCGCGCAGCGTAGTAAACCCTTGTTCCAGTGCGCGCCGGGCCGAGACCGTGGCCCGCGCTGCCCGCAAGGCCAGCGGATATTTCAGGATGTTGGCGTCGTAGCCGCCCTGCGCCGGGTCTTCGCCCTGCAAGAAGATATGAGTGTGCGAGTCGATCAGGCCGGGCAACACCGTGGCATGCGAGAGATCGATGGTCGCTGCGCCGACGGGAATTTTCGCAGCGGCAGCGTCGGAAACGCTTTCAATACGGTTGCCGCGAATCACAATCACCTGATCGCGGCGGGGCTGGTCGGACTTGCCATCGATAAGTACGCCCGCGCGGATAACAGTGACGCCCGGCGTGGGTGCGGTCTGGGAAAAAACAGATGAGATCAGAACAATCGAAACAATCAGGCTGAGCAGATAGCGCATGTCCACCTCTTGGGTTCGGGTGGGCATGATACATCATGCTCATGTGGGATGGACAGGTCTCCGCCCCTACCGGCATCAGCTACCGATGACAGCGTCGGCTTCGATCTCCACCAGAATCTCGGGCGAGATCAGCGCGCTCACCTGCACCATCGAAGTTGCCGGACGGATGTCGCGAAAGAATTCTCCATGCGCCTTGCCGACTTTTTCCCACTCGGCAATGTTGATCACGAACATCCGCGTGCGCACTACATCCTTTAAGGTGGCTCCCGCCTTGAGCAGGGCAGACTCGATGTTCTTGAGGGTCTGGATGGTTTGAGCCCGAACGTCGCCCACGCCCACGATTTTGCCATCCGGGCCAGTAGCCGTCGTGCCCGCCACATGCACGTAAGGGCCAACCTTGACCGCACGAGAGTAACCTACGACGGGTTCCCAGGGCGCGCCGCTGGAAATGTTGGTTCGTTCCATGTTGCCTCCGTAAATCATTGTAGCCGGGCCCGCGAAAGCCAGTATTTGGCAGCCAAGAGCGGAGTCTGCCAGCAAATCACGAGGAGAAACCTTTCCCTGGCTCAAGGGTTCTAAGCAATTGGAAATATCGATTTGGAGGACTTACAAAAGTCACTTGCCTTTGGGCATGAAGCTGGGTTTAAGTAGGACAAACGAAGTGCCGATGAAAAGCGCACCACTCGGGCTTTTCAGGAGGAGGTGAGATCCAGAATGATTCCGGAATCGCATCCTTTGCAGCAGCTGTTCATCGAACTCGTGGGCCGGCACTATGCCGAGGAGATCGGACTGCGCGATCCCGAAATCGTGAACTATGTCGCCCACCTGTTGGCCGAATTCTGCGATGCCGAAGAATTGTTCAGGATCCACAACGCCGCGGGCCGGCCGCTGACCGATGTCGGCGAGATGCTGGTGGAATCGAATCCCGTCTTCGGGCCCGCGCCTTCTTTCGACCGCGAACGCCAGGTACGCAAGCACATCGGCGACTACACCCTGTTCTTCACCGGCATGTTTCCCGAGAGCATCAACCACTTCCGCCTGCGCCGCAGCCGGCTGGAAAATTTTGTGGACTGGATCAAGGCAGGCAAGGAAAGCTACTACATTGTCTCGAAATTCGAGCACTTCGAATACGCCAAGGTGGCGCCCCTGTTCGCCAATCTCTCGCAGAACTTCGAACAGTGCGTGTATGGCCTTAACCTGGTGAAAAACGACCTGCAGGAAATGCAGCACCCGCTGGTGCAGCGCGCTACCGATCTGCTGATGTAGGGTTTGTTGGCTGTCATCCCGAGCGCGGATCGAGCCGCGCTGGCGCGGCGAGATCAAGTCGAGGAACCCCTGCCAGCCGTACTCATCCGCTTAAAAGGGCCCTTCGACTCCGCGAAATGTTTCGCAACGAAACATTTCGCTTCCCTCCGGGTGACAAACCGCAGATAAGAATTGTGGAATCGTTACGACTCTCTTAGACTCCAGCCGCTTTACTCCTCAATTTGTTGCCTTCCTTGGCCGCGTACATCTGGTGGTCGGCGCCATCGAGCAGATCATCCAGGGTCTTACCTTCGGTCCATTCTGCAACTCCAATGCTCAGGCTCAACTCGAACTTTTCCAGGTGCCCGGCGCGGTTCCATTCCGCCAGGCCATTTCGTACTCTTTCGACCACATGGCGGGCATCGATGCATGAAGTGTCCGCCAGAATAATCAGGAACTCGTCGCCGCCGTAGCGAAACACAGCATCCGAACCGCGCACGGAGTGTTTCAGCAGCGCGGCCGTGTTGGCCAGCACCACATCGCCCGTGAGATGGCCGAAGCGGGTGTTCACATCCTTGAAGCCATCCACGTCGATCAGCATCAGCGTGAGCGGCTTTTTGGAGCGCCGGGCATGACACATGAACCGTCCCGCCATTTCTCCCAGCGACTGACGGTTGTAGATTTCCGTCAGGGGATCGGTGAAGGACTGCTGCTGCACCAGTTCCTGCTGAATGGTCCGCGAGATCAGTTCTTCGCGGAGACGTCGGAGCTCCATGCGCCGCGACACCAGATAGGTATTGAGCAAGGTCAACAGAGCTACCAGCCCCAGCACCAGGGGACGCGACACGGTCAACTCAAAGTGAATATTGCCCTGCTTGAGAAACGCGGCGGGAAACACCACTGCCAGCAGGCCGGCGCCGACCATCAGTCCGGTGAGAGACACGATCAGCCACAGTTCTCCATCGCGCTTTTCGAGCTGCGAGAGTTGTTGGCTGACCCGGGCTAAAACGCTTTCGGTTTGGTTGTGCATCCGCAACCGCTTTGGCTGTATCGACCTAGCGCCACAGTTTAACTTCTTATGGTGTTCCGCGCCCCGGTACGAAAGTAACGAAAGAAGCGGCAAATGGGCAGTGAGCAAGCCCCTCGGCGCGGACGAGGCCGTAAAGCGAGAAATTCCCCCGGGCGCAGTTGGTGGTTGTCGCGGCCCTATGCGAAACTGTTGACCGGGCAGTCCTTACCGGGCCCTTAGCTCAGCGGTTAGAGCAGTGGACTCATAATCCATTGGTCCCAGGTTCAAATCCTGGAGGGCCCACCAAGCCACACGGTCGCCAAGGTCTCGTGCGGCCATCTCCCTCGGCGCAAAAATTAGGGATTATCAAACAGTCTGCCTCCGTCATTGATCCTGCTTCCGGCCAACCCGGACCGCTTTCGCATCGGCACGCTTGTTCCACCCAGGGAAGCGCGAAAAGTCGCCCGCGTTCCAGGCCTCGCGGAGTCCAGGGGCGCTCAGATCCCAGTCGCCTGCTCTACCTCGGCGGTGGCAGGCGCCAGGCCAGCGTGACCAGCAGGGCCACGGCGATTCCCAGCGACACTTCCACGAAGCGGTGAGAGGCGACGACCCAGGGTGGACGTCCGTGCGTGATCAGCAGGACGATGGTCAGCGTGATCGCGGCGAAACGATAGGCGCTGCCCAGGCGCAGCAGGGCGGAGAGGATGCCGCAGACCAGGATTCCGGCGCCGTACACCATCCAGTTGGCATGGAAGAAAGTGGCGATCAGGGCGCCCAGCGCCGCGCCCACGGCGGTTCCGACGAAGCGCTGCCAGGCGAGTGCAAGCGGATCGGTGACGGAAAGCAGGATCACGATGGTGGAAATGGGCGCCCAATAAAACTCCGGGAGCTTGAGAGCGCGTGCCAACAACATGGAAACGACCGACGCGACCGCGGTTCGAGCCGAGTGCAGGAGGGCTTCGCGGGTGAGGCCCACTCGGGTTGTCCATGCGGGCATACAGCGGACAATTGTATCGTGCGAGTGATGGCGCCCACCTTAGACCGGCATAACGTTCAAGCCCTGGCTCGAAACTCCGGCAGGATGTAGAAGGGGATGATGCAGGTGGTCACTACGGTAATCCGGAATCCGATAATTCTCTTTCGCTTTCTACGCAGCGCGCTAAAATCGCGGCAAAAGCCGTGGATCTTAAGCGCCTCATCAGCACGTTCACTTACCGCATTGAGCCCAAGCCTCAGGGCGGATTCATCGCCCACGCGACCGATCCCAACCTCCCGCCGATCGAAGCTCCTACGCGCGAGGAGTTGCAGCAGAAGATTCAGGCCAACATCGGCGCTGGCCTGGCGCGGGAGTTCCCCGGACTAAATCTTCCCTCCGGAAATCTTCCGCCGGGAAATCAGGGACCCAAGTTCGCTTTCCATGTTGAAGCCAAGCCGGGCGGCGGATTCAGCCTTCATTCCCACGATTCAAACACAACCACGATTGAAGGAGCCAGCCACGAGGAAATCGGGCTGCCTTTCGCGGAAAAGCTTTTCGGCGCGGCCGGCTACCTACTACCCGAGCTAAATCAGGCGTTGGCCAAGCCGGGCAGTTCCGGAGATGTGAAGGTGTTCGTGGACCGGAAGGTAGGCTTTACCGCGAAACCTGGTGCCCAGAAGCTGATCTTCGGAGGGACCCAGAATTTCCAGCCTACCGGCACGCTTCAGCCCATGAGCATCGACAACTCACCTCTTACTTTCGAGAAAAGCACGGCATGGCCTATCTTCCGTTTCCTGCTTGCATTGCTGGTGGCCGCCGGGCTGGCTTATTTCTTCCTTCACCGCTAGGGTCTGCGCGTTTGAGCCTGACAGGCCTGTGTTCGCCCCGGCGAAGGCTTGCCGAGCCTTGCTCGGCCGGACGGGTGAGGGCATCGTCCCTACGTGATCTCTCTTCTTACTGAAATTCCAGGGTGATCAGCTTGGCGTTTTGCTTGCCAGCGTTGGTCAGGGTGTGGGTGAAGCCACCTTCTACCCAGAGTACGTCTCCGGCCTTGAGTTGGATTTTGGATGCGGCTTTGCCTGCGACGTCGCTGCGCAAATCGAGATCGGTCACAGCTACGATCAGATAAGGACCGGCGTGATGATGCTTGGGCAGGACCGTGCCGGGCTGCAACTGGAGCTCGGAGGCGCGGGCGCCATCCTTCACGAAGAGGATGTCCTCGGTACCGCCGTTCAGGATGTGCAGACCTCTTTCCTCATCCCACTTGGGCGGCGGCGAGTGGCGGGCCTTTTCGTCCTGTAGAAGTTCGATGGTGATGTTGCGGCAGGGCTGGTCAGAAAGATTTTTCGCTATGTGGGCGAAGCCGCCGGGGAGAGAGTGCGTTTCTCCATCCTGCAGACTGATCGTGACCGGTGTCTTGCCCGCGACGTCGTTCTCTACGTGCGCGGCTCCCAGGGTCACATATATATAGTCATGGCGGTGACGGTGCATGAGCGTGGCGGCATGGGGCGCGACTTCCACCTTAAACACGCGGACATATTTGTTTTCGAGGGCGAAATGGTGGCCGGGCTCGGCGGTGATCTCGACTTCCCGCGGGGTTTGGGCGATGAGAGGAAGAGCGAACAGTAAGGTGATGCCAAGACCCAGACAGCTGCGCATGAGGCGAGATTCTAGCATTTGTTTCGGCGTTTCCTTTCCACCACGGAGGACACAGAGGACACGGAGGCGTGTGAGGACAGGGTTTAGACTGTGTCTGCATGAGCGATCTAGGCAAATTGCTGGTGCTGGTGGGAGCGATTGCCATTCTGGCAGGAGTGATATTGATGCTGGCGGGGCGGGCCCACATCCCTCTGGGGCGGCTGCCCGGGGACATCGTCTATCGCGGCAAAAACGGTACGGTTTATTTTCCGCTGGCGACCTCGATCTTGGTGAGTGTGGTGCTTTCGGTGGTGCTTTACTTGATTGGGCGCTTTCGTTAGTGCGGTTGCTGGGCCGAGAGATAAGTCAAAGTCAAAGGCGTCGGAGAGAACTTGCCCTGAGCGAAGTCGAAGGGAGTGTCCGACCCACACACTGGAGTGTGATGAGTTCCACGGACCAACTGGGATTCAGTTTCAGGCCTCCTGATCGCCGCGTCTGGACGGTGCGGGATCTGGTGGCGGCGGTGCGCACGCACCTGGAGCGTGAGTACGGGGATACCTGGGTGGAAGGCGAGATTTCGAATTTTCGGGCACATGAGTCGGGGCATCTGTATTTCACTTTGAAGGACCAGAATTCGCAGATTCGCGCCGTGATGTTCCGCTCGCAGGCGCGGTTGCTGCGCTTTCGTCCGGAGAATGGCATGCAAGTCGTGCTACGCGGGCGCGTCACGATCTATGAGGACCGTGGCGAGTTGCAGATTTCCGCCGAGTACCTTGAGCCCAAGGGTGCGGGCGCGTTGCTGGTTGCGTTCGAGCAGCTTAAAGCGAAGCTCGAAGCGGAGGGACTGTTTGACGCCGCCCGCAAGAAGGCGATCCCAACCTTGCCGAGGCGGATCGGGGTTGTGACTTCGCCGCAGGCCGCCGCACTACGCGACATTCTTAATATTTTGCTGCGGCGTCATCATACCGCCGGTGTTCTGATTTTTCCGGCGCAGGTGCAGGGTGACTCAGCGAGTGCCGAGGTCAGCGCCGGAATTCGCTACTTCAACAAGTCGCGCAGCGTGGACGTCATTATCGTGGCCCGTGGCGGAGGCTCAGCCGAGGATCTGGCGGCGTTCAACAATGAGGCGCTTGCGCGGGTGGTGGCCGCTTCCGAAATTCCTGTAATTTCCGCGGTGGGCCATGAGACCGACTTCACGATTATTGATTTCGTGGCGGACCTGCGGGCCCCGACACCTTCGGCGGCCGCCGAACTAGTGATTCGGTCCAGGCAGGAAGTTGAAGACCAAGCCGAGGGACTGCGGCAGCGCCTGGCTCGCGCTGTACGGTACCGGTTGCTAATGGGGAGGCAGGCGCTGACCGAACTGGCGCAGCACGGCGCGTTTGGGCGCATGGTGGATGGCATCAACCGGCGGCAACAGAGGCTTGATGACTTGAAGAATCGGCTTGACCGGGCCGAGCACCAGACTCTGGAGCAATATCGGCGGCGCCTGGAATCGGCAGCGGCAGCCGTCCGGCATTACGACGTCCGGCGCATGCTCGCCGGTATCCACAAACAACTCGACTCCGGCGTGGCTGCCCTCGCCGCCGCTGCACGGACTTTGCTGCTGCGCCAGAGAGGCCGGCTCGATCAGCTTGGGGGACAACTGCAGGCGCTGTCTCCGCTGGCCATCCTCGATCGCGGGTATGCCCTGATATTCGATCCTTCCGGGACGCTGCTTAAAGATGCTGCTCGCGTGAAAGCGGGCGACGAAATTTCGGCCCGACTGGCCAAGGGGTCGCTCAGTGCGACTGTAATCCGGCAAAAACAGAAATAGCCTGGTTGTGTGTGGGTCGGACACTCCCTTCGACTTCGCTCAAGGGCAGGCTCTGTCCGACGTCTTTGACTTTACGGCCATTCAAACTCACTGAGTACTGCAGGCTTCGCAGGGGCAATTATCTGAAATCAAAGTCAAATTCAAGGGCGTCGGACAGCAGTGTCCGACCCATACAACTTTACAAAGCCTTTATTTCGATCAACATAGCCCTCGACCTGGATTACAATTACCTCGTTCCCGCTCAGGTGACGTCTATTTTTGGAAAGGGGTCCGCAGGTGAAGTTTCTGGCAGCGCCGTGGCCGCATCTGTCGCTGATTTCAGTCGTCGACATCCTGCTGGTCGCGATCATCATTTACGAACTGCTGGCGCTCATCAAGGGGACGCGCGCCGCGTACATGCTGGTGGGCGTGGCGGCGCTGGCGCTGGCGTTTTATTTTTCACGGGTCGGCGAACTCACTACTCTGAACTGGCTGCTCAGCACCCTGCTGCCCTATGCGGTGTTCGCGCTGATCGTGATTTTTGCGGGTGAGATCCGGCAGGCTTTGGCGCGCCTGGGACGACGCCTTCTGCGCAGCCGGACGGCAGCGTCGGAGGCGGACGCGTATGACGACATCGTACTGGCGGCCAATCTGTTTTCCCAGAATCAGACGGGCGCACTGATTGTGCTCGAGCGGGAAATCGGATTGCGCACCTACATTGAGAGCGGCGTCCCCCTGGATGCGCATCTTTCCTATGATCTGTTGGCCACGATTTTCCGTCCCAGCGCGCCCCTGCACGATGGCGCCGTGATCGTGCAGAAGGACCGGATCGCGGCCGCGGCCTGCTTCCTGCCGCTTTCGATGAATCCGGTGCTCTCGACCCAACTCGGCACCCGGCATCGTGCCGGTATCGGCGTCACCGAAGAAACCGATGCCATTGCCGTGATCGTTTCTGAAGAAACCGGCGCCATTAGCCTGGCCGTGAGTGGCAAGATCGAGCGCGACCTGACCGTGGAACAATTGCGCGAGCGCATCGGAGAACTACTGCGGCGTTATGTGCCGCCTTCCACCTTGCCCACTCCCATCACCAATGGGGGTGAGGAAACTGCGGGCTCCGAGGACGACAGTCAGAGGATTTCCCTCCCACGGCCGGCCGACTCGCGGGTCGGCCCGGGAGGCGACCGCTAGCCATGAAAGATTTCTTTCATCGGCACGTGCTGCACAATTTCAGCATCAAGCTGCTCTCTCTGGCGCTGGCGGTGGGCCTGTGGCTGGCGGTGGCCAGCGATCCTCCGGCAGAAGTTGCAGTGGATGTCCCCATTGTGTTCCGCAACATTCCCGAGAGTCTGGAAATCAGCAGCGAAAATATTACGCGGGCCCAGATCCGGGTACGAGGGCCGCAGCGCGTGGTGCGCCGCCTGCAGCCGGCGGATATTTACGCCGAGATCGACCTCAGCGGGATGAAGCCGGGGGAGCGTACCTTCGATTTGACGGCGCAACAGGTGCATCAACCCAAGGAGCTTGAGGTCATCCAGGTGGTTCCCAACCAGTTCCACCTCATGTTTGACACTCGTCTCACCCGCCAGGTTCCGGTGCATCCGCGGGCCTTCGGCACGTTCGCGCCGGGCTACCAGATCGCGCGCCTGGAGGCGGATCCTGCCGCGATCACGATCAGCGGGCCGCGCCAGCGTATCGAAACCGTCCAGGCTGCCATCACCGACCCGATCGATGCGAGTGGAACCATGGACCGGGCCATTTTCGTGCGCCATGCTTACGTCTCTGATCCCCTCGTCCAGGTAATGACCCCCAATCCGGTGCGGGTCACGGTTATCATGGAACACACCCCGGCCGGAACCGGTCGGTAGGCATTTTCAATTCCGCATGACCACCCAGACGCGGCAACTTTTCGGTACCGATGGGATTCGAGGCGTAGCCGGCGAATTTCCCTTGACCCAGGACAGCACCTACATGATCGGCCGGGCGCTGGGGCATGATCTGAAGCGCTCGGGAGGATCGGGGCGGGTGGTAATTGGACAGGACACGCGCGAATCCAGCGCGTGGATCGCCGACCGGGTGACGCACGGCCTGATTGCCAGTGGAATCGAAGTCCACAGCGCCGGAGTGATCACGACCCCCGGGGTTGCCTATCTCGCGCGCTCGCGCAAGTACGCGGCGGGCGTGGTCATCTCGGCGTCACACAATCCCTGGACCGACAATGGCATCAAAGTTTTCTCCGGCGACGGCTACAAATTGCCGGACGCGCACGAGATCACGATCGAACAGGAAATTTTCTCCCTGCTGCAGAACCCTGAAGCTCACGTGGATTCGTCATTCCAACCCTCGCCCAGTCTCCCCGGAGAGAGCGGACTCCGGCACGCGTACATTGCATGGCTGGCACAGAATGTCGGCGCTGATTTGAGCCGGTTGCGAGTGCTGGTGGACTGCGCCAATGGCGCCGCCACGGCCGAGGCCCCGGAGTTGTTCCGCCTGTGCCACATCCAGGCGACGTTTCTAAGCGCGGCCCCAGATGGCAAGAACATCAATGAAAGCTGCGGCGCACTGCATCCAGAAACCGTAGCCCGCGCGGTGGCGGAGAAGCCGGGACAGTTTGACCTGGGCGTGACCTTCGACGGCGACGCCGACCGCGTGCTTTTTTGCGATGCCAATGGCCGAGTGGTGAACGGTGACGCTGTCCTACTGCTGGCGGCGCGCTACATGAAATCGCATGGCGCCTTGCCGGGCGGGACGGTGGTCGCAACCACGATGTCCAACATGGGCCTGGAAATCGCGCTGCGCAATTCGGGCATTCGCCTGTTGCGCGCCAACGTCGGAGACAAGTACGTGCTGGAAGAGATGAACAAGAGCGGCGCTGCGCTGGGCGGAGAGCAATCCGGCCACATTATTTTCCGGGATGGCGAAGCCACCACCGGCGACGGACTGCTCACTGCGCTGCGTGTCATGGAGACCATGGCGCGGACGGGAAAATCGTTAGCCGAACTGGTGAGCGATCTCAAAGTTTTCCCCCAAATAATCCAGAACGTTCGCGTGCGCGAGAAAGTACCGTTTGCCAAAGTGCCGGAGATTCAAAAGGCGATCGACTACGCCGAGCGCGAACTGAATGGGAACGGGCGCGTGGTAGTGCGGTACTCCGGGACGGAAGCCCTGGCTCGCGTGATGATCGAAGCGGAGTCGGAAGAGAAGTTGAAGGTGCTGGCGCAGAACATCGCGGGGGCGATCAAACACGCGCTGGGAGCGTAGAGATTCCACCATTTTGCCTGGCTCCGCTTCCTATTCCAGGTCCCGCCAGTTCTGCCCTACGCCGACCTCTACCAGCAGCGGCACCGTCAGCGGATGAACATTTTCCATCTGATCGCACACCAGGGAGCGCATGGCATCGACTTCGTTCTCTGGCACTTCGAACACCAGTTCATCGTGCACCTGCAGCGTCATGCGTGATTTCAGGCCGCGTTCGTGGAGAGCGGCAGCAATACGGATCATCGCGATCTTGATCAAGTCGGCGGCGGTCCCCTGCAATGGCGTGTTCACCGCAGTGCGTTCGGCGAAGCCGCGCTGGTTCGGGTTCTTGCTGTTGATGTCGGGGATCGGCCGCACCCGCCCGAACAGCGTTCTGACTCTCTGTTCGCGGCGCGCTTGCTCGAGAGTCGCGTCGATAAAGGCGCGCACGCCCTTGTACTTTTCAAAATAGGCATCGATGAACTGCTTGGCTTCCCGAGGTTCAATGCCGAGAGTCTGTGACAAGCCGAATGCTGACAGCCCGTAAACGATCCCGAAATTGACCACCTTGGCCTGGCGGCGATGGTCTTCGGTGACCATCAGAGGCGGTACACCGAAGACCTGCGAGGCGGTCAGGGTGTGGATGTCGTCGCCGCGGCGGTAGGCTTCCACCAACAACGGGTCTTTCGAGAAGTGAGCCAGCAGACGGAGTTCGATCTGGGAGTAGTCCGCAGCCAGCAGCACGTGGCCGGGCTCGACCGTGAATGCAGCTCGAATCTCGCGGCCCAACTCGGTGCGGATGGGAATGTTTTGCAGGTTGGGATTGGCCGACGACAGCCTTCCTGTTGCGGTACCGGTCTGCCCGAACGTGGTGTGCAGGCGGCCCGTGGCCGGATTCAGCAGCGCGGGCAGGGCATCCACGTAGGTCGATTTGAGTTTCGAGAGCTGGCGATATTCCAGCACCTTGCGGGCAACTTCATGAGTTTCCGCCAGGGCTTCCAGTACATCCACCGCGGTAGAAATCGTCTTGCCCTTGCCGTACCTCACGGGCTTGGGCAAATTCATCTTGTTGAAGAGCACGTCGCCCAGCTGCCTGGGCGAATTGATATTGAATTCAGACCCGGAGAGTTCCCAGATTTCACGCGCCTTGGCCTCGACTTCGCGCTCCAGCCGCGACGACATTTCTGCGAGAACCTCGCGGTCGATCTTGACTCCGGCCTGCTCCATGCCGGCAAGCACCGGCACCAGAGGCAAATCAATTTCTTGGTACAGCTTCAGCAACCCGGCCTGTTCGACTTCATGACGGAGCGCCGTGGCAAAGCGTCCAGTTAGGTCGGCGGATTCTGCCAAGGTCCCACTCAATTTGAGATTGAAGCGGCGCAACGCCACCTCGGCCAGCCGGTGCGACGAGTAGGTAGGATCGAGCAGGTAGGAATACAGCATGGGATCGTGCCGCAGGCCGCGCAGCGTGATGGCCTGGGGCTCGAAGGCGTGGATCGCCGCCTTGTAGTCGTGGACCGCCTTAGGCACGCTTTCGTCTGCAAGAGCGGATCGCAGCCGCTCGCCTGCGGGTTCCTGCATGGAAACGGTTAGCGCCATGCCTGCGGCAGCGGAAATTGCAACCATCCGGGCAGGGGCAGCTTTCGCAGGCGCTGCGGTCAGGGGCAACATGTGCTCCTGGGGGTCGTCTTCCTCTTCATCGTCCTCATCCGCGACTTCGCTGGATTCGGCCTCGATGGCCACCGCCAGGGGATTTTCAATCGAGACCTTCTTGAGTAGCGCTTCCACCTCAGCCGCGGATGTCGCCTCGGTATAGTGCGCCTCGGTTACCTCCACCACCGGCAGCAGCTCTTTCAGCAGCGAAGTAAACTCCAGTTCAGTAAACAGCTGGCGCAGGGCTTCGAGGTCGGGCTCACCGGCACGCATGGCGTTCACATCAAGATCAACCGGCACATTGCAGTCAATGGTCACCATGCGCTTGCTGAAGAGGACGTTGTCGCGATTGTTCTGCAGCGATTCGCGGTAGGACTTTTTCTCGACTTGGGCGGCGCGGTCGAGTGCCTGCTCCACCGTGCCGAAACGCCGGATCAGATCAACCGACCCCTTGTCGCCGATTCCCGGAGCGCCGGGAATGTTGTCCACGGAGTCGCCGCGCAGGGCCATGACATCGACGACGCGTTCCGGCGGCACGCCGAGAATTTCTTCTACTTTCCTGGCGTCGCAGATCAGGTTGTCCTTGGGCGGATTCAGCACCAGGACACGCTCGTTGACCAGTTGCAGCATGTCCTTGTCGCTCGAAACCACGTACACCAGATACGACTGCGCGGCGGCCTTGCGGGCCAGGGTGCCAATCACGTCATCGGCCTCGTAGCCGGCAAGTTCGAGGATGGGAATGCGGTAAGCCTCGAGGGCGCGCCGGATGTAAGGTACCTGCTGTACCAGTTCCGCCGGCATCTCGCTGCGATTGGCCTTGTAACCGTGATATTCAACTTCCTGGAAGGTCTGGGTTTTCAGGTCGAACTTGCGCACCTTGGTGACCGCTTCTGCCTCGGTGTCCCGGAAAGTGGGAGCGGCAACGTCAAACACCGCAGCCAGATATTCGGGCGAGAAGTCGTCGCGTAATTTGCGCAGCATGTTGACGAAGACGTAGGTGGCGGCGGTGGGCAGGCCAGTCTTGGTAGTCATGCCGCGCTGCCGCGCCATGGCGTGGTAGGCGCGGAAGATAAAGGACATCGCATCCATGAGGAAGATGCGGCGGCCATCCGTCGCAGTCAGCTTGGGGGGATTTGGCGCCGACGCGCTTTCCACCTGGACCGTCGAGGGTTTTCTTCTGGGAGGCAAGACTCAAGTTTAGCAGGACACCAGTTGTCAGTTCGCAATTCCCGGATGTCAGTTCTTTACCGGTTTGCCGTACGCGGTCTGATAGTGCAGTTTGATCACGCCGCATGTGCCCTGCTCCTGCGAATAAACCACACAAGTATCGAAGGGGCGGGAGTAAACGTGCAGACTGACCGCGCGCTGGTTGAATTCCCGGGGATTGTAAACCCGGTGCACGGGCTCCCGTGGGTCCACGGCGCAGGGCTGGCGGGGGTTCATCTCGACCGTGTCCGCCGTTTCGAGCTTACAGGTGCCCTGGTCCAGGTCTTGTGCAAGCGTGCGGTAGTTTTCGACTCGCAAGCGTCCGATGGGGACGGCCATCCAGCAATTTTGCTCGCGGTGGTTGTGGACTGAGCTGACCTGACCCACTTCCCAGCAGATGGCAACCAGTTCGTAGAGTGGCGTTTTGTCAATCAGGTTGCGGGTGTAGTGCTGGCGGTCCCAGGTCAGGTAGGGGGTCAGCGTATCGGAGGCGACCGGAGTGCTCTGGAGAAAGCGGATGATCTGGTCGATTCGGCTGAATGCAGGCTCAGGAAATTTTCTGAGCTCGGTTACAAAATCCTGGATTGGAATTGGTTTTGATATTGCTTGCGTTTCCATATTTCACTCCCGCAAGTGCCAGTATATTCCCGAGGTCACTCCAGAAACATGCAATCTCCATAAGAATAGAACCGGTAGCGAAAGCCCACGGCGTGACGATATGCGTCGAGTACGCCCTGCCGGCCGGCGAAGGCGCACACCAGCATGAGCAGCGTGGACTGCGGCAGGTGGAAATTGGTGAGCAGGGCATTCACGATCCGGAATTCATATCCGGGATAGATAAAGATGTCAGCCTCGGCGCTTCCTGCCTCCACGCGGCCTGACTTACGGGCAGCATATTCGAGGGTCCGGACCGTGGTAGTCCCGACCGCCACGACCCGCCGTCCGGAATCCAGTGCGCGATTGATGGCCGCAGCTGCCTCTGGGGAAATGGAATACGATTCGCGGTGCAGTTTGTGATCTTCCACCCGCTCCTCGTGGACCGGTTGAAACGTACCTAATCCAACGTGCAAGGTGACTTCGGTGGTTTCAATGCCTCGCGCTTTTATCTGGGCCATGATTTCCGGCGTGAAGTGCAGGCCTGCAGTGGGTGCGGCCACCGAGCCTTTTTCCCGGGCATAGATGGTTTGATAGCGCTCCCGGTCAGCTGGGCTGTCGGGCCGATCAATATAAGGAGGAAGAGGGACGTGGCCGATGCGCTCGACCGCAGCGAAGAAATCGTCCACCGGAGCGAACCGGATGCGGCGTTCCCCGAAACTTCCGCGGGCCACGACTTCCGCCTGCAGGTCGTCATGCTCGCCGAAGAATAACTTTTCTCCCGCGCCGATTTTTCGCCCGGGACGCACCAGGCACTCCCACTCGTTGAGTTCGCGCGAAACTTGCCGGGTTAGCAGGACTTCGATCCTGCCCCGCAGAAAGTCGCGCGCCGCTGGATTCTTCGCGCTGAGCGGCTGCGCCTTTGCGCCGCTTCTCCTGCCATACAGGCGTGCGGGAAAAACGCGGGTATTGTTGAACACGATCAGATCGTCCGATCGCAGCAGGCCGGGAAAATCCCGGAATTGCGCGTCGCGAATCTGTGCGGCATCGCGATTCAGATGCAGCAGACGCGACGCCGCCCGGTCGGACAGAGGTTCCTGTGCGATGAGTTCGTCGGGCAGTGAATAATTGAAATCGGAAACCAGCACGCGGGTTGATTATAGGATTTCCTGCCAGCGCACACGAAAACGGAGGCCCGAGCAGGCGGGTGCAAAAATGTAATTGTGTGTAAACGGCGTGTAAACGCCGTTGTAACTGCCACCCGGTTGGGTTAACATACGCGGAAACAGCCGGGGCTTGCGGTTTACCTTCCCGAAAACGATGTCCAGCGAACGTCAATATCGGCGCGAAATCGTCCTCTTTGGCAGCGCCCTGCACCAGCGCGGCTACGTGGCCGCGATGGATGGCAACCTTTCCGTTCGGCTCGACGAGCGCCGCATCCTTGCCACGCCGACCGCCATGTGCAAGAGCATGATGAAGCCCTCGGACCTGGTCATCGTGGATATGGAGGGACGGCGATTGGAAGGGCGCCGCGACGTTTCAAGCGAAATCGCCATGCACCTGCTGATTTACCGGTTGCGGCCGGATGTGCAAGGTGTGGTGCATGCGCACCCGCCCACCGCCACCGGCTTCGCCGCCGCCGGCATGGCGCTTAACCAGCCGCTGGTATGCGAGGTGGTGATCGGACTGGGCTCGATCCCGCTGGCCAAATATGGCACCCCCGGGACGTCCGAGCTTACCGCAGCGCTCGAACCCCTGGTTCCGCAATACGATGCCATTCTGATGTCGAACCATGGCGTGGTCGCGTATGGCGCTGACCTGCATCATGCCTACATGAAGATGGAAACGGTCGAACATTTCGCCCAGATTGCGCTGGTCACCCACCTGCTCGGACAGCAGCAGCCACTGGGCAGCGAGGAACTGGGAAAACTGATGGCAGCGCGCAGCAAGTATCAGGGATCCCGGTCCGCCGCGTCTCTCCCCCTGGCCGTCCCCTATACCGACGAGACAGACGAACGCCCGCAGCCGGTTGCCAGGCCTTCACGCCGGGTGCGGCATCGGTAGGTTCATCCCGTGTGGCGCGGGCGCCCTCGCCCGCGTGGGAACCGGAAACTAGAAGACATCACGGTTCATGCCGGCTCCCGTTCCGACTACCCCGCCAAAGTTCCGACGTCAGCCCATCTTTCCACCTTAGAGGCGGCGGGCGAGGGCGCCCGCCCCACACGAACAACTACTCTCCGCCGATTCGGAATCGCATTCCGGCGCGGACGTTTGCACCGAGCGCCGGATATCCCACAACCTCCTGATACTGCTTGTCTAGGGCATTCTCCAGATTCACGTAGGCCGTGATACGAGAGGTAATCGCATACCATCCGCCGAGATCCACGCGGGCGTAGCCGGCGGCGTGGTTGATGCCGTAGCCCAGAAAATCCGAATCCGTGCGTCGGCCGGTGAAACTTCCGCCCAGATTCGCTCCCCATCGCGTGCTCAGATAAGTCAGCAACAAACTCCCCGCATGTTTGGGACGACGGATCAACGGCTGTCCAGGCTCGAGCAACGGATCGAAAGCAAACGGCTGCTCCAGAATCTGTGTCGAAGTGTAAGTGTAGGAGCCATCGAGCGACAGCTTTGCCAGCGGGCGTCCGTGAAACTCCACTTCGGCGCCGTGCGCCAAGGCCTCATTGACATTGATGTACTGACCGCAGAAGGCGCTGGGCGGCGGACAGGCCGTGCCCGTCAGGAAGTTGAAATCAATCTTGTCGCGAAACAGACCGTTGAAATAGGTAGCAGTCAAGGAGTAGTTCCGGGAAAACTTCTGCTCTACACCGGCCTCTAATGAGCGTGCCTTCTCCGGCTGAAGGCCGGGATTGGCGATCACGGGAAAGCCCCCACCATTCCCGAATGACTGGGCGAAACTGGGTTCCTTGATGCCGGTGGCGTAGCTGAAGCGGAAGCGCGTACCGGAAAAGAAATTCCCGCCGCGCAAGGCCGTGAAACCCAACGCAACTCGCGGCACAACTTTGTTTCCAAAACTCCCGTTGTGGACAAAGCGGGCCCCGGCCACGATGGAAAGGCGGCCAAGGCTCAACAGCTGCTGGCCGTAAACCGCCTGGTTCAGGCGCACGCCATGACTCAGAGAATCGGGAAGGGTGCCGGTGGTGCCGTTTTCGTCCTCGAACTCATATCCCACCGTGGTCTGGGCCCAGCTTCGTTCCGTGTAGTCACCCTGGTAGTCGAAGCCGGCACGGTTGATGTTGGTGATGGCGTGGAAAGGGGTATCGATCTGGTTACCGAACGGGTCTACGCGGCCGGGCTGGTTGACCGTCTGGATATTCGTGCGATGCAGTGCGTACTCGAAGCCGGTAAAGCGATGTTGCCAGCGTGATGGCCCTGCGATCGCCAGCTCTGCGCTGGCCAGCAGGTTGTTTTGCCGCGCGCGCTGGTCGAAGTCCGGAGGAAGAATGGGGTCGCCGTTGAAATTCCAGTAGCTCTGAACGCCAGTAGCGCTGTTGGAATGACGGGCGCGCAGACGCAGGGCTGCTCGGTCGGTCAGCTTCACACCAATGTTCCCGCCCTGCAGGGAGTTGGAGTAGTCATCGTTCGGACCTTGCCCCATGGTGTTGAACTGGTCGCCGAACAGATCGTAATCGAAGCGGCCGTTGGCGCCGGCGAGCGACGCATATCCATTCGCCGTGTCCAGATTCCCGCCATCCGCGCCGAAACGAAGTTCAGGCACCGGTGTGCTGCCGGTGCGGGTGAAAACCTGCACTACGCTGGTCATGGCATCGGAGCCGTAGAGCGTGCTCTGAGAGCCTCGAACAAACTCCAGGCGGTCTGCCCCGGTAAGGGGGAGCACGCCGAAGTCGAAGATTCCGCCGGGATCGTTGGCCGGAACTCCGTCCACAATCACTTTGTTGTATGTGGACTCGCCGCCGCGAACGAACAAGGACGAGAGCCCGCCGCGTTGTCCGGCCGTACTCACCACTGCGCCGGGAAGAAAATGCAGAGCATCATCGGCCGCCACCGGTCGCATGACTTCCAGTTGCCCTGCGGTCAGGACTTCCACGTCGGCCCCCGCCGCGCTGCTGGGAACCAGGGTGCGGGTGGCACTGACCGTAACGGTTTCAGTGGCTGGAGCCAGTCGAAGGCTAACCGTAACTGTTTCCGAGTTGGACGCGGAAATATCAGCGGTCGCGACGGCAAACCCAGCAGCGAGCACGCGCACGCGGTAAGAAGGAGCCGCTGCGCCGCGAAATATCGCCACGCCATCAGCGGAAGTAGTCTGAATGGCGGCCGGAGTCGAGGAGCCTGCAAGAAACAATTCCACTTGAGCATCGGCGACCGCCGCCGATTGGGGATCGACAACTTTAATCTTGAAATCGGCAGCCGACGCCGCTGTCAGCAGGACGAAAACAGAAACGAAAACTTTGACGGACCGCATGCACTCCTCCTTTGTCACGCGAAAGGGGTTGGTGTGGACGGTTCACGCCGGTCTCCTGGCTTGCGAGTAAGGACGGAGCTTGCTCGATGTCCGATGCATACAACCGGCCTTCCCGGGATTTCCCCAGTGACCGGCTGTGATTTCCTCGCTTACAGTTGCGCGGCAGCGCGGGATTCTCACCCGCTTCCCTCCTCGTCAGGATGACGAGGGTGCGCGAACCCAAAAAGTTGTGAAAGAGCAAACAGAATATGGTTTGAGAAATTTACTCGCTCACGGCGGTGAAGTCAATCGGAGTGAGATGGAGGACGGGCGTCCCGCCCGTCGCGCAGTTGTTACAAATAGCATTGTCGAGCTGCGCTCGACCTGGACGGGTCAGAGACCCGTCCCCACAGATCTCTTCTGATTTACAACGTATGCAGGTATGCCAGCAAATCCTGCACCTGCGATTGCGACAGGGCCTGGCCGAACGCCGGCATCATGTTGCGGCCGGTCACGATGATTTCGCCGACGCGCTCGTCATTCGCCGGCATTCCGCTTTCGGGGAGGAACTGCTTCTTGAAGACTCCCTGGAGGCTGCGCGCTTTCTTATCGCGAGACGAGTAAGGCTCGTGGCAGCGATCGCAGTATTGGTCGTAAAGCCGCCGGCCGGCGGCCTGTTGCGGGTTCAGTCCGAGTTCAGCGTCGCTCTTGCGGCGCTGCACATCGCAACCGCTACACAGGACCAGGGCGACAGCGACGAGTGCGAGGATCTCGCAATTCCTGAAAGCTGATTTCATTTGTTCCAAGACATGACCTCTGATGAAACAGCGATGAGCACTTGGCATTCAGCACTTGGCCAGAGCCACTGGGCATTGGCCAAATGCTAAACGCTAATTGCCAAGTGCCGGCACGCGGCGCAGAAGTACAATAGGAGAGTCTCCATGCCAGCTGCCGTCAAACGCGTCACCGTGAAGCGAGTTTATGAGAAGCCCGCTCGCGGCGACGGCTATCGCGTTCTGGTCGACCGGCTCTGGCCCCGCGGGCTCAGCAAAAGCCAGGCCGCACTGCATAGCTGGTTGCGCGACCTCTCCCCTTCCGACCAACTTCGCCAATGGTTTCACGCCCGCCCCGAAAGCTGGCTAACTTTCCGCAAACGCTATCTCAAGGAACTGGCGTTGCCTGAGGCCGCGGAGGCGCTCAATGAACTTTACCGCCTGGCCCAGCGGAAGAAGAATCTTACACTCCTGTTCGCGTCCAGAAATGAGCAACACAATAATGCCGTGGTCTTGAAAGACCTGCTGGACGGGATGCGCAAGCCGCCCACCGGCACCGGCCCCGGCGCGGTACGCGCGCTGCGCCATCGCCAGGGCAAGCGCATGCCGCGGTGAGTGTAGGACGGGCACACCCTTGACTTCGCTTAGGAAACGTGCATAATTAAGTACTTCAACTGAGGATGGCAATACGATAGCGTTTGTGGATGGTTGGGTCTGCGGCCGGTATTTGACGGCGTTACGCGGAATTGTCACCCGTTCTGGACGAACGAGGGCGTCGTCGGTTTGCGGGCACTGAGGCCCGCGCCTACGGTTATGGCGGCGTGAGCGTGGTGGCGCGGATCACGGGCATGGCCCGCAGCACGATTAGTCGCGGCGTAGAAGAGATTGAGGAGAACGAGCAGGTAGAAACCGGGCGGATACGCAAGCCTGGGGGTGGACGCAAGACCAAACGCTGGGAGGATCCTACCCTGTTGCCGGATCTGGAACGTCTGGTGGAACCGGCAACGCGGGGCGATCCGATGCGGGTGCTGCGATGGACATCAAAAAGTCTGCGCCACTTGTCTCGGGGGTTGCAAGGTCAGGGGCATTCGGTTTGCCCGCATGTGATTGCTGACTGTCTGCGTGAACTGGGATACAGTTTGCAGGCGAACCGTAAGACACGGGAAGGCAGCAGCCACATGGATAGGGATGCCCAGTTTCATTACCTCAACGATCAGGCCACGGCGTTTCTGGCGGCGGATGAGCCGGTCATTTCCGTCGATACCAAAAAGAAAGAATTGGTAGGCAATTTCAAAAATAACGGCCGGGAATGGCACCCCAAAGCGGCACCTGAAGCGGTCAATGTGCACGACTTTATTGATCCCAAACTGGGCCGTGCCGTTCCCTACGGTGTCTATGACATTGCCGACAACAAGGGCTGGGTGAGTGTCGGCACAGATCACGATACCGCCAGTTTCGCGGTTCACGCGATTCGGCGCTGGTGGCTGGCGATGGGACAAAAGCGCTATCCCCAAGCCAGTCGCCTGATGATCACCGCCGATGGCGGCGGCAGCAACGGCCACCGTGTGCGCCTATGGAAAATAGAACTGCAAAGGCTGGCCAAGGAGTTGCGTTTCCCCATCACGGTTTGCCACCTGCCGCCCGGCACCAGCAAATGGAATAAAATTGAACACCGTCTATTTTCCTTTATCACCCTCAATTGGCGCGGCAAGCCCCTGCGCACTTTCAAAACCATGGTTCAACTGATCGCGGCAACCACCACCACAACCGGACTCACGGTGCGCGCCGAACTGGATGAAAACAGATATCCCAAAGGCACGAAAATCTCCAATGCCAAACTCGCCGCCATCAAACTCGTGCGTCACTCCTTCCATGGGGACTGGAACTACACCATATCGCCAGAATGACTTGACTCACTTATTTATGCACAACTCCTTAGGGCAGGCTCTGCCCGGCGCTTTGAAGCTGGGTCGATTCGAAATTCAGGACAAATCAAATTCAACGGTGTCGGACGAGAGTGTCCGACCCACACGACCAGCAGCATTATTTTTTGGGTTTGCCGTCGTCCAGAATTTGGTCGACGATGTCGTCGATCGTGTCGTTGATGCGTTTGTCCGGCAGGTTGAAGTTGTTCGACAGGATGGAAAATGCCACCCGTTCGCCGCGTTTGGTGGTGGCGTAGCCGGAGAGCGTCTTGACTCCACCCAGCGAACCGGTCTTGGCTTGCACGCGCCCTTGCACATCCACGTTCTTGAATCGATTGGAGAGAGAACCGTCCATGCCCGAAAGGGGAAGGGTGTCGCGGAAACTGGCGCCCCAGGGCTGCGAGTCGGCATAGCGTAACAACTGGAGCACGGCGTGCGGTGTCACCAGATTTTGCCGCGAGAGTCCAGAGCCATCGTAAAACGCGTACTGATCGCCCGTGATGCCGGCCTGGTTGAGGAACCCGCGTAACACTTCGAGCCCGCCTTCGACCGTGCCCGCGGTGCCTTTTTCGCGGCCCAGCAGCCGCAGCAAGATTTCCGCGTGCAGGTTCTGGCTGACTTTGTTGATCACCCTCACATCTTCAATCAGCGGCCGGGACTGATAGCTGGCCAGCACCAGGGGCTGGTTCTGCAACGCGCGTGAGGGCTCGTCGCCGCCTCTGGCAGCGGCCGAAGCCGTGATCGTGAGAGTCGACAGGCTGGACAACTCTGTGTGCCGCGTCTTCTGCTTGCCGTACACGGCAATGCCACGCACCTCCAGCAGATGGCGAAACAGTTCCGCCGCAAACTCCGCCGGATCTTCGATGGCGAGGGCCTCATTGGCCCCAGCGTCGCCCAGCGGCATGTTGCCCCAAAGGGTCAGCGTAGTGGCGCCAGGTTCGCGATTAATAAAGATTTTTCGGCCCGTGCCTGCCGGGGTGGTCATGATGCGATTGTCGATACGGTAGTAGTCGGCAAAAGGCGTAATGCTGACGAAGGCGCGATCGCCGGCGCGATCGGCAGGCAGAATGTTTACGAAGATTACATTGTCGTTGATCGTGAGCGCGGAAACGGGAGCGCCGTCCGCCCAGACCAGATCGTCCTGCGTCCAACCTTCGCCATAACGCTCGAAGGCGAAATAGGAGTCGTCGGCAATGATGTCTCCGTCCACGTACTTCACGCCTTTTTGCGCCAGGGTGTCGGCCAGTTGCTCGAGCACTCGAATGGGGTGGCCGTTGCGCTCGGTATGCAGCGCGTAGGGCAACTCGCGGCCCGAAAGATTGGGGTCGCCGCGTCCCACCAGCACCAGGTCTCCGGTGAGACGCCCGTGGGTGTCGAGGTTGCCGTTGGTCTCTACCGTGGTTTTAAAGGTGTAGTCGGGGCCGATCAGGGCCATGGCCGCGGCGGTGGTGAAAAGCTTGGTGTTGGAAGCGGGCGTGAACAGTTTGTCCGCATCGCGGGCGTAGAGCACTTTGCCGGTGGAGAGCGAAACGACTTCGATGCCCCAGAAGCCCCGCGCCAAGTCGGCAGGTTGGAGGATGGCGGCAATGCGTTTGTCGAGCGCTTTATGAGAGGCGGCGTGCAGTTGTGTGCACAGCAAAAGGCACACGGCAAGCCGCGGAAAAGGGCACATACGGCGCATGGCTAGCTGATTGTAGCATTGCAGATTGGGGTGTCTTAACGGCTACTAGAGTCAAGATCAACAGCGTCGGACAGAGCCTGCCCTGAGCGAAGTCGAAGGGAGTGTCCGATCCACACAGGCGGGGCGGGGTAGAATCGCTGGCATGCGTCCGGTGTTTGAGTGGCAAATTGGGTCCCGCGCAGTGCAGTTGGGGAAACGCACGCTCATCATGGGCGTGGTCAACGTCACGCCGGACTCGTTTTCCGACGGGGGCGTTAACTTCGATCGCGACCGCGCCGTGGAATATGCCCTCAAGCTGCTGCAGGACGGGGCCGACATCGTCGACGTAGGTGGAGAATCCACGCGTCCGGGAGCGAAAGTGGCGTCTGCAACCGAATCCGGCGTGAGCGAGAAGGAAGAACTGGACCGGGTCATCCCGGTGATTTCGGGCGTGAAGAAGAAAAATCCTCAGGCGATTATCTCAGTCGATACGTACAAGGCCGGTGTAGCGCGGGCCGCGGTGAAAGCGGGAGCGGAAATCGTCAATGACGTGAGCGGATTTCTTTGGGACACGCAGATGAGGAAGACGCTGGCTGAACTGAAATGCGGGGCTGTACTGATGCACATGCGCGGGCGTCCCCAGGAATGGAAGACGTTGCCGCCACTCTCTGACGCGGTGACTGTGGTCAAGCGCGAACTGAGAGAGCGTGCCGACGCCGCGGTGGTGGCGGGCATGAAACGGGAGCGCATGGTAATCGATCCGGGTTTCGGCTTCGGCAAGAACCGGGAGGAGAACTACCCGTTGTTGAAGCAGTTCGAAGAGTTCCATCAGCTTCGCTTTCCGCTGCTGGTGGGCGTGTCGCGAAAGTCCTTCATTGGGCGCGCCCTGGCGCGCCTTGGGACGGATGCGCCGGTCGCTGACCGGCTTTTCGGGACCCTGGCGGCGGAGACCGTGGCCATCATGAAAGGGGCGCACATTGTCCGCACTCATGATGTGCGCGCCTGCGCGGATGCAGTACGGATTGCGGATCTCGCATATAGCTAGCTCGCCGGGCACTACTCCGGCCGGCAGGCATCGGCAAACTTGCGGATGATTTCAGAATCCAGTTTCCGGTTCCAGGCCATTCCGATGTCCCACTCCGCATAACTGCTGTGGACGGGAGCAAACTTCACTCCACTTACATGCATGGCCCGTGCCGCCCGGGGCACGAGCGACACGCCGATGCCGGCGCTGACCAGATTGAGGATGGTAAACATGTCATTCGGTTCATAGACGATTCTGGGGGTGAATCCGGAGCGGTCGCAGAGGCTGATGCAATGATCGTGATAGGTGGCGGAGACTCCGCGATCAATAAGAATGAACGGCTGGTCCTGAATCCCCTTCATGGTCAGCGACCCGGTGAACTTCGCCGAAGTGGCTATGGTGAGACGCTCAGTCAGCACCTTGCGCACTACGACCAGAGGGTGCTTGACCGGGAGGCGCACGAAGCCGACGTCGAGGCGGCCGTCGATCAGGGCCTCGATCTGGCGGAGCGTGGGCATATCGGCAATTTCGATTTCAATTCCGGGAGCGCTTTCGCGGAACTTTACCAGGGCGCGGGGAACCAGACTGTGCACGGTGGACATGCCCACACCGAGGCGCAGCTTGCCCCGTTCGCCACTGCGAGCACCGCGCACGGCCTCGAAGGCCGCCTCCAGGTCGTGGATGATTCTGCGCGCCTCCTTGTAGAACATGGCGCCGGCCGGGGTAAGCGCAACCCCGCGCCGGTTGCGGACGAGTAGCGGCCCGCCGGCCTTCTCCTCCAGGCTCCTGATGCGCTTGCTCAGAGCGGGCTGAGAAACATGGAGACGGGCCGCTGCCCGGCCGAAATGCAGCTGTTCAGCGAGCACGGCAAAAGAGGCCAGTTCCTGGGTTTCGAGTGGCATAAACGGAAGTTATCACACGCTTTCAAACATTTCATTGGACGAATCGTCGTGGCGGCCATCTACTATAGATAGACCGACGGAGAGGTAACCGGTATGTCGATAACAGCGCTGGTGGGGACGGTGGCAGCCTTCTGTACGACGGTGGCGTTTGTGCCGCAGATTGTCAAACTGCGCCGGCAGGGCGGCCGCGGCTTGTCGTATGCCATGCTGTTTCTTTATCTCATGGGAGTGCTGCTGTGGCTGGCTTACGGCATTCGCATCCACGCGGTGGCGATGATGTGGGCCAACGGAGTGGCGGCGGTGCTGGTGGTGATATCCATTGTGCTGAAGGCCTATCCTCCGGCCCCCAAGCTTGATGCAGGAACGCGCCGGCTGCGCATCGCGGTCGATATGGACGAAGTCATTGCCGACTCGTTCAGCAAGCATCTGGGCCAGTACAACCAGCGGGCAGGCGCGAGCCTGACGCCGGAGATGATCAGCAAGAGTGGAATGGCCGAAATGATTCCCGGAGAAAGCCGCGACGCCTTCAACGCCATTCCTCACGCGCCCGGATTTTTCGCTGACCTGGAGGTCATTGCCGGCAGCCAGGAAGCACTGCTGGAACTGTCCCGCCATCATGATATTTACATCACCAGCGCCGCTATGGAAGTTCCTTCGTCGTTCGCGGACAAGTTTCAGTGGATGGAAAGGAATTTCCCGTTCATTCCGCCCCGCCGGATCGTGTTTTGCGGAGACAAGAACATTGTCAATGCCGATGTGCTGGTCGATGACCGCTCGCGGCACTTCAAGGGATTCCGGGGCACAGGGATTCTGTTTACGGCCCCGCACAACGCCAGGGAGACCGCGGATTTGCGCGCCAACAACTGGAATGAGGTGCTGCAGATCCTGCAGGGCGGGCGGCCTGAATCGGCCAGTACCGAACGACTTTCTAGAACGCTTTCGATGAATCCAGCAGGATAGTCACCGGTCCATTGTTGACCAGTTCCACCTGCATCATCTCCTGAAACCTGCCGGTTTCGCAGGGCAGGCCTGCGGCCCGGATGCGTTCTACAAAGTATTCGTAGAGCGCGCGTGCTTTCTCCGGCGGAGCGGCGGCATCGAATGACGGCCGCTTTCCACGCCGCACATCGCCGTAGAGCGTGAACTGGGAAACCACCAGCACCCCTCCCCCTGATTCGCCCACGGCCTTATTCATCCTGGCCATGGCATCCTCGAAAATTCGCAGACCGATGATTTTGTCAGCCAGATAGTCTGCATCAGCTTCCGAGTCGCCCTTCGCGACCCCGAGCAGGACCAGCAAGCCACTGCCAATTTCGCCGGCAAGGTCGTTGCCAACGGTTACCCGGGCGTGGCTTACTCGCTGCACCACGGCGCGCATGGCTTACTTCGTCGCTTCCGGCAGCAGGGTTTCCTGGCCGGCGACCGCGAGCCAGCGCTGGTCGCGATAAACGTAAATGTCAGTGAAGCGGACGCGGGCCACGGTTTTTCCCTGCCCGTCCACCAGCGTAGCCAGGCCTCGAATGTAACCGGAATCGCCGAACACATGCGGCGTGAGCTCGCTCAGGACGTTCTTGCCGGGACGGCGATGGGGAATGTGCGCCAAGGTTTCCGCCCGGTCATGAAGCTGGCCGCTGGGATCGGCATCCTGAAATTCTTCAGCCAGAATGCAGCCGACGGTGTCGGCGTCGCGCACTTCGAGGGCCTGGGCCCAGGATTGCTCAATCTGGATGAGGGCGTTGCCGTCCTTGGCCTGATGGGTTGGGCAATTGGTCCCGAACATCAACTTCAAAAGCGTCGGACAGGTGTGTCCGACCCACACGGGCAGCGTTGCAAACAGGGCAAGGAGCAGGCTAGCCATCACGTTGTTACCCCCGGATGAATGATACCGCGGCTAAGGCTCAATGGAAGACGGGCGTCCCGGCCCCATCCTGATTGACGGCTGACGCGTTGACTCATAAAATCCCCGGTTCTGTGTTTCCAGAAATCGGGTGCGGGAGTTGTCACCATGAGTCGGGTCACTACCCTAATTTTGTTTGCGGCTGTCGGCATGCTGTCATCGCAAGCCTGGGCCCAGCAGCCGGCTGCAGCGCCGTCGCACAATGAAGTTGTGATCAGGAATGCCGTGGTGATGACCGTCACCCACGGCGACATTCAGAACGGCAGTGTTTACATCAAGGATGGAAAAATTGCCGCCGTGGGAAAAGATGTCAGCGCTCCGGCGAGCGCGACCGTGATGGACGCCGGAGGCAAGTATCTGACGCCGGGCATCATCGATTCGCACTCGCATATTGCGCTGGACGACGATGTGAACGAGGCCACCAGCCCGGTCACGCCGCAGATGATGATGATGGACGCCTTCGATTATCAGGACAAGGCGATCTATCGCGGCTTGGCGGGAGGCGTCACCGCGTCGCTGCTCCTGCACGGCTCCGCCAACATGATTGGCGGCCAGTCCATCGTGATTAAACATAAATACGGGGCCAGCCGGGACGCGATGCTATTTCCCGGCGCGCCCCGTTCCATCAAGTTTGCCAGCGGCGAAAATCCCAAGCGAGTGTATGGCAGCAGAGAGCAGCTGCCTTCGACGCGCATGGGGAATTTTGCGGTGCAGCGGGCAGCGCTGGTGGAAGCGCAGGATTACATGCGCGAGTGGGACGACTACGATGCCAAGGTCAAACGCGGCGACAAAGACGCCAAGCCCCCCAAGCGCGACCTGAAACTGGAAGCCCTGGCCGATGTCTTGCGGGGCAAGCTGCTGGTGCAGATCCATTGTTATCGCGCCGATGAATTGCTCACCGAGATGGCCATTGCACAGGAATTCGGATACAAGGTGCGGGCCTTCCATCATGCACTCGAGGCGTACAAGGTGGCCGACCAGCTTGCCGCCCAGGGCGTGGCCATCGCCACCTTCTCCGACTGGTGGGGCTACAAGCAGGAAGCCTGGGACGCGATTCCGTGGAATGCAGTCATCTCAATGCGCAAGGGAGTGCGGGTGGCGATCAAGAGCGATTCGGAAGATTTTGCCCGCCGGCTAAATCAGGAGGCTGCCAAGACCATGCGCAACGGCGGCGCCACCGAGGAGGAGGCGCTCAAGATGATTACGCTCAATCCGGCGTGGATCATCGGTGTCGATGATCGCGTGGGATCCATTGATGTGGGAAAGGACGCCGACCTGGTGATCTGGGATGGCTACCCTCTCTCCAGCTTCGGCGTGCCCAACAAAGTACTGATTGACGGCGATCTTTATTTTGACCGCTCGCTGCCGGGTTTCGGCATGCCGCACTACCGGGAGGGAGAATGATTCAGTCATCAGTCGTCGGTCGTCAGTCGTCAGGGGTGGTTGTTGGCCAGGTGGTCGTTGGTCGTTGGTCGTTAGGCGTTGGCCATGCACTGCTTGTTCTGGCGGTCTGCTTGTGGTCAGTGGCGGGTTCTGCTCAGCAGAAAACCCTCGCCCTGAAGGGTGGCAGGTTGCTTACGATTTCGCATGGCACCATTGAAAATGGCGTACTTGTGATTTCGGGGGGCAAAATCGCTGCCATTGGTGCTGCCGACTCGGTAAAGGTTCCGAAGGATGCGCAGGTGATCGATGTGACCGGGATGACGGTCTATCCCGGGCTGATCGATTCCGAGAGCTATCTGGGCTTGACCGAGATTTCCGCGGAGCGCAGCACCAATGATCTGATCGAAACCAGCGATGAGATCATGCCCCACATGCATGTGTATGACGCCTTCCATGCCGAGACGGAACTGATTCCCGTGGCGCGGCTGAACGGGATCACCAACGCGATTGTCGCGCCGCAGAGCCAGGACAGTCTGCCCGGGCAGGACTCGTTCATTCAGCTCGACGGCAAATCGGCCAACGAGATGCTGCTGGTGCGGGACATCGCCATGCCCTTGAACTTTACCGGCGAGCAGCGGCGAAACCAGTCCTGGGAGAAGCGGAAGTTTCCGCAAACCCGCATGGGCCTGGCGGCGCAACTGCGGCAGGCCTTCATGGACGCTCAGGACTATTCCCAACGCTGGGCCGACTACGAAAAGAAGAAATCCGAGGCATCCGACGACAAGAAGGGCCCGCCATCACCGCCCAAGCACGAACTAAAGTTGGAAGCGCTACTGCCCTATCTGCAAGGCAAGAGAGCTATTGTGCTGGCGGCCCAGGAACCGAGCGACCTGGAAACGGCTGTCGGGCTGGCCCGCCAATTCAACCTGAAATTCGTGCTCAACCACATCAGTCACTCGCAGTCCGTGCTCGACTATGTTGCAAGTTTGAAAGTTCCCGTGATCGTGGGGCCGATCTACGAAGACCCCAAGAACTACGAACGCTACGATGCCGTGTACAAACTTCCAGGCGAGTTGTATAAGCGCGGAGTAAAGATCGCATTCGCGTCCTACGATGCGCACGCTGTGCGCAACCTGCCCTACGCGGTGGGCTACGCGACCGCGTTCGGCCTGCCGCACGACGAGGCGATGAAGGCCATCACCTTGAATCCCGCGGAAATCTGGGGCGTGGCAGACCAACTGGGCTCGCTTGACGTGGGCAAGACAGCCAACGTGGCGGTGGCCAATGGAGATCCGCTCGACGTCAAGACCGACGTGAAGAGAGTTTTCATTGCGGGGCAGGAAGTGCCCATGAAGAGCCGCCAGACGGAGCTGCGAGACAGATATTCGCCGTAGCAATTGTGGTAGGGGTAAGACCGTTTGGTGTGGGTCGGACACTCCTGTCCGACGCTTTTGACCTGGATGTTGAAGTATCCAAAACCGATGTGAGTTCTCGGCAGACAACGAAGGCCGAGTCGCCAAATTTCGTCACCCGGGCTGGAGATTGGGAAAAATCAAAAGCAATTCAAAAGCGTCGGACAGGAGTGTCCGACCCACACTACACTGTCCTGCCCACACTGACGCGGGCGTTGACCGCATGGGCTGGCGGAAGTAGGATTCTCTTTGGGCGACCAGGCGGCTAAGTTGTTTCCTCCCGCTCTTCCTTTACAGTAATTCGTACGGGCCAGTACACTATTCGTTCCCTTAAATTCAGGAGGTAGGATTCATGGCTGCTGAAGAAAAAAAAGAGATTGTGGAGAAGGTGAAACAGATCATTTCCGAACAGTTGGGCGTGGATGAAAACGAAGTCACTCCCAGCGCGTCATTCGTCGATGATCTGGGCGCGGACTCGCTGGACCAGGTCGAGCTGGTTATGGCCCTGGAAGAACACTTCGGGGTGGAGATCCCGGACGAGGACGCGGAGAAGCTCCGCACCGTGCAGGATGCCATCGCTTATATCGACAAGCACGCCAAGGTGAGCAAGTAGAGGTCCCGGTATCGCACGGCGTTCTGATGCCATAGGGGTCCTTCGACTCCATCAGTTCATTCGCCAGCGAGTGAATTGACTGCGCTCAGGATGACACGGGGATAGGGAGTTAGACCTGGTAGCCACAAGCTCATCTCCCGCGCGAATCCAGGGAGAGTTGCCATCCGTACAACGCCCGTGGCCAAAACAGAATGCAAGCGAGGAGAACCAATGGCAGCCGTTGACGACAAAGTGAAACAGATTATCGTGGAACAACTGGGTGTGGACGAAGGCGAAGTCACGTCAAATGCCTCCTTCGTGGACGACCTGGGCGCCGACTCCCTGGACACGGTGGAACTTGTCATGGCCTTCGAAGAGGCCTTCGAGATCGAAATCCCGGATGAGGACGCGGAAAAAATTCGCACTGTACAGGATGCTGTCGATTACATCGGCAAGCACGCGAAAGGCGGGAAGTAGTTGGGACGTAGGGTTGTAGTCACCGGGATCGGCCTGATCTGTGGAGTGGGCAACACCGCGGAAGAGGTGTGGAAGAACCTGCTGGCGGGGAAAAGCGGTGTGGCCCGGATCACGGAAGCGGTCAAGCAGGGTGCATTTAAAGAGGAAGACCTGCCAAAGTTTGCCTGCCAGATTGCCGCCGAGGTCAAGAATTTCGACCCCCTGCAATTCGTCGAAAAAAAAGAGCTGAAGAAGATGGGGCGCTTCATCCATCTCGCCCTGGCGGCGGCGGATGAGGCCATGAAGGCTTCGGGTTTGCAGGTCACGCCCGAGATTTCCGAGCGGGTGGGCGTTCACATCGGGTCTGGAATCGGCGGGTTCGACGTGATCGAGCGCGAGCACATCAGCCTGCTGAGCGGCGGACCTCGCAAGATCTCTCCGTTTTTTATCCCTGCCGCCATCGTGAACCTGGCTGCCGGGCACGTCAGCATCCGCTATCACGCCCGGGGACCGAACGAAGCCACCTGCACGGCTTGCACCTCGAGCGCTCATTCCATTGGAGACGCTTTCAAGATCATTGCGCGCTGCGATGCCGACGCCATGATTGCCGGTGGCACAGAGGCTGCGATCACTCCGATGGGAGTGGGTGGCTTCGCCGCCATGCGCGCCCTCTCGACCCGGAATGACGATCCCGAGAAGGCAAGCCGTCCCTGGGACTCTGGGCGTGACGGGTTTGTGATTGGCGAAGGCGCCGGCATCCTGGTGCTGGAAGAACTGGAGTTTGCCCGCCGCCGCGGGGCCCGCATCCTGGCCGAAGTCATCGGCTACGGCATGAGCGGGGATGCTTTTCACATTACCCAGCCGGCCGAAAATGGCGACGGCGCCTACCGCGTCATGCTGAATACTCTGCGCGACGCCAAGATTCAGCCCGAGCAGGTCCAGTACATTAACGCCCATGGAACTTCGACCGATATCGGTGACAAGCTCGAAACCGTCGCCATCAAGCGGGCGTTTGGCGATCACGCCTACAAGCTGGCGGTCAGTTCGACCAAGTCCATGACCGGACACTTGCTGGGTGGAGCAGGCGGACTGGAAGCGGGAATCACCCTGCTGGCGCTGCGCGACCAGGTCCTTCCCCCGACCATTAACTTGGAGAGCCCGGAACCGGATTGTGATCTGGATTACGTCCCTAATACCGCCCGCAAAGCGGAAGTGGAATATGCCATGTCGAATTCGTTTGGCTTCGGTGGGACCAACGGCGCCCTGCTGTTCCGGCGCTGGAGCGAGTAGGGCAGTCGTCAGTCCTCAGCCCTCGGGCTTGGGCCCTCAGTTTTCAGGTACATTCAACCAACCCCAAGCGGCGCAGCATCTTGCGCTACTCTACTGGTCGCTGCTCGCCTAACTCCCACCAAAACTTGAGCTTTGCAAAGGCCCAGATTGGTGCCGTCAGTCCATTTCGGGTAATGGCACCTTGGTACCTGCATATTGGCCTTCTATCCCTTTGCCAAGGGCCGAATGGCAGGCCAAAATGGAGTTTCAAGGCATTCCCCAACGCCATGCAGAAATCGTCAGGCCTGGTTCTCGCGCCGCCTCCCCGCAGCAGAAAAACCTCCGCCCGGGTCGTGCTGGTTGATATCAGGGAACCGGCCCGCACTTTGCTGGCAGACTGTTTCAAACAATTTGGGATCGAAGCCGTGGTAATGACCGGAAACGTGGCGGAGCGCCTGCAAAAAGAAAAGATTGAGGCCTGCGTGGTGCAATTGACACCCGAAGCCGTTCCGGTGATGGAGTCGGCGCGCACCTCGGCATCCAACAACCGCATGGTGATTTACGGCCTGGGGGGCAGCGCCCAGGAGGCCATGAAGTTTTCCCGGTATGGCGTCAACGCCGTGTTCCAGGAACCGCTCGAACGTCAGGCGGCCCTCAAGTTGGTGCGCGCCACACAGATGCTGGTGCTGCACGAATTTCGCCGCTACATACGCATTCCGATCATCACGGAAGTTTCCCTTGTATCGCAAGATAGCCGCCGCTTTACCGCTACCAGCCAGGAAATCAGCACGGGAGGGATGTCGGTCAAGAGCCCCGAGGATGTCCAGGTTGGCATGGCGCTCGAAGTTTCGTTCGCGCTATTGACTCTGCCCCGCATCTGGGTGCGGGCCAACGTCAGCTGGCGCAAGGCGGACAAGACTTTTGGCGTTCGTTTCGACGCCAAGGATGAACGCCGCATGCGCATCCGAGAGTGGATCGAAGCCTACCTGGAAAACTAAAGCTTTTTGCGTCCTTTGCGGTTTTTCTTCGCGTCCTTTGCGGTACCAGGTTTGAGATTTGCCTTCCGCAAAGAACCTTGACCGCAAAACACGCAAAGAAAAAATCCGCAAAGTTCGCAAAAATACCACGCACTTGAGCCCCTGGGGCGTGTTTTGGGGAATCCCCCCTGACATGTAAAATCGAAACATACGATGGCAGCATCTTCCCAACTGGTGCAGATCGAACCTGGACCTCCGGTCCGGCAATCCAAGCCGGAGTGGCTCCGGGCCAAGGCGCCGGTTGGAGAAAACTTTCACAATCTCAAGAAGCTGGCTCGTGGCCTGGGACTGCACACGGTTTGTGAGTCGGCGCAGTGTCCCAATATCGGGGAGTGCTGGAACCATCGCACCGCGACCTTCATGTTGCTGGGAGATATCTGTACCCGGCGCTGCGGGTTTTGCGCCGTGCCGAAGGGCAAGCCCGGCCCGATTGAGTGGGACGAACCCCGCCGCGTGGCCGAAGCCGTCGCCACCCTCGGCCTGAAGCACACCGTCGTTACCAGCGTGAATCGCGATGACGACAACCTGGGCGGCGCTCGCATTTTCGCCGAAACCATCCGCCAGATTCGCGAACTCGTGCCGGACTGCCGGGTGGAAGTCCTGATTCCTGATTTCCAGGGTCTCGAAGAGGCCCTGAAGATCGTACTCGACGCGCAGCCCGACGTCCTGAACCACAATACCGAGACGGTGCCGCGGCTGTATCGCTCGGTGCGCTCGGGAGCGCGCTACGAACGCACCCTGGGTTTACTCGAAAAGGCCAAGACGTTTGCCCCGGCGACGGTGACCAAATCCGGCGTGATGGTAGGTCTCGGCGAGAGCACGGACGAACTCGTGGACGTCTTTCGCGACCTGGGTTCGCGCGGCGTGGATATTCTTACGGTTGGGCAATACTTGCGGCCTTCACGCGATCATCTTCCTATTTCCCGCTTCTATGCGCCTGATGAGTTCATCTATCTGAAAAAAGAAGCGTTGCGGTTCGGCTTCCGGCACGTGGAATCAGGACCGCTGGTGCGTTCCAGCTACCACGCCCACGAGCAGGCGGAGTCCACCAGAACAGTGTAGGCGCGAGCGTCCCCGCTCGCGCCTACATTTTAGAAGACCTTGAAATGAATGGTCAGATACCTCTTCGGATTCTCGCGAATGGATTTGACCAGGCTCCGGGTCTCGACCAGCATCTGGTCGGCGTTGTTGTAGAGAGACGGATCGCGCAGCAGTTTGCCGGCTGAGCCTTCGCCCGCCTCCAGGCGATCGGAGATGGCGGAGAGCTTGTCCATCGTATTTCGAAGTTTGCGGGCAAATTCCTCGTCTTTCGCCAGCATACCAATCGGACCCTTGCCGGCGTTCACATCATCGGTAAGCTTCTTCACGTTGGCGATGGTGGCGTTGGCGTTTTCGTACAGGACTGGGTCCTTGAGGAACTTGCCAGCGGTACCCTTGCCCGCGTTGAGGTCGTCAATGACCACGTTCAATTTGTCCACCGTGGCGTTGGCCTTGCGGTACAGCTCCTCATCGGAAAATAGCTTGCCCAGCGTGCCCTTGCCCTGGGCCACCTGGCTCACCAGTCCCTGAAATTCACTCACCGTCGAGTTCAGCCGGTTGTAGAGTGTGGGATCGTAGAGCAGCTTGCCCACCGAGCCCTGGCCGCTCTCGACGAAGGCGACGATGCGATCCAGGCGCTTGAGCAAGGCATCCATGTTCTGCAGCGTGCCCTGGCCGGCGCGCACCATGTCGCCAAAGTCCGGCACTTCGCGACTACGCAGCACATCACCATCCTGGACTTGACCCAATTTGGCTTGAGAGCTGTCTATGTCGATATAGGTCTCTCCCAGCACGCCCGCGGTGGAGAGCAAAGTCAGAGAATCCTTGCGCAGGTTAAACAGGTAACGGGTGCTGACCTTCATGGTGACTTCTACCGGAGTGAGTTGCCTGGCAGGGTCGCGCACTACCCGAATCTTGGTCACATTGCCGATGTCCACTCCGGCCAGACGGACGGGAGCTCCCTCGCGCAAGCCGTTAGCATTGTCGACATAGGATTTCAGTTCGATTTTTTTGGTGAACAGGCCGCCGGTACCGCTCATGAGGAAGATCAGGAGTGCCAGCGTGACGCTGGCAGCCAGCACCGTAAGCCCCACCTTCAGTTGAGACCACTTCAACTGCTTCTGGCTAGGCACGCATTCTCCCGAGCAAAGGTCGTTCTCCGTGGCACCGGCACGGGTTAGCCCAGAATAATAGCAGACCGCACTGCCCGATCAGGCTATCCGGTGCGCGGGGCGCAACGTATTCGCCAACAGCAGTGCGATCAGGTAGGCCGCGGCCCCGGAACCCAACGTGACATTCAAGCCAAACTGGATGGCGATGATGATGGCCAGGACCGAGCCCAGGACGCTCGAGGCTGCGTTCATGGCCCAGGCCCACTCCACCATGTTTCCCCGGGTTCGGTCGGACTGGGGCAGCAATTCACTGCTGCCCGCTTCGTCCAGTGCCCGCAAACCCGTGGGGAACGGCATACCCATGGCGAAGCCCAACGGGACCAGCAGCGTACCGCTGACCAGCAGTTTGGCGATGAAAGGCAAGCCCACCAGCCGTCCCAGCAAGCCGGGCAGCACGCCGACATACAGCAGCAGCGCGGCGGCAATAAGCACCAGGGGCAGCCATACCCGGCTGGTTTCCGCCAGCCACCAGCGAGAGACCATACTGCCGGCGCCGCTGGACAGCAGAAGCAAAAATACGACCACCGTCAGGGCATATACCGGATGGCCCAGGAAAAGGACGAAGCGCTGGATGAAAGCGATTTCCACCAGGATGTAGCCCAGTCCGACCGCGATGAAGTAGAGCAGGCGCAGCGGACGCGTCTGCCGGCTCCGGGCCCCCATTGTCAATGGAAGCACCAGGAACACCAGCACAGCCAGGAGCGAGATAGCGAGGACCATTCCCAGCACGGCCACGCCCAGATTGTTTTTCCAGTCCATGCCTTGCTGCAACGCTTTGGGATGGAGGATCTGGTCAAGCTTCAACGTAAAGAAGAAAAACGGAGCATTGTCGGTGACGGGAGACACATCGTACGGATAGCGCGCCGCAAAACGTTGGGGATCGTTTGCTTGGATCAGCTGGGTGAACGATTCGCCGCTGGCGGAATAGTGCTCCTGCACCTGGCTTGCAGCCAAAACCGGATCGGACGGAGCGTAGAGCAGAAATAATTTGGGATGGACCGCGAGATGTTGCCTCACCTGGTCCATCTCCTCGGCGGTGAAGGCCATGCGCTTGGCCAATACGACCACCGGAATTCCATCCGCGTCCAGGCGCCCTTCCGAAACCACGATGAAATTACCGGCGGGGTTCTCCACCCCCATTTCATGCAAGGCCTGCATCGCAACCGAAACCACTCGCAAGGCTTCCCGGGGCTGCTGGAACTCCCAGCGGGTGATGGCGATCATTCCATCCGGCTTGAGGTGCTCGAAGTATTCGCGGAAAGCCTCGACGGTGTACAGGCTGTTTTCGCTGAGGGCAAAGGCGCCCGCCGCAGTGGAGGCCCAGGTATCCACCAGGGTCATTTGCACCACATCAAATTGCTGCCGGGCATTGCGCACAAACGAGCGGCCATCGGTGACGTGGATATGAACTTCGGGCTGCTGGTAGAGATGGAAGGTGTAGTCCGCATAGCGGCCGCGCATGATGGTGTTCGCAATGATGGGGTTGATCTCGATTCCGGTAACGCTGGGACTGCCACTGCCCAGCGCGCGCAGCACGTCCACGCCGCCGCCCGGTCCGATGATGGCAAAGTCGCCATGGGGGCGAAGCACATTGGCCAGAGCCGGCGGCGCCGACATCAGGTCCCTCTCCCATCCGCCCTGCCAGTGTTTGGGATCGACGTTCATCAGGTAAGTGGACGCGTCGGCGTCGATCACGATCGCCTTGGCCTTGCCCTGGGAATCCACTTCTACCCGCGATATGGCGTTCCAGCGCGCGAACTCTACCCACGCGGAGTCGCGAAAAATTCCCTTGGCGTAAACAATGTCGAAGAGGTTGAAGGAGGAGTTGACCGCGATCAGGACCAGAATCAATAGGGCCCGTCCGGCGGCGGCCCTTCGCGCTTTGCGGTCCGCTGCCCAGATGGCCCCTGCCACCGCCATGCACACCCCGGCGAAAAACACGGTGTTGGGTCCACCCAACCAGTTAAGTAAGGGGACGATGGCTAGGCAAGCCAGCGCACCCCCCGCCAGATCAGCGGCGTAAAGCGGGGAAACGTGGTTGGCCTCGCGTGCAAAGACGACGGAGAATTCCAGTCCGGTAATAAAGAAAGGAACGGCGGAAGCCAGGTAAATCGCGGTAAGGCGAAGAAAGTTCGCAGCCGAGATTTCCAGCGAGACCGGAGTGCGCAACACGATCACCAGCACTACAGGCACGACCAGTGCGTTGACCGAGCATAGCCTCGAGACCAGCGCGCGGGTCCCGAATCTCGCCAACCGTTCCTTCCGCAAGTGGGCAAATACCCCTCCAGCGCCCAGGCCCAGCAGGGCAATCGAAATGGCCAGAAATGCGAAGTGGTAAAAGAGCACCACGGAAAACAAGCGGGTCAGTGCCAGTTCAAGGAGCAGGGCGGCAAAGCTGCATAGCGCAAGGCCACAAAGCATGGCGCGATTCGGAACCCGGTCTGTGCTGGTGATTGGAGTCAGGAGGGATGTCTCACTCATCGCGCAAGATTCGCCCGGAACGCGGCCAGTCTAACAGAAGATGAACTCCGTTCCTGGGCGTCAGGTCTCAAGAATCACTTGCGCGATGGCCTGCTCGGCGGTGTGGGAGAGCGAAAGCGCTACGTGGGCTGCGCCCAGGCGCGCGGCAAACTCAGCCGCCTTGCCATGAAAGGTGATGGTGGGCCGGCCTCCGGGCTGACGGGAGACTTCAATGTCACGCCAGCGCACGCCATGATTCCAGCCGGTGCCCAGGGCCTTCATCCCCGCTTCCTTGGCGGCAAAGCGGGCGGCATAGCGCTCCACACGATTGGCCTTGGAATCACAATATTGGATTTCGCCGGCAGTAAACACGCGGTGGAGGAAGCGGTCGCCGTGGCGGGCCAGGGCCTGCGCAATGCGCGGAACCTCCGCAATGTCGATGCCGGTGCCGACAATCATGAGGAGATACGTTAGCACCGGAGTGACTGGAGCTGCCACTGCCCAAGTTCAAAGGCGTCGGACAGGAGTGTCCGACCCACACATTTCGCGGTGCAGGTGCCGGATCTCCAGGACAATCGCCGCCAGCAGGGCTATCGCTCCCGCCGCTACTGCCGCGGGGAAGGCGATCGCCCGGTATGCGACGGTCATATTCGGATGAACACCCCGCAATGCTGCACTGATCAGGAGCCCGAAAATCCCAAAAAACAGGCACACGGCAAAGGCGAGCAGGGCCAGGAGAAAGGCCACCAGCACTACCCGCGCCGGGACCAGCAGCCCGCGAACCAACCGGGACGGCGCTTTGGCAGGAGGCATTACTCTTCGATTGTAGCGGCTCGGAATCTCCGGTGCTGTCAGACGCACGGCCTGGCGGGGCGTGGTGCGCTAGAATACATCCCATGCCACAGGCTGCACCACCGATAACCCGTCCTCCGGCGGAGGTCGTCCGTCTCACCCCCGTCTCACAAGCTCCGAATGGAATCTGCTATGCCGCTTCGGGCGAGATCACGGTCCCTGAAGCCGACCTGCGGCGCATGGTGTCCGCCGTGCCTGATGCCGCCGCAGCCGCATTGAACCGCAAGGCTTATTACTTTGTCCCGTTGACCGTCAATCAGGGCGAGGAGACCGTGATCGCTGACCGCTACGATGTGGAGTTGAGCGACAACGCCGTCTGCCATCGCAATCTCGACCTGGGCGATTCACAGTGTGTTTTCATTTCCACCCGTCTGATGGATGACAAGTTCTCGGTGGCCTTCGAGTTTTATATCAACGTAGGCCACGCCGTGGTGGAGCGGGCCGGAGTATCGCAGGCTTTCGCCGACCTGGTGTGGAAGCAGGTGCAGAACAAGGCCCGCGGCGAGACCTCGCTGGATGCGTGGGAATCCCGCAAACTCGCGACCGAGCCCGGTCCCGATGCAGAAAAGTACAAGAACGAATATTTCGCCGCCAGTTTTTCCGACGCTATCTCCATCTACCTGCTGTCGCTGTTCATCGATGTGGATTACCACGACCTGCGCGAGCGCGACTACCCACTTCTGGCCCCGGCCCAGATGGCGGAACGGTTGAGGAAAGTGGCAGAGCTGTTTCCGGCGAATCCGGGGTTTGAGTTCACGATTTACCACAAGAGGCGGACCTAGCCGCGATCCTGCACGGATCGAACGGATGAGACTCCGGCGCGCTAAACCTCTGTGTCCTCTGTGTCCTCTGTGGTTACAATCATCACTCCATGACCGTAACGGTCCGTTCGTTCGCCAAAATCAACCTCGGCTTGTGGATCGGCGCGCTGCGGCCGGATGGCTTTCACGATCTGCGCACTGTCTATCAGACGATTGCATTGCACGATGTTATCCGGGTACAGGTGGGGCGTGGCTCGGGGATTGAGATTCGTTGCGACCACCCGGGGGTTCCCAAAGACCAGACGAACACCTGCTACCGGATTGCAGAACGCGCCATGGCGGCGCTTCAAGCCCGCGGCGGCCGGGTGACCATTGCCATAGAAAAGCAATTACCGGTACAAGGCGGTCTGGGTGCCGGGTCCGGCAATGCGGTGGCTGCGCTCCTGGCGCTCGAACGGGCGCTGAAGAAGAGATTACCGGGGGCGGAGAGGCTGCGGATCGCGGCGGAAGTAGGGTCGGACCTGCCGCTTTTTCTGGTGGGCGGGACGGTACTCGGGGTAGGGCATGGCGAGGAGGTCTATCCGCTGCAGGATTTGCCGTCCGTCTGTTGCGTGGTGGCGACGCCCGAAATTGGTGTCTCGACTCCCCAGGCGTTTGCAGATTGGGATGCCATGATGGCGGGAGCCGGGCACGACCGGGAAAGGCACGACCCGAAAGCGCACGACTGGGAAGGGCACGACTTCAGTCGCGCCGAAAGTTGCCGCGGGAAAGGAGTGGCTTTAGCCGCCGAGCTGCGCTCGGCCCGGACGGGTCCCTTCGACTTCGCTCAGGGCAGACTCCGACCCGTCCCCACACGAGCATCAAAATTGACGCCTTCTCCCCCCTCCGATAGAATGGTTCAGTTCGGCCGTGCGGTTTCTGCGTGGCTGAGTGGTCAACCTTTATCCGGTGTCCCTGTGAGTAAAGGCAGGGGCCGGGCCGAGACCTCGCTTCTCGACCTTGTCCGTACCGGGATCGAAAACGACTTTGAACAGGTCGTCTTTCCGAAGTGTCCCGAATTGCGCGAGGTCAAGGGTGTGCTCGAACGTGCCGGGGCATTTTACGCCTCGCTCTCGGGCTCCGGCTCCGCGCTCTATGGGCTGTTTCGGTCACCGGCGGCGGGCCTGAAGGCTGTGGCCAGGCTGAAGCGCGGCGGTATTCCGGCGGTGGCCACGACGACGATGACCCGGCAGCAGTACTGGAGAAAGTTTCCAGTTTCCGGTTTCTAGTTTCCAGTGGATAATGCGGGCACAGGTTTTACCCGAAACCAGAAACTAGACCCGAAATTGAATTACTGGGCCGTCGACTAATGGTAGGTCAAGTGCCTTTGGAGCACTTTGTCTAGGTTCGAATCCTAGCGGCCCAGCCAGAAACCAGCTTCTAGATCCTGGCTTCCAGCCAGGAGATGTGGCGGCGGTTAACGGCTAGAAGCTAGTAGCTAGGAGCCAGAAGCCCCTATGGCAACTCTTGCGACAGCGACCGAAAAGAAGGCCCAGATGAACGCCGACGAGAAACCTGAGCGCAAGCCCCAGCGCAGCCGGGTGGACGACAAGTTCAAGATCTTCTGCGGCACGGCCAACGAGGCGCTGTGCGATGAGGTCTGCGCCTTTCTCGCATTGACGCGCGGCCAAGCGCTGGTCACGCGCTTCAGCGACGGCGAGGCCTACGTCCAGATTCAGGAGAATGTCCGGGGAGCGGATGTGTTCGTGTTGCAGCCCACCTGCCATCCCGTGGACGAGCACCTGATGGAGTTGCTGTTGATGATCGATGCGCTCAAACGGGCGTCGGCGCGGCGCATCACTTCGGTGATTCCGTATTTCGGATACGCCCGGCAGGACCGCAAGGACAAGCCGCGGGTGCCGATTTCGTCCAAACTGGTGGCCGACCTGCTCACCACCGCGGGCGCCGACCGGGCCCTGATTGTGGATTTGCACGCGCCCCAATTGCAGGGATTTTTTAATATCCCGGTGGACCATTTGTTTGCGTCCCCGGTGCTGGTGGATTACTTCAAGCGGCTGAACTTGCCCAACTTGACGGTGGTTTCTCCGGACGCAGGGGGTGTGGAGCGCGCCCGGTTCTTTGCCAAGAAAATGGACTCGGCCCTGGCCATCGTCGATAAGCGCCGCTCGGAGATGAACGTGGCCGAAGTCATGCATGTGATCGGCGATGTCAAAGGCCGCACGTGTTTGATCATCGACGATTTGATCGACACCGCGGGTACTCTGGTGAAGACCGCTGCCGCGCTCATGGAAAACGGGGCCAATCAGGTTTACGCCTGTGCCTCGCATCCGGTGCTCTCGGGTCCGGCCGTGCAGAACATTTCGCAGTCCTGCATTAACGAAGTGGTTGTAACCAACACTATCCCCTTGAGCGAAGCCGCCAAAGGGGAGCCGAAAATCAAGGTGCTAACCATCGCTGGTTTGATCGGACGCGCGATCCAGTCGATTCACGAAGAGACGTCCGTCAGCAGATTGTTCTTATAGGAACCAAAAACCTTATGGCAACCGCAACCGAAAGCAACGTTCTAGAAGCGCAACCACGCACCCCGGGGAACAAGAATGTGGCCCGCCGGGTGCGCATGGGCGGCAAGATACCCGGCGTGCTCTATGGCGCCGGCAAAGACTCCATGACCGTGACCCTCGATCCCCGCCAGGTGACGCGCATTCTCAATTCCGCCACTGGCCACAACACCATTTTCGATCTCGCGGTCGAAGGCGGCGAGCGCACCAAGGCCATGATCGTGGACTGGCAGTATGAGCCCATCAAGAGCCATCTGCTGCACATCGACCTGAAGCGCATCGCCATGGACCAGAAGCTCACGGTCAGCGTGCCCATCGTGCTCAATGGAGAAGCTGCCGGAGTGAAGCAGCAGGGCGGGATCATGGAGCAGATCTTGCGCGAAGTGGAAGTCGAGTGCTTGCCCGGCGATATTCCGAGCGCCATCGAAGCCGATGTCAGCGAACTGGTCTTCGGCAAAGTGCTGCGCGTCTCTGACCTGATCCACGACGAAAAGAAGATTCAGTTCATCACCGACTCCAACCAGCCCGTGGCCCACATCACCACGGTCAAGGAAGAAGTCGTAGCTACACCGGAAGCGGTTGCAGCAGAAGCGGGTGCTGCTCCGGCCGAGCCCGAAGTCATCAAGAAGGGCAAGCAGGAAGTGGAGGGCGAAGAAGGAGCAGAGGCCGCTCCCGAGAAGCCGGAGAAGCCCGAAAAGAAAGAGAAAAAGTAACTGGCAAGGCTCGCGTAGGGAAGGGCGCCCTCGCCCGTCCAGTCGAGCGAAGCTCGACCGGATTTGTGATCGAATTCGGGCTGGGAACTTGTCGATCGTTGCTCGACTGGATAGCCGAGGGCGGCTGTCCCCAGGTGGTCCGGTGAGGGTGCTGAGGCAAATTGATCAGGCGTGAAACTGATTGTCGGGTTGGGCAATCCGGGCATCGAATACCAGTTCACGCCGCACAATCTGGGCTTCCTCACCATTGATCGCATTGCCAATGATTGCGGCGTGGAGGTGAGGAATCGCCAGGGTCATGCGCTGACGGCGCGGACAGCAATCGGCGCGGAGCAGGTCGTGCTGGCCAAACCAGAGACCTTCATGAACCTGAGCGGCATGTCGGTCCGTGAACTGGTGGCCAGGCATGAGATTTCGCCTGAGACCGAGCTGATTGTGATTTACGACGAACTGGATCTGCCGCTGGGCACCATTCGTATCCGCCAGCGGGGCAGTTCGGCGGGCCACAATGGCATGAAGTCGATCATTGCGGCGCTGGGTACGCAGGAATTTCTGCGCATCCGGCTGGGAATTTCGCCGGAGCGGAAGATTGCAAACGGCGTCAAATTCGTGCTGACTCCCTTTCGCAAGTCGCAGCTGAAGAAGGTGGACGAGGTGTTGGACAATGCCGCGGAAGCGGTGTATGTGACTTTGAAAGAAGGTCCGGCGGCGGCCATGAACCGCTTCAACCGGAAGGCAGAAGCAATGTAGGCGCGAGCGTCTTCGCTCGTGCAGGCCTTAGCACGAGCGGGACGCTCGCGCCCACATTGGAAATCGAACATGGTGGATGGAGAGAAAATGAATCGCACTTATGAGTTGATGTTTATCGTCCGCCCCGACATGGTGGAGGAAGAGCAGGACAAACTGATTTCCACGCTGGAAACCGCGGTGACTTCGTCAGGCGGAAACGTAAAGAGCGTGGAGAAGATGGGCAAACGCCGCCTGGCGTACATCGTCCGCCGATTTCATGACGGTATCTACGTGCTGCTCACGGTGGAAGGCGGGGGCGGATTGATTCACGAGCTGGAACGCCGCCTGCGCGTCACCGAACCTGTGATCAAGTTCATCACCGTGCGCATCGACGAAGAACAAAAGCGCCTGGACAAAATCAAGGCGATCCGCGATGCCAAGCGCAAGACCCCGCCTCCCGCGCCGGTCACCGAAACCGGCGGAGAAGCGGCAGAAGTCACGGCGTAAACCCGTCGTTGGTCGTTGGCCAGTGGTCGTTGGCTGCACGGTACGAACCGACGCCATGAATCACCGCAAGAGAGCCGAGGGCCAACGACTAAGGACCAACGACCAACGACGATTCTTAAGGAGCATCATGGCTGAAGAAACCAGAGCAACAGCAGTGGCAGGTTCAGAGCGTCCGGTGGGCGGAGATCGCCCTTCCGGCGACCGGCCCTCGTTTGGTGATCGGGAGCGTCGTCCGCCACGTCCCGGCGGTCCGGGTGGCGGTCGGGAGGGCGGGCGTAAATATTTTCGCCGCAAGAAAGTTTGCAAATTCTGCGTGGAGAAAATTGAGGCCATCAACTACAAAGACGTCCGGCTGCTCGCCCAGTTCGTGGCGGAGAGCGGCAAGATCGTCCCACGGCGCCTGACCGGGGTCTGCACCCCGCACCAGCGGCGTCTGTCGCTGGCCATCAAGCAGGCACGGAATATCGCACTGCTGCCGTTTGCCGGACGCGCTTCGTAAAAAATCGGCCACGGATTTGCCCGGATCTTCACGGATTTTTTTATTTCTTGATCTGATCCGTGAAAATCTGTGTGAGTCCGTGGCAAAGAGAATTTCTAAGGGAGTCATTCCATGGAAGTCATCCTGAAGGAAGATGTGCCCAAGCTGGGCTCGCGCGGCGATGTGGTGAAAGTCGCCGAGGGTTTTGGACGCAACTATCTGCTGCCGCACAAGCTCGCCATCGAGGCCTCGAAGGGTAATAAAGCAGTCATCGAGCAGATGAAGGCTGCCGCGGTGCGCCGTTCCGCCAAGGAAAAGACCAGCGCTGAAACTCTGGCCAAGCAGTTCGAGGGCGTGTCGGTGTCATTCACCCGGCGCTCCGGCGAGCACGACCAGCTCTTCGGCTCGGTCACGTCCGGCGATATCGCGGATGCGCTGGCCAAGAAGGGTTTTGAAGTGGACCGCCGGAAAATTCAGATCCACGAACCGCTCAAGACCGTGGGCGAATTCACCGTCCCCATCAAGCTGCACAAAGACGTGACCACGCACCTGAAGGTCGTGATCGAGAAGGAAGCAGCGGAGTAGGTTTTTATTCCCACGACCCACGTAGGGGCGCGTGCCCTCACCCGCCCGGCGGAGCGTAGCTCCGCCAGGTTTTTGATCGGTACGTCCTAAAACCCACGGCGAGTCTCGCTCACCCGCCCAGACGAGGGCGTCCGGGCCTACGTGGTCTATCCAAGAGCAGCTCCTGCATGCGCTAAACCCCATGCACGGACAGGGCCAAACTCCTATAATTCGTGCTCACGGTTCGTTTGCTGCCACGTCCATAGCTATGCAACCGGGAAGAACGGCAGGGCACCCGGCTTAGTCGAGGACAACGAGAGATGCCGGCCGATGCATGGGCAGTACAGCTAGCGGTTCGCGGAAGTTCTTATCCAGACGCGAGCCGCGGGGTGGAACAAGGCAACGATTCCCAGGACCCCCTTACTCGGGGCCAAATGGCTGGGCACAGTTCAGTTCGTATCGATGACACGTTGCTGGTCCGCGAAGCGCAGCGCGGCAATCGCGCCGCCTTCGAGGAACTGGTGCGGCACTACGACCAGGCCGTCCTCCGCCTGGCCATGCACTTAACCGGCTCGGAGCACGAAGCGCAGGACATCTATCAGGATGCCTTTTTGAAGGCGTACAAGAGTGTCGGCAACTTTCGTTTCGAGTGCTCGTTCTACACCTGGATCTACCGCATCGTGACCAATCTTTGTCTGGACCACTTGCGGAAGAAGCAGGTACGCAAGGAAGACGCACCGGTCGCGGTCGATGCGCGGGGTGAAGCTTACGATGTTCTGGCCCAGGTCCCCGACGGCCGGTCGGGCGCCAACCCGGAGCGCGATCTGATGCGCCGCGAACTGGGAAAACGCATCAACCGTGCTCTGGACAAGTTGACCCCTCGCGAGCGCATGGTTTTTGAACTGAAGCATTATCAAGGGCTGAAATTGAGAACGGTAGGCGAGATTTTGAATACCACCGAAGAAACAGCGAAGAACACCTTATTCCGGGCCACGCAGAAGTTGCGGGGCTCTCTGGCGGACATGCGATGACGAGGATTTATGCAGCGACGGGCGTCTTGCCCGTCCAGGCCGTCCGCAGGGCGGCAGGCAATACGAGTCAACACCAAAGTCAAAGGCGACGGACAAGAGTGTCCGTCCCACACTCCCCCTCCGAAGGGGTGAAACTATGAAATGCGAATGGGTCCGGGAAAATATTTTGCTGCATATCTACAACGAGCTCCCCGATGACGCTCGTTACGAACTGGAACAGCACGTGGCGCGCTGCACGGATTGCGCGGGTGAGCTGAAATCGGCGCGCCAGCTTCACGCCACACTCTCCCAGTTTCCCGTGGAGGAGCCCTCTCCCAATCTGATTACAGCTTCGCGCATGCGTCTTCAGGAGGAGCTCGAAACTACCGAACAAGGCGGCTTCTGGCAGCGTCTGGCGTTCGACCCGGGCGCATGGCTTCGCCCCATCAAGCTGGCTCCGGCACTGGCCGCCGCCATTTTCATCGTGGGCTTCGCCGGCGGAATTGGAGCCACCTATCAAGTGATGAATGGCCGCAACCCGGTCGATCTCACCAGCGCCGCTCCCACGGAATCTTCCATCACCGGCATTCAATCCATTTCGCAGCAACCTGGATCCTCTCAGATCAGCATCCGCTATAACACCGTTTCCACGCAGGAAGCGCAGGGGTCGCTCAACGATCAGCGCATCCAGCAGTTGCTGCTGTTTGCCACCCGCAACAACTACAACTCGGGCGTGCGCATGGATTCCGTGGACTTGCTGACCCAGACGCCGAACGATACCCGGGTGCGCGAGGCGCTACTCTATGCCTTGCGCTATGACTCGAATCCGGGAGTGCGGCTGAAGGCGATTGAGGGCCTGGGTTCCTATGTGAAGGACGACATCAGGGTGCGGAATGCGGTGCTGGAGGCCCTGGTGAACGATGCCAATCCCGGGTTGCGGACCCAGGCATTACATTTGCTCGAACCGTGCCGCGCCGACAGCAGCGTGCGCGTGGTGCTGCAGAAACTGGCGGAGAACGATCAGAACCTGTACATCCGCTCGCAGGCCCGCAATATGCTGGCGCAGACCGCGGAGATTGATTGAAATTTCTGGAACTCCGCTTGACCCGCAGCTCGAGCCCCCGTCGGCGCGGGAAGATAAGAAACCGGAAGGTGACAGTTGAATAAATTTCCCAAAATCGCAGCGCTGACTCTGGTGCTCGTGTCCATGGCGGTGGCCCAGGAAGCGCGCCCTGATGAACAGACGCGAATCTATCAGGATAATGGCAGATGGACGCGCCAGATCAGCGGCTCCCTGGCGGCGGCAAAGAACCTGCGGGTGAAGGTGGATTCAGGTGTAGTGAAAGTTGTGGGCGGCCCCCAGCAGACGATCAACTATCTCATCAATAGTCGTTCCTACGCCTCGTCAGAAGAGAAAGCCCGCCGCGAATTGGAAGCTTACAAAATCAGCGCTTATGTTCGCGGAGATACTGCCTGGGTGGTGGCGGAATGGGAAGGGAGCAGGCCGCGCCGGTCTTCCAGCGAATTCGTGATCAATGTCCCGCGCAACATCGACCTGGTGAAAGTTGAAACCGACGGCGGCGATCTTACTGCCACCGGAATTGGCGGCCGGGTCGAGGGTGAGACCGGAGGCGGCAGCATTCATCTCGATGACATTGGCGGCGCGGTTAATGTCGAGACCGGAGGCGGCGGCATTGAGGTGGGCACGGTTGGCGGCGAACTGACGCTGCACACCGGCGGCGGAGGCATCAAGGTGTCTTCCGCCAAGGGCAAGATCAACGCCGAGACTGGCGGCGGGAGCGTGGTGGTGGTCTCAGGCATGCAGGGCGCCGTGCTGGAAACCGGGGGCGGCAGCATCGAGGTGCAACGTTGTTCCGGGCCGCTCAAAGTGACGACCGGAGGCGGCAGCATCGAGTTAGGTGAGATCGCAGGCCCGGCAGAGATTGAAACCGGGGGCGGCAGCATCCGTTTGAACTCGGCCACCGGGGCCGTGCGCGCTGAAACCGGAGGCGGCAGCATCACCCTCAACGGCGTGCCCACGGCCAAAGCCGAGACCGGAGCCGGTGGCATCGTAGCCAAGTTCGTCTCCGGAAATGACCGTACCGATTCGGTGCTGGAGACTTCCGCCGGAGACATTACGGTTTATCTGGCACCCAACCTGGGAATCACTATCCGGGCGTCCATCGACCTGGCGAATGGCCATCGCATCCGCTCTGATTTTTCCGAGATTCGAGTTACGACCGAGGGAGGCGAGTGGGGACCTGGTACGGCCACTGCCGAGGGTAGTTTGAACGGAGGTGGCCCCACGCTGAAAGTGCGCACCACCACCGGAGATATCACCTTTCTTGCCAGCCGCTGACGCTGGGAGGGAGGCCGGGCGTCTTCGCCCGTCCAGCCGGGCGAGGACGCCCGGCCTCCACTAGATAAAAGGGGGACGACATGCGTCGATCGATCCTTGCACTGATGATTTTGCCGATGTTCGCAGCGGCCGCGAGTGGAGGGCAGCTATGTTCGCAGGAACCCTTCAGCGAGGCTTTCGGCTACTCCAGCGAAGATTTCGGCGGCGGATCATATCTGGGGGTTGACACTCGCGATGTCACGGCGGACCGTATGTCCGATCTGAAGCTCAAAGAAGAACACGGCGTCGAAGTCACGCTGGTTGATCAGGACGCCCCCGCCGGCAAGGCTGGGATCAAAGAGCACGACGTAATCCTGACTCTGAACGGCAACCAGGTGGAGAGCGTGGAGCAGTTGCGCCGCATGATCCGTGAGATTCCCCCCGGACGCACGGTGAACGTCGGAATCAGCCGGGCCGGCCAGTTGATGACCCTCAAGACCCAGTTGGCCGACCGTCGACAGACTTTTGCTCTGGCCCGGCCGGGCAAGGCAATCACTTTCTCCATGCCTGCCATTCCGGCCATGCCGGCACTGCCCGCCGTCCCTGCCGCCCCTTTTGTGCCCGACATGGATTTACCGGTCTCCATCGTGGTGGTGCATTCCTCCGCGCGCAGCGGACTGATGGTGGAAAACCTTACTCCTCAACTGGGAGACTACTTCGGTGCGAAAGATGGCAAAGGAGTGCTGGTGCGCTCAGTGGAAAAGGGCAGCCGCGCCGAGCAAGCCGGGTTCCGGGCTGGAGACGTGATTGTAAAAGTCAACGGAGAATCGATCAGTGACAGCGGTGACTTTACTCACGCCATCCGCGGACGCAAGGGCAATACGGTCACGGTAAGCATCATTCGGGAACGGAAGGAGCAGAACCTCACTTTGACCGTGCCCGACCGCAACCAGTCGAGGGTTCTCGAAATGGACGAGAGCTTTGAGGCGCCGCAGGCCGACGCTGAAACCGTGATTGACCTGAGCGAGGTCCAGTCTGAAATCGCTCGCCTGAAACCCGAAATCGGACGCGCGGTCCGGGTGATACGACCCAGTATGGAAGAAGCTGCACAAGAACTGCGCAACCATGAGAATGAACTGAAGCAGGAAATGCGCGAACTGGAACGCGAGCTCAAAGACCAGGAACGGGAAATTCAGGAGAACCGTAAGGCCTGGCAGCCTGAGGCCGATATCTAGGCCACAGTGCGTGTGTGGGTCGGACACTCCTGTCCGACGCCTTTGAAGTTGCCTTTGTCTGTGGTTTTTTTGATGCTGTTCCCGACAGCAAAAGCAACTCCTTAAAGCAACGTCAAGAGCGTCGCTGAGAAATAAACACTAAACGCAGTGCGTGTGTGGGTTGGACACTCCCTTCGACTTCGCTCAGGGCAGGCTCTGTCCGACGCCTTTGAAGTTGCCTTTGCTTGAGATTTTTCTTGGTGTTGCCGAGCAAAATCAACCGCTTAAAAGCAAGGTCAAAAGCGTCGGACAGGAGTGTCCGACCCACACTTAGTGGCGGTGGACACTTCCCGGACGCAGTTTCTGCCCGCTTGCTTGGCGGCATAGAGTCCAGCATCGGCCGCCCTGACCAGATCCTCGCGAGTATTGCCATGATCGGGACAAGTGGCCACCCCGGCACTGATAGTGACCGGCCGCGAAACTCCGGGAAATTGCCAGCTATCGACCAATCGCCTGAGCTTCTCAGCCACGGCCAGGGCCTGCTGCTGGCTGGTCTGGGAGAGCAGGATGGCAAACTCCTCTCCGCCGTAGCGGCAGACCACATCAATCTTCCTTAGCTGCTGGGAAAAGATCGATGAGACCTGGCGCAGCACTTCATCGCCCAGCAGGTGCCCAAATTCATCATTCAACTTCTTGAACTGGTCGATATCCACCATGATCACAGCCATGCCGGCGTTGAAGCGTCGGGAGCGTTCCAGTTCCTCCTGAATCCTGAGTTCGAAATAACGGCGGTTGAAGATTCCAGTGAGGCCATCCAGATAGGCGAGATGTTTGACTCGCTCCACGTAGTGAGCATTCTGGATCGCAGTGGCGCAGATGTCGGCCACCGATTCCAGCGACTGAATGTCGCTGGCGAGGAAAGAGCCTGGCCGGGTGCTGTCCAGGACCAGGACCCCCAGCGTCTGCCCAAAGGAAACCAGGGGAATGCACATCCGCGAAGTTGACTCGAGATAAATGCCGACGTAATCCGGGTCCGCCTCGGCCTGGTTCTCGATCAGGGTCTTGCTTTCGCGCAGAGCACGCCCCCACAGGCCCGCTCCCGCCGGCACCTTCCCGCTTTCTGGAATACGCAACGTCAAATTGCCGTGGTGGGCCTGCAACTTCAGGTCTTCGTCTTCCTTCACCAGCATCGAGACATGAGAGACGTCGAACGCTTCGCGGATCTTCCGGCAGGCCTTCGACAGCAGTTCTTTCACGTCCAGCACGACCGTGGTCTCCCGGGCGACGGTGTTGATGGCCTCCAACTGCGAGGCCCGGCGGCGCTCCAGCGAATACAGCTTTGCATTTTGCAAGGCCATCGACGCCTGGGTGGAAAACAGAGTCAGCAGGTCAACGGTTTCCGAATCAAAGTGGTTTGGATTCTCGCTCTGACAATCCAGAACGCCCACCATCTTGTCCCGAACCATGAGTGGTATCGCCAGCTCCGAACGGGTCTTTTTTCCCCACGGCTGGTAACGCGTTTCTTTGGTGAAATCAGGGACGTACAGAGGGCGCTTTTTCTGGGCGGCGGTGCCGATCAACCCGGTGCCGATATCCACCCGCACGCTGTCGAATCCCGGCTCACCGCCGATCTGGGAGCGAGTGCAAAGCTGGTTTGATTCCTTATCCAGCAACAAGATAGCGACGTTCTGCAGGTGAAAATAGTCCCGCGCGATCACCAGGATGCGCTGCAGCACTTCGTCCAGATCAAAGGTGGACAATACCGCCTGGCTGGCATCGTAAAGGATGGCGATTTTCTGCATGGGACCAGCCGGATTGTAACCCGCGCGAGGCCAGAGCTGAGGTTCCGAAAGTAACGTTCGAAGATCGTCGTTGGCTGGTCGTCGGTCGTTGGTCGTTGGCCGAACCCGCAATCTTCGGCTGATGCACCGACGGTTTTGATGGTTGCAGCCAACGAAACCTGCCTTGCATTGGCCAACGACCGACGACCAACGGCGGCTTGCACTGCCTCCTGCTAACATTCCTGAGATGCTGGAGCTTTCTACCTCGGTGCAATACGTGAAGGGCATCGGCCCTCGCCTGGCTGAGGTGCTGGGCGCCAAGGGCATTCATACGGTCGATGACCTGCTTCATTACTTGCCCTTTCGGTACGAGGACCGCCTGAACCCCCGTGGAATTTCTGAACTAAGGGTGGGAGAGATGGCTACGGTCATCGCGGAGGTCCGCACTTCAGGGCTGTTCCGCACCCGGCGCATGCCGATTTTTCAGATGACGGCCGGGCAGGGGCGGAGCCGACTGAAGTGCATCTGGTTCAACGCAACCTATCTGCGCGACCGTTTCAAGCCCGGACAACTGGTGGCCCTTTACGGCAAAGTGGAGGAAGACCGCGGAGGCGGAGAACTGCAACTGGTGCAGCCGCAGTTTGAAATACTGGGCGACTCTTCCGACGAAGCCGAAGCAGGAGAACCGAAAGCTGCGTCCTCGCTCGAGGTCGGGCGCATCGTCCCCATCTACGAGTCCACCGGTCAGGGCCGCCTGACGCCGCGCTGGTTCCGCCGCGTCATCCACGGCGTTCTGGAAAATATTTCACCGCAGCTTTCCGACCCGATTCCAGCCGCGGTACGCCGCCACCTCAGCCTCATTTTGCCACAGGAGGCACTGCGCCAGGTCCACTGGCCCGATGCGGGCGAGAGCTTTCAGGACTTGCAGGCTTTCCGCACTCCCGCCCACATCCGGCTCATCTTTGAAGAGCTTTTTTTTCTCGAGCTGGGTCTCGAACTCAAACGGCAGCAGCAAAAGGCGCAGACCGGAATCGCGTTCAGCCTGGATAATCGGGCGCGAGAGGCCATCAAGAAGATTCTGCCTTTCCATCCCACCGCCGCACAGAAGCGCGTGTTGAAAGAAATCGCGGCCGACATGGAAAAACCCATCCCCATGCGCCGCCTGCTGCAAGGCGACGTCGGATCGGGCAAGACCATCGTGGCCTTCGAGGCCGCCATCATCGCGATGGAGAATGGATTCCAGGTCGCGCTCATGGCGCCCACCGAAATCCTGGCCCAGCAGCATTATTTTTCCGCCCGGCGCATTCTGGAAAATGCCGGATACCGAATCGTCCTCCTGACCGGCTCGGTGGAAGAAGACCGCAAGCGGGAAATTCGCCGCCACATCGCCCAGGGCAACGCCCAGTTAATCATCGGGACCCACGCGCTGATTGAACAAAGAGTCGAGTTCTCCAAACTGGGGCTGGTCATCGTGGACGAACAACACCGCTTCGGCGTGATGCAGCGCTTCAAGCTGATGAAGAAATCCGGGGGCGAGGGGGCCGGCAGCGGCCACGTAGGGGCCCTCGTCCGCCCAGCCGAGCGAAGCTCGGCCGTTCTCGGCGAACCCGACGTCCTGGTCATGACCGCCACTCCTATCCCACGCACGCTCGCCCTGACGCTCTACGGCGATCTCGATATCAGCATCCTCAACGAAATGCCACCGGGCCGCACGCCCATCGTCACCCGCCGCGTCTCCGATGACCGGGCGGACGAGGTCTGGCAATTCGTGGGCAAGCAGGTTGCTGCCGGCCACCAGGTCTATGTGGTGTATCCGGTGATCGAGGAGAACGAAGAGAGCGAACTTAAAGCCGCCCTCAAAATGCACAAAGAGCTCAGCAAGAAAGTCTTTCCCGACCGGCGAGTCGAACTCTTGCACGGCCGGCTGCACCCTGACCAGAAGGAAGATGTCATGCGGCGTTTCCAAAAGGGTGACGTGGATATTCTGGTTTCGACTACCGTGATTGAAGTCGGCGTCGATGTGGCCAATGCCACCGTGATGGTGATCGAGCACGCGGAGCGCTTCGGCCTCTCCCAGTTACACCAACTGCGCGGACGTATCGGCCGCGGCGCTGCGAAATCATTCTGCATTCTCATGACCGGCGGAAAGGTGTCGGAAGATGGCGACCGCCGCCTCGATGCCATGGTCCGCACCACCGACGGTTTTCAGATCGCCGAACTCGATCTGGAGCTGCGCGGCCCGGGAGAGTTCTTCGGCACCCGCCAGGCCGGCCTGCCCAGCTTCCAGGTTGCCAACCTGATTCGCGATCGCCAGCTGCTGGAAGCGGCCAAGCGCGAAGCCGCGGCCGTGCTGGCCGGCCCCAACGAAGAAGTTTCGCAGGCAGAAATCGATCGCGCCCTGCGCCATATGCGCACCCACTGGCAGAAAACTTACGGCTTGGTGGAGGTCGGGTAGTCGTGTGTGGATGTGGAGCGGGCGCCCGCGCCACATGTTCTGCTTCTAGAGCCGCCAGACCAGCAAAGCGATCGTGGCGACCGCAACCAGCGCAGTTGCGATCAGATAGCCATGCGACCGTACCCAACTGGTGCTGGAATCGGAAAGCTCGGCAAACATGTCCTGGTCATGATCGGCGGTCGCGACCGCGCTGGCGGCTTCGCAATCGAGGCACAGCCTTCGGCCTTCGGATACAGGAAAGCCGCAAGCTTCGCATCGGCGAAGATTCCCGAAAGCGATAGTGCTGATCGGAGTGGACGAATCCACATCAGCGTCATGCTGGTGAGCGTTCGTGACCAGCACCGGCATCTCGACCACCGGCGAATTCACAGTGAGCGCCGGGGCCATTTCATGTTCCTGCGACGCCATAGTGGGCACGAGCGTGGTTTCGGGTTCCGGCGTCAACGCTGCAGAATTTGTCTTGAGGATGTGGCCACGCGAGCCGGCTACAAGTTCCGGCGCGCGAGTCTCGGTGATGCCGATTAGCGGACTTGCATTCCCATTCGGCCCCAGTTCCTTCTCGGTGCGGCGCGCTGCTTCGGCATGTTCCACCGCGGTCTGGATCATTTCCGACAGGCGGTTAAGAGCAACGTAGTCACGCTCTTCGAAGGCGCGCGGCCGGCCGGAGAGCAACTCGAAGACGCCGTACACTTCCTCTTCCCGCACCAGCGGCATGACCACGACGGATGCGATGCCGAACGTCCGGCAACTCTCGCGGTTCACCCGCGGATCGTTTTCCGCGTCCTCGCAAATCAGGATCTTCCGGGTCCGCACGCTTTCTGCAGAGAGCCCGGAATCGATCTGCAGGTGCGCTCCCAGCTCCGGCGCCGAAGGGCCGGCGCTGGCGCAGCAGACCATGCTGTCGCCCTGGCGCAAAGCGACCGCTGCGCCCGACGCTCCCGTGATGTATTGTGCCCGCTCCACCAGCAACTGCAGCGTGGCGTCCAGGTCGCGCTGCGCCATTTCGCTCAGCGACTTGCCGCCATCCTCGCCGGGAAAACGCAGAGCCTCGCGCACCGACGGCGCGAGCGGCGGCGTCTGGGTCCTCGGCGACAGGTTCGCAGGAGAAACTTTCGCGGAGCCGAGATTCGGCGGGGCAGGTTCCGGCCCTGCCTGGTTATTGTCCAGGATGGAAAAATAATCCATGCAAAAATTTAGAGAGATTCTCTAATTCGGAGTTTCGCTCCGCCAAGTTGTGGTGTCAAGGACAAACCCACAAGTGCTAGTCCTTATGAGCGCTGACCAAATCCCCGATCCGGATGGCTCCGCGCGTCAGGATTTGGGCCCGCAAGCCGCCACGATGACGCAGGCCTTTGATGACCTCGCGTCCCGCCAGCCGTTGCAGGTGATCGCAAGGTTCGCACAGACGAATGCCGTGGGCTTTCACTTCTCCAATCTGGAAATCCTTTCCCACCAGATGATTGAGCGCGATGCCGCGAGTCACCAGGTTGCGCCGCGCGTCCCCAGGGGCGAGATCCACTTCGTCATCGCGCTTGAGGGCTTCGATCGCTTCGGCCTCGATCAAGGTCAGCTCGAAGTCGGGCTCAGGCTTGGAAAATGTCCCCTGGCCCAGAGCGTAGCGGTCGCCCTCCAGGCCGGAACCCGGAATGGCAACAGCCTCCTTCACCGCCAGCGTGGGCGCGGTGGCAGCGGGGGCGATGTAGATGAGTTCGATGGTCCCTGAGTTCATGCACAAGTCCTCGAGTAGACAATGTGGCGCGGGCGCCCTCGCCCGCGGCCTTTGATCTAGGTGCCTCTGGCGAATTGGCGTGCGCCTTTGGCGAGCCGCGCATTTTCCCGGAGCGCTTTCGGTAATAAGCGCATGCTTTATCGTCGCTGGACGCCGTCTCGCGGGCGAGGGCGCCCGCGCCACACAGACTTACTTGCCGGCCAGGGCGATGCATTCTTCGAGCACATCGACTGCGACGTCGGCTTCGTCCTTGCTGACTACCAGCGACGGCGCGATACGAATGGTGCTCGGACCGCAGCCCAGGAACAGCAGGCCGCGCTCGAAAGCCAGCTCGATGATGCGGTCGCGCTCCGCGGCGCCGTACTCTTTGGTCTTCTTGTCCTTAACGATTTCGACGCCGATCATCAAGCCGCGGCCCCGAACGTCGCCGACGAGCTTATGTTTGCGCGGCCAGTCCGCCGTGCGTTTCAGCATGTGGTCGCCGACCTCGGTGGAGTTCGCCAGCAATCCTTCTTTTTCGATTACGTCGAGCGTCGCCAATGCGGCTGCGATGCAGACCGGATTGCCGCCGAAAGTGGAGGCGTGCGAGCCCGGCACCCAGTCCATGACGTCGGCGCGGCTCATCATGACGCCGAGCGGCATGCCGGACGCGATTCCCTTCGCCATGCAAACGATGTCAGGCTGAACTCCGGTGTGCTCGATGGCCCACCACTTACCCGTGCGTCCAGCGCCGCTTTGCACCTCATCGGCCACCAGCAGAATGCCGTACTTGTCGCAGATGCGCCGCAGTTCTTTCATGAACACCGTGGGCGCGATTACATATCCACCTTCGCCCTGTATCGGTTCGACGAAAATGGCTGCCACTTCTTCCGGGGCCAGCGTCGTCTTGAACAGCTTGTCTTCGATGAAGCGGGCACAGCCGAGTGCGAAGGCCTCAGCGTCCTGGGCGCCGCCCTCGCAGCCGCGGTAAACGTCGGGATAGCGCACGTGGGTCACGCCCGGAACCCCCGGGCCGAAACGGCGCTTCTGTTGCGGCTTTGACGCGGTCAGCGAGAGCGCGCCCATGGTGCGTCCATGAAACGCGCCGAAGAAGGCAATCACGTTCTGCCGCTTGGTGTGATAACGGGCCAGTTTGAGCGCAGCTTCAACCGCTTCCGCGCCAGAGTTTCCGTAATAGACACGGTGCGGACCGGGCATGGGAGCGATTTTCGCCAGCCGCTCCGCCAGCGTGATCATGCTCTCATAGTAAAAGTCCGTACCCGACATGTGAATCAGTTCGCCCGCCTGCTTCTGGATGGCAGCCACCACATCGGGATGGCAGTGTCCGGTCGAGGTGACGGCGATGCCGGCGGAGAAATCGAAAAACTCGTTGCCGTCGACGTCCGTTACCACGATGCCGCGGCCCTGCTTGGCCACCAGCGGGTAAGAGCGGGTGTAAGAAGGAGAAAGATATTTTTCATCGCCCGCGAGAACACGCATGGCATTGGGACCGGGCAGAGCGGTCCTGATTTTGGGTCCTGCAAGAGTCTTAGTGGTCATTGCATCCTCCGGAAAACGGTCGTCAATCGTGGGTCGTCAGCCAGCGGGCGGTCGCGCCGAAAAAGGCGAATTCAGCCCTTAAGCCACATCATTTGGGAGGATGGGAGAACTAGTCGCTACCGAACAAGCTGGGCCGTACCTGGGAAGGTAACACTGCCAGATAGCGGCGCGGGCACACCAGAAAATGCAGCCAGCATACCGGCAAGTGCGAATTGGGCTTCTGGTGGCGCATCGGTCAACATTCCTGATTGATTATACCACCCTTGGTAGGCCGGGGACCCCCGTGTGGGTCGGACACTCATGTCCGACGCATTTGATCTTGGGTTTGCTCTGTTGTGGACCCATACAAAACCCGAAGTCAACGGCGTCGGACATGAGTGTCCGACCCACACATACCCCCGCTTTCTGTGCGGTCTGATATGTTCTAGCTCACGCTTATGGCGCAAACCCAGCCGCAGCATCGCTTCGCCGTGATCCTGGCCTTCGCGCTGGTGTACTTTTTCTGGGGATCCACCTACCTCGGTATCAACATAGCGGTCGAAAACATTCCCCCCGCCCTGATGTGCGGCATCCGCTTCCTGATCGCAGGCGGATTCATGCTCCTCTATTGCGGGTTGCGGGGGCGAAAGATTGCATACCAGCCGCGGCAGCTGGGGCAGATGGCGGTGGTGGGCGTGCTGCTGCTCCTGGGCGGCAACCTGATCCTGGCCTATGCGGAGAAGCATGTGGCCTCCGGCCTGGCAGCCCTGATCATTGCCGTGACTCCGCTGTGGTTTCTGGTGCTCGATTCGCTCCTGTTGGGAGATCATCACATTGCCCTGCGAGGCAAGATCGGGCTGGGCCTGGGCGTTGCCGGGTTGGTGGTGTTGTTGTGGCCCAATCTCTCGGCTACCACAGCCCTGGGACGGGTCCAGTTCTGGGCTTCCATCAGTTTGGTGGGTGGATCATTCAGCTGGGCCTTGGGATCGGTGCTGGCCAAGAAATGGAAATCTCCCGAGGTGGATCCCTTTTCGGCCACCGCCTGGCAGATGATCGCGGCGGGGATCGCGAATTTTCTGGTCGCATTTTTCCTGGGCGACATTTCGCAAACGGTATGGACTGCCCGCGGGATCGCCGCCACACTCTACCTTGTGATTTTTGGGTCCTGGGTCGGATACACGGCGTACATCTGGCTGCTGGGGCACGTGCCGACTTCGAAAGTTTCTACCTACGCGTACGTTAATCCGGTGGTTGCGGTGTTTCTGGGCTGGCTGGTTCTGCATGAAAGGGTGACCGGATTCATCCTGGCGGGCAGCGCCATTGTGGTAGCCTCGGTGGCCCTGGTCACCAGCGCGCCGGTGACGGCGAAAAGGACCCTCGAGATGCCGGCGGTGGAGACGATGGGTGACTAGTCAGAAGCGCGTAGGATGAGCTGAAGAACGGCATGTGAATGCCGCGAAGTTGTAGCGTAGCGCCGCCGTCCCGGCGGCGGTCGGGGTGGCGCTGCAGTGCCTGGAGATTTCATGCCGACTTGTGTTCGCTGTGGTCGCGAATTGCCATCCTCTCGGGAAGATAGTAGTCCTCTGTGCCGCGACTGCCTCGCCGAAACAGGTCGCATCGTCTCCTCAAGTGACAGCGTGCCGTCTGGCCCGCCTCTGCGGAACCGCCAGCTGTTTCCCCTGACCCAGGTGATCGTCGGCATCAATGTCCTCGTCTTCCTCGCCATGGTGCTCTCGGGAGTCTCTCCCCTGTCGCCCACGCCCTTGCAACTGGTGACCTGGGGCGCGAACTTTGCTCCATTGTCGCTCGGGACTCAACCCTGGAGGATGCTGGCCTCGAATTACGTTCACATTGGGATCATCCACATTTTCTTTAACATGTGGTGCCTGTGGAACCTGGGCATGCTGGCGGAGCGCATTTTTGATCGCTGGAGCTACCTGCTGGTTTATACCGCCAGTGGGATCGCCGGCAGCCTGGCCAGCCTGTGGTGGCATCCAGGTGGTGTGGGAGCGGGAGCTTCGGGAGCCATCTTCGGTCTGGCCGGTGGACTGATCGCCGTGCTCTACCTGGGAAGACTTCCCATTGCGAAGGGTGCGCTGAAGCCCACGCTCAAGAGCCTGATCATGTTCGCCGCCTATAACTTGTTTTTCGGGCTGGTGCCAGGCATCGACAACTCCGCTCATCTTGGAGGTTTGGCGGTTGGTCTCGGCCTGGGCGCATTTCTGGCGACAAGTGTAACCGCTCCGCCGGAAATCCGGGCGCGCCGCCGCAACTTCGCTGTGCTCGGGACGCTGTTCGTGTTCCTGCTGGCCAACAACTATCTCCGGCATAGGGCGGGCCCGCCGCAGCCGAGCCAATCGCTCGTCGCTCCATATGAATTTGTAACTCCTCAAGACGGATCATCCTGGGCGTGCGAAGCACTAGTGTCCCGTCCCGTTTAATTATTTACAATATCCCGGATTCGTGATCCAATAGTGGCATGTTTGTTCGCGCTACTGCTCTGCAGGTCGACGAGGTCCAGAAAAGTCAATTGGAATCGATGGCTCGGGCAGGTACCACGCCACAAAAGACAGCCCGCAAATGCGAGGTAATCCTGCTGGCAAGCCAGGGCGTGTCGAACTACTCGATCGCGCAACGAACCGGCTTGTCCCGACCGACCATTCTGGCCGCCCGGGTCGCCTTCACCGACCGTGGGATCGAGGGCATTCGCAAATCGAAAAAACGCAAGCGCTCACGCCGGGCACTCACACCGGAAGTGGAGCAGAAGATTCTGGACACAACTTTGAAGACGCGACCGGCCAACGCGACGCACTGGAGCGTCCGAGTACTGGCCGCAAAGTTGGGTGTGTCGCGCATGATGGTACAGCGCGTCTGGCAGCATTACGACATCCAGCCCCACCGGGTCGAGAAGTTCAAGATTTCCCAGGATCCGAACTTTGAAAACAAGGTGCGGGACGTCGTTGGCCTGTATCTCGACCCGCCAGACCGGGCCTTGGTACTCTGCGTCGATGAAAAGAGCCAGATCCAGGCGTTGGACCGAACTGCTCCTCTTCTGCCCCTGCGGCCGGGATTGCCGGAACGCCAGACGCATGATTACAAGCGGCACGGAACCACCACACTGTTTGCCGCCTTCAATATCCTCAACGGCAAGGTCATCGCTAGTTGCCTGCCGCGCCATCGCGGCAAAGAGTTCATCCAATTCCTCCATCAACTAGAACAGCAAGTACCCCCGGAACTCGACCTCCACCTCATTCTCGACAACTACAGCACCCACAAGAGCGCCACCGTGCAACGTTGGCTCAAGCCTATGAAACGTCGCCGGTTTCACTTCCATTTCACCCCCACCAGCAGTTCCTGGCTCAATCAGGTGGAACGGTGGTTTGGGCTCATCACGGACAAAATGATTCGGCGCGGTACTTTCCACTCGGTGCAAGAACTGGAACACGCCATCTATGCGTGGCTTGCAAGCTGGAACGATACGCCCAAGCCGTTCGCCTGGAAGGCCACCGCTGACGTGATCCTAGACAAAGTGCGCCGTTGTAAAGAATTGGCTGGGACAGCACACTAGAACCTAGCCAATCGCTCGAAGAGTTTTGTTCAAGCTGAGCAGCCACCCTTTCATCACTGCGAAGCCTTCTCTTCCTCCCCGTCGTCGTCGCTCACCAGGTCGGCTGCATGTCCGCGCACTGCGAAGGTGGACTTCCGAGTTTCGTCGGGCTCGAAAGTGACCCGAACCGGCCGCCGTTCCCAACCGGGTGCCGGGCAGTCTGAATCGAGCGCATCGTCGCCTCCGGCCTCGCCCAGAGCCTTCTTCAGGACCGGCTTGTGTCGTCCCACCTGGAACACGATGGCGAATAACTTTTTGCCGTCATCGGAAACGCCGCAATTGGCCACGTAGTCGCGATACCAGCTCGCCACGGAATAGTAAGTGTCGAATTCAGGCAGAGGAAGGGACGATATGCGGCCGGTGATGCGGTCCACCAGCAACCATCCGCCGCGTTGCCACATCCAGCGCGTGGCGCCAGCATCGCCCGGCAGATTGTCGTTCACCCGAAAGACCCGCCGCACCACGAACAGGCGTTCGGTGATGTCGTGCGCCGCGCCCAGGATCGACTCGCGGGCCCGGCCATCCACAAACAGGACGCGTACCTTGAGGTCGAGGCACTCCGCCTCGTTTGCGCCAGCGCACCATTTAATCGTGTTCCACTTTCCGAACGCTATGGTGTGGGGCTTTGAGACGCCAAATGCCGCTGGAGAAAGCAGAATTAACAGAAATGTCGAGGCCATGAACTGATGTATGCGGCCAAGCTATCTGTTCGCTAGCGCACAGAACAAGGACTCCGGTCACACCGGCAAAATCCTCTTGTTCCGAAACAGGAACAAAATTTTTGTCAGCGTTTCGCAGGATTGAAATCGTTTACAATAATGACTGATACCTCCGGCCCGTGATGAGCCCCCCGCTAAAAGTACCGACAACCATTTCTTCCCGTTCAGTGTCTTACCACGAGATGGGTGAAGTATCCATGCGGCGGTCCCCGCCCCGAATCCTTGTGGTGGACGACAATCGTGACATCATGGGGCTGATGCAGGAACTGCTGGCGACGCACGGCTATGAGGTGGTTGCGGTTCCTGACGCCGTCCACGCCGAAGCTGAGATCCAGCGCCATCCTCCCGATCTGATCCTCTCCGATGTGGTGATGCCCGGCAAATCAGGATATGAATTGTGCCGCGAACTCAAGGAGAACCCCGCCACCCGCCTGATACCGTTCGTGCTGATCACTGGCCTCACTGACCGCCAGGACCGGGTGCTGGGAATTGAATCCGGAGCAGACGATTTTCTGCACAAGCCGATTTTTCCCGAAGAATTGTTCGCCCGAGTCAAGTCTCTGCTCAAGCTCAAGGAATTTACCGACGAGCTGGAGACGGCGGATTCCGTGCTGTGCACGCTGGGCTTAAGCGTGGAGAGCCGCGATCCTTATACCGAAGGCCACTGCGAACGCCTGGCGCGCCATGCCAGCGACCTGGGACGCCACCTCCGTCTGGATGCGGAATCGATCGTGGCCCTGCGCCGCGGCGGCTACCTGCACGACCTGGGCAAGATCGCGGTCCCCGATGAAATCCTGAAAAAGGGGACCAACCTCACTCCGGAAGAGTGGGCCATCATGAAACGGCATCCGGTGACCGGAGAGACGATCTGCCAGCCTCTGAAGTCGCTGCGCCTGGTGCTGCCGATTATTCGCAGCCATCACGAACACTCCGACGGCAGCGGCTATCCCGACGGGCTGCACCGGAGCGAAATCCCGCTGCTGGCGCGCGTACTGCAAGTGGTGGACGTGTACGATGCGCTGTGCACGGCGCGTCCCTACAAGGCTGCGCTCAGCCATGAGCAGGCTGCTCTCACCATGCGGGAAGAAGCCCGCGCGGGATACTGGGACGAACAACTCGCCCGGGAATTCTTTTCCATGCTGGAAAAACAGCGGCAAGTGGCATGATGCCGGCGTAGGCCCGGACGCCCTCGTCCGGGCGGGCGAGCGCAGCTCGCCCTGGGTTTGAAATCCTGAAATCTTGCCTTATACCCCTTTGACCAGAGTTCTTAGCCCGGCGGAGCTGCGCTCCGCCGGGCGGGTGAGGGCACCCGCCCCTATGCGGTCTGTGCCCGTGCCAACTCCTTGGCCAGAGGCGCGACCGTGATGCCGGTTTCTTTCTTGTAACCCAGCGTCAATTCCGCAGCGCAGGAATGGCACAACCAGAAGAATTCGACTCGCCGGGAAGGTTTTTTTGTTTCTGCTGCGGATGTACCGGCAACGACTTCGATGCTGGTATCCAGACGGAACAACTTTCCCTGATGCAGATACAGAAAAGTGGCCGCGCAGCCCGGATTGGCGCATTTGGAGAGCATTTCTGCCTCCTCTCGGGCGGAAAAATATTCGTGGGTGAATAGTACTCCCGATGGTTTGAGATGCAGCCGGTCGGTCAAAAAAACTTTGTGGAAATCCAGCGGGTGAGTTCAATAATGGGAGTCGCGATCAACTGGCCGCTTTCTGGCCGGCTGGTTGCGCCCGCTCCCGCACCGCGTCCGCAACCTTCTGTCCCATGGCCGAGGTACTGAGAACGCTGTCTCCCGCCCGGGCCAGATCCTTGGTCCGAGATCCCGAAGCCAGCACCGCTGCCACCGCCGACTCAATACAGGCCGCCTCGGTTTCAAGCTTGAAGGAATAGCGCAACAGCATCGCAGCCGACAGAATCGCCCCCATCGGATTGGCGATGCCTTGTCCGGCAATATCGGGTGCCGAGCCATGCACCGGCTCGTACAAACCTACAGCCCCGCCAATGCTGGCCGAGCCCAACATGCCCAGCGATCCCACCACGGCGCCCGCCTGGTCGGAGAGAATATCGCCAAACATATTCTCGGTCAGCACCACGTCGAAGTCCGCAGGTCGAGCCACCAGCGCCATGGCCGCTGAATCGACGTACATGTGACCCAGCTTGACGTCGGAATATTGCTGTCCCACCTGGGTCACCACCTCGCGCCACAGGCGGGAGCAATCGAGAACGTTGGCCTTGTCCACAGAAGTGACTTTGCGGCGGCGCGTCCGCGCCTGTTCGAAAGCCACCCGCGCGATGCGCTCAATTTCGGCCTCGCCGTAGCGCATGGTGTCGATGGCCACGCGATTACCCGGCGTGCCTTGCGTGCTACGCGGTTCTCCGAAGTAAATGCCGCCAAGCAATTCCCGCACGATCAGGACGTCGGTGCCTCGCACCACATCCGCTCGCAGGGGGGAGCAGTCTTCCAGCGCGGCAAAGCACATCGCCGGCCGCAAATTGGCAAACACTCCCAGTTCGCGGCGCAGCCGCAACAGCCCGCTCTCCGGCCGCAGATGGCTGGGAAAATCATCAAATGAAGGGCCGCCTACCGCTCCCAGCAATACCGCCCCCGAGGCCAGGCAGCTCTGCAGCGTATCCGCAGGCAGCGGGTCCTTGACGGACATAAGAGCTGCGCCCCCGACGGGTTTGCGAGTAACGCTGAGCTGATGCCTGAAAACTTGTGCGATCGTTTCCAGAACGCGGACGGCTTCGTCGGTAACTTCCGGTCCGACGCCGTCGCCGGGAAGAGCAGTGAGGTTGAGCAGCATGGGCCTCTATTGTATGGCGGAACGCGCGGCAGGAAAACACTCTCCCCTGCCGAAGCTTCGGCCACGCCCGCCCATGAACAGAGGACTCGGGCTTGCGGCGGTCAGGCCGTGCTGCGGAAGGCGGTGGCCAGATTAAGCTTGCGCAGCATGGAGCTCTTCTTTTCCTGGTGGGCCTGCATGCGCTTCAGGATATCGGCTAGAACCCGCACTGCCGTGACCGCGTACGGTCCTTTGTTCAGCATGACGCATTCGGCGCGCTCGCCCATGGCTGCGTCGGTGATCTCCGAGCGGGACGGTATGCCTTTCTTGGCCAGGCCCTCAAGAACCTGGGTGGCCCAAATTACGGGAACATGGGCGGCCTCGCAGATCCAAAGGACCTCCTCCTGGACCTCGGCGAGACGCTGATAGCCGCATTCCACCGCCAGGTCGCCGCGGGCGATCATGATTCCAAAAGTGCGGACGCGCATAGCCGCGAGAATGAGTTCGGGGAGATTCTCGAAGGCCTTCTGAGTTTCAATCTTGAGAATCAATCCCAGGTGCTGCCCCTCCAGCTCGGCGAGGCGTTCCAGAAGCTGGTGAACGTCAGAACCGGTGCGGACGAAAGAATAGCCCACCAGGTCCGCGTGCTGGACGACAAATTTGAGAGCTTGCAGATCGTCGTCGGTCAGGGCCGGAATGTCGATCTGTGTGTTGGGAAGATTGATGCCTTTCTCGGCGCCGAGTCTCTCACCTTCGGGACGTGCCTGGGTGATCTCGAGGGATACCGAATCCAGATTCACGGCCCGAATGACGCCGCCAATTTTCCCGTCGTCAAACCAGACTGGCTCGCCGGTCCTGGCATGCTCGAGCATCTGCGGCAGGGAGACCCCGAGATGCGCCCGGGTGAGCAGCTTTCCGGTTCGATCGTAGGTGGCAGGCCGCCCCATCGCATCCGAGCGGGTCAAAATGAGGGTGTCCCCTTCCTTCACCAACAGGGTCTGGGGGAGCGCAGGCAGTTTGCCAATTCGAGTTTTTGCGCTCTTAGGGCCGGTTGCCCGGCCTGACTTTCTCCCTCTGCTTCGGTGAAGTTCGAGGCCGGGCACGAAGTAAACCGTCTGGTGTCCTTCGGCCCAGCAACTGCGGCCACGGACCTGAGTGATGAGCAGGGTGCGCTGTGCCTTGCGCGCATCGCGCAAACGGAGCTTGTCACCAGCGTGGAGACTCCTTAGAAATCCGTCAGCGAGCGGAAGAGAGGCGCCCGCCCCAACGGGAGCGGATTCCGGGCTGTCTTGGGGCGTGAGCCAGATACGTGCAGGGGCGACCACACGGCCGAAGACGTCGCGTCTGGGCCGGCACTTTATGACCGAGGGCCCCGGTTCGATCGGGCCCGTCCTTAGTTTTGGGCCCGCCAGGTCCATCTCGATTCGGCAGTGGCACCCCGTTTCCTCGCGCGCTCGTTGCAGGTTATGGATCATGGCGAGCCAGGTCTCCGGATCGTCGTGCGCGCAGTTGATGCGCATACAATCCATACCGTTTTGCACCAGGTCGCGCACCAGTTCGTAGTTGGTCGCGGCCTCGGTGGACATAGTGACCATGATGCGAACTTTCCGCCCTGGCGGGGGCGCGCCCAGCAAGGCCCTGGTGTTGCCTTCGAGCAGTTGCGAGCCTTCGTCAATCTCGACCGCGGGTTCCACGGATGCGGGCAGAGCGCTGTCCGTCCCCAGCAGGACATTCAGCAAGCGATGTACGGCGCGGACAGCGTTGAGCACGTGGCTCTCGGTCCGGCCCAGGGAGGAAAGGCCAAGCTGCGCTAGTTGTGCCTGTAGTTTGCGGATGTCGTGGCGGCGCAGAGCAAGATAGTGAGCCAGATTTCGCGCACTGCGCCCATGCGCCTCGTGAAGTGCAAGAGGGCGCTTCAAAAGCGAGGCTTCGAGCTCCAGCATGTCTGAACAAAGCAGTTCCAGTTGGCTGGCGAACTTCTGCAGCAGGATCTCGTCCATATTTCGCATGGCGTGGCTGAAACGACGGCGGAAGCAGTCGCATTTTACGCGAATTATGTTACGGAATCATGAAAACGGTGGGTGGCGGAAGCCGTCACGGCAAGCGGCTAACTACCGAATGCTTACGCAAGTGCTGCATACTATGTCACTTACCGCGCCTTACCGCGCCACGGCTAGTTCCAATCCGGCATCACGGTCGCAAGGGGAGGCACAACACCCTCAGCGGGGTTGCGGGCTCGGGGATACGGAGGTGGGAAGCGCATCCTTGGGCTTGATCTCACCAATCCTGCCCTCTGAATCCACGGAAAACAGCATGAAGTGGTCGAAGCTGTTTCGCCGGAAATAGTGACGTTTGTGAACATCGAGATAGAGCTCTGCTTTCCTGGGCAGCCACAGTTCGGTGTTTGTCTTTTGAAAGAGCACGGGACCGTATTCCACGGTCTGATGTTCGTTTAGGATCTGAAGCTTGGGCAGGGGATTCACCAGTTCAGACTCGATGCGCACGATCTGGAATGTGTCCGCAGCAATCCAGGCACGCCCTTTCAGATTTGCGGGATAGGTAAGGTCGCCTACTTTGTACTCGTGAAAGCGGTTGGGCCGATCGTCGCGCTGGCGGAAGTGAAGCAGCCATGTGGCTCGCCCACCCCATTGGCCCAGTCCCTCGCAAACGATCTGGAAATCATCGCGCAAGTCGGGATGAAAGACAAAGGCCAGCGTGGGCAGGCCGCGCGTTGCGATGCGGTCGGGGAACTCCTCCGAGCCTGACTTCTCGCTGCGATACTCGTCCACCGCGATGTAGCCCGGGCGGTTATTCGAAATGGAGACGATGTAGTTGAACTGCCGCGTGACCTTGATGATGGGATTGCCCAGTTCGTCGAGTTCCTCGTGCAGCATCTCCTCGATGGCGCTGAAGCGGACCACATCGTCTACGAACTGTTTCACACGGCCGCCCACACCGTCGAGCACCTTCGCATACGGACAGCTTACGTTGGCAGCCACTGGCGGCTGGACGTCATCGATTCCACGCGGTCCCAGGTCTGTATGGAGAACGCCCTGGCAGAAAATCCCGAGCCCGCCGCCGCGAGAGTCGAGCTGTCATCGATCAAACGAATCGCTGGCGTGGAGGCCTTCTCCGAACCACCAGCTGGAACTGAATCGCGCCGTTCGAGAACGGCAATCAGACCGCGCACTTCCGGAGCGGACGCACTCTCCGGCGTGTCCTGAAGAAAGGTCTTGAAAGCCTGGATGGCCTCCGGGTCCCGCCCCAGACCTACCAGAGCTTCTCCCAGAACAATCCGGGCCACGCTGCCGCCGCCTTTGGCTCTTTCCACCGCAACTTGAGCTTGCTCCCGCGCTTTCTCGAATTCAGAGAGCTGGAGATAGGCTTCGGCGAGAAGGAAATGTGGCATCCAGGGCTCGGCATCGGCTGCCACGGCCTGCTCTAGTACCTTTCTTGCCGCCGCAAAGTCTCCGCTCCGAAGGCGCAGGCGGCCTGACAGTGTGAGCGCCTGCACGTTCGCCGGATCGAGCGTTGTGGCCTTATCGAGGTAGCTCCGCGCCTGCTCCCACTCCTTTTTCTGAAAACGAAGATATCCCAGCAGAAAATTTACATCTGAATTGGCCGGAGCCTGTTTGTAAGCTGCCAGAAGCCTCTTCTGCGCGGACTTCAAATTTCCCGATTTCAGGTCGCTTACCGCGCGACTAATCTGCTTGCGCGCCTTAGCGGATATTTGCGATGTGACCGGGGCCTTCAACTCGATGGCGGCTGGATCCGGCTTTATGCGGATGTCCAGGTGATAACTGTGCAGCGCGCGGTCCGCTGTCAATTCCTGGTGGGCGCTCAGGTACCCGACCGCACTTACTTCGAGGTCGTAGGCTCCAAACGGCACGTCTTCGAAGGTCGCTACCGACTTGCCTTCCGTGGTTCGCCAAATGACGCTGTGATCATTCTTGTTGGAGAGCTTCGCTACCGCCTGACGGTCAAGGAGCGCCCCGGTGTCGCTGTAAACGGTCAGCACCAGGACTGAAGCCTGGGTGTCGTAAGTCTCAGCCCCTCGAGGCCGGCCCGCTTGTCCAAACGGATCGGGCGTCATGGGAGCTGGAGCTCCCTGACCTGAAGCGATCACCGGGAAAGACAATACCCACAGGATGGATACAGCGACTGCAGATGGGCATCGCGAGTTCATTTACGGCCGAACAGGCGACTATTCTACACGCCCCAGAGACAGTCTTCCTGATCAGCATGATGCTCGGCAGGAGCGTGCAATGCGATGTCGAGGTCCTTGGCGGAAGGGGACAGTAGAGGCTTGGAGAAGCGGCTTTGCGCGGCGACGGCGGCCGAGTCCGCGTAAGGGGGCGGAACGCGTCCCGTAGCGCCCCGCGCCTGCCGGATCAACTCCAGCAGGTGATGTTCTTCCACGTGCTTGATCTTGTCGGCCAGTACCACAAACCGGCGATAGACTTGGTCCAGTTCGCGGCGATCGAACTGGAATCCCAGCTGCTCGCAACGCAATCCCAGGGCATGACGCCCGGAATGCTTGCCCAGCACTAGCTTGGAATCGGGCACACCCACCGACTGCGGGGTCATGATTTCGTAGGTCAGCGGGTTCTTCAGCATGCCGTCCTGATGGATGCCGGCTTCATGCGCGAAGGCATTGCGGCCGATCACTGCCTTGTTGGGCTGCACCGGCACGCCGGTCGCCTCACTGAGCAACTGGCTGGCTGGGAAAAGCTGCTCGCTGGCCACGCCAGTCTCGTAGGGATACCGGTCGGGCCGGACCCGCATGGCCATCACAATCTCTTCCAGTGATGCATTACCCGCGCGCTCTCCGATTCCGTTAATCGTGCATTCCACCTGGCGGGCGCCGGCGGCCAATGCGGCTAGGGAATTGGCGACCGCGAGCCCGAGATCGTTGTGACAGTGCGCCGAAATCGTCACCTTATCAATGCCGTGCACACGCTGTCGAATACTCTGAATGAGCTCGCCGAACTCGGCGGGCATGCTGTATCCCACTGTGTCCGGGATATTGAGGGTCGTGGCTCCGGCTTCGACCACCGCGTTGAGCACCTGGTAGAGGAATTCGTGGTCGGTGCGGGTGGCGTCCTCGGGAGAAAATTCCACGTCGGCGCACAACGATTTAGCCAGGCGGACTGAATCGCGCGCCTGCTCCAGGCACTGCTGCTGTGAGATCTTGAGCTTGTACCGCAAGTGGATGTCGGAAGTGGCCAGGAAGACATGAATGCGCGGCCGGGCGGCTCCCTTGAGGGCCTGCCAGGCACGCTCGATATCAGGCGCGCAGGCGCGGGCCAGGGCTGCGATGATGGGACGCCGGATGGTGGCGGCAATGGCCTGCACTGCGGCGAAATCTCCTTCCGAAGCGATGGGGAAACCGGCTTCGATGACGTCCACACCCAGCCGGTCGAGCTGGTGCGACAGCCGCAACTTCTCCTGCACGTTCATGCTGCACCCCGGCGACTGCTCGCCGTCGCGCAGGGTAGTGTCGAATACTGTGATCCGTGCTGGTTCCATGCTGGGGTCCCTCCATGCAGGTACGAGGGCTATGCTACCGTGCAGGATAACCCTAAGAGAAACTTATAATTATTATGCTAGTATTAGACTGCCTTACTTAATAAGGCTTGCTAATGATCAGTGAAGACAAGTTAAGGTAGGCTGGTATGGACCTGGCGCAGCTGGAAGTGTTCCTCGCGGTGGCGCGGGAAGGGAAGTTCTCCCGGGCAGCGGAAAAGTTGCATCGCACCCAATCGGCAGTGAGCCAGTCGATTCACAAGCTGGAAGAGGATCTCGGCGAACCTCTGTTCGACCGGTCTTCACGCGACGGCCGGCTGACCGACGCCGGACGCGTTCTGCAGGAATACGCCGAGCGGCTGCTCAACCTGCGCGATGATGCTACCGGCGCCCTCGGCGAATTGCGCCAGTTGCACCGCGGCAAGTTGAGCATTGCCGCCAACGAATTTACTGCGCTCTACCTGCTACCGGTGCTGGCCCAGTTCCGGCGGCTGCATCCCATGATCCGTATTGCGGTGCAGCGCTCGCTGGGCAGCCATATTCCCGGGGATGTGCTGCGCCACAACTCCGAGTTGGGAGTCCTCACTTACGATCCGCAGGAACCGCAACTGCGCTCCATTGTTGCCTACCTGGACGAATTGATTTTCGTGGTGCCCCCGACGCACCCGCTCGCGGGGGAGCGTCAAGTCAGTATCCGGCAACTGGGCGCGGAGTCCTTCGTTGCTCACATCGTATCTTCACCCTATCGTGAGAAAGTGATCCAGGCATTCAAGCAACACAAGACACCGCTGCACATGGACATCGAACTGCCCACTCTGCAGGCCATCAAACGCTTTGTGGCCATGGGCAACGGGGTCGCGCTGCTGCCTGCCATCAGTGTGGAAAGTGAACTGGCCCGCGGCGAGCTGGTCCGCATCCCGGTGCGCGAGTTGCGTCTGCACCGGAAACTACGGCTGGTCTATCGCGAGGCCGCCAGCCTGTCCCACGCCGCTCGCGCGTTTCTGAAAGTAGCGGAGGCTTTCGCGCTCGAACGCCGCGGCCCCTATCGCTTTCAGCGCGAAAGCTAGCGGGCCAATGTAGGCGCGAGCGTCCCGCCTGCAGTTTGTCACGAGCGGGACGCTCGCGCCTACACAACCACGGTTCCCGCCCTCACATCTAAACCGCCATGCGAATTTCCCTACCTAGACTTACAGTCATCGCCTTCATTCTCCTGTTGTTACCGACCGCGGCCCTAGCTCAAATCCCGACCCGCGGAAATGTCTTCTTCGGCTATTCCTACGGCAGTGCCGACTTTTCCTCGAATGGCCGCACCAACCTGAACGGATGGAACGGGTCGCTCGAAGGCAAAGTTCTTCCCTGGATTGGATTTGTGGTTGATGTCAGCGGTCTCTACGGCTCGCAGGATATCCCGGTTTCCCCGAGCTTCAGCGCCGATACGAACGTCAATACGGTTGTGCTCGGTCCGCGCGTGTCCGTCGGGGTAGGAAGATTTACTCCTTTTGCGCACGCCTTGTTCGGGGCTTCACACATTCACGAAAGCGCTGCCGGCTTTTCTGACTCCGACACTTCGTTTGCCAGCGCTCTGGGTGGAGGAATCGACTACCGGCTGATTCACGGCATCGGCTTGCGGGTGCAAGGCGACATGCTGCAGACGCGCTTCTTCAGCAATACCCAGAACAATTTTCGTCTCTCCACGGGAGTTGTCTTGCATTTCTGAAGGCTGAGGAGTGCTCTGGCGAACGGACGGCGTCAGCCCACACTTTCGTATTCGGCTTCCTCAAGGAATCCTGATTCGTCGTCGGTTTCAGGCAGGTTGGAACCAGCCCGGGCGGGATCCCGCTCCTGGCCTGCCTCGCGGTATTCGTGGATGCGAACTCCGTTGGAGTCAATCGTCAGGTAGGTTGGCGGGAAATCGGTCCAGCTGCCGGAGTTGTAGTAGGCAACGCCATCGCGCTCGACGTGGATTGCCTGATGAGTGTGACCGCAGAAGACCCGGTCAGCGTGGTGCAGTCGGGCATGCGCGATCGCGCCGGCAGCCACCTTGGTGGAGAGCCGCAACCAGCGGGCATTCAAGCGGTCCAGAAAACGCGAGAACGCCTTGCCCTTGAAGTCGAGCTTCTGGAGTTGCAGGTGCACAAACGTTCCCGCGGCACTGAGCAGCAGATTATTGACGGCAAAACGATCAAACTGGTGACCATGAATGGCAAGGTGACGCCGGCCCTCAAACTCCCACTCATATTCCTCGTACACTTTTACGCCCACCAGGTGAGACATGATGTTGCTGAGCCCGCGGTCATGGTTGCCCTCCACCCAGACCACCTCAATGCCGCGCTTGGGATTGGAGAGCTTGCGGATGTAGCCGAGGAACTTCCAGTGAGGCTTGGTCAGGCGGCCAAAGTTAAGGTCGGAAAAAATGTCGCCCAACAGGATCAGGCGGCGGAAACGGTTTTCCCGCAGCATCCGCGTGGCCTGCTCCGCGCGGCTGATCTCTGACCCTAAATGCAGGTCGGAGAGGATGAGCGTGTCGTAAACGGCGGAACTCATCAACTAAGTTCTAGCAAAAGAATGTTACGGGGTGATGAAAATTGCACACAAAATGGGGCAGTGGCCTAATGGCTAATGCTAATAGGGTCATTTCGTGGCAGTTGTCGGTTGCCCGTTCTCAGTTGTCAGTTGACGGACTACTTCTGGACTGGAGGGACGTACTCTTTGGGCGGGGCCGCGCCCTCGCCGAAGAAGTATTGCTCCATCTGCTTGACGATTGCCGCCTGGTCTTCCCGGCGGGCGGGGTTTAGACGATATTCGTTGAGCAGCATCTTGCAAAATTCCGTCCACCCCTTCCAGGCGTCGAGGGAGACGTTGTCGTAGATCTTCTGGCCCAGTTCGGTGTCGAACGGAAGCTCATCCAGACCGGGAAGCTCTTTTTTCAGCTTGACGCAGAAAACCTTGTGCTCAGACATGAAATTCCTCGCAATCGATGAAGGAAAATTATCTCACAAGGTGGGAGCGTCGGGGGACCAGCCCCAGACGCGATCTTTTTCTTCAGAAGCAATCTATTTGTGCCGCTGACTGACCAGACGTGTCGTCGCCACCTGGTCAGCTGGCTTCTTTATGTAGCGGAAGAACCTGACTTGTCCGCGCTGCTTCCAGTACTGGGCATCATAGGCGTCGACTCCTGGCCCGTGCCGCAGCCGGCTGAAGAAGGCGCGCTGCGCCGGATTGACTACGATACCCACATGCCCCGGCCAAACCACCAGGTCCCCGGGCTGCGGTCGCGTCACTCGCTGGAAGTCGTCCGTCCCGGAGTAGAGATCGGAAGAGCTGGCGTAAGGATAAGGAAACCCGGCCTGGAGATAGATGGCATGGACCAGGTGTGAACAATCCGGCTGCCGGGACGCCTTGACCCGCGCATCGAGCGCGGCGGCAATTACCGATAACCCATCGTCCGGGCTCAGGACGGCCGGGGCCGGATGCCGCCTGGATGGCTCCTTGCGGACGTGCGTTACCGCATCCGAGTTCTGGGCAGCCTGAGTCTGCGACTGCGCGAAAGACGTGCCGAGCGCAAATCCGCACAGGGCTAGCACGCCTACGCTTTTTCGGGCGAATCGCATGGCTGGTATTTTGATGCGCCTTTGGCCGATGGAGCAGGTTACGCTGGTACTAATACTTGGCCGGGCCTGCATAGCCTCAGACATCGCATAAATCCACCGCCTGGCGCAGCGAGGTCAGGGGATCCCGCGTTGGAACGAACTCATGCGCCACATAGCCCTGGAAACTGGTGGCTGCGATGCCGCGCATGACTCCATCCCACTGCACTTCCTGGGTGTTGTCGAGCTCATGCCGGCCGGGAACGCCGCCGGTGTGGAAGTGGGCCAGCCACTGAATGTTGGCCTGGATGGTCGCGACCAGGTCTCCTTCCATGATCTGCATGTGGTAAATGTCGTAGAGCAGTTTGACGTGCGGCGAATTCACCGCCTGCACCACCTGCAATCCCCAGGCGGTGTGATCGCACATGTAGTCTTTGTGGTTGACCTTGCTGTTGAGCAGCTCCAGGCAGATGACGACCCCGTTGTCCTCGGCAATCTTCTTCACCCGGTTGAGCCCGGCGATGGTGTTTTTTACGCCTTCTTCGTCCGACATGCCATTGCGGTTGCCGGAAAACGTGATCACGTTCGGGACGCCGGCCTTGGCCGCCAGCGGGATATTCTTGCGAAACCCTTCTTCAATCTTGGCGTGATTCTCGGTGCGATTCAGGGCGTTGGTCAGTTCGCCTCCTCCCGCGTAGGCCATGCTGCACACCAGGCCGTAGCGCTTGGGCACTTCATATTCATCCGGATTGAGCAGGTCAACGCCCTTGCAGCCAATTTGGGCAGCGGCGGCGCAGAGTTGGTCGAGCGGGACCTCCTTATAACACCAGCGCGCGACCGACTGTTTGATCCGGCCTTTGCGTTGCGTGGGAGTGGCCTGTTCGGACCATGCGATCGACGGAACCGAAGCCGCTGCCATTCCGGTGAGAGCACCCTTCAGCATCATGCGTCGCGATAGTTTATCTGCCGACAATTTAGCCATAGACCGCAGAGTTTACATCCGAACCGAAAAAATAGGGAGGGTTTAGGTGAAGAGGGTTTGCAGTCGCCGTCTTCGGGGACTAGACTGCGTTTTCGCTCTGTATAGCGGCTGCGTTCCCGGGCACTGTCTCCCCACCGGAGGATCTTGTCTCGATGAAGCGTTCGATAACATTTGCCTGTAAATCCAAATGCATCATGGCTGTTTCGATTGCCATCCTCACCAGCACGTGGTTTCTGCAGGCACAGACCAAACCGGCCAGCGCCGCCCAGTCCGCATCTCCAGCGATAGTCGAGCGCGGCAAGACCCTGTTCGGCCAGAACTGTGCTTTTTGTCATGGCCGCGAAGGTTACGGCGGCGAAACCGGTCCGAACCTGATGGATTCAGACCTGGTGACCAGCGACGTGCGGGGTAATAAAATCGGCCCGGTCGTGCGCAATGGACGCCCGGAAAAGGGCATGCCGGCATTCAATCTTGCTCAGCCGGAGATCACGGCGCTCACCGCGTTTCTTCACGCGCAGAAGAAAAAGGCGCAGTCGCATCCCGGCGGTCGCCGCGGTGTATCGGTGGCCGATCTTCAAACCGGCAATGTCGAGGCCGGCAAACAGTATTTCAACGGCGCCGGGACCTGCTCGTCTTGCCACTCTCCCACGGGCGACCTGGCCGGCGTAGCCAGCCGTTATCGCGGGCTGGAACTTGAAAAGCGCATGCTCTATCCCAAGAACGCTTCCGCAACGGTCACCGTCACTCTTCCCTCCGGCCAGACGGTCTCCGGCAAACTTTCCTACCAGGATGAGTTCACCATCGGGCTGATGGACGCGGCCGGATGGTATCGGTCCTGGCCGGCAGATTCGATCAAGTACACGATCAACGTGCCCGCCGAAGCTCACGCCGAGCTGCTGCCGAAGTACACGGACGACGACGTTCACAACCTGATGGCTTATCTGCAAACCCTGCGCTAGGAGCGAACCGGATTGCGACTCATGAATCATCTCCATAAGGCTCTTCATCTTCTCGTGCTCACGCTGACCTTGCTCATGGCGGGCCACCTGCTGGCGCAGGGTCTCGATGCGGCGACGATTGCAAACCCGCCCGCCGACAGTTGGCCAAGCTATCACGGGGATTATTCCGGCAAGCGCCACAGCTCGCTGACGCAGATCACTCCGCAGAACGTTCGGACTCTGACCCTGGCTTGGGCGTTTCAGACGGGTCAGGATGCGGAGCTGAAGTCCTCGCCACTGCTGGTCAACGGCATCCTGTATTTCACCGTGCCGGACAACGTCTGGGCGGTGGATGCCCGCTCGGGACATCAGCTTTGGCGCTATACCTATCCACCCAACAAAGGACTGCATATCGGGCACCGCGGCGTTGCCATGTATAAGGACTGGTTGTTTTTCACCACTCCAGATGCCCACCTTATTTCCCTGGACGCCAAAGACGGCAAGGTTCGCTGGAACGTAGAGATTGCCGATAACGACAAAGGGTACTGGTCCACCATGTCACCCCTGGTGGTGCACGATCATGTGCTGGTCGGCGTCGGCGGCGACATGGACAACATCCCCGGATTCCTGAAGTCGATTGATCCTGAGACCGGCAAGACGCAATGGCAATGGTACGTGACTCCGCCGGTCGTCACGCGGAACACCACCTCGGGAGGCATGACGTGGATGACCGGCACCTATGACCCGGAGCTGAACCTGGTTTATTGGGGATCCGGCAATCCCACGCCGGTGCTGACGGGCACGACACGGCCGGGCGACAACCTTTACACTTGCAGCATCGTGGCCCTCAATGCGGACACCGGGAAGCTGGCCTGGGCCTTCCAGGTCTCTCCGCACGACACCCACGATTGGGACGCGGTTGAAACTCCGGTGCTGGTCGATGCCGACTTCGGCGGCCAGCCGCGGAAGATGCTGATGCAGACGTCGCGCAACGGCTACTTCTTTGTGCTCGACCGGACCAACGGAAAGAGTCTTCTTACCATGCCCTACGGCCCAGTGAACTGGTCCCTCGGCGTGGACGGGCAAGGGCGACCGATTCCCAACCCGGACAAAGAGCCGGCGCCGGACGGCCGCGTGATCGCACCCGACGAAGGCGGCCTGACCAACTACCGCTCCCCCAGTTTCGATCCCAAGACTGGACTGTTCATCGTGTCCGCTCACCCCAGCTGGTCGATTTACTTTGCCAAGCCCGCCGACGGCACCTACGGCTGGGCCGGCGCCGACTACGGCGTGTGGAGCAAAGGGGTCATTGAAGCCATCGACTACCGGACCGGCAAGATTCGCTGGACCCACGATGTGGGAAAAGACATTTTCGCCGGCGTGCTGACCACCGATTCGGGACTGACTTTCACCGGCGACATTGCCGGCAACGTTCTCGCGCTCGATACCAGCAACGGCAAGACTCTATGGCACGCCGGCACCAGCGCCCGCATGGACACTTCTCCGATCACTTATAAACTGGACAATCGCCAGTACGTGGTGACCGGCACCGGCGGAGTGATCTTTGCCTGGGCTTTGCCGGAGGGTGTAAATTAGCGTGAACGGCGGGCGTCGGAATTGGCCCGCGCAATTTGACGGTGCTTTACCGGGACACGTTCGCGACAACTGCGGGACTTCATGGATCCAAATTCCAGCTCGGTAATGGCTTTGACCAAAAGTCCAAGCGCTTTTCTTCCCCTTGCCATGTCTCTTACCGCGCTGGCATTTGTGCTGGGTCACATTGTGATTTTCGGAGTAGCCCGCGAGGCCGATGAAGGGACCGCGGCGCACATGTGGCAGCTGCTTATGGCGGGACAGATTCCGGTCCTCGCATTTTTCGTACTCAAGTGGCTGCCACGCGCACCCAGAGCGACACTATCGGTAGTGGCCATGCAAATCGGAGCCGCGCTCGCAGCCATGGCCCCCGTCTTCTTCTTCAACTTGTAGTTCTTCAATTCGTAAAAGCGATTTCGTCAGTCTCTTCGTGATTGGGATGTTTGTTTGCCTTTCCTCGCCAGCTTGACCAGTCCAAACGCCACCAGACAGAACCAGCCATCGACCAGCAGCCCCAGGTCTGTTTTGAAGGGCACGTGCCGGGCCGCTTCGGGAAGGTGTGGCAAAAGCAAAAAGTAAGCCGCGTTTCCGGCCAGGACGGCAATCAGAGAGTCGATGAAGTTTCTGCTCCACTGCCGGGATACCTGCAGCATTTCCCAAACCCTTTCACCCATAACGGCGCGCTGGCGAATCGCGTCCACCAGAACTGGTGGCCCTTTTACCTCCCTGGAGCGATAAACATAGTGGGTGCCCCTCAGCATAGATGGCGCGCCGAGACCTGATCAAAGGATGGGTCACCCGCCGGCGATTTGCTCAGTTCTTCAGCTTCTGCCGCTCGCAGGCCTCCACGGTTTTCGTCGGATCCACTGCCTCATTATCGACTTGTTCGTTGATGATCTTCCCCGATTTGTCGATGAGGAAGGTGGCGCGCCTCGCGGTTTCCATGGGAACGCCCTGGATGTCAAACTTCTGGGTCAATCCATAGCGGCTGGTCACCGGGCCGCCCCAGTCGCCGAGAATGGGAAAACTGATTCCGTTTTGTTGAGCGAAAGCAAAGTTTGAGAAGGGACTGTCCATGCTCACACCCAGAACCTGGGTGTCGGCGCCCTCCAGCCGGGTGATGTTCTGCTGGAGAGCTTTCATTTCGCGGGTTCAGCCACCGGTGAAGGCGAAGACGAAGAATGCCAGGGCGACGTTTTTCTTCCCGCGATAGTCCTGCAACGATACCTTCTTCAGTTCCTTGCCATCGAAGGCCAGCAGGGTGAAATCCGGAGCCATGTCACCCACCTTCAGCTTCATGGGCGCAGGCGCTTTCTCGGGCTTGCTCTCAGGCTTGTTGTGGGCCTGCAAAAATGAAGATGCCGCCAGAATAGGACTTAGAAGGCCCAGACAGATGGCGTGTTTCAACCCTCGTTTCATCGATAACCTCCTTGACCGCCGCCCCGTAAGCGGAGCGCGGAGAATCAAAGGACCAGAAGTGACGTTAACACAACTCTACCAAATCAGGCCCCGGCCGGGCGGTCATGGGCATGTTCGGGCGGGCTTGTCGCTGTGCGCCCAACGTCTTGCAAAGGCCCGGAACGATTGTCATTATGGAGGCGTGCAAACTGTTTTCGAGGCCGCGGGCGGCACGGAAGGCCTGCGCCGTCTTGCCGACGCCTGGCATCGCCGGGTGATGGCCGACGAGGTGGTCGGCCATGCCTTCAGCCACGGCTTCCACCCCCAGCATACTGAGCGGCTCGCCGCCTACTGGGCCGAGGCCCTCGGTGGCCCCAGCACGTATTCCAACTCCTATGGTGACGAGACCACCGTGGTCAGGATGCACAGCGGCAACGGAGAGCACGCGGAAATGGATCGTCGCGCCATTGCCTGCTTCGACCAGGCCCTGGCCGATGTCGGACTCGCCGATGGTGAGCTGCGACAAGTGCTCCACGATTACTTCGCCTGGGCAACCAACACGACGATGTCTCGCTACCACCGTTCCGCCGATGATGTGCCGAAAGGCCTAAGCATCCCCCGCTGGTCATGGGACGGACTCCAGCGGTAAGTTTTCATCGGCTGACACGACCACCACCATTGCCTCAATGGCAACGATGCACACTCGCGGGGATAATGAATGAAACCGCCTGTTTTCAACATCAGTTAGGGCCGGAAACGGGGGTTTTGGTGGCATAATGCGACGCATCGGTGACCAGCCCCCTCTGGGCGATGCCGGAGGCTGTGACATGAGAGATCGTTGATTTCGGGGCATGGCCATTCCTCTGTCGTGGATGGGGAGATACGTTATCGTGTATCCCGAACGGCCCAAAGTCCTTGGAAGTATCACGCTGACTGGCCTATCTGGTTGCATCGGGTCTTTGGGATCGCGCTGATTGTGTTCGCCGTTCTAATGATGGGCCTATTCCTGACTCAACCCTACCGCCACTAGGAGTGTGTCCGAGTATTCAACGTGAACCGCTGATTTGGATTGAAACTCACAGGTAGATATGCCAAGTTTCAGATATGGGAAAAACTTACCGCGCCTACCTGCCTGAGCAAGATTTGCTGTTACCCCCGAGTCTGCGCGACTGGTTGCCGGAAGATCACTTGGCGTATTTCGTCTCCGACGTGGTGGAACAACTGGATCTGAGCGCAATCGAGTCGGTATACGAGGAGGAAGAGCGCGGTCAGCCACCGTACCATCCGCGGATGATGACCAAGATTTTGATTTATGGCTACTGTGTCGGGGTGTTTTCCTCGCGCCGGATGCAGAAGAAGTTGAGCGAGGATGTGGGTTTTCGGGTGTTGGCAGCGGGGAACCAACCGGATTTCCGGACGATCTCGGACTTTCGGAAGCTGCATCTGGGGGCGCTGCAAGGACTGTTTGATCAAGTGCTGCAGATTGCGTTGCAGGCGGGGACGATGAAATTGGGACGAGTGGTCTTGGATGGGAGCAAAGTGAAGGCCAATGCGAGTAAGCACAAGGCTATGAGTTACGGGCGGATGCAGGAAGACGAAAAGCGCTTAAAAGAAGAGGTGAAGCGGCTGTTGGAGCAAGCCGAGGCCACGGATGCGGAAGAGGACGCGCGCTACGGGCCCGATCGCAGAGGCGACGAGTTGCCGGCGGAGTTGGCGCGGCGAGAGACGCGACTGCAGCGGATCCGCGAAGCCAAACGGGCGTTGGAAGAGCGGGCGCGCGAGCAGGCCAAGAGTAAGGACGAGCCGGAGGAGAAGGCCAAGCCCGAGGCCAAGATGCAATATAACTTCACTGATCCGGAGTCGCGCATCCTGCCCGGGGCGGACGGGTTTGTGCAGGCCTACAACGCCCAGATTGCGGTGGAACCGGATTTCCAATGGATAGTGGGGCAGAGGGTGACGCAAGCCGCCAATGATAAACAACAGCTGCAGCCCACGCTGGAAGCCATCCGCCAGCAAGCGGGACATACGCCGCAGGCAGTTATGACCGACAGTGGGTATTGCTCGGAGGCGAATTTGCAGTATTTGGAGAAGAAAAAGATCGAAGGCTTCATCGCCACCGACCGGGAGTCTTATCGGGACCGCCAGCAGCCGGGCCCGCGGGGGCCGCTTCCCCAGGGAGCGACGCGAGTGGACCGCATGCGCCGGAAACTGCAGACCAAGGTGGGGGCGGCCATCTACTCCAGGCGCAAAACGGTCGTGGAGCCGGTGTTTGGACAGATCAAACAAGCGCGCGGCTTCCGGCAGTTTCTCTTGCGTGGTCTGGAGAAGGTGCAAGGGGAGTGGGCCATGATCTGTCTCACGCACAACATTCTGAAGTTACACCGGCTCTGCTATGGATAGAGATAAAAGAGAGCAAGAGAGGCCACTCCTAAAGGTGAGGTCTGCTCTCGGGAAGCCCTTCTACGAGCATTGCTCCCAGCTTCGTGGGGAGAACTCTGACTGGCTGTTTTCACAACTCGGTTCTCGGTCGCTGCAACCCCTTTCAAAAAGCAATTCTCGGACGGGCTCCTAGTTTCCAAAACAGCCCACGACTCCGCCCCCCGCCTCATAGGTTCACAAGTTGTTAGCGTTCGTTGACTTGATTGTTGGAGCTAACGCTGATTACGGCAACCATGGAACCGAGCAGTCTTATAATCTCTCTACGCCCGACAAAGGGCTTGTTCTTGTGAGCGCCCATACTTTTGACGTTCTCATTTTCATTCCGTTGATACCGGCGATTCCCGTAATCGCAACTTGGTTTCTGCCGTGGGAGCGATGGATTCCGCGAAAGGTGCCCAACAAGGTCATCGGCCCGTATCTGCTCTACTGTGCATTCGCTGTTTGGCACTTCAAGGAGCCGTGGTGGGCAATTCTGTGTCACGTTGTGGGGAGTCGTCGTTTGCGGGCTGGCATTTTTCGATATGCGAAAGGCGAGGCAATCAAGAGAAGCGAGTGATTGGCCGACAGCAGATGGACGAGTGCTTAGCACTGGCCAGGGCCAAAACGAGGATGGACGTATCCGTGTAACGCTCACGTACACCTACAAGATCCATGAAGAGCGGTACGGAGGACGCAGACAAACCGGAAGTCGCATTCATGATCCGCGATGGGATGCTGTAGCGTCGAAAAATCGCACTCATTATTGCCTCGCCGCTGTGACTTGACCAGCTAACCATTCACCGGCGTTCAAACCATTTTGTTCGTGATGAAGCGGCCTGCCCACAACAAACCGCTAACCAAGCCGTATCCTTTTGCGTCTCAGACTTGAGAGGTGGCCTCCTGTGATAGACCCTCGCAAGTCAGTGTTGTTGTCGTTCATCGTGTTGGTTTTGCTCCCGCTCGCGTCTTTCGCCCAAAACTCGCCTGATCCGGCCAATCTCTCGCAACGGGACGGGTCGCACGACTTCGACTTTCTTATTGGCAACTGGAAGGCTCATGTCCGCCGTCTTCCCGACCGCCTCAACAACTCGAACGCCTGGGTCGAGTATGACGGAATCTCGAACCACAAGAAGATTCTCGACAGCAACGCAAACTTCGAAGAGTTCGATGTCACCAGCACCGACAAGAAGCTCCGC
>CAWDNG010000004.1:0-498953 GCA_963803605.1 Terriglobia bacterium
GTTTGTTTGCCGCAAACATCGTAAACCCGGCTTGCAATGACACTCCTCAGCGGCTTTGGCCGCTGAGGTATCTGTATCGAGCGCGCCGCAGTCGAAAACCGTGGGATAATTCAACGTGAACTGTCGCTGTCAGGGCAAAAGAAACCGAGCATCAAAACAGTGAGCATAAACAAGAGCGCTGTCCTATCTCCGGATGAAGTCCGCCAAACCGTCACCCAGGCTGCCGCCGGCCTCGGTCTCGCGGGCAAGCGCGTGCTCACCATCATTCCCGATGGCACCCGCACCATGCCCATGCCGCTGATGTTCCAGCTTCTGCAAGAGGAAATCGGCGCGCGCGCTGCCGCTTGCGACTACCTCGTCGCCCTGGGCACTCATCCCCAGATGAACGAGGCCCAGCTCACCCGGCTCATGGGCCAGCCTGTCGTCAACGGAATGTGTGGCCCGGCCCGGGTCGTCAATCACCGCTGCGACCTCCCCGATACGTTTGTGGACCTGGGTACGATCCCCGCAAACGCAGTCGCAGAGGCCTCTGGCGGCCTTTTGTCAGAAGCAATCCCGGTGAAGATCAATCGCCTGCTGTTCGAGTATGACCAGGTGCTGATCTGCGGACCGGTTTTTCCTCACGAGGTGGTTGGCTTTTCTGGGGGAAACAAATATCTGTTTCCGGGCGTCAGCACCGGAGAAATGATTAACCAGACCCACTGGCTGGGCGCTCTGCTCGGGAGCTACAACCTGATCGGCACCGCCTGCACGCCGGTGCGGGCGCTTATCGATCGTGCCGCCGAAAAAGTGACAGTGCCCATCGCCTGCTTCGCGCTGGTTCTCAGAGAGCAGGAAATTGCCGGAATATATTTCGGGTCCGCACTCGATGCCTGGAAGGCGGCTGCCGCGCAATCAGCCCAAGAACACATTCAATGGGAGGATCGTCCGTTTCGACGAGTCCTCTCGGTGCTGCCCCGGATGTATGACGATATCTGGACCGGCGCCAAGGGAATGTACAAACTCGAACCCGCCATCGCGGACGGCGGCGAGGTCATCCTCTACGCCCCGCACATTACAGAATTCAGTTATACCCACGGAGCTTTCCTTGACCAAATCGGCTACCACTGCCGCGACTACTTTCTCAAACAGTGGGAGCGGTTTGTCGGTGTGCCTCGTGGCGTGATCGCTCACTCCACGCATCTGATCGGGCAAGGCAGCTACGACGGCGCCAGCGGGGTCGAGGACCTGCGGATAAAAGTCACCCTTGCCACGGGCATTCCGGAAGAACGATGCCGGCGCTTGAACCTCAACTACGTCAATCCCCAAAGCATCAAGCTGGAAGACTGGCAGGGACGTCAAGCTGAAGGTATCAAGCTGGTTCTCCACGCCGGTGAGATCCTTTACCGCTTGGCAAATCAGGGTGTTCGAACCAATGGCTCAAGCGGCTATTGAACTGAGCTGGCGACGTTGGAGAAGACGTTGTTGGCGTTCGTGCCGACCAGGCGTATCGTCCCTACAACCAGAACCAGAATCACCGCCAGCATGACTGCGTATTCCGCGATGTCCTGCCCCTGGTCTTCGGACCAAATTCTCTGAATCAACTCGCTCATGACCGACCTCCAAGGCTCCAAATATTCTCGATTAGGAACCCATCATGAACGCATAGTTCCGGATTGTCAATTGCTCATCTGTGAATTAAGCGCACTTTTTTGCATATAGCAAAACGCCCGCTGGGCCTTGGTTCTGGAGGGTTTGGCAACTCACTTCTGCTAAGGATGCGGTAACAACCGTAACCCGTTACCGTACACAAGCCAACCCCGAAGACTTAACGTAGAAGGTCCGCCGCGGAGCGCGAAGCGTATGCAAGAATTTTCCCAGGCAGCAGGCCCAGATAGAGAGTGGCAGCCACGCTGATGACCAGCGCAACGCCGAGCGCAGGTGAAACTGGGATCGCCGCCGGGACTTCTTCCCGCGCTTCACGCATATACATCATCACGATGATTCGCAGATAGTAGTACGCGCCCACGGCGCTGTTGAGTACGCCGACGATCGTGAGTCCAATTAGGTTCGCTTGCAGGGCGGCACTAAACACGTAGAACTTGGCGAAGAACCCACCGGTCATCGGAATTCCGATGAGGGACAGCAAAAAAATCGCTAGCGTGGCGGCGAGCAGCGGCGAGCGGCGGCCCAGCCCGGCGTAGTCATCCAGGGTGACAAAGCGTTCGCCCGCGCCGGCCAGGTGGCTGACCACGGCAAAAGCGCCGACATTCATGGCTGCGTATGAGGCCGTGTAAAACATTGCCGCGGGGATGCCATTATTGGACAGCGCGGCAAAGGCCACCAGAACATATCCGGCATGCGCGATGGAAGAGTAGGCCAGCAGCCGCTTGACGTTCTGCTGCACCAGGGCGCCCACATTGCCCAGGGTCATGGAGAGCGCCGCCGTTACCCAAATCAACCCCAGGCGTCCGGGAGCATTAGCTTCAAACATCAGACGCAGCAGCACGGCGAACGCCGCCGCCTTGGGCGCGGTTGACATGAAGCCGACCACCGGTGCCGGAGCACCTTCATACACGTCCGGTGTCCACACGTGAAACGGGGCGGCGGCCACTTTGAAACCGAGCCCTACGAACATGAACGCTACGCCGGCGTAGGCCAGCAGCGGAATCTGGTTCGATCGCAGGGCCTGGCTGATTACCGCAATGCTCGTGGACCCGGTGGCGCCGAACATCAACGCCACTCCATAAAGGAAGAATGCAGTGGCAAACGACCCCAAAAGGAAATACTTCAGAGACGCCTCGCTGCTGATCGCCGCCCGCCGCCGGAACCCGGCCAGGACATAGGTCGAAATCGAGGAAATTTCCAGAGCGATAAAAATGAGCACCAACTCGACCGCCGACGACATCAGGCACATGCCGACGGCGCCAAAGAGAATCAGCGCGTAATATTCACCCGCCCGGATTTGCTGCGTTTCCATGTACTCGTAAGAACTGAGAATGACCACGGCGACTATGGCGGTTACCAGGACGTGAAAGAAAGTACTGAAGGCATCCACCTCGATCATGCCCCAGAATCCCATGCCCGGAAATTGCGACTGGTACAGGGCAGCCACAATCGCCACGACTGACCCGGCAAAAGCGATGAGGCCCAGCAGCCTCTGGCTTGTGCGCTCGTCCACCAGCGGATCGAGCACCATGATGATCATGCCGAACAGCGAAAGCACGATTTCGGGAAGGATGCGAACGTATTCGACCCCCTGCGGCAGCGTCTGACCGATTCCGGTGGGGTTCACTGGCCAACCACCTTGCTGGCCAGTTCCGCAAACGGCGCCAGTGCAGTCTGCACAGCGGGATCAATGGCGTTCAGCCACAGCAACGGGGCCACACCCATCACCAGCGCGGCCGCCGCCGCAGGCAGCAGCGCGCTGCGCTCGCGTATGTCCAGATCGGGAAGCTCTTCATTTACAGGGTGGGTTATCTTCCCAAAGAACACTCGTTGATACATCCAGAGCAGGTAGCCCGCACTCCAGATCACGCCGGTGGCGCCCAGAATTCCGTAAACCGCGCGGTCCTGAAACGCTCCGCTGAGCACCAGAAATTCGCCAATGAATCCGTTCAGCAATGGCAGTCCCACCGACGCCAGCACGATGAAGAGAAAGAAGCTGGCATACACCGGCATTGAGGTTGCCAGGCCGCCGAATTCCGAAATCTCGTAAGTGTGCCGGCGTTCGTACAACGCGCCGGCCAGCATGAAGAGCGCGCCGGTCGAGACTCCATGGGCCAGCATCACTAACAGCGCTCCGTCCAGACCTGCCTGGGTAAAGCTGAAAATCCCCAACACCACAAAACCCAAATGGCTGATCGAAGAATAGGCAATCAGCTTCTTCATGTTGGGCTGGACCAGCGCCACCAGCGCGCCATAGATAATGCCGATCAGCGCCAGAATCATTACCCACCAGGCATTGGCGCGGGCCTGGTCGGGGAATAGCCCCAGGTTGAAGCGCAGCATGCCGTAGGTTCCCATCTTCAGCAGCACGCCGGCCAGCAACACCGAACCTGCTGTGGGTGCCTCCACGTGGGCGTCCGGCAACCAGGTATGGAAGGGGAAGAGCGGGACCTTGACCGCGAACGCAATGAAGAAGCCCAGGAAAAGCCACTGCGCCGCGCTGGTGAAACCGGCAACCTGCCCGCTGCGGATCGCGTTCTGGATAGTCACAAAATCGAAGGTGCCCACCTTCGCGTAAAGCCACAGGATCGCCGCCAGCAGGAACACCGAGGCAATCATGGTGTACAAAAAGAATTTCACCGCGGCATAGACCTTGCGCCCGTGCCCGTACATGCCAATCAGCAGGGCCATTGGAATCAGGGTCGCTTCCCAGAAGAAGTAGAAGAGGAACAAGTCAAGCGAAACGAACACCCCGATCAGCGCTGTTTCGAGGACCAGCAAGATGATGAAGAATTCCTTCACCCGCTCGTTTATCGATTTCCATGAGATCAGCACACACAAGGGAGTCAGAAAAGTGGTCAGTAACACCAACCACATGGAAATTCCATCCACGCCCATGTGGTAGTGAATGTTGGGCGTGGGAATCCAGGCACGGTCGAGCTCATACTGGAATCCGCCCTGGGCCCGGTGGAAGTGCACTGGCAGATGCAGGGACAAGACAAAAGTAAGCAGGGTCACGACCAGGGAAAACACGCGGATGTCACGATGACGCCGCGGCAGCAGCAGCAACAGGAGCGCGCCCGCCAGCGGGATGAACGTCACCAGCGTGAGAATGACCGGACTCCACTTGTCCATCTCGATCGCGTGAAGGTTCATCGGGTTCCCATCCAGATCATGTAAGCGATCACGACGGCGGCCCCGGCTGCCACCCAGCCGGCGTAAGAGCGCAAGTTGCCGGACTGCATGTGCCGTACCGAATCAGAAACTTCACGCGCCCCGTGCGCGCTGTTGTCGAGCGTTGCGTCAATCACGTCCCGGTCAATACCGTGCCAAAGAATCAGGGCAGAGCCCGCAATGAGCGGCTTCACGAACAGAGTCGCATACAGTTCGTCGATGTAATATTTGTGGACCACGGCCTGGTAAAGCCCGCCCAGTCCAGCCGCGGTCTGCTGCGGCAATTGCGGGTTGCGATAGTAGAGCAGCCAGGCCAGCAGAAATCCGAGCAGCCCAGCGAAAACCGAAATTCCGGTAAAGATCAATTCTGTCGCGTGACCAGCCTGCATTCCGGGCCCTTCGCCATCCCTTGCCGTGGGTGTGGCTCCGTGCTCTTCCGCGCCGAGGGAGGTAGCGTGAAAAACAGGTCCGAGAAACTTCTCAAAGCGGTTGCTTCCGCCTAGCGCCCCCGGAACCCCAATCCAGCCACCAATGAAAGACAATATCGCCAGCACCACCAGCGGCACCAACATGACCCGCGGACTCTCATGAATCCCGCCATGCCCATGTGGCGCGGGCGCCCCCGCCCACGCGTCGGCATGGGCAATATCGTGCGCCGGCTCGTGATGCGAACTCTCTGCCGCTCCCCGATACTCCCCGAAGAACGTCATGAACCAAAGCCGGAACATATAAAAGGATGTGAGAAACGCCGTGAACACCCCAATGAACCAGTAGACCCAGCTGGCCTGATAGGCCTGCCACAAAATCTCGTCCTTACTGAAGAACCCCGCAAACGGCGGAATTCCGGCGATGGCAAAAGTGGCGATGGTCATGGTCCAGAATGTCCATGGAATCTTGGTCCGCAACCCACCCATCTGCCGCATGTCCTGCTCGCCGCTGACTGCATGGATGACTGATCCGGCAGCCAGGAACAAGAGCCCCTTGAAAAATGCATGGGTCATCAAATGGAAAATCGCAGCGGAGAACGCGCCCACTCCGCAGGCGATAAACATGTAACCCAGCTGCGAGACGGTGGAGTAGGCCAACACCTTCTTGATATCGGTCTGAGTGATGCCGATCGTGGCCGCAAACAGGGCCGTGAGCGTTCCGACAATCGCCACGACGGTCATGGCTATCGGCGCACGCTCAAAAATCACGTGCGACCGCGAAACCATATACACACCTGCGGTCACCATGGTCGCAGCGTGAATCAGCGCGGACACCGGGGTGGGGCCTTCCATCGCATCCGGCAACCAGACGTAGAGCGGAATCTGCGCCGACTTGCCCGCGGCCCCAATCATGAGCAGCAGTCCGACCGCGGTCAGCAGTCCCGCCCCCCCTGTCTCGGCGCCCATGGGAACGACGCCCTGGAAAACCTGGTCAAAGTTGAGCGTGCCGAAGTGCTTGATAAGGAGGAACAGGGCGATCAGAAATCCGAAGTCGCCAATGCGATTGACGATGAACGCCTTCTTGCCCGCCGCCGCCGCCGAATCCTTGGTGAACCAGAATCCGATCAGAAGATACGAAGCCAGGCCCACGCCCTCCCATCCGATAAACATCAGCAGATAATTGCTGGCCAGGACCAGGGTCAGCATAAAAAACATGAACAGATTCAGGTATGCGAAGAACCGGTAGAACCCGCCTTCCTCCCACATATATCCGACCGAATAGATATGGATCAGGAAACCCACGCCAGTGACCACTAGCAGCATCACCAGGGAAAGCTGGTCGAGGTAGAACGAGAAGTCCACCTGAAACTTTCCCGCCCGGATCCAGGTTGCCAGAAACTCCACGTGCGGCAGGGACAAGGAAGAAAAGCGCGAAGCGACCCAAAGCACCAAGGCAAATGCTGCCCCAGTGGACAGCAACGCCACCCCGGTAACGGCCTGGCGGGGGAACTTCTTACCGAATAGTCCGTTGATGGCGGCGCCGAGCAGCGGCAGCACCGGAATCAGCCACAGATGCAGGTCGGGCGTCATAGTTTGAGCAGGTCCACCTGGTCAACGTTCAATGTTTCACGCGTGCGGTACACCGCGATAATGATGGCCAGCCCGACAGCGGCTTCTGCCGCCGCCACCACCATGACGAAGAACACGAATATCTGGCCGCTGAGCGCGTGCCACTGCGCCGCAAATGCCACGAATGACAGGTTCACACCGTTCAACATCAGCTCAATCGACATGAAGATGCTGATGATATTGCGCTTGATCAGAAACCCGGTCACTCCGCAGGCAAATAAAATTCCGCTCAGAACCAGGTAATACGAAATCGGCACCATTAGCTCTCCTTCTTTCCCTGATCAGAGTCCGGATGGCTGGCCAGGACTACAGCGCCCATGATGGCGATCAGCACCAGAACCGAGGTCACTTCAAAGGGCAGCAGAAAATTGTGAAACAGCAGCCAGCCAATCGTGCGCGGAGCTCCCGGCAGTGCTCCGGCCGATACGGTCAGGCTGCCGGTCCGCTCGATCAGTAACCACCCCACCAGCACACTCCCCACCAGCATTCCGGGGATTCCGAAAAGCATCGCTACCCGGCTGCCCTTGGTCCGCTCCTCTTCGCCGGCATTCAAGAGCATGATGACAAACACAAACAACACCATAATGGCGCCGGCGTACACGATGACCTGTACCGCAGCCACAAACTCCGCGCCCAGCAGCAGGTATTCCACAGCCAGCGAACCCATTACCACCACCAGCGAAAGGGCGCTGTTGATGGGATGCCGCTGCACCAGCAGGTTCACCGCCCCCGCCACGCACAGCGCCCCGAACAACAAAAATATGATCAGATGAGTCATTAAACTGAGAACTGGGAACTGGAAACTAGAAACTGGATTTAGAAACTAAATCAAGCCCGCAACGCCACTACCAAAGCCGTGATCACCAGATTCGCAATCGCCAGCGGCAACAGGAATTTCCATCCAAAGGCCATAAGCTGGTCATAACGAAATCGGGGCAGCGTCCCTCTCACCCATATATATACAAAGAGAAAGCCAAATATCCGAAGCGCAAACCAGAACACCGGAAGAAGCGCCCGCAACAGGGGCGGCCCGAATACCGGCCCATGCCATCCCCCCAGGAAAAGCAGCGAGGCCACTGCCGCCACCGTAATCATGTTGGCGTATTCGGCCATGAAGAACATGGCAAACTTCATGGCGCTGTACTCGGTGTGATAACCAGCCACCAGTTCAGTTTCCGCTTCCGGCAAATCGAACGGGATGCGATTGGTTTCCGCGTACGCAGATATCAGATAAATGAAGAAGGCGATGAACTGCCCGCCGTAAAAAATGTTCCAGCGCGGAATAAATCCCCAGAACACTCCGCTCTGGGCGTCCACGATGTCGCGCAGGCTGAAGCTGCCGGTCAGCATCAACACGCCCACCAGGGAGAGCCCCAGTGAAATTTCGTAGCTGATCATCTGTGCGCTGGCTCGCAGTCCGCCCAGCAGGGAATACTTGCTGTTGGACGACCAGCCCGCCAGCGCAACCCCATACACACCCAACGACGTAACTCCCAGAATGATCAGCAAGCCGATGTTGACATCCGTAATCTGCAGCGGGATGACCAGGTGACCCAGCGTGATCGAATTGCCGACAGGAATTACCGCTATCGATGTCAGGGCAAATATCACCGCAATCATCGGCGCCGCGATATACAAGGGCTTGTAAACATGGGGAGGCGTCAGATCTTCCTTGAACAGAAATTTCACGCCATCCGCCAGAGGCTGCAGCAGGCCAAACGGACCGACTCGCGTTGGTCCCCACCGGTTCTGCATGTGGCCCACAACCTTGCGTTCCAGCCACACGGTGTACGCCACCGCCGTGAGCAGCACAAAGAGTGCCAGCACGGTCTTGATGACAGAAACGACGATAAAGGTCGTGAGATTCAATGTCCTGTTTCCAAGTGCGCCGGCGTTCCTTCGACTTCGCTCGGGACAAGCCCGCCGGCCGTCGTGAGGGCGTCCCGCCATCGCAAATTTGTGGCAAGAGTCTTTCAGTCCGCCGCAACTTCAGATTCAGCAGGCTGACGGCTACGGCTCTCCATCACCGAGTTCAGCGTCCGGGAATAACGCCCCAATGTTCCCGAACTAAACAGATTGTCATGCGCGGGAGCAATCAGCTGCGGGTCCTGTGCGGCCCCGGTCGCGACTCCGACCAGCGTGGTGTGCTGATCGTTTCCCGCCACCAGATTCGTCCGCGAAACTTCATAGCCCGGGACCAGCCGCTGAATCTCATCCAGGATCGCCGTCGGATCAAACGGGCTCATCTTTGGTTCCAGTCCGTGCGCTTCCAGCCATACCGCATGGCGGTCGGCTTCTCCCGATTGTGCCCCGCGCGATTGCCCCATGTCCGCTGCCCCGCCCCGCCCGAAGGGCACCAGTTTGTGGACATCCGCGCCCATCGCATCGGCAATGCGGACAATCATTTCAAAATCAGATTTGCTGCCGCTGACTTCTCCCGCCTTCTTTACCAGTTGCAGATCGCCGCAGGTGTTGGTGAAGGTCCCGGATTTTTCATACGCATTGGCGGCCGGCAAGACCACGTCAGCCATAGCGGCGGTTTCGGTCAGGAACATGTCCTGCACCGCCACGAAACTCTGCGAGAAAACAAAGGGATCGATGCCAAACCGTCCCACCGGATTCGCGCCCACGACGTACAGGGCCTTCAATTTTCCCGCGCGAGCATGGTCAACCATCTCCGGCAACGCCAAACCAGGACCTTGCGGAACTCCACCCCATTCTTCATGGAATTTTCCGGTATCAGCGAGAGGATGGTAGCCGGGAAGCAAGTCGGGATACAGGCCCATGTCGGCCGCGCCCCGCGAGTTGGCGTAGTCTGCCAAACAGAGAAACTTCGCGCCGGCGATGCTGGAACCAAACTTTACGAGAGACGCAACATCGCTACCCCGAACCTCAGCTCCGAAGATGATGACCAGACCCTGCTCACCCCGCAATTGATCTCGCAAACCCGTCAGTGTGGCGCGGGCGCCCTCGCCCGCGTCCGTGCCCGGGAATGTCCCCAGCGCTTCCGCGGCCGAGTCATCGCCGTTCAGGAACGCAGCGAGCCGGCCCTCAGCTCCCGCAGGAATCTGCAAAAAGCGAGCCGCCTGTCGCCCGAGCTTGATATCGGCAGAATTCACCACGTACAACCGGGCGTGATGCAGACGGACGTTATTCCGAATCTGCCAGGCCAGCAGCGGATGCTGTTCCGTGGGATCGTTCCCGATCAGCAGAATTGCCGGCGCCTGGAATACATCGCGCATGCTGGCCGTGGATTCCGGCTTGCCCTTGAGCGCCGCAGCCAGGGCAGGGAAGTCAGCGGTGCGATGATGGTCAATATTGTTGGTTTGCAAAACTACCCGCGCGAACTTCTGCAACAGATAATTCTCTTCGTTGGTGGTGCGGTTCGAACCCACGACTCCGATCGCCTGCCCGCCCTGCTGATCGCGAGCTTCCCTGAAGTGTTTTCCGATCAGCTCAAACGCCTCTTCCCAGGTGGATGGCGCCAGCTGTCCGTTCTTGCGAATCAGCGGCTGAGTCAGGCGGTCCTCACGGTGGGCGAAATCAAAAGCGTAGCGGCCCTTGATGCAAAGAAAATCGCCGTTGATGCCGCTCTTGTCGCGATTGTCGCCGCGCACGATCTCCATGCCGGTTTCGGAGCGACGAACGCCAAGAGTGGTTTTGCACCCATCCGCACAATGGGTGCAAGTCGTGCCAATGTGGTTCATCTCCCAGGGACGCGTCTTATAACGATAAGCGCCCGAAGTCAGCGCGCCCACGGGACAGATATCGATGCACATGCCGCACTCTTCGCACTCCAGGTGGTCCTCTTTATTAGGCGCGATGATCGAGCCTACACCGCGGTTCTGCACCCCCAAAGCCCATACGTCCATGCCCTCGCCGCACACCCGCACGCAGCGATAACACAGAATGCATCGAGGCCGGTCGAAGTACACCACGGGAGACCACTGTTGCTCCTCTTTGTGGTTCTTGGGCTCCATGTATTTCGATTCCGCCGCGCCATAGGAAAATGTCATGTCCTGTAGTTCGCATTCGCCCCCGGCATCGCACACCGGACAATCCAGCGGATGATTGCCCAGCAACAACTCCACCATGCCTTTGCGCGCCTGATGTACTTCGTCGCTGTCGGTGGTGACGATCATGCCCTCGCCGATTACCGTGGTGCACGCGGTCTGCAGCTTGGGCATCTTCTCGATCTTCACCAGGCACATGCGGCAGGCACCCTGCAGTGAAAGGTTCGGGTAGTAGCAGAAGGAAGGCACTTCGATGCCTACACTCTTGCAGGCTTCGATCAGCAGGGTCCCAGCCGGGGCCGTGACTTTTTTGCGATCCACCGTGATGTTTACGTCAGGCATAAATTGTTGTTCGTCGTTGCTCCTTGGTCGTCGGGCGTTGGCGAAAACCTTGAGTCCAGTGGTGTTGGCCAACGACCAATGGCCAAGGGCCAAGGGCGGGGTTCCTACGCCAGCACTGGTTCCGCTGCCTTCTCAAACGGACACGGCTTGCCGTCCAGGTGATCCTCAAACTCCTGCCGGAACTTTTTGATGAATGCCATGGTCGGCATGGCCGCCGCATCGCCCAGCGGGCAGAACGTCCGGCCCAGCATGTTCTCGGACAGGTAGTACATGTTGTCGATGTCTTTTTTCACGCCGCCGCCCGCGTGGAAGCGAATCAGCGTCTTCTTCAGCCAGTCCGTGCCTTCGCGGCAGGGAATGCACCAGCCGCAGCTTTCGTGCTGGTAGAACTTCATCGTCCGCAGGGCAAACTTAACGATGCAGGTGGTTTCATCCAGCACCACCACGCCACCCGAACCCAACATGGAGCCTGCCTTGGCCACGCTGTCAAAGTCCATGCCGATATCAATTTCGTCGGACTTCAACACCGGCGTGCTCGATCCGCCGGGCACGACCGCCTTGAGCGCGAGCCCGTGGGGGATTCCGCCAGCCACCTCGAAAATCATCTTGCGCAGGTTGTATCCCATGGGCAGTTCGTAGACGCCAGGCTGCTTGAGGTGCCCGCTGAGGCAAAACAGCCGCGTGCCGCCATTCTTCGGCGGACCAAGGTTGGCGTACCACTCCGCTCCACCCAGAATAATGTGGGGCACGCTGGCCAGGGTTTCAGCATTGTTAATTACCGTCGGCCCGCCCCACAGCCCGACCACGGCAGGGAAGGGAGGCCGGATGCGGGGAATGCCGCGCTTGCCTTCAAGCGACTCCATCAGCGCCGATTCTTCTCCAACTTCGTAGGCGCCCGCGCCCCCGTGCCAGTAAATGTCAAAATCGTAGCCGCTGCCAAAAATGTTTTTTCCCAGAAAGCCGCGAGCGTAAGCGTCTGCAATCGCCTTCTGCACGATCTCAAGCAGATAGCGGTACTCGCCGCGAACGTAGATGTAACCGGTATGGGCACCCACCGCCAGGCCGGCAATCATCACGCCTTCAATTACCGCGTGTGGATCATGCTCGAAAATCAGCCGGTCTTTGCAGGTGCCCGGCTCGCTCTCGTCGCCATTGCACAGAACATATTTCGGCTTGGGGGCCTGCTTGGGCACGAACGACCACTTTAGCCCGGTACTGAAGCCCGCGCCGCCACGTCCGCGCAAGCCGGAATTCTTGACCTCGTTGACGATCCCCTCCGCCCCCATCCCGAGGGCTTTCTGGACCGCCTTGTAGCCGTCCAGTTCCAGGTAGCGTTCAAGGTTGGTCGCACCCATGCCGAAGCGCCGGGAGACGACCTTCACTTCGTCGGGATGGGAGACCAGATCAGCCATGATGAAATTTCAGGTTGATGATTTTAGATTGCAGATTTTGTAAACCGGTTCGGCTCAAATCTGAAATCTGAAATCTTCAATCTCGAATCCTACGTTCCCTTCTTCGCGTACCCTTCCAGCACCCGGTCCATCTTCTCCGTGGTCAGGTTCTCATGAAAATCGTAGTTTACCTGTGCTGCCGGGGCCCAGCTGCAGCCGCCAATGCACTCCACCTCTTCCAACGAGAACAAGCCGTCCGGCGTGGTCCCCTTGTGCCCGATGCCAAGCTTTTTTTCACAGTGCTGCAGCAGTTCTTCGCCGCCGCGCAACATGCAGGCAATGTTGGTGCAGACTTGCACGTTGTATTTGCCTCGCGGCTTCGTGGTCAGCATGGAGTAGTAGCTGATCACGTTGCGGACGTCGAGCGCGGTCAACTCCAGCCTACTAGCAAGTTCCTCGATCACTTCATCCGACAGGTAACCCGTCTCATCCTGGGCATAAAGCAGCGTCGGAACTAGCACGGACCGCTTGGTGGGATAGTGCGTCAGCATCTCCGCAAAGCGTTGCTCGAATTGGTCAGAAAATCTCATTCGCTTTCCTCGGTGTCCTCAGTGTCCTCCGTGGTCGCTTTGATTAACCACAGAGGACACGCAAGACACTGAGTTCCTACCGGTCAATTTCTCCCAGCACAATGTCGATCGACCCAATCGCTGCCACCACGTCCGCCAGCAGCCGGCCCTCGCACATGGTGGGCAGGGTCTGCAAATTGGCCAGGCACGCCGACCGCATATGCACGCGATAGGGTTTTGCAGTTCCGTCGCTGACTACGTAATAGCCCATTTCCCCGCGCGGTGACTCCACCGCCTGATACACTTCACCTGCCGGCACAGCAAACCCTTCCGTAATAATCTTAAAGTGATAGATGAGCGCTTCCATCTGCGTCTTCATCATCTCCCGGTCGGGCAAAATCACTTTCGGTGCCACCGCCTTGATCGGACCTTCCGGCATCCCGTCCAGCGCCTGCTGCACCATGGCGATCGATTCCCTCAACTCCGCCACCCGGCACACATATCGGGCAAATATGTCTCCGTCCTGCGAGACCGGCACCTTGAACTTGAAATTTTCGTAGCCTGAGTACGGCATGTCGCGTCGCAAATCGAAATCGACGCCGCTACCGCGCAGGGTCGGGCCGCTCGCTCCCAGAGCAACCGCATCTTCCGCGGTGATTCGCGCCACGCCCTTGGTGCGCATTCCCCAGATAGGATTTCCGGTCAGCAGGTTTTCGTATTCATCCACCTTGGCAGGGAAGCGCGTGGCAAAATCCTGCACCCGTTCGAAAAATCCCAGCGGAGGCTCGAGGGCCAGTCCACCAATACGGAAGTAGGACGTCATCATGCGCTGTCCGCTGACCATCTCGAACAGCCGCAGAATGTCTTCGCGCTCGCGGAAGCAATAAAGAAAGACGGTCATCGCCCCGATATCCAGCGCGTGCGTGCCGAGCCAGACCAGGTGCGAATTGATGCGCGTCAACTCATTCAGCATCACCCGCATCCATTGCGCCTTGGGAGGAATTTCGAGGCCCAGCAGCTTTTCCACCGCCAGCACGTAACAGAGATTGTTGGTGAGCGGGCACAGATAATCGATGCGGTCAGTCAGGGGCACAACCTGCTGGTAGAACTTGGCCTCACAGGTTTTTTCGATCCCGGTGTGCAGATACCCGATGTCGGGCATGATGCGCACAATATTTTCGCCGTCGATTTCAAGCAGCAGCCGCAACACGCCGTGCGTGGAGGGATGATGCGGCCCCATGTTCAGGACCATGGTGCGGTCCTGACCGGGTTCGAGCGCGGGCGCTGGGGAAAGATGGGCCATGGCGAGTTCTAGCGGTAGCCCTCCACCGGATAGTCCTTGCGCAGCGGATATCCTTCCCAATCTTCCGGCATCAGCAAACGCCGGAGGTAGGGATGGCCGGCGAAGCGCACCCCGAACAGGTCGAAGACCTCGCGCTCGAAATAGTTAGCGGCAGGCCAGACAGCCGTCACGGAATCGAGCGCCGGGCTGCTGCCATCGAGCCGCACCTTCAGGCGTACCCGCTCCTTCTTCGCAATCGAGAGCAGATGATAGATGACCTCGAAGCGGGGTTCTGAAGGAAACCAGTCCACGCAGGTTATGTCGGCGAGATAGTTGAAGGGGCAATCTTCGTCCTGGCGCAGCAGCTCGCAAGCCTCACGGATTAACGATCGCTCCACGTAAATGCTCATCTCGTCGCGATCGAACTTGGCGCCTTCCACTGCAGCGGGATTCCAGGCCCTCAACTTGGCGATGGCAGGGTGGTTCTTGAGTTGCTCCAGATCGGTGATGGCGGGTGGCAAGGGCATCACACTTCGCCTCGCCGGGCGGACGGCTTGCCCCAGTCCAGCGCGCCCTTCTTCCACACATAGAAGAAGCCCACCAGCACGATGCCGATGTAAACCAGCATCTCCCAGAAACCAAACATCTTAAGATCGCGCAAAATCACGGCCCAGGGATAAAGAAAGATAGCCTCAATGTCAAACAGGATGAAGAGCATCCCGACCAGGTAGAATTTCACCGAGAAGCGTTCCCTGGCGTCTCCGACCGGGGTCATGCCACACTCATAGGGCGACATTTTGGCTCGAGTTGGGCGGCGATATCCGATCAACCAGGACAGCAGCACGATTGCGCCCGCAAGGGCTCCGGCGACCAGGAAGTGAATCAGTAATGGCAGGTAGCGGGCGAAGTAATTGTCGGGCATGGGAGAGCTATATATAATTCGCGCCAAGCGTTAAGTAAACATTCTAGATTAGATTTCGCAATTCGTGGTGTCAAGCCACCGGCCGCCTTTGTTGCAGCATTGTTAAAACTTTTTTATCGATGGCCATGATCTCTTTCGTGATGGTGTACAAAACAACATGATCTTTGGCTTTAACACGGACATCAAGCAAGGCGACACCGTTTACCACGTGCAGAGCGAGGCCCGCGAAAGCGAGCTTCTGCTGCAAACCCAGGTGTTCGTGCGTGGTCGCTGCATTGGCAAGCGCGCAACTCCGTATGGAGACAAGCTGGCCAGCGGCTTCACTGACCAGCAAAAAGAGCACGGCCTGCGCGACCAGCACCGCCTCGTCCTCGATGCCATCCGTGATGGCCGCCTCGACGAAATTCTGGACAAGCGCGAGACCCCGGAGAGCCTGGCTGCCGTGAAAGAGCTTGACGTGCAATGGCTGAACGCCAGTTCCGTCCACGCCGACCGCAATCTGGCCATGCGGCTGCGGGTAACGGAAAGCGGCTCCGGCGTCCCCGGCGCGCGCCTGACGGTCCGCTTCGCCCGCCCCGACGCTGCGCCCTTCTATGCCCAGATGGTCACCGACGACGCCGGCGACACCGAGATGAAGATTGAAGTCGATGAGTCCTCTCTTCCGGATTCCTCCGTCCTGGTGCAGGCCAGCTACTCCGGCCGCACCGCCACCCGCAAGTTCCAACTCAGAAAAGTAGAAGGGTAGCCGCCCACGTAGGGGCGGGTGTCCTCAGCGGCCCGGAGGAGCGGAGCTCCGCTAGTTTTTTCGTGCGCAAGCAACCGTCCAGCGCTCGGACCGGACGGCGCAGAGCGGTTCTCCCCACGTGGTTCGCTTGCTCCTGCATCCGTTAATTGCGAAAATCATTCCAATGAAGATCACCATCAACGGGCAAGAACAAACCTTCGCCCCGATCACGCTGGCCCTGCTGGTCGAACAGCTGGGCATGAAGCAGGACCGCGTAGCAGTGGAACTGAACCGTAACATCGTCCCCAGAGCAGAATGGGCCGAAACCAACTTGGCGGAAGGCGACCACCTGGAAATCGTCCACTTCGTGGGCGGCGGCCGTTTGTAGCGCCGGCGCTCCTTCGACTTCGCTCAGGACAGGCCCGCCGGCTGTCCTCAGGGCATCTCGCTCTCAGCGGGGAACTCCTCTAGTCACCTCACTCCTCAAATCTCACGTTGACAGCTGCCCGTTCGCGCCTAAAATGTGTCAAACATTTTATATCTTGAATGTTTTAAACATTTTCTGTCCCGAATGCAGGAGCGATTCACATCTCGCGAAGTGAGGTCCCTGACCGGCATCACCCTCCGGCAGCTGCAATGGTGGGACGAGCGCCGAATCGTTGTCCCCGCCCGGGAAGGCCATCGCCGGCTGTACTCGACCGAGGATCTGGCCGAAGTCGCGGTTATCTGCGAACTGCGCCGCCGCGGCTTCTCGCTGCAGCGGGTACGCAAGGTGATGCGCTTCTTGCAGCGTGAATTCAGCAAGCGCCTGGCCGAAACCGTCACCGGTTCGTCCGACTACCATCTCCTCACCGATGGCCGGACGCTCTATCTCGAGACGTCAGCCCGGCAGATTGTGGACATCCTGAAGAATTCCCGTCAGCCCATGCTGGCGATTTGTCTCAGCGATACTGTGCGCCAGGTGCGCGCCGACATCCGACATGCGGAAAAAAAAGCTAACGCCGGTGCATTGCGGCTGGCACGCAGAAAAGCTTCATAAGCAGGGAAGTTTGGCTCCAAAAAGTTTGGCTCCGGGGGAGGAGAGATGGTTGGAGAACTGAACGTCCTGAGTGAGTGGATTCCCGAGCAGATGCAGCCGGGCACGATCTTCGTGCTGGAGAATGCCGGCCACGTGGGCGAAAGAGAGGATCCCTACTGGGCCGTGCTCGCCTGTCCCGACTGCGGCACCCTGGGCCTCATCACGCGCAAACAACTGGCCGGCCTGCTGCCTGTCATCTGCGGCTCCGACCAGTGCTCGGTGCAGTTCTTTATCAACGACAGCGACATCGTGATCCGCAAGCCCTGCTGACCGTGGACCTTCGTCCTACGGGAGGGCACGAATTCAGTCGTGTGCAACCAGCGTCGAATCCCTCGCGCATGCTCGCAGGTTTACAATCCTCTGGATTATGCGAATTCTCGGAAGGAACCGATTTCTGGCCACAGTCCTGCTCCTTGCATGCCCACTCGGTTTTGGAGGAAACTGCCCGAACCCGATGATCTTTCTAAACTCCGTTGGCGGGACTTGACAGTCCGGCGGGATATTCTTGCGGGCGATCTCAAGGTTACGGTTGATGGTACGCAAACAAAGGTTCTCTCCGTATCGCTAAGCTCGGGCCCACGCCGGATTGTCCTGATGGTGGATACGAGTGGAGCATGAATCCATCGCCGCAAAGGAGTGGGTGGGGCATCGCCCTCCGCACCGTCGCCTTCGCTTACGCCTCTATTCCATCGGACGCTTCGGTTGCTTTGGTGACATTTGGTGACAAAGTGCAGGGAGTATCAGATGGCTTCCAGGATCGCCCGAAAGTGGGAAGAAGAATGCTGGACGTGGCAAAACAGGAACCCACGGGTCGCACGGCGTTGTTCGACTCCATTGATCAGGCCCTTTCGCTGTTTCAGATAGGGCAACTCGGCGATGCCATTTACCTCGTCACCGATGGTGAGGATAACAAGAGCCAGGTTTCCCTAAGAAAACTGAAAGAAAGGCTTGCCGTTCACGGTATCAGGGTCTTCGTTTTTCTCGTTCCGATTGATGGAGTGATGAGGGTGGAGGAAGCAGAAGGCCAATCTCAAATGGCGGAACTTGCCGAATATACGGGCGGGTATGTGATTCGAGCTCCCTGGCACGAGATTGGCACGAACGACGAGGCATGGCTGACGAGGGTCGCCACTCGCATCAGAAGCCAGCTCCAGGAGATGTATCAGATAGAGTTGGACATTCCCAGCGTGGAGGGCCCGAAGGGACGAGTAAAGGTGGGCTCGGCTGGGCCGAAGCTGGAAAACAACACTCTTACATATCCTCGTCAGCTCGTGCCATGCACACCGGTGCCGTAGCTTATTCAGGTGGGGATCACCTGATGTTGATAACAACTGGCGCTTAGATTTACGAGTTTTCTCGTTTCTTGTGATATGCGTGTAGAAGACAAGCCCTCGCCCCTCTGTTTACCCGGCCCCGATAGACTAGCGTCCTTTCTGGGGTTACCGAAGTAACTTGCCGCTCCACAGGCTGCAACCCTAGCGTGGAGTGCGAACCCGCGCCGGACATTTTCGTTTACCCGTCATTTCCGGAGTGGAAGCCACCAACGCAAGCGTTCCTCGGCCCCACATAGTTCAGGGGGCACCGATGCGACAGAGAATGCCTAAGCGATGATCGACTCTAGGTCCGCGCCATCGCCCACAGCTTGTTTACCGTGTTCCAGTTGCGCGTAGTCGTGCCCACCTTAAGCATTTTCTCCAAGACGTTGTTGCCCAGCTTGGTCGCGTGATATCCATTCGGGCAATGGAGATAGACTGCCTGACCGGAACAGCGAAACTGTTCGGGAGCCACTTCTGTCGCATCCAGCGCTTTCAGCGCCTTCTTGTCGGGTTCGCACGCCAAAAAAGTTACATGCAGCTTCGTAGGGTCGACGCCTTTTTCTTTCAGCAGGGGATTGTTGGCAACCACTTCACCGATTTCAACCGCTGCCTTCACCACTACCGGAACCGGAAAGCCGAACTGACCCAGTATTTTTTCTTCAATACGCTTCGCCAGCTTCGCGGGTGTTTGCGCGGGCGCTTTGAAAACCACGTTCCCACTCTGAATGTAGGTCTTCACATCCGCGAACCCCAACTCCTCGAAAGTCTTTCGCAGTTGGTCCATCTTGACGATTTTGTGGCCACCCAGGTTGATGCCGCGAAGCAAGGCTACGTAGGTGGGCGGAGTGCGGGAAGGATGCTTCATTTTGTTCCGGACCAGCAAAGCCGCCGCGGTCGCGGGAAATGGAGGACGGGCGTCCCGCCCGTCCTGCCCAACCATCGCTCGACGGGCGAGACGCCCGTCCTCTACGAAGCTGTCCGGCGGGCGTCGCCGCCGGCGCTACGTTCTATGTACTTGTTTGCTGTGCACCCGCTCCAGCGGGACCGGAATCTGCTCCACGATCTCGATCCCGAATCCTTCCAGGCCGGCCACCTTGCGGGGATGGTTGGTAAGCAGCCGTATGCGCCGGAGATTCAGGTCCGATAAGATCTGCGCACCGATGCCCACTTCACGCTGCGTCTTACGTTCACTTTCGGGCAACGATGGCAGCCGCTTGTCGCGATGAAACGTCAGCGCCGTCCGCTCGGCCAGCTTCTCCACCGAAAAGCCTTTGGAAGTCTGATGCAGGTAGATCAGGGCGCCCCGTCCCTCGCGGGCAATCCGTTGCATTGAGCCCTCGATGGTGGCATGGCAGTCGCAGCCGGTGGACCCGAAAACGTCGCCCATCAGGCAGTGGGAGTGCATGCGCACCAGCACCGGTTCGTCGCCGCGCTCAATGTCGCCGCGCACCAGGGCCATGTGAGACTCGCCGCCGTCCACTTCGCTCTCGTAAGCGATCAGGCGGAACTCCCCGTAATGGGTGTCGATCAAGGCCTCGCCTACACGCTGCACATGACGTTCGTGCTGCATGCGGTAGCGGATCAGTTCCGCAACGGTCAGCATCTTCAGGTTATGGGTTCCGCAGAACTCGATGAGATCGGGCACGCGCGCCATCGTCCCATCGTCGCGCATGATTTCGCAGATGATGCCGGCCGGCACCATTCCCGCCATGCGCGCCAGGTCTACGGCGGCTTCGGTCTGTCCAGCGCGGAGCAGCACTCCCCCCTTGCGCGCGCGCAGCGGAAAAACATGGCCGGGTCGGGCCAGGTCGCCCGGGCGGGTGGCCGGATCGATCGCAACTTTGATGGTCCGGGCCCGGTCGTAGGCCGAGATTCCAGTGGTTACGCCCTCGCGGGCGTCGATGGCTTCGCAAAAGGCGGTGCCATAATTAGACGTGTTCTCCGCCGTCATCGGACCGATGCGCAGGTGGTCCAGGCGCTCCTCGGTCATGGCCAGACAGACCAGTCCCCGCCCGTATTTGGCCATGAAGTTGATGGCTTCAGGCGTGACCTTCTCCGCCGCCAGAGTCAGGTCGCCTTCGTTTTCACGGTCTTCGTCGTCCACTACCACAACCATCCGCCCGGCGCGGATTTCCTCGATTGCGGCAGGAACGTCAGTAAACGGCGAATGTGCCATCATAGTGGCCTGATTTTACCAAAACTTGTAGCGCCGGCATCCTGCCGGCTGTCCCGAGGGCGTCCCGCCCTCGGAGTGTAGGTGTGGGGCGGACACTCCTGTCTGCCGCCTTTGAAGTTGATTTTGGATTGCCACTGGACTGCGAAATCAAAGTCAAATTCAAAGGCGTTCCGCCCCACAACAAGACTCGTCTTTGCTCAGGATCCTCCCCGCTCCCCGCTTAGCAGCTCCTCGGCGCCCCGAAAGAGAGCCCGCAGCGCCTGCAGGACCCAGCGCGCCAGAATGACGATAATCACCAGCAGAAGGGCAACAATCCCCGCCGCCCAGTAGGGATGCCGGGTGGCAAACCAGGTCAGAAAGATGGCCAGGCCATCTTCGCCCAGGCTCAGCGCTGCATTGGAAAAGGGTTCAGGGGAGGCGGTTACGGCTGCCCGGGCTGCGGTCTTCCCCCCATGAGCTGCGAAAGCGATCAGACCGCCCGCTGCCGTAGCCGCCAGTTGCTCCCATGGCGACAGGGCCGCGGTCGCGCGATACGCCAGCAGCGCCGCCACTGGAACCCGGATGAAGGTGTGCAAGGTGTTCCAGACCAGATCGAAGGCGGGAATCTTGTCGGCGAAGAACTCGATAGCGAATAACGCAGCACTGACCCCTATGACCCACCAGCTCGTCAGAAGCCCCAGCGCCGGCGGCAGGGCCAGCACTCCCGCGCGGGCCAGCAGCCCTAGAGTCGCCACGGTGGCGTACACGTTGAGCCCGGCCGCAAAGCTGGTGGCCACCACGGCGGCCACGATCTGCTCTCCAGAAAAGTTCATCCCGCAGTCAGGATAATCCGCCTCGCCATCATTTATCCCACAAATAAAAAAGGCCGCCAGTCAGGCGGCCTCGGTGTCGAGCCGGAATCGCTTACAACGTGGATTCGATTTCGAATCCCCATGCCTCCAAAAGCGGCTCGGGAATATACTTGGAGTTCTTGTTACGCCGCGCCCATTCGCGCAGCCGGGTGGAACGCAAATATTGGTCCGGCGAGAGCTTATACTCGCGCACGACTTGCTCGAATTCGGTGATGGTAGGGGTAATCGGCCCGATGGGCTCGGGTTTGCCCCAATTGGGATTTCCGCGTCGCTTGGCCATGAAGACTGTGCCTCGTTACCTGGAGTATGACAACTAGTTGACTATGAAAACTTAGATTCACGCGGCAGCGTTTGAGATTCACGCTAAATCGCTCAGTCCGCGTTACTATGCTGACCACCTGTTGGATCCGCCACTATGACTGGAAGCTATAGATTCTAGGACGTTTGACTCCGCAAGTCAATAAAAATATGACCCTTTGTCGGCCCGAATCAAGCTATATTAATGAAAAATAATAAGTTAACATGAGTCTGGCCTTCCTTTTCCGGGATTCCCGGAATATTCTGCCTGCCATCAGCCTGATCTGGTTCGCCTGTGCATAAAGGCTAACTGCAGCGAACAAAAGCTTCTTAGCCCATCTCGGCCAATGCCGCAGCACGGCCGTGCCTCAGCGCCGGGTTACCGCAGTAATGGGCCAGCCATGACCGGTCATTGACGCTTGCCACGGACAAACCTAGAGTGCGATAAGGAGGCCAAAACTGTGAGGGATATCTACGAGGTGCTGCGCAAGAAACAGGCGGAACAGGTCCAGTTGGGGAAGCAGATCGAAGCTCTGCAGACGGCTGCGGAACAGCTTCGCGGCGTGGCTCATCTGCTGGACGATGAGCGTGAGGAAGCGGAAGGGGCCGCCGCCCGGGGCTAGGGCGAACGGCGAGCTTGGCCTGATCTGAATGGCGTCTTATGAGTTTACGAGCCCTGGTTTTTTGTGCTGACGAGAAAGTCGTACGCGTGTTGCGGAGGGTTTTGAGTGAGCTGGAAATCGGCATGGAGCTTTGCGCCGACGCCGAATCCGCCATTCACAAACTGACCCGCCAGAGGTTTGAGGCAGTCATCGTGGACTGCGCAGACGCGCGCACCGCTTCGCGCGTGCTGCGCAGCGCCCGCTCCGCGCCCTGCAACAAGCGGGCCGTCGCTGTCGCCATCGTCGCCGCCCAGACCGCTCTGGGGAGCGAACGGGATCTGGGGGCCCATTTCGTTCTTTATCAGCCGCTTTCTCCGGAACGCGCCAAAACCAGTTTTCGTGCGGTACGGGCCTTGATGAAACGCGAGCGCCGCCGCAATGCCCGCATCGTGGTCGAAACCCCAGTCACTATCCAAGTCAACGATGGTGCCGGGCAGCTACGCGCCGTCAGCAGCGACATCGGCGAAGGCGGCATCGCAGTCCAACTGGCCCACCGCCCCAAGAATCTCGGACCCGTCCACCTGCAATTTTCTTTGCCCGGGACCCCAGACAAGATTGAGTGTATGGGTGAAGTGGCCTGGGAGAACCCCGGTCGTCAGGTGGGGCTTCGCTTCCTGGACCTGCCGGCTGCGATGCGTGACCAGCTGAACGGGTGGTTGGAGAGCCGCGCCCCTGAGTTCGAGCAGGATGATCCGCCGGCCCCGTGCAAGCTGACTGACCTCAGCCTGGGCGGCTGCTATCTGGACACCACTTCGCCCTTTCCGCTTGGCACCCGCATCATCCTGTCCATGAAGGTTGCCGGGGCGGGATTCCGCGCCGAAGGTGTCGTGCTGGTGATGCATTCCGAGCTGGGTATGGGAGTTGAATTCACCCGGACCACCGACCCACAGCGCAACGACCTGGAGAAATTCATCCAGGCCCTGACCAACAGCAATGGCGTTCTCCCGGAGCTTCTGGTGGAACCCGAAGGACTGGACATCGGCGCACCCGTCAGCGCTCCCAAATCCACAATCGGCGTTGACGACCCTTTGCTCGAACTGTTCCGAAAAAGAGCCGACCTTACGCCTACCGCCTTCCAGGCGGAACTACGCAAGCAACGCAGCCCCAAAGCCGCCGCCCAGAAGGCTTCTATCTAAGCCGCGATATCTGTTCCTCCGCTTTGGTTCGACATCTCGGGATCTACGCTTTGCAGCCGTGATGGTCAGCGGTAGAATTGGGCTCTACTTGTTTTTGCATGAACCTCAAGGCCCTGTTTCGCGAAGCGTTCGTAACCCTGACCCGCAATTGGCTTCGCAGCGCCCTTACCATCCTGGGCATCGCGGTCGGCGTGTGCGCGTTTATCTGCGTGGTTGCTATCGGGAACGCGAGTTCTAGCCGTATCGAACAACAGCTGCAAAACCTGGGGAATAATTTTGTCTGGATCGAAGCGGGCAGCCGTAACCGAAATGGCATGCGGGCGGGTGCGCGCGGCACCCGGTCCCTGGTGCTTAGTGACGCCCAGGCCATCAGCGAGCAAGTGCCGTTGATCACGACTATGACGCCCAATGTAGATGGCCACGTTCAAGTGGTTTATGGCGGTGAGAACTGGGCTACCCGATACCGGGGCGTGGGGCCGGAATACGTCCAGATCCGAAGTTGGCGGATGCGCCGGGGCACTTTCTTCACCAAATCCGACGTCGACGCCGCCGTTCCAGTCTGTGTGCTGGGTCAAACCGTGGTTGACTACCTGTTCGGAAATGATGATCCCATCGGAGCGACGATCCGGATTCAGGGTCTGCCCTGCAAGGTGATAGGCGTCCTGCGGGCAAAAGGATTTTCTGCCATGGGTCAGGACCAGGACGACTTTGTGCTCCTGCCCTTCACCACAGTGCAGAAAAGAATCACCGGCACGTTCTGGCTTGATGACATCTTCTGCTCTGCCGTCTCTCGCGACGCGATGCCCGAAGCCACAGTTCAGATCACCGGACTGCTTCGCGAACGCCACCATATGAATCCGGGTGAGGACAATGATTTCAACGTCCGCAGGCCGGAAGACCTGATCCAGGCGCAACTCGCCTCCAGTCGAATCATGACGATCCTGCTGGGCAGCATCGCCTCTCTCTCCTTGCTGGTCGGCGGCATCGGAATCATGAATATTATGCTGGTATCGGTTACCCAGCGGACACGCGAGATTGGAGTCCGTCTGGCGGTGGGAGCAACCGAATGGGACGTCCAGTTGCAATTTCTGAGCGAAGCGGTTGCCCTCAGCCTGCTGGGAGGTGTACTGGGAGTACTAGCAGGCCTGCTTGCGTCTGTCGTCGTCGAACAGCTCTTCGAATTCCCCACCAAACTTACCCCGGAAGTGTTCGCCATTGCCACCTTGTTTGCCGTCAGCGTCGGAATTCTTTTCGGATACTATCCCGCCAGAAAGGCGTCCCAACTGGATCCCATTCAAGGGCTTCGCTACGAATGACGGCTGCTCCCGGCATCGCGAAAGCGCTGCTCATTGTAAAATAGCTGGTCTTGCGCAGTTCGCCGCGCTTAGTCTATGCCGCAGGAAGAAAAGACAGCCGACATTCGAGAAAGCCAGAACGAGGCCCGTTACGATGTCCAGCGCATCGAAGCGAAATGGTTCGAGCGTTGGCAGCAAGATTCATCGCTCTACGCTGCCGAATCCCACTCCACCCGCCGGAAGTATTACGTGCTCGAAATGCTGCCCTATCCCTCCGGCGCATTGCACATGGGACACGTGCGCAACTACGCCATCGGCGACGCCCTCGCTCGCTACATGTGGATGAACGATTACAACGTGCTCCATCCCATGGGCTGGGATTCTTTCGGCCTTCCGGCCGAGAACGCGGCCATCCAGAACAACACGCCTCCCCGCGAGTGGACGCTGCGCAACATCGCCGCCATGAAAGCCCAGATGAAGCGCCTGGGCTTTGCCTACGACTGGTCGCGCGAAGTCACAACCTGCCTGCCCGACTATTACAGATGGAACCAGTGGTTCTTCATCAAGCTTTTCGAGAAGGGGCTGGCCTATCGCAAGAAAAGCAGGGTCAACTGGTGTCCGAAGTGCGCCACCGTGCTGGCCAACGAGCAGGTGGTGGACGGATGCTGCTGGCGCCACGAAGACACGCTGGTCGAGCAGCGCGAACTGGAACAATGGTTCCTGCGCATCACCAATTACTCCGAGGAGTTGCTGCGCGATCTCGACCGGCTGCCCGGTTGGCCGGAAAAGGTGCGCACCATGCAGCGCAACTGGATTGGCCGGAGTGAAGGCACGCTGGTCGATTTCAAACTTGACGGCGCAACCGATCCCGCCAATTCGACGATCACTGTCTTCACCACTCGCGTGGATACGATTTTCGGCGCAACCTCGGTGCAGCTCGCACCCCAGCATCCCTTGGTGGCGCGCTTGACCAAACACAACGATTTGCTGCGCCGTGAAGTGGACCAGCTTATCGCGGAACAACGCAAGGCCCGGGAAGTGGGCGACATCGGCGAGATCGAGAAGCACGGCGTCAACACCGGCCGCTACGCCATCAATCCTTACAATGGCGAAAAGGTGCCGATCTGGGTGGCCAACTACATTCTGATGGATTACGGTACCGGCGCCATCATGAGCGTGCCCGCCCATGACGAGCGGGATTACGAGTTCGCCAGGAAGTACAAGCTTGAGATTCGCCTGGTGATCCTGCCGGCCGGGGATCCCGAAGAAACAGCGGTTGAGCCCAAGCTTCCTTTCACCACCATGCAGGGCATGCTGATAAACTCCGACCGCTTTAACGGCATGGACTGCGAAACAGCCATCAAAGCCATGTCCGGGCACGCCGAAAAAAATGGTTTCGGTAAGGCCACGGTCACCTATCGCCTCAAAGACTGGGGCATTTCGCGGCAGCGCTACTGGGGTACGCCCATTCCCATGCTGTACTGCGAAAAGGATGGCATCGTGGCCGTGCTGGAGAAGGACTTGCCCGTCATCTTGCCGGAAAATGTGGACATCACATTGACTGGTGGCTCGCCCCTCAGCCGGGTTCCGGAGTTCGTCAACGCCACCTGCCCCAAATGTGGCGGCCCAGCCCGACGCGAAACTGACACGATGGACACATTCGTTGATTCATCCTGGTATTTCTACCGCTACACCGATGCGCGCAACGATGAGGCGCCATTCGATGGGGAGAAAGCCGGATACTGGTTCGGCGATCGCGGCATCGACCAGTACATCGGAGGGGTCGAGCACGCCATCCTGCACTTGATCTACTCACGCTTCTGGACCAAGTTCATGCGCGACATGGGATTGATCAAGAACGATGAACCCGCCGAGCGCTTGTTCACCCAGGGCATGATCATCAAGGCGGGGGCGAAGATGTCGAAGAGCCTGGGCAATGTGGTTTCGCCCGACGATATGGTCGAGCGCTACGGCGCCGACAGTACGCGCCTGTACACCCTGTTCGCGACTTCTCCCGATCGTGAACTCGACTGGCAGGACGAAGGCGTGGAAGGCATTGAGCGATTCCTGTCCCGCGTCTACAGATTCGTAGCTCGCAACGCCCGGCCGAACGATCCGGCGCGGAGCCAGCCATTGCCGAAAGATTTGGATCCTCACGCCCGGGCCCTGCAGCGTAAGCTGCATCAGACCATCAAGCGAGTCAGCGATGACTTTCAGGGTCGATGGCACTTCAACACCAGCATCGCCGCCATCATGAAGCTGGTCAACGAACTTTATGCGGTGGAAACCCGGGGTACGAGTGTGGCGGCAGGCGACTCACCCGCGAAGACTCTTCCCGTCCCCCTGCTGGCCGACATCCAACGCAGCCTGGCCCTGCTGCTGTCCCCTTTCGCTCCCTACCTGGCCCACGAACTTTGGGAGATGTTAGGAGAAGAAGGAAGCCTGCTGCGCGGTCCCTGGCCGAAATACGATCCCGCGCTGGCCAAGGAAGAGGAAATCGAACTCCCGGTGCAGGTCAACAGCAAGTTGCGCAGTCACATTGTGGTTCCGGCCGATGCTTCTGACGAACTGGTCCGGGAGCGCGCCCTCGCCGATGAAAAAATCGCCGCCATGATCGCCGGTAAGCAGATTTTGAAAGTGATCATAGTGTCCGCCAAGCTGGTGAATATCGTAGTGCGCTGACATCGGCTGACTACAATAAAAAGGCGGGCCCTGGCCCGCCTGCATTTGCTACGCTGCGTATTGGTCTAGCTCGCCGGTTTGAACTGCAAGCCTGCTTTCTGCTTGCCGAAATCAATTTCCTCGAGGACCTTGGCCTCGGTTTTGCTGGTAGCAGGTTCGGTGACGACCGCATCGTACCCTGAGGTGTAGCCCACCAGCTTGGCTGAAGTGGTCGCCACCGTCTTCTTGTCCTGCAGAATATCTACGTTGACCGTGGGTCCGGCGCCATTCCACTCTACTTTATAATCGCCTGGCTGCAGTTGAGTCGATCCAACCCGCACCGTGTCGAACAGTTTTAGGTTGCCTTCGTTCTTGTCCCTGGCAAACGCGCCGGCAGGTAACAGCAGCAGCCCGACCAGCACCGCTCCGCCCATATACTCCATATATTTCATGATCTTTCTCCTAGACTGTTTGGCCAACACTTAGTAAGGGTGAGGCGATGCCCGGGTTAAACAGGCATGTCCTCGCCATGGATAAAAATAGAAACTACTGAGAATGATGCGCTGGTCCCGCCGCAGGTTGCTGTAAAGATCTGTGATGTGGGGTAAATCCAGGTCCTGCTATCGCGGTGCTTGAGTTATCCTGAAAATAGATGAAGCGGCGCTCGCCCACGCTGGAAGGCTTTCGCATCATGTTTCGCTTGCCCTTGCTGGGGCTGGCGGAAATTGCCTGGCGGTGGACGTTCGGCGTGGCCGCCACAGCCGTGCTCCTGTTTTCCATCCGTGAATATCTGGCTACGCTGCCGGTCACCGCGGGAGAGATGTTGCTCCTGCGGACGCGGCAGCCCGTCCTGGTCCTGCAGGCCCTGGCACGCATCTTCGAGGGCAGCGCTCCGCGCGCTGTGACTGCGTTCGTGGTGCTGGCACCGGCACTGGGTCTGGCGTGGATCGTGATTGCCTCCCTCGGTCGTGCAGCCACCCTCAAGACCTTGAGTGAAAACTTCCGTGGTTCGCACAGCCGCGTACGGCTGACTCCGCTGCTGGCCCTGAACTCTCTGCGCGTGGCCACATTCTTGGCCGCAACCCTTGGCGTAGTGGGGGCCCTGTTGGTGGCGCGGGCTGCCGCCTCGCCCGACGATCCGTCTCCGGGAAGCGTGCTGCTGATTTTCTGGACGCTAGCCATGCTGGTCGGACTGGCATGGGCGCTGTTAAATTGGTATCTCTCGCTGGCCCCAATTTTCGTAGCCAGGGATGGAGTGTCAACGTTTGCAGCCCTGGCCGCGACCACGGACCTCTGCCGCTCTCAGCCTGGTTCCGTAGCCGCCGCTGCCACCTGGTTTGGCCTGGCCCATACCACAATGTTTGTTATTGCCAGCTCCGCGGCCGCGTTTCCCCTGGGGTTTGCCGATGTTCTTCCCGGGGGCATAGTACTTGGCGGCTTGGTCCTGGTCACCCTGCTCTATTTCGCGGTGGTGGATTTTCTCTATGTCGGCCGTCTGGCCGCATACGTGTTCATGATCGAGAGGCCATCCATCGCCCCTCAGCCTCAATCGGAAGACGATATTCTCAGCGACATCCCCGGCCTCCAAACCCTGAGAACCGAGAACTAGAAACTGTCAACCGACGGCAACGTTCCCAGCGGCTCAGTTTCCAAAACCACTAACCGCGAAGGACACGAAAGGACACGAAGGAAACTACCGAGAAACAATGCGGTCGTGGTATCTCGCAGTTCGTGTGGGTTGGAATGTGAACTGACCCGCTAACCACACCAGGTTCTGACGGCAACACGCTTGCCTCTTTACACGCCCCCCGCAATCTGAGAAACTCGTCCGTGGAAACCCAATCCATCGTCGTCCTCGATTTCGGGGCGCAGTATTCGCAACTCATCGCGCGCCGTATCCGTGAACAAAATGTCTTCTCGGTGGTGCTTCCCTGTACTGCCACGCTGGAAGAAATTCGCAGCTACTCCCCGGCAGGGATCATTCTTTCCGGTGGCCCCTCATCGGTGTACGACGCTGATGCTCCTCCCGCCGACCCGCGCGTTCTCCAGCTGGGCTTGCCCGTGCTGGGCATCTGCTACGGACTGCAGTTCATGGTGCACACTCTCGGGGGCAAGGTGCGGGCCGCCGACAAGCGCGAGTACGGTCACGCCGATGTCCAGATCCAGAGCGGATCGCGACTTTTCGAAGGCCTTCCCGCAAAACTTTCGGTCTGGATGTCGCACGGCGATGAAGCGGTAGAACTGCCCTCTGGTTTTCATCTGGTGGCCAGCTCCCCCAGCGCCGTGGCTGCCATCGAGGCCCCCGAGAGAAAGATGTGGGCGGTCCAATTCCATCCGGAAGTACGCCACACCCAGTCGGGCACGGACATTTTGCGCAACTTCGCTCTCGGTATTTGCGGCGCCCAACCCACCTGGACCGCGCAGCACTTCATTGACGCAACCATAGCCTCGGTGCGCCAGACCGTGGGCGCGGGACGAGCCATCTGTGCGCTCTCCGGTGGCGTCGATTCCGCCGTGGCCGCAACCCTGGTGGACCGGGCGATGCGTGACGGTACAGGCCCGTCCCGCCTGACTTGCGTATTTGTCAACAACGGTGTGTTGCGCAAGAACGAGTTCGAAAAAGTGCAGCAGGGCCTGCGTGACAAACTGGGCCTGCATCTGGTCGCGGTCGATGCCACCGATCGTTTCCTGGAGAAGCTCGCCGGCGTGACCGACCCCGAGACCAAGCGCAAGATCATCGGAAATGAATTCATCGCGGTCTTCGATGAAGAGGCCCATCGCATCGAGCAGGCGGAAGGTAAAGTGGAGTGGCTGGTGCAGGGCACGCTCTATCCTGATGTGATCGAGTCGCGCTCCGTCCGCGGGCCCTCGCAGACCATCAAGACCCACCACAACGTGGGCGGCCTGCCCGACAAAATGAAGCTCAAACTGATCGAGCCGCTGAAAGACTTATTCAAGGATGAAGTGCGAAAGATTGGCCGCGACTTGGGTATGCCGGAAGACGTGCTCCAACGCCAGCCCTTCCCGGGGCCCGGCCTGGCGGTCCGAATTCTCGGCGAAGTTACGCCCGAGCGCCTGAAGATCTTGCGCGACTGCGATGACATCGTGGTAACCGAAATCAAGAAAGCCGGCCTCTACACCAAGATCTGGCAGAGTTTTGCCGTGCTGCTTCCCGTGATGTCGGTCGGGGTCATGGGCGACCAGCGTACCTATGCCTACACCTGCGCCGTGCGCGCGGTTCATTCGGAAGATGGCATGACGGCCGACTGGGTGCCCCTGCCCCATGAGGTGCTGAAAACAATTTCCAGCAGGATCGTTAATGAGGTCAAAGGCGTGAACCGCGTGGTGTATGACGTCACCTCGAAGCCGCCAGGGACAATCGAGTGGGAATGAGAACAGCCAAAGCCTCAGACTCGGTTCCGGATTATCAGGCGGGGTGAGCTTACTGGAGTGGCAGTTCCGCGGTTTCGTCGGGTTGCGGAATCGGCTGCTCGCCGGCCAGCATCATGGACTCGCGCCAGTCGGTGTAGCGGCCGGAGACCATTACGTGGAACACCCACTGACGGCGTTCTTCTTCCGGCTCGATCAGGCCTTGCTCTTTCAGGGGCCGCATGTAGTCCTGCACCCACTTGATCTGTTCGCGGCTCAATCCCCGCCGCTGAATGTCCACCGTGATGCCAGCCAGATGGGAAGAAGCGATCTCGCCTTCGGCGGGCGCGGCATTGCGATTGTGGCGGCGGAGTTTCTTCTGCACCTTCACCGTCCGGACCGCCGAGTTCACCTGAATCGAGGTATGAAAACGCTTGTAATAGGCCGCGCTCATATCATCGAGAAATTCACGCGTCCAGGGACGGCAATAACGCCGCTCAGGATCAAGGCGCGGATCGAAGCGGAGCGTGGGGCCGGCAATGATCGGAACCAGGTCTTCGCTGGCCTTCAGTTGCTCCAGTTCAGCGTCATCCTGAATGCGGGGCAAATCCATCCGATCGATCTCTTGGTTCTGCAGCAGCAGAGATTCGCGGGAAGGTCGAAACACGGGATTCCAGCGCAGGCGGCGAAGGTGAGCCCGACGCGCGCGGTGAGTGCGACGCGGCGCAACGTAACTGTGCAGAGCAAAAGCCGGCGCACAGAGTGTGGCCAACAAAAATAGAAGTGTCGCACTTTGAATCCTGTGTTTCACGAAGTGGCCTTTAACTTTTCTTGCCAGATCTCAGGGGCGCTTGAGACAGGCGCGTATTCTAAACCGGGACTGCACAAAAACAAGTGCTTTTTTTAAAGCCCGGGCGGCTCTGGAAAGAGCCCCCGGGCGTTACCCTTGGTTACTTAACTCGCGCTAACGGCGCGCCCGTGGCAACCGTCCTATGTAGGAGCAACCGGGATGCCAATTAGCGGATAAGTAATTTAGAAGAAGTTACGGGCCGAAAAGCCCTATGCACGCGGCTTCTGGCGTTTCTGAATGACAATCCGCGTCGGGCAATGACACTTCCCGACACCCCACTTTAGTGGGGGTTACGGATGTGTTTATTTTCTGAACAAATCACCAATCGCCTGTTTCATGACATCGCCACCCACCTCAGCAATGGAGCGGGTGAGGGGAATGTCCTTGGGGCAGACTTCGACGCAGTTCTGGGCGTAGCCACATTCCTGAATGCCGCCGTCACCCATCAAAGCGGCCAGACGCTCGCGCTTCAGTGCAGCCCCAGTGGGGTGCGTATTGAATAGGCGCACCTGGGAAATGGTGGCGGCGCCGACGAAACCGGTGTCCTCGTTGAACTGGGGGCAGGCCTCCATGCAACAGCAGCATGAAATGCAGCGGGAGAGCGGGTAAGCGGCTTCCTGCTCTTCCATGGTCATGCGAGGGCCGGAGCCGAGGTCGTAGCTGCCGTCAATGGGGACCCAGGCCTTGACCGCTTTGAGATTCTCGAACAGCACTCTGCGGTCCACGGCCAGATCGCGGACCACGGGGAATTTCGAAAAAGGCTCGAGCCGGATGGGCTGTTCGAGCTTGTCCACCAATGCGGAACAGGCCATGCGGGCGCGTCCGTTGATCAGCATGGCGCAGGAGCCGCAGATTTCTTCGAGGCAGTTCGAGTCATAAGTGATGGGCGTGGTAGTTTTGCCCTCGCGGGTGACGGGATTGGCGGCGATCTCCATGAGCGACGAGATCACATTCATGCCCGGATGCCAGGGAAGTGCGAATTCCTCCCAGTAGGGCTGAACGTTAGGGTTTGGCTGGCGCTTGATCTTTAGGATTACAGTCTTGGAATTAGCCATGTGCTTTTAGCTCAAACCACGTAGGCCCGGGCGCCCTCGTCCGGGCAGGCGAGCAAAGCTCGCCAGGGTTTCGATCCCGCTATACTTCAAAGCCAACCGCCGAGCTTTGCTCGGCCGGGCGGGCGAGGGCGCCCGCCCCTACATGGGTGTTGCTTACTTCACCGCGTCGTATCTTCTCGGGCGCGGCGGGATCAGCGAAACGTCCACCGGCTCGAACTCGAATTTCGGTTCGTCGGCGTCCGGAGCGAACGTTGCTTTCGTGGTCTTCAGCCAGTTCTTGTCGTCACGCTCTGGGAAATCCGGTTTGTAGTGTGCGCCGCGCGACTCGTCGCGCAGGGCGGCGCCCTGGGCGATTACCCGGCCCAGTTGCAGCATGTTATAGAGCTGTCGCGCAAAGACGACCGAGGTGTTCGCCCACTGCGTGCGGTCGCTCAGGTTGATGTGGCGGAAGCGCTCCAGCAGTTGGCACAGTTGAGCGTCGGTTTCCTGCAGATTTTTGTTGTAGCGGATGACGGTGCAGTTTTTCGTCATCAACTCGCCCAGTTCACGCCAGAGTTTGAACGGGTTCTCGCTGCCGTCCGATTTCATCATGATGGCGTTGTTTTCTTCCTGACGCTTGCGCTCGACATCGTAAAAGCCGTTGCTGGGTGCGGCCTTAAGGTTGCGCGCATAGTTCACCGCGTTGGGACCGGCCACAAAACCACCAAAGATGCAGGAGACCAGGGAATTGGCTCCCAGCCGGTTGGCCCCGTGGTACTGATATTCACACTCGCCCGCAGCGAAAATGCCGGGGATGTTTGTGGCCTGCGTGAAGTCCACCCACAGGCCGCCCATGGTGTAGTGCATGCCGGGGAAAATCTTCATGGGCGTGTCGCGGGGGTCGTCGCCCACAAACTTCTCGTAGATTTCCAGAATACCTTCCAGCTTGCGATCGAGAATCTTGCGGTCGATGTGGGTGAGATCCAGATAGACCATCGGCTTGCCGTCGATGCCGAGGTTGTTCTCGTACACCACTTTGTGGATGGCGCGGGTGGCGATGTCGCGGGGCACCAGGTTGCCGTACTTCGGATACCACTCTTCCAGAAAGTACCAACGCTCTTTTTCCGGAATCGCCTTCGGCTCTCTTTTGTCGCCGGCAGCTTTCGGGACCCACACGCGTCCGCCCTCTCCGCGCGCCGATTCCGACATCAGCCGCAGCTTGTCTTCTCCAGGAATGCACGTGGGATGGACCTGAATGAACTCGCCGTTGGCGTAACAGCATCCCTGCTGATAGAGCGCCGACTGCGCCGAACCGGTGCACACTACCGAATTGGTGGATTTGCCGAAAATGGCGCCATTGCCGCCGGTGGCTATGATGATGGCGTCGGCGGGGAAGGTGCGAACTTCCATGGAGCGCAAGTCCATGGCGCAAATGCCGCGGCAAATTCGGTTGGAATCGAGGACGGCGGAGAGAAATTCCCAGTGCTCGAATTTGCGGACCTTGCCTTCAGATTCATAGCGCCGCACCTGCTCGTCGAGGGCGTAGAGCAGTTGCTGACCGGTAGTAGCCCCGGCGAAGGCGGTGCGATTGAAGAGCGTGCCTCCGAAGCGGCGGAAGTCCAGCAATCCTTCGGGAGTGCGGTTGAAAGGCACGCCCATGCGGTCAAGCAAGTCGATGATGCCGGGAGCGGCTTCGCACATGGCCTTGACCGGTGGCTGGTTGGCCAGGAAATCGCCGCCGTAAACCGTGTCGTCAAAATGCTGCCAGGTGGAGTCGCCTTCGCCTTTCAGGTTCTTGGCCGCGTTAATCCCGCCCTGGGCGCAGACCGAGTGCGAGCGTTTTACCGGCACGATGGAAAACAGATCGACGTGTCCGCCGCTCTCAGCGATTTTGATGACCGCGGCCAGCCCGGCCAGGCCGCCGCCGATCACTATAATTTTCGGATTTGATGCCATCTAGTTTGAATTTCCTATCGGACGCAATCTGTTTTCGGGCGCCTTGGCACCGGCAAAGGAATCATGTGTGCCGCTCCCAGGACCAACCGGCTGCTGCGGCGTATTCAAGAATGAGCGCATGGTAAGCGCTCCCACCGTGATAAACAGCAGGCCAATAAAAAAGCAGACGTAGCCGAACCGGCGCCGGGCGGCGTCCCCGGTGGTGATGCCCCACTTGGCGGCGAACAGCCACAGGCCGTATGCGAAGTGCCAGGAGGCGCAGAAAATCCCCAGCGCGTAAAACACGATTGCCCAGGTGTGCTGAAATTCCAGTTGCACTTTCCCGAAGGCGGCGTCGGGGTGAGTCAGGATGTGCACCCCGCTGAAGCGCAGATGCCAGGTGTGCCACACGATGTAGAAGAAGGCGATCGCGCCCGTCCAGCGCTGCAGGCTGAACATCCAGTTGCCGGCCCAGGGGTAGTCGGTGACGTTGCTCTCGCCCCGGTACCAGATGTAGAAGCCGTAGAGCGCGTGGTAAAGAATTGGCAGCCAGATCCCGAACAACTCGAGGTAGAAGACAAAGGGAAAGCCGGATAGCAACTCGACTTGCTTGGCGTAGGCGCCGGGACCGCGGGTGGCGAACGCGTTGGAGACGAAATGCTCGACCAGAAAAGCGCCTACGGGAATGATGCCGCTCAGGGAATGAAGCTTGCGCAGCAGGAACGAGTGTCCCTGACCGGCGCGCAGCGGAGGAACGCCTTCGTGAGTGTTTACCGGTGCTGCAGGACTGGCGGTTGTCGCCACTGGACCCCTTGTGCTGCCAAAGATGATTGGAGAACCTTTTTATTATCTTGGTGGAGGAGAAGGGAAGTCAAGGAAACCAGTTCTCTGTTCTCGGTTTTTAGTTCTTAGTGAGGTACCAGTTCAGGAACAGGTGAAATGCGGCGCCGCGATGGCTGTACTGCGCTTTCTCTTCAGGCGTCAGTTCCGCGAAGCTTTTTTGAATGGACGGAAAGTAGAAAAGGGGGTCGTACCCGAATCCCCCAGAGCCGCGGGGAGAGTCGAGCAGCAAGCCTTCGGCCTGGCCGCGAAATACATTGAGGATTTTCCCGTCGCGGGCCACCGCGATCACGCACACGAACCTGGCGCTGCGTTGTTCGGGCGGAATGTTTCTAAGTTCCCGAATCAGGCGGGCATTATTGGCCAGGTCGTCAGTGTTATTTCCCACCAGATGAGGTTGGTCGGCCGCATAACGCGCGGAGTGAACTCCGGGAGCGCCGCCGAGCGCGTCCACTTCAAGGCCGGAATCGTCCGCCAGAATGATCTCTCCCGGAGCATACGTGCTGTAGTACTCGGCCTTCTTGCGAGCATTGGCTTCGAAGGTGAGGCCATCCTCGACCGCGGTCGGGATGGACGCAAAATTTGGCAGAGGCCCGATGGCCACGCCCAGGGGAGTCGCGGCCCCGGCGAAGTCGCGCAGCTTGCCCGGGTTCGAAGTGGCGACGAGGACAGGAATCATAACGCAAGTTTTCGGCGGTCGTAGAGCACGGCGCCGAGTATCAGGATAACGGTGGCGAGCGAGATTATTCCGCCAATTTGCCGGTCGCGAGTTCGAGCGAAGGTAACTTGGACCTGATTGTCTCCCGCCTCTGCCGGAATGACCATTTGGCCGGTGATCGCGAGGGTCCCGGTTATGACCGCACGATGGTTCACCGTGACCCTCCACGCAGGATAGTTGAACAGCTTCAACACCAGCTTGCCCGGTTGGCTCAGCATCGCACTGAACGCCCTTGATTCGGCGTCCCATTGGGTTATGCGGATGCGCGCGCGGCCCTCGCCCTCGAAGGTCACCCGGCGCGCGTCATGTTTGATTTCGTACACGTCGGCAGGTATGGGAACGTATTCGTCGATGCCTTCATAGCCGGTGCCGTTCTGTTGATCGTCCAGCATCTCAGCCACGTCGCCGGCGTCGTCCCACCAGGGAGGCTGTACGCGATGCCACACAAACGCGAGGACCGCAAGCATGACCAGGCAGGCTAGGAGACGCACCAGCCAGCGCGGAGAGGACATGGCGACCAGCAGGGCGAAACCCACATTCAGGCACAGCAGCCAGCGCAGGGGCAGTTGGACATAACGCAGCTCGGGAAGAAAGCGATACAGCAAAAGACTTACGGAACAGAGAAGAAAGGCGCAGGCCGCTGACCAGGCTGAAAGCATCCACCAGAACTTGGAGGAGCGAGTACGCCAGGAACGCGACAGATAACAACAGATGCCAAGCAGAATGATCTCGACGGTTGAAAGCAGGGAGATCAACAGATTGAAGCGATCGTGATCGGGGTTGTTTAGGGAGGTGAACAGAAAATTGTCCTGCGGCCGGACTCCGGGCGACAAGACTTGTGCGATCTCGACCCACTTCTGCTCGTACAAGACAGGCACTACGTAAAACCCGGCCAGCGCCAGGCCGAGTAGAAGCGCCACCGCGCCGACTGCGAAGGGCCGGAAGGAATGGCGCATGACGGCAGCAATGGTCAGCAACAACGCCAGCGAGTACGTGAGCATCACGGCGGACGGGATGTTCGTCAGCCAGGCCGCGGCCACGATTAGTGTCAACGAGAGAGCGGTTTTTCTTTCGAATTTCTCTGAGCGCAGGACGGCCAGGAGTACCAAAGGAAGAAGCGCTCCGGCAAGTAGCTCGGCACAGGCGCTGCGCCAGTACACGATGACAATATGGTATGGGTTAGCGGCGTACAAGGCGGCGGCGAAGATCGCGTCTGACCGCCCCAGATAGCGGCGCGCCAGCAGGAACATCGAGCATCCGGAGAGCGCAAGCGCGATCCACTCGTAAACCCCGGGCACGATCTTCCACGGTAGAAACGAACCCAATGCGGCTCCCAGCATCCACGATGCCGGGGGATAGAAAATGAAGCGCGCCTCGCCGTAGCCAAAGTGCGCCAGCGCTGCCCATCGCGGATACAGAATGCCAAGCTTCCACTGGCCAAGCACTTCCATCCAGGAGTTTACGTGAAATTCGAAGTCGTGGCCGGACGGAATTCCGAGAAAAAAGGTGGGCAGTAGAACGGCAAAGGCTGCCACCATGATGATCAGGATGGGCAAGCCGGAAAGCGCACCGCCCAACGCGTGTTCCTGGGAAGCGGCTGCGGAGACAGGCTCAGGCGGACCCTTGGTCGGCACGGAATCGATTGTTGCCTAAATCGCAGGCATTGGGCAAATTCATTTGGCACCTCGGTCAGGGGTCGCGGCGGCTGTGAGAATGTCTCGGGATTTTGACAACTAATTAATCTGGCTGAAATATTTCATCGGGATTCCCGCGTTAAGTTTGAAGGCACAGGGTGGAGCAAGCCCGAGAGGGCACGGGGTCTGGATGCCAGCCGCATTGCAGGCCCCTTTTGATTGCCCGGGTTTTTCCGCACCAGAGAAAAAAGCAGGTTCCCGACTTGTGCTCGCCGCGCAAGCGCGGCTCGGAGCTTCGCTTGGGATGAGAGTTCACAACGTGGGTGGTTTAAGAAATCGGAACTCGGTTGTTACAGGCTACGAGGAGGCCACTTCTTCGGAGCTGCGTTGTTGACGAAGCTCCTGGAGGAAATCTTCCTGGCTGAGAGCCGTGGCGCGATTCAGCAGACCAAGCAACAGATCTTCGGGTTCGTCGGATGCCTGGCCACCGCGGTAGTCCTGCTCATTGCCCGCGGCCAGGGCACGGGGCGTGATGAGCAACTGGGGCAGAGTCCCGGGACGGCTGGTGAGGAAGTTGATGAATGTGCCGACGTGTTCGCGCTGCTCCGCAGTGCCCGAGGCGAACTCGATGCCCATGCCAAATTCCGGATGCATGACTCGAACCATACCTTCAGCCTGCACCTCCATGTCTTCAGCCTTCAGGCAGAGAACGATGCCGGAGTGCTCCGGAAAGGGCGACTGGGTTTCTACATAACAGCCACCCAGGCTGAGATCGGTCAGCTTGCATTCGGAGACGGGTTCGGGATCTTCGGGAAGATGTTCCGCGGCGCTGGTGACCACCCAGGCCTTGAGAGTCTGGCGCAAATTTTCCGCCAGATCGATGTAGCGCACGCCCGATTCGCCGTTGGGATTCGCCCAGGCCACTTCACCGCGGACATCCATCTCGGTCCCCTGATCGGGAAGCACGAAACGGGCCGTGATGATGGCCGAAGGGCACAGGGGCTGCGCCGCCAGCACGTCCAGGCCGTCTTCACTCAGGTCGAGCAGGATCCCTTCCATCTCCGCGCCGTTTTCAACCCTTAGTCTCACCGGAAGCTGTACCGGAACCCGGAAGGAGCGCCGGCGTTCACGCTTCATCAGGGCCATGGCGGCGCGCAGACTGGCTTCGGCCTGCGCTTGTGAAATGGGCTTATAGAGAACGAAATTTGCACCTGCCCCGAAAACATGGCGCACCTTGGTCTTGTCGCCGAGCAGGGCCACAGTAACCGTCTTGTGCGGCGCCGAAGACTGGTAGGCATTTTGCAGGACCAGGGCGGCGCTGTGCGGATCGTCGTAGTCAACGATCACAGCGTCGAATTTCTGCTCGGTCAGGCGGCAAAGCGCGTCAGGATAGCCGCAGCACTGCACGCCCAGGCCGAAGCCGGCCAGAACGGGCGTGAGCACGGCCGTCGTCTGTTCGTCTTTGCAAACCAGAAGAGACTGGAATGTCATATGCGGGCCTTGTGCCCTAACTCGACTCTTGCCGGATTAAGGCCAGCGCGGAGCGCGTGGCGCCGGCTTGGCCGCAGAGGCCGCGCCGCCCGCCGCCGATGACCCGGCTCGGGCTGCCATGCTGCTACCCTGATCCTCCACCTCGGCCAAAACTGAGCTTTCTTCTTCGTCACTTTCAGCCAGCAGAGGGGCGACTTCGCGCAGTTTTTCAGCCGCCTGCTGCAACGCCTCAATCTGTTTGGTGAGCTGGGCGTACTTGGCCTGCTTACGGCGTAAAACCTCGTGAATATCCTTCATTACGACCCCCTGTGGCGAATGTAAGTACAGAGGCTGCTACGGTCAACGCCAATCCCCCCGCGGAAGATTACGGGAGTAACCCGGCCAGGGGCTTACTGGGGCAGGCTTCTGGCTCCTGGCTTCTCGCTTGTGCCTCGTAACTTCCGGGTCCTTTCCCGCCAGACGGCAAGCTGAAGGCCAGGAGCCAGGAACCAGGAGCCAGAAGCGGTTCTCCGGCAATATGGCCTGTTCGTGCCACAAGGTTGGCACGAAGGTGGGATTTACAGTTTTGCGGCAGAGACGTACCTTCTTACGTGAGCAGACCTGGGGGAGGGCTGTTCGGGCGTCCCATGACTCGCGAGAGTTAGGGGCGCTTCTTATTTGGGGCCTCAATTCCGTCGGCTTATCCAACCTTTGCCCGCAACTCGGATCAAACCTTGCACTTTACATTTCGACCATCTGGGTTATGATGTGCGGCCACGAACGGCCCATGCCTCCGGGGTCTCTTCTCCGGCATGGTGTCGATCGGATTGTAGCGGCTGATGGGATTTGTTGACGAGGGGGTCTCGTCTTCTGCTCGGCTGCAACCTGGCTGGCGTTCCAGGCGGCTGGCAGGTCTGCTTAGGAGAAGTATGCGAATAGACCCTCTTCGTTTGCGATTTACGATTATTTTCTTTGTTTTACTCCTGTCCACTCTGGCCGCTGCGCAGCAAAAATACATTCGTCCGCTGGTTCATCAGCCCGTGGACGACCGCCACCGGGTTGTGCTCAAAGGCAATGTCCATCCCCTGGCTCGCCCCCAGTTCGAGGTGGCCGGGGCTCCGCCGGATCTGCCCATGGACCGCATGCTGCTGGTCCTCAAACGCAGTCCTGAGCAGCAAACCGCCCTGTCGAAACTGCTCGATGACCAGCAGGACAAGTCCTCGCCCCAATATCACAAGTGGCTAACACCGGAACAATTCGGGCAGCAATTCGGCCCCGCGGACTCGGACGTTCAGGCGGTTACCTCCTGGCTGCAGGAACATGGCTTCGAAGTTGTGCAGGTGAGCAAGGGCCGCACCCTGATCGAGTTCTCGGGCACCGCAGCCCAGGTGCAGGAAGCCTTCCACACCCCGATCCAGAAATATATGGTGGAGGGCAAAGCCCACTGGGCGAATGCCAGCAACCCCGAAATACCGGATGCGTTGGCGCCGGTCGTCGCCGGCGTGAATTCGTTGCACAATTTCTACAAGAAGCCTCAACTCGGTCTTTCCCAGGAAAGGGGGCGCCTAACGATCAGCCCGGGAGCGCAGCCGCAGGTCACATTTTCAGACGGCACACACGCTTTGGGCCCGGCAGATTATCGAGTGATTTACAACGCGACACTGACCCTCTCAAACGGAATTAATGGGCAGGGACAGACCATCGCGGTAATTGCGCGCAGTAACCTGTTTAACGGAGGCCAGGATGTGTACGACTTCCGAAATATTTTCGGGGGCTTCGCTGGTGGCCTGAACATCATCCTCAACGGACCTGATCCGGGCGATCTGGGCGGAGGTGAAGAAGCTGAGGCCACGCTGGATGCTTCCTGGGCTGCTGTTATGGCACCCAATGCGCAGGTGGACTTTGTGGTCTCCGCCGGAACCAATGCCACGGACGGCATTTTCCTGTCGGAAAGCTACATCATCGACAACAATCTGGCCCCAGTGATGACGGAAAGCTTCGGGGGCTGCGAAAACGGCGTTCCCGACGCTGAAGCGCAGGCTATTTCTGCCATGGCGGAGCAGGCGGCGGCCCAGGGCATCACCTACTTCGTCTCGACTGGCGATTCCGGTGCGGAAGGTTGCGACAATCAAAGTGAGACCGTGGCGGCGGGACCGATCTCCGTTAATGTACTTGCTTCCACTCCCTTCACGGTCGCGGTGGGAGGCACTCAGTTCAACGAGAACGGACAGGGCAGCACGTATTGGAAAGCGGTTAATGGCTCCGACGGCCTCTCGGTGAAATCGTATATTCCGGAAAATGTCTGGAACCAGGGCTGCACCTCGGCCCAGTGCAATGCCAACGCGAATATTCTCGCCGGTGGCGGCGGAGCCAGCACAATTTTCAGCAAGCCTTCATGGCAGTCCGGTGTGACGGGGATTCCCAACGATGGAGCTCGCGATCTGCCCGATGTCTCGCTTTCCGCCGCCGGTCACGATCCCTATCTTTTGTGCTACGAGGGTTCCTGCCAGACCGGTTTCGTGGCCACGGTTTTTGGGACCTCAGCCTCCGCTCCTTCGTTTGCCGGCATTATGGCGCTAGTCAACCAAAAGACTGGCTCGCGCCAGGGCCAGGCCAACTACGTCCTCTATCGCCTGGCCGCGGGAGAGAATCTCTCGCAGTGCAACGGATCGAAGACCACAGCCCTTCCTGCCCTTACTTGCATCTTCAACGACGTTACCGTGGGCAACAACGCGGTTCCCGGCGAAACTGGATACGGAACCCCCAGTGCGAAATATAAGAGTACGGTCGGTTATGACCTGGCCACGGGGCTGGGATCGGTCAACGTGCAGAACCTGGTGAACCAGTGGAGCTCCATCTCGTTTACCGCGACCACCACGACCCTGTCCCTGAGCCCAACCACCTTCACCCACGGCGCCAATGCGAATGTGAGCATTGCCGTGGCACCTACCAGTGGCGCCGGCGTGCCCACGGGCGATGTCTCGCTGGCGACCAACCTCATTGCTCCTCTGCCGGGCGCGACCGCGTTTACGCTTAATGCTGGCGCCGTCTCCAGCACGTGGAACGGTTTGCCCGGCGGCACCTACGACGTCCATGCGCACTATGCCGGCGACGGGACCTTTGCGGCCAGCGACTCCGCACCAGTGACGATTACGGTTTCGCCGGAGGGAAGTACGACCACGCTTTCCGTGTTCGGTTTTGACTCGGTCGGCAATCTCATTCCGTTTACCAGCCAACCTTATGGCAATCCCGCGTATTTGAGAGCCGATATTTCGGCCCTCTCCGGTCACGGCGTGGCGACGGGCAACGTTTTGTTTTTCGATAATCTGGGAAGCCTGGACGGCGTGCAATATGGCCTCAGCAGCGAGGGCACAGCGGCCACGGCGCGGGGCGTATTCACTATCCCGGCCGGTCCGCATTCCGTAGTGGCTTCTTACAGCGGAGACGCCGGCCTCAACGCCAGCCTTTCTGCGCCGGTAAACATCACAGTCACCAAGGCCCCGACCACGACCACGATTACCTCGAGCAGCAGCAGCGTGGTTCAGGGGACGCCGGTGACGTTGACGGCCAGGTTAAGCACCAACAGCGGCGGACTCGGCCCGACCGGTCTGGCGAATTTCATGTCGGGAGCAACAGCGATTACTTTGGGTGGAGTGGTCGGAACAAGCGGATTCGGAAATATTCAGACGGGCACGCTCGTGCCGGCGTTCGGCACGGCAATTTCCGACGTCATCCTGCCGGCCGGCCAAAATATCATCACAGCTCAGTATGCCGGCGATTCCAACTATACCGGGTCATCTTCCGCTACGACGATTGTGAAGGTCCTGCCCGATTTTGCCATCGCGCCGAGCGCGCCGTCGATGGTTATCTCCAATCCCGGCGGCAGCGGGACCCTTGTAGTCACGGTCACTGGTCAGCCGGGCTACAACAGCACCATCAAGTTCTCGGCGGCCTCATGCATCGGCTTGCCCCGGGAAAGCACATGCGGTTTTAATCCGACTTCGATCACCGGCAGCGGTTCTACGACGTTAGTCGTATCCACAACCGCGCCTCGCAGCGCGGGTCTGCAAGGGCCGGGATGGTGGGTGACAAGCTTCGGGGCTACGCTGGCCGCAGTCTTTCTGCTGGGCGGCGGATCGCGAGGGCGGAGGCAGGACGGGCGTGCAGCCCGTTATGTGCTTACCCTGATGGTCTTCGTGCTACTGATGACGCTCACGAACTGTGGGGGTGGCAACAGCACCAACGGCGACGGTGGGGGCAACGGCGGCGGCAAAGGGGACCCCGGGACGCCGGAGGGCGAGTATGTGGTGACCGTGTTCGTGACCACCACCGACGGCGCCATCGATCACGGTGCGAATTTCACGCTAACCGTGCAATAAGAACCCACCGGAGGCACGAAGACCAACACTCCCCGAATTTCTTCGGCCAACTCTTTCCAGACGGATTGCCGCGCCCGTGTGCAACTTCTGCTACTTGACCGATGAGAGACGGTTATTTCTGATGGCAAGATAGCGTGTGCCAGGGCTCGTCCGCGGATGAGCCCCTTGGCGAGAACAGGGGGATCTATGGCGAAGAGAGCTTTCATATTCCTGTTTTTATTATTGATCGGTTTGCTGGTGACACCCGGCGGGGCCAACGATGTCTCCGCCGACGCCAGCCGGCTTATCGCGTTGGAAAATGCCTGGAACCAGGCCCAGCTTCACCATGACGCCAAGGCCGTGAGTGACCTGGTCTCCGACGGCTTCGTTTACACCGACTACGATGGCACGGTCATGAACAAAGCGGAGTTTCTCGCCGATCTAAAGGACCCGGAATATCGCGCCAGCCTGATTGCCAACGACAACGCCCGGGTGATTTCCTACACCAACGCGGCCATTGTGGTCGGCACCTACCACTCCAAGGGAACCTACAAGCGCCAGGCATTCGATCACTACGGACGCTTCACCGATACCTGGCTCTACCAGAACAATAAGTGGCAGTGCGTGGCCAGCCATACCAATCTGATCAAAAAATGAGCGGGGTCAGGAGAGAGGTTGGGGCGTGCCTGGACTGTGTAAGGCGCGGATCTTTTCCATAAGCCCCGATGCCGCCTGGCCGGCTTCCAAGGTGGAAAATTCTTCTCCCAGTTCGAGCAGGGGTGACGCGGCGCTAGCGTTGCGAAAGGCCTCCTCCGTCGCGGGCGATGCTTTCAGGTTGGGGCCCAGGATTGTCAGACCGGGCCGGGCGGCTCGCAGCAAGATCAGCGCGTCCCGAAGATTGCTATTCGTAAGCACGTTGTAGCCGGCGCGGACCAGTAATTCGCGCAAGTAGGCCAGCACATCGGCGGACTGGTCTACGCACAAAACGGTGAGTCCGGTTTGCGCAGCCCGCGCCGGCGCTGCCTGCCGCCGATAAAAGGAGAGGATGGCATCTTCCTCCGACTCACAGGTGTCAAACAGGGTGATCAGGCTGGTCATCTTTAGTACTTTGTGAACGATCTCCGGAAGCTGGCACAACTTCAAATCGCCACCGGCGCGGCGTGTGCTGGTCAGCAGCCGCACCAGCGTTCCCAGTCCGCTGCTGTCGATGAAACCAACTTCACCCAGATGCAGCGCGATGTCGCTACGGTCACGCAGGAGTTGGTTGACGTGCAGGTGGAGCGCTTCAGTTTCAGCCGCGGCGATGCGCCCGCTGCACCGCACGATGGTGACTTTCCCGACTTCGCGTGTGTTCAGTGAGAGCGGAATAGCGCTTCCTTGCTGGACCTGAGAGGCAGGTTCACGAATCGCGCTATTATACCGGACTGCGCTCTGCCGGTCCTTGATGCCATGCCCGCATTCCAGGAAGCGCAGGCCTTCGGTGTCCCGGCTTTCATGAACCATTCGTTATGACTCAAGACCGCGCACAACGAACCGTTGCCAGTGCCCTGCGAAACCCGGCCGTGGTGGAATTCGTGAACGCGTCGGTGAAGGCCGGTTACCTCGAATTCTTCGGCGCCCACAACGACGAAGTCTGCGGCATGGTGGACCGTGCATTCGACGACCTTTCGCGCAGCCAAAGTGGAGGTGTCGATCCGGACCGGCTGGTCAAAGTGACGACAGGGCTCCTGCATGACACTTTCAGGAAATCCGATCCGTCGTTCTGGTTCAACCGGATTTACCACCAATACAAAACGCAAACCAAGCCTGAGGCCGATTTTCGGCGACTGCAAGCGTTGTTGCCGGGCAAGAGGGTATTGGACTACGGCTGCGGCAGCGGCTACCTCGACGCCCGGCTGGCCAGAGGCGGATACCAGGTCTTCACCAGTGATGTTCTCGACTACCGCTATCCGGAAGCCCGGGATTTGCCGTTCGTACAGATGAAGTCGCCGACGGACATTGCGTTTCCGGACGATAGCGTGGACGTGGCGCTGGTGCTGGCTGTGCTCCATCACATCAATCCGGATGACTTGCCCGGTGTGATCCAGCGGCTGCGGAAGATCGCCCACTTCGCCCTGATCAAAGAGGACACGTACGGCTTACCGGACCAGGCTGGAGGCCTGGTGGAGAGTCTAAGGACGCAGCCATTGCTTAGAACATTTACCGCCATGACTCCCGATACCCAGCGCCAGGTGCTGGTGCTGATTGATTTTTTCGCCAACGCCGTTGCCCAGGGAATTCCGGAAATGAATATGCCCTTCGAGTTCAAGACGGTAACTGGGTGGGAGCAAGTCCTGCTGCAAAATGGATTCCAGGTGAAAAGAAACCTGGTCGCGGGATTCGAGCCCGGACTTATGCACAAAAGCTGTCACGCGTGGCTGGTATGTGAACGGATGGGGTAGGCGTGAGGCGAAGACTGCTATCGGGAAACCGATTCTGTGTTAGGGAAGCTCACCGCCACGACCTGGTCTGAAATGAAAGAGACGGTGATGTCGGTTTCGCGTTCCAGTCCCTGGACCGCGCCGGAAAAAGGTTCGTAGCGCCACTGCCGCACCGCCTCGATAGCCGCGGCGGCCAGCATGCGGTCTCCGGTCAGGACCTCGACCCGGTTCACCGTTCCATCGTCGCCCACCACCGCCTGAAGAGAAACCTTGCCACGGGCGTCGGTTCGAGGACAGACCGGGTACACAAGTTTCCGGGGACGGCCAGATATGCGCAGACGGGGCTGATCGCCTGCGGCCTGGTACACACTGGGCGGAGCCGCGATTGTCCGATCAACGCTGGCCAGCAGGCTGGTCGCTTCGCGTTTGCCGGGGACGCCGGAGATCCTAGCTGACGGCTGCGTGCCGGTTTCCGGTGTCGCCATCGCGCTGCTTGGCGGTTCGGTGACCGGACTCATGGCGACGATTGGAGCAGGGGAGGGCGCTGTGGCCGGAGCAATGGAGGGCGGGCCGTCCGTGGCCGAGCTAAAATCTTTGGCGATCGCGTCGGCTTCATCGCCCACGTGGGCAACTGCTGCCATTGCTCTCGATGCTGAGTCGGAGATCGGTTCAGCGCCCAGTTCGCGCCAGGCCAGTATGGCAATGATGGCCACCAGCGCTGCCGCACCCACTCTCAGAGTCATCCGATTAAGGGCGAACCGCGCATAGAACGGTTGCCCTTGCTCGACCTCCGCAGGTCCGGCAGTGTCTAACTCTCGTGCTTCAGTAGAAGTGGGGAGGGCTGAAAGCGCCGATGGGTTGAAATCTTCCACCGTGCCAATGACATCCGCGCCGTGCAGCTCGTGCCCGGAATGATCGGCGGCTTCGCGATACAAAGATGCGATCAGCTGCCGTTGTCGCGGGTTCAGAACGTTTTGGGGAAGGCTGTGAAAGTTTCGGAACGTCCACATCAGATAAACGCGGTCCCAACCAGAAGCAGGCGCGTAGGTCACGCCATGACCAGTGTCGAGTGCGACCAGAACCTGCTGCGAGAACAAGGGAATCTCCAGCCCAGATTTGTATGCCCACTCTCCGTTGGCAGTTTGATTGCCAGATGCCGCCATGGTAACTGGTTACCATGAAAGATGTTGTGGCGGATGGGGTTAGTCGCTACAACCTGAGAGTGCAAAAGTTTTCATCCTTCGGGGACATGACAGGGCGTGATTACAGCTCCGACGGCGGCAATCGGTTTCCCGATCCCTTCTCGGAAGCTGATGCTCGAGGTCGACGCCCAACCCCTGACGTAGAATAGTCCGGCATGCCCGAACCGCAAGCCCTTCAGATCGATCCCGACATCTCCCGAGCCTGGTCGATTCCGGCGCGTTTCTACACCAATGCCGGGGTGTACGGACAAGAACGGGAGCGGATCTTCGCGCGCACCTGGCAGGTAGTGGGGCATCGCGAGCAGTTGCTGAAGCCAGGTGATTTTTTCACCGCTGAGCTCTACGGCGAGCCCCTGCTGCTGGTGCGGGGCGCCCAGCGCGAGTTGCGCGGCTTTTATAACGTCTGCCGCCACCGTGCCGGGCCCCCCGCCGAAGGATGCGGATCGCGCAAGCTGTTTCGCTGCGCCTATCACGGCTGGACGTACGGGCCTGATGGAGCACTCATCAGCGCGCCGGAGTTCGAGGGACAGCCGGGCTTCGATCCCAGGGAATTTACCCTGACTCCAGTGCGGGCTGAAGAATGGTCCAATCTGATTTTCGTCAATCTCGATCCTGACGCTGGATCCCTGCTGGAAGCCCTGGGCCAGCTTCCGCAACAGGCCGAGCGCTTTGGCTTTGCCGGCATGAAGCTCTTCGAAAGACGCACCTACGATATGAAATGCAACTGGAAGACCTACGTGGACAATTACCTCGAAGGTTACCACTTGCCCAGTGTCCATCCGGGCCTGAACCGCGAGCTCGATTACAACGCATATACGGTCGAGCCCTACGCTCGTCATGTGCGCCAGTTCAGCCCCATTCGCGGCGCCCAGCCGGGAGACGCCCCACCCCGTCGTTACCAGGAAGCGGCTGCAGACCTGACCACCGACTATTTCTGGATCTTCCCCAACTGGATGCTCAACTGCTACCCAGACAATGTTTCACTGAACATAGTGCTGCCGGTCTCGGCTGACCGCTCCTTGGCGATCTTCGAGTGGTATTTGCCGGAGAAAGATTTGGGCAGTGCTCCCGCCAAAGCGTCAGTTGAGTTCAGCGATCAGATTCAGATCGAAGATGTGGGGATTTGCGAGACCGTGCAGAAGAATCTGCATTCGCGAAGCTACCAGCGCGGGCGTTACAGCATCAAGCAGGAAGCGGGAGTGCATGCCTTTCACCGCATGTATGCTGAAGCCATGAATTTGTAGCGCCGGATGGAGGACGGGCGTCTCGCCCGTCCCGGTGCAAAGACGGGCGGGGACGCCCGTCCTCCACGACCGCGTCCGGGACGCCGGCGCTACTCTGAAAAGGAGTTACTTATGAGCAGTTTGACATTGTTGCAATCATTGCACGAGAGTTTTTCCACCCGCGCCCAGGTCACGAGCGTGTTCGGAGAACCGATCATGGCTGGCGACAAAACCATCATTCCAGTGGCCAAGATCGCCTATGGTTTTGGAGGCGGCACCGGCAGCGGCGGACTGGAGATCAAGACTGCCCGGGGCGAGGGTGGCGGGGGCGGAGGCGGAGTCGGAGCTCTCCCGGTTGGAGTTTTTGAGGTGGGCCCGCAAGGCACTCGCTTCGTCGCCGTGGGCGACCGGAAAAAGACGGTGGGTACGCTCTTGCTGGGTGCGGCGCTCGGTTTGCTGTTTGCGCGGCGCAGGAGAAGGTAGAGGATAGCAAAGCGACCCTGAGCCGGGTCGCTTATGGAGGACGGGCGTCCCGCCCGTCCCGTCGCAAACACGGCGGGGACGCTCGTGCGACGTGGGCTCCGCCACTTTGCGGAGCCTCTAGCCCACCTTCACCAGCAGGCATGTGATGTCGTCATGCTGCGGTGTCGCTCCCACGAATGCATCCACATCGCTCATCATGCGACGCAGCATCTCAGGGGGAGTGCTAGCCGCAGCCGCGTTCAGCACCTCCAGCAGGCGCGGTTCGCCATACTCCTCCTCCCGCTGATTCAGGGCCTCCACCAGGCCGTCGGTGAAGATCACCAGCCAGTCCGCCTCCTGCAAGACCAGGCCGGCGCTCTCATAGACAGCTTCAGCGCGAATTCCGAGCGGCAGTCCGCCTACGGTCAATCGTTCCACGGTGCCTGTGTTGCGGCGAAGAATGGGCGTGTTGTGTCCGGCATTGATGTAGGTGAGCGTCCGGCGGGCCGGATCAAACTCCGCCAGGAACGCGGTGGTGAAGCGCAATCCACCCTGGCTGTTGGTGCAGGCGTAGCGGTTCATCCCCATGACCAGTTCGGCCAGCGAGCAGGGAATGGCGGAGAGGGTTTTGAGACTGGCCTGGAACGTGGCCATCAATAGAGCCGCAGGTATGCTCTTTCCGGCGACGTCGGCCACAGCCATGAGAAAACGGGTTTCTCCGGAATCGGCAGCGGGGCGGGGAAATACGTCGTAATAATCTCCAGCGACCGTATTCGCGGGCCGGGTCGCGAAGGCAATCGCCAGCCCAGGCACCTGGGGCGGAGTTGAAGGCAGGAGCCAGCTTTGGATGTCACGCGCGATCTCCAGATCGCGCTTCATGACCACCCGGTCCGAGACCTCGAGCATCAGCAGGACGAACAGCACCAGCCCGCCGTAGAAATGAAAGTTGAATTCGACCACCTCCACTTCGCCTGATTTTCCCGTGTGGCTAACCCCTCCGCCGGGAAAAATCAGGAACACGATCCCCAACAGCAGAAGAACGCGCCGTGCCGGACTCAGTTTTTCCAGAATGGCCCAGAGAAATTCGAGCAACGTGTGAAACATGCCGCGTGGCGCCGTATCTTGTCGCCGCTGGGCTCCGTAGTCGCGCTGGTAAAGCCGGAAACTGGTGCGCGCGTCGGTGTGAAACTGGGTCCAGAGCTGGTTGAGCTCAAGTCCGTCGGTCACGCGCTGCCAAAACTGGTTGAGTTGGCCTTTTACGCCTGCGGGTGCCGGTTCTGCGGGTCGTGAGCCGGAGGATGGCATGGGACGAGCACGAATTATAGTCGAGCCGAGAGTGTGTGTGGCGCGGGCGTCCTTCGCCCGCGAAGGGTTGAAGTGCGCGGTCGGGGAGACGCCCTTGGTGCCACAGCACTTCCGCGACTTCGCCGATCAATCCAGACCCATGTAGCGCCGGCATCCTGCCCTCTGGCTCGTGGCATCTTGCTCCCCGGGGGCCGGGCAGGATGCCCGCCCGACAGCCGGCGAGACGCCGGCGCTACGAACATCCCACTCCGTCAGAAAAGATTGAGCTGCGATTCGCTCGCTGTGGTTGGGTATTGAAGTCTTTCCCGATCGCGATGCCGAATCCCATATTTCTGCCGCAGACTCGCCATCAGCTGCGAAATCCGCTTTCCGTAGGTCTTGGGCAGGAAGGCGCGATCTTGGTAGCGCTGCCGGTAACTCTCTGCAAGCTGGGGAAACTCTTTTTCGAGAAAGGGCATGAATACGGCCGCAGAACAGGGTTTCAGAAACAAGGGATTGGCGAAGATATGTTTTCCGCCCGCTTGCGCAGTGGCGCGAACCAATGCTTCCAGGTTGCGGAGGGAGTCCGTGATACCGGGAATCACCGGCGCGCAACTCACTCCGGCATCAATACCGGCGTCATTCAGCTGGCGGACGGTCTCCATTCGCAGATCGGGCCGGGGCGCACGCGGCTCGAGTATGCGCGCGAGTTTTATGTTCAGAGTCGTAATCGTGACGCTCACCGCGAGGCGGTTGTTTCCTGCAATCTGCTTGAGCACGTCCAGGTCGCGCAGAATCAGGTTGCCCTTGGTCACAATGCCCAGATCGAGTCCATGATGTCGCGCGAATTCTTCCAGAATGCCGCGGGTCACTTCGAAACGCCGCTCAGCCGGCTGGTAGGGATCAGTGGCGGTCCCGAGCGCGATCTGCTCCCCCGGCTTTACCCGGCGCAACTCCTGCCGCAGTAAATCGGCGGCGTGTTGCTTGACGAAGATCTTCTGCTCGAAATCCACTCCCTCACGCATCTCCATGAATTCGTGGGTGTAGCGGGCATAGCAATACTTGCAGGCAAATTCGCAGCCGCGGTAGGGATTGATAGTCCAGGTAAACGGCATACGCACGCCGGTGCAGCGATTGAGCAGGGAGCGCACCGGCAGTGTGAAGTACTCAACTTCATGCCCCTGGCGCAGCGATTCACCCTCGGCGGCCAGGCGCGCGATTCCGAACAGCTGGGGTCCGGTCGCGGGTAGGAGGGGAAGGGTAGCCATGACAGATTCGCTTTTTGTTCGCTATAAGCTTAGTCGTCGGCAAACCGGGTGTCAAGGCATTTGCGCGGGCGAATTGGTGGGGGCCGGGCGTCCGCGCCCGGCTAGACGGGCGAGACGCCCGTCCTCCATTGGCATTTTTTAGAACAGGCGGCTGAGCAGCAGCCACAGGCCGGCCAGGGCAAGAACCGGGCCTCCCCAGATGTAGAAAACTGATCGCATCGCCAACTCCTGAACTACATCACCTTGGCTGCGCCAGGAAATGAAGAATGGCTCTCCCGATGCGCCCTCCATCAGCACGACTGGGGGATTGAGATCGAAGGCATTCGTTTCGGCCGGAGGAGTTTTCGGAATGGGCGGGACCAGGCTGCCGGGAGGTAACATGGATTCGATCGCTGCCCGCCGCTGCAGATCAGCTGCGGCGGCGCTCAGGAATCCCTGTCGTCCTTGAGCCGCGTCACCGGCCAGACAGTCAGCCGCGCTTTCGAGGCGGGGATTTTCTCTCAACGTGGCGAGGACGAACAAATGGTCGCCGGGACGGATGCAGTACTCCTGGAGGTTCGCCGGTACAGCGCTGGAAAGCCCGCGGCGCACCAGAAAGTGTCGCGTAAACGCGTCGCCCGTCGAAGGCAAATATTCATCGTCTACCGACGGCCGAAGTTCCATCTCGGCGCCGCGCGGATCCACCATCAGGCGTCCCGTGCCGTCGTCGAGAAAGAACGGAGCATACAAGACTTCCTTTGCCACCTGTTTCTCTTCTTCTCCGGTGCTGCGCGCCACCGCATGGTAGTAAACGCAGTCTGACTCGGAAAGAGGCGAGATCAGGGTGTACGGTCCCACGACTGTGCCGCTTACTTCAACCGCCCCCAGCGCCGCGCCACGGATGGTGGAAGTAGGCGTGTTCTGGATCAGGCGCTTACGTTTGAGGTGCGGGAATCCGCGGAAGAAGAGGAATATGCCAGCGCCGACGCCGGCAATTCCCCAAAGAATCGGCGAGCGCAGGACGAACAGCGGATCGGAAGACGATCCGGATCTGATGAAGTACATCGTGGCGACGATCGGGCCGATGCTCTCCATCTGGTCGGCGGCCTCGCGCTCTGGCTACTGGGCCGGCTTGGCTGGCGGTTCCGGCGCTCCGCCCGGAGGTGGAGGGATCGTGATGTCAATGTTGGTCACCGCGCCCAGCGACGACAGCGGCTTGTCAAACTCCGCCTGATTGCCCGCTACCAGTATGGCCAGTTTTTCCTTGTGCAGGTATTTGGAGGCGGCGCGCGCAACGTCCGCCTCGGTTACTTTCTCCACGCCTTCTCGGAATTTTTCCAGGTAGTCCTGGGGATAGCCATAGAATTCGTAGGCCATGCGTTCGCGCAGAATCTTGTCGGGCGAGTCAAGATTGAAGATGAAGCCGTTCAGGATAGCATCCTTGGCCAGCTTGATTTCGGCTGCGGAAATGGGATGCTTGGCAACATCGTCAATCTGCTCGTCTAAAGCCTTGATGGATTCGAGCGTCGTAGCGCTTTTTGTTCCCATGGCCAGCCGGACCATGCCGGGATGATCAAACGCGGTTCCAATGCCGCCGCCGACGGCGTAGGCCAGCCCCAATTGGGTACGAATGGTGCGAAACAGGCGAGATGAGAAACCGCCGCCGAAGGCCTCATTGAAAACGCGGACGGCGTAGTAGTCGGGATTGTCGCGCCGGATGCCGACTCCAACCATGTCGATCGAACTCTGGTTGACATCGTCTTTCTGTACCAGGTAGTACCCGGGTTTCGCCGGAGTGAATTCGATTTTTTCTTCCTTCAGCGTCGGCCCCTTTGGCCAGGCGCCGTAGGCCTGGCGCAGTTTGGCCTCCAGCGCGGCCGCGTCGAAATCGCCGACGATTCCCAGAATAGTGTTGTTGGGATTCACGTGACCGCGGTGCCAGTCGATGAAGTCCTGGCGGGTGACGGCAGCGACCGTCTTGTACTCAGCCACTCGGGCATACGGGTTCTGCGCGCCGTACGCCAGCTTCGCAGTCTCGCGGCCCACGATGCCATCGACATCGTCGTTGCGGCGCGAAATGGCGTCGAAATATTCCTTCTGCGCCAGGTCAAGCTTGTCGGCGCGGAACTCCGGCCCGCGTAATAGGTCGTCGAACACCTTGAATACGTCGTCAAAATCGGCCTTCAGGCAGGAGAAGGAAATGGTTGTCGAATCGGCGTTGCCATTGGTCTCGACTTTGGCGGCGCGGATTTCGAGGTAGTCATCCAGTTGATCGCCGGTTTGCGCCTTGGTGCCACCGGTGCGCCAGACTTCTCCGTACATATCCAGCATGCCCGTCTTGTCAGCGGGCTCGGAACGGGAGCCGCCGCGAATCCGGGCGATGCCGTCCACCAGAGGCAGTTCGTGGTCCTCTTGCAGGAAGATGATCATGCCGTTTGGCAAGACAAAGCGTTTGGGCTCGCGGGGATGGAAGGCGGGAAGCGGCGGAATATTGATCTTTTGCCAGTCGGTAGCCTGCGCGGCCACCGGAGTTGCCTGAAAGGCCAAACCGATCATCAAAGCGAGGGCGAGACGAGCAGGAGAAATGCTTTTCATTGCCCACCTCCGTTCTGACCGGCCGCCTGGGGCGGCGAGATGGTCTCGATGATTCCCACGGTCCGGTTGGTGGGGACGAAAGTCTGGTTGGCGACGCGCCGGATATCGGCCTTGCTCACCTTGTCTAAGTTCTCCACCTGATGGAAGAGTTCGCGCCAATCGCCATAAAGGGCCTGATACAGGGCAAGCGAGGAGGCGAGGCCTTCGTTGTCATCCAGGCCGCGCAGCAAGTTGGCTTTGGCCCGCGTCCGGATCATCTTCAATTCCTCGTCGCTGATGTCCTCTTTTTTCAGGCGACCGATTTCAGCGTGAATCGCTTCCGCGACTTCTTCGTTCTTGTGGCCAGGCAGAGGAAAGGCATAGAAAGCGAAAAGATGTGGATACTTGTTGCCGGGCAAACCGGTAAAGCCTGCGGAATACGCTGCGATTTTCTTATCCCGCACCAGGGCCCGGTAGAGACGCGAGGTTCGCCCATTCGACATCAGGTCGGCGATGGCGTCATAGACGGCATCATCGGGGCTACGGTAGTCAGGACGGTGATAGCCCTCGAGGTAAAGCGGCTGCGACCGGTCATACAGAACGACCCGTCGTTCGGAGTTCTGGGGAGGTTCAGTGGTGGTGCGCTCATCAGGCCGCTCGCGGGAGGGAATTCGGCCAAAATACTTTTCGATGACGGGCAGCGTCCCTGCAGCTTTGACATCGCCCACCACCGCCACCACCATGTTCGACGGAATGTAGTATTCATCGAAGAAGTGCTGCGCGTCGGTGGCGGAGAATGAATTCAGGTCGGATATCCAGCCAATGCCCGGCCGGTGATAAGGATGTGCCTGGAAGGCGGCGGTGGTGAATTGTTCCAGCAGGCGCCCGATCGGATTGCTGTCAACCCGCATGCGTCGTTCCTCAATCACCACGTTGCGCTCCTTGTAAAACTCGCGCATCACCGGATGCATGAAGCGCTCCGACTCGAGATAGGCCCAGAGCTCCAGCCGATTCTCCGGAAAAGAGTAGTGATACTCGGTCTGGTCCTCGGCGGTGGAGGCATTTAAACCCTCCGCGCCATTGCTCTCGAGGATTTGAGGAAACTCGTTGGGTTTGACGTATTTTTGCGCGTCGGCGATATCGTCCTGCCAGGTCTTTTGCAGATCTTTCAGCTTCTGGTCATCGCGGCCGACTCGTTTATCGCGCTCTTCGATATAGGCGGCGTAAGCTTTCTCCACTTTGGCCAGAGCGATTTTTTCATCGGGGTAATCGGTAGTGCCAATCTTGTCCGTACCTTTGAAGGCCATGTGCTCAAACATGTGGGCCAGGCCGGTCTGTCCCATCGGGTCCTGCGCCGAACCGGCGTTGACGTGGGTATTGAACGAAAAGACCGGGGCTTCCGGACGCTCGCAGATGACGACGGTCAGGCCGTTGTCCAACTTTTTGACCGTGATGCGCTTTTCGAAGGCCGTCAGATCCTGCGCGACGGCGAGCGCGGAGAGCACTAGAAGCACAGCTATAGATTTGAGTGCGCGGTATTTCATCGGACCTCCACTGCGGTTGGACAGAACATTTCAGGAAGAACTTGAAGTTACGTGGCCGGAAGGGAAGTTGTCAAACTTGACAGTTGTTGACTGTGTGGCGAGGGCGCCCCCGCCCGCGGGGGTCCAAGGTCAAAGTGGTCAAAGTCAAAGTCAAAGTCAAGGTCAAGGTCAAAGTCAAAAGCCGCGGGCGAGGCGCCCGCGCCACACTATACTGAACACCAAGCGAGGTCGCGTGAGCACTGCACCGATGGTTGAAATTCAGGGCAGGCAACTGAAACTGTCCAATCTGGACAAAGTCCTGTATCCCGCAACCGGCTTTACCAAGGGACAGGTCATTGACTACTATGCCCGCATCGGTCCAGTCCTGGTTCCTCATCTCGCAGGACGGCCGCTGACCCTGAAGCGGTATCCCAACGGGGTAGACAGCCAATATTTTTTTGAGAAGAACGCCACCGCGCATCGGCCCGAGTGGGTAAAGACGGCACCCATCTGGAGTGAGGGCAACCGGCGAACCGTAAATTACATTCTTGCCGACGATCTGAGCACGGTGGTGTGGATGGCAAACCTGGCCGCCATCGAACTGCACCCCTCCCTCTCTTTAGCAAAAGATATCGGCTGTCCCACCATGATGGTGTTCGATCTCGATCCCGGACCGCCCGCCAACATCGTGCAGTGCGCGCAGGTCGGCATGTGGCTGCGGGAAATTTTTGAGCACTTCGGCTTGCAGAGTTTTCCCAAGACCTCGGGCTCGAAGGGGCTGCAGATTTACGTTCCGCTGAATTCACCTACCAGCTACGAGGCCACCAAACCTTTTGCTCACGCACTGGCTCGCCTGCTGGAAGACCAGCATCGCGAACTGGTGGTTTCAGATATGAAGAAAGAGTTGCGCAAAGGCAAGGTGCTGGTGGACTGGAGCCAGAACGACCAGCACAAAACAACGATTGGAGTGTATTCGTTGCGGGCCAGAGAACATCCCACCGTTTCTACGCCGGTGAAGTGGGAGGAAGTCGAGCACATGCTGAAGAAGAAAGACCCCGGCCTGCTTGTGTTCGTGGCCGATCAGGTGCTCAAGCGGGTGGAAAAAATGGGAGATCTACTCAAACCCGTTCTCGAGCTGAAACAAAAGTTGCCGAAGCTGACGACAGATGTGGGCGCGGGCGCCCACGCCCGTGCAGCAAGCGAAGCTCGCGGAAGGTCAGCCGTTGCCGGGGCGGGCTTGAACATCGCAGCCCAGGCCGGACGCCAGAAGAGGACAGTGAAACCTGGGACCAGGAAAGCAGCAGGCAAAAAGTCCAGAAAGATATAATCCCCGATCATGGCGCAACTCTACGTGGGCACTTCGGGATGGGGGTATCCCAGCTGGAAGCCGGATTTTTATCCTGTCAAACTTCCGCAGAAAAACTTTCTGCAACACTACGCCACCCGGCTCAATACGGTCGAAGTCAACTTTACCTTCCGGCAATTGATCAAGGAGACGACTGCGCAGAAGTGGATTGCGGAGACGCCCCCGGGTTTTCGCTTTGGTGTGAAAGCGCACCAGGTGATCACCCACATCAAGCGGCTGAAGGGAACGGCCGATTTTGTGCCACGGTTTCTCAGCACGATTGAACCCCTGGCCCAGGCCGGTAAACTGGGGCCGGTGTTGTTCCAGTTGCCGCCAAACTTGAAAGCCGATGTGAAATTACTGGAGGAATTTCTTCCTGCGCTGCCACGGGCGGTCCAGGCGGCGTTTGAATTCCGTCATCCTTCCTGGTTCACCGATGAAGTATTCAACCTATTGAGAAGCGGCAATCGCGCCCTCTGCATCGCCGAAACCGAAGAGCGGACTACCCCCGATGTAGTGACCGCTGACTTCTGCTACTACCGCTACCGCAAGCCTTCTTACACCGCCGATGAGCGCGCCGCCATGGTACAGCGGATGCGCGAGCTTCTGGGGCAGGAGCGAAACGTGTTTGCATACTTCAAGCATGAGGAAACCCCCGAAGGAGTGCTGTATGCGGAAGAGATTTTGAAGGAGATTCATTAACCACGGAGGACGCAGGGGACGCGGACTCTTGGCCTTTCCTCCGTGTCCCCAGTGTCCTCCGTGGTTAACCTTCCTGGGTACTTTCCCTAAAGTCCGATAATGCGCATACTCGTCGTGTGTCTTCCTCGACCAATGCTCGCGTGGTTTCAGGGTTCCTCGATTACCTGAAGATCGAAAAGGGGCTGGCGCCACTTACGGTGGCAGCCTACACCACGGACATTGGGCAATTCGCTGGCTTTCTGGAGCAGCACAAGCGCACATTGCTCAATGCGCAACGCAACCACGTGCGCGAGTTCATTCAGCAACTGTTCGGCAATGCGGTTGACGGGCGGTCAGTGGGACGCAAGCTTTCGGCCCTGCGCCATCTTTATCGCTATCTCCTGTTGGACAAGATGGTGGACCACGACCCGACGTTGAACATCGATTCACCTAAACAGTGGAAGGTGTTGCCCAAAGCGCTGGCCCGCGACGAAATGGAATTCGTGTTGCGCGGTCCAGCCTCCGTTTCGAAGGGGAAGGACGCGGAAGCGCGGGCCACGCGTGATCGCGCCATGATGGAGGTTTTCTATGCCGCGGCCTTACGGGTGTCCGAAATCATTGGCGTCAAACTGGAAGACCTGAAACTCGATCTGGGTTATCTGCTGGTGCGCGGCAAGGGCGATACGGAACGGATCGTGCCCCTGGGTAAAGGAGCGCAGGATGCGCTGAGTCACTATATGAAGGTTGCGCGCCCGATTCTGATGAAAGGGAAGAGCTCACCACTCCTGTTTCTGGGACGTGGGGGCAGAAAGTTGACCCGGCAACGGGTGTGGCAGATGGTTCGCGCAGCCTCCGCGAGCGCCGGCCGTAATGCCAGCCCGCACATGCTGCGGCATAGTTGTGCTACGCACATGGTCGAAAACGGCGCCGACCTGCGGACCGTGCAGATCATTCTCGGCCACGCCGATATCTCCACCACGCAGGTGTACACCCACCTGGCTCTGGATCGGCTGAAGAGTGTGTACCAGAAACATCATCCCAGAGCGAAGACAAGGACGAATTTATAGCGCCGGCGCTACAACAAGAGTTTGATATGAGAACCAGTGTCGTCGAGAAAGCCGTGGGTGCATTTCTGCAGTCACTGCGCCAGCGCAATGCCTCGATCCACACCATCAAGGCCTACCGCGGTGACCTGGAAGAATTCGCCGCCTATGCCGGCTCACGCGGCTGGAAGCAAATTGACCATGTCACAGTCCGCAGTTTTCTATCCTGTCTCTACGAAAAGGGGCTGGGCAAGACGTCAGTCGCGCGCGCGTTGGCGGCGGTGCGATCGCTGTATCGTTGGCTGGCTCAGGAGGGAGTAGTCGTACAAAATCCGGCGGCCTTGGTTTCGACCCCTAAACTTCCCAAGAAGTTGCCGCGAGTTCCCACGATTGAGGAAATGAATGGCGTGCTCGACGGAAACATGCCTGAAGTCGCGGCCTTCCCCGAGCGTGACCGGATGATGTTCGAGTTGCTTTACGGCTGCGGCATCCGGAACTCAGAGTTGGTCGGAATCAACCTCGAGGACATCCGTTTGAGCAATGAGGCAATTCTTATCCGCGGCAAAGGAAAGAAGGAACGCTACGTACCCTTCGGCGACGCAGTAAGGGCTGCGCTCGCAACGTACCTGCCGGCCCGACAGCGAATGTTGGCGGAGCGGAAGAAAACCTCATCGGCGTTGCTGATCAACCGGCGTGGTGGCCGGCTCACCACCCGCAGCGTGGGGCGGATCGTCAAGAAAATTGCGGTGGCCAAGGGCCTGTCTCCGGACGTCCATCCCCACACCTTGCGGCATGCATTCGGTACCCACCTTCTGGAGGAAGGGGCCGACCTGCGTGCGATTCAGGAGATGCTCGGCCACGAACGCCTGGCGACCACCCAGCGCTACACCCAGCTCTCCATCAAGCATGTGCTCCAGGTTTACGACCAGACCCATCCGCGGGCCAAATAGCACGCCGCCGCACAATAGGCGCAGGCGAGCCATCACGAGTGTGTCGTTTGTGTTCCTGCTTCAGTTTTCTGGTCGCCGCGTAGGCCTTCCCACATGCTCACAACCCGCGCCTTCAACTCCGCCGTAAGGTCGGTGTAAGCCGATTCCGTTGCGTCGGATTCAGGCGGAGGATAGATGGGATCCCCGATCTGGATCCTCAGTGGCGCGAACCTTTGAAAGCGCTGACCTCGCGGCCAGGCGTCGTGAAAGCCCTCAATCGCCACCGGGATTATCGGCACCTGCAGATGAATGGAAAGAATGGCCGCGCCTTTCTTGAAAGTCCGGGGCATGCCGTTAACACTGCGTTCGCCTTCCGGGTAGAGAATGAGAATGCGGCCGTGGCGCAGTCCGAATGCGCCGGCGCGCATGGCGGAAACCAGGTTGGCATCGGGATCGACGACGATCACGCGCAGCCACCGTGCCAGACGGCGCATGAAGCCCGAACCGAAAATTTCGCTGGTGCCCACGGCAAACAGGTTGCGGAATACCTGCCACGGCAAAACCGAAGCGAGCAAGACCGGGTCCAGGTAACTCTGGTGATTGGAAGAAATGATGTAAGGGCCCTGCGCCGGAAGTTTCTCCAACCCGCTCACCCGCAGGTGAAACCGGTCGTAAGCAAAAATCTGGATCGGTTGGAATGCGGCGTACAGGAAGTGTTCCGCGATTCCCCCGGGCCTGGCCAGGGCAAGGACCTCAGGATCGGTCGGTTCTTCCTGCAGGACCGATTTCCAGCCGGCGGGTTGTTGCCTCGAACCAGCAGGGGTCTTTCCGGCAGCCGCGCTTTCACGAATCGCATCAACCAGTTGGCGCACGGTATAAATCTCGGTCATGGCCGATTCTTCCACGTCTCCGCCAAGTTCTTTTTCGACCGCGACCAGCAATTCAATCCGTTGCATGGAGTCGAGACCCAGGTCAAGCTCCAGATTGTCGCTGGGACGGATGACTTCCGGCGCACTCGTGCTCGATTCGCGAATGATCCTCAACGCCTGCTGCACTTCGGGCTGTTCCAGCCAGTGCGCATCCTCAGCGCTCAGCGCGGGTGCGGAACGGGCCTCGAAGTCCGGCTGTCCCTTTTTCTGATTGGCGCGCACCAGTTTTTCCATCTCGAAGCGTTTGAGCTTGCGGGTTGTCGTACGCGGCAGAGGCTCCTGCCAGATTTCGTAGCCGCCAAGGCGCTTGGTCGATGGAATCTTGGCCGAGATGCCTTCGATGTCGAAGCGGATGACTTCCTTTGCATTCACAATTTTTCGTTCTTTGAGCAAGTCAAAGTCCGGCACCACGACTCCGTAAAGGCGATCGGAAGAGGGGTTGCCGGGCTCGCTCTCCAGCGCCATCACACCAATTTCCTTGATGTAGGGAGATTTGAGATAGTACGCCTCTATCTCTTCGGGATAGACGTTCTTCCCATTGCTAAGCACGATCACGTCTTTTTCGCGACCGGTAATAAAGAGATTGCCGCCCGAGTCAAAATAGCCGAGATCACCCGTCTGCAGCCATCCGTCCTTAAGGACGGCGTTGGTCGCATCCGGCCGATTCCAATAACCCTTCATCACAATGGCGCCCTTGATAGCAATTTCCCCGACTGCGGGGCCGCCATCCTCCCCGGGTTTCGGATCGAGAATTTTTCCCTCTACTCCGGGCAGGGACGGCCCCACCGAACCAATCACATTGTGATGGGGGAGAGCTGCGAAGGCCGCACCTGTGGTTTCGGTCAGGCCGTAAGCCTGCAGGATGTCGATGCCCAAGGCGTAGAAGTCGTATCCGATGTGCGGATCGAAGCGCGAGCCGCCGGTAATCAGGTAGCGCATGCGGTCGCCGAATGTGCTGTGCAGTTTCCCGAAGAAGATGCGGCCGGCGTTGAAGCCCACCCTGCGCAGGCTGCGGTTGACCGCCATCAAGGCCTTCAGTACCCAACCAGCCACTTTGCCACGCTTGGCTACTTCCTTGAAGATGCGTTCGTGTATGAGGTAGAAAAATTGCGGCACCACGGCAAAAATCGTGATCTGCCGCTGGTTGAGCGCGCGCAGCAGTTCCGTCGTGTTCAGCGTTTCCAGGTAGACCACGCGCGCGCCCTTCACCAGCGGCAACAAGAGATTCGCCATCTGGGAGAGCACATGAAAGAGCGGCAGCACTCCCAGCACGGCATCCGCCGGAGTGACGTGTGCCCATCTGAATACGGATTCCACTTCGCCCAGCAGATTGGCATGCGTAAGCATCACGCCCTTGGGATCGGAAGTAGTGCCCGAAGTGTAGAGCAGGGAAGCGACGACATCCGCTTCGATCGCGGCGGGCGCGAAGCCGCCCGGACCTGAAGCAAAGATACTTTCAAGATCGGCCACCGGCACGAGCTTGGCCGGAACGGAATGGGTTTGAGCATTTGCAGACTTATGCTCGACAGGATCGATAAGCGCAATCTTGATGGGAAGCTCCCCAATCGCCTCCTGTGCGTTCGCGAGATGTTTGACATCGCAAAATAACAGCGAGCTCCCGCTGTCTTTTAACAGGGTCATGATCTGGTCGGCGTGCAGGGCCGTGTCCAGCGGGACGGCGGTGCACCCAGAGGCAACCACGCCCAGAAATACTGCCACCCAGCGGGGGTGGTTGTCGGCCAGTATTACCACCCGCACGCCCGAATGGAATCCGTTGCCCCCTAACCAGGACCCGACGGATTCCGCCATGTGCCGCAACTCGGCGTAGGTGCAGCTCTCAACCCGCTCCCGGCGCTGGATCTCCAGGGCAATGTTTTGTGGCCAGTGTTCGACACACTCGACAAAGCGATCGTAAAAAGTGGGCATTGGTTCGCGGAAATATTACATGAAACCGGCTATGGCGGACTAAAGTCGGCCACATTCGCCGATGTGCGGGCGCGATGCCCTCACCACAGCCGGCGAGACGCCGGCCCTGCTTGGCGACTGCTTTTCGATCGCCTTCCAGCAACCTCTGCGATCCAAGGTTCCCCCCAGCGACTTACCCGCTCCCCCCGCATCTAATATGCTAGGCTTCTAGCAAGGGCAGTGCTGCCTCCAAAGGTGTATTGATTTGATTAATACGGTATTAGGTAAGGTCTTCGGGACCAAGAACGAGCGCGAGTTGAAGCGCCTGAGGCCTCAGGTTGAGGCCATTAATGCGCTTGAGCCGCAGATGCAACAGCTCTCGGACGACCAGTTGCGCGCCAAAACGGACGAATTCCGCAAACGGGTCCAGGATCGCCTGGCCAGTCTCCCCGACGAGCCAGACGCCGATCCCGACCGCCTCAAGGAACTTGAAGATGAGCGCACCAGGCTGATCAACGAAGTGCTGGACGAACTTCTGGTGGAAGCCTTCGCTGTGGTCCGCGAGGCCGGTCGCAGGGTGCTCCAGATGCGCCATTTCGATGTGCAATTGATCGGTGGCATGGTGCTGCATCAGGGCAAGATTGCGGAAATGAAGACGGGCGAAGGAAAAACCCTGGTCGCGACCCTGCCGGTATACCTGAATGCACTGAGCGGACGCGGCGTGCACGTGGTCACGGTCAACGATTACCTGGCCAAACGCGACTCTGAGTGGATGGGAAAGCTTTATCGCTTTCTCGGGTTGACTGTGGGCGTGATCGTGCACGATCTGGACGATGAAGAACGCCGCGAAGCTTATGCTTCCGATGTGACCTACGGAACCAACAACGAGTTCGGTTTCGACTACCTGCGCGACAACATGAAGTTTGATGTTCATGATTGCGTGCAGCGCAAGCACAACTTCGCCATCGTCGATGAAGTCGATTCCATCCTGATCGATGAAGCCCGCACTCCTTTGATTATTTCCGGCGCCAGCGAAGAATCCACCGACAAATACGCCCGGGTCAACCGCATCATCCCCAAGCTGGAAAAAGGCGAGGAGATCGACACCGCGCCCGGCGAGCCCAAAGAACTTACCGGCGACTTCGTGGTGGACGAGAAACACAAGAGCATCACGGTGACCGATATCGGCTGGGAAAAGGTCGAGCAGCTTCTGGGTATCGGAAATATTGCCGATCCCGAGAACTGGGAGTTGAAGCACCACGTCGACACCGCAGTCAAAGCGCACGCTCTGTACAAGCGCGACGTCGAGTATGTGGTGAAGGACGGCGAAGTCATAATTGTGGACGAGTTCACTGGCCGTCTGATGCCCGGCCGCCGCTGGTCCGACGGTTTGCACCAGGCCATCGAAGCCAAAGAGAACGTAAAGATCGAGCGCGAGAATCAGACCCTCGCTACCATCACCTTCCAGAACTACTTCCGCATGTACAGGAAACTGGCTGGCATGACCGGAACCGCGGAAACCGAAGCGGCTGAATTTGAAAAGATCTACCGCCTGGAAGTCATGGTGATTCCCACGAACAAGGTGATGCTGCGCCTGGAAAACCCTGACGTGGTCTATCGGACCGAGAAGGAAAAGTACTACGCCGCCTCGGACGAGATCCAGAATCTCTATGCGACGGGACGCCCCGTGCTGGTGGGCACTACCTCCATCGAAAAGTCGGAGCGGCTTTCGGAACTGCTGAAGAAGAAGAACATCAAGCACGTCGTGCTCAATGCCAAGTATCACGAGCGTGAAGCCGAGATCGTGGCCCAGGCCGGTCGCAAAGGCATGGTCACCATAGCTACCAATATGGCTGGCCGCGGTACCGATATTCTGCTCGGTGGCAATCCCGAGTTCATGGCCAAGCAGGAATGCGTGAAAAAGGGAATTGCGCAGCCGCTGCGAGCCGCCCAGGGCAAGATCCAGATCGACGTGGACGAGACCAAAAGTACGGTCTGGTACTATGCGGGGAACGAGTACGTTGTCCCTACCGACCAGTGGACGGAAATATTCAACCGCTACAAGGTTCAGACCGACAAGGAACACGATGAAGTGACCGCGGTCGGCGGCCTCCACATCTTTGGCACCGAACGCCATGAAGCGCGCCGCATTGATAACCAGCTACGCGGCCGCGCCGGCCGCCAGGGCGATCCCGGCTCCTCCCGCTTTTATCTCTCACTCGAAGATGACCTGATGCGCATCTTCGCCAAGGAGTGGGTCTCCAAGCTGCTCCAGCGCCTGGGCATGGAAGAGGGCATTCCCATCGAATCGCGCCTGATCACACGCCGCATCGCTACCGCGCAGGAGGCCGTGGAAGCGCAGAACTTCGAGGCCCGCAAACATCTTCTGGAATATGACGACGTGATGAACAAGCAGCGCGAGGCGGTGTACGGCCTGCGCCGCCAGTTGCTCGAGGGTGTGGAACAGAAGGAACTGATCCTCGAAGATTACGTTTCCGGCATTCTCAGCGACGTGATGGACCAGTTTTGCGGAGCCAAAGTCCATCCCGACAATTGGGATATCAAGGGTCTGAAAGACGCGATTTTCACCCGCTTCGGTGTGGACATTCTGGCGGAGGGAATCAAGCCGGAGTCGCTAAGCCGGCAGGAACTCGGCGATGCCATCTTCGCCAAGCTGAAAGAGCGCTACGACGCCAAAGAAAAACTGATCGGCCCAGATGCCATGCGTTACCACGAACGCATGATCATGCTCAGTGTCCTCGATTCGCAGTGGAAAGACCACCTGCGCGACATGGACCACCTGAAAGAAGGCATCGGCCTGCGCGGCTACGGCCAGCACGATCCCCTGGTCGAGTACAAGCGTGAATCCTTCGACATGTTCGAGGCCATGATGCAGCGCTTTCAGGAAGAGACTGCGCGCTATCTCTACCTGATGCAGATCCTGGAAAGACCGGCGGATGGCGGGAGCGCACTCGGTGTGGGTGCTGACGGCGGCCCCGGCGCGGGCCCTGAGTCTGGTGTGCGGGCGCCGAGATTGGGCGGAGGAACGGACGGCAACGGCAGGCGGCCTCCACGCGCGGTAGCAACCTCGGTGGATGAACTGGAGGAGTCTTTCCAGCGCAAGAAGCGGCGCGAGCTGGAGCAGGCCCGCATGGCTGGATCCGGTGACGCCCAAACCGTACAGCAGGTAGTGCGCGGGACCGCCAAGATTGGCCGCAACGATCCCTGTCCCTGCGGCTCCGGGAAGAAATACAAAAAGTGCTGCGGCGCCCAGGGGTAGTTGTCATGCTGAGCGGAGCAGACCGAAGAGCCTGCCCCGAGCGAAGCCGAAGGGACCCCTACCAGTCAGCTGAGGCTTCTTCCTGCAGGGCATCACTCAAAGAACAAGTCTGTCGATACGTTGAAGCGTTTGGACAGCTTCTTGATGTGGTGAATAGTCAGGTTGCGCTTACCACTGAGGACTTCACTGACGATGCTGGGAGTGACGAACACATCCAGCAGGTCCTTCTGCTTCAGGCCGTTGGCTTCCATCAATTCCTTCAGGATCCCCAGAGGCGTTACCTTCCGTGATACCGGATAGTGCTTCTCCTCAAAAGCTTCAACCAACACTGTCAGGAGGTCAGCCAGCTTTCTCTCGGCGGCGCCACCCTTTTCCAGTTCCTCAATCATGCGGATGGCAGCGTCGTTTTCTGCCTCAGTGCGGATAGTTTGCGGCGCGGCTTCAGCCAGCAGCGTCTTGTATGCGGCGGTAGCGGTCATTGGCTCCAGGCTCCCTTGTTGTACTCAGCGTGCGTGTGGACTGCTTTTATGTAGATACGATTCTTCGTGTACTCCATCTTCACAATCAATCGATATGAGTTTCCTTTGATGTTGAATACCGTGTACTTTCCCACCGGGTCGGCGGAAGCATACGTCTTCCTCACGTCGTCGATATTTCTCCACTGTGCCGCTTTTGCCACTTTGAACCAGACCGCTAAAGGCCCAACTAAATCACCGTGCGTCTTTTCTGCCTCTCTCAGCGTTTTCCGCCTGGTGATGTGCATCGAACGAGATTCGCAATTTGCGAACTCCTATATTATCTTCGCAAAATGCGAACCTGTCAATGACACCTTCTTGATGGGCGGGATGCTGAGAAGCTCTTGAGACAGTGGCATACCCGCCGGAAATGCGGTTCCACCTGTGAATAGGTCGGTAGGGTCCTTCGACTCCGCCCCTATGACACAACAAATAGCACCTAATATCCGTGAAAATCCGCGTAAATCCGTGGCCGGGTTTTGAACTTACGGCGCGGGCCTCGCCAGCGCGAACGACTTCACCACAACGTTATTGGGCTGCACCCCCACTGGAATCATGGTCAGCAGGGAATACTCGCTGGGCTCGAGTTTGGTGGGGCTGCGCTTTTGGATGACCGTTACGTCGCCCGATTGTGAGTCCAGCACCAGCAAATAATTTTCGCTCCGGGAAAGCGCCAGCCCGTCGGGATGGCTTCCCACGGGCAGGGTTGCGATCAACTTGCCGATGTCGATATCGTAAACCGCGATGGTGTTGGAGCCGAAGTTGCTGACGTACAGCCGGGAACTATCCGCCGTGACCAAGCCCCGCGCCGGGTGGGTGCCGATCAGGTAGCTGCCGCCGACTTCGTTGGTGGAAGTTTCGATGATCGAAATATTGTCAGAGTCAAAGTTGGTGACCACCAGCTCGCCGCCATCCGGCTTCAGTTCGAGATCTACGGGCGTCTTGCCCACATCCAGCAGGGTCAGCAGCTTGTCGGTCTTCAAGTCGATGGACGCCACCTGCCCCGAGCCGGCGCAGGCCACGAACGCCTTGCTGCTGTCGGGGAGGATGGCGATGTCTTCGGGCTCTGGGCAGACGGGAATGGTGCTCCGGACCGTGAGTTGCTTCGCATCGATCAGCGAAACCGTATGATCACCCCGGTTACTGACCACGACGGTTGCGCCATCAGGCGAAACCCGCGCCAGTCCGGGCGAAGCGCCCACCCGGACATTGCCCAACACCCCGCGCCGGTCCAGATCGAGCACCGAGACGTTGGCTGATTTGGAATTCGCGACATAGGCCCGTTTGCCGTCCGCTGACACGTCGATGAAGTAGGGGGCCGCGTGTACGCCGATGGTCGCTACCACCTGGTTGCGTTCCGCATCGATCACGCTGATGCTGTTCGACTCCGTATTCACCACGTAGATTTCATTTTTCTTGCTGTTGGCGGCAATGCCGGTAGGATCGCTGCCCACCTGGATTGTGGCTGCAGGCTGAAAGGTGCGCAGATCAATTACCGAAACCGTGTTGCTCTTGCCGTTGGTGACGTAGCCATACTCGCGGTAGGCGGGGCCGTAGTTGGGCAGCCGGCTTTCCTGGAAATACCACCAGCCGAGGCCGCCAGCAATGACGAGCGTAACCACGAGGAAAAGAAATTTTCTCAAGCTGTTGGGCTGATGGCAGTTCGAACCCCGGACTGCGCCGGCAAGGCTTCAGAGGTCCGGGCGTGGGTCCCGATAGGCGGCACCATCCTTCCCACCACGGGCGCAATCTGCCGCACCTGCTTCATCAGTTCGTCGAACTGCTCGGGGTAGAGCGACTGGATGCCATCGGACATGGCGCGGTCGGGCTCGTGGTGCACTTCGACAATGAGTCCATCGGCGCCCACGGCGATCGCCGCCCGCGACAGGGGCGTGACTTTGTTGCGCTTTCCCGTGCCGTGGCTGGGATCCACCACGATGGGCAGGTGGCTGAGCCTTTGCACTGCGGGGACGATGCTGAGGTCGAGGGTATTGCGCGTGTGATCGGCGAACGTCCGCACCCCCCGCTCACACAGGATTACCTTGTAATTGCCCTCGCTCATCACGTATTCGGCAGCCATCAGGAATTCTTCCAGCGTCGCGGACATGCCCCGCTTGAGCAAGACCGGTTTGCGGGCGCGTCCCGCGCGCTTGAGCAACGAAAAATTTTGCATGTTGCGGGCGCCGATCTGGATCACGTCGGCATACTTCTCCACCAGTTCCAAAGACTCGTTGTCAATGGCTTCGGTGACGATTTTCATCCCGAATTTGTCGCGAATTTCGGCCATGATCTGCAAGCCCGCTTCGCCCAGGCCCTGGAATGAATACGGTGAGGTCCGCGGCTTGTAAGCGCCCCCGCGAAGGAATTGCGCTCCGGCGCGGCATACCTGCTCGGCCACGGCCATGGCTTGCTCACGGTTTTCAATGGCGCAGGGGCCTGCAATGATGGCCAGGCCCGGGCCGCCAAAGGTGGCGTCCGTGCCGGCAAAAGTGATGACCGTGTTTTCCTGTTTGACGTCGCGGCTTACCAGTTTGTAAGGCTTGCTGACGCGGATCAGTTCCTGCACCCCCGGCATTTCGTCCAGCGTGCCGGGCTCGACTTCGCCACGATTTCCGGTGATGCCGATGGCGGTGCGCTGCGCCCCCGGCATGGCATGGGCCCGGTAGCCCAGTTCCTCGATCTTGCAGCAAACCGCGCCGATCTGCTCGTCCGTGGCCTGCGCCTGCATCACGACTAACATGGATTCCCCTCGCGCCTTGAGTTTATCGTTGTTTCCCGTGGCATCGCAAATGGAGCCTGAGAGACTCCAGCCCCGGAAACCAGAAACCAGAAACCGGAAACTGGAAACTGCAACCAGTAAAGTGGCACACTGATGCAATGCCCCGCTCCCTCGCCCGCGAACAGGACATTCTCCGACGGTCACCCCGCAAACCTCCTCCCAGGCTGACTTCCCGCCGCATCGGGATACACACCTCAAGCGCAGGTGGCGTGCAAAACGCCGCCGAACGGGCCTATCGCATGGGCTGCAATACATTTCAAATCTTTTCATCGAGCCCGCGGCAGTGGGCACCTCACGAACTGGGCCGCCCTGATTGCGACGCCATGAAGAGGCTGCGTGAGAAGTATGACTTGAAGCCTCTCGTGATCCACACTAATTACCTGGTGAACCTGGCGGGAGCAAATGAGTTGTTCCTGAAGAAATCAGTAGAAGCATTTCGCGGCGAGATTGAGCGAGCGCTGGCTCTGTGCGCGGAATACCTGGTGCTGCATCCCGGCTCGTTTCGCGGATCCCACCGGGAGCAGGGCCTGATGCGAACGGCGGCCGCCATTGCCGCTGCCGCAGAGGGATTGGATCTGGCCAAACCCGGCCTCACCATCCTGATTGAAAACACGGCCGGAGCGGAATACTCACTCGGGGGCAGCTTCGAGCAGGTTGCGGAGGTGCTGGAATACCTGCGGGACCTGGTTCCGGTCGGCGCCTGCATCGATACTTGCCACACTCATGTCGCCGGCTACGACATGGTCAGCCCGCAGGGACTACGCGACACACTCAAGCGCCTGGACGAGACCGTGGGTCTGAAGAATGTCCGCGTGTGGCACTGTAACGACGCCAAGGCAGCACGGGGATCGAAGCTGGATCGCCATCAGCATATCGGGAAGGGAAGTATTGGACTGCAACCGTTCCGCCGTCTGTTGAACGACCCGCGACTGGCCCACGCCGCCTTCATCGCCGAGACCCCGATTGACGAACCAGGAGACGATGTCAGGAATGTGGCTGCCTTGAGAAAACTGGTCAAATAGAGGATCGAGTTGCCAGTCCGCAATCCCGCGGCGCGACAACGTCATCCTGAACGGCCTTCAGGCCGTGAAGGATTCTGGCGTGGAGTGGCGGAGCGGTCCCTCAGGATGGCGCCCACGCAGGAATTGGATCAGCAGATTTTATCCAGGAGGATTCACCATGAGTTGGGCCAATAAGCTTTCCAAACCCTACCGGGTAGAACACGGCAAGAAATTCCGGCTCAAAGACCACGATCCCGCCGACACCGCCAAACTTCACTCCCAGGAGCACGCGGAAGAACTCCTGGCCAAAGGCGTGTCCCGCATGGCTGAACTGCAGGACAAGCTCTATGCCGACAACCGCTGGGGATTACTCCTGATCTTTCAAGCCATGGATGCAGCCGGAAAAGACGGCGCCATCAAGCACGTAATGTCCGGGGTCAATCCGCAGGGGTGCCAGGTCTATTCCTTCAAGACTCCATCCCCGGAGGAACTGGACCACGATTTTCTATGGCGCAACATGAAATGCCTGCCCGAACGGGGTCGCATCGGCATCTTCAACCGGTCTTACTACGAGGAAGTGCTGGTCGTCCGGGTCCACCCGGAGATCCTCGCCAATGAGAAGATACCCGAACCACAGGTCACAAAGAACATCTGGGAGGAACGCTTTCAGGATATTTGCGCCGTCGAACGGTATCTTGCCCGCAATGGCTACGTGATCCGCAAGTTCTTTCTCAACGTGTCGAAGAAGGAACAGAAAAAAAGGTTCCTCGATCGGCTACAACAGCCGGAGAAGAACTGGAAGTTTTCTTCTGCTGATCTGCACGAACGCGAACACTGGGACGAATACATGGACGCCTACGAAGAGATGATTGCCAACACCTCCATGCCGCATGCCCCGTGGTTCGTCATCCCCGCGGACAACAAGTGGTTCACTCGCCTAGCCGTGGCAGCGGCCGTGGTGGACGCCCTGGATGACTTGGACCTGTCCTATCCCAAGGTGGATCCGCAGAAGCAGAAAGAACTGGAAGCAGCACGTAAGCTGCTGCTGAAAAACAAGCACAGCTAATGGCCAGGGCCAACCGGATATCTCAACGTGATAGCGGTACGCCATGCTCGCCACCGCATAACCGCGCTCCGGACTGGGCAGCGACGAGGCGATTACCGACGCCGGAAAGCCGATGTCCCGCGACCTCCATTGCCTGCCTCCGTTCACCGTGTAGCCCATCGTGTGGTAATGCGTCCCTCCTCGGACAACATTTCCGTTCCCCTCGGATGCTAGAATCACGCACATCTCCTCACCCTGAGAACGGCTAACCCGCAGACCTGCACCATGGTCCCGGCGCGGCAGCGACAGTCGACGAACATCCAGGCCCGATCTGGCCTGAATGCCGTCACGTGATGATAGGTTTCGGAGCTTTTAGTTGTTATCCAGTCAGTTTCGATCCGGTCACTTCGGGGGGCCGCGTTATTTCCAAAGAAGCAGGGATCTTTCTTACTAGTGGAGGACAGAACCCGATGAAAACGAAAATCATCTGGGCAAGTATTGCAATTGTTTCCGCTATTCCCCTTTGGGCTCAACAGGCAGACAGTAGCCCGTCGTCGAACGGCGCACCGGACGTGGCGGCCATGCAGCAGCAAATCAGAGATTTGCAGGACCGTCTGATTTTGCTCGAGGGCCAGGTGCGGGTGCTGAAGAGTGCACAGCAGCCAGCGCCGCCAACCTCGTCCGCTGCCGGGGCGCCGACGCCCGCAACACCGCCTGGGGAGGTTCCAGTCTCCTCCGTGACCGCGACCTCGGATCAGAACATCACATTGGGCGGGGCGGGTGGCTCCGCGGCCAAGGCACTCAATCCGGACATCAGCGTCATCGGCGATTTCATCGGTGCCGCCGGTAACGGCACGGTTCCGCCCCTGGCTCAGCAGACGCCATTCTCCGCCCTGCAGATGCACGAGTCCGAGGTTGGCCTGCAAGCCATTATTGATCCCTACGCCCGCGGAGACTTTTTCATCTCATTCGGAGAAGAGGGCGTAGATCTGGAAGAGGGCTACATTACTTTCACGGCGCTGCCGAAGAGTTTTGTGGTCAAAGTAGGAAAGATGCGGTCTGCTTTCGGCAAGGTCAACACCATGCATAACCACGTATTGCCGTGGGTCGATCGCCCGCTTGCGACCACCAACCTGGTCGGCGGCGAAGATGGCATCGACGATGCCGGCGTGTCCATTCAACGCATCATCCCGGCCCCGAAGGGAATCTTCCTGGAGGCCACGGGCCAGGTCTTCCGCGGCGACTCCGGCGAGGGCCCGCAAAGCGTGTTCAAGTCCTGGCAGAGAAGCGATGTGAGCACGGTGGCACATCTGCGCAGTTACAAGGACGTCTCCGAGTCCACCAACGTTGACATCGGTCTATCCTATGCCCGCGGCTATAATGACTTTGGCCCGGATTTTCTCACCAACCTGTATGGTGTGGACGCGACGGTGCGCTGGAAGCCCCTGCGCCGCTCGATCTATCACTCTTTTGTCGGTCGCGGCGAGTTGTTCTGGAGCCAGCGTCAGCAACTTCCGGTGGAGCAGAAAGCTTTCGGCTTTTATACGTCGGCCGATTATCAACTGGGCAGGCGTTGGTTTCTCGGCGGGCGCTTCGACCGCTCCGGGCGGAGTCAATTCGGCAACCTGACCGACCAGGGTGGTTCGGCGGTCCTGACTTACTGGCCGAGTGAGTTTAGCCAGGTTCGCGGTCAGTATCGGTACACCAGCTATGCGGAAGGCAGGAGTGCGAATGAGTTGTTGCTGCAATTGATTTTCTCGCTGGGCGCGCACGGCGCGCACCCGTTCTGACAAGCAGGTTTCCGTGGGACAGCCGCCCTCGGTTGTGTGGCGGGGGCCAGGGCAGGGCAGAGTTCGAAACCGCAGGTTTCGGGAGGATGGAATGAAGAAGAAGCAATCTCGGCGGCTGTTCTGCATGGGCTCGATTTGCCTGTTGGCGTTCGGCCTGGCGGTTCCGGCTCAAGCCAAGAAGTTGACCGTCGTCACCGCCACTACTGACATGGCGGCCTTGGCCCAGGAAGTGGGAGGCGACCGCATCAGCGTGGAATCGATCGCCAGGGGTTATCAGGATCCCCACTTTGTTGAAGCCAAGCCGAGCTTTCTGCTGAAACTTCGCCAGGCGGATTTGCTGATCGTTGTGGGATTGCAATTGGAAATCGGCTGGCTGCCCCCTTTGATCACCCAGAGCGGCAACGCCAGAATCCAGGTTGGCGCGAATGGCTACCTGGACGCATCCCAGTTTGCCGAGATTCTGGATATCCCGACCGGCACCGTGACTCGCGCCATGGGTGACGTTCATCCCCTTGGAAACCCGCATTACTGGCTCGATCCTGACAATGGCCGCCGCATCGCCAAGGGCATCGCCGGCAAGCTGGGCGACCTCGATCCCGCAGATGCCGGCTACTTCCAGGAACGTTATCAGGATTTCGACAAGCGACTAACCACTGCCGAGCAGAAGTGGGAGGCGGAAATGAAGCCCTTTCACGGGCGCAAGGTGGTGACCTACCACAACTCCTTTCCCAACTTCGCCAAGCACTTCGGACTGAATGTTGTCGGTTATGTTGAGCCCCGGCCGGGAATCCCGCCGACTCCGAGCCACACCATCGAGCTCATTGGATTGATGAAGCGCGAGAACTGCAAGGTGATCCTGGTCGAACCCTACTTCGATCTGAAAACGCCAAATTCCATCGCCCGCGAGACCGGCGGCAAGGTAGTGCAATACTTGCCATCCGTGGGTGGAGAAAAAGACGTCACCGATTACTTTAAGTTGTTCGATTACGATATCGGACTGTTGACCCAAGCGTTCCAGGCAACCCAGTAAGGTCGTTGGCCAAAGACCAACGACTGACCCCAAGGAGCAACATGGAAATTCTGCCCTTTCTATTGTGGCCGTTCATCGCCAGCCTGATTCTGACCGGTATTCACGCTTATCTGGGCGTGCATGTGGTGGAGCGCGGCGTGATTTTCGTCGATCTGGCCCTGGCACAAATTGCCGCACTCGGAGCCACCATTGCCATTCTGGTCGGAATGGATCCTCATGGACGCGGGGCCTACTGGCTGAGTCTGGCCTTCACTTTTGTGGGAGCGGCGATTTTTGCCCTCGCCCGCTCCCGGCGCGGCCACATTCCACAGGAAGCGTTCATCGGCATTGCCTACGCCGTGGCCTCGGCTGCCGCCATTCTGGCCATGAGCAAGGCCACGGGCGAGACCGAGCACCTCAAAGACATGCTGGTCGGTAACATTCTGGCCGTCGACAAACAGGAGGTAATCAAGACCGCAGTGCTGTATGGGGTGGTTGGCCTGTTTCACTACATCTTCCGCCGCAAGTTCCTTCTGATTTCCACCAACCCGGAAGAGGCCGAAGCCCGCGGCATGAACATTCGCTTCTGGGACTTTTTGTTCTATGCCTCGTTCGGCTTTGTGGTGACTTCGTCAGTGGCGATCGCGGGGGTCCTGCTGGTCTTCTGCTATCTGATCGTGCCGTCAGTGGGCGCGATGCTCTTCGCTGACCGCGTAGGGCCGCGCCTGGCGATCGGCTGGACCATGGGGACCCTGGTGTCCGCTCTGGGGGTTTACTTCTCGGTCCTGGGCGACCTCCCCACCGGCGCCACGATTGTTTGCACCTTTGGCGGGGTACTGGTGCTGATGTTCTTCGTGCACCTGATGTTTTTCCACGGGCACCAGGCCAAGGCCCTGGAAGGAGCGAGATCGGCCAATCCCAAGGACGCCGCACCCCAGCGCTCCCACTAGACCTCCCTTGCACCCAGTCATCCTGCGCCGCAGCGAGCTCAGGATGACACGACTAGAGAAGCATTCTTACGGCTGCAACACCAACTTGTCGGTGGCTTCTTTCTCCACTGCTTCCCGCGAATACAGCAGAGGAAAATACTTTCCTTCACTCCACAGCGGGATTAAATCGGAATAGTGCGGACTCACCGGCTGCCCACTCTGGCCCGGTACATTCACTGCCATCGAATGGTCCCACTCGCTGAGGTCGAGAATCTCGCGATAGCTGGCGCCTGAGACCTGGTCAAAAGAACTGTCGTAGTATCCGGTCGCATTTACCGTGTACTCGTCGCCGGGACGCGACACCGGGTCGGGATCGGTGAGGGCAGCCGCGCCCGGCAATTGATCGAGGGGATGACGAAAGCGGACGTGGTGCATTTGTCCCCACGACCACTTTGTCGAATCCGGCCCCTGGAGCTTCTCCATTTCCCTCCAGGCATTTTCCAGGGCGCCGATCAGCAAGCCGTTGCGCGCGGCGATTGCGTCGGTAGACGATCGGCCCTTGAGAAAGGCCATGACCTGACGCGGAGACCAATCGTCAATCATCGCCCGCACAGCGGGTGGTATGGCGCGATTCATGGTGTCCCGCGTGACGATCTGTAACCAGGCTTCGTAGAGCGCAGCGGCAGCCGAGTCGCGATCGACTTCGCCATTCCAGTGCAACAGAAGGTCGGCAGCGGGGCTGGCCTTCTTTTGCGTGGCCGCGCGCAGCAGGTCGATGAGTTGCAGAGCGGGAAGGGAACGCACATCGGTTTGCAGCCGCTGCATGTCTGCCATATCCACTTTGTTTCCCGCCCGCGCTTGCTGCAGAACCTGTGTGACCCGCTGGAAGCGGTAGGGCGGGGCCCAGCTATAACCCACTTTGTAGGGATAGCCATCAGGAATCATCTTCTGATTCGCGGTGGCAATGAAGTCCCGGCGCGGATTGTAATCATGCGGCAGCTCGGAGTTGGGCACAAAGCCGGACCACTCATAACCGCCGCTGCCTGGCATGGGCAGCAGACCAGTCCAGGTTTTACGCAGCGGAGCCAGGCCGGTGGAGTGCTCTCCAATGTTTCCGGCGCGGTCGGCGTAGACGATATTTTCGGATGGAACCTTCCAGCGCGGCATGGCCGCTTCGAATTCCCGCCAGTTCTGCGCCCGATCAACCGCCAGCGAGCCCAGATAGCCGGCGGTTCCTGGTTCCGCGCCTACCCAGCGCAAGGTGAGGGCGCGCTTCCCGTCCTCCCAAAGTACAGGGCCGTGCCCGGTGAATTTCAAATCTACTTCAACGCTCTTGCCGCCTCGGATTCCGAACGTCTCTTTTCGTATCTGCAGCGCCTCCCACCTTCGGGCTGTCTTGTACTGCGAAGGATTGGCGGGATTCAGTTCCTCCAGGTAGAGGTCCTGCTGATCCAGACCAAAAATCGTGAAGCCCCACGCGATGTTCTGATTATGTCCGAGCGCGATTCCGGGCAGGCCGGGCTCGCCCGCGCCGATCACGTCCCAGCCCGGCGCCACCAGGTGCACCATATAGCGCAGCGACGGCTCGGCGGTGACGCGGTGCGGATCATTGGCCAGCAGCGGTTTGCCGCTGCGGGTCAGCTTGCCGGAGACGGTCCAGTTATTGCTGCCTTCCGCGGGATGGCGGGGAAATTCAATGCGGGTGTCGCTGCCCACCAGATTTCGCAGCAGCTCGGGCGAGAGGCCAGCCAGGTTCGCATTCCGGGCCGGATCCAGTTTTACCGGCGGATCGAAATCGAACAGCAGCGAGGCCGCATAGGCTCCTATGGCACTGACTACCTGCGCGTGCTCCAGTTCTTCGAAGGCGTTTCCCGTCATCGAAAACGCAGCCATGCGGTTCAGGCAATCGGCGGGCTTCCATGGTTCAGGGTTAAAGCCGGCCAATTGAAACTCGAGTGGCAGGCCGGGGCCTCCCACCGCCATGCGGCTTTCGATGTAGGAATTGATTCCAGAGGTGAAAGCTTCGAGAATCTGCTGCGTATCCGGCGAGTAGCTCTCGTACTCCGCCTTCATGTCCCCGTGATAGCTCAGCAGGCGGGCGTTGATATCGCGCTGCAGAGCCGAAGGGCCCAGGACCTCGGCCAGGCGCCCCTCGCCCGACCGCTTCCACAATTCCATCTGGAAGAGGCGGTCCTGAGCGGCAACGAATCCTTGAGCAAAAAACAGGTCATGCTGGTTCTGGGCATAGATATGGGCAACGCCCCAACGGTCGCGCAAAACGTTGACCCGTTGTTGCAGCCCCGCCACCTTGAGCGTGCCCTGGAGCGCGGAGAGCGCGGCTTTCGCCCGGCTTCGCAGACTATCCTGATTGCCGGTGTCGGGAACGCTCGAGGCCGACCGCGCGCCCGCGGTCATCGCCGTGATCAGGAGCAACAGGGAGAGAACACTTGTAGACCTCATACCGGCGACATTCTATCCCACCGCAAAGTTGAATCGCGGCTGGGTAATTCTTTCCACAATCGGGGAGCAAACGGTGGATGAATCGTCCCGGGGTTCCCGTCGGGTACTTTGTGTCCTTGGTGGTTTATGCATTTGGTAAGTCGCTCGATGAAACTGATCCGTGACGGCTGACTTCGGGGACAGAAAAGCGTAATATCGTTCCTTTTGCGAGCCATTAAATTTACATCTTCAAGCGTACCAATACCGCACCCATGCCCGTGTCCCTGACCTCGCTGCTGGCCTCTCTCCCCATGTCCCTGAAAGGGCTGGGATCTGCGTTCCATTTTCAGCTCCTGTTGTTGGTTGTGCTTGAGGAGTTCGGCAAACGGGGTGACGTGTATAACATTTTGTGGGCGCTCGTCTTCGGCTTCGCCACCCTCAATATTCTCGGGCTGGTAGCCAGGCGTTTTGAACCCAACCGCAACCGGCTGAATTTCGGCGAAACCATCGCCATCCTGGTGGTTATCGTCTCGATTGTCCTGTTAGGCTGGGAGATGCTCAGTCTTTTCAAGATTTTCCCCATCAAGCTGCAGCGTCACGACTAACGGTTTTTGGGGTATGATTCGGTCATGCCGAAGAACGTCCCCCCGTTCGAGGTGACCTGCCCTTGCTGCAACGCTGTCCTCAAGGTGGACGCTGAAATCAAGGGAATTATCGCCCACACCGCCGCCGTGAAACCCAAAATGTTTGCCGATATCGAAGAGGCGGCCCGGGCCATGAAGGAGCAGGACACCCGCCGCGATTCCATCTTCCGTCAGTCCGTAGAGGCGCAGAAGCACGCGTCCGACCTGCTGGAGAAGAAGTTTCAGGAGGCGGTCAAAAAGGCCAAAGAGTCTCCTGATACAGGAAAACCAATCCGGGATTTCGATCTGGATTAGTTCCTACCCGAAAAATTCATCAGCCGCTAAATCGATTCCGGCTTAAGATGCTACATGGCCCTTCCCCTGCTTATTGGCCATCGCGGCGCTCGTGCGTCCGCCGGAATTCCTGAGAATACGTTTGCCTCCTTTGACCTTGCTCTCAAGCATGGCTGCGACGGTTTTGAGTTCGACGTCCGTCTGACAGCGTGCCGCACCGCCGTGGTTTGCCACGATCCCAAAGTGGGTGCAATTACGGTGGCGCGGGCCCAAGCCAAACGATTACCCCACCTGCCACGGCTCGATGATGTGGTCAAGAGCTATGGCCAACGCTCCTTCCTCGACATCGAGCTCAAAGTCAAAGACCTCGAATCTAAAGTGCTGACCGCGTTGCACAACTTTCCGCCAGCGCAGGACTACGTAGTTTCGACTTTTATCCCCGATGTGGTCATGAACCTGGAGGCGCGCAGTTCCTCGGTTTGCATTGGAATCATCTGTGAGACCGCGGCCCAGCTCGCCCGCTGGCGTGACCTCCCAGTCGACTGCGTGATTCCTCACCACTCGCTGGTGAACCGGGTGCTGATACAAGACATCCAGAGAGCCGGCTGCAGAATCCTGGTGTGGACTGTAAATGACGAGGAAACCATGCGTCGTCTGGCTCACTGGGGAGTGGACGGGATCATCTCCGATGACACCGTACTCCTGGTGCGCACGTTAAAGGGAACAGGGCCGCCGAAGGCGCACGGCGTCGCGGGATGAGGACTTACATATGAGGAGCCGTGGACTCCCTATCGGTTTGCTGGAGGACGGGCGTCTCGCCCGTCCTCCATTCAGACTACTGGACTAGTCGGCCGCGGCTTCCAACATGGTGTCCAGAAGTTGCGGCCGGCGCAGGAAAGCGGAGCGCTCGCTTTCGAAAGCCTCCAGCTGCGCTGCGGATTGGGTTTCATTCCATCCCATGACCGCTCCGATGCGTGCCGCAGCCTCGCGTCCGCAGGCCGGCGACCAACAGGCGCCCAATGCCACCGGCACTCGCCGCAGCAGCACATCGCCCAACGTGACCGCATATTCGCCGGCAAAAGCATCGACCGCCTCGGCAACAATGTGTTCGCCGTGGGAGCACAGCGGCGCCCGGAGTTCCGCGCTCCGCTGCGCCATAAGGGAGATGTCCAGTGCCCGCCTGCCATGCCACTCGACGATGCCGCGGGCCGTGTCTTCGCTAATTCCCCCCATGTTGCCAATCTCAATCACCCAACGGTCCAGCATCAGTCCGGCCTTGTCCGCCGAAGCGATGGCCAGTGTCTTCGAGGATTTCTGCGACGCGCCTATCTTCGAGGCGCATTGACGCGCCAGTTCCGCTGCCGTCGTCAGCTTGCCGCCAATCACCGAAATCATGTGCTGGGCGCCATCCGCGGCGTGATCATGCAGGTAGTGCTTGCGGGTCACGGCCGAGGCATTTTCCTTGGGCGCGAAGGGCAGAGGCCGAACGCCTGCGAAGCTGTAACGAATGTCGGCGGGCGATAACTTGACCCCAGGAAACAGGCGAAGCAGGGAGCGCACCAGGTAGTCGATTTCCTCCGCCGAGGGTTGGACCTTGCCCGGGTCCCCCTGGTCTGCAACTTCGGTGGTGCCAACCAGGACCTGTTCATTCCACGGAATGACGAAGATCGGACGCTTGTCCACCGCCTCGGTGTACACCGCGGCGTCAGGAGCTCCCGCGAAGCGCGGCACAACGATATGCGATCCGCGAACCCCGCCGACCATAGGGTGCGGCGTCTGGATGCGGGAGCGCTGGCAAATCCGGTCCGCCCAAGGGCCGGTGGCGTTGATAATCCAAGTGGCCTCGACGCGTTCTTCCTTTCCGCTCAGTTGATCCCGCAACAACACGCCGGCCACACGCCGATGCCGGACATCTACCGCAAGTACTTGCGTATGATTGCGGGCCACGGCGCCGGCCTCGGTTGCCTCCACCAGCCACTCTGCCACCAGGCGCTCGGGGAATTCGCACTGCGCATCCTCGTAACTGAATACCGACCAGCGCCGTCCCGAGTCGAGCAGACGCTCCAGCTTTTGCTGGTCCTCGGGGCTCGACCCCGCCTGTAGCCGGCCGCCGCCCAATCGACGATACAGCCACAGACCGGTGCGTATGGCCAGGGCGCTACGCCCGCTGTTCTGATCGAGTGCCAGGAGAAAATGTATGGGATGCACCAGGTGTGGACGCTCGCGCAGCAGGCGCCGCCGTTCGATAAGAGACTCGCGCACCAATCCGATCTCAGCGTGTTCCAGGTAGCGCAGGCCGCCATGAATGATGCGCGTGGCGCGGCTGGTGGTGCCGGCGGCGAAGTCATGCTGCTCAACCAGCAGCGTGCGACGCCCGGCGCGAGCGCATTCCCGGGCAATGGCGACGCCATTGATTCCGCCGCCGATCACGATTACGTGAAAGCGTTCGCTTTCCAGCGGACGCCGGATTGGGGGAGCGTAGCTCATAAACTGAGGCAGGCCAGGGGCCGGCTGCAGCGCTGTCTTAGGATAACCTGCCTCGGTTTTACGATCTGCGAAAGATAACGTCGGTGAGCTTAGGTAACCATGCAGCCGGAACCCCAGCATCTGCGAGCCAAAGATCAATAAATACGATATAACATATTGCTGCATAAAGAGTTAGCGTATGGATGACCAAGCTTGCCACCGGCTGTCCGGCAGACATCCTGTCCGCCCCTGAAGCATGTCTTCCGAGACTACGGAGCTATTCAACCTTACCTTCCCCCACGAACGCAGCCGTTCATTGCCCAACGCACGCCTGTCGTTTACATTGTTTGGGCCTCATGACGACAACTGGCGAACGCTTCGAACGCGCGGTCGCCATCATGGCCCGCCTGCGCGGTCCGGGTGGCTGTCCCTGGGACCGTGAACAGACCTTCGATTCGATCAAGCCTTACACCCTGGAAGAGACCTACGAAGTGCTGGAGGCCATCGACAATCGCGATTGGGACGAACTGCCGGGTGAACTCGGCGATCTCCTGCTGCAAGTCCTCTTCTATGCCCAGATGGCCAAGGACCAAGGCACGTTCTCGATTGATGACGTGCTCGATCGCTTGTCTGACAAACTGGTCCGCCGCCATCCGCATGTTTTTGGTGACGTGAAAGCCGAAACTTCATCTGAAGTGTTGCGGAATTGGGAGGCACTCAAAGCCGAAGAAAAAAAGAAATCGGCGGCCACGGGAACCGAAGCCGCCGCATCCCAGTCCGTGCTGGCTGGCGTCTCTACGGCGATGCCGTCGTTGATGGAAGCTTACAAGCTCAGCTCGCGCGCGGCCCAGGTGGGTTTTGACTGGCCCAACATCGAGGGCCTGTTTGGAAAACTGGAGGAAGAAACGGCAGAACTGCAACAGGAGCTGAAAGCGTTTCCGGCGCCCGGTCCGCGCCCCCATGGCCGGGGTGTGGCCGGGTCAGGCGCGGTGCAGGCCCCTGACGCGCTTCGACAGCAGATGGAAGAAGAAGTAGGCGATCTGTTCTTCGTGCTGGTGAATATTGCGCGCTATCTCTCGCTTGATCCCGAGTCGGCGTTGCGCAAGACTAACCGCAAATTCAAACGGCGATTTCAGTGGATCGAGGACCAGTTGCGCGCTTCCGGACGTGCTCCCCAGCAAGCCTCGATGACAGAACTGGAATCGTTGTGGCAACAGGCCAAGCTCCACTTGCGGGAAAACGAGCAGGCCGCCCAGCGTGAGGCCGGATGACCCACAGCAAGATGGTGGTCCGCAAGTGCCACAACCTGGATGAAATGTCGGCCAGTGTTGCCCTGCAAAAAGACGTCTGGAATTTCACCGAGGCCGACCTGGTGCCTCTGCGCGTTTTTGTGGTGGCGGAGAAGATCGGCGGACAGGTCATTGGCGCCTTTGATGACGGACAACTGGTGGCGTTCGCCTTGTCTCTGCCGGGCTCGCGGGGCGGACACTCCTATCTCCATTCGCAGATGCTGGCGGTACGTAGTGAATATCGCAATTCCGGCCTGGGTCGAAAAATCAAACTCTTTCAGCGGGAAGACGCTCTTGTCGGGGGATTTGAATTGATCGAGTGGACCTTCGACCCTCTGGAAATCAAGAACGCTTACCTGAATATCGAGCGCCTGGGTGCCATTGCGCGCCGCTACTCCGTCAACCAGTATGGAATTACGTCTTCGCCGTTACAGGGTGGTCTGCCCTCCGACCGGCTGGCGGCGGAGTGGTGGCTGAAGTCGAAGCGCGTGGAGAATTTGTTGCGAAGTGGAAAAAGGCAGAGATTTGAGACCTTGAAAACAATTTCGGTCCCGGCTGAAATCTACGAATGGAAGGCATCACCTGCAACCCGGGATCGCGCCCGGGAAGTTCAGGACTGTAATCGCAAAGATTTCCTGCAAGCGTTCTCCGACGGCCTGGCCGTCCTGGGCTATGAACGCGATCCCCAGGGAGCTGGTAAATTCCTGCTGGGCCGGTGGGATGAGAGCTGGATGTATGCGTCTTAATATCCGATGAAGATTGAAGCCATTACACTGCGCGAAATTCAGATGCCGCTGATCCATTTCTTTGAGACCAGCTTTGGCCGGGTGTATAGCCGCCGCATCCTGTTGCTTACAGCCCGTTGCGAGGGAATTGATGGGTGGGCGGAATGTGTCGCCGCCGAAGATCCCTTCTATAGCTCGGAATGGATTGAGACCGCCTGGTCCACCATCAGGCACTACCTGGCGCCGGCGCTCCTGGGACGGACGCTGGCAGCGGCTCACGAAACTGCCGGGCTCATGGCCAAAGTACGCGGACACCGCATGGCCAAGGCCGCGATTGAAAACGCTGCCTGGGATGCCGAGGCCCGGCAGAAAGGCCAGCCGCTGTGGAAGTTGCTCGGGGGCACGACTCGCGAGATCCAGTGCGGCGTTTCCATCGGCATCCAGGATTCGGTTGAACAACTGCTGGCGAAGATTGAAACCGAACTGGCTGCGGGCTACCGCCGCATCAAGGTCAAGGTGAAGCCGGGCTGGGATGTGGATGTGCTGGAACGAATTCGCTCCCGCTGGCCGGACATTGTGCTCAGTTGCGACGCCAACTCCGCCTACACCCTTGATGAAGTGGAACACCTACGCAAATTTGATCGCTTCAATCTGCTGATGATCGAGCAGCCGCTGTGGAATGACGACATCTATTACCACGCGCGATTGCAGCGCGACCTGCGCACCGCGATTTGCCTGGACGAGTCCATACGCCATGCGCGTGACGCTGCGGCTGCCGTCGAAACGGGTGCCTGCCGCATCGTGAATATCAAAGTCGGAAGAGTAGGTGGGTTCAGCGAGGCCCGTAAGGTCCACGACGTCTGCCAGGACAACAACGTCCCGGTATGGTGTGGCGGCATGCTGGAATCGGGTGTGGGACGGGCCCACAACATAGCTCTCTCCACCCTGCCAAATTTCCGCCTGCCCGGGGACGTGTCAGCTTCCAGGCGTTACTGGAAGGAAGACATCATCGAGCCTGAAGTCGAAGTCAGCGCGCAAGGGACGATCACAGCCAGCGACCAGCCCGGCACCGGCTACCGCATCCGCGAAGACCTGATCGAAAAGCTGGCCGTAAGAAAAGAGACAATCAGCCCGTAACCAGATGTGTGGGATTGTGTCGGAATGTGTGGGTCGGACACTCCTGTCCGACGCCTTTGACCTTGTCTTTGTTCTTGATTTTGCTTTGTTTTGAGTTGCCTTCGCCTTTGCAGAAACTCAAGTGCCCGCCTTATTCCCGGCAACCCAGAAAATTCCAGGTCAACAGTGTCGGACAAAGCCTGCCCTGAGCGAAGTCGAAGGGATTGTCCGACCCACACAATTCACGTGGCTATTTGCTGCCGAGGGGGGGCTGATTTTGCGCAAGTGCCGCCTGCTGTTTCTTCAACAGCTCAATGCCCTGGGCAAAAGTAAGGTCCGCGGACACCGGACGGAAATCGCTATAGGTCTCGGTCGACTTGATGTTGATGCTCTTGAACAGCAGTATTTTGCCGGTGAAGGACAGGTCCATGCGCGAGATGGCCCAGCTGTCGTCGCTGATGTCGCTCTGGTCAACCTGGAAGTGGCCTCCGCGATCCAGATGGCCGAGGATTCCCCATCCGAAGCCGACCTCTTTGAAGAGGGTGCCATCGATTCTGGCGATATGTTTTTTTTGGGCGTCAATCAGGACCACGCCCTGCATGCCGACCAGGACCTGCTCCACGTGCGTCGGCGGGTCGTAACTGGGATTGGGCCGGAACTTGAGCCGCAAAAGCCGGTCGCCCGGCTTCCCGATGCCGGGTCTGCCCTCTTCCGTTCCATCGTATTCATATAGAAAAGCGTCGGGCATCGCCTTCAGGATGCGGTTGACCCGCTCGGCACTTTCCAGTTCCTGCTTGCGTTTGCGTGCCAACTCATCGGGTTGGCTCAGGAAGCGTTCGATTCGACCGAATTCCGCTCGGCGCTGCTCCTGATCCAACGGTTGGCCGTTATTGGCAACCACCATGCCCATCATGGCGTCGCGGGTTTGCACCATGAGTTTGGTCTGCGAACCGTTCGGTGTGACCTTGCGCTGCTGAAACATGTACTTCGCGCTTTGGTTGTCATTTTTCATCTCGTTCGCAACCGCGAGTCTGACCAACTCCCTCGGCTTGATGGCAGGTGGACCATCCGCTGCGCATATCGCCCCGGAGGCGACCACAAGCCCAGGCAATAACCAGAGCCAGACGGTCCGGTGCGGGATCGGATTCATGGCGGCACACCCCAAAGCGCTTGACCTCAACTAGATTAGACGAAAAACCAGCCAGACATGTTGTCTAGAATGGCGTCAGGCAGAACAGCGGACATCAGTCATCGGTCACGTGCACGGGCGGCTGACCACCGAGGGCGGCGACCGACTGCTCCTGGAACCGCGAAAGGCAATGGGTTTAACGCCGGATTCGAGGTTGGGCAGGTTGCCCAGGCCATCGTCGTGGGATATAGTTCGATGAAGCAGGAGTGGCGTTCGCAAAGGGTTACGGGGTTTCCTTTTAAACAGCTTTTCTGGCCCTGGCAAGTCAAGAGTGACTTGGGATTCCCGTGCACGTCCGGTGTGGTAGATGGCCCAAGGAGGCTGAAATCATGGAAACGCCGAAGACGGCAGAGTTTGCGCATATCGGGAAGTCGGTCATCGTCAAGGGGGAACTCTCCGGCAGTGAAGACCTTTACGTGGATGGCCAGGTGGAGGGAAGCATTGAACTTGCGGGCAACCGCCTGATCATCGGTCCCCACGGGCAGGTGCGCGCCAACGTAAACGCCAAAGGCGTGATCGTGCAGGGCAAGCTGGACGGCAATATCCACGCCTCGGAGCGCGTCGAGCTGACCAAGTCAGCCATTACCGTCGGCGACATTATCACCCAGCGGGTTGCGATCGAAGAGGGCGCCTACTTCAAGGGCAAGGTGGATATCCAGAAAGATACGGCGAAGACAGATGGGGCCAGGGCGGCATCAGTGGCCAGTTCGTCTGCGACCGCAAGCTCCGCCTCTGCAGCCGGCGGCTCCGCGACGGCCGTGAAAACGAATCCGAGTGAAGGCAAGTAATTCCTGCCCCCGATTCTCCCGGCCTCACGAGGCAGTGAGCCAATGAGCCGGACGCCAGGCCCTTGCCGGCGGCGTGAGTTGCGCACAGCTTCATGAAATTTTTTGGTTCGACAAACAGCACCGCTCAGGATTCGGCGGCGGCCCAGAGAGCGAAGCTCACACGCCGCTCCAGCAGTCTTGCCCAACTGATCAATACCCTGGAATCAGAAGAGACCCTCTGCATACTCGATCTGGGATCGACTTCTCCCGCCAACATCCGCTACTGTACCGAGCGCGGCCACAAGATCTACAGTGACGATTTGCTCATTTCCTCCACCGACCCCTCACTCGTCATCAAGGATGAGGCCGGCAAGCCGGCCCTCGACAGCAAACGCTTCCTGGATGAAAACCTGGTCTATCCCGGCGCCCAGTTCGATATTGTGCTCTGCTGGAATCTCCCCGACTACCTCGACGAAAGCCTGGTGAAGCCCGTCATCGGGCGGCTCTGGTCGCTACTCAAGCCCGGAGGCATGCTGCTGGCGTTTTTTCATACCCAGGAGGCGGGCCCGGACGCGCCCTGCTACCGCTATCACATCGTAGGCGGCGACGTGCTGGAGATGCAGCACATCGCGCGCGGCGAGGGCAAGAAGGGCGGTCCCGCCGGCAAGTTTCGCCTGCAGCGCGTGTTCAACAACCGCAACATCGAAAATCTCTTCCGCGATTTCGCTTCCATCAAATTCTTCCTCGCCCGGGACAACGTACGCGAAGTCCTGGTCGTCCGCTAACCGCATGTTTGTAGCGGCGGCATCCTGCCGCAGTTGCTGAGAGCGCCTCGCCCTCAGCGCTGGCGGGCGCTCCCGATGATGGTCGCACGCGCCTGCCACGATACCTTTCTCAGCGGGTCTTCCGCACCAGGTAATTGGTCATCGCCGGAGTGCGTTCCAGAATGAACAGCAGGGGTTTGCGCACCGGGCCAGGAAGGACAAGCATGCGGCGGATCGCCGATGAGGCGCGAAACACTGGCAACAATGATTGCTCGTACGCCCGGCCGTAGCCGCGCGCTGCTCCCGACAGCGAAGCTTCGCCTGCAAAAAAAGGCCCCAGGCAGCGCGCCGCCAAAGCACCGCTGCGCAGGGCCAGCGAAATCCCGTCGCCCACAAAGGGATCGACGAAGCCCGCGGCGTCTCCCGCCATCAGGACGCCACCCCGCTCGGGCTCAGGCTGGCGGAAGATCAAGGGCGAGGTGCTCACCGGATCGCTGAGCGGACTCCAGTTCCTGCTACGTTCGCGTAGCGCGGGATGCTGTGCGAACACTTCAGGCAAAGTGCTGGCCACATCAGCGCGCACCATTGCCGAAGCATTCACCCGTCCAGCGTTGTCGCCGTCGAGAGCGACCGGCTGGACACCGCAGTAGCCGCCCTCAAAAAAATACAAATCCACCGAGGGCTCCGACGGCGGCTCGGCAAAGTGAGCCTTGACTCCCAGCCATTTCTGCTGCCGGACTCGATTTGCCGGCGGAGGAAGATTCAGATTCGACCAGCGCCCGGAGGCGTTCACCAGGGCCCGGGATTCAAACTCTCCATCCGTGGTCGTGATACGGAACGGGCCGGTACCAGCAATGCTCTGCACGGTAACTTGCTGCCGCGCATCCACGCCGGCACTCAGGGACGACTGCCACAGCGCCAGATCAAACTCGAAGCGTGCGATGCTGGTGGCGGGAGGGTCCACCCTGGCTTGAAGTGTGCGCCCATCGAGGAACACGCGGGCGCGCGCGATCCGAACCGCGTCTTGCAGCAGCCCGGCATGCTGCGAATCGAGAAGATCTCCGACCAGGCCGAGCGATTCCGAGGAGACGAATTCGCCGCAAACCTTGTGGCGGGGAAATCGTCCGCGCTCCAGCAGCAGAACACTGGCTCCGAGTCGCGCCACCGAGATTGCAGCCGAAGCCCCTGCCGGACCTGCTCCGATGATGATGAGATCGTAATTCATTCCGCTCTCAGTGCTTCCAGGCCACCACGCCCATGCGGAACAGGTAGTGGCGGTGAATCTCCACTTTGGCAGCGCTGGTCTGTGCCAGCAAGGCTTGCATCTCTTCCACCGTGTACGCCTGGCGGACAGAGGCTGGGGCGTCATGGCGGGTCAGGCGGCTGCGGTAAAGCGGCATGCCGGCGTACACCAGCGACATGTGCAGCGGGTGGCGCACCAGGTCATTGATCAATACCGCAACCCGGCACACGCGCAGACTCTCGTCCACAAACTGCACGAGTTCGCGCCCAGTTAGATGATGGGCAAACAGATTGCTGCTCAGCAGGTCGAAAGATGCGTCGCGAAAGGGAAGAGCAAGAGCATCACCGGCCAGCGCCCGGTCTCCATTGTTCAAATGGGAGTTCAGATGCGATGCAGCGCGATCGAGCGAAGTGATTTGCACGCTCAATCCGCGCTGGAGCAACCGCCCGCTGGCGGCTTGCGGGACGTATCCGGTGCCGGCAGCGACCTCCAGCAGCGACAGCGCTGATGAGTTCATTTCCCGCGCCACACGCCAGATCAAGTCCTCCGTTGTGGCGACGCCACCGAACCAGCGATTGATGCGCCGCAGGTCCCAGAGCGAGGCCGCGACCTCTGCGGGCGTTCCGCCGTCGGCATCAAGCAGCTCGCGAGTGACTACACGCTTCATAAAAAGGCAGTCGGCGGTCATCAGTCTTCAGCAGGGTCTGCGCCGATTCGCTGACGACTGACGACCGACGACTGTTTCTAGACTTCCGCCAGTTCCTCTTCCAGCAGCTGCTTGTTGTAGAGGTCGCTGTAATATCCGTTGCGGGCCAGCAGTTCGTCGTGCGTGCCCAGTTCCACAATGCGGCCGGCGTGCAGGACTGCGATCCGGTCGGCATTGCGCACGGTGGAAACGCGATGGGAGATAAAGATTGTAGTCCGGCCCTGCATGACCTCGCGCAGGTGGTTGAGGATCTTGTCCTCCGTGTGGGTATCCACGCTGGAAAGGGCGTCGTCAAGAATCAGAATGCGAGGGTTGCGGATGATGGCGCGCGCGATGGCCGTGCGCTGCTTTTGTCCACCGGATAGGGTAATTCCGCGTTCGCCCACAAGCGTGCGATAGCGCTCGGGGAATTCTTCGATGTCCTGTGCGATGTTGGCCGCCTCTGCCGCTGACCGTATTTCTTCCTCGGTGGCATCGGCCTCGCCGAAAGCGATATTTTCGCGGATGGTTTCGCTGAACAGGAAAGTCTCCTGGGGCACGAATCCGATCTGCCGGCGCAGCGCCTCCAGGGAAAACTCGCGCACCGGCTTGCCATCGATCAACACGCTCCCCGGGGCAGTATCGTAAATGCGCGGGATAAGGCTCACCAGCGTAGTCTTGCCCGAACCGGTGGGGCCCACGATGGCCAGGCTGCTGCCCTCGGGGATTTTCAGATTGATGTTGTGCAGCACCGGCGCCCCGTCGTAGGCGAAGTTCAATCCCCGAAATTCGATCTCCCCCCGGATCTGTGTGGCGCGGGCGCCCCCGCCCGCGACTTTTGCTTTTACGCTCGCACTATCCTCGATCTCGGGTTGCTCGACTAGGATTTCGTTGATCCGGCCCATGGAAGCGGTCCCGCGCTGGAAGATATTAATGACCCATCCCAGCGCGATCACCGGCCAGGTCAGTTGCACCATGTAGGTATTGAAGGCGACGAAACCGCCCACCGTCATTTGTCCGCGAAGGACCTCCCGCCCGCCTAGCCAGAGCACGAGCACGATGGCCATACCCAGCATGGTCTCCAGCGTGGGCCAGAGCATTCCCATCAGGCGTACCAGTTTCAGGCTGCGGTGGATGTATTCGCAGTTGGAGGTTTCGAAGGCCGCGATTTCCGGCTCTTCCTGCACGTAAGCGCGAATCACCCGCGCGCCGGAAAAATTCTCCTGCGCCCGCGCCGAGATTTCAGAAAACATGGCCTGGATTTTCTCGAAGCGCTCATGAATCTGTTTTCCGAAGTACTGCACCGTAATGCTCACCAGCGGCAGCGGCAGAAAAGCATAAAGGGTCAGCTTGGGGCTGATCGAAAGCATGAACACCAGGGCGCCGGCGGTAAACACGATGGTGTTCGCCGAATACATGATGGCCGGCCCCAGCAGCATGCGGACGGCATTCAGATCGTTGGTGGCCCGGGCCATGATGTCACCGGTGCGGGTACGCTGGTAGTAGGAGTACGACAGTTTTTCCAGGTGCCGGAACAAATCGTTGCGCAGGTCAAACTCAATCTCACGCGAAATGCCGATCACAATCCAACGGGTCAGAAACTGGAAAATGCCCTTAATTGCCGCCACCCCCATCAGCTCCAGGGAATAGAGCAGCAGCTTTTCGCGGGTCACATCCGTGCGCAGGCCATCTATAGCATGGCGCAGGACCAGCGGAAACAGAATCCACACACCGTTGTTGATGAAAACGCAGATCGTGCCGACAAGATAGCTGCCACGGTACTTCTTCAGGTAGGGAAACAGTGGACGCAGGCTTTTAGGCAGCATGTGCTTCTAGTAGATGCAATTCTACCAGCCCAGGCTTCAGCCTGGGAATGTGTGGGACGAACCTCTCGCGCCTCTGCCTTGCCGGATCAGCCAACTGAGAACCAGGACCTCAAGAACTGAAAGCCGGGTTTCTAAAGTATCTTCATCACTGGCCAGTCAGAAATAATGCTCGCGGCAACACGCCCGGCATTCCTCGCTGTCCAGCACCTTGAATTGTTAGGCAGAATCTCCCTGGAAGGCCAGAACGTAGGCCACCAGCAACAGCACGATCCAACCCAGCAGGAATAGCCAGCTCGAAGCCATGAGATAACCAAACGCTACGTTCATGACAATGACCTCTATGAGGAACCGACGGCCGGCAACAGCCTGCCAGTCATGTTGGCCTGGCCGGTCAGGTGCTTGTAATTTTCCACGATCTCTCGCACCGCCGTCAGCCGGCCCAGGCTCGTGAGATGCGTATCGGTGAGCGCCAGTTCGATCTCCGTCATCCAGCCATCGACGGCGGTCTGTACTCCGTGCGCCATTTCTTCGGCGATGGCCAGGACCAGGTCATGGTTGAGTGCTGTAGTTGACACGGGTTGGATTCCTTTCCTGAAGAAGTGATCGCCGGCCGCCAGAATATGATCGGGATGAAGATGAAAACCTGGCGACCGGCGACAGTTTCACTGGCTCGGCGTCGCTTGCGGGGTCTTGCCCTGCATGCGATTCATGAATCGTTGCTCGCGTTCATTCATGAGTGCGGCCAGTTTTGTTTTCTGTTCCAGCGTGAGCACCTGCACCATTTCGGATCCGGTGCGGGCGAACTGCACGATGAGCTCGGTCATGGCCTGACTCTGTTGCGCGGCCAGGTCGCGGACTTTGGCTTCATCGAAGCTTCCGCTCATGACCTGCTCGCGCAACTGCGCGTGGCCCTGGGCCATCTGCAACATCAGGGGCTGGATGGTCGGTTTTTCCTTGGCCATGATGGCTTTCACCTGCGCCTGCTGGGCATCGGTCAGGTCGAGTTTATGGATGTAGTAACCCATCATGGGCCCGCCGAACATGCCGTTGCCGCGCATGTGGCCTCGCCTCATGCCTTGCGCTACCGCGATGGCTGCGACCACCGCTAGAACCAGAACTACGGCCAGAGTCTTGAAGTACTTCGGTTTCATGTGTGTTCCCCTCCCGGGTCCGACAAGCTGCGACTTGGGCTTGACTCGGTTGCATCTGCCAGCGGGACGCCGGCGTTGCGGTCAGCTACAAGCATTAGAAGCGCTCCTTGCCGCTGCAGCGGTAAAAAGTCGGTCAAGTGGAGTAAAGTTTTGTAAAGCGTCAGCCTCGCGGATTGACAATTCTTTACCGCTGCACCCCCTCACTCCAACGTGGAAAACGCTGTCGTAGAAGTACAATGAAGCTTGTGGATCGCATATTGGTTATCGACGACGATGTAGAGCTGTGCAGCCTGGTGAGTGAGTACCTCGCCCCGGAAGGCTTTCAGGTTGAGTCCGCGGCCGACGGAACGCGCGGGCTGGAGATGGCGCTGAACGGAGAGTTTCTGCTGGTGGTGCTCGACGTCATGTTGCCCGGCTTGAATGGCTTCGAAGTGTTGCGGCGGCTGCGCGACAAATCCAGAATTCCGGTGCTGCTGCTGACCGCACGCGGCGAGGACGTGGACCGCATCGTAGGTCTGGAGATCGGCGCCGACGACTATCTTCCCAAGCCTTTCAATCCGCGGGAACTGGTGGCGCGCATCCGGGCCGTTCTGCGGCGGACGCGCTCTCCCGAGCGATCGGGCAGCGGGCAACCGGAGATCCTGCGCGTGGGCGAGGTTGAACTGGATCCCGCCACGCGCACCGTTCTGCAAAAAGGCAAGCCGGTAGAGTTGACTTCGGTCGAGTTCAATCTGCTGCATGTGCTGCTGCGCGAGGCGGGCCGCGTGGTGCCGCGCGAGCGCCTGGTGGACATCGTACTCAGCAGAAAATTTTCTCCCTTTGATCGCAGCATTGACATGCACGTGAGCAAGATTCGCAAGAAGCTGGGCGAGTCCGATTCCGGTTTGGACCACATCAAGACGGTGCGCGGCGTGGGCTACATCTTCACCCGTCCCCAGGAAGTCCCGGCCGACAAGGTCAGGAGCGGTGGACAATGAAAAGTCTTTTTCTCAAGATTTTTCTCTCCTATTGGGTGGCTCAGGCCCTGTTCGTGGCGCTCGCCATCCTGATTACCGTAGCGGTGCGCGAGCATGGTGAGTCGGCTGCCTGGGACGCGCAACAATCCGCTGTCCTCGAGAAAGCCGTGCAGGCATATGAACAGGGCGGTCCCACCGAAGCGCGGCGCTACTTCGAAGAGGTGCGCGACTCTTTCCATGCGCGGGCCTACCTACTGGACGACCATGGCCAGGATGTCTCCGGACGCGAACTGCCGCGCTGGGCGGAGTCTTTGGGAAAAGGCGTGGAGCCGCCGCGTCGCGATTTTTGGCAGCGCGTCATGCCCAGCCCCTTCCGCCGCCAGGTGCAGGTTGCGGCCAGCGGTCACCGCTATACCCTGGTGGCGTTCCTGCCGCCGGGCGGGCCTTTCGGACCAGGCGGCGTTCCCGGCCTGAGCATTCTTATCGGAATTATTTCGTCCGGCCTGGTCTGTTATTTGCTGGCGCGCTATTTGACAGCGCCGGTCGTCCGTCTGCGCGCAGCTACGCAGCGTTTGGCGGCCGGCGATCTCAGCGCCAGGGCTGGCGGTCTCGCGGCCCGGCGCCGCGACGAGATGGCGCAATTAGTGCGCGATTTTGACACCATGGCCGAACGCCTGGAAGCGGCGGTTCACGCCCAGGCAAGATTGCTCAACGATATTTCTCACGAGCTGCGGTCTCCGCTTGCTCGCCTCAACGTAGCCTCCGCTCTGGCCCATCAGCGCGCCGGCGTGGAGGCGCATAGCGCGCTTGAGCGTATCGACCTCGAAGCCGAACGGCTGAACGAACTGATTGGAGGACTGCTCACCATCGCCCGCTTGGAGAGCGGAAACGATGGCCGGCAGAAGTCGCCGGTTCTCTTGGGAGAAATAATTGAAGGCATAGCCGCGGATGCCAACTTCGAAGCCCAGGGCCGCCATTGCGGCGTGGAGAGTGTAATCCAGGAAGACTGCCTGGTCATGGGTGCGCCCAGCTTGCTGCACAGTGCAATTGAAAATGTGGTACGCAATGCGGCTCGCTATACCCGGGAAGGCACCAGCGCGAAAATCACCTTGGAGCGCGGCCAGGGTAATGGCGGGCCCGAAGCCGTCATTCGCATCGTGGACTCAGGTCCGGGTGTACCCGAAGAAGCCCTCGACAAACTTTTCCGGCCCTTCTATCGCATTGACGATGCCCGCGGGCGTAAGACGGGTGGAGTGGGCTTAGGGCTGGCCATCACCGAGCGCGCCGTGCGCCTGCATGGGGGGACGGTCAAAGCCAGCAATCGAGCCGAGGGAGGCTTGCAAATCGAAATTCGGCTGCCTATGGCCGCTGATGTCGGCCAGGCACCGGACCCGCCAGTCGAACAGAGGGAACCCGTGGAAGCCAGTACGGGCCGCTCAAATTGAGAAGCAAACAACCCTGACCGGCGGGCAACGTTCCGCCTTTATCGTGGTTCCAACCAGCCAGCGCGGTTTGCTCTTCCCGGTTATTCCTGATACACAAATGAGGGTACTTTTGCACCTCAATCTTCCGGCATAAGCCGTGTACGCGCACCGGAAAACTTGAGAACACAGGGAGAAGGAAAAGAATGGGGACGAGGTTCCGGTTCCTGGCAGGAGTAGTGGTTCCAGTTTTGCTGCTTAGTCTGAGCGCTTGCAAAACCAGTAGTTCATCAACTCCTACGGGTTCGGGGGCTTTGTTCGTGGCCACCCAGGGAGACTCGTCGGTCTCGGCTTACCTCATCGACTTGTCTGCAGGGACCCTGACCGCGAGTGGCAAGAGTGTTGCTACTGGCAGCGTACCTTCGGCCATGATACTGGCACCTTCTGGGACCGCGCTGTTCGTTGCCAACCAGGCAACAAATGACATTTCGGCCTACACCGTGATGGCGGACGGTACCCTGACGGCCGGCTCTACCACTCCGACAGGTGGAATGACACCCCTGAGCATGGCCATGGACTCGGTGGGGCACTTCCTTTTTGTGGCCAATCAGGGACTGCAGGTCGATCCGGCTTCCGGCACCGTATCCGTGTTCGCGGTCCAGGACGCAACCTTGACCGCCGTGCCGGGCTCTCCCTTTCAGGTTGCCGAACTGGGAGCGGCGAGCGGCACCGGTCCCGCCGGCGTGGCGGTCACGCCTGACGGAAAGTTCCTCTACGTTTCCAATCAGTTCGACAGTTCGGTCACAACCTTCTCTGTGGATGCCTCCGGCGTGCTCACGCGCGGGTCAGTCGTCACCGTCGGTACCACGCCGTCGGCCCTTGCCGTTACTCCCAACGGCGGCTTTCTGTATGTCGCCAATTCAAGCACCCTGTCAGGTTTCGCCATATGTAATCAGATCGTGACCAGCTGCATTGATCCCAACGCTCCTGACGGAACTCTTACGCCGATGGCAAACTCGCCCTTTTCGGCGGGACTCGGACCGGCCAACATTGTGGTCGCGCCCTCGGGCAAATTCATGTTCGTGGTCGACCGCCTCTCCAACCAGGTTTCGGAATACAAAATCGCCACCGGAACCGGGGTCCTGACCCCCAACACCCAAGCTACGATCTCGACTGCCGCCAACCCGGTTTGGGCGGCGATTCGCGTAGGTACGACGACCGACGCCACCACCGGCGGCACCACGAATTATCTGTATGTGGCCGAGCTGGGAGCGTCCTCGCTCTCGATTTACACGTTCGATTCGACTGTGGGAACACTGAGCCGCGTGGGTCCACCCATGACCATCACCGGGGGCCAGCCCGCAGCCCTGGCGGCGGAGTAGGGCGAGTTTCTGGATTCTGACGGCGGAAGCTACAAAACAATGTGTCATCCCGACCGGAGCGCAGCGCAGCAAGCGCAGTGGAGGGACCTGCTTTCGGGTGATCAGAACAGTCGCATCTCGACTACTTCTACGCAACTGGTCTTCTGATGTGCCATGGCGGCGAGGAAAGTCGTGTACGACGGAAGATTTTGTCTCAGGCTGCTGGCGGCCGGAGCTTTCGGCATCAAGCGTTTCGGTTCAGCGCCGAAAGCAGGTCCCTCCACTGCGCTTGCTGCGCTGCGCTCCGGTCGGGATGACAAGCTATATTTTCTTACTTCGCTTGAAAGAGTAACGGCGCGAAATTGGTCAGATTGTCGCGCCACACCATCCACACGTGCATGCCTGGGGTTTGGATAGCGCTAGGCTTCAGACCTTTCTCTTTCAGCCAGGCAATGAATTTCTGATTGCCGGCGAAGAGGCCGTCTTCGGTTCCACACGCCACCCAGAGCACGCGCAACCTGGCATTGATGTCGGAGGCTGCCTGCGCCGTGATTCCCGGGAAAGATGATTCGAAACCATTCTGGCCTCCCAGGGGAGCAGAGCTGAAGCCCCCGACGTAGGCAAAGTCGTCGAGGTGATTCAGTCCGACCAGCAAACTCTCCGCCCCGCCCATGGACAGCCCCGCCACGGCGTGCTCCTCACGTTTGTCCGAGAGTGGATATTGCTTTTTCACCAGCGGCATGACTTCCTGAAAAAGTGCGTCGGAGAAGCGGGAATAGTTGCGGTGAACCAGTTCGGGATCGTTCCACGCGGTCCATCCCCGGGCAATCACTTCCATGGTTCCGTAGCCCAACGGCATGACCACGATCATGGGCTTGGCTTTTCCCTGCGCGATCAGGTTATCGAGAATCACGTTGGCCTTACCCATGCCGGTCCATGCGCTGGGATCGTCGCTGTATCCATGAAGCAAATAGAGCACAGGATATTTCTGCTTGCTGCCGGGATCGAAGCCGGGCGGAGTGTAAACGTAATACTCGCTGTTGATGCCGACAATGTTCGAGTGGTAGTAGTGATGATGCACCACCCCGTGCGGCACGTTCGCCGCCTCCCACGACTTGGGCGGCTGGCCGGGAACCAGAAAGATATTCTGATTACTGAAGAAGCTGGTCTTGATCGAAACATTGTGTGGATCAAGCACCTCGGTGCCGTCCACGTTGAAGCTGTAGCTGTAGTACTGGGGTGCAAGTCCAGGCACGGTGACGCTCCAGGCGCCATCGGGTCCCTTGCTCATGGGAATCGGATCTTTCACACCCTCCAGATGCAGCTCCACTTTCGCGGCATTTGGCATGGCGAGGTGAAACACTACGGTCCCGTCGGACTGCACCTCCGGATAAGAGGGAGGCGCGGCATCGAGGGGCACAGGAGTAGCCGATTGTGTCGGCTTGGCAGCCTGCGCCCCGGCTGCGCCGGGACACAGAACGCAGCCCAGCACGACTGCGAAGACAGCAGACAGGAAGGCGGACGATCGCGACATGAATATTTCCCCTGGTACTCGGAGTTCGTGGCGCCCCACAGTTTACACCGCGTAGCGCCGGCGTCCTGCCGGCTGCATCTTGCCCTCCGGCGCGCGGGGCCAGACAGCCGGCGCTAGACCAAAGCAAATTACGTGGGCACCTTGAGAATCAGATAGCCGCCCGCCAGGCCGAAGAGTAAAGCGGGGGCCCATGCCGCCAGAAACGGCGGCAGCTGGCTGACATTTCCCATCGACTCCGACAGGCGCGAGACCATGATGTACAGCAAACCGATGCCAACCGCAGTAGCGACGCCCGCCACTGCGCCCCGCTTTCCCGCGGCCAGCGCGAAGGGAATTGCCAGCACCGCCATGATCAGCGAATTGAAGGGGAAAGCAAATTTTTCCTGCAACTGCACCCGCAACCGTACCACGTCGAATCCGCTCTGCTGCAGGTCGCGAATGTAGCGCCGCAGGTCTTCGGAATTCATCTCGGACGACTGCCGCACTTCCTTCTTGAAATAGGCCGGGGGCTCGCTGATCGCGGCAAACGTGGCCACGTCGAAGGTCCGGTAATCGACGATGGCGGAATCGTGCACGCTCCGCTCCCAGCCCTGGGTGCAAACCCAGCGCTGCAGGCGTTCTTCCCAGTGCGCCTGGTCGGCGTACACCCGGTCGGTCAAGCGAAAAGTCGCTGGGTCGAACTGAAACACCGACAGGTTTCCGAACTGGTCGCGGTCGGAATCAAAAAACTGGTAGTAGTAGATCGTCGAATGCTGCCCGAAAATCCACTTGCGATCGGGATTCAGATAGGTCTGTGCGGGCTTGCCTTTGATCAGGTTGCGCAACGCATCCTGCCGTTTGTTGGCATGGGGAAGGTAGAACTGGTCGAAAAAGAACAGTCCCGCCGCAAGCATGCTCGATACCACCAGGATGGGCACAATCACGCGGTAGATGCTGATGCCGGTGGCCTTGATGGCGGTAATTTCATTCGACCGCTGCATCAGCCCCAGCGTGATCAGCACCGCCAGCAGAATGCTGAGGTGCAGAACGTTGTACAGAAAGAAGGGCGCGACGTTGAGCAGATATTCGCCCACCACCAGAGGCGAAATCCGGTTGCGCAGGATGTCTCCCAGTAACTCAAAGAGCGTGAACACCTGCAACAGCATCAGGAACGACGCCAGGATCATGGTCAGATAGACCAGAAAATCCCGCAGCACATAGTCGTCCAGGATCATGGGGAAGCTGGCGCTGAATACGCGGCGCCGGCTGACTGCGCGTTGGAAGGCATCCTCGGAACGGTTGAAGCGGAACAGGTTCTTCGTCCCTTGGACCAGACGGCTCTTCACTGGATTCCAGCGGGCGCGGAAATGGCCGATCTCTAGAGGCCGGCGTTCCGCTCGCCACAACAGAAATGCGCCGCCGAGAAAGAAGACGATGTTGGCCAGCCATGCCCCCAGCGCGGGCGGCACTTTCCCCTGCCGCGCCAGGGAAACTCCGATCAGCGTGACCGAGTAATAAGCAAATACCAGCAGGATGGTGAGAACAAATCCCGCCGACTTGCCGCCTTTTTTTGCCGACAGCCCCAATGGAATTCCTACCAGCGCCAGCACCAGGCACGAGGTGGGCAGCGCAAAGCGGCGGTGGAACTCGATGAAATACCAGGGCGCCACATACTTCTTCACCTTGCGTGCCTGGTCGCGCAGTTCCCAAGTACCCATCTGTGCCGCCGGTACCGGTTCCTGATCACGGCTGTCCGTTTGCGGCACCGGTATCGGCACGTCGGTCTGGTCGAATGTCGAAATCTGGTAATGGTCGGCGGAGGCGGGGTCGGTCTCGTGCGTGGACCCGTTGGTCAAGTGCAGGTGCAGCATCTGCGGCCCTTCGCTGACCAGGATGCCTTGCCGGGCCAGAGTTATTCGTGGCGAGGCCGGGTTGCTGATGTCCGCGATGAACACGCCCTTCCAGATGGCGGCGCCTTGCGCGGTCTTCACGTCCTGCACGTAAAGTACGAGCTTGGGAAAGCCCTCGTAGAAAACTCGCGGCTGGACTTCGAAGGATGCCTGCGAGGTCTTGAGCCGGTCCTCGAGCCTGCCCAGGGCGGCTTGCGATGCGGGCGCCAGGTACACGGCGTTGAACATCGCCAGGGCCCAGGCAGTCACGGCAAAAATGGAAACCACCCGCAGGAATGTCCACACCCCAATGCCGCTGGCCCGCATGGCGGTGATTTCGCTGTCCGCGGCCAGGCGGCTGAGCCCGATCAGGATGCCCACCAGTACGCCCATGGGAATCGTGTAAGTAAAAGCAACCGGCAGGGTGTAGAGGAAGATTTCCAGCACGCTGGGCAAGGGCGCGCTGTTGCGCACCACTAAGTCGAGGATGTGCCCCAGGTCCCGTGTGAACAGCACAAACGTGAACACCGCAACGCCGATAGCAGCGTGCGAGAGCACTTCACGCAGGATATAGCGGGTCAGAATCCGCATGGGAACTAGCCGAGCATAGCACGCCCAGAATTGAAAAGCGGTAGTGGTGGGCCTTTGAATGGGTGTGGGTCGGACACTCCTGTCCGACGCCTTTGACTTTAGCTTTTGACTTTAGTTTTTGATTTGCGGGTTCGATGTTGACTTGGATTTTGATTTTGACTTCGGCTGTGTGTTCTGACCACCCTCAACCCAAAATCAAAGTCAAAGTCAAAAGCGTCAGACAGAGCCTGCCCTGAGCGAAGTCAAAGGGAGTGTCTGACCCACACATGCACGGAATCTATTCGGGTTTCAGGAAAAGAGCAGAAAGCGGAGGCAGGGTCAGGCTGAGCGAGAACGGACGGCCATGCGTGGGTTGAGCATCAGCATGCACGCCTCCCAGGTTCCCCATACCGCTTCCCCAGTATTCCTGGGCGTCGCTATTGAGAAGCTCACGCCAGAATCCGCCGGAGGGCACGCCGACCCGGTAGCCGTAGCGTGGCACCGGAGTAAAGTTGCAGATGATCAGGATTTCATCACCCGGGATTCGGCTCTTGCGCAGCAGGGAAATAACGCTGGCGGCAGTGTCATTGCAGTCCACCCATTCGAAGCCGGCGGGGTCGGTATCGAGCTGGTGCAGCGCCGTCTGTTCCCGATAGGTCTGGTTCAACTGCGCCATCCAGTTCTGCACGCCTTGGTGCACCGGGTATTGCAGGACGTGCCATTCCAGACTGGTGTCATGCGCCCACTCCCGCACCTGGCCGAACTCGCCGCCCATGAACAGCATCTTCTTGCCCGGCTGGGCGTACATGTAACCGAACAGCAGGCGCAGGTTGGCGAACTTCTGCCACTCGTCTCCCGGCATTTTGCCGATGAGCGAGCCCTTGCCGTGCACCACTTCATCGTGCGACAGCGGCAGGACGAAATTCTCCGTGAAGCCGTACAGCATGCGGAAGGTCAGCTGGTTGTGATGGTAGCGGCGATGAATCGGGTCCTGGGAGAAATAGGCCAGGGTGTCGTGCATCCAGCCCATGTCCCACTTCATGCCAAAGCCCAGCCCGCCTACGTACGTGGGCCGCGACACCATAGGCCAAGCCGTGGATTCCTCCGCGATAGTCTGAATCCCCGGGTACTCCTTGTACGCCTCGGTATTGAACTGGCGCAGAAAATCGATGGCTTCCAGGTTTTCGCGTCCGCCAAATTTGTTGGGAATCCACTCTCCGGCCTGGCGCGAGTAGTCGAGGTAGAGCATGGAAGCGACGGCATCGACACGCAACCCGTCGACGTGATACTTGTCCAGCCAGAACAGTCCGCTGGCCATCAGAAAGCTGCGCACCTCGTTGCGGCCATAGTTGAAGATGAAGGTCTTCCAGTCGGGATGAAAGCCCTTGCGCGCGTCGGCGTGCTCGAAAAGATGGGTGCCGTCGAAATAGGCCAGGCCGTGCGCGTCGGTAGGGAAGTGCGAGGGCACCCAGTCCAGAATCACGCCAATGCCGTTCTGGTGCAGATAGTCCACCAGGTACATGAAGTCCTGCGGCGTGCCATAGCGCGAGGTGGGTGCAAAATATCCCGTGGTCTGATAACCCCACGAACCGTAGAAAGGGTGCTCCATGATAGGCATCAATTCCACGTGGGTAAAATTCATTCGCTTGACATATTCCGCCAGGCGCGGCGCCGTCTCCCGGTACGTCAGCGGCCGGTCGCCTTCTTCCGGGACCCGCATCCAGGAACCGAGATGAACTTCATAAACCGAAATCGGGGCCTGCAGTGAATCCCGCTTCACCCGGGTTTCCATCCACTGCCTGTCGGCCCACTCGTATTCCAGGTCCCACACCACCGAAGCGGTACGCGGCGGTTTCTCATGAAGAATGCCAAACGGATCGGCTTTCTCACCCACATGCCCTTGGTTGTGAGAAACGATGTGGTACTTGTAGAGCGCACCCTTGCCGACTCCCGGCACAAAGGCCTCCCAGATACCAGAACTTGCGCGCGCGTGCAGGGGATGGGATTGGGTGTTCCAGCCATTGAAGTCGCCGACCACGGAAACCGAGCTGGCGTTGGGGGCCCACACTCCGAAGTACGTGCCTGCCTTTCCCGCGACCGTGGTGATGTGTGCGCCCAGCTTGTCGTAGATACGGTAGTGGGTGCCTTCATTGAAGAGATGAAGGTCCTGGTCGGTGAGCAGGCTGATATCACCGCGCGGGGGGGGGGTCAGCGTGGATGTGGTTTCCTTCGTCATCATTTACTGTAGTGCTCTCACAGTGTACCGGAGTTTGGGTGGGGAATGCCTCACCTTTGCGCACTTTGCGGTTAAAAGCTTTCACCGCGAAGGGCGCAAAGGTCGCCAAGAGCAGCGCTCTCTTTGGTAACATCGCGCAGGCGGCGACCACCCTGCTAGACTTCTGAGCTTGGAAATCTTACGCTCATGCCCGTTCTGCGCGTCGTAGTTCTCTGGCACCAGCATCAGCCGTTTTACAAGGACCTGGTCACCGGCAGCTACCGGTTGCCCTGGGTGCGGCTGCACGCCCTCAAGGACTACTACGGCATGGTCAAGCTGCTCGACGAGTTTCCCGACGTTCACCAGACTTTTAATCTCGTCCCATCCCTCATCACCCAAATACAGGACTACGTGACCGGCGCCGCGCGCGACCCGTTCCTCGAAGTTGCCGCCAAACCGGCAAGCGACCTCACTCCGGACGAGCGCCGCTTCGGGTTGCAGTACCTTTTCCAGGCCAATCCGGTAAATCTGATTGGACGTTATCCGCGCTACCGGGAGTTGTGGGAGCAATTCAGCAGCGCGGGCGCCACCCCGGAAGGCGCGGAAAAATATTTCTTGCCGCAGGACCTTACCGACCTGCAAGTGCTCTCGCAGATTGCCTGGTTCGATGAGTACTTCCTGGACGACCCCGAAATCGCCGGGCTCGTCCAAAAGGGGCGCGGCTATTCGCTTGACGATCAGCGCTTCGTAATGGCCCGGGAGCGCGAACTGCTGGCCAAAGTTTTGCCCGCACATGCCGAAGCGGCACAGCACGGACGGATCGAAATTTCGACCTCTGCCTTCTATCACCCGATTTTGCCCCTGGTCTGCGACACCAATCTGGGCGCGGTCTCAACTCCCGGCCTGCCGCTGCCCCAGAATCGTTTTCGCCATCCCGAAGACGCGCGCGAACAAATACAGCGTGGACTGGATCTGCATCAGCAGGTGTTCGGGGTCCGTCCCCAGGGCGTTTGGCCGTCCGAGGGCAGTGTCTCGGAAGAAGTCGTGGGCATCGCGCAGGGCCTCGGCGTGAAGTGGATGGCTACCGATGAGGAAGTGTTGGGTAGAAGCTTGGGCGTTTCTTTCGGGCGCGACGCGCATGGCCATCTGCCCGGCGAATTGGCTCAGAAGCTCTACACCATCCATCGCTTTGAGAATGAGCAGACCGAGATGAACCTGATTTTTCGCGATCACACCATCTCGGACCTGATCGGGTTTGTCTATTCCGGCATGCCGCCTCAGGACGCGGCCAGTCACCTCATGAACAACATTAGACAAGCCGCTCATCCGGTTCTGGATGCAGGACATGACGCGGTAGTCCCAATCATCTTGGATGGCGAAAACGCCTGGGAATACTATCCTCAGTCCGGCCGGGAATTCCTGCGCCGTTTCTACGATGCCCTGCAACGTGAGGCTGGGGCGGAGGCCACGACGGTCTCCGAGGCCATTCAGCGACACCGTGAGTTTCCACGGCTGAAGTCATTGGTTCCAGGCTCGTGGATTCACGCCAACTTCAACGTCTGGATTGGCGCGCCGGAAGACAACCGGGCCTGGGACTATCTCTACAACGCCCGAAACTTTTACGCCCAGGCGGCGCCTGAGGCCGGGGAAGAGCAACGGAAACTCGCATTTGAAGAAATCCTGATTGCGGAAGGCAGCGACTGGAACTGGTGGTATGGTCCGGAGCATCATTCCGCCAATGACCGCGAATTCGACGAACTCTACCGCAAGCACCTCTCCAACATTTACCAACTGCTGGGCAGCCGCGCGCCCGACTATCTGGCACAGCCCATTCTTGGCGGCGCAGAGCGGCCTGCGGTGGTCCCGCAGACGGCCTACATCCATCCCCGGATCACCGGCGAAATGGTGCGCTACTTCGAATGGATGGGGGCCGCCGTCCACACCGCCGACCGGCGCGCCGGCGCCATGCACGGCAAACTGTTTCTTCTGGATGCCGTTCACGCCGGAATCGACGAAGCTCACATCTACGGACGCCTCGACTTTACCGAGAATAGAGTCCCGGACGGCGATTTCGAAATTGTGGTCAACCTGGAGTCCTGGCCCGATTCAGGCCCGCGCCCACGACGCGCAGTACGTCTTGATGTCGGGGTGGAAGCAGGCAAGGTCCGAAGCTGGAAGCTCAGCGTTCCCGACTCCCAAGTGCCGCTCGCGGCGTCTGACCAGCCGGGCGATCAGGTGATCGTTGCTCTGTTCCGAAACTTTGAGTTTAAGGTTCCCCTGGATTGGTTGCTGGCTGCTCCCGTCGCCTCTACCGTCACCGGGAACGGCAAACCCGCTGCTCCGGTCGCGACCAGGATGCGCCTGCGCTTCAGCCTCTGGCAGAACGGCCTGCCAGCCGACGCGCTCCCCGTGGAAGGCTGGATCGAACTGCCTCTCCTCAGCGAAGAAGACCTGATCGCGCAACAGTAGTTTGATGTGGGTCGGACACTCTTGTCCGACGCCGTTGCAGTTGCTTTTGGTTTGAGGAACCCGCGGTCTGGGGATCGCTCAGACGCCCCACCCGTCTTGCGACGCCGAGTCCAAGTCAAAATCGTCGGACAGGAGTGTCCGACTCACAGCTACCCCGCTGCTCCCGGCATTCTTGCGCGTAGCCTTCTTTGCGTCCTTCGCGGCAGTTCCTCGCGCCCTTTGCGGTAAAGGTTGGACCTTGACCCTAACCATTCAAAACCTTGAACCGCAAAGTTCGCAAAGAAAGCCGCAAAGGACGCGAAGAGCTCTTAACCGAACACCACCGGGCTGTATGCGCCGCCAACTACTGACCGCCGGTGTCCGCCGTCATCGCCAGCGGACGGCTCAACTCCATCATCAACTCTGTGCCTGAGGGCAGCACCGCCGAGCGCTTCTTGCCCAGCCAATGCGCGACCGTGAGCGTAGCGCCTATTCCTCCGCCGATCAGGAGGCCTTTGCCTCCGCCCGCCAGACCGCCGATCAGCATTCCGCCGCCGGTGCCGAACCCGACCTCGGTCAGGTCCTTACCATCATGGCCGTCACCCTTGAACTGGCCTTCGGTGTTCACATCGGTTCCATTTCGCAGATTGGTATCCACCATGGTGGCATTGAGCATATAGCGCTCGCCGTTAGGCAGCACGACCGCCTCGGGAAAAATTCCGATGGTCGGCTTGCCCGCAATTCGGCGTGGCTCATTGACCTTCGTGACTCGCCCCTGCACCGTGGAACCGACGGGGATTACCGTCTTTCCATCGAGCATCACCGCGTCCACCACCCGCCCGGAGAAGGCATCGCCTTCCTTGCTGGAGAGAGTTGAAAGCGTGTTTTCCAGTTTGACTTTGAATGCCGTGCCCGCGGGCAGAGCCATATTGGTTTGTGCCTCAGCCGCGACCGCCAGACACATCACACTGAGCAGTACCAGTATCTTCTTCTTCATGCCGCCTCCTGAATTTCCCCTACGAAGCTGCCGACCGCGCCACATCACATGCATCAACTCGACACCGACAATTTCTTCGCTGCCTCCAGGACCTGGTCGAATGGCGCCCGGTCCGTCTGACTGTCTCCGCGATAAATGTAGGCAATCTTCCACTCCCGATCGATGACCAGCGATGCCGGGTGCGCGATGTTGATCGCATCCAGTCCCAACCGGTGATACAGCCCGTAAGCCTTGATCACCGAACGGTCCTCATCCAGCAGAAACGGGTACGACACGGGATGCGATTGCAGAAACTTGGCTGGCTTCCACACGCCCTCGCCCATCTCTGCTGCGATGTACACCAGTTGCGCTCCCGCCTGTTCGATATCGGTTTTCATTGGCTCCAACTGAGCCATGCGTTTCACGCAATTCGGTCACCAAGTGCCACGCAGGAACTCCACGATCAGCGCTCCCCGCGACAGAAAACCGGAAAGGGAGAGAATCCCGTCACGATTCGCGGCCGACAGCAGAAATTCCGGCGCACGTGAACCCACGACAAGCGTCTCCGTGCGATCCAACATCCTGCTTCGACTCTAGAGCAGAACTGGCAGGCGCCAGCCTGTGAAAAACTCGAGGAACCAGCATAGACACTGGCGAAGCGAGTTAGTGTGGCGCGTGCGCCCCCGCCCGCGAGAAGTCCGGCACTTCGTTAAAGTTAAAACAAACCGGCTACGCAGCACGAGCCGCGCACAGTGTCTTCCCGGGTTCTTGACTCGCGGGCGAGGGCGCCCGCGCCACACCGGAAAAACCGATATAATTTCGGTTCTCACCTACAACGAAAGAACGAGGCACACCCGCAATCATGGACGTCATCACGCAAATTCAGGAAATTCAGGCGCGGGAGATTCTCGATTCTCGCGGCAATCCCACAGTCGAGGCAGAAGTCACCCTGGCTGATGGAACCAGGGGACGCGCGGCTGTCCCCAGCGGGGCCTCCACCGGCGAGCACGAGGCGGTCGAGTTACGCGACGGCGACAAGCAACGCTACCAGGGCAAGGGCGTGCTGAAGGCGGTGGAGAACGTGAACGGCGAAATTGCCGACGCGCTGGCTAACCTCGACGCTGCCGACCAGCGCGCCATCGATCAGAAAATGATTGAGCTTGACGGCACCGAGAACAAGGGCCGCCTGGGTGCCAATGCCATCCTGGCGGTTTCGATGGCCGCTGCGCGCGCTTCCGCGGCTGCTTTCAGCCTGCCGCTCTACCGCTACCTCGGTGGTGTCGGCGCCAATATCCTGCCCACTCCCATGATGAACATCCTGAACGGCGGCGCCCATGCCGACAACAACGTGGACTTTCAGGAATTCATGGTGATGCCAGTGGGAGCAAAATCTTTTTCGGAAGCCCTGCGCTGGGGCGTCGAGGTTTTCCATACCTTGAAAGGCGTGCTCAAGAAGCGCGGCTACAACACCTCAGTCGGCGACGAAGGCGGCTTTGCACCTTCGCTAGAGTCGAATGTCGAAGCCATCGAAGTCGTGCTTGAGGCCATCACCCAGGCGGGTTACAAGCCGGGCGACGAAATCGCCATCGCGCTCGATCCCGCGGCCAGCGAGTTTTATCAGGACGGTAAATACGTCTTCAAGAAATCCGACAAGTCAGCCAAGAGCTCCGACGACATGGTGCGCTTCTATGCGAAATGGGCAAAGGACTACCCCATCGTCTCCCTGGAAGATGGTTTGTCTGAGGATGACTGGGAGGGCTGGCAGAATCTCACCAAAGAGTTGGGCGGCAAGGTTCAGCTCGTGGGCGACGACCTGTTCGTAACCAATGTCACGTTTCTGCAGGAAGGGATCGACAAGCACGTGGCCAACTCAATTCTAATCAAGGTCAATCAGATTGGCACGGTCAGTGAAACGTTGGACGCGATCGACCTGGCGCGGCGCAATGCTTACGCGTCGGTTATCTCGCACCGCTCGGGAGAAACCGAAGACACCTTCATCGCCGACCTGGCGGTAGCAACAGGTGTGGGCCAGATCAAGACCGGCTCAGCCTCGCGCACCGATCGCATCGCAAAATACAACCAGCTGCTGCGGATTGAAGAAGAGCTGGGCGACGCTGCAAGGTTCCTGGGATTGAAGGCGCTGAACTACAGAGGCTAGCCGGTTGTGTGTGGGTCGGACACTCCTGTCCGACGCATTTGACTTTGCCTTGATCTCCTGGAGACAGGTAAGCTCCCGGCGGAATTCACAAACCAAAACCAACTTCAAAGGCGTCGGACAAGAGTGTCCGATCCACACAATCAAAAGCCCATCGTGTCATCCGCGGAGGGCCCATAGGTCGCCGGCAACGGCTTGCCGTTCAGACGCAGGTACACGCCCAGTTGTGCACGGTGATGCACCAGGTGGTTCAGAAACATCTGCCGGTAAGCCAGAAAGCGCGATCCATTGAAGATGGGCTTGCCCTGAAAGCTAAGTTTCCAGTTCTGGGTCCAGGCCTCATCCGGCATGTTCTTTAACGCGGCGCGAACCTGAGCTGCACCTTCGTCGAAGGCCCGTACCAACTGTTCCGCGGACTCAAAGGGCAGGCGTTGACGAGTGCTTTTGGAAAAGTCCAACTCGGGGGTAGTGAGGACGGTAACTCCAAATCCAGGCAGTTCCGCGACATGTGGAGCAAGTTTGTTCAGCGGCATCGACTTGGGGTGCGGCGTGAAGTCCTTATTGTCTTCGGGCACACGTTCCAGCATGGTGCGGGTGGTTTTCGCTTCGGCATCAAACTCGAGAATTAGAAGATCGCTGATGGGCATGCCTTCCTCCGGATGAAGATAGAACGACTATATTATGCGATCGCGGATTTGAAAACCTGCCGCGCTCGCCTATAATTTCTGTTCTTCCAATTTCCCTTGTTCCTCTGCGCCTCGGTATTCCGTTTCCAGCGAGCCAGACACAAAGCCAGGAGCTCAATGAAGCGTCCCAAACCACTTGTGCTGATCATTCTCGACGGCTGGGGCTACCGCGCCGAGAGCAAAGCCAACGCCATCGCCCTGGCCCGCAAGCCCAACTACGATCGCCTGCTGCGCGAATATCCCAACACCCTGATTCAGACCAGCGGCCACTACGTCGGCCTGCCCGACGGGCAGATGGGCAACAGCGAAGTCGGCCATCTCAATATCGGCGCAGGGCGCATCGTACACATGGACAGCACTCGCATCGAGCTGATGATTCAGAACGGCGAATTCTTTTCGCATCCGGTTCTCCTGGCGGCCATGAAAAACGCGCGCTCTGGTGGCCGCCGGCTGCATCTCTTCGGACTGCTTTCCGATGGCGGCGTGCACTCTTATCAGACCCATCTCTATGCCTTGTTGAAGATGGCCAAACAAAACGGGGTTGACCGCGTCTTCGTGCATGCCTTCATGGACGGCCGCGACACCCTGCCCACCAACGGTGCAGGATACCTGGAGCAACTGCAGCAGAGGATGCGCGAATACAACACCGGCAAGATCGCTTCCGTGAACGGACGCTATTACGCCATGGACCGTGATCGGCGCTGGGAGCGCATTCTCAAGGCCTTCAACGCCATGGTTTTCGGCGACGGCGAAGGCGGCAAATATGTTGACCCGGTGCAGGGAGTGAAAGAGTCGTACAACCATGGAGTGACCGACGAATTTATTGTCCCTTTCGTTTGCGTGGACAATCGCGGAGAACCGCTGGCCACCATCCGCGATGAGGACTCATGTATCTGCTTTAACTTTCGCGCCGATCGCGTCCGCCAGATTACTCGCGCTCTCACCCGCAACAGCGGATTGAACGCGCAGGGCGGAAGTGACCTGCCCGGCGCTGCCGATCTCGATGCCGCCATCCCCCGCGACCGTGTACCCAGGAACCTGCACTACGTCTGCATGACACAGTACGACAAGAAGTTTTCCCTTCCAGTAGTGATTCCCCCGGAATCGCTGGACAATATTCTCGCCAACGTCATGGGGCAGGCAGGTCTCCGTAACCTGCGCGTGGCGGAAACCGAGAAGTACGCGCACGTGACCTACTTCTTCAACGGTGGAATTGAGCAACCCTTCCCCGGAGAAGACCGGTTGCTGGTGCCGTCGCCTAAAGTTGCCACCTACGACCTGAAGCCGGAGATGAGCGCTGCTGGTATCGCCGACGCTGTCATCAAAGCTGTGGAAGACGGAACCTTCGATGTCATCATCGTTAATTTTGCCAACGCCGATATGGTCGGACACTCGGGGAAGATCGAGCCCACGATTAAAGCCGTAGAAACCGTGGATGCGTGTCTGGGCCGGATCGAACCCGCGGTCCGCGCCAAGGGTGGAGCGCTGCTGATCACCGCCGACCACGGCAATGCCGAGATGATGATCGACCCCGCGACGGGCGGCCCGCACACCGCCCACACCACCAATCCCGTGCCCTTTATTGTGGTAGCGGAGAACGGAAAGAAATTCTCGTTGAAACCAGGTGGTTCGCTGCGCGATATTTCGCCAACGGTATTGGGTATGCTGGGCATCCCGCAACCGAAAGAGATGACGGGACAAGACCTCCGGGTGCTTACGAAATCCTAGGCAGTAGACAATGCGTCTCCGTGTCCCTCGTGTCCTCTGTGCTTAATTCTTGACCCTATGAAACTCCTGACGCTGGTCCATCATCCCTTCGAACTATGGAACGCGCCATCCTGGTTCTCGGCGCGTCTGCATCAGGAGTTCCCCACCGTGGAAGCCACACAGCAATCCAGCTATGAAGGAATTGAACCCTACCTCAGAGCTGCGGAGGTGATTGTCAGCTGGTCGCTGCGCCCGGAACAATTCAAAGTCGCGACCAAGTTGCGCTGGATTCATTCTCCCGCGGCGGCGGTTCATCAGCTCATGTTTCCGGAGCTGATCAACAGCGACGTTGTGCTCACCAACGCCCGTGACGTCCACGGCCCAGTAGTGGCAGAGCAAGTGATGGCGATGATCTTTGCGCTGGCGAAGTGCCTGCCTCAAGCCGTGCGCTTTCAGCAGAAGCACATCTGGGGACAAGGGCCCATCTGGCGCGGGCGCCCTCGTCCGCGAGAACTGGCGGGAGCGACGCTCGGCCTGGTGGGCCTGGGCAGCATCGCGCGGGCCGTCGCAAAACACGCCTCGAATCTCGGCATGCGCGTGATCGCGGTGCGCGAGAATCCCGGGAAGGGAAGTCCCGAAGGAGTGCAGCAGGTCTTGGCTTCTTCCCAACTGGATGAACTGCTGGCGCAATCGGACTATGTTGTCCTGGCCGTTCCTGTCACGCCCGGTACCAACCGCATGATGAACGCCGACCGCCTGGCCAAAATGAAATCCGATGCCTGCCTGATCAACGTGGGCCGCGGTCCTCTGGTTGACGAAGAGGCGTTAGCTCATGCCCTGCGAGAGAAGGTCATCGGAGGCGCGGCGCTCGATGTTTTTGAGGCCGAGCCCCTGCCTGCAGACTCGCCGCTATGGGACTTGGAAAATCTTTTGATTACGCCGCACACGGCAGGCCTCACTGAAAAACTCTGGGAGCGGCACTATCAGTGCGTTTCGGAAAACCTGCGTCTCTATCTTCAGGGCCAGCCTCTGCATTGGGTGGTAGATAAAAAACAGGGCTATTGAAAGTAGCGCCGGCGTCTCGCCGGCTGTCCCGAGGGCGTCTCGCCCCCGCATGCGCGAGCGAGACGCCCCCAACGACAGGCACGCTACTCTGCTTTGCCTAGCTGGCGCGAGGCATGGGTTTATCGGTCTTCTGAAAATCGGCCTTGGCTTCGCCAGTCGAGGTTACATCCTGCGCCCCCGTGTTTTCGAGGATCTCCTTGGCCTTCTTGGTCCAGTCGGAATCATCGCAATGCACCGAAAGCAGGATTCCGCCTTCCTTGATCCGGCCTTCATAGCGCTTGGCCTCGAACTCCGGGATGCCCATGCCGATCAAGGCTCCGGCCAAGCCGCCAACAGCCCCGCCTACGCCCACTCCAGCCAGTGCGGCCATGATCGGACCGGCGGCGATGAACGGCCCCAGCCCCGGAATTGCCAGCGCGCCGATCCCGGCGAGCCAGCCCAGCGCGCCGCCTACCACCGCGCCGGTTCCCGCTCCTGCCGCGGTGCCTTCGGGTGCTTTGGTGTTCTTCTCGGTGGCAAAATCCTTGGTGCCATCGTTGTGCGGAAACAGGACCGAGATATCGGTATTGCGGAATCCCTTTTCGCGCAACGTGTCCACCGCGTACTCAACTCCGGCCCGCTCCCGATAGATTCCAAATGCTGCTGTATTTTTGCCTGCCATGATGATCTCCTTATGAAATTGTGAATTGATCGCTGATGATTGACGATACTATTTGGACCCAACTTGAAGTTCGTTCGTGACCTTGTCCGCTCCTGCAATCTGCGCAGCCTTGGCCTCGATCGCCTGTTTTTCTTCTTCCGACTTCACCGGTCCCTTCAAGGTCACCATGCCGTTCTGCGAGATGACCTTGATGTTGTGGGCATAGGTCGAAAGCGATTTGTCCTTGACCAACGCCTTTCGGATCTGCTGCGTCAGTTGCCGGTCCGTCGGGTTTTCTTTCTGCTTGTCCGCGGTGGCCGCGGAGTTGTTCTGGTCACGCTGATTGACTTTAGTGTTGTCGGCAGCCGGACCTTGAGTGTCCTGCTGAGCCCAGAGCAAACCCAGACTGCCCAGCAGCACAAATTGTGCGAGAAGTGCCTTGATTGTGAAGTTCTTCATGATGCCCAATTACCTCCACCGTTTGAATTCACAGTTAGGATGAGGTGTGTCGGATCGGGGATGGCTGGGCGGCGGCGAATTCAGGATAGGGTCAAAGCGGCCACAAATTCAAACGGATGAACGCGAATTTCACACAAATGTAAAGATGGAACTATTTGTTGCGATTTGTCCGTGTGATCCGGGGCCGATGTTCTAAGCAGCCGCCGAAATTCTCCGTATCAGGTCTTCCTGCTCACTCTTGCTCTCGGCCCCGATGGTGAAAGCGTCGAGCACGCCGAGCGAGAGCGCATACTTCAAAGCTTCGTCCTGACGGTTGCGCAAATCGCCCTGGCCGAGAATCTTCATTCCGACAATTCCTTTTCCGGCGGCCTTCATCTCGCGCAATACGCTGACGACCGTGTCGGGATCGGCGTCCATATGCGAACCGATCGGGTTAATGCGTACCAGATCGACTTCTACCCACGGGGACTTGGCGGCTGCGCGCAGCGCTTCGATGCTGTGGCAGGAGCAGCCGTGGGCCCGGATAACTCCTTTCTCCTTGGCCTCAGAGAAGACGTCCATGACGCCGCGGTAGCGCTCGGTCCAGTCGCCTTCCGTGAGGCAGTGCATCAGGCAGATGTCGATGTAGTCGGTGCCCAGTTCCTTGCGAAAGCGGTCGAGATCGGCCCGGGCCTCGGCGGGATCGCGCGCCCAGGTCTTGGTGAGCACGGTAACCTGGTCGCGGCGGAGATGCTTGAGGGCCTCGGCCACGTGAGGATGGCTGCCATAGGCATCAGCGGCATCGAAAAAGCGCAGGCCGCTGTCGTGGCCGTTGAGCAGCAGATCAGACAGGCCTTTCACGCCCAGGGCGGTCTGGTGAGAACGATGTCCGCTGCCCACCGTACCGGTTCCCATGGCGAGACGGCTGGTCCTGATCCCGGTTTTGCCCAGCACCACCGTATCTGCCGCGGTGAACTTGCGAGGCAGCGCCGGCAGCGCGCTCATGGCCTGGGCTAGGCTGCGCGACCCAATCCACGCCGCTCCCACTCCGGCGGTCGCACCGATGATGAAGTCTCTCCGTTTCATGGCGCCTCCTTGAAATGAAATTACTCGTCTTGCCTGTTTAGACGAAGCGTTGGTGAATGTGGATATCAACGGCAGTCCCTTTGGCGGGCAGCGATTCCCGATGCCCGTCCCTGAGTAAGACGTTCGCGGCACATCGGCGCTCCAACCCACCCTAGCCCTCAGCCTGCCCGAATTCAAGCCTTTGTCTGGGAACAGCATGAGTGGCCGGGAAGGGTACGATTTGGTCGTGCCAACGCTAAAGCCGATTGTGGAAGGGTACGACTTCAGTCGTGCCAACCCATGGATGAACCGCGTTGGCTTCAGCCACTGGGGTTTCGCGTTTCCAGGCTGTTCAGCCTGACGAATGAGAGTCGTTTCGGGAAAGTAATACGGCGCGCGTGAACTTGTGCCTCTAACCGACTGCCCTCTCGTCGTCGCATTCTTACAGTGTTCCATGTAGTAGTCCTGAGACAACTCCAAACTAGCTCGACGGATCAAAGCAAAGTCAGTCGGCCAAGGTTGCTTTGAATCACCATTGAGGTGACACATGCTTTGGACAATTTTTGTGATTCTGTTGGTTCTGTGGTTGCTGGGACTAGTGACCTCGTACACTTTGGGCGGATTTATCCACATTCTGCTGGTAGTGGCCGTAGTAGTGCTCCTGATCCAACTGATCACCGGTCGCAGGCCAGCGATTTGATGCCGAACGTCGGCCAACAAATTTGTCCGGCGCACAAACATCATCCAATTTCATTTCTCAGGAGGTTCAATTGAAAAGATTTCTTATCGCACTGATGTTAACTTCGGTCGCCTTGATGGGTAGCATGGCTTTCGCGACCGCCAAGGAGGATTCAGTTGAGCGGCTGCAAAACGCCGGCGATGTGCTCAAGCAGATCATGGATGCACCCGACAAGGGCATCCCTGAAGAAGTCCTCAACGACGCGAAGTGCATTGTCGTGGTCCCGCACCTGATCAAGGCCGGTTTCGTTTTCGGCGGCAAGCACGGCCGCGGCGTGGCCAGTTGCCGCACCTCCACTGGTTGGAGCGCTCCCGCATTCATCTCCGTGGGCGGGGGCAGCTGGGGACTTCAGATCGGCGCTGAAGGCGTCGACCTGGTCATGCTGGTGATGAACGACAAAGGTCTGCAGCACCTACTGTCCAGCAAATTCCAGCTCAGCGGCGAAGGTTCGGCTGCGGCCGGACCGGTGGGACGTCACGCGTCCGCCGGCACGGACTGGAAGCTGAATACCGAGATGCTCACTTACTCGCGCTCCAAGGGCGCATTCGCCGGCCTGACTCTGGAAGGCGCCGTGATCGAGCAGGACTCGGATTCGACCACCGCCATCTATGGCAAGGACGTAGGTTTTCGCAAGGTCCTGATGGGCGACGTGAAGCCGCCCGCTGCGGCCGCACCCTTCATGTCTGCGCTTTCGAGGGCCGGCCATCAGGCTGCCGCCAGCGAAGCCAGGGAGCACGCACCGGACAAGAAATAGGCCCACTAGCCAAGCGTGGGTCGGACACTCTTGTCCGACGCCTTTGAATTTGGTTTTGATCTGAAGGTGCACGGCTTGAAGGTTAAAGTCAAAATCAAAATCAAAGGCGGCGGACAAGAGTGTCCGCCCCACGCTTGTTTTCTCACCTCGCCGGGATTTTGTGGAGAAGGCACCGGCTGTGTTTGAATAGTGCCGTGGATCTCATCGAACATTTCAGCCGGCTCTTCGCTTACGACGGCTGGGCGAATCAGGAAGTGCTCACCAGCCTGCGCGCCGCCAGGACTCCATTACCTCAAGCCTTGAAATTGATGGCGCACATTTTTGCCGCAGAACGTCTCTGGCTGGAACGCCTCGAACAGAAACCTCAGACTCTTCCTGTGTGGCCGCAGCTCACAGCCGAAGTCTGCGCCCGGCAAGCGGCCGAGTTACCCGCGCTGTGGAAGACTTATCTGGCCGGCAGCAGCGAAGCCGAACTGGCCCAGCCCATCAGTTATCAGAACAGCAAGGGTGAAACCTGGAGCAGCCGCAAGGACGACGTCCTGATGCACGTGATCACCCACTCCGTCTACCACCGTGGCCAGGTGGCGGCCGCCGTGCGCGCCGCCGGATTTACCCCGGCGTCCACTGATTTTATCCATAGCATTCGCCAGGGATTCGTAAAATAGCTCCCATGCCCGACTCCGTCGCCAGTCCTGCCAAAATTACTCCGCTCTTCGCGCTGCAGTTTTGTGTGGTGCTGATCGTCATCGGAGTTGTTCTGCTTCGTCCTGGAGTCTGGAATGCCGCCCGCGTGGCCGGACTCTGCATCGCGGTTCCCGCCGCTGTGTTGCTCTTTACCGCCCGCTGGCAGTTGGGACAATCGTTTTCCGTGACTCCCCAGGCCAAACATCTCGTCACCCACGGTTTGTATGCTAAGGTCAGGAACCCGATTTACCTGTTCAGCGGTTTGCTCATATTAGGCATCCTGATATCCCTGCAGTATCATTACGCACTGCTTCTGCTGCTGGTCTTGATACCCATTCAGATCGTCCGCGCCAGTCAGGAAGCCAGGGTCCTCGAAGCCCGGTTCGGCGACCAGTACCGCCAATACCGCAAGGGAACCTGGTTTTGATCGGACGCATCCAATCCAGTACACGGCCGGAAAAGAGACGCGAAGTAATTATGCGGAAACTGTTTTTGGCGCCGGTTCTACTCTCCTTGGCCGTCTTGTCGTGTCTCTCGACGTCGCGGGCCCAGGTCGCTGCACAGCCCTCAGCTTCCTCGAGTAAGGATGCGCCCGCCCGGAATTCGGAAGCGCTGCCCCCGGGAACCGTTCTCTCGGTCGAGTTGTCCAAATCGCTGGACGCCAAAAAATCCAAGGCCGACGCCAAAGTCGAGGCCCGCACTGCGATCGATCTCCTGGTGCACGGTCATATCGTGGTTCCGCGCAACACCAAAATCATCGGCCACGTGACCGAGGCCAAGGCCCACAGCAAGGCTTCTCCAGGTTCGCTGCTGGGAATCATTTTTGAGCGCATGCTTCTCAAAGGAGGACGCGAAGTGCCCCTGCAAGCCACCGTACAGGCGATTGCCCGCCCCTTGCAGCTCAACTATCTGGGAAACGACAATAATCCTCCCGGTGACATGGCTTCAGGCATGCCCGGCCAGCGGCCCGCGTCGGCTGCGGACTCCACCGCCCCCACCATCCCGCCGAAGTATCCCACCTCCACCATTCCCGAACCGCCCGGCCTCAATGTGCCCAATACCTCCACCACCAGCCCGCTCGCTCCCACCAGCCGCGGCGTAGTCGGGATAAAAGACCTCTCCCTGGAGACGTCAGGCGCAGTCTCCGTCCTGACTTCGACCAACGGCAATGTTCATCTGGATAGTGGAACGCAGCTGATGCTGCGCGTGCAGTAAGAACTAATTCCGAAGTGTCATCCTGTTCCGAAGTGTCATCCTGAGCGGAGTAACTGCTTCGCGAAGCGAAGCAGTTACGCAGTCGAAGGATCCCTACTATTAGTTTCTCTCTAAGGGCACCGTCACGAAGCCAGCGCATACCGGCTGTCGGCACGGCCGAGCAATGCCATCATCTCGTCCAGCGACGCGATGTCGAACTCCGACATGGAATTGATATGTTCCAGCTTCTCCCGCACCGCCCGTGGCGGATTGAACAGCTTGAATCGAATATCGTGGTCCCGGCACCAGCGCTGCAGAAATACCAGCACGCCCATACTGCCGCCTCCAATGGCGCGCATTTCCGTCAGGTCCAGCACCACCACGTGGGACTGCGCCTGGGACGTAACCGCGTCGCGTAGTTTGAAAGCTTCATCGCTGCGAACGAATCTGCCTTCGCATTCCACCACTGCCATGTCACCAACCTTATCAACATGTATGCTCGACATGATTCCTCCCTGTCTGACCCACTTCATGTAAGAGCACGAAAGCTGCCAAGCCCGCAGCCCTGTCTTTTCTGAGGGATAGCTCTACGGAAAATGGAAGCCGGGAAAGTTCGATAGGTGAGCAGGCATTTCTGCCGTAGGGATAATGCTGTAGATAAGCCCATGTGGCGCGGGCGCCCCCGCCCGCGTCAGCGCCAATGTAGGCGCGAGCGCCCCGCTCGTGCAGGATCACCTGGAACCACGTAGGGGCGGACGCCTCGTCCGCCCAGCCGAGCCCCGCTCGGCCAAGCAAGCTCGGCCAAGCAAGCTCGGCAAAGCAACCTCGCCCAATACTCCTAATCCGTGTCATCCCGAGCGCGGTCGAGGGACCTGCTGTCCTTTCCCCACCGACGCGCTTGTGGACAGACAGATCACTGACCGAGGGCCTTCCAGTTCGGCCCAACTCTAATTCTTCACCGTCATCGCATCGGAGTTCACAGCATTCTTGCCGGTCACTCCTTCAAGCCCCGCCAGCACTCCGCGATATTCGTTCTTGTTACACTGCATCGCAAAGCCGCCCTTTTTGTCCCCATCGGTCCAGGTCAAACCGACATAGTGCTTCTTCGATTTGGTAAGCGCCATCAGCGCCCCAATCCCGAGCGAGACCACAGCCAGACCAATCGCTGCTCCGACTCTCCGATGGGCATCCTGGCCGTAACTGATCTCGGTCACCGCCGACGCCGGAATCGTCACCACTTCGCCCTTGTCTCTTACCAGGCGAATCTGGTTCGGATCGATAAACAGCTTCATGTCACTTCCTGCTTTTACGTCCGGTACTGACCCCCCAAAAATCTGTGGTTCTATCCCCACGGCAGCAAGAAAGGATCGCGCTTCGAATCCTTCCGCGAAGCCTGGTGGCTGCTCGGCCCCGACCTCAAAGAGACAACCCCAGTGCAAGGACCCCAGTAAGTCCACAGTAGGTCCACGTGGGGACGGGCGCCCTCGCCCGTCCAGGCCGAGCACGGCTCAGCAGGCCTCTGGTGTTTGGGGGGTCGGGGTGCCCCACCCTTCGCGGTTTTCGAAGGGTGGGTATTTTGGTAGGCCAAAGAAACCAAAAGCCCCGCCTTCCGGCGGGGCTTTCTAGATCGGTCTTACTGGACGCTGTCCGTCACATCCAGCATAGCGCCGCGGCGCAGACCTTTGTCAAGCACATAGATTGCGCCGAGCAACTGCGGAGGGCAAAGGACTCGAACCCTAATGGCTGACAAGCCACTCGGCTGTTTGACGGACAGCGTCCAGTACCCACTGGCAATACCTTCCAAACGTTGTCCGTGCAAAGAATTGTAGGCCGCCAACAGAATCCAGAACCGGCTCCTCACCGAAAAATTGGGGAGTGTTCCCAAAGTGGGCAGGAACGATCGAGATGCAAAAAGCAAAAGCCCCGCTCGAAAGCAGGGCTTTTGCCGAGGTCTGAGGTCCGACGCCAGAAGCCGGTGTTGGCCGACGACTGAAGACTGACGACTGTTCTTAGTACATGCCTTCCATACCGCCGCCGCCGTGTCCGCCGCCGGCGGGAGCTCCCTTTTTCTCTTCCGGGATCTCCGCCACCAGCGCTTCGGTGGTCAGCATCAGGGACGCGATCGAGCCGGCGTTCTGCAGTGCGGTGCGCACTACTTTGGTCGGATCTAGCACGCCTGCCTTGACCAGGTCTTCGTACTCGCCGGTCAGGGCGTTGTAGCCGTAGTTGTTGTCCTTGGAGTCGTTGACCTTGCCGAGGACGATGGCGCCTTCTTCGCCGGCATTCTCGGCGATCTGGCGCAACGGCTCAACCAGCGAGCGCCGCACGACGTTGACGCCGATCTGCTCATCGCCTTCGAGCTTCAGCTTGTCGAGCGCGCCTACGCAACGGGCCAGGGCCACGCCGCCGCCGGGGACAATGCCTTCTTCCACGGCCGCACGGGTAGCGTGCATGGCATCTTCGACGCGAGCCTTCTTCTCTTTCATTTCGGTCTCGGTCGCAGCGCCTACTTTGATTACAGCCACGCCACCAACCAGCTTCGCCAGCCGCTCCTGCAACTTCTCGCGGTCGTAGTCGCTGGTGGTCTTGTCGATCTGGCTGCGGATTTCCTTCACCCGGCCTTCAATGTCCGAGTGCTTGCCTTTGCCTTCGACGATCGTGGTGTTGTCCTTGTCCACCGTGATCTTCTTGGCCTGGCCGAGGTCACCAATCTGGACGTTCTCCAGCTTGATGCCCAGGTCTTCGGTGATGGCCTTGCCGCCGGTGAGGGTGGCAATGTCCTGCAGCATGGCCTTGCGGCGATCGCCGAAGCCGGGAGCCTTGACGGCCGCGACTTGCAACGTGCCACGCAGCTTGTTGACGACGAGGGTAGCGAGCGCTTCGCCTTCGACGTCCTCAGCCACGATCAGGAGCGGCTTGCCGCTCTTCGCGATCTGCTCCAGAAGAGGCAGCAGGTCTTTCATCGAGCTGATTTTCTTTTCGTTGATCAGGATGTAAGCGTTCTCGAGCGAAACTTCCATGCGCTCGGGATCGGTCACAAAGTAAGGAGAGAGGTACCCGCGATCAAACTGCATGCCCTCGACGACATCCAACTGGGTCTCCAGCGTCTTCGCCTCTTCCACAGTAATGACGCCATCCTTGCCCACCTTCTTCATCGCCTGAGCAATAATGTTCCCAATCGTTTCGTCATTGTTGGCGCTGATTGTGCCGACTTGGGCGATCATGTCGCCGGTGACTGGTTTGGAGAACTTGTCCAGTTCGCCCTTGATGCGGTTGCCGTCCTTGTCGAGGCTACCGGCAATGGCGGTGATGGCCTTTTCGATACCGCGCTTCATGGCCATCGGGTTGGCGCCGGCCGCGACGGTCTTCACGCCTTCGCGGTAGATCGCCTGGGCCAGAACGGTAGCTGTGGTGGTTCCGTCGCCGGCAACATCCGAGGTCTTCGAAGCCACTTCGCGCACCATCTGTGCGCCCATGTTTTCGAGACTGTCTTTGAGTTCGATTTCTTTCGCGACGGTGACGCCGTCCTTGGTGATGGTGGGCGAACCGAATTTCTTTTCGATGACCACGTTGCGGCCCTTGGGCCCGAGAGTGACTTTTACTGCGTCAGCCAGTAAGTTGACGCCACGGAGAATCGCCTGTCGCGACTCCTCGCCATGTACGATCTGCTTTGCCATATCTGAAATCTCCTATCGCTTGATGGCAGGCTTTGCCTGCGAAATTAGAAAAACCAGTTGCTAGTCTTCAGTTCCCGGTTCTCAGTTAGCGGCGCGATCCGGCGAGCTCTTTCTTGGCGGCGCCGGTCAGGATGCCCAGGACTTCCTCTTCGCGCATGATGATGAAATCTTCACCATCCAGCTTGATTTCGGTGCCGGAGTACTTGCCGAACAGGATGCGGTCTCCCTCTTTCACGGCCAGGGGGAACACTTTGCCTTCATCGTTGCTCTTACCTTTGCCGACGGAGATGACTTCGCCCTCCTGAGGCTTTTCTTTTGCGCTGTCGGGAATGATGATGCCACCACGGGTGGTCTCACCTTCTTCAATCCGCCGGACCAACAGGCGGTCGTGGAGCGGTGTGAACTTTGCCATACTTGCTGACTCCTTTCGTTCTGGTTGAATTAAAATCTGGGATTTTGATAGCCAGGGAACCCGCCAACCACGTGTTAGCACTCATTGTTGGCGAGTGCTAATTGTAGGCAAGGGATGGAGGATTGTCAACTGCGATTCGGATTGGATTGGTATAAAGTGTTACAAATGAGTTGTTTATGGCGTCTTTCCGGTTGACGGCCCATCTGACCTTCTCGTTCCAGGTGACAAGCGGGCTTGAGGCTGCTTAGAATTGTCCGGCAATGAAAAACCTGTTGATCGGCTTCGCAGCTATGGTTCTTCTGGCCGCGCCACTCTTGGCCCAAGACGATATGGCGCTGCTGAACTTTGTGGTGATCCGGGATTACAACGGGAAGCCCATCCGCAATGCCAGCGTGGTCATGCATCCGGTGGAGAAGAGCGGGAAACAATCCAGGGGCGGGCTGCAGCTCAAGACCGACGCGGAAGGCAAGGCCAACTTTGATGGCGTGCCTTATGGCAAGCTGCGGATTCAGGTGCTGGCGCAGGGCTTCCAGACCTTTGGCGACGACTATGCCATCGACAAGCCGACGATGGAAATCGTGATCAAAATGAAGCGTCCCCAGGGACAGTACTCCATTTACGAAGACCATCCCGAAGACAAGGACAAGAAAGACGAACCGCAGGCGCAGAAGCCGCCGGAGAAGGATTCGAAGGACAAGCCGCAGTAGGGAGATCAGATTGCAGATTTAAGATTGGGGATTGCAGATTTAAAATCCGGCACCGTCGGATTACCCTCTGACATCTGAAATCTGCAATCCTGGATATTATTCCTATGGACTATTTGCTGAAGACCGAGCCTACCGCATACTCGTTTGCTGACCTGCAAAGGGACAAGAGCACCATCTGGGATGGCGTCGCGAATCCGGTGGCTTTGAGAAATCTGCGCGAGATGAAGCCGGGCGACGGGCTAGTTATTTACGAAACCGGCGAGCACAAGAGCGCGGTGGGGACAGCCTCGGTGGTTTCGGTGGATGCCTCGGACCCCAAGAATCCTCAAGTGAAAATCAAGGTCGGGAAGGTGCTGAGTAAGCCGGTGACGCTGGCTGAAGTAAAGGCGCACAGGCTTTTTGCTGATTCTCCGCTGGTGCGCCAGGGAAGGTTGAGCGTGGTGCCTTTGAGCACGGCACAGTTCAAATATCTGACCGGCGAGTGAAGGGAATACTTAGAAACCAGTTTTCAGTATTCAGTTCCCGGTTCTCAGTTAGCGGCGCGATCCGGCGACCTCTACGGATCGTAAACAGCGGTTCCGAAGCCGGCTTTGCGGGCGGATTCCTGGGCGTCTTCCAACTGCTTCTTTTCGCCATCCAATTGCTTTTGCAGGGCGGGCGACGATAGTGCGGGGTTCGGCCGACCCCAACTCGGGCGGGCGAGACGCCCGCCAGACGCTGGTGCTTACCAAAGGCTAGCTGGCTAGCTTGCGCAGGAATTCGCGCTCGTCCATGTGGTATTTGAAAGCCTTGTGGCCGTCGATGAAGATGACCGGGACTTCGTCGGTGAAGCGGCGGCGCAGTTCGTCGTCGCTTTCCACGTCGATTTCCCGCCAGGTAAAGCCGCCGCGGCGCTGCAGTTTGGCAAGCGTCTCCTTGACGATCTCACAGAGGTGACAACCCTTGCGGGAATACACAACGACCTGGCGCAGCTCCGCCATGGGCGGAGTCTAGCAAGGGGGAAAGCACTTGGCAATTGGCAATTGGCTATCCCTGAGCCGCGCCTCGTCAAATGCTGACTGGAGATTGCCAAGTACCAAGTGCTCCTCTCAATTACAATCCCCAGGATGGATCGGGGCAAACCACTTTCCGGACAGTCCGTCCTCATTACGGGCGGGGCGCGGCGCTTAGGCCGGGCCATCGCTTTGAGATTCGCGGAAGCCGGGGCTGATGTCGCCATTACGTTTCGCAACTCCGGGCGCGAGGCCCAGCATACTGTCATCGACCTGGGCGGCTTCGGGGGCCGGGGCGTGGCCCTGCGTTGTGAGATCACCGACGAAAAAAGCGTCAAGTCCGCAATCAAGGAAACGGTGAAGGAGTTGGGCAAGATCGATATTCTAGTCAACAACGCCGCCAACTACGAGACCGCCGAATTCGAGTCGATCACCCTTCAGCAGTGGGATGCAATATTCGCTTCCAATACTCGCGGCCCATTTCTGGTCTCGCGCGAGGCGTTGAAGCAGTTGCGGGAACGCCGCGGCAAAATCATCAATATGGGTTCGCTGGGTGGCCTGCGTCCCTGGGCGAGCCACGCTCACTATTGTTCGTCGAAGGCCGCGGTACATATGCTGACCAAGGTGATGGCTAAGGCGCTGGCGCCGGAGATCGCAGTCAACTGCGTTGCCCCAGGGATGATCGATCTGGGGGAGAAAGCTGCGGCATCGTTCATGAAGAAGATGGCGCGAGAGACTCCGATGCGGCGCAATGGCAAGGGCGAAGAGATTGCCGCTGCGGCGCTTTTTTTCGCGACCGCGCCCCACTTCATCACCGGACAGATACTGGCAGTGGATGGCGGGCTAGGGCTCTGAGTTGATCGTGTGGGTCGGACACTCCCTTCGACTTCGCTCAGGGCAGGCTTTGTCCGAGGCTTTTGACCTGGTTTGTTCTGCAGTAATCCGATAACAAAACCAAAATCAAAGTCGTCGGACAAGAGTGTCCGACCCACACACGATTGTCTTGGCTGGAGGATTGCGATATCGTGACGGGTTCATGACGAGAGTGCTGGGCATACTGCTGCTGTTCTGCGCTTCGCTGTCCTGGGCCCAGGCCCGCCTTGAGGATGGTGGGCACGAAATACAGCTTTGGAGCGGTGGCGGCCACTCCGTTTCGGGCGGTACTTCCAATACCGGAGTGTGGAACGCAGGCCTGCGTTACGGATGGATCCTTACCCGGCCCCATGGACCCGGATTTCTGGAAGGACGATTCGAGTACGCGCTGGATGCCATACCGGTTTTTCTGGTCTTCCAGCCAACCAACACCGCATACGGAATCGGTTTCAATCCGCTGAACCTGAAGTGGAATTTTGCTACCAGGGGAAGAGTCGTACCTTACCTTGAACTCAGCGGCGGGACCCTGTTCACCAGCCACGACGTTCCGGCAGGGACGGACCGGGTAAACTTCACATCCTCCGCCGCGCTGGGGGCCCACTTCCTGGGAGACTCGCGCAACTGGAGTGTGGAGCTGCGCTATATGCACATTTCGAATGCCGGACTGAGCGATCCCAATCCCGGGATCAACACCATCCAGGTGCGTCTGGGAATCGGGAAGTTTTTCGGCAGCGGGAGAAAGCCAAAGCCGTAGAAGCCCAGCAATTAACATTTAGGAGACCACGTTGACTCGAAGAATCGCCATCTGCCTTGCCGTTACCCTGTTGTGCCTGCCGGTTTGCGGCCAGGCGAATGCGGACTGGATTGCCGTCAGCAACAAGTACACCAACCAGCTGCTGGCAGTCGAGATGAAGCACACGCCTGAACTGGGTTCGAACCAGGGACTCAGTCAATTTGATACCCAGGTCTCCCAACCAACCCTGGCGGATGAAGACCAGGAACGGAAGGAAACCGAAGCTGTACTCGCGACTTTCAGGAGCGCGGTGAAAGAACAGAAACAGAAGGAGGTGGCGCAAGACCTCAAGATCGTGATCCGCAGAATCGAGCTGGAATTCAGAGAGCAGGACTTCGCCCGCGCGCATAAGGTCGATTTCCTGAATGCCAGCGCGAGGGTCTTCAGCGGGCTGCGAGTACTGCTGGATGAGCAGACGCCCGCGGAACGGCGGCCCGCGGCCGTGGTACGCATCCGCAAATATGCGGGACTGGAACCGGGATACAGACCACTAGCTGACATCCTGAAGCAACGCGTCATGGAGCAGATGGCCAAGCCGGGCGTGGTTTATCCCGCCCGTACCGAGATTGAGACCGAACTAGGCCGCAATCCCAACTACATGGAGGGCATCGCCGCGCTGCTCGAGAAATACAAATTGACGGGCTGGCAAGACGCCTACAACCAGCTGAAGTCCCAGCTGGAGGATTATGACGCGTGGACGAAGGCCAATGTGCTGCCCAAGGCCCGAACCGACTTCCGACTTCCGCCCGAGGAGTATGCGCTCAATCTGGAGGACTACGGGATCGACATTCCGCCTGACCAGGTCGCCGTCATGGCGCACCAGATGTTCAGTGAACTGCAGGCGGAGATGAAACCGATTGCGGAGCAGATCGCGAAGCAACGCCACCTGCCTTCGAGCGACTATCGCGACGTGATCCGCGAGCTCAAGAAGCAACAGCTGGTGGGCGATGCGATTCTGCCGTTTTACCAGGAACGCCTGAAGCAGATTGAAAAGATCATCGTCGATAAACAGATTGTCAGCCTGCCGGACCGGCCGGCGCGGATCCGCATTGCCACCGCGGCTGAGACCGCGCAGCAGCCCGCGCCGCATATGGTGCCTCCGCCCTTTCTGCACAATACGGGACAGAAGGGCGAGTTTGTTCTGCCGCTGAACATTCCGGCGGCGCCCGGCCAGGCCAGCGCCGAGAAATATGACGACTTTACCTTCGATGCGGCAGCCTGGACGCTCACCGCCCACGAGGCCCGCCCCGGTCATGAGCTGCAGTTTGATTCCATGCTCGAACATGGAGTCTCTCTGGCGCGGATTCGCTATGCTTTCAACAGCACTAACGTGGAGGGCTGGGGACTCTATTCGGAATACCTCATCCGTCCCTATATGCCGCTGGAAGGACAGCTGATATCACTTGACTATCGCCTGCTGCGGGCGGCGCGCGCGTTTCTCGATCCGGAATTGCAGGCCGGAAAGACTCAACTGGCGGATGGCTTTCGCGTTCTGGAACAGGACGTGGTGCAGTCGCACGCCTTCGCGCAGGAAGAAGTGGAGCGCTACACGTATCGCGCGCCAGGTCAGGCCAACAGCTATTTCTACGGCTATACCAAGCTGATTGGTTTGCGGAAGGACGTAGAAGCCAAACTGGGAAAGAAATTCAACCAGAAGAAGTTCCACGATTTTATTCTGGCGCAGGGCTTGTTGCCCCCGGACCTCATGCGCCAGGCGGTGATGGAAGATTTTGTGAAGGGACAGTAAGCTGACGATCACGAAGTGCGTAGACCCGGACGCCCCGTCCGGGTGGGGAGCAAAGCTCGCCAGGTTGGCTCGCGGACGATAGCCGGGTGTTGCAGAGCGGGTGAGGGCACCCGCCCCTACGATGGTATCGGAACCGGCGCCGCCGGATTTCCATATCTCAGAATCAAAGTCAACGGCGGCGGACAAGAGTGTCCGCCCCACACGAGCTCGGTGATATTCTTTTCGGCGTATGGCAACTCTTGTCGAGTGTGTTCCCAATTTTTCTGAAGGCCGCGACAAAGCGAAAGTGGATGCGATAGTCGAGGCTATGAAGATGGATGGCGTCTTTCTGCTGGACCGGGAGATGGACGCCGATCACAACCGCTGCGTGATCACGCTGGTGGGGGAGCGGGAGCCTATTCAGGAGGCCGCGATCCGCGGCGTGGGCAAGGCGGCGGAGCTGATTGACCTGAACCAGCACCAGGGAGCGCATCCCCGCATGGGCGCGGCCGACGTGGTGCCGTTTATCCCGATCGACGGCGTGACCATCGAGGATTGTGTTGCCATGGCGCGGCATGTCGGCGAACAGATCTGGAAGCGCTACCAGGTTCCCGTGTACCTCTACGAAGCGGCGGCAGCCTCGCCCGAACGGCAGAACCTGGAGAATATCCGGCGTGGACAATTTGAGGGCATACGGGCGGAGATCGCGACCAATGCGGCGCGCAAGCCGGATTTCGGCGAAGCGCGGGTGCATCCTTCGGCGGGCGCGACAGTGGTAGGCGCGCGCAAGTTTCTGATTGCCTACAACGTCTTTCTCAACACTTCTGATGTCGAAATCGCAAAGAAGATTGCCAAAGTGGTCCGCTTTTCGAGCGGGGGGATGCGCTTCGTCAAGGGCGCGGGGTTTCTGGTCCGCGGGCTGGCGCAGGTCTCGATGAACCTGACCGATTTTGAGCAGACTCCGATCCATCGTGTGTTTGAGGTAACGAAAAGGGAAGCGGCCCGATATGGCGTTATGTTGGTGAGCAGCGAGATTGTGGGACTGATTCCAAAGAAGGCGCTGGAGTCAGCGGCGGAATGGTTTTTGCAGGTGGAGAATTTCGATTCCTCCCTGATTCTGGAAAACCGGCTGGCGGCGGTGATGGGCGGCAAGATGGCGGTTGGCGGATTGCGGGCCGGGGTCGAGCCCTTTGTCGAGCAGCTCGCCGCGCCGACCGCTACACCCGGCGGCGGGAGCGCTGCGGCCGCCAGCGGCGCCATGGCAGCCGGGCTCGCCACCATGGTGGCTTCCATGTCGCGCGGCAAGAAGGCTTACCTGCAGCACGAGCGTGAGCTGAGCGAGGCGATTGCCCGGCTCTCGCAATTGCGAGAAGAGCTGAAGGCGGCGATCGACGCGGACGCTGAGTCATACAACGCGGTGATGAAGGCGTACAAGCAGGCCAAGGACTCGGGCAGCGCGGACGGCATCATCGAGGCTGCTTTGAAGCAGGCAACCAGCATCCCTCTCAGCGTGGCGGAGCGGGCCAGGGAAGTGATGAGGATTGTGGAGCGCCTGCAGCCGATTACAAACCCGAGCATGAAGTCGGACCTGACCACATCTACGGCTCTGGCCGGGGCGGCGATTCAAGGCGCGCTGGCTAATGTGGAAATCAATCTGGAGTCGCTGAAAGACGGCGTCTTTGCGGCAGAAACCCGCAAAAAGGCAACCGCCCTCACCAGCTGATGGGCTGGGGTCATGCACCTCTCTTGGCACGCCACGTGCCCTTTCGTTTCGTCTTTCTGCCTCGAAATGAGCATACAATACGGACATAAATCGCATCTAAACGCACATATTCTCGAGGTAGTTCATGAAAACACTGAAGGGTTGTCTTTGTGTACTGCTGCTGGTGAGCGCGACCGCGTGGTCGATGCCGCTGGGCAGCTCGGCGCGCACCGTGATTCCTTCCGACATCCAGCAGATCATTTCTGTGGATTATCGCGCGCTCAAGAATTCCGATACGGCCATGGCACTGAAGCAGCAGGTGCTGCCGCCCAGTCTCAAGGAATTTGAAGGAGCGTTGCGCGGCGTGGGCATCGATCCTGATAAGGACGTCGAGCAGCTTACGTTCGCTTCCTATCGCAGCGGCAAGCAGGGAGTAAAGGTGGTAGGGGTGGCGCAGGGACAATTTGCCATGGCGGCGGTGCTCAAGAAAATGCGTCTGCGCAAGGTGAAGCCGATCAAGTTGCGCAATGCGGATATCTATCCCATGCCGGCGGGGATGCAGATGACCTTCCTCGACGACAGCACGCTGCTTTTCGGCGACAGCGCGGCCCTGCGCGGCGCCCTGGATGCGCGCGACGGATACTCTTACAGCCTGGACAGCAACACCCAGATCGCGGACATGATGGGATCGGTTGATTCCGGAACCGTGTGGAGCGTGCTCGATCAGCAGGGAACGCAGAACATGCTGCACTCCGCCCTGGGCGACGCGGCCGGACTGGCGGACTACGAGACGGTGAAGAAACGCATCCTGGGATCGCGCTACACCATGAACTTTCAGAGCGGGGTGAATTTCGATCTGGACGTGGTGACGTCCGATTCGATGACCGCAACCACGCTGTCGTCGTTGCTCAAGGCGGGAATGCTTTACAAGAAGATGTCAGCCACTCCCGTCGAAAAGCTGGCGCTGGATAATGTCTCTGTCAACTCGGACAGCTCGAACCTGCAGATGCACTTCAAGGCGGACGACAAGCAGTTTCAGGGCTTGATGCACTCGCCGTTGTTTGCGGCGGTGTCGAAGTAGGGCAATGCGGGTGTCTCGCCCCTGCCAGTGCCGGGCATATGCCCGGCGCTTCTCTTTGCTCGATCCCTTCTTAAAATTTGAACCGCTGTTCTGACCGAAGTCGAAGGATCCCTACCTCTAGATAGATGCTTGCTTCCAGGGTTCTTTCGTTGCCTGCTAGGCTAGCCCGTCGGCGGCGCACCGCCTTATTGGTGAAATAGGGGTCCTTCGACTGCGCAGCGGCTTCGCTTCGCGAAGCAGCTGCTCCGCTCAGGATGACATTTCTATTTGGCTTTTTGTGCCTGAGCTTTTTCTCTTTTTGCTTTGGCCCAGCCTTCTTTAACAATCTGGCGGGCACGGGCCAGGGCAAGGGAATCCGGCGGGACATCTTCCGTGACGGTTGAAGCGGCGGCCACATAAGCGCCCCTGCCAATGCGAATCGGCGCTATCAGGATGCTGTCGCTGCCTACGAACACGCCGTCTTCGATGATGGTCTTGTGCTTGTTCACGCCGTCGTAGTTGCAGGTGATGGTTCCGGCGCCGACGTTTACTTTTTCACCAACTTCGGTGTCGCCCAGATAGGTCAGGTGGTTGGCCTTGGAGCCTTTGCCGACGCGAGTTTTCTTCAGTTCAACGAAATTTCCGATGTGGGCGTCTTCGCAGACTTCGCAACCCGGCCGCAGATGGCTGTAGGGGCCGAGCGAGGCGCGCGCGCGGATCACGGAATGTTCCAGCACGCAGCCGGTCTGGACCAGGACGTTGTCTCCTATGTCGCAGCTCAGGATCACGCTGTAGGAAGCGATGCGGGTGTCGCTGCCGACGCGGGTTGTGCCTCGCAGCTGGACGCTGGGTTCGATGACGGTGTCGGCGCCGACCTCGACGTCGTTGTCGATGACGCAAGTCTCGGGAAAGAGAATGGTGACGCCCTGGTCCATCAACTGGCGGCACTTGGCCAGGCGCATGTGCTGATCGATCTCTGAGAGTTCGGCGCGAGTGTTACCTCCCAGAACTTCATTGGCGTTGCGGGCTTGCACGGCGACCACGCGCTGTTTGTCCCTGACCAGAATCGCTGCCATGTCGGTAAGGTAAAACTCACCGTGATGATTGTCGGTGCCCAGTTTGTCGATGCGGCCGAATAATGCCTTGGCGTCGAAGGCGTAGAAGCCGGCGTTGATCTCGTGTATTTTCTGTTGCGCCGCGCTCAGGTTCTTTTGTTCCACAATCGCCCTGACCTCAGGCTTGCCGGACTGGCGGCGGACGATTCTTCCGTAGCCACTGGGATTTTCCAGATGGGCGGTGAGCAGGGTCATGGAGGCTTTCTTAGAGAGATGGAAATCGCGCAGATGCTCGATGGTCTGCGGAGTGATGAGCGGGGCGTCGCCGGAGAGCACGATGACCAGATCGTAGGGCGCCAAAGCCTCGCGGGCAACCATCAGGGCGTGTCCAGTGCCGCGCTGCTCCTGCTGCAGCACGAACCCTACACCGGCAGCGGCCACCGCGGTGCGTACCCGGTCAGCTTCATGTCCGATGATGGCGAATACATCGCTGGCAGGGACCACCCTGCTGGCGGCTGCAATCACGTGGGCCAGAAGTGGTTTTCCCCCAACCTCATGCAAAACCTTGGGATGTTTCGACTTGAGCCGGGTCCCTTTGCCCGCGGCCAGGATGGCAATCGCGGTCCGGGGCGCGCGCGGCGGGTGGTTGTTGGCTTTCGGCATTCGATCCAATATACCGCGAGAGCTTCGTGCCGGGCAGGGTTACGGAGGTTACCGACTGGTGTAGGGTCGGACACTGCCTTCGACTTCGCTCAGGGCAGGCACTGCCGACGATTTTGATTTTGATGTTGACTCAGGGACGACAGGTTCGGTCCTATGAAATACGAAAATCAAAGTCAAAGAATTGAAAAGTCGAAGTCAAAGACCAAAAATCAAAGTCAAAGGCGTCGGACAGGAGTGTCCGACCCACACATGTACAACCCACACAAACCTACGCCCCAGTCATTACGGGGTGGCGGCTTGGGTTCCGCCGGGGGCCTGGTTGGCCAGCTCCAGGAGGTCGGTGGAAATGCGGTCGGTCAGGTGGCGGGCCACCATGTCTTTCTCGTCCAGGTAGTCGCCCAGGACCGGGATGACACCCATGTCCTCAATGGCTTCCAGGTCAGCCACGATCTGGCTGGCGCCTTCAAGGGCATACTTGGCCTTCAGGGCCGGGGGCGCGGGGGTGCGATTGAGGAGCGCAAAATCGAAAATGCGTTTGACCTGGGCGTGACGATTCAATGCCTGGATGTGATCGGAGGCGGTCAATCCCAGGCTTTCATTGGCTTGCGTCATCAAGTTGCCCACATAGACTTTCACCGCGGCGGAATTCACCATGGCCTGGGCGATCCCGGGAACCAGCAGGTTAGGGATCAGGCTGGTGAACAGGGAACCGGGACCGAGCGTGATCAGGTCAGCTCGAGCCATCGCATCCAGAGTCTCGGGTAGGGGTTGAACAGCCGGAGGATCGAGAAAGAGCTGCTTGATGCGTCCACTGCTGGCGGTGATTTTGGTCTCGCCCCGGACCCGGGTGCCATCCTCCATCAGGGCTTCGAGTTCCACGTGGGAGGTCGTGGCGGGATAGATGTGTCCGCGGGTAAGCAGGATCTCCGAAGACAGCCGGACGGCCTCGCTGAAGTCGCTGGTGATGGAGGTCAAAGCCGCCAGAAACAAATTGCCGAAGCTATGACCTTCAAGACCTGAGCCTTTTACGAAACGATGCTGAAACAGGCGGGAGAGCAGGGCTTCGTCTTCCGAGAGCGCGACGATACAGTTGCGAATGTCTCCCGGAGGAAGCATGTTGAGTTCCTTGCGGAGACGCCCGCTGGAGCCGCCGTCATCGCTGACCGTGACCACGGCGCAGAGTTCGCAGATTTCAGGATGGCCTGGCGTCCCCAAGGCGCTGGTTCGAGTAACGTAGCGCTTGAGTCCTTTGAGCAGAGTGGACAAACCGGTGCCGCCGCCGATGGCGACGACGCGCAAACTGGTTGAAGCTGTATTTCCCCGTGGTCGCAGAGAGCGTCGTTGGGGATCAGGCACAGCCACGGCTAGCCATTGTCCTCAGGGGCGGCTGGTTCCGGGGAGAACTCAGCGCCTGGGTCGGGATACAGCAGTTCCGTGAAGCGGGGATCTTCCGCCAGGTTCTGGAAATCGGAGTCGTTGCGGGCCTGAAAGCGCAGCGCTGCGTTGACCCGAATCGCCTCGTCCAGATGGCGCAGCGAATCCTCCAGATGTCCGGTCAGGCAATCGAGGGCAGCCAGGCCGTAAGCAACGTAGTCGGCTTGCGGAACCTGCCTCGACAGCTTTTCCAGATGCTCGCGAGCGGTCACGTAGTCCCCCACATTCATCAGCGAAACCGCGTAATCGTAGTGCTCCTCCGGGGACTTGAACTGGGTGGCAGAGCGCTCCAGATGCTGGTTGCAGGTATTGAGGTGGACGGTGACCCGGTCGGCTAATTCCTTGCTGGCACCGGTCACGGCTTTCTGCAGGAAGCCCTTGGCCTTCTCAAACTTGTGCTCCTGCATGGCGCGCAGGCCAGCCTCGTAGTTTTGCACAGCTTGTGCAAAACGGGGATCTTCACTCATTGACTTCTTGGGTGTGGTTTTTTGCGCCATCCGCAAAACTCTTCCTGAACTCTTCGTAAGCTCTCCTTTTTCAAATGCTTGGAGGAACTCGGCTAAACTGTCGCCGCTCTTTACGGGGCCCATTCCGACGGCAGCGTTTGTGACTGTTGGTCAGGGAGCCGGGATTACATCTGTGGAAAAGCCTGACCGACTTCGCATCAGCAGGTTATACGCGGATTTGCGTCGCCGTCAACTCCGCCGCATTGCACCTGCTGAAATCAGTTGATGGCGGCCGCGGTCTGCAGGTCTATTTGCTTCCATTCGCCCTTCATGATGCCCTTGCGAATCTGGACGGCGGTTTTGCCCTTCTTGTGCATGGAATACGAGTAGTAGAGTTCTTTCAGACAAACCGAACACTCGGCGCCGTGAGTACCTTCAAAACAGCTGTGCAGGCTGTTGTGACCCATCCCGCGATCACAGTAGCAATAGCAAGGCTGCTGGTGCAATACGGCAGGGATTTTAGCGGCCAGCTCATAGGCATGGCTTTGAAAAGGATACTGAGCATTCGCGCCCCACAGTTGTTCGCGCCCCAAAATCGGTGGCAGGGAAGAGCCCTTGGCCGGAGGACCGGCGTTGTAATGCGGCACTGCCTCATCCTGCTGCTGGGAACTGGCCCAGGGAGCCGACACGGCCAGAACCATCAGGCCTAGAAAGACAAGAGTCAACCCGCGCTTGATCATGATTCAGACGCCCTCAGTGCAATGATTGTAACCCGAATCGCGGCGCTGCGGCAGTAGCCCCGAGGTAACCGCGGAGAGCCCGGCGGCCAGCTTCAACCCGAGCAGCCCGACCCCGTATAATGAGAGTCAGCATGCCGGACGAAGGTCGTTCAGAGGGATCGCGCACCCGCCCTGACAAAGGGCCCGTTCCCATTGCACCTCGAACCCTGCCCGTGATCTCGGTGTGGCTGCGAGACCTGGTGGTTTCGCTGGCGATTTCGGCGTTCATCATCATCTTTCTTTACCAGCCGGTGAAAGTGGAAGGCACCAGCATGATGCCCTCGCTGGACGACCAGGAGCGCATCTTCGTCAACAAGTATGTGTACCGCCTGGAGCCCATCCAGCGCGGCGACATCGTAGTATTCCGCTATCCTCGCGATCCCTCGAAGAGTTTTATCAAACGCGTGATCGGGCTGGCAGGCGACCGCATCCGGATTGATTCGGGCGAAGTCTTCGTCAACGGGGAAGCTCTCGAAGAGGACTACGTTCCAGCCGCCTACGCCGATCAGCGTTCCTATTCCGAGATGGTGGTGCCTCCCAACAGCTACTTCGTGCTGGGGGACCACCGGACCATGTCGAACGACAGCCGCGACTTTGGGCCGGTCAACATTGGCTATATTTACGGCAAGGCCGTGTTTGGATACTGGCCGATGGACAAGATGGGAAGGGTGCGGTAAGGCTGCTTTGCGTAGTTGTCTTCTTTGCGATGTTTTTTGCGATCTTTGCGGTCAGAAGCTTTTACCGCCAAGGACGCAAAGAAAAGCCACAGAGAACGCAAAGAAAATCCTGCTTATCGAAATCATTTGTTTCGCGATTTCGGTATCCCTGCTAAAATTCTGAAAATCCACTCCCTGGAGCAGGAATGCAAGCTACGCTTGCGCTCGAAGACGGCAAAGTCTTCCGAGGCAAAGGATACGGCGCCAAAGGCGAATGTTACGGCGAAGTCGTTTTCAATACTTCCATTACTGGCTATCAGGAAATTTTTACCGACCCTTCCTACTGCGGCCAGATTGTAGTCCTCACCAATCCTGAAATCGGCAACTACGGCACCAACGCCGAAGACAACGAAGCGACGCGTCCGTACATCGAGGGTCTGATCGTTCGGGAATTCTCCCGCGTCAGCTCCAACTGGCGCTCGCAGCAGGTTGCCGAAGAATATCTCGAACAGTTCAAGATCCCGGTGCTGGCAGAGATTGATTCACGGGCACTGGTGCGGCATTTGCGCGACCACGGCGTGATGCGCGGCGTAGTGTCCACGCTGGAGAGCGACGCGGAGAAGCTGGTGGGGAAGGCGCGCTCCATCCCCAAGATGGACGGGACTGATCTGGCCAAGGTGGTCAGCACCAAGAGTACTTATCTTTGGGAAACCGGCGAACGCTCCCATCTGCCGGACGAAGTGGTTGGCGTCAAAGACGAGCCGGCGAAGTTCCACGTCGTGGCCTACGACTATGGCATCAAGCAGAACATTCTGCGCAAACTGCGTGGCGAAGGCTGCAAGGTCACGGTGGTGCCGGCACAGACGCTGGCCGAAGACGTCCTCGCGCTGAAGCCGGATGGCGTGTTTCTGTCGAACGGCCCGGGCGATCCTGAGCCCTGCACCTACGCGGTAGACAACATTCGCCGGCTCATGGGACGACAACCGATCTTTGGAATTTGCCTGGGGCACCAGCTCACTGGCATCGCGCTGGGCGGGAAAACTTTCAAACTCAAGTTTGGACACCACGGCGGTAACCATCCGGTGAAACAGTTGCACTCGGGGAAAATCGAGATCACGGCGCACAACCATAATTTTGCCGTCGATCCGGATTCGCTGCCGCAGAGCGAAGTCGAACTCACGCACATCGATCTCAACGACAACACGCTGGAAGGCATGCGTCACCGGAATCTGCCGCTGTTCTGCGTGCAGTACCATCCTGAGGCGTCGCCGGGCCCGCATGATTCGCATTATCTGTTCAAGGATTATGTGAAGATGATGGAGGAGTGGAAGGGGTGAGTAGGAGAACTGCAACAGCGCTGTGGATTATGTTAGCCAGCTCTATCTCTTTAAGAGCTGAGGATCAATGGACGCGAATGTCCGTCATTTGTGGCCGCCTCTTTCACGAAACTGCTGACAAGAAACTAAAACCGCTCAAGGAAGTATTGATGACCCTGCATCAGGTGCAGGATCGAGACACAAAGTGCTGCGAAAGCTCGCCGATCGTCAAAAGCAAGAAGACCAATTGGCGAGGGTCTGTCGATTTTCGAGGTTTGAGTTCCGGATACTACTGGCTCAAGCCCGAGGGGCAGGGCCGAAGTTCGGCGTTTGGAATCGAGATTGGAAAGTACGGCGAAGATCAGTGCGATACAAAATTTGTACTCGATGAGAGAGGTCGCCCGAGTGTGCAAGTCACTCTAACGGTGGATTGAAAAAACAGAACCGACAAGAAACTGCACAATGCCGCGACGAACTGACATGTCGAAAGTCCTGATCATTGGCTCTGGCCCCATCATCATTGGCCAGTCGGCGGAGTTTGATTACTCCGGGACGCAGGCTTGCAAGGCGCTGAAGGCCGAGGGATTTGTAGTAGCGCCGCCGTCCCGGCGGCCCGCCCGCCAGCCAGTCGGCAGGATGCCGGCGCTACAAGGAGCTAATGCCGCGACGAACTGACATCTCGAAAATCCTGATCATCGGCTCTGGCCCCATCATCATTGGCCAGTCGGCGGAGTTTGACTACTCCGGGACGCAGGCTTGCAAGGCGCTGAAGGCCGAGGGATTTGAAGTGGTGCTGGCCAATTCCAATCCGGCCACCATCATGACCGATCCGGAGATCGCCGACCGCACCTACATTGAGCCCTTGACCCGCGAATATCTGGAAGAAATCATCCGCCTCGAGCGCGAACTTTCGCCCAGCCAGGGCTTCGCGATTCTGCCGACCGTGGGCGGACAGACGGCACTCAATCTGGCGATCGAACTCTCGGACGGCGGTGTGCTCGATAAGTACAACGTGCAGCTCATCGGCGCGAACGTGGCTGCGATCAAGAAGGCCGAGGACCGTCTTTACTTCAAAGATGCGATGCAGAAGATCGGCCTCGATGTTCCCAAGTCTGCACTGGTGAACAACCTAAAAGACGGCCTGGAATTTGCCGGCAAGATCGGGTTCCCGGTCATCGTGCGGCCGTCATTCACGCTCGGCGGCAGCGGCGGCGGCATCGCTTACAACCGCGAAGAAATGCTGGAAGTGCTGGCCCGCGGACTCGACTTCTCTCCGGTGCATGAAGCTCTGATCGAAGAGTCGGTTTTGGGGTGGAAGGAATATGAGCTCGAGGTGATGCGCGATCTGAAGGATAACGTCATCATCATCTGTTCGATCGAGAACTTCGATCCCATGGGCGTGCACACAGGCGATTCGATCACCGTCGCCCCGGCGCAGACGCTTACCGACCGCGAGTACCAGGCCATGCGCGATGCTGCGATCGCAGTGATCCGCGAAATCGGCGTCGAAACTGGGGGATCGAATATTCAGTTCGGCGTGCATCCGACGACTGGCCGCATGGTTGTCATCGAGATGAACCCGCGGGTTTCGCGCTCTTCGGCGCTGGCTTCGAAAGCAACGGGATTTCCGATTGCGAAGATTGCCGCGAAACTGGCCGTCGGCTACACGCTGGATGAAATTCCAAACGACATTACGCGCAAGACGCCTGCCTGCTTTGAGCCGACGCTCGATTACGTGGTGGTGAAAATTCCCAAGTGGCAGTTCGAGAAGTTTCCCGGGGCTGACGAGAACCTGGGTCCGCAGATGAAATCCGTCGGCGAAGTGATGGCGATTGGCCGCACCTTCAAAGAGGCGTTGCTCAAGGGGGTGCGCGCGCTCGACACAGGCAAGAAGGTCGGGGCGGAAAAGATCGAGCCCAAGATTCTAACGCAGCGGCTGGTGACGCCGCATCCGGAGCGGCTTTCGTACGTTCGCTACGCCTTAAGGCAGGGCCACACCGTCAAACAGCTCGCCAAAATGACGTCGATCGATCCATGGTTTCTGTACCAGCTCAAAGAGATTAACGACATGCAGCTGGAGTTGGAAAAGCATCCCATGGAATCGATTCCCACGGAGGTGCTGCGTGAGGCCAAGCGCATGGGATTCTCGGACGGGCGGCTGGCCGGAGTGTGGAGGCTCGACGGCAAAGGTTCGCAGGAGAAGGTTCGGCATCTGCGCAAGAAGCATGGGCTTTCTCCCGTTTACAAACGGGTGGACACTTGCGCTGCGGAGTTCGAAAGCTACACGCCTTACCTGTATTCGACATACGAGGAAGAGGACGAAGCTACACCCACCGAGAAGAAGAAAGTCATCATTCTGGGGAGTGGGCCTAATCGCATTGGGCAGGGAATTGAGTTTGATTACTGCTGCTGCCATGCGGCGTTTGCGTTGCGCGACGATGGTTACGAGACCATCATGATCAACTGCAATCCGGAGACGGTCTCGACCGATTACGACACCAGTGATCGCCTCTACTTCGAGCCGCTGACCCTGGAAGATGTGTTTGCCATCTGCGAGCACGAAGCATCTTCCGGCGCGCCGGTGGGAGTGATCGTGCAGTTCGGCGGGCAGACGCCGTTGAACTTGGCGCTGCCACTCAAGGCCGCGGGTGTGAACATCATCGGTACGTCTCCCGAGTCGATTGACCTGGCGGAGGACCGCAAGCGCTTCGGAAAACTGCTCGACGAACTGGAAATCCCGCAAGCCCCGGGCGCGATGGCGGCCTCCGTCGAAGAAGCCATCGCAGGCGCGAATCGCGTCGGATATCCAGTGCTGGTGCGACCGTCTTACGTACTCGGTGGGCGCGCCATGGTGATCGCCTACGATGAAGAAATGGTTGTCCGCTACATGAAGGAAGCGGTGGAGTATTCGCAGGACCGCCCGTTGCTGATTGACCACTTCCTCGAAGATGCGATCGAAGTGGATGTGGACGCGCTTTCGGACGGCGAAGACGTGGTTATCGGCGGGATCATGCAGCATATTGAAGAAGCCGGCATCCACTCCGGGGACTCTTCGTGTGTGCTGCCGGCGGTGGATATTCCCGAGCATCTTTTGCAGCGCATGCGGGACTACACCTTCAAGCTGGCGCGGGCGTTGAAAGTTGTCGGACTGATGAATATTCAGTTTGCCATTCCGCGGGCGAGCGTAAATGCAGAGGGGCCTTCGGCCCCTCCGGGCGGGTCCCCTCGACTGCGCTCGGGGCAGGCTGCGACCCTCCCCGATACAGCGGAAGATGGCGGCAAGGTTTATGTTCTGGAAGTCAATCCGCGGGCTTCGCGAACCGTGCCTTACGTCTCCAAGGCGACCGGCGTGCCTATGGCGAAAATTGCGGCCCGGTTGATGACGGGGCGCAAGTTGCGCGAATTCTTGCCGGAATTTATCGAGCGCAGCGCCGACCTCGACACCGGGCACTGCTACTACGTGAAGTCTCCCGTATTCCCCTGGAACAAGTTTCCCGGAGTGGATACGGTCCTCGGGCCGGAGATGAAGTCCACCGGCGAAGTCATGGGCGTGGCCGATAACTTCGGGGAAGCATTCGCCAAGGCCCAAACCGCCGCCGGCCAGAAGCTGCCGACGCAGGGCATGGTTTTCATCAGCGTCACCGATCATGACAAGCCGGGAGTTGCAGAAGTCTCGCGCAAGTTCGTCGATATGGGTTTCAAGCTGGTGGCTACGGCGGGTACCGCCGACGTGCTTGAGGCCGCAGGCATGTCGGTGGAGCGGGTTTACAAGGTGAAAGAGGGACGCCCCAACGTGGTGGACCTGATCAAGGGCGAGCGCATTCACCTGATTGTGAATACGCCGCATGGTGTCGATCCCTGGTTTGATGAGAAGGCCATCCGGCGGGCCGCGGTGCAGGCGCGAATTCCTACCATTACCACGCTGTCGGCGGCGCGGGCGGCGGCGGAAGGCATCTCCGCCCTGCAGCGCGGAGAGCTGCGGGTACAGGCATTGCAGCACCTGCATGCGGAGCGTACAGTGAAAGGCCAAAGAGGCTAGTTCGGCCTCGGAGGTGCAGTATGGCGCAGGAAAATAGCGCTCTGATTCGCCGCTGGTTTGAGGAAGTGTGGAACAACGGACGGATGGAAGCGATTGACGAGATGGCGTCGCCCGGCGTCATCGGTCATGGCCAGGCCCAGCATGACACTGTTATTGGGCGCGACCAGTTCAGGACTTTTGCCACCGAGTTCCGCCGTGCGTTTCCCGATCTCAAAGTCAAGATCGACCATGTGGTGGAGCAGGGAGACAAAGTGGCGGCACGCTGGACCGCAAGCATGACCCACCGCGGAAATTTCCTGGGGTTCGCGCCGACCGGGAAGCAAGTTATCATCACGGGCACGTCGACCCAGAGGTTTTCTGGCGGAAAGATTGTCGAAGGCTGGGACAACTGGGACCAGCTGGGCTTGTTGGTGCAGATTGGCGCCGTGCCGGCTGCGCATTTCGTACCACCCGCGGAGCGGCGATCGGCCGTGGTTTCGCCCGCGCGACTCGAATTCACTGCAGGAAGAAGCAATCATGTCCGACGTCCAGACGCAGCCCCGCGACTTGTCCCACGAGACCGTCGCCATCGAAGCCTTGGTTGCAGGGTTGACCGAAGCTTGGAATCGCGGAGACGCCAAAGCTTACTCCGCCAGGTTTGCCGCTGACGGCAGCTTTACCAACGTGCTCGGGATTGTTGCCTACGGGCGGGAAATTTTTGAATTGCGCCACGCTGAGATCTTCAGCACCGTCTATAAGGGAAGCGTGCTCCAACAATCCATTGGGAAGCTGCGCTTCATCCGCCCCGATGTGGCGGTGGTTGATGTGGATGCGGCGGTGTCTGGCTATCGCCGGCTGCCGCCTGGCGTGCAGGTTGGAAGTGATGGAGTCCTGCGGGCCAAGCTACAACTGGTCCTGACCAGGGAAAGCGACGGATGGTGGATTTCTGCGTATCACAATGTGGATGTTAAGCCGTTGCCGCCCCGGCCGTAAAAGCAGCGCACAGAGCAGCGTTGCGTAGGGCTCTTCGACTGCGCCGAAACTTCGCTTTGCGAAGTTTCGACTCCGCTCAGGATGACAGGCTACTCGGAACAGGGTTTGATAAGCTTTAGTTCGGCGACTTTTCGGCGCCAGGACTCACTGTCATGCTACTTCACGGTATTTTTCCTCCGCTTACGACTCCTTTCTATCCTGACGGCAAGGTGTATTTCAAGAAACTCGAACATAACGTTGAACGCTATTCGAAGACCCCCGCGGCCGGACTGGTGATCATGGGCTCGACGGGGGAGGCCATCATGCTCTCCGACGAAGAGCGAAGTGAAGTCTTGAGAGTAGCGCGGGAGGCTGCGGCACCGAACAAAGTCCTGATCGCCGGCACGGGCATCGAATCAGCCAGCGAGACCTTGCGCCTCACCGAGTATGCGGCTGAGCTGGGCTATGACGTTGCCCTGGTGCGCACGCCGCACTTCTACAAAAAGCAGATGCAGCCGGCCAACATGCTGGCCTTCTATCGCACCGTGGCAGACCGCTCGCCGCTGCCGGTAATGATTTACAACGTCCCCGGCTTCACGGGATACGACATTCCCGCCGAAGTGGTGGTGGAACTGGCGGACCACCCCAATATCATTGGGATGAAGGAGTCGGGCGGCGACGTGGAGAAAATTCGAAAGATGGCGGAATCCACGCGGCATGTGAAGCGCTCGGTTACCGTCACCGAAACTTTCGATGCGGTGACCCCGAGGATGCTCAAGGCGTCGAGCGGCGGCAACGGGCAGGGCGGGGAACTGGTTCAGGTGGCGGGAGCGGGGGGCGTGAAGCCATCGTCGGCGGCTGTGACCGTGGTAAGTGGAATGAAGACCCGGCAGAAGGAAGTAGGGTTTCAGATCATGGTGGGACTGGCGCAGAAGCTGGAACCGTCACTGCAGGCCGGCGCCGTGGGCGCGATCCTCGCCTTTGCCGATGCCGCGCCGACCGCCTGCTACGAGATTTACGCTGCCTGGAAGGAAGGCGATGGGGAACTGGCCCATCTTAAGCAAGAGAGAATCACGAAGGCCACAACGAGAGTGTCGGGAGAAATGGGCATTCCGGGCCTGAAATACGGGATGGACCTGAACGGCTACTATGGCGGTCCCGCGCGCCTGCCCTTCCTGCCACTGACGGCTGCGCTGAAGGCCGAGGTAGAGCAGTTGCTGGCGGACATTCGGAGCTGACGCAAGAACTTAGTTCATGTGCGCCGGGTTGCGGACTCTCGACACCTTCGCGCGAAAGGTACTGCCTGCTTTTTTGGATTGAGCGCTGGATCTGAATTCCCCAGTTTCCAGTTACAAGTTCCCGGTTCTCAGTTATTAAATCTGCCCTGCCGCTGAAATTGCTTGTTCTTGGGTTCTGGAGCTGTTATTATTTGAACGAACGTTCGAACAATGGTTAGCATTTCTCCCATCCATTCGCAGGTCGCGCCCCGTCTGGCGAGCCGGTTTGACCGCCGTTTGGCCAAGATACTCGTCCATGCCACCAACGTCTTCTATGAAAAAGGCTATGCCGCGGCGTCCATGCGCGATCTGTCGCGCGCCAGCGGCGTTTCACTCTCCGGCCTGTATTACTATTTCGAATCCAAGGAAGAGTTGCTCTACCTGATCCAGAAAGACACCTTCACCACGATTGTGGAGCGGCTGCGCGAGCGGCTTCGGGAAGGGGACGAGCCGGCAGAACGGATTCGCAGCTTCATCCACAATCATCTGGAGTACTTCCTCGGCAACCAGAAGGCCATGAAGGTGCTCTCCCACGAAGATGACGTATTGAAGAACGGCTGGGGGGCGGAGATAGCAACCATCAAGCGTGAGTATTACCGCATCTGCATGGAACTGCTCGACCACTACAAGCAGGCCCGCGGGCTGGAGTTTTCCAACCGGACCGCGGTGCTCAGCCTGTTCGGCATGATGAACTGGATTTATACCTGGTACAACCCGCGAGTCGATGCTGACGCCGGGGAACTGGCGCGGGAGATGGGAGATATTTTCCTTCGGGGCATCGGAGCGGAACCGGCTAAGACACCGCAAAAGAAGAAGCCTGCAAGCTCGAACTGAACATGACGTTTTCGCATTGCGAAAAGGAGTAGGACCATGGCAACGACAGTACAGCCGACAAGCGGCGAGACCACCAGACAACTCATCAACTACCGCGTGGACGCAGGAGTAGCAGTGATCGAACTGTGCGATCCTCCGGCCAACACCTACACATACGAAATGAACCGGCAGCTCGATGAGGCCATCCTCAAGGCGCGCATGGACAACGATGTGTACGTGATTGTCCTGACCGGGGCGGGCGATAAATTCTTTTCTGCGGGCGCGAACATCAAGATGCTGGTCAGTGTGGATCCCACGTTCAAGTATTACTTCTGTCTGCATGCCAACGAGACCCTGCTGCGCCTCGAGCACACACCCAAGCTGGTGATTGCCGCGCTGAATGGACATTGCGTAGGCGGCGGGCTGGAAATCGCCATGGCCGCCGACATCCGTATCGCACGTCAGGATGCGGGCAAGATCGGGCTTCCGGAAGTGAATCTGGGCGTACTGCCCGGCACCGGCGGTACACAGCGCCTTTCGCGAATAGTGGGCAAGAGCAAGGCGATCGAATTGATGGTGACGGGCAACACGTTTTCTTTCGAAGAAGCGAAGGAGCTGGGCATCGTCAACGACATTTACGAGCGCGACAATTTCATGGAAAACATCATGGAATATGCCCGCCAGTTCTGTCCTCCAAACAAGGCGGCGAAGGCCGTGGGCCGGATCAAACGCGCGGTGCAGACAGGCTGGGAGATTCCCATGGAATCGGCCCTGGCGGTGGAGCGCGAGAACCAGCAACTGCTATTCCAGAGCGAGGACGCCAAAGAAGGACTGGCGGCCTACGTGGAGAAGCGGCCGGCCACGTTCAAGGCGAAATAGTGCAGCGCCGGCGTCCTGCTCTCTCGGGGGCGTCCCGCCTGCGAGGCAGAGGCAGGGTGCCCTCCGGACAGCCGGCAGGGTGCCGGCGCTACAAGTAAAGAGGTCTTATGCCAGGCAAGGTAGCGAAAATCGGAACGTTTAGCGATTGGGTTGGGCTCTTTGACGATTGGCGCAAAGAGATTGGCGTCAATCATGACGAAATTGCCAGTTTCAAGTTCGACACGCTGTTCGGCGCGATCGAGACTGAGGAAATTCAATTCGGGTCCTACAAAGGCCGGCGCAAGTGGGAGAGCCTGCGCCAGGTGCCTACCCAACAGATGCGCGACGCTCTCATCAACATGATCGTCTATCAGGGCGATACTGAATTCGCCAGCGTGGAGCAGCAGCGATATCTTTTCGAGAGCGCTCCCACTGACTGGGACCGCCGGGCCATCACTCGGGTCATGATCGAGGAAATGCGTCACGGCTGGCAGATGTGCGCTTTGCTGGTGGACCACTTCGGATACTCCGGCAAAGTCGAGGCCCAGAAGATGCTGGAGCGCCGGGCGTTTGAAAACAAGCGCCTGCTGGGAGCCTTCAACGTTGACGTCGATAACTGGATGGACTTTTTCACCTACACCGACTTCGTGGACCGCGATGGCAAGTTCCAATTGCAGATGTTCAAGTATTCCGCCTTCGCACCGCTGGGGCGGTCGATGTCATACATGTTGCGCGAGGAAGCGTTCCACATGGGAACCGGGAACGATGGCCTGCGCCGGATCGTTGAGGCAGGCGTGGTCCCGGGCTGGCTGATCCAGAAATATCTCAACAAATGGATTTCGAGTTCCTACGACCTGTTCGGCACCGATCACTCTTCGTCCGCGCATTGGGCGTACGTGTGGGGCATCAAGGGGCGATACGACGAGCCGAAAAATGAGCAGGCGGCAGACCTCGACGATCTGAATGACTATAACCGGCGTCTCTACCGCGACGAAGTGGCGGGCCTGATTGCCCGTTTCAACAGTTTCCTAAAGGCGGGGCAGCCAAAACTTTACGCTCCACATATCAAGTTCAATCGCAACATCGGCAGTTGGGCTGGGCAGAAATTTCATGCCGAAACCGGTGAGGCGCTGGATGATCACGGTTACGAGCAGCACCTGAAGGAATATCTGCCGTCGGCGGAGGACAAGAAGCTGTTGTTGGACATTATCAGCAGCGAGAAGAAGTGGATTGCGCCCAAAGAGGGTGCTCGGGATCCTTTGGCTTCTATCGGCGAGGTTCGCAAGTCGGCGATTAATTTGTAGTCTTTTTCCCGAGCGCGCCGGTTCTTTTTCGAAGACCAGTTTTCAGTTTCCAGTTTCTTGGTTTATGGCAATGACTACCGTTATTCCGGAGAGGCGGGCTTACACGCCGGGCGAGCTGATGGTGGTCAGCGCGGCGCGTGAAATCCGCGACGGCGAGATCGTTTTTGTCGGGATGCGGCTGCCGTTGATTGCGTTCCTGGTGGCCAAGAAGACACATGCTCCCAATGCTGTGGGATTGTTTGAAAACGGTGTTATACGCTGCAGGCCTTCTCCTGAACTCATCTATACCATGGCCGATCCTGCCAACCTCAGGGACGCAACCCAGTGTCTGGACATGCTTGGAGTGATGAGCCTGCTGCAATCCGGGCGAGTGCACCTGGGTTTTCTGGGGGCGGCGGAGGTGGACCGATTTGGCAATTTGAACTCCACCCAGGTACGAGGAGCGAAGGGAGTGACGCGACTGCCGGGGTCGGGTGGGGCCTGCGATATCGCGTCGCTGGCGCAACGTTTTGTGGTGTTGCTGGAACATAGCCGGGAGCGGCTGCCGGAGCGGGTTTCATACGTCACCAGTCCGGGCAATGGCGACGGTCGCGGGTGGCGGCAGCGGGTAGGATTGCCTCGCGGTGGTCCGGCAGCGATGATTACGAGCAAGGCCGTGCTGCGCTTCAACGATGAGGGAGAGGCCTATTTGTCATCCACGCATCCGGGAGTGGAAGTTGAGGATGTGTTGTGCAACACGGGATGGCCGCTGCGGGTCTCGGGCGAAGTGACATCAACGTCAGAGCCCAGCGCGGAAGAGCTCAGGGCGATCCGCGAATACGACAAAGACGGTTTCTGGACAAAGTAGAAATCACCATGGCGACTGGAACACTTACCCAAACGCGCACCATGCTTGACTTGCGGCCTCCGGTGGCAAGGTTAACGCTGCACCATCCGTCGCTCAACGTGATTGACCTCGAAATGATGGACGAGCTGGCGCAGGCGCTGACCGGAATCGATGCGCGGGACGATGTCTCGACGGTGATATTGAGTGGCGCGGGGAAAGCGTTCTCTGTGGGTGTGGATGTGGCCGCGCACACTCCCGACAAAGTAGAGAGCATGCTGGCCAAGTTTCACGCCGTCATTCGCGCTCTGGTCAGTAGCCGGAAGGTGACGATTGCCGCGGTGCATGGTCATTGCCTGGGCGGGGGCGCGGAACTGGCCATGGTCTGTGACCTGGTGTACACCGCCGAGACCGCCGCGTGGGGATTTCCGGAGATCAAGTTGGGATGCTATCCGCCGGTGGCGGCCACTACGCTGGCGGCCCTGGTCGGGCAGAAGCACGCGGCGGATTTGATTCTTACCGGGCGCAGTATTACGGGTGCAGAAGCGGCGCGCATCGGTCTGGCGAACCGTGCGGTGCCTGACTCCGAAGTTGAGGCGGCGGTGCAGGAGGCAGTGCAGCGGCTTTCAAAGTTGAGTCCGGCCGCGCTGGCGATCACCAAAAAAGCGAACTACGCCTGGGACTCGATGCACTTCGACAAAGGGCTGGCGCGGGCGGAGAAGATCTATCTCGAGGAGTTGATGAAGACTCAGGATGTGCATGAGGGAATTAGCGCCTTTCTCGAGAAGCGCGTGCCGGCTTGGAAGGGGAAATAAGGGAATGTCCAAGCTCCTCACCATGCGCGAGGCCATTGCCGAACTGATGCCGGATGGCGTTTCGGTTGCGCTTGGGCTGCAGATGGAGCAGATGATTCCCTTTGCCGCCGGCCACGAAATCATCCGGCAGCAGAAGAGCGGTCTTACCCTGATTGGGCCGATCTCTGACATTTTGTTCGATCAGATGATTGCGGCGGGTTGTGTGGAGCGAGTCATCGCGGCCTGGGTCGGCAATGTGATGATGGGTTCGGCGTACAACTTTCGCCGGGCGGTGGAACAGGGCGGACTGAAGGTCGTTAACCTGAGCAATTTTGCGGTGGCCCTGGCGCTGCAGGCGGCAGCGATGGGTGTGCCGTTTTTGCCTACGCTAAGTGCGCTCGGCAGCGATGTGGCTCGGGAGAATGAGTTCTTTGCGGAGATTGAATCGCCGTTTGCCGAGGCGGAGGTGGGCGAGTCTGCGACTCGCCTGGGCGAACGGGGGCGTCCGCTTCTACGTGAGCCGATGAAGCTGCATGCGGTCAGGGCACTTTCGCCTGACGTGGCGATTGTCCACTTGCAGCGTGCGGATGGTGATGGCAATTCGCACTGCTGGGGAAATTTCGGTGTGATGATCGAGGCGGTTCGAGCGGCCAGGCGGGTAATTGTGGTGGCGGAGGAGATTGTTGATGCCGACGTGATCGCCAGCGATCCCAATCGCACGGTGATTCCGGGATTTCTGGTCAGCGCGGTGGTGGAGTGCCGCTACGGGGCCCATCCCTCGCCGGTGCAGGGATATTACGGGCGCGACAACGCTTTCTTCCGCCAATATCACGAGCAGACGAAAACGCAGCCTGACACCGAGGCGTGGTTGCAGCGCTGGGTACGCAGTGTCGCCGATCGCAGGGCGTACATGAACCAGTTAGGCGGGTGCCGAGTGGAAGATTTGAGCGTCAAGCAGCACGCCTATGCTGAAACGACGGATTTTGGATATTGAGGTCAGCTTAATGGGGAAATTGTTCAACGATCAAGGTGGGATGGACAGGCTGGCCGAGCATCTTAAGGCCGCCAAAGCCAAAATGCCCGCCGATATCCTGAGCGCCCACTCCCATTGTTCACGGCACCGGTCAGAGATCGAATCAAGCCAAACGTGCGGGTGTTTCTATTGCTGTGAGACGTTCGCTCCTCAAGAGATCAGTGATTGGATCGATGAAGGCGCTACTGCCATGTGTCCGAGATGCGGGATTGACTCGGTTCTTGGCTCATCCTCAGGGCTTTCGCTTACCAAAGAGTTTCTGGAAGAGATGAACCGCTACTGGTTCTAACAACTATGGACTTTGAAATCAGTGGCGGTCAGGTGAAGACCCTGCTCAAGCAGGGCGATAAATTTACCTTGCTCGATGTTCGCGAGCCTTGGGAACTGGAAAAAGCCCGCCTGGAGGGCAGCAAGAATATTCCCATGGGCGATATTCCCACGCGCGCCAACCAGGAACTCGATCCCGACGAACATATTGTCGTGGTTTGTCATCACGGCGTGCGCTCGTTGAGCGTCACCAACTGGTTGCGGCAGCAGGGTTTTGAGAAAGTCCAGTCCATGCGCGGCGGGATCGATGGCTGGGCGCGCACGGTGGATCCGAAAGTGCCGCTGTATTAACGGCAGCCATTAGCTCTTAGCCTTTAGCTCGGGAACATGGCATTACGCCAAGTGCTAAAGGCTAATGGCTAAGAGCTATTCATGAAAAAAGAACTCATCGAACTCCGCGTCAATGGCCGCATGCACGAGCTTGCAGTCGAGCCCAGCAGGCTCCTGCTGGACACTTTGCGGCTGGATTTGCAGCTGACTGGCTCCAAGCGCGGCTGCGATGACTCTTCCTGCGGTTCCTGTACGGTACAGATCGATGGCGTCCCCATGCTTTCCTGCACCATGCTCGCCGCCAGTTGCGAAGGGCAGGAGATCACCACCATCGAAGGCGTGAGTGAACACGGCAGCCTGGCGGCAATCCAGAAAGCTTACGGCGACTGGGGCGGGGCGCAGTGTGGCTTCTGCACGCCAGGCTTCATTATGACAGTAAAGCATTTGCTGGCCCTAAATCCGGAGCCGACTGAGGACGAGATACGGGGTGCGCTGAGCGGGAACCTTTGCCGGTGTACCGGATACAACCAGATGTATCAGGCCATCAAGGCGGCGATCGAGGCCGAGCAGAAGGGAGTGGCGGGGTCATCCTCGCCGGTCCGATAGGCGGGCGGGGCGCCCGCCTGACAGCCGGCGAGACGCCGGCGCTACATGAACATGACTGACTTTTCTATTATCGGGAAACCGATTGCGATGGTCGATGCGGCCGGCAAGACCACCGGTGCCGGCAAATATACCGACGACCTCACCGTCCCGGGCATGCTGGTGGGGAAGATTTTGCACTCGCCCTATCCTCACGCGCGCATCAAGAGCATCGATACCAGCCGCGCCGGGAAGCTGGACGGAGTAGTCGCCGTTGCCATCGGCAAAGATGCGCCCAATACGTATGGGATTCTTCCCGTCGGGCACGACGAACACGCGCTGGCTGTGGACAAGGTCCGCTACGTGGGCGACAACGTGGCCTGCGTCGCCGCAGTGGATGAAGCGACCGCCGACCGCGCTCTGGAGCTGATCGACGTCGAGTACGAGGTGCTGCCTGCCTATTTCGATCCGGAAGAATCGATGCGGGCGGAGACGGACCTGATCCACGACAACAAGCCACACAACCTGGAGAAGGATTATCACCACGTATTCGGCGATCCCGAGAAGGGTTTTGCGGATGCCGATTGTGTTGCTGAAGCCCGTTTCATCGCCGGTGAAGTGACTCACGCCGCCATGGAACCGCACTCCACGATGGCCAGTTTTGAAATCGACTCGCAGACGGGCAAGCCGGGGCGGCTGACTGTGTGGTCATCTACCCAGGTTCCGTACTACCTGCAGCACAAGCTGTCGCTGGTGCTGGAGATGCCGATGGCGCAGATTCGCGTAATCAAACCACTGGTGGGCGGAGGCTTTGGCGGCAAGAGCGAAGTGATTCCGCTCGAGATCATCGCGGCGATTGCGGCGCGCAAGGCGCGGGCTCCGGTCAAAATTACTTATACCCGCGAAGAGGTCTTCTGGGCCCATCGCGGACGGCCGCGCACTCTCATCGATCTCAAGACCGGGGTAAAGAAAGACGGCAGCATCATGGCTGTGAAGGCGCGAGTGGTACAGGATGGCGGGGCTTATTGCTCCTATGGAGTAGTCACCATTTTGTATTCCGGCGCCTTGTTGGGGGCGCTCTACGACATCCCCAACATTCAATATGACGGCTACCGGGTGCTGACCAACAAGCCCGCCTGTGGCGCGATGCGCGGTCACGGCACGGTGAACGTACGTTTTGCGTTCGAGTCGCAACTGGATGAACTGGCGACTCAAATCAATCTCGATTCGGCCGAGATCCGGCGGCGCAATCTGCTGAAGCCGCCCTGCGTGACTGTGAACGGGTTGCGCGTGCAGAGTTACGGTTTGCCCGAATGCATCGAAAAAACGGTCGAGCGTTCGGGCTGGAAGGATCGCAAGGGAAAATTGGGAAAGGGCCGCGGCCTAGGCATTGCCTGCAGCCACTATGTAAGCGGCGCGGCCAATTCCATCATCCGTTCCGACATGCCGCACTCCACGGTCAACATAAAGATTGATCGCGATGGCGGGGTGGTGGTGTACACCGGCGCCTCCGAAATCGGGCAGGGCTCCGACACCATGACGGCGCAGATCGCGGCTGAGACCCTGGGCTGTTCACTGGGGCGGATCAGAATTGTCGCTGCGGACACTGACCTTACACCCATCGACATCGGATCGTATTCCAGCCGGGTAACGTTTATGGCGGGGAACGCGACGCTGCGGGCTGCGGCGGAAGTGAAGAAGCAGATTGCCTTGGCGGCGGCGCGGAAGATGGGATGCGGCGTCGAGGGACTGATTTTTCGGGATGATTGTGTGTTCCGCCAAGACCTCGCGGGCGAGGGCGCCCGCGCCACACAAGATGTCCATGGCACACCGGAGGCCTCGGTGAGCGGGCGTGTCGAGGGGCAGATTCTGCGCGGGTCGTTGCAACAGAAGCGCAAGGTCGAAGGTCCGAAAGATTCGATGAGTTTTGAAGAAGCGGTGGTGGCTGCCATTGATTTTCACGGCACGCTCACTGGCACCGGTTCCTACGCGCCGCCTGCCGAGGCACGTGGCGGCCGGCACAAGGGCGGCGGCGTGGGGCCTTCGCCGGCATATTCGTACTCTGCTCAAGTGGCAGAGGTCAGCGTGGACGAGGAAACAGGCGAAGTAACGGTTCACAAAGTTTGGGCGGCGCATGATTGCGGACGGGCGCTGAACCCGGTCTCGGTGGAAGGCCAGATTGTCGGTTCGGTGTGGATGGGCATGGGCCAGGCGCTGACCGAAGAAATGGTCTGGAAAGACGGCATGCTGATGAATCCCGGATTGCTGGAGTACCGCAGCCCCTCGTCGATCGAGTCGCCGGAAGTGGAAGCCATCATCGTGGAGAGTATCGATCCCGAGGGCCCATTCGGCGCCAAGGAGTGCAGTGAAGGATCGCTGGCGGCGACGATTCCGGCCATTGCGAATGCCATCTACGACGCTGTAGGCGTGCGGCTGCATGAATCGCCGTTTACACCGGAGCGGGTGCTAGCAGCGCTGCGGGCGAAGCACAATGCCAAGCCAATCAATTTGATCGGGGGCATCGATCCCACGAACCCTTCTGGATTTCGCGAGCATGGCGGCTCGCTTTGGTTCAAGGGCAAGGGACCGGAGCGGCATGCGCTGGATCCTGCGCGCCGAGTGCAGCCTCTCGAAATCGGAGGCGATGATTGAGCCTTCCTCAGTTCAACTTGCTTAGGCCGCGCTCGTTGGAGGACGCGCTGTACTTGCTAGCAAAGCACGCGGGCGGGGGCGCCCGCGCCACACGGGTGGTGGCGGGGGGCACGGACCTGATTCCTTCCATGCGGCAGAAGCTGTTTGAGCCGGAATATGTACTCGACATACGGAACGTGGCCGGGCTCAGGGACATTCGACAGGCCGAGCACGGTGTCGAGATCGGGGCGCTGGCTTCACTGACCGCCATCGAGCACTCGCCCCTTCTGCGTCGCCGCTATCCGGTGCTTACGGAAGCGGCCGCAACCGTTGCCTCACCTTTGCTGCGAAATATGGGAACGATTGGCGGGAACATCTGCCTCGACACTCGCTGCCTCTGGTACAACCAGTCGCTCACCTGGCGCAAGGGATGCGGGTTCTGCATCAAGAAGGACGGCGATCTGTGCCACGTTGCTCCCGGCGGAACTAAATGCTGGGCGGCCTTCTCCGGGGACACTCCGCCGGCGCTGCTTTGTCTTGCCGCCGAAATAGAGATCGCCAGCGCATCCGGAACCCGGCGCATGCCACTGTCTGAGTTCTACACCGGCGACGGCGACGCTTATCGCAAGCTGCAGGCATGTGAATTGGTGACGCGCATATGTTTGCCGGAATCTTCTGCCGATTACCGCGGGGTGTACCGCAAGCTGCGCGTCCGGGGATCGATTGATTATCCGCTGGCTGGGGTTGCTGTCGCCGTGAAGCGATCGAATGGACACATCGCCGACGCACGCCTGGCCATCACGGCGGTCAATCCCGCTCCTTTGCTGGTGAAGGGGGCCGCGGAGTTGCTGGCGGGAAAGATGATGGACGAAGCACTGGCCTCGGCCGCCGGCGACCTAGCGGCGAAGATGGCTCGACCACTCACGACCTCGGCGCTGACGCCGGAGTATCGGCGGGAGATGATTCGGGTATTCACGAAGAGGGCAGTGCTGGCCGCGGCGGAAAACTAGTAGCGCCGCCATCTTGCCCGCGGGGGCTGAGGGCGGGACGCCCTCACGACAGCGGCGCTGCAAGAACCTAGCGTGACGTGAACAGGTGGCCCAGCTTTTCTTTTTTGGTCTTGAGATAGTCTTCGGAATGGGCTTCGGGAGCGGCTTCGCAAGGCACACGCTCGGCCACTACGATCCCGCCTTTTTCCAGCGCCGCCACTTTGTCGGGATTATTCGACAGCAATCGCACACTTGAGACGCCGAGCGCCTTCAGGATTTCCGCTGGCAGCGTGAACTCTCGCTGGTCGGCTTTGAACCCCAGGCGTTCGTTGGCCTCAACCGTGTCCAGCCCCTGGTCCTGCAGTTCGTAAGCTTGCAGCTTGGCCATCAGACCGATGCCGCGTCCCTCCTGCTGCTCATAGATCAGGATGCCCGCGCCCTGCTCGGCGATCATCGACAACGCCATTTCCAACTGTGCGCGACAGTCACAGCGCAGCGAGCCGAAGACGTCTCCAGTGAGACATTGGGAATGGATGCGGAGCAAAGGCGCGGCGGAATGAATGTCGCCCATGACGAGGGCGACCGCATCCTCTTCACGGGGCGAGCCAGGTTTACCGAAGTTTCCACGAAATCCGTAAATGCGGAATTTTCCCCAGCGGGTAGGGAAGTCGGCGGAGGCTATCTGTTGAACCTGGTTACGTCGAGCCTGGTTAGAAGACACATCGACATTATAGCGGGATGTGAGGGCGCTTCGACGAAGGGTGGGGCACGAGCGGGACGCTCGCGCCCACATTACTTACCCTTTGCCCAGGCGCGGGAAGTGGTAATAGACGTCCTGCTTGGAGGCGATGGCGACGCCGTTGCGAGTAGCTGGCCGAAAGCGCCAATTCTCCAGTGCCTCGAGCACCTTGCCATCGATCGCCGGAGCCAGACTCTGAATGACAACTTTCTGGACGATGTTGCCCTCTTCGTCGATTGTGACTTCAACAACGACGTCGCCCTGAAGCCCGCCCAGTTCGTCGGCCGCAACGTGCGGGTCGGGCGAAACAACGGGCAGAGCGGGACGCACTTCTTCGCCGGTCAGTGGACCTTCCAGGACGGTCCCCAGCGGCGAGCCAGCAGGGCGTGCCTGAGCGGCCTGCCCGGGCGCGGTGGTCTGATCGTCCAGCCCGATCTTGGGTCGGGGCAGCTCACGCTCGGCCGACTTGGTTTTTCTGGTGCGATGTCTCCAGGTCAAGTGTGAATTTAATTGCTGGCGCGAATCCGCGGCGGAAGTACCGGGAGAAACATTGGAACCTGCCGTTTGTTGAGCCGGCCAATAAAGATGTGCAATTTGAAGGCCGTGGTCGCCATGAACCACAAAAGATGGAGCGATGAGTTCCGGGGTGGCCGGATGCAGAAGCCATAGCAGCAGCAGGCCATGTGCGGCCACCGAGCAGTACGTCGCCAAACGGGATTGACCAATACCGGGCTGGATCGGGGAAAACATGGTTCCGGGACTGCGGCTGTTTCGCCTCTTCCCATTAGACGTGGAAGAGTGCCGGCAGGTAAACATTATTTTCGCGGAGTCAGGTTACGGTTAGCGCAACTCCTGGGTTGGTCTCTGGTACGAAACGCTGATAAAATCGGAGCACTGACCATTCGGTTCCCCTAAAAAGTGGGGCTATAGCTCAGCTGGGAGAGCGCATCGTTCGCAACGATGAGGTCGTCGGTTCGATCCCGACTAGCTCCACCATATTTTCAAGCACTTAGGCATCCTCAAAACTCTAATCACGTTCCAAAACGTTCCAATAATCTGCGAACGGCTGCCGGAATTTGCCTCAAACAATTTCAGCAGAAAAGGGAAGGGGTTCTACGTGGATCGCCACCGGCCATGATGGTGACCAGCGTCCTCCTTCCCCGCACCACCCAGCGTGAAACAATGTAGGGAAATGGCCCAAATGAACCAGAGGCCAGGGGTCCAAAAGTGAACCACAAGGAATGCACCAGATGAAAAAGCGCACCAGCAGGTTGACGTCGCAACATCGGCTCGAAATCGTGCGCCGGCGGTCCCGGGTCGCTGAGCTCATCTCGGAAGGCAAAACGACACGCGACTGCGAACAGGTCCTCCGCGCAGAAGGATTCCAACACTGTGACCATACAAGCGTTGTGAGGGATCTGAAGCTCGAGCGTGACCGCCTGGCGCAAGCCGCCCGTGCGACGACGGTGCAACACCAGCAGAAAGTGTTGGAAAAGCTTACACAGATGGAGGCCTTCGTTCGCGCCCGCGGCTGGAATGACCCCAACTATGTGAGTGACCTTCTGGGCATCATTGATCGTGTCATCCGGCTGATGGGCCTGGCCGAGGAGCGCCACCACCTCGACATCGCGGTGGCCAACGACGCCATACCGCCCGAGAGACTGGTGGGCTGGCGCCGGTGGCTTCGCGAGACGCAGTTCGTACCAGAGAGTGCCTTTGAGACGATCTACGAACTCTGTCGCAAACTATCCGAACCGCCGACCGCAGAGACGACGGCAATGATCGGGCCCCCCGCGGATAGCCCGCTCTGGCACGATGATGACGAAGGGAAGTCGAATTGAAGCTGCTCGAATTGGCGACGCTGCTAAAGCCCAACCTGGTTTTCGACTGGTACCACGTCCTACTTTCGGAACTCCTTCAGCGCTGCGCCGACGGTGATCCCAACGTCCCCAACCTGCTGATCTCCACGCCCCCGGGCTCAGGGAAAACAGAGTTAGTCGGCATCCTGTTCCCAACCTACATTTTTTCCCATGACCGAGATGCGCACGTGATCGCGCTGGCAAATTCCGACTCGCTCGCAACTATGGCGTCAGGCAATGTGTTGCGACTGGTGCAGCATCAGGAGTTCCAGGAGCGATGGCCGTTAGCGCTTGATAAGGCGTCCGCAGCGCAATGGACAGTTCACGGCAACGATGGTCGCCCGAGTATGATCTCCTCCGGAATTTCCGGGGGCCTGATCGGCCATCGCGCGGACTATCTGCTTTTTGACGACCTGATCAAGTCACAGAGTGATGCGTATTCCGAAACGGTCCGCGAAAGAACCTGGGCCAACTTTTCGAGCGCGGCTGAAACCAGGCTATTGCCGGATGGGAAGATCATCGGGATTCAGACCCGCTGGCATTTGGACGACACCCATGGCCGGCTGTTGCGCCGAGCGCAAGAGGATAAGCATGCCCGACAATTTGTTTACGTAGCGCTTGCAGCGTGGAACAGTGGAGAAGATTCGTTTGTGCTCGACACCCGCACGGGAGAACGGAAGTGTTTGCGGCCGTACCGCGCGCTGGCTTCCGTCCAGGGCCAGCCTTACAGCTTCAGCCGTCAACAATTGCTTGGCAAACAAGCGGATCTCGGCTCCTCCAGGTTCAGCGCCCTTTACATGCAGCAACCCCAGGCCCTCGAAGATCAGATGTTCCCCGAGAAGGTGTGGGGATCGCTTGACGCAGTGAGTGTCGACGATCTGGTGTTAGTTGTGTCGGCATGGGATTGCGCCAACAAGACGGGCGAGAAGAACGATTTCACGGCAAATGTAGTGGTTGCCCGGCTGGGCTCGGGAGGCTTTCTGGTCCTGGACGTCTGGAAATCGAAGCTCAACTTCGCCCAGCTTCCGGATGTGGTTCTCCAGCGTTATGGGCTGCTGATCGAGCGCTACAAAACGCTGCCTGTGTTGGCGATTGAAGATTCTGCCGCGGGCACGCAATTGATCGACACACTCCGGAGCCGCGAGCCGCAGATTCCGCTCATCGCCGCAAAGGCAGTCAAGGCGAAGATCATCCGCGCGGAAGGCGTCACGCCCATCACCACCGCTAGCCTGGTGGCCTTGCCACGTGATGCGGAGTGGCGAGCCGACTTTATCACAGAGATGGCCAACTTCCCGGTTGGCGTACACGACGACGTGACCGACGCCTTCTGCCACGCAATGAAAGCATTCACAGTCGAAAGAGACTTCAAGACACCCGATCTGTCGGTGATGCCGGGGCGCGTGCAACCTGAGGAAGAGGCGCTGCGCGAACAGTTGCGTGAGCAGATAGAGTACGAGAACGAAACCGGTCTCTGGCCCGAATATTGACCTAACCCCAGCGTTGTTCCCCACATCGCCCTCCGTCAATGCATCTGTACCCTTCGTAATGCGCGCACCTGGTCCCGGGTCTAATGGCGATTTTTCACCAATGATGCGTCTTGCTGGCCGCGTCCATGAAGGAAAAGCAAGCAGCCGATCCGAAGTGTGGGATCGGGAACGGGCAATGATGTTGCGGCAGCGCTACGTCACAACAGCCGCTCAGTTGGTGCGGTCGAGATTGATCCTGCCATCCTCGATTTGGGTAAACGCGAGCATCCGGAGCGTCCTTACGATTCGTCCCGGGTCACGGTTCATGTGACTGACGCGCGGGCGTTCCTCAAGCACAGACCGCAGCGCTATGACCTGGTTTTGTTTGGGCTGCTGGACTCTCATACTCAGTTTTCCGATTATTCGAATATGCGGATCGATAATTTTGTATACACGGAAGAGTCGTTCCGCGAAGCCAGCCGGCACTTGAATCCCGATGGCATCCTGTTCGTGAAGTTTCACGTCGATCACCCATGGATGGCCGTTCGCCTGGCGGAAATGCTGCGGCAAACCTTCGGCAAGCCTCCGCTGGTGTTCTATGCGGATTCCAGCTATGGCGCGACCGCAACCTGCTTTGCGATTTCTCCCTCGAGCCGCGTCGAAGATGCCTTGGCGGCAGATGCCCGGCTCGTGGAGTTCGTGCGCAAAAACGTGACGCGACTGGACAAAGGACAGATAGCCATGACAAACGGACGACTGGCCGTATCTGTATCACGAGGGCCATTGGATCCCGCGCCTTTATTATTCACTGGGCATACTTGTAATTCTGGTTGCTCTCGGCCTCTACGCGCAGATTCCGGAAGCACGCCGGAAGGCGCCATCGTTATTCTTCTTCAGTATGGGTGCCGGCTTCTTGTTACTCGAAACCCAGGTGATCAGCCGCCTGGCTCTTTTTTTTGGAACGATCTGGCAGGTGAATGGCTTTGTGATCTCTGCCTTGCTGGCTGCCCTGTTACTGGCCAACATGGTGGTTGAACGCAGCCGGGCATCGCTGCTCCGCTTCTGGATCCTGGCGGCCTTCCTGGCGGGACTGGCCATGGCCTATTTCTTGCCGCTGAACCGGATTCCGGGAACGCTGGCAACTGCGGGAGTGGTTGCGACGGCGGTCTTCGCGATCCCGGTTTTCTTCGCAGGAATACTCTTCGCCTCGGAGTTCCGAACCGCTGAATCCCCTAGCGCCGCTCTGGGAGCGAACGTGCTTGGTGCGGTTGGGGGAGGGTTACTGGAGAATCTCTCTCTGCTGTTTGGCATGCGCGCCCTGCTGCTTGTTGTGATGGGACTCTATTGCTGCGCGGGGATAGGTCTCTGGTGGCGACATGGGCGGGTGCTGCAGTTCAGGAGTGGGCAAGTGTGCCGTTGAACACCGAGTAATTGATTGAGCGTCCCGCCTACCTTCAGGGGGACTTCGAACATCAATCATGATCGACGTTGTGAGCGAAGAGATGCATGGGTCCGACCGAGCTCCCACCGGATTGGCTGGAGGACTTGCCGCACGAAGAAGGTGTAAGCTGGGACTGCTGGTTCGGTACAGGAGGAGGATTTATGTCCCGTTTGCGGATGTTGCAAGGTTGGATGGCGACAGTGGTGCTGAGCGCCGGATTGGCTGTTGTGCCTGCTGTGGCCACAGCGGGCAGCACTCAGACCTTTACCGGAGAGGTCAGCGACGCCATGTGCGGAGCCAAGCACAGTGAGGGGGGCGACCCTGCAACCTGTGTTCGTGCTTGCGTGCAGAAAGGCGCCAAGTACGCTTTGGTAGTCGGCGACAAGGTCTATACCCTTGATACCTCGGATCAAGCCGCGCTGGACACACTCAACAAGCTGGCTTGGGAAGAGGCCAAAGTTACGGGCACAGCCAATGGGGATACGATTTCGGTGAAGTCGGTGACTGCCGCCAAATAGGAGCCAAGGGAGGGGTGCCTGCCCGCAGCAGAAAGCCAACCGTTAAGGACTTGTGTTTGTGATCGGTCGAGTCCCAGTCGGCAGAAGACGTGATCGCGGAGCACTCGAATTTTGGGGAGTGCAGCGTTGAATCTAACGAACTGAAAACGGCAACGATATGGACGACACTCTAAGAGCGAAACTCGATGAAGCACGAGTGCGGGAGTGGGCCGGAGGAAAACAGCGCCCAGCGAATGCGGAACAGTCTCAGTTCAGGAACTCGCTGACCAATGAGGATCGGAGCCAGATTGAAGAACGCATAGAGCAACTGGTACGCGATAACCCGACATTATCTCCCACGAACGCTCGTACACTGGACGGTTCCGGTTGGCGCCGTGGGCCAGTCGGCGGCGACGTGATCTGCTGGAGTTGCTGGATCGACTGAACCCGACCATCGCGGAACTGAGTCAGGCGAATCGCCGCTTAACTTTTGCGTAGCCGCCCTCTCCGGCAGTCTCCTTCAGGGTCAATGCATTATGAAAAAGCGCCCCGCTTCAGAAGGTCGAAGCCGGATGAGGCGCGCCGCCTCCGCCGCGCTGCGCTGTGCAGGGCTTCGCTCCGCTACGGCGGCGCTCGAGAGTAACTGCAGTAGTGTGCCGGTGCGAAAGGACTACAGGAGAGCTAGTCAAATTAGCTGGAGAATGGCATTTTACCTTGAGGGAAAGACAAGCGTCGACACGAATGAGCTTTCCCCCAAGGAGGCAACTCAAATGAGTCACGACGTCAAATATATCGGAATGGACGTGCACAAGGAAGCCATTGTGATCGCCGTCCTGAATGAGAGCGGGAAGCAGGTGATAGAGTCGGTCATCGAAACCAAAGCCAGCAGCATTCTGCAGTTTCTCCACGGTCTACGGGGCGAGCTGCATGTGACCTGGGAAGAAGGAACCTGGGCGGCCTGGCTGTATGATCTTCTGCAACCGCAGGTGCAGCACATGGTGGTGTGCAATCCGCGGCGCAATGCCTTGTTAAAGGAGGGCAGCAAGAGCGACAAGGTGGATGCGCGCAAGCTGGCCGACTTGTTACGCACCGGGATGCTGCGACCGGTCTACCACGGGGAAAACGGACTACGGACGCTACGCGAGTTGGGGCGCAGTTATCAGACCATCAGCAAAGATTTGACGCGAGTGATGAATCGCCTGAAGGCGCTGTATCGTGGTTGGGGCATTGCTTGTGCCGGCACCCAGGTTTATGCTGCGCGCTCTCGCGAGGAATGGTTGAGCAAGCTTCCACACGCCGGGGTGCGGCGCCGCGCGGAGCTGCTCTATCAACAACTGGATGGATTGCAGGCCTTGCGGCGAGAGGTGCGACCCGAGTTTTTGGCCGAGAGCCGGAAACATAAGGCCGCGAAACTGCTGCGCCAGATACCCTGCATCGGTCCGATTCGAGCGGCGAGATTGATCGCGCTAATGCAAACCCCGCACCGGTTCCGCAGCAAGCGGCAACTCTGGACCTACAGTGGACTGGGCATTGAGACCCACGACAGTGCGCAATACCGTTTTGTGCGTGGACAATTGCAACTCTCCAAGAAACCTCAGCAGCTCCGTGGTCTGAATCGAAATCACAACCATGAGATGAAAGAGATCTTCAAGAGCGCGGCCACCCGGGCCAGCTGTGGCAGGGGACCGTTCTACGATTTCTACGCGGCTTTGCTGGCCAAGGGCATGAAGCCGGAGATGGCGCGTCTGACACTCGCGCGCAAGATCGCGGCCATTACCTTGACACTTTGGAAAAGGGAGGAACGTTTCGACGCCGAACAACTGAAGACGCAAGCAGCTTGAGCATCGAATAGAACCCAGGTGATCTCCCAAGGTTTTCATGCCTCGGTGGTAGCCAATCGGTTCTTGCGATGCTCCGGTTCGAGGGAGAGTATCCATACACTCATTCAGGCACTCTGTGTGCTGTAGTCCAGCACCGAGTCTCCGGGTCAATCCTATGCCCCCTCGGATAACCGAAAAAAGCTATAGGCCTCGAGCCTCACATAGGATCATGGTTGGCACTTAAGCCAACGCTTAGCTTGCGTAGCTTCGGAACCAAACGGCGTCGTGCGCCACTGACTTCATGAAACCGTCGAGTTGGGACAAGCAACTGGGGTTGGCATCGCCACGGGAAAATGCGGCGAGCCAAAGCGACCAAACCAATAACCCCTCTAAGAATGAGGTGAGGAATGAGGTGGGGCTGGATGTAAGTCACCACGCCCGCATCTCTCAGAGGGGCGGGGAGATGCTTTTTTCCTTGACATCCTTTTTCATAGGATCTTTTTCATAGGATAGGATCTTTTTCATAGGATAGGATGCGTGTAATGGCTAACTTCCGGTTGGCGGACAAATCGGGATTTAAAACGTGACAGGGGCGTTTAGACACAATCCTCGGCCCAAAGGCGCTATGGGCCGGGACGACGGCCGCAAGTCGTTAAAAAAATCACAGGTACGAGCAGACTGCCCCAGACCCTAATCGTGTCAAATAAAGTCCGATGTGCGCAGGGGCAGAATGATCTGTCTGGAAAAAAAGCGTTTCACTCCACCGGCTTCGCGCCCCAGTCTGTTATGAGACAGTTACCAAAGCAATTCTCCAGCTCTACAAGGTCAGCGGCGATTTTCGTGATGTCGGACCCGTCTGTATTCATCGTAAAAATACTGGCGCTCTCCAGCGAATCTCCTCGGAAGGCGATCTTCGTTCCATCCGGTGAATAAGTCGGAAAGAACGATACTAGTTCATTCGGAACAAGTTGGGTCGTTCCCTTGCCATCTATGTTCATGACGAAAACATGGCCCGGTCGCGGTGTGTTTTGTCGGCTGTAGAAAACCACATGCCTTCCGTCCGGCGAAACATCCGGGCCGCCGGCTTCGATCGGAGCATTCGTCAGCCTTTTCTTGTTTGAACCATGGAGGTTCATGATCCAGATTGCCGAAACCAGACCTCCTTCCTGGCTCCCAAATAAGATATGTCTCCCGTCCGGAGTGAATGTGGGTTGATATTTCTCCCACGGGCTCCTGTTCACATCTTGAATCTCTCCGGACCCATCCGATGCCATTAAGCTAATCGCCGACAGGATGCCTTCACCACGCAAGAACACGAGTCGACGCCCGTCGGGCGACCAGCGGGGAAACAACTTATCGGTCCCATCAATCTTTGTTAATTGCCTCAGATCCGTTCCGTCCGCATTGATCACGTAGAGCTCAAGACTGCCGGTCATGTCATGAGAGAACACGATTTGCTTTCCGTCTGGTGAGTAGTCCGGAAACCATGTGGAGTCGCTGGTCGGCGGCAGATTCGTGACCTGAAACAGGTCGCTGCCGTCCGGGTTAATGGTGTAAAGCTGGAAAGTGCCACTCAAATCTGCAACGAAAGTAATGCGTCCATTCTTACCTGCAAACGTAGCGCTAGCGGGAGCGCTGACGAGAAACAATGTAAGCCCGGTGATTAGGCAACTCGTGACGATCGCATGACGTGATGATGAGCGCATGACTCCTCCTTTGATGTACGTCCACATTAACGGAACTAGACGACCCGACGTCCTATCGTGGTGCCGCACCCCACTGCGGTAAGGCACCGCCTTCTTCGATCTCTTTCAGTCGACGCTTCGCCCCCCTGCCGGATCCGTAAATTCTGTTGTCGAGAAATCTCTTTGTTCTTGCCGAAGGCCGCAATGTGAGCAGCTTCTTGCTACTACTCCCATCGGCTTTCATGATGACAATGCTGGAACTAGAAAAGTCGGGCGCGTCGCGCTCAAAAACGATGGCATCGCCTTGTGGCGACCAGGAAGGAAAGAAATCGTGCGGTCCTGCGAGATAATCGTCACCGTTTCTTGTGAGCCTGTGCAGTAAAAGTCTCTCGGCATCAACCACCCAGATCTCTTGATTTTGCAGATTACTGTCAAAGGTGCAATGTGTCGAGAATGCAAGCTTCTTCCCATCGGGTGACCAGTCCGACTGGTGGGCCCATAAGGCCGCGGGCGTGATACGACTTGGGCCTGACGGAGAATCACCGCCGAGGTATATCGCGCAGAAGATCCCATTCCGGGCGACGCTGATGAATGCGAGTGTTCCGTCGGCAGAATACTTGCCATCCAAGTCGACGATCCCCAGCTCGAAATTCGTTATCGCGGTCAAGCCGCCGCCGCTTACGTCGATCTGGTAAAGCGCACAGGTATCCGCCAGATCCAGCCGACAGCGTGTGAAAATCACCGCGCGGCCGTCCGGGGTGAAACTTGGCCTTTCATCATCGAAGTCAGCTTCCGATAGAAGCAGGTGCTGATTGCCGCCATCGGAGTTCATCAGCCAAAGCTGGCCGAGAAAGTCCGGCGGTCTGAATTCAGCGAATACGATCTGTTTGCCGTCCGGAGACCAAGATTCCCAGAAGGCGCCGCTGTCTGGACCAAGATTAGTGAGCTGTCTTACATCACTTCCATCGGGTTTCATGCTGTAAACATCGGGCCCGAGGATGAAGGCGATCCTGCCGTTCTTGCCGGGGAAAGTAGCAGCGGCTGGCGTTGTCAAGCCGGCCAGGAGGCTGAGAACTCCCAGTAGGGACAAGAAAAATCTCTCAGTGAATTTCATCGCGTTTCTCCTTTCGAGAGTTTCGCCCAACCGTCCTACTTCGTTGGCGCGACTGGGGCAAGACGATATTGCCGAGCCATCCTCTGTTGGCGCGCCACGACTGCTTCTCTGGCATTCGTGGGACGCTGTGGATCTGTCCCTGTAGCAGCGAGGTTATTCACTGCCCGACCAGTGGGGCTTAAACTCGTCCTTGGCTGAGCGTTCGACTTGCAGTCGTCGCCGGCTTCGCATGGAATCAGTAGAACGACGTGCCCGAGATCTTGGTCATCGATCGGCGATACCCCTGAAGGAACCGACTTGGCGAGGATCTCTCCCCGGTCATTGATGTTGAAAGCGTTTGTCAGTTGTAAACCGGAATCAGATGGAATCAACGTATTCAAATCCAGCATGGGACCGCCATCCTCCCAAACAAAGGCGTGCAGGAAATTTCGGCAATCGGAAGAGCCCCCTACGATTTGTCCTCTGGAGTTGATCGCGCGACCCCTGCTGCAGGCATCTCCATCCACGGTGCCAAGATCCAGAATGTGGCCGTTCCTCCATCGAACCGCGTCGTGAATACCAGGAGTGGGTAGGTCTGCAGAGCCGGCAATGTCTCCAGCATCGTTTATCCAGATCGCTTCCGAAAGGTCGCCCCCAAGCGTGCCCAAGTCTTTCATTTCCCCCCTTCGCCATATGAACGCGTGAGCCACCAGGTCACCCGACAGATTGGAGTCGCCGATAACTTCTCCACGATTGTTTGCGCATTGTCCAAAACTGAAGGTACCTCCGAGATTTCCAAGGTCGATCATGTGACCGTTGTCCCACAGAAAGGGGTCTTGGGTGGGGATGCCCGTAGTGTCGTTTGGCGTAAAACTTGTGTAGGAAGATCCTACAATTACGCCGGGCCGTTGATTATTACAACCGGGCCCCGGGGTTGTATCCGGGCCGCCGAGGGTGCCGATGTCCTGGAGTTGACCTCGTTCCCACAAAAACGTTCGCATCTGTACTCCAATGCCGAACATGGAGAAGGGATCGGGAACACCGTTGTCCGAGATTCCAACAGCTTGCCCAGCGTTGTTGACAGAGATTCCAATACTCTCGCTGCCGCCGCTAACCGTGCCGAGGTCGATCATTCGGAGGCGTGTCCAGAGAACAGCCCGGCTCTGCGGGAACCCAAAGAGAGGGTCAATAATCCCGGTTTGCGATGCGCCAAGGCTCCATCCGCGGTCGTTGATCGCGGCGGCCAAACTGCTGTAACCATCCGCTAGTGTGCCGAGGTCGCTCATGACTCCGCGTCGCCAGCGATACGCGTGAGCAACCAGACAGTCCGCATCAAAGCAAAAATCCGGCGCAAAAGGATCAGGATCCTGAGTGTCAGCGTATGACGAGACAACACCTCTGTCGTTCAGCAACCGGCCTCCGTCGCCATTAGCGGAACCGTAGCTAAATGGACCACCGAGCGTGCCCAAGTCGACGACCTTGTAACGAGGATGTTTATGTGAATGCTGACCTGCATTCAACGAGAGTGGTAAAGCCAGCACCACAACGACTAGAGAAAAAATTGCTGTGCGAGTTTGCGAGGTGCGATGCATATGCCTCCCTAAACGATGTTTGTCGGGTTGAGGAGAGGGCGCAGGCTTTGGCCTCGAACCCGAAAGTTTGCGCCTGCTTTCGAATCGCGCCGTATTCTGTTAACTGTCTTGCTGAGCCGGGTCGGCCTGGAGGACAGCCTGGGAGGAAGAGCCGACCGGGAGTTTATGCATCAAGTCAGAACCCTGCGCATAGTAAAAATGCGACATTCAGCTTTTTTATTACTTTCGAGCCGGAGGATGGACCTGTTCCATGTGGGCCAGAAGCTGCGCGCGTTTTGCAGTCCCACGGGCCTCGAGAACGTGCGTCACATGCACTTGACGTGGTTTCCGAAACTACGCGGCGACACCTAATAATGTCAGCTCGGGCACGGCAGTGTCAGCTGAAAGCCCCGCCCTACCGCACGAATAGCGAACGTGGTTCAGAGCTTTTCAAGGTGACAATCAGTACATCTCTTCCACAGGCTCCTAAGACCCGCTGATCAGAAATGCAACAGTGGCTTGCTTGTTTTCCGTGGGTGCCAGACCTGGAGGCCGGCTGTCTCCCAGTCGGGTGACCAGTTGTGTCGGGGAATCACGACCCAGCGATTCAAAGTCGTGGATCATGTGCATTTGGTCGTAGTAGCCGAAGCTGTGTGCAATATCGAGCCACGTCCGCTTTGGCGCGGCGACTTTGGCATCTAGAGCAGCTTGAAATCGGGCAATACGGGCAAAGGTCTTTGGTGAAGCACCCACTTCTCGATGGAATTGCCGCTCGAATTGCCGCAATCCAGTCGAACCTCGATGAGCGAGATCAGCAATCTTGACCGCGCCGTGGTGACGGAAAACGTAGTTCGCTGCAGCCACGATCGTGCTTCCAGTCTGCACGCGGGCTGCTCGACACATTAGAAATTCCTCGGCGATGACGATCCGGTCCTCAAATGAAGAACTTTCTCCGAGCCGGTTCCAGAGCGCCTGGATCGAATAGCCGACAAGTCCCCGTGCATCACCCAAGCAATCGGTAAGTTCAGACATCGGAACGCCGAATAGCTGCGAGAAACCAGTTGGCCCAAAAAATACGCCGAAAGACTCAACCCCCGATCGCAAACGCAGATGGGCAGCAAACCGAGTCTGGGCACCAGCGGTTGACGTTCTATCTATGATTTGAACCCGTCCATCGGGACGTAAGACTTCAACCGGGCATCCGAAATCGAAGGTGAGATGTTGTTCCAACTGGGCCGGGGTTGGCTCGACTATTTCAGGGCTTGCCGGACCGATCTCGCGCTGAGCAAAGGTACGGATGTAAGGACGAAGCTCCCACCTAGGCCGACGAACTTTCAAGGTGAGCATAATTACCTCTTCGACCCGACCAGCTTGGCTAAGGCTCGAGGGCGCACATCCCCCATTTTGCTCGATCAGGTGTGTGGCGCGCTTCGCGTCGAGGGCAGCTTGAAAGCGGGCCACCCGCGCAAAGCCTTTCGGTGAAGCGCCTGTCTCCTGTTGGAATCTTCTCTCGAATTGCCGCAATCCCATGGACTCTCGATGGGCGAGCCTTGAAACGCGGATGGCACGGTGCTGTTTGAACAGCTCATTGGAATCGAAAAAAGCTGCGACCACCCGGCAGGCTGGAAAAATATAGCAAAAGACTCGACCCCAGGACGCAGCTCCATGTAACCGGGGAAGGAAGTCTGCGCACCGCCTATCCAGACCTCGGTAGAAACATTTTTATTCCGATGCCGGACGCCCGGCAAGATTCCGAGCTCAAAATTCAGAACTTGTTCCAACTGGGCTGGAACGGGTGCAACAGTGACCAGATCTGTCATTTCGAACTTACGGTACGCGTAAGCGCGTACATAAGGGCGGAGTTCTGAGCGAAGCTGAGCACTTCCCAAGATGGGCATCGAGATTCCTCTCGCACGCAGGGCCCAACTTTCGGGGTCAAGCATATCACCAAGAGAGTATCCGTTCACGCACAACGATGGTGCGATTCTCGGCTTTTTACCCCCCTGCATTACTGTCTAGTTAAGCGGGGTTTACTATCTCGCCAAATGCATATTCCGTCCCGCTATGTTCTCACCCCGTCAAACTGGTGACTTCCAGACGTTTCTAGGCACCGCGGATCACGATTCGTTCGTGTCCGCCTGCGAACAAGCAATCAAGAACCCCACACCAAAGGATTGACGCTGTTCGCCTCAGTTGACGTAACATCGCGATTACAGTGCGCCGGGCTAAACCGGCATGAAGGTGTGTCCAGCGAAGGCTGGTGCATTCAGCGGGAAGCAGACCCGCCAGGGTAAGAGTCAGGACCCTGTAGCTAGGATAGTCAGGAGGAAGGAAACCGAATCCTGAAAACCTATCGACGAAGCCATCGAAAGGATGGTGAGCGAGTCATCGGGCCGCAACGAGTAAATGCATAAGTAGCCTCGAAACGGAAACCCCAGAGGCCGAGCCTTTCTTCATGGGGCGAAGGCAACATGGCTCGCCGCAAACTGACCGAAGCGACGAGGCACTCTGGCGGGGTTGCAGCAGCAGCACGATGGCAAGGATGGGCTAAGCAACTGGAGAAGTCCTCCTCGCCCCGTCGCGAAATCGGCGGAGAAGGAAACCGTATAACCGGTGACACCGGGAAGTCGGTGGAAAGGCGAGAGGGTGGCGGAGGGGTCCGCAGTAGCGACGAAGTCCGGTAATGCGGATGGAGCGAAGGGACCTTGCTGTTTGTGGCGACTCTGACGACATGGAAGGCAGGGGTGAAATGATAAAAGCACCCATCAATCTGCAGGACCTGAGAAGGAGTCTATACGTCAAGGCGAAGGCTGAACCTGCCTGGCGTTTCTGGGGGCTGTACATCCATGTTTGCAAAATGGAAACACTCCACGAAGCCTACCGAATGGCGAAAAGCAACAACGGGGCACCGGGCATTGACGGGGTCACGTTCGAGGCCATCGAAGAAAGCGGAGAGGAAAGTTTCTTGAGGCAGATCAGGGATGAACTAGTCACACACACGTATCGGCCCATGCGAGCCCGGAGAAAGGAAATTCCGAAGGACGGGGGAAAGTCCGCGTCCTGTCGATACCTGCTACCAGCGCTTGAACCTCGCGGCGAATGGGAAGGCTCACAGACGAGAGGCCAGACTTCAAACCGGACCTGGGAAATTCGGCCGTCCGGCATTATAGGGGGGCCTTCGAAAACGTAGCCATGGTGGAAATGAGAACCCAACTCGCAATCGAAAGAGCGGGCTTGGTAACCCTCCACCTACAGCTGGCGCGTCGGAGCTCTATCCCAACCAAAACTCCCGGTTCGCCCGGTCTTCGTCAATTGTGGCGATTGCGGTAGTATCGATTCCTAGTTCGCACCGAAGGATTGAGGTGCGAGTGCACCGTGCGAGCGCACTTCTGTTGGAGTCTGAGGGAGCTTACAAAGCAATGTACTTGAAAGACTTCCCACTTCTCACGTTCGTAGTGGCATTTGGGGCTCTATGGCTGGCGGCTGAGGTCGGCGACACCCTTCGAAAACGAGTCGGCCCCTTGAAGGAGGAGGACCGGGGCGATTTCACCGTTGTACTGGGAGCCACGCTGACGTTGCTGGGACTCCTCATCGGGTTCAGCTTCTCGATGGCCGTCAGCCGCTACGATCAGCGCAAGAATTACGAAGAGGCTGAAGCCAACGCGATCGGTACAGAGTACGTGCGAGCCGACCTGCTGCCTGCCGGGAACGCGGTGGAAGTGCGTGAGCTGCTCAAGAAATACCTCGATCAGCGCATTTTGTTCTACACGACTCGCGACCCGCGCCAGCTCGCGAAGGTCAACGCGGACACGGCGGAACTACAGTCCAAACTATGGTCCACCGCCCGGGCGTCGGCAGCAGCCCAGCCCTCACCTATAGTTGCCCTCGCCATTTCCGGCATGAATGATGTGTTGAACTCACAGGGATATACGCAGGCGGCGTGGTGGAATCGTATCCCCCGCTCGGCGTGGGTGTTGATGGTGGCCATCGCCCTCGGCTGCAACTTGTTGATCGGGTACGGGGCACGTCGGAGGGATTGGAGGATATTTCTGATCGTGCCGATTGCGGTGTCCATCTCGTTCTTCCTGATCGCTGACATTGATAGCCCACGCAGGGGTACGATTCACGTGGTTCCGCAGAATCTGTTGAGCCTCTCGCATTCTCTATCTGCCCAGTAGATGGAGCGCAGGGGGCCCGGCGGTCAGCGATTGACGTAATCGCCATTTTACTCAGAACCCCCTCCCCGGAGCTGAGAACCCCAAGCCCCTCCGGCGGTTTTGAGTGTAAACGCCTTCCATGAGAATGCCGTCTAAGTCAAGAGGGAGTTTGCGATTTTGATGTTGTTTTTGTTGTTGCCTTTCCTCAAGTCCACCTTCCTTCCTAGCGGAGCATCTTGCAGAGCGGCCCGGAGCGGTCAAGGGCGCGTTTTGTGCGGCGCAGCGAACCCTTGACGGCGAGGACCGCTCGGCCACCATTCCGCTAGGAAGGAAGGTGGACCGACGTGCGCTATGCACTTGTCCGATCCAACACTGTTCCCCCAAAGTCTTTTTCGCGCTACTACTGTCGCCACCCTTCCATCCGCACTCTTGATGAGCGTTTCCTTCGCTCGGTGCAAGTTGGGTGTTCTCGTTTCAGCCGGTGCTGCCACCTGATTATCGACCTCTGGTTCCATCTCGACGATGGAAGTCTGGGCCAGGCGTTTGACGCAGTCACCGGAACTCGGCGCTTAAACTTTGGGCTTCTTGCCTTGTGTTTTCTCAGTCCTTGGATCGAAACTACGCCGCGGCCGGCAACGCGACTTCTCGCTGGTTGCGCAGTGGTTCGTAAGCTTCTCCACCGACCCACAGCCGATGCAACAGCACCGCCAGCTTTCGCGCCACCGCGATCACCGCTCGTTTCTTCCCATTCTTTCCTCCTCTCTCCGCCAGTTTGAGTCCCCACCGTCGTAGATCGCTGTCGGCTCCAAACGGTCCCAGAATATGGTGCGCCCCCTGGACCAGCGGCGTTCGTAGATACGGATCTCCCTCCTTACTAATGTGCAATTGTGGTTCGCTCTGCCCCGAGTTCCTCCGTCCCGGTTGTAACCCGACATAGCAACCTACATCCCGGCTCTTGCCAAAACGATGCGCATCTTCCAGCGTCAGCACATAGGTCAACGCGATCAGCGTTCCCACTCCCTTCACCTGTTTCAGGCGAGCCACCTCCGGGTAACCCTGCTTCGCGATCTCCTCGATGCGCTCGTTATATTCACCAATCCGTTCGCTCAGAGACTCGATTTCTCCCAACAGCGGTGCCAAGGCCGCTTGCAGTTCCGGACTCAGTTCCTGCGCTTTCGCCGCGTTCATGTTTCGCGGATTACAGCCGCGCAACCGCTCGCCGTACGACTTTGTTAGTCCCCGCGCCGTATTGATCAACGACGTCCGCGCTCGTACCAGACCCGCTCGCGCCCGGATCGCCATTAAATCCGCTTGTGCCTGCGCACTGCGATGCTTCACCGGCGCCAGCAACTGCGGATCAATCCGCACCAGTCGGGCCAGCGTTCGGGCATCCAGTCGATCATCTTTCTTCCGACTCTCTCCGATCAAGCGCACATTGCGCGCATGCGCCACGATCACTTCATGCCCCAGTTCACTCAACACCCGGCTTACCCAGGGGGAGTGCGTCCCCGTTTCCAATGCCAACCGGCTGCGCGGCATCCCTCCGAAAACTTCCTTCATGGCCTTCGATGTGGTCGCCACTTTCTGTTCAAGAACGACTTCTCCCGCTTCATCCAGAACGCAGTACCAACTCGACCGGTCTCCCAGATCCAGCCCGATCGTAAGTTTCTGACTTGCATTTTTTTCGACCTTCTTTGTCGTTACAGTGCTAATCTTCTTCATTGCCGGTCTCCTTTATCTCCTTGCGCCTCGAGCGCGTCGATAACTTGGGAGCTTATCGCATCCCGCCGGAGACCGGCATTCTCCCTCGAAAACAACTGCGGGAAGCGGTGGGTTAAGCAGCTTCCATCGGCTCTAGGGTTACCTTGTGCCCGAGTTGTTGGAGCCGCTTCACCAAGTACCGCTTTAGACCGTCGGAGTGGATGCGATCGAAGTAGTTTCCGCCAAGATCCTCGTAGTTGCTCTGATTCTTCTGCAAGTGATAGCCAATAACGATGAGGGTATGCGCCACCGCGATGATGGCTCTTTTCTTGCCGCGTCTTGCCGCTAAGCGTCTGAACTGCGAGGACAAGTAAGTGTTCTTGGTTCGCGCGGCAGCCCAGGCGCACTGACAAGCCATGCGGCACAACCATGGGCTCCCTTGACGAGTTGTACCGCGCAAACGCTTGCCGGCGCTCTCGTGATTGCCGGGGCATAGCGCGGCCCAACTGGCCAGATGCTCAGCGGTTGGAAACTGCGCCATGTTGTCACCTATTTCGGCTAGAAGAGCCCATGCTGCCACTCGATCGATCCCCGGTATCGTGTCCCAGCGAGCAACCGCTTGCGCCAGCTCCGGTCTTTGTCGGCCGATGTCCTCCAGGCGTTCGTCGAGCAATGCAATTTCGTGTTCCACAAACTGTATTTGATCCAGTAAACGCCGAAGCAAAAAGCGATGATGGGAACGGATCTTTCCTTCTAGAGCAAGTCGTAATTGCGGAATCTTCACGCGCAGATGACCCAGGGCGAGGGAGGCGAGGTGCTCGGGATTATCTTCACCGGTGATGATGTCCTCTAGCATTGCCCGTCCACTCTTGCCGAGAACGTTGGTCGCCACGCTCGCTAGTTTTACGTTTGCGTCTTCCAGCACCTTCTGAATTCGACTACTAATGCGCGAAGCTTCCTGGGACAGACTGGCCCGCATTCTGGTCAGGTCGCGTAGATCGCGAATGATTTCGCAGGGTATGTAGCTGGCCCGCAGAAGACCATACTGCAGCAACTGCGCAATCCATTCCGCATCCTTCTGGTCGGTCTTGCGCCCCGGCACATTCTTGATGTGCTGCGCATTTGCCAAAACTACCGTGAACTGTCCCTCCAGAATGTTCCAAACTGGTTTCCAGTAAACGCCGCTGGATTCCATCGCTACTTGAGTCACACCGAACTGCCCTAGCCATTCGGCAAGCTCCTGCAGTTCTTGGGTCATCGCGCCAAAGCGACGCTGGTGTTTCTGCACGCGTCCCGCTTCACGCAGCAAAATGCAAGCAGAAATCGAGCTCTTATGTACATCCAAACCGCAAGATCTCGGATGCAGCACGTCCATGATTACACCTCCATTGACGTGTGATCCAGGACGCGCTGATAGGGTGAATCTCCCTCGCGTGCTCTCCTCTCACGAAGAGGCTACAGTCCGTTGTGCCAAAGCGCGTCCCGGGTCAAACTCATCCTCGGGCTCTCAAGCACCAGTAAGGTCGAAGACCTCTGGACCACACGCCTTGGCACAGCATACTGCCAATGCTTCCCGTTTTCATTAATCGTTGTGGCGCTGAGCGCCATGTAGAACTCATCCCATCTGCTTACGTCAATGTAAGGCGAGCTTCGTCTGATTCTTGACCGCCGCCACGACCTCCTCCACCGCTTCCGCCACGGCCTTAGGATCATCAATTTGAATGTCGTGCCCGCTTTTGACGTCAAGAACGAACTTCGAATTTCGTGAAAGATGTGCAGCCTCAGCACGATCTTGATCGATCGCGTGCCTAATATCCTTGTACGAATCTTCCGTCATTCCAGGTGGTGGAGGCCGTTTTCCCGCTGCCAACACAAAAAGCGGACGATCACCGAACGGCTGAGGGTTCTTTTCTCTCTCAAGGTAAAGGAGCTGAGCTTCGTCTCCCAGATAGTCCTCCTCAGGCTTGTAGCCGGTGCTTGGCGGTCCGGTGCTCCGCGCCGGTGGAATTGACCGCCCTCTAGCCTGGTCCCGTAATTTCATCCACCGTTTTGCCGGCACATTGAACAACATGCTGCTCTCGTCTGCCGGATCGACCAGGACAATGCCAGCGACGTCATTCCCATAGTCCTCGGTGAAAAGACGCACATGCAGCGCCCCTAGCGATTGGCCTACCAGCACGAACGGGCCGGATATGTTTGCTGACTCCAGAAGGGTGTGCAACTCGAATACCTCTTGCGCCAATGTCCGGGGCCCAGGTCCAAGATCGCTCCAGCCAAGCCCCGCACGATCGTATGCACAGGTTCTGACTCGTTCCGCCAAAAGGCTCTGCACGGCAGCCCAATCTCTTGAGAAAGTCCCGCCGCCGGCTTCGAGAATAACTGCTGGTCCGACGGCAGTGATGTTTGGGGAGGACCAACATGTGGAGGGGGCGACTATCGTCCTCTACAATATCGTCTCGCAACGGGAAGTGCGTGGCCCGGGAAAGTAAATACCAGGCTGTGTACCCATGGTGAGGCGCCGCTGCCTGCATTCACAAAGGCACATCTCGCGATTCTTTTTTATTTTTTCTGAACCGCGCCACAGCCAGGTGCCCCTATACGCTACCTGGCACCTACCCCCTAGACAATTGGCGGACAATCGGGGAGTGGTCACGAGATTTTGTGTCGTAATTTGTGTCGTAACCCAGGCATCCCTGCCCGGATCGCGTAAGTTGGTCATTGTCGCTCGGGTACAGGTGAAGGGCAGGGAAGAGGCGAACAAACCCGCATGAACGATGCCCCTCGCTATCTATTCGGGCTTCTTCGGTGCCGCGTCATCTCGGACAGGGTTGAGAATTCGCAACGATGAGGTCGTCGGTTCGATCCCGACTAGCTCCACCAAATTCTCTGCCATTGCTGCCAGACCGTTGTTTCGACTGAATTCCGTTTGGGTCTTAAGCAATCCGGTGCCCAAGCCTTGACGAAGCGAGGAGCTGCGGATCACAGCGAGTAAACACTGCGGGGAGCAATTGGCCATCGGGGAGTGGCGTCACGATATCGTAGAATGCAAGCCATGGAATGCACGGCATGAACGACGCTGGCCTTTGCGACTCAAGTGCTGAGCCGTTTCTTCTCTTTCCCAAAGATTTTCTGTGGGGCGTATCGACGGCTGCTCACCAGGTTGAAGGTGACAATTCAAATCAATGGTCGGACTGGGAGTTGGCGGGACGGATCAAGTCCGGAGACCGATGCGGCAAGGCCTGCGACTGGTGGGAGAATGCTGAGCGCGACTTTGATATTGCCCACGATTTGGGCTTGAAGGCGCTGCGACTCTCATTGGAGTGGAGCCGCATCGAGCCGGAAAAAGGCCGTTTTGACCCAGCGGCGTTGCGGCGCTATCGGCAGATGCTGGAGGCTTTGCGCGAGCGGGGGATTGAGCCGATCGTTTGTCTGCACCACTTCACCCACCCGCGATGGTTTGAGGAGCGGGGAGCATTTCTCCGGGCGGATGCGCCCCAACTTTTCGAACGCTTCACCCGGGAAGTGGCGAAGGCGGTCGGGGACCTTTGCCGTTTCTGGGTCACCTTTAACGAGCCCAATGTTTATGCGGCCTGCGGGTATGTGCTGGGTGAATTCCCACCCGGCCACAAGGGGCAATTGCTCAATGCTCTCAAGGTCAACCGCATGCAGGCGCACGCTCATGTGCTGGCGTATCGCGCACTGCATGAACTGGTGCCGGGCGCGCAAGTGGGATGGGCCCAGCACTATGTGGTGTTCGAGCCGGTGCGGGGAATGGCCAATCGATGGATAGCCGCTTTGCTGGACCGGCTGTTCAATCATACTTTCTTCGATCTGATCGAAAGCGGGAAGCTAGGGTTTCCGTTTGGCCTGCTCGACAGACGCGATCGCGAGGCCATGGGCCGTTGTGATTTCGTGGGGCTGAATGTGTACAGCCGGTTCCACGTCGCTTTCGATATTCACAATGCCAGCACATTTTTTGCCAACGTATTTGTGCCCCCGCATGTCCCGCAAGGAGACCCGGGATTTGAGCGGCCCTACGGGGAAGCGTATCCGCAGGCCATCAGCCAGGCGGTAAAACGTGCGGCGGGATTGGGCAAACCGATTTACATCATGGAAAATGGCGTGCCCGACGCCGAAGATCAGATTCGCCCCTGGTTGATTGTGAGTGCCTTGCGCGAGCTGCATGGACTGATCGAAGAGGGGCACGACATCCGCGGATATTTACACTGGACGCTCACCGATAACTTCGAGTGGAACGAAGGCTGGACACTTCGCTTCGGCCTGGTGGCGCTCGATCCGGAGACGCAGCAGCGCACCCTGCGAAGCAGTGCAAGACTATTCAGCGAGATCATTCGCGACAACGGGCTGGATGTTTCGACGATCGCGCAAGGTCCCCTTTCGACTACTCTGCCGTAGTGTGAACTCTGCTGGCACGGGGCGTCTTCACCTCGTTCTGTCATCCTGAGCGCAGACAAACATTTCGCTTGCGAAATGCTCGGCGGAGTCGAAGGCCCCCTATATAAGCGGATGCGTCCTCGGTGAGATAGGGGTCCCTCGACTTGCTCTCACCGCGCCAGCGCGGCTTGAGCCGCGCTCGTGATGACTCGCTTTTTCCATCAGTAACGTTACTTGTTCTCCATCCCTTTAATTCACGAAAAATTAATGGAGCGTTGATCTTCCCTTAAGGCGGGGTTGAGATGCTTATATTCGATATTGGTCAGGAGGTTGCCATGCACGACCTCACCATAGTTTTTCACGATGCCGGCGGCGGACACCGGAGTGCGGCGGGGGCGCTGAAGACGGTCCTGGAGCAGCAGTATCATCCCTGGAACGTAAGGCTTCTGAACCTGCAGGAACTGCTGGACCCGATCGACTTCGTCCACCGCGCTACGGGCCTGCGCATCCAGGATGGATACAACCTGATCCTGAAGAAGGGCTGGACCCGGCTCACGCCGCCTTTGCTAACCCTTTTTCAGCGCACCATCCAGCTTCACCACTCGCGCATCGTGCGCATTTTGCGGAATTACTGGGCTCAACATCCGACTGACCTGGTTCTTTCCGTGATTCCGCATTTCAATCGCTGCCTGGCGCAGAGCATTCGCCAAGAGATGCCAAACGCCGCTTTCGTCACGCTGCTCACCGACCTGGCCGACTATCCGCCGAATTTCTGGATTGTGCCGGAATCGGAATTTATCATCTGCGGCAGCCAGCTCGCCCGGCGCCAGGCGCTTGATATGGGGCACGCCAAGGGGCGGGTTTACGAGACCTCCGGGATGATTCTTAAGCCCTCGTTTTATCGGAAGCCAGCGATCGATCGAGTTGCGGAGAGAATAAAACTGGGCCTGAGGCCCGACTTGCCGACCGGCATTGTAATGTTCGGAGGCCAGGGTTCGGCAGCGATGATCGAGATCGCGAAAAAACTGGACGAGAGTTCAAAGCCGCTCCAGTTGATTTTTCTGTGCGGCCACAATCTTGAGCTGGCGGCGAAACTGCGCGCGATGGAACTGAGCAAACCAGCTGTCATCGAGGGATTTACTACTCAAGTGGATTACTTCATGTTGCTGGCGGATTTTTTTATTGGCAAGCCTGGGCCGGGCAGCATCAGCGAGGCCCTGCAATTCGGCCTGCCTGTGATAGTGGAGCACAACGCGCGCACCATGCCGCAGGAGCGCTACAACGGAACCTGGCTGGTGGAAAAGCGTCTGGGCATGGTAGTGCCGGACTTCCGGGAGATCGGGGACGCGGTCGAGCAGTTACTCACGGAGGCTACGTTTGAGGAGTACATGCGGAACGTCAGCGCGTACAAGAATTACGCGATCTTTGAGGTCCCGCTGATTCTGGACCAGATGATGGCGGAGAAAGCTATTGAAAGTATGGGCGTGGTTTCCCCGCTGGCGACGGTCGATCCGTTTGCCAGCGTGGCCTGGGCGGGGTTGACGTAGGCGGGTTGACCTGGAAAGAGTGGAAGGGCACGATTTTTACTCGTCCATCACGGTGCTCAACGTAGTGGCGCATTAGCCCAGGCTTGAAGTGCGATCCCTGGCTCCGCTGTTCTCCAACACCGAATTCCGGAACCTTCAAGAGCACACCCCGGCGGCTAAAGCCGCCTTCATATTCTTGCTGGTTGCGGCACGACTGAAGTCGTGCCCTTCCCATGCTGTGTTTCAGCGGACCCAAGTTGCCTCTGGTCTCCCGCACAATCTCAGCGCAGCAGCATGCCCACAATCGACGCTGACATCAGATTTGCCATGGTGCCGGCGATCATGGCGCGGAAGCCGAGCTTCGCCAGTTCGCTGCGCTTGTTGGGCGCGAGGGCGCTGATGCCTCCGATCTGAATTCCGATCGAACTGAAGTTTGCGAAGCCGCACAACGCGAAAGTCGCGATGGCAAAGGAGCGGGGATCGAGAATGCCTTTCTGCGCGCCGAGCATGCTGTAGGCCACCAGTTCGTTGATCACCATGCGGGTTCCCAGAAGATTACCCACGATGCCGCATTCGCCCCAGGGAATGCCGATTACAAAAGCGATGGGAGCGAATACTACGCCGAACACCTGTTCCAGGCTCGACGGGAACCAGTGAAAGATATGGTTGTGAATGCCGCCAAAGATGCCATTGATCAGAGCGATCAGCGCAAGGAAAGAAATCAGCATGGCGGCGATGTTCAAGGCCAGGTGCAGGCCGTCGATGGTGCCGCGGGTAATGGCTCCGAGAACGTTTTCATCTTTGGTGATCGCCTCGGGATCGATATCGGCCGCCGCGGGCTTTTTTTCCACATCTGATTCTCGATGCGGACTGGTAACCGGCTCTTCGGTTTCGGGCACGAACATTTTCGCCATCAGGATGGTGCCGGGGGCAGTCATGATGACTGCACTGAGCAGGTTCTTGGCCTCAACCCCATAAAGAATGTAGGCACCCATGATGCCGCCGGAGACGTGGGCCATGCCCGCGGTCATGACGGTCATCAGTTCAGAACGAGTCAGCGATGGCAGGTAGGGGCGGATGGTAAGCGGCGCTTCGGTCTGGCCCATAAAGATGCTGGCGGCCACGTCGAGCGATTCCGCGCCGCTGGCGCCCATGCGGATCATGACCTTGGCCATCTGGCGAATGATGAACTGCATCACGCCGTAGTAATAGAGCACGGCAAAGAACGCGGAGATGAAAATTACCGTAGGCAACACCTGGAAGGCAAAGATCATTCCCATCGAGCCGCCCTTGCGGCCCAATTCTCCAAACACCATCTGGGAGCCGGCGAAGGAATACTCCAAAAACTTTTCCACTCCGTGCCCCGCCCACTCCAGCAAGGCCCGGCCGAAATTGAAACGCAGGACGAAGATTGCAAATACGAACTGCAGGATGAGCCCCAAGCCTACCGTCCTGAGCCGGATAGCGCGGCGGTTGCTGGAAAACAGATAAGCCAGGCCCAGCATGGTGACCAAGCCCAAAAGTCCTGTCAGACGGCCCATTCCTGCCTCCCGTTCATGCCTGCGAAACTTCCGTGGCTCCCGGCCCTGGAACCGTCGAAATCGCGTCGCCTGGTTCGCTCCTCATCCACGCGCTCCTTTTCCGGAGATGACACGGTGGACCAAGGGCCGCCTCACAGCCGGAGGCTTTCCGGCAATGCGATACGCCTGTTGCAGCAGATTCTGCGCGCCGCTGAGCCGGGCGTCCGAGTTGTAGTGAATTGTGCAGAACGCCTCGCCTTCCCGGACCGGGTCGCCGACTTTCTTGTGCAGGACAAGTCCGACCGCGGGATCGATCGTGTCTTCTTTCTTTTCGCGGCCGCCGCCCAGCATCAGGCTGGCAACTCCCACTTGCTCGCATTGAATGAACTCCACGAATCCGCTGGCTGGACTGGTGACTTGCGCCAGATGCTGCGCCTGGGGCAAACGTTGGGGATCGTCAACGGAGAGCGGGTCGCCGCCCTGCTGGGTAACGATCTCGCGAAACTTCCGGAGAGCAGAATGATCTCGAATGAGTGTGTCGGCCAATTCGCGGCCTGCGTCTACGCTCGGGGTACGGGCGGCGAGGTAGAACATCCAGGCGGCAAGCTCAACTGACACTTCGCGCAGATCGGCGGGTCCTTCGCCGTTCATCACCTCGATGCACTCCTCGACTTCGAGAGCGTTGCCGACTTTCAGGCCCAGAGGCTGGTCCATGTCGGTGATGAGCGCGACCATCTTCTTATCCATGAGTTCGCCGGTCTCGACCATGAGTTCGGCCAGGTGGATGGAGTCTTTCTCAGTCTTCATGAACGCCCCACTGCCGGTTTTCACATCCAGCACCAGGCCGTCGATGCCCTCAGCCAACTTCTTGCTCATGATGGAGGCGCAGATCAGATTTGGGCTTTCGACCGTCGCGGTCACGTCGCGCAGGGCGTAGATCTTCTTGTCAGCAGGAGCGATCTCGGCGGTCTGTCCGATCAAGCCGCAGCCGCAACTCTTGAGGACGCGACGAAACTCGGTCAAGGACAGATTGATGTTGAAGCCCGGGATAGCTTGCAGCTTGTCCAGCGTGCCGCCGGTGTGGCCAAGCCCGCGCCCGCTGATCATCGGAACCGTGACGCCGCCGGCGGCCACAATAGGTGCAATGATGAGCGAAGTCTTGTCGCCGACACCGCCCGTGGAGTGTTTGTCCACCTTGGGGCCGGGGAGGTCCGAGAGGTCCAAGACCTCGCCCGAATGGAGCATGGCCCCGGTGAGGGCGCTCAGTTCGGGGCCATTCATTCCTCTGATGAGCACGGCCATCAGCCAGGCCGCCATCTGGTAGTCGGGGATTTCGTCGTGGGTGTAGGCGCGGACCAGGAAGCCGATCTCGTCGGGCGACAGTTCGCCGCCATCGCGTTTCTTGCGGATGATGTCGAGGGGGCGCGGGGTTGCAGTCGGCGGCATCGTCAGTCGCGTCAGGAACAGGGAAGCTTACATTGCGGAGCGGGGTGGTGGAAAGTATTTCCTGCGCCGAAATGGTCGCAGCCCAGGAGAGCTTTGATAGTATTTCCGGAATGCGATGGCTCATTCTGCTTCTCACCTCGGCTTTGACGCTTGGGCAGAGGAACCCAGGCAACCCGCTCGAACATCTGCCTCCCAATATCGAGGTTCTGACCCATTTCGGTGAGCGAGCCGACATCTCTCCCGACAACCAGCGGGTCGCTTTCATGGCGAAGAGTTTTGGCGACGCCATGGTGATTGACCTGACGTCGCGCGTCATTCAGTGCCTGACCTGCAACGTCCCCGGCGCCGCCTTCCTCCGGGTGATGCATCTGGTGACTGGGGACTACATCCTGATCGGACCGGACCACTTCGAGGATGTGCACACCAGCCGTAACCGTGACAACGAGCTCTGGTTTCTCAGCAAGGAACGGGGAGCCAGGCCGGTCAAGCTGGGGCAGAAGACGAGCGAGGGCGCGGCGATTTCCAAGAAGACCCTGAAGATTGCGTTTTCGCTGGTGGCGGCCCAGGCGCCCGAGCTTGCGCCGGAAGCATCACGACTGGTGGTTGCGGACCTCGATCTTTCGGGCATTCCCAGGCTGGTCAATCAGAAGACGGTTTACGAGAGTAAGGACCGGAGCTGCGTCATCGAAGCGCAGGACTTCTATGACAACGATAGCAAGATGACTTTTACCTGCTACGAACCACAGGGCCGCTCGTCGGTGATGGGCATTGATCTCAACACAGGCCAGGTGACCAATTTCTCAAAAGCGCCGGGATCGTATAACGAAGTGGAAGGAATTTTTCCGGATGGACGGTACACCGCGGTTGAGGCAGACCGGCAGTGCGAGAAGCTTGGGGGAGCGCGGGGCTCGGGAAACATTGACATCTGGAAGCTGAGACTTGACGGAACCGGAAAGGATTTTACCCGGCTGACATTCTTCAATGATTACGAGGGCGGCAAGGCGTCGAACCCGGTTATTTCGACTGACGGACGGTTCATGGCTTTCCAATCCGCCAGGACGAGCGATGCTGCAGGCGTGGGCTACGGCATTCTTATTTACTGGCTCAAGCGATAGGAGGCGCAGACATCGCCGTTACTTGCGGCCAACGACCAGGACAAGAGTGGCACTTCGGTCCTGATATCTAAGAGGCGATTCTCCCCGGAAGGTTCCTCATAGTGATGAAAGCTCCGAGCCCGGTTCGTGCACAGAAGTATCCCTCCTCGGCGCCGCCAAGGAGAGTGCAGCCATTGCTCTCGCCGCTGGCGATTTGCCTTGTGGCCATCGCTTTGGCGGCAGGGGTGTTTGCCATTTACAGCCCGGCATTGAATTTCCAATTTGTCCTGGACGATCACCGTTTTGCCGGCGATGTCCGTTTGCAGCAAGCCGGACACGTGTGGGAGTACTTCACCACCTATGTATGGGCGCAATTTACTGGCGGGCCGTTAAGTTTCTATCGTCCGGTGTTTCTATTGTGGTTGCGACTGAATTTCATCTTATGTGAGGCGTCATCGTGGGGATGGCATCTGCTCAGCGTGGTAAAGCATCTATTGGCGGCGGTCTTGCTGAGCTTGTTGGTGTGGAGGTTGCTGCGAGATCGGCTTGCAGCACTGGTTGCCGGCACCCTGTTCGCGCTGCATCCGGCACAAACAGAATCTGTTGCGTGGGTCACTGTTCCAGATCCGTTGATGGCTGGCGCCCTGCTTGCCAGTCTGCTCCTGTACTTCAAGTATGCGGAGCGGGCACAATCCGACGCGGGAAAGTCACACAGAAAGTCCCGCAAGCAGACTCGTAGTAAGTCCGCGTTGCGGTCTTCGGCGGCCTGGCTCATCGCCGCTCTGGCTGCGTTCATGGCGGCGCTCATGGCGAAGGAAACCGCCATCGTCTGGCCGGCAGTGCTTCTTGCCATGACCCTGGTTGTGCCATTCGACAAACCGGACGAGGTTAAGACTTCGCCGGGAAAAGACACGAGCCTCAGAGGTCGACTGCGCTCCGCAATTGGTGAGGTCGTTCCATTTCTCGTTGTGGTCCTGGTCTATTTGTTCTTCCGCTTTCGTGCGCTGGGCGGACATTTCAGTCCCGCAACCCAGCACCTGGCCTGGAGCACAGTTCTTCTATCCTGGCCATCGACTCTATGGTTCTACGTGAAGGTATTGTTTTGGCCAGTCCGGTCGCGGGCTTTCGCCGATCCCAGCCTGGCGGAGACATTTTCGCTGCGCGCCGTCGCATTGCCGGCCCTGGGTGTGGGTTTGGTTGTGGCGATCTTTGCCTGGGGGCTCTTCTGGGCCTGGAGAAAGGCAGGACGAGATCTTCGGGATCAGGAGGCGGCGAATGTCCGGCGCGGGTTGTTGCTGGGTACATGCATCCTCGTGCTTCCGATTCTGCTTACGTTGAATCTGAATGTGCTTAACCCCGGCGATTTTCTGCATGGCCGGTATACCTACCTGCCCTTGGCCGGACTAATGATTCTGCTTGCGACCGGATGGCACTTGTCAGGGAAGCGGCGCTCAGTCCTGTTTTCGTCCGCGGGATTGGCGGCGGTTGCTTTCAGCGTGCTGACGCTTCAACAGGAAAGCGCCTGGAAGGATGACTTGACGCTTTTCACGGCGGCTCACCAAAACGCACCGCACAACGAGCCGGTGGCCCGAAATCTGGCGAGGGCGCATGTACAGGTTGCCCTCGGCCTCGATGAGCGGGGACGGTGCGATCAAGCGATACCGATTTTCGAAGAGGCGATCCGGCAATACCCGCAAGACTGGTATGCCTGGGCGGGTCCGGGAGAGTGTTCATTCAAGCTTGATGACTTGCCCAAAGCCGAGCAGTCTCTGCGTCGCGCCTTCGAACTCTCGCAGGAGCCCCGCGTGCGGGAGGAGTGGCAGGCAGTGCGGGCCAAGATGGGGTTGACTTCGGCGCCCCCTGAGTAAGGGCACAGGAACTACCTCGAGTCGGTATTGTGCCCTTACAACCGGAAGCCTTCCGGAAGCAACGTCGTAATCGGCATTTGTTCCGTGCCCGTCTGACCTCGGAACAGGATCAGGGCATCCGGGCCAAATTCGTAGATGACCTGGCGGCAGGCACCACACGGTGCGCAGGGGACGTCGCGCTCGGTGGCTACGGCCACCGCTTTAATCCTCATGCCGCTGCCTTCGGCGGCGACTGCCGCAAAGATGGCGTTACGCTCGGCGCAGATCGTTAGGCCATAAGAGGCGTTTTCCACGTTGCAGCCGTGGTACATCGTGCCCCGCTCGGTGAGGATAGTCGCTCCCACCTTGAAATTCGAATAGGGGGAATGAGCATTCCGGAAGGCGGCGCGAGCGGCGGAGAGCATTTCTTCCTGCTGGGCGGGGCCGAGAGTGATGGGCATAGGTACTGTCCTCTACCTTGCTGAGTATGTGTGGGTCGGACACGCTTTTGACCTGGATTTTGACTTTCCTGACTAGAGCCCCAACCCAAAATGAACGTCAAAGGCGTCGGACAAGAGTGTCCGACCCACACATTCCGAGTTTCAAATCGCGGGGCAGGCGCCTCTCTTGATGAACTCGCCTTGACCGGCGCGGCCCAGAAATTTTTCTCCCTCGACCAGGACGCGACCGCGGGAGAGCACAACATCCGGCGTGCCGGTCACCTTGATGCCCTCAAACATGGAATAGTCCACGCGCATGTGATGAGTTTTGGCGCTGATGGTGTGCTCACGTTTCGGATCGAATATAACCAGGTCGGCGTCACTGCCTATCGCCACCGTGCCCTTGCGGGGATAAAGGCCGAACAGCTTGGCGGGCGTGGTCGCCACCAGTTCGACGAAGCGGTTCACGCTAAAGCGTCCCTGCGCGACTCCACCCGAGTACACCAGGCTCATGCGGTGCTCAATGCCGGGGCCGCCGTTGGGAATTTTGGTGAAGTCGCCAATCCCCATTTCCTTCTGTTCCTTGTAACAAAACGGGCAATGGTCAGTTGAGACGACCTGGAGATGGTCGTGGGTCAACCCCTTCCACAATTTTTCCTGATGCCATTTTTCGCGCAGAGGGGGAGTGAAAACGTACTTGGCGCCTTCGAAGCCGGGCGCGTCCATGTTTTCGAGAGACAGGTAGAGATATTGGGGACAGGTTTCCGCATAGACAGGAAGGCCGCGATCGCGGGCCTCGCGCACTTTTTCCAGCGCGTCGTTGCAGCTGAGATGCACGATGTACACCGGCGAGCCGGCCATTTCGGCAAGAGCGATGGCGCGGGCGGTGGCTTCGGCTTCGGCCGTGGTCGGGCGCGTGAGCGCGTGGTACTTGGGGGCAGTCTTGCCCTCGGCCAGGGCTTGCTTGACGATCACGTCAATGGCGTCGCCATTTTCCGCATGCATGCAGACCATCGCCCCGGCCTTGGCCGAGGTGCGCATGGCTTTGAAGATGCTGGCATCATCGAGCATGAAAACGCCGGGGTAGGCCATGAACAGCTTGAAGCTGCTGACGCCCTCGCGAACCAGTTGCGGCATTTCCGCCAGCTGCGCGTCGGGCAGATCGGTGATGATGCAGTGGAACCCGTAATCGGCGACGGCCTTCGACGATGCCTTCTGCATCCAGGCATCGAAAGCGGTGCGCAGGGATTGGCCCTTGTACTGGATGGCGAAGTCGATCAGGGTGGTAGTACCGCCGAAAGCGGCGGCGCGCGTGCCGGTTTCAAAGTCGTCCGCGCTGGTGGTGCCGCCGAAGGGCATGTCCAGGTGGGTGTGGACGTCGATTCCGCCGGGGAACACATACTTGCCGGCGGCGTCGATCAGGCGTGTGGCATTTTCGCGAGGCAGGCTGCTGCCCAGGGCAACGACCCGGCCGCCTGAAATGGCGACGTCGGCCTGGGAAGTATCGGCAGCCGTGACCACGGTGCCGCCGGTAATGATGGTATCGAACCCCATTGGCTAATCCCCTGGCTGCTTGAGCCCACTCGGTGGGGGCCGAAGCGTGATGTATTCTATGCTAGCAGGCTGCGGAAAAGCGGCGGGGCTGATATCTATCGGAAGCCGCGATTTTCGGAGGCGCTGCAACGCGATTGGGAGGGGCGCGACTTCAGTCGTGCTACCGGGCCTTCGACCCCTGCGGTTTACTTCTATCCCATAACGCGAAAGGGAAGCATGAAGTTCGGGATCACCCTGAAGCCCGATATTTCCGTGGAGCGTATCGTTGCGCTGACTCGGCAGGCGGAGACGTCTGGGTTCGAGTATGGCTGGATTTTTGACTCGCACGTGCTGTGGAAGGAGCCTTACCCGCTGCTTACCCTGATGGCGAATGCGACCCGAAGCATGCGGCTGGGTCCTTGCGTCACCAACCCCGCAGTGCGCGACCTCACGGTCACCGCCAGCCTTTTTTCTACGCTCAACCTGATTTCGGGCGGACGCATGGAGTTGGGAATCGGTCGTGGCGACAGTTCGCGGCGGGTATTGGGCAAAAAGCCGGTCACTCCGGCGGAGTTGGAACAGGCAGTCACTACCTTCCGCGAACTCACAGCCGGACAGGAAGTACAGCACGACGGTCAGCCCGCCCGGCTCACTTGGGCAACCGGCTCTCCTCCGGTCTGGATTGCGGGTTACGGTCCGAAGGTCTTGAGCATGGCGGGGCGGATCGCGGATGGCGTGATTCTGCAATTTGCGGATCCCGACCTGATCGCGTGGTGCCTCGGATTCGTGCGGCAAGGCGCGAAGGAAGCAGGGCGCGATCCCCAGGCAGTCGAAGTCATGGCTGCAGCGCCGGTTTGGGTGTCGGACGACCTGGCGCTGGCGCGGCAGCGGGTGCGCTGGTTTCCTGCTTTGGTTTCGAATCATGTGGTCGATCTGATATCGCGATACAAGCCTGAAGATCTGCCGGCATCGCTCACTTCCTACGTGCAGGATCGGGCGGGATACGATTATCAGCATCATGCCGAGGTGGGCAGCGACAACGCCCGCTTCGTTTCCGATGAAGTGGTGGACCGGTTTTGCCTGGTGGGCCCGGTTGAAGCCCATCGCCAGAAGCTCAGGAAGCTAGCTGACGTGGGCGTGACCCAGTTCAATATCTATCTGATGTGCGGAGACGAAGAGCTGACCCTCGAGTCGTACAAGCGGGACGTGTTGCCTGGGTTTTTGAGAGGGGATTGAGGGGACTATTTTCAGTTTCCAGTTTCTGGTTCCCGGTTCTCAGAAACGTTTTGAGAGTTTTTGCGTCAAACAAATAAGGGGCCGATGTTTCGACAACTTACAGCACTTTTTGTATGCAGCAGTTTAGCGCTTTGGAGCGGCTGCTCGGGGACCAAGGCGCAAGCCCCGCGCATGAGCGCAGTTCCGGTGCTGGTGGCTACGGTGGAACAGAGGGCTGTGCCGCTGCAACTGAAGGCAATTGGCGCCGTCGAGCCCTACTCCAATGTCTCGGTAAAAACGCAGGTGACCGGGGAGCTCACTGGAGTACATTTTAAGGAAGGGGCTGACGTCAGCAAGGGACAACTGTTATTTACGCTCGACAAGCGTCCGTTCGAAGCGGCGCTGAAGCAGGCGCAGGGCATGCTCTCCCGCGACCAGGCGCAGGCTGCCAACGCAAGGAACCAAGCTGATCGTTCTCGCGCACTGAACCAGGCGGGCGTGGTTTCAAAGGAAGAATATGACCGCCTGCAATCGGAGGCGGATGCCCTCGACGCTGCCCTCCTCGCCGACCAGGCGATGGTTGAAAACGCGCGGGTACAACTGATTTACTGCAGCATCTATTCGCCCATTAATGGCCGCACCGGCCCTCTGCTCATTCACCAGGGCAACATGATCAAGGCCAACGACACGCCGTTTCTGGTGAGCATCAACCAGGTGGAGCCGATTTATGCGACCTTTACCGTGCCGGAGCAGAATTTGGCCGACATCAAGCGTTACTCCAGCCGAGGAAAATTGCGGGTGCAGGCTTTCATTCCTAACGACACGCGCGGGCCCGCCGTAGGCTGGCTGAGTTTCATCGACAACACCGTGGACCAGGCCACGGGCACCATCAAGCTGAAGGGTGAATTCCCGAATGCTGACCGGCGGCTCTGGCCGGGCCAGTTTGTAGACGTGATTCTGACCCTGGCGCAGCAGCCCAACGCCATCGTCGTGCCCTCGCAAGCGCTGCAGAACGGTCAGCAAGGCCCGTTCGTTTTTGTAGTTAAGCCGGACATGTCCGTCGAGGCTCGACCGGTGATCCTTGATCGCAGTACGGATGGGCAAGCTGTGATCTCGAAGGGACTTGCGCCCGGCGAACAGGTGGTCACCGACGGCCAGCTTCGCCTGGTGCCTGGAGTGACGAAGGTGGAACTCAAGGAAGTTGCGGCGCCGGCTGCGGGCACTCCCCGAGCCGGGGGATAGTCAACATGAACGTCGCCGAAATCTTTATTCGCCGTCCGGTCATGACCACCCTGGTGATGCTGGGCATACTCATGTTCGGCATCATGGGTTATCGCCTGCTGCCGGTGAGCGACCTGCCCAACGTGGATTTCCCCACCATTCTGGTTTCGGCCAGCCTGCCGGGTGCGACCCCGGACACGATGGCGTCGGCTGTGGCCATGCCGCTGGAGAAGCAGTTTTCCACTATCGCCGGCGTGGACTCGATGACTTCGTCGAGCACCCAGGGTTCCACCCAGATCACCCTGCAATTCAATCTGAGCCGCAATCTGGATGCTGCCGCGCAGGACGTACAGTCCATGATTGCGAAGGCGGCCCGCGATCTGCCGCAGAATTTACCCAGCCCGCCGTCGTATCAGAAAGTGAATCCTGCCGACCAGCCCATTCTCTATCTCTCGCTCAACTCGCCAACGCTGAGGCTGTCGGATGTGGATGAATACGCCGAAACCTTGATGGCGCAGCGCATCTCGATGGTGAGCGGCGTGGCCCAGGTCAGCGTGTACGGGGCACAGAAATATGCGGTGCACGCCAAGCTTGATCCCAAGGCGCTGGCCAGCCGCCAGATCGGCATTGACGAAGTCTCGAATGCCATCCAAACGGGCAATGTAAACCTGCCCACCGGCATTCTGTATGGGACGCACCAGGCATTTACCGTCCAGGTAAACGGCCAACTCACCAAGGCCGCGGACTACGGCCCGCTGGTGGTGGCTTACCGCAATGGCGCTCCCGTGCGGCTTCGGGATCTTGGCGAAGTAGTGGATGGAGTCGAGAACGACAAGACGGCGAGCTGGTATTACGACGCCAAAGGCTTGCGGCGCGGCATCATCCTCGCTATTCAGCGTCAGCCCGGGACTAACACTGTGGAAGTGGTTGACTCCATCAACCAGCTGATGCCCAGCTTTCGCGCGGCCATGCCACCTTCGGTAAATGTGGACACGCTTTACGACCGTTCGGTTTCGATTCGCTCCTCGGTGGACGATGTGAAGTTCACCCTGTTCCTGGCGCTGGTACTGGTCATTCTGGTCATCTTCCTGTTCCTGCGGAACCTTTCGGCTACGGCCATTCCCAGCATGGCGCTGCCCATGTCCATCGTGGGCACGTTCGCGATCATGTATCTGCTGGGATATTCGCTGGACAATCTGTCGCTGATGGCCCTGACTCTTTCCGTCGGCTTCGTGGTGGATGACGCTATCGTGATGCTGGAAAACATCGTGCGCCACATGGAAATGGGGGAGCGCCCGATGGAAGCGGCCTTCCGCGGCGCAGGCGAGATTGGCTTCACCATCGTTTCCATGACCCTGTCGCTGGCGGCGGTGTTCATTCCCGTGCTGTTTATGAGCGGGATTCTCGGACGACTGCTGCACGAATTTGCGGTGACCATCAGCGTGGCCATTCTGGTTTCCGGGGTAGTCTCGCTGAGCCTGACGCCGATGTTGTGCAGCCGTTTCCTGCGCGCCTCCAAAGACGTGAAGCATGGCCGGTTATGGACGCTGTTTGAGAGCTTCTTCGACGGGTTGTTGCGGCTTTACGATCGCACCCTGCAAATTACGCTTCGGCACAAATTTGCCACCATGGCGGTTTCGGTGGCGGTAATGGTGGGCACGGCCTACCTGTTCGTCGCGATTCCCAAAGGCTTCCTGCCCGACGAAGACCAGGGACAGATCTTCATCTTCACCGAAGGGCCGCAGGGCATTTCGTTCGACAACATGGTCGAGCACCAGAGGGCCTTGAACAAGGTGGTGATGGCACAGCCCTACATTGACTCTTTCATGTCCACGGCCGCGGGGGGAAATGCAGGGCGCCTGTTTGCCCGGCTGAAGCCGCGGAGCCAGCGCATGTCTGCGCAGGAGATCGTTCAGGACCTGAGAGTGAAACTGGCTGCCGTTCCCGGTATCAATGCCTTTCCGCAGCTGTTGCCGCCCATCCGCATCGGTGGGCAATTGACCAAGAGCCAATACCAGTTCACGCTGCAATCGCCAGATAGCAACGAGCTGTATCAGGACGCACCCAGGCTGGAAGCGAAGCTGCGCAGCGATCCGCTATTGCAGAAGCTGATGCAGGATGTCACCAGCGACTTGCAGATCACCAATCCCCAGGTGAATGTGGACATCGACCGCGACAAGGCTTCGGCGCTCGGCATTACGGCCAACCAGGTAGAAGATGCGCTGTACACGGCTTACGGCCAGCGGCAGATTTCCACGATCTACGCGCCTAACAATGCCTATCGCGTGATCACCGAACTGGAAAACCAGTATCAGCTCGACCCCTCGGCACTATCGATGTTGTATGTGCGGTCTTCGAACGGACAACTGGTGCCGTTGAATGCCGTGGCCAGACTTACACGAACCCTGGGGCCTCTCACCATCAATCACCTGGGCCAGTTGCCTGCGGTGACGATTTCCTTCAACCTGCGCCCGGGGGTATCGCTGGGCGATGCCGTCATTGCCGTGAGCAAGGCGGCACGTGAAATGTTGCCGGCCAGCGTCAGCACCAGCTTTCAGGGCACGGCACAAGCCTTCGAATCCTCGATCAGCGGGCTGGGATTGCTGCTGGTGATGGCAATCCTTGTGATCTACCTGGTGCTGGGCATCCTGTATGAGAGCTTTATCCATCCTCTGACGATTCTTTCCGGGCTGCCCTCGGCTGGTTTTGGCGCGTTGATTACATTGATGCTCTTCCACCTCGAGCTCAACCTGTACGGCTTTGTGGGCGTGATCATGCTGGTCGGCATCGTGAAGAAAAATGCGATCATGATGATTGACGTGGCGCTAGAGCGGCAGCGCGAGAGCCATGATCCGGCACAGGAGGCGATATACCAGGGGGCCTTGCTGCGCTTCCGCCCCATCATGATGACCACCATGGCGGCGCTCATGGGCACGCTGCCGATCGCGCTGGGCTTTGGCGCGGGCGCGGAATCACGGCGTCCGCTGGGGCTGGCAGTGGTCGGCGGGCTGGTATTCTCCCAACTGCTGACGCTCTACATCACTCCCGTTTATTACATCTACATGGATTCGTTCCAGGACTGGCTCCGCTCCCGCAAGAAGCGCAAGGCGCTTCCGGAGAGTGAGTTCGAAAGGGAACCGGCGCTCGCGGGCAAGGCGGGGAAGATCTAGTCTAGCTCCTGGCACTTGGCCATTGATCTGATGTGCGGACACGAAGAGCTGACCCTCGAGTCGTACAAGTGGGAGGTGGGTCAATTTCTGAAACCGTTGACCACGAAGGGCACCAAGGAAATCTTTGAGAATGAAAGCCTTCGTGATACTTCGTGTCCTTGGCGGTTCATGCATTTTGCGGGTCATAGCATGAAACTGACCCACTACCTATAAACGGGATATGTTGACTGGGTTTCGGGAGGGATTGAGGGAACTACTTTCAGTTTCCAGTTTCTGGTTCCCAGTTCTCAGAATAGCCAATTGACAGGTGCCAAGTGCTGATCGGGTAACATGTCCGGTTGGGTGCGAACACATCTTGGATTCGAACACCGCTGAGATCGCGACTGCTTCCGACAATGTCACTCCACCTGCGTGGTTTCGATTTCTTGCCCCTTCCACCACCGATCTGATCTTCATCATATTGCTGTTCGCGATGAGCAGCGGAGCGCTGGCCCCGCGCCTGCTGGGAGATGCCACCATTGGTTGGCATATACGCAATGGCGAACTGATGCTGCGAACGCACTCGATCACGCGCGTTGATCCGTTCTCCGTGACCATGGACGGTCAGACCTGGTATGCCTGGGAATGGCTTTACGACGTGGCAATTGCGGCCATCCACCATTGGATGGGTCTTAACGGCGTGGTCTTTTTCACGGCGGCCATCATTGCTCTGAGCTTCGCGCTCACCCTGCGCCTGTGCCTGCGGCGGGGCGCGGACCCGCCTATCACTGCCGTCCTGCTCGCCTTGTCTCTGGGCGTTTCGATGATTCACCTGTTTGCACGGCCCCATGTGTTGAGCTGGTTGTTCACCGTGATCTGGTTCCAGATATTGGACAGCTCAGACGGGATCGACGATGCTGCCGGGACCCGGCGCTTGTGGTACCTGCCCGGTCTGATGCTGCTCTGGGCGAATGTGCATGGCGGCTTTGTGCTGGGCTTTGTGCTGCTCGGTTTGTACCTGCTGAGCGCTGCGATCCGGCACTACCGGTGCGCAAACGCACAAGAGCAGCGCAGGCTGGCGCAGCGTCTGCGAAGGTTAGGATTGGTGACTGTAGTTTCGCTCGCGGGCAGCCTCGTCAATCCATACGGCTTTGAGCTCCATCTTCACGTTTACCGATATCTCACCAGCCGTTGGCTGATGAATCACATCGACGAATTTCTTTCACCCAATTTTCACGGTGTGGCCCAGCAATGCTTTGTGGCGATCCTGCTGATCACGATTGTGGTTTTGGCTGTAGCGCGCAGCAAGCCATCACTTTCGCGGGTGTTTGTGTTGCTCTTTGCGACGTATAGCGGTTTGTACTCTGCGCGCAGCCTGCCCGTTTCGTCGCTTCTGCTCACGCTCATCGTTGCGCCTCTGTGGACGCAGGCCTTCGCGGAAGCGGTGGGCAATCCCAATCTCTCCTCACGCCTGAAAGGCTTCGTTTCCCTGTGGCAGGCATTTACAGTGCGCATGGGACAGGTTGAACTGAGCTTCCGCGGCCATGTCTGGCCTCTTGTGGCGATATTTGTCGGGCTGCTGGTATGCGCGGACCAGGGCAAACTGGGAGCAACGCGGTGGATGAACGCGCAATTTGATCCCGAACACCTGCCGGTGCAGGCCACGGATGCGATTGTGCAACGCGGTCTGCGCGAGCCGATTTTCGCCCCCGACTCCTGGGGCGGATACCTGATCTACCGTCTCTACCCGCAGAACAAGGTCTTCGTTGACGACCGGCATGATTTCTACGGAGTAGATTTTCTGCGCGATTATCTGAAGACCATTCGGCTGACCCCCGAGTGGGACAAGTTTCTGAACGAAAAGCATGTCAACTGGGCGCTGCTGCGGGCCGGGTCGTCGCTGGCGAACATGCTGGAAGAAACCGCGCAGTGGAATGTGGTCTATCGGGATGGGACCGCAGTGTTGCTGGAACGGAAACAGCTTCTAGCTCCTGGCTCCTAGCGTCTGTCAGGTCTGAGTCGATAAGGTGCAAGCCAGAAGCTAGAAGCTAGCAGCTGTTTTCCTAATACTGATCGTTGGTGTCGATGTTGAAGCCGAGGATGGCGTTGACCTCAATCGGTTCGTTTCCGCGCCGCACCGGCCGGAATTTCCAGCTGTTGAGCGCGGTCAGGACCTTGCTGGTCATGACTGCGTTAGCAGGTTCCAGCACGTGAGGCCGACGCAGCAATCCGGAGCGGTCGAGAACGCAGGAGATCACCAGACGCGCCTTGGGCAGCCCTGCCGGAAGTTCAGAGCGCATGGCTTGAGGAGCGGTGAGATCTTCGGCGTAGCCGTGCGCGGCCGACGTGGGGTCGGCAAACTGCATCACAGCCGTGCCCAGGGCGGTCTCAATGTAGATGGTGTAAACCTTGTCGCCCTTAAGCTTGCCGTAGAAGTTGAACGCACCACCGGAACTTGATGTGGCGACTACCGTAATATCTGGGCCGCGGTCTTCGGGACTGGTGTTGGAACGTCCCGGACCTCCCACTGGCTTGCCGCCGGCGCCAAAGCTGGGCAGAGTGACGACGTTGCTGCTGCCACCCTTTACTGAGACACCGGGCAAAGCTGGAGTGCCGCCGGTTCCGGTGCCGGCGCCGCCGGAACCGGGATAGGGCGAGATGCCGCCGCGCGCCATGGGGTCGGAACCGGGGCCGGTGCCTTCCTTGCCCGCACCTGATCCGGGGTCGGAGAAGCCGCTGCCGGGTCCATTGCCGCGGCCGATGCTATCGCCACCGCCCGATCCGCCCAGGCCCGCCTTGTCGCTTCCGGAGGGAGACATCGCCAGGGCGCCGCTTCCACCGCTGCCGGGCAGGCCAACCGTCGACCCGGGCTGGCTGGAAACCACGACTCCCGAAGTGCTGCCACCGCCATGGCTGCTGGGAGGCGCCGAAGCCAGACCGGCGTCCAGCGGTCCGCCCAACCCTGCGCCGCGATTGCCTGTGCCATGGCCGGTAAGTGAACCCCCACCAGAAATCGACGGAGGTGGCGGCACAACAGCCGTCGCCGTGCCTGCCCCCAAGCCGCCAGCCCTGGAGCGCTCGGCTGCACCGGCGCCCAGTTGCACGGTGGGAGGCACAACCGATGTGTTGCCGAGGCCGCTGATGTTGCGGGGCTCAGCCGAAGCATTTCCGACCTGGACCGGCGGCGGAACGACTTGTTTCTGCAACTCGCCGGGCCCGAAGCCAGGTCCCATTGTCGCCACCTCGCGAGTCATGGTGGGCGGCGGGGCGACTACTCTCGGCGCCGGCATGGTAAGCCGCGGATTCAGGTTCGTCATCTGCTCCGGGGCGGAGACCGGGGGCGGAACCACCTGCACCGCGTTCGATCCGGGAAGACGAAGGGTGGAGACCTCGCGCTGGGGCGCCGCAACACTAGGAGGGGCTACCCCCACGTTCAGCTGGGGCGACGCCCGCAGCTGGTCCGGTACCTGGGCAGCCGGGGCGACCACAGTTTGCGGCAATACCGGGGCCCGCAAAGACGAGCGCATACCTTCCGCGGGAGCGGGGCCGGGCAGCGCCTTCAAGGCCAACAGGTTCGCCACGGCGGAATTGGACCTGGGCAGATCGAGCTTGGGCGCATCGGCCACCGTTTCCCTTAACATGCTGCCGCGCGCGACCCGGATGGTTTGCGTGGGATGATGCGCCTCGCGCCCGCCGGAGCGGCCGGAACGGCCTGCCTGCGCTCCGCCCACGTCTTCGGTGCGCGGCAGCTCATTGCCGGTGTAGTAGATGACGTCGTACTTGGGCTTGGGCGGCGGCTCGTAGGGCCTCATGCTGGCCAGTTTCGCCGGTATGACGATAACGGCAACCAGCAGAAACAGCTCCACCGCCCAGGACAGGAGAATCCCCCACCAGGGAAACAAGCCGACCTGGGCCTCACCAGCCAGACGCTGGGGCGACTTGCCCATCGCCGGACCAATGGCGGTGCGGAACTCGTCCCACGGCGAGGCCCATTCGATGAGAAGGTTGGGTGCGTCGTTCACTCTTGGCCTGCCTGTCCCAAAGCAATCTCAATCTTGTCGCCAACCGCCGTGTGGGTGGAACGCAAGGTAGTGCCGGGCAATTCAAGCACGGAGGTCGCACGCAGCCGCACCGGAGCCAGGCGCCACGGTTTCAGATTTTCTTCCAGGTGAACCACAACTTTGTCGCTATCCAGGTAAATCACGTCAATGGAAAAGCGCATGGCGAACGTGTGCACGCCGCGCGAGGGCACGATCCACAAACCTTGTCCGGCGGGGAAGCTGCCGGCATCGGTGCACATCAAGCCACAAAAGCGGGACCAGTGGGTCTCTGCAATGCGCAGGTGCCGGGCCAGGTAAGTCTGGCGGGTTCGATTAAGAGCGTATCCCGTGGGACCCGGTACTGGCATCACAACTCCTGGGCTTGACCTGGCAGCAAAAGCATTTTCAGTGGGCCCCTGGCGCCAGGATACGAAACAGCTGGATGATGGCTGGACCCAGCGTTACGAAGATGATGGAGGGAAGAACAAACAGGACCAGGGGGATGATCATCTTGATGGTGGTTTTGGCGGCCTGTTCCTCGGCCCGTTGACGGCGTTCAGTGCGCAGCGAATCAGAGTGAACACGCAGCGCCTGACTGACGCTGGTGCCGAAGCGGTCGGTCTGTACCAGGGTGGCGACCAGGGCGCGCACATCGTCAACCCCGGTGCGATCGACCAGATTGCGCAGGGCCTCGGCGCGCGGTTTGCCCGCCCGCATTTCGAGGTTGATCAGGTGGAACTCCTCGCTCAGGTCGGGATGGGCATGCCTCAAGTCTTCGCCCACTCTCATCAGCGCCTGGTCCAGCGCCAGGCCGACTTCCACGCAGATTACGGTGAGGTCGAGAGCGTCGGGCAGTGCCAGGGTAATGCGGCGCTGCCGGTTGCGGATCATGCGCTTGAGCGCGAAGCGGGGGATGAAGAAGCCGAAGCCTCCCACGCCAATCATCAAGAGCAGGTCGAAGTTGCCCTTGACTGCAACCACGCCCAGCATCCCAATCAGGGCCAGCAACACCCGTGCGCCGACATAGATCGTCAGGTGGCGCGGCTCGCGATAGCCGGCCTGAATCAGCCATTTTCGTGTTCTTGAAACTTCACTGGGAGAGAGCGGAAGGGCCTTGCTCAGGGGGTCGAGCGCCTGTTCCAAACGGTCCTTGAAAGCCGGCTTTTCCTGCGGTTGGGCTTTCTGCCAGCCCAGGGCGCGCAGGCGGGAGCCCAGCACCGAAAAAGGCGCGTAGGCCGCGGCCGCGAAGGAAAACACGACCAGGGCGATGGTCAGAAACAACAAAATTGCCAGTGCCAGAGCCATGCTTTTAGACCTGAATCTGAATGATCTTCCGGATCACGAAATAGCCTAACGTCTGCAAGGTGATGCCGACCACGATCAGCATGTGTCCAATCGGGTCGTCAAACAGCGGCTTGATGAAACTGGGGTTCATGGCTTGCATTGTGACCACAATGATAGGCGGCAGGCCCATCAGCAGCATCATGGTCATGCGGCCCTGGGCGGTGTGCACCCGCACCTGGCGCATGATCTTGAAGCGCTCCCGGATCACATAGGACAGGTTGTCGAGAATTTCCGCAAGATTACCGCCGGTCTCCCGCTGCAGCATTACCGCAGTGACAAAGAACTTGACGTCCACCAGGGGCATGCGTTCGGTCAGGTTGATCAGGGCATCGCGCACCGGCAGACCGAATTTCTGTTCTTCATACAACTTGCGAAATTCGGAGGCTACGGGCTCGGCAATCTCGCTGGCAATTAACTCCAGGGCCGTGGTGAAGGCGTGACCGGCGCGCACCGCCCGGGCCAGGGTGTCGATGGCCTCGGGAAAAATCTCTTCGAATTTCTCGAAGCGCTTGGTCCTTTTGTAATTGGCGTAGGAGTACGGCAGAAAGGCGCCGATGAGGAGGCCCAACCAGGCAAATTGCGGAAAACCGCTGAACAACAGAACAATCAGCCCCAGACCGGCGCCGCTCAGCAGACACAGGAGCAGGACGTTCCCGGCGCGGCTCTTAACGTCAGCCTGCTCGAGCAGGGTCTGGAAATTTGAGATGCTGGAAGAGCGGCGCAGCAGGTTATCAAGCGCCGGGATCCTGCTCATTACTTCATCGCGCAGCAGAGCCAGTTCCTGGCTGGGCTCGCGCTCCGCGCCCTTCTGCACGGTGGAGAGCCGCTCGCGCAAAAGACGGGCTTTGGAGCTGCGCTCGTCCAGCAGGGAAGCGCCGACAAATACTGCCAGCGCAACCACGATAAAGACCGCAATGGAAATGACGATGAACATACGATCTGAAAGCGCCGCCGCTCTCTAAAACCCTCCGCGCCCAGTTAATTTAGCCGGTCACACCTGCAACACCGGGTGGAGCAGACCTTCCGGCCTGCAATAGAATCCGCCTTGGTGTAGTGCAGCGCTGAAGCGCTGCTCGACCCTGCAGGGCGGCTCCCCGTTAAGCCTAACTAAACCTCCATGCGCGATTCAAACAACGCGGGACGCAGCCGGCATCCCGCGGTGGCCAACCGGTCGGCAAATTTGGGCCGAATGCCGTTGGCACGAAACATACCGCGAACTTTCCCGGCTTCGTCAATTCCCTGGCGCTCGAAAAGGAACACCTCCTGCATACAAATTACTTCGCCTTCCATACCAGTCACTTCGGAGATATTGGTCACTTTCCGGGTGCCGTCGGAGAGCCGCGAAACCTGGATTACGGCGTGGATGGCCGCAGCGATCTGGTGCCGCATGGCGCGCTCGGGAATGTTGAGATTGGCCATGGAGCACATGTTTTCGATGCGGGCCAGGGCGTCGCGCGGTGTGTTGGCGTGCACCGTGGTCAGCGAGCCCTCGTGACCGGTGTTCATGGCCTGCAGCATGTCAAAAGCCTCTTCGCCGCGGACCTCGCCGACGATGATGCGGTCGGGGCGCATACGCAGACTGTTGATGACCAGTTGCCGCTGCCGCACCGCACCCTTGCCTTCGATATTGGGCGGGCGCGTCTCCAGTCGAACCACGTGCTCCTGTTTCAACTGCAATTCGGCCGCGTCCTCGATCGTGACGATGCGGTCGGAATTCGGAATGTAGCTGGAAAGAACGTTCAGCAGCGTGGTTTTACCAGCGCCGGTGCCACCGGAGATCAGGAAGTTCAGCCGCCCCTTGACCATGGCCGACAGCAGTTCCAGCATGGGCTCGGTCAAGCTTTTGTTCTCGATCATGTTGCGCGCGGTGACTGGATCGCGGCCAAAGCGGCGAATGGAAAGACACGGGCCGTCGATGGCCAGAGGCGGAATGATGGCGTTCACACGGGAGCCATCGGCCAGACGGGCATCAACCATGGGCGAGGACTCGTCCACCCGCCGTCCGATGCGGGAGACGATGCGATCGATAATCTGCATCAGGTGGGCATCATCCTTGAAGCTCAGGCCGGTGGGCTCGAGTTTGCCCGCCCGTTCGACGTACACCTTGTTGTAGCGGTTGACCAGAATATCGGAGATGGTGGGGTCCTTAAGCAGGGGTTCCAGCGGACCCAGGCCGAAGATCTCATCCAGAATTTCGCGGGACAGACGTTCGCGCTCGGCAAAACTGAGCGGCACAGCTTCGCTGTTTACCGTGTTCCGGATCAGCAGCAGAACTTCCTCGCGCGCGGCGTCGCTGGGGGTGCGTCCCAATTTTTCCAGATCGAGGCGGTCAAGGATCTTGCGATGGAGGTCGGCCTTGACCTGCTGGTACTCGGTTCTTTCGAAGGTCTGCAAATTAGCCATAACGTTCTAACCTGACCTCTGACTCGCCCTGAATCTAAACCGTCTTAAATAAGGACCACGCCTTGCGCTTCACATCGATGTCGTTTTCCGTCAAAACCGCGGCCAGCCCGGCAAAGGAGCGGCCCATCTCGCTATAAGCCTGTTGCATGAGCGGAACTCCGCGATCAATGGCGCCCGAAACCGCGAAATATTGATTGGGGATCTTCCACAGCAGCTTGGATCCGGCGGCAGCCTCGGCGTCAGACTCACTGAAACCGGCAATCTTGCGAAAGCGGTTGAGCACGAGGCGCACTCGCTCCCGCCCTCCGGTCTCGCCCAGATACAGTTGGATCCGGTTCGCGCTCCACAGGGAGGCGACATCGGCATGGGCCACCAGCAACACGGTTTCCGAAAGATTGCACACCAGGCGCGTGGTTGCGTCCACCCGCGAAGAGGCATCTACCACGACGTAACGGAAGTGGCCGACCAGCAAATCGAACAAGCGCGCAAATTCCGCCGTGGCGGGTTCCACCACCAGCGGGGTATTGGCCCCGGCCAGCAACTGCAGGCCGCCGCTGTGGCGAGTCATGAAGCTTTCGAGCAGCGAGCTGTCGAGCCGGTGCAGGTTGCGAATCGCGTCCGCCACCGTGAACTGGGGTTTCAGGTTCATGTGCAGGGCAGCATGCCCAAGGGACGCAATGTCCACCAGCGCGACATTGCCGTGGGCCGAATGCAGCGCCAGGGCCAGGTTTACGGCGGTGGTAGTGGCCCCGCTCCCGCCTTTGGCATTGACTACGGTAAAAACTTTTCCGCGCGGCCCTTCCCGGTCAACTTTCCGTTGCGCCGCGGTCAGCCGAACGAAGGCTTCGAGCAGGTCGGTGGTGGTGGTGGGACGTTCGATGAATTCGCGCGCGCCGGAGCGCATGGCGCTCACGATGACCTGGGGCTGGGACATGCTGCCCACCGCAAAAACCACGGCGTCGCGCACTTCCTGGTGGATCAATTCAATGGCCCGCAGCGCCAGGGTGTAATTATCCGTGGGCACGTCCACCAGCACGACCTGAGGGCTGGCGCTCTGCACCCGGCGCAAAACCGGGTCGGTGGCCACCACGGGATAACTGGTGCAGGTATGCACCACGCGCGCCACGCTGGTGCCATCCACCAGCACCTGCAGTACGGCACGCTGCTCGCTATCCTGGGCGATGACTACGACAGAGAGTTCGGGCATCGTATTTCTGGCCCCCTACTGTTCCTTCCCCTTCAACATTCTACGTGCCTGAACCACAGCGTGCAGATTACGCAGGTCATTCTTTCTTTACTGCTTCTCATTGGACGGCTTGCGGCCGTCGAACTGTTCTTTCTCCATGTAAGGTTTGGACGTGACCGGTAGCGGCGGAGCCTGTGTGCTGGCCGAAATGCGGTGCGCCGTACACAGCACCATCAGTTCGGAATTGCTGCGCTGGGCGCTCTTGCTGCGAAAGAAATTTCCCAGAATCGGGATGTCACCCAGCCCGGGTATCTTGTTGTAAAGATCGGTTACCCGGTTATCGATCAATCCGGCGATCACAAAACTTTGCCCGTCCTGCAGCTCGAACTCAGTTTCTGCCTTGCGCGTGCTCAGCGCGGGCACGGTAAACCCGGAAATGGTCAGGGCGTTGGCGAAATCCAGCGCGCTGACCGACGGCGCCACTTTCAAATGGATATTGCCATTAGGCATGATCACTGGGGTGAATTTCAGCTCCACGCCGAATTCCTTGAACGAGATGGTAACCGCGGTAAAGCCCTGGCCGGGCTGAACGATGGGGAAGGGAAATTCTCCTCCGGCCAGAAAGCTGGCTTCCTTACCGTTCACCGCGATCAGGTTGGGCTCGGCCAGAATCTGCAGCAGGTTCTTCTGCTGCAGGGCCTTGATCACGGCGCCGATATTGACGTCGGTGCGAGTTACGAAGAGATTGAGAAAGTCGCTGATGGTGGTGGTCGGCCCGGTACCGCCCGTGGTGGTAGTGACGCCGTTGGTGGTGGTGGTCGAGGGCGGCGGCTGGGTGATCTGCACCGAGCCAAACTGGCCGGTCTGGCTGGTGGCAATGGTGTTGCCCAGGCCGGGCATGAATAAATTAATTCCCAGCTGGGTGACGACCGAGCGGTCCACTTCGGCGAACTTCACTTCCAGCAGCACTTCCTGGGCCCCGACCGGACCGAAGGTCAGCACATTGACCACGTTCTTGGAGTAGGCCTCGGCGATCATGCCGGCGCGTTTGGAAACGTCTTCAGTGGAAACGTGGCCGGAAAGCACAATGGCCGAGCGTGACGGCGAGACGTTGATCTGCTCGTCCGGGAAAACCCGCTTTTCTTCTTCGGCGGCGGCGGTGACGTCCACATCCACGCGCAAGTCGAAGCTGCGCGAGCGCTCCAGTTCGTCCCAGATTAGCAACGACACTTCGCCCGCGGCCCGGCCGTGCACCAGGATCTGGGTAGGAGTGACAACAATGGCATCGGCGATAGCGTCATCGGTGACCGAGACTCGCTTGAGCCGCTCGGTGGTGTTGATCAACAGCGACTTGCCCACCATGACGCGCAGGGGCGCAGCGCCCTGGGCCGCAGCTTGTGGGGCCTGTGAGCTGGCCTCGGGACCTAGAGCCTGGGCGGGTTCGGGCGCCGCTGGGCTAGCCGGCTGTTGCTGAGAGACCGCGATGGACGCCGTGAGCAGTAGCACCACGGACAGGGCCCATCGCACTCTCGGGCTCGATTTCACGCTGTGTTTCTCCCACCTGCGGGAGCGGATCGACATGTCTTCTTCCTCGGAGTGCTTACTGTTCCTGGAACTTGGTGACGTCCTTCTTGGTTCCTTTGATCACTTCCACCGAATACGCCGATGGCATGGCGGCGACCGGAACCGGGGTGTGTTTAATCGGCTTGGTCGACCGCGGCGGCGCGGCAACGTGTACGGGCGTGGGAACGCCCTTATACAACGACCCGGTGTTCACCGAGGCCAGTTCTTGCTGCTTGGTGTCGAGCGGGTTGCGCAGCGCCAATTGAATCTTGCCCTGAGTGGTGGCCAGAGTGAGCTTCTGAGCGTCGTCGGGAGACACCAGCAGAGTTATGACCGGTGTCACCAGCGGCTCCCCGGCGGTGTTACGCTCCAGTTTCTGGCCGGTGGCGATCACGGCCACATTCTCCAGCACCGTGGTGGTCTGCTGCTCAGGCGCGCCGGAAGGGTTGCCGGTAAGCAGCACATCCACGCGCGTTCCCGGCACTACAAAGCCGGCAACTCCGATGACTTCGTTCACCCGCACCGAGATGGCCCGCATTCCCGGCGGAATGAGGGAAGGCATTCCAGCGCCGGCATTTTCTCCCGCCAGCTTGTTAGGCAAAAAGAATTCACCCTTGGCAATGGGAAGGATTGCGCCCCGGCCCACCACGGAGGTTTTCAGATGAAAGGCACTGGCGGGCAGGTCGGCCGCGGAATAGCGGACTGTCTTCACATCGCTGTCTCCCACCTTGGCCCCCACGGGAATATCATTGGCCGCTACCACCACCTCGACACCGGGCGCGGCATCACCGCCGGATTTGGTCTGCAGAGTACGGTAGACGCTGTAGCTCACGATTGCGCCCAGGGCAAGGGCGACAAAGCCAATCATCAAAAGCCGGGTGCGATTCATGACTTCTCCTCAGAGTAACGCGGGCAGCCCAACGCCGGGATTACCGAACTCCATACTCCCCGATTGGTGGTAACAGTCCCCAACCGGTATCGCGGCAGCGACCCGAATCACAATCGATGTTCGCGGTCATGCGCCGATCAAACAGCACCGTACACTCACGGTCGGGCACGCCGCGGATGGTCCCATCGCAGGCCGTCCGGGGTTTCGCTTGGAAAATCTTCGTTACTGGACCGCGCTGGCGACCGAAGAGAACACATTGTTGGCGTTGGAGCCGATCAACCGAATGGTTCCCACCACGATCACCAGAATCACCGCCAGCATCACGGCGTACTCCGCAATGTCCTGGCCCGAGTCTTCGCGCCACAAGCTTATAGCCTTCGCTCTCATTGTCTTGTCCTCCTACGCTGGATCAAACGGACAGGCAGTGACTCCCGTCCTGATGCGGTTCGGACAGCCCTCGCGCCTTGAAACCCCATTTTCCGTTGTTGTTTCCGAATCAATAGCTTACACGCAGGCAGAGCGAAAGAGCCCGAATCACCAAGCTCATAATACCCTGCTGCCATCGTGCTTAGCGACAATTTCTTACACCGCCGTCACCTCGCCGGACCTGGGGTCAGGGCCCGGGGCCGAACCAGGGCGGGTTGAGGGGTCCAGCAGGGTAGAGACGGCCACAGAAGAATCGCTAAAACCGGGTATGGGCAGGGAAGGACGACCGACCGGGGGGCGGTATTGCTCCTTCCGCCAGATATTCGTCATCGATCGGAGAACACGGCTCACGGACCTACTGAATCGAGCTGGAGACCGAAGAAAAGACGTTGTTAGCGTTCGATCCGATCATCCGAATAGTACCGACCACCACGGCCAGAATGACCGCCAGCATGACCGCGTACTCCGCTACATCCTGACCATCCTCTTCCCACAACCGGCCCAGAAAACGGATCATGGTTGACCTCACTTTATGCCTCAAACCGGAGATTGACGCCGAGCGAGCAAGTCAATGGAAATGCAGTCGGAATGATACTGTCCACTGTGCAAGGTTTTGCAGCTCAAAGTTGATGGAGGGGATTATCTAACTTGATTCCTGGCCGCAGCTTCTATTGGCTCCGGGTCAAGATAACGGCCTCGCTATCGCCATAAATCTGCCTCCATTTTGGACTGGTTCGGAGGGCGGTGATCAAAGGGGCGTCGGGGGGAAGGACCACGGTGCGGATCCCCCAGGCCTCGAGGGATTTTCTCCAATCGTCCTTCAGGTAATAGCAGGAGGCGAATTCGGTCATGAGAGCGTCGCCATAGACGTCGGCGCGGCCGTCCAAAAAAACGCGATACTGGGGGTACAGCTTCCAGATGAAATATCCGCCCCAATTGTAGTGATTCATCATCGGGGAGGGAGGATGCTCCCGCTGGAGAAAGGCGGCTGCGGCGGTGGGAAAATGTTGCGCTTCCGTTTCCGCCTGGTGACCCACTACTTCCCGGATCCGGACCACGGTGAAGACGATGAAGGTCAGAAGGACAATCAAGTTAAATACCAGCGTTCGAGCAGCCAACCCGAGGTGCGCTTTGCTCGACCAGCGCAAGACTCCCCGCTGCTGCAGCCAGGCCAACGCCATTTCGGTGAGAACCGGGACAATGACCAATACCAGGATGGGGACATGGCGCATCGAACGCAGCGCCGCCGGGATCGTAGCCAGTACCAGCAGAAGGTTGCGCAGGCGCGGGCGTCGGGGGGAGAGGGCCAGGCCAGCGATAAGAGCCAGCAGCATTAGCAGAAGCGGCACGTAAGTGGGATCGTGGAAGTCGGGAGAGAACCACTCGTGTATGAAGCGATGCATCGCCTCGGAGCCCAGAGTCTGAAACGGGTACCAGTAAAGCCTGATGCCATTGGGATTCACGGCTACCAATGCTGTACAGAGGACGAATGCTGCCGCCAGTCGTTTGAGGCGAGGCAGAGATTTCTGCCATGGCTGCGGACAAGTGGCCGCCTCCAAGCCTTCGCCAACAAAAAAGAGTGCGATCAAGGCGAGCCCAATGGGATATCCGGCGTGCAGATTCGCCCATAAGAGCATCAAGGGAGCGGTCCACCACAGAATGTTGGGACGTTGCTCAGAGGCCTCGAGCAGCACCAGGAAGATGCTGCCCAGCAGAAGCGAAAGCATCTGCGGACGAACTCCCCAGGTAGGGGAGGAAGCCAGCGCGCCCCAGAGCGTCATGATGGCGGCGAGGTAGGGGCGGCCCGGCGAGCGCAGGAAAACCAGAAAAAGAGTGGCCGCAATCACAGCGGCGAAGGCCACGATGAGTCCGCCAAACCCAGCTAGCCGATAGATACCAAACAGCAGGACTTCCGAAAGCCATTCATGGTTTATCCAGGGCTGGCCGAAGCGCGTAAACGAATAAGGGTCGGTATGAAAGATGCTGTCGTTGTGGACCATCAATTGTCCGGTGCGGAGGTGCCACCAGACGTCAGGGTCGCTCATGCCACGAACCGCCATGGTGAACAGGCCGAGAGCCAGAATGAATACGCAGAGCCGGCGGGTTTGCAACCAATTAGTCATTCGGGCGACAGGAGCAACGATTGTAGCTCCCCGGCAGGCTGGTTTAACCGCGAGGGTCAGGTCGCCGCAGGGTCAAGGTCGGATGAGAATTGACTTCAGGAGATGCCTGTATCTAATATCAATCGTCTTTTTGCCTTCCCCGATTCGTCGTCATGCCATCGACTGAGATCCACCCAAAGGCGTCAGCTGAACCCGGATATGACTCCCTTCGGGGATCTGTGGAACTGTTCTTAGCCAGCATTGCTGCACTTTACTTTGAGCTTCTCACCATCCGCTACTTAAGCACGGAGGTGCGAGTCTTTGCGAACCTCAAGAACTTACCTCTAATCGCTAGCTTTCTTGGTATCGGCCTTGGCATGATTCACGGAAAACCCGGAAAGAAGCTGGCTGCCGTGTTTCCCTTTGCGGGGTTGCTTTTCTTTTGTGTCGTCCGGTACGCTGCCTACTTACGCCTTCCCGCAACGGATATTTCCTGGACCTACGATTTGTCACAAGGCCCGGCTGGAACAGCCGCACAGGTTTTGTATGCGTTACGTTTCATGGCCCTGGTATTCGGCCTTTGCGCATTGGTTGTCGCTATCTTCGTAGTGATTGGCGGGTTTGTCGGAGAACCCCTGCGGCACATGCCGTCGCTGAAAGGTTATGGGATCAATCTAGCGGGCAGCTTGACTGGTGTCATACTGTTTTCGACGTTGGCGTTCTTCAATTACGGGCCTGCGGTATGGCTCCTCGTCGGATTTCTGCTTCTAGTTCCATTTTTTCTCAGAGCCGCGCCGATCGCGGCCTTCATTCTGACGATTGCGTGCGTCGCAGTTCCTCAGGTTAACACCCTATGGTCGCCTTACAACAGAATCGACTTCGTTCCCTTGCCTCTCCCAATCGGTTCGAATGACAAAGGTGCGTACTCCGTAGTCACAAGTCATGTCTGGTATCAGTTCCTCGCTGACCTCTCCCCGCAGTTTCTTCAGCGATATCCCACTTTTGAGCCGAACAGATCGTTAGTCCCGTACTACGAACTTCCTTATCGATTGGTCCCGCACCCCCGGAACGTCCTGATTTTGGGCGCCGGTGCCGGAAACGATGTGGCCGCCGCTCTACGCCATGGGGCGCAGCATATCGACGCCGTGGAGCTCGATCCTGTGATTTTGCATCTGGGACGCCAATTTCATCCGGAACACCCCTACAGCTCGGCGAGAGTCACCGCCCATGTGGACGACGCCCGGGCGTTCCTCAAGAAGACCCGAGACAAGTACGACTTGGTGGTTTTTGCGTTTCTGGATTCCACAACTTTACTGAGCGGATTTTCTTCCTTGCGGCTCGACAACTATGTCTACACAGTCGAAAGCTTCAGAGAGGCGAAGAACGTTCTCTCTCCTCAAGGTACCCTCGTGCTTTCTTTCGCCACCGGTCGCAACTTTGCTACCGATCGCCTTTACGCGTCCATGGCAAAAGCCTTCGAGGTCCCCCCAGCGGCCTATTTCACCCGCTATTGGGTAAACGGAGTCCTGCTGGTGGAGGGCAACGCAAGAACGATGATTGTCCAAGACCTCCCCAGCGTGGATCAGGAGCTTCAGCTAAGAAAGGCGGTGATTCTAGCGACGGATCACTGGCCGTTTCTATATCTGAAGGATCGCTCGATCCCGAGTTCGATCCTGGTGGTCAGCACATTATTTCTGCTCGCCTCCTGGGTTCTTCTTCGGAGATTGGACCTTTTAGGTCTGAGTCCAAGGATTTTCTCTTATCATTTTTTCTGCTTAGGAGCGGGCTTTCTCCTCCTAGAGACCAAGGCTGTTACGCAAATGTCATTGTTGTTCGGTAGCACATGGATAGTAAATGCGGTCGTGGTCTCCGCATTCCTGCTGATGGCTCTGGTCTCAAACTCCGTAGCAGCCCGGTTTAACATCCACAGGGGCTTGAGCTATGGCGTGCTCGTTTGCCTTCTCATCGCTGACTTCTGGTTTCCCTATTCGCGTTTGAGTGGGGGGAACTTGGCGATGAAGGTTGTTCTAGGCGGCGGGTGGGTTGCTCTCCCTGTCTTCTTCTCCGGCACCATATTCTCCAGTAGCCTGAAAACGGTTGGCCACACGGCTGAAGTGCTCGGAGTCAATTTATTTGGCGCAGTAGTGGGGGGAATTCTGGAAAATTCGGTCATGCTGGGAGGGACTTCAATTGTGGGTATCTTGGCTATCGCCCTCTATGCGATGTCCGCTGCAGTCGCTTTACCGCAGCCAAGGCCTGAACTTACCAAATCACCAATTGTTGCCGGTTAGCCTATGATTCGCCGCCTTGACCTCATGTTGGCAGAACCAACTCGAAAGAAGCTCGCGGGGGTTTGTTGAGTGCCCTAGCCTTACCGGCAGTTTTGGTGATAAGCCGACAATCTCACGATTCCCGGTTGATTCGGTTCGAGCAGCCACACTTGCCGCCTGGCAAAATACCTTATCAATTCCTGATTTTGATCCCCCATATCCTGCGCCCAGATGACGTTCGCCGCATCAATGTCAGCCCGGTTGTAGACCCATTCGTGAATCGGGTTGTGGCGGGGGCTGTAGTGAACAATGACGAGATGCTGGCCGCCTGCATGCTCGAAGCGTTGCAGGATTTCGGCACGCTGCCAGTGCCAGGGATACGTATCGGGATTTCGCGGCACTCCGAGATATTCGGCGCGGATGCTGTAGAGACATGCAGCAAAACACGCGATGCCAATGATGGGGACGAGTGCTCGCCCCAGGTTGGTACTGTTCCGCCGCCACTGGCGAAGGTGACGCAGTCCTTGAATCACGATGGCATAAATGACGCAGGTCAGGGGAGCAAAATAATGAGGTTGGTGCCAGGCCTCAACCGCTAACCCGGCGAGGGTCACGATTGCTGTGATCAGGAGAAACTTCATGCGGCGATCGCGAGCCATACGAGGCAAGGCCAGCAGCGCCAGCGGCAGTACAGGGCCCAGAAAAAACCACCACAGAATTGCCAGCTTGGCCCATTCTTCCTGCGCCAATCCTCGAAGGGTACGAGTTTTCAGATACTTTGAAACTTCCCAGTCCGCATAAAATTTCTGCATCTCGGCATTGCGATACTGCGGCGCCGGACGCAGGGGCTGGCCAAGAAATAGCGGAGCAATGGCGTAGGTCCTTCGATTCAGAGCTTCCGGTATCTCCAGCGCATTGCCAGTTACGCGCCAGTTGTAGTAACCAGTCGCAACTGCAGCCAAGGCAAGAACCAGAACCAGGGGCAGCGTAATCCGAATCACACAGGATTGTGTGCGGTGCTTCCACAACCAGACCGCCATTGAAAACCCCACGGGAAGGCTGAACAGAAGGCCTTCAAAGGGCCGGCTGTTTGCCAGTACGGCCAGGCCGAATCCCATGATCAAAGCGTGGCGCGTTCGCGGCCGGCGCAGGATGCGCGCAAAGGCGCCGAGGACGAGGGCTCCGCCAGTCGCGGCCACTGCGCCACCCCAGTATGAATTCATCCAATAGCTCGAGATGCCCTGTCCCATCAGGCACAGCAGCCCTCCAAACAATGCCCACCCGGGAGGGAACCATGCCTGCAGTATCCAGGTGACCGCGGCGCACATCGCACCGGCGCTTAACCAGACTCCGAGCCACGGGATGCCGGCCATGACCTGACCCGCAGCCAGGATGAGACCTTGCCCGGGCGGGTACATCGACATGTAGGTCGGCTGCTGCAGGATGTGTTCGCTTTCGAAATGAACCCACATGGGGTGGGGAGGATTGGTCAGGCGACCGGAGGCGAAAGTATCCGCTGCCAGCAGATAGCTGAACTCATCCTGAAAATGCGGCTTGGGTATGGGCAGAAGAGGCAAGAGACAGGCACGAATCGCGAGCGTAAGCACGCCTACCAGGGTCACTGCGAGCATGCGCTTTCGCGCCAGGAGGTTCAGGCTTTGCCGGCAGCGGAGAAGCACGGACGCTATCAGTGGCAAGGTGACCGTCGGCCTGCAAGTCGTGCGATTTTGCGAACCGGCGCATTATACCGCTCGTCCGAGCAAGTTGCGGGGTTCAGTTTTCACGGTGGTGGCAGCCTTCGTGGGAAACCTGGGCTGATCGATAACGCCGTTCTGGCTGAGACCACGTCGGGGCGGGTGCCCCCACCCGCCCAGCCGGTTTTCGTCTGCGGTAATCGAAAACCAGGCGAGCTGCGCTCGACCCGCCCGGACGAGGGCGTCCGGGCCTACGTGGGTTTATCCGTTGAGCGATCTTTCGCGCGGTGCGGTGTATCTTCGTGTCCTTTGTGGTTAACGAGTCGGACAAACTCTACGTCGCGCGTTGTGCAGCAGGTTTTTCGATAGAAGCTGATGCTCTTTCTGAGGTCAGCGCGATTGCCGTACCTGCCGCGAACATGGCAACTGCAAGCACCATCAGATTCATTTCCTGCAGTGAGAGCTGAAGGACCGCGTATAAGGGCGTCAAAAACAGAACTGCGATGGACGCGACCAGGATGCGGCGCGCCGGCCCAATGATTTCACCAGCGACGAGTAGTTCCGCAACCAGCAGGAGAGCAAGAATGAGCATGCTCAGGTCGTGCCCCAGCATGTGGTAGCTGACAATGCTCGTAACCGTCAGACACAGCGAAAAACCGAGTATGAACTGGCGCCCCTTTTGTGCACGCCACCAATGCGCGGCCAGCGCCACGAGTGCAATAGACAGCACGATGATCAGCAGTGTAGCCGGCTGCCCTGCCAGGTGCAATGCCCCGGCAACCAGGCCGCGCAGGTTCGGCATGTCCCGCGGATAAATACCTGCTTCGGCGCCGCTGCGACTCAAACGAAGAACAAATCCGGGATATGCCATCATGCCGCTCCAGCCGACCACCGCCGCTGAGAGCAGGAGCAAGCCAAAAGCTGCAACGACAAATCCAGCAACCGCTCTCCACTGACGCCTGATCAACAGCACCAGCACGAAGGGCAAAACCAACTGAAACTTGAAAAGCGTCAGGCCCAGACATAGCCCCGCGACAAAAGCACGTCGTGTCGCCAGGGCGGAGAAGGCGAGACCATAGAGAAAGAGCAGCAGGATTGAGTCCTGCCCCTGCAGCAATGCCATGCTTAAAGGGAAAAAAGCGAACATTGCCAGCAGCGGCAGCGCGGGCAAAAAGGCGTGCAAGCTGGGCAGACGCGGACGCAGCAGATTCCAGAAACCCAGAATGAGGGCAATGTTGATTGCCCCCCACACAAGGTACGCGGCAACATATGGCAGGCGGGCCAGGGGCGCGAACAGCAAAGCCTCGAACGGCGGATGATTAAAAGGGAGAGGATTTTCGCGGTGCTCGACGTCAGAGGCGAACTCGCGCTGGATGGCGAATTGCGTTTCCAAGTCGTAAAGTTGCGGGCCGCGCCCCTGGATGATGCATTTGCCCGCGGTATAAAAGATGGTGAAGTCCGGATACCCGGTTGCGATTTCTCTCCGAAGCCTGATAAACATCCACGCATGCAGGACAATCATCGCAGCCAGAAAGGTGACAAGAATGCGTTTGAGCGATGGGTTATCAGGCACGCGCGGAGCCAAAAACATAGGTGGAGTATAGCCCGATGTTGCTACCCGGGCGCCTGGTTGCTTCCCAACGACTCGTTTAGTCAAGTAGGTGTGGGTCGGACACTCCTGTCCGATGCTTATGACTTTGCTCTTGAACTTCAGGAAAACTTACAAGACGCAAAACCAAGGTCAACACAGAAAACCAAAGTGAGAACCAAAATCAAAGGCGTCGGACAGGAGTGTCCGACCCACACAACCAATCGGCCGAATCAACTCTCTTCCCGTGCAAACTGGCGCAACAGTATCACCGCCAGCATCGGCAGGTACATGAACAGCACGGTCAACCTTCCCACTTCGGCGAAACTGTGCGGGATGTGATACCAGCGCCAGATGCCGGCCCCCCAGCTGATGGCGGCAGTGAAGAGAACCTCGCGACGGGACCTGGGAATGAGCCACAGGATGAAAGCGTCGAAGAACCAGCGTTGCGGCATGAGCGCGGTCAGCAGTAGAAACCAGGCATCCTTGTCGCGATAGCGCCACAGGGCCAGGGCCAGCAACGGTCCGGGCAGGACCAGCAGGGGGATGAAATGTTCGTAGTGCTGCAGTTGTCCCAGCCATAGCAGCGGCCAGCGCGGCATAGCGATGAGTGTAAGCAGGACGACTACTGCGCAGGCCACAACGCCGCGCCGGCTTAAATGGGTGAGCGCCACCGGCAACCCGAGCTGCGGCTTGGCCATGGTGACGGGCAGCAAAAGCGGAAAGAAGGTGCTGGCAAAGATAAGGGTTGACCACTGCACCGCCAGCAAACCTCCCCAGTAGGGATAGGCCAGAAAGACCAGCAAGCGATGATAGCCGTGACGGGTGAGGCCGAAGGCCAACAGGGCAGAGCTGATGCCATAGAAGAGAGCGGCCGCCATCTCCGGTCGCAGCCAGACAAAGGGCACTCCGAAGAACGCAGCCGTCAGCGGGTATTGTTCGAGAGGGGTGTCGTAAGGGTTTTGACCGGCCAGCGCGTATCGAGCGGCGCGCACGGCCCAGCCGAAATCGGCGGCACCCTGGTGGAAGTGCAACAGCAGGAAATAGCAGAACGCGGCGCTCGCCACTCCAATGATCGCGGAGATGCAGATGCGCAATCGCAAAGAAAGTTCGCCCGCATAAGTTGTAACATGGAGCGGCTTCTGCTTCCCCCACGACCTTGTTTAAGGACTCCAGACTCGGGCTGCTGCTGGCGTTGCTGTTCGCCGGCAGCATGTGGTTCTACGTGCAGCAGGTGCTGGTGCCCTACCAAAGGGCAGACGCGGCAGCCCATGGACGGCCGCGCGGCAACCTCTCGGATTTGTATCCCCGCTGGCTGGGAACGCGCGAGTTGCTGCTGCACCATCGCGATCCATACAGTCCCGAAATCACGCGCGAGATCCAGAGCGGATACTACGGGCGCCCGCTCGATCCCGGGCGGGTGGAAGACCCCCGGTTCAACGAGCCCAAAGATCAGCAGGGATTTGCATACCCGCTGCATGTGATTTTTCTTCTGGCGCCCACCATTGGTTTGCCCTTTCCCGTGGTGCAGACCGGATTCCGCTGGCTGCTCGTCTTTCTCACGCTCGCGAGTGTGTTCCTGTGGTTGCGTGTAGTGCGTTGGCGGCCTTCTGTCGCAACGACCGCGATTCTCATCGTACTGACGTTTGGCGGCTACGCCGTGGTCCAGGGAATCAAGCTGCAGCAGTTGACTCTGGTGGTGAGCGCGCTGGTGGCAGGGAGCGCCGCGGCGCTGGTGGCTGGATATTTCTCTGTCGCGGGCCTTCTGCTGGCGCTGGCAACCATCAAACCCCAACTTGCTTTGCCGATCGCAGGCTGGCTGGTGCTCTGGACAGCTAGCGATTGGCGCCGGCGTCAATTGTTTGTCTGGAGCTTCGTGCTCACCACAGCAATTTTTCTGGCCGCGTCGGAGTACGTTTTGCCGGGATGGATGAAGGAGTTTCGCGACGCGGTTGCCGCCTATCGCCAGTACACCGGGGGCGCGGGTTCGCTGCTTGACGTGCTGACCACGCCGTGGCTGGGGAAAATCCTGGCGGCAGTAGCGGTGCTTGCGGTCGTGGTTATGGGATGGAAGGTCCGGCGCGCGTCCCATGATTCAGAGGCATTCAGCACCATGCTGGCGCTGGTTCTGGCTGTCACCCTGGTGATCGTGCCCAGCTTTGCGCCTTACAACCAGGTGCTTCTGCTGCCCGCGGTATTTCTGATTGCGAACTCGTGGAGAGATTTGTGGAGCAGGGGCTGGCTTACGCGTATGGCCTGCGGAGTAGGGTTGGTGGTGGTGGGTTGGCCCTGGATGGCGTCCTTCGGCCTGATGCTGGCGGCGCGGTTTGTGCCTACAAGTTCACTTCAGAGAGCCTGGGCCGTGCCTTTGTATACCAGTCTCGGCATTCCACTGATTGTTTTGGGATTGCTCAGTTTGTCCGCCCGAGATCGACTGCAGGCTTCTTCCGCAATGGGCGCGCCGGAAGGGTAGAGGGTTGGGTTGGGCCCTGTACGAGTTCGCCGCCTGCGAAATAGTCGCAAGGACGGCATCTCCTCCTCCGGATATTTCAACTGTTGAGGGCTCTTTTTGGCTCCGCATGCGGCCCTCCGAGGGTCCTGTCCTGGTTGTTCCCCAAGCCGCGCGGGCCTTGCATTGGGTCGCGATCACAGGTTAGTCTTCTCCCACGCTGCGGCCACGAAAACGTTTCGGGAGGGCGGTATGAACCTCAAAATCGAGAAACGCCGGGTGGACGGGGTCACCATAGTTTCGTGTCAGGGCCGCATCATGTTTGGAGACGAGGCCAATGCTTTGCGCGATTTTCTTAAGCAGGTTTTGACCGAAACTCCGCGTATGGTCCTGAACCTTGCGGGCGTGACTTATATTGATAGCGGCGGCCTGGGGACGCTGGTTGGGTTTTATTCGTCGGCTCGGGGGGCCGGCGCTGATATCAAGCTCACCGGACTGGGGCAGCGCCTGCGCGATGTGCTGCAGATTACCAAGCTGGCCACGGTTTTTGAGGTTTTTGACAGTGAACAGGAGGCGCTGACCGCCCTGGGTCGAGGGGCGGCTTGAGCGCCTGAAGTAGGCTTCCCTGCGTGTCGGGAAGGTCGGGGAATCGCACTCCTGCCTGCCGGGGTCGGTGCTCCAGAACGGAAACACAGGCAGGTAGCGCCACATGGCATTTCAACCCATCACGGGCCCGGTTTCATCCCCGGGGTCGGGAATTTTTCCCACCCTGGTTTTCGTGCAGGGGAACGACCAGCGCACCATCAACCTGGACCACACGCCGTTCACGGTGGGCCGCAAGGTGGACAAGGACCTGGTCATCGCCGACCCTCGCGTCTCCCGCGACCACGCCCTGATCACGTCCGAAGACGGGCAATTCTGCGTCGTCGATCAGGGCAGCAAGCACGGCACTTTCGTCAATGGCGAAAGGGTGCAGCGCAAGACGCTGGAGCGCAACGATCGCGTCGAATTTGGTGTGCGCGATGTTTCCTACGTTATTTTTCATCCTCATCATGCCAGCTCTAATACCGCCCGCGAGTTTCTGAGCCAGATTTCGGGGATCCAGATCTCGACCGACACCACCGATCTCGAAAAGCTCACGCTGTTTCTTGAAGCCGCGCGCAAGCTCAACACGACCGGCGTGCTGGACGAGATCCTGGTGACGCTGCTGGACGCCACCCTGAAACTCACCCGCGCCGAGCGCGGCTACGTCTTCATGCGGGACGAAGAGAACAACCTGCGCCTGGCCGCCGGACGCAACTCCAAAGGCGAGCCCCTGCTTGATGACACCACGATTTCGCACTCCATCTTGGATGAAGGAGTGAAGTCGAATTCGGAGTTTGTGATCACAGACACCAGCCAGTCGCTCGACCTGGCCGGACGGCACAGCATTGTGGCTTACGATCTGCGCACCGTGATCTGCATTCCCTTGCGCAAGCCGCAGGTGCAGACCACGCGCGACACGGGGGTGGTACCGCTCGAGAGCTCAGCCGAGGTGATGGGAGCTCTCTACGTGGACTCGCGCTTCGCCTCGCGCGACATCTCAAGTGTGAGCAATGACATTCTGCGGGCCATCGCGACCGAAGCGGCGTCGCTGATCGAGAACGCCCGCCTGGTGCAGGCCGAAGAAGCGTCCCGCCGCTACCAGCAGGAGCTCTCGATCGCCGCTTCGATTCAGCAGCGGCTGATGGCGGTGACCATTCCCGAAGTTCCGTTTGCGCGGCTCAAGGGCAGAAACCTCTCCTGTAAAGAAATCGGCGGCGACTTTTATGACGCGGTCAATACCGACGAAGGTTTGGCGGTGGTGCTGGCGGACGTTAGCGGCAAGGGCGTTTCCGCGGCGCTGCTGGCTTCCACGCTGCAGGGCATGATCTATTCCCAACTCTCAGCAGGCATGCCGCTGATCGATATTGTGGTCGCCGCCAACCGGTTCTTTACCCATAAACACATTGGAGAAAAGTACGCCACCCTGATCATCGCCCGCATTCGGCGGGACGGAGAACTGGAATACGTCAACTGTGGCCACGTGCCTCCGTTACTGGTTTGCAACAATGAGGTGATTCGCCCGCCCCATGGCAACCTTCCGGTTGGCCTGCTGGCTGACGCTACTTATGAGAGCGACCATGTCAGCCTGCATGCCGGAGACCGGCTGATCCTGGTCACCGACGGGGTCACCGAGGCGGAGAACGCGCGCGGCGACTTCTTTGAGGATTCGCGCCTGGAAGCCGTGGCGGCCAAGACAGCGACGCTCGAAGATATTTTTGCCGCTGTGGCAAATTTCTGCGGCGGCACGCCGCTCAGTGATGATTGCACCGTCGTGGAACTGGTGTATTCAGGTTAGAGCGGTCAGGTTGCATCGGTGAAAGTATCTCCAGGCTGCCTCGCTTTCCCGCCGCACGGTACCCAGCGATATCCTTTGTGCAATCAGGTCCGGCAATCTCCGGAAAACTCCACGACTGTCAATAGCAATTGGTGGTAGTCAACTTTGCTCCAACAGGGCCTTCAATCGTGCAAGATCCTTTCCATTTGCCCGGCGCATGGCGAACGCGATGAGCGGCGACAGAAGCCTGGAAAAGCCGGTGGGCATCCCTCGATTGCGGAGTGTCATTTCAGCACGGTCATGACCCACGGACTGCCAGGTATAGGTGGTTTCCATGGGAAATGGACCTTCCGAGGTCGCCATGACCAGTCTTTCCGGCGGCACATATTCCATAATCCCGTAGGTATAGGCCATGCGACGGCCGAAGAAATGCGCGACGAATGTTATTTGCGAGCCGGCGGCAAGGGGAGGTGGAGTCTTCCACTCAACTGACTTGATGTTCTCGTACCAGCGGCGCGCATTCGAAGGATCGCCGGCAAACTCCGCCACTACGCTTCGCGGCCGATCAATCACGATCCTGGTCGTCACATCGACGATCACGCCCGCCTCCAGAATGGAATAGTATGACAAACTTCGCCACTCGCACATCACGACGGTCAAAGAGGGAGGTGTAATCCGTGAACAGGCCGATTTTGTGGTCACTGCTATACGGTCTGCTGATCGTAGGCAGGACTCTCGGGCAGAATGCCGGCTCACAGTCGGACCAGGTCGCGCAGTATGTGAACAAAGAGATGGCTCGCCAGCACATCCCGGGAGTTGCGTTGCTGGTCGCTCGCAATGGAGAAATTGTTCGCGCCCAGGGGTTTGGCTTCGCTAACGTCGAGCTTCAGGTGCCGGTAAAGCCTGAGACTCTGTTCCAGTCGGGTTCGGTGGGCAAGCAGTTCACCGCTACCGCCATCATGATGCTGGTAGAGGAGGGAAAAATCGGGCTGGATGATTCGATTACGAAATATTTCCCCGAGGCTCCAGCCAGCTGGAAGCCGGTCACGATTCGCCATCTGCTGACTCACACGGCGGGGTTCACGGATTATCCGAAAGACTTCAATTTCCGCAAGGACTACAGCGAGGAAGAACTTCTTAAAATTGTGACTGGAATTCCGCTCGCTTTCCCGCCGGGTACGAAATGGAGCTACAGCAATCTTGGATATTTGACGCTGGGCGTGCTCATACACCGCGTGACCGGCAACTTCTATGGCGACATGCTGCAGGCGCGAATCTTCCGGCCGCTGGGGATGACGACGACGCGCGTTATGAGCGAAGCTGACATCATTCCCAATCGCGTCTCGGGATATCGCCTGGTCAAGGGCGAGTTGAAGAACCAGGAGTGGGTTTCGCCCACGTTGAATACCACGGCGGATGGCAGTCTCTACTTTTCGATTCTGGATCTGGCGAACTGGGACGCGGCACTCTACACGGAAAAGCTTTTGAAACGCTCCAGCCTGGAGCAGATGTGGACCGTCGGACGGCTCAACGACGGCCAACCGAATTCAGGTCACTACGGATTCGGCTGGGAGATCGAAAACGTCCACGGGCACCGGGTCATCGGCCACAGTGGGTCGTGGCAAGGCTTCAAGACCCAGATTTCCCGCTACGTGGATGACAAGCTGACCGTGGTGGTGCTGGCCAATCTGGCCGAGGCCGAGCCAGGAAAGATTGCGGAACACGTGGCCGGAATGTATTTGTCCAAGGCGGGCCAGCAGTGAAGCTGACCCCGGCACGATAATCGTCGATGCGATTTGGAGGAAAGGGACTTCACAGGCGGAAACAGGCGACTCACGATCCGGTCATGGTTGGGATAGAGCTCCGACGCGCCAGCTGTAGGTGGAGGGTTACCAAGCCCGCTCTTTCGATTGCGAGTTGGGTTCTCATTTCCACCATGGCTACGTTTTCGAAGGCCCCCCTATAATGCCGGACGGCCGAATTTCCCAGGTCCGGTTTGAAGTCTTGGCCTCTCGTCTGTGAGCCTTCCCATTCGCCGCGAGGTTCAAGCGCTGGTTCGCATACGCCCCGGCTGCGAATGGTTTGCTCGCAGCTTAGTTCCATCTCATGCGTACGGCTCATGTCGGCTCTGTGTCCGACCACCGCGCTGAAAATGGAACCACCAAGTACCCAGAGTCTCTTTGCCTGATCTTGGCGTTACCTTGATCAGGGAGACGTGTACCGCCTCCTGCGAGGAAATTACTCCCCGGTCCCAGCTCTTACAGACTCATTCGTCGATCCCGCTCGCTCTCCTCTCCTTCGGCCTAAGCCTCGTTCGAGGAGTCTCTGCCGGTTGCAACCAGCCCCTGCTGCTGGCGGGACCTTCCCGACGTTATCTCTGTGAATCCTTCCCTGCGTGCCTGGGCCCCTGTCACGGCGGTCCCGTGGAGTGCACCTGCCTGTTTCTTCCTCCACGTCATCGGCCTTCCCCCGTACACTATCGAGGTCGGCTTCCCGCGTTTCCCCGTCCAAACGATTTCATGACGGATCGCCTTTTCGAGACTGCAGCCATTTCGTTATGTTCAGGCCCTCAGGTTTGCTCGCCTCCCCGATCGTTCCTACCGCTGCGACTTATCGCCGCAGGGCAGCCGAGGCTTTTACATCCGAGCTGAACATGCTTCGTCGCCTCCGCATGCATCGGATATGCTAACCACCTGCCCAGGCAATTGGTGGTGTGGGGACTTACACCCCACTAGATTCACAGCCTTGTCGGCTGCTCCAGTGCAATGGCGATGGTACGTCAACCTCGCGGACATTCGTGATGGAATCAGGGAGTCACTTCCTACATCTGATCACTCAACGTTCCCGATCACTGTCCGCGGCCGCATGCCCTGGGCCGTGGCTGGGGAGGCCGTCGCGCCACCGCTATATAACACTTTTTTGTTCCAACCCGGCAAACTGATGTATTCTTTCCCGCCATGAACTTCACCTTGCTGGACTGGTCGGCGATCATCCTCTACCTCGGAATCACCCTGGCGCTGGGGCTTTATTTCCGCTCGCGTTCGGGCAAGAGCGTGGACGACTACTTTGTGTCCGGACGCAACGTTTCCTGGTGGCTGGCAGGTACGTCGATGGTGGCGACCACGTTCGCCGCCGACACACCGCTGGTGGTGACCGGCCTGGTCTATACGCAAGGCATAGCAGGGAACTGGCTGTGGTGGGCTTTCCTGCCTTCCGGCATGATGACGGTGTTCCTGTTTGCCCGCCTGTGGCGCCGGTCGGGGCTTCTGACTGACGTGCAGTTCGCCGAGATGCGCTATAGCGGAAAGCCCGCCGCGTTCCTACGCGGCTTCCGCGCGGTTTACCTCGGGCTGCTGATGAACTGCCTGATCCTGGGCTGGGTAACCAAGGCCATGACCAGCATTGTGGCGGTCACTCTGGGTGTGAGCGATGGCAAGGCGCTGGCCATTTGCGTCCTGTTTCTGATTCCATTCACCGGTCTGTACGTCGCGCTGGGCGGGCTTTGGGGTGTGCTGTGGACCGACCTGTTTCAGTTCGCGCTCAAGATGGCGATCGTCATCGGAGTGGCGTGGTACGCGGTTGCGGCCGCCGGAGGCATGAGCACGCTGCTGGCCCGGCTGGCCGAAATGAAGACGGCTGCAGGCCCGGGCGCGGGAGACGCCACCGCTTTCTTTCCTGACCTGTCGCGGCCCCTGACCCAGGAAGCTATCTGGGTGCTTCCGGTGTTGGCTTTTCTGGTGAACATTGGGGTGCAGTGGTGGGCCTTCTGGTATCCGGGCGCGGAGCCGGGCGGTGGTGGATACATCGCGCAACGCATTTTCAGCGCCAAGGATGAGCGCAACGGATTGCTCTCGGTACTCTGGTTCAACGTCGCGCATTACGCATTGCGCCCCTGGCCCTGGATTCTGACCGCGCTGGCAGCAATCGTTCTATACCCCCACCTGGAGCACCCGGAAACGGGATACATGCTTGTGGTGAGCCAGCATGTGCCGCCGGCGCTGCGCGGCATTGTGATCGCCGGATTCATGGCGGCATTCATGTCCACTATTGCGACTCAGCTCAACTGGGGCGCGTCCTACCTGGTGTCGGATTTCTACCGCCGTTTCATCAAGCGCGAAGCCAGCGAACACCACTATGTTGTCGCCTCGCGCCTGGTCACAGTGCTGCTGGTAGTTGCGTCGGCCCTGGTGGCGGCATTGCTGCAGTCGGTAGGCGAAGGCTGGAAGATCGTGCTCGAGACCGGCGCGGGGACGGGAGCGGTTTACCTGCTGCGCTGGTACTGGTGGCGGATCAATGCCTGGAGCGAGATCTCGGCGATGACGTCCGCGCTGATCATGAGCGTGGGCCTGCGGTTTACCACTTTTCATCCCAGTGGCTCGGCTGTCGATACCGCCATGCGGGCCCTGCTCGTCACCGGCGTGACTACGATCGTCTGGCTGATCGTGACATTCGCCACCCGGCCCGAGCCGCAGGAGATACTGCTCAAGTTCTACCGGAGTGTCCGGCCGCAGATTACCGGATGGCGGCCGATTGCGGCTCTCGCCTCCGAAGTGCCTCAGAGTCAGGATCTGGGACAGAACCTGCTTTCGTGGGTCCTGGGTTGTTTCATGGTTTATATGGCGCTGTTTGGGCTGGGGCATGTGCTGCTGGGGCCCTTCTGGACGGGCATCGGATTGTTGACGGCTTCCGCGATTTGCGCTGGTGCGCTCTATTCCAATATCTTGCGTAGCAGTTGGAGTGAATAGTTTTCTTTGCGTCCTTTGCGGAATTTCTTTGCGATCTTTGCGGTTTACCAGGAATGACTGTCACCGCTACTCCGCGATCATTACTGTACGACTATGGTGTAATTGGTGCCTTCCCAGCGTTGTTCCCGCGGCCAGTAAAGGGTGAAAACAATCTCCCGGCCTACCGCGAGCGAGTCAGAGGGCAGGTCGGCGACGAAGACTCCGAGCGGGTCGCGGGTGTTGGTGTCCTGCGCGGTGTGCCAGCCGTCGAAGCTCCAGTGCACCATGGCCGGCGAGGGCAACAGGAGGCGCAGCTTTTTACCTCTCGGAATGGTGCGGCATTTGTTGTTGAATCGCCACTCGCGGAAGAAGGATTTCCGGCTTTCCACCTGATAGCGCTGCACCGGCTGCGGTGGCTGATCAAATATTTTGCCGTCACGCAACGATCTCCGCAGCTTGATGTATTCGGAGTGCGCCCAGACCAGCGGACAGGCCGAGCCCGACGGTTTTCCGCGAAACAATTCGAGAGCGGGAATGTCCGTGGTATCCCAGACCTGCTCGGGGATCAAGCGGCCGCCCTCGGTCGAAAGCTCCATCACTTTGAGCAAGTCCTCTGCGACCTGGGGACGTCCCGCTGCCAGTTCATAGTGCGCCCGCTCGCCTGCCAGCAAAGGCCAGGGCCGTCCGATGCCCGTGCCGTCGAAGGGTGAGCCGTCTTCGTGCTCGCCGTAGCCGTCGCCATTGTAGCGGTACCAGCAGGGGCCCTGGGGCAGGCTCGACTGGAGCACGGCGTCAATCACTTTTACTGTGTTCAGGATTCGGGGATCATCGGGTGCCCGCAATCCGAAGCGCACCAGGGCCAGAGAGTCGGGGCTGATCAGGTGTACAGCAGGCAATTCGCTCTGCCCTGGCGGGCGGTTCTTGATGGGGACGTAGCCCTCTAGCGGCGACGCGGCACAGTCGACGTCCGGCGGCGCGATCCGCACATAGTAGCCTGCAACGCCGAGTTGCCGGGCCAGATCGCTATTCTGGGCGTAGGTCCAGCGCTCGATGTTGTCATTCCAGTAATCCCCAGTTTCGCGCAGATGGTTCGCGATCTGCTGTTGATCCACCGCGTCGGCCAGATCGGCGGCTGCCAACAGTCCCGATATTTCTACCGCCAGGGTAAACGGCGAATAACCCGCGTCCTCCTCCCAGCGGTCCTGCTGGGTCACGGGACCGTTGCGAATGATGTATCCGGCGGCGCGGCTGACCATCGCCCACCAGCGTTGCAGATCGCCCAGAACAAATGGGGAGAGCCGGCGCAGCATATCCACCAGCAGAATGGGAAATGCGGCTTCGTCCATCTGCATGCCATTCCAGTACGGACGGCCATCCAGCCACATGTTCTGGGCCCAGTTTCCCTGTGCCTCCTGAGTGACTTCCAGATAACGCAAGACGCGCAGCGCGTCAGGTTCGGCGCCCGCAGCCAGGAAACCGAACGCAGTTTCCACCAGGTCCCGGGGCCAGACCAGATGGTAGCCGCCCAGATCCTCGTCGCCTTTGTTGAATCCCCAGGGGATGGACAGGCTGGCGATTACGCCTCCCAGAAAATCCTTGGATTCGTGGGAACGCAGCACGGCCACACTGGGGCGATACAGGTCAACTTCACGGCGGGGGTCGTCCAGTTTGAGGAGGTTGTCGTGCCAGTGCTTCCAATGCCAGACGTAGTGCTGGCGCAACTCGTCGTAGGACTCGAGCAAAGTGGAGCGCGCCTCTTGTCCCGCCTCGCACCAAATGCCGCCGAAACCCAGCGCCAGCGTGAACTCCCCGTTGCATCCGGCCAGGTCGATCTCGCCGGTGAGAGCTACGTTTCCGTTTTCGGCGCGTGTGTAGTCCCATGTGAGTCGGTAGTGCTGCGCGAGGTCCTGCCATCCATCGGAGATTCCAGCGAAGCCCACCGCCATCTTCCGCCAGGGAGCAGAACAGGCAAAGGCCAGGGCGAATCCGTTGCGATGGGCAAACAGGGTGGGCGTTCCCTTGTATTCGCCAATCCAGCCCGTATTTTCCCGGCCGCAGTTCGCCAGATGAGGCGCCAGCAGGGCGTACAGGCGATAGTCGGTAAGCGTGCCCCGGAGAGGAACGAAGCGGATTCTCTGCAGTACGACGTTGCGGTAGGGATCGGAAAACACTTCCTTTTCGATCCGGTAGCGGCCCTGCAATTCGGTATTCGTCAATTTGTAGACTGGAATACCGGGCTCGATGGGGTGGTTTTCAAATTTGCAGTGGCGCTTTTCTTCGGAGAAGTAGCTGGAACCGTCGGTAATAATGAGCCCCTGGTCACGGGTGCAGGCCTGGTCGACTCGCGGGTAGTAGACTTCATTGAGGATACCGTGGCTGAGCGTGAACCACACCCGGCTGTGGAGGTTGAGGGCGGTGCCCACACCGGTTTTGGCGCTCGAGGTCCAGCGCGGCGGGATGCCTGGCCAACCAGGCGCATAGCGTTCGGCTTCGTTTTCACTCACTGGGCGGTCCTCGCAACCGGATCCTAGTGGAGAGAATTCTACCAAGTCTCGAGGTGTGGGCAGGACATTCCTGTCCGACGTTGTTGAAGTTGATCTTGTTTTTTTCTGCGACTACAAGGTCGGCGGTCTGAAAAAACCGAAGTCAAAAGCGTCGGACAGGAGTGTCCGACCCACACGGACTACATTGGGGAAACGATGACGACTCAAGCCAGGTTTGCGCTATGGGTTGCGGTGGTGGCCTTGCCGGCCGCGCTCTGGGCTGGCAATTCCAGCGGGCCCAGGGAGATCGATATCCAGAAGTCGGTGATGACGGTGCGAGTGTTCAAGTCGGGACTGTTTTCGGCCTTCGGGCACGAGCACGAAATCAGCGCCCCGATTCAACAGGGAAGGTTCAGCGAGAGCGATCGCTCCGTCGATCTGACCGTGGATGCACGCCAGATGCGGGTAGTGGACAAAGACGTTTCGGATAAGGATCGGGCTGAGATTCAGGAAACGATGCTTGGCGCCAAGGTACTGGACAGCAGCCAGTTTCCGGAAATACGCTTCCGGTCGTCTGCGGTCGAACCTGCCGGCGAAGGCCGCTGGATGGTGGCCGGCGACCTGACGCTACACGGGAGGACCAACCCGGTAAAGCTGCAGGTCCAGGCTAAAAACGGCCACTATCAAGGCGCTGCGCAGTTGAAACAAAGGGACTTCGGAATAGAACCCATCAGTGTTGGAGGCGGGGCAGTGAAGGTGAAGGACGAATTGAGAGTGGAGTTTGACATCGTGGCGAAACCCTGAGCATCTTCGCCTGAAGGCCCGACTCAGCGGAGAAGTCGGGTTCAGAGCACGACCCGGTCGTAGCAATAGCGTGGGCACGGGTAACCCCGCTGCCGAATCCTGCGTCCAACTCAATAGATAGGTAAATCTCAGGAGTATCTCTGTCCGGGCGTATAATCCGGAAAAGAGTTCCGGGCTGCGGGAACGGAATACAGGAGTCCATTTATGAAGTTACGGCTCTTAGCACTGTCGGTTGTGTTGTTGACGCTGAGTTATGCGGCGCCGCGAACCTGGGCGCAGGACAAAGACGGAGCCGCGACGGCGGACCAGAGCACCCCCGACAGCACGGCCAAGAGTACCAAGCCTGCACCAATACAGGCTGCCGACCCGGAGAAGGTCAAACATGACGGCGGCAAGGAAGACGTCGATGCCATTGGAAACCGGAATGTCGGTTGCAAGACCGGCATGGGCAACTGGTATGGGGTGGAGAAGCAGATTGCCATGGGCAAGCAGTATGCCCAGCAGGTGGAATCGAGTGTCAAGCTGATCCAGGACCCTGTGGTTACGGAATACGTGAACCGAGTGGGACAGAACCTGGTGCGCAACTCCGATTCTCAGGTCCCGTTTACGATCAAAGTCATTGACTCCGACGAGATCAATGCATTCGCTCTGCCCGGCGGATTTTTCTACGTCAATTCCGGACTGATCCTGGCAGCGGATGAAGAAGCCGAACTGGCCGGAGTGATGGCGCACGAAATTGCGCACGTGGCGGCCTGCCATGCGGCGCGGGAAAATACCCGTGGCAATCTGATGCAGATGGCTTCGATCCCACTGATTTTCGTGGGCGGAGCGATCGGCTATGCCGGATACGAGGCCGCCGGCCTGGCCTTGCCCCTTACCTTCCTGCATTTCTCGCGCGGCTTTGAGGCCGAGGCCGACTACCTCGGACTGCAGTACATGTACAAGTCGGGATACGATCCCCAGGCCTTCATCAGCTTCTTTGAGAAGGTGCAGGCACAGGAAAAGAAGAAGCCGGGAAGCCTGGCCAAGGCATTCTCGACGCATCCCCAGACGCCGGACCGGATTGAGAAGTCGCAGGAAGAGATTGCAACCATCCTGCCGGCGCGAGCCCAGTACGTGGTTTCGACGTCGGAGTTTGACGACGTGAAGGCACGGCTGGCGGCGATCGAAAACCGGCACAAGATTCTGGACAACAAGGAAGACCGGAACCGCCCCAGCCTGCGGCGGACATCGACGACCGACAAGAATGGCAGCGACGACAAGGGGAACGATGATGACCGTCCTACTCTGAAGCGGCGGGATGACAGCAGCAGCAACTGATCCAATTCGATTGTGCTCACACCGGCGGCTGTGGCCGCCGGTTTTTATTTGCCCGGCCTGATTGTTCGGCCTTGGAAGGAAAATCCGGGGCGAGCCTCGCTCGCCTGCCCGGACGAGGACGTCCGGGCCTACGTGGGGATTCGTACAAGAAAAAGGCCGCGAGGAACCCGCGGCCTAAAAAGAGTCGATGTCGACGTTCAGGCAGCCGCTTTGTGGGCCACTGAGGCCACGTAGTCGCGCTGCTCGGCGGGTGAATCGATGACTTTCATCTCCCGCCAGTCGTAGGGAAATTCCTTGCCGCAATCCAGACATGCCACATATGTGCCAGTCAGCTTGGCTGCCGCATTGCGACGCGCGACTGGCCTGACTGAGATAGGAAAACTGTAATGAGAATGTTTGCAGCCGAAGACAGCATCTATTAATTCCGCGATCATACTTCCTCCCCAACGCACCGCCTTGCAACTGTCAGGCCAACAACCCCTTAGCAATTACTTAGATTCAATCTGATCAGGAAGGGTTTCGAGCCGGATGCGGTGTGGGCCAGCGAGGCCAATCCAGGAAGCCGGAAGTGCATGACAGATGAAGGGGTTACCTGTCATCGCAGCCGGGGCGTCACTTTCGGGAAATGGGTCAGGCTTCCTGCGGGCCGGTTTTCTTGTGAGCTTCACACTTGGCCACGATGGCGGAGCGCAGGCGGTTGCGCAGATCGTCGGGCAATTCGTAGAGCTGGGAGTCGCGATAAATCTCGATGGTCTTCTTGGTGGTGTCGCACACTACGTAGCAGTTGTGGCACCAGGCCAAATGATCCTCCAGTTCAGCCTTGGTGCGGTCGTCAAGGACGCCGTCCAGGTAGTTGGTCAGTTCCTGCAGGAATTCAGCGCACTTCACTGTTTGCCATCTCCGCTCTCACGTTTCTGAAAGTAACGGCTGAGCCGTTCCCGTAACTGCAACCGTGCCCGCAGCAACCGCGACTTGACGGCGGGAATGCTTAGTTCCAGCGCGTCTGCCGTTTCTTCGGTCGAAAGCCCTTCCACGTCCCGCAGAACAAAAACCGTTCGGAAGCTGGGGGGGAGACCCTGAATCGTCTTGCTCAGGATTTCCTTGAGCTCGGCCTGGTTGTACTGCTGTTCCGGGTTCGGACTCCAATCCGCGACTTCGCGCGGAACTGAATCCTCTTCGGTTTTAACATCTTCGTCGAGCGAAACCGTGCGCTCAGGACGGCGGCGCCGCAACTTCATCAGCGCTTCGTTGACCGCGATGCGCACCAGCCAGGTATAGAATTTCGACTGGCCCTGGAACTGTTTCAGGTTGGTGTAAGCCTTGAGGAACGCATCCTGCACCACATCTTCCGCGTCTTCGCGGTTTTGCGTGATGTGCTGCGCAATGCGAAACACATTCCGGTCGTAGCGCCGGACTAGTTCCTCGAACGAACTTACGTCTCCGCCCTTGGCGGCCTGAACCAGCGCCAGCTCGTCGCTGACCGGCTCACTTACATTTGGTTGGATGGCTGTCATCTACCTTCCGATGCAACAATTTTCGCGCCGTGCGAGCGGCGGCAGAAATGTTATTTTACTTGGTAACCCGGCTTCCGGCCTATTTGTTTTGACGTATCTATGGCGGTGCGGTTTGCGATAAATTCCAAGGAGCGGCCATTCCGCAGTAGAACACGTCCTTAGGTGACCGGAAAACACCGGGCAAGTGACCCTATAATCTAAGGTTTAACCGAGATGAAGGGCAAAAAAGCCGGATCCAGCGGCCAAACGGCTGACCTGACCATGGCGGAGAGAACCGGAGTGGAACAAATCGTCGAGAAAGTGGTGTCCCAGGTCCTGGACAGCCACGTCCCACAGTTGCGGGAGGAATTGGTGCGCTGCGTCATGGAGCAGTTGCCGCAGGTGCCGGGCGAGGCGACTGCCGGCGTTGGGGGAGAAGGAGGATCGGCCAATCTGCTAAAAGCGATTTCCGCCATCCAGTCGGGCACGACCCAACGGGAGATTTTGCGCACTCTGCTGGACAATACCGTGCGTTACAGCGGGCGCGGGGCGCTATTCGTGGTCAAGGCAGGGGCGGCCACAGGTTGGCAGGGACGCGGTTTCGACAAGGGAGGCGACGACGCCATCAAGGACTTTGCCCTCAACGTGACCACGGGAGTGCCGGAACAAGCGTTGCGGTCACGCATGCCGTTGCGAGGGGCGACTCGCGACATCGATCCGGAATTTGTAGCGAAGTTCGGAGCGCCGGCGGACGACCAGGTGCTGGTGCTGCCGTTGTTGTTAAAGGAAAAGGTGGCGGCGCTGGTCTATGCCGATGCTGGCGCTGACGGGGCCGGAAAACTGGATGCCTCCGCGGTCGAATTGCTGGTGCTGGCAACCAGTGCCTGGCTGGAAGTGGCGTCGCTGCGTAAGCAGGCGCAGAAGGAAGAATCCGCCGAGGCGGCGGGCGAGAAAGCGGAAAGCGCGCCGCCGCCCAGCGCGCCATCCCACTCCGATCCCTTCGCGGCGCACGCCCCAAAACACGTTGCTCCCGATCCTGAGCCCGAGCCAGTCCCGCCTTCGCCCGCAGTGGTCGAGCAACCAGTCGCGGTGGCGCAGGCCGAGCCGGTGGTCACGGCGGCAGCCGCTGCAGCCGCGCCTGCGACCGATGCCTTTGCAAATCTGTCGCCCGAGGACGCTGACGTCCATCGCAAGGCGCATCGTTTTGCCCGCCTGCTGGTGGATGAGATCAAACTGTACAACCAGGTGAAAGTCTCCGAGGGACGGAAGAACCGGGATTTATATGATCGGCTCAAGGAGGACATCGAGAAGAGCCGGATCACTTACCAGAAACGTTATGGCAACACGGCAGCCGGCGGAGCCGATTACTTCAGCCAGGAACTGGTTCGCAGCCTGGCCGAAGATGACACTTCCATCATGGGCGCCAATTTTCGGCGAAATTAATCATAGTGGTCCTTCACCCTTGGCAGTCGATACTGGTTAGAGTTTCTTTGATCCTGGCTGTGTTGTGCCTCGATCTAGCTCCCGTCGCCGTACCGGCTGCCGCACAATCTTCCAGCAAAAAGGTCCAGCCGTCCAAAAGCCAGGCGTCCAAAAAGAAACGCGGCAAAGTCGTGGCCAGGCGCCGCAGCCATCCCACGCCCCGCTCGCGGCGGATGCACGCCGCTTTCGTGGCCTCCACGAGCTTGAAGCCGATGGCGCACCAACTCCTGCAGGACCGGACCCCCGCCGCCTACGCGGGCGTCGAAGCCTATGCGCGGCGCCACGACCACGAGGACGCGGGCGCCCTGGCCTGGCTGGTGCTGGGATATGCGCACGTCCTCGATAAGGACTACGCCAAGGCCGTGGATCCCCTCAGCCGGGCCAAGGCTCGCGCGGGCGACCTGGGAGATTACGTCAACTTTTACCTGGGTACTTCCTACTTTCAGAGCGGCAAGACGGCGGAGGCCTTCACCACGCTGGCTGATTTTGAGAAGGAGTACCCGGAGTCGTTGCTGCTGCGCGATGCCGCCGTGCTGTACGGCAGCGCCCTGGTGGCACAAAACCGGGCCAAGGATGCGATTGTGGTCCTCGAGAAAGATCGTCAGCCGCCGCGAGCCGATCTGGAGTTAGCGCTGGGAAAGGCCTATGCCGCAGCTGGGGAGCCGGCGAAGGCGGCGGAGATTCTACGCAACCTGTACGTCACCATGCCGCTGAGTGACGAGGCTGGCCAGGCTGATGTCGAACTGAAACAGTTGGCTTCGACCACCAAGTTGCCACCCGTGGGCTTGAACGGACTCCGAACCCGCGCCGATCTCCTGGTGCGGGGCAGACGATTCAGCGACGCGGCCGCCGAATATCGCGACTTGCTGAGCGTGGTGAGTCCGGCCGACCGTCCCGAGATCCAAATGGCGCTGGCCGTGGCTTTGCGGCGCTCTGGTGACGACAAGGAAGCAAAGAAGGTTCTGGACGCCATGGAGAGCCCGGCCGGAGCTGAAATCAACATTCAACGAATCTTCAACCTGGCGGAGATAGCCCGTTCCGAGAACGACGAGCCTGGCTTCCTGCAGTACGTGGCGCAGCTGCGGCAGGCCGCGCCCACCAGTTTCTGGCTGCAGCAGGCCTTGCTTTCGCTGGGCAATTACTATCTGCTCAAGCCCGACTATGACAAGGCAATTGATGCTTATCGGGAGTTGGAGCAGCGCTTTCCCAATGCCGGCCGTGCTTCCTATGCGCACTGGAAAGTGGCCTGGCTGAGCCTGCGCCAGGGCCGGACGGCCGAGGCCAAGACTGGATTCGAGCAGCAGATCGGGCTCTACCCTACCTCGGCGGAGGTCCCTGCGGCGCTGTACTGGCGCGGACGCCTGGCGGAAGAAGACAAAGACCCCGCAATGGCGCGCGCTTACTACCAGAAGATCTCGGAGCGCTTCCGTAATTTCTATTACGGTGAGCTGGCGCGCCGCCGCCTGCGGGAGATTAAGCCGGATGAGAGTCCCCAGCAATACGCCTTGCTCCACCGGGTCCCTGCCATCAACACAGGAACGAACATCACCGCCAGCGATCCGCCAACCGACAACTTGCGTTATCAGAAGGCGCAAGTGCTGGAGAACGGCGCGCTGGTGGACCTGGCGGTACGCGAACTGCAAGCTGCCGGAGAGGAAGACAAAGGGAACTGGGTGGCGGCCGCGACCGCAAAGCTCTACGAAGATGCGGGCCGCTATGACGGGGCCATCCAGGTATTCAAGCGCGCCGTACCCAATTATTTCGCGGTGGACTTGCCCACTCTGCCGCGTCCCTACTGGGAAGCCCTTTTTCCCAAACCGTACTGGCCTGACCTGAAGAAGTTCTCCTCGCAGAACGCGCTTGATCCCTATCTGGTGGCGTCCTTGATCCGCCAGGAGTCGGAGTTCAATCCTGGCGCCGTGTCTCGTGCGAATGCGCTGGGGCTGATGCAGCTGCTGCCCAAGGTAGGCAGCTCGGTCGCCCGGCAGGAAAAGCTGCGCCATTTTTCCTCTTCGCAACTATTTACGCCCGAGATCAATCTGCAACTGGGCACGCGATACTTCCGCGAGATGGTGGACAAGTTCGGCACCTTCGAATACGCTCTGGCCGCCTACAACGCCGGGTCGAACCGCGTGGATGACTGGCTGGGCCAGGGGAAATATCGCGACCCGCAGGAGTTTGTCGAGTCCATCCCGTTTACCGAGACCCGGGAGTACGTGCAGGCCATTCTGCGCAACGCCAATGTGTACCGGCAGCTGTATGGGGCGCCGTAGCCCCGTGCGCTCCGAGAAATGGATCGCGGCGGGTTCAGACCGAATGAGTTTTTGAGCCACCCCGCTTTCGCCCCGGCAAGAGGAAGCATTCCTATGGCTAACCAGGGATTCTGCACAACAAGCGCTCACTTAAGCCGGTTTGGGCCTGAAGTCCCGTGCCAACTGCCGAGAAGGCGGTTTGTGGATAGTTTCTGTAATTGACGATCCAGCAGCGATCGATACGCCGAGGCATCTCCGGGCGCTATTCTTCTCGCAGGGCTGCCAAAGGCTCGATCCGTGATGCCCTGCGTGCCGGAATGTAGGCTGCCAAGATTGAAACCGCAGCAACCGAGAGGGCCACAACGAGGAAAACGGCAGGGTCGTTCGGATGAATTCCGTACACCATGCTGGTCATGAAGTGCACGATTATGAACGCAAGCGCCAACCGATACCTGTCCCGAACAGAGCCAACTTCAGACTCTGGCTCACAACGAGCTTCATTACGCTGCCAGACGATGCGCCGATCGCCATTCTGAGACCTAATTCCCTTGTCCTTTCCCGAACCAGGTAGGAAACGACCGCGAACAAGCCAATACCGGTCAGGACGATCGCCAACCCGGCCAGGCCGCCAAGAAGCGAAAGTGCGAACCGCCAGGGAAGCAGCGCGTCATGAACGATTGCCTCCATCGAGGTGACATCGTCGACGGGTTGTTCCGGATCGACGCTTTGAATCGCCCGGCGAATGTTGGCCACAGCAAGACCTGGCGCTTCGCGACTGAGCAGAACGATCTGCATCGAATGAAACGGCATTTGTCTGCAGGCTACATACATCGTTGGCTGTAGATCTTCCTCAACGGAACTCTTCACGTCCCCAACAATACCCACCACGCGGCGCGGAACTGCGGGGTCGCGGAGGATCGAAATGTATTTCCCAATCGCATCCTCCCTCGGCCAATACTTTCTCGCAAAGGACGCGCTGACAATAGCCACTGGTTGAGCGTTGGCATCGTCCGCGTCAGTGAAATTACGCCCGCTTAGTATGGGGATATTCATTGCCTGCAGGAATCCCGAATCCATAAAACGCAGAGATGCTTCTTCAGACTCCCCTGGACTCGCACTTCTTCCTGCAATGGTGAAGCTCGCCCAGAAGGGATCTCGCTGCAGGGGCAGAGGGTAGCCCATTCCAACGGCTTCCACTCCAGGCGAATCGCGCAAGGTCTGGGCCACTCGAGTATAGAAACTAGCCTCATCGTTGTTGTTCTGATAGCGGATTCGCGGCAGCGCAATCCGATTTGTGAGCACACTCTCCGTGCGAAAGCCAAGTGGTTGATGCTGCAAATTCAGCATGCTGCGCAGCAACAACCCAGTGGCAATCAGCAACACGATGGAAAGAGAGAGTTCGCCGGTGACCAGCGCGTGGCGTAGAAAACGCCCGCCTCGGTCCATGGTGGTTGCATTCCCGGCATTCCGAAGTATGTGTTGAACGTCGGTTTTCAGCACCTTTAATGCGGGCAGCAGCCCAAAACCAAGTCCGACGATCAGCGATACGGACACAGCAAAGAGCAAAACTGCGGGATTGATCTGAATCAAGGTGAAGACATCGTTGTCCGGGGAAGAATAGAGGAATATTTTGCGGCCGAGCAACGCCAGGAAAAGGCCCAGAAACCCGGAGAGCAAGCCGAGAACTGCACTCTCGGCCAGCACGTCGCTGAGGGTTTGCGGTGCACTTGCACCCAAGGCCATCCGCACCGCCAATTCGCGCGTGCGTCCGCTGACTCGGGCCAGCATCAGAATGGCTACGTTGGAACTGGCAATCAGCAGCACCAGAATGACAACGCCGAGCGCGAGTAGTAGAGATTGTCTCGTATCGCCCACCAGAGCCTGTTGCAAAGGCATGACCACTGCGCCGGAAAGGCTGTCTAAAGTTGGGTATTGGGCTCGTACCTGAGCGGCAATGCGATTCATTTCGCCGCGAGCTTGATCGAGCGTCATACCAGTTCGCAGCCGGCCCACGACCCCCAGAAAGTACTGATCGCGCCATAGCATGCGATCGGGGCGAATCTGCTGCTGCGAGGGAATCCACAGTTCGGTTTCATCATCGCCGAGAGAGCGAAAACCGCGAGGCATGACGCCGACCACATTAAATGGTTCACCATTCAAAGAGATCGTTCTGCCAACAATCTGCGGATCGCCGTGGAACTCACCCGACCAAAGATGGTGGCTTAGAAGTACTACGTGAGGCGATGAGAAGCTATCTTCGCCCGGCAGAAAAGTACGCCCAAGCATAGGCTGGATGCCCAGAATCGAGAAGAATGCAGACGAGACTGCGACCCCCTCCAGATGTCTGGGTTCGCCGCTTCCGGTCAAGTTGTAGTTGAAGCCGCAATAGGCGCGAGGTCGGTGAAAGCATGGTTGCGCTCGCGAAAATCTAGAAAGTTCGCCGGAGAAAAACCCTCAACAGCGGCTTCGTCGTTCGCTGTTTTGCTCTGAAAGACGCTGACAAGATGCGCCGAATCCGGGTATGGCAGCGGCTGAATCATCACCAAATATATGATGCTGAAGACAGAGACAGTCGCCCCAATTCCCAGCCCGAGCGTCAAGATAATGGACGAGGAAAATGCTCGATTCTTCCACAGCCGCCGGACTGTCTGCCGAACCTTACCGCCGTCCAGAATCATGAGTAGTCGGAAAGCACACGAGAACTTACAATCTTAGATCGTGGATGACTGGCTGGGACAGGGGAAGTATCGCGACCCGCAGGAGTTTGTCGAGTCCATCCCGTTCACCGAGACCCGGGAATACGTGCAGGCCATTCTGCGCAACGCCAATGTGTACCGGCAGCTGTACGGAGCGCCGTAGGGCAGGCGCAGTCTTACCCCTGGAGTCCGTCCCATGACCAATGTGGGATGCTGAGGCCGGTCGGCACATCGTCGGCGGAATGGTGATAGCGGGACATCGTTGTAGTCGTCGCCCAAGCGAAGTAGTCGTGCAGCACTTTCCGCAGCGCATCGTCGCCAGCTAGTCCGACATCGGCCAGAGCCTGGTCGAAGTAGGCAATCGCGCGCCGATCCATTTCGTCATGCTCTCCGTTGCCGCTGTGCATTTTGACCACGGTAGGCTCGTCACCATAGGAGTCGGAATAGGTGCTGGGGCCACCGAGTGCCTCAGCCCAGTACGCGGCGAGTCGCTCGACATGCTGGGGGTGGAAGCCGTGGCTGAAGGCATGGCCGACCATGTCGTCGGCCATCACCCGACGATGCCAGGCTTCGGCCAGGCGGAGCAGTCCGTCGCTTCCGCCCGCCGCTCCGAAGACAGTTTCCATGCCCGCATGATGACCATCGTTTCGTCTTTATGCAAGATCATGGCCTGACGGCTTGTTGCGCAAGGTGACGGCGAGTACACCGGGCGCCTTTGAGCATTCCGTCCCGGCCAGAGTAAGCATTTTCCTATGTCTACCCAGGGCACTGCCCCGAAGTGCTAATTTAAGCCCGGTTATCCTCAAAAGTCCGCCTCTCAATACCGTAACAACTGTATTGCACCGGGAAGGCAAATAGGCGTATCGCATGTTTATTGGGCTTCAACCGAGGGGTTGAGGTCTACGGTGTACCAACCCTGCAATTTTTTGGCGCGTATGCAGAGTACGTCATGGCCTCGGCAGGCATGATCGCACTCCAACCAAAGCCATTAAACCCATTTGATTTGTTGCAGTTCTGAACCATGACAGTCAGATACATGCCAGCCACGCCTTGAATCAGGCCGGCAAAATATCTCAAAAAAATGAGGGAGAAAATGAAGATCGTAGTGATCGGCGGCACTGGACTCATCGGATCAAAACTTGTCAACAAGCTTCGTGAGCACGGGCATGAAGCTGTAGCGGCAGCACCCAACACCGGTGTCAACACTCTGACGGGCGAGGGACTGGCCGAAGTGCTGAAAGGCGCCTCGGTAGTGGTTGACGTATCAAACTCTCCCGACTGGGAAGACGCAGCAGTGCTGAGGTTCTTCGAGACATCGACACGTAACCTCCTTACCTACGAAGCGGCTGCCGGGGTAAGACATCACGTTGCGTTATCCGTTGTGGGAACCGAGCAACTGTCCGAAAGCGGTTACTTCCGCGCCAAGATCGCTCAGGAGAAATTGATCGAAGGCTCAGCGATTCCTTACACGATCGTGCATGCGACGCAGTTTTTCGAGTTCCTTAAGGGCCTGGCGGATATTTCCATGGTCGGGGGCAAGGTGCATTTGCCGCCTGTGCTTTTCCAACCGATGGCTGCCGATGATGTCGCGAGTGGCGTCGGCAGGGTCGCAGTCGGTCCGCCGGTAAACGGCATCGTCGAAATTGCAGGCCCGGAACAGTTTCGGGTCGATGAACTGGTTCGGCGGCGCCTGGCTTCGCTAAAAGACTCCCGCGAAGTTATCGCCGACCCAAATGCGCTTTACGCCGGGGCGAAACTCAGCGAGAGAACACTGCTTCCGGGCAATAACGCACGACTCGGCGAGACTCGTTTCGAAACCTGGCTAACTCAGCCCGCGGCACAAATTCCGAGCACGCATGCTCAGCCCGCAGGCGTTGCAGTGGTGACTAAAGAGAAAGAGAGTCAGAAAAAAGCGAGCTGATATCACCAGCGTGCACCACCGGTCAGACGAAAGGTCGAGTTATGACGTTCACAAAAGTGATCCTGGCGCTGGCGTGTCTCGTCTCCGGCACGCTGGTCGCACAGGAGGCTAAGGTAACGGAACTGCTGTCGAGAGACCTGACAAAGTTTCCTGGCAAAGAAGGTTTGATGATCACGGTGGAATATCCGCCCGGCAGTGCGGACCCAATACATCGCCACAATGCAAATGCGTTTGTTTATGTGCTGGGAGGTGACTGATGAAGGCGATTGTGGTGACGGATCAGGCGGCGGGAACGGCCGGGGTGAAACTGGTGGAGCGGCCCGAGCCGCAGGCGGCGATAAACGACGTAGTTGTTCAGATTCATGCGTCGGGATTCACCGGCGATGAGCTGACGTGGCCCTCGACCTGGACCGATCGCGTCGGCCGTGACCGGACGCCTTCAATCCCCGGACACGAACTGGCCGGAGTGGTCACCGCTCTCGGCTATGGCACGACGGGACTGTCGATTGGACAGCGGGTGTTCGGCCTCACGGACTGGTATCGCGACGGCACGCTGGCGGAGTATGTGGCCGTCGAGGCACGCAACCTCACACCACTGCCGGGCGACGTCGACTTTACCGTGGGCGCGGCCCTCGTGATGCCGGGCCTGACCGCGTGGCAGGGACTGTTCGAGCACGGCCGCCTTCACGCGGGGGAGAGAGTCCTCGTGCACGGTGCGGCCGGCGTAGTCGGTTCGATGGCGAGCCAGCTCGCACGTGAGGCCGGCGCGTACGTCATCGGCACCGGGCGCGCTGCCGCCCGTCAGACGGCTCTCGACTTCGGCGCACAGGAGTTCGTCGACCTCGATAACGACGCCCTGGAAGACGTCGGCGAGGTCGATCTGGTTTTCGATGTCCTCGGCGGCGGCATCGCGAAGCGGTCTGCGGGCGTGATTCGCGCCGGAGGAACGCTGGTGACCGTCACCGGCCCGACCGAGGCGCGGCCTTCTGGCGGCCTCACTGTCGACTTCGTCGTCGTACCCGATCGCCTCCAATTGAGTGAGCTCGTCCAGCGGGTCCGGGTTGGTCGGCTGCGGACAAACATCGGCAACGTGGCTGCCCTCGACGATGCGGTTGCGGCTTTCAACCGGACCGAGCGGGTCAAGGGAAAGACGATCATCCGCGTTCATCCTCTACAACGCAAAGAGGAATCTGGAAGTCTATGCCGATTGGCAGGAGTGAAATAAGTACGGCGGCATAAAAGCGAAGACGACCAATACACATGTCGCATTGAAACGGCACCGGTCAAACGAAAGGTCGAGTTATGACGTTCACAAGAGTGATCCTGGCGCTGGCGTGTCTCGTCTCCGGTACGCTGATAGCACAGGAGGCGAAGGTAACGCAGCTCATGTCGAAAGACCTGACAAAGTTTCCTGGCAAAGAAGGCTTGATGATCACGGTGGAATATCCGCCAGGCAGTTCGGACCCAATCCATCGCCACAATGCATATGGGTTTATTTATGTGCTGGAAGGCTCGATCGTGATGCAGGTGAGAGGCGGAAAAGAAGTGACTTTGACACCGGGTCAGACCTTCTATGAAGGCCCGGAGGATGTCCACGTCGTTGGACGAAACGCAAGCCAAACCAAACCGGCGAAATTCGTCGTGTTCTTCGTGAAGGACAAGGGCGCTCCGATACTGGTGCCCGCCAAGTAAAACACCAACTGCGAGTACTTCTGCTCGCGCAAACTTAAGGAGAAAATTTATATGAGCACAATTACGGTAAAAGATGGCACGACAATCTATTACAAAGACTGGGGCCAAGGCCCAGCCATCACGTTTTCGCACGGATGGCCGCTGAATTCGGATGCATGGGACGGCCAAATGCTTTTCCTCGCCCAAAATGGCTTTCGTGTGGTTGCCCACGACCGGCGCGGCCACGGCCGGTCCAGCCAAGCCTCGTCCGGGAACGACATGAATGGATACGCCGACGATCTGGCAGCGGTCATTGAGACGCTGGATCTCAAGGATGCAACTCTTGTGGGTCACTCCACCGGCGGAGGTGAAGTGGCGCGCTACATCGGACGACACGGCACGAAGCGAGTTGCCGCGGCAATCCTGATTGCCGCTGTGCCGCCGATCCTGCTGAAGTCCCCTACCAATCCCGAGGGGATCCCGATCGAAGTGTTCGATGGATTGCGGAGCGGTCTTGCCAAAGATCGTTCACAGTTCTACAAGGACTTTGCCGTAATGTTCTATGGCGCCAATCGTGCGGGTGCGAAGGTCTCGCAGGGAATGCTCGACCAGTTCTGGCTATGGAGCATGCAGGCCGGTCTCAAGAACAGCTACGACAGTATCAAGGCATTTTCCGAGACCGACTTCACCGAGGACCTCAGGAAGTTCGATGTGCCTACACTGGTCATGCACGGTGAGGACGACCAGGTTGTGCCGATCAAGGATTCAGCGAAGAAATCGGCCAGGCTGATCAAGGGAGCGAAGGAAATTTACTATCCGGGGAGGCCGCACGGCCTCACGGCTACACACCAGGATGAAGTCAACACCGACCTGCTGAAATTTGTGACGTCCGTGCAACAAGCTCGCCAGGCAGCCTGAATTTCTCGCGCCCGGCAGATCATTCCTTCGCCGGTCTGCCGGGCGGCGAGAAGGTGAAATGGCCGCTCGCTGCTCTAATCGGCCCCAGGCCTGCCGGTTACGACTTTTTACAATCTTTTGTTATTCCCCACAGGCACGCGAGGACTAAGATGTCGAGAGTTCGGATACTACAGACTGGCTCTTTATTCCAGCTGATGTAACAAATGCAAAGGAGACAATCTAATGCCAGCTAATGTTAAACCAGTTCCTGATGAATTCCACACCGCAACCCCGTCCCTGGTTGTTAACGACGCCGCCAAGGCCATCGAATACTACAAGAAAGCATTCGGCGCCGAGGAGCGCATGCAGATGCCGGGTCCAGACGGAAGAATCATGCATGCTGAGATAAAAATCGGCGATTCGATCATCTTCCTGTCGGATGAGATCCCCGGCATGGGGGGCAAGTCGCCGCAATCCGCGGGTGCGTACACCGGGGGACTTTATCTTTACGTGCCGAACGTGGACGAAGTCTTCAAGCGGGCAGTGGACGCCGGCGGTAAAGCCGTGGGCGGCGTGAATGATATGTTCTGGGGTGACCGCATGGGCCACTTCGTGGATCCCTTCGGCCACGCCTGGACCGTGGCCACGCATGTAGCCGACCTGACCGAGCAGGAAATGGAGAAGGGCGCCCAGGAGTTTTACGCGCAGATGGCGGAGAGGAAATCGGCGTAGCTTACAGGAACACTTAGACCGCAAAGAGCGCAAAGGAACTGCCGCGAAGGACGCTAAGAATTTCCTGGCGACCTTCGCGGCATTTCTTTGCGCCCTTTGCAGTTAAGCTCTTTTCAGGCCGGCTTCGGCGGCGCGGAGGGTTTTCCGAAGAGGATCTCGATCACCAGCAGGCCGGCGCCAATCACAATCGCGCTATCGGCCACGTTGAACGCCGGCCACTGGTATTGGCCAACATAGAACAGCAGAAAATCAACCACCCGGCCGCTCAGCAGACGGTCCCAGAGATTGCCCACCGCGCCTCCCAGTATCAACGCTAACCCAATTCCCGTGGTGTGCATGGCGTGGCTGTTACGCCAGAGCAGGACGGAGACGATGGCGAGGGCCACGATCGAGAACGTGACCAGGGCCGCAATTTTCCATTCCGAAGGCGAGTCGGCGAAGATGCCGAAAGCGGCGCCGCGATTCTCCACGTGGGTGAGGCGGAAGAATCCCGGGATCACCTGAATGTTGTCATGCAGGGAAATGTTTTTGGTTACCGCCCACTTCGCCGCCCGGTCAAGAACGATTACCAGGACGGCAATCAGGAAGTGGAATCCACGCGTGGTATGAGTGGTCATTCGGATCTTGTCAAAAGTCTCCAGCCACAGCCATCACAGGGTTTGGCTGGAGCTGGCTCACCCGCCGATCTCTTTCAGCACTGCGCTGCAGCGCTCACACACTGTAGGATAGACGCTGTCCTCACCCACATGGATGGAGTAATTCCAGCAGCGCTCGCATTTCGTGCCGTCGGCCTTGCTCACGTGGACGCTCACCCCGCCCGTGCCGTTTCCTGACGAGCCCTGGACCAGCGTGACCGCCGAAACAATGAACAGGTAGCGCAGCCGATCCTGGTAGCGCTTCAGGACGGAGAACACCGGCTCGGCCGCTGTCACCGTGACTTGTGCCTCCAGGTTGGCGCCGCCGATCAGCTTGCTTTGCCGGGCTTCTTCGAGCGCCTTCAACACCTCGGTGCGGACCGCCAGCAGAGTGCTCCAGTCATCGCGCTGTTTAGGGTCATCTCCGGAAACCGAACCGCCCAGAATGTCAGATGCTGCGGGGAAGGTTGCCAGATGCACGCTGGCTGGACGATCGGGCAGGGCGGGCAGATACGGCCACACTTCCTCGCAGGTGAAGCTGGTGATGGGCGCAAGCAGACGCACCAGGGCCTCGCCGATGCGCCAGATGGCAGTCTGCGCCGCCCGCCGGCCGCGTGAGTTCGGGGCGGAGGTGTAGAGGCGATCCTTCAGTACATCGAAGTAAAAGGCACTCAACTCCACCACGCAGAAGTCGTTTATACGGTGATAGATCTTGTGAAAAGCGAATTCGTCGTACCAGCGGGTCACGTCCGCCGCCATGCCCACTGTCTGGCGCAGCATGTACTGATCGAGAATGTCCATCTCATCGAACGAGACCGCGTTTGTCTGCGGATCAAAATCGTAAAGATTGCTCAGGACGTAGCGGAAGAGGCTATTGCGAATCTTGCGATAGCTTTCGGCGACGCGCTGCATCAGCTGCTCGGAGCCCACAACGTCTTCGCGAAAATCGACTGACGCCACCCAGAAACGCACGATCTCGCCTCCCATGCGGTTGGCAATGTCCACAGGATCGACATCGTTGCCGCGCGATTTCGACAAGGCGCGGCCCTGTTCGTCGAGCGTCCAGCCATTGGTAGCCACCGCACGATAGGGCGCCTGGTTGCGCGTGCCGACGGCACAGAGCAGGGAAGAATGAAACCATCCGCGGTGCTGGTCTCCACCCTCGAGATAGAGATCGGCGGGCCAGGGCAGGCCGGGTTCGCGGCCGAGCACGGCGGCGTGGCTGCAGCCTGACTCGAACCACACGTCTAGAATGTCAGTCTCTTTTGTGAACCGGGTATGGCCGCACTTCGTGCACTTGGTTCCGGCGGAAACCAGAGCGTCAGCCTGCGGCGTGTACCAGGCGTCGGCCCCTCCGCAAGCGAACAGTTCGATCACTTTGCGGTTCAGGGCGGGGTCGTTCACGGGCCTGCCACAGCCCTCGCACAGGAACACCGCGATGGGCACACCCCAGATGCGCTGGCGGGAGACACACCAGTCGGGGCGGGTGGCGATCATGTTCGAGATGCGTTCTTCGCCCCAGGCCGGGTCCCATTTCACTTTTTTGATCTCGTCGAGTGTGCGACTGCGCAGGGTTCCGCCCGCCATCGGCGTTTCCATGGAGATGAACCACTGCTCGGTGGCGCGAAAGATGATGGGATTGTGGCAGCGCCAGCAATGCGGATAGGAGTGCTCGAGCTTTTCGGAATGCATCAGCACGCCGCGCTGTTTCAGCAACTCCACAATGGGTTGGTTGGCGTCGAAGACTTTCTTGCCGTCATATTCGGGCAGGCCATTGTGCATGATGCCGGCGGCGTCCACGTTGGTGGTCAAGTCCAGCTTGTATTTGACACCGGTGTTGAAGTCGTCGGCGCCGTGCGACGGCGCGGTGTGGACTACGCCGGTGCCCTGATCCATGGTCACGTAGTCGGCGAGCACGCCCAATACTGTGCGATCAAGGAAGGGGTGCGCGAACTTCGTGAACTCGAGTTTTCTACCGGGGAAGCGGGCGACGATCTGGGTTTCTTTCAGCCCGACCTTTCCGGAGAACTCCGCGGCCAGTTGCCGGGCCACGATATACACCTCACCGCCGGATTCGAGCGCGACATATTCGGCGTCGGGATGAAAGGCCACGGCCATGGACGCGGGAAGCGTCCAGGGCGTGGTGGTCCAGATCACGCTGAAAACTTTTTTCCCGGCAAGCACCGGATCAAGCCGAGCGGGATCCTCGGCCAAAGCGTACTTTACCCAGACCGTCGGGCTGGTGTGGTTCTCGTATTCGACCTCGGCTTCGGCCAGCGCAGTGCGGTCGAAGATGCACCAGTACACCGAGCGCAGTCCCTTATAGACAAACTCTTTCTCCAGGAAGTCGTAGAACGTCGCCAGCACTACCGACTCGTACTGCGGAGTCATGGTGGAGTAGGGGTCATCCCAGCGTCCGAAGACGCCGATGCGTTTGAACTGCTCGCGCTGCAGATCGAGAAATTTTTGCGCGTATTTTCTGCACGCTTCCCGGACCTCCAGTTTTTCCATCTGGAGTTTTTTACCGCCCAACTGCTGATCGACTTTGATCTCGATGGGCAGGCCGTGACAATCCCATCCCGGGACGTAGGGCGAGTCAAAGCCGGACATGGTTTTGGATTTGACGATGAAATCTTTCAGGCACTTGTTCAGCGCGTGGCCGAGGTGAATGGGGCCATTGGCGTAGGGCGGCCCGTCGTGCAGGATGTAGGACGGGGCCCCTCGCCGGGCCTCGCGAATGCGCTGGTAGATCCCCATCTCCTGCCAGCGAGCCAGGGCTTTGGGCTCGTTCTGGGGCAGGTTGGCCTTCATGGGGAAGGCGGTCTTAGGCAGATTGATGGTGGATTTCAGCTCCAGCGGCACTCGGTTGATTTCTCCCAAATGGTTGATTTTTTTCATTATAGGGAGCGGCGGAACGAACGTCCATTGACCTGCCGACGAAGCTCCCGAACGGGCGTCGGCAAAGTAGGGTAGGAGGTGTAACGGCAGCCGCAAAAGCACTGTCAGAAAGGCCAGAAAAGCGTGTACAATTTCGGCAGGGTAACGTTTGCCTGAATCTGGCATCTAAACAACATGAGCAGGGCTAGCTACGTTTGCGCGGGGGCTGAAAGTATTCGGCGTCTCGAAAGCAACTTGGCAGCTCATGTGCTCATCAAGCATTAGGATGGAATAGCGATAAGACCGGTTACGGATGGGCCTAGGGTAAAGCGTCCAAGTCGGGTCAACTATGCCAACACTCGAGATCAAACCCCACAGCGAAGCTGAACCCGAACTGAATCTGTTGCTCTCGAAGAGCACACTCGAAGAGCCGCTGTGGAAGTCCCTGTTTCAGAACCTTGACGAGTTTTTCTTTCCCAAGAAATTACCTCCCCTGGTACTGACTTCGAAGCCCGTTCCGGTCAAAGACATTTGGGGCTTCTACGATTACAAGAAGAATGGCGTACTGGGTTCGACCGTGGTGCACATGCTGGCACTGGCCGCCATCATCGGCATCACTCTGCTCGGCCGAAGAGTCGTACAGCAGATCGTGAAGCCGCATGAGACGATTGCCCTGGTTTCTCCTGACGATATTCCTCCGCTGCAGCCTTCGAAGACGCTCTCCGGTGGCGGCGGTGGTGGCGGCGACCGCGACAAGTTCCAGGCACCCAAGGGCAAATTGCCCAAGCAGTCGATGGAGCAGATCACGCCCCCGATGATGGTGGTGCGCAACGATAATCCCAAGCTGACTGCTGAGCCCACGGTTGTGGTTCCACCGCAGGTGAAGCTGGCGATGAACAATCTGCCGAACCTGGGTGACCCGATGTCGCATTTACCGTCGGGCCCGCCCTCCAATGGAACCGGTTCAGGCGGAGGCATTGGGTCAGGCTCGGGTGGCGGCGTTGGCGTCGGCACTGGGCCCGGCGTGGGCGAGGGACGCGGCGGCGGGGTGGGCGGTGGAGTATTTCGTGTCGGCGGAGGCGTGAGCGCGCCGCGCGTAATCTATCAGCCTGATCCGGAGTATTCGGAAGAAGCCCGCAAGGCCAAGTATCAGGGAACCTGCGTGCTCTGGCTGGTGGTAGGACCGGATGGCCGGCCGCGAGATATTCGCGTGGCCCGCAGCCTGGGTCTGGGACTGGACGAGAAGGCCATCGAGGCAGTCAAGACCTGGAAGTTCGAACCGGCGATGAAGGACGGAAAGCCGGTGGCGGTGCAGATCAACGTGGAAGTCAGCTTCCGCCTGTACTGATCCTAATTTTGGTTTGAAGAGCGGCCGCGATTTTTCGCGGCCGTTTTTATTTGCGCTACAACGATAGATGTCACCCTGAGCGAGTTGAGATCGTCCGCTGGCGGACGATCCCGGCGAGTCGAAGGGCCCTATACGCGCTCTGACGGTTAGGTTCGCTGGCTTTTTCTCTGAGCAACGTCACTTCACACGACGCCGATTCCCGCAATAGGGGTCCTTCGACTGCGTAGCTGCTTCGCGTAGCGAAGCAGCTACTCCGCTCAGGATGACACTACTTTTTCAGGGGTGACACTACTTTTCCAGTTTTACTCTTTTAGTTCTACGTGCTGGACCTCTTTGACCGGATTGCCCAGGAAGTGCGCGCCCATCCGGCGGAATTTATCCACTGAATCAGTAACGAAGAATTTCAGGCGAGGTGTTCCACGGCGTTCGGCTTCAGACGAGCCTTTGGGCAGGCCTTTCCGGAGTAACTGGCTGACCACGCGGGCGGTGGCGTCAGCTGAATCGACGATAGTCACACCACCCGGCGCCAGGCGGTGCAGCAGTGGTTTGAGCAGGGGATAGTGGGTACATCCGAGCACCAGGACGTCGGCGGACTCAAAATCGCCGGCGAAGGCCTGGTCGAGGTAGATGCGGGCCACCTGTTCCGCGACCGCGTGATCCGCCCAACCCTCTTCGACCAACGGCACAAACAGAGGGCAGGCCTTTTCTGCAGCCTGGATTCCGCGCTCCTGCAGAGCTTTGGCGTAGGCGTGGCTGCTCACCGTGGCCTCGGTTCCGATGACCACCACTCTGCGAGTCTGAGTAGCGGCAGCGGCACGCGCCGCGCCAGGTTCAATGACGCCGACCACGGAAACGCTGGAAGCCTGCGTGATCTGGTCGAGCGCTAAAGCCGTGGCTGTGTTACAGGCGATCACCAGCATCTGCGCGCCGTGTTGTTCAAGATATTGTGCCGCGCCGATGGCGTAACGGGCGACGGTCTCCGCCGACTTTGAGCCGTAGGGAAGGCGCGCCGTGTCCCCGAAGTAGATGTAGTCGGCGTCGGGCGCGAGGGCTACCAGTTCCTTGAGAACCGTGAGTCCGCCAAAACCGGAATCAAATACGCCGATGCAGGGTCGCCGAGCGCTGGCCATGAATGGATGCGAAAGGACATCATAACGGGCGCGGCGAGTTTTTTGGCGACAATCCGCTTTAGGGTTGGCGGATATCTCGGCGTATCATTTGCGAAACCGTTAACCACAAAGGATACGAAGGTACGCGAAGGAAAAGCTCATGACCCGTTCCATGACCCGTTCTGCGACGGTACTGCTGGTTACCTTGATGATGGCGTTCGCGGTGTCCTGCATGCCACGAAAGCAAGCCGCGATCACGCAGGATGAACTCGTCCGTAATACGCAGGAGATGTTCGATGGCGTTGCGGCAGGCAACCAGGCGCCCTGGCAGAAATACTTCGCCGACGACAGCATGTACTTCGACGAAAAAGGAAGAGCCATGGACAAGGCCGCCCTAGTCAAAGACGTGACTCCGCTTCCAACGGGCTATTCAGGCAGCATCAGACTGGTGAATCCTAAAAGCAACATCCAGGGCGACACGGCGATCCTCTCCTACGACCTGAACGAAAGCGAGACGATTTTCGGTCAGGACCCGACCGCCCGCTATCACGGCACCGACACCTGGATGTATCGCAACGGGAGAGGGCAGATCGTGGCCGGCCAAATGTTTCGCTACTACGAGGACCCGGCGGCGGCGAAGCCGGACCCCAAAAAATACAGTGAGTATGTGGGAACTTACGAACTGGCGCCCGGAGTAACACAGACGGTCACCGTCGGCGACGGCGCCTTGTACGCACAACGCAAGGACAGAGCGGAAGAAGAGCTGGTTCCCGAATCAACCGACATATTTTTTCGCAAGGGCGTAGAAGGCCGGCGTCTATTCCGGCGGGCCGATAACGGGAAGGTCGAAGCCATGATTGATCGTCGGAATAATGAGGATGTGGTGTGGAAAAAGATTAAGTAGGGCGGCCCCCACTCATTTCGCCAATGATGCGAAATGAATGGGGCACCCTCGGTTTATTTACTTGAAGGGCGAGGCCTGCACCTGTTCATGCTCTCGGGCAGGCAGATTGCGCTCGCAGCAAGGGCCAAGCGGGATGGGCGCGCCGTGCGGGCAGGTGCGAGGGTGGCCCAGGAAGCTGCAGATCTTGTCGGTGGCTTCGGGCGAGAGGATGTGTTCGAACTTGCAAGCCTGCTGTTCGATCTCTGATTCACTGTCCATGGCCAGGCTGTCGGTGAAGAGGCGTTCGGCCAAGCGATGGCGGCGAATGATGTCAGCGGCGCGCAGGCGGCCGCGGGGAGTGAATTCCACAATCATGCTTCCGTCGCCGGTGGAGACGCCTGCAGGCTTGAGGGCATCGTGGCAGGGATTCACGAAGGGCTTGTGGTTGTGCGCCTCCGGAGGATGCGGCTTGGTCGTCAGCAGGCCCAGAGCGGTCATCTTCTCGACCGCGATGCTTACCGGCAGGGCACCGTGAACTTCCATGCGCTCGATCTCGGCAATTTCTCCGTGTTCCTCCACTGCCCATAGTTCTTCGAGGACTTCGTCGAACTGCTCCTCGTCGGCCATGGCAAATACTTCCTGATCGGCAATCTTGCCGTGGTGCAGCTCGATGCGGCGGTCGGCCTGGCGCGCCACCACCGGGTCGTGCGTGACCATCACGATGGTGCGGCCCTGGCGATGCAGTTCGCGCAGCAGCCGCAATACGATCTCTTCGTTGACCGCGTCCAGATTGCCGGTGGGCTCGTCGGCCAGAACGATTTTGGGATCATTGATCAAGGCGCGCGCGATGCACACCCGCTGCTGCTCCCCGCCCGAAAGGTGGGCGGGCAGATGCCCGGCGCGGTCTTTCAAACCCACATGGGCGAGGGCTGCCAGCGCTTCCTGCTCGTCGGTCATGCTGTGAAAGTACTGGGCCAGCATGACATTCTCGAGCGCGGTGAGATAGGGAATCAGGTGGAACTGCTGAAAGATGAAACCCACTTTTTCCGCCCGGGCGCGGTTCAAATCCTGGGTCGAGATACGGGCCACGTCTTCGCCATCGAGCCAGATTTCGCCCGACGTGGGACGATCAAGGCAGCCGACGAGATTGACCAGGGTGGACTTGCCGGAGCCGGAGGGGCCCATGACCGCTAGCCACTCGCCGGGCGCAACTTCGAGAGAGATGTCATCCAGGGCACGGATGACACCGCCATTGCTCTCGGCGCGGGCCGGGTAAAGGCGGCTGACATGGCTGAGCTTGATCATGTCAATCTCCCCTCAGGATGGTAGCAGGTTGGACCCGCCGCAGCAGCGATATTGGCAGAATCGCGGCGACCAGCGCGATGGCTATCCCGCCTACGAGGACTATCGGCAGAACGCTCAGACGGGGCGTCACCGGCGCATGAAAATTGGCGTGACCGATCCACATCGCCACTCCGACCCCAATGGCAAACCCTAAGGCTCCTCCAATCGCTCCTACCGCCGCAGCCTCGGCCGCGAAGAACCCCTGCAGCATCCTTCCAGAAGCGCCAAGAGCCTTCATGAGGGCAAAATCGCGACGGCGGTCCGAAACCCATCCCGTCAAGGTGGAAAGCACGCATACCGCAGCGGTGAGAATGATGAGAATGGACGCAATAAGAAGCGTGGACCGCATCTTACCCAATACATTCGCCTCACCCTCAGTAACCTGACGCACGGGGTGGACGTCCGCTACAGGAAGGACCTGCTCGAGGCGTTGGATGACGGCACTTACCTCCTCGGTTGAGCCTGAAGCCGAGATCTCAACCGTCGAATAGGAGACCTGGATCCACTGGGCGAAATCGGCAAGAGACATGTAAATGCGGCTGTCTTCCGCGGCGCCGGTCTGCAATGTGCCGGCGGGATTCAGCCGAATGGTGCGGCCCTGAAAGCTGAGGTCGAACGATTTTCCCGTCGCGCCTACGACGCTGGCGGCTCGTGTGCCCACCAGGGCATCGTGAGAAGCCTTTGGCCAGCCGGTCACCTTCCACCAGGTGCTATTCAACTTCTCGACCTGCTCCAGATCCGTGCCAGCCACGACCACCGAATGGCCATCGGCAGTGCGGGCGACAGCATACGCAAAGGGAACTGCAATGTCTCCGCTTCCCAGGGCCGATCGGGCTGTGGCCAGAGCATCTTCAGGCAGGCTCCGGCCGTCCCTGGCGACTACCACGATGTTGGCACCATATTTCCGAAATTCGCGGCGCAGTTTGGCCTGGACGTCCACATATAGGTTGAGCATGGCGGTAGCGGCGGCAGCAGCCACAACCATGGCCAGCAGGGCCGAGGCAGCCCGTCCGCGCCGCAAAACGGCGGCGCGCACCAGCATGCGCAGGAACATTGAAGTGTGGGGTGCGGCCGAACGGCGGCGGGCGACGCGGGCGGCGTCAGGAGAGCTCAAGCATCACCTCGCAGGGCGTACACAGGATCGAACTTTACCGCGCGCCGGATGGCAGCCGCGCTGCCGGCAAAAGTCACCAGCACCGCGATCGCCAGGATGACCGGCAAAAGCACCGGCTGGATGGTGATCTGCGAGGCGAAAATGGAACGCCCGATCTGGTGGGCCAGTAGCGCACCCCCGGCGAAACCTGCGGACCCCGCCAGCAGGGCGAGCAACGTGGCCTCGGCAAAAAACAGGACAGCTACCACCAGATTGCCCGCGCCCAGCGCCTTCATCAAGCCAACCTCGCCGCGCCGCTCCACCACGGCAGTCGCCATGGATGCGGAAACCGCCAGCGCGGAGGCCAGCAATGCGGCCAGCGTAATCAGTAGCATCAGGCCTTGGATACGAGAAAGTACGGTGCCTTCATTCTGCGCCACCTGGCGAATCTGCTCCGCGTGGGAGTGCGGGATGGCTTCCTGCAACTGGAATGCAATGGACTGGGCGTAGGGAGAGCAGTACCAGCGGTCGTACATTTCGGGAGACATGCTTCGGGGATCGCGGCGGGCGAAGGCGTCTTCGGGCTTGGTCAGGGCGCTGACGTAGATCCGGCGTACCACGCCAGGCTTGCCGAGAATCTCCTGCGCCAGCGGAAGAGGCGCCACGATCTGATTGTCTTCGGGCCCACCGGTGGAGAGAATGCCGGCAACGCGGTGGAGGCGGCCCGCAATTTCGATCTCCTGCCCAGCCGTTCGGTTCAGCTTCGCCGCCAGCAGATTGCCCAGCAGGACGTCTCCCGAACCGTCGTCCGGCCATGCGCCTTGCACCTTCCACCAGGGATGCGTGGTGCGAACCCCGGTGACGAAGTCCTGCTTCCCAAATAGCACGTGCCGGGCGAAGTATGTTCCCAGCAGCGTAAGGTTTCCGGCATGGCTGGTCGCAAGATTGGCCGGCAGCATGGGAGCGAAGCCCACGATGTTGTTACCCCAGAACATGCCTTTGATCTTGGGCAGGTCGGCTTCGTTCAGGTAGGCGCCATCGCTGGGAGGCTTCAGATTGACGCCGCCAACCTCGACATCCAGCGTGTCTTCCTGGGGAGTAACGACCAGGTTGGCGCCGTAAGTGCGTAGCTCGCGGCTGATCTTATCGCCGATGTCCGTGGCGACGGAGATCATGGCGGTGGCCACGCCCACACCCAGCATAATGGCAACTCCGGCCAGCAGTTTGCGGCGCTTCTGCCGCCGGAAGGATTCATAAAGTAGGCGCAGGAACATGGGGTCAGGGTTGGAAAATGTGGGCGCCCGCCGCGACGTCGGCCTCCCGGATGATCACCGCGTCGGCGGTCTGTTCGGCGCGCAGAGGAATCGGGTTGCAACCACCGGTCATGCCTATCGATTGGGCATTGATCGGGGCGGCGCAGTTCTTGCAAATCACTCCGTTAGGCCCTTTGTAGAAGCCAACCGGACCGCAAATCTCGCAGGCGTCGAATACCACGGCAACCTTGCCGTCGGGCTTCCGGTAGAGCCAGAAGCGCACTTCCGTCCCGTTTTCCCGGGCCGCGAAGCGATGTAAATCGCCGTCAGCGAACTGGGCCAGCGGAATGCTCACCTGTCCACCGTGAAAGCTGACTTCAGTCGCGGGCGAGAGCGCGCTCACGCTCTTGGCATAGATGAATTCGGCGGTGACCATGAGGATGAACAAGAACGAACTGGCGTAGACGGAAATCATCCAGAGGCGCTCGCGGCGGGCGCTCCACTGCGCCTTGCGGCGCTCCGCCGGAGAATCGGGAAGGGCGGCAGGCTGCCGCCGCTTGACCTCGAACAAGACCATCAGGGCCGCCAGGGCCACGATAGTCACGAAGAAGAACAAGTCGTTGCGCACGATGGGGCCGATCAGGGCCATCTCCCGGCGCGAAGAGGGAAGGACGCCGTTTTCGGAAAGCTCGTGCAGCCCCGCGATGATCAATTGCGCCGCCACGAAGAACAGAATGGCGGTGGTCACGCGGAAGAATTTCTGCAGGTTGACGCGCACGCTGCCCTTGACAAACATCACGCCAAATACGATGGCCACGATTACGCCCGACAGCGTCCCCAGGAAGCTGAGCAGTTCGGTGGAATTCAGCGACACCGCGCCCAGGATAAGAACGGTTTCCACGCCCTCGCGCAGCACCATCAGAAAGACGAAAAGAAAGAGGCCGAAGGCCGCATTGCGACCAGCGAGGAGACCGACTTTGCCCTCAATCTGTCCCTTGAGGGCTCGCCCTGTCTTCATCATGAAAACGATCATGGTGATGACGAAGAAGGCGGCGACCAGCATGATCCAGCCTTCGAAAACATCCTGATTCCAATGGGTGCGGGAGAGGAGTATGGCAATTCCTATGCTGCCAACAAAGGCTGAGATCAGGGCGGCGAATACGGGCTTGCGCAGCTCCGGACGGCCAATCTTGGTCAGGTAGGCCAGGGTGATGCCGACGATAAGAGCGGCTTCGACCCCTTCACGCAAGGTAACAATGAATGCCTGGAGCATCTTGTGGAAAACCCTCTTGTTGCAAGTCAGTTGCAACTAGTAACTGGAATCACGCTTGGTCAAGCATAGTCTCCCCCTAGTGCGGGCGTCAACGGAGTTGCGGGGGGGCCGCACCCTGGTCTCTCCGTCTTTTCGGAGAGACAGGGTCAACTCTTGATCAACCCCCCGCCCTGTCGTTCCAAACTGTGGAACGACGAGGACGGGGCACCCTCTTGGGTTATAGGTGCCTTAGAAACTGTTTTACTTCATCCAGTTGGGGGAAGAGTTTCTCCTCGGCTTGAAACTCGGCCGAGTGCACACAGCGGCGGCTGCCGCGCAATCTTACCGGATGCTTGAGATGAAGCATCTCGTGATACACGATGTATTCGACGGCAGAACGGGGAACGCGGGGATGGTCGAAGATGCGGCTCACGACGATGGCATTGTGCGCCGGATCGTAGTGGCCGAGACTATTGCGGGCATGGTCGCGACTCCAGGTCATTTGCGGACGAGCCAGCAGGCCGTGAAAAAACCGCCGGTTGAGATCTTCAAACACCGCTTCCAGGTCGTAGGTGCGGCCCTGGGCGGAGGCGAGATGCTTTCGTCCGCGCATTTGGCGCACCAGGTGAGCTTTCCGGCTGATGTGATGGCCGGAAACGTAACGGCGATAGCGTTCCGCGGCGGCGCGATCAACCGGCCGGCGGTACATCTTGGCCAGCAGGATCTGGGCGATGGCTTGCAAGACTTGTACGGGCGCGCCCTCGAGCAGGTCCGAGAGCCGCACCAGGAGCTGGCCCTCGCGCATACGGATGGTGTTCTTGATGCTGGTAAAAGCGAAGAATTCCACTTTCAGGCCGGGCAACGAAGCGTCCGGGCGCAGCTCGCGAAACGCTTGCTCGAAGACTTGGATAAGGTTGGGTTTCACGTCAGGCTAGATTAGCATGACAAACTTCTGACACCGCAAAGGACGCCAGGGACGAATACTCAATGCTTCGCCGGCTTCTTATGTTTGGCAGCCTCTTCCTGTTCGGTCAACAGCTGGCGGTGGTCCTGCACGCTGCTGTCCAAGGTATCGAGAGCATTGGAGAGCAGGAATTCGTACTGCCCGGTTTCTTCTTTCCTGGCCGTGGCATCGTCTCGCAGGGCGCGGAGCTTGGCCTGGAATTCGGTGTCGTCCTCGATGACGCTTTTCAGCACCTTGCGCAAGTCGGATTTGCGTTCCACGTAGGTATCGATGTTGTCGTTCAACTCGTCATAGACATCGAGGAAATCCTGCAAGCGATCGTGGGTGACCTGGCCGCGGTCCGTGGCTTTGGGATCGGAGCGCGCCTGCTCGAGCGCAACCAGCCGGGCCCGGGCAAAGGTGACATAGAGTTTGAGCCGGAGGTTGGGCTCGAGTGCAGTGTCCCGCAGCTGGTCGATCTCCGGAGCAGTGAGCGGATCACGCTGGCGCTGGGCGAAAGCAGGGGTCAGCAAGAGAAAGAAGGCCAATGCGGCGAGGCTAACGCGAAGCCAGGTCATTTGCCCTTCTTTTTCCCAAACATGGCAGAGAGCAAGTCGGTGCGCATCTTCTCCAGTTGGTCCGCCGTCTGTTGAAGGGGGGCCTGATCGTCGAAGGCGACGGTGCGCTTGATATCGCGAAACTTTTCCGCCATCTTGCGCAGTGTGATTTCCACGTTCTTCAACTTCTTTCCGGTTGCAATGGCCGCATCCGTTGCCTTTTGCGAGTAGATCACCACATCCTGCAGAGCGGCCTTGCCTGCCTCCGCGTTGCCGTTATCGTAAGCCTTGTCCGCTTGCTCCTCCTTCAGGCGGGTGATTTTAAGGTAGAGCGCGGGACGATCGTTCGGTTGAGCGGATTCGGCCCGGGCGATGAGCTGATCGACGCTCTCTTCATCTCGAGCGAAGGCGGCCAGGGAAGCCAGCGACAGGAACGTGAGGATGAATATCCGGATCCGCATGCGTGTCATTTTCGGGGCTCGATCGTGATCAGGCGATGGCGGGCCTGCCATTCCTGATCGGGAAAGTTCCCCGTCGCTGTTTCGAGGAAGCGATGATAATTCTCCGCTGCGGGCTTGTATTGGCGCAAGTGGTCGTAGGCCGTGGCGCGCAGAAAATAGCCGATGGGGAGCTCGGGCAAAAGCTTGGCGCGGGCGTCCAGCGCCTTGATTACCAGTTCGTAATTCTTGTTTTCATTGGCGGCTGCCGCCAGGTCGCCGTATGCGGTCCCCATGCTGGGCTTGAGCTGGAGCGCGGCCAGCAACTCCTGCTGGGCCTCGGGAAACTTGCGCTGCTGCAGCAGCAGTCTGCCGAGGCCGTAGCGCAACTCAGGATCGTTGGGCCTGGCCGCCAGCAGGGAACGATACAGAGGCTCGGCCAAATCGTATTTCTTCGCATTGACATATAGATCCGCCAGATCGAGCTGCGCCGAGGCATCGCCGGGGGCCAACTTGAGGGCTGCTTGCAGTTCTGCGATGGCGGGCTTGTTCTGGCCGTCGGCGGCCAACATCCGGCCCAGCTGCATGTGGGCGCCCGCATCAGCGGGATGGAGCGCGACCAGTTTGCGCAGAATTTCCTCGGCCTCGGTATAACGATGGCCGCGCATGTAGATATTGGCCATCCCAGTGAGAGCATCGGTAGAAGAGGGATCAAGAGCGAACGCCTGTTTGTACTCCTGCTCGGCGTCAGCGAAGCGACTCTGATTCTCCAGAAGCGGGCCTGCGGACAGATGCGGTTCAGGATCTTTGGGATCGAGCTGGGCAGCTTGCCTGTAGGCTTCGATCGCCCCGTCAGGATTGCTGGCTTCGAGCACATGCCCCAGTGACAACCAGGCGCGGGCCTGGCCTTCGGCAACGTGCGCAGTGGGCTTCAGCTTCGTGGCTGCGCGGAGAAATTGTTCCGCGCCGGGCTGCTGGGCTTTCACCAGCATCAGGCCAAGATTGAGGTTGGATTCAAAAACTCCGGGCTTGGCCGCCACGGATTTGCGATAGGCGGCAATCGAGTCGTCGGTCTTGCCCAGCGCGTTGCAGAGAAATCCCAGATCAAACCAGGCGGCGAAGTTGTCGGGATCCTGAGCCACTACCTTTTTGAGCAAAGGCTCCGCGGTTACGTAGTCCTGCTTCTCGATGGCGCTCTCGGCCTGGATAAGTTCGGGCGGAGAAGAGGGATCCTCAACCGCGACTTTGTGGTGACGGACGGTCTTGCCGCTCTGGGCAGTGGCGGCGACGGCAAAGAACATCAGCAATACGATCACACGTAGGCCCGGACGCCCTCGTCCGGGCGGGCGAGCGCAGCTCGCCGAGTTCTTAGTCACATGCGCAAACCTCGCCCCCCTTGCCGAGCTGCGCTCGGCTGGGCGGGCGAGAGCGCCCGCCCCTACGTAAGCGGCGCTACTTTCGGCCGTTTGTCGGCACACCGTTTCCATTCAGGACTCGCGCCAGAAACTTTCCTGTGTACGAATTGGGCAGCTTGGCGATGGCCTCCGGCGGGCCGGCGCCAACCACGTATCCGCCCCGTTCGCCGCCTTCGGGGCCAAGGTCAATAACCCAGTCTGCTGTCTTGATTACTTCCAGATTGTGCTCGATGACCAGAATCGAGCCCCCTGCTTCGATTAGACGCCGGAAGGCCGAGAGCAGTTTGCTGACATCGTCGAAATGCAGCCCGGTGGTGGGCTCGTCGAAGATATAAAGCATGCGGTTGCGGCGGCGGTTGCGCTCGGCGGAGCTTGATGGACGTCCAATGTCGCGCGACCCTGGCTGCAGGTGGGCCGCCAGCTTCATGCGCTGCGCCTCGCCGCCCGAGAGCGTAGTGGCCGATTGTCCCAGACGCAAATATCCCAGGCCGACTTCCTCCAGCACGCGCAGCTTCTCCACAACTCTGGGCACGCCGGAAAAGAAATGCAGGGCCTCTCTCACCGTAAGGTCCAGCACGTCGTGAATGTTCTTGCCGCGATAACGGACCTCCAGGACCTGCGGCTTGTAACGCGCGCCTTTGCACTCCTCGCAGATCAGCTCGACGTCGGCGAGAAATTGCATTTCCACGGTGACCGTGCCGTCGCCCTGGCAGGTTTCGCAGCGTCCTCCGGGGATATTGAAAGAAAAGTGCCCGGCGCCGAAGCCTCGTTTCTTGGCCTCGGGCAGAGAGGCAAACAGATCACGGATTCCGTCGAAGGCCTTGATGTACGTAACTGGATTCGAGCGCGGGGTGCGGCCGATGGGGGACTGGTCCACCAGGATGACATCGTCGATCAGATCTGCCCCGTCCAGTTCTTTCCAGTCTGGGGAAGGCAGCGGCTCGCCGTTAGCCTGTCGTTTGGCGGCGGACAAGGCCTGAAACAGCACATCATGCAACAGGGTTGATTTGCCTGAGCCGGAGACGCCGGTGATGGCAACCAGCATTCCCAACGGCACAGCGAAGTCGATATTCTTCAGATTGTGCGCCCGCGCTCCCAGGATTTTGATCTGGCGCGAGCCCGGCTTGCGACGCGCCGGGGGAAGCTGGATGCGCAATTCGCCAGAGAGATATCGTCCAGTCAGCGAACCGGGCGCGTTCACTATTTCGTCGTAGTTTCCGACGGCGATGACCTGGCCGCCGCTCTCTCCCGCGCCCGGGCCAAGATCAAGAATGCGATCGGAAGCGCGCATGACATCGGGATCGTGCTCAACCACCAGAATGGTGTTTCCCAGGTCACGCAGATCGTGCAGGATCTTGATCAGGCGGTGAGTGTCGCGGCTGTGCAATCCGATAGACGGCTCATCCAGGACGTATAACGTTCCTACCAGCCGCGAGCCCAGCGAAGTTGCCAACTGAATGCGCTGGGCTTCGCCGCCCGAAAGAGTAGAAGCCAGCCGGTCCAGAGTCAGGTATTCCAGCCCAACATCGATCAGGAACTGCAGGCGCTCATGGATTTCCTGGAGCAATTTGTCAGCAATCGCGGATTCCTGCTCCGTGAGCTTGACCTGGGAGAAAAGCTTGGACGCCTCTTCGACGGTCATGCCGGTGACCTGGCAGATGTTCTTGCCGTTGATCCTCACCTGCTGGGCCTCGATGCGAAGGCGGGCGCCGCCGCAATCCGAGCAGGTCGAGTATCCGCGATAACGACTGAGGAAGACGCGCACATGCAGCTTGTACTTCTTGCGCTCGAGGTAGTTGAAAAATCCGCGGATGCCGGGGAACTTGCCTTCCCCGTCAACTACCATCCGGCGCTGCTCCGGGTCGAGCTCGGTCCAGGGAACGTCGAGCGGGATGCCGGCCTGTTTGGCGAAACGCTTGAGCTCAGTGAGGAGCGTCCGGTACTTGGGTTTGGTCCAGGGATCGATTGCGCCTTCGTTCAGGGACTTCGACTTATCTGGAATGACCAGGTCGAGATCGAAGTCGATGGTGTTGCCGAAGCCCTGGCAGCGGGGGCAGGCTCCGTACGGGTTGTTGAAGGAGAACAGGCGGGGCTCGGGCTCCTCGTAGCGCAGATTGCAGTGTTTGCACTCAAAGCGCTGGGAAAAGCGGAGGCGCTGGGAGGGTTGGTCGTCGCGCGACGCGGTCTCGAAAATGACCTCGCCGGCCTCGCGATAGCTGATCTCGATGGCGTCCACGATCCGGGCGCGGGTGTCGGGAGAAACCACCAGACGATCAACCAACACGAAGACTGGCTGGCTGAAGTCCACATCGAGCAGCGATTCCGGAGTGGAGAATTCAAAAATCTGGAGGTTCTGGAAGAGGCGGTTGAAGCCGCGCTGGCGCAGCTCGAAGAGGCGGGTTCGCAGCTGATCAGACAGGATGGATCCAGGATCGTTCTTCCGGCGCGGGCGGGATGCCCCCGCGACAGCCGGCGGGCCTGCCCTGAGCGCGGTCGAAGGAACGCCGGCGCTACGGTCATCGATTCGTTTCTTGCCACGGACCGCTTCTTTAGGGGCCGCCGTCGCCCCTTGTAGCGGGAATAACGCGTTCAGGCGGGTGCCTTCGCCCAGAGCGAGCACGGTTGCAGTTACTTCATCAACCGTGTCTTTTTTTACTTCCTGGCCGCATTGCAAACAGAAGGTGCGGCCGATACGGGCGAAGAGCAGCCTGAGATAGTCATAGATCTCGGTGGCCGTGCCCACTGTCGATCGCGGGTTGCGGGTGGTATTTTTCTGGCGGATGGCGACCGCCGGGGCAATGCCGTCGATGGAGTCGGCATCCGGCTTCTCGATGCGCTCCAGGAACTGGCGGGCGTAGGCCGAGAGCGACTCCACATAGCGGCGCTGGCCTTCGGCGTAGATCGTATCGAAGGCGAGCGACGACTTGCCGGAACCGGACACGCCGGTAACCACCGTCAATGAATTATGCGGGATTTCGAAGTCCACGTTCTTGAGGTTGTGAACCCGGGCACCGCGAACCACTATCGTTTCCGTGGACATCAGTTAAGAAAAACCCATCCCTGGCGCTTTCCACCTGCCGAGGGTGCTCAGAAGGCTTCAGGAGCGACTGTGAATCTTTCTATTATAAGGCAGGTGGGAGATGCTGCGGAGTGCCGCCAGAAAAACCTAGCCGAGCTTTGCTCGGCCTGGACGGGTCGGAGCCCCCGTCCAGGCACATTCGGAGCGGTTACTTGTTTTCTTTGTCGCGCTTCTGGCTGTAGCGGACTGCCATACCTGCGCCCAGGGTCATGAAGGCGAGGGGGGGAGCAGCAATACCAGCACCGCTCGACTGATGGCCTTCTGGCCTTCCTTGGTGGTGCCTTTGGCGCTGCTGTAGCACATGGCGCAACCCTGGCTGAAAGCGGGCGCGGCCCACATCAGCAGAAATACTGCGATGACGCAGAGGCGCAGCTTCATTTCACTCCCACTCCCAGGTGCAGGATCCGATAGGCGTCGGGCAGAAAGACCAGCATCATCGCCAGGCAAAAGACCAGCGAACTCATGGTAACCCACTTCATGGCCGAAATCTCAAACTTCAGGTGCATGAAGTAACCGATGATGAGTCCCGCCTTGATAAGCGACAGTCCCATCAGGATCGACAGCATCCGGATCAGTTCCATGTTCTGATAGGCGAGATAAACTTCAATGCCGGTCATCAGCAGCAAGGCGGCCCAGACCCAGAGAAATTGTCCTTTGGCATGATGCCGCTGCTCTGCGGCGGCCCGCTGTTCCAACGCTAACTGGGTTGCGTCCATCATTTTGAAGTCGAGCTCCTGAAAGAGTTTTGGCTTACACAATCCTGGTTGACATCAGGTACACCAGCGGAAAAATGAACATCCAGACCAAATCGACGAAGTGCCAGTAGAGACCCGCAACTTCGACATCGGAGGCGTCGTAAACCTTGGGCTTCAGCCAGAGAATGACCGAGATCACTACCGCCGCCACCAGCAACACGTGCGCGCCGTAGTGGAACGGGCTATAAGCCGGGGTCCCAAGCCAGGCCACCAGCCACAATCCCAGCAGGACGGGAATAAACCACCTGCGCAGAGCCACCACACCCAGGTACACCACGCCAAGCGTGACGTGTAACATGTGCATGCCGGTAAGTCCGAAGAAAGTCGCGGCAAATTGCGGCGCAGTCTTGGTGACGTTCACAAACTCGGCATTGCCTGCTTCACCGGGAGGTGTGGGAAACACCGGCAAGGTCAGGCCTTCGGCGATGAGATTGGTCCACTCGCGGCCGTGAAGCACTACGAACCCCAGGCCGCACGCCATGGTGGCGAAGAGCCACAGGCGCTGCGCTTTCTGGTTTCCCATGACCGCGGAGCGCACGGCAAACACCATGGTCAGGGAACTGGTGAGCAGGAACGCAGTCATGAAGGTCGCGTTCCGGATGCTTTCGGAATGGAATGGAGTCGGCCAGTTGGGGGTGGAAATGCGGCCGTAGGTGTAAGCGTAGAGCAAAGCTCCGAAAGTCAGCGAGTCGGAGAGCAGGAACAGCCACATCCCGATCTTCTTGGAATAGGTGCCGAACAGGGAAGGTTCGTAAACCCCTGGCACCTGCTGCAAGGCCACATCAGACATGTGTTAGTCTCCCGGTGTTAGTCATGTCGAACCATCTGGGGCATTCTCGTAATTCCCCAACCCTGTCATCCCGACCGCCCTACCTAATTAGCGTACAAACTCCAAGAGCGCAAAGATGTAAAGCCACACCAGAGCCATGAAGTGCCAGTACCAGGCGGTGACATCGACCACGATGCGACGATCTTCCACCGGCTTGCGACGCAGGGCAGTAGCGCCGGCGTACAGCAAAACCAATAGCCCTCCGGCCAGGTGAATGGCGTGCGCCGCGGTAAGCACATAAACCATGGAACTGCTGGGACTGGTCGCAAGATAGAAACCACGATTCCCGAGTTCGCGCCAGGCCATCCATTGTCCCGCCAGGAAAGCCAGGCCGAGGGCAACCGTGGCGCCGAGCCAGGGGAAGTTGCGTTCCTTCCCAATCGAAACTCCCGGGATGGATCGCACCGGGGCCAAAGCGGCCTGCCGTGCAATCTGGCGGCGCGCCAGCTCCACCGTAAGGCTGCTGAGTAGTAAGAGAAACGTATTGACCAGCAGCAGGGTGGTAGGCAAATTCACCTGCAGCCAGTCGCGGACATAGCTTCCCGTGCGGTCGTCCAGCGTAGGCAACCCGCGGCGCATGATGTAAACGCTGGTGAATGAAACAAACAGCATGCTGCTCGACACCAGGCCGACAATCAGCCCCAGGCGGGTGCGCCGCAAACGCCCACCGTAGTCCGGCGAGCCACCGTCGCCGCGATCACCGCCACCACCGCCCGGGAGAGGGGGCCGTGTGCCACCGCTGCCACGGCCGGTCTTGGGATCTTTGACGACCGGTTCGGTAATCGTGACTGTTGAACTCAAAGTTGCCATATCAAGAACGTGTGGAGCGGGCGCCCTCGCCCGCGTTGGCAGGGCTGGATGCCGGCGCTACTTCAATGCGACGGTACTGTTGCCGGGTCCGTCTGCATTACGTAATCTTTGGGCGCTCCCGGAACGCTGTATTCATAGGGCCCGTGATAAACCACGGGAGTCTTCCCGCCAAAATTATCATGCGGCGGCGGCGTCGCCGTAGTCCATTCCAGCGTAGTCGCTTCCCAGGGATTGTCGCTCGCCTTCGGTCCCTTGAACATGCTCCAGAAAAGATTGATCACGAAGATGAACTGGGCGCCAATGGTGACGAAAGCCGCGTAGGTCATAAACCTGTTCAACGGAATCAAGTGCTGCAGGTAAGCCAGTTCTGTGAACTGCGAATAGCGGCGCGGCTGTCCTGCCATGCCCAAATAATGCATGGGCATGAAGATGGCGTAGGTGCCTGCCAGCGTAATGAAGAAGTGCACCCGGCCCCAGGTCTCGTTCATCATGCGGCCGAACATCTTGGGGAACCAGTAATAGGTCCCGGCAAACATACCGAAGATGGCGGCCACACCCATGATCAGATGGAAGTGTCCGACCACGAAGGCAGTGTCATGCAGTGGAATATCAAGCACCGGCTGCGCCAGGAAGGGACCGCTCAACCCGCCCGAGACGAACAGGGACACAAAACCGATGGCGTAGAGCATCGGAGTCTGAAAACGTACACGGCCACCGCGAATTGTTCCCAGCCAGTTAAAGGTCTTGATCGCCGAAGGCACGCCGATGGCCATGGTCATGATGGAAAAGGCAAAAGCCGAGTACGGGCTCATGCCGCTCATGAACATGTGGTGTCCCCAGACCATGAAGCCGAGGAAGCCAATGCCCATGATGGCGTAAACCATCGCCTTGTATCCGAAGATGGGCTTGCGCGAGAACGTGGAAAGGAGCTGCGAAGCCACGCCCATGCCGGGGAGGATGGCGATGTAAACCTCGGGGTGTCCGAAGAACCAGAACAGGTGCTGCCAGAGCAGCGGCGAGCCGCCCTTGTGTCCCATGATCTGGCCGTTCACCACCACCAGCGGAACATAAAAGCTGGTGCCGAGATTGCGGTCGAGCAGCAACAGGATTCCTGCCGAAAGCAGGACGCCGAACGCCAGCAGGCCGAGAATCGCGGTAATGAACCATGCCCAGACGGTCAGGGGCATGCGCATCATGGTCATGCCCTTGGCGCGCAGGTCGAGCGTGGTGGTGATGAAGTTCAGAGCACCCATGAGCGAGGCCACGCAGAAAATTGCGATGCTGGCGATCCATAAATCAGCGCCCAGTTGCTCGCCCGGCCCCGCGCTGGGCAGTGCGCTGAGCGGAGCGTATCCCGTCCAGCCGTGCAGAGGGGCGCCTCCGGTAACGAAGAAGGCGGCGAGAATAACCACAAAAGCGATGAATGTGGTCCAGAACGAAAGCATGTTCAGGACCGGAAAAGCCATGTCCGGCGCGCCGATCTGAATAGGCAGAAAGTAATTGCCGAAGCCGCCCTGAGGCGCCGTGGTCAGCACGAAAAACACCATAATGGTGCCGTGCATGGTCAGCAGGCTGAGGTAGGTTTCCGGTCTGATCTCGCCCAGCAACGGCAGATTCGCCGTAGGCCAGATCATGTGGATGCGCATCAGCAGCGACAGGAACATGCCGACAAACACCGCCGTCAGAGCCAGAAAGTAATATTGCAGCCCGATGACTTTGTGGTCCAGGCTGAAAATGTACTTCCGAATAAAACTGGTCGGGGCCGCGTGCGCGTGGATGGCGTGCGCGTGAGGGTCGTTTCCGTGGGGATCGTGTGCGTCCTGAGCAACCATTATTGTTTCTCCGCCTCCCGCGCCGCCAGCCATTTGTCAAAATCCTCCTGGCTGACGACTTTCAGCATGCCGTGCATTTTGTAGTGGCCGAGACCGCAAAGCTCGGCGCAGGCAATTTCATAGTCTCCGATCTCGGTGGGCGTGAAGTGCATGTGGATCTCGAGGCCGGGGACCGCATCCTGTTTGAAACGCATGTTGGGCACAAAGAAGCTGTGGATCACGTCCACGGCGCGCAGCCTCAGGTCCACCTGGCGGCTGACGGGCAGGTACATGGTGCCGGTGACCACATCATCCTTCGAGGCTGGATCGTTGGTGTCCAGGCCAACCGCAGCTTCGTTGCCGGCGGAAGGGTCCATCAACGTGGGACTGGTGGCGCCGAATTTGCCGTCCGCGCCGGGATAACGGAAGTACCAGGCAAACTGCATGCCCGTCACTTCCACCGGGACCGATTCTGCTTCGGCCGGCGCGAAGCGCTCGTGGGCCCAGACGCTGCTTCCCGTCAGGTTCAGTCCTACGAAGAGAATGGCGGTGAGCACTGTCCATAGAACTTCGAGCTTGGTATTGCCGTGGGAATACTCGACCTTGTTGGACTCCGGCCGTTCGCGATATTGCCATACGAACAGTCCCAGGGCGCCCTGCGCGGCCACAAATACGATTCCCATCAAGACGTAAGTCAGGGCGAACTGTTTGTCGATGAAGGCGGCTGCGGTGGACGCACCGTGGGGCAGCCACCAGGTTTTGGCCACAAAGAAGTAGGTGCTGAAGAAGGTGATCAGCCAGATAATCGCGAGCAGAGCGAGACCCATCTACCAGACCTCCTGAAGGTCCTGGAATGCGGACATCGATTGGGATGAATCAAAAATACTTCTGCGGATCGCCGGAAGTCTATCACAGCTCCACGTGAGCGGCGCAAGCCTCAGTGAGAGCGCTAACCACAGAGGACACGGAGGACACAGAGAACCGCAAGCCGGCCTGCACGCCGGTATAAAATCTCCTGCCTATGCCCAGGAAAGCGCACGGTCACGGCCACGGTATCCACGGAGTTCGTTTGCCGAAGAACCAATGTTTCGTCTGCGGACCGGACAATGCCGCCGGCATGCACCTGAAATTTACCTACGACAAGCGACGCCGTAGGTTCGTTTGCCGCTTCCGCCTGGACCAGCGTTATACCGGGCCTCCCGGACACTGCCATGGTGGCATTATCGCGACCATTCTCGATGAAGCCATGGGCAAGGTAAACAAACTGCGCCAGGTGATTGCCCTGACTTCACAGATGACGGTGGACTACCTGCGGCCTGTGCCCCTCCACCAACTGCTGCGCGTGGAATCACGTGAGGTCAGCGTGCGGGGACGCAGGCATGTGAATATGGCTGAGATCTTGAATCAGAAAGGCGATGTGCTGGCCCGTGGCCGGGCAGTGTTCATCGCCATCGATCCTGCAATATTTGCGAGGTTCATGAAATGACCGGACCCTTTTTTGTTGCTAGATGGTTTTGTGCAACGACTGAATGATGCGGTTGATCTCGGGCTGCGTAACCCCGGCAGAGACGCTGTAGTTCTTTTCGGCAAACACCATCTCGATGCCCGCCTCGTCCGAGTAGAGGTCGACCACGACTCCGTTGTCTCGGGCCTCCGCCTTGCCTTGCTGAAAGCCCTTTAATCTCTGGTTCTGCACTCTGAAAATTCCGGTCTCGGCGGATTTCACCGGCGCTATGGACTTGAGGACCAGCAGTGTCGCCTCGCGACCGAAAGTTCTCGAAGAAATGCTCCAGTGATGCATCGTGTCCGGAGTGAATTCGTATAGTGTCCCGACAAAATTGTAGTCGGACATCATAGCCTCGTGTCCGAAGATCGCTTCCATATCGTTGGGGGAGGTTTTGATCTGACCGGAAATACCGTTGATGAGTTCGCGAGCCGGAAGTGCGGTAATCATCAGCCTCACCCCGATCGGAAAACCAGCACGACACGGGTTGGCTTGTCTTTCGGATAGAACTTGGTCTGGGTCTCGTCAATGTCATTCCATGGGACCTCAAATTCATAGCCGAAGTATGAGAGCCGCGAACCGGGAGCCTGAGAAACGGTTTGGTCTTTCAATTCTGTCGGAACGATTCTGGCGACTGCGGGAGCCTTTCTCGCTGCGTAATAGGAAAGCGCCGCCGGAGCGATCCATTCCACGCCCAAGAACACCACCGCCAGTGTGATGGCCAGAGTGGCTAGAATGCGTCGCAACAATCTCAAAGAAGTGTTCCCCAAAATGCAAGTGATCGAATCATGCTAGCTGTCCCGCCAAGTACGTCAAAGTTACGCTCGTGCCTAGTCCTGTCGAGGCTTTGCCCTGTTTCATCTGCGACAAGCTTCCAGCGCCCGCCCCAACTGCTCCACCCCACGCCGCAGCTCTCGCGCATCTACCGCGGCAAATCCAAGTAGCAGCCCCTGCCTGCTGAGGCGACGAGAGGCGTAGCGGCTGAGCGGTATTACTTCGACTTCGCGCCTGGCCGCCTCTTCGGCAGCGCGATCCGCGGAGATTGACGGCGCCAGCCAGCCTACGGTTTGCAGGCCGGCTTCGATGTCGGGGATTTCCAACAGGCCGGCAAGCCGGGAGCGCGATGCCTCCAGAAATACAGCCAGCCTTTCCGCATACAGTTCGCGCATGCGGCGAATGTGCCGGGCGAAATGTCCTTCGGTGATGAAGTCGCAAAGCGCCGCCTGGTCGAGCAAGGGCGCATGCCGCATGTTGATCGCCTGCGCGGCGGCAAAGCGGTCCACCATACCGGGCGGGACTACCAGATAGGCGAGTCGCAGGGCGGGAAATAAAACTTCGTTGAAAGTGCCGGCATAGATGACTACACCCGCGCGGTCCAGGCCCTGAAGCGCAGGGATGGGGCGTCCCTGGTAGCGATATTCGCTGTCGTAGTCGTCTTCGAAAATCAAGGTACGCGAGCGGCGCGCCCATTCGAGCAGCGCCAGGCGGCGGCGCAGACTCATGGTCACTCCCAGCGGGAATTGATGGGCAGGCGTGACATAGACTAGTTTGGCGTTGGTCCAGCGATTCTGCGCCCACTGCAGATCCAGGCCTTCCGCATTCACAGGGACGGCGTGGACGCGAGCGCCGACCGCACGGAACACGATGGCGGCACCGGGATAGCCGGGGTCTTCCGTCCATACCGGATCTCCGGGATCGAGCAGCAGGTGGGCGGCGCGCTCCAAAGCCTCCTGCACGCCGGAGATGATCAGTACCTGGTCCACAGAGCACTTCACCCCCCGCGAGGTATTCAGGTAGGCGGCCACGGCCTGGCGCAGGGGACGGTATCCCAGCGCTTCGCCGCCGGACAACAATTGTGCCGAGGCGCGACGCAAGCGGCGAGCTACAACCTGAGCCCAGGGCGTGGTAGGAAAAACATCGAGCGCGGCCTGGTTGGCGCGGAAGGCACGCGTGATGCGCGGTTTGCCGCCGGGGTACAGTTGCAGGCGGCGTGCGTATGCGGACCAGTTCACGCGGCGGGGCCCGGCCGACTTGCCCGCTGCGGTGCGGGCCACCTGCAGGAGATGGTCCGGCAGCACCTGGCTGATATAGGTGCCCGCTCCCACTCTGCCCTCAACATAGCCCTCGGACTTGAGTTGCTCGAATGCAGCCACCACCGTAGCTCGCGAGAGCTTGTATTCACGGGCCAGGTCCCGTGTAGCGGGCAGACGGGCGCCGGGGGCAATCCGGCCTTCGAGGATGGCCGATCGCAGTTCGTCATAGAACCAGCGGTAGAGAGACGTTCCCGAAGGAGGAGCAGGCAGGCTTAAAGGCAGAGATGTGGCGTGTTTGGGCAAGAGTAGTCTTCGGTCGTCAGTCTTCAGTCGTCGGCGTTAGGTCTTGTGATTTTGGCCAACGACCAAGGACCAATGACCGAAGGCCGCCTAAATGGTATGTACAGAATAGCGTAAATGGACCTTATGACAAGTCCAATGCAGAGGTAGTCTAAACTACGAATCACGTAGGGGGCGGGTGCCCTCACCCGCCCGGCCGGGCAAGGCCCGGCAGGTTTCTGGAACACTGGAACCGGCGAGCTGCGCTCGCCTGCCTGGACGGGACGTCCGGGTCTACGCGGGTCGAGGTGAGTAATTAGGAGAAACTCATGTCGCAGAACAATGGAAGTTCCACCAGTTTGCGCCTGAAGACCGGGCTCGCGGAAATGCTCAAGGGTGGCGTCATCATGGACGTCACCAACGCCGAGCAGGCGGTGATCGCGGAAAAGGCCGGCGCCGTGTCGGTGATGGCGCTGGAGCGGGTTCCGGCACAGATTCGCGCCGAGGGTGGTGTGGCCCGCATGGCCTCTCCCAAGAAGATTCGCGAGATCATGGCCGCCGTTTCCATTCCCGTGATGGCCAAGTGCCGCATCGGGCACTTTGCGGAAGCGCAGATTTTGCAGGAACTGGGCGTGGACTACATCGACGAATCTGAAGTCCTGACCCCAGCCGACGAAGCACATCACGTGGACAAGCACGCCTTCACGGTTCCGTTCGTATGCGGCGCGCGCAATCTGGGCGAAGCGCTGCGCCGTATCGCCGAAGGCGCGGCCATGATCCGCACCAAGGGAGAAGCCGGCACCGGCGACGTCGTCCATGCCGTAAAACACATGCGGCAGATAGTGCAGGAGATGAAGATTCTGACCGTTCTGGGCGAGGAGGAGCTCTACGCCAAAGCAAAAGAGCATCAGGCGCCATATGAGCTCGTGCGGATGGTGGCCAAGGCAGGGAAACTGCCCGTGCCGAATTTCTCCGCAGGGGGAATCGCCACGCCGGCGGATGCATCGCTGGTGATGCAACTGGGTGCAGAATCCGTCTTCGTAGGCTCCGGCATCTTCATGCAGGACTCGACCACGTTCGCCAATCCCGAAGAGGCCGAGAAGCGCGCCAAGGCGATTGTCCTGGCTGCAACCCACTTCAACGACCCTAAAGTATTACTTGAGGTCAGCGAGAACCTAACGGGAGCCATGAAAGGCCTGGCCGTGTCGGGCATGGACGAAGCCCACATGCTGCAAACCCGGGGTTGGTAGGGGACACGATTCCAAGCGCCCCATCCCAATTTGGGACGTGTTGCGTCGAGATTGTGACCAAGGGCCCTGCTAACGCCTCCCCGGTTATTGAAATACTAAATGGACAGAATGAAAATCGGTGTACTGGCCCTGCAAGGAGATTTTGATGCCCACCGTAAGCGGCTCGAAGAGCTGGGCGCTGAAGTTCTGCTGGTCAAGAGGCCAGAACAGCTGAACGAAATCGACGGCCTGGTGATCCCCGGAGGCGAGTCCGGTACGTTTCTGAAGCTGCTGGGCGAAGCTGGCTTCGAGAAGCTGAAACAGTTCGCCCGCACCAAACCCACCTTCGGAACTTGCGCAGGAGCCATCCTGCTGGCCCGTGAGGTCGAGAATCCCAAGCAGGCGGGATTAGGTGCGCTTGATATCGCTATCCGCCGCAATGCCTACGGCCGCCAGGTGGACAGTTCAATCCGGCGAGGGAAACTCGGCGAATCCCCGATAGAGATGGTGTTCATTCGGGCCCCCAGGATTGAGCGCATCGGACCCGGGGTCGAAGTGATCGCTACCGAAGGCGCGGACCCCGTCGCTGTCCGGCAGGGAAAAGCAATGGCGGCGACGTTTCATCCTGAACTGTCGGATGACAGCCGCGTGCACCGCGCATTTCTGGACCTGGTGAGGAACGGGAACAGGCAATAGATCGATGCGGCGCGACTCATGCCTCCCCATTCGAATCGCGCGTAATATCGCGTCGGCGTTGTTGTTTCAAGTCTGCGGAAAGCGAAGGACCGCCCTTGAGCATGCCGTGGGTTCTCTCAACCAGTGCTGAAGCGACTTCCAAGACCAGGCAGCCGTCCTCAGGGGTTATGCAAATCCTTGTCCCTTGCGTAATCCCGAGCGTGGAGCGAATCTCGGCGGGAATCGTAACCTGCCCCTGTTTGCCCACCTCGATGATGCGTTGCGTCATCTCCTAACCCCTAACACAACGTGCCGCCCGTGAGGGTTTAGATTCTCCTCTTGACAGCCTTATATATGTAACGCTATGGTTACGCATTATGCGGAACCGTTCGGTTACATATTCGCCGGAAGCAGCCTTTCACGCCCTGGCGGACCCTACGCGACGGGCTGTGCTCGACCTGTTGCGACAGGGGATCCAGCCAGCAGGGCAGATTGCCCGCGCGTTCCCGGTGTCCCGGCCTGCGATCTCGAAGCACCTGCGTTTGCTCCGCCGCGCCCATCTGGTGCAGGAGAAACGCGAAGGCCGGCACCGCATGTACCAGCTCAACCCTGAGCCACTGAAGGCGGTCGACTCGTGGCTGCAGCAATATCGCGTCTTCTGGCAGGCCAACCTGAACAGCCTGAAAGCTTTTGTCGAAGCCGAACATGCCCGCGAAACCGCCGGCTCGGGAGGCGGGCGGAAAGACAGGGTTAAACGTTCAAGGCCAGACGAGTAATACGACTTTGAAACATTGACAACGGTCCGTTGGACCGATCTCTAAGGAGGAGGAGTTGAATATGAAGCCAGTCCGTATCGCAATCACGCTGCTGTTTGTGCTGCTCACGTCCGCTGCTTTTGCGGCATCGGCGGCGCAGAAGTCTTTCGACGAACTCAAGACACTGGATGGGACCTGGGAGGGAAAAGGGATGAACGGCGAACCGATCCAGATTTCGTACAAGGTGACGTCGAACGGGTCCGCGCTGATGAGTGAGATCACAGGCAAAGAAGACATGATCAGCATGTTCAATCTTGACGGCGATCGCCTGCTGATGACGCACTATTGCGCCGTGGGCAACCAGCCCCGCATGGTGGCCGGTCCCTCGCCCGACGGCAAGATCTTCACGTTTTCCTTTCTCGATGCTACAAATCTTGCCACCCCCGATGCCCCTCACATGCAACACCTGGTCATCTCGCTGCCCGACGCCGATCACCACACCGAAGAGTGGGTGTACAACGACCACGGCAAAGAGATGAAGGAAGTCTTTGATTTGCGGCGCAAGAAGTAACGCGGAAATCCTCGACCTGGGGACGGGCAGGACGCCCGTCCTCCATACAAGACAAAACGCCAACGGCTGCCCGGCGGATACGAAGGAGGAGAATAGTCATGGCTACCAGTACTGTTACTCCCGATAACGACGCAGTCCTAGCCGAAGTATTCATAGCAGCGCCACCCGATCGTGTGTTCCAGGCCATCACGGATCCCCACCAAATGCCTTTGTGGTGGGGGCAACAAGGCCGGTATCGGGTTACGGAGTGGAAAGCCGATCTGCGGCCCGGTGGCAAGTGGCAAAGCGACGGCGTGGGGGCCGATGGCAAAACTTTTCGGGTGGAGGGTGAGTATCTGGAGATCGACCGGCCTCGCCTTCTGGTCCACACCTGGATTGCAAGTTACTCGGGGCTGCTGAAAACGGTGGTTCGCTGGGAGCTGGAGCCCCGCGAGGTCCTTGGCTTGCAGGGTCCGGGGCCCAAGAAAGTTGGAACGGGAACTTTCGTGAAAATCCGTCACGACGGATTTGCCGGCAACGTGGCGCAGGCGAAGGGCCACGGCGACGGTTGGGTGCGAGTCTTGGGCTGGATGCAAGCCTTTGTGGAACAGGGAAAGACGATCGACACACGCAATACTGCAGGGGTTGTGTAGCCTCTGTGGCCGTCCGCTGTCATCCTGCGTGAAGCTGGTCCTGCACTGGGGCAGGGACAGCTGACTCGAAGAACCCCTGTCTCGGCATCGAGCGCTTCGGTCTGGGTCCGGCCTATTCCTGACCGACCGCAGCGCAGGAGAAGGTAGGGATGCTTCGACTCCGCCTGTGCGGTCGCTTGCGACCGCACAGACTGCGCTGAGCATGACAGGTCTATGCGGTCGCGCCGAACCGGACGGACACCAGCTTCGAAACCCCCGGCTCCTGCATGGTGACGCCATACAGCACGGGCGCGATGCTCATGGTCTTCTTGCTGTGGGTGATGAGCACGAACTGGGTCTGGATGCTCATCTCTTTTACCAGCTCGGTGAAGCGGCCGATGTTGGCTTCGTCGAGCGGCGCGTCCACTTCGTCGAGGATGCAGAACGGGCTGGGCTGATACTGGAAGATACCGACCAGCAGCGCCAGGGCGGTCAGGGCCTTCTCGCCGCCGGAGAGCAGCAACACGTTCTGCAGCTTCTTTCCCGGGGGCGAAGCCACCACGTCAATGCCGCTTTCCGCGCTGTTTTCCTCGTCGGTCAAGCGCATGAAGCCCTGACCTCCGCCAAAGAGCTTGCGGAAGGTGGCCTGGAAATTCTCGTTGATCTTGTGGAAGGCCTCTTCGAATTTCTGGCGGGAGAAGGTGTCAATTTCCTTGATTGTGGCCTGCGTGTTTTCGATGGAATCGTAGAGGTCTTTTCTTTGTGTTTCGAGAAACGCGTGCCGCTCAGCGGTTTCCTTGTACTCCTCGAGCGCCATCATGTTGACCGGGCCCATGGCATCAAGTCGGGTGCGCATGTCGCGATAGATCTGGTCTTCGACAGTGAGCTGCTCATCGCGGACGATGGAGATGGTGATGTCCGCCATCAGTTGGTCGCGCTGGACGCCGAGTTCATTCAGGCAGGTTTCAGCCATGTATTGCGCGTCCGACTGTAATTTGGCTGCAGTCGCGGACAGTTCGCCGCGCCGGTCGCGCAAGTGGTCGAGCCCCTGGCGGGCCTGATGCAGCGCCTGGTCAATCTCCGCCAGGCGGGCGCGGACCTGTTCCGATTCGACCTGCAGCAGGCCGTCGCGGGTTTCGCAGGCATTACTCTCGACGTCGAAGTCCACCAGGCGGACGGCGATCTCCTGGTTCTCGGTCTCACGCTGCAGTTTCTCGGCGGCCGAGGACTCGATTTGCAGGCGCAGGGCAACCACGCGCTCGATCATTTCAGCCACGAGAGACTCGATTCGCTCCAGCCCGACCGTCGCGCTGCGATGCCGCTCTTCGAGAGTGGCCACGCGGGCCAGACGTTGCGAGGCGCTTTCTGCTGCCTGGTCGCGGCGCAGACGCAGGCTGGAGAGCTGCTCCTGTCCTGCCGCCGCGAGATGCTCCCGCTCGACGCGGCCTTGCTCGGTTGCGGCAAGCTGCATCCGCAGCTGGTCGAGCAGCGATCCTTTTTCCGTGCGCTCAGCTTCCAGCCGGTGCAGTTCTTGCCGCGAGGTCTGCAGGCGTTCGCCGGCGCGGCTGAACTCGGATTCCAGTTGCTGCAGCAAGTGGCCCGACGTCATGGCCTGCTTTTCCGCCTCGCGCTTTTCGCCCTCGAGACGATCCAGCAGGGAAGTGAGGTCTTTGATCTCGCGGCCCAGGGTGAGGACGCGCATTTCTTCGTGGCGCAGTCCCTGTTCCAGTTCTCCCAGCTGGCGCAGCACATCGCGCAGCTCGCGCTTCATGGAGAGCGGTCCCTCTGCGCGCTGCTTGCCACCGGTCACGGTCACATTGTGGAAACATTCACCCGACTGGGAGAGAAAGAACGCATCGGGATTTTCGAGTGCCAGCTCGCGGGCGAAGGTGGGATCGGGGACGATGTAGCCATCGCGCAGTTTAGGCAGGATGACTTCAAGCGACCGGCCAAAACCGTTGAGCACGCGGATGGCATTCTTCAAGGGGACGATCGGCCGCTCCGGCTGCAAATGGTGTGCATTCTCGTCAATCGCAAAGGAGAACTTGGCCTGCGAATCCTCGGGATGGACCAGGAAGGTCGCGCGGCCGTCTACGTCGGTGCGAAGCAGGCGCAAGCCTTCGTCGGCGGCATCCCATGATTTGACTACGATGTAGTTCAGTTCGTCGCGCAGGAAGTCTTCAACCACGCCTTCATAGCGGGTCTCGACTTCAAGGAAATCGGCCAGAACGCCCGCGGGAGCCATACCGCCCTGCATCACTCCCGATTGAAAGAGGCGGCGCACAGACTCGGTGGAGTATCCATGCTCGGCAATGACAGCTTCAAGCGAGCCCTTTTTGCCGATGGCGGAGGCGTACTCGGCGCGCAGGCTGTCCAGGTGGTTTTTGGCCTCAGACTCCTCATGACGGCGGGCATCGAGCGCCTGCCTGGTCTGGCGCAGTTCCTCTGTCAGTCCGGAGACGCGCTGCGACACGGTTTCAAATTCCAGTCCCAACTGGCCGCGCTGTCCTCCAAAGGCTTCCATCTGCGAATTGGCTGCGGTCATTTCGGCCTGCAGGCGCTGCGCCTCGCGATCGACTCCAGCCAGCCGCTCTTCGACTTGTGTGTGCTGATTGCGCAGAGCCGAAGTTGCTGCCACAGCCTCCACAATCGCGACCCGCGATTGTTCCTGCTGAAGCTCCAGTTCGGCCAAAGCCTGAGCCGTGGCACTGGATTCCTGCTGGCTCTGGGCCAACTCCTGTTGTGCAGCGGCCAAGTCTCCGGCGGCCGACTCCAGAATCTGACGGTTGGCATCGCGTTCCGCCGCCAGCGCTGCCAGGCGCTGCTGCGCCTGCGCCAAATCGGTTTCGGACGCAGCTGCGCGCGCCACCAGTTCAGCGCAACGTTCTTCGTTATGACGGCGCTGGGCCAGGGCCCGGTCCGATTCCAGCTTGAGCTGGCTCAGGCGCTCGCGGTTCTCGCGCACTTCGGCCTCGATAGCATAACCGCGCTGGGTGCGCTCGGCATGCTCGGACTCGGCCTGCTGAACAGTTTCTGCCTGCTGACGCATTTCTTCCGAGATCGAAGCGATCTGCTCGTCGAGGGCCGCGCTCTCGTGTTCGAGGTGAGCGAACTTGCTGGCCAGCACCAGGCGCAGCTTGGCCCGCATCTCTTCCCGAAGCTTGGCATAGCGCTCAGCCTTGGAAGCCTGGCGCTTCAGGGAATTCATCTGGCGCGTGACTTCTTCGAAAATGTCATTCACGCGGGCCAGGTTCTGCTTGGCGTCTTCGAGGCGCGCTTCCGCCAGGCGCTTTTTGGTCTTGAACTTGGTAATGCCGGCCGCTTCTTCAATGATGGCCCGGCGATCGGTGGGACGGCTGCTCAGGATCTGCCCAATGCGTCCCTGCTCGATCAGGGCATAGGACTCCGGCCCGAGTCCGGTTCCCATGAACAGTTCCTGGATATCGCGCAGGCGGCACAGCTTGCCATTCAGGAGGTATTCGCTTTCGCCGCTGCGAAAGAGGCGCCGGTTGACCACGATCTCCCCAGCCTTAAACTGTTGCTTGAACTGTCGGCGGCGAATCTTGAGAACGACTTGGGGACCGGTAGCGGCCACGTCTGATTCTGTGGAGGCCCGGGCGTCATCGGCCGGCGCGGCGGGGAGCGAACCTGTTTCTCCCTCGGATGCCGCCACCACGGCTTCAATTTCTTCCACTTTCCCGGGCCGGGCTGCCTCGGTCAGGCGTTCTGTTTCTTCCGCGGCTTCGGCGCGAATTTCAGCTTCGTCCCAGTCTTCGACCGGCCGGGGCATCTCGTCCTGGATTTCGACCTCGGTGGGTGCGTTGGCGTCGGCCCCGTCGTACACCTCGGGATCGATCAGCGTGAGCGAAACCTCGGCCATGCCCGTGGGCTTGCGATCGCGGGTGCCGGCAAAGATGACGTCTTCCATGCGCGAACCGCGAAGGGTCTTGGCCGACTGCTCGCCCAGCACCCAGGAGATGGCATCAGCGATGTTGGACTTGCCGCAGCCGTTAGGGCCAATGATGGCGGCCACGCCGTCTCCGTGAAACTTGAGTTCGGTGCGGTCGCAGAACGATTTGAAACCGAGAATCTGGAGTCTCTTCAGTTTGAGCAACTTCTACTCCTTAGGTCGCCGAGTTTACGCGTGTTGTGTGGCGCGGGCGCCCTCGCCCGCGTGACTCTCAATTGCCAGCGTGCTGTATGCAAGCATCATCAGCCGGGTTGCTTAATTGGATTCCTCCAATACATCGCTCTGGTGAGCGCCGCCCAGGCTGGAGTCGGCGAGGCACAAATTAGAGCTACTGTAACGGCGAAATCGTACCGGGGTCAAGCACCAAAACACTATATCTGGTATGGCCTTCCGAACAACCGCGCCAGATTGAACACACAATGCAGCACACGGCTGAAAATCGGGTGGGGAAGTGACGGAGGAGGGGAGAATCGCGAGAGCACGACAAGCCTACACCCAACTGGAGGGCGAAGACAACGCTGTGTTAACGACGCCGACGACCCTGGAGATCTGCCGACCTTGATTTTGCGAACTGTGGACGTCCAGGGCCTAACCACAAAGGCGCAAAGAATTCACTGAGTCCGCAAAGAAGAGTGGATCGGGCTTAGCCCTTGACCGGTTCAGGCGACAGGCTCAGAATCCTCCTGCCCCTAGATCGTTGTTGGGCAGCGCACCGCTGTGCAGCGCAAGAGGAGGGTGTTCAATGGCCGTCAAGCAGGGAGAGCTCTCGCTTCTGCAGCATCCCGTGGCCCAGGAACTCTTACAGTCGAAGATTCCAGCTCGCCTGGCCTATATCTGGACTGACGGCACGCCCAGAGTCGTTCCCATCTGGTTTCACTGGAATGGGAGGGAGATCGTCATGGGGACTCCGCCCAAAGCGCCGAAGCTGAAGGCTCTGGCCAAGAATCCGAAAGTGTCGATTACCATCGATGGCAATGATTTTCCTAACAAGGTGCTGCTGATCAGAGGCACCGCACGCCTGGAAACTGTCGCTGGGATCGTCCCCGAGTACGTCGCGGCCGCCGAGCGCTACTTCGATCGCGAACTGAGAGAGGCCTGGCTGTGCCAGCTTCGCACCCTGGTTTCAAGCATGGTGCGCATCACCATCACGCCAGAATGGGTTGGGCTACTGGATTTTCAGACGCGCTTTCCCAGCGCCATCTCAGCCTGAAAATACGTTGGCCCGGACGCCCTCCTTCGACTTCGCTCAGGACCCGGGCGGGCGAGCGCAGCTCGCCTGAGGCGCTCAACGTTTGCGCCAGCCAAAACCCTGCCAGGCTTTGCCCGGCTGGGCGGGTGGGGGCACCCGCCCCTACCTGGTCCCAGCTACTCCCCCAGCTTTTCGAAGAACAGGCAGATCGATTCGATTCCGCGATAGAAATTGGGGATGTGGAACTTTTCGTTGGGAGCGTGCAGGTTGTCGTCGGGCAGGCCGAAGCCCATCATCACCGAGGGAATCTTTAGCACGTCCTGAAAATCAGTGACGATGGGAATGGATCCGCCGGAGCGTATGAACACAGTCCCTTTTTTGAAAACCTCGTGCATGGCTTCCGTAGCGGCTTTGATGTATCTATTGTTGGTGCCCACCACGCAGGCCGGGCCCTTGCTCCACACCTTGATGCTGGTCTGAATCCCCTTGGGAGTGAGCTTTTTCACGTAATTCTTATAGCGCTTGAGAATATCGTCGGGGTCCTGGTTCGGCACAAGGCGCATGGATACCTTGGCCGAGGCTTTGGCCGGAATCACGGTCTTCGCGCCGGGAGCGACGAATCCTCCGGGCATGCCGTGCACTTCGAGCGTGGGGCGCGCCCAGGTGCGATATAGAACCGAATAACCCGGCTCGCCCGTAAGCGCGGTCGAACCGACTTCTGTCTTGCGATAGTGCTCTACGTTGAAAGGCAGCCGCTTCCATGCCTTCAGTTCGTCTTTGCTGGGAGGTTTCACGTTCTTGTAAAAGCCCGGGATCAGGACTTTGCCCCTGCCGTCTTTCAGTTTGCTGATGATTTCGATGAGGCCAAAGAAGGGATTGGGTGCGGCGCCGCCATACATGCCTGAATGCAGGTCTGTCTTTGCTCCCACCGCCTCAATTTCGGTATAGACCAGACCGCGCAGTCCCACGCACAAAGTGGGCAGATCGGCGGCAAAGAGTTCGGTGTCACAGACCAGAGCGAAATCGGCTTTCAGTTTAGCCTTTTCCTGGCGCACATAAGCCGCAATTGACTCGCCGCCAACTTCCTCTTCGCCTTCGATGATGACCTTCACGTTCAGCGGCAGAGTGCCGTTGTGCCCCTTCATCAGGGCCTCGATGGCTTTGATTTCCATCCATAGCTGCCCCTTGTCGTCCACCGCGCCGCGGGCGTAAATGTTGTTGTTGCGCTCGGTAGGCTCGAATGGTGGAGAAATCCACTCGTCGAGCGGGTCAGGCGGCTGCACGTCGTAATGCGCATAGCAAAGCGCAGTCGGCTTGCCGGGAGCGTGGAGCCAGTCGGCATAGACCAGGGGATGGCCCTTGGTGGGGACAACTTCGACGTGCTCGAGCCCGATACGCCGAAGTTCAGCGGCCACGAATTCAGCCGCCTTCTGTACGTCGGACTTGTGCTCCTGAAGCGTGCTGATGCTGGGGATGCGCAGCAGGTCTTTCAGTTCGTTGAGGAAACGCTGCTGATTGCCGCGGGCATAATCGACTGCGGGAGAAGCCATGGGCGGTGCCTTTCTGAGGAAAGAACGTCTTAAGTATAACTGACCGTCCAGTGACGAACCGCGTAGGGGCCCGGGTCAAAAGCCCGGCAGGTTTGGCCGCTGCAAACGTTGAACCTTTAGGCTAGCTTCGCTTGCCCCCCGGGTCCTGAGCGAAGTCGAAGGAGGGCGTCCGAGCCTACGTGTTTCGAGAAGGAGCGTGCTTCTATTTCGCAGCCACCAGCACCGTGTAGGTCAGATCACCGGAACGATAGGCATCGAGAATGATGTCAATACCTTGCACAAACTCCCTTGCTGCCCGGGGCAATAGCTTTACGCCGATGCTGGCGGCCCGGGCACGTTCCTGGCATATCTCCCAGGTGCGTACGATTCTTGCCGTAACGTCATCGCGATGGCGTATGCGCATGCCCGTGGACTCAATCGCAGACTGGTAGTGTTCCGCCGTCCACAATTCCGGACACAGAAACGCCCGGGCCACCTCGCGCACGCGCGAACGATCCATGGAGCCTGTCCATGCGGCCAGCAGCAGCTGACCGCTCGCTCTGAGGGTGCGTGCCACGTTAGTGAAGTAGCGCGACTTGTCAGCGAAATGTTCGGAAGACTCCATCGTCCACACCAGGTCGAACACCGCCGCAGGGAAGTCGAACGAGTCGGCGTTCCCGACTTCAAAGTTCAGCAGGCGTTCAACTCCCGCCTGCGCCGCGTGCTCGCGTGCCAGCCCGGCCTGCTTGGGACTGAGGGTAAGACCCGTTCCGGGGCACGAGAGTGATCGCGCCAGGTGAATCAGAGTGCCGCCGTGGCCACAGCCCACGTCGAGAACACGAGCACCCGAAGAAAGGCCGAGCTGGTTGACGCAGTACTCGAGCAACCGGACCTGCGCTTGCTCGGGCGTTTCGTTGTCCAGAAACAGTCCGTGGTGGATGTGGTCGCCCCAAAAGGTACGATAGATGAGAGCGAGAGAGTCGTAGTGGTCCCGGATTTCATCTGCCGTGATGGGTATGAGGGTGCTCATCAGTTCTGAAAACGCGCAGGCCAAAAGGGCGAGAGATCGTATCCGGGCTGGCCGCCGGTGACCGTCTGCGCCATCACGTGCGCGGTGACCGGCGTGAGCAGAATGCCATCGCGGAAGTGGCCGGTGGCGACGAAATAGCCTGGTATTCGCGTAGCCCCGAGAATGGGCAGATTGTCGGGAGAGCCGGGCCGCAATCCCGCCCAGGCCTCCAGCATACGCGCCTGGGCCAGAGCAGGAACCAGATGGATCGCCGCCTGCTGCATGCGCTGGATGGTGCCGGCATCGGTGCGCTTGTCGTACCCGGCCTCTTCGACCGTCGCGCCCACCAGAATGCGGCCGTCGCTGCGCGGCACCAGGTAAATTTCAGGAGCACGGACGACGTGGCGCAACAGGTCGCGCGAAGTCCCCACCAGGGCTAGCATCTGTCCCTTGACCGGACGGGTCGGAAGTTGGAGCGGCGGAAGTTGACCGGACCACGCGCCCGCGCAATTCACGACCGCGGGAGCTGGATAAGTAGTCCTGTCTGTGCCGACACCGACCACGCGTCCATCCGCCAGAAGCACTTGGGTGGCTGCCGTCCCGGAGGCAATATCCACACCGCGATGGCGCGCGGCTTTCAGCGCCGCCGCCGTGAGCGCGCGCGGATCCACACTCCTTTCCTTGAGGTAAATCGCCGGCAGGTTCACGTGGCCGAGCGCGGGCTCGAGGTCGGAGAGCGGAGAGGGAAGCGGACAGTCTGCGGTCAGGTGAGGGCGTTCCCGAAGGTGTTCGGGTGCGACGAAAAAGATGGTCCCCTGGTCACGCAGATCAACGCTCATGCCGGATTCGTCCTGCAGTTCGTGCACGAACTCGGGATACATGCGCGCACTGGCGCTGGCCAGCGTTTGCAGCACCGGGGGAGTTTCGAGCGGAAAGTCGGCCAGCATTCCGGCGGCGGCGTGAGATGCCTCCCGCCCGGGCTCTCCGCGCTCCACTATCAGGACGGTGGCGCCGTGCTTGCGCAGCGCGATCGCGAGCGAGAGCCCGATGATCCCGCCGCCGATGATAACGACGTCCCAGGTTTGCACCTTTGCATTGTAGAGGAGTGACTGGCCGGAACGATGTGGCCTAGAGCTTGGCCAGGTAATCTACGATCTCAGGCTGGTTCCAGTCCACCGCGCCGATAAACTTGCGGCGCAGGACGCCATGGCGGTCAATGATGTAGGTCTCCGGAAACTTGAATGTCCCGTAAAGATTGTTGCTCTTCTGGTCGGGATCGCGCACGGTCAGCAGGTTTACATTGTGTGCCTTCAGGAAATTCTGGTATGCGCTCTGGTCGGCGTCGACGCTGATGGCAAACACCTCGACCCCCTTAGCTTTCATCCGCTGTTGCATCTCCACCAGTGATGGCATCTCTTCTATGCAGGGCGGGCACCAGGTGGCCCAGAAATTCAGCACCACCACCTTGCCGCGAAATTCGTCGAGGCTGACCTTGCGGTCGCTGTCCTGGACCGTGAAGTCGGGGGCTGGCGTCCCGATGTGGGGCGGACGGCTACCGCTGTAACAGCCCGTCAGGGTCAGGAAAAGGAATACGATGCCGGACGAAACCGAAGACCGTCGCACAAAGTTATAATAGCTGATTCGGCCCATGATGGCGCCAGCGACAGTATCGGGCAGGCCAACCGTGTCGGTAATCGTGCCGGCGCGCAATGAGGAGGCCAGCCTGGGCGCGTGTCTGGAGTCGGTGGCAAGCCAGAGCGGAGTGAGCTTCGAAATTATCCTGGTGGACGACGCCTCCACCGACCGGACGCGCGAAATTGCGCAGTCGTTTCCGTCCGCAAGGGTGGTGGAGGCCGGAGAACCACCCGCCAACTGGACGGGAAAGAACAATGCCATGGCGGCCGGCGCCGCAGTTGCCGGCGGCGAATGGCTGCTCTTTACCGATGCCGACACGGTCCATCTCCCGGGCTCTCTGGCGCGGGCCGTTGCCGAAGCCGGCTGCCACGGCGCGAATCTGCTTTCGTATTCACCGCGGCAGGAAGTCCACGGATTCTGGGAAGAGGCGGTAATGCCCGTCATTTTTGCCGAACTGGCCGCGACTTATCGGCCTGCTCTGGTCAGCGATCCCAGCTCACCGGCCGCGGCGGCCAACGGTCAGTACATACTGATCACGCGCGAGGCGTACGATGCGGTCGGTGGACACGCGGCGGTGAGCGGCAGCCTGCTCGAGGACGTGGCGCTAGCCAAAGCAGTAAAGGCATCCGGACACAGGATTTTTTTCCGCTTTGGCGGCGACGCCGTCCACACCCGTATGTACCGCAGTTTTTCGCAACTGAGGGAAGGCTGGACCAAGAACCTAGCCCTGCTGTTTGTTTCTCCGGTGCGCCTCGCGCTGCTCAGGCTGACCGAGTTTGTGCTGATTGCCGGGAGCACCGTAGCGGCAGTTGCTGCTTGGCTGCACGGCCATGCCAGGCCGGCCGTAGGGGCAGCGGTCTTAGCGGCTACGATGTACAGCTTTCTGCTGAATCGAATTCGAAAAGCGCATTTCCCCTGGCAGGCAACAGCCTTGTCTCCGGCAGGCCTTCCCCTCTTTGCCTATCTCTTGTTGCGCTCCAAACTCTGTCATGAGCAGGGAAGCGTACTGTGGAAGGGGCGAACTTATGGCGGCAGCACAAACCACATAGGGACGGATGCCATCATAGAAAGGCAGCGCCCAGCGGAGCGCAGTTCGGCGTAGGAAAATCTGAGGAACGCATGGTCTATCTGACTCGCAAAGCCGAATTCGCCGCATCGCACTACTATCACAATCCGGATTTCACTGCGGAAGAAAACCAGCGGATTTTCGGCAAATGCAATAACCCGAACGGCCACGGCCACAACTACACGCTGGAGGTCACGGTCAAAGGCGAAGTGGATCCCCGCTCCGGTTTCGTCGTGGATCTTAAGCACCTGAAGGAAGTGCTGCATCGCGAGGTGCTGGATGCCATGGACCATCGCTTCCTCAACAAGGAAGTGCCGGAGTTCTCCGCGCGGATTCCGACCACAGAGAACCTCGCCATCGCCATCTGGCAGCGCCTGGTGGCAAAACTGAACGAGGCACAACTGCACCGCGTGCGGGTGTATGAAACGCCCGATCTGTTTGTCGATTTCTACGGTGAAGCATGAAAGCGCATCTCACCCGCCGCTACATGTTTTCGGCCTCGCACCGGCTGCATAGCGATGCCATGTCCGAGGCGGAGAACAAACAAACTTACGGTAAATGCAACAACCCTTACGGCCATGGACATAACTACGCGCTCGAAGTTACGGTCAGCGGGCCGGTGGACGATCGCACGGGAATGGTCTGTAACCTGGTTGACCTGGACGGCTTCGTGCAACGCGAAATTCTGCAGCGCTTCGATCTGGAGAATCTGAATACCCGCACGGAGTTTGCCCGGACGGTTCCAACCACCGAAAACCTGTGCACCACCATCTACGATATTTTGCAGCGAGGCTTCACCTACGCTCATCTGGATAAGGTGCGCATCGAAGAAACCATGATGAATTCTTTCGAATACGCCGGGCAAGGTGATGGCGCAATTGAGTAATTTTTGTAATTGAGCAAATGGAGCGAGTATTCAATTTGGAAATTACTCAATTTCCAATGTTCTCATTTGGGATAAACATGAATCCGACCACTGAAGCGCCTTCTCTGACCAGCGCCAGCTTCGAAGATCTGGTGCGCGAAATGATTGTTCGTATCGGCGAGGACCCCGAACGCGAGGGTCTGCTCCGCACTCCGAACCGGGTGCGACGGTCCTGGGAATTCCTCTCCCGCGGCTACAGGGAAGATCCGGACGCGATGCTGCGCAAGGCCCTGTTCACGGTCACGTATGACGAGATGGTGATCGTCAAAGACATCGAAATGTTCAGCCTGTGCGAGCATCACATGCTGCCATTTTTCGGCAAGGTCCACGTCGCTTATATCCCGAAGGGCAAAGTGATCGGGTTGAGCAAGATTCCCCGCCTGATCGAGATCTTTTCCCGCCGCCTGCAGATTCAGGAACGCCTGACCACGCAAATCGCCGAAACCATTCAGAAAGCGATTGAACCCCAGGGCGTGGGAGTAGTGATCGAGGCGCGCCATCTCTGCATGATGATGCGGGGAGTCGAAAAGCAGCACTCGGCAGCGGTGACTTCTTCCATGCTGGGATGCTTCCGCAGCGAACAGGAAACCCGCACGGAATTTCTGTCGCTGATCCGAAACCGGGCAAACGGAGTCTAAGGCAGACTTCGGGCATCGGCAGTCCGTAGGGCTTTTAGTCCGAAGTCCGAGGTCGGACGCCCGACCTCACCAGGTTCCGTAGCGATATCGCCTGGGCCGCTCGGGAATGAGCTTGATCAGGATGATGCCCACGACAAAGCCTCCCACGTGCGCCCAGAATGCCACGCCGCCCCGGGTGTCGCTGTAGTTGGCAATTGAGGTTGCGGCCCCGCTCACAAATTGCAAGACAAACCAGTATCCCAGCGTGACCCACGCCGGCAGGTAAAAGAGAAACAGGATGGGAAACCAGATCAACACTTTGGCGCGGGGATACAAGACAAAGTATGCACCCAGGACGCCGGCGATGGCCCCGCTGGCCCCCACCGTGGGAACGCGGGAATGAGGGTTGAGAACAACCTGGGCAAATGCCGCTCCCAATCCGCTAAGCAGATAGAAGAGGAGATACTTGAAATGCCCCAGGTGGTCTTCAATGTTGTCGCCGAAGATCCACAGGAACCACATGTTGCCGATCACGTGCATCCATGAGCCATGCAGGAACATGGAAGTGAGGGTGGGAAGAAAGGCCGCCACCACGCCCAACTCATTGGTTCCGGCGAGAAAGCCGGTGATGTTGGCAGGCACCATTCCCAACTGATAGAGCAGGCCCTTGAAGCTTTGCGGCGTCAGGGTCGCTTCCAGCAGGAAGACAACCAGGTTGAGACCGATCAGGAAGTAAGTCACGTAGGGTGTGCTGAATCGGGGCTGATCGTCGCGAAGAGGGATCATGTGGGATCAGGCAATCTGGTAATTTGGTAATTGAGTAATTGGGCAATTTAAGACGGCCAAGGACACGCCCCGAACAGCCGGGATCCGACCACGCCTCAGAGGTTTTCAATTTCCCGATTACTAAATTACCAAATTACTCAATCTCCCGATGAACGGCGTTCTCATCATCGACAAGCCCGGCGGTATGACCTCGCATGACGTGGTCAACCGGGTGCGCCGGATTCTGCAGCAGCCTTCGGTAGGCCACCTGGGCACGCTTGATCCGCTGGCGACAGGAGTCCTCCCGCTGGTCACCGGAAACCTGACCCGGCTGGCGCAGTTCTACGGCTCGTCGCAGAAGACCTACGAAGGGAGCATTCGCTTCGGCTTCGCCACTGACACCTACGATTCCGATGGCGACGCCCAGGGAGCGCCGCATAACATTCAAGTATCACTTGAACAAATTCGTGAATTGGCTTGCCGGTTTGTGGGTTTGATTGAGCAGATGCCACCTCCATTTTCCGCCAAGAAGGTCAAGGGAGTGCCGGCTTACAAGTTGGCTCGCAAGCGCCAGGAAGTTGCCCTGAAACCGGTGCAGGTGGAAATCACGCAATTCGAGATTCTGGCGCTGGAAGGGGACTGCGCCAGTTTTCGCGCCCGGGTGGCGTCGGGAACCTACATGCGATCGGTCGCCCATGACCTGGGGCAGCAACTTGGCTGTGGAGCGCACTTGCAGTCACTGCGTCGCACCCTGTTGGGCGAATTTGATTTGAGCCATGCGCGCACCCTGGAGGCGTTGCAGGCAGCTTGTAAGGCGGGCAAAAGGGAAGAACTCTTCATTCACCCGCGCCTGTTGCTGCCCGAGTTTCCGTGTGTCACAGCCAATGAAGAAACCGCGGCGCTGATTCGCCACGGCCGCGCGGTAAATTTGCCGGAGCTGTCTCAAGCCCGACAGGTGAAGGTGTTTGCCGGGCAAAGGGAACTGATCGCCATCGCCACCCGGATCGCGGGAACGCTATTCCATCCCCGTATTGTGCTGGCTGCAGAACCGACGCGAAGCACGTAGGCCCGGACGCCCTCCTTCGACTTCGCTCAGGACCCGGGCGGGCGAGCGCGCTCGCCTGGGGGTTGAGGTGGAAGCCTCAAGGTTAGTGCGAGCTTGGTTTCGGGGTTCGGATCACAATCGCGATAACCCCTGCCGGGCTTTGCCCGACCGGGCAGGTGAGGACACCTGCCCCTACGCGTGGGGTGCTACTCCATAATCGGTGAGCAGCAGGGTTTCTGGACCGGCTTCGGCTCCATCAGTTCGACCCGGGTAAAGTTCGGGTCGTAGAGGTTGTACTGCCATTTGCCGTCGCGGCCTATCTGAGGTTTCTCTTTGGCTTGATATCCTCGCTGGAGCGCGAGCTTGTATCGCGCCTGGATGCTAGGCACTCCCAGCGATAGGTGATGCATCACTCCCAGTTCGTGCGGGTCCGGGTTGTTCACGTTCAGCATGTACTCCAGCCAGTCGGTCCCGTCGGGGACGCGCATGGCCACCCAGTCGGTGTCCGTGTCCTTCATCCCGCCTTGCCATTGCAATTTGAACCCCAGAATATCCTTGTAAAAACGGTCGGTGGCCGCCCGGTCTTTCACCACCACTCCCACATGGATGATGCGGGTTGAAATACGGGTATCGGGAAGGAACTTGCCGAAGTTGCGGCTGTGCAAGGACCCGGGCCGGTACTCCACGAACTCTACATCGTGGCCGTCAGGATCAATGACGTCAAAGCCCCGATTGCCGTCCCGCATCGGTTCCAGCTTTTCCGGCACCTTGACGCCGCGGCTGGCCAGGTAGGCACGCATCTGCTCGGCGTCGGTGGTCTCGAAGGATATATGGGACAGCCGATCCATCTTGGGATCGGTCAATTCGGGAAACATTTCGATGTACTGGTGATCGTTGACCTTGAAATAGGTGAGCAGCAGGCCGGTGCCTTCGTCGGGGGTCTTGTCCAGACTGAAAGGCTCCTGGAAGCCCAGAACTCCGGTGTAAAACTTACGGGCGGCGTCCAGGTTGTCGGTTTTCAATCCAATATGGGCGACCCCGACAATAGCGGGTCGCGCCACTGCGGCGGCCGGTGGTTGAGATTCGGGGCCGGCAGCCTGGGTCAGCGAGGTGCCGGTGAGCAGGGCAGCGAGCAAAATAGCGCGGGACAGGGACAAGCTCTGGGCTTTCATGGATTGAGATAGTGCGACGGGAGCGGCGGGCTGTCAAGGCCGGGGCGTAGGGTGATTGAATGTCCGATAACAGATATTATGTAAACTAACGACAGGGCCTCTGACGACCTGCTCCCCGCGCGAGCACACCCAGCCTTGGCTCTCGGGCCCAGGCAGAAAAGTGCCCAGGGCGCACGCTTGGGGGGTGAGGGCGCACGTCCCTACGTTAGTCCTCGATCTCGTTCTCAAGTCCGAGCACCCAGCCTCCGATAGTAAAGTCGAGGCCAACTCATGTCCGAAGCCGCGACAATTAGCCATTCAGATTTCAAATCCGTTCGCCGGTGGGAGCGATACCGGGTGAATGTTCCCATTCGAGTGATCGTTTCCCGCGCCATGAAGGCTTCCATTTTTGACGGCAGGGGAACCTCCGTGAGCGAAGGCGGGATGGCGCCATCGCCTGAAGATTTGCCGCCCGGGGCTAGGATTGTCCGGCGAGGATGGCTTGCAGGTCAGCGCGGAAGCGACGCAAGGTCTCGAGCCTCTCCGGAGTGGCGTCCACCGTCTCCTGTTTGGCCTGAAATACTTTCCGTCCGTCTTTCTCCGTCAAAACTCCAATGCCTTCTCCAACCCGCCAACCCGGCGTGCCGAGCATTTGCAGGCCATCGATTGAAGGCACGAGGAGCGCTATACAATGGTCACGTACCACGCCCACGCACCGGGGAAACAGGTCGAAGGTCTGGAGTTCAAAGCCGGCGAGATAAATACGTTGAAGTTGCTGGGCGGGGTCGGGCATGAAAGGCTTCTGGCTACTAGCTAGCTAAAGGCTGTTGCGAAACCCCGGTTTTTCAATTTGGCGGATAAAAGCCAGTAATTTCGTGGAGAGGTTGCGCGATGGGGTTGGTTTGAGTTGCCGGCTTGAGCGGCAACTCGCCAAGGTCCGATCGGTTCCGCTGGCCCATGGCTCTCCTTGCCGGGTGGACCCATATTGCCGGCAGTCGACGCACTGTCGAGGACCAGAGAACCGAAAGGTCCAGCGCGAGCCGGATCGAACTCCATGCTTCCGACAACCGAAGTTGTGGGCGAGTCGGATGCGGCTTCTTTACCTTGATCGAAGCATGGTTGCGAGCGGACGACATGCGACTGGGAATTCCAATCGGCGGGCGGATTAAGACCGAGTAATAGACACAGCAGTATCCAGCAGACCAGGCTGCAAGTTAGACGGAACCGTGTCATCATCGCGCATCGGCCTCGCGGGCGCGCCGCAAATTGCGCTCCTTATTTAACTCCGCCAGTTCCCGCAAACATTGCTGCATTTGTTGCCAAGCGGCTACCCCTTCTCGCGTGGCCTCCTCGGCTCCCTTGGGAACATAGTAGCCGGTGGTCTTTCCTTTCTCTCCGCGGTAGCTCACATTCAGATGCGGACCATGCTTGGGTCCATCGCCCTGACAATGACAGCCCGCTCGCCCGCAGGTGCGGTAGGTTTCCGAGAGCGTTCCAAAGACAGCCACCTCGGCCAGACGTTCAATCTCACGCAGCAGCTTACGTCGTTGGGCCGTAGCGTCAACCGACCTGGCCATGGTCCCTCCGACGCGCTTGATCGCGAGCAATGGAAAACAGATTCTTGGTAATCACACACCAGCCCACGTAGCGCTCAAATCCAAACCCTCCTTTATAGGTGGCCCGCCACATCGAAAAGGGATGCTTCAAGGTGCTGATGGTGGCTTCACAGCCGGCCCGCCAGCGCAGCACGCGCCGGAACCAGCGCTGCTTCTGTTGCTGCGATCGCGTGGCGGAAAGTCGTCCGCGCGCCGGCAGCGCCACCTTCTTCACCCCCAGGGCTTGTGCCTCCCGCTCGTTTTGAGCAGAGAAAAATCCGCGGTCGGCGGTGGCCATCTCCGGCACTCGCCCGAAGCCAACTCGATGTTGTTTCAGGGCCGGCATCCAGGCCGTGGTATCGTCCGGATTGCCGACGAAAACTTGGTAGCCGCTCACGATGCCGTTTTCCACCTCGTCAATCCGCACCAGCCTACCAAACTCGTTCGGCTTATGCGTTTTGCCTTTGCGAATGACTTCGGTGTGGGGCTCGAACAGACTCAACACTTTGCCCTCTACGTGGCAGTTTCCATCCCACACCCGTTCCTTCGTTTGCCGGATGACCTTCTCCACCAGAGGAAGAAAGTGTCGCAGTTGGCCGATCTGCGTTTCTACGCGCAGTAGTTTGCCCACCACCTTCAGCCGTCCCTTCCCCCATCGTTGCACCACTTCGCTGGCCTGTCGCACCACGCTCCGGGTCAGCCCCACCAACTTCTGGTAACTATCCCGCATGCGCTGCTGGTTGGCCTGGGTCAGGCACTTGGCGGCGCGGCTGATCTCCAGCAGACGATGCTTCACCGCGCGCCCGTGATCGACCACTTCCAGGGCTCCGTCCGTACACTCGACGGCGATCCGTTGTAGGCTGCGGCTGAGCACGCGGATGCCGTCGCCCAAAAGCGAGCTATCGGTTGGGTAATGCACGTTGCTCTCAACTACGGTCGTGTCGGTGCGTAACCTATCGCCTCGGGCTACGCCTTGCTCGCAGGCGAGGCCGACCACTCGCTGATGAATCTCTGCCGTGACCGCCGGACTGAGCAGGGCAAAGCTGCGGCTGAAGGTCGTGAAATCGGGCGTAACCTCGGCATCGAAGTGGGTGAAGCGGCGGTACACCAGGTTGCTGCGCAGCTCCCGTTCCAGATCGCGGAAGCTCCAGCCCTTCAGATGCTTCATGACACAGCAGCGCAGCAGACGATCCGGGGCCATGCCGTCGCGCCCGGTGCGCGTCGAAAGTGGGCTGCGCGCGGCCAGACCTTGGCGGACCAAGTCGACCAGTGCGGGATCGTCCAAGAGCGCATCCACGGGATCGAGCAAATCGTCCTTGAGCAGCACCGCTTGGCGGGCCAAGGGCGCGTAGAAGAGCCAGGCTTGGTGGGAAGTCGAGGGGATCATAACGTACTCGACTATATCGATTAAGATTAATTCTGTCAAGCAACAAGAGTGGGATTCGTGCAATTCTTTTCAGGAAAGTGTGCGAAAAAAATAAGCGAACTTGTAGATCTGCCACGCCCCCGTGTCACCTACCCGCGTCAGTCAAGGGGTTGAGCCCTGTGTTTCACAACAGGCTTTAGCTAGCTAAAGGCTGTTGCGAAACCCCGGTTTTTCAATTTGGCGGATAAAAGCCAGTAATTTCGTGGAGAGGTTGCGCGATGGGGTTGGTTTGAGTTGCCGGCTTGAGCGGCAACTCGCCAAGGTCCGATCGGTTCCGCTGGCCCATGGCTCTCCTTGCCGGGTGGACCCATATTGCCGGCAGTCGACGCACTGTCGAGGACCAGAGAACCGAAAGGTCCAGCGCGAGCCGGATCGAACTCCATGCTTCCGACAACCGAAGTTGTGGGCGAGTCGGATGCGGCTTCTTTACCTTGATCGAAGCATGGTTGCGAGCGGACGACATGCGACTGGGAATTCCAATCGGCGGGCGGATTAAGACCGAGTAATAGACACAGCAGTATCCAGCAGACCAGGCTGCAAGTTAGACGGAACCGTGTCATCATCGCGCATCGGCCTCGCGGGCGCGCCGCAAATTGCGCTCCTTATTTAACTCCGCCAGTTCCCGCAAACATTGCTGCATTTGTTGCCAAGCGGCTACCCCTTCTCGCGTGGCCTCCTCGGCTCCCTTGGGAACATAGTAGCCGGTGGTCTTTCCTTTCTCTCCGCGGTAGCTCACATTCAGATGCGGACCATGCTTGGGTCCATCGCCCTGACAATGACAGCCCGCTCGCCCGCAGGTGCGGTAGGTTTCCGAGAGCGTTCCAAAGACAGCCACCTCGGCCAGACGTTCAATCTCACGCAGCAGCTTACGTCGTTGGGCCGTAGCGTCAACCGACCTGGCCATGGTCCCTCCGACGCGCTTGATCGCGAGCAATGGAAAACAGATTCTTGGTAATCACACACCAGCCCACGTAGCGCTCAAATCCAAACCCTCCTTTATAGGTGGCCCGCCACATCGAAAAGGGATGCTTCAAGGTGCTGATGGTGGCTTCACAGCCGGCCCGCCAGCGCAGCACGCGCCGGAACCAGCGCTGCTTCTGTTGCTGCGATCGCGTGGCGGAAAGTCGTCCGCGCGCCGGCAGCGCCACCTTCTTCACCCCCAGGGCTTGTGCCTCCCGCTCGTTTTGAGCAGAGAAAAATCCGCGGTCGGCGGTGGCCATCTCCGGCACTCGCCCGAAGCCAACTCGATGTTGTTTCAGGGCCGGCATCCAGGCCGTGGTATCGTCCGGATTGCCGACGAAAACTTGGTAGCCGCTCACGATGCCGTTTTCCACCTCGTCAATCCGCACCAGCCTACCAAACTCGTTCGGCTTATGCGTTTTGCCTTTGCGAATGACTTCGGTGTGGGGCTCGAACAGACTCAACACTTTGCCCTCTACGTGGCAGTTTCCATCCCACACCCGTTCCTTCGTTTGCCGGATGACCTTCTCCACCAGAGGAAGAAAGTGTCGCAGTTGGCCGATCTGCGTTTCTACGCGCAGTAGTTTGCCCACCACCTTCAGCCGTCCCTTCCCCCATCGTTGCACCACTTCGCTGGCCTGTCGCACCACGCTCCGGGTCAGCCCCACCAACTTCTGGTAACTATCCCGCATGCGCTGCTGGTTGGCCTGGGTCAGGCACTTGGCGGCGCGGCTGATCTCCAGCAGACGATGCTTCACCGCGCGCCCGTGATCGACCACTTCCAGGGCTCCGTCCGTACACTCGACGGCGATCCGTTGTAGGCTGCGGCTGAGCACGCGGATGCCGTCGCCCAAAAGCGAGCTATCGGTTGGGTAATGCACGTTGCTCTCAACTACGGTCGTGTCGGTGCGTAACCTATCGCCTCGGGCTACGCCTTGCTCGCAGGCGAGGCCGACCACTCGCTGATGAATCTCTGCCGTGACCGCCGGACTGAGCAGGGCAAAGCTGCGGCTGAAGGTCGTGAAATCGGGCGTAACCTCGGCATCGAAGTGGGTGAAGCGGCGGTACACCAGGTTGCTGCGCAGCTCCCGTTCCAGATCGCGGAAGCTCCAGCCCTTCAGATGCTTCATGACACAGCAGCGCAGCAGACGATCCGGGGCCATGCCGTCGCGCCCGGTGCGCGTCGAAAGTGGGCTGCGCGCGGCCAGACCTTGGCGGACCAAGTCGACCAGTGCGGGATCGTCCAAGAGCGCATCCACGGGATCGAGCAAATCGTCCTTGAGCAGCACCGCTTGGCGGGCCAAGGGCGCGTAGAAGAGCCAGGCTTGGTGGGAAGTCGAGGGGATCATAACGTACTCGACTATATCGATTAAGATTAATTCTGTCAAGCAACAAGAGTGGGATTCGTGCAATTCTTTTCAGGAAAGTGTGCGAAAAAAATAAGCGAACTTGTAGATCTGCCACGCCCCCGTGTCACCTACCCGCGTCAGTCAAGGGGTTGAGCCCTGTGTTTCACAACAGGCTTTAGCTAGCTTCCAGCCAGGAGCCAGCAGCTAGGGGGCCAGCAGCTGTTTACATCTTGTACCGGCCCAGATCTTCGTCGTTCAGTCCTTCCAGGTACTTCCGCAATTCCTCGCTGGTGACCCGGTCCGAGACATTAGCTGCCTGCTTGGAATTTTTCAGGACATCGTCTTCGACGAAAATGGGGCAGTCCACGCGCAGGGCCAGAGCCAGCGCATCGGAGGGCCGGGAATCGATACTGATCACATTTCCCTGCCGCTCCATCCAGATTACGGCATAGAAAGTATCTTCTCTCAGTTCCGTGACTACGACTTTGTGCACATGGGTGTCCAGCCCGACCAGAACATTCTTGATCAAATCGTGAGTCATGGGGCGCGGGGTGCTGACTTTCTCGATCTCGAGGGCGATGGCGTTAGCTTCGTAAATTCCCACCCAAATGGGCAAAACCGAATCGCCGCTGGTGTCTTTCAGGATCACGATGGGCATGTTGGTGACTGGATCCATCATGAGTCCGCGAATTTTCATTTCAACTTCCATCGTGGCCCCCGGGGATATACCGATTTCAGATTGAAGATTTCACATTGCAGATTTCAAAACTGCACCGGAAGCTTCCAATCGAAATCTCAAAATTCAATCTGAAATCATCCCTTCTTTGCACGTTATATCACCATTTCGCCCAACAGGCTGTTGGGAAAGCTTCCGGTGGTAACCACAGGAACATAGCTGCCCACCTCGGGAGTGACTCCCATGGAAGTGGTGAAATTCAAGGTCTTGTTCTGCGACGTGCGCCCAATCCACTGGCTGCGGGCTTGGTTCTTCCCTTCCACCATCACTTCCTGGACCTGACCCAGATGCCGTTGATAGCGTCGTCTTTGTATCTCCCGTTGTTTCTCCTGCAAGACGATCAGGCGGCGGGACTTTTCGGTGTCCGGGACGGCATCTTCCAGTCGCAGCGACGGAGTGTTGGGACGCGGCGAATACTTGAAGCAGAAAATGCTGTCGTACTCGACTTGATCCAGCAGGGCCAGGGTCTGCTCAAAATCAGCCTCGGTTTCGCCGGGAAAGCCGACGATCATGTCGGAGGTAATGCTGATCTCCCGCTTCGCCGCCTTGATCCAGGCAATACGTTCCATATATTGCTCGCGGCTGTAGAGGCGTTGCATGGCGTCGAGCACGCGGTCGGAGCCGCTCTGTACCGGCAGATGCACGTGATCGCAAAGGGTCGCGACGGCATCGATGGCAGCCACAATGTCACGACCGAAATCTCTGGGATGCGAAGTGGTGAAACGCACTCGCCGTATGCCGGCAATCCCGCCCACTGCCGCCAGAAGTTCAGCAAAAGTTTTCTTTCCCGACGGGTCTTTGTAGGAGTTCACATTCTGACCGAGAAGCTGGACCTCGGTATAGCCGAGATCCGCCATCTGCCTGGCTTCCGCCAGAACAGAATCCGAAGTGCGGCTGCGTTCCTTGCCGCGGGTGAAAGGCACGACACAGTAAGCGCAGAATTTGTCGCAACCTTCGATGATCGTGAGGTAGCCGCGGTGCGGGTTGGTGCGGGAGGTAAATTCGGTCTCAAAGCACTCGTCGGTTTCGCGGTCGTCGAGGCCCGTGACCCGCTGCTGTCCTGCCTCCAACTGCACCAGCATCTGCGGTAGATTGCGATACGAGGCCGAACCGCAAACCAGCGAAACATGTGGAGCGCGCTCGAAAATCTTCTCGCCCTCCTGTTGCGCGACGCAACCTAGCACGCCAAAACGCTTTCCCTGTTTCTGCAGCTTCTTGTAGTCGGCCAGACGGTGGAAGACTTTTTGCTCGGCCTTGTCTCGAATAGAGCAGGTGTTGTAGAGGATCAGCTCGGCCTCTTCGACCGTGGAAACCTGGCGGTATCCCTGGGCCAGAAGCGTGCCAACGACTTTTTCCGAATCGTGGACGTTCATCTGGCAGCCAAAAACTTCCAGGTAGAACGTCTTTGGGGAATCCGCCGACATCACAACTCAAGTATAACGCAGTCGCGCCAGCGCCTGGCGTGGCACTCTTCCCTGCTGCCATCCTTTGCACAGGCATCCTCAGTTTTTCCACAATCAGGGCGCTCTGAAAGCCTTGCCGGGCAGGCAATCTCACCGCCTGCCCGCCCTGTCAACCAAATTGCAGCAGCGATCCGCGGCGGGTGAGCGGCAGCGCGAGACAAGCCGTTGACAAAAATTTCTTTAGGACTAGAATACGCGACGATTTCTGCCTGTAGAATTTCACCCATGAGCTCTCAACTTCTCGACTCCGTTCTGCTGCAGACAGACTTCCCCGAACTGAAACTCCACGCCAGCGGCAAAGTCCGCGACGTTTACCATCTGGATGAAGACCGCCTGTTGTTTGTGGCCACCGACCGCATTTCCGCGTTTGATTACGTGCTGGCTACCGGCATTCCGCACAAGGGCCGGGTACTGACGCAGGTTTCCCTTTTCTGGTTTGATTTTCTTCGCGACCTTGTCCCCAACCATCTCCTGACTGCCGACGTCAACCAGTATCCTGCCGCGCTGCAAAAGTACGCCGACCAGCTGCGCGGCCGTTCCATGATCGTGGCGCGGGCGGACATGTTTCCCGTGGAGTGTGTTGTCAGGGGCTACATCTCCGGATCAGCCTGGAAGGAGTACAAGGCAACAGGCCGGGTTTGCGGTATTGAGCTGCCTAAGGGTTTGCGGGAGTCCGACCGCTTGCCGGAGCCTATCTTCACTCCTTCGACCAAAGCCACCAGTGGTCATGACGAGAATATTTCCTTTGCGGACATGACCAAGCTGGTAGGACCAGAGTTGAGCGGTCAGCTGCGTGATCTTACTCTGGCGGTGTACATAAAAGCCGCTGACTATGCGCTCCAAAAAGGCATTATCATCGCGGACACCAAGTTCGAGTTCGGACGCACTGCCCGGGGTATCACGCTGGCGGACGAGGTGCTGACTCCGGACTCTTCCCGCTTCTGGCCGGCGGACAAGTACTCTCCCGGCCGGGCCCAGGAATCGTTCGACAAGCAATACGTTCGCGACTATCTGGAAGAGATTCGCTGGAACAAGCAGCCGCCGGCGCCGGCCTTGCCGGCTGAAGTGGCGCAAAGGACCAGCGAGAAATACGTCGAGGCGTACCGTCAGCTCACCGGACTCGAACTGGATGTGTAAGCGCACGGTGAAGTGCAGGAAGGCGGTATGAACGGCGCGGATTGGGCCATCGTGGCGGTGGTGCTGCTCTCCACCGTGCAGGCAGCTTACGCGGGGTTTTTCCAGGAAGCGTTCCATCTGGCAGGCCTGGTGGCGGGATACCTGCTGGCGGCGTGGCAGTATCAGCGTATCGCCGGCTGGCTGGAGCGATATCTGAAGTCCGCCTGGCTGGCTGAGAGTGCGGGTTTCCTGATTATTTTTTTTGCGGTCGCGGTAGCTGCGGGTATAGCTGGCCAGACCGCCCGGTGGATCATGAAGAAGTCCGGTCTCAGTTTTGTAGACCGGCTTCTGGGTGCGGCGCTGGGGTTGCTGCGAGGCGGCCTGATTGTGGCCGTGATTGTGGTGACCATGACAGCGTTTACGCCCACCTCGAAGTGGCTGGCAGGTTCGGAGTGGGCCCCGTATTTTCAGGCGGCTGGGCGGGCCGTCATCTGGGTCGCTCCCGCGGAACTGCGGGCCAGGTTCTACCAGGGACTGGATTTGCTGCGCCGTATGCCGCAGACCGTCCCCGGCAGTGTCCTGCCTCCTCCAGCCCCGGCGAAGTAAGAAGTTCAGTAAACATTATTAATGGGAGAACGGGCCGCTTTTCAGGCCAGCGATTCTTCGCGCAGAAAGAGAGATGCCGTGAGAGATCAGCTCGAAGCCCTGGTGATGCAGATGTACCGGAGTAATATTCTTTATTCGGAAGCGGTGCGCGAATTCAAGAAGAAGTTTATCCTCACCGTTCTGCAGGAGAACAAGGGCAACCAATGCCGCGCGGCGCGTGAACTTGGCATGCACCGCAACACCCTGAGCCGCACCATTTCAGAGCTCAAGATTGACGTACGGCAGCTGCGCGACGGGGTCAAGCGCCCGCCCCGCAGCGCCCGGCCGGTGGGCTACGAGAAGAAGGCCGTTCGTTGAAGGGTTCCCTGCCCTTCTTCAGGTTTCGGGCGTAGCAAGGGGTTGGATAAGCAGGTCAGCTGGATTCCGGGACGGGCGGGACGCCCGTCCTCCATTCTTTCAACCACACCCAAAAATTAAGGCAGCCCCACCTGGGGCTGCCCTGTCTTGTCCAGCGAGCTGCTTCTATTTCGGCTTTCTGTGCACCGGCGGCTTCCTGGCCGGAGCCGGAGCAGCTTTGGTCAACAAGGCCCCCTTTTCCATGACCATGACAAAGGGGCTGGGAGTGTAGGAGACAGGTGTACCTTCGAAATTGATCTTGTCTCCCACTTTGGGAACCAGTCTGGCGGGGATCGGCGCGGGGAGGGTAAGATCTATGTCAGCGCGCTTCTGGTCGATGTCGTCCACACTGGCAGCCAGGCCCAGCTTGGTGGGCGAAGCCGTGATGACCTGCACCTCAGCCATCTGAAGGTTCTTGCCCTTGAGCGCATTCCAGACCGTGTCCTGGTCCGCCTGGGTTCCGACCGACAGCACCAGTTCCCACTCGGCAAAGCTCATCTCTTCCGGCTTCTTGGTCTTGACCAGTTCAGCGGCTTGCTCCTGCGGGGTGGGAGGAACGTATTTGGTAATGGTGAAGCCGGTGGGAGGCAAGGACGTAGTCCTGGTCTGCGCCAGCAAGTCGTCCCAACCCTGGTCGGAGCCGTGATACTGCACATACCGGCTGCGTCCAAACTTTATGATCGATTCCTTCCCCTTCGGATCAGTGACCAGGTTGGCGGCGCGGGCGATGAAAAAGAGTCCGTTCACCTCATCGGCTGGAGCAGCGGTCAGATAGGCGAGCGCCAGGGGATAGACGTTCTCCACGTTGTTCGGGTCGGCTTCGACGGCCGGGCGCAAATATTTTTGGGCCCCGGCATAGTCCTTCAGTTGCAGGGCGGAAAAGCCGGCCACGCTGTTCAGTAACCCTGCCAGTTGACTTTTCTGCTTGGCGAAATCGGCATCCGAAACGTTGTCCGCCTTGGGCATCTTGTCCAGGGCCTCCAAACCACGCTCGGCGTGTTGTTTGGCATCTGCCCATTTTTGGGTGGCGCGCTCGTTGTAGGCCAGAAGTACGAGAGCGCGAGCGTTGTTGGGATTGGCAGTCAGGAGACGATTCGCGGTTTCGATGACCTTGGCCTGGTTGTTGGCCTGCTGGTAGGTCCCCATCAACAGTTCCAAAGCATCTTCCTTCATGACGCTGTTGGGATACTGGGCGAGGAATGCTTCGAGACCACTGATCTTTGCAGCGGGGTCGGACTGCTGCACCGCGCCGACATACGCGTTGTATTCAGCAGGATCCTTGATTTCTTTCTTCTGGGTTTGTGGCTGTGCCGGAGAGGCCTGCGGTTGAGACGCCTGAGGTTGCGGCGCAGCAGCAGTCTGGCCCGATACCAGGTTAGCCAACACCAGCAATAGCGTCACTAGACTCGTCTTCATTCGGATCGCTCCTTAGATATTCGGGAAAAACGGCGACAGCACCCAGGCCACACCCAAGCCAGCCTACCTGGGTCTTGCTAGAAATAGGCGGTACACGTACCCAGCCGACGGGCCCCGGAACTCGTGGCAGTTGCAGTAAACGTCTACACCGCCGACGGCACCATTTCCGGTGAGGCGGATTATAAGTATGTGTCCCGCCTAAGGCAAGTTCGTCTTTACAACCGCCCATCATCTCTCCTGTAAGATGCGGGCAAGCCCGTATGCGTAGGTTTAAACAGGGGGCCCGAAAGTGCCAGGGAGAATCGTTCTATGGCTGGATTAACCGAAGCTGAATTGCAAGGTCAGGTGGCCATCATTACCGGCGCAGGCAGTGGAATCGGAGCCGCAATCGCCCGCCGTCTGGCCGGAATGGGAGCCCTGACTTTTCTTTGCGGGCGGCGCCGCGCCGCCCTGGAAGGCACCGCGGCGGCAATCGCCAAAGCCGGCGGACAAGCTGAAATCGCCGAGTGTGATGTGACCGATTTGGCCTCGGTTGAGGCGCTCGCCGCTCTCGTCGAGCAGAAGTCAGGCCGAGCCGACATCCTGGTAAACAACGCCGGAGTCGGCAGCTTTGCCGGTCCGCTGCACCAGATGTCTCCCGCATCGTGGGAGCAGGTCATGAACACCAATCTGCGCGGCATCTACTATTGCATGCGCAGCTTCGCTCCCATGATGATTCGCGCGCGCTATGGACATATCGTCAACATCTCTTCCCTGGCGGGAAAGAACGCTCTGCCGAACGGCGCCGCCTACGCCGCTTCGAAATGGGGGCTGAACGGACTAAGCTATTCGGCGGCGGAAGAGCTGCGCGGCCACAACATCCGGGTGTCGGTAGTTTGTCCCGGCTCGGTGAACACCGACCTGAGCCCGCATCAGGGCAAGGATCCGAAGAAGATGCTGCAATCGGAGGACGTCGCCCACGTCGTTGCCATGCTGGTGACACAGGAGCCACAATCATTCGTCAGTGAGGTACTCCTCCGACCCACGCAAAAACCCTGAAAAAAGGAAATCGTCATGGCAAAAGCGGCAAAGAGAATAGAACCCAAACCCACCCGTCCCCTCATGCCCGGATACGGGCTGCCGGAGAGCAAGAAAGGCCTGTTGCCCTGGAAGTGGGCCGAGCAGCGCTTGCGCAAGAGCCACAACTACTGGATCACGACCGTAAAGCCGGACGGCTCGCCACATACCATGGTGGTCTGGGGATTGTGGCTCAACGGAGCTTTCCTGTTCAGCACGGGGCGGCAATCGCGCAAGGCCAGGAATCTGGCGGAGAATCCACAGTGCGTAGTGTGTACCGAACACGCGGAGGAGGCAGTCGTTGTCGAAGGCGTGGCTGAGATCGTGGATGTGCCGGCGCGCCGCGAGTTCCTCAAGAAATACCAGCCAAAATATCATTTCGATATGGCCGGCATGGAGAAGGACATTGTGGCGATGAAAGAGCCCGTGTTTGGGGTTCGCCCCCAGGTGGTCTTCGGATTGTATGAAAAAAATTTCATGGGCAGCGCCACCCGCTGGAAGTTCAACCGCTAGAACTCAGTTCAACCGTGCTGGGTTGCGTGCGCCCTTTGCGGTTCATCTTCGCGTCCTTTGCGGTTAGACGTTCGACCTCGCTGGCATTGCCCAAAATCTTGAACCGCGAAGGGGGCAAAGACGGACCGCCAAGGACGCAAAGCGTGTACACATCGCGGGCATTCTAAAGCTCGGATCGATTGTAGGTTAATATCGATATCTGCAAGAGTTCCAACCAGAGAGAGCCATGGCCAAGACATTTCGCGTTTTTGCGACTTGCGATATCGGCGATGCCATCGACCTGCTGCGCCAGCGCGGCTACGAAGTCGAGATCTATCCGAAACCGGAAGCACCCCCGAAGAGCCTGATCATCGAGAAAGTGAAATCCCGCGTCGACGGGCTGATTACTACTCTGCGCGATTCCATCGACGCCGAGGTGTTCGAAGCCGGCAAGGGGAAGCTGAAAGTTGTGGCCCAGATTGCCGTGGGCTTCGACAACATCAACCGCGCCGACGCCAATCGTTACCAGATTCCCTTCACCAACACCGCGGACGTGCTGACCGAGGCCACGGCGGAATTCGCATTTTTCATGATGGGCGCCCTGGCGCGAAAACTGTGGAGCGCGGAACACCTGACCCGGGACAACAAGTGGGGTTATTGGCATCCTTACCTGCCCTTCCTGGGTGACGAAGTAACCGGAAAGACGATTGCCATCGTCGGCACTGGCCGTATCGGCCTGGCCATGATCAAGAAATGCGCCGGGTTCGACATGAACATACTGTGCTATGACCCGGCCTATCAGAATCACGATTACGTGAAGGCGATCCAGGAAAGCATGGACCTGCGGCACGCACGGAGCATTTCAAGAACGAAGAATTGGATCAAATACGTCAGTGTGGACGAGGCGTTGGGGGAGGCAGATTTCGTCAGCGTGCATGTGCCGCTGCTGCGCGAAGGAGAGAGTTCAGCGCCCACTTACCATCTGTTCAACGAGCGGACCCTGCGGCAGATGAAAAAGACTGCGTTTCTGGTGAATACTTCACGCGGACCCGTGGTCGAGGAGGCCGCACTGGCAAAAGCGCTGCGGGAGAACTGGATCGCCGGCGCGGCGCTCGATGTTTACGAGAAAGAGCCGTTGCCGGCGGACTCGCCATTGCGGGATCCTGCCATCGAGGACCGCTGCCGGCTGTATCCCCATTTTGCCAGCGCTGGCCGCATTACACGACTCTCGCCCGATCCTGGCAAGGGCATGGCGGGTCGAGCGGTGCAGGGATTGATCGATGTGCTCGAGGGGAACTACGGCGGCGACGTTACCAAGATGCCGTATGTGGTGAACAAGGAAGCGTTTGGGAAGTAGATTGTGGTGAGGTTCCTCAGTGCGAACATCCAGAGGCGAAGCCGAACTCACTAGGGGTGAGCTTCAGCAATAGGTTTTCTGAGCGCCTTGAGTTCTTCGATGAAGGCTTGCTGACCCTCGATATGGTTCACAATTTCCCCAGGCCCGCTTATAGGCGGGACCGGACCCGCTACGGTATTCGTGATCGATGGCCTTGAAATCATTCAGTCTTTTAAGTTTGAGCAACGTCATTTTTTCCACAGCCATCACATGCAGATGATATCTCGTGGTCGCAGGCTCATTCTGATACTTCTTCATCAGCGCGGAATGAGCGAAAACCGGCCTCACATAGGTATGGCGCTTATGCCGAATTCGGCATAAGCGCCACTATGCCGAGTTCCGGACTATGCCGAATGTTTCTGCTATGACCGCAGCCTGATCCTATCCGCAGAGTCGATGATTCGGCATAGTCGGGAGACATCCGAGAGGCCATCCTTGCCGGATGGAAAAACAACCTCTCGTTTCGCCCGACACGCAGCTCGGCCCTTGGGCCGGGCATCTAACCGCCTACACCACACTTATCAAGGAACGGGGCTATTCGCCCGTATCTGTCCAAGCTCAGGTTCAGCTGATCACCAAGTTTAGCGAGCGGCTCCTAAGGGGGCACACCGAAGTCCATGCCCTGGACGAGATCATCGTGGAGCGATTCTTGCGGCGTCACCAGAGTGCAGGTTCTGCACGCCGTGGCGACGCTGCCACGCTGTACCGGTTCCTCTGCATGCTTCGCGAACAGGGAGCTACCCGGCGACAGAAGAAACCGCCTCTGTCTCCCAGGCAAAGACTGACCATGAAGTACGGACGATACCTGTTAGAAGAACGCGGCCTGACACAGGCCACTGTAGTCAACTATGTTCCCTTCATCGAGCAGTTCCTCTCTGCACGATTCCGGCAGATTCCCCTCAACCTTTCTCAACTTCGTGCTCCGGATGTAACGGGCTTCGTTCGGCGCCAGGCTCACCAACTCAGTCCCGGACGTGCCCAGTTGCTCGTCACCGCCCTGCGGTCTTTTCTTCGCTATTTGCGACACCAAGGAAAAGTCACGATCGATCTGGCCGTCTGTGTGCCCACCGTTGCCCGCTGGTCATTTGCGACCTTGCCCAAGTTCCTCCCCGCCGGCACCGTACAAAGAGTGCTGGATTGCAGTGACCGACGGACTCCCATCGGAAGACGCGATTATGCGATTTTGCTTCTGTTGGCCAGACTGGGCCTGCGTGCTTGCGAAATCGTCGCACTGAACCTGGAAGACATCGACTGGGAGAAGGCACGGATTACCATCCGCTCGAAAGGTGGGCGCTGGGCTCAGCTGCCCCTGCCAACCGATGTAGGTGAAGCTCTTGCGTTCTACCTGCGCCACGGTCGTCCCTCTTGTTCCTGCCGAAGAGTGTTCATTCGGGGCAGGGCTCCGCGGATAGGGTTTGCCAACTCGATCGTAGTTTCCACTCTGGTTATGCGTGCACTCGAGAGGGCCGGAGTGGACTCTGCACGCAAGGGCGCCCATCTGTTTCGGCACAGTCTGGCAAGGGACATGATTCGGCAAGGTGCGTCTCTGGATGAGATCGGCGAGTTGCTCCGTCATCAGAGTCCCAACACAACAGCTATCTATGCCAAGGTTGATCTTCCTGCTCTGCGCCCCTTGGCACTTCCTTGGCCAGGAGGTGCCCGATGAAGACGCTGCGACAAGCTGTTGGCGACTATCTTGCGCTGCGACGCAGCTTGGGTTTCAGGCTGAAGAAACACGAACCTTGCTTGCGAGAGTTCGTCTCCTTTCTCAAGAAGAAAAGAGCCGCTCGTATCTCCACTGCCCTGGCCTTGCAGTTTGCGACGCAACATCGGCACCAACAACCGGCGAAATGGGCCGCTCGCCTCAGTGTCGTACGCGGGTTCGCCCGCTACCGTAGCGGCGATGATCTCGCCACCGAGATACCTCTGCCTGGACTCTTGCCTTACCGTCCGATGCGTGCGCGAGCTTATCTGTACTCGGAAGAAGAGATCCAACAACTGTTGAACGCTGCCCGGGATCTGCCATCGCCCTACAGTCTGAAGCCTTGGACATACTACTGCCTGTTCGGCCTGCTGGTGGTGACCGGCATGCGCATCAGCGAGGCACTCAACCTGCAAACCAAAGATATCGATTGGCCCGAGGGAGTGCTCACGATTCACGGGACGAAGTTCGGCAAGTCCCGCTTGGTTCCTTTACATGCCTCGACGAGAACAGTTCTCTCAGCGTACGCGAAACGCAGGGACCGCTTCTTTGCCGGGCAGCCCGTCTCACACTTCTTCGTGTCAAGCCGGGGCAAACGGTTAGACGGCGGCGATGTCCGCCGCACCTTTTATGCTTTGTCTCGGCAGATCGGACTGCGGGATGCTTCCGCCAGTCATGGCCCGCGCTTGCACGATTTTCGGCACCGCTTTGCTGTGGAAACATTGGTGCGTTGGTATCGCAAGGATGAGGAAGTCGAGCGACGCTTGCCCATCTTGTCGACCTATCTTGGTCACGCACACGTCACGGATACTTACTGGTATCTCACCAGCACACCGGAACTCCTCGGAGCGGCGGGAAAGCGAATGGAGAAGAGGTGGGGAGGTGTTCTATGAAAAACCCCGCCGACTTCCCAGTCTTGTTGGAGTCATTCTTCACACAACGTCTCATTGCTCAACGAAGGGCGAGCCCGCACACGATCGTTTCCTATCGGGATACGTTCCGCTTGCTGTTGCATTTTGCTCAAAAACGATTGCACAAGGCGCCATCGCGACTCGCGATGGAAGACCTGAATGCCCCATTCCTAGGGACGTTCCTAAACGACTTGGAGAATCACCGTGCCAATGGCGCACGGAGCCGGAATCTGCGTCTGACGGCGATTCGGTCGTTCTTCCGCTACGCGGCACTGGAAGTCCCTCACTACGGCGCTCTGATCCAGCGGGTTCTGGCCATCCCCAACAAGAGGCAGCCTCGACCACTGGTAGACTTTTTAACCCAACCCGAGCTCAAAGCGGTCTTGGCCGCGCCTAACCGGAACACTTGGCTGGGACGTCGCGACCACGCTCTGCTGTTGACCGCAGTCCAAACCGGCTTGCGACTCTCCGAGATCACCAATCTTCGGCAGAGTGATGTCTTGCTTTGTTCTGGTGCTCATGTCCGATGCCAAGGAAAAGGACGGAAGGAGCGCTGCACACCCTTGGCAAAGCCAACCGTGTGTGTGCTCGCCGCCTGGATTAAGGAACAAGGAAAGGATGGTTCCAAGATCTTGTTCCCCAGCGCGCGTGGCGGCCCGCTGAGTTCAGACTCCGTCCAGTACCTCGTAACCAAGTACGCTGCCACGGCACGGAAGAACTGCCCCTCATTGTCGGTCTTCGCGAGCACCTTCTCTTTCAAAGCGAGATCGGCATCGAGATAGATTTGGGTTGTCTCGACTGACTCGTGACCCAACCAGAGTGCGATGAGCGCACGATCTACTCCCGCCTGGAGCAGTATCTCCACCTCGGGCAATTCCGTCGCCACGAATGCCTTCGGTGTGTCTCGGGTCGCGGCGGCGGAAATTCCAATAAGCAACCCGGTACATAAGAGAGACCGTCTGAGGCTCTTTGCCATTTTTGCCCCTCCGCTTGGACGTTCGCGATGCGGTTTGGTTAGGTGATTCGGGCTTGTAAACCCGGGGCCTTCAGTTCCTTGGCAATCGTGGCGACGGTTCTGCCCGTTGATCGAAGAGAAACATGGAAGTTATGGGCCGGGGAGGCAGGTCTGTCGTCCCTCACTCGGAGATGGTGTGTTCTTCGCTTTGGGCGCGGAGGACGCGGTCAACCGAATACGGCGCGCGCCGGGTGGGCTCGTGGTAGTGCCGCACCTGCATCTCGCCCAGCAGCCCTACCGCCAGCATGTTCAAGCCCGCCAGCAGCAGCACCGCGGCGAAGATCATCAGCGGCCCGTGGTTGGCCATGATGGGCGTATGGTGCCAAAACTTCTCAACTACCAGCCAGAGGGTGACGCTCGATCCCCCCATGATGCTCAGCATGCCGAAGGTGCCGAAGAAATGCAGTGGGCGCGATAGGTAGCGCAGCAGAAAACGAATCGTAATCAGGTCGAAAAACACCCGGAAGGTACGCGAGATGCCGTAGTGCGAAGCCCCGCGCTCGCGGTTCACATTCTGGATGGGCACTTCGCAGATGGAAGCTCCATGCCACGAGGCCAGGGCCGGGATAAAACGGTGCAACTCGCCGTAGAGCGGAACCTGGTCCAGGATTTCCCGGCGATAGGCTTTGAAGGTGGTGCCAAAGTCGTGAATGTCCACGCCGCTCAGCTTGGCCATCAGCCAGTTGGCGCAGCGCGAAGGCAGGCGGCGGAGCCAGAAGTTGTCAATGCGGCGCTTGCGCCAGCCGCTGACGATGTCGTAGCCCTCGGAAATCTTTTCCAGAAAAATGGGGATGTCGGCGGGATCGTGCTGCAGGTCGCCATCCATGGCGATGATGTATTCACCGCGCGCATGATCGAAGCCGGCTGCCAGCGCCGAAGTCTGCCCGAAGTTGCGGCGCAGCTTCACCACGGTCACGCGGCTATCGACAGCCGCAATCTCGCGCAGCATATGAAAGCTGCGGTCGGTCGAGCCGTCGTCCACCAGCACAATCTCGAAGGTTTCGCCGTTGGCCTCCATGACCGCTTTGAGGCGGTCGTAGAGATCGGTGACATTCTCCTGCTCGTTGTGCAGCGGAACCACGATGGAATACTTGGGCATGGGCTGTCTGATTATACGATTAGATGCCCGATTTTGAACCATTGATGCAGCACTATTTGTGCGACGGTGAAACCCCAATAGTAACCCACTGTGCCGCGACCGAATTCACCGCGAACCACGTAGGCCCGGACGCCCTCCTTCGACTTAGGAACCCGGGCGGGCGAGCGAAGCTCGCCTGACGGTTTTGCATTGAGGTCACCCCAAACCCGGCCGAGCCTTGCCCGGCTGGGCGGGTGTGGGCACCCGCCCCTACGTGAGCAGCGCTGCTATTACAGCCCTGGTCCCTCGGGATAGGCCGGCAGATCCGGGGGCCGCGGGGGTAGCTTTTTGGGATTGGCCTGGATCTCCTTCATTACCACCTCGATGGCCTTTTCCAGTTGGGAGTCCTGTCCTTTGACCACCAGGTCGGGGCGATTCTCCACGACGATGTCGGGCTGCACCCCGCGGTTCTCCACCACCCATTTGCTGTTCAGGTCGTATCGCGCCGCCTCGGGACGGGTGATGTAGCCACCGTCCATCAGAGGCATCTGGCCGCGGATGCCGCGGACCCCACCCCAGGTGCGTTCACCGATGAGGGGACCCAGTTTGTAGTACTTGAAGTAGTAGCTGAATATGTCGCCGTCCGAGGCGGCGTAGCGGTTCGTGACGCAGGCCATGGCCCCGTTGAATACGACCGGAGGAACAGTGCCGCTCTCCCAGTTGCGCATCGAGCCCATCCCCGCCAGCACTCGCCGCAGCCTGGCGAAGATGAGTTGGTCCACGAAGCCGCCGCCGTTATAGCGCACGTCAATGATCATTCCCTCTTTGCGAATTTGGGGGAAGTACTGTTTGACGAATTCGTTGAGTCCCGGACCTCCCATATCAGGGAGGTAAACATAGCCGATGCGGCCGTGACTGGCGGCATCCACCTTTTTGCGATTGCTCTCGATCCAGGCCAGCTCGCGGAGGTTGAATTCATCCGCCACCGGCTTTACCTGCACGGTGTGGGAGCCCTCCTCTGAGGGCTTCGAATTGACGGTTAGCGTGACATTTTCGTTGGCCGTATTCACGAAAAGCTCATAGGGGTCTTGCGGCGTGCGCAGGGGCCGGCCGTTGATCGCAATCAGGTAGTCGCCCTCTTTCACCGTCACCCCGGGCTCGGTCAGGGGCGAGCGGGTTTGCGGGTCCCAGTTTTCCCCGGCGTAAATTTTCTTGAAGCGGTACATGCCCGCGGCCGAGTCGGCTTCGAAGTCCACGCCCAGCAGGCCTACGTTCACAGGATGCAGATCGGGATAGTCTCCGCCGCCCACGTAAGTGTGCGAGTTCGAAAGTTCGCCAATCATCTCGCCCATGATGTAGGTCAGGCTGTAGCGGTCGGACACCGCCGGCAGCAATTGGGCATACTTGTCGCGCATTTTTTCCCAGTCCACGCCATTCATGGCCGCGGCGTAGAAATAATCGCGCTCCTGCCGCCAGACTTCGTTGAACATCTGCTTCCACTCAGCTGGAGGATCGATCTGGGCCTTCATGCCGCCCAGGTTGAGCGCGCCATCGCCAACCTTCTTGGGACCATCCGGCTTGGCGTCGATGATGCCGTAGGTGTGGCCATCGCGTCCGCCATCGGCCTCATAGAGCAGTTTTGACCCGTCGAAGGACAGGGCAAAGCGCTGCACGCCTTCGATCAGGACCTTGTCCTTGCGCTCTTTCAGATCGTAAACGCGGACCGCCGGCCCTTCCCCAGGAACCGGTCCGGAAAGCCCCTGGATGGGTCTGGTCGAATAGTAGATAAAGCCCTTGGCCGCCAAGTAGGAACCGTTGACCGCCGGCTCGATGGGCAAAGCCACCACGCGACTTGTGATACCGGCGAGGTCAATGCGGAACTCCTTGAGTTTTTCCTTCTCTTCTTTCTTGTCTTTGTCGGCTTTGTCTTTTTCGCTTTCCTTTGCCTCCGGGGGTGGTTCCTTCTCGTTCTTCTTCTTTTTACCTTTAGCCTCGGCCTTGCCGGGTTCCTTGCCCGGAGGAGTGAGCAGCTCGTCCTTGTTCTCTTCTTTCTTGATTTGGGTCTCGTCGCTCAGGGGCTGAAAAGGCGAGGCTTCATCCTGGCGCAAAGTCACGACGTAAATGCGGGTGGTCTTGGGATTGGCGAACTCGAAATCGATGTTGCCCAGGACTTCGTTGAAGTCGCGGTCGGAGAGGAAGTAAAGATATTTCCCGTCGGGATCGAAGACGGGAGCATAACTGTTGGTCATGCTGGTGGTGACGGGAGTGACTTTGCTGTCGGTCACCGAGTAGAGATTCACGACCGAGTAAGTGTTTTCGTCATTCTTGTCGTAGGCCAGCCATTTACTGTCGGGGGACCACGAGTAGTTCAGAATTTCTCCGTACTTTCCCCGATCGACCTCAACCTGCTTCTTTACGTTGATGTCCACATACCACAGCCGGCAGTCCTTATCGGACCACGCCACCTTCTTGCTGTCGGGCGACCATGCAGGCGCGTACTTGAAGCCTTTGTACCCGCTGGTGATCTGCTGTTCCTTGCCCATCCCGTCCTGGGGCGAAATGTAGAGTTCGTCTTCGCCGCTGCGGTCGGAGACGTAAAGGATCCAGCGGCCGTCGGGCGACCAGGCCACGGACTTCTCGCGAATGCCGGGAGTACGGGTCAGGTTGCGAACGCTTCCCTCTTTAGCCGGAACGGTGAAAACATCTCCCCGGGCGCCGAACACCGCCCGCTTCCCTTCCGGCGAGATGTCGAAGTCGGTGATGTTTTTGGCTACGCTGGCCCAGTGCTTAAGCGTCTGGTCGCGGTCGCCGGGCAGGTACACGGTTAACTTTTTCGGCTGCTTCGATTCAAAATCAAAAGTGTAAAGGTAGCCTCCGTTCTCGAAAATTATGGAATCGGGGCCCAAGCTCGGCCACATCACGTCAAATTCGGTGAAGTGGGTGAGTTGATCGATCTGCTTGCTGCTTAAATCGTAACTGTAAAGATTAAGGTGATGCTCCGGGCCGCGGTCGGAGGTGAAGTAGATGGCATTGCCATGCCACATGGGAAAAGTGTCGGTCCAGTCCGTGTGGGGCACGTCTTCGACTGTATTGTTCTTGAGATCGTAAATGGCGATGGCCTGTGCCAGACCGCCGGTGTAGCGCTTCCAGGTGCGGAAGTTGCGGAAGATGGGGTTGTAGGCCATTTTGGTGCCGTCGGAAGAGAACGATACGAGGCCGCCTTGATCAACCGGCAGCGGTTCGGGTAAACCGCCGTCGATGCTGACGCTGAAGGGGCGCTTGGTCCACCCGTTCGACGCATCGCGACGGGAAAGAAACAGAATGCGCTTGCTGTCCGGGAACCAGGTGACCACTTCATTGTGAATGCCCATGCGGTCGCTGAGCGGCGCCGCCGCGCCCTGATAAAAGGTCAGCTGGCGGGGCTGTCCGCCCTGGGCGGGCATTACGTACACGTTGAAGTTGCCGTCATATTGGCCGGTGAAGGCAATCCACTTGCCATCGGGTGAAAATTTGGGAAACAGTTCGCGCCCCGCATCTGAGGTGATGCGCCGCGCCGCGCCTCCAGCGGTGGAGGCCAGCCAAAGATCGCCGCCATACATGAAAACAATTTTGTCCTTGTAGATGTCAGGGAAACGCATCAACCGGCCTTCTGCCATTTCCTGGCCTGATCCGGTGCAGGCGAAGGCGAGCATGATCACCAACAACAATCTCTTGGGATAAGACATTAAGACTCCTCTTTGACGGGGTTCTGCGGGCGGGAAACTGGAATGATCTTTCATCACGAAACGAATTGGCGATTGTAACAGCCCCTACAGCTCGAAATCATCACAGCGTTGCGCTGTCTTGGACGGACCGAGTGGCGAAAGGAAAGCGGGATGACATGAAGTTAAAGCTGAACTTATCCGGGATCCTGTGTTGTGTCCTTTGCGAATCTCTTTGCATACTTTGCGGTTAAAGCCCCTTTCCGCAAAAGTCGCGAAGAAACCCGCAAAGAACGCAAAGGGCCTCGGGGGAGCATTGACGGATCGCCTATAATTCCGCTTCCTGCTTAGCCAGCTTCAAGAAGGAGACCCGCTTTGCGCAAACCGGATAACACACTTCCCGCTGATGCGGTTCCGCCCCGTCGCCGATTCCTCCAGACTACTGTCGTCGGCGCCGTCGGCGCTACCCTGCTGCCCGCGTTGGCCGGCGCCCGCGAGATGGCGGCCGCCGCGCCCGCCCCTCCCGAAGTCGGAAGCTCCGAACTCGATGAGCTCACCGTTGCTGACCTCCAGGCGGGCATGACATCCGGAAAATTCACCTCTCAGTCCCTCACGCAGAAATACATGGCTCGGATCGAGAAAATCGATCGCCCAAGCACCGGCCGGCCCGTGCCGGCCGTGAACAGCGTGATCGAACTTAACCCCGACGCTCTGGCCATCGCCCAGGCGCTCGACCAGGAGCGGAAGGTCAAGGGTCGGCGTGGGCCGCTGCACGGGGTCCCGGTCCTGATCAAAGACAACATCGATACTGCCGACCGCATGCAAACCACGGCTGGATCGCTGGCGCTGGTGGGTTCGCGGCCGGTGCGCGATTCTTTCGTGGCGCAGAAATTGCGCGAGGCTGGCGCCGTCATTCTGGGCAAGACCAATCTCAGCGAGTGGGCCAATATTCGCTCCAGCCATTCAGTCAGCGGATGGAGCGGGCGCGGCGGCCTCACCCGAAATCCGTACGCGCTCGATCGCAACCCCTGCGGCTCGAGTTCAGGCTCGGGAGCGGCCACGGCAGCCAACCTCTGCGCAGTCGCCGTAGGCACCGAGACCGACGGCTCGGTGGTGTGCCCGTCATCCGCCAACGGCATTGTGGGGATCAAGCCGACCCTGGGCCTGATCAGCCGCTCCGGCATCATTCCCATCGCGCACAGCCAGGACACAGCCGGCCCCATGGCGCGAACCGTGCGCGATGCCGCGAACTTGCTTAACGCACTGGCCGGCGCCGATCCGCGTGACCCCGCGACCGCGGCCAGCAACGGCAAGATCGCCGCCGACTACACCGGCTTTCTCGATCCCAACGGGTTGCGCGGCGCCCGCATCGGCGTGGCCCGCAAATATTTCGGCTTCAGTGACAGCGTGGACGCGCTAATGAGCAGCGTAATGGAATGGATGAAGCGCCAGGGCGCGGTGCTGGTGGATCCCGCCGATCTCGAAACTTACGGCAAGTTTGACGACAGCGAATTTCTGGTGCTGCTCTATGAATTGAAGGCCGATCTCAACGCCTATCTCGCGACTCGTCCCGATGCTGCCGTTCACTCGCTGAAAGACATCATCGAATTCAACGAACGCAACAAAGAAAAAGAGATGCCCTATTTCCTGCAGGATATTTTCATCAAGGCCGAGGCCAAGGGTTCGCTGACCAGCAAGGAATATCTGGATGCGCTCGAGGCCAACCACCGGCTGTCGCGCGCCGAGGGCATTGACGCCCTGATGGACAAATTTCACCTGGACGCAATCATGGCGCCGACCGGCAGCCCAGCCTGGCTGACTGATCTGGTGAACGGCGATCACTCCGGCGGCGGGAGTTCAAATGCGGCGGCGGTGGCGGGATATCCCGACGTTACCGTGCCTGCGGGTTTCATTGCGGGGCTGCCGGTGGGGGTATCGTTCTTCGGGCGCGCCTGGAGCGAGCCTGTCCTGCTGAAGATCGCTTATAGCTTTGAGCAAGCGACTAAAGCGAGGAAGGCACCGAAGTTCCTGCCCACAGTTAGTGCGGAAACGGCTCGTGCGGGGATGGCGCATGTGGGGACGGGTCTCTGACCCGTCCCGCCGAGCAAAGCTCGGCCCGGTGTTGCTTCTGAATTTTGTCCGATCATGCTTCGTCGTGCAACCTGCCAGCCGTCCTTCTAGGACATTTTCGATTCACAAACCAGACGAACTGCGATCGTCCGGGTCAAAGACCCGTCCCCACACAACCTAGCCCGTCCCCACACTAACCTGGCTAAGGCTTTCTTTCCACCCAGGCCAAGCCATCCGCTCCGGGGCCGGTTTCAATGTGCTTTTCTACTTTCCAGTCGGCGAGATTGAGCACCGCGACCTTTCCGTCTCCGCTGCAGGAAACGTAGGCAACCCGGCGGTCGGGACGCACCAGAATTTGCACCGGGTCCGCGCCCACCGGAACCGTACGGACAACCTTCATCTGCGCCAGGTCCACCACGGCCACGGAATTGGCGCTCTGCATACTCACCAGCAGCCACTTGCCGTCCGCCGTAGGAGTGGCTCCATATCCAACGGCAGGCAGCGTGATCCATCTTGTGACCTCGTTGGTGGTGGTATCGATGACCGCCAGCCGGGGACGCTTCTGGTCGGAGGTAAAAACCCAGCGTCCATCGAGCGACATGGAGATACGCTGCACCGTTTCCGCCACCGGAATCACCTTGATCAGTTTCCGCGATTCCAGGTCCAGGGCGGAAACCGTTCCGGCATCGACATTGGCGGTGTATGCACGGCGCCCGTCGGGTGAAATGACCACCATATGCGACTCGGCCTGCTCGGTCGGAATGGAGCCGATTTTCTTGCGCAGGTGGGGATCAAGCACATCCACGGCATTGTCGAGTTCGGCGGACAGATACAGCATTCCGTCCGGCCCAAACTTGACCCAATGCGGCCGCACCGGGCCCACATCCATGCTGGCTACGATGGCCTGCTTGTCCAGATCGACAATCTCAACCGAGCGGCCATCGGTCCCAGGCTTTCCCACACCTGAGTTGCCATAAATGGGCAAATACGCCAGCCGCCCGTCGGCAGAGGCGACCACTTCGTGGGCGCGCACTTCGTTGGTCTTTACTTTGCCGATCTGCACACCCGCCTCGGGATCCACCAGGCTCATGCTCTGGTCGCCCTGGTTCACCACCAGCAAAAGGTTTTGCGGTTTCGTGGTCGCGCTCGAATGCGGGGAAGTCTGCGCCTGGCTGACTCCGAGAAAAACGTTAAAGAGCAGAATAAGACTGATTGCGTACCAAGTCATGGTCTGTCACCTGGGAGATGAATCTGTGCGGGAATAGTGTATCTGCAAGAGAGCGTTTCGAGGAGGCCGGAGCTGGGCACACTTGCGAAGTGGTGGCCCCGGCGTGAGTCGAACACGCGACCTTCGGTTTAGGAAACCGCTGCTCTATCCATCTGAGCTACGGGGCCATAAAAGGCTGCTGCTGTTGCAGTTAGTTTACAACGGGTGGCGGGAAAACCGCTGCTCCTGGCGCACGCTCAGCGCACAATTCGGCTTCGAGTGCATTCATCGCGCTCACCACGTCGGCATCCACCGACTTGATGTAGATGTTCGTGGTGGTCGAAATGTTCGAGTGGCGCAACATTGCTTGAATGGTCTTGTCTTGCACACCCATGCGGTTCAGGTTGGTAGCGAGGCCTCTGCGGAACCCATGCCAGCCGTGCCATTCGATGCCAGCCTTCTTTAGCACCGGCCGGATTTGGCGGTTGAGTATGTTGTTCAGGCTTAGAGGCTGCCCGTTCGCTGCTGGGAACATCACCCCCGAGATGGGGAGGCCCAGACGTTTACGGTGAAGTTCGAGCCGGGCTGCCAGTTGCCGGATGATAGGGACCGGAGCCTTGCTGGCTTTGGTTTTGGGCTCGCTGACGTGCGACTCCCAGATGGACTGCTGGATGTAGACGGCGCCATCGTGGAAGTTTTCCCAACGCATGCCGCGGATCTCGCCGCGCCGAGCTCCAGTGAATGCAGCCACCGCCACCAGAGTCGCGGCCGGCTCCGGCAGCACCATAAGCATGCGCGTGATTTCCTCCAGGCTGTAAGCATAAGTGTCCTGACCAACCGGCGAGGGCGGGATAGCCGTATTTTCGACCGGGTTGACGCCATCGTAAAACCCTTGCCGCTTGGCGTGGCTGAAGATGCCACTGGCGAACGACTTCAGGTGCTTCATGGATTCATGCCGCAACTGGGCGCCCGTCTTGGTCCGGTCCTCTCGAGCAATCGCTTCCAGCCACGACTGCACGTCCGAGCAGCGCACATCCCGCAGCAAGGTTGACTCACACCTGGGCTGGAAATGGTGTCGCCACATGTCCGCATATCCCTTGCAGGTGCTCGGGCGCTTCTGCGCGGCCACGAAAGGAAGATAGATGTCCTTAACGAAATCCCCTATGGTGACCACGGTTTCAGGTGTGCGATTGGCCTGGTTGATGTCTTTCAGCTTGTCTTTAACGAGATCGTCCACACTCTTTCTGGTCTTGTATTTGGCTATCGGGGCTAACTGGAATGCCTTTTGGATGGTCTTCAGTTCCCCGCCCTGGTTGATGGTCTGACGATAGCGCAGCACCCAAAATCCGCCGCGCTTATAGATGTGCCCGGTTTGTTCTCGCATCATCGGCCTTCCTTTCTGTCTCTCGGTTTCGCCCAGCGTGCCTTCGCCGCGTTTGAGGCGATACGCTTGCGCTCGGCAGGTGAGATTTTTTCCATCCGCGCCTTGACTGCTTTCTTCGCCATGCGCGAGAAGTATGCGGAGAGCTTCTTGTCTTTCATGTCTGTAGTTTATGCTCACCGGGTGAGTATGTCAAGGGCGTAGTTACTGCATACAGGTTCCGCCTAGGGTTCCACGGCTGTTCCATTCCGGGCTTCGCTGCGTTTCCTGGCTTCGAGTCGCTTCCACTGTTTGTCGAGTGCGTCATTAACCTCCCAGCTATTCGACTTGACCTGTTTCACGATGTCAGCGCGAGCTACGCCTTGATCGTGCAAGGTGCAAATAAGTTCCCGGCGTTTGATGGTGGCATTCGCGGACGCCAGGTGCTGGCGAACCTGGTCAGCCCAGTCGGTTTTGAGTTCTCCAGTAATTTCATGCCCGGGAGGAAGAATGAAGCTCATCCAGTTCCCTCCCTCGCACTCGTTGACAGCGGCCGGATAGCCTTCTCCATCGAACACATACAACACCATTTCGTCATTTGTACTGAACCAGTGAGCCCCGGGCTCGGAGATCTCCTCCGAGTCCCGGATGGGGCGCATTACCGCCCAGCCGATCACTGGGAGTTGATCAAAGTGGACGGTTTCGGTTCCTCCGTCATCCCGGATGGCACATTGAAACACTCTGAAGCCCGGCGCAGGGAATAACTGGTGGATGTTGTTCAGTTTGTGATAGTTGTTCATAGCTTCGATCTCCTTTGCTTCTAAAACGGGATATCCGAATCCGCAATCGGCTGCGCCGCCTGGGGAACCTGCGGATGCGCTTTGGCGTCCTCTAGCGTGATTTCTTCCGCCACGATATCGGTCTGGTAATGCCGCGCTCCGTCTTTATCGGTCCAGGTCGCATCATGAAGACGGCCGGAAATCTCGAGCTTCGCGCCCTTCTTGACCTTTGCGGCCTCGGTCTTGTCCCAGACCACGACCGAAAAAAACTGCACCGGGTATTCCTTGCCGGATGACTTTGCCTTCCCCCCGCCATGCGCCAGGCGGAACTTGGCAGGCCCAGAGCCTTTCTGCTCCGGATCGGAACAGGCGCGGCCGACAATCGTAACTTCGTTGAATGGCATTTGCGTCTCCTTGAAGTGACACTCTAAGTTTTTCCCATCCTGCGCTTTAACCAGGCCGTCAGTTCGGGGCCGTTCCAGACGTAACGGACATAGCGGTCGAATTTGGCCGATGGGATAGGGTCCTTGGCGGTTCCCTGACTGTGGTTGCGAACCCAGCTTTCAGGAAGATTCAGGCGGCGGGCCAGTTCGCCACTGTCGATGTATTCGAACTCCTGGGGATTTTGGCTGGAAGTGTCCGGCGTCATGCCGCACCCCCGCAGGTCTGGCAGACCAGCCCGCCATCCTGAAGTGGGCAGAGGGCATAGGACCCACAGGCCGGACAGGTCGAGAGTGTGGTTGTCCTTGCCTGCTGCCTCGGCACGTCCGCACAATCGTTGGCCTCGTGCCACGCCCGACCCACAGAGGTGTCAAACCTCACGCCACACTTTTCGCACACGAATTGCCTAGCTTCGCGCTGGCGTAAGACCTCGATCACAGCATCCCGCTGGACGCGGACGACTTCGATCAGATCGGCCGCATCATCTGGGACATCGCAGCAAATCTTTCCGTTACGTAGGGTCAAGTTGCCACCCCTTGCCTCAATCAGGCTTACCAGTTCCCGCACTGTCACAGGTCCTCCACAATCCGCACCCTACCCCTTACCTGGGTTTGAAGTGTTGCAGGTGTTACAACCCGCATGGAAATTGGCGATTCCTCATTTTTCAAGGTGTTACAAAAAGAATCTTGCAACACCTTGAAATGTGGCTCTGGCCCGCTGTTTATGAGGCTTGTAACGGGTGCAACACCTTGAACGGGGGTAAGGGGTATAGAGGTGCGAAGATAGCGTTCCCAGATGGGCTCGAACCATGCCCGCTCGTAGCCCCTGACAACCACTTCGTTTATACGAATCAGCCTGGGGAATATCTTGTAGTCCCGTAATAGCCTGGCCACGGCCATAGTCGTGATCGCTTTCCCGGACTTTCCCCAGGCCGACCATGGACTGCTATCCACGGCGGCCAGGCCGGTTGCAAGGTCGGCACTGGTGATCGACTCCCGGTCGCCGAACACTTCCTTGATGTCCCGCAGCAGCGCTTCCTTGATGTCGTCGCTCGGAAAGGCGGCCTGGGCGGCGAACAATCGGACCAGTGCGGCACGAACTTTGCCCGGCCATTCTCCGCCCGCCAGATCGGCAACCGCTAATAGCGGCCTCGAGACTTCGCGCTGGCGGTGTCCTAATTCGGCTGGAGCAGTGGGGCGTGCGTCCCGGAGCCGCTTAAGATAATGATGGGCCCAATCATGAGCACGTCCGTACAGCGCTCCGGCCTCCGGTTCAATGATGTATTCATCAAGATCATCAACCCGATCACCAGGGAGCATTCGCTCCATCTCGATGGGGATGCATCGGCTCTTAGTAGCATCCGGCAGGCCAGAAATCCCGGAGAGAATCTTGGGGCAGAACGTCGAGAGGTTCTTACACGTCCACCCACCGCCCTTGACCGGCTCGAGTATCGACCTGTTGCCGCTCCGCTTGTAACCAGAGTTGATGGTGGCCTTGATGGCGGCCAGTAATTCCTTGTCGCCGGCGAGTATGTTGTCAACTTCATCCAGCATTAGAACCGGATGGCTTTGATCAATCCTCCGTCCCAGGACCGCATTGGTGAGCGACATGGTCAACCACGGGTTGGGCACTAACAGTTCCGTGACTTCCAGTAGTTGAGTCTTTCCGCACTCCGGACTGGGGCTGCTCACGCTGAGGTAAGGTGTGCGATTGAAGGCCAGAAAAGCGTGACAGTGCAGAACCCAGAGTGCCATGACCTCATACTCGTCCTGGCGAAGTCGAACATACTTTCGGTAGTAGGCGACAAGGTCGTCGAGCAACTGGGCACCATCAACCACCTTCTTGTCATGGCCATTGGCCTTGAAGTCCAGTGGCACATCAGCGCCGGGGATGAGTTCAGTCGCCACGGGCTACCTCCATCTGGATCAGCTGCCAGCTGGCGGCCAAGATGCCCCACTGAGTCTCTTCTTCACCCTCAAATCTCTCAGCATCACCGTGGCGAAGCTCGGCCAGGCGGTCTTGGGCTGCGGCATTGAACCTGCGGTCTAGCTGTAACTCGGTCCTGGGCTCATCACGGACTTCTTCGCGGTACTCGATACCATCAATATTGAAGTCCAGCACTAGGTAGCGAACCGGCGGGCCGGGACGAACCTTCACTGGCTTGGCGTCTTCATCCCAGCAGCCGAGCTGCTGGCAGGCTTCCTTAAAACTGATGCTGTCGCGCAGCATAAGGAAGTCAATAATGTCGCCGCCGGAGGCGCCGCAGCCGTGACAGTAGAAGCCGCCGCTTCTTAAGTTGACCGCGAAGGAAGTCTTCGACCTGGATTCATGAAAGGGGCAGCCAGTTTTGGGAATGGCCCATCCCTTCCGGTTTTCCCGCCCTAGCTCGCCGAGTTCAGCTTGGTAGAACTCCCGTGCCGGCCGGAGGTGCTGTTTCTCGAACCGGAGCCGAACCTGGCCAATCTGAAGCGCTGTCCGCTCGGCCTGGCGCGTCACGGGCGGCCCTCCAGGCTGCACGCGAGTAGCTCAATGACATCGATCACCCGGTCCAGGTATCGCTGATGACACCGGCTGGGTCGAGCAGCACGCTCTTTGCTGACAACTGCTTTTAGTTGGCGAGTGAGTTCGACTTCCCAACGGCGGAGGCCGCTGAGGTCCTCGGCGGTTGACGGGTGGGGTTGGGTGGGGTATTCTGCGTCTGCCTGTAACATATCGCGTTCCTCTCTGGGGACCCTGACCGGGGTCCCTTGATTTTTGGTGACACTGCGACTATGCGGCACGTTTTTGACGATTTCGGGGCGAAGGGTACTAATTGAGATTGTGGAAAAACTGCGTGAAGGGTACTAACTTCCTCTGAAACCCGCGCTGGGGGCGGGATTCATTTTTGGCGAGGGTACTAAAATATTTTCACGAAACTGCGGCCAAGGGTATTGACGCGCCAGTCTTTCCTGGCCTGTCAACCCACTTGCGGACCTTATTGATTAGCTTTTTGCAGGCTGGAACCTCGATAGATTCGACCCAGGTGTCGCCGTAAGGACACCGGCACAGACGGCCATCGTCGAGCCGCTCAGCCAACTCTCCGTTGCTCATGTAACCCGGTCGGGACAGCAACTCCGTCCCAATAATCCGCCAGTCGATCGGCTTTTCCCACCAGTCATCAGGCCGCCAGGCTGCGGCTAGAAGTTCCCGTTGTTTGGTCACATATTTGTCCTGACGCTGTCTGCCCTCTTCCCGCTCCGCGGGAGAATTCAAGGGTGCCCCGGGGTAAGCTTGCTCATAGTCAGTTATCCAGGGGTGCATGTCGCTCACATGGCGCGGTAATTCCCCTTCGAGTTTCCGGCCGCAAACTCGACAAACCACACACTCCGTAATCCCGTGATCCTTCTCCCATTCAGGATTTTGCCGGCGTTCCGCGAGTTCTTCCGGGGTTAGGAAGCGTTCCGCCGTTTCCGCCATGATGTCTTCGACGTCACGGCGCAATTTCTTGGCACTACGTATGTAGGTGCTGAGGCGACTGCCGGGATAGGCCTCAAAATAAGTCTGCGGACTCATGTGATGCTGCGTCCACAGGTGGTCGCCCTTGCCTCCGATGTCCTGGTAGTAACGGCGTCCACATACGCGGCAGATGACGTAATCAGCGATCCCGCGCCGTGCTTCCAACGCAGGGTCCTTCCGGTAGGCTTCAAGTTCGGCGGGGGTTTCGTAGTATTCCGCAAACTCTTTCATGAACTCTTGGACGTCCCGGCCGCTTTGCAGTGCCGCAGCACGGAAGGACTGACGGCGAACGCCTGGATACTTCAGCCCGTATTCCTCGGCAGTTAATCCATGTTTTTGCAAATGGGCGGAATGTAGCACCGCTGTCACGCCGTCTCCGCACTCGCGACAATAAATGGAATGGGCGATTCCGTGGCGAGCTTCCCATGCAGGATCAAGGCGGCAGGCCTCAAGCTCTCCCGGGCCAAGCTGTTTGGTCCCCTGTTGTGGCAGGGGATTCCCTTGGAGCACTGAGAGATCGCGAGCGGCGCTCATCGTTCTGCCTTCTTCAGTTTGGCCCACACCTTCGCCCATCGGGCGGTCACAGCCTTGCGGGCTGATGCGCTGCGTTGTTCCGGGCTAAGCTTTCGGGCGGTGGCGAGGCCGCCCCTGCGCCCCATTTCTACTGCTGCTCGAAGTTTCTTCTTCATGAAATAAGCTTGCACCAATTCGTATCAGTGCGTAAGTAACCGGATAGTAAACGTCCGACTGCACCCAAAAACAATCACGTAGATAGATAGGTGTCTATGTTAAGATTCCCGCGAAATGCAATCCTGGGACGCGCTCCAGCAGGAACTGCGTGCCCTGCGGCTTCCACGCCGCGGTCTACGGAGCCATCCATTGCCCCGAGCACGGCCTGTTTCGGGTGGGCCTGGCCTATGGCACCACCCGCTGCCCCTGCCCTACCTGCCAGCGAATGTGCCGGCCCCGATTCCTGGCGCTCGGCCTCACCCGGCGTCCGCTCCCGGTCATCGAGCAGTCCAATGGGGTGAAATTGAAAATGCCCAGAGGGGCATCGTACTTGTACTTCAAGATAAAAATGTTCGCGCCCGCTCGAGCTTCGAAGTTTGAGCGCGAAGTTCGCCGCCGCAAGCTGAAGCTGGATGACCAGAAAAGTTTGCTGGAGTCGGCCCCGCTGAGGACGTGGGCGGAGCGGCACAGATTCCGCCATTACGTCCCTAGCGAGTTACTGGAGGGGTGGCACTTGCCCGTACCCGAAGCCCGGATCCCCAACGACGACCGAGCCCTGGACTAAGTACCCGAGGCGTTGCTTGCCCAGTGGGGGAATCGCCAGTCCACGACTGCGACGTGTCCAACGCCATCGCGTGATTTCAAAGCGACTTTCCTCGGTTGTGAAAGGCTGATTACTGAAGTACTGTTATATCGTGAGTAATCAACATGTTAACGGGTTAACTACCTGCGAATGGGCTTGCACCCTGCGGCAGAATAGCGCATCATATAAATGGAATTGCCCGTCAGCTGAACTGTCACCGTAGGGTGCGCGTGCCCGCAAGGGATAGGCTGACGGGTTCACATTTTGGGCCATACATTCACGCCCAGCTCGTGACCGCTAACGATCCCCCTATACTCTCCGCAATTTTTCTTTCCGGACTTGAAAGAACGAGCTACTGCTCCGCAAATCATATCGGCCATCTGCAATAAGTTGTTGCTGTGCGACGGTTCTGCCTTCAGCTTTTTAATTGTTTCATGGCTCGTATTTATTTTTGCTTTGAGATATTTCTGAAGCTGTTTTCTAAAATTTCTGTCGCCGCTGCGGTCGATTGTGACCGAAGCTTCTTTCAAGTAGGGTTTCGCGCTCTCAAAAAGAAGTTTGCAACAATACTTGTAGAACGGTTCCTTGAATTGAAACCCTGGGCCATACATCTTGGCCTTGTTAAAAACAAATGCCACATACAGAAAATCCAGCCCGATAATCTTCTGAAAAAATCTCATTCGATAATCATGGCAGCACTTATTGAATTTGAACTCGCATGTGCTCCGCTTCAAGCACTCCGTCTTGATTTCTTCAATTGCAACATCGCAGGCATTCGCATCAGTATTCTCAAAAAAAATGATTGCTGCGACCACGAAGAGATCAGAAGAACCCTCCTTCTTCTTCATTCCACAATCGCCGGATTCGTCAACGAAGACGAGCACTGAGCCTTCTTTGGCTGCTTTATGTTTCTTGGATGATAGCAGGCCCGCTGCGAGGTACCGGCGGGATTAAGGCGCAAACTTCTCGCCGCACTTCGGACATTCCATCCGCTCAAAATCCACCCGCTTGACCTGATCTGGCGTGATCGTGCATCCGCACTTCGGGCAGGTCTTGTCCAGTGACGCCTGCACTTTTTCCAGGTTGATTTTTCGTGACCGAGGCATCGGCGACTCGATCAGGAATATATCGGCCTGGCGGATGCGTTGTACATGGGGTAGCCCGGCCCGGGGGGGGGCAATGAGTGCAATCGCCTGTTCTCAACAGTTTCACTTCGGGAGCGGGAAGTCGTAGAATGATGCTGGTCAGGAGCGGCACCATGAAATATCGAATTGCAATGTGGGCGAGTGCAGGCTTTTTGGTTGCGGGCTACTGGGCGGTTTACGCCTTCGCAACTATGCCAACGATGCTCTTTGCCAAACCAGAGATTATGATTCTCGTCCGGTTAACATGCCCAATTGCACTCCTTAGTCACCCTCCGATAAGCCTTTCTTGGGTTCTTCTTGCGAATGCTGCTACGTATGCGCTGGTCGGTCTCATCGTGGAAACCCTGCGGCACCGACCGCATCACGCGAAATAATTCAAAACAGCCCACTACCGGCGCGCTCACCACAGGTGAACCGAAGGCTTGTTGGTCTAAATATCGCCTCAACCGTTCGGTTTTGAGTGAAATCGCCTGATTTCGCCAATCGTCTACAACTCCACAAGTTTTGCGATTAGAGTGCAGCTATGAGAAACGTGAAAACCTTAGCGGGTGCTCTGCTCATTTCAAGCGTTTTGTCCCTCCCCAGCACATCCGCTGAACAAACAAAACCATCGGAGTTGAACAATAAGCACGGCAGCATTTGCGTTCTACCCAATTCGCCCGAGCCACCAATGAGAATTTCACCCGGTGGTGAGTACAACCCGAACACACTCACGCTACGGATTGACAAGCAGGAGCCGATCCGCTGGCCCCACAAACAGACCGTGCTGATCGACGGCTTGGACTTGCAAACGAATCATCTGGTCGTTCTGACATCAGACGGGAAGCGAATCCAGTCTTTCCGGTTCAAGTTCTCCGAAAACGATAACGCGAAACTCTGCATCTATTTTGATGGCTATCAGGGCGTGCAACTCGGGAACAAGGAGAACGCCGACTGGTGCAGGGTAAAAGTTCGTGCTTGTTGGCGTTAAATCGCGATTACGCTCAAAACCCCTCGCGGCAGCGGCACTCCACTGCGCTTGGGGGCGAACAGACGGCGCAAACTTGCGCTGTCGCCTGTCTACAACAACAATGCACCAGCGAAGCAGTAGTACAATTCCCACATTCGCGGTTCGTGGGAGGTCGTCCTATGCGATCCACTGCGTTACTCTGCCTGTTGATAGGAGTTTTGCTTATAGCGGTCCCTGTTCCAAGCCAGAATGTCAACGTGAAGCACCCTGAAGAATTTCAGGTCCAGAAACAGCTGTCACCCGATGACATGCGGGCGCGCGTAGCCAACCTTCAGCTTCAGAAGGATGCCAAGGAGCTTGCTGAACTTTGCGCTACGGTTCCTAGTGACATGGATGGCGTAAAGCAGGGGGTCTTGCCGTGTCGGTTCCGGAAATTCTGACCCCCTTGATTCCGGAAATTCTGGCACGCCTAAGGACCACCAAAAGCGTTAGATAACTTCCTAGGCTCCGGCTGTGCCGGGAGCGGAGGGAGGAGGATGTTGGGGATGCTAAAACGACACGAAGTCGAGATTTTGCTGAAGGCCGGCCATGCGAAGACTGAGGTAGCACGCTTGAGCGGGGTTTCGCTGCGCTCGGTGCAACGCATCGCGGAAGAGAGTCCCGTGGGGCATGTTGATGATGCGAAGGAGCGCGCCAAACGGCAGATCGGCCGGCCCAGCACGGTTGCGAATTTCCGGAAACAGGTGGTCGAGATCGTGGAGGGAGCGCCGAATCTAGCGTCGCTAGAGATTCTGCGGCGAGTTCGGGAAAGCGGCTACCAAGGAGGCAAGACCGCGCTCTACGCGCTGGTAGCCTCGCTTCGCCCGAAGCCGGTGAAGCCGCTGGTGCGCTTCGAAGGTCTTCCCGGGGAGTTCAGTCAGCACGATTTTGGGCAAGTGGAAGTGGAGTTCCGCAATGGGGCAAGCCAGCGGATCCATTTTTTCGCTTCCCGGTTGAAGTACTCGCGTTGGGTACGAGTGAGTTTGGTGCCGGACGAGGCGGTGGAAAGTTTGGTGCGCACGTTGGCCGAGCATCTGGCCAGCTGGGGCGGACGCCCCCTGCTGTGTGTGTTTGATCGACCGAAGACGATCGCTCTGAAGTGGCACAAAAACGGCGAGGTGACGGAATGGAATCCGATCTTCGCTTACGCCACGTTGGAGATGGGTGTGGGGGTAGAGTTGTGCTGGCCGTATCGAGCCCAGCAAAAAGGCAGTGTCGAAAACCTGGTCGGATTCGTAAAGTCTTCCTTCTTTAAAGTACGCCGGTTTCACGATGAGGAAGATCTTCGCCAGCAACTGCGCGATTGGCATCGCGAGGTGAACCAGGAACGTCCCTGTCGGGCGACAGGAATCATTCCGGCCGTGCGTCTGGCGGAAGAAGCACCGCGACTACGTGCGTTGAAAGTGCAGCCGGAGCATCTGGCGCTAAGGATCCCGGTCTATGTCGGTCCTACGGGGACGGTGCTGCACGACGGGCATGCGTATTCCATGCCGCCGGAGGCAATCAGCATGCCGGCCACGTTGTACTTGTATGCGCAACGAGTGCGCATTGTGGCGGCGCGGTATGAAGCGGAACATCCCCGAAAGTTTGGCGCGCAGGAGAGCTCCTCGTTACCGGAGCACCGCGCGGCGATGGTGGCGGCGGTCTCGGGGAAACGCGGCAAGCGTTATCTGAAACGGCAGCAGTTGTTGGAACTGGGAGAGCCGGCGATTCGCTATCTCACCGAGATCGTGCATCGCCGACCACGGCAATGGTACGAGGATGTCGATCGGCTGCACCAGATTCTGCAGAACCACGGCCCGGAAGTTCTGCGGCGCGCCATGGAAGAAGGCCTGAAGCAGCAGATCTTTGGTGCGTTTTATGTAGAGAGATCTCTCGAACCCGGGTTGAGCTTTCCGCAGGTGGTGCAATGAAAACGGACAAAATGGGGGATGCTAGGGGCCGACCGAGTTGGGGATCGTCGTTCTTAGGCGATCCTGGCGCATCATTTTCTGGTGGAAAACGGGACACGGGCATAAAACAAGAAGAAGGCCCTGCCTGCGAAGAAAACTCGGTGAGGTCTTTTTATTTTTGCATTTCCTCCCTAGCGGAGCCCCTTGCAGCGGCCCGCAGCGGTCAAGGGCGCGCCGCTGTTCAGGCGCGGCGGAGCGCACCCTTGACGGCGAGGACCGCTGCGAAAGCATCGGCGAGGGAGGAAAAGACCGGGTTCGCAAGGATGCAAGACCGGTAAGACGGAGGAGCAATGATGAGCAAGAATACGAGTCCTCACAAGCTAGGGTTGAACTCGACCATGCCGAACCTTTCGGAAGGGCAACTGGAGTCTCTCTTCCGACGGTTGAACCTGGCACATACCCGTCGTATTTACCCAGACGTGGCGGATCGAGCCGAGAAAGAAAACTGGAGCTATCGTGATTTTCTTGCTCTTCTGCTGGCCGAAGAAGTGGCCCATCGCAAGCAAACGCGCTTGCAACGTTTTACCCGCAAGGCCCACTTCCCCTTCTTCAAGACCATTGAGGAGTTCGACTTCAGTCTGCAGACGACACTGCGTCTGTCCCTGCTCGGTTCCTACCTCGGGCCGGATTTCGTCACCGAAGGGCGCTCGCTGATTCTTTACGGCAAGACCGGCCGCGGCAAAACCCATCTGGCAGTAGCCATCGGCTATCGCGCTATCCAGAATGGCTTCGAGACCTTGTGCACAACTGCCGCAGAACTCGTGGAAGAGCTTTCCAATGCTAGCAAGAAGGGATGCTTGCAGGAATCATTGCTAACCTACACCCATCCTCACGTTTTGGTCGTCGACGAACTTGGTTATTTAACCTACGGTGCCGATGCCGCCAATGTCTTGTTTCATGTCGTCAACGATCGCCACCTGAGAAAACGACCTATGATCTTTACCACCAATAAGCCGCTCAGCGAGTGGGGAAAGGTTTTGCATGACGAAGATCTGGCGGCCGCCATCCTGGATCGCATCCTCGAGCGCGGACGCTTTATCCACCTCGATGGGCCCTCGTGGCGCATACGTCACCTGAACTTAGAAGAAGTCTTGCCGGCTGCTGCAGAACGTGCCAGAATTTCCGGAATTCGCGTGCCAGAATTTCCGGAACCCACATGCCGCAAGACGTGCTGGAGAAGCTAAAGCGCATGGAAAAGCTCTCCAAACGCGTCCGCGAACAGTTGACGCGGGCCTCGACTGCGCCCTCAGCTTACTGAATATCACCAATCTGGCGATCTTTGGGACCAGTGCAAAACGAAGAAGATCAGGCAATCACGTCGACTAGTGGCGAAACATCGCGATTACACTCATGACCAACTTTTCGGTGCAAAAGACTGAGCCGTTAACCTAGCCGTGGGGCGAACCATGCTGGGCGCTCACATCATCCAGGCGCGTTCCGAATTGGGCCAGGACTCCTGGCGGAATCCCTCCGGCTGCTCTGCGGGCTTCACCTTCATGAGCGGCCGCCCCGATACGATCAGGTATCGGGTTGCGTCCATCAAGTGATCGTTCGCTTTCACGACATGGCCGTCGGTGTCGCGCTGATACAAGCGAAATTCCGCCAGCCAATTGCCCAGCGAGCGAAACACTTTCAGCTTGCCCGAGGAAAGCAGTTGCCAGGTCTCATAGATTCCACTTTCCACCGCGTTCACCGCGGGCGAAAGGATCAGTCCCGAGCGGCGGTAAAGATCGAGAAGCTGCAGGCCGTCCGCCTGCGATCTGCCCTGCGCTGCCGGATCTATGGTGCCGGGAATCCAAGCACCGCGACTCTTGATGGCCTCCGCATGCAATGACGGTTGCTGCAGGCCCTGGTAGTGCTCCGAATATAAAAAAATCTCTCCCGTTTCATTGTTGCGCGCACCCCAAACCGCCGCCGTCTTTCGCCAGCCCACATCCAGCCCGAAGGCGCGGGGAAAATGCGGCGGAATCTCAAAGTCCGGAATCACAATGTCCGATTCCGGGACCTGATAAATCGCGCCCGCGCCCAGTTGCGGAACACCTTTGGACCTTGCGTCCCGCTGGTACGCAGGAATCGAAGCCAGCAGCGCTTGCTTGGCCGCTTCGTCCAGGTGCGGCACGTCATCCCAAGTCGCTTGCACAAAGAATTTCGACTGATCACCCTCGGCCGGTGAGATAAAGGCCCGCATCACATCCGACATGCCCAGCAGCGGCGTCGCAGTCACCAGCACCAACCCGTTCACAACCATCGTTCGGAGCAGACATTCGACATAAATGTCGTAAGGCGGCTCTTCGTCCAGCCAGACAAAATGACGATTGGTGCCCTGAAAAGCGTCGCGTTGCTGATCGTAACTTTTGAGGGTTAATTCGCTTACCCCGCCCGAGACATGCCTTACCTGAATGGTTTCGAGACAATCCGCAATGCCTGTCTTAGTCGTGGTCCTAACGATAGCGTCACGCGGAATCATCCCCGTCCCGGGCTCGTGGAACGGCCCGTACAAAGCTAACTGGATAATGTCTCTTGTAGTTTTGCTCGAGTCGCCGGCCGCCCACGCGACTACGGGCTCTCGGAAGCGCCGCCCGGGCCACCAGTCGGGATAAGTGCCCGTCAGGTGCAGGGTCACCTCATACGCGCCGGCTGAGGTCTTCCCCACCCGGTTGGCCGCGATGAAAGCACGCTCGCGATAGTCAGCCCCCCGTTGGAACATCTCCAGATGTTTGGGATAAAGCTCGCGGCGCAGCGGGCCCTCGGCAGGGAAATAACTCTCGATGACGCTGTACTTCAAAAGTTCCCGCTGCTGCTCCAAGAGGCGTAAGGCTTCGCCGACACTCATTGCACTACCTTGTCCTGATTAGCGAGCAACGCCATGACTTGTTCCTTGACGTCGGGCGCGCTCAACAATTGCGCCAGGCGCGCATTGATCTGTTCCTTGCTCAGTTGCGGCTCTTTCGCTCCGCCCTCGGCCACGTGGCGCAGCGGGGTGCCCTCCGTACGCTCGGCGATCAGCTTGATGGCGGCCAGGCTGCCGTGCTTGGCCATCGCAATCAGCTTCTCGGAAATCTCCTTGGCGGTCACCGAATCATTTTTGGTCAACGCTTCCTCGAGCATGCGGTCCAGCATCGGCTTACGCTTGCGTCCGCCCGGATTGCCGCTCACGCCTTTGGGCCATGGTTTCAACATGATTATTTCCCCTTGCCACTGGTTTCGATTTCTGCCAACAGTCGCGCGCCTTCTTTTGCCGCGGCTTCCGCCGATAACCGGTCTTTCTCATTGCGCTCGTGGCGCATTCGTTCCGCCTCATCGTGTTTGTCTTGCCATTGCTGGCGCTGCTTGAGCTCGGCCGCGCGTGCAGCGGCGAAGATCGCCTCGTTGCGATCAGCAGCCTCCTTTTCCAGTCGCAGCTTCTCGCCAGCAATCGAGGCTTGCCGCTTTTCCTCATATTGCGCCGCTTCGAGCGTCAGTTTGCGGCGCTCCGCGGTAACCCGCTCCTGGTAGGCTGAAACCCGTGCCTGGCATTCGGGCAGATGTTCCGCCATCAGCGCGGCGAATCTGGCCTTGGCCAGCGCGGTGCCTTCATAGGCTGAAACCTCCCGACGATCCACGCGGTCCACCAGTTCGACCACTTCAAACAGCAGCTCCACGTAAAACTCGGGATACTGTTGCTTCAGCGCTTCGCGTTCCTCCCAGCGCAATGACATTCCGCCTCCTAGTCTGCGTAATTCATTTTCCGCTTGAATCTCCGCGCCCACTCTTCAGGCGACAAGCTGTCGCTCAAGCTGTGATCCGTTGAAATGCTTTTGCGCGTAGGCGTAATCGGCCGGGGCAACCGCCTTTCCGGTTTGGTCGCTGCCTCGCTCTGCAACTCAGCCCTGATCTCAGCCAACGACGCAGCAACGCCCAAGGGATGCTGGCTATTGAGCCGGGCCACCTCGTGCGGATTGCGCATCAAATGATGCACAATTTCCGGCGCATCCATGGCAATGATCATTTTTGAAATATAGGGGTTAATCGAGATCGCCTGAGCTCTCTCGAGCTCCTCTTCAGAAAGTGGATTCGACTCGTGCAGCCGACGGCTCTTCTGGTGGAACTCGGCCAACACGTTGCCCGGAATCTCCACGTCGAAAGCCGAAGTAGTAATCCCCACTTGCTCCCTGACATAGTTTTGGCCTTCCAACCACTCCGCCATTCGGCCAACCTGGCTCGCGGCCTGCGCCGGAGTCATTTTGCCCAACTCAGAGACTAGCTCCGGATTCCGCCCCAGCTGGTATGCGATTTGTGGCCCAAGCGCTTCCTGCAGGATCGCCAACTCAACCACGGGCGCAACATGCCGGGGCAGCGCCAGCTCGCCCACAACCTCGCTGAAATCCGGATTTTCCGCGGCGAAAGTTGCTACCCGCTGTTGGTATGCATTCAGAATCTCTTGATCAGGCCCACCGGCCTGGTCGGGCTCGGGCTCGGAATCGGTACTCTCGCTTTCCGACTCAACCGGCTGGGTCGGAGTCGAGTGTCCACCATCCCGATCGGCTTGACGGAGGCGGCCGAGAAAGCTTTTAGACCACAACGCCATGTCCATGCTGTCGTCGGGGACGACCAACCCATCCGCGAGGGCATCGCTCACGAGTCGGGCGTTTTTTAGTTCCTCGAGATCAATGCGGCTGCGGAGTGCGTTCTCGTCCAGCGGCTTCGCCGGCTGATAGCGGCCGCGGTCATCCCGCGGTCGCTTCCCGCTCCTCCCTGGCCGGCTCCCTGGACGGCTCGCGCTCCTCCACGGCCGCAATCGCAGCCGCGTTCTCTGCCGATTCTTGTGCAATCGCAGCCGCTAGCGACGGGGATGATTCCGTGTCCATGATTCCCGCTCCTTCTTCAACCTCTGAAGCATTTCGTCTTGAAGCGCAATGCGCCTTTCCAGCGTGCCGACCAACTGCTGCAGCATTCTGATCCTCTTCGTCAGCTTGTCCACACGGCGCTGCCAACCTTGCCCAGGCCGGCCAGGGACGTACACTGTCTCCGGTTCCGCGCTGATCGCAGGTTCAGGCGTCGCCGTCATTTCAGTGCTCTCAGCGTGCACTGCGCGACCCCTTGCCTCGCTAGAATGCCTGTTGCTTGCGTTCTACGCTCGGCTGGACGGGCTTGATTCATTCGGCTGACCGATTTCCCTCATCCGGTTCGCACTCAAACGCGGACTCCATGCCATCGAAAGGCCCCGAGCAAACAACCAGGCGCGTGCCCTCAATTCGGATCGTGACGGCGTCCGGATCCGCGAGCCAGACGAGACTCACGAGGCATTCCTCGGTCATGCGCTCACCTCCCGCGGTTTGACCTCTTCGAGTGCCGATGCCGGAATTTGCCACTGCCCATCGACTTTGCGGGCGCCTGGTAAGCGTTGTTCCGCCAGTAGGACCCTAATCCACTGCGAACTGCAGTTGAGTTCCCGGGCCGCCTCGTAAACGCTGAAAACGGGTTCCATAACAAGAATAAGTCTATGCTCATACATCGACCGATGTCTATGTATATAAATCGACCGCCATCTATTTTGCCGCCGGACGAGGAAGACACGCCCCAGGATGGCCGGCTATCGTGCCAGGATGGCCCCAGAGCGACTTTCGGGGGTGAGCGGCAGTCTATGACCCCACGCTGCTGCTGGCGTTGTTCTAAGTGTGTATGGGGATGTCGAATCCAATGCTCAACAGCATGCTATGGGGATACCTATTGTGCGCTAGCTGTGCGCTGGCCACTTTTGAGTCAATGGCAGCAGCGAGTTACAGTGAGCATCGGTTACGCTAACCGTAGTTCACGCCTGCTCACTCAACTGGCGCGGGCGAAATCCTCAGCGGAATACGCGCTCCTGGGCGGTTGCCAATTGTTTTCGTAACCGCTTTCCCCTTGCCTTGCACACTTCCCTCTCCGCATTACGCATTTCCCGACCAAATCTCCAGGCGCGTATACATAGGCGGTTCGGGGGGCGAAAATTCCCACGCATCTGTGTGAGTAAAGCAAAACGTGCGGTTTGGATGTCGGCATTCGAAGGCCCCTTGACTGCTGTTCCGAGTTGTGGGAGTGTGGGAGTCCACACCAAACAAAACCTGTCTGGTGCCTGCCGAGGTGTGTTTTGTTCTTGGCCGGGCGCGAGAAAAAATCAGCGCACAATCCAGCGCACGATAATTTAAAAATGAGAGCGTTCTCGCAGAAATGAGAGCACCGGTGCAGAAGTGTAACTGGTTGAGTAGAAACGAGAGGCAAGAAAAAGCAGCCCTTTAGGAAACCGCTGCTCTATCCATCTGAGCTACGGGGCCGTTATGTCGCTTTATTATGCCACGCTGTTACGGAGGGCATCGAAGTCGATACCAGGAAGTCTGTACTTGCCCACCTATTTTTCAGCCTGGTAGAAGCCATGACCGTTGTGATTCAGCGCCAAGATTCTTGCGATTCTCCGGCGAATCTGTGGCACCATTTGCTCAGAGGAGGGCTTCATGAACCTCCGGCTCATTCTCTGGACCCTGGGGATGGCCTATGCCACATTCCTATTGGCCCGCGGCAATGCTTCCTCATTTGGCGTTTTGTTCACTGCGCCATTTCTGGGAGGGGCCGTTGGCTTTGGCCTCGGGAGTCTGTTCGTAAGGCGGAACAAGCGGAAGCAAAGCTGAGACGCGCCTGTGCATTGCACAGATGTGACTGGCAGTGCCTTGGCTTTAAGCCGCAGTTCACTTCCACAGTTAGAGTATTCGCTCCGGGCAGGCATGAGGCGGGATTCTCCAGGAAAGCCCTGTTCCTCCATCTGAGTTACGAGGCCTTAGATTGAATTTACTGTAGCGAGACTGCGGTCACTTTTGGACCTGTGGTTCCGGTCTACTGCATGCTTTTGGCACGAGCGGGACGCTCGCGCCTACATGCATGGCTACATCGGCCTGCGAGCCAGGTCACGAATTTCATTCAGGTAGTCAACGTAGATCGGGATCGGTATGTCCGGCGAGTCGCCGTCGTTCAGGAAGTGGGAGAGCCTCATCTCCATCGGGATCGAACTGATGATTTCGCGGAAGCGTGGCATCTGGAGATATTTCACGTGCCAGATTTCGAGCATCAGGGCACGAAAGTCCGGGCTGATGAAACCCATTCTGCGCTCGCCCAGGTAAATCGCGTCAAAGTGGCGCTCCGCCAGAATCTTCCGAATGGGATCGTCCGGCAAAGAGAAGTGATAGACCAAGTGGAACAGGTCGGCCAGGTCTCCCCACAGGACTTTCTCTTCAAACGCGCTGAAGCGAAACGCAGCAGCGCCGCGCTGCTGCACCAGCCGCGCGTGATCGGCGGAATTGAGTCCGTGGCCAGCCAACTCGCCGCGAAACCACGCCATCCGTTGTGGCGGGAGGTTGTGGCGGAGAAACTCGATGGCGTAAGCATTCGGTAAATACACTTTGGGATCGTCGTCGAGGCCCTTGAGCCAGGGGCCCCAGTCCCTGTGCTCCAGCACGCCGAGCAGCTCAGTCAGTTGCGCCACAGTGACGTCGGGATGATATTTCACCGCCTGCCAGAAGTGCTCGGTGGAGTCATAAGTTGAGCCGTAAAGCTCGATGCCCTCTTCGATCGGATACCAGTTGGAGAGCACGCGCGCGGGAATCGAGGGCGCGGCGCTCCAGCAGTTCAGCGAATGCTTCCACTTCTCCTGCACCGCAAGAAACGCCCCGGCATATCCCGGCGGCACTGGTTCTTTCACCTGGGCCAGGGCCTGCCGGAGTTCCCTGCTGGTGTGAGTGACCAGGGTCTCGAGCGGGCGCTCGTCGATCATGGAGACAACCCGGCTCTCAATTCCACGACGCAACAGCTCGCTGGCCAGACGCTGCCGCGCGGCGTCGTCCAGGATGGCGTTCCAGCGCTGTTTTTGGGAATCGATGTAGGGAAACATTTCCGCCAGCGTCCTGAACTCGATGAAGCCATGAAGGGCGAAAGTGACGGGGTGGCCGTCTTTTACTATGGTGGTCGAGGGCGTGACCAGGGCCTGAAGCGAAACCTGCTCGGCGCGCAGGGGCGAAATCAGGGCCAGGACTGCCAGCAGCAGAACGTGTGGGGCGGACACTCCTGTCCGCCGCTTTTGACTTTGATTTTGGAAGTCGATCATAAGTCCAAATGCCCCTTCAACAGGCCGGTCCACGGCAAAGGTTCTCTGCTCCGGATGACAACTCTTTCATCGTCGGAAAACCGACCTGTTGCATTTTCTTTTTGGGGGCGGTCCTGAATACTGGCACAATGCAAGACCTTCCCCCCCAGAAAGACCCCGCGTGTCCATGAAAGATTGGAGCGCGGGGTCTAGCCTTTTACTGCTCCGCTTGAAAAACCAGCCGAGGGACGCAGCTCTTCCTATCCGTGCGGCCGCCCGTTTCTGGCCGTTTCCGCGTCCGCCGTCACTCTCAGGTAGGCCATGTAAAACACGATGGCGAGGTTGACGAGCAACACGGCCAGGTGAATCACGGTCTGCCGCCGGACCAGTTCATAAGTCTCGAAGGGAACATACAGCGCGCCTGAGATCAGTGCAAACCATTCCGCCCAGGTGCGTTCCCGCCAGAGCCCGTAGGCTTCGACGAAGCGCACGATCGAGTAGGCCACAGCTCCGCCAGCCAGGGCCCACAACTTCGCGTCGGTGACATTGTCCGCCAGATCGAGGAAGACCTGGGCGAAGTGGTGGCGATCAGGGTCGACCCGCAGAAACCTCAGCAGAGCTTCGGCAATGTCCCAGGCATCTTTATGAACCAAGGAGACCGCACCAAAACCCAGCAGCAGTACGATCACGCCCTTGAGCAGTTCGAGCGAGGCCACGGCGCGCAACGCCGCCCGGCGGCGATGCCGCTCCGCCGCCCTGGCATGCTCAACGATTGCCGACGCTACATGGTCCATAAAGAATTTGCGCTACCTGCCGGGCTGCAGCAGAAGCTGTTCCGCACCGGAGAATACCCTGCTGCGGATGAGCATGGTGCTAATCAGCGAGGTCAAGCCTGAGGCCGCAAAAATCATGGCCAACACCACAAACTGGTAGATGGCCGCATACACAGGACGAGCGCCGGAGAGCAGCATGCCTGCCATCAGCCCGGGAATCCAGACGATACCGAGCGAGCGCATGGAGTCGATAGCAGGAATAAGGCTGGCCTCGAACGAGGCCTGCACGTAAGGGGAAACGCTGTTGCGGGCCTCCGCGCCCAGCGCCAGCGCGGTCTCAATCTCTCCCGCGTGCGCGAGGACATCGGAGCGGAAGCGGTTCAGGGCCAATCCGTTGGTGTTCATGGCATTGGCAATCAGCATACTGCCCACCGGGACAAGGGACGTGATAGCGGTATCAATCACTCCCATCGACGTCATCAGGGCAATAATGGAGCCCGCGCCGAAGGCGATGGCCCAGGCGGAAACATGAAACGCCCCCGGCATCCCTTTGGCACGGCGTGCCGAGGTTGCCCCCGCGGCCACAATCATGCCGGCCAAGAGGAAGGCACTGGTCCACCGCGGAGCGCGCAGCAGGAGAACAAGAATCGAGCCCACCGCGACGATTTGCACCAATCCGCGAACCATCGCGATCACGGCTTCGCCTTCCAGATGAATTTTCCGGCGACGGGCCAGCAGCACAACTGCCAACGCCGCCAGTGCGGCGACCAACGCCTGCGCCAGACCTAATTGTAGTTGTGAGTGGAACCACAGTCTAAGCACGAAGGACCTCCTCTACGGGACCACCCCGGACAATACGTCCGGATTCGAGAACCAGCGCTCGCCCGGCCAGCCGTGCGGCCTGGGCGATGTCATGGGTGACCACGACGCAGGTCAGCCCCTGTTTGCCCATGATCTGCTGAATGGCAGACTCGACCTCAAGTTTGGCCGCTTCGTCCAGCGCCGAGGTGGGTTCGTCAAGCAGCAGGACCAGCGGCGCGTTGGCAAGGGTGCGAGCTACGGAAACGCGCTGGGCCTCTCCTCCCGAAAGATTGGCCACGTCGCGTGCTGCGTAATTTTTGAGACCCACATGGGCCAGAAGTTCCTCGATGGCTTCGGGCCCCAGAGTCTCGCCCCGCTGCGCCGGGCCGAAGCGGAGGTTGTCAGCCACAGTGCCGGGAAAGAGGTAGGGCCGTTGTGTGACCATGCCGAGTTTGCGCCGCAGTTCACGCGGCTCGATGCTGTGATAGTCAACGCCCTCAACAAAAGCCGTTCCCGAGGTGGGCTCGTCGAGCCGGTTCAGCAGCCGCAGCAAAGAGGTCTTGCCCGAACCGCTGGGACCGGTGATGGCCAGTACTTCTCCCCTGCGCAATTCAAAATTCGCATCCTGAATGAGGAGCTTGCCGTGAACGCTCCGTCCCAGGTGCTCGGTCCGCAGGATGACAGGAGCGGGATCGGAGACAAAACTCACGTATTTGTCATCCTGAGCGGAGTCGAAGGACCCCTATGCACCTTGCGCCGAGCTCCGGGAAAACTCTCCATGACTCTTTCCCCTCGATGGCGGCGATAGTTCGTCCGATTGGCGGTCACCGCAACAGAGTAGGTCCTTCGACTCCGAAAGCCGCTTCGCAAGCGAAGCGGCTCTCTCCGCTCAAGATGACAGAGGAAATCTTAAGTGGTGGCGCGCACGCTGGCACGCAGTTCGTCCGCAATCTCGCGGGCCGCTTTGCGGGCAGCTACTTCCTCGTTGACGCCGAACGAGATTGCGCCTACCCGGGCGTGGCCGCCACCGCCGTAACGTTCACAAACCTTGGCCAGATTCACCGTCGGCTCGGAGGGCGCCCAGGGATTCGACCCTACGGAAACCTTCACCCGGAAACTACTCTTGCTCAAGCCCACGCTGTAAATCGATTCCGGATGGAGATAGTAAGGCACGAATTTGTTGTAGCCCTCGAGATCATGGTCGGTGATATCAAAAAAGAGGGTGTGGTCTTTCGACTCAATTCGTTCCTTCAGGACCGCGATCGAACGCTGGTGCCGCTCGAGCAACGGTGGCAGCAGCGGGGCCACGAAAGGCTCTTCCAGGATTTCTGCCAGAGGCCGGGTCGCCAGCAGTGGGATGAGCTGGGGGATGAAGCTGTAGCTCTGTGCCGACTCTATGGTCAAAGTGAGCTTCATGGCGGGGGCTTGCATTTCCACCGCGGTCCTGGCGTCCGGGTACATGGCGCCATCGACGATGTCCGTCCAGTGCACCAGATCAGCCACGGGGCGGGGATCAAAGCCAAAGCGCTGTTCCGCTATGGTGGCGATGAAGCCGGTGCAGGACTTGAAATCCGGATCATAGAACTTGCGGTTGCTCTGGTCGTGCTCGAAGTGGGCCGCATCCTCTGGCGTGAGGAAGGCGCTCTGATGGTGGTCGAACCACCAGGTGATCCGCGGTGAGCTGGAGTACTTGAAGTCCACGATGGCGTTTTCGTCGCCGTCAAATTGTTTTTCATCGAACAACGACCCGGCGCGGTGCAGCAGGCCGGAAAAAACAAAGGTGACGTCGTTTCGGATCCGCTCCCGGTAAAAGCGCGAGAAGAGCGCGGCCGAGCAGGCCCCGTCGAAGCATTTGTCGTGATAGAAGACCCGGACTTTCAATCGTTCCCTTCAAAGGTCCTGCTTTCCGCGCCTGCAGGGTCACGACGAGGATGCGAACCGAAAGCTAATAGGAATGACATCCCGAAGAAGATCTGTCAAGCGAGGAAGTTTTGGACCGGTCTCCGGCCCATCGGCAACGGAGACCGGTGATTCGCGAAGAGCGCCGCAGAGGTGCTGACCCCGGACGCGCAAGTCAAACAGCGTTGGCCTGTTTCTCCGCTAGGTCGCCAATGACAGGCAGCTTGAACATCAATCCCTGATTGGCTTTGATCAGCAGGATGATCCAGATAATGAAAGATCCCAGCCATATGATCATGTGCAGCGGGAAAGTGATAAAGATCAGCCCCGGCACAAAGCCGATGATGGTCAGGCCGATCCAGATGGCGATCATGGCCACGCAGAAGAAAATCATCTGAAAGGCATGGAACCGCACAAAGCGGCTCTTGTTATAGGGCTCCATCACCAGGAAAATAATCGCTGGAACGATGGTGATGTAGCACAACATGCCGACCACATTGTCTGTCATTCCGCCGGTTGTGCCCTGGGCGGCTGGGGCTGGCGGCGCTGCGGTACGACTACTACAGGCCGGACACATGGTCGTGCCGTCCGCGATCTGCGTTCCACACCCGCTACAAAAAGCCATTGACTTTCCCTCCCGTGATTGTGCAACTCGGCCCCCGGACGCGCGTCTGTCCGGCCCTGCTCTGAACCCCGCGAAAGTTACCAGAATCAGCCTTCCAAGGCAAACAGAATCGCACGCCGAGCCCGGCCGCCGGTCCTTCGCGATCCCGCGATTGGAGCCAGCAGGGCCTTCCCTATCAATACGATCCCAGCGGTCCGGAGACCCCAGGACCGGGCTATGGAACGGGATCGCTGGTGCCGGGAGGAACGCTGCCTCGGCAGCGCCAGAGTCGGGCGGCAGTCAGGACCAGGCCTTTCCGCAATCCATAGCGTTGCACGGTTTCTATGGAGTAACGGGAACAGGTCGGATAGTAGCGGCACTGGACGTAGCCGGACAGAAGAAGGTTGCCCACGCGCTGGTATCCACGCACCAGAACGATGTAAATCCGGGCCGCCACCTGCTGCTCCGGTGGCCGAAAGCTGTCAGCGAATACGCTGCCCGCCAGCAGGCCCAGGATCGCGAGATAAGTCGCGGGGTGCTTCAGGAGTTTCCGCAATGAGGACATTTTGCGCTCACCTGCAGCCGCTTGTTTCCGCATTGAGGACAAGGAACCAGATTGCCCTGTGGGCGTGTGAACAGGTAGATGATCAGGCCGATGATTCCAGTCAGCATCACCAGGATCATCCAGATGACGGCATTGTCCATCCCCCGGCTTTTGGCGTCACGAGCCACCCAGATCAGCAATGCGATATTGAGCGCGATGATGCCGACGATGATGACGCCGAAGAAGCCCAGGCAGCCGCAGGCCACAAGCGGGTTGTGATCGGGATCGCGTTGCCACAGCAGGAAGCTGGCGGGCAACACGGGCTCTAACGCTCTTGCGGCTTCCGACACCCGGATGAAGGGCATGCTTCTGTCTCCTGCGAGAAATTGGCGGCGGGGGGTCCGGTCCGCAGCCAGGGGCGGTGATGCACGGCCTGGGGAGGGCTGGCCGAGTGCGGCGGACATTATCAAAAAAGGTTTGCCAACGCAACCACAGATGTTGGCATTGACACGGTATTGACACGGTATTGACGAAAGCAGGTTGCGGGAGTACGGTGGTGCGATTTTCAGGCGGTTTGAAGGCGGCTATCTCGCGATTCCGCCACGCAGAAAGCGAGTCGCATGCTCTGCCCTCAATGTGGCCAGGCGTTAGCGGAAGGGGCGATGCTTTGTCCTACTTGTGGGCGACAGACGGCGCTCGCGAAAGCTGATGCTGCGGGGCTTTCACCCTTAGCTCCCATGGCCGCGCCTGGGGCGGTCGCTCCTGAAAAAACCAGCGGCATGGCCATCGCCAGCTTGGTCTTTGGACTTTTCTTTCTTCTCTTTCCCATGTCCATTGTGGCCATCGTTTTCGGTCACATTTCACTCTCGCAGATCAAGAAGAGCGCCGGTCGCTTGGGAGGCAAGGGTCTGGCCATCGCGGGCCTAGTCCTGGGATATCTCGGGATCGCCATGATTCCGCTCATCCTGATCATCGCAGCGATTGCGATTCCCAACCTGTTGCGCGCGCGGATTGCGGCCAATGAAGCGTCCGCGGTGAATGGGGTAAGGAGAATCAGCGCCGCGCAGGTGAGCTATCAGTCACAGTTTCCGGCGGTCGGATTCGCTCCCGATCTACAGTCTCTGGGTGGCGCTTCGCCATGCAGCGCCAGTCCCGCGACGGCCTGCCTCATCGACAATGACTTGGCACGGGCGACTGCTTTGCCCGGGTGGCATGGCTACACTTTCGCCCTGAAGCGTTCTGACGATGGCACCCAGTACTTCGTGACCGCGACGCCGGTCACGCGCAATCAGACCGGTATCCGCAGTTTCTGCTCGACCGAAGATGGGGTAACACGTGCTGATCCGAATGGAGCTGAGATTTCGGACCACGATGCATGTGCGGCGCTTTCAGGATCGATTTAATGTAGGCGCGAGCGTCCGCTCGTGCTGAAGAGACGGGCGGGACGCCCGTCTCTCTCTCAGTCTCGGCTTCATTCAACTCCAGTCTGTCGCTTCCAGGCTCGCCGTGGCACGAGCGAGGACGCTCGCGCCCACATTTTTGGCATTTGTTTTAGCTGCACGCCCGCCATAGAATCCAAGCTCACGGGCAGCAGCCTCGCCAAACGACAACGCATGGCCACTACGTCCACTTCCCCACGCACCCGCTTCACTATGGGGCGTGTTCTTGCATTCGTTTTGACCGTTATAGTGCTCGCCGTCCTGGGAGCGCTGGCCTGGTTCTACTCCGTCGCGCGGTCTGCCCTGCCCCAATTGGACGGAACCGTCAAAGTGCCCAGCCTCACGGCTCGAGTCACGGTCATACGCGACGGAAACGGCGTGCCCACGATTGAGGCGGCAAATTTCGACGATCTGTTTTTTGCCCAGGGGTATGTCACCGCGCAAGACCGTTTGTGGCAGATGGACATGATGCGGCGCTTCGCCGCCGGCGACGTTTCCGAGATTCTGGGCGAAGCGTTTCTCAAGCATGACCGCGAGCAAAGAATCCTGGGACTCAGAGTGGCCGCACAAAAGGCCCTTGAGGTTTCCTCGGCGCAAAACCGCGCGCACTTCGAGGCTTACGCGCGCGGGGTGAACGCCTACATTGAATCTCATCGCGACCGGCTGCCGATCGAGTTTCGCATCCTGCGCTACTCCCCGCGTCCCTGGGCGTTGGAAGACTCCACTTTGATCGTGTCCCAGATGGTGAAAGACCTGAACCATTACCCCTATCGTGACGCGCTGGAGCGCGAGAAGATCCTGGCCAGGCTGGGACCGGAATTGACGGCCGATCTGTACATCAACTCTTCCTGGCACGACCGTCCGCCGACTGTAGACCGCCCGACACTCGACCAGGATACCGACCAGGAAAACCGTCCCCGGCGTACGATTGGCAGTTCTGTGGCAAGTCTGCCGGGAGGTGCGGAGCTGCAGAATTTTGCGCGCGCGCCGGAATCGGATTCCGAGCGCATGGTGATAGGCTCCAACAACTGGGTGGTTTCCGGGGCGCACACGGTTTCGGGCAAGCCGTTGCTCTCGAACGATATGCACCTGGGACACCAGATGCCCAATCTGTGGTATGAAGCCCATCTGCGCTGCGGCGCCTTCGACGCCGTGGGCGTCACTTTGCCCGGTTTGCCTTACGTGATCGTGGGACACAACCAGCGCATCGCCTGGGGCTTCACCAATATCGGTCCGACGGTGGAGGACGTTTACATCGAAACCTTCAACCCCGATGGTCAATACCTGACGCCCGACGGATGGAAGGCTCCCGCCCACCGCAGTGAAGTGATCCATGTCAAAGGGAAACCGGATGCGGTGGTGGATGTCGCCCTGACCCGCCATGGGCCTGTCATCACCGAACTGATTCCCGGCGAAACTCGCAAGCTGGCGCTGCGCTGGACGCTCTACGACGGGACCCACGACCCTTTCTTTGAAGTGGATTCGGCACAGAACTGGAAGGAGTTTCGCAGCGTCTTCTCAGCCTTCGACGCGCCCGGGCAGAACGTCGTGTACGCAGACGTCGATGGCAACATCGGCTACCAGGCCACGGGAAAGATACCCATCCGCGCCTCCGGTGATGGCAGCCTCCCGGAAAACGGCAGCGACAACGCGCATGAGTGGACGGGATACATTCCCTTCGACAAATTGCCCAGCGTTTACAATCCGCCCTCGGGCATCATCGCAACCGCCAACGGACGCAGTGCGCCGGATGGCTATCCCTACTCGATCAGCACAGGGTGGGAAGCTCCCTGGCGCACGGCCAGAATCTATCGCGTGCTGGAGTCGGGCAAGAAGTTTTCCGCGGCTGACATGCTGGCGCTGCAGATGGACATTTATTCTGAAGCGGATCGGTATTTTGCGGAAAGGTTTGTCTACAGCGTGGACCACGCCAGGAATGCCTCTGCGCGGACCAAGCAGGCTGCCGAGCTCCTGCGGGGATGGGATGGCCGAATGACGGCGGATTCAGCCGCGCCCATTATCGCGTATCAGGCCCGTGCCCAGCTGGCGCGTTTGCTGCTCGAGCCGAAGCTGGGTGCGGCGCCCACAGATCCTAAACAAGCTGCGGCTACACTGAGCTGGAAAACCTACTCGTGGGGGATGCAATCGGTGTGGCTGGAAAACGTGGTCCACCATCAGCCTCCGGGCTGGCTTCCCGCTGCCTATGCCAGTTACGACGAACTGCTGACGGCGGCAGTTGAGTCTGCGGTCAATGGGTCCGACGCACCGAAAGATCTGGCTGCCTGGAAGTGGGGAGAGTTTCGGCCGGTAGAGATACAGCACCCAATCCTGGGCAGGGTCCCGTGGCTGCAACGCTGGACCGGGCCCGGGACCCGGCCGCAGTCGGGCAGCGGCTATACCGTGAAAGCGGTGTCGCCCAGCCATGGGCCTTCGGAGCGGCTGACGGTGGACCTTTCCGACCTCGACCAGAGCACGCTGAACCTGGTTACCGGCGAGGCAGGAAATTTTCTCAGTCCCTACTACATGGACCAGTGGAAGGCGTGGTACGAGGGCTATACGTTCGACCTGCCGTATTCTGAAAAGGCAGTTGCGGCCTCAAGGGAGCATGAGCTGGTGATGGAATAGCTGTCAGCTTTCAGCTCGAGCTGGAGACGTTGCAAACGATTCTTACGCCCCTTCGGGGCTTTTGCTCGATTTCTACACCTACCCGGGGCTTACGCCCCGGGCTGCATTCTTTCGCCGCTTCGCGGCTGTTTTGGGCTAGACCGAGGCGTGACGTCCAAGGGCTGAGGTCCCACGTCCGACCTCAATCTACCTGTTTCGCGTCCACGGCCTGGCCGATGATATCCACCTGGGTGGTTTGAAACTTGTCGGTGGTGGTGTCGTAGATGCCCAGTTCGCCGTTCTGCACCACGTACACCACGTTCCTGCGGCTGATGGGTTGGATGCCGGTGACGTCCCCCAGGACGGGTGGGACTACGACGGTGGACTTGCTGATGTTGAGGATGGACAGGCAACCGCGTACTTCGCCCGAAGTGCTGCCGCTGGAGGGTGCCTTGATGTTAGTGCAGGTGCGGGCGCCGATGAAGAGTTGGCTGTTGGCCCCCATCTCGATGCGATTGTGGTAACCGTCCGTAATCGTCGCCGTGGCGGTAACTGCCATCGATCCCAGATCAACCGTGGAAACTTCCCCACAGGTCGTGGCCAGGGTCGTGGTGGATGAACCCGCGCAAGTGTTCGCCCCCGGCTTGGTCCCTGCCACATAGAGGATGTTGCCGGACAGCAACCCGGTGGTGCCGGCGTCGATCGGAATGGTCGGGCCGGGAAGATTGCTGTTCATGTCCAGCAGAGTAATGCTGGCGGTCGTGCCGCCACACTCCGGCCCGCAATTCAGGATGTAGGCAGTCGAATCGTCGCTGCTGAAAGCGCCCCAAACCGGATGATCGAAAAGCGCACTTTGAATATCGGTGCGCGGGTCCGTGCTGGTGCCAACCGCACTCGGCGCCAGCACGGTGACCGTGTCGGGCTGGCTGCCAAACACCAGAATGCGGTTGCCAACGTGGCTCTGCGCCAGGTAGCGAGCGCCGGGGATGGGGACCGCGGCCGAAATGACATCGTTGGCCAGGTCGAGCACGTCAACCACTCCTGGTGACTGCCCGGTCACGGTCGCGGTGGGCACAGCGGCAAAGCCGATCACATTGTCGGGCGCCACGACGATGCTCTCGCTGAAGCCGGGCAGAGTGATCGAAGCTGAGGTCCCGCCGGAGGTCTGGGCCACACTCTGGCTGGCATTATTGATTACAGTGATGGAGTTGTTCGTGGCGCTGAAAACCAGCGTGAACCTCTTGTTGGGAAACAGCACCATCGAGCTCGGGTTGGTGCTGGTAGCGCCCACGGAAATCACACCCGGCGAAAGCAGATCACGCTGCCCGTCCACGACATTCAGGACCGGCGCAGTGAAGGTACCGTTAGGGAACAAGGGATTGGAAATGAAAACATGTACCTTGATCGTCGCTGGGTTCGCTCCCGGCGTGGTTCCGAAGGCGGTGTTGTTATAGTTCGTTCCGCAAGAAACCAGCACGGCGGCCGCGGCAAGAACCAGAATGGCGAATACGGATTGCCTCAAACCAGGAACTCCCAGGAACATGAGCGATGGAGAGTTGGATGCAAGAATCGGGATTATAGCAGAGGGTTTCGAGGCTGGGGGCGGGCCCTGGCCCGGACCACCTTGGCCGAGCTTCCGCGCCTTGATGCAAAACTGATCTTCATCTTGTATTCTCAAACAGATGGCTGCCGATCTATTAGCCCGCATGAAACAGTCCCCCGTCCTGTGCGACGGCGCTACCGGGACCTTGCTCTACGCCAAGGGCATCTTCATCAACCGCTGCTATGACGAGTTGAACGAATCGCAGCCTGACCTCATCCGCCAGCTGCATCATGAATATCTACAGGCGGGTGCGGAGATCATTGAAACCAATACTTTCGGAGGAAATTCGTTTCGCCTGGGACGCCACAGCCTGGAAAACCGGGTCCGGGAGATCAACCTGGCAGGGGTTCGCGTAGCGCGCGAGGCGGCCAAGAGCTTCGACGTTTGGGTCGCCGGTTCGGTGGGCCCCCTGGGAATCCGCATTGAACCGCTGGGCAAGACCTCGTTCGACGAGGCCCGAGCCGCTTTCCGCGAACAGATCGCAGCTTTGGTCGAAGGTGGGGTTGACCTGCTCATGCTGGAAACCTTCGGCTACGTCGAGGAACTTCACCAGGCCATTCTGGCTGCCCGGGAGGTGAACCCCAGGATTCCCGTGGTGGCCCATGTCACCATCGACGAAGACGGAAATTGTCTTGACGGCTCGACCCCGGAGAGCTTTACGCCGCGGATTGAGAGCTGGGGTGTTGACGTTATCGGTTGCAACTGCAGTGTGGGTCCGGTGGCGATGCTGGAAGTGATAGAGCGCGTCCGCGGGCTGACTTCCCTGCCGCTCGCGGCCCAACCGAACGCAGGTATGCCGCGATCTGTCGAGGGCCGAAATATTTACCTGTGCTCACCCGAATACATGGCCAGTTATGCGCGCAAGTTCGTGGCTGCGGGAGTGCGTCTGGTGGGCGGATGCTGCGGCACCACACCGGAGCACATCCGGGTGATGAAGTCGGCGTTGCGGGCAGGCGAGGCGCGGGCCAAAGCCAGTCCATCAAAAACTCAGAGCGAGGCCGTGGTCAACGCCACGCCCGCGGTTCCACTGGAAAAGCGGTCCAGGCTCGGCGCCAAGATCGCCGCCGGCGAATTTCTGACCATGGTGGAGATTGTTCCTCCCAAGGGAATCGATGTTCGCAAGGAAGTTGAAGGCGCGCGTTTTCTGAAGTCCGTCGGCGTGGATGCTATCAACATTCCTGACAGCCCGCGGGCTTCGGCGCGCATGAGCAACCAGGCCTTGTCTCTGCTGGTACAACAGGAGGTCGGGATCGAAGCGATCCTGCACTACACCTGCCGCGACCGCAACGTCCTGAGCATGCAGTCGGATCTGCTGGGCGCGGCGGCGCTGGGCATCCACAATCTGATTTGCATCACGGGCGATCCGCCGAAGATGGGCAACTATCCCGACGCCACGGCGGTCTTTGACGTGGATGCGATCGGCCTGGTCAACATCGTGCACAACCTCAACCGCGGACTGGATATCGGCGGCAACCCACTGGGCACGGGCACATCGTTCGTGATCGGCGTAGGGGCCAACCCGGGTGTACCAAATATCGACGAAGAGATCAAGCGCTTCGAATACAAAGTTGAGGCGGGAGCCGAATGCGCGGTGACCCAACCGGTGTTCGATCTCAAGCTGCTCGAGGCCTTTCTGCGGCGCATCGAGCACTGCAAGATACCCGTCATCGCCGGGATCTGGCCGCTGGTCAGTGTGCGTAACGCCGAATTCATGAAGAACGAACTGCGCGTTTCGGTGCCGGATTCGATCCTGGAGCGCATGGCTGGGGCCAGGACTCCCGAAGCCGCGCGCGAAGAAGGAATCGCCATCGCCCGCGAAATGCTGGTCGCGGTGCGGGACATGGTACAGGGAGCCCAGATCAGCGCGCCGCTGGGCCGATACTCTTCGGCTGCGGACGTGCTCGAGGCTATGGGCTCCTGATTGTGTCCTGAGATTAGAATAGTTGGAGGAGTAAATCCGTTGGCCAAATTTGAAGATTGCCTGCAGCGCCTGGAAAGAATCGTTCAAGAGCTGGAAAAGGGTGACGTGCCTCTGGAAAAATCCCTGACCTTGTTCGAGGAAGGCATGCAGCTTTCCGCTACTTGTCGCAAGGAACTCGAAGAGGCAGAGGGCAAAGTCGAAATCCTGCTGAAGCAGAACGGAAAGCTCCAGGCGGAGGCCTTCGAGCCGCCCACACGCAAGCCTTAAAGTGTGGGGCGGACACTCCTGTCCGCCGCCTTTGACTCTGTTTGGGTTTTGGCTGTTTAGGCTTTGATCCTTCCGAATCGCCATCACGTTCAAATCAAAATCAAATTCAAGAGAGTCGGACAGAAGTGTCCGACCCACACGGGTGATTGTTATACTCACCCGCATGCTCAAACAGACCTTGGAGCAGGGTCAGGCGCTGACCGACGCGGCATTAGAGCGCCTGCTGCCGGCAGCCACGCAGCGCCCGGTCTCGATCCACCAGGCCATGCGTCACAGCGTCTTCGCCGGGGGCAAGCGTCTGCGCCCCATTCTGTGTATGGAAACTGGACGCATGGTGGCCGGTTCCCTGCCCGCGGGAATTGAAGATCTGGGTGCCGCACTGGAAATGCTGCACACGTATTCCCTGATCCACGACGACTTGCCGGCACTCGACAACGATGACCTGCGCCGGGGCCGTCCTACCTGCCACAAGGTTTTTGGCGAGGCCATCGCCATCCTGGCGGGAGATGCGCTCCAGACCCAGGCCTACGAGGTGCTGTCTCGGCTGCATTGTCCGGCTGAATCCCGGGTGCGCATCATCGAAGAAATCGCGCACGGAACCGGCACCGTCGAAGGCATGATTGGAGGCCAGGTTGTGGACCTTGAAGCAGAACACACCAAGCCCGATCTGGCGATGCTGGAATACATTCACCGGTCGAAGACCGCCGCCCTGATTGGCGCCAGCGTGGTGAGCGGAGCGCTCTATGCGGGAGCGCGCGAGAAGGCTGTCGGCGACCTGCGGTCGTTCGGACAATCCATCGGCTTGGCTTTTCAGATCGTGGATGATGTGCTCGACGTGACCCAAACCTCAGAGCAACTGGGCAAGACGGCGGGGAAAGACACAACCGCGCAGAAGACAACTTATCCGGCGTTATTCGGGGTTGAGGAATCGCTGAAGAAAGCTGGCGCGCTGGTCGATTCAGCCCTGGCTTCGCTGGACGCTTTCGGATCGCGGGCGGAAGCGCTCAAGGATCTGGCTCGATTTCTTGTGGAACGGAAAAAGTAGGTCACGAAAGAAGGGCGTCCAGGCCCGTCCCAGCACGGGTGAATCGCCCGCGACCACGTCGGATAAATTGGATTACCCAAGTCACGAGCTTGCGACCGGCCGGTGCTGGTAGAATTACTTTATGGCGATGGAGTTCGCCACAACCGCCCGCGAGGGCTGATAACTCCTACTAATCCAAGTAGGAGAACTCCGTGCGCGACATCCTCACCATATCTCTGGGAGCAATTGCCGGAGCCAACGCCCGCTACTTTCTGAGCCGTTACGCCGCCAAAATCATGGGACCGGTCTTTCCTTACGGAACGTTGATCATCAATGTCTCGGGTAGTCTGATTCTCGGCTTCTTCATGATCTGGGCCACGGAGCGCGTGCTGGTCGATCCTCGCTGGCGCCTGCTGGTCGCGGTCGGATTCTGCGGTGCTTATACCACCTTCTCCAGCTACGCCTTCGAGACCATGGCTTATTTCGAGCAGGGACAGTGGCTGCTGATGTTCACCAACTTTCTGAGTAATAATTTTCTGTGCCTGGCCGCGGCGTTGGTGGGAATGGCGCTGGCGAGGATACTGTAAAATGCCAAACGGAATGGCAGTGCAAGTCACCATCTATCTGAATGAATCGGACCAGTGGCATCACCGTCCCCTGCACATGGAAATTCTGAAGTATCTCCGCCAGGAGAACGTTTATGCCGCAACTGCAGTGCATGTCGTATCCGGATTCCTCGGCCGCCAGCAGGTCAAGACCAGCCACCTGGTGGATGCAGGAGGAAACTTGCCGGTGATCGTCATCTTTGTGGATACGGATGAACACGTCGCCCGCGTACTGCCAACGTTAAAAGAGATGGCGGCACATCGCCTGATCGTTCGCGAAAATGTTGTGATCGAACAGGGGAGCCTGGACTGAGACCGAATCATGCCGACGGGCGCACACTCAGTCTCGCATTCCAGCCACGCCCACGGCGCGGGTTGCCATGCGTTGCAACCTGTCTGTATCCTTCCCGACTGATATGTCTTCGCTTCCACTCGATATCCTTGCCCTGGCCGCCCACCGCGACGATGTAGAGCAGACCTGTGGCGGCACCCTGCTCAAGATGGCGCAGCGCGGACATCGAACCGGGATCCTTGACTTGACTCGGGGGGAGATGGGCACGCGGGGCAGCGCCGAAGACCGTGCCAGCGAGGCCGCGGAAGCGGCAAAGATATTGTGCACTTCCTGGCGCCAGGCGCTCGACATCCCCGACGGCCGGGTGGAGAACACCTGGGAGAACCAGCTGAAAGTTGTGCGTGTACTACGGGAGCAGCGGCCGCGAGTGGTGATCCTTCCCTACTGGAAGGGACGGCATCCGGACCACTATACGGCATCGGTTTTGGGATACGAGGCCTGCTTTCTGGCGGGACTGGCCAAGCTGGATGTTGATGCCGCGGGCGGGTTGGCGGCGAACGTTACGGAAAACGTCTTACCGAACCTGAGGGCGGGACGCCCTCAGCACAGCCGGCTGGATGCTGGCGCTATACACCCCCACCGGCCCTTCAAAATCATCTACGCTACGCTGTACTACGATGTACGGCCGACGTTTGTCGTCGATATCACCGAACAGTTCGAAGCCCGCCTTGAGTCGCTCATGGCTTACAAGACCCAGTTCAGCGATCAGGAAGCAGGCAAGGGTATCTTTCCTGCTCGAGATGAGATCCGCTCACGAATTGAGGCCATGGCTCGCTTCTACGGCATGTTGGGAGGCGTGACTTACGCTGAACCCTTTCTTCAGAAGGAAGTCGGGTTGGTGGAGGACCTGACGCTGATTCCTGTTAAATCGATCTAGCTTTCATAATCGTCTCAAGAGATATTAGGAACAGACCAGTTTCCAGTTGCGAGTTCCCGGTTGTCAGTTGCCTACCTCTTCATGGCGACGGCGACTCCGTCGCGAATGGGCAGGATCGTGGTAAAGAAGTCTTTCGAGCCGTAGAGCAACCGGTTAAACTCCAGGATCGCCTTGGTCGAGGCCTCGGACGGACTGCTCTGCGCCACTTTTCCGCTCCATAAGACGTTGTCGGTAACGAACAGGCCGCCTTTGCGCAGGCGTGGCAGGACTAACTTGAAGACGCGGGGATAGTCTTCTTTGTCCACGTCGTTGAAAATGATATCGAACTGTTGTTTCTCTTCCGAGAGAAGCTCCAGAGCGTCGCCGGTTTTGAGGGTGATTTGTTTAGTGACTCCGGCGCGGTCGAAATATCCCCGGGCTTCGTCAGCTTTCTTGCGGTCGCCGTCGGTGTAGATCACGCGGCCGCCTTCGCCCACGGCACGGGCCCACCAGATGGTGGAGTAACCGACCGCCGAGCCCAGCTCAAAGACGGTTTTGGCGCTAATCATTACCGCCAGTTGATGCAAGATGCGGCCCACGGCGGGACCGACGATGGGAATTTTACGCTTGGCAGCCTGCGCTTCGATGTCAGTCAACACTTCGTCGCGGGGAGGCAGGAGCGAGTAGATGTAATCTTCGACGGCGCCGGCGGTGATTCCGCCCATGCGCCAGGCAGCATTGAGATCGCTTTGTGCTGGCAAATGCTCTCCTTTTTATGACAGCGTTACCCCCGGCGTCATTTCTATTACCTCCACGCCGGGCAGCAATTTCTGCAATTCGGCAGGCCGGCCGGTGAGGACCGGAAAAGTTCCAAAGTGCATGGGGATGACAGACCGCGGCTTGAGTAAGTTGCAGGCGTAGGCGGCTTCGCGGGGCGACATGGTGTAGTGGTCGCCGATGGGGATCATGGCAATGTGCGGCGCGTACAGATCACGAATGATGGCCATGTCGCCGAATACGTTAGTGTCGCCCGCGTGGTAGATCTTCACGCCATTAGAAAATTCGATCACATAACCACAGGCTTCTCCGCCGTAAACGATCTGGTCTCCGTCCGTGATGCCACAAGAGTGGTCGGCATGCACCATGGTGACCTTGATGTCACCGACGGCCTGAGTGCCGCCCTTGTTCATCTCCGCGACCTGCTTTACGCCCTTCTTTTGCAGCCAATGCGCGAGCTCTGGAATCGCCACGACCGCTGGATTATGCCGCTTGCCGATTTCAACTGCATCGCCGATATGATCGAAGTGGCCGTGGGTGCAAAGCATGACATCCACCTGCTTGAGGTCTTTCTCCTTCGCCGGACAGGCGGGATTGCCCATGACCCACGGGTCCACGATGATGTTCTTGCCGGCCGGAGTCTCAATGCGAAAGGTCGCATGGCCCAGCCAGGTAAGCTTGATTCCGTTCAGGTTCATTTCGCGCCTTCGGCAAGCTCGCACTTAGCAGTTGGCCCTTCCAAGCCCAACGCATGCAGCCAGAGCGTTGGCTAAATGCCAAGTGCCAAGTGCCTTAGTTTAATATGAATCGCCATGACTGAGTTGAAAGTCCTCATTCCGCGCGAAAAGATCGCCCAGCGGGTCGCTGAAATGGGCGCCGAAATCAACCGGGATTACGCTGGCCAATCCGTAGTCCTCCTGGGGGTTTTGAAGGGCGCCGCTATTTTTCTCAGCGATTTGTCCCGCCAGTTGCACATTGATTCCACCTTCGACTTTATCGGCGTTTCCAGTTATGGCAATCGCCCGAGCCCTGCCCAGGAACTGAAGTCGGGATGGGACTCAACCGGCGAAGTCCGGCTGACCAAGGACATGGACCAATCGATGATCGGAAAGAACGTGATCCTGGTTGAAGACATCCTCGATACCGGGCTCACATTGACTTATCTGAAGAAGTTGCTGATGGCGCGTCAACCAAAGTCCCTTCGCATCGCCGCGCTGCTGGACAAGCCATCGCGCAGAAAACAACCCATCCAGGCAGACTACGTGGGCTTCAGCATTCCAGATGAGTTCGTGGTCGGTTATGGCCTGGACTATGCCGAGAAGTACCGCAACCTTCCAGACATTTGCGTTGTGCCGCGGGAAGGATAATGTGGGCGCGAGCGTCCTCGCTCCTGCGGCACGACGAGTTAGCGTCAGGCACGAGCGAGGACGCTCGCGCCCACATTTTCGTACCCGGCCCTGAGCCGCTGACGGATCAGATCACTCTGGCTGTTATCATTGAAAGTCTTGGAAACGGAATCCGTGGAAACCGCAGTGACCCAATCCGATCAGTTGAAAGTGGAGCCGCTGCTGCTTGAGGTGGCGGACGTGGTCAACACCACCTTGGACCTGGACACCACGTTACGCCGAGTGGCGGAACTGGTGCGCCGGGTCATCGACTACGAAATCTTCGCCATCCTGCTGCTGAACGAGAAGGCGCAAGAGCTGCGAATCCGCTTCCAGGTGGGATATGCGCGAGAAGTTGCCGAACGGGTAAAGATCAAGCTGGGCGAGGGTGTCACCGGACTGGCCGCACAGCGGCGCGAGGCCATCCTGGTGGACGACGTTTCGAAGCATCCTGAGTACATCTCCGCCGCCCCCAATGTACGCTCGGAGCTGGCCATACCGCTGATCGTGAAGAACAAGGTCATCGGAGTGCTGAACCTGGAGACCCACGAAGCCGGTCGCTTCAAGGAGGAACACAAGCGGCTGTTGACTCTGATCGGATCGCGCATGGCGGTGGGAATCGAGAATGCCCGGCTCCACACGCGCACTACGCGCCAAGCGCGCACCCTGGTTTTACTGAATGAAATCGCGCGCGAACTCACCTCCATCCTCAACGTGGATGAATTGCTCAAGCGCATTGCGGAGCTGCTCAGCCGCCTGATCGACTACCAGATGTTCAGCATTCTGCTGGTGGACTCCGCGGGCGAGAAATTACAGCACCGGTTCTCCCTGCGTTTTCAGGAAAACATCCAGTTGAAGCATGATGTGCCTCTGGGCGACGGCCTGGTGGGCTATGCCGCGCGCCACCGGCAGGCCGTTCTGGTTCCCGACGTGAGCAAAGATCCACGCTATATCCTGCTCAATCCGGAAACCCGCTCGGAACTGGCGGTGCCCCTGATTTACAAAGACAATGTCATCGGCGTCCTCGACCTGGAGCACACCAAGCGCGGATTTTTTACCGACGACCACAAGCGCACGGTCATCACGCTGGCGGCCCAGGTTGCGATTGCGATCGAGAACGCCAGGCTCTACGAGGAAATCGCCCGCCAGGAAAAGCGTTTGGAACGCGATCTGGCCCTGGCTCGCGAATTGCAGTTTCGCCTGCTGCCGCAAGCCTTGCCCAAGCTGGCAAACCTGGAAGTTGCCGCCAAGTTTAAGCCGGCGCGCGCCATCGGCGGTGACCTGTACGATTTCGTCAACTATTCACTCGATCAGCTGGGCATGGTAATCGGAGACGTCAGCGGCAAGGGCGCCCCGGCGGCGATTTACGCGGCGCTGGTCAGCGGCATTTTGCGGTCGCACGCTCCCATCGAGCCGGGACCGGCTGAGATGTTGCGGGCGGTTAATTTTTCTCTTGGGGAGCGGCGGATTGAGGGCCAGTTCGTCTCGCTGATTTACGCCGTGTGGGACGACCGCAACCGTTCGTTGAAGATCGCCAATTCCGGGCTGCCGCGTCCGCTTTACGTCCATGAAGGCAAGATCGAAGTCATCGAGGCCACGGGCCTGCCGCTCGGCCTGTTTGACGATGCCGAGTACGACGAGTTCACCTTCAAGGCCAAACCCGGCGACATGTTTGTGTTTTTCAGCGACGGCATTCTGGACGCCCGCAACCGCGCCGGCGATATGTTTGGACGCACCCGGACCGAAGCCATTGTCGCGGGTTGCGCCGACATTTCGGCTGATTGCGTGGTCAAGTCGCTGTTCAAGGCAGTCACCGAACATGCCGCCGGAGAAGAGGCCTTCGACGATGAGACCGTGGTTGCCATCAAGGTGAAAGGCGAGCCCAAGCGCAAGTGAACCGCACCGCAAACCGGAGCGTGGGCCGTCCCCCGGCCTTTTCCTATCGCGAAGTGCGCCAGGGATTTCTTCGTCGCCGTGCGGTTGGATTGGCGCTCCATAGCGACGAGATTGCACTGGAACGCCTGGCGGAGCGTTTTGAAACTCCGCTTTACGTGTACTCGGCATCGACCATCCGCGAGCGCATGGCCAGCTTCGATCAGGCCTTTCGCAAAGTTCCTCACACCGTATGCTATTCCGTCAAGGCAAATTCCAGTCTGGGTATTCTTCGCCTGCTGGCAGGAATGGGATGCGGCTTCGATGTGGTTTCTGGCGGAGAGCTGGAACGGGTTTTGCGCGTGGACCGGCGTGCCGCGAAGAGAGTCGTGTTCTCCGGAGTGGGCAAGACCGCCCCAGAGATGCAGGCAGCGCTCAAGGCCGGCGTGATGCTCTTCAACGTGGAGAGCGAAGCCGAGCTCTGGCGCCTGGCCGAGTGCGCCGCGCGCACCCGGGAGAGGGCAAAGATCGCGCTGCGTGTGAACCCCGACGTTCCCGCCAACACCCACCCTTACATCTCGACCGGCCTGCAGCAGCACAAGTTCGGCATTCCCATCGGCAAAGCCAGAAAGTTATACGCTCAGGCTTCGGGGACAAAGTATCTGCGCATCGCCGGCGTGAGTGTTCATATAGGTTCCCAGATTACGGATGTGCAACCCTTCGCGCTGGCCATGGAGCGCGTGGCCGAACTGGTGCGCGTACTGCAAGAGGACGGGCACCGCATAGAGTACGTGGACGCCGGGGGCGGCCTGGGCATCGACTACCAGGATGCAGCGCCGGACGGATTCGCTGAACAGGCCGCGGCGTACGCCGCTGCGTTGCTGCGTCCCTTGCGAGGATTGAAGGTTCACCTCCTGCTCGAACCGGGCCGCTCCATCGTGGGGCCGGCGGGCGTTCTGCTGACTCGAGTCCTGTACCGAAAAACAAACGGCCCTAAACAATTTCTGGTGGTAGATGCGGCGATGAATGACATGTTGCGGCCTTCCCTTTATGACGCGTATCACGAAATCATCCCGGCGCAACTGGATGCGAACATTGCGCGCCATGAGACCGTGGATGTGGTCGGCCCCATCTGCGAGAGCGGAGATTTTTTTGCCCGCGGACGCGAGCTGCCCGTGGTCGATGAAGGCGATCTGCTGGCCATTCTGGATGCCGGCGCTTACGGCATGGCGCTGGCTTCCAACTACAATACGCGGCGGCGGCCGGCGGAGGTGCTGGTCGATGGCAAGTCCGTGAAGCTCGTCCGGCGGCGAGAGACCATGGATGATTTGCTTCGGCCGGAAACGCAGCTGCGCTGACCTCACTCTCCTGATGAAGCATCAAGAGAGCAGAGCTTTGCTCTTCGGGACGGCCGAGGCAGCTGTACCCACATGGGCATTTTGACGGTTCAGTGGCCGAGCTTCTCCAGCTGTGCGCGCAGTTCTTCCAACTGGGCGGCCCGAGTTGGGTCGGGATGTGAGGCCAGGAATTCCTGCATTGAGTCTAGTTTTCGATTTGCGAGATCCTTTTGGCTTCCCTCTTCATATAAACGAACCAGGGCAGTGAGGGCGTCCCAGTAAAGAGGGTCTGCCGAGCTGCGCGGAGACGCGGTGCGCTGGTCCATCACAGCCAGCAACTCCGCTGCTTTTTGCCGACGGCCGGCGAGGCGCTCGCAACGAACCTGCAGGCTCCATACTCTCCAATACTTGGCCTGCAGCTCGCGCTGGGCCTGACGCTTGAAATCGACGCTGTACCAGTCAAAAGGGCGGATACGCTGCAGCCGCCATTCGTCATCTCGAATGCCCCGCAGAGCCATGGCGGCAATGCGGTCCGGATCGCTGTGCTGGGCCAGCAGGCGCTCGGCCTGATCGACCAGGGGACTCGGATCGGGCAAGCCCGCCGGGCGCTGCTGCAGAGAATTTCCGGGGCAGAGCGCCAGAAAGCGCGCACTCTCGGTTTTCTCCCTGGGTTCATCATGAAAGGCCGTAGAAGAGTAGATCTCTGCCAGCGAGCCGTGTGCCGGTGCAAAGTCGGGATGAGCGGCGATAATCTCGGCCATTTGCTGAATTGCAGAAGACGTGTTGCGTCCCATCAGGCTGCGCGCATACAGATAGCTGTACGTTACGTCGTCGGGGTGCTGCATGGAAAGGACCTGATACTCTTCGGTCAACTTCCTCAAGTGACCTTCAATTCCGTATTGCTGGACTGCGTCCTGATAGCGTTCGTTAACCCAGAGGTCGTTGGGATACTGCTGGCGAAGAGCGCGAAGGCGGACCAGACCGCGATCGAAGTCCGCAGCACCGGTTACGACCACTCTGATTTTTCCCAGCTGGGCGCGGATTTCGGGGGACGGGCCACAGGCATCTCCCTGGGCGCATACAGACGTCAGGAGCAGCAGGCATGAGACGCAGACCCGAACCGGCGTGGAGCCAAGAACGGAGCGGATCGCGGAGAGCTTCACAGACTCCCTCCGCGATCCGGGAACGAACGAGCAGACACCTTAGAGCGAGCGCAGGAAGTTCAACACATCCTGCGTCTGCGAACGGTTGAGGGAATTGAATCTACGGATCACGTTGTTGGCTTCTGATCCGTTCGAAGCATGGGCCTGGATAGCCTGCAGCAGGTCGGAGGTCCGGCCGTCATGCAGGAAAAATGTCCGCTGGCCGATACCCCAAAGCGGTGCGGTGCGGAACTGGTCCGGACCGGCCGCGCCCTGATTGATGCCGTCCGACAAGCGCGACCCCATGTGGTGGAGGGCGAAATCGGAGAAGGGGTGATAAGTAACGTTTGACATTCCGGTAAATTTCGACATGCCGGTGGTCAGAGTGGAAGAGTGGCACAAGGCGCAACCCACAGCGTTGAACAGGTTGGCCCCATTTTTCGCCGAAGCCGACATGGCAGCCGGAGTAGGCGGCGCCGAGAGACGCATAAAGCCGGCGAAGTTGACCAAGTCAGACGACAACGCCGCTGCTGTGCCCGTTGGGCTGCCGTTGTCATCCATCTTGGTGGCATCTTCGGGCGATCCGTTATACACACAGCCTGCCACGGCCGCGCGCTCGTTGCCGAAGGCTTCGTTCGACACACCCTGCTCGACGTTATAAGCCTCGCCAGCGAAGACCATTAGCGATTTGTTTTGTGCTTTCCAGCCGAAGCGGGTAACCGTGCCGTCGTTGCCGCTGGTGTTGAGAGTGCCGCGAATCCCAAGCTGCGACTTGATCCTGCGATCGGCGGCCAGGTTGGCTTGCAGAGTCGTGTCAGGTGTGGCTTCCACCAGACCGAGCCCAAAAGTTGGAGTGGGGATACGGAAGATCACGTTGCGGTTGGCCAGCTGCCGGGCAAAATCAGGCTGGGCCAACGTACATCCCTCAGCATCGGTTCGACCCGTAATGGTGTACAGACCATGCACCCCGCCATCCAGCGAGCCGTCGGGGTTGCGAATGAAGCGCGCTTCCCGTACCGGGCCGTCGGTAGTAATGAAGGAAGGAACGGTATTCTTGGCACCGTCCAGGTTGGCCAGAGCGACTTGAGGATTCGAAATGGGACTGCTGCCGCCGACCGCCGGAAAAGCGTGGCACTGCGCGCAACCGTTCCCATTAAAGGTCGGCCCTAAACCCGCTCCTTCCTCCCCGGATATTGTTCCGCTTACAGAGTCGACTTCCATGAAGTCTTCTCTGGCATCGTTAAAAAAGGATTGCAGCTCCGGACTTAGCTCGGGCAAGACTTCCCCGGCTCCTGCATCCCCCGCGCGCGGCCCAGGATCCTTCTGAGCCGCAATAGTCCCTGTGTTCAAGATCACGCTCAAGGCGAGACCGGCAACTGCCAGCAAATTAACTCGTTTCAAACTGCACCTCCGTGCACGCGAAAACACACTCCTGGCTCAGCCAGGTCGTTCACTACTTGGGAGAGGCGCGATTTTTTGATTCTGCCGTTCCGACTACGCCAAATGGTTTGGCGTCGCTGCTTGCAGTCGCAACGGCCTGGAAGTGGCTACAGGCACGGCATTCCACCTACCGGGCCGAGCATTAGAAAACGTTAATGGAAGGTACGTCGCTATTGGAAACCTGTCAAGATGGCCGTTAGTACATCCTGACATGTACAAAACTCTGCACTGCCAGAAGAGTCTGGCCGCGGCGAGATTGGCGGATCTTCCCCTGAGAAGGGATTATGGACCGAATTTCGCTGTGCCATCCCATACCATCTTCCCGCCTACAAAAGTCTTCAGTGCTCGAACGTCCCTGATTTTTGTGGGCTCGATGGTAAAGATGTCGTCGCTGAGCAACACCATGTCGGCCAGCTTTCCTGGCGTAATTGATCCTTTGTCGTTTTCCTGAAATTCAGCGTAGGCGGAACCCAGGGTGTAAGCCTCAACCGCTTCCGTGACGGTGAGTTTCTGCTCGGGAAACCAGCCATTGGGATTTTTGCCGTCGAGGGTGGCGCGAGTCACCGCCGCATAGAGGCCGAACATGGGGTTGAGTGGAGCAACATTCCAATCAGTGCCGAAGGCCAGGCGAACCCCATGATTCAGGAAGGTGCGAAAGGCATAAGTACGGCTGGCGCGGTCGTGGCCGATGCGCTCTTCGGCCCAGCGTCCGTCGTCGATGGCGTGGTAGGGCTGGACCGAGGCAATTACGTGCAATTGCGCGAAGCGATCAAAGTTTTTTGCGGCCATGTGCTGCGCGTGTTCAATACGGAAGCGACGGTCTCTCTCGCCATGGGCCTTCACGATATCGCTGTACAGGTCAAGAATGATTGAAATGCCCTGGTCGCCAATGGCGTGCGTGCAAAGCTGCAAACTGGCGGCATCGGCTTTCATCATGCGGTCGCGCATCAGCGAAACCGGATGCATTTCGTCGGAGAGCAGGCCGTGGTTGTTGGGCTGGTTGCTGAAGGGCTCGAAGAAGTAAGCGGTGGAAGATCCCAGAGAGCCGTCGGCGTAGGCCTTGAGAGCGCCGATACGAAGATAGGGACCACCAAAGGCATGCCGGATGCCGATCTTCACCTGATCATCCACTCCTGTAATCAGAGGCGCGGCATAGATGCGCGCGGTCAGCTCTCCCTGTTCCAGCAACTCGGAGTAAACCGCGATGTCGGCGTATTCCGGATTCATGTGCTGCACGCTGGTGACACCGAGCGAAGCCGCATTGGCCAGGGCTCGTTTGACCGCCCGCAAACGCTCATCGTGCGAGAGTGGCGGCGCGATCTTGTACACGTAATCCATGGCGGCGTCTTTCAATGCGCCGGTGGGATTGCCTTGCGCGTCACGAACAATCACGCCGCCGGGAGGGTCCGGAGTTTGCGCGGTGATGCCCGCGAGCCGGAGCGTGACCGAATTGGCCAGCGCCATGTGGCCGTCGTAGCGACCCACAAATACGGGCGTGTCCGGCGTAAGCGGATCGATCAACTCCCTGGTGGGCATGGTCGAGGGAATCCACTTGGTTTCATCCCAATCACCGCCCGTCACCCACTCACCCTTGGGCGTCTGCCTGGCGCGCTCCCCGATGCGTCGCGCAAATTCCTGGGCGCTGGTGGCGTCGTTGAGTTGCACCCGGTCAAGGGCCAGGCCGCCGTCCACAAAATGCACATGGGCATCGTTGAATCCCGGCAGCAGTAGTTTGCCGGCGGCATCGATGGACCGGGTGCGGAGGCCGCGCCAGGCTTCGATTTCTTCGTTGGATCCGACCGCCACGATACGGTCTCCCAGCACGGCAACGGCCTGGGCCATGGGATGGCTTTTGTCCACGGTCCAGATTTTGGCGTTGCGGATAATGAGATCGGCGGCCGGGCGCGACTGTGCCCAGAGACTGGGCAGCAGCGCGAATAACAGCAAGAGCGTGACGAATATGGCACGCGCCTGCGCTCGATGAGCAATGGCTTTGAGATTCAGATCCATACGAGAACTAGAAGATACAGGATCGGGGCCAGGGTTGGAAGTTGTGCCAGGAGACACCGAAACATCTAAGGGTTTCTCTTAACACTTTTGTGCCACGCCTTGCACGACCGAGCCATTGCCTTGCAGCATCGACGCGGTTACTCTCGGCCATCGCAAAATAAATTCTATCTGGCCAGCTTGGACGCAGCCTTGATGCGCCAACGGATAAGCCTCGCGCTTTTGGATATACCAGGCTGGCAGACTCGAAATATGCCTATGGCAACACCGACAGTCTATGGTTCAGCTCATCCCCGGGTCCGGGTCCTGGTGGCCGACGATCATGAAGTGATGCGCCTGGGAATTCGGAATTTGCTGGAGCTCCGGCCCGGGTGGAGCGTTTGTGCCGAGGCCAACAACGGGCAGGAAGCGGTGGAGAAGACGCTTCAGTTTCACCCCGACGTGATCATCATGGACATCACCATGCCGGTGATGAACGGCCTGGAAGCGGCTAGTGAGATTACGAAGAAAGAGCCGCAGATCCCCGTTATTCTGTTCTCCCTGCACCTGTCCGACGACCTGTTTCGCCATTTCAAGACCGATGGAATTCGCGGAGCCGTCGCCAAGGGAGATGCGGCGCGGGATCTGGTGCTGGCAGTGGAAACGGTGTTGGCGGGTGGGACATTCTTTCCCGACCGAAAAACCCTTGCCTGCTGAATGGGATCACTCCGGACTTACAGGAGGGGCAGACGCTGGCCGGTTATGGGGAGTTTACCAGCGTCTGCCGTTCGCTCCTTCGCGTTGGGGTAATCCATTAATACTTCCGTGGGGATAAGGTCGGCTATCAGGGAAATACTGTAGGGCCGAAGGAAAGATCGTCTACAACCTTCTGACCCGCAATGACCGATACCTAGGTGGAATAGTCCGCGTTGATGCGTACGTATTCCGCTGTCAGATCGGTGGTCAGAAAGCGGATGGAGGCGCCGCCTCGACCCAGAAAGATGCGAACCTCAGAGCACGGGTGGGCCAGGGCCTTATGCGCCCGCTTCGCGTCAAAGGCGCAGCCCATGCCGTTACGGCAGACCATTTGATCGCCGATCTGGATGCTGACCTGCGCCGGGTCAACCGCCACTCCCGACCTGCCTACTGCTGCCAGAATGCGCCCCCAATTCGGGTCCGCGCCCGCCCACGCAGTCTTCACCAATAGCGAGTGGGCGACGGTTTGCGCTATTTGGCGAGCCTCGTTGCGGCTCTTTGCCTGCTCGATCGAAAGCCGAATGGCGTGCTTCACGCCTTCCCCGTCAAAGACAATCTGCTCCGCCAGGGATTCGCAAACAGCGAGGAGCGCTTTCGAGAAATTGTTCAGGACCGATGGCTGCTTCAGACTCACTCCACTCCGGCCGCTTGCCAGGAGAAGCACGGTATCGTTGGTGGAGGTATCGCCATCGATAGAGATACAGTTGAAGGTCTGCTCGCAACAGTCTAATAAGGCGTACTTTAGATCGGCGGGACTTGCCTCCACATCCGTGAACACATAGACCAGCATGGTGGCCAGCTGAGGATGAATCATGCCCGCGCCCTTGGCTATGCCCAGCACGTTCACCGCGGAGTTTCCCGAATGAAAGGTTGCACCGGCCAACTTAGGATGGGTGTCGGTGGTCATGATGGCGTGGGCGAAGCTGGCGATGCCCTGCTTTGTCGCTGCGCGCACCGATACCAGCTCGGGTAACGTTGAAACAATTTTCTCTACTGGCAGAGGAACACCAATGATGCCCGTAGATGAGGGGAAAATCTCGTTGGCACGCAGTCCCAGGAGCCCGGCCAATTCCCGGCAAACATCTCGGCACGCTCGTAGTCCAGCCTTGCCGGTGGCACAGTTGGCATTGCCGGAGTTCACGATGACGGCCCGTACTCTTCCGCGGCTGGCCGCAAGCGACGAACGTCCCACCCCCAGCGGGGCCGCTGCCACGCGATTCTTGGTGAACGCGGCTGCCGCCGTGGTGCCCGGACAGGCTTCCACCAGTGCCAGATCAGGTCGCCCGCTGGCCTTGATTCCCGCACGAGCCGCCGCGAAGGTGAATCCCTGAGGCAGGCAAATGTTTTTGTGAGGAAGACCGCGAACTTTCATACTTCGATCTTCACCAGCCAATTGGCAGGCTGAGGAAGCATGGCGAATTGGGGCAGTTCACCGCGCACCATGGCGACTTCGTCGCAGTGATCGAATCGAGGACAAACGCAGCAATCTTTATGGATCTTGTCAGGCAGATCTTCGCGCTGGGCCATGGCGAACCCCAGGCGAGCGAAGAATTCCGGGATGCGCGTAAACAGGCAAATGGAATCGACATCGTGTTTGCGGGCCTGCGCGAGCAATGCTTTCACCAGGCGCTCACCGCCTCCGGAGCCCTGGCGCGCGGGATCGACGGTGATGGAGCGAATCTCGGCCAGGTGGGGACCGTAAAGATGGAGCGCGCCGCATCCGATAATGTGGCCATGGTCTTCGAGCACTACGAAGTCGCGTACGTTCTCGCAGACTTCAGCAAAGGTACGGGGCAGCAAGGTACCGTCATGAGAGTAGGTCGCGATCAGTTCATGTATCTGCTCGGCGTCGGGTAGCAGGGCTTCACGCGTGCGCATGGACGTCCTCCCGCATGCTTTCCAGCTTGCGCCTGGCATCGCCGATGGCCTGTCGAACTCGTGCCGGCGCGGTCCCGCCCGGAACATCGTGGATATTGAGCACTGCCTGCAGACTCAAAGAGGAATAGAAATCCTGGTCAAAGGCGGGATTCAACTGGCGTAGTTCCTCCAAGGGCAAATCTGCCAACTCACAATCTCTTTCGATGCAGGTTTGCACGGCTTTGCCAATAATTTCGTGGGCCAGGCGAAAAGGAACTCCGCGCCGCACCAGGTAAGTGGCGCCGGCCCAGGCATTCATGAATCCAGACTCGGCCGCCTGCTGCATGCGTTCGTGATGGAATTCCACGGCTTTCATCCAACCGCAAGCCAGCGGCAGCAGCGAAAGCACAGTGCCAGTGGCGTCGAATAGCGGCTGCTGGGTCTCCTGCAGGTCCTTGTTGTAGGCCAGGGGCAAGCCCTTGACCGTGACCAGCAGCGCCGTCGCATCGCCGATAATGCGGGCGGCCTTGCCGCGGGTGAGCTCCAGTAGGTCGGGATTCATCTTCTGCGGCATGGCGCTGCTTCCTGTCGAATAAGCCTCGGGCAGGCGGATGAAGCCAAACTCCTGGGAGGAAAACAAAATCATCTCTTCCGCCCAACGGCTCAGATGCACGGCCAGAAGGGAAAGAGCTCCCACAAACTCGAGGATGAAATCGCGATCGCTGGTGGCGTCGATGCTATTGGCAGTCGGCGAATCGAAACCCAATTCTTCTGCCATGGCTCGGCGATCGAGCGGCAGCGTTGCGCCTGCCACCGCACCCGAGCCCAAGGGAGAAAGGTTCAGCCGTTTACGGCAATCGGCCAGGCGGTCCGCATCACGCAGGAACATTTCGACATAGGCCAGCAGCCAGTGTGCTACCAGCACCGGTTCCGCGCGCTGCAGGTGGGTATAAGCGGGCATGGCTGCAGTTCCAGCTTGTTCTGCCCGGTCGAGTGCGGCGCTCACCCACTCCGCCAGGTCGGCGCGTATCTGGTCAATCGCGGCCCGCACGTAGAGACGCAGGTCGGTTGCAATCTGCTCGTTGCGGCTGCGGCCGCTGTGCAACTTGTATCCGGTGTCGCCAATCAGAACGACCAGCTGCTTTTCGACGAAGTGGTGTACGTCCTCGGCTTCGCTGTCGTCTAGAAATGTGGGGGACGCGAGAGCCTTTTCGCCAATCTGCTTCAGGCCTTCAAGAATGGCGATGAGTTCACTCGAAGACAGGACCCCGGCATTCTTGAGCGCAGTCGCGTGGGCCCGGCTGGCGGCCAGCTCCTCCCGCAGCAGACGCCGGTCGAAGTCGAACGACCGCTGCCAGCGCTCGAAATCAGCATCGAGCAGCTGGCGGAATCGTCCTGACCACATCTTCATCGTGTCACCCCTGATCGTGTCACCTCGGGCTTTGCCGCGTCGGCGCGCAGACGGGCGCGCGAACGCGATGGCAGCCCCAGGATGCGAATAAATCCTTCCGCATCTTTCTGGTCGTAGCTTTCGCCCATGGTGAAAGACGAGAGATCCGTAAGGTAGAGCGAATTTTCAGACTGGCGGCTGACTACGGACACGTTGCCCTTGTATAGAGCAAGCGTGGTCGAGCCGGTGATGTCTTGCTGCGTGTTATCGACAAATGCGTCCAGGGCCTCGCGCAGCGGAGTAAACCACAGACCGAAATATGCGAGTTCTGCATACTTGAGCCCGATGTGCTGCTTGAAGTGCGTGAGATCACGCTCCAGGCACAGGGCCTCGAGTTCGCGGTGAGCGGCAATCAACAGAGTTCCGCCCGGCGTCTCATAACAACCGCGCGACTTGATGCCGACGAAGCGGTTCTCCACCAGATCGATGCGGCCAATGGCGTTGCGACCGCCGATCTCGTTCAGCAACTCGACCAGCGACACCGGATCGAGCTTCATGCCGTTGACCGAAACCGGCGTTCCCTTCTCAAAACCAATGACGACCTGCTCCTCGCGGTCGGGGGCCTCCTGCGGTGAACGGGTCAGCTGCCAGGTGCTGGGGAGAGGCGCGTTGCCCGCATCTTCCAGTTCCCCGCCTTCGTGGCTGATGTGCCACAGGTTGCGATCGCGGCTGTGGATCTTTTCCCGGCTGGCGGTGACGGAGATTCCCCGCTTCTCGGCATAGTCGAGGCAGTCTTCCCGCGATTTCAAGTTCCATTCGCGCCAGGGCGCAATCACTTTGAGTTCCGGCGCCAGCGCCTGGTAGGCAAGTTCGAAGCGAACCTGATCGTTACCTTTTCCGGTGCAACCGTGCGCGACCGCACTCGCGCCTTCGCGGAGCGCCACTTCCACCTGGTGCTTGGCAATGACCGGACGCGCCAGCGAGGTCCCCAGCAGATACTTATGTTCGTACACTGCACCGGCGCGGAGCGCGGGGAATACATAGCCAGTAAGAAATTCCTCACGCATGTCTTCGACGACGACCTTGCTGGCTCCGGTCTTGTACGCTTTCTCGACGACAGCCTCGATGTCATCTCCCTGGCCGACGTCTCCGACCATGGCAATCACATCGTAGGCGTAGTTTTCCTTTAGCCAGGGGATGATGATGGAGGTGTCCAGACCTCCGGAGTATGCGAGCACAACTTTTTCAGCCATTTGCATTCCTCGAATTCGTGCGGCCCACCTTGCCGCCAAGAAGTAAGAGCAGAACGGCCTTCTGCACATGCAGGCGGCTCTCGGCCTGGTCGAAAACTACGGAACGCTCGCAATCCATGATCGCGTCCGTGATCTCCATCCCGCGGTGCGCGGGCAAGCAGTGCATGAAGACGGCGTGAGGCGCCGCGCCGGCCACGAGCTTTTCATTCACCTGGTAGGGCGGGAAAATCCGGTTCCGCTCCTGCTCTTCGTGCTCGTGACCCATGCTGGTCCAGGCATCAGTATAGACCGCGTCAGCGCCATCCACGGCCTGCTTCGGATCGTTGAGGATTTCGATGACCGCGCCGGTCTGCTGCGCGAGATCGCGGGCGTCGGCGACGATTTGCGCATCGCAGGTATAGCCTTCCGGAGTAGCAATGCGAATGTGGGAACCGAGCGTGGCCGCGGTCAGAAGCAGAGAATGCGCTACATTGTTGCCATCACCCACGTAGGCCAGGCAGATCTTCTTCAGATCGCCGAAGCGCTCCAGCAGGGTGAAGTAATCGGCGAGCGCCTGGCAGGGATGTTCGAGGTCGCTCAGGGCGTTGATCACGGGGATGCAGGCGTGCTCCGCCATTCCCTCGACAGTGCCGTGGGAGTAAGTGCGCAGCACAATGGCATCCACCCAGCGTTCCACGTTGTGCGCAATGTCGCTCAGTTTTTCGCGGGCATCGAGCCGGCCGCCGGTCTGGTCCATGAAAAATGCGTTGCCGCCCATGCTGGCCATGCCGGCTTCGAAGGTGAGCCGGGTGCGTAGTGATTGCTTTTCGAAAAACATCACCATCTGCTTGCCGGCAAGCGCCGTCCGGAAGTTCGCCGGACGCGCCTTCAACAGTCCCGCGAGATGGAAGATGGTCTCAATCTCAATGGGGCTGAGATCGCGGATCGAAATAAGATCGCGTCCCGGAAAAGTCGTTGTCGCTGGCGGAGTTGCGACCTGGGTCGTATGAAATGGCTGGCTGCTCACTATGATTGACTCCTTGTGCTGGACTTTGCTCTGTGATGCTTTTTCTGTTGGGTTGATGAGAGCGCCGTGTCGAGTGCACGAACCACCAGGTCCACATGCGCTTTCTGAACAATGTAGGGCGGCAGGAAACGCAGCACCGTGTCCTGTGTACGGTTGATCAGGATGCCGCGATCCAGCAACTGCGCGACCACAGCCTTCGCCTGATCGGCTGAATTGAGATTCATCCCCAGCATCAGGCCCATGCCGCGAATTTCGCGAACGCCCTCGTGCTTGGCCTTGAGGGCTTCGAGTTGCGCATGAAAGTAGTCTCCGGTCTGTCGTATATGTCCCAACATGCCATCGAGCACGCGTAGAAATTCGATGGCCACCGCGCAAGCCAGCGGCCCGCCACCGAAGGTGGTGCCGTGCATTCCGGGATGCATGCCGCTGGCCACGCGATCGGTGGTCAGCAGCGCTCCTAATGGAAGCCCGGCAGCCAAGGGTTTCGCGACGGTCACGATGTCAGGCTGAACCCCGTAGTGCTGGTAGGCGAAATGGCGTCCGGTGCGGCCCAGCCCGCATTGAATCTCGTCCAGAATCAGCAGGGCGCCGGTCCGATCGCACAACTGGCGCGCAGTCTGAAGAAATTCCGGGCTGAGCGGGCGAATTCCGCCTTCGCCCTGGATCGTCTCCAGGCAAATGGCGCACACGCTGCCGTCAAATTGCCGCTTGAGGTCGTCAACATCGTTGAACGCGACAAACCCGACTCCGGGCACCAGCGGCGCAAAGGGGTGCCGATACTTCTCCTGTCCTGTCGTAGCCAGCGAGCCGAAGGTGCGGCCGTGAAAGGAATTTTCCAGTGCCAGCAAACGCCACTTGGCTTTGTGGCCGTTGTGGTTCTGGGTGCGGGCAAAGGCACGGGCAAGTTTTAGCGCGCCCTCCCAGGCCTCGGTGCCGCTGTTGCAGAAAAATGCCTTGTCCAGGCCGGAGATTTTAGTCAGGCGCTTCGCCAGCTCCGCCTGGTACTGGTGGAAAAACAGGTTCGACACGTGAATGAGCCGCCCGGCTTGGCGCTTCAAGGTCGCCTGAATGACGGGGTGCGCGTGTCCCAGGGCGTTGACCCCGATCCCACTCAGAAAATCCAGATAGCGTTTGCCTTTCGAATCCCACAGATGGACCCCGCGCCCGCGCTCGAACAGCACGCGCTGGCGATCGTAAGTGGGCAGCAACAGCTTGGATTCGGAACGTGCCACGGTGGCCAGGCTCATGCGACGGTCACCTCCGTGCCACCATCCAGCCGGGTGAGATAGAACTGCGGCAGAGCGTCCGCCTGCGCCGCTGGCAGGATGCGTACCCTGCCCACACCCTTGCGCAGGGCCTGTCCGCAGGCCTCAAGCTTGGGCAGCATGCCGCCGGCAATCACGGCGTTCTCGACCATCCCGGCAATCTGTTTGGTGTTCAGCCAGGGCATGACCGCGCCTTCGGCATTCTTCACGCCGGCCACGTCGGTGAGGAAGATAAGGGTGTCGGCGTGGCAGGCAACTGCGCACGCGGATGCCATCTGGTCCGCGTTCACGTTGTAATATTCGCCATCCGAAGCCAGCGCCACCGAGGACAGCACAGGTATTCCACCGAGACCCCAGATGGCTTCCAGCCAGTGCGGTTCCACCGAGCAGATTTCTCCCACGTATCCCAGGTCGTAGCCTTGCGTCTGCTTTTTGCGAGCGCGGAACGCCATGCCGTCGCCGCCGCAGAGGCCGATCGCGGGCCGTCCAGCGGCGACGATGGCCGCGACCAGACTCTTGTTCACAATTCCGGCCAAAACCATCAAGGCCACGTCGCGCGTCTCGGCGTCGGTGATGCGCAGGCCGTTTATGAAATCACTCTCCTTGCCCAGAAGTTTGAGCGTCCGGGTGAGAGCGGCCCCGCCACCGTGAACCACGGTGACTTTGTGGCCGTCTTCTGCCAGCTCCACGATGGCGCGGGCGCATTTGTGCAAGGTGTCCTTGTTTTCGAGGGCGGCGCCGCCGAGTTTGATAACAATTTTCACTGCAGACCTTCCTGTTCCTTAAACCCATACATTAGGTTCATGTTTTGAACTGCTTGTCCGGCAGCACCCTTGAGCAGGTTATCGATGCAAGAGACCAGCACCAGGCGGCGGCCATCCTGGGCCAGACAAAAGCCTAGGTCACAGTAGTTGGTGTGCAACGAGAATTGGATTTGTGGCAGCTTCGGCGTGGCGAAAACGCGTACCCACGGCTTGTCGCGATAAAAATCCTGGAAACAGGATTCCACCTCGGCCGCCTTCATCTCGTGCTTCAGATGAACATAGATGGTCGAAAGAATTCCCCGCGGAATGGGTAGCAGGTGCGGAGTGAAAATCAGCTCGCTTGAGTCCAGTTTCAACTGCTCGAGAATTTCCCCCACGTGGCGGTGCCCGAACACCGAGTAGGCGGAGAGATTGTCCGCCACTGAAATGAAGTGGGTGCGCGCGGTCGCTTCCTTGCCCGCACCGGAGACGCCGGATTTGGAATCGGAAATGATTCCCTTCTCGCGGTCCACGATATTCGCCGCCACCAGCGGGGCCAGAGCAAGAATCACGGAAGTGGCATAGCATCCAGGATTCGCCACCAGCGCGGCACCGGGAAGACGGTCGCCGTTCAACTCGGGAAGGCCGTACACCGCCCTCTCCATGAGGTCGGCCGCGGTGACCGTGTCGGCATCGTGAAAGCCATAGACGGCGCGGTTTTGTGCTTCGCGCAGGCGCCAAGCGCCGCTGAGGTCCACTACTCGCATTCCGGAGGCGATCGCTTCCGGCACCAGGGCGCGTGATACTTCGTGCGGTGTAGCGAGAAACAGCAGCTCGATCTTCTGCCGCTGCAGTTCAGCCCAGGACCACGGCTGCAGCGGGTATCCCCCATTGCCGGAGATGGAGGGATACATGTCCGCAAGATTCACCTCGACTGCCGCGTCGCCGGAACGCTGAAGCATCACCGGAGTTTCCACGCCGGGATGGCGCAGAAGGAGGCGGGCCAGCTCGAAGCCGGAGTAGCCGGTTGCGCCCAGGATTGCCGTTTTAAGCTTGGACGCCATCAGGCGAGCATCTCCTGAATCCGGGCAGCCAGGACCTTTGCGCCCCGGTTGTCCAAGCACACCATCAATATTGTGTCGTCGCCGGCGATAGTTCCGATGGCTTCCTCCCAGTCCTGCCCGTCGAGCGCGGCCGCCACGGGCTGCGCGCTGCCTACCGTCGTCTTGATCACCAGCAGGTTTTGAGCTGCTTTCACTTCCAATACAAACTCCCTCACCAGCCGCGAGACTGGCGGCAACGCTGCTTCCGACACCGCTTCACCCGGCAGCACATAGCCGGCCCCGGTCTTAACCAGGCCGAGCTCGTGAATATCTCGCGAGAGCGTGGCCTGTCCTACCTTCAAACCGCGTTTGCGCAAAGCACGCTGCAGATCTTCCTGGCTGCTGACCGAACTGCGCTCCAGCACTTCCAGGATCGTCCTCTGTCGCAGCGGTTTGCTCATGAATGACTATTCATAATACTGAATAATTATTCATCTATGGTAATTGGTATGGGGTGGGTGTCAAGTAAAAATTACGATGCGGCTAATCGGAATGTAGGCGCGAGCGTCCCGCTCGTGCTGGGGTTGGGTGGCCTCACAGCCGAGCAGGGCTGGAATCCACATCGGCATCGAGACGAGCGCAGCAGCTGCATGGCCGCCGCACGAGCGGGACGCTCGCGCCCACATTAGTCAGCACCGTGCCACACCCATTCGGCCTGGCACATGGCCAGCGAGGCCGCTGGTGCCAGTACCGACCCAGAGTTTGAAAAAACAGAGTTTGAAAAGAATGCCCGGTGCAAGCGCTGCACCGCCTCTTCGGCGCGCGACTCGTCCACCAGGAAACTGATGTTCCGCTCCGAGGCTCCCTGGCAGATCATGCGCACCTCGATGTCTCCAATGGCGCGAAATGCCTGGCTGGCGATTTCCGGATGGCGCCGTAATTGCTCCCCCACCAGGCAGACCAGCGCCTTATGATTTTCCCAGCGGACGTTGGCCATCCCCTTCAGTTCGTCCGCGATCGCCGGCAGGCCGGACACTGAACTCACAAGCAGGGCAAGGCTGTCGCGTGAGGCGGACAACAAATCGAGGCTTTGCTGATGGCGTTCAAACACGTCAAAGACTTCGTGCAGCAATTCGGGCGCAAACCAGCGCACGGGTTCGACGTCCACGATGGCCACACCTCGCCTGGCCGTAATGGCCTTGACCCCCTCGGCGGGTCCGCAGTGCGCCACGATTTCAGTCCCTGGGCACTCCGGGTTACGTGAATTGAGCACCCACACCGGAATATCGCTGCGCATCGCCGGCACCAGAGTGGCCGGGTGCAAAACTTTGGCGCCGAAATAGGCGAGGTCGGCGGCTTCGTCGAAGCTCATGCGTGCAACGCGGCTAGCGTCCGGACACAGATTGGGATCGGCGGTCAGGATTCCATCAACGTCGGTCCAGATCTCGATCCGGCTCGCATGCAGGCCCGCGCCGACGATCGAAGCGCTAAAATCGGACCCGCCGCGGCCCAGCGTCGTAGGAATTCCGTCCCGGGTCGCACCGGCGAATCCACCCAGCACCGGAACCTGTCCCGATTCCAGCAACGGCAATACGATCTGTTGCAGCCGCCTATTGGTCTCGTCCCATAGGGGTGTGGCCCGAGTATGCGCGGCGTCGGTGACGATGCACTCCCGGGCATCGACCAGCGCAGCGTTCACGCCGGCAGAGTTCAAGGCTGAATGCACCAGCCTGGAAGAGAGCGCTTCGCCCGCCCCTAAAAGGCTGTCCTGCACACAGGGAAGCAAGGTCTTGTCCGAGGCAATCCTGCGCACCAGATTGTCCAGGGCCTTGAATTCCTCGGCGAACTCATCGAACAGGCGGATGCGTTCGTCGCCCCCTACGAGAGCGCCAGCCACGTCTTCATGGCGCTGCTGCAGGGCTTGAAAAGCCTCCCTTGCGGAATCCAGCCGCCCCGCAGCCGCTGCCTCGCCGGCGTTCATCAACTGGTCGGTAACCCTGGCCAGGGCGCTGACCACCACCACCGGACGTTGCGGCGATGGTCGTGCCACCAATTGACACAAACGGCGAATCGCGGCCGCATCCTCCACCGAGGTGCCGCCGAATTTCATGACCACACATTCAAAGCCCCGGCTCGCCGCTTCCCTGCTTGCTTGCGATGGATCGTTCATATCATCTCCCCTGTGCTCTTCGTAATCTGACGTTGGTCCCCCGGTGAAATAGCGGGCAAATAAAAAACCCACCTGCCAGTTGCTTCTGGCGGTGGGTCTTTGTCAGCCGTTAAAGCTTGGTGTTTCTCAGCTCACCTGACGCCCTCCCCCAGAAGCACGCTAATTCGCTTCGACGTGCCCGTGCCCATCGATGTAATTCGCTTAGCCTTCTGGGAAGTTGCTTTCATGGGTTGCTGTCCGCGTAACGCGATCTAGTTATGCTGCTCCCGGCTCAATCTAGCGTCCTGAGTCTCTTCCGGTTTGAATTCTTCGAAGAATTGCATCAGCCGGTCGATCAACCTGCGCCTGCCTCCGATGACATGGAGGCCGCTCTCATGCTGATGCTCTTCCAGGATTTTGTTTAATCCGCTTTCCAGTTCTCTCATGCCGCACCCCCTCAGCTGGGTTCAAGTTAGTTTGATAACCGCGTACTATCGCGATCAAAGCTTCTGAGGCTTCTGCATGGAGAGTAACAATTCTGCAAGGCAAAAAGAAATTTGAAATTGTGATTCGGTCAATCGACAAATTCGATCAGTCTGCGGGCCTTTCATTGGAAGCTCGCCCGCCCAGCGTTTTTGTGAGAGGTCTTGCTTGCACGAGCGGGACGCTCGCGCCTACATTTACTTCACTTGGAAGCGGTGGCCAGCTGCCGAACCGTGCTGATGAAGGTGGTGGTGGCGCGGGTGTGGGTGCGGTCGCGCCGGTAGGCAATGCCGAGTTCCCGCCATAACTCCTGGTCGCGGATGGGAATCAGCTTGACTCGTCCGGCCAGCACCTGGTCTTTGGCAAAACTGGAGCTGATTAGCGAGACTCCCAGGCCGGCGGCCACAAAACTCTTGATCATGCCCACGCTGGGCAGTTCCATTCGCACCTGCAGGTGGGAGGCATAGGGACGGAAGAGCTTGTCCATCACCCGGCGGCTGTAACCGGTCTTGGGTAGCAGCAAGGGCTGTTTGGCAACCTCGCTCACGGGCACTACGTCGAGTTTGGCCAGTGCATTCTGCGGGCTCACCATCAGCATCAGTTGGTCGCGAAAGATGGAGTGGGTCTTCACGCTGGCCGACTTCACCGGCAGGGTCACGATGCCCACGTCGATGCTTCCGTTTTCCAGTTTCTCAACAATCTTGTAGCTGAAGTTGCGATAGATGCTGATCTGCACCCCGGGATACAAGTGGCAGTATTTGGCGAAAACGTCGGGCAGCACATACAGGCAGGTGGCCTCGTTGGCGCCGATGACCAGTGTGCCGCGAGGACTGGTGCCCTGATCGGCCACGGCCAGCAGCGATTCGTCTCGCATCTGCAGCAGGCGCTCGGCGTAAGCGAACAGCACCCTGCCGGCGGGCGTGAGGGTCACATCTTTCCCGGAGCGATCGAGCAGGCGGTCCCCGTACTCCTGCTCCAGCTGGCGGATCTGGGCGCTGACCGCGGACTGGGAGCGAAAAACCTTTTGCCCGGCCCGGGAAAAGCTTCCCAGCTTGGCTACTTCGAGGAACGTCACTAACTGGTCAAAGTCCATGAGTAGTGGAAGATTATAGCGGACAACTTAACGGATTGATAAATCCTGCCAGAAGATGGAGAGATCTTGTTTCACACCACGGCGATGACGCGCGCATCCGCGGACTGCGGTACGTACACCGCCTTCGGCTGCGGCACCGCGGCCGCCTGGCGCTTGAGCCGCGGCAGGATGGGGGCCCACGTTTCTGCCACGGTGCAGGGCAGAACCAACGGCTCCACCCGCAAAAACGGCAGAGGCGCGGTGGAATTCAATAACACCAGGGCGCGCGGACTGCCGGTGAGACGTAAATGTTTGCGCAAGACCCGGCGCAGCCACAGCTCTTCCCTCACCTCGACCGGAGCTAACTTGACTGACTGCTGGTTGTAGCCGTGGCCTCCAATCGAGTCGCGCAGGACATAGGCCAGCCCGCCAGTCATGCCGGCACCCAGGTTCATTCCTGCCGGCCCCAGAATGACGGCCACGCCCGCGGTCATGTACTCGCAACCGTGTTGTCCCACGCCTTCCACCACGGCGAGAGCGCCGCTGTTACGCACGGCAAAGCGTTCCCCTACCCGGCCCGAAACGTACAGTTCTCCTCCGGTGGCGCCGTAAAGCAGGGTGTTGCCCGCGAGCACATCGCCTCGCAAGGACGCTTTCTCACCGCTGGTGATAGCAATCGCTCCTCCGGACAAACACTTTCCGACGTAGTCGTTGGCCTCGCCCATCAGCCGGAAGTTCAGGCCCTTGACCAGGAATCCGCCGAACGTCTGGCCCGCGCTGCCGACAAATTCATATTTCAGGGAAGCACCGGCCGGCGTTTCCGCCTGGCGCAGTATCTCTCCGCTCAAATGGGCGCCGATGGCCCGGTCGGCGTTAGTAATCCGGTAACGGCGGCGACGCGTCGCCCGGGTGTCATCATCGCGAACAATTGTGCGATTCAACTCGCGATACAGAGTGCTCCGGTCTTCGACCGGGGAAGCCGGATGGCTGGAGGAAACAATGTCGTCCAGCAACCTGCCCAGCAACCGCTCCGCTTGGGGAGTGCGGGGTCGCAACCGCTCGGCCTGGCCCACGATGTCGTCGATCGAAGCCGCACCCATCGACGCCAGCAACTCGCGCACGTCCGCGGCCACCGCCCGGAAGTAGGTCTCGACCATTTCGGGTTTGCCGGTGAAGCGGGTACGCAGCTTTTCGTCCTGGGTCGCGATGCCCACGGGACAGGTGTTGAGGTGGCATTGCCGCGCCATGACGCATCCCAGCGCCAACAACGAGGCGGTGCCGAAACCGAATTCCTCTGCCCCCAGAAGCGCACCGATAATGACGTCGCTGGCGAACTTGAATCCGCCGTCCACCCGCAGGCGGACGCGACCGCGCAGCCCGGCTCTCACCAGGGCGCCGTGCGCGTCGCGTAGCCCGACTTCCCACGGAAGCCCGGTGTTCTTGATGGAAGTAATTGGCGACGCCCCAGTGCCGCCATCGTGGCCGCTGATCGTGATGACGTCAGCCCCCGCTTTCGCCACACCCGTGGCGATAATTCCCACGCCGGCGCTGGCCACCAGTTTTACTCCAATCCGCGCCTGGGGATTGATCGCCCGCAGGTCGTAGATCAGTTGCGCCAGGTCCTCGATGCTGTAGATATCGTGATGCGGCGGCGGCGAAATCAGCATCATCCCCGGCACCGCGTGCCGCAGGCGTGCAATGTAAACCGATACTTTGCTGGCCGGCAGCTGCCCGCCTTCGCCGGGTTTGGCGCCTTGCGCAATCTTGATTTCGAGTTCGTCGGCGTGTACCAGGTATTCCGCCGTCACTCCGAAGCGCGCCGAAGCCACCTGCTTCACCCGATTGTTGGCTTCGCTGCCGTTGCGGTACACCTCCGGATCTTCTCCGCCCTCGCCGGTATTGCTGCGGCCGCCCAGACGGTTCATGGCGACGGCGAGAGTGTTGTGGGTCTCCGGCGAAATCGCCCCCAGCGACATGGCTTGCGTGCTGAATCGGCCCAGGATCGAAGCTTCGGTTTCCACCTGATCGACCGGCAGCGCTTTTTCAGGCACGATCTCCAGCAGGTCCCGCACCGCGACCGGCTCCCTCTGCTGGCCGAGTTCCCGGAAGGCGCGATGATTTTCCTCAGTGGGAAATTTGATGTAGCGATGCATGCGCCGCACCAACTCAGGCGACGTGGCGTGCAGCTCTCCCTGGTGGCGGAAGCGATAGAGCCCGTGGTCCTGCAATTTCGCGCTGACCGTCATGGTGGGAAATGTCAGGGCAAAAACCGAATCGTGGCGGTCGAGACAATCCTGCAAAAGCTCGGTCAGGCCCTTGCCGGCGAGAGAGCAACTTGCATCCTCAAAGAATCGGTCGCACACATCGGGATCAAGGCCGATGATCTCGAACAGGTGACTATTGCGGTAGCTGGCGATGGTTGAAATGCCCATGCGTGCAATCACTTTGCGCAGGCCTTTTTCTACCGCGCTGCGGTAGGCGACTGCGCCGCCCGGTTTCAGATGAGCGGCCTGCTCCAGCGCCAGATAGGGAAATACAGCGCTCGCGCCCGCTGCCACCAGCAGCGCCACGTGATGGGTGTCGATGACCTGCCCGCTTTCAATCACCAGCGGAATGTCCTGAAGACCGGCTTCGACCATTTCCTTCCAGGCAGCAGCCAGGGCCAACAGCGCCGGCAGGGCCACCTGTTCTGTACCTACACCGCGATCGGTCAGGAGAATGAGCCCTGGAGGGTTGGCCGAAGCCGACTTTATCTTTTCCTGCAGTTGCTCGAGCGTGGCCTTCGCGGCTTCGACTCCGTCCTCCGCGGGAAACGTGATCGGGATTCGCTCAGTCGTTCCTAATTCTTTTTGCAGCAGGCGTAGTTGCCCGCCATCGAGCAACGGAGAATCGAGCACAGCCCTGCCCAAAAACACTTTCAACGACATCACATGAGTCTCGCGCAGCGAGTCAATGGGAGGGTTCGTGACCTGGGCGAAGCGCTGCTTGCAGTAGTCCCACAAGGGCCGCAGAAAGCTGGACATCGAAGCCGGCGGCGCGTCGTCACCCATGCTCCATACCGCCTCTTGCCCCTGTTCGACCAAAGGCTGGAAGAGCAGGCGGAACTGATCTTCACTCCAGCCCAATGCCGCCATGGCCTGCTTGGGCTCCGGGGTTATCTCCAAATAGGGTTCATCGGTTGGGGCTACCAGCACCGCAGGCGTAGAGGAAACGGGGCGGATTCCCTGGCGCAACTGCAGCGAGTTCATAGGACGGACGAACTCGCCGCTCTGCGGATTTACCAGCAGAACTTCTCCCGGCCCCAGCCGTTGCCTTTCGGCGATTTCCTTGTCATGCAGATCGGCAATCCCTACCTCGGAGCCGACTACGAGCAAGCCGTCCGCGGTCAGGGTGTAGCGCAGCGGACGCAGCCCATTGCGGTCAAGCTTGGCGCCCACCGTGCAACCATCGGTGAAGATCAGCGCCGCCGGGCCGTCCCACGGCTCCTGCACCCGGGCTTGCTCTGCCAGAAAGTTTCGCAGCTCCGGCGTCGCCTCGGGCGAACGCTCCCAGGCCGGCGGCACCATCGCGAGCATTGCCTCCGCCGGGGTGTAGTCGCGCCGCAGGAAAAGTTCAAATCCATTGTCGAAGCTGGCCGAGTCGCTGACTCGCTCCTCGAGCAGGCCAGCGTGGTCTGATAATCCCACTTCATGACGCAGCCCCGGCGCCTTGGCGTGCAGCCAGCGCCGGTTGCCGCTGATGGTGTTGATTTCGCCGTTGTGGGCCACAAACCGGAAGGGTTGCGCCAGCGACCAGCTGGGCTGCGTGTTGGTGGAGTAGCGCTGATGAAAGATGGCGAACGGAGTTTCAAAACCCGGGTCGCGCAGGTCGGAATAAAATGCCGGCAGCTGGTAAGGGGTCAGCAGCCCCTTGTACACCACGGTACGGCATGACAGCGAACAGAAATAAGTTCCGAGCGGGGCCTTGGCCTCGGCTTCCTTGCGGAAACGGAAGAGCAGCATTTCAAGGTTTGGCGTCTGCGATCGGGGAGCGAAGAAACACTGCTCGATCACGGGAAGAGCATCGTGCGCACGAGGACCGACAACCTCCGAATGGATGGGGACCGGCCGCCAGCCAAGGCATTTCAGACCGCTCCGCTTCGCCTGGGTCTCGATAACTTTGCGTGCAGCCTCTTCCTGGCCTGGCGGCATGAAGACCATGCCCAGCCCGAAAGCTGCGGGCAGTTTGATTCCGGCCTCACCTGCGAATTTGCGAATTAATTTTTCCGGAATGCGAGTCAGCAGGCCAGCGCCGTCACCGCTTTGTCCATCGGCATCCACGCCTCCGCGATGCACCAGCCGGACCAGGGCTTCAAGCGCTCGGTCCACGATCTCGCGCGAGGCCGTGCCGTCGACGTGGGCGACCAGGCCGACACCGCAGGCGTCGTGGTCTGTGGCTAGGTGACTCGGATTCATCTTTACACTGTTTATCGTCATTCGACCGTGGAAGTACAATCGAGAATTTCGATGGCGCTAATGGATTTTTTGGGCAGCTGCGAAAGACCTCAACCACCAACTGCACGAAGGTACACGAAGGAAAACCTTGGACTTAAGCTGGTTTCCTTCGTGAACCTTAGTGTCCTTCGTGGTTTATGAATTTGGCTAGTCTTCAACGCTGAATGAGGTTTTTGTCTGGAGATTCTTGATCCCCACCAGGGGTGCGATTTCCGCAGGCGCGGCGACATGCAGCCCGCACTCGGTCTTTTCGGTCCCGGCCCAGCGCCCCGAGCGGGCACTTTCTCCCGGACGGATGGCGCGGGTGCAATGGGTGCATCCGATGCTGGGATAGCTCTGGTCATGTAGCGGGTTGTAGGGAACATTGTGCTTCAGCGCGTGCGCCCACACCATCGCCGAAGTCCAGTCGGCGATGGGATTGACCTTCAGCAGTTGGAACTTTGCATCCCACTCCACCTTGCGGGCGAAGGCGCGCGACGACGTCTGGTCGCGCCGGATGGCGGTGATCCAGGCGCGCAATTCTGTGAGCTTGGTCCGCAGCGGCTCTACCTTGCGCAGACCGCAGCACAGGTCGGGGTCGCGCTTCCATAATGCGGCGCCATGTTCGCGCTCCTGCTCCTCCGGGGTCAGTGTGCTGTAAACCCGCTCGACTTTGATTCCGTAGCGCTTCTCGACCCGGTCCATCAGGTCGTAGGTTTCAGGAAAAAGGAATTCGGTATCCAGCGTGAAGACGCGAAAATCGCGACGCACCCGCGAGGCCAGGTCGAGCAGCACCATGCCTTCGACGCCGAAACCCGATGCGATGGCCACATCGTTTCCGTGAGTGGCAAAGGCCCAGCTCAACACCTCTTCCGGCCGCCATTTTTCTGCTTCGGCCGGTACTAGCTCAATATGGTCTCTCACTCCGCACGCTCCTGGGGAACCGAGGACAGTGAACTATTCGAGACAAAATCACGTTGCCATGCGAATTGCTGAAGTAGCGCGGACGGCTTGGCCATTCGCACTACCTCGCCGACTACGAGCAACGTAGGTGAGGGCAGCCGCGGAGACGTGTGCAGATCATCCACGGTCGTCAGGTGAACTTGTTCATTTGGGGAGGTGGCTTGCGAGATGATGGCGCAGGGAGTCGCGCCCGCAACCCCGGCGCGCCGCAATTGTTGCGACGTGCTGCCGTAGTCGTAGCCGGGCATGTAAACCACAACCGTTGCATCGGTTGGAATTTTTGCCGGCCAGTCGGCAAATTGCTCGGTGCCGGCGTGGTGGCCGGTGACCAGTACCAGCGCAGACGCGACTTGACGATGGGTAAGAGGAATCTGCGCGTTGGCGGCAGCGCCAAAGGCGGAGGTGACGCCAGGGACGATTTCAAACTCGACGCCTGCAGCGCGCAAGGCTTCCATCTCTTCTCCGGCGCGGCCGAAGATCAGCGGGTCGCCGCTCTTGAGGCGGACCACTTGCAGCCCCAGCAGCGCATTCTGGACCATCAGAGAATGAATTTCTGACTGGCCGATGCGCTTTTGACCGAAGCGCTTGCCCACGTTTTGAACCTCGGTCGAGGATGGAATGAACGCCAGAATTTCCGCGCTGATCAGGTCGTCATGCAGCACCACGTCGGCTGACTTCAGGAGTTTGAGGGCTTTGAGGGTCAGCAGCTCGGGATCGCCCGGACCCGCGCCCACCAGGTACACCCTACCGGTCATGATATTTTCTCCAGACTGATGGCTTCGATATTGAAGCCTGCCGACCGCGCCGTTCGAAAGCTTCGCGGCTGGCGAGTTCGTGCAGCAGGTGACGGCGCTCCTCAGGATCGATCCTGCTGGCAAACAATTGCTGCCGGATCGCGCCCAACTGCTCCAGCCAATCGCCGTACTCCGGACCAAACTGGACTTCGAGTTCCCGCCTGAGCCTTTGCGCCAGAGCTGGACTGTGCCCGTTGGTCGAGATGGCAAGCTGGAGGTCTCCTCGCCGCACCACCGCGGGATAGTAAAAATCGCAGTACTCGGGGTCATCCACCACGTTGCACAAGATGTTTCGCTGACCGGCCTCGCGGAAAATCGCGGCGTTCACATCCCGGGAATTGGTTGCGGCAATCACCAAAAAGATTCCATCGAGGTCGGAGCTATTGAAAGCTCGTGCTTCCCACGTGATCGCTCCCGTCTTCGCCCATTCGACAACGGCTGCCGTGGCAGTGAACGCGACAACACGTATCGAGGCACCAGATGCCAGCAGGCTGCCGATCTTGGGCTCGCCGACCGTGCCAGCGCCGACCACCAGGCAGGAGCGGCCTTCGAGTTTCATGAACATGGGGAATAAAGTCATGGCACCAGAACCTTGTCATCCTGAACAGTGTCATCCTGAGCGGAGTGGATGCTTCGCGAAGCGAAGCATCCGCGCAGTCGAAGTACCCCTATTTGCTTCGCGCGTTCGCCGTGGAACTTAATGAAAAGATCCTCAATTTTCTGCCGTTCGCGAGCTGCCAGGAGTCGTTCGACTCCACCAATCCCTTCGTAAGCGAATGGATTGGTTGCGCTCAGGATGACACTGTTGTCTTTTGCGCGATTCTCGAGGCCGCGCCTTTTCCTAGCCTTCCACCGCATGCGGCACCTTTCCCGGCGAAGCGTCACGCTCGACCGCCGGCAGAAACCTTCCTGCCAGGCACTCGCGCAACTCGTCATCGCTGCGGCGCGCAAAATAGTGGCGCAGATTTTCGTCGGGCAATCTCTCCTCCCGATAACGCACCAACAGGCGCTCGATGGCATCAGGAACTTCGCTGGCCAGGCAGCGATAGCCGATGGGACGCGCTACCGACTGGTGCAATCCCACCGCGCCACCCACGCAGAAGTAGTAAGCATCCTGCTGGCGGCCATCGACCTTGATCTTCTTGCCCTCGATGCCGATGTCGGCAATCCAGTGCTGGCCGCAACTGTTGGGACATCCCGTCACGTGTAGTTTCAGGTGCTGCTCGAAACCAGGCAGTCGCTCTTCAAGTTCTTCCACCAGCCAGCGGGAAAAACTTTTGGTTTCGGTAATTGCGATCTTGCAGAATTCCGAGCCGCTGCACGCCACCACGCCCCGCCAGAATGGCGAGCCGCCCACCGGCATCTTGTTGGCTTCGAGTTCGCCCGCCAGAGCGGCTGTGTTGTGGTTGGGCACATTCACAATCAGCAGGTTCTGCATGTTGGTGGTGCGCAACTGACCTGCCGCGTAGCGATCGGCAGCGTCGGCGGCGGCGCGCATCTGCTGGGCCGAGATTCGCCCGCGCAGCACCGCCGCTCCAACGTAGCCATAGCCGGCCTGTTTCTGAGCATGGATCCCCACGTGATCGCGATAAATGTCTACGGGTGGTTTTTCTTCTACCGCCGGATCGAGACGAAAGCCGATGCGACCCTCCAGTTCCTCCTGAAAGCTCTCCACGGTCCAGCCGTGCTTCAGGAACAGGAACTTGAGCCGGGCGCGTTCCCGGTTCTCGCGCAGCTTTTCGCTCTCCCGGAAAATCTCAGCAACGCCCTTCAAAACCGGGATCACCTGATGCCGCTGCACAAACGCGTTGAGCCGGAGCGCGAGGTGAGGATCGGTGGAGAGGCCGCCGCCCACGCGCAGCGAAAAACCGACTTCGGAATCGCGGCGGATGGCGGTGAAGCCCACGTCGTTGATTTCCGGGTAGGCACACCAGACGTGGCATCCCGTAATGCAGACTTTGAATTTGCGCGGCAGGTTGTAGAAATCGCCGTTGCCCACGAAGAAGCGGTTGGCCTCAAGCGCCAGTGACGAAGCATCGCAGATCTCATCGGCATCGACACCGGCCAGCGGGCAGCCGGTGATGTTGCGGGTATCGTCGCCGCACGAACCCATGGTGGTCAGACCGGCGCGCCACAATCCTTCCAGCAGGTTGGGCAGGTCCTGGATGGTTACCCAGTGCAGCTGAATGTTTTGGCGGACGGTCAGGTCGGCGGTTCCGCGGGCGTATTTCTCGGTGACGTGGGCGATGGTTCGCAGCTGGTGAGAATGAAGCAGGCCATTGGGAATGCGGATACGAACCATGAAGAACGGCAGGGCCTTGCCTTCTCCGTTCTTGCCGCCGATGACTCCAACGCCGTCTCCCTGGGTGTAAACGCCCCACCAGCGAAAATAGGTGCCCAGCCACTCGGGCGTAATGGAATCGAAGCCCTCACGGGCAAACTTGCGGATGTCGTCGAGGCCTTCCCAGGGATTCTTCTCCCGCTTCAACCGCTCCACCCGTTGCGCCTTCGTTTCTGTCACTGCATTTGTCATATGGACTTTTGGCCACAAAAAACCCACCGCCAGTGAGTTGCACTGGCGGTGGGTTATAAGTGCCGATTTCTAAATTATTCTTAGGTCAGCAACCCCCGAGCGCCAGTGGACACACACATACAACAACAAGTACAACACTGGCAGCGCGTTAAGCAGGAAGCTGACATGAACTTATGAAGAGTAGACAACCGGATGAAGCCTGTCAATCCTCTTCTGGGTTCATTTGATGAATACTTTGAATGGGACGCATCAAAAAAGTTGCGCCATGGTTGCGAACCTCGAGAAGCCTTCTGCGAACACCAATCAATGTTACTTCGTCACTTCCCTCTAGCACGAATCAGGATTGGCTGAATGGATTCAAATGGGCTTAGATGATTTACGGGCAAGGAGTTGCACCTGATCCTCAATCTCGCCTTTTTGATCCTGGATACCAGGAGGCATCCCCTGCCATTCTGCGAACCCTGTGGACGATAGCTGGGTCTAGACTCTTGACCGCAAAGGTCGCAAAGAAGCACCCGCAAACGACGCAAAGGAACCAGACCTTCTTCGTTCTGAACCTGTGAAAGGAGTGATGCTTTGACCGCTCGTGATTTTCGCCGCCTTGCTCTGGCCTTGCCGGGGGCTATCGAAGGCTCTCATTTTGGACAGGCTGACTTCCGGGTGGGCGGAAGAATCTTTGCCACCCTGGCACTCGAATCGGAAGGTTACGGCGTACTCCTGCTGACTCCGGAGCAGCAGGCCGGGATGGTAGACGACGAGCCTGAGATTTTTTCTCCCGTCCCCAAAGGCTGGGGACGGATGGGCGTTACCCGCGTGCGATTGGCGAAGGTACCGCGCGACATCCTGGCCGCCGCATTGCGCACCGCGTGGCAACGGAGAGCGCCTAAGCGGCTGCTGTGTCCGAAGTAGCACCATAGCCAGCATCCCGCCGGCTGTCCCGAGGGCGCATGGCCCTCGCTACGCAGTTACGCTGCCAGAGTTGCCTATGGTCGTAGTAGCTAAGGCTTCGCCGGCTCGGAAGTGGCTTCGATTCCCGATCTCCTGAAGCCGAAATGCAGAATCCAGGCCCTCGTCGCCCCCTGGGCGGGTGCAAACTTCCATTGTTGTGCTGCCTGCATGGCCTGCCGCGAAAAATATTTACTCGGGCCCGCGGAAATGAAATTGGCGTTCTCTACGTTTCCCGCGGCGTCCACCAGAACCTTTATTCGGATCCTGATGGTGCCGGTGATCGTATTCTGCGCTGACCTGGAAATGACGGGCGAAATCTGCTGCAAAACGCTGCCCTGATCGGAGCCTGCGACGGGTGCCGTTTCTGCTATGGCGGCAGGAGCAGCCGGAGCAGGAGCTCTGGAACTCTGCCGCTCACTGCGCGTTTTTATCGCCGAGGGTTTGGCTGCATCCGCAGGCGACGGCTCCGCCTTGGGTGCGGCACTCTGGGCGTCAGGCACTGCAGCAGTTTCAGAAGGGCCCGGGGAGTTCGAGGAAACCGAACTGGCTGGCTGCGTCTCGGGGTGTGAGCGGAAAAGCTTGGGGCCGATGAACACGGCTGCTGCCACCAGGACCACGGCCGCGACAAGAAGAAGGTTGCGCCACTTTGCCGAGCCCGCCGGTATCCTGACGGTCGAAGGCTGTGGCGAACTTGATGGAGCTGATTGCAGACGCGCGGCGATATCGGCGAGCGTACAGCGGCGCTGCGGATCGATACGCAGACAGCAATGGGCGATTCCCATGAAGGGCGCCGGCACCGTCTCCGGCAAAGGTTCCGCGATGCCCTCACAGGCTGGCAAGCGCTGGGTGAGCGCCTCCATCACGGTCATACCGAGTGACCAAGCGTCGGACGCCGGCAAGATGTTTCCGTTTGCGACCTCCGGCGCGTCGTACGCGCTGGGAGGAGCGACGAAGCCCGCCGCGTCGCCTGTTCGCAGCAGGCTATCGCTCGAGAGCTTCAACTGGTCCTGTGCCGCCAGGACATTCGACGGCTTGAGTCCGCCGTGAATGAGACCCTTGCCATGGATGAAGGTGAGAGCGTCCAGTGCAGGCTCCAGCAGGTCGCGCACTTCTGCCGGGGTGAGCGCGCGGTGGGGGAGAATCTGTGCCAGGTTGTCCTCGGCGTACTCCATCACCACATAAAGCAGGACCACCTTATCCAGTTGGCAACTTCCCGATTCAAACAGACGAAGCAAATGCGGATGGGTCAACTTGGCAATCGCTTCCCAGCGCGCAAGCTGGACCCCGGCCGTGGCCGGGTCCGCCGTAACGAGTTTGATGGCTGCTCTCTGCGGCTCCCGCCCGCGGCGTTCAGTGAGAAAAACTGCGCTGTGTGCGGAACCGCCCAGGTATTGCCGGAGGGGGAAGGTGCCATTCACAATCTGGCCCTCCCACTGTTTCCAGTCCCGGATCATTCTGGTCCCCGTTTGTCCGCTGGTCTGCATGCCCGCTATTGTAAGCGAGCGCCCGCCCGCGTGGGTCAGACTGCAAGACAAAATGTAGCACCAGAGTCACACCGTTAGTCTGTGGGACGTCTTACCTTCGGGGCGGGAGACAGCCGCCTAACGGCGGGCGGGTTGGCGGGGAAACGGGATTCAATCGCCCAGGCCTTCGGTGCGCCACTTCCGGTCCTGCTGTTGCATGACTTTATAGCACTCGCAGCAGGCGCCTTCCAGTCGCTGCCGGTCGACGATGTTCACATGGCCGCGCGAATAAGTGATCAGCCCTGCCTTCTGCAGGATGCCGGCCGCGACCGTGACACTGGCCCGGCGTGTGCCCAGCATGTGGGCCAGAAATTCCTGGGTCAAAGGCACCAGGCCAGAGCCAATGCGGTCCTGGCACATGAGCAGCCAGCGGGCAAGTCTTTCATCCACTTCGTGCAACCTGTTGCAGGCCGCTACCTGGGTGCCCTGCATAGCGAGCAACTGCACATAGCGTTGCAGGCGGATCGCCAGGATTGGACATTGGCGCAGCGTTTGAGCAATGGCACGCGCGCCGATTCGGAAGGCACCGCCTGCAACCTGGACCACCGCCTGGGTTGGACCGCTGCTGAAGCCCACGGTCAAGGGCAAGCCGACAAAACCCTCCTTGCCGGTCAGCCCGACTTCCACGCTTTTCCCCTCCGGGAGGACGGTCAAGATTGATGTCATCCCGCTATTCGGAAAATAGCCGAACTGGATCGCCTCGCCCGGTTCAAGCAATACATGGTGCGTTCGCAGTTCGAGGAAAGTCAACTGCGGAAATAAAGTTTCGCGCTCCGACGCCGGCAAGCTCAGCAGAATTTCATTCTCTATGGGCTGGGCATCGATTGCGGGCGGGCCTTGACCGTCGGACTTCACACGAAGGCGTGAGGGTTTGTCAGGCATGGCGGATCCTCGCTCAAGAGACCTAACCGCCTGATTTCGCAAGGAACCGTCACCGAGAGGCGCGGCGGGAAGATGCGTTATGAGACCTACTTAACCATACGCGCTGACGGCGTTGTTTACTAGCCGATAGTCGTCCCCGCCAACTGGGAAACTATGCGAAGGTCAGCCTCGACCGGGGACTGCAGTCCAAGCCGAGTTGCGGCTGGAGGATTCCAGGACCGCGGAGATGAATTGCATGCCGGCCACGCCATCCTCGACCGTAGGCACCAGTAAAGAGGAGGCCGCCGCGGGACGCTTCTCCAGGCGGGCGCTGATCTGTTCGGCGATGTCGGTGTAAAGCTGCGCGAAGGCCTCCAGATAGCCCTCGGGATGGCCCGATGGCACGCGGCTGGCGTGCGCGGCGACCGGGGTCGCGCCTGGCCCGGCGCGGTAGATCAGGGTGGGACTCTTGCCGAGCGGGGCAAACCACAGGCAGTTCGGATCTTCCTGCCGCCATTCCAGGCCGCCTTTTTCTCCATAGATCCGCAAGCGCAGATTGTTCTGGTTGCCAGTCGCGACCTGGCTGGCCCAGAGCATTCCGCGGGCGCCTTGAGCGAAGCGCAGCATGATTTGCACATGATCGTCGAGACGGCGGCCGGGAACGAAAGTGGAGAGCTCAGCCGCCAGCTCCTGGCAATTCAATCCGGTAACAAAACACGCGAGATTGTAGGCGTGAGTTCCAATGTCTCCCAGCGAACCGGCGGGACCACTCTGGGCTGGATCGGTTCGCCAGACAGCTTGTTTCTGTCCCGTTTTCTCCAGGGGCGTGGCCAACCAGTCCTGCGCATATTCGAGCTGCACCACGCGAATGGCCCCCAGTTCTCCCTGGGCCACCATCTGGCGAGCCTGGCGCACCATCGGATAGCCGGTGTAGTTGTGCGTCACGGCAAAGAGCAGGCCGGTGCGGCGCACGGTCCGCGCCAGGTCCTGGGCGTCCTCCAGTGTCGTAGTGAGCGGCTTGTCGCAAATGACGTGTATGCCCGCCTCGAGAAATGCTTTTGCCGGCGCACAATGCAAATGATTTGGGGTCACGATGGCAACGGCATCAATACGATCTTTGCGAGCCGCTTCCGCTGCAGCCATCTCAGCAAAACTGCCGTAGGCCCGCTCAGGAACAATATGAAGGTCCAGCGCAGCCGCTCGCGCGCGCCCTGGATCGGAAGACAGCGCCGCAGCCACCAGCTCAAAGCGATCATCAAGCCGGGCCGCGATGCGATGCACCGCCCCGATGAAGCCGCCCGGTCCACCGCCCACCATACCCAGGCGCAAGCGGCGGCCCGTAGTGTCGTCGCGTTTTATTTCAAGGCTCATAGCTTTCAGCTCTCAGCTCTCAGTTAACAGACTTCGGTTCCTTCGTCGTAATCGACTGTTCTTACGTCTTTCGTCAAGGTTTTGCGCAGGGATGCTACTCGGTGGCAGGTAACTGATAGCCGAGAGCTTCATTCCAGCCCCATCATGCGGCGATTCGCGGCCTCATCGGAACCTGAGCTGGCGAAATCGTCGAACGATTGTTTGGCCGCCTGAATAATATGGTGCGATATGAAGGGCGCTCCTTCAGCCGCTCCCTGCTCGCTGCTCTTTATACAACACTCCCACTCCATCACCGCCCAGCCTTCGAAGCCGTATTGTGTGAGTTTGGAGAAAATGCCGGCGAAATCAACCTGCCCGTCACCCAGCGAGCGAAACCTTCCTGCCCGTTCGATCCAGGGCTGGTAGCCTCCGTACACGCCCTGCCGCGCGGAAGGATTGAACTCCGCGTCCTTCACATGAAACATCCGGATGCGTGGGTGATAGAGATCGATGAACTGCAAATAATTGAGCTGCTGCAACACAAAGTGGCTGGGATCGAAAAGCATATTGCAGCGGGGATGATTTTTTACCCGGTCCAGGAACATCTCGAAAGTGATACCGTCGTGCAGGTCCTCACCGGGATGGATCTCGAAACACAAATCCACTCCCGCGTCGTCAAATGCATTCAAAATGGGCAGCCAGCGCGCGGCCAATTCTTCGAAGGCGGTCTCGATGAGTCCGGCGGGCCGCTGCGGCCACGGGTAAACGTAGGGCCAGGCCAGCGCACCGGAAAAAGTGGCATGAGCTTTGACGCCCAGGTTTGCCGACGCCTTGGCCGCAAAGCGAAGTTGTTGCACCGCCCACTCCTGGCGCGCCTTGCGGTTTCCCCGGACCGCTTCGGCCGCGAAGCCGTCGAACATCGCGTCATAAGCTGGATGCACGGCCACCAACTGGCCCTGCAAGTGAGTGGAGAGCTCGGTGAGCTGCAGGCCGTGAGTGGCCAGCGTGCCCAGTACTTCATCACAATAAGTCTTGCTCTCCGCGGCGCGCTTCAGATCGAACAGGCGGCCGTCCCACGACGGAATCTGCACGCCCTTGTAGCCCAGGGTGCTGGCCCAGTGTGCGATGTGCTGCAGATTGTTAAAGGGAGCAGCGTCACCCGCGAACTGTGCCAGAAATATTGCCGGACCCTTGATGGTTTTCATCACCCGACTTTGACCCTCATCAAATATTCGCCAGCTAATTTACACCGGATGAAGAGGCCGCGTCATTCGTGACTACTTTTTGTGCGTCCTTCGCGGCGCTTGCTTTGCGTCCTTTGCGGTAAAGGGATTGATCTCGCCCGCATCGCCCAAAAAAAGCTTAACCGCAAGGGACGCAAAGAAATGCCCCAAAGAACGCAAAGGAAACCCTGCCTTGTGCGAATTGTCAGCCTGGGCGAAACTTGTTCGTCACCCACGATTTGCATCCTCGCGATTCGTTTTCGAAGGGAGCTTTTCATGCGCGGCGTCCTGCACGCACTCTTTTGTCTATTGTTGCTCTTCCCTCTTTCTTCAGCGCAGGAAACGCCGGCTCGTCCGGCCAGTCCCGCTTCAGGTTCGACCGCGGCGGAGCAAGGTACGCCACCCTCCAGGCCCCGCCTGAAAATTGGCGTGGCGCTTGAAGGCGGCGGGGCGCTCGGACTGGCGCATATTGGAGTGTTGCAGTGGTTTGAGGACCACCACATCCCCATCGACTATCTCGCGGGTACGAGCATGGGTGGGCTGGTGGGCGGACTCTACGCCACCGGCAAGAGTCCGCAACAACTTCGCCAGTTGGTGGAAGAACAGAATTGGGACTTCATCCTGGGCGGAGTACTACCCTACGAAGACCTGTCCTTCCGAAGAAAGGAAGACAAGGTCGCGTTTCCCAACTCGATTGTGCTAGGACTGCGGCGAGGTCTGGTGCTGCCAGGTGGACTGAATGCGGGTCAGCAGATCAGCCTCTTGATCGACCGGGAAACACTGGCTTATTCAAGTGCGCAGTCGTTTGACGATCTCCCCATTCCGTTTCGCTGCGTGGCCACCGATCTGGTGAGTGGCAAACAGGCCGTGTTCAAGGATGGATCCCTTTCGACCGCGATGCGCGCCACCATGGCGATTCCTGGGCTTTTCTCTCCCATTCGTGAGGGGGAGCATGTCTATGTCGATGGCGGACTGGTGGGCAACCTGCCGACGGACGTGGTGCGCGCCATGGGCGCAGACATCGTGATTGGCGTGCATCTGCAAACTTCTCCCGCCGAGGCCGACAAGATCCAGTCTCTTTTCGCCATTCTCGGGCGTTCCATCGACGTGGTGGTTGCCGGCAATGAGATTCGCGGCCTGGCCGGCGCGGACCTGGTGGTAAACGTCGGCTTGCAGGACTTCAACTCACTGGACTACCCGAAATCGAGAGAGATTATTGAGAAAGGTACGGAAGCCGCGGCCCAGAAGTCGCGCCTGCTCGAGACTTATGCACTGGATGATGCGGCGTGGGCGCAGTACATGGAGCGGCGCCAGTCTCATCAGAAAAATGATATTCCGGTGCCGCAGTTTGTGAAGGTGCAGGGTGCGAATCCGGAGGCGGAAAAGAACATAGAACGCTTCCTGCGACCCCAGGCCGGAAAACCGATCAACACGCCTCAACTGGAAGGCCTGCTGACCCGGCTGACCGGAATCGGGCGGTACGATACGGCGGGCTACCAACTCACCCAACAGAACGGGCAGAATGGATTGCTGGTAACCGTGCATGAAAAGCTTTACGCTCCACCCACGCTGCAGTTGGGCTTTGAAGTGGATGGATCGGAGAGCAACGACGTGGATTTCACGCTCGCCACCCGCCTGACTTTCCTCGATGTCGCCGGCTACCGGTCGGAATGGCGTACTGATTTCATTTTTGGCAACACCTACGGGATCGAGAGCGAACTCTACCGACCATTCTCTCCCGCCAGCAGGTGGTTCTTCGCTCCCCACGCAGCCGCCAGTTCCTCCGCCTTCAAGATCTACCGCAAGAGCGATCCCCTGGCTGAATACCGCTTTAACCGCAGCGAGATCGGCGGCGATATCGGATACGGATTCAGCCGCTTCAGTGAAGTCCGTCTGGGCTACGAAGTGGGCACGCTCGACGCCAGGCTGCGCCTGGGCACGCCGGAATTCTCCTCCATCAGCGGCAGGACTGGGGCGGCGCACTTGCACTGGCTGTACGACCGTACCGACGATCCTGTAATTCCGCGGCGTGGCGTGAATGCAGAGTCGAACTTTCTGTGGTATGACACCAGCCCCGGCCAGACCAACAGCTTTCCGGTTGGGGAGGCGCGTGTCGGATACTTCCAGCCCATCACTAAACCAGCGTCGATATTCGTGGTCAGCGAAGGCGGAACCACTTTCGGTTCTACCAGCAATGGCTATCCGCAGTTCTTCCTGGGCGGCTCAAACCGGCTGAGCGCTTACGGCACCAACGAACTTTTTGGCGACCAGTTCTATTTTTTCCGGGTGGGATATTTACACGATCTACTCACCCTGCCTCCGCTGGCCGGGAAAAAAGTCTATGCCATCGGCGCCTATGAGTTCGGCAAGATGTACGCCTTTCCCGGCGCCAGCAAATTTCCCAACGACGTTGCCATTGGCGTTCTGGCCGAGACTGCCGTGGGCCCTCTGGTCTTCGGGGGAAGCGTCGGGGACAGCGGACATCGCAAGTGGTTCTTCCAGCTGGGACGGGTCTTTTGATTTTCTCGGCTGCAGTGCTTAGCGTCCTTCGCGTCAAAGGTTTGACCGTCACCCTTATGGTTCAAAACCTTAAGCCGACAAGGGGCGCCGAGGGTGATGGGGAGTGTCCTAGTTTGAAACTAGGAACGCCGCCCAGCCTTGCATTAACCTTGAGTCAGGCGGGAAGGCTGGAAGAAAATCGTCGATGATTCAAACCCGGCAAGACGGGCTGGCCGGTGATGCCTCTGGCGTTCTCCCGCTTAGCAGTCCCATTCGGATTCCAACCATTGAGAAAGGAAAGATCGATGTCAAAGAACCACAGTAAATGGGCCGTCAGTTTCGTGCTGATTCTCGCCTTCTGCACATCCCTACATGCCCAGAGAGGACGCTGGACATATCTCGGAGACTCCCATGTGGATGGCTCCGTGGACCATGACAGTATCAGGGTGGGCAGGTCAGGTGGAGCTTTCCGCGCCATCCAGTTGCGGATCAGCGGCGGCGCGATTAATTTTGAGCGCGTCGTGGTCCGGTACGGAGACGGGACCCAGGACGAGATTCCGATTCGGCCCGCATTCCAGACGGCGGACAAACGCGAGTCATCGATCTGCCGGGTGAGCGCCGCATCATCCAGAGCGTTGACCTCTGGTACAGCAGGGGCAAATGGAGAGGGCGGCCCAAAGTCAGCCTCTACGGAATTCGCTGAACTCAAACCAAATAACCTGAAGCCATGAGCGGGGAGGAACACCAGGCAGGACGCGCTGAAAGTCAGGAGAACCTCCTGTTTCAGGGTCGGCCCGGCGTTCCCCTCGAGGAGCGTGGCGGATTGCGGCCCGGCCTCTCCGCTATTTTGCCAGGTTCTTGGGCGACCTCTTCCTCAACGTGGCCAGCAACACGCTGGCAGATTTGGGAGCAGCCACCGCTTTGTTAAACACAACGTCTTTCGCGCTTACCTCTTTGCCGTAGAGCTTCTTGTTGGCGTCGTTGTCGGGACGCAGGGTTGAACCGGCCAGCGATATTCCGGCGAACAGTCCCCGGGCCCGCGAGTAGGAAAGAATTTCCGCCCGCAGACTGACATCCGTCTCCGCCGAGGCGTTCCGTCCCACCGGCCCGGCGGCCGCCGAAACGTCACCGCCAAGCTTCACCTTGCTGCTCAGAATGCTCGACGCCGACCTGGGACTCATGAGCAACAGCACGAAGTCCGTTGCCTGCCCGCCCAGTTGCAATCCGAAACTGCCGCCTTCGAGCGCCATCATAGTAGGAGCGCTCCAGGGGCCGTGGAAATTCTTGCCGCTACGGCATGTCATCACGCCCCGGCCGTAGCTGCCCCCAATCCCGAAGGCGAATTTGAGCACCGAAGGCAACACCACAACACAGTCCGCCTTGTCGATGACGTCCTGCGGCACATTGTCCGGAATATTCATGATCTCACTGATGACTTTGCCGGCGTTCGCTACCCTCTCCTCTTCCTTATCCTGGGCAAAGGCGGGCATTACCAGAAGGGCCAGTAAACCGAAACTTAAGATGACCTTCTTCATATGCTTTCCTCGATTCTGGATTTTTTGCGTGGCGGTAGATTGCAAACACCGGGTAGCTCACCTGCCGAAAAGAACGCCGCCATGATAGCAAACTTCTACCCGTCGCCTGCCACGCGGAGAACATAGGGCGAAGGGGTTCGACCCTGCTGGGTTTCTTATCTTCCTTCGGGCGATTGTTTGGTCTGTGTGGGAGGGCTGGCGTCTGGAGGTAACGAACATCTGGCCTCCATTTCGGGGGCCATCTTTCGCAGGCCTTTCTAATATGGCGGTTATGTGGTGAGCGCGGATGGACTCGAACCATCGACCCATGCCTTAAAAGGGCATTGCTCTGCCAACTGAGCTACGCGCCCACGTAAAGAGGCTAATTACTACTATATGCGAAAGAAGCGAATTCTGCGAAATAAGCCCCCCTCGCTGCCCGCATGCCGCACAAAATAAATCGGATGGAAGATTCAGGCCCGATGCGAAAAAAGGGGTGGGGGATTGCGAAATAAGCCCCCACCGGCAGGTTTAGTTGAGTCTTTGCGGTTGGTCGGTAGCGGTTTCCGGTGCACAAACGGTGCACAGAACAGCCTCAAGCAGTTTCATGGCAGCGGCAGAATCGGCGTCCACGGTTTTGATGTAGCAGGCTTGGGTGACCGCTACGTTCGAGTGTCGCAAAATGGCCTGAATGATCTTGTCCTGTACGCCAAGACTGTGCAGGTTCGTGGCCAGCCCGCGGCGGAAGGCGTGCCAGCCATGCCACATTGGCCGCGCAGCGTCCCGCTCGAAGACATGGGCCTCGGGTACATGATCGTCTTTTGCCTTTCCGCACGTCTTGCAGCGGTTGAGCGCTGGCAGAATCTCGCGGTGCAGAACGTTGTTCAGGTTGAGCGGCGTTCCCTTCCCTGACGGAAACATCACGCCCGCGGTAGGGTTCCCCGATTGCGCGCGCCAGGCGTCAAGGATCTGGGCCAAGGGCCGAACCACCGGCACCGGCGCCTTACTCTTGCGCGTCTTCGGTTCGCTTACATGGCCTTCCCACACCGACCGCGAAACGAAGATTTCCCCGCCGCGGTAATCCTGCCATTCGAGCCCAGCCAGCTCCGACCGCCTGAGTCCGCTAAACGCCGCAACCGCAACCAGCCCCTTTGCCGGCTGCGGGAGATACAGCAACATCTGCGAGACTTCTTCGAGCGAGTAAGCGTAGGTTTCTTGCCCCTCAGGCGCACCGGGCGTGCCAACTTCGCGGATCGGGTTCGGCCCCTGCATGTAGCCTTGCTGGATCGCATGGCGAAACACGCCCGAAAGCAGGCTCCGCAAGTGGCGCAAGGTGGAGCGTAAAAGCGTCCCATCCTGGCGGGCGATTTCTGCTAGTACTTTCTGTCCGTCACAGGTTCGGAATTCACGCAACCGGAAATGTCCGCATCGGGCCTTGAGTTGCGACTCCCAGCGCGCCTTGTACCCTTTCATGGTGGAAGCCCGCAACCGGCTTTCGAGATTCGGGAAGTAAACCCGCTCCACAAATTCCCCCAACGTCTCGGTTGCCTCGGGCGTGTATGCGCCCTGATTCAGCGGCCTCAACTCTCGTTCGGCCAAGTCCTGAATTTTCTTCGGCGCACGTTTACAGCGCGCGTCCAGGGCGTCAACCGGCGCAATCCGTTTGGCAATCTGCCGCCGGACCAGTTGGCCCGACTCCATCACGTTTTCCCGGTATCTGAGATACCACCAGCCCCATTTTTGGTAGAGGTGCCCTGTCTGTTTTCTCATCGTCGGCCCCCTTGCGCTTTCAGGTAAGAGTCAATGGCCCGGCGGATCAGCTCCGCCGCCGGAGCCCCAGTTCTTGCCGATATTCTGGCCAGTCCTGCAATTTGTTCGGTGGTGAGGTAAACCGTGGTGCGTTTCATGTAGCTCATACTAACATACGTGTATGTTAGTTGCAAAGATTGGGTTTACTTCCCGACCTGGCGCCGTTCGAGCCAGGCGAGCAACCGCGGATCGTGCCAGTTAAACCTGACATACATGCCCAGGCGCTTATGCGGAATCGGATCGTCGGCCCGGCGGCGGGTGTGGTCCCGAATCCAGGATTCCGGCACGTTCCACCGCTTCGCCAGCTCCGCGGCGTCGATCAATTCTTCCCGACGTTCGACGATGGATAGAGGCAATGCGTTCATGCGTCCCACTTCCCGCAGGTATCGCAGACCAGATCGCCGTTCTCCTGCCTGACCGCATAACTCCCGCACGCCGGGCAACTGGGCATATTCGGTACTTCTGCCGCTGGCGGAAATGGCTTGCAACCGTTCGCTGTGTGCCGCGCAATTCCTATGCTGGTATCGAAGTGCGTCCCGCACGCCGCGCATTCAAACTGCGCCAGCTTCTTTTCTCGCCGCGCCACGATTTCGCGCTTGGCTGCCTCAATCAGAGACTCATACCGCGACGACATGCTTACCCCCTTCCACCGCAAACCAGACTTCCCGCGGACGCCCCTCGCCGATTTCTTGGCGTCGGTTAATGAGGTTCTGTTCCGCCAGCAGTCCGAATGCGTTATCTAGCTCCGCCGCCGATTTGTGCCGACCCAGGCAATCGGAAATTTCCGAACGCGACAACCCCACCGGAGTCCGGCGCAGCATCCCTAAAATGTCATCGGCCAATGGCGAGCCCAACTGATCGCCAAAAATGTATCGCGCCGAATCCTCGCAATAACGCCACACTTCGAGCGCCGCTTCCATGTGCTCCGCGCCTATTACGGATTGACCGTCCAGCAAGGCATACAGGCAGGACAAGCGCAGCACGTAAGCATCCCCTCGCGCGGTGACCGCGCCGAACATCCCCGGCTGACCTTCCGATAACTGGTGGTAGACCGTTCGCCAGATGGCTTGCGCGTCTTCGTCCCGGCGCATCCTCTCTACCTCGCGCGCCCGCTCTACCGCCTGCTTTACTTTGCCCGAGACTTTGTGCCAGGCGTCATAAGGGATTTCTATTTCGTCGGCAAGTTCCTTGGACCGTTTCACGCAGGCCCATAGAATTCGATTGGCGAAGCCGTTGGCCTTGTCGGTTTCCGTGAGGTTCTCGCGCAGCTCGTCCCGCGTAATGTGGCCGATCAGCGAAATATGAGAACCGTTCGAGCGCAGCGCCTTACTCTTGCGCGTCATCGTCCGCAACTGCATCCCGTCCCAGGCATCACGCAGAACCGTGGACAATGTATTCCCGTCCCGATCCATGACCCGCAGGACACTCGAAAACTCGCCCTGCGAAACCAGCATCCTTTTATCGCTTACGCCATCGTGTTCGCCGTCCGCATCCCGCACCGATTCAATCAGCCCTTCCCCGCTCGATAGTCCGCTGGCCAGGCACTCCCGCGCCCATTCCGGATCGGTCTCCGAGAATATCCGCCGCACACGATTCCAGCTTGTGCCCTTGCGGCTTTTGGCCGTGAGCCCGATCAAAACGGTAAAAACGTTCATGTAATGCGCCGAGTCTTCCACGATGTAATGGGGCCGATGCCCGATGACATTCCCCGCCGCGGTGAGAAATTGCAGTAGGAGCGCCGCCGGATCTGTCTCGCTGGCGGGTTCGACAAGTCGCACATATTCCCCCGCGATGCCGTGGAAAGCGGCATTGGACAAGGCTTCTGGCCATGCCCGTCCCGCGGGTTCCAAGCGGTTTGCGCCGCCACTGATGCGGACTGCCGGCGCATCAAATCCGATTTGCAGTCCGTCTCGAGTCATCCCCATTTCAGACCGCCCCCAGTTCCCGCAGTTCGTCAAACCCGCACGCTAGCCGCGCCCAGCATTCATCGTGTGACTCGCTTTCCCCCGGTCCCAGTTCGTCCAATCCTTCCATTGCGTCATGGTAGAAACTCCGGATTTTCTGGCAGTAGGTTTGCGGTTCGTCTTTCACCGCAGTGCGGTAGTGCTCGCCGTCAATGGTGAAATCACACAGCAGCCAGCGGACGGTAACGACCTCCACTGCCGGCCGAGGAGCGGAAACGTCAATCCCGAGATATTGTTTGGCGCGTTTGAAGTCCAGCCCATCGCGGAATTTAAGGAAATCGAGTATGTCTCCTCCAGAACCGCACCCTGCCCGGCACACAAAACCGCCATTTCGCAGGTTGACTCCGAACGATTTCCCGCTTTTGCTTTCATGCTTAGGGCAATTCGCAGCGGCCCAGCCGTGCCGATCCTCGCGCCCAAGTTTGCCCAGCTCCGTTTCGTAAAACGTGCGCGGCGGCGGTAACAGCGATTTGTCGAATTTAGAAAGGAATGTCATCGTCGTTGATCGGCGGCGCGGGTGGATTTTCCACGCATTTGTGGAATCCGCGCCGGTTGGCCTCAAACGAACCATCGGGCGCGGTTCGCGTGATGCACAAATAGTATTTTTTGGTTCGCGTCGAATGCTGCCAGGCAAGATTCGCCCGCCCGCAACGATTGCAGGTTGCTAGTTTCGTGACGGGAACCCAATGTTCAGAGCGCTCCGGTTCTGTGTTCACAACGCACCCCCGCCCCCGCTGCGCAGCGTGTGAATGGTTGAAATGCCAATTTCGCAAGCCTGGCACAGCCGCCCGATGACGGCGTGCGCGTGCTGGGCCTCAGTTTGATTGCGGGCGCGGCTGAGATTCAGTTTGGCTTCCGCAAGGAGCGTTTGAGCGTCCCGCAGAATCTCCCGCACGGTGACAGGGGGTTGTAATGCAGTGGGGGGTGTGCTACTTATGGTTTCGTTCACAGCGATTGATTCTCCTTGAAGCGATTCCAACCGGGCGGCTGGCCTACAGTCGCCCCTCTCTTTTGCCCACTATTACATATACTCTTACTGTGCGCACATACTTATTTTACACACCGAAGAAGTTTAGTGTTATAGTGGCAGCCTTAGCTGGAGGATTCAAAGTGGCCAACCAAAAAAGCTACAGGCTTTTAGTTGAGCAATCGGGTGTGCAATGGAGCCGGTTAGCAGCAGTCACCGGAATGCGTCCTGCACGGCTGAGTGAATGGAGACACGGCAAAACCGAATTGCGGCCTGATGAATTGCTAAAGATTATGGCGGTAATGACCCGTCGCGTGATGGAAATTGAGCGCCGGGCCGGCGATATCAAGATAGACACGAATCTCGCGCACGGCTGGCAGTTACGGCAGGTGCGTGCCGAATTTGGAATCACTCAATCGGATCTGGCCAAGAAATCCGGATTTACTCAAACTGAAATTTCGTTGTTTGAAACTGGCAAGAGCTCACTGTCCCCGAAACAGACTGACCGGATTTTTGAATCCTGTATTGCACTGGCCGAAGCTCAGAATGCAGCCCTGGCGGCGCGGAATAAGTCCCTACAGGATCAAGTCGAAGCCCTTAATTCGGCGGCGAAGTCCTCTCGGTTAGTCAAGTTGTCGTCCCTGTTGATGAGCGATGCTGAATTGACCGCGGCTAAACCGATTCCACCTTTGCCGGACAAGACTCTCCGTGAATTTGTGCGCGAAGTGGGCAGAGCTGGTAGGGAATTGGAGCGCAAAGAGCGCCAGATAGAGATGCTTAACATGCGGGTGGCTAACCTGACGAATCAGGTTATATCCCTGCAAGAACAGAACGCCAGTTTGCGCGAGTGGCTGGAGCAGGAGCAGACAGCAGCCCTGGAGCAGTCCAAGGCGAATGATCTCAAGGACAAAGTTCTAAAACCGGAGGAATAAGTTTTGTGAGCGCCGAGGATGTGGTCGCCAATCGGCATTTGAGTGGGGTGAGTCGTGATTAGCGGAAGTGAAATGATGGCGACGCCTGAAGCTGTTGCACCAGTTGAATCCGCTTGCGCTTCGCTGCTGAAGCGCGGAGGGTTCCAAAAAAAGATTAATAAATTAACCGCCCGGATATACATGTTCCAGCAACTTGTCGGGAAACTTGAGGCTCGGTGTTTGCTGCAGGAAAAGATTATCGAGCAACTCAATTCGACGCTTCACGAGAGGACGGCGGAATGGAACCGGAATCATCAAGCTCGGCGGTAGAGCAGATCGAGCAAGCGAATCGGGCGGACATTGCCGCCGTGGAAGAGAGGATGCCGGTTCAGCAGGTCGGAGCGGAGCGGGAAGCACCGCGGGACGAACGCGGCCGCTATGCGCAGGGAAAGCCGCTGGACGAGAACGAACTGCGCAACCGGATTGACCTCGAAGGAGTGAGGAATGCCGAGCTCCTTGACCGAGCTCTGCAATCTGGCCTGGTAATTCCTGACGATGAAATGAGCCCGAGTTATGGGCGAAGGCGTTCGCGGGTCGGATGCGCCAGGCAGAGAGAGATGGCGGGCATTCGACGACGCCCCCGCCGGTTGAATCGGAAAGCGAGAGTACCGATTCCGAGCTCGAACCAGAGGCCGACCAGGCGGGTGGGCCTGATCAGGAGATTCTGACCGCCTACAATCAGCGTGCTGCGGCCTTTGCCGCTGAGAATCCTGATTTCTCTGATGTGGTGGGCAGTCTGGAGATTCCCGCCCACGTGTCGTCTGCGGTAGAGCAGTCCATTCTGGCGGAAACGAATGGTCCGCAAATCGCATACGAGCTCGCGAGGAATCCGGAAATAGTTTCGGCCTTGGGCGCAATGACTCCGGCGCAGGCAGCGGCTAAGATTGGGCGGATTGCTGAGCACCTGGACAGGCAGAACGACTTTCGCGATGAAACCCAGTACGACGCTGTCAATAAAGATGTACCGCCGGACATTCTGCAGGACTTACACCGTAAATCTCGCGAACTGCACCAGCAGAATCCGTTGAGTGATGAAGAGTTGCAGGCAGCGCAGGCAATCTTCATAGAACCGGCCATTTCCAAGCTGATTATTTCCATGAATGCGCCGGAGATTGCACACCACTTGATGCGCAATCCGCATGTCGTGGCCAGGCTTAATGGCCTACGTCCATTAGCGGCGGCTGCTGAACTGGCGCAGATCAGGGCTGAATTGCAGAGCGAAGCAGCGCGCGTCTGCAAAAGCGGTTGCCGACCCCAATTACGCCAACGCGAAAGACTGCCTCGACTGCTGCTGGGTTGAGCGACTCGCTGCCGATGGATGAGTGGGCGGCCCGGTTTCGACGCAAAATGAAATACGAATAAGGGGGAAAGATGGGACTGCACTGGTCGGAGAAAGAGGCACTGTGGGCGCAATATCCCGAGTTTAGGCTTGATTTGCTCTTTGAAGTGGTCGAACTGGTGGACTGCGTGGATCGTCGGGAGGTTTCAGCCTATGAAGGCACCGCGCTGGCTAAGGCGAGATTCGCCGCGCTGATGGCGGAACATCTGCCAGAATGCCAGGCGCGGGTCGCAGTCTATCAGGAGCGGGTTACCGCGGAGCGCCGCAAACTGACGCTTGAAGCTGCGGCGTACGAGGAGAAGAGGCAGGCAGCGATTGCCGGCGAGAAATTGCGATTGGAGAAAGAAGCCGCCGACGCAATGACGCGATCTTCGCCAATGCGCGTGAGGCGGAGCGCAAGGAGCGCGAAAGTTGGAAGCAGAAGTACGACGAGATGGAAAAAATGCGCCATGAAAGAAATGAGAAGGATCGGCTAACGGCCGAAGAAGCTGCAAGAGAGGGAGCCCGGCTGCTGACTGAAATCGAAACGAGTGGCAAGGGGAAATAATCATGTTGAAACCATGGCCCAAAGGCGTGAGCGGCAATCCGGGCGGTGCGATATTCGGTCGCAACTGGCCTCGGGCTGCACCGGGCGCCGCCGAGGCGCTGACGCCGATTGCCAAGAAGTACGGCATCAAGGCACTCGAAGGCGCTGGAATCGGCGCGGGCTGGCAGCTTTACCACGAATTGAAGAAGGTATTTGAAGGGCAGTAATGACGCATTTTCCCTTGCGGCGTGACGCATTTCCGAAGCCGGACGATGTTTACTCTACCGGACTGGGGAAACGGCTTTGTACGGGCTGCGGGCGCGATTTTCAGCCCAAGCGGGAATGGCAGCGGCAATGCAGTCCGCGCTGCAGGCAGCGGGCGTATGTCGAGCGTCGGAATGACGGAGCTGTCCTGTATTACGGAGCCTGACTTTGGCACTCACTAAAAAACGCCGATTGGTGCTGTCGCATTACACCACGGAGCCGGGCTGCACTCTTGAGGATGCGCTGATTAAAACCGGGTACAGCGAGAAACGCGCAAGATCACGGCCTGCGAACTGCGCCGCGATCCGGAATTTGTTGCCGCCATCGAGCGCAAGCAGGCCGCGGCGCTGGCGAAACTCTAGAGGGAGCCGCTGACCGACGAGGAAGTGATAAACGGAATCAGGGACATTGACGCCGAATGCCAACTGGCCGGGCCGGTCGCGAATTTTCTGGCACTCAGGCTCAAGGCCCATGAACTGCTGTGCAAGGTTCGCGGAATGTTTATCGAAAAAATCGAGCTGGGCTGGGGTGCTGAACTTGCGAAGGAAATGGAGCTGGCACGCGAACGGGCCAAACTGCCTCCGCTCATTGAAGGCACCGCGGACAAGGATTTGACCGAGAACTAAAAAATGCTTACGCCGTCTGATCGCGAACTGGTTAACGACATGGCGCGGTTCTACGCCGATCCCCTCGGTTTCGTGATGTATGCCTTTCCCTGGAAACAGCCGGGCCTGCTGGCAAACCATGACGGCCCGGACACCTGGCAGATTGATTTCCTGAACGAACTAGGCGCGGAAGTGAAGGCGCGCAACTTTGACGGTCACACTCCCGTCAATCCGATCCGCATGACCCGCGCCTCGGGCCACGGTGTCGGGAAATCCACTATATCGGCCTGGTTGACCTTGTGGATCATGAGCACGCGGCCTCGATGCAAGGGCACGATCACCGCCAACACCGCGCACCAGCTACAAACCAAGACCTGGGCACAGTTGCAATACTGGCTCAAGCTGTCGATTACGCGCCACTGGTTCGAGATTTCCACGGAACGTATGTGGGCACGCGATCAAAGGGAATCCTGGTTTGTGGCGGCGGCCTCGCATGAGGAGAAAAACTCGGAAGCTTTCGCCGGGCAACACGCGGCGGATTCTACTTCGTTCTATATCTTCGATGAGGCCAGCGGAATCTCTGACAAAATCTACGACGTTGCCGAAGGCGGATTGACAGATGGTTCGCCAATGGAATTTTTATTCGGTAACCCGACGCAGAACAGCGGGAAATTCTACCGCGTGAATTTCGGCAGCGAGCGCAACGGATGGAACCACGGCTCGATTGATTCCCGCACTTCCCGATTCACCAACAAAGCGCTGATCGCTGAGTGGGCCGAACTCTATGGGGAAGATTCCGATTGGTTCAGGTACAGAGTAAAGGGCGAGGCGCCGCGGGTTGGATTCTCCGCGTTCATTCCCCCGGACGCGGTGGAAGCCTGCCGCAAGTACAAGGCGCAGGGCTATTCCGCGCTGCCGAAGATCCTTTCGGTTGACGTGGCCAGGTTTGGCGATGACCGCTCCATTGTCGGGATTCGCCAGGGCCGGCAGTACAGGATTCTGGCGAAGTATCGCGGCCTTGACCTGGTGCAACTTTCCGACCGGGTCATCGATTTTATTTACCGGGAGCGGCCCGACGCCACTGTGATTGACGGCGACGGCCTGGGCGCCGGTGTGGTGGACATTGTCAGACACCGCAACTATGGCCACACGCTGCACGAATTTCACGGCGGAGCGAATGCCACGGACTTCCAAATGTATTTCAACAAGCGCACCGAGGTTTGGGGATGGATGCGCGACTGGCTGAAGGCGGGCGCCGAGATTCCCGACGATCCCGAGCTGGCGGTTGACCTTTGCGCCCCTGGCTACGACATTGCCCGCGGCAAGCGCTTTCACGGTTCCATCATGCTCGAGGCGAAGGAAGACTTAAAAGCCCGCGGCGAGGCCTCTCCGGATGACGGCGACTGCCTAGCCATGAGTTTTGCCGTCAAGGTTGCGCCGCAGCCCAAGCAGGAGACTCTCCGCCAGGAGTGGATCGGCGATTCGGAATACGCCTGGATGATGTGAACGCTCGGCGTAATGGGGGATTTTTCACCAACTATGGGAATAATAGCGGCCATTACCGACAGGTTCGAGATCCCGAATCCCAAACTCCGACTTTAACGGGGCTCTCGTATTATGCTTATGCAAACGACTGGCAGGGTAAACGGTGCCGAGACTTAAGCCATCGCGTCCTCATAGCGTTCCAACCCTGGTAAGCATTCTTGCGGCAGATGCCATGTATTTTCAGGCTGCACGAAAAGCACTGTCTCGCGCTACCGCGCGAACACGGAGGATCGACCGCGCTAGTGCGCGTGTTAATTCGTTACAAGACAAGATAGACGCGCTTAGCCAGAATCCAGAAGGAGAGAGGGATGATCGGATCGCCCATCGTAATTACAGCAAGCTCGAACCTCTGTGCATTCAGATGGAGGGAGCCGAATATCAACTCGGCGAGGCGTACGGGCCGATGCTTTATGACCTAGCGACTGCTCACATGCTGTGTGTTGCATCCGCTGAGGCGCATATCAACGTCCAGGGTCAGGCTCACCTGCGCGGGCGCAACTGGGACACCTTTGAGCGGCTTTCGGTGGACGCAAAGTGGCTATTCCTGCCGAAACTGCTCAGACTACGCGGCTTTGACTCGGGGAGGCAGCTGTTTCAGGGGTTCGACTCACTATTACGCATTCGTAACAGACTTGCGCACTTTAGACTCCATAAGGAATCGTGGCGCAGTGGAGACGCAGTCTCAGAGTTCGTCGCTGGATTAGGACTTACCGCGGAATCTGCGGAGAGTTCTCTGGCCTCCGTCGATGGGATGATTACTGAACTCGCCAGACAGCTTCGGGAGGCGTCTGCATTGGCTAAGCGTTGAAGACGTGAACTTCTTTGAAGTGGCGCTCGATGAATAGGATAGGTATTGTAGTCAGCTGCAAAAGTTAAGGGGTCGCTTTTCGTTTCGCATTCCACAGAAACGCTTGTAGAGAACCCACCCGGAAGATATCAACCCGGTGAAGCCGTCGTTTAGACCGAGCTCGGCGAATTAGAATGGGCCGAACAGCGGAAGAGCACAAGTTGTCGAAGGTCTCCTTTCCCCCATTGCTGTCACCGGATACCACTCACAACCTTTGAGGCGGGGTGAGCTTCGATTTCAGCATTTCCAAAACTTCGCCTCTCGCGCTCGCCAGCCGATGGTCAAAATTCGATCGACGTGTGGAAGTCGCTCCTCAAGCGCCTTCACATGTGAGTGGGGCACTCGAAATCGTCCTTCTTATCGACTGGGATCGCCAATGCGGGGAACAACACGACTCTGTAGCCTGCAGCGTTCTCGCTCTCAAAAAGCATCGGGGCTGAGCTGTCAGCCTGTAGCGGTTCGTGATGTGCAGGTCGGGGGCTCTGTAGATAATGTCTTGCTGGCCGAAGCCGGGCGGAATCATAAGGTCATCGATCTCCCTTCCCCAGTTCACAGAGCTGTGAAGCTTTATCAGCGAGTAGTCAGTACGGATGTAGCTGTCCAGGCCTTCCGTTAAATCGAAATGCAGAACCTCCTTCATGGCGTTCTCGATCATGGTGTCGTAGTTGAAGGTGACGAAACAGACTTTTTCCTTAAATTCCCACCGCCAGCGCTTGATCTCATCGAGCAGCGTCGCATAGTTTGTGATTCCTATGTGCCTCCGGTCCCACAGTACCTGACACTCACAGAGCGCGAGGTGAAGGTAGTACTTAATTGCCGCCAGTTGCTGATGTCGCGGGGGGAATTTGTCAGCCTGCTCCTCGAACTCCGCGAGCTGCTGTTCGACTGCGACGCCCGATTTGCGTAGGCGCGGTATCAGTGGCTTGCAGTCCGGGATCTTTGCATCGCCCGCAGAAAGATCGGTCGGTTGTCGAAAAGCTGGTTCGCCAGCGGCGGGCGGTTGTTTTCGTCGTCGTCGACGACTGGCCTCACGCAGCCAAGGGAGCCGGAGGAGGAGGGATTTCGGGTACAGAATCGTAAGACGCACCGGCTCCGAAGACGACTAGCAGCACGCGACGATGTTACACGATCAAGCTCAGCGCCCGAAAACCCGAGCCGGAATTTCGCCAGGAGTGGATCGGCGGTTGGTCGGCGATATTGCGTCAATTAGGAAAGGGCTGTTCTTCCAACTCCCATCCGTCGCTCAACAGCGTCTTGTTGATGAAGTTGTCAGCGGCGTCCATGAACCGAACCGCGAGGTCCGTCACACGTTGGGCCAATTCTCCAAACTGCTCCTCGGCTCCTGGTTGACCCAACTGAAGCTCAGAGAACGTGCCTAGTGTGCACGCATCCGCGAGCTCAAAATAGACGTCTGCATTGGTGTCACCTCCACCGATCGCAAACACAGGAGTTAGACCGTTCTGTTTGGACAGTTGTGATTTAACTTCATTTTCGAGGAAGTGAAATGTCAGTTGATTGCGAAGTGGATTAAGATTGGAGTCTTTCAGCGCGGTCGCGGTCTTGTCTCTGAGGATCTGATGAAGCGGGAGAAATTCCGGACATTGGCGGAAGTTCTTAGGCAATCTCTGGACCAGCAGAAGAGCCTCGTAGAGTAGGGAACAAGTAAAAAAGAACGAGTTAAACTTGTTACGCAACGCCTGTGGCGAGCCGTCCTCCTCTCGATGCGCTTCAAGTGCCGACTGTACGAAGCGCATTGCATTCACCGCGCGAGACAACGCCACCAGCTGACAAAATCGTTCCTCAGACTTCAGTGTTTCAAACCGTGATTTATCAACCTTGATCTTCCAGCTCTTTGGCATAGAGGAAATACCCAACCCTTCCTTGGATGGAGAATCTACCGCCATTCGCTGAGGTTGGAAAGTAGAGGGTAGGGTTCCTGGCAAAATTGTTGGCGAAGTCAGGCGATTACAATTCATTGGCCCTGGGCTTGCTTTACTTGGACCTTCGCGGAAGAACCCAGTACACCGAAGGAGAGTGTCGCTAGCCGGAGGTAGGTTCCGCGGGATCGACTTTTTTCGTCATATCGACTTCCACCCACAATGTACAACGCGCCCGCTAGGTCGATATATTACTGATCGAGTTGCCGGTGCCTCGATCACGAAAAATTGACCTGGAGAAAGTGCGGGCGTCGCTAGACAAAACCTGCCCGAAGTGCGGATGCACAATCACGCCAGATCAGGTTAAGCGGGTGGATTTTGAGCGGGTGGAATGTCCGAGATGCGGCGAGATATTTCGGCCCTGAGCGGCGCGCAGTGGTGAAAATGCGTGCGGACGCCCGATTCTATTTCTTGCCGAGCTTGCGGTATTTGCTTTTCACCGCTTGTAACTCCCGAGCCCCCCGCGCGGAAGTTTTCATAGCTGCGGGCCCGGGAGAGATTGTTACGGAAGGAAGATTGGGAAGATTTTGGTACTTCGCCAAGTACCGCTCGACGACGTCAGCTTTTACGCCCTGCACGTTCGGCGGCTCGTAGTTTAGGTTCAGATTTACGATCTTGTCTGCGACCAAATACAGCTTTGCGCTCGGGATCGACCGCCAGTAGGTCTTCGTCGGTCGGGTCATCCCCCAGTCTTCTTTCTCCTTCAGATAGCGCACCCGGTCGAATCGGCTGGGGTTCTTCAAAAAGAGGCCCGAGAGCTTGTTCTCCTGGTCGACGAAATGATCGATCACCTCGCCGCTGTAGAGTGTGTTGTCGGTCATCAGCACGTCCGCCCTCACCAGCGTTTTTGGGTCGGGAAACGTGAACGGTGTCAACAGCACATGCCATTGCGAGATGTGGGGCATGAGGTAGAAATCGGCAAACTTCGCATACGCCCAATAATCTTTGAACTTGCCGTAGTTCTTGCTCGCCCATCCGAACAACACAGCAAAGAACGTGCATAGGGTGTAGTACCAGACGAGCATCCTTCCCTGCCGCTCGAAGACCCTGGACAGCGCCTCCCAAAAGCGCGGGCCATACTCTTTGAACACAGTCTCGTTGTAGAGGCTACTGGCCACGATGACGTAATCGGAGACCCGCTTGTCCGGGGCGTCGTCGAAGAAAAATGGGTGGGACTTCAATCCTGGGATACGCCACACAGCGTAGAGAGCGAGTATGAAGATGAATGTTAAGGTCACTACCGCGCGGGTCAGCTCCTCGGTCTTAGGACCTTGAAAGGCCTTCACCGGAACAAATAAGCCGAGGAAGTAACGGAAAAGCGCGTGAGGAATCAGGAGGTACAGGGCAATCAGCGCCGAGAAAGCGAGCGCGATCACGCAACGGCGGCGGCCGCCGGCCTAGGGGCAATGGTCACGCTCTGGCCGTCGGGACCCTCAAGGGTTATCGGATTGCCCGCTTGAAACGCTCGGAGGATTTCGTCGCGCCTGGCTTGCAGCTGCTGCTTCAGCCAGAGCGGGAGCGACTCGTCCGCCAAGAACTCTGCTAGGTTGTTCAGGTCGTTTACCATCTCACTCCCTCAGTTACTTTGATGCTGGTGAACCGGATTACGACTGTCATGCTTCGCGATTCGGCAAGACGACACGATGACACCCGAAACGCCAAATGTCAATTTCTCCGAAGTCACCTCCTGCGAAACATGTTCCTCCGCCGCCGCTGGATGGGCCTGGAAAGAGGGAGACAGAGGCAGACGGCCAATTCCCGATGTGCCTGTGCACCGGTAGTGCACTGCGCTGTTTTGCGCTTCTGGAATCTGCGGTTTGCGGTGAACCATGCCTCCACGAAGCATATTTCCAGCGGTTCGTTGAAATTTCGGCGCGGCTGGGCGCCAGGGGTGTCTTACGATCCCGCCGGGCGCAAATCGCCGCGAATGCGCGCGTCCTGACCGCGGCGCGAGGCGTTCTGGGCTACGCTTGCCCAGGCAGGATACAATGTACGTCGTAACGCCTCTGCGCTGGGGTAGGGGTTGCTGCGCCATCCTCACACCCTTCCCCGCCCCGATTACGCTTTTCCGTTCAAATGCCCGGCAGCAGTGAAATGGTCGGTTCACGGTGTGCGGTGTTCGTGGTACCCCCTTAATTCGCTTATTTCGCTTTTTTCGCACTCGCTAGAGATAGAAAAACACCCCCACCCCTAGAGCTCTATTCATTTAACCATTTAGTTAATTCCGCTATATAGGGGAATAAGCGAAGTAGGTGCACAGGACGGTGCACAGAACGTCCCAACTGATAACCTTCCCTTCCGAATGGCAGGGTATCTATCCGAATGGAAGGTCTTGATTCCTATAGGCGGGTATCTGTTCCGAAGGTGGAAGGTACTATTAAAAGGGCATTGCTCTGCCAACTGAGCTACGCGCCCACGGTCTTCCAATTTAACACAGCAGTAAGACCTTAGACGTCTTGTCCGGGCGTGGATGCACCACATGCATCGAGCTAGTTCCCCACGCGAAGTTCGGCCTCCCCGGCCACGTCCGGGACCATCACATGCAGCGCGTGTTGAGTTGCGTCATACGAAGTCTGGAGTGGAGCCGCATCGTTAGACAGTTTTGCCGTGGCCTGTGCCGATGGCCAGTCGTAGATCACAACCTCCACGTTTTTCCACCAGGGCGTATACGTCCCCTGGCGTGCGCCGAATTTGACGGCCACCGAATTCCCGTCGGACTGGCAGGTGAACGTTTGGCGGAGAAACTCGCCGTGCTGGTAGCGAAGAGAGTGGCCGTCATCGAGATACAGCGAACCGCTGCACGGCTCGCCGGGATAGACCCGCAACTCCAATGGGCCGTTGGGAGTTTCATCAGTGCTCTGGATGAGCGGCTGCAGGGGCAGAATGCTTCCTCCGCGAACGTATACCGGCAGAGTGTCAAGCGTGGGATGGATGGAAGGCCGGAAGGGGTAGGGCGTTCCGGGCCCGTTTTTAGCGATGTCGTTGGAGATCTGCACAATCGAGGGTTCTGGCGGAGGAATCGACGTCTTGAGGCCGGTCCAGAAGTCGTACCACCGACCTTTCGGGAAGGAGACCACGTAGTTATCGAGAGTTTCCCCGAAAGGCTGGGGCGCGACCAGCAAGCTCGGACCCAGCAGGAACTCCGTATCGAGATCGCCGAACCCGTCTGATGGTGGCGTGAAGACTTCCGGGAACTCGAGAAAGATGGGACGGACCATGGGCAGCCCGGTGCGGGAAGACTCCTCGGCGAGAGTGTAAATGTAGGGCAGCAGGCGGTAGCGGGTTTCGATGTAGTGGCGACGAATGGCCTCTTGCTCCGGGCCATGGACCCAGACTTCCTGCATCAGCGATCCCTTTGTGGTGTGGTCCCTGAAGAGCGGGTTGAACGCTCCAATCTCAATCCAGCGCGTGAGCAGGTCGGGCTCTGGAGATTCGTTGAAGCCGCCGATGTCATTACCCACAAAAGAAATTCCGCTGAGGCCAAGATTGAGCAGCTGCTGGGTGCCCATGCGAAGACCGTTCCAGGTGGCGGGATTGTCGCCGGTCCAGGTGAATCCGTAGCGCTGTCCGCCCGCGAAAGTCGCGCGGGTAAGGACAAAGGGGCGTTCGTCCGGGCGCAGCTTGAGCAGGCCGTCGTAGGTGGCACGGGCATTCTCCAGTCCGACGATGTTGTGAATCTCAGCGTGGGTGGCAGTGCGGGTGGCGAAGCCCGGTTCCTCGATGCGATGGATGTTATCGAGAGGCATCGTCTTGCCCGGCCCATCGAAGACTGCGGGCTCGTTCATGTCGTTCCAGAATCCGGCCACGCCATCTCGAACAAAGTCTTTATAGAGCCCACCCCACCAGGTGCGCGTCTGGGCGCGAGTGAAGTCAGGAAAGACCGCCGGGCCCGGCCAGACGACGCCGACGTACTCGCCGCCGTCGGCCTTCTTCACAAAGTGATTGCCCGCCTCTCCGGAATCGTACGGAGCATAGCCCTGGTTGGCGACGCGAGCGATATGCAGATCGGTAATCAGGACAAGGTGAAAATGCTGCTTACGCAGATCCGAAACCAGTCCGGGGGAATTGGGGAAAGTCTGCGAATCGACGGTGAAGGGTCGATTTCTGTCCTGGTAGTCGATATCAAGGTAGAGCACATCGGACGGAATCTTGTCGGCGCGCATGCGGTCGGCAATTTCCCTGACCGTGGATTCCGGCGTATAGCTGTAGCGAGACTGCTGAAAGCCCAGGGACCAGAGTGGGGGGAGCGGATGTGTCCCGGTGAGATAAGCATAGCCCTCGACCACCTGCTTCGGGGTGGGACCATAAATCAGGTAGTAGTCGAGCGGGCCGCCTTCGGCGCCGAAGGAATAGGCGTCACGCGCCTGCTTGCCGAAATCGAACCAGGTGCGCCAGGTGTTGTCGAGGAACAATCCGTAACTGCGGCCGCCCCCGATTCCGAGAAAAAACGGGATGCTCTTGTAAATGGGATCGATGGCCTCCTGGGGGCCAATGTCCGTGTTCCACAACGTGTAGGCCTGGTTCTTGCGATCGAAAGTACCCGCCTTGTCGCCTAGACCAAAATAGTGCTCGTTGCCCGGCATCGTCTTGTAAACCGAGAAGCCCCCCACCCGGAATGTGGTGGGGCGGCCAACCGCGTCGGCGGAGATGATGTTGCCTGCGAGATCGCGGACCACCAGTCGAAGCGGAGTGCGCTCCACACGGACATCGAGCGCTGCGGTGCGAAAGCCTACCGACGCCGCATCCTTGATCGCCTGCACATCAACAGACTTGGTTCGCGGTCCGCGAAGGACTGCCCATGACGCGTCCTCAGGAAACGTGCTGCCCAGTGTTACGCGCACTCGCAGGATATCGTCTCGCAGCGCGGTGATGCGCAAGCTTGCCGGGCCGGCCTTGACCTCGATGCCGTCGCGCCGGGGTTGGGAACTGGTCACCGCCTCGAGCGTAATGCCGGGCTGTGACGCTACGCGGGTCTGTGCCTGGGCAGGATTTATTGCGATGACAATCCAGAAACAGAAAGCAAGAAATTTGCAAGATGAGTGCATCATGGCTCTCTCCGCAGAAGATGGCGTTCGCACACTGACTCTAGCGCTCGTTGCTGATGAAATGAATGACGATTTTCTCATGAGGATTCGGTTCAGAGGTGCTTGCAGGAATCGTGAACCTGAGTTTGGCGGTGTCCGCATCAACCTTTACCTGCTCAGCGCCCTCAACCAATGCCACCTGGGCCGCGTTCCACATGCCAATTTCATACTGTCTGCCTTGTACGCCAGCAACCTCCAGGGTGAGGCTGTCCCGCGCCGGTGTCCAGGACTCCGAAAGCACGCGCAAGCCCTGGCTGGCGCTTCCCAAAGGCGGCAATGCCGGTGAGATGCTCAGGCCGAAATCGTCCCGGGTGCGAAGGCGTAACGTGCTTGCTCCACCTCCGACAGGAAATTGAACGGTAGCGTGCTGATCCACATCACTCTTGTTCACCTGGAACGGCACCTTCCTGCCATTCATCTCCGCGCCGAGAACTTGCGCCCGAAGGCTGAGCGCTGGAGAAAACTCCAGACTGCAATTGCCGCTACCGCTCCGCGTCACAACCAGCGAAATTTCGCTGGTTCTCTTTCGGTAAGCCAGCCGCAGAGCGCACTCGCCCACGCGCACATTGTCCAGCGTGAACCAGTTCCAGTCCGCCGGGACATGCGGCGCCAGCGTGACCCGGTGCGCGCCCGCATCGATCTGCAAACCAAAGAGTCCGCGCAGCAGCGGGCTGATGACCATGGCCGCGGACCAGATCTGGTGGGGAGAGCTGGTAGACAGCGGCTGATAGTAGTCGCCCGACAGCACCTCGGTGACGTGGCCCAGCGAGCCGTCGAGCGCCAGTTGGGCATTGGCCATGAGATTGGAAAAGCCCGGCAAGACGCGGTGATAGCGGTATTCGCCGACCGACGCCCATCCCGTAAACAGTGGCCACACCGATCCGAAGTGGTAGCCGCCGGCACTGTATTTTGCGGCCTGGGAGGAAATGATCCTCATTCCCCAATCAGCCTGATGCTCGGGCGCAGCCAGTTGAGCAATCATGGCATCGGCTTTGTCTTCATCCAGGAAACCAAACCACATGGGCACCGTGGCCAGGACACTGGGCTCGTCCACCTGCTGGTTTGTTTGATCGAGAGCGAAGGCGAACCGGTTTTTCTCCGCCGACCAGAAGGTCTTGTTCACCAGCGCTTGCTGGCGAGAGAAATCTGCGCCCAGTTTCCTGCTGATGTCTTCCCTTCCGGTCAGATGCGCCAGACTGGAAAGAGCGCGCAAGGCCTCCGCCCCCAGCGCACTCTGGTAGAGCTCGGTATGGACCGGCAATAGCGGGCCGCCCTCCACCCAGCCGTGGCCGATGCCAAAATTTTGCGGCAACCCCTGCGCATCGTACGTGGAGAGCAGGAATTGATACGCCTTCCACAGGCTGTCCCACTTCTGCTGGGCGAAGGCCACGTCGCCGCTCGCCACCACGTAATCGTTCATGGTGATGATGTACAGCGGGGTCGCATCAGCGGAAGCATAGGGATATGGATAATCGGTGAACCAGGGAACGAAGTTTGCGCCCTGGGAAATCTCGTGTGGGACCTTGCCATCGGCGCGTTGATACTTGCTGAGAAAATCCAGCGCCGTGCGTGTCGTGCCAAGATCGCCCTCTGCGTCCAGGGCCAAAGAAGTCCACAGCGCATCGCGGCCGAAAAACCACGCGAACCCCGGGCGCTGGCTGCCGCCCGAGGTGCGATATCCGGCGATTAAGCCGGTTCCCAGATAGGGATTGTTTACCAACCCTTGCAGCACGCTGACCCGGGCCCAGTCGTAAGAAAGCTCCACCTGATGATCGGGCAGCTCGACCTTCACAGTGTTATCCAGGTATGCGCGATAGTAGTCCGCCGACTCTTTCAGCAGCGCCACATAGTCTCTTGCTAGGTGATGGTAGGCCGCTTCCGCTTCTGCCAGTCCATGCACTGAGCCCGCTATCACCACAACCTTGGTTTCTCTTCCCTTGCTGACGGCGCCCAGGTGAAACGAGTTCTCCTTCGCGCTGGAATAGTTGGTGTCGTATTCTTCGTGGATCTCGCTGGCGGTCGGGGAGCCCACGAAAGCGGAGAATTTCTTCTGCTCCTCGCCGAAGTAAAAGGCGTTCATCGGCGCGTCCCAGTGCCCGTAGGTCCCGCCTAATGCAGCCGGCCATTCCAATTGGAAATCACGTTCGAAACTAACCTGCACATCCAGGGGATCGGCCGCCTCAACCTCGATGATGATTACGGCTCCGGGCTCGTGCACCGGAACGAAGAACGTTTCGCGCACCGAGAAGGTGTCTCCGGCATAGAGAATCGTGCTGGACTCCGGCCGGACGGTGAGGGTGCGGGCCAGTGCTTCCGCCGGAATCACGTGGCCATCCACCAGAAACCGCAGGTGGAAGTCGCGCAGAATTTTCAGGGGATAAACCCAGGCTTCAAAGTTCCCCGCCTCGTTGCCCAACAGTCCGGCGCGCTCGCCAACCGACGAGAGAAACTCCCAGGGGCGAACCGGACGGGAGAGCTCAAGTGAAGGCGACGGCTGAACCGCATTGGCGGGACGTGCCAACCCTATCAGCAGGACGGCAGCCACGATCAACTGGGAGGACATTTCACGGAGCCGCCAGAGCATTGCGCGTATCATATACAAAAACGGACGAGCAAACTTGCATGAAGTTTGATGCGTAGAATTTACGTCCGTGCCTGAACTTGCAAAGTAGTGATGCACTGAATAGAGTAGGGGCGAATTCTAGCACGAGCCAACTCCGGGAAGGTACCGCCCTTTTGTCTTCTTCGCGCCGTACGTTTCTCCAGTCCCTGAGCAAGTCGGCGCTTGTGTTGTCCCTCGAGAGTGTCCTGGCGCTGGCCCGTCCTCTGCGGCCTGGCGGGTTGCTGTCCGCGGCTGAAGAGCCGGCAAAGCCCGCTCCTGGCCTGGGATTGAGCTTTATCAATGTCGCCCGCGAGTCCGGGCTCAACGCGAAAACTATCTACGGCGGCGAGCACAAGAACAAATATCTTCTGGAGACCACGGGCTGCGGCGTCGCTTTCTACGATTATGACAACGACGGCTGGCTGGATATTTTTCTGGTCAACGGCTGGCGGCTGGAGGGATTCCCTGCCGGACAGGAACCTGCTTCCCATCTATTCAAGAACAACCGTGACGGCACTTTTACCGACGTCACCGCGAAGGCCGGTGTAGCGCACTCCGGCTGGGGACAGGGCGTCTGCATCGGCGACTATGACAACGACGGCTTCGAGGACCTCTTTGTCAGCTATTTCGGCAAGAACGTGCTCTACCACAACAATGGGGATGGCACCTTTACCGATGTGAGCGAAAAGGCCGGAGTCGCTGGCACCGGCAAGCGCTGGAATACCGGATGCGCTTTTGTGGATTACGACCGCGACGGCAAACTCGACCTCTTCGTCGCCAACTATATTGATCTCGATCTGGCGACAGCGCCAGTCCCGGAGTCGGGCCCCTGTCTATACAAGAGCGTGATGGTGGCTTGCGGACCACCCGGTCTCAAGGGTGGAAAAAATATTCTCTACCACAATAACGGAAACGGAACGTTCACGGACATCTCCGAATCCTCCGGGATTCTGCAAGCCAACGGCACCTTCGGCCTGGGAGTGTTGACCGCCGATTTCGATAATGACGGCTGGCCCGACATCTACGTGGCCAACGATTCCACCGCCAGCGCTCTCTACCAGAACAAGAAGAATGGGAAGTTTGTGGACATTGCCATGGAAGCCGGTTGCGCCCTGAGCCCGGATGGCAAGCCGCAGGCCGGCATGGGAGTGTCGGCCGCCGATTACGATATGGATGGCAACCTCGACATCGTAAAAACAAACTTCGCCGGCGACACGCCTTCGCTTTACCACAATCTGGGCGACGGCAATTTCGAGGACACCACTTTTGCCGCCGGGCTGGGCGCGCATACCCAGTATTTGGGATGGGGCTGCGGATTTTTTGACATGGATAACGACGGATGGCCCGACATTCTGATCTGTAACGGCCACGTCTATCCCGAAGTCGAGCAGCTCAAGACCGAAGCCGGATATCCGCAACGCAAACTGCTCTATCGCAACCTGCGCAACGGCCGGTTTGAAGATGTGTCGATGCAGGCGGGCCCCGGTATTTCAAAGCCGGTGGCGTCGCGGGGATGCGCCTTCGGAGATTTTGACAACGACGGCGATCTCGATCTAGTAGTAAATCCGGTGAACGATTATCCGCAGCTCCTGCGCTGCGATTTGGCCTCCGGTAACAACTGGATCAAGGTGCGAACCATTGGCACCAAATCAAATCGCACCGGCATTGGCGCGCGCTTGCGCTGCGTGACCCAGGCGGGGGGCGAAAGCAAGCCGCATTCCCAGATCGACGAAGTCCGCAGTGGCGGCGGCTATTTCTCGCAGAACGATCTGCGGATTCACTTTGGCCTGGGCAAAGCCGACAAAGTGCAGTTACTCGAGATTCGCTGGCCCAGCGGCCAACTGGACGCGCTGAAAGATTTAAGGCCGAATCAATTGATTTACGTGAAGGAAGGGGAGGGACTGGTGCGCAGCGTACAGTTCCCTGCCCCGCGGTCGAAGTAGAGTTCATTCTGTCATCCCGAGCGGAGTCGTACATTCGCTTGCGAATGTACGGCGAAGTCGAGGGACCCCTACTTCGCCACGGTCCATGCCGACCATAGGGGCGCTTCGACTCTGCAGAAACTTCGCTGCGCGAAGTTTCTGCTGCGCTCAGGGTGACAGGGTTATGAGAATGAAGCAGCGTTTTTTGAAGAATGAAATGATAAAACTACTCGCGATCGCAACCCTGATCACCCAGCTCCTGGCCGGTCCATCTTCGTTGGCACAGGCCGTTCCCTCTTCGACATTACCTGCACATGCGCTGCAGCAGCTCTCGGCGGATTTCTGGGAATGGCGGGCGGCGGAGCAGCCCTATTCGTTCGATGACATCCCCCGTCTCGACCGCCCCGCCGGATGGGTCGCCGACTGGTCGCCCGCGGCTGTTGCACGATATCGCGACAAGCTGGCGGTCTTCGAAAAGCGATACAAGGAAATCGCCGTTGGCGAGGACGCCACCCGCTCTGAAACTGTGGACTATCTGCTGGTCGGCTCTGCGATCGCGCGAGCGCGCTGGGAACTTGACTACGTGCGCGGCTGGCAACGCAATCCCTGGTTTTATCTGGACCAGACTCTGGCCTCGCTGTTCGTAAGTCTGACTCAGCCGCCGCCGTTCGACGAGGCACGCAGCGCGGAGATTGTTGGCCGCATTCGGGCCATTCCACAGATCATCGCCCAAGGAGAAGCCAACCTCAGAGATCCCGCCAGCCCCCTGGCCGAGTTATCGATCCATCAACTGCAGGACGCTGGTCCGCGTCTGCAGGAGATGGCGCGCGAGCTAAAGCCTCATCTCGCGAGCGGCAGCGCCGACCAGCTTGATCCCGCAGTCCAGGCCGCAATACAGGCACTGGTGAGCTATCGCGGCTGGCTCCAGCAGCGGCTGCCGGGTATGTCTCACAATGTGGCGGTCGGACGCGACAATTACGTTTTCTTCCTGAAGCATGTCGCTCTGATTCCCTACACGCCCGAGCAGCTGATTGCCAAGGGGCGTCGGGAATGGGAACGAGCGGTCGCCTTCGAGGCGTACGAGAAACGTCGCAACTCGAAGCTGCCGCAATTGGCCCTGGCCAGGGATCAGGCGACGCAGATTGCCCGCGAGCAGCGGCAGGAACAGGAGATCCGTGATTTTCTCGAAGAGAAGAATATTCTCACTGTGCCCGCATGGGTGCAGCACTATCGCAATCTTCCCTACCCCGCGTATCTCGCGCCGCTGGCTGCTTTCGGGGTCGCCGACGATCTCACCGGACCGGGCCGGTTGAAGGACCCGGCAACCAGCTACATCAAGGCGCCTTCGCCTGATCGCGGATACTTCGATCTCTCCACCGCCCGCGATCCGCGAGGCATCATCGTGCATGAAGGCATGCCCGGACACTACTTCCAGAAAGTAATGTCGTGGACCAACGAGGACCCCATCCGCCGTCACTACTACGACTCAAGCGCTAACGAGGGGATCGGCTTTTACGCCGAAGAAATGATGTTGCAAGCCGGACTCTTTGACGACAGTCCGCGCACCCGCGAGATCATTTACAACTTCATGCACTTTCGCGCCCTGCGGGTGGAAGTGGATGTAAAGCTCTCCACGGGAGAGTTCACTATCGAACAGGCCGCAGATTACTTCATGAAAACGGTTCCGCTCGACCGCGCCACGGCGATGGAGGACGCCACCTTTTACGCGTCAGTGCCCGGCGTGGGAATTTCCTATCAGACTGGTAAATTGCAGATCATGAAATTACTGGCGGAAGCGCGCCTGGCCCAGGGCGACAAATTCAGCCTGCGCGAGTTTCATGACTTTGTGTGGAAAAACGGCAACGTGCCAATTGCCTTGTTGCGCTACGAATACCTGGGCAAGACACCAGATGAGATCGAGGCTCTGCAGCACTGAACTGTCGCCCTGAGCGAAGTAGCTGCTTCGCTTCGCGCAGCAGCTACGCAGTCGAAGGGCCCCTATAACATCCAGCACCTAGGGGCATAAGAGATTTGTTCCGCCGCACGAGAAAGGCACGCGGACCACGCGTCACCGCATCAATAGGGGCCCTTCGACTCCTCGGGATCGTCCGCAAGCGGACAATCCCGACTCGCTCAGGGTGACATTTCCTCCAGGTGATATCTCCATCGAGATGGTCAGAAGTTCTCCACCATCCAGACGTTGGCATTCCCGCTGGCCTGCCACATCGCCAGATAGCGTCCATCGGGCGAAGGGATCGCCCAACCTACCGCCATCTTGGTCTGCTCCCACACCGGACGGGCTCGGCCTTGCAGGTCCACATTCAACAGCGCATTGGTGCCGGTAGCAGTGGAGGCGCTGACCCACAGATTTTTTCCGTCCACAGCCCAATCAATCGCATTGATTGCCGACCACTCTTTCAGCGCGATGTGCCGCTCTTTGCCGTCCTTCAAGGTCAACAGGCGGATTACCGGCTGCACTATGATGTCGAGCTTGTTGGATTTGGCAATAGCCAGGGTCGAGCCATCCGGCGAAAGACTCCAGTTGTAGGCGTACGGCAGGTCGTCATCAATGTGTGCGACCTCCTGCCCGGCACCTTGCATGGGATCGAAGCTCATGAAGGTCAGGCTCCGGTCGCCGGCAGCACTATAAAGGCAAAGACTGGAAGGTTGTCGTGCGCACTGTTCGTTGGTCAGTCCATGCACCTCCATTACCAACTGGGGCGGGCCGCCGGCGACCGGAATCCGCATCATGCGAACCCCGTTCGATGAATCGAAGGCCTGACGGTATTGCAGATATACAAGGTGCTTTGCGTCAGGCGTAAGGCGCGGCAGCATCGATTGTTCCTTGCCGCCCACCAGCAACTCAGGCGTATTTCGGTCTGGCGCTTGCCGGAAAATGTGGAACGATCCATCACGGTCCGAACCGAAGAGTACCTGCTTGCTGTCGGGCGTCCAGGACCACGGCAGATCCTGCCTCTCGTCCAGAGTAAGGCGCCGCGGCGTACTCAGCCTCGTTCCATTCCCTTCCAGCCTGGCGACGTAGACATCCGGCTGCCAGCCCTCCTTCAGGTAGGCCAGGCGCTTCCCATTGGCGGAGCCACTGAGGTATCGGATGGCTCCGGCACTGGAAGTAATCCGCGTAGCGGCGCCCGAGGGCTTCCCGGTGTTCGGATCGATGGGCTGCGACCACAGATTGGAGTCGTTCTGGCTGGGTGAGGCTTCGTTCAGCACATGGATAATGCGATCTCCCACCCAGGCCAGCGCCGGCCCCAGCCGCGCCTCCGACGAAGCCACCGATCGCTGGTCGGTGGTCAAATCAAGAATTTCAATCTCAGGCTGTATGCCGTAGGTTCCCGCCCGATACACGCCGCGCAGGAACGCGATCCGCTTTCCGTCCTGGGACCAAGCCGGGGAACGGAAGAGATCGCCGGTCTGACCGGCGAGTTTTCGGGGACGCCCTCCGTCCACGCCCATCAGCCACAACTCCTGGCTTTCTGAGGTTCCTTTCAGAAATACGATCTGCGTGCCATCTGGCGAGACCGCCGCTTCCCGGCCCTGGTCAGCGAGTTTGCGCGGGCTCCCTCCCAGAACGGAGATCTGCCACAAACCGGGTTCCTGCAACGATCCAGCAAGCGAAGTAGCCAGAATGTGCGATCCATCGGGAAACCAGCAGACCGGCTTCGCCTTGAATCCTTCGGGCAGAGGCAAGGGATGAGTCTCACCAGTATCGACCTGGCGCAGATACGATCCGGTGTCGTCGGAAAACGCCAGGTATTTGCCGTCGTATGAAAGGGCGGAGCTGCTGATGGGATATTCGCTGGGATTGGCGGTCAGGCGGCGCTCGACGACGGGAGGAGATGCGGGCAAAGTCCGCGATCCGCGCCGGCCCAGAAACAACCCAGCGCCCAGTCCTGCCAGAAGCAGGACAACTCCGGCCGGGGCGATCCACCAGACACGGGTAGGCCGGGGCGGATGAACTCGGAGTTCAGCCTCGACGGCGGGTGGCATCCCGCTGACTGGCACCAGGAAGCGGTAACCCCGCCGGGCAACGGTCTCAACATAACGCGGGTTCTCGGCGCTGTCTCCCAGGGCGTCTCGAAGCCGGCGGACGGCCGCGTTCAGACTGTGATCGAAATCGACAAAAGTATCGGCGGGCCACAAGCGGGTTCGCAGTTCATCCCGCGAGACGACCTCGCCGGGTCGCTCCAGCAACAGGGTAAGAATCTGTAAGGGCTGTTCCTGCAGTTTTACTCTCGATCCGTTGCGCCGCAGCTCTCCTGCCCGCAGGTCGACTTCGAAAACCCCGAACTGGACCATCCGCGTCCCGTTGCTGCTCATTACGGTCACTTGCCTTCTCCGAGCCTACGAAGTTTCAGCCGAAGCGTCCACTTTCTGTTCGCGTCACCCACGCTCCTAAGCATTTGACGCGTAAGCGCTTAACAAGTTACCCACAAATAGGTTGCGGGTGACCGGCAAAGCCTTGAGGCACCCTCCGCACGCCCCGAAGATCGGGCGCTGTGGAGGTGGCTCCCGGTGCCTCAATTTTGGAAACCGTGCCTCGTGTTAGTTACGTTCCTGGTGGGACTTACGTTCCCCGCGTGGCCGGAAGCCCATCCTGGCGAACAACTACAGGTGTCTGTCTCTGTCTATGACGACGCGGGAGTACCAGCGACGGTGCTAGCCCAAGCGGAACGGAGGGCTGCCAGAATCTTCCAAAAAGCAGGAGTAGAAGTTATATGGGCCCCTTGCCCCACAACCCACGTAGGCCCGGACGCCCCCGTCCGGGCGGGCGAGCGTAGCGCGCCAGGGATTCCGATGTTGGACCAGCTAAACGCAGCCTGGCTTCGCCCGGCCAGGCGGGTGGGGACACCCGCCCCTACCTGGTCCGGTCTCGACTGTGCGAGCTTCGAGTGGCCAACTCGCCTTGCGGTGCGGATCGTGCCGCACTCAGGTCGCTCAACGAGCGAAATCTTCGGCGTGGCATTCCTGTCGGCCGGAGGCACGGGATGCTACAGCGATGTGTTCTACGATCAGGCGATGGAACTGCACACCGACTGGCACTTCGCCATTTCGGACACTCTTGGAAGTGTAATGGCGCACGAACTCGGACATCTTCTGCTGGGATCAAACTCCCATTCCCGAGCGGGCATCATGCGTGCGCATTGGCAAGGCGAAGACCTGTACCGGCTGGCACGAGGCAACCTACAGTTCACGGATGAGCAGGGCGAACACATGCGCGGTAAACTGCATGCGGTTCGTCCGGTGGCTTTCGCCGTGCGCTCAAATTTCTGAGTTAGGAGGCGCAGTACTCTGCGTCCTTTGCGGGTTTTCTTCGCCACCTTTGCGGTGAAAAGCTTTTGACCGCAAAGTTGACGCAAAGAACGCTAAGGACCAGCCGGCGGATGCGATTTTACGAGCCCTTCGTTGGCGATTTGACATCCACGCCCGACCCTTCTTTCAAGGTATGAATCGAGTCGACGGAGAGGTTGTTCTCGAAGCGCTCGGTGAGCCCGCTGGGCCAGCGAACCTCGATCGAATCAATTTTGGCGGCTGCCCCCAGCCCGAAGTGTATGCGCATGTCATTGTTCGAGTCGTAACTGGAGCCGGTGCGGACTTCATCAACCAGCGTTCGTGCTCCGACTTTCACCGTGACTCGTGCCCCAATTCCGTCCCGGTTGGATTTTGTGCCCACGGTTCTGATTCCGATCCAGTGATTCGACGATCGCACCTGGTTCACCAGCAGACTAGGAGGTGCATTCATGTTGCTGATCACCGCTGAAATCCGGCCATCGTTCCACAGATCGCCGATGGCCAACCCGCGCCCGGCACGCACTGCGGTGATGCCCGGCCCAGCGTCAGCTGAGATATCGCTGAACGTCTTGTTGCCGTTGTTGTGATAGAGGATGCGCGGCTCTTCGTAGCTGCTGCCCAGGTTCTGTTTATCCACCTCGGGATAGACGTGGCCGTTCACCAGCAGCAGGTCAGGCCAGCTGTCGTTGTCAAAATCCAGAAACATCGTTCCCCAACCCAGGTAGCGGGTGTAGAGACCGAGGCCGGCGGCGAAGGTCATATCATCGAACGTGCCATTGCCGTTGTTGCGATAGAGGGTGGAAGTGTCGTCGGAAAAATTGGTCTTGAAAATATCCAGGCGGCCGTCGCCGTCGTAGTCGCCGATGGTCGATCCCATCCCAGCCTGCTCGCGACCGTCCTCGTTGTAGGCGGCGCCGGCCACCACGGCAACGTCGCTGAACGTTCCGTCACGATTGTTGTGGTAGAGGATGCTCGGCGTGCTGTCGCAGGCCACGTAGATGTCGGGCCAGGCGTCATCGTCGAAGTCGAGAGTGGAGACACTGAAAGCGTAGTGTCCGCTGGTTTGATCAATTTTCGCTTTCGCAGTAACGTCCTCAAACTTCCCGTTGCCCTGGTTGTGGTAAAGAATATTTTTTGCGCCAGGCAAGCCGCGCGGCCCGCACATCACGGGCACACCTTTCCACACGCACGACGCTCTTTCCCCCGGCGCTGGGGCCGTGGACAAATCGAAGTCCACGTAGTTCGCCACCATCAGATCGAGGCGGCCGTCGCGATCGTAATCCACGAAAGCGCATCCCGTCCCCCAGGCTTTCCCGGTCCCGGCAACGCCGGACTGCTGCGCTACTTCCGTGAACACTCCACTCTGATTGTGATAGAGGCGGTTCTTTCCGTAGTAAGTGACGTAGAGGTCTTCCCATCCGTCGTTGTCGTAGTCGCCCACGCAGACACCCTGACCCCAGCCATTCGCGGTCAGCCCGGCTTTGGCGGTCACATCAGCGAAGGTTCCGTCGTGCTGGTTGCGATATAGGTGATTGGTGGGCGCCGTTCCTGCCGGAAATCCTTCGAGAGTGGTGCCGTTCACCAGGAAAATGTCCGGCCAGCCGTCGTTGTCGTAATCGAAAATGGCCACGCCGGTGCCGGTGGTCTCGATGATGTATTTCTTGGTGTCTTTCCCGCCAAAGACCTGGGTCATGGTCAGTCCGGCCTTTTCTGCCGTATCCACGAAGTTGGCGATGGGCGTGGTTTTTCCGCCCTGGGCGACGCAAGCGGTGACAAAGACGAGGACGGCCGCCAGTCTTGCAGTGGCTAGGAGCGTACGAGACTGCGGGGAAAAAACTGGATTCATGGCCCAGGTTGAATACTAGGGCGCGGGAATGGGAGGGTCAAGCCGCGGCCGGCGCAGCAGGTCGATCCAGTTTTTCGCGAACCATCGAGGCCTCAACCCAGCCGCCTTCAGGGATGCTGTTCCTTGGCCATGACAGCCAGCTCACGGACTATTTCCTGAAGCCGTGTCCGACGCTCTTTGTTGGCTCGGGAGGCCATCGGGGCTGGATCCTCCTGGGCGGCATAGCGGTCGTTCATGTCACGAATGTTGGCGATTTCACTTCGCAGGGCTACAACGTTTCTCAGCACGTCAGCGGTGTACATAATTACTAGGATACGCTAATAAATCCTTCCGCGCCGGAACCGACGAACAGTGCCCTTTGATGAGGCGATCCAGCACAAATCCTGACCGCGGCGGCATAGTAGTATTTCTTAGTGGCCCTCGAACCATTTCCGCTGGCGATCCGGAACCACGGGCCCACGCCGACCCTCCCGCCGATAGTTTTGCGATTGTTGGTCACGCTGGCGGCATGTCTGGTCCTCTCCGTAGGACCCGTTTTCGCGCAGAAGCAACCTGCTTCGCGGCAGGCGGATTCGCTTTACCGCCAGGGGTTGGCGGCCGTCCAAGCCGGAGATCTGGTTAAGGCCCGGGCAGCCTTCGAACAGGTGGTCAAACTCGAACCCGGCAGCGCCGAGGCACATAACCTGTTGGGCTGGGCACTTTTTGCCCAGGGACAGACTGCCGAATCCATTTCCCAGCTCAAGACCGCATTGCGTCTGAAGCCTGATTTTGCAGCGGCGCATATCAATCTAGCAAATGCGCTAGTGAAAAGCGGATCATTGGCGGAAGGCGAGTCCGAGGCCCGGACCGCCCTGCGTCTAGCCCCCAACGATGCGGAAACGCACCGAACCCTGGGACGCATCGCCAGCTTTCGCTCCGACCTGACGACTGCGGCCTCTGAACTAACAAAGGCCGTGGAGTTGCAACCCCAAAGAGCGGACTTGCGCGACGAACTGGGTTCTGTGCTGGCCCAGAGTTCACAATCGGACGAGGCGGCAAAACAGTTTTCCGAGGCTTTGCGCCTGCAGCCGGAGTTCGCCCAGGCCGCCTTGCATCTTGGGGTGGTGCGCTGGCAACAGAAGCAGCTGGACGAAGCTCTCAGCCTGCTGCAGCGCGCAGTTCAAAGCTCCCCGCAGAGCGCGCAGGCCCATTTCTATCTGGGACGCGTGCTGGAAGAGACAGGCCAGCCAGCCAAGGCCATTGAGGAACTGCAGACCGCGGTCAAGTTAGAGCCGGGATTCATCGACGCCCAGACCCAGCTCGGAAAGATGCTGCAGAGGTCAGGAGATGCCGAAGGAGCGGTGACGGCGTTCCGCGAGCTGGTGCACCTGCGCCCCGACGATCCCGACGCGCACAACGATCTGGGCCTGGCATTGATCCAGAGCGGCGACGCTACCAGTTCCATTCCTGAGTTCGAAGCGGCTCTTCGACTTCGACCCACGGACACCGGCTACCGCACCAACCTGGGCACGGCTTACTTGCAGAAAACTGATTTCGACGCCGCCATCGAACAATTTCAAACCGCCTTGAAGGCCGCGCCTCAGGATGCCACCCTGCACTACGACCTTGGCCTGGCCCTGAAATTGAAAGACCAGTTGGCGGACGCGATCGTCGAACTGAAGAAGGCCGCGGAGCTCGATCCCGCTCAGCCCGACGTTCACTACACTCTGGGAGTAACTTTCTGGCAGCAGGGCGACTTCGATCAGGCCGCTAACGAGCTGCGCGCCGCCATCCAGTCCAAACCTGATTACGCTGAGGCGCACTACACGCTCGGCACGGTGCTGAAGCAGCAAGGCAAATTGCCGGAAGCCGTCGCGTCTCTGCGCGAGGCCATTCGCCTGCAACCCGATTTTGCCGGGGCGCACGCCACTCTCTCGACCATCCTGCGCCAGCTGGGTGACGAGGAGGGCGCCAACCGGGAGCGTCTGCTGGGAGCTCAGATCAGCAAGGACAAGACCAACCTGCAGGCCGCAACTTTCGATACCAACTCCGGAAAAAGACTGCTCGGCCTGGGAGATCTTGAAGGCGCCATCTCCCAGTTTCGCGCCGCCATCAGCCTGGTTCCAACCTACGCCCCCGCCCATTTTCATCTGGCGCAGGCGCTGCAGAGGAAGGGTGAAACCAAAGAGGCGCGGCAGGAATTTCAGCGCGCCGCCGAACTTGATCCGAAATTGAAGCCGCAGCTTCCCTGATTTCGTGGAACCTCCTAGGGCTTCGCGCTGCGTAACGCCACGATCTCCGACTCCACTGGAACGCCGCGCGTCACCTTGACTCGCAGCACCGCTTCAAACGGTTTCAATTCTCCCGTGTCCTCAACCGGGAGCCGGCGCAATAATTCCTCGAGCGAGTTCTGCTGACACACATATTCGACAGCCGCCTGGGTGCCGATGGTCGTGGTTCCGGCAAGAATCAGGACTGACTTTGCCGGATTCAAACCATGCACCAGCGCAATCACCGAATAATCCTCGGTCAAGGTGGAGTGAGAAGGGCTGCCCACCCAGTACTCCGCCTCTCCCGCCTGAGGATGGACATTTGTGATCGACAAGTCACCTTTGCGTGGGCCAGAGTCCAGGCGTCGAAATACAAAATCCTGCGTGCTGGGAATTTCGCGCAAGGTCAGGTTCTCCGCCGGGGAGCCGACAAAGATCATGTCGTTGTTCTTCACATCGTCAAGCGAAAGCAAACTTCCGCGCTTGACCCGAGCTTGCCGGTGCAGCAGTCCAAAAGTGCGGTCGAGAGCATGCACCGCCAGCACTTCTCCGACTCCGGTGTAGTGGTCCAGGATGGCATCGCGGGAGTCGCGAGTGGAATCGAAGTAGCGCATGCCGGTTTCCGGCCGTCCTACAAAAGCGCCGTTGCTGAAAATCACCCAGGGCTCTTCCGGCCCGATGACAAATCCTTTCCAGAATGCGGAAAAGGCGGCTGGCGCCGGATCGCCCGCCTTCACCGCCTGCCGTCTGGCGGCGTACCCATTCACCAGAAGCAGCACAATCGTGGCTATCGTTGCCGCCAGCAGCACGGACAGGATTACCGGTACCATGGGCCACTGCCGCGGACCCCTTCTGTCGGTTACGTCGGCCTCGAGATCGCGGCCGCTCGACGAGCGCACCTTCACTGGTCCGGCAGCCCGCTGGTGGAACGAAACCACGTAAGTACCCTTGGGTACCTCCACCACCAAATTGTCCTCTGCGCCCTCAGTGCTGTAGTACTCAGCCAACTTCAGACGAAGGCGCCCAGCCTGAACCCGGATGGTCGAGTCATGCTGGGGGTCGAAATCGTGGGGACGCCCGAAAACCTCGGTCGCTATCTGGTACTCCTTCAGCGACGATCCGGGGTGATCGAGCGAGTGCTCGGCCAAATAGCGCAGCAGTTTGCAGAGGGATTCCGAGCCGTGAAGCACCTGGCTGCTGACCAGCTTGTCAATTTGCCCCAGGCACCGCTCTCTTTCCGGACTGTGCGCGCGCGTAACAGACATTTAACGTAGGGTAACAAGCCGCCGTATCAGGCGGCAAGCGGAAGACTTAGCGTTTCTGTCACTGTATCAAACCTCATGAAACTTAAAAGAAGACGGGATTGAGCCCAGATTTTGTCCGGCTTTCGGAGCTCTCCGAACTCGGTGTACAGGTTATCGGGCCAGTCTTCCACAGGGACGCGCTAAGCAGTTTAGTTATTAGAATCAGTTAGTTACGGTTATTTTTTTGGATTTCAGAAGGCCAAAAACGAATTCGGAGAATTATTTTTTTTCATATCGTCGGAGGCATGAGCTTCCAAATGTCATACCCGATTCGGGGGATCAGAGTTGCATTTCTCAACATTATCAATGATCTACACGCAGTGATCGTTGGGAAGACGAACTGCTGGCACCGACGGCAACTAGTGTTTTTGTACTAACCGGCCACGCGATTCTAAATAGGGGCAAAATCTGCAAACCAAGTCTTCCAGGAACGTTCGATTCGTCTGCGCGATTTTCCGGTGCGCGTATGGGTTTCGCTCCAGCGACACATTGGCTAAACGAAATAGTAACGAAAGTGGGGAGGCAGCAATGAAGAAGTTCTCGGTCGTTCTTTGCGCTTTGGTGTTGTTAGCGTTGAGCTGCGCGTTGTACACACCGCAAGCCGCAGCACAGGCAGTTTTCGGCAGCATTTTTGGTACTGTCACCGACCCTTCGGGCGCTGCGGTTCCGGGCGTGAAGGTAACCGTCACGTCAGCCACCAAGGGCACGTCGCAGGAGACAACCACCAATGCCGACGGCAACTATAGCGTCACCCACCTTATCCCCGACGTTTACAACGTGCGGGCGGAGGCCGCTGGCTTCAAGGCATTCGAGGCGAAAAGTATCGTTGTCTCGGCCGATGCCGCGGCTCGCGTGGATGGACAGTTCCAGGTCGGTGGATCGACCGAGACCGTCGAGGTGACCGCGGAAGCTCCCCAACTCAAAACCGATCGCGCCGATGTGGCGACGATCTTCAACGACAAGGCGGTTGAAGATCTGCCGCTGTTCAATCGCAATTTCACGGCGTTGGTTTTGGCCTCGCCGGGCGCGCAACAATTGGGCTGGTCCCACGCCTCCAGCGAAAACCCGCAGGGCAGCTTGCAGACCAAGGTCAACGGCCAGACTTTTGCCGGAACCGGATTCATGCTCGATGGAACCGACAACCGCGATCCGATTCTCGGCATTATCGTGATCAACCCCACGCTGGAATCAGTCACCGAAGCCAAGATGACCAGCCAGAATTACGACGCTGAATTCGGTCAAGCCATCGCCGGAGTAGTCGCGAGCCAAACCAAGTCGGGAACCAACTCCCTGCATGGCAGCGTGTTCGGTTTCCGCCGCAGCGATGCTACACAGGCTCGCGATCCCTTCAGCCAAAGTCCCAGCAAGGCCAATCCCGTGACTGGCCGAACTATTCCTCCAATTCTCTATGGTCAATACGGAGCTTCTGTCGGGGGCCCGATCATTAAGGATAAGCTGTTCTTCTTTGGCGACTACCAAGCGACGCGCTCGAAGATTGGCTCCTCGTTCCTGCAGTCAATTCCTTCGACGCTGGTTCGTTCAACTTGCGGCGTGGCGGGGGTGACGAACTGCGACCTTAGCGAGTACGCCAACCAGATTTACGATCCGGCTACCGGAGCTGCTGACGGGACCGGCAGAACGCCTTTTGCCGGCAATCTCATTCCGAATAGCCGCCTTTCGCCGCAGGCCGTGGCTCTGTTGCAGCAGTTCCCTAACCCCACAAGCACGGGTTTGCTCAACAACTTTGCTGCCGGGGGCAACGGCGTCTTTAACAACGACCAGTTCAATGTCCGCATTGACGACCAAACCACCTCGAAGCTGCATACGTTTGGCCGCTACAGCTTCGCCAACTACACCCTGACGGGCGTAGGAGCCTTTGGCGACCTGGGCGGAAATGGATTCGGTACCGGCGGATTTGCCGGCGCCTCCAAGAGCCGCGATCAGAGCATCGCCGGTGGATTCGACTATGCTTTCCGGCCGAGCGTTCTCACTGACTTCCGCTTCGGCTACGTGCGCTATCACGTTAACGTGGTTCCGAACGGGGTGGGAACTACGCCCGCCACGGATGTTGGAATCCCCGGCCTCAATACCGGTACCGACTTTACCTCGGGTCAGCCGTCTTATTTCGTCGGCAGCTCGGGTGGAGATGGAACCGACACCGGGGCGGTCACGACTTCCGGCGGTATCAGCAACTTCGGATACGGGTTGGGCGTGAACCGCTGCAACTGTCCATTGATCGAACAGGAAGATCAATTCCAGTTCGTCAATAACTGGACCAAGATCAGCGGCAACCATCAGATCAAGTTTGGCGCTGACATCCGCTACGCCCGCAACTTGCGGGTGCCCAGCGACAATCACCGCGCCGGTGAGCTGACGTTCGCTCGTGAGCGCACTTCCCTCGCGGGTTCAGCCAATCCGACGGGAGTTGCATTGGCGACGTTCCTTCTCGGCGATGTAACCACCTTCAAGCGCTATGTCAGCACTTCGACCAACGCTGCCGAGCGCCAGAAACGGTTTTATTTCTACGGACAAGACACCTGGCGCGCGACTTCCAAGCTGACTATCGCTTTCGGCTTGCGCTGGGACATCATGAATCCAGAGTATGTAAACGGAGACGCCAACGGCAGTCTCCTCGACTTGAATACCGGTTTGCTCCGCGTGGGCGGAGTTGGAGATGTCGCCCGCAACTTCAATATCGAGAGGAACTGGAATAACTTTGGGCCGCGCCTGGGCATCGCTTACCAACTGGCGCCCAAGACTGTTCTTCGCATGGGTTACGGACGCAGCTATGACATTGGTGTCTTCGGCTCCATCTTTGGACACGCGGTTACGCAGAACCTGCCGGTGCTGGCGGTTCAGAACCTCAACCCCACAACGCAAACTGACGCTGTCTTCAACCTCTCGGTAGGCCCTGCGGCACCGGTCTTTCCGACGGTTCCGTCCAACGGCTTGCTGCCCCTGCCTGACGGCATCTTCGCCCGAGCGCGTCCGACCAGAATGCGACTGGCAAGGCTTGATGCCTACAATTTCACCGTGCAGCACCAACTCACCAACACCATTTCCGCTGAACTCGCCTTCGTGGGGAACAACGGTCATGGGTTCTACGCCAACAATCCGGCTGCGGGCGCGAATCAGCCGACGGTGGTTGGTTTCGGCCCGGGCGGGCCATCCAAGAACGAACGGAGGCCCTTCTTTGCCCGCTATGGCTGGACGCAAGATATTGATTTCTTCGGAAATGACGCGCCCAGTTACTACGACGCGTTGCAGGCTAAGTTGGACAAGCGATTCAACAATGGCTTACAGTTCGTTGCCCACTACACATGGTCAAAGAACCTGAGCCACGATGGCGCCTACTACAATATCGACCCCCAGGTGCAATACGGTCCGGACGACTTCAACCGCAAACACGTGTTCTCCATCAGCACCGTCTATGAACTGCCCTTTGGAAGGGGCAAGCAGTTCATGGGCAATGCCAACCGGGCGTTGAATTTGCTCATCGGCGGGTTTCAGCTCAATACCACAACCAACTGGAGCAGCGGTCTGCCGTGGAGTGCCAGTTACAACGAGTGCAACTCCGACCAGGACGTGGGAATTTGCCGCCCCATCCTGATCGGGGACCTCAAGACTTCGGTCGGGCACTTTGACCCGGTCGCAGGCTCGGTTCCCTTCTTCACGCCAGTGGCTCCTATGCCGCTTAATGGAGATACTTCGGGGCCATTCCAGCGCCCTGGGCTCGCACAATTCGGCAGCGGACGCAACGCCTTCACCGGGCCGAGCTTCTTCAACGCCGACTTCTCTCTGTTCAAGAACTTCGCGATTACCGAGCGAGTCGGAGCGCAGTTCCGGTTTGAAGCGTTCAACGTCTTCAATCACGTGAACCTCAACAATCCCAATAATTGCATCGACTGCAGCGGTTCCGGATTGATTACCAGCCTGGCGCCCAACGCACAGATGCGGCAGCTGAATTTCGGAATGAAGGTTACCTTCTAGGAAATTCGCAACTGCTTTCCAAGGGAGCCGCTCGCGGCTCCCTTTTTTTGTATCCTTGGAATGGCCGAAATGCGCGCTCGAGCCTCGTCCGTCGGTCTGCTGGCCCTGCTTGCCTCAGGGTTGCTGTTCTCCTCGACTTTGCAGTGGTGGCAGGCACCCTGGAGCCGGCTGTCGCCTGATCCCATCATTTCCCCCCAGGGCGACGGCTGGGAGGCAGCGGGCACGTTTAACCCGGCCGTCATCCTCCACCGCGGCAAGTTCGTAATGCTCTATCGCGCCCAGGATAAGGACGGCACTTCCCGCCTGGGCTATGCTGACAGCACAGATGGCATCCACTTCAGCCGCCGCACCCAGCCCGTGCTCGTTCCCGAGGCTGGATATGAAAAAGGTGGAGGCGTTGAAGATCCGCGCCTGGTGAAGTTTGGCGACACTTACTATCTGACCTACACCGGCTATAACAAAAGGGACGCGCAGCTCTGCCTGGCTACTTCTAAAGACCTGCTGCACTGGCAGCGCCAGGGAGTGCTTCTGCCGGCCTACAAAGGCCACTGGAACGTGGGTTGGACTAAATCCGGGGCGATCGTCCCGCAAAAGATCAATGGCCGCTACTGGATGTATTTCCTGGGCACCAGCGCTGACAAAACCGACCAGATGGGGCTGGCACACTCGGCCGACCTTATTCATTGGACGGAAGCCACGGATTTGCCCGTGCTCCCCCGGCGCCCGGGTCAGTTCGATTCCAGGGTGGTTGAACCTGGCCCGTCGCCGATTGTGACCAAGGACGGCATCGTCATGATCTACAACGGAGCCGACGACAAACTCGTCTATCGCACCGCCATTGCCGTATTCGACCGTAGCGATCCTCGCCGCCTCCTCTGGCGATCGGAGCAGCCGGTCTTCTTTCCTGAGAGGGATTGGGAAGAGGTTGGTCAGGTCCCGAATGTGGTCTTTTTTGAGGGTATGGCTCGAGTGGGCAAAGATTATTACTTCTACTACGGCGCAGCCGACAAGTACATCGGAGTGGCGAAAGTTCCGATGGCTCAATGATTTTACAAATGAGAATCGCGGGCTTGCATCTAACTCGACCGGGGCGGCTCTCGGAGTCTTCATTGGCACGTTGTGTGAGATGGGCCGCTGCCCTGGTCTTGCTCAGTTGGATCTTCGTCTGGCCCCAGTCTCGCCCTGGCGCCAACACCGCCTATCAGAACACTCCCGAAATTCCCCTCAACCTGCCCGCGGTCACCAGTTGCTTGCGCTGCCACGTCAGTGGGATGCGGCCGCCCGTCAAGGGAACCGAGAACCTTTACCCCAAGCCGCCATTTGTCCACGCCGGCGTAAGCTGCGAGCGCTGCCACGGCGCGGGAGCAGCACACATCGCCGGAGCGGCGGGAGCCATTGTGAACCCTGCCCGGCTCTCGCCCGATCGTCGCGATGCCATCTGTATGCAGTGTCATCTGGAAGGCAAAGTGGCAATTGAGCGGCCCGGCCGCCGTGCCTACGATTTTCAGCCGGGGGAATCTCTTTCCGATTACATCCGCTATTACGTGCTGGCCGGAAATCAGGAGGGCGGGTTGGGCGGAGTCAGCCAGGTCGAGGCCCTGACGCAGAGCATGTGCAAGAGGAAATCCGGCGATGCCATGTCGTGCACCAGTTGTCACGACCCGCACTACGAGCCGCCCGCCGAAGGGCGGGTCGCTTACTACCGGGAAAAGTGCTTGGCGTGCCACGGAACTCACTTTGCGGCCAAACACCACGCCGCGCAGCCCGACTGCACCCAGTGCCATATGCCGGCAGTCGCCAGCACCGACGTCGCGCATACCCAGGTCACAGACCATCGCATTCCCCGGCGCCCGGAACGCTCTCCGGAAATCCTGGCAGAGGTGAATATCTTGCCCGCGACGCCGCACCTGGTTTCCTTCCCTGATTCGGTCGCCGCCGAACACGACTTGCGCGACCTGGCCCTCGCCTGGCAATCGCTGGCCAACGACGGCGTGGAAGCAGCCGAACCGCACGCCGAAGGCCTGTTGCGCTCAGCGGTCGCGGAGTTCCCCCGCGATCCCGATTTGCTCTCGGCGCTGGCTTACGTGGAGCAGAAACACGGCCTGACCGCCCAGGCGAGTGAACTGTTTCGGAGGGCGCTGGCCGTGAACCCTGATCTGATCGACGCCGCCACTGACCTGGGCGTCATTGAAATGGAAAGCGGTCACCTGCGTGAAGCAGTCGACCTATGGCAGGGGGCATTCCGACGCGCACCCGGCAGGAGCAGCCTGGGTATGAACCTGGTGGTGGCATTCTGCGACGCAAGGCAGTTCGATGAAGCGCGCAGCACCGCGCTGCGCGTGCTGGAGTTCAACCCCGACATGACTGCCGCCGAGCAGGCTTTACAAGCCTTAAATCGCATTCCCCCCGGTTGCAGCCGGTAAGTCCGGCCTGCCGGACGACCTCGCCTAGCCGCGGTTCCTCCGCAAGCCGAGCGTGAGTATACTTTCTCAGTTGACCATTGTTATGCGCTCGCAAACCTGTCGCAACCTTATCACGGTGCTATTCGCCAGTTTCGTGACATGCTTCGGCTGGCAATGCCACAGTCAGACTGCGGAAGATCTGATGGGAAAGAACGTTGATCCCCTCCGAGACGCTTCTGGAAAACTGGTAGTGTTGGTCTTCCTGCGCACCGACTGCCCAATTTCAAACCGCTATGCTCCCACCATTCAAGAGCTGAGCGCGCGCTATTCCAAACGGGCCGCATTCTGGCTGGTCTATCCCGACCGGAAAATATCGGCCGCCGGCATTCGCAAATACTTGCAGGACTATGGATACAAGCTCCCTGCCCTGCGCGACCCGCAACGAGTTCTGGTCGGGCGAGGCCATGCGCAAGTGACACCGGAGGTTGCAGTTTTCGATGTCGGGGCCCGCTTGGTCTATCACGGCAGGATCGACAACTGGTATGAGGATTTCGGCCGCTCCCGCTCGGCGCCCACGACCCACGATCTAGACGACGCCATTCGAGCTACCTTGTCTGGCAAGCCTCCTGCCGCCGCTGTGACCGACGCCGTGGGTTGCTACATCTCTGACCTGCAATGACGTTCGTCCGGGCAGTCGCGGGAGGTTTGCTGGCCCTGAGCCTGGTAGCGGCCAGCGGCTGGCCACGGGTGGTTCTGGCACAATCCGGATCGCGCTCCGTCTCCTCGGGAGAGCATGTCACCTTCGATCGCGACATCGCCCCCATCATGTTTCACAACTGTGCGGCCTGTCATCATGCCGGGGGGGCGGGACCGTTCTCACTCCTCACCTATCCCGAGGTGAAAGAGCACGCCCGGCAAATCGTAGCGGTCACGCGCACCCGTTTCATGCCTCCGTGGTTGCCGGAATTAGGAGATCTGAAATTTGCAGACGAACTCCGCCTCTCCGATCAGGAGATCGCGACCCTTCAGGAATGGGTACAACAAGGTGCCGTTGAGGGCAGACCCTCGGATCTGCCGCCCCCGCCAGAATTCGCCGGGGGATGGGAACTGGGGAAACCAGATCTGGTTCTCACTGCCAGAAGACCGTTCGTTCTCCCGGCCAGCGGGTCCGACCGATACTGGAATTTCATCCTGCCGGTTCCGATCAGCCAAACCCGCTGGCTCAAGAGCATCGAGATCAGGCCTGGCCAGAAGCGCCTGATACACCATGCCAATGTTCTGGTGGACCGGACGCGAGCTTCACGCGCCCTGGAAAAAACGCCGGGAGCCGGCTTTGCTGGAATGGAGATCAGGCTGGAATCGGAAACTTTTGATCCTGACAGCCACTTTCTTTTCTGGAAGCCCGGCACCATACCCTACGTCGAGCCCGAGGGGATGGCACTTCGCCTGGACCAAGGCACCGATCTTGTTCTGAATATGCACATGCAGCCTTCGGGTAAGACCGAAGTGATCCGGCCGAGTATTGGACTCTACTTCACTGACCGTCCCGCGACCAAGCGTCCTATGCTGTTGCAAATCGAAAATGACGCAGCGCTCGACATTCCTCCCGGTGCCAGGAATTTTGTCGTCAAAGACAGCCTGACTCTTCCCGTCGATGTTGACCTGCTGGCGATTTATCCGCATGCCCACTATCTCGGAAAGGATTTGCTGGCCACGGCGACACTGCCCGACGGAACCAGTCGGACCCTGATCCACATCAAACACTGGGACCTCAATTGGCAGGCGGTTTACCGCTATTCGGGGCCGGTCTTTCTCCCTAAGGGCACCGCGATTTCGATGAACTACAGCTACGACAATTCAGAGGGAAATCGGGCGAACCCCAACCATCCGCCGCAGCGAGTTGTGGCGGGCAATCGCGCGCGCGACGAGATGGCACACTTATGGCTGCAGGTTCTGCCACACCAGACTGACACGGGTACCGATCCTCGGATGCTCCTGCAGGAGGCCCTGGCGCGGCATAGTATTGAGAAGAATCCGGACGACTTTGAGTCACATTACAATCTGGCGGCGATGCTTCAAGCCCGGGGCGAATGGGAACAGGCAGTGAAGGAGTATGAGTCCGCGTTGCGGGTGCGGCCCCAGGATGCAGTCGTGAACAACGCTCTGGGCGGGGTTTTGCTGGCGAGGGGACGGCTTGACGAAGCAATCATCCACTTGGGCGCCGCGGTCAAGAACCGTCCCAATTATTTCGATTCCCATTACAATCTGGGAAATGCCCTGGCCTCGAAGGGCGACTTCGGCGCTGCCGCAGTGCAGTTTCGGACCGCAACTCGCCTGAAGCCGGATGACGCGGATGCAGAAGCGAACCTGGGCAGCGCACTGGCGCAGATGGGTCGTTTATCCGAGGCGAAGTCACACTACCGGCGGGCTTTGCAGCTGAATCCGGGCCACGTCCTAGCGCAGGAGAATCTGAAAGAGCTGGAACATCTCCAGGTTGCTCGATGAAGGGTGGCACCCGCTTGACATTTTTCAGGATCAAACTCTCGGCGGATAGCGTTTTGAAACCGTTGAATTGGATAGGGGTTGTGTTGCTGGCTTCGGCCTCGGTCGGCGCGCAGTCCGAGCCTCCGGTCACACCACAGCCGGCACCTGTGCAGGCGAGTCAGCCGAATCCCGACTTTGCCGCGGCGCAAACCCTTTTACAGCAGGGAAAATACGATGAGGCGATCTCGCAGCTACAGGCTACTGCGGCAAAGAGTCCCGGGCTAAAAGGCTTGTCCCACGAACTCGGCACGGCCTATTACAAGAAGGGTGATTACATCAAGGCGATTGATTCGTTCAAACAGGCCCTGGCCGAAGATCCGCAGAATAAGGAAGCGATCCAGTTGCTCGGGCTTTCCTATTACCTTTCGGGACGGCCCGGTGAAGCCATCCCGCTGCTGGAAAAGGTCCAGGCCTGGTATCCGCGAGCCAATGTGGATGCCACCTACATTTTGGGGTTGTGCTACATCCAGGCGAAAGACTACCCGCAGGCACGAACCGCCTTCGCCAGAATGTTCGCAGTCCCGCCCGATTCTGCGGCCAGCTACCTGTTCACGGCGCGCATGCTGCTGCGCCAGGAATTTGATCCGATCGCCGAGGAGTATGCCCAGAAAGCCATCGCGCTCGATCCCAGGCTGCCCCTGGCCCACTTCTTCCTGGGAGAGCTTCACCTGTACAAGTCGCGGATTCCGGAGGCCATCAGCGATTTCCAACAGGAACTCGCCCTCAACCCCGGACACGCGCCTACCTACTACAAACTAGCCGACGCCTATTCCCGCGTCCAGAAGTTCGACGAAGCGGAGCGGCTGCTGCAGCGCTCTATCTGGCTGGATGCAACTTCAACTGGCCCTTACATTCTTATGGGTAAAGTATTACAGAAAAAGGGTGAAACCGAGCTCTCAGTGCGGGCCCTGCAACACGCTTTGGGCATGGATCCCAATAATTCCGTTACGCATCATTTGCTGGGCCAGGCCTATCGCGATATGGGCCGGAACGAAGATGCGGTGCGGGAGTTAAAGATCGCCGAGCAGTTGCAGGAGAGTGGAGCGAGCAAGCCGTAGGCGCGTGTGGGTCGGACACTCATGTCCGACGCCTTTGCAGTTGATTTTGGTTGTGTTCGTAAGTTGTTACTAGACTCAAAGTCAGAAGCGTCGGACAAGAGTGTCCGACCCACACATTCATTGCTGCTCTTTGGCCAGGCGCTCGGTCATGTCTTTTGGCAACTCGTGGAGGAATACCAGGAAGGCGGCATTGGTCCAGCCGAAGCCGATCACATTCTGCTGATATCCGGCGTGCACGCCTGACTCCGAAGAGCGGTTGACCACGTTGTACTTCTCGCGGATGGTCCCGTCATGGCGAAAGTTCTCCGCGACGGTCGCCAGGAAATTGTAGGAAATCCGATCGGCATCGTGATTGAAGCCATAACGCCGCAAACCTTCGATGGCGACAATCTGGGTGGGCGCCCAACCATAGGGATAGTCCCACTGTACGTCAGCGAAGTTGCTGCTCATGGCCAGTCCGCCGGGCTGCTCGAAAATGCCCAGATTGCGGACCAGTTCCTGCGCCTGCTCCGGCGTGGCCAGTCCGGCCCACAAGGGATAGAAAGTGGTTATGTATTCGTAGGAGGAGCGCACCCCGGTTTCGAAATCGTAATCGAAGAACAACCGGCGGCCGGGATCCCACAGATATTTCTGGATTCGGTCTTTTCTCAGCTCCGCCCGCTGCAGCCATTTCTGCGCTTCGTCCTTGCGCCCGAGAATCTCTGCCATGGCCTGCAGGTCCTTTTCAGTTTTGTAGAGCAGGCTGTTCAGGCAGATGGGAGCGTAGTGATGGGTCGCGGCGCCATACGGGCCAAAGCGAAACGATATGTCGAACCCCGATTCCCGCATGGAGCGGTCGCCCTTGTAATAATCGGGAGTGAGCGAAATCTTCCGCGCGGGTTCACACTCCGGCTTTGCCATGGTGGTTGCCGCATCACAGACCTGCATCGAGAAGCGAAAGCCTATCCCCATGTCATCGTCGCCGGTACTCTCAGCCAGATAGTTGCGCCCAACCTGCGGGTGCAGCAGGAAGTAACCCGCAACTTTGCGATAGCTTCCCGCCTCGTCCTTCAAGCTCTCGGGAGCGGGACCGTTTCCGAAGTCGTAGTAGCGCGAAAGGCCGGTGGACCCCGCCAGGTGCGGATCCCGGTTCCAGGTCTCATAGTCCTTGCTGGCATAGGCATACGCCTTTTCGAGCCACCCCAGATTTTCGTGACCGGCAGCCTTGTCGGCGTCGTACACCTCCATAATCATCGAGGTGAGAAACGGCGGCTGCGAGCGGGTGAGGTAGTAGGCTCGATTCGCATTCAGGATGGTGCCGTAATGCTCGATCTCGAAAAAGAAGTTGTCCACCATGCCCCGGGCCAGGTCAAGACGCCCGGCGCGCACTAATCCAAGGATGATGAAGTAGCTGTCCCACCCGTACATCTCGTTGAAGCGGCCGCCCGGAACTACGTACTTGTTCTCGAGGTACAACAGGCCGGGCGCGATCTTGCTGGGATCCATCTGTCCGGGAGCGGTGATGACGGCGGGCAGGGGCCGCACCTGCACCTTGCAGCGCTTCTGCAAGTCCTGCACTGCAGCGGGAGCGGGAAAGTCAGCGGGCAGGTATAGGACAGAGCCCTCGGTGAGCTTGGGATCGACCACGGTTTGGCAGTCGGTCATGGAGCGGGTCAGCGTGTCCCAACCCGAGGATATGTAGGTGAGGATTGGGGCGAGACCCGCCTCCGGCGCCGCTTTGCTGGCTTCGGCGGCGTAAGTCCTGACGCTTGCGGCGCCCCACCCCAGGACTAAAACAGCAATGACAAGGGCACGGTTGAATCGCTTGATATTCAAGGCTGCGATTGAGTCAGTCATATTGAGTCAGTCATGAGGTGTGCAAATCAGGGTTTTGACTCGGCCTGAAAAACCTGTGGGTCGGACACTCCCTTCGACTTCGCTCAGGGCAGGCTTTGTCCAACGCTTTTGAAGTTGGGTTTGTTCGCTGTTTGGCAAAGGCTATTAAAGTCAACATCAAAGACGTCGGACAGGAGTGTCCGACCCGCACCTATCTGTGTCATACCGCCATGCGCCCCTGCTCGGCTTCTTTCTGCGCAATGTAACGCAGCAGAATGTCGCGGGAAGAGACCAGCCCTTTCAGTTCTTTGCCATCCACAATGGGCAGATGGCGAAAACCAAATTCCCGCATAAGGTACAAACAATTTTCTATGGTTTCTTCGACACTGACCGCCTTGGGATTGGCGGTCATGACCTCGGAGATTCGCGTGGTTCCGGGCAGACGTCCGGCGGCCACTACCCGGTTCATAATGTCCCGCTCGGAAAAGATGCCTACCAGTTCGCCGTTGCGCAGGACAGGCAGCGCTCCGATGCGGTGCTCCATCATGAACCGCGCGCCTTCCAGAACGCTGCGGTCGGCTTCGATCGAATAGACCCGGCGGTCTTTTACGAGATCATAGATCGGCGACATGGACGACTCCTCTCGGAATCAGATGGGGCGGCCCTCTCCGGGCAGCAAAGGGCACCACTCTACCACGTATGCGGTTTGGTATCTATCCTTTGTGAGAGTTTTGGGGAGAATAAAACGGCAGCCTGGGAAGGCTGCCGTTGGCGTCGTTTTGACCCGATCCTAAAAGCGGATAGCCGGGCCGAAAGTTACTTTCAGGTTATTATGAGTCCCGTTATCAAAGTAAATCGCGTCGCCTGCCTCCAGCCGTAATCCGAAAGGTCCCCAGAAACCCTCAACCCCGCCGCCGGGATACATGGCGAAGCGCGTGTCCCCGGTTTGAACCGCACCCAGGGCGCCTACAAATCCCGAGGGAGCGTTTTGGTCGGTGACCGTGAAGTTGACGAAGCCAAGTTTGCCGGTTACATAAGCCCGGAAGGGTCCTGAACTAGTCTGGAATTTGGGCCCGAACAGGGCGGTCAGCGGACGCAGGCGCGTAGTCACAAACTGGGTCGTGACCCCGTCTGAGAAGACGCTGGTGAAGTTGCGCTCGAAGTCATAGGACATCTCGGCTTCCAGCTGCACATTGGGATGTACGTTGAATGCGGCACGCCCCCCGACGCCGACGAAATTGATATGAGGATCGGTTGTACTAAGGTTCAAATAGTCCGCGAAGACTCCCACTTCGCCATGGTCGGAGTCCTGCGCCATAACCACCGACGGCAGGGCCAGGCCGCAACTCAGCACAAGCAGAAAAATAAAGCGTCTCATCCGTTGTATTTCCTCCTGATTCTGTCTTCTGTCGCTCACACACCTCTTCCCTGAGAGCAATAGCCAGGGAAAGAACTGCTGCAGGAGCGGTGCAGGCGGGTAAGCTAGGCCTATGATGCCGGCAGGACGCGCTTAGGTTGGGCACGAAGGTCTGATCTAGGGAATTCTCCGTATGCCGTGAATCGCGCGGCTCCTTAGATCCGAAAAAACATGACGCGGATCCTGATGGACCCGCGCCAGAACAACGGACGGAACATCGATAGACTACGCCGCTTATTTCGGGGAGGTGCGGTTTTCCGCGGATTTCCGCTCTTGACGCGGCGTCATCGAAGCTACGCTGTATTCTCTTTCCTTGTCATCAAGATCTTCCACTTGCAGCAGCATCTTGTCTTGTGGATGCGAAACTGGGCATCTTGTCCTACGGGAAACAGCACCGGATGCTTTTCGTCCCGTGGACGGATGCGGTATATCACGGTGTCGCTCTGCAACAGGTACTCCTGGCAGAGCAATGTGTGGGTCTTCTTATGGGCGGAGTCGGTGCCGACCATTTCACCGACAAAGCTCTTACCACTGTTTTCATCTACGCCGCACTCTACTGAATCCATTTGGAGTAGAGTACCCGTCTGATGCACCTTTGGCTGCTTGGCCTGGGCCAGGGATACTAGCAGGACTGCGGTCATGAGAATTCTGATCTTCATCTACTTTCCCTGTTCGCCCGCCTTCCAACGCAGGGCCGACAGTGATTCTGACGTAGTGCCTTTGGAGCCGCCACATCACCCAAGAGCGAGGGCTGACGTAATCAGGGCCGCCCCTGACCCAATTCTCATTGAAACCAAAAGGGCTACCAAGAATCATAGCTACTAAGAACCATAGTTGACGGGGTTTGGCTCTCCCGATAGGCTGCTATTTGGTTACAAAGGTCATCCTGAACCGGCTGAAAGGCAGGACGCGACGACCCTGGTTCGAACCTGAGCTTAGGCCATCCTGAACCCTGCAAGCAGTACAACGAAAGGACAGTTACGCCGCATCTGAATTAGTGCGGCCGCAAAGGCGACTTGACGGACGCGAAAAAACTACAGGGCGACAAGCTTTCAGAAGCAGCCGCGATTGAGCGCGCTAAACAGGGAGACGCAGACGCTTTTCAGCATCTGTACAACCTCCACAAGCGGCGCGTTTACTCACTGTGCCTCCGCATGACCGCAAACACGGCGGAAGCTGAGGATCTGACTCAGGAAGCTTTTCTGCAGTTGTTTCGCAAAATTGCCACCTTTCGAGGCGAATCGGCGTTTTCTACGTGGCTGCACCGGATGGCGGTAAACGTTGTCCTGATGCAGTTGCGTAAGAAGAGCCTCCCCGTCGTCCCGTTGGATGAACCGCTGGAAAGCGAGGCGGAGGCCCCGAAGAAGGAACTGGGCGCGCAAGATCCGGTCCTTTCGGGCTCGATTGATCGGCTGCGGCTGCAGCGGGCCGTGGACGCGCTGCCGCCGGGATATCGCAGGATTTTTGTCTTGCACGACGTAGAAGGGTACGAACATAACGAGATTGCGGCCATGGTGGGATGCTCCATCGGCAACAGCAAATCTCAGCTGCACAAGGCGCGCATGAAATTGCGCGAATCGCTCAGGACGAGCAGAGCCGAAAAGGCCACCAAGCCGTGGTGAGCGATTGAAGAGCGGTAGAGGGCGGTAATTTTGGGGGAGATGAAGTATGAACTGCGCACAATTTCAGGAGATTTTGCCGGAGGTGTTTGGGGGCAGCAGGACAGCCGAGCAGGAAGCGCATTTGAAATCCTGTCCGATGTGTTCAGGTCTGCTGGCGGACCTCGACCTGGTGGCTCGCGAGGCGCGGCAACTGCGGGAACTGGCTGAGCCCAGTCCGCGGGTGTGGAACTCGATTGAGATCGAGTTGCGGCGCGAAGGTGTTATCCATGAACCCCAGCGTGGACCTACGCTGGTGCCGCCCATCTCGCGAACGTGGAACCTGGGGGCATGGCTGGCACCGGTAGCGGCGCTTGCCCTGGTGGCATTTGCGATCGGCGTTTATCAACGTGGATCAAACGCCCCGCAATCAGCGCCGCAGTTGACGGCCGCAGTTCCTGCCTCGCTTTCCAGCGTACAGGCCGTTAAGAGCCCGCCCAATACTGATGACCAACAATTACTGGCGGCGGTGGCTTCCCGCTCTCCGGCCATGCGGGCGCAGTATGCTTCCAATCTGCAGAATGTGAATGCATACATTCGCGATGCTGAGGAATCTGCCCAGGCTGACCCCAACGACGAGGAAGCGCAGCAGATCGTGATGGACGCTTACGAGCAACGTGCGGCGGTTTACGAGATGGCATTGGACCGTTCCCTACCCTAGCTTTGGACCGGCCCAAGACAGGAAGTGATCGGCAATGGATAAGCTCATAGACGCAGCAGGCTTGGTGGAGCGCCTATGAGAGAAAGAACTATGGCGAGAGCGCGGAGCACACAACTGGTTTCGGTCGTGATACTGGCGACGGCAATTTGCGCTTCCGCCGAGGTCCGGAAGGAATTCCGCTTTACTGTAGGCCCCAGGTCGGTCATCTCCGTGACCAACCAGGACGGACCTATTTCGGTGAAGCCCGGCGCGGGTAACCAGGTTATCGTCACCGCCGTACTTCATTCTGACCAGGTCGAGGTGGATCACACCCAGAGCGGGAGCCGGGTCGACATCCTCACCCACCTTCTTTCTCAGACCGATGCCGACGCCGGCCGCGTGGACTACGAAGTATCGGTTCCGGCCGATGCCAGCGTTACTCTGCGCTCCTCCACCGGCCTTCTGCATGCCGAGGGGTTGCACGGCGACGTGACTCTGGAAGGCAGCCAGGCCAATGTGGAAGTGCGCGACATCAGCAATGCCCACGTGCACGTCCGCACTCTGAACGGATCGGTGGCGCTGAACAATATCCGCAACGGTCACGTGGAAGTCACTTCCGTGGGTGGCGATGTAACGCTGAATTCCGTGAATGGCCCGCTGGTGCAGGTAAACTCGACCAGTGGAAAGATCCAGTACGAAGGCGAATTTGGCAGCAGCGGCGAATACATGCTGACCAGCCACAGCGGAGATATCGAGGCTTGCGCTCCCACCGATGCCTCCTTTGACGTGACCGCGCGCTCGGTGCGGGGCAAAGTGGAGAACGACTTTCTCCTGCAGCCGAAGCACACGCCCTTCGTGGTCAAGGCAGGGAGTGCCTTCGCAGGTACGATGAACAAGGCCGCATCTTCGGTCCGGTTGTTTTCCTTCAGTGGTAAAATCCACCTCAAGAAGCGCTAAAACCCAAGCGACAGTGAGAGGCCGGCGGGGCGGTTGGATGAGCCTCGCGATTTTGCCCTACATGAGCACTAGACCACGTGGGCCGTCCGACAGCAGCAAGCCTGCGTCTGTCTCCGGGGTGCGGGCCGTCGTTCTGGTGGGTTTCATGGGCGCAGGCAAGAGCAGTGTCGGGGCCGCCCTGGGCAGAAGATTGGGCTGGCCTTTTGAAGATCTGGACGACCGCATTCAGGATCGCGAACAGCGGTCCATACAGGAAATTTTTCGGCAGTCCGGCGAGGCCGCGTTCCGCCAGTTGGAGCACGCGGCCCTGGCTTCGCTGATTGCAGAGTTGGGTGCTTCCCCAAGAGTAGTAGCCGTAGGGGGTGGCGCTTTCGCGCAGACGAACAATGCCAAACTGCTTGAAGAGGCTGGCCTTTCAACCGTTTTTTTGGACGCTCCGGTGGAAGAGTTGTTCCGCCGCTGCCGCCAGCAGCAGGTGGATCGTCCGTTGCGCGGGGACCTGGAAGAATTTCGGCGCTTGTATGAGGCCCGCCGGCCCCGCTATCTAAAGGCCGGATTATGCATCGACACTGCGGGCAAAGATGTTGACCGGGTAGCGGCGGAAGTGATGGGCAGCCTGGGGCTCCGATAGCTCTCGTCGTCGCGGTGTTCTTGATCCGCATTTTCGAAGGAGTGCGAACGTGAAGGTGAGAACGGCTCGGAGGGTGGGGATCTGTTGGCTGGTGCTGGCCGCGGCGGCCGTGGCAGCGCCGCGCAAGGACAAGGAACCTGCATACCAGAGTGTGGACGCGGGCTCATTCGGCGTCTTCATGAACGGACGAAGAGTCGCTACCGAAAAGTTTTCCATTCAGCAGAATGCCTCCGGGAGCGTTGCGACTTCCGAGTTCAAGACTGAAGCGACCGCTGACAATGCCGTGCAGTCTTCAGAATTGCAGCTGGCAGCCAACGGCGACTTGCGGAAGTACGAGTGGAAAGAGATCAGCCCTGGAAAAGCGCGGGCCGTGATCACGCCCAACGACAACCTCCTGATCGAACGCTCTGTCAACAACCCACAAGACAAGGAAGAGGAGCATCCTTTCCTGCTTCCGCTTTCCACCAGCGTTCTCGACGACTATTTCTTCATCCACCGGGAAATTCTAGTGTGGAAATATCTGGCCACCGGATGTCGCCAGGAAAAAGGGCAGGTCACCTGCCCGCAGAACCAGCAGGTAAAATTCGGCGCCATCAATCCGCACCAGCGTTCTTCGCTGTTGGTGAGCATGGCCTTCACCGGGAAAGAGAAGGCCCCGGTGCATGGAGTGGAGCGGGATCTCAATCACTTTGTGCTCAAGAGCGATGCCGGGGACTGGTCGCTGTGGCTCGACGATCAGTTCAAGCTGATACGCATTCTGGTACCCAGTGACAATACGGAAGTAGTGCGCGACTAAATAGCAACCCTTTCCATGTCCCTGATCGACGCACGTACGTCGCGGGTCCTGTTCACGGTGCTGCTGTTTGCACTGGGGTTCGGCTTTCTCTACATTGCCCGCCACACTCTGATTGCATTCCTGTTTGCAGTTTTCTTTGCCTACCTAGTGGATCCCGCGGTTTCCCGGGTGGAGAAACTGGTGCGCGGCCGGGGACGGGCCATTGGCGTGATCTATCTCCTGCTGGTGGTTCTGCTCATCACTTTCTTCTTTTTCGTTGGGCCCAAGATCGCGCGGCAGGGACAGCGCTTGAGCGAGTCTCTGCCCAAGCTTCTGGAAACCGTCAGTTCCGGCCAGATTGCCGAACAGATCGGCAAGGAGCAGGGTTGGAGCGTGCATACCCGGGTGCAACTGTCCACGCTTCTGGCCAACCACCGCAATGATCTTCTCGGCCTCGCTCAGCGTATCGGCTTGCGGGTAGCTGACGTGGCCAAGGAAGCCTGGTTGCTGATCGTCGTGCCCATTCTGGCGGCATTCTTTCTAAAAGACGGGCGCGCCTTCGGCGAAGTGCTGCTCTCGTTCATACATTCCCGGCCCCAGCGCGAGTTCATGGAGGGGGTGCTGGGTGATCTCAACCAGATGCTGGCGCAGTTCATCCGCGCCCAGTTGACCCTGGCGGCATTCTCCTTTGTCGCCTACATAGCATTCCTGGAAGTGGCCAGCGTTCCCTATGCGTTGGTGCTCGGTACCGCCGGCGGACTCCTGGAATTCATCCCGGTGGTAGGACCGCTGGTTGCCGCCACCGTTATCTTCGGTGTGGCATTGCTGATGAGCTATCCGCACTGGCTTATCCTCCTGATCTTTCTTGCCGCCTGGCGCCTGATGCAGGACTACGTGATCTCACCTCGCATCATGGGGCAAAGCATGGAACTGCACCCGCTGGCAGCTATCTTCGGAGTGCTGGCCGGAGGCGAGATCGCGGGTGTTCTGGGCATTTATCTTTCCATCCCCATCATGGCCAGTTTGCGCATCGTGTGGCGGCGCTGGCGCCTCTATGCCGAGAAAAAGCGCTTCGGGCCCCTGAACGAATACTCATTTGGCTCCGAGATCACTCCCAGAACCTAGGCACAACCGCCCGTGTTGTAAAATCCCAAGAAACCCTTATGACTGCAAAAATTCCTGTCGGAATCCTGGGTGCCACCGGCATCGTCGGGCAGCGCTTTGTTCAGTTGCTGGAGCACCATCCCTGGTTCGAAGTGGCGTGGCTGGCGGCCTCGGACCGCTCGGAGGGCCGTCCTTACGCGGAGGCCGCGCGCTGGAAGTTGAAGACCGCGATTCCCACACGCGTGGCGGGAATGCGAGTCGCTCCCGCCACTCCTGAGGGTGCACCTAAAGTTATTTTTGCTGCGCTCGATGCCTCCATCGCGGCCGAGATGGAACCTCGATTCGCCGATGCCGGGTGTGCCGTGATCACCAACTCCAGTGCTCTGCGCATGCAAAAGGATGTGCCTCTGGTGATTCCGGAAGTGAATCATGAGCACGTCAAGCTGCTGGAATGCCAGGCGTGGCGCAAGAAGTCGGGCGGGTTCGTGGTCACCAATCCAAATTGTTCGGCGATTGGACTGGTCATTGCGCTGGCGCCTCTGCAGCAGGCCTTCGGCCTGGAAACGGTGATGGCGGTCACCATGCAAGCGGTGAGCGGCGCGGGCTATCCTGGAGTGGCTTCGCTCGACATTCTGGGCAACGTGATTCCCTACATCTCCAAAGAAGAAGAAAAGATGGAGGAAGAGACCCGCAAGCTGCTGGGCAAGCTTAACGGGGCGGGCATCGTGATGGGATCCTTCGGCATGAGCGCCCAGTGCAACCGCGTGGCGGTGGAGGATGGGCATACAGAGTCGGTCTCGGTGAAGCTCAAGAAGAAAGCGAAGCCCGAGGAGATCATAAAAATCTGGGATGAGTTTCGCAGCCTGCCGCAGGAGATGAAGCTGCCCAGCGCTCCAGAGCAGCCAGTGCACTATGTCACGCCCAGCGATCGTCCCCAGCCGCGTTTGGATGTCGAGTCCGGAAACGGAATGACGACGACGGTGGGCCGGCTGCGTCCTTGTGGCGTCCTGGACTGGAAGTTCACTGTCCTGTCGCACAATACCATTCGTGGAGCAGCAGGGGCGGCGCTGCTGAATGCGGAGTTGCTGAAGGTGCAGGGCTATCTTGAGTGAGCTTCTCACCCGGCTCTCCGATGGTGATTTGGGCGCCTGTCCTGTTGTTTGAGGTCATGGACAAAGAGATCTCCGCGACCAAACTCGCGACTATCCTTGTCCTCTTGGGTTTCGCTGGATTTTTTGCTTGCCGAAAGAGTGCACTCTTTCTCACGGTATTCTTGCTTCCAGGTATCGCATCTTTGGTCATTCTTGCCGAAGAATTCATGGATGCTTCGGCTCGGGACGCGATATTGCAAGAAGGTGGGTCTCAGCTACCCAATCGTTTGCAGCATCGCTATTGCGGGCTCCTTGGCACTGCCCGTTTGGGGAAGCCTGATTGGAAAGCGCCGCAGACTGAAAACCAATGGTCAATAGCTGCATCGTCATGAAGTTCGGCGGGACCTCGGTGCAGGACGCCAAGGCGATTGAGCGGGCGGGCGCGATCGTCAACGGCCGTCTGGAAGAAAAGCCGGTGGTGGTGGTCAGCGCCATGGCCAAGGTGACCGACCAGCTTCTGGCGATGGCCCGCGCCGCAGGAGCCGGCGATCGCAAAACTGCCCTTAAACTCTGCCGCGCCCTCCAGGAGCGCCACTACAACACTGCCGGAGAACTGTTGGGCACGGCACTCTTCACCCAGTTTCATTCCGACCTGGGCGCTGATTTTGAAACTCTGGAGGAGTTGCTGCGGGGCATCGCCGCGGTGGGCGAACTGACTCCGCGCACGACCGACTACGTCTCCGCCTTCGGAGAAATACTATCCAGCAAGATTGTGGCGGCGGCGTTCTCGGCGCTGGGAATGAATTCCGCGCTGGTAGATTCACGCGACTGGCTGGTGACCGACAGCGCTCACATGCGCGCCGCTCCACTGTTCGAAGAAACCAACCAGAAATTGCAGGGCAAAGTCGCGCCCCTGGTGGCTGGTGGCAAAGTCCCGGTGATGGGAGGTTTCATCGGCGCATCCAAGGCCGGCATCACAACGACTATTGGCCGCGGCGGCTCAGACTACTCGGCAGCCATCGCCGGCGCCGGCCTGGGTGCCGAGCGCATAGAGATATGGACCGATGTGGACGGCATGATGACCACCGACCCGCGCATGAGCGCCGACGCGCGCCGCATCAAGGTCATCAGCTTCGACGAAGCTGCCGAACTGGCCTACTTCGGCGCCAAGGTCCTGCATCCCGCAACCGTGCTGCCGGCGGTGCAGAAAAACATTCCGGTGTACATCCTCAACTCCGGCAATCCCGAGTGCGAAGGCACACGCATCACGGCCCGCGCGCCCCGTTGCCGGAATTCCTTCAAGGCCATTGCAGTGAAAAAGCGCATAACGATTGTGGATGTGGCCGCTCCCCGCATGCAGCTGGCGCATGGCTTTCTCAGTTCAATTTTCGCCGCCTTTGACCGGCACCGCGTGGCCGTGGATGTGGTCTCTACTTCGGAAGTGAGCGTGTCGCTCACCGTGGACTCGAACGAATCCATTCCGCCACTGGCCGCGGACCTGGCCAAACTGGCGGACGTAAAATATGAAGGACGTAAGGCCATCGTTTGTCTGGTGGGCGAGAATTTGCGCGACACTCCTGGCATCGCGGCGCGGGTTTTCGGGGAGCTGGCAGACGTTAAGATTCGCATGATTTCGCAGGGCGCTTCCGAGATCAATCTGACGTTTGTGGTAGAAGAAGACGTGGTCTCCGACGTCGTGCAGCGCCTGCACAAGACATTTTTCTCGGACCTGGACCCGGAAGTCTTCGCGTGATGAAGATGAATGCGATGGAGAGCGGGTTGCATGGATGCGACCACAATCGCTCGTGTGATTTGCGATCAGAGCAGATTGGGTGGAAGGGCACGACTTCAGTCGTGCCATAAATAGCCGGAAGGGAGCGGCTTTAGCCGCTAGGGTTCGCTGTTCCGGGCGGGAGCACAGAACCTCGAGGAACTGTCCGTGAAGCTGCTCATCTTAGGACGCGGCAAGACCGGCTCCATGGTCGCGGAAGTGTCGCGCGAACGGGGCCATGACATCGCACTGCTCTGTGCCGCGGACAATCCGGCCGCGGCCGCGCTCACCGCGGAGAAACTGCGCGATATCGATGTCGTGATCGATTTCACAATTCCGAAGGCGGTCCCGGAAAATATCGAGGCCTGCGTCAGCGCCGGGAAGAACATGGTGGTGGGGACGACGGGCTGGTATGGCGATCTGGACAGAATCCGCCAGATAGTCGACAAAAGCGGCACTGGTTTCCTGTACGGCGCCAATTTTTCCATCGGCATCAACCTCCTTTTCGAAGCTGCACGTACCGCGGCGGGAATCCTGCAACATCAATATTCCGGACAAATCTTCGAGCGCCATCATGCGCAGAAGAAGGACGCTCCCTCGGGGACCGCGGTCACGCTGCAGAAGATCATTCGCGATGTCTCGGGGAAGGAGTTAGAAGTCATCTCGTTCCGCGAGGGCGATGTGGTTGGCATGCACGAGATCGTACTGGATTCACCCAACGACACTATTTATTTGTGCCACGACTCCAAGTCTCGCCGCGGATTTGCCGAGGGCGCGGTGCGGGCTGCGGAATGGCTGCATGGTAAAAAAGGATTCTTTGATTTTAAGGACATCTGGAGAGAGACGTAACCAAGCCGAGCTTTGCTCGGCAGGTGCGGGTGAGGGCACCCGCCCCTGCCTGGTTCGTGCTTGCTCATCTGCTGTTTCGCCCACACCCCAATTAGCGTTATCTTTATCTCATGCAATTCCGTGGCTGTGGTACGGCATTGGTTACTCCCTTTAAGCAGGACGGCTCCATCGACGAGACGGCCCTGCGCAACCTGGTCGGGTGGCAGGTGGAGTCGGGCATCGATTTTCTGGTTCCCTGCGGCACCACCGGCGAGACACCTACTCTTTCACATGATGAATGGTTGCAGGTCGTCGATATCACCGTGGAAGTAGTGGCCGGACGAGTACCGATTGTGGCCGGCGCCACCTCGAATTCGACTCAGGACGCGGTCAGCAAGGCCAGGGAGTTGGCTGCCCGGCCGGGAGTCAACGGCATTCTCACTGCGTCGCCCTACTACAACAAGCCGACGCAGGAAGGACAGTACCGGCACTTTCGCACCATCGCGGAAGCGGTGGACAAGCCGATCATTCTGTACAACGTTCCCGGACGCACCGGCGCCAACATCGAACCCGGTACGCTGGCGCGACTGGCCGAGGTCCCGAACATCGCCGGCGTCAAAGAGGCCAGCGGCAATATCAGCCAGATGGCGGAAGTGTGCAATGCGGTTCCCGAGCACTTTGCCGTGCTGTCCGGCGATGATGCCGTCACCCTGCCCCTCATTGCGCTGGGAGGCGTGGGAATTATTTCAGTGGCCTCCAACGAGATTCCGCGCGAGATGGCGGAAATGACTCGCGCCGCTCTGAGCAGCGACTGGGAGACTGCCCGCCGCATTCACCGTAAGTATCTGCCGCTGATGCTGGCGAACTTTATCGAGTCCAATCCGATGCCGGTGAAAGCCGTGCTGGCCATGATGGGCAAGATCGAAGAAGTGTACCGGCTGCCCATGGTGCCCATGCGGCGCGATACCCGCTCCAGGCTGCAAAAGGTCGCTGCCGAAGCGGGGTTGACCAGCAAGCCTGCCGCGGCGGCGGTAGAAGCCGTTGATTTCTTTGTCTATGAAAACTGGCTGGCCGGGCCGCACAAGATCGTGCTGCACCGCTCCAGCTGCGGGCAGTGTAATCACGGCAAAGGACGCCCTGCAGGCCATGATGCCAATCATGCCCGCTGGCATGGTCCCTACCCGACTCTATCTGAGGCGCGCGAGGCCTCGCAGCACATGGCAGGCGTGCTGATTCGGAGCGAGTGCAAGTGTATCTGATTGCAGATTGCAGATTTTAGATTGCGGATTGAAGACCAGCGCGGCCTCGTCCGCCGAGACCAAGAGCTTTCAATCTGTCATCTAAAATCTGCAATCTGAAATTCTTTCTTCTATACTTCCCTACTCATGCCCTCCCTGCAATCTGCCATCGAACGCCTGGCCACCCTGGGCGAGGTGGAAGGCAATCCCGACGCCCGCAAAACGTTTCTCGAATTCCGCGAGCAACTGACCCAGGGCAAAATTCGCGCCGCGGAAAAACTCAACGGTGAATGGAGAGTGAATGCCTGGGTAAAGCAGGGCATCCTGCTGGGCTTTCGTCTGGGAGAGCTCACAAAGATGGGCGACGCGACTCTCTCCTTCGTGGATAAGGACACCTTCCCCTCTCGACAGTTTGCCGTCGGCGACAAAGTGCGCGTGGTGCCGGGCGGATCGTCGGTGCGAGAAGGGGCCTATGTCGCGCCTTCGGTGATCTGCATGCCGCCCATGTTTATCAACGTGGGTGCCTATGTGGACGAAGGCACCATGGTGGATTCGCACGCGCTGGTCGGTTCCTGCGCCCAGGTGGGCAAGCGGGTGCACCTGAGCGCGGCGGCACAGATCGGCGGGGTGCTCGAACCCATCAACGCTGCGCCGGTCATCATCGAAGATGACGTGCTGGTGGGCGGCAACTGCGGGGTCTATGAAGGCACTCTGGTGCGGGCCCGAGCCGTTCTGGGCGCGGGAACCATTTTGACCCGGTCCACCCCGCTCTATGACATCGTGCGCGGCGAAGTTTACAAAGCATCCGAAGAGAAGCCACTGGAAGTCCCGGAAAACGCCGTGGTCGTGCCCGGATCCAGGGCGGTGAAAAAGGGACAGGCTGCGGAATGGAATCTCTCGCTCTATACCCCGGTGATCGTGAAATATCGCGATGACAAGACCGATCGCGGCATTGAATTGGAAGAGTGGCTGAGATGAGCCCGCAGCCGGTCATTCGACACGGATGGACAGGCTGCCTCCGCCGTCCACGCTGACTTCGATCTGCGTCAACTTTCGAATCACCGCATCGGCTTCCTGCAACGCTGTCTCCGGATAGGTGCTGGTAATTCCGATGGCCTTCATCTCTCCGGCATGGGCGGCGCGGATGCCCGCGGGAGCGTCCTCAACCACCAGGCATTCTGCGGGAGGCATGCCCAGGAGTCTTGCTCCCATGAGATAGGGCTCGGGGTCGGGCTTGCCCTTCGACACGTCGTCTGCCGACACCAGTACCTTTGGAACAGGCAGCTTCCCCAGCTTCAGCCGTGCAGTAGCCAGATAGCGAGTGCCGGAGGTCACCACGCACCAGCGGCCTTCGGGAATCGCCTTGAGCAGGTCCGCGGCACCCGGCATGACCGAAACGCCTTCCTGGTCGTCCGCCTCACGCTTCTCCAGTCTTAGCGTCTCCGCTTGGGCGTCGAGATGCGGCGCCAGCCGGCGTACGATCTCAATGGTGCGAACGCCGTGCGCGATCTCTACCACCCTGTCCGGATCCAGATTCTGCTCCTCCGCCCATCTTCGCCATTGGCGGGTGACCGAGCCGGTGGAGTTCACCAGAACTCCATCGAGATCGAAGAGAATGGCGGCGCAGCTGAATGTTTTCATGGGTTTCTTTGCAAACTTTGCGTTTGCCTTTGCGCTCTTTGCGGTCAAGCTCTTCGCCACTAAACCTTTTGACCGCAAAGGACGCAAAGAATGCCCCAAAGAATGCCGCAAAGAACGCAAACGAAAGACTTCCGTTTGGCCGGCTCAGGACGGCAATGCTTTTGGGGATTCGGATACGACGATCAGCTTTCCCGTGGCCATCTGCTCCCTCATTTCCATGTGGCGTTTGCGGAAGTGTGAGCGGGCGCGTTCACCCCAGGCGCGCACGAAGTAGTAGTTCAATCCTGCGCCGATCACGGAGCTGGCCAGAGGAATGAGCCGTCCCGACCACTTCTCCACCACTTCCCTGCTGGCCTGCGCGGCGATGCGCTGGATGACGCGGGGCACGAATTTGGCAATCACTTCTTTCTCCACCAGCTCGCGGCTGATGTCCACCCCGGCGGCGCTGGCGGCCGCAATCCATAATTCCGCGGTTTCCTCTTCGGTGTTGAATTCGAAACCGTAGAGCAGGCTGAGTTTCTGGATGGTGCGCAGGGTTACGCCCGACAAGATTCCCAGATCGGGAACAATTGTGATAAGGCCACCCAGCCCAAATCCGGCACCCTCGGCGGCCGCCACTTTCATCCCGCTGCGGATCACCCGGTGCGCCAGGTCATCGAGCTGGCCAACCTCTACAGAATAGACGCCTTGAAAGTTACTGATCGGCAAGCCATAGGCAGCCCGCACCTGCAGCAGAAATTTCGACGGATCCACCTTGACGGTTTCATAAGCGCGCTGGAAACCACGGCGCAAACCGTCCTCGACCCGCCGCCTCAGCCATGTTTTTCGCTCCGCCTCGGCCATGAGTTTCAACCATATCGCAGATGCTGGCTGGATGGAAAGGTTACGCTTGACGTGTGTGGCGGGGGCGTCTCGCCGACACACCTGTCAATCGTCGCGACCGTCAATTCACGCTTTCTGACCACAGCAAGCATGTTCCCCTGATCTTCTGCCCGCTGTACTCCGCCGGCGTTCAGGCGGGCGAGGGCGCCGCCCCACACAGGCTGCACGAGCGGGACGCTCGCGCCTACATTCCTTGTGCTACGATCAATTACCGCATGCCAACTGGAAAATTGCACATCGTACCCCTCGGAGGCCTGGGCGAGTTTGGGATGAACTGCATGGCCGTACGCTGGGGTGACGACATCATCGTCATCGACGGCGGCCTGATGTTTCCTGAAGCTGAACTGCTGGGCGTCGATATTGTTGTCCCTGATATTTCCTACCTCACCGAAAATCGCCAGCGGGTGAAGGGTATTGTCCTCACCCACGGCCACGAAGACCACATCGGCGCGCTGCCCTGGATTCTCAGCGAGTTGAATGTGCCGGTCTGGGGCACAGAGTTCACCCTGGCCTATGTGGAAGACAAGCTCGAAGAGCACGGCTTGCTCGACGACGCTGATCTGCGCGAGATCCGCCCGGGCGAGGGTTTCAAGATTGGGCCATTTACCGTTCACCCCATCCAGGTCACGCATAGCCTCGTGGATTGCGTGGCGCTGGCGGTCCACACCCCGCTCGGCGTAATCATTCATACCGGTGATTTCAAGGTCGATCCCACGCCCACCGACAATCGCCTGTTCGATCTGCACGCCTTCGCTGAGTACGGCAAGACCGGAGTCCTGGCGCTGTTTCAGGACTCAACTAATGTAGAGCGCAAGGGCTATACCCCGAGTGAGCGCGCGGTGCGGCGGAAATTCGACGAGGTGTTTGCGCACACCAAGCGGCGGCTGTTCATCTCGTGCTTTTCATCTTCCATTCATCGCATCAAGCTGGTGGTGGAGATGGCATGGCAGCATGGGCGCAAGGTGGCGTTCGCCGGGCGCTCGATGAACAATTCTGCTGAGATCGCGGAAGACCTCGGTTATATCGAGATTCCCGAGGGCCTCTTGATCCATCCCGGCGAGATGAAAAACTTTCCACCTGAGAAAGTTTGCGTGCTGATCAGCGGCACCCAGGGCGAGCCCATGTCGGCGCTCTCCCGCGCTGCGGTGGACAATCACAAGCACGCCAAGATCGAAAAAGGCGACACTGTGATGCTCTCGTCCCGGATTATTCCCGGCAACGAGAAAGCTATCTATCGGATGGTCGACCACCTGTTCCGGCGCGAGGCCCACGTGATCTACGACGACGGTTCGTCGCCGCCGGTGCACGTCAGCGGTCACGCCAGCCAGGAGGAATTGAAGCTGATCATCAATCTGGTGAAGCCCAAATACTTCATTCCCGTGCACGGCGAATACCGGCAACTGAAGCTGCACGCCGAAATGGCGGCGGCAATGAAAGGGTCGGTCGGAAATGTGATTCTGATCGAGAGCGGCGATATACTCGAGTTCGACGAACTGGGTGCGCGCAAGGCGGGCCGGGTCAATGTTGGTCGAGTATGTATCGACTCCGGGTCGCGGACTGACGTGGTGGAAGAGCTGATTGTCAAAGACCGTCGTCATCTCAGCGAAGACGGCATTGTGCTACCTATCATTGCTATCAACAAACTCACAGGCAAGGTAGAGACTCCTCCCGAAATCGTGACCCGCGGCTTTTCTCCGGGGGAAGACGGCTTTGACGATGGCGCCCGGCAGATCGTGATGCAGACCCTGGAGGCTTCCAGCGCCGAGGAAAAAGCCGACTATGGTGTGATCAAGGAAAAGATTCGCGCTGATCTGAAGCGCTACGTTTCCAAGCAGACGCAGAAGCGTCCGTTGATCATGCCGGTGATATTAGAGATCTGAGCGTTGCCGAACTAAGCGGTTCTGTCACCCTGAGCGGCGCAGCTGCTTCGCTTTGCGAAGCAACTGCGCAGTCGAAGGACACCTACTCCCGGCGGTGCCCTTAGCAATAGGGATCCTTCGACTCCGTACAAACTTCGCAGAGCAAAGTTTGTCCTCCGCTCAGGATGACAATGGAGATAGTCCCATCGTCACTCTTAACGACATTCGCGAAGCCCAGTCTCGCCTGCGCGGCGTGGCGGTGCGCACCAAGCTGATCCCTTCTCACATCCACGAGTCGGACAAGGTCAAAGACAGCCGCCAGCTCTTTCTCAAGCCCGAAAATCTGCAGCCCATCGGCTCGTTCAAGCTGCGCGGTGCCTACAACAAGATCGCATCCCTTCCCCAGGCGGAGCTGCAGCACGGCGTGATTACCTATTCCAGCGGCAATCACGCCCAGGGGGTGGCCTATGCCGCTCGGGCGTTGGGCGTGAAGGCGATCATCGTGATGCCGCGAAATGCGCCCGCAGTCAAGCGCGAGGCAACCCTTGCCCTGGGCGCGGAGATCATACTGGTGGGTCCGGCGAGTTCCGAGCGGCAAGCCAAGGCGGAAGAATTGGCCGCCCAGCACGGATACGCGATTGTTCCACCTTACAACGACGAAATGATCATCGCGGGCCAGGGCACCATGGGGCTGGAGATTCTGGAAGACTTACCCGAAGTGGAGGCCGTGATCGCACCAGTTGGTGGAGGAGGCATGCTCAGCGGGATCGCCACGGCAGTCAAGCTGACCAAGCCTGCAGTGAAGGTGATCGGCGTCGAGCCGGAACTCGCGGCCGACGCGCAGGCCAGTTTACGTTCCGGCAAGATTGTAGAGTCATCCGCCGAGCAGGTCACCCGGACGCTTGCCGACGGGCTGCGCACACAGAGCATTGGCCCGCTCAACTTTGAACATATCCGGCGCTACGTGGACGACATTGTGACCGTGAGCGAAGACGAAATCCGAAAGGCGATGCGGTGCCTGGCCAATGATCCCAGGACTTTGGCGGAGCCGAGCGGCGCGGTGGCGGTAGCTGCATTTCTGTTCCACCGAGATCAGCTTCCAGAAACGATCACGAACGTAGCCGTGATTAGCGGCGGAAATGTCGAGGCCGAGATGCTGGCAGAATTGAGAAGGGAAAAAGCGTGAGGCCCCGATCCTCCCTTTGTCATCCTGAGCGCAGCCCAAACTTCGCTATGCGAAGCTTGGGCAGAGTCGAAGGACCCCTAGCGCCAGGATGGATTGCTGGGAATAGGGGTCCCTCGATTCCGCCGCACGTTCGCCGGCGAATGTGCGAGCTCGCTCGGGATGACCGGAAGCTAAGATTTCCGCGTAGCGCCGGCGCTGGCATGTTGGGAGCACTTCTCGCCGCCTGGCTGCTCGGCTCCGCCATTCCGGCAGTCGCCGCCAATTATGAGCGTGGCGCCGTGGTGCGCGTCGCTCAAATCTATCTCTCGCCCGACACCAGCTCAGCGAAACTCGCGGAGATGGATCGCGGGCGCGAAATCATTGTCCTCGAGACCAGCCGCGAATGGGTGCACGTCGAGGCCAATCTCACGGAAGAGCGGACTGTCACGGGCTGGGTGCTGGACAAGGGAGTGGTGCGGGCCTCTACCCCGAACGGCGACAAGATATTGTTTGGCGAGGCAGTTGACTCGGAAGATCAAGCCAGCCGCCGGCATGGACGCAACGGTGCAGCCCAGGACGCGATGCGGCTTTACTACCGGGTCGCCGATTATTTCCCCACCTCGCCGCTGGCGGGCGAGGCCATGTATCGCTCCGCTGATATCCGCTGGCAGCTGGAAAAAGCGGATGTGTCCTCCCGTCCGTCTTCCCGCGAGCGTGAGTCTTTTCTGCGCGAAGGCATGGACGAGAAGTACATGAAAGAGGTGATCAAGAAATTTCCCGGGACCAAATGGGCCGACCTGGCGACTTTCCACCTGATCGACAACAAGCTCTGCGGCGATTGGCAGGGCAGCTCGAAATGTCCGGTGAAAGAAGCGGAGATTTACGAAAAATACGCCACCGAGCATCCCCAGTCTCCGGCGGTAACAGAGGCCTTGTACGACGCCGCCTGGCGGTGGTCCACGTTGATCGAAATCTACAAGACGGAAGACGAACCTAAGAAGTCGGAGGAGGCGAGAGCCAAGGCAGTCGCCCTGGCCCAGCAAGCAGCATCCCAGACTACATCCATGGACTGGGGCGCCCGCGCCCAACGCCTGCTTTACCTGATGGCGCAAGGCATCCCCACTTACGGAAACGTTACGCAGTAAGTACCTTCACGAAGTTTCAATTCACCGATCTGATTTTTCTGTAATACTTTCCATCACCCCTTTGGGAGGAAGCTTGAACGACTACCTGCTGTCCGTAGTCCTGGGAATCATCGAGGGACTCACGGAATTTCTTCCTGTCAGTTCCACCGCGCACTTGCGCATTTCCGAGGTGATCTTCCACGTCAGCCTGTCCGACGGCTATTGGAAGATGTTCAGTATTGTCATTCAACTTGGGGCCATTTTGTGTCTTCCCGTGTACTTTCGCAGCCGGATCGCCAAATTTCTTTCCACATTTCCCCAGGGCGAAGGCGGGAATCGCACCGCTCTCACGCATCCCCTCAGCCTGGTGCTGATTGCGTTTGTGCTGACAGCAATTCCCTCGTATCTGCTGACCAAGGTGATCGGCAAGCATCTGGAAAGCGTGCCCATCATGGGCTGGTCGCTGCTGCTCGGTGGAATCGTGATGTGGATCGTCGATGCAGCCAAGGCGAAGGCGGAGGCAGCGGGGCCCGGCGCACCCATGAGCCCCATCCGCACCTGGAAGATGGAGGCGATGAGCCTGGGACAAGCTGTCTGGATCGGCCTGTGTCAGATTCTTTCGGCTGTATTTCCTGGCACATCGCGGTCCATGGCAACTATCGCCGCCGGCCAGCTTGCAGGGATGTCACGCGCATCCGCCCTGGAGTTTTCCTTTTTCCTGTCTATTCCCACCATGGCGGCAGCCACTGGATACACTCTACTCAAGTCGGTGATGGGAAAAGGTGCGAATCCCATCGGCGTAGCGCAGATCGTTGGACATCAGTGGCTGCTGCTGGCGATTGGGTTCGTGGTTTCATTCCTGGTGGCCTACGCGTCGGTGGCCTGGTTCATGGCCTGGGTGCGGAAGCGCGGATTTGTCCCCTTTGCGGTGTACCGGATCGCGGCAGGCATTCTGGTGCTGGCGCTCGCGGCAAAACTGGCAGGCTGAGGTGTCACAGACCAGGTGGGAACAGCTGCCGCGGCGGTTCAGGCGAGCGAGGCTCGGCCGAGACGGGCCAGTGTGGGTCGGAGACCCCGTCCGATGCCTTTGATGTTGACTCTTGAATTGTTCGCCAGGAGGTGAGCATTTTTCCTGTGAGTCTTTTGCCGCGATCGATCCGCTAAGCAAAAATAGAAAGCGTCGGACAGGAGTGTCCGACCCACACGATCTCAGGCGCTACTAACTCGATACTCTGGCCGAATTCCTTCATTGTCGGGCGGCCCGCTTCTTGTCATAATTGTTGGGCTCTGGATGGTCCGGGATGCAAGAGTCGTTTTCGCTCTTCGCCCGACTGCCAAAACGGCCCATGAAGTTCTCACAGATTTTCGCCCCCACGAACAACCGTCGCCTCAATGAGCTGATCGGGTTCGTGCTCTGTGTCTCGGCGCTGCTACTGTTTCTGGCGCTGGCTTCCTATTCTCCGCTGGACCCGTCCTTTAACAGTGCCTCGGTGTTGACTGGTTCGCGATCCGCGCGCAACTGGGTCGGACTGGTGGGCGCGATTGTTTCTGACCTGATGCTGCAGGGCTTCGGAATCGGGGCATTCCTGGTTCCGGTGTTCCTGGGAGCGCTGGGCTCGCGCTGGTTCCGCTCGCGCCGGATCACATCACCCGTGGCGAAATCGCTGGGAGCAATGTGGCTGCTGGTGTTTGTCCCGGCCTTGTTGGGCCTCATGCCCGGACATATGCGCTGGATGGGTGTGATTCCCATGGAAGGCCTGGCCGGTCGAATCGTCGGCGACGTCCTCATCCACTACCTGAATCTGGCCGGCGCATATATTGTGTGCGCCACGATTTTGGCCGTGGCCCTGTATCTCACCACCGCCTTCTCCTTCGCTTCCCTGCGCGTGTGGGCGCCTACCCGCTTTGCCTTTGTGGTGGCGCTCTGGAACCGCTACAGAGACTGGCAGGAAGATCGCGCAAAGCGGAAGATGCAGAAGGAACTGGAAAAGCGGCGCGCCGCCCGGCCGACGATTACCGCTCAACTAGTTCCCGCGCGTTCCGCTCCCCCTCACGCGCCGGTTCAGGCGCGTGAGCCCGTGCGGACGACCGGCATCGATCGCATGGCTGCGCCCATCCGTAGCGAAGAACACGATCCCGAACCAGCGCCCAGGCCAAACGTTCCGGAAGCCATTATTCCGGATGTTGAGGTCACGGAGCGGGCTGATACCGGAGCCAAGCCCAAGACGACCATGCCGCGTATTGCGGCGGGCGGATTCAAATTGCCGCCCAGCAGCCTGCTGCATCGTCCGGATGAACAACAGGCGATCGATGCCGACGAATTGAAGTTGCTGGCCCAGGTGCTGACGGAGAAATATGCCGAGTTCGACGTTCACGGGCAGGTGACACAAATCAATCCCGGGCCGGTGGTCACGACTTTCGAATACAAGCCCGAGGCGGGCATCAAATACAGCCGCATTACCAATCTGACCGACGACCTGTGCCTGGCGCTTAAAGCCGAGAGCATCCTGATCGAGCGCATGGCGGGCAAATCCACGGTGGGTATTCAGGTGCCCAATCGCGAACGCGAGATTATCTGGCTGCGCGAGAACATCGAGTCTTCAGAGTTCATCGGCACCAAGTCTAAACTCACGCTGGCGCTGGGCAAGGACATCAACGGGCGCATCGTTACCGCCGATCTTGCAGGCATGCCGCACCTGCTGATCGCGGGCTCGACGGGCGCGGGCAAGAGCGTGGCCATCAACGCCATGATCATGTCCATCCTGTACAAGGCCACGCCCGATCAGGTGCGGCTGATCCTGGTAGATCCCAAGCGGCTGGAGTTGGGCAACTATGAAGGCGTGCCGCATCTCTTTACGCCCATTATCACCGAACCCAAGCTAGCCGCCAACGCGCTGCGCAATGCGGTGCGCGAGATGGAACGACGCCTGAAACTCCTAGCTGAAAAAGGCGTGCGCAACATGGAGCAGTACAACAAGCTCTTTGACGATGAAGGCACGCGCAGCCTCTTTGGCGAGGATTCCGAAGATAGACCGTTGCCCTATATCGTCATCATCATCGACGAGTTGGCCGACCTCATGATGCTGGATTCGGGCAACGTGGAAGAATCGGTCACCCGCCTGGCGCAGATGGCGCGAGCGGTAGGCATTCATCTCGTGCTGGCAACGCAGCGCCCGTCGGTCGATGTAATCACCGGACTGATCAAGGCCAACTTCCCGGCCCGCATTTCTTTCCGTGTGGCCACCAAGGTGGACTCGCGCACTATTCTCGATGCCAACGGCGCCGAGGCGCTGCTGGGCAAAGGCGACATGTTGTACCTGCCTTCGGGATCAGCCCGGGTGCATCGTCTGCACGCGCCATTTGTCACGGAGAAGGAAATCGCAGCGGTAGTCGAGTTCTGGAAATCGCAAGGCGTGGCCGAGTATGAAGAGAAATTCCTGCAAGCTCCGAAAGACGACACTTCACATGGCGAAGGCGCTGCGGCAGGCGAAGATGGAGACGAGGAAAACGATCCGCTCTACAACGACGCCGTGCGCTTGGTAGTGGAATTCGGCAAGGCTTCCACTTCCCTGCTGCAACGCCGGCTGCGCATCGGCTACGGCCGCGCCGCCCACCTGATCGATCTGATGGAGCGTGATGGCATCGTGGGCGCGGCGGATGGCCCCAAACCACGCGAGGTCCTGAAACGACCCAACTGGCTTTCCGAAGTCGAAGAGTCGATGCGCTGATTTCCCGTGTCATCCTGAGAGTGTGTAACTTTTTTTCGTGCCTTTCAGGACTGCGAAAAGATATAAGTGAGCATGAGCCATGATAGCGAAGTGAGAGCGACAGCGGAGTGGCGAGGGGCGGTGCGGTTGCGGGTGCCGGAGCGGCGGCAGGTGGCGATGGTGGTGCAGTGTCCCGATGATCTGGTGGGGGCGGGGCATCCGGTGCGGACGGTGATGGCGCTGGTGGAGACGCTGGATCTGTCGCGCTTTGCCGAGCCGATCAAGGCGCGGGAAGGAGTGGCGGGGCGGGATGCGACCGATCCGCGGCTGCTGGTGGGGCTGTGGTTATACGCGTGTATCCGCGGTATCGGATCGGCGCGGGAGTTGGCGCGGCGCTGCGAAGAGAGTGCGGCGTTTCGCTGGTTGTGCGGCGGGGTGGGAGTGAATCATCGGCTGCTGTCGGATTTTCGTGTGGATCACGGAGCGGGGCTGGACGAGCGGTTCACGCAGTTGATCGCGTCGCTGGTGGACAAGGGATTGGTATCGGTGAGTCGCGTGAGTCAGGACGGGGTGCGGGTGCGAGTGAGCGCGGGGGCGGACAGCTTCCGGCGGGAAGAGCGGTTGCACCAGCTGTTGGCGGAATCGAAACAGCACGTGGAAGAGTTGCGGCGGCAGTTGGAGAATCCGGAAGTGTCGGCGGGGTTGTGGGGGAAGCAAAAGGCGGCGCGGCGGCGGGCGGCGACGGAGAGGCAGCAACGGCTGGAGCAAGCGATCGCGCAGTTGCCGGAGTTGAAACGGAAACAGGCGGAAGCGGCGGAGAAGGCGGGCAACGGAAAGAGCGGGCAGAAGATTCGCGAGACGGAGCCGCGCGTGAGCACGAGCGACGCGGAGGCGCGGCGCATGAAGATGCCGAACGGCGGATTCAATCCGGCGTGTAACGTGCAGTTGGCGACCGATACGGAGAGTCGCGCGATTGTGGGCGTGGCGGTGAGCTACGAAGGATCGGACTCGGCGGGTCTGAGCGAACCGATGCGCGCACAGGTGGAACAGCGCAGTGGACGCCCGCTGCAGCAGCACCTGCTCGATGGCGGGTACATGCGTCACGCCGACATCGAGCATGCGCATGAGCAGGGAGTGGAACTGTTCCTGCCGCCCAAGCCGGCCAGAAATCCCGAGCGCCGGGGCCGCGAACTGGAAGTAAAGCCGAGCGACAGCGCGGCGGTGCAGGCGTGGAAGCAACGCATGGCGAGCGCGGAGGGCAAAGAAATTTACCGGCAACGGGCAGCGACGAGTGAAACGGTGAATGCCGATTTGCGCAGTTATCGCGGGTTGACGCAACTCACAGTCCGCGGCATGCCCAAGATCAAGTGCGTGGCGCTGTGGTGCGCTCTCGCCTACAACGTGTTGCACTTCGGCGCGGCGCTGTTGTCCTAAGCGAGCGGCCAAATCAAAACGCGATGGCGGTGGCAAAACTGGAGTCCGGAACCTCGACTCGAACTCCTCGCCGGCGACGGATCGACCGTCCGAGCTATCGCGCGGCACAACGAAATCTTGACCGCTGGGAGCAAAAATCGAATTTGGTCACACACTCTGAGCGGAGGAAGAATTTCGCGAAGCGAATTCTTGCGGAGTCGAAGAGCCTGCCCCGAGCCAAGTCGAGGGCACCCCTATAGCAACGCTGCATCGCGGAAATAGGGGCCCTTCGACTGCGTCGGCACTTCGCTTCGCGAAGCGCCGACTTCGCTCAGGATGACACGGCTTTTGCCTTTAATCCCCGAATCGCCAACACTGCCAGAACTGCCACCGCCAACAGCATCGCCAGCCATAGCACTGCTTTGTGACGTTCCGACCAGGGGCGGTCATCCGGGCGCCCGCGATAAGCTTCGTTGTGTGTCCCTGGCCCAAGCTCCGCCCTGACCGCGGAGGGATCGGCCTTGAAGAAGCGGGCGTAGTCATAGACCGGAGCGTCGAGCCTGTCGTCGCCGTAATAAAGCCTGAGCAGCGATTTACCCTGAGGATCGAAGTACACTCGGCGTTCAACTGACAGCAGTTCGACCCCGGATATCGACAGCGGCGGATTGTCGCCATTGTCCACGGTGACCTTCAAGCTGCCCGAATTCTGGCCTCCGATTCGGACATCCATTTCTTCCGAGACCACCGTGGTCCCACCGCGATTCATGCGCACCCGCGTGATCTCGCCGCCAGTTCCGTACTGACGTTCGCTCGCATCTGAGAGAACCACCGACCGCCGAAAATTCACCTGCCTGGGATCTACGTTAAAGCGGATACGGTCCACTGGAACCCTTAAAGGCGAATTGCAAATGATCACCGTTGTCCGCGCAACCTGCGATGGCGCGCCGCATGATCCAACGCTGGTCCAGACAGCTCTGGTTTCGTGCAGGTTGTAAACCCACGCGCCCCTGACCTGCGTGGGAGAGATTCCAGCCGAAAGCTTCACGTGCAGATAGCGGAACGTTGAAGGCGGCAACTTCAGTACCGCATTAGAGCCGAGTTCCTCGCGGCTGAAATCATAAAGCGTCGCCGGCGGCAAATGGGTCGCTGACTTCGCGCCTGCCTGATTGCTGCCCGCAAGCGATGCCGTCACCACGAAGTCTTTGGCGTCCAGTTGCAAGCGGATGCGGTCGTATTCGCCGATGTCCGCCGTCCCCACATCAGACATATCCAGATCGAACTCGGTGCGTCCGTCCACGCTCCCCAGGTTGAGAATCTTTGCCGCCGTTTCATGGCTGGACGTTCCTCCATGCTGTTCGCTGAGCGCGTATTGCACCTGCGATTCGCCATCATAGATTCGCAAGTCGGCGAGGCCAGGGCGCGCGCGGGCCCATATTTCTTCATCCACCACAAAGTAGTTCTGCTGTTCAGATTGAGAAATGTGGACATCGCGGAAGTTGGTGAAATAAGAGACTGAAGGCTCTCCGGTCAATGGCGCACCGAGAGCCAGAACCAACGCGAACAGGCAGGAAGCAGACCTCATGGGTGGGCAGAGCCTTCTTTGGACTCGCCGCGATTCGAGAGCTTGAGCCAATCGCGCTGGTACATAAACGAAATGGCTAGCAGCAGCACGCCCAGCACGATGAAACTCACGATGCGGTAGCCGCGGTCAAGCTCCGACACATCGTACAGGAACACTTTGCCGATGGTAAAAGCGATCAAGACGAGCGCCTGCCAACGCACAAATGCGGAACGCCGCCAGAATCCGACCACCATCAACATGGCGCCGTAGGCCATCCACAGAGCGGAGTAAGTAAAGTCACGGGCGATCTTCAGGTGGTGCCAGTCTGTCCAGGCCGCAGGGTCCCATCGCCTTTGCGGAAGAATGCCCGTCATCTCCCGGCTGTAGTAGTCAGCCACTTCGCGGCTCAACGCAATCAGGGCCAGGAGATTCAAGGCCACAACCGCAATCCCAGCCACGGTGCGTGCCGCTTCATCCTGCCGCCGGCTGCCATACCAGGCGACTGCGCCCAGCACAGCAATGGCAACCGCATACGTCGCCATCCGCGTATTGAAGATGGGACGGGAAACATAAAAATTATCGATCAGAAGAAGCCGGCCGACGCCCAATAGCAGGGCGCCAATGGCGAAGACATTGAGCAAGTCCGAGTGAATCCGGTCGCCGACCCATAGCAGCACCGCCACTTCCACAAACCATCCTATGGTGATCCAGTGCGCGTCCAGGCGGATGGGGATCGCCACCGTGATAAATCCGATGGCCAGCGCAAGGTGCAGCAGGTCAACAATTCGAGCCGCCTCGGGACTGCCCGCCCGGGCCCGGGTTTGGCGGCTGAGGAAGATGTACAGGGCCGCGAGGGCCAGTGCAAACCACGCCGTGTCCTTGGTGCCGATATCTTCGAACATGGCGTAAATCTGCAGAAAATATCCGGCCGCGTTCACCACCGCGACCAGGGGAGGGACAGAGTCCGAGAGCCATCCTTTGTCAGCAGGACGCGCCAGCAACGGCGCCACCGCGAAGATAGCGAAGAACAGCGTGGCGAAGCCCACCGTCATCCGCACCTGCGTGACGTCATAGAAACTCGAGTACCAGCCGACGTAAAGGAGCAGGGTGCCCGCGTAGCTCAGTAGCAACAGGCGCCGCCAGGGTTTCAGGATGACCAGCGCGAGCGCGCCGGCGTCCAGGAGGACTACATAGGTGAACAGTGCAACTTCACGGTTCTGGCCCGTGGAGAGCAGCAGAGGCGTGGTCAATCCACCGACGAGGGCGAAAGCCGCCAGGATTTCCGCGTCCTGGGTCCAGGCCATCAGGGCTGTCGTGGCAGTCACCGCGAACATCATGGTGAAAGCCACGCTGCCGGGTATCAGGCTGTAGACCTGGAAGGCCGCGTACAGCGAGAGATAAAGCACGCCGATGCCGACTGCCTTCAGCGAGTAAGAAAAAATGCGGTATCCCCGGTGGCGAAAATTCTCACTCCAGACCACGATGGTGATACCGGCGAGAAGCCCGATGGCGACGCGTCCGGCGGGACCGATCCAGTTGTTGTCGAAGGCAAATTTAAGAAAATAGGAAACGCCGATCAACACCGCGGCGATTCCGATCCGGTTGAGCCAGTGCGAACCGATGCGGGATTCGAGATCCGCACTGCTCTGCTTTCCTGATACGACCGATGCCGGCCTGGGTGGAATATTCGGCATCGCCGGAGGGGCCGGTTTTGCTTCCGCCGCGGGTGAGGGCGGCGGCGAGGAAGCCTGGGGCCGCGGCGCTTCGGCTGCGACTCCCGATGGCAGGTTCAATGCGCGCTCAATGCGAAACACCCGGGCGGTGAGTTCTCCCACCAGCCGCCGCAGCTCCTGCAGTTCATCGCCAGAAGTATTCACCACACCTCCGGGAAACTGATTTCCGTAGCATTATCTGCGAAACTGGTGTCGCCATCACGAATTATTAAGGGGATGAACCATGAAGTGTCTTACCGAATATCTGAAATTTCACACCCGCACCCACCGCGCCTACGTGCACATCACGGCCCAGGTGGAACAGATCGTGAACAAAAGCGGTGTCCAGGAGGGCATGGTGCTGGTTTCCGCCATGCACATCACGGCGGGAGTCTATGTAAATGACGACGAGAGCGGACTGATCGAAGACATCGATCAATGGCTGGAAGGGCTGGCGCCCTTCCGTAAAGACTACAAACATCACGAGACCGGCGAAGACAACGGCGACTCGCACCTGAAGGCGCTGCTCATTCACCACGAGGTAATTGTTCCCGTCACCGCGGGCAAGCTTGACCTGGGTACCTGGCAGCGAATTTTTTATGCCGAATTCGACGGCCAGCGGGACAAGCGGGTGATCGTGAAGGTGATGGGCGAGTAGAGATTCAATATCTTGCGCCAAACACCGGAAAGAATTGAGGGCGGAGCAGCGCCGCCCTCTTTTCCTTGTGTGCCGAGCATGCTCGACAGCCTGGAGGTGCAAGTCCTCTTCACAACGTGATGGACGTGAAGTGATAGCGAAGCGCAACGGTGAAATCACACTCGCCGCGAGGCGGGGCCGGAAAGAAGCGCGGAGCAAAGATGCGAGCCGATGAACAAGAACCGGATACGAGGCCTACGGTGGCGGGCGAGCGGGCAAGTGACTGCGAAGCCCATATCCATCAAGCTCACTGGTGGTAAATCCGGCGGTTGTGCATCGAAGGCGGTCGAACTTACCTCGGGAGATCTGCGGCATGTCACGAAATCGTGACTGAGGGTGAAGCGATTCATCCTGACCGTGTCGCAGAAGTCAGCAGAGGGCAAAGTAGGTCACGCAGTCGGCGAGGATATTGAGGCACTCCAATGCCGAAAGGCGGAGAAACAGCTAGGCCAAGCCGGGAACGGTGATCGAAGGCCCGAACGGAAGGGAGAGGCGAGTACATCGCGCGATCTCAGGAACGACCCGCGGCCGAAAATCCAATAGCTTGGCCTTCCGGATTCCAGGCGGAGTGAAGCTCCAAGGGGCGTCTCGGAAGGGACCGAATCGTTCTCTGGCGACGCGTTCTATCGAAAGCCCGGCTACCCACATCTAGCTCAACCCGCCGAACCGCCGTATGCGGACCCGCATGTACGGTGGTGTGGGAGGGGAGGACGCGTGATCGTCCCCCCTATCCCGATTCCCTGCATTCAGTCGCCAACGCCTACGGGCGAATCACGATTCCCGCGGAGTAGCGGAAATTATTATTGGAAGAGCCTCCGTTGGCGTGGAATGACATCCAGTCGAACTGGGCCACTCGAAAAGCCAGATGCGGCGAGAACTTGGCATCCACGCCGCCGCCAAAAATCATAGCGAAGCCATTATCACTCGCCGAGACTCCGCCGAAGCCGGCGGATGCGTGGGACCCGCCGAACAAAGCATGCGCAAACGGGGTAAAGGTTTCATTGCCTCGGGCTGCGACCGTCGGACCGAACGTGTATGTGTAGGTGCGGAAGTCCACGCCACCCTGCGAAGTGTAGGCGCCGCTGAAGTCCGCGGTGACACCGAACCAGTGATTAAAGTTGCCAGTAAGAGCGGCGTTCCAGCCATTCAGGGTGGTGCCGTCCAGCCGGGTGAGTTGGTATCCGCCAAAGATCTCCGCTTTGGGAAAATCCTGGGCTACCGCCGACAATGAAACCAGCAGAATCAGGACACTCAATAATAAGGGTTTTCGCATCGATTGAACTCCTCTATGCAGTGAATATCTGGCGCGCAGTGACAATTGAAAACGGTCGGCGAAAACCGGGCAAGTAACCGAAGAAACGGGCAATGGACTTCCGTAATACCCTGAAAAAACGGAAGAGGAACGGCGACGCGGTATGGCTAAGTTCAATACCTGATTGGCCCCGACAAGGCCACTGGGGTGAGCGAGACGGGGATCGGAGATGGGCTGGGCAACGGTACGAAAACGAGCAGTAAATATTAATATTAAAGGTGCGAGGCCGGAGGAATGACCGTCACACCCAAGAAGAAATTACCTTTGATCGGCCGGGGTTTCTAGTGCTTCACGTTTACGTCCGGATCGGCAGCTGCCTGTTGGCTACCTACTCTTTGAATCTCATAGTGATAGGTAACGAACAGGGCATTGTCCTTGACCGGCCCGGAGGACGTACAGCCGCCGGCCGGCACCTGGAACTCGTCATTTTCGAAAGGTGAGCTTTCGAACCTGACGGTGAAGGCTTCACCGGTGGAATGCCACTCAATCTGGTCTCCGGATTCTTTGCTTACATTGACCGCTTCGCAGTCGACGTCGCAGTCCTCGTAGATGTGTACCCGAACCTTGGCTGGATCCCTTCTCATGCTTCCTCCTTCAATTCTTAAATTATCTAAGGGCCCCTCTCACACCTTAGTGCCGCGTAGTATAGCCTGAAAGGCGGGGTTGGAGTGCAGGTGATCAAGGTCCGGCGTACTATTTATGACGTTGACCGGCAAGCCTGCAGCCAGGGCCCGTTGAAGCCACTTGAGGGTAGGGGTTGTTTCTCCGAAGTGGTTGTGCACCAGGGCGCCGCGAAACAAAACACCCGCGTTATCGGGGGCGAATGTGGCCGCCTTCTGCAGGGCCGCCAGGGCCTCCGGCTTCTTATCGGTCATGGCCAGGTAATCAGCCTTGAATGACCAGATGCGCCCGTCACGGCTGTTGACCCGCAACTCCTCATCCGCCAAGCGAATGCCTTCCCGATAAGCCTCGACCGCCTTCTCCCGCTTTCCCGGGACCTGATAGTAGGCATCGCCCAGGTTGCCCCAACTTAGCCAACTGGTTTTGTCGAATTTCAGGCCTTCCTCGTAGTTGGCGGCTGCCTGGTCGAATTTCCGCATGTAAAAATACGCGGTGCCCAGGTTGTCATAGACCTCCACCGTAGGACGAATGGCGATCGACTTCTCCAGCAGGGCGATGGCCTGGGGATACTTTCCCTGCACCACGTACATTGCCCCCAGGTTGGAATAGCCGCGGAAGTTGTCCGGGGCCAGAGTCACGACTTCCTGGAACATTTTGGCGGCGTCTTCATATCGGCCCTCCTCCCGGTAGAAGACTCCCAGCCAGCTGTAGCCAGCCCAATATTGCGGCCTCAACTCGATAGCTTTGCGATAGGTAGCCTCGGCCTCGGCCGCGCGATTGAGCTTGCGATAGACCTCTGCCAATCCACGGAAGGTGTCATCGTTGACGGGGTCAAGAGCCGTGGCCCTCTCGAACTGGGCCAGGGCCTGTTCGTACTCGCCGCGATCGCGATAGACGCTGCCCAGGCAGGTGTATCCGTCGGCCAGGTTGGGATCGTCGGTTACCGCCAGATCGCAGGCCGCCCGTGCTTTTTCCATCCACTCGCCGCCGCCCATCCCTTCCCCGTAGCCCAGCCAATAGGCTTTGCCGAGGCCGGCATAGGCCTGGGCATATTTGGGGTCGAGCGTAAGCGCGCGGTTGAAGGCGGAAATGGCATTCTCGATGTTTTCGTGTTTGTGATAGTCGAGCAGATATCCGCGACCGCGCAGGTACTGATCATAGGCGGTGGGATCGCCGGTTCCGTGAGCGGCCAGGACCACGCGTTCGTTGCCTCTGATCGACAAGCCCAGCATGTGAAGCACGCCATCGACCACCTGGTCTTCGACCGCGAAGGCGTCGCTGACGTCGGCATCCACGGTATCGGCGCTTAACTGACGGTTGGTTTCGGCATCGACCAGCGAATAGTTGACGCGCACCTGGCTGCCGGAGCTGTGAAGATTGCCTTCGAGGACCAATCCCACCCCGAAATTCTTGCGGGCCTGTTCGACACTGGTCACGCCCTCGGCGCGTATCTCGCTGGTCGCCACTACCTGCAGGGGATAGTTACCGCTGAGCTGGGCCAGCTTGGCAGTCAGGGTTTCAGTCAGGCCGTCACCAAAGGCTTTGCTGCTGGGATCATTGGTGGTGGGCGCAAAGGGCAGCACTGCCAGCTGCACCGGCACAGAAGACGTGGACAGGATCACCCCCGGACGAACCACCCTGTAATGGAGATATACGGGAACCGAAAGCAGCAAAGCGGCCGCAAGGCCGGCTGCCCAGAGCCATTTCTTGCGCCGCAGATGCGTCTGCGGCGGCGGCACTGGCCGCGCCAATCCACTGGAGGTCAATCCCCCATGCACCTCGCGCAGCGCCTCTAACAGCTCTTCCGCGCTGGCGTAGCGCTGGCCTGCATCTTTGGCCATCGCTTTATTGACCACGGCCTCCAGGTCGCGGGAGACGGAGCGGTTGAAGATTCGGATGGAAGCCGGAGTCTCAGTCCGAATGCGGTCGGTGGTAGCGACGAAACTGCCGGCCATAAAGGGATGCTGCCCGGTCAGGACTTCGTAAAAGACCACACCCAGAGAAAAAATGTCAGCCCGGCCATCCGGGGCCTGCTCCAGGAGAACTTCCGGAGACATGTAGGCGGGCGTGCCGGCAAAGGTGCCGGAGCGGTCCACAGTCGAGCTCTGGTCGGAACGCGGCAGGTGCTTGGCCACGCCGAAGTCGAGCATTTTGACCTGGCCGGCGCTGGTAAGCATGATGTTTTCCGGTTTGATGTCACAGTGGACAATGCCATGTTCATGGGCTGACACCAGAGCTTCGGCACACTGAAATGCGATGGCAAAGAACTCGTCCAGCGACAGCGGCTGGCGTAGTCTCTGGCGCAGGTTCTGGCCTTCCACATACTCCAGAATCAGGAATATTTCGCCGTGCTCCTCCAGCACGTCATAAACCGCCGCTACGTGGGCATCGCCGAAGCGGGAGGCGCGCTCGGCTTCTTCCAGGAAGCGGTGGCGGTAAAGCGAGTCAGCACGCAAGGAGGGCGCGAGGCGCTTGAGGGCAACGGTGCGCTTGAGTTTGGTATCTTCGGCGCTGTAAACCTCACCCATACCGCCTTTGCCGAGCCGTTCGCCAATGCGGAAGCGTCCCACCACCGTGCCACTCAGGGAATCCTGGGGCTGCGTCGAACCCGCGAGAGTGGGCTGAAACTCCGCCATAGGGGCCTACATGATTCAGAATTGGAGAACAGCGTCCCGAGGCTTTAGGGACAGTTCTGCTGGGCCGCCGTGGGGCAATCTTACTCCTGGGTCAGAGAGCGGGCAATCATCCTGCGCCTTTCCGGGGCCAACGCGGGACGAAGTCCAGGAGGTCAATGACGGGCGGTCGGCAGAAGTGACCTCAGTTCGGCATGCGGCAGCTGGAGCAAAGACTGAGAGATTCAAGCATCACCTAATTACGCAACTTCCCTCATCTTTCACTTCCGGCCCCTGGCGTGCATACCCGGAACCATCCAGCCGCTCCCGGTTATCGGCTCACGCTCTCCGGAGACCCTCAATGCTGCATAAGTGCGCTAATCCCGCCTGCCCTTCTGTTCCGCAGCCTCAGCGTCGGCAAGCTCTTTCTTCTGGAGACTGACTATGGCGAGCGGTTGACGCCCGTGATTGCTCCTCGGAGTCGAAGAGAGCGATTGGTTCGCCGCATGGAGCGCTACTGGTTATGCGATGGCTGCGCCGCCGTACTCACCCTGACTTTTGAACGCGGACAAGGAATGGTTACGGTTCCGCTTCCTGCCCGGAACCGCCTAGTGCCTCAATCGCATCTGACCGAAATGCAGAGGACGATGAGAGCGTATCCCAGGACGTTGAAAGGTGCTTTATGAATCATTTCAGAACCCATCTGTGTGCCATCTGCGGGGAAGAGCGATCCGCGAACCAGCCCCGTTTTCTGGTGACCGAGAACACCTGGGAGGACAAACTGACGATACTGCAATGGAATGAGCAGATGGCCTCGCGTGCGGGCGTCCAGGTGGCTTGCGGCATTGATCATGTCGAGGAGCTGGTTATTCACTGGATGACGACAGGGAGTCTGGACTATCCCTACGCGCGAACCACATTGGGGGCGACGGGATGGCGGCGCTCGATCACGCCGAGCGGGTTGGCTGATCTTAGCGGGGCGCGGCCCATTGGCGAACTGGCGGTCCATCGCGAAAGCATCGAACGGGTACTGGCCGAAAACCCGCAGTCCCTGAGGGCTGTCCTGGACGCGCTGCTCGACGCTCTGCGTCGGGAAACCACGATCGAGGAGCAGCCGGTTCCGCGGCAGGAATCGGAACCAGAAGAGTTGTGCCTAGTTTCCAGCGAACCGAAGTATTAGACTGAGTAGGCTGCAAGCTGATTTGTTTGTGTGGGGCGGACACTCTTGTCCGCCGCCGTTGGGGTTGTTCTTAGTTTTGGCCGCCCTTCATGTTAGTGATCCTGGCAGTCCGTACAAGACCTCGACTTTCCATGAGAAAATCCAAGTCACAGGCGACCGGACACGAATGTCCGGCCCACCCTTCGCCGCAGTGTCAGCCCAGACACGATGTCTTCGGAGATCCACGCTTTTCCAAGAGCAAAATCTTGTAAGTATTTACTAATCATCCACATACAAACGGCCATTCGCTCGCTACACCCAGCCTGTCCGAATGGAGGCAGTTATGGAACTCGTATTCACGACCGTCGCAGTCATCGGGGGAATGACCTTCTCGCTGGCGGTGGCAATCCTGGTGGAAGAGTTGATCTTCGGCAAGGTGCTGTGCGCGTTCTTTGCCCCTCGTACGCCGCAACCCAACGCTGCTGTTCAGCGCTAGGCCCGCGAGGCGGGGCCTTGGAACCTTTGCGGGCGGACGCAAGTCAATATTTATAGCGCCCGTTTTGAGGGGGCACCGGTTGAGGGGAGTACCGGGGAGTGGATACTAAACGGACGAACCCAGAAGGTACCAAGCGCCAAGTCCCGAGCTATGTGCCATGCGGTTTATAATCCGCCCATCACGCCGCGCACACTAGGCATGCTCACGCCACTTCCTTCGCGGTTGGCCAACTCCCTTCTGTTTGCTCTCACGTTGCTATTTGCCGTGACGGGAAATGCGCAGAACTGGGCTGGCGCGGAAGAGCAACTAGCGGGAAAAATCGTGGCGGCCGCCGGCCCGAGGACGATGTCCCTGGAAGTGTTGAACCGCTCGTCGCTGAGTGCCGCCGTGGCCGACGACATCCGTCGCAATCTCCTCACCCAGCTTGCGGTCGCAGGAGTGCGATTCGTCTCCGCCGAACAGGCTACCGTAAGCGTGCGGGTCACATTCTCCGAAGACCTGCAAAGCTACGTCTGGGTGGCGGAGATTCGCCAAGGGGCGAACCCGCCATCTGTAGCAATGGTGTCGCTCCCGCGATCGGCCGTCCTTGCTGTCGAACCGTCCGCGGCGACAATGGCACTCCGCGGGTTGTCACTGTGGTCGCAGCCGGAACGAATGCTTGACGTTGCGGTCGTCGACAGTAATCCGGCCCGGATGCTGGTGCTCGATGCCAACGGGGTGACGTCCTACCGGATGCAGGAAGGTCACTGGCTGGCCGAGCCATCGTTTCGCATAGCACATTCGCGGCCGTGGCCGCGCGATCTGCGAGGCAGGCTAGTACTGCGCCTCGAGACGGATCATCTTTTTGATGCCTACTTGCCCGGAGTCTATTGCCGAAGTTCCGGCGGAGGCTCTCCCGCGATGACGTGCTTTGAGAGTAGCGATCCCTGGCCGATCGGGACGGACCTGTACAGCCAGAGCGCATCCTTCGCTTCCGCGCGAAATTTCTTTAGCGGTGCACTCGCTCCCGGAATAGGCAGCCAAGCGACGGCGCCGGCGTTTTATTCGGCGGTGGCGGTTCCCCGCCAACAGTCCACCTGGTGGCTGCTGGCGGCAGTGGACGGGAAAGTCCACCTGCTCGACGGCATGACCGATCAGGTGGCGCAAAATCTGAACTGGGGCAGCGACATCGCCAGTCTGCACAGCGGCTGCGGATCGGGCTGGCAGGTCTTGGCAACTGGAGCCGGCGCGGGGCGAAGCGATACGGTGCAAGCTTTCGAAGTGTCTGGCCGGGAACCTGTCGCCGTGAGCACGCCCCTTGAGACAAGCGGCGCGGTCACCGCTTTGTGGTCAGAGTCCGGCGGTACCGGCGTGGTGGCGGTGGTGCACAATTCGGAAACGGGGAGATATGAGGCCTTCCGGCTTACTCTTACTTGTGGCCGTTAGTTTGTCTCTGGCTGCCCCGGCGCCGGCTCGCACCCGCCCGCACTACGGCGGGACGCTTCATCTGTTCACGCGGGAGGCGCCTGTGTCGCTTGATCCCGCTGAAATCGGCCGGTCCGGCAGCTCATTGATGCCCAACCTGTCACGGCTGATCTTCGACACTCTTGTCAATATGGACCCGCGCGGCCAGGCCGAGCCCGCACTCTCATCCGCATGGCAAGCCGATCCCGGCAATCAACGCTGGCAGTTCAGCATCCGCCGCGGAGTTGCATTTCATGATGGAACCGCGGTGAGTTCTGATGCGGTCGCCGCTTCCCTGCGAGCCGTAAATCCCAAATGGAAGGTGTTCGCCACCGGTGATGCGGTCATCGTCGAGTGCGATGCTGCAACTCCGAACCTGCCCGCGGTTTTGGCGCTGCCACAGTATGGCATCGCTAAACGCACGAGCGGAAAAGTTGTTGGCAGCGGGGCCTTCGCCATCAACCGCTGGGACCCGGGCAAGATACTGATATTGACGGCGCGGGACGATTACTGGGGCGGCCGCGCGTTTCTGGACTCGATCGAAATCCAGCTGGGCCAGAGTTTCCGCGAACAGATGATCGCGCTCGACCTGGGGAAGGCTGACATCGTGGAGGTAGCGCCCGACCAGGCCCGCCGGGCCGGGGTGGAGGGTCGCCGCGTGGAGATATCAGCCCCCGAGGAATGGATGGCCCTGGTCTTCAGCCGCGATGTTGGGTCCGCGGAGGAGGGGAAATTGCGCGAGGCGCTGAGTTTCAGCATCGATCGCGATTCGATGAAGAACGTTCTGCTGCAGGGCGGCGGCGAACCCGCTGGTACCTTCTTGCCCAACTGGATGACCGGCTACGCCTTCCTCTTTCCCACGGCCATCGATCTGCAACACGCGCGCCAGGCGCGAGACACAGCTCACCTGACACAGGTGTGGACGTTGGGCTATGACGCATCCGATGCGCTGGCGCGAGTCATCGCGGAACGAATCGCCCTGAACGTGCGGGACGCTGGACTCACGCTTCGGACTACAGCCACCGCGACCGCTGACATCCGACTGCTCCGCTTGCGTTTGCCGTCACTCGACGCGCAGGTGGCGCTCGGCGAACTTGCCGGCGCGGTGGGGCTGCCCCAGCCCAAATTCGATGGTGATCCGGCCAGCAGCTTGTATGCGGCGGAGAGTGCCCTGCTGCAATCACAGCGGGTGATTCCCCTCCTGCATGTGCGAACCGCGGTTGCACTCGGGCCAAAGGTGATGGGTTGGCAGGAGAACCCGGACGGCAGCTGGCATTTGCCGAAGGCCTGGCTGGAAGCGGGGAAACCTTGAGCTTTCGCCGCAAACTTTTGCTGGTGTTCGCGCTAACGGTTTGTCTTTCCGTGGGCGCGGTCACCTGGATTGTGTCGAACGTGACCCGGCGTGCTTTCGAGCGCGCCAACGAAGATCAGACCACGGCCTTGATCGTCCAATTTCGCCGCGAGTTCACTCGGCGAGGGGAAGAAGTGGCGCGCCGGGTTGAAACCATAGCGGGCAGCGACGCCGCGACCCGCATGGCGCTGGCGGTGAGTCGTGGTTCTGGGGACTACAGCTCTTACGTGGGTGAGGCCAAGACGCTCGCTGACAGCCAGCAACTGGATTTTCTGGAGTTCGTGGACAGCAGCGGCACGATTCTCTCGTCGGCGCAGTGGCCCGCCAAATTTGGCTATAAGGAGAGCTCACTGCCGGCGGGAGCGCCGCCCAAGGCTGCTTTCCTCCGGCAGGAGGACCTTCCCGATGGCGCGGCCCTGAGCCTGTCTGCCATCCGGAGGGTTGAGGTGGGCGACAAGCCCATCTACGTGCTGGGCGGCCGGCGGCTCGATCAGGACTTCATGGTCAGCCTGGAACTCCCGGTCGGAATGCGGGCCCTGCTTTACCGCAATTTGTCCAAGGGCTTTTCTGCGACTTTTCTGGTCGGATCGTCGGGTAACGCCCAGCAGGTGGCCCTGCTCGCGCCCCTGATTGAGCAGGTCCAGCAGCATCAGCAGGAGGCGACTGCACTGCTTCATTGGACCGGCGATGCCGCAGACGATGAGAGTGTCCACGCCATGCCGCTCAACGGCCAGGATAACCAGTTACTCGGCATTCTGCTGGTGGGAAACGCGCGGCGTCCTTATGTCGAGCTGCGCAATCGCATCCGTTCGGCGTCCTTGCTGGCGGCGAGCGTGGGCATTGGTCTTGCCATCCTGTTCAGCGGATGGGCTTCCTCCCGGGTCACGCGCCCGGTGGAGCAACTGGCGGAGGCTGCGCGGGAAGTGGCGGCCGGAAACTGGAACACCCGCGTAGCCGTGGATTCGTCAGACGAGCTGGGCGCCCTGGCTGAATCTTTCAACCGCATGACGGGAGAACTTCTTCGACAGCGCGAACGGCTGGTGCAGGCCGAGCGCGTGGCTGCCTGGCGCGAGTTGGCGCGGCGCCTGGCGCATGAGCTCAAGAATCCCTTGTTCCCGCTGCAACTGACGGTGGAGAACCTGGTGCGGGCACGGCAGCAGAGCCTGGAGCAGTTCGATGAAATATTTTCCGAAAGCTCGTCCACGCTGCTGGCGGAGATCGCGAATTTGAAAACCATCATTTCGCGCTTCAGCGAATTTTCAGGCATGCCACAACCTCAGTTTCAGCGGGTGCGGGTGAACGAGATCGTACAGAATGTGGCGCGCCTGCTGCAGGCGCAACTGCAATCACCCGGGCATCCCACGATTGAATGCCGGCTTGAGCTGGCGGATGATCTTGCACCCATTGCGGCAGATCCGGAACTGCTGCACCGGGCCTTTTCGAATCTCGCACTGAACGCGCTGGATGCGATGCCCCAGGGCGGAACGCTCACCTTGCGTACTCGCCAGAGCGCCGACCGCATCGCGGTGGAAATTGCCGACACCGGCACCGGTCTGACGGCGCAAGAGTGCGAGCGCCTGTTCACGCCTTACTACACCAGCAAGGCACATGGCACCGGGCTTGGCCTGGCTATCGTGCAATCCATCGTCAGTGACCACGGCGGCAGGATCAGCGTGCGCAGCGAGCCGGGACGAGGAACAGCGTTTATGATCGAACTGCAGGTGAATCCGGACAAGCTGGCCGCAGCGGACTAAGGAGCAATCGGTGTCTCAGAAAGCACATCTGCTGATTGTGGACGACGAAGCCAATACCCTGGCCTCCCTCTCGCGCGCATTTCGTCTCGCCGGCCACGAGGCCGTCGTGTGCGACAACGCCGCCAAAGCGTTGGAACTGGCCCGGGCGCGAACCTTCGACTTGATCATCTCGGATGTGGTCATGCCGGGCAAAGATGGTCTTTCGCTGCTGGAAGATTTGAAGACGCAAGGAGTCGCGACTCCGGTGGTCATGATGTCGGGGCAGGCGCATATCGATATGGCAGTGCGGGCCACGCGCCTGGGCGCCCTCGACTTTTTGGAAAAACCTGTCTCCACGGAAAAGCTGCTCCTCACGGTGGAGAACGCGCTCCGACTGCAGCGGCTGGAATCTGAGAACCGGCAGCTTCGACAACGACTGGGGAAACACGAAATCGTGTGGACCGGCGAGACCATGAAGAAGCTGATGGCGCAGATCGAACGCGTGGCCGCGAGCGAGACCCGGGTCTGCATTCTGGGGGAAACCGGCACTGGCAAAGAGCTGGTGGCGCGCACGCTGCACGAACGCAGCCCGCGCGCTTCCGGTCCCTTTATCACACTAAATTGTGCGGCGGTCCCGGCCGAGCTGATTGAGTCTGAACTGTTCGGTCACGAGAAGGGTTCCTTCACCGGCGCTGCCGGCCGCCACATCGGCAAGTTCGAACAGGCGGAACGAGGCACGATTTTTCTCGATGAAATCGGCGACATGCCTCTGCCTATGCAAGCCAAGCTGCTGCGCGTGCTGGAAGAAGGCGAAGTGGAGCGCATTGGCGCCGACAAGCCCACCCGGGTGGATGTGCGTGTGGTCGTGGCCACGCATCGCAACCTGGAGTCTCTGGTACACGATGGTAAGTTCCGCCAGGACCTGTTTCACCGGATTTACGTCTTTCCCATCCTGCTGCCGCCGCTTCGCGAGCGAAAAGAGGACATCCCGATCCTGGTAGAACACTTCGCGGAACAAGTCTGCGCCCAGAATAACTGGAAGCCGATGCCCTTCAGGCCGGAGGCGATTCAGGAACTCCAAAGGTACGCCTGGCCGGGCAACGTTCGCGAACTGCGCAACGCGGTGGAGCGGCTGATCCTTATGGCAACTGAAGGTGAAGTAACCGTAGGCACCATCGAGATGGCGTTACCCCGCGAATTGACGACTCCAACCTCCATGGCTGCCGGCTCGGGCACCCTGGCGGAACGGGTTCAGGCCTTTGAGCGGGAAGTCATCCTGGCTGAGCTGAAACGCAGGCATTTTCACATCACCAACGCCGCCAAAGCCCTCGGCTTGGAGCGGAGCCATTTCTACAAAAAAGCGGAGCAATTGGGAATCGATCTCCGGTCTTTACGCAACGAAGCGGCGGAGTGAGCCGAATTTCCGTCTCCGATTCGAATCACCGATTACGGTAATCCGAAAATACAGAACAGACTGTATTGGCTGAGGGCGGACTTCGGTATAAACTGCTACGCAAACCGGAGTGATGGATCAAAGTGGCGTCCAGCAAGGGTTTTGGTCGCCGGACCTGTTTTTTCGCTCTTAACTTTGCGGTCGATAAGGCACGGTAGCAGCAAGAATTACACTGCAGAAGTTTTCCACAGGGCGGCTAACGCGTTGGAATGGTGGAGTATCCCCGTTTGGCAACTCTGATGCTAATAGAGGGCATCCAGGGAAGTATTGTCCGTCGAGCCATGTAATTCTGGGGAGGTAGGTTATGGGAGCATTCCGGATCTTCATCGCCGACGATCACGAGGTAGTGCGCAAGGGCCTGTGTGCCCTGCTGCAGGCCGAGCCGGGCTGGGAGATTTGCGGCCAGGCCGCGGATGGACGCGAGACCGTCGAGAAGGTTCGTGAACTGAAGCCGGACGCCATCATCCTCGACATTGGCATGCCTGGCCTTAATGGTCTGGAAGCGACCCGGCAGATCATGAAAGACGATCCTCGCGCCAAAGTGCTCATCCTGACCTTCCATGACTCTGATCAGGTGGTGCGCGACGTTCTGAATGCCGGGGCCCGAGGATTTCTGCTCAAGTCGGATGCTGCCCGCGATCTGGTGGTGGCGGTCGAGGCCCTCAAGCGCGACAAGACCTACTTTACTTCCAAAGTCGCAGCCATGGTGCTGGACGGATATTTGAAAGGCGGACCCCAGGCCGCTGCCATTTCTCTGGGCCGCGACCGGCTTACTCCGCGGGAGCGCGAAGTTGTGCAACTGCTGGCCGAAGGTAAGAGCACGAAAGAGGTCGCAGTGGCGCTGGGCCTGAGCGTGAAGACGGCGGAAACTCATCGCTCGAATATCATGCGCAAGCTGCAGCTGCATTCGGTCAGCGATCTGGTGCTGTACGCGGTCCGAAACAATATCGTTCACGTGGTCCAACCTACGATTGAGTAGGTTCTCTCTAGGGTCACGCCGGGCGCAGCGGCGGATGTTTCGGCATAGCGGCTCGAAATCGTGTTCGCGTTCGCATCTGGGCGCGGCCCAGATCGCGACGCGAAACTTCAGGATCCGGTTCTGGGTTCATCCTTGTACAGCAAGTTATCGAATCCACTACAGGGAGCACCGGATAGACCCTGATCGCTTCTGCACCTAGTCTTATCGTCGTTATGAAAACCGATTTGCGAGGGTCAATCCCAGACCCGGGAGGCAAAGGCGTGACGAACCAGAAGCTTTCTACGGCGATGAGCCCTGATCTGAACAGTACCGTCCGATCCAGCACGGACCTGGAGCTGGTCAAGCGCGCCCAGCGCGGCGACTCTGAAGCCTTTGCCGCCCTGTTCCACGCGCATAAGGCGAGGGTCTACTCCATTTGCCTGCGCATGACCAACAATGCGGCCCAGGCTGAAGACCTCACCCAGGATGCATTCCTGCAGGTGTTCCGGAAGCTGTCCACGTTCAAGGGAAACTCGGCTCTGTCCACATGGCTGTATCGCATCGCCGTCAACACCGTGTTGATGCACTTCCGGAAGAAGGCCCTGAAGCAGATCTCGCTGGACGAACCATCCAGCCACGATGCCAAGATGGTGCGTCGCGAATACGGCAGCCGTGATGGCCGCCTCTCCGGGTCGGTTGACCGCATCACCTTGACCCGCGCCATTAAAGATCTGCCCGCCGGCTACCGGACCATTTTCCTGCTGCACGAAGTGGAAGGGTACGAGCATCAGGAGATCGCGAAAATATTGGATTGCTCGGTGGGAAATTCCAAGTCGCAACTGCACAAGGCCAAGCTTCGAATTCGTGAATTCCTGGCAGAGCCTGGCAGCGAAATAATGGTCGAGCCAGAGGCTGCGCCGGAGAATACCTCCACTTCGCGTCAGCGTAAGACCCCGCGTTCAGAGCTCGGTTTCGCCGAGGCAGTCTGAATGTAAGCACGAGCGTCCCGCTCGAGGAGAAAACCAGAAACCGCATGGAAACAGCCACGCGCCGGTCCTGTCGCGTGTGGCTGTTTTACTTTTTCGAGTTCCGCTCGCCGGCGCGATGGAATTCGTGTGGGTCGGACACTCTTGTCCGACGCCGTTGCTTTTGGTTTGGGGAATCTGAGATTTCCGTTTCAGTCCAGGAGCAGGATTGCAACAAGCCGAACCTAAGGTCAAAGGCGTCGGACAAGAGTGTCCGACCCACACACGCTCGCACTTGCATTAGAATGTTTAGCGCTGGCCCCATTTGAGCTTGGTGCGAAGCACGTCGAAGAACGTGCCCTGGGCATGCAACAGCGTGACCTGGTGCTGTGATTTGCGGCAAAGCACGCGGTCCCCATCCATCATGGGCATGCCGATCTGGCCGTCGATGCTGAGGTAGGCTTCATCCTCTCCTGTCTTGACCACAATTTCGATTTCCGAAGTATCGCGAACTACCAGCGGACGATGAGTGAGCGAGTGGGCCGAAACTGGCGTGACCACAAAGGCATCGACCGAAGGCATCAGGATGGGACCGCCTGCCGCCAAGGAGTACGCGGTCGATCCGGTGGCGGTGGACACGATCAGGCTGTCGGCCTGGTAGCTCGAGACAAACACCCGGTCAATATAGACGTCGCAGTGATTCAAGCGCGCGATGGTGCCTTTGCCGACCACCACATCGTTGAGCGCTTCGTAACTACCCACCGAATTGTTTTTGCGGAGTACATCACAGTGCACCATGGAACGCCTGTCCAGGTTGCAGCTATTGTGCTCAATGTCCTGAAGAGTGGAGTACAGATTTTCGAGCGGCACTTCGGTGAGAAATCCGAGCGAGCCCAGATTGATGCCCAGCACCGGAATTCCAGCCTTGGATACGGCCCGGGCTGCGGAGAGCAGCGTCCCGTCTCCACCCAGCACCACCACGAAGCTCAGGGGACGGGAAGCCATCTGTTCCCGGGCAAGGACTTCCTGGGCAGGGGCAAAGGGCGCGGTCTCTGGATCGACGACAACCTGGTATTGATGCTCCCGGAACCAGGCCAAGAGGGGTGGGACGATATCTGCAAGTTCCGTTTTGCCCGGCTTGGAAATGATGCCGGCAAACTTGTTAGTGGAGACCGCATTCCGGGTAGGCATGGTTGAAAGTCGAATTGTACAGAAATTTCGGGCAAAAGCTTAACCACGGAGGACGCAGAGGAGACAGAGTAAAACCTAGAATTGCGCATACAACAGGAATTCGCGATTTCCTCCTCCTCCCAATATGGGGGATTCGATAACGTCTGTCTGGGTGCATCCCAGAGCCAGCACGGCGTGGCGAACTTTTTCGACCGCGGCTTTTTGCGCTGCCGGGTCTTTTACGACGCCTCCCTTCCCTACCTGCTCGCGGCCGGCTTCGAACTGCGGCTTGACCAGAACGACGACCTGCCGGCCACGACGCTCATCGGGCGGAGGGAAAGCAGCTGCGATCACCGCGGGCAGAACCAGAGTCGCCGAGATGAACGCGACATCCATGACCACCAGATCCACCGCTTCGCCGACCTGCTGTGGCGTCAGGTAGCGGGCGTTAGTTTTCTCCAGCAGTCGCACACGAGCGTCCTGACGAAGACCAAAATCGATTTGCCCGTGCCCGGTATCGACAGCAATGACGCGTTTCGCTCCGCGCTGCAGAAGGCAATCAGTAAAGCCCCCGGTTGAGGCTCCCACGTCGAGACAGGTCATACCCGCAACATCGATCTGCCAGTGCTTGAGTGCCTCCTCAAGTTTAAGACCGCCGCGGCTGACGTATCTAAGATCTTCTCCCAGCAAGCGAATGTCTGCCGATGCTTCCACGCCCGCTCCCGCCTTTTCGATCTTTTGGCCGTTCACCAACACCTTGCCGGCGAGAATCAGAGCCTGGGCGCGCTCGCGTGAAGGTGCGGCTCCTCGTTCAAGCAGCAACTTGTCGAGCCGCATTTTCAAAGGAAGACTCCGGAGTCAATCGGCCGTGCAACCAAACGGTTTCAGCACCCGCATGTGTGCAAGTTGCAGAAAACCTTCGCAACAAACAACTTAACAGTGTAGTTTTCTGGTTTCCCACAGAATTTTCCACAAGGATGTTGAAAAGTCGAGAGGACGAAAGGGGTGATTCAAACCCTTTAACGCAAAGGACGCAAAGAGGACTGCGAAGTTCGCAAAGTAAAACCTTCACTGACCGGCTGCCTGGGAGCGCTAGCCGGCTACTTCTTCCAGAAGTTTCTGGTCGATATCAAAATTGGAGTGCACGTTTTGCACGTCGTCGTGCTCCTCGAGCGCTTCCATGAGCCGGATCATCTGGCTTGCCGCCGGACCCTCCAGCTTGATGTAGTTTTGTGGAATCATTGACACGCTCGACGACACGGGCTCAATCCCGCCTTTCTTCACCGCTTCGAGAACTGCTTCATAGACAGAGGGATCGGAAAGGACTTCCCAATTGTCGCCATCATCGCGGAGGTCCTCGGCACCAGCGTCGAGCACAATGCCCATCAAATCGTCTTCCTTGGCGGCTGTCTTGGGGATGACAATGTCGCCCTTCTTGTGAAACATCCAGGAGACGGCTCCCGCCTCCGCCATGTTGCCGCCGTTTTTTCCGAAGGCGTGACGGATTTCGCTGACCGTGCGGTTGCGATTGTCGGTATTGATGTCGAGCAGGACGGCCACACCGCCGGGGCCGTAGCCCTCGAGCGAAAATTCTTCGTACGTGGCGCCGGGAAGCTCACCCGTACCGCGCTGGATGGCCCGCTTGATGTTATCGGCAGGCATGTTCTCGGCTTTGGCTGCCGCGATGGCGCCGCGCAGACGCGGGTTGGTATCGGGATCCCCACCATTTTTGGCGGCAATGGAAATTTCCTTGATCAGGCGGGTGAAAATCTTGCCCCGCTTGGCGTCCAGAGCGCCTTTCTTGTGCTTGATCGTGGCCCATTTTGAATGGCCGGACATGGAAATACCTCGTATCTAATAGTCTTTTATGGCGCGGAACTGGCCCGTCGAGGAGATCAACGGATTGCCTCTAATGAATGCCGCCGAACAAAAAATTATAGCATGGGACCCTGAACCCGGGCCTGTCGGGCTTTGTACGCATAGAGTACAGCCAGCAACGGCGGCGCCAGCAGCACTCCCCAGAATGGAATAATTATCCCCAGCACAATGGGCGTCAGGATGGAAGCCCACACCGGCACTCTTGCGGTGCGCTTCATAAGGTAGGGCTGCAGCACAAAGCCATCCACAAGGGCGATCACGGCGTATAGCATCAGAACGTAGAGAGGATGCTCCCAGTCTCCCCATTTGAACATTGCAGTCAGGGCCGGACCGATAACGCCGAGCACGGCGCCGATCTGGGGCACGAACTGGAAGGCGGCGCCCAGCACCGCCCAGAACGGCGCCCAGGGCACACCGATGATAAGCAACCCGATCAGCCAAAGGAGACCAACTGCCAGCGCATCCTGCGATTGCGCCAGCAGCCAGTTTTTCAGCGCGCCGCCGGTCACTCGAAAGTGTTCGCCAAAATCCATTTATCTAAGATGCAGCCCCTGGCAACGATGATAGTCCGGGCACCCGACCTGGGGCGAAGTTTGTCCGGGCGTCAACCTAATGTCGTGGTATTCGTCCATACCCATAGCACGGCATATCGGGTAGTGGTTTAATGTGAAAACTTTCACCTGAGTCATCCCGAGCGCGGCCCGAGCCGCGCTGGCGCGGTGAGAGCAAGTCGAGGGACCCCTACCGTCCTACGGATTCATCAGTTCATAGGGGCCCCTTCGACTCCGCGAGACGTTTCGCAAGCGAAACCTCTCGCTACGCTCAGGATGACCAGAGTACCGGGCTGCCAAATATCCAGAGAGAAGGCGTGTGGACACGGTCCTGACGACAGCCTTGACTTCGCCCGCGACTGATGCAGCCGAAGAAATCTCGGCGGAGCGCTTCGACGACATCATGCGCCAGCACCAGCGGCGCGTGTACCGGGTCATCTACCTGCTGGTGCGGGATGCGGATACTGCCGACACACTGACCCAGGAATGTTTCCTGCGCGCCTACCAGAAACGCGCCGGCTTCCGGGGCGAGTGCCGGCTTGAGACCTGGATCCTGCGCATCGCGGTCAACCTGGTGCGTGACCATGGCAAGAGCCGCCGGGCTTCGTTTTGGAAGAGGCTTGTGGGCCTGGACGATGGTGAGAGCAGCGACGCCGAGCCGCGGCAGTATCCCGCACCAGAACCTTCGGCGGAGCGCACGTTGCTGGCGCGCGAAGAGTTGGAAGCCGTGTGGAAGGCGCTGGATTCGCTTTCGTCGCAGCAGCGCGCGATCTTCTTCCTGCGCTACGAGGAGGAAATGCCGCTGGCGCAGATCGCCGAACTGCTGGAAGTCAAGATCGGCACGGTGAAAACGCAACTGTCACGCGCGACCGGAAAGTTGCGAGAGATGAAGGAGAGACAATGGAGATAATTCGACATCTGAGCAACGACGAATTGACTGACCTGGTGATCCAGAGTGATCAGCAGGCACTGTGGCTGACGCTCGAGGCCCTGCCCGAGTGGGCCCGCACTTCGAGCGAGCGGCCTGAGGAATTCTGGCAGGAGCAGCGGGGCGATATCTGGTCAGTTATTTCTTCGTGCGACCGCCATCCGAAACGCACGGTTCGCCGTCCGCTGGTGCTGGCATGGTCGGTAGTGGCGGCGATGGTCCTCCTGGCAGGATTAATGCTGGATCGCGCTGCGTATGTTCCGCCCCCCAAAGCCCAAGTTGATCCCGACCATGAACTGTTAATGGCGGTGGAACGCGCGGTGCACAATGACGGGCCGGCAGCGCTCGATCCCGCTGCACTCCTGGCCGAGGAGATGGTTCAGGACCTGCCGGCTGCACATTCCCCGATTCGCAAGAAGGAGCCAACTCATGAAAATTAAGTACGCAGGCATATTCGCTTTACTTCTCCTGCCGTCGTCGCTGCTGGCACAGAATAGCCACACCGTCACATCGTCTACGAGCATGGCGGCCCCTGGAACAAGAGCCACCTTCGTATATCGCGGCGAGCTTGGAAAGTGGTGGCAGAACTCAGACATCGCCAAAAAACTGCAGTTAGGCGACGGTCAAATCGCGCAGCTCGATCAGACATTTTATGACCACAAGCTGAAGCTGATCGATCATGGCGCGGAAATGGAGAAGCAGGACCTGAAACTGCAGACTCTGCTGGACGCTGACGTTCCAAACGAGGGCCAGGTCGAAGCCCAGGTCGACAAGGTCCTGGCCGCGCGCGGCCAGTTGGAACGAGAATTCACCATGATGAATCTCGATCTGCGCAAAGTGCTCTCACTGGACCAGTGGCGGCAACTCAAGTCGATTCGGGGACAGACCGGGAGGCTCGGCGGCGAGCTCGGCGGCGACCGGGTATTCTTCCGCAAGGTGCTGCCTCCCGGCAGAGGGGCTATGCTCATGACACAGCCGCCTGGCGAAGCCCCGGCGTCTCCTCTTCCTCCGCTTCCGGAAGACATGTACTGAAGTCGACGGATTTTCCGACGCCGCCCGTGTAATGCTTTTCGGCAATACGGGCGGCGTTTTCTTCGTGTTAGACTTTCAGTAGAGCTTCATCTCCGAGGGACCCGATGAAATTTGGCGTCATCATTTTCCCAGGATCCAACTGCGACCATGATGCGTATTGGACGATACAGCAAGTGGCCCACCAGCCGGTCACGTTCCTGTGGCACGAGTCCCATGATCTCGAAAACTGTGATGCCGTTATTGTGCCGGGCGGGTTCTCCTATGGCGACTACCTGCGCACCGGAGCGATCGCGAAATTTTCCCCGGTGATGGAGGCGGTGCGGAATTTTGCGGCCTCGGGCGGGTTGGTGTTGGGAATCTGCAACGGCTTCCAGATTTTGTGCGAGTCGGGCCTGCTGCCGGGAGCATTGATGCGGAACGTGGGCCTGAAGTACGTCTGCAAACCGGTGCAGGTGCGAGTGGAGAATGCGGACACCCCCTTCACCAGCGCTTGCCGCGAGGGAGAGGTGCTGACCATTCCCATCGGCCACATGGAAGGCAACTATTTCTGCGACCAAGCAACTCTGGCCGAGTTGAAGCGCAACCAACAGATTGTGTTTCGCTATTGCTCGCCTGCGGGCGAGATTACCTCCGAGGCCAACCCGAACGGATCGTTGGAAAACATCGCCGGAATCTGCAGTCCGGGGCGGAACGTGCTGGGTATGATGCCCCATCCGGAGCGCTCGAGCGAGCCCGAGCTGGGAGGCACGGAGGGCTTCAAAATCTTCGAATCCATGGTCGGAGCCATGGTAGCGAAATAGCGCGTTCCCAAGAGTGGTTTTTCAGGCGGTGCGCGCATCCAAACCACTGGGGAGCTGGCGCGTAACTTTCGCGTGAAATAGGGTTTTGATAGAAGACTCCAGAAACATTCCATGACAGTCCACCAACCTGTGGCTACACCTCTGGTTCACCTGAAGCCGGATGTCCGACTGGCAGGAATTCCAGGGATGACGGCGATTTTTCTTTTGCTGCTGATCCTGTGTACCGCCTGGCCGGCGGCGGGGCAGGACGTGCCCAGGGTGCAGGTTTTCGGCGGCTACTCCTACACCCGGTTCGACAGCCCTTCATTCGGGTTCTCCAGCCCTTCCGGGCTGAACGGGTACAATTTTGCACCGGCCTTCAACCTGGTCCGTGGTTTCGGCGTGGCAGCGGAGGTCAGCGGGCAATACGGCTCCACCCTGGACCTGCGAGATATCGCGGTTGGGCCACAGTTCCTCTACCCAAAAGGCAACTTGCTGTTCTTCGGGCATGTTCTCATCGGCAGTGCCCGCTCGCTGGTGCACGTGGGAAACGGTGAAGAGGACACGGCCCGCTCGGTGGCCTTGGGGGGAGGAATGGACTTTGGCATTACTTCCCGCTTCGCCGTACGCGTGTTTCAGGTGGATTACCTGCATACCAGTCTGTTTTCGCAGACGCAAAACAATTTGCGTTTCTCCACCGGCCTGGTATATCGCTGGGGTGCAATCAAGAAGGGGCACCGGCCCCCTCCCCTGGCTCCATAGCGGACCGTGGCATGGTAGGGAAAGTTTCTGGAAGGGACTTGATGATCTTGATCCGACGGGCGGGTTTGCTGGGCGCCATCTTCGTCCTGGCTTGGTTAGCGGGCTGCGGCGGCAATCGAGGCGGCGCATCGTCTTCCGGGCGCAACGCCTATGTCGCCGTGCCCCAGGGTAACGCCATCGCTGCCTTCCGGGTAAACACCGACTCCGGCGATCTCACGCGCGTGCTGGGCTCTCCGTTCACCGGTGGGACCTCGCCGGCAGCGATTGCGGTCCATCCTTCGGGAAAGTTTGTCTATGCAGCGAACCAGGGCGGGAATGATGTTTCCCTGTTCACCATCAATAGCGATACGGGAGAGCTTACCGAGGTCATGCCCCGCACTGCCGCGGGTCTGAATCCGTCGTCGCTGGTAATGGACTCTGGCGGCGATTTGCTCTTCGTGGCTAACAGGACGTCGAATACAATCTCGGTTTATTCCCTCAGTTCGAGCGATGGCTCTCTTACCGAGGTCGTGGGATCGCCCTTCCCCACTGGCGCCCGGCCGGTAGCGCTGGCCCTGGCGCCTTCGGGAAAATTTCTGTATGTTGCCAGCGGAAATCTCCCGCTGGTGTTTGGGTATTCTGTGGCTGCAGGCACGGGAAACCTGGTGGGGGTTCCGAATTCGCCCTTTTCGGTGGGCAATGGGCCGAGTTCCCTGGTGGTGGATCCCTCGGAGCATTTCCTCTTCGTGACCAACTTCAGTGACAACACCGTCTCCGGCCTGACCATCGACTCGACCAGCGGCGCCCTGTCCACCGCGCTGAATTCTCCATTTGTCGCTGGCACCGGGCCGATCTCCGTCACGGCTTCCGGGCAGGCTTTGTACGTGACCAACCTGGGCACCAACAACGTTTCTGTCTATTCGGTTGATTCCACCACCGGCGCGACCACCCAGCTGGACAAATCCCCTTTCAGTGCGGGGACTGGACCGGTGTCCGCAACCATAGATCCCGCCGGGAAGTTTCTCTATGTTTGTAACCAGACGTCGAAGAACATCACCAAATTCACCATCAATCTGGATGGCGGCGGGCTTCCCAGCAGCGCGGTCGCCGCGACCATCAATGTGGCGCCCGCAAACATAGCCTTCGCGAAGTAGCCGTAATATATGTGGCGCGGACGCCCTCGCCCGCGTGGAGAGTAGCCACGGCAAGGCCATCAAACCTTTCCGCGGTTGATACCAGACTGCCGGTTCGATAGAAGCAATTCACAGGAACTGCAAAAGCCGCGGGCGAGGGCGCCCGCGCCACATGGTTCTCTTGATTCGCTTTGGCATTCTCGGGTTTGGATTACACGCGGTCAAACGGCTGATGCCGGGGTTCGCGCTGGCGCAGAACTGCCGCGTCACCGGGCTGTCGCGACGCACCCTGCACAAGGCGCGCGAGTCCGCTCGGCAGCACCATGTCCCGCTGGCATTTGATTCGGCAGAGGAGCTGTGCCGCTCACCCGAAGTCGATGCGGTTTTTGTCACCACTCCAAATGCCTGCCACTTGGGCGACGTGCTGCTCGCACTCCGACGTGGTAAGCCGGTCTTATGCGAGAAGCCCATGGGGATCAATGCCAGCGAATGCCGAAAGATGGTAGAAGCCGCCCGCAGCGCGAAACTGTTGCTGGGTGTGGCCCAGGTTTTCCGCTTCGAGGAGAGCACTGCGCGTTTGCGCGACCGCGTGGCCGCGGGACAGATCGGCAAAGTGGTTTTTGCCCGTTCGGAATTCTCTTTTCCGGGAAGCGCGGGGCATCCGCGGACGTGGATCCACGATCCTGCCGTGGCGGGTGGCGGACCTGTTGCCGACGTCGGGGTCCATTGTGTAGATTCCTTGCGCTATATCCTGCAGGATGAGGTCGCGCGGGTGAGTGCGCGGGGAGAGCACGACCTCGGTCCGGGCGCCGTGGAGTCAGCCGCGGTGCTCACGCTGGAATTTGCCCGAGGCACCCTGGCCACGGTAGCGGTTTCCTTCCGCGCTGAATATCGCACGCCGCTGGAATTAGTTGGGGAAACCGGGGTCCTCCGTGCCGAGGACGCATTGAACGTGGAACGGCCCATCACGATCGAGTTGCGCCGCGCAGGTTCCGTGGCTGAGACCGACCAGGTCTCGAACCGTCTGGCCTATGCGCGGCAGGTGGACGCCTTCGCAGCCGCAGTCGAAGGCAAAGCCAGCTTTCCGGTGCCCGGCGAAGAGGGTTGGCAGAACCAGGAAATTCTGGACGCAGCTTACCGGAGCATAAAGAACGGCAAGACAGAAGACGTGGCCCAGGTGAAGTGAGCTTTCGACGGGTCCGCTACTGGGCGGGGTTCGGCGTCTGCGGCTTCGGCGAGGGAACGCCCTTGGCCTGCACAATGGCCCAACGCCACTCCTGGTCCTGGCCCGGCGCAATGCCTAGACTCTCGTGGAAAACCGTAGTGCTGGAGGGCGCCGCTAAGCCTTTGAGGTGGTAGAGCACGGTTGAGTCAGGGTGCTTTTCCGAAAGCAGGGTTGTGGTTTCGGCCGCGGCCATAAGGCGGGCAGAACCACGCCGGGCCGAGTTTGCCTCCGGGCTACGCAGGATGGTCAGCCCTACCGTAATTTCCTTGATGTTCCAGGTGGTGCCGTTATGCACGGAAACTTGCAGCGTGTCTCCGGTGATCGTAGCGGGACCATCCAGTTTTGCCAGTTCGGTCGCCGGCAGCTCCTGCGGCGCATAGGCGTCCGACAGCAAGGACGTGGCGTCGGCACTAAAAGAGAGGTCGCAGGTCACATCGGGTGAAGCGACCTGAAACTTTTTTGCCGCGCCGTCGATACTGAACAAGAGGCTGCCATTGAGCTTTCGGTTCTGCACTTCATCCATGATCTGATGAAGATTGTCGTTGTCGATTACGGTATGCTCGGGTGCCGTCTTGCCTTTGCGGAACAGACGCGCGAGGTCGCCCAGGGACGGTTCCCCGCTATCGGACTGCGCCACTCCGCACACGGGAAGAAAGATTCCCAGCAGGGTGATCAAACACGGCAGGAATAATTTGCGGATCATGAAGCCATCAGGGACCGTTCCCTAACATTGTGCCGTAAGCAGCCCGGCCATGCCGGTCCTCGTCTGGGGCCAGCATTCGATTGATAACTAGCGGGAACTGTGGTCCTTAAGAAATTGTACTCAGGAGTTCAGGCAGGAAGGACAAGGCAGGCACGAACGTTGGTCGTAGAACCTTGGAACCGAGACGCTCGGAACGACGGGACGTATCTAAACACTTCCACGTGCGAGTCGGACAGGCGCCAAGGGCGCCCATGCGCCCAAGGTCAAACTTCGTTACAGCAGGCCAGAGGAACGGAAGCGAGTGACCGGATCCATCACTGGAACCGGAACCGACTGCCGCTGAAAGATCCAGCGGGCCACCGCATAGCCCAGGGCCGCATAGCAAACATAGACTAGCTTCATGGCTCACCCCAAATTATTAGATGCTCTTTCGCCCATTGGGGGAGTGCGATAAGCCGCAGCAAACAAGGCCAAATTAACAAGCAGGCACCAGTAGGTCAATGAACCACTGGTGCCATGCATATGGCACAAAAGTAACAGGGGTAACCACCTCGGACTCCCTGCTCACACCGTCAAAGATAGCAACTTGCTGAAACCCAGGACGAAAAATCGAAGCCTATGATCAGCATGAAGTTGGCTTTTTCTCGAGCCGCGCTGGTGTGGTGAGAGCGAGTCCATGGACTCCTACCCTTTCATCGACTGATCAGCTTGCCGGCATGCCTTCCGCCTGCCCTGCCTGTGCAGTTCTCTCACGAAACCGCAAGGCTCATTACCCAGTCGTTGTTGTTGCTATAGGGGTCCTTCGACTGCGCCAGATCATTCGCAAGCGAATGATCTGGCTGCGCTCAGGACGACAGGGAGATGATTTGGTGATCCAGGCAGTTGGTTTGCAGGGCGTCATGCAGATTCTGCAACAGCTCGGTTCCATGTCGTGCTGCGAAATATACGCCGCCGATCTCGCGCTCCTGCAAGACCTTGTTGGGGTAGAGCGCGTTGCTGAGCAGCTCTGAGTGACGACCCAGGACCTCGCTCTGGCGCAACTCTGCCCGCGCCGCTCTTGACCGCAGTTGCTCAAGCTGGTGCTGCATCTTGGATCCGGCGTTGGTCGCGGCTTCGACCAACGTCTTGTCCAGACGCTCCAGCGATTGCTGGATCGCGCCGAGAGATTGCTGCAAAGACGACTCGGCCCGATCGAAAGCTAATTGCAAATCACCCGGCAGCGTGTGCTTCGCTAACGTTTCCCGCAGCGCTTCGACGCCATGAAAGACGTCGGGAACCGTCAACCGGTAACGTTCAAGTAACACTTGAGGCTTGTTTTCCACGATCGTCGCGGACAGGCGCGGAAGAATCGGCGTCGTCCTTCCCAACAAGGCGTTGTAAACTAGGGCTCCCTGGCCGAAGTAGGCGATCTCCGCCGCCCCGCCCACGTAAGCCAGGGTGGGCAACAGGTAATCCTGCACCACCGGCCGCAGCAATACATTGGCGCTGAACTGCTCCGGCTCGGATGCAATGCGTCTCAGCAACTCCGCCTGCGAAATGGTCTCATCGTTGACCAGGAAATTCGTCCCGCCTCCATTGGCACGACGGTGCACCGGCACGCGGGCCCCCTGACGCAGCGTAAACAGAAGCGTGGACGAAGGCGTCACCTTGACCTGCTGGTGATAGCCCGCCGCCTCCAGTTCCCTGCCGCGCGCCAGCAAAGCGTCATCCAGTTCGGCGGCACGCTCGATGGCCGCACCGTAAATCGGGGCGGCGATGCGATGCAATTCCGGGTCCGACGCGTCCAGCAGGACCACACCCCACTGGGAGAAGAGCCGCGAAAACAGGCGCGCGAATGCGCTACCGAAGTTCTCTCCCGGACGGTATGCCTCACGGAGGAATTTTGTCACTTCCGAATCGCCCAGCAGGCCGGCGGCGGCTTCGACGAGCGGTTCGATCTCGGGACCAAACGTCACCGTTCCTACGGGAGCGTCGGGCAGGCCGCGAGTGGCCGCGGAGAATTTCTGCAGCAAACCATCAGCCCCAAGAAGCGAGACGTGGCTGATCTCGTCAAGGTCGTGGTCGGACGTGGCCAGCCAGAATATGGGAACACAGTCCGAACCGGCCTGGCTGGCTTCACTCGCCAACTTGACCGTGCTCAGGGCTTTGAAAAGGGAGAACAGCGGGCCGCCAAAAAGCCCCACCTGTTGTCCGGTGACCAGTGCGGAAGCCCCTGCACGCAGGCGGTCAATGTTCTGTAGAGTCTTAAGCGACGCGTTCCACGCCCGGTTCTGCCGTTCCAGAATGTCCGCCACCCGGACCCGCCGCGCGGGGTCATAACTCACCCTGGCTGTTTCGTCTTTGAACCACTGAGCAAAATGAGGAGGTCGGGAGTAAAAGGGCTGGATAGCGGGAGACCAGGAAAGGAAATCACTGAAAAGCCGTGTGGTGTGCGGAATCTGGCGGAATGGCAGACACTGCGCCTTCACCGGCAGCCCTCCTGACACGGGTTCCTGCTACAGGGTTGGACGAAGGAAGTCATAGGTTGGTCACTGATTCTACAGTGCGCCCGCAATTGTAGCGCTGCCGCCCCGGCAGCTGTCGCGGGTGCGTCCGGCCCCCGCTGCGAGGGCTAGGATGCCCTATGCTGGCAACATGCCGGCGCTACAACTGAGATGTCAGAAACGGCGGGAGGATGCAAAAGGTGATCGACGAATGTGGACGCGAGCGTCCGGCTGCTTCAGCAGAGTAAATCTTCCGGCGCTGGGGTGTCACTGCTGTTGCTGCTCCTGTTGCATGTTCTTGGCGGGAACAGGGGGCGGTTCCTGGGCCTGTTCGACCAGCAGTGACCACTCCTCCGGGACCGGGAGGCCGTGTTCGAGTTCAGGCTGCTCGACCGAGGCAGTCACCCGCACCGCCACCGACAGTTCGCTGGCCGTCTTCCCGCGAAAGATTCCCCGGGTGGGCGGCACGTCAGCATAGTCGCGGCCGATAGCGGTGCGTACGTGGCGCTCGCCCGCCAGCAAGCAGTTGGTGGGATCGAACCCGACCCAACCCAGGGGCGGCAGAAAGGCTTCCACCCAGGCATGGGTTGCGTCCACCACCGAACGGTCGTGACTTAGCGCGCTGCGATAGAGATATCCGCTGACATAACGGCAAGGGATCTTTACCCTGCGTACCAGTGCAATCATGATGTGGGCAAAATCCTGGCATACCCCTTGACGGGTTTCGATGGCGTGATCGATGGGCGAGTCCACTTTTGTGCTCTTGGGCACATATTCGAACCAGTCGTAGAGCCTCTGATTCAATTCGCGCAACAAGCTCAGCGGGTCGCCGCGGCGGCACACATCCATCTGCCGGGCCAGATCGATCAAAGCCGGCGTAGGCTGGGCAAACTCGCTGGGCAGCAACATCTCCCAATAGTCGCCCATCTTGACCATGGCATCGGCTTCGGCCCAGGCGTCAGCGGGCAGGGACGTCGGAATCTCAGGCGCCGGCTGCATGTCGAGCAGCGACTCGGCCACGATCACGAGATAGGAATGTTGTCCTGGAATATCAAAATGGTGGATGTTGTTGCCCACGTGATCGCGATAGGCAAACACGCGGCAGCGCGGGCTCACCGCCAGGTGAAAGGTAAGGCAGCGCTGGTTGCCTTCGCTGCGGGGATGCATCCGCGCTTCCATGACGCTCTCGCTCACCGCAGAGGCGTAGTGAAATTTCGTCAGATGCTGAATGGAATAAAACATTAAGACCTGGTCCCCTATCCTGCCAAAGCCGTCTGAATCGCGTAATTGACGTAAAGCTCGTAGATGGTCTCGTGGATGTCACGGCACTGCCGCAAGATATCCTGTAAGTATGCGCCGACATCCTGCGACAGGATCTCGGAAATCTGACCGAAGCCAAGCGACGCCTGCAACCGTCCTGCCAGCCGGGTCAACTGCGCGCCCCGCCGCTTCCCGCCCTCGCCATGAATGGCTTCGAGAGCGCGCTGCAGACAGTCGATGGAGTAGCGCACCGAGTGCGGAAACTCAGGATTCAGCAGCAAAAACTCAATGATCCGGTCGGGACTGATGTCCGCGGTATAAACCTTGCAGTAAGCTTCAAACGCAGTGCAACAGCGCAGCAGGCCAACCCACTCCAGGTACTCGGCCGCCTCGGGAGTCTGATCTGGATGCCCCCAGAATTCGCGATGATACAGGCCCAGCAACGCGACGGTGGCGCAGGCGCGCTCCATGTAGCGTCCCACCTGGATAAAATGCCAGCCTTCGCCGTGACTCATCGTGGAATCGGTCACGCCCTGGATCAGGTGCACGCCTTCAATTACAGCCAGCAGGAAGTCGGAGGGCAGCACGTCATCGGTTTCATTCGGTTTGTGGCGGGTCACCTGATGGAACAGACGGTTCAACCTCTGCCACTGGTCCGAGCTGATCTCCTCGCGGACCTGGCGCGCGTTTTCGCGGGCACTGGCCACGCAGGCGGTGATGGACGAACGATTCCCCGGATCGAAGGTGAGGATTTGCGCCACCTGATAAGCGTCGCCACTCCAGGACAGGTTGGGCGGATTGCCCAGGGCCGCCAAAACCCGCCGCCAGCGGCGGTCCGCACTCGAGGCAGACTCGTCCAGCATCAGGTTCAGATTCACGTCCAGAAGGCGAGCGGCATGCTCGGCGCGCTCCAGGTAGCGGCTCATCCAGTAGAGGTTGTCAGCGACGCGAGAGAGCATGGCTTATTGGTTCAGCACCCAGGTATCTTTGCTGCCGCCGCCCTGCGATGAATTCACTACCAGCGATCCGCGGCGCAGCGCAACACGCGTGAGCCCGCCGGGAACGATGGTCACCTTGTCTCCAAACAGCACATAGGGACGCAAGTCCACGTGCCGGGGCTGCAATGTGTCGTCGATAAAACAGGGCGCCCGCGAGAACGTGATGGTGGGCTGGGCAATGTAGTTTCGGGGATCGGCAACGATGCGTTCCCGAAAATCCTGCCGCTGCGCGCTGGTGCTGTGCGGCCCGATCAGCATGCCGTAGCCACCCGACTCTCCCACGGCTTTGACCACCAGCTTGTCGAGATTCTGCAGCACATGGTCACGCTGTACCGGGTCATTGAGCAAATACGTTTCCACGTTATTCAGCGCCGGATCTTCGTCGAGATAGTACTTGATGATTTTGGGTACGTAGGCGTACAGCGCTTTGTCATCGGCCACGCCGGTACCGAAAGCGTTGGCCAGAGTCACATTCCCCGCGCGATAAGCATTGAATAATCCGGAGACGCCCAGCACCGAATCGGAACGGAAGGCGAGGGGATCGATAAAGTCATCATCAACCCGACGGTAGATCACGTCTACGCGGCGGAGTCCGGTGGTGGTCCTCATGTAAACCACGTTGTCGTGGGTCACCAGATCACGGCCTTCGACCAACTCAATTCCCATCTGGCGGGCGAGGTAGGCATGTTCGAAATAAGCCGAGTTGAACACGCCCGGGCTAAGCAGCACGATGGTGGGCTCTGGCCGGCCCTCCGGTGAAAGCGAGCGCAGCGTGCTCAGCAGGGCCTGGGTGTAATGCTCGATCGGACGCACGCCCTGGCGGCGAAACAGATTGGGGAAAATCCGCTTCATCACCCGGCGGTTGGTCAGCATGTAGGAAACTCCGCTGGGTACGCGGAGGTTGTCTTCGAGGACCACAAACTCCCCGCCCGGCATGCGGATCAGGTCCGACCCGACCACTGCAACATAAACATTGCGCGGCACCGGCAGCCCGCGCATCTGGCGGCGGAAGTGTCTGCAGCTATAGACGATTTCACGGGGCACGATGCCGTCGGAAAGAATGCGGCCTTCGTGGTAGATATCGCGCAGGAAAAGATTGAGCGCGGTGATGCGCTGGGTCAATCCGCGTTCGATGCGATTCCATTCCGCGCTGGTAATCAGGCGCGGCAGCAAATCATAAGGAAAGATCTTTTCGGTCCCTTCCTCCCGGCCGTAGACCGTGAAGGTAATTCCCTGATTGAGGAAGGCCAGGTCAGCGGAGTGTTTACGGCGGCGAATCTCATCGGCCGGCAGCGAAGAGAATGTTTCTAAGAGAGGCGCATAGTGCGGGCGAGGTTTGCCCGGACTTTCAAACGTCTCGTCATAGGCGTCATCGACGAGGTAGTCGTGCAGAACCGGGTGGTCGAAGCGGCTGATTTCCGCCAAACCCATGGCGAAGTATAAGGTGAGCCATTCCGGCTAGGCAATAGAGTTTCGATGGGGTTTCCAATGAGCAGGTCGTTCGGGAACAGAACCTTGGCCGGATCAGTCGCAGACATTGGATTTACCAGCGATGGGCGCAGATTAATTGATAGCCAGCATCGGCAAAATGGCATCATCCCGCAACGGCGGGCGGTCTTCTTGGGCGTCCTTTGCGGACACTTTGCGACCTTTGCGGTCAAGAGCTTTTAACCGCGAAAGATGTGAAGGAACGCCGCAAAGAGCGCCAAGGGAAAATCCAGCCCCCAAAGCGGAGCTTGAACTGGGGCACCCCGTAACTTTCGAGTCTGGGACAAGCTACTAGCGCTTGGCTTTGGAAAAGTCTGCTACCGCAAATACGACGCCGTTGCGCTCGGCGGCGCCGGCACCGATGGTGTCCATGTCGGCGTCGAGCAGATTGGCGCGGTGGTTGGGAGACTGCATCCACTGTGCCGTGATATTTTCAGCGCTCGGTCCGGCAGCGACGTTCTCCGATAGCCAAGTAAAGCGTGCTCCCGCCCGGGTGGCCCGGCTGGGCAGGCTGAGTTCGCCCAGAAAACCGTGCGAGATGGATCTCTGCGCCGCCATCATTTCGGCGTGCTGACGAGCGGCGTTGGCTAAGGCATCGTCCCACTTCAGTGGAGGCAGCCCGTGGGCTTCGCGCTCCCGATTAATGGACTGGAAAAGTTGCTGCTCGGCGGCCTCGGCTTTGGGCTGGGCAATCGCCGATGTCCATGAAAACATTGCTCCAACCGCGAGAGTAGCGATAAGAATGGCCGGCAAGGAGGTGGTCATCTTCATATGATTATTATGATGCGCCGGGAACCCTTTTCCCACCCTGAAACGGCACCAGCGGGCACTCCCCGGTTGAGCACCTTTTGTAACTATAGTTACATCTAATGGTATGTTTGACTTCCAGTCGGGTGACCCCTAGATTGGATGATGTTGGAAGGGGCTCCCTGAGCCCTGTTTTCGTTCTTTACAGGCCATTCCCACCAGTGGGGGCGTCACGGTTTCGACGGAGATGCTTGCGGCCAAGAGGCATGCCGGGGTGCACACACCCGTAATCGCGTGCAAAATGATAATTGCCAATCAAGAAATGGCATACGCAGCCTAATTAATTAGGCAGCCGTCTTCCGCAGCTTTGCCCTTGGGCTGCGAGCAGACGTCACACAGAGGGCTGCTCTTCTCTTCTACGTCTGGGGAGAGAGGCTAAGATCTCAGGCTAGCGGCACCCGTTTCTTGTCCGTTCTGAGCGGAGGCCGCGAACGTCCCAGGGTAATGCCTGGGGCATGAACGTGAATAAGCATGTAGTCTCTTGACCAGTAACATTTTCGGACGCGGGTTCGACTCCCGCCGCCTCCACCATATTAAAGCACGTATTATCAATAGTTTATAGTATGACTTAACAAATTGTATGCATTTTGCATGCACAGTGTGCTATGTTCCTGTCTATAAGGAACCGTGCCGTGCCCATTCGGAACCTCGTCGTGACCGTCTACACCCGCCATTCAGCTCAGTGTCCCAAGAAAAACGATCAATATTGGAAGCGCTGCAACTGTCCTAAATGGTTCTACATAAACAACAATGGGAAACGCTCCCAGAGAAGCGCGAAGACGCGCGCCTGGAATCGCGCTGAAGAAACACGTCGAGCCGTCGAACGAGACTTTGAAGACGCCGAGCAAAGGAAGCGCGCGGGCGCCGAGCCAAACAAAGAGTTGGCCACGTCGTTGGGGGATGCCGTCTCAAGGTTTCTTTCAGCCAAGGAGCAGGAAAATCTGAGCCCTTCAACCGTGGCCAAGCTCACCACGATCTTTGCCAAGCAGCTGCTCAGCTGGGCCACCGAGCATAACATCAAGACACTTGAACGCATCGGAGGCGAAGAACTGGAAGCTTTTCGAACCACGTGGAAAGACGCCCCCCTTGCGCGAAAGAAAAAGCAGGAACGCGTCATCGGGTTCTTCTACTACTGCCTGCGAATGGGCTGGATTAAGAGCAATCCCGCGATCCTGCTTGGCCGGGTCAAGGTCACCGAAAAACCCACCGATTATTTTCCGAAAGACGAATTCAACAAGATCGTTGATGCAACCTACGTCTACAATCCGAGGGCTTGGAATAGCGAACCACGCAATCAGGCCACCCGAGTTCGCACGCTAGTCTGGTTGATGCGATGGAGTGGCCTCGCGATCAGCGACGCCGTCGGGTTAGAGCGATCTCGCCTCAACGAACATGACGAGTTACACTTGTATCGCGCAAAGACTGGGCAACCCGTGTACGTTCCCCTTCCCCACGATGTAGCAGACGCTTTGCGAAACATTCCCCCTGGCCCAAAACCAAACCCACGGTACTTCTTCTGGAGTGGCAATGGGTTGCTCAAATCGGCCGTGAGTGACTGGCAACGGAGCCTGCGACGAGTCTTCAAGCTCGCCAACATACGCCATGAAGACGGAACCGCAAAGAGATGCCACCCCCACATGTTTCGAGACACTTTCGCTGTCGAGAGTCTTCTTGCCGGTGTGCCGCTGGAGCAGGTATCCATCCTGCTCGGACACCAGAGTATAAAAATCACTGAAAAGCACTACGCACCCTGGGTCAAGGCCAGGCAGGAGCAGCTCACAGCTAGTGTCCGCAAGAGTTGGCCAGATCCACCAAAGCCTCAACGTCGGGCACGAAAAACCTACAGCGGAACCAGTCTTATCGCTGCAAAAATTTCCCTGCGGGGTCCGCGGTGATCGGATGGGATCGGACCGCACCCGTCAACAAGCAAACACCCGGACGCCGTCGTATTCTTCTTCGTGCCTGATTCTTCCGACACGAATGGTATCCGGCAGAAGAATCAGCCCATCGCCTTCTGCGAACAAAGCCACGATGAAGATCTTGCGGTAATGCTCTGCCGATCCGCCCCTGTTCGAGCAGATCCAAATCTCGTGTTGGACGATAAGGCTCCGAGGTCCACAGCTGAAACAGAAGGGGGCCTTTGAGCACAAAAGCGACAGCGATGCTTGGAAACGCTTAGACGATAGAGCAGATGTTCCAAGGCGGTACTTGGTCAGGAGAAGCCCAAACTCTTGGGTCTCATCTTGTCTCGCACTGCCTGACCAGCAAAGCCACACGCCGGTCCTGCATCCGGTCATTGCTGGCGTGCTCTCATCGGTGCGCTGGAATATTGTATGTTCGATTTGAATGAAGCACCCAAAGCCTAGATGCTTCACGATGTCTCCCTTGGATTGCTTCGTCACGTATGATGAATCGACCTAGCGTTTTCATGTGATCGTCACGACAAAAACGGAGTCCCCCGCGTATGGCAACCATGAAGCTGTTGGTTGTGGAAGATGACGCTGCCAGTTTAGAACTCTTGGCGGAGTTACTCAAACAGCAGCTCAAAGCGGATGTCCGGCCGATAAGCGAGAGTCAGAAAGCCGCTGACCTCATCCAGCATGAGAAATTTGATGCAATTTTTCTGGACCTCAAGATGCCAATCTTGAGCGGCTTTGAGCTGGCTAAATTGGCCCGCGAGTCTGCTTGCAACAAGACCACGCCACTGGTAATTGTGACCGGCCGTGACGAGCAGGACACCATGCACTTGTCATTTTCTCTGGGAGCCGCTTACTTTCTACGAAAGCCCATCGATGCGCAGAACCTGGCCTTGCTGTTGGAGAAGATCGCGAACCTCTCATTCGAAAATCGCCGCTATGTGCGCGTTTCCCTGAACACTGATGTGACTTGCACTTTGGCAGGCAAGGAACTGAACGGCCTGACCTGGAACATCAGCCAGGCGGGAATTCAGCTGGAAGTGGCTGGTTTAAACTTGGGTGATATCGTGCAAATGTCCTTTATTCTGCCTCGAGCAGCATCAGTTGTTAAGGCCCAAGGCTTGGTGGTGTGGATAGTGGACAGCCGGCAGGGACTTTACTTTACCGAGATGAGCATTCAATGTCAGGAAATGGTTCGGGCCTACCTGCTACTCGGGTGAAACTGCTTTCCGGACAGGTCCTACGTTCTATCTCTATCACGTCCACTTGTTATTCCTGAGGGTGGAGATATACGACCGCGACAATCACGGCGCAGCCTAGCACAATCGCTGTTCTGAATATCTTGAATCGAGCGGATGGAGATCGGACTCAGGCAGCCAAGGTTCTCGGGATTCATCTCAAATCCCTCTTCCGGGCGCTGCTACGGTAGCCGCAGTTATTCTGCTGGGTGGTTCTGGCCTCGGTCGTTGGTCATCCTAGCCAGCATTTTATAGAGCGTGGCGCGGCCAATGCCGAGAATTTCTGCCGCCCGGACTTTATTGCCATCAACACTTTGCAAAACCCTTAACAAATGACGGTTTTGTACCGCTTCCAGTGACAGCCCCCCCTCATCTTGCGGTGAAGTCCCTGCATCCTGACCCCGGAAAAGTTCTGGAAGGTCGTCAACGTCGATGACTTCTCCATCCACCATCATGCACGCAATCCCGATCACATTTTCCAGCTCACGAACGTTGCCCGGCCAGGGATAAGCAGCCAAACGAGTTTGGGCCCGACGAGTGATGCCTTTGATCTGCTTCTTGTACTGACCTGCAAATTTCTCCAGAAAATAGCGCTGCAGGAGGGGTAGATCTTCTCTTCTATCGGCCAGTCGAGGAACTGAAATATCGACCATCGCTAGGCGGTAGTACAGATCCTCGCGGAACTTGCCCTCCTTTACCAGTTCCCTCGGGTTGCGGTTTGTGGCCGCGATCACCCGGGCATCCACTTTCCGGGGGACGGGAGAGCCAACCCGTTGTACCTCTTGATTTTGCAGGACGCGAAGAAGTTTGGCCTGCGCCGGCAACGGCATCTCACCAATTTCGTCCAGGAAGACCGTTCCGCCGTTCGCGTATTCGAACACACCCACCTTGTCCTGAGTAGCGCCCGTGAATGCGCCCCTCACATAGCCGAACAATTCACTCTCCAGCAAGGTTTCCACCAGCGCAGCGCAATTGCAGACGGCAAACCTACCCGATGCAACCGGGCTCAGATGTTGAAGGGCACGTGCGACTAATTCCTTGCCGGTCCCGGTGGCGCCGGTGATGAGTACTGTTCTGAAGTGCGGGGCCACGCGGTGGATCTTAGCGAAAACTTCCAGGATGAGAGGGCTGCGCCCGATAATTCCTTCAAATTGATAGGTGTCAAGTAGTTCGCGGTCCAGCTTCAGGGCCCGCCGGCGCCTTTCGGCTTCTGTCAACAAGGCCGCAATCCGGGCGCGGAGCCTCTCCACGTCAAGCGGCTTCGTGAGGTAGTCGCAGGCGCCTTTCTGAATCGCCTCCACGGCTGAGTCGGTGGAATAGTGCGCCGTCATCAAGATCACATCGGTCCCCGGATCAGCGGCCACGATCCGTTCCAATACTTCCATCCCACTTGTTTTTGGCATTATCAGATCCAGCAGGACTATCTGCGGACGTGCCCGAAAGAATATCTCGAGACCGACCTCTGGATCGGTGGCCGTTGTGATCTCAAGGCTCTCTTGCGCCAAGGCGGCGCTTATCAGCTCCAGATTCTGAGGAGTATCGTCGATAGCCAAGAGCTTGAACGGGAGGGCCTGGTTATTCGTCATGCGGCACCTCGATGCTAGGCCAGTACTTTGTCGAACACTCGGATCACATTGTCAGACCGGAGCCGAGCCGCCGGAGAATGGTGATCCGACAATGCTCACCCTCCGTCATGGACTTTGTAACTTCCGTAACTAGCCATTCCCAGCTTCCCATGCGACGCTTGCTCCACATTACTAAAATAAGTTGGAACAGTATGTTGTATCAGTCACAACAGCCAATCACTGGCACCATCTTAGTCGCCGATGACCAGGCCGCGAACAGGGAATTGCTAGAGGAACTCCTCACAGCGCAGGGATTCAAAGTAATCACTGTGACGGACGGAGCTGCTCTCCTTCACGAATTGACGCGAGTGCCCGTCGATCTATTAATTCTGGACGTTATGATGCCACACCTGAGTGGGTTTGAGGTGTGCCAAAAGGTCAAAAGCAATCCAGACACTTACTTGATACCCGTGATCCTGATCACTGCGCTCTCGGACAAGCAGGACCGGGTTGAAGGGATCAGAGCGGGGGCGGACGATTTTCTGAGCCGGCCGGTTGACCAAACCGAACTGCTGGCCCGGGTTCGGTCACTCTTGACACTCAAGTACCGTACCGACGAGTTGGAACGGGCCGAGTCAATCTTATTTTCACTCGCCCGGAGCATTGAAGGCAAAGACCCGTACACTCATGGACATTGTGAGCGTCTGGCAGATTATTCGGCGTGCCTTGGCGAACATCTGGGACTTTCGCCAGACCAAATTATTGCTCTGCGGCGCGCTGGAGTGGTGCATGACATCGGCAAAGTTGCCGTACCCGATAACATTCTACTGAAGCCTGGCCGCCTAACTGCGGAAGAGTGGAAACTTGTTCAGGAGCATCCCTTGGTGGGCGAACGCATCTGCGCGCCCCTGAAATCGTTTCGCTCAGTACTCCCGATCATCCGACATCATCACGAGAAACTCGACGGCTCCGGATATCCAGATGGGCTGCGAGGAGATGACATTCCGGTCACTGCCAGAGTGCTGCAAATTGTAGATGTTTATGATGCGTTGACCACAGTCAGGCCGTACAAGCCAGCTTTTTCCATCACGGATGCCCTCCAAACCATGAAACAAGAGGTGGCTAAAGGCTGGTGGGATCCGCACATTTTTGACCAATTCGAACGGCTGGTGAGGAGCGGAACCGCCAATTTTCTCTCTCGGAGTGTGGGGGCGGGCCAATAGTGCAGGTCGAGACGTGACCTGTGAATCTTCGGGACGAACGCAGGAGCGGAATGGGGGGTACCGACGTGAATCTTGTCGCTGCGGATCATTACCAACTGTTATTCGAAGCCTCGCCGACTCCTTTCTTGATCTTGACACCCGATTTCAAGATTGTCGCCGTATCGGACTCTTACCTCTGCGCTACCATGACGCGCAGGCACGACATCATTGGGAAGTACTTGTTCGAGGTGTTCCCGGACAATCCCAATGACCCCGCCGCAACGGGCGTGCACAACTTACGCAATTCACTAAACAAGGTCCTCGCCACTCGTCAGCCCGACCAAATGGCAATTCAAAAGTACGACGTTCGGCGGCCTGCCGAGGAAGGCGGCGCATTTGAAGAGCGGTACTGGAGTCCACTCAATACTCCAGTATGCAATGAAAAGGGGGAGATCAACTACATCATTCACCGGGTCGAGGACGTTACCCAGCGCTTGCGAACGGAAGAGGCGCTGCGAGAAAACGAGGAGCATCTTCGTCTGCTGGTAAACGGCGTCAGGGATTATGCCATTCTTATGCTCGACCCTTCCGGACAAGTTGCCAGCTGGAATCAAGGGGCAGAACGCATCAAGGGCTATAAAGCCAATGAAATTGTAGGCCGCCATTTTTCCATCTTCTACCCTCCGGAAGACGTGCAGGGCGGCAAACCGGAGCACGAGCTCCTACGTGCCATCGCCGAAGGCCGCTACCAGGAGGAAGGCTGGCGGATACGGAAGGACGGGTCACGATTTTGGGCCGACGTCGTCATTACTGCCCTGACAGACGGGACTGGCAAACTGCGTGGATTTTCTAAAATCACCCGGGACGTTACGGATCGCAAGCGAGTCGAAGACGCCCTGGAGAAAAGCAAAGAAAATCTTCGAGCCTTACTCGAACTAGCCCCCGACGCGGTAGTCACGGTCGACGAGCAGGGAACAATTGTTTTGGTCAACGGCCAGACCGAAAAGCTGTTTGGCTATCAACGTCACGAGTTGCTGGGGGAACGGATCGAAAAACTCATTCCGGAACGAGTCCGCGATGGGCATTCACAACATCGAGCGAGCTACTCCAGAAAGCCCTGCACCCGTCCCATGGGAGCGGGCTTAGAGCTTTATGCCTTGCGCAAAGATGGTACTGAATTCCCGGTAGAGATCAGTCTGGGCACGATTCAAACCAGCGAAGGTTTTCGAGTGATCAGTTCCATCCGTGACGTCTCCGAGCGCAAGAAGACGCAGCGGCAAATCGAGCAACAGAATCGCGAGCTTGAAATCCGCAACCGTGAAGCCGAACGCGCAACCAAGCTAAAGAGCAAGTTCCTGGCCACCATGAGTCATGAGCTGCGGACTCCACTGAATGCAATTGTCGGCTTTTCCGAACTCCTGGCCGAGGGGACGGCGGGCGAACTCAATGACAAGCAGAAACGCTTCGTCGGACACATTAAACAGGGTTCAGCGCATCTGTTGCAGTTGATCAACGATATTCTGGACCTCTCGAAGATCGAAGCTGGACAACTCGAACTGCGATGCGACGAATTTCAGATTGGCGATGCACTGCCGGAAGTCCTTTCCACGATTCGTCCGCTGGCTATCGCGAAAAATATTCAAGTAGAACACGATCTGAAGACTGAGCGACCCGTGTATGCCGATCGGATACGATTCAAGCAGATCTTGTACAACCTGCTCAGCAATGCGGTCAAATTCACACCTAAGGGCGGCCGGATCCGGATCGATTGCGTCGACAAGGAAGGCTTCATTTGCATAGCGGTCAACGATACAGGGATCGGAATCCGCGCCGAGGAGCAGGAACTCATCTTCGAGGAATTCCGGCAAGTCGAGGGAAGCAAGAATGCACCCGTTGAAGGCACGGGATTGGGACTGGCGATCACCAAGCGCCTGGTGGAGCAACAAGGAGGGAGGATCTCGCTGGAGAGCGCGCCTGGAAAGGGCAGTCAGTTTACCTTTACCCTCCCTGCGGGGTCCGCAATATCCGAAACTCGCCCGGTGAACGAATGGGACAATCTGCGCCTAGAGCCCAGGAAAGGGCGCAGTAAACCGCTGGTTCTGATCGTGGACGACGAGCTTCCTGCACGGGAGCTTTTAGCCAGCTATCTGGAAGAGGAGTATCAGACTGCCACCGCCGGGTCAGGAGCGCAAGCTGTCAAGAAAGCTCTGCAGCTACTGCCGGACACCATTACCCTGGATGTGTTGATGTCGGGCGGGAACGGTTTCGAAACCCTGGTTGCGCTCAGAAAATCGCCTGAGACCGCGAACATCCCGGTCATCATTGTGTCTATCGTAGATCAGAAGCAAGTAGGATTTGCTTTGGGTGCGGCGGACTACCTCATCAAGCCGATTCGTAAGCCGGTTCTCCTGGAAACGATTCGCAAGCATGTGCTCCCTCACACTGACGACGATGCGGCTGTGCTGCTGGTTGACGATGATCCCAGAACTCTGGAATTGCTGGAAGAGACCCTCCGCTCCGCCGGATACGAGACCCAGAGCGTGCGAACCGGAGCCAGGGCCCTGGAGGTACTTTCTTCCAAGTTCGTTAGTGCAGTGCTGCTCGATCTGCTGATGCCAGGCATGGATGGTTTCCAAGTCATTCGCCATATACGGCAAGAACCGACTTTGAAAAAACTGCCAATTCTGGTCATGACGGGGAAGACCTTGACCCAGGAGGAGATGGCTCTGCTTAGCCGGGAGACCGAGGCGGTCTTTCACAAAAACAGCTCCTGGCAGAAAGAGCTTGTCGCAGAGGTGGACAGAGTGATTCACAACGCTAAGCAAGCAAAGGCCGCGGGGCAGTCATGAACAAAGTTCTGATCGCCGAGGACAATGCCGTTAACCGGGAGCTGCTCCGCGAGCTCCTCGAAGGGCGAGGATTTACCGTGGCTGAAGCGTGCAATGGAGAAGAGGCGCTCCACATGATTGAACAGGCGCCACCGGACATCCTGCTACTCGATCTCGGGATGCCGGTATTGGATGGCTTTGCTGTGGTACACAAAGTTCGTGAGAATCCCCGGCTGGCAAATCTGCCCGTCCTGGCCGTCACTGCCTATGCCATGCACGGCGACCGGGAAAAGGTCTTGAGTTCAGGGTTTGACGGCTACCTGTCGAAGCCCATCAGTTCCCGATCACTTGCGGAAGAGCTTGACCGCCTTTTGAGTAAGCCAGGTGGGCGAAATGCTACGCCGAAGCAGTCATACTCGAAACAGGCTAATCAGAAGGCCGCGGGCAACAACAAATAGTTATGTGGCGGCTATTTTGAAGGCCAATCAGGCTTTTCCACCTCGGCAATAAATTCTTGGATCGCCTGTTGGATTTGCGCACTTACTTTCGTGAATTGGATTCCTTGTCGCTGCTCTTTTACCCAAACAACCACACCAATTGCATCGATCTCTGCCTTTGGTTGGGGTAGTCGGAACGACAATCGCACCCTCTCCCCCGGCTGTAGGTTGCCGACTTCAACTTGAATCCCGCCCTGACTTAGATTCCAACTCACTCCACGCAGGGTTCGAGAATCTGTCTCGCAGATCACCGCCGTCTGGAGTGGCACACGTGCGGACCGGCGTCGATTCTCGAACAGCGTTCCACGCACGGTCCGGAACAAGGCGGTCAGTTTTTGTCTGTCTACGGGCTTTTGGAGAAAGAAAGTGGCGCCGATAGAAAATGCCTGTTGCATGGTCTCTCGGTCATCACGGCCAGTCACAATAATAATTGGAGTGGATTTGTTCCAGGAGGACTTGCGGACTAGGCGCGCAAGATCGAAGCCATGCAGGTGTGGCATCTCTAGGTCCAGGAAGATCCCATCAAACTTTTCCTGATTGACCAGGAAAGATGCTCTTTCGCTATCGCTGATGGGACGGACCTCCGCTTGAAGAGACTTGAAAACTTCAGCCATCAGTTCCAAACTTGCGATGTCATCTTCCACGATGAGCAGTTTCAGGGGTGCCATAGCTCTCTCCTCTGCTATCGACCTGTGGTCCAACCGACCTGGTTTCGCTGAACAATCATACTTCTTGCCATCTTTCTGCGTATTCATCTCGAAGAGTAGGACACCCGGGAGCGGATGCAGTCCTTCTTTTTCGACCCACTCTTCGAGCACGAGTACGATACTGATATCATCTTTCTTCCCCACGTTTGAAGTCCGCTGATTGCTTAGGTGACTGAGAATTTGACCAGCGTGAACTTTGCGTTGCCTACGTTAACTCTGACGCCGTGACCGTAGAAGCAACCACCGCCGAAGGTCAGGCCAACGTGCCCCATCTCTTTGATAGCGTCGTCGAAATATCTCGTGTTGTCTTCGTTTGCGTTCCCGTAGTAGCCGACGACGTTCGACCACGCGGCAGGATCGAACGGCGCGGTGATTGTGACTTCCTCTCCTGACGCATTCGATAGGAGTTGATTGGCCTGAGTCGGTGCGAACCACCAACGGTAGCCGTAGTGATCGAGATCGCCTTTGTCGCCCTGTCGCTGGAAATAGAGGACCACCTGTGCTGGAGTCGTGCAAACGTTCGTCGCATCGCCTAGTTTGTAGTCGAAGATCGTGCCTGGATCGTAGGTGACCTTGAACGTCATGGTGATCGCCTTCGGTGTGCCTTGTGGAGTGAACGGCGTGGTGACGTAATTCACAGAGCCTGTGTGCGGAAAGTCTAATGCCCAGACGCCGTCGGAGACCGATAAAGGGTGCGAGGGCATGCTAGAACTGTGTTGGATGTCCCAGCCCTCGGGCTGAGTCGGTAGCGCGTGCGATCCCCCAGCGCCGCAACCGAGTGTCAAACTGAGTGTCAGACTGATGAGAAACAGAATCGTAAATTTTGAAGCTGGATGTCTTGCCCTCATTTTCTTCACCTCTGCCCTTGGAAGAGGCAACCCGCGTGCCGCACCCGATTGCCACTGCTCGAGATTTCAAGTAGTTGCAAGTAAGGAAGATAGCGGCACGGACCGAGGTGACGACGATCCGAGCTCAAGCCCCCTTTCTGCCTCGAAAATGGACACCTGTATTGATCCGGTTCATATCGAGTCTTAAATGAACACTTGGCCGTGAGCGTGGTTTAGTGCTGGAACTCCCCGAGAAGTTTGGGCTCTGACAGAGACGGAAGGTTGCGGTCCGACAGCACGTCAGGGTTGGGGGTATTACAGGCCTCAGGAGGTCCGCGCCAGAGCAGCTGCACCGGGGCTACTGCGGTTGCTGAGCGGGTATAGTTGCGAGTTGCTCGATACCGGTCGCAGGGCGGGCGACGACAACGCGGTCACGACCAGCGCGCTTGGCCTGGTAGAGAGCGTCGTCGGCGAACTTGAGCAGAAGGTTGCCCTTGTCCGTGGTTTCCTCAAAAGCGGCTACGCCGATCGAAACGGTTACGACACCGGGGATTTCACTAGCCCGCTCCATGTGCAATTCCTTGAGCCGGACGCGTATTTCCTCCGCGCGAGCGGCGGCCTCTTGCAGTGAGCATTCCGGGAGTATGACAGAGAATTCTTCTCCTCCATATCGGCAGGCCAAGTCGTCCGTGCGGACGGCCCGAAGGAGAGTGTCACCGACAAAGCGGAGCACTTCGTCGCCTGCGGGGTGTCCGAAGGTGTCGTTGTAGTGCTTGAAATTATCGAGATCGAGCATCATCACCGCGAGCGGGCGTCGCCTGCGGCGAGCGGGGTGGAGCTCTCGTTCAAGGAATTCTTGCATATAGCGGCGGTTGTAGAGGCCGGTGAGCGAGTCGTGGCTGGCCTGCAGGCGGAGCGCTTCGCGCAGGTTGAGATTGGAAATCGCGAGAGCGATGTGCTCGGCGACGGCGGAAGCTAACTGCTTGCGTCGAGCGAGTCCGTCGGAGTCAGACAAAGGCGACGGCTCGGAGCTCTGGTAATCTGCCCGAATCGAGAGGACTCCAATAGCGTCGCCATTGGCAATGAGTGGGATACAGACCGAGGAACCCTCGGCGGGGAGGTGGGCACATCGCCACGAAGAAGTCCCTGCTGGAAGAGCGTGCGTGCACCCACGGCGAAGGGACCAACATTCCTCAGGCGCGAAAGTCTGATTGAGAGTAGATCGCATGCCCCACTCGGCGGCCGGTTCGGTCCTGTCTTTAGAGGGGTTGAGCATCGAGATCGCTCCGGAGGTTCCGGGAAAGAGGCGAGCTAACCGGTCAGGAATCACACGGATGGCTTCGTCGCGGGAGGCGCAGGCCTGCAGCAAGCTGCCGAGTTCGCTGATCTGGGTGATAGCACTGGTTTCAATACGAGCATCGGCGAGCAGGCCGGTGATGGTCTCGTTAGCAGTGAAGAGTTTGTCTTGGGCCTGTTTTCGCTGCGCGATTTCGCGCTGTTGGTAGTACTGGGTCAGAGCGAGCCGGACGGTGAAAGCGATTAGCGACGCCGCGACCGCAATCGCGGTGAGAGTCTTGCCGTTAGCCTTCTCCCATAGCCCCATGAGTAGATCAATGCATAGCAGTAAACCGACCAGAACCAGGTTGGTACCGAGAAAACTCACGAACCCAGCCGGTGCTTGGGTAGAGGACGCTGTGGCAGGAGCCCTCCAGGTGAGGGCCACAAGGCCACCGGCAACGTATGGGAGAGCCCAGCCCAGGTCGAACCATGCGGAGGCGGATGCGTAGTGGTGCAGGTCGAT
>CAWDNG010000005.1:0-85855 GCA_963803605.1 Terriglobia bacterium
TCGGCAGATGAGACACAGCCATTACATCCGCAATTTGGCATCCTGCAGGCGCACGATTTTCATCGGGTTCGTGTCGCGGAGTGATTCTGGCAGCAGGCCTTGCGGCATGTTCTGATAGCTGACAGACCGCAGAAATCTTTCGATTGCACCGGCTCCCACCGAAGTCGTTCGACTATCTGAGGTGGCGGGAAAGGGGCCACCGTGCACCATGGCGTGCGAGACTTCGACTCCCGTTGGATATCCGTTAAAAACGATGCGTCCGACTTTACGTTCCAGGATTGGTACGAATGTATTTGCCAAATCGTAGTCTTGCTCCTCGACTAACAGCGATACCGTCAACTGACCGGGCATCTGCTCGACGACGGCGCGCAACTCCGCCGCTGTTTCGCAACGGACCAGTACTGATACGGGTCCAAACACTTCATCCGCCAGTTGCGGTTGCGCTAAAAGCTCCTTGGCGGTGATCGAAAATAACGCGGGCGCTCCTAGACAACCCATCAGCGGCGCTTCTACACGAGCCACGCTGCCTACGCCGCGTGCGGCTCGCAGTCGTGCAACGCCGCTTTGGTACGAAGCATGAATCGCCGGGGAAAGCATGGTGCCGGCACTGCGGCTTGCGATTTCCAGTCCAGCGGCCCGCAGGAATCGCTCAAAGCCGTCACCGCCAATTCCGATCGCGATACCCGGATTCGTACAAAACTGTCCAGCCCCAAGCGTTACCGAGTCCACGAACCCCTTTGCCAGAGCTTCTGCTTTCTTCTGTAGTGCGGCTGGGAACATGAGCACGGGATTGACGCTGCTCATTTCCGCATATACAGGGATGGGCTCGGGCCGCTCTGCGGCAATTCGCATCAAACTCAAACCACCCTGGCGCGAACCTGTAAATCCCACTGCCTTGATTGCAGGATGGCGCACTAGAGCTTGGCCGATGGCGTTGCCCTGTCCAATCACGAGGGAAAACACACCTTCCGCCAATCCACACGCGGCTACCGCTTGCTGAATGACGCGTCCAACCAACTCGGATGTTCCCAGATGAGAGGGATGCGCCTTCACGACGACGGGACAGCCGGCCGCCAGCGCGGATGCGGTGTCTCCGCCGGCAACGGAAAAGCTAGCGGGAAATTGCTCGCACCAAAGACTGCGACCGGTCCGATGGCGATCTTGCGGAGCCTGAGATCCGGGCGCGGCAACGGCTTGCGGTCGGGCAGCGCAGAATCCAGCGTGGCGCCGATCCAGCGGCCTTCGCTGACGAGCGACGCGAACAACTCTAATTGCCCCACAGTGCGGCCGCGTTCGCCTTCAATCCGTCCACGTGGTAAACCTGTTTCGGCACATGCTCGATCTACTAGCACGTCGCCCAGATCCAGAATTCCCTGCCCGATGACCCGCAGAAAGCGGGCACGCGTGGCAACCGGAGTTTCGCGATAGGAATCGAAAGCAGCCTGTGCCAACGAACAGGCGAGGTTCACCTCAGCGTCACCGCCTGCGCCGAAATCCGGCTCCAGCTCGACACCTGTGGCCGGGTTGAAAGCGCGCAAGACTCCCTGCGTGCCGCGCACTTCGCTCCGACCAATCAGCATTGCTCCATTCAAGATCACAATTCGCATCCTTTGCCATCGCGGCACGACACCTTCATGTGAGGTCCCCATCCCCGAGGAGGGTTTGTTGCCTTCCATGCCAAATACGCGTTTCGATTTCCTCATTCGGCGGATACGTTCCACGCAACGGCGCTCCTGTTGCGCTGTGCGTTTTCAGTATCCAAAAATATGTCCAGGACGTCGATATCTTCTCGCGCGCTTGCTGCGCAGCTAGGGTTGCATTACTCGACGTGGTTCCCAAGGGTGCCAATTCCATCGATAGTGATCTGAATTACATCTCCGATCTCCAGTCTGAAGTCATCCCCTGGCACAATGCCGGTTCCGGTTAGCAGAAATGCGCCTTGAGGAAAACTGTTGTGGCGAAAGAGAAATTGAGTCAGCTCTTTCGGGTCGCGCTTCAGTTCCGCCAGCGTGGTGTTCCCCTTAAAAACACACCTATTTCCCCGCGCAATTTCAAGGGAGATGAGAGTGGCCTTACTTAGAGGTTCGGCCACGAGCAAAACACAAGGACCAAGCGCACAACTACCGTCATACACCTTCGCTTGTGGCAGATACAGCGGATTCTCTCCTTCTATATCGCGTGAACTCATATCGTTGCCAATGGTGTACCCGACGATCTTGCCCGTAGGATTAATCAGCAAAGTAAGTTCCGGTTCAGGCACCGACCATTTTGCATCGGACCGAATACGCACAGCAGCTCCCGGTCCCTACGACGCGCCAACCCGCGGCCTTGAAGAAGAGCTCCGGTCGTTCGGCTGCATAGACCCGATCGTAGAAATCCCCTCCTCCCGTATCTTTGCTCTCTTCCATTCGTGCATTGCGACTGCGATAGTAGGTCACACCCGCCGCCCACACCTCTTGATTGCCCACGGGTGCGAGGACAGTGGCAACATTGAAATTGCTAGTAGCCTCGCCGCCAGCGGCCGCCCGGACCCGCCCATCCAGATCGGCGCTGCAGATAAGTTCCGTCCCAGCTCGATGCGGGGACCAGGAAATAGCTGCCGTTCTCCTCAACATAGAAACCCTGGGTTGTCCGATATAGTTTCACTTGATCAGCTCTCCTATGGCCACAATTACGATGCGCCACAATTTTTGTCAGGCGGCACAGCACCCCGCTTCAGTTGGGCGAGAATCGCATCCGTATCATAAACGCAACCTCCCCACACACCTCCGCTTGCCTGTACCAGCGCCGCCCAAAGGCGGGTATCATCGGGCAACGCAGGATGGGCAGCGAGATCGTGCCGTGGGACGCGCGCCGCGAGCCGACGCATTCCCTCCTCGGCCGAGAAACGCTCGTTCCCTTCACCAACAAGGTTGACTGTTCCGCGGAGCGCGTCACGATCGATCACAATCTCAATCGTGTCACCTTCCCGCACACGTCCGATTGGCCCGCCAGCCAAGGCCTCAGGAGAGATATGCCCGATGCAAGCTCCTGTCGAAACTCCGCTAAAGCGAGCATCGGTCAGGACTGCGACATGTTTGCAAAAAGGCAGGTTCTTCAAAGCTGAAGTGACCTGATAGATTTCCTGCATGCCGGCGCCCGCTGGACCACCGCACACAAGCACAACCACATCCCCGCGGGATACAGATCCGCTCTTGATCGCGTCGATAGCGAGGCTCTCAGTTACGAATACGCGAGCCGACCCAATGTGGCGATAGGTATTGTTCTCGTCGATTAGAGACGGATCGATGGATGTGCTCTTGATCACGCTCCCCTCAGGCGCAAGATTACCAATAGGAAAACAGACCGTTGGCGTGAGCCCTCGGGCGCGCGCCCGGTCGGGGGAAAGAATCACATCGTCGGCGCAAATGCCATCCAACGTGCGCAGCCTCTCTTTCAACGCGCTGCGCCGCTCGCTCTGCTCCCACCAATTGAGATTCTGGTCTAGAGTTTCGCCCGTAACTGTCCGCACACTGCAGTCCAGCAATCCCGACCGCCGTAGATGCAGCATCACCTCCGGCACTCCTCCCGCAAGAAATACTTGAACGGTCGCGAAGTTGTTCGGCCCATTCGGAAGCGCGTCCACCAGACGTGGAACCGCACGATTGATTGATGCCCAGTCGGCTGCCGCAGGCCGACGCAATCCAGCGGCGTACGCGACAGCGGGAACGTGTAACAGCAAGTTCGTCGATCCTCCGAACGCGGCGTGCAACACCATGGCATTGCGAATCGCTGCATCGACCAGAACATCGACGGTACCCATGCCCACCTGAGCCATCCGCAACATAGCGCGAGCCGCCCGGGTCGCCGCGTCCAGCCAGATCGATTGTCCCGAAGGCGCGAGTGCAGCGTGAGGGAGTGACAACCCCATGGCCTCGGCAACAACCTGCGACGTCGCGGCAGTGCCCAGAAACTGACATCCTCCACCAGGTGTGGCACAGGCTCGACAACCCACCTCTGCGGCATACTGAAGCGTGATTTGATTTTGTGCAAAGCGCGCGCCGATGCTCTGCACTTTGCCTGCGTCTTCGCCGTTTTCTGGAAGCAGAGTTACTCCGCCCGGCACCAGAATGCTGGGCAACGCATTGGAAGACGCCAGCGCCATCATCATCGCCGGCAGTCCCTTGTCGCACGTCGCGACGCCGATCACTCCTCTACGGGTCGGCAGCGAACGCATCAGCCTTCGAAGGACGATCGCGGCATCATTGCGATAAGCCAGCGAATCGAGCATTCCCGCTGTGCCTTGAGTGCGCCCATCGCACGGATCGGTGCAAGCCCCCGCAAACGGGATCGCATTCTTGCGCCGAAGTTCCCGTGCCGCCTCGGCCACCAATAAACCAACCTCCCAATGGCCGGTGTGGAAACCAAGGGCGATCGGAGTTCCATCCTCTGCTCGCATTCCACCGTGCGTGCTCAGTATAAGAAACTCGGAATCGAGCAGATGGGCCGGCTCCCACCCCATGCCTGCGTTCTGAGACATGCCGAAGAGGTTGCCGGAGGGCTGCGCCAACAACATCTCCGCCGTGATCGGCAGCACCCCCATTGGACCTCGCGCATGTGTTCTTGTTTCTCTAAAAAGAGAAGGATCGCTTTCCAGCACTTGGGAAATGGAAATCGATTTCGTTGCGTCGTGCATCAAGTCCACGCTCCACAACAATTCCCGGGCAAATCAGATTACGGCATTTAAACGCACATGCGCCCAACAAGCCTAGAAAATTGGACGCGATCAAAAGACAAGTTAACATAGCGTTGGCCATGGCGTGCCCCTCGAGATGTTACTCCGACGGTCTCGGCACGACGGCTGCCCTTGTTCATCCTCGTGACGTTCCATATTGCAATGCTGTAAACTCGCATTTCAGCAGGCAAAGCAAAACGCTCGTACCCCTGTTTTATGGTAGAGTTCATGGACAGTTGTGGCCGGAGGTTCTCGTGAAACCACTATCAAATGCCGAGAATATGGCTTCGGCACACTCGCAAATGCCGCCGGTCAGGCACTCGGTCTCCGCGCCCGTAGGAGTAATTTCGAAGGTTTTGCGAATCCTTGAATGCCTGCAAAACTCATCTGGCGGTCTCAGTCTGAAGGCAATTTGCCACGATACCGGAATCAACAAGAGCACGGCTCACCGTTTCCTGACACACCTCGAGCGTGAAAGTTATCTTCTACGCACGGAAGGTGGATCGTATCTGATTGGCCCGAGATTGGCACAGATGTCCGGACGTGCAGACCGAAGCGCCACTCTACAGGCCGTGGCGCGGCCGGTCCTCGCCGACCTCTGGCGATCCACTCAAGGAAGAGTGCTTTTTTCTCCATCCCGACGAATCTATGGGATACTGTGGCCACCGTGTTGTGTATGGGCGACTCCAGAGCGAATAAATTTTCGTACAATAAACGTACAATGGATCGGGCAGTGAGGCCTTTTTAGCCGTTGTGGCAGTTCTTGAAATCAGTAACTTATGTGCTGTCAACATAGTGATTAGTTCGACTCCCGTCGCCTCCACCGCTATCTCATTTATTATCAATTACTTGCATGTGTATTTTTGATTTCATACAATAGGTCTGACGCGGCGGAGTCTCCGCCGGATTTCTCTCACGGTTTTTCTTGCCGATTAGCCCACGGCTTTCTGACCAGCGGACCCAAAGATAGAACTCTCCGATTATTCGACAGCACAGTTAAGCGGCTCACGATTGAATATCGTGATCTCGGCATTGCGGCGGCTGGCATCAGCCGCCAGTACTCGACCCCTGAGCTGGCATGGCCATGTATTTGCTGAGGACGTCCACCAGACCTTGGTTTGGCACACACCGCTTTGCCGAAAAGGAAGATAGGATGTCATCCAGCTCATTCTCGGACAGGCCTTTGAAGAGGCCGGCGTAGAGCGGCTGCATCAGGGTTCCCGTGTAGAAGCACAATAGGGTCTGACTCATGCACCGTACATTGAGTCGCGCATCCAACTGCGGATCACCAACCACTTGACGGATCTGGTCTGCAAGCTGAGTCGTTGCGTCCTTTACCGGCGTTGGCGGTAGCCACTTCATCCAATCGTCGGTGCCAAGAGCAACCTTCTTACGAAGAAGTTCGCTGATGCGCTCCATGTACGGAGATGCAGGGTCGAGTGTCAGCATACCCATCACGCCAACATCTTTATAATTCCACGTTGTCCAGTGCGTCTCGTGACTTTCAAAGATGCCAATCTGATCATCTAACGCGCGAAGCCGGTCACCACTCTCATTGGCAGGCCCGTTAAAGACAGACCCAAACTCGCCAACCCACAGCGGAACGTTATGCTGCTGGGTGAACTTCGTTCCCTCGGCATCGAGGAAGTTGCGCTCCTGCTTTGCCAGATCCCAGTCCTGAGCACTGCCCGCCGCAGCCGATCGCGGATGGATGGTGCCAGGGTATCGGCCAGGTCCAAACCCAGGCACAGTGTAGTTATGTGAACTGTAGGCGAGGTTATCGTCGAAGGGTTTCTCTAGCCCCGAGAAGTCCTTTGCGTAGTCATCACCTTCAAGGAAGATAATGTGTCTGGAATCGATCTTGCGAATCCCTGTAACCAGGCGCCGGTAGAGGGCATTCATGCGGTCAAAATTGGCCCTGTAACTGGAACCCACGTTCCATGGATAGTCGCCTAGGGCGTTGTTCGCACAAGGCTCGTTCAGCACATCGTAGCCGGCGATTACGGCCCTGTTCTTGTAGCGCCGCGCAAACTCCTGCCAAAGGGCAACGAAGCGATCTTGATAGAACGCAACCTCCCAGAAAAGGCTGATGCGCGATGCGTTGTCAGAATGCCAGTGGACATTCTGCCACCCCTGCGCCGAATGTAGGTCCAGAATGACGTAAAGACCATGTCTTTCGCAGTGGCTTAACACTTTATCAAGACGGGCAAAACCCGCCTCTACGTATTTGAAAGGAGCGGCATCGTCCTCGAAGTGTCGATAATTAAGAGGTATCCTGACGACGCTGGCGCCGGCCTTCCTGAGAAAGATCACATCGTCTTCATTGAAGAAGTAGTCCAGCATACGCTCGAAGAAGAACTGTGCTCTGGCCGGACCAAGCACCTCCGCCATCTGCGCTCGGAGAGTATGCTCCGAGCCTGGGTGCCCATTAATGAAATCCTCCATGTTCATCCAGCCGCCCGGACAGGTTCCCCTCAGGCGAACCTGTTTCCCTTTCACATTGACTATGTGACGGCCGCTGACACGAAGGAACTCCATCTTGTCATCCCCCTCATGACTGTCCGCTGCTTGTGGACCGGCATTTTGTTCCTCTGCGGCTGCCACTGCATTTCCCGTGAGCGCTGCCGCACCGGTCAACGCCGCCAGCCTGAGAAATTCACGCCGTGGCTTCAGATTGCTTGCTTTGCCTGTCATAAAACCTCTTCCGAGAATTTGGTTTGGCGGTTAACATCGCGGTGGTTGGCCCCATTTCAATTCGCATTCTAAGCTTTCATTTGCGGAGTGAGCGGAAAACCCCCACCGAAAAATACGGGGAAAGGGCGGCGGCACAGCATTCCCGTTTCCTTTGGACGGCCCGCCCTTCGCCTTCGCGGGCGATGATGACCGACACTGATCTCATGTTGTTTAGCGAGTGCCCTCCTGGGGAGGGCTTCATGAAACAAACGGCTGCGGCGCGCCGTCGGGCGGAGGCACTTCGAAGGCGTTGATGGTCATTGAGACCAGGCTATAGTAGCCGAGGATTCCGACGAACTCGGCCACGGCCGTCAGGCCGACCTCCGCGACCGCGCGCTCGTAGGTCGCAGCGGAGACCTTGCGGGTATCGAGGAACTCCTTGGCGAAGGCATACACGACCGCCTCGTCGCTTTTCGTCAGGTTGGGCGCCTTGCCAACGCGAATCGCCTCAATGGTGCCGGCGTCGAGCCCGGCCTTGAGCCCGATGGGCGCATGCTCGTGCCACTCGAAGGCCGCCTGCCAGTGCGCGCCGGTCACGGAGGATAGCGAGTTCGGAAAGCCGCGGCGGCAGGCTCGTGCCGAAGCGGCAAAACACGCCTAAAGCCTGCGTATCGCGGCGAATCTATGGGATACTCTGGCCGCTAATATCGGTGTCCACGGGCCTTCAAAGCGAGAAGCATTTTCGTACAATAAACGTACACTGGATCGGGCAATGGGGCCTTTTTCGCCCTTGTGGCACTTCCTGGAATCAGTTCGGCAATGCGGTGAATTCCGCTTCGCTCTTTCCTCATCTCCCGCGACTTCCTTCCCCCTCAACCCGACCTGCTGTCCGCTGACATCTTACGCTGAATCAGGCCACCGCCGCGGTCAATAACCTGTTTTTCCGTGTACGTTAACGATGCTATACTCAGGCGCTTTTGAGACATGCCCGAAATCGCCGCTAAGGAGCCAAATTTTCATGCTCGACCACCTTCGAGTTTTCATTCGCGTCCTTCTCGTTCCATTCGCGCTGTTGTGCATGTCGTTCGCGCAAAACGGGCCATCGGCGGGCAATCCGCCCTATCTGGATACATCCAAACGCATCAATGTGCGTGTGGATGACTTGGTTTCGCGGATGACGCTCGAAGAGAAGGCATCGCAGGTGGTGAACCAGGCGCGTGCTATTCCCAGGCTGCAAGTTCCCGCCTATGACTGGTGGAGCGAAGCTCTCCATGGCGTCGCGAACGCTGGCACGGCTACCGTTTTCCCCGAACCCATTGGTCTGGCGGCGACCTTCGACCCCGCCCTAATTCACGAAATGGCCATCGTGATCGGGACCGAAGCCCGTGCAAAACACAACCAGGCGGTTCGCGCGGGCAGACGCGACATCATGGAAGGCCTCGACTTCTGGTCTCCCAACATCAACATCTTCCGCGATCCGCGCTGGGGACGCGGCCAGGAAACCTACGGCGAAGATCCCTTCCTTACTGGACGCATGGGTGTGGCGTTCGTTACCGGTCTCCAGGGCGACGACCCGAAATATTTTCGGGTGATCTCGACGCCGAAGCACTACGCCGTACACAGCGGCCCCGAGCCTTCGCGGCACTCCATCAACGTGCAAGTCTCGAAACATGACATGGAAGATACCTACTTGCCAGCCTTCCGCGCCACCGTCACAGAAGGCAAAGCGGAGTCCGTCATGTGCGCCTACAACCGCGTGAACGACCAGCCGGCCTGCGCCAACACGTTTCTCCTCAAAGACCAGCTCCGCGGCGCCTGGAAGTTCAACGGCTATGTTGTCTCCGATTGCGACGCCATCGTGGACGTATTCACCGGACACCACTTCACGAAAAGCTTTGCGGAAGCCGCCGCGCTTTCCATGAAGACCGGCATGGACAACGAATACGCCGATTTTTTCACCAAGGCCACCGACAACTCCGACTACGTGAAGTACATAGACGCTGTAAAACAAGGCGTTCTCACAGAAAAAGACCTCGACATTTCTCTGAAGCGCCTGTTCACCGCCCGTTTCCGATTGGGATTGTTCGATCCACCTGAAATGGTTCCCTACGCCCAGACTCCGGAATCGGAAATCGACAGTGAGTCGCATCGCGCGCTCGCGCTAAAGGCCGCGCAGGAATCGATCGTTCTATTGAAGAATGACGGTGTTCTTCCCTTCACCTCCGCCACACGCAAAATTGCGGTCGTGGGCCCGCTCGCCGAATCGACGAAGGTGCTGCACGGAAACTACAGCGGTACGGCTTCGCACGCGGTAACGGCACTCGAAGGTATCCGCAAGCAATTCGGTGCCGATGTGGCTTTCTCACCGGGAACGAACTTCCTACGCAAGCCCGCGGTCATTTCCACATCAGCCCTTTCCACCAGCGACGGCCAGCGTGGCCTGAAGGGAGAATATTTCTCCGACGGAAACTTGGCCGGGACGCCCACGGTCACCCGCGTGGACAGCGTGATTGATCTGCAGCTCACCCACCCCGAGCCGGCCGCGCTCATAGCGCCTCCCGGCATGAGGGACTTCTCCGCCCGGTGGACCGGCTTCCTCACTCCTTCCGAGTCTGGCACTTACGAGTTCGGACTCGTTGGCAGCATGCACCAACTCTGGCTGGACGGAAAACTGATCGCGGACGATCTCGTGTTACACGATCCCAATCCCTCCACGAAGGTGGTCCAGCTCGAAAAGGGACATCGCTACGCCATCAAGATCGAGTATGCGCGCGGCGGTTTCGGCACGAAGCTCGTGTGGCTGAATATGCTCGCGGACCCGATTGCGGACGCTGTTGCGGTGGCGAAACAAGCTGACGCGGTTGTGGCCGTAGTCGGCATCACCTCGCAACTCGAAGGCGAAGAAATGAAAGTAGAGGTTCCCGGCTTCAAAGGTGGAGACCGCACCAGCCTCGACCTTCCCAAAGAGGAAGCGGACCTTCTCAAAGCTCTTGCGGCCACGGGCAAGCCGCTCATCGCCATCCTGATGAACGGCAGCGCACTCTCCGTCAATTGGGCCAATGAGCACGCAAACGCCATCTTCGACGCCTGGTACTCCGGCGAGGAAGGCGGAACGGCAATTGCACAAACTCTGGCCGGGTTGAACAACCCAGCAGGGCGCCTTCCGGTGACGTTCTACAAAAGCGTCGATCAATTGCCCGAGTTCGAAGACTATGCGATGAAAAACAGGACCTATCGCTATTTTGCGGGTCAACCCCTCTATCCCTTCGGCTACGGCCTCAGTTACTCGAAATTTGAGTACAGCAATCTGAAGCTCTCCGCAGCGAATCTGAAAGCTGGCGACTCTCTGACCGTCGACGCAGACGTCAAGAACGCGAGCCAGCGGGAGGGAGACGAAGTTGCCGAGCTCTAGCTGAGTTTTCCAAAATCTCCCACCGCGCCCATTCGCGCCTTGCGAGGCATTTCACGTTTGCATTTAGGCGCAGGCGAATCCAAGCACGTCCACTTCACGCTCGATGCGCGCGACCTGAGTGAAGTGAACGAAAAGGGAGATCGAATCGTGCCCGAAGGCGCCTTCGACGTCAGCGTCGGCGGAGGCCAGCCCGGAGCGAACGTCGCCGCAGCGCAAGCTCACTTCTTGGTACGAGGCGAGCAAAAGCTGCCGGAATAACCTCCGGCACGGAACCGCTGACAGCTCTGTACAGGAGCCGTAAATGCATACCATCACTCCGAAGAACCCGATCCAGCGATTGGAGATTGGAAGCGCCTCGAATCCGACGGGCAGCATGAACCGTCGCCAGTTCGCAGGTCTTTCTGCCTCCGCGCTGGCATGGTCCTGCCTTCCCGCATGCGCGCAGACTTCCGGCTCCGCGCAACCGGTCACCTTCGCAGCTATAGGTCTCGGGTCGATTTCGGATATCTTCATGCGCGCCTGTGCAAACTCACAGAAGGCAAGGGTCGCGGCCCTGGTAACCGGCCATCCGGATACCAAAGGCGCAAAGTACTCCGCAATGTACGGAGTTCCGAAGACTTCGATCTACACCTACGAAACCTTCGACCGCATCCTCGACAACAAGAGCGTGGACGCCGTCTACATCGGATTGCCCAACAGCATGCACTGCGAGTACACCCTGCGCGCCGCAAAAGCCGGCAAGCACGTGCTCTGTGAAAAACCCATGGCGAACTCAGGTGCCGAGTGCCACCAGATGATCGACGCCTGCCGTCAGGCCGACGTCAAGCTCATGATCGGCTATCGTGTGCACTACGACCCCACCTGGATTCAGATCGTCGAAACGATCCGCTCCGGCAAGATCGGCCAGATCCAGTCTTTTCACGGCGGCTATTTCGGACAACAACCGGCGGGCGTGTGGCGCCTCAACAAGAAGCTCGGCGGCGGTGGCGCGCTCGTGGACGTCGGCATCTACCCGCTCAACGCCATTCGTCACATCACAGGCGAAGAACCCCAGGATTTCACCGCGGTAATCTCCACGCGCGACCGCAGCGGCCGTTTTGCTGAGATGGAACAGTCCATGGAATGGACGATGAAGTTCCCGTCCGGAATCATCGCCTCCTGCGGATGTTCGTATGGCCAACGCGGCCCGAGCACTTTAAGCATCAACGGCGAAACAGGGTACCTGGTGGTCGAACCTGCGTTCAATTACGAAGGCCTGCGTTGGCACGGAGAGATAGACGGTCAGCAGATCGAACAATCGAGTTCCGGCAAACATCCGTTCCAATTCACGTTCGAAGCCGACCACTTCGCGGATTGCGTCCGCAACAACAAAGAGCCGGAGTCTCCCGGAGAAGAAGGCCTGAAGGACATGTTAGCCATCGAGGCAATCTACAAGGCGGCGGGCGCCCCCATTGCATAACGGCGGCCGCGCTGCTCGGCAGGACCCCATGCGCTCTCTTCTAAAGCTCGCGACGGCTGTCATTGGCGGAGTGGCGTGGGTGTGTCTTCCAACGCTGCCGGCCATAGGAACAACCGATTCGGAAACAATCGGCATTTTCGAAGGCCGTTCCGACATTGGCGACGTTCTACATCCCGGCATGGCACAGTACGACGCAAACGCCCAGACCTACACCATCACAGCGGCAGGCGAAAACATGTGGTACACGCGAGATTCTTTTTACTTCGTATGGAAGAAAGTCTCGGGTGATGTCCAGCTCACCGCGGACGTTGCGTTCCGTCAAACCGGTGGACGAGCTCACCGCAAGGCCGTACTAATGCTGAAACAGGACCTGACCGCCGACGGAGTCTACGCGGATGCCGCGTTGCACGGCGCAGGCATGACCGCGCTCCAGTATCGCCGGTCAAAAGGTGCGACCTCGCAGGACATCGAACTTAATATTGATTTTCCTCAGACTGCACGCCTCGTCAAACACGGCGACGAGATCACGATGTTCCTGAGCATGCACGGCGAACCACTGCATCAAACGGGCGCATCCATCAAGCTGCCCCTGGATGGACCGTTCTACGCAGGCATCGGAGTCTGTTCACACGACCAGGACACAACCGAAACCGCAGTCTTCTCCCACGTGGAACTGACGAAACCCGCGGCCTCCCCAATCGAGAAGCCCGCCCTCTTTAGCGCCCTGCAGACGATTCAAACGGAAGACAAATTCCGTCGATCGATGATGGTGAAAGCCGAACTGGGCGGCATCGGGTCCACAAATTGGTCCAAGGATGGACAGTTCCTTTACTTCAATCAGGACGGCCAAATCTGGAAGATGCCTGTCCTGGGCGCGCGTCCCGAGCTTTTGAATTTAGGCCCGCACTTGTGGTGTGACGACAACCACGGCCTCTCACCCGACAGTCCAACGCTGGCGGTCAGTTGTTCGGCGGCCCAGGGACAGCTGCCGTCGATTTACATTATCCCGCTTGCTGGCGGCGAAGTACGCCGTCTGACTCACGAAGTCGGTGCCGAATTTCATGGCTGGTCGCCCGACGGCGCAACTATCGCGTTCACCGGAATCCGGAACGGCCGCACGGATGTCTACGTCGTCCCAGCGCAGGGCGGTCAGGAAACGCGCATCACCACTGCGGCGACCAACGACGGCCCCGACTTCGGCCCAGACGGCAATATCTATTTCAATTCGGATCGTTCCGGCACGATGCAAATCTGGCGCATGGGTGCCGACGGCGCGCACCCACAGCAGTTAAGCAGCGACGACGCCGAAGACTGGTTTCCTCACGTCTCTCCCAACGGCAAACAGCTCGTGTATCTCAGCTACACCAAAGGAACGAAGGGACATCCAGCAAACGAAGACGTAAAGCTGCGTCTGCTCGACCTCACCACTCTTCAGAGCCGGGTGCTCGTCGATCTGCTCGGAGGCGAAGGTTCTCTCAACACGCCCTCGTGGTCGCCGGATAGCCACCATCTGGCATTTACGGGATACGCGATGCTGCCTTCGAACGCGGACGGACCAGCGTACGAAATGGTTCCGCCAAAACCGGATGTGCCTGTGAAGTAAATCGTAACAACGCAAGTTTCTGCAATCAGGAGGAAACGATGAACGGAAGAAGGGTAGTTGGAGTAGCGGCGATTGGACTGTTATTAGCTCCGTGTCTCTTTGGTCAGGAGCGCCCCAAAATCACCAGCGTTTCGCACTTGAGCGTGTACACGTCGGACGCAGCCAAGACCGACCGGTTCTATGTGCACGACCTGGGAGCGTCGAAAAGCACCGACCCACAGAACGTCATGGGCGTTCGCTATTACTTCAATGCGATCCAGTTCGTCGAAGTGCTGCCTTTGCCGCAAGGTGCTCCCTCGATCAATCGCTTCGACCACGTCGCTTACAACACCGAAAATGCGGAAGGCATGCGAAAGTACCTCGGCTCTCATGGCGTCGCCGTTCCTTCGGCCGTCACCAACGCAAGCGATGGCAGCCAGTACTTCGAAGTCAAGGATCCCGAAGGAAACAAAGTCCAGTTCGTGCAGCCGCCCGCACACGCGGCCCCCGTGCCGCCGAATCCGCTCAGCACTCACATCATTCACGTCGGCTACATCGTTCACGACCCTTCCACGGAAGACGGGTTCTATCGCACGCTCCTCGGCTTCCGCCCTTATTGGCACGGCGGCATGAAAGACGACGCCACGGACTGGATCTCCCAGCAGGTGCCCGACGGAACCGACTGGATTGAATACATGACCGTCAAGGGTCCGGAGAAAACCGGAATCCCCCCAACGATGTCTCAGGACACGCTGGGCGTGCTCGATCATTTTGCGCTGGGCGTGCCCAACGTGGAGAAGTCGATGAACTTGCTCTATGAAGGCGACCGCCTGAGCGCCAAGCACTCGCCGCCCCAGATTGGCCGCGACGGCAAGTGGCAACTCAACATTTACGATCCAGATGGAATTCGCGCCGAGCTCATGGAGTTTCAACCGTCCGTTAAACCCTGTTGCTCGCCGTTTCTAGCAGCCAGTCCTACGGAGTGATCATGCGCTAGCCCAGTTCAGTGCCACTCTGCCAGAACTAGAACACCACCAAAGCTCCCAGGAGGCCCCATGAATCGCAACATGAATCGCAAAATGACTCCCCTGAGCGCGGTCGTGTATTTACTGGCGAACAGCTCAAATGTATAGCCTCGTTCCGCTGTCACCCTATTCCGGCAATGCGTATTGGCCGTCGATGTGAAAGTGACCTGCGACACCGGGCGCTCCGGTGTCAGGCTGTCCGCCACCAACGCTGATGGTGTAGTCTCCTGGAGCAATCATCGGATTGCCGTCCTCGCTCACCATGCCCAAATCGCGCTGCTTCAACTCGAAGCGAACTTTCTGGCTTGCACCCGGATCGAGGTGAATTCGCTCAAATCCTCGAAGAGCGATGATAGGTGCACCCTTAATCGGCGGGAACTTGAGGTACACCTGCACGACCTCGTCGCCTGGAATCTTTCCAATATTGGTCACCGTTACATCTGCCTCGACCGGCTGTCCCGCAGCGATGCCCTGTTCCGGCACATTGAGACTGCTATAGCTGAATTTCGTGTAGCAGAGCCCGTAGCCGAACGGATAAAGCGGCTTTGCGGTGAAGTAGCGATAGGTCCGGTTTGCCATTCCGTAATCTTCGAAGTTGGGTAACTGGTCAACTCCCTTGTAGAACGTAAGCGGCAATCGGCCGGCAGGATTGTTTTTCCCGCTAAGAGTTTCAGCCACGGCCGTGCCGCCCTCTTCTCCGGGGTACCAGGCGTCGAGAATCGCGTTGGCATGCTCGTTAATCCAGTTGACGGCAAGAGCGCTGCCATTCATGAGAACGACGGCAATAGGTTTTCCGGTCGCAGCGACAGCCTCCACCAGATCTTCCTCGGGCTGGGGAAGGTCGATGCTGGTGCGATCTCCTCCGAGGAAACCGGGTTCGCTGACCGGCATCTCCTCGCCCTCAAGCTGACTGGTGATTCCGACGACAGCGATAACAACATCGGCATTTTTCGCAGCGGCAACGGCTTCAGGCGAAGGAGCACTGGTGAACTTGGTCCAAAAAAGTTCGCTGTGCGGCTTGGCGTTCCTGGTCCCGTAGGAGATTTCGAGTGAGACCTTACGGCCCTTTTCGAGATGAACGCGCCCCGCGCCCGATACGACTCCTCGTGATCCACCGCCGAAAGCCGCTGCTACTTGCTTGCCATCGACCGTGAGCCTGCCGAATCCCGTGCTGCGAATGCCGATGAGAAAGTCCCCAGATTCCGAAGGCGTCAGGAACCCGGACCATTGCACGCCGAAGGTTTTCTTTCCCGCGACTTCTTTCGGGAGATCGTTTTCGGTGAGCTTCACGTTCGTCTCTGTGCGGCTGACAAGAGGAGTCGGGGGCGCACCTTGTGCGGGCTCACCTCTCCGGATGGCTTCGGTGTAGTCGGCTTTGAGTCCGGGCTTGCCGTCGGGAGTAGTCAGAAGAGCATCCGGCACAGGAGTTCCATCCGCGCGAAGGAACTGCGTTCCTGGAACGAAGGTGATAGTTGCATTGGGGAGCTCGGCGCGAAGCCCATCGAGGATCGAGACGATATGAGTAGGCTGGCCGGCATAGTTTCCAAGGAGCGGCCTCGTCTGATCGGCAAGAGGCCCAACAACGGCGATCTTCCGAATCCCAGGCTTGAGCGGAAGAATACCGTCATTTTTCAACAGGACCATGGACTCATCGGCCAGCTTGCGAGCGTGTGCGCGATGTTCCGCACTGTCGAGTTCCTTCTCATCAATCTTCGTGTAGGGGACCATGTCCGGAGGATCGAACATGCCAAGCCTGATGCGCGCGGTGAAGAGGCGAATCAGTGCGGTGTCGAGGTCGCTTTCCGGCAGATATCCCTGCTGAACGGCGTCGATATAGGCTTTCTCGACCGGTTCGCCAAAGCGGGAAATGAAGGTGACGCACTCGTTGTCCATGCCGCGAATTACGGAGATCGCAGCGCCTTGCGCTTGGGTGGGACGATAGCGATGATTGGCAGCAACGTCTCGGACTGCGTCACAGTCCGAGACCACGTACCCCTGGAAACCCCACTTGCCGCGCAACTGATCCTGCAACAGGTATTGGTTTGCGCACGCAGGTTCGCCGTTGATCGCATTGTAGGCACACATCACCGATCCCGCTTTGCCTTCCACGATGGCCGCGCGGAATGCAGGCTCGTACGTGTCCAGCTCGTCGTGCTTGCTGACATCTGCATCGGCGAAGTGGCGCGTTGGTTCTGGTCCGCTGTGCACAGCGTAGTGCTTGGGTGTAGCAATGCCAAGGTAGTACTTGGGGTTATCGCCCTGCAATCCAGTTACGTAGGCAACTCCCATGCGTCCCGTGAGGAACGGGTCTTCGCCGTAGGTCTCCTGTCCGCGGCCCCAGCGCGGATCACGGAAAATATTGAGATTGGGCGACCAGAAATCCAGGCCTCCCATTATGCCGACGTGCCCCTCGCGTGCGTTTTGGACGTGCTTGATGCGGCCCTCGATGCCAATCTGCGCTGCCATGGTATGAATTCCCGGTGCATCGAACGTCGCCGCAAGCCCGATCGGCTCCGGATATTCGGTAACTCCTTCGTTGATGACCCCATGAAGGGCTTCACTCCACCATTGGTACGCAGGAACCTTCAAGCGCGGGACGGCCGCCGAGTTATTCTGCATCTGCGATGCTTTCTCCGCGAGCGTCATACGACGAACCAGATCGGTGGCGCGCTGCTCGGGCGAGAACTGGGGATTCAGGTAGGCAGGATTATCGGATTCCTGCGCAAATGCATTTTGCGGGGCTGTCCCCAGGAAAAGCGCTCCCGCGCAAATAACAATCCACTCGATGGTTCGCACGATGCGGCGTTTCATAGTCTTCTCCATTTTTGAATCTGAATTCTGGCACACGGCAGGGTTGTTCATGAATCCCGCGCTCAATGCGCCTGTCTCAAATTGCTTGCGGTTGGGGACGGATGGAGATGACACCGCTTCGCTGTCACCTTCGATGGCTGCGTTGCCCAAGGCATCGACTATACAAAGACAGACTCACGGCAGACAAGTGAAATGAATCGTTCTATTCTTGCACGGTGATGAGCTACGATGTGCTTCCCTGGAAAAGAGCAGAAGTTTCAACTCAGTTTCTTGTGTGACGAGAGAGCGGGCAGGGACACGCCCAATCTCTGCTGCCAGTTGGGTGCTGGCGGCTAACGCCGCCGACGCCATCGTCGAGGAGAAGGAGCTTGCATGAAGAATCGAACTGCCATTATTACAGCGGCCGCGCTTTTGTTGGCAGGCGCGCTTGAGACCGGAGCGGCCCAGCAAACCACAGCCAAAGTGCCCCAGGAACTAAAAATCAAAATCGATATTCAACAGACTGCTCAGCCTGTATCGGCTTACGAGTATGGCATGTTCATCGAACACATCGGCGCGCTCATTTATCGCAGCCTGTGGTCCGAGATGCTTGATGATCGCAAGTTCTACTTTCCAATCAAGCCCGAGGAGTCCCAGGCGCCTGCACCCGCGCAGGGCGGCCCCTTCCGCAATATGCAGTTGCGGAAGTGGCTCCCCATTGGTCCGGCCGAAGCAGTTGTAATGGACAATGATCATCCCTTTGTTGGCGAACAGAGCCCACGCATCGAACTCGATGCTTCCACGCCGCAAGGTATACGCCAATCCGGTTTTTCGCTCGTGAAGGGAAAGAAGTACAGCGGCCACATCTGGTTGCGCGCGACACCCGGCGTGAAGGTGAAGCTCTCACTGGCGTGGGGCCAGGGCGCGAACGACCGGAAGACCGTCGTGCTTCCCGCGCTCTTGACGACATACAAAGAACTGCCTTTCACCTTCACATCTGAAGCCGACACTGACGAGGGTGCAATCGAGATCACCGGCACTGGGAAGGGTAATGTCCACATCGGCGCCGTCTCCCTAATGCCTGCCGACAACCTCGACGGTTTCCGCCCGGAAGTCATTGCATTGCTGAAGCAGTTGCGCTCAGGCTTTTGGCGGCTGCCCGGCGGGAACTTCATTTCCGATTTCAACTGGTATCACTCGGTTGGGGCACGCGCCCAGCGGCCGCCGGATTTCGATTACGCGTGGAATGCTATGCAGAGCAACGACGTCGGCATGGATGAGTTCATGACCTTCTGCAAACTGATCGGTGTCGAGCCTTACATTACCGTGAACGCCGGTTTCGGCGATGCGCACTCCGCCGCCGAAGAAGTCGAATACATCAACGGCGCAACCAGTACGCCGATGGGCGCGATGCGCGCGCGGAACGGACATCCGGAACCGTATCACGTCAAGTTCTGGAACATCGGCAACGAGCCCTACGGTCAATGGCAGCTCGGCCGCACCGATCTGAAGTACCACCTGCTCAAGCACAATGAGTTTGCGAAAGCGATGCGCGCAGCTGACTCCTCGATTACCCTGCTGGCGTCAGGCTCCATGCCCGAAGAAGCAATTATTGAGGGCGTCGCCGCTGCCTGGCACATCCCTCTCGATCAGGCCGGCATCTGCTCCGAGGCAGACTGGACCTGCGGCTTCCTCAAACATGACTGGGGCAACTTCGACGGCGTCACCGAGCACTGGTACACACGCGCGGGTGTACGGTGGGACCGCGAGCGCGCTGAGAAAGGCATCAAGGTGGGCCGCCTGGAAGCCGGCTACGTCCCCGACGAGGAGACCGTTCTCGAGTGGGTGCGCCGTCCGTCCGATCGCGTGCACCTCAAAGGCGAGGAGTGGCAAGAGTACGAGCGGCGCTTTCCCGAGATGAAGGCAAAAAACATTTTCATGTCGAATGATGAATATGCCTATACAGGCGGTCAGCCCAACCTCAAACTCGCCCTCGCTTACGCTATGATCTTCAATGAGATGCTCCGTGAATCCGACTTTCTGCACATGGCGGCCTTCACCATGGGCGTTTCCACCCTGGATTTCAACCAGACCGCCGCAACGCTCAACAGCAACGGGCTGCTCTTTAAACTTTATGGCGAGCACCTCGGCGCGGGCTCCGTTCCGGTTGCGCTTACGGGCAACTCGCCGCAACCAGCTCCAACGCAAAACATCGTGGGCGACCTCCCACGAACGAGCGCAGGCAGTCCCACATATCCCCTGGACATGGTGGCGGCACTCAGCGCAGATCGCAAGTACCTCACGCTAGCCGTCGTGAACGCGACCGACTCCGAGCAGAAGTTCGATCTCAACATCAGCGGCGCGCGGCTGGCCGGAGGCGCAACGTTGTGGCGTATGACAGGTAAGGACCTCGATGCTGCCAACCACGTTGGGCAGGCGCCGCAGGTCGAAGTGAAGGAAACCGCGATCGGCGGAGAGCCCGCGACTTTGTCCGTTGCGCCGATCAGCATCGACATTTACCGTTTCGCCGTCGCGCCGTAGCATTTCTTTAAAGCTGAAAATTTCGCCACGCGGGTTCTCGTATCGCGGCATGTGAGTCCGGCCCTTCCGGTCCATATTGCCGCGATTCAAAATGCGATCGTGTACTCCTTTCGCGGCTCGAGGTACAACGTCCAGACCCCGTCCTGCTGGGTACACGGGATAGCACGGCCCGCCGACTGAATCCCGGTGATGCGCTGGCCGTGCGGCGGCCGGATTCCGAACTTGCCGGCCACGCCAGGCCGCAATACGGCAGATGTGGCGCGGCCGTCTTTCCACGCTACGTCCACTTCTACGCCGCCGCGGGCTCGCAGTCCGCGAAAGTGGCCCTCAGGCCACGCCGAAGGCAGAGCCGGAAGCAGCGCGATCACCCCGGAGTGACTCTGCAACAACATCTCGGCCATAGCTGAGCTTCCGCCGAAGTTGGCGTCGATCTGAAAGAACCTGCGGTTGGCGTTGAGCAGGCTTTCAGAGGAGGTGGCGAGTAGATTCTGAATCTGCCGATAGGCATGATCGCCATCTTCAAGGCGCGCCCACAGATTCGCGTACCACGCGGAGGGCCATCCGTTCTTGCCGCCGCCGTTCTGTTCCCTGCGCTCGAGTGAAATGCGTGCAGCTGCAGCCAGCGCCGGCGTGCCCCGCAGCGTAATCTCGTCAGCCGGAAACAGTGCGAACAGATGCGACACATGACTCATGCCGGGAGACGGCTCGTCGTAATCTTCGCTCCACTCCTGCAACTGGCCATTCTTGCCGATCTTTAGATCAGGAATTCGCTTGAGCGTGCTCTTCAATTGTTCTCGATACTCCGGATCGATCCCCAGTATCTGCGAGGCGCGCATTGTTGCGTGGAAAAGCGTGTAGATGATTTCGTAATCCATGCTCGCACCCACGGTCTGCCGTCCGATCGTCCCGTCCGCCATGCGGTAGCTGTTCTCGGGCGAATAGGACGGGTTCGTGACGAGATGGCCTTTGCCATCGTCAACGAGGTAGTCGAGCAGAAACCGCGAGGCTTCTTTCATGACGGGATACGCTTCGTTGCGCAGGAAGGTACGGTCGAGGCCGAACTGGTAGTGCTCCCAGAAGTGCAGTGCCATCCATGCGCCACCCATCGGCCATATTCCGCAATACGCATAATCGACGGGTGCGGTATCGCCCCAGGCATCCAGATTGTGATGAAAAACCAAACCGCGTGCACCGTACATTTCCTTCGCCGTACGGCGGCCGCTGGCCATGTTCGACTTGACCAGGTCGAAAAACGGCCCGGTCGTCTCTGGCAGATTCCCGACCTCGGCCGGCCAGTAGTTCATCTCGACGTTGATGTTCGTGGTGTACTTGCTGTCCCATGGCGGTGCCATGCTTTCATTCCAAATGCCCTGGAGGTTGGCCGCCATCGTTCCCGGTCGGCTGCTTCCCATCAGCAGGTAGCGGCCAAACTGGTAATACAGAGCGGCGAGTCCTGGATCGTCCTTGCCCTGCCGGATCCTGGCCAATCGGTCGTCTGTGGGAAGGCTCTCGATTGAGTCCTCTTTGGGAGGCTGCGCCAGCTCCAGGTCTACGCGGCGGAAGAGTTTTTCGTGATCCGCGAGGTGTGCGGTCTTCAGCCGTGCGTAAGGCTTGGCAGCATCCGCAAGGTACCGCGCACATTGCGCGGCCGGATCGCCGCCGCGATAATTCGTCGCCGCCACCACAAGCAGGGTCGCCGCGTCGGCATTCGACACGATCACGTCGCTGCCCGAGACCTCAACGTGACCGCCCTCGTTGATCGCGCGCAATTCCGCGCGGAATCTCACGCCACTTGGTTCGAGCTCATCTTTTTCCTTCTGCAGCTTTTCACCGCTGAGGTTCGGCGTGATCCAAAAGTCAGTGCGCGCGATGGCTTCGCCTTCGAGGATCACGCGATCCGGAGCCGCGGTAGTGGTTTTGCTGTCCTGAGAGCGCGTAAGCGTGGCGTGAAACGACAACCGGCGGGGTTTATCGCAGGTTAGACGAGCCACTAGCACCTGATCGGGCGCGGACGAAAACATTTCGCGCGCGCAGGTCGCGTCGCCGATACGATACGTGACGCGGACAACTCCCGTTGCCAGGTTCAACTCGCGACGGTAGTCGATGGCATTATCCTCGCCCGAGAATGTGATGTTCAAATCTCCCAATGGCTGATACGGCGGCTGGCGGTTTGGAATGCCCATCATCGTGCGCTCTTCAAGTGCTTCCGCCTCGAGTGGCTTGCCGGCGAACAGCAACCGGCGCACCTCTGGCAGCGCCTTGAGCGCCTCCGGGTTGACGCGATTTCGTTCTTTGCCATTCCAGATGGTGTCTTGGTTCAGCTGGATGCGCTCTTGCTCGATGCCGCCAAAGACCATCCCACCCAACTTGCCATTTCCGATGGGCAGCGCGTCGCCCCACCGTTGGGCCGGGTGCCTATACCAGAGCACTGGATCGGCACCTGCAGCCGAAACCGGAAGAGCCAAGCTTAAGAAGAGAATCGAACTCCAGATAAGATTGCGCATAGCGTCCCTTCAAGAAACAAAAATAGCCGCAGCCGGCTCGCGCATACCCTCTCGCGCCGATCAGACCGTTGTCACCGGTTCCACCCACTCCATCGGCTGGTGCCTGCTGAGCTTTAAACGCAGCCTCACAGGTTTTCGTTCCGGCAGATGCAGATCGAGGTTGGCCTTGCCCCTTTGTAGACGAACCGTAAGCACGCCCGCCGGGTGCGTTGATCTCTTCGATCCCGTAACGCGCAATCAGTGTTACTTCTTACTTGCGGAACGATCAGGCCAAGATAATCTTGTGAACTTCGCCATCGGGATCATTAACCATATGGCATTCGTTGTCCCAGATCATCGTCTTGTTCTCCATATCTTACTTTCGGTCCACTCCAGAGATTCAGCTTGACCTTTGCGGCCTCGGGAGCTTTCACACGAATCTGCACTCTTCCCGCGCTATCGACCCGGGGATATTCCACTCCCCGGGCATTGGTCTCGGCGGGACGAAACTCGCTGGACTCTTGCCCCAGGAAATATTCGACAGTATGGACACTAAATCAAGGATGCCGATTGCAAACTGCCTCATTAGACGCTCCTCGCAAACGTTTATGGTCTCCCACGCGGCCGCCATGATTCGCTGACCGCATTGTCGAGAGTTTGTTATTTGTTCGACTCTCTTCTCCGCTATTTTGTGCCGACTAGTTCCTCTGTAGAAAGGACATGATAGCTCATGCCCGTTCGGAACAGTGCTCTCGGTCGACGTCTTTCTGTCTGGAGTTTGAGTAAAGCAGTCAGGCGCCTTAGGCCGGCGAAAGGGCTCGGCGCAACGCCGATATCGGATGTATATACACGATGAGCTGGTCAGCGCCACCGAGAACATACAGCGGCCTTGAGGCGAGGATCCTGGCAGCGGTCGGCATCGCCGCGTCGCCAAGCGTCATTCCGGAGGGTGCAAGTGCAAATGATGCAAATAGACTTCCGATTAGGATGAACAGGTACAGGTAACCGGGGATTCCGGCTTACAGGCGCGGCGACGATTCTGCAATTCGTTCCAGCTTGATTGCTGGTTCATACTCTGCCATTCATATGCGAAGTATTGAGTCAATCGCGCATGAGAAATAGGTCTTCCACGATATCGGAGCCCGACCGCCGCAGGAGAATTCATCGTAATGGACAGAAACAGGCGGCAGACTATTTGGGGAAAGCGCCCGGACGGTGCGCATGTCGTATCATGTGGGGCAAAGGAGCAGTATCGATCCCGATCTATGTTCACGCGAATCAGAGTTTGTTTCCTCCTGGCCCTGATCTCAGCCCCAGGCTTGTCCGGCGCCGATTTTGCCATGAAGGTGACCGATAAGAATTACCTCGATACTCAAGGTTTCAGCGTTTTTCTCTACGACAGCACGTACCATCCCGTTTTTGTGGACCAAAAGAATACGGCCATGGAGATGATTCTCCACGGCCAGCGCATCGCCACTAACGGCGACGTGCGTCTGATGCCAACGCCGGAACAGTGGGACCTGGTGGCAACTCTCAAAGGTCGCCGTGCCGACAAGGCGAACAGCCGGCTCACCGCCGACCTCGGTTTCCCGACGTTCGATTTCAGTTACACACTGGAGGTGGCAGCGGAGCCCGGCGGCGTGAAGGTCAGCATCAATCTCGACAAGCCTCTACCGCAGAAACTGGCGGGGCGGGCGGGCTTCAACCTGGAGTTCCTGCCCTCGATCTACATGGGCAAGGCTTACCTGGTGGACGGAACCAAAGCCGGCATCTTCCCGCGTACGCCTAACGATCCGATGACGAAGGTTTTGCCTCTGCCCGACGAACCGAAAAAAGCGTACTACCTGGAGAACTGGGATAAGGCCAAGGGATACACTCAGCCGCTGCCGTTCGCCGAAGGCAAGAGCATCACCCTCGGAGTTGACGATGTGCTGGCCCGGGTGAATGTCGTATCGGATACGGCCATCCTCATGCTGTTCGATGGACGCGACCGCGCGCAGAACGGCTGGTTCGTGTTGCGCTCGCTGATCCCGTCGGGCAAGACCACAGGCGCCATCGTCTGGCACATCAGGCCGGACGTGATTCCGAACTGGACGCGGCCGCCGATGATCGCGCATAGCCAGGTCGGTTATACGCCGGGCTTCTCAAAGGTGGCGGTGCTCGAACTCGATCCGAAGTACAACGCCCCGAAGACGGCCAAAGTGCTGCGCCTGATGGAAGACGGATCTTACAAGCAGGCGTTCGAGGGCCCGATTACGCCTTCAACGCCCTGGCTGCGCTACGTCTATTCGAAATTCGACTTCACCCCGGTTAAGGACCCCGGCCTTTATGTGATCGAGTACGCAGACCAGCGTACGCCGCCCTTCCCCATCTCAAATGATGTTTACGCCAACATCTGGCAGGACAGCCTCGATCATCACCTTGCTGCGCAGATGGATCACGTTTCCGTTCGCGAAGGCTACCGCGTGTGGCATGGCGCTTCGCACCTCGATGATGGCCGTATGGCGCCAGTGGTCGGGGAGCAATTCGACGGCTGGAACCAGTCGACAGCGACCGACGGGAAATACAAAGGCGGCGATCACATCCCGGGGATGAACGTGGGCGGCTGGTACGATGCCGGCGACTTCGACCTCGAAGAGCCTGCGCAGCTGAGCGTGATTCAGAGCCTCGCTCTCGGGTATCGCGAATTTAATCTCAAGTACGATGAGCTTACGGTGGATGAAGTCGCGCGTGAGGTTGAGATGCACCGTCCCGATGGCGTGCCGGATACGGTGCAGCAAGTCAAGCACGGCGCACTGCTCATCCTGGCGCAGTTTCATAACATCGGCCACGCCATCCGTGGCACTCACGAGCCAGATTTACGCCAGTACACACAGGTGGGCGACGGAGCGTCGAAAACTGACGGCCGCATTTATGACCCGAAGCTCGGCCCGAACGAACCGAAGGGCGACTACTCCGGCAAGCCGGACGATCGCTGGATCTTCACTACTAACAACCCGTATTTCCAATGGAATGCCATTGCGGCGCTGGCGGCGGCGGCGGATACGCTGAAAGGCTGGGACAACGCATTAGCGAAAGACTCCCTCGAGACCGCGATCAAAGCATGGGAGGACGCGAAGGCGAATCCAACACTGTATCCGACATCCAGCGGGCCAGACCGAGAGACTCCCGCAAACGGTGTGCTGGCGGCCTCTCAGGGTGTTGTCTCTGGCGAACAGGGCGCTCGTAAACCAAAGAGCATCTCGGGTGCTGCGACAAACTCTGCAGCACCGGCAGCTCCACCGACCGGCTTCGGACGCGGCCGATCTTTTGTCGGCATGGACTGGGCCGCGGCTCTGGAATTGACCATCGCCACGAATGGCGCCGAGCCCTACAAGTCCCGTTTCAAGGAATTGTTTCCTCAGATGATGATGACTCCGGAACAGATGGACTTCAACGGTTGGAAAGCAGTCCGGGCGTTATCTTATCTGGACGCCGGCGAGAGAGATCAAATTCGCGAAGCGGTAAAAACATACATGGCTGGTTTGGACCAGCGGTTGGACGCCACCCCGTTCGGCGTGCCCCCGAGCCTCGGCACCTGGGGCGGATCGGGCGCCGTGGTGGACATGGCCATCCGAATGTATTTCCTGCACAGAGCGTTTCCGGATCTCGTGAGCCCCGAATACACACTTCGCGCCGTCAACTACATTCTCGGCACGCACCCGGTATCTAGCACTTCGTATGTAGCTGGAGTCGGTACGGTCTCGAAGACGATGACGTACAGCAACAATCGCGCCGACAATGCTTACATCCCGGGCGCTGTGATTCCGGGATACATCATCATCAAGCCGGATTTTCCGGAGTGCATCGACGACTTCGGATTCCTGTGGTTTGAGGATGAAGCCGTTGTGGCCGGATCGGCAAGCTGGGTCGTGGCGGGCAACGCTGCGGAGGCGATCATGAAGGAATCGACGCAGACCCAGCACTAAAGCGCGGCAAGCATTCCAGCTCAGCTAATTGGAAGGCGAAGCGATGTCAATGGCTCTTCCGGAAAGACGATGCTGTACTCTTGGCGAATTAGTGGGATACTTCCTATGTGAGCCGACGGAAATCCAGAGAGCCAGAAAGATTTTCGTACAATAAACGTACAATGGATCGGGCAGTGAGGCGTTTTTAGCCGGTGTGGCATTTCACAGAATCAATAAATAACGTGTTATCAACATAGTGATTAGTTCGACTCCCGCCGCCTCCACCATTCCGCGAAGCACAAGCTAGTCGCAGCAGACCTTTGCCTGCAATCCTCGGATGCCCTCCAGGAGAATGATTGGCGTCATTGCCAAAGCTGCAGCAGGATCGGCCCACCAGAATCCCAGCAGAGAATTGAGCAACAACCCGGCCAGCAAGATGGCAGACAAATAGGTGCAGAATTCCGTCTGCCTGGCATCGGCGTGCATGGCTGCGCTTCGGAGTTTGTCTCCGACTCTTCTTTTGGCGCAAGAGAGCAGAGGCATCACGATCAGCGAGACACAGGCGAGAATGATGCCGGGAAAGCTGTGTTCGGGTGCTCGATGTGCAACCAAGTCGGTAATGGACTCGTACGCGATGTACACCGAGAGCGCGAGAAAGCAGGCACCGACAATTCTAAGGGCCAAGCGTTCATTGCGTTCGCGCTGAATCTCTTCTTTATCGACGGCCATTCGCCAGAGCAGTGCCCCTCCGGACGCGACCTCAACGCAGCTGTCAATTCCGAAGCCGACGAGAGAGATGCTGCCCGCGAGGATGCCGGCGGCTACGGCCACCAGGCCTTCCAGACTGTTCCAGGCAATAGTGAAGTATTCGAGTCGCTTTCCACGGCTCGCCCACTCTTCCCGGTTTAGGACGGCGGCTTCAGCCACAACCCATGATGACAGAAAGCTCATCCACTTCGACAAAGATGTACGTCCTTTTAGAATCAATTTTCAGTTTGGAGAAAGCTTTCGGCGCCCAGGTAAGGTAAACCCAGCCGAAGAGTTCGCAGAACAAAGAGCAACAAGGACCCAGGCAAGGCACACGCTTAAGTCAGGCCCTGCCAGATTCGAGCGGCTGCGGAACCGTTTGATTTACAATCCTTGGCTGCGCCAGCCAGCCCCTAAGGACGCCAGATGAAGACCAGCCAAACCATCGAGTATTCCGAAGCCCGCAGAATCATTGACCGGATCGTGGAAAAGGCTCTGGCCATGGGGAAGGCGGCGGTGATCGCGGTGGCTGACTCCCACGGCGAGTTGATTGCCTTCGCACGCATGGATGGCGCTCCGCTCTCTTGCATTCGCATCGCCGCCAACAAGGCATGGACAGCGGCGCGGGAACGCAAGCCGACCCAGGACATTGGAGACCGGGTCCGGCATCCGAAAAAAGGCCACGACATCGCCTACTATGGCGACCCGAAGTTCGTCGGCTGGGGCGGCGGCATTCCGGTTTGGAGAGACGGCACGGTGGTCGGCGCGGTGGCCGTCAGCGGGCTTTCATCGAGCGAAGACGTCGTTCTGGCAAAGCTGGGCATAGAACTGATCGCGGGCAAGGATAAGAAAAAGCAGCGCTGAGCTCAAATTTTAGAACGTAGCTTTAAAACTACCTAAGGGAACCAATCCAGGGACATGACAAAGACCACGGTAACTTTTGGCGAAATCATGTTGAGGCTTGCACCACCGGGCTTCGAAAGAATTCTGCAGACCGGGCGGTTCGTGGCGACTTTTGGCGGCGGCGAGGCCAACGTTGCAGTGGCGCTGGCGCAGTTGGGATTGCCCGCAGCCTTCGTGACGGTTCTACCCGACAAGAATCCAGTGGCCGACGCAGTCGTAGGCGAACTGCGCCGCTTCGACGTGGATACTTCGCGGATCGTGCGCGGCAAAGGGCGCATGGGCGTCTATTACGTTGAGGCTGGCGCCAACCAGCGTCCTTCAAAGGTGGCCTACGACCGCGACTACAGCGCCATTGCCCTGGCCAAACCTGGGGACATCAACTGGGAGCGCGCGCTCGAAGACGCGGGCTGGTTTCATGTGACTGGCATCACGCCGGCCATCAGCGCTTCTGCGGCCGAGCTGGCGCTCGAAGCGGCGAAGAAGGCGCAGGCCAAGGGCATCACCGTGTCCTGCGATTTGAACTACCGCAAGAACCTCTGGAAGTGGGGCAAGCCGGCTGCTGAAGTGATGCGCGAGCTGGTGAAGAACATTGATGTCGCCATCGCCAACGAAGAAGACGTACAGATGGCGCTGGGCATCGCCGCCGACGTGGACGTACACTCCGGCCAGCTCGACCGCGCGCAATACCAGAAGCTGACTGCGAAGGTGCTGGCCGAGTATCCCAATCTCAAGGCCATCGCCATTACTTTGCGGGAATCGAAGAGCGCCTCGCACAACGGCTGGTCGGCCTGTCTGAATGACCGGCAGGAGTTCAGCGTAAGCCGGTCCTATGAAATCACTCATATCGTGGACCGGGTGGGCTCGGGCGATTCTTTTGCCGCGGGGCTGATCTACGGTTTTCAAATGCTGCCCACACATCAGGAAGCGCTCGAGTTTGCCGTGGCCACCAGCTGTCTGAAGCATTCTCAGCAGGGGGACTTCAGCCGCTCCACCGTGGACGAAGTGAACGCGCTGCTCAAGGGCGATGGCTCGGGGCGGGTACAGCGCTGAAAAGGTCTCAAGCCGAGGCAGGAACGATTCGCGAATTTCGATCGCTCGCACGCGGTCCTGCCGTTGGAGAGTAGGTTCGTATGCCCTTTATTGACACCAGCAGCCTCAAGGTTATCGAACGTCTGCCGGATTGGCATGGACGGTATTTCCACTCGCCCAGCATGACCTTTGCGCATTGTGACTTCGTGCGTGGTGCATCGATTCACGAGCACTTCCATCCCCAGGAAGAAGTCTGTGAAGTGATTGAGGGCGAGCTCGAGGTAACCATCGATGGCGTGGCCCAGGTCGCCCGGCCGGGTTTGGTTGCGATCGTGCCGGCCAATGTTCGGCATTCGATCAAAGCCCTCACCAACGGCAGGGCGATCATCGTGGACTATCCCCTGAGGCCTGAGTTCAAATAACGGAACCAGTGTGGGTCGGACACTCCTGTCCGACACCTTTGACTTTGATCTTGACGTGCAGAACCAAAGGGAGCTGCCTGGTTATTTGCGTGCCGATAACCGGGTGAGCTTTCAAAACCCAGGTCAAAGGCGTCGGACAGGAGTGTCCGACCCACACCTCACAGCTTTACCCATTCACCCGATGCTGCTGAGCGCTCGACCGCGTCCAGCACTCTCTGCACCTCGACCGCATCATCAAAATCGGGGTAGCGCGATTCTTTGCGCGCCAGAGCCTTCAGGAAGTCTCCCAGAAGCGCGATGAACGTGTGCTCGTACCCGATGATGTGGCCGGGCTTCCAGAAACTAGCGGAGTAAGGATGGTCCGGACCCGTCACCGTGATGTTCTTCATCCCTTGCTGGTTGGGCGTTTCGGCGGCATCGTAAAACTCGAGCTGGTTCATGTGCTCCAGATTGAAGCGGAGCATGCCCTTCGACCCGTTGATCTCGAAGGCGTGGCGATTGCGGCAGCCCACGCCGTAGCGAGTGGCTTCGAACGTTCCCACGCTGCCATTGGCGTAGCGAGCCAGGAAGAACGTGGCATCGTCCACGTCGCGGCCGGGGGCGAAAGTGTGCATCATGGCCGTTAGCTGCGTGATCGGACCGTTGAGGTAAAGCGCCGAATCGATGGAATGGGAGAGCAGGTCTCCCGCCGCTCCCAGCCCGGATTCGGATCGTTTGTAGCGCCACGTTCCGGCTTTACTCGGATCGTTCCCCGACTGATTCAAGTACAGAGCTCGGTAGTGATAGGCCTGGCCCAGGCGGCCCTCCTCGATCAATTTTTTCGCAAAAACAACTGCCGGAATTCGCCGGTAATTGAACCAGACCAGGTTGGGAATCTCCCCTATGGCCTGCGCCATGCTCTCGGCCTCGGCCAGGGAAGTGGCCAAGGGTTTCTCGCACCAGACCATTTTCTCGGCGCTGGCGGCGGCGATCGCAATAGGCGCATGCAGGCTGTTGGGCACGGCGATATCCACAACATCAATGTCGGGACGCCCAACCACGGCCTGCCAGTCGGTCGACACTTCTTCCCATCCCCACTGCGCCGCAGCGGATTCAAGCTTGGCCGGGTTGCGCCCGCAGATCACCTTCAGGCCCAGTTGGTAGGGAACGTCGAAGAAATGCGTGACCTGGCGGAAGGCGTTGGAGTGTGCCTTGGCAATAGCGCCAGTGCCGATCATCGCGACATTCAAGGTCAGCTTTGGTGAGGGCATTCAGACCGACAATACTACGCGGACGCTCCGGCTTGCGCCAAAAGCAAAATGCCCCACCTGTCGCAGGCAACGCGACAGATGGGGCACCTTCGGCCGTAAACTTATTTTGCGGCTCGAACCCCGGATCAGTTGGTCCAGACGACGACCGCTTTCTTGGCGTACAGGTGTTCTTTCCTCAGCATCCGGGCCGAATCGCCCAGGGGAACGATATACGCCGGCTTGGCTACTTCCCACAGCGGCCTTACTCCGTGGGCGTGCACATTGTTGAACTGCTCCATGATGTCTTCGTGCCTCCCCATTTCGGTTTGAGAGGCATGTCCTGCGTGGCTCTGAAACTGGTAGATGATCGGTTCAGCGCTCAGTCCAACTCCTCCGACACTGGCCTGTCCAAAGGCCGCCCCTGCGAAGCACAGCAAGCCCAAAACCAACAACGTTGTCTTCATGAAAATGCCTCCGACCCTTGGCAGAATCTCGAACCGCGAACGAGGCCTCGAATCCTGCTACCTGTTTTGACTCCACTATGGCAATACGCAAGCCGGATACCAAACCTTACAGAAGCGCTATCTAGGTTTTGGGGAGGAAGTTGCGCTTTGCGATGAAATTGTTTGCATAATCTTGGCGGGGCAAACGTCCGGAAAGGCCTGTCTGGAGCGGAACACAGCCGATCCAGCTGCTCCGTCAGGCGGCCGGATGTCGGCTCCAGAGTGGGATTGGTGTGGGCCGGAAAGCTGAATCAGCGGGGGTTAGCGGCGAGCCCTTGCAGAGTGACCAAGGTAACCCTTCTGGCACCAGTGGGCCATTCTGTAAGTGGGGCAGGCCGCTTAGGATCACATCATTCCGGATGGGAGGGTCAAATGAATAACATATCGATCCGGGAAGGACTGCTGGCCGCACTGACCGAGCGCTACGAAGCAGATCCCGCCCATTTCGTCAGTTTGCCAAGACAGATCGTGGACTCCTCGTCGGCGCGGGCAGTCATTGCCGACCTGAGGAACGAGGGCTACGTCGAGGAGCAGGAGCGTGGCGTGATTCGCTTTACCCGGCGCGGCTACGAGTCGCTCAGGGAACACTTCGATTCCATCGGAGACGAATCCAGAGTCCTGCTCGCAGTCTAGCCGTTCCCCAGCCATTTGGGACGGATCTCAGACCAGTTCAGACTGAGCCAGGCTCGGCCAGGCCTTGATCGCGGTCCCAGGCACCATCCATCGCCCCCGCCCACTTACTCCAGCCGCGTCAAATGCTCGCGCAATCTCCTCGGATATGGCGTGAATGAGATACGCCCCTTGCCCCGGCGCTGCTGCCGATCGCGCCAGATCCCTCAAGACTAAAGTCCCGAAACTGACCCATTGTCCCCAGAACGCTGAACTAGGAGGCTATTCGGTTTTGCTTTACTATCTTTGGTCGGGCAGGAAGGAATAAGCAACCGGTTCACAAAATCACCATGACTATGCTGAAACTGAAGGTTCTCGGAAAAGTAATTGAATCGGGGCTGGTCGCTATCGTACGGACCCATAGTTCGGACCAGGCCGCGCGTATCGCGGAAGCCTGCGCCTTGGGGGGAGCGGCGGCGATCGAGATCACGTTCACCGTTCCCGGTGCGGCTGCCGTCATTGAGGATCTGGCGAAGAAATACAAGTCCGGCGAAATCCTCATCGGAGCGGGAACGGTGCTCGATCCCGAGACTGCCCGCATCGCCATCATGGCCGGAGCGCAATACATCGTCAGTCCGTCGGCGAATGTCGAAACGGCCCGTCTGTGCAACCGCTATCAGGTCCCGTACATGCCGGGTGCCGGAACAATGCGCGAGATTGTGGACGCGATGGAGTGCGGCGCCGACATCGTGAAGCTTTTCCCCGGCGAGACTCTTGGCCCCGCTTTCGTCAAGGCGGCAAAAGGCCCGCTGCCCCAGGCTTCCCTCATGCCGACCGGCGGCGTGAGCATCGATAACGTAGCCGACTGGATCAAGGCCGGTGCGGTTGCGGTAGGAGTTGGCGGCAGCCTCACCGCCGGAGCGGAGAAAGGCAACCTGCAACTGGTCACGGACACGGCGAAACAGTTTGTCGAGAGAATAGCGAAAGCACGGGGAAAATAGCGCGCTATGGTTTGCCCACTTTGCGGCTTATCTTAGCGTCCTTTGCGGTTCAAGATTTGTTGTACTTTTGGCGAAGCCAAACCCCTACCGCAAAGGACGCAAAGAATGATCGCAAAGTTCGCGAAGTAAGCCGCACCCTTCGTGTGGACTTCCTGCGTACTCCCGCGGCGATCGTTTATGAAAATTGGCCTGGGACTTTATCGCCACATGCTGACGCGCGACTACTATGACTTCGCTCGCCAGGCGGGCTGCACCCATGTGGTCGTACACCTGGTTGATTATTTCAACCAGGGCGCAACGAATCCGCGCGACAATCAGCCCACCGGCGGCAAATACGAACCATGGGGACAGGCGGGCGATCCTGAGAAGCTGTGGACGGTTGAGGAGCTCAAGACCCTGCGCCGCGAGATTGAGGACGCGGGCCTGGTCCTGGCGGCAATTGAGAATCTCGACCCGGCCCACTGGCACGACATTCTGCTCGACGGCCCGCAGCGCCCGCAGCAAGTCGAAAAGGTCAAAACAATTATTCGCCGCATGGGTGAAGCCGGCATCCCGGTGCTGGGCTACAACTTCAGCCTGGCCGGCGTGTGCGGTCGCGTAACCGCACCTCTAGGGCGGGGCCGCGCCCTCACGGTTGGGATGGACGGCGCCGCCGACGAGGTTCCCGTTCCGAAGGGAATGGTCTGGAACATGGTTTACGATTTCGGCGCACCAGCGGGCACGCTGCCGGCCATTTCCCATCAAGAATTGTGGAGGCGCCTCGACAGATTTCTGCACGATGTTCTACCGGTTGCCGAACAATCCGGCGTGCATCTGGCTGCGCATCCCGACGATCCGCCCATGCCTACCATGCGCGGGCAGCCTCGCCTGGTTTACCAGCCCGGCATGTATCAACGCCTGATTGATCTCGCGCCCAGCCCGAGCAATGCGCTGGAACTCTGCGTGGGGACGCTGGCGGAGATGACGGAGGGGGACATCTACGAGGCGGTTGACCGCTACAGCCGGCAGGGAAAAATCGCGTACATCCATCTGCGCAACGTGGTAGGCAAAGTGCCGAACTACCGGGAGACGTTCATCGATGAGGGCGATGTGGATATGCTTCGCATCCTCACCATCCTGGCCAACAATAAATTTGATGGCGTGGTCATTCCCGACCACACGCCGCAGATGACCTGTGTCGCGCCCTGGCACGCCGGCATGGCGCACACCATCGGTTTCATGCTGGCGGCCCAAGCCATGCTGAAAAGCCGGCTAGCGCCGACGTCCTGCTCTGACCGTCGCGGCTAAAGCCGCAAAATCAAGAATGAGCATCAATTGCAGCCCTAGAGCGCTGCACCACCCAAAGAAGACGACTTCAACGCAGGCAAGACAGGAAAGCCCAGCTTCTCGAGATCGTTCCCGAACTGCTCCAGGGACCGGAACTGAAGGGCGTGCATTCCAACCGCGCGCGCGCCCTTAACATTGGGTTCCTTGTCATCCACAAAAAGCGCTTCGCACGCTGCCGCTCCGACTCCGCGCAGGCTGTGCTCGTAGATGGCCGCATCAGGCTTGATAAGCTGCACCTCGGCGGAGAATGTCTGATGGTCAAAGTCCTCCAGCCAGGTAAACTTCTGCCGCACGTGCCCGATCATGTCGTGGGGCATATTGGAGAGAAGTCCGGTCCTGATTCTGGAAGAGTGAATCTGCTTCAACCACTCCACCATGACGGGATTTTCGTGGGCCCACATCTCGACATCCCACTGGCGAAGCGAAGGCAGTTGTTCGGGCGCCAGTTGGGTTCCGGCATCCTTGGCCACAGCTGACCAATAGGCTTCGGGCGAAAGATCGCCACGATCGTAGAGCAGTCGATTGCGGTCCCACAGCTTGCGGAACGAGGGCGGGTCAACCGCAAATGCGCCGGACATACGGGCCCATTCCTCTGGCGTCGGCGAATAACATAGCACCTCGCCGTAATCCAGAATCACCGCTTTGATCTTTACCGCTTTGATCTCTGAGGAGTTGACGCGATCCATTCGGCCTCCACATCCATATTCTCCCGCTCACTGCGATTCCGTCCAATGAATTGACGTTTGCTCTGTGATAACTTGTGGGCTGCTTACGCCTGCCCGGAGAATGGCGCCGGACATTGTCCTGAACCGCGGAGCCCGCATGAAACTGAACGCAACTTTGTTAAAAAGCACGGTCGTCGCCGCTCTCGGTGGTCTTCTCTTCGGATTTGACACCGCCGTCATCTCCGGCACCACCAGTGCCCTAACCCAAACCTACAGCCTCACGCCCTTCCTGCTCGGGGTCACGGTTTTCAGCGCGCTCTTCGGGACGGTCCTGGGAGCGATGCTGGCTGGAATTCCGGGTGAGCGTTTCGGTCGCCGCGACAGCCTGCGCGTCATGGCAGTCCTCTACCTCATCTCTGGCCTGGGCTGCGCTTTCGCATGGAACTGGCATGCCCTGGTCGTGTTTCGATTCATTGGGGGGCTCGGGGTAGGCGGATCCTCGGTGCTCGGACCGATGTACATCGCGGAAGTTTCGCCGGCAAAATTGCGTGGGCGGCTGGTTGGTTTCTTTCAGTTCAACGTGGTATTCGGAATTCTGGTGGCCTACTTCTCCAACTACGTAATCAGCCTGCAACATCTCGGCGCCCTGGAATGGCGATGGGAACTCGGCATCACGGCGCTTCCCGCGGCCCTGTTCTTTGTCATGTTGTTCACCATCCCGCGCAGCCCGCGCTGGCTAGTCAAGAAGGGACGAGTGGCTGAGGCCCGCACCGTCCTGCAGGCAACCGGAGACGAAGACTACGAGCATGACCTGCAGGAAATCGTGGCCTCCATCGGCGTTGAGCAAGCCCAGGCCACGAAAAAGCTGTTTTCCAGAAAATTCGCGTTGCCGATTTTCCTGGCGGTCAGCATTGGAATGTTCAACCAGCTTTCCGGAATCAACGCGATCCTTTATTACCTGAATGATATTTTCGGCCACGCCGGCTTCAGCAAAGTGTCGGGCAACCTGCAAGCTGTGGCCATCGGCGCTACCAACCTGCTGTTTACCATGATCGCGATGTCGGTGATTGACCGCCTCGGCCGCAAGACTCTTTTGCTGGTGGGCTCGGTCGGGACAGCCGCATGCCTGGCGGGCGTCTCGATCATCTTCTTTACCGGACAGCACCAGAGCCTTCTGGTCTGGCTGCTGATCGGCTACATTGCGTTCTTCGCTTTCTCCCAGGGGGCTGTCATCTGGGTTTACCTCTCTGAAGTGTTCCCCAATTCGGTTCGGGCCAAGGGCCAGAGTCTGGGCAGCTTCTCCCACTGGTTCATGAACGCGGCCATCTCCCTCATCTTCCCGCTCATGGCCGCGTCTTCGGGCGCTTACCCCTTTGTGTTCTTTGCCCTGATGATGGTGGTGCAGTTCTTCGTAGTGCTATTTGTCTATCCGGAAACCAAGGGGTTGTCGTTGGAAGAGATGCAAAAGAAGCTGGCGATCAGCTAAGAGTATTTGTTTTGATCCCACATTCTTTGCGTCCTTTGCGGTGTTTTCCTGCGTCCTTTGCGGTTTAAGATTTCTGATCGATCAGGCGAAGTCAAACCCTTTACCGCAAAGGACGCAAAGAAAGACCGCAAAGGTCGCAAAGCGAACGGGGCGCCTTCAAATCTCTATCAGGTCCACCTGATTCTGGGTTAGGATTTCGCCTATGCCGACGCACTCTCTTTCCCGCCGCTCCTTCCTCGCCTTGTCCGCCATGCTGCCCTGGTCGCTGCGCGCTTTCGCGGCCTCGTCGATTCCGGTGGGCCTCGAGCTTTATTCTGTGCGCAATGCGATGAAGAGCGATCTCGCGGGCACGGTGCTAGAGGTCGCCCAGATGGGATACCAGGGAGTGGAATTCTATGCTCCTTATTTCGACTGGACCGAGCCTCAAACGCGGGAGATGAAAAAGATCCTGGACGATCTGGGCATCCGCTGCTACTCCACCCACAACAGCCACACCTACTTCACCGCGGATAATCTTAAAAAGGCGCGCGACATGAACCTGATTCTGGGAAGCAAGTACCTGATCATGTCGAGTTCCGATCCCAAGCCCGGACTGGAAGGATGGAAAGAAGTGGCGGACAGCTTGAACTCCGCCGCTGAACAACTTGAACCGGCCGGCCTGAAAACGGCCTACCACAACCACGAACGCGAGTTCACTCCGCTTGAGGGCAAGCGTCCCATGGAAATGCTGGCGAGCAACACGAAGGCTTCGATCGCGTTGCAGCTCGATGTGGGCACGTGTCTCAAAGCGGGCTCTGATCCGGTCGCGTGGATTCGCGCCAACCCGGAAAGAACCAAGTCCATCCACTGCAAGGACTGGGCACCTGGCGAGGACAAAGGCTACACGGTGCTGTTCGGGGAAGGCGCGGCGGACTGGAAGGGCATTTTCGCCGCGGCCGAAAGTGTCGGGGGCGTCGAATATTACCTGGTCGAACAGGAAGGCAGCAGGTTCTCCGAATTCGAGACGGCGAAGAAGTGCCTGGAGACCTTCCGACGGCAACACTCGAGCTAGACCCATCGGGAGACTGTGGAATGGGCACGAGTTCACTCGGCCGCAGTTGGCGCGCCGGTCCCGATAGCAACCACCCGGCAAACTGATGTGTGACGGGAGGGCCCATGACGCCCGAAAGAATTGGGAATACTCCAGCACTCGAATCCCGGCGACCGATGGCCGACCGTGGTGGCCTCGCTGGTGGTAGGCGCGGCCTTCTTTGCCTTATGGTTCTGGCTGCTGCCGGGATGGCTCGGCTTCCGGGTAGAAACAGCCGGGGCGGCGCGATGGCGATGGCTGGCGGCGATTCCGTCTGTGCTGGGATTTGCGGTTGCCCTACGCTGCGTTTGGGATTTTGGCGCCACCGGACGCGGGACCCCCGCTCCCTTCGCTCCCCCACGGCGCTTGGTGGTGGTGGGCTTCTACCGTTACGTGCGCAACCCGATGTACGTGGGCTTTGCCGCAGGCTGGATTGGGTTGTGGATCGTGTTCGGACACGCCAACCTGAGGTTGATCCTCGCGGTGGCAGCCGTCGCCCTTGGTGTGCACCTGTTTGTCCTTTTTTACGAGGAGCCGACGCTGCGCGGCAAGTTCGGCGCGGACTACGAAGAGTATTACCGCAACGTCAGGCGCTGGTGGCCGCGCCTGTGCGGCTGGGACAGGCCGTGAAATGAACCACGTCTAGACGCCAAGCACGCGAAATCTGTTCTCTTCTTGACCGCTAACCTCGGACTGAATCGCAAACAACCCGCCAGCCATGCGCTCACTGGGGGCCGCGTCAATTGAGGCAGTGGTGACAAGCAGTGTCTTCAGGTCCGCGCCTCCAAAAGTGCAAGTCGCAATTTTTCTCACTGGCATCTCGATCACCCGGTCGATCTCTCCGTCCGGGGAGAGTCGCACAATGCAACCGCCGTCATAACGGCAGTTCCAAAGATAGCCCTCGGCATCGACCGTCGATCCATCGGGCAATCCGCGATCGAAGCCGGCAAAGAAGACGGCTTCACTTCGAATCGTCCCCGTTTCGCCATCATATTCATATGACCAAATCGTATTGGCCAGAGAATCTCCAAAGTAGAAACGACGCCGGTCGGGGCTCCAGGCCAGCGTATTGGAGATGCCAATGTCACGCTTGTGGATGGTAAGGCCGGCGTCCGGATCGAGGCGGTGGAGAACGCCGTCTCTTCCGCCTGCTTCCCTTGACGATCCGTCCGGGTTGACATTGTTGCGCATCGAGCCCACCCATAACGAGCCGCGCGGATCGGCGCGCGCGTCGTTGAGCCGGACGGAAGGCCATCCCGGAAGACGATACATCGGTTTGTGGCGAGTGTCCGAGGCGGGCTCCCACAAGATCACGCCGGAGCCGAGCGCCACCGCCAGAACATCATCGCGGTCGGTTAATGTAAGTGCAGTCACAGGTTCATCGAAGAACCAGGTGCGGACGCATTGGTCGGCCAATGTGAGCCGATGGATCAGAAAGCGGTTGATATCGGTCCAGTAAACCGCGGAATGCGCCGCATGCCAGACCGCGCCTTCGCCGCACCGGTCGCCCGTCGGCGCGATACAGATTGGCGGCGACGCAACCGGCGTTGAGATCACTGCACCCCGAGGCCGGCCAGAAGGCCGCCATCCACCAGGTAGTCGCCGCCGGTGCAGAATGTGGCTTTGTCTGAAACCAGAAACGCCGCCAGCTCCGCCACTTCTTCCGGCGTCCCAATGCGCCCGATGGGATGAGCCTGGCCCCAACGCTGGAACACCTCTGCCAGCGGGATCCCGGGAGCAAAGTTTGCAGCCGAGCGTTCGAGCATGGGCGTGTTTATGGATCCCGGGCTGATCGAATTGACCCGGATGTTATCGGAAGCATGGTCGAGGGCCATGGCGCGGGTAAGACTATGGACCGCGCCCTTTGACGCCGCATAGGCCGCGACGCTACGCTGGCAGGCATGTCCCTGCACCGACGCGAGGTTGATGATCGCACCGCCGCCACGCTTCTTCATTTGTGGAATCCCGAAATGTCCCAGCAAATAGATGGCGGCGACGTTCACCATCATGCACCGGTTCCAGCTTTCGAGATCGGTTTCGAGCACGGTTCCAAAGGGATGAAAGGCGGCGGCGTTCACAATGATGTCCAGACCGCCAAAGTCGTTCGCAGCCTTCGCGACCACGGCCTGCACGGCCTCGGCCTGAGTGACGTCGCATTCCTGCACGCATATGCTCAGCCCATTCGTCGAGGCATCCCGGGCCAGTTCGTTGTTCGCGGCGAGGTCGATTCCGCAGGCCAGAACGCTGGCCCCGCCGGCGGCAAAGCGCTGGGCGACTGCGCGCCCAATGCCGGTGGTTCCGGTCACGATGGCGACCTTACCCTTCATGTGAGGTTTAGCTCCTGGTTGCCGGCTTCTAGCTTCTAGCTTCTGGCTTCTGGCTCGAGGCTGCTTCGCAAGAAGCCAGGAGCCAGCCGCTAGAAGCCTCTTTCTTCAGTGACTCTCCCTGGGAATGCCGGCGCCGCGGGAGCCTACGAGAAAGTCAAGGTCGGCGCCGCGGTCAGCCTGCAGAACATGATCGATGTACAACTTCTGATATCCGCCGTTCGCCAGCGGCGGGGGCGGTGTCCAGGCGGCGCGCCTGCGGCCCAGTTCTTCCTCGGTCACGCAAAGTTGGAGCTTGCGTGCTTCCACGTCCAGCTCGATTTCATCGCCGTTCCGCACCAGGGCCAACGCTCCTCCGGCTGCCGATTCCGGTGTCACGTGCAGCACCACGGTCCCATATGCGGTGCCGCTCATGCGCGCATCGGAAACCCGTACCACGTCGGTAATTCCGCGCTGCAGCAGCTTTTTCGGCAAGGGCATGTTGCCGACTTCGGGCATTCCCGGATATCCCTTGGGCCCCGCGCCCTGCAGCACCATGACCGAATTTTCATCGACCTCGAGCGCAGGATCGTCCACCCGCTTCTTGAAATCTTCGATGTCACTAAAAACGACGGCCCGCCCCCGGTGCTTGAGTAAATGAGGACTGGCCGCAGACGGCTTGACCAGGGCTCCACCGGGGGCCAGATTACCGCGCAGCACGGCAATGCCGGCCCGCTCCCGGATGGGGTTGTCCCGGCTATGAATCACCTCCGCATTCCAGCACGGAGCATCGGCGGTATTCTCGCCAATGGTCTTGCCGTTGACGGTCAGCGCGTCACGGTGGATCAGCTCGTCCAGAGCGCGCACCACGGCCGGCACTCCGCCGGCGTAGTAGAAGTCTTCCATCAGGAATTTGCCGGAAGGCATCAGGTCCACCAGCAGAGGAAGGGTGTGTCCCAGACGATCGAAATCTTCGAGTTCCAGCTTGACTCCCACCCGGCCGGCCAGTGCCAGCAGATGCAAAACCGCGTTGGTCGAGCCGCCAATGGCTGCATTCACACGGATCGCATTCTCAAAAGCTTTTCGAGTCAGAATTTGCGACATCTTCACATCGTCGCGAACCATCTCGACAATGCGCCGCCCGGCTTCCTGGGCCAGCACGTAGCGCCGCGAATCGACTGCGGGAATCGTGGCATTCTGCGGCATGCCCATTCCGAGCGCTTCCACCATGCACGCCATGGTCGAGGCCGTGCCCATCGTCATGCAGTGGCCGGCCGAGCGAGACATGCAGGATTCAGCGTCCATGAAGTCGGCGCAGCTCATCTTGCCCGCGCGTACGTCTTCACTCATCGACCACACACTGGTACCCGACCCGATCGTCTCGCCGCGGAAATGTCCGTTGAGCATGGCGCCGCCCGAAACCACCAGCGCCGGCAAATCGCAACTTGCGGCGCCCATCATGAGCGAGGGCGTGGTTTTGTCGCAGCCACACAGCAGTACCACTCCATCGATGGGATTGCCCCGGATCGATTCCTCCACATCCATGCTCACCAGGTTGCGGAAGAGCATAGCGGTCGGTCGGATATTGGTTTCCCCCAACGACATCACCGGAAACTCCAGGGGAAATCCGCCGGCCTCGTAAACGCCGCGCTTGACCCGGTCCGCAATCATCCGGAAGTGAGCGTTGCATGGCGTCAGCTCGGACCACGTGTTACAGATTCCGATCACTGGCCGGCCGTCAAAGAGGTTGGAAGGAAATCCCTGGTTCTTCATCCACGAACGATGAATGAACCCATCTCTATCTTGAAGGCCGAACCAGTGGGTGGAGCGGAGAGGCTTTCCGTTCTTATTATTCATGGTTTTGATCTTGCCTGATCCTGGGCCGGTCATTGCCGGGGCGAACGCAAACATATTACAACGTCCGGCCAGAGGGTGGTCATGCGGATCAATCGTGCTGTTCGGCCCGCCTGCTTGCGTCCCTAATGATTACTGTGGTTTCCGCCGCTGGTTACGAGTGACTCGCATGAAGTAGAGGGGAATCGTATACAATCGGACGCTTTTGACCCTGGCCCGATCCGAATTGGCCGGGTTTGGAAGACAGCGCAATGCACAAATATCTGCTCGTCACCACTTTCGTGTTGTGGTCGCTGTGGCCGATGGGCGCCCAGAACACCCAATCTGAAGGACTGCCCAATTACCAGCAACAACTTGAAGCCGGCCATGACGCGCTGGCGGCAGGCAAATATAGGGACGCCCTGGAGACGTTCAAGAAACTCAACAAGCTCCAGCACAATTCGTGCGCGGTCTGTTACCTCAATATGGCTGCCACGTATGAGCGCATGCACGACTTCAAGAACGCAATTGCGAGTTCCGAGCGAGCTCTTGCGGTTGCCGACAACGATACAACCCGAGCGGCCGCCCATAGCATGAAAGGTACCGCCATCCTGGGCCAGAGCAGCCCGAATGCGCAAAACCTCAAGGATGGAGAAGCAGAGTACCGTGCCGCCCTCGCGCTGGTTAACACCGAACCCGTCTTTCACTTCAACCTGGCGACAGTATTGCTGCGCCAGTCCAGGGATGCGGAGGGAAAAGACGAGTTAAACAAGTGCCTCGCGCTGCATCCCCCGCAATCCATCGCCGACCAGGCAAGCAAGTTGATCGCAGATCCGAGGCGGGCGCGAGAGGATTTTGCCCCTGATTTTCACGTAACCACGCTGCAAGGGAAGGACATTTCTCTCGAGCAACTGCGGGGCAACATCGTGGTTCTCGATTTTTGGGCGATATGGTGCCCACCCTGCAGGGCCTCGGTTTCTGAGTTAAAGGAACTGACCCGAAAATACGCAAACGCCAAAGTCGTGCTCATCAGCGTCAGCGCCGACAAGGATGAGAAAGCCTGGCGCGAGTTCGTCGCCAGCAAGAAAATGGATTGGCCGCAGTATCGGGACACAAATGAGAGTGTGCTCCGTACGTTTGCCGTGCGTTCCTTTCCCACTTACCTGGTTATCGATGGAGACGGGATCATCAAACAGAGGATCACGGGTATGTATCCCCAGGAGACCGTGGTGCACCGCCTGAAAGCAACTCTGCAGGCGATGCCGCAGCTGGAAGGCATAGCTTCCAAGTAGCCGCTTGCTGAAAGAGGCCTGGTCCGGCCTTCACTCTCGACCGGGTGTGGGTCGGGCATTGTTGTCCGACTGGTTTTGACTTTTGACAGCGAGAAGCGAAAGTCAAAGGCGTCGGACAGGGGTGTCCGACCCACACGGACGCAACTCGTTTTACTCATAGCGCAACGCCACCATGGGATCGACCTTCGAAGCGCGGCGAGCTGGCAGATAGTTCGCGAGGAAGGCCACAGTCCCCAGCAGTGCGGCAACGCCTGCGAAAGTCAGAGGGTCGGTTGCCGTAATCCCAAACAGCATCCCCGCGATCAGCCGGGTCATCCCGAGCGCAAGCGCGGCGCCCGCTGCGATCCCCATGAGGGCGAGCGCCATTCCCTGCTTCACCACGAGCGCGAGTACATCGGGCCGCCGGGCCCCCAAAGCCATGCGGATACCGATTTCATGAGTGCGTTGCGCAACGGAGTAGGACATGACGCCGTAGAGTCCAATCGCCGCAAGCAGCATGGCCACTGCGGCAAAGAGGGAGAGCAGGAACATGCTGAACTTCCGCCGTTGAACGGAGTTGGCGATGAGGTCCTGCATGGTGCGGACGCTGGCGAGAGGGACGTCTTTATTCACGCTCCAGACCACATTCTGCGCTGCCGAAGTCAGGCTCGCGGGGTCAGAGGTTGCGGTACGTATCGCCACGAACATCGACGGCCATTGCGCCTGGCCGAGTAACTGGTAGATCTCAGAGTGGGGATCTGCATCGAGCCCGACGTGCCGGACATTGCCCACGACGCCGATGATCTGCAGTGTCAAATCGTCCGGACCAAAATGGGTGAGCTGCTTTCCAATGGGGTCCTGTCCGGGAAAAACGGTGCGCGCCAGAGCATCGTTGATGACGGCAATGTTAAGCGAGCTGCCAAGGTCGCTCTGGTTGAAGATGCGGCCTTTCAGCAACGGAATCCGCATCGCACGAAAATAGTCAGGGGTGCTGACGCGAATGTCCGCGTCGTACTCCTTCTCGATCCCGGGAACGCCAAAGCTGCGTGCACTGTTGCCTCCAGCAAGCGGCAGCCTGCTGACCGCCCCTGCAGCCTCTACCCCTGGCAGCGCCTGAAGACGCTCCAGGACTTGTTGGTAAAACGCGAGTTGGCGAACAGGATCGGTGGAGGACGGAAGTCCAAGGTTGAAGGTCAAGAGGCGATCGGGGTCAAAGCCGGCATGAACCTCCATGAGTCGGGCGAAACTCTTGACCAGTAGTCCGGCCCCAATCAGCAGAACCAAGGAAAGTCCAACCTCGGCGATCACCAGGGCGGAACGGGTTCGTCCCCGGCTGGCTGTGCTCCCGCGTTCGCCCTCCTTGAGGGATTCGTTAGGCTGCGATCGCGACGATTGCAGAGCGGGAACCAGGCCAAACAAAACTCCGCAGACAACCGACGCCAGAAAACTGAACGCCAACACCTCCCGGTTGATTCCAATCTGCTTGAACTGGCGGATATCCGGTGGACTGAGTGCCAATAGCGACGGAACGGCCAGGACCGCCAGCAGAATCCCCAGGAGTCCTCCCATCAAAGCGAGCAGACCACTCTCGGTAAGTAACTGGCGGAGCAAACGCCGACGGCTCGCTCCCAGAGCCGTTCGGATCGAGATTTCCCTGGCCCGCGCCGTGGCACGTGCCAGAAGAAGGTTGGCAACGTTGGCGCACCCGATCAGGAGCACCATAACCACCGCAGCCAGCAGAACCAGCAGCACCGGACGGATGTCGCCGACGACATACTCGTGTAACGGTACAAAACTCACTCCGACCTTGTCGTTCGAATCGGGAAATTGCTTCTCCAGGCGGCGGCCGATGGTGTCGAGCTCCGCACGTGCCTGCTGCATGGTCACCCCTGCCTTCAACCGCGCCCAGACGTCAAGATAATTTCTGTCCCTGAAGTGGCGCGGATCTTTGTCAGGCGCCAGAGGATGGGTGGGTACCCCCCAGGGTGAGGGCAGCCACAGCTCGCCGTACTCGTCCGGAGAAAAGTTCGGCGGCATCACGCCGACAACGGTGTACGGCTCACCATTGAGCCCGATGTCGCGGCCAACAATCGCGCGATCGGCCGCAAAATATCGTCGCCACAGTCCGTAGCCGAGCACCACAACATGATCGTTGCCGGGCCGTGCATCGCTCTCCTCCAAGCCACGCCCGAGAACCGGACCTACTCCGAAGAGGGGAAAAAAGTTTGGCGTGGTCATCGTGCCTTTGACCCGCTCCGGACGATATCCCGTCGACAGGCTCCCCTGCCATCCACGAGACGCTGCCATCCCGGCAAGGACGTGGTTCTGTGAAACCCAATCCAGATAGTTGGCAGGAGAGGCGTCGTCGTTCGGAAGGCCCTTGAACGTTTGCGAGACCTTTACGATTCGATCCGAATCTAGATAGGGAAGCGGATGCAACAACACTTGATCGACCACACTGAACACAGCGGTGCTGGCGCCGATCCCCAGCGCCAGCGTGGTCACTGCAACTAAGGTGAACCCGGCGCTCCTGCGGAGCTGGCGGGTTGCGTAACGAAGATCCTGAAATAGCCCGGTCATCGCTTGCCTCACTTGTACTGCAGAGCTCCCACGGCAGGGTTTCGAGCGACTCTGCTGCAGCGGGTAACCCTGGCCGGAATAGCGTTGCGGGAGCAAGAAGGCCTGTTCTGTCCGTCCACGGACAGTCCGTGTGCGGAAGCGAACACTGACCATCAGTCCACCTTTAGTGTTCCGGAACAGGTTCCGGCTCGGCTGAGCCGTCGGCCCGCGGGTCGGAGGCCGCGAAGTTCACGTTGCTTTTCGAGTTGTGCAGCACGGCCTGCCCGCGGCCCATGGCGGTTGAATACTCCTTCCTCACCTTGAACCTGTGGCCCTTTTTCTCCAGTTCGGTGAGCGTCTCCGCCGGAACCCGGGATTCGATCATGATGTCGCATCCAATTCCCTGCTCTGTGGGCCTGACGGTGAAGCGGGGCTCGGAGAGCGCGGCCTGGATGTTCATTCCGTAATCCACAAAGTTGGAAACAAACTGGGCGTGCGCCAGGGGCTGGTTGGCCCCGCCCATGATGCCGAATCCAATGTGCACATCTCCCTGCTCCATGAAGGCTGGGATGATGGTATGAAACGGCCGCTTGCGCGGCGCCAGCGCATTGGGATGGCTGGGTTCGAGCACGAACAAACCACCGCGATCCTGCAAAACAAATCCCCGGCCTTTGACCGCGACTCCGGAACCGAAGGCGTCGTAATTGCTCTGTATGAGTGAAGCAATGTTGCCGTCTTTGTCCACGGCGGCCAGATACGTTGTGTCGCTCCTCGCCGGAGAACCGCTGGCTGGAGTGCAATTCGCCTTGGCGGGATCAATCAGCGATGCCCGCTGTCTGGCATAGTCGGCGGCCAGCAGTCCCTTGACCGGAACCTTGGCAAAACGAGGGTCGGCGTTGTAGCGATACAAGTCGCTGTAGGCCAGCTTCATGGCCTCAATGCGATTGTGCAGTTCCATCGGCGCCAGCGGCCCGGCCTTGTCGGGTTGCGGGGTGCTCATGATATTGAGCATCTCGAGCGCGGCCATACCTTGTCCGTTGGGAGGCAGTTCGTAAACCTTCCAGCCATGGTAGTTGACGGAAATCGGCTCGACCCACTCCGCCGAAAAGTCGGCCAGATCATCGGGCTTCATGGTCCCGCCCAATTCCGTTGAAGTTGCCACAATCGATTGCGCAATTTCGCCACGATAGAAGACGTCTCGCCCGCCTTCCGCGATCAGGCGCAGCGTTTTGCCCAGGTCCGGATTGGAAAACATCTCGCCCACTTCCGGAACCTTTCCGCCGGGGAGATAAATCCGCTCCGCTTCCGGAGTTTGCTTCAGAACCTGCTCTTCTCCCTCCCAGAAACCGTGGATCAGCTCGGGGACCGGATAACCATGCTCGGCGTAATAAATTGCCGGCGTGAACAGATCCTTCCAGGGCAGCTTTCCAAAGCGGGCATGAGCCTTGGCCCAGCCCTCAACGGCGCCGGGCACGGTTACGCTATCGATTCCGGCCTGCGGCATCTGGAAAATGCCTTTCTGCTTCAGGTATTCAATGGATAGCCCGCGCGGCGCCCAGCCGCTGGAATTCAGACCGTAGAGCTTGCCGGTCTTGGCCTCCCAGTAGATGAGGAAGAGATCGCCGCCAACCCCGTTCATCATGGGCTCGGTAACGCCGAGCACGGCATTGGCCGCAATCGCGGCATCGATTGCAGAACCGCCCTTCGCCAGAATCTGCGCCCCCGCCTGAGACGCCAGAGTGTGGCTGGTGGCTACGATGCCACCATCGTTGATCACCATGGAGCGGCCATAAGAACGATCCTGCGCGAGAAGGGGCGCCGCGGTGGCGAGCAGCACATTCGACACAATGACCAGGAGGGATATTCGCAGTTTCATGCTCGGGGGATTCATGGCTGGGAATTATAGATGAACCGTAAATTTGATCCGAACCCACCTCTAACCCCTTCAAACCACGCGTTTAAGGTTAGCTTCAGAAAACAACTTTTCTTCGCGGCGGGGTTTAATCAGGGTGAGGATTGGAGGCGCTCAATGTTAAAGAAAACCGCACTTTCACTGTTCGGGCTGGTGGCGATGCTAATCTTTGTCAACCCTCCGCAGGCTCATGCCGGCGTGGTGATTGCGATCGGACCAGCCTATCCGCGTCCGGTTTACGTACGTCCGTACCGGTACGTGGCGCCAGTACCTTTTGTCGCCTACCGGCCGGCTCCGCTTTTCTATGGACCGACCTATGTTCGCCCGGGTTGGGGCTACCGTCCAGGCTTTTACGCTCGCCCATATATCGCTCCGCGGCCTGTGCATCGCGAGTTTGTAGTACGCCGTCCGTACTGGCGGCGGTAAGAGTTTCGACTGATTGACGCGGCGCCAGCCGCGCTGTCCCGCCCTTCGCCTCCACGGCGGAGGGCGGGCCGCACGAAAGAGACTTCAACATCATTCCAAGTGCACTCTCATCTTGCGGGCGGTGGTATAGTTTCCCCCCTGGCGCGGAGCCCCAATGTCATCGCCGCTTACCTTTCTCTGCATTACGACCTACGAAAAGGGACAGGAATTCATGCGCGAGTGCAAACACCAGGGCTGTCGCGTGTTCCTGCTTACTGCCGAGAAACTCCGCGATGCCGATTGGCCGCGCGAGAGCCTGGATGACATCTTCTACATTCCCGCTGAGCTGCCCATCCCCGAGATCGTAAAAGCGGTTACGTACCTGGCACGGAACAAGAAGATTGACCGCATTGTCGGGCTCGACGAATTCGACATGGAAACCGCCGCCACCCTGCGCGAGCACATGCGCATCCCCGGCATGGGCCTGACCACCATGCGCTACTTTCGCGACAAACTGGCCATGCGCATGCAGGCGCTCGAACACAAGATTCGCGTTCCGGATTTCATTCCCGTACTCAATCACGACGACATCCGTTATTACCTCGACCATGTATCGGGCCCCTGGGTGCTGAAGCCTCGATCGGAAGCCTCGGCTATCGGCATCAAGCTGGTCGATTCGCCGGATGCGCTGTGGCCGGTCCTCGACTCGCTCGGCGATCAGCAGTCTTCTTTCCTGCTCGAGAAGTTCGTCCCTGGCGACGTTTATCACGTCGATTCTGTGGTCTCAGAGAAGGAAGTGGTCTTCTCCAGTGTCAGCCGCTATGGCCAACCACCTATGGCGGTGGCGCAGAAGGGTGGCATCTTTACCACGTATCTTCTTCCGAACGGATCGGACGAGGCGACGGCTTTGCGCGAACTCAACCGCGATTTGATCGATGCGCTGGGACTGGTGCGTGGAGTGTCGCACGCGGAGTTCATCCGCGCCCGCGATGACGGGCACTTTTATTTTCTGGAATGCGCGGCCCGCGTGGGCGGCGCTTACATCAGCGAGATGGTGGAAGTCGCCACCGGCATCAACCTGTGGCGGGAGTGGGCGCGCATCGAAATCGCCGGCGGCAAGGAGCCTTATCGGCTCCCTGCCGTGCGTAGCGATTATGCCGGATTGATCCTGTCGTTGGCCCGGCAGGAAGATCCGGACACTTCGGCCTACAACGATCCCGAAATTGTCTTACGCCTCAAGCGACGCCATCATGCCGGCCTGGTCCTGCGCTCCTCCAATCCCGCCCGAATCCAGAGCCTGCTGGAAAGCTACAGCCGGCGTTTTGCACAGGAGTTTCTCGCCATCGAACCGCCGGGAACGAAACCTGCCGCATAAATTCCAGACGCCGGGTCGGATATTTGCGTTAAAGAGCCGTAATTGGCAAATTGAGCTTGATCGTCGACGTGAAGCCATTGGTCGTGTCACCGCTCAGCGTCAGGACGTTTGCACCCTTGACTTCTCCGCTATAAACATGGTCCGTCGCATTCGTCGTCGGGTTTGCTCCCTCCGCGCTGTACGGGCTAATGGTCGTGTTGACGGTGTCGATCGTGTCTTGGGGAAAGAACAGCTGGGTCGTGTTCGTCTCTCCGGTACCGGAAGAGTCGTAGCTGGAACGAAGCCGCAGGTGAATGTGCGTAGTCCGCCCCTGATACCAGCCTGGGAAGATGGTCACGAAGGTGGCCAGACCGTTCGAATCGGTTAACTGGTAACCGCGAAGCCAGGTTTCGCCCGATGTACTCTCCACGTCTTCCCCGGAGTAGATTCCGGAAGCGTTGCAATGCCAGATATCCACCTGCACGCCAGCCATCGCAGTGCAGCTCTTTTCGCTGTCGTAAACGTAGATGCTCAACGTGAGGGGGATCCCGCTCTGCGCCTTGCTGCCATCAAGGTTGGAGAGGATGTTGCTGCGATTGAACCCCGTGGCGCTATCGTCCACGAAATAGGGTCCTTCCTCGCCTTCTGGAGTGACGCTGCAGGACGTACTCGAACCCGTAGTTGTTGTGGCGGTGGCTTTCGTTCCGCCGCCGCAGCCCAGCATCGCGCCGGCTCCCGCAACCGCCAGCATGCCGATGACCTGCCGACGGCTGATTTCCTTGTCATTGTTCATTGGTGACAAATTCATTCCTCCTGTAAATCGGTGCCCGCGAGTAATCCGACTTCGCGGAGATCAGGTGAGTCTGTATCGCATAGACGACGGATTCCTGTGGGAGATTACCGGGAAACCGTCGTTGGTCGTGGGCCGTTGGTCTTTGGTGTTTGGCCTTGGTGTTTTGGCCAACGATCAAGGGCCAAAAGCCAAGGACAGTGTTCGCGCCGGAAACCTTGTAATCTAATCACCAGCCCTGTCGTATCAGTGATGACCCCGACGATCCCGGCCGAACTCATCTCACTCGCGGGAGATCACCGCATCTCGGAGCTGGAAGATATCGACGCCCTGGTCCCGCTGTATAAGCCGAAAGTCTTTCGTTTTGTGGTTTTCTCCCTCTCCGACCGTGATGCGGCGGAGTCGATTACCCAGGATTGCTTTCTCAAGGCGCACCTGACCCGGAACCAGTTTCGCGGCGATTGCAGCATCAGTACCTGGCTGATGTGAATCGCGTTCAACCTGGTGCGGGATCACACCAAGAGCCAGAAATTCCGCTTCTGGAAGACAGCCGCCGCTACTGCCATTGATGCTAGCGACCTGAGCCAGCATCTGGCCAGCCGCATCAGCTCTCCGGAAGCACAGTTGATCGCAAAGGAAAGAGTGAAGATGGTCCACGAAGCACTGCGGGAACTTTCGGGCAAGCAGCGCAGCGTTTTCCTGATGCGCTTCGTTGAAGAAATGGACCTGCCCGACATTGCCGCCGTCACCGGCATGCAAGTCCCGACGGTAAAGACCCATCTGTATCGGGCAGTAGGCGCAGTGCGCGCCAGACTGGGAGGAACCCAATGAGCGAGCCTTCGACCGCACATCTGACCCAGGAAGAATTGACCGACAACCTGTTGGGCGTCTCTTCGTTCACCGTGAATGCCCACCTTCTCGGGTGCTCCGCGTGTGCCCAGGAACTGGATCGGCTGAGGAGCTCAGTCGCAGACTTTCGGGTCGCGGCGCACTCCTGGAGCGAAAACGCCTTGCTGGCAGCCGACAGAAATGCATCCCGCGTTCGGAGTGCATCCATGAAATCGCGGCCCGCCATGGGTTGGGTCCTGGCGCGGCCATGGCCCTGTTTGTCCTGATCGTTGGATCGACCGCCTATCAGCCCGTGGTGGAAGTACCTGGTTTGCGGCACTGCCAGCGGCGTATTCGCCTTCGTGATCCCGCAAAGGATTTAGTCTGAGATATTGCCGATTGACTTCGCAGAGGCCTATTCGGACTTGCTCGGCGCAGGAGCAAATAAGCAAACAAAATGAGCATGCCAGCGCGGTTGTTCCACTCCCGCGGCGTGCCTGCACCCAGCAACTTGCGCAGAATCAGGCTCAGATTGAACGCGCCCACATGGATCAGTTGCCGCTTTAGAATGTTTTTGTGTCCGCGCAGATGGCAGCGTCGCATCCCGCCCGTCTCGTAGCAGTGCGCGAAGCTGCGCTCCACGAACTCGCCCCGCCGGCGCAGTAGACTCTTGCCGTACTCGCCCTGCACCCGCCGCCGGTTCGCATACACCGCTTGTTGCTCCGCCTGCTTGCCCTTCCAATGCCGTTGCCCCTTCTGTTTCTTCTCCGGAAAGTAACTGCGCACTAAGTACCCTTTCATCCGCTTCATCACCGCGCCACTGTGATACCCCCTGTCGGCAACCGCTTCTTCGATCCCCGCCACGTTCACCTTGGGCTTTTCCTGGGGCCGCAACTCTACTTCGCGTTCCACCTGCTCCGCCACCGCCATCCCCGCTTCGCTCAGCGTCTCATCCAAGGTCTTCGTGTCGCCCTGGTCGGCGCCTTGCAGCGTCGCCGCTACTACCGCCCCGGTGTCCAGATCCACCGCGTGCTCCGCCTTGTGGGCCAGATGCGTCCGCCCATCCTTCATCTTCGCCATCCGTGCGTCACCATCCGCTGGGCTCTTCCCCTCCTTGTTGGACGACCTTTTCTTACGCTTGCGATCCAATCGCACCAAGTCTTCGCGCGTCGGCGTCGCAATGCCCGAGGCCTTCGCTAAGCCACACAGAAACTCCTGGTAGCTCTCCCCCGTGTCCCGCCGCACTATCGATCGCATGGCCGCGTTGGCCTCCAGCGTAGTCGCGTCAATCCCGATCCTCTTGCCTTTGATCAACCCACGATCTGCCAGTAACCCCAGCACCCAGCCGAACACCTCCCGATGTGTTTCCAGATCGATCAACCGTCGACTCCGCGAAATCGTGGAGTGATCCGGCGTGCTCTCGTCCAGCCCAATGGCCAAAAACTTCCGTAGCGCCAGTGAGTCCGCCAGACGCCAAGCGATCCCCCGCTCACGGTCGATCCCCTCAAAATACCCGATCAACAACGACCGAAAGTAGATCCCTGGCGTTAGCGACGGCCGCCCGTACTTCCTGGCATAGAACTTCGCGCATAGCCCTTCCACAAATTCATCGAACTTTTCCTCCTCCAGCAACTGGTTCAGCCGCCGATAGAAAGGATGACTCGGAGCCGAAGCGATTTCCGTATGCCCGACCCAGAAATCTTCTTGCCGCTCCCGCTGCTTGCGTGTGCCCATTGCCATGCGCGCATTCTACGAACGATCGCTGTGGATCACGAAATCTTTTTCGTCAAGGAATCGAGACTTGCACCACAGGCTGCTATCTACGCCAGCAACGAATTGCGGGCCAGGCGCATCCCGTCCAGACCGCGACTCCCGTGGCAAATTCCGGACTATCGCAGGCTCAGCTGGACCAGGACAACGCGCTGTTGTCCCAGGTCAGCAGCGAGCTTTCGGAAGCGGTACCGGCGCCCATGCAACCGTTGCTGGTTTCCGAATCGGCATCAAGCGCGGCTGCGAACACTCAGGTTGTAAAACGATAGGAGAAGCAAGTGATGTTTTCATGCCATAGCTGGAAGCGGAAGTTCTTGAGAGTGGCCGGATGTTCATGCTTGACCCTCTTGCTCGGAGTGACATGTTTTGGACAGCAGCCCTCCCCTGGCGGTCCTGACGGTCCTCCGCAACAAGGCCCCGGACACCCGGGCCCGCGCGGTATGGGCGGTCCGGGAGGTCCGGGGGGACCGTTGCGTATTGGGCCCCCGGGGCGCTGGTGGGACGACCCTGACTTTGTGAAGAAACTTGGCTTGTCGGAGGACCAGCAAAAGAAGATGGACGACATTTTCAACAGCAACCGGCTCAAACTGATTGATCAGTTCGCCGCGGTCCAAAAAGAAGAAGCCATCATGGAGCCGCTGGTGTCCGCCGACCCACCGGATGAGAACAAACTTCTGGCACAAATTGACCGGGTTGCCCAGGCGCGAGCCGAGCTGGAAAAAGCGAATGCGCGCATGCTGTTGGGTATTCGCCGCCAGCTGACCCACGAGCAATGGCTCAAACTGAAAGCGGAGCGCACGCCCATGCATGGACCCAGGCGCGGCCCCGGCCCAGACGGGGGACCGCCCCCGGACAGACCGTGAGCGGATGGCAGATTGTAGATTTCAGATTGAAGATATCTGATTGTAGACTTCAGATTGGAGACTTTAGATCCAATCTCTTGATCAGTCCAATCTGAAATCTTCAATCTACAATCTGAAATCCCAGCCCTAGACCGCGACGCTCGCATGACTGACTCGAAGGCGGCCGGGCGGCCCCCTCAAGCGTTGACTCCACCAATCGAAACAGCAAAAAGATTGGTTTCCCCGTCTTACAGCCTCTGCAAGCGTCCCTGACGCTGTTCATCTCCGGGTGGTCTTTGCTCCGTAGTCCATTAACATGCGCTTGGTAGATGCGAGACTTCCCTGGCGGGTGGTCGCGGAACCACAATTTTGGGGAAGGAAGCCGTAAAATTCTGTTTGGCCACCGGTGCCGAACTTGCATCCATGAAGATTCGCATTCGCCAGGCTGTTACCGCCGACGTCCTGGAACTACGCGCGCTGATCGATGCATCCGTGCGCGGATTGCAGACCCGGGACTACACTCCGTCCCAGATTGAAAGCGCGCTGGCAACTGTCTATGGTGTGGATACCCAGCTCATCGCCGATGGAACGTATTTTGTTGCCGAAGCTGAAACTGGAGACGCGACCCCGCTCATTGTCGGTTGCGGAGGCTGGAGCAAGCGGAAGACCCTCTACGGTGGTGATCAGTGGACTGGCCGCCAGGCCGTATTGCTCGATCCGCAGCGCGAAGCCGCCAAGATTCGAGCCTTCTTCATCCATCCCTCGTGGGCCCGGCGCGGTATCGGGAGCATGATCCTTGAAGCCTGCGAAAACGCAGCCGTCGCAGCCGGTTTCACCCGCTTCGAAATGGGGGCCACCCTCACCGGGGTGCCGCTCTACCAGGCGCGCGGCTATGTCGCGCTGGAAAATCTCGAAGTCCCGCTAGCCAACGGAGAGTCCCTGCCGATTGTGCGCATGGAAAAACGGATGCCCAAGCCGGCTCTGTAGGGTCTCGACTACGCTTCCCGCGCTTCGGGCGTCTTGACATGTTCCGGACGAAATCCCAGCCCAACCACCCGCGCCGGGATGCGCTGCAAGAACTTCCACCGCCCCAGGAGCTTTACGGGCCAGGGCGGGATGAGCGGCCTGGTGGTGGTGAGGACTCTGCGGATCACATTGTTCTGCAGTATTAATTGCAGCCGCTGGGTGGCGCGCGTGGGAAATGTTCTTCGTTGCTGCACCGCCTGAAGGTCGCCCTCGTTCAACGTTCCCAACCGCAGCCTTTCCCCCAGGATATTCGCCGTCGCCACCGCATCCTGAATCGCCAGGTTGATTCCTACGCCACCGATGGGCGACATGGCGTGTGCGGCATCTCCGATGCATAGTAATCCGGGGCGGAACCATCGCCGCAAGCGATCAACCGCGACGGTGAGCAACTTGATATCGTCCCAGTCGCGCAGTTCCTCCACCCGATTCTCGAGAAAAGGCGCCAGCTGGACCAGTTCCTGGCGGAACGCCGGCAGTCCCTGCTGCCGCAGTTCATCGGCTTTGCCTTTCCGGATGACGTAGGCCACCTGCCAATAATCTTCCCGGTTGAGAAAGACCAGGATCCTGCCGGTATCGAAGCGGCCGAAGGTTTGTTCGGGATCGGCCGGCTGGCGGCTGATTCGCATCCACAGCACATCCATGGGCGCGCCCAGGTTGAGCACGGCGAGCCCGGCACGCTCGCGCACCGCGGAATGCCTTCCGTCGGCACCGATGGTCAGGCCGGCGCGGACTTCCAGCATTCCCTCCGGACTCCGCGCCCGTACACCCACCACTCTGCCGTCTTCTTCGATGAGGTCGGTGACTTCTGCCTGCATCTTCAAGTGGAAGGATGGATAGCGCCGCGCCTGCGCCAAGATGAAATTCAGAAAATCCCACTGCGGCATTAGACCGAGGAATTTGCAGTGCGTGGGCAGGTGGGTGAAATCAGCCACGGCGATGGTCTCGTTCCCGACTTGTCCCTTGAGCTGGCGCACTTTCTGGTGTGGGTGCCTGAGAAAGTCGTCCACAATGCCCAGTTCGTACATGACTTCGAGGGTGGAAGGATGGATCGTGTCTCCCCGAAAATCGCGGAGAAAATCGGCATGCTTCTCCAGCACGACCACGTCCACGCCCATACGGGCCAGGAGGAACCCCAGCATCATGCCGGCAGGGCCGCCTCCCGCGATACAACAGCGCGTGTTAAGCGTCGCGGTCATCCTGACATTATGGAGAACTATCCGAAAACCGGAGACTAGAGCCCGGTCGCTCCAACATTACGCAACAGAATGTTTCGGAGAAAGTCGAATGTTACTTGGCAGGAATTCGTCGTAGCAATAGAAAAGGCCGTGACATTGGTTATGCTCTAGCTGTCAGCTCCTGCGAGGAAGCATAACAGCGTGGACGCATGCACCATCACGGCCCTTGATGTGATCGCTGCTTTCGCAGTCCCTGACCCCAACTGCCCCTCGCAGGGCCGTCGGTTTTTTCGGGTCCGGTCGCCTTCCAGGTCGCCCCTTCCAGCGGATCACCCGGCCTACTTCGCACTGGCTAAGTTTTAATTTGAGCCAGCCCTTTCGGCCGTCGACGTTGGCGAAGTTAAATGCTTCTCATGCAAATGTCAACGCCGTTTTTCGGTGCAATCATAAGTTTCCATCCTGTGCAAATTGAAAATTGTAGTTACTTGAATCAGTGATGCTTATTGCTTTTCACAATTCCCAGCGACTGGTTTTCCACAGATTATTCCACAGCGCTCATCGGGTGTTGCAGGCGCTCCAAATAAACAACTTGACGCAAAATCGGTTCTGACGCATGTTGATGAGAACGGAAAACGCTGGATGTCGAACCTCGTAGCCTACGTGGACGGCGGCTCTCTGGGAAACCCGGGACCGTCGGGCATTGGAGTTGTGATTGAGGGCTGCGACGGCGGCACCATTCGCATCGCGCGCTGGATTGGCCGCCAGGATAACAACGTCGCCGAATACGTTGCCCTGCTCGAAGCTTTGCAATGTGCGCAAAAGCTAAAGGCACGGGCTTTGCACGTGTATTCCGATTCCCAGGTGGTAGTTCGCCAGATGCAAGGCGAGTACGCCTGTCGCAGCCCGCGCCTCTATTCCCTGCACTGGATCTGCCGCAAGCTGGCGCGTTCCTTCAAGTTTTCTATCACCCACGTACCGCGGGAGCGCAACGCGGAGGCCAATAATCTGGCCACGTCGGCCGTACGCGAGCGCATCGCCGCGAAACTGTCCCCCACGCGAACCACGTAGGAGCGGGTGCCCTCACCCGCCCGGCCGGGCGAAGCCCGGCTGGGTTTTGGGTCTCTGCCGAAAGCCGTCGCGGCTCGATCTTCAATAAAACCCAGGCGAGCGTTGCTCGACCGCCCGGACGAGGGCGTCCGGGCCTACGTGGTTTGTGCTAACTTTTCCTTCGCACCTATTGCGGAGAACGAATGCACTTCCCTTCTCGCACCCAAATGTTTCACCTGCTGATTGCTGCCCTGGTTATCTCAACCGCCTCCTATGCGGCCGACAATGCGGCCCAGAGCTTGCACCAGCTTTTCGATCAGGACTGGGAATATCAGATGGCGCACCATCCGGTCACTGCCTCCGAACTGGGTGACCGGCGCTGGAACGATCAATGGGGAAACCTTAGTCCGGATTCCCTGAGCGGGGGGTTCCAGCATGGCCGCGAGATGCTGACACGCCTGCACGCCATCAACCGCGCCCAGCTCTCCCCGGAAGACCAGGTGAGTTACGACGTCTTCGAATACAACACCAACGACTATCTCGAAGGGGAGCAGTACAAGTGGTATCTGGTGCGCACCGATACGTTCGACGGAATCCAGACCGTTGAAGGCGTGGTCAATTCGCTGCGCTTTGAGACAGTCAAGGATTACGACGACTGGCTCGGCCGCATGCACAACTTTCCCGCCTATATGGACCAGAACATCGGGCTGATGCGCGAAGGCATCAGGCAACACATCCTGCTGCCTAAAGTGATTGGCGAGAAAGTTCTCACCCAACTCAACGGCATGGAATGGCAGGATCCAACCCGGCACGGTTTCTACAAGCCATTTCTGAAAATGCCGCCGACATTCTCTGACACGGACAGGCAGCGCCTGACCGCGGCGGCGCGGGAAACCATCAAGGCTGAGGTTCTGCCTGCCTTTCAACGCTTCCGCGATTTCATGCAAAAGGAGTATGTGCCCGCGTCGTTCAAACAGGTCGGAGCATGGCAAGTCCCCAATGGAGACGCTACGTATGCCTACCTGGCCCGTTCCCGCACCACCATCAATTTCACTCCCGAACAGATCCACGAGATCGGTTTGCAGGAGGTGAAGCGCATCGGCGCGGAGATGGACAAAGTCCGCGAGCAATCCGGATTCAAAGGGACGAACCAGGAGTTCTTTCACTTCCTGCGCACTGACCCGCGCTTTTACGCCAAGACCTCAGAAGAACTTTTGGAATACACGCGGGCACGCGCCAAGGAAGTCGATCCGCTGCTGGTAAAGCTGTTCCGCACATTTCCGCGCCTGCCTTATGGCGTGGAGCCCGTGCCCTCCGAGCTCGCCCCCGGAATGCCGGCTGCGTACGCGGATGGTGCGGCGCCAGACGGTTCCCGGCCCGGCTACTTCTACATCAATACCTACAAGCCGGAGACCCGTCCGGAGTATGAAATCACCTCGCTGATTCTGCACGAGGCTGTCCCCGGCCACACTTTCCAGGGCGGCATCGCGATTGAACTGAAAGAGCTGCCGAAGTTTCGCCGCTACGGCGGATATAGCGCTTACGCCGAGGGCTGGGCGCTCTATTGCGAATCCCTGGGAGACGAACTCGGATTGTACGGCGATCCCTACGTCCGTTTCGGACGGCTGAGCAACGAAATGTGGCGCGCCGTCCGCCTGGTGGTCGATACCGGGATGCACTACAAGCACTGGACTCGGCAGCAGGCCATCGATTATTTCCTGGCCCACGTCGCGACCACCGAATACAACGCCACCAGCGAAGTTGACCGCTACATTTCATGGCCGGGACAGGCGCTCGCTTACAAGATGGGTGAACTCAAGATCAAGGAACTGCGGCAGCGCGCCGAAAAAGAGTTGGGGCCACGGTTTGACATCCGCGCCTTCCACGATGCCCTGCTGCTGGAAGGCCCGTTGCCTCTAACTGTGTTGGAGAAGCAGGTGAATGCGTGGATAGCCACCCAAAAAACAGGTAACGTAAGGGCCGGTGCTCTCACCCGCCCGGCCGAGCGAAGCTCGGCAAGCGCCCAATCGCCGAACTAGACACCCATGCCCGAAACCACCACGTTACTTGTCTCGTGCCCCGACCAGAAGGGTTTGGTCGCAGGAATCTCCAACTTCATTTTTAAAAACGGCGGCAATATTCTGCAGTCGGACCAATATACCGACATTGAGGCCGGCGTCTTCCTGGCGCGCTTCGAATTTCACCTTGCCGGCTTCCAGGTTCCCGGCGAGCAGATAGCCGATCGCTTTCGCCCGCTGGCTGAAGAATTTGGAATGAAGTTCGAAATTCACTTCAGCGACCACAGGGCCAGGGTCGCGCTGTTTGCCTCGCGCCTGCCGCACTGCCTGGAAGATCTTCTGCAACGCCAGCTCGCCGGCGAATTCAACGCCGAAATTGCGGTGGTAGCCAGCAATCATCCCGATGCCGGTGCGATTGCCAACCGTTACGGCGTTCCCTTCCTGCACTTTCCTATTACTCCGGAAAACAAGAAGCAGCAGGAAGCTGAGGAACTCCGCGAGCTGCGTTCACGAGGGGTCGATCTGATCGTGCTTGCCCGTTACATGCAGGTCCTGAGCGAAGACTTCATTGCCAACTATCCCAATCGCATTATCAATATCCATCACTCGTTTCTTCCCGCGTTCGTGGGCGCCAAGCCCTACCACCAGGCCTTTCTGCGCGGAGTGAAGCTGATCGGAGCGACCGGGCACTACGTCACCATGAATCTGGATGAAGGACCGATCATCGAACAGGAAGTCGCCCGCGTTTCGCACCGCGATTCCATCGAAGACATGGTCCGCAAGGGACGTGATCTCGAACGCACGGTCCTGGGCCGCGCAGTGCGGCTGCACCTGTGCCACCGCGTCCTGACTTACGGAAACAAGACAGTCGTATTCGACTAAAGCCGGCTGGAGCGCAATTGCATGAGGCGGATTTTGCCGCCCACCCAGGCGCAGGGCAGCGCGGTGACAACCAGGGCCAGGGGATACCAGTGCGGCCCAAGATCCTTGTTCCACGTCACCACGGCACCCACGACGCTTAAGACGAGACCTATCGCACCGCCCACCAACGCGTGCCCCATGGGCCGGTCGGGCGCGAGCCGTGCCGTAATGAAGCTGCCCACGATCGCGAAAACCGTACGATAAGCCGTCGCCAGCAGGAAGAGCGGGTTGGACATGGTCTGGCCCAGTGGCGGGAAAATGCCAGCTTTGTGCAGGGCCAGGTCGGTGCCGAGGGAAGGACAAGGACGACTACGAAACCGGCGAACAGGGCCCCGATGCTGCGACCGATACTTCGCGTAGGCTGCGTTTCGCTCATGAGTACGTCCTCATTTCCAGGTTTTGGTGGGGCTCACTAACCCGCCCTGTCTCTCCAAAGGGCGGAGAGACGAGGACTGGGCACCCGGTTCTTCCCCAGAGGCGTAAAAAGCTATCACAAACGATTCCGCGAAAGGAGAGGGTAGTTGGGTAAACTCGGTCCGCACCTAGGCAATCACGTCATACGGTCGCATCATTTCGTTGTCCTCATGCTCCAGAATGTGGCAGTGCCACACATAGCGGCCGGGATAGCCTTCGAAGCGGGCGATAATTCGCGTCACCATTCCGGGATGGGCCTGCACTGTGTCTTTCCATCCCGCCTCGTTGGGTGCTGGCGGCACCACCGCCCCGATGTACTTCACTTTTCCCTGAGTGTAGTAGTAGAAGGGCTCAAAGCCCCGCCGGTCCAGAATTTGAAAGCGCACCAGATGCAGGTGGATAGGATGGGAATCGTCGGTAAAGTTGAGGAAATTCCAGATCTCCACCGAGTCGAGGGCCGGACTTTCTGTTACCGGCATACCCCAGTGAGCGTTGTTGAGCAGCATCATCATCGGGTTTGCTGCCTTGTCGTCTTTCTCGCCCAGGGTCAGGATGCGCTCCTTCACCGCCGCCGATTCCGGAATCCTGGCGACGGGCCGCAGACTCGACGGCAGTGAACTGGTGTCCGGCGCCCCGGTTTTCGCCACGCGAAACTGCATCACGATGAAAGCGTCGTTGGTGACCACGATCTGCTCTCCGCCGTGACCGGAAAAATCTATGACCAGGTCGGCACGCTCCGCAGGCGCGATCAGCAGGCTTTTCAACGGTACGGGTGCGGGCAGCAATCCCAGGTCCGTCCCAATCTGGTGGAACTCCTGCCCATTCGAAAGCGCCAGGTGAAAGAAGCGTCCATTGGCCGCGTTGAGAATTCGGAAGCGATATTTCCGCGGCTCCACTTCCAGGTAGGGAAACATTTTCCCGTTCACCAGAATCGCGTCGCCAAACACCTCCGGCACCCAGGGCGATTCCGGGTCAGGCGAGACCGGATAGTAAAGCTGGCCTTCACGATCAACCGAGCGGTCATAGATGGCCAGCGGAATCTCGTACTTGCCCTTGGGCAGATTCAGGCCATCTTCGTACTCATCACGAACAACAAAAGCGCCGAAGAGTCCCGCATATATGTTCAGGCGAGTGATTCCCAGCGCGTGATCGTGATACCACAGCATGGCGGCGTCCTGATGATTGGGGTAGAAGTAGAGCGCGGATTTGCCCGGAACCCACCAGTCTTCGGGATAGCCGTCGCTTTTGGCGGGAGCCTTGGCTCCATGGAGGTGGGTGACGGCGCGGACGCTGGGCTTGTCGGCCTCTGCGCCATGGACGCTGTGATCGATGGGGAGAAAATGCGAGGTCGGCAATTCGTTCGCCCACTCGACCAGCAGAGGTTCGCCGCTACGGGTTTCAAAGGTCGGGCCCGGAGAATTCTCGCCAAAGCCCCAAAGCCGCGTGGGCTTCACATCGCGATGGACTTTGCTTTCGATCGCCCGCATCTCAACCCGGTAGTAGGGAATCTGCGCGGCGGGAGCATCAGGGCTGGGACGGGTCCCGCTCGGCTTGAGAATCGGCGGAACTGGAAGCGGATCCACAAAGTGTGGCAGGGCATTGATGTCCAGCAATGGCCTGGCGATGATGCCCGTACGGCGGGGATTGCCCTGCCCGGCCGCCATGCCAGCTACAAACATCCCGGATTTCTGCAAGAATTCGCGACGAGTCAGGTAGCCGAAACCATCTGTCATCTTTTGGGGGCTCCATTAAGACTGACAGGCATGGGGAGGAAACCTTCTCCATGCCTGTCGGCAAACTTCCAGTGATTGTCGAATCCGGCAATTTTGTGAATTCGGCAGTCTCTCTATTTTAGTGGAACAACGGTTGCCCGCTGAGCGGATTGAGGAACAGCGGGCCGTTCCTTCCACGGTGCTTGAAATCAAACATCTGGGTGATCGAGTTGGCGTAGACGTCAAACGACCCTCCACCAATGCGTTGCCCGCCCAGCCAGTTGTCCTCGATGAAGCGCAGGACCGAGGTCTGGTCGGTTACCGTGCTATCCACAAAGTTTTCCATGGACCAGGGGGAGATCACGAGCAAAGGCTGCCGTGGACCGTAACCGCAGCGGCCTTGCGCATGCGGATTGCCGGAATCGATGCCGGGCAGCGCGGTGCTGCCGTCGCCGCAAGCGCCGGGGCCGCTAAGCGCATCAGCCGGACTGGTCGATTGATTCACTATCGGACCCAACTGATGGTCGTACCAGCCGTCCGAGTCGTCATACAGAATCACCACCGCGGTATTGTCCCAATCGGGTGATTTCTGCAGGAAGTTGATCACGTTTACGATGAAGGCCTGCTCGTCGAGAGGATCGGAATATCCCGCGTGGCCATCCTGATAAGACAAAGCTTTCAGGAAGCTTACGGCGGGAAAATCTCCGTTCTTCACCGCCCGGTAAAAGTCATTCAGGTCGTACTGATGATTGGCGGTTCCGTCGTGTCCGATCTCCGAGACCGAACTGGGCCTGGCATGCGTCGGGTTGGCGGTTGAAGCGTAATACTGAAAGAAAGCGTGGTGCGGAATGTAGTCGCCGACGGTTCCGGTGAAGGCAGATACCGTGCTGCGCGCGCACCCTGTGGTGCCGTTAGGATTCTTGACCGTTAGGTCGAAGCCTCCCATGAATGCACCCCAGGTCACGCCCTCATCGTTGAGCAGGTCGCCAATGTTGCGCCCGCCCATTTGCACCTGGTTGCGCGTGGGCGCCGAGCAAACATCTCCCACTGGATCAGGATCGCCCACCACGGTCAGGGTGCCGCGGCCGCCGTCGGTTTCGCTTCCGGTCCCGTTCAACACGGTTGTGACGCCGTTGGTCTGGCCCGAAATCAGGTTCAACATGCCCGGAGTCGAAGGCCCGTATACGGTGTCGTAGGAGTTATCGCTCATGGCGAACTGTTGAGCGTAGTTCCACAGAGCGGTCACAGTGTTGCCATCGTAATAGCCCATGGTGAGGCCCTTGGTCGTGACAATCTGTGGTGGCGCGTTGGGCGGAGGCCCGGCGGTGCCCACCTGCAGGGGGTAGAGATCCATTAAGCCGAAGTGGGTTGCCGCTTGCTCCGGTCCATAATTGTGATTCTGGTCGGCGGTGGCGGCCTGCGAGCGATCAAGCCGGAAGGGATTGGTGGCGCCGGTCCCGTTTGCCGGATTCAGCAGGTTTGGATTGTTATTCAGCAGGGCGGCGGAAAGCCCGTTCACGGTGGGAGTATCCGGTCGCGCAAAAAACGACGGCTCCCCTTTGGGATTCGCAGCGTTGGGATACGTCCCGAAATAATGGTCGAACGAAACGTTCTCCTGAAAGATCACAACCAGATGCTTGATAGGGGTTGCAGTGCGGGAAAAAGATGAGTTCGCGTAGGCTGGCATCGTTCCCAGGACGGTGAGGTACACCATCACTATCGCCAAAAACCTCCTGGGGGCTTCAGACCTTCTGAGTCGCTGCAACATGCTCTGCTCCTCCGTGCTTAGAACTGACCTGATTGGTTGACAAAACTCCGGACTGGATGGACCGCCGGCTGGAAGCGGCTTCTGGTTCGATTTGGCAACGCTAAGTAGGGCTCATTAAGGAGGTGTTACTCGTAGGTTAAAACTGCGTGAATTTTGGTTTTCCGGTGATTTTTCGGGTGAAACATCCGTTACTAGTCTGGTGATGCATGCTGAGAGAACCGCAAGGCTGTGGAAATCCGGAGACAGAGGAAACTGATTTTTTGGTTGCCCCCCAGGGATTCGAACCCCGATAAGCAGATCCAGAATCTGCTGTCCTACCATTGAACGAGGGGGCAACTCACGGCGAGAAACGCGGACGTCCGCTACTTGTGATTCTATGGGCGTGCGGCTTTGTGGTCAATATCGACGGCGATTTGCGCCCAACAGCCACGTGGTCATTCTTTACGCTTTACCCTGACCACGGTGATCTTGGAGAACCCTTCCTCAAAAGTGGGGGCCTTCAGCTTGGCGCTCATGCGCCGCATCACGTCGTCGGCCACTGTGCGCTCGCGCTTGTGATTGCGCTCCAGGCAAACTTCGAGAGGGACATCGAAGAACACAGCCTGCACTTCGTAGCCATAATCCTGACCCAGCTTGATCCAGCTTTGCCGTTCGTGCGGGGTCAGGTTGGTGGCGTCCACATAATTCAGCGGACGCCGCGCGATCAGGCGCGCCTTGAGCATCGAGCGCAAGTTGGAAAAAATCAGGTCCTGAAAACGCTGCTCGGTGGGATCGTCAAACAAAAGCGCGCGCAACATGTCGCTCGAAAGCGGTGTGATGTTGTGCCGCTTGAACCATGAACTCTTGCCGGATCCGGGCAATCCGATGGCGAGAACAACGGTGCCCTTTGAAGCCCGGGGTGCTGTCGGCGGTGGCGCCGCGCCGCCTGTCTCCGTAGCTGGGGCAATTACAGGCTGGACAATTGCGATGGCGGCGCCGCGCGGCGACTCAGCGGCCGGTCCAGTTCTCGCTCCTCCGCGGCCTCGTCCGCCTCTTCCCCGCCGGCGCTGGCGGCGCGGGTCGCCGTTTCCCGCTGGGGACGGCGGCTGGGACGGGCGCGGCTCGGGAGACTCCGCCTGCATGGCTGGAGGTTCCGGCGCGGGAGGTGCCTGAATTTCTGCTTCGGCTACCCGGGTTGGAGGCGCTGGGGCGGCTACATCCGCGGCATCGTAGTAGGCGGGCTGAAGAGGGGCCTGGGCAGGCTCGTTCTTACCGGCTTCCGCATTCTTTTTGGGGCGCTTGAGACGATCGCGCATCCACTTGCGCATGTCAGGTTTGTAACACAGCTACATAGCTCAGGCAATGCAACGAACCAAAGCTGCCACAGGGCTGGTGTGGGGCGGACCTGTCCGCCGCTTTTGAAGCTGATCTTCACTTTTGATTTTGTCTCTAGTACCAAATGCCAAAGACGAGCCAGTGTGGTGAACGCAAATTGAGCGCAAAAAGCGGCGGACAGGAGTGTCCGCCCCACACCAGCCATGTCACGCTTGCAGTACGCGCACTCCGTAGGCACCGAGATCGATTGTTTCCGTGTGCTTTTCTCCGCTGAGCAAATCGACAAAAGCCCTGGGCAGGTTCACGCTCTGCGATGCAGACGTGTGGTTCAGGAGGAATATCCACTGCTTGTCGCCTGCCTTGCGCACCGTCAGCTCAACGCCCGCCGGCACCTCCAGAGGCTGTTTGACTCCAGCCATCCCGGAAAGAGTACGCAGTACTCTGGCCAGGCTGGCGTCATCCAGGTCCGATCCGATATACACGGCTTTGCCCTTGCCGAAGCTGTTCATGGTGATCGCCGCCTGGCCGGCATGTGCCCCTGCCGTATAGGAGGCCAGCACCTCGGCCCCGGCAGGTTGCAGAATGTCCATCCACAAAACGCACTGTCCGTCGGGACCAGCGAGAGCAGGCGAGAACTTCACTCCGTTCTTTGCCGAATAAACCGGAACGTAGTCCTCGACCGTCACTCCCATCACATCCCGCAGCAATCCGGGAAGCGGCGTGCGAACCATCTGGCTGCTCTCGGTTTTCACCCCCAGGCGGAAGCTGGTCACAAACATTCCGCCGCCCTGCACAAAACTCCTGATCCGGGACGCCTGCTTTTCTGACATCACGTACGCGACGGGGGCAAACACAACTTTGTACACGGAGAGATCAATCTCCGGCCCGATCACGTCCATCCCGGAGTGGCTGGCTGAGATGGCGCCGTACCATGACATGATCTGGTCCAGGTAGGTCAGCCGGAAGTGGCCCGGTTGGATACTGAGCGCCCAACTGCAATCGTAGTCAAAGACGAGGGCTGAGTCCGCCACGTAGGTGGAATACAAAACTTCCCGCCCCAGCGCTTTGAGCTCTTTTACTCCCTGCTTGATCTCGTCATAACCCGGACTCTTCGAGCGATCGTGGTTCAGGACGCCGTGCCAATATTCTTCTGCCCCGAACGTCGCCGTGTCCCAACGAAAGTAGTTGACTCCCATGGCGCCATGCGCGATGGCCTGATACGTCCACAACCGCACCTGACCTTTCTCCGGTTGCGGCGAAAAGGTTTTCTGTCCCGCCTTTCCCGATTGCTCTTCCATGATCATGAATGGCTTGCCACCTTTCACGCTGCGCGCCAAATCATGTCCCAGGGGGATAGCGGCCGAAACGAAAGCGGAGGGCCCCGCCTTGCCTTGCTGCGCCATCAGCATGTCGAAAAAGCCGGGATAATTATCGAAGGCGGTGAAGTCCAGCTTCTCGTAGAGATCGCGCATGTTGATCGTGTCCACCAGCCCCACATTATTTGTCGTAACAAAATGGCGCGGACACGTTGCGCGCAGCATGTCCAATTGTTCTTGTTGAAAGGACACATTGGCGTAGGACTGGTAGCGGTCGTAATCCAGCGTCAGTCCGGGATTCGGATCTCCACCCGACGGCAGCGGCACTGGGACCTGATTAAAGTCGGTGTAGGTCTGGCTCCAGAAGACCGTTCCCCAGGTTTGATTCAGATTGTCCAGCGTACCGTACTTGGAGCGAAGCCAAGTCTGAAATCCGGCCTGACAATAGTTGCAGTAGCAACGCTGCGATGAGCCCAACGTGAATTCGTTGTCGATCTGCCAGCCGATCACCCCCGGCGTCTCGGCAAAGGTCCTGGCCATTTCGCTGGCGATGATCAACGACAACCGCCGATAGACCTGGTTGGTAGGGCAGGTGAACCGCCGTCCTCCAGGATGCAGCCGTTCGCCCTTCTCGTTGACTTCGACAATGTCCGGGTACTTGGCACTCAACCAAGGGGGAGGCGCGGCCGATGGAGTGCCCAGGATCACGGCAATGTTGTGCTTGTGCAATACGTCGATCGAGCGGCGCAGCCAGGCAAAATCGAACTTGCCCTCCGCCGGTTCCATCAGCGCCCAGGCAAATTCGGCAATGCGCACGTTGGTGAACCCCACCTCCGCCATCATGCGCGCGTCTTCTTCCCAAAGCGCTTCCGGTGTCTGGTCGGGATAGTAGTCAACTCCCAACAGAGGCGGACCCGCGGCGGGGGCGCCGGCAAGACTTGCCGCTGTTTGCGCCCAGATGGGAAGCCGAATGCCGGCTGCGCTGACCAGGGCAAGAGCGCCGCCAAGAAACTCACGCCGGGTTGGAGAGGTCAAGAGGTCCTCATTTCTGTTGGTTAACGCGGACATTCTCGACTCAACTCAAGAGGCTGTCAAGAAACTCTGAGCCACACATTCACAGCCCTTCACGCCGTACAATATGCCCCATGGCGGTCCCCCCTGAAATCGAAGGCCAGAAATACATAGAGATGGCCACCTTTCGCAAGGACGGCTCCGCTGTCCACACTCCAGTGTGGTTCGGCGAAGCCGATGACAAGCTTTACGTAATGACTCGCAGCGACTCGGGCAAATACAAGCGCATCCGGAACAATCCCAAGATCTGCGTCGCGCCGTGTACCATGCGCGGAAAGATTACCGGCCCCGAGTTCGCGGCGACCGCCCGGATTCTTCCGCCGGAAGAATGGCCTCGGGCCAGCAAAACCGTCAAGCGAAAATACTGGCTGGCGCGCATTCCTTTCTTCTGGAGCAAGAAGAACATTTATCTGGAAATTGAAGTCGCGCCGTAACCGCATTGCTGATTTTGCGCTAACTTTGCGAACTTGGCGGTCTAGGGCTTGAGGGGATCGCTGTCTGAGCAGATCGTAATTTGGCGCATTCTCTGTTTCCCTGTTAACATTTTCTTTCCACAGAGACTAGACAACTTTCCACCGGTCCTTGTAATCAACTTTTCGGAGGCGAAATGGCAATCAAGGTAGGAATCAATGGATTCGGACGCATCGGGCGAAATGTGCTCCGAGCTTCGCTCAATGACAGCAATATCGAATTCGTGGCGGTCAACGATCTCACCGACCCCAGGACGCTGGCCCACCTGCTGAAATATGATTCCATCCTGGGCAATCTGGAGCACAAGATCACCGCCGGCGCCGACAGCATCAGCATCGGCGACAAAACCATCAAGGTGTTTAAGGAAAAGGACCCGGCGAAGTTGCCCTGGGAGTCGGTCGGCGCCCAGGTTGTGCTCGAGTCCACCGGCCACTTCACAGATGCCAACGAGGCCAAGAAGCATATGCGCGGGCTGGTGAAGAAAGTCATCATTTCGGCGCCCGCCAAGAACGAAGATGTCACCGTAGTCCTGGGCGTGAATGAAGGAGTTTACGATCCCGCCAAGCACAACATTATTTCGAATGCTTCCTGCACCACCAACTGCCTGGCGCCGATCGCCAAGGTGGTCAATGACAATTTCAAGATCACCTGCGGGACCATGACCACGATCCACTCTTACACCAACGACCAGGTCATCCTGGATTTTCCGCACAAGGACCTGCGCCGGGCCCGTGCCGCCGCGATCAACATGATTCCGACTTCGACGGGCGCGGCCAAAGCTCTGAAGCTGGTGATTCCCGAGCTGGCCGGCAAGCTCGACGGCTTCGCCATGCGCGTCCCCACCCCCAACGTCTCTGTGGTTGACCTGGTGGTGCTGGTGGAAAAGAAGACGACGAAGGAAGAAGTAAATGCTGCGCTCAAGAAGGCGTCCGAGAGCGGCCCGCTGAAGGGCTACCTGGGCTACGAAGAACAGGAACTGGTCTCGGCCGACTTTAAGGGTGACGGCAGGTCTTCCATCGTGGACGCGCCCATGACCCTGGTGGTCGCCGGCAATTGTGTCAAAGTGATCTCGTGGTACGACAACGAATGGGGATATTCGTGCCGCGTCCGTGACCTGATCAATTACATCGCAAGCAAGGGCCTGTAAGCGTGTGTGGCGCGGGCGCCCTCGCCCGCGTGGGGCGGCCAACGGCCGCCCCCGGCAGCCGCGAGCGGCTGCGCCATCCCAAAGGACATCCCCTATGTCGAAACTGTCCATCCGCGATCTATCGCTGAACAATCACCGCGTCCTCATGCGGGTAGATTTCAATGTCCCGCTCGAGGATGGCCGGGTGGTGGACGACACTCGCATTCGCGAAACCCTGCCCACAATTGAGTACGCTCTTCGTCACAGGGCGCGGTTGGTGCTGGTCTCCCATCTCGGCCGTCCCAAGGGGAAGCCCAATCCCGCGATGAGCCTGAAGCCCGCGGCGGAGCGCCTGCGTATGTTGCTGGACAAAGAACTGGCGCGCGGTGAAAACGTGGGCTTCTGCCCGGAATGCATCGGCCCTGAAGCGGAGGAAATGGCCGGAAAGCTGGAACAGGGCCAGACCCTGCTGCTGGAGAATCTGCGCTTCCATCCCGAAGAAGAAGCCAACGATCCCAAGTTCGCCAAGCAACTTGCCGGGCTGGCCGACTACTACGTAAACGACGCTTTCGGCACAGCGCATCGCGCCCACGCTTCCACCGTCGGCGTCACCCGCTTCGTGCAGAAGTCCGCGGCGGGACTGCTCATGGAGAAAGAACTGCAGTATCTGGGCAAAGTGCTGCGGCACCCTGAGCGGCCTTTCATCGCGATCCTGGGCGGCGCCAAGGTGAGTGACAAGATCGGTGTCATTCGCAATCTTCTGGATAAGGTCGATGTCCTCATCATCGGTGGCGGCATGGCCTACACTTTCCTCAAGGCCCAGGGTGAGCCCGTCGGCAAATCTCTGGTCGAGGAGGACAAGGTCGAGCTCGCGCGCCAGCTTCTGAAAGTGGCAAAGAGCCACAAGCTGAAATTTCTCTTGCCCACAGACCACGTGGTAGCGGAAAAAGTCGATGCCAACGCCCTCGTGCAGACGGTGACCAGTATTCCATCCAATCTGATGGCCCTGGATATCGGGCCGCAGACCGTCGAGACCTTCACGGAGGAAATCGCCCGCGCCCTGACCATTATATGGAACGGCCCCATGGGCGTCTTCGAGGTCTCCCCTTTCGCCAAGGGCACGTTCAAGGTTGCCCACGCGATAGCCGAGAACGTCGGCGCTACCTCAATTGTCGGCGGAGGAGATTCAGTGTCCGCGGTCAACGCCGCCGGCGTGGCCGATAAGATCACACACATCTCCACCGGCGGCGGAGCTTCTCTGGAATTTCTGGAAGGCAAGAGGCTTCCCGGCGTAGAGGCGCTCACCGACAAGAAGTAAATGAACACTTGTCCTGTGGAACATCTTGGAATGGATCTGCCGGGAGACAAGAGCTATGAAGTGACTCTGCGAGTTGGTGATCCAGGCGAGGTTCGCGTGGAGCTTGGCGATATCACTGAATCCCGGTACGACGCGATCGTGAACGCTGCTAACTCTGACTTGCTCCCCGGAGGCGGGGTGTGCGGAGCTATCCATCGTGCTGGAGGTCCTACGGTCACAGAGGAGTGCCGCCGCATTCGTAGCGAGCGAGGGCCGCTTCTGCCCGGCCAAGCGGTCGCAACCACGGCGGGCAGGCTGAGTGCGAAATACGTGATCCACACGGTTGGCCCGATTTGGCGCGGAGGGAACCATGGAGAAGCCGAGGTACTCGCCTCGTGCTACCGGGAGTCGATCCGCGTCGCCGACGATTTGGGATTGCATAACATGGCGTTCCCAGCAATTTCCACCGGCATCTTTGGGTATCCTGCGGAAAAGGCAGCCTGGGTAGCAATCCCCACCACAATTGAACAACTCAAGACTGCCAAGTGGGTGGTGTACATATCAATGATGATGTTCGACAAAACAACTCTAGACGCTTTCGCTGCCGCGGCGATGGCCCAACGTAATCCTTTGCCGGGTACTCCATACGAGGTCGGAATCTGGGAAATCAAATGACGAGAAAAAAGTTGATGGCCGCCAACTGGAAGATGTACAAGAACCCCGATCAGACCCGGGCGTTCTTCCGCGATTTCCTCCCGCTGGTGGCCGGCCATACTCGGGACGAAATCGTGGTCTGCCCGCCCTACATTGATCTCTATTTCGCGATCGAAGATACCAAGGGTTCCAATGTGGCCATCGGCGCGCAGGACCTGTACTGGGAAAAAGAGGGCGCCTACACCGGTGAAATCTCTCCCAGCATGTTGTTCGATATCGGATGCACTCATGTCATTATCGGCCACTCCGAGCGCCGCCAGCACTTTGGAGAAACCGATGACATCGTGAACTTTAAGCTCAAGGCTGCGCTTGAAGGGGGGCTCACTCCGATCGTCTGCGTGGGTGAAGTCCTCGAAGAACGCGAGGCCAATCTCACCGAGGACGTGTTGCGCCGCCAGTGTCTCCGCGCCTTCCACGCCATCTCGGCAAAGAAGGCAACCAAACTGGTGGTCGCCTACGAACCGGTGTGGGCCATCGGGACGGGAAAAACCGCCACACCGCAACTGGCCTCCGCGGCTCATCTTCTGATTCGCGGCGAGGCCGCCAAGGCGTTCGGCGAAGACTTCGCCGGCAATCTGCGCATCCTGTACGGCGGTTCGGTCAAACCCGAAAACGTAAAGGCGTTGATGTCTGAAGAGGAAATCGACGGGGCGCTGGTGGGCGGCGCCAGTCTGGATCCGAAATCCTTTGCCGCCATCGTAAAGTATTGAAAGACCCTTTGCTATAATCGACCCTGCTGCGGAAGTGGTGGAACTGGCAGACACACCATCTTGAGGGGGTGGCGCCGAAAGGCGTGGGGGTTCAAATCCCCCCTTCCGCACCAATTTTAAGTCCTTAGATTGAATAGGTTACAGGAAGCTACCTAGTTTCGTACAATTATCGTACAATGCTTCCGGCGGGTTCACCTTCTCCCGGAGGCATTTATGCTGAGCGTCTACACTCGTCACTACCCTCCTTGCGCGCAGTCAGATCCCTATTACAGACGTTGCCACTGCCCGAAATGGATCATGGGCACTGTCGAAACTACAGGCGCCTTCGTGCGCGTAAGCGCCCGCACTCGCGCCTGGGAGAAGGCGGAAAAGAAGGCGCGGCTGATGGACGCGGAGGCGGCCGACCCCTCGCCGGCACGCGTGACCATAGAGGACGCGCTCGACGCATTCATCGCAAGGAAGCAGGGACAGCGGCTATCGCATAGCTGGCTCTACAAGTTTTCGCTGATGCAGCGTGAGCTGGTTAGCTTTGCGCACGGTCGAGGCCTGACCAACATTGACGAATTCAGCGACGATGAACTCGGCCTGCTCAGTCGATCTTGGAAGGTCGCACCCATCACGGCCCAAAAACGCCAGGAGCGCTGGCACTCGTTTTTCTCCTACTGTGTGCGTAAACGCTGGCTGAAACAGAACCCTGTCGAAGAATTGGGCCCTATCAAGGTCAGACCGGTGCCTACTGATTATTTTTCGCAAGAAGAGTTTCAGAAGTTGGTCAACGTAACTTACGATCTGTCTCATTGGAGCACGAATCCCGGACACCGTGTCCGGGTGCGGGGTCTCTTGCTTCTCATGCGCTACAGCGGACTGCGCCTGAATGATGCGGTAACACTTGAGCGGGTTCGCCTGACGGAAAATCGCCTATTTCTGTACCAGCAGAAAACAGGGCTGCCAGTATACGTACCCCTGCCGCCTCACGTGGTCGAGCTTTTGCGGACGTTGCCGAACAGCAACTCGCGGTACTTCTTCTGGACTGGAAATGGGCTGCATTATCGCGCCAGCAACTGCTGGCACGCCAGTCTGCAGCGCCTCTTCAAGTGGGCAAAACTCGACAAAAGGGCGCATCCCCACATGCTCCGGGACACCTTTGCCGTAGAACTACTGTTGGCAGGCGTTCCCATCGACCAAGTCTCGATTCTGCTGGGACACGCTAGCGTGAAGACCACCGAGCGGCATTACGCTCCTTTCGTCAAGGCCCGCCAGGAGCAATTAGTTTCGTCCGTGGAAAAGAGCTGGCGGCTCCAGGGAGTGCACCTCGTGAAGAAGCGCGCTTAGCAACTCTCGGCGCTTTGCAGCAACCGTTGACAACCGTCAGCTTGCTCTGCGGAGCCTACGATGAACGCGATGAAGAACGGTCTCTGGCACGCGCAACGTTCGATATCCGCGCTTGTGCAATGTCTCTTCCCTGCTCCAGCGGATCACGCCTGGTTCCCGTTCGAAAATCCTTCGAACTGTCTTCTCACTGAGCGCCCAGAGTTTGGCAATCTCGATGACCGTGTAGTGCTTTTCATTCGCTAAATCAGTAGAGCCTAACAGCCCGTGGCGGAACTGCTTATGTTTCGTGACCTGTGACAAAGCCTGCGGCAAAGGACAGATGATCCCAGGCGCTGACCAACAGCGACAGTAAGTCGACGTGCCGGCCAAAGGGTCGTCATCAGGCAGAGCACAAAGCGCAAGAGTCGCGAAAGTGCCTGCCCCGCACGATTTCTCAGTTCTCGCGGCGTGCCTGCTCCCAGCAATTTGCGCAGAATCAGACTGAGATTGAATGCTCCCACGTGGATCAACTGTCGTTTCAGAATGTTTTGCCGGCCCCGCAGATGACAGCGTCGCATACCGCCCGTCTCGTAGCAGTGCGCGAAGCTGCGTTCGATCAGTTCCCCGCGCCGGCGCAGCAAGCTCTTGCCGTACTCGCTCCGCACCCGTCGCCGGTTTTGGTACACCGCCTGCTGCTCGGCGCCTTTGCCTTGCCAGTCGCGACGTCCTTTCTGCTTCTTCTCGGGAATGTAGGTGCGTACCTCATAACTTTTCATCCGCTGTACCACCGCGCCACTGTGGTAGCCCTTGTCCGTCACCAGTTCTTCGATCCCTTGCAAGTGAACCTTAGGTTTGTCCTGGGGCCGGAGCTCGGCCTCCCGTCGGATCTGTTCTGCCACCTGCTCACCCGCCTCGCATAACGTTTCATCCAGCGTGCTCGTATCCCCCTGGTCGGCGCCTTGCAGCGTCACCGCCACGATGGCGCCCGTGTCCAGATCCACCGCGTGTTCGGCCTTGTGCGCCAAGTGCGTCCGTCCGTCTTTCATCTTCGCGACCCGTGCGTCCTCGTCTGCCGGACTCTTCCACTCTTTATTCGATGTCCGCTTCTTGCGCTTCCGGTCCAATCGTGCCAGATCCTCGCGGGTCGGGGTCTCGATCCCAGACGCCTTGGCCAATCCCCGCAAGAACTCTTCATACGTTTCCCCGGTGTCCCGGCGTACGATCGATCGCATCGCCGCATTCGCTTCCAACGTCGTCGCGTCGATACCCATCCGCTGCCCCTTCAGCAGTCCCCGTTCTGCCAACAGTGCCAGAACCCACGCGAACACCTCGCGATGCGTGTCGATGTTGATCAAGCGCCGGGTCCGCGAGATCGTCGAGTGGTCCGGGGTTGGCTCGTCCAGTCCAATCAGCAGAAACCGCCGTAGCGCGAGCGAATCCGCCACCCGCCACGCAATCCCACGCTCACTATCGATACCCTCGAAATACCCCACCAGCAGCGACCGAAAGTAAATCCCAGGCCGCAGCGACGGTCGTCCCAGTCGCGCATGATAGAAGCGCGCACATAATCCCTCCACAAACTCGTCGAACCTGGCACCTTCCAATAACTCGTTCAACCGCTTATAGAAAGGATGGCCCGGCGCCACCGCCAACTCCGTGTGCGCGATCCAGATATCTTCTTGTTTCTCCCCGCCACTCCGCTTGTTCATCGCCATGCGCGCATTCTACGAACTCTTCCTGTGGATCACGCCATCTTTTGTTCAGGTATCCAGACTTGCACCACGGGCTGCTAAGGGCGACCCGACAGAAACTGGACGGAAGGCCCGAGATGGCTCGATTGGTCTTCGAGCGAAGTCAGACATGGTGCGACCCCAATCACCGCTGCGTGTTAACCAACTTGGTTCCAGATGCTTTAGTTGTCCAATGAATTCTCGGGCGACATCTATTCCCAATAGGAATAGCTGGCTGAAAGCAACCAATCCCGAGTCCGCTCTGCGCTGGCCGTCCGGCCGGCGATTCGTAGACCGACTACAAGGACCTCTCGCCTCCGAAGCCAAAGGCATTCCAGGACTGAAATCACAGGAAGGGTTGGACGCCTACAAAGGTCGTACAGCACGGTGAAATCCGTTCTTGTATCTGTCTATGCAGAGCCGAGACGGCGTGTGGGGGAAAGAATCTCGCAAACAATCGTTCAAGGAGGGGCAGATCCCGACAAATCGCCTCGGACACCACATGCTCCCCACCGGGCGACGCTGTCCGGTCAACGGCGCGGCGTCGGGATTGCCTTTTTCATGCTGACAACTCGGGCGGACAGCGACAATTCCATTGGCTTCGGTGGTAGGTGCTGGGGTGCATATCTGCGGAGGAAGGACCGGGCGAACTCGTTTGCCAATCGTGAATCATCGTTGGTTCTCATAATCATACACGTTTGGAAGCACAATGAGGTATCAGAAAGCGGCTTCACCACTACACCTTGAGCGCGAAAGCCAAGGGCCGTAGGTTTGGTGAGGATGGCCACGCCAACGTGCTCAGATACCAAGTGAATCGCCTGTTGAGCCGTAATAATGTCGTGCGCGTGTTTCGGAGCGATTCCCTTATGTCGTGCCGCGTCCATGATTGCGTCATGAACGACGGGGTGAACTCGTCGCGCGAAAAGTATCCATTCATCGTTTGCCAGGTCTTGGAGCTCGATGTGTTCCTTATTGGCAGCCGCGTGGGTCTCTGGGAGAGTCGCATAGAGCGGCGTCAGAGCGAATGGTACGGCTGTGATCTGAGACTCCTCCGGCGGTGCCGTCACCAGCGCGAGATTCAGTTCGCCTGCCATGACACTCCGGACCAACTCGATTGAGAACTCACTGATCAGTCGAATGCCGAGCTTGGGATACAGGGGGAGACGAATTGCAAGAATGGCCGAAACCCAGGCTTGATCGGCGTCGGGCGAGTGTCCAATCATCAAAACGTTGTCTGCTCCATCATGGGCGGCACGAGCAAGATGAACAGCCCGGTCCATATGCAAGAGCGAAGAGCGAGCCTCTTCGACGAAGACTCGCCCTGCGTCGGTGAGCTCCACACGGACAACCCGTCGATTATCGCGAGTGAACAGGCGAAATCTATGCTGTTCTTCGATCTCAGTGATCTGTCTGCTGAGCGCAGATTGGGTGAGGTGCAATCTATGGGCGGCCCGCGTGAAGTTCAGCTCTTCGCCTAAGGAGTTGTGCATAAATAAGTGAGTCAAGTCATTCTGGCGATATGGTGTAGTTCCAGTCCCCATGGAAGGAGTGACGCACGAGTTTGATGGCGGCGAGTTTGGCATTGGAGATTTTCGTGCCTTTGGGATATCTGTTTTCATCCAGTTCGGCGCGCACCGTGAGTCCGGTTGTGGTGGTGGTTGCCGCGATCAGTTGAACCATGGTTTTGAAAGTGCGCAGGGGCTTGCCGCGCCAATTGAGGGTGATAAAGGAAAATAGACGGTGTTCAATTTTATTCCATTTGCTGGTGCCGGGCGGCAGGTGGCAAACCGTGATGGGGAAACGCAACTCCTTGGCCAGCCTTTGCAGTTCTATTTTCCATAGGCGCACACGGTGGCCGTTGCTGCCGCCGCCATCGGCGGTGATCATCAGGCGACTGGCTTGGGGATAGCGCTTTTGTCCCATCGCCAGCCACCAGCGCCGAATCGCGTGAACCGCGAAACTGGCGGTATCGTGATCTGTGCCGACACTCACCCAGCCCTTGTTGTCGGCAATGTCATAGACACCGTAGGGAACGGCACGGCCCAGTTTGGGATCAATAAAGTCGTGCACATTGACCGCTTCAGGTGCCGCTTTGGGGTGCCATTCCCGGCCGTTATTTTTGAAATTGCCTACCAATTCTTTCTTTTTGGTATCGACGGAAATGACCGGCTCATCCGCCGCCAGAAACGCCGTGGCCTGATCGTTGAGGTAATGAAACTGGGCATCCCTATCCATGTGGCTGCTGCCTTCCCGTGTCTTACGGTTCGCCTGCAAACTGTATCCCAGTTCACGCAGACAGTCAGCAATCACATGCGGGCAAACCGAATGCCCCTGACCTTGCAACCCCCGAGACAAGTGGCGCAGACTTTTTGATGTCCATCGCAGCACCCGCATCGGATCGCCCCGCGTTGCCGGTTCCACCAGACGTTCCAGATCCGGCAACAGGGTAGGATCCTCCCAGCGTTTGGTCTTGCGTCCACCCCCAGGCTTGCGTATCCGCCCGGTTTCTACCTGCTCGTTCTCCTCAATCTCTTCTACGCCGCGACTAATCGTGCTGCGGGCCATGCCCGTGATCCGCGCCACCACGCTCACGCCGCCATAACCGTAGGCGCGGGCCTCAGTGCCCGCAAACCGACGACGCCCTCGTTCGTCCAGAACGGGTGACAATTCCGCGTAACGCCGTCGAATACCGGCCGCAGACCCAACCATCCACAAACGCTATCGTATTGCCATCCTCAGTTGAAGTACTTATTTATGCACGTTTCTTAAGGACACTCTGAACAAGCGCCACATCTAACTGAGCAAATATCATGGCTCAGGAGATGTTGCTTTGGTTGCAACTCCCCGCGGCTTGTCTGAAACCTGTTCGGTTCGGCCTTCCCCAGCGTTTCGTCGGGGAAGCCCCAAGCCGACGGCGTCTACGCCACCGCGAGCAGGAGTCTTTTGCGGCTGACAAACAAGTTGACCAGCGCACAGGTAACGAACAGCCGGTGCGCGTTCTTCTTCAGCCCGCGGTAGCGCACTTTGACGAATCCAAACTTGAGCTTCATCACCTGAAACACATGCTCTACCTTCGCTCGCACTTTCGACTTCGTCCGGTTCTTGGCCCACGCGACCGGGTCCACGATCTGACCTTTGTAGCGGCAGCGCCGCTGCGTGAAATCCAGCGCCTGGGGCGCGCACTCGCGGATCACCTCGGTCTGTCCCTGATAAGCACCGTCGCCCCACACCCGCGTCTCTTCTCCGTGCAACAGATCCGGCAACATGGCCCCATCAGAAACGTTGGCCGCGGTCGCGACTGCGGTATGAATGATCTTGGTCTTGCTGTCCACTCCCACGTGCGCCTTCATTCCGAAATACCACTGCTTGCCCTTCCGCGTCTGGTGCATCTCCGGGTCGCGGCTCTGCTCGCGGTTTTGGGTGGAACTGGGCGCATGGATCAAAGTGGCATCCACGATTGTGCCCGTGGTGATGCGCACGCCCTTGGCCTGCAGGTGCAGATTCACCGTCCCCAGTATCTCTTCCCCTAGCCCGCATTATTCATGAAGGTCAGTGTGGGCTAAGTTTTGTGGGGGAAGGGTGGGTAGTGATGTAGAAGTTGGGGTGGTGGAGCGAAGATATGGGATGGCTCCGCTAGCGGAGAGCTCGATCCCGGGATGCAAGAGACAGGGGCGCCGTGACTTCCGGCCGTGGGTGTATTTTAGATGCGTTCGTAATTCCGAGAGGGGTTATCCGGTTGCCGCTCCGAGTGCCAGAGCGACTCGACGGAAGGCGGGTAGAAACAGGAAGGAATCCGGTAGATGGACGACGACGCGTCGTACAAAAACCAACACCCTGGCCCCCAGCTTCAGCAGTCGTTCGCGCAGCATGCCAACTTGAGCGCGGGCACAAGCGGTACCGGCAGCCCGCAAGCGCAATTCCTGCATTAGGACGTAGGCGGCGGTGGTGAGCAGGACACGGAACTGGTTGGCCCAGAAGCTGGTGCAACTGGTGCGGTCGATCTCGAGGTCGTGAAGTTCCTTGATGCGATTCTCGATGTCGCCACGCTGACAGTAGACCCGTTCGTAAATCCACTGCGGACTTTGTTTCATGTTGGTGATGACAAACCGGGGGTTATCTTTGGGTCTTTGTCGGCAGCGCGAACGACCTCGGCTTTGATGATGACACGGCGCTGACCTGGCCACTTCCGGGCCGCGTAGCGGACTTCTCCATAAATATGTTCGGTCTTCCCGCTGCGCCGCGAGAGCTGGCGCGCTCGCCGTATTCCGGTTTCGGCGACGCGCTTCAACACTGCATTCTTGGCCATGGCCACGACATATTCGAGTCTGGGCTGGGCGTCCAGAAACGCCAGCACGGCAGGATGCGCGAAACCGCCATCCAGGCGTACACGAATCCGTACTCCAGGAAGATGGTGACGAATCATCCCCACCAAACGCCGCAGCAGGGCGACTGCGCCTACCGCTGCGGTCACGTTGCCGGGCCGTAACACCGCGGCGCAGAGATACTGTTCGGCTTCGTCGTTGAAGCTGACAAAACCCATCACCGGGAGGTAGCACCAGGTGTCGTAGTGCCCATTGAAGAACGACAGCTGCTGTGCGCCGCGTGGGATCGTCCGTCGGATCCAGATCGATGGTGACGCGATGAGCGCGATGGTGCAGCCGCTTGGCGTGGCGCCGGATTACGTTGTCGGCCAGGAACTCGCCCAACCGATACAGCTCCTTGACCCCAACCCCGTTCTCGAAACGCGACAACGTCGGCTGCGAAGCCAGATCGCGACCCTCAATCGGATTGCGCTCCAGGAGCAGTTTGTGAATCGGATCCCGGGACAGGCGGGCCGAGTCGTTGGCGTCCGGATAGCCGCAGGCGATCGAGAACACGCGCTGCGCCACCAACTCGCGCAACGAATGATCCACCTTGCCAGCTTGCCGATCGTCTCGCAGGCAGGAGCTTAGTCCCGCCACCAATCCATAGTGCCGATCGGCGGCCTTCAGCAGTAGGGCTCCGCCGTCGGAACTCCCCTCTCGTTGATCGAACTGGGCCACTACAGGCTTGCGAAAAATTCCTGGGAACAACAAACGCTGTGTTGTGCTATCGTCAGACATTCAGAAGCCTCTTTTGTTACCGCAAACATTGTCTCGACAACATGTTTGTAACAGAGGAGGCTTTTGTTGTCTTCAAATATGTGAATAATGCGGGCTAGATGGTGCTCCTCCAGCAAATGACGGAACTTGCATACCGTGGTCTCGTCCGGCACCGGCTCCGATCCCAGGTCAATCCCCGCAAACTGCCGCAACGTCGCCGAATCGTACAACGCCTCTTCCACCGCCGGGTCCGCCAAGTTGAACCACTGCTGCAGAAAATAAATCCGCAGCATCTGCTCCAGTTCTTTGGGCCGGCGCCCGTTGCCCGGCTTGGGATAATGCCGCTCAATCAGCCCGCACAACTTCGCCCACGGCACCACCTGCTCCATCTCTTCCAAAAACATCGCCCGCCGCGTCTTCTTGGTGTACCGCTCGAATCCCGTCATCATCGCCAGTGTCCTCTGTTTGCCGAGAGAGTTCATACTGGCTCGACTTTATCTATTCTCGCTGTGGAAAGGCAGCACTTAATCAGAGTCTCCCTAAGACAATGACTGCGTGCAAGTGGCGCACTTCAACGTTGGGGAACACTGCTCCAACCCCTGCTCAAGAGTTCGGTGACACCAGGAATTTCGTCCTGCCATTTGCGCGTGAAACGACGAGTGGTTACCAGCTCAGAACCCGGCCAGTTCTGAAAGGTTTCGCGAAGGACAAAATGACTATACATCCATCGACCCGAAAGCCGCTCCAGACAAAGGTTCTATGGCAATGGTGTCCTACTGACTAGTTTTGGACGGGAATGTAATGGGCATTCGGACATGACCGCAATCGGCAAGCCTGTCCAGACGCGCACGGATCACAGCATTTCAGATTTGGTAATAGCCCAGAGCTGACTTTGCACTGCTTGCTGGCGGAATAAGTATCCTCCAGCTTGAGCCGGAGGTGTTATGGTGTTGCTGGCCCATCAAAGGGCGCGTGACCGCAACCGGTCAAAGTGAAAAGCAGCACCTCGAAGTACGAGCCTGCACGAATATTTGTGATCGGCGTGAAGCGCACTCCCGGATTTGTCAAACTCTTGCTGCCCCCCCGGCAGAGCCGGGGGACCTCCCTATGAATTAGGTCAGGCGCGTCAGTCAGAAAACCACGCAAATAGGGAATCTACGAAGTGGCAGCGACGAGGTTCTGGCGCAGACGGTGGCGATAGGGATTAGAACCCCAAAACCTTCCCGTTAGTTTCTACTGCGAATAACGAATGAAAGGGGATTTCTTCAGGAAAACTGAGGTCTCACTCGGGCGCAGCAGGCACAGCTGGCTGTGATCAAAATCAGGCCGCGCAGGCCTCGGGAACCTGCGCGGCGGCCTTCTGGTTGAGATAACTGGCTGCTCGTTGGGCATGGGCGGCTGCCGTGAAAATGGCGCGGTTGTCGTTCTTGAGTACTTCCAGCCATGATGCGATATAGGCGGCGTTCTCCTCGCGCGGTGCCTGGTGCAGTTCGAGGTCGGCGCATAGGAAAGCAGATCCCAGCTCGGCAACGAGTTCCTCGCGGCTGTAACCTTCGTCGCCCCAGCTCTTGCGACCGAAGTCGCGGTCAAGGCGCTGCGGGTGCTTCGTCCAGTGGGTCAATTCATGAGCCAGAGTGGCATAGTAGCTCTCGGCATCGCGGAAGGCTTCGAAGGGCGGCATCTGCACGTAATCCAGTTCCTGCGCATAGTAGGCGCGGTTTCCGCCGTGTTTGATCGTCGCGGCCATGCTGGCGAAAAACTTCTCTGCGCGGTCAATGCGAGTCACGGGATCAAGCGTCGGGGTGGCTTTCGCATAGTAGATTTCCGGCAGGTCTTCGATTTGCTCGACGTTGAAAACCGTATAACCTTTCATGTATGGGATTTCGCGCTCGACATCCTCTCCGGTCTTGTCGTTGTACTCGGTGCGGGTGATGGCGTTGGCAAAGACCACAAGCGAGCCCTTCTCGCCCTTGCGGACGTGGGCGTTTAATTCGCTGGCCTGGCGGAAGGTCATCCAGATAGGGGCGGCAAAATTTTGGCCCAGGGCGGACACCCAAAGGGAAAGCACGTTGATTCCGGAATAGGGCTGGCCGTTGTGCCGCAGAGGACGGGTAATTCGGCCGGCGGCGTGCTCCACGGGCGGACGCCTTTTTCCAGATAACCCATAATCTGTGCGGTGATGCGGCTGTATACGTCTTTTCTTTCGGTAGTGTTCTGCATTTTCTTCTCCTTTAAGAACAATTTTTTTCTTCGCGAAACCCGCGACGGTTTGAGGGCGTTCAGCGGCGCGGATCTGTCAAGGGCGCGGCTTGTCCGCGTTCATCGCAGACCCTTGACAGGGAGCACCGCTGGGATAACGCCGGCTGTGAAACGGTGCGGGTTGAGTGGGGAAAAAATGGAGAAGAAAACGTCTTCGGCCAAGAACACCGAATGGAAAAGGCGGTTTATTGTTCAGGCTGTACGGAAGCCCAAAGGCGCACATGGGCTATGGCGCTTGGAGCGAAGCAAAGTTTTGCAATGTCGGGTTGGTTTCTTGTTGTTGTCTTTATGACAACAGTTTTTCTGCACTGCCTTACGCCCGCTTCATAAAGTCAAGAAATGCGATTCTACGATTGCTTGAGGTGCCGCCTGCGGCTTGCGCGGCTGGGCCGGCCGTTCACGGACTACCGATCCCCGCTCAAAACCCACGTCGACCTTCTGCTCCCAGATTGAATTGCGGCCTCGATAGCGGCCTCGTGGGTAGAAAAGGTGTTGGGCAAATAGAACTGATTTCGGTCACGCCGGGCGTATCATACTCCTCGAAGGAGAACTCCGCCAAGAAGCCGAGCCCGCGGACCGAGCCCATGATCGCCGCTGCGGCGATGAACGATAGAGCGCAGCCTTTTCAGAACTCAGCTTTTGAGTAATTTCAACAACTTGCACGGTTCTGGTGGACTGCCAAACTCCTTGCTGATGCGTGCAAGACGACCATTTGACGGGTGAGAACAACGGGTGGACGCCTACCAGCTCGTCGCTCACGACCGGAAGAATTGGGAGCCGTTCCGGGGGCACAATTTTAAGTTCCAGGTTCGCGTCCGTCGGCAAGCACTCCTTGCAGCGAGGGCTTGCAACCATCCGAAACGTACCCTCAATTCCGTTCTTTTGAGCTACCCCCAATCACCTAAGACGAAAGCCGGATGGGTTCAATATTGTTCGAAGGATCCTTTTGGCACATATGAGCGTCAACATCTAGGCCGTTTGCACCATTGCTGCTGTTTCGTGTCAGAAAGAAAAGGTTTCGTAATGTGGGTTCCGAAAATTCTGAGCCGTTAATTCCGAAAATTCTGAGCCGTTCGGCTTTGGAAGGCGAAACCTCCTCTAAGTTTAGATGACGTGTCCGACCTGAGGGTCCGTCGAGGGGTACAAAGCGTCCACGTTCCAGGACTCGATCGAGGATAGCAGCTGCCAGGTCCTCGTCGTGCAACACTTTTCCCCACACACTGAGCGGCTTATTGGTGGTAAAGATCATCGGTCGTTTTCTGAGATGGCGATCATTCACCACATGGAACAGAACATTAGCAGCGTCGGGGCCATAGCTTAAATATCCGATCTCGTCGATCACGAGGACGTGAGGACGAGTGTAGGCGGACAACGATTGGTGTAAGAGGCCTTTGGCGCTGGCGTTGGACAGATCCTCAATGAGTTTGGCGGCGGTGACGCAAAGGGTCTCGAAGCCATTCTGGATGGCGCGATAGCCAATGGCCACAGCGAGATGAGTTTTGCCGCGGCCGGCCTTGCCGTAAAGGATCAGGGAGCGGCCCTCGGTGACGAAGTCCGGTCCCAGATAGGAACCAAGCAGCGATTGCCGCAGAGTGGACTGCAAAGTGAAATCGAACTCATCAATGGTCTTGAAGAAGGGAAAGTGAGCCTGGCGGGTGCAGCGCTGCAGGCGGGTTTGCTTGCGGTGCGCCACTTCTTCGGCCAGCAGAAGAGCGAGAAAGTCGCGATAGGTCCAGTTTTCTTTCTCGGCTCGATCCGCTACCTCCTGGTAGATGCGGCGTGTATGCGCCAGGTTTAGACGTCGGAACAGAGGCTCGAGCTGGCCTTCGGAAAGTTTCGGGATGGCCGGCACGGGCATGGGCTGGGATGGTTTCTTGGTCATTGCATTCTCCTTATGTTATTTACGGCTCGGCGCCATCTGTGGGTAGAAGGGCCGTGGAAAAAGCCGTTCCGTGGAAAAGTCCAAAGGCAGGACTTTTTCACGGCACTTGAAAATCCCGCAACCGCAGCGGGATTTTCACTTTTCCCACCGCCCCGGCTACGGCGGTGAGCTTTTCCGGTTAATTCCCAGAAAACTTTTGCGCCAGGATCGCGTCGGAACGACGATCGCCACCTCGGTCGATCTCTAGCTTCCCCCCTTGGATGTTTTTTCCTTACCTCCGAAGGCGCGGGCGCACAACTGACTTCCCCGACATTGCCGGCTTCCGTTTTCATTGCACCACCTCCGGAAAATCCAACTTTGATTGCAGAGACCGCTCCACGTAAAATGCACCAAACACTTGTTCCTGAAGACCGGCTTCCATGGCTCGCCGCAGAACCTCCGAACCATGACTCTGCAGGATCGTGTGCAGTCGATCGACATCTTCGTACCATTGCCGCGGCCGACGATGCACAATCTCGGTGAGATAGCGAATCGCAGGCTCCCCCAACTCCAGCAACTGCTGTCGTTTCAGATAGCGTCGGCCGCGTTTTCCCGACACTGCGGCCACCAACGCGGCGCGATGCTCAGCCAGGGAAGATCCTTCGTGCGCCACGAATTTCCGGGGATGCAGCGCTTCATAACGACCGGCCACAATGCGCACTCGTTGCCCATACAAGTACAACGTGCCCGGCATACTGATCGCCTCCGGCGGCATCGAGTAAGCGTGGCCGTCGTGCAGCACTGTTCCGGTGGGACCCACATAGACGGGAATGCGTAAGGCCAGATCTTCCGGCTGCACTTTCAAAGGACGAAGTCGAGGCTTCTCTTCGGCCCAGCGCAGCGCGGGAATCACGCCGGTGGCGCGGCACGGACGCTCCTCATTCACTTCGCCGTGCCAAGCTTGCAGTTGCTGGCCAAGATCTTCCTCATCGTGAAACCGACGGACCTTGAAGAAAGAAGACTTGACGAAACCGACCAGGTTCTCCACGCTTCCTTTTTGCTGGGCGCGGTAGGGCCAACACAACTCCACCCCCACCCCCATCTCCAGCGTGGCGTAGGCAAAGATGGGATTCCATTCCGTCACTTCCCCATTTTTCTGCCACTGCAGAGCGATCGTCTTGGGTCGATCAAACACACACAGCAGGGGACGTCCGCCCCAGCTGGCCAGATGCTCCGCCAAGGTACGCACCAAACTTTCCACCGCCTCATCCTGGACCAAACTGACGCGCATCAAGCGTGAGTACTTCAGACGCGAGGCAAAAAAATGGATGCGTCGGCGGGTGCCCGAGACGAACTCCACTTCGATTTCTCCAAAATCGTGCTGACTGAATTCCCCTGGCAGGCCTTCGAAACGAACCAGCGGCTTGGCCGACTTCGGGCGCAGCGAGGCCACCAGCGCGTAGAGAGCAGTCTTGCCGCCCTCATAGCCTGCCTCCCGCACTCGCCGCAGAATCTCCAGCGACGCGAGATCGGGCGTGTGCTGCAGAATCTCGAGGATCGGTTTCCGGAAATTCCCCACCGTGCTTGGCCGCCCGACCTGTCGTTGGGCGCGCTCCGCCGCATCATCGACATGCACCACTGGCCCCTCTTGCGCGATGCGCTTCACCGAGCACAGCGACACTCCTGTCAGCCGGGCCACCTCCGCCTTGCCGTGGCCCGCCTTCAATAAAATCTCCACTTCGTGACGCTTTAACATACTCAACATCCTCCTCTCCCTCCGCCTCCACCGGTCCTTTGACCGGCGCGGAGGCATAGGGAGAAGTTCTACCGCTTGTGACTATCACTGGGTGGTGGTGGCTCAGAATTTCCGGAATTAGGCGGGTCAGAATTTCCGGAACTCACACGTAACAGCGAGCGGTCGAGAAAGTAGCGTCTGCAGCCGAATTGACCTTTCCGCAAATGGCGTCACCGTGCGAGCGGGTTGTTCCTCATTCAGACACTTTTTCTCTCACCGCTCGGTAGGCACTACCC
>CAWDNG010000006.1:0-281482 GCA_963803605.1 Terriglobia bacterium
GTGAAATGCGCGGCGGAACAGGATTCGACTCTCCAGGGTTGAGCTGCGCGAGTCACTTTTGCTGCAGGCTGAGCCAGGGGTTAGGCGGCCCCTATTAAGCCGAATGATTTCCGACGCAACGAGCGCTAGGAACTTTAACCGCGCACTAGCTAAAGGCTGATGCAAAACCCCGACTCTTCAATTTTTCGGCTGAAAACCAATAATTTCTTGGACAAGGTTGCTCGATGGCGTTGGTTTGAGTTGCCGGCTTGACCGGCAACGTGCCAAGGCCCATCGGTTCCGGTGGCCCGTGGTTCTCCCTGGCCGGGTGGACCAATATTGCCCGCAGTCAATCCACAATCCAGGACCAGAGATCCGAAGGGTCCGGCGGGAGCCAGATCGAACGCCATGCTTCCGACAACTGAACTCGTGGGCGAGTCGGAGGCGTTGGTAGCGCGATCGAATAAGGATGCCGAGCTGACGACAGGCTGGTAATTCCAATCGAATGCCTGAGTAAGGCCGAGTAACAGACCCAGCAGGACGCAGCAGACAAGGGTTAGACGGAACCAGGGCGTCATTGCGAATCGGCCTCGCGGGCGCGCTGCAAATTACGGTCCTTATTTAACTCCGCCAGTTCGCGCAAACAGTGCTGCATTTGTTGCCAAGCGGCCACCCCTTCTCGCGTAGCCTCCTCCGCTCCCTTGGGAACATAGTAGCCGGTGGTCTTGCCCTTCTCGCCGCGGTAGCTCACATTCAGATGCGGACCATGCTTGGGTCCATCGCCCTGACAATGACAGCCCGCTCGTCCGCAGGTGCGGTAAGTTTCCGAGAGCGTTCCAAAGACGGCGATTTCGGCCAGACGTTCGATCGTGCCCAGCAGCTTGCGGCGTTGGGCAGTACCCTCAGTTGGTTTCGGCATGGTCCCTCCGGCGCTGTTGATGGCGAGCCACGGAAAACAGATTCTTGGTAATCACACACCAACCTAGGTAGCGCTGAAATCCACGATCTCCTTTATAGGTGGCTCGGCGCATCGAGAAGGGATGCTTCAAGGTGCTGATGGTGGCTTCACAGCCGGCCCGCCAGCGCAGCGCTCGCCGGAACCAGCGCTGCTTCTGCTGCTCGACCCGCTTCGCCGAGAGTCGTCCGCGTGCCGGCAGCGCCACCTTCTTCACCCCAAGGGCGTGCGCTTCCTGCTCGTTTTTGGCGGAAAAAAATCCGCGGTCGCCGGTGGCCATCTCCGGCACTTGCCCGAAGCAAGCTTGATGTTGTTCCAGGGCCGGCACCCAGGCCGTGGTATCGGCCGGATTGCCGGTCAGTACCTGGTAGCCACTCACGATCCCGTTTTCCACCTCGTCAATCCGCACCAGCCTACCAAACTCGTTGGGCTTATGCGCTTTCCCTTTGCGAATGACTTCGGTGTGGACCTCGAACAGACTCAACACCTTGCCATCCACGTTGTTGTCGCCGCCCAACACCCGTTTCTTGGTTTGGGTGATCACCTGCTCGACCAAGGGGAGAAAGTGTCGTAGCTGGCCGATCTGCACTTCCACCCGCAGCCGCTGGCCTACCACCTTCAGCCGTTTCTTCGCCCAGCGTTGGATCACGTCGCTGGCCTGTCGCACCACGCCCCGAGTCAGAGCCAACAACTTCTGGTAACTGTCCCGCATGCGCTGCTGGTTGGCCTGGGTGAGGCACTTGGCGGCACGGCTGATCTCCAACAGACGATGTTTCACCGCGCGTACGTGATGCACTACTTCCACGGCTCCCTGCTTACACTCGCCAGCGATGCGTTGCAGGCTGCGGCTGAGCACCCGGATGCCGTCGCCCAAAAGCGAGCTGTCGGTGGGGTAGTGCACGTTGCTTTCAACAACCGTGGTATCGATGCGAAGTTTTAGTCCTTGGGCTACGCCTTGCTCGCAGGCCAGACGGACCACCCGCTGATGAATCTCTTCGGTGACCGCCGGACTCAGCAGAGCAAAGGTGCGGCTGAAGGTAGTGGAATCGGGAGTAGCCTCGGCATCGAAGTGGGTGAAGCGACGGTAGACCAGATTGCTGCGCAGCTCCCGTTCCAGATCGCGGAAGCTCCAGCCCTTGAGATGCTTCATGACACAGCAGCGCAGCAGACGATCGGGGGCGATTCCGGTTCGCCCGGTGCGCTGCGAAAGCGGGCTGCGTGTGGCCAGACATTGGCGGACCAAGTCAACCAGAGCGGGATCCTCGAGGAGCTGATCGACAGGATCGAGCAAATCGTCTTTGAGCAGTTCGGCTTGCTGGGCCAAGGGAAAGTAGAATAGCCAGTCTTGGTGGGAAGTGGAGGCAATCATAATCGTACTCGCCTATATCGAGTAAGATAAGAACTTGTCAAGGAAAAAGAGTGGAAACCGCGCGATTTTATTTGTCGGAGATTAGCGGATGAAGATGAGCGAATCTGCAGATCTGCCACGCCGCTGCGTCAGCAACCCGCGTCAATCAAGGGGTTGAGCCCTGGGTTTTGCATCAGCCTTTAGCTAGGACTTGTGAACGAGGTGCCAGCAGGCCCAGCAGGCAACTTCGGCATTCGGGAATACGGGCAATTTCCTCAGAGGAAAGGGACTCTGCTTCAAGTGCAACAAAGACAGGCAGGTAGTCAGATTTTCAAAGTAGCACTATCGAGTTCCAGGCGAGTGTAATGACCGGTGCTCGGAATCACAGCCATATGTATGCCCCGTCACTGATTTGCAGCGCATTTGCTCCTAGCCTTGCAACAGCAATAAGGAGAATTTATATGTTTGCGCGTATTGTTGAATTTACGCCGAAGTTTGAAAAGAAAGAGGAGTTGGTAAAGGTAATTCGCAACGAGGTTCTTCCGATTCTGAAGAAGCAGACCGGATTCATGGAAATCCTGCCCTTCTTCCCCGAGACCAAGAATGAAAAGGTGGTGGTCGTCAGCCTCTGGATGGAGCCAAAATATGCGGAGCGCTATCAGCGCGAAGCGTTTCCAAAGGTCGAGGAGATCCTGAAGCCATATCTGACCACCCCGATTACGTTCAAGCCGTACAAGGTCGAGACCACCCTGTGCGAGCACTTCGTGGAAGCGCTGGCCGCCTAGGCGGTTACGAGCAGCACACAGGCCAAGCCGGAGCAGGACGTATCCGCTCCGGCTCTTTACGTTCACGGGAGGCACACCCATGGTCGACGAGAGACATTTTCCTCCACCTGCGTTTCCCGGCATGGCAGCAGGAATATGAAGCGGCATCGCGCGAAACGGAGACAAAGCGCTTACCTGTTGAACACCGGGTAGGCTTCTCGAAAATGACGCGAGTCAAGTGGGGTGGGATTCCAAACCGAAAATTCTGCTTCCATTGTGTGCTTGGTATTCTTGTTATGTATCCACCTCCGCGCTCTGTCTGTTCGCGAGACTGGAGGGAAGAATGAGAAGCCGAAACAGCCGCTTAGATAGCGTCTGCATCAAAGCCACCGGTTCTTACGTTCCGTCCAAGATTCTGACAAACGAAGAAGTCACGGCAAACTTGCCAACCTCTCCGGAGTGGGTACTCGAAACGTTGGGGATTCGCGAGCGGCACATCGCGGAACCAGAGGAATACACGTCAGATCTTGCTGCTCGTGCCGGTCTGGACGCAATCGCTTCGGCGGGGCTCGAACCGAACGAAATTGACTTGGTCATCGTTGCCACGGCGACACCCGACCGCAAGATGCCCTCATCGGCATGCATCGCGCAGAACAAGATGGGCATTCGCAACTGCTGCGCCGCGTTCGATGTGGCAGCGGTGTGTGCCGGGTTTGTCTACGCCATCACGATCGCCGGCCAATTCATCCAGAATGGTATGTATGAGCATGCGCTGGTGATCGCCGCTGATACCTTCTCCAAGGTCACGGACTGGAACCGCCGCGACTGCGTCATTTTTGGAGACGGTGCCGGTGCCGTGGTACTCGAGAGGAAGGATCGGGAGAATGGGCTCTTTTCAAGCATTCTCCTCGCCCAGGGCGAAGGAATGAATCATTTCACAGTCTACCCTGGGGACGCCTACTTCACAATGAACGGAAAAGCGGTTTACGAGAAAGCTACAACCGCGGTGCCCGAGTGTATTCAGCAGATTCTCTCTCTAAACCGGCTGGGACTCGAAGATGTCTCGATGATCGTTCCGCACCAGGCCACCGCTCGCGTCCTCAAGCGCATCGCCGAGGTCCTCAACGTCCCTTTTTCCCGATTTCAGACGAACCTGGAGTCGTACGCGAACACCGCTGGAGCCACAGTTCCGCTGCTCCTAGACCAAGTAAACCGACGCGGTCTCCTCCACGAAGGCGATCTTCTCTTGCTCGTGGCCATCGGCGCAGGCTGGACCTGGGGCGCAAGCTTATATCGATGGTAAGGTCCGATCTACCCAACCTTTTTCGATGTGCTTTGTCAACAATCGCTTTGGCTAGTTCGTGATCACCGATCTTGCGGGAGTGCTCCTGAATCGGTGCCTGCTCAAACTCAGCCATGGCTGCTGATGATCCGAAACATGGGGAGTCCGCTCGGGAGTTGCTATGTCGAGGTTATCGCGCCAACCTGAGAACGGACCTCGCGCTTACAGTTCGGCGGATTGCCCTCGGCTTCAGCGATTGCAATAGCCTGACCAACTGGCCTTAGCGACCCCTTTACAAGAGCTCGAGCTGTAATGACCAGCTGCTCGGAATCACAGCCATACGTATGCCCCGTCACTGATTTGCAGCGCATTTGCTCCTACGCTTAGAAGGGTAAAAAGAGACTTCACATGTTTGCGCCGAGGTCAGTAATTTTGCTGCTCCTGATGGATACCGACAAGAATAATGCGACTAAGCCAGGAAGCCTCGGAAGGAGACACCGATGGACGCTACAAAAAGCAGTTTAGAGTGGATGGTCAAATCTCGTGAGTGTAATGGTCGGCCTCTGTCCGACAGTCAAATCGCAGGTTTGGAGTCAACCCTGCAACTGCTTGCTGAACAGGCGGGGCCGCCCGGATTCGATTACGAACCATCGGACTTCGTCGTCCCCGAACCATCGGACGACCGGTTCGTCTTCCCGCTCAACCCATCTGAATGAAGCCAGGTCCATCGGGCCAGCGTCTCTTCGCAACCTTCCCCAGCGAGGCCAAGCGGTCCGGGCCCACTGACCTGCCCTCGTGCGGAAATAATGTGCTTTCTGCACGCGTAAATAGTTAACCGTCGACTCAATCACAATCAATGACTTACGCGGACCAAGTATGAGAACATTTTCGACACGCTAACGAGTGGCCGAGAAGTCAAGATCGAATCGACTGGCTGAGCGGCAGATCGGTAAGGCGTGAGAGGGTCCAGTGAGTGCAAAGATCTTCCTAAGCTGTGGACAGGCCACTGACCGTGAGCGCTCTGCCGCCGCCCGTGTCAAGCAAGCCCTCACTTCGCAGGAATTTGACGTCTATGTAGCCATCCAAGCCCAGAGCATCCAGGACGTCAACTCTGGGATCATTGCCGAACTCCAACGGTCAGACTACTACTTGTTCGTTGATTTTCGCCGTGAGGTTCTAGGATTGGATCAGGAGGCTAGAGGTTCCCTCTTCACCCACCAGGAGCTCGCAATCGCCTATGTGTCGGGTTTCGAACATGTCCTATTCTTCCAAGAAAGGGGCATGAAGCTGGAGGGCCTGATGCGGTACCTCGCCGCTAACCCAACCCCGTTTGACACGGTCGATCAGCTTGTGGAGGGCATATCTAAGGCAATTCGCGAGCGGGCCTGGAGGCCTGACTATTCTCGGCATTTTATCGCAGCGCGACCACGTTGGTCCGACAGCGTTATTCGCTATGGCGAACTCACGGGACGTTTCCTTTACATCGACATTGAGAACAAGCGCCGAGACCTCGCAGCCTTTGATACTGTCGCGAGATTGGAATTCATTCAACCATTCGGTGAGGCCAAGTATCAGTGTCCCAACAGGAGCCACCTCAAAACAACCGGCCAACCAGGCTTTATTCAGGTCATTTGGCCGTGCAGCCATGGAGCTTTTGATCTTCTCGTTGTCGATCAACAGCGCCCGTTGCATGTGTACCTGAACAACGCCCTCGACGTGACACCGCGTGTTCCGGTCATCAGAGATCGTGGACGCTACGCATTGGAGTACTCAGTTCTGGCTAGCAGCCCGTGGTGCAAGTCTGGATACCTGAACAAAAGATGGCGTGATCCACAGGAAGAGTTCGTAGAATGCGCGCATGGCGATGAACAAGCGGAGTGGCGGGGAGAAACAAGAAGATATCTGGATCGCGCACACGGAGTTGGCGGTGGCGCCGGGCCATCCTTTCTATAAGCGGTTGAACGAGTTATTGGAAGGTGCCAGGTTCGACGAGTTTGTGGAGGGATTATGTGCGCGCTTCTATCATGCGCGACTGGGACGACCGTCGCTGCGGCCTGGGATTTACTTTCGGTCGCTGCTGGTGGGGTATTTCGAGGGTATCGATAGTGAGCGTGGGATTGCGTGGCGGGTGGCGGATTCGCTCGCGCTACGGCGGTTTCTGCTGATTGGACTGGACGAGCCAACCCCGGACCACTCGACGATCTCGCGGACCCGGCGCTTGATCAACATCGACACGCATCGCGAGGTGTTCGCGTGGGTTCTGGCACTGTTGGCAGAACGGGGACTGCTGAAGGGGCAGCGGATGGGTATCGACGCGACGACGTTGGAAGCGAATGCGGCGATGCGATCGATCGTACGCCGGGACACCGGGGAAACGTATGAAGAGTTCTTGCGGGGATTGGCCAAGGCGTCTGGGATCGAGACCCCGACCCGCGAGGATCTGGCACGATTGGACCGGAAGCGCAAGAAGCGGACATCGAATAAAGAGTGGAAGAGTCCGGCAGACGAGGACGCACGGGTCGCGAAGATGAAAGACGGACGGACGCACTTGGCGCACAAGGCCGAACACGCGGTGGATCTGGACACGGGCGCCATCGTGGCGGTGACGCTGCAAGGCGCCGACCAGGGGGATACGAGCACGCTGGATGAAACGTTATGCGAGGCGGGTGAGCAGGTGGCAGAACAGATCCGACGGGAGGCCGAGCTCCGGCCCCAGGACAAACCTAAGGTTCACTTGCAAGGGATCGAAGAACTGGTGACGGACAAGGGCTACCACAGTGGCGCGGTGGTACAGCGGATGAAAAGTTATGAGGTACGCACCTACATTCCCGAGAAGAAGCAGAAAGGACGTCGCGACTGGCAAGGCAAAGGCGCCGAGCAGCAGGCGGTGTACCAAAACCGGCGACGGGTGCGGAGCGAGTACGGCAAGAGCTTGCTGCGCCGGCGCGGGGAACTGATCGAACGCAGCTTCGCGCACTGCTACGAGACGGGCGGTATGCGACGCTGTCATCTGCGGGGCCGGCAAAACATTCTGAAACGACAGTTGATCCACGTGGGAGCATTCAATCTCAGTCTGATTCTGCGCAAATTGCTGGGAGCAGGCACGCCGCGAGAACTGAGAAATCGTGCGGGGCAGGCACTTTCGCGACTCTTGCGCTTTGTGCTCTGCCTGATGACGACCCTTTGGCCGGCACGTCGACTTACTGTCGCTGTTGGTCAGCGCCTGGGATCATCTGTCCTTTGCCGCAGGCTTTGTCACAGGTCACGAAACATAAGCAGTTCCGCCACGGGCTGCTAGGGAATTTCCGGTGCTTCACTTTACGATCGACTTGGAATTAACAGGTGTTTTGGAAAGCGCGACCGCCACTCTACGCGAAACCGCCAGATAATGCCGGCTTGGTTGTTACCGCGACGAACATCATTGTGCTGCCATTTCCTGCAAAACAATTAAGGATGAAGAATTGAAAACCGTGCCCACCAGCACGCCCTCACGTCCTCGCGCGCACTTTCAGCAACGTTCCCGTTCGGGCAACTCGATGTGGCGAAGAAACGGCACAAGCTTTGTGCTAAGGCTGTTCACGACAGTTATCTGAAGCGGAAGGTGTTTGCCTTCCGAGATCTTCATCCCGCGCGGGATTTTTTGGACTGACGGCCGGGTCCTCCGTTGCTGACCGGACTCTTTCGGCAGACCCACAGACAGGGCATGCGTCAAGATGGGCGTCATAGTAAGCCCTGCAGTGAGCACAGGGCAAACCGTAGAGAACAGGCTTAACAGTCTGTGACTTAAGAGGACGCCACGCGCTACGGGCTTCCAATGCTAGCCGTCGAGCATGCCTTCTCCGGCACCGTAACTTGCTTCCGATCAGCATCGTCGAACCATCCGCATACGCAGCGGCCCCCGGGTCGGTGCCTTCCGTTTAAGGCCACCGTTTCCGGGGGCCTGGCTGGTCACAAATCTGTGGGTTCGAACCTCGCCTCAAACCGTTCTGAGGACGATTCAAACCTCGCGAGTACAAACCCACTACAATCCCCCGGACCGTCGCTCAGTTCTTAACACGCACGGAAAACCAATGCCTGATGACCACCTCCCGTTCTCTATAGGCCGATGCGTTTGCCTTCGATAAATGAATACGGCACTTCTACGTCCATCGCTAGCGCGTAGAAGTCATGCCCCTGGTTGTAAAAGACACCTTTCATGGTGACGGTGACAGACATGCCTTGGATCGGGACAACCATGACATTCGTGAATGAGCAATCCGGGTTGACGTCGTACTTTCCTGTTACGGATAGACCATCGACGGACAATGGCCCGAGCTTCTCGTATAAGGTGCCGGTGTAGTCGCCGTTCCAAGAAACCTGCTCCCGTATAAACAGCGCGTCGGCAACGTTGCCCTGCTCCGTGTTGACGATATTTTCTGCTGTCAGCAGGTAGGTGCCGCGGGCCGTCCACGGTCCACAGGAGTTAACCGGGCGGCTCGACTTGCTGATCCGCTGCCACACGCCGAACCAAGCCAAAGTGTCGATGCCTTGTTGGATCGACGTGGGAACCGAGCGGATCTCACGACCTTCGTCAAAGACGAAAATACGTTCCTCGATGGTTGCCGAGATGCCGCTCAAGTTGACGATGTACCTTATCTTGCCGGTACAGTCGCGGTTCATTTCGGTGACTGTGACACTATCCGGGATGGGGGCGAAGCCACCGTTCAGGGCTCCGATTTTGATCCAGTAAGAGCCCGTGCCGACTCCCTGAGGCGAGAAGGTGAGCTCGCCTACGTTGACAAAAGGCGCGGTGATTCCCGGAAAGAACGGGAATGGATTAGCGGTTAGGCTCAGGAACGAGCTTGCGCCCTTCTCATATACCGCATAGGTGCCCACAAGGGTCTGCAAACTGCATGTGTCCTTCGCGTGAAGCGCGGGAACCGCGACGCAGAAGCAGAGAATTAAAGCAGTGATTTCAATTGCGCGATTCATGGGATTTATCCTCCTTCCTGATCATGTGAATCTTCCCGCACTCCGGCCTTTGAGAAAATAGAGTCGAGATTGATTCCGCGTTACTTTTTTCTTACCGTGTAATCGCTTGATAAGCGAGGAGTTGAGGTTTGACAGCGGTGTGCGGCAGCAGTAGCCTTAAGATAGTCATCGTAGGAGCCGGACATGTCCAACACCGTCCGCTTCGACTGCTATGAAGTTAACCTGACTTCCAGGACACTGTTTAAGCGCGGCGTCAAAATTACGCTTCGCGAAAAATCATTCGAGACACTGGCTGCCCTTCTCGAGCATCCCGGAGAACTGGTAACTCGCGAGGAACTGCAGCACCGCCTGTGGTGTGACAACGTTTTCGTCGATTTTGACAACAACCTGAACACCGCTATTGGCCGTCTACGCCAAGCCTTGAACGATTCTGCCGAACATCCGCGCTTCATCGAGACCCTGCCCAAGCACGGCTATCGCTTCATCGCCGACATCTACCTGGCTCCTCCCGCACCGTCAGAAGTCACTGGGGCAAGAGCCAGGCTGATGGTGCTTCCATTCGTGAACCTGAGCGGCGACCCGGGCGAGGAGTACTTTAGTGACGCCATGACTGACGGGGTCATCACCGCAGTGGCCGCCCTTTCGCACCAGCACCTTGGCGTGATTGCTCGCACCACCGCCATGCACTACAAGGGCAGCCGCAAGGACGTGGAACGGATCGGGCGCGAACTATCCTTGGACTACGTTGTGGAAGGCGGTGTCAGTCGCACCGAGGGCCGAATAACAATCAATGTCCAGTTGATACAGGTCAAGGATCAGACGCAGTTATTTGCCAGAAAATACGACGCCGAGATGCGCGACGTGTTCGAGGTGCAAGACTGCATCGCCCAAGCCATCGCAACTCATATTCCTCCGCTGGCCGCGACGCTGCCCGCACGCACAGCGGACACCGCCGAGCAGGCCAGAAACCCGACCCAAGACATCGTCGCTTACAACCTCTACCTTCAGGGCCGCTTCCGAATGTACAGAGATGTCGGCAGCGCAAAGTCATATTTCGAGCAGGCACTCGCCCGCGATCCCGCCTTCGCGCTGGCTTACGATGGACTGGCGGAGTACTACTTCTGGGCTGGTCACGTGGGTTTGATGCCGCCGAAAGAAGCTTTTTCAGCGGGCCTTTGGGCCGCGTTGCGAGCTCTTGAGATTGATAACACTCTGGCCGAAACCCACGCCCTGCTCGGACAATTCTGCAAGATACGCGACTACGACTGGTCCGACGTTCAACGCGAGTTCACGTTGGCGTTGAAATTGAACCCAGCATCGCTTCTGGTCAAGTTCCGCCATGCGATAAGCGGACTGATGCCGGTAGGCCATCTCGAGGAAGCCGTTGCAGAACTCGAAGCCGTGCTCGATTTGGATCCCTTGAATCTGGAAGCACGCCGCTGGCTAGGTCTGATGCACTGGTGGAGGCGTGATTATGACCGTGCTATCGAACAGGCGAGATTGATCCTGGCCGTCGACCCGAATTACCCTACAGCTCACGTCTTGATCGGAGTGACCCGGTGTGCGGAGCGCAAATTCGACGAAGCGATCCCTGCGCTCCGCAAGTGCGTCGAACTCTCGAATGACGCACCCGTCTGGCTGGGTTGGTTGGGGCTGGGAGTAGCGCAAAGCGGGGATGTCGCGGAGGCGCGCGCGCTTCTTGCGCGTTTGCACGCTGCCGCCGAGCAAACCTACATTCCTGCGTCGTGCTTCGCTTGGATCCACTTGGGGTTGGGGGAGCTCGACGAGGCTTTCGCCTGGATGAACCGTGCGATCGACCAACGCGACCCGATGATGACGCCGATCAAGAGTTACGAGTTCTTCGATCCACTCCGCTCCGACCCGCGCTTCGCTGTACTCCTCCGCAAGATGAACCTCGAACGCTGAGCGCCCACGCACATCCATGCAACTCGCGCACACCTGCTAAGGCTTGCAGTGCCTTCTGCCCACTTGCAGTCCACAGACCCCGCCCTCTTCGCAGTGCGTGATTGTGCACCATGGCCTGCAATGTGTTCTGTACTCGCGTTCGGATCTTCACCTACTGATGACGGTCTCGCAGAAGGTTCGTAAGTCGCGCTGCTCGCTCGAGGGCATCCAGATCTCGGGAAAGCCATCCTCCCTCATCAGCAGGTCCAGCATCAGCCGGGCATCCCGCCGATCATGCTTCTGTTTTCGGGTCTCGGCTGCCCGAATCTTCGCCGGATGACCACCCGGCACACTATCCCCAACTCTTCCAGTAGTTCCAAAAACCACTGCATGGCTCCGGTGGCTTCGATGTCCACCACCACCCGACCTTCCAAGGCAGCGTAAAACTCTCGCACCTCATTGCCTTCATGGCTTAGCGTCTTCTCGGTGAACTCGCCCGTTTCCGTGTCCACCATGGTAATGGTCTGTTGCTTTGCATGTAGATCGCATCCTAGAATCTTCATCTCGGCCTCCTTCGTCCCGAGCCTTTTTGGTTGGAACCGTAAAGTCTACTCGGGTCGTCGCGAGGGCCGACCTCGTTATGTCATCAGTTAAGATGGCTCCGGTTCAATGACTAGACCCTACCGATGGCTTGCGCAATATTATGACGAGCTGTTTTCGTCTTTACGATACCCGATAGATGCGGCGCGTGAGCGCGTGCTGGGCCGGATGATCTTGCCCGACGTTGAAACGGCCTGCGATCTGGCGTGCGGCACGGGAACGACTGCTCTGATCCTGGCGCGTAAGGGAATCAATATGTACGCTGTGGATCTGTCCCCGCTGATGTGCCGGCTTGCCCGTAAGAAGGCTGTTCGTGCCCGCCTGCCTGTACGCGTACTGCGGGCCGACATGAGGAGTTTTCGGCTTCCGGAATCAGTCGATCTGGTTACGTGCGAAAACGATGCACTCAATCATGTTCCGCGTAGAGCAGACCTGCGGATGGTCGCAAAGGCCGTGGAACGAGCACTGCGGCCCGGCGGCCACTTCTTCTTCGACGTCAATAACTCGCTTGGATTTGAGCGATACTGGTCGGGTACCGTTTGGGTCGAGAAGCCGAGCGTGGTGGTCGTGATGCGCAACGGACATAACCGCCAGGCCGACAGGGCTTGGAGCGATATCGAATGGTTCATCCGGGACGGAAGCTGCTGGCGACGACGTCACGAGCGCGTCGAAGAGGTCTGCTGGGATTCTGACGAAATCCATCGCATCTTCCAAGAGACAGGCTTTGACCAGCTGCGTGCTTGGGATGCCGCTCCCTTTTTTAAGGACAATCCGTTGATCGGTCCTGGTTGCCGCACAGTTTATCTGGCGCGAAAGTCCCGAGGCTGAAGGCTGCCTGCAATGTCGACCCAAATTGAACTGAATTGCAGGCTTGTTGGCGTAATATCGCGATTGCACCAGTAATCCGGCAACCGAGTATTGTGCGGAAACCTTTTCTTTCCGGCACAGTTCTTGGCCGGGACAGCGAAGCGGGTGTCGGCACAGAGCAAGCGGTTGTGCAGAAATACTGAAAGCAGGTTTCCGGCATCACGGAGAGGGATTTAGAGGTCTTGGGTTTTAAGCTTTTTTTCTTGTTCTAAGTTTTTCTTCTTCGTTTTAAGGTTTCTTGGTTTAGGTTTAAGGCTTACGTGTACTCATCCACGATGTTCAACATGCGAAACCTCCGTCCCGAGGTGAGCGCGTCGGTCATAAAGTCTACCGACCACACCGAGGTCAGCCCCTTTCCCCGCGCTTGCTCGACCACGCGCGCCAGAAACTCCTTGGCCACATTCCTCCATTTCCAACTGAAGCAGGACAGTTTAGGATCTACTCGCTCACAAGCAGGTCGTCATCGGTAATGATCTTCGCCCCTTTTGATCGATTGGATTATCCAAGCCTCCGTCAAAGTGTGTACTTGAATCAGGCATCCCTGGGATTGATCGGTCAACCAGCAGTAACCGCAATGCACACTTTCATAGACAATGTTGCTAGGCATGGCAACCTCTACATGTCCGATAGGGATGAGGTGGCGTACTGCGAGACGCTCCGCGAACGCGCATCGCGATTGCTTCATTGCGATTCCACGCAAGTCGCAATTGTCGCGAGCGCAAGTGAGATATTGGGGCAACTTCCGATGTTGCTTCAGCCCAGGCTCAAGAGCACAATTCTGGCCGTTTCATCAGACTTTCCTGCGATAACTCGGCCGTGGCTTCGTTTGGCTGCTCTAAAAGAGCATACGGTGCGCTTTGTTGATGACCAGCCTACGTGCGATTTGACCGATACCCTCATTGAGGCAATTGATGCGAGTACTTCTGTGGTTGCGGTGAGCAGTGTGCAATACGCTACGGGTACGGTAGTGGATATTTCTCGCCTGCGCCAAAGCACTGTCCAGGTTGGTGCACGTTTGATCGTGGACGCTACGCAAGCGGCAGGTGCACTGCGGGTGGACGCAGCGGCGTGGGATGCGGATGCCGTCGTTGCCAGCGGCTACAAATGGCTGGGTGGACATGGAGGCGTTGCTCTGGCAGTCATGTCGCCACGCTTGCTTGAGCAAATCCCCCCTTTACCGGGTTGGATGGGCGCGTCGGACCCCTTTGGTTTTGATGCGACCTCTGTGTCGCTGGCTACTGATGCGCGACGCTACACGCAATCGACCATGTCGTATGTCTCTATGGCCGGTCTTGTGGTAGCAGTTGAGCAGTTGTTGTCCTTGGGTGAAGCTCGAATTGAGGCACATGCACGGAGTTTGGCAGCAATGTTGGTTAGCGGAGCCAGCAAGTATGGCTGGCAACCGTTTCGTAGTGTTGGCGATCCTGCTGGGTCTCCGCACATCATTTCACTGGGCCGCCCTCGCGAAAACGTACAAGCAATTGTGGAGAGACTACGTAGTCACAATATTGTGTGCGGTACGCGTGGCGGACGCATTCGGATCTCGCTCGCCCCTTACAACGACGCAAGGGATGTCAATGCTCTTATCGAAGCATTTGCAAGAGCACGTTCGGGATGACCCACGCGGAGTTAATTGTTGTTGTAAACAGGGGTGGGTGTTGAAAAAGTCACGTCGATTAGCGGGATGAGATTCAGCAGAAGCATGCTAGAAGAAAGCATCTGCTCATGCTCTGTTTGATTCTGATCGTCGGAGGCCTGCTGATCATGAGGGGACAACACGACCGCTCAGAAGCGTTGTTCTACTACTTCCGGCTGGAAGATCAAGTTCCGGAAACCCACCTGCTGCGACTCATCGAAAGGCACATCAGCTTTGCCTTCGTGCGCGAGAGGTTGAAGCAGAGTTACAGCGAGACCGGCCGTCCTTCCATTGATCCCGAACTTCTGCTGCGCATCCTGTTGATCGGCTACTTGTATGGCATCACCAGCGAGCGAAAGCTGGTAGAGGAACTGCGCATGCACCTGGCGTGGCGCTGGTTCACCGGTCTGGGGTTCGATCAGGAGATCCCGCATCACTCCACGTTCTCGAAAAACCGGCATGGACGGTTTCAGGAATCGAAGGGTAGCCGAACTCGCCTAGATAGCACTGCAAATGCTTTAACGAAACCTTGTGGAAGGCACCTGTGAGCCGGCGCTTGAACAGGGAGAATGCGGACTCACGGTGAGATGGTGTGTCGGAACTGTTACTGAAAGTGCGGCTGTAAGCAATTGAAACCGGACGACGTGTCTGGGGAAACGGACGTGTGTTGAAATCACATGTTTGTGGAACACGGGCCCAGGATCAGGCGCGGCGAAAGCGTCCGCTGCGCGGTAAAGAAGACCCTGAAGGGCTCGGGCCCCGCTATGCCGACCAGCTGCGCCGGATAGGCCTGCCGGCCTGCCGTGTAATAAGCGTATACTAGTTATCACTGCTGTCCGGCTAACGGGCTATGTGAAGCCGGCAAGTGATGGAGCGGTAACGAGTTGAGGCAGTATCTAGCTTGCCGCGATTTGAACAGCTGGCGAGACGAGTTTGGGTAGCCTGGACGGCGCACAATGGCTCATGAATCAAGGGCGCGCCGTCTTCTCGCAGTTAATCAGTTTCCTTCCCGATCGAGAGTTTCGCCGTTGCGTTGAGCGCTATCATGGCGACAGCCGACTGCGCGGGTTTTCCTGCTGGGATCAGTATCTGTCGATGGCTTTCGCACAACTAACCTATCGGGAGAGTTTGCGCGACATCGAGGCGTGCCTGCATTCGGTGCAAGACAAGTTGTACCATCTGGGATTCCGCGGCAAGGTGGCGCGTTCGACGCTGGCCGACGCGAACGAGTCGCATGATTGGAGGATCTTTGCGGATTTCGCGCAGGTATTGATTGGTATCGCTCGGCCACTGTACGCGCACGACCAAATTGGTGTCGATCTCGATCAAAGTTTGTACGCTCTGGATTCGACGACCATCGATCTGTGTCTGTCGCTATTCCCGTGGGCGAAGTTTCGTCAGCGCAAGGCCGCCGTCAAGATGCATACTCTGCTCGACCTGCACGGCAACATTCCCACGTTCATCCGCGTCACCAGTGGTGATGTGCACGATGTGAACATCCTGGACGAGATCATGCCAGAGGCGGGCGCCTTCTACATGGACCGGGGCTACATTGATTTCCAGAGGCTCTTTGTTTTTACACTCAGCTCCGCTTTCTTCGTCGTCCGTACCAAGTCGAATGTGCTGATCCAGAGATCCAGAGACGCTACTCGCATCCTGTGGACAAGACGACGGGCGTGCGCTCAGATCAGACTGTCATTCTGACATCGTTCGAATCAGCGTCGGCCTATCCGGATGCACTGCGACGCGTCAATTATCTCGATCAGGAGACCCACAAACGGCTGAAATTCCTGACTAACAATTTTGTGCTTCCCGCATTCACCATCGCGCAAATCTACAAGTGCCGCTGGCAAGTCGAATTGTTTTTTAAGTGGATCAAGCAGCATCTACGCATTAAAGCCTTCTACGGGACAAGTGAGAATGCGGTGAAGACCCAGATCTGGATCGCGGTGTCAATTTATGTGCTGGTTGCCATCGTTCGGAAGCGGCTGGGCCTGGCGGCCAGCCTTTACCAAACGCTACAAATTCTGAGCGTCACGCTTTTCGAGAAAACGCCCATTTTATGCGCTCTCCAGGCTCCCGACGCAGACGCAGAATTCACCGAAAACGTTAACCAACTGATTCTCTTCGACATTTAGCCGGACAGTAGTGACTAGTTATATACGCACCTCTCCGCCATCCTTAGCGAGGCGACGGTCTTCTGCGTCACTGGAGGCTATCGTGGCTAAGAACAGTAAGAGCCATTCCAAGAGTTTAGACATTCCTACACAACTAAGCAGACGTTTAAGACGGTTTCCCACCACTCCCAACCACTGATGATGGGAAAGAGCGGGACAGCGCCGCAGTCCTCTAAGCCTGCAAGGCCGGCGCTGACATCGACTGGCAACATGAGTGTTGAGAGCGAATCATACTTCATGATCGGATCGCGTGACCTAGAGAGACGTATTAGGTTCGAAAGCGCTTGTCGTTCGCTGACGCCGACTGACACATTCTTCACCTTAACAAGTCGAGCGTGATAGCAGATCAGCGAGGCACGGAAGCCTTCTCGTTTTTGCATACACTGATGTAGCTCCGTCTATGCTGCTCCCGCTGTTCGAACAAAGGAGCGGATAAGGGCGCCCATGGATTTTCAATCCATCACTGGTTCAGCCTCGTCACCCGGCTCGGGGGCATTCCCCATCCTAGTGTTCGTGCAGGGGAACGACCAGCGCACCATCAACCTCGACCACACTCCGTTCACGGTGGGTCGCAAGGTCGACAAGGACCTCGTAATCGCCGATCCTCGGGTCTCCCGCGAGCACGCTTTGATCACCTCGGAGGACGGACAGTTCTGCGTGGTGGACCAGGGCAGCAAGCATGGAACCTTCGTCAACGGCGAAAGGGTGCAGCGCAAGAGTCTGGAGCGCAACGATCGGGTTGAGTTCGGCGTCCGTGACGTTTCTTACGTCGTCTTCCATCCCCATCATGCAAGCTCCAATACTGCGCGGGAGTTTTTGAGCCAGATCTCTGGGATTCAGCTCTCCACGGACAGCACCGATCTGGAAAAGCTCACGCTTTTTCTGGAGGCGGCCCGCAAGCTGAATACGGCGGGCGTACTCGACGAAATCCTAATCACTCTGCTGGACGCCACCTTGAAGCTCACGCGCGCCGAGCGCGGCTACGTTTTCATGAAGGCCGAGGATGGAAGCCTGAGCCTGAGCGCGGGGCGTGATTCCAAAGGCGAGCCGCTGCTGGACGATAAGACGATTTCGCACTCCATCCTCGATGAGGCGATTAAGTCCAACTCCGAGTTCGTGATTACAGACACCAGCCAGTCCCTCAACCTGGCGGGCCGGCAGAGCATTGTGGCCTACGATCTCCGCACCGTGATTTGTATCCCTCTGCGCAAGCCGCAGGTACAAACCACTCGTGATACTCAGGCGGTAATGCCCGCAGACATCTCCGCCGAGGTGATTGGAGCGCTTTACGTGGACTCACGTTTCGCCTCGCGCGACATCTCCAGCGTGAGCAACGATATTCTCCGCGCCTTCGCGACCGAGGCTGCTTCTCTGATTGAGAACGCGCGCCTGGTGCAAACCGAGGCGGCCTCCCGCCGATACCGGCAGGAACTTTCCGTGGCGGCGTCGATTCAGCAGGGGCTCATGGAGGTCACCATCCCGGAAGTTCCGTTTGCGCGTCTAAAGGGCAAAAGTCTTTCCTGTAAGGAAATCGGAGGCGACTTTTTCGATGCGGTCAATACCGACGAGGGTTTGGCCGTGGTGCTGGCCGATGTCAGCGGCAAGGGAGTTTCCGCCGCGCTACTGGCTTCCACCCTTCAGGGCATGATCTATTCCCAGCTTCTCGCCGGAATGCCCTTGAAGGAGATTGTGGCTGCGGCCAACCGATTCTTCACCCACAAACACATCAGCGAGGAATACGCGACCTTGATCATTGCGCGGCTTCAGCGTGATGGGGAAATGGAATACGTGAACTGCGGCCACGTGCCGCCGCTGTTGGTTTGCAATCATGAGGTGATCCGTCCGCCCCATGGCAACGTGCCCGTCGGTCTGCTCGCCGATGCCACTTACGCGAGCGACCACGTCAGTCTGCACGCCGGGGATCGCTTGATTCTGGTGACTCACGGCGTTACCGACGCTGAAAACGCGTGTGGCGATTTCTTCGGGGACTCGCGCCTGGAAACCGTGGCTGCCAAGAGTTTGACCATGGAAGACATCTTCTCCGCCGTCGCCGACTTCCGCGGCGGCACTCCGCTCAGCGACGACTGTACGGTCGTGGATTTGGTGTACTCGGGCTAAGCCCCCCTTCCTAGATCGCGCACCAGGTGCCCAGAATCACGCGCAGGAGCGCTGATCAAGGTAAAGCTATGACAAACGTGAGCTGAGTCAAAACTATTCCATGGAGTTTCTGGCCTTCAACCACGTGGAATTCTTGAGGTGCCACGACGAAGTGTGGCTCGCGCCCAAACGGAATCTTTTGAGTACTGTACTCGTTCCAGTACTCCGCCGGGTACTCCAAAAGTACTCCCAGTACTCACGAGTGCTCAGGGGCAGGTCGGAATCCCTACGACGGAGATGCGGGAGACGGTCGCGTGTGCCAAAACAGTGGCAGCAGACATTCCGCAACGCGAAAGGCATTACTGTGGCAGGTCCTTGGCCTAACTTTGACAGTCGTCGTGTCGAAGGGCAAAGGTTCCCCGCACAAGGACAGGTTGCCGGATTACTGGATCCCGGTAGGGATATCACTCGCGTGATACCCCCCGGACGGTCCCGGACGGGCGCTTGTTAGCGCATCCGGTTCTTATCTCGGATGACGGGCGGCGAAGCGCACTGCGGGATAGGGATGGAGCACACACGGTTGGGGTAACCAGCGTTCGCCCAGCGCCATCATCCGGGTCCACGAGAGGTGACGCTGCTGGCTCCGTCGACGAAGACTGTGCCACCAGAGCGCCCGCACTCGTTTCCGAAAGATGGCTAAGCTAGCAGGTATCGACAGGACGCGGACTTTCCCCCCGTCCTTCGGAATTTCCTTTCTCCGGGCTCGCATGGGCCGATACGTGTGTGTGACTAGTTCATCCCTGATCTGCCTCAAGAAACTTTCCTCTCCGCTTTCTTCGATGGCCTCGAACGTGACCCCGTCAATGCCCGGTGCCCCGTTGTTGCTTTTCGCCATTCGGTAGGCTTCGTGGAGTGTTTCCATTTTGCAAACATGGATGTACAGCCCCCAGAAACGCCAGGCAGGTTCAGCCTTCGCCTTGACGTATAGACTCCTTCTCAGGTCCTGCAGATTGATGGGTGCTTTTATCATTTCACCCCTGCCTTCCATGTCGTCAGAGTCGCCACAAACAGCAAGGTCCCTTCGCTCCATCCGCATTACCGGACTTCGTCGCTACTGCGGACCCCTCCGCCACCCTCTCGCCTTTCCACCGACTTCCCGGTGTCACCGGTTATACGGTTTCCTTCTCCGCCGATTTCGCGACGGGGCGAGGAGGACTTCTCCAGTTGCTTAGCCCATCCTTGCCATCGTGCTGCTGCTGCAACCCCGCCAGAGTGCCTCGTCGCTTCGGTCAGTTTGCGGCGAGCCATGTTGCCTTCGCCCCATGAAGAAAGGCTCGGCCTCTGGGGTTTCCGTTTCGAGGCTACTTATGCATTTACTCGTTGCGGCCCGATGACTCGCTCACCATCCTTTCGATGGCTTCGTCGATAGGTTTTCAGGATTCGGTTTCCTTCCTCCTGACTATCCTAGCTACAGGGTCCTGACTCTTACCCTGGCGGGTCTGCTTCCCGCTGAATGCACCAGCCTTCGCTGGACACACCTTCATGCCGGTTTAGCCCGGCGCACTGTAATCGCGATTTGCTAACAGTTTTCATGCTGATTCCCGGAGTCGGTGGCCTTGACCGATGGGAGGGGCGGATGTCAAACTGTTGTTTGGAAAAGAAAACATTTTGGTGCGGTCTTCTCTTCTGCAGTGAGGTTTGCCGTACAATAAACGTACAATGGAGTCGGGATTGTGGGGCATTTGGGCTTTTAGGCCGGATGCAAAATGAATAAGTTATGTGTTATCAACGTGATGGAGTAGTTCAAATCCCCCCTTCCGCACCATAGTTTTTGCCCGCGCGATATTTTGCCGATGCGAATTACTTACTCCGATAGGGGATGGTTGGGAACCGCATGATTTATCTGATTACCACGATTCATATTGTTGTCTGTTTTTTTCTGATCATCGTAGTGCTGCTGCAAAGCGGCAAGAGCGGGGATATTGCGGCTGCGTTCGGCGGGATGGGGAGCCAGACGGCCTTTGGGCCACGCGGCGCTGCCACGGCCCTGTCCAAGGCGACTACCTGGTCAACCGTCATCTTTATGATCACTTCGATCACGCTGTCGATTATGGCGTCGCGCGGAGGCAGCGGTACGAACTCCGTCCTGCAGGGGATCACGCCGTCGCAGACCAAGACACAGCCGGCTACACCGGCACCGGTTCCGGCGCCACCGGCGCAGAAATAGTCTCTGGTCGTTGGTCCTTGGTCTTTGGCCGAAGGTCCTTGGTCTTTGGCCGAACGACCTCTGTTGTAAGCTGACCACCGGCGACCGACGACTGACTGTCCCATGATTCACGAAATCCTTCCCGTCGGACCGCTGCAGTGTAACTGCTCTGTGATCGGGGACGAGATTACCCGCGATGCCATAGTGATCGATCCCGGTGACGACATCGCAGATGTTCTTGCCCTGGTCCAGAAGCACAATCTACAGGTGAAGCAGATCGTCATTACTCATGCCCACATCGATCATGTGGGCGGAGCGATGAAGCTACGGGCGGCCACCGGCGCGCCGATACTGCTCAACCAGAACGATTATGCCCTGCTAAAGATGCTGGATGTGCAAGCGGCGTGGATCGGAGTGGAGAACCCGGGCAAGGTTGAAATCGATCGAAGCATCGGACAAGCCGATACCGTGAAGGTAGGCCCGCTCACAGCGAACGTGATTCATACCCCCGGACACACCGAGGGCAGCGTGTGCCTCTACTTTCCGTCAGAGAAGAAGTTGATTGCCGGCGACACGTTGTTCGCCGGCAGCATTGGCCGGACCGATCTGCCGGGAGGGTCAATGCCGAAAATCATCCGTTCTCTGCACGACAAAGTGCTGGCCCTGCCCGATGAGACCGTGGTCATTCCCGGCCATGGCCCCTTGACCACAATTGGGGAAGAACGCGAAAGCAATCCATTTCTTGTAAAGACCTAGAGAGCCGTCCGCCCTGGATCCCCCTACGGTTGGTTTGGACTCATCTGGTCGCTCTTGTTCTGGATGGAGAGCAGCTCCACTTCAAAAATCAGAGTGGAGTCGGGAGCAATTTCGGGGCCGGGCGAGCGTTCGCCGTAGGCCAGGTCAGAGGGCACGAAGAGTTGCCACTTTGATCCCACCGGCATCAGTTGCAGGGCCTCGCTCCAGCCCTTGATGACGCCGCTTACCGGAAAGGTCGCCGGTTCGCCGCGTTTGTAGGAACTGTCAAATTCTGTGCCATCAAGGAGCGTGCCGCGGTAATTGCAGACAACTGAATCGGTGGCCGTCGGCTTCGGTCCAGTGCCTTGGGTCAGAATCCTGTACTGCAACCCGCTGGGCAGGGCGACGACACCGTCTTTAGCCTTGTTGGCAGCCAGAAACGCATCGCCTGCTTTCTTGTTTACCTCACCGGCAGCCTGCATTTGCTCTTGTTGATTCTTGCGCACTTCATTCTGCACTTCCATGAGCGCCGCCCGCGCCTGATCTTCGGTCATGGCTGTCTTGCCGCCAGCCAGAGCATCTCTCAAGCCGCGCACGAGGATGTTGGGATCAACCGGTACGGATTGCTTGTGCAAGCTCGTTCCCAGATTCATTCCAAGAGCGTAGCTGAATTTGTCTTTTTGAGTGGTGAGCGCGGGAGCAGGTTGAGTTTTTGCCATGGGCGCTCGCCGGGTCCCGGTCGCAGGCGTCGCATGGGGTTTTGCGGCTGGTGTCTGCTGGCCCAGGGAACAATGATTCCCCAGCAGCACGATCCCGGCCGCCAAAAGGTTTACCGCCGACCTGAAAGTCTTGTGCATGTAGCTATTGTCACATTGCTTCGAACAACTCGGCAAACCGGCGGCAACTCCGAGGTCCGGTGGCAGTTTTCTGAACCAGATCTCAGATCTCTGTTCTCAGTTCTCAGTTACTGCGACGAGATTCACGATTCCCGGCTCAGAATGTCAAGTATGCGCCGCGTGCCTTCGTGAAATTCGGTGAGTGGGGTGAGCAAGCTGACTATCAGATACCCGTCGCGGGGAAAGTCGTAGAAGTGTCCGGGATGGACCAGCACGGAGGCTTGACGGAGCAGTGCAATCGCCAGATCTTCATCGGTTCGGGTCACCGGTACACGCAGCACGGCATACCATCCTCCATCAGCCTGCAAACGTTGGATTGACTTCTGTTTTTGCAGCTGACGGTCGAGCTCGGAAAGATTAATGCGCAAGCGGTCGAGGAGCTGCGGCTGGATGTTCTTGCGCTGCTCCAGCAAAGCCGTTGCGGCCAGCTGGATGGGAGCATTCATGGAAAGATAGGTGTCGGCAATCACTTCCAGGCGATCCATGGCCGCTGTGAATGCGGCGGACGGACCACTGGCCGCTACCCACGCCAGTTTCATCTGCGGCAGGCCCGAGATCTTCGAGAGACCGCTAAGGGTGAAGGTCAGCACGTCCGGGTTGAGCACAAAGCTCGGTCTCGGGGCGCCGTCGTGCGGATAGTCCAGAAATACTTCGTCCACAATCAGGGCCAGTCCGTGTTCCCGGCAGAGCGCATTCAACTGCCTCCGTTCGCCGGCGCTTACGTACGAACCGGTGGGATTATTGGGATGCACCACAACCACCGCGCGCGTGCGAGAGGTCACCGCCCGCGCCAACGACGGTAAATCTATTTGCCAGCCGTGATCGTAAAGCAGCGGGTAGGGCACCAACTTCACATCCTGCAGGTCGGCCAGGAACTCGAACAGCGGATAGCTGGGCTTGGGTACCAGGACTTCATCGTGGGGATTGCACAGCAGCCGAAAAACGTAAGAGTAGCCTTCGCTGGTGCTGGTGGTAAGCAGCAGCGACTCGGGATCGAGAAACTCGCCGTGCTGTTCGCGGTAATAGAGCGCTACGGCTTCGCGTGCGCTGCACAAGCCCTTAGGCTGAGGATCGTAATCCATCGCCCTGGGATTTCTCAGGGAGTTGAGAATAGCTTCCGGGTCGTAGTGCAGACCGGCGCGGAGCGGGTTGGAAACGCTCAGGTCGAGCACTTCCCTGCCAGCAGCTGAAACTTCTCGCTGGGCCTCGGTGAAACGGTTAGGAGTGAGCCTCCAATCGGTGCGGCGCGAAAACATGCGCGATCATGATACAGGGTGTTCGCGCGCATGAGTGGGGGCGCTTGTCCTGCTAGAATCGGGCCATGGCGACACAAGATTCACGGCTCACCACACCGCTGGTCCGGGAAAACGGCCGGCTCCGTCCCGCCACCTGGGACGAAGCGCTGGAGCGCGCCGCTCAAGGCTTCCGCAGCGCCGTGCAGAAAAATGGTCCGCAAAGCTTTGGGCTGTTCAGTTGCTCGAAGGCGACCAATGAGATGAATTTTCTGGCGCAGAAGTTCGCGCGAGTGGTGGTCGGCAGTAACAATATCGACAGCTGCAACCGGACTTGACACGCCCCCAGCGTCGTCGGTCTGGCGACGGTACTCGGGATGGGCGGCGGCACCAGTTCGTATCGCGAAATGGAAGAGACGGACCTCATCGTCCTCTGGGGATCGAACGCGCGGGAGACGCATCCCATCTTCTTTCATCACCTCATCAAAGGTGTGCACAACGGGGCTAAGCTTTTCGTGGTGGATCCGCGGCGTACCAGTTCCGCACAATGGACGGAGAAGTGGCTCGGTCTGCAGGTAGGAACGGACATCGCCCTGGCCAACGCGGTGGCGCGGGAAATTCTCGCCGCGGGCCTGGAAAATCGGGACTTTATCGAGCATGCCACCAGCGGTTTTGAGGAATTCCGTAAGCACGTGCAAAAGTTCACGCTGGATTATGCCGAGAGCACCTGCGGGGTTCCGGCAGATTTGATTCGGGAACTGGCGCACTCCTACGCTGGCGCCGAGCGCGCCCAGATTTGCTGGACCCTGGGCATCACCGAGCACCACAACGCCGTGGATAACGTGCTCGCGCTGATCAACCTCGGACTGCTGATCGGCCATGTAGGACGCTACGGATCCGGACTGAACCCGCTGCGCGGCCAGAACAATGTTCAGGGCGGCGGCGACATGGGGGCTCTGCCCGACCGCTTGCCGGGTTTCCAGCACGTGGAAAACGATGAGCTACGCGTCAAATTCGAGAAGGCCTGGGGAGTGACCATCCCGCCCAAACGGGGCTGGCATCTGAGTGGAATGTTCGATGCCATGGAACGGGGTGAACTGAAGGCGTTGTACGTGATCGGCGAGAACCCGGCCAACTCCGAAGCCGATGGGCACCGCACCATGAAGCTGCTGCAGGGCCTCGACATTCTGGTAGTACAGGACATGTTGATGACGAAGACGGCGGAGATGGCGGAGGTGATTTTCCCGGCGGCGGCCGGGTGGTGCGAATCCGAAGGCACCGTCACTAACAGCGAACGGCGCGTGCAGCGCGTGCGCCGGGCTTTGGCGCCTCCCGCCGGAGTGCGGGACGACATCGAAATTCTTTGCGATCTGGCGGGCCTTATGGGCCGCGATCTGGGCCACCCCAATTCCGAAGAAATCTGGAATGAGCTGCGCCGCTTGAGTCCGGTCCATACGGGAATGAGCTATGCGCGCCTGGAGGCCATGCATGGGCTGCAATGGCCGTGTTACGACGAGAATCATCCCGGCGAGCAATACCTCCACGCACGCTTGTGGGCGCGGCCGGTGATCGGTCCTCTGGCGCCATTTCACTGTGTAGAACAGGAACCGCCCGTGGAAGCGCTGGACATTGAGTTTCCCATGCGACTGACCACCGGACGACGCCTTGATTCATACAACACCGGGGTGCAGAGTTCGCGTTACGCCTCGCCTCTGCGCCGCGCAGAGACGCTTGATCTCTCGCCGGAAGACGGCAGGAAGTACGGCTTCGAAGAAGGGGAGATGGCTCGGGTGGTGTCGCGGCGCGGGGCGGTTGAAGCCCCGGTACGATTTGATCCAGGACTGCGCCCCGGCCTTGCGTTTATGACTTTGCATTTCCCCGATCAGGTGGCGACTAACGATTTGACTATCGATGCCGTGGACCCGAAGTCGGGCACCTCGGAGTTCAAGGCAACGGCTGTGCGTGTTGAGAAACCTGGAAAAACCGAGCCGGCCACCGTTTAGGAATTCAGCGTCGTTCAATCTGAATCATGGACCTGCATTTCACTGGAGCCAAAGCCACGCCGGAAGAGACTGCAGCAGTTGACGGCGTGGCTGTTGCTGCCGACGGTTCGAAGCGTACTTACCTGCTGCCGGTTCTCCACGCTATCCAGGAGCGCGTCGGCTGGATCAGTCCGGGAGCGTTGAACTACGCCAGCTGGATACTGGGAATGCCGCCGGCAGAAGCCTTCGGTATCGCTGATTTCTACGCGCTGCTTTCCACTCGTCCTCAGCCCATGGCCGTGGCTCACGTATGCGATGACATGGCCTGCAAGGTAAAGGGCGCGGACCAACTCTGCTCCGAGTTGGAGAAGGCGCATGGGCCCGAGGGATCGAATCCAGACGGGAAGCCTGCGTGGCGTCGCAGCTCCTGCCTTGGAATGTGTGAGCGAGCGCCTGCAGCCATTGTGATTGTCGCTGGAGAACGGCACAGCGAGCAGGCGTTGGCGCCGGCGAAAATTCAAGACATTGCGACCGCATTGCAGGGCACGCAGATTTCGCAGCCTGGGTTGAGTGCCTCCGTTCCTCAGATGGGTCAGCCCGGGTTGACCTTGCTACGCCGGGTGGGACAAATCAATCCGGAAAGCCTGGACCAATATCGTGCCGCGGATGGTTTTCTGGCTCTGCGGCGGGCCATCGAGATGGGTCCGGCGTTGGTAGTTCGCGAGATGATCGAATCGAAGCTCGTGGGGCGGGGCGGAGCCGCTTTCCCCTGCGGCCAGAAGTGGCAATCCATTCTCAGCACCACCCTGCCGCGATATCTGGTCTGCAACGCGGATGAGTCCGAGCCGGGCACCTTCAAGGACCGCGTGCTGATGGAGGGCGATCCGTATGCCCTGATCGAGTCCATGATCATCGCCGGCTTCGCTACCGGATGCAAGCAGGGGTACCTCTACATTCGCGGCGAATGTCCGCTGGCCCGGCGCCGCCTTGAACATGCCATCGGCGACTGTCGAGAACAGTCTCTCCTCGGCAGAAATATTTTGGGCGCTGGAGTGAGCTTTGACATTGAGCTGCGGGTCGGGGCCGGCGCCTACATCTGCGGCGAGGAGACGGCTCTCCTGAACTCCATCGAAGGCAAGCGTGGAGAACCCCGGAACAAGCCTCCGTTCCCCACCCAGGTCGGGTTATTCGGCAAGCCCACGGTCATCCAGAATGTGGAGACGTTACTGAATGTGCTGCCAATCATCCTGCAGGGTGGAAAGACCTTTGCCGCGATTGGCACTGAACGTTCTACGGGAACCAAACTCTTCTGCCTCTCGGGCCATGTGGCGAAACCCGGCGTGTATGAAGTGCCGTTCGGCGCCACTTTGCGACAGCTGCTCGATTTGGCCGGAGGCATCGCTGGCAGCGGAGTGTTGCAAGCTGTACTGATCGGCGGAGCCGCTGGCTCATTCCTGGGCCCGAACGACCTCGACACGCAGATGACCTTTGAGGGCACGCGGGCCGCCGGCGCCGCGCTGGGCTCGGCGGTAGTCATCGCGTTCGACGACACTGTCGATTTGCGACAAATCCTGCTTCGCATCGCATCCTTCTTTCGCGACGAATCGTGCGGGCAGTGTGTTCCCTGCCGCGTGGGCACCGTCCGGCAGGAGGAGATTCTGCACCGGTTGGCTGCCGGGAGGCCTTTGGCGTCACCCGCAACTGAACTTGTGCTGCTGAAGGAAGTCGGTCAGGCGATGCGTGATGCCTCCATCTGCGGGCTGGGCCAGACGGCGTCGAGTGCAATTGAATCGGCGCTCGCCCGGTTCCCCGTTTTCAGGGCGGAATTTCAGGCGGAGTCGGGAGGCCCTGAACGATGAGCACACAAAGCGCGCCCGACCCGAAGGTTCCCGTGCCCCGCGGCCCACTGCCCATACTTCCACAAGCGCGTCCGGCGCGCATGGTGGAGATTACGATGGACGGCAAACCCGTTTCCGCCCCACAAGGCTCGACACTTCTGGATGCGGCACGCAGCATCGGGATCGACACGCCCACACTTTGCTTCCTGGAAAGTCTGACTCCGGTGAACGTTTGCCGCATCTGCGTGGTGGAACTTGAAGGATCGCGGACACTGGTTCCGGCCTGCTCGCGGCAGGTTGAGCCGGGCATGGTAGTTCAGACAGATTCTGAGCGGGTACGCCTGAGCCGGCGTCTGGTGCTGGAATTGCTGGCGTCCTCGGTGGACGTCTCTACTGCGCCCCAGTTTCAGGAATACATGCGGCGCTACGGCGCTAGGCCTGAACGCTTCGGAAAGGCCGCAGCGACGGCGCGACCATGCGAGCGCGACTCCGCGCAGCCGGGTCATCATCACTCGCTGGAAACTGGCGCAGCCACGGTCTCCCAGCCGGTTAAAATCGATAACGACCTCTACGTGCGTGACTATGGCAAGTGCATCCTGTGCTACAAGTGCGTGGAGGCCTGTGGCGTGGATGCGCAAAACACCTTTGCCATCGCGGTTGCGGGACGCGGTTTCGACGCCCGCATCTCAACTGAATACAACACGCCACTGACCGAGTCGGCGTGTGTTTACTGTGGCAACTGCATCGGGGTATGTCCCACCGGCGCGCTCATGTTCCGCAGCGAGTACGAGATGCGCCAGGCTGGCACATGGGACGAGTCCAAACAAACGCGCACCGATACCATCTGTCCCTATTGCGGCGTAGGCTGCACCCTGACCGTGCACGTGCAGGATGAAAAGATCGTCAAGGTAACCTCGCCTCTCGATCAGGAAATCACCGAAGGACATCTCTGTATCAAGGGCCGCTTCGGGTGGGAGTGGGTCAACCAGAAGAAGTGACGCTGGCCTGTGGCGCGGGCGCCCCCCGCCCGCGAGGTTTGGGCCTTAGCGTTAAGAGCCGCGGGCGAGGGCGCCCGCGCCACACAGAGTCGAGGGATCGCACGCCTCGGCAGGATATAATGCCCTGTTTCGCCTCCTTATGGAAAAAGCTACGTTGTACCAACTTCGCCTGGCAGAGCGCATGTCGCGGCTCGGCACTGAGACTGCCTTTGAAGTCCTGAACAAGGCGCGAGCGCTGGAGCGTCAGGGCAAGAAAATTATCCATCTGGAAATTGGCGAGCCCGACTTCGACACGCCGGCCAACGTGGTTGAAAGTGGAATCAGCGCCCTCCGCCAGGGCTGGACCCACTACGGCCCATCCGCCGGCCTCCCGGAGCTGCGTGAGGCTATCGCGGAGGAAGTAGGCCGCTCGCGTGGAGTGCAGGTCTCGACTGACGAAGTGGTAGTCGTTCCCGGCGGCAAGCCGATTATTTTTTTCAGTCTGCTGGCGTTAGCCGAAGCTGGCGATGAAGTCATATTTCCCAATCCCGGCTTCCCGATTTACGAGTCGATGATTCACTATGCCGGGGCGCGCCCGGTGCCCATCCGCCTGCGGGAGGAGAAAGACTTCGGTTTCGATGTGGACGAACTGGCCTCCCTGATCAGCGATCGCACCCGGCTGATCATCCTGAATTCGCCGCAAAATCCCACCGGCGGGATCCTGACCAAACAGGATATCCAGGCCATCGCGCAGGTCATTGGCGATCGCAATATCATGGTGCTATCGGATGAAATCTACAGCCGGCTCCTGTTTGAAGGCCAGCACTATTCGATCATGTCGGTCCCCGGATTTCAGGAGCGCACAATCCTGCTCGACGGGTTTTCCAAAACCTACGCCATGACGGGATGGCGCCTGGGCTACGGCGTCATGCGGGCGGATCTGGCAACCCATGTCGCCCGGCTCATGACCAATTCGACCTCTTGTACCGCCAGCTTTACCCAGGTAGCCGGAGTCGAAGCTCTCCGCGGCGACCAGTCTTCGGTGGAGCGAATGAGAGCTGAGTTTCAGCAGCGGCGAGACGTTTTTGTGGCGGGCTTGAACCGGATCAAGGGCTTTTCCTGTCGCCTGCCGAAGGGCGCGTTTTACGCCTTCCCTAACATCACAAAGACGGGCTGGGGTTCGAAGAAGCTGGCCGACGCCCTGCTGGAACAGGCCGGCGTGGCTTGCTTGTCGGGAACGTCTTTCGGAGATTTCGGGGAAGGCTATTTGCGCTTCAGCGTGGCCAATTCGCTGGAAAACCTGAAGCAGGCGCTGGCGCAGATTGATCAGTGGACGAGGGAAAATCTCTAGGAATGGTTCTCGTCGGGCGCATTCGACGAGAAGAGCTTACCTCCGGCCCTAAAGCGCGAAGCCTTTTCCACCTTTTGTTGGCATGAGAGAATTCACATTTTTCCCGTTTTTGTCGTTCCGCAGATCCTAAACAACCCGTTGCCGTGCCACCACTTCATTTCTTGAATAGATTCTCGAAGGCCTGACGAGCGTCGTTGGGACGCTGGGCGGCGGGCGTGGAGGTCTCTTTCTCCACCATCACGCGCATGGAGTAGAAAGTGCAATCGTTACGCTGGTCCTTGCGCGGGATTCGTTCCGGGATGGGCTGAGTGCACTCAAAGCGGCTGGAAGGATCGAAGTAGGTACACTGCTTGCAGGAGTGCAGTTCGAAGCCGCACTTGGGGCACTGACCCACAGGATCGCTGAGCGACTGCAGCAGCGAGCCGCACTGCGAACAGCGGGACACGGCACGCGTGCCCGGCATCTGGATGGGCCGCGGGCCAAATGTGTCTTTCTTGACCGGCCTCTCGGTCGATTCTTTCTTCCGCGACTCGTCGCCGCGGTCCTGGTAGCCATGTTGGCGGTACTTCAAAGCGCTCCCTCCCTGGCTGGCGGGAACATTGTCTCGCTTCGCCGACGCGGCGACAAGTGTTTGCAAGGGCGAATTGTATTTCCCCACTACGGGTGCTACGATCTGGTGTGTATGCAAATGGTTGCATGGAGGCTTGAACATGGCAGACGATAGCAACAGCATCCTGTGGTTCCTCGCGGGGCTTGGTGTAGGTGCGGCTGTGGGAGTGCTGTATGCACCGCGTTCCGGCAGCGAGATGCGCGAGACCCTGCGGTCCAAAGCAGATGAGGGCCGTGAGTTTGTGGCGCAGCGCGCCCGCAAGGCGCGGGAGCAGGCCTCCGACCTGGTGGACAAGGGGCGTGAAGTCGCCAAGCAGCAAAAAGAACAGTTCAAGTCGGCCTATGAGGCTGGGCGGCAGGCTTACCACGAGGCCACCGCGGCCGATGGCGGCGCATCGAAGAACCTGTAATTCTGCGCTTCTCCGCAGCGCTGGCTCGGGCGGCGCAGCAACGCGGAAAATCTTATGGACTATCTACCGATTTTTGTCGGTGTAACGGCGGCGGCGGTGGTCATTCAGGCGGGCATCCTGGTCGCGCTTTTTGTGGCCGTGAAAAAGAGCACTTCCCGCATGGAAGCTCTCGCCACCGAAGTTAAAACCAAAGTCATGCCTACGATGGACACGGCACAGTCCATGCTGGTGGAGTGGCGGCCGAAGTTTGACACCATCGCGAGCAACATCAGCGAGACCACTACCGTGGTTCGCGGCCAGGTAGAGCGACTGGATGCCACCGTCACCGACATTGTGGACCGCACCCGTCTGCAGGTGATTCGCGCCGACGAATTGCTCAATCGCACGATGGATCGAATCGAGGAAACCAGCGACGTGGTCCATCGCACCGTGGTTTCGCCGGTTCGCCAACTCTCCGGCATCATTCAGGGTCTGACTGCTGGTTTGGAGTTCCTGCTGGGTGGTGAAAGGCGCCGCCGACACGACGTTTCCGTTCCGCAGGACGAGATGTTTATCTAGAACCGAGAACCGGGAACTAAAATCTGCCAACCGATTTTACCCAGACTACTCAGAGCCGCTCTAAACGCCTCTTCCAGGGTAAATTCCAGCTATACGATCCAACCTCCCCCAACCACCACATCATGATCGTAGAAGACGGCTGCTTGCCCAGGCGTGACCGCGCGCTGCGGTTGATCAAATGAGACCAGAATCTCGTCGTCGCCGGACTTCTCAATCAGCGCGGATGCGCCCTCGTGGCGATGCCGGATCTTGACCGAAACTCGCTTCGGTGCGCGCAATTCTTCCACGGCGATAAGGTTGGTACGGCGCACCCGCAAGGTGCGGGTGTAAAGTTCTTCCTGATTACCCACTACCACTTGGCGAGCATCTCCCTTGATCTGGATTACATAGAGCGGCGAACCCGTGGCAACGCCCAATCCCTTGCGCTGGCCCACGGTGAAGTTGTGGATACCGCCATGCTCGCCTACGACTTCGCCATCGGTCGTGACCAACTCGCCCGCAGTGTCGGGCAGGGACTCGCCCTGCTCCGCGAGGTAGGCATCGAGAAACTTCTTGTAATCCCCGCCCGGGACAAAGCAGATCTCCTGCGAATCAGGCTTCTGCGCCAGGGCCAGCCCGTGCTGCTGGGCGAGTTGGCGCACCGCGGGCTTCATCATCCCGCCCAGGGGAAACAGAGTGCGGCTGAGTTGTGACTGGGTCAACCCAAACAGGAAGTAGGTCTGGTCCTTGGAGCGGTCTTTAGGGCGCTTTAGCAGCCAGCGGCCGAGGGGCTCATTAAACTCCACCCGCGCGTAGTGGCCGGTAGCCAGTGAGTCAGCCCCAATCTGCTGGGCCACAACCAGTAGCTGATCAAACTTCAGGTGATTGTTGCACAAGCTGCAGGGGATCGGAGTGCGCCCGGAAAGATACTGCTCGACGAATGGCCGCACCACGTCGCGCTCGAAGCGCTCCTCATGATTGACCACGTAGTACGGAATACCGATGGTTTCGGCAACCCGGCGCGCGTCGTAGACATCGTCCAGCGAGCAGCAGCGTCCCTGCACCGCCTCGGGCATGCCCTCGTGGCCAGCCAGGCGACGCTGGTTCCAGAGCTGCATGGTCAGGCCTACGACATTGTGGCCCTCGGCGCGCAGCATCGCCGCAACCGTGGAGGAATCGACTCCTCCCGACATGGCGACGGCGATGGTTCTGGTCTGGGGCATCAGGTTTCAAGTATTCGTGACAAAGCTGCTAGCTCCGGGCTTCCAACTCGTCGACCTCGGACCGACTAGAAGCTAGCAGCCAGGAGCTAGCAGCTAGTAGCTGCTTTATTGTAAACCGGCGAGAGCTCTCGCAACCGGGCTACGGTGGACGGAATCAGGCTCAAGGCAAATTCGATGTCGTCCGGCGTATTCTGCTTGCCCAGGCTGAAGCGAAGACTGCCTCGTGCCCGCTCTGGCGACATGCCCATCGCGGTCAGGACATGCGACGGCTCAATCGCGCCGGAAGAGCAGGCTGCCCCGGTCGAGACCGCCAGGCCCTTCAGGTCGAGAGCGATCACCAGCGCTTCTCCCTCGATGCAATCGAAATGGATGCTGCTGGTATTGGGCACGCGCGGCGCACCCCGGCCGTTCACGCCGGTGGACTCGACCTCGCTGAGGATGGTTTGCTCCAGACGATCGCGCATGCGGGACATCTGCTCGAGATCGCCGCGGGCAAAGGCTTCGCGGGCAAGTTCCGCAGCTCTGCCTAGAGCGACGATGCCCGGCACATTCTCCGTGCCCGCTCGCCGCGAACGCTCGTGGCTCCCTCCGAAAAGCATCGGTTGCAGAGTAGTTCCCTTGCGTACGTACAGCACTCCCACCCCTTGTGGAGCGTTCATCTTGTGCCCAGAGATGGAAAGCAGATCGCACCCGATGCGCTTCACATCGATGGGGACCTTGCCTGCCGCCTGCACGGCGTCAGTGTGGAAGTAAACGTCGGCTTCAGCGGCGATCTTGCCAATCTCCTCGACCGGTTGCAGCACTCCGGTTTCATTGTTGGCCATCATGATGGTGATGAGCCGGGTATTTGGCCGCAGAGCCCGGCGCACCTCGTCGGGATCGACCTGGCCCTGGCGGTTTACCGGAAGATAGGTGACTTCGCAGCCTGATGCCTCCAGATGCTTGCACGAGTTCAACACTGCGTGATGCTCGATGGTTGAGCTGATGACATGCTGTCCGGGCTGGGCGAGGCCAAAAACTGCCAGATTGTCGCCTTCGGTGCCACCGCTGGTGAAAACGATTTCCGAGGCGCGGCACCCTAGCAGGGCAGCTACTGACTCGCGCGCACGCTCCACCGCTGCCCGCGTCTCCTGTCCGTGATGGTGGATGGACGATGCGTTTCCGAAGCGCTCTCCGAAGTAAGCCTGCATGGCCTCAAAGACCTCAGGCAGAACGGGGGTGGTGGCGTTATTGTCGAGATAGATGCGGCGCATGGCTATGTTGCATTTTACGCCGTATATGAGCAGGAGGACACGAGGGTAGCGCAGGTTCAACTTGAAACCAGGCGTCCCCTTGTTGCCGCTACCGGCGCTCGATGGGCACGTACTTTTGCGGGTAAGTCGGCCCCACGTAATCCGCGCGGGGACGGATCAGGCGGTTGTCGTCGAGTTGTTCGATGACGTGGGCAGCCCAGCCGCTGATTCGCGAGACAGCAAATACCGGGGTAAACAGATCCACGTCAATGCCCAGCGTCTGGTAGGTGGATGCGGAGTAGAAGTCCACGTTGGCGTTGAGCTTTTTCTCGGCCTTTACGAATTCTTCGATCTTGTGCGACATCTCAAACCATTTGCTCTGGCCGCTGCTCTTGCCCAGGTCGCTGGACATCCTGCGCAAATGCGTGGCCCGCGGATCTTCGGTGTGATAGACGCGATGGCCGAAGCCTGGAACTTTCTTCTTCTGGGCCAGCATGCCCTTCACGTAATCGATGGGGTCAACTTTTGCCTTGTCGATGGACTGCAGAATGTGGAAGACAGCCTCGTTGGCGCCGCCATGTAAAGGTCCTTTGAGCGCCCCGATGGCCGCAGTCACGGCGGAATGCATATCCGAAAGGGTGGCCGCAACCACCCGGGCCGCGAACGTGGAAGCATTGAGCTCGTGGTCGGCGTGCAGTATGAGGGCCATATCCAGCGCCCGCTCTGCTGTTTCGGAGGGCTTGGTGCCATTCAATAGCAGCAGAAAATTGGCCGCATGCGAGAGCGACCGGTCCGGCTCAACTACTTTCTTGCCCTTGCGCACGCGATCATAGGCCGCCACGATCATCGCGATCTGCGAAGTCAACCGGAAGGCTTTGTGCAGGTTGGCGTTGTGGTCGTTCTTCTTGTCCTCGGGATCGTAAAACGAAAGCGCCGAAACTGCGGTGCGCAGCACGTCCATGGGTTGCGTCTGTTTCGGGGCGTTGCGCAACAGTTCGATGATGGCGGGGTCCAGCTTGCGCTCGTCCGCCAGCTGCCGGCGGAACTCCTTCAGTTCATTCTGTGCGGGCAGCTTGCCGTACCACAACAGGTAGCAGGTCTCTTCGAAATTGGAGTGGTCGGCAAGTTCGTGAATGTCGACGCCGCGGTAGGCGAGGACGCCCTGGTCTCCGTCGATGTAGCAAATGCTGGAATTGGTGGCTACTACTCCTTCCAGGCCCCGGGGGGCTTGCGTGGCGGTCAGGCTGGGCATGTTCCCTCGCTCGAACTTTTGAACCCTGGTTGAGGCCGCACGGGGAGGAAAAACGGAGCGTGCTGTCGCAACTAACTTTTATACGCCAAAAGACTTAACTTTCCAAGATGACCGAAGGGGGGTGTTGTCCTGGTCCGACTCTCTTGCTTTGCGTCCTTTGCGGTCTTTCTTCGCGTCCTTTGCGGTAAAGCTCTTGACCTCGCCAAAATCGTCCAAAATCTTAACCGCAAAGCTCGCCAAGAGAGGCCGCAAAGGACGCAAAGAGTGCCGAATTGGAGCACCGGATGGTCGCTCCGATTCTTCCGAACTGTGTGCGCGCGGTCGCTGCACGAGCGGGACGCTCGCGCCTACAATGACGGGAATACACGAAGGTACACTGCCCTTCGCGAAACCCCCGGTCGCATCCCCTTTCCCGGTTACAATCGGCTCATGCGCGGGGGGAAGTTCGTTCGCCTGGCGTTCGTTCTGTTGACGGTGGGAATCGCCGCCTCGGCCAGCGACCAGCCAGCCAGTGCGCCGCTCTTGCCCTGTCCCGAGGGTTCTCCCGGGGCAGTCTCCTGCAATCCATCCAGGAAGGAACTGACGGAAGCCAAGCAAGCCTTCGCGAAGGGACTGAAACTGCAGCGAGAGAAGCGGCAGGACGAAGCCTTCGACCAGTTCGAGACGGCTGCTCGGCTGGCTCCCAAGGAAGTGGAATTTGTCACGGCGCGGGAATTGACTCGCCAGCAACTGGTCTTCAATCATCTGGAACGGGGCAATGACGAAATGCGCCAGGGGCGGCAGATCGAGGCGCTGGCCGAGTTCCGCACCGCACTGCATCTCGATCCGCAAAATGAATTTGCCCAGCAGCGCTTGAAGGACGCGATGGGAGAATGGGCTCCAAAAACCTCAGTCGCGCCGCAGGTGGTCGCGGCATCGGACGAAATTCGCGTGGTGCCCGATCCAGCCCAGGCCGACTTCCACTATCGTGGTGATGGCCGCGGACTGCTTACCCAGGTGGCGTCGACCTTCGGCGTGACCGCAACCTTTGACGAGTCCGTGGTCTCGCGCCAGGTGCGGTTCGATATTGGCCGCGCGAACTTTTACACAGCGATGGCGGCCGCCTGCCAGATGACCCACACCTTCTGGACGCCACTCGACAACAAGCAGATTCTGCTGGCTGCGGAGTCGGTGCAAAACCACCGCCAGTTTGATCGCATGGCGCTGCGCACTTTCTATCTCCCGGGCGTGACCTCTCCCCAGGAATTGACTGACATCGTAAATCTGCTACGCAATCTTTTTGAGATACGCCTGGTGACTCCGCAACCGAGCAAGAGCACCATCGTGGTCCGGGCGCCGCGCAAGATGCTGGACGCCGCTACCCGAATTATTGAAGGGCTGGGAGACTCGCGCCCTCAGGTCATGCTCGACGTGCACGTGTACGAGATCACGAACAGCCTGACCCGCAACATGGGATTGCAGATTCCCAACAACTTTCAGTTGTTCAATATTCCAGCGGGAGCGCTGGCCGCCCTGGCTGGACAAAACATTCAGGACCTGATCAACCAGCTCATTTCGGGCGGGGGCATCAACCAGGCCAACTCAACCGCGCTTTCCGGGCTGCTGGCCCAGCTTCAAAGTCAGCAGAGTTCAATCTTCAGCCAGCCCCTGACAACATTTGGCAACGGCCTGACGCTCATGGGACTGAGCCTGGGAACCGCGGGGGCGCAACTATCGCTGAACGAGAGCACGGTAAAGACCCTGGAGCACGCCACCCTGCGAGTTGCCCAGGGTACGGATGCCACGTTTCGCGTAGGCGCGAGATATCCCATCCTCAACGCCAGTTTCGCGCCCGTCTTCAATACTCCTGCGATTTCTTCCGTGATCCAGAACAACTCGTTCCAAAGCCCCTTTCCGTCATTCAACTATGAGGACGTTGGACTAAGCGTCAAAGCCAAGCCTCGCGTAAACGGGAGTTCTGACGTCAGTCTGGACCTGGAAATACAGTTTCGGGCGTTGTCGGGGCAGTCGATTAACGGTGTGCCGGTGATTTCGAACCGGGAGTACAAGGGCAGCATCTCCCTGATGAATGGAGAGCCGGCTGTGGTGGCCGGGGCAGTCACGAATTCCGAGCAATTTAGCCTGAATGGAATTCCTGGGCTGGGGGCGCTGCCAGGGCTAAACCAGGTGATGACGAGCAACAGCAAGCAATCGAGCGAAGACGAATTGCTGATCGTGATCACGCCGCGGGTCGTGAGCCAGGAGCAAAATCAAAACGCGGAAGTCTGGCTGCAAAAGTAAGAGAGACCGTTGCGGCACTCCCAAAGCAGGTCCCTCGACTGTGCATGACGATTCGCAAAGCGAATCGTCATGCTCCGCTCGGGATGACAGGATTTCGCGGGGTCACTTCCCTTCTTTCGCGGCAAATTCAGTCAGACCTTTCAGCACCTCGTAAGGCAATCCCGCCACATTGCTGATCTTCCGGCCATTGATAAACAGCGTGGGTGTTCCAGTCACTTCCAGCGCCGCGCCCAAGGCGACGGAGCGCTGCACCCGACCAATGGTTTCGGGCTTGGCGGCGCAGACGGCGGTGTCCGCTCCCTTGACGCCAGCCTGTTCGGCTAGGGCGGTCAGCTTTTCATCGGCGGTAGCAGCGGTAATGTCGCTTTGCGCAGCATAGACGCTCTCCACAAATTTCCAGAACGCCTCGGGCGAACTGCGTCCAATGCAATCTCCGTAGTACGCGGCCTTCGCGGCCCAGTCATGCACGGGCAGGGGGAAATTCTCGAATACCAGGCGGGCATTTTTCTCTTCCGCCATGAGCTTGTCGATGGTGGGCTGGGCTTCCTTGCAATGCGGGCATTGCAGGTCGCTGAACTCAACCAGGGTCACGGGTGCGTCGGCCGGGCCGCGGGAGGGACCGTTGATTCCCTTGCTGAGCGCCTCCTGCGCCGCTGCAAAGGGATGCGCGCCGAAAGGAATGATGTCGCCGAGCACCGCATGCTGACCATCTTCGGTGACGTAGAGGCGGCTGTTTTGCTGGCCTTGCGCATTGCTCAGGACGACCAGCACTTCGGTGAGTCCTTCGGCCGGAGAGGGCCGGACCGCGGCGATCTTCCACGATACCGATGGATCGTAGCCAAACATCTGCTTCATGAAAGCATTGACCGTTTCTTCAGAAGGAAGCCGGGTGCTGAAGGTGGGAGCCGGAGGAAGCGCGTCTTTTGATTTGGCAGACGACTTCTGTTGCGCAACGGCAAGGGCAACCAGCAGCACTATGAAGAAGCAGCAGAGCAGCGAACGACGCATGAGTTCCTTTCGAAAACGCGGATTTCCATCAGTCCCAGCCATCCTCATCCGCTCATCCTGGCGGCAATGGGGAAACGACGGCCGGAGCCGAAGGCCTTGGAAGAAATCTTCAGTCCGGGAGCAGCCTGCTGGCGCTTATATTCCGCGCCATCGACCATGCGGATGACCCTTTGCACCAGCGCCAGATCGAAGTTGCGGTCGGCAGCGATTTGTTCTGCGGTGTGCAAGTCCTCAACGTAGTCTTCCAGGATGGCATCCAGAACGTCGTAGGGAGGCAGCGAATCAATGTCCTTCTGATCCGGACGCAACTCTGCCGAAGGCGGTTTCTCCAGCGTTGCCTGGGGAATCACGGGGCGGCGGGAATTAATGTACCGGCTCACGCGATAGACCAGCGTCTTGGGCACATCTGAAATTACCGCCAGGCCTCCGACCATGTCGCCGTACAGGGTGCAATATCCTACGCCCAGCTCGCTCTTGTTGCCGGTGCTGAGAACGATGGCCCTGAACTTGTTGGAAAGGGCCATAAGGAGCGCGCCCCGGGTGCGGGCCTGCAGGTTTTCTTCCGTCGTATCTTCCTTGCACCCGGCAAAAACCTTTTGCAGAGCTTTCCGGTAACTCTCGAAGATCTCGCTAATGCAAAGCAGCTCGAAGCGAATGCCGAGATTGCCAGCCAACGAGCGTGCATCGTCAATCGAGCCCTGCGATGAATAGGGCCCAGGCATCCCCACGCCAATCACGTTTTCAGGCCCCACAGCTTCGGCGGCGATGCAAGCCGTGAAAGCCGAATCGATGCCACCGCTTAACCCGATAATCACTCGCTCAAAGCCGCACTTGCGAACGTAGTCTCGCGTGCCCAGCACCAGGGCGGCGTACGCGCTAGCCTCTTCCCCCGGAACCTGCGGGTGTATTTCTCCGGTCAGCTGGTTGGAATCGAAATAGACTAAATCTTCCTCGAAAGACTTGCCTTGCGCAATCACTTCTCCGGCGGGATTCAGCACCAGGCTGGAGCCATCAAATACCAGGCTGTCGTTGCCCCCGACCTGGTTGACCATGACCACCGGCACTTTGTCCTGACGAGCGATGGTAGCCAGCATCTCGCGGCGCAATTCACGTTTGCCCAGCCAGAACGGTGAAGCGGAAATGTTAAGCACAAAGTTGCCGCCGGCCTGAACCAGCGCCTCCACCGGATCGACCGTGTACATCCGCTTGTTCCAGAAATGTTTGTCGTTCCAGGCGTCCTCGCAAATGGTAAGCGCCATTTGCTTGCCGCAGAAAGGAAACAGGGACTGGCTGCGGGCGGGTGCAAAGTTCCGCATCTCGTCGAAGACGTCGTAGGTAGGCAGAAGCATCTTGGACTGCAGGAAGGCAATGGCTCCGTTCTGCAGCAGGGCAGCGGAGTTCATCACTGACTTGCCGGTTTCAGCGTGCGCCGGGGTGGCCAGACCGCAAATCACAGCGATGCCGCGCGTTTCGGCGGCAATCCGTTCGGCTGTCTCCCGATTGCGGACCACAAAGGAAGGCCGTTCCACCAGATCTCGAGGCGGGTAGCCGCACACGGACAGCTCGGGAAACAGAATCAGGCCGGCGCCGGCGGTTCGCGCCCGACCGGCAAAGTCAATCATCCGGGCCGCGTTGCCGGAGAAGTCTCCAACCGTTGGATTGATCTGTCCCAACGCAATCTTCACACTTCCAGTGTAAAGGGACCGTGCGCGGGAGCCAAGTCGGGTTCAAGTAGCGCGGAAGCTATGCTTTGATTCCGGCCCAGTGCCACATGACAGATTTCAGATGGCAGATTTTAGATTGCAGATTGAAAAGCACCCACAGCCCGTCGTTCAAATCCAAAATCTGAAATCAGAAATCTGACATCATCCACGCTTCAGTTGGGTTGGGCCGGGCCATCCTGACCGAGCGGGTCGGGAGGGGGCAAGGGCCTCGGCGCGGCCCCGCCAGCCGGCGAATTGGGATCGGGTTCCTCACCCGGGCGGCGCAGCGAGGGCGCATTTGGTGGACGCTCCTCAGGCGCCGAGCTTTTGGCTACGGTCGGGGTCAGGTCCACTTCCTTTTCGGTGTGAACGACTTTTTCGCCATCCACCTTCATGCTCTCGAGGCGCACCACTTCATCGCCCACCAGGCGGACAAAGTCCACGTCGGCGGGTGGCTCGCCGTAGATCCACTCTTCGTATTCGACTTCGCCATCTTTTTCCCGGATCTTCTTGGGAGGGCGGCCCTTGGCGGCCATCACCATTTCGCGATTCATGCCCACCAGAACCTTGTGCGCCTTGATGGCGTCTCTGAGCTTCGGGGTAAGGGTGTCCAGGTAGGCCTCCACGGCGGACTTGGCGTTGAAGTCAAAGACGGGGCGAAGCAAATCTTTCAGCTCCTGCGGATTCAGCTCAGGCACATAACCGTGATCGAATACCAGGTCCACATATGAGCCTCGCGGATTAGCGCTGCTGTCGCTGGGGCCCAACGACGTCATGCCTGCGCCCGAGCCCACCTGAATGTGCTGATACCACTTCAGCTTCTTGACCGGACCGCCGTTGATCTCAAAGTGAATGCGGTCTTTCTTGATCAATATCTCGCTGATGCGGGCCTGGTCGCCTGGCTTGGCCGCGGGGCCCCACATGGCCAGCATGTTCTGCATCTCTTCTCCCCCAGGAGAGAGTTGCCCATCCTTCAAGGTCAACCCTGTCTTGCCCATGGGAAAGGGCGACCGGATATAAACCAGTTCAAAATTGAAGGTATGGATCAGGTCCATCCGGGTTTGCTTGGAAATATGAGGGGCGTTGTGATCGTCGGCGCTGACCACAACTACACAGAAGAGCAGAATGGGCAACAGAACCGGAACATAACGTGGGTACATACGACACCCCGAGCCGACTTGGATGAATTATAACGCCGTCCGGGTTGGAAAAAACCGGGATTGTTGGAAACTCTGCAGTCGAAGGTGCCCGGTCCCCAGCCGGCTCCGCGGCGCTTGTCCCTCGGGCCGGGCTTTAGGCGGACCAGACATGCAATCCGTTGCGGGCGACCTGAAGCGGCAGGACCCGCCCGCCATTGTCACCGATGGTCGTGGCGACCCGGCTGGCGGCTCCCTGGTCCACCAGGAAGATCACGCAGCCTCCGCCGCCCGCGCCACAGGCCTTGGCGGCCCGTCCGCCATGCCGGGCGGCAACGCTGATCAGCTTGTCGATAAGCGGCGTGGTAATTCCGGGGGCGTTGCTGCGGCGCAACTTCCATTCTTCGCGAAGCAGGCGCGCCACCTCGTCCCACTTGGCGTCCCCCAGTGCCTGGTGCATGGCGCGGGCAATTTCAACGATGCGCTCGAAGTTGCGGAAGACCCGCTTGTCGCCATTGATGTGCGCCTTGAAAACCTCCCAATTGTTGATACCGGATTTGCGAGGCGCGCCGGTATAGGCCAGAACAAAGCGGGATTCGATCTCTTCCGGCGCCACCGCCACAGCCTCGCGGTGGATGCCGTCCGCATCCAGGTGGATCGCGCTCGCCCCTCCATAGAGCGCAGGATAGTAATCCTGGCAGCCGGTGGGGACCTGTATGATTTGCGCCTCCACATTCTGGGCGATCACGCGCATCTGCTCCAGGGTGAGATTGCGGTCGGTAAAGCGGGCCAGAGCGGCGGTGCTGGCGATCATCAGGGCCGACGATCCGGAAATGCCGGCGCCTGCGGGAGACTCGGAATCCGTCTCCATCAACAGGCCTTCCTTGGGCGCAAAAAACTGCAGCAGCCGGGCCGCCAGAGGAAGCCGGAAACGGCGGGCGTGGCGCAGTGCTTCGATGCTGGAAAAATGTTCCTCGCGCCGGGTGTCAATGGAGTGCAGGTGGATGCCCTTCCCTTTCAGCGGCGTGATCCGGCAGGTGGTGAGAATGTTGACCGCAAAATTCAGGGTGAGCGCGCCGGGATGGAACAGGTACAACGGCCACAAATCGATAGTGCCTCCTGCCAGATCAGCCCGACAGGGGGCATTGGCCACGATGGTCGGTCCGCTGGCCGCGTAGGGTATTTTCCGCATGCTGTGTTTTACCACGAAGAGCCGGAACTATCAGACTCCCAAAAGCCCCCGGTCACGCGGGGTGGAGCAGGGCTTCAGTCCTGCGCTAAGAGCCCACTGGAGAGAGGGCCTCAGCCGCCGAGGTGCTTCCGGGCTGAAGGCCGGCGCAAAGGGCCAAATCCTTCGTTGACAACCAGGTTGCTTTGCCGCACACTCGGCCTGTAGCGGGTTTGCCTAGTGCTAGGCGGATCGCTACGGCGGCGGTTCGCAACAGGTTGTAAACATGGCCCCTCTCCCTCCCCTTACCCCAGGTTCTCCCGAATCTACGGGAGCACGAGTTGCTGTGCGAACTCGGTCTGAACTCTCTGAAGAAGCCATCCGGCAGTCCGATGCGGCCCTGATTTTCGTCAAGCTGCGGAAGATGATCGCCTCCGACACCCAGCAGACTGACACCATCCTGGGTACCATTGCTGTGGCGGCTCATTCCCTTACCGGCGCCACCGGGGCGGCTATCGCCATGCCCCACGACGGGGCTGTGGTCTGCGTGGGTAGAAGCGGCGAAACCGCGCCGGAGCTAGGCGACCGGCTTAACGTGGACTCGGGAATTTCCGGCGAATGCCTGCGCACCGGCGTGAGCCTCCGCTGCGATGACGCCAGCCGGGATTTCCACGTCGATGCCGAGGTTTGCCGGCAGATGGGATTGCAATCCATCGCCGTCGTGCCGCTGCGCGGTCAACACGGCAGGGTGGGCGTGCTGGAGGCGTTCTCGACCGAGTCCTATGCTTTCACCGAAGACAAGATGGAGGTCCTGGAGCGGCTGGCGGGCCTGGCCGAGGCCGCATGGGCGCGCGGAGTTGTTACAGAAATCAAGGCTGCGGCGACCGATCCAGTCCTGGACGAGGGAGTAAAGCTTCAGGCGGCGCTGGAGGAAGCCCCGGCGATAATTGATGCTCCTTCCGAACCGCTCCCTCCCGTCGCCACCCCCGTCCCTCTGGCCCGGGTGAGACAAGTCTTCGCCAGTGCACAAATCAAGAATTCAGCGGATCGGAGAAAGTGGCGTTTGATGGCCATCGCGGCGGCGGCCGTGCTCGGCATCACTTTACTGTCGGTGTATGGCTGGAGGGCATGGTACAAGGCCAGCGTCGCATCCCGCAGCCCAAAGTCGGATGCCCAGGTGGCTCCGCCGGCCAATGAGAGCGCCGCTGGCGGTGCTGGATTGTTCGTGACCCCCGACGTAGTGCGCCCGGCGGCGCGACGCTCCGTAGTGCCACCTCCGCATGCCGCTGGAGCTGCCGCAGCCGTTCATATTCCCGATAAAGTGGTTCGGCGGAAGCTCCAGGCAGCAGAGCCAGGCGAACCCAGCGCAGCGGGCACAGAGACCGCACCCGCCGCCGCCCCGGACAGCGGGGATATTTCCCTGACCGCGGCATCCAGTGCCGCCCCAGGCGATCTTGGTTCGGCAATCGGAAAAGTGATTGAGACCGCGCCGGCGCTGCCCAAGCTGGGTGTTCCGACCTCGCAGGGCATGTCCGGAGGCGTACTGATCCACAAAGTGCAACCCGTCTATCCTCCCGAGGCGCGGCGCCTGCATCGGGCTGGCATGGTGGTCATCGACGCAGTCGTGAACGTTGAAGGCCAGGTGGACAACTTGAAAGTAGTTAGTGGTGATCCCCTGCTGTCGGGGGCAGCGATGGATGCGGTCCGCAAATGGCGGTACAGCCCCTACCTACTGAACGGCAAGCCCATTCCCAAGGAAACCCGGATCACCATCAGTTTTATCGCACCGGAGTAATTTTCAGAAAATTCAGGCGAGGTTCAGGGCGCGCCGCACCGAGCCGCGCTCTTTCTGTATTTTTTCCTGCAACAGCGTAATGGCGTAAATCAGTTGCTCGGGACGGGGTGGGCAGCCGGGTACATACACATCGACCGGAATCACCTGGTTCACGCTCTGCACCAGGGCGTAGTTGTTGAACACCCCGCCGGAGGTGGCGCAGGCTCCCATCGAAATCACCCATTTGGGCTCGGGCATCTGCTCCCAAAGCTGGCGGATGACCGGGGCCATTTTGTTGGAGACGCGGCCGGCGATGATGATGAGATCGGACTGGCGAGGCGAGGGGCGGAATACTTCCGCGCCGAAGCGGGCAATGTCAAAGCGGGACGCACCCATCGACATCATTTCGATGGCGCAGCAAGCCAAGCCAAAAGTCAGGGGCCAGATGGAATTCTTGCGCATCCAGTTGACTGCCGAGTCGAGCGTGGTCAAGACCACGCCTTCCGGCGTCGGGTTCCCGAAAGTAAGTTCCTTGACCACCTTCTTGCCGTTCTCGGTGGTGGTGTACGGTCCGAAGCTGAGTCCGTCTGACATGACAGCTTTATTGTAAACCAGGCAGGTAAAGAAGGTGACAGGCGTGGGCCGTTAGTCCATTGAGTATCCCATTATTGACTGGCTCAGGATTCAGTACCTCATGTGGCCCAGCATTGACTCTCTCAGCCGTGACTCTGCCCAGCATTGAGTCTCCGGCATTGACCAGCCGCCCCATATCGGCCAGCGGAGCATCGGGTGGAGCAGGCCTTCAGGCTTGCAATTAAGACCCGCACTAGGCCGGGGCTTCAGCCCCTGAGGCGAGGTCTTGCGGTCATTCCTTCCTTTGTGGTAATTGATCACGTCTCCGAACATGACATTGGGGCAAGACGCGACAGGATGGAAAGGAATCGTTATGAGCGGAAACTTACTAAATTCGTCGGCAGTCATGGCCTTCTTCACAATTCCGAGCACGGTGATATGGTCGTATCTTGCTTTTGGACTGGCTCTTGCCATCGGGCTGGTCATGATCTTTCTTTGCGGCGATTGGCAAAAGGCGCGAGGATGGGACAAGTTGATTTTGTTCGGACCACTTTTCTACGCGGCGCCACTCGCGGCCTTCGGCACCGAACACTTCACGCTGACGAAGGCCGTCGCGTCGATCGTGCCGCGGTGGATTCCATGGCATCTGTTTTGGGCGTACTTCGTAGGCGCCTGCTTTATCGCAGCCGCGTTCAGCCTGGTGACGAAGATCCAGGCGCCTCTCGCGGCGCGTTTGCTCGCCTTGACGTTTTTCCTTTTCGTGGTGCTGATGGACGCCCCAGGTTGGGCACACAATCCGCGGGATCGGTTTGGTCTTACGCTGACCCTGCGGGAGTTATCTTTCAGCGGCGGCGCTCTGGCGCTGGCAGCCAGTCTGGCCGAGCCAGGGCGCGAGGGCGGCCAGCACGTCCTGGCAACAATCGCGCGCTACTTCATTGCCATTCCAGTGCTGTTTTACAGCTTCGAACAATTCATGCACGCCGATCACGTTCCCGGCGTCCCGCTGGAACGGCTGACTCCCCAGTGGATCTTCGGCCACGCCATTTGGACGTACCTGACGGCCGTAGTTTACGCCGTCGGGGGTATCCTGTTGCTTGTCGGCAAGAACACTCGCGCCGCAGCCACGTGGATCGGCCTGACCGTGCTCTTCGTGGAGTTAGTCGTGTACGTGCCGACCGCAGTCGTGGAGCGTGCCAGCCTCGACAGCGGCCTCAACTACATGGCGGACACGCTGATGTATTGCGGCGCCATTCTTCTGCTCGCGGGCGCCATGCCGCGCGACGCGGAGCAGCGGGAATGATCGGCCGATCAGTGGTCCCCGGAAACCCGCACCCGTCCAAGCCAGGCAGGTGGCCACCTTCCATGCACCACTTCACCTCAGGGCTCAAAGCGGGTGTCCCGTCCTCGTGGGGTTTGCAACGGCGGGGCTTTTGGCTGAGTCAGAGCAGTACGCTTGAAGGGGGGCCATCGGTTTAATTTCACTCGTCCGGGATGATTTTGAGTCGGGTGGGCCACGCTTTTGAGCTCGCTTGCGGTGACAAAGGCAGTGGGTGCCAGTCCTTTGCGCACTTCGCAAAGGGTGGGAACCTGGAACGCACGCACGACCGGGGCTGTGAAATGGTCCGAACAGGCCCCTTAGTCCCGGGCGCCCGATCCAGAATCGTCTCCGTGGTGGCATCCCAAAACTGCTTTTTACCCGACCCGTAAGCCTCCGCTGCCATCATGCAGGCCACGGAGTGAGCGAACCCATCCTGCACCGTGCAATTCGGCTGCTTCCGCGAGCGCATGCATTCGAACCAATTCGCCATGTGCCCCAGCGACAGGTCATCAATGCCCATGGGCGGAAGCTTGGTTTCCCCGGGAAGAAGAACGTATTTTGCGGCTCTCGCCTGGTCGATGTTGGCGTTGTCCTCGTGGTTCCCTTTCTCTTCGACCAATTGGTATCGTGGACTGCCTTCGCCTCCGAGGTTCATCAGGGTTGCTCTTTTGCCCATATAGCGGGTGAAACCTGGGGAGTCGTTGCCGAAGCTGGTTGAGTAGCTCACCAGAAACCCCTTCGGATATTCCAGTAAAGCTTGAAACGTATCCGCGTTCTCCCGGCCATCGTGCCAGGCAAAAATGCCGCCATGAGCGACTACCGAACGGGGAAAGCTGTCGTTCATGAACCAGTGGACGAGGTCGGAAGCGTGGCTCATCCATTGATCGGGAATGCCGCTTGAAAATTCCCTGTACAGGCGGAATTCGCAATAGACTTGCGGATCAAATGGGCGATAGGGCTTGGTGAGCAGCCATTTCCGCCAATCCGTATCCTGTTCCCGTATCAGTTTCGTTTCCTGGCGTCCGCGCCACCTGGGACCGTGGTAATTCCAGACAATTTCCACCTTGCTCACTTCTCCGAGAACTCCGGTCTGAACCAATTCGCGAGCGGCCCTGGGGTACGGTTCGCTGCGATGCTGCGTACCCACTTGTACGATCCTGTTCAATTTCATGGCCGTATCTCGGGCCGCCTTGGCCTCTGCCAGCACATTGCCCATCGGCTTTTCAACGTAGGCATCTTTGCCGGCTTCTACCGCCATCTTCAGGATGGGCGAGTGGGAGTGTTCAGGTGTTGAAATAATCACAGCGTCAACGTCTTTCAAAGCGAGCACGTCCTCCAGATACTGATACCCGCGTGGCGCACGGCCGTAATACTTCGCATTGACCGCGACCGCCTTCTCGCGGTTCAGTCGCCACAGATCACAGACTGCGGTCGTCTCCACGTTGTGGCTAGTCTTCAGCTGGGACACTATCCAGTCCAAGTCCCCGCCCCGACTCCCGTTGCCGATGTGGCACACGGAAATACGATCGTTGGCACCCAGGATCTTGTCAGACGAAAGAGCTGTCCTGACAAACGCGGCACTTCCGCCAATCAGGGCGGCAGACTTGGCCAGGAATTTTCTCCGATCGATGGTCTGTTCCGGATCGCTCATGTTGTCTCCAGTGCCCGAATCGGTTGAAATGCACCCCTGCGGCGCCCCAATTATGCCAGAGTGACTGGCCGGGCGATTGGGTGATGGCCTTGAGGCGTATGTTAGAAACAAATAGGGCGGGCTCGAAATTCAAATCTCATGGAGAAGACTCGTGCCTTCCCTGCCCGACAACGGAATGGTCCACCTCAGCAGCCCTTACTCGGTGGCGGAAACGATCACACGGCTGGAAGCCTTGCTGAAGGCCCAGGGTTTGACTGAATTTTGCCGCATTGACCACAGCGGAGAAGCCAAAAAAGTGGGCTCCGCCATGCCACCCACGCAAGTGATTATCTTCGGCAGCCCCAAGGGCGGAACACCGCTGATGATCGCCTCCCCCACGCTGGCCATTGATCTCCCTCTGAAGGCATTGATCTGGCAGGACGCCGGGGGCCAAGTCCGGGTCTCCTACAACAGCCCGGAATATCTTATGCAGAGACACAATATTCCCGGCGACCTGCTGAAGAATGTTGCCGGCATCGGACCCCTGCTGCAAAAAGTTGTAGGATAGATGCCCACAATATTTTTCATCCCTCAGGAGAAAGTTCATGGCCGAATCGAAAGCAGCTGACAACGAACGAGAAATTTCCCGCGACCGCCTGGCCGACCTTTTGAACGAAGATCTTTCCCGCGAGTACCAGGCCATCATCGGCTACGTGGTGTACTCCCAGGTGCTGAAGGGCGCCGAATTCATGAACATCGCCGACCAGCTCGCCATTCATGCCAAGCAGGAACTGGATCACGCCCTCATCATCTCGCGCCAGATTGACTATCTGGGCAAAATGCCCACGGTCGATCCGTTGCCGGTCAAGACGTCGGACGACGCGCGAGAAATGCTGCGCTTCGACCTGGCCAACGAAAACGACACGATACGAAATTACCGCGAGCGCATCGGGCAATGTGAGGCTCTGGGAGAGTTCGCGCTGGCGGAACAGATTCGCCAGATTCTGGTGGATGAACAGGACCATCAGATTGACCTGGCCACCGCCCTGGGGGAAGAAGTCCCGGATGTCAGCCGTTTGAGAGGAAGCGCACGGCGAAAGTGAACCGCCAATCGAGTGTGGGTCGGACCCTCTTGTCCGACGCTTTTGACGTTGATTTTTGACCTGACCAACTTCAAAACCGAAATTCAAAGACGTCGGACAAGAGTGTCCGACTCACACACGGTCTAGGCGGAAGGCTGGCCGCCGCTGCGCAATTCGGCGCTCAGGCGCGCCAGTTGCTGGCGGTCTTCAAACTTGTTGGAAAGAAATTCCACGCCGTACAAATACACGCTGCGGTTACGGACTTTGCCGAGCACTCGCACCGGTTCGTCGGTGTGGGGGTTTTTGAACTCGACCTTGATATGGGTTCCCACCGGCAGGTTGGCGGCAGCAAAAAGACACAACCCGCCCTCGCTGAAATGGACGCCCCTGGCATCTACGATTGTGGCTTCGGTGGAATGATTTACTTTGGCGTGATCGACTACGATGCGCACCGAGGCGTCAAACGGATAGCGTTGCCAGCGGCGGCGATTGATCTGTGGTTCCATCCCCATCCCAACTTCCGTAATTTTGTTGGCTAGCGGCGTTTCGCAATTGAAAACTCCGCAGTCCCTGTGGTTCGCCACTTTCGAAAGTAGTGCAGTATTGTGATTCGTCAAAGTTACTGTGGTACGACAAACCGTACCGTGACCTGGGTAACTGACAGATCTGCACGCAGGAATCGCATTCGTCCCACTTGCTGGATTCACCCTGGAACCAAAAGATGCAAGGCAACCTCCATCAACCCCCACGTCGTCTGAGGAATGAAAGCTTCCCAGGGAAGCAGCCAAAAACAGAAAACGCTGTGACTTAGCTCAGGTAGGAGTGTTTTTGCGTTTGCTCCGGAATGTTAAAACCATGTTCGTTCACGGAAATCCAATACCAGACTTAGGGGCCCACATGAGGGATGTTTGCGAAGTTCTAAGGGAGAAGGAGCTTGAGGTGTCCAGGCTGCAGGGAGAAGTTGAGGCGTTGCGGGCAGCAGCTCCTCTATTGACCGAGGCTGAAGCTCAGGATGCCGACCAGAAGACAGCAACGACAGTAGCACCGCCGCCCATCGAAGATTCGCCCGCAGACGACACGCCGCAACCGGCCCGCCCGGCGTGGGGAGATAAAGCCAAACATTGGCTGAACCGGGGAAACTGATTCGGGCAAAAGTTATGGTTTAGGTCGCGTCATGTCACCGGGGCTTCCGGGTTCCAGAAAAATCATTCGTGAAATCATTCTACACACTCAACACCACTTTGCCGAACATCTTGCTCTGCTCCAGGTATGGCAGGGCTGCACCTGTTAGCATGGGCGTGTATCTATTAGCAAAGTAAGATGGAGGCAAAATCCGATGCCAGCGGATACAAACCTGTGCCGGCAGATACTCCCCACAATTTCCACTACAATTTTCCCGCGTGCCGTTTGACTTCCCGCTGCTACAGGGAGTAGCTTGTCGCCGAAGTCCCCAAAACGCGCCGTGCCGACGCGCAAACGCCGACACGACGCTAACCAGTTCGCCCTACAAGGAGGCAAACGTGGCTGAAAATAACCCTAGGGGTGCGCCAAGCGCACCTCTAGCGGAGAAACCAAAGGCCGCTTGAGCAAGGGGCAGCAAGCAGGACTACTGGCAAAAATATACCCGGAGCCGGAGAAAACTGCACGGGGCAAACCAGCAAAGGTCACAACGGTTTTACAAAGTAAAAGCGTTTCGGCTACGCGCCTTTCTCAGGCCCGCGCGGTCCAGCGCTACTCCCCGCAACTGCTCGATGACGTTATAAAGGGCACCAAGTTCAATCGCTGCCCTGACGCTGGCGAACGGCCAGGGGGTGATGCTGCGTCGGCTGAAAATCGAGACGCGGGCGCGGCCGCTTCGTTCCCTTAATGCGCCCCTTCGCATCTCGCAAAAAGGTGACCGCCGCGGAAGCTGGCCGGTTGAAGGTTTCCCAACGAACTTCTTTGCGCGTGAAACCGTCTGCTAGTTTTGTCGATGGGCACCGCGCTTTGCAGTATGGGCAGCGTTGTATCTCGGCAGGCGAGTCTTCTTCGATGGCACCGCGAAGCGTGCCGTGACGCAGGCAATCCAATTCAATAAAACTGACGCGATGAAAACCGAGCGCCATCAAGCCGAAGGCTTCGGAATCTAAAAACATGCAAACATCATACGCCTCACAGTTAGATGACCATCGAAATGTTTTTCAACGGAGCGGGGGGAAGTGCGGTCACCCGAGAGTACCACACTCCAAGTAGCGCCCTTGCCCGAGCCGCGCTGTTTTCGGTGCCAAGAACCATGCCCGACTGAACGGGACAACGCAGCCCATGAGCAAGAGACGCCGCAAGAAATCTACAAGCGCTGCAGAAGCTGAAGCCGCAGACGCAGCCGTTCGCGCTCTTCGTCCGTCACCGGCACTGGCACGACGCCAGCGTAGACCAGCACTTCGGTGTCGCTGGGAACGCCGGCACTTCTGGCTTCTGCGCTCGTGCTGGGATACGCGGGAAAAGCGCAAAGCGAAATTTCATCGAGTTTGACGTCCAACAATTCCCGGCGCTCCCCGCCGTTCGTCCAGTTGTCTTTGCGCACATGGAAGCGAAACGAGAAGCCGGTGAGATTTCCGACTTTCACGTTTTCGTAAACGTCGTCCGCCAGCGAGGTGCGCGGCAAGCGAATCGTAGTTCGCAAACCAACACCGTCTTCGGCCAGATCCAAGGTGGAAGCTCTCGTGCGACCCAAAATTTTGCTTTCGTCGTGCGAATACAAGGCGCGAATGTCGTCTTCCTTCACCGTCCGCGCGAACGCGCCCTGGCGAATGACCTCAGTGAAGGAACGGCGGTTCTCGTTGATGGGTAGGGAGTCTGAATTAAAAACAGCAGCATAACCGCGGATAGTGCGGTCCGCGGCTGCGCGGAGTTCCCCGTCACGAACAATGCGAACTTCAGTTTTGTTTTCCACGGCTAGCTCCCACCCTGCGCCGAAAGCAGCACGATCGGTGCCGGAGGAGTCGCCGCCAACAATGCACCGTCGCACCGCAGATAGCTTTCAAAACAAGTGCGTCCGTACTCGGCCTGGCGCTCAGGGAAAGACTTGACCGCAACACTCCCGGCCACGCGCCGAATAACAAACTTGGAAAAGTCTCCATAGGCGATTGGGAAGCCGATATCCGTGAGTGCATCCATTGCTGGGCTGGCAAAAACCCGCCGACCCATCAGGGTTTCCTGGCCGTCCGCGGTTTGCGCCGCCGGGAACTGGTAGCTACCCCCAGTCGAACTTTTCAGCGCGCGGATACTATTCAACGTACTTTGTCGCATCAGCCAACTTGCATTGGGCTGAAAATCTTCGTGGAGGACGTCCAGCAGTCCTAAAACTTCGTCCGCCGCAACCGTCGTTGGCGCGCTTGCAATGACCCCAACCGGCGCAGACCCAACCAACACGCCGACCAGATATTTGGCGATTCCGCGTGACAATCGTTTTCCAAACGTATCCGCCAGCAAGTTTTCAAAGTTGAAACTGGAGTCTTGCAGAACTTCCCAAGAGGCGCTGACGAAGCCGCTTCTCCAGGTTTGGATCTTGGGAAATTCAATCGCCGCAAAGGCGACATCAACATTGGAAGTTACGGAGGTCGCGCCCTCGGCAATCACTGTTGCAAAAATTGTCTCGTCATCGATTATCGGGTAATTGAAAGCGCCGCCGCGCTGAGTCTCGAACGAAGTGGAAGCCCTGAAAATTCCGTCAGCGGCGGCCAGCGCAAGTTCTACGCGCTGCGCAAAACCGTCCGGCGCAAGCCAACCGCCAGCCGAGCCTGTGCCCACGTTGAGGCCAGCGCGCTTTTCGAGTTCCCGCACCATGCCCGAATCGGACGCCCTGAGGTAGTTGCGAAATTCCACGTCGGCTGAACTTGGTTCGTGTACCTCTACCGGCGCGCGGCCTAACTCACGGTCGCGCTGCGACAGCACGGCCCGGCGCATCTCCGTGTGGTCCACGGTGCGATCGGCCAACTGCAACAGCGAGTCAATTTTGCTGGCAGCTTCTTTTGTGAATGGGGTGCTACGGAGTAATGATTCAGCTTCGCCCAATAACTGGGCACGGTTGGGTGTCATGGGTCCTCGCTCTCTCTCTGGAGGTATTCGTTAGCATAGCTAACTAAAGTCAGTTTACGCCTTTCTTCCCCCGAAACAAGAAAGAGAATTTTCGCCGTGCCACAGGGCCACCCCGCGCTAGATCGTCGTTCCTGTGCCATCCTGGCGCGCCCACGGATCACTTTCGCCAGTGCCGACACCGTGCAGGCGCTCCTGCGCCCGTCTAAAGGCCGCCGCCGCGGAATGGTTCGTTATTGCCGCCAGCGATTGGCGAATGGTCTGGCCTTCGGCGTCGATCCTGGCCGCCATGGGATGTGGTTTGAGTTGCTGGAACCGGTCAACCACGGTCGGGCCTTCCTTCCGAATGGTGCGCTCCGCCAGCCGCAATCGGTCCAGTGCAAAAGCTGCATTTGTGAGCAGCGTCATCGAAGCGCCGTCATCAATCACGTCCAGGGCGTTCTGCACCACCGTTTCGCGGAAGAGTCGTTGCGCTTCGGCACTCAGGCCTCGGGGTGCATATTTCGCCATTTCTCAAAACCCCCTAAAATTGGCTGTTTGGCCCACTTTTTCGGCTTCAGACAGGCCCACCATACCATGATTCCGACGCTTTGCCCTGCCTTTTGACGTTACAAGACGCTTATAAGTTGCTGTATCTAATATGGTTATTCCTGTAACATTTTTCCCGGCATGTCACCCGAACAAGCTCATTTCACGGATTTTTTTATTCGAGGCGGACGGCCTGTTAGGGCAAAAAGTGCCTAACATATTTAAGCCCCCTGCCCTCTATGAGTTACAGCCATTCCGCGCGTTGCATTCCTGTCGTTTACTGCCGCATGGTGTGAGTGGTCCGAGTTTGTCCCACTGCCTCTTGCAAGTCCTTTGTTTTGGCATGGCCTTGGCTTGCGGTTGGGGCATTCGTCCCACCAGTCATTTCACCGAATCCAAACGGCGCTTCATCTCAACGCGTGCCTCATAGATCAATGCGCCAACTACAGCCAAACGTAATTGATCCATCACAAAATCCTCGTTCAAGGCTTCCGGGTAGTCTTTAGTCTGATCTAACAGCGAGGCCAAAAGTGAATCGTGTGACGTTCTCACTTCGTGGCGCAGGTTATCCCGAACCTCGTTCGGAAGAGTATCCATGACCACAGCCTTACCACCAGCAGGGACGGCGGCCGCCGCCGCCTGCATCTCGCGCCGCTTGCGCTCCTCGCTGATCTTCTTTGCGGCACGATATAGCTGCTCGTCATTCATCGCGCTGACTGTTTCAACTAGAGTCTTGTAATCCATGTTGCCCCCTATCTCCTCAAAGGTAACAGCCCTGCTATACGCAGGAGGAGATCGCGGAAAAGGAGAACCTAACAAAGCAGGCTGTTTCGCTGGTTTGTCAAGAATTGGCAGACTTGCCAAAACTTGACAAGTCTGATCAATCTGCCGCCGAGCATGCCACCGACTTTGATTTCCCGCTTTAGCTGCGCTTGGTGACGCGAATTGAATTGCTCGATTGGAGCCGCCCGGTGCCTCTGCTGACCGAAGCGCTCATCTCTCGCATGACCTTGTGTAAATTGTCCCCTGAGATCACGCCGTCTATATGCACGTCCCAGTGGTGATGAATCGCGCCGCCGCCTGGCATCCGTTCCGAGATGCGTCCGGCGATTTCATCCAAGGCGCGAGAGTCATTGCCCAACGGCAGGATTACTTCGCGCTGTGAACCGATGCCAGCATCTCCAATCATTGCGAGTGTTCGCTTCGTTAGCAGGCCACCATGCTCGAAATGATCCACGTTGACCACTTGTACCGGCTGTTGTTCTACCTGCTGTGGAGACTGGAGTCCTGGCCCGCTGTATCCACCGCCCGCGCTGGACCCGGCACCACCACGACCGCCGCCGCCCCGCGTTGCTCCCGCACCCGCGGAGACAGCACCCGCCAACGCGAACCATAATGCGGCCGATTCAAAATGGCTGGCCATGCCGGCCCAGTCTGGCCAAGCGCCAAAAGCTTCGGCCAGTTGTTCCGCGCCCTTCTTTTCGGCGATCGACGCGATGCCTTCAATCACCGCCGCGGCAATGTCGCGCATGGCCTGCACGATGGTGACCGACCCTTGGCCCCAAGCTTCCGCGGAAGACACAATCGCACTGCCGATAGCGTCTGCCGCCGATTTCATTTCATGCGTGTATGCCCGACCTACGCCCAGCGCGGATTGCAGATCGCGCTTTTGCGCTTCGAGTGCTTTGGTACTCTGCCCGGCGGCTTTCGCGAATGCGATTTCGGCGCTTACCTGCTGCAATTTTCCCCGAAGGTAATCGCGGTCCGACGCGGTTCCAGCGGCCACGGCGTCGCCGAGGTCGCGTACTGCAGCGGCAGCGGTTTCCACATCCCCCGCCAGCGTCCCTTGCAGCGTGATCCCCAAGGCTTGCGCGGCGTCCTCGGCTTTCTGGAACTGATCCGTAAAGCTGAACGTGGTCCCTTGACCGAAGGAAAGCCCATTCACCCCTGCAACCACGTCGGCGAAAATCTTGATAAGTTTCGAGGCGTGGTCCCGTTCCAGATTCTCAATCTGCGCATTGACCTGCTTGATCGCGTTCGGGTCGGAAAGCTTGTCGCCCTCTAGCAGTGCCCGCTTGGCCTCGAGCGCGCGCAATTGCGAATTGTAGATTTCAACTTCATGCTGCGCTTCTAACTGAGTTAGTTGGGAGTAAGTTCCGCGCTGGTCAGCTAGTATCTGACTATTGATAGCTTGGCGCATCGTCGCGACGGATGCCGCACGCGCTCACTACTGTCCGGCTAAATCTTCGGGCAGTCGATCTAACTCATTGAAGATAAGGCCGATAACGCATAGCCGAAGCAGGAACGATTTGAATTGGAAAGGGACTGGATTGACCTCTTTCCGCCGGTCTCCGGGGTGAAACAATGACAGGTGAACTCTGGACGCACCGTCTTCTCGCAACTGATCCAACATCTCCCCGAAAAAGAATTTCAAAAGTGTGTTGCCCGCTACAACGGCGACTCGAACTTCAGAGGGTTTTCCTGTTGGGACCAATTACTGGCGATGGCCTTCGCACAACTCACCTATCGCGAGAGCCTGCGCGATATCGAGTCCTGCTTGCGTGCGCTACAAAGCAAGCTGTATCACATGGGGTTCCGCGGCAAAGTGTCGCGCTCGACGCTGGCCGATGCTAACGAGTCTCACGATTGGAGAATCTTTGCGGAGTTCGCTCAAGTATTGATCGGCATTGCCCGGCCGCTGCATGCGCATGACCCGATTGGCGTCGATCTGGATCAAAGTTTGTATGCTCTGGATTCGACCACCATCGATCTGTGCCTGTCGCTATTTCCGTGGGCGAAGTTTCGTCGGCGCAAGGCCGCCGTCAAAATGCATACTTTGCTGGACCTGCACGGCAACATTCCCACGTTCATCCGCGTCACCAGTGGCGATGTGCACGACGTAAACATCCTGGACGAGATCATGCCGGAAGCAGGTTCGTTTTACGTTATGGACCGAGGCTATATCGATTTTCAGAGACTCTTCGTCTTCACACTAAGCTCGGCCTTCTTTGTCGTGCGCACCAAATCGAATGTACTTATCCAGAGACGCTACTCGCATCCAGTGGACAAGAGAACTGGCGTGCGCTCGGATCAGACCGTCATCCTCACATCGTTCGAATCGGCATCAGCATATCCCGATGCATTGCGTCGCGTCAGTTACCTCGATAAGGAAACCCAAAAGCGACTGAAATTCCTCACGAACAACTTTGTGCTGCCCGCATTTACCATCGCGCAAATTTACAAGTGCCGCTGGCAAGTGGAATTGTTTTTTAAGTGGATCAAGCAGCATCTGCGCATTAAGGCTTTCTACGGAACCAGCGAGAATGCAGTGAAGACACAGATCTGGATTGCGGTGTCCATTTACGTGCTGGTCGCGATCGTACGAAAACGGCTGGGCCTGGCGGCCAGTCTTTATCAAACGCTACAGATTCTGAGCGTCACGCTCTTCGAGAAAACCCCCATTTTATGTGCCCTTCAGACCCCCGAGGCAGATGCCGAATTCGCCGAAAGCGTTAACCAACTGATTCTCTTCGACATTTAGCCGGACAGTAGTGGCACGCGCTTGTTCTATGTCTATGTCACTTAGCGCCGCTCTAACTAAAGCATCGTGCGCTTTCTTGGCGGCTTGGAGTGCCTTCTCCCCAGCAGCTATCTGTTCGGCCAACTGCTCTTGGTCAAAAGTCTTTTCCGCGTTGGCTTGTTTTTGCTCAAAAACTTTTTGTTCGGCCAAGTATCTCGCCTGAAAATCGCGCAAGACGCTTAGTACCTGGTCCCTCCCGGCGTCCGACGGCAGAAACTTTTTCAGCAGTTCTTTTTCCGGCAGGCCCGAGTAAAGTTGTCTTAATCTGCCGTTCACGATGTTGATGGTTTCGGGCAAGCTCACGAGTCCGTGCTGCAGGCCGAATACTTGGTCGCGCGTCGCACTGAGTGCGTCGGCGTTTTTCTTAGCTTCGGCAGTCAGTTGCTTAAACTCTTCGGCAGTGCGCTTCGTTCCCTGCAATCCAATTAGGCTGTAGGCGTCTTGCAGTTTCTTCAGTTCGTCCACCTGAGTTGCAATTTCGTGGTTGAGTGCGGAGGCGGCTTCACTCGCGCGCTTCATGGATTCGGTGAAGAGGTAGGTTGTGCTAATCCAGTCGGTGAGTTTTTGCGCGCCCTTGGTCAAGGCCTCGACGAGAAACAATACTGCCGTGGCCTCGAATGCGACACTCAGCGCGCTGCCAACGGCGGGAAGGCCGGCTAAAAAAGTTCTCACGTGACGTGGCAATGTCACGCCGACGAGCTCTCCAACTAAACTGATTTCCCCATATGCCTTGTGGTATTCGGTCGATGCGTGTTTCGCGCCGCTCGCGAGTTTCTCGCCCGCTTCCGTGCCAGCCTTTCCGGCTGCACTCGCACGGCTGCCAACTTTGCCCAAACTATCGCCCACGGCATCCGCCGCCGCGCCCGATGATCTCAACTTGCCGGGCAGCTCTAGGCCGACCTGCTGTATTGCTCGGTCCAAGTTTTGTGTATCACTAACGAACCGCAAAACGACGTCGCCCAAACTGATACCTTCTGAACTAGGCATGAGTCACCATTTCCTGAGAAATTTTGTGGCTAGAGAAACGGTCCCATCATGGGACTGTTCACATCATCAGATCCTTGTCCATGTTTTGTATTTCGCCGTGGTATTCCTCGACCGTTTCGTAGTCATCGAATCCGAGGCTCTCATATATCGCGCGCTGTTGCGCTTCCGTCTGTTCCTTCCAGTCAGAGAAGAGGTTCGATCCGACGCACCACCTCGTCTTGTGTTCGGCGCAGTAGAACACATGCGAACGGCCGATGTTGATATATCCGTCTGCCTCGTGACACTCGGGACAAACTCCGAAGTGGTTCTCCCATTCTTGCTCTTTCGTCATGTCCATTCTCCTTTTCCTGAATCTTAAATTGCTCCCGAAAGTAAACGCTGCGCGTAGTCAAAGGTCATGTGAGTCTTGTCGCAAATTAGTAAGACACCCTGATAGTCGGGTTCCCTGCCATGCGTTTCTCGATAGAGTTTGACTTCGCCTTGCAGTAGCTTTTGATCTTGCATTTCTTTTTTTCGTCTAGTGGAAAGGGGTTGACTTTGATTTTGGTTCGGTTCTGGGAACGTTTTCGTACCGCCGTTCCCTCTCCCTCGGTCTCCCTCTCCCTCTCCTGCTCTTTTCTCTTGCTCAAAATCCTGCTCCTGCTCATTCAACTGCTCTTTCTCTTTCTCTTGGCTTCGGAGGGGCTTGCAAGGGGCTTCTAAGGGGCTTGTGGTTTGAGCTTTTTTCCCGCGCGATTTTTTCAGATGAAACGCGGTCGCATATTTCTCGTAAAAGCTTGCCAGGAAAGGATTCTCGGGCAGCGCGTCATAGGCTCGCTGCACCCATCGAACGCGATTATCTTTCGCCTCAAGTTGCTCTGCGATCTGAAAACGGGCCATCTCGGGGATATAGACCATCTCGGTAGCCTCGTCGTACTGGCAGAACCCCGCTTCGATGGCCCTCCGAAGCCCCTTCTCAGCCCCTTCGACCCCCAGGCCGCTTTCGTGCGCCAGATAGATTTTGGGAAGGTAGTACAGGCCCAACATGGTTGATTGCGGCCCACTGATTAGATACGCGGCAACGACGGTACCCTCCGGGCAGCCCTGGTGGAGCTTCCGGCCCGTCGCACCGATCCAGAATTGCGGTGCAAGCTTGGCAAAGTCGCGCATCTTAGTCCGGCCTCCTGTGAAGATCGAAGAGCTGCCCCGGAGTGGCTACAGATTTTCCCGACGTCGGGAAAACTGCGCGAAGTTCTGAGCTGCGCCCGATTGGAGGATCGCCCAAACGAAATTCGCCGTGACGAAAGCCGTCAACGATTGTGACGCGATTGGAAATCTTCCAGCCCTGCTTTCGCAGATTGAAGATTGCCCGACCGTAAGCCAGCGCGATCCTGCTCAGCGTTGGTGCCGGCGTCCACGACGGCCAGGACGCCGACAGTAAATTTAAGATTCGTTCTTCTTGGGAAGTCCGCGCCATGGGCTTACCTCGCTCCGGCCTTGCTGCGCGCCTCTGCCGCAATGTTGCGTGCTGCCGCTTGTGCTGGTGTTTCAGGCTGAGCCATGGCGATCAGGTCGGATTCCAGCACCATGGTCCTCGAGCCGACTTTCACGCGAGGCAATTTGCCATCGGTGAGCCACCTACGGATAGTCCAAGGGCTCAGACCTCCAAGAAATTCAGCCGCGCTTTCGATTGAATGCAGTTTTCCCACGGTTATCACCTCCGGAATTTGCTTGCGTTTCTTTGCGTGCCGTCCTAGCATATGCATTGTTTACCTAATAACTGATTGGTTGTCTATAGAGTACTTATCTAGACCGATTCCAACGTTTAGGAGTTACTTAGGATATGGACGAAGAAATGGCGCAGAAGGGCGCAATTCTGGCCGAGTGGCTGAATAGCGAAAACGCTTGGGGCTGCAGTGAGGAGTCGAAGCAAAGCACCCTAGGCTTCATCCTGCAACTAACGGCATTACGAGAGAACGCGCGCAAAGGCGTGAAGCTGGAAGAGAAAGAGAGGGACTCCATCAATGCTGCCCTGAGGCGCTATCCGTGGGTACTTCAACTCCAAGGCATTTCCAGCGCGGGTGTTCCAGCCTTCATAACCTTCGTAGAGGACGAGTCGGCCGACGAAGCCCAAACGTGGGCCAAAATGGCGATCGACTTGACCCGCGCTAACCTCCTCGACCGGCTCCGCAAATGTGCCCATTGCCAGCTTTGGTTTTTTGCCAAAAGACCGGAAGCGGAATATTGCTCTGTCAAATGCCGCCTTGCTCACTTTCGGACGACGGAAAGAGGCAAAGCGCTCAATCGTAAGCACCAGCGCCAGTTCTACGAACGTCATTACGCAGCGAGCCGACGAAAGGGGAAACACACTGCCGTCGGTTCTAAGAAACGGAGAATATTGTGAGCATTTTTAGGCGTGGTTCCACGTACCATTACGATTTCATCCTGAACGGCGAGCGCCATCAAGGCAGCACCCGGCTCAAGAACCGCCGCGCCGCTGGGGAGTTGGTGGACAACATCCGCGCGAAGCTGGTGAACGAGGCCCGCGGGTTTGTCTTTGAGCCGCCGCCGCCGACGCCGCCGAAGCCAGAAATGCCGATGCCGACATTCCGTGCGCAGTCGGAAGCCTGGCTTCACCACCTCCGCACCAGGAACCGGAAGCCGATCCCTGATTCCAGCGTGCCCACGATTCAAGGCGCGCTGCGGAAGTGGCTATTGCCGAACCTGGGCTCCCTGCCTCTCTCGGAAGTGAACCACGCCGCGCTGCGAACGTTGGTAGAGAAGATGTCGGAGCGAAAGTTGGCACCGAAGACCATCGGCGGCTACGTCCAATACGCCAAGCAGATCGTCGATAGCCTGGCCGATGATGATGGCCAGCCTATCGTCGCACGCAAATGGGACAACGACCGTATCGACTTGCCGATCGTCAACAAGCGGGCGCAGCGTCACCCAACGTTGACGGCCACGCAGATCGAGGCGCTGATTTGCATCTGCGACGAATCCTGGGAACGAATGCTGTACATCCTCTGCTGCGCCTCGGGACTGCGTGTCTCCGAAGCCCTGGCCCTCGACCGCGAGCATCTCTCGGATGATTGCTCGGTGCTCTACGTCCGCCAGCAAGTGAAGGCGAACCGGATCGTCGCCGGCCTGAAGACCGACGCCGCCTGGCGGGATGTTGACCTCGATCCCGTCGTTGCCCAGGTCCTTCGAGAGTACGTCCGGGACCACATTGGCTTGCTGTTTCCCTCTCGCGCCGGAAAGCCGCGGTCGTACTCCAATTGCTACAACCGCAATCTACGTCCGAAACTTGAGAAGCTGGGCTTCCACACGAAGGGGGCAGGAGCACACTGCTTTCGCAGATTCCGCGCTGCCCAGTTGAAGCGCACGGCATGTCCCGACGATCTGAGGAAATTCTGGCTCGGCCACGCCTCGACCGACATCAGCGACCATTACGCGTTGCAACTGCTCGAAGACGTGGAAAGGCGGAAGACGGTCGCCGCGAGCGTCGGCTTGGGCTTTATTTTTCCCGAAGTGGCGGAAAGTCCCTGCAATTTCCACTACAGTGACCCGCAGTCGGCGCTAAGTCATTAACACGACTTTGCCGAACATCCGGCTCTGCTCCATGTATTCGTGGGCGGCACGAATTTCTTTCAGGAGAAAAACTCGATCGACCACGGGCTGCAAACGCCCGGCAAAAACATGGCTTAGCACCTCGCGCAATTCCGCCATTGTACCCATGTAGGAACCCAACAGCGAGAACTGGCGGGAAAACAAGAAACGCAGATCGATGCTGGCAGCGAATCCGGTAGTGGCGCCGCAGGTGACCAAAGTGCCGGCGGGCTTGAGACACTTCACGCTCTCCTCCCAGGTGGCGGAGCCCACGTGCTCGATGACGATGTCCACACCTTCCTTGTTGGTGATTTTGCGGACCTCTTCAGAAATCTTCTGCTGGTAGTGATTGATGCCGTAGTCGGCACCCAGGCCTCGGGCCTTCTCAAGTTTCGTCTTGTCACCTGCGGTGGTGATTACGCGGGTGCGAAATAATTTCGCAATCTGGATGGCGGCAATGCCCACGCCGGAACTGGCGCCCAGCACCAGCACGGTCTGTCCCGGATGAATGGTGGCCCGCCCCACCAGCATGTGCCACGCAGTGGTGAACACCAGGGGCAAGCTGGCAGCCTGGTTGAAGTCCAGGCTATCGGGAATGGGGATGATGTTCACGGCAGGCACGGCGATCAGTTCACAGTTGCCGCCGTCCACGCGGTTGCCGAGCACGGTAAACTCCGGGCACAGGTTCTGAAGTCCAGCCGCGCACCTGGCACAGTGATTGCAGAAATGCATGGGAGCCAGCAACACTCTCTGCCCCGGTTTAAAGCCGGTCACATACTCGCCTACCTCCGCAATCTCACCGGCGATGTCTGCCCCCAGAATGTGGGGCAAGGTCACCCCGGGCAGGCCTTTGCGGATCCATAGATCGATGTGGTTCAGGGCGCAGGCTTTGATGCGAACCAGAACCTGGTCCTGCCGCGGCTTGGGATCGGGAATGTCTTCGTAGCGCAGAACTTCCGGACCACCGAATTCATGGATGCGGACAGCCTTCATGGGTCCTCCGAATGAAGCCAACCTACCACATGGCTATCAAAGAGTCCCATTTCGGTACAGTAGCAATGTTCACAGATCACGGACGGACACTGTGCCTTCGATTAACGGCCTTCATAAGGCAGATCGAGGTCTGGAGAGCGTTGCCAGTGGGTAAGTATTGACAGCACGTTGTGCTCAGCCGATGATACAGTTGGTTTGGCAGACCGCGTTCTTGGTACCGCTGGTCAAGCGCCAGCAGCCCCGGAGTGATAACCCGGGGCTTTTTTTGGTCCTGTTGACTCCTCTTGTTAACCGACTGATAATCAAGCTGCGATGGACATCTACGAGGAGATCGTCAAGCTGCGGCAGGAGGGGCGCCGGGGGGCGGTGGCAACCATCGTCAACGTGCGCGGGTCGATTCCCTCTTTCAAGACCGCCAAGATGCTGGTGCGCGACGACGGTTCCATCGTAGGCACGATTGGCGGCGGCTGCGTCGAGGCTGAGATATGGCAGGCGGCGCGTGAAGTGATGGAAAGCGAGAAGCCCCGTACCCTGACTTTCAATCTCAATCAGGACCCGAAGTACGATACCGGGCTGGTGTGCGGCGGCACCCTCGACATTTTTGTCGAGCCGATCTTACCTCCAGCATCGCTTTATATTTTCGGTGCAGGTCATGTATCCATAAATCTTTACAGGACTGCAAGGAGCGCGGGCTTCGACGTCATCGTGGTGGACGACCGCGAAGCCTATGCCAATCGCGAACACTTCCCCGAAGCCAGGGATGTGATCGCGGAGAATTTCGACCACGCCATGGCGCGTCTGGCTCCCAATGAGTCTTCCTACCTTGTGATCGTCACCCGCGGGCATCGCGACGATATGCGAGTGTTGCGCTGGGCGGTGCAGACCCCAGCCCGTTACATCGGGATGATCGGTTCAAAACGCAAAACCATCACCATCTTCCAGGAACTGACCAAAGAGGGCCTCGCCCCCGAGCTGTTTGATCGCGTGCATGCTCCGATCGGACTCGACATCGGAGCCATCACCCCGGAGGAGATCGCAGTGGCGATTACGGCCGAACTGATTGCCGCACGCCGGCACGTGGAACGTGAACTGCCGCACATGAGCTGGTTTCATTCCCGTAAGCGGGGCACGGGCGATGCAGCACGCAGGGTGTTGGAGGAATCGGAAGAAGAAGTTTAGGTAGGCTCCAGCGCCCATTCGATCAAATGCTGTCCTGAAGGACTGCTCTACCACTCCTGCGCTACCCCATCGCAGCGATTCCCCCGTACTTACGCGTCAATATTTGCTATCTTCCTTACATGAGCCGGGCGCCCAGTTGGTGCGGAGTGATTTTGGCGGCGGGTGAGTCCTCGCGCATGGGGTCGGACAAGGCCCTGCTGCCCTGGCCTCCGGTTGCGAGTGGCATGCCATTTTCCGGAGAGACGTTTTTGTCGGCCGCCATTCGCTCCTTAAGTTCGACCGACCAGGTAGTTGTGGTTGTCGGAAACAATGAGCATGAACTGGCCCCGGTGGTGTACGCGGCGGGCGGTTCATTGGTGCGAAATCCGGCGCCCGAGGGTGGCCAGTTCAGCTCCCTGCGAGTCGGGCTGCAGGCCGTCCTGGACCTGGGGCGGGATGCCGCCATGATCACCCTGGTGGATCGTCCGCCCGCGAGCGCCGCAGTGCTGGCTCAACTGCGAGCGGCATTTGAAGGGGCGTCTTCCGAGACCTGGGCGGTGGTGCCGGAATACGGCGGACGCCACGGGCATCCCTTCCTGGCCGGGCGCGAAATGATCGAGGTATTCCTCAAGGCTCCCGCAACCGCCACCGCAAGAGACGTCGAGCACCAGTATCAGCAACACCTTTTGTACGTTTCCGTCGATGATCCCCATGTCACCATGAACGTGAATACGCCCGAGGACTACGCGGCGCTTTTAAATCCTCAAACGAGATAATTCCCCCATACGCATGAATCCAGAGAACCCACAGCTGAACTCTTCGGCCAAAACTGCGGACTTCATCCAGTCGGTCCTGCAGTTGAAGCCCCGGCTTGCCGTCTTCGATTGTGACGGCACACTCTGGTCAGGCGATGCCGGGTTCGGCTTCTTTGAGTGGGAATTGAACCGCGGCCTGGTTTCTGCTGACATCGTGCGCTGGGCCTGGGCCCGCTACGCCGACTACCTGGCGGGCAAGGTCAGCGAAGACGACATGTGCGCCGAAATGGTGACCATCAATCGTGGGCTGCTGGAAGCCGATGTGATGCGCGCCGCGGAGGAATTCTTTGAGGCGAAAATGGTGGACGGCTTTTTTCTCGAGATGAAAGACCTGGTCTTCCGGTTACACGACCTGGGCTGCGAGGTCTGGGCGGTTTCTTCCACCAGCGAATGGGTCATCCAGGCGGGGATGAAACATTTTGGAATTCCATCCAACCGGATACTGGCGGCGGCGGTTGTAGCCGAAAACGGAAAGGTAACTGACCAGGTCATCCGCATTCCCAGCGGCAAAGGCAAGGCGTTGGCCATTCGCGAGGTCATTGCGCGGACCCCGAACGCTGTCTTTGGAAATTCCATCTGGGATGCCGACATGCTGGAAATCGCCCGCCATCCCTTTGCGATCAATCCCACCACCGAACTGCTGGCTATTGCCGCGAAGCACGGCTGGCCGGTTTATCATCCAGAACCAGTTGCCGGTTCATAGTTCTCTGTTCTCAGTTGCTTCAATAATGCGGCGAGCGTGTCCATCGCAAGGTGACTGGCGTGGTTCGATGCCTGGGGTAGACCCCCTATTGACTGAATCAGTTCCTCGCCGCGCAACTGCCGGGCCTCGGCGATGGTCTTCCCTTTCACCAGTTCGGTGAGCAGCGAGGCACAGGCCATGGTGGGGACGCATCCCTGGGCGAGAAAGCGGATGTCTTCGATGCGTCCGCCTGCGATTCGCAACGTCAGTTTCAGAACATCTCCGCAGGCCGGGTTTTCAATCTGGGCGGAAGCGTCGGGATTGCTCACTGTGCCGGGATTGCGCGGATTCTGGAAGTGATCGAGGACCTGCGGTGAGTACATCGATAGTCCTAAACTCCCGCCTCGAAGTCCACTTCGATTGGATCAATCAGAGGCACCAGCCAGGTCAGCAATTTTTGGTGGATGGGATGGGGTCCGTAGGCATGCAGGGCAGCCTCGTCGGTAAACTTCATCACGCCCCCCAGTTCGTAGCCCTGTCCGCGGGGTGAAGTGTTGACTCCGACCAGAGTTTCCTGCAGCCCCGGGATTTGACCTTGCAGCTTGCGTATTTCGGCAATGGCGTGCTGTTTCTGCTCTTCCGTGACTTCTGGCTTCCAGCGAAACGCGAACATGTGGATGAACATGACGGAGACCCTCCGCGAGATTGTAGCGGGTGGCCGGCAACTGTGTAAAAACCTCGCTCGCCAGAAAACCGAAGGCCTGTACGATGGGGGAGTGACATCCGACCACAGTCCGCAGCGCGTGGTCTGCCTGCAGCCCAGCGCTACCGTCATCCTGGCTGCGCTTGGCCGACTCGACCGGGTGGTGGCCTGTACCCGCTATTGCGCTGATGTTTGTCCCGAAGTCAAGAACGGCGGCCGCAGCATCATCGCCGATTCCTGGACGGCGCAGAGCCAGCAGATACTGGCCGCTCATCCCGACCTGGTAATCGCCGCCGTTCCTTACCAGGAGAAGGCAGTGGTGGAAATCCTGAAAGCGGGTGTTCGTTTTCTGGGTCTGGCGCCGAAAACCCTGGCCGACATTTATGCCGACATCGCGACGATCGCCGGGGCTGTCAATGCTGGGGACCAGGGGCGGGCCGTGATTGCAAACATGCAGCGTGAGATCGAGGGCCTTCGGGCGCAGGCAAGCAGCTCGAAGCGGCCTCGCGTCTTTTGTGAGGAGTGGGGCAAGCCGTTGATTGCGTCCCAGAGGTGGGTAGCAGAGCTGGTCGAAGTTGCGGGCGGCGAATTCGTGGGCGAGCCTGGAGGAACGTCCACGGCGGAATCGGTTCTGGCAAGCGCCCCCGAGGTCGTCATTGCCGCCTGGTGCGGAGCCGGTGACCGCGTTCCGCTGCAGAAGATTGTTTGCGAGCGGGGATGGCAGCAGATGCCCGCAGTGCGCGACGGGCGAGTGTACTGCATACGCGATGAGCTTTTGAACACTCCGGCGCCCACCCTGGTGCACGGACTGCGAGCGTTAGCGGCGGCGATTCATCCGGATGCTTTTCCACACCCCGAGGGGCTAAGATGTATGGTCGAGACGCGGGTTTGAGCTCACGCGCCTCGGTTTCGTGATCCGGAAACTCCATGCCTCCTGGTTCCGCATTTGCAGAAGTCAGGAAAGAGATCGACCGCATAAACCAGGCCGCTGGATCGGTGGAAGACTTCATGTGGGAAACCGTGAAAGTGCTGCATGACCGCATGCTGAAGTACAACTGGGTCGGTTTCTACATGCTGGAGAACAAGCCCCTGGATTCCCAGCCGCGCATGCTGGCCCTGGGGCCCTTTCAGGGAGCCATGACGCCACACACCCGTATTCCATTGAACCAGGGTATTTGCGGCGCAGCCGCTTCCACAGGCAAGACGATCGTGGTGGACGACGTCAGCCTCGACAGCCGCTACCTGGCTTGTTCCACCGAAACCAAATCTGAAATTGTGGTGCCCGTATTTGTCCGCGGCAAGGTCGTTGGCGAACTGGATATTGACAGCCACTTCCCGGCCGCATTCGGTGATGACGATCGCAGCCTGGTCGAGTATTGCGCTTCCCTGGTGGGCAAGCAGATGGAAAAGTTTGTAGGATGAAAAGCGGGAAAAGCCAGGCGCGCGCAACCGAGGACGATCGAGTGTCCGCGTCGCCGCGTTCTTCTCGTGGCCCGTCGCCGTCGATGAAACAGGTGGTGGCCGCGCTGATTTTCAAGGATGATCTCCTGCTGGTATGCCAGCGCACCCGACACCAGACCATGCCGCTGAAATGGGAGTTCCCCGGAGGCAAGATCGAAACCGGTGAACAGCCGCGCGACGCCTTGCGCCGGGAACTGAACGAGGAACTCGGTATCGACGCCACCATCGGCGACGAAGTGGCGCGCCTCCGCCACGAGTACAACAGCAGGTCTGCGGTGGAATTGCGCTTTTACGCGGTACGCGAGTACAAAGGCGAAATCGAGAACCGGATTTTCAAGGACATGCGCTGGGCAACGCGCTCCGATTTGCCTTCGTTTGATTTTCTGGAAGCCGATCTGCAACTGGTAAGAGAGTTGTCCGAAGGAAAGATCGCATAGCGCGACTGAGAGGCCAAAGCCGCGACCGGGCGCAAACTCCAAAAGACCATCTAATGGGCGGCGCGAGAGTCATCCGAGGGCCGCTCGAGCCGGGCTGGCGGGTGTGAGCAAGTCGAGGGACCCCTGCCGTCCACAAATTTCATCCGCTCATAGGGGTCCTTCGATTGCGTGAGATGTTTCGCAAGCGAAACATCTCACTCCGCTCAGGATGACACTCTGTGATGAAGAAATGGTTGCGAGGCCGATCGGCCCTTAACCTGAGCCGCCCCGCAGGGTCCAGAACCAGGCCAGCGTCAAGCCCACCATGATCACGGTTGTGGCCCACGCCACAACGTTGTAGAGGCGCGAACTCGCGTACTCTCCCATCAACTCCTTCTTGTTGACCAGCAGCAGCATGAAGACGAGCACGAAAGGCAGCACGATGCCGTTCACCACCTGGGACAGGATGGAGATCTTCACCAGGGGAATGTTGGGCACCAGAATAACGCCCGCTCCGGCCACGATCAGGATGGTGTAGAGCCAGTAAAACACGGGAGCTTCACTGAACCGCTTCCCCACACCCGATTCAAATCCCAGCCCTTCACACACGGCGTAGGCCGTTGAGAGCGGCAAAATGGAGGCCGCGAACAGCGAGGCGTTGAACAACCCCATGGCAAAAAGGATGTAGGCGTAATCCCCGGCCAGGGGATGCAGCGCCTGGGCTGCATCTTTGGCATCGCTGATGTTGTGGTAGCCGTGCACGTAAAGCGTGGACGCGCAAGCCACAATAATGAACCAGGCCACAATGTCGGTGAACACGCAGCCGGTCACGACGTCGAGACGCGACGCTTTGTACTGCCGCCGGGTCACGCCTTTCTCCACGATCGAAGCCTGCAGGTAGAACTGCATCCAGGGCGCGATGGTGGTGCCTACCACGCCGATCACCATGTAAAGATAATCCGGGCGCAAGAACATCTCCTTGTGTGGCGGGACGATTGTGGCTTCGAGGGCCTCCAGCCAGGCGGGCTTGGCCAGGAATCCGGCAAGGATGTACGTGATATAGAAAAACGAAGCGGCCAAAAATACTTTCTCGACCGTTTTGTACTGACCCTTGACCACGATCAACCAGACAATGACGGCGCAGACCGGTACGGTGTAATACTTGTTGAGGCCGAACAGCTCCAGACTGCCGGCGATGCCGGCGAATTCCGTGACCACGTTACCGAAGTTGACGATGACCAGGCCGATCATCATGAAAAAAGTGATGCGGAATCCGAATTCTTCCCGAATCAGGTCGCTCAGTCCCTTGCCCGTAACTGCGCCCATCCGGGCGGCGATTTCCTGCACCACGATCAGCGCTACCGTGATCGGGATCATGGTCCAAAGCAGCCTGTGCCCGAACTGCGCCCCGGCCGCGGAATAGGTCCAGATGCCGCCGGCATCGTTGTCCACATTCGCGGTGATGAACCCCGGCCCGACCACGGCGAAGAAGATCAGAAGCCGGATTTTCCAGCGTTTCAGGAAGGTCATGCGGCGCACACATATGGTTGCAGCGACCGATCAGCATAAATGGATAGGAGAAATCTGAATAGGTGAAATCGGAGAGACCGTCGTTTGTCGTTGGCCAAATCTCGCTACGATGGGTCTGGGCCAATGGCCAAGGACCACCGGCCAACGACCGCTCCCTTACAGGTTGGCCCGCAGCAGGCTGATGATGTCGTCGGAAGTGATGACTCCGGTCAATTTCTTGTTGTCGTCCACCACGGGAAGGGTCAGCAGATTGTATTTGTCAAAAAGCTCCGCGACGTCTTTCTCCTTGGCGCCGGCTCGGGTGGAGATCAGGGGTTCCTGGGTCAGCGAAAGCATGGGATTGTCGGGAGTGGCCAGCACCACTTTGGCCAGCGGTACCGCCCCGGCGAGTGTGCCGTGGGAATCTACCAGATAGATCGTGCTCACGGTTTCGACTCCGCCTTCAAAGCGGCGTAAGGCTTCTATAGCGTCGTGCACCGTGGCGCTCACGTTGACCGCCAGGAATTCGGTGTTCATGCGGCCGGCGGCGGTGTTTTCCTTGAACTCCAGGAGCTCTGCTATCTCCTTGCGTTCCTGGGGTTCCATCTCCAGCAGAATTTCCGAGGTGCGTTCTTCGGGCAGATCGGCCAGCAGGTCGGCGGCCGCGTCCGGCTCCATCTCCTCAACAATCTCGGCGGCGCGCTCCGAGCCCAGGGACTCGACAATCGACTTCTGGACTTTGGGCTCGACTTCCTCCAGGGCCCCGGCCGCCACCTCCTCATTCAGGGTCTCAAACACAGCTTCGCGTTCGTCGGGGGCCAGATCTTCGACGATATCGGCGATGTCGGCGGGATGCAGCCGGGCGAGGCGCTCGTGAGAAATTTTGAGCTTTACCCGGCGCGCAGGATCGGTCTCGATGAGGTCAACGAAGTCCCACGGAATGCTTCGTGGAGGGATCTGCCGCAGCAGCGCCCGCAAGGCCAACAGCGGAACCACACCCTTCAGCAAGCGCCGGATGGCGCCGCGGGGGCCGACATCCACCGAGCCCACTTTAAGCACGGGGCGGTTGCCCACGGATTCCTGAAGCAGGTCCAAATCATTTACCCGGACGACTTTTCTGCCAAAAACGTCGATGACCTGCTGATCCAGAAGATCGCGTCCCAGCAGCAGCATGCCTTCCGCGCCCTCGCCGTCGGCCCAGTCGGTCGTGGGCGCATCGGTGCGAATGCCCCCGTTGATCGAGGTGACGGAGACAAAGGGCAGCATGCGGTCGCCGCCACCGGTTCTTACGATCAAAACCGCAACCCGGGCCCGGTCTTCTTGTGGAACCAGGCCCACCTCGCGCACCCGGCCGCAGCGGCTTCCGGTGGTGTCAAACACCGGCGTGCCCAGCAGTTCGGTAAGCGCAAAGGTCAACATACTTTCGAGAATACTCAACTGACCGGTAAGAATCCACAGGAGCTTTCGAGCATCGGGCCTTTGTATCGCCGGCTGTCTGGCGGGCATCCTGCCCGCCTACCGGGCCGGCGGCACGCCGGCGCTACTAGCTCCGCCTGTTGAACCACATTAAAACTGTCCCCTCACCACCCCATTAGAAATGCCCCCTTTTAGAGTGGCTCCGACAGGAGGCACTCAGATTGGGGCGAACCGAGTTGAGCAGCAAAGAGCTGAGTCGAGCTGAGGTGATGGGGAGAGTGAAAGCGGGCAACTTGCGGTTGGGAGAAGCCAGTGAGTTGCTGGAGCTGAGTTATCGGCAAGCCAAGCGGATCTGGGCGCGGTATCGCGGGGGAGGAGCCAAGGCGCTACAGCACGGCAACTGCGGGCGGCGCTCGAACCGGGCCTATGCCGAGGAGTTTCGCAGCACCGTGCTGAAACAGGTGCGCCATCGTTATGAAGAATTCGGGCCCACCCTAGCCGCCGAGCACCTCGCCAGCGACGACGGGCTGGCGGTACCGGTCGAGACCTTGCGGCGCTGGATGAAGCAGGCCGGACTGTGGCAGAGACAGCGACGGCGCAAGCCCTATCGTAAGCGACGAGAACGCAAAGCGCACTTCGGCGAACTGGTTCAGATGGACGGCAGCTTTCATGAATGGCTGGAAGAGCGCGGGCCCCGCGGCTGTCTGATGCACATGGTGGATGACGCCACGACCACCGTGCTGGGACGATTCTCGGCCGAGGAAACGACCTGGGCGGCGGCCGGCCTGCTGCGCCGCTGGATCGAGCAGTACGGCGTACCCCAAGCGCTGTACACCGACTGGAAGAACGTATACGTGCGGCCGCCCAACGCGCAGGAGCGGCTGCGCGGAGAAGCGGCCGTGACGCAGTTCGGGCGCATGTGCGGGACGCTGGGCATTCGTATTATCGCGGCCAGTTCGCCGCAGGCGGGGCGGGTGGAACGAGTGCACGGCACCCATCAAGACCGGCTGGTAAAGAAGCTGTGGCTGGCCGGGATCGGCATCTACGAGAACGCCATCGCTATCTGGAGGAACATTACCTCGCGGAGCACAACCGCCGCTATGCGCGGGTAGCGGCAGCCGAAGCCGACTATCACCGAAGACGGCCCACGGCGAGGCAATTGGACCAAGTGTTCTGGTTGGAGGAAGAACGGGTGGTCAGTGAGGACTGGGTGGTGCGTTATAAGAACCGGCTGCTGCAACTGGAGCGGCAGAGTCAGCATTGGGCGCCAAGTCGGAGCCGGGTGCGGGTGCGGGAGAACGAAGCGGGAGAGATCGCCATTCACTATCGCGGACAACCTCTGCGATCTCGGGAAGTCCCGTTGCCTTCTCCAGCGAGGAGCAGAGGAAGGGGCGCGGCCCCTTCCCCCGCACCCCCATCCCCGAGCCCTCCCCGATCTCGTCCACCACGGCCAGCAGCCGATCATCCTTGGAGACGAGGCTGGCAGGAGATGAAAACACCAGCTTTTTCATGGGCCTGGTGAAACCACGACGGGGACATTTCTATTGTGGAGAATGCGGGGCATTTCTAATGTGGTATGACACGCTACTAGGGGTGCGCGACTTTAAAGTGAGATTTACGCTGTTCGGGCCTCCCAATACTCCTCGAATCTGCCGCTGAGCTTACAGCAGCGGAGGGCAATGATGGCATTGGCTCCACGCACGGTCCAAAACATACCTGAGCGTTTGAGCCTGCCCAACACGGTTTTGCACCCAGCTTCAATCACGCCGGAACCCACGAAAAATCCCAGCTTGCGAAACTTGGGATAGCGCATGCGTTCTTGATTGTCTTCGAAGTAGTTGGCTTCGGTGCGGAGGTCCTCTGCGAGCGCGGGACGAGAAGTTGCCTGAGAACGCAGTAAAGCGATTAAACGTTCGATCTTTCCCTCGTCCAGCTTGTCTTTCCTCACCATCACCCATCGTTTCTGGGCAGGCGAGTCGTTGGGATAGAGTTTGGCGCCTAAGCTCCACAGGTGCTCGCGAGCATGATAGAGATCGACGATTTGGGTGGCATCGGGAAAGTGTAGATTCGCCTGATTCCAAATCCATTCGGCGCCGTCCCCCAACACCACTTTTTTCTCCGCTCGCGCCCAACCCCGCTGCCAGGCTTCGGCATACAGGCGGCGGCCGAATTCCTCACAGCTCTCGATCGCACCCACATAGCTGGTCGAGGCTTCGTCCCGTTGGGGATAGCCTTCTTCATCGACGTTGGTCTGTGTGAATACGCACCCCAGTTTGGCCTCGCGCGTGTGGGCCGGTTGGCCATCCCGTTTGCCGACGCGGCCTTCACTTTCCTTGCGCACCACGGGAATGCCGCTGCCATCCATCTCCACATACAGAATGGAAATACGTGGTCCCATCGGGATCGGCAACTCCAGCTGTAGTGCGCGCTCAAGCTCGCGCTGCTGGCCAACTTCGATATCTTCTCCGATGGCTTCCGCGGTACGCTCCACAGCTTTGGTGGTAAGCGACAAACCCGCCAACAGTTCCATCTGCTCACGGCCGTGCTCGAAGGCAGCTTCATGCCCGACCGCCGCCAACATCCGTCGAACCCCGGGCGAGAGTTCCGTGTTCTCTATGTCGAGATCGACATCGACCGGAAACTGACCGCAATGGCAATGCTCACACAGGTAGTAAGGGCGTACACACTCGGCCTTGCCCACAGCCGTCAGGACGGGTTTGCAACGCAACTCCATATAGCGGGCCGTATGGCCGCAGGAGCAGGGTAGTTGCCGCTGCTCCGGTCCAGGAGCCTCAAACTGGAGCAGTTGGCTTAAGGTGGAGGCTCCCGCCTGGTGCATGGCGGAACGAATCGCCATCTCCACCGCTTCTAAATCCAGGCCACCCCGGTTGCGCTGTTCCGAAAAAAGCAGCTGCAGCAGATGCTCTACTTCCCGGCTGACTTCCTGCTGGATGATTTCTGCAGTTTTTTTTTCGCTGCAGTCAGCTCTTGCTCTGCCGTCGGCCGCAGCCGGCATAGCCTGGCATTCACCTCCACAAATTCCCGGCTTAACTGTTGCCATCGGCGATATTCCTCAATCTCGCGCTCGGTTTTGCGGCGTCCAGCCGGAGAGGCAAACGACTCGGTCACCGTCTTGCCCTTCTCTTTGTACGTCAGGCGAAAATTAGGTCCGTGACCGGGATCCTGGGGGCGATGGCAATGGCAACGGGGGTTGCCACAGCGCCCCGTGGTCGTGGTGACGGAACCGGCCCGGAAGTCGTCCAGCTGAGAGATCTTCCGCAGCAAAGCGGCTTTCTGGCTCTCCAAAGCGGCCACAGCATCGGGGACATCAGGCATATGGGACATGATAGATCCCTCCTGTACCTAGCGTACTATATACGCTCGGTTACATGCCCCAAAAAAAGCAAATCCCGGATCTCTCACTTTTGTGTCGCACACCCCGCTACTAGCTCCGCTACTAGCTCCGCGTTGACATTTCCGGGTCATAAGGGCAAACTACCGCATTCGCTGCAACTCCGTTCCCGGCCACGGCTAAGCATTCGCCGCCGACCGGAAGGCGGGACAGCGGAGATTCCGGATCCAGGAAGCCGTACCCAAAAATCTTTGCCATGACCGAACAGCGGGTCTCCTACACGTTGGATTCGACGCTGGAGACCGTCGACAGCGCCGAGCAGGCAGCCAGCCGGATTGCTTCCGAATTGGGCTTCGACGATGACGAGGTCATGAGAATCGCCATGGCGGTGCGGGAAGCGGCAGTCAACGCCGTGCTCCATGGCAACGCTTACGACCCGGGCAAAAAGGTCAGCCTGGAATTCGAGCAGACCGGCAACGACCTGGTGATCACCATCCGGGACCAGGGCAAGGGACTGGATCTGGAGAGAATTCCGGATCCCCTGGCGCCGGAAAACCTTTTGAAGACGTCGGGCCGGGGCATTTTTCTTATACGCTCGTTCATGGATGAGGTGCATATCAGCCCCTCTCAGACGGGCACCGAAATTAAACTCGTGAAACACGTCCACGGTCCATCCGAGGGCGTTAAGGAGGCTTCCCAGTGAGCATGAAGACCAGTAACCGCCAGGTTAACGGCGTCACCATCGTAGACTGCAGCGGCCGCATTACTCTGGGCGAAGGCAGCGTAATATTGAAGGATGTGGTGCGCGAACTGCTTTCCAAGGGGCAGAAGAAAATCCTGCTCAACCTCGGAGATGTCAACTACATTGACAGCTCGGGCATCGGCGAACTGGTCAGCGCTTTCACCACCGTGCGCAACCAGGGTGGAGAACTCAAGCTGCTCAATCTGACAAAAAAAGTTCACGACCTGCTGCAGATCACCAAGCTGTACACCGTCTTCGACGTGAAGGACGACGAGGCCAGCGCAGTCAAGTCGTTCAGCTAGCTCCCATCATTTATCCTTGACGAGGGCCGGTATCAGTCCGGCCCGGCTGTTTCTATTTCGGGAAATACGTCGATTTCTTTTGCCCGCGGTTCGCTTGCCCGGACTACTTCGCCATACAATTCCTGCCAGAGTAGAGCCGTGCTTCTAGCACTGCATTTAAGGCCCGGCAATCGCGGCCTCAACCGGTCAGGCGTAAGCCGCTTCTCACGGAGATTTGCACGCAGAATGCTGCCTGCCGTCACATATCCGCTACTCGCCACCTTCCTGCTCAGCAGCCTGGCTTGGTCCGACTGTCTGCCCTTTGCGGAGGCGGGGAAACATGTGGGCGAAATCAAGTGCGTGACGGGCAAAGTCATAAGAGTCAAACCGGGCTCGCGGGGAGTTCATTTTCTCGACTTCTGCGACGACTACCGCCTTTGCCCCTTCACCGTCGTGATCTTTTCCCGCGACTTGAAAAGCGTGGGGGATGTGCGGCAACTACAGGGCCGGATGATTGAGATTCACGGCAAGGTCAAGGAGTACGACGGGCGCGCCGAAATTGTCCTCGAGGAATACCGGCAGTTGAGCGGCCCCGACTCCCGAATTCCTCCTCTGCCCAAAAGCTACGACGTGGAAAAGAAGGGCCGCTACAGCGCCGGAACGTTCAGCCATCCCCGTTCAAAACGGAAAACCTCCAAGAGACAACCAGCTGAAATAGTCACGCAGGCGCCGGAAGACCCGGAACAATAGACTTCGCCACTCGCTGGCGCGATGGGCTGGCCGGGGCCCGCGGGACGCCGGCGCTACACGAATCTACGCCTCATGCGCCGACGCCGCTCGTATCAGGCGCGCAACTTTGTCTTCCAGCACGACGAATCGCTGGTATTCGTTGTCTTCCAGAGTCCCCATCGAAATGTTTTCGTTCCTATGGCGCATGGGGCTGGCGACGGTTGTCCTCAAGCCGACATGGATCTCTCGAACGTCGGTTTTCTCGAGCACTAGCCGAACATTTTGATCGTCGATACCACCACACGCCATGATGATTGGATCTTCACCTGCCTGCTCAACCAACTGACGAAGGGTAGTGGCTCCTTCAAGCGCGGTTCGCGCTCCGCCAGAGGTGAGGATCCGGTCAACACCGGTTTCCCGCACCTGCTCCAGCGAGCGGAACAGGTCGGCGGACGTATCGAAGGCCCGGTGGTACGTCACTTTAAGCGGCCTCGCCAGATCAACCAGTGTGCGCGTCCTCTGAATATCGACATTCGCATCGGCATCCAGAAGTCCGAACACGACGCCCGCGGCGCCCAGTTGCTTGACCATGAGTACATCACGTCGCATCACTTCAAACTCATCGGCGCTGTAGTAGAAATCGCCGGCACGCGGACGAATCATCACGTGCATTCCGATCGTGATTTTCTGGCGAACTGTGGCGATCAAACCTGCGCTCGGAGTCACTCCGCCTTCCAGCAGACTGCTGCACACTTCCACTCTCTTTGCTCCGCCGCTCTCGGCTGCGATCGCGGACTCCAGAGAATCGACACAAACTTCGACAATGAGGCCAGTGGGGGGCAGGAATTTAGTCCTTGGCTCCGATAGGTGCCGCCTGCGCCATCAGGACAGGATCAAGCGCAAGCAAAAAGCACAAGAGAGAGAGAGGGTTCGGTTTCATCGACGTTCACACGCGGAAAGGCGATGTGAATTCTACATCCTTTGCGCCGCCTATTTCTTTCGGCGGACAGAATGTCACTGCACTCCAGGGCTCCTGGCCAGCGTCAGGAGAAGACGAGAGTAAAAGTTGCGATGGAACTCTGGTCAGATTTGTATTGATTCGCCGAACCTTATCGGGTGTCCTTTCAGATCTCCAGGCCTGCCGGAAACCGCGTCCGCCTTGCGCTGAAGATGCAAAGTCTTGCACAATCACTGGGCGGTTCCTCCCTAACTAGAGACATCCAAAGTCCCAGGCGACGATCCGAGGTTGGCATCAGACCTGCACTATTTGAACCCTCCCCCGCCAATGCGAGAGTGTCCCACGCGTCATCTTTGCGTCCTCTGCTTTCCGCGACGGGGCTCCAACGAGACGCTTATAAGGAGAGAATCTTTCATGCCCGAGGCAAGCACGCCATCCAAGAACCCGACCGACGAACATCGCGACAAGTATTTCAGCTTCCAGATCAAGGGGTGGACAAATTTCGACCCCATGGCCAAGACGCTGGCCCGCGTGGCTGAAGGCATAGAACATGGCGGCGGTTTCCTGACCCTGGTTGAAGTCCTGGAAGTTGAGGATGACCTCGCTTCCATCGCCGATGAAGAAGTGAGGGAATGTTTTGCCAACATACTGGCCGCCAAGCGGCTGGTGAAGAACGTCCACGAACTCCCAAAGGAATTGCTCGAAGAATTGCGATCAGCACTGAAAACCGAGGAGGACGTTCCCAAAAAACCCCCTACTCTGGCTGCGATTTCAACCAGCGACGAGTCGGGTGCACGGGTTAAGCATTGGCCATAAGCGAGTCTGGCGGATAATGGTCCACTGTTTTGGGTGCGTAGGCACCTGTCTTTTCTCAAGTTGCTCATGGAGTGCAGGTCTGCTGCGCGAGTAACTCCCCACTCTGTTGCCGTCGTGATCGTATGAACGGAAACTCCCCTGCGATGCGGACAGGAATGGAGGCCCGCTGAGTACTGTCGGCTTGCCTGAATTCGATGATTCCTTTGACCGGGAGCTGGTGGAGTGGTTCGCGTTACGGAAAGGTGTCTGGTCTGGAACTGCGGCAGAATTGCTGGCGGCAGTGCGCAGCGGACCCGACGCGGGAAGCTTGGCGCACGCACAGTCCGTGCGGACGCTCTATGACTATCTGGAATCCCGCCGGCACATACTTCGCTCCTCGGGAGTGGACGTCGGTTTGCACCAGGGCACGCCACGAATGCTTTCTCTGCGTCACTTGCCGGCGGGAATGTCCACAAAGAAACCGCCCGCGTCTGCGTCCGTTTTTCACCCCTCGGTTTCACCATTGAGTTCGATTTCACTGGTTGACAGCACGGAAAGTGCAGCCAGCACTTCGGAAGACCCAAAATCGACTTCCGGACAAGACATTCCCATAGCCAGACCCGACACCGCGGCTCGGTTTGTGAGCGGCGGCTACGCCGAGAAGAATTGCGCCGGAGGCCGCGTTTTTGAGAACACCGGAATGGCGTTTTCAACTGTTGCCGAGATACGAGACCTGATCAAAGACCAGAACCTTGATCTCAAGGCCGCCGTCGAATTGATGGCTAACCGGGCCCAGGAGATCACTCAATGCTGCGGAACCGCGGTCGGGCTTCGGCAGGAGAACACTATGGTGTATCTGGTTCGAACGGGCATCGGCGCGACCATAGCCGGACTAGAACTGCAGGTGAACTTTTTTCAGTCCTGCGTCAGAACGGGCCGGGCCCTGCAGCTGCGGGATGCCCAAAGACATCCTCTCCTTGGCCGCGCATGCCAGCTGGAGGGAGTTGGATCCTTGATCATCGTTCCCATATTCCATCACCGGGAAGTGGTAGGAGCGATGGAATTTTTTTACAATGAGATTCAATCCTTTTCCATCGGACAGGTCATGGACCTGGAACTCATGGCTGGTGTTGTAAGCGAGCGCTTGGGCGCGGCAGCAGAAAGCGATTCGCACTCGGAAGAAGCGCTCTCCCAGACCCAGTCAGATGACAACCCCGAGCCGCAGCTTTCCAACGCAGTCGATCCCGCCATCCTCAGCTCTTTCACTTCTCGCCTGGCTGCAGCCCCCAACCGGGTGAGGCGCGCGTTGAAGCGAGTGATAAAAGGGACCTAGGCCGTGCCGGCAATCCAAGAGAGCGTCACAGCCCTACACCATGCCCTTTCTCAACTCCTCTAACGGATAAAGCGTTCCTCGCCATACCACCCCTCCTCGTCCCAGGGTCAGGAATGTCGAACGCAGCATGGTGTACACGAACAGCAGGGTGCTCACTGGATGCAGGACGAAGTAGTACGGCGGAATATCCGACTTCCGTGACATGCCCACGTAGATCGAAAACATCGAGAACAGGGCCACGGCATAGCCCAGGCGCGCCCATCCGCGGGCCATCCAGACGCCTGCAAAGGGCATCAGGTTGAGAAAGGCCAGCGCGCAGCACGAAGCCAGGGCACGAGGCCATTGGAATGACATGATAGCGAAGAAGTTTTTTGTCAGATTATCCACCACGCCCCACGCGCCTCGGGCCCAGCGGATGGAAATCAGGTCGGCGCCGAAAACATTGCGTTGTGCGTAGCCGGCGTTCTTTACGACCTTGCCCAGTTTCATATCATCGAGTACATCGAAGCGCAGTGCCTGGTACGTGCCCAGGGCGTCGTAAACCTTGCGGCGAATCAGGTTGAATGCGCCCACGCCGATGTGGTCTCTGGTTGTTGGATCGGCGACTTTCCAGGGACGGTGTCCGAAGACGAACAGGGTCTGGAAAAAGGCGATCATCATCCTCTCACCTGGGTGTTGCATGATCATGCGGGGAAAGAGGACGAGGTGGTCGGCCGGCTGGGATTCGGCATAGGCCAGGGCGCGGCGGAGAGCATCGGACTTGAAGAGAACGTCGGCATCGGTGAACAGCAACCAGTCGCCCGTGGCCAAGTTGCTCGCGTTCCACATGGCGTGCGGTTTGCCCATCCAACCCGGGGGCAGATCGGTGATGTGGACAACCTTGAGCCGGCCGGGCGGCGCTGCGGCCGCAATCGTCTCCATGATCTCGCCGGTGCGATCGCGAGAGCGATCATCTACGGCGATGACTTCGTAGTTGTCGTAATCGAGGTCGAGCAGGTGCGTGAGCGTTGCTTCAATGTCAGCGGTTTCGTTGCAGGCTGGAACGATGATGCTGACACGCGGGCTGGCGGGTGGCTTGCGGTCCCACTCCGCTTCGGAGATATCGGCGATTTTCGGCACACCTACTGCCGCATCGGCGAGACGCCAGAGCCAGAGCAGGCCCAGGGCGCATCCTGTAATCCAGTGGAAATAACTCATCCTGCGGACGTTTCCGGTGCACCAGCTTGCTTATCTTTGTCCGTGCCTACGGCGGGTGCGAATCTCATTCCGTAGAAGAGTATGGCAGAAGAAAGGACCATGGCGACAACCGGAGCAATGAACGCGGTCTGCAGCGAGCGCTTGTCGGCAATGTAGCCCATCAGCGTTGGCGATTGAACATCACCCAGGATGTGGATGATGAAAATGTTTACCGCGATGGCAGTGGCCCGAATATGGGCTCCCACAGAATTAATAAGCGCGGCATTCAGCGGTGCAGTATTCAAGAGCAACAGGAAAGCCGCGATGGCGATTCCCGGCAACATCGCCGGCCCCTTGGAAAACAGCGCCACAATCATGACGGGCACGCCCAGCGCCATGCTGACTGCGGACACCGAGTAATAGGCGCTGCGGTAGCGGCGCAGCAGGCGGTCGCCAAGCCATCCTCCAGCCAATGACGCGACAATTCCGTCAACCACGATGATGGCGCCAAAGGTCTCGTTGGCCGATTCCAGGGAATAGCCGCGCGATTGGGAAAGGAATGTCGGCATCCACACCTGCAATCCACCCAGGGCGAAGGTCATCATGGCCATGCCGAGGGTCGCAGTCCAGAAAGCCGGGTTGCGCGCCAGGCCCCAGATGGTCCCCCGCTCCCGAGTTTCCTTGAGCGAATCGAAACGGCCACGTTCCGGCTCGGGCACGAATGCCAGCGCGAGCGCCAGGAGAAAGCCCGGAACCGCGGCCACATAAAAGGGAAAGCGCCAACCGTGCACCGGGCCCAACTTTCCTCCCAGCAAGTATCCCGCGGCAGTGCCAACCGGAATCGCCAGGTAGAAGATGCCCAGAATGCGGCCACGCTTTTCTTCGGAAAAGAGATCGGCGACGAACGTCGGAGCGATGGTCACGAAGGTGGCCTCGCCAATTCCCACCAGAGTGTGGCGCAGCAGCAATTCTCCGTAGGTGTGAGTAACTGCGGTAAGCAGCGTGAGCCCGCTCCAGAAGATGGCGCCCAGAATGATGATCAGCTTGCGCGAGTAACGATCGGCCAGAGGCCCGACGAAAGGCGCGGCGATCATGTAGAAAATGAGGAAGGCACTGGTGAGGTAGCCCAACTGGGCGTTGCTGAGGTGAAACTCGTCCTGCACCAGGGGCTGCACCGCAAAGAGAACGGAGCGGTCGATGTAGTTGAGAAAGTTCAGCGTGGTCAGCAAGACCAGCGCCGTCCAGGGATAGAGTTTGCGTTGGGTCACTTGGGGAAGGAATATAACATGCACGCGAATCCCCAGCCTTGACATCTGAGAGATCTTTATTTTAGGGAGGAGGATTGGTGAAAGTGAGCCGGGTGAGCCAGGACGGAGTGCGGGTACGGGTGAGCGCGGGGGCGGGAAGTTTCCGGCGGGAAGAGCGCTTGCAGAAGTTGCTGGGGGAAGCGAAGCGACACGTGGCGGAGTTGCGGCGGCAGGTGGAGTCGCCGGAACGAAGGGCGGGCGTGAGTGCGCGGCAAGCGGCGGCGCGGCGGCGGGCGGCGGAGGAGAAGCAACAACGCTTGCAGCAGGCGCTGGCGCAACTGCCGGAGTTGAAGGAGCAGCAGGCGCGAGCGGCGCAGCGGGCGGGGCAGGGCGAGCGCGGACAAAAAATCCGGGAGAAGGAACTGCGGGTCAGCACGAGTGATCCGGAAGCGCGGGTGATGAAGATGGCCAACGGAGGCTTCAACCCGGCGGTAAACGTGCAGTTGGCGACCGACCCCGAGAGCCGGGCGATTGTGGGGGTCGAGGTGAGCAACGCGGGATCGGACTCGTCGGGGTTGAGCGAACCGCTGCGGCGACAAGTGGAGCGGCGCAGTGGCGGCAAGGTGAAGCAGCACTTGTTGGACGGCGGCTATATAAAGATGAGCGACCTGGAGGGCGCACACCAGCAGGGAGTGGAGTTATATATGCCGCCGAAACCGGCGCGCAAGGCGGAGCGGCGGGGGCGGGAACTGGAGGTCAAGCCCGGCGACAGTGCGGCGGTGCAGGCGTGGAAGCGACGCATGGCCAGTGCCGAAGGACAGGAGATTTACCGGCAACGGGCGGCGACCAGCGAAACCGTCAACGCCGACCTGCGCTGCTACCGCGGGCTGACCCCGATGACGGTGCGCGGACTGAACAAGATGCGCTGCGTGGCCCTGTGGTGCGCGCTGGCTTACAACCTGTTGCACTTCGGCGCCGCCTTGCTGGGCTAGGCAAGGCAACGGGGAGGAGCAGGAGCATGGCGCACCCTGGGATCCGCGGGCGCATCTCGCCACAGAACCTTCCCGCCGTCCCACGGCAGCGTGAATTTAGTCACAACCTCTGAGCGAAGCTGGCCGATTCGGAACGAATCGGTCAGCGCAGTCGAAGGACCCCTACCTTTCCACCAACTGTTCAGAGCACGAGCATTTTGGAGCAGACTACGAGAAAGCTATGCAGCCCGCATTTGTCCGCTTATAGGGGTCCTTCGACTCCGCAAGCACTTCGCGTAGCGAAGTGCTTACTGCGCTCAGGAAGACAGCCGCAGCACAAGACTTCATTGGCTCTTCTTCCCTTTCGGCCGGGGCCATCTCGCCACCACCACCGTCGAGATTCCACCGCGCGGGCGGAAATCTCCCTTCACCTCCGCCCACACTGGCTTTGCCCAGCGCACGACATCTTCCAGCACACGGTTCACGATGTTCTCCTGGAAAATCCCCAGATTGCGGTAAGACTGCAAATATTCCTTCAGCGATTTCAACTCCAGGCAAAGCTTGTCCGGCATGTAGCGGATGGTGATAGTGCCGAAATCGGGTAGGCTGGTTTTGGGACAGACCGAGGTAAATTCCGGATCATCAACCACGATTTCGTAGCCGGGAAACTGGTTCGGCCAGGTCTCAATGGCAGGAAATTTGTGCTGGAGGCCGGCTGCGGCGTGGGCCTCGGTATAGCGTGGCTTCGGCATCTCGCTATTGTAACCAGAGCAATGTAGCTCCGGCGGGCATCTTGCCTCCTGATCCTTGTCGGGCGCGGCCCACCCATGGCCACGGGACGGGAGCGTTACAAATCCGGTTCCTTGCCGGATATCGTGCATCTAAGTTCTTAACCAGGTTAAGGTTGGACTCAGGCACGCGGTGATACATTATCTAGCGGCAATATGGCATTGACGGCAAACAACAACGGGTTCCTCGTCCGGCATCGCTGGCTGGTATGGGCAGCTGGAATTGCTGTGGCCGTGCTGCTGCTGGCTTCATTCATGTCGCGCGACGAAACCATTCCGGTCCGCGCCGCGACGGTGGAGCGCAGCACGATTCGCAGCGTGATTTCGACCAATGGAAAGGTCGAACCGCTACAGAGTTTTGAAGCTCGCGCGCCGGTCGGCACTACCGTAAAGAAGTTGCTGGTCAAAGAAGGCGATCGCGTAAAGAAGGGGCAACTTCTGGCCCAACTGGACGACGCCGATGCCCGGAGTCAGGCAGCCCGAGCCTTGGCCCAGGTTCGCGCCGCGCAGGCTCAAGTGAGCGCCATGGAGAGGGGCGGGAACCGCGAAGAAGTTCTGACCCTCGAAGCCCAACTGGTAAAGTCGCGTAACGAGCGTGACACCACGCAACGCAATCTCGAGGCCCTGAAGCGCCTGCAGCAACAGGGCGCAGCCTCACCCGGAGAAGTGAAACAGGCCGAAGATCAGCTGGCGGGAGCGGAAGCCGACCTTAAGCTGGTGCAACAAAAACAGAAAGAACGTTACTCTCAGCCCGAGATCGCTCATGTAGAGGCACAACAGACAGAGGCGCAGAGCGCCTATGCCGCGGCTAAAGATAATCTTCGTCAACTGAACATCCGCGCACCCTTCGATGGAGTTGTCTATTCCCTTCCCGTCCATCAGGGCGCATATGTGAATCTTGGGGACCTGGTATTGCAGGAGGCCGATCTTTCGAAAGTCCTGGTACGGGCTTATGTGGATGAACCCGACGTCGGCCGCCTGTCGCGCGGACAAAGGATCGATCTCACCTGGGATGCCGTCCCCGGACGCACCTGGGAAGGTTCGGTGAGCACCATACCGTCCACGGTAAAGCTCCTGGGGACACGAAACGTGGGAGAAACAACCTGCATCGTGGACAACCAGGACTTCAAGCTGTTGCCTAACATCAACGTCGGAGTCACGATTGTGACGGCGGAGCACCACAATGCGCTCACCATGCCCCGGGAGGCGATCCGTCTGGATGACGGCAAGACATTCGTCTATCAGATCGTGAACAACGAGCTGCAGCGGCGTGACATTCAGACCTCCATCTCGAATCTCACCCAGGTGGAGATCACAAGCGGAGTTGCGGAAAAGGCGGTACTGGCTCTGGCTTCGACCAACTCCAAGCCCTTACGCGAAGGCGTGCCCGTAAAGGTAGTTCGGTAGGTGCTCGAGAAATGAAATTGCGGATCTTTGTAGTGTTTGTGGCTTTGTTCTCCGCTGTGGCCCTGGCTGCGGGTGACGATTCTGCTCCCGCGCTGTTGGCTGCCGGACGGGCCGACGACGCCATTAATACTCTGCGCTCCAAGATCAACACTTCTCCCAGCGACGCCCAAGCTCATAACCTGCTGTGCCGCGTCTATTTTTCTATGGGCGATTGGGACCGAGGCATTTCGGCGTGCGAGAAGGCGGTCGCGCTCGCTCCCAACAACAGCCGTTACCACATGTGGCTGGGACGGATTTATGGCGAAAAGGCCGACGGAGCAAACTTCCTAAGCGCTGCCTCGCTGGCAGGCAAAGTACGCAATGAATTTGAAGCCGCGGTGAAACTGGATCCGAACAACGTAGAGGCGCGCAGTGACCTGGGTGAATTTTATCTGGAAGCACCCGGCATCGTTGGCGGTGGACGCGACAAGGCGGAAGTGCAGGCCCAGGCGCTGGCGGCGCTGGATCCCGCCAAGGCCGACTATCTCAGGGGCCGCCTCGCCGAGAAAAGGAAAGACTTCGCTACGGCGGAAAAAGAGTATCGCGCCGCTATTGAAGCCAGTCACGGCAGCGCCCTCACCTGGTTCAATCTGGCGCTGTTTTTCCGCCATCGCGAGCGCTGGAGTGACATGGAAGACGCCATTAACCACGCCGTCTCGGCCCAGGTCGATCGCCCGGAAATTATCATGGAGTCGGGGGAGATTCTGCTGCGCAGTGGCCGCAACACCCCGGCGGCGGTGCAATATTTGCGCCGGTATCTGGCTTTGAATTCCAAAGTCGAAGAAGCTCCGGCATTCAAGGCCCACTACCTGCTGGGCACCGCTCTGGAAAAGCAGGGGGACAAGCAAGCAGCGGCCCAGGAATATCGCGCAGCCCTCTCTCTGGCCAGGAATTTCTCGCGCGCTCAGGAAGCTCTGGATCGGCTCAACCGCTGAAGGTAGCAGACGTAGGCGCGGGCGCGCTCGTCCGAGCGGGCGAGCAAGGCTTGCCCGAGTTTTCTGTCGGCAGCCAGACACAAACGGGATTCGCATTTTGGATCGCGCGCGCAACCACCAGCCGGGCTCGGCCCGGCTGGGCGGGTGAGGACACCCGCCCCTACGTGAGATCATTGAGCACAATCCCATCGAATTTGTTTGGAAGGTGAAGAGATGAACTTTGCTCCTCGCTGGGTTCCGCGTTTTTGTGGCTTCCTGCTCCTTGCCCTTGTGGGTTTGCCCCGGCTGGCGGCCGAGCCTTTACCACTGAAGCGCGCCGTCGAACTGGCCCTCGCCCACAGCACGACCGCGGCTGCGGCCAACGCCGATGAGCAGCGCGTTTTTGCTTCTTACCGCGAAGCACGGAACCAGTACATCCCGCAGTTCATTCTGGGCTCGGGCCTGGGAAAGTCCTGGGGATATCCGCTGAGCCTGGAAGGCTCGGCGCCTTCAATCGTGAATCTCAACAGCCAGTCTGCGGTGTTCAATCCGTCTCTAAGAGATTTTGTCCGCGCTGCTAAAACAGATTGGAACGCTGCCACCTTGCAGAGCAAAGACCAGCGCAACCAGGTGATTCAAGACACCGTGCTCAGCTACGCCGAACTGAGCAAGTGGGAAGCGCTCGTCGGACACTTGCAGGAGGAGCACGCAGCCGCGCTCCAGACCGAGCAGCAGGTCAGCGAACGCATCGAGGAAGGAATTGACAGTCCGATCATGCAGAACAAGGCCCACCTCAGCACAGCGCGTTTGCGCCTTCGCCTGGCGGAGGCGCAAGGCGCCATCGACGTCATACGCAACCGGCTCTCGCACCTGACCGGTCTTCCGGCCGGGGGCATCGAAACCGAGTCCGATTCGATGCCGCCTTTACCGGAAGTCAAACAGGAAGATGACCTGGCGGGAAAAGCAGCGCAGGCCAGTCCCGGCGTGCAGGCGGCCGATGACCGGGCAGCGGCCGAGAGTCTGCGGGCCCGCGGCGAACACCGCGCCATGTTGCCATCGGTGGATTTTGCGGCGCAGTACGGCCTGCTGGCCGCATACAACAACTATGAGAATTTCTTCCAGCCCGGCAGCTTTCAGCGCCACAACGCCACACTCGGAGTGGTAATTAAATTCCCCCTTTTCAGTCCCACGCAGCGGGCCCGCGCCGATGCTGCCGATGCTCTTGCCTTGAAGGCTAAAAAGGATGCGGAAACTGCCCGGAACCAGGTGTCCGAGGAAACTCTGCGCTTGCAGCGCTCGGTGGAACAGATGGCTGCGGCCAAGGAAGTGGCCGACCTGGAATATCAGGTCGCGCAATCCAATCTGGAATCGCTGCGCGTGCGCGTGGATGCCGGCAGCGCTGCCTGGCACGACGTTCAGGACGCGCGCGAGCAGGTCAACGAACGCTACAATTCTTTACAGGACGCAAACTTTCAGCTGGAAAGGGCCCGCATCACATTATTGCGAGCCACCGGCGAGCTGGCCAGCTGGGTGGGCGCCGGCCAGTAATGGCGGCCCTACCTAACTACAACTTTCGGAAGGATTTGGGGTTCTGTCGCCAGTGAGCGGATGTACCTTGAATGTACCTGGGTTCCGGGTAAAATGCGCGCCGAAATGTTAATATAAGTTACTGACAATTATGCCTTTAAAAACCCTTTTTCTGAATCCGCCGTCATTTGAGAATTTTGACGGAGGCGCCGGGTCGCGGTGGCCTGCCACACGCGAGATTGAGTCTTACTGGTATCCCGTCTGGCTGGCGTACCCGGCCGGAATGCTGGAAGGGGCTCGTCTGGTCGATGCTCCTTCGCATCACGTCTCCGCCGAGGAAACCCTCAAGATTGCCCGGGACTACGAGTTCCTGGTTCTCTACACCAGCACGCCTGGTTTTCCTGGCGACATCGGTCTGGCGCAGGCCATCAAGACCGCCAACCCCAATATCAAAATTGCCTTCGTGGGCCCGCATGTCACCGTGCTGCCGGAGCGCACTTTGAAGGATTGCCCGGCCATCGATTTCGTTTGCCGCAGGGAATTTGACTACTCGGTGGTCGAATTCGCGCAAGGCAAGCCGCTCGAGGAAATTCTGGGAATTTCCTATCGGAAGAATGGCGTCGTGACCCACAATCCTGACCGGCCGCAGATTCAGGACCTGGACGTTCTGCCCCACGTCACTGATATCTATTATCGCGATCTCGATCCGCGGCGTTACACCGTGCCCTTTCTACTTCACCCTTATGTGGCGCTGTATTCTACGCGCGGATGCCCAGCGCAGTGCACCTTCTGCCTGTGGCCGCAAACCACCAGCGGTCACGCCTGGCGCAAGCGCTCCACCGACGACGTGGCCCGCGAAATGGCCAAAGCCAAGGAATACTGGCCCTGGGTCAAGGAATTCTTTTTTGACGATGACACGTTCAACATTCAGAAGGCGCGCACGGTTGAACTCTGCGCCAAGCTGAAGCCGCTGAACCTCACCTGGTCCTGCACTTCGCGCGTCACCACCGACTACGAGACGCTGAAGGCAATGAAGGAAGCAGGCTGCCGCCTCCTCATTGTGGGCTATGAATCCGGCGACCAGCAAATATTGAAGAACATCAAGAAGGGCGCCACCATTGAGCGCGCCCGCCAGTTCACCAAGGATTGCCACAAGCTCGGACTGGTGGTCCATGGCGACTTCATCCTGGGCCTGCCTGGCGAGACCCGAGAAACCATCAACAACACCATCGCCTTTGCCAAGGAACTGGATGTCGAAACCATCCAGGTATCGGTAGCGCACGCTTATCCTGGGACTGAGCTTTACGAGTACGCCATGAAGAATGGCTTTATGGTGGCGGACTCCAAAATGGTGGATGAGGGCGGCCACCAGATGGCTCAAATCCAGTATCCGGGACTGCCGGCCGATGAAATCATGGAGTCGGTACATCGCTTCTACGACGAGTATTACTTCCGGCCCAAAGCCATTTATCGCATCTTGAAAAAGGCCGCATTCAACAGCGGGGAGCGTAAGCGTCTGTATAAGGACGCCAGGAGCTTCCTTAAACTTCGCGCCTCACGGAACAAATGGGTGAAGGAAAAGCGGGAACGCGGTGACTCGGCGAGCGTGGCCGAACCCGCCAAGGCCTAAAGGCGAAAGAAAGACCGTGTGACGTTTCGCAAGTATCTGGTGCTGGCTGGTGTCACCTTGTTCGCCGCGATTGGCGATACTTTTCTCGCCCGCGGCATGAAGCAGATGGGCAACATTTCGCTGCACAGCCTGCCTGATCTGGTCTTCACCATTCTGGATCCCTGGGTTGCCCTGGGGATCTTATTTTTGCTGGCATTCTTCGCCGCTTACATGACAGCCCTGTCCTGGGCTGATCTCACCTACGTGCTGCCCGCCACATCTTTGGGGTATGTATTGCTAGCCCTCATCGCCAAATTTTATCTGCATGAACAGGTGAGCACCCTGCGCTGGGTGGGGATTGGTCTGATCTCAGCAGGAGTTGGATTCGTCACGCAAGGCCCCGCTCTGACTCACCATCCTTCTCATCAGGCGCGGTCGGACAAAGAGCCGGAGCCTGTGGCTTCGAGGACCGAACCATGAAACACGCCTACACCTGGGGTGCGATTTTGGCGGTAGTACTGGCCTCCACCAGCGGAGACGTGCTTCTGTCTCGGGCTATGAAGAAAGTAGGCGATGTGGGAAACCTGTGGCGTCGTGCTGGACTGATGACGGTGGCCTGGCACATCCTGCGGCGCCCCAGTTTCATGTTGGGTATCTTCATGATGGCGGTGGCGTTTTTCAGTCTGCTATTCGCCCTCTCCTGGGGGGACGTGAGCCTGGTAGCCCCCGCGTCCGCTTCCCTCACCTTCGTGGCCAATGCCGTGGCTGCAAAAATTTTCCTGCATGAACGCGTCGATCATCGCCGCTGGATAGCAGCCCTGCTGGTGGCGGGCGGCGTGATCCTGCTCGCAGCCTAGCCCCATTCCGATCGACACTACGACCCCTCAGAAGTACATGACGCAGCCCCGCTCTTCCAGGCTTGCCATGAAAGTGATGGCACCGCAGTTCTGCTGAGACCCGGCACTCTCACTTGTCCGCAAACGTGCCGTCCGCCCGCAATAGCAACCCCTTGGCTGAAAATTACTTAAGTCGCGTTACCAAGGTTACTTTTGTTCGGGGTGAACCCTGTAGAAAATGGGTTTTGCGGACGATTCAGTAGCGGCCTAACCTATTGACAACACAGGCCATTGTCCAGGCGAGCACTTACAACTTCAAATTAGGCTAAGAGCCTCTTAATACCAAGGGCTGAATTAGCGCCTACCAGGAAGGGACGCTTTGCTGTATTCGAATTTGTTTTCGCGACGAACACCTGTGGCGGTCGAGTCGGCACGGCCTGTGGCCAGAAGGCCAGGCATGCGATGGATGTTGCCATTCGCACTATGTCTGGCAGCTCTGACTTCTCTCCCCGCCCGTGGCGACGTAGGCGTAGTGCTCAACGAATCCCTCGACACCAGCGTTGCCCGGATCACAGGCTCGGGGCACTCCGCTGTTTATTTTTCTCGTATCTGTCCCGCATCACCGGTCAAGCTGCGGCTCTGCCTTCCCGGCGAGCAGGGTTCGGTCATGAGCAACTACACCACCCTGGGCGAAGATCAGCCTTTTGAATGGAATGTTGTCCCCCTCAGCGTGTACCTGTACGGAGTGGAAAACCCGCGTTACCGGCCCATCGTCGGTTCGCAAAAAATCAAGCGCGTATTGGAAGAGAGATACCGCGAGAACTATCTGGCCGACTATTGCGCCAGCGAGTCCTGCCAGACCAGCAACAAGGCGGAGTGGCGGGAGATGGTGGGCGCCACGCTGGCTCGAAGTATTTACGTATTCGTGGTGGCCACGACGGTCGAGCAGGACCTTGCCCTGATCCAGCAATTTAATTCCCTTCCCAACGAAAATCACTTTAACGGCATGACCCGGAATTGCGCCGACTTCACCCGGCGTGTGGTCAACACTTATTTCCCCAATGCCACTGGGCCCGATTACATCAATGACTTCGGCATGACCAGTCCGAAAGCGATTGCGCGATCTTTCACGCGCTACGCGAAGCGGCATCCCGAGGCAGATTTCCGGGTGCTGCACTTTGCCCAGGTGCCCGGCACCATCAAACGCAGCAGCGAGTGCCGCGGCGGAACCGAGCAACTGGTCCGTTCCAAGAAGCTGCTGGTGCCCATGCTGATTTTTGCCGACCATGTGCTGCCATTTGTTGCGGCTTCGTACATTCTCACCGGACGATTCAATCCGCAACGTGAACTGGAGAAGCACCCAACGGTCGAGGCGACGGAAGCGGAATATCAAATCAAGCAGGCCCGGGTCGAGAACAACGATGCCCGTGTCGAAAGACTCGAGGCCGAGAAGGACCAACAGCGCGCCCGGGTAGTGGGTACGGCCGAGGAATGGAAACAGTATCGCGCGTCTTTCGCATCTATGGTCACAGAAGCTGCGGCAGAACAGGACTCCTCGAGCAACGGATCCCGGAAAATGAGTGGCTCCTTGAAGAGATTCCTTCGCCGGCTGGACGAGGCCGGCACCCCGGTGGCGGACCGCAATGGCGCGCTCTGGATGGAGTTTTCGGAGGGCGGCGAATCGTCCCGGATAGGCCTGAGCGCCAACAACGTTTTTGGCGCGGGCACGGACTCGGACCTGGCCTACCAACTGGTTCTCGCCCGCGTCGGGCACGTCCTGAAGAGTCCAAAACATAGCCGCGAGAGCATGGTGGAATTCAGGAAGGACTGGAACCTCCTGCAGTCCGCCCGCTCCAACCGCGCGAGCGCGTTCGCGAAGGCCGCGCCCGCCTCCGGCCTGGGAGACAGCGAACTGCCCGGCACGGAATAATGCGGTACCGCCTCTCAAGCGCAAATAAATTCCTATCTAGCGCAAACTAATTCAGTCCTCAAATCCTGCCTGGAAAATTTCATCGTTTCGCATCCAGCCTTTCTTGTTATCATTCTTTTCCTGCCATGCGCTGTGTCCGCAGCTGCGTCCGGATTGTTCCGCTGTTCCTGACTCTTGTCCTGGCTTTCGGCGCGGCAGGATCTCCCGGCCCCGTCATTTCAACTGAGACTCGCACCACTCCGCCCGCCATGGTCATCGGTTTTGTCGGCGGTTTTGTCAAACACAACGATCGCGTGCACAGCACGGTCCAGGTGGTTGAACACCTGCGCAATGAATATCCCGAGGGCGTGTATGTGCAAAGCTTCGCCAATCGCCACCGCGATCGGGCCTACAAGGAAGTGGTGCGGCGCCTGGATGGCAACAGCGACGGCAAGCTGTCAGCGGAGGAAAAACAGCAGGCCCGTATCGTCATCTTTGGGCATAGCTGGGGCGCATCTGAGACCGTATCTCTGGCGCGACAACTCCAACGGGAGGGCATTCCCGTCCTGCTCACCGTCCAGGTGGATAGCGTCGCCAAAATCGGTCAGAACGATGCCGTGATTCCCGCCAATGTGGAGGAGGCGATAAATTTTTATCAGCCCGATGGCATCGTACACGGGCGCTCCCAAATTCGGGCCGCAGACCCGGCGCGGACGGAAATTCTGGGAAACTTCCGCTTCGACTACAAGGCGCATCCCATCAGCTGTGAAGGATACCCCTGGTTCGATCGGTTCGTCGTGAAAGCACACACGGAAATTGAGTGCGATCCCAAGGTGTGGAGCCAGGTGGAATCGTTGATCTACTCGAAACTGTCACCGGAAGCCCGCAACACCGCGGCGAGATAATCAACATTCAGTTTGTGTGTCGAACGCGCCTTCGCCTCCGCTCCCCATCCCAATTCGCAAACGGTTCTTGACCTACCTGCTCTTTGAATGCGCAAATCATCCTCCGTTCGTAATCCCTTGGGTGAGTTGCGGGCAACCAATAGACCCACGGCTCGCAATCCAACAGCTTGGTCACTTGACCGCCAGCGTGAGGACTCGTATCCCCACACACGTGACGAAAGAACGCCCCGATTCGTTCGTGTATTGTTTGATCTGTTTCCCGACGTAGACAATGGGTTCGTTCGGAAGCCATCGCTTCCGTTCGTATTCAAGATCAAGGTCAACGTCGGTAGGGAGCGGGTCTATGAACAGCAGGGGACGCGCATTGCAACCGAGCTTAGGATCGCCGACCCGAGCCACCACATAAACCCCTGCACCGGACTCAAGTACTTCAGTCCGCCACCGCACTGGGCCGCGCGGCGAAAGACCTACCTTCCTGAATATCTCGGCGGGTGTCAAATTAGCCTCCACGCACCCGTTTCTTCCGCCCCCTTCGGGGCTCTGGCGTTTCCCCACTCTTTTACCCACGGCTTGCGCCGTGGGCTACATTCTTTCGCCGCTTCGCGGCTCTACAGGAAACGGGCCTCAACCAAAGACCCGCATGAATCCGGACGGCGGCAGCTCCGGCACCAGAAAGGCGGCATCGCGCCGTCCGGCGACCCTGGCCACACATTGCGCGGCCGAGTAGCCGCTGCGTACCGCGCTCTCCATGGTTGCCGGCCATCCCGTGGCAGTCCAGTCTCCCGCCAGAAAAATGCGCGGCCATACGGTCTCTGGACTAGGCCGGTGCGATTCGATGCCGGGCCGGGGCGAGTAGGTGGCGTGGACTTCCTTGATCACTGTCGACTTCACCAGGTTGGCGGCCCGCGCCCCTGGCAGAAACTCACGCAACTCCGATAACGCCAGGTCAATAATTTCCTGACGAGACTTATCGACCAGGGTCTTCGACGAGCTGACCACGAGCTCGACATAACTATTTTCCGGGCTCGAGCCCGCTGTCACCAGCAACTTCGACTTGTGGAACATCCACTGGATGGTGCGATCGAGCAGCACGGCATGATCAAGGTCGGTGATCTGACGATCAAACCAGAGGTGGATGCCGGTGATCGGCGAAGTCTCGAAGCGGCTGAGTGTCTGCCGCAACGGCTCTGCTGCCGTGGTGTCCGGCAATATTTTTGACAGCACGTCAAAAGGCACCGCAAAAATAACGAAGTCGAAGCTCTCTTCTCCGCCCGGCAGCAGCAGCTTGACGTCGGCAAACTCGGCCCGGAACGATTCCGCCGCGGCGCGGAACCGTATCTCTCCCCCGCGCGTGGTCATGTAGTCTCCGGCCCGGTTGTAGAGTTCGGTAAGCGGAACGGTGGGTACGCCCATGCGTCCGGCCGCCTGGGATTTCAGAAACGATTCGCGCATCACCTGGGCGGCGTAGGGGACCGAGATGAGATCGATTTCCTCGTTCAGCGCGCTGACCAGGACAGTCTTCCAGAAGCGATCGATAGCACGCTCGGTTTGCCCGTGGCGGCGCAGCCACTTCAGGAAGGACTCACCGTTATCCCGCGGTGCGATGGGAGTCAAAGCCGCCAGTCCTGCCGCTATGGCAAGCTTGTCCGTAAGGTTGAGACATGAGGCGCGCAGAAATGCAGGCGCAGTATGCAGAGGAGCAGGCAGGACCGAAGGTTTGATTACCGAGGCGCGTCCGCCGGGCTCGAGAAAGGTCATGCGGTCATACCAGCGAATCTTGTCCTCGACTCCAATACGCTGGTAGAACTCGATGAGGTTGGTGCAGCAGCCCAGCAGAACGTGCTGGCAGTTGTCCACCACCTCGCCCGTGCCGGGGTGTTGATAGGACGATGCCCGGCCGCCCAGGTAGGCGCGCCGCTCGAACAGGGTGACGCGAAGACCACTTTCGGCCAGCGCGCTGCCGGCTGCCAATCCCGCGAGGCCGCCTCCTACCACCGCTACTTTGGGAGATTGTGTCCAGCGCTCCGTCATCAAGCCAGGCGTTTCACCAAACCCTTTCCCAGGATGATGACTTTCTCGCGCACGGTGAGCTTGACCTTTTTGCCGAAGACGTCATACTTGCGCTCCGAGATTTTCTCCAGCAGGCGACGGTAGATGCTCACCAGCACCCAGAGCGCGGGCTGGCTGTCCTCGTCGATGAGCAGCAACAACTCGCGCGCGGCGTCGTAGTATTCACGGGCCCGGTCGGCTTCGGCTGCGAGCAGCCAGCGCAGCCGCTCCGGAATCGCGGCCTGGCGGAACTCCGAGGGCGCAATCTTGAAGCGATCAAGGTCCTCGGCGGGAAGATAAATCCTGCCCATGCCGGCGTCTTCCTGAATGTCGCGGATGATATTGGTGAGCTGAAAGGCTAGACCAAGATTTTCCGCCAATCCTTCAGCCGCGGGATCGCGATAACCGAATATCCGGATGCAAACCAGACCGACCACTGAGGCCACTCGATAGCAATACAAACGAAGATCGGAGAAGGTGCGATAGAGGACTTGTAACTCCTCCGCTTGCGATGAACCAGGGTCGGCGCCGTCCTGGATGTCCATGCCGGTGCCATAGGCCAGCTGGTCGAGCAACTCGACCGGAACCTTGAAGCGCCGCTGGGTGTCGGTCAGGGCCAGGAGCACGGGATCGTCGGTGGGATGACCGGATTCGGCGCGGTGGAAGGCATCCAGCCAGGCCTCGAGCCTTTGCCGTCTCTCATAGGACGGCGTTTTGAAGTCATCCGCAATGTCATCGCAGCGCCGCATGAAGGCGTACACCGCGCACAGCGCCTGACGCTTGGCCGGAGGCAGGACCAGAAATGCGTAATAAAAATTTTTGGCCGCCGCTCGGGTGATGCTGCGGCATACCGAATATGCGACCGCGATTTGCGACGAGGTCGGCGAAAATGGCGAGGGCATGGGCTGCACGGCGGCGCTCATACCCGCTTCCCCAGCAGCTTCCCGAACGCGGCCCGGGCCACCAGCGCCAGTTTGCGGGATTTGGAGATGGACGGACGCCGGCCCAGCACAACATATCCCTGGCGCTCGATGGCGTTCAGAATTTCCTGCCCGCCGCGGCTGAACAACTCGATATCGACCGCCAGTTCACGGCCCACCTGTTGGATCAGGGGCAAGCCACGTTCGAACCATTGCCGCGCCCGCTCCACCTCGAAGTGCATCATTTCGCAGAACGCCGGCGTGTTGTGGGAAGACGAAATATCTTCTTCGCTGACCTGATAGCGATACAAGTCCTCAAGCGGGAGATAAATTCGGCCTTTGGCGTAGTCGTCGCTTACGTCCTGCCAGAAATTTGCCAGCTGCAGCGCGGTACAGGTGAAATCGGAAAGGGCCTGCCGCTCGGCGTCTCGATACCCGCACAGAAAAAGAACCAGATGCCCGACCGGATTCGCAGAATGGCGGCAGTAGCCGAGCAGATCGTCGAAGGTTTCGTAGCGTGTGATGGTCTGGTCCTGGCGAAAAGCTCTCAGCAGATCGTCGAAAGGCTGTTTCGGGATATCAAACTTCTGCACAGTCTCTTTCAGAGCGACGAAGACGGCGTGGCGCGGCGTACCCGCATAGCAGGCATCGAGTTCCTCCTGCCATTGGTCGAGCATCGCCAGGGACGCATCCGGGTCGCCCACTTCATCGCCCAGATCGTCTGAAATCCGGCAATAGGCATAGACATTGAAAAAATGCTGGCGCAGTCGCTCGGGTAGAAACCAGGTGGCGACAGAAAAATTCTCGTAGTGACTACGGGCCAGGCTGTGGCAGTACTCCCGGGCATCAGCCGGCGAGGGTGCCCGTTCGGGGATAGCATATCCCGGCGGAAGCCGGTTCCAGCCGGAAGTAACGGGGATGGGCGCAACACGGGAGTCGTTGCTGGCGATGGATGACATAGTCAGTTTCGTGACCCCCGTAGTGTGAAAGTGCTGATCGTCAACCGCAGGACGTCCCCGGCAAAGGTCTCTACAAGATCGCTGTCGAGACTTACCGGATTACCGTCTCGCTATCTCTTAGGGCCGTCGTCGAACCTGCCTCAGTGATCCGGCCTCAATGACCAGGAATGATTGCCGTCTTGATATCACCGTTGCGGTTCAGCATGTGGCGGAGGACCTGCTGCAAGCGGGATAGGGGTGCCTCTCCGGTGATGTAGTCCGTAGAGCGAATCTTCTTTTCCGCGATCAGGGCAAACGCCTTGCGCACCGTTTCCGGCGTGTGATGGAACGTGGCCTTTAGCGTGACTTCCGAATAATGCAGGCGGTTGGTATCCATCTGGACCTTGGTGCCGCTGGCGCAGCCACCGAAGAAGTTGACGGTGCCGCCCTTGCGCACCATGTCGATGGCCCACTCCCAGGCTTCGGGCCGGCCGACGGCCTCGACCACAACATCGCTGCCGCGCTTTTCGGGAGAGATCAGGCGCACGGCTTCCACCGCGTCTTTTACTTTGGTGATCTGGACTACCTCATGCGCGCCCATGCGCTTGGCTGCTGCCACCTGGGAATCGCGTTTGACCACTGAAATAACATTGCACCCCGTAGCCTTGGCCACCTGTACAAACATCAGCCCGATCGGCCCGCCGCCGATGACGGTGACGGTGTCACCGATTTCGACGCCAGTCTCGTGCAGCCCGCGGAGCACGCAAGCCAGGGGCTCAACCATGGCCGCCTCTTCGTAGGTAACGTCGGCAGGGACGGCCAGCATGTTAGTTTCAACAATGCGGCGCGGAATGCGGATGTATTCGGCGTACGCGCCGTTGTTGAACAGCAGGTCTTCGCAGAGATTTTCCTGGTGCTTGGAACAGTAGAAGCACATCTGGCAGGGCGCCGAGTTCAGCGCCACCACCCGCATGCCCTTCTTGAAGCCGCGGACGCCGTGCCCGACTTCTTCAATCACTCCGGCCAATTCGTGTCCAAAGAGGGCGGGAGGAACGATCATGCGCGCGTGATAGCCGCGCTGGTAAACCTTCAGGTCGGTGCCGCAAGTCAACGCAACCTGCACTTTGACCAGTACCTCTCCGTCGCCAACGCGAGGGATGGGTACTCTTTCAATTTTTACGTCCTCTTTGCCATAGAGGACGGCCGCTGTCATCTTACCGTTCACGCTCGGATTCCTTCCCACGAGCTGCCCGGTTGAATCGCTATCTTCATAGAATCGGGTTGGGGGTGGGCAGCCAGGTTCAGAGCTTCGACGCTGCTCGACAACGAGAATCGATGCGTGATCAACCGTTCCAGATCCATTTCACGGTTCATAACAAACTGCACCGAAGCCTCTTGCAGATCGACCGAAGCGCTATACGACCCCAACAGCGTTTTTTCATCTACGCAAACTGCCCCAGGGTCAAACGTTGACTCCCCATGAACGGTCTGCGCGAACAGCAAAACCCGGCCTCCGGGACGCACTACGTCCATCGCAGTCCGGATCAAACCATTACCACCGACCGCCAGGATAGCTGCATCTGCACCGCGTCCCTCGTTCTGCTCACGCACCGCTTTCACAACCTCGGTACGCGACGCATCAATACTGTTCCCCAAACCGTAACTTGTAGATATTGTAAGCCTCTGAGGATACAAATCGGAAGTGACTACGGTGGACCCAGCCCGTTTGGCCAATACACTCAATATGATCCCGATGGGACCCTGACCTATTACTACAACCGTCTCCCCGCCTTGCGGACCCAGCCTTTCGATCCCCTTCATGCAGGTGTTAACGGGTTCGACAAAACAGGCCTGCTCGAAAGAAACATCTTTCGGAATGCGCACTGTGCCCCCACGCGCAATCCAGTCCATCACCCGGACATATTCCGCGAAACCGCCTCCCGAGGGCTCGAAGCCGGCGGTGCAGCCTACCTTCTTGTAGGTCTCGCATTGGGCAAACGTCTTGTGCAGGCAGTAGTAACAATCGCCGCAGGGGATGTGATGGAAAACGACCACCCGGTCCCCGGGGCGAAAGTCCCGCACACCCCCGCCCACGGCTGCAATCACGCCCGCGGTCTCGTGACCAAAAATACGCGGTGCGGAATGCGAGCCCGTGGCAATTTTTTTCAGATCGGTGCCGCAGATCCCACAGGTGTGCACTCGCAGAAGCAATTCGCCCGGACCGATGGGTGGCACCGGGACGGACTCCAGGCGGACGTCGTTCACGCCGCGATAAACGGCCGCCAGCATGGTGGCCGGAATGGCCTGCCTGCTTTCTTCGATCGCGAGTTCCCGAGCTATGACCATAGTCGAATTTGAAGGTCCCGCGTCAATTCTGATTCCGCCCACCAGAGGTTGGATGCAGGCCCGGTTCCGGGACTCCCACTTCCTCCGGCTCCTGGTTGTACTGTTCCAGCCATCCACAAAGAGCGGCCGCCGCTTTGTTGCTGTTCTGTGCAAGGCGAAATACCCTGAGCCAAAGCCAGGGGCGGAGGGCCACGAACCCGGCAAAGGCTGCGGTTCGGAACTGCCCCGCGCCGGTGATAAATCGACTGAGCGGCGGCAGCTCAAAATCAGCTTCGTCGCAAATAGCTTTGAGCCCGACGAAGGTGATGTCGTGAGCCTGGGCGCCCCGAGCCACAGCCGCACTTTCCATATCCACCGCGTGCGCCCAGTACGCCTCGGCCAACTTGGCTTTCTGTTGGACGCCGACCGGCTGGTCGACGCTGACCAGGACCCAATGTCCCACCGCGGCTTCGACCCGGCTTCCATCTTTAGCGTCGATGACGCACACTGGAGCCAGTACCGTACCCACCTTAAGGGTGGAATCGAGCGCTCCGGCAAACCCCACAGACTGCACCAAAACTGGTGCATACAGCCTGATGATGGCTTCAGTGGCTCGCCGCGCCGCTTCCGGTCCGATGCCGCCGCAAACCAGCACTGCGCGTTCGTTCTCGAAAAATTTGTACTTGCGGCCGTCGAATTCGCGTTCGACTGCCTTCCACTGTTTGATCAGCGGGAGCACTTCACGCTCCAGTGCGGCTACGATCGCGATTTTAGCGGCATTCGGCAACGTTATTTCCGGCGGAGCATTTGACGATCATTCATGCCTGGGCATCTCGACTTGCTGTCGATTCCCCCACAAATACCAGGCAGTCGTTGGGATCCCCGATGTGGAACTCGGTCATCCCGTACTGCCGGTCAAACAGATCCCGGATCTTGTAGCGGTCCTTGAATGTTTTCACATGCTCCCAAAGAGCATTTATACCGGACACCTCGATGTAAACCTCGGCGTGCCCTCGCACACACTTCATGACTTCTTCGGACTCAGCTTTCATGAAGTGAATGGTCTGGCCGTCGCGTGCCATGATCGAATACTCCGGCGATTTCATGGTTGGGGTGAAACCGAGCACGTTTTGGTAAAAAGCGATAGTTTCATCCATGTCAGCAACCGCCAACATCGGGCTAATCCTCTTGGCTATCGTGGGAGTGCTCACGTTTTTGACCTCAAACTGGCTTCAGAACCGCACTCTGGCTCGGCTGACCCGGACTTCAACATCCTCCAACCTAGGCATATCCGTTCGCCTGAAACCACTCGACCGCCCGGCGCAAGGCGTCATCCACCGGCACCGTTTTCCATCCCAGATCACGCTCGGCTTTGCGTGAAGACACAAACATTTTCTTTCTACCCATGCGAACCGCATCGATGGTGGCGCGAGGTTCGCGGTTCCGGATGTGTCCTGTAACCACCTGATCGACTACGCCGGTCGCCAGAGCTACCGCGTAGGGAACCTTTATCCTCGGCGATGGCAGCCCGGTGATGACCGCGAGCTTGTCGAGAATCTGCTTCAGGGTAAGGTTCTCGCCGCCCAGGATGTAGCGCTCCCCGCTTCTTCCCTTCTCCAACGCCGCCACGTGACCCTGGGCACACTCGGCCACATCCACCAGATTCAGGCCAGTATCCACGTAGGCGGGAAACTTCTTCTTGAGAAAATCGACCACAATCCGCCCGGTCGGCGTCGGCTTGATGTCTCGTTCCCCCACCGGAGTTGTTGGGTTCACCACCACCACGTCCATTCCTGATCTTCCGGCTGCGATCGCGATTTCTTCCGCCATGAATTTCGAACGCTTGTAAGGGCCAATCATATCGGCCAGGGAAACCGACGACTCCTCGTTGGCCACGTGGCCATTCGATTGAAATCCCATGGTCGCGACGCTCGAGGTGTAAACCACGCGGCGCACTTTGCTTTCCCTCGCTGCTTCCAGAATCGCCTTTGTGCCCTCGACGTTGGACCGATACATCTGGTCGGGATCACGGACCCACAGCCGATAATCGGCGGCGACATGAAATACCACCTCACATCCGGCAATTGCCTTGTTCAGGGAAGCAACATCCCGCAGGTCCCCGACCACCCGCTCCGCCTGCAGCTCCTGGATGTTCCTGAGGTCGCTGCTGGGTCGAACCAGAAGCCGAAGGTCTGCGCCCTGAGCGGCCACCGCGCGGGCCACATGACTGCCCACAAATCCCGTCGCGCCGGTGACGAAAGCTAGCATTTGGCATTTAGCACTTGGCCCAAGGCCCTGCTCTCTGGCGTGGCTAAGTGCCAATTGCCAATTGCTAACTGCTGCTTCTCTCCGCCATCACCTTCTGGTACGTAGTCAGCGCGATCAAGGGGAAGTATTGCCGGTACATGTGATACATGAGGTAGAAGACGCGCGGGAAGCCGGTGCCGGTAAAATGGGGCTCGTCCCATGATCCGTCTTTCTTTTGGGTGCGTAGCAGGTAGGCGATGCCTCGCACCACGCAGTCGCTGCGGGTGTCATGAGCGGCCAGCAATCCCATGATGGCCCATGCCGTCTGCGACGGAGTGCTGGGGCCGACGCCCTTGGTATTGGGGTCGTCGTAAGAACCACAGGTTTCTCCCCAACCGCCATCGGGGTTCTGCACCATGCGCAGCCACTCCGCAGCTTGCTGCACGTAAGGCTCGTGATGATCGATTTCCATGGCCTCCAGGCCACGTAGCACCAGCATCGTGCCGTAGATATAGTTCACGCCCCAGCGTCCGAACCAGGAGCCATCCGGCTCCTGCTCAGCCCGGATGAACTTGAGCGCCTTTTTCACTGCGGGATGGTTCTTGTCGTAGCCGTAAGCCGCCAGCATCTCGAGGATGCGGCCGGTGATATCGACCGTCGCCGGATCCAGCATGGCATTGTGGTCGGCAAAGGGTACGTACTGGAACACCATGCGATCGTTGTTCTTGTCGAACGACGCCCAGCCGCCGTTGCGGCACTGCATGGAGAGAATCCAGTCCATGGCGCGTTGGACGGACTCGCGCAGATAACGCCCGTTAGGATGGTCCACGTGGGCTAGAGCCAGACAGACCATGGCGCTGTCGTCCACGTCCGGATAGAACTCGTTATTAAACTCGAAATACCAGCCTCCAGGCTGGCCGTGTTTGTTCTTCACTTTCCAATCGCCCGCGACCCGAACCTGCTTCTGCAGGATCCAGTCGGCGCATTTCACCATGCGGGGGTCGGCGGCCGGCACTCCGCTTTCGCCCAGCGCGAACAGGGCGTAGGCCGTGTCCCATACCGGCGACTTGCAGGGCTGCATGCGGAAGGTGTCTTGCTCCTCGATGCCCAGCTTCTCGAACTCATCCATGGCGCGAATCACCTGGGGATCGTCCACGGAATATCCCAGGCAGCGCAGGGCGATGATGGAATTCATCATGGAGGGGAAAATCGCTCCCAGGCCATCGCTCATCTCGAAGCGCTCCAGCATCCATTTTTCGGCGATCTTAAGGGCAACGGAGCGAAGCGGCCGGATGTGCACCCGCTCAAACCAGTGGGTCAGGCGGTCAAGCGAGAGGAAGAAGTTGCGCCATGAAATCAGGTTCTTGTCCCAGCGCAAATGCATACGCGACTTTTCGCGCCCGCCCACAAACAACTCTTCGACTCCCAACTCATCCGGAATCTTCTTGAACGGCTTCTTGGCGTAGCAAATCGACAACGGCACCAGAATGGCCCGGGACCATGAAGAAATTTCGTAGATATTGAACCAGAACCACGTGGGAAACAAAACGATTTCAGGGGGGATCGCGGGGACGGCGTCATAATCGTATTGCCCGAAGAAACACAGATATATCTTGGTAAAAGTGTTGACCTCGGTGACGCCGCCCATTTCCAGAATCCTCTTGCGAGCGCGAACCAGGTCAGGATGATCGGCGGCATAGCCCGCCAGCTTCAACCCGAAATAGCATTTGACCGAAGCGCTGATATTGGATGGGCCACGGAAGTAAATTCCCCATCCGCCATCTTCGTTCTGGTGTTGCAGAATGTACCGCGCAGCTTTCGCCAGGCGCTCGGGACTGCCGGTCCCCAAAAGGACATGCAGGATGATGTAGTCGGCTTCGAGCGTGCTATCGGCTTCCAGCTCGCCGCACCAGTAACCATCTTCGTGTTGCTCGGAAAAGAGGCAATTGCGGGCGCCGTCAATGGCCGCAGCCACCCGGCTGATCAGATCATCAATTTTTCCGAAGCGCATCTGCGGCACCGCAGAGGCGGAGGAGAGGGGGGAGGCATCATCCATAATTTGCTGTCGCTACTCCACGGCCGCCCCGCTGGGCGCGGCGGCAATAGCTTCCACGATTTCAGGAGGCAAGCCGAACCTTACGTTCTCCGGCATGACCTCGACTTCCTGTACGTTGGCGAAGCCTTCAGTACCCAGAAACTTCACAACCTCTTCAACCAGGCATTCCGGGGCCGAAGCGCCCGCAGTGAGGGCGATCGTCTTTACGCCCGCCAGCCATTCCGGCCGGATATTGCGGAAGCTGTCTATTAGATGCGATCCCGTGCCCAGGTTGCGCGCAACTTCTACCAGTCGGTTGGAATTGGAACTATTGTCGGAACCCACCACCAGCAAAAGGTCGGCGTCGGAAGCCACCTGCTTTACCGCCACCTGTCTGTTTTCAGTGGCATAGCAGATATCCTGTGCCGCGGGCCCCTTGATGCTGGGAAAGCGCTGGCGTAGCGCGGCAATGATGTCCCGGGTCTCATCCAGGCTCAAAGTCGTCTGGGTCAGGTAGGCCACCCGGCTGGGGTCGGCAACGGTCAGCGAAGCCACTTCGTCCGGAGAACCCACCACCTGAGTCACCACCGGTGCCTCGCCCAGCGTCCCGATAACCTCATCGTGGTCGCGATGGCCGATCAGGATCAGCGAATAGCCCTCTTTGGCGAACTTTACCGCTTCCACATGGACTTTGGTGACCAGGGGACAGGTTGCGTCAATCACCCGCAATCCGCGCTGTTCGCTGGCCTCGCGCACTTCCGGAGAGACCCCGTGGGCGCTGTAGATGACGCGTTCCCCGTTGGGGACCTCTTCGACGCTGTCCACAAAAATGGCGCCCTTGCTCTGCAAATCCTCCACCACGAAACGATTGTGAACGATCTCTTTGCGCACGTAAATTGGCGGCCCGAAGGCTTCGAGGGCAATGCGAACGATATCAATCGCCCGCACCACACCGGCACAGAAGCCGCGGGGCTTGAGCAAAAGCAAGGTCTTTTCGTCCGCGTATGGGGCCATAATCTGCCTTCTTAGGGTACACGTTCCCTATGGGTAGTTAGCTATTAGACTATCGGAGAAGTACACAGTTGGTCAACGTAAGCCGTAGAAAGGCTTAGGATTAGCAGTGATTGGGGATTTCTCGGCAGCGAACGGAGATCAGTTTCCGGAGGAGTCACCAGAGCCGGTTGATGTCGTACTGATCTAGCACACGATCTGCGCTTAAGATGGGAACGTGCATGGCTTGGGCCTGGGCAACCAGCAATCGGTCAAAGGGATCACGATGATGCGTGGGCAGCAGACCCGCCCTGGCGGCATGTTCAAGGCTGATGGGCAGTTCGGTAAATCCTTCCTGCTCCGCGTAGTGTCCCAATTCCACGACCAAGCCCAGAGCATCTATTTTGCCGAGATTAACCTTGATAGCAAGCTCCCAGGCGATTGCCGCGGAAACCAAGACAGTGTTGCTCCGGTTGGCGATGATAGAAACGGCCCGATTCGAAAGTTTCGTCGCATCACTAAACCACCAGAAAAGGGTATGGGTATCGAGCAAGACATTCATTAGCGGGCCTTATTGATCAAGACCCAACTCAGACATCTCTTGATCTGTAAGCGGATCAAAAGCGCCCGGTTTGTGTGAGATTTGACCGGCAAGCTTACCGGGAACCCTCTTGGTCCCACCCGAGGAAAGCGCGACCAGTTTGGCGACTGGGTGCTTGCCTCGCGCAATGACAATTTCTTCCCCCCGGCAGGCCTGTTCGATCAACTTCGAGAGTTGGGTTTTAGCCTTGTGGATGGTAATGGTCTTCATAGCGTATTAGCTAATCAATATTAGCTAATAGAAATTCGTTTCGCAAGGCCGAACTTCAGGTGTGCCTGGTTTCTGGAGTAGAGGGGTAAGCGCCATAGCTCTTGGCTCTTCCGAATCCACGCCAGCCTATTTTTAGGCGTTGGTCTTCAGCATCTGCTCGGCGTGCTTGCGCGAGGTCTCGGTCAGCTTGGCGCCGCTCAGCATGCGGGCAACTTCTTCGGTGCGCTCTTCTCCGGTTATGAGGTGGACGCCTGTGCGAGTCCTTCCGGCAACTGCCTTTTTCTCGATCACGTAATGATGGTCGGCGAAGGTGGCGATCTGGGGCAGGTGGGTAACACAAAGAACCTGGTTCGAGCGGGACAGGCTCTTCAGCTTCTTGCCCACAGCCTCGGCAGCCCGGCCCCCGATTCCGGTATCGATTTCATCGAACACCAGGGTACGCTGCGCACCTGAACTGCGCTTCTTGCCCGATGAGGCCTCCACGCTCGCCTTCAGGGCCAGCACGACGCGAGACAGTTCTCCGCCGGAAGCGATATGCTCCAGCTGACGCAACGGCTCACCGGGATTGGTGGCGATCATGTACGCCACCTGGTCAAAACCTGCCGCAGTCCAGTTCCCTTCTTCGTCGGTGCCGCTAACATCAATTCGGAAACTGGACTTCATGGCCAGGTCATTGATCTCAGCCTCGACCACCTTCTCCAGTTTGCGGGCGGCTTCGTAGCGCTTCTTCGAAATTGCGCGTGCCCTTTCCAGATATTCCTCGGCCGCATAGGCCAGCTCGCCGCGCAACTGACGGAGGACTTCGTCCTTGTTTTCCATCTCCGAAAGTTTGCGGATGACTTCGGCGCCGTGTTTCAGCACGTCTTCGAGCGTAGGGCCATACTTGCGTTTGAGCCGGTCCATGACTGCAAGGCGGTCTTCCACCTCGGCCAGATGTTCAGGAGAGGCTTCGATGCCTCCGGCATAGTCGCGCAGACTGGCGCCGACGTCTTCCACGCTGATGCGGGCAGTTTCGAGCGTGGCCATAGTCTCTTGAAATTTAGGCTCGTAGCGCGCCAGTTCCTCTATATGTTTTTGTGCGGTACGCAATGACGCAGCCGTCGAGGCGTTGCCTTCGTACAGCAGGTCGAAGGCATTCATGGCCGCGCTGTGAATTTTCTCTGCGTTGGCCAGCACCCGTTTCTCGGTTTCGAGGCGTTCGTCTTCGCCGGCCTCCAGTCTGGCGTCTTCAATTTCGCGCGCCTGGAAGGTCCACAGATCGAGCAGGCGCAAGCGGTCCTGTTCGTCGCGCTGCAGTTCCTCGATTCGAGTGTTGATGTTCTTCCACTTCGAAAACGCTTCGGCAGTGGCGTCGAACTGGACATTCGCATAGATGTCGAGCAGGCGCTGGCGAGTGGATGCGTCGAAAGAGAGTAACGATTCGTTCTGGGCATGAATGGTGGCGAGGTAGGGAGCCAACTGACGCAGGACTGCGACGGTCGCGGGCTGGTTATTGACGAAAACCCGGCCCTTGCCGCCAGCAGCAATCTCGCGGCGCAGGATGACCGATTCGTCCTCCTGGTCAATACCGTTGTTTTCGAGGATTTGAGCGACTGTCTTCTCCGCCCCTCCTTCGACTTCAAACACGGCTGAAATCGTGGCCTTGTCCGCCCCGGCGCGAATCACCTCGGCGGAGGCCTTGTCTCCGAGCAGAAGGGCCAGGGCATCAATGAGAATGGATTTTCCGGCGCCGGTTTCACCGGTCAGCAGGTTCAGGCCGGGCGCAAACTCCACCGCCAGGTTATCTATGACCGCGTAGTTTTCGAGCCGCAGTTCGATGAGCACCGGCGTCCTGGAACGGATTTATGACGTGAACGAACTTGAGCGCAGGATAGCATGGAAGATAGCTCTGGGGACGTACCCCACTCATTTCGCAAAGGGCGCGAAATGAATGGGGCACCTTTAGTCATCCTCGGGCTGATGCGAAAAACCTAGCTGGCCTTCCGACGATCCCGATCCCGTTCCGCAACACTCTCAGACACGGGCGAACTCTTGCACGTCGCGCAGACCGCAACGATCTCATGGCGACGCTGGCGCAAGCGGTCCTCAAAGGTGTCCCAACGCCGACTGGGACCGCTGGGGTCCACGCCCAATGAAGCTTCCGTCCTCATGGGCGTGATGTCGGAGGCGGTTTCCTCCTCAATGGACGGAAGACGGCCGGAGCCGGCGTCAAGCTGCTGCTGCGTGGTCGGAGTGATATTCCGATCGGTGGCCACGCGGTGCATGATCGGCCCAGCCTCCCACTGCGAACGGTAACGGTCGTCATAGTCGGCCCATTTCTCTTCCGACTCGAGATCCGATTCATTGTAGGGCGGGAAGGTCTCGATCTGGTCCTGGGTCAGGTCAACGCGGAAGTGTCCCTCGTGATCCACCGCGGGCCGAAGCGCTTCCGGAGGCACGATGAACTTGTTGCTGGACAACCAGCCTCCGGTATCGACCACGGCGTAGTAGATACGGCCTGTAGAGTGGTCAAAGATCACATCGTCGATCTTGCCCAATTTCTCATCGCCGAATCCATAAACCCTTGCGCCGCGGACGTCGTCCGTGGCCTCATCGGCATTAGTAAAACGATAATCGCGGAGCGTGCCGTAATGCGTCATGATTTCCTCCTTGAACAGTTAAGCGCCGCTAACCATTAACTCGTAAGATGCCGGGTGGACTCATCGCGTTTTTGCACAGGGGGCGGGTTGATGGATCGTGTTCACCCGCGAATTAGGCCGCCACCATGGTCTATAATCGGAGGCAGGAATCCTCCTAAAACCAATGAATCTGTATCCCTTGCTGGCAGCAGTGGTCGGCGGCGAAATTATTGACTTGGTGGGTGAAACCGGCCCCGTCGCCAAGGTGGTCTTACTTGTTCTCCTGATCTTCAGCCTGGTTTCCTGGGCGATCATTCTTTCCAAGTGGAGCGTGTTGCGGCGGGCGCGGGTGCAGAGTGGCCGTTTCGTGCGCGCCTTCCGCAAGGCCCAGCGCCTGCAGGATGTGGGTGCGGTGGCGGAACAGTTCCGGCCCAGCCCGCTGGTAGGAGTGTTTGAAGGCGGCTTCGAGGAGTACCGCCGTCAGGGCGCAGTGTCCAATGGCATCATCAGGAGTCCGCTGGCCATCCAGCGTGCCATGCAGATCGCGAATTCGGAAGAACTGACCCGCTTTGAGCGCAATCTGCCCTGGCTGGCCATCACCGGCGCGGTCACGCCTTTTGTCGGCCTGTTTGGGACGGTGTGGGGCATCATCGATGCCTTCCACGGTTTGGGCACGGCGGGCGCTGCCACCCTGCGCGCGGTCGCGCCCGGAATTTCCGAAGCGCTGATCACCACCGCTGCGGGATTGGTAGCTGCCATCCCGGCCGTCATTGCCTACAACCTGATCGGCGGATCGATTCGCGAACTGGCTGCCCGCGGCGACGATTTTGCCATGGAAGTGCTGAACGCAGTCGAGCGCCAGCAGCCGCAGCCCGCCTACCGCACGGCGGAAGCTCCGGGGGTGCAGCGGTAATGGCCTTTACGGCTTCGAACGGACGAACTCAAACTTCCCTCTCCGACATCAACATTACGCCACTGGTAGACGTGGTATTGGTCCTGCTGATCATCTTCATGGTCACCGCCCCGGTGCTGCAGTCCGGCATCGAAGTAAGTGTGCCCAAAACCCGGACGGTGAAAGAAATCACCGAGGAGCGCCTGGTGATCAGCATCAACAAACAGCAGCGCGTCTTCCTGGGCAACGACGCCATCAACATCAACGAAATCGCCGCCCGGATCAAGCAGAAGATTCGCGATCCTCAGCACCAGTCCATCTTCGTCCGCGCCGATGAAGATGTGCCCTTCGGCGCCTTCGCCACCGTAATGGACGCGGTCAAATCATCCGGCATCACCAACGTGAGCATCGTCACTCAACCCCTGGACGCGCATGGCAGCAAACGCTGAGATTTTTTTCGAACACGACCGCTGGGGCCGCAACCTCACCTGGTCGCTCGGGTTGCATGTCGCGATTGCCGGCGCCATCGTGCTTTACGCCGTGGTCGCGCCCAGCCGCAGTGGTGAAGGCTGGGGCGCGGGCGGTGGCGGAGATGCCATGGGCGTAAGCCTAGTGAGTACCGTCCCCCTGCCAGCCAATCCCATAAAAACGGAAAACGTCCTGGCCAACGATTCCAAGGGACTCACACAGTCGCAACCCAAGCCGGTGGAGAAAGAGCCGGATGCGATTCCCATCCCGGACAAAGCCACCAAGGTCAAGCCCACGCCGAAGAACAGCGCTACTCATCAGAAGCCCCAGCCGGCCCCCGTCGTCGAGGCCGACAACGAAGTCCCCTTCGGACAGGGCGGGCCGGTCAGCGGGCCGTATGGCAACTTCAACGCCAACGGGGCCAAGGGCGGCTTCGGCTTTACCGGTGGAGGCGGCGATTTCGGCTCGCGCTACGCCTGGTACGTGCGCGTGGTGCAGCAGAAGGTTTCGGAGAACTGGCTGAAATATGAAGTGGACCCCAGCATCACGACGGCGCAACGCGTGTACATCACCTTCGACGTGATGCGCGACGGTCACCCGGCGAACGTTCAGGTGGAGCAATCGAGCGGTGTCCCATCGCTCGACCAATCGGCCACGCGGGCCATACAGCGCATTGACACTTTTGGTCCCTTGCCCTCGGATTATGCCGCGAATAAGGTGTCAGTAGAGTTCTGGTTCGATTACAAAAGATAGCAAGATGCTTTTGAACTTACAGGTTGACGCCGTATCAGGCATTTTAGGAAACGATCATTGATGAAGCGATTTTTCTTACTACTCCTACCGCTGTTCTTACTGAGCTCGAGTTTTGCGCAGGACTGGATTAAAACCGGCACTGGTCTGGGCGTGGAAAAAGTGCGCCTGGCGGTGCCTGATTTCAATGCTTCCACGCAGGATGCCAAGAATGCCGACCTGCTCAAGACGTTCAACGAAACCCTGTGGAATGATCTGGACAATGCTGGCATCTTCGACATGGTCTCGAAGAGTTTCTATCCCCTGGGACAAGTGGGAACTCCTGCGGACGTGAAGTTCGAGGGTTGGAGCGCGCCGCCGCCGAATGCAGCCATGCTGGCCTTTGGCAATCTGGGAGTCTCCGGCAATGGCATGACGGTGCAGGGCTGGCTCTACGATGTGAAGAATATCACCTCGCCGCAAGTGCTGGGCAAACAGTATCAGGACGCCGCCACCAGCGATGCCGCCCGCACCACCGCGCACAAATTCGCCGACGAAATTATCTTCCGCTTGGGTGGCGGAATTCCCGGGATTGCGGAAACCAAGATTTATTTCGTGAGCAGCCGCAGCGGACACAAGGAAATATGGGCCATGGATTACGACGGTGCCAACCAGCACGCCATCACTCATCTGGGCTCGATTTCGTTGTCGCCGCGGGTTTCGCCCGACGGATCGCGCATCGCCTTCAGTTCGATGACCAAGTCGGGATGGGAAATTCTGATGTATTCGCTCGACCTGAACCGCCTGGTTTCATTTCCGCGGTTCGGTGGAACCAATCTTTCTCCCGCCTGGTCGCCGGACGGAACCAAGATCGCTTTCTGTTCCTCGCGCAGCGGAGACTCCGAAATCTATTCTGTGGACACTTCCGGTGGGGGGCTGAAACGCATTACATCCTTCAAGGGACCCGATGTGTCGCCGGCATGGAATCGCAAGACCGGCGCTCAAATCGCGTGGGTCAGCGGACGCACGGGTTTGCCGCAGGTGTACACCATGGAGGCCGACGGCACCAACGTGCAGCGCCTTACGGACCAGGGCTACGCCGTCTCTCCGGCGTGGTCTCCCAATGGGCAGTTTCTGGTGGTTTCGTGGATGCGCAAATACGGCCCGGGAGCGCCGGGGGCGCAGGATATTTACATCATGGACATCGCCAGCAAGCAGTGGGTGCAGCTTACCCACGATGGCGGACGAAACGACTTCCCATATTGGTCACCGGACGGAAGGCACATCATTTTCCAGTCCAGCCGTGCCGGCAGCCTCCAGATATGGACCATGCTGGCCGATGGCACCGATCAGAAGCAATTGACCTTTGCCGGCGCCAACAGTCAGCCCAACTGGAGCTGGAAGTGATTTTGGAGAATTGATCTGCAGAATGAAGCCAGGGAATCATATTTGCTGTTTTTGCAGTTAATTCCCGGAAGAGGCGGGTACGACTTCCCCCTCTCCGGATCTGAGCCGGGCGCGGCGATCGCAATCACTGCGCACCAAGAGTACGGAGGAGCATAGTGAAGCAACGAAAACTGAGATGGATGATGTTAGCGTTCGTCCTGATGACGATCATGACGTTGGGCGCCTGCAAGAAGAAAGTAGCGCCCCCGCCCCCGCCGCCACCCCCGCCGCCGGCTGCGCCGACAGCTTCGCTCACGGCCAACCCCAACACCGTCGAGAAGGGCGGGTCCACCACGTTGACCTGGCAGACCAGCAACGCGACCGACGTCAGCATTGATGGCGTGGGAGCAGTACAACCCAGCGGCTCGCAGAGCGTAACCCCGGCCGATTCCACCACTTACACCTTGACCGCCAAGGGAGCGGGCGGAACTCAGACCGCCACGGCACGGGTCACCGTGACCTCGCCGCCACCACCGCCGCCTCAACCGTCGGCCACCGAGGAAGAATTGTTCTCACAAACCGTGAAGGACATCTACTTCGACTACGACAAGAGCGATATCAACGCGGACCAGCAATCGTCCATGCAGGGCGATATCGAGTTCCTCAAGCAGCATCCCAACATCAGCTTCACGGTGGAAGGACACTGCGACGAACGGGGATCGACGGAATACAACCTGGCCCTGGGCGATAGCCGCGCCAACTCCGTACGCAATGCCCTGGTACAGGGAGGCGTCGCCGCCGACCACGTCAAGACCATCAGCTACGGCAAAGAAAAGCCGTTCTGCACCGAGTCGAACGAGCAGTGCTGGCAGCAGAACCGGCGTGGTCATTTCGTGTACGGAAAGTAAGGTCTTGTAGCGCCGACGTCTCGCCCTCGCCCGCAGGGAGGCAGCCACGTCACCTCCCTGCGCCAGCGACTGTCGGCGCTACATCACTGCTTCGTCCTCTGGCCTGGACGCGATACACACTCTTCGCATCGTAGGTATTGAGATATGAAAATCCAACGATATCCCGTCTTACTCGCTCTTGCTGCCCTGCTCTGCACAGCCGTAACGCCGGCCTGGAGCGTCAACAAGGAAATGGTTCAACTGCAGACCCAGGTACAGGACTTGCAGGACAGAATTGCGCACATGCAGCAATCGTTTGACGAGCGCATGGGCGTGATGCAGCACCTGATCGAGCAGAGTACAGACCGAGCCAACAAAGTCGCGGCTTCGGTGACCGACCTTCAGACCACGCTGCAGAAGCAACAGAGCGACAGCGGCACTCATGCCGACCAGCTTTCGGGCCAGATCCAGTCCTTGAACGATACCCTGGACGAACTCAAAGCCAGGCTGGGCAAGGTGAGCAAGCAACTGGAGGACATGCAGGCAGCTCAGCAAAGCCTGGCCGTGCAGCAGACCCAGCAACAGCAACAGGCTGCGGCCGCTCCGCCTCCGGATGTTCTCTATAACAATGCTTTGCGCGACTACCAGGCGGGCAAGAACGACCTGGCGGCACAGGAATTCGGTGACTATGTGAAGTTCTATCCCAACACGGACCTGGCCGGGAATTCGAGCTTCTACCTGGCCGATATCCAGTACAAGCAGGGTAATTATGCGGCGGCGGTCAAGAGTTACGACCAGGTCCTGCAGAGCTTTCCGGATGGCAACAAGGCTGCCTCAGCCGAACTAAAAAAAGGCCTGGCGCTGATTGAACTGGGACAGCAGGAAGCTGGAATTGCATCCCTTCGCCACGTGATGCAGCGCTATCCCAAGTCGAATGAGGCCCTGCAGGCCCGAGACCGGCTGCGCAAGCTGGGAGTGGCCACGACAGGGTCCGCGCGGAAACCGGAGTAGCGCGGCTCTGAGCACTCCGGCTACGCCTTACCGTGACGGCGATGACGGCGGCGGTGCCGACGATGTTGACGATGGCGTGCGGCGTGCTCCTTGGCCTCCTTGCGGTGGGCGGCCACGCTCGCGTTCGCCTGCTGACCAGCCGTGGCCTGTCCCCAACCGGCTAACGTCAAAAGCATGATTGCCGAAAGAATCAGCAGCACTCGCCTCATTCCTGCCCTCCTCACATATTTCGTCAAATCTACGAGGTTAACCCTTCCCGCAGGCAAAAGTTTCGCGATAGTCTAATCAGACCGGGCCGATTGCAACTCCGCGCCTGGATGAGGACACTCCATGACGGACTCGAGAAAGAACCTGGACGCGGCCCTCGCCGTGGATCAGGACCGGGGCAAAGGTGCCGTAGAGCAGGACAGGCCGCAGGAGCCGGACAATACTTCCATGAAAGGCCAACTTGGTCATCGTGACCAGGACGCCATGTTGAAATCTTCAGATACGGATTTTCCCGAGCCCGGCGGCAGCCCCGAACACTCCGGCGAACCCACCGAACCGCCCACGGAACCGAAGAAGCGCGGCGCGGCCTAGCGGTTATTCTGGTTTCTGGCATCGCGGATCAGGCGCGCCGATGAGGAGTAGCGCCGCCGTCTTGGCGGCTATCGTTGGGGATTCTACGGAGCGTCCCCCCAACCGAGGGCACGATGCCCTCGGGACAGCCGGCGAAACGCCAGCGCTGCACGAGGCTTTGCGGGCTTCAGGCCTCGCCTCTACTCGCCCTTATCTTTTTCTTTTTCTTTTTCTTTGTGGCCCAAGTCGAGTCCGAAGGATGGATGTTCTCGCTGGCCGGTAATCTTGATGGGCACTTCAGTTTGACCGTCTTTGCGGAAAAAGGGATCGACGGCCTTCAACAGGAAGGACTTCACTCCCGTGGTGGTCTGCGAAATCTTGGCCTGCATCCGCAGCTTGCCGTGAAAATCGAGGTCTTCCTTGTCCAGTCCGTACTTGCCGTTGAGCGCGACCTGCGCTCCGGTGACGGTAAAGGTCAGGCCGCGGAAACTGATAATGCCGTTGTCCAGCACGAAGTTCCCCTTCAGCTCGGACACGCTGCTGCCCGCATCCTTGTTTTCCGGCTGGCCCTGGGCTTTGCGGCTCAGACTCTCGATTTTTGCCGTCACCTCCGGGCTGGTGAATTGGGCGTGTCCGACGTCAAACTTTCCATTCAGATTCAGCCGGTCAGAAAGGTCGCCCTGTCCAGGCGGCAGGTCAAATTGTGTCTGGAAGTTTATGGCTCCGGTCAGCGGAGGCTTGTCGGCCTTCACAGCCAGCCGCAGCAGGTCTTCAATCCTGCCTTTGTCCACGGTTACGTCGAGCGTGATTTCCTTGCCTTTTTTGTCCTTGTCCTGAGGCTTCACCACACCGCCCTGGGCAATGATGACCGTATTCAGCAGGCGCGCAGTTACCGGGTGCAGTAAGGTGTCTCCGTTCGTTCCGTCCACGGTGGCGCTGAAGTCCGTCTCCAGATCGAGTGGATGGCCGCCGAGAGTGACGGTGAAATCGGGAGTCGAGGTCTTCCCTTCTACTTCGATCTTCTCCAGCACACCGCCAAATTTACCGGTGGATGAAAGGATCCCGCTGATTCCTTTGAAGTACCCCAGGTCAGCTTTGTCGAATGTGTAATCGGCTGCCAGCGGGGTTTGGCCGGGATCATCCGGACTCCACGGCCCGAAACTTCCCTTGGTCTCGATTTCCCCCGGCGGCACTGCATTGGTCAGCTGGGCGGTGAACGATGCCGGGCGGTCGAGCCCGACCGAATGCATCACCAGATGGTGAATGGCGAAGACGTGGGGATCTTTGTCGGCGGACTTGGGCAGCAGCCGAAGTTCGGCGTCGTCGGAAACGATTTCTCCGATCAGCACCGGCGCATCGCGCACTTTAGACCAGTTTTGCTTCCCGCGCTCGCCCTTGGGCGGAATCTGTATGGTCAGGCCTTTGAGCTTGACCTGGCGAATTTTCCAGGGCTTGCCGATCAGGCCCAGGATACCGGCTTCCGCGGAAAATTCGCCGATTGAAATCAGTGGTGGCACGTCGGTGCGCCCCTCATGGCGGAGGGAAAGTCCGGAGCCTTCGATCCGCACACCCGGAAAAAGGTAAACGTGGAAGTCCTTGAGTTCAACATCAGCGTGAAACTTCGCGCTGAGCAGTTCCACCACTTTCTTATGGAGATAGGGATTCGAGAGATGCATTCCCGTTACCACCAGGGCCACCACAGCGATCACGACCAGTGATATCACGATCAGCAACGTCTTGCTCGCCGCTCTGGTTTTCGTTTCAGTCATCAGGGCAAGTTCTCTGACGCTGTTTTGGAGCAAAGGGTTGGCAGCGGGTGTTGGCAGCCCTGGTGAAGTAGCGCCTGAATTGAAGCGCAAACCGGGGAGAATCCGGGCATCGATCACGTGGATGCCTGACTACGTCAGCTCAGAGCACATGTTAAGCTGCCCGCAGAATGGGTATAGACTTCGTTTTGGTGTTCTGGGCGATCGCGGGAGCAATTCTCGCTGGGATCAGTGCGCTGATTCTGAGAGGTGCAGCGTCGTTTGTCACGCGTGGAGCACAACGGGGTCGCCGGAGAGTGATTCTTGCCGCCACCCTGTTTCCCTTCTTTTGTCTTGCATGGGCTGGGGATGGTGTTTGTGTTTCAGGCGGTCGTCGACGAGACCGTCCTTCATCGCGATGCTGGTCTGGGCGACACCTGGCGTTGTCCCCTTCCAAACGGTTATGCGCTCCTGATGATTGATGTGACCGACCAGGGCTGGGTGTACAACCCGAAAACACAGCCCAGTGACGCAGTTGGAGAACAGGAAGACGCCGTGCCGGGCGTACGTACGGTTCAGGTGGCTGGACAATACATTCTTGGGGCTTCCGACAGCAAATGGTTCGGGAGTTTGGAGGGCGATAGCAATCAGGTGGACTCGTTCTTCCTGTTGGACACGCATACTGGAAAGCGCACAGCTTTCCCCACTTATGAAGAACTGACCAGTGAGGCGCGGCGACTGGGAATCCAGCCTAAATTAGAGCCGATCATCGCTGTTTACTCCGAGTACCGATTCATCAGGTTCGATGTGTCCGTTGGTTTTCTCTTGTGTCTACCCCCGATTGTTGCGATATGTCTGCTGGCATGGTGGATAGCACGCGTGCGGCGAACGCGAGAGATGCCTGTATCCCATTGAAGAGATTGGGAAGCGCTGCTTGCGGGGTTCTACCCCAAAGCCCGACCGAACTTCGTCTATCGCAGCTCCTCCATCACTTGCTCCAGCACTTCCCTGCTCGGCCGCACGGCCGATTCCGGCAGCGTGGCCAGAGGCTCTTCTGTCATGTTCAGGAGATCGACGAAAGTCGGCGTCTTGGAGTTGACGTAGAACACGCCGGTCAAGACTTCGCCCTTTTCGTGGGCCTCGTTCAGACGAGTGATGGCCTGGATGCGGTTGGTGGGGTCGTACTCTTCTTCAAGTTTGCGCAGGCGAAGGTGCGATCCGTCGTGCATGGTCACATCGATGGTTGTGCCGGGATCGTAGTCGATGGCAATGTCTTCGAACGCAGGCACGAAGCTGACTTCCTGCAGCGGCTCGTCGTGGTCCTTCATGTATTTGTAGGATTTGGTCGAACCCTCGTGATCGTTGAAGGTCACGCACGGTGACACAACGTCGAGCATGACTGTACCGTTGTGCGCGATGGCCGCTTTCATCATGGCATGCAGCTGCTTCTTGTCGCCGGAGAACGACCGGCCCACGAAGGTCGCGCCCAGCGTGATGGCCATGGCACAGGTGTCGATGGGTGGAAGATCATTGATCACGCCGGTCTTCAAAGTCGACCCCATGTCGGCGGTGGCGGAGAACTGGCCCTTGGTCAGCCCGTAAACGCCGTTGTCTTCGATGATGTAGATGATGGGCAGATTGCGCCGCATCAGGTGAACAAACTGGCCCACGCCGATGGAGGCGGTGTCGCCATCTCCGCTGACGCCGAGGGCGATCAGGTGACGGTTGGCGAGCACGGCGCCGGTGGCTACCGAGGGCATGCGACCGTGCACGGCGTTGAAACTGTGCGAGCGCCCCATGAAGTACGCCGGGCTCTTGGATGAGCAACCAATGCCGCTGGGCTTGATCACGCGCTCGGGCGGGACTCCCATTTCGTACATGGCGTCAATAATGCGCTCAGAAATCGCGTTGTGGCCGCAGCCCGCGCATAGGGTAGTCTTGCCGCCACGATAATCCAGGACCGCCAAGCCAATGCGATTGGTCTTGGGTGCGGGCGCGGGCCGGTCGGGGGTTGAGGTTGCCATTTACTTACCCTCCATGGTCATGAGTTCGTCAGTGACCGAGCGCGCATCGAGCGGCAGGCCGTGAATATGAGCGATGCTGCGCAGACGGGTGTTAAGCGCAGGCTCCAGGTCCATTTTGAGCAGGGTCAGCATCTGGGCATCGCGGTTCTGTTCCACCAGGTAAACCCGCTCGTGCTGTCTCACAAAATCATGGACTTCGCGGGTAAAGGGATAGGCGCGCAGGCGCAGATAGTCAGTCTCGATGTTGTACTCCTGGCGCAACTGGTCGCGCGCTTCAATCAGCCCCCAGTGCGATGTGCCGTATCCGATGATTCCAATCTTGGATTTTCCGGTGTCAACTTCGGGGCGAGGCACGAACGAGCGGGCGGTTTCGAATTTCCGGTTGAGCCGCTCCATGTTCCGTTCGAAGTCGTCGGGACGTTCGCTGTACTGGGCTTTTTCGTTGTGTCCGCTGCCCCGGGCAAAGTAAGCGGCCGCGGGATGATCGGTACCGGGTAAAGTCCGGTACCCGACGCCATCTCCGTCCACATCTTCGTAGCGGGCAAAGCCTCCCAGGCGATCCAGGTCCGCTTTGCTCAGCACCTTGCCGCGGCTGATCGGCTTTTCTGGATATTTGAAGGGATCGGCCATCCAGTTATTCATCCCCAGGTCGAGGTCGGACATCACGAAGACCAGGGTCTGGAACTGCTCAGCCAGATCGAAAGCTTCGCTCGCCATGCTGAAACACTCTTCCGCCGAACACGGCAGCAGCAGGATGTGTTTGGTGTCTCCGTGGGAAAGAAACGCGGTGGAGAGAATGTCGCCTTGCGAAGTGCGCGTCGGCAAACCGGTGGATGGGCCAACCCGCTGAATGTCCCAGATCACTCCCGGAACTTCCGCGTAGTAAGCCAGTCCGGCAAATTCCGCCATCAGCGAAATTCCGGGCCCGGCGGTCGCGGTCATGGCGCGCGCACCCGCCCATCCCGCGCCCACCACCATGCCGACGGCAGCCAGTTCGTCTTCTGCCTGCACGATGGCAAACGTGGCTTTTCCATCGGCGCGAATGCGGAAGCGCTTCATGTAGTCGATCATGCTTTCGGGCAGCGAGGAAGACGGCGTGATCGGATACCACGCCACCATGGTCACGCCGGCAAACATGCAGCCCAGCGCCGCGGCCGAGTTTCCGTCAATGATGATCTTGCCCGCAGTCTTGTCCATGCGCTGGATAAAATACGGATCGCGCTTGACCAGGTTGGCGGCTGCGTAGTCGTACCCCGCCTTGACCGCAGCCAGATTCAGGTTGGCCGCTTTCACCTTCTTGGCAAACTGCTTGCGGATGGCCTTTTCGACTTCGTTAATGTCGATTTCCAGCAGCTTGGCCACCACGCCCACATAAATCATGTTCTTGACCAGCTTGCGCAGCTTGGCCTCGGGACACACGGGCGCGACCAGCTTGTCGTAAGGAACAGCGTAAAAAACCAGATCGGAGCGCAGCCGGCTGAGATTCAAGGGCTCGTCGTACAACACGGCCGCGCCCGCGGCCACCGACATCACGTCTTCCTCGGCAGTCTCGGGATTCATGGCGACCACGAAATCAATTTCTTTTTTGCGCGCGATGTAGCCGTCTTTGTTGGCCCGGATGGTGTACCAGGTAGGCAGGCCGGCGATATTCGAGGGAAACAGGTTCTTGCCGGAGACCGGAACGCCCATCTGGAAGATGCTGCGCAACAGGACTGTGTTGGAACTTTGCGAGCCGGACCCGTTGACGGTCGCGACCTGGATACTCATGTTGTTTACTACCGGCTTTTGCTCAGGCTGGCGGCTCTCTGCGTGGAGAGATACATCCGTGGTGGCCATTCCCTTCCCTTCCTTGTCCCCGGAGCGGAGTGCGTCCGCCCGCTATTGCTGATGCAGCAGAACCCTCTATTATACGGCAGGCAGCGGCGCAGGAGCGCGAATGTACCTGCATGAGAAACATCTCACTCAGGTTCAGCGCACTCGCGTGACAGTCACTACCGGTTCCACCTGCGCGGCGGGACGCACGATGACAAAATCCAGCAGGGTGTCGGTGGTGCGCAGAGTGGAGTTATTGCCGATCTGGATGGCTGTGGCGTGCGAGGCCATTCCCTCCGCCGTGGCGAAAACTGTGGTGCCGCTGATCAGGTTGCCAAAACTGTCCAGCAGCGAGGCTTGCTGCGTACCGTGGATTTCGTCCACCACGGTTCGCAGACGATAAAGTTGGCCGTAGTTAAAGGTGGTAAGCATGGTGACGAGTACTTCATTGGAAATGAATCCGGACTGCGAAGTCGGATCGGCGGCGTGGGCGGACGGCACTTCCCAGTTGACCAGGCGCGATGGCAAAACTGAGGCCTGTCCCTGAAGCAAGAGCGAAAACTGGCTCCCCCCAGGGGTGGGATTGGAGCGGAAGCGGAATTCAAGGGCGTAACGGGTGAGGTCGAGATTGAGCGCGTGGGTGGCGACTCCGGGCGCAAACTGGCTCAGGACGTGAATGGAAGCGGCTGGCAGCGTGGACGGCGGAGCGACGGACAAGGTCAGCGCCTTGATGTCGGGCTTCTGCAGATTTTGCGAGTCGGAGTAATAGGCTACATACACCTGCCCGCTGGGCAGTAGCATCGGCCAGGAATAGCTGCCATCAATTTGCTTTCCGGTATATGCGTCGAGCGCGGTGCCGTAGCCGAATGTCTGCCCTCCATCGTAGGAAACGAAGGCCGCCAGCTGCCGGGGGAACCCCGTCGTGTTAGGCGGTTGCACCCCGGGGATCTGGATGGTCTCGCGTCCCATGAGAATGAGGGCGGGGCCCGCCTGCATCATTTCCGGCCCCTGCAGGACCCCCACCTGCGAAGCGTAGGAGATCAGCGGCTCCCAGCTCATTCCCATGTCGCTGGAGTAGCGTCCGTAGGTATTCAGGTTGTTATCGTCCCGCATGATGGCGAACAGTGTGTTGGGCCCGGTCTGGGCAATCGCGGTTTCACTGAGCGAGGGATCGCCCAGGAGACGAAGAGACGAGAGTTTTGTCCAGTTGAAGCCGTCATCCGAGGACGCCCACAGGCCGGGTGCATTGCCGGAGCCCAGCGTGTACTTCCCGTAGCCTGCGCCATACATGGTCTATCCAACCACCAGCGAGGGCGCCACACTGAAATTGTCCGTGAAAGGGATCGTCGAAGAAAGTGTAAGGCGACCAGGTCAGTCCGTTGTCGATCGAGCGGCTGTAGGCCGCGAGCTCCTGACCATTTTGATCGGCTTTGCCCAGGGAAATGACCAGGGCGCCCAGGGGAGTCCGAAGCAGCGCCGGGTCGGGCAGCGAAGAATCGAAACAAACGACTTCGGGGCTCCAGGTTTCGCCCTCATCCGAACTGTGCCGCACGACGACCAACGGACTGTTCACGTGAGTCAGTCCTTTTTTGTACGCCAGGACAAAGTCTCCATGGGCCACACCGGGAAAGCCGTTGTACAAGCCATCACTCTGGATTACTCTGCGTCCGCCGATGTTGAGCGGACTCGCAGTGACCGTATCGGTGACCTGGAGCCCATTGCTTGTCTGCCAGGCGGAGACGTCATGGACGTCGCTAAAGAAAGGAAAGACCGAGTAACCATCAAACCAGGACGCTGCACAGCCCGCCGCATGTCCCGCAGTCAACAAAAGACTCTGCGACGCCTGCGGACCTAACCCGGGCACTTTCACCCATAGCAGGGCCTTCCCCGCCGCCGCATCGTAAGACTCCACCCAGGCTGACATCGACTGGTGGGTCGTAGCGTCCCATACCGCCACGGCGGATGCATTTTTCGGAATCGTGAAATCGAAGACCGTGTCATCCAGGGAGATAGCAACGGGGTAATTCTGCAGAGTCTCCTGGCCGGTATTCTGTATGGTAAGCGACAGCACTTCCGGCGCTGAGTTGGGGACACAGACGGGCATGGAAGCCTGCAAGGACCCGCCGCACCCGACAAGCGACTCGAGCGAAAGGCAGAGAAAGACCAGCCGCTGAATTGTGACGCTGACCGGGCCCGCGAAGAACAAATTTGGACTCCCCGAACCTGTGAGGACACTTTTGTACGTCCTGCAACGGCTGAAGTCAGGGTCTTGAATTCATGGTCGGAAATTCAGCGTAGCAGCGAGCAGAACACCAGGGTTAGGCGCGGAGGGACGTGGATCGCGGCACGGACGAAACGAATTGCACCCGCTATACTCTTTGCCTAAATTGGGAAACGAGGTATGTCATGTCGCGCGGTGTGTGCACCAGCAGAATGATTGTCGCAGTGGCCTTCGGGCTACTAGTCTCCATTCCCTTTTCCGCCCAGAATTTCACCGAGATCAAGCCCGCGCCGCAGCAGGTGGAGTGGCAGGACCTCGAGTTCGGCGTGATCGTTCATTTTGGCCCGAATACTTTCATGGACCGGGAATGGGGAGACGGTACGGCCAGCCCGCAAGTATTCAACCCCGCGCAATTCGATCCTGAACAGTGGATGCGGGCAGTACAGGCGTCGGGCGCGAAATATGTCGTGCTGGTGGCCAAGCACCACGACGGTTTCTGCCTGTGGCCTACGGAACAAACCGACTACAGCGTGAAGAGCAGCCCCTGGGAGAATGGCCGGGGCGATGTCGTGCGGCGGGTGTCAGACGCAGCGCGTAAGTTTGGATTGAAGTTCGGCGTTTATCTTTCTCCGTGGGACCGTCACGAACCCCGCTACAGCAATTCCGCCGAGTACGACAAATACTACCTGGCGCAGTTGAGCGAATTGGCCCGGCACTACGACAACCTGGTTGAATTCTGGCTGGACGGAGCCGGCAGCGCCGGCCACGTTTACAACTTTCCCCGCATCATCGAGGAGCTGCGCACTTATCAGCCCAATACGCTCGTCTTCGCCGACACCGGGCTCTTTGAGTACGGCGACATACGCTGGGCGGGCAATGAGGATGGAAACATTCCCTACGAAAACTGGAACGTGATCGACCGCCACGGATTCCTGCGCTGGCGGCCCGTCGAAGCCGACACACCGTTGCACAAGGGCCACTGGTTCTGGCATCCCAATGACGAGGCCAGCCTGAAGACGACGCAGGAATTGATATCCACTTACGAGCAATCCGTGGGGCACGGCGGCCAGCTCATGCTGGGCCTGGCGCCCGACCGGCGCGGCCTTCTGCCCGAAGCGGACGTAAAGCGCCTGGAAGAATTCGGCGCAGCCATTCGACAGCGCTACGCCAACAACCTGGTCGCTGCCGGGCACATTCGGAGCGTGGCTGCGACCGAGGCAGCGCTCGATGGTGATCCCGATACGTTCTGGTCGGCTCCGCCTGGCTCACACCATGCGGTGCTGGAAATGAGCTTCTCGAAGCCGGTAACATTTGATCGCACATTGACCATGGAGTGGCTGAACGACGGGCAGCACGTGGAGCACTTTCGTATCGAGATCTGGGATGGCAAGACCTGGAAGGCGGTCGTGGGTGGCCGGGCGATCGGGCAGAAGCGCATCGATCGTTTCGCGCGAGTCACGGCTTCACGGGTTCGCCTAAATATTCTGGCTTCTACGGCGGAGGCGCACATTCGCGAGTTCCAGGTATTTGACGGAGGCAAGTCCGAAGCACCGTGATTTAGGATGCGCTCATTACCGAACCTATGTGTGGGTCGGACACTCCTGTCCGACGCTTTTGACTTTCCCCTTGAGCAGTAAATGTGCGGCACAAACCCAACAACTTCAAAGGCGTCGGACAGGAGTGCCCGACCCACACTGACAAGGAGACACAGACAAAAAGGGGACGGCGCTAGGGTCTAGTCGTCGCCGGTGAAGAATTGTGCCATCTTGCGGAACTTGGCATAACGGGTGGCGACCAAGTCTTTTACTGTGCTTCTCTTCAGCTCGGCGAGTTGTTTTTCCAGCGTGGCATCAAGCAGGGTGGCGGCAGCTTCGTGGTCAACGTGGGCGCCGCCTTCGGGTTCGGGCACAATGCCATCGATGCATCCCAGCTCCTGCAAGTCTTCGGCTGTAATGCGCATGGCCTGGGCGGCAAGCGCTTTTTTGGTGGGATCGCGCCACATAATGGAAGCACAGCCCTCGGGTGAGATCACGGAATAGATCGAGTTCTCCATCATCAGCACGCGGTCAGCGATGGCAATGGCCAGCGCCCCACCGCTTCCACCTTCGCCCGTGATTGTCGTAACAATGGGAATCTGCAGCCGCGCCATCTCGCGCAGATTGTGGGCAATGGCTTCCGCCTGGCCGCGTTCTTCGGCTCCCAGGCCGGGATACGCGCCCGGCGTGTCCACAAAAGTAATCAGCGGTCGGCCAAATTTTTCCGCAATTTTCATGATCCGCATGGCCTTACGGTAGCCCTCCGGGTTGGGCATGCCGAAGTTGCGGTACACCTTTTGCTTGGTGTCGCGGGCCTTCTGATGTCCGACGATCATCACCTCTTCGCCGTGGAAACGGGCCATCCCGCAAATGATGGCGGGATCGTCGGCATAGCCCCGATCGCCGTGGATCTCACTCCAGTCGGTGAAGATGCGTTCAATGTAGTCGAGCGGATAGGGACGCTGGGGATGCCGCGCCAACTCCGTTTTGTCCCAGGCCTCGTAATGGGAGGTTGACATGTCTTTGCGTAAGGCTTCGATGCGGTCGCGCAATTGCAGAATCTCGCGTTTGGTGGCGTCGTCGGGCCCGGCCGCCGCCTGCAGACGGGCGATCTGCTCCTCGATCTTCTCCAACTCCTGGTGCGTTTTCTCCCCAGACTCCATTTTGCCGCCACCGTTCCTGGCCAAGCGTGCTTCCACCATGGAGAGAAGGAACTCGGCCCCGGCCATCACCAGCGCTTCGTTGGGCACCGGTGGTGCGTTCTTTACCCCCACCTTGGAAGTCTTTTGAATGGGAACTCTTATCCGCCGCAGATTTCGGTACGGCCCGTCATGAAGCGGTTAGCGGAGTGCTTTTTCCTGCCAGCGAATCCAGCTTCCACTCCGGCTTGTTGTGTCAGTCAATCACTCGCACGGCGCCTCGGCCGCACAGTTCCTCGACGCGCGCGATGAAGTTGCGGTCTGGCAGGACATTATAGCCTTCCGCCTCCATCACCACCATGAAATCGCCCTGGCGTTCCACGTCGAACAATACCTTGGCTGCGCCCTTCTGCTGGGCACAAAGGCTGTGCAAGGCGTCCACCGTGGACTCATTTGCGGTCTCAAGCGGAACCCGAATGCGGAGCGAATTCGGCAACGGCACTTTGGCGTCTTCCAGGGGAAGAATCTCATTCACCGTCAGCTTCGGATTGGCGCCTTCCTCGATCCGCACCCCGCCCCGGATCAGTACCGGCACTTCGAGTTTCACTTTGTCCTGCAGCTTGCGATAGGCCTCGGGAAACACCAGCATCTCGACCGTGCCGGCCATGTCTTCAAGAGCGCCCTGGGCGTAAAAATCGCCGCGCTTCGATTTCAGCACACGCAGGCTAGTAATGATGCCGGCGGTGGTGATGTTTTCGTCCTTGCCCGTGGATTTGCCGAGAGCGGCAATCTCTTCGGTGGAGAGCGCCCGCAGGTCCTCCAGCTTGTCGCGATATTTTTCCAGGGGATGGCCGCTGATGAAGAAGCCCAGAATTTCCTTCTCGTTGGCCAGCCGGGTGTGTTCATCCCAGTCCGGGGTATCGGGCAGTTTATTGTGGGCCGCGGAAACTTCCTCTTCCTGGAAGACACCGAACAGGCCGTGCTGGCCGCTTTCGGCGTCCCGCTGGGTCTTCTGCGCGCCCTCGATGGCGCGGTCGAGCACCGCCATGAGCTGGGCCCTCCGGCCGAGTCCATCCATGGCGCCGCTCTTGATCAGCGATTCCAGCACGCGCTTGTTCAGCAGGCGCAACTCCACCTTCTCGCAGAATTCGTAAATCGAGCTGTAGCGGCCCAGCTCTTTGCGTCCGGCAACAATCGATTCGATGGCATTGTGGCCGACATTTTTGACCGCGGCCAGACCGAAACGGATGGCACTGCCATGGGGCGTGAAGTTGGCGTCGCTCACATTGATGTCGGGGGCCTCGACCGCAATGCCCATCTCGCGGCACTCGTTGATGTACTTCACCACGTCATCGGTGTTGCCGGTCACCGAAGTCAGAAGAGCAGCCATGAATTCGACCGGATAGCGGGTCTTCAGATACGCGGTCTGATAAGCCAGCAATGCGTAAGCGGCGGAGTGTGCCTTGGGGAATCCGTATTCGGCAAACTTGGCCAGCAGGTCGAAGATCTTTTCAATTTTCTTTGGGGGATACCCACGCTGCACCGCGCCTTCGATAAAGCGTTCGCGCTGCTTGGCCATCTCCTCCGGTTTCTTCTTTCCCATGGCGCGCCGCAGCAGATCGGCTTCGCCCAGCGAGTAGCCGGCCAGGCGATGAGCAATCTGCATCACGTGCTCCTGATAAACGATCACGCCGAACGTCTCTTGTAGGATTTGTTCCAGTTCCGGCAGTTCGTACTCAATCTTTTTGCGCCCATGCTTGCGCTCAATGAAGTAGTCGATCATGCCGCCCTGAATCGGGCCGGGGCGGTAGAGGGCGTTCAAAGCCGTAAGGTCTTCGATGGTGTTGGGCTGGTAGCGGCGCAGCACGTCGCGCATGCCGCGGGATTCAAACTGGAACACGCCGGAGGTCAGGCCGCTGTGGAACACTTTTTCGTAGGTCTCGCGATCATCGAGTGGAAGGGATTGGAGCGCAATCTTCTCACCCCGAGTCTGCGCGATCAGCTTCAACGTGTCATCCAGGATGGTCAGGGTGGTCAGCCCCAGGAAGTCCATTTTCAACAGGCCCATTTTCTCGATGGCGACCATGTCGAAGGCGGTGACAATTTCGTCGTTCTTGGTGCGGTGCAGCGGAACCAGTTCGGTAAGCGGACGTGGAGATATCACGACCCCCGCGGCGTGCACTCCCGCGTTGCGCACCAGTCCTTCCAGTTTGCGGGCAGTGTCGAGCAACTGGCGAACCTGCGGCTCGCTCTCATAGGCCTGTTGCAGCGCCGGTGATTCCCGGATCGCATCTTCCAGCTTGATGTTCAACGTGGTGGGCACCATCTTGGCGATGCGGTCCACGTCGGCATAGGGGATATCCATGGCGCGCCCTACATCTTTGATGGCCGCCTTGGCCGCCATGGTGCCAAAGGTGATGATCTGCGCCACATTCTCCCGGCCGTATTTCTGGGTCACGTAATTGATCACTTCGCCGCGCCGGTTCATGCAGAAATCCATGTCGATATCCGGCAGTGAAATGCGTTCGGGGTTCAGAAAGCGCTCGAAGAACAACTCGTGCTGCAGAGGATCGATATCGGTGATCCGCAGCGAATAGGAAACCAGCGAACCGGCTGCCGATCCGCGGCCCGGTCCCACGGGGATGCCATGTTCGCGCGCGTAGCGGACAAAATCCCAGACGATCAGGAAGTATCCGGAAAACTGCATCTGCTGGATGATGGCGATTTCCTGCGCCAGACGCTGTTCGTATTCCGCGACGCTGTGCTTTACCGGGCCCTGACCCCCAGCCGAACGCAGAGCCTCGAGTCGTCGCGCGAATCCTTCGCGCGTTACGTGCTCGAAATAGCTATCGAGCGTATATCCCGCGGGCACGTCAAAGTGCGGAAAGGGATTGCTGACTTTTTCGAGCCGCATGTTGCAGCGTTCCGCAATGGCCAGGGTACGGGAGAGCACGTCGGGAGCGTCTTTGAAGACGCGCTGCATTTCGTCATGACTCTTGACGAAAAACCCGCTGCCCTGGAACTTCATGCGGTTGGTGTCCTGGATGGACTTGCCGGTCTGAATGCACAGCATCACATCCTGGGCGTGAGCGTCGTCTTCGCAGAGATAGTGACTGTCGTTGGTCGCGACCATCGGCAGGCCGAGGTCTTTTTCCAGGCAAAAGAGATTGGAATGGATGCGATGCTCCTGTTCCAGACCCTGGTCCTGAATCTCAAGGAAGAAGTTGTTCGGACCGAAAATGTCGCTGTAGGTCGCCGCCGCCGCCCGCGCCGCTTCATAGTTCTCTTCCATCAGGCGCTCGGCGACTTCGCCTTTCAGACAGCCCGAGAGTCCAATCAGACCCTTGGAGTGTTCCGCCAGAAATTTTTTGCTCACCCGCGGCTTGTAGTAGAAGCCGCGCAAGGAGGCTTCCGACGTGATCCGGGCCAGGTTGCGGTAGCCTTCCTCGTTTTCCGCCAGGACGAGCAGATGGTTATAGGTATCGCCGTCGGGAGGAGTGCGCTCGATGTTGTGATCGTCCTTCTTGCAGATGTAAAGCTCGCAGCCGACAATCGGCTTCACTCCAGCTTTGTGCGCGGCATTCACGAAGTGGACTGCGCCGAAAATATTGCCGTGATCGGTCATGGCGACCGCCGGCATGCCGAGCTCTCTCACGCGTTGGACAAGCTTTTCCACGTCGCAGGCACCGTCGAGCATGGAGTAGTCGGTATGGAGGTGCAGGTGAACGAATTGGGACATGGGCCGCCGTGGCGAACTTGCTTGCTCCTATTCTAATGGGAAATGGCCGGTGGGAGGCGGGAGTTTATCCACAGACGAAAAACGCGGGCGAGGCGCCTGCGCCACATGCATCCACGTAGGCCCGGACGCCCTCGTCCAGGCAGGCGAGCAAAGCTCGCCAGAGAATTAGCGCGGGACCTGGAAGGTTACACCGCGATCATCGTTGGCCTTGGTGGTAGCCTCGATGTCCAGCCAGGAGAGCGGCAGCTTGGTGGCCCGCTGTTCGTTGAAAATCCAAAGCGTGCCGCCGACAATCGCGTAGTTCTGGACTTCCTGCGTGTGCTTGTCACGGAAGACCAGCAGAGTCGGTTCAGATGGGCTTTCGGCTTGCCCCCGTGCCTCGTTCGTCTGTTGCGATGTTTCCCGTTGCTCCCGCAAGCGCGCGACTTCATCCTCCAAGCGATCGATGTCCTGTTGCTGCGCCGCGATGTCGTTCTGGGCGGAGTCGGCGGAACCTGAGTACGACGAGCCGTAATAGTCGTATCCCGGATAGTAATCCGGAGTCGAATAGAAGTCGCTCCCGTAGTAAGTGGGATAGCTGTAATACCCGTAGTAGCCGGGAAACACCGAGCCAAAGAAAACGCGGTGATGAAAATGCCGCGAGCCGAAGACCGGCCGGTGAAAACCGCCGAATGACCCGCGAGTCCGCAGCGAGGGTTGGCGCAAACCAGCGCCGAAAGCCGCTCCAAACCGAGGCGCCGATCCCAGGCCCGGAGCCGAGACGAAACCTGCACCACCGCGAAAGCCGAACGAGCCGCGTGAGGAAAATCCGCCTCGTCCCATGGACGCTCCGCCCATGGATCCCCCGCCTCGGGACCCGCCATGCATCTGGGCCAGTAAGGGGGGCGCCAGCAACGTGATGGATAACGCCGCAATGGCCGACCAGCGCCGCATACCACGGATTATAGCGCTATTAGCTGCTGGCTTCTAGCTGCAGGCTTCTAGCTTTTTAGCTGCCGCTTCTGGCTCTTTGCAAAAACATCACGAATGGGGCCTGGCTAAGAGCTAGAAAGCTTGCAGCTAGAAGCTAGAAGCTCGCTTAGTTCTGCTCTCCACCACCATGTTTGTGGCGGCACAGCTTGCAATAGGTTGGCGAAAGGCTGTTGTCCACCCTGTGTTTCACCGGGGGGACGCTGCGAAGATAGGCGAAGATGGCCTTCAGGTCATCGTCGCTAAGGCTGGTGAATTCTCCGAAAGGCATGATGGAAGAAAGCTTTCTCGCCTTGACATACCCGGTACGCGAGGCTTGGATGAATAGTGCTTCGTCGTAGTAATTGATTCCGGTTGCATCGGGGGTGATGTTGGCACTGGCGACCTCTCCCCACGGACCTGTTAAGACATCACCGCCGCCGTACTCCAGGCCGCGAATCGGGCCCTTGCGATCGGCGGGAGTATGGCACCCGCAACCGATAGCGACCAGGTATTTTCCGCGCTCCACCGGACTGGCTTGGGACCCCGGACCGCTCACTGGACTCGTTAAACGCTGTGGGACAGTGCGGATCAGATAATTGACGGGGAACTTCACTTGCGTCCGCGGCAATGGGTTGTGCACCGGTGCGATCGAACGCAAATAGACCACGATGGAGGCCACATCCTCGTCGGAGAGCGCGCAGTAGGCCTCGTAAGGCATCATCGGAAAAATTGTGCGCCCATCGTGGCCGATGCCTTCCCGGACAGAGCGGGCGATCTGGTCATCGGTCCAATTGGCCGCGCCGGTTTCCGGATCAGGTGTAAGGTTCGAAGCTACGATTGTCCCCGGAAGACCGGGCACTGGGATCACCTGCCCCGCGAGTTCCATGCCCGGCAGATCGGGGGCGCCGTGCGTCTTCCAGTCTTTTGGCGAGTGGCAGGTTTCGCATCCCGCCAACCCGACAACCAGATAGCGGCCCCGAGCCAGGCGTTCGGGAGTACGCTCAAATTGGCGAGTGGTAGTGGCCCTAGCTCTAGGGCCGATGAAGGGACGCCAACCGATGGTGAAAGTGATTGCCGCCGCGAGCAACAGGCAAATGACCAGCAAAATCTTTCCGAACGTTTTCATCCCTCACCTGAGCGCAGGAGTTATCAAACGCTGAATAGCGTTCACAGTACAAGACTGGAATGGGCTCCCTGCGGTTTTAGCGTTTCTTCTTCTTAGCCTGATTCTTTTTGCTCGTAGCAACAACTATTTTCTTTGCGGTCTTGGCCTTCTCGGGCTTCTGCGCCGACGCGATCTTCGGCGCCTCCGCTTTGGGTGCGGGCAGGGCCGCTGGATTAGCGGCGGGGCCTTTCCCTTTCTTCTTCCCTGCGACTGGCGCAGCGGCAGCCGCAGCCGCGGCCGCAGCTTCCGCGGCAGCCTTGGCCGCCCTTCCCCGTTTGGGCGGAGGTGGTGGAGGCGGGGGCGGAGGCGGAGGTGCCAGCGGTTTCAGGTACTTCAGGGTCTCGGTCCGTGAGCGCAGCTTGCCATCCAGCAGGAGCATGAACACGTCATGCGCGATCTTGGGATACTCGGGCAACTGGGGCGTGATGTGCAGCTCGGTCATCTCCGGCAATGGAACCTTTTGCTGCACCTGCCGCCACTTGGTGAAGAAACTCTTGATCTTCTGCGCCACCGCCTGCTGGCGCGCGGTGACCGCGAGGAACAGAATCATCTCGGGCCGGGCTTCAGAGAGCAGCTTCCAGGCGCGGGAGGGCGTGGCGGCCTCCTTGCCGACCAGCCGCCTGGCCAACTCTTTGGCGTGGTCCTCCAGATCGCGCCAGGACTCGACCAGGTCCTTGCGCGGAATCTGTTTGCGCATGTCCGCGATATCTTTGTCGGCAAGCCGGGCGGTGAGGAAATACATGACCGCCGGCGCCGGATCCGGGGCATAACCCAGCTCCATCATCTGCTGGCGGGTCTTCAGCAGTTGGCCCAGCTGGGCTGTGTCCACCCTGGCGCTGGTCCAATGCGGATTCAGTACCTTGAGCCAGCCTTCCTTTTCCAGCACGCGCACAATGTGCAGCGGGTCATCTTCGTAGGCCAGCTGCGCAATCTCGTAGCCCACCGCCTTGTGAGTGATGTATTCGATGTAGTTATTTTCCTTCGCGGACTCGAAGCGGGCCTGGGTACGTTCCTCCAGGGGCCAGTGAAAGCGCGCAGCGAAACGGCTGGCCCGGATCAACCGCGAGGGGTCCTCGACGAAAGCGTAGTTGTGCAGCACGCGCAGAAGCTTGGCTTCAATATCGGCTGCGCCGTTGAATGGGTCCATCAGCAGGCCGCGCGATCCCGGGTTCAACGACAGGGCCATGGCATTGACGGTGAAGTCCCTGCGGCGCAGGTCCTCGATGAGGGTGGCGGGAGAAATTACCGGTGGCTTGCCGGCTTTTTCATAGTGCTCCAGACGCGCCATGCTGATTTCGGCGCGAACGTTGCCGGGCAGGCCCAGATACAGCGCTTTGACGTCGTCATCGATGCCGACAATTTTTACGCCGGCCTTCTCCAGGTCCTTTTGAAGCTTGAGGGGGTTGCCCTGGACCGAGAAGTCCAGATCGCGTATGGGAAAACCGCTGATGATATCGCGGACCGCGCCTCCGGTCAGGTAAATATTCATACCGGCGGCACGCGCGATGTCTTGTACCAGGGTGACGCCGCGCTGCTGGTCCGGCGCCAGCCGGATTTCCATGGTGTATATGTAATCGGCCATCGTGCTTAAGGACGCGGCTCCGCGATCCGGTTGGCCACAGCAGAGAGTGGGTTTTCCACAGGCTTCACCCCGGGAAAGCACACGACCCCGGCCGCTTTCATGTAAGTGACTCTATCCAATAGGCTTAGAATACATGTGATGGGACGCCGCAAGCTACAGAAAATAACACAAGGTTAACGGTTTGGCTACAAGGAACGTACAAGGCGTCGGCTTTTTCGTGGAAAAGTGCGAGAATCGCGTGAAAACAGTCGTCAGTCGTCAGTCGTCATCGTCAGGAACAGCTGGCCCTGGGCTGAAGAATCTGGCTGACGACCGACGACTTGACTTCCTCATGCCCTCAACCCACAAAAAAGTCGTGGTTCGCAAGATGGATCGGGATTCGATCAACGGACACGTCTCCCCGGCCAATTTTGTTCGCGAAGGCAAACTCGAACTCCTGAACACCTCGGGCAACGTGGTGGCGATTGACCTGAAGGACATCAAGGCAGTGTATTTCGTCCGCGACTTTGGGGACTTCGAATCGCCCGGCCGCAAGACTTTTACCAGCCGTCCGCGCACCGAAGGGCTATGGGTCCGGCTCAAATTCAAAGACAACGAAGTGCTGGAAGGCATGATGCCCAACGACCTCAGCCTGACCACCGCCGAAGGCTTCCTGATCAATCCTCCTGACTTGCGCTCGAACACCCAAAGGATTTATGTGCCGCGCACCGCCCTCGATTCGCTGACCGTATTGGCTGTGATCGGTGCCACGCACCGCCGCCGCAAAGCAATCCCCACAGACACCCGGCAGGTGCCAATGTTCGGGGAGTGAAGGGCAGAAGTCGACCTCAGACTCCAGACCTCGGGGACCTGGATGCCCGACGGTTTGCCAAGGTCTGACGCCCGACGCCTGAAGTCAGGGTTTAACCACTTGCAGATTGTTGGTTACCGAGAAGGATCCGGACACGCTATTGGCGCGAATATTGGCGATATTCTTGTCCCCGTCGTTATTCACCACGCCTTCCAGTGTCACGTGGCCATTCTTCACCAGAATACGAATCGGTTTTTGCACCCCCAAGGCGTACTTCTGCAGTGTCGGGTAGCCATAGATCGCGCGATACAGTCGAAGGCGTAGCCGCTCGTCATTGGGCGAAACCGGCAACACTTCAATCTGATTGTCGACATGTTCAACGCCTTCAATTTTCTTGACTACATTCTCGGCGTCGGACTTCAGGGTGGGGCGGGTGACCTGTCCCATTAGGGTCACGTTGTATCCATCGACCTTGTAAGCCAGATAGTCGAACACGTTGAGATATGGCAGCATCAGCAGCTCATGCCTGACTTCCCGGGTGATGCGCTCAGTAGCGCGCGCGGAAGCCTGAGAGGCCTGCTGGGCAAAAACCGCGGAGCTTAGTGTTAAGATTATGCAGGCGACGAAGAGGGTACGCAGTTTCATTTGCATTCTCCCTTACTGGATTGATGGAGATATGAAAGGGCCGGTTTCGGTTGCACATTTTAGCAGGAAAGTTGACACGTCAGCAGGAAAGTTGACACGTCCGTCGTGCGTTGGGGGACGCTGCCGCTGAACATTGTGTGCGCCAGCGCACCAGACCTTGCCCGAATGCTTAGCCGAACGTCTTTTGAGACTGTTTTTATTTAGCTCCCTGTTTAACTATGGCTAGCACCGAGGAAAATCACGAACTGAATCTTCTGCTCCCGGCGAGCGTCACCCGCCCGCTGTGGAAGTCGCTGTTGCGCAATATTCGCGATCGCCTTTTCCCGGAAAAGCTTCCGCCGCTGCAGCTCACTTCACGGCCGGTGAACACCGGAATGCTGATCGGCGACGCAGTCAGTCTGCCCTGGTACAGGACGGTGTTCACGAATCTGGGAAACGTGATCAATCCCGAGGTCCTGCCGCCGTTGGAGTTGGAATCGCGGCCGGTGGATGTCGGCGAACTGGTCAGCGACCAGATGGGACACATGTGGTGGAGTTCCCTGCTACGCAATCTGGCCGATCGAGTCGCGCCCGAACGTCTGCCTCCCCTCCAGCTCACGTCCGCACCGGTCGATGCTGATCTGAAATCGGGGTCCATGCAGTTGGCGCGTTGGTCTTCGCTGATCACTCTGCCCAAGGTCCCGCTGGCAGAGCGCAAGTACTTCACCGCCACGCCGCCCCGACCGAGCGCGGCGCGCGTCGGGCAGGCGCCTTCCTTCGCCGGGTTTGCGGGAGCCTCGGCAGCCCTGTTCGAGGGAACGCCCGCACATGCCCACCCAGGCAAATTACAGACTGCCCTGTCGCGTTCGCGGCTGCGGGAGGCCCTGCTGATTTCCCTGGCGGTCCTGGAAGCGCTATACCTGGTCGGCTCGCTCCTCGGGCTGGTGTGAATTCCCCTTTTGCTCGTGCAGGGACGGGTCTCTGACCCGTCCGGGACGAGCGCAGCTCGTCTGGTTCTTGACCGCATTCCAACGTGGGGACAGCCGCCCTCGGCTGTCAGGCCGAGCGAAGCTCGGTTTCAACTTAGAGGTGATTTCAAAAGACCAGGCCGAGCCTTGCTCGGCTGGCGGGTCAGAGACCCGTCCCCACGCGAACCGCCCCTCTGCCTCCGTTACAATCACAGGTCTGCCCACGAGCTCAGGACAAAGCTTATGAAACTTGCTCAGATTGCTTCTGCTCTCAAAGCCCGGCTGGAAAATGGTTCGCCGGACATCGAAATTACCGGGGTTGCCGGCATCAAGGACGCGGGTCCAGGACAAATTACTTTCGTCGCCAATCCCAAGTATGCCGGCGCGGCACGGACCACCCGGGCTTCCGCCGTGATCGTGACCGAGGAGTTCCCTGCCGTTTCCACCGCGCTGTTGCGCAGCAAGAACCCTTATCTGGCTTTCGCGCATGCCCTTGAACTTTTCTCCCAGGCGCCGCGCTATGAACCCGGCGTGCACGCGACTGCGGTGGTGCATGCGTCGGCGAAGATCGGCGAAGGGGCACACCTCGGGCCTTATGTGGTCATCGACCAGGACGTCGAAATCGGCCGGGATGCGGTGCTGCTGGCGCACGTGGTCATCTATCGCGGGGCCAGAATCGGCAACAATTTTTTTGCCCATGCCCATGCCGTGGTAAGGGAAGGCTGCCAGCTCGGCAACCGCGTGCTGCTACAGAACGGCGTCGTCATCGGGGCCGATGGCTTTGGCTTCGCCAAGGACGATTCCGGACACTGGTACAAGATTCTCCAGCCTGAGCCGGTCGTGATCGAGGACGACGTCGAAATCCAGGCCAATTCCTGCGTGGACCGGGCCAGTGTAGAGAAGACCCGCATCGGCCGCGGCACCAAGATCGACAATCTGGTGCAGGTGGGACACGGCTCCCGCATCGGAGAGCATTCGCTGCTGGCTTCCCAAGTAGGACTTGCGGGTTCGACCGACGTGGGCAACAACGTGATTCTGACCGGGCAGGTGGGGGTGGTCGGTCATTGCAAGATCGGCGATGGCGCTATCGTCACCCCGCAAAGCGGTGTGGCGGGTGACGTTGCGGCGGGCGCCATTGTCAGCGGCGCACCGGCCGTCGATCACAAGCTGTGGCTCAAGTATTCAGCTTTGCTCAGCAGGCTGCCCGAGATGGCTCGGGCAGTGCGGGCTAAGGCGTCAAAGGATTAACCACAGAGGACACCGAGGGAACAGAGGAAAGTCGCTCTTCCTGCATCTCCTCCGGCAAACCACTGTCGATTGCTCTTCTGACCTTCTCCATCAATTGTTCGCGGCTGCCAAAGTCGTGCGGTTCGATGGGAGGGTGGAAATTCAGAGTGACTGTCCCGGGTTTGATGGCAAACCTGCCTTTGGGCATGACGTAATGCGAACCCGAAATAGTTACAGGCACCACGGGCACGCCGCACTCCATGGCGAGATAGAACGGGCCTTTCTTGAAGGGCAGCAATTTACCGTCAAAGGAACGATGGCCTTCGACGTAGATGGTCATATTGATGCCCTGGCGCAAAACCGCGGCTGCGGCTCGGACGGCCGAGATGCCCGCGTCCCGATTTCCGCGATCGACCGGCACCAGGGAGCCAATCCTCATGGTTTTCCCCAGGAGGGGGTAGTCGAACAGCTCTTTCTTTGCCATGACCGAGGTGCGTCGCGGAATCAGCGGCAGCATGATGGGCGGATCGATGTTGGATACGTGGTTCGACATGAACACGTAAGTTCGTTTGGGATCGAGCCGGTCCAGTCCGATGGTCCGCACCCGTATTCCTGCTAGGCGAGCACCCATCGAAGCAGCCCCCATGGCTACGCGGTACAGGAAACGGATGTCCCCGGTAAGAAAGGTCCAGGGAAAACAAATCAGTGCCGCCAGCGGAAGTGCCACCCCCCAGAACGCCAGCATAACAACCGTGCGGATCATGGGTGGCTTGCTCCTACCGCCTGAGATTCGCCTTTCAGCCACGCCGTCCGGCGAGCCTTCTGCTCGACCGTGACCTTGTCCAGGTCGGTCAACGCCAGCTCAATTTCCTGACGGGTGCCCATCTTCCAGTGCAGATCACGTTCACCTGCTGCACCACGCACACGAACGTGCAAGGTGTCGCCGGGGCGAACTTCTGCCGAGCTCCCGCTGAACCCGCGATCAGCTTTTTGCCCGTTGATCTCCAGAATCGAATCTCCCACGGCGAGGCCGGCAAGCTCGGCCGGGCCTCCCGGCGCGACGGCAGAAACGACCAGTGCCGCGTCGAAGTTCCGCGTCGCCACGAATCCAGGATCGGCAACCGCAGTTGCCCGCCGCGTCAGGTGCAGTCCCACGCTCTTGAAGAAATCATCCCACGGAATTTCGTCGGTGCCAGCGACATACTTCTGGAAGAACCATCCCAGGTCGGTGTGGGTGATAGCCTCGGCGGCGCCGCGCACTCCCGCGGTATCAGGAAAAAACTGTCCTTTCCGCGCGTAGTTTTCATTCATCCAATGAAAGACATCGCGAATCGAGGCGGCGCCATGGGTCGACTCGCGCACCTGCAGATCGAGCAGTACGCCTAGGAGGTTTCCCTTGTTGTAATAAGAGATGCTGCGCGTCGGTAGACGGTAGTAGTCGTACTTTTCCAGCCATGCGTCCAGGCTGGATTCTTCCACTGACTGATTGAGATGGGCCGGGCGCCGTTCCAGTTCGCCTATCTCTGCTGCCAGGCCCTTGAGGTAACGCGTTGGATCGAGCAGACCGGCGCGCAGCAGAATAATGTTAGCCGCCGTGGTCGTCGTCCCCTCGCTGAACCACAAAGCCCGGCTGTAGTTTTCCTTCGTGTAGTCCACCGGCTCGAGCGACTGGGGCCGGATCCGCTTCACATTCCATAAGTGAAAAAATTCATGGGCCGTCAGGCCCTCGAATCCCTGGAGATTGTTGGCCAGGCCCTCCGGGCTGAAATCGATGGCGGTGCCGTTGGCGTGCTCCATGCCGTTGCCCGGCGCCCCCGGCCGGAAATGATAGAAAAACAGATAGGTCTGGAATGGCCGATCCTCCATCCAGAGCGTGGCCGAGGAGGCGATCCGCCGAAGGATGGCAACGATTTTCGGCATGTCGTAAGCCGAAGAATCGGAATCTAGGATGACCCGATAATGTCCGCCGGCTTCGTCGAAGTCAGACTCCTGAAAGGCGCCGATTTCGACCGGAGCGTCCACCATGTGATCGTAGTCCGGCGCCGTGAGGCCCTCCCCGGATGCGGGCAGCGCGGTCGCGATGCGCCACCCCGCCGGCAGGCTGGTGAACGAGACCTCCACCGGAGAATCGCGGGCTTCGACCGGATACATCAGGATCTCCGCCAGGTTGAAGAAGGCGTGCTGCGGATTCAGCTGCGCTCCAAAGGGACCAGACTGGTCAGCAAAGATTTCATATTCGATTTCCGCGCCCTGGGCGGCGCCGCTGAGATGCCACGTCGTCTTGTCCGTCTTCTGTATCGGAAGCGCCTGCCCATCGGCGGTTCTGGCTCGCACCCAGTTCACATACTGAGAGAAATCGCGCACCTGGTAGAGAGCGTTCCACATCGGCAGTTGCAGATCGAGCTCCGGTGCGCCGGAACCAAGAAGAATTTTTACTTCGACCAGGTGTCCCGTGCGGTTGGCCAGGGAAACAACGTATCGTACCGGGGAGCCCGACGAAGGGTGGGAATTCTGCCCTCTCGCCGGTATCGCCGCGAGCGCGGCAAACCAGATCAAAACAAGGGCGAGGCGCGCTCTGGACGAGAGACTCACGCCTTGGCGGACGCCTTCAGCGAATGGCTGCCCGAAGCGCCTCCGGCAATTGATTTCAGACGTTGGGGCAGCTTTTCGTAAATGCCCCCAAAGCCGCCGTTGGAAAGAATGGCTACAACGTCCCCCGGCCGCATGTCGGGCGCTACCGTCTGCACGATGGCGTCGGCGTCGGGAACGATGCGCGCATGCCGTCCCTGCTCTTGCACATCGGCGACCAGGGCAGCCACGTCCATGCGCTCGCTCACCGGGATGGATTCCGATTTGAATACGTTCGCCACCACAACCTCATCCGCTACTGCCAGACTGCGCGCCAGTTCGTTTTGGAAAACGTTACGCCGGAGTGTGTTCGACCGCGGTTCGAGGATCGCCCACAACCGGGCCCCGGGATAGCGCGTATGCAGCGCCTTCAGTGTGCCCGCAATGGCCGTAGGATGATGCGCGAAGTCATCGATGATGGTGATCCCGTTCACCTGCGCCCGCACCTCCAGGCGGCGTTTCACGCTCTTGAACGTCTTCAGGGCGGCGGCAATCTGCTCGTTGGGAATCCCGCATCCGGAAGCCAGGGCAGCCGCCGCAGTTGCGTTCAGCACGTTATATTCTCCCGCCAGAGCAAATTCAAAATTCGACCAGGGCTTGCCGTCTCGCAATACGGTCCAGGAGGTGCGCGCGGGATCGAGCCGCATGTCTTTCACCTGCCACATGGCGCCTGGGCTACTTCCGTAACGCTCCACTGGACAAAACGCCTTGGCCAGGCAGCGTTCGATACTCTCGCCTGTGTCCAGGCCTACGATCCGCCCGCGCCCCGGCACCAGGTTGACCAGGCGCTTGAACGCCGTTTCCACGGCGTCGAGGTCTTTGTAAATGTCGGCATGATCGAACTCCACTGAGGTCAGGATGACGGCATCGGGAAAATAGTGCAGGAACTTCGGGCCCTTGTCGAAGAACGCAGTGTCGTATTCGTCGCCCTCGAGGATGAAGTGCTTACCCTCGCCCAACTGAAAGCTGCTGCCGAAATTCTCCGCGATGCCTCCAATCAGGAATGAAGGCTGCACCCCGGCGCTGTGGAAGATCCAGGCCAGCATCGAGGTGGTCGTAGTCTTCCCGTGCGTACCCGCCACAACCAGGACTTCTTTCCCGCGCAGGAATTCTTCGTGCAGAATTTGCGGCAGTGAGCAGAACGCAACGCGCTGGTCGAGAATATGTTCCAGTTCAACATTGCCTCGCGAGATGGCATTACCGACCACGACCATATCTGGCTGTGGCTCCAGATTAGCCGCCGCAAAGGGCTGGGCGACCGGGATATCCAGCGCCGCCAGGAATTCCGACATGGGCGGATAGGCAGCCGCGTCGGAGCCAGTCACGCGAAAACCGCGCTGTTTGAGCATCCCCGCCAGCGATGCCATGGCGGTGCCGCAAATACCGATCAGGTGTATGTGCCCTTTATCGCTCATAGTTCGTGCCTTCAGGCGGGAACACTCTGTGTCCTCCGTGTCCTCCGTGGTTATTTTCGCCTTGCCTTCAGCCCGCCGACCGTGAGGAAACCGCCGCCGTCGTCGCCGCTTCCTGTATTTTAAGGTTGACCCCACTGGCCGTAACGTCCAACGCCGCACGCACGCCGAAAGGCAAAGTGATGTTACGACCCGAAACATGTCCAGAGCGCAGACCGTAAGCCACCGGCACGCCCAGGTCGCCGATCACCCGCATCACAACTTCCCCCAGGGTATAGCTTTGATCTTTATTGCTGGTCTGGGTGCAATCCAGCATTTCGCCAAAGATGATGCCTCGAACATCGGCCAGTTTTCCCGCCAACTTCAACTGCATGAGCATGCGGTCGATCTGGAAAGGCTTAGCTGCGACATCTTCGAGAAACAGGATCGTGCCCTCGGTATTTATTTCATAGGGCGTACCCAAAGAGGCCACCAGAATGGAGAGGCATCCGCCGTAGAGAATTCCTTCTCCAGACCCCTCGACAAGCGATTGCACATTGGAATCGAGGTCCAGAGCCCATTCCGAAGACCCATGTAACGCGCGCTCCCAGGACGCCTGATCGACGCCGTCAGCGTGCGCGAAATCCTTGGCCACCATGGGACCGTGAAATGTAATCAGCCCGGCCGCATCGGCGAAGTATGTCAAAAGAGTGGTCAGGTCGCTATAGCCGACAAAAATCTTGGGATGCGCCTTGATTCTTTTGAGATCGAGAATGCCCAGCAGATAGTTGGCGCCGTATCCGCCCCGGGCACAGACGATCGCCCGGACTTCGTCGCGAATGAACATTTCTTCGAGTTCTCGCGCCCGCCGGGTGGCCGAACCGGCGAAGTAGAGGTCGCGCTCGAGGATAGAGTCAAAATAGAAGGGCTTGTATCCCAGGTCGCGCAAGGCCGCGCAGCCGACTTCCAGCAGTTCAGGGTTGACATTGCTGGCCGGGGCGACGATGCCCACTGTGTCACCTAAGCGCAGCGTCGGCGGCTTGATGCGCGCAACTTTTGGAGGCGAAGGCATCTGTATCCCATCTTAACCGTGAACGCCAAAACCGGCCCTAAACGAAAAACTCACCGCGACACACCAGTTCCGCGGGACCCCGAAGAAAAACCTGTCCCTCCCAGCGGACCGTCTGCACTCCGCCCGGGGCGTGAACCCGCACCGGGGACAGGGCACGCCTGGTGGCGATGGCGGCCACCGCGGCGGCACACGAACCGGTTCCCGAAGACTGGGTCTCACCGACCCCGCGCTCGAAGAACCTGACTTCCAGATGGTCCTTATCTTTAATAGCTACCAGCTCAACATTAACCCCTTGCTTGAAGCCAAGGTGGCGTCCGATTTCGGCCGCTTCAGCCTGCCATGCCGGAACAAATTCCGGCACAAACACCACATAATGCGGGTTTCCCAGGGAGACCGGAATGCCCCGCACCTTCCCGGCTGTCACCTGGACCGCGATTTCGTCTCCGACCTGTGCTTCTCCCATGGCGCTTTCGAACTCATACCGGGACTCGTTGCGACTGAGAAGTTCGCAGTGCTTGACCCCGGCGCCGGTGCGGATCGCAAACCTTTCCCCCGCCCGCTCCGAGCAGAGATAAGCCGCCACACAGCGGGTGCCGTTGCCGGAAATCTCCGCCTCAGACCCATCGGCATTGAACAGCTGCGCGCGCACATCCGCGTCGGGAGCAGGAAACAGCCACTCTACGCCATCTGCCCCCACCCCGTGATGGCGGTCGCAGATGCGCTCGCTAAACGCCGCGACATTAGCCGGAACATACACGCCATCAATAATCAGGAAGTCATTGCCGCAGGCATTTGCCTTTACGAATGGAATAACTCGATCCGGTGGCGTCATTCGGTCTGCACCGGCCCCAATGAGACCACGCTCGCGATCAAGGAAGACTGCTTCAGAGCCTGCAACGCTTTCTCCTGCTCTTTGCGCGTTCCTGCCAGCTCAAACTGCAAGCGGACATGCTGCCTGGTCTCGGCCACCTGCCCGTTTTTCATCATGGCGTGGATGCACTCCAATGCGCCATTGACTTCCGCCCTGAGCTCATCCGCGTTGCTGCCGGTAACTTCGTAAGTGTTCACCGTCAGCTTGAGGTTGAGTTTCTGTTCGGCATTGCCCAGCAGAAACAGGCAAACCAGAATGAGCCCAGTGGCAAAGATCGCCGTGACGTAAAGGCCGCCGCCCACCGCCATGCCAACCGAGGCCACCACGAACAGAGTGGCCGCAGACGTGAGTCCGGTCACCAGGTTGTCCCGATTGTGGAGGATGGAGCCCGCCCCGATGAATCCGATGCCAGGAATGATCTGTGCCGCGATGCGGGTGTGATCGCCGAGGTGGCGGACTGCCAGCGCATCCGAGAGCAAGGTAAACAGCGCCGCGCCGAGACAAATAAAAAGATTCGTGCGCAGGCCGGAGGGACGATGCTTGATCTCGCGCTCCAGCCCGATCATGCCTCCCAGGACCGCCGCCAGCACCAGGCGCAACAGGTAAACCCCAGCGGAAGACATCTCGCTCTGCAGGACATCGTGAATGTGTTGCCCGAATGGCATGGGAGCTTGGGTGGCTGGATTTTATCATCGGAAAACTTCGCCCCTGCCGGCTTCCCGACCCGCAAGTTAACCCAGATGATTACCGGGATGGAGCGCGAGTCCTGTAGATGGTCGCCTTCGCCGCTCCCGAAGCATGAATCACCGCCAGCGGCATAAGGTCCTGCTTCTGTACTCCGGTAGAGACCGCATCGCCCTCGAATGCGATGACAAAATCGGCGTACCGCGGTGGATCAGCCAGCGCCCGTTCCCACAATCCGTCGAGGTCAACAGGCTGCTTCCATGTGCGATGGTTGCCTTCATTGATCACCCGCCGCAGCGGGATGCCGGCCTGCTGCAACGCCCCAACATGTTCACCCAGGTACATAAGCAGCGTCGAATCCGGAGGCAGGGCCTTGAGAAAGTCGGCTAGTTCCCGTTCCACCCCGACTCGTCCTCGCGAGTTGACTGTGGCTTCACCAAGGCAGACCGGTGCTGCCCAGATGAATCCGTAGCTCGCGGCCACGAAAATCACGCTCGCAGCTGCTATTGAAATCCTGAGTGCGCGGCGCCGCATCAACTGCACGGCAAAGCAAACCGCCAGAGCCGCAAAAACCGCGAATGCCGGAAGCAATTCCAATCCATAACGCACGTTGTAATAGGAAAACGGCCACCACACCGGCGTGAAAATGGGCACACCACCATAGGCGACGGAAAGAGCATAGAACGGCACCGGGACCCAGAGGAGAAACAGCGGCCGCAGTTGACCCCGAAACCCCCTCCGGGCCAGGCTTGCGATCACCCCCGCCAGGGCCAGCAGGAGCCAAAGTTTTTGCCACCCTTCGGCGGCGAGGTTCATCTCGGCCGATTTCAGAAAATAACTGAAGGCGGTTCGAAGATCGCGGCTGCCGGGATGGAACGCGCCCGGCGTCCTCTGCTCGATGGCCTTTGCCGAATACGGGCCGTTGGCGAATTCCAGCGGGTTGCGATAGACAATTGCGTTGTAGGCAAGCCACAGCGCAGGAGCGGCTGCGGCCACCAGAATGAACTTTGTGAGCCGGCCTCTGAGGCCGGGTTGATTGGCCCGAAGCGCAACGGCAAGCGCGACGCCGCACAAGGCCACCGCGAGAAACCATCCGTCGTAGCGGGTCAGGCAGGCGGCAGCCAGGCAAATCCCGCATTTGGCCAGCGCCGACGAGGCCCATGGCAGGGCATCTCTACTGTCCTTGTCCCAGCCGGGCTTGCCGCGCTCCTGCACAAATTCGCTGAAGTACACCAGCGCCCAGATAAACAGCGCCAGGTAGAGCGGCTCAGTCATAGCGGTTGCCTGCAGGTAAACAAGGTTGGGATTGGCGGCGTAAATGATCGCGGCCAGCCACGGTGTAAATCTGAACATCGGACCGCATTGCGAGGCCTGGCCCAGGACGCCGCGCACCAGTCGGAAAATTCCGACCGTTCCCAAGATGTAGGCCGCCATCGACGGAATCGATCCGCCCACTCCCGTCTTCCACATCCAGTTTGAGAGCAGAAACGGAATCATCATCAGGTGGGGCAAGGGCAGCCAGACCGTACCCAATTGCAGCAGTCCTGGAGTGCGGGAATCGAAAACCCGGCGTGCAATGTTGATATGCGCCACCGCGTCCCCGTAGAGCAGAATGTCGCCGCGTCGCAGGTAAAACAGGAAGGAAAGAATCGAAACGCACGCAGTAAGCCATGCCAGCAGGGCGATCTCGCGGTCCCAGCGCCGGATCGGCTGCGCACTCATTCCAGATGAGTCAGCTCGCGGAAGATTTGAAACCGGGCATCAATTTCGCCCCGGGTCAGCGACTGCAAAGGCTCGGTGCCGAAACGCTCCACCGCAAACGATCCCATTACGCTGCCGTAGAAGAGGGCGCGCTTCAGCACTTCGCGGCTCAACTCTCCCTGCGACGCAATGTACCCCATGAAGCCGCCGGCAAAGGAGTCGCCCGCGCCGGTAGGGTCTTTGACTTCATCGATCGGCAGCGCCGGCGCCCGAAAGGGATGGCGGCCGATGCCGTAAGCACCCTCACGAAAGAAAATGGTGGCGCCGTATTCACCATGCTTGATGACCAGAGCCTGCGGCCCCATGGCCAGCACCTTCAACGCCGCCCGCGGCAGGTTCGTCTCTCCCGCGAGACTCTTGGCCTCGGTATCGTTGATCAACAGCACGTCCACCAGTTTCAGCGTTTCAGTCAACTGCCGGCGCGCATTGTTGATCCAGTAATTCATGGTATCGCCGCCGGTCAGGCGCACCGTCTTCATCTCCCGCCGCACCATCGCCTGCAGATCGGGCTGGATGTTGGCCAGAAACAGAAACTGCGAATCCTGATAGTGGGACGGGATGTGGGGCTGAAAGTTCTGAAACACGTTGAGGTCGGTGAAATCCGTCTTGGCCTCATTCAGATTGTCGAGATACTGCCCGCCCCAGCGGAATGTCTTGCCTTTGGCATGTTCAATGCCACGCGTATCCACACCGCGCTTTTTTAGCACGCTTTCGTGTTCGGCTGTGAAATCCTCGCCCACAATCGCGACCACGCGCACATCGGTGAAGTAGCTGGCTGCCAATGCGAAATACGTGGCCGCGCCACCCAGAACACCTTCCACTCTTCCCGACGGACTGGCAATGGTATCGAACGCGACGGATCCAACTGCGACTATGCTCATGCTTTTTTGGCTTTCAGATACTTGTCGAGAATGAGTTTTAACTTCTGGCGAGTGGCCGCGGGAATCTTGCTGCGATTGGTAAGAATGGCGTGCGCCAGCGCCGACCCGCACTTGCAGCTCCGCTCTTGGGGCATGGCGGACACGGTCTCGCGCACCACCCGGGTGGCGTTCTCGGCATTTTTCAGCAGCACGGCCACAATCTGGTCCACGGTCACCGAGTCATGATGCGGATGCCAGCAGTCGTAGTCCGTGACCATCGCCACCGTGACGTAACAGATTTCCGCTTCGCGTGCCAGCTTGGCCTCCTGCAGGTTGGTCATGCCGATCACGTCCATACGCCAACTGCGATAGACGTTGGACTCGGCCTTGGTGGAAAACTGCGGACCTTCCATGCACAGGTAGGTGCCGCCGCGCTTGGCCGTGACCCCGGCTTTTCTGCATGCGCCTTCTACGGCCTGCGCCAGTTGAGGACAGATGGGGTCGGCAAAGGCAATGTGGGCCACGATGCCGTTTCCGAAAAACGTGTCCACGCGGTGCCGGGTGCGGTCAAAAAACTGGTCCGGGATCACGAACTCGAGCGGCTTGTGCTCATCCTTGAGTGATCCTACGGCGGAAATGGAAACGATTCGTTCCGCGCCCAGCAGCTTGAAGCCATAAATGTTAGCCCGGAAATTGAGCTCGGTGGGGAGTATGCGGTGACCGCGTCCATGACGCGCCAGGAACGCAACCTTTCGGCCCTCCAGTGTGCCCAGAACGTATGCGTCCGAAGGCTTGCCGAAGGGCGTCTTCAGCCGTAGCTCTTTGACTTTGGTCAGGCCGGGCATCGAGTACAGCCCGCTGCCGCCAATGATTCCAATTTCTGCTTGTGGCAAAGGTCTCCTATCGACCGACAAAGCTGGGTGACAAAGTGGTGATTATACAGGGGGAGTGTGTGGGACCGGATCTCGAACCCGGTCGGGCGATGCGAAGCACCGCTTTCTTTTTCGATCACTCAAAAGCCTGCGGCCCTCTGGGCCGCCTGACCGGGTGCCTTCGACTCCACTCAGGGCAGGCTCCGACCCGGTCCCACACTATCAAAAGCTATTTTGCCGCTGTAGCCATCTCAAATACTTCCTGCTCCAGCTTGTCGGTTGTCGTCTGGTCCAGGCTTTCGGTGACCATGACGGTGTCGCCCTGCACCTCGATCACGACTTGCCCGTCTTCGGTCATCCAGGCTCGCCTGCCGGCCAGGTGATCCAAGGCGGCGGTCTCCACGGCCGGCGTCTTGCCCGATTCGGGCACATCGCTCACATGCAGGTATCGCTTGCTCAGCCCCCCGGCGTAGATCGCGGCAAAAGTGGCCGCCTTTTCTGGGGTGGACCAGCGCGAGGTGTAGAGCAGCGCCAACGGCGCCGCGGGATCGCCTTTGGGCCGCACGGCATAGTAATAACCTCCTCGCCAGTGCGGATACAGCTGGTTCGAAATTGGAGATCCGGCATACTGGTCAATCAGTACGGCCACATCGAACTCGCCAACCGCGCCCACATCGAAGCGATCGTAGTTCCTGAAGATCTGCCGCAGGTCGGGCATGTGCATGGGCTCCAGGCGCTCGTCCGAAAGATAGGTCTGCGGCTCCATGATCTGCCGCGTGGTGCGCGGAGGGTTACGAAAAAGCTCGGGGAAGGCCTTGTCTTTTCCGCCCTTGATCAGCAGTTCGGCGATAAAGTCGATGCCGTAGCGATAAGGGAAGGTCAGCGCTTCTTTCATGTATATGGGCGCATTGCGGAATTGCACCGAGTCCGGCGTTCCGGTCAGCATGCCGTCCTTCAAACCCTGGACCACTTGCGGCGAATTCTTCAGCGACAGGCCCATGGGCTCCAGCATGTAGTCCACGAGCACGGCCATGGCCTGGCCCTCGACCACGGCTTGCCGCGTGGTGCTGACCTCGTCATTCTCGATGTCCTGGGCGGTGATTTCCTTCTTCTTCGCCAGGTCGGAATCCACCGGCTTCATGTATTTTTCGAGGTTGAAAGACTGGTCCTGCAGCGCGTGGGTCAGTTCATGGGCCAGCACTGGCTTCTGCTGGTCCGCGCCCAGCCAGTCGAGAAGATTCACCGTTTTGGTCTTGGGGTCATAGTATCCCGCGACCTGCTCTTTTAGCAGCAGGGGCAGGAATTTTCCCAGGTCAAAGTCTCGCGGCAGCAATCCAAATTTCTTGAGGACCAGTTCGGAACGGCGCAAGCGTTTGGCGTCTTCATCCTCGCTGGTGTGCTTGCTGACATAGCTTTCCACTTCTTCGCGGCTGACCAACTGCCGCTTGACCTCGTGCTTGATGGGAAACAACGTGTCCTGGCTGGCAAACTGAAGAATCTCATCCACCGAGCGGAAGAGCTTCTCCGCCTCCTGCGGCGAGATCTTCGGCTCCTCAGCAGCGGTCGGGGTAGTGGTAGCCGGTTGGGTGGTCGCGGGCGACTCGCCCGCGGCTTCTCGCAGTCCCGCCTGGGCCTGCCCAGGAACGCTGAACAGCAACAGAAGAAAGGCAATTTCAAGGATCGATGCCCGACACCGCTTGCCACCCATCTTCAATTTGGCCATTGGATATAAGTTTATACTTTTCAGATGAGCGTTAATCTCTGGGCTTCAACTGAACACGCACTGGACTACCTGGGCCGCGCCGATTCCATCCCGCACCGGGTTGAAGGCGAATCCACTCTCCTGGAATTCATACCTGCATCGACTCAGCGGATTCTCGATCTCGGAACCGGAGACGGACGTTTGTTGGCCCTGGTCAAATCGGCCCATCCCGAAGCTACCGCGGTGGCCCTTGATTTTTCTCCGACAATGCTGGACGCCTCCCGCCAACGTTTTGCCGGCGATCACTCGGTCACGGTTGTGGCCCACAATCTGGAGAATCCCCTTCCCGAGTCAGGCCGCTTTGACGCCGTAGTGTCGAGCTTCGCGATCCATCATCTCACCCACGAACGCAAGCGATCGCTTTACGCCGAGATTTATGCCCGGCTGAACCCCGGAGGTGTGTTTTGCAATCTGGAACACGTGGCGTCTCCTACGCCCCAGCTTCATGAAGAGTTTCTGCGGCACATCGGATGCACGAGGGAGACCGAGGACCCTTCCAACCAGTTGCTGGCTCTGGAAACCCAGCTGCAATGGCTGCGTGAAATTGGGTTTGTCGATGTCGATTGCCACTGGAAGTGGCGAGAACTAGCTCTGCTGACCGGCCGGCGGAGTTGACCTGCACAATCGGCGGACACTAGAGCCCTTTCGGGAATTTTTGGTCTTCGTGTGACAGACATCACATCGGCTTAGCCCGGGGACATTGGACAATCGAGCTGTTTCTGTGGAAGCGCACGGCTTCAAGCCGTGTGAAAAAAAACCGCAAAAGGAGGCGGCTTCAGCCGCTGTGGATAACTCCGCCGAGCGCACATTCTTCGTCACCTCAGTAACCTGCGGACGCCGATCCCTGTTCCAGTCCGAAAGCGCCGCCAACTTACTTCTTGACACTCTGTTTGCATACCGCGAGCGCGGCAGCTTTCATCTTTACGAATTCGTCGTCATGCCTGACCACATCCACCTGATGCTCGCCCCCAAACCCGGTGTCGCGCTGGAGCGCTCCATGCAATTCATCAAGGGCGGCTATTCACATCGCTTCATGAAAGAAATCGCTTCAAGAATGGAATCTGGCAAAAGAGCTTCACCAACCATCGAATACGGGATGGGACGGATTTCGAAAGGCACCGACGGTACATTCATCTGAATCCAGTCCGCGCCGGGCTGGTCGAATCTCCCAAGGACTATCCGTATTCGTCCGCGCATCCCGGGTTCTCGCTTGATGAGCGCCACAACGGCTAAAGCCGGCCACTTAACCGCTCTATTGGCACGGCTGGAAGCCGTGCCCTTCCACAGGTTACGGCCGTCCCTCATCAACCTCGCTCGCATTGATGCCGTGGAAGCGCACGGCTTCAGCCGCTATAGATCCGCTTGCGTCGCGCGAATCAGCCTGCGGTTCTCCTCGCCACCCAATCCCCCGCCGCCCGCGTTCCCAGGATGCCGCCGATGTCTGGCGTGGTTTTCTTTTGCTGCACGGCTTCGAGCACCGCGGCCTCAATCTTTTCCGCCTCCTGGGTCAGACCCAAATGCGCCAGCATCATCGCCGCCGTTAGAATCGCGCCCAAGGGATTCGCAATATTCTTTCCTGCGATGGGCGGGGCGGAGCCGTGCACGGACTCGAACATGGAGGTCTTTCCGGGATGAATATTTCCGCTTGCGGCCATTCCCAGTCCGCCCTGCAGCCCCGCGGCCAGGTCAGTAATGATGTCGCCAAACATGTTGTTGGTCACAATCACGTCGAACTGACGCGGATCGCGCACCATCTGGGTACAGAGGGCATCCACGTACATGTGCTGCGAAGTGATCTGCGGATACTCGCGGCCCACGTCCTTGAAGACCCGCTGCCAAAGTCCACCCGCGTAGGTCATGGCATTCGACTTGTCGCACATGAGCACGTGCCCGCGCGGACTTCCATCCTGCTTCTTGTGGCGTTCGCAATATTCGAAGGCATAGCGGACCACGCGCTCCACGCCCTTGCGAGTGTTGATGTCCTCCTGCACCGCGACCTCATCCGGCGTGCCGGGCTTGAAGACGCCGCCGGCATCGACGTAAACCCCCTCGGTATTTTCGCGCACTACCACGAAATCAATGTCCCTGGGTTCGACTCCCTTCAGTGGGCAGAGCGACGCGTCCAAGAGGCGCACGGGGCGCACGTTGGCGTACAGGTCCATCTTGAAGCGCATGCCCAGCAGGATTTCCTTGGCGTGGATATTTGAAGCCACACGCGGGTCGCCGAAGGCGCCCAGCAGGATCGCGTCGAAATCGCGCTCCAGCATGGCAAAGCCGTCGGGCGGGACGGTAACGCCGTCAGCGAGGTAGCGATTGGCGCTCCAGTCGAAATGGGTCATCTCGACGTCGGCGTGCGAAGCCTGCACGACTTTCGCGGCCTCGGCAATGACCTCGGGGCCAATGCCGTCTCCAGGAATGATAGCGATCCGCTTTTTTGGGCTCACGGAATGGAAGATTATCAACTCAGTCGGCGGTGCGCAAAGAAAACAGACGGGGGATGGGCGTCCCGGCTGTCTTGAGGCAAACATGGGCGAAGGTGCCCGGCTCCAGCGGAGCGCTATATAATCAATACAAGAGAAAATGAGCGTGACCGCACAACAAAACAGCGTGGACGCGGCCCCTGCAACCCCGGTTGAAGCGCGGGCCGATTGGGGTGACGCGGGCTCCGAATTTCGGGCTCTGGCCTCTGCTTCCGGAGTTTACGACCTCAGTTCGCGTGCGAGGATTTTGATCACCGGCAGCGATCGCGTGCGCTGGCTGAACGGCATGATCACCAACAATATCCGAGATCTCGCACCCGGACAGGGCGTATACGCTTTCCTGCTCAATCCCCAGGGGCACATCCTGGGCGATTTGTATACCTACAATCGCGGCGAGTCGCTGATCGTCGATACCGACCAGTCGCAGCTGGAGAAGATCCTCGCCGTCTTCGACAAATACATCATCATGGACGATGTCGAAGTGGCAAGCGAGAAGCTCGCAACCATAGGAATCGCGGGACCAAAGTCCCGGGAAGTATTGCAGACTGCGGGGCTTGCCGTGCCCGACCTGAGGGCTTTGCAATTTGTCGAAGTCGATTGGCGGCGAACTACCGCGACCCTCATCCGGGGCGACAACCCGCGCGTGGAATCGTTCGAATTATGGGTGCCGCCAGCCGACGTGGAGCGAGGATACGAGGCCCTGGTGAAGGCGGGGGCCAGTCCGGTGGGGACAACTGCGCTCGACCTGTTGCGCGTGGCTGCGGGGATTCCGCGTTACGGCATCGACATCCGCGAGCGCGACTTGCCGCAGGAGACCGAACAGGAGCGCGCTTTGAATTTCTCCAAGGGCTGCTACGTTGGCCAGGAGATTGTCGAGCGCATCCGCTCGCGCGGCCAGGTGCGCCGCAAGTTTACCGGCTTCGCAGTCAACGGGCCTCTGCCCACCCTTGGCAGCAAGATTCAGGTGGAAGGCAAGGACGTGGGAGAAATCACCAGCGCCGCTTCCCTGCCGCTGGCCGGCGGCGAACTCCGGGTAGCGCTGGGCTACATCCGCCGTGAAGTAGCGACGCCCGGCAAACAAGTCGAGGCTGGCGGCAGTGCTGCCAGCGTTGCCAGCCTGCCGTTCGCAGAAGCATTCAAGTAATCCAAGGAAAGAATTATGGCTGAGAAAAAACAAGAGAGCTTTACCGTCACCGACAGGCGACTGTTCACGCCCGAAGGTGAGTTGCGCCAGGAAGTCAGCGAAGAAGAAGTTTCGACCTCGAAACCAGCTGCGCCGCTGGCCGCTGAAGCACGGCCGGCCGCGGCTCAACCTTCGCCGCTGGATGCATCCTCGCTCGATCCGTCCGTGCCGCCGAGTCCGACCGCGGCGGAGCAGAAGGAGCAGGCCGATGCCTACAGCAAGTCGGCCAAGGAACTGGACGCTCGGGTCGAACTCAGTGGCCACTCCGCGAAAGAAATGGAGATGACCTTCGAGCGCTTCATGGCCTCCCTGTATATGACCGCCATGCTGCAACTCGGGCTCATGCAGGAAGAAAGAGGGCAGCCGCGCATCGATCTCCTGGGTGCGCGCCAGACCGTGGACACGCTCAGCCTGCTGGCGGAAAAGACCAAAGGAAACCTCACGCCCACCGAAGAAAACTTTTTGCAGAACTGTCTTTACGAGTTGCGCATGGCCTATGTGGAAGTCACCAACGCCTTGTCCCGTCCGCCGCAGGCCGCGGGCGCAAATCCAGCGAAATGATGAAAGCCATGCTGACCGTGCTGGGGAGCGGCACGTCCATGGGCGTGCCCACCATTGGCTGCGACTGCGCTGTCTGCCGCTCTTCCGACCCGCGTGATCGCCGCACCCGGCCCTCGGTACTAATTGAGTACGCTGGGCGAAGCGTGCTCATCGACACGACGCCCGATTTTCGCGAGCAGGCCATCCGCGAAAATATATGCAGCCTGGACGCGGTACTCTACACTCACGCTCACGCCGACCATATTCTTGGCATTGACGACCTGCGCCCGCTGAGCTTCCGCCACAAGCCGGGCCGCTTGCCGCTCTATGCCCGGCCCGATGTGGTTGCGTTCGTCCGCAACATGTTCCGTTACATTTTTGACGCCGACTACAAATTTGGCGGACTGCCCCAGGTTGAACTCAAGCCCCTGGAGGGACCGCTGGAATTGTTCGGCGCACGCTTCGAACCGGTGGCCGTGATTCACGGAGAAACTGAGATCTACGGCTTTCGCTTTGGATCGGCTGCTTACCTTACCGATCACAGCTCCGTGCCCGAAGCCTCTTTCGAACAGCTGCAGAATCTCGATATCCTGTTTCTGGACGCGCTGCGCCACAAGCCTCATCCCACGCATTCGACGGTGGAGAATTCGCTGCGCATCGTGGAGCGACTCAAGCCCAAGCGCGCATTCTTCACTCATATTTGCCACGATCTGCCGCATGCGGAGACGAACGCGTCGCTGCCCCCGCATGTACAGCTTTCGTACGACGGAATGAAATTGGAGTTTGAAATTTAGGAAGGAAGACCTTTAGTTGCAACGGTCGCAAAGAACCTTTGGGTTTCCCGTATTTGTCGATCCCGCGGCAGGTTTGGATCTACCAGGAACTAGGCGCCAGAAGCAGCCTTAATGTATATCTTCCACAAACCCGAAGATGTTCCGGCCAACTTCGGCCCGACCCTGGTAAGCATCGGGAACTTTGACGGCGTCCACCGCGCTCACAGCCATGTACTCAAAGAAATCGTGGACCGTGCTCGGCAACAGGGCGCCAAGGCGATGGCGGTCACGTTCGAACCACATCCGGTCCGCATTTTGAAGCCTGATTCCGGGCTCAAGCTGATCACGCCTACTCCAGAAAAGCTTCGCCTGCTGGAGGCCAGCGGCGTGGACGCCCTTCTGCTCCTGCCGTTTGGACGCGACCTCTCGCTGATGACTCCACGGCAGTTCGCGGAAAAGATTTTGAAGAAGCAGCTCCACGCCCGCGAGGTGCATGAAGGCTACAACTTTCATTTCGGCCATAAGGCCGCGGGCAATGTGGACATGCTGGCCGAGCTCGGACGCGAGATGGGCTTCGACGTCAAAGTGTATCCGGAAATGAAACTGCGCGGCGAACCTGTTTCCAGCAGCCACATCCGCAGACTTCTGAGCGAAGGCCGGATCAGCCGCGCCCGGCACCTGCTGGGACATCCCTTCAGCATGCTCTCTACCCCCGGCCGCGGACGAGGATACGGCTCCAGGTACACGGTGCCCACCATCAACCTGAACCGCTATGAAGAATTCGTGCCCAGGGACGGGGTTTACATCAGCCGCACGCGCGTGGGCCAGGAGTGCTTCGATTCCGTAACCAACGTGGGCGGACGTCCCACCTTCGGGACGGAATCATTCGCGGTGGAAACTCACCTTCTAAACTTTCATCCCATCGAACTAGCGCCTGACACGGAAGTGGAGATCTATTTCCTACAGCGCCTGCGCGATGAGATCAAATTTCCCTCGATCGATGCGCTGCGCGAACAGATAGCGCGCGACGTGCACAAAGCACGCAGATACTTCCATCTTTTGAAAGCGAGGTAGGTAGAATCGCCTTCCCTGTGTCCTCAGTGTCCTCCGTGGTTCGAACCAGTAAAACCACAGAGGACACCGAGGACACGGAGTTGTCTGTCCTTAACACCAACACAGATTTTCGATTGCCAATGGGCCGCCAAACCATTAACAATCCATGCGATGCCAACCAGCATGGCTTTCCCTTTCACCCAAGCCACCTCCGCGCAACGCAGAACGCTGGTTGCTGCGGCGCTAGGCTGGATGCTCGACGCCTTCGACGCCATGCTCTACGCCCTGGTGCTGGCGCACGTTATGCGCGATCTGGGCATGACCAAGGGAACCGCTGGTCTGCTCAATAGTCTGACTCTTCTGGCATCAGGAATCGGCGGCGTCACCTTCGGTTTCATTGCCGACCATCTGGGCCGCAAGCGAGCCCTGATGCTGAGCATTCTTACCTACTCGGTCTGCTCATTCGCGTCCGGTCTCGCCACCTCGGTGCTGATGCTGGCCGTCTTCCGCTTCATCCTCGGGCTGGGAATGGGTGGTGAGTGGAATACCGGAGCCACTCTCGTGGCCGAGACCTGGCCGACCGAGTTACGGGCCAAAGCTATCTCGATAGTCCAGAGTTCGTGGGCCCTCGGCTATGCCCTGGCCGCCCTGACGGTGGGAATCGTGTTGCACTATGCCGACTGGCGCATGGCCTTCTTCGTCGGAATTCTGCCCGCGCTGGTGGTCCTGTGGATGCGCCGTAGCGTGCCAGAGTCGGCAATGTGGCAGCAACGCGAGCTCCGCGGAATTGACCTCTCCACCGCGAGTGCCCCGCAGATAGGATTCGCCGAACTGTTCAAACCGCCGTACGGAAAACACACTTTGGCGCTGCTGTTCATGAACTTCTTCGGCATGTTCGCCTGGTGGGGATTGTTCACCTGGATCCCGCCTTATCTTTCCTTACCCCTCGAGCAGGGCGGACGCGGCTTCGGAATCATGGGAACCACAACTTTGCTGGTGGTGCTGAACCTGGTCGGAATGTTTCCCGGATACGCCAGCTTCGGCTGGGTGGCCGACTATCTTGGCCGTCGCAAGTCTTTTGTTTTATATACCTTCATGGCTGCAGTTATAGTTCCGATTTATGCTCTGGCCAGAGCGCCGTGGGCGCTAATGGTGCTGGGCACAGTACTGGCATTTTTCGGCACCGGCTTCTTCTCCGGCTCGGGAATCATCGGCAGCGAGATTTTTCCCACCGCGGTTCGGGCACGCGCTCTAGGCTTCACCTACAACGGCGCTCGCACCATGAGCTCGATCGCGCCTTTCGTGATCGGTCGCGTAGGGCAGGCAAAGGGCTTAAGTTGGGCATTCTACTTGTGCGGTATTTCGTTTCTGCTATCCTGTCTGGTGGCGACGCAGTTGCCGGAGACGAAGGGAAAACAACTCGAATAACCATGCCTGAGCTCGTAGGGCCAACCTATCGGCTGTCATCCTGAGTGAAGAGTTTGCTTCGCCTGGCGAAGCAAACCCGCAGTCGAAGGACCCCTTCCTAACAAATCAATCTCGACCGTCGCGGGCAACCTCCCTACACATGCCAGTGGGAAACAGAATCTTCAGTAAGCTATAGGGGTCCTTCGACTTCATTGGCCCATTCGTTAAACGAATGGGCCAACTCCGCTCAGGATGACAACTCTTAAGAATTAGTCTTCGCCCACCGTGCTGCCCATCATCCGCAGTTTGGCATCCTTGCCCATAGCGTAGCGCGGACGGCTGGCTGGCGAGAGGGCTGCCGCCACCAGGGCTACGCCCGGCATGCTTTTTGGGGCGCGTTCTTTCAATTTGGCAGCCGGCCCCCACGAATCTCCACCCGGACTACGGCTCGTCGAGATGGGTTCCGGGACAGCTTGCAGAAATGAACGGATCCAGCGGTGCACGTTGTGGTCTTTCACGATCTGGCGCAGTAGCCGCATTCTGCAGCGCTTCTCGTCCGCGCTCATGTGCGCGGCATCGTAGAGGGCCTGCGCGACCTCGGCAAAATCGTTGGGATTGACGATGATCGCCCCGCTGCGCAATTCTGGTCCAGCGCCCGCGAATTCACTGACAATGAGCACTCCGCGCTCGTCGATCTGGGCGCCGCAGAACTCCTTGGCGACCAGATTCATCCCATCCTTAAGCGGAGTCACCAGGCCAACGTCGGCGGCACGATAGTAAGCCAGAAGCTCATCCCGGTCCAGATTGCGATGGATGTAGTGCACCGGCACCCAACCCGGTTCGGTGAACTCGCCGTTGATCTGGCTAACCAGCAGCTCCACTTCCCGGCGCAGATGCTTGTAGTTGGGAATTTCCTCACGGCTGGGGACCACCACCTGCACCAGCGTGATGTGCCTGCGCATCTCCGGAAAACGGCGCAGCAGCAGGCGGAACGATTTGAGCCGTTCCGGAATCCCCTTCGTATAGTCCAAACGGTCCACGCCCAGGACCAACACGTCATCCGACACCCGTTTTCTGAGCTCGGCCGCATGGGCCGCAATCTCCGGACGCTTGGCTTCGCGCTCAAAAGCCTCGAAATCGATCCCAATGGGGAATGTCCCTACCACGGTTTGCCGCCCAGCCTGATTCACCTGCAAATGTGGAGTACCTTGCTCGACGGCAGCCTCCGGCAGCAGGCGTTCGAGACAGCTCACGAAATTTGAGCGGTCGCGATCGCCCTGGAACCCGATCACGTCGAATTCCAGCAGTGACTTGAGGATGGGCTTCTTCCACGGAAGTTTTTCAAACACGTCGGGAGACGGAAATGGAATGTGGAGGAAAAATCCCATGCGTGCCCGCACTCCCGCCTGCCTCAGTGCAGAAGCGGTCAACATCAGGTGGTAGTCATGCACCCAGACAAAATCATTCTCCTGTGCGGTTTCGGCAGCTACGCTGGCAAACTTACGATTTACGCGCTGATAGATCTCCCAGTACTCAGGTTCGAAATTGCAGCGCGAGGGCATATCGTGGAACAGGGGCCAGATGATTTCATTGGCAAAGCCGGAATAGAACTTGGCCGTCTCTTCGTCGGTCAGGGCTACCGAGCGGAGGGTATAGGAACGCTGGTGCGCCGCACGGACCAAGAAGGGCTCGATATTTTCTTCCGGGCCAGTGCCGGCCCAGCCGATCCAGACTCCGGGTTGGTCGCGCCAGCCCGCTTCGAGAGCGGTGGCGAGTCCCCCGGAACTTCGCTCCAGTCGGGCGCCGCCTGCATGTTTTCGGATGAGAATCGGCAGGCGGTTCGAAACATTGATCACACGTCCCTTGAGTTCATTCATCCTTGCCCTCCTGTGGCGCGAATCCACTCCTCCAGAAACTGGAGCAGTTCGCGAGGTGGTTGCAGCCAGATATCAGCTGCCGTCGGCCGTGATTGAGGACGCACTAGAACTGTCAGTCCGTTGCCCTTGAGCGCCTGGAACGCATCTTCGTCGGTCTGATCGTCGCCCAGATAGGCGACCGCTGCATCCGCCCCCGACTCTTTTAGGATGGCGCGAACCGCATCCCCTTTGCCTCGGCCGGCCACACGAATTTCCAGGCCACCGTCGAATTCGAGCAAACTTAGCGGTGCCCGATCGAGCAGGGGTTGCCAGAGCTCCGGCACTTCACGCGCCAGTTTTTCGGCTTTCGCCGGGCTCAGACCGCGCCAGTGCACCGCCACTCCTCCTGGCTTGATTTCGGTACGACCTTCCAGACCAGCGTCGCGAAGAATCGTCGCTGCAGCCACCAGACAATCTTTGTGCTCGGGCACTGAGCTTACTTCGTATCTGCCATCCGCCATCAACCGCTCCAGACCGTGGCTTCCCCAGATTTCCGGCTGCGGCGAGATCCCGGTAAGCAGGAGCAATTCCCTGACCGGACGGCCGCTGATCAGCACCACCCGAGTTCCCTGCTTCATGATGCGAACGATCAGGGGCGGCACTTCGGGATACGGAACCGCCAGATTGCGATCCACGCAGAACGGAGCCAGGGTGCCGTCGTAGTCGAGCAAAAGGATACGGGCCGGAGCGGAGCGCAGTTGCTCCAAAAACGGACCATAAGTGATCTGTCGCTCGATTACCTTCATGTCACCTCCGGATTGCGGGAACGGAAGCATGACTGCCAGACTCAGCCTGAACCAAAGGTGAGTGTGGCCCTGACTATAGAACGGCGGTTCAGCTCAGCAGAGCAAAACGCCGGTCAGGGACGAAGGGCCAGATACGGACACCGAATCAGATAAGTAGTTGGTGGCAACTTGTCGCAACGGAGTTACACGGGTGCACATGAAAGAGCACCGGGCACACAGAGCAATGCTCAAAAGCAGCAGCATGGACGCCTGCTGGGCGCGCAACGCGGTCGCGGGCAAGTCCACCGCCGGGCAAACGAAAACTACCAGCAAAACCAGCAGTAATCCGACTACAGCGGCGAAGTGGAATTTCGAGAGCATTGGATCGATTATACACCGGGCGGGCTATCCCGATGCGCCATTAATGCAGTGGATTTGCATGATTTAGAAAGATTTATCAGGTCCAGCGGAACCAGCGAAGGGCCAGTGCGAAAGACATTCCACCCCACAGCAGCAGGACCAGCAGACGACCAGTTTGGGCGCCCAGGGACGCGCCTTGCAGGATCGTAGCCCGCAAGGCATCGTTCAGCGCAGTCAGGGGCAGCAACTTGATGGCGGGCTGCAACACGGCCGGAAATCGCTCGGCGGAGAAGAATACGCCGGAGAAGATCCACATCGGCATCATCACCAGGTTCATCAGCCCGCTCACGCTTTCAAGTTTCTGGGCACGGCTGGCGGTCAGCAGGCCCAGACCTCCGAAGGATATGGCGCCGACGGTAGTAATCAGCAAAATGGTGAATACCGAGCCCAGCACGCGCATGTGGAAGACCAGCATGCCAAAACCAAGCAGCAGTACGATTTCAATCACCATCAGCACCAGGCGGCTGCTGGTCAGGGCCATTAGAAAATCGCTGCGGCGCATGGGCGTGCCGACAAAGCGTTTGAGCAGCTTGCGCTGGCGCATGTCCACCAGCGCAAAACCGATGCCCCACATGCCGGAGTTCATCAGGTTCATTCCCAGCAGCCCGGGAATCAGAAAGTCTATATAACGCGATCCCGGTTCGCTGGAGGCCACCGCCGTAGTGGGCAATGGGTCCTTGCGCCCAGCGCCAGATTGCAGAGCGTCGTCCACCTCGGCGCGGGAAAGAACACTCTCCGGACGCGCGGGATCATAGCGATATTGAAAGACGTTTGCGCCGCTGGGTACGATGACCAGATCGTACTTTCCCAGACGAAATCCCTGCAGCGCCTCCTGTTCCGCAGTCACCGTGGCGCGGATCGACGAACCTCGCGGCGAACGGCGCAGCAGGTTCAGTGCATCTTCAGCACCCGGACCGACCACAATGGCAACGGATGTAATATTCGCCGGCTTGTTCCGAAAGGCAATGCCCAGCCCCAGGGCGAGCAGTACGGGAAATCCAAAGACCCAGAAGATTACTTCGGGCTCGCGTTTCAGTTCCAGCAGGCGCGCCGTCAACAGATGATTGAAGCCGGACCAGCGCCCGTTGCGGTGAGGCCTGCCCGAGGGAAGGGGCGGGACCCGGGTTGGCGGAACTTGCTGTGCGACCGTCATCGATACGTCTCCCGTCTGTTCAGCAATGCGTTCGCCATCAATCTTCCCGCAAATGGCGGCCGGTCAGGCGGACGAACACATCTTCCAGGCTAGCCTGTCGGGTGGTCAGGTGCAGCAGTTGACTGCCCTGCTTCTCCACCGCGTCCAGCAGCGCTGGAATGGTCAGGTGTGGCTCGCGCACATTCAGGCAAACCAGGCCGTTGTCATGGCGGACCGACTCGACCCCGGGAAGCGCCCGCCAGACCTCGATGCCATCTCCATTCGAGCTTCCACTTACCTGGAATTCCACCATGTGATGACCGCCCAGCCTTTCGATCAACTCGGCCGGACTGCCTTCAGCGATGATCTGGCCGTGATCGACAATAGCCAGACGATCGCACAGACGCTCGGCTTCGTCCATGTAGTGCGTGGTCAGCAGTACCGTCCCTCCGCCCTGCTGGAAACAGCGAATGATGTCCCAGAGCTGGCGGCGGCTCTGGGGATCGAGCCCGGTGGTGGGCTCGTCCAGAAAAAGAATTTTGGGATTGCCCACCAGCGCGGTCGCCACTGCAAGACGCTGCCTCTGGCCGCCGGAAAGCTTGCCTACCCAGGAATCGGCCTTCTCGCTGAGTTGCATCTGCTCCAGCACATCAACCGCCGCACGGGGCTGGCGATAGAAGCCGGAAAACAGCCTGATGGTTTCGAGGACAGTCAGCTTTTCCGACAGGCGAGTCTCCTGCAGGGAGATGCCCATCACCTCGCGCAGCTCGCGTTCGTTCTCCTTCCAGGTCTGCCCCAGAATCGTGACCTGTCCTGAGGTAGGCGCGAGCAACCCTTCCAGTATCTCGATCGTAGTGGTCTTCCCTGCTCCGTTCGGCCCCAGCAGTCCGAAACACTCGCCGGCCTCGATTTCAAGGTTCAGTCCGCGAACGGCTTCAACCTTGCCATCGTAGGTCTTGCGTAGATCGCGGCATTGGATAGCGGGGGACATGCCGAGATTCTATCTGAGGCCAGCTTGTGGATGGCGATGGCGGTGCCTTGTCAGCCGACCGCGCATGAAAAATGGAGAATGTGATGGAGTTTGCACACATAGATACGGGAAACAACGAAGTAGCTATGCTCGTGTGGGGACGGGCCTTTGACCCGTCCGGGACGAGCGCAGCTCGTCTGGTGTTTAGGCCGTGATGTCCACCGGGGGAAGCAGCCACCCCCAGCCGAGCGCAGGCCGGCTTCAACTCGGCGTTGATTTCAAAGCAAAGCCTGGCCGAGCTTCGCTCGGCTGGACGGGTCAGAGACCCGTCCCCACACCCTATACGAGCATCTTAGTCCTTAATCGGCCGACCCCTTCTGCGGGAACACACTGTGCTTCGGCGGAGGCATGGGTGTGCTGTCCATGCGATCACGCCACAGAATCAGGTTGAGCACCGCGGTATTGACCGCATCCGGCCTCGTGAAGTCCATCTTGGCCGATTCAGCTGCACCCTGCCCCTTGGCCGGGTTGGTCTGGTACATCAGCCCGTTGTCGCGATTGCTCCAGTCCGCCGTGAACGGGGGCTGAGTTCCCGGGCCCGTAAACAAGGGCGCCATCACCGGCGCGTAAGCGTCATTCTGGTTCATCGGCGGCAGCCCCAGCAGCGTTTCCATCGTGTGCATCATGTTCACGGTAGTGTAGAAGCGGCTGTCTACGAAGGGTTCGCCGGGCGAGCCGGGCGAATATTTGCTGATCTCGAATGCAATCGAGCGGTGGGCGTCCACGTGGTCGGCGCCATCCTGGGCATCGTCTTCGATGATGAAGATCGCCGTGTCCTCCCAGTAGGGACTGTGCGAGACGGCTTCGACAACGCGGCCGACCGCCAGATCGTTGTCCGCGACCGAGGCCGCGGGGCGGGGCTTGCCTGGCGTGGTGCCATGAGTGTGGTCGTCTGGCAAATAGAGCAGCACGAACGCCGGCAGCTCAGTTCCTTTGCCTTCCTTGCGGGCACGCACGAAATCGTCAAACTCGTTAAGGAAAAGGTCGGTGCGCAGCTGGTCCGGGTATTCGGTGTTGAAATCCGGGAAGCCGGGATGGAAATGGTCGCGCAGGGCTGCCTTGCTGGCCTTCATGCGCTTCAACACCGGAACCGGCCAGGGCCATGGGCTGGCTGATCCGTGGGGCTGACCAACGTCCGGTGGAAGCGGTTCGCCTTTGCCGACCACGGCGCGTTCGCACTCCGAGCTATAGGGAGAGGGCGTGCCTTCCTTCGGCGAAGCGCCCGATTTCTTTGCCGCCTTGCACCAGACTCCGGTGATGTACTCGCCGTAATCGCGGTAGGTCAAACCATGGCTGGCAAGGTTGTCCCAGAGGTAACCAGTGCCGGGAGCGTCCACGTCGGGTTCACCCAACTCCAGAGGAGATTCATCCGCAACCGTGCCCTGGTAGTCGTAAATGCGTTCCTTGCCGCGATAGGCAATCTGCCAGGTTTTCTCGTTGTAGTCGCTGGTGATGGCGGCGTTTGACCAGTCGTGGCCATCGCCCGAGACTTCACCGCTGTCATAAAAATTGTCCAGCACTCCGAACTGCAGGGCGAGCTTGTGCTCGTTGGGCGTCACATCCGCACCGTACATGGTCAGTGAAGGATCGCCGTTGCCCACTTTCCGGTCATGGAGTTTCAGATCGCCCAGGATCTGATCGTAAGTGCGGTTCTCCTTGAGAATGTAAATCACATGGTGAATCGGGTTTGATCCCGCCCGAAATGTGATTTTTCCGGGATCTGAATTGAAGAGATTGCTTTCCTCGACCTTCTGCGTCAACTCGCGCAAGTGTTTCTCTACATTGCGGAAGTTCAGGCGGGAGAGCGAACCATACATCAATGTAGGGATATAGGGATGTTCGCGGCGCCGCCGTTCGCCCTTCAAACGGCTGATGCCGCTATTGGGGCCCGCACCTTCTCCCTTGGCGGTCGCAATGAGAAGGTCGTCTCCGCCAACCGCCAGCGCGCTGGGATACCAGTCGGTCGGAATGAATCCGAGGGCCTCTTGCGGCAAAGGAAAAGTGATGCCCGGTTTCGTCAGCGCTACAGAATCGAACACTGCAACGGCATTCAACGACGAATCCGCAACAAACAAGCGCGTCCCGTCGGGCGATTGCGCCAGCGCGCTGGGATAAGTCCCGGCGTGCTCTTGCCCGGCAAGGTTGGTCGAAGCCAGATGGATGACCAATCCCGAAGCGGTGTTAACGGTAGCGACCGCGTCGGCATTGGAAAGAGCAACGTAGAGCCATTTTTCGTCGGGGCTCAGCAAAAGATCAGTAGGGTGGGAACCGGGCGCGATAGGATCTTTCGGCTCCAGCAAAGAAATCCAGCGCGTCACGCTTCCCTTCTCCAAGTCCAGCTCAGCCACGCGGGAAGAATTCCATAGACTGCACCAGGCGCGCCGGCCATCCCGGCTGGCTACGACCGTGTAGGGAAATGATGACGGAATCACTTCATGCGTGCTCAGGCCGAATTGCTGCAGAACGCGCCCGTCGGCCGAGTCCAGCAGCACGGCGTTGTCAGAAAGGTTGTTGGCCACCAGTAACCTGTCGCTGCTTTGGCCGGGAATCACGGCCAGTCCGGCAGGATAAGGAATCGCGGTTCCCGCCGCAGCCTTCCGTACTCCGAAGGCTACCTTTCTGCCCACAGCAATCTTCTGCGGCGCGATTTTCAGAAAGCGTTCTGGAGTCACCTTGTCATTTTCAAATTTGTACACGGCGATGCCGTTGCCGGTGTTGCCCCGCTTCGCCCCAGTAGGGTCGGAGATCGAGCCCATGGATGCGTATAGATGGCCGCCGTCGGAGCTGAAGGCAAGGCCGATGAAATAGCTCTGATGAGCGGTGTCGGACAGGCGGGCGTCGGGAAAATCTCTAAGCGTGTTGGTCTTGAGATCAAGAATGGTGATGGACTGATGCGCCAGCGTCTGCTGCGTGCCGTAACCATCATTCAACAACGCCGCGTAGTGGCCGTCCGGGCTGAGCGCGATGGTCGCGGGAAAACTGTTCACCGCGCCAATGCGGCCGGGTGACGGCGCCTCGAGCACCTTGCTGGTGGGCAGGGAGAGGCGGCGGGGATTGGCCGCGTCCTGGGCTGAAGTGGGCGCCAAGAACAAGGCAATCAGGAAAATGAGTCCGGGAAAGCGCTTCAAGATTCCTCCAGAAAAAGTCTGAAGAACTTTTAGCACCGCCGTCAGCAAAAGAAAAGCTGAGGAATTCTGTATCTCGCGGAGGGAATCGTCGAAGGGGCTGGGCGCTGAACCTGTCCGGGCCTCGCCCGGCTGGACGGATCAGAGACCCGGCCCCGCACTGGGCTCTCAGACCTTCAAATTAATGAGTATCTGTAACTTCCTGATGTTCCGGCTGTTCCGGAGCAACGTTGTGCCGGACGTCGGCGCCGCGTACCCAGAAAATCACGTCTTCCGCAATGTTGGTGGCGTGGTCGGCCACGCGTTCCAGATTGCGGGCCACCAGCAGTGCGTCCAGCGCCTGGCGCGTGGTTTCGGGATGATCATTCATGGACTTCACCAGCACAATGAAGGCTTCATCCTTCATGCGATCGACCACGTTGTCCATTTCCAGCACCGCCTGGGCCAGTTCAGCCTTGCCTTCGATAAAGGACTCGAGTGCTCGACGCACCATGGCGGAAACCGCCGCCGCCATGCGCGGGATATCGACCGGAAGATCGGCTTTCGGGAGGTCTACCATGTCCATCACCCGCTCGGCGATATTTACCGCCTGGTCGCCCACGCGCTCGAGATCGGCATTGATCTTGGTGACAGCGAGAATGAAACGAAGGTCCACGGCCATGGGTTGCTGCATAGCCAGAAGGTCGAAGGCCTGTTCGTCGATTTCGCGCTCGGCGATGTTGATTTGAGTTTCGCCCTCAAGCACCATGCGGCAACGCGTCAGATCGCGCTCGATATACGCCTGGCAGGCGCGGTCCACGGCCTGTTCGGCCAGTCCGCCCATACGCAGCAAACGGGCCCGGAGATCGTCCAGTCCTTGCAGAAAGCGGGTGCGCGCCATTATCCAAACCTGCCTGTAATGTAGTCTTCCGTCCGCTTGTCGGACGGGGTGGTAAAAATCTTTTCCGTCTTGTCGAACTCGATGAGCTTGCCCAGAAGGAAGAAACCGGTGAATTCCGCGACCCGCGAGGCCTGCTGCATGTTATGGGTCACGATCACAATCGTGAAACGTTCCTTCAACTGGAAGATGAGCTCTTCAATCTTGCCGGTCGAAATGGGGTCCAGGGCCGAGCAGGGTTCGTCCATCAACAGGACTTGCGGCTCGACGGCGATGGCGCGCGCAATACACAAGCGTTGCTGCTGGCCTCCGGACAGGCTGGCGCCCGACTTCTTGCGCATCGTGTCCTTGACCTCGTCCCAGAGAGCTGAGAGCGTAAGCGAGCGCTCCACGATTTCATCGAGGCGCCTGCGGTCGTGGAATCCATTGAGCGTCAACCCCGCAGCCACATTGTCGTAAATAGACATGGTCGGAAAGGGATTCGCCTTCTGGAATACCATCCCGATGCGGCGGCGAATCTGGACTGCGGAAGTTCCGTTGTAAACGTCCATTTCCCCGATGCGCACCCGCCCTGTAGCGCGGGCTTCCGGAATGGTCTCGTGCATGCGGTTGAGGCAACGCACGAAGGTGGACTTGCCGCATCCCGACGGACCGATGACCGCCGTGGCGTGGTTCGCGGCCACAGTCATATTGATGTCTTGCAAAGCCTGGGTCTTGCCGAACCAGGCATTCAGCTTGTCGACTTGGATTCCCACGCCCATAGTCTCAGTGTGCTCCCTTAAGCATACCGCGGCTGGCCACCAACCGCACTGCGCCGACTGAAACCACGATCAGCACAATCAGGATCAACGCGCCCGCCCAAGCCTGGCGATGCCACTCATCGAACGGCGAAATCGCATAAGTGAATATCTGTAGAGACAGGGCCGCCGTGGGCTGCTCCAATTTCCAGTTCCAGTACTGGTTGCCAAACGCCGTGAACAGCAACGGAGCCGTCTCTCCCGCCACCCGGGCAAATGCCAGCATCACTCCGGTGATGACGCCCGAGGTCGCGGTGCGCAGCGTAATCGAAAGCGTGGTGCGCCACTTTGAAACCCCCAGACCATAAGCCGCCTCGCGCACCGCCTGCGGCACCAGCAACAACATTTCTTCCGTAGTCCGGGTGATGGTGGGAACCATCATGATGGCAAGGGAAACGCCGCCGGCCAGGGCTGAGAAGTGTCCTTGGCTCAAGACCACCAGACCGTAGGCCACAATGCCCACGATGATCGAAGGCACGCCGTTGAGCACGTCCGCAGTGAAGCGAATCAGATTGCCGAAGCGGGTGCCACGGCCATACTCCGACAGATAAATCCCGGCGCCGATGCCCAGCGGAACGCCCATCGAGCTGGCAATCAACAGAATGTACACCGACCCGGCGATGGCGTTCGCCATGCCTCCGCCGGCTTCGCCGGGAGGCTTGGGAATCTGGGTCAGGAAAGCCCAGTTGATGGAACCGATTCCCTTATAAATCAGATAGCCGAATACCGCTGCCAGGGGCATGAGCACCAGGCCTACAGCCCCGATGGCGGCCAACGAAACCCCAAAATTCAGGCCGCGCCGCCACAGGCTGATGGGAGCGTCGGCAAAATCGGGCGGGAGCATTATCTGGGTTTCAGGCATGGCTCCTCGCAGGCGTGCCCCGGGTCACCGTCCACACCAGCATCTGGGCTAGAATGTTGACGATAATCGTGACGATAAACAGCGCCAATCCGACTTCGACCAGGGCGCTGAGATAGACGTCACCCGTGGCCTCGCTGAATTCGTTCGCGATCACGCTGGCCATGGTGTAGCCGGGCGCGAAAAGAGATTTCGCAATTTCAGGGCGGTTGCCGATCACCATAGTGACCGCCATGGTTTCGCCCAGCGCCCGGCCCAGGCCCAGAATCACGCCGCCCATGATGCCCGCCCGAGCATTGCGCAACACTCCGGTGCGGATCATCTCCCAGCGCGTGGCGCCAAGAGCTAAAACAGCTTCCCGCTGTTGTTGCGGGACCGCAGTCATGACCTCGCGAGTGATCGAGGAAATGATGGGAACCACCATGATGGCCAGAATGATTCCGGCGGCCAGCATGCCGATGCCATAAGGCGGTCCTTCGAAGAAGCCGGTCCAGCCCAGGTACTTTGCCAGCCAGGGCTGCACATATTGGCGGAGCAGAGGCACCAGAACAAAAATCGCCCACAGCCCATAAATCACACTGGGGATGGCAGCCAGCAACTCCGTGGTGAAAGCCAGGCTCCCGCGCAGCCAGCGCGGCGCCATTTCCGTGATGTAGACAGCTACCCCAACCGCCAGGGGAACAGCGATGAGGAGCGCCAGTATGGAAGACACGATCGTGCCGTATACGAAGGGGAGTGCACCGAACTGGTCGTTGACCGGGTCCCAGTCACTTTGGAAAAAGAACTTCCAACCAAAAGCATGCCAGGAAAGGCTCGACTTGGTGATCAACTCATAAACAATCAGACCCACTAAAGCCAGCACCGAGCAGCCACAGGCCAGTATGGCGTAAGAAAACGCGGTGTCTGCGCGCCGGCTGTCGCCAGCCTTGATCAGGGTTTGAACCTGGGCCGCGGGGGCCGCCGCAACTGCTTGTTCCGGAACAGGTTGTGGGCCGGTCAGTCGAGGCGCTCCTAGAGCTCGATTAGCCATTTCGGGCAAGGTAGCATGATCGTGTTACAGCAGTGTTAAAATAACTGTTTATCTCTGCCTCTGGGAAGCTTCTTGTTGAGGTACCCGGGAATTTAGTCGCACGGATTCCGACTACCCGAGCCAACTTTGTACCGATCCAGATGTTGCACTTCAAACTTTGCTTGCAGACGCCCTAGGTTTTTGACTGTATGCTGCGACTCCCCGAGAATACGCGCGCGACTTTCCGCAAGGTTAGCCGGCAACTGTCAAAGCTGGCCGGGAAACCGACCCCGGAGAATGTCCATAAATTCCGCACCTCCAGCCGTAGAGTGGAAGTGTTGGTTTCAGATTTGGCGGAACGGCGCAACGGCAATGACAAGAAGCTGCTCAAGCTTCTGTCTCGCCTGCGAAGAAAAGCCGGCCGCGTGCGCGACCTGGATGTACAGGGCGCAGCTTTGCGCAGCTTGAAAATGCCAGAGCAAGCAATGCGCAAGTCCCAGCTCTTACGTACCCTGGCCGAGGAACGTGCGCAGCGGGAAAAGCGGTTGGTCAAGTCCTTGGACAAAAAGACTGTCGCCGAAGTCCGGAAGCGCCTGAAACGTGCGGCCGCCAGCCTGCAGATTCCGAAGGATGCCGACCCCTTGTCCCTGGCCCGGCAACAGCTGAACGCGCTGCAAGTGGAACAGGGTGCGGTGAGTGAAAGGACCCTTCATCAGTACAGGATTGCCGGCAAGCGGGCGCGTTATATCGCGGAACTCGCGGACAAAGGTGCAGAGGCCAAGCGCCTGATCACGCTGCTCAACCATATGCAAGATGTTTTGGGCGACTGGCATGACTGGGTCCAACTGGCGGAGAGCGCAGAAAAGCTCTTTGGCGGAGTTCAGGAATCGGCTCTCGTGGCCGCGCTGCGCAACGTGACCCGTGCCAAATTCCGCCAGGCGGTAAACACGCTTGCCGAAACTCGCGCGGCGCTGGCCGCGAAGAGGCCCTCGATCACCGCTCTCAGCTCCAAACCTCCACAACAAGCCGCAGTCGCCTAGAAAAAAATGTGTGGGTCGGACACTCCTGTCCGACGCCTTTGAAGTTGATTTTGGGGTTACCAGTTGGGCTCGTTGATTGGTTTCTTGAGTTCATGGTTGGTTTGCAGGCTGTTGCTCGCCTTCGCTTACGTTAACCCCAACTTCTCAGAGTCCACGTCAAAGGCGTCGGACGAGAGTGTCCGACCCACACATACAACGTTCGCAAATCCAATTGGCACTGGAAATCATCTAACCAGACTGGTCGATCGACTGGAGAAAACCCGCCCTTGAGGTCTCGAATTGTTGTTTTCATCGCCATCATTCAAACCGTCTTATTCTTGGCACATTGGCTTCTGTATGAGACCTGGGCATTTTTCTGGGGAGTTCCGGGTGCAGCCAAGCCTTCCTCTATAGCCATAGTGCTGGCTCTGCTCTCGATCAGCTTCGTGTTGGCGTCATTGCTGGCCTGGCGTTCTTCTCATTTCGTGGTACGCGTCCTTTACACCCTTTCCGCGGCCTGGCTGGGAACTTTGAGTTTCTGCTTTCTGGCAGCCGTCCTTTGCTGGACAAGCTACGGTGGAGCCCGGCTGTTGGGACTGCATCCCGACTCGGCAAGAACTGGTCATGGTGTTCTTCGGACTTGCCCTGCTGGCAAGCTTGTACGGCATGGTCAACGCCGCCTGGACGCGGGTCCGGCGAGTCAGCGTCAAGCTGCCCAACCTGCCGGCATCGTGGCGCGGACGGGTGGCGGCGCTGGTGACTGACACTCATCTGGGCCACGTCCGGGGTTCGCGCTTCATGCGGCGCATCGTGACTACGCTCACGCGGCTGCGTCCCGACATAGTGTTCATTGCCGGCGATATGTACGACGGCACGGTGGCGCGAGCGCGAGAACTGGCCCAGCCTTGGGCGCGGCTGGCGGCCCCGCTGGGCGCATTCTTTGTCCTAGGCAATCACGAACAGTTCAGCGATTCCGCAAAGTATCTCGATGCGGTGGAACACTCCGGCGTGCGTGTCTTGAACAACGAGAAAGTCACTGTCGATGGTATGCAGATCGTGGGCGTGCACTACAGCGATTCCACCAATGACGAGCACTTCCGCTCCGTCTTGCGGCACGCCGAGGTGGATCGGGACCGGGCCAGCATCCTGGTCACCCACGCACCCGATCGCCTCAAGATAGCTGAGGAGGAAGGCTTCTCACTGCAACTCTCCGGCCATACCCATGGCGGGCAGTTCTTCCCTTTTACCTGGATCACGTCCCGGATTTACGGAAAATTTGTCTATGGCCTGCAACGTTTGGGCAATCTGATCGTCTATGTCTCCTACGGGGCGGGCACCTGGGGGCCACCACTGCGCCTGGGAACCACCCCTGAGATCGTCCTGATCCAGTTTGACTGATAACACTGTATGTGGGTCGGACCACTCTGGTCCGAGGCCCTTGACTTTGACTTGGCCATCAGCCGTGGGGAGTTCTTTGCAACTTTGCCAAGGGCTTTGCCGTAAAGGAGATTAGGGATTCGCAAGCTACCCTAAAAGCGGCCCCGGATGAGCACTGTAGGCTCCTCCCCTGACTCGGAGAAGGTACAATTGTCACAGATCATGCGCACGCTGGTCGACATTCTGGTGCAGATCTTCCGCAACTTGTGGGCCCACAAGTTGCGGTCGTTTCTGACCATGTTCGGCATCGCCTGGGGTGTGGGGTCGTTGCTGTTGCTGGTAGGGGTGGGAGAGGGCTTCCGTTCCGGCAACAAGCGCGAGATGGCAGAGTTCGGCAAGGACATCATGTTTATCTTCCCCGGGCGCGCGCCCGTGGTAAAGGGCAGCATGAACTCCGCCCGGTCCTATTTGCTCACTTACCAGGATTACACGGATATCCGCACCCAGGCCCCGCACGTGCGCAATGCCTGCCCTTTGCTTTCCCGCACTGATCTGCACGAGGTAAGCGAGTTCTCCAACGCGGGCGGCGAAATCCTGGGTGTCGAGCCACAGCTCAGCGACATAAGTTATCTTCCCCTCAAGGAAGGACGCTGGCTCAATGAACTGGATGGATCGCAGAGGCGCAACGTGATCGTCCTGGGGAACGAACTGCTGAAAACCCTGTTCCCCGGACGTCCCGCGGTGGGCGCCTTCGTTTTGCTGAACGGCATCAGATTCGAAGTGGTGGGCAGCATGCCGCACCTCGGCCGCGGCGACAACAACTGGCTGAACATGCGCGGCTACATCCCCTTCCCGGTGATGGCCACTTACTTCCCGCTCAAGGGAGAAAATCACGAAAACTCTATCTCGTTCATCGAATATCAGCCAACGGTGAGGGCGGAGCACGAGCTGGCCCAGAACGATGTTTATAAGATTATCGCCCGCAATCACGGCTTCGACGGCAGCGATGAAAACGCCTTCGACAGCTGGGACACGATCAAGCAATCGCAGATGGTGGGGACGATTTTTGACGTGATGAACATGTTCCTGGGCGCGGTGGGTATGGTCACGCTGGCCCTGGGCGCCATCGGCGTGATCAACATCATGCTGGTGGCGGTCAGCGAGCGTACTCATGAGATCGGATTGCGCAAGGCCCTGGGCGCCACCAATCGCAGCATTCTGTTTCAATTTTTTCTGGAGGGGCTGCTTCTCACCCTGGGTAGCGGATTGATCGGTATGGGTCTGGCGGGCGGTCTGATGGCGATGATGGGTACAGTGCGTGGGCCGGGAGGATTCGATCCTCCCAAGCTGGTGCCCATGTCGGCCGTTCTGGCGATTGGCAGCCTGACCCTGGCGGGAGTGGTCGCAGGGCTCTACCCCGCGCGCAAGGCGGCCATGCTGCAGCCGGTGGAAGCGCTCCGGCAGGAGTGAGGAAATTGGGTAATCGGGCAATTGGGTAATTTTGTGATTGAAAATAACAAGCTTTGAAAATTACTAAATCACCCGATTCCACAATTACCAGATGCTATGTTCCGTGATCTGCTGCGCGAAGCCTACGGCGCCATGCGGCACAACCGCCGCCGCACTGCGCTCACCATGCTGGGCATGGCTTGGGGCATCGCCACCGTGGTTATGCTCCTGGCTTATGGAGATGGTTTTGGCCAGGCCTGCGCCAATATCTTCGCCAATTTCGGCACCAAGCTGGTGATCGTAGTTCCGGGCCGCACGTCCATGCAGGCCGGCGGTCAGAAGGCGGGAATTCTGGTCCGCTTCACTCTGGATGACGTAGATGCACTCAGCACTAACCTCCCCCAGATCTCCAATATCACTCCTGAAGTCAGCAAGCAGGCACACATCCAGTACGACACCAGGGTTTTCGACTTCCCCGTCACCGGTAATTATCCCAGCGTACTTGCGGTTCGCACCCTGAAACTGGCACAGGGCCGCTTCTACAATGCCGAAGACGAGATACAGCACGCTCGAGTTGCGGTAATCGGCTCGGAAGCGAAGGAAAAGCTGTTCTCCGGTCGCAATGCCCTGGGTGAGCACATTCGCCTGGACGGGCTAAGCTTCGAAGTGGTCGGCATTCTCGACGCCAAGATGCAGGAGGGAAATGACGACATCAACCGCGTGATCTACGTTCCCTTCACCACCATGAGCGACCTGAAAGATACCCATTACCTCGACTCCATCTGGTTCACCTACCTGACTCCGGAGTACGAGCGCCTGGAGCAGTCCGTCCGCTCCATCCTGGCAGTGCCGCACAAATTGAACCAGACGGACCGCCAGGCGGTCAGAGTGTTCAACCTCATGATGCAGGTCCACCAGTTCGAAATCATTACCCTGGGCCTGAAAGTGCTGATGGGTTTCATCGGCACGCTCACTCTTGGCATCGGCGGTGTCGGCCTGATGAACATCATGCTGGTCTCCGTCACCCAGCGGACTCGCGAGATCGGGGTGCAGAAGGCGCTGGGTGCGCCGCGGCGCTACATCCTGATGCAGTTTCTCGCCGAAGCCCTGACCATCACTTTCATCGGTGGAGTATTGGGCGTGATTCTGGCTTATGCTGTCGCGCTTTCTGTAGGCAGGCTCACGTTGTACAGCGCTTTCGCCAAAAATGGCGAAGCGGGCGACATCCGCCTGATCATCGCCCCCGGAACCCTCATCGCTGCCACGCTGATTCTGAGCTTTGTGGGCCTGATCAGCGGCATGGTTCCTGCCTTCCGCGCCTCTCGTCTGGACCCCATCGAAGCCCTCCGTCACGAATAAAATGATATGTGTGGGTCGGACACTCCCTTCGACTTCGCTCAGGGCAGGCTTTGTCCGACGACTGAAGACCGACGACTGCCTGATCGCACAGCCATGAAATTTGCCAAAATCGTTTTTCGGATTGCCGCCATCTGGGGAGTCCTGGTAATCACTCCCCTCTACTTCATGTTCGGACTGATCGGCCGCAGCGATCCTCCACCCATCACTCACCCAGCTTTCTTCTACGGATTCATAGGGGCCGCGCTGGCCTGGCAGATCGCGTTTTTCGTCATCGCTACCGACCCGGCGCGCTACCGCCCGCTGATGATTCCTTCCGTCTTCGAAAAGTTCAGCTATGGGATCGCCGTGGTGATTCTGGTCATGCAACACCGCATGCATGCGTCCGACCTGGTCTTCGGTGGGGTTGATTTGCTGCTGGGAGTACTGTTTGTGATTGCTTTCTTCACCACACCGCGTCGCCTGGCGTGAGCAGGCGGCCCGGCGATTTCATGGCTATCGGCTCAATTTGAGTTCGTGATGGAGTTGCTGCCGCAACGTTTCCACCATCAGACCGACCAAACCGTAGGTGGCAGCATTCGCAAGCAGGGACCAATACAACCCAAGGCCAAAGTGGAAATGAATACTCGCAAATACAATTGGGCAGGTAAGTTCTACGAGAGTCACAAGCGGGTCGGCGGAGGTCATTGCTGGAGGCGCGCTTGCGAAAGCATAGAGGGCCCACCCGACGGCCACCAAAAAACCAACTCCAGCCCACAAAGCAATTCGGTATTTCATGACACCACCCCCTGCCATTTCAATCCCAATAGTCTCACAAATTCCTGCAAACTCCGAGTATGACTGACCGCTATTGTCCGATTTCAAATTGAGCAGTTCCCACACAGCTCGCCCCGCACGCCTCAGCCTTCGCGGACAGCCGTCGTGGAAGGGCACGGCTTTCAGCCGTGCCGATAAGACCATCAGGCGAGCGGCTGAAGCCGCCTTCCTCTTTCGACTCTGGTCGCACGGCCTGAAGCCGTGCTCTTCCACCGGGCTGCAAACGGCAGATTTAGCCCAATGCATGTGCGCTTCGAATCCCACAAGGCGAACGACCTTTGCAGTCGAGTTCACGGCGCGATTAGTCCCTGAAAAAGGAAGAACAGTCGATATAATCGTACGGCTTCCACGAAAGAGACATGCAACGCAACAACAACCACGAAGGCCGCAACCGGTTGAGCAGCGTGCTGACCGATTTACATTTCTGGGTCCCGGTAGCGGTCCTGATGGGCGGCCTGCTGCTTCTGGAATACATACACTGACTGAAGCGAGGACGCGGGGAACATGCAATCGGTCGCGGCACCGGGGAACGAAGCTACAATGCAAGGGGCCTCGCGCGCCCGGAAGCTGCAAGTATTGGGCATTCTATCCGGCTTCACCGCGGGCGCATGGCTGGGCGCCGCCGAGGCGCCGACGAAACTGGTTTCCGTCGGCGTGTCGCCCCTGGTTATTTCCCTCATCATGGTGACTGGAGTCTTCCTGGCGCGCTGGAGCCTGCCGGCCTTAATCATGGGCACGTCGTCGGTCCGCGCCGATCTTCGCCGCGCGCCTCACCTCATCATCTGGGCCTTGCTCGCAGGATGCCTCTGGGCTGTGGCCAACACCCTGACCATTTTCGCCATTCGCGACATTGGGCTGAGCATCGCCTTCCCGCTGTGGAATTCAAATAGCCTGTTGGGCATTTTGTGGGGTTTCGTTTTCTTCAATGAATTGCGCCAGGCTGGCTGGCGGCGCTGGACCGGTGTGCTAGGTGGCGCACTGGTCATGTGCGCGGGCGGGACATTGCTGGCAGTTGCGTCCTCAACCCAGGCCTCGGCGGCTCACTCGCTGCGCGGCGTCCTGGCCGCGCTCGGTGCCGGGGTTCTTTGGGGGACCATGTATATCCCCTACCGCAAAGCTTATCTTTCCGGGATGAACCCGCTTTCCTTTGTCACCTTCTTCACCTTTGGGGAACTGGGAATGATGAGCGCGCTCGCCGTCGGTTATCTCGGTCTGGCCCCGCTCTGGCACGAGTTGCAAAGCGCGCGCGAGGTCCTGTTCTGGCTGATGCTGGGTGGCTTCATCTGGGTGATTGGCGACGTCTTTCAGCAGTACGCGGCAAAGTATGTGGGCATCAGCCGTGGCATCCCGCTCTCGAACTCCAATCAACTGTGGGGACTATTGTGGGGCGTTCTCGTTTTCGGCGAGTTGCGCGGCAGTGGCGCTTCCAGCTACGTGCAAGTCATTGGAGGTTCGCTGCTGATGATGCTGGGAGTGGCGTCGATTGCCTTCTCGTCAGCTGCCGGCAAAGAGCAGGCACAATGGCAGGAAGCTTCGCGGCGAGAGTCCCGTCGCTACAATATCGCCGCAGACTACGTCGAGGCCCGGATGCAGGGCATGCAGACAGCCGGAGAAGTCAGGCCGCCCCGCACGGCGTGGGACTGGCTGCTGGTTGCCGTCGCCAGCGGGATATTCGTGTTTTTCGCGACTCTGGCTCGCACGCCACGGATGTCTTTTCGCTTGGGCCCGGCTGTGCTTTTGATCGCGGCGACATTGGCCCTGCTTCTGGTTTGTGGCGTTACACTCTGGCGCACCACCCGTTTTAACTGAATCTACCGTGAACCAAGTGACCAAGGTTGACCTGGTCGGCGTCGGACTGAACGCCACCGACACGCTGATTCGCCTGCCCCACTATCCCGCGTTGGGATCCAAGGTCGAATTTCGCTCGGCCGACGTCCTGCCCGGTGGCCAGGTCGCAACCGCTGTCGCAGCTTGCCAGCACTGGGGCCTGCGCACCCGCTACGTGGGCAAGATCGGCGATGACAGCGGGGCTGCGATTCATCGCGCCGAGTTCGAGCGCCTGGGCGTGGAGACCCAGCTCCTTACGGCTCCGGGATGCGCCAGCCAGCAGGCGGTCATCCTGGTGGACGACGCCGGCGAGCGCACCGTGCTTTGGAAACGCGACAACCGTTTGACGCTGCTCCCCGAAGAACTTCGTCTCGAATGGATCAGCCATGCCCGCGCGCTCCACCTCGACGGCCACGACACCGCAGCCGCAGTCGTGGCCGCAGGCTGGGCCCGGGATGCGAACATCCCCGTGATCGCAGATCTCGACGATCTCTATCCAGGCGTGGAAGAGTTGTTGGGAAAAATCGACTATCTGATCACCAGCCGCGACATTCCAGGACGCCTCACTGGCGAATCGGATTTGCGCAAGTCGCTGCCCGCGGTTCGCCGCCGCTACGGCTGCCGCCTCACCGCCGCCACATTGGGGCAGGAAGGCGTCCTGGCCTGGGATGGCTCCCAGTTTCATTACGCTCCCGCTTTTCGCGTGCGGCCTCTGGACACCACTGGCGCCGGCGATATCTTCCACGCCGGGTTTATCTATGGCCTTCTGCAAGGTTGGCCCCTGCCCCGTCGACTTGATTTCGCCTGCGCCGCCGCCGCCCTGAACTGCACTGCCCCTGGTGCCCGCGGCGGCATTCAATCGGTCGAAAATATCGAGAAGCTGATCACGACAGGGCCGCGACACGATCCAGCCTTCGATCTATCGAAATGAATCCGAGCAAGGCGCGGTGCAGCACAAGCAATCCGCTGTCACCCGGAATCATCCGCTGTCATCCTGAGCGATCCCGCTCCTCCGCTGGCAAACGAGCGGGTGAGTCGAAGGACCCCTACTCCCGGAGGGCGCTTTCTGTGTTCAAGACTGGGACGGGAGCAGCATTCTGAGGGCAGGGGTCCTTCGACTCCGCCCGTGCGTTCGCCAGCGAACGCGCGGACTACACTCAGGAAGACACGGTTAAGGTCATCGTAGGGCGGCAAACAACGCTTTCTTCCAGCTTCGGTTGTCGATCGTCCAGCAGACGTTGGTCTTTCTCCCCTTCCGCATGGCATCGGCAAAGACGGCATGGTTGCGCTCGTCGGCCGCAACGTTCAAGCGATCCACCACCGTCATCCCCCGCGTCAAGTCGCTGCGCGTTTCGACTTCGATATAGTGCTCGCTCCACGCGGTTCCGATGGTGGGATCGAGCGCAATGCTCATCGCCACCGGATCGGGCAGTGAAATGCCGTCTTCTCCAGTCTGTTCTTTATAGGCTTCGCGCGCCCGGCTGTTGCACTCGATGGCAAAGTGGACACGTTCGTTATTGAATCGCAGAATGTCTGCGATCTCGCCTTCGTTGAGCACGGCATCACCGCGGCAGGTTTGCCAGCCTACCAGTTCGACCGGGAGGTCGCTGAGCATCACGATGCGTGCCGCCTCGGGATCGACCCAGATGTTGTACTCCGCGGCCGGAGTTACATTGCCTTCGCAGCAAGGCGCGCCGCCCATTACCACACAGCGACTCACATGAGCTGCGATATCAGGCCTGCGCGTCACCGCCAAAGCAAGATTCGTCAGTGGCCCGAGAGTGACCACTACGATTCCAGGATTGCCTTCGATGGCGTTGATCATGGCATCGACCGCGTGCCACTTGCCCGCCGTCTGGCGCGGCGCCGGATAGCCGTGATCCCCCAATCCATCGTGGCCGTGAAACCAGGTGGCACTCTGATGCGCGCGCGCCAGCGGCTTCTCCGCGCCGGTAAAAACAGGAACGGTCGATCCACAGAGCTCTACTGTGTAAAGAGCGTTGCGGGTGGCCTGCTGTACGTCGACATTTCCAGCCACCGTCGTAATGGCAACGACGCGGACTTCAGGAGCTCGCAGCGCCATGATGAGAGCGACAGCGTCGTCGGAGGCGACATCGGTATCAATGAGGAAAGCGCGCGGCATCCGCGTAGCATAACAAACTGGCCCATCGCTTCAGGCAGGAGCACTTGGGTTGTAGGTTGTGACTTCGGGTCGATTCCGTGTACCGCAGGGGGCTCCTACTCACCAAACGGAAAATTTGATCGTCGTGCTTTTCTGACTTGACTAGTTATATGACTAGTCATACAATGGATTCTCAGGGGAAACTACGCAATGAAGGAATGGCAACTCCAGGACGCAAAGGCCCGCTTCAGCGAGTTATTGAATACCACTCTCAAGAACGGCCCGCAGGTCGTGACGCGCCGCGGAATTGCCGCAGCGGTGCTGGTTCCGATCGACGAGTGGCGTCGTCTCCAGGACACCTCCCGGCCCAATTTGAAGGCCCTTCTTCTTGAGCCAAACCCGCGTTTTGAAAATTTGATTCCGGGGCGCGGCAGACTGCGGCGTCGAGCGCCCTTGGAGCTAGGTTGAACCAGTACCTGCTCGATACCAAACTGATTTCGGAATTGCGGAAGCCGAAGCCTCATGGCACAGTACTGGCTTGGGTAAACCAATTGCAAGCGAACCAGATTTATCTCTCCGCGGTCACCATTGGCGAACTCCAGACGGGTGTCGAACTCGCCCGCCACCAAGACCCTGCGAAGGCGGCCGAGATCGAATTCTGGATTGATCAACTGGCCGAGTCCCTCCAGGTCTTGCCTATGGATGCCTCCTGTTTCCGCGAATGGGCACGGCTTATGGAAGGCAAGGCGGAACGGCTTATCGAAGATGTTATGATCGCCGCCACCGCGCGCGTTCACCACCTGACCATCGCCAGCCGCAATGAACGAGATTTCAAGCAGCTGGGCGTACAGGTCCTGGACCCCTTCAAGACGCCGCGCTAGCCCGCTGTCCCACATCACTCCTTATCGCGGTACACTGTTGCCCTCGCCATGCCGACTCTAGCCGCGGTCGATATCGGATCGAACTCCGTGCGCCTGAAAATTTCCCGTCTCTCCGGACGGCGCCTGGTGGAAATTCACGAAGACCGGCAGGTCACGCGCCTGGGCGACAGTGTCTTTCGGAACGGGTTTCTTTCGCCCGAGGCCATCGACGATACCGTCAAAGCCCTGCGGCGCTTCCATCGCGCAGTACAACAGGAAGGCGCGGACACGGTGCGCGTGGTGGCCACCAGCGCGGTACGCGACGCCCGCAACTCCCGGGCTTTCCTGGAGTGGGTGCGCTCGGCCACAGGATGGAAGATGGAGATCATCTCGGGACTGGAAGAAGCGCGGTTGATTCACCTGGGCCTGGTCTCAAGTCTGCGGGTCAGTCCCGCCGCCACCCTCATGGTCGATCTGGGCGGCGGAAGCTGTGAACTGACCATTTCGAGCAAGGGACACATCCGCGACACGGTCAGCCTGCCTCTGGGCGCGGTGCGCCTGACCAATGAGTTTCTGGCCCACGATCCTCCCCGAAAATCCGAGCTGCGCCGCCTGCGGGGATTTGTGGAAAGAGAAATCGGACGCATTGCTGACCGGATTGCGCGATCCCGGCCCAGGATTGTAATCGCGACTTCGGGCACGGCCGCTTCCCTGGCCGCGGTCTGTCACGGCTTGTACAAGACCAAAGGCTCGCGCGCCGCCGCGGTTTCGCGCACACAGATGCGACGAATCGCCAAGATGCTGGCGCGTCTCCCCGTGGCGGAACGCAAGAAACTTTCCGGGGTTGGACCCCGCCGGGCTGAGATTGTAGTCGCAGGTGCGGAGGTTTATGCCGAACTTCTGGAACGCTGCCAGTTGGCGGGTTTCCGCTATTCTCCTCTGGGATTGCGCGATGGGTTACTGGCACAAATGGCAGCCGAGTACGATCGCAGCACACGTTCCGGCAAGCACATCGAGTCGGAGCGCTGGGACTCCATCCGCACCGCGGTTGCCCATTATCGCGTGGACATGGACCACGCGCTGCAAGTCCGCGAATTCGCCATGCATTTGTTCCGCAGGTTGAAGGCACTGCACAGGCTTCCCCCTGAGTATGAAGAATGGCTGTCGGCGGCGGCGATGCTGTATGAAGTCGGCGACTATGTCAATCGCAACGGACGACACCGCCACGCCTACTACATCATCGCTCACTCGGAAATCCTGGGATACACGCCGGAGCAGCGGCGAATCATCGCGGCGATTGCGCGCTATCTGGGCAAGTCGCGCCCCTCAGCCGGTGATGCGGCCATTGAAGTCCTGCCACCAGCTGATCGGGAATTTGTGCGCAAGGCCTCACTACTGCTACGGCTGGCTCGCGCCCTCAATCTCGGGCGCAGCGGCGCGGTGCGCGGGGCGAGCGTGCGGGTAGGCAGAGCCGAGGTCGAGCTGACCCTTCGCGCCAAGCCGCGCGCCAGCGTGGACCTGGAGTTGTGGGCCGTGGAAAAGGAAAAAGCCTATTTCCGTGAGGTCTTCGGGCGGGACGTTTCCGCCGCCGCGGCATAGAGGGTACGCAGAATCTTCGGTGTGAGACACCAGCTCAGCGAGGCCGAGTTACGGGTCATCTCCGCCCGCGCCACCGCGCCTTTCTTGAGATCGATGGACGCTTCACAGCCGCTCTCGCTGATCGCCCGCCCCAGAAATTCGCTAAGAGTCGGATTGTGGCCTACCACCATGATGGCGTCGTGCCGGGCGTACTTGTCGAGCATCTTGCGGAAATCCGCGAACGAGGCGGTGGGACGCAACGCATCTTCCAATTGCAGCTTGCCTTCATAACCCATTTCGTTCCCCACCAGCGAGGCGGTTTGCGCGGCCCGCTTCAAAGGACTGGAAATAACAACTTCCACCTGCACATCTAAAGCAGCGAGGGCGCGGCCCACGTAACCGCATTGCTCGACTCCGGTCTCGTCCAGGGCGCGTTTTTCATCCTTCTTGGGATTGCTTACGGGCTGACCGGCACTGGCGTGACGCAAGAAATAGAGGATCATCTCGATCTATCGTCCCTTCCCCACCGCTACTCGGCGACCCGTGCGGGGCGCGGGCACCGGCATGGCCTCCACCGCCTGTTTGCCCTCCGCCAGCCCAAGCAGAAAATCCTGTGCGCTGAAGGCCTGGGCTTGTGCCGGCGGCTTGCGTTTACCCTCCGCCTGCCAGGTGCGGACATAGACGCCGTCCTTGCGGAGAACCCGGGCTTTCACATTGTCCACCAGGTAGGCGTCCAGGATTTCATGGCGCACGCGCTCGCGTCCCAGCGCGTCTTTCAGCGGGAACATAACTTCCACGCGTTCGTAGAGATTACGGGGCATCCAGTCCGCACTGGCCAGATAGACCTCCTCCTGGCCTCCGTTGGCAAAGCTATAAATGCGGCTGTGCTCGAGAAAGCGACCTACGATACTGCGCACCCGGATGCGGTCGCTCACCCCGCGCACGCCGGGCCGCAACGCACAAATACCGCGCACCAGCAGATCAATTTCCACTCCGGCCTGCGAAGCCCGGTACAACGCCATGATGATGTTCTTGTCCAGCAACGCGTTCATCTTGGCGATGATGCGCGCCGGGCGTCCATGCCGCGCATGCTCAGCTTCACGCTCAATCAGGCCCAGGCACCGTTCCGCCAGGTCCAGAGGGGCCACCAGCAAGGGCTCGTAGTTGGCATGCTCGGCGTAGGCGGTCAGAAAACTGAAAACGTCGTGCACCGCACTCGTGATTTCCGGATCGGCGGTGAGCAGGCTCAAGTCGGTGTAAATCCGTGCTGTGTTCGCGTTGTAGTTGCCGGTCCCCAGGTGCGCGTAGCGGCGGGCCACCCCATCCAGGTCGCGGCGCACCAGCAGGGACAGCTTGCAATGCGTCTTGAGTCCCACCAGGCCGTGGAACACCTGCACTCCGGCATCTTCGAGATCGCGCGCCCAGCGGATATTCGTGTCTTCATCGAAGCGCGCCTTGAGTTCCACCACCGCGGTGACTTCCTTCTTTTCTGCCGCGGAAATCAAGGCCGGCACGATTAACGAGTGCTCATTGGTGCGGTAGAGGGTCTGCTTGATCGAAAGCACCCGCGGGTCCTGCGCGGCCGCCTCAATAAACGACACCACCGCGTCGTAGGAATCAAAGGGATGGTGCAGCAGGACATCGTGGCGGCGCAGTTCCTCGAACAGGTCCTGCGATTTTGCCGTCAGGCGCAGCTCGCGCGGCGAAAAGGGCCTGAACTTGAGCTCAGGATGCGCCGTCTGCTCGTAAATGTTGAATAGCCGCGACAGATTCACCGGACCGTGGACCGAAAAAACCTGCCATGGTTCCAGTTCGAAGTTGATACGCAGACGTTCGATGATTTCAGGATCGGCGTCAGCCTCGATCTCCAGCCGCACCGCATCACCCTTGCGCCGGTTGTGCAACTCAGTGCGGACCGATTCGAGCAGGTTGCGCGATTCCTCTTCCGCCAGGTAGAGGTTGCTGTTGCGGGTGACCCGGAAGGCAGCCGAGGAAACAATATCGTAGCCGTGATACATCCGCGAGGCGTGAAAGGCGACCAGGTCGGCGAGAAAGATGAAATCGTCGGTCCCATCCGAAGGCAGCCGCACCAGGCGAGGCAAGGCACGCGGCACGGTGACCACTCCGGTGTAGGTAAGCGCGGAGCGGCGGCGGCGGCGTAGCAGAAACGCCACGCACAGCGCCTTGTTGATCACGCGCGGAAAGGGATGCGCCGGGTCCACCGTCACCGGCGTAAGCAGCAGGTCGAGTTCCTTCTCGCAGTACTCCTCGATGAAGGCACGGGCGCGTGAGTCCAGTTCGTGCAGGCCGAGAACGCGGATGCCATGGTCAGCCAATGCCGGGCGCAGCTTCTCGTTCCAGCAATGATACTGATCGTCCACGAACTCGTGGGTGTCGCGCGAGACCACGTCGCGCTCTTCCAACAGGGTGAGACCGTCAGGTCCGGCCTCGGTGTATCCGTCTTCAATCTGCTGCACCAGGCCGGCCACGCGAACTTCGAAAAACTCATCCAGGTTGCTGGCCGAGATGGCAAGAAATTTAAGCCGCTCCAGCAGCGGGTTGTGCTGGTCCTGCGCTTCTTCGAGGACGCGTCGGTTGAATGCCAGCCAGGAGGCCTCCCGGTTGATGTAGTAGGCCGGATTGTCCAGCGCGAGACGAGCCATAAGCCAACGGAGCGGGAGAGCAAACTGATCGGGAGAGTCCGGCTCCGGATCAGTTCAGGATGGATGCCAGTTTGTGAGCCGCCGCATTCGGGGGTCCCAATGGCACGGTCCACGAACCCCATGCAGCGCCAGTATAGAACATTAGTTGCCGGTCATGACTGCGTCACGTTTACACCCGAACCCTGGAACAGAGACGGGGCGGCTGGCTGGCCGCCCCGCGGACGCTAGGATCGCCCTAACTGATTGTTTCCCGGTAGGAATGAAACTGTGGCCTACCTTACCTGCTTGATCGCGTCCCTTACCTTGGCGGCGACGTTGTCCGGCAAGGGTGCATAGGCGAGTTGGGAAGTCATGCCCTCTCCGTGATCGAGCATCCAGTTCAGGAAATCTACCAGAATCTTGCCCTTGGCCGGATCCTTGGACTGGGCCGGGATAAGCAACCAAGTAAAGCTGGAGATTGGATAAGCGCCTTTTCCGGGGGCGTTGGTAATCGAGACTCGGAAGTCTGCCGGCATAGTCTTGACCGAGCCTGCAGCCTCGGTCACGCTGTCCAGACTGGCCTTTACGAAGGTTCCAGCCGCGTTCTTCACGCTTCCGTAGGAAATGTTGTTCTGCACCGCGTAGATGAGCTCGATATACCCGATCGCGCCCTGCATCTGGCGGATCATTCCCGACACGCCCTCGTTGCCCTTGGCACCCAGACCCACGGGCCACTTCACGGAAGTTCCCTTTCCCGGTCCGTTTGCCCACTCCTTACTGACTTTGGAAAGATAGTCCGTCCAGATATAGGTGGTACCGCTGCCATCGGAGCGATGGACTACTATGATAGTTTGGCTGGGCAGGTTCACACCGGGGTTCGTCTTGGCAATAGCCGGGTCGTTCCATGTGGTGATTTTCCCCAGGAAGATTCCCGCCAGAGCCTCTGGGGTAAACTTTAACTCAGCAGTTACTCCTGGGATGTTGTATGCCGGAACATCGGCGCCAAGCACAGTAGGAATGTGCAGGATCTTGGTTTTGGCTTCGGACAGTTGCTCGTCCGTCATCGGACCGTCACTGGCCCCGAAATCCACAGTCTGCGCCAGCACCTGACGAATGCCACCACCGCTACCGATCGATTGGTAGTTGATTTGAATATTGGGGTAGGCCTTGTTGTATTCACTGAACCATTTGGAGTACATGGGATAGGGGAAGGTCGCGCCGGCCCCATTCAGGGTCGTCTGACCGAAGGCGGGCACAGCCAGAACAACGCACAAGAGCGCAATGCGGCGAATCACGAGATGGTTCCTCCTTATTAGTTTGCTCGGCTTCAGTTTGCAGGGCCAGTTCTACGCCGCGAATGTTACAGGACTGTTACAACGTGGTGAATTTCCAGTGAACGGGATTACGGGCGCAGGGACGTGTGCCCACACCCCTCCGGCGGAGCGAAGCTCCGCATGTTTCTTTTTGGAAGGTCGGCGAATGCCAGGCGAGCTTTGCTCGCCCGCCCGGGTCCGGAGCCAAGTCGAAGGGGGGCGTCCGGGCCTACGCAGTTACCGCAGCTTTTAATGACCCGCATCCAGACGGGCGATTTCGCGCGCGAACAACGGGTTTTTGGGAAATTCGTCCCGCAGCGCCGCCAGTACTTCCCGAGCCCGGGTAGTGTCCTTGTCGCGGACATAGGCGATGGCCAGCAGGATGCGGGCGAATGGACCCAGGTAACGGCCATGGTCGGCCGTCATCTGCAACTCCACAAGTCCCTGCTTCTTGTCTCCCGACACGCCACCCAGCCGCAACACCCAACGCAAGGGAGCCGCCATGCTCCCGATAATGTATTTGCTGAAACCCGTAGCCACCCGGGCATCGTAGCAACCAGGGTCCACCGCGAGCAGCTTGTCAGCCCAGTTATTGGCGTCGCGGGTGTAACCCAGGGAGGACATGTTCCGCTTCTCGATGAGCGCAGCGTAATCGGCTTGCAGGCCGGACGAGAGAGTCATGGCAAATAACGCATCGGGGTCCCGTGGGCTGGTAGCGAGCCGGGCGCTGGCCGCGCTTTGGGCGCGGGCCAGGGCTGCGTTAAAACGGTCGCGCGCAGCACTGTCCGGATTCGGCTTTTCGCGGTTCAAAAAGCTCTTGTCGTTCTCGTAGAACTGGGCCTCAAGCACTCCCAGCCGGTGAAACTCCGAAAAAAGTATTCCCGCCGCCTCGGCCGTCGGCCCTACCGGATCCTGGGGATGCTCGTGTTGCCAGCTGAGAAAAACCTGGTGCGCCTGGTCAAAATCAAGGTTGTAGAGCAGGCGAAACCCCTGGTCCAGTGAGGTGCGAATCGGTGGCGCATCGGCTGCAACTGCGGGGACGAGTAACGTCGCCAGACACAGAGCCACCGACAGAGCTACCCGCGTCACCGATCGTTGGCTCACCTTCACTGTCATATCTGTTAAGCCGCTGTATTGTGCCTGTCTTCCGGCCTCGGCGCAACTTACTTAAAGCTTACTTAAAGCTTAGATGCCCCGTGCCTAAAGCACGTCCGGGACTTGCAAAAAGTTTGTAAAAGCTGCCTGTCGGCTGTCGAAGCCCAAACCGGTTTGACTGCCCTCCCACCCTATTGTTACCTTCAAGAGTTTCCACTGCCTGAGTGTCTTCCCTTGGTTTCCGGCAATGTTCGCTGCATACGGCGCGGCGGAGAAACAGAATCGAGATACAGATGGCCATCAAGTTCCGGGGAGTTGATTTCCTCGAATTCGATTCCCTGCTCACGGACGACGAACGCCTGGTCCGCGATACCACGCGCAAATTCATCGAGGACAATCTCATCCCGATCATCGAGGAGTGCAACCGCGCCGGCCGCTTCCCCCGAGAACTGGTCAAGCCCATGGCGGACCTCGGTTTCTACGGCGCCAGTCTGAATGGGTACGGTTGCGCCGGTATGTCGAACGTCGAATACGGCCTGGTGATGCAGGAACTGGAGCGGGGAGACAGCGGGGTCCGCTCGTTCGTCAGCGTGCATTCCTCGCTGGTGATGTATCCCATCTATACTTTTGGCAGCGAGGAGCAGAAACAGTACTGGCTGCCGCTGATGCAGAAAGGCGAGAAGCTGGGCTGCTTCGGCCTCACCGAGCCGGATTCCGGGTCCAACCCCGGGGGCATGCGCACTCGCGCCAGAAAGTCGGGCAAGGAATATGTCCTCAACGGCGAGAAGATGTGGATCACCTCGGGCTCCATCGCCGATGTCGCTGTCATTTGGGCCAAGGTGGAAGATGAAGACAACAGGATTCGCGGCTTTCTAGTCGAAACCGATCGCCCCGGCTTCCGCGCCGAGGATATTCATGGCAAGTGGTCGTTGCGGGCTTCGGTCACATCGAGTCTCTCCTTGCAGGACGTTCACATCCCGGAATCGAATCTGCTGCCCAAGACCGGTGGACTGAAGTCACCGCTCATGTGCCTGAGTCAGGCGCGTTACGGGATCGGTTGGGGTGCCATCGGCGCCGCCATGGCCTGTTATGACTGTGCCCTGCAATATTCACTATTCCGCAAACAGTTTCGCGATCAGCCCATCGCCTCACATCAGCTGGTACAGGAAAAACTTGCCTGGATGATTTCTGAAATCACCAAGGCCCAGTTGCTGGCTCTGCAAGTGGGACGGCTCAAAGATAAAGACAAGGCCGCTCCCCAGCATATTTCCATGGCCAAGCGCAACAATGTATGGATGGCGCTGGAATGCGCCCGCATGGCGCGCGACATCCTGGGGGCCAACGGGATCGCCGATGAATATCCCATCTTCCGCCACATGGCCAACCTGGAGTCGGTGAAGACCTACGAAGGCACTCACGACATTCACACCTTGATCATCGGCCAGAGCGTGACCGGGATTGATGCCTTCTAGCCCCACGCCGCTGATTTGGCGCGGCCGGAGCTAACTTGATCTGCGACGAAGGTAACCCTATCCCCGCCGTAGTTACTTGTCTTTTGGTCAGAATCACGATACATACATGCATTCTATGTCGAAGTACCTTCCCGCCATCTGTTTCCTGTCCATGCTTTTGACCTTCGCCGATTCTGCACGCGGTCAGTCCTCGGCCAAGCCTGCCGCCAAGCCCGACTACAGCAAGGAAGCGGCCGTGGTTGAGTTGTATTCCACGAAAGTAGATTTTGAGAACGATGGCACTGGCGCCCGCGAATCCCGGACCCGGGTACGCCTGCAGTCGGACGCCGGCGTGCAGCGCTTCGGCCTGCTGGTTTTCTCCTATCAAAGCTCCAGCGAGACTCTCGACATCGACTATGTGCGTGTCCACAAACCGGACGGAACAGTGGTGGAAACGCCGGCGGAGAACATCCAGGACATGACCACCGAGAGCTCGCGCGAGGCCCCCATGTACAGCGACCAGCGGGAAAAGCACGTTGCCGTGAAAGGTCTGGGAAGTGGAGATGTGCTCGAATTCCAGGTGCACTCCCGGGACAGCAAACCCCTGGTGCCCGGCCAGTTCTGGTACGCCTACAACTTCTCCCATGACGGAATTGTCTTGCAGGAAAAGGTCGAGATCAGTGTTCCCCGTGGTCGCGCCGTCAAGTGGAAGAGCCCGGAAGTGAAGCCTGTGATCACCGAGGAAGCGGGGCGCCGCATCTTTACCTGGTCCGGCTCGAACCTTCAGACCAAGACTCCGGAGCAGGAAAAGCTGGATGGTGAACGAATTCAGTATCAGAATGCCCGCGGCCTCGCTCCCGCCCCTGAGATCCAGCTTTCCAGTTTCCAGAGCTGGGAGGAAGTTGGGCGCTGGTACGGCTCGCTGCAAAACGAAAGAGTGCAACCTGGCCCCGAAGTGCGCGCCAAAGCCACCGAGCTCATCAAGGGGGCGGCCGACGAGGACGCCAAGATTCGCGCCATCTATAACTACGTAAGTACGCAATACCGCTACATCGCCATCGCCTTCGGCCTGGGACGGTTTCAGCCCCACTCGGCCACCGATGTCTTGAGCAATCAATATGGAGACTGCAAGGACAAGCACACCCTGCTGGCATCATTGCTGCAGTCGGTTGGAATTACCGCATATCCGGCGCTGATCAGCTCTGGTACCAAGCTCGATCCCGACGTGCCCTCGATCTCCCCCTTCAACCACGTGATTACGGTTTTGCCCCGGGGGAACACCTATCTGTGGCTCGACACGACTCCGGAACTCGCACCGATGGCATACCTGCTTCCCCAGCTGCGTGACAAACCGGCGCTGGTGATTCCGAACCAGGGGCCGCCGCAATTCATCACTACTCCCTCCGACCCTCCGTTTCCCAGGTTCTCCGTCTTCAAGGCTGAAGGAACCCTTAGCAAAGCCGGAGTCCTGGACGCGCATATGGAGCAAAACACTCGCAGCGACCTCGAACTTGTGTTCCGCACCGTATTCCGTCGGGTCCCACAATCGCAATGGAATAATTTGGTACAGCAGATCTCTTCCAGTTCCGGATTCGGCGGGACCGTGAGCGCAGTGGTGGCCAGTTCTCCGGAAGCCACCGATACGCCGTTTCATTACAGTTACGACTACACCCGCAAAGACTATTCCGACTGGGAGAACCATCGCATCACACCGCCCTTTCCTCCCATCCTGGTGCCCGCCCTGAGAAATGATCAAACCAGCTTTGCCTGGCCGCTGCCCTTGGGGTCGCCCGCAAACAACCTCCTCGAGGCGACCATCAAACTGCCTGATGGCTATACCATCCAACTGCCCAAACCGGTGGACGTCAAACGCGACTTCGCGGAGTATCACGCCTGGTACGAATCCAGGGACAGTACCCTGATCGCGCGCCGCAACCTGATCGTGAAACTAGCCGAAGTTCCTATGGCGGAATTCGAGGAATACAAGTCCTTCCGCAAGGCGATTGAGGATGATCAGAACCAGTACATCGTGCTGTCGGACGGTTCTTCGCCCGCCTCGGAGGGAGGGACTGACATAAGCAGGCTGATATGGACCTTGCCCGACAGCAACAACGCCGACGCCATGCGCGCTGAAAATCAGGTGCGGGATAGAGTTCTGGCACGCGACTTGCCGGGCACCATTGAGGAACTAACCCATGCGGTTGAAGCTGATCCTAAGTTCACTCGCGCCTGGGTCTTGCTGGGAGGGCTCTACATGGAATCCCGCAAGAGTGACCTGGCTCTGGACGCTTTTCACAAAGCCATTGATTCGGACCCTCAGTCGCCGGTTCCCCGCCGGATACTCGCCCTTTCCCTTAGCAGCTTGGGCCGCTCGGACGACGCCGTTAAGGCCTTGCAGGATCTTCTCAAGATAAAGCCTGACGACCAGGATGCCGCCATCCTGCTGGCCAACACTCTTATAAGTCAGAAACGATTTGTCGAGGCTGTTCCCACACTGGAGTCGGCCACCAAAGCGCATCCCAAAGACGCCAGGCTGCTGCTCCTGCTGGGCTCGACTTACTTGCGTTCGGGCAACGTGGAGAAGGGGAAGGCTGCGCTGACCGCGGCACTGGCGAGCGAGCCAGGTCCAGGAATCAAGAACGACGTCGGTTACGAACTGGCCGACGCCGGCGTCAGTCTGCCCGACGCGCTGCAGTATGCCAAGGATGCCGTCCAGGGAGAAGAAGACGCCTCAAGAACGGTCCACCTCGACACTCTGGAGGCGTCGGGTCTGGCGCACACTGCCCGTTTGGCCGCCTACTGGGACACGTTGGGTTGGGTACATTTCAGAATGTCTGACCTCCAGCAGGCAGAAAAGTATCTGTTTTCGGCCTGGGAGTTGTCGCAGGACGCGACCGTCGCTGACCACCTGGGACAGGTGTACGAACAGGAGCACCGGCGACAAGAGGCCATGCGCATGTATCGTCTGGCCCTGACGGTAAATTCCAACCTGCCGGAAACTCAGAAACGGCTGGATCATCTGGTCCCGGGCAAGTTGAAGCCCAGCAACGTCTCCCCTGGGGCGGACCTCAGCCAGATGCGAACCATCAAGCTGGCTCGACTTGTGCTAGATACCGCCAGCGCGGAGTTCTTTTTTCTCTTCGCTCCCGGACCCAAACTGGAGGAGGTAAAATTCATCAGCGGGTCAGAGAAACTTCGGACAGCGACAAAGACACTTTCCGCAACCACATTCCATGTGCCTTTTCCCACGGGAAGCAATGCCCGCCTGCTGCGTCGTGGCATTCTGGCGTGTTATCCCTCGTCGGGGTGCGCTCTGGTTCTGCTCTCGCCCGGTCAAGTCCACTCCGTAAATTGATGCCGGACGCCATCCGGGAGAAGATATTCCGTCATTCCAGCCCAGCCCTCCCCGCACGTAACTTTCCCTTTACTGTCCATCGGCGTTATATTCGTTGACCGCGCTTGGGTACAACTTCTAATCATCTCGGGGGCACTCATGACAGCTGTGATTAAGTCTGAAGCAAAGGCCAGAACGTTTGGCCGAAACATCGAAAGCGACTTGGCTTCAAGATTCCTTCGCGTCGTTGAAACGGCAGCCATCGCCTCTGCCCACACGATGGGACAGGGCGAACGCAAGCTTTCCGACCAGGTGGCCACTGAAGCCATGCGCAAAACCATGGACTCGATTCCCATGCGCGGCACCATCGTGATTGGCGAGGGTGAACGCGACCAGGCACCGATGCTTTACATCGGCGAAAAAGTCGGCGCCGAATTTCCCGACGGCACCGAAGTCCCCGAAGTGGACATTGCCGTCGATCCTCTGGAAGGCACAAACCTGTGTGCCACTGGCGCGCCCGGCGCCATCACCGTGTTGGCTGCCTCGGAAAGCGGCGGCTTGTTGAACGCGCCGGATTGCTACATGGAAAAGATCGTGGTCGGCCCGTCTTGCAAGGGCGCCGTCGATCTCGACGCGCCGGTGGTCGATAACCTCAAGAACATTGCCAAACGCATGCACCGCGACGTCGAGGACCTGGTCATCATCGTGCTCGACCGCCCGCGGCACGAGAAGCTGATTGCCGAGATTCGCAAGGCGGGAGCGAGGATCCGGCTGATCGGCGACGGCGATTTGTCGGCCGGCATCGCGGCGGCCGTTATCGGGACCGGCGTCCACGCAGTCATGGGATCGGGCGGCGCTCCCGAAGGCGTGATTACTGCCGCCGCCATTCGCTGCCTGAATGGCTACATGCTGGGACGCCTGGTGATCGACAAGGCCGAACTGGAAGAACGCATCGCGCGCATGGGTATCAAGGACAAAAACAAGATCTACGAGGCCGAGGACCTGGCCCCCGGCAAGCAACTAATCTTCGCCGCCACCGGCGTCACCGAAGGATCGTTGCTGAAGGGAGTGCGCTTCTTCGGCGAAGGCACGCGGACCTCGTCGGTGGTCCTGACCCTGCGCACCGGCAAAGTGCGCTTCATCGACAGTATTCATCTGGAGAAGGGTCCGGACGTGAAGGTGAGGTTCGTGTAAGGCACACGGGTGGTTACAACGAAAGAGAGCCCGATGCAGCCTCGATCTCGCGTCCATGCAGGAGTGTCATCGCTCGACCCTCTCGTCCCGACTGTAGGGGCCGGATGACCGAACGTGTTGAAGCCGGCGTATAAGGTCATCGACGGCCGCGCCGCTCCCTGCGCGCGCCACATACCCCTCCAGCCATTCCCGGAAGGCGGCGTTCAATGTCCTGTGCTGTGCACGGGCCACCAGCCGCGCCCGTTAAATCAGACACTCCTCCGCCCGGAAGGTAATGTTCTTCATAGGGATATAGTGCCTTCTTTCCAGGTTACTCGGGCCACTTTCTTTTCTGTATCGTTTATTGCATAATCTAGATGATCAATCTAGAGTGTACGAGGGCATTTTATGCGGACCGTGGGACTGTTCGAAGCCAAACAAAAGCTCTCCGAGCTGGTGGAGCGGGCTGGGGAAGGGGAACGTATCGGAATCACGCGCCGCGGAAAACTCGCTGCCCTGATTGTCCCTGCACGTACAGAAACGGACCTGGAAGTGGTCTTCGACGAGATTGAGCGAATTCGTAAGAGTGCCAAGCCGCACCGGGGCCTTAGCGCGAAGGACATGATCGAGGAGGGCCGGCGTTGATTCGCTTTGTTCTGGATGCCTCTGTAGCCCTGGCCTGGTTTGTGGATAATCCGGTAGCCGCCTACGCGGTGCGAGTAAGAAAGTCGCTTGCACACGACGCACGCGCGCTGGTTCCCGGACTGTGGCATCTTGAAATGGCCAACGGATTTGCCGTAGCTGAACGACGCGGCGTATTGACCTCAGCCAACTCTATGGCGGCCATTGCTGCGATTGAACAGCTGCTAGTCCGATCTATCCAAAACAGCGCAGATTTCCTTCCTTTGCGGCAAGTTCTGGCCACCGCCCGCGACTTTCAGCTTTCGGCGTACGACGCGGTTTACCTCTACACCGCCCGCCGCGAGAGGTTACCCCTTGCAACGTTGGATCGACGTTTGCTCTCAGCGGCTCGACTGGCTGGAGTAGAAGTGTATTCCTGAACCGACCTACTGCGGTGTGGGCGGCCACTCCTGCGATACCCCCGCGAACAGGCTGACCGTCTTCTCCAGCCGCTTGGTTCCGTCGTGCACGGCGATCTTGTGCGGTTTGCCCGGCTCGTAGCCGTCCCACAGGGAGACGCCGGCGTAGGCGCCGTCTTTGCGCAGGGCATAATACGTCATGTCCATGTAGCGGAGTCGGTCCATATCGCCGTTGTAGTTGCGCACGATGCGCTTCAGAGCATCCATGGCGGCATCGAAGGGCGACATACCGTGGCGCATGTTCTCCACAATCGTATGCGCGCCCGCGACCTTGATGTTTTCTTCCCCGCTACCCGTCGCGCCCGCCGAACCTACGTCCTGGTCGGTATAACAGCCGGCCCCGATGATGGGAGAATCGCCAACTCGCCCGGGCAACTTCCAGGCCAGGCCGCTGGTCGTCGTGCTGCCGGAAATATCTCCCTTTTCATTCAGCGCGGAACAATGGATGGTTCCGGTAGGCGGAAACAGGACCTTGCGGATCGCCACCATGCGCTGCTCCGGCTCAATTCCGATATCGGCAGCCGCTTGCTTCATGCCCTCGACGCGGCGGTTGAAATCATCGGCATGGGGCGCTGCCGGCAGTCGCTTGTGCCACTCGGGACTGGACAACCCCGGCCCCCACCAGTCGGAATGGGTCTCCTTCCACAGCAACCAAATCTTGCGGGAGTGTTCAGTCAGCAGGTTCTCGCGGGGAAAACCCTGGGCCACGGCAAAGCGTTCGGCGCCTTCCCCTGCCAGCATGACATGCCCGGTGTGCTCCATCACCGCCCGGGCCACCTGCGAAACGTTCTTGATATTGCGCACGCCACCCACCGACCCCGCCCGTCGCGTGGGGCCATGCATGCAGCAGGAGTCGAGTTCCACAACGCCCTCTTCGTTAGGCAGCCCGCCCAGTCCGACACTGTCCTCGTTGGGATCGTCTTCCGGGCCCTTAACCACCCTAAGCGCGGCCTCAAGCGTATCGCCGCCGCCTTTGAGAAACACGAAGGCGTCGTCCAGATAGTTGAACCCGTTGGCCGCGCTGATGATAATCGGCCGCTTGGAGGCCACAGCGGCGGCTTCAGCCTGGTCCGCGCCCGGTTTCTTCCGCTCTTCTGCCTCCAACCCCAACGACACAGCTCCCACTACGGCAGTAGAGAGAAAATCCCGGCGCGAAAAGGTCATTGCGGTCCTCCATGATGTAAGGGAAGTTGTAGGAAAACGGAAAGGATAACACGTCCGTGCGGAGTGAACCCTGGCTAGGGATTTGCGCGGATTTTCACGGATTCTAGCGAATTTTGTTGTCTGATCTGATCCGTGAAAATCCCGTGAAATCCGTGGCCAATAGAATTTCTTATGAGGCCAGGGCCATCCCGCCCTTTTTCTGGCCGCTGCGGAAGCGTAGCAGCGCGGCGATGCCGCCCACATTTTCGAACTCGGGCTCATCCTTTACATACACCAGCTCAACGTCGCGACGGATGGCCGCCGGGACGAGGGCTTCGCAAACATCCTCCAACTTCTGCGTGCCCCGTCCACACACCGGACAATAGCGCACCATGTGCGCGTCAAGATGGCCGCAGTTGGGGCACTCGACCGCGTGCGCGGAGTAATTTTCGGCCATCAGTAGGGTCTGCACTTCGCCCATTTCGAGCGACCGCAAAACCCGGCGCAGGCCGGTCACACCGCGCCCGTTGCTCCTGGCCTGACCCAACACTTCACGCACCAGCTCCTGGCGCTGTTGAGTGAGCGACTCTTTCAACAGACGCTCCCCTTGTTCACGCACTTGCTCTTCGGTAACGTTACCTACATCGGCGGCGAATCGGCCCAGCAAGCGCTGCTTGACGTAAGGGTGAAGGTGGCCCTCAAAGTCGTGCCAATGGATGTCCGGGCATCCGACGACCAGGCGGTCGAAGGCGCCTTTCTCCAGGCCCTGCTTCAGGACTTCGGCCACGTTTTTGAAATGGTGCAGGACCTCGTCGTTCACGCTGCGTTCGGCGTGGCCGGCATCGTAGCCCAAGAAGCCGTCGCCTCGACCGCGCCGGGGCAGAGTATGAAAGAGGGCCTCCTGCTCCTTGACTTCGTCGAGATGCAAATCGAAAATTCGGGCCCGGTGACGGTCCACAAGAACCACCCTCAGGCGCGGCTGCCGCCCGAGGACCACGGCCAGCTCGTTAAGGTGGAAGCGACGATTGACGAACAGTTGGGTCCTCCCCAGCTGCGGCGGCAGATCGAATTCGCGCCAGATCTGCCGGCCGCCACAAGCAAATACCGCTTTGGCCCGGGGGTGATTACCCTGCCAGTCCGCGGTCAGGTCGAGGATGCGTTGCAGATCGCTCCGGGCACAGCCATTGCGGCTATTCTTTTCCGCCTCGCGCAGGGCCTGGCGCACCAGGTCTTTGGCCAGGATGGCCTGCTCGCGGTGGGACTTGTCGCTGGGCCGGGCCGGCTGAAAATAAAAGCTGATCGCGCAATCCCCTCCACTGCCCTGAAATTCAACCAGCTCACGGATCTCTTCGCGGGTGATCATTTCACTCTCTCCCTTAGTGCGGCAGAAAAATCACTGCCGCAGAAATCAGTTGGTGCCCGTGCTCTGGAGCGTTCTTTTCTTGAATCGACTTACGATCGGTGGCGAGCGCCGCAGGTGTTCTCGGGCGGCGATGATCGAGGCATGGATCGACTCGGGCTTGCGATCGGTGATGGCAGAGATCTCTGCCACAGAAAAGCCTTCCACGGTGTGCAGAATGAACGCCTCGCGGTCTCGCGGCCGGGCCGCGGCCAGCGCAAATTCCACCAGCCGGTTCATTTCGTCTGACGAGGCAATGTCTTCCGGCGTGGAGGTGCGGCGGTCTGCGATCACGCTCTCCCCGGTCAGGGTTTCATCCGGCTGATGGAACTGGAGTTCGGGTTCGTCGCTGGCCCGCACGTTAGGCATGCGTGCCGAATCTTCCAGGTGGACCGAAACCACGTTGTCGCAGCTTCGGGCCTGCAAGTCCCCGATGGCATGGATCGCCAACCGGTACAACCACGGCTCCAGCGCCAGCTTCTCGGGCTTATCTCCGCCATCGCCCAGGGCGCCGGCGATGACCTCGTCAATCACTTCATCCTTAGTGATGGAATCAGGCACGATCTGCTCAGCGGCCTCGCGAAAATACAGCTCGCGCTCGACGAAAAGCTCCAGACGGGAGAGGTTCGCATTCACGTAGCAACGTATGTCCTCGGCGGACACGGTCGATGGACGAACCGATGCCAGGGTCTGCTCGAAGGGCACCTGCGCTTCCGGACGGGACCCTACCGAGCGGCGCCTCGTCCACTTGTGCGAACTCCGCAGCAGGTCTTTGTGGCGAGTGATCTGTTGCAGTAAATCGGCGAACCCACTCTTGATCGCCGCCACCGCCGTCTGCGCCGAGCGCTGCGCTGCCAACTGGCCCGAAGGCAGTCGCAGGTTTAGCGACACAGATATGCCCTTGCGTGGAGAACTCTGCTCCAGAACGCCCTTCAGGTGCAGCAGTTCAGGTCGAAAAACCTGTAGCCGCTTGCGCAACTTCTCCACCAGGTGATTGATTTCTTTTTCGAGATCAGGGGTTTTACGCAGCTTATAGCTGATGTGGACATTCATGCCAAGCCTCAGAACACGGGTAGCGGATCCCGTGAAGCTCTATCGTCCTTACAATTCGATTCTACACCCCGCGGGAAAGGGGAAGGACGAAAAGTCGTATCCGTTACGGTGATTTGTCTGACATAAACTGATCGAGATTGGAACCTAAGGGCCATTCCGCGTCGGAGGGCTGAGTGTTAGGATTAGCAGATGGAAAAAAATGATGAAACGGGGCAGAGAGTTCACCCTCGTCATCGAGCGTGACGAGGAAGGCTTTTATGTTGCGACCGTGCCGACTTTAAGGGGCTGCCACACCCAGGCAAAAACCTTGAATCCGCTTGTGAAGCGCGTACGGGAGGCCATTGGGTTTGCCTGAGTAGCGACGACGACCGATTCGGTTCACTCGAGCTGGTTGGTATCCAACAAATTTCTCTATGACCCGCGTTCCCCGGCTCAAGGGCAAGGAAATTGTACGAATCCTTGAGCATGCAGGCCTTCGGGTGGTTCGCACTCGCGGCAGCCATGTCGTTCTGAGACATCAAGATGGACGGATCACCGTGGTCCCGCTACATTCCAGTGAAATAATTGGCCCGTCCTTCTTCGAGCCATTCTGCGTGATGTTGAAATGTCCGTCGAAGATTTGCAGAAACCCTGTTGAACCTCCCTCCGCTATACCGCAACGGTCACTGACGTCTCTGTACGCGTGACTGGCCGGTACATGGTGTCGCGTTCCACCGGTTCCCTGCCGGCCTCGCGGATCAGGCGAACCAGGTCCTGACGGCGCATACCTTGCGGAGTGGTGGCGCCGGCATCGTGGTAGATCTTCTCTTCGATCACTGTCCCATCAATGTCGTCGGCGCCGAAGCGCAGCGCGATCTGCGCAATCTTGGGGGTCATCATCTGCCAGTAGGCTTTGACATGGGGGAAATTGTCCAGCACCAGCCGGCTCACTGCGATCTGCTTGATGTCGAGCATGCCGCTGGTTTTGGGCAAGTGCTGCAGGGGCGTGTTATCGGGATGGAAAGCCAGCGGAATGAAAGTCTGGAAGCCGTGAGTCTCGTCCTGCAGGGCCCGGAGTTTGAGCAGGTGGTCAACCCGGTCTGCGTCGTTTTCCACGTGGCCGTAAAGCATGGTGGCATTTGACTTCAATCCGATCTGATGCGCCAGCTTCGCCGTATCCAGCCACTGATCGCCGTCGATCTTGTGGTCGCAGATAATGTGGCGCACCCGGTCGGCAAAAATCTCGGCGCCACCGCCCGGGAGCGAATCCACGCCCGCGGCTTTCAAATGTTCCAGGGTCTCCCGAATCGAGAGTTTGGCCCGCTTGGACAAATATGCCACCTCGACCATGGTAAAGGCCTTGAGGTGCACTTGCGGAAAGCGCTGCTTGAGTCCTGAGATCAGGTCGAGAAAATACTGGAACGGAAGGTCAGGGTGCAGGCCGCCGACGATATGAAACTCCGTAACCGCCTCGCTGTAGCCGGACGCGGCAGTTTCGAATGCTTCTTCCAACGCCATGGTGTAGGCGCCGGGAGTGTCCTTCTTGCGGCCGAAAGCACATAGCCGGCAAGCCGCCACGCAAACGTTGGTTGGATTCAAATGGCGGTTGACGTTGAAATAGGTCTTGTCGCCATGCATGCGTTCGCGGACGTGGTTGGCCATCCAGCCTACCGCCAGAATGTCGCCGGTGCGGTAGAGGGCCAGTGCGTCATCCGCACTAAGTCGCTCGCCAGCCACAACCTTGTCATGGACCGGCCAGAGACGAGCGTCGTCAGTTTGAAACGAATGCGCGCTGGTCATCACCCTGATGATACCGCAGCGCGGCGCACCAGCGACAGTCGCCGCGGGCAAAAGGAGTATCATTCCGCATCCGGGGACGGGGTCCCCCCGGGTATCCGCTTATTAAAGGAGGAATTTATGCGGAAGAAGTTTGCAGCAAGCGGACTCACCGTAAACGCCGTTGCCGGCACCCACGTAGTGATGCTGGGACTTGATTTGTCCGATGCCAAACGCAAAAACTGCCTGGGCTTTGCCATCCAGCGCGAGGACCATACCGAAGACGAACGTTACTGGATGAGTGGAACGAAAACCTTTCAAGCCACCGATCCCAACCTGGGTCCTGGGGGGCAGGTTTCCAGCCACGAACACCCTTTCCAGACATTTCAGTGGGCGGACTACAGCGCCAAACCTGAGCACGATTACACCTACACCGTCATTCCACTCTACGGCACGCCCAGTCACTTGAGGGACGGAGACAGCGGCAGCGTCAAAGTCACGACCGAAAAAGAATTCGGGCCGCACCAGTCTGTCTTCTTCAACCGCGGCGCCATCGCCTCCCAGGAATATGCGCGCCGCTTTCAGAACAAGTCGCCCGATGTGGTCGGAGTCCCGGCCTTCATCTGGCTGTCGCGGGGCCTCTTCGAGGCCTTCCAGACCTTTATCAGTCAGGCCAACGGATCGAGTTATGGCCTCTATGGCGCCATCTACGAATTCCAATGGCCGGATGCTCTGAAGGCAACCAAGGACGCCGCCAGTACTGGCGCCGAGGTTCACATCCTCTACGACGGAATTCCGGGTTCCACCGGCCCCGGCGTGAAGAACAAGGCCGCCATCACGAAGGCCAAGATCTCCAGCCTGTGCAAGCCCCGCACCACGGGGAAGATCATGCACAACAAGTTTTTCGTTTTGACCAAGAACAACAAGCCCGTCTCGGTCTGGACCGGCTCCACCAACCTCACCGAAAACGGCATCTTCGGCCACTCCAACTTAGGACATCTCGTGCAGGATCCCAAGATCGCGGGGCTCTACCTGGACTATTGGAAGGAATTGAAGGGCAATCCCGACAGCAAGACGGAACGGGCGTGGGTCGATACTAACAATATTGCTCCGCCCAGCCCATGGAATGCGGACGTAACTCCGATCTTTTCTCCTCACACCGGGCTGAAGGCGTTGGAGTGGTACGCCGATATCGCCAACACCGGCCACAAACCACTGTTCATGACCTTTGCCTTCGGCATGCACAAGGACTTTCAACAGGTCTATGAGCAGAAGGACGGCATCTTGCGTTTTGCGCTGATGGAGAAAGAGGGAAACGGCCGCGGCCTGGCACAAGGCAAGAAGGACATCCGGCGCATTCGTTCCCTGCCTAACGTGGTCGTCGCCATCGGCAACAACATCGTGACCAACAGCTTCGATCGCTGGCTCAAGGAGCGCCAGAAACTTACCGCCGACGCCAACGTGAAATGGATCCACACCAAGTACATGCTGATGGACCCGCTGGGCGCCGATCCTGTAGTCGTCACCGGCTCGGCGAATTTCAGCGAAGCCAGCACCAATACCAACAACGAGAACATGCTGGTCATCCGAAACGATCAGCGCGTAGTGGACATCTACCTGGGAGAATTCATGCGGCTGTACACCCACTACGCGTTCCGCGAGTCGGTAAAGATCGCCCTCGAGAACCACGAGGTCTGGACCCCACAGTACCTTGTAGAAGATGCCACCTGGCAGGACGACTATTACCGCGCCGGAGGGCAACGCTTCCTAAGGCGGGAATACTTTTCCGGATGACAGGGTGTCCGGAGGGTCGCCGATTGTGGGCGCGCCACGCGTCGAAGAGCTCTAGTCCGCTTTGCCGTTGGGTCGCGCTTACTTCTTCAACAACACGTCCGCTGCGATAAAGACGAGGAACACAACCGAAATCACTCCATTCATGGTGAAAAAGGCCGCATTCAGCTTGGAAAGATTGTGGGACGAAACCAGCGAGTGTTCATAGGCGAGAAGCAACGCCACCACGACCACTCCCACCACCGCCAGCTTGCCCAGCCCGAAAGCCGCCACCAGTCCCAGCAACAGGACCAGCATGAAGACGTGGAACAGGCGCGCAATCCAAAGCGCGCGTTCGATCCCGAAATAGCGCGGGATGGAGTGCAGCCCCGCCTCCCGGTCGAATTCGTAATCTTGGCAGGCATACAGCACGTCGAACCCGGCCACCCAGAACGTGACCGCCGCGGTGAGCAGGAGAATACGTGGATCAAACGATCCCCGCACTGCGATCCAGGCGGCTGATGGAGCAATGCCCAGCGCCAAACCCAGGACCAGGTGCGACCAGCGGGTAAAGCGTTTGGTGAAGGAGTAAAGCAACACCACGGCCAGTGCGACGGGAGAGAGCAGGAACGCCAGATGGGTCAGCCGGGAAGCGGCCAGCACGAACACCGCGCAGGAACAGGCCACGAAGGTCGCAACAAATGCAGCCGTCAGGGTCCCGGCCGGCAAGGCCCGGGTTTGGGTACGCGGGTTGGCAGCGTCAATGGAGGCGTCAGCCAGCCGGTTAAAAGCCATGGCGGCCGAGCGCGCCGCGACCATGGCCACAATGATCCACAGCAACTGCTGTCCCCCGGGCAGCCCGTTCGCGGCCAGCATGGCGCCGCACAACGCAAAAGGGAGCGCAAAAACCGAATGCTCCCACTTGATCATTTCCAGGGTAACCCGCAAATTGCGCAGCAAAGCCACTCCATGATTGTAAAGCACGACAAGTGTGGAGCGGACACTCCTGTCCGCTGCTCTTGCAGTTGGTTTTGTTCCTGTGGGTCGGATACTCCTGTCCGACGCCTTTGAAGTGGATTTGGGATCCTGATTTAGGTATGCCGGCTTTGGCAGCTACAAGAAATCCAGGGTCAACTTCAAAATCAAGTCAAAATCGTCGGACAAGAGTCTTCGACCCACATACTGAGTGGTACTTTGGTCGGCGCAGCTCAAGCTGAGCTCCCACCACTGATCAAAGGCACAAACCGGCATCCCTCCCGCAGCACGGTCAGCGCCTTCCCGCCCTGCTTGCGGACCAGTTGTAACTCCTGCGCTTCCGGCGGACCGACCGGAATGATCATGCGCCCGCCTTCGCGCAACTGCTCAAACAGCGCGGGTGGAACTTGTGCAGCCGCGGCCGAGACGATGATAGCGTCAAACGGTGCGTGTTCCGGCAAGCCGCGGCTTCCATCGCCGGTCACGACAGTGACGTTGGTCAAACCGAGGCGGGACAGGGTGTCCGCCGCCTGCCGCGCCAGCTCGGGATGGCGCTCCACCGAGTAAACGTGTTTCGCCAACTGAGTGAGCACCGCGGTCTGATAGCCGGAGCCGGTTCCGATCTCCAGCACCTTCGCAGCGGGGTCCAGCTGGAGAAGATCCAGCATGAGCGCCACGATATAGGGTTGTGAAATCGTCTGGCCCGCGGCGATGGGAAGGGGATGATCTTCGTACGCCTGGTCCCGGTAGCGCGGCTCCACGAACTCATGGCGCGGGACAGTCTCCATCGCACCGAGCAAGCGCTGGTCGCGGATGCCGCGTGCCCGCACCTGCGTCTCCACCATGTGCTGGCGTTCGGACGTGAAGCGATCGGACTGGAGCTCGGCAGCCAAGGCCGCTCCAGAATACTCCTCCGGCCGGCAATGCTGTTGTGGTGTGGACTGTGTGGTTATTTCTTGCGCTGCCGTACCCGCACATCGATGCTGACCACGCCGTTCTGGTCTCGCACTCCCACAATGGAAACATTGCGAGTGATGTTGTACTCCGCCTGGATAATCTGCTGCGAAGCCTGGGCGACGTTAGTGGTGTAAGTAAGGGTGAGGTTGTTCTTCACCTGTTGCTCAATCGTGACCGCCGGGCCCGTCTGCGTGGACGAGGTTTCCGTGTTCAGGCCCTGGGGATCGATCTTGATGCGGCTGACGCCAAACAGTTTCTGCACCCGGTTGCTGACCGTCGCGTTCAGGGCCGCGCTCAGGATGGCGCTGGAGGTCTCCGAGTTGAAGGCGGACTGGGACTGGTTCAGCTGCGCCGATTCCTCCGAAGTCTGCCCGAACGCCAGCAGCCCGATGATGTCGGAAGTGGGCAGCGGCGGCTCCGAGCGGTATGTAACGTTGGGCCGGTCGATCTGGCCGTTCAGGTTCAGCGTGATGTCATAGTCGCGCACCCGGGTGGAAGCCTGCAGATCCAGCACGGCGGTCGTGGTCACCGGGTTGATGAAGGTGATGTCGCCCCGTTCGAGCCGGTATTTGGTCCCGTTAAATTGCACCTCGCCTTCGATAATGTCGGCCCGCCCCAATATGACAGGCTTGCCCGCTGTCCCCCGGAGATGCAAATCCGCGTCACCGGAAAGCCGCAGGCTGGCGGTCTGCATCTGCAATTCGGGAGTGGTGGCGATATGAACGTCCAGGCGAATCCGGTTCAGTAGCCGGTTGGTCGGCGGCAACGCAGAAGCCTGGGAACGCTCCAGATACGCCCCAAAGTCGAAGCCTGGAGTCATAGCCAGCTTCGTGACGATGATTTCGCCGTTCAATGTCGAGGCGGAAGAAGTTCCCACAAAATGTAAATCGGCATTGGCGGTGGCGCTGACGCCCGGGGGATAGCGCAGGCGCACATCCTCTCCGTGCACGGTCAGGTCGAAATTCAGCTTGCCGTTGTAGGCGGTAGCGTAACCTCCAAACGTCACCAGGCCGCCGCCGGTGTGAGCCGTGAGGCTTTGAACCTGCAGCCGGTCCTGATTGAAAATCAGCGAGCCGTTGATATCGCTCAAAGCACTGGGCAGGTCGATATAGGCGATAGCGCCGTGGTCCACCCTCAACTGTCCTTGGGTAAGAGGCTTGGCGACGGTGCCTCCAACCGACAGGTCCACCGAGACCACGCCGGAGGAGGTGAAATCGGGATTGAAACTCTCGATCAGCTTTAGGTTGACGCGGCCCTGGGCCCGCAAATCAAGCTCCCGGTCTCCGGTCAGGTGCGCCTTGCCGCTGGCCGAAATGTCGGTGTCCTCTCCCACAAGATGGAACTGGTCAATCTGCAGCGTCTGCTCGGATACCGAAAAACGGATCGGGCCCTGGTTCTTGATCTTTACGTCTTCGACGTCGGCGTCCAGGTTGTCAACATTGGCGGTGAATTGCAGTTCGCGGGGTCGCCGCAACGGGCCCACCATGTGCACTTCCCCGTCTGCCCGCGAATGTCCATTCACCGCACCGCGCAGGTAGGTCCGGAAGACCGCATCCAGCTCAAGCTGGTGGAAACGGAAGTACACATCCGCGGGCCAGTCCCCGCGCAGATGAACGTTGCCGTCAACCTTGAGGTCCGCGCGTTCGAACCGGGATTCTCCCGTGATGCGCAGTTCCGGCCCCTGCGATACGGCATTAATGGTGAAGTCGCCGGCGCGCTCCTGGTCGAAAGTCAGATCATGGAGATGAATGGCCGCGTCGAGCCTGGGTGCTTCCAGCGTGCCGGAACCATCGGCGGTGAAGTCGGCGCGGCCAGCCACAGCGATACGGGCGCTCTGCAGCGTGGTGACACGCCCCAGGTCAAAATTGTTTCCGGTCAGATTGAAGTGATAGGCGTGACTCGTCAGATTGTAACTGGCGTCACCAGTGACATTGGCCTCGTAATGCGACAACTGAATACTCTTGAGCTCGACTTCCTCTCCATTGAAATTAAGGCTGGAGGTCAAGCGCTCGACCGGTTCGCCGTAAATACTGCCGTTGCGCAGCTGCAGGCTGCCTTGCCCTTGCGGTACGGAGCGCGTTCCCGACAGTTGCATGTGAAGATCGACGGTCCCGGTGACCGGATAGGCGTACCCTGCCAGTGCAAGAATGCCAGCCAAATCGGCGTTCTGCGTATCCAAGTGGGCCTGGAAGGGACTGCTATCGGTGAACTGCCTGTCCGCAAGTTGGGCATGAAAGTCGAACTTCAGCGAATCGGGATCGCGGCTCAGCGTGCCGTTGCGCACTGCGAACACTGAGGGGGACAGTTGAACATCTGCCTGCAGGGCATTCCAGTTGATCGTTCTTTCGGGAGTGTAAGTAGTGGCCGGAATTGTGGTCTCGAAGTCCTGCGACTGCACTTTGCCGGCGATGGCGATCTGGGTAAGCTTTCCCGTGGCGGTGCCGTTGAACGAGGCGTGCCCTTTCAGGGTTACCGGAATCTGCCCGGCATAACCCGCCGCGCTGAAAACCGGCTGCCATTCGCCGAGATCGGTGGTCGTAACCACAAGTCTGAGCGCTGCGGCGGACGAAAGAATACCGGAAGCATGCACCTGGGTGGCCCGGGTGGATGCATTCAATTCCGCAAGATCCAATTCTCCAGGACCAAAACGGTAGAGACCTTCAGCATGCCCGGTCAGCGGAAATTGCGCTTTGGTTGACGGCGCAGGCGGCACCACATCGGCCACGAACTGAGCTTCTGTGTTGCCGATGCTGCCCTTCCAGCTGGCGTCTATCTTTCCGCTGACCAGTCCGGCAGGCTTGATCCGTTGAAAGGGACGTGAGGCCGTGGCCACCGCTGCCGCAATCTCCGCCGCCGACAAATCCTTAAACCGAAGCCGCGCGCTGCCGGTCTGCCGGTTCGCCGGCTTTTCTTTGGCGTTGAGGCTCGCGGATTGTGGGCTGAGCCATTGCGCCACATCGGCGTCACCCGTAACGCTTCCACCGAGCACGTGTCCCTGCATCTGCGAGAGCAAGAGCCGGCTCGGAGTCACTGCATATTGCGCGCTCAAGCTCGCGTTGTGCACACCTATCGGAGCATCCCGCCAATCGAGGTTCGACAACAGGGCTTTGCCGGTTGCTGAAAAATCATCCGCCGACCAGGCGCCGTGCCCCGTCAGCTGCAGGGCGCCGCGCCGCACCTCGGGATGCCGGATGATCGCGGCTGCCTCCGCCAGATCCAGGCTGACGTCGTAGCCCGCGACGATTTTGGGCTGCCTGAAATTCTCCAGTTGTCCCGAGGCCTCGAGGCGCGAGCGCCCCGAGGTTGCCTTCAGCGATCGTAATTGCACGTGGCTCCGCCCCAGCGTGAAGTGGGCCTCCGCGGTCCAGGCAAAGGGGCGATATCCGCCGAACTCGCTGTCCGCCTTGCCTAGCAGGATGTTGCCTTCATAGACGCCGCGAAACAGGGAATAACTCATGTCAGCCGACACGTCGCGCAGGGCAAAATCCAGCGGCATTCTCTGGTCCCCCCAGATCAATTCGCCGCGGCGCACTTCGAAACGGCTGATGGACAGCGCAAAAAGCTGCTCCACGGTCTGCTTGGACGACGTAGCCTTCACCTTCGGCTCCGGCTGGTTGGTGGTGCCATCGGAATAAAGAATGATGTGGACAACGGGATGATCGAGCACCACGTAGTTGAGCCCCAGTCCACTGCGCAGGAGGGACCATATCTTGACCTGCGCCATCAGGCTGTTGACATGGGCGAAGGGGATTTCCCGGGGCCCTTCCCGTCCGTGGATGGTCACTTCGCGGACTTCCACCTGGAAGTGGAAGGGAACCACGTGGACACTACCGAGCTCGACCCGGCCGCCTGTACTTCGCTCCAGGGTAGCGATCAAACGCTGGCGAACGAGAGCCCGGAAGGACTCCGTAGTGCTGTACCAGCCCACGCCCAGCAGCGCCAGCGCACCCGCCAGCATGAGCCAGAGCAGATACTTCCATATCCTGCTCCGTCCCGGCTTTTCGCCGTTTTCACTCATCGGCTGCTGCCTCGGGAGGCGGGCGTAAGCGCCTCCGCCCGGATTTCGCTTCCCGCCCGCAGGTTGTGCAGCCAGGCGGTCAGCAATTGGCTGATTTTCTTCTGGGTGAGAAGTTCCTTGATTTTCCCCGTGACTTCCGCCAGAGGAACACTTTGTCCACCAGATTGGCGGAGTTGTGGCAGGAGCTCCTGGTTGTAATAGCTCTCGATGCTTTTCGAATCTACTGTGACCGATGGGCGCAGGCGGGCATCCACCAGGCGCATCAGGTCGAGTTCCACCCCCACGTGGCTCTTGAGGCTCTCTTCGCTGAGCCGGTATTTATCGAGCAGAGCCTTCCAGCCCAACTCGGTTTCGGCCTCGGCGTACTGTTTGCGAATCTCAGCCACGCGCTGTGCCACATCTTCCGGTGAGGCATGGGGTGCGTCGCCAGCCGGCTGTTGTTCCCGCAGCAACTCCTGATCAATCAGGCGATCAAGCGCAGCCTTGCGGTCTTCGGTGGTGATGCTGTCCAGGGGACGTCCGGCGCTGAAGGCCTCGTAGCGCAGCGAATCTTCCCAATCGCTCAGCAGGATGATGTGGCCGTTCACCGTGGCCACAATGCGGTCGATCACTTCGGCCGCGCCGGTCCAGCAAGCGAGCGTGAGCAACGCTCCGATGCAGGCGAGAATGGAAATCCTTCTAACCATCAGAAAGTCTGTCCAATGCTGAAATAGACGTTGAAATGGCCCACATGCTGCGGAGCAAATTCAGTCGCCGGGCAGGACTCACCTTGCGCAAGCACGATATTGCAACGCGGGAACGCTGGCGGGTTCAGATTGTATCCGAAATCGAATCGCACCGGCCCCACCGGGGTCTTGTATCGCACTCCCACCCCGATGGCGTGCGAAATATAGCTGTAGTCGCACCTGTTTGCGGTAGTCAGGTTCATGCATAGTTCCGGATCTTTTTGACTCCAGCGCAGCAGGTTGTGGAAGAGGTCATGTGCGTTGGTAAAAACGTTTCCGGCGTCGTGGAAAATCGCGAAGCTGATGTTGTCCTGAAAGAAGGGTAGAGTCGGGGGAGGCATGCGCAGCTCAATGTTATTCACAAACAGGGCTGTGCCCCCCAGCGGAAATCCGGTATTGGGATCGCGGGGCCCGGCCTGATTCAGCCCAAATCCGCGGTGCGAGTTTCCGCCTCCCGCGAAAAAACGCTCGGCCAGGGGCAAGCAAACCTGAGGGGATGGGCAATCGCCTCCAGGCTTGGGCACGAGCTGGGGCATGACCGTATTTCCATAGGGAATTTCAATTCCAATGCGGGTGGAGCGAGCGAGAACAAATTTCTGGTCCGAGTTCCTCTTTCTCCCAATGGAGTAGTAGGTGGAATTCTGGATCAGCATGCGGCCGAAATCAGTCTCCGAACCAAAATGGCTGTCGGCCACGCCGCCGTCGACTGTGGTGTAGTTCCCCTTTGTGGTTTCCAGATCGTTGTCGCGCTTGTTGCGAATATAGGTGAAGTTGGGAATGGCGACCCGAGTGGGCAGAGAGAGCAAGGGAATCTGGTCCGAACTGACCTGGACGTTGTTCGCACGCACCTGCCGGTAGGTAAGACGATAGGTCATGATGCTGGCCTTGTTGACAATCTGTTCGGCCTGCACCGATCCCTCCAGGCGCTGCGAGGTAAACGTGGTGACGTCCACCGTGTTGTCGTAAAAAGCCGTAAATGTGAGCCGCCAGTTGGGATTGTTGAACAGGCGAGGAGCGTCGTAGCTGATCAGTCCGCGCTGCTGCAGGCCGCCGACATTGGCCTTCAGGTTCACGGTATGGTTCAGGCCACGAAAGTTGAGCCGGGTCATACCAAACGAGACCCGGGGGCTGACGCCCGTCTCGCCTAGCGGCTGGGTACTATTCGAACTCGGCTGTCCGGTCTGGAATTCCAGTCCCAGGCCGTAATTAAATGTGTAGCGCCTGGCTTCCTGAACATTCACCAGAACATTCTTCTTCCGCTCGCTGCTCTCCGGGTTCTGCACCGCTGTGTCTACCTGGCTGAAGATGCCCAGGTCGTAAAGGCGCTTCTGCGTATTCAGCATGTCGATCTGGCTGAGTGGATCGCCCGGCTTGACCTGGATTTCGCGCTGCACCACAAAAGGGCGGGTGTGGACCAGTCCCGCCGTGAACACATGGTCCACGATGACCTGTTCCCCGGGGTGAACGGTGTAAGTGACATCCCGGATCTGAGGGTCGGTGGGGGAACGCCTGGCCGAGGCCTCGAATGTGGCGTTGGGAAACCCGTTGTTGAAATAGTAATTCAGGATAATTTCGCGGTCCTCATTGATCTTCGAATATGCAAACCCCTGCCCAGGCGAAATGTTGAGATCGGGGAATGGATTGGCCACGGCGCTTTCGTCGCCCACGATCTTTAAGGTCCCAACTTTGGTCTGGGGGCCTTCATCGATCTGCAGCGTGATCGCCAGATCGTTCTCCCGGCCCTCAGAATTGTCTTCCACCTTGGGGATAATCTTGGCGTCCAGAAAACCGTTGGCGCGATAAGGATTGGCGATGACATTGCGAACATCCGTGCTCAGGAGCGACTGGCTGTAACGGCCATGAGCCAGAAAGCGCCCGGCGGGCTGGATTTGCATGCGGGCCCGGATCTGGTCCTCGCTGAAGGTCCGGTTACCCGCGATCACCAGTTTCACCAGTTTGTGCCGTTCGCCCGCGTCGATGTTGTAGGTCACCCGCATTTCGCTCGTCGAGACCGGGTTCTTTTTTACCGTCACTTTGGCATCGAAGTAGCCCAGCCCTTGCACGTAGTTGAGCAGGTTGCGCCGGCCTTCGTTCAGCAAGTCATCGTCGAGCGCGTTCTCCTCGTACACCGGGACGTTCTTCTTGAGTTGGGAGCGGCTGATCTTGAGACCTTCGACTACGATTTCAACCTTCGGTCCCGGGTCGATATCAAAGGTATAGTCCACTGTATTGCTTGCCGGAAGGTAGACTCGGCCTGCGATCGCCACCTGAGACAGGAGGCGATTCTGCTTTTGATATTTCTTGCGCAGCCGGTCCAGGGCGCGGCTGACGCGTTGCACGGTTACATAGTCCCCGGTGTGCATCTTGGCAATGTCCTGAATCTGCCCCACGGAAAATCCTGCCGGACCGTTCACCGTGATGCGGCCGACACGGGCGTGGTCCCCGGGGGCGAGCCTGAACAGGACATTCATCTGCTGGGTCTCGACTTGCGGCTGCTCCTCGTCCGTGACCGACGAGCGGTAGTATCCGTTCTGCTCCATCAATTGTTTGATGCCGTCCAGTCCGCGCTCCAGCTTTTCCCGGGTGAACAATTCTCCCAACTGAAGCTTGGATGCATTCACGATCTGATTGGCAGCCGGAGGATTAGGAGCACCTTCCACAAAGAGCTGGCCCACAAAAAAGTTAGGCCGCACGCGAAACGTCAACGCGACTTGGCCGTCGGGTGTCCGCTGCGCTTCGGCTTGAATATCGGCAAAACGTCCGGTGGCATGCAGGGCCTGAATGCTTTGCCGCACCTTCTCACGCTCCACAGGGGCACCGGCCTGTTGCGGAATCAGCTCCAGCAGCCCGGCAGTATTGCCTGAGGGCAGATCGGCAAAGTCAATTCTTTGAACGATAAGACCCTCGTACGAAGCCATACCTCCAACCACGGGCACGGGCGAAGCGGGTTCCTGGGCGGGTAATGCCTGCGCCGGTGGCGCTGCGGAGGGTCCGGTCGCCGGAGGTGATTGTGCCGCCGCGCTCAGGCAGAGGGAGACCGCCAGCGCCAGCCCTGTCAGGCTCCTCCCTATCACTCCCTCTAGACGCAATCCGGCTCCTCGCAAGTGCAGGCGATGTTGGTTCGATGAATGGCTGTCAGACAGTGTTGCATTTGGCCCGGGATACCGCGCGGCACCTATAATAAAGGTTTGGAGCCTGGGAACTGGTGACCTCTTTGGAACTGGAGGAAAGATACTCGCGGCAGGTGCTTTTCCCCGGAATCGGCCGGGAGGGGCAAGACCGGCTGGCCGCTGCACGCGTGGCCCTGGTCGGATGCGGTGCCACCGGTTGCGCCCTGGCGTCCCTGCTGGCCCGCGCTGGCGTCGGGACCCTGCGCATCATCGATCGCGACTACGTCGAGCCCAGCAATCTGCAACGCCAGTCCCTGTTCGATGAAGCCGACGCGGCTCAATCGCTGCCCAAGGCGATCGCGGCAGCTAGCAAAATTTCTGCCTTCAACTCCCAGATTGTGATTGAGCCCCAGGTCAGCGATCTCGTTCCCTCCAACATTCAAGCCCTGCTTGAGGGGATGCAGTTGGTGCTCGACGGCACCGACAACTTCGAGACTCGCTACCTCATCAATGACTTCGCGGTGAAGACTTCCCTCCCCTGGATTTATACCGCTGCCGTGGGCAGCTATGGCATCACGATGAATGTGCTGCCGGGGAAAACCTCCTGTCTGGCGTGTCTGTTCCCTGATGCGCCGCGCGGAGCTTTCGAGACCTGCGAGACAGCCGGAATCCTCAACTCCGCCGTCAGCCTGGCTGCTTCCATCGCCGCCACCGAAGCCATCAAGCTGCTGGTAGGCGCCGAGCCGCAAGTCCGGCGCACTTTGCTCTCCTTCGATGTGTGGAGCAACCAACGGGCTGAGGTCAATGCTGCAAGCCCGCGGCCAGGATGCCGCGCCTGCGGCGAGCGCGATTTTGTTCATCTCGCCGGCGAGGGCCGGCCCCACATCACTCTATGCGGACGAAACTCGGTGCAGATCCACGAACGCCATCGGCCGGTTGATTTCGTGGAAGTCAGCACCCGATTGCAGCCGCACGGCCCGGTCCGGCACAACGATTTTGTTCTGAAGTTCTGGCCCAAGCCCTACGAGATGACCCTGTTCCCGGACGGCCGGGCCATCATCAAAGGCACAACCGACACGGCTGTAGCCCGCAGCCTGTACGCCAGATATGTAGGAAGCTAGGTAGCGCCGGCGTCACGCCGGCTGTCAGGCGGGCATCTTGCCCGCCCCGTCCGGAATCTGAGGTAAAGTTCGAAATGGAGGAACACCCGATGCGCCAGCTAATCAGTCTCCTGGTGATCATTTGTTGCTGCGGCTTCGCTGCGGCTCAAAGCGATCAGGCCTTTCCCGGAACCTATGCTCAGCCCTTCGCCCCGCGCTTGACCACTCCTTCGGCTCCCCCTGAGGCATTGGCCACGCCGACCTTGAGTTTGGACACTCCAGTTCTCACCGTCGGAGCCAGCACCGGCTCGCTGAGCGCCACAGGCCTACCCGTGTACGTCAACCAGCCGCTTTGGTATGCGCCGGGAGTGGGCTTCAATACCTCGGAGGAGGAACCATCAGGCTCCGCTGCGGCCATCACGACTGGAGTCTCCGGTAACGGAATTGAACTCGGGGCCGCCATGTTTCAGAGCAGCTATGGCGCCGCGCAGCTTGTGGGTAGGGCCGCTCGACTGAAGGCGAAGAGGGTATATACCAACCAGGACGTTGCCAGTGTCAACGACACCAACGGCCTGATCAAGTTTCACGGCAAGCAGGAACACGCAAACTAGGGCCGGTCAACGTTGATCTCGAGGCGTGGGCCGTGGCGGCGAGAGGCCGCTGTCGCCGCCAGCGCCTCTGTTCATTCACGGACACCGTCCACCGAAACCGGACACCTTGATTCCGGGCCCACGTCACCGTAAACCCCGCAAGCCGCTTCGCTATCATAAAGTTGCGCCTACGAGGTTTTTGGCTCTCGAATTGCCTTTCTTATCCAGGTAGCGACATCGCCGTCCGGGAAGCCGATTATGACCACCCTGCTGCATGACCTTCGCTTCGCCCTGCGCCAGATGCGGCGCTCCCCTGGCTTTGCTCTCACCGCAATCTTCACCCTGGCACTCGGCATCGCCGCCAACGTTATCGTGTTCGGGGTCATCCAGGCATTGATCCTGCGGCCCATTGATGTGCCTCACCCGGAACAGGTGATGACGCTCGCCCACACCAATGAGTCCTATCCGATTTTTTCCTATCCGGAAGTGCGCGACGTGCGCGATGGAAATACGGTGTTCTCTGCGGTTGGTGCCTTTACCGTCGATAGTTTTGGCCTGGAGGCCAACGGCGCCACCCGGCCCGTCTGGGGATTTGAAGTGAGCGGACAATACTTCGAGGCCGTTGCCCTCAAGCCGTTCCTCGGGCGCCTGCTGCAGCGCGCGGACGACGATCATCCCGGCGCATCAGAGGCGGCCGTGCTTTCTTGGCCCGCCTGGAAGAGTGACTTTGGCGCCGATCCCAACATCGTAGGAAAAACCATCCGCCTGAATAAGCAGCCCTACACCATCGTCGGCGTTACCCCGGAAGGGTTCTACGGGACGGAAAAGTTTTTGCAGCCTGACATTTTCGTTCCCATGGCGAATCAGAGTTCGCTGAATGGCCGCAGCTGGCTGGAGTCGCGGCAAGATCAAAATATCTGGTCCATCGTCCGCCTTAAGGACGGCGTCACCATGTCCCAGGTGCAGGCCGAACTGAACACAATCTCTGCCCGCGCCGCCCGCGAGTTTCCGAAAGACGAAGAAAATCTGACCCTCAAGCTGACCCGTCCTGGCCTGGTGGGTGAGTTTATCAGCGGCCCAACCCGCGCCTTTCTGGCGGGCGTGATGGGCCTCGCAGGTATTGTGCTGCTCGCAGCCTGCGCCAACCTGGGCGGCCTGTTCGCAGCGCGAACCGCCGACCGCACCCGCGAGATTGCCATCCGCCTGGCCATCGGCTCGAGCCGCTGGCGCGTTATCCGCCAGGTGCTGGTCGAGGCCTTCGCGATTTCGATCCTCGGGGGAATCTGCGCCTGTGGTCTGGCCTGGATTGCACTCACCGGCCTGGCCAACTGGCATCCACCGACTGAATATCCTTTCAAGTTCCACATCATGCCGCAGCCATCCCTGATCGTGATGGCATTCCTCATTTCGGTACTTGCCGGCGTGGGATTCGGCATGATGCCGCTGTGGCAGATATTCAGGACCGACCCCAATAGCGCGATCAAAAGCGGCGGTAGCCAGTCTACCGCAGGACGCCGCTGGGCGCTTCGCGATGTTCTCCTGGCCGCACAGATCGCTCTCTGCTGCATCACCGTTACCGCGGCCTTTGTCTCGCTGCGGGGCTTGGGTAGAGCCATGACCATGAACATGGGTATCAATCCCAGGCATGCGGTCGTGGCGAAGTTCGAGCTGAGTCAGGCCGGCTATTCGGGCGACGCTGCTGACCACTTCCAACGCCAGTTGCTGGAAAGAGTCTCCCACCTTCCGGGAGTGGAGGCAGCCGGGTACGCGCAATCCACGCCGCTCTCCCAGGACACCGTCGTTTCCGATGTCTTCGCGCAACAGACTACGGATTTCAGACCCTCAAACCGGGCCTTCGGCGCCTACGGCTACAACGTCTCGCCGGGTTACTTCACCGCCGCTGAAACCCCACTGCTCTCGGGACGCGATGTAAGTTTCGCCGACACCACGAAGACCCCGGCGGTCGCGCTTGTGAACCGGGAGTTCGCCCAGCGCCTCTTCCACTCCGAAGACGTTGTCGGCCGCTATTTCAAAAACTCATCCGGCGTGCAGATCCAGATCGTGGGGCTCGTGGCTGATGGAAAATACCTCTTCCTCAGTGAAAGCCAGAAAGCGGCAGTGTTCTTTCCGATCTCGCAGCGGCCCACCACAAAAACATCGCTGGTCGTGCGACTGCGGCCCGATTCCTCAGAAGAGGCCACGAACGCTCTGGCCGGCACCGTCCGCAAAGTCGTGGATGATCTTGACCCCACTGTCCCTATCCGGGAGTCGAGCCCCTGGAGGAACCAGCTGGGACTGACGTTCTTTGTCTCCCAGGTGGCGACCGTTGCGCTTGGCATCTTTGGCGCTTTTGGATTGCTGCTCTCGATCACCGGGACCTTCGGCCTGGCCTCATACACCGTCACCAAGCGGTTGCGCGAACTGAGCCTTCGGGTCGCACTCGGTGCCCAAGGCAAGCAGGTTCTCTCGGCCGCGCTTGGCCGCATGCTGGTCTTGATGGTCAGCGGATCTGTGGTGGGGATGCTGCTCGGGGTGGCCGCCAGCCGGGTGCTTTCGGCGATCGTTTACCAGGCGTCGGCACAGGATCCATTTGTTCTTGCTGCGGTGGCATCGACTCTGTTGCTCACCGGCTTACTTTCGGTCGCCGGCCCGGTGAGGCGGGCCCTGCACATCGATCCGGCAAACCTGCTCCGCGAAGAATAACTTTAAGAGTGAAAGGATGGGGAAACGCAGGTTGCTGTTCAGCGCCGCGCCACGCCCTCCAGTGCGTCAAAGAAGCCGGGATACGAAATGACCGCCGCTTCGGCGCCTCGTATCTGTGTCTCCCCTTCCGCACGCAAGGCGGCCACGGCGAAAGCCATGGCGATACGGTGATCGCCCAGAGAATCAACCTCTGCTCCGTGCAGCTTCTGCTTGCCCGGAATTTTCAAACCATCTTCCCCTTCTTCCACCTGCGCTCCCATGGCGCGCAGGTTGGCAGCGATGGCTGCAATGCGATCGGACTCCTTCACCCGCAACTCGCGGGCATCGCGAATCTCCATGCCGCCTTCAGTGTAGGGCGCGATCGCAGCCAGTACCGGAATTTCGTCAATCAGCGCGGCGGTGTCGGCTCCGGCGATGGGGATCCCTTTCAGTTCGCGTCCTTCCACCTTCACCGTGCCGCGCAATTCCCCGTGCTGCTCTTCCAGTTGGGTCACGGAAATTCCCACACCCATCAGGATCAGGATATCCAGCAGGCGCGCCCGGGTGGGATTCATCAGCAAGTCCTCGATGGTCAGTTCCGCGCCCGGAAACAATCCCGCGGCACAAAGGAAGAAGGCTGCGCTTGAGATATCGCCCGGAATCACCGCTTCAATCGCCCGTAATTTTTGCCCGCCCACAATCCGCGTTTCAAGGCTCGCCTGCATGATTTCCGCCCCAAATGCGCGTAGCGCCACTTCGCTGTGATCGCGAGTGCGTACCGGCTCGATGACTGACGTCTCTCCGTTGGCAAACAGGCCGGCAAACAGCAGACATGACTTCACCTGGGCGCTGGCCACCGGCATCTCATGGCGGATGGCCGTCAATTTTCCACCCTGCATCTGCAAAGGCGGCCGGCCGCCGTTCTGGGCGGTGATTTTCGCTCCCATCATTTCGAGCGGCGTGATAATGCGCGCCATGGGACGGCGGGAAAGCGATTCATCGCCGGTAAGCTGGCTCGCGAAATTTTGCCCTGCCAGAATGCCGCTCAACATGCGCATGGTGGAGCCGGAGTTGCCGCAATCGAGAGGCGATTTCGGCGCCAGTAATTTCCGGCCGCGACCGTGAATGATCACGCTGTTGCCGGTGCGCAGCACCTCAACGCCCAGGGCGTGTACGCAGCCCAGAGTGCTGGCACAATCCGCGCCGGTGGAAAAATTCTCCAGCCGCGTATCGCCTTCCGCAATGGCGGCCAGCATGGCGTACCGGTGCGAAACCGATTTATCCCCGGGCAGCCGCAGTGATCCGGCCACACTTCGGGCGGGACGCACAACCACGATCGAGTCTTTTTTCATGCTGGATTCCAATATAGCGAATGTTAAGAAGATTGAACCACGGAGGACACGGAGAAATCCTGGCTTATCCTGCCAGTTTCGATCAGGTAGACCTTAAATCAGTGCCTTGGCTTCGGCCGTGGCTTCCTTCAGAATCTCCGGCGGCACTTCCCGGATGGTGAGGTGGAATTCGAACATCGGGGTTTCCGTCCCCCGGCCCCAGCGGTTGACCTCCCAGTGGGCGCGGATGGACTTCACTTCCGCATGCCCGGTGAGGTCGAGCAGCAGGGGATGCTGGCCGCGATAAAACTTCTGGGGAAATGCGATCAGCGGCTTTGCCCCCCAGGCCGCTCCATCGGCAGAGCCATAAATGCTCACGTCCAAAGCTTCCTGCTCGATAATGTTGGTGATGTCCAGGGTTAGCAGGAAAACGCGGCTGGCCGCTCCACCGATGTCCAGCGTCGGCCCATCGCCCTTGACGTTGGCCACGGTTTTTTCAGGAACCAGCAGAGTATTGATCGTCTGTGAAGGCATGCCGAGAGAATTGTAACAAAGGCCGCCAAGTCGCATGTGGGCGCGAGCGTCCACGCTCGTGCAGGGCCGACATAATTCGATGCCGGCCTCCGCACCGGGGTCGTGCAGCCTGACGCGATTCGATGCCGGCCCGAGCCACCACGCTCCTGCAGGCCTCCCTGGTGCTGCAGCACGAGCGAGACGCTCGCGCCTACATGTCATCAAAGAATCGGCGCAGCAGTTTCCCAACTTCCGCAGGCTGCTCCCAGGGCGAGTAGTGGCCCGCATGAGGGATGATCTTCAGTTCGCTGCCGGCAATGTTTTGCCGCATCAACTCCGCCTCCGCAGGCCCGGTGACAATGTCTTCATCCCCGGTCACAATCAAGGTTGGGACGTTGATCGTTTTCAGGTCGGGCACCGAATCCGGCCGTTCCGCCATGCCGCGCTGCACCTGAGCAACATTTCCAGCGGACATCTTTCGCATCATCCGCATGGCGCCATCCACCAGGTCGGGACGACTCTGGCGCGTAGTCTGCCCCATCAATTTTGGAACCATGCTCTCGAAGAAGGGCTCGGTGCCCCGCTTCAGCACATCGGCGGCAGCCTGCCATCTTCCCGCCTTCGCTTCCGGAGAGTCGGGTGGCGCCTTGGTGTTGCACAGCACCACCGCTGCTACTCGCCCGCGATAACGCCGCCAGAACTCAAACAGCACATAGCCGCCAATTGAAACTCCCGCCAGCGGCACCCGCCCCAGTTCCGCGTGATCAAGAATCCTGGCCACATCGGCGGCCTGCTTCTCCATCGTGGCAGGCCCTTCTCCCGCAGATGATTCGCCATGTCCGCGCAGGTCGGGAAGGATCAGCTGATAGCGCGAGGTCAGAGCCTGGGCCGCAGGCAGCCAGAATTCATGATGGACCGGGAAAGGATGGAGCAGCACCAACGGCGGCCCAGTCCCCAGCACCCAGTATGCAATCTCGGCGTCGCCACTCGTAATGTGCATCATCGTTCTGAATAGCAAGTGTGGATACAACAAGTGTGGGTCGAACACTCCTGTCCGACGCTTTTGACTTTGACTTTGTCTTTGACTTGCAAAGCATCGGACGAATCCAGAACCAACCCTAATTCAAAGACGTCGGACAAGAGTGTCTGACCCACACAAGAACACATTCCAAATTACGATGCCTCAGCCTGGTGCGCCTGCGGCACCTCAACCCGCAGCGGTTCCTCCGGCATCACCACCCAGGCAATGGGGTACGAGAGCAAACCGATGCCAGTCATCACTGCCGTGATCAGCCACACCAGACGAACCAGAGTCACGTCGAGATCAAAGTATTCCGCGAAGCCGGCACAGACTCCCGCGATCTTGCGGTCGCTACGAGGACGTACCAGACGCCGGCGCGCCACCGCGCTCCCGATTCGCTTGCCACAATAAGGGCAGTGACTGGCGTCATCCTGAATCACCTTGCCACAGTAATTGCAGTACATGATCTCCTCCATCCAGTGTGTGGGTGGGACACTCCCTTCGACTTCGCTCAGGGCAAGCTTGTCCGACGCTCTTGATCTTGAGCTACAAGGACAAGTCCCAGACACAACCAAAAGCTAACTCAAAAATCTAACCCCAAAACCAACCGCAAAGACGTTGGACAACACTGTCCGACCCACACTCAACATACCTACTTAACAATACGCGCCCTGACACCGGAAGGTTCCCGAATCTAGTTCTCCCGGTAAGCCTCTTTCATGCGTTTGCGCGCCGTCTCCGCCGGCACCGTGCTTGCGTTCTTGGCCACCACGGCCTGGTATTTGGCCAGTGCCAGATCGCGCTTTTGCAGCAGATCGTACATTTCCCCGGCCCCCAGGTTGGCCTTCTGCAAGGCCTCCTCGTCCGGCTGCGGGGCTTGCCCCACCTGTTCATACGCGGCCGCGGCCCCGGTATAGTCCTTCTGACCGCGCAGCAGGTCACCCAGGCTGAGGGCGGCGATTTCATAGTGCAGGCCGGGATAGTGTCCTTCCCTGCCCGCCTGCCAGATTCTTCGATAAACCGCCGCTGCCTCCTGATTCTGCCCAGCGGCGCGCAGCAGGTGGCCCTCCTCCAGCGCCAGGAGGATGTCATGGGGAAAGCGCGGGACCAGCGAGCGCACAATCGGCAGGGCCTCATCATAGCGATGCTCACGGCGCAGAAACACCGCCAGCAGGATCTGCGCATCGACGCTGGTTTCGCCGTTGCCCTGGGCACACTCTTTGAGATACTCCAGTCCCTTTTCCTTGTTTCCTCCCAGTCCAACCATTGAGGCTGCCACCTTCACTCCCCAGGGCAGACTTCCGACAACATAGTTGTGCGCCCCCACGATCAGCTTCGCTTCCACCGTAGAAGGAGAAAGTTCGAGCACCCGTTCGTGATCGCGACGCGCCCCTACGGCATTCCGCAGAGCGGAAAACCAGGCGCGTTCGATCAGCGCGGTGTAGGTGGAAAACTGGGCCCGGGTCACGCCGCGGGCATACAGCGCGTCCACATCGTTCGGGTTTGCGGCCAGTCGCTTCTCCTCGAGCTGCAGGGCCCGTTCGACCAGATTCTTGATCTGCTCCTTTACCTTCGGATCCGCGGGATGGTGCGGCGCGGAAATAAAAGTGTCGTTCGCGTACTCGCCCGTGTTCAGCACGCCCATGCGATAGAGTTCCCGAAACAAGGTCGCGGTCAGAAGGTGATTCACCGCAAAAGGATCGTCAGGATGCCGCCCCAGCACCTGTTCGAACTCCTGCACCGCCCGGTCATAGTCGAGGTTGTAAAAATGGTTGAAGGCGGTGAGGTTCAGCGGATCGTGAGGGCGATAGGCAAGTGACGCGGGGTTTGCGTCCGACGGCGAAGCCAGTCCCGGCGCAGCCAGCAGGACGCACACCAGAAGCAGAACGGCACGGCGTGGAAGCGGAAAACGCAATTCTTTCTCGTCGGGGGTGGCTGAACTTTAGTTTACCTGAACCGGGCCCGCGCCTGCCGCGAACCAAGAACGTTAAGATTCGCGTCGAACTGAGGGAAGGAAAGTGTGCCTATAATCAGCCTTCAGAATTAGCTTTTCATAAGCAGTCGAGCGCATCTTTCCTAGTGCCAGCGGTAATTCTTGCGCGATTGGAGACGGCTGTCTTCGGGCTCGATCGCAAAAGAATCGGCGTTTCAGTGACTTAGCAATCTTAGGTTTTTGGTCACTGGCTTGCGATCTAGGAAAGGCGAGGGACTGTTATGTCTAACGTCGTGCACGATGCGCAACACGAGTTCTGGAGGCCTCCTGTAGTCCCCGGCGAAGCGCCTCGCCCCGGGAGGGTGGAAGTCTGTGACGGTTGCGCCACCGAGTTCATGGTGGGCTCGCTGTTCTGCCACGTCTGCGGGGCGTCTCGTGAAACACGACCCCCGAGCGCGGCACATTGGACACTCTACCTCGAGTTTCACAACATCCAGCGCGCGCTTGGCCTTTCCACCGCTTCCCTGATTGCTTTCCTGATCGGAGTGGCCTGCCTGATCATGGCGGGAATCGCGGTTGGCATGATCTACAGCGTTCAGACCTTCAATGATTTTCAAGCGGTACAACTCTACCGGATGCAGTGGCTGCTGGGAGCCATAGCAGCCTTCACCGCCGGCTTACTGCTCAAGAAGTCCCCCGAGAAGAAGCGCTAAAAGCAGCGCCGCCCGCGTAGGCCCAGACGTCCTCGTCTGAGCGAGCAAAGCTCGCCGAGGTTCTCGCGTTGCTACCAGCCAAGAGCAAAACCAAGATCAACTTCAAAGGCGTCGGACAAGCTTGCCCTGAGCGAAGTCGAAGGGAGTGTCCGACCCACACCCGTCCACCCGCCCCTAGCTGGGATCGTTGATCACCACCCGCCGCTGTTGATACATGCGGTAGAGATGATGCACCGGTCCGGTGCCGTGTCCCAGGGGCTGGGCGTTGACAATCGCCGCTGCCACGTAGGCCTTGGACAGCAGCACGGCCTCGGGTAGCCCACGACCCTGCGCCAGGTGGCAGGCCATCGCGGTGGCGAACGCACAGCCGGTTCCATGGGTAGATTTCGACTCCAGCCGGTTGGATTTGAATACTTCCTGCTCAGTCCCGTGGCGAGTGGTGAAACTCAGTAGTTCAATAGCTTTTTCCAGGTGGCCGCCAGTGACGACCACTGCGCTTGCACCCATCTCATGCAGCCGGGTGGCCGCTTGGCGCATCTGCTCGAGGTTAGTGACCACCAGTCCGGTCAGGACAGCCGCTTCGTCCACATTGGGTGTAACCACGGTGGCCTGTGGGAGCAGGCGCTCGATCAGAAGGCGCCGTCCGGGCGGATCGATCAGATCGTGGCCCGAGGACGATTTGATGATGGGATCCAGAACGACATTGCCTGGCTCCGACTTCTCCAGAAAATCGCTGACCAGCCGCGCTACCTTACCGGAGCCCAGCATGCCGATGTGCACCGCCGAAATCTCAAGGTCGGCGCTCAGTTCCTCGAGCGTTTCCGCCATCAGCTCAGGACTGACCGTTTCGACCCGCCGGACCCCGGCCGTCGATTGGACCGTCAAGGCCGTAATACAAGCCACGCCGTAGCAGCCGTGGGCGGCGATCGTCTTTACATCCGCCGTCACCCCTGCCCCCGAAGTGGGGTCAAACCCGGCAATGGTCAGAACCACCGGTGGAGACTGGGCCATAGGTGCAAATGTAACAGCTTGGATGTGGGCGCGAGCGTCCTCGCTCGTGCTGGGGCAACGCCGACTGCCCCGGGCAGGTCGATGGATTCGCATGCCTCGGCGCTACAGTCAGCGTCTGCACGAGTGGGACGCGCGCGCCTACATCCAGTCAAATCTTGAGCCAGATATTACCTCAGCGCAAACTGAGGTAACGTTCGTAACCCATTGAAATCAAATGGCAGGTAATAAATTCCTTCCGGTACACTTTAGACTGTATTTACTATTATATAAACATGTAAGACCATTGACTTCAGCAATATCGCTCGCATTAGTCAAGATTAACAGTATGTTACGTGAGACATCTATTACTAGATAAGCATTTTGCTAAGGTCAAATCCCGATTGACAGTCGGCCCCTCGCCCGGTAGCCTTGTCGAATCCTTGGCGATGGTGGGGGTTAAAAGACTGGAAACGACACTGGGAACGACTTAGAGATGAGAGGTGACAATGCGAGGACATATAGCTCATATCCTGGCGACGGTTTTAATGGTCGTCAGCCTAGGGGCGGCTCAGCGACCGACCAGCTCAGAGTCTGTGAATACCGGCAGTAAGGCAGTACCGGGGAAAGCAGCCCGGGCAAAGCCGTATCAAATTGGGACGGCATCGTGGTACGGAAGCTATTTTCAAGGTCGAGCCACGGCCAGCGGTGAGCCCTACGACATGTACGACCTGACCGCCGCACACCCTACGCTACCCCTGGGTAGCTTTGTACGGGTCACCAACCTGCATAACGGGAGGGCGGTAGTGGTCCGTATCAACGACCGGGGGCCCATCGTACCGGGACGGATTATCGACCTTTCTTACAACACAGCGCGCGTGCTCCACTTCGAGTCGAAAGGCTTGCAGCGAGTGCGCCTGGACGTGGTCAAGAGCAAGCCGAACGCCAAACGTCCGGAAATGATGGCTGCCCTGCAATACTAGCCTGCAAGCTCCAAATCCCTTACACTCTCCTTAAGATGTACGATCCGAGACAGCATCTGATCGTCGCTTTGGATGTATCCACCGCGGCCGCCGCACAGAAGATCGTGGCGGCCCTGGGCGAATCCGCCTTGACCTACAAGGTGGGGATGCAGCTCTACACCGCTGAAGGTCCTCGGGTGGTGCGCGACCTCATCGCCTCCGGTCGCCGCGTCTTCCTCGATCTCAAATATCACGACATTCCCACTACGGTCGCGGCGGCTGTGCATCAGGCTGCCGAGCTGGGCGTCGGGATGCTCACCGTGCATGCCGGCGGCGGCGGCAAGATGTTGCGTGCGGCGGTTGAAGCCGCTCGCAACGTAAACCCTGCCCTGATGGTGCTGGGAGTCACGGTGCTCACCAGCATGGATGATCAGGACCTGGATAAAATCGGGGTACGCGGTCGGGTCGTGGACCAGGTGTTGCGCCTGGCGGCGCTAGCCCTCAACAGCGGCTGTCAGGGCGTGGTAGCGTCCGCTCTCGAAGCCTCTGAACTCCGCTCGGAACTAGGCGACCACTTTCTGATTGTGACTCCGGGAGTGCGTCCGGCAGGCCAGGACCACGGCGATCAAAGCCGGGTGGTGACGCCGTCGGAAGCCATCGCCGCCGGAGCCACCTACATCGTGGTCGGGCGCCCCATCACCGCCGCTCACAATCCGGCCGCTGAAGCCCGCTTCATTCTTGAGCAAATGAGCCTGGCGGTGAGCGCCTAGCCGCAGTTTTGGTTCTTCCTGGTTGTGAGTGCAATGGCCAATTAACAACAGTTAGAATCATGCGTGATGAACCAGTACCGCATCAGCCTATTTGTTGTAGCCCTGTTCTTGCTCTCGATTGCGTTAAGCGCACAGCAGTTCCACAAGCGGTTGTCGGCAGCTGAGAAAGAACACATTCTCGATAGTCCGTTCACGGACGTGACGAAAACGGAAGCTATTTCAGTTAACGCAAAGCAGGCGTTTGCCAAAATTACGAATGAATCCTCGTTCGGGCTGGCCAATCCCGGCCAGAAATATCAGGTCACGGATGTGGTGGTTGAGCGAGGTTTGCCTCGCAGACGCCTCGTCTTCGCGGGAGTATGGGGCGACGAGTGGTTTATTCACTATGAGCTAGGCGGTAGAGGACACGGTTATTGCGTGCTACTGTTCAGGGTTGACCCCGCAAATCGCGTGCAGTTCGTGTGGGGCGGCGCGGGATCTCATGGCGCGAAGAACTTAAGTCAGCTTCGCAAGATGGTCGCTGCTGGGCAATTCTCCGACGAAATGCAGTACTACTGGTGAGTAGCAGTCGAAATGTCGCCGTTATACTGATGCACGCCTCGTGGGCGTAACAGCTTGCAGCAGCAGAGCCGCTAGAGCTTCTCGTAGAATTCGCAAGCCGAGCACGAGATAAAAATCCCGCCGGGAACCCCGCGCTCGCGATCTTTTACCCGCTTCACAATGCGCGTAGGCTTGCCGCACTTGGGGCAATCGGTGCTCTTGGTGGTATCCATTTCCTTCTTACGGTCTGCGGTCTTTGCAATCTTGACTGCCATTATCTGATCTCCTTAAGGCCTTACGGTCTAATGTCTTGTGTCTAAGCTCAGTAATATTCCAGTCCCAGGTGCGTGATCAGCTCTTCGCCCTTCAAATGCCGCAGCGTGTTCTTCAGTTTCATCAGCTGAATAAACAGATCGTGCTCGGGATAGAGCCCGGGCGCGGTCATGGGCGACTTGAAATAGAAGCTCAACCACTCCTGAATGCCCAACCCGCGCAGTTGCTTGCTGCGCTGCGCCAGGTCGAGAAACAGCACCAGGTCGAGAACAATGGGCGCAGCCAGAATCGAGTCGCGGCACAGGAAATCAACCTTGATCTGCATTGGATAGCCCAGCCATCCAAAGATATCGATGTTGTCCCAGCCTTCTTTGTTGTCGCCGCGCGGCGGATAGTAATTGATGCGGACCTTGTGCGTGAACTTGCCGTAAAGCTCGGGATAAAGCTCCGGCTGCAAAATATGCTCCAGCACCGACAGCTTGGACTCTTCCTTGGTCTTGAACGACCCTGGGTCTTCCAGCACTTCGCCGTCGCGGTTGCCCAGAATGTTGGTGGAGAACCAGCCGTTCAGCCCGATCATGCGCGCCTTGAATCCGGGCGCCAGGATGGTCTTGATCAGAGTCTGCCCGGTCTTGTAATCCTTGCCGCAAATGGGCGCCGAGTTCTCCCGCGACAGCTCCTGCATCACCGGCAGGTCCACGGTCAGGTTGGGAGCGCCGTTGGCGAAGGGCACGCCCTCCATCAGCGAGGCGTAGGCGTAGATCATCGAAGGCGCGATCATTTCGTCGTTCTGGGTCAAGGCCTTCTCGAACGACTTCAGCGACTGGTGGGCCGCCGTCTGCTCGATGAAAGTCTCGGTCGAACCGCACCAGATGGTGACCAGCCGGGAGGCGCCTGAACTCTTCCGGAATTCCCGGATATCGGCCCGCACCTGTTCCGCCAAATCCATCTTGTTCTTGCCCTTTTTGACGTTGGGGCCGTTGAGCTTCTTTACGTAGTTGTGATCGAAGACCGCCGTGCGCGGCTTGATGGAGGTAAGAAACGGCTTCACCTGGTCGAGCAGATCGCGCTCCAGCACCCCGGCCTTCGAGGCGGCCGCATACATGTTGTCGTCAAAAATGTCCCAGCCGGTAAACACCAGGTCGTTGAGCGACGCCAGCGGGACAAATTCCTTGATCTTGGGCGAGAGAGCATCGGTGCGCTTGCCCAAGCGAATCGTCCCCATCTGCGTAAGGGATCCGATGGGCTTGGCAATGCCCTTGCGCACCGCTTCCACACCGGCGACAAACGTGGTGGCCACAGCCCCCATGCCGGGAATCATGATGCCCAGTTTGCCTTTGGGAGCCTGAATCTCACTGCTGGATGACTTCGACTCCGTCTTTGTTGTTGCGTTCTTCGGCCGCATCGGCATGTTTAAACTGCTTCCTCATTATTGCTTGTGGGAATGTGAGGCGAACCGCTATGTTCTCGTATTGAGTCAGCATTTGCAACCGCGCGACCAGCGAATGGCAGCGGAAGCAACGTGAACGGCTCCATCCCGGAGTTTTTTAAGAACTTCTACTTCTCCAGGTCCAGGGTCTTCACCGGCAAATCCCAGTGGGCATCCAGAATCTCAAACCTTCGCTGTTCCTCTCGTTCATAGGCCGCCTGATCGGGCCAGAGCTGCTTCTTTAATGCATCTTCATCGAAAGGCTCATTGGCTACGGTCGCGTTCTTGAACACGATGGTCACGCGGTAGTCCCAGCGTCCGTCTTCGGTGGTGTGATAGCGAGGCTGGTCCATCCAGACCTTGAGCATGCGCCCCATCTCAACTTCCTTCTTGAGCAGGGGATAGTGGTTCTTTTTGAACAGGCGCAGAAACTCATCCGCGTGCCCCCACTCAGTCTTGTAGTAATACTCCACCACAAAGGGCTGGCCTGGCGCGGCGACCGCGTTCTGTGCCACGCTGGCAGTCCCGGCTATCAACAAGACGACCAGCAAGAGAATAAGACGCTTCACGATTAGTCTCCCCCTGCAAGTAATTGCAGATTTCAGATTGCAGATTCTAGATTGACATTCCCAGGACCTTCAATCGCTTCGCAAGCTCAGCACGACGCCGCCCGTGAGAACAGACCACTGAGATTTGTAATCTATAATCAAAAATCTGAAATGATTTCTGAGGCCTACTCCGTCCGCATCCGGTTCTGCCAGTGCGACCACACAAACCAGATAATGCCGGCTGCCAGCACTGCTCCAATCACCAGATCGAACTCATGGAAATATTTCCCCAGTTCGCGCCAGTTCTCACCCAGCTTCATGCCCAGCCAGGCCAGACCGAAGCACCAGGGCCAGGACCCCAGAAAAGTATAGACGTGGAAGCGCCCGCGCGGCATACGGGCAATGCCCGCCGGCAGAGCAATGAATGTGCGGATCACCGGCAGCAGGCGCGCGATCAGCACGGCCAGGTATCCCCAGCGTAGAAAGAAGCGGTCGGCCCAATCCAGCTCGCGCCGGCCCATCAGGATCCAGCGGCCGTATTTCTCCACCACCGGCCGGCCGCCGTAGTAGCCAATTTCGTAGGCCACGAGCGATCCCAGATTGCAGCCAAGGGCTCCCGCGGTGGCCACCCACAGTAGATTCATCGATCCTTCGTACACCAGATACCCGGCGAAGGGCATGATCAATTCGGAAGGCAGTGGAATACAGGCGGACTCAATCGCCATCAGCAGCGCAATTCCGCTATAGCCCGTGGCTGCCACCACCGACTTGATGAACACAAACAGGATGGCAAGAATTTTTTCGGTCATGCGCGAAACATGATAAACGGGAATGCTGGTTTGGAAATGTGTTGGCGCCTGTTCTGAGTCAAATCGAGGGCCCCGCCCCTGCAACAGCAGGTCTCAGAATGCGCCTTCCTGGGTAAATGTGTATCCGGGGAGCGTAGCGCCGCTGGCGTTCTTGTTCACTTTTACCCGGACCGTGGCTACATCGGGTGCTGACAATCCCGCCGGCCGCAATACGGCGTACTGGGTAAACACTTCGCTGTACATCTTGGTGACAAGATAGTCCTTGCCGTCGCTATCGTTCCGCCACACCTGACCGAGCTGGATGGATTTCACTGCCACGTCAAAACTCCCGCATCGCTGGAAATCTCTTTCAGGGTACCGGGACAGAGCCAGCGCGTCAATTAGCCCAGTGGTTCCACAGCATTACGAAAGGCTAGTTAAGAGCGTGTGGGGACGGATGAAAAGGTGTGGGGACGGGCACTCCTACCCGTCCAGGCCGTCCGCAGGACGGCTAGCCCTTCCCCACATACACCCAGTTCTCGCTTCAGACAATTTGCTAAGATTGACCCTCGCTTGGAAGGAGCTCTCATGCCTCGCGGCATCACCCCTCGCCAACCGGCACGAACCGGACGCCACGAAGGCATCCGCAAGGCCGCTCCCCGGGAGAAACCAGGCGCCCTTCGGGCGCCCCGGACGGGCAAGAGTGCCCGTCCCAACACAGGCCCTGCCGCTCCCAAGAAGTCAGCCGTCAAGAATACCTACAATCCCATCGCACCCGGCCGCATCCAGGAAATCCTTCAGCGGCTCAACAAGCTCTATCCCGATGTGACCTGCGCCCTGCATCACCAGAGCGCATGGGAGTTGCTGGTCGCGACGATTCTCTCCGCCCAGTCCACCGACGTTCGCGTGAACATGGTAACGCCTGAGCTGTTCAGGAAATACCCTACCGTTGAGGATTTCGCGGCGCTCGCGCCCGAACAGCTCCAGCCTGATATCCGCTCCACCGGCTTTTTCCGGAACAAATCTAAGTCCGTGGTGGGAGCCGCGAAAAAGATCGTGAGTGATTTCGGCGGCCAGGTGCCCGATCAGATGGACCAACTCCTCACTTTGCCCGGTGTAGCCCGCAAGACCGCCAACGTGGTCCTGGGCACCTGGTTCAAACAAAACGAAGGTGTGGTTGTGGATACCCACGTCCAACGCATCAGCCGCCGCCTCGAACTTACTCGCAATGACGACCCAAAGAAGATCGAGCAGGACTTGATGAAGATCATTCCACGCGAGAAGTGGACACTGTTCTCGCACCAGATCATCTGGCACGGACGCCGGCTTTGTATCGCTCGCCGTCCTAAATGTGCCGACTGTCCGCTGGAAAACCTCTGCCACGCCGCCGACAAAACCTGGAGCACGGTCGAGATCCACAAAAACGCCAAGTAGTATCATCACTCCAAAGTAGAGTCATCCTGAGCGGAACCAGCCCATTCGCTTGCGAATGGATCGTTGGAGTCGAAGGACCCCTAGCATCACCGGAACTCTCGCAATCCTGTGCGGCCAACCGTTGTGGACGGGATCGTGAGCTCCAAGAGATCAAGCTCTCAAAGATTCATAGGGATCCTTCGACTCCGCGGATCCTTCGCTGCGCGAAGAAGCTGCTGCGCTCAGGATAACAACTGCTACACTTTTCCTATCACCGTATGCGCACTTCTATCTTGTTGGCCATCGTCATTTCTATGAGCACTCTTGCCCTGTCCCAAAAGCTCCCGACACCTCAGGCGATTACCGATCCCAAGCTGATCACCAGCAAGCCCAACGCGAATGTGGAACAGAACCAGCAGAGCCTGTCCATCGAACGCTTGTTCATGACGCGCTCGGTCGGGGCCAGCACCTGGTCACCGGATGGCCAGACCATCGCCTTTGTCTCGAACATCAGCGGCCGCAACAATATCTGGCTGGTCCCCGCCACGGGCGGCTGGCCCACACAACTCACGGTGAGCGACCAGCGCCAGACGTCGCCCACCTGGTCGCCCGACGGCAAGTGGATTGCCTACATCTCCGACTACGACGGCGATGAGCAGTGGGACATTTTCTTCGTCTCACCAAAAAGCGGACAGGTCATCAACATCACCAACACTCGCGAGATCGCCGAAGAGAGTCCCACGTGGTCGCCCAACGGCCGCTATCTGGCCTACACGGTGAAGCCCAAAACCTCGTCGGTGTTCGAAATCGACATCTTCGACACGCTGATGCGCGACACCAAACACCTGACGACCGGCACGCCCAAGGACAAGATGAATGTCAATCCCATCTGGTCCGCCGACAACAAGTGGATTGGCTACACCCAGCAGCAGGCCAAGGGAACCGATTCCAATATCTTCATTGCCGAAGTTGCAACCGGCAAGAGCACCCTGCTGACACCGCACACGGGTGAACAACTCTACACCGCCAACGAAATCTCTCCCGACGGCAAGCGCCTGCTGATCACCTCGAATGCCGGCAACGGCTATGACAACGTCGGCCTGCTGGATATTGCCACCAAAAAAATCGACTGGCTCACCCAGGACAAATGGGAAATCGAAGGCGGCAATTTTTCTCCCGATGGCAAGTCCGTCACCTGGACCGCCAATGTGGACGGCAACACCGACATCTACCTGCACGAACTGGCTTCCGGAAAGACTACCTCCCTGCCGTTGCCCAAAGGGGTGAACCAGCCGGCGGGCGCGGAGTCTGCCTTCACTCGCGATGGCTCGCGTCTGCTGTACTCCCACAATGGCCCGACTTCACCCAAAGATGTGTGGGTCTATTCCGTGGCCGACGGCAAATCGCAACAGGTTACGCATTCGCTGGTGGCGGGCGTGCGCTCGGAAGACCTGGTCGAACCCTTCCTGGTGCACTATCCCAGCCGCGACGGCAAGTGGACCGTCTCTGCTTTCGTGTACGTGCCCTATAACATGGCGCGCAGTGGGCAGAACGCCGCAGTTGTCTATGTGCACGGCGGCCCTACGTCACAGACCGTGAATTCGTTCAGCCGCATCATTCAGCACCTGGTCAACCAGGGCTACATGGTGATCGCGCCTAACTATCGCGGGTCCACGGGCTACGGCAAGGAATTTCAGCATGCCAACCTGTTCGACATGGGCGGAGGCGATCTGCAGGATGTGCTTGCCGCCGCTGACTGGATCAAGCAAACCGGTTACCTCGACCCCAAGAAGCTAATCCTGACGGGCGGCAGCTACGGCGGTTACATGACCATGATGGGTGTGACCAAGGCACCAGATGTGTGGGCAGCGGGCGTTCCCATCGTGCCTTTCGTGAACTGGTTCACTGAAATCGCCAACGAAGATCCGGTGCTGCAGCAATCCGATCTCGCCACCATGGGCGATCTGGAGACGAACAAGGACCTCTTTCACGACCGTTCCCCGATTTTCTTTGTGGACCAGATCAAGGCGCCCCTGCTGCTGCTGGCCGGCGGCAATGATCCGCGCTGTCCCAAGGAAGAAGCCCAGCAGGTGGTGGATGCGGTCAAGAAGCGCGGCGGCGTGGCGGAATACAAAGTGTACGAAAACGAAGGCCACGGCTTCGCTCGGGTGGAGAACCAGATTGACGCCTACCAGCGCGTGTCACAGTTTCTGAAGGCCCATGTCCCGCCAGCGAACTGCGGATGTTCGCTCACCGAGTAGTACAAAATGTGGGCGCGAGCGTCTCGCTCGTGCGACTTTATTTCGAACATGGCACGAGCGAGGACGCTCGGCCTACATTTATTTCCTGGCAAACTTGTCGAAGAAATCGCCGGCGTTCCAGTGCGGACGCTCGGTCTGCTGCGCGATCTCATAGCCCACAGCCAGATCCACACGGGTGCACTTGACGGTCGCGTTGAAGTCGAAGGGCTGATTTATGTCATCGCTGGGCTGGTGGTAGCGCTGGGTTTCCCAGTCGAACTGCATCTTCTTTCCATCAAGGTTCGGATTTACGGTCTGCAATCCTTCTCCGATGTATAACGCCGGGACCCCTCGCAGAATGAAGGAATATTGATCGCTGCGTATGAAATAGACTTCTTCCGGCACCGGGTCCGGGCTCACGGTGAGACCCATGTGGTGGGCTACGTCATCCGCCACCCCTCCCAGGCTGGAATGCTCGGCCCCCAGCGGCACAATGTCCTTGAAGTCGTAGAGGAAGGAAACCTCGTCCATATTGACGTCGGCCACGATCTGCGTCATCGGCACAGTCGGATAGTGCGCGTAGTAATCGGAACCGAGCAGGCCCTCTTCTTCCCCGGTGACGGCCAGAAAAAGCAGCGAGCGCCGGGGAGGAGTCTTCATTTCGGAAAACGCCCGTGCCATTTCGAGCAGCGCCGCCGTGCCCGACGCATTGTCAGCCGCCCCGTTGTAAATGCTGTCTCCTTTGACCGGATCTCCGATGCCGAGGTGGTCGAGATGCGCGGTGAAAACCACGTATTCATTTTTGAGCTGGGGATCGGAGCCGGGCAGAATCGCTGCCACATTCGGACTCTCCAACTCCGAGTAGTGGCTGACTACGTGCATGGAGACGCTGGTCGCCAGCGGAAAAGCCTGGGGCTGACCGTCCTCGGCCGCCAGAAGTGTGTCTTTCCAGGATTTCGGCGCGCCCTCGAACAGAGCGACGGCCGTTGTGGAATTTATCCTGGCATAAGCTTTGATTTTCGCTTGGACATCATTCGGCACACCTTCGTCATCCAGCCAGCGCAGCGCCGGCCCCTTCGAAAAACGCACGTATTCTGAAAACGGAGTGCGCTGTTCCGGCTTGCCTGCCCAGATGGTCAGCAGGCCGATGGCCCCGTGCTCGGCGGCCATGTGCAATTTCTGCTCCGAGGAAGAAAAATGGGCGCCGGGAGCGGACGGAAGTTTCGAAGGGGCACCATACAGCGCAGCCACAATCTTGCCCCGAACGTCGATTCGAGCGTAGTCGTCGTAGCCGAACTCCGGTGCGCTGATGCCGAAACCTACGAACACCACCTCGGCCTCGGCCCTGGTGTCGCCGGAGAGCGGGTCGCCTCCCATCACGTAGTCCTTATCGAGGGCCAGCGTCCGGGTCGTGCCGCCGTGTTTCAGGGTCAGCGAACTCTTGTCCTGCAGGAGTTCGATCTTGCGAAAGCGAACATTCTGAAAGTATGTCCCGTTTACTCCCGCCGGCTTCAAACCCATCTCCTCGAATTGCGCCCGCACATAGTTTGCCGCCAGTTGATAACCCCGCGTGCCCGTGCCTCGCCCCTCCAGCAGATCGTCGGCCAGAAACGCCATGTGCGCGCGCAGTCCGTCGGCACGAATTCGGTGCAAAAGCTCATCCGGTGGGAAATTGGAAGACGTGGTTTGGCCAAACATGAAAGAAGCCGCCAGAGCCACACCCAGTAGTAGGAAAATGCGCTTTAGCGGCAACCCTGTCTCCCCCGTAAATTAGCCATCAGCATCCTAGAGTCCGTACCGGGCCATGGCTTTGATAAGTCCCGAAATCGTGTATTCCGCCGCCTCTACATCCACCCGCAAACCAAGCTCCCGCAGAGTAGACGAAGTAATCGGGCCAATGGAAGCAAACCGCACCCGGTCAGATTCCTTCCCAGTGTGGCGCGGGCGCCCTCGCCCGCGACCCTCTCCCAGTAATCGCACAAAGTTTCTCACCGTAGAAGAACTGGTAAACGTGATCCAATCGGGCCGCCGCCTCTGAGATTTCAGGGCCGCCCGCAGCCGTCGTCGAGAAGACTCTGGAACCACCGTTTCGTAAGCCTCGACCACGTCCACCCGCGCTCCCAACTTACGGAGCTCACGAGGAATGACATCGCGAGCCACTTTCGCCCGCGCCAGCAGTACCCTCTTCCCTTTCACCTTGCGCCGCAGGCTCGCCACCACCGACTCTGCCACATACTCGAGGGGCACAACGTTTACCTTCACTCCGCGCCGCTCGATGGCCTGCCGGGTAGCCGGCCCGATCGCAGCCACCTTCAAGTGGCGCATCGCCTTCCCGCTCAGCCGCAGTTTGCGCAGCCTGTCCCACAGGGCATCGACTCCGTTCACGCTGGTGAGGATGAGCCAGTCATACTGGGAAAGATTCTGCAATGCTGCGTCCAGTGCTTTGTAGGACCGGGGCTTGCGGATTTCGATGAAGGGAATTTCGAGCACTTCCGCGCCCAGATCGCGCAGGCCGGATGAAAGAGCACTCGCCTGATGGCGGGCGCGGCCCACCACAACGCGCATTCCGGTGAGTCCGGGCGTTCTTGATTTCTTGCCTGATCTCATGAGTTCAAAAAGAATGGCCGCATCATCGCGGGCGACTCGCCCGCGACCACACTAGACCACACTGGCACACGTTCACGGTTGTTTTGGTGCGGCAGCCGCTTGGCCGTACACTTCGCGCAGAATCCCATCTCCGCCGCGACGCAGCAGGGCCTCACCAACCGCTTCACCCACCTGCACGGGGTCGTCCCCCTCGGCGGACTCCCGCAGCACTTTGGTTCCGTCTGGACGCGCCACCACAGCTTCAAGATACAGCCGGCCGTTGACGATTTCCGCCAGCGCTCCGATCGGCACCTGGCAGCCTCCCCCCATTTTGTTCAACAAGGCACGTTCGCACGTGGTCGTCATGCGCGCGGCCTTGTCGTCAAGGAAAACGACGTGGCGCTGCACGGCTGAGTCGTTCTCGCGAATCTCGACCGCCAGTGCGCCCTGGCCTGCAGCGGGACACATCAGCTTTGCCGGCAACACCTGCCGCATGGACTCCCTCTTGCCCAGGCGATTCAGTCCGGCGGCGGCCAGGATCACAGCATCGTATTCGCCGGCCTCAAGTTTCCGCAGGCGGGTGTCCACATTTCCGCGTAAAGCATGAATTTCGAGATCGGGCCGCAGGGCCTTCAATTGTGCCTGCCGTCGCAGGCTGCTGGTGCCGATTTTGGCTCGGTTGGGCAGTTCTTTAATACTGTTGTATTGCCGCGAGCAGAAAACATCGCGTGCATCTTCGCGCGTGGTGATGGCCACGATCTCAAACCCCTCTGGGATTTCCGTGGGCAAGTCTTTCAGGCTATGCACCGCCAGATCGACCCGCTTCTGGGCCAGCGCCTCTTCAATTTCCTTGGTGAACATACCCTTGGTGCCGACCTGGGCGAGAGCGACGTCAGTAATTCTGTCACCGGTGGTCTTTATGATTTCAATCTCGACGTTGTGCCCGCGTTGTTCGAGCAGCGTCTTGATGTGAGTGGCCTGCCAGAGCGCCAGCTGCGATCCGCGCGAACCGATGCGTAGCCGGGCCACTACCTCTCCGCTCCGGACTCTCCGCCGCCGGACTTCGCCGCTTTCTTGTCGTCTTTCCTTCTGCCCCGCGGCCCGGTCTCTTGCGGACCCTTGTCATGGAGATCGAACAGCCGTCGCACGACATCGACCACGGTGGTGGCTTCCGGCTCCCGCACCGCCGTCTTCAGGGTGCTGATCGGCGTGTGCATGATCTTGCTGATGATGCCGCGGGTGAGCGCTTCCACCGCCAGCTCCTGCTCCGGCGAGAGCGCCCCCAGGCGGCCGCGTACGCGGTCAATCTCCGCCTGGCGAATCGTTTCCAGGTGGTCCTGCAATGAGACGATGGTAGGCACCACGTCCAGGGTCTGCAGCCGGAACTGAAAACGCTCCACCTCGCTGCTGATGATGGCTTCCGCGCGGTCCGCTTCCCTCCTGCGGTCGGCCACGTGCGAAATCACCGCCTGCTGCAAATCGTCGATGTCGTAAACGAAGATGCCGTCCAGCCGGTTCATTTCGGGATCGACATCGCGCGGCACGGCAATATCGATAAAGAACATAGGCCGATTTTTCCGCCGCGCCAGAAACAGCTCCCCATGTTCCCGCCGGAAGATGGCATGGGGCGCGCCCGTCGAGGTAATCACGATGTCGGCCCGGTCGCAGGTCTCGTAGAGTTGCTCAAAAAGGATGGCCTGACCCTCGAAGCGGGCGGCCAGTTGCTGGGCCCGGTCGTAAGTGCGATTGGCCACAAAAATTGATTCCGCACCATGCGCAATCAGGTGGCGCGCCGCTAGTTCGCTCATCTTGCCCGCGCCGACGAGATACACATGCTTGCCCTGCAACGATCCGAAAATCTTTTTGGCCAGTTCCACCGCGACCGAGGCCACCGAAACCGCCGACGAGCCCACCGCGGTTTCCGTGCGCACCCGCTTGGCCACCGCGAACGCCCGGGTCAACAGCAGGTCAAGCTGCGAGTGCACTGCGCCCACGGCGCGGGCCGTGGCATACGCCTCCTTCACCTGCCCCAGAATCTGCGGCTCCCCCACCACCATCGAGTCCAGGCTCGAAGTCACGCGAAACAGGTGCCGCACCGCATCGCTCTCGCGATATTCATACAGGTGAGGTTCGTAGTCTGCCGGATTCAGTTGAAAGTAGTCGCGCAGAAAAGCACGCAAGTCCACCGCGCCATTTTTGGTTTGCGCCAGCACCTCCACCCGGTTGCAGGTGGACAGGATTATCCCTTCATCCACTCCCGGATGCCCAGCCAGGTGCTTCAATGCCTCGGGCAGCCGCGACTCAGGGATAGCCAGGCGCTCCCGCACCTCCACTGGCGCCGTCTTGTGGTTTACCCCAATGAGTTGAAACTTCATGATTGGACAAACCTGTGAATCGCGCTGTAGTAATTGGCCGACCACGCGATGACTGCCGCGATCACAGCCCCGGTCGCCAGATACGCGGCCCGGCGCCCCCGCCATCCCGCATTCCAGCGGGTAAACACCATCACCATGTAAACCGCCCACATCAGCAAGGAAAGAAAAATCTTGGGATCAAGCAAGTCCAGTCGCCCGTACGTAGCTTGGGCGACAATGCTTCCTGCGATCAGCCCCAGCGTCATAAACGGAAATCCGAGCAACAGCGAGCGGTAGCCGATCTGGTCAATCACTTCGAGAGCAGGCAGGCGCAGCAGAATCGCAGACGGCCTCTTCGATTTCAGGCTGCGCTCCTGCAGCAGATAAAGCAGACTGGCGGCAAAGCTCAGGAACAGCGCCGCATAGCCAATGAAAATCATGGCAATGTGGACGAAGAGCCATCCCCGACGCATGCCCGGAGAAACTTCCAGAAACGGTTGCTGGGTGGTGGCCGCGACAAAAGTCAGAACAAAAACCAGCGGGAACACCACAATCCCGGGCGAAGTGGTGCGATACACGAGGTACACGATCATGAACGCCGCCATCACCACCAAGGCCAGCAGCGACTCCGAATGGTGCACCGATGTCAGCGTCAGCTGCCCTGAAATCAGCACGGCTTCGGTCAGCGCCACAAATTGAAACACCATGCCCAGGCTCATGGCCGGCAGCACCACCCGGTTCAACAACACACTGGTGCGAGTCAGGGCTAGAAGCGCGTAAAGCAATCCCACCGCGTAGCAGCCCAGCGCCACTCGGAGCCACAGTATTGGCATAGTGATGATCAGCGAAGGTCGAACGGGGTCCGACCAGCCCGTCTCGGTGATTATAGTCTGCACCGCGGCCAGGGCAGAAGAGTAAGAAGGGCACCAGGTCGCGCCAGTCCATGTAGCCGGCGTCCTCGCCGGTTGTCCGCAGGGCGTCTGGCCCTCCGCTTGTAGGGACGGTCAGAACCAACGGGGAAAACGGCGGGCGTTGCCGGCCTATCGGGCCGGCGATGCGCTGGGGCTTGCGTAACTGGTTACTGCACGCCCAATGCTTCCAGGGCTTTTTCCAGACCATCGGACCTGACAACCAGGTGGCGCCCCGCGGCCAGCATGTCCTCGATTTCGTCGAAGGCATGAAACAGCCTGAGCTTCACCGCTCCGTATTGCTCGGCATCCGTGAGCTTACGCCCGTGCGCCCTTGCCCAGGATTGCAAAGCCTCGTCCGGTAGAAAGACGCTCACCGCAAAGGTGGTCTTTCGGTCCGAAGTGACGTCGAAAATGTATTCGCTGGCCGGAGCTTCAGGAGCGTCCGCCAAAGCCGCTCGCTTCCCCACGAAGTAGTACTGATAGACGTATCCCTGACCACCGGCGTACGTCTTCATGCGACGCAAAGTCATAAAAATCAGTCGTTGGCCCTTGGTCGTTGGTCGTTGGGTGGCTCAGCCGGTTTGGCCAACGACCAAGGACCGACGGCCAACGGCTACTTTCCATTTCCCGGAGAGACTACTCGCCCATATTCACTTGCCCGGGCCAGGCGGTCAAACATGCGATAAGTGGCGGCGGAAATTTTGGCGATCGCCTCCTCGCCGTCCCGTTCCCGATGCAGGTACGTCGTCATCACGCAGATCACGTAGGGCCGATTCTCCACAAAAACAATGCCCGAATCATTTCGCACGCCTTCAAGTTCGCCCGGCTTGTTGGCAATCCTCAAACCCTCGGGCAAGTCTCGCGGGATGAAACTGTTCTTCGGAGTACTGAGCATGACGAAGAAGTCGGCGGTCATTTCCTTGTTCAGGACTTTGCCGCGATAGAGATCTTCGAGCAGAGTCATCATCTCCGCCGGGGTCGAAATGTTCTCTCTGCCCTCGCTGGCCGCCTTCAGGTCCATCATCTTGCGGCGCAGCCGGGTGTGGGCGAGGCCGAGTGAATCCATCAGGGCATTTACGTTCTCCATGCCTACGCGATCAATCAGAACGTTGGTTGCGCTATTGTCGCTGACCGCAACCATCATGGTGGCGAGATCGCGCAAGGTAATCCGGGTTACGCCGGGCGTGAATCCGCCCATAATGGTGCTGTCCGGGACCAGGTCCGCGGCCTGCACCGTGTACAAATCGGTGAGTTTCAGCTTGCCGGTTTGCGCCTGACGATAGAGCTCCGCCAGTACCGCCACCTTGATAGAGCTGGCCTGAGGAAACACGTCGTCGCCGTGGAGGACAAACTTCCTCCCGCTGCCCAGGTCCAGCAGGGCAACGCCCAGCACACCGTCCAGGCTGCGATCCACCTCGTTGATATTTGCTTCGAGCTTCTGCCACAGGACTTCCCGCTTGGCCAGAACGGCCTGGGCTGAAACGATGCCCACCAACAGCAGCAAGACGAAAACATTTTTCAAGAGTCCGTTCCTCCGGAAGCTAGTCATTATAGCCACTGTCATGCTGAGCGACTGAACCCTCTTAGCCTTCAAACAGGGTGAAGGAGTAGAAGCACCTCTACCTCAGTGCGGCACTGATGACAACTTGGCACTTATCCTTCGATCATCGCTTCCCGCAGCCGCTTGACCGCGGTCTCTGAACTGACAGGCGAGTAATAGACTTCTTTGAAGGTGTACGACCGCGCCCGGCCTCCAATCACCGGCAGAATTTCAATGTGCCAGTGATAGTCGTCATCGATGGTCTTCCAGTAACCCAGACTCTTCGATTGAAACGCGGTATTGGGCGAAGTGTGCAGCACCAGGTGAAATTCCCGCGTCACGGTGCGAATCCTCTGCAGGGTCCGCCGCAAGAGAGCCGCGAGATCGATCAAAGTGGCGGGCCGGGCAAGTCCGAAGCGGCCGAATGCGGCTTCGTGGGTGCGCGGAATAATCCATGTCTCGTAGGGTACGCGAGGCGCATAAGGACAAAACGCGACAAAATCCCCCCGCACTTCGACGACACGCTGGTTCTGCTGCAGTTCCTGGGAAATGATGTCGCAGAAGACACACCGCTCCTTGGCCTTGAAGTAATCCCGGCCAGCGCGCAATTCATAGAGCACGCGGCGGGGCACGAACGTGGTAGCGGTAAGCTGCGAAGTGGGATGCTCGAATTCCTGGCCGGCATTGGCTCCGTGATTTTTGAAGATGCTGACATACTTGAAGCGCGCATCCCTCTTAAGGTCCTGAATGCGGTGCACTGCCAGCAGCAGGAACTGCTCGATCTCGGCATCACTCGCGCTCCACAATTGCCGGTCGTGATGCAAATTCTCGACCAGCACCTCGTGCGCACCGACCGAGGACATGCGATCGTAAATGCCGTCGCCGCGGCGTGTTGGTTCTCCTTCAATCCGGTACAGAGGCGCGGGATGCACCACGGCACGCGCCGACCAGGGACCGCCCTGGACCCCGGGCATGTTGGAAACCAGCTGCGCCGCCACGGGCGAATCCGGGCAAAAGCGGCAGAAAGCCTCGACTCGGGGAGCGTTTTCCGGGACATCATCGCCGGTGATCACCCAGGAGCGAGTAATGGGGTCCTTCCGCAATTCCATGGCTGTAAGGAAAACATCGGCGTGGACGGTGCGTCAACTGCGATGTGCGCGCCTTGCTAGCTGAAGCACCTCGCAGGTTTTCTTTGCGTCCTTGGCGGTGTCTCTTTGTGTCCTTTGCGGTTAAAGATTTTGTCGGTTTGAGAACAAGATGAAAAGCTTAACCGCAAAGGTCGCAAAGAATGGTGGTGCCCGGCCTGTGACTATCCTCACCGAATCCCGGACCGTGCCTTTGTTATAATCCGCGCACGAAGCCCGTTGAAATGACCGAGCCGTCCACGCCGTTGATGCGGCAGTATGCCGCCATCAAGAAGGAGCATCCCACCGCGCTGCTGTTCTTCCGCCTGGGAGATTTCTACGAGCTTTTCTTCGACGACGCCGTCCTGGCCGCAAAGGAACTGCAGATCACGCTGACCTCGCGCAACAAGGAAAAAGGCATCGCCATTCCCATGTGTGGCGTGCCCCACCACGCCGCCGAAGGCTATATCTCGAGGCTGATCCGCAAAGGATTCAAGGTCGCGATCTGCGAGCAGGTGGAAGACCCGCGCCTGGCAAAGAAGTTGGTGCGTCGCGAAGTCACCCGCGTCGTCACTCCGGGTACCGCGGCGGATTCTTCTCTCAGTTCGGAGGAGAACAATTTCCTGGCAGCAATCGCGCAGACCGGGGAGCGCGTCGGTTTCGCCGCCCTCGATCTCTCTACCGGCGAATTTCGCGCTACCGAATTCCAGGGCGAAGACGCCGGCAAAAGAATCCAGGAAGAAATACAGCAGTTGCGTCCCAAAGAAGTACTGTACGGGTCATCCGCGCCGCTATTTGAGTTGCATCGCAAACCATTTGGTGACGGATCGGAGCCTGCCCTGAGCACAGTCGAAGGGACCCGTCCAGGCCGTCCAACGGGTGGCTCGGGCTATGCCGAAACTCCACTCGATGATTGGATTTTCGCCCCCGACCACTCCATCCCTCTCTTGGAAAATCATTTCGGGGTGCTGTCGCTGGAAGGCTTCGGCCTATCAGGCAAACCTGCGGCTGCGGCTGCCGCCGGCGCCATCCTGTATTACGTCCGCTCCACCCAGCGCGGGACCTTGAGTCATGTTGACCGCATTGGATTCTACGAACGGCAAACTTGCCTGGTGCTGGACGCGGTCACCGTGCGCAACCTGGAACTCATCGAACCGCTCTTCGCCGGCGCCGATGCCGGCATCACCTTGTTCCGCTCGATCGACGCCACCGTGACTCCCATGGGCAAGCGCCTGTTGCGTTCCTGGCTCCTCCGTCCGTCCATCGACATTGCGGATATCAACGCGCGCCTGGATGCGGTCGAGGCGCAGGTAAAGGAAACCATCGCCCGCGAAGAACTCCGCCGCGCCCTCGATGGCATCCTCGACCTGGAGCGCCTGCTCAGCCGGGTGACGCTCGAAACCGCCAACCCGCGCGACGTCCTCGCCCTGGCCGCTTCCCTGGCCAAGCTTCCGGCGGTCCGCAAAGCTTTGGAGCGTGTGGCTGGTGGCGCGCGTACGGCCGACTCACCCGCGCCGGTTGTTACGTCCTCTCACAGCGAGCGCCTGGCCGCGCTCCATTCAGCAGTTGACGAACTCACCGACCTTCGCCAGCACATCGAGAGCACCATCATCCCGGAGCCCCCGATTTCTCTCAGCGACGGCGGCGTCATTCAACCCGGTGTCGATCCGGAACTCGATCAGCTCCGCGATCTCAGCCGTAACAGCAAACAGGTCCTGGCAGAGATCGAACAGCGCGAACGCCAGCGCACCGGCATCGCCAGCCTGAAGGTAAAGTTCAACTCCATCTTCGGCTACTATCTCGAAATCTCGAAGGCGAACTCGCACCTCGCCCCGCCCGACTACGAACGCAAACAAACCCTGGTGAACGCCGAGCGCTTCACCACTCCCGAGTTGAAGGAATACGAATCGAAGATTCTCGATGCCCAGGAAAAAATCGTGGACATCGAGCGCCGCCTCTTCGCCGCGTTGCGCTCAGCCATTGCCGGAGAGGCCCGCCGCATCCGCCAGACCGCCCGGGCGCTGGCCGAAATTGATGTGCTGGCGGCGCTGGCGCAGATCGCGGCCGTGCGAAATTATTGCCGCCCGAAGTTTGACGACTCCGCCGACCTGGAGATCGTTGATGGACGCCACCCGGTTATCGAGCAACTCGAACTGGGCAGCGGAGACCGTTTCGTGCCCAACGATCTCTTTCTAAACTCAACCACTAACGCCATCATGGTGCTGACCGGACCGAACATGGGCGGCAAGTCCACCTACCTGAGGCAAGCCGCGCTCACCGTGATCATGGCGCAGGCGGGATCGTTTGTACCTGCGCGTTCCGCTCGGCTCGGGCTCGTCGATCGGGTGTTTACCCGCATCGGCGCCAGCGATAACCTGGCCCGCGGCCGGTCCACTTTCATGATCGAGATGACGGAAACCGCCGCCATCCTGCACACCGCGACCCCCCGTTCCCTGATCCTGCTCGACGAAGTGGGCCGCGGCACCGCCACCTACGACGGGTTGGCCATCGCCTGGGCAGCTGTCGAATATATTCATGCCCGCACTCGGGCCAAGACACTCTTCGCCACCCACTACTTCGAATTGACCGAACTGGCCGAACAACTCTCTGGCGTGAAGAACTATCACGTAACAGTGAAAGAAACCGGCAGTGGAATCGCATTCCTGCGCAAAGTCGCGCCCGGCGCCGGCGATCGCAGCTACGGAATCGAGGTAGCCAAACTCGCGGGACTTCCTCACGAAGTCATCGTCCGCGCCCGCGAGGTGCTGTCCGAACATGAGAGCGCTGAACGCCAGCTGATGGGGCATCTCTCGCCCGGTTCAACCCCACCTGCGGCGCAGTTGACTATCTTCACCCCGCTGACACAGCTAGTGCTGGACAAGCTGCGCGAAGTCGATTTGAATTCTCTGACTCCGCTCGAGGCGCTGAACCTGCTGGCACAGCTGAAAAAGCAGGTGGAATAGGGATTAACCGACAATCTGCCTTCGCGGTGAGTTTTCTTAGCGAAGAAAACCTAGAGTGTTGCTTGAAAAATTATCCACAATGCCTAGACACAACAATTCCGACCTGCGCCGCAGCATCGGACAACTCCTGATCATCGGTTTCGATGGCACCGAAATATCGTCCGGCCTGGCCAATCTGCTGACCCGCATTCAACCCGCCGGCGTTATCCTGTTCGCTCGCAACATCACAGGTGGGGAGCAAACTTACAACCTCCTGAAAGACTGCCAGGCCTGCGTTTCCACACCCCTGTTCACGGCCGTGGACATGGAAGGAGGCCGGGTCGATCGCTTCCGCAACATCAACGGCTCTTCTCCTTCCGCCGCCGACGTCTTCGCCACTGCCGACCGCAAACTCTTCCGCAAACACGGTGGCGTCATCGGCGAATGCTGCCGGACGCTCGGGTTCAACACTGACTTCGCGCCAGTCGTGGACCTCGCCTTCGCGCCCTCAAAAGCTGTCATGAGCTCTCGTGCCGTTTCCGCGGACCCAAAACAGGCGGTCCTTTATGCCCGGGAATTTCTCCAGGGATTGCGCGCGGCCCGTGTCATCGGTTCAGCTAAACATTTTCCCGGCCTCGGCGAAGCCAACCTCGACACTCACCAGGAACTCCCGTCGATCAGCAAACCGTGGAAGAAGCTCTGGGCCGAAGACCTCTATCCCTACCGGGCCTTGCGTCGTGAAGTGCCGATGATCCTGATCGGGCACGCCAACTACCCGGCAATCACGCACGACAGCAGTCCCGCATCGCTTTCCAAAAAATGGATCACTGACGTCCTCCGAAAAAAGATCGGCTACCGCGGGCTGGTCGTCTCCGACGATCTGGAAATGGGAGGCGTGCTAAAGGCAGCGCCCATCGAGCAGGCCGCCATCGAGCATGTTCGCGCCGGTGGAGACTTGTGCCTGATCTGTCATATCGAGGAGTACGTCACGCGCTCCTACGAGGCCCTCATTAAGGAAGCCGAGAAAAACCGCAAGTTTGCCCTGCGAGTAGCGGAGTCGGCCGCACGTGTGCTGGTATTCAAGAAAGAATCTCCCGAATTAAAACGCAGGCCGCCGGCGCCGACTCACGCGAAACTCGAAAAACTGTCGCGCGAGGTATGGGAGCTAAGCGAACAGGTCAGCCTGGCGAAACTGGGAGCGGCTGCCTCATGATCGTCGCCGGCATCATGAGCGGCACCTCGGCCGATGGCATTAATGTTGCTCTGGTCGAGCTGGTGTGGCGCGGGCGCCCCCGCCCGCGAGTTTTTGACCCATCCAAACTGACTTTCAAATTCGTAGCCCAAGCCGAGTACCCGTATCCAAAGGCTGTTCGCCGTGCGGTGTTGGAAGCGATGAATGCCGCACAAATCAGCGTCGCCGACCTCTCCCGCCTGAATTTTTTGTTGGCTGAACTCTACGCCGAGGCCGTCCTCACCACCCAACGCCGTTTTCGCATGAAAGCAGAATTGATTGGCTGCCACGGGCAGACTCTTTATCACCAGGGTGAGCCCGCGAAATTCCTGGGCCGCAAGTTGGCCGTCACCTGGCAGACCGGAGAGGGCGCCGTAATTGCCGCCCGCGTCGGCGTCCCCGTCGTATCCGATTTTCGCCCCGCCGACATGGCCTCCGGCGGCAAGGGCGCGCCTCTGGTTCCCTTTCTCGACTACCTGCTCTACCGCGACAAGCAGGTTGGTCGCATCGTGCAGAATATCGGCGGGATCGCCAACCTCACTGGGATCCCGGCAGGCGCCTCCGCCAAACAGGTCGTCGCTTTCGACACCGGCCCCGGCAACATGTTGATAGACGCGGTCACGGGTCGGCTCTTCGGTCAGCCCTACGATCGCGATGGCCGGATCGCAGCTTCGGGCGCGGTGCTCGACCCGGTTGTCTTCGCGATCCTGCGTCAGGGTTTTTTCCGGCGCCGGCCACCCAAAACCGCGGGGCGCGAAGAATTTGGACGCGAATTCGCCCAGCAATTTATCAAGCGTTGCGGACGGGCGAGCAAGGCCGACATCGTCGCCACTGCCACTGCTTTGACGGCGCGCTCGATCGCCGATGCCGCGCGCCGCTTCGTACTTCTGCGTGGCGGACGCTTTCAGGAATTTGTGGTCTCCGGTGGCGGCGCCAACAATCCCACGCTGTTGGCGATGCTGGCCAACGAACTTCGGCCTCTGCATCTAACTATCCGCGCTTCCGACGAATTCGGATTGCCGTCCGCAGCCAAGGAAGCAGCCGCCTTCGCACTCTTGGCATTCGAAACCTGGAACCACCGCCCGTCCAATATTCCCTCCGCAACGGGTGCCCGCCGTTCCGCAATATTGGGAAAGATTTCGTATGCGTGAGAAGCGAAAGGAGAAAAAACTGTCATCCCGGGCGCAGATGGAGGCGCGCTCGCGCGCCGAAACAAGTCGAGGGACCTGCTGTGCGTTTTTGACTTGCGGGAAGATAGTTCAAGCGCTCGCCGCTGCCAGCCTGCTCGCGCTCGCCATCTCCTGTTCCAGCAAACCTGACCCCGGCACTCTGGTGATGATCATCGAGAGCAGCCCCACCAACCTCGATCCCCGCATCGGTCTGGACGCGCAATCGGAGCGTATCGACGACCTCATCTTCGACGACTTGCTCACCCGCGGCAACAATCTTGACGTAGCCCCCGGCCTGGCCGAGCGCTGGGAAATTCCCAATCCTCTGACCTACGTCTTCCACCTGCATCGTGGCGTCAATTTTCACGACGGCCGTCCCCTGACCGCTCGCGACGTGAAGTGGACCTTCGATTCCCTGCTGCAAGGCAAAGTGCGCAGCGCCAAAGCAGCGGTTTACCGATTCGTGGACCACATCGACGCCGCCGACGACTACACCGTCATCTTCCACCTAAAAGAGCCCTTCGCTACGTTGCTCTGGAATCTCTCCGACGGCGCCATGGGCATCGTTCCCTACGGCAGTGGCGACGAAGTTGGTCGCAAGCCCATCGGCTCGGGCCCCTTCCGATTCGTCAGCGCGGAGCAGGACAAAGATGTTGTGCTCGCCCGCAATGACGACTACTGGGGCGAAAAAGCCCATCTCTCCAACGTCCGTTTTATTGTCGTGCCCGATACCACCACGCGCGCTCTGGAATTGCGCAAAGGCAGTGCCGACATCGCCATCAACGCCCTGACGTCCGATATGGTGCTGACTTTGGAGCACGACCGTAATCTTGCCGTCCTCCACGCCCCCGGCACCGTGCTGGCTTACCTGGCGTTCAACCTGCGCGATCCCATCCTCAAGGACGAGCGGGTGCGTCAGGCCCTTGCTTATGCCATCGACCGCCGCCCCCTGCTCGAATATCTGCAACGCGGGTTTGCCCGTCCCGCCAACAGTCTTCTGCCCCCGGAAAGCTGGGCGTACAACGGCGACGTGCCGGCCTACGACCATGATCCCGCACGCGCCCGCCAGTTGCTCGAGCAGGCAGGATATCCGGAGATAAACGGCGTTCGCTTTCATCTCACCATGAAGTCTTCGACGGAAGAGAGCACCCGCCTGATGGCGGCGGTGCTGCAACAGCAATTGCGTCAGGTGGGAATCGCGCTCGATATTCGCACCTTCGAATTTGCGACTTTTTTCTCCGACGTGACCCACGGCCTTTTCCAGGTCTATTCTCTGCGCTGGATCGGCGGCAACGAAGATCCCGACATTTTTGAGTACGTCTTCCACTCCTCCAAGTTCCCGCCCAACGGCGCCAACCGCGGATACTTCGCCGACCCGCGCGTGGATGCGCTGATCGACCAGGCCCGGCAGGAACTCGACCGCAACACCCGCAAGCAGCTATACGCAGAACTGCAACGCACCCTGGCCGACGAATTGCCTTACATCAACCTCTGGTACTACGACAATGTTCTGGTGCACTCGAAGCGAGTACACAACCTCACGCTGAATCCATCCGGCAACTACGATTTTCTAAAAACCGCAGAACTGGATGAAGGTCGGTAGTCGTTAGTCGGTAGTTGTTAGCCGGTAGCCGTCGGCAATCGCCAACGACCAAGGCTAACGACCGACGACGGTTTTTCGCGTGTTAACATCGAGACGCGTCCTTCATCATGCAAATTCTCTTCATCGGCGATATTTTTGGCAGGCCTGGGCGCAACATCGTCAAGGACCGTCTCCCCGGGCTGGTAAAGCACTACGCCATCGACCTGGTCATCGCCAACGGAGAGAACGCCGCTGGCGGCTTTGGCATCACCGGTGCGCTGGCCGAAGACCTGTTCGACCTGGGCATCGATGTCATCACCACCGGTAATCACATCTGGGACAAGCGCGAGATCATCGACTACTTTCAGAGCGCCGACGGCAACCAGCATAGTCCCGCCCGCCGCCTGTTACGCCCGGCGAACTATGCGCCCGACCTGCCCGGGTGGGGCGTGTACGAAGGCCGCAAGGGTGATGTCCCCTACGCCGTGATCAACCTTCAGGGACGCGTGTTCATGGCGTCGAACGATGATCCGTTTCGTATCGCCGACCAACTGTTAAAGGAGATCAAGGCCAAAGTGATCTTCGTCGATGTGCACGCTGAAGCTACTTCGGAAAAACTTGCCCTGGCATGGTATCTGGACGGCCGGGTCACGGCCCTGGTCGGCACGCACACGCACATCCCGACCGCGGACGAGCGTGTCATGCCCGGCGGCACCGCCTACATCACCGACGTCGGCATGACCGGACCCTACGACAGCGTGATCGGAGTGCAGAAAGAAATGATCATCGCCCGCTTCCTGAACAACATGCCCGCCCGCTTCGAGGCCGCCAGCGGCGACGTCCGCCTCTGCGCGGTCGTGGTCGATTGCGATGAACCGAGCGGCCGTGCCAAAAAAATAGAACGACTCATGCTGACCTGAAGTAATCCCGTGTCATCCTGAGCGGAGGAACTTCTTCGCTACGTGAAGAAGTTGCGGAGTCGAAGGACCCCTATAGCTCCTCGAACTCAGAGTTGGCGGAACGCTAAAGGGCAATCGACAGCCCGCGGATGCAATCGCTACCTCCGCAGTATCCTCTCCAGTTCCTTCCGATTCCCTGCCGAAAGGTACCGCAGCGCCGCCCGCGCCAAGGCGGCGTAAACTTCCCCAGCTCCTGGAATCTTCTTCAACTCCGACAGATGCTGGCGCACCACCTGGGCATCCCCGCGAACAATCGGTCCACTGAACGCTCCCCTCGGACCAAGCTTCGCGTAGTTGGCCAGCGTCTGCCGCAGGATCGGCATCATCTTTCCGCGAGCTTCAGCGCTCGAAAAGCCGGCCGTGCGCGCTACTTTCTCTCCCGTTACCAGCAAGGCAATCAGCAGCGGAGAGGTAAACGCTCCCCAGGCGTGGTATGCCAGCTTCTTTCGCTTGGAAACGGAGAATCCCTCGCCACCCAGACCGCGCACCATCTCGTGTGCGACCCGTAATGCTCCGGGATCACCCTCCAGCGCAAAAGGCACGCCTTTGAGGGAAGGGACCGCTCCCGTCACAAATGTCATCAGTGGATGCACCGAAGCCACCGCCGCACCGCGGCGCCGCAGCACCCGCAACTCGTCGCTTGCGAGGGCACCACTCGAGTGCAGCGCGATCCTGCCTCTCCATTCGACTACGTCAGCAAGCCGTCGCGCCGCCGGCGCAATCTCGCGGTCAGGCACGCAGAACCAGACCAGATCAGCGTCAAAAGGTAGGCCCTCCGCGATCGACCTGGCATTTAACTGCCGAGCAAGCGCTCGGGCTTTGCTATGGGATACGCGGCTGTTTCCAGCGACAATTGCGCTGACACGATATCCCGCCCGCCCAAGTTCGAGCGCCAGTGCGCTCCCCAAACGTCCCGGGCCCACGATCGCAATTCGCAGCTTGACCGCCATTGCCGCAGCATAGCATCTGGCGCTCCTTGTAGCGCCGGCGTCTCGCCGGCTGTCCCAGAGGGCATCCTGCCCTCCGGCGGGGTGCCGAACGGCGGCCGAACAGTCGCCGAGAGGGCGGCATCACAAATTCGTTCTACATTCAGGCTGCAGGCGCGCTGTGCTTTATAGTATTTCCCATGCCCAAAGCCGCTAAAAAAGCCCGCGTGCTTTCCTCCCGCGAGGTCTATCACGGACCCGCTTTTCGCGTCACCGAAGAACACGTTCTCGAACCCAGCGGCGTGCGCACTCGCCGTGACATTGTTCGTCACTCCGGATCGGTAGTGATTCTCGCAGTTGAGGACGGCCGCACCGGGCCTCGCATCCTGCTCGAGCGGCAGTACCGCCATGCGGCCCGCCAACTCCTCTGGGAGCTGCCCGCCGGGCGCATCGACGAAGGCGAAAATGATTTGATCGCTGCCAAACGCGAACTCCTGGAGGAAACCGGCTACACCGCATCGCGCTGGCGGCGTATTCTGTGCTTCTACGCCAGTCCTGGTTTTTTGGCCGAGACCATGAATCTTTTTCTCGCGCGCGGCTTGCGCCGCGGTCGGGCCCGGCCCGAACCTGATGAGGTCATTCACCTTCGCATGGTGCCCCTTTCAGTTGCGGTTCGCATGGTCATGCGTGGCACCATCAAGGACGCCAAGACTATTTCCGGCGTCCTCTGGCTGAACCAGTCGCTCGCTGCTTCAAAGCCGCACCGTTAGCGGCTCTTCTGTATTGCAATCGCTTGACAGCACTTCCCGCTAGCAGCACAATTGCCTCAAATGCTAGGGTACGGGCTCGCTTCGCAAGAGAACGTGCCCGAGGGGGCGTACGTGGAACGTTTGAAAGGTACGGTGAAGTGGTTTAACAACGCCAAGGGCTACGGTTTTATCGGTCGTGACGACGGCAGCCCGGACGTGTTCGTGCATTACAGCGCGATCTCTTCCGAAGGCTACAAGAGCCTTCAGGAGGGCGATCAGGTCGAATTCGAGGTTACCGAAGGACAAAAAGGCCCACAGGCCGCCAACGTCACCAAGGCTTCTTAAGCTCTTAAATCGCAGCACAGGCTCTCGCGATTACTACCGTTGTCCGAGAGCCTGACCCGTTTGCACCGGCGTCCAGCCGGCTGTCGCGAGGGCCCCTGCTCTCGTCCGCCATCACAGGAAAATTGTGTTAGCCTCTACCCACCTTTCCCTTCAGCCCCAACTTGTTTAATCTTTAGCACAATGGACAACAAGGCCATCGCCGGCATTCTTTACGAAACCGCCGACCTGCTGGAAATCGACGGCCAGGATTCCTTCCGCATCCGCTCCTACCGGAACGCCGCGGAAGCCATCGAGGCCCAGACGCAACAGATCGCCGACCTGATCGATGAACCCAAGAAAGTGCTCGCCATTCCCGGCATCGGCAAAGGCATGCTGCAAAACCTGCAGGAGATGTTCAAAGAGGGCAAACTCTCGCTGCACGCCGAATTGCTGAAGAAATATCACCCGTCAATGCTTGACCTGCTCAAGATCCAGGGCCTGGGCCCGAAGACCATAGCTCTGATCTGGAGCGCGTACCAGGTGAGCGACGTAGAGGGCTTGGCCAAGCTGGCCAAAGAGGGAAAGATTCGCGAACTCCCGCGCATGGGCGAGAAGCAGGAACAGAAACTGCTCAAGGCCATCGAGGACTATCGCCGCATCGCCGGCCGCTTCCTGCTTGATGTCGCAGAACGCGAGGCGCAGAAGATTATCGACCATCTGCGCGATTATCCCGGTGTCGAAAAAGTTACGCCCGCCGGTTCCCTGCGCCGCGGGCGCGAAACCGTGGGCGACCTCGACATTCTGGTCACAGGCAAGGCGTGTTGCGAAGGCGCTGCCCTGGAAAAGCTGATCGAGCACGTCATCAAACTGCCGGGCCTGATGGAAATCATTGCCCGCGGCGAAAACAAAGTCAGCTTTCGACTGCGCGGCGGCATGCAGGTGGATGTGCGCCTTTTGCCTCCAGAATCCTTTGGCGCCGCCATGCAATATTTCACCGGCTCCAAGGCCCACAATGTGGCCTTGCGCCAGCGCGCCCTGAAGATGGGTTACACGCTCAGCGAATACAGTCTGGCCAAGCTCGACACCGAAAAGCCCGTCGCCGGGAAGTCAGAGGAAGAGATTTACGCCAAGCTCAAGCTCGACTACATTCCGCCCGAGCTGCGCGAAAACCTGGGCGAAATCGATGCCGCCGCAGCCCACACCCTGCCCAATCTGATCACTCAGGCTGACCTGCAGGGCGACGTCCACATGCACACCATCGAGACCGACGGCCGCAACACCATCGTAGAAATGGCCACAGCCGCAAAAGAGCGCGGCTACAAGTACATGGCCATCACCGATCACTCCAAGAACCTCGCGTTCGCCAACGGCCTCGACGATCAGCGAGCGCTCGAACACATCAAGCGCATTCGTGCCGTTAGCGACTCGCTCGGCGACATCAAGATCCTCGCCGGCATCGAAGTGGACATTCTGGCCAACGGCTCCCTCGACCTCTCCGATTCCGTACTCGAAGAGATGGATCTTGTCATCGCCAGCGTGCACTCCCACTTTAACCAGACTCCTGCGGAAATGACCGACCGTCTGCTCAAGGCGGTGGAGAATCCCAACACTTCACTGCTCGGCCATCCCACCGGGCGCCTGCTGCTCCGGCGTGATGCTTACGCCTTCGACATCGACACCGTGCTGAAGGCAGCCGCCAGAAAGAAGGTGGCCATGGAATTGAATGCCTATCCCGATCGTCTCGATCTCAATGACCGTCATCTCCGGCTGGCGAAAGAACACGGGGTCAAGATCGTGATCAATACCGATTCCCACCACACTTCTCATTTGGACAAGATTCGTTTCGGTGTGTTGCAGGCCCGCCGCGCCTGGCTCACAAAAGAAGATGTGTTGAATACACTGCCCCTGCCAAAGTTTGCCAAAGCCATGAAGCACGCCTGGTAGAGGGCGGTGGTCGCTCAGGAATCGCGGTTTGAATTGTGCGAGTTTCTTTGCGTCCTTTGCGGCATTTCTTTGCGTCCTTTGCGGTCAAAGTCTTTTAGTCACAACGAACACGAGGGGGATGATGCGACAAAAAAAACGCGCCTCGCCTCCCCCGCATCGCATCTATTTTCTATGGAATTCCGACAGCTTGGCCGTTCTGGCCTGAAAGTACCCGCGCTCAGTTTTGGTACTGGCACCTTTGGCGGAGGAACCGAATTCTTTCGCGCCTGGGGCTCAAGCGATGTAGCCGAAGCCACACGCCTCGTTTCCATCTGCCTGGAGGCGGGCGTCAATCTCTTCGACACCGCCGACGTCTATTCGAACGGCCTTTCGGAGGAGATACTCGGCAAGGCCATCGAGGGCCGGCGTCAGGCTGTTCTGACCTCGACCAAGACCACGTTCCGCCTGGGTACGGGCCCAAACGACGTGGGGTCATCCCGCTATCACTTGATTCAGGCCTGTGAAGCCAGCCTGCGCCGCCTGGGCACCGACTACATCGATATCTACCATCTGCACGGGTTCGACGCGCTCACTCCCGTCGAAGAAGTCCTGAGCACGCTCAACCACCTGGTCGAGAGCGGCAAGGTGCGATACATCGCCTGCTCCAATTTTTCTGGCTGGCACTTGATGAAGTCTCTTGCCGTTTCCGATCGCTATGGCTGGTCCCGCTATGTAGGTCACCAAGTCTATTATTCGCTGCTGGGAAGAGAGTACGAGTGGGAACTCATGCCACTCGCGCTGGATCAGGGCGTGGGCGCGCTGGTCTGGAGTCCCTTGGGATGGGGCCGTTTGACAGGAAGAATTCGTCGCGGCCAACCCTTGCCCGCAGGCAGCCGCCTGCACCAGACCAGCGACAAGGGTCCACAGGTAGCAGACGAGCGCTTATACAGAGTCGTCGATGCCCTGGAGCAGGTGGCCAAAGAAACTGAAAAGAGCGTGCCCCAGGTCGCGCTGAACTGGCTCCTGCAGCGGCCCACCGTCGCCACGATCATCATTGGCGCCCGCAATGAAGAGCAGTTGCGCCAGAACCTGGCTTCAGAAGGCTGGTCGCTCTCCCCGGCCCAAGTCGCGGTCCTCGATCGCGCCAGCGAACAGGAGCCGGTCTATCCTTACTGGCACCAGGGGCAATTCGCCGAACGCAACCCGCCACCGGTATCTCACTAGACCGCGTGGTCTCGGAAGCGTATAGAATTACCTCTGCCGAGGCCTGCCATGCCTGAAGACGTCCCCTCTCAACCCTCGCCCGCTCCGCTGCCCGAGCCAGACACAGAACCGCTATCCACTCCGTCCGTGGACCTTGGCCCCGGTCCAGGAATCAACATCGCCGAGGAATTTGGTACCGCAAAACGCAATCTTCCGCCCGCCAAGATCGTTGCTATCGTCCTGGGCGTTGCCGCCATCCTGCTCGGCATCTATGCCTTCCTGGCGCGCGCCAAGCCCCAGGGCGGAGGCTCGGTGGACAATATCACCGCGGTCGAAGTTCCAGACCAGAATATGGTCATGGTGGCGATCAATGTTACCGTCCGCAATTCGGGCGAGAAGTCGCTGTGGATCCACGACATCAAGGGCAAGATCGCGACCGACAACGGCGAACTCAGTGATGAAGCTGCATCCCCCATGGACTTCGATCGTTACTTTCAGGCTTTTCCTGCGCTCAAGGAACACGCCCTGACGCCATTACCGCCGGAGACGAAAATCCCGCCCGGCGGCCAGGCTCAAGGCACGATCGTGGTGACCTTTCCCGTGACCCAGGCTGGCTTCGACAAACGCAAGTCTCTCAGCGTAGTCATCCAACCCTACGATCAGCCGCTGCCGCTGGTGTTGACCAGGTAAGAATGCGCCGAGGATTCATGCGGATTTTCACGGATCAGAACTGAAGATCAAATCTGAAGAAAATATCTGCAAGCGGGTATGGCTAATTAGCCTCTATCCGCGGAATCCGTGGCCGGTTTTGCACTTACTCGCGCTTCTTCATGAATTTTCTATGCGCCAGATGAGTCGAGGCGGTGGGTTGGATCTCGTCGTACTTCAGGCAACTGATGGAACCATCGACTTCGAGCACCGCGAGCGCGACGTCGGGCAAGCCTGCAATGCCGTGCTCTCGCAGGGACTGGTGCAACTCATCCAGGCTGACGTGCTCGCGGGCCATGTGGGCAGCGATGATCTTGCCGTCATGCACCAGCAAACTGGGCTGGCCTTGCACCAATTTACGGAAACGCCGGTTCCCCCCGGAGAGTTCTGCAATCAGGTAATTGAGCAACAGGAGAGTTGCAGCGGCCACTACTCCGCCCGCAACTGACGTATCTGGACCAGTCATTGCGTTCTGCACGGAGTTGCTGAGTAGCAGCAGCAGGACAAGGTCGAAGGGCGTCATCTGTCCCACTTCGCGCTTGCCGCTCAGCCGCATGCCCAGCAGCACGACCCCATAAATCACCGTCGTCCGCAAAGCAATGCCGACCAGAACATGACTGCCAGGATACATGCGTTCTATTGCGATGCCGTCACCGGTGTCGGCGCACTCTTGGGGGTGCTCAGGTATCCTGTCGCTTTCTTCTTGTCCACCGTCCAGACTACGAGTTCATAGAGCATGCGATCGCGTCCGCTGTAGAACTGGATCGGCTCGCTCACGTTGCGGTCCTTCTTCTCGATGGTCCTGTCGTCCGAGGTCACGTTGAGGGTGAATTTTCCCTTTTTCACATCAGTCTTTTTGAGTTGCAACGCTACCGTGGAAACCGGCTGGGGCTTGGCCCCCTTGATCAGGGTGAATTCGTAGTAGTTGCGGTCGCCCTTGTGCTTGAGGATTTCAAGGTCGCCGCGGGTATTGGCAATCAGGCCGCTTTGCACTCCCAGATCGCCAATGGTGCTCTGCAACTTGGCCTTGGTGGCTTCGAGGTCGGCCTTGGTGGAAGCCACGTCGGTTTTGACTCCGCCCACGTCGCTCTTTACGCCCGCCACTTCCCCGCTGACTGCGCTGATCTGCTGCTTCTGCTGCTCCGCCAGACGCGCTTCCGCTGCGCGCTGCTGCCGCTGCAGGTCGGCAGACCGGGCCGCCATCTCTTTCTTGGTCATGCCCAGTTGATGGGCCAGGGTCTCGTCGTCGGCTTCCGCGGACTGCATGCGCTTGCCCAGGTCGGCCAACTGAGCACTGTCGGCTGCCTGGCTCTTGCTCATCTTGTCGATACGCCCGCGCAAATCGAAGATGAAATAGAGCGACCCCGCGACATAAAGCACCGCGAGCGCCAACAGGATCCATTTTCCCGCACTACCGTCCGACGCGACGTGAACCTCGCCCTCGTCCGCCATAAAGAGCCCCTCCGCTGGTTGAAATGAAATCTTGAAGCAATTGTTGAATACAGGGCGCGCACTGTCAATTGCGAGAATGGTGCAAGCCCGGCGGCTTCGGGTACGTTGGTGCCAAGACCTAGCCGCGTTACCCGCCTACGCTGTCCCGGATCACCGCGTTTACCCCAGGTAGGATGCCCAAATCGACATAGATAGGCCGAATCAATTTTCGGATCGCCGGCAACTGAGCTGCGAACCAGGCCGCACCCGCCAGACAACACGCTCCGCTCAACATAACAGTCCGAGGAGCTCCGATGGCATGGGCCAGCACCCCCGCCAGCAGGCTTCCAAAGGGGGCCATGCCCACGAACGCCATGGCGTAGAAGCTCATCACCCGTCCGCGTTTGCTGTCTTCCACGATGGTCTGGATGATGGTGTTACTGGCGGCCATTTGCTGCATCATGCCAAAACCGCAGACCAGCATCAGCATCAGCGACACCCACAAAATCCGCGACATACCGAACAGGATCAGGCCGGCACCCAGGGCCGCGGTCGAAAGCGGAATCATGCGCCCCAGCCCCAAGACAGTCTTTCGCAGGGCCAGAGACATCGCCGAAACCAGGGCACCTACCCCCACGGCACCCATTAGAAAGCCCAGGGTATGCGGACCGCCGTGCAAAATCTTTCCCGCAAAAATCGGCATGAGCACCGTAAAGGGCCAGCCCATCAGGCTGACCATCGCGAACAGCAGCAGAATGGTGCGGACCGGCGCGAAGCCGGAGACGTAGGCCCAACCCTCCTTCAGTTGACCAAGCATGGAATCAACGGTAGGTTTCATGGCCGTCGCCGTCAGCCGCATGGCCAGCAGCGAGGCAATGACGGCGATGTAACTGATTCCGTCGATCAGGAAGCAGGCGCCTTCCCCAGACACCGCAATCACCGCTCCAGCCAGTGACGGGCCCACCAGCCGGGCCAGATTCACCATCGACGAATTCAGCGCAATCGCATTTCCCAGGTCTTGCTTGTCTTCCACCATCTGCACCAGAAAAGCCTGCCGCGCCGGCATATCAAATGCGTTGATCAGACCCTGGAAGGCGCTGAGCCAGATGATTTCCTGAATATTGATGTGCCGGCTCAATGTGAGGGCGGCCAGCGCCAGCGACTGCAGCATGGCCAGAATCTGTGTGACAACCAGCACCCGGCGGCGATCCAGCCGGTCCACCCAAACTCCGGCAAAGGGAGCAAATAGAAACGTGGGAATTTGTCCCGAGAACCCCACGATGCCGAGCAGAAGGGCCGAGCCCGTCAGCCGGTAGACCAGCCAACTGGTCGCCAGGCGGGTCATCCAGGTGCCGATTAGCGAAATTGTCTGGCCGCCAAAATACAGCCGAAAATTGCGCCACCGCAGGGCGCGCCAGGCATGCGAGATGCCAGTCTTGCCGACCGGAGGTGTCAATGAGGGCTCAGCGCTCACTGCATACCATTGTGCCACTTCCGCGCAGATGGCGAGGGCCCATCCTGGGATACTGAGAGTTGGGGTTCGCTGAATTTGGAAAGGGCGGAGCAGCGCTTCAGTGCTGCATTAAAGGTCGACTTCTTGGCGGCTTCAGGCGCTGAAGTACTTCGGGGCTAAAGCCCAGGCATAAGAGCCACTGTATGCAGGCCTGAAAGCCTGCTCCACCCTGTTTTGAATTTCAGTCCGGCGCCTTTCGTTCAAGCTCCTCCCTCTCCAATGGCATAATAAATGGCATTTTATATGGTAAAATGCCATTATGAATGCCACTCTGACCATCGACAAAGCTGGCCGGGTCGTCCTGCCCAAACCTGTGCGGGACGCCCTGCAGATCAGCCCCGGCGATTCCCTGGAACTCGAAAGCTCGGAAGATCACATCGTGCTGCGTCCCGCCCGGGGCCGGGCTCGCATGTACAAGAAGCAAGGGGTGTGGGTACTCCACGGCGACACGCCCCTTCCTGCTGGCATCGTAGAAGAAACTATGCGCAGAGTCCGCCGCGAACGTGAGCGGGCAATCCTAGGAAAGCACCGGTGAGATATTTCTTCGACACTTCCGTCCTGGTGCCTGCTTTCATGGATCAGCATGGACATCATGATGCCAGCCTCAAGGCCTATCTCAAGGCCGACAAGAAACACGATTGCTGTGGCGTTCATAGCCTGGCAGAGGTTTACTCGACTCTCACGCGTCTGCCAGCGAGTCACCGGGCCAGCGCGGATCAGGCCATGCTTTTTCTGGACGATATGGCGCGGAGACTGACCTTCATCGCCTTGAATGTTGAGGAATACTGGGATGCCATAGCAGATGCTTCTGCGTCCGGCGTTCTAGGAGGGTTGACTTACGAAGCTCTGCTCGCGCGTTGTGCGTTAAAGGCCAAAGCAGAAACGATTTATACGTGGAACGTTGGGCACTTCCAACAGTTGGGAAGTCAGGTAGCGAGGCTGATAAAGACTCCCTAGCCAACTGCGCTCGTTGCCTACAGCTCCACCTTGCGCAGCCGTAGCGAATTCGTAATCACCGAGACCGAACTCAGGCTCATGGCCGCTGCGGCCAGAATCGGGCTCAGCAGCAACCCAAAAAAGGGATAAAGCACACCCGCCGCAATCGGCACTCCCAGCGAGTTATAGACGAACGCGAAGAACAGGTTTTGCCGGATATTGCGCATGGTGGCCTGGCTGAGCTTGCGCGCCCGCACGATGCCGGCCAGGTCGCCCTTCACCAGTGTGATGCCGCCGCTTTCCATCGCAATGTCGGTGCCCGTTCCCATGGCGATGCCGACATCGGCCTGCGCCAGCGCCGGGGCATCGTTGATGCCATCGCCCGCCATGGCCACGGTTCGCCCTTCTTTTTGCAGCCGCTGCACCACCTCGGATTTCTTGTCGGGCAGGACTTCGGCCTCGAATTCATCGATGCCCAGGGTCTTGGCTACTGCTTCCCCCGTAGCACGGCTGTCGCCGGTCAGCATGACCAGGCGCAGGCCCTCCGCCTTCAAATCACGCAGGGCCTCGGGCGCCGAAGCCTTGATCGAATCCGCAATGCCAATCAACCCCGCCGCTTGCCCGTCCACCGCCACCAGGATCACGGTCTGCCCCGCGCGCCGCAGTTCTTCCGCTTTCTGCGCCAGGGCAACTGCCGGGATTCCACTCTCCTCCAGGAGACGTTCGTTGCCAATTACAATCTTCCGGCCGTCCACATGGGCGCTCACGCCGCGACCGGTGTGCGATTGAAATTCACTCCCGCTGGCCACGACCAGACCTCGGCTCATGGTGGCTTCGATCACCGCCGCTCCCAGCGGATGCTCGCTTCCCTGCTCTACACTGGCCGCCAGCCGCAACAGTTCATTCTCATTCCGGACTGATTCATTTCCTCCGGGCGCGGTGACAACGGAGACGACTCGCGGCTTGCCGTCAGTCAGCGTGCCTGTTTTGTCGACGACGAGCGTGTCCACCTTTTCCATGATCTCGAGCGCTTCCGCATTTTTGATCAGCACGCCAGCGTGCGCGCCGCGTCCTGTCCCCACCATGATCGCAATCGGAGTCGCCAGGCCCAGCGCGCACGGACAGGCGATGATCAGCACTGCCACCGCGTTGACCAAAGCGTGCGCCAGCCGCGGCTCCGGACCGAAGAGACTCCAGGCCACGAAGGTCAGAACCGCAATCGCAATCACCGCCGGAACGAACCAGCCCGACACCCGGTCCGCCAGCCGCTGAATGGGAGCGCGGCTGCGCTGCGCCTGGCTGACCATCCGTACAATCTGCGCCAACAGGGTTTCGCCTCCCACGCGCTCGGCACGCATTACCAGCGAACCTGTCCCATTCACCGTAGCACCGATCACGGAGCTGCCCGGTCCCTTGCTTACCGGAATAGACTCCCCTGTGATCATCGCCTCATCCACGCCGCTACTGCCTTCGAGCACGGTGCCATCCACCGGAATCTTCTCTCCCGGACGCACGCGCAACCGGTCGCCCGGCGTCACCAGTTCCAGCGGGATGTCTTCCTCGCGCCCATCGCGCAATACTCGCGCCATCTTCGGCGACAAATCCAACAACGCGCGGATGGCCGCGCCGGTGCGGCTGCGCGCGCGCAACTCGAGCACCTGCCCCAGCAATACCAGGGTCGTGATCGCCGCCGCCGCTTCGAAATACACTGGGGGCTTTCCTCCCATCTCGCGGAACGACGCCGGAAATACTTGCGGGAACAGGGTCGCGACCAAGCTGTACAGATACGCCACTCCTGTCCCCATCGCAATCAGCGTGAACATGTTGGTGGAGCGATTGACGATGGATGTCCAACCCCGCTGGAAAAATGGCGCTCCGCCCCACAGCACAACCGGCGTGGCCAGAAGCAGCTCGATCCAGGGCTGCCAGACTGGCGGCAGCAGCCTTGGCACTCCCGGCAGCATGTGACCCATTGCGATCAGAAGCAGCGGTAATGTCAGCCCCAGGCTAATCCAGAAGCGGCGGGTCATGTCGCGCAGCTCGGGATTGTCTTCGTCGCGCGCCCTGACCGTGCGCGGCTCCAGCGCCATACCGCAAATCGGGCAAGTTCCCGGCCCTGGCCGCACAATTTCCGGATGCATCGGGCAGGTGTACTCCTCCCGCGTTGCCGCCACCGGCATCTCCGGCTCCAGCGCCATACCGCAGCGCGGACAGGCGGCAGGCTTTGCCGATCGCACTTCCGGACACATGGGACAAACATAGGCGCCCGCAGCGGCGGAAGGGGCCGGCGTTGCCGGCGCACTCTTCAGCGGCGCCTTGGTCGCCGGCGCGATGCTGATCATCTGCATTCCCGCGCCCGGCGCCGGGCGCGGAGCCAGGTAATCCTCAGGACGGACACGAAACTTCTCCAGGCAATGGGCGCAGCAGAAGTAATATGTCTTCCCCGCGTGATCTAATTTGTGCCTGGCGGTGGAGGGCTCCACGTTCATTCCACAAACTGGATCTTTCACCGTGGTCGCGGATTTGGGAGAACTGTCCATAGTCACAGGGGCTCGGCCTGGCGAAATTCAGCCCAACCATATTAGATTCATTCGCTTATATAATCGATTGTTGTATCTTCAAATAGCGGCAGCATGATGCAGCCGCGGATCCGAATTGTTCCCGGAGAAATTCCTGCGAACATTGCGAATCCTTGGCAGGCCACGGTGATGCTCGTGCCTGACTTAGGAAAAGCCAAATGACGCAACTGGAAGTGGCGTACCGCTATCACATCCCTCCCACCCAAGCCACCATGCGCGCGCTGGACAGCATGCGCGAAGTTTACGGCGTTCGACGAATTGCCTTCGACGAGGCCACCCGCACCGTCCGCGTCGAGTTCGATGCCTCCCGCCTCAAGGAACCCGTAATCGCAGGCCTGTTACGCCGTACCGGACTGGACCTGGGCGAACAATTGATCCTCGCCTGAGAGATCCTGAACCGCTCCCATTGGCAAAATCACAGTGTTGATAAAGGCGTTCGGAGAAGTGCCTTTGGGGAAGACTGCTGCGAGGGCACGAGCTGGAGAGGTCAGGACGTTGGAAGGTACGACGTTTGGGAAGGGCACGACTTCAGTCGTGCCGCTAAGTCTCTGAAACTTGACGGCGCTTTAGCGCCTCAGGTTCGCTTTTCGGGCTGAGCCTGTTCCGAAGCACGCGCACAACTCTAACCTGCAGGATTTAGGGGGGAGGGCTGTGAGCTGCGGAAATGCAAGGGGCGCTCAAGAAAACCTCTGGCCGAAGTTTTTTCTCTGGAGCGCCCCGTTGCGCGCCACTTCGTCTGTCGATCTTTAAAGCATCCCCGCTGCCACTCTCAAGTCGCTGAAAACGCTGGAGCCAAACCTTTCGTAATCGAGTAGGAATTGCCCCTTAGGGGGAAAGATTTACGTTGAGCGGAGGCCTTGGCACGAGTACTGCCGAAGCCTGTGGAAATCCTTCGAACCGCCCGACCGTGGCCCATTCTGGGACCATGAATGTGTGGGTCGGACACTCTTGTCCGACGCCTTTGGCGTTGAGTTTGGGGTGCTTGCCGTGTGACTCCGGGCCAAAAACAGTCGCCCGCCCGAGGTCAAAGTCAAAATCGTCGGACACTCCTGTCCGACCCACCCCTACCGCCCCAGCGGCGCTCCCGGCAGGTGCTCCGCCTTCCAGCGCATGGCCGCCGTGATTCGCGTACGCCCGCTGGGATGATCGAAAAAGATAAATTCCTCAATCGGCCCTGGATCCAGTTTCCGATACTCTCCCAGCATCAAATCGACTTCCGCCTCTCCATCCGGCTGCTGGCTGGCATTGATGCCGTACAAGTCGGCTTCGTATTCCATGGTGCGGGTGATGGTATTGTCCAGCGGAGTGGTTACAAAAGAGAAGACTGACAGCAACACAACCGCCAGCGGCACAACAGCGAAGTCGGTCATGCCCCTGATTCCCCATTTTTCTCCCCAATGCGCCAGCCCGGCCTTGAGCCCCCAATCCAAAAACGCAAACATGATGACTACGACCACTCCATTGAGCACCAGGCCTTTGGCCACGTGATTCAAGACGTAGTGCCCCATTTCGTGGCCCATAGTTGCCTCAATTCCGGCCAGCGAGCAGCGCTTCAGCAGATTGTCGTTAAGCGAGACCCGCATGGTCCCGGCAAAGCCGCTCACGTTGGCGCTCACCCGGTTGGACTGGCGCGAGGCGTCAAACTCGTACACCTCGGTGGCGGGAATGCCGTTGGCCCGCGCCAGGCTCAGGATCGGCACCTTGAAGCGCGGGTCTTCCAAAGTGGTGTACTTGTTGAAGAGCGGAGAAATAAAAACCGGCGCTATCATCACCACAAAGGCGAGGAACCCGATCATCACAGCGCTTCCCCACAGCCACCAGTTCTTGCCCAGCCGCCGTACCACGCCAAACAACAGCGCCAGCAGAAGCGCGCCCAGCACAGCAACCAGCGCCAGCCCGACTACCTGGTCGCGCATCCATTGCCAAAACGTCTGATTGGAGAGCCCATACTTGTGCTCGCGAAAATAGCCCTCGTAGGCGGTAAGCGGAAAGATGATCACGGCAAACACGACGGCGAACTGCACCCAGTACAGCGCCGACTGCAGCGGTTTGAAGCGGGTAATCCGTTCCGCCAGATCGCGCATACTCACTGACCAGCGAAAGCGCAACATCAGCCACATCACAAACACGGTGGACAGAAAGTCCCACAAGAGAAGCCAGTAGCCACCTTCAAAGTAAGCGTCAGAGCGGGCACGCTGCGCGGCAGAAGCCCGGGCCAGGTAAGCATCCACCGCAGCCTCGACATCAAACGGCTGCGTGGCAGCAGCGCTTCCACCTTCCGTCGCATTGGCCGGCGACCCCTGCGCCTGCGCCGACGGCGCCAGCCCGGTGAAAAGAAGAACGGCACATGGAAGGAGAGAAAAAAAAACGCACAAAAATCCTGCTCGTCGGGTCCGGTTCAAGCTGCCTCCCCTGCGGAGGTTACCCTCCGCGCGGGGGCATCTTATCAAGAACCCAGCCTTTCGCTATAATCGAAGTCGCTGCTCGTCACCCCATCGCGCCCTTAGCTCAGCTGGATAGAGCGTCTGGCTACGAACCAGAAGGTCGGGAGTTCGAATCTCTCAGGGCGCACCATTTTTTATCGTTACATCACCATAACTTGCGCGGATTGGTCCCCGTCGAAGCTTCGGGGACAACAGGGGACAACTTCGAGGTTGAAGCCAATTCCAACCCGCTCCGCTTGCGCTTTGCGGAAGGCCACATCCTCACAGAGTTTCGCGTACCGGTCGGTCACGGTCCTGTCACCGTGTCCGATCCAGAAGCGCAGCAGGTCTTCGGGGGTTCCTTGTTTCCGTAGATGCGTGACGCGGAAGCGCCGGAAGCAATGGAACCCCGCTTTCTCCCGCTTCATGCTGGCGAGAATCAGGTGCAGGCTTCGCCGCAGTACGTTCGATTGTGCGAGCGCGCTGCCGGTTGGCGTGCGGAAGATGAAGCCCTCCCTCCGCCCGTCAATGAAGCTTTCGAGCATGGCAGCCACTGGCCAAGCCAGGTCCACTTCCCGGGTCCCGCTCCTGGTTTTGGGGGACTGTAAACGTCCGTTCCAGATACTCTGCCGAATGCTCAAGACCCCACCCCGGAAATGTTCAACTTCCAGGGCGAGTGCTTCCCCGACTCTGAGACCGGTGGCCGCGAGCAATGCATAAAGCACTGCGAACTGACCATCGGCCCTCAAGACAATCTGCTGGACTTGTTCCGAGGTGAAGGTTGGAGTTCTCTGGCTGGCCACGGTGGGCAGATCCATGAACTCATGATTCCACTTCCGCGGGTAAAGTTCCTCACCGTCATCACCGACGGCCGAGGCCACCACCATCTTCACGACCTGGACGTAGTTCCAGATCGTCTTCGGCGAGAACTCCGCCTTCGACATCTCCGAAACCAAGCCCTTGACGATGAGGTTATTGACGCTGGAGAGCGGCATGTCGCCCAACCGCGGGTTGATCCAGCGGAGATGGGACTTCCACGATGAGACGGTATGCAGCTTCACGGGTTTGCGCTTCCTGTCCTGCACGTGCCGAATCCACCATTCGGACTGCTGGCCGAAGGTCGTACCGAGGTTCACTGCCACAACCTGCTGGAAGTGCTCTGCGGTATCAGCTCCGCTTTCCAGGATGATTTCCCGAGCGCGGTGCTCACGCTCGGGCTTGGTCATGCTTCCAAGACCACTCACTGGGCAGATGCGAACACTGCGATGAACGCGCTTTCCTGCCCAGCCGGTATCGGCCCTTTCAGAAATTTCTCGCCCGCTTTATGCCGTGGTGCCTTTCTGTTCGGTCGGTCCAACGACGTCGTATGTGCCTCCAGCCGCAGCTGGTCAGGGTGTGGTACATGGCTACCATTCATACAAGTGCACCAGCGCTCATGTTCCTCGCCACGGCGGGCACCATGACGGCCGGCACCATGAGGGAGGGTACCCTGATCAGATCCCACACGGTCGCCCACATCTGCGCCCCGCGTTCATTTTGGAATCTTTCTGGGTACCTGTTGATTTGTGCTTCCGACCGAAGGGGGAATCCGCCCAGCACGATCTCACTGGTCTCAGTCATCGCTTCCTGCGCTCTTTTTACCGCGGACTCCAGGTCGTGCAAGGAGGCCTCGATCAGGACGGCGTCATGCACGGGAGCACACACCGTGATGCCGCACTCGGTGATGAGGCAGCATGCCAAGCGAAGCATTTCAGCTCCGTTTGCCTGCATAGGAAAATTGCGAAGGAAACGTGGATTCACCTGAGGACCCGTATGAATCGTCCAGCCAAATGCAGTCTGAAGGGTTCCGTGCAGCATGGCATAATCCACCGCGGCATCGGACCATTTCCAGAATCTGCTGTAGGTTTCGCGGTGGAGGCGTAGTAGTTCGCGTGCTTGGACAGTTGACTGCCCGATGCGCAGCGCCAGTGAATCGGTGCCCATCCCATACTGGACCGCCAGCGCGCACTCTTTGAATTGATCACGAACAAATCCATGGGTCACTTTCGTGGCTGATGCCGGAACGGCGCCAGCCTGCTTCGCGAAAGCGAGATATGGATCGCCAGATGCGTAAGCTTCCAACATCGCCGGGTCCGCGGATAGTGCGGCCGCTATGCCAAATTCCTGCTGGGACCAGTCAATGTAGGCTAGGCCGTAGCCTTCAGTCGGCTGGATCAGACCACGGAGCCAGCTGGCAGCGCCAAAAATGTATTTGCTATTGCTCGGTGCATTGCGACCAGTGCGTGCGCTGAACGGCGACAAAAGGCAGCGATTGCGGCCGTCTACACCAACTGCAAGGTCATGTAAACGCATCTGGGAGAGGGATCCCCGTAGCTGCCGGAGCGACTCGATCTGTCGGTGAGCGCTAGACATGATCCTGAAGGTGTCGTCGTCCAGCGCCAATTTGCCCGACCCCAGGCTCGGCCATGGAATTTGATTGCGCAACACATACTGCGCCATCCGGTCGGCCTTGAAGGTCCGGCCCTCATACACTCCGTAGTTGCCATCAACACGGTGGATCAGCTGGTCTTGGATACGGTCCCAGTTTTCTTTGAGTACCCTTAATGCCTCAGTGTCGATTGGCACACCGGTGTGTTCCATACGGGCGGCCGCCTTCATATAGCGGCCGCGATAGACAGCCCGCGGCACGTCGATGTTGGGCAACATGGTCTCCAGCAGCTTGGCCAACGCCATCACGTCGCTTTCGCAGTAGCGGAGTAGCGATTCCTGCTGTTCTGCGGTGTAAGGGGCGCCGCGCAAGGCCAGCGCCCTCATGGATTCCTTCTCGACCGCGCTCATTGAGTCGAGACCGAAAAAGACAAGAGCCCCAAGCAAGCTATTGCCGGCTGGAGGGCCGAGTCCATTTGTCAAGTTGCGGAACTCGACGTACAAATCGAGCACATTGGCCGGCAGGGGCCAGTCGAGTGCAAGGTGACACCCCAGTTCCGCAGTGGCGTAATACGCCACCACCAGCGAGTCGGGACAATGGAGTATGGTGGAGCGTCAAGCCGGCGAAGTGAATCCTGGAATAACCTTATGATTCGACCAGAGAGCAACTCGTGCGCAACCAGGCACACCGGCTGAGGGCGATTGCCTGGTGATGTGGTGAACTCGAAGTCATACAGCCACACCTCTCGAAAACCGTATCTTGTCAGTTTCAACAAATTCCCGCCGGCCCGGCTTACCGAAATCGGCACCACCGGCACCGTGCAGCCGGGCTTCGACCACGTAGCGGCTCCGAAATCCGTCACAATTCTCCCCGTAGTCTGCGGATCACGGGATGGTCTAGGTCTTGGATGAACTTATCTCGGAATGCAATCTCGAGCAGCTTGCTGAAATCAACTTCTGGCCACATGGGTTCCGGCAACTGAGCGGTGGCCTCATATACCTCGTACGCCCCCAACGACATATTGGCCGCGACCCGTACCCATTTCTTCGTGCCCAACTCGGCTGCTTCCAGTGCCGACCGGTTCCACTCGTCCTGCCTCCCGTCCGTACGAGGCAATCGCACGGGCCAGAGGAAAGGCACACCTTGCCGGTTAATAGCGGTGAAGAGAAGCTTCGCCGCAATCTCACCGGTCAGTTCGGCCCGGAGTTTAGGTGCGATCAAGTACGTTTCGCGGTCTTCCTTCACTTCCAACACGGCGGTCGACAATCGAAAGGACTCTTCCGGGTGCACCCGCACAAACCACTGACGATCCGGCTTGCGGACCGGCACCGTCAGCAGGGCCTTTTTGACGCCAGCCATAACGTCAAAGTCTTGGGCCAACCGCAGCTTGGCGGGGTCAAAGGGATTGCCGTCGGGAGACGGCGTTGGGGTCGTAGTAACGACTGCAAGTTTCTCCATCTATCCTCCTCTGGAATACTTCTTATCTAGCGGGCATGGGTCCATGGTCCATCCCACCGGCGTCCACCACCAGCGTGCAGTTGTGGACCCGGGTGAAGCCGATCAAGTACATGAATTCGGCAAGGGGAAATCCGATCTCAATACAAGGCATAGAAGGCTCGACCGTTTCGACCCAGAAATCCAGATGCGAGCGAAGGCGGGCGCGCAGAACCTGCCGGCCGCAGGCCCTGCAACGCCGGATACGAAGCGGCGGCGGGTAACAGTCGAAGTTGGCTAGAGTCGAGCCAAAACGATGGGCTATTTCGACGAACACCTCGGGGCCATGGAAAGGAAGACCCCGGTGATGGTGGTGGTCGTCGTCACCCGAGCTATAGTTGCGAACGTCGTCGTCACTCGGGAAAGGAACGTCTTGTAACCTGGACGGGATTCGGGTATTGTCGTCTTGCACGGTCAGTTTTTCCTGGGGCCCGGTAGCCTGACAGGGTGGGCCGAGCCCCAGTCTCCTTCAAAATCAGCGACAACTCTCCACAATCTTTCGCACCGAACTGAACACCACTAGACGCCGCTTACGGATTCGCCTTGTAGCCAACTCCTCCGTGCGAATCAAATTCTCTACCGTGCTCTTCGAAACTCCGAGCAATACGGCTGCCTTGCGTTTTGAAATAAGCAACGGTTCAGGATCGAGGATTTGGTGAGGCACGGTGTGCATGCTGGCACACGCATGTTTTTATTGCGAGGAAACAAAACTCGCTAGATTTACTGAATTTCGTTGCGGGGTATCAGGAAAGGACGTTGATCGAGGTGCCCAGCGAGATAGTCGGCGTATTTCCTGGACAGGTCGCAAATAACTCTGTTTCGCAGGTTGGCACGGAAATGGTCTACCCCCCGGACGTCATCCGCGGTAACGCGCTTCCGATTCTGACCGAGAGCGACGTGTCCCGCAGTAATCAGTTGAGCTATCTCCGTGCGAGTCAACCGGGACGGCTTGCCAGAATTTCGCTCAGTCCAAAACCGCACGAAATCTTCAAGGATCACCAGCAATAGGAAATTACCCGGCAGGCCAAAGCGCTTTTCATTGTGTAGAACTTTCCACCGGTTCGACTGAAGGACCAGCCGGAAGGCTTCTTGCTCCATTTTGTCCACCAGTGCGAGGTCGACGCTTTCCACGGTTTGCAGGCCTCTGTAGCTGGCCGCAGCCTGTAGCAGTGCGTCCACGGCCTTGGGGATAGCTTGTCTGCGCAGGCGTCCGCGCTCCTGTAGTTCGCCCAGTTCGTGCGGAAGGCCTTCCGCCGTCGATGATCGCAAAAATGCACGAATAAGACCGCCGATCTCAACAAGCACCCTGGGGTCTGAGTTGCAAAGCAGCTTTAGACAACCATGATTAGCTTTCAGCCGCACACCTCTTAAGAATATGTCTTCGGAGAAGTGTGGACCGGCAGACCGCGAAGGGACTCTTGCAGGTTTCTCGCCCATCTCGACCCTCCTAGAAGGCGATGCGGGGTGGCTAGCGTATAACTTTTCATCCGCTGTACCACCGCGCCACTGTGGTAGCCCTTGTCCGTCACCAGTTCTTCGATCCCTTGCAAGTGAACCTTAGGTTTGTCCTGGGGCCGGAGCTCGGCCTCCCGTCGGATCTGTTCTGCCACCTGCTCACCCGCCTCGCATAACGTTTCATCCAGCGTGCTCGTATCCCCCTGGTCGGCGCCTTGCAGCGTCACCGCCACGATGGCGCCCGTGTCCAGATCCACCGCGTGTTCGGCCTTGTGCGCCAAGTGCGTCCGTCCGTCTTTCATCTTCGCGACCCGTGCGTCCTCGTCTGCCGGACTCTTCCACTCTTTATTCGATGTCCGCTTCTTGCGCTTCCGGTCCAATCGTGCCAGATCCTCGCGGGTCGGGGTCTCGATCCCAGACGCCTTGGCCAATCCCCGCAAGAACTCTTCATACGTTTCCCCGGTGTCCCGGCGTACGATCGATCGCATCGCCGCATTCGCTTCCAACGTCGTCGCGTCGATACCCATCGCTGCCCCTTCAGCAGTCCCCGTTCTGCCAACAGTGCCAGAACCCACGCGAACACCTCGCGATGCGTGTCGATGTTGATCAAGCGCCGGGTCCGCGAGATCGTCGAGTGGTCCGGGGTTGGCTCGTCCAGTCCAATCAGCAGAAACCGCCGTAGCGCGAGCGAATCCGCCACCCGCCACGCAATCCCACGCTCACTATCGATACCCTCGAAATACCCCACCAGCAGCGACCGAAAGTAAATCCCAGGCCGCAGCGACGGTCGTCCCAGTCGCGCATGATAGAAGCGCGCACATAATCCCTCCACAAACTCGTCGAACCTGGCACCTTCCAATAACTCGTTCAACCGCTTATAGAAAGGATGGCCCGGCGCCACCGCCAACTCCGTGTGCGCGATCCAGATATCTTCTTGTTTCTCCCCGCCACTCCGCTTGTTCATCGCCATGCGCGCATTCTACGAACTCTTCCTGTGGATCACGCCATCTTTTGTTCAGGTATCCAGACTTGCACCACGGGCGCTAGGAGACCCATCCCGCACATATTGCTCCGGGGATCAGCCGGAGCTGTTGCTCACGTTCAACATTAGCACGGGCAAACGGCGCGAATCATCCCCCATGATCGGTGCCGGTTACCGTCCCCTGGGCTAGGGGTCGTCCCACAATTTAACTACAATTCAACACACAACATCTAAAAGAAGAGGATAGATAAGAGGGCTCTGAACGAGAATCTGGATAAATGCGCATACTACGCGGCTTTCTGAAGAACGAGGAATTCGGTCTTGGTGGCAGCTAAGCGCTGCGCCTTCAGCAGCAGGTAATTCATGTCACGGTAGCCGCGTCCTCGACGGAGCAGAGCTTTGATGTTGCCGTTGACTGCCTCAATCACCCCGAGCGGTACCTTCGTCCGGCAGTAGTTCAAAATGCCTTCCAGATGATCCAACAACATGCGGGCTAGTTTCTCCATCGGTTTCAGCCGCTGCCAGCGCAACTGGTCGATCCAGCTCTGCAGGTAACGCAACATGGCCCCTTCATAGGTGTAATTCCACAACTGCGAGAGGCTCTCCTTGAGGAGATAGGCTTTGAGAATGCGCCGGTTCAGTGCAAACAGCGCGTTCAGCTGGCGTCGTTTCCCACGGTCCAGGTTGAGCCAGCTGGTCAAAAGCAGCCAGCGCTTCCCCCGTACCAGATCCCGTGCTGCTCCTCCTTTGCGGAAGAACTCGGCGCGCCGCACTTCGTCCACCGCTTGGCTGGCATGCTGCAGAATGTGAAACTTGTCGTAGATGATCCGGCACTCCGGCACCCACTGCTCCAGGCTTTGCCGAAACGGTTCCCACATGTCCACACAGGCGGCTCGAATCGCACTTCGTTGAAACGCACTCAGATGCTGCTCGAAAAACTCGTCCAGCGTCTCTTTCTTACGCTCCCGCCCGAACCACAGCGGTTCTCTCGTCTCCAGGTTCGTCACCACCGTCAGAAACTTCTGTTTCTTCCCCAAGTAGATCTCATCGACTCCCATCTGCCGCAAGGCCGGTCGGCGTCGCCCCTGGGCCCAGCGCTCCAGATACCGCAGATCGATCGCCCGCACCGTGCTCGCCGCCAAGCCAAACTGCCGGGCCAATCGTCGTACCGATGCGCTCTCACAGGCTTGTCCCACCGCTTCCTCAAAGCGCTTGCTGAAGGGCGCCTTGCTCGGCAGCAGCGGTACTTTCTCGACCTTGATCCCGCAGTCCGGGCAGCGCACTCGATAGAGCTCGATCACTACCGTCGTGCGGTATTCTGACCACGGCAGATCCCGTACCTCCCGCTCGTAGACCTCGGCAATTTCATTGCCCCTCCGACCACAGCCGGAACACTCCAGTTTGCGGTTCCCGCGCTTGCGTCGCACCCTAGGCGCAGCGTTTTGGACTCTTCGTTGATCTCACTGCGATAGACTCGGTACCCCGGCCATCTCAGAATCTTTGTCCATTCGCTCTCGCTCATCCTACCGAGCGTACTGAAAAATCCCCTCCTCGAGAACCCCCGTCAATCGATCAGTTCTTCAGATTCCTGCACAGAGCCGATAAGAGGGACCGGGTGTGCGCCGGTGCAACAGGTACCGGTGCGCTAATGCAACTTGTAACCTGTTGCACCGGCGCACATGTTCTGCCAGGCTACTTAGGTTGCTGGCTCTCAGGTGGCCCTCCAGTGCGGCCTCCGCCCCGGGCCTGTTACACGCTATGAGCGCATCAGAATTCACTTGAAGGCTGTGAAAAGCATTGCGGGGAATGCCCTGATGTGCAAGGATATTCTTCAGCGGCTTCCTGTCGACGCTGACAGGGAGCCGTTTCTCTTTGGTGGAAGGGGGAGTGCGTGGAACGTGCCGAATTGAATCCGCCGATGACGCTGAAGACGCCAGTGAGCCAAAGGCGATTCTCCCCACCGCGACGCAAGCTATGAAGCAGCAACTGGCCCGGGCAGAGTTGTATGGGGATCCGTTGTTGACGTTGCAAGAGGCTCAGAGTGCCCTTGGGAGTCCGAGCTACAGCACACTTCGAGAGTGGATCGCAACCGGATACCTCAAGACTTGGCGAATAGGAAAGCGTGGACACCATAAGGTGCACTTGTCGGAAGTCCGCCGTTTGCTTGCTCTAGGAGCGGAGAGACAATGAGACGTGGCCGCCAATGCCCAATCTGTTCTTCGAATTCCTTACCCGTAGTCAGCGCCGCGCTTGAAGGCGGCGCCAGGCTCGTGGACATTGCCAAGCTTGTGCCTTTCGACATCCATCAGCTCCAGCGCCACAAGCGCCACTCAGCTCCGCCCGCGATACCCGCTGACAATGCCAGCCAAGCCGAAATGAGTGACGCTCGCCTAGCCCGCTGGATGGAGCGCACGGAGCAGGCGTATTTGGCCGCCGGTCTGCAGGGTGACCTCCGCGGCCAGGTCGACGCGGTACGTTCGGGGATTCGGGCTGAGCTGGAGTTTCGTCGTCGCCACGAAGTGCGCGACGAGCAAAACGCGCCTAACAAGAACCTACCTTTTGAGCAGAGGCCGGTCACTATCGAAATGCTCGATGGTATTATTCGCGAAGAACGTGAGCGGCGGCGACGAGAGAATCGGAATTTTGGGTTATCAAGACGCGAAACTGGAGAGAAGAATAACAGCAGTGATAGCAATTGAGAAGTGAAACCCATGTTAGGGGGGAACACTGAAAATGAAAGAAGAAAATGTCTTCACGGATCTGGCCCAGGCCTCAAAATAGCGGCGTTTCATTTGCGTGCGGTTCAAAGCGATACGTACCCTGACAACACTACCACCGCTACAGCGTACCGCCCAAGCGAGAGACGATTTCCAGAAAAGCCCTGGTGACGTGGTAGGGAGCCTTCCAGGGGCCCACCTTCTCATCATCGATCCTGCCATCGTGGAAGACGGCAGTGTAGACCTCGCCATATTGATGGTCTACGAAGCGCTCCATCACAAAGCGAGCCTCCAGATCGAAAGCTTTCCAATACTTGGGATCGCCTGTGAACTGGTAAGCATTGAGAAAAGCGACCATCGCTTCCATCTGCTGCCACCACTCCATATCTCGGTTCTGAGCTGGGCCGGCCGCGGGCCCCAGGCGATAGATTCCGCCGCGCTCCGTGTCGAAACCATCGCGCAGAGCATGGTCAACTAGCGCCAGGCTGGCGCGGCGAATGCGGGCATCCCGGTTTCGGCCAACGCGCTCGGCGGCTTCCGTCAGCAACCAACTGGCCTCGAGGTCGAGCCCGTACTCGCACTGCTTGGAATCTCCGTCGCGGTCGGCCACGCTCCAGTCGTCGTGAAAGTAGTACCGGCCGTAGCCGGTGTCGGCATCGATGATCTTGTTGACAAAAATATCCAGCAACTCTTCCAGACGCGTGCGGACGCGAGCGTCACCCGTTACGTCGTACAGCGTGGCTAGCGCTTCCACCAGGCCCAGGTGCCAGTCATAGGATTTCCGTCCGAACGAACCTTCCGCGTTGGGCCCATCTTTGTAGTCTTTGATGAATTGCCAGTCGGCCGTGAATGCGATGCGATAGCCACCGTACTGGTCATCGTGCGCGTGCTTGTCGATCAATTCGAACAGGTCCAATGCCTCGCGCGCAACCTGGTTGTCGTGGAAGGCCAAAGCGTACTCCGCCAGGCCCTCCATCACATAGGACATGGGATTCAACTGCTTGGTGGAATCGAGAACCTTGCCCTCGCGGCTGACCATGAAGTAGTAACCGCCGTTTTGTCTGTCCCACATCTTCTCGCGCAGGAATTTCAGACAGGCGGCGGCCATGCGCTGATAAGCAGGATCGGGATAGCGGCGGTAGGCCTCGGAAAACGCCCACAACGAGCGAGAGATCAGCACAACCGACTTGTTGCCGGGCGGAGTTGGTTCACCCCGGCGATTCAATCGCCCCAGCAGTCCGCCGTATTCGGCGTCGGAAGCATGGTCAATCCAGAACTGCAGAATGTTGTGCTGCAGCGTGTCGCGAAAGACCACCGGCCAGTCGCGGCCGGCCTCGCCGTTCATTTGGGCCGGCAGGGGTGGACATGCGTTGAACACAAACAACAGCGCAAGACAGAGATTCGCTCGTCCTAGACGGAGTTTCATCTCAGCTCCAAACGGTTGGACTGTCGGCCCGAAGCACGGAAACTGAAAGAATTGAGGGCACAAGCCGAAGCCGTGCCCTCGCACAACCAGGGTATCAAGTGCTCAGAAAGAAAACTTCATCGCCACCTGTCCAATCCGGCCATCGCGGGCACCGGTAACCTGGCCGAAGCTGCCGTTAATCTCACCCACGGGATTGGTGAACTGGGCATGATTGAACACGTTGAAGAATTCGACTCGAAACTCCAGGGCCATCCTTTCGCCGATCAAAGTGTTCTTGTGCACGACAAAGTCCCAATTGTTGAACCCTGGCCCGTGAAAGAACCGCCGCTTTGCATTACCCGTGACGCCTAGGCTTTCCGGAGAAAATGGAGAGGGATCAAAGTAAAGGTTCCCCGGTTTTCTTGGGTCAAGGTAGTGGATTCCTTGGCCGTTGTAGTTGGGCACGTCGGCGCCGTCGCAGCCGCAAAGGGAGGCATCATCATCTTCTGTTAGTGTGATCGGGAAACCCGTGGCGAAGCGCGTGATCCCTGAAATATTCCAGCCGCCGAGCAACTTGCCGGCCACACCATGACCTGCTTTGAAGAAGGGCAAGTCATAGCCATAGCTGATGACAAAATTGTGCGCAATGTCGAAAGTGGAAAGTGCCCGGCTCAGGCTGGGATTGAATGGGTTAATCGGGTCATAGAAGCCAGAAGAGTTATCGATGGACTTGGACCAGGTGTAGGCCGCCAAGAAACGGAGGGCGCCAACCTTCTTTTCCAGGCTGGCCTGCAATGCATTGTAGTTCGAATTCGCTGATGTTTGTTCCCAGGCGTTGTTCTGGAAATCGAGCGAGCCCGTCCCAGTCGTCTTGTCGAGTTCACGACCTGAGGTCACCGAGAAAGGCCGGGTACCGAAGGCGAAGTTGCCACCCCCCAAGTCATAAATCGTGTCGGCCCCGAAGGGGCCGCAGCCATCCGCTGGACCCAGCGCAGCCCGAATTTGTAAGCAGGTGGTGGGATTGCCCGGATTCGACTCGACCGTGGACAGCAGGTGGCGTCCGCGCGACCCCACAAAGCCTACCGAGAGCACCGCGCTCTTGGCGATTTCGCGCTGAATTGTAAAGTTGAAGTGTTCTGCGTAGGGGAGCTTGTTGGTGGTCTTGTAGGTGGGCGCAAACGCGATCGGCAGGTATTGCGCCCAGATTCCCGTGGCTCCCGCCGGCGGGATCGTAAACGGGAACCGGTTCCCTACCGGATCCGGGGGGTCAATGCGGCGCTTGTAAGGCTCCTCAAGGTAAACCGGTACTGGACTGACCCAGAACAATCCGAAGGGCGGATCGCCTACTTCATTGAACAGCGTCAGGTCTTCGATCGCCGTGTAATATAGTCCGCCACCCACGCGGATACTGGTCTTCCCCGGACCGCCGAAGATCTTTCCCGCCAACCCCGCTGTGGCTCCCGGCGAGTAGGCAATTCCCAGGCGCGGAGCAAACCGGTCGTATTGCGTGGGAGCCAGCGTGCGCGGTACACCGGGATCACCGGGAAAAGCGAAGCCCGTGGGTGAATCCGGGTAAATCTTCGATTGCAAATCCGGCACGAAGGTCTGGATCCGATCCTTGGTGTCATAGAAGGGCTGGCTTGTATCCCAGCGCAAGCCGTAGTTGACAATGAGGTCGGACCTCAACTTGTACGTGTCTTGCGCATAAAGCGCGAAGTATTTGGTACGCGAATCCAGCAGCTGGCGGCTGGTCTGGTTGAACAGGTCCGGCGCACCCAACAGAAAGTCCGCAAAATCGTTACCTGTTTCCGTTCCGTCAAACAGGAACCAGCCATTTGAGGTGTAGGTGTTGCGTTCGTTGACCTGGATGTAGCGGATATCGCCGCCGAACTTGAGCGTATGTTTCCCGGTCACCTTAGAAAACCCGTCACTGATCTGGTAGGTGTTGTTGTATTGGCCGGTGGTACCGTCGGGAAGGCCGAACGACACACCAGTGTTGTCCAGGCCGATGGGCGGGACGCCTTCGATATTGGGATTTGTCGGGATGACCCCCAACCCACCTTCAACAAATCCGAAATCGGTGGTCGGGCCAAGGCCGCCGACGGGGTTGTTCTTCAGGAAGGCAAAACGTGTGTAGCTCAGATGCAACTCGTTGACGGTAGTCGGATTGAAGATGGCGGTATGGCTCAGTCCGATCAACTGCGCGCGTGATGGTGTGACAGCAGAAAAACCCGGCGAGTTGGAGAAGTCCAGTGCAGGATAGGGATTCAGGAAGCTGGCGTCATCGAAGTGATAGTAGAACGACCAGTTACCCAGGTGCCCGCTGTTCAGGTCCACCTTCACTCCGAATTTGTCATCGCGCAGATTTGATTTCTCTGCTGTGGTGGAAAAGTTAGGCTTTCCATCCGAGTCGCCAGTGGGGGTGGGAATAAACTGTAACGTCTTCACCGCCACCGGAGACCAGGCGCTTTGAGGAATGAATGGCCCGTTCGCGCCAGGAAACACACATTGGGTATTTGTAGTGCAGCCCTGAAACCAGTATTGCTCACCCGGTGTTACCGTGTATCCCAGGCGCGAAGTCAACGTGGCCGCAAAGTTGGTCGGGCTGTCGTCGCCACGAACCACGCTGGGGTTTCCGTCCGAGTCCACGAATTGTGAAAATCCGGTTGTATCGAGATCGGAGAAGTCGCCGCCCCGCTCCAGCGCGGAAGGCACGTTGATCAGGCCGGACGAAACGCCGCGGATTTCCCGAGTGCCCTGGTAGTCACCAAAAAAGAACACTTTGTTCCTGATCACCGGACCGCCGATAGTGCCTCCGAACTGATTGCGTTTGAACACCCCCCTCTCGGGATCGAAGAAGCTGCGCGCGTCCAGCTTCTCATTACGCAGGAACTCGTAAACCGAGCCGTGAATATCATTGGTGCCGCTCTTGGTGATAACGTTTACGATGGCACCGGAAAAACGCCCGTATTCGGCATTGAACGAGTTGGTGAGCAGCCGGAATTCTTCGATGGAATCGAGGGTGGGAACAATCGAAGCTCCGTTGTCTACGCTTTCTTCAACATCGCCGCCGTTTACCAGGAAGGAATTGGCCGACTCCCGCTGTCCGTTGACCGACACCTGACCCGAATTCTGGTTCCCTGAGACGGCGCGGTCGTGGACCGCGGCGTCGGAGGAGACCGGATTCACGCCCGCTTGCAGGCCCATCAGGTCAATGTAGCTGCGGCCATTCAGCGGCAGGCTAGTCATCTTCTTGTTCTCGACTACGTCACCCAGCTGCGTGCTCGTCGTATCCACCTGCGTGGCACTACTGGAAACCTCGACGGTCTGTGCCACGGTGCCGACCACCAGTTTGAAGTCAGCCCGGTATCTCTGGTTGACCAGCAGCTTGATGCCCGCCTGGACCGTCGTGCGAAACCCCTGCGTCTCAACCTGGACGGTATATCTTTCGGCTACCGGAAGATTTAGAAACTCATAGCTGCCCGAGGCATCGGTCTGAACTTTGCGGACCAGTCCCGTGTCCGGATTCTTGAGGGTTACGTTCGCATTGGGCACCGTGGCGCCACTTGGGTCCGTTACCGTACCCAGAATCGAACCTGTGACCTCCGCATACAGGAGATTTCCGGCCAGGAGAATCAGGACACCTAGAATCGTTGCAATTTTGTGGGATGGGCGGATCAGAAAGCACCTCCTGCGGACGGTTTGGAGTGCCTAGCTAAACGATTTAATCCTGTCAAAATACAGAATCCCAACATACGTCGTCAAGATATAATCGAGGCGCAAACTAGGGACTATCTGGGCACTCGTCAGGTGCGGTTTGTGACTCCGGGCGGGGTTGCCGGGCGGCTGGAAAGGTCAGGATCGGAGGGCGCGCCGCATGACCCGGGTGCTGGCAGCGGGATTCACACTCTTGCTGGCCGCGCTGGTTGCCCCATCCCTCCAGGCGCAGCAACCGGCGGAGTCCCATTCGCTGGCGCGCTCCTACTATGCCAATGCACAAAAATTGCTAGCTGCGGGGGATTCCGCCGCCGCTATTGAGCAACTGAACCGCGCCGTCCAGGCCAATCCCGCCTTTGCAGACGCTTACCTGCTGCTAGGAGTCACCGAATTCAAGCGCGGCGATACCGCAACCGCGATTCAGCACTATCAGCAGGCGTTGAAATTGCAGCCGCGATCATATTCAGCCCACTATAATCTGGCCCTGGCCTACCTTCGGGAACGGCGGTTCGACGAGGGCCGTGCCCAGCTCGAGCAGGCCGTGAAGCTGGACCCCAACCAGCCCGATGCCGCCTATGATCTGGGCGTCGTGCTCCTGGAGAACGGCCAGCCGGCGGAAGCCCTGGTTCACCTGACCCGGGCAAAGAAGCTGAATCCACGCCGGCCCGATGTCGCCTTCAACATCGTCCGGGCCGAACTCGAGTCTGGAAGTGCTGCGCAGGCGCGCGTCGAGGCGCAAGCTGCCGCTCGAAGTTTCGGCTCAGACTTCCAGTGGAACGCAGCCATCGGGCAGCTCTTCCTCAAGAGTGCCGCACCCGGCGATGCAGCCGTGTACCTTCGGGCCGCAAGCCTGATCCGTCCCGACGACGCCGCGATTCGTCACCAGCTCGCCTTGGCTTACCTTGCATCGGGCGAGTCAAAGCAGGTTTTGACCCTCATCCCAGAACCCAGGACTTCCGACGACCACTACTTGCGGGGCAGTGCCTTCTATCTGGACCATCGCTTCGAGGAGGCTGATCAGGAATCCGAGGCGGCTTTGACCCTGGCCCCGGACAATCCTCAGGCCCTGGCCCTTCGCACTCGCCTCCTGCAGCGCGCCGGGCAGCAGGATGCGGCCCTCGAGCTCGCCCGGAAAGCCAGTGCCCTCGCGCCGGACTGGCATGAACCGTACTATCTGGCCGGCATCAGTCTCTACTTTCTCGGGCGCTTTCCGGAAGCGGACCAGAGTCTGGCGCGAGCTGTTGAACTCAATCCCAGTTCGGCTCGGGCGCTGTTCATGGAGGCCGTAACCCTCGTCAGCCAGGGCAAGCAGGACCTGGCCGAGGCACAACTCCGCCGCGCTATTGCTCTACAGCCCCGCAACGCCCGTTTCCACTGCCACCTCGGGATTCTGATGGCGCGCCAGAACCAAGATGCCAAAGCGGAGGAGTCATTCCGGAAGGCGATTGAGATCAGTCCGAAATACGCCCTGTCACACTACGAGCTTGGGAAACTGCTGGTGCAGTCCAACCGATTGAAGGAAGCCGCGGACGAACTAAGCCAGGCGATAAACTACGAGCCCGGCCTGAGCGCCGCCTATTATCAATTGGGCCGTGTCTATGCCCGCCTCGGGGAAGCCGAGAAATCAAAGCGTGTGCTGGCCGAGTTCGAAAAACTCCACCAGCGAGAAATGAGCGACTCCCAGGCACTTGACGAGGACGCACGGAAGGAAACCGAGTAATCCGCGAGACGTACCGACCGGCAGAAAGCCAGGTTTGGCCTTCACGAAAGACCTTGCCACTTGCATCTTCCCTGCCACAGCGATAATGTGGGTGCCGCATAGGCGAGGTGACCCATGGCCTGTGTTAGTGCTGCGCCCCGTGCCGGCTGGATCGAGCCTGCCTAACTAAATGCCTGTTCTGCAGGCTGTCCCCACGAGAAAACTAAGAGCTACCACGATAGACGGCGCGGGCTCCGTCCGGCGGTTCACCATTCCGGTGAGACTCTCGCCAATGCATGTATAGCAGTATCGTTCTGGCCTGCGTAAGCAAGTCCTCTCCTGGGAGCGCCTCTTCGTTCGCGACGCCAGCGGGTGGTGCGTGATGCTGACGCCAGGTTGGTCAGCCGTGGCCGGCCGAGTTGTCTACCTTTGCTTTTCGCATTTCGCAGGCCTGCCTTCACCCGTTCCACGATAAGGCTACGTTCAAATTCAGCCATCGCGCCTATGATTTGGAACATCAGTCGGCCGGAAGGCGTGCTCAGGTCCAGGTTGTCCCGCAGGCTGACGAATGCAATGCCCCGGGGCTTCGAATTCGGCTAGGGCGTTGACCAGATGCTTCAGGCTGCGAGCAAAGCGATCCAGCTTCCACACCAGTACGCAGTCGAACTCTCGACGTTTTGCAGCCACGGTCAAACGGTCAAGCGCCGGCCTGCGATCCTTGCTGCCGGTCATGTGATCTATGTACTCGTCGGAGATTTCCAGCCGCGACGCTGGACGTACTCGCGCAGCTCCCGCAACTGCATTTCAGGATCTTGCTGCCCGTTGCTGGTGCTGACCCTGGCGTAGAGCGCACAACGCTGTTGCATAAACCCTCCTGTTTTTCGTGAAAATTGCTACTGGAATCAAAGCGCTTGCTGACTTCGATCCGGTGTTGCGTAGTCATCAGTTTTTGAAACAGAGAATTCGTTGGGCCTAGCGTCGGTTGAAACGGAGACACCGAGCCGATCCCCCGCCACACTCTCAGCGTGCACCTGGCTAACACATCCCAGGCGGTCCGTTTACCCTCGTGGCTTGCCCGCTGGCCCGTTGCTCCACGTCCACCCTTGCGTGGTGATCCCTCGCTTCCGCCACGCGGCAGATTGGGAGCCGGATTATCCGGCGGTGCGGCCCTCTCCTCTTGGTCTCCAGAAACAACTAGTGTGTGTCCACCACTCAATCCCGGCCGCAGGGGCAGAAGAGGAGCAGTTCGGTCCAACGCCTGGATCTGGCTCTTTTCATCGACGCAGAGTACCAAGGCCCGGTCTGGCGGGTCGAGATACAGGCCAACGACGTCCCGCACCTTGTTTTCAAAGTTCGGATCCTGGGAAATCTTGAACTTCTCGACCCGGTGGGGCTGGATGTCGTAATGCTGCCAGACGCGCTGTACCATCATGCGCGACACACCCAACTTTGCGGCCAGTACTCGGACGCTCCAGTGCGTCGCGTTGGCCGGTCGCGTCTTCAAAGTTGTGTCCAGAATCTTCTGCTCCACTTCCGGTGTGAGTGCCCGGCGTGAGCGCTTGCGTTTTTTCGATTTGCGAATGCCCTCGATCCCGCGGTCGGTGAAGGCGACCCGGGCGGCCAGAATGGTCGGTCGGGACAAGCCGGTTCGTTGCGCGATCGAGTAGTTCGACACGCCCTGGCTTGCCAGCAGGATTACCTCGCATTTGCGGGCTGTCTTTTGTGGCGTGGTACCTGCCCGAGCCATCGATTCCAATTGACTTTTCTGGACCTCGTCGCAGAGCAGTAGCGCGAACAAACATGCCACTATTGGATCACGAATCCGGGATATTGTAAATAATTAAACGGGACGGGACACTAGCATCCGGAGACCAAGGGAAGATTGAGCTTCTTTTCTATGGAAAAACTACGGGAACTGACTCAGATGTAGAAGTACGTCTTGATCAGTGTTTATGCTGGTTTCCTAATAGGCTAGCAACCAAAATCGGAAACCCTCAAACCCGGACTACCCCCGTGCGATATGGGTAGATTTTTCGATTTTCCAAACGTGCCAGAAGGTGAAGAAACTCACTCATCCGTGGGGCACGGGGCGGGAGTGCCTTGGTCTCAAATTGTGTAATCGTGTTTACAGCACCTATGGAAAGCTCGCTTGCACCGAGGAATCCCCAGCGTCTTTCACGCGAAATCGAGCCGCGGGTTGGCATGTGGAATAGCCCGCAGGTCTCGTAGAGTCGGACTCTGGATCGTCGCGAGTGACGCGATAGGTCCGGATGGAATAACAGGCGGCTTCGCGCTGTTCCAGCGGGAGAACGTGGGCGCGAACCTCCAGCGGAAAAATGTCGTGCAACTGGTTGATTCCGTCCGGGTGACAAGACAGTTGTAATTGGTCGGCGCGAATGCCGGCCTGCGCATCCTGAGGTAGTGTAGGCAAGAACTGATGAACTGGACTCTTGTCCGGCGAGGACTGCGCCGCAACCGGCGCAACGCATACCGAAATCAGCACCGTGAGAACCAGAAGGCGAGGGATGTACATGAAACCCCTCCTCATTCACCGAAATTATAGCTCCGATGTGTGCAAGGCGGAGAAAAGACCGTAGCTGTTAAAATATCCCCATTTCACCAGTCATTCTCCACTGGGGTAATTGCTTGTTTACATCACTCACGCGGCTGAAGCGTAAGGTAACGCAGCTCTGATCAAGCTTGGGAAACGGCAGGATTGTGAGTGCAAACGTCCCAGCAATGAGCAGGCCGGAGGCGTGACAAGATCCAGCCCTGTTGTTTACTCTTGGGTTCATGATAATGCGTGCTGCTGCTGTCCCGCTGCTCTTATCAATATCCGCGGTTATCGCGGTCGCGCAGGTTTCTGCCGATCCGCAGATCCTCGCTGAGATCAACCGCATTCAAGCCGTGGACAATCACACGCACGTTATGAAAGTGGTTGGTCCAGGCGAGAAGGACAATGACTTCGATGCGTTGCCATGCGATCCGCTGGAAGCCAGTGAAACACCATTCATGGCTTCACCTCAGAACCCCAAATTTCTTGAAGCATGGCAGACGCTCTACGGATACAAGTACAACGACCGCGAGCCAGGGAGGGTGCACGAACTGCTCGCAGCCAAGCAGCAGATTCAGCAGCAGCAGGGCGACAATTATCCGGAGTGGGTGATCGATAAGCTCAATATCCAATACATGCTTGCGAACCGGGTTGCCATGGGACGCGGGCTCAATCCCCACCGCTTTTTGTGGGTGCCATTCGATGATGCGCTGATGCTCCCTCTCAATAACACCTCAGTTGCCGATAACCCTGACCGCAGGTTCTTCTATCAGCGCGAAAGCGGGCTGTTGAAGAAGTACATGTCGGAAGCCGGGGTGACGGCGCTTCCGGGCACACTGGACCAGTATGTCACGAAGGTCACAACGCCAACCCTCGAGCGGCAGAGGAGAGCAGGCGCAGTTGCGGTGAAATTCGAAGCGGCATACTTGCGTTCCTTGGATTTCGGCGAATCGCGAACAGACGATGCCGCCCGCGTCTATGCGCGTTACGCAAAGGGTGGGATTCCGAGCATAGCGGAAAATCTGGAGGTGCAAGACGCTCTTTTCCGCGCGATTGCTCGTGAAGCCGGAAGGCTCGGCATGCCTGTGCATATTCACACGGGAACGGGATGCGGCGGCTACTTTGATTTGATGGGATCGAATCCCGGGCTGCTGAATTCGATTTTGAGCGATCCATCTCTGCGCAAAACAACATTCGTGCTGATACATGGGGGATCGGGCCCATACACGCAGGTGGCGTCGTTCTTGCTCGGAAAGCCCAACGTGTACGCGGACTTCTCTGAGCAGGACGCGCTCATTTCTACCCGCGCCTTGGCTGCTGTGTTGCGGAATTGGCTTGAGGCGTTCCCGGAGAAAGTGATGTTCGGAACCGATCTTTCCCCCGGCTCGCCGGAGATTGGATGGGAAGAAACCGGCTACAGCAATGCGAAGACCGGGCGCGAGGGCCTCGCGCTGGCGTTGACGGAAATGGTCAACGATGGCGAAATCAGCAAAGACCGGGCCGTCGAAATTGCACGCATGGTGATGCGGAGAACAGCACTAAAACTATATGGGCTGAAGGACTAGCTCGGAATTAGGGCCCACAAACGTGCTCCCTGACATTGCCAGACAAATCCGTTTGTCAGACGAAGCGAAGGCGCCACAGACTCAGTTAAAGCCATGAGGCGCTCCGTCGAACAGCCTCCCCCTGGAAAGCTGCCTCAACCCTGGCCGCCCGCACGGAGTTGGTATATGATCGCGTGATTTTTGTGCGGCGTGACCCTACGCAACTAATCCGATTGTCGCAGAAGGAAAATTGCCTGCCCCAGCCAGTGTCGTCGATGACGTTGCCCGCCGCGCCCGTCGTCGGATTGCCTTGCGTCTTCTGCCGTATGTGCTCCTGCTTTACGTAATTGCTTACCTTGATCGCAACAATCTTGCCACTGCGGCCCTGCAAATGCCGCACGATCTCGGCTTCGATGATCGCGTAATCGGGTTCGGGGCAGGCATCTTCGCCCTCGGCTACGTCATTTTGGAAATTCCCGGCACCCTCATCATCGAGCGTTGGAGTGCACGGCGCTGGATCGCGCGCATCATGGTCTCCTGGGGGCTGGTCACGATTGGGATGGCCTTTATCCGCACCCCGCATCAGTTCTACACGATGCGGTTTCTTCTGGGATTGGCGGAGGCGGGATTTTTCCCCGGGATCATTGTGTATCTCACCCACTGGTTCGTCTATGAAGATCGTGCCAAGGCAGTGGCCGGTTTCATGGCAGCCATTCCCTTAGCCTACGTGGTCGGTTCCCCGGTCTCAGGATTGCTGCTGGGTGTCCACTGGGGCACTCTGCGAGGCTGGCAGTGGTTGTTCATTCTCGAGGGTCTGCCCGCGCTGTTCTTCGGGGTCATGACCTGGTTCTATCTGACCGATTGGCCGCATCAGGCCAAGTGGTTGCCCGCCGAGGAGCGGGCGTGGGTCATCCATCAACTGGAGAGAGAGAAGCAGGCCAAGAAGTCGGTTCGCGCCTATACCGTGTGGCAAGCGCTCGGGCATCGCGACGTTGTCATCCTGACGGCGTTGCACTTTGTCCAGAATGGCTCGGCCTACGCTTTGGCCTTTTGGCTGCCCACCATGATCAAGCGCTTGTCGGGACTGAGCGACATCAAGGTAACTCTGCTGGTGGCTTTGCCTAACTTGCTGGGCTTTGTTGCCATGCAGGTGAATGGTTGGCATTCCGACCGCACCGCCGAACGGCGCTGGCACACCGCAATTCCGCTATGGGGGACGGCGACGGCGTTACTGGTGCTAAGCAAGGCGGATTGGGGAACCGTGCCTTCTCTCTTTCTGTTCTCCATTGCTGCTGCCGGCCTGCTCGCCTTCTTGCCGAGCTTCTGGGCCATGCCGTCCGCGTTCCTTTCTGATACCGCAGCGGCGATGGCTACCGGCACCATCAACTGCGTCGCAGCAGGCCTCGGCGGCTTTCTCGGCCCGGCGTTGGTCGGCTATCAGGCCGCACGAACCCACTCGTTCAGGTCAGGCTTTGCGGGCCTCGTGGTCGCGCTGGTGATTGCAGGTGTGTTGCCCCTTACCCTGCGCGTCCGCGGCCAGGTCGTAGCCCCTTCAGCCGGGCAGTGACCGCTTATCCTCGTTGCGCAAATCCGAAGTAAACCGTGCTCCTTGTTGGCGCAACATGCTCAAAATGCCTTGGGCAGGGGTTCGAGTTTGTATCCGCACATTTCCACGCGGTTCCACTATGCCGCTGTCGCCGTGATAGTCCAACTTCATCCGCCCGCAAGACCAGTAACCGATCCGCCCATTCGGACAATACCCGTTGACATTTGGGCAATTAGACATCGGTAATAGCCTGTCTCTCGTGGAATCAGTCTATGCTTGGGCGGTTGGACGAAGGAGTCTGCTTTATGACAACCACTACTCGCTGGGCGTATTGGGGTGTTCTCGTCATGGTTTTCGTCCTTGTTTTTAGCTTAGGCTTGTTCGCACAATCAAGACCGGCCGCAGTCTCGACTCCACCCTCTATAGTTGCACGCGACCTGAATACAACCTTGGCTGAGTTGATGCGCGCGGCCCCGGCAACAAGCCAGGACCTGACGAACCTGCAGCAACAGGGCGGGAGGCTCCACTGGGTCACAGTCTGGCGGGGAGACAAAGCCCAGAAGGCCAAGATGACAGCAGCGTTGCGCCGCAATCTCCAATTTGCTGTGCCCGATTTGATTCAAGATGCGCAAGCCTCTGGTGGAAGCATCTCCACGACCTTTAAGCTGTATAGAGACTTGACGGTGGTCTGCGAGTCTCTGGATTCGCTGCTCCCACCCGGTTCGCGCGAAGGTAAAACTGAGCTGACAGCTTTGAGCAACGACCTTTCCGACATGAATCGGCTCAGGGAAGAGCTGTCTTCCTATATTCAGCAGACCACGGCTTCGATGGAGAGCAAAAATGCTCAGCTAGTGTCTTCGGCTGGCCGATCTCCGAAAAGAGTCATTGTTGACGACAACATCCCGGAGAAGCCCTCGCCCAGGAAACGCCGCCCGTCCAATCAATAAAGCAGTTCAGATTTTCCAACGGGTTGACCGGAACACCTGAGCCTAGCTGGTGAAAAATCTTAGCGCCCTATCGACAAGTGCGCCGGCGCCGAACATTCGGGGTGAGCGGAAGAGCATCCCGCCGGCGCACTTGCGATAGGGGGATTTGTACGAAGCCGCTGGCATGGCGGACGCGGTGGAGCTATGGGTTTTGCATGGGCGATTCACCGACTGGCTTCGGGAGGCATACGAACTGTCTGACGTGCTGGCCTCGAACGTCAACACGATCCGCGCCAACTCGACACCGAAACCTAGACCGAAGCAGAAGAAAGCGAAGGCCCCTCGGAAAGGCGTCGCCGCCAGGAAGTCCAAGCGGCGGTAACCACGAAGGCGGCCGGGTCGGGTAGTTGGTGTAAGAAAGAGAAACTCCGCCGCCGCCTGAGCCCGCGCACCCCGTCAGCCAGCCTTGTGCCCAAGATTCTTGACATGACCCGCGATATCTTCTACATTGTGACTATGCAAAGTAGAAAAAATCACGTCGAACCGCTGGGTGAATTTGAGGCCCTTGTGCTTATGGCTGTCTTGAGGCTGCGGGATGCCGCTTATGGGATGCGCATCCACACGGAGATTGAGACTCGTGCCCGACGGCAAGTCTCCTACGGGGCCCTCTATACGACGTTGGAGCGGCTGGAGCAAAAGGGTTACGTGTCGTCACGGGTTGGTGAACCTACCCCTGAGCGTGGTGGGCGAGCGAAGAAGTACTTCAGTGTCGACAACATGGGAAAGGCTGCTCTCCGTCAATCCTACGGTGCCACGAAGCGGATGGCAGAAGGCATCGAGCCGCAGTTTGGAGGCGCATCGTGGTAAGGGCGCGGTAC
>CAWDNG010000007.1:0-146808 GCA_963803605.1 Terriglobia bacterium
CGCAATCGGCCGGATCGGTCAACAGCGCTCGCTCACTGACTCGGCGATTTGGCGTCAACCAAAGTCCTGGATCTATTTTCTGCGGCCAGCGAAGAGCAAAAATGGAACCCCACTGAATCCTTGAGTGAACCTGTCGTCCAGTTGTCTGGCACCGAGGTCAGTTCATTCACGGCGCAATGCCCCGAGAGGATCTTTGCGTGCCGCGCGAACGGCGGGAATATAACTTGCGGTGACGGCGACTGCAAAAAGAAGAAGAGCGACGCCGGAAAAGATCGCAGGATCGCTTGGAGACACATCAAACAGCATGGATCGAAGAGAGCGTACAAAGCCCAGCGCTCCGACCGAACCGATTGCGATCCCGCACGAGGCAAGAAACACGCCGTGCCCGACCACTCTGCCAATCACGTTCCAACGGGTAGCGCCCAGCGCGAGCCGAATCGCCAACTCTCGGGTGCGCTGCAAGACCGAATAGGTCATCACACCATAGATGCCGATGGCTGCCAGCAGCAGGGCTATGAAGGCAAACACGCCCATCAGGATGGAGCGGAATCGTGGGAGGGCGACCGACGCATACATGCTCTCATCCATTGTTCCGATATGGGAGACTGGAACATTCTCGTCCAGTGCCGCGATTTGGTTCCGGACCCCGGGAATTAGCCCATGAGGATCGTCATGGGTTCGAACCACAAGCCACATGGGGCGATCCGGCACCTGAGTACTCGATTCGTAGTAGATGGGCTCGTCAGGAGCGCCAGGGCCCTCATATTTGACGTCGGCAACAACACCGACGATTTCCATATAGGGACTATTCGACCGCGGCCCACCGTGCTTCAGGCGTTTTCCAATCGGGTCTTCGCCGGGAAAGTATTTGCAAGCCAAATTCTCACTGACGATCGTCACCGGCGGCGAAGTTGGGTGGGGTTTTGCCTTGAATCTCGAAGCTGTCGCTCATTGCCGTATGGTTCGGCGGAAGCCAAATCGAGAGAGCCGCGGATTCCACGCCCGGCAAACTGCCGACTCCGCGAATGACCTCATCCCAGTAGATCGCGAGCCGCTGCTGTTGACCATAGGGATCGCCGCTGGGTGAAATCTGCACGGTCAGCAGATGGTCAGGCCGGGCGCCCAAACCGATCGCAACCTCTCCCAGGGTAAGAAAACTGCGGATGAGTAGCCCCGCCCCGGCCAGCAAGATGACTGCGAGTGCAATCTCTGCAACGACAAAAACACTCCGCAGCCTCCGTCGCCTCAGACCCTCTCCTCCTCCGCGCCCGCCTTCCTGCAGAACCATGCTTAGATTCGGGCGTGTTGCGCCAATTGCGGGTACAAGGCCAAACGCAACGCCGCTAAGAATGCAAACCAACAAAGTGAACAGAAGAACGCGTGTGTCAATGCTTAACGACTCCAGTCGCGGGATGCCGGGAGGCGGATTGACGCGCAACCACCTCGTGCAAATGTAAGCGAAAAAGACTCCAATGCCGCCGCCGGCGAGAGCCAGCGCGACGCTCTCAGTGAGCAACTGTTGAATCAAGCGCTTGCGCCCGGCGCCAATGCTGAGCCGAATCGCGATCTCCTGTTCCCGGGCCGCCGCACGGGCAAGCAGCAGATTGCCGACATTTAAAATGGCGATCAAAAGCACCAAAGCGATCGCACTCGCTAGCGCAATCAAGAGGGGTCGAACGTCGCCGACGATCGCTTCTGTGAGTCCCACGACCGGATAGCGGAGACGTTCCAATCCCTTGGGGTCGGCACGCTCCACTCCTTGGGCCAATCCCCCCATCTCGGCATTGACCTCAGCAAAGGTCACCCCCGGCTTCAATCGGGCAATGCCGCGAAGGATGAACGGTCCGCGGCGGGTCGGAGGCGTTAAGGGCAGGATTCTCCACACGTCAGCATCGGGAAATACAAAGCGGAACGTGGATGGCATCACGCCAATGACGGCGACTGCCTGGCCGTCGAGAACAATACTCCGGCCCAGAATGTCTGTTCTCGCCGCGTACCGGCTGCGCCAAAGGTGCTCGCTGATGAGAGCCGTTGTTTCCCGGCCAGGCTGATCCGCATTGGCAGCGAAGGTCCGCCCGATCAGTGGCCGCACGCCCAGAGTGTCGAAGAACCGGGCAGTGACGTCAACCCCTGCAAGTTCCTCGGCTTGCCCATCACCGGTCAAAGCAAGATGGTCCCCGGTGAAGGCGGCGAGCTGCGCGAATGAATGTGCCCGCGCCTGCCAGAGCAGGAAATCTTCCATGCAGGCGCTCCAGCCGCTCTTGTCCCCCTGGGTCAATCCGTCATGAATCCACACGAGACGATCGGGATCGGAATACGGTAGCGGACGTAAGAGCACACTCTCAACCACGCTGAAAACTGCCGTGCTTGCCCCGATTCCGAGCGTCAGGGCGGCCAGCGCCACAACGGTAAAGGCGGGATTCTTTGCGAGTGTTCGGAACGTGAAGCGGCAATCCTGGAGCATGTTCTCCAACCAGGGAAGGTGTTCCCTGTCTCGATAGGCCTGCCGGGTCGATTCCACGCCGCCCAGCTTCATGATGGCTTTGCGCCGCGCTTCGTCGGGGCTCAACCCGGACTCGATCAGATCGCGCACATGCATTTCAAGGTGCGCTTCGATCTCCTCGGCGAATTCCCCATCGCGGTTGGCATGAAAGACGCCTGTGAGCCGCAGCAACCATGCACGAAGCCTTCTCATGGAATCTCCTCGCCCGGGGACAGAAAACGCGCGAGGATCGCCGCAGCCTTTTCCCACTTTTGCGATTCTCTTCGGACCTGCCTGCGCCCGGCGCGCGTGAGTTTGTAGTATCGGGCTCTGCGATTGTTCTCCGAATTGCCCCACTCCGAAACGATGTAGCCCTCCTGCTCGAGCCTGAGCAGAGCTGGATAGATGGTTCCGTAAAGTACGATCAGCTGACCTTCGCTGGTCTGCTCAATGCGGCGGGCGATCCCGTATCCATGAAGCGGCCCCATGGTCTCAAGCGTCCTCAGGATCATCAGAGCAAGGCTGCCCTGCCATACATCACTTTCGTTGGCCATACGTTTCCTATTTATTGACAATAGGAGCATACGCCAGCGACATATTGTCATGCAATAGGAAAATTTCGCGCAGCAGAGGGCGTCGGCTCTCCCCTCGGGAGACCGCGGCAGGTAGCATCTGAATTGTGATGTTGATGCACCAAGGCCGGGCCACTCATCCAGAGGGGCCGAAGTTTCAAATCGGCAGGCTCCGGGTGGTTTGTCGGCAATCCAGAAGGAATTCTGCTTAAGTTAGCGCTGATGGGCGTTCCGGATGAATTGTGCAGCTTGCATTGGAATCGCGGGGTGGGCAGGATGACCACCCGACAACCGGCGGGACGCAGGCGCTACAGGACTTCTGCGTACGGGTCCCTTAGGTATCCCTCAACCGCAAAATCTTCGCCGAAGCGGTGCAGCCGGAATGATCTCACATAAGCCGCCTCGCTCATCCGGGCGAAGCCGGGTCCGGTGGCAAACGGTACCGAACCGGTTCCTGCGAGAATTTTGGGCGCGTAGTACAGAAATACTTTGTCCACGATGCCCGAGGCCAGCGCCGCGCCATTGATCATGGCGCCGCCCTCGACCAGCAGACTGGTGATTTCCATCGTCCCCAGGCGGCGGGCGATTTGCGTCATGTCCGGACGGCCGTCTCCCACTCCTACCGGGACCTGCTCCACCATGATGCCCTGGCCTTGCAATTCGCGCTTCCGCTTTTCCTCCGCGAACGAGCACAGCACCAGCACATCTTCCTTTGCCGTCTTGACCACGCGCGACTCGGGGGGCAGCCGCAGACGTGAATCGACAATCACCCGCAACAACCGCCGGCGCCGCGGAAGGCCGCTGCGATCGGTGAGCAGGGGGTCGTCGGCGATGATCGTGCCCACTCCCACCATGATGGCATCGTGGCAATGACGAAGCTGCTGCACATGGGCGCGGGCCACATCACTGCTGATCCATCCCCCGGTTGCGCCCCCGCCACCGAGCGCTCCGGGATGGTGCAACTCGCCCGGAGGCGGAGCAATCTTGCCGTCCAGCGTCATGGCCGACTTGAGTGTGACCAGGGGGGTATGCTGGCGAATGTATTTGGCGAAGGCTTCATTCAACGGTTTAGCTTCTTCCTGCAAAATGCCTGAAGCCACAGAGACTCCGGCATTGCGGAGGCGCTCGAAGCCTTTGCCCGCAACCAGCGGGTTGGGATCCTGCATGCAGGCCACGACGCGGCGTACACCGGCCGCGATGACCGCATTGACGCATGCTCCGGTCCGGCCCTGATGCGAGCAAGGCTCAAGGTTGATGTAAAGAGTGGCGCCGCGAGCTTTGTCGCCGGCCTGCTCCAGAGCCAGCACCTCCGCGTGCTTGATGCCCTCAAAAGTGTGCGAGCCTTCCCCGACGATGCCGCCCTTGTGATCGACAATGACCGCGCCCACGCAGGGATTGGGCGAGGTTAAACCAATTCCTTGCTGTGCCAGTTCAAGTGCACGGTGGAGAAAGTATTCATCGCTTTCGCGGCTTGATGAGTTGGGGGCGCCAGGCGCCGATAACCTGCGCGGCATTTTTCGGCTTTCGCGTTTGATCGCTTTCTTGGAAGTCATCAGGAATCTTCGGCCAAGGTAAGGTTTGATGCCGCCGCAGGCTAAACGAAAAGCGAATCCACAAAATCCCGGGGATCGAACGGCAACAGGTCACCGGCCTTTTCGCCTACCCCGACGTAGCGCACCGGAACCCCCAGTTCTCGCGATATGGCGACCACCACACCGCCCTTGGCGGTGCCATCGAGCTTGGTCAGAACGATGCCGGTCACGCCCGCCGAGTCCGTGAACATCCTCGCTTGCTGCAAGCCGTTCTGCCCGGTGGTCGCGTCCATGACCAGCAGCGTCTCGTGAGGCGCGCCGGGAATGATGCGTTGCGCCGTGCGACGCATCTTCTCCAGCTCCGCCATCAGGTTGGTCTTGGTGTGCAGGCGTCCCGCGGTATCGACGATCACGTAATCGGTGTGCCGGGCCGACGCGGCCTGCAGCGCATCGTAGAGCACAGCCGACGGATCTCCGCCCGCCTTGGTGCGAATGACTTCCGTCCCCGTCCGCTGTCCCCAGACCTCGAGCTGCTCGATGGCGGCGGCGCGAAAAGTGTCTGCCGCACACAGCAGGACGGTCTTGCCCTCCGAGCGCAACACCTGGGCCAGCTTGCCGATGGTCGTGGTCTTGCCCGTGCCGTTCACGCCCACCACCAGAATCACCTCTGGCGTTCCATCCACCCGGGCGACCGGTAGCGCATCCGCGGCATTCAGGATGGCCAGGATCTCTTCTTTGAGCAGGCGCTTGAGTTCATCTACGTTGCTGATTTGCTTGCGATCGGCCTTCTCGCGAAGTTTTTCCAGGACTTCATGCGTAGTGGTCGTGCCCAGATCGGCGCCCAGAAGAGTGGCTTCCAGATCATCCAGCGTGGCCCGGTCGATCTCCTTCCCGAAAGAAACCACTTCTTCGATGCGCTCGCTGAGATTTTCCCGGGTTCGGGTCACCGCTTGCTTCATGCGATCAAGGAAGCTGGGCTTCTGCTGCTCGTCGAGGCTGCCAAAGAGAGTCTGAATCATGGAATTTCGGGATCCTGGAAGCGCTGAATCAATTATAGCGGGCGGGAGGTTGTGTTCGTCGCGGCTTCAAGATCAAAAAGCTTTTAACCGCAAAGGCCGCAAAGAACGCAAAGAACGGAAACCCCGTCGCCCCTTTGCGCTCTTCGCGGTGTATTTGCGGCCTTTGCGGTTAAAGGCGCTTGCCTGCAGAGTGGAAAGCTATCGCCCTGCGATTTCAGCTGCCGCCACAGCGGCCCGAACTTCGGGAGCAGATGAAGGCGTGACCGAAGGTTGAGCGGGAGGTGTCTGCGCCGGCGCATTGGGGACGGTCACAATCGGGGCCTGAATGCGGATTTCGCCGCGCTTGTAAATCGCAGTCAGAGCGGCGACCGCGGTGGGGTCCAGCCGTTTCCCGGAAAGATTGTGGATGATCCGTAGTGCGGCTTCCGGATCGTGTGCCTGCTGATAAGGACGGTTGGTGGTCAGTGCATCGAAGGTGTCGGCGACCGCAATGACGCGTGGCAACAGGGGAATTTCCGCATCCTGCAGGCCTCGCGGATAGCCGCGCCCGTCGAGCGATTCGTGGTGCAGCTCGATGCCCGGAAGCATGTCTTTCAGCTGGGCCACCGGGCGCAGAATGTTGGCGCCCTTTGTGGTATGGGTCTTCATGATCTCAAATTCTTCCGGGGTCAGCGCTCCCGGCTTTTTGAGGATGCGATCTTCAATGCCGATCTTGCCCACGTCGTGCAGCTGTGCAGACACTCGCACGATTTCGAGAAATTCCTCAGGATGTCCCATCTCCCTCGCGATCAGCACTGAATAGCGCGTTACGCGGTCGGAATGTCCACGAGTGTACGGGTCTTTTTCGTCAACTGCGCCGGCCAGCATCTGAATGGAACTCATGAACAGTTCGCGGTTTTCCGTGGCGGCGCGTTTGAGGTCGAGCACGAATTGCTCGAGCTCGTCGGACATGGTATTGAAGGTTGATGCCAGTTCCCCGATTTCGGTGCGGCTCCTGAGCTTGACCCGCTGGGAGAAATCGCCGCGAGCGATAGCGCGGCTGGACGCAGTGAGAACTTCCAGGGGATTGGTGATGCGGCGGGCGGCAAAAATACTGATGCCCACGCTCAACAGAATGGCTAGCAGGGCCAGGAGTCGGGCGCTGCGCTGCATCTCGTACACTCCGCGATATGCTTCGTCGCGCGGCTTCTGCACGATCACGGCCCAGTCCAGATTACCCACCGGACTATACGTGCCGAGCATCTTGGTACTAGTCTTATCCTGGGTAACGCTGAATTCCCGGGTGGCCGCCACCAGTTGCGACTGGCCGCCCTGCTCCAGGAAGTTGCGTACGATCTCCGAGTTGGTCAAGTCCTGACCGGTGGCGTAGTCGGGGGTGGCGCCGGCCACCAGTCGGCCCTCGCTATCCACCACGTAAGGCGTGAGCCCGCCGCGATTGACTTCCTGCAGACGGCGGATCAAGAACTGCAAATCTTCCACCGCTCCAATCATTCCCAGAAAGCGTCCGCCGTACATGACCGGCGTGCTGACCAGCATGACGGTCCGGGCCGATTTTCCACTGCCCACCACGAGGGCCTGCCCGCTATAGGCGCGGCCTTCACGGGCGGCGTCATAGGCCCGTACCAGGTCGCGCTGCAGAAACGCGTCGGGAGCGATCCGGCCCGCCGAAATTCCCTTGGACTCCGAGTTCACCAGGGTGGCGTAGGCCAGGTCTCCGGACGAAGAGACGAAGTGCTCCAGCAGGGCCCGCAGTTCGGGTGCCTGTACGTGCTCGTCGGTAATGTCTCCGCCGCTGGCCACTTGCAGGGCGGACGACAGGTTGGCCAGCATCATCCGTAGTGATTCCTGGTGCTGCGAGATGTCATCGGCCAGCGAGCGGGTCACAGTATTCTGCAGCAGTCGCTCGTTGGTAATCAGGCGCTCCCGGTTGATGGCCTCCACCTGCTCCGAATAAAAATACATCGGCACCACGCTGATGAGCGCAAGCACACCCAGGATGACGTACAGAATTGGGACCCGTGATGGAAGGGGTAATTTCAAGACAAAGTGGCCCAGCCCCGCCTGGCCAGCCTCGGCGGCTATTGTGCCTCATGCAATTTTAATGGCTGAGAACGTTCCCGAGATCAAGACCGAAGGCCATGTCTATTACCAAAGTGCCAGCAAGCCCCTGTTTGTAAAAAACATGAGCGGTTGCCTGTAATTCATTGCAATGAACGGAGATGGAGTATTGTTGTACGGGCGCTAGAAGGTCGCACGCGGAACCCGAAGGCTGAGAGCCGAGAGCTGAAAGCTAAGACCGTATCTCACTCTTCACGCTGCGCGTCATCAGATCGTTAATCGCCTCCGCCGGAGGCTTGTCACGATGGAGAATGGCATCCATCTGCTCGCTGATCGGCATTTCGACCCCATGAGCTCGGGCCAGCCCGACCGCGGCCTGGGTAGTGAAGACGCCTTCGGCGACCGCCCCGTGCATGCCCCCGATGATGTCCGGCAGCTTGCGGCCACGGCCCAATTCGACGCCTACGCTGCGGTTGCGCGAAAGTCCTCCGGTGCAGGTGAGCACCAGGTCACCTAGCCCGGCCAGTCCGGCCATGGTTTCCTGGCGTCCGCCGCAGGCCACGGCCAGGCGCGTGCTCTCGGCCAGGCCACGAGTGATGAGAGCGGCAATGGAATTGTGGCCCAGCCCCAGCCCGTCGCACACCCCGGCGGCGATGGCGATAACGTTTTTCAACGCTCCGCCGAGTTCAACTCCGACCACGTCGTCGTTGGTATAGAGCCTGAAGCGAGGATCGCTGAACTCGCGCTGCACTGTTTCCGCCAGCTCGGAATCCTTCGAGGCTACCGTGATGGCCGTGGGATCGCCCCGTGCCACCTCCTTGGCGAACGATGGTCCACTCAGCGCTGCGATGCGGGGCGCGAACCCGCACCTCAACTCGATGACTTGCGTGGCCACCTCGGTCATGCGCAACAGCGTTTCCTCCTCCAGCCCTTTGGTTGCGCTTACGAAGAGAAGGTCGGGTTTCAGGTGAGGGAACATCTGTTGGAAAAGGGGACGGCAATGCTGCGAAGGCATGACGCTGACCACGATTTCAGCGCCGTCCAAAGCTTCCTGGAGACTGCCGGTAGGCAAGACGGTCGCAGGAATGGACAGCCCGGGAAGGAAAAGCTCGTTCTCGCGCCGGGCCAGGATCGAATCGCGGACTTCCTTCTCATGCGCCCAGAGCCGCACCTGGTGACGGCCGCCCCGGCCCAGCACGATGGCCAGACCCGTGCCCCACGCCCCCGCGCCGATGACCGCAATCCGGCTCATCCCCGTCTCCATTCAAAGCGAGGTTCGGTCCCAGCCAGAAGCCGGCGGATATTCTGTTGGTGTTTCGCGATGATGAGGACAGATGCAAGCGCCATCAAACCGAGCACCGGTGGCGCCTCGCCGTAGTCGTGCAAAAGCCATGCGAAAGCAGGAAAAAGTCCCACGGCTAGCATGGAACCGAGAGAGACGTGACGAAACATCATCACCACCACCACAAAGACGACTAACGCTAAGAGTAAGGCTTTGGGTGCCAGGAGCACGAACGATCCTAACGCCGTGGCCACACCTTTTCCTCCGCGAAATTTCAGCCAGATGGGAAACACGTGTCCTGCGATCGCGAACAGCGCCGCCAGGCCGGCCAGCAGGCTGTCGCCGGGAAAGAAGGCGCGAGTCAGCGCAACCGCGACCATGCCCTTGAGCGCATCGAGAACGAGCGTGAGCAGCCCCAGGGCGGGCCAAGAGCGTGCCACGTTGGTAGCGCCGATGTTGCCGCTGCCGGTCAGCCGCACGTCCTGTCCGCGAAAAATGCGTACCAGGAGAAAGCCAAAGGGAATCGACCCCAGGAGATAGCTGAAAGCGACAGTGAGAATAGTACTCATCGATTTTCGTAGTGCCGGCGTCCCACTGGCGCTACTCCAATCCAAACTTTTCAATCTTGGTGTACCGTGCGCCGCCCCGCATCGGTTGGCTCTGGTACAGGAAGAACTCACGGGCGGTCATCGTACCAAAATCGAGCGCCCGCATCGCCGCCAATTTCTCCTGCAGGCGCTGAAACACGGGGTTAGTGCCGTCGCCTTTGAGCCGGTGAGGCGCGCCAGATCCGCCGCGCCGCGCCAACGTGAGATGAGGGCTGAACGCGTGCTCTTCCCGGGGAACGCCGAGGCCGGCCGCAGTCTCATCCACCAACTTTGCCAGCCCTGCCAGTTGTGGCCCAGCCGAAATGCCAATCCAGAAAACACGCGGCGCCTTCGCAGTCGGAAAGAACCCATAACCGCGAAATGAAATCTCGATGCTGCCAGCCCGGATGCCGCCGAGAGCCCGCTTGATCTCGTCCACCGCCTCGGAAGATTTCTCTCCGATGAACTTGAGCGTCACATGCATCGACTCAGGACGTACCCACCTCGCCTCAGGCGCAAACCCGCGCACGCCATCCAGAAACTGTTCCAGCCGCCCGCGAATGGCATCGTCGATATCGAGTGCAACAAAAATGCGCATGGCGAGGTCGGTAGTCGTTGGTCCAAACCACCATGCCAAGGCCAAAGACCAACGGCCAATGACCAACGACTGCTCTACATCAGTTTTCTTCTGATCATGTCCAGCGCCAGCTGGCTGGCAAACCAACGGATACGCTTGCGATCGCCGGGAAAATTTCTCTCCCCCACTTCGGTACCTTTTTCACTGGCTAGCGCGAGGAAGACGAGACCCACCGGCTTTTCCGGCGTGCCACCCGCCGGGCCTGCCACACCAGTAATGCCGATGCCCAGCGTCGCGCCGCAACGCTGGCGAATGCCCTCGGCCAGCGCGGTCGCGACTTCGCGGCTGACCGCGCCATATTTTTCGATGAGTTCTGCGGGAACATCAGCGAAGGCAGTCTTCAGCTGGTTGGAATAAACTACGGCCCCGCCCAGGAAGTAACGCGAGCTGCCACTGACCGATGTGACCCGCTCAGCCAGCAGTCCGCCGGTGCAGGACTCGGCCACCGCCAGCGTCGCATTTCGCATCTGCATGTAATAGCCGACAATTTGTTCGAGCGAATCTCCGTTGTCGGAAAAAACATTGTCGTCCAGTTCCTCCTCGATTTCTTCCGCCAGCCGGTCCACACGCTCTTGCGCCGCCTCGAGCGATGCCGCGCGGGTTTTCAAATGCAGCTGGATCTCGCCGGCCCCGGCTAGGATCGTAGTCTGCACGTCGGTATAGCGTTTGTAGATGGGCGCGACCCGCGCATCGCATTGCGACTCCGCCATCATGGCAATTTTAAGCACCCGGGTTGCCATGAATTGGGGCGGCAGCTTGGCCCGCAGCCGCTCCATGCACTGCTCGTCAAACAACGCTTTCAGTTCATGCGGCGGGCCGGGCAGCAGCATGATGATTTTTTCTTCGCCTTCATACTTGCCGCTGATCCACTGCCCCGGCGCGCTGCCGTTGGCGTTGGGCAGGACCAAGGCCCCCGCAATCACGTCCGCCTGCTTGAGGTTGTTAGGAGACATGTTCTTCCAGCCACGCGCCGCGAAGCGGCGTTCCAGGCCGGCCACAATTTCAGGATCGCGGCGTAATTCCAGCCCCAACGCGTCCGATACGGCTTCACGGGTGAGATCGTCTTCAGTGGGTCCCAGGCCGCCCATAAAGATGACAATTTCGGCGCGAGATAAAGCCAGGCTGGCTGCGCCGGTGAGATGTTCACGGCTATCGCCCACGATGGTCTTGAAAATTACCTCGACGCCCAGCAGGTTGAGCTTTTCCGTGAGGTAGAGAGAATTCGTATCCTGACGGAATGGGGTCAGCAACTCCGACCCGATGGCGATGATCTCGGCATTCACGGTAAAGAGTGTAAATGAACCACGGAGGACACGGAGACGCAGAGGCCTGGACGAGACGGTGCTCATACCAACCATGCCGACGCCGGGCAGGTTGACCTTTCCGTAAAGAATGGAATGAACCACGGAGGACAGGAAAGTTCGACAACTGTGCTGGCTACGCCACGTCGAATAGCCGACAGCTATCCTTCCGGTACCAGTGGTGCTCCCTGCACTCCCCACGAAAGATGGTGTACCGCGCCGCTGGTGGCCAGCACTGCGGAGCGGCCTGGCGCAAAGGCCAGACCCACCAGTCCCGCGCCGGCAACCTCGAGCGAGGCCTCGACGTCAGGTGTTATTTTCACGATACCGCGCTTCCCGGAGAGAGAAGCCGCCACGTATAGATTGCCGTCGATATCGAACGCCAGGCCTTGCGGCCGCCCCAGGCCACGGTAAAAAGTCGAGACCCTTCCGTGAGAGTCAATCTTGTGCACGGAATCGAAACTGGAGGTTGTGGGTCCAGTGACAAACAAATCTCCGCGCGGGCCGAAAGCGAGGTGATAGGCAGAGACGCTGGGTTCGAGCGTGGCGAAGACAAAAATCTGGCGGTCCTTGCCGATCTTAAACACCGTTCCACTGCGATCTCCGACGTAAAGGTTCTCGTCGGAATCGAAGGCAATACCCGTCGCTACCCCCATTCCTTCCGCATAAGTGGACATGGTCCCGTTTGGCGCCACCCGGTACACCGTCCCGTCGAACCGCGAAGAGACGTACATCTGGCCGGCCCGGTCAAAGGCGATGGCCGTAGCGTTGGTCATTTCGGCCAGGAATGGTTTGAGGTTGTAGTTGGTATCGATTTTGAAAATGGCCACTGGGACTTTTTGTCCGCGTGATCCTGAGAAGGTGACGTAAATGTTGCCTTCGGCATCAATCGCGGGATTGGTCACGGGGTGCAGGTTCTCTGCAATCGGAGCGGCGACTTTGATCTGATGCGGGTTGCTCGACACGTCATTGGTGGAGACGACCACGGCCCCGGAAGAAGCGCCGGGAGGCACCCGAGCCACCAGAAAATCGTCCGCGCTGACCACGACGGCGCCCTCGACATCTCCAAAGCGGACCTGCGGCCGACGCAGTTCGTGAGGTCGCAGGCTGCGGCCTACTATGCGCACCTCGCCACCGGGCAGGGCGGCGCTGGGAAGCACGGCCTCAATGTGGGGATGGCCGTTGACGTTCTTCTTGCCCAACAGACGGTCGGAAATTCCCATCGGTCCAGCTTCCTGCTCTTATCGCGGTAGCAAGCCGAAATGCAGCACGCCTTGCATCACAGCCAGCCCGTAAAGGCCCGCGGCCACATCATCGACCACGATGCCCATGCCCTCGGGGAGGCGTTCGAGGCGGCGCAGCGGCCACGGTTTGACGATATCGAACCCTCTGAAAAGTATAAAGCCGAGCAGCAGAGATTGCCACGCAATCGGCGACGCAATCAGGGTGATCAGCTGGCCGGCAACTTCGTCGATTACCACAAACTGCGGATCTTTTCGACCGCAGGCCCGGGCCACTCGCGTGGCTGCGGGAATTCCCGCCAGAATCGCCGCGAGGGCCAGGAGGATTGCGCCCCAGGGACGCCCACCAGCCGCGATCCGAGCCGCCAGAAGCCACCACAGCAGGACGGTGGTCGCAGATCCCCATGTACCCGGTCCCGGACGCAGATATCCGATTCCGAAGAAAGTAGCCACCAGCGTCGCCCAGAGCGGAGCCCGCGGGCGAGACACCGAGGCGGCGGCGCCACCTTCGGAGGCATTGTCCGCCGTCACGAAGAATGCCCCGATTTTCGTAGCGCCGGCGTCTCGCCGGCCGTCGGGTGGGCGTGCCGACCGCCCTCAGTAGTCTTCATCCGAATCTCCGGAGGAGTCTTCCAGGCCCTCACTCGTGTCCTGCACCGGCGACGAGATCACGTACGCACCGCTGGCCCACTTGCCCAGGTCAATCAGGCGGCAGCGTTCACTGCAGAAAGGAAACTCCGCATCCTGGCTGGTCACCGGCTTCTTGCAGATGGGACACTTCAGCTTGAGCTTGCGAGCCATTGGTGTTTTACAAAATCCGGGCGACCAGATCGTAGTCGTGGGCTTCGGTGATCTGGCAGCGGTAGAACTCACCCGTCTTCGGTTCCAGCCCGTCAGGAACGTCATTGACGAATACCTTGCCGTCGATTTCGGGTGCGTGCATCGGGGTTCGGCCCTCGAGCAGCAGATCGCTCTCGTCGGATACGCCTTCCAGTACCAGATCGAATTCCTGGCCCACCAGGGCCTTCTTTTTTCGCTTGCTGATCTTGCGCTGGATTCCCATCAGGTGCTTGCGGCGCCGCTCAATTTCGCGCTCGGGTAGCTTCCTCTCCTGGGAGAATGCGGCCGCGCCTTCCTGGTCGGAGTACCCGAACGCGCCCATCCAGTCAAACTCGGAGTCGCGAACAAACTGACAAAGTTCCTCAAACTCTCTCTCGGTCTCCCCCGGGAAACCCACGATGAAGGATGTTCTCAGCGTGACTCCCGGGATCGTGCGCCGCATTTTCTCGATCGAGCGCAGGAAGATATCGCCCCCGGCGCCTCTCTTCATGCGTTTGAGCACGCCCGGGGCCGCGTGCTGCAACGGCACATCGATGTAGGAACAGATCTTCTCGTGGGCAGCGATGGTATCCAGCAGCCGACCCGTGATCTTGTTGGGATAGGCGTACAGAAAACGCACCCAGCGCAGGTCTTCGATTCCTGCCAGCTTTTCCAGCAGAAGAGCGAGGCCATCTTTGAGGTTGAAGTCCTCGCCATAGCAGGTGGTGTCCTGGCCGATGAGCGTGATCTCGCGCACGCCGGAGCGCGCCAGGCGCTCGGCCTCGGCGATCACGGACTCAAAGCGCCGCGACCGAAACTGGCCGCGCAGTTGGGGGATGATGCAAAAAGTGCAGGGATGATCGCAGCCTTCGGCGATCTTGATATAGGCGGTATGACGTGGAGTGACCAGCACCCGCGGCGTAGCTTCGTCATACAGATAGTTGGGCAAATCGGCGATGGCGCCGTCCCAGCTCTCGCGCGAAAAGCGACCCTGCTCCGCCCGGGCATCGCCTTCAGCCCGCGACTGCAGAATCCTGAAGGGAGAATCAACTGGCGGAGCGGGAGCGATTCCGGCGGCTGCCAGTATTCCTTCCAGCTCTCCGGTTCCGACCACCGCATCCACTTCGGGGATGTTCTGACGGATATCGTTGCGAAAGCGTTCCACCAGGCAGCCTGCCACAACCAGCTTGCGGGCGCGCCCCGTGCTCTTGTGCTTCGCCATCTCGAGGATGGTGTCGACCGATTCCTGCTGGGCGCTGGCGATGAAGGAGCAGGTGTTGACCACGATCACGTCGGCATCTTCGGCGCCCGATACCAACTGGGCCCCGGCGTGTTGCAGCAACCCCATCATCACTTCGCTGTCCACCAGGTTCTTGGGACAGCCCAGGCTTACGAAGCCGACCCGGGTAGGGCCTGAAGACACCGCCGTCGCCTTTTGAAGCGGGTCCTGAATGCTTACAGATGGGGTTTTTACAGGCATTCAATCTATTGATTTTAACACTCTTGCTGGATTGTTTCCCGAAGCCGGAGGCGGCATCAAACGAGGCATCGCTTTCCCGAATCAAGCGCGCATCGTGCATGCTAACCTTGAAGCACAGTCTCTTCTGGGGAAACTTCGCGGGGGTGGAATGGCACGCAGACTATTTTCAGTTGCGCTATTGGTGTCGCTGGTGGGATTTGCGGTGGCGGCCAGCGCCCAGGAAAAGAATGAACTGACAGGAGTAATCGGCCGCACCTTCGTCAGCGATCATGCGTCCGTAGACACCAGCACCCCCGGCGCCCTGCTCACTTCGGGCGCAGGACTGAGCCTCGAAGTTAACTATGGACGCCGGCTCATGGATCTTGGCCTGCTGGGGCTGACGGCAGAAGTGCCATTCGTGGTGAACTTCGACCAAAACGTCCACTACCCGGTGAACCTTGCCCCTAAGGACTACAAGTCATTTGTGGTTACGCCCTCGCTGCGCGCCAATCTTTTCCCGGATAGTGGGATCTCGCCCTGGGTGAGTGTGGGCGGAGGCTTTGGCTATTTCAAAGCGAATTCAACCCTGGAATTCGGTGGGACGAACCCGGGCGAAACCGGTACTACAACTGGGATCCTTCAAATCGGCGGGGGACTCGATGTCCGATTGTTCAGCCGCCTCAGCGTGCGCGCAGAAGCGCGGGACTTTTACGCCAGCGTGCCCCAACTGAACGTGGATATCGGGAAGAGCCGCCAGCATAATATCTTCGTCGGGGCGGGAGTCGTGTACCGTTTCTGAAGCGGGACCGTAGTCCTCGAGAAATCAGACCCAAATGAATGGGTCTTCAGCGCGGACTGGCTGAAATCTCTTCATACAATTCCGGCAGGCGTCGCACATCCTCGACGGAATCATCGAAGCGCGCGCTTTGGTAATGGCGGGTAAATTCCGCGACTCTCCGGCGGACCGCGGGATTGTCAATCCGGGCCACGAATTCGTCAGGAGTCTGGGTAGGCGACTTGCGCCAACCACGCCGCGCTACGCTCGCTGTCATGCGCTCGTACCAGATGGTGGCGGCCTTCCGAGGCGACCGTTCCGGCCGAGCCACGAGCCTGAATCTTTCCAGGGCCAGCAGAAGCCGCGGCAACTTGGCTGCGAACAGCGCCGTCGCGATCAGCATCCCTCCCAGACCCCACCGCATTGGCGACCCGGCCACGTTACTCCCGGTACGGCGGGCGACAGCCAGCAGGTCGTCATAGTGGTGGCGCCACCAATGCCGCAAAGCCCAAAGCAAACGGCGGGTGCGGCTGCTTGCGCTCAGGGCCAGCGATTGCTGGCGAGCCACGTCGTAATTAACCACCCACTCCCGCCAGAACGAAGCCATGGCATCGGCGTATAGCGATATTCGGCTCCAACCCGTGAGCACCGGGATGGAGGCGCCCGGAGTAGGATCGAAGGCCACCCAGCCGTAGCCCGGGAAGTAGGCCTCCACCCAGGAGTGGGCGTTGCTGGCGCGGACCACATATTGTGACGTCAGGTCGTTGAACTCACCGGTACGAAACCCGTTGACCACTCGCGACGGAATGCCCAGGGTTCGCAACATCACGGCCATTGACGAAGCGAAGTATTCGCAGTGTCCCTGCTTGCGCTCGAAGAGAAAATTGGCCAGTGGATCGTGCGGCACCGTGCGCGACAGTTGCAGGCTGTACCCGAAGTGAGTGCGCAAGTAGGTTTCCAGAGCCTGGGCCCGGTCGTAGTTGTTGTTGGCTGAAGCCGTGATTTGTTTGGCAAGCTCGGGAATGCGATGATCGAGCGCCGGCAGGCCGAGGTAGCTGGCGACCACATTGGGCGGATAACTTCCGCCTGCATTGCGCAGGTCAGTGGCGGGAGCTTGCGCGATATCGGAGGTTGCCCGGTAGCGGTTGACGGGATGTTCGGGATCAAGATCGAAGACCGCGCCCCCGTCGTCAGTAGCCACATGGCGGTAGTTGCCTTCGATACTCTCGGGAGTGGCGGCCAGGAAAAAAACATTCATTCCCACCGGCTCCATTAACACCTGATAGTGAATTGGGCGGGAGGAGCTTCTGCGCACATCGGCACCCGGCGGCAATGCGAAAAAGCCATCCAGCCGGGGAGACAACGGGCGCTGGTCCCGGATGTTTGACCAGACCCGGCCGTCGAAGTTGCTGAGCGCGATCCCTCGCCATTTCAGATCGAAGCTGCCCCGCTCGTCTCCTTCGATCTGAATGTGCATGACCACCGAACCAGACTGCTGGATCTCGCCAATGCGTCCCAGTTCGACGGTGTCGCTGAACCCACTGGTAATTTCGCCGCCTGGCGCATAGGCCCCCAGGTAACCGCTGGAAACACGAGGCAGGAGGAAGAAAATCCCGGCGGCGCCCGACAGAATGCAAAGCACTAGGACGGGAGAGGCCAGGGCCAGCGAGGTTGCCATGTGCCGGTATGTCAGCTCCATACCGGACTGACGCGAATGGATGCCAGACCTGGCGGAGACGTGCCGCATCTCCATCAGAATGAAACTGGCCACCGCCGTCAGCATGAAGACTGCAAAGGACAAGAGGAAAACACTGTCCACCGTGAGCAGCGCTGCCGAGAGCACCATCAGAAACGCGATGACCGAGAGAAAGTAAAAATCGCGGTCGCGTTGCGCCGAAAACAGTCGCACTACCATCACGAACAGAACCAGATGAACCGTGGCGTTGAGAAATCCGCCGGAAATCAGAAAATAGTCTGCCAGGTAAAACGCCACATAGCCCAGGGTAAGAAATGCGGTCCAGCTCTCGGGAACCATCCAGGCACGGCGTGCCAGCAACAGGTATCCCCGGGCCAGCAGCGCCGCGCTGACCACCAGCGCCGTCCCGATGCTCAACCCCCCGGTCGAGACCAGCGTGCCAAAGCCCGTAAACACCAAAAGATAAAGCGCGATCTCAAAGTAACGCTGGAGAGCACTCGCCTGCAGAATCGTGTTGGGGCGTAGCGGGCTGGAGGAAGCCATGGCTGCTTCTATTGTTAGCCATGACGGCCAGGAAGGGAAGAGTACCGAGGTCAGAGGAACAGTCTTCAGTCGTCAGTCCTCAGCATGGCTGGGAACGACTGAAGACTGACGAGTGCTGTTAGAATCAAAAGCGGTCAGGCATAGGCCCCGCGCGACGCATTCTCGCCAACCCCGCCAGGTCCGGAAGGAAGCAACGGTAACGAGCTCTTGCGTGTGCAGTGGGTGTCCGGTGCCTGGCTTTTTTCTTTTGCCTGGTCTCTCACCGGCCTCACCCACTACGCGATGAACGGCACTAACTGGTTCGAGAAGTTCGGCAGATTGGGGAAGATGGTCGGTAAATCTGCCGTCGGAACGCCGAACCAATTGGCCAATGTTCCCGCGTACTGATCGAGGGAGGTTGTGGGGATCCACCGCCCCTGGTCGGTGGCGTCGTCCGGACCACTGAGCGCCAGGGTGGGGAAGGTGCCGTAGAAATCTCCCCCCTTGACCGCCCCGCCCATGATCACGTGATGACCACCCCAGGCATGGTCGGTGCCTGATGTGCTGTCCGGGTTATAGGTCCGGCTGAAATCCGACAAGGTGAAAGTCGTGACCTGGGGGGCTGCGCCGATTTCGACCGTGGCCTGATAAAAGGCGTTCATAGCCTGGCTGAGCTGGGTGAAGAGATTGTTCTGCCCAACCAGTTGATCGCTGTGGGTATCGTAGCCGCCTTGCGACACAAAGAAGATCTGTCGTTGCAACCCCAGCGCGGCGCGCACCGAGATAATCTGCGCGACCTGTTTCAGCTGGTTGCCCAGACCATTGTTAGGGAAGACCGTGGCCATGGTCGGCCGCGCGGCCAGTGCATCCGCCAGGGATTTGCTGTCCTGCATCGAGTTGCTGGTCGTGCTGCTGGCCGCCTGGATCAGCGTGAGGCCGGTGTCGAAAGTCAGCAGGTTCTGCAACGCCGCCATCCGGCTTTGAGATTCGGCCGAATTGCCGAACCCCGAAAGCAATCTGGTGGGATCGCCGCTGGACTGAATGGCCCGGGCAGTTAAGCCCTGGCAAAAAACATTGGTCCCGGCGAGTGAAATGATGATGGGGAAAGTTCCGCCGACGATGGATTGAACCTTGTCCGCCGTTCTCCCGGCCCACCCCGTCGTCATGTTGCCATCGACGGCGGCAGTCTGCATCTGTGCTGCCTGGTCTTCGTGCGAGTAAAGATTCCGGGGGACCTGGACTTGACGTTGCCGGTATTGATCTCGGGTGGTCGGTCGAACCAGAGTTCCCACGTTGGCCAGCACCGCCAGGTGTTTCTGATTAAACAAGGACTGCATCTCCGCCAGCCTGGGATGGAGGCCGAACTGACCCGCGCTGGGCGGGGCGATGGGCAGCAGGCTTGCCTGCGGCAGGGCCAGTACCGAGCGGGCCTGCGCGTAGGAAGCGTAGGCGCTGCTGCTCATGGGGACGATCATGTTGTTGCTGTCGTTGCCGCCGAACAGGAAGATGCAGACCAGGGCCTTGTAGTCCTGGGAACTCTGGGCCAGCGCGTTCACCAGTCCGAAGCGGTTGAAACTGGCGGCGGCGAATCCCGCGGCTGCGGTGCAACAGGTCCTCTTGAGAAAGTCTCGTCGTGAAAATGCCATGGCTGTTCTCCCTTTTAGTGTTCGACCTGGAACTGCGATGAGCTCCCAATCAGATAGAAGGCCGCTCTGGCTCGCCGGGTGTTGTCTGGAATCCCGGCAAGCGTACTGACCAGAGTGCTGCGCATGTTGTCCGACATCTGGCCGTGCAGCATCACGGCGGCCACCGCCGTGACCAGTTGATCGGGATTGGCCGCCAGCGGCACGTATCCCGACAGATCCACAGTGGTGCCGCCGCTCACCGATCCATAGACCAGGGTGTTCACAAAATTGATTCGGAAGATATCCGTGCTGGTGTCGAAAATTTCGAACTCCGGGCCCACCAGCGTGGTGCCTTCAATCACATGATCGGGGTGGTAGAAATTAAAGACAGTGGGTGAAAAGAAGGGCGGTTGTTTCATGTCATCGGCCCGGTCTGATAGCGACCCGCCGTCCGAGACCGCATTCATCGCGCGCAGCAGGTTGGTGATGAAGAGGACCGGTTCCTTGAGCTTTCCATCGCTGGCCTGTACCTGGGCCGCATCGTCTCCACGTCGCGCCTCTGGATCCAGCAGGATGGCCGAGACCACAGCTTTCAGGTCGCCGCGTACTCCGCTGCCGTTGTCGGCGAAGACCGCCGCCACCCGGCCCACATACTCTGGAGTGGGGTTGCTGGTGACCAGGCGCAGAATGAGCCGCCTGGAGATGAACGGTCCAACGTTCGGATGATTGAAAATGTTTTGCAGCGCTGCCGTCAGGTCCGCCTGCGTAGTCCCCCCAGCCGGCAGAGTCACGCCATTCAGCAGGAGTTTGGAACCGGTATCGTGGTGATTGTCGAAGGCTTCCATCGGACCACCGTAGAACTCGGGGTTGCGCCACCTGGCGGTCGCTCCCGGTTTCGTCGGGTATGTCCATCCTGTGAACACGTGGGCAAAGCCGATGATCTCGTCCTGGCCATAGGTTGGGATGGGATTGCCGGAGCCGTCCAGTTGTAAGGTACCGTCCTGGTTCATTTGCTCCAGGCCGATAGAGAACAGCTGCAGAATTTCGCGGGCGAAGTTCTCATTCGGGGCAGTCCCATTCCCCGGCTTGTCGTTGTTCACCATGTCCAGGTAGTTGCCCATCACAGGACTCACGGTGATGTCGGTCAGCAAGGTAGAGAAGTTCCCGAAAGCGTCGTTCTGGAACATGTTCTGCCAGGCCACCATCGCGCTGGGATTGTTGATCTTGACCGCCGAGGTCACGATGATCTGCGACAGACCCCATGCCACTCGCTGGCGCAACTGGTCCTGTCCGGTGAGTGCATTCATGAAAAAGCGACTTTGCACGTCGGACATGTCGTCATCGGACGCGGGCGCCGGGAAGGTCGAAATTGGCGCGGCGAACTGCTCGTTCAGGAAAGCCTGCATGCCTACCGCCTGCACGTGCGACAGCGACGCCGGGTTTACACCCCAGGAGGATTGTTCGAGCAAGCGGGCCGCCGCCGAAGCGCTTACGGTGTTGGCTACGCTTCCCACCTGCAAAGCAAACGCGTTGGAGGTCTTCGAGCCCGGATCGGGATTCATCACCGCAATCTGAACCGTACCGGCCTGTGTGCTGGTGGCGGTGCCGCTGGCCGTGAGTTGGGTGGAAGAGACAAAAGTTGTGGGCAGGAACGTGCCGCCGAACGACACCACGGCGCCGCTGGCAAATTTCTGGCCCGTCACCACCAGGGTAAAGTCGCCCACCGGAATCGTGGTGGGAAGCACAGCGCTTACCACCGGCGCCGGATTCGTAATGGTTGCCGTTCCGGTAGAGGTGGCGGTCGTGTCCGCCAGGCTGGTGGCCTGCACCTGAATGATATTGGGGACTGGCACCGTGGCCGGAGCCTGGTACATTCCGCCTTGTGAAATTGTGCCTACCGTGGCATTGCCATTCGGGATGCCATTAACCGCCCACTTCACGGCGGTATTGGCACCCGCACCGCTCAGGCTGGCCCGGTACTGAAACGTGGATCCGGCGGTGATCTCGGTCGTGGCCGGAACCACCACCACTGCCACTTGGCCGGCGGCCCCCACTTGCACGTTCATGGAAGCGACTGAGGTGCTCTTACCCGGGTCAGGATTGTTGACCGTGACCTTGACCATCCCTACCTGCGCCGCGGTAGCAGTTCCTGTGGCCGTAAGCTGGGTGGGACTCACATAAGTGGTGGTCAGCGCGCTTCCGCCAAACTCGACCTTGGATCCGTTTACAAAGCCGGCTCCGCCCACATTCAGCGTGAAATTGCCCACGGGCAAGAAGGTGGGGCTTATGGTCTGCAGTACGGGTATGGGGTTCTGGAGGGCTACAGAACTGGTTGCAAAATGGCTCTTGTCGGAATTGCTGACGGCCTTAATGGTCACGGAATGGGGCGTCGGCAGGGTCGCGGGCGCCCGGTATTTTCCGGTTTGGTCAATACTGCCAAAAGCCACACTCCCAGTCGCCACCCCGTTGACGTACCAGGTGAAGGTCTGGTTCGTGCTGCCAGTACTGCCGCTGACCTGGGCCGTGAACTGCGTGGCTTCCCCGGAGCGAAGCGTGACGCTCGAGGGCGAAACCGTCATGCCCTCGGATTTCGCATCTGACTCTGCGGCCCCTAATCCACCGCCGCAGCCCGACCACACCAGAAGGGTAAGCCCAAGCACCATGACGCTAGCTAACTTTGCGCCTGAAGATTTTGATGTCCCGATCATCTCTGATCCCCTTTCCTGAAGATCCGAGTACTGAATGAGCGTTCCAGGGGCGCGTCACAGGGGCGCGCCAAAATGTTTCTTGAGTGGCTGGTGAAGAGTAGTCAAACGTTGTCTTTAAGCGAAGGTCACCGTGGTTCCATTGCGGGACTGTGCCAATTCGGCACCAGAGCTGCTTTTCGGAAGCACTAGTGATTCGGCTTCGTCAGGCTTCCCGCTTCCGCACGGACATGTACTGGGGTAACTGAAGGCTGGCGGATTGAGCCGTCGGAGTTTTCTTCACGGCTTACCGCAACCCTCGGCGGCACCTGCAGTTGGACATTGCCGCGTGGCTGGGTCAAAATAGGCGGTTCGTCTTCGACCCGAAATTAGAATCTGGAGAACTGATCGAGTGAACCAATTGGTGCGCGCCAAGATTTCGGCCCTGGGTACCTACGTCCCACCACGGCTCCTGACCAACGACGATCTGGAAAAGCTGGTGGAGACGTCCAACGAATGGATCGTGGAGCGTACCGGGATCCGCGAGCGCCACATCGCAGACAAGGGTGTAGCCACCAGCGACCTGGCCACCGATGCGGCCCGGCGTGCGCTGGCCGAGCGCGGTATGGAGGCCTCCGAACTGGACGCGATCATCGTGGCCACGGTCACGCCCGACATGTTCTTTCCCTCTACCGCCTGCCTGGTGCAGCACAAACTGGGTGCAAAGGGAGTCTGGGGATTCGATCTTTCCGCGGCTTGCTCTGCCTTCGTGTACGCCCTCCAGACCGGGGCGCAATTTATTGCCACCGGAGCCCACAAGAAAGTTATGGTGATTGGTGCCGACGTGATGTCTTCGATCATCGACTACACCGATCGTGCCACCTGCGTGATTTTTGGCGATGGAGCCGGCGCCGTCATACTGGAGCCGGCCGAGGATGACTCCGTGGGCCTGATCGATTTCATCCACGAAGTGGACGGTTCGGGAGGCTGTTCCCTCTATATGCCGGGGGGCGGCAGTCTTCATCCCTCCACCCAGGAGACGGTGGAGAAGCGGATGCACTATGTACATCAGGACGGCCAGGCAGTCTTCAAGTTCGCGGTCCGCAAGCAGGCCGAGATTTGCGAAAAGATCCTGACCCGCAACCACCTCAAAGGCAGCGATATCGATGCCTTCATTCCACACCAGGCCAATCTGAGGATCATCAAGGCTACGGCGGAACGTCTGGGCATCAGAGCGGAGAGCGTAGTGGTGAACATCGATCGTTACGGCAACACGACCGCCGGCACCATTCCGCTGGCCATGGATACCGCCCGCCAGGAAGGCAAACTCAAGAAGGGCAACCTGGTCATGCTGGCCTCAGTGGGTGCCGGCTTTACCGTGGGTGCGACGCTGTTGCGGTGGGCCCTTTAACGAAATTCTTTCGCGCCGGAGCCAGGCTCAGCCAGCCGCTCACTCGCAAATTCTATGGACGAACTCCTGAAAATACAGGTCCGTCACATATTCGACAGCGCCAATTTTGTTCGCGATCTGGGCCTGCAGCTGATCCGGATCGAAGACGAATACTGCGAGAGCACGCTGGTGCCAGCCGAGCGTCACCGGCAACAGCACGGCCTGATTCATGCCGGCGTGCTGGCCACCATGGCGGACCATACTTCCGGCTGCGCGGCGCGGGGCGCGGTCGGGCTGGACTACGATGTGGTGAGCGTCGAGTTCAAAATAAATTTTCTGCGTCCAGCCCTGGCCGACCGGTTGCGTTGCCGCGGCAAGGTGCTGCGCGCCGGCAAGATGCTGGTCATCTGCGAGGCGGAAATCTTCGCGGAAAAAGAGTCGGAAGAAAAGCTGGTCTCCAAGGCCATAGCCACACTAGACGTGAAGCGCGCTTTTTAGCTGCTCCGCGCTGCTGTCATCCTGAGCGAAGCTGACCGATTCGTTCCGAATCGGTCGGCGCAGTCGAAGGATCCCTACCTTTCGAGCGCGGCGTGTTTGCCGATGTGAGCCTTCGCAAGAAGATGGGCGATGTGGGCGCGAGCGTCCTCACCCGTGCAACACCACGAAACCAGCACGAGCGAGGACGCTCGCGCCCACATCTGGCGGCGATCCGCTTGTAGGGGTCCTTCGACTCCGCGATTGCTTCGCGAAGCAATCGCTGCGCTCAGGATGATACTTGCTTGGGGGGCGCTTATCCGTTCTTCTGCCGCTCGAATGCTTTCTGCAAATACCTGCGGGCTTCGTCCAGGGCGCCCTGGGTGTTGTCGTTGGTTTGAATGGCTTGACGGTATTCATTGGTAGCGCGCTCGCGCTGTCCGGTGACGTCGAAGATTTTGCCCAGCTGGATGTGGCTCCAGACCTCAGTCCAGCGCGGCTCGCCGTCGCCGTTCAGGCACTCGCGGTAGGCGTTGGCTGCGGCCTGGTAGTTACGCTGCAGGAAGAACACCTCGGCAATGCGGTAGTGGGCCAGCGAGCTGTTCTTGTTGACGTCGAGCGCCTTGTTGAACTCCAGTAGCGCGCCGGCAAGGTCTCCCTGCTGGGTCAGACCCTGGCCGCGCTGGATGGAAGCCCGGAGCCTGATCTCGGACGAATTCTTCAGCACCCGGTCATCTGGATCGACCACAATTCGACGTGGCTTGCCGTAGGTTTCAATGTTGAACGCGGAGTTGGTACCCACCACCTCGATGCGTTTGTTTTCCGTTTTGCCGTCGGTGTCGATCTTGAGATCTACCGGCATGCGGAAAAGATCGAGGTCTTGCGAGATTTGCCCTACCACCCGGAAGCCCTTGTTATTACCCAGGCGGTAGATGGTGTACTTGGTCTTGAATTCCGGTGCGCCGGTGGAGTCGAGCCACTGCGAGAAAAACCAGGTAAGCTGCTGGCCATAGTTCTGCTCGGCCAGGGCGCGGAAATCGTCCAGCGATGCCGACTTCCCCGCATATTTCGCGGCGAAGGTGCGCATGGTCTGGTCGTACTTCTGATCGCCCAGCACCCAGCGCAACATGTGCAGGATCATGGCGCCTTTGTCGGTCACCAGAGACTGGAATTCGGGGGAGAAGACGTCGAGTTTTCCGGAACTCGACAGTGGGACCGTGTCGTAGGCCAACGCGCCCACTGACATGTCCTTGACCACTTCTTCCAGACCGGCCTCTCCTGCCGCCTGTTCGACATAGCGCGCTTCGGAATAGCGCGCGAAGCCGTCGTCCAGCCACCAGTCATCCCGGGAAGCGGGACTGACCGACGCGCCCCACCACTGGTGTGCGATGGTATTGGCCAGCAGGCGGTAATTCACCTTCTCCGTCACCGCCCGGCTGGCGATGGCGGCAATTTCTGGCGCCCAGGCTGCTGGCACGGTATCGTCTGGGATCTCAACCACTTTCAGCGTGGTGGATGGCGCGGGGCCGTAGAGCGTCACGTAGTAGGTGAATTCTTTGACTGCGGTGGTCGCGTAAGTGGCTCCCATGTTCTGATGGGCCGGCTTGAAGAAGACGTGAAGATCGAGTCCGGCTTCATCGCTTTTGAATTCCTGGAAGATGCCGGCCACGATGGTGCCGGGGAAACTGGGTTTGTCCCAGGTGAATGAGAAAGTCTTGGTAGGCAGAGAGCCGACAGGACGCTTGGCCACCGGGGCTGTGCCGGGAGTCTCCTTTCCGCTGCCTATGACTACCATGTGCGCGGGCACGGTGATGTTCATGGTGGCGGTGAAGCGGTTGATGCCATATGCATTAACAGGGAACCAGCGGCCGGCGTACAGCAGGTAGCTGGTGTCGTCGCCGACGTAGGCCAGCTTGAGGCCCTGCACCGGGCTGTCATCGGCGGAATCGAGCACACCCTCGTAATCGAACGTAAGCGTGGTCGAAGTGTCCTTGGCCAGCGGCGTGGCAAGTTGCACGCGCACGGTCGAGTCCTGGGTGACGCGCTCGGCGCTCAGCGGCTTGCCCGCCTCGTCGAGCACCTTGGTGACGCGCAGAGCATTGTGCAGTTCGAAGGTGGCAATATTCAGATCTTCAAGCGCGGTGAATTTCACCCTGGCCTGCGCCGTGATCTTGTGGATATGAGGAATAAGCTCGGCGTCAATCTGGTAGTCGTCCACTCGCAGCCGCATGGTCTCGGCGGCCCCTACCGGTAACGACATCAAAAGCAACGAGAAAGCCAGACTCAGCCACAGGACCCGACGCTGCCGCCAAGGTTGAGAAGAGATCAAAAGCAGCTCCTAGCACAAGTACGATAATCCGTAAGATGAAGATTGTGGCGCAAAAGATGCTGGCAGGACAAGGTTTAGCCTGATTTTGCCACAACAGTCGATTCCCAAACCGACATCACGGCCTGGGCGGCGCGGTCCACGGGGTGGCGTCGCTGGTCGGTTGGGTCGCAGAGCCGGGCTTTCACCCCAGCCAGCCCGGCAATCATTTTGTTCCGCGGGGGGCCGTCAACCAGAATTTCGTTGAGCCTGGTCACCACGTTTTCGGCATTAAAGTCCTGTTGCACCAACTCGGGTACAACCTCTTCTCCTGCAATCAGGTTCACCATGGCGAAGTAGGGCACTTTGACCCGTGGGCGCCCCAGCCGGTAGGTCAAAGGTGACACCCGATAAACCATCACGAACGGCGTTCCCATCATTGCTGCCTCGACGGTCGCGGTGCCGCTCGCCACGATCCCGGCGTGCGACTGGGCAAGCGCGGGCACGGCCTCCGGCACCAAGTGGATGGAAAGCTGGTTCGCGATCGCGGATTGCCGGATGAGCGCTTGCAGAAAACTCCGCTCCAGCGTGGGAGCCACCGGCAACAGGAATTCGTATGCCAGGCCCAATTTGGCGGCCGACTCCAGAATCCCCGGCAGATTCATGCGCACTTCTTTCACCCGGCTGCCGGGCATGAGCGCGATCCAGGGCCTGATGGGGTCCAATTGATGCTGCGTCGCATAGGCCGCGCGATCAATTTCAGGGCGGGGAATGTCGGCCAGGGGGTGGCCGACGAAAGTCGCGTCCACTCCGCGGTCGCGATAAAACTTTTCTTCGAAAGGAAAAATCACCAGGGCTTTATCCACGTACTTCCGCAGCAGGCGCACCCGTCCCTGGCGCCAGGCCCAGAATTGCGGACAGACGTAATACACCACGGGAATGCCACGCTTGTGCATCTGGCGCGCCACACGCCAATTGAATGCAGGAGAATCGATGACGATAACCAGATCAGGCTTGCGCCCGTCGGCCTCTTTGATCAGTTTGTGAAACAGGCCCCATATTTTGGGCAGGTGGCTGAGAATTTCCGCGATGCCGACGACCGCCAGGTCCTTGGCATCGACCACAGTGTCGCAACCCGCAGCCCGCATGCGGTCCCCGCCCACGCCAAAAAATTTCAACTTTTGACCGAGTGTGGTCGCGGGCAGCTCGCCCGCGAGACGCCGCAAGGCTTCGATCAGCATCGCGCCGTACATTTCGCCGGAGGCCTCCCCGGCGGAGATCAGAATTCGCACGGAGGCATTGTAGCGGGAAGAGGTATGCTTGCGTCGGCTCGCCCCGTGGCGCCGGCGTCTCGCCGGTGTCCGCAGGGTGTCCCGCCCGCCGCTTGCAGCTTAGGTATTCAGGCAAGACTGGGAGACTCGAACTGCTGACGAGACGCCGCCTCGGCAGCCGGCAAGATGCCGGCCCTACGAAGTAGCTGTGATCTGGCCGCCCGCACCGACCGGAATCTCCTGGTCTTTATATTGCAGCTGGTAGAGCTTGTAATAAATCCCGTGCTGGGCAAGCAGTTGCTGGTGGGTGCCGACCTCGCGCACCTGGCCTTTGTGCATGACGATAATCTTGTCGGCGCGCTGGATGGTCGAAAGCCGGTGGGCGATGACCACCGATGTGCGGCCTTCGACCATGCGGCTAAGAGCTTCGCGCACTCGCGTCTCGGTTTCGGTATCAACGCTCGAAGTGGCTTCGTCCAGAATCAGGATTTTTGGGTCATGCGCCAGCGCCCGCGCGAACGAGATCAATTGCTTCTGACCAGTGGAGAGAGTTGAGCCGCGCTCCCGGACTTCCTCCTTGAACCCTTGAGGCAGAGCGCGGATAAAGTCGGCGAGGTTCACGTCTTCGGCGGCTTTTTCGACGTCCTCGTCCGTAATGTCCTTCGTGCCCAGGCGAATGTTGCCTTCCACCGTTCCCGTAAACAGAAACGGATCTTGCAGGACTACGCCGTAGCGGCGGCGGAGTTCAGCCAAATCCATCTCCTTCACATCCACGCCATCGATTCTTATCGCGCCCTTTTGCACATCGTAGAAGCGCATGAGCAGCGAGATGATGGTAGTTTTGCCAGCCCCGGTGTGGCCGACAATCGCGACGGTTTCGCCGGGTTCGATGGTGAAAGAAACATCGCGGAGGATCCAGTCGGGCTCGCTCGAAACAAGTTGTGTGGCGCGGGCGCCCTCGCCCGCGTGCGTGCCAGCATCGACATTGCGGTACGCAAACCAGACATGATCGAACTCAATTCGCCCAGGTCCGGTCGGAGTTCTGGTCACCGCGGGCGAAGTAATCTCAGCGGGAGTATCCAAAAGTTTGAATACCCGTTCGCTGGCCGCCATCGCCGATTGCAGAATGTTGTATTTTTCACTGAAATCCTGAATGGGACGGAAAAAACGCTGCGCGTACTGGATGAAGGCGGTGAGAATTCCGATGCTCACCACGGTGCGGACCACATGGAACGAGAGCAGGCTCTGCCGCGAGAAATCCACCGCGACGCTGCTCACGGTCAGTTCGCGGATAATGTCATTCCCGCCAAACCAGATCACACAGGCGATGGCGGTTGAGGACAGAATTTCGACCACCGGGTAATAGACGGCGTGCGCCATGATCGCGTCCTTGAAAGCTTCCATGTGGACGGCGTTCACTTCCGAAAACTTGTTGTAGGAGCGCTGCTCGCGGTTGAACAGCTGCAACACCACCATGCCGCTGACGTGCTCCTGCATGTAGGCGTTGATGCGCGCAATCGCGGTGCGAATGCGCCGGTAGGAATCGCGTACTTTGTCCCGAAAGATTTTGGTGGCGTAGGCGATCAGCGGCAAAACGGCCAGCGTGATCAGTGCCAGCTTCCAGTTCATGCCCAGCATGATGGCGGTAATGCCGGCCAGCACGAAGACGTCTTCGAAAATGGAGACTACGCCGGAGGTGAACATTTCGTTCAAGGCGTCCACGTCGGAGGTGACGCGCGTAACCAGGCGCCCGACCGGGTTCTTGTCGTAGAAGCCGATGTGCATGTGCTGCAGGTGGCGAAAGATCTGCTTGCGCAGATCGAACATCACCATCTGGCCTGCCCACTGCATGAAGTAAGTTTGCAGATAGTCGAGCAGGAAACCGAGGGCGATCAAACCCACGTACATGGCCGCGATTTGAGCAATCCCGACGTAGGGATTCGTGCTTAGAAAAGAATCGAACGGGGTGCTTCTGGGCACAGGCACCAGGTAGCGGTCGATCTCGATAGCGACCAGGTAGGGCCCAAGAACATCGGCCACCGCCTTGATCAGGATCGAAATCAGGGAAATGCCGACCGGCCATTTGTAAGGGCGTAAATACTGGAGCAGCCGCTTCATCAGCCGGCTGTCATACGCTTTACCTAGTACCTCTTCTTCTTGGGCCATCGGCTATTAAGTCAAAGATACCCTAAATAGATTAGGAAAGAAGCGGGCAGGATGGAAAAGGTTTGGAGTGCCCACGTAGGCCCGGACGCCTCGTCCGGGCGGGCGAGCGCAGCTCGCCGAAGGTTTTCGGCTTCGGGCAGGTAAAAAAAACCAGCGGAGCTTCGCTCCGCCGGGCGGGTGAGGCACCCGCCCCTACGTGGTCTATGGTAATTTACGCGATTTTTTTCAGCACCAGGGCCGAGTTCTTCGATCCAAAACCTACGCAGTTGCAGATGGCGTGCTCGATGCTGGCCTTGCGGCCGATGTCGGGAACATAGTCCAGATCGCACTCCGGATCGGGTGCGTCCAGATTGATGGTGGGCGGAATCTTGCCATGCTCCATGGCGATGAGCGTGGCCGCCAGACTGGCCGAGCCGCAGGCCCCCTGGGCGTGTCCAATCTGCGATTTTAGCCCGGACATCGGAATCTTCCTGGCGTGCTCTCCGAGGGCCAGTTTCAGCGCCCGCGTTTCCACCCGGTCGTTCATTTCGGTGGACGTGCCGTGCAGGTTGACGTACTGGATACCCTCCGGCGCGAGGCTGGCTTCCTCGAGCGCCAGCCTGATGGCGCGAGCGGGTTCATCCGGCGAATCGCTCATGCGCACCCGGTGGAAGGCTTCGCAGGTCGAACCGTAGCCGGCGATTTCCGCGTAGATGTGGGCGCCGCGGGCGCGCGCGCGCTCGTAGTCTTCGAGGATGAACATCCACGAGCCTTCGGCGATCACGAAGCCGTCGCGGTCGGCAGAAAACGGGCGCGACGCGCTTTCGGGTGCGTGGTTCCAGGATTGGGTAAGTGCTCGCAGCAACGAGTAGCCCTTGATGATGCCGGGCGTAATGGGCGAATCGACGCCACCCACCAGAAAAATCGGCAGCACGCCGGCCTGAATATGCTGGTAAGCGTAGCCGATGGCGTCGGTAGAAGAAGTGCAGCCGGCGGTCACCACATGGCTGTAGCCGCGAAATCCAAAGCGCATGCTGATTTCGCTGGGCAGAGTGCCCATTGTGCCGCTGGGAATGCAGAAGATGCTGACTTGCTTTACGTGTCCGCTGTGCCAGAGACGATATTGCTCTTCGGAAAATTCCTGGGCGCCGCCGCCGGTCCCCAGAATCACGCCAATCTCCCGCTTCTCTTCCATCGACATGGCAGCCGGATCCAGTCCGGCATCCTTGATCGCTTCCGTCGAAGCGGCTACCGCCAGCGGAACCACGCGGGAAACATGTTTGCGTTCGCGCGCATCCACCCAGGCCAGTTCGTCAAACTCTGGAATCTCACCGGCGATGTGGACCGGCAGAGATGATGGATCAAAACGCGAGATGCGTTTCACACCCGATTTTCCGGCGAGAAGAGCGAGGCAAAAAGCCTCTTTGCCGATGCCATTGGGGCTGACCACGCCCAGTCCTGTGATGACGACCCGAGGAGCCATATGTTTGTGTCATCCTGAGCGAAGCGGCGGCTTCGCTTCGCGAAGCTGCCGCGCAGTCGAAGGACCCCTATAAACCTGCGTCCCCGACGTGCTACGCCCTGTGTTTATACCCTGCGCCCTGCGTCACGATGGGCCCGACCATCTTAGATCAAAGGATCCGTTGGCGGCACGATTCCTCTCGCGAGAAAAAAAACGATCACTTCGCTCAGGACGACAATCCAGATACTTTCTCTGCATTGCCGCAACAGCAGGCCATGTTCAGCGCTGTCCACGTTACGCGAAGTGGGATAATTAGTCACGATGTCCCTTGGCCTTTACATCTCGGTGCCATTCTGCCGCACCAAGTGCAGCTACTGCAACTTCGCTTCAGACGTCTTCTCCCGCGCCGTGTTCGAGCGCTACGTCGAACGTGTGGCCGCGGACATCAGCCATGCCGGTGAAATCTGCGGACAGATGGGTGGTGTGTTTGAAGACGGAGTCGACTCCATCTTCCTCGGTGGCGGCACCCCTACCATACTTGATATAGCGCAACTGGAACGGCTGTTTGTCATGATTTCGCAAACTTTTGCCGTGGAGAAGGTGGCTGAGATCACCGTCGAATGCGCGCCCGGCACGCTGACTCCGGCCATGCTTAAGGCCTTCCAGCGCTGCGGGGTTAATCGCGTGAGCCTGGGGGTGCAATCTTTCGTGGATCTCGAGGCCGCTTCGGTAGGGCGACAGCACAAGCGGGCCACTGTGCTCGCAGATATTGCGCACCTGCGCGTTTCCGGTATTGAGAATATCAATATTGACCTGATTGCCGGCCTGCCTCATCAGACTGCCGAGAGTTGGGAAATTTCTCTGGCCGAAGCGATTGCCACCGCTGTGCCCCACCTCAGCGTGTACATGCTGGAGGTGGATGAGGATTCCCGTCTGGGGCGCGAATTGATGGCCGGCGGCGCAAAATACCATGCTCACTTGGTTCCGGACGAGGAACTGACCGCGGACTTCTACGAGACAGCCTGTCGGCGGCTGAACGCGGCGGGGGTGTACCAGTACGAAGTTTCCAACTTTGCCCGCGTGGGAAACGAGTCTCGACACAATCTGAAATATTGGACGCGCCAGCCCTATCTGGGTTTTGGAGTAGAGGCGCACTCTATGCTGCGCTGTCCGGACACGACCGGTGCAGCGGTGCGGTTTTCCTGGCCGGACTCGCTCGAGGCCTTCGTCTCTGGTACGCCGCCCGATCGAGTTCGGGTTTCGACAGACGCCGCACTCGAGGAAGCCTTCTTTTTGGGCCTCCGCCTGACCTCTGGTGTGGACCTGAGAAAAGTCGCGGGGGCTTTCGGCGAGCCGGCGGTTCATGGATTCACCGGCACGATTGCGGAATGCTTGGATTTGGGGCTGCTGGAATGCGAGGGTGACGTGATCCGGCTGACTGGCCGCGGCCGGTTGCTGTCCAATGAGGTATTTGAACGATTCCTTCAGTGTGGGTCGGACACTCCTGTCCGACGCGGTTGATCTTGGTTTTGATTCTGCGCTTGTGATTGCGGATGGCAAAAATCTTGTCGCAGTGAAGATCAAGGTCGAAAGCGGCGGGCGAGGGCGCCCCCCCACTGGCACGCTGCATGTCCCGCTGGTAACTTTGTCCTGCTGAAATTCCTGTGTTCTAATCCAATGATGATACGGGAGAGAGCACCGTGGATTTCCAGCTCAACGACGAACAGCTTCAACTGAAGAAGAGCGTGCGCGAATTTGCCGAGCGCGAGATCGCGCCGCATGTCATGACATGGGATGAAGCCGGTGAATTCCCCCTGGCGACGGTCAAAGAACTGGGCAAGCTCGGCCTGCTGGGCATAGTGTTTCCGCCCGAGTACGGCGGCGCCGGTATGGGCTATGTGGAGTACGTCACCGCCATCGAGGAGCTTTCGCGCGTGGACGGCTCGGTAGGAATCATCGTTGCAGCCCATACGTCGCTGTGCTCGAACCATATCTTTCTTGCCGGAAACGAAGCCCAGAAAAAGAAATACGTTACGCCGCTGGCTTCGGGCGAGGCCATCGGGGCCTGGGGCCTGACCGAGCCTTCCTCTGGATCGGATGCGGGTAGCGCGCGCATGACCGCGGTGCGCAAAGGCAATAACTGGGTGCTGAACGGCAGCAAGACGTTCTGCACCAACGGCCACTACGCCGATTTTCTGGTGGTGATTGCCGTGACCGATCGCGCCGCCCATACCCACGGGCTGTCGGCTTTCATCGTAGAGAAGGGAACCAAGGGCTTTCGTCCCGGCAAGAAAGAGAACAAACTGGGCCTGCGGGCCAGTGACACCGCCGAACTGATTTTTGAAGACTGTGTCATTCCTTCTGAAAACCTCTGTGGCAAGGAAGGCGACGGTTTTATCGACGCAATGCGGGTGCTGGATGGCGGCCGCATCTCCATCGCGGCCTTGTCCCTGGGCATGGCGGAGGGGGCATACGAGGCAGCGCTGAAATATTCCAAGCAGCGCAAACAGTTCGGCAAAGCCATCAGCGACTTTCAGGCCATCCAGTGGAAGCTGGCAGACATGGCCACCGAAATCGAAGCCGCGAAGCTGCTGACCCTGCGGGCAGCGGCCATGAAAGATGCCGGCATGAAGACCACGCTGGAATCGTCCATGGCCAAGCTCTACGCCAGCGAAGTGGCCGTCCGCTGCGCCAACGAAGGGGTCCAGATTCACGGCGGGTACGGGTTTATCAAGGACTACCCCGCGGAAAAGTTTTATCGCGATGTGAAGCTGTGCACCATCGGCGAAGGCACCAGCGAAATCCAGCGACTGGTGATTGCGCGGCAACTCCTGAAGGATTAAATTCCAGTAGCCGGATGTCACGTTCATTCCGAGATTTGGATGGGATGCCACCGGTGTTCGTCACTAGTTGGACCTAGAGGTATGTTAATGAACCAGCGGCGATGGAACTGGAATCTGTGGGCGGGGTTTGTGCTGTGCCTCGCCGGGTTTGCCACCCTTCCTCTATTTGCCAGGTTTCCCGTCACGCGTGATGTTCCCTGGATAAACTTTTTGCTTTTCGCCGCCGGCCTTGCATTGCTCCTGGTCGGTTTGAGGCGTGCATTCGGTCAGTCGGAGCAGTATCGGGGAAAAATCGCGGGCCCAATTCTGGGTACCCTCAGCCTCGTAGTTTTGGGTGCTTTCTGCTTCCTTGTCTTTTACCAGACCAGGCAACTACCGGCGTCCAGCGGGGCACCGCGGGTTGGGCAGACGGTGCCGGAATTCGTACTTCCGGATACGGACAACCATCCCGTCTCCCTTTCCAGCTTGCTTTCCAGTCCGATACCGCAGACCCACATGCCGCCAAAGGGCGTGCTCCTCGTTTTTTATCGAGGTTATTGGTGACCCTTCTGCAACTCCGAGTTACGGGGTATCGAAAAGCACCTGACCGAGATTGAACAACTGGGCGTGCGTCCGGTGGCTATCAGTGTCGACGCACCAGAAGTTTCGCGTGACTTGTGCCGGAAAGCGGGCTACACCTACACCTTCCTCTCCGATCCCAAAGCCGAGGTCATTCGACGCTATGACCTTCTGCATGCTGGCGCGGGAATCAACGGACAGGACATTGCGCGGCCGGCGGAGTTCCTGCTCGATTCGTCAGGGGTGGTCCGCTGGCTGAACCTGACGGAAGACTATCGCGTGCGGGCACGCCCGGAGCAGATGATCGAGGCCGCGAAGGCATTGCGATAGCGGGGGCCAGACCGGTTTCCAGTTGCCTGCCGCTGCTTTACACTGAACGTCTTGAAAACAGAAACCGAACATTGGGTTGACCAGGTTCGGGCCGGGGATCCTCGCGCCCTCGCCCGGGCCATCAGCACGGTCGAAAACCGCACGCCGGGCTGGTCCGAAATGCTCAAGGCCCTGTTTCCCCACAGCGGACACGCGCGCATACTCGGACTTACTGGTCCACCGGGCGCGGGCAAGAGCACACTGGTTGATCAACTGGCCCGCCACTATCGCAAGGAAAATCGCACCGTCGGCATCATCGGGGTCGATCCCACTAGTCCGTACACGGGCGGTGCGATTCTGGGCGACCGCATCCGCATGCAGGAGCATTTTTCCGACTCCGGAATCTACATTCGCAGCATGGCCACCCGGGGCTCGCTGGGCGGGTTGGCGCGCACCACAGGGGACGTGGCGACCGTACTCGACGCCTCCGGGCGCGATCTGGTGATGATCGAGACAGTCGGAGTGGGTCAGGATGAAGTGGACATCGTGCGCCTGGCCGATATCACGATCGTCATTCTGGTGCCGGGTATGGGCGATGATGTGCAGACGATTAAGGCCGGCATCATGGAGATCGCCGATATTTTCGTCATCAACAAGTGCGATCGCGATGGAGCGGAGCGCGTTGAGCGCGAGATCCGGGCTTTGCAATCGCTGGCAGTGCGCAGTGACCACTGGACGCCGCCAATTGTGAAGACCGTGGCCAGCGAAGGCGCAGGTATCGTTGACCTGGCGGCGGCGATTCGCGAATACGAGACTCATCTGCAGACGGAAAATCTGGTGGTCAAGCACAGTATCGAAAACTGGCAGAATCGTCTGCTGGAAATGTTGCGTGATAGCTTGCTGGAGCGGGCCCAGCAACAACTGGGAAATGGAGCAGTGGCCCGTTACGCGGCGGAGGTCGCGGAGCATAAACGCGATCCGTATTCGCTGGTGGAAGAAATCGTGGCTCGGCTCGGGAAGTAAGGGTTTACTGGAGGACGAGCGTCCCGCCCGTCGGGCACGAACGGGACGCTCGCGCCCACATTTGAGAGGGAGATCCTCTGATGTTCAGCATTGACCATATCGGGGTGGCGGTGAAATCGCTGGCCGCGGCCAAAAGCGTCTACGAGAAGCTGGGACTGAAGCTCTCGCCCGACGAGACAGTTGAAGCCGAGCAGGTGCGTGTGGTGATGGTGCCGCTGGGGGAGAGCCGACTGGAGCTGCTCGAGCCCACGTCGGAGAGTTCGGTCATCGCGAAATTTATCGCCAAGCGGGGCGAGGGACTACACCACGTTTCGCTGCGCGTTCCCGACCTCGCGGCGGCAGTGGGGCGGCTGAAGCAGGATGGGGTACGGCTGGTTTCCAACGAAATTAAGGTTGGGGCAGGCGGGCATAAGTATATTTTTGTGCATCCCTCGAGCGCGGGCGGCGTGCTGCTGGAACTGGTGGAAGCTGTACCCGGAACTTGATGGTGTGGCGCGGGCGCCCTCGCCCGCGTTGGTCGGCCGGCAGAGTCAAGAGCCGTAGCCTCGGGGCAGGGCCAACGGCAAGAGTCAGAAGTCGAAGAAAAAGCCAGAATTAAAGGCCGAAGGCGAAGGCCAAAGTCAAAGTCAAAGGCCGCGGGCGAGGGCGCCCGCGCCACATAGGCACCGATTATGCTTCTTCTTGCCGCTGACACGTCGGGCAAACATGGCAGCATCGCACTGGCGCACTGTGGGCCGGGCGGCGCCTGCGACGTGATCGAAGTGGCTCCGCTTGAGGGCGGCACTTTCTCTGCACAATTGGTACCGCAGATCGCTGCTCTCCTCGCCAAGCACGGCTTCAACAAGAACGATATTGGCGGCTTCGCGGTAGTCGCAGGACCGGGCTCATTTACCGGAGTCCGCGTCGGATTGGCGGCGATCAAAGGGCTGGCGGAAGTTTTGGCCAAGCCGATCGCAGCCGTGTCGTTGCTGGAAGGGGTCGCGGCGTCCGGTCGTTCGCAAGGCAGGCTGACTGCCGTCCTGGATGCGAGCCGGGGTGAAGTTTATGCCGGCGACTACGAAGTTCAGGGCGGCGATTCCCGTCTGCTCAATGAGCGGTTGTTGACCCGGGCGGAATTACTGGAGGCCGCGACAGGATCAACCGTCGTGGTGGCAGACCAAAGCCTGGCCCAAACGATCCGGGCGGCGGGATTGCCCGTGGCCGAAATTGAAATTCCGCACTCCGATATGATTGCCCGGCTGGGATGGCAAAAAATTCGTGCTGGAAAAATAGTGTCTCCCGAAGCGCTGGACGCGAACTATCTCCGCAGCTCCCATGAGATTTTTTCCAAAAGCAGTTCCTAGTTTGTAGTTCTCGGTTCTCGGTTGAGGAATGAAAGTCTCTGTCCGTGATGCCACGGCCATCGATTTGCCCGGGATGATGGCCCTGGAGAAGCATGCGGCCACGGCGGCGCACTGGTCTGCGCAACAGTATGAAGCGCTGTTTCGTGGGTCTAACCCGGAACGAGTGGCACTGATCATCGAGGACGAGTCTGGTCTCGATGGATTCGTCGTTGCGAGAGTGGTGGATCGGGAATGGGAGATCGAAAATATTGCCATCGCCGGCCCGGCCCGTCGCCGAGGGCTGGGTACGCGTCTGCTGGGAGAGTTGCTCGATTTGGCCAGAGCGCGAGGCGCCGAGGCAGTATTTCTGGAAGTCCGCGAATCCAACCGCGCCGCTCGGTCGCTCTATGAGAAGTGGGCATTCGTCGAAGACGGGCGCCGCCCCAGATACTACAAAGATCCGGAGGAAGACGCGATCCTGTATCGCCTTTCTATTTAGATTGCACCAGATGTGGTGCAGACTTGTTCACTATGAAAAGCCGTTAAACTGTGGAAAATGGGATTGAAGCGGTTGGGGCGGTGTGGTAGGTTAAGGCCGTAGCAACGCTCAGGAGGGTCTACTGGATGACTCCAAAGGACCAGCTCCTGGTCAGCAATGATGAATTCCGCAAGCTGGCCCAGGAGCACACGCAGTACGCCGAACGTCTCGAATCACTCACCCAAAAGCGCTATCTGACGGAAGACGAAAAGCTGGAAGAAGTGCGGCTCAAGAAGCTGAAATTGCGGCTCAAGGACCAGATGGAATCGATTGAGCGGCAATTTCGCATAGTCGTACAGCAGGGCCAGGTAGCGTAATTCGTTTCCTCCAACTGATCGCGGCCCCAGCCGCTTACAGGTTTGATGTGCTCCGAACACGGCGCTGATAAGCGCCTTTTTTTATTATCAGTTGGCTTCCGGAGCGACCGACCACCCCAGCCTGAACTATAATTTGGGTTCCCATGGTTCCCGACGGCTACTATTACGCGCTTGCGCTGGCTGGGGCGGCTGTCCTGGTGGGCTGGCTGGCTGGGCCCTTATGGGCGTTGCCGGCGTGCCTGCTGGCGTTGTTCTTCTTGTGGTTTTTCCGCGATCCGGAGAGGCTGATCCCGGACTCCGCCGGCGCCGTAGTCTCGCCTGCTGACGGCAAAGTAACCGATGTGTCCTCCGTTCTGATGAATGGTATCCCGAGCATCCGGATCAGCATGTTTCTTAGCGTGTTCGATGTGCACGTGAATCGTGCGCCGCTGGCCGGGGTGATCCGTGAGGTGCGCTATCAGAAGGGAAAATTTCTTAATGCCATGAACCCGGCGTCGGCCGAACACAACGAGCAGAACGCGGTCACAGTCGAAGGGGACGGGCAGACTGTGATCTTCAAGCAGATCGCGGGACTGCTGGCTCGCAGGATCGTATTCAACAAGAAAGTCGGTGATCGGGTGGGACGCGGGGAGCGCGTGGGCCTGATCAAGTTTGGTTCACGAGTCGATGTTCTGCTCGCGGCCTCGGCCAGTACCCAAATTAAGGTGGGGGACCGGGTGAAGGGTGGATCCAGCGTGCTGGCCTATCTGGAACGCGTGCCCGAGCCGCTGACCGCAGTCGGGGCCGAATCGACTCCGGAAGGAGCGCGGTGATGGATCCCGAGGTCCCGCAAATCTCCGTACCGCGTAAGAGACAACCGCCGCGGCGCTTGAGCAAGGGCATGTACATCCTGCCTTCGCTGTTCACCACGGCCAATATAGCGTTCGGGTACTATGCCATTCTGCAGATCACGCACGCCACGATTGCCGATGCATGGCACTTCGACAATGCCGCCAAAGCCATCGGTTTTGCCGTGATGTTTGATGGCCTGGACGGCCGCATTGCGCGCATGACCGGGACCAGCAGCGATTTTGGCCGCGAACTGGACTCGCTGGCGGATGTTGTCACCTTCGGCGTGGCCCCCGCCCTGCTCGCCTGGACCTGGGGATTTCGACAGTTACCCACCAATCTCGGAGATCTCTACGCGAAGCTGGTGCAATTCGGCGCGATTGCCAGCTTCCTGTTTCTGATGGCCGGCGCCAGCCGCCTGGCTCGCTTCAATATTTCCAGCAACCCCCAGCCTTCAAACCCTGGCCGTCCGGGCAAGAAGTACTTTGTCGGGATGCCGATTCCAGCGGGCGCAGGCGTGATCGCCGCGGTCGTACATTTTTCCAGTGGCGATCCCATTGCCTCCTGGTGGACTGCGCTGACCTGGATGCTGATGGTAGTGGCGGTGGGCTACCTGATGGTCAGCACCTGGCGTTTTTACAGCTTTAAGGACATTGATTTCCGTTCCCGGCAGCCCTTTCGCCTGGTGCTCTTGTTTGGGTTGCTGTTTGCCGCGATCCGGTTCTACTCGCAGTGGGTGTTGTTCCTGATCGCACTGCTCTACGTGTTTTCGGGCGTGTTCTGGCGTTTGAAGTGGATCTTCCGGCGGAAGGGAAATCCGCCGCCGCCCCACACCGAGGCGCCGCAGGTTTCATGAGCTCGAATTTCAAACCCGTGCCGGTAGCGCATCCTGACCCGGCGCGCGCGGCGGGGCTTTACCGTCTGGCCATCGTAGGCGCGGGCACGCTCAAGGGAAAAGAGGTGGCCGAAGTCCTGGGCGACCGCAATTTTCCTTCGCTGGACATCAAGCTGCTTGACGACAACGAGTCTCTGGGCCAACTGGAGTCGGTGGGCGACGAGGTTTCTTTCATACAGAGCGTGCGCTCGGAGCAGTTCGAAAAGGTCGATTTCATTTTTTTTGCCTCCGACCAGGAGTGCACGCGCCAGAACTGGAAAAAGGCCCAGGCCGCCGGCAGCGCCATCGTTGATCTCTCCTGCGCTCTGGAGGACGAACCGGGCGCCGAGGTGAAATCGCCGTGGATCCAGCGTCAACTAGGCCAGTCGCTCACTCCGGAGCTGCAACCCGGGCCGGCGGTGGTGGCCCATCCGGCTGCGGTAGTGCTGGCGCTTCTGTTGTTACGGCTAAAGAGAGCCGGGGCAGTGAAACGCGTGGTGGCCACCGTCTTCGAGCCGGCGTCGGAGCATGGTCAGAAGGGCATGGATGAGCTGCATGAGCAAACAGTGAACCTGCTCTCCTTCCAGCAGCTGCCGAAAAAGGTATTCGATACCCAGGTAGCCTTCAATATGGTGGCGCGCTATGGCGAGCAGTCGGTACCGGCCCTGAATACGATCGAACGCCGCGTGCTCAGGCACTATCAGCGGATCGCCGGCAAGGACGCCCCCCTGCTCTCACTCCTGCTGTTGCAGGCGCCCATTTTTCACGGACACGCATTGACCTTGCATGTCGAAATGGAAAAGCCGGCCGAGATCGATAGCCTCTCCAAGGCGCTGGCCGGAGAGCATGTGACCATCACGGGTTTGGCGGAAGAGTCGCCCAGCAACGTGAACGCTGCCGGACAAGGCGATGTTCTGGTTTCGATTCAGCCCGACACCAGCCTGGCCAATGGGCTGTGGTTGTGGGCGACCTCGGACAACCTGCGAATCGCCGCCTCCACCGCCGTCGAATGCGCCGAGAACATGGCCGCCACTCGCCCCATAGGAAAAATCCAATGACCGATGTGGAGCGGGCGCCCTCGCCCGCTAAAGGCCGCAAGAGTAACCCTTGGCATGCGCGGTTTTGTCCTCCCCTTGTCCAGGCTCTGATGTTGATGTTGCTTTTCGGCACGGCCTGCGGATATCACACCGCCGGCCACGCCGTCACGCTTCCCACGAATGTCCAGACCATTGCGATCCCCGCCTTCGTCAACCGGACGCAGACCTACAAAATCGAACAGAGGTTGACCTCAGCGGTAGTACGGGAGATGGTCACGCGTACTCACTACCACATCCTGAACGAAGCCAGCGATTCCGCCGATGCAACGCTGCGCGGCGTCGTCATCAGCACCTCAACCTCGCCTTTGACCTACGACTCGCAGACCGGGCGGGCCTCGAGCGCGCTGGTAGTCGTGACCGCCAAGGTGACGCTCACGGATCGCCAGGGCAAAGTGCTCTATGAAAATCCCGCATATTTGTTTCGCGAGGAGTATCAGGTGTCGCGCGAGCTTTCCAGTTTCTTTGAGGAAGACTCGCCCGCCCTGGAACGCCTGTCACGCGAGTTCGCGCGTACGCTGGTGAGCAATGTACTGGAGGGTTTCTGAATATGGAGAGTTTTTGATGCGGGCCTTCGCCCAAGCCGATCGCTTCGTCTCCGAGGTCGAAGCCCGGAAGCTGCGTCCCGTGTATGTCTTCGTGGGCGACGAAACTTTCTTCCGCAAGCGCTGCCGCGAGGCTCTGCTCAAGCACCTCGTGCCTGCCGAGCTGCGCGATTTCAGCCTGTTTGATTTCGATCTCTCCGAAACCGACCTGGCCGAGGTCCTCGATCGTGCCCGCACGCCTTCGTTGATGGCTCCCTTTCAAGTGTTTTTTATCCGCGGGGTCAAGACCCTGTTCGGGCGGGGCTCGAACGAAGAGAAACTGGCTGCCATCGAGGCCTACAGCAAGGATCCCAATCCGGATGCGGTGCTAATTTTTGTGGCTGACCACATCAGCATCCCAGCCGATGCGCGGCGCATGGACATGACCGACAAGGAGCGCTACGAGCGCATCCGCGAGACGCTTGGGCAGTATTGCGCCATTGTCGAACTGGCGCGAGTGGAAGAGAGTGAAGCGGTCCGCTGGATCGGAGAATACGGCAGCACACGCGAAGTCAAGATTGACGCCGACGCTGCCCGCGAACTGGTGGATGCACTTGGCGGCGACATGATGATGGTCTCCAACGAACTGGAGAAACTGATTCTCTACGTCGGCGAGAAGAAGCGCATCACCCTGGGGGATGTAGAGACCATGGTGCTGGCGGCGAAGCAGCGGTCATTGTACGAACTGACTGACGCGATTTCTTCCAAAGACCGGGTGCGGGCGCTGCAAATGCTGAATGCCATCCTGAGCACCGGCGACGGCGACGAAGCCGCCATCGGGCACCTCTACATGCTGGCGAAAACCTTTCGCCAGATGTTGGTGATCCTGGAACGAAATGTGCGCGACCAGCGCATGCTCTGGGCGGCGCTCTGGCAGGGCTTTCGCGTCCCGCCCTTCGCCGCCGACGACATTATCCGGCAAGCCCGGCGTTACAAATCCAGGCGCGAACTCACACGCGCTATTCGCCTGATCGCAAAAACTGACCTGGCTTTGCGCTCCAATCCGCCCACCAAGCGCTTCGTGCTGGAAAAACTGATCCTCGATCTCACCGCCGAGGTTAAACCTGAGATTCCCGGATGGTCCCAGGAAGAACTGCCAGTGTAGGAATGGTTCGATGACAATCAGAGATGTATTCCACCTTCTGCTGGTGACTCCCTGGATCATATTCCTGATTTATTGGATCATCGGTGCGTTCAAGACTCGTCCAACCCGTCAAGAAGAGTCTCCGGCCTTTCGATACCTGGTTGTATTGCTGGAGGTCACCGCGTACTGCTGGTGTTCAACCATTCCACAGAAATCGGATTTCTGGGAAAGCGATTCATTCCGCACAGCCTGAGCGGAGCCGCTTCGGGAGTGTTGCTGACCTGGCTTGGAATAGGGTTGGCCATCTGGGCCCGATATCATCTGGCGGAGTACTGGAGCGCCAGGGTAACGATCAAAGAGGACCATCAGCTCATCCGCACCGGTCCTTATGCTCATCTCCGGCACCCTATCTACTCCGGACTGGTTCTGGCCACGATTGGAACGGCCTTGGTCATCGGCAAGTGGCGATGCGTGCTGGGCTTTGTCCTGGCGCTGATTGGCTATTGCATCAAAGCCCGGAAGGAAGAGGAGATGCTGACGCAGCAATTCGGCGACGCCTTCCGCGAGCACCAGAAGCACGCCGGCTTTCTGCTGCCGCGCTTTCGGTAAAAGCCCGTGATTGCGCCAACCGTCATTTCCGGTTACCTGCAGCGCATTGGGTATAGCGGTTCGCGCCAACCCACGGCCGAAACTTTACGCACTCTACACCGGGCTCACATGCTCTCGGTACCCTTCGAGAATCTCGATATCTCACTCGGCCGGAAAATTATCTGCGCGGAAGAAGGCTTTCTGCGGAAGATCGTGGAGCGGCGGCGTGGCGGATTTTGTTACGAACTCAATGGCGCGTTCGCTGCCTTGCTGCGGGAGTTGGGATTCAAGGTGACGATGCTCTCCGCTCGCGTGCCGCGGGAAGATGGCAGCTCCTCGCCAGAATTCGATCATCTGGCCCTGCGCGTTGATCTGGAAGAGCCATGGCTGGCGGATGTAGGCTTTGGAGACCTGTTCAACGCTCCCTTACGACTTGAGAAGGACCGCGAGCAGGAACAGGATGGGCGCAAGTTCCGTATCGTCGAGCAGGACGGGCGACTCCAGTTGGACCGCACCGAGCCCGACGGCAGCTGGAAGCGGCAATATTCTTTTACCCTCGTCCCCAGGCGCCTGGACGAGTTCGCGCCCATGTGTCATTACCATCAAACTTCGCCGGAATCGCCGTTCACCCGCAAAAAGGTTTGCAGCATGGCGACTCCCGAGGGACGGATCACAGTCTCTGATCGCCGGTTGATCATCACCAGAAACGGTGAAAAAGAAGAACGCCCGCTCAACTCAGAGGATGAGTGGCGCAGCGCCTTACAAGAATACTTCGGGGTAATTCTCGGCTGAAACAGAAGCCGGCAGCCAGAAGCGCTTTTCTACTTCAGCGCATTCACCCGCGCGCTCAGGCGGGACTTGTAGCGCGACGCGGTGTTCTCGTGGATCACGCCCTTCTGGATGGCCTTGTCGAGCGCAGAAACAGTCTGCCGGAAAACAACCTCGGCGCCGGCCTTGTCGCCTTTGGTAAGGGCTTCACGCAGGTCCCGCAAGGCTCCACGCAGGCGGGAGGTGTTGGCGCGATTGCGCACGGTTCGGGTCTCGGTCTGACGGGCGCGCTTCAGCGCCGAAAAATGATTTGCCATGTCTGCTTGTTACCTTCGTTTCCCTGGAGAGGTATTCCGATTGCTCGTGAATAGGCTATTTTACGGGAGTAAGTCGTTGTCGGTCAAACCTTATGGCAGATCCCCTCGAACGCCTGAAAATTCTGCTCAGCTCTTCTACTCCAATTGTCGTAATGGAAACGGTGGAAGAGATGCGCGCGGTGCGCCTGGTACGGGCGGCGTGCTCGTCGCTGAGCCTGGCCACCTTCGAGTGGAGCATCGCCAGCGGACTGGTTCGTTGCGGCAGCGAGGTGGGAGAACTGGTCCCGGAAACTGGCTTTGCCGGCGGCCCGGGGCACGATTTGTCCGGGGCCCAGGCGCTCTACAACAGCAAGGAGCCTGCCCAGGCGCTCAGCAACCTGGAGGCGATGTCGTTGGAAGCGGCCTTCGTGCTCAAGGACTTTCATCGTCACATGGATGACCCGGTGGTGGTGCGCCGCCTGCGGGACGTGGGGCAGAAATTCTCCACCAACCGCCGCACCGTCATCATCACTGCGCCCTCCATCACAATTCCGGCGGAATTGGGCAGCCTGGTTGAGTTCCTGGAACTTCCATTGCCGGACAAACAGCGCCTGCGCCAGATCATCGACGAAATGACGGTCAGGGTAGGGAAGACACGCACCCTGAAACGCACTCTGGATGCTCCGGGCCTCGACGCCATGGCAAATAACCTCCGCGGCTTGACCGAAGAAGAAGCGGAACGCGCCGCTTCCCAGGCCATCGTGACGCGGTACGGAATCACGCCTGAAACTGTTACCGATGTGTTGCAGGCGAAAAAAGAACTGCTACGCCATTCCGGAATGCTGGAGTTTATTGACGCATCGGAGAACCTGAGCAACGTAGGCGGCCTGGATAATCTCAAGCGCTGGCTGGCCCAGCGGCGAGGCACCTGGGAGGATGCAGCCCGCGATTTCGGCCTGGAGCCGCCACGCGGCGCCATAATTCTGGGAGTTCAGGGCTGCGGCAAGAGCATGTCCGCGCGCGCCATCGCCGGAGAATGGAAACTCCCGCTGGTGAAGTTCGATACCGCCGCCATCTTCGACAAGTACATCGGCGAAACTGAAAAACGGATCCAGAAAGTGTTTCGCGTGGCCGAAGGCCTGGCGCCCTGCGTGTTCTGGATTGACGAACTGGAAAAGATATTTGCCGGAAGCGGGCCGGACTCGGCGTCGGTCGATGCCGGAGTTTCCTCGCGCATCCTGGCCGCCTTCCTTTCCTGGATGCAGGACCGCAAAGCTCCCGTTTTCGTGGCGGCGACATGCAACAATGTGACCGCGCTACCTCCGGAGTTGATTCGCAAGGGGCGCTTCGACGAGCTCTTCTTCGTCGATCTGCCCAATCAGTCCGAGCGCAAGCAGATATTTGCCATCCACCTGAAGCGGCGCAAGCGAAATCCAACAGAGTTTGATCTGGACCAGGTTGCCACTGCAGCCTGCGGATACTCCGGAGCAGAAATCGAAGCTGCGGTGCAGACGGCCCTGTACGCGGCATTCTCCAGCAAGCAGATGGTGAGCACGCAAAGCTTGCTGGACGCGCTTCAGGCGACGGTACCGCTGTCGGTCACCAGGTCGGAGGAAATTCAGGAGCTGCGTGCCTGGGCTAGCCAACGGGCCGTGCCGGCATCGCTGGCGGATGCAAAGGCGGAAGGAGCCTAGCCCGCATTTCTCATCAAAGGTATAGCTAAAAGCCGCCTTCTTTGGCATAACTGAGTTTCCAGACAACAGTTAGAACCAAAGGAAAGGCGGCCTGTGCTAATGACAGAGTGTAACCAAACTCCCTTCCATTTTGCGAATCACTTTCAGCGCGAGGTGGTGGCTGGTTTTGATGGAGGCACGATCACCAGTGAGGCCGGATCCCTGCTGTTGCGACAAGTGGAGCAGAGAACGGGAATAGTGCGGCAGTTCGCCAACTGTTTTCGAGATTATCGTGATCCGGACAAGATTGAACACAGCGTGCGGGAGCTGATCGGCCAGCGGGTGTACGGGATGGCATTGGGGTATGAGGATTTGAATGATCATGATCAACTGCGGCGCGATCCGCTGTTGGCGGTGTTGTGCGGGAAGCCAGATGTGGCGGGACAGGAGCGGCGACGGGGACAGGACCGGGGCAGTGCCGGAGCAGGCAAGAGTACGTTGAATCGGTTGGAACTGACGCCGGCCGATGCCGATGAGCAGGCCCGCTATAAGAAGATCGTCATGGATGAGAAAGCGGTGGATGAGTTGTTGGTGAATCTCTACATCCAGTCGCAGGCGCGAGCGCCGGAGCAGATCGTGCTGGACTTGGATGCCACCGATGATCCGGTGCATGGCAACCAGGAAGGCCGGTTTTTCCACGGTTATTACGGAGCTTACTGCTATCTGCCACTGTACATTTTTATTGGTGAGCAAGTGGTGTGTGCGCGCTTGCGCTCCTCGAACATCGATGCCTCGGCGGGGGCAATGGAAGAAGTGGCGCGAATCGTGGAGCAGCTGCGGCGGGTGTGGCCCCAAGTGCGGATCATCGTGCGCGCCGATTCCGGGTTCTGCCGGGATAAGCTGATGAGCTGGTGCGAGCAGCAGAAGGTGGACTACGTACTGGGACTGGCCAAGAATAGCCGCTTGCGGGGCAGGCTGGGGAAAGCCATGCGGCAGGCGCGGCAGCAGTATCGAGCCAGCGCTCAAGGGGCGCGAGTGTTTACCGAATTCACCTATCGCACGCGCAAGAGTTGGTCGCGCCGGCGACGGGTGATTGGGAAAGCGGAGTATCTGGCGAAAGGGGAAAATCCCCGCTTTGTGGTGACCTCGTTGGGAGCCGCAGCGATGGACGCCCGCGTCTTGTACGAGGAGTTTTATTGTGCTCGGGGCGAAGCCGAGAATCGCATTAAGGAACAGCAGTTGGGACTTTTCGCGGATCGGACCTCGACCGCCTATATGCGATCGAATCAGTTGCGACTGTACTTTTCTTCGATCGCCTACTGCTTGATGGAAGTGCTGCGGCGACTGGGGCTGAAGGGCACGGAGATGGCCCGAGCACAGTGCTCGACCATCCGCTTGCGGCTGCTCAAGATTGGCGCCCAGATTCGCATCACGGTACGGCGGATCTGGATCTCGATGGCTGCCGGTCACCCGGGAGCGAGCGTATTCGAGCAAGCCTGGCACAACTTGCAACCGGCTCCCTTGCCGGGCTGAGGACTCGGAGTTCGCGCCTGGCAAAATACGCAAGTAGCGCCCCATTCAGAAAGGGGATGCGGAGAAGCTTGCAACCTTCGGTCCAAGAAATTGACCTCTCGGCAACACTGCCATGGTATCTCTGCCTTTTTGTCGTGCCATCGCTGTGCTGGAACGTTTTCCGACCTCGGCCTCAACGATTCTGCTGCGTGTGGCCGCCGACTCCATCTCATGCGGACCTTTGGTGAGAGATGCGGGCTAGCCCCTGTGGGGAGATGTCATCCTGAGCGGAGTGACTGCTTCGCGCCGCGAAGCAGCCACGAAGTCGAAGGACCCCTTTTAGCCGGACGCACCCTGCCCGATTTGATCTGAGAACTATCCAGAGCTCAGGAACTCCGGGGAGAGACACGTCGTTTTCCCAGTAGGGGTCCTTCGGCGCGTCTGCCCCTTCGCCAGCGGAGGGGCATCCTTGCTCAGGATGACAGCTACCAGGAGTTGATCACTTCAGCAAATTCCGCAGCACTGCAACCTCGGCTGCAATCCCCGTGTGCAATGCGGGATCTACATCGGGGGCAAACAGAGGTGAGTGATTGGAAGGCAAGTGCGTCCCCGCCGCTTTCGCTTCGGCATACTTTGCCGGGTCCGCTCCCCCCAGGCTGAAATAGAACGACGGCACACCCTGGGCGGTGAAATAGGAAAAATCCTCCGACGCCATACCCGGGTCCTCGACCACTACATTCGCCTTACCCAGTGCCGATTCCAGCACGCCCTCCAGGCGCTGATCGAGGGCGGGGTCGTTGTACACCGCGTCCGTGGCTTCATAGTGCTCAATCTTAGGCTCCTGGGTCGCGCCGGCGGCATTGGCCTCGGCCTTGACAATGCGCTCGATGGCGGCCAGCACCTGTTTGCGAACTTCAGGTTTGTAGCTGCGGACGGTGAGCCCGAGCTCCGCGTGGTCAGGGATGATGTTGTTCTTGGTGCCGGCCTGAATGTATCCCACGGTGACGACGGCCACTTCTCCGGGCTTTACTTCCCGGGCCACGATGGTCTGCAAAGTAACCACGAGGCGGGCGGCAATCACAATTGGATCAATCGTGCTGTTGGGCATGGAGCCATGTCCGCCCTTGCCGTAGATGGTAATGCGCAGGGAATCGGCGTTGGAGAAGCGATAGCCGGGGCCGAGCCCAACCTGGCCTGCAGGAAGCTCGTTGCCGACGTGTAAGGCCACGGCGACGTCGGGCTTGGGAAAGCGGGTCATCAGGCCGTCTTCGATCATCCGTTTGGCGCCGGAGATAGTTTCTTCGGCGGGCTGGCCGATCAGGATCAGGGTTCCGTGCCAGGTGTTCTTGCTGTGCGCCATGATGGCGGCCGTTCCCACCAGCGACGCCATGTGAACGTCATGACCGCAAGCGTGCATGACGCCAACTTCCCGTCCTGAATCGTCCTTGGTACGGACTTTGCTGGCATAGGGCAGGCCGGTTTTTTCCTCTACGGGAAGCGCATCCAGCTCGGTGCGCAGCATCACCGCTGGTCCGGAGCCGTTCTTCAGGATGGCCACCACGCCGGTGCCGCCCACGTGTTCGGTGACGGTGTAGCCCAGATTCCGCAGGTGGGAGGCCAGCTTTTCCGCGGTTTGGGTTTCATGCGAAGAGAGTTCCGGGTTCTGGTGGATGTCAACATAAAGAGCGTGGGCTTCCGGGTAGACGGCTTGTACTTCGGCGTCAGGAGAAGAATTTTGGGCCCAGGTGATGGCGGTCAATATTACAAGGGAAAGGGCGTATGTCAGTTTCATCGTGGCCCGCATGATATCCGGAGTGAGGGAGAGGCCGCAATCATGTGGGTCGGACACTCCCTTCGACTTCGCTCAGGGCAGGCTCTGTCCGACGCTTTTGACTTTGAGTTTGACTTGGATTTTCCCCAATGGATCTAGGTGTTTCTGGAGTATTTCGAACCCCAAACTCAAAATCAAAGGCGTCGGACAAGAGTGTCCGACCCACACCTTCTTCTCCCGGATTCTGCCTGGTTCCCCAACAGTAACAAGCTTCATTTTGTCGCCATTGACTCCTCTCGGCGGGCAGGGGTACTCTCTACCTCAATGGTAGTTGCTTGCACTTCGGGGCGAGCATCCTCGGCTGGTTCCACCTCCAGACATGAGAATCGTTTGTCCGCGCCTGGGCGGCGGTGTTCTGCCCGCTGTGCACAGGCAACCCAGCATCTAACGCGCCGGAGGAAACGCCAAATACGGAATGAAGAAGAGCATTGAAATCAGTCCCAACATCGAGACCCTGTTCGGCACGCGTGACGAGAATGTGCGACTGCTGGAAGATGGCCTGAATATCAATATCGACCTGCGATCGGATTCTATCGACCTGGAAGGGGCGACGCGTGACGTGGCCCGGGCGGAGCAGGTTTTTGCCGATTACGACCACCTGCAGCGTTCCGGATTCACCTTCAACAATGGCGACCTGGGCAGCATGTTGCGTGTGGTCCTGGCCGACCCCAAGGCTACCCTGCGCGGCCTGGCGGAGGCCGGACGCCAACGCTCCTTCGGACGCCGCACGGTGCAGCCCAAAAGCGTGAACCAGCGGCGCTATCTCGAAGCCATCGAGAACCACGACATGGTGTTCGGCATCGGGCCGGCGGGGACGGGCAAGACTTACCTGGCCGTGGCTATGGCAATTTCCGCGTTGCTGGCGAAGCGTGTCAACCGCATCATCCTGGCGCGTCCCGCAGTGGAGGCGGGCGAACGACTGGGATTCCTTCCCGGAACCCTGCAGGACAAGATCGATCCCTATCTGCGTCCCTTGTACGACGCCCTGTATGATCTGCTCGAGCCCGAAAAGGTCGATCGCTACCTGGAGAAGAACGTGATCGAGATTGCGCCCATCGCCTTCATGCGCGGGCGCACTTTGAACGATTCGTTCGTGATCCTGGACGAGGCCCAGAACACGACTTCGGAGCAGATGAAGATGTTCGTTACTCGCCTGGGTTTCAACTCCAAGGCGGTGATTACCGGCGACGTGACCCAGATCGATCTGCCCAATGCGCGGCGCAGCGGCCTGCTGGAAGCAGCGGAAGTATTGAAGAACGTGGAGGGCCTGACCTTCGCCTATTTCGATGACAGCGACGTGGTGCGCCACCAGTTGGTGCAGCGCATCATTCGCGCCTACGATGAACATAAAGCCAAAGTAGCCGAACAGTTACCGCTACAGGACTCCCGGACCAACGGCAAAGCCAATGGCACCGAGATGGCGGCCGGGCAGAACAACAGCGTTTCCTCCTCGGAAGTAGAAACCAGCGAGTAGAGCAGGTAAGATTGAACAGGAGGGCGCCCGATGAGGCCCTCCTGTTTGCTTTTGGCCGGGAAGAGAAAAACCCTTAACCGCAAAGGACGCAAAGAAACCCGCAAAGTGCGCAAAGAAGAAGAACTTGGTAATCCTTCGCAAACCCGTGGCTGGATTGACTGATACCGCATTGGCGAAGTTTGTGGCGCGGGCCAGTCGTGCGATCAAGCTCGAGGGCGCGGTCAACGTGCTGGTGACCGGAAGTTCCGAGTTGCGTTCGCTGAACCGGCGTTTCCGCGCCAAAGACCAGCCCACGGACGTGCTCTCCTTTCCGCCCGGGCCCTGCTTCGTGAACGGACTCGCCGGCGATATCGCGATTTCAGCCGACATTGCGAAGGAAAATGCCCGGCGGTTGGGTCATTCCGCAGCCCAGGAGATTAAGATACTGGCGCTTCACGGCGTGCTTCATCTGGTGGGCTACGACCACGAATCCGATCAGGGCGCAATGGCCGGCAAGGAGCGGCAATTACGACGCTCGCTGGGCTTGCCATTGGGTCTGATTGAGAGAAGCGGGCAGGCGGGGGCGCTGACCAAAAAGCCGCCGGCAAAGGCCGCGGGCGGGGGCGGCCGCGCCACACAGGCACGACGATCTCGATGAATTATGCCATCGCAGCTGCGTTGCTTCTTCTGCTTTGCCTGCTGACGTTGGTCTCCTACGCGGACCGCGTGTACACCGAGATCGGAAGATTTCTCTCCCGCGAGTTCCAGGACAACATTGCGACCTTCGAGCAAAGGGTCGAACCCAGGCTGGGAGTGAGCCGGGCGCGTGCCGCGCTCTCCATGGCGGTGCTGACCCAAATGATTACCGCTGCCATCGCCCTGCTGGTGGGCTTCGCCGTGTTTCGTGAACGCGGCTGGGGCCTTTACGAGATTCTTCAGGCCACGCTCAGCCTGGTGCTCATCATCATCCTGTTTAACCGCTTTCTGCCCTTTGTGTTCTTTTCCAGGACGCGCGGCGAATGGCTGGCCCGCTGTGCGATTGTGCTGCGCTTCCTGATCTACCTGATACTCCCCGTGACCCTGGTGCTGGGGTTTTTGAAATCTGTGACTGCATTGACCAAGGAGCACTCTGACGAAGCCCCGGAGACCCAGGCGGAAGCCGTGGATGCGCTCATCGAAGCGGGCCAGGAGGAAGGCATCCTGGATGAGAGCAATCGCGATCTGATCCAGTCGGTGGTGGAGTTCAGCGAGAAAACTGTCCGCGAGGCGATGAAACCGCGGCCGGAAATTGTGGCCGTCCCAACCCACACCACGGTCGAGCAGTTTATCGAACTGCTGCGTACCAAGCCCTTTTCGCGGGTGCCCGTCTTCGAAGGCACCATCCATAACATCGTGGGGATTGTTTTTGCTCAGGACGTATTGCAGGTCCCGGACACCGAGGCCCACATGCGCCGGGTGGATACCATCATGCGCCGCGATGTCTATTTTGTGCCCGAGAGCAAGCTGGTCAGCGATCTGCTGCGCGAGATGCAGCAGAACAATATTCGCATGGCCATCGTCGTGGACGAATATGGCGGTGTAGCCGGTCTGGTTACCATCGAAGACCTGGTCGAAGAAATAGTGGGAGAGATCCGTGACGAGCACGAAAAGATGGAAGTGGTTCGCGAGAATGAAACTTCCTACATCGTACCTGGAAATATGGATGTGGACCGGCTTACAGAGATGTTCGGAATTCGCCCCGAAGGCAAAGAGTCCGCCACAGTAGCGGGATTGGTAAGCGAACTGGCCGGCCGCATCCCACACCGCGGTGAGGTGATCGAGGAAGACGGCCTGCGCTTCGAAGTACTGGATTCAACCGAGCGGCGGGTCGAACGAGTAAGAATATCCGTCGGCAAACCGACGCAGATGAAGCTGATATAGTCAGGTCTCCCTGTAACGCCGTCTCTCGCCCTCCGGCGGCGGGCAGGACGCGCGCCGCACAGCCGGCGAGACTCGGCGCTACACAATCCCTATGGCCTTTCACTCCGGCTTCGTCTGCATTCTGGGCCGTCCCAACGCCGGCAAATCCACTCTCCTCAACGCCCTGGTCGGCGAAAAGCTGGCCATTATCAGTCCCAAGCCGCAGACCACACGCAACCGCATTCTGGGGATCATACATGTGCCCAAACAGAAGGGCCGACTAGAGGGCCAGATTGTCCTCATCGATACTCCGGGAGTTCACCGGCCGGACACTTCTCTGGGCCGCAAGATGATGGCCGAGGTGCGGGAGGCGATGGTGGATTGCGAGCTGGTCCTGTTGATCGTGGACGTCACGCGCCGTTTCACCCGGGAAGACCTCTTCGTGCTCGAGACGGCGAAGAAGGCGGGCACGCCGGTGTTCCTGCTCTTGAACAAGATCGATCTGCTGCGCGGCACCAAGGGAAAATTGCTGCCCCTCATGGATGAGTACCGAAAGCTTCACGAGTTCCGCGAAATTATTCCTCTCTCCGCGCGCAAACACGAAGGTCTCGAAATCCTCCTGGATAAGGTGCTCCGGTTTCTTCCCCAAGGCCCACGCTATTTTCCCGAAGAACAGATCACCGACCAGCCCGTCCGTTTCATGGTGGCGGAAATCATCCGGGAGCAGGTCCTGGTGGAGACTGAAGAAGAGGTCCCGTACGCAACCACTGTGGTAATTGAGCAATTCGAGGAAGGAACGAAAGTGACTCGTATCGCGGCCATGATCTACTGCGAACGCAGCGGACAGAAGGGAATCCTGGTGGGCAAAGGCGGCCAGATGCTCAAAAAGATCGGCACCGCAGCCCGCCTGCAGATCGAAAAGATGCTGGGGAAGCGTGTATTTCTGGAGCTCTTCGTAAAGGTCCGCGAAAACTGGCGGGAGTCGCACGAGTTCGTCGAGGAACTGGATTGGCGGCGCCAGGTTGATCGCCTGGTAGGCAGCGGGAAGCCATGAGTTAGTGTGACTTGGCTGAAGTGCAGTGATCCCTGTAGAATCCCCCAACACGGGCGCGCATCCAATAAATCACTATCAAGTAACTCGAAATGAAAGCAGGGCGATGACCGAGAACCCGGAAACGCACGAGTTCGAAACCGGCAAGTTGAAGCTGAAGATCACGCTGGCAGCGGACCGGAATGCGGTGGACCCCGTGGTCCAAAGCGTTATGGAGCTGGTGAGACAGGTGCACTGCGATCCGGAGAAATACGACGCCATCGAACTGGCCCTGACCGAGGCTCTGGCGAACGCGGTGGTTCATGGGGCTAAGGCTGATCCGTCAAAGATCGTCGAATGCGATGTGGTCTGTAAGGAGGACCAGAGCATACTGATTGTGGTGCGCGATCCCGGCACCGGATTCGATCCGGGCCAGATTCCCAATCCTCTCCGGGGCGAAAGCGTTTATTCCGATCATGGTCGCGGAATCTTCCTCATCAACCAGCTCATGGATGAAGTGAAGTTCCTCAAGAACGGCACCGAAATCCATATGATCAAAAAGTAGCGCGCCTGTGAGGGCAAGATGCCCTCACGACAGCCGTTCCTGCAGCTTCACTCCTTCACTGCGATACCCAGGGTCTTCATTTTGCGGTAAAGATGGCTTCGCTCCAGGCCGAGAACCTCGGCGGTGCGGCTGATGTTGCCATGGTTGTCATCAAGTTTCTTGAGGATATAGTCGCGCTCGTAGGCGGCGCGGGCCTGGTGCAGGGTAGAAAACTCGGCCCCGATCGATCGGCGGGTGCCGTCGCGGTGGACCAGCGGCGGCAAGTGCTTGCGGTCAAAGCGGGTCGTGGTGGGATTCATGATGACGATGCGCTCAATGACGTTGCGCAGCTCGCGCACGTTGCCCGGCCAGGAATAGCGCATCAGGGTTTCAATGGCGTCGTCGGTGATTTCGCGCGGCCTGCGCCCGTAGGTGGCGGAAAACTCCTTGAGAAAATGGCGCGCCAGCAGGGGGATGTCCTCCTGGCGTTCGCGCAGTGGAGGAACGGAGAAGGGAATGACGTTGAGACGATAGAACAAGTCCTCCCGAAAATTTCCGCGAGAGATCTCTTCGTCCAGGTCCTTGTTAGTGGAAGCAATCAGGCGGGCGTCCACGGTGATGGGTTCATCGCTGCCCACGGGGGTAAAGCGTTGTTCGTCGAGCGTGCGCAGAACTTTCGACTGGGTCTTCAGGCTCATATCGCCGATTTCGTCGAGGAACAGCGTACCGCCGTGGGCGCGTTGAAATTTCCCTTCCTTATCGGCGGTGGCGGCAGGAAACGAGCCCTTCCGATGGCCGAATAGCTCGCTCTCGATCAGATCTTCCGGAATCGCTGCGCAATTCAGTTCCACGAACATTTCGTTTTTGCGCAGGCTCTGCGCATGGATGGCGTGGGCCACCAGTTCTTTTCCAGTGCCCGATTCGCCGTAGATCAGCACCCGGCCGTTGGTTGGCGCCATGAGCATAATCTGCTGGCGCAGCGCTTTCATGGGAACGCTCTCCCCTTCGATCACGCTGCGCGGGGTGAGCTGTTTCCTGAGCTCACGATTTTCCTGCTTCATGTGCTTGGCATCGACGGCGTGCTTGATCAGGGTAAGAGTCTTGTCGATGGAGAGCGGCTTTTCCAGAAAGTCGTAGGCGCCCAGCTTGGTGGCGCGCACCGCGGTTTCGATGGTGCCGTGGCCGGAGATCATGATGACCTCGGGGGCGTTCTCCAGGTCGCGAATCTTCTGCAGCACTTCGAGGCCGTCCATGCCGGGCAGCCAGACGTCGAGCAGCACAACATCGTAGGAACGCTTGCGCAAGGTCTCCAGGCAGGCCTCGCCACTGTCGGCGGCGGAGGCCTTGTAGCCTTCATCTTCAAGCACGCCCTTGAGCGATTGCCGGATGCCGGATTCGTCGTCCACGATGAGAATGTTATGCATGCTGGCGAGCGGGTGCGGAAGCGAGGATAGCTTCGCCGGCGAGCGGTAACTCCACCACGAACCGGGCGCCGACCGGCCGATTTTCCTCGACCCGGATCGAACCGCGGTGGTCTTCGACAATTCGACTCACGATGGCGAGCCCCAGTCCGGTTCCGCGCTTCTTGGTGGAGAAGTAGGGCAGGAAGAGTCTCTCTTTCAGTTCCTGGGTAACGCCGTGGCCGGTGTCGGCGACGGTGATTTCGACCGCGTCGCGGCTGGCCACCAGCGAGGTGGAGATCAGAATCTCACGCACCAGCGCACCTTGCATGGCCTCGGCAGCGTTGTCCACCAGATTGGCCAGGGCGCGTTTGATCGCCTCCGCATCCGCCATCACCTTGGGAAGGTCGGGGGCCAGGAAGGTCTGCACATGGATTCCATCCAGCCTCCCGTTGAACATCGCCAGAGTATTTTCCACGATCATGTTGACGTTCGCGGGCGTGGGCTTCGCCGTGGGGAAACGGGCCAGGGTGGAGAATTCGTCCACCAGGGTGCGCAGAGTTTCCACCGCTCCGCCTATGGTTTCGGAGCAGCTGTGCAGAACATCGAGCGAAGCCGCATCGGGCGGAGAACCGCGCTCCAGATGGCGGCGAATCCGTTCCGCCGAAAGCGCGATGGGAGTGAGCGGGTTCTTGATTTCATGCGCGACCCGGCGCGCCACTTCCCGCCAGGCGGTTTGTTTCTGGGCCTTAAGCAGATCGGAAAGATCTTCAAAGACCACAACATAGCCCAGTCCCTGGCCTCCGTGCTGCAGCGTTGCCACGGTGACGGCGGCATTGAACCGGGAACGGTGCAAAGCGACTTCCAGTTGGGTGGTGGTCGTGCCCATGCGGTCCGCGCGCCGCAACAAATGTTCCAGGTCTTCCAAAATCTCGTGGGGAAATACTTCCCGCAGTGCAGCGCCGATCACGATCAGGTCCGCGGACTCCGCTCCCGAAGGATTGAACATGCGAATCAAGGCCTGGTTGACGTGCGTAATCCGGCGGTTGGCATCAAGCGAAAGTACTCCAGTGGGAATGCTCTCCAGAATAGTCTCGATGTGCTGGCGGCGCTGTTCCAGCGCGATGTTGGCCGCGCCCAGGTCGTGGCTGGAGGCTTCGATCTGGCGACGGCTGGTTTCGAGCTCCTCCGCCATGCGGTTAAAAGACCGCACCAGATCTCCGATTTCATCGGCCGCGCTCACCGCTACGCGATAGTCCAGACGTCCCCGCGAGATTTCCTGCGTGGCTTCGGCCAGCGCCACCACTGGGCGGGTAACAAGCTTGGCGAGGTACAGGGCCAGCCAGGTGGTGGAGAAAAGCACCAGGACAGTAAGCAGGAGGAGCAATTCCATGTAGGTGCGACGCAGCAACTTGCGCTGGCGGGTGAGTTCGAAATAGCGCTGCTGGCTGGCATCGAGTTGCCTCACCGTCTCCGAGAACTTCTGCGGCAAAGGCATGGCCACTACGATCAGGCCGTGGTCACCTACGCGAGCGGCACTCAGGATGTAATCCGTGTTCTCCCACTTGAGAGGAACAATGGCATCGGAGGCCAAACGGTCCATCGGGATCCTGGCCTTCAGCAGCGGCCATGAGGCGGGAGCGTTGATACTGGCTTCGGAGTTGCCCGCTTCGAGGGCCAGCGCGAAGCCACCCTGCAAAGTTGTTTCGTGCCGCCGGAATTCATTCATCACCGTGGAAAAGCTATGAGCGGCAAAGGCCCGCTGCGTCTCCGGCACCGCCGCGATGGCCTCGGCCTCGGCGCGGGCGTTTTGCGCAGCGTACTTCTTCACCAGCGAAGCTACGGCTGCCGTGTCCTCCCGCACCTCTTCGACGGGACGCGAAAACCAGCGTTCGAGAGAGTTATTCATCAGCCCGTAGGCGAACCAGAACATCATGATGACCGGCAGGAAGGAGAGCAGTAGTCCGCCCACCACCAGCCGGGTACGAAACTTTGAACCCAGAACACCCAGCCGCCGTTCCGCAAAAAGTTTCAGGAGGTTGCGGGCCAGAACGAACGTCAAAGCCACAAACAGCAGAAAGATCAGGATGGTAAGCGCGGCAAAAAACAAAAGTGGAAAGCGCTGCTGGATGTCGGCGTTGAAAACGTCCAGATCGAAAGACGACTGGGATAGAAGGATCCCGAAAGACACCGCAATCCCGATGGCCAGCAAGATGATGACTTTCTTGCGGCTTGTTTCGTTGTTGCGGGTTGGAGTGGGGGCAGCCACGTAAGGAACCGTCCCGATGGAGTGCGAACGCCGCGACAATCCACCGGCCCAAGTGCCTCATTATAAGCCTCCCGTGCGCGGTTAGACGGTGGCAGAGTGTGCTCCTCCGCCACGAGGCATGATGCCCGGGGGTGCGCCATTCATTCGCGCTGTTTGCGAGTGAGTGGGGTTGGCTACCAACTGCACGCTTCGAAATTAAGATCAAGGTCCATTATGAATTGTGCGTTCTGATCCGGACCGAGGGATCTGGAGACGAATCCGCCATCGGCGTCCAAGCGTGCAGAACGGCTTCGGTGCTGACGTTCTGTGCTTCCCACCCTTGCAAAAAACGCAACGGTGGGGCAGCCTAGGAGTCGTCGTGCCAGAGGACCGGCGAGGAAAGGGTGGCCAGTCCGCGATGAAACAGTTTATGAAGTCACTTTTCGCATTTCTGCTTATGGCCGTACTGGCTGCATCGGCGCAGATGAGCCAGCCGATGGTCGGTGAGAACCCGATCAAGATTTCCGACCACGTCTGGGCGCTCATGGGTTTTCCTAACATTGCCATCGTGGTGGGCAGCCGCGCGACGCTGGTTGTCGATACCGGCCTGGGCCCGAAGAATGGAGCCACGGCGGCGCGGGTAACGGCGAAACTTGCGCCCAACAATCAGAAGCTTTTCCTCACCACCACGCACTTTCATCCTGAGCACGCCGGCGGTGAGCCCGGGTTTCCTCCCGGTACTATTCTGATCCGCGACACGGTGCAGCAGCAGGAAATGGAGAAGCACGGCCAGGAGATGATCGACATGTTCAGTCAGCGCTCGCCGCTGAACAAAGAGCTGCTGGCGGGGGTTGTATTGCGATCGCCCGACGTGATTTTCGATGAGGAAGCGAAGATCGACCTGGGCGGGGTTACGGCCCGCCTGCTGTGGTTCGGCGGGGCCCACACCAAGGGCGATGAGCTGACCTTTGTCGAGCCGGACCGCACCCTGATTTCCGGCGACGTGGTACAGAACCAGACCATGCCGAACATCTTTGGCGACGGCGGCACGCCCGCGAGCTGGTTGGCCGTACTGGAGAGGGTAGCCGCCCTGAACCCCGCACATGTCTTGCCCGACCATAGCGCTCCCGGCGATGGCTCGCTGGTTGCGGCGGAAGCTGACCTGATCTCTGGCATCCGCACGCGAGCGCTGGCGCTCAAGGGCCAGGGTGTGTCCGCCGAGGAGGCCGGGAAACAAATCAGCGCAGAACTTAAGACGCAGCATCCCGACTGGCCCAACACCAACGCCGCCGGATTCGTCAAAAGCGTTTATGCGGAACCGCCGGGTACATCGGACTCTGGACACTGATCCGATGACTACAGGATTCAATCTGAAGACGAGAGCGGTCTGCAATTCCACTCATTCGCAAAAAGCGCGAATGAATGGGGCACACGGCCGAGGCCAAGGTGGCGCGGCAGGAAATGCGGTTGGATATTTAGGGACCCTTAACGGTTGTGTGAACTTGCTGCGATGAGTCTCAGGTCGTGAGATGAAAGATCACCACACGAATAGTGAACGGCTGCGAGATGTCGACGCCCAGCAGCGAAATATCGTATTTCCAGATACTGTAAGCAACGAGGCTCGCTTCTGGCGAAACTTGGGAAGTGCGCAGTGGAATGCCTCAACAAAGGTTGGGCTTGCGCTTTTGGCATTATTCGTGTTCGGAACCATGGCAGCTATCTTCGCTTCGCTTGTTCAACAGGGCACAGCTTGGCAGGTTACGTGGAGACTCGCCATAGCGGTCTTATTTTTGTGGGGACCGATCTTTGCGGCGCTGGTTTGGGGAACCCGTCGGAGTCTACGGGACTTGGGATCAAAGAGGAGAAAACGATGATTCACTAGAAGATCCAACGATACAGAAGGTGTCTTGGGTTGACCCGGCGTCCAATTTAGTGCTCTGTTACCCGACCGTGCTTTGAGTCGATCCCCTGAGGTCCGGCCGCAATCGTCGAAGATCGTCCATCCGTTTTCTGACCCTCCCACCCGTTACCGAAGTCATTCGACCTCGGCCGCCTGATTTCGTCTTGTTTTTCCCGGCTCTGCGGCCTTTCCCCTGTAATCTCGCGGTTTCCGTGGAAGTTGAATCTCTGACTCGCGCACAAATACCCACTAGTCCTACGCACTAAAGTTACTGGTGCCGTAACCCGGTTACGTTGACAATTTGTGTCAACGCGATAGGCTGCAACTTCTCCCCTCGAAAAGCAGCGGAACTCGCGCCGCATTCGTACACCGAAATTATCTGACGCACAGATTGGAGATCGAGGTATGTCTCAACGGCTGGGTGATCTTCTGGTTAAAGAGAAGGTCATCACCAAGGAGCAGTTGGAACAGGCGACCAAGGTCCAGAAAGAGACCAACGTTCGTCTGGGCTCGGCTTTGGTCAAGCTGGGCTTCCTCACCGATGAGGACGTTACCAACTTTCTCTCCCGCCAGTACGGCGTTCCGGCCATCAATCTCTCCTACTTTGAAATTGATCCCTCGGTAGTAAAGCTGATCCCGTTCGAGACCGCCAAGCGCTACCAGATTCTGCCCCTGAGCCGCGTGGGCGCGTCGTTGACCATCGCCATGGTGGACCCGACCAACGTCTTCGCCATGGACGATATCAAGTTCATGACCGGCTTCAACATCGAGCCGGTGGTGGCATCGGAAAGTTCGATCCTCGAAGGCATCGAGAAGGCCTACGGCACTACGCAGCAGGAAGATCTCGAACAGGTCATGCAGTCGATGACCGAGATCGGCGAAGCCGACGTCGAGCTGCAGGCGGAAGAAACCGAGATGGAAGCGGCCGACCTGGAGCGGGCGGCTGACGAAGCTCCCATCGTGAAGCTGGTCAACCTGGTCTTGACCGACGCGGTAAAGCGGGGGGCCAGCGACATTCACATGGAGCCGTACGAAAAAGAGTTCCGCGTACGCTTCCGTATTGACGGAGTGCTGCAGAGCATCATGTCGCCGCCACTGAAATTAAAGGACGCCATCACCTCGCGCGTGAAGATCATGGCCAAGCTGGACATCAGCGAAAAGCGTCTGCCGCAGGACGGCCGCATCATGCTGAAGATGAGCCTTGGCGGACGCAAGAAGCAGCTCGATTTCCGCGTCAGCACGCTGCCTACGCTCTGGGGCGAAAAGATCGTCATGCGGTTGCTGGACAAGGAAAACCTGCGCCTTGACATGACCAAGCTCGGTTTCGAGCAGGAATCGCTGACCAAGTTCGAGAAAGCCATTCTCAAGCCCTACGGCATGGTGCTGGTCACCGGTCCCACGGGATCGGGCAAGACCAACACGCTGTATTCGTCCATCGCGCGCCTGAACACACCCGACACCAACATCATGACCGCCGAAGATCCGGTCGAGTTCCAGCTGGCCGGAGTCAACCAGGTGCAGATGAAGGAACAGATCGGATTGAACTTCGCGGCCGCGCTGCGTGCCTTTCTGCGGCAGGATCCCAACATCATCCTGGTGGGCGAAATCCGCGACTTTGAAACGGCGGAAATTGCCATCAAAGCGGCCCTTACCGGCCACCTGGTGCTGTCCACTCTGCACACCAACGGCGCCCCCGAGACGATCACGCGCCTGATGAATATGGGTATTGAACCCTTTCTGGTGGCGACTTCGGTCCACCTGATTTGCGCGCAGAGGCTGGTGCGCCGCATTTGCCGTGACTGCGCCGAAACCATCGACATGCCGGTGCAGGCGCTCATCGAAGAAGGCTATACCCCGGAAGAGGCCAAGACGGTGAAGATCCAGAAAGGCAAAGGCTGCGGTACCTGCAACAACACCGGATACAAGGGCCGGACCGGCTTGTACGAAGTGATGGAAGTGGATGACGAAATCAAGGAACTGGTCCTGGTGGGCGCTTCGGCGCTGGAGTTGAAGAAGAAGGCAATTGAGCGCGGCATGATCACCCTGCGGCGCAGCGGACTGATCAAGGTGGCTGCCGGCTGGACCACGCTGGAAGAAGTGGCACGCGAGACCATTCACTAGAGTTCAGGAAGGAAAGGGGAAACTATGTCGCTTTCGCTAAGTGATCTGTTGAAGAGGCTGCTGGAGATGGGGGGAAGCGACCTCCACATCACCACCAATTCACCGCCGCAGATTCGGGTGCACGGACACCTGGTGCCGCTCGACCTGCCGCAGATGACGCCGGCGGAGACCAAGCAGCTGGCCTACAGCGTCATGACCGACTCGCAGAAGCATCGCTTCGAAGAAAACCTCGAGCTGGACTTCTCTTTCGGTCTGAAGGGCCTGGCCCGCTTCCGTGCCAACACCTTCAACCAGCGCGGCGCCACCTCGGCGGTCTTCCGCTTGATTCCGTTCGAGATCAAGTCCTTCAACCAGCTGGGGCTTCCCGCCATTGTCAGCAAGTTGTGCGACAAGCCTCGCGGGCTGGTGCTGGTGACGGGTCCGACCGGCTCGGGCAAATCGACCACTCTGGCGGCCATGATCGACAAGATCAACACCGAGCGGCACGACCACATCCTCACCATCGAGGACCCGATCGAATTTGTCCACATGAACAAGAATTGCGTGGTCAACCAGCGCGAGTTGCATGCTGACACCAAGAGTTTTGCCGACGCCCTGCGCGCCGCCCTCCGCGAAGACCCGGACGTGGTGCTGATCGGCGAAATGCGCGACCTGGAAACCATCGAGTCGGCATTGCGTATTGCTGAAACCGGTCACCTTACCTTCGGCACCCTGCACACCAACTCGGCTTCTTCGACCATCAACCGTATCATCGACGTTTTTCCAGCCCACCAGCAGCCCCAGATCCGGGCCCAGCTGTCGCTGGTGCTGGAAGGCATCATGTGCCAAAGCCTGCTGCCGAAATCGGACAACAAGGGCCGCGCCATGTGCATGGAGATCATGGTCCCGAATGCAGCTATTCGTAACCTGATCCGCGAGGACAAGATCCACCAGATCTACTCTTCCATGCAGTCCGGTCAGGACAAGTTCGGAATGCAGACCTTTAACCAGGCGCTGGCCACAGCCTATTTCCAGAAACAGATCACGCTGGAAGTGGCGATGGCGCGATCCAGTAACACCGACGAGTTGCAGGAAATGATCAACCGGGGCGCGGGCTTGAATCGTAACCAGCCTGCCGCCATGGCGAAAGGTGCCGCACCCAGCAAGCGTTAAGCGGCGCCGGGGATGATAAAGATTGGCCGTCGCAACCGCCGGTGGCGGCAGAGACGGAGCCAGAATAAAAGGTGGTTCGGGACGCCGGAACGTAGGCGCGTGAAGAGCGAATTGCAGCGAGGAGACGTTTACCATGCCAGTTTTCACATTTTCGGGAAAGAATGAGTCCGGTCAAAAGGTCAGCGGCGAGCGGACTGCGGCCAACAAACAGGCGCTGACCAGCCAGTTGCGGCGCGAGCGCATCACGCCGGGACCCATCCGGGAAAAAGGCAAAGAGTTTGCCATGCCGAGTCTCGGCATGAACAAGGTCAAGACCAAAGACATCGCCATTTTCTTCCGGCAATTCTCGGTCATGATCGATGCCGGCCTGCCGCTGGTGCAGTGCCTGGAAATTCTGGCGGCCAACCAGGAAAACCCGGCCTTCCAGAAGACCTTGACCGGCGTACGTACCACGGTGGAGGGCGGCGCTACCCTGGCCAACGCCATGAAGGGCCATCCCAAGGTCTTCGACGATCTGACCACCAACATGATCGAAGCCGGCGAAACCGGCGGTATTCTCGACATCATCCTGCAGCGCCTGGCCATTTACATCGAGAAAGCGGTCAAGTTGCGGGCGGCGGTCAAGTCGGCCCTGATCTACCCGGTGTCCGTTGTCAGCCTGGCGTTCCTGATCGTGGGCGCGTTGCTGAAATGGGTGGTCCCGATTTTCGCCAACCTGTTTATCGGCCTGGGCGTCGCCTTGCCGTTACCCACTCGGGTCGTGATGGGCCTCAGCGCCTTTGTCGGCCAGTTCTGGTGGTTCTTCATCGTCGGGGTTGTCGCCCTGGTGGTCGGCCTGAAACAGATTCGCAAGAACCCCAAGGGCCGCTACTACTTCGACTATGCCCTGCTTAAGCTGCCCATTCTGGGCACGCTGCTGCGCAAGATCGCAGTGGCACGCTTTACCCGGACATTGGGTACCTTGATCACCTCGGGCGTGCCCATCCTGGAAGGTCTCAGCATCACCGCCAGGACTTCAGGCAACGCCGTGCTGGAAGAGGCATTGATGAAGGTCCGTAAGGCCATCGAAGAAGGCCGCACCATCGTTGATCCCCTGCGGGAGTCGGGCGTGTTTCCCAACATGGTGACCCAGATGATCGGAGTTGGCGAGGCCACCGGCGCCATGGACGCCATGCTGCAGAAAATCGCCGACTTCTATGAAGACGAAGTCGATTCCGCCACCAAGGACATGCTGGCCTTGCTGGAACCGGTCATCATCGGCCTGTTGGGCATCATGATCGGCGGCATTGTCATTTCGCTCTACATGCCGCTGTTCTCGATGATCGCCAAACTGGCAGGCTAGTCACAAGAGCAGTCGTCAGTCGTCAGTCGTCGGTCGTCAGTCTTCAGCTCTTTCTGACGACTGATGACCGACGACTGACGACTACTACTCGGGGATTCGAGTCTCGCATGCAATCCATTTTCGATGAGCGCCTTTGGCTGGCCTGGCTGGTCAAGGTTCGCATCATTGTTCTGACCCTTCTGCTGGGAATCGAACTGGCCATTGCCCGGCTTACGCCGAATCCTTTTCCCCTGCGCCTGTTCATCGATGTCATCTTGCTGTGGTACGCGGTGTCAATCTTCTATGTGCTCCTGCTCTCCTTTTGGGAAGAACGGCGCATCCAGTCCCTGCTGCAAGTCCTCACCGACCTGATCATGGTCACGCTGGTGGTTTACGCCACCGGTGGCGTGGACAGTTCTCTGAACTTCTTCTATCCCCTGGTCATTACGGTTGCCTGCATTCTTCTGCCTCGGATCTGGGCCTACCTGACCGGGGCGCTGGCTTTCATCCTGTATGTGGCGGTCCTGGAACTGACTTATTTCGAAGTCATTCCTTCGTACTCCAGCACCCATCCCGGACTGGGAGCCCTCCAGGCCATCATTTTCGTCAATCTGTTCGGCTATTTGGCCGTGGCCTACCTGGCAGGACTGCTGGCGGCGAAGCTGCATCAGGTCGACGTAAAGCTGAAGTACACCAGCGGAGCGCTGGAAGACCTGCAGGCGCTGCACGAAAATATTATTCAGTCCATCAGCGGAGGCTTGATCACAACCGGCCTCGATGGCTACATCACGCTGGCGAACCCCGCTGCCCAAAAATTATTCGAGCGCTCGGAAAGTGATTTTCTTGGTCAGGCGGTGGGCCAGCTCTTTCTTGACCCCTTGCCCACCGTCGATTCCGAACGCGCCCACGGAGAAGTGCGCTTTGTGGCTTCCAACGGCTTCTGCAAGACCCTGCGGGTCATGGCGACGGCTCTTAGCGTCCCCGGACGGAAGTCAATCGGCTGTGTTTACACCTTCGATGACCTGACCGAGATCCGTCGCCTGGAGCGGGACCTGCGCATTCAGGACCGGCTGGCGGCTGTAGGCCGCTTGGCGGCCGCGATCGCGCACGAGATCCGCAATCCTCTGACTTCGATTGCCGGTTCGGTGAGCATGCTCTCCGGAATCGTTGACCTCAGCGAGGAACACCGCCAGCTGTTGCAGATTGTGACCCGGGAATCGGAACGGCTGAACGGCATCATTACAGATTTTCTGGTTTACTCCCGCGGCAAGCAGTATCAATTCGCATCCGTCGATCTGCTGCCCCTTCTCGAAGACACGCTGATTCTGCTGGAGCACCGCCTGGTGACCGAGAACACGGGGATTCGCATCGAACGGCAATACAACTTCAAGCAGGCTTTCACCATAGCCGATGGCGACAAAATCAAGCAGGTGTTCTGGAATTTTTGCGAGAACGCGGTCCGCGCCATGGGTTCAGGAGGAGTACTCAGGGTCTCTCTGGAACAGGTCGGCGAAGACTGGCAAATCAATTTTGCCGATACCGGTCCCGGCATGAGCCGCCAGCTGGTGGAGAAAATCTTTGAGCCCTTCCAGTCGCATTTTGAAGGCGGCACCGGGTTGGGCCTGGCCATCGTCTATCAGATCGTGCAGGCGCACGAAGGCAAGGTGTGGGCACGTTCCAAAGTCGGAGAGGGCAGCGTCTTCGTTCTGCGCTTACGCCGGGTGGCGGAGGCTGAGGATCTATGGGCAAAACTGCCGGTCGCAAAACCACAACTTTTGTCCGAGACCGGAGAAACGGTTGCGGTTGCGGCGGGCACCGGAGGCCGGGCGCATGGGTAACATTCTGGTTTGCGACGATGAGCGCTCCATCTGCGAAATGCTGGATATTGCCCTGCGCCGCGAGGGCCACAAGGTCGAAACCGTGAAATCCGGAGACGATGCCAAGAAGAAGCTCGACAGCGCGCTCTATGACGTCGTGGTCACCGACATCAAAATGCCGCATACCGATGGCATCGAAGTGCTGCGTTACGCGCATCAGGTCTCGCCCGATTCCGCGGTCATTCTAATCACCGCGGTGGACGATTATGAGGATGCGGTAGAGGCGGTAAAAGCGGGCGGGGCCGCCGATTACATCCGCAAGTCGCCCGGCCTGGTGAACGAAATCAAACTCGCCATCAACCGCGCTCTGGAGAAGATGACGCTGAGCCGGCAGAACTTCGCTTTCAAACGCGATGCCGCTACCCGCAACTCGCTGGACAACATCGTGGGCGCCAGTGCGGCCATGGAAAAGCTGAAACAGACCATTCGGACAGTGGCTTCCACCCAAAGTACGATATTGATCTACGGCGAGAGCGGCACTGGTAAAGAGCTGGTAGCCCGGGCGGTGCACGTCTGTTCACCACGGGCCGGCGAGCCTTTCGTTTCCATCAACTGCGGGGCTTTCCCCGAAACCTTGCTGGAGAGCGAGTTATTCGGCTACGTGAAAGGCGCCTTTACCGGCGCCAACCAGAACAAGCGGGGCTTGTTTGAAGTCGCTGACCAGGGAACCATCTTTCTTGACGAGATCAGCGAAATGACCCTGACCATGCAGGTCAAACTGCTGCGCGTCCTGCAGGAGCGCAGCGTTCGTCCGGTGGGCGGCACCACCGAGATACCCATTGATGTGCGGGTAATCGCCGCCACCAACCGCGATCTGGATCGGCAGGTGGCCGAAAATACCTTTCGCGAGGACCTGTATTATCGCCTCAGCGTGATTCCGGTCTCAGTGCCGCCGCTGCGGGAGCGGCGCGAGGACATCGCGGTCCTGGTCAATCATTTCCTGAAGAAGTATGCTCCCGCAGCCGGCAAGAGCATTTGGCGGGTGAATGCGCATTCCCTGGGCGCTCTCTCCGGCTATGACTGGCCGGGCAACGTGCGCCAACTGGAGAACACGATCGAACGGGCGGTGGCGCTGGAAACGGGAGAAGAGCTTACCGTCGAACTCCCCGCCGAGCGCTCAAAAGCGCGGGCGGCGGCAGCCGGAGTAGGTGGGCCAGTCTCCATCGCATCGGGCTCCGTGCTGCCGGAGGGGATAGACATGGAAAAGTACGTCGCCGACATCGAGCGCTCCCTGTTGGTGGCGGCCCTGGCGCAATCGAACGGGGTGCAGACCCGGGCAGCGGAAGTGCTGAAGATTTCTTATCGTTCGTTCCGGCATTTGGCCAAGAAGTACGAACTCTAGTCGTTGGTCCTCGGCCGTTCGTCGTCGGCCGGATGGCGCCAACGACCAATGACCAACCGCTATTGACCGCCCTTCTTTAGCTGCTGCTTCCATCCCAGGATTCTAGCTTTGTTGGCCTCGGCTTCGGCCTCCGGAATCATGCCCTTTTTCTGGTATAGAACGGAGAGGCTGGTATAGGCCAGCACATCGTCGGGATCGAGTTCAGCGATTCGTTTGGCTACGGCAATGGCTTCATCCAGACGGTTAAGGTCCTGGAGAGTGCGTGCCATGCCGTGCATGGCCTCGGTAAAGACGGGGTCGGCGGCCAGGGAACGCTGGTATTCGGCCAGGGCACGCTCCTGTTCGCCTTCGGCGACCAGATCGAGGGCAGCGTAGTAGTGGTCTTCGGCCTTCTGGCGGGCGTCGTCGGCCATGCAGCAGAAAGTTTATCAGAGCAGTCGCCAGTCGTCGGTCGTCAGTCTTCAGCGAATTTCTTGGCCCTTTGCGATCAGAAATCCTGCGCGCATGACTCAAAGAAGTCCGCAAGGTCGCAAGCTGATTCGCCGACGGCTGACGGCTGACGACCGACGACCGACGACTAACCCACGTTATACTCAGAGCACGATGCGCTACATACTTCGATTTCTATGGAACGCGACCCGCGGACATCGCCTCACCCCGTGGCGGAGTCCTTATCTGCTGTGGCGGGTCGAGACTTATTGCGGAGTCAAAATGCAGCAGATCGGCTTCCTCGAATTCTGGGAGTTTATGTGGCGGGAGCGCAGCAACCTCTGGCGGTTTCTGAAATGGACAGGGGAAATCGAGCGCTACGTGCATCCCAAACCGAAGCACCGGTAGCGCAAGTGTGGCGCGGGCGCCCTCGCCCGCGAGATTTGAGCTGAAAGTCAACGGCCGCGGGCGGGGCGCCCGCGCCACATGTTCAGCTAGTTTCCGTTCCCAGCGGCGGCGGCACCTTCGAGCGAGATCATCACCTCGCTGCCTTTGCCGGACCCAACAATTTTCGCCGCGGAGCCGCGATTGGTCGCGATCTCCAGATAACCCATGCTGCCCAGGATGCCGAAGACCTGGCCGGGCGAGCCCTCGGAATAATTCGGGAGAATTTCTGTAATCTCGTGCTTGCCCACCAGCATCTTGAAAGGGGCGGGTTCGGAAGCAAAGAGCATGGGAGCGTCCTGCGGCGTGATATTGGTTACAAGATTGCCAAAGCGGTCCACCTTCAGGATCACACCGCGCAAGCTGTTGCCGTTTACCGATTTCGGCTTGGGCGGATTAAAGCGGACAAAATCGGTAATCTCTTCGCCGAATTTCTCCGAATCGACTCCCTTGGCCAGCCAGGCGGCGATGGGCGCAAAGATATCGCGACCGTGGAATGTGTTGCTCACAGGCTGCAGGGAATAGTGCTCGGCGGTGACGTGGCGTATGTGCAGCCGCTCTTCCCGCGCATAGACCAGGGAGAGCACGCCATTGTCAGGGGCAACAAAATGATGCCGTTCGCTGCTCACCAGGATCGGGCGCCGCGCCGTTCCTACTCCCGGATCAACCACGACCAGGTGCACCGTGCCCGACGGGAAATAGGAATACGCTTGCGCGATCATTAGCGCCCCATCCAGTACGTCGAAGGCCTGCACGGAATGGCTGATGTCCACGATCTGAGCCTCCGGTGCAATGGAGAGAATGACGCCTTTGATCGTCCCCACGAAGTGATCGTTGAGCCCAAAATCGGTAGTCAGCGTGATGATCGGACGATGCGCCAATTTCCCCTCGCTTGCAGACAGAGTTTTCCCCGGAAATGCCGAAAGTAACCTGTCAGAGGAACAGAGTCAAGGAACGGAAGTAACGAAGGTCGTCGGTCTTCAGTTGTCAGTCTTCAGTCGTCAGTCTTCAGTTATCAAAATCTTCAGCCGCGCCAGATGCCCCTTCAGGCTTTGCTGACGACTGAAGACCGACGACTGAAGGCTGGGTTAGCGGATTTCTATGTCGCCCGATCCGGTTTCCACTTCCACCGGCACGCCTCCGCGGCCAACTCGGCCGCGTACCTCTTTGCGCCCGATGGCGCCCTGCACGGTGAGGGGGTGATCGACCGAAATGGATCCGGAACTGGTATGTGCGTCCAGATCGAAGGCCGCGTCGGAGGGCAGCTTTAGTTGTACTCCGCCGGACCCGGTGTGCACGTTCCAGGCGCCAGTGGGGCTGCCCTCGGCCTGAATATCTCCACTGCCAGCCTTGGCCTCCAGGGATCCCTGAACTCCGTGTAGTTCCATGCCTCCGGAGCCAGTGTCCACCCGTACCGAACCCGGCGCGGTCTGTTGCAGAGTGATATGCCCGCTGCCAGTGTCGGCCTCGAAAGCGCCGGCGATGTCACTGGCATCAATCGATCCGCTGCCGGTTTTGGCGTGCACGTTGCCTTTTACCCGGTCGATATCGATGTCCCCCGAGCCGGTTTCTGCCTGCACCCGGTCGCCGATGGCAGAAATCTTCAGCCCCCCGGAACCGGCGCTAACCTCGAGCGGACCGCGAATGCCGTCCACCTTCTGATCCCCCGAACCGCTCTGGACTCGCAAATCGGTTTCCGCCGGCACCACCACGTCGTAGCTGATGGAAATGTTGTGCCGCAGATCCGGATCATCGATGCGGCCGATGCGAATGCTATTGCCGGTCTGCTGGATGGGCGGGTTCGCCTCGATCCGCTTGATCTTTTCCTCGGCATTGCCTTCAAACCATTCGCCGGCCCGGATGTGTCCGGTGACCTGGACCTGACCCGACGTGCCGGTGCGCACCTCGACACTGCCCGAACCGGTGCTCAAGTCCATGTGCACCGGCCCGGTTACCCGCAAGGAGCGTTGGAACGAACCTTCCGCGGCCGCCGCCGCCGGCAGGGCTGGGAGGCAAATCAGAACGGCGAGGGGGACACCGACGATCAACCAGCTTGGGACAAGCCGGACAGAGAGTACGGCGGGGACGAGTCGGCGATTCATGGTTTCTCCCAAGAGCTCAGTCAAGATTTCTAATTTTGTGAACCGGGATACCCTTCGCGAACCATGCCGCAGACTTAACAGCCAAGTTCGCGAAAGAACTGCCAGGGATGCTAGAACCAGATCCCGCGGCCAATTCGCTCATCCCTCTAAATGCCTCTGGCCCGTTACTGCAGCACGACCTGGTCGCCTTCTTTCAGTCCGCTGAGGAGCTCGGTCTTGGCGCCGTTGGAGATGCCTATATTGACCGCAATCTTCTTCTTGCCTTCCTTGGCGCTGGGGTCGGGAATTTCAACCGACGCCTTCTTGTCTTTGTCGTAAATAATCGCGCCTTCGGGAATCTGGAGCACATTCTTGTGTTCTTCCAGAATGATTTCCGCGTTGGCCGTCATCTCAGCCTTCAATTCACCGCCAGGGTTGTTGATGGAGACGCGTACTTCGAAAGTGGTGACGTTGTCTTTCTCTACGCCCATGGGCGAGATTTTGGTGACTACGCCGTTGAAAGTCTTGTCCTTGAACGACTCCACCTTGATTCGTGCCGGCTGGCCCAGATAAACCTTGCCGATGTCGCTTTCGTCGACTTTCCCTTTCACATAAACCGAGCTGGTGTCTCCCAGGGTCATGACCAGGGTGGCGGAGGATCCCAGGACCAGGATGGAGCTCACCGCATCGCCCATCTCCACGTCACGCGACAGCACAACTCCGTCGATGGGTGACTCGATGTCGGTATAGCTCAGTTGTTCTTCGAGTTGTTTCAGATTGGCGCGGTCTTGGGCCAGCTGCCCCTGGGACTGGGCAATTTTGGCTTTCAAGACCGTGGCCTGTGCCTTCGAAACATTCTGCTTGTTCAAAGCCATTTCGTAGTTCTTCTGGGCGTCTTCCAGGGCAGAGGTGGAAACCACGCCTTCCTTGGCCATCCCGGTAGCACGTTCGTAGGCGCGTTTGAGCAACGGCACATCAGGTCCTTCGGCATCCACTTTGGCGCGCTCATAGTCGGCCTCGGCGCTGGTCAGGCTGGCTTCGGCGGCTTGCACGGCAGCCCGCGACTGCTCCACCTGCGCTTCAATCTCTTCTTTATCCAATTGAGCCAGAAGTTGGCCCTTGCGGACTTTGTCTCCGGCGTCCACCAACAGTTTCTTGACGATCCCGCTGGCCTTGGACTTCACCTCGACCTTGGTAATAGGCGTGACTTTGCCGGTGGCGACCACGCTCTTGGCCAAGTCGCCCTTTTCAACCTTCTGCAGTTTCGAAGGGTCAATTTTGGTGCCGCCGCGCTTGGCGGCAATCAGCCCGCCCGCGATCAGGAGGACCAGCACCAGCCCAATTCCGCCATAAATGAGCCGCTTGCGCCGCTTTTTGCTGCCGTTCCCGTTCACGTCTGCCTCCTGAAATAGATAGATAGATAGTGCGTGCGTCATTAGTAATTACGCACGAGATATGTTGTTTGTTCCCTGGATTGTCAGCGGCTCATCAGCTCAGTCAACAACCGGGTCAGCAAGAACCGGTCTACAAAACACGATGCTACACCTTAGACCCGCGAAACCTCGAAATGGAAGCAGACAACCTCCAGGGACTGGGACGATCGCGGCGAGGATAACCCTGATTCTACAAGACCTTAGCCACCTAAGTCATACCATACCTCTTTGGAATGTTAGAATTAGCCCTTCATGATTGCCTACGTGCTGCTGCGGGTGTTCCTGATCCTGCTGCTGGTGGCGGCCAACGCATTTTTCGCTGCCGCGGAATTCTCCCTGGTGAGCGTCCGTGATACCCGTATTCAGCAACTGGTCGCAGCCCGGCGCATCGGGGCCCGCATCGTGCAAAAGCTGCACCGCAATCTGGATGAAGTGGTCAACGGCGTCCAATTGGGAGTCACCATCGTCAGCCTGACTCTGGGCTGGGTAGGCGAGCCGCTCCTGGCCCAAATGATGCTCGGTCCGGTGCAGGACCTTCCCCACGCCTCGGTTTACGCTCACGGCATTGCGATATTCATCGCCTTTGCTCTGATCACCTGCCTGCACGTGATTCTGGGCGAACTGGTCCCCAAATCGCTGGCCCTGCAGCGGTCCGAGCAGGTCGCGCTTGCAGTGGCCGGGCCCATGGATGTCTTCCTCACCCTGACCCGTCCCTTGCTCTACCTGATGAGCCGGGCAGCAGGCTGGGTGCTGCGCGTGCTGGGATCGCGCCGCATCCGGGAGGGGCCAGTGCACTCGCCCGATGAACTCAAGCTGATCGTCACTGCCAGCCGCCAGTTCGGGGAGATCCCACCCTTCCAGGAAGAGATGATCCACCACGCCCTGGAACTGGACAACATCACGGTGCGCGAGGTCATGGTGCCGCGCCCCTCTATTTTCTCTCTTCCCGGCGATCTTACGATTTCCGACGCTCTGGCCCGCGTGGTCGATGAACAGCATTCGCGGGTCCCCGTTTACGACCCGCAGCGCGGGCCGGAGCACATCGTCGGAGTACTCTACGCCAAAGACCTGATGCGCTGGACCCGCCTTCGACTGTCCACGACGCCTGACCAACCAGCCGCCGGGCGGGTCTCAGCCATGAAGATCAGCCAGATCATGCACGATGTCCTGGTCGTGCCCGAAACCAAGGTCCTCACCGAATTGTTGGAAGAGTTCAAAGAACGCAAACGGCACCTCGCGGTAGTTGTGGACGAGTTTGGCTCAACCGCCGGCGTGATCACGGTCGAAGACGTCCTGGAGCAGATCGTCGGCGAAATCGAAGATGAATTTGATGTTGCCCCGGCCCAGCAGGTCCTGGTGGAAGGTGAGATCGCGGTTTCCCTCGAAGGGTCGGTGAGCATCCGCGACCTGGAATCGCAGTATCAGCTTTCGCTTCCCCGAGACTCGGGTTTCGAGACCCTGGCCGGCTTCATCCTGGCCCGCCTGCAGCGGATTCCCAGACAGGGTGAGAGCTTTGAATACGAAGGCCACCGCTATACCGTCCAGGAGACCGAAGGCCACCGCATCGCCAAAGTGAAGATTGAAAAACTGGAGACCCGGCCCGTACCCCAGGCCGGAGACTGAGAACCGGGAACTCAAAACTGGAAACTGGGTTGAAAAAACAAACAACCTGATGCCATTGAAGTACTAAGAGACTAAGGGTCAACAAATGGCGACCCGCGACTGGCGATCGATCTCAGTATGCCGCGATACTTCTCTCTCCGCGTGCTGTACACCCTGCCCGTGATCTGGCTGGTAGTCTCGCTTGTCTTTCTTTTGATTCACCTCGTGCCCGGCGATCCGATTCTGCAAATGCTGGGAGAAGGCGCTCCCGTAACTGATGTGCAGGCTGCCCGCCACGCCTATGGTCTCGACCTCCCCCTGGGCCGGCAATATCTGAATTATTGGGAGGGCGTGCTGAAGGGCGACCTAGGACCCTCCTTGCGCTTCAACCAGAGCGTCACCCGCCTGATTGCCCAGCGCTATCCTTACACTCTGGAGCTGACCCTGTCAGCATTGCTGGTGGCCATCCTGCTCTCGGTCCCGGCGGGCGTGCGCTCGGCCCAACGCCGCAACCAATGGGATGATCGTGCGCTCAGTGTAGTGAGCCTGTTCGGTCTGTCTTTCCCCAACTTCGCGCTGGGACCCATTCTGATCTTGCTGTTTGCCATCAAATTGGGCTGGCTGCCGGTCTCGGGCTCGGGTGGCTTCGCGCACCTGGTGCTGCCCGCGATCACCATGGGAGGCGCGCTGGCCGCGATCCTCACTCGTATGGTACGCACTTCCATGCTGGAAGAGTTGGGCCAGGACTACATCCGCACCGCCCGCGCCAAAGGATTGTCGGAACGCAAGGTGGTATACGGTCACGCGTTGCGTAATGCCATGATTCCGGTGATTACGGTGCTGGGCCTGCAGTTCGGTGCGCTCCTGGCCGGCGCCATCGTCACCGAAACCATCTTTTCCTGGCCCGGAATCGGAAGATTAACGATCCAGGCCATCTCCAATCGCGATTACTATCTGGTGCAGGGCTGCATTCTGGCGATTGGGCTCACCTACGTAGCGGTGAATTTTCTCACGGATTTGCTGTACTCGGTGGCGAACCCGCGGATAAGACAGTGAGTCGGCTCACAACCTATTTCTGATAAAGGTTCCCTTCTGCTGGCCTGGAACGCAGAGAAGAATCAACTGAAGGATGTGCGCTATGCGATGGATACTGATTTCAATCATCATGACAGCTTCGACGTTGAGCAGCGGACACACGGCTGCTCCAGCATCCGATGAAAAGACCATCATCCAACTGCGCGATGCATTGTTGAAAGCATACGACGCTGGAGACGTGAAGACTCTTTCCGAGATCGAGGACGACGACTTCACTTTGGCTGGAGACTTTGGGCAGATGACCAAGCAGCAGCATCTGGACCAGGCTCGCGGTCGAGAGAAACCGCAGATTGTCTCTCGTCAGATCGACAACCAATTTCGATTCTATGGCGATGTCGCGCTGCTGACGGAGGTTGATCACGCGACGGACGCTGAAGGGAAGGCTGATTTTCAAACCACCATCCTTTGGGTAAGGCATGGCGCTACCTGGCGGGCAGCGCATATGCATTACTCGAAGATGAACGATGCGCCCTAGAGTTGGTGAAGTTCAGTTTCCCCAAAGTGTCCACCCTTTCCATCTCGCTGCCGCGCGCTGTCCGCCACAACCCGCTGGCGGCCACCGGCGTGGTGCTGGTCGTCATTTTCGTGATCTTCGCTCTGTTCGCTCCCTGGATAGCTCCCCAGGACCCCGCCTACATCGATCTGCCCACACGCCTCTCGCCACCATCCTCCGCGCACTGGTGCGGTACCGATGAGCTCGGACGCGACATCTTTTCCCGCCTCATTTACGGTTCGCGTATTTCAATGCTGGTGGGCAGTTCCGTGGTCGCACTATCGCTTGCCCTTGGCCTGATCGTAGGATCGATCGCCGGCTACTATGGCGGGAACATCGACCGCTTCTTCAACGTCGTGGTAATGAATGCGTTTCTCTCTTTTCCCGGAATTCTGCTGGCCATCGCGTTCGTAGCTTTCCGCGGACCGGGAATCTTCAATCTAGTTCTGGCGCTCTCACTGGGGGGATGGGTAGGCTATGCCCGTCTGGTTCGCGGGCAAGTGCTGGCGGCGCGTGAACGCGAATTTGTCGAAGCCGCCCGGGCGCTGGGCGCAAGCGACCTGCGCGTGATTGTCCGCCACATTCTTCCCAACATTATTCAGCCGGTAGTGGTACAGGCTGCGATAGGCATGGCGGGCGCAATTCTTGCGGAAGCAACCATGAGCTTCCTGGGTCTGGGGGTGGCGCCGCCCACCGCCAGTTGGGGCGCCATGCTTAACGACGGCCGAGCCCACCTGTTCGATGCCCCCCATCTTGTGCTCTTTCCCGCCCTCGCCGTCATGCTGGCTGTACTCTCATTCAATTTCATCGGTGACGCCCTGCGCGATTTTCTTGATCCCCGCTCGCGCATCGAAGTCGGACTGTAATTCACGAAAATTCCGCCGTGGGTCACTGACTTTAGTAACCATAGGACAGCACGCCGAGCCTTGTGATTACGGCCTGTTTCGCGCAACATTCCCTGGAGTCCAGGGTTCAAGCAAGTGGCCCGAACGAAGGGCAAACCACAGGACCAAGGGAGCAAGGGGAGACGATATGAATACGCACGCCAAAGCCTTTATGTTGAGCGCCGTAGTTGCGGGTCTGATGCTGCCGGTAGCGGCGCAAACCAGCGCGACGCCCGCGGTGGCGCCCGTGCCGGGCACCATCCACCAGCGTAAGGAGAACCAGCAGGACCGCATCGCCCAGGGAGTCAAGAGCGGACAGTTGACCGCTGGTGAAACCGCCCACCTGGAGGCACGTGAAGCCAAGATCAACAAGGAAGTCCACAACGAGCGCGTTGCCAACGGCGGCAAGTTGACTCCGGCGGAACGGCGACAGGTCAACCGCCAGCAGAACCGCACCTCGCGCGCCATCTATCGCAAGAAGCATAACGCCCGGGTACAGTAAGTTTCATCCCGTGCTGTGAAACGCCTCCGGAAACGGAGGCGTTTTTTCATGTGGACGCGAGCGTCCCGCTCGTGCGGTTTCCGAAACAAACCCGCCCGGTAAAGATGAACCCAAGTTGGCGGTCATCTCAACTTCCTGCCAGAATTCCTGTTCGTTCCAGATCAGACTGAGGAGCTGAAACCATGATTGCCCGCATCTGGCGAGGCGTAACTCGCGAATCCGATAAAGACACTTATTTCGATTATCTGCAAGAAACCGGCTTGAAGGAATATGCCGCCGTTCCCGGCAATCAAGGCGTGTGGGTGTTACGGCGCATAAGCGGCAGCGAGGCCGAGTTCACCTTGATCTCGCTCTGGGAATCCTGGGATGCCATTAAAGCCTTCGCCGGCCCGGACTATGAAAGAGCTGTCTATTATCCCGAAGACAAGCGTTTTCTGCGGCAACTGGATCCCGGGGTCCAACACTACGAAGTCTTGAGCTCTACGCTGCGGTGAGGCTCCCCCAGGGCGGCAAGTGATTGAAGAGATGGCCAATCCGGTTCTTGACATATATCTCAGATTGCAATATAAATATTGCGATTTGACAATATGACGCTGGCCGAGAAATTACGTTACCTGCGCGAAGTGGAAGGCTCGCTGCGCGGCCTGGCTCGCCCCATGACCCAGCAGGAACTGGTGAAGGCGATCCGCAAGGAACGGGGCAAAAGCATCAGCCAGTCTTACGTTTCCCAAATCGAGGGCGGCGTGCGTCCCCACATGACTCAATCCACCCGAACCTTGCTGGCCGGGTTCTTCAAGGTCCATCCCGGATTTCTGGTGGATGATCCTGAGGGTTATCACACTGAATTGGTGTCCGACTTGCGCACTACGGAAGGCAAACTCGACGTCTGGCTGCTGCAGGGTTCGGAACGTTTCGCCAGCGATCCCGAGGTCAGCGAAGTCCTGATCAAGGCTGCACGGGAAGAAGACACGCGGCGTTGCTTCCTTCTTTTGGGAGCGATTCTCGATACTCCGGGGCTGGCCGACCGATTGTTCGAGGTGTTACAGCCCGAGCGCGCACGAGACCGGAGACACAGCCAGCCAAGGAGGTCACGGTCATGACCTGGGCGGATTTCTATCTGATTTGTTTTGCGGTGGGATTCTTGTTCAGCTTTCTTTCGTTTCTGGCTGGAGGCCTGCGCGGGCACCTACACCTGCCCCACTTCTCACACGTTCACGTGGCAACGCCTCCGGTTGCTGGGCATGGCGCGCCCGTGGGGCATGCGCCGGCCCCAGCGGCAAACGCGGGACAAACCGTGAGCCATGGCCACGCCGCCGCTCACATCTCACCGTTCAATTTCATCACTGCGACTGCTTTCCTGGCCTGGTTCGGTGGCTGTGGGTATCTGCTGACCCGGTTCTCCGGTGTCTGGTTCGTGACCGGCCTGGGCCTCGCCGTGGTCAGCGGTCTGGTGGGTGGAACCATTGTGTTTCTCTTTCTCAGCCGCGTGCTGATTTCTCAGGAAGAGAGCATGGTCCCCGCCGACTACGAAATGACCGGCGTGCTGGGACGAGTCTCGGTTTCAATCCGAGAGAATGGCACGGGCGAAATCATCTACTCGCAGGCGGGCACGCGGCAGACCTGCGGCGCCCGCGGCGAAGACGGAACCGCCATCGCCAAGGGAGCCGAAGTGATGGTCACGCGTTACGAGAAGGGAATTGCTTACGTGCGCCCATGGTCCGAGGTGTCGGGCGAGGCCGAGTCAATGTAGGCGCGAGCCCCCCTCGTGCTCGAACGTTGCAGTAAATGGTTGGCGATGTTGTAACCGCCGGGAGATTCTGAATGGACAGCAAACTCTATCGTGCATTGACAGCGATGCTGTGGCTGGTCCTGCCGTTAACCGCCTTGCAGTATTGGTCAGTCTGGGACCAACTGCCCGGCAAGATGGCCACTCATTTCGGAGCCACGGGCCAGCCCAACGGTTGGATGGCGCGGGAAACTTCGCTCATCTTCGCCCTGGTTGTGACTACGCTGGTCCTGGTGACGCTGACCTGGGCGCTCACCCGGGTGCGCAAACCAGACGTCCTCGCCTGGTCCCTGCTGGCCATGTTGTATGTCGTAATGGGCGCTCTGTTCAGCATCAACGTAGCCATGTTGGACTACAACCTCTACGGCCGCCCGCTCAATATTGTTCCTGCTCTAGCGGTCGTCTTCATCGCGGCGATTGCGGTGACCGCGATTGCGCTAGCCAGCAAGCGCGGTGTCGAACTGCCACGCCATGGTGATGTCGTCGAAGCTGAAGAAGTTCACGGCTCCGTGCTGTGGGCGTCGGTTTTTATCGTCCTTACCGCGGTGGAACTGGGTGTGATCGCCCTCATCCCGCTACGCGGCCTGCGCTGGGTCATGGCCTTGCCGGCTTTGCTTCTGCTCGGGGCGGCTGGGCTGGCCTGGAGCGGCTTTCACTATCGCTTTAGCGGCCATGGCGTCGAGATCAGCACCCTGGGCTTTCGCCTGCACTCCATCCCGGTCGAAAACATCAGGGCGTATGCCATCGCGCCCTGGAACCCGATGGGTGGCTATGGCATCCGCGGCATTGGAGAACGCCGCGCTTACGTTTGGGGAAACATTGGTGTCCGCATCATGCTTTCCGATGGAGAAGTATTTCTCGGTCATGGTGAGCCGGAAAGAATCATGCAGGACTTGAACTTGATCAGACCGAACCAGAAAGATCGCGAAAATACATGAAGTCAATTTCCTTCGTGTAGCTTCGTGCCCTTTGTGGTTGAAGCCAATGGTTGGGGCACTCGAAAGAGGAGGCAATATGTTCGGGATTTCACACGTTTTCGAAATATGGGTCTTCGTTGGCCTGGGGGTCATGGTCATTCTGTTCCTGATGAGCGGCATGGCCAGGCTTTATCGCAAAGCCGGCCCGCATGAGGCCCTGATCGTCTATGGACTAGGCGGGACGCGAGTGGTGAAGGGCCACGGCACGCTGGTGTTTCCCATGGTCCAAATCTGCCGCGAGCTTTCGCTCGAGTTGATGTCTTTCGATGTGGCCCCGCAACAGGACCTTTACACCAAGCAGGGCGTAGCGGTCACGGTCGAGGCCGTGGCCCAGATTAAGGTGAAGTCGGACATGGAGTCCATCCTGACTGCATCGGAACAATTTCTCACCAAGACCGATCAGGAGCGCGAAGGGCTGATTCGACTGGTGATGGAAGGACATCTGCGCGGCATCATCGGACAGCTCACGGTGGAGGAAATCGTCAAGCAGCCGGAAATGGTCTCCGACCGCATGCGATCCACTTGCGCGGAAGACATGAACAAGATGGGACTCGAGGTGATTTCGTTCACCATCAAGGAAGTGCGCGACAAGAACGAGTACATCACCAACATGGGCAAGCCCGACGTGGCTCGCATCAAGCGCGATGCCGACGTAGCCACGGCGGAAGCCGATCGCGATACCGCTATCAAACGCGCCCTGGCACAGCGTGAATCCGCAGTGGCGAAAGCCCAGGCCGATCAGGAGCGGGTCCTGGCGGAAACGCTCTCTCTCGCCAAGCAGGCCGAAGCGCAGCGAGACCTGGAAGTCAAGAAGGCGCAGTACGTCGAAGTCACCAAGCGGCAGCAGGCGCAGGCCGACAAAGCCTACGACATCCAGACCAACATCATGCAGCAGCAAGTCATCGCCGAGCAGGTGAAGGTGCAGCAGATCGAAAAAGAGCAGCAGGTCAAAGTGCAGGAAGCGGAAATCAACCGCCGCGAGAAGGAACTGATCGCGACGGTGCTGAAGCAAGCGGAAATCGAGCGTCAGAGAATCGAAACCCTGGCCTTGGCCGAAAAGCAACGGCTGATGTCGGAAGCGGATGGTCACGCGTCGGCGATTCGCGCCCAAGGCGAGGCTGAAGCCGAGATTATCTTCAAGAAAGGCGAGGCCGAGGCTAAAGCCATGAACGTGAAAGCCGAGGCCTATCAGGAGTACAACCAGGCGGCGGTCATCGACAAGCTGTTCACGGGCATGCCTGAAATTGTGCGAGCGCTGGCCAGTCCGCTGGCCAACGTGGACAAGATCACCATCGTCTCCACCGGCAACGGCGATGCGTCCGGAATGAACAAGATCACCGGCGATATTGCCAAAATGGCAGCACAGGTGCCCGCCTTGTTCGAGACGCTGTCGGGAATGCCAATGTCGGAGCTGCTGGGCAAGGTGCGCCAGATCGGCGACAAGACTCCCAAACCGGATGCGCTGCCGCCGAATGGCGGAGCAGGGAAGTAACGGTGAGGGCGGTGGAGGACGGGCGTCCCCGCCCGTCCGGTTTTTCGCAGTTGAGGACGGAACATGAAGAAACCATCCATGCAGATTGTCCTTGGCATTACTCTCGGCGCCGGCATCGGCACTGCGATGGGCGTCGCCGCTGGCCACGTCGCGATCTGGCTGGCCCTGGGAATCGCCATTGGAGTCGTAATCGGAAGCAATTTTCGCGACACAAACTGTGCAGAGTGTGCCGCGGTTCACGAGAAGCATCAAGCCAAAAGCCAGCAGCCAGCAGCTAGAAGTTGATTTCAAAAAGGAGTCCATCATGGCACTACTAGAGCGGGTTTCCACATTAGTCCGGGCCAATCTCAATGACCTGGTTGACAAGGCCGAGCACCCGGAAAAAATGATCAAGCAGGTAATCCTCGACATGCAGAACCAGCTTCTGCAGGTCAAGACGCAAGTAGCGATCGCCATCGCCGACCAGCACCTGCTGGAAAAAAGGCAAAAGGAAAATGAAGACAAAGTGGCCGAGTGGATGCGTAAAGCAGAACTCTCTGTGGACAAGAAACAGGATGACCTGGCCCGAGCCGCTCTGCAACGGGTAGAAAGTTATCGCGACCTAAGCCAGGGCTTTTCGGAACAGGTGATTGACCAGAAGGCGCAAGTAGAGAACCTGAAAACCGCCCTACGCCAACTGGAACGGAAACTGACTGAAGCGCAGGCCAAGGCCGATCTGCTGATCGCGCAGCATCGCCGGGCAAGAGCTGTAGGCAAAGCCAGCGACGCCAAAATGGCTGCGGGCAATGGATCCAGCGCCAATGCCTTCGATCGCATAAAGCGCAAAGTGGCGCACGCCGAAGCCCACAGCCAGGCCAAATCCGAAATCGCAGCCGACGACGTGGAAGATCGTCTGGCAGCGCTGGAGAAAGAAGACCGCATCGAGCAATTGCTGGCCGACTTGAAAACGAAGCGGGGAGCGTAGGGCTTCCCAGTACCATGACACGGAACAAAAGAGATCGACCAGTAGCTGTCGCGATGGCTCTCAAACGGCGGGTCGGCCTTGTTTTCGTGGGTCTACTGGTCCTTTGTTTCGGAGTGGGAAACTTGGCGCTGGGTAGACTGCATTACGGCAATTGGTGGGGTGGGGCCGTGTTCGCTCCATTTGCGGTCATAGTCGGACTACTGATGATCGTGGTAGCGACCATTGCGCGGCGAGGGTAGGAGGTGATTGGGAAACCCTTCTGGTCAGAATGATTTTCAGGAGACTATTGCTTGGTCCAGTCCTCGATTTTCAAAGCTTTTACCCGCCGGAACACGCGATCATGCGTGACCAACACGGCCTCCGCGGCCAGGGCCTGCGCGGCGATCAGCATATCCATGTTGCCCGTCGGCTTTCCGGAGCGTTCGAGAGCGGCGCGAATCACGGCGTAATGGCGCGCTGCCTCTGAGTTCCAGGGCAACACTTCAACCCGTAGCAGGAACTCCTCGACCAGGCCTTTCAGGCGGACCGCTGAAGGTAGTCGGGCCACTCCGAAGCGCAATTCAGCTTCGGTGATGACGGAAACTCCAATCTCAGGCATCGGCGTATTCAGCAGACGCACGCGTACGCTGGCCACGTTGCCGTTGATGGCATCGCTGGCGGTGTTGGTGTCGAGCAAGTAACGCACCATCAGAACAGCTTTCGTTTCTGCGGTGTTCGGTCGCCCCGGCCAGCCATGAATCTCTTGGGCACATCGGTCTTGTCTGCGAGCGCAAAAAAATCTTCCCAGGATTCCGGCCTGCGCGACAATACCACGTCGCCCGTAGCTGGGTCGCGGCGGATGAAAACTTCCGAGCCCTGGAACCGGTACTCGGAGGGGAGGCGTACGGCCTGGCTGCGGCCGTTATGGAATAGTTTTGCAGTGCGAGGCAATGGTAACTCCCTTGACGATATATACCATGATAGCTTACAAGGCGGACTATATCAAGATATACACCGTTGCCGGTCAGGTAGGGAGTCCTTCGACTCCACATCTGCTTCGCGAGGCGAAGCAGATGCTCCGGTCAGGATAACACGACTGGGTTCAGGCGCTGGCTTTATCCGTCAGGGGCAGAGTGGGCTCTTCGTCAGTCTTGGGGGTTGCCGCATCCAGTTCCAGCTGTTCCTGTCCGCTGAGCGCGGTCACCCGGCCGCGGTAGGTCTTCAGATGTCGTTGCGCGGTGTCGAAGGCTTCCTGGGCTTTATTCAGGTTCTTGCCCACCGTTTCGAACTGGTTCTGAAAGTGATCAAAGGACTTCTGTGCTTTGGCCAGTTCCAGACGGCTCTTCTCGAAGCGGCTGGCCACTTCGTACCACTTGTGCACCAGCGCGATCGTCTGCAAGGTCATCAGCAGGGTGTTGGGCGAGACGGGGAATACGTGCTGTAGGTTGAGCCAGTCCGCGAGCTCACGGTTGCGGATGGCCTCCATGTAGAGGGTTTCACTGGGCAGGTACATCAAAGCAATGTCAGTGGTGCCGTGTTCAGGCTGGATGTAGGCCTTGATCCGCCGGGCTTCAGTTTTCATCACGCGCACAAACTCATGCCGCGCTTCTTCAATTTCTGATTCAACGTTGCTCTCAAAAAGCGCCAGGACCTGCTCGCGCGGAAACTTGGCGTCGATCGGCAGGCGGCGATCGGGAAACTGGATGACGGCGTCAGCGCGTCCATTGCCATCGCCGGCGGAGGACTGCATTTCGAACATGTGTGCGGGCAGAAAATCAGACAGTAATCGTTCCAGACTGGCCTCGCCGAATTGGCCGCGCAGATGTGGCAGTTTGAGCATGTTGTTGAGGTCGTTGATGGAGTGGCCCAGCGCGCCGACCTCGCGCAACTGCTCTTCCGCGGCCTTCAAATGCTGCTGCACTTTTTCGAACTGGGCGAAGCCTTCCTTGATGTTCTGGTCGAGCTTTTGTTGCACCTGGTCGGTGATGGCGAGCAGCTTGGCGTCCACCCGGTCGCGGATGGAATCAAGGTTTTGCGCCGTTTTCTGATTGAGGTTCTCGAATTCAACTTTGAGCTGCGCGGTGGTCAGCGCCAGCGAGGTAGTCAGTTCCGTGCGCGCCTCGCGCAAATCGTGAGTCTGTTCCCGCCGTCCCCCGGTCAATTGGGCTTCCACCGAATTGCGGATTTCGTTGAATCCCTGAGTAAGCCGGTCGGTCACTCCCTGGCGCAGATCTCCCTTGGTGCTCTCCAGGCGTGTAGCCATGTCCAGCGTGGCATCGTTGAACTTCTGGCAGAGAGACTCGTGCAGCAGCGCAGTTTGCCGGGCAAGGTCCGTTATTTCAGCGGTTTGCGAAGAGCCCGTTGTCCTGTGAAAAATCGCCGCCAGCAGTACCAGAAGTACAACATTCACCGCCAGAAGTATGCCTATCAGTAATGTCCCCATCGTAAGGTGCTCAGATTGATTTTAGGGTCTAGCGTGAGGGAAGCAAAGCGGAAGTTTGGTTCCGCATCCATTTGGCTGCGAGATCACAACTCATATGACCCGGGCCCTGATAGCTACCCTCGCGATTGTCCTGGCGACCAGCGTCATGGGGTCCCAGATCCACATAGCGCATGCGGCGGAAAAACCAGCCAAGACGGATGCCCAGCCCTCTCCCTATTACGACGCCGAGGCTGCACGCCGGCTCCTCGAATTAGCCAACCGCGAACGGGCCAAGGCCGGGCTTCCCGCCTTGCAGGTCGACGACGGATTGACCGAGGCAGCGCGTGCCCACGCCGCAGCCATGGCCGCCCAACAGAAGCTTTCGCACCAGCTTCGTGGCGAACCCAGCTTGGCGCACCGGCTGGCCGCCAACACCAAAACCCATCTCGACCGGTCGGGAGAAAATGTCGCGTTCGCCGGGAGCGTGGACCAAGCGCAGGACAGCCTGATGCACTCCCCACCCCACCGCGCCAACCTGTTGAATGCCAGCTACAACGTAGCTGGGTTCAGTGTCGTCCGCAGCGGATCGCTGCTGTATGTGACCCAGGATTTCGGGCACAGCCTGCCCAGCCATTCCGAGGCCGAGGCGGAGGTGCTGGTCGGAAGGAGCGTGGATCGCATGCGGGCCCAGAGTCATCTGCCCGGGCTGCAGCGCATGGATGGCAAGGAAGCCGCGTCCACGGCATGCGCCATGGCTGAAGCCGATTCGCTGCGCACTCCAGGGCCGAGAGCGCACGCAGTCTTGCGCTACACAACCTCTGAGCCGCAGACACTTCCCGAAAATGCATCCCAGCTCATCAAGGCCCGGTCAGTCAGCTCGTTTGCCGCCGGCTCCTGTTATGCCCGTACGCGAACCTATCCCACCGGGGTGTATTGGGTCGTGCTGCTCTTCCATTAGAAGCGACAGCCAACCTCAGCGTTAAAGGGCGGCTATGGGCTCGCCCTTCTCAAGCTTAGCCCAAGGCCGCCGCCCCAAACCTGTCCGCCGCGTATGCTAGTCTGCTGGCATCTAAGGTGGAAGTTCTGGTGGACCTCTCTTCACCAATCCGCGTCGGCACGGCCGGCTGGTCTTACAAAGACTGGGAGGGAATCTTCTATCCGCCGGGAATGCAGCACCGCAAACAGCATCCGCTGGAAATACTGGCGCGGTGCTTTGACATGGTGGAGATCAACACTTCGTTTTACGGACATATCAAACCCCACCTGGCCAAACTGTGGGTGCGGAAAGCAGAGGAGGTGAATCCGAATTTCATGTTCACCGCCAAATTGCACCGTTCTTTCACTCATAATCCTATGTCCGTGATGGAACCCACTTCGGCTGCCTCCATCAGGCCCAATGACGAAGACGAGGCCCTGGCGCGCGAGGGGCTGGAAGCGCTGGCCGGAGAAGGGAAGTTAGGCGCGCTGCTGATTCAATTTCCGGTTTCATTCAAGAACACATCGCTGAACCGGGAATATCTGGAAAAGCTGCTGCGCCAGTTCATCGAATATCCGCGCGTGGTCGAGGTGCGCCACGATAGCTGGGAGAATCCCGACACCATCAACGATTTCATGCAGAAGAACGTCTCCTTCTGCAACATCGACCAGCCGCTGATCGGCCGCTCGCTCGTCCCCACCGAGCACGTGACTTCCCCGGTCGGCTACGTGCGTCTGCACGGACGAAATTACGACCAGTGGTTTGACGCGGACACCGGCGCTGACCGTTACAACTATCTCTACAGCGAGGCTGAGCTGTCGGGATGGAAGGACAAGATTGTTCGCATCGCCGGGAAGGCCGAAGTAACGTACGTCGTGACCAACAATCACTTCGAAGGCAAGGCGGGCGTCAACGCGCTGCAACTCAAAAACATGCTGACCGGACAGCGGGTAAAGGCGCCGGAGCCGCTGCTGAAACATTATCCTGAGCTGAGCAAGATAGCCGACCCCATCGACGACACGGCTAAGCCAGATTTGCCCTTGCTGGCGTAATGTAGGCCGAGCGTCCTCGCTCGTGCGGCGGTAAGGGAAGGGCGAGAGTTTTAGCCGACTTTACTCGCTTTTGCCAGATCCGGAACCCACAACCACCGATATTCCTCCGCCGTCCGTACCAGTCCAGCCCGCACAGCATTCTGGACCATGTACTCCACTTTCGCATGAATGCTCTCCTCCCGTCGAAGCACTCGATCAAACGATTCACACTGCCGCACCTGTCCGCTGCGATTCAGCAAATGATTGATCTTGTGCGCTGAAGTGCCCTTTATGCCTTGCATGATCTCGGCGACGCTGTAGAGCCTATCGGGATCGTACAGCGGCGTCAAAATCAGATGAACGTGGTCCGGCATCACCACGGCTCCGTACAGAGTGAAGCGAGTTCCATTTCCCCAAGTGCAAGATTCGAGAACGATGGTGCGAGCATCTGGAGGCAAAATCCAGCGGCGATGAGTTGAGATGTCAGGAAAACGGCCTTGTTGTCGCCCTGATAGTTGGGGGAGATGACGGCGGTATTCATAAACTCGATGCATCCGGCACGAATACCACAAACGGCGAGTGCCCAGGAGACATCTCGGCGCTGAAGTGAAATTCTTTGTTTCGAAATGGGAAACGCCTCGGGACGGCTTCGTGGTGCGGACGCACGAGCGAGGACGCTCGCGCCTACATTACTTGGCGGCGAGTTCTTCTTTGGCCGCGTAGTGCGATTCCACGTAGTCATCCAGAATCTGGATGAACTCAGCGACAATCTTGTCGCCTTTCAGCGTGGTGAACAATCGGCCGTCAACGTAAACCGGAGCCTTCGGTTCCTCGAACGTTCCCGGCAGCGAGATGCCGAGGCTGGCGTGTTTGGACTCCCCGGGGCCATTCACCACGCAACCCATGACGGCCACTTTCATCTCTTCGACGCCGGTGTAGCGGCCCTTCCAGACCGGCATCTGGTCGCGGAGATACGATTGAATCTGCTGCGCCATTTCCTGGAAGAAAGTGCTGGTGGTGCGGCCGCAGCCCGGACATGCGGTTACCTGGGGCGTGAAGCTGCGAATGCCTAGGGATTGCAGAATCTGCTGTCCCACGCGGACTTCTTCGGTGCGATCGCCACCAGGCGCGGGAGTGAGCGAGACGCGGATGGTGTCGCCAATGCCCTCCTGCAAGAGCACGCCCAGAGCGGCGCTCGAGGCCACGATACCTTTGGCGCCCATGCCCGCTTCCGTGAGCCCGAGGTGCAGCGGATAGTTGCAACGTGCAGCCAGCGAGCGATACACGTCGATCAGGTCCTGCACTCCGCTGACCTTGGCGCTGAGGATAATCTGCTCTGGCCGCAGTCCATATTTTTCGGCAAGGCTGGCCGAATTCAGCGCACTCACCACCATCGCTTCCATGGTTACTTCCCGGGCGTCTTTGGGCTCGGGCAGAAGCGAGTTCTCGTCCATCATGCGGGTGAGCAAGGCCTGGTCGAGCGACCCCCAGTTCACGCCGATGCGTACCGGCTTCTGGTTTTCGACCGCAACCTCGATCATGGTGCGGAAGTTGTTGTCGTCCTTGCGTCCGATGCCGACATTCCCGGGATTGATGCGGTACTTGGCCAGCGCGCGGGCGCACTCGGGATACTTCTTGAGCAGGATGTGCCCGTTGTAGTGGAAGTCACCAATGATGGGCACCTGCACGCCCTGCTTATCGAGTTGCTCGACGATCGGGGCGACGGCAGCGGCGGCTTCTTCGTTGTTGACCGTGACCCGCACCAACTCCGACCCGGCACGGGCCAGGGCGGCAACCTGCTGGACGGTGGAGGGAATGTCGGCAGTGTCGGTATTGGTCATCGATTGCACCACAACTGGTGCATCGCAGCCGATCCTCACCTCGCCGATCGAGCCAGTAACGGATTTTCTGCGCTGAATGTCTGCCATCGGGAGCTTTGATTTTAACACGGGGAGAGAGAGTTCTCAGCTGTCAGCTCTCAGCTTTCAGCATCTAAGCAATGCAGAATGAGGTGGTTATACGAGATGACACGCTTGGTGCCCGTGTGGGGCGGACACTCCTGTCCGCCGCCGTTGAAGTTGATCTTGTTTGATGGGGAAGCCTCGTACTTGTGTAACGCCTCTAAAGTCCAAGGCAAAAACGGCGGGCGAGGGCGCCCGCCCCACACCCTTCGCTCCGGTCGGGATGACAGAGCCTCTTGTTCGGAAGTTAGAAGCTAGAAGCTGACAGCTGCTTTAAGGCATTCTTCCCATCACGCTGGGCAGCATTTTAGCTACGTCGTTGTAGATGACCATTACGGCGAACAGGACCAGGAACACAAAGGCGGCCTGGTAGATGCGTTCTTTGATGCGCAGGCTGATGTCCCGGCGGATGATGCTCTCGACGAAGAGCAGCAGAATGACTCCGCCATCCATAATGGGAATGGGAAGGAGGTTAAAGATACCCAGATTCAAGCTGATTCCGGCGGTAAGTTCCAACAGCGGGGTCCAGCCCTTCTTGCTGGCGGCTTGCCCGGCGGCCCGTCCGATTCCGATCGGGCCCTCGATGGAGCGGATCGAAATCTTGCGCTGAATCATTTTCTGGACCAACTCAAGGATTAGAAGCGAGCCCTGTTTGTTCTGCTCGACCGAGCGCCGAAATGCCGCCGCAAACGGCAACGACGATACCTTCATGGGTGCACTGCCAATACCCACGCGGTAGCGCTGGTCGCCGCGCATGTCGGACAACACCGGCTGCACCGTGAAGTCCAGTAGCCGGCCATCGCGCTTGACTGTGATTTGAATGGGTTTGGCCTGGGTACGTTTCAGGCTTTCGATCATGGCCGCAAGGCCAGCAATCGGTTTCCCATCTACGTCGATAATTTCGTCGCCCAGCTTCATTCCCGCCTTTTCGGCAGGCATGCCCGGCTCCAGGTCGGTAATGGGAAAATTCGGCTCCTTTGGCTCCCATCCGGCAGAGCCCATCTGGTTAGGACCGTAGGCCTCCGGCACGATGGTCCTGGTCAGTATCTGGCCGTCCCGCTCGATGGCGACCTCGAGGGGCTGGTTGGGATTCAGAGCTTCGCGTGGAATCACCTGTTCCCAGGTCGGATTCTGGATGCCGTCGATGCGAACAATGCGGTCGCCAATCTGGATTCCGGCTTTGGCTGCGGGCGTGTCTGGCGCCACCCATCCTATGATCGCCGGCTCGTCGAGTACCGCGGGGTACTCATAGCGCACCATGTAAACGCAGGTGAGCAGGCCCACGGCGAAGAGAATATTCATGGCCGGCCCGGCTACAGCGATCAGAAAGCGGTGCCAGCGCGGGTGCGACATGAACTCCCCGGGATCGCCGCTGCGCTCATCCATCGGGTTTTCGCCGCTCATCTTGACGTAGCCGCCCAGCGGCAATACGTTGATGCGGTAGTCGGTGTCGCCTCTCCGGAAACCGAACAGGCGCTTGCCGAAGCCGATGGCAAATTGCTCCACCCGAACACCCAGCAGTTTGGCCACGGCGTAATGGCCGAACTCGTGAATCAGGATCATGAATCCTAAAATCACACCGACAGAGAGCACCGCGGTTAAGAATCCAGACATATATGAAATTGTTTCTACTCCGCTTGCATTGCGGTGGAGACCGGTGAGCCCTCCGGCCTTCCCCCCACCCGCTCGACTCTTTGGCGCGCCAACACCCGAGCGCCTGAGTCTGCTTCCAGGACCTGCTCTATAGATTCTAGTTTGCCTGCTTCCGTTGCAGTGAGTACTTGCCGTATCACTTCTGGAATGTGGTTGAAGGCAATGCGACCCTGCAGAAACGCCTCCACTGCAATCTCGTCGGCCGCGTTGAGTGCAACTGTTTTCCCACCCCCGGCCTCCGCCGCTTCATAGGCCAGGCCCAGACAAGGGAATTTTTCCACATCCGGCGGCAGGAATTCGAGATGCCGTAAGTCCATGACCGGGAACCGCATAGCCGAGGGAATACGCTCCGGATAAGTCAACGCGTACAGAATGGGCAACCGCATATCGGTTACGGAAAACTGAGCAAGTATGCTGCCATCCACAAACTCGACCATGGAGTGAATTGTGGATTGTGGGTGCACCATCACCTGCACCCGGCTGGGCGGCAAGTTGAACAAACGGCAAGCCTCGATCACCTCAAATCCCTTGTTCATCAAGGTGGCGGAATCAATGGTGATGCGTTGCCCCATTTTCCACGTGGGATGATTCAGCGCCTGGTCCACCGAGATCGAAGAAAATTGCGACTTCGGTGTGTAAAGAAATGGTCCTCCGGAGGCGGTCAGCCAAATTCGCTCAACCTCCTCCGTCCGCCCGCCACGCAGGCACTGGTGGACAGCATTGTGCTCGCTGTCGATGGGCAGCAGAGGCTTGCCCTGGCGGCGCGCCTCAGCGGTGATCAACTCTCCCGCTGCCACCAGGCATTCCTTGTTGGCCAGCCCGACGGTCTTTCCCGCTCTCACCGCTTCGTAGGTGGCTTTGAGTCCAGCCACGCCGACAATTGCGCTGACCACAAAGTCCACGTCCGGGTGAGTGGCCACCCGCACGGTTCCAGCCGGGCCATGCACGACTTCAATACTTTTTGTCCCTGCAGTATGCAGGCGAGAGCGCAGAATCTCTGCATCGACGGCGGTCGCCATCGAAATCATTTTGGGCTTCCAGCGGCGAGCCTGCTCGAAGGCCGACTCCACATTGCGCCCTGCGGCCAGGGCAACCACCTGGAAGCGCTCAGGATAAGTCTCAACCACGCTGAGCGTACTGCGCCCAATCGAGCCCGTAGATCCCAGGATGGCAATGCGTTTCATGAGTACAAATTCGAGGGGGCGCAGCCAGGGGGGCGGCTTACTGCATCACGCGCCAAGCCGCATAGTACCACAGCAGTGGGGCGGCAAAGAGCAGCGCATCAATTCTGTCAAGCATGCCGCCGTGACCCGGAAGCAGCGTCCCGGAATCCTTGATGCCCGCACCCCGCTTGATCAACGATTCCACCAGGTCGCCCAGTTGCGCAGCAATATTAATCGCCGCGGAGAGCAGGATGATCGGCCACAGCGACGCTTTTTCAAGGGCGAACAAGCCATCCTTCCTTTCAATCAGACGCGCATTCAGCAGCGCCGTGCTGATCGGCAGGGCGTAGTTGTACAGCAACATTCCCACTCCTACGCTGGCGAGCATCGAAGCCAGTGCTCCCTCCCAGGTCTTCTTAGGACTGATACGCGGCGACATCAGATGCCGTCCCAGCGAACGCCCGACAAAATAGGCAAAGATGTCTCCCGCCCATACCAGCAGAAGCAGATACAGCAGAAGGAACGCTCCCGAGGCCTGCTGCCGAAGTTGTACCAGGCACCCCAGCGGCAGCGCGATGTATCCGAACGCAAATGCCGAGGTCATGGCTGCGGGAAATCCACCGCCGAGATCGGCCCGCCTCATGCCAATCACCAGAAAGACGAATGGAGCAATCGCGGCCACGAAGGCCGCGCTGCCGGCAAAGACAGATGTAGAGAGCAGGGGAGTATCTCGCCCGGGATTCATCGCCAGTACGAGGAAGAACAGTCCAACAAAAATGTAAGTCGGCCAGTGCAACGGGCTGATCTTGTAGGCCTCCGAAATCTTCAGTAATTCCTGGATCGCCAGCAGGGCAACCAGCGCCGTGATCAACGCCAGCACCGGCACTGGGGCCCGCAGCACCAGCAGCAGGACGATCGGGATCAGGACCAGCGCGGTGAGAATTCGTTTCAGTAGTTGCAAGCCGGGTCAGCTCCGGCCCGTCTTGGATGGGTGGGGAAGAGAGCGGTGGGTATGGGGTGCGTGGTCGGCCAGCCCGCCGTAACGCCGCTCGCGTTTTTGATATTCCGCGATGCCCTCCAGCAGGTGCATCCCGCGAAACTCCGGCCACAAGGTCGGAGTGACATAGATTTCCGCATAAGCCAGCTGCCATAGCAGAAAGTTGCTCAGGCGCATCTCGCCGCTAGTGCGCACAACCAAATCGGGATCGGGCAAGTGCCGGGTGTACAGGTTCTGCGACACCGCATCTTCATCGATATTCACATGCTCCAGGCCGCCGTTGCGTGCTGCGGCGTCCACGATGGAGCGGAAAGCATCCACCAGCTCGGTGCGCGCGCTGTAATTGAGAGCCAGGGTCAGCACCATGCCGGTGTTGCCGGCGGTCGCCTCCCGCGCCCATGCCATCTTTTCCTGCACCGAGGCCGGAAGCTCATGCTGCCGCCCAATGTATTCCAGACGAATGTTGTTCTTGTTCAGGGTGGGCACTTCCGCCTTCAGATAACGGCACAGCAGGCCCATCAGGAAATCCACTTCACTGCGCGGACGCTTCTTCCAGTTCTCTTCCGAAAAAGCGTACAAGGTCAGCCACGGAATCCCGATGCGGGCTGCGGTTTCCACGGTAGAACGCACGGATGCAACCCCGGCGCGGTGTCCGGCCATGCGCGGCAAGTGGCGGCGGCGGGCCCAGCGTCCATTGCCGTCCATGATGATGGCGATGTGTTTCGGGAGCCGTTCCGGATGCAGCTGTCTATAAACTTCCGCTTCCTTGCGATCCAGCCCGGCAGGAATCGTCGCTTGCAAGCTAACCTCTGCTGTTTCAAGAAGCTAACACAGGGTGGCGGTGCTTGCAATAAGTGTGGGTCGGACACTCTTGTCCGACGCTGTTGACTTTGATTCTCTTTGGAAGGGTCGTTTATTGGTAATGGCGCCGAGAGGAGTCTTTTTCCTGGTAGTCAGGTCAAAGTCAAAGGCGTCGGACAAGAGTGTCCGACCCACACAGACCAATCAGCGTCGCGAGATATCAGGTCTGGACACAGACGAAGTGCTGCGATTATCCTCCCGCGCATGGACCGACGAACTTTCCTACAAGCCACTGCTGCCGGCGCCGCCTCTTTTGCCCTCTCCCACAACTCTTTCGCAGCCAGTTCCAAGCCCGATCTTGCCGTTATTCAGAAGGAAATCGAAAAGCGCCACGACGAATCCGTGCAACGTCTGCAGCAATGGATTCGCCAGCCTTCGATCGCCGCCGAGCACCGTGGCATGGACGAAGGCTGCGATCTCGCCATGCGGATGTTGAGCGAGGCCGGCTTCCAGGGGGCCACGAAAGTCTCCACCGATGGCCAGCCGGGTATCTTCGCTACGCTCGATGCGGGCGCGCCGCACACCCTCGGAATCTACTTCATGTATGACGTCAAACAGGTCGACCCATCCGAATGGTCGTCGCCGCCCTTCGACGCGGCCATCATCGATAAGCCCGGCTTGGGCAAGTGCGTCGTCGGGCGGGGTGCGGTCAACCAGAAGGGTCCGGAGGCCTCCTTCCTGGCCGCGCTGCACGCTATCCGTGGTTCTGGGCGCAGGCCTCCCGTCAATCTGGTGTTTGTGGCCGAGGGCGAAGAAGAAATCGGGTCGCCGCACTTTCCGCAGATCGTGCGCCGGCCTGAAGTGCAAGCTGCGCTGCGTAAATGCCGGGGCGTTTACATCCCTGCCGCTGAGCAGGACCTGGATGGCAAAGTCACAATGACGCTTGGGGCCAAGGGCGTGATTGAAGTCGAACTGGTTTCGAGCGGTGAAAAATGGGGACGAGGTCCGCGAAAAGATGTTCACTCCAGCTTGAAAGCCATGATTGACAGCCCGGCGTGGCATCTGGTGGAGGCGCTTTCGACGCTGGTCTCGCCCGATGGCAATACGCCGGCCATTGAGGGCTTTGCCGACAAGGCGCGCCCGCTATCTGCTGCGGAAAAGAAGATGATCGCAGTGGCGGCTGGCCGCCTGGATGAGAATGTGGCCAAAAAGCAGTACAGCGTGGCGCACTGGATACATGACGTGAGCTACGTGGAGGCGCTCGAACTGCTGCAATCACGGCCCACGGTGAATATCGAAGGCCTGGTGGGCGGCTATATCGGGCCGGGCGGCAAGACCATTCTTCCGCATCGTGCGATTGCTAAGCTCGATTTGCGCCTGGTGCCGGACATGAAGGCCGACGAAGCGCTGGCGGCACTCAAGGCACACTTGGCTAAATGTGGTTTCGGCGACATCGAAGTGAACATGACGGGGGGCTATGACCCGAACAGCACTTCGGCTGACGCGCTGCTAATTCGCGCCCAGGTGGCGGTCTATCGCGAAAAGGGAATCGATCCCATAGTCCTTCCGCGCAGCGCCGGATCATGGCCGGGATATGTTTTCACGGGCGATCCGCTGCACCTGGCCGCCGGTCATTTCGGAATGGGGCACGGCAGCGGCGCGCACGCTCCCGACGAGTATTTCGTGATCGAGTCGACCAACCCAAACGTGCAGGGAATCGATGGCGCCGTGCTCTCGCACGTGGAATATCTGTACCAGATGGCGTCAATTTAGGCGCCTGTGTGGGGACGGGTCGGAGCCTGCCCTGATGAGCGAAGTCGAAGGGACCCGTCCGGGCCGAGCAAAGCTCGGCGGGTTTTTCGGATGATTGTCGTGATCCCTAGCGAAAACCTTGCCGAGCTGCTCTCGGCCGGACAGACGGGGGGGTGGCTGTCCCCACGTGGTTTGTCGCCTTTGCATGCCTTCACGCGGGCGAGGGCGCCCGCGCCACACTGGACAGGGCTTACTTTGCCTCTTCGGGGACGACTTTCAGCTCCAGCCGTTCCGTCCAGCGCAGCACAGTCAACACACTGCTGACGCCTACCCGCGCATCGGTCAGTAGGCGATGCAAATCATCTACACCGGCCACTGGCTTGCCGTCGAGAGCAACAATCACGTCGGCTTCGCGCACTCCTGCTTTCTGTCCGGGACTGCCGGCCGTGACCGAAATCACCACCACACCGGTCTCCCGCGGCAGGTTGTAAAAACGCACCAGGCGGCGATGCAGAGGCGTGGTCTGGGCCTCGACTCCGATATAGCTGCGACGAATCCGGCCTTCCTGCAGCAGTCGTCCAGCCACGAACTTCGCGGTGTTGATTCCGATGGCGAAGCAAAGCCCCTGCGCGCCCATGATGGTGGCGGTGTTAACCCCGACGACCTGGCCATCGGAGGTCACCAGCGGCCCTCCGGAGTTGCCCGGGTTGAGCGACGCGTCGGTCTGAATTACGTCGTCGATCATCCTTCCGGAATACGAACGCAGCGATCGTCCCAGCGCGCTTACCACGCCCGCCGTCACCGTGTACTGGAAGCCGTAGGGATTTCCAATGGCAATTGCCATTTGTCCCACTCTCAGTTTCTGGGAATCGCCCAGCGGAGCCACCACCAGGCCGGGTGCGTCGTTATTAGGGATTTCCACGCGCACAACGGCCAGGTCGGTGGCGGGATCGTCACCGATGGTGCTGGCCGGGAAGCGGCGCCCATCGGCGAAGGAGACTTGAATGCGCGTGGCTTCGTGGACCACGTGGCTGTTGGTGAGAATCAGGCCGTCGGGAGTGAACACGAAACCCGAGCCACCGCCCTGCCGCTCGCGCGGCTCGCCGGAGCGGCCCTTCGCCGCCTGGACGACATCAATCTTTACCACCGATGGGCTGAGCCTCTCCGCAGTGCCGACCACCGCCTGCGAGTAGGCATCGAGGAACGCCGCATCGTTCGGAAGACCGCTGCCACTCGAGGTCTGCGCCAACGGTTCGGAGTAATTTGCAACCGAAAAGGGAACTCCTTCTTGACTCATGTCTGCTAGATGAAGGAAAGCTGAGCTCGGATTCAGGCCGTCCGCTACTATTGTCATCCTGAGGGCAGGGTTCGCTTTCATTCACGAAAGCGAACACAGAGTCGAAGGACCCCTACTTGTTGGTGTGCTGTGTCAGCTTTGATGTGCTGCGTCATTGCTGGCCTGGGCGGTGATTGCACATCTTCCCGGAACGCGCTCGGGGAAAGTCAGGGGTCCTCCGACTCCGCACACCGATTCGTTCCGAATCGGCCTGCTCCCGCTCAGGATGACAATATTTGCGCGCTACTGTTTGGGCCGCAGGCGCGTGGCCGCGCCGGGCATCATGCAGGCCTTGGATGCCTCCGCCAGCGACTGCTGCAGCGCTGCGCCCACAACGGAAAGCTCTTCCGGCGTCATCAGCCGCTGCATGCCCTCGAACAGCTCGCGTTCTTCCTTGCGAATGTGGGAGGCCAGCTTTTCGACCAGCGCTTGTAATCCAGCTGAATGCAATTTGCGGGCAGCAGCGCGAGAAAAGAAATCGCGCAGCAGAATGTGTCCGGTCACCAGCTCCTGCACGAGGGGCTGAAGTTCCGCATAGCGCGCGGCCGCCGGAAACAACTCTCTCTCTTCGGCAGCAAAATGGAAGGTGATCTCCTGTTCGAACATCTGCTGAATCTCGGCTTGCCATGCCTCCAGATCGACCTCGCCGGACTGAATGGCGCGATCCAGGCGCACACACAGCGCCAGGCAGTGCTGGTGCTGGTGGGAGAGGGGAATAAGGTTCTTGTCACGAAGCATGTTTATCTATTGTCCGCGTGGCGCGATAACAGCGCAAGCACAAGCGCCCCGCGTCGGGTGACGCTGGTCACCTTAGCTGGTGCAGTTAAAATTCATGTCTGTAATAGAGCAACGGATTCAGGCGCTGGCCGTGGCCACCTGAGGAGTCGCTTCCTTGACCGCAGGTCGCAGGGTCAGCCAGTCGGTGCGCACGCTGTCCCACTCCTGGATCAACATCCCATAGGACTCGAAAAACTGGCGGATTTGTGCCCGTTCCCAGCCCACCGTCTCTTCCAGGATGGGTCCCAGGACCGCGAGGGCATTGGTGCTGAGCACGGTACGTCGGGCGACCTGAGAGATGTGCTTGGCTTCAGAGACCGCGATCGTGAACCCGTCGCGCATCTTGACGTGCAGCATGACGTTGATATCGGAACTGCCGTCGCCGGTGTAAATGATATGGTCCGGTCCGATCTGCAACTGCGCCTGCAGCTGGTCGAGGGCCGCCACCTTTCCATAGCCGGCGGTGGCCCGTACCAGGCTCTCGATCTCGCCGGAGGCGTTGTAAACAAATTCGGTGCCGTAAATGTGGTCCCGCGGAACGATCCCCTCCAGTGCCGACTGGATCACTTCCACCGGCGACGCGGAAATCACATAGAAGTCGAAGTGATAGCCGTCCACACCGTTCTTGAGCACCTGGTAAAGCAATTCGATATTTTCCTTCAGACGGATGTTCTTGCCGACTTCGTAGAGATGCTGTTTGCGCACTTTCTTGCGGAACTCGGGATCATGCAGCAACAGATAGGACAGCTCCGCCCCCTGCTGCACCAGGTTCAGCTTGGCCATGCCCTGCGCCTTACGTTCAAATTCCGCGGTCGGTATGCCCACCAGTTCACTCAACACGTAGCCGGAATCATCGAAAGTAAGGGTCTGGTCAAAGTCGCTGGCAAAAAGGTAACGCTTTAAAGGTTTCTCACTCATATGCACATTAGATTCCCCCGGGACCCGGAACGGCCCATAAATAACATCGATAAGAAGCATTACCAAAGTGATGACGTTCAGGGTGGCACAAAACGTGGGGTTGGAAGGGGTTCAGCGCTTTCTCCGCCCTGTATCTCCAGAACCTGGAGAGACGAGGACGGGGCACCCGGTTGTTTGTTGCCTGAAGAAGGGCACACGTGCCTCTCGTGCCTTTACTAATCTGTTCTCAGCATTGAGAATGGAGACATCGCCCACAAGCCCGGCACGAGCGGGACGCTCGCGCCCACATTTGGCGGGACAACTGGGCAACAGGAGCAGGTTTAACTATGGCAGCTACCGGAGAACTCATCCGTCTCATCAACTACGTCGACGACATCAACACCACGCTCCGCCGCATCAGCGCTTCCATACCTCTGATGGATGCGGACGAACGCAAGCGTCTCGCCGAAAATATTCGTTCCGCCAGCACCAACCTCAATTCTGTTCTGGGACAACTGGAAAAGGGGCAGTAGTGGCCGAGGTCCAGACCATCGCCGTCATCGGCGCTGGCCGGGTGGGCCGAGGCATCGCGCAAGTGGCGGCCCGGGGCGGCTACAGAACGATCTTGGAAGATCTGTTGCCCAACGCCCTGCGCCGGGCTGAGAGCGAAATTCGTAGTCAACTTGACCGGGCTATGGAGTCGGGAGGGGTTTCGGCCGACGCCGCCCGTGCCGCATTCGGCCGCCTGGAATTTGCCGGCAGCGTTGAAGACGCTGCCCGCCAAGCCGGCCTGATCATCGAAGCGGGTCCGGAAGAGCTGGAATCGAAGATCGAGATATTCACCCTGCTCGACAAAATCTGCCGTCCCGGCACCATCCTGGCTTCCCACACCTCCACGCTCAGCATTACAGAGATTTCCAGCGTTACTTATCGCGCCCGGAATTGTGTGGGCATGCACTTTGCAGAACCGGTGGAGTGCGAGAGAAGGCTGGAGATTATTCGTGGCCAGGAAACCGATGATGTCACCATTGCCAGCGCGGTCGAGGTGGGGAGGCGCATGGGCCGGGACGTTGTAGTAATCGAGGACAAAAGGCCGTGTGGGTCGGACACTCCTGTCCGACGCCTTTGAAGTCGGTTGTGACTTGGCCTCCAGATACTTGACTCAATCACCCAGACCAGGTCACAAACCAACACCAAATTCAAAAGCGTCGGACAGGAGTGTCCGACCCACACAAGAACAGAACCCTACTTGTTGATGTCCTCATTGGCTTCCAGACGCTTGGCGAAGGCTTGTAACGGTTGCTTTTGGCCGTCCGGTGCGCCGGCCACGGCAGCGTTCATTTCTTTCGCCGCGTTGGCAAAGTCGCCTTGTGCGGAATACATGCGGGAAAGCCCGACGTGCACAATCCACTGGTCAGGGTTCTTCTTGGCGTTGTCGCGGTAGATGGCAAACGCCTCGGTTTGCTTGCCGTCAATTTGCATCTGGCGGGCATAGCTGTGAAGCTGGATGGCGTTGGCCATGGTGAGAGCCTTGTCACGCGCCGTCGTGGCCTCTGCTTTCCGGCCCAGGGCATCAAGGACTTGCGACTTGGTCATGAAATTGTCATAGCGCGCTTCATTCTGAATCGATTTGTCGGAATAGGTCAGGGCCTCGTCCAGATCGATCTTTTCCTGCAGGAGGTAATTGGCCGCGTCGTCCCATCCCTGCCAGCTGTATTGGGCCAGCCCGCGCAGCTGGTTGTGCAGGTTCTGTTCTACTATCTCGTGGGTGTTGACCCCGACCTTGAACGGAACTGCCACTTTCTCCCAGCGCAGCGTGACCACGGTGGAATCCGGGCCTATGTCGTCGAAGTCATAAGTAACTGCCTCGTGAAACTCCGTGGTCAGGGGCTTGACCGTAACCCGGAGCGCGTCCTCGGCTTGGTTGTAGGTGAAGCTGCCCCAGGAAGTTGAATTTTTGGAAAAGATAACGGTCCACTCGTTCTCCCCTGGAATCATGTGCAGTCCGTAGGTTCCACGGGGTAAAGGTTTGCCCTCGACGGTCACCGGATCGGTAAACATTATGGTGGTGTTCTCGTTGGCTCCGGCACGCCATACCTGGCCGTAAGGCACCAGACCGCCCCAGACTTTGCGCTTATTAACCATGGGGCGGTGATAGTTGATGGTGACATCGGTGATGCCAATGCGCTGGGTGATAACAGCATGCTGGCTGGGGCGCGGCAGATCCAGAACAAAGGACTGGGCCAGGCCGAATGACCCGAGCAGCAGCAATACATTCACCACGCACAGAGCACGCAAGAGTAGTTTGAGCACGGTCGGAACCTCCCCAATCTGAGTTGTTTTTGTTGTGAAAACCGAAATCGGGCCGGGCGAATCAGAACGGTCGTTTAGACGCTTCGCCCCCCAACCTGGTTAGCACCAATGGTTCCGGCGGGTGCCCAAAAAATGGGAGCTATCCTTTCCTCTCCAGCAGGGTCTAAAAGAACAGACAGACAAGCGCGCAATAGTGGGAACCTGCCGGCCAGCGACGCCGTAATAGACATTGCAAGCGGTACCGGGCCGCGCGCTGCCCGACATTCAACAAACCTTCCCCGGCGGCGGTAGACGCGATACCCTTATGAACGTGCTTTTCGAGATTGTTCGCCAATCCCTGGCTACCCTCTGGGCGCACAAGCTACGCTCGTTCCTGACCATGTTCGGCATCGCCTGGGGTGTCGGCTCGTTGCTGCTGCTGGTGGGGTTAGGGGAAGGTTTTCGCAGCGGACAGGTGCGAAACCTGGCTACCCTGGGCCAGGACATCATGTTCATTTTTCCGGGAAGGATTCCGGCGGTCGCGGGCAGCCTGCAAACCGGCCAGACCTACCACTTTACCTACGACGACTATGTTGCCATCCGGAAAGAAGCCCGTACCTTGCGCGCCTTGTCGCCTGTAATTAACCGCGAGGACATCCGTGCGGTCAGCGACTACGGTTCGACCAATGGCCAGGTATTTGGAGTAAGCCCGGAATATGACCAGATTCGCACCGTGCCGATCGGAACCGGCCGCTGGTTCAATGACCAGGACAACGCGGAGCACCGCCGGGTGGCGGTAGTCGGGTGGGAGTTGCTGAAAAATGTTTTCCCCGGACGCCCCGCCGTGGGCGCAAGCATGCTGCTGAACGGCATCCGCTTTGATGTGATCGGGGTGCTGGCCAAGGTGGGTAAGGATGGCAACAATGGAACCAACGCCCGCATCTTTGTGCCGGTTGAGACCATGCGCAACCTGTTTCCCTTGAAGCAGCAGAACTCGGAAGGCGCGCTCTCTTTCATCAACTACCGCCCGCTGAACAAGGCTGAGCACCTGCGATCCAAAGAGGAGATTCACCAGATTATCGCGCGCCGCCACGGCTTCGATCCCAAGCTGGAAGATGCCTTCGAAGACTGGGACACGATTGAAAACTCGCAGCGGGTGGGCAAGATATTCGACGCCATGGATTATTTCCTCGGGGTGGTGGGATTTGTGACCCTGGCGCTGGGCGCAATTGGCATCGTCAACATCATGCTGGTCTCCGTTGCCGAGCGCACCCGGGAAATCGGCCTGCGCAAGGCCTTGGGCGCCACTTATAAGAATATTCTGACCCAGTTCTTTATCGAGGGTGCATTCCTGGCGGTCTTCAGCGGAGGAATCGGACTGCTGATTTCTACTGTCTTCGTTACTCTGCTGGCCCAGTTGCCCGCGCCGCAGGGATTTGACACGCCGCGCATTGTGCCCATGTCGGCGGTGGCGGCCATCTTGTCGCTGGCCATCGCCGGCATCGTGGCCGGAATTTATCCCGCCCGGAAAGCCGCGCTGCTGGCCCCGGTTGAGGCCATGAGACAGGAATAGCCGTGATCCACGAGCTGGGGACCCAAGCCTATAGCGCCCTGCGCCATAACAAGCGGCGCAGTATCCTCACCATGCTGGGCATGGCATGGGGGATCGCCACCGTGGTGCTGTTGCTGGCTTATGGCGCCGGCTTCGAGCGCGGTCTATGGTCGGCCTTTCGCTCCTTTGGGACCAATCTGGTGTTTGTGTTTCCGGGGCGTACTTCGCTGCAGGCGGGAGGCACAAAAGCAGGGAGCGAAGTCCGCCTCACCATCAAAGATCTCGATTACATCCGGGACGAAGTGCCTCTGCTCAAGCGGCTCTCGCCCGAAGTGTTCAAGCAGAGCACGGTGGCCTGGGGCACGCGCAGCGCCAGCTACGGCGTAAGTGGCGTGTATGCCAACTACGCTCGCATGCGCCGCATGGAATTCGCCGAGGGAGCGCCCTTCGGCGAAGCCGAAGACTTTACCCACGCCCGCGTTGCTTTTGTGGGAGCCGACGCCAAAAGGAAGCTTTTTTCCGGCCAGAACGCGATCGGCGAGAGCATCCGCGTGGACGGTATTTCCTACCAGATCGTGGGCATCCTGAAGCATGTCATCAACAATAGCGACGACAACCTGAACCAGCACATCTACGTGCCCTTCAGCGCCATGAGCGACCTGAAAGACACCTACTACCTGAACTCGATTGTCATGGAATATGAAGGCGACAACGCCAAGGTGGTCAGGGCACTGCGCAACTCCATGGCATTCCATCACAACTTTGATCCCAAAGACGAGCGGGCAGTTTTCGTGTTTGATGTTTTTTCTGACCTGGTCGACCTGCGCGTGATCACCACCGGAATCAAGATCATGCTCGGCTTCATCGGCCTGCTCACGCTGGGGATCGGCGGGGTGGGGCTGATGAACATCATGCTGGTTTCGGTGACCCAACGCACTCGGGAAATCGGTGTCGAAAAGGCCCTAGGCGCGCATCGCTGGCACATCCTTTTCCAGTTCCTCGCCGAAGCCATGGTCATCACAGCTCTGGGAGGGTTGCTGGGCGTGGCGTTTGCCTACCTGGTCTCCTGGTCCGTCCCTTCCCTGACCCTGTGGAGCGCGTTTCAGGAAGGCGCTGACGAAGGCGATATTCACCTGACCATCGACGCTGCCACTCTCATTTGGTCCTCCGGCATTCTGAGTCTGGTAGGGATCGTCAGTGGTATGCTGCCCGCCATCAAAGCAGCCAGGCTCGATCCCATCGAAGCCCTAAGATACGAGTAAAACTGAGAACTGAGAACCAAGAACTGAGATCTGGAAACCAGACCACAGTGCTCAGACCCGGACGTCGGCCTCGGACCCAGAAACCAAAAACTCAGAAACTAGAAACAGCTCTTGTGCAAATGGCGGGCGAGGGCGCCCACCCCGCACGGAGCCGCCGCTCCCGTTAGAATCATTAGGTGACTGATCCAAACCCGCGGCTTGAACGTGTGCTGGCCCAACTAAAACTCTACGAACACCCCTTACTCGATTTCTCCGCCCGCGCCAAGGGCGAGGGCGTGGAAGTCATCATCCAGTTCAAGGACCCTCCGGTCCCGGTGCACACGTACTATTTCGAACTTCATCCCCGGGACCTCGATCATCCTCAGTTCGAGTGGGGATTCCAGCGGCAGTTCTATGACTGTCTGCACGATTACATGGTCGAAATGTTTATCCGTACGCCCCAGGACCGGGCGGACCGGCAACGAAAGGGCCTGTGAACCTGCGCCAGATCATCGAACAGGAGATCGGCGAGCACGGGCCCATCCCGTTTTCGCGCTACATGGAGCTGTGTCTCTACCATCCCGACCTGGGCTACTATTCGCGGAACGCCGAGCAATTTGGTAAGGCCGGGGATTTTTACACTTCGAGTGACGTGAACGCGGTGTTCGGACGTCTTCTGGCGCGCGAGTTTGACGAAATTTGGCGGGCGATAGGATCACCGGACAAGATCGAAATTCTGGAACTCGGCGCCGGGCGCGGATTGTTTGCACAGGACGTGCTTGCCTGGTCAGAGAAGAAGTTCTCATCGTTCTTTCACGCTCTGCATTACTCACTGGCGGAACGCTCACCCAAATTGCGAGAGCATCTTCGAGGCGTGCTTACCCGGTTTCTCGAAAGCGGGAAGGCGTCGTCGGTTTCGGAGGGTGCCAACGAGGGGCTGCAGGTGCGCAGGCCATGGTTCTCGGATGGGTCAGGGGGCACAGTCTCAGCCCGACCCGCCCACGGCGCAGCGGACAGTTTCTACTTCCCGACGGAGAAGACAGCGCAGGGCGCGACTTCAGCCGCGCCGCCCAGCAATGCCATGGACGAGCGGGCTCTTGCCCCCGAGGTCCCGGTCATCGTGTTCGCCAATGAATTCTTCGATGCTCTTCCAGTAGAGATACTCAGCGCCCAGGGCACGCTTCACGTATCGAATGAAAGTGGCCGTTTCGTCGAAGCCTGGACTCCATCCTCCGCGGAAGAATTGAAGTTTCTCGACCGCTACGGAGTGCATCCCGAGCCGGGAGAACGGATCGAGGTCTCCCTGCTGGCACATCGTTATATGGCTAGCCTGGCGACATCGCTGCGCAAGGGAATGATTATCGTGGTGGACTATGGCTACACTCGCCCAGAACAGCTTGCCGGCCGTCATCGCGGAACCCTGATGACGTACCGGCAGCACGCCGCAGCCCCTGACCCCTACGCGGCGCCGGGAGAGCAAGACCTCACGGCGCACGTGAACTTTACTGCTCTCTCTGCTGCAGCGGAAGAAAACGGGTTGCAAGTGCAACCGCTTCTGACCCAGTCGCAATTTCTGATGGGAATCGGGGAGGCGAATCAATTTGCGGATGCCTTCGAGGAATGCCGGCTGCCCCAGGAGCGCGCCAAAGTCGCCTTGCAACTCAAACATCTGGTGACGCCGGCAGGCATGGGGGAAAGCTTTCACGTTTTAATAGTGGGCAAAGATGTTGATCCCGAGCAAGTGGCGAATCTAAGTGGATTGTCCTTTGCCAAGAGCAGGTTGTAGCAAGGCATGAGCAAGAATTCTCCCGTGAATAAGAATCTTTCATACGACAAGTGTGGTTCCTGAAGTCACTAGGGAACATCTATGAAAGACCATGGGACGAACCGCGGCAGGACTAGAGGAGATCCAGATGGAAACTGACCGCCGGCCAGCTTCCTGGAAAATCCTGCTCGCCTTCTCCATGATCTACTTTGTCTGGGGATCGACGTTTCTGGCCATCCGCGTCGGTGTTCATGAAGTGCCACCCTTCCTGCTTGCGGCCATGCGCTTTTTCACGGCGGGACTGGTCATGTATGCGTGGCTGCGGTTCCGGGGGATACCAGCGCCCAGCCGGCAGGAGTGGATGGCCGCCACGGCGCTGGGTGGGCTCATCTTCGTGCTCGATTATGGATGTTTGTTCTGGGCCGAGCAGCGTGTGCCTTCCGGGATCGCAGCTGTGGTGCTGGCCACAATCCCGGTATTTATCACCTTGATGGAAATTGCGTTTTTCAGGACGCAACGGCTCACGGCGCGTCTGGCGCTGGCACTGATGGTGGGCCTGTGCGGCGTAGCGGTGCTGATGAACCATTCGTTTTCGTTGGGGGAAGTACCAGTCAATCGCCCGGGGGCCGTAGCGTTGCTCATCGCGGCGGTGACGTGGTCGGTGGCAACAATCTTTACGCGCCGACTTCCCCTTCCGGCATCGAAGCCGATGAGCGCGGCTACCCAGATGCTCACCGGAGGGGCGCAGCTATTCGTGCTCACCGCGATTTCGGGTGAGTTCAAAGGCTTTCGGGCTCAGGCCGTGTCTTCGAGCGCTTGGTTTGCATTGGTTTATCTAATTATTGCGGGTTCGATCGTAGGCTTCACCGCTTATGTCTGGCTGCTGCACTGGGAATCACCGACCAAGGTCGGCACCTATGCTTACGTGAATCCCGTGGTCGCGGTTGCCCTGGGATATTTTCTGGGCGGTGAGGCGGTGGGGCCGCGGACCCTTCTGGGGACGCTGCTGGTCCTGGTGAGCGTAGTGGCGATCACCACCACGAAGCAGGGCAAGGAACGGGCCCCTCGTTCCGCTGGTGGCCAACTGATTGAGAATGCAGGCGAACAAACCCTTTGATATGTATATACGCAAGTATATACCTTAGAAAGGAACGCTCGATCCGATGCCAGCCATTCGGTCCCAACTCGTCAAGTGGGGTAACAGTCAGGCGGTTCGCATTCCCAAGACCGTGATCAAGCAGGCTGGCCTGCAGGAAGGTGAGGAACTCGAAATTCAGGTTCGGGAAGGACGGATCACAATTAAAGCGCTGCGCCCGAAGCTGACGCTGGAGTCCCTGGTCGCAGGCATCACGCGAAAAAATCGTTATCCGGAACAGGGCTGGTCCGAGCCAGTGGGCAAGGAAGTCTGGTAGTGGCCGCCTACGTTCCCGATGCCGGGGACATCGTCAAAATAGATTTGGACCCGCGAACCGAGCAAGGTGGTTGGCGCCCCGCACTCGTGCTCTCTCCCCGAATCTACAATGCAAAGACCGGACTGGCCGTTGTAGTTCCAATTACCAATCGGGAGAAAGGCTACCCTTTCGAAGTCCCCCTCCCGGGCCAGATCAAGACCACGGGAGTTGTACTCGCCGACGCGGTCAAAAACGTTGACTGGCGGGCGCGCAACGCAAAATACACCGACAGTGCGCCGGCCGAAGTGACGGAGGCAGTGCTGCAGCGTCTTGGGGCCCTGCTGGGCCTGGCTGAGTCGTAATGGCCTACGGCCGCGTCATCCTCTCCGGCTTCATCCACTGATCGAATTCCTCGCCGGTGAGATACCCCAACTTCAATGCCGCTTCGCGCAGGCTGCTGTGTTCCACATGGGCGGTGTGCGCAATCTTGGCTGCTTTGTCATACCCGATCCTCGGCGTTAGCGCAGTCACCAGCATTAGCGAGTTCTTCAGGTTCGCGTCCACTTTGGCGCGATCCACCTCGATGCCCTTGATCATGTACTCGACATATCCGTGGCAGGCGTCGGCGATCAACGTGACGGAATGCAGAAAGTTGTAAATGATCACCGGCTTGTAAACATTCAGCTGAAAATTGCCTTGCGAGCCGGCAAAGCCGACCGCGGCGGTAGCGCCATGGACCTGCACGCAGACCATGGTCATGGCCTCGCACTGCGTGGGGTTCACCTTGCCGGGCATGATCGAAGAGCCGGGCTCATTCTCCGGGATGGTCAGCTCGCCCAGTCCAGAACGCGGTCCCGAAGCCAGCCAGCGGATGTCGTTGGAAATCTTCATCAGTGAAGCAGCCAGGGTCTCCAGCGCGCCCTGGGCAAAGACGAGCTCGTCATGAGCCGATAGTGCGGCGAACTTGTTGGGGTGGGAGCGGAAGGGAAGCCCGGTAAGTTCAGCTATCTTTTTGGCCGCGCGCTCCGCAAATTCCGGATGCGCGTTCAAGCCCGTGCCCACAGCGGTCCCGCCGATGGCGAGATCGTAAAGTTCGTCGAGCGCCTGCTGCAGGCGCTTGATGTCCCGCTCCAGCAGGCTGGCCCAGCCGCCGAACTCCTGTCCGAAAGTAAGAGGAACGGCATCCTGCAGGTGGGTGCGGCCGATCTTGACCACGTGGTCAAATTCTTTCGCCTTGGCCGCAATCGCATCGTGCACTGTCTGGATTGCAGGAATCAGGGCATTTTTCGTCCGTTCCGCCGCCGCGATGTGCATGGCGGTGGGGAAGGTATCGTTGGACGACTGCGACATGTTGACGTCGTCATTGGGATGAATCGGCTTCTTCGATCCCAGTTCACCTCCCGCTAGTTCGATGGCGCGGTTGGCGATGACCTCGTTGACGTTCATGTTGGTCTGGGTGCCGCTGCCGGTCTGCCAGATACGAAGCGGGAACTGGTCGTTGAGTTTGCCGGCGATCACTTCATCGGCCGCCTGCACGATGAGCTTGGTCTTGTCGGCAGGAATCTTGCCCAGGTCCTGGTTTACCAGCGCGCATGCCTTTTTCAGGATGCCAAAAGCGCGAATCAATTCCGGCGGCATGGTGTCGCGGCCAATATCGAAATGGAGCAGGGAACGCTGAGTCTGCGCGCCCCAATAGACGTGGGCCGGGACCTCGATTGGCCCCATGCTGTCAGATTCAATACGCGTCTTAGGTTGCGCGGGAGCTGCCATGTTGGGTTCCTGAGGATTGAAGCAACTGAGAATTATAGCGCGGGAACGAGGATGGTTTCGCGGGCCACGAAGCCCTTGCGGTCTGCATGGTTAAAGATTTTGACCGCGAAGGTTGCAAAAGGGCTCGATCCCCTCCAGCCTACCGCTCGATGATGAATACGGCCGGAGAGTTCACCCAAGAATGGGCGGAAAGGCCCTGTCTGCGCCGCGTGCTAGAATCTTTACCTTCCAGGCCAGCGGATTGACCACGCCCGGCCACTTCGTATTTTACTTCGGCAGAGACGAAACGATTTGGCGACAAAACAGAGCTCCGGCGCGACCCAGCAGATTCCCGACACCCTTCCGCGTCCGCAGATGAAAAGCGAGCCCGACACCAGTGCCGATGTGATCGTGATCGGCGCCGGGCCCACCGGACTGGCTTGCGCGATCGAAGCCCAGCGCGCCGGCTTCAAGGTCATGGCCATCGACAAAGGATGCGTGGTCAATTCCATCTATCACTATCCCGCGAACATGTCTTTTTTCACCACGCCGGAGTTGCTGGAAATCGGCGATATTCCCTTCAGCACCGCCCGGCAGAAGCCCACCCGCGAGGAAGCGCTCGAATACTACCGCAAGGTGACCGAGCACTACCATCTCGACGTCAGGCAATATCAGTGGGTGAAAACCGTGACCGGCAGCGACGGCGATTTTCACATCACGGCCACTGATAGCTTGGGCCGCATTTATGACTACCGTACCCGCAAACTGATTGTCTCAACCGGCTACTACGATCTGTCGAACACTTTGAATATTCCCGGTGAAGATCTGTCCAAGGTTTTTCATTACTATCGCGAGCCCCATCCGTATTTCGATATGGACGTTGTAGTGATCGGAGGCAAGAACTCTGCCGCCATCTCCGCCCTCGATCTCTGGCGGCACGGTGCCCGCGTGACCCTCGTCCATCGCGGTCCTAAACTACACAGCCATGTCAAGTACTGGATTCTGCCCGACATCGAAAACCGCATCAAGAACAGCGAGATTGCCGCGTACTTCGGCAGCACGGTGGTGGAAATTGGGGCCGACTACGTCGATCTCGACACCCCGGAAGGCTCGGTGCGATTGAAGAACGATTTTGTTTTCGCCATGACGGGCTACCATCCGGATTACGATTTCCTGCGTTCGATGGGGATCGAACTCTCCACCGACCAGTGCCGTCCGGTGTGCGATCCGCAAACCCTGGAGAGCAATGTGCCCGGCATCTATGTGGCAGGGGTGATCGTTGCTGGGTCAAGAACCAACGAAATTTTCATCGAGAACGGAAGGTTTCACGGCAGGCAGATCGCCGACCATCTCAAACAAAAACTGTCGGGCAATCAACCTAGGCGAGCGTGACGACGTCCTCTCCCAACTGCTGATTGATCAATCGCGACACCAGAGCTTTAAGTCGCTCTCCGGTTTTGGACAAGACAAAGTCCTGTTCCGGATCTGACCAGTCCAGCTTGAAGCTGGTGGCCAGCGCGGAAATCCAGATTTGCCGCACCGGAGCATTGGGAGAGATGACGAACTTGCTGCGGTCCTCAAACGAAACATGCAACGCGCCAGACTGGTCTTCCACTTCGATCTCGGACGACTCCTCGGCCTGCATGAGCACTTTTTTCAGGGATTCGAGGGCAGAGTCTGCCCGCTTGCGAAAATCGGTTTCATCAAGCATGGGTAGATTATAGTCGCTGGTCGTTGGTGGCTGGCCATTGGCCCTTGGTCGTTGGCCCTTGGCCGATAGTCGATAGCCGGTCTGATCCGCTCTGCGTCTGCGCATCAGAACTGAGGACCAAAGACCAACGACCAAAGACCAAAGGCCAACGACCGGTATGGACCTGCAACCCGAGCGCGCCTCCACCTCGATCTCACTGTCCTCGTACCTGCGACTGGTGCGCGACAACCGCAACTTCCGCCGGCTCTGGCTGGCACAGATCGTCAGTGAGATCGGCGACTGGTTTTATACTCTGGCGATTTACAGCCTGTTGCTGCAACTGACCGGCCGAGCAAGCTCAGTCGCGTTGGCCCTGGTGCTGCAGGTCCTTCCCCAGACTTTCATTGGTCCGGCTGCGGGAATCATCAACGACCGCATCAGCCGGAAGCGGGTCATGATCGCCGCCGACATGGCGCGCATGGTTATTGTTTCCGCCATGCTGCTGGTACGTTCCCGATCCACCGTGTGGCTGGTCTACCCGCTCCTGCTGCTGGAGACTCTGATGGCCGCATTTTTCGAGCCTGCCCGCACTTCTGTGATTCCTAATGTCGCTGCCCGGGAAGATGTGCTTGTGGCCAACACGCTCTCGTCAGCCACGTGGTCGGTGAACCTGCTGGTCGGTGCATCGGTGGGCGGAGTCGTGGCGGCGCTGCTGGGGCGCGATGCCGTCTTCGTGATCAACGCGCTTTCGTTCCTGGCGTCGGCGATGCTGATTCGTGGAATGCGCTTGGAGGAACCCCATGCCCAGGCTGCGGCCCCGTTGCGGACGCGCGATGCAATTGACCTTTCGCCCATATTCGACGGTATCCGTTACGTACGTCAGGACCGGCGCCTCCTGGCAGCAGTCTGCGCCAAAGCCGGCGAGCTGATGATCGGCCCCAGCTGGGTGCTCTTTACCGTGATGGGCAACGGTTATTTCCATGTGCGGGTGCGGGGCATCGATCCTCAACGCACCGCCATGCTGGGCATGAGTCTGCTGCTGGGGGCCCGTGGAATTGGCGCCGTGATGGGTCCCTTGTTCTCCGCCCGCTGGGCGGGCCGGTCCAGCCGACGGCTGCAGCTTGGCATCTTGCTTGGCTATCTCACAATCGGAGCAGGATATTTCGGCCTGGGCTGGTCGCCGAACATATGGGTGGCGTGCGCGTTCATTGTTCTTGCCCACTGCGGAGGATCAACCGTCTGGGTCTTTTCCACCACAATCCTGCAATTGAACACCGAAGACCGTTTCCGCGGCCGCGTTTTCTCTGCCGATCTTGGTTTCTCCATGCTGACCATCGCCGTTGGCGCTTACGTGTGCGGAATATTCCTGGATCGCGGAGTCTCAGCTCAAGTAGTAGCGTCAGGGACCGGAATTGTCATGCTCTTGCCCGCGCTGCTATGGGCATGGGCGATGAATTCACGCATTCCGGCGACCGATGCATGATCCGGCCCCGCCTGGGCCTATTTGAAGAGTTGGTCGATTTTGGCAGCCATGACGAAGTCGCTACGGGTCAGGCCATCGATCTTGTGTGTCCACAGGGTAATTTCCGCCTTGCCCCATGCCAGGAGGATGTCGGGATGGTGTCCCTGACCCTCCGCCATCTCTCCCACCCGCTTCACGAAGTCGAGCGCCTGCTTGAAATCCGGGAATGTAAACGCGCGGGTGATGTGATGTTCGTTCACCACGATCCACTGCGGCACCTGTTGCTGGATGCGTTGCAACTCCACTCCCTTTATCGGAGGCACACCCCCGCGACAGGGAACGCAGTCCTGGCTGGCAAGATCTTCCGGCATGAGTGCTTCTCCTTCTATTGCGGCGCTCGCATGTCCACTTGATTTACCGGACATTCGCGCACGCTCTGAGTGCAATTCTGATACTGGAGGTTCTTGTCCACGCAGACCTCCAGGCTGACCAGTTCTCCGGCGTGACAGGAAACACGAAACGCCTGCGGCGGAGCGTGGTTCGCATCGGCAAAACTTTTTTCCAGATCTGTCACACTGAAGCGTTCCTCGTGGTTCAGCTTCGGATATTGCTCAGGCACGTGTACATTCCTGAAAGCCTGCTCGACTCTGGCGAAGTAATCTTGTGCCGAGAGGCCGCTGCAGGTGCCATGCTTCTGCCACTCATGCTGGACTAGTGCGCGGGTTGGCATGAAGTTGAGCATGTGGTCCACTGTAGAGGCCGCCACCGGCGGGGCCGTCGAACACGACATGGGTGGCGCCCCGCCGTTGGCTTGCGGCCAGAGCCCGTGCAACACAAACGCTGTGTGTCCGCCGCTTCTGCATTCACTCGAATGATCACTGGGATGACCCGCGCAGTAGTTGGGCGCCCAGGAAAGCGACAGGAGGTAGTAGTCAAACTGGCCTGCTTCGGCCTCCATGTCCCGTTGGTGATGGTGATGCTCGGCCAAGGCCGGAGGAACGGGGAAAAGACACAGGCAGAGTAGACCCGCGATGAGGAGGCGATTCATAGGTTCATCGGAAGCCGCTCCCACCTTTGCGCAAAAAACGCGCAAAGATGGGGCACCCAAGCTGACGTGTTAAAGCTGCCTTCAGAATGGGATATCTTCGTCGCTAATGGGACCTGATGCTGTCGCCGGCTCCGCCTCCGGCGTCCGCTGGTCGAAGTTGTTTCCTCCCGAGGCCGCACTGCGCGAGCTTCCTCCGAAATCTCCGCCACCGCCGGCTTCGCCGCGACCGCCCAGCAGAACCAGGTCGTTCACGTTGATTTCAGTCATGTATTTCTTTTGCCCGGTCTGCTTGTCGTCCCAGGAGTGGGTGCGCAAGCTGCCCTCGATGTACACCTTCGAGCCTTTTTTGAGATACTCGCCGGCAATTTCCGCTGTCCGTGCCCAGGCGGTGATGTTGTGCCACTCGGTGCGGTCCTGCCACTGACCTTCCTTGTCCTTATAGCGATCGTTGGTGGCCAACGTGAACTTCGCCACTGGTGTACCGCTGGGCGTGGACCGGAGTTCGGGATCTTTGCCAAGATTGCCGATGAGAATGACCTTATTGACGCTTTTACCTGCCATAAGTGCTGCTCCTTCCGCCCCTTCGCTTGGAGACTAAACCGGGGAGCCTGAGAATAAAAGGAATTTGAGGGGCCGGAACGCCACTATACCAGAATCCTGCCAGAGCGGTTGTGATGGATGAACAGCTCCTTAGGTTATAATGTCGCCGATGCCGGAAGAACCGCTCAGGGGAATCGTCGGGATGGTGCCCGACGAGTTCAAACACGAACCCAGGTCCAAGGGTCTGCTTACCCCACGCAAAAAGAAGCCCAAAGAGTTGGCGGTCATCACCGAGTGTTGCACCGGCTGCGCCGGTTCACCGGCCTGCGTGGAGTATTGTCCAGTGGAAGACTGCATGTTCTGGGTCCCGGATGAAGACAATTCTCCCTTTGGCCGTATCCAGGTGGATCCCATTCTCTGCATCGGCTGTAACAAGTGCACCAGCAAAGGCCCGGATGGGTCGTTCCTCGACGGCTGTCCCTGGGACGCAATCGTGATGGTGGACACGGCAGAAATAGAAAAAGAAGTCGGAGTGATGCCGTTCTAACTGGGAACCGGAAACTAAAAACCGACACCTGAAATTCTGAAGAACTGAAACAAGGCGGCCGTCAAAGTCCACCCAGTTTTCGAATCCGACCTTACAAAATCACTTGAGGAAGAACGGCTGAGCTATTTCGCCCGTTCGTGTATCGCTTGTTCCGTTGCCATGGCCTGTTGGCGAATGTGGTCAGGGACGTCGGGTAGTTCCCGTTCATAAGGCCGGATGGTGGGAATGTCTTCGGGCAGTCCGATCAGGTAAAGCGCGCGCAGTGCTTCCCACACCTGGTCCGTTCCCGGATCGAGGACTGCGATGGGGTCGCCGGCTGCGATGGTTTGCCCGGCCTTGACGGACAATTCGCGGAGCCGGCCGCTGATGGGCGAACGAACTTCCACGGTCTGTCCTCCGGATTCGAGCTTGGCTAGGATCCCTCCCTGATGAATCGTCGTGCCCACAGCGCTCGAGTCCGTGATCTTTCCGGACTGCGGTGCCGTGACCTTCGCGGGCTGCAGTAGCGCCACAATATGTGGTCTTCCGCTAGCGTCACCGCAACGGACCAGCGACAGCGCCGCGTTGCCCCGCACCATGATGGAAGGGTCATCCAGCATCTTCAACAGCGCTGCGTGGAATCCGGCGCCAGCTGCGTCTTTGCTACTGGCATCCTGGCCCATGACCCAGGCGTCGGTGTTACGGACTTCTTCGATCGGGTAAGCCGCTAGGCGAACCAGATTCGGGTACCAGCGTGTCACGCTGGGGTCGTGACGCGTCACTCGCTCCCCGATCTGCACCAGGGCGTGCTGGATGTGACGCGGCTTCCTGTCGTCCTGCAGATATTCCGCCAGCTGCTTGTCCGAAAGCTGACGCCCAAACCAGGTGTTCCACCAGAACAGAAAGGGCATGAGCACGATCAGCCAGCCGGTGGCGAAAAACAGCAGCCGGTTGCGAGTGGACATCCGGGGCTTGGCGGGTGGGGCGGACTCTGCACCTGGCGACGTCGTTTCCGGAGGAGATTCGGGAAGGGCGGACATGCTTGAACCCACGGAAACTATACCAGAAGAAGCGAAGGGAGATGGCGAGGAAGCCCGGCCATGGAGATGTCCTATTCCACCACGCCTTCCACCACGTCGGCATCCAGCACGCGTTCCTGCTCCAGATAATGCGAGACGGCGTATTGCGCCAGAAGGGGCGTCTCCAGGGTGATTTCCGCGCCAATCCATTCACCCTTGGCATACGGCTGATTGGCGGCATGCTTGCAAGCTCCGCTCGATCCGAATTGCGGGCCGAACGCTGCGCTCTGGATTTCGTCAAACTGGCGCAGGCCGCGCCAGGCCTCATCGCCGACCGTGCCGGAGACATCGATTTTAAGTTTCACCAGGGCCATGAAAGCATTTCACCACAGAGGCACGGAGACACAGAGAAAAATTGAAGAACTATCGCCGGTGCCTCTGACCTCAGTGCCAGACAAACGAAATCAAGCGGCAAACAGGTGATACAACATCGCGTAAATCACCACTCCAGTCACCGACACATACAGCCAGAGCGGGAAAGTCCAGCGGGCAATCTTGCGATGCTTGTCGAAACGCCCTCGCAAGGCGCGGCTCAGGGTGATGATGACCAGGGGCACGATGGCGATCGCCAGTATCGTGTGTGAAATCAGAATGGTGAAATAGAGCGGGCGCGACCAGCCTTGTCCCTGAAAATGCACTGAGCCCACGTGCGCGTGGTAGTACAGGTAGGAAGTAAGAAACAGAGCGGAGGAAACCAGCGCGGTGATCATTACGGCGCGGTGTGCGGCCATGCGCCCCCGCTTGATGTAACTGCGGCCCACTAGCAGCAGCACCGCGCTGGTGCCGTTGAGCACGGCGTCAATCACGGGATAGATGGCGTATTGTGCGGGGACTTGCATCAAGCGGCGGGCTTGGTGGTGCGGCGGTTCACCATGATGAAGGAAAGGCCGAACATGAGAGCGGAAAACAGGACCAGGGTTGCCAGTGACGAAGCCAGGGGAAACTCGGGAAGATTGCCCGGATAGAGCAGGTCACGCAGCGCCTCCACCCCATAAGTCAGAGGGTTGATTCGGATGAGAAATCGAATCCAGCCGGATGCGCCCGTCAGCGGAAACAGCGCCCCAGACAGCAGCCACAGCGGGATAAGAAACAGGTTAATGATGGCATGGAACGCCTGTGTGGAATCCATGGACCATGCAATGGTGAAGCCCAGCGCGGTCAAGGCAAAAGAGACCAGGAAGACCGTCAGCACCACCAGCAGAAAACTCGTCAAGCCAAGATGTATTCCGACCAGGGGAGCGAAAGCGAGAAAGATCAGGCCCTGAATCGCCGAGAGGGTAGTCCCGCCCAGCACTTTGCCCAGCACAATCGCCGAACGCGGCACCGGCGCCACCAGCACCGACAGCAGGAAACCCTCTTTACGATCTTCGATCACCGACATCATGGTGAAGATGGAAGTGAAAAGCACAATCATGATCAACGCGCCGGGATAGAAGTAGTCCAGATAATGCTGCTGTCCCGCGGCGTCGCCCGAGCGAAACGAACTGCCAAAACCGGACCCAATGACCACCCAGAACAGCAGCGGCGATGCGATCACGCCCACAACGCGAGCGCGCTGGCGATAGAAGCGAACCAGTTCCCGCCACCACAAGGTAAAGGCTGGCAGCATGACTCCCGTGCTGGGGGCGGCGTTCGCAGGAAGGGTTGCCGTTTGGGTGACCACGTCAGCTCGATTTCCGCGCAGGAGGCGCTTTCTTAAGCGCAAACCTCTTGCGCGCTTCCAGGTACACGTTTAGAAACAGTATGCCGGAAAGCGCCAGCATGATGATGCTCATGAAAAGCCCGTCCACCGTGGTGATCATTCCATTTTCGATGGTCCAGCCAATTCCCGCCAGCGGGACCAGTCCAAAGATAACTGACAATACCAGCATCATAGGCTCCCTCTGTAACGCCGGCGTTACGACGGCCGCTCGGCATCTTCAGTCCAGAATTTGTGGCCGGTGCGGTGGATGAAAACATCTTCCAGCGACGGCTTGCTTACGGAAACGGCTTCAATCTCGCCCGGAAAGGCCTCGACGACGTCGGTAATGAAGCGGTGTCCATTTTCCCGCTCCAGGCGGACCTGGCCTCCGAGCACTTGCGCCTGCAGGTTGAACCGGGTGCGTATCCGTTCCGCAATGGATTCCACGTCCCTGGCATCGAGCAGGATGACATCTCCCCCGATTTCACGTTTCAGCGCACTGGGAGTTCCCAGCGCCACGAGCTTTCCTTCATTGAGGATGGCCAGACGGTCGCAACGCTCCGCCTCTTCCATCAGGTGAGTAGTCACAATCACCGTAACTTTTTCTTCGTCGCGCAGGACCCGAAGATATTGCCAGAGGTCACGGCGCGCGCCGGGATCAAGGCCGGTGGTGGGTTCGTCGAGGAGCAGTACGGCGGGATGGTGGAGCAGTCCCTTCGCCAGCTCCAGCCGGCGCTGCATTCCGCCGGAGAAGGTCTCGGCTTTTTCCCGGCCGCGATCGGATAGCCCGATGATGGCCAGCATCTCCGCAATGCGGGATTTCAGAGCCGCGCCGCGCAATCCGTAAAGATGGCCCTGGTGCCAGAGATTTTCGGCGGCAGTCAATTTCAAGTCGATGCTCTGAGCCTGGAATACCACGCCGATCTGCCGTCGCAACTGGGCGGGCTCCTTGGCAGCGTCGAGTCCCATGATCACTACGCGTCCGCCTCCCGCCACCATCAGGGTCGAAAGGATGCGGAACATGGTGGTCTTGCCGCTTCCGTTGGGCCCCAGCAGGCCGAACAGTTCGGCAGGGAGGACGTCGAAAGAAACGCCGTCCAGGGCGGTGCGGCCGTCGTAGCGGTGGACGAGGTCCTGGACCGAGATCACAGCGGGTCCGGCGTTCGCAGCGTTATTTTGGGAGTCGAGCGCGGCGTAAACGGGGGCTTTGGAGACCACAGGGTATTTTATCTGGAACTGTCGAACTGTGCTCGGTGGGGGCGTCCTCTTCGATTCGCGGAAGCCTCCGAGGTTACTTTGTGTTCAGCATCATCAAGGCGAACAGCAGAGGCAGGTAGAAGACGGTTGCCTGCAGGAGCTGCCTTGCCTTTTGCCTGGAGCGCGCATTGCCGGTCGACAGTTTCGACATAGCCAGCCGCCCGCCGACATAGAACAGCGCCATTCCCAGCACCAGGGCGCTGGCGAAGTACAACTTGCCGGACATGCCCAGAAAAACAGGCAAAAGGCTTATGGGAATGAGCGCCAGCGAGTAAAGCAGGATCCGGCGTCCGGTGGATTTGCCGTCCGGTTCCACCACCGGCAGCATGCGGATTCCGCCATCCTCGTAGTCCTGACGATAGAGCCAGGCAATCGAATAGAAGTGAGGAAACTGCCAGAAGAAGACGATGGCAAACATCACCGGCGCACCCCATTCCATTTGGCCGCGAGCTGCAGTCCAGCCCAGCACTCCGGGCATGGCTCCGGGGAAGGCCCCGACGAAAGTGCAAACAGGGCTGATCTTTTTCAGCGGCGTATAAACGCCAAGATAGACTGCTGAGGTCCCCAGCGCGAGCCATGCAGTCAAAGGATTCAGGGCCAGGCCCAGATAAAGGGCGCCGCCGAGCGTCATCAGCGTGCCCACCAGCGCGGCATGAAGCAAGCTGAAGCGTCCGGCGGGGATGGGACGCTGCGCCGTGCGCCGCATGCGGCCATCGGTCTCCCACTCCATCATTTCGTTCAAAGCCGCCGTCCCGCCCGAAACCAGGCCGATCCCCAGCAGAGTATGAAACAGCCCCCAGGAAAGGGAAGAGACGCCGGACTTCAGCGCCCCGAAATAGTAGCCGCACCACGCAGTCATGATAATGAGGGTGGTCACGCGGAGCTTGGTCAGCTCGGCATAGTCGCGCGCCAGGGTCATAGCTCCGCTGCGCGGGACGATCAACGATTGTGTCGCCGTACTCATGCGGCCACCTGCTTCCGTTCGCCACTGGGGATGCTGTCTTCAATTGCTGCCGGGGCGAGCCGCCACACCTGCACGGTCAGGATGGCTGTGGTGGCCAGCAGCAAGGCTCCCACTGCCACGTGCGCCACGGTTGAGACTACCATGGGAAATTCAGGCTGGACCGCGTCATGCCCCCAAGCCACCCGGGTAAGGAAGGCCACGAAACCCAGGCACAGTTGCGCGATCAACAGCGCGAGCATAGTGGTGGCGGGCCGCCGCACCCCGTCAATGGCGGTATATCGCGATAAGGCACGAATCGACGTCCAGGTCAGCACGATAGCCACTGTTGCCGCGTTCAGGACATGCGGCCACCAACTCAGGCCGTGATGGCGAAACATCGCGCCCAGAATCAATTGGACATAAAGCACAAGGATCGAAAGCAGGCACAGCGTGAAGAGACTGGGGCGGCCTTCGTCATTTGCTACTCGCGGAGTTTCTTCCACCCATCTTCGACTGGTGAAGAGAGCGATCAGGATGGCCACGCAGAAAAAAGTCTGCGCCAGTGCCGCATGCGCCGATGAGACCGCGGGCGGCAGGTAGAAGAGCACCGTGATCCCTCCCAGGATTCCTTGTGCAATGACCAGGCCCAACGCGGTGATACCCAGATACTTCATCCAGCGGCGAGGATCGGCGCGCCATGTCCAGACCGCGAGGATGATGCTGAGAAATCCGACGAACTGGGCGATCATGCGGTGGGTATGCTCAAACTTTACGCCCCCCACCAGATGCGGGATCTTGTACAGCGAACCAAACGAAGTGGGCCAGTCGGGAACGGAGAGGCCGGCATCATTGCTGGTCACCAGCGCACCGGCAATGATGAGAAAAAAAGTCACCACCGCCACCAAGAGGGCGAAGCGGTGATGGGCCCGGTTGTACGATATGGCAACGGTCTTCAGAAGTGGCTCCTGGGCGGTTCATGTAACGCCGCCGTCCCGGCGGCTGTCCGGTGAGCGTCCGCCGGCTGTGGGAGGGTAAGATGCCCTCCAACAGCCGGCAAGATGCCGGCGCTACTTCAACGCAATTTACTGTTTGAAGCTCTGGTCAACGGTTTTGCTGTCTTTGGCGGCCAGAGTGACTTTCTGGTCCTGCTCGCCCATCTTTTCCTGGACAAAGGCCAGCGTGTAGTCGCCCGGAGGCAAGCCTTTGATTTCATACTTGCCATCTTCTCCGGTGACCGCGTAGAAGGGCGTCTTTACGACGTTGACGTACATTTTCATCCAGGGATGCTGGTTGCACTTTACTGGCAGCATGATTTCTTCCCGGGCAAAATTCTTTTCGATCGCAGCTGCCTTCGGGGGCTGGGATTCGTTCCACTCGCGATTGTCCTTCGGCGTGGGATGGATGTTGTGAGTGGTTTCGTCGTCGTTGCGAATCTCAATGTTCTGCCCGGTCATCACGCCCAATACGTGCGGATGATAGCGACAGCCCTTCTGATCAATGGTGACCGAATCTTTGGGAACATCGAAGGTGCGGTCGCCCAAACCGTCTTTCACGTAAACGAAGACGTTGGCCAGCTTGCCGTCGTTGACCACGATGGTTTCGGCCACGTTGTTGCCCTTGCAGGCCGCATCCTGGCTCATATCAATTTTTGCCGCCTTGGGAGCTGCCCCGCCGAAAGTGACAGTGCCGCTCACGCTGGCTGCCGTAGCCGGATCGATCGGCGTCGAGGTGGCCGCCGGCTTCATTTCAGAACTCGGCGAGCTGGTTTGCTCCTCGTTGGTGTTTTCTTTCTTACTGCAGCCCACCAGCAAACTCAGCAGGCCAAGCAGGAATATTGCCGCCCATAGTTTCTTATTCATCATGTCGCCCTTTCCTCAGGTGTAAGTCTTAGAACCGTCGTTGGCCGTTGGCCGTTGGCCTTTGGTCGTTGGCCAAATCGATGCCCCTGCCTAGAGGCCAACGACCAAAAACCAACGACGGCTTTCAAAACAGAACATTCTACCGCGAACCTCCGCTGCTTGCCGCACCGGAGCGAAGTGCCGCCTGTTTCTGCTTGCCTCGCGGCTGCACCGAAGCCTGGCTGTGTCCCATGGATGCCGCCACCCGCCGCTGTTCTTCCGGTGTGAGCTGGAATATGTAGTCCACCAGAAGTTTGCTGTGGTCTTTGTCGTATCCCTGGAATGACGGGGGCGTCGGACCGGAGAACACCCAGTGATTGTTTTCCCGCTTGAACAATCCCGAGGGCATGGCCGTGCCTGGACTGATGGCCTGGGGATCCAGGATCCAGCGCTCGGCCCAATCCGGCTTCAGCCGTTCCTTCGCCAGCAGGAAGTTGGGAGCGGTTGCGATCCGGTCATGCTGCGGATCGCCCGTGGCATGGCACTTCAGGCAGGGCGCAGCCGTGCTCGAGAACAAGGTCCGCGCCATGTCAGTTTCCTTGGTGCTCAGCACCGGAACCTGTTCCGGAATGTAAGGCATGGGCTGCTGCGAAAGCGCCTGGAAGAAGCGCACCAGCTTGCGCAGTTCGTTGTCCGAAAAGGAGAACGTGGGCATGCGTACCTGCAGGTACGGCCGCACGCCGTTCCGGTTCGTGTCACTTGTGCTCAGCGCCGGATTGGAAAGGAATTTCCGCAGCCACTCGGGATCGACGCGCGCCCCCTCCGTCAGCAGCTTCGGAGGCAACTGTTCCTGTATATCCTGGTACCGCTTCATGCCCATCAGGACCGTGCTCTGATCGGGAGTGAACTGGTGGCAGCCCACGCAGTTGTACTTGCGGACAATCCACCAGCCGTCCTGAATATCCTTGCGGGCGTCGCCGGGCTTGTATTGATACCTGTCGGGCAGGGAACTCTCTTCGCTGCCCAGCAGGAAGGTGGTGAGGTCCTGAATCTCCAGCTTGGAGAGATGCAGGTTGGGCATACGGAGCGCTTCGGTCTCCGACTTGACCTTGCCCTTGTCGTACACGTTCGGTTCGGCGAGTTTATGCTCGAAGAATCCCTTGTGGTCATACCACGGCCCCTTGGCAGGGCCTTCGGGCAGACGCGCCAGATCCTCGGGGTCGGTAATTGGTTCGGCGTTCTTGCCGCCGCGTTCCGCCACATTGGTGAAGAGGGCAAAGTCCAGACGCTCGATCGGCTTGCTGCCTTCGTAGGTCAGTTCGGTGCCGATGCGGCCTTCATCCTCGAACCCTGAGATTTCGTGGCAGCCGGCACAGCCATAGTGCCGGATCCACGTTTTACCTTCTTCCTTCAGTTCAGGATCGTCCACGTAGGGAGCCGGGGCATACGCTGAAGGCTCCTCTTTTTTCTCCGTCATCAAATAAGAGGCGATGTCCTGCGCATCTTCTTCACTCAGGCGAAGGCTGGGCATCACGGTCATGTTCTGCACTTGCAGTTCGTGGCCGTCGTTGGGGCATCGGCTGTGTTGCAAGTCAAACTGGTAAGGCAGGCCTTTCTTGGCGTAGTCCTCGGGGCCGATGTCCTTCTTCTCATACGGACAATAAGGACGCGTGCGCTCCCGGGCGTTGTGTATCCAGCGCACCAGGTAATCGTAGTTGGCTTTTTCGCCCACCCGGCTCAGGTTGGCGGCAAACGTCCCACCTTCCATCTGATCGCCTTCACCGATGGAGTGGCAGGCCAGGCATCCGCGGGTCTCGAACAGCTGCTTGCCGTGCTCAGCGTTGCCAGGCTTTTGCTTGGGCAGCGCGTCGGTGAAGCCCGATTGCCACAGATACGCGGAAATCGTCTGGATCTGATGATTGGTCAGGCGGAAGTTCGGCATCTTGGTGGTCGGGCGGAAATCGGTCGGCTTCTTCAACCAGACCGGAATCCAGTTGCGGTTCAGCTTGAGCCGGACGTCCTTCAGATTGGGCCCGATCTTTTTCACGTCCTGCATCAGGCTGTGAGTCTGAAAATCAAGTTGCTGGATACGGCCGTCGATCTTGCTGTTGGCAACGCGCAGCGCCACCGCCTGCTGGTTCAACCGGTTGGCTTCTTCGTTGCTCGAGGCTGCGTCAGCCTGCTTCATCAGATCTGCCGACGTTTTCGAATTGTCGATCTTCTGCTGGTCAAACAACTTCATCTGCTGTGCGATCGAGATCAGGTCCTCCGGTTCCTTGTCGTAACCTTCGTAGCGATGACAGCCCATGCAGCCGCGCTGCCGGAAAAGGAATTTGCCGTTGGAGATATGCGCGCCCACATCCCCGACTGCCAGGTGCATATCGGCGGCGTGGCAAGTCTGGCAACCTGCTTCCGCATTCTGTTTGGGAAACAGCGGCCACAGCCAGTGCTCGTAGTTGCCGTGCGCCTTCTCCATGCTGGTGGTCGCCCGGCCATTGCCCTGATGGCAAGGGGAGCAACCGAACTTGTCAGGATCATGCGTCTTCAGCAGTTCCGGCTCGGGATGGCTGGTGAAGGCGTGGGCGTATTCATCCGGACGCTTCTCGCCCTTGAGCGTCATCACCGCGGCCGTGACCCGGATCGGCTCCCGTGCGTTCATGTGGCAGGACTCGCAACGGTCCACGATATTGGCTTCGGGTACGTTGATCTGAACAATCTGGGCGTCCCAATCAGCAGCCTTCTTTTTCAAACCGTCAATCTGTGTGGGCGTGAGGTCCACCATGTGGTCGGTAACGTAGGCTGAGGCCTGGTTGCTGGCCTCGGTGACCGGCTTCAGCACTTCACCCAGTTCGGCGCTTACCTTGGTGCGCTCCGCCTTGAGCGAGTTGTAAGCCTCTTCCAGTTCCTGGAAGTTGTATTGCTGCCTGTGGCCGTCGGGAAACTCGACCGTTGCCTTCCTCTTCTTGTAATCGTCAATGTCTTCCTGCTTGCTTTTCTTGCCGGAGGCGCTGGTTTCGGTCTCAAGCTCGTAAGTGAGCGCATTGACGTAGGCGCGGCGATCGGTAAAGATGTTCTGCACGGCAAGAATTTTCGCGCTCAGGTCGGAAATCTGTTTTTGCAATTCGTCACGGCGGGGTTTGGCGGTCTCGTAGGCGTCCTTATAGGCCTTTTCCAGCTGCTGGTACTGCGAATCCTGCTCGACTCCTTTTTCCGCCTGTGACGACTTCGACCGCGCCGTGTTCAGGAAGGCGGTATAGCGGTCTTTCCATTCGTGCTGAAAAGCTTTCCAGGGACGCTGTCCGAAGGATTCGTCCCACAGGGCCCAGAACAGCGTCACCATGAGGATCATCATGGCGATGACGTAATACGCCGCGTAAGACTTGCCTACAATCGGGTCCTTCTCGGGGACAGGTGGCACCTAGATCCTCCAAAGTCGGTCGTTGGCCGTTGGTCTCTTTTAGTTCACGGTTTGTCGATTTGGCCAAGGACCAACGACCAACGGCCAACGACCCTTCACACGTTAAACCACGGCGTTATCCACACGTACTTGATATGCCACGCCAGGCGCAGCAGCATTTTTGCCGGCAGAGCCACCATGCTGAGGACGAAAAACATCATGATGGAATACTGCAGCAGGCTCATGCGTTTGTAATCCTTCGGGTTGTAGCGCCGGAACAGGGCGTGCATGATGAAGCCGCCTATGGCGTAAAACCCTCCTACCACGATGCCGCCGAAAATCGCCTTGCCCAGGTTGGAAGTAATTCCAAACAGATCCGGCAGATCGCGGTTCACTTCATAAATAAGCCGATTGTGGTCCCAGGTCTGGCCCGGCCAGAACCATTGCCATCCCGGGCCGCGGATGAAGGTCCCAATAATGATCATCGAGACCCACAGAATGATGAAGCCGAACAGAAATGTGCCGATGGAAAACTTACGCTGCTTCCAGGTGTAGTAACCGCTGCCCAGAGGGTTAGTGTCGATGTAGGGAATCGCCATCAGACCGATAATAATCAGGGTAGGCATGACCACGCCCGCAATCCAGGGATCGAAGTACACCAGCATCTCCTGCAACCCCAGAAAGTACCACGGGGCCTTCGCTGGATTCATGGTCAGGTTGGGATTCGCCGGCTCTTCCAGGGGCGCATTCAGCGTGATCGACCACACCATCAGAATGATGGTGACAATCATGGCGGCAAGAAATTCCACGCGCAACAGAAAGGGCCAGACATGGATTTCTTTCTGCCAGCCGGGGCGGAAGGGCCAGCTCTTGCGATGATGGGTCTTGGCCATTGCCGGATTGGTTTCCAGCTGGCCGATCAGTTCATCGTTGGCCTTGGCCTGTTTCCACGCCAGATAAATGTAGAAAACGAGCAAAGGAATCAGCCCTACGATGGGCACGTTGTCCGGCGCCGAACATATCTCCCAAAGTTGCCGCCAATCCATAAGAACTCCCGAGCCTGTGTGGGGACGGGTCTCTGACCCGTCCAAGTCGAGCGAAGCTCGACAAGGTCTTGCCGGCCCAAAAATCTAGCCGAGCTGCGCTCGGCCCGGACGGGTCAGAGACCCGTCCCTACACGAGCTACTTCTTCGGTTCTTTTACTTCCGAAGCCAGCATGACCGGCGCCGGTCCTGAAATTCCGCCGTCTTTGCGTACCCGCCAGAAGTGAACAATCATCAGTACAGAAGCCACAATCGGAATCCCGATGCAATGCCAGATGTAGGAGCGCAGCAGCGCGTTCGCATCGACAATCGAACCACCCAGCAGTCCGAAGCGCACATCGTTGTAAGGCGTCATGTGTAAGGCCGCACCAAACGGGCCCTCGTGGCCCAGCAGCGGAGTGGCCCGCGCCATATTGGTCCCTACCGTGACGGCCCAGAATCCCAGCTGATCGTCCGGCAGCAGATATCCGGTGAACGAAAGCAGCAGAGTGAACACCAGGAGCAGCACGCCGATGTTCCAGTTAAATTCGCGCGGTTTCTTATACGAGCCGGTAAGAAAGACGCGGAACATGTGCAGCCAGACTGCAATGACCATCAAGTGCGCCGCCCAGCGGTGCATGTTGCGCAGCAGTTTGCCGAATGGCACGTCATGCTCGAGATAGAGCACGTCGCGGAAGGCCTGCACCTTGCTGGGATGGTAGTAAAACATCAGCATCACGCCGGTGAGCGTGAGCACGATAAAGAGGTAGAAGGTGATTCCGCCCATGCCCCAGGTGTAGCTGTAGCGCACCGCGTCGCGATTGATCTTTGCCGGATGCAGGTGCAGGAACACGTTTGACAGTACGCCCAGCGCCCGGTTGCGCGGCGTGTCGTCATGCTTGTGGCGGAAGATCGAAGTGTAAACCTGGGTCTTGGTGGGATCTTTGAGACCCTCGATCTGCTCCTTGGCCTTCGCCGGCATGTCGGTCTTTAGCGACTGGACATCTTCCTTGATGCCAGCCTTGACCTTTTCCAGCAAGCCAACCTGCTTGCCGTTCGTCCCGTTCCCGTTCTCTTCAGGCATTGAACCCTCTTCCAATCTTGCGTAGGGGCAGGTGTCCTCACCTGCCCAGTCGAGCGAAGCTCGACTGGTTTCTAAGTCGGCAGAAACGCCCCTGGGTCATTGAAATGACTGGGCTGTCCCTTGGGCCATTGATAAAGTTTTGAAACATCCACCAGAATCTGACCGTCGGGGGCGATCTCCACCTTGGCTCGGTCCATGGGCCGCGGCGCCGGTCCTTCGAAGTTGATGCCTTCGCTGTCGTACCCGCTGCCGTGACACGGGCATTTGAACTTGTTCTCCGCCGGTTTCCAGTCGGGAGTGCAGCCCAGATGAGTGCAGCGCGCGTAAATCACGAAGATGCGGTCCGGCGTGCGGTCCACCCAAATGCGGAATTTCTGTTGGAACTTGGTGTCCACGCCCAAACCAAAGTCGGCGGGATACCCGATCTTGAATGAAGTGGCCGGCTCGAAGAGCGTGCGGGGCAGGAAGAAGCGGAAGAAAGCGATGAACCATGCGGTCATGAAGGCCGCGAATACGGCCCAGGCAAAGCGCCGGCGCGATTGATTGAGATCGTTGTCTTCCGGCCCGACCGAGGCCACGCCGGCGGACGCGGCCGCCCGCGAAGTCCCCACGGCGGGTGTGCCCACGTAGGTATTGGACTCGCCGCCACGAGCGACAGTCGCAGCGGCTGAGGGTGGGCCGGCGGCAGGGCGTGGAGCCGCGGCAACTGGTCTGGCCACAGGAGCCGCAACGGCAACCGCGGCTGCTGGCGGGGCTTCTGCGGCGGCAGGTTCTCCCAGCAGGGCTGCGACTTCCGCATCGGTCAGGGCAGGTAGGCTCTTGCGGCCGCGACGCGCCTGCTCGGCGGCAATGGTGGACTTGCTCCACTTTTTTCCTTCCGCCACCCACTTGGCAACTTCCGCGCTGATAGGCCCGCTGGGTGCTTTTGCCGCCGGCGGGGCTGCAGCTGGAGTCGCAGCTGCGGCTGGCGCAGCAGGAGCGCTGGCTTCAACCGGTTCGCCCAGCAAAGCCGACATTTCCGCATTATTCAGCGCCGGTAATCCCTTGCGGCCGCGGCGGGCCTGCTCGGCGGCGATAGTGGACTTGCTCCACTTCTTTCCTTCCGCTACCCATTTGGCAACTTCTTCGCTGATGGCTCCTGTCGCAGCCGCAGGTGCGGTTGGCGCCGACGTGGATGCTGCCGCAGCCGGAGGAGGCGGGCTCGCCGGAGTGGGCGAAGCAGCTGCGCCACCAACCTCCCAGGGCATAGGCTGGCCGGCCCGGAGCGCCTCGATGTCGGCCTCGGTCAGCAGAGGCAATCCCTTACGCTGACGATAGGCTTGCTCCATGCCGATCACGGAGTTGTTGAGTGCCGGTCGAGGCAAGGGCGGTAGATGCCCGATAATTCCACTGTTAGTCTCGTCTGCCATCCGTTCCTTCACTCCTTAATTGCCGCCACGCTCCACCCAAACCAACCATCCACGTAGGCCCGGACGTCCTCGTCCGGGCGGGCGAGCGCAGCTCGCCAGAATTCTGAGCGCTAGTCTGCTGCGACCAGGCGCTCTTCATCGTGATGGCGCACCTGATCGGCGCAATCGCGCTCTCTACCAATGCCGCCAAGGCTGCGATGAACGCCGGCGAATCATTCAAACCCGACATCATCTCAAACTGCTGGATCCGAAGTTCTACCGCTTCCTTCCGGATCTCATGGTCGATCTCGCCCAGCGTTTCCACGTGATCGGAAACAAATGCGATGGGCACCACACAGACTTCACGCACTCGCTCTGCCGCGAGATCACGGATGGTGCGGTGCAGCGACGGTTGCAACCATCTGCTGGCGCCGACCTTGCTCTGGTAGCAGAGCCGGTGGCGATGGCGCCATCTGCCGCTTTGCATCACCAGTTCGACTGTCTCTTCTATTTGACGCTGATAGGGATCGCCCTTTTCGATGACTGACACGGGCACGCTGTGGGCGCTGAAAACGATCTCCGGGCAACCCGACTCAGGAAAGCGGGCCAGCGCTTCGTCAATCTTTTCGACCAGAGCATCGAGATAAAGAGGGTGGCGGTAGAACGGACCGATCGTGTGCATTGGCGTGTCATCGCTAAAGAGGCGGCGCCATTCGTTGAGGCTGCTTCCGGTCGTTGTGCTCGAGTACTGGGGATAAAGAGGCAGCAGCACGATTTCGTCGCAGCTTGCCGCGCGCAATTGTTCGACGGCCTCAGCCGTGAAAGGATGCCAGTAACGCATAGCCACGAAACAGTGGGCGTCAATGCCATCGGCCCTGAGCCGCTCCTGCAGCGCGTCGGCTTGTTGCTCGGTGAATCGCCGTATGGGCGAGGCCCCGCCGATGGCCGCATAGTGGTGCTGAACTTTCTTGGCGCGGGTCGTCGAAATCAGCCTGGCGAGCGGCTTGCGCCCGATGCGGGCAAAAGGGAAATCAATAATATCGGGGTCGCAAAAAAGATTAAAAAGGAAGGGCTCGATCGCTTGCGGCGTGTCAGGGCCGCCGAGCTGAAAGAGAACTACTCCTAGCCGCCGTCTTGGGTTAGCCATCCCCCGGGGTTCCTTGAAGAAGGAGGATGTTACTCAAAATCTGTGGGCCGCGTCAACGAAGAGTTGCGGCTGGTGCGCTATTTCGAGGTGCGATAGATCTCGATCTTGTCCCCGATTTCAATGCTCATCAGGTCTTCGCCCACCTCCAGCGGCCCGGAATAAGTTTTTCGCGTCTGCGCCAGCAGGTTTTGAGCATTTGGAGGCACAATGTGCGAATAGACCGCCAGCTTGGGTTTCACCTGGCTGAAAATCGTTCCTGCCGGTTCGGCTGTAGTGTGGTGCGCGATTACTTTCCTCGTTAGCTCCGGGTTGAAGACCGCGTTGCCTCCTCGAAAAGCTTCGGGGTCGATCACCTCGTGAATCAGTACATCTGCGCCCTGAGCGAAGTGGATCAGATTCTCGCTGTAGCGGGTATCGCCTGAGAGCACCACGGAGTGTCCGCCGTAGTCAACCCGGTAGCCGAAGGCGGGCTTGATCGGAGCGTGGTCGACGGTGAAGGCGGTGACCTTCAAATCGCTGTTCTGATAAACCGCGCCCTGCTCGATGTCTTTGGCCACAACGACCACACCCTGAGCGGGAAGCATCTCATCCACATCGCGCCGCATGTGGATGTCGAACTGATAGGCCTGCTCCAGGTGCGACATCATGTCCGCAGTGCCTGCCGGTCCCCAGACCCGCAGAGGCGTGCTCCTGCCCAGGATCCAGCCGGTCAAATAAAAATCAGAGATTCCGACAATATGATCGGAGTGCAGGTGAGTCAGAAACAAAGCCGTAAGGTCGCCGAATGGAGCCTTGAGTTGAAAGAGACGCTGGGTGGCGCCACGTCCGCAGTCGAACAGCAGCTTCTCTTTTCCCGCTTCCACCAGGATGCTGGGGCCGAAGCGCTCCATCGTGGGGACGGGGAGCGCCCGTTCCCAACAGGGTGACTTTAAGGTTCTGCGCATATGCAGGCAGGCCGAAGGCGACGGCCGCAACGAGGAGCAGGACGGCTTGCGGCCAAATACCTTTGCATAAATTTAGGCGTGAGAAGATTCGGCCTGCCTGGGAACGTCGCTGCTGGTTTCCATGAACTGGATGATAGAGTCCGCAAAGTCCGAGGTCCCGGCTTTGCCGCCGACATCGCGAGTCCGTTTGTCTTCGGTGCGATAGACCTTTTCCAGACCATTGTGAATCATGTCGGCTGCGTGGTGTTCACCGAGGTGGCGCAGCATCAACTGGGCGGAACGGATGACCGCCGTCGGATTGGCCAGATCCTTGCCGGCGATGTCGGGCGCCGAGCCATGGACCGCCTCGAAGATGGCGCAACTTTCGCCCAGGTTGGCGCTGGGCACGAAACCCAGCCCGCCCACAAAGGCGGCACACAGGTCGGAAATGATGTCGCCGTAGAGATTTTCCATCACCAGCACGTCGTATTGATAGGGATTCATCACCAGCTGCATGCAGGTGTTGTCCACGATGTGCTCGCCGTAGGTGATCTCGGGATACTCCTTGGCCACGTCGCGGCAGCAGCGCAGAAATAGGCCATCCGAAAGCTTCATGATGTTGGCTTTGTGGATGGCGTGAATCTTCTTGCGCTGGTTCTTGCGGGAATATTCAAAGGCGAAGCGCGCGATGCGGGTGGAGGCCTTTTCGGTGATGATCTTGAGGCTCTCGACCACCCCGGGCACCACTTCGTGCTCGATTCCGGAATAAAGGCTCTCGGTATTTTCCCGGACGATAATAAGATCGACGCCGGGATAGCGGGTGGGAATATGGGGCAGGTTTTGAATGGGACGGAAGTTGGCGAAGAGCTCGAACTTCTTGCGCAGGGCAACGTTGATACTGGCAAAGCCCCCGCCCACCGGCGTGGTCACCGGCCCCTTCAGCCCGACTCGCGTCCGTTCGATGGAGTCGATCAGCTCCTTGGGAATGTATTCGTTGTACTTGGCGAAGGCCTCCGCCCCCACCTGAAAAATTTCCCAATCAAACTTCACACCGGTCGCCTCAAGAATGCGGACAGTCGCCCGCATAACTTCGGGGCCGATGCCGTCGCCGGGAATCAGTGTGACCTTGTGAGCCATATCGAGGTGCTGGTGTGGCGCGGGCGCCCTCGCCCGCGGCTGGTGCAAGAATCAAAGTCAAAAGCGGGCGAAGGCGCCCGCCCCACATAAGCCAGCTAACTCTTTACCGCGCCTTTGCTGCGAACCTCGGGTGCTTCCTTGGTCTTTAACAAATCTTTCAGCTCAGCCATAAACTCCTGCACGTCTTTGAAGTCCAGATAGACCGAGGCAAAACGAACGTAGGCCACTTTATCGTAGCGGCGCAGCCGGTTCATGATCAGCTCGCCCACCTCGCTGGTCTTGCGCTCGCGTTCCGGCGACTCGATGACGAAGGCTTCAGCTTCGTTGACAATCTGCTCCAGCCGGCTGATGGGAACGGGGCGCTTTTCGCACGCCCGCAGCAGGCCGTTGAGCACTTTCTGGCGGTCAAATTTTTCTCGGCGGCCGTCCTTTTTGACCACCATGTAGGGGATTTCGTCGATCCGCTCGTAGGTGGTAAAGCGCTTGCCGCATTTCAGACACTCGCGGCGGCGGCGGATGGAATCGGCTTCCTTGCTCTCGCGCGAGTCCACCACTCTGTCATTTTCAAAGCCACAGAAAGGGCACTTCATGTCAGACAGGAGTCTTCGTCTGCAATTGTAACAGGGGGTCAGAAGGTACCGGCACAACCCACGTAGGCCCGGACGCCCTCCTTCGACTTCGCTCAGGACCCGGGCGGGCGAGTCGCAGCTCACCGAGGGTTTCGGGTTCGGCCAGGAGAAACCAGCCCGGCCTGGCTAGGTAAGCGCACCCAGCCCGTGCGCACGCTCAGCCAGCGGGAGGCGAAGCCGGCGCTTCCACTTCCTCTTCTTTCTGGTGACTCTCTTTAGAGAGTTTGCGCAAAGAAAGCCGTTCGCGGTGGGCGAGCAGCAGGCCTGCCGGGATTACGGCCACGAACGTCACCAGCCAGAGCATGATCCCGCAACTGGCTGCCAATTCTTTGGGCACATCAAAAATGTGTTCCAGGGCCGCGATGGTGGCGAGTTGCGAGCCCCCTCCTACGCCGGGCAGCTGAATCACCGAACCCACCATGCTCGATCCCATCAGCAGAAGGACCTGGCTCTGGGGAATCTCCAGGGTATCGGCGTGATAGGCGTGGGTCACCTCTTTATAGGAAACCGCGATGGTCGCCCACATGACCAGCGAAACCGTTGCCAGCATCACGAACGACCAGGCATCGTGGATGGTGTGCAGACCGCCGCGAAACTCTCGAATTCGCATGGCCACGCGATGACCCAGATTGGCCGCCACGTGAGCAAATTTGCGCTCCACCCATTTGGCTAGCGCCTCTCCGACCCGGCTGATCACGATGGCCCCAACCGTCAATCCGATCGACAAAGCCAAAAAAGAGAGCCCAGCCTTCTGGAAGATACCGTTGTAGGGAAGTCGTTTCGGCGCGATGGCGAAGAATGAGGCCACTACTAGCAAGATGGTGAAAGCTCCAATATCAAAGATGCGCTCGACTGCCCAGACAGCCAGCTGGGAGGAAAAAGTCAAATCCTCCCGGCGCGCAATCAAATACGGCCGGATCAGTTCTCCGGGACGCCCCAGCAGCGCCAGGCCGGTAAAGCCAATCAAGGTAGGAGCGACCAGCTTCCAGGATGAAGCCCGCGGACGTACGGGGCGCAGAAAGATCTTCCAGCGGATGGCGCGCATGGCGTAGGCCACGTAGATCAGGGCTACGGCATGGAAGAGGTGGTAGATATGCGGGGGCTTGCCCAGGTCCCCGCTTTCCCTCCAGAAGGTTGCCCAATCGAAGTTGCGCCAGGTCCGGAATTGCATGTAAACCAGCACCGCGAACACAGCGAACGCCAGCGTATACAAGAGAATGCGTTTTCTATCCATGTTGAAGGGAAGGGACCCCAACGGCTGGCGCGGCGCCGAGCTCGGCACTGACCCAGGCGAATGACCCAAAGCAACCGCTCCAAGGTAAATGACGCCGAGGCGCGGGTCAACGCATCGAGCCCTCAGGAGTGAATACCGAGTCTAGAATCTGGATGATTCAGCGCGACGCATGGGATGCCAGCGCGGGAGGAAGAGCGGCCTGGCGGGCGACTGCCGGTTGTGGCAGACCCTTCTGCGTGCTGCTATTTTTCGCGCTCGCCGCCACCGCTTTGCGCTGCGCAATCTTCTTGCGATTGTAGTCGCGAACGATTCGCGCCACATAGGCGCGGGTCTCATAGTATGGCGGCACGCCACCATACTGTTGCACTCGCAGCGGTCCGGCGTTGTAAGCGGCCAGCGCCTTGACCACATCAAAGTTATAACGCTGCAGCAACTCGGTCAGATAACGTGTGCCCCCCTCCACGTTGGCGCGCGGGTCGAAGGCATTGGATACTCCCAGTTTCGACGCGGTCCCGGGCATCAGTTGCATGAGCCCTTGCGCTCCCTTGGGAGAAACGGCACGCGGATTGAATCCACTCTCGGCGTGGATCACGCTGCTGATGAAATCAGGATCGATATGATGCCGGTCGCTGATGGTATTGATTACTTCGTTCAAGTCCTGCGGCTTCAGATTCTGCGGTTTGAGCTGCGCGGACTTCTGATCCCTTGGTCTAGCCACCACCGCCGGCGCAACTGGCGGCGCCTGGTCCTGCTCGAAGCGTTCGATCTGGGCAGTCGCAATATCGACATAGCCCTTGTCGGCTCCCAGATAGAGACGGGTTACCGAGCCCATGGTTTCGCGCCGCTCATGGGGAATCGAAAAGCCGTTGTGCAGGATGGCCAGATCGGTGCCCAGGGCAGGCAAAGCGAATAGCAGTACCGTCAGCAGGGCCTCGATTTTTTTCGATAGGTTCATACTGCCGTTCCTGCACTGGCTTGAATTTGTAGCGTCGCCGTTTCGGCGGCTGTCCTGAGCGCTACAAAGAATCCGCGCCCAGAACTTGTTCAATGGCGGCAGCGACCCCGCTCTGATCATTCGGCAAAGTCACCATCCAGCCATCGCGGCGCAACTCCTCGGCCGCATTCCCCATAATAAACGGCACTCCCGCGAAGGCAAGCATTTCTATGTCATTGTAGTTGTCACCAATGGCCATGACCTCTTTGCGGGGGATGCCGCGATAACCAGCCCATCGCTCCAGCGCATGGCCTTTGGAACATCCCTGATTGAGCACGTCCACGATGGAAAGATCGCGGGCCGCGTACTCGGTCCGAAGCACAGTAATGTCTTTGTCCAGGTTACTGGCTGCCAGGGCCGCCAACGCCTGCTGCATGCGCGGGATCGGCCCGCAGAACATGGCCTGCACCGGATCGCTGGTCAACGCATTTTCGATAGGGACAACGAAGTCGATGTATTGCAGATTCTTTTCCAGCCAGCGCTGAATGCTGACGTTCAATTCGTTCATGTGCTCAAGCACAATCGCGCCTTTGGCTTCGGTATCGAAGGTCAGGACCGTATTTCCGCGGAATTCCTGCATGCCGGCGCAGAGCCGGCGGCAGGTTTGGGCGGGGAGCATGTCGCGATGAAAAGTTTCGCCGCTCAGCGAACGCGTGATCGCGCCGTTTGAGCTGATCACCCACAAGTCGAAGCCGAGTTGCTGCACAATCGGCAGGGCAAAAGTGTGACGCCGACCCGTGACCACCACCACCTCCACCCCTGACGCGTGGGCCCGGCGCAAGGCTGCCATATCAGTTGGAGAGATTTGAAATTCAGGGTTCAGTAGAGTGCCGTCAATATCGACACCCAGAAGGCGGATGGGAGTTTTCACTATCGCGATTTTAGCAGCACAGCGTACGTGCGGACAGCCGCCGCTGGCGGTCCGGTGGAGCGAAGTCCGCAGCCCGTTTCAAAGCGGTTACCGCGGTTTATGTAGTCGCGCAGACCCGCGTACTATACTGCTGCATTCGCATGGGATCACTACTCTTTTTCGCGTTTTCGTGGTGGGGCATCCTGCTGCAGGCGTTCGCCATTGTTCACTTCATCCGGCGCCGGCCCGATACCTTCTGGTTGTGGATCATTCTCATCGGCGGTTGGTTGGGGGCCCTGGTGTATATCGCGGTTGAAGCCGTTCCCGATGCCGGTCTGCTGCGGCAGTCGTTCAAGGTCTTTCCCCGCCGCAAGCGCATTCGGGAATTGGAAGCCGCCATTCTGGACAACCCTTCCGCAGGAAATTACGAAGAATTGGGTGACCTCTACCTCGAGGAAGGGCAGTACGCCAGGTCGCGGCAGGCTTACGACAAGGCGATCTCCTCCCGCACCGACTCACCCGACCCTTTCTACCGTCGCGGTGTGGGTGCCATCATGATGGGCGATTTTGCGGCCGCGCTGCCCGATCTGGAGCGTGTGGTCTCAAGCGATCCCACTTACGATTTTCATCGCGCCGCGGGATTACTGGCCCACGCTTATGCCAACTCTGGCCAGCCTGAAAAGGCCGCAGCGCTGTTCCAGCAGGTGATCAAAATCTCCACCTCTTCCGAAACCTACTACAACTACGCGTGTTTTCTCGCCTCCCAGCAGCGCACCTCCGAGGCCCGGGACTGGGCCCGCCAAATCCTGGCGAAGAAGCCCACTATGCCGGGATATCTGCGCCGCCGTGAACGCCCCTGGTTCCGTAAAGCGAACACCCTATTGCTGCGCCTGCCGTCAAACTGAGAACCGAGAACCAAGAACTGAGATCTGAGAATAGAAACCAAGGAGGAAGGCCGCAGCGCGAAACCGTCCACCGCCGAATGCTAAACTTCGGACGTGTCCCGTATCCTCTATCTGGAGTGCACCAAATGCGGTGCACATATCAGCGCCGACCAGCCGCGGACGGTTTGTCCGAACGACGGGGGCGTGCTGTACGTCCGCTACGACCTTGATAAGTTAAAGAACAACTTTAACCTGGCCTCGCTGGCCTCGCGGCCAGCGACCATGTGGCGCTACGCGGAAGTGTTGCCGGATGCTCCTCCGGTTACCCTGGGCGAAGGCTTTACGCCCATGCTGTCCAGCCGGGAGTTTCCCCACGCCTTCATCAAAGATGAAGGCCTGAATCCGACCGGCTCGTTCAAGGCGCGTGGGATGTCGGTTGCCGTGACCATGGCGAAGGCCTATGGCTTGAAGAAACTGGCAGCGCCTTCTGCCGGAAACGCCGCCAGCGCGCTCGCCGCCTACGCTGCGGCGGCCGGTATCGGGGCCCACATCTTCATGCCCAGGGACGTGCCTTTGGCTAACCGGGTGGAATGCGAAAGCTACGGGGCCAGAGTCACGCTGGTGGACGGCCTGATCAGTGACTGTGCCCGCATGGTCGCCGAGCAAAGGGAGAAAGAGGGATGGTTCGATATTTCCACATTAAAAGAGCCGTTCCGGGTCGAAGGCAAAAAGGCCATGGGATACGAAGTGGCCGAGCAGTTCAATTGGAAGTTGCCGGAGGGCATCATTTATCCCACGGGCGGAGGGGTCGGCCTGATTGGGATGTGGAAAGCCTTCGAGGAGATGGAAGAGCTGGGTTGGATTGGGTCCGAGCGCCCCAGCATGGTGGCAGTGCAATCAGCCGGTTGTGCCCCAATTGTTAAAGCGTGGGATGAGGGGAAATCCACTGCCGATTTCTGGCCTGATGCCGAAACCCTGGCCGCCGGGCTTCGCGTACCCAAAGCTTATGGCGACTATCTGATTCTTGAGATCCTGAAAATGAGCCGTGGCACAGCATTGGCCGCAACCGACGCAGAAATAATGGATGCATTCCACCACTGGGCAAGAGTGGAGGGAGTGTTCGCGGCGCCGGAAGGCGCCGCTTCGCTGGCGGCTTATCGCAAGCTGCGGGCCCGAGGCTTCTTTTCCGCCGAAGACAAAGTCGTGCTCTTCAACACCGGTTCAGGCCTGAAGTATCTCGACGTAATCGAGAAGCAGAAAAAAAACGGGAAACCGGCCCCGCGGCAAATCGGAGGCATCATCGGGCCCTACTGAGAACGTTGTCATCCAAGCGCAGTTTCTGCTTCGCGAACTTTCCCCTTCGCTTGATTGCATAACGACGTTGGCCCATCGCGAGTAGATTGGTATGCGACAAACAAGACCAAGGCTCGTAAGAGGAGCCAACGTCATGCTGATTATAGATTCTCTCTTGAAATTCAATTTTTTTCTCTCTAGGAGAGGTGCGGAGAACCCTCTCTCTTTTTTCGTTCAAGCAACATTAAGCCGCCAACTGGGTAGCAAGCTCGATGGGGCAGAGCTTGGATCCGTCATAGGACTGATTCGAGCGAAACATCGCGAACAAAGCGTGCAGGAGTTTACGCATTACGGCTACGACCGCCTGGAGACGCGCTTTGCCGCGACTGAGCGAACGTTGATAGAAAGCCCGCAGATGAGGCTCGCGGCGCAGGGCCACCAGCGCCGGCATGTACGACGCAGATGGCGACTGCCTCCTCGACTGATCCGCGGCCGCTTCTGCACCGAGGTACGGGAAGTAAATTGCGAAGGGTCGATGCCGCTGAAGGCGACCCACTGGCGAGCATCCAGCGTATTGGAGAGCACGACTAACTCCCCCAAGATCTGTAAGGCACTGGTTTCGCCAATGCCTGGAACGGTCAGCATGAGGCGAAAGCGGCGGTCCAGCTCGCGATCCCGTGCGATGAGCCGGAGAGCTTCGCGCCGCAGCCGTTCCATGCGATGCTCCAGATAGCACTGATGACGACGCATTTCCTGGATGACCATGGCCGGCAAAGCTTGGCTGGTGGCCAAGGCGTGCTCGCGATTTTTTTCTTGCGTGTGCATAATGCCCAGGGCCTGGATAGCGCGCGTGATGGCGCGCAGGCGCAGGGCTAGCGAACTCGGGGGCTGCCAGGCCATCCACGGCATACGCGCGGCATATTCGCAAAGCACAACGGCGTCGACCGGATCGGTCTTGCTGCGCTCGCCCAACGATTCCGCGAAGCGCCGCGCACGACGAGGATTCACCACGCTGACTTCCACCTGGCGGTGGGCTTGCAAGGTCAAGGCCAGATCCAGGCTGTAATTGCCACTCGCTTCCAAGCAGACGCGGGCGCGCCCGTTTCCTGGTAGCAAGTAAGCCAGAAAGGCTTTGTGTCCAGCGGCATTGTTGCCAAAGGCTGTGACAGCCTCCCGATCCTCGGTTCCACAACGCACGGCGACGCTTAACTCGCGTGCGCTAACATCGATGCCAGCGAAAACCTGGACTTCAGGCTTAGAACGATTTGCCATATCCGTCCTCACGATTTGGATTAGACTGAGTTCCGGCTCCCCGACCCTGTACCATCTCTCGCGCCGACCTTGTGAATGCAGGCTCAAGTGGCCTCGGATTCTCCACGGCGTGGGAAAGAAGGGCGGGGGGCCTATCTATAATCCAGGCTGCAGAACTAATGCGCCTCAGGCTGCGATCGGCCTCCCGCCGAAACCCGATCCAGTTCCCCACTAACACAGAGCGACCGAATCGGGGAGATGCAAACAAGATACAAGGCTGTGATTTTCATCCTGGGTTTCAGCAGGTCGCGATCTTTGACAACTTAACCGGAGAGATGCAGGAAAAGCGGTTGCAGCATGGCGCGGAGGCGGAGGAGTTTACCGGTCGCGGGCGGGCCAGCAAGTGCGGGTAGGGGTGGAGGCCTGTGGGCACTATCCCTGGTTCGAGCGCTTGCTGGCGGAGTTGAGCATCGAGTTGTGGTTCGGCGATGCGGCCAAGATCCGGGCCAGCGTGGTACGGCGGCAGAAGACAGACTGGCGGGACGCGGAGCATCTGCTGCAGTTGCTGATCGAAGACCGGTTTCCGGGGATCTGGGTGCCCAGTCTGGAGGTGCGGGACGTGCGGCAGTGGCTGGTGCATCGGCACAAGCAAGTGCAGGCGCGGACCCGCAGCAAGAACCAGCTGCAAGCCATGGCGCTGAGCCATGGGGTGCAGAAGAAGTACCAGCTGTGGAGCCAGGCGGGGGGCGGAGTTGGAGCAGTTGCCCTTGCTGCCGTACGCGGCCGAGCGGCGAAAGCAGTTGCTGCGGGCACTCGACGGACTGGAAGCGGAGATCAGCGAACTGGACCGGCGGGTGGGGGAAGAAGCGCGGCAGCGGCCGGAGGCAGTGCGGCTGATGACCCATCCCGGAGTGGGTCCGGTGACGGCGTTGGCCAGGGTGCTGACGCTGGGGCCGGCGGAACGATTCGGATCAGGCAAGCAAGTGGGCAGTTATTTCGGCCTGATTCCGAGGGAAGAATCCAGCGGCGGAAAACAGCGGCTGGGCAGAATCAGCAAACTGGGCAGTTCGTTTCTGCGCTTTTGGCTGGTGGAAGCGGGACAGACGGCGGCGCGGCTCGATCCGCAACTGAAGCGCTTCTACAAACGCCTGGCGATGGGCAAGAATCGCAGCGTTGCCAAGGTGGCGGTGGCCAGAAAGTTGGCCACCCGGTTGTACTGATGTTGCGCGAAGACTGGACGTACGCGCAACTGTGTCAGGCCGTCATGCCGGTGCGCCCGAGTCATTCTGTGGCCGGCCAGTAAGAGCCGAGCGCTTGAGTGGGCAGCCTGCCTCCCTGCCACGTTGGGGAGTTCGAACTGAGTAATCGTGGAAGCAAGTGCCGAAGAGATGGATGGTGGAACCCGAGGTTCCACTGCGAGATTGAAATCGAGGGACGACCTTGGTCTGGGAGCCAAAGACTTTCTTCGAGAGCGAAATGGCGCTTTGTAAAACCAAAAGCGTCGAGGGGAAACGTGTGCCCACGAAACCCCTTGACAGGCTGCAGCGTCGTTAGAGACAGGATGACACCCCCTTCGTGCTACATTTCCCACAGCGCGTCTCTAAATCATGGAACAGCGACTCATCCTCATTAATCTGCTGATCAAGCTGGGTGTGGCGGCCTCGGCGGCCAGCATTCTGGGGCGCTCGGTCGAATTCAAGTCGCTGCTCTTCCGCGATGAACGAAACTGGAAGCAGCAAATCTATCTCGTCCTGTGGATCGGTATTCCCCTAGCCCTGGGGGTGTGGATCCGCTTCGGCGCCAGGAGTTTTGTCGCGGGTGATCTGTCCTTTGAAACCACGGTGCTGCTGGGTGTGATCGGCGGACGCTTCACCGGCGTGCTGGGCGGCCTTCTGCTGGCGCTACCCGCGCTCTGGCACGGGGAATGGGCGACCCTTCCATTCAACGTTCTGTGTGGTTTCGTGGCTGGGCAACTGCGCAATTTCGCTCCCAATCGCGAGGACATCTGGTCGTTTTCCCCATTTGTGGACCTTAGTATTTATCGCTGGATCCGGCGCAACCTGCCGACACCGCACCCGTTCGAATGGCAGACCATGTTTTTCGTCACCATCGTGGGGCTGCGTTTCGTGCAAACCGAGCTCTCGCGGTTTGCCCCCAATCGCATCTTCAGTCTGGAAAGCCCCACCTGGTGGGTGGAACTCCTGATCTACGCTACATCGGTTACCGTTATCGGAACCGAACTCAAAATCTGGAACAGCGTCCGCATTCAGATCAAGCTGGAAGAACAGGAACGCCTGCTGCTGCACTCGCGCATGGAGGCGCTGCAAAACCAGATCAATCCCCACTTCCTCTTCAACACGTTGAACTCGGTTTCTTCGCTGGTGCGCTTCGATCCCGACACCGCCCGCCAGTTGATCATCAAGCTGGCCAACATCCTGCGCCGCCTGCTCAATAGCAGCGACGCCTTTGTGCCCTTGCGGGAGGAACTTGAATTCATCGACGACTATCTGGATATCGAAGTGGTCCGTTTCGGTCGCGACAAATTGCGGGTAGTCAAGGAACTCGAAACCTCGTCGCTGGACACCATGGTTCCCAGCATGCTGCTACAGCCTCTGGTGGAGAACTCGATCAAACACGGCCTGTCGTCAAAAATTGATGGCGGCAGCATCTTTCTGCGCAGCCGCCTCACCGATTCGCATCTGATCGTCGAAGTTGAAGACGATGGAGTTGGCATGGGCTCAGCCAATCTCTTGGAGCGGCCGAGCGGACTCGGGGGCACCGGCATCGGGATGGCCAATGTGGCGGAGCGGCTGAAGGTGCTTTATGGCGATACTGCCCGCATGACCATCGACAGCCGCGAAGGGAAGGGAACTCTGGTCAGGCTGCGCCTGCCCGTGCTCCAGGGATCGGGCGCGATCCCGGAAGCCTTCTATGAAGCGCGTTCCAGCACCCGCCGGTAAAACTCTTCATATTGGGGAATGATCCGGCTGGCACAGAAGCGCGACTGCGCCACTGCCCGGCTGGCCTTGGCCATTTTTCGCAACGACGTTTCGTCGCCCAGCAATTCGATGGCGTAGCCTGCCATGGCGTCCACATCTCCGACGTCAGCCAGGTAGCCGCTCTTGCCGTGTTCGATCAATTCAGGGATGCCACCCACGCGAGTGGCGATGGGCACCACCTCACAGGCCATGCCTTCGAGCGCCGCCAACCCAAACGACTCCAGTTCGCTCGGCAATAGCAGGATGTCAGCCAACGCCAGCTTCTCCTGCACCTGGTCCTGCTTGCCCAGAAAGATCACGTCGTTGTGAATGCCTTTCTGCACTGCCAGCCACTCCGCGCGGGAACGGTCCGGACCGTCTCCAATCATCAGCAGCTTGGAAGGAATTTGCTTGCGCACGCGATCGAAAACTTCAATGCAGTCGGTCACCCGCTTCACCGGACGAAAATTCGACAGATGGAGAAGCAGGCGCTCGCCTTTGGGCGCGTATTCCTGCTTGAGTTCCGAGGACTCTTCGCCGCGGCAATACACGTCGCAATTGACGAAGTTATAAATCACCTGAATGTTGTTCCGGATATCGAACTCGCGCAAGGTGCGCTCCCGCAGATATTGCGAGATGGCGGTGACCCCGTCGCTCTGCTCGATGGCGAAGCGGGTGATGGGAAGATAGGAGCGGTCCAGGCCCACCAGCGTGATGTCGGTGCCGTGCAGTGTGGTCACGAAGGGCAGCTTGCGCCCGCGCGGTTTGGCCGCCATCATCTGTCGCGCCAGCAACGCACTCACCGAGTGCGGGATCGCATAGTGCACGTGCAGGAGATCAAGGTCGTAGAGTTCGGCAACTTCCGCCATGCGCGAGGCCAGCGCCAGATCATAGGGAGGATATTCGAACAGCGGGTAGCGGGATACTTCCACTTCGTGATAGTGAATGTTGGGATGCGGACCACTTAGCCGAATCGGCTGAGCGTAGGAAATGAAGTGGACTTCGTGGTCGCGCTCCGCCAGCTCGAGCCCCAGCTCGGTTGCGACCACGCCGCTGCCTCCGTAAGTGGGATAGCAGGTGATGCCGATTTTCATGCCTGTCCCTCTCGGATCAGCACTCGGGCTCTGCACATTCGATGGCGGGCGGTTAGCCGAGATTCAGTTTTTGCTGCGGTTCTCGGCGAGAGGAGTGACTTAACCCGCGCCCTGGGCGTTCTCCGAGATCCGCGGCTCGGCTGCCATGGTCTCCACCTGCTGCTGGAGACGCTCCTGGGTCTCTTCGTCGAGACCCGTGAATTCAATGCCCATGCCCACTCCGCCATCACAGGATCGGACCACGGCGGAAGTGTTAACTTTGTGAGCATCCAGCCAGAAGGTGATGCTCAAGGTTTTTCCCACCGGAAACGGCAACATGGTCTCTACATAACATCCACGGCCGCTTATGTCCGCTGACCTCGTCCTCATGTGCGAGCCAACGCCGTCCGGATCGCGCATTTCAAGCGGAAAGGGGACCTGGTGCCGGGGAAATTTCCGCTTATTTTCGTCTGCCGGTGCGATGCGGTGAGCCGTTTCAGCCTGCTGCTCACTCTGCTGCATTTCCTTTTCCCAGGGGCAGGGCTGCCCCTCGATCAGGTTCACTCCCACTTCGATCTTTTGCGCCTGGCCGGCATCGACTACCCATATCACCTTGCATCGTGCTTTCTTGTCGCCGACCTGGACCGCGATCACGTCTCCCGGCTTCAACTGAGTTTCCAGGCCGGAGAGCTTAGCCCCATGATGGCTGATGTTCCGGGCCTGGGCATGGTTCAGGAATGCATGACCGTCCGCTCCCATGCCAAAAACTCGGATGGGCAATTCTACGTGCAGCCGGGGTTCTGGTTTTTCTGACATGCGGGTTGATTCCGACACGAAAGCGACGACGCACTCAAGCAAACCGCTAGCATTTAATCATATATCGGTATATTTGAGCCCTTTCGTTACCTAGGTGCCTATTCCGTCAAAGGTGCCGGGCGACAACGAAATGCCATTCACCCCGTGGCGGCCATCTCCCGGAACGAGACGACCTCAATCCTGTTCACCGCCAGCAGATCACGGGTCGAAGGACAGGTCAGGATGCGTAACTCCTGTTCGCGGGATGCCCGCAGCCGGGTTCGTATCCCCTGCAGGTCGCCATCGTTATAGCCCGGGTGACAAACCAGTTCCCACGTTCCCTCCGGGAGATGCTCTACCATCATGCGCAGCAGGCGCTCATTTAGCGCTCCCGTTGCTACGATGGCCAGTGTCCCATCCGGCGTGCATATTCCAGCTTGCTGTACCGCCTCGCGAAATTGCTTCGCCAGACCTCGCAGCACGCCGACCTCTGTCCACCTTTTCCATAGACTGGGTGACGCCGCCAGTTGCGAACCCTGGATTCGTTCGAAGGGGTTGCGTATCGCCGCGACGCCGCACTTCCTGGCTGCCTGCAGGAGCGGCCGCAGCACGCGCGGGAATAGGTGCGTGTGTTTATGCGAGTCGAGGTGAGTAACGGCAATTCCAGACGCCTGCAGCTTGCGGATCTGGGCCGTGGCTTCGGCCTCGATTTCATCGGCCGCGAGACGGCCGAGCAGGGCGAGCGCTCCAAAGTTACTGATGCCATCGCGGAAGCGCGGAGCGCCGGCGCTGTTGCTACGGTTGTCCAGCAGACTCTTGACTTGCGTCGGGTGGAGCAGGGGAGCACCGTCCACCAGGACGATGTGACAGCCCACGCCCAGTCGAGGCGTGGAACGCGCCAGGCCCACTGCGTCCTCAAATGCCTGTCCGTTGGCCATCAGGGTCGCGGAACTCACGACCCCGTCTTGATGGGCTTCCACGATGGCCCGATTCACCCCTGCAGTGAGACCGAAATCGTCAGCATTGATGATCAGGCGGCGCACCGCGCCAGTCTAGCAGGGATGTGAGGAGCGAACCGGCCTCAGCTCTTCGTAGCGCCGCCGCGCCGAGGGCGAGACGCCCTCGGGACAGCCGGCAGAGCCTGCCCTGAGCGATGTCGAAGGGATGCCGGCGCTACTTTTCTTTCGCCGCCCTCACTTTAGCCCATCGCGCTTTTTGCGCCCGGCGGATGGCGGCTCGCCCCTTGGCGCTCAAGGGACGCCGCGTTCTTTTCTTCCCCGGTCCCGCGCCGCTGTAAACTCCGGCGAACGCGAGCGCCGCATTCAATCCGGATAGTTGTTGTTCCACCCGGGCTCGTTCTTTTTTCAACTGCACAACAATCCTGGACAGGCTCGTCATTGCAGTAGGATTCCCCCCTGCGCCGATTGTAACAGCCTGAAAGCAGCAGCCGGGCCGCGTCCCGATTGTCAAGTTTTGTATTCCGCTCCACGCGGAACCCGAACCAGTCTTCCGATTCCCGGATGTCGAGGATTCCAGTTTCCATAACTTGGAGCTGCAGTCCCCTGCTGCAAAAAGCCGGAACCGCTAACTCATTCAAAGATCACACGTGCAAACAACAGAGATTTGGCGAGCTATTTGCGTAACATCAGGTGTTGTAGGGGCCATGAAATAATCCCTCGGGTGTAAAGATTTGTTGCGGTTTTTTGTAGCGACGGTCTTCTAATGATTTTCGAAACCTACCGTTTTTCCTCTCCGCTCCTCGACTCACTCTTCCGTTGCTCTCTGGGGTTGGTACGCCAACAGTCAGACGATGAATCAGAAAGAGGTGGAAGCTTGTGAATATCTGTACGTCATACCGAACGGTGAAACGGTACGTCCTATCTGTATTGTCCTTGTTTCTGTTGTTACTTTCCGGAACAGCTTTGGCCCAGACCACAATCTCAACCGGCAGCATTCAGGGAACGGTTACCGATCCCTCCGGAGCAGTGGTCGGTGGCGCGAAGGTAACCATCCGCAACAAGGGAACCAATCAAACCAGTGCAACCACTACCAATTTCTCTGGTAGTTACGCTTCCGGAGCCTTGATCCCCGGAAGCTATGAAGTTCGGATTGAAGTCCGCGGATTCCAGACAGTTGTGATTCCCCTTACCGTGCAAGTGAACGTAACCTCGACGGCCAACGCCCGGCTCACCCTGGGTGAGAGCGCCCAAGTGGTGGAGGTACAGGCCAACGAGGTCGCCGTCAATACCGAACAAGCCACAGTACAGGGCGTGCTTACCAGCGAGCAGATTGAAAATCTGCCGATCAACGGTCGAAACTTTCTCGATTTGGCCCAACTGGAGCCGGGTGTTCAAATTCAGGACGGAGGAACTTTCGATCCCACCAAAAACGGTTTTTCTTCGGTCTCTTTCGGCAGCCGTTTCGGGCGGACCGCTCGCATCGAAGTTGACGGGATCGATATCAGCGATGAAACCGTGGGTACCACTACCCAAAACATTCCCCTGGGCGCCATCCAGGAGTCTGCGTTACAGCAGTCTTCCCTGGATCTTTCGACTGAACTGACTTCATCCGGTTCCGTGAACGTAACCACAAAATCGGGCAGCAATGGCTTGCACGGCGATGCATTCTATTTCTTTCGCGACCAGTCGCTCAACGCCGCCCTGCCCGGGGTGCAGATGAACGTCGGCATCCAGCATGAGATCCGCCATGGCACGGCATTCACGGCCGACTACCTGCGTAACGTTTCTACCCACAACACTTAGCATTGATACCAACCATGTTGGCGATTCCCGCTTCTTCAATCTCGCCAACGCCCACGCTGCGGTTGCAACCACCAACACAGCCTTCGGTTGTGCTGACGTGGACTGTGCCTTCGCCGCGGGAGCGCGCATCACGGACTACGCCTCGAACGGACTTGACTCCGGATATTCCGTCTGCGGTGGATTACCGTGCACGTCCCTCGACCAACCCGGCCAGCCCCATGCCCGGGCGGCCTTTCCCGGCATCAACCAGAACGTTGGCGCCAACGAGATGCTGTTTCCGATTGGCCGCTCGGTTTACAACGGTCTGCAAACCTCCTTGCGCCAGGATGTGCAACACCCTCTGCCAGGGCTCAGAGCTGTGAACCTGCAAATCTCCTATGCGTTTTCCCGCTATGTTTCGACCGCGCGGGACAACGACTTCATCAACTTCTCGACCGACAATGCGAATCCCACTCAATACATCGGCCCCAACGGTCTGGATCGTACCCATCAGCTCTCCTTCGGAGGCACGATGGAACTGCCGGCCCGCTTTCGTTTAAGCCTGATCTCGCACTTTGACAGCCCGCTTCCATCCAACGTCACTTTGCCGGTCAGCGGAAATCCGGGCGGCCTGTTCCAGACCGACATCACGGGCGACGGTACGGGCGACGGGACCTTCGGCTCCAACGGAGGCCTCGGCGACCTTCTGCCCGGTACCAACATTGGCGGCTTCGGACGCTCATTTGGAGTGAACGGTCTGAACCAGAAAATCAGCAGCTTCAACAGCACCATGGTGGGCCAGCCGACTCCGGCCGGCCAGGTGCTGATCAGCAACGGCCTGTTTACCCTGCCCCAGTTGCAGGAACTGGGAGGAGTGATCGGTGGAGAGTCAACCGGAGGGTTCACCGGGCTGCCCCTGGCGCCCCCCGGCACCGTCGGTCAGGCTTGGCTCAAAACCTTTGACCTGAGCCTGAGCTGGGCCTACAAGTTCCGCGACCGTTTCGAACTGCGGCCGGGAGTCTCTATCTTCAACTTGTTCAACTTCGCTAACTTCGACGGCCCGGCCGCTCCCTTCAGCAGCATCCTGGACGGAACGCCGGGTTCACCTAACGGGACCACCAATCCGCAACCCAACGACTTGCGGCTGGGCCTCGGTTCCGGCGTGAACGCCATGGGTTCACCCCGGGTGGTCGAGTTTTCGCTGAAGTTGAACTTCTGAACGCAACGGCTGTTTGCCTTGCGGGCCGCCGGTTTCGACTGGCGGCCTTTTTCTTGGTTTCTTGAGCGGAGTCAGAGGTTCGCGATCAATGGTAGGATTTTGGGCCGAGGCAAAAGCGTGGACAAATCATGAAACTCTACCGCACCACTTCCGGATATGTCGTAGAAGCGCACGATCGCTTTTATCTGCCGGAGAAAGACCGCGGATGCGGGGAGCCGTGGGAATCATTGACTACGAAAGAAGATTTGCATGGTTATCTTCAGCGCCAGGTCGAGGGTGGAAATTGGAAGGAAGGGGCTCGCCCCGCACTCCAGGACCTGAAAGCTCCCATCGGAAATCAGGAAGTGTGGGCGGCCGGAGTCACCTACTATCGCAGCCGGGAGGCGCGCATCCAGGAATCGAAGTCGGCCGGAGGCGGCGATTTTTATGATCGGGTCTATGATGCCGAGCGCCCTGAGCTTTTCTTCAAAGCCACGCCGCATCGCGTAGTCGGCCCTAACGGAAAAGTTGCCATCCGCGACGACTCTTCCTGGTCGGTGCCCGAGCCCGAGTTGGCCCTTCTCATATCGCCCAAGGGAAAGATCATCGGATACACCGTGGGCAACGACATGAGTTCCCGCAGTATCGAAGGAGAAAACCCGTTGTATCTACCCCAGGCCAAGGTGTACGACCGAAGTTGCGCCCTGGGCCCCTGCATCCTGGTTGCGCCCGAACCACTGCCATCGTCAACGGAGATCAGCCTGGAGATCGTGCGCGGGGGCAAAAGCGAATTCGCCGCCACCACGACGCTTGCCAGCCTGAAACGCGATCCGTTATCGCTGGTGCAATATCTGTACCGCAACAACAGCTTTCCCGCCGGCTGCTTTCTCCTGACTGGCACGGGGATTGTCCCCGCCGACTCCTTCACTCTTGCGCGCGGGGATGAGATTCGCATTGCCATCACCGGCATTGGGATGCTGGTCAACACCGTGGGTTGATCCCGCTGAGTGGATCATCGATGAGGAGTTTCTTGGTAAGATAACATCGCTAGTCAATCCGCTGACCGCCGGGTCGATCTGATTCAGGGCTGCGGGGCGAAAACAGGATGGGCGGTTAGCTCAGCTGGTTAGAGCGCCTGCCTT
>CAWDNG010000008.1:0-341252 GCA_963803605.1 Terriglobia bacterium
TGTTGGCTCTTGGTCGTGGCGGCCCCGCTGGACATGTCGCACGCCCATTTTTATATCGACTATTGGAGCCGAAAACGGTCAGGCACTAAGGCGTGGGGATTGTGCACTTGAACTGATTTGAAAAAATACTCTCCAACCCCGCCGTTGAAACTGTCGTTGTCACGTAATAATAAGTGGCGCCCGACTGAACCGTCGAATCGGTGTACGTGTTGGCTGTAATGTTGGTGGCGAGCAGGTTATACGGTCCTCCGGACACGGTCCCGCGATAAACCTTGTAATAGGCGGCGTTGGTGGACGGAGACGGACCCCAGGTGATTGAGACCGCGTGTTTAGGTTGAGGCAGAACCTGTGCGCTGGTTTGAAAAGCAGCCATCTGCATGACCCAAGGTGTGCTGGTGGAGGTCGGTGCCGTGGCACTGTAGTTGCCGGTGGCGGTTGTGATCTGGTCTTCGGCTATGTCCGCGTCGGGGCTGGTGATGATCCTTGATGTGAAGCCCGCGCCGGCCTTGGTAAAAGCACCCGCCGTCATTCCAGCCCCGACAATCAGTTCATTCGCTGAGTGGGTGGTGGCTGCGACGCTGTTTCCGGTGGTCCCGGTGCCGGCCGCTCCCGCTACCACGTCCAGCGGACTCACTATATCCAAGCCGCTATATTCCAGCGCCCGAACATCAACGACCGCCGCTGCCTTGCTGAAGGTCACGGTCACGGTGTTGCTGCCGCCCACAATGTTCCTGGCGTAATAAATTGACTGGCTCAAACCAGTTCCCCTCGTGGGGCCGACCGCCAGAGCATAACTGTTCCCCCTGCTATCGGTCACCGTATTGACTGAAGATGTAGTGTCATTCCAACCCACTTCCACCACGTTCAAATTGCCCGCTGTCTGCGCGGTTGAATAAGTCACCGCCACCGAAGAACTGGCCGTCTGCGGCGTCGCCGATTTCACCTGCACAAAACGGATCGCTCCCCCGCCTCCGCCCGTGGGCGGAGCAGCGGTATAGGTGTACGCATTGGTCAAAGTCCCGCTTTGGGCGATGCCATTGACTACGACCACATTCACCGTTCCGGCAGCGTGCGAAGGAGTTGTGACTGTGATTGTGCTGCTATCAGGCAGGGCTACATTCGTGCCCGCTATCCCGCCAAATGTCACCGTAGCCCCGGGCAGGAAGCCCGTGCCGGTAATCTTCACCGACGTTCCACCGCTGGCCGGTCCCGAACTCGGTGAAATGCCGCTGACGGTAAATGCAGGTCTGGTCGCGCTTTGGCCGCGGAACGTGGCCATCTGGGTCACCCAGGGAGCGGACAGGTGGAGCGATGCCGTCGCGCTATAAGTACCCATGCTTGTAACCGTAGCGTCTTCAGCGATATCGCCGAAGTTGGTGAGCACGCGCTGGGTAAATCCACTTCCCGGGTAGTACCCGTTGAACGTCGTTCCTGCGCCAAAAATCAGTTCATCGAGAGAAGTCGTGGATGCCGGTCCGCTGTTCGCGGTGACACTCGTTCCGGCTGCTGCGGCTGTCACATCCAAGGGATTCGTTTTATCTGCGCCGCTATACTCCAGCACCCGGACGTCCGGATACAACACCGCCGTATTGAAGGTTACAGACACGGTGTTACTTCCTGCGGCAATGTTCTTGGCATAGTAGATCGACTGGGTCAGCTTGGTGCCCACCGTCGGACCGACGGCCCGCGAATAGGTGTTCCCTTTGCTATCCGTGACAGAACTCACTGCCGAGGTACTGTCATTCCAACCGACCACCACAACGTTCAGATTTCCTGCGGTCTGTGCCAATGTATAGGGCACCGCCAGAGAAGCGGCCGAGTTCGAAGTCTTGTAGTTTACCTGCACGAATTTGACCCCGGCGGACAGGCGAGGGACCACTGAGAGTGCAAATGACGAAGCGATTATAGCGAAGTGTCTAAAAGTCATTGAATGATTCTTCTCGTAGGCGTTTCTTCTGGCCTGGTTGTACTGCTGCTGGTGATATTTGCGAGGTCCGCGGTGGCTGCCGTCGCACAAGGAGGGGCCTAGGTTGCGCCGTCGCAACCAGCCAGAATCAGAACAAAAAGCAAACGACGGACGAGGTTAGGCGCGTGAGCGGAGGGCGCAAATTACAAGTGGAAGTGGCAGGAAAAACAGGGATTTCAGACTTTGGCCAGGAAACTATTATCCCCTTTTCGACGGATAAATTCAACACGGCCGCCGAAATTGATCAGCTCTGGAAGTGACTCTAACACTTGGGTGCAGTGGAAATTTAATCGGTTGTACATGCAGTACCGGTACGATCCGGTGGCCCTATTCTGTCGTCTCGCACCACCGGGAGTTCCTCCCCTACCACGATGCTCACTTGTGCCTTTCACTAGGAGGTTTCTCCTCCCAGGAATCGGTTTGCGAAGACTGTTCAGAGTACGTCAAAAGCCTCCCATCTATTGTCGATATCCGAACTGCTGCCTCTCGAGCGCGCCCGGCTATTACCACAGCCTCGTGCAGCAGCACCTAAAAGGCAGGGTTTTGCTCAACAACGTCCATCCCTTACAAGTTTCCATCCGATATCCCAGGAGAGCGAAGGCGCACGCGGACGCCACCTTTTGAGGCTTTGGCCAATCCTATATACATTCAAATTTGTAGGCCGCGGCGGTAGAGTAAACCGGGCCGTTGACAACCCTCTTATTTGTGGTAGATTCTCTTTCGCCGTTTTACCTCCCCCAAACACAGTCGTTGCTACTCGCGGCAGCCGTCTCCTCCCCACCGACGAGAGAACCAGGGCGTGCTCGATCGCGCGATCGACTTCAGTCATCGTCGCGGCAAGGATAGTGCCGTGCATTTCGCCATCCGGCCGAGTCTTTCCAAGCAAAGTGAAACTGCTGTTGTCCTGTTAGCGGTGATCGTTTTTGTGATCGGCCATTCATCGCCTGCCCCTGCCCAGTCCGGGGCTTCAGGGTTGGTGGCGGCCTATGGCTTTGATGAAGGAACTGGCGCCACCGTGAAGGACTTATCGGGGAACAACCTGACCGGGACGATTGTTGGCGCGACCTGGACAACAACGGGAATGTACGGGAACGCACTGTCGTTCAACGGTAGCAGCAGCTACGTTGACCTGGGCAGTCCTTCCGCCCTTCAACTGACCGGCAGCATGACGATCGAGGCCTGGGTCAAAGCCACAGCAAATCCCGCCGATGACGGGCAAATTGTGTCGAAATCGAATGGTTCTGGCTGGCAACTCAAGACCAGTCCGGACACTGGCCCGCATACATTTGGGATCTCTGTGTCCGTAAATTCCACGACCAAGGCGCAAAGATACTCCACAACGGTTCCAGCCCTGAACACCTGGTACCACATTGCAGGTGTCTATGACGACGCTGCGCTAACGCTGAGTACTTACGTCAATGGAGTTCTCGACAACGGAACTTTACGAGGAACAGTTCCGGCTTCGCAGCTTAACCAGACTGCGAATGTAAACATCGGCCGCCGCACCGGAGGTTTCTATTTCAATGGCGTGATTGACGAAGTGCGAATCTACAATCGCGCTTTGACCCAGGCTGAGATCCAGACCGACATGATCACGCCCGTCAGCGGAGCTTCCTCGCCACCCGATACAACGCCTCCCACCGTTTCGATGTCTGCCCCTGCGGATGGCGGCACCGTGTCTGGAACCACGGCGGTATCGGCTTCGGCGTCGGATAACGTTGGTGTGGCCGGAGTGCAATTCCTCTTGGACAGCAGCAATCTGGGCAACGAAATGCCCAGCGCTCCGTACACCTTCCAATGGAATACGACCACGGCCAGTATCGGAACGCATACTCTGGCTGTGGTCGCCAGGGACTTTAGCGGCAACGCAACCACCAGCTCAAGCATTTCCGTCACGGTCTCAAATCCCACTCCCGCGCAGGTCGGCCAATGGTCGGCGGTCATAAACTGGCCGATGGTCGCGGTCCATGCGCAAATGCTTCCGACGGGCGACGTCCTGGGATGGACGGACTATACGATTAACGGGGGTGCGCAGATCTGGCGAAGAACCACAAATACCTTTACGGCCAAGAGCTACGCCACCACCAGTCTGTTCTGCTCGGGTCACGCTTACATGGCCGATGGCCGCTTGCTCGTAGTCGGCGGCATTGTGGGATTGCAGGATGACCTCGGACCTCAGAATGGAACAATCTTCAATCCGCTGACCGAAACCTGGTCGCAAAGCGCGCTAATGTTCACCGGCCGTTACTATCCAACCGCGACCGCGCTTCCGGATGGGCGCATCCTGGTTCAAGGCGGGACGACGACTTGCGTCACCTGTTATGCCGACATGCCGGAAATCTACGACCCGGTTAGCAATACCTGGACGCAACTGGCGGCAAGCGCAAAAATGGCGTTCAAGTACTACCCGCATCCTTTTGTTCTACCCGACGGGCGTATTCTTGTGTCCTCAGAAGACGACAAAGCCATCAGCAGCCGGGTTCTCGATCTCAACACTCAGACTTGGACGACGGTTGACTCAAGAGTATTCGACGGCCACAGTGCGGCCATGTATCAGCCGGGGAAGGTGCTCAAAGCTGGAACGGCTACGGCCGATAACCAGGGGCACCCTGCGGCCGCGACTGCTTACGTACTTGACATGAACCAATCCTCACCGGCCTGGCAACAGACAGGCTCGATGGCATTTCCGCGATCCTACCTGAACTTGACGATTTTGCCCGACGGAACGGTTCTCGCTACGGGAGGCAGCACGACGACGGACAAGGCGAACTTCGCCGCAGCCGTCTATGAAGCCGAGTTGTGGTCGCCGGTGAGCCAGAGCTGGACGACCATGGCCCGAATGCAGACTCCGCGGCTTTATCACTCGACCGCTTTGCTGTTACCGGATGCGACCGTACTGACGGCCGGCGGAGGCCGGGAAAACGGACGGTCCCAACCCGATCCAAAAGACGAGCCGAACGCGGAAATCTTTTCACCGCCCTATCTCTTCAAGGGGCCTCGTCCGGTAATCTCTTCGGCGCCGTCAATTATTCAGTACGGCACTGCATTCGCCGTGGCAACACCGGACGCAGCCCGAATTGCTTCCGTTTCCTTGATCGCGTTATCAACCGTAACCCACGCCTTCAACGAGAACCAACGCTTCGTTCCGCTGGTGTTTAATCAAGCCAGCAATTCACTGAACGTTCATGCTCCAGCCAACGGCAACCTGGCCCCACCTGGGCCCTACATGCTGTTTCTCGTCGACAGCAACGGAGTGCCCTCCACTGCGGCCATGGTGCGACTGCCCGCTCCCAACTCTTCAAGCAACCCGCCACCGACAGTAAGTTCAATCACGCCTAATACCGGTAGTGCAAACGGCGGAACAGGTGTAGCCATCACTGGCACGGGTTTCCTACCGGGGGCAACCGTAAATCTGGGTGGAACGGCGGCCACCGCAGTAACAGTGGTAAGCAGCACCTCCATCACAGCCAAGACTCCAGCCCATGCCGCGGGTGCGGTGAGTGTGGTGGTGAGCAACAGCGATGCTCAGAGCGCGATCTTAACCAACGGTTACACCTACACTACGTCCACGGGAGGAGGACCGATCGCATTCGCGCAAGTGAAAGCGGCGACGCCGCAGACGGCAAGCGCCTCGGTCGCGGTGACGTATACGGCGGCGCAGACAGCGGGAAACTTGAACGTAGTGGTGGTGGGGTGGAATGACACGACCTCGACGGTGACTGGGGTAACGGACAGCCGGGGGAACAGTTATGTCTTAGCGATCGGGCCCACGAGCGGGACCGGCTTGCGGCAGGCGATTTACTACGCGAAGAACATCGCGGTGGGCAGCAATACGGTGACCGTGAAGTTCAACCAGGCGGCAGCGTTCGTGGACATTCGTGCGCTGGAATACAGCGGGTTGGATACGGTGAGTCCGCTGGATGTGACGGCGGGAGCGGCCGGCAGCGGGACCACGGGAAACAGCGGCACGGCCACCACCAGATCGGCGAGCGAGCTGATTGTTGGCGCTGGAATGACCGCGAGCGCCTTTACCAAGGCTGGCACGGGATTCACTCTAAGAACGATTACCAGCCCGGACGCAGATATAGCCGAGGACCATATCACCACAGCCGCCGGCAGCTACAGTGCCATGGCGCCGACCTCTACCAGTAAACCTTGGGTCATGCAGATGGCCACTTTCCGCGCCGCCCAAGGTACGGGTAGTCCGGCACCGACGGTGAGCACGCTCTCACCCAACACGGGAACGGTGAACGGCGGGACTGCAATCACGATTACCGGCACTGGTTTCCTGGCGGGCGCGACGGTGAGCCTGGGCGGGACGGCAGCGACCAACGTCAACGTAGCGAGCAGCACCTCGATCACGGCTACGACACCCGCGCATGCGGCGGGAGTAGTGAACGTCGTTGTCACTAACACCGATGCTCAGACCGGCACGTTGGCCAACGGTTATACGTACACGGCAAGCAATCCGGCGCCGACCGTAACATCAATTTCGCCGACCTCAGGTACAACGGCGGGCGGCACCTCGGTGACCATCACCGGAACCGGTTTCCTCACAGGAACGACGGTGAGCTTCGGCGCTACGGCCGCGCCTAATGTGAACGTCGTGGGCAGCACTTCGATCACAGCCACTACGCCTGCGCATGCGGCTGGGGCAGTGAACGTCGTGGTCACCAATACCGATGCTCAGGCTGAAACGTTGCCCAACGGATATACCTATCGCGATGCCGCGCCCGCGGTGACCTCGATCTCACCCACCACAGGGCCTTTGGCCGGCGGCACCTCAGTGACTGTCACAGGCACCGGCTTTCTCACAGGAGCGACGGTGAGCTTCGGCGGCACAGCGGCGACGAACGTAAATGTCGTAGGCAGCACGTCGATTACGGCGACAACGCCAGCGCATGCGTCCGGAGCGGTAACCATAGTCGTGACCAATACCGATACGCAGACCGGCACGTTGAACAACGGTTACACCTACACGTCGAGTAATCCGGCGCCGACGATCACTTCGATCACGCCCAACACGGGGCCTGCGGCCGGGGGCAGTTCAGTGACCATTACTGGCGCAGGTTTCCTCACGGGAGCGACGGTAAGCCTCGGCGGGACGGCAGCGACGAACGTGAACGTAGTAGGCGGCACATCCATTACGGCCACGACGCCGGCACACGTAGCCGGGGCGGTGAGTGTGGCCGTGACGAATACCGATACGCAGAGCGGTTCGTTGAACAACGGTTATACCTACACTGCAAACGCTCCGGTGCCGACGGTGGCGTCGATCACGCCCAACAAGGGCACCACGGCCGGGGGTACCTCGGTGACCATCACGGGCACGGGCTTCCTGGTGGGAGCGACAGTGAGCCTGGGTGGAATTGCGGCGACGGCCGTGAACGTAGTCGGCAGTACGTCGATCACGGCCACGGCGCCCGCGCACACGGCGGGAGCGGTGAGCGTGTTAGTCACTAACCCCGATGCTCAGAGCGGCACATTGACTAACGGTTACACCTACACGACCAGCACGGGCGGGGGGCCGATCGCGTTTGTGCAGGTGAAGGCAGCGACGCCGCAGACGGCAAGTGCCTCGGTCGCGGTGACGTATACGGCGGCGCAGACAGCGGGAAACTTGAACGTAGTGGTGGTGGGGTGGAATGACACGACCTCGACGGTGACTGGGGTAACGGACAGCCGGGGGAACAGTTATGTCTTAGCGATCGGGCCCACGAGCGGGACCGGCTTGCGGCAGGCGATTTACTACGCGAAGAACATCGCGGTGGGCAGCAATACGGTGACCGTGAAGTTCAACCAGGCGGCAGCGTTCGTGGACATTCGTGCGCTGGAATACAGCGGGTTGGATACGGTGAGTCCGTTGGATGTGACGGCGGGAGCGGCCGGCAGCGGGACCACGGGAAACAGCGGCACAGCCACCACCAACTCCGCAAAGGAGCTGATTGTTGGCGCTGGAATGACCGCGAGTGCTTTTAGCAAGGCTGGCACGGGATTCACCCTAAGAACGATTACCAGCCCGGACGCAGATATAGCCGAGGACCAGATCACCACCGCCATCGGCAGCTACAGTGCCACGGCGCCGACCTCTCCAAGTAGCGCTTGGGTCATGCAGATGGCGAGCTTCCGCGCTGCGCCGTAGATAAAAAATGGACGCGAAGACAACCGTTCTGCGAACCACGATTTGCTAGCAAGGATCCCATAATCCACCTGGTTGGTTCCGCAGCTCTACAGCGGGGAAACCGGGTTAGCAGGCTCGGCGGAGTACTGCCGGACCACGCTCATATTCCACCCGGAGTTGGCACGTTGACGTGGGTGTCGTAGTACGTGCTGAAATCGACTCACGCACAATGTTCTGTTATCGCGCCGATCGAGCGGGCCATATCCAGGTGTTCGGGGAGTCGGTCAATGGCAAGGACTCGCAGTGTCGTCCTGGCGGCGGCGCCGCGTGATACGCTATCATAGCGGGTTTATTGTGCCAGCTCTTGCCGAACACCGGTACGAACTTCAGCAATCAAAGGCTGCCGATGCAGAAGAACCTGGATATGTTTCAGCGAGCAGCTCTGAACTAGTTGCCTTTGACAAATCATCTTTTTTGCCTACCGAAGGACTGGACAGTCAGCTATGGTTTGAAGCTGTGATTAACTGACAACTGAACCATGCAATTGCAGAGGTGGAGAGATTGCAGGCGGCTCGAAAGGCGAAATTGCAAAACAAAGCCAAGAAGTTGTTTAGTTCGCGCCGCAGCACCGCGTGTTAACCGCAGGAGGATAACGCATGCACCAAGGGTGCCACCGTGTTTCGAGCGCGCACGCAGCGACCGCGTCAGCCCTGTGTCGGTGCGCGGTCCCATGCTGATCACCGGGGCGAGGTGTTGAAGTAACGAAAGGCCGCGACGGCCAATTTCCTAAATGTCTACGACCAGTTTCAGGCAGTCCGCGCACAAGGGCATCATTCTGGCTGGCGGATCGGGCACGCGGCTCTATCCCGTGACCCACGCGGTGTGCAAGAGCCTGCTTCCCATCTACGACAAGCCCATGATTTATTACCCGCTATCCACTCTGATGCTGGCGGGCATTCGGGACATTCTCATCATTTCCACGCCTCAGGACTTACCGCGCTTCCAACAACTGCTGGGGGATGGGACGCGCTTCGGGATGAATTTTCAATATGCAGCGCAGCCTCGGCCCGAAGGGATCGCGCAGGCGTTTCTGGTGGGACGCGATTTTATCGGCTCCTCGGGTTGCGCCCTGGTGCTGGGCGACAATATTTTCTACGGACACGATTTCGCGGGGATCCTCCGCCAAGCCGGTCAGCAAAACTCTGGTGCCCGGATATTCGCTTATCCCGTGCAGGACCCCGAACGCTACGGCGTGGTCGAATTCGATTCGCAAGGCAAAGTGTTGAGCCTGGAGGAGAAGCCAAGGGCGCCCAAGTCGCGCTACGCCGTCACCGGCCTCTATTTTTACGATTGCCAGGTGACGGACATCGCGAAGTCGTTGCAGCCTTCCGCCCGCGGGGAGCTGGAAATTACTGACGTCAACAAGGAGTATTTAAGGCGCAAAGAGTTGGACGTGATCGTCATGGGCCGGGGCATGGCGTGGCTCGACACTGGCACCCACCCGGCCATGCTCGAAGCCTCACTCTTCATACAGACGATCGAGACCCGCCAGGGGCTCATGGTTGCGTGTCCGGAAGAAATTGCGTTTCGCTACGGGTACATTACGCCCCAGCAACTGGAGGAGACGGCATCCTCGATGAAGGGCAATGCCTACGGCGCGTACTTGCAACAACTGCTGCGGGAGAAGGTGTTCTAAAAACCTACTCGGGGATTATTTCCAACATGAAGGTATCTGAAGGTACGTTGCCGGGGTTGCTCATTCTCGAGCCCAAGGTATTTCGTGACAGCCGGGGCTACTTCCTGGAGAGCTACAACGAAAGAACTCTGGCGGAGGTGGGTATCCGCGAGCGCTTTGTACAGGACAACCATTCTTTTTCTGTTCGCAACGTAGTGCGCGGCCTGCATTATCAGGTGCGTCCCCAGGCCAAACTGGTGCGCGCTGCGGTGGGCGAGATTCTCGATGTAACCGTGGATTTGCGGCGCAGCTCGCCGACCTTCGGACGGTGGTGTGCCACGAACCTTTCAGAGGCGAACCACCTGATGTTATGGATCCCGGGTGGTTTTGCTCACGGGTTCCGCGTCTTCTCGGAGAATGCTCACGTGCTGTACAAAGCCACGGACTCTTACGATCCCGCCGCAGAGCGCACCATCGCATGGAACGATCCCGGCTTGAACATTGATTGGCAACTCAGTGATCCTCCGACGATCTCGGCGAAGGATGGTCTCGGTGTCTCTTTTGCAGACGCTGAGGTATTCGCATAACGGCAGAAAAGGCCAGCTCGGGCTGCCGCCGGCCGGCTCCTCGAGAGCGAGTCTCTGAATAATTCCACAGCAATTCCACAGCAATGTCTTGACAGGGGCCGCTCGGCAAGCGCAGAATCATCGCACTCACGGTAAACACCAGCCGCTTTACCCACCAGTCTTTGAGGTTCTTGCCTCTCAGAAACTCCCCTGGACCAGCTTCGCGCAGGCGGGTCTGGTTCGCATAGAAAGGCGGGAAGCATGATAAGCATCGTGCGTAATTTGTGGCATGAGGATCAGGGTCAGGACATCGCTGAATACGCGGTCATGCTGGCGGTAATTCTGGTGATTGTGGTGGGCACCATACGGCTGGTGGGCGGCAATGCGAACAATGTTTTTTCATCCGTAGCCAGCGCCGTCCAATAGGGTTGGGATCGAACGGCGTCGGGATGCGGCATCGCCGCGCATTGGGAGAACTGTGCGCCACACAGGATTTATCTTGAACCGAATTGCAGGCGCAGACCAGCGCGGGCGAGAATCGGCGGACCCACGGTTAGGACCGGGGTTCGTCCTACGTCATAACGCCGGTTGGTCAGATTCTCCACCGCCACAAACAAGTCCATGCCATGACGCAGATGGTGCGACGCAGTAGCGTCCAGGACGAAATAGCGCCTGAGCAGCAGCGTGTTCTGATCGTCGTCGAACTGGTTCCCCCCGAAGCGGCCCTGCAGTCCAAGCAGGATGAAGGGCCGGGCATACTTGGCCTGGAAGGTGAACTGATGGCGGGGAACCTGCGGAATGTCGAGGCCCACCAGACTCGGATTCAGGCCCGCCAGGGCTGGGTCGACGGTGAAACTAGTCACGGTGGCGTCGGTGTATTCATAACCGCCAGAGATGGTCACCGAATCGCTTAGCCTTCCGCTGCCCTCCACTTCCAATCCCTGGGCTCGAGTGCTCCCCAGATTCTGGCGCTGCCGGGTGATCAGACTGGGTGTCGTGGCCAAGGTGACGTTGGCCACAGGACGCGTAATCTGGTTCCAGAAAAAATTGCTGCGCAACATAACGCGCTGGTCCCAGCCGGTGACGATGGCCCCGCCCTCCGTACCGGTGAGGCGTTCCGCGCGGAGATTGGGGTTGGACTCGGTAAACACGTTGCCGGCGCGAAAACCGCGGTAGAGTTCGTTCAAAGTGGGAGCGCGAAATGCGCGATACCCGGAAGCCGTAAGGGACACGTTGCCAGTGAGCTTGTGCAGCAGCGCCAGGCGCGGGCTGAAGAAGGTTTCGCTGCGATCGGGGAGCGCGGCGGCGCCCACTGGCTGTGCCGGGTTGGGCGGAGCGAAAGCATCGAAGTTCTGCCAGTGGTCCACGCGCCCGCTGGCCGTTAGCAGCCAGCAGGGGCTCAGGCGAATGATGTCCTCAATGTAGGCGCCCCAGTTCACTTCCCGCCCTCCTCCGGCGGAGGTGCTGGTGGGATTGCCCCCGAAGTATCCCTGCTCGTTAGTTTGTCCGTGCACGTTGGCTTCTTCGAGGCCCGCGACCAGGTGCTGGCTTGTCCCTACAGAACGCTGCCATTGAACGGAAAATCCGACTTGCTGAGCGGGGACAACTTGGGTGCGGGTCAGGCTCTCGCTGTTGCGGTCGGCTGCGATCGCAGAGAAGGATTGGTGCAGGCTTTGCCGGGTGACGTAGGCATGCAGCTGAAAAGCGCCGAGCTGATGCGCATCCCAGTTGCCACCAAGGTCAAGTTCACGAATGGTAGTGCTGTTGGTTTGCAGCGAAGTGCCGTTGTGCCGCGATTCGCCGAACAGCGATCCCCGGACAAAGACACTGCCACGATCGCCAAGCTTGCGTTGCAGCGTGAGGTCGCCGCTGGCGTCTTCTGAGTTCACGGGTGTGTCCACCGCGCCCCTCAAGTCAGAGGGCACGGCGATGTAACCATCGGTGCGGAAGAGTTCCGAGGTAAGCCCGATGGACCAGGGTCCGAAGGTCCTGCTGGCGGCCAAGGAAAGATCGGGTGTGTCTTCGTTGCCGTAGGCCGCTTCTAGCGAAATTGCATTCCGGTCCACGGGTGCGCGAATAATGTTGATGACTCCGCCGAGAGCGTCCGACCCGTAGAGATGGGACGCTCCCCCGCTGGCCACTTCGATGCTGCCGATGCTGACGCGCGGCACCCGGTCCCAGTACACCCAACCGCCGAAGGGATCGTTCAAAGGAAAGCTGTCGCTGAGCACCAGGGCTCGGCTGGCGCCGCTCGCGCCCAGACCGCGCAGGGAAACGCCTTGCGCGGTGGGATTGGCGGTGCGGCTGGTGGTGCGCCGGAAGAGGCTGAATCCCGGCACCTGGCGCAGGATGTCGTCCGTCCGGAAGGCGGCGGTGGCGTCTAAGTCCTGGGCTGAAAGGATAGTGACGCTGGTGGCGTTTTCAATCACCCGCACGCCCGTACGATTGGCTGCGACGGTTACCTGCTCGGCAGCGGTCGCGGGCAGCAGAGTGATCTGCACGGAGTTGCTGTCAGCCTGCAAATCGACCCGGCTGAGTTGAAATCCTGGGGCGGAAACTTTCAGCGCCCCGGATTCTGGCGGTACTGCTGAAAATATGAAGCCGCCCCGGTCGCCGGTGATCTGCGTCCCCGAAAACGATCCACTGGTGTAGGCCACCTCAGCGCCCACAATGGCGGCGCCGGTCTGGTCGGTGACCACTCCAGAGAGTTGATGAGGAGGCGAAACCTGGCACTGCAGGACCAGGGGCAGAGTGAGGCAGAGCCCAGCGATCAGGGCAAAGCGAAGCGCCGGGAACGCCAGTCGGAATAGGGGCGAGAGCATATGTGGAATGAGGCTGGCTTCCCGGTCGTGACGAAGAATCAGCCTGGATCATACCTCACAAGACTGCTCTGGGGGAGAGCAGCCCTCGTTCTTCTCACAGCCGCAATTGTTTTCATCCCGCGATCCCCAGTTCAGCTCAAAGGCCAATGCAAAACCCACAGCATCAATTATTTCCATAATCCCGGCTGGCATGCCGATTGCCCTGAATAAGGTATCGGGGACCGGGCCTTTCGGTCTCCGTGCAGGCAACGAGAACATGGCGCTGCGCATACTGTGCTGGCTGGCTTTGATGGTTTCGGCAACCGGCGTGTGCCAGGCTTGGGTCGAGTCCCTTCCCGCGGTGCTCGCGGGCGGAAAGATTGCTCTGGCCGAGCGGGAACAGCAGCTCTGGATTCCGCCGGTGCACGACTCGGAATTTGCCGCCATGGCGCACTCCGCCGCCCCGGCCCCATGTGGAGCGGTGCAGCCGCCGCAGGCGCTGGCCACCCCCGATCCTCTGCTGGAGGAAACGGACTTGAACGCGAAAGCCAGCGTAAGCTTCGTAATTGGGACTGACGGCCGAGTGCATAGCGCGGTCATTCTGGAAAGCGCCGGACCTAACGAAGACCGAACCATACTTGATGCCGTGCGTTTCTGGCGCTACCGTCCCGCGCTGTGCAACGGTGTACCGACGGAGTCGGAAGCCAAGGTGGAGTTTTCGAGCCGCTAGGAAAGTTTTAGACTAGAATCGGGGAAAGAGCTGGTTGCCTTGGCCCAGAGCGGGAACTGGCAGGATGCCGCCCTTCCGCAGAAGGGAACGGGGGCTCAGGACATGGATGAAGCCAGACGAGTTGCCCAGTCCAAGGCTGCCGTACTTCAGGCCATGCAGCGGTATGCCCTGGAGCAGAGCGTGGAAGAGTCGGTGACTGTGAATCCTGAATCTGAAAGCGCAAGCCGTCAGATCTGTGCGGCTTGTGGAAGTGCGAATCGCAAGGGAAACAGCTTCTGCGCCAATTGTGGCGTCCCTCTATCGAAGACGCCGGAGGGGGCGGACGCTGTACCAGCAAATCCCAAATCAGCACCCGAAGCGCCGGGCGACCACCACTACCATCATCATTATCACCACCACTATTTCTCCAATGCCGGCGGCATGGAGCCACTGGCCGCTCCGGAGCCGCGGACGGCCGGCGGCACAGGCGCCAGCCGCGACCTCGCCCGAATGCGGGCCCCGCTTAGTGGGGGGTCGTTAAGCCGGGCTGAGACCGCCCTCCGCAAAGTGACCCAGGATTGGGCGCTGGCCTGCAACACCAAACAGCTGGACGACTTGGTGGAACTCTACCTTCCGGACGCCACAGTGCTGCGGCCGAATGTTCCGGCGGTACGGGGCACGGCGGCCATCCGCGAATTTTTCTTCGGATTGCTCGACGCCGGCATGAGTGAAGTGGAACTGGACCCGCTGCGGGTAGAGTTATTCGGCGACTTCGGTTACGAAGCTGGCCGCTGCAAGTCTCTGGTACCCAGTGCTGTGGGCAAACGGCGCGAGGAACGCGGCAAGTACCTGGTGCTTCTCAACCGTCAGACTAATGGGGAGTGGAAGATTCTGGCCGACAGCTGGTCCAGTGACCTGAGTCTGGCTGGCCCTGTGGACTCACCTGCGAAATCTGGCGTGGGGCTAGGGAACCTGATCGCGGGGCCGCCACGCAAACCCTAATGCCGGATCAGACCTCACGGGCAGGATCCCCACAACTCTTTGCGCAGATCAGATTTCGACTTCCAGCTTGAGCAAGTCCCGCCGCAGTTGCTCGATGTCCATCATCTCGATGGTATGCATGCCCAGCTGCCGCGCGCCTTCGAGATTCAGGGCGCGATCGTCGATGAAGCAGCAGTCTTGCGGTGGCTGTTGCGTTACTTCCAGGGCCAGCCGGTAGATCCCTTCTTCAGGTTTGCGCAGACCCACAAAACAGGAGCTGACAAACACGGAGAAGATCTCGCGTAGGCCGAAGGTCTGAATGCGGTACTGGTTCAACTCCTTCGACTCATTGTTGATGGTCGCCATGAAATACTTGCCCGATTTTGCCAGTTGTTCAGCCACGGCCAGGACCTCGCGGTGCGGTTGCGACAGGGAAAACACGTAGTCCTTGAACACCTCGCGGGCGAAGGGCCGGGAGCGATAGAAGATGGTGCGATCGAGGTATTCGTCAAAGCCGATCTTGCCCCGCTCCAGGGATGAAACCAGCATCTCGTGACGGTCCAGAAACTCAGCCTGATCGAGCTTGAATTGTACTAAGGCGCGCTCCCTTTGGGAGCGGTCCCAGGCATTGGTGAGCAGCACTCCGCCCACGTCCCAAAAAATGGCGCTGATCTGAGGCAAGAGCGTCCTCCTCAAGCAGTTTTACAGCAGAATAGTAAACGATGATACACGGGAAGGCATTGCCGCAAACAGGCGCGTCCTTGTGCTGCGACCTTTGAGTTGCTCAGGTTAAAGGGAAGATCCGGTTTGCCCATGACTTGATGGAACCCGCAGCCATTTTCAGGAATGCGACCGCCAACCAAGGATCTGTGTATTCGGCGGATGACAGAGGGGTAGTCATGTTTTGCAGAGATGATCTTTTCCATGTAGGGCAAGGCCAGCGTCGTTTTGCCAATTGTCAAGGCAGCCTCCCCGATATTATGAGCCGGCCGACTTTCAGCAGGCTAAGCATCGGATCGAACAGCTCAACCATTTGGTATGTCAGGATAAGAAAGAAAGCATAGAACGCTCCCGGGTTTGCATCCAGCCACCGCAACGCCCAGCCAGTTAGCGGTTTGCGGACAGGGGGAAGATTGGCCAGCCATGCCACGGTGATTCCAATAGCAGCACCTGCAAGGATGTCTGTGGTGTAGTGCTCCGCGAGAAAAATACGGGGCAGGCAGATTAGCACCGAGGAGCCCGTCCGAGAATTGCTTTTTGAAAGGGGTTGCAGCGACCGAGAACCGAGTTGTGAAAACAGCCAGTCAGAGTTCTCCCCACGAAGCTCGGAGCAATGCTCGTAGAAGGGCTTCCCGAGAGCAGACCTCACCTTTAGGAGTGGCCTCTCTTGCTCTCTTTTATCTCTATCCATAGCAGAGCCGGTGTAACTTCAGAATGTTGTGCGTGAGACAGATCATGGCCCACTCCCCTTGCACCTTCTCCAGACCACGCAAGAGAAACTGCCGGAAGCCGCGCGCTTGTTTGATCTGTCCAAACACCGGCTCCACGACCGTTTTGCGCCTGGAGTAGATGGCCGCCCCCACCTTGGTCTGCAGTTTCCGGCGCATGCGGTCCACTCGCGTCGCTCCCTGGGGAAGCGGCCCCCGCGGGCCCGGCTGCTGGCGGTCCCGATAAGACTCCCGGTCGGTGGCGATGAAGCCTTCGATCTTTTTCTTCTCCAAATACTGCAAATTCGCCTCCGAGCAATACCCACTGTCGGTCATAACTGCCTGCGGCGTATGTCCCGCTTGCTGGCGGATGGCTTCCAGCGTGGGCTGCAGCTGTTGTTTATCATTGGCGGCTTGCGTCACCCTCTGCCCCACTATCCATTGGAAATCCGGTTCCACCGCAATCTGGGCGTTGTAGGCCTGCACAAACCCGTCCGCCCCGGGCAGGATGCGCGACTCCGGATCAGTGAAGTTATATTGCATCTTGGCCTCGGGCTTGGCCTTCTCCTCCGGCTCGTCCTTACTCTTGGCCTGCTCGCGCGCCCGCTCTTCCAACGCCCGTTTGGCTTCGCGGATCCGCTGCAGTCGCGTCTCTCGCCGCGCCAACTCCGCCGGCAACTCGTCGCCTCTGCGATCGGGCCCGTAGCGCGCGTCCTCTTCCGCATCCGTGGCCTCGGCTTGCTCCAACAGCCGCTTCACCTCTTCTTTTAAGCGCTTTTCGTCTTCCTGCATCCGCCCGTAACTCATAGCCTTGTGCTTACTCGCATTGGCCTTCACTTTGCTCCCATCCAAGACCACTCGTCCCAATTTCATCGTCCCCGCCTGCAACGCAATCTGCAGCACTTGATCAAACAGTCCTTGCAGCGCCCCCAGATGCAGCTTCCGAAAGTCCGAGATCGTCCGGAAATCCGGTTGGTTCCCCGCTGCCAACACCCGAAAACCCACATCCTCGCTCAACTTCTTCTGCATCCGGCGCGAGGAAAACACCCCGACACAGTAGCCATAAATCAAAATCTTGGTCATCATCCGCGGATGGTACGGTGGCTGACCGCGCTCTTCCTCCTCGTATACCGACTCGATTGCGCTCAGATCCAGTTGTTCCACCACGTCGGAGACGAAATACGCCAAGTGATCTTCCGGCAACCAGTCGCGCAGACTCGGGGGTAACAGCAAATCTTGCTCAGGCAGGTAGGCGCGGTAAGTTTTTCCCATATCTGAAACTTGGCATATCTACCTGTGAGTTTCAATCCAAATCAGCGGTTCACGTTGAATACTCGGACACACTCCTAGACATAAAAAAATGCGAACCAACCCGCGCGCCGGGACGCAAAGAAGATCCCCATCGCCAGCGCGAAGAAAAATACCGCATGGTCGCTCGGAAATGAACTAGGGCCTTCCCATTTTGCCGTTTCCCCGTATGGAATGCGAAACGAATAACGTTTTTCGAGCAAGGGTCTGGTGCGATTGACGAGCCATGACAAAACGCGCGCGATGGCGAGAGCCGGAAAGCTTGCGATTATTGTTGCCAGCAAAGCTTCACGCGTCCTTCGATCATCTTCATTTCGGAACCATAACCACCAAACGATTCCAATGATCACACCGCCCTTAAGGAGGTTGTAATCACTGAGCCAGGAGACAAACTCGTCGAATCTGATTGATCGATGGGCCAAGCCGTTGATAAGAGATGAAATAGACAGATCGAAGCTATTCATCGCTAATCCTCCGTTTGCTTATTCGCCATTGTCTTCCGCGTCGCCTAATGTCGGAGTTATCAGATGTGGCTCATAGCCGATCAGGTGATGCGCGTGCAGGAGGCGATGCGTTTGATTGCCCGATTCGCCATCCCCCGGTGCCCTACTTCAATTGGCCCCTGGGTTTATCTCAACTTTGGGACTCCGAGTCTGACTCGCTACTGGGTACTGCCCGACCGCTATCTGTTGTTTGTCTATCCGCCGCTTCTTTTTTGTTGTCCGCTGTGGTCCTCATTCACCTGCATTCGGTTCGACCGAGTACCGGTTCCTTACTGAGGATCGCATTCCTGGCGGTTGTCTGGCATCTACTGCGGATTTGTGAACCGCGGACGAGGGTGTCATACCGATGCCGTCCCCGAGCCGGCGTGGCCGGATCGGCGGATGGGGACTCGCCGGCTGCTCTAGTAAGCGGACGGAGTGAAATCCTGGCGATAACTCAGGTTGTCGATATCGCGAAACATCGGTGTGCCCGGCGGCAAGTTTTGCGGCTGCGTGAACAGCGGGTCAAACACATAGTTTCGAGTTGGCGGTTGATAGACCACGTAGTTGCAGCATTTGAACGTGCCCGTGGCGTAAGTCGAGTAGTACAGGCTCACCATGGAGCCCTTGTAGTAGAGAGTGTCGTTGCTCCAATTCTCCAGGAAGCGCAGGAAATTGTGCACTCCGCCGTCGGTTCCGAAGTAAGTCGTGCTGTTGCTGCCGTTGGGATGCGGGAAGGTGATGTTTTTTCCCGCAGCGATGGCTACCCGGTAGTAGGTGGTCACGGCCTGGCGGTATCCGCTTCCGCTGGTAGCATCTGTGGGATGAAGCATGCTGCCCAGTTTGTTGGCCGCTCCGACTACTCCTTCATCCTGCCACTGGTTCGAGAGCAAAGTGACGGTGTCAGCAATCACGGCCGCGGCGGCGTGGGCAGGCTCGGCGGCCGTGGTGCTGGTCCAGGTCGGGTCCGCAGGAGGTGCAGCGCTGTTGTAGTCGCCCTGAATGTAAACCGGATTCTCCGAGGCCACGGTGAATCCACCCAGGGTACCGTCTGCGTTGGCCACCTTGCGGACAGGTACGTTGCCCAACGAGCCATCCACCAGCTTCAGTACATGGCGCGCTCCGGTCACCCGGTTCTTGCGCCCGGTGGTATAGCAGTTGGCAATACGGTTGGTGAAAGGATCGTTTGCGGTATTAATGCCGAATGCGATGCCGACGTTTGCGGCTCCGTATTTGTCGGAGCGGCCGTTGTCGTCCACGTCTTCGGGAGACCGGCTTACGTGTGCGATAACGATCGGCGTTTCCGGCTGGCCGTCAGGCGTGCCGTTGTTCGATCCGCTGTTGATCACGTCCTCGAATCCGTACGAGCCCTTGATCACCGAGGGCACAGCCAGAGGATCGGGCAGCATGCCGCGGCGGTCGGAAAAGTACAGGATGTAACCGTTTTGTGAAACGTAGTCCACCTGGCCGCCGGTAGCGCCAATAGTCCCTTTCAGCCACTTCTTCAGGTTGGCTACGTCCAGCTCGACTGCGTTCATGACGCCATTGGGGGTGCAGCTCGGCTGCGTGCCCAGCAGAGCGTCGCGGGGTTCGCCTTCGCGTGTGTCGTATATATTGATGGGAAACCAATTGAACTGGGCGTCAGAACCGCCTACCGCATTGCTCTCAGTTGAGCCTGAGATCGCGCCGTTACCGTCGCGGTCGGCCAGCATCTGAAACATGAGAATCGCGTTGGGATGAACTGCCACCGGGGTAACCGAGGCGGCTCCGGGAAACAGGCCTCGGGCAAAACCTAATTTCAGCCACTCCTGGGTGACCGGACGCCACACCGTGCTATTGAGGTCCTGAACTTCAACCCGCAACCAGCCGCCAATCAGGGGCCAGGGAGTGGGGCTCCCCGCGGGCTGAACGAAATTGGCGTCGAACTTTACCGCGTTTCCAGTGACAGGGTTGTTGTAGGCGACTCTGGTTGCGGTAGCAAAGTAGGTCTTGCTGTCGCCACCGACAGCCGCTACGCCCGGGACCGGAACGCCCGTGCCGGTAAAGGCGCTGCCCGCAGTGCTGTTGTCCAATGCAACGTCACCGGTGGCGTCCCCGTTCCAATCGGGCAAGTGCAGATCGGCTCGGTTGTCGCTCAACAGCACGCGAATTTGCGCCTGGTTGGCCAGCCGGGAACCGCCCACTGCGCTGGACTCGCCGGCGATGGGCCGGCGAATGATTTCAAAGGGTTCGGCTCCGCCTCCAACGAAGGGCAGGGTCAGCTTTTTCACGCCCGTGCCGTAGGGTCCGTCATAGTTTCCGTCGCGAATAAATCCGTTGTATGTGCTCTTGGAGAGATTGGGCCAAATGGTCGAGTTTTGCGCCGAAGTCGGGCCGGCCACTACGCTGCCCTCGTTCATGGCGATAGTGCGGCACGCAGTGGGGTGGGCGGCATTGTCGCAGCCGGTGCTGGCGAATGGGATCTTCACCACTCCGTCATTGTTGTAGCTGCTGGAGGGAGCCAGTCCGTTGGGAAGCTGGTTGCGAACTACGTTTCCATAGGCCGTGAGTTTATCGTGGAAAGTCAGAGTGGCCGTGCCCGAAACGCCCAGGTACAAATCACCGTTGGTGTGAACCCGTCCGGCAAAGTCGAGTTGGGGGCTGCTGAAGAAGCCGAGGTCGCTGTCCGAGAACACACCGAACTGGAATACGGGAATGAGCGCGATTTCAACCGTGCGCATCATGCGTACCTGTTCCCCCAGAGGGCGTTGCGCCGTCACCGCCAGGTCGATGGGAAGGAGCTGCGCGTATAAGCCCTGGTTCGAACCGCTGCTGATCAGCCCGTAAGAAGTCTTCAGGCTTCCGTCGGGATTGGTGCGCGGAGTCAGGGTGTAGCCGCCGGCGGGGAAAGTAATTCCCGGTATCGTGGGCGCCTGCGAACTCAGGCTGGTAATGTCGCTGGCCTGGGGGGACTGAATGTTCTGGAAGGCAGCGGCCAGGCTGGAAGTCATGTTCTCGATTGCACCCTCGGCGCCGCGATAGGCCAAACTGTTCTCCACGTCATTGTTACCCGCTCGGCCCTCGGTCTGGACCATCATCAGCAGCCCAATCGAGATCCCGGTCATGAGCAGCAACAGCAACAGCGACGCAATTAACGTAAATCCCCGTGAATTCTGGCTCGTGCGCTTCATCGTCTGGTTCCTCATAAAGATCCCCAAATTCCTTCTGACTCTTGAATCGAACTGATCGCTATTTGTAGCGGTCGGAAAAGCTCATGTTGCGGGCGCTGACCGAAGTCTGAATGTCCATCGACTGGTAGCCGTCCTTGCCGCGGAGTTGGCTGCGCATGGTTAAGTGCGCCAGATTGATGGTTCGGATCAGGCTAGGGGAGATGGGAGTTGCCAGGCCCATGCCGCCGTCGCCGGTGGCGTTCAGCAAATTGCCGGTCGAATCGTAGGTGTCATAGGTGAAGCGCAGATCGGCCACGTTTTCGGCCACGGGTACGGGCACGCGTGCGTTGACCAGGCGCATCAGCGTGGGCGTCCCCGGAGTGGCGGTGTTGTCCAGATAGTAGGTGATGGCCCAGATGCGGGTTGCAATAACTCCCACTGCGGGGCCGGCGATCCCGGCCGCGGTCGCCATTTGCTTCAGGTCGTTGCTGGTGGCCACGTTCTGGTTGAACTGCAGCGAGTCCGCGTTGGCGAAGGCCACATTGTAGGATGGACCTGCGCCGGCACCGAGGGGGGCCGTGACTTCGGCCACCGCGTAGGCGCTTCCCGCATTGCTCGAGAACAACACCAGATCGCCCTGCTGCAAGCCCACACCGGTGTTATTCACTGCCTGATCCAGCGGATTGGGAGCCGGCGTAGGCAGGGTAAACGTAACCGAATTGCCGTTGAGGTCGTTGAACTTCACGGTGTAATCGCTGAGCAGGAAGGTGGTGTCGGCATAGACCGTCGTGATCACGTCAGTGGCACCGGCCGCGGCGTTTACTGTAACTCCGCTCTTCCACCCGGGAATCACGCCGTACATGTAGTTGATGACGGCGCCGCTGGTGGGATCGGTCTGGGTGGGATAGGTGATCGAGCCGGAGTTGGCCGGGCCCAGGTAGCATTTACCGCTGTAGTCGCATCCATAGCGCGGTTTGGTGCCAGTCCCCGACGCCAGGGCCACGCCTCCCGTGGGCATTCCCGCTCCCGCCAGGCTGATGTCTTTGGTCAACAGGTTGGAGGAGGCACGGGCATTCTGCTGCAGTTCCGCCCGCTGGGAAACGATCCAGGTTGCGCTCATTGACCGGCTAAACAGTTGCACGGCTGCTGCAACCACCAGCAGCCCCAAGGTCAGGGCGATCAGCATCTCCACCAGGGTGAAGCCGCGAACGGAAGTTTTGGATATGCTGCGCATGTGCTCCTCGTTTGTCCCCTATCGGTACTGCGAAATGAATCCCGAGAGTACGTAGTTCTTGGGGAACCGGTTCCGGGGAGTGGTGTACTGGATTGTGATGGTGATGGAGCGCAAATCAGCCGAAGGCGTATCCGTGATGGCGATGCTGCGCTGATAGTTGGTCAATCCCATGGTGACGTCGTCCCCGGTTCCCACGATTCCGTCGGGCCCCGGCAAGGTCATGTTCTGGGGCAGGGAGGCGCCGTCGTTGATGGTGTCCATGATGCCGTCGGTGCCTACCTGCTTGATGGGTTGCAGTCCAGTTCGGAAAATGCCAGGTGATCCGGGGCCGCCCACGTTTTGAATCTGGTCCCACGTAATGTTCGCAGTCTCGCGCGCGGTGTAGATGGTTTCCATCGCCTGTTGCGCCAGTTGCTTGGCAATCATGTCCTGCTGCGCAGTCTGGGTGGCGGCCATAGCCGTGGCGAAAACACCCAGCATGGAAACCAGTCCCACGGTGAGCACAAACATCGAAATCAGAACTTCCAGCAGAGTGAATCCCTGTTGCTGCCGGTTGAGGCGCCGCCGCAGGGTGGCTGCTCTCTGAGTGTTCACTGTTGCCTCCAGATCGATCCGCCGCCGGTTTTGGGATACAGGCGGTACCCGCGCAGACGCCCCGTCGAGCCCCACACGGTAATGGCGCGGGAGGTGTACAGACTTCCTGATCGCGCCAGATAAATCACGCCGTTGTTGGTGTTGCTATTGATGTCCTGGGCTGAGCCGTCAGGATTGAAGAAGACGACATTCTTGGCCCCGCCGGCCACACCTTGATCAAAATCAATGGCTGGACTACCCGTGCCGAAGTGATCAGGCGTGGTGGCCAGCGTGGTGGGGATACCGGGTTCCGCGCGGAAGGTAATATCGGTGGGCAACGTGATAGTCGAAGTCACCTGTCCGGTGGAGGCTCGCGTAATCGTGATGCTGTTGGGTGTAATCGCGTTGTTGAAAGTGACCAGGTAAACGCGGCGCTCCGCAATGGCTTGCTCCCGCGCCCGGCGCAAGGTCATCAAGGTTGAGTTGTAGGCATTGGTGACTCGCGTGTCTTTCAAAGCCGGCTGCAGGCTCATGAAGAAAATGCCACTGGCGATCATCATCAAACTGAGCACGATCAAGGTCTCTATGAGGGAGAAACCGCTCGTCCGCCCGTGACCCAGGTGAGACCTTTCGCCGAACTTCGTATTCTCAGTTGCGCCGTGCATAGTCGTTTCGAGACCTCGCCGTCGGGCCAATTAAAGGCTCTATTTCGTTGCCGCAAGGAGTTGGGAGAGGCAGGGATTTCGCGGCCAGACTGCCATCATCGTAGGGGCGGAGGGGTGGGTGGTCAAAGCACCAAAGGAGCCACCGTACATTAGACTTGGGTAATGTAACCGGCCGGGTAAACTGTAGTCACTTTGGCCGTTTAACAGAGAATCGCGGTGGACTACGCGCCCCGTGCCTTGGCCAAGTTCTTGCCGGCTTTAGCGGAGGCCCGGCGGGTGCTGGGAGCATAACTACAGGTACGAAAATCATAGTGCTGGCCCAGGCAGTCGGGACAAAGGTGGACCTGGTGAACCTTGCAGTGGATGACGGGCAGGTCGCCATGACAGACATCGCAACCGCCGCGCACCCGGCGCCGGGATTTTTTTGATTCTGCCACCGCCCCGCCTGGTCCACCGGAAGATTGAAGGGCGCGTGCCTTAAAATAAATGCCCGAGGCTGCGATCATGGAGCCCAGAGACACGCCGCAGGCGCCCAGGACCAGCAGGCTGGTATCAGGATGCTCGCCCAAAGCGGCGGGCAGCATGAGAATTCCCATGATCCCCCCGACTACTCCCACGGCGATCATCCAGTTGCCGGTTTGAGATGACATCTTTGGAGCCTTTTTGGCGGAGTGAAAGCGCACTCGCCGCAACCGTAAAAGTGACCAGCAATTGCGAACATAGCGAGTTCTTCGGTTTAACTCCAGATGACGAAAGTCACCCGGGGCTGAAATTCACTTCCCGATGACCGAGGTAACTTGTCTCCGCTTACCGCAGAACTCTAACATTCTCGCAGTATGGCGCTTACGTCGTTGGTAGTGTGTGCTGATCTGAAAGCAGTCCAGGTGCTCAGCCAGATTCTGCGGGAGCTGAACATCACAGCGGAGCATTGCGGAGATCTGGGCAATGCTGCAACCCGTCTGGCCTCCCAGCACTTCGATGCCGTAGTGGTCGATTGCCAGGACCAGATGGCCGCCATCGAGCTGATTGCGGGCGTGCGCAACTTGCCCATGAACCGGAGTACGCTCATCATCGGCCTGGTGGATGGGCGGGAACAGGTGCGCGACATTTTCGGGCAAGGGGCGAACTTCATTGTGTATAAGCCGGTCTCCGTGGAGCGGGCAGCAAGCAGCCTGCGGGCGGCACGAGGTCTGATGGCACGTGAAAAGCGGGTCAAGCTGAGGATCGCCCTGCACGCTCCGGCGTCGATCACATACGCCAACGCGGAGAACGTGGCGGCCACGCTGCTGGACCTGAGCGAGGACGGACTGGCCATACAATCGGAACGGCGGTTGCCGCCTCGCTGCAAGGTTTACTTTCAATTTAATCTGCCGGGAGATAAGTCCTCGGTGCGGTTGTCCGGCGATGTGGTGTGGCAAGACTCCTCCGGACGGGTGGGGATCCGCTTTGTGGATGTGCCTCAAACTTCGCGGCGCACCATGAACGAATGGATCAAGAACAGCCTGGCCCGGCTGGCGACCGCGGAAAAAAATGCGCCCCGGAAAGAGTTGCACGCCCCCTCGGAAACGGTGGCTATACGGTTCGCCGGCCTGGGGCTCTCGGCTGCATCTTCCAATCGCCGCATCCAGGGTCGTCGCGCCTGCCGCCTGAGTGCCGATGTGTTCCGCATCGGCGAGGGCGTTCCCAATCGCTGCACTCTGAGCGATGTCAGTACCGGCGGATGTTACGTGGAGACGCCTTCTCCCTTTCCTTCGCACACAGCGTTGGACATTGTGGTTCGCACGCACGACGTGAAATTGCGGGTCCGGGGAACGGTGCAGGTGGTGCATCCCGGCTTCGGGATGGGCGTGCAATTCAGTTTGAACACCGCCGATGAGCAGGAACAGGTGAGGCAGTTGATTGCGGCCCAGGCAGCGGAAGACAGCCTGGCCTGAGAGAGGCTGTACCTCAGAGGTACTTCTTGCAGGGCCGAGGCCCTGCTTCCCAAGAAAAAAAGTTTATCCGAAAGTGGTCAGTGGGTTCCCATCTGGCAACGGACTCATCCGGTTATGGGGATCCTTCGACTCCGCGCAAGATGACAAAGGACAAAGAGAGAGATTTGTTTTTCTCGTGCGGTCAGCGGGCTTCCTTGCGGAAATAATCCAGCGACAGGCGCAAGCCCGCTTCGAGATCAATCTTTGGTTCCCATCCCAGCAGGGTCCGGGCTTTGGTGATGTCGGGACAGCGTTGCTTGGGATCGTCTGGGGGAAGGGCTTCGTAGCGAATCTTGCTCTTCGATCCAGTGACTGCCAACACCTGCCGGGCACACTCCAGAATGGTGAATTCGGTGGGATTTCCAATGTTGACCGGTAGGTGTTCGTCCGCTTTGGCCAGTCGCAGGAAGCCGTCAATCTCATCGCTGACATAGCAGAAGCTGCGGGTCTGGCTGCCGTCGCCATAGACAGTCAGATCTTCGCAGCGCAAGGCCTGCTTCATGAAGTTGGGCACCACCCGGCCGTCATTGAGCTGCATGCGCGGCCCGTAGGTATTGAAAATTCGCGCGATGCGCGTGTCCACCTTGTGGTATCGGTGATAGGCCATAGTGACGGCCTCGGTGAACCTCTTGGCTTCGTCGTAAACCGAGCGCGGCCCGATGGAATTTACGTTTCCCCAGTAAGTTTCCTTCTGAGGATGCTGCAGCGGATCGCCGTAACATTCCGAGGTTGAAGAGACCAGGTACTTGGCGCCGTATTTGTGCGCGAGGTCGAGAGCATGAAAGGTGCCCAGGGACCCGACTTTGAGGGTGGCCATGCCATGCACGGCATAGTCCACCGGGCTGGCCGGGCTGGCGAAGTGAAAAACAAAATTCACCGGTCCGCAGTCAAAGGACTCGTTGATATCAATTTGCTGAAATTCAAAACGGGGCTCGTTGCGCAGGTGCTCGAGGTTCGAAAGTTTTCCGGTGAGCAGATTGTCGGCGACGACAACCGAATAGCCCTCGGCCAGCAGGGCATCGCACAAATGCGAGCCCAGGAAGCCGGCTCCGCCAGTCACCAGGGCGCGTTGCTGATTCATGATTTCTCGAAATTTCTTGCGGGAGGAACCGCAGCGCCTGCCGCGACTGGGGGAATTCCTGCCGGGCGGCCGACACTGTAGTAGGTGAAGCCGCGCGCGGCCATCACCTCGGGATCGTAGAGATTGCGGCCATCAATCACAATGGGATACTTGAGCAGCTTGTGGAGACGCTCCAGGTCGAGCGTGGCGAACTCTTCCCACTCGGTCAAAATCAGCAGCGCATCTGCGTCGCGGGCCGCTTCATACGGATCACTGACGAATTCGGTGCCGGAGTTCAGGACTTCTCGCGCCCGGGCCGTGGCCGCGGGATCGTAAGCTGCGATCTTGCAGCCCTCCTGCAGGAGCGACTGCACCAGCAGAATGGCGGGCGATTCTCGGATATCGTCGGTTCCGCCCTTGAAAGCCAGACCCAGCGCGCCCAGACGCTTGCCGCGCAACGTCCACAGGGCAGTGCGCACTTTGCGCAGGAAGCGCTGGCGCTGATCCGAGTTGATGCGCATGACTTCATCCAGCAGCCGGAACTCGTAGCCGCACTCCTGCGCTACTGAGCGGAAGGCCATCAGATCTTTGGGGAAGCAGGACCCGCCGTAGCCGATTCCAGGATTCAGAAAGCGCAAACCGATGCGGCTGTCCGTTCCCACGCCCTGACAAACCTGGTGCACGTTCGCGCCTACCGATTCACAGATGGATGCGACCGCATTGATAAACGAAATCTTCATGGCCAGGAAAGCGTTCGACGCGTGCTTGATCAGTTCGGCGCTCTTGGCGCTGGTCACAATCAGCGGCGGAGGAATCTGCGCCCGGTCAGGCGCGGGAATCGCATCCTTCTTCGTGTAGTAGCTGCCGTCGGTCAAAGGTGCGTAAATCTCGCGCAGCACTGCGGCGCAGCGTTCGTTGTCGGCTCCCACCACGATGCGGTCGGGATAGAGAAAGTCGGTGACCGCCGTCCCCTCCCGCAGAAATTCCGGGTTGGAGGCGATATCAAAAGAATCGGGCGGGGCCGCATTACGCAAAATAATCTTGCGCACCCAGTCGCTGGTGTAAACCGGGACCGTGCTCTTTTCCACGATGACCTTGTAGCCGTTGATGGCTCCTGAAACGCTGCGGGCCACCGATTCCACATAGGAGAGATCGGCTTCCCCCTGCTCCGTCGGGGGCGTGCCCACGGCGATAAAAATTGCCCGGCTGGCGCGCACCGCCTCCGGTAAATCGTCGGAAAATTTGAGGTTATGCCCGCGATGACGCTTCAAGAGCTCAGGCAGGAATTTCTCGTGGATGGGGACTTCACCCTTGTTGAGTGCCGCCAGTTTGGCCTGGTCATTGTCCACCACGATTACCTGGTGCCCGAGGTCGGCGAAGCACGCCCCCGCCACCAGTCCCACATAGCCCGAACCCACGATCGCAACTTGCATTAAGAACGCTCCGGCAGCAAAGCGAGGTAGTCCCGCTCCGAAAATTAGCAGACTGACTACTTTAGCATCTCTACGCGGCAGGACGAAGTGACCGTCGTCACCAGCGCTGGTTCAGTGCGCACAAGTCCGCTATCCGGCGTCATCCTGAGCTTTGCGAAGGATCTCGCACGCATCGCTACAGTCCGTAAGGTCCATATCCGCTGCGCGCTGGATCACTTCGACTTCGCTCAGGGCAGGCTCTTCGCGAGCTCAGCATGACGCCGAGTTGGGGGAGTTGTCGTTGTGCGTGAAACTCTTTCCTTTGCGCTCTGAGCCCAAAGCAATGACCGTCACCAGGATCAAGACGTTGGTAATTTCAAATGCGGCCAGAGCCCAGGGATATCCCAGTGGCTTGCGTAGTGCGTAAACGACATTATTGACTGGGGCCGCGATGAGAATTCCCAACTGGTAGGCAAAGCCCGGCATGAGTCCGCGGACCGCGTCGGGAGAGAGTTCGTTAAGATGCGCCGGGATAATGCCCCAGGCGCCCTGGACCCCCACCTGCATCACGAAAGCACCCACCGCGAGGGTCATGAGGGAACCACCGAAGGTCCACGCGGGAATCATCGCCAGACACAAGAGCAGTGCCAGGATCATGCTGCGGCGGCGGCCAAAACTCTCCGAGAGATGTCCGAACAGAATCGCGCCCAGTACCGCTCCCACGTTGAACAGCATCACCAGATAGGCCACAACTTTCGAATCGAATCCACGCGCCGATTTCAGGAAGTCCGGATAAAGGTCCTGCGTGCCATGAGAGAGAAACATCATGAGCGTCATCAACAGGACAAGGTAAAGAAAGATCTTCCAGTGACCGCTGGCGGTACGCAAAATCGCTCCCACGGTGGGGGCCCGGTGTTGTTTCCAGGCCTCCGATTCACGCACCCGAAAACGGATGTAGAAGGCCAGCAGGGCCGGCGCGCCGCCGGCCCAGAACATGGCACGCCATCCCCAGGCGGGCAGAATGAAGCGTGCGGCCACAGCCGCCAGCAGGTAGCCAATGGAATATCCGCTTTGCACAATTCCGGACAGGAAACCCCGCCACCTCGCAGGAGCACTCTCCATGGCGAGCGAGGCCCCAACGCCCCACTCCCCGCCCATCCCGATGCCGTAGATGGTGCGCAGCGTCAGAAACACGGCGTAGCTGGGGGCAAATCCGCACAGCAGTTCGACCACGGAAAAGAAAATCACATTTGCCATGAGGGGCTTGCGGCGTCCGTAACGGTCGGCCAGCACGCCGAACAAGATGGCCCCGACCGGGCGCATGGCCAGGGTCGCGGTCATGGTCCACACGATAGCGCTCTTGGTGACATGGAAGTGAAGCGCCAGGGTGTCCACCAAAAAGACGACCACGAAGAAATCGAAGGCATCCAGGGTCCATCCCAAAAAGCTGGCGGTGACCGCATGCCATTGGTCAGAGCGGGAGGGCGGAGGAGATGAACTCGATGCGGTCAGACTTTACCTCGGCGTGAAGATATCTTGCCGGGGAAGTGTACACCGGCGGGCGCGGGCCGAGTGCCCGGGAGCGTCGGCCGGTTCGCAAACCCTGATTTAGACTTCGCCACGACTGCGAGTCTCCACTTCACCTGTGACCGACAGGATTGATCCGCGTCACTGCCGGCGGGGAATTTTTGGTGGAGGTGGCCTGGGGAACTAATAAAATGGAGCTGGAGGTGAGCACAAATTAGTGAAGTGCTTTGTTTCTAGTCGATTACCTGAGGTTCATTTGTGTTGACAAGAAGTTTGTTTCAGGCGAAACTCCGCTCAATTACACTCACAGTTAGTTCGCGCCGATCAGAGACACATGTATGGGCCGAACCATGTTAAAGCCGGACTCAACGCGCCGAACCTCCTCTGAACCAATCCCCGTCGCCGGTCCGGAATGGCCTGAACCTGATCTTGCGGAAGCCGAGTCAGAAGCGGGCATCGTCCTGACATTCCCGGCTAAAAGAGACTTGCCCTTCGATCTTGCCCTTGATCTGCGATTGCATGAGATCCTGCAACAAGCTCGTTTGACCAGCACCTCAAGCGGAGCGGTGATCGCTCTGGCCCGCGGGAACAGGATGGTGTGCCGCGCCACTTTGGGCGACAAGGCACCGGCTGCCGGCGTATTCCTGAACACCAGATCTGGACTTTCAGGGGCTTGTGTTCTGACGCGGGAGATGCAGGTCTGTGACGATACCCTGGTTGACCCTCGCGTCAATGCGACATTCTGCAGCGATCTTGGAATCCGATCGATCGCGGTGGAACCTGTCCTGGATGGTGAGGAGTTGTGTGGCATGCTGGAGATCTTTTCAGTCGTCCCTAATGCCTATAGCGATTCCAACCTGCAGGAGCTGGAAGGTCTTAGTCGCAAGCTGCTCCATACGGTACAAGAGGCGAGGGACAGTGGATCAGCGGAGTGGGCAACGGAAGAGGTCTCCGCACCGCTTACAACCGACGCTCTAGAAGAAGAGCCGACGGGGCCCGTAACCTCGACGGAACCGATCCAACCGGATGTAGCCATTGTTCGTCGAGACTACCGAACCGGCGTTCTGACCGCAGCGGTTCTGGCAATGGCTGTGCTTCTGGGATGGATGGTCGGTCGCGTGGGCTGGAGCATGGCAGTGAATCGTGCGCCCGCCCAGGCTTCTATGAGTCCGGAGGAGGTGCGGGCAATGGCGCCCGTGGTCTCCGAAACTCCGCAGGCCAGGCCCCGTCCCGAGGAACCGCCGGCTTCGGCTAAGACGGGTGTGGCCAGTGCTCCGCCGGTTGCCCGGCCGGTTTCGAAGCCGAAGCCTGAGCCGGCCGAGCCCGCAGGCGGGCTGGTTATATACGAGAAGGGCAAAGTAGTTTTCCGGATGGCGCCTCCGGCGGTCAGACCTCCGGTTGCGAGCGATGCGGAACCCATTCAAGACGCAGCGACCCGGGAGGAGGATGGTCCGTCGGTTGCGGCGGCGACGGTTCCGCCTTCGTCGGCAAACGACTATCTGCTGGAGCGGGTGGAGCCCTTATATCCCGAGGTAGCTAAGCAACAGCGTGTTCAGGGTCCGGTCGTTATCAGAGTTCTGGTTGGAACAGACGGCGTGGTGCGGAAGCTCACCCCAATCAGCGGCGATCCTGAACTCGTCAAGGCTGCGACTGAAGCGATACGACAGTGGCGTTTCGCGCCCCATCAGCATGACGGCAAGGCGGTTGAGTTCGAGACCCAGGTTACGGTGAACTTTGTGCTTCCGTAGAGCGGGCAGGAACAGCAGGGCTCGAGTGGAAAAATTCAGGCGCTAAAGCGCGACCCATTTTCAATCTCTTTGTGGCACGACTAAAGTCGTGCCCTTCCCAAAACAGTGCAGGGGGGATCCTGTACCTCGTTATTCAGGTTGACTATCCGTAAGCCAGTTCTTTGGCTCGCTGCGCCGCCTTCACCACGGCCTTAATCAATGTGACCCGTAATTTTCCTTCTTCCAGTTCCATGATGCCGTCGATGGTGCAGCCTGCAGGAGTGGTGACCGCGTCTTTAAGCAGGGCGGGATGGTCCCCGGTTTCGAGCACCACAGTCGCCGCTCCCAGAGTGGTCTGGGCGGCAAGCAGCGTGGCTACATCGCGCGGCAGACCGACTTTCACGCCTGCTTCCGCCAGCGATTCCAGGATGATGTAGATGTAGGCGGGGCCGCTGGCCGAGAGTCCGGTGACCGCGTCCATGTGCTTTTCGTCCACCACGACAGTTTTTCCTACTACGTTGAACAGGGCGCAGGCGGCTTCCACATGGTGCGAATCAGCAAATTTGCCCCGGCACAGAGCGGTCATGCCGTATCCCAGAGCACAGGGCGTATTGGGCATGGCGCGAATGACGGCAACATGGCTGCCCAATGCCTTTTCGATGTGGCTGGTGGGTACGGATGCTGCCACGGAAATAATGAGTTGGTTGCCGGTGACATTGGGGCGGATCTGCTCCATCACCTCCTGCACCACTTGTGGCTTTACGCATACGAAGATGATGTCGGCATTGCGCACCGCGGCCAGATTGTCGGTCCCGACCGAGACGCCCAGCTTCTCCGCCAGGGCACGCGCCCGGTCTTCATGCTGTACCGTGGCGAAAGTCGCCTTCGGAGAGAGCAGGCCTTTCTCCAGCAAAGCCTTGAGCAGAATTCCACCCATCTTGCCTGCGCCCAGCACTGCCACTCGTTTTCCCGAAAAATCGAAACCCATCGCGCTGTGTCCTCCGTGTGTTTTCCGTGTCGGCCATTGTACAGTTTCACGGGCACGGGAGGTGCGTAGCCAACGTCATCCTGAGCGGAGGGGCTGCTTTGCACAGCGAAGCAGGCGTGCAATCGAAGGACCTCTATAGCTTACCGATCGGGCGCTAAACTCAGGAACGAGGAACTGCTTCCCCTGCGAATTCCGGCAGCACGTTTGTAAAGCGTGTAGGGGTCCTTCGACTGCGCGGCGTCTTCGCCAGGCGAAGACGCCACTTCGCTCAGGATGACAAATTCCACGCTTAGGTGTTATCCATGCCCTGGCGGGCCATCTCGGCGATGTGCTGTCCGATGGGCAGGGAAGCCGTGGCTGCGGGTGAGGGAACGTTCCACACATGCAGCATCCTGTCGGCGTGTACAAACTGAAAATCGTCGACCATGGACCCGTCGGGACGCACCGCCTGGGCACGGACGCCAGAACCATCGGCCACCAGATCAGAGCTGACGATCTCGGGCACCAGTCTCTGCAGCGCCTCTACAAAGGCCCGCTTGCTAAGGGAACGGTAGTATTCACTGGCGCCATCTCGCCAGTATTTTCCCGCCATGTGCCAGAAGCCGGGATAGGTAAGCGTGCCGGCGAGGTCCCTGAGGCTGAAATCGGTGCGCTTGTAACCCTCGCGCTTGAGGGCCAGCACCGCGTTCGGGCCGGCATCCACGCCGCCCTGAATGCGGCGCGTGAAGTGCACTCCAAGAAACGGGAATTTGGGATCGGGTACGGGGTAGATGAGAGTGCGCACGAGGTGGGTCCTTTCCGGAACCAGGTCGTAGTATTCGCCGCGGAAAGGAACGATCCTGACTTGCGGCTTCTGGCCGGCCATCCGGCTGACGCGGTCGCTGTGCAGTCCGGCACAGTTGATCACATATTTCGCAGCGAAGGCTCCGCGATTGGTTTCGACCATCATCTCCGCGCCGCGCCGGACGACGGCCCGAACTTCTGTTGCCGTGCTTACTGTCCCACCTTGTGCGATCAATATCTCGGCGTATTTCTGGCTTACGGCTGCGTAGTCGGTGATGCCCGTGGCCGGCACCAGTACTCCCAGCAAGCCACTGCAGTGCGGCTCAATTTCGCGCAGCTCTTCCTGCTGCAACAGCCGCAGTCCGGCAAGGCCGTTGGCTTTTCCCCGGTCCAGCAGGGTGTGGAGGCGCGGGACCTCCTCGGCGTTGGTGGCGACGATGACTTTTCCGCAGATTTCGTGCGGCAGGTTGTGGGTGCGGCAAAATTCCACCATGGCGGCAGCGCCCTCGACACAGAACTTTGCCTTCAAGGACCCAGGCTTGTAGTAAATGCCGGAGTGGATCACGCCGCTGTTGTGTCCGCTCTGGTGGCGGGCAACGCCGTCTTCCTTCTCGACCAGCAGCAGGCGCAAATGCGGCAGGGTGCGGGTGGCGTGCATCGCGGTCGAGAGACCCACGATTCCTCCGCCAATAACCACGATGTCGAAAACTTGGTCCGGCATAGGGGCGCAAGAAAGCGGCGCCACATTCTTTATACATGGTCGCTTTAATCAGAGCGAAGTTACGGGGGTTATCCGGCGATGAGCGGGAAAGATCGGGTGTCTGGCGGGTGTGGGTCGGACAAGAGTGTCCGACCCACACCCGCTACTGTACGGTCAGGGCCACGTCCACGCTGTGCGTAACCGAACCCATAGCGCCATTCACGGTGATGGTGTAGTTTCCGGGTGTGGTTCCAGGATGACCGGCTCCTCCGCCGCCTCCGCTTCCGCCGCGACCGCTGCTGCCTCCGCCGCAGGCCACCAGCAGGCTGAGTAGCATGCCAAGGATTGCCAGGCGCAAGCAGTTCCCCTTCCGCCGCCTGCTATGTGTTTTCTATCCGCCGAGAGCCAACACTCCGGCCAGGGAAATGCCCAGGTCATACCACAGTAAATGTGGCGCCGCCAGTCGCGAGACCGGGGATGTGGCCGCAGTGGTCTGGAGTTTCAGCACCACGTTTGTGTCTCCTTGTCCCGCCGCCACCAGGCTGGGTGTGAAAGAGCATGTCGTCAACAGAGGCAGGCTGGCAGTCGAGCACGATAACGTTACGTTGGCCGGAAATACGCTGCCATTTCCCAGCGGTACCACGTCCAGGTTATAGCTGGCGGTTTGTCCAGCCTTAATGGTTTGGGCCGCGGAATTGTTGTTGATGACAAAATTGAAGCCGACGATGAGTTCTGCGGAATTTTGCGGCTCCAGAATTAAGGGCGTGAAGAACGGTCCGGAGTCGCCGCCAACGGTGGCGTTGGAAACTATCAGTCCGCTACTGAAATCCTGCGCGCGGTAGTCTACCCCCAGGGTGCAACGCTCGATGCTCACGTCGGGGTTGGCGGTAAACCATTCCGTGGGATTGTCGGGATTGATCTGGTTGTATCCGCCGTCGCCGGCGTTGACGTTGACCCAATTCGTGTTGCTTTGGGACGTGCTGGTTGCGGGTGAGCCGTTGTTTTCCGCGCCGCCTAGAAGCGTGTTGGGGTCACTGGGATGCTGTGGAAAGGAAATGAACTGGGTGATCGAGCCCAACTTCTGGTTCAGGCTGTCGAACTGGTTGCTGCCGCCGCAGGTGCCTGTGAGGAGTCCGGTGTAGCCATCCAGGACTCGGTAGATTCCACCATCATTGGCAAAGTACATCACCACTCGGGTGTTGCCGTTGGTCTTCAGGAAGGCGATGGCGTGCTGGTAGGGATGGACATGCGCGATTGAGCCGAAGTTCGGCGGACAGCCAAAGGCGTGTGTGAGATTGATGAAGGTGTCGGGCTGCCGTTACAACTGGGCGACGCGGTGGTGATTCTGCACTTGTAGAGATTCACCGCCCCGGCATACAGGTCGGTGACTTGTCCATCGGGCACTGCGGCCAGTTCCAGGTTGTCGCTGTCCTGTTCCGTGCCGCAGCCACCCAGCACGTCGCCGCAATTCGTGATGCCGTCATCGTTGATTTGAGTCCAGTTGCTGCCGCCGTTCTTGGTCTGCCAGATCAGCCGGTCGGTGTTGTTTCCGTCCACGTACCAGAAATACATTTCGTTGCGTCCCGGCACAACCGCGAATTCTCCGCGATACAACAGGCAGGTGGAAGAGGTGGGGGCCGCGGGGCAAGAGACCGGAGTCAGGCCGCCGGGCTGGCTGTTCAGACGGTCCCAGGTTACCCCATCGCTCGAAGAATAAATGCCGTGCCACTGTATGGCGGCAAAAAACTGCCGGCTGGTTGCGTTGTACACCACCGAAGTCGCCGAACTCGGATCAATGGTGAGGCCTGCGTCCTTCACGGTGGCATAGTTCCACGATAGTCCGGCGTCATTGGAATAGTAGAGTCCGCGATTGGTCACGACCGGGTCCTCAACGCCCTCGATGACTCCCTGGGTCGCTCCCGCGGCGGCGGCCACCACCAGGCTGGGGTTCACCGCACTGAATGCGATCTGGCTGAAGCCCAGACCGGCAAAGGACCGAGTGCCGGTGCTGTCCTGCGAAATCAGGGTCCAGGTATTGCCGCCGTCGGCAGAGCGCAGGATGCCCAGTCCGTAGTAGGAGTCGGCTGAACTGTTGGTCTCGCCCGTGCCGACCAGGATGAGACTTCGGCGCGCATCGGGGTTGGTCAGTTGAGGTTGGATGGCGATTGAACCCACGGCGAGCGTGGGTTGATTGTCGGTGAGGGGAATCCAGGTAACACTTGAAGCATTCGCGCTAAGCACCCGGCATTGGTGGACTTCCAGACTCCACCATAGGCGCCGCCGATGTACACGGTATTGCCACTGCCGTCGGCCGGATCGACCGCCACGGCGGTGGCGCGGCCGGCTACCGGGCCGTAGTCCTGCACACCAAGTCCGGTCGCATCGGAAGCCAAAAGGCGCCGGACCCAGCGGTGTCCAGGCGGTGCCGGAAGCGACTCGCGGGAGAACGGTCACACCAGCCGCGTGTGCGGCGGCACGGAAGGCTCGCAGTTGCATCTTCTGTCGCTGCGCCCGATAGCGCAGGGCCGCCGCGGAGGTCCGGGCAGCACCCGCCCGTGGCGGAACCACAGTTCGCGTTGACGGGATTGGTTGCTGCCTGGCCCGGTTTCGGGGCGAATGTTTGGGCTCTGCGCGGACAGGAGCCCGGAACAAAATAGCGGGCACACGAGGACGTAGGAGCGCACACAATAGTTCATAGTCACCTGGTAGCCACAGAACCGCTGAAGCCACGACTACCACCCGACTGGTCCGCTTGCAGTGACGGGCCGCGTTAAACTCGCCTTTCTTTCGCTCAAGCGTCGAAATGGGAATCTGGGGATGCGAGCCGGGAGGCGGGTGAGGACTACACCAAAGTTGACTTGATGGAGGCTGACCTTGGACTTCGGACGTCAGGACTTCAAACCTTGGGCTTCAGGCTTCAGAAGCCTGGGCTTCAGACCTCGACTTCTGTACTCGGAGTTGGATCTCGAATTTCAGATCTCAGTTTCTGGTTCTCAGTTTTCAGATTCGACGGCCCGGGACGGCACGGTATGTACCCGGCCCCGCAGCACGGTCATGGATGCCGGCGGTAGAGTATATTGCGTATCGCTCCGGGCATCGATTGTGGAAGTCACGGCGGGTCCGTCGGGATCTGCGTACCCTTCCTTCCTCCCGGGATGCCACTGATATTGCGCCTTTCCGAAGGTGATCATAGTGACCGGCCCTGAAAAGGAGCTCTCACTTTTGCCATCGCCATCATGGAACTGGATGCGTAGCGGATGCGGATTGTCGTAGTCCTTGTTGATCAACAGGAGTGACCATTGTCCATCGGGGCGGAGCACGGCGTAGGCGGTGACCAGCACGTGGCCGTCAGAGTCTTTGATGTCGCTGGCGGCGGTAAAGAGTCGGTGCTCGGCGTCCACCGGTTGCGACCATTCCTGGGTGAGAAGCTGGGCGGCAAAAAACTGCGACGTGCGCGAACGGATCTCGTAGTTCCGGTCCACCATGAACATGTGGTACGTGCCCCAACTGTTGGGACACACCGGATGCGCCGGGGAGTAGGAGAGCGCATGGTAGTAGAACGTGGCTTGGCCGCCGGCGGTCAGAAATCCGGCGAAGGTGTCGCCCAGCCACAGGGCCCCGAAAACTTCTACCGAAGCCTCGCCGCCATGCGCGTTGGTCTCGGTGTCGAGCAGCGGAACCCCGTTCGGCAAACCGTCGTCGCGCCAGACCTGCATGATATGAGTGAGCAGTTGCGGTTCCTGATAAAGATTTTTCCATGGCGTTTCGCAGCCGTCATAGGGATAGTGCTCGAACGACATGAATGCCAGGTCGGAAAGCCGGCCGTGGGCTTTCAGATAATCCAGAAAACGGCCAAACCAGGATGTCTTGCCTTGTGCATCGGGCCAGGCTTTGATGTCCTCGGTGACGCCTTCGAAGACCGGCCCTCCTAACTTGAAATTCGGATCCACGCGATGCAGCGCCGTGGCCCACTGCAAATAAAATGCGCCGTAGTCTTCGGGCTGCATGTATTGACCGTCCGGCTCTTCTCCCATCTCGACGTACCAGATGGGATAGCCGCGCTTCTTCAGGTAAGTCATCTGGGCCACGGAATCTTCGGGAGTGCCATAGAGCATGGCCACCGGAATGACTGCGGGCAGGCCGCGGGTGATGCCGCTGGTATAGAAAAGGTCAAGGCCGGGCTGATCTCCCGACTCCATGCGATCGGGCGCGACGTACAAATCGGAAGGCTCGTGCCAGGGGTCGACCGAAGAGCAATACGTGAGCGATTGTTTCTGGTCGGGAGAATGTTGCAGCAAATCCTTGAAATTTCCCCGGGCATCGATCGTTCCCAGATAGATCTCCCGGATCGCATACCCCACACAGTTGCGGCGGTCGCTCGAACCGTGGGTATCGCAGGTGTTCGAGGACGCGGTCATGAGGATGCGAACAAACCTCGTGCTGAGCGGAGACGGTTCCAACTGCTGGGTTACGGTGCCGCCTTTGCCCTCGGTCACGCCGCCGGTAGAAAAGTTCTTCCATTCACCGTTGCCCTGGTCGTCCATGGCATCTTCGCCAGTCCAGTACTGTACCTGGTAGGCGCGGGCATGCGGTTCGGTCCAGGCAATGCGAATGGCGTTTATGTCCTGCTTCTTGCCCAGATCGATGACCACCCACTGCGGATGAAGAGAATCCGCTTCGCCGGTGAATCCCTGGGTGAGATACGGATTGCTTTTCCAGTATGTGTTCAGGTCGCCGTCATCGAGGCGCGAGAAGCCGTCGAATTCAGTGCCGCCGTTGCGGGTGAAGCCGCGATGCTGCAGGGAATAGCCGTAGGAGTGGCGGATGACTTCCTTGGTGGGAGTGGCGTCTCCTGTGAAGTAGCCCTTGCCCGAGGGATCGCTCCACTTTCCTTTGGGATTCCAATGCCAGGCCTGAACGAAGAGCTCGGTGTTCTGGCGATAGCTGACTGAGCCCCATCCCGCGGACAGGACCTGTTTCAACTGGTCGGGGCGGAAGAACATGTCGGTGGCGTTGCCGGGCACGCGGTCCACGGTGGTGCCCAGGGCGTACAGCGGGCTGAACTTGTTGACCACGTGGCTGGGCGTGGCATCGACCTGGATGGTTTGCGCGAAGCTGGCCTTCCAGGAGGATGCCGTGATCGACAGAACGAGCGCCACAGGGAGAAAGCGAATCAGCCACTTTCCTGGAATCGTGCGTTGCGATGCCGAGATTGATAGCATAAGCATCCCCGGGCGGAAATTTGCGTGTGCCACAGTCTAAAAGTGAGGTTGCTTCTTGGCAACCCATTTCGCCGGCAAAACCGGCCATTTAATCGTTATTGGCCGATAGAAAGTGAGACCTTGGTCTTGTATAATCGCGGCACTTCGAACCCGCCGCTCTAGTAGCGGCCAGGAATTCCCACATGGCTCTCAAGGTATTCAATGACAAGAGTGCTGCCAGCAAGGCCGCTGCCGCACAAGCCAGCAACGCGATTCGTCGCGCTCTTCGGGATCGTGGACAGGCCCGCATCATTGCCGCGACAGCTGCTTCTCAACTCCTGTTTCTGGACGCGCTTACCCGCGAGCCTGGCATCGATTGGAAGCAGGTTGAGGTTTTTCACCTGGATGAATACATCGGGCTGCCGATTGCGCATCCGGGCAGCTTTCGCAAGATGCTGCTGGAGCAACTGGTGCAGAAAACAGGAATCACCAAGTATCACTTGTTGGATGGTGATGGCGATGCTGCGGAAGTTGTCCGCCGCGTGGGGAAGGCGCTGGCTTCCGCGCCCGTTGACATCGCGTTTCTTGGAATCGGCGAAAACGGGCATCTCGCCTTCAACGATCCACCCGCTGATTTTGAAATCGAGGACCCGTATCTGATCGTCACGCTGGACGAAGCCTGCCGGATGCAGCAGGTGGGCGAGGCCTGGTTTGCGGACCTGTCGCAGGTGCCGACGCAAGCCATCTCGATGTCGGTGCGCCAGATTCTTAAGGCAAAAGAAATTCTTGCGGTGGTGCCGGACACGCGCAAGGCGCAAGCGATCAAAGCCTGTTTTGAAGGCGAGATTAGTCCCATGGCGCCGGCCTCGATTCTGCGCACGCATCCAAATGCGACGGTCTATCTGGACACAAATTCCGCAGCTTTGCTAAGTCCAGCTGTACTGACTTCAACTTAAGATGTGATTGCCACGGAATCGAGGCCCGTCTATCACCCGCCGTCCCAATTCCATGGCGCCAGCCGGAACCTCGAATGTCAGCCAGTCGCGAGTCATTTCCTCGCTGCGCTGGTGGATTGCCAGCCTCCTGTTTGCCTCCACGGTCATTAACTACATCGACCGGCAGACTCTCTCCGTGCTCGCTCCCTATCTCAAGCTGGAGCACCACTGGACCAACAGCGATTACGCCAATATCGTGATCGCGTTCCGGGTTGCATACTCTTTGGGCATGGCGCTGTGCGGCCGTCTCGTGGACCGCGTCGGTACCCGGCGCGGGTTAACGCTTACGGTCGTATGGTATTCGGTGGTCTCGATGCTGACCTCGCTGGCGACGGGCTTCCGCAGTTTTGTTGGTTTTCGTTTTCTATTGGGAGCGGGAGAATCCGCCAACTGGCCGGCCGCGACCAAAGCCGTCTCCGAGTGGTTCCCCAGGCGCGAGCGTGGATTGGCCACAGCGTTTTTTGACAGCGGCTCGTCGGTGGGAGGGGCTATCGCGCCCTTTATCGTTTTGTGGATCTATTTCCGCTGGGGCTGGCGGCCAGCGTTCATGATTCCGGGAGTGCTCGGGTTTATCTGGTTGACGGTGTGGCGACGGCTCTACTACCCGCCGGAGACGCATCCGCGCATCGGCGAGGCCGAGTTGGAGATGATCATGGCAGACCGGGAGTCCGATTCGCCGGCCGCGAGGGGGAAGCGTCCGCGATGGGCCGATCTGTTGAAGCTGCCGCAGACATGGGGAACGATCATTGCGCGGACCTTCACGGATCCAGTCTGGTTTTTCGTTACCGACTGGTTTCCGATTTATCTGGTGGCGAAAGGAATCGAGCTGAGGAGTGGGTTGATCGCGGTGTGGATACCATTCGTTGCCGCCGATGCCGGCAACTTCTTTTCCGGATGGATGTCCGGCTACCTGGTCCGGCGGGGATGGTCGCTGGGGGCGGCGCGAAAGGCGTTGGTCATTTTTGGCGGGATCGGCGTTACCCTCCTGATCCCTACGATCTTTACCACCAACCTGTACTGGCTGGCGTTTCTGTTCGGGCTGGCGACCTTCGCTTATGCAAGCTTTTCGACAATGGCCAACGTGCTGCCCTCAGATCTTTACCAAAGCGACTCGGTAGCTTCAGTCAGCGGCATGGGAGGCGCGGGGGCGGGGATCGGCACCATTGTCGCTTTCAAGCTTATTGGATATTTTTCCGATGCCCGCCAGGCTGCGACCACACATTCGTTCGATCCGATTGTGATTGCTGCCGGCCTGGTTCCCTTTGTGGGGATGATCCTGGTTCTGTTGCTGGTGCGGAACACGAAGGCAACCGATGCGGGCGTGGTGCGGCGCATTTGATGTTCTCAAAGCTTTTTGCGCCTTTGCGGCTCTGCTTGGCGCCTTTTGCGGTTTAGGGTTGTGCTTGTTTTCCGGTAAAGGCAACTTCCTTAACCGCAAAGGTCGCAAAGGACTCGCGAAGGCCGCAAGGAAGGGCAACTCTTACATTTGTGATGATCCGACCAGGCTGAAGAGCAGAATAGCTAGCACGATCAGGGTGAATAACACATACAAGCGGTCCCGCTCCTCGGCAAATCCAAAAATCGAGAATACAACCCGCGCTACCGGAGTGGCGATCAGGAACAACAAACCTAGCTGGATAATGCCGCGGCCGTTCAGCGTCATGGCATCGCGCACGATGCCGTGCAGACTGTGTAAGTCGGAGGGCTCACCTTCGAATACGCGGTAAGAGGCAGACGCATGGCCGTGCCGGGAGAGATAAATAACGCCGCCACAAAAGACGATGGCGGCGGAAAGACCCACGCCGGCGCGCAACATGTTTCCCAGGATGTTCTCAATTCTCTTGTCGGTCCAGGCTCGCTCGACCACCATTTCATAGCCTCCCTGAAAGTCCCTTGTAAAGCATTTCGATTCCCAACAGGACGATCACCGCGCTGAATATGATGCGCAACCATTTGGTTTCTGCCTTCACCAGAATACGTGTTCCCACCAGGGAGCCGGCCAGAACCCCCAGCATGACGGGCATGGAGAGTCCAGGGTCGATATAGCCGCGGTGCAGATAAACCCCGGCGCTGGCCGCGGCGGTGACCCCAATCATGAAGTTGCTGGTGGTGGTGGAGACCTTGAATGGAATCTTCATAGCCTGGTCCATGGCCAGGACCTTCAGTGCGCCGGAGCCGATGCCAAGCAGTCCGGACAAAGCGCCCGCGCCAAACATGATGCTGAAGCCCGCGGGCACGCCCTGAACGTTGTAGCTCCGCACACCCTCCAGGTCGGGAAAACTGCCGTTCAGGCGCAGACGCGTGGCCAGCGGGTCGGGCGGAAGGTGGCGTTCGGCCAGGGGACGAGGTTTCCGGGAAAGATAAGCGGAAACAATGAGCACGACTCCGAAGATGATGGCGATCGCATTGGTTGAGACCCACACCGCCAGAAACGCGCCCAGCAGAGCGCCCAGGGTGGTCGCAATTTCCAGAAACATGCCAATTCTGATGTTGGAGAATCCTTCTTTAACGTAGGCGGCGGCTGCGCCTGAAGAAGTGGCAATCACGGAAACCAGGGATGCGCCAATCGCGTAGCGGATGTCCACCTTAAAAAACAAGGCCAGCAGGGGAACCAGAACGACGCCGCCGCCGAGACCGGTCAACGCTCCGAGCAGGCCGGCAATCATGGACCCGAGGAAGACCAGGCCAGTGAATTCCAGAATATTCATCTAGTTTTCACGGGAGAGACGAACTAATGTCCGTAGCCGCCTCCGTCGAGGGTTACTTTGCCCCGGAACAGGCGATAGACGACGACAAAGTAGACGAGCGCCAATATCATGCCAAATGCCCACCAAATAAGTCCGACGTGCATAGCATAGGGTCCGGAGAGCGCGTTCTGCACGGTGATATCGAGGCTAGAATCGCTGCTGGAGGGCAAGAGACGCGGGTACAGGGAAATTGCCGCACCCACCAGCATGGTGGAAAGGTAGATACACGATGAGGCGAAGGCCTTGCGGTCGGCTTTTCCGCGAGAGAAATAAAGCATCCCGCCTAACGAACCCAGCACCAGAATTGGAATGGCATAGGCCAGCGGAAAGGCGGAATAGTTGGCCAGTGAGTCGGACCGAACCGCGATGGTTGCGACCAGGCTGACGAGGGTGATGGCGAATAGCACAGCCCAGGAGCGGCGGACGAAAATCCGGGCGCGCTCCTGCAACTCGCCCTCGGTTTTCACCGCCAGGTAAAGACCTCCATGAATGGCCAGCGCCACCAGGGCGACCACGCCACCGATGACGGTGTACCAATCCAGAATGCCGGGTTGAGGGCCCACTCGCCAGTTGGTCCACAAGGGGAGGAAGAAATAGCCGTTGGCTTGCAGTGGAACGCCACGAATCACATTGGCCAGGGCCGCGCCAAAGAACACGGCCAGGAGCGAACTGGAGAAAAAGAACAGACCGTCAAAAAAAGATCGCCACAGGGGGTCGTCAATGTGCATACGCAGCTCAACGCTGGCGCCGCGCAGGATAAGCAACCACAGCACAATCATCAAGGCCAGGTAGAATCCGCTGAAGGCCGCAGCATAGAGAGCAGGGAAGGCAAAGTAAAGGGTGCCGCCACCGGCGAGCAGCCAGACTTCGTTGCCGTCCCAGACCGGACCGATGCTTCTGAGCATGATCCGCCGGTCGGCTTCGCTGCGCGCCAGCAGGGGATGCAGGATGCCGACGCCCAGGTCGAAACCGTCGAGTACGACGTAGGCGGCCAGCATGACGGCGACGATCCAGTACCAGATGAATCCCATTTTTCGTTCCTTCGTGGCTATCCGGCGGAGCGAAGCTCCGCCATTTTTATCCCAATTTCAGCCGCCCTGGCCTGGCATCACAGTCGATGGGCGCGGCGCAATACCGGTTGCCGGACCTTCGCTCACTGTGCGGTACACCAGAACGATGAACAGAATCGAGAGCACGGTGTACATCCCCATAAAGCCCAGCAGAGTGAACAGCGTGTTGCCGGCCGATACGTTCTTTGAGTAGCCATCGGAGGTGCGGATGAGCCCGTAGACCAGCCAGGGCTGGCGGCCGATCTCAGCCGTCATCCAGCCTGCCGTGTTGGCGATGTAGGGTAGGGGAAAGCTCAACAGCAGCGGCCACAAAACCCAGCGGGTGTCGAATAGCTTACCGCGCCACAAAAGAAAAACCGCCACCAGCATGAGCAGCACAAAGTAGGTCCCCAGTCCCGCCATGATGTGATAGCTGTAGTAAAGGAGGGGGAGAGGCGCCGGCCACTGGTCGCGGGGAAACTGGTCGAGCCCCTTCACTTCCGCCCGCGTCGTCCCATAAATCAAAAAACTCAACATGTCATTGACCACGATCGGGTTGTCAATGCTCTGAGTGGTTTCGTTGGGCTGGCCCATCAAGACAATCGGCGCTCCCGCCTGGGAACTGAACAGGCCTTCCATGGCGGCAACGGCTGCGGGCTGGTGCTTGGCCATGTAGCGGCCATGTAAGTCTCCCGTGGGAAAAATCTGGGTCACACAGGAGATGATCCCGGCGATCACACCGACGCGGACAAAAATCCTGCCGTGTTCCTCGAATCGCTTCTCCAGGATGTAGAACGCCCCCACCGCACACATCACGAATGCTCCGGTGATGACCGCGCCGGACATGTTGTGGGCATACTGCAGCAGCGCCCAGGGGTTCATCAGCAGTCCCCAGAAACTCGTGACCTCGAATGATCCGTTGGGAAGAACTCGATAAGCGACGGGGTGCTGCATCCAGGCGTTAGTGACAATGATGAAGAAGCCGGATATCCACGAGCCCACAAAGACGAGGAAGGCGGATGCCCAATGCGCCCACGGGGAGAGGCGCTTCTCGCCGAACAGGAAGAGACCCAGGAACGCCGATTCCAGAAAGAAGGAGAAAACACCCTCCATGGCGAGGGGCTGTCCGATCACGCCGCCGGTGAAGCGGGAGAATTGCGCCCAATTCGTGCCGAACTGAAATTCCATGGGAATGCCGGTGACCACGCCAATCAGAAAATTGATGGCAAAGATCTTTGCCCAAAAGCGCGCCGCTTCGTTGTAGCGCTCGTTGTGGCGAACCAGGGCCACCGTCTTGAGCACCACGATCAGCAACGCCAGGCCCATGGTCAACTGCGGAAACAGATAGTGATAAGTGACGGTGAAGGCGAAGTGCAGACGGTGGAGCAGCAGCGCATCCATAGGAAGGCTCTAGTTGGACTCCACATCATACATGGGACGCAACCTGTGCGCGCATCGAAGTATGGCCTTTCCTCCGAATGACACGCATCTCACGAAACAAGTCTGCCTCCACTCAGGCCTAAGCGCGTGATTCCCATTTCGGAACGGACCGGGCCTCCGCGTGCAGCTAGGGTTGGGGTTGATGCAGGACCTTGGAGCGGTCGATGACCCATTGCGGAAAGACCGGAGCGCCTTGTGGGGGCTTGCCTTGCGTGACCGCCCAGTGATCGATCCAGCCGGTGCCTTCCTCTCCCACATAAGTGTCGGGCAGGCCGTAGGCCTGATCGCCGAGGGCGTCACCCAGCGTGATGAAATGGTAGCCACGCTTGCGCAAGACCTCGAGCAGTTCGCCAATGTGGTCGGCTTCGAGTTGATTGGCGTGCAGCAGCAGGATTTGTTTTGGCTCGTAGCCGATAGTCTGTTTCGCCAGCTGTTCGGTGTAAGTGAAAACCTGGTCGCTGTAGGAGAGATAACTCTTGGTGAGTTGGTCCTGCAGGGCGGTGTCGCCGCGCTTTTTGGCATCTTCGTAAACTCCGGCGTACATCCAGTCCCAGGCGTCAAGCGTGACGGGAGCGATGCTGTAACCGCGGGTGGCGAGAAAGGCTTCCGCCTGGCGCCGGGTCTGAAGGTCGCGGCCGGTGTCGAGGTAAGGATGGCGGAAGTAGCGCAGCTTCATGTTGTGTTCAGCGAGCAGCAACTTGATCACGCTCTCGCCTTGCACGATGTCGTCTTCCCACGCCTGCAGTCCGACCTGGTTCAGCGAAAAGTGGCTGTACGTGTGATTGCCGAGCTCGAAGCCGTAGTCGAGCCACATGCGGAGAGCCTTGATCCGGTCGTCAACTTCGCCGAACTTGTAAAGCTTCCTTTCGTTGACGAATCCGACCACGGGAATTTTCTGGTCGCGGAGCGTGGTCAGCAACTTCGTCGTCATGTCGAGCAGGGTTGCCGCTGACATCGAACTGGAGGAGCCGGCCGGCAGGTCATCAATGGTAATGGCAACCTCGCGATTGGGCTGGTCCGCGGCCTTTGAAGCCGGAGCGAGTGCCATGGCGAGCAATAGATATACGACTAGAAAAAAATGGAATCTCATGACTTCTGTCCTCCGGGCCGTGAGAGATTGCGAAACAGAATATCAGAACATAAGAGCAGCTCATTTTCGCCCGGCGAGCCGGGCGATGCTAGAATTCGCGCGTTGCAATCCTGACCGGCAGAATCTTTACCGCGAAGGATTCGCAAAGGGCGCCAAGGGTTGGGTAAGAATTGCGGGACGGCGGCGCTACCTTTGACTGGGCGCCTGCTTCTGTGATCAGAAGGAGAGGACTTGATGGCAACGACGACCTTGATGGGTACGACTTCAGGCGATGTGCAAGGACGCGTGGTTCGGAGGCTATGGAGCGGGATCGCTATAACCATCGTGGCCATTTGTATGGTGGCGCAGCCGATTCGCTCTTCGGCCCAGTCCGCGGTGGGCACTCCGGGAGCGCAGATCGGGACGGTGCGGGTGGATACCAGCCACGTCATCAATTCCTTTGACCCTGACAGCGCGCTGGGCAGTTCGATCGATGTGCTGTCGCGCCGGGACATCGACATGGTGTACTCGCCGCATATCATCCAGGAAGCGCTCTCGGCGGGCTGGGGCCCCATCACCTATCGCAATAATACCGAGCTGCGGATGGCGGCCTGGCACTGGACCGAAAACGGAATATGGAGTGATGCCGCGCATCGCAGCGGATACTTCACCGGCAGCACCGAATTGAAGGCGCCTGTGCGATACATCCTGGCCTACGCGCTGCCTCATCGTGGCTTTGCCACCAGCGGCGACCGTCCGGTGCAGGGGCCGGAGCTTACCTATTGGAAGAGCAATCCGTATCTGACCAGCAAGTTTACCGGCGAGAGTGACGCGCTTCATCCCCAGTGGGTGATTGTGGATTTGAAAGCGGACAAGCCGGTGAACGCTGTCCGCATTGACTGGGCGAGCCCGTACGCCACCAGATATCGGGTGGAGTATTGGGTGGGGGCAGGGGACGCACTCGACTTCGACGGAGGGCCCAAGGGTGAGTGGAAGGCTTTCGCGTCCGGGGTAGTAAACAACGCCCAGGGCGTTACGAGCACGCTGAAGCTGGCGGAGGCGCCGGTTTCCACCCGATTTCTGCGCGTGCTGATGACGGAATCGTCGAATACTTGTGACGAGCATGGATCGGGCGACGTGCGCAACTGTGTGGGATACGCGATGCAGCAGATCGCGGTCGGCACGGTTGACGGCAGTGGCACTTTCTCTGAGGCGGCAAAAGCTCCCGGCGAGAAGCGAACCACATTCTGCGTTTCGTCTATCGATCCCTGGCACTCCGATGAGGACGTCTATGAGGGCGGGGGCTACCAGCACAGCGGCTTCGATCTTTTCTTCAGCAGCGGATTGACCAACAACCTGCCGGCGATGATTCCGGTCACCATGCTGTATGGCACTCCCGACGATGCGGCGGCACAGATTGCCTACATTGAGAAGCGCGGCTATCGCATCGGATATGTGGAAATGGGCGAAGAACCCGATGGCAAACATGCCATGCCGGAAGACTACGCGGCGCTCTACCTGCAGTGGGCAACGGCCATTCACAAGGTCGATCCGAAACTCAAGCTGGGCGGCCCGATCTTTGAAGGTGTCAATGAAGATATAACGGTGTGGCCGGACGCGCTGGGGCGGACGTCATGGATGGGCCGGTTCGTGGATTATCTGAAAACCCACGGCCGCCTGGGCGACCTCGCGTTTGTGTCGTTCGAGCACTATCCCTTTGAGCCCTGCACCATCACCTGGAAGACGCTCTACACCGAACCACAACTGATGAAGCACATCCTGCAGGTGTGGCGGGACGACGGCGTTCCCAGGGATGTGCCCCTGATGGTGACTGAGAATCATCTGGCGGCCTCGCTCACCGGGCCGATGACCACGATCTTTGCTGCGCTGTGGCTGGCTGACAATATCGGATCGTTCTTCGAGGGGGGTGGCGCCGCCTTCTACCACTCGCCGATTCAGCCGCAGGGCCTGCAGAACAGCTGCCTGGGCTGGGCCTCGTGGTCGAACTTTGTTTCCAATGAACATTACGACATCAAAGGCTACACTTCGCCTTATTTCGCGGCCCACATGATCAACCTGGAATGGGTACAGCACCGCTCCGGAGTGCATTCCATGTACACGTCGTCGGCCGATATCAAGGACAGCGATGGCAATGCGCTGGTTACGAGTTACGCGGTGCATCGTCCAGACGGGAATTGGTCGCTGATGCTGGTAAATCGTGACGAAAACAATCCGCACACGGTTCGCGTGGTGTTTGACGAGTCCAGGAACAAGAATGCATCGTTCGCGGGGCCGGTCACATTCGTGACTTTTGGGAGCGAGCAGTACGTCTGGATCAACGACGGACTCAACAGCCATGCTGATCCGGACAACCCGCCGGTTGCCACTACAGTGGCGGCCGGTTCCGGAACAACCTTCACGCTGCCCAAAGCTTCGATCACCGTTCTGCGTGGGAAAGTACCGGGAGTCAAAGAGTAGGCTGGAAGCATGTTGCCTCGCCAATTGCGTAGGGACAGATGTCCTCATCTGTCCGGTCGAGCGAAGCTCGAAAGCTCCTTCCGCGGTTGGTGCTCAGGCGATAACGGAGCTGCGCTCCGCCGGGCAGATGAGGACATCTGCCCTACATGGTTTGTGGCGGGTGTGGCTCATTGGGCTACCTCGCGCGCTTCGCTGCAACCCTTCCCCGTATGACCGTCACTGAAGCTTTGGGCAGAGTGAATTCGGTGTCCGCAGCGGCCGTGATGGTGGAACGCTCGGCGGGACCATCGGGATCGGCCTTGCCGGCCTTGTCATCTGGATGCCATTGATACTGCTCGCTGCCGAAGCTGATCAGGCTGACCGGACCGGCGAAGAAGCTATCGGCATCCGCTTTGTCGTCGTGAAATGAGATGTGAACGGAATGAGGATTTTCCTGGTCCTTGTTGACCAGCATCACCGACCATTGCCCGTCGGGTCGGAGCAGGGGATAAGCGGTCACCAGAACGTTCCCCGCGGGATCGGAGATGTCGCTGGCGGCGGGGAATATCCGTTGCTCGCCCGTGCCTGGCTGCACCCACTCCAGATTGATCAACTGGCTGGCGAAAAATTGTGATGTAGGCTGCTGGATCTGAAAGTTCGAATCCACTGTGAACAGGGCGAACGTACCCAGCGAGCCGTTGCAGCCGTGATAGAGGCCCACCGGCAGGTAGTGGAAATAGTAGAGGCCATCGCCGCCGGCGGACAGGAACGAGCCCACATAGTCGGCCAGCCAAAGTCCGCCGAAGATATCAACGAAAGATTCTCCCGTGTTCCAGGCCACGTTCAGCTCTGAAATAAATATGGGGACATCTGGCGGCAAGCCGTCATCCCGCCAGACCTGGAGGATGTGGCCGATCAACGCGGGCTCGTCGTACAGGCTGCTCCACTGAATCTTGCAGGGCTCATACGGATAGTGCTCGAAGGATGCAAAGGCGAGATCGCCCAGGCGGCCGTGGGCCTTCAGATAGTCGATGAAGCGTCCCAGCCATGAGGTCTTGCCGTCGGCATCGGGCCAAACCTGGATGTCTTCATTCACGCCCTGGAATATGGGGCCGCCGAGCTTTAGCGCGGGGTCGAGGCGGTGCAGGGCGGTGGCCCATTGCAGGTAAAGTGCACCGTACTGCTCAGGTAGCATGTACTGGCCGTCGGGCTCCTCGCCCATTTCGATGTACGAAATCGGGTAGCCGCGGGCTTTCAGATACGCAATCTGGGCGACGGAATCTTCCGGTGTGCCGTAGAGCAAGGCGACGGGAATCATTGCCGGAAGTCCGCGGGTGTAACCGCTCGTGTAGAAGAGATCGAGTCCGACCTGATCGCGCTTTTCGCTGATGTTCGAAGGCTCATGCCAGGGATCGACCGAAGAGCATATGGTTGCGGTCTGGTCGGGATCGGGAGTGTGGCGGACAAGGTCGTGAAATCTTCCGTCTGGCGAGACCGTGCCCAGGTAAAGTTCGCGAATGGCGTAGCCCACGCAGTTGCGCCGGTCGGCCGAGCCGTGAGTGTCGCAAGTGTTGGAAGACTCAGTCATCAGGATGCGAACGAAATGCACCGGCATGGGCGACGCGGAAAGCTTGAGAACCGCGGTTCCTCCAGCGCCGTTGGTGATCGAACCGCCAGGGAACGCGACCCATGTGCCCTTGGTGGCCTGTTTGATGGGATCTTCGCCGGTCCAGTACTGAACCACGTATCGCTGCGCATAAGGCTCCGCCCATGCGATGCGAATGGCATTGATCTGATGATTACTTGCCAAGTCCATGATGACCCATTGCGGATAAACCGAATCAGCCTCGCCGGTGAAAGATTTGGTGAGGTAAGGATTGCTCTTCCAGTAGGTGTTGAGATCGCCGTCGGTGAGGCGGGAGTAGCCGTTGTCCACGCCGTCGTTGCGAGTGAAGCCGCGATGCGGCAGAAGATAACCGAAAGAGTGGCGGATGGGCGCTCCGGGAGTTGCGCTGCCGGTGAAGTAGCCTCTCCCGGAAGGATCGCTCCAGGTGCCTTGCGGGTTCCAGTGCCAGGCTTCGACGAACAGTTCGGTGTTCTGGCGATAACTGACAGTTTGCCAGCCGGCGGAGAGCACCTGCTTCATCACCGGCTCGGTAAAGAGTTTGTCAGTGGACGCTGTGGAAATGCGGTCAATCCCGGCTCCCAGCGCAGTTGTCGGGACGAAAGAGTTGGCGGCATGGCCGGGCGTGGAATCGACCCGGATGTTCTGCGCCAGCGCCACGGGAACCAGCGTGATTCCTGCGACGAGCGTTTCAAGGAGCGATCTCCGGATCGCGTGGATCATGTGCATGAAAATTCCTCCACCAGAAATGCGGCCGAAATTTATCAGTGGGCGCGATAGGGCACGAAGCCGCGGGCCTTGGTGCGCAGACGATAGACCGAAGTCGTCGCGGTGATGTAAAGCGTCCGGTAGTCGTTGTCTCCCCAGGTCAGGTTGGCCGGTTGCTCCGGCATCTCGATCGTGCCCAGATGATGGCCCTCGGCGTCCCACACCCAAATGCCTCTTGGACCGGTCACAAACAGGTTGCCCTTGCGGTCAACTTTGATTCCGTCGGGCACGCCCTGGTGAGGTCCGCCGGGTTCTTCGCCGAAGACTCGACCGTTGCTCAGGGAACCATCGGGTGCGACGTCGTACACGCGGATGTTTCTTTGTTCGCTGTCATCCACGTAGAAGTGTTTTCCGTCGGGAGAAAAAGCCAGCCCGTTGGGTTGGGTCAGGTCTTTGGTCAACAGGCGGACGCTGCCATTTTCGTCCAGGCGGTACACGCCCTGGAACGGTATTTCCTGCTGCTCTCCCTTGACCAGGTCGAGCGTGGGGTCGGTGAAATAGATGGCGCCGTCGGGGCCGGTCACGACGTCGTTGGGGCTGTTGAGTTTCTTTCCTTCATAGCGGTCGGCGAGAACGGTGTATTTTCCCTCGGGAGTGACGGCAATGATAGCCCGCAACACGCTGGCACAATCGATCAGGCGGTGCTTCCGGTCGTAGGTATTGCCGTCGGGATCGCCGAGGGAGATCACTTCCTCTTTGCGGCCGTCGAGGAAGACGCGATAGATCTTGTTCTGTTCTTCATCGCTCACATAGAGGAAACCGGATTCGTCCCACACCGGGCCTTCGGTGAAGCCGAAATTGCCGGCGACCCGCGTGAGCTGCGCTTTGCGGTCAAACAGTTTCCAGAAGCGGGGTGACTCGGCCGTAAGCCTGAAGGTCCGCGCCGGTGCATCCGCCGCTGTGGCCGGTGCCGAACCGGCGAACAACGTGGCAATGCCCGCCAGGCCGGCGGCCATGAGCCCACTAATCATATGACTGCGGAAGAATGATGGTGTCTTCAATCCAGGCTGCTGGTTCATTGCGCATCTACTTTCGGTTTGATTTTGCCGCGCGCGATGCTGACGAGATAGCTTACGAGATCATCCAGTTCCTGACGGCTGAGCCGGGAGGCGTAATCGTCGGGCATCACAGAGCGGGGTTGATATTCGATATTCCGCAATTCCGATTTGGCAAGCAGGTGAAGCGAGCCGTCGGTGGTTTGAAGTTGCAGGGAAAAGTTGTCCTCGTTGCGTACCACTCCGGTCAGGGTTTGCCCGCCTTCCGTGGTAACCGTCACAGCTCGTTTTCGCGGATCGAGATTGCGATTAGGATCGGTAATCGCATCACGGATATCGCTTGCCGAGGGTGTGCGGGCGTAGCTGGAAAGATCCGAAGCAATAAAACCGCCCTCGCCCTTCGCCGTGTGGCACTGCGAACAGCCGCCCTTGCCAAAGAAGATGGCCCAGCCAATCCTGGGGTCACCGGAAACCTCGGCCGCTGCGTCTTGGCCTTGCAAGCTGCGCAGATAGCGGACCACGGCCTTGACCTGGGTTTCGCTGAGCGAACGGAAGGCGGGCATGCCGGTCCCCGGTACTCCTTGCCGAACAATTTGCCGAAGCGCCTTGTCCGGCAAGCCTTGGATTTCTCGCCGGTGAGAAATATCGGGGCCATGCTCGCCGCCGGCTCCGTCCAGTCCATGGCAGGCCGCGCAGGTGGTGGCAAAAATCTGTTTGCCCTCACCCGCGCCGCCCGCGGCCTTGCCGGATTGCTGTGCCAGCAATCGAAGCGGCACGCACACGTGTGCGCCGTATGCGACTAGCACCAACATGGAAAGACGCAATAATTTTCGGGCCATGCGGCTATTTTCGTTTTACGGCGATGGCTGATACCTCAATGCGTGCATTGTTGACCAGAGCCGCCACCTGCACGGTCGCGCGAGCGGGCTTGGGATCCGGCATGACGGTCTTGTAAACCTTGTTCATGTCGGGGAACTCGTGAATGTCAGCCAGAAACACGGTCACGGAAACGATGTCCTTCATGTCGAAACCGGCTTGCTTGACGACCTTCTCGATGTTGGCCAGGGCAGCTTGAGTTTCGGCGGCGATCCCGCCGGGCGCGAGCTTGCCGTGGTCGTCAGTGCCTTCCTGTCCCGCGACGTAGAGTGTTTTGCCGGCTATTACTCCGTCGCTGAAGGGAAGACCCTCGGTGCCCGGGAACTTGATCGCGCGCCGCTCCTCGGCGGATGCGGCCGGCGTTCCGGCTGGAGTAAACAGAGCGAAGACAAGTATGGCAGAGACAAAGAGTCCGGGAACAATCTGCGCCAGCGACAAACTCGATTTCCTGGTATTCATTTCGAGGCAGCTCCTTTTTTTGACAGTCTGAGAATTGGCCTTCACAATCACTCGACGGGAATGCTAGAGTCCGCGTTCATATATACAACCAGGAGGCAGGGATGAACAAATTGCAATTAGGGGAGATTTCGCGGAAAGGGTTGTTTTCGGTTGTGGGAGTCGTGTTCATCTGCGCGATCTGGCAGCTCGGTTCGAGCCTTCTGGCCCAGTCCACCGGCCCTCCTCCGGGCAATGAAAATGCAACGCTGCTGGAGAGCTATCGGCACGTTGAGGTGGCTTCGGTTTCTGATGCGCTGGAGCAACTCAGCGGCCGCAAGATGTACCTGTCGCACAAAATGCGGCCGATTTTTCCCACCAGGTTTGCCGGGTTTGCGCTCACCGTGAAGCTGAGCAAAGATGAGGGCAACAAAGATCCCGGAGCCCTAAGCGGCATGCTGGCGGCCATCGACCAGGGGTCGCAGAGTTCAGTATGGGTGATGGTGGTCGAGGACGGAGCTGACATCGCCGGCATGGGTGGACTGATGGGGACCGCCATGTCCGCGCGCGGATATGCCGGGGCGGTGATTGACGGCGGAGTGCGCGACGTTGGCCAGCTCAGCAAGATTGGTTTCCCGGTCTATGCCACCGGCATTGTTCCGTCAACCTCAGTGAGCCATTACCGTTTTGCGGGGGCGAATGTTCCGGTGACGTGTGATGGGGTGGAGGTGCGCCCCGGTGACATTGTCGCTGCCGACGGCGACGGCGTGGTGATTGTGCCGCGGGAGAATGCGGAAAAAGTCCTGGCCCTGGCCCAGGACATGGACTTCAAAGAGCACTCCATGTACTCGATCATCGAGAAATACAAATCCATCCAGGAGGCGGTCAAACGGTTTGGACGGCTGTGATAGGTGTTTGATTCATCACCCCTGGCGTCTTTTGCGGCCTTTCTTTGCGGCTTTTGCGGTAAGGGGGCTGACGTCGCCCAGACCATTCGCAAAGCTTGAACCGCGAAGAACGCAAAAGAAGGCCGCAAAGGACGCAAAGAAAAGCGGGATCGAGGGAATCAGGACGTTCGTGATTGCATTCAAACAACATTCGTTGGATAATGCCCGGTTCCATTAAATCGATTCAATGGCCAGCTGACCCTGTGGCATGTGGGCCGAGCCCGTGAATCCCTTTCTTGAGGCGGCCGAATTCGGATGGCAGAGAAAACCCCACTGCTCGCAAGAGCGACCCTGGTGTTCGCGGCGTTTCTGGGCTGTCTGATGGTAGGGGCGGCGGACGATGTGTCCCAGGAATCGACTGCGGCGGTGATCGATGTGCTTCCTGCCCAACTGATTGCCCAACCTCCGGGGGCAAACTGGCTCTCCTACAACGGGGATTTTACCGGGCGCCGTTTTAGCAGCCTGTCGCAGATCAACCCTACGAATGTCGCGCAACTGCGGCCGCAATGGGTATTCCATTCCAGCAATTCCAACCGGCTGGAAGTGACGCCGGTGGTCGTGAACGGCGTCATGTTCGTGACTTCGGCAAACGATACCTATGCTCTGGACGCGCGCACCGGGCGCGTGATCTGGCACCACGTGTGGCCGATTTCAGAGGGATTGATCGACGATGCGTCAGGACACCTCAGCCGCGGCGTCGCGGTATGGCACTCGCGGGTGTTCCGCCAGACTGACAACGCCCACTTGCTGTGTCTGGATGCCCGCTCGGGAAACCTGCTGTGGGACGTGGCCTACGCGGACTGGAACCGGAACTATGGCGCAACTGGCGCGCCCCTGGTGGTGAAAGACAAGGTGATCGTGGGCACCTCCGGCGGGGACGACGGAGTGCGCGGCTTCGTGGCGGCGTTCGATGCGACCACGGGAAAACTAGCATGGCGATTCTGGACCCTTCCCGGGCCGGGAGAATTCGGCTCCGAAAGCTGGCCCGGAGATATGTACCTGCACGGCGGCGGCACGGCCTGGATGCCCGGCACCTATGATCCCGAAACCGGCACCTTGTTCTGGACCACCAGCAACGCGAGCCCTGACTTCGATGGCAGCGTGCGGCCGGGCGACGATCTATACACCAGTTGTGTACTGGCGCTCGATGCCGATACCGGTAAATTGAAGTGGTACTTTCAATTTACGCCGCATGACCTTTTTGATTTCGACGCTACCGAAACCCCGATTCTGATTGACGCGGTTTACCGCGGCGAGCCGCGAAAGCTGCTGGTGCAAGCCAACCGAAATGGCTTCATCTATGTGCTTGATCGGACCAATGGGAAATTTCTTTCGGCCACACCTTTCGTAAAAAACCTGACCTGGGCGAAGGGCATTGACGCACAGGGCCGTCCCATTCTGTCCGGCCTCAAGCCGACACCGGACGGGACGCAGATATGTCCGGGGTTCAACGGCGCCACCAACTGGTATGCACCTTCTTACAACGAATCAACCCGGTTCGTTTACTTTCTTGCGCTGGAAAACTGCGAGATATTCTTTTCCAAGCCGCAGAAATTCGAGGAAGGGAAGACCTACTACTCCACGGGCACGAAGCGTATTCCCGGAGAAATGTCGCAGAAGATCCTGCTGGCTTACGATCTGGACCAGCAGGCATTCGCCTGGCGCTATCCCCAGGTGGGGCATGCGCACTCTTCGGGCGGGACCATGACGACCGCCACTGGCCTGGTGTTTTTCGGCGACGACGCGCAATCGTTCGAGGCGGTGGATGCCCGTACCGGGAAGCCCCTGTGGCACTTCAACACCGGCCAGGATTTCAGCGCGTCGCCCATGAGCTACGCAGTCCAGAACAAGCAGTACGTCGCCATTGCGGCGGGGAGTGATATTTTCAGTTTTGCGTTGCCGTGAAACTCTGCCAGCTGATGAACTCATCAATACTCCAAGGAGACTGATCATGACCTCGACATTTTTCAATCGTAGAAAGCTGATGACTTCGCTAGCAGCCGTAATATCTGCCGCAGGCGCGGGAGCATTGCTGTCCACGAGCGCGCAGGCCAAGAGCAAGGATGGCGGCGTGCGCAAGCTCAACCGCGATGGCAAGCCGGCGGACGGGAAGCAGATGATCACCGCCCTGATCACGCACAATGGCCTGCTCTACATTGCCGGACAGGGCGCCAACTCGAACGGGCCAGTGGGCAAGGACGACATCGACAGCCACACCACGAAAGTGATGGAAAACGTGAAGGAGTTGGTCGAAACCGGCGGCGGCACCATGGACAGTGTGCTGCAGTTGACCGTTTATCTTGCCAACCTTGACTACTACGAGGCCATGAACAAAATATTCAAAACCTATTTCCCCAACGGCGGACCGGCGCGGACCACGGTGGCCGTGGCCGCTCTCCCCGGCAATTCCATGCTGGAAATCAGCTGCATTGCCGCCATCGTTCGGAAGTAGACTGACGCCGGGGATGACCCTGGTAAAAGGAGCAGATCATGCAATTGGGAAAGGGATGGAACCGCCGAAGTTTTTTGGGGACTTTGGGAATGATTGCCGGCTCGATGATGGCACCGGCCAAACTTCTTGCGGCGAAGGCCAGCGCCAAAGTCACCGGCTTCGGCCAAACGGGAAACCCCTACGAAGAACTGGGAGTCGCTACCGTCATCAACTGTGAAGGCACGATGACCATGCTGGGCGGTTCCATCCTGCGCCCGGAGTTGGAAGCGGTGATGGCCCAGGCCGGACGCCACTTTGTCAGCATTCCGGAGCTGGAGGTCGCCGCAGGCAAGCGCATCGCGGAGATGCTCAAGCTGCCGGACGGGTACACGGCGTTGGTAACTGCGGGCGCGGCGGCGGCGATCCAGTCCGGACTGGCTGGAATCCTCACTGGCGACAACGAAACCTACATCAAGCAGTTGCCCGACCTTACGGGACTGAAGTCCGAAGTCATCATCCAGAAATCCCATCGCAACCCGTTTGACCACCAGCTGCGCACTACGGGGATCAAGCTGATCGAGATCGAAACTCGCGATGAATTGCGCCAGGCGATCAGCCCGCGCACCGCCATGATGCACTTCTCGAACTTTGCCAATGCCGCCGGGCAGATCAAAGTGGACGAGTGGGTGAAGCTGGCGAAGGAATACAAAATTCCCTGCATGAACGATGCCGCAGCCGACACGCCGCCCGTCTCCCATCTCTGGGATTACGCCAACATGGGCTACGACCTCATCACCTTCAGCGGCGGTAAAGCCATGCGTGGACCGCAGTGCGCCGGAATGCTGCTTGGGCGCAAAGACCTGGTGGCCTATGCTCTGCTGAACAACAGTCCGCACGAGGACACGCTGGGCCGGAGTTCGAAGGTGGGCAAAGAAGAGATTATCGGGATGGTGAAGGCGCTGGAAGTCTATCTTGCCGAAGACCATGACGCACTAAACAAGGAATGGCAAGGCCGATTGGAGCGAATCTCCCGCCAGATCACGCGGGTACCTGGTGTCAGCACGTCGTTCTTTGTTCCTGACATCGCGAATCATGTGCCCCACATGCAGATTACCTGGGACGAGTCCAAGATCTCTCTGACGCCGAAGCAGGTTTCCCAAATCTTGAGAGAGTCCAAGCCGGCCATCGTGATGGGAGGAGGTGAAGGGAAGCCGGGCATGGCCATGAACTCATTCATGTTGCAACCCGGTGAGGACAAGATTGTCGCCGACCGGTTGGGCAAGATTCTCCGCGAGCATTCCGCGTGAGGGATCAACCTCCTGGAACCGGAATGCGGCGCTTTCTCAAGCAGCGATCTCCGGAGGCGTCAGTTCTCCGGCATGCGCCGGGTCGATCCTTTTTTGGCCAGCCACTGGTTGAACTGCCCGACCATTTCCCGGGTCCATTTCGCATCAATTTGTCCCGGCGTGTATTTGCCCTCGCGCAACATCATGTGCCCCCATTCGTCCACCAGGCGGTCCATTTCCGTGTCGTCGGCCACCTTCTGCGCCAACTGCGGCGGAATGAAAGTTATGCCCTCGGGATCGCCGAGCGCGACGTCTCCCGGCATGACGGTGGTGTCGCCGATGCGGATGGGAACGTTGATTCCGGTGAGCATGACATTCTCCAGCGCGGAAGGATCGACGCCGCGAATGTAAACCTGGAAGCCCGGAATCTGCTGAATGCCGGTGACATCGCGCACGGCGCCATTCACGATCAGTCCATTGTGGCTTTTGGCGAAGATGGCGGTGGAGAGATTGTCGCCGACAATCGTTCCGTACCTGATCTTGCCGAAGAGATCGACCACGAGCACGTCTCCGGGTTGAAGAATATCGATGATCCAGGAATTCTCGTCTCCAATGCGATGTTCATTCTTACCGTTGGCGCGGATGACGGAGTCAACGTCCGGGCGGCGCGGCATGAACACGGCTGTGACAACACGGCCGACCAGACGCTCGCCCTGGTTGAGCACCTTCCACCCGCCCTCGAACTGGTTATGAAAGCCGGCCTCCTGCAGCACGTCCCAGGCTTCGTCGGCAGTGACGCTGTGCAGGCGCTGCAGCACGGCGTCGGGCACCTGCGGGCGCCCGTCGGGAAAGCGCTCGCCGTGCCAGTCCGGAGTGAATGCAATTCTTTGTTCGGAGGAAAACAGGCCGAGCTGACCGTGTCCGGAAATTGCGAGGAACGTGATTACCGCCGCCGCCGTGAAACAGATAGAACGAAAAAAATGTTTGCGCAAGGGTCACCTGCATCGGGATCAGAGTTCGGACCGTTGGGGAAAATAACACAACGCCTTGGCTGCAACAACACTTCCGGCGCTGCCCAACCCCTGGCGAGCTGCGCTCGCCCACCCGGACGAGGGCGTCCGGGCCTACGTGTGTTTAGGGGAGGACGATGAACGGGGCCAGGACAAGCCACGTGCGCTGGTTCCTGGTGGGCTGGATGTTCATCCTGAGTGCTGTCTCTTACCTCGACCGGGTGAACATCTCGATTGCTGGACACTCCATCGCCGAGGAATACGGGCTGAGCAATGTGCATTTGGGTTACGTATTCAGCGCAATGCTGATCGGCTACGCCTTATTTCAGACCGTCGGCGGAAGACTCGCCGACCGCTTCGGTGCCCGCCGCGTGCTGGCTGCGGGAGTCGTATGGTGGGGAATCTTCACCGGCCTGACCGCGCTGGTGCCTTCGAACATTCGCGGCGCGCTGTTTCTCTTCATTGCGATCCGCTTTCTACTCGGGGCCGGCGAGGCCGTGGTCTTTCCTGCCTCGAATCAGTTTGTTGCGCGATGGATTCCGGCGCACGAGCGCGGCGTCGCCAACGGCTGGATCTTTGCCGGCGTGGGAGCGGGCGCCGGGCTTTCGCCGCCGCTGATCACGTTCTTCATGCTGCGCTACGGCTGGCGATCGTCGTTCTGGGTGTGCGCCATTATTGGGCTGATTGCGGGCGCAGTCTGGTATCTTGCCGCTCGCGACGAACCTTCTGAGCACCCTCGTGTATCCGCCTCGGAACTGGCAACCATTCGAGCAGGGTTGCCGGCCAAGACTGAGTCGAAGAGCGGCGGGTTGCTCGCCTGGGGAACTGTCTTGCGTAGCCGGGACGTGTGGGCGGTCACGCTCAGCTATTTTTCCTTCGGATATGTGGCCTGGATTTTCTTCAGCTGGTTCTTCATCTACCTGGCCCAGGTCCGCGGATTGAATCTGAAAGCCAGCGCGTTCTACGCGATGCTTCCGCCCATCGCGATGTCGGTGTGCAGCCTGCTGGGCGGAGGCATCAATGACCGGCTCACGAAGTGGCACAGCCCTCGTTTAGGACGGTGTGGCCTGGCCGCATTCGGGCTGGCCGTGGCCGGAATATTCATCGCCTTCGGCTCCCAGGTTGACAGCGCCCGGTTGGCCAGCGTGGTGCTGGCGGGCGGAGCGGGGGCGCTTTATTTGGCGCAGAGCTCATATTGGTCGGTCACGGCGGACATTGCCGGCAAGTCGTCTGGTTCCGTTTCCGGATTTATGAACATGGGGGCGCAGATAGGCGGTGCCGTTACCGCTTCGCTCACGCCTGCAATCGCTGAGCGTTTCGGCTGGACTGCTTCATTCCTGGTGGCTGCGGGACTATGTCTGCTGGGAGCGGCAGCGTGGCTGATCGTTGATCCTACAAAATGCCTCACGCCGGCGGGCGCCCCGGATGCGCGCGTGGTTATCGGGCAAGACACGGTCTGAAAATCCGCGCCATTTTTACCTCAAATCTCTGCTACTGTCCCCCTGAGCGGAGCGATACGTTTCGCTTGCGAAACGTATCGTGAAGTCGAAGGATCGCTGTTAGCGCATGAATCCTTGGTCATGTAGGGGTGCCTCGATTTGCTCTCACCGCGCAAGCGCGGCTCGAGCCGCACTCGGGATGACTCGCCTATTCAAAAAATGGCTCGGTTTCCCCGGTTGTTTCCCAGCGAGATGATCACTTGCCTTCCAGGGCATGCGCCTGAAGAAGAAATGAGATGCCGTCAGAACGGTAGATGGCTTTGCCGGAGTCCTCCGGTTCGGAGGGCACTTTGCCTGCACGCACGGTTTCGATCGCGGTGACCAGTCGCGGCAGGACCGAGGGTTGCGCGAAGGGCACGTTGTGTTGGCCGAGGACGAGCTTGAGTTGCGGAGCCAGCGCGGCGAGGCGTTTTACCGACGCGACGTAGTCATCGAGATTGGTCTCCGGACGATAGAGCCAGATGGGCGCGGGATAGTAAGTGTCGCCGGTGAAGAGCAGGCCGTGGGCGCGATCGAGCAGACAAATGGCATCGGGAGTGTGGCCCGGCGTGGATAGAACTTCGAGGGTGCGGCCCCCGAGATCGATTCGGTCGTGGTCGTGAAGAAAGCGGGAGATTTTCCACGGACGGGTCGCATAGGTCTTGCGGTCAAAGCCTTTCGGTAGGTCACCGCAAATCATTCCCGGACCCAGTTCGTCCTGAGCGTCCTGGCGCGAGCCTTTGGCGTTGGCCCGCGTAAAATCAGTATCCATTCCATAGACGGTCTCGAACTGCCAGTTGTCACCCACGTGGTCGTTGTGTGTGTGCGAATTAAGGACGATGATGGGCAGCGTCGTGAGCTGGGGGGTCACCTTGCGGAGATCACTGATGCCCATGCCGGTGTCGAAGAGGAGAGCTTGTTTTTTGCCCACGATCAGGTAGGAGATGGTTTCTTCCGCCTGATGCGGTTCGTAGATCGCGAAGACGCTCGGGACCACTTGATAGACTTCGAACCAGGGATCGCTGACCGGGATGCGTTCAAGAGTCTTGTATTCGGGACGCGGCAGGGCGCGGCACCATTCAGGTTTGTTACCCGACTGCGCCGCTGCCATTGTCGAGAGGAAAGCGATTAGAAACGCCGCCAGTGGCGCTGTCCGTCTCACCGGTTATGCCAGCTCCAGTTCAATTTTCTTGGCGGCTGGGTCCAGCCTGGTAATCCGAAACTTGCGAATTTGGCCGGTGCGGACGGCTTCGGGCTTGGACTCGCTGACCGCGGGGCCACCCTTCCAGTGGGCTTTGAGCTTCGAGCTCAGGGATGACAGGTCCGGCTTCGTTGTAACCGGAGGCGCCTCCTCAACCAATTCCCTCGCCGGACCGCCCCCGGCAATTCGGCAAGTCGCGTTGATGCCATCGCCGAGTTCGACGCGAGCCTGCCCGCCCGAAGCCTCGCCCATGCGTCCCGTGACTACGTCGCCTTCCTTGTGTTCGGCGATGTATTCATCGAGGCCAGTGGGGACAAGCTGCTTCATGCCCAGGCGTAGCAGCCGCTTTGCCGTGTCCACGGAAAGCACTTGCGCCTTCACCAATTGCCCAATCTTCAGCACGTCCTGGGGATACTCGATGCGCTTCTCGGCGCTGATATCGCTCACGTGAATCATGCCTTCGATGCCCTCGGCCAGCTGCATGAATGCGCCGAACTTGTTCAGGCTGGTGACCGGTCCTTCGATCACCGTGCCCACAGTGAAACTCTGCGCCACATTCGCCCAGGGATCTCCCAGGGCCTGTTTGAGGCCAAGAGAAATGCGGTGTTCCGCCTGGTTTACGCCCAGCACTACAACTTCCACAGTCTCGCCGGGCTTTACGACGTCGCTGGCAATTCTGACTTTCTTGGCCCACGACATTTCCGAAACGTGAATCAAGCCTTCAATTCCGGGTTCCAGCTCCACGAAGGCTCCGAACTCAAGCACGCGCGTGACCGTGCCGCGCACACGCTCCCCAAGTTTGTACTTTTGTGCGACCGAATCCCAGGGGTCGCGCTGAAGTTGTTTCATGCCCAGTGAAATGCGCCGCTTTTCAGGATCGACTTTCAGTACTTTGACTTCGATCTGCTGGCCGACAGAGAGCACATCTGCTGGTTTGCTGATGCGGCTCCAGGCAATTTCGCCCACATGCAGCAAGCCATCCACGCCGCCCAGGTCGATGAATGCGCCGTAGTCGGCGAGGCTGCGGACGGTGCCGCTGACCGTTTCGCCTTCGCGGATCTCAGAGTAGCGGCGCTCCTTCACACCGCGTTCTTCTTCTTCAGCGAGAGCGCGGCGGTCAACCACGACATCTTCCTCGGTGGCATCGAGCTTGATGATGCGGCAGCGGATCTCCTGCCCAACCAGCTTTTCCATTTCCGTGGCATCGCGTACTCCGCTGCGCGAGGCGGGCATGAAGGCGCGCACGCCTACATCCACGCTGAAGCCGCCCTTGATGACGCCGGTGACTGTGCCCACGATCGTGGACTTGTCGGCAAAGGCCTGCTCCAACGACGACCAGTCGGTGGGTTGAGCAATTTTCTGGCGGGAAAGCTCGTAGTAGCCCTCCGGGTCGCGTCCCTTGACCGACACCGGCATCTTGTCGCCAGGTTTGACGCTCTGGCTGGCGCTTTGGAATACGGCCAGGGGCATAATGCCTTCTGTCTTGAAACCGATATCGAAGAAGACGGACTCACTGGAAACTGCGATCACCGTGGCTTCAAGCTGCTTGCTGCCGTCGTCCTTCTTGCGGGAATGGCTCTTTTCGTACCGGGAGAGGATGTCCTCGAAGGACTCGCTGGATTCGGCGACGGGATTGGACTCTGGAGCGGTTGGGTTCGACATGAGAGATCAAAGACTCGCGCTGTGGTGAATACCGACTAGGATAGCATTCCGGGCCGGTGCGCGCTGCGAGTAGAGAGCCGGGCCGCGATGGCCTAGCCGGCAGAAGGATGGGTCCGCTCCAACTCTTCAATCTTGGGAAACGACCAGGCCGCGCTGGAGGTGCACTGCGGTGGGTCCTGACCGGATTGCATGGCTTTGACCAGGACTTCGAGGGCCAGGCCTGCAGTTGGTGGTGAGACCACGGTTGCGGTCAGCAGTCCCCGACGGACCCACTCCTGTCCGGTCTGGGGTACACCGTCGCAGCCGGTGAATGGCACCTTCAGCCACTCCTCGCGTTCCCGGGCGCCGGGTACTTCCTCAAAGGCTCTCCTTGCGCCCATCGCCATGGCATCGTTCTGGCATCCGACCAGGCGAATATCCAGCTTCCGCGAGGTGCTCAGCGATATCCAGGACTTGATGGCGTGGTGGCCGCTACGCTCGGTCCAGTCTCCCTTGAGGATTTTCAATTCCAAGCCTGCGGGTTTGGCTGCAAGCATTCCTTTGGTGCGCAGCGCGGCAGCCCCGCCACCGCTGGAGGGTCCTTCGATATACAAAATGTTGCCGTGCCTGACCAGGGCGGCGAACTGTTTGGCCTGGATTCTACCTATTTCTATCTGATCGGTGGCAACGGAGAAAACCGGGGCCTGTCGGGCCCGCCGCAGCTCGGAAAGATATTCAGGTTCGCGATTGAGAATCCCCCAGCCTATGCCCGCCGCAACTGCGGCCTTGGCCACCTGGATCATTTCGGTGCCGACCGGCTCCACGATGATGGCATCGGGACGCTGCGCCGTGTTCTGGATAATTTTCACCAGGAGCTGAGTCTGGTTGACCGCATCGTTGTCGGCGTAAACGATCTGGATTTTTGCGCCGAGCCGGGCAGCAACCTCGGTGGCTGAGGCCGCTTGCTCCGCCTGGTAATCATTGTCACTCGTGATGAGCGCAACAACTACATTAAGGTTGGTCATCGAAGTGGAGGCGTGGGTGAGCCATCCAATCTTTGTAATGTAGCCATAGTGGTGACCGGTTGTCGATTGCACAGTCAGATTCGCATTCCGGGCTCTCCAGTGTGGGTCGGACACTCCTGTCCGAGGCTTTTGCCTTTGATTTTCGGTGCCGGGTCACAACAAGGCAAATGCAAAGTCAACGCCGTCGGACAGGAGTGTCCGACCCACACAGCCGGCAGGGTATAGTATTTGCGCCATGTGGAAATGCGCATTGCTCTTACTTTGCTTTATTACTCCAGCCATCGCGGCGGAGAAGATGACCGCGCCTCAACTGATCGATCTGGCCAAGGCCAAAGGCGCCGGCCTGCGGGACGCGATTACAGCCAGTTTCGAGGCCAAGGACCTGAAGGAAGGAACAGCGTGGGCGGGCCATGGGCCGGACTTCTTCTTCGCCACACAGGCGTCCTCGCAGCCCTTCCTGGTTATTGACGACGCCCCCGGGACGAAAATGCAGCATCTTGCCGGGTCGGATCTTTGGTATGCCGCCGCGCGCATCGAGCCTGTGGGCACGCTGCACGCGTTCCACTACATGATCAACGGCGTGGCCTTCGGCGGTAAGCTGGACCTGCCTGCGTTCGGTCCTCTTTCCTATCTGCAGCCCGGGGTGCCATCTGGCACGCTCTCTGGAAAGATCGAACACACCAGCAAGATCTATGACGGCATGAAGAGTGAATATTGGATTTATGTGCCGGCGCAATATGATCCGAAAACGCTGGCTGCGCTGATGGTCTTCCAGGACGGCGGCGGGTACATCCATCGGGACGGCAACAATCCAACGCTCAATGTGCTGGATAACCTGATCGCGCAGAAAAAGATTCCGGTGATGATTGCCGTGTTCATCAATCCCGGCGATATCACTGACGCGCCCGGAACCCCTACCTACAACTTCGTCAAGGCGTATTCGGACAAGTGGCACCGCACGCTCAAAGACTCGATGCGCAGTACGCTTTACGACACGGTGAGCGACCGCTATGCGCGCTTTCTGCGGGATGAAGTGCTGGCCGATGTCCAGTCCCGGTACAACATCCGCAAGGACGCCTACAGCCGCGCAATCACGGGGCTCTCGTCGGGCGGAATCTGCTCCTTTAATGCGGCGTGGCAGATGCCTGACCAGTTCAGCCGCGTGATTTCCTGGATCGGAAGCTTCACCAGCATTCAGTGGAAGGAAGATCCTGCCGTTCCGGACGGAGGTCAGGACTATCCCGAGAAAGTTCTGCGCGAATCCCGGCGCAACCTTCGGGTATGGCTGCAGGATGGATCACAGGACCAGGAGAATGACCGCTACGGAAGCTGGCCGCTGGCCAATATTCGCCTGGCCAACGCGCTGAAGTTGAAGGGCTACGACTTTCACTTCAGTTTCGGCAAGGGCACGCACAACTCCGGCCAGGGCGCGGCTGAGTTTCCGGAAGAAATGATCTGGTTGTGGCGTGACTACGACCCGGCCAGGACGGAACAGACTTACGAGATGGAACCGTCGGAGAAGACTACGCCACCGTTCCGGGTGTCGATCGCGAATCGCAGCTCCGAGTAGCGGGCAAGGAGGGTGGCGACTTAGGGGAGCCCGCCTGGGCTGGTGAGGCGGTCGGCTTTCGCGTTCTCCTCCGCTGCCTGTGCGGGACGGCTGGTCATGCTGTAGATCTCCGCCATGCGGCGATGCGGTTCCGCCTCCTGAGGCCGTAGTGACGCTGCTTCTTCCAGGTAGCGCAACGACTCCGCGTATTGCCCTGCGCTCTTGCTCTTTTGCGCCAGCCCGAAGGTTGTGGCATAGAGCAGGTTTGCGGTTTCCTGATCCTGTGGATTCAGTTGATGTGCGTGTTGCAAGGCCTGATAAGCCGGAAGGTTCTGGCCCAGTTTTGCCAGAATGGCCCCATAGAGCGAGGCCACTTGAAATAAATCGGGCCAGCGCTTTACCGAATTGGCGAGGGCTTGCCGGGCCGGCTCAAACTGATTTAGCCGGTAATAGGTGAGGGCAAGGTTGTATTGCATCTGTGGCGATTGCGGGGCCAGCTCGGCAGCCCTACGCAACGGCTTCAGCGCCGCCTGCAGGTCTCCGTACTGGCCGTAGATCGTACCCAGTTCGGTGAGTTTGTCCGCATCGTCAGGGTCGTAAAGTTGTTCGCATATGGTGCGGGCCTCTTCCCGCAGCCCCTGATCGAGTTTCTGCCGGCACTCCATCCTTAAGCGGCTCTGCTTGGTCTCGCGCTGTCGCAACTCCTCCGATAGCGCCAGGGTTTTCGTCGCTTCCTGATCGCGTCCCTGTTTGCGATAGACCAATCCGAGTTGATAGGGAACCCGGGCGTCGTGGGGCGTCAGGCGCGAAGCTTCCTTCAGCCACTTTTCCGCGGCAGCTAGATTGCCCTGCTTGAAATAGGCATAGCCCAGATAGTAGGCAGTGTCGGGAAAGGGCGGCTTGGCTGCCGCTTTGGTGAGATTTTGGATCGCACTGGGGTACAGGTGATCGTCGAGGTCGAGTCTTCCCAGGTAGTAGAAGACGTTGGGGTGGTCTCCAACTTCGCGGCGCACCAGTTCGAGCTCGTGACGGGACTCGTCGGATTTATGCAGTTCGAAAAGCGCGACCGCGAGCGGAAATCGGGCCCTGAGGCTCACTCCGGGATCGGCGGCCAGGGCGGCGCGGAATTCTGCCACAGCTGCGTCATACCGGTCCTGTTTCAGAGCGTCGTAACCCTTGCCCAGATGGGCTTCCGGCGTGTCGGGCGCGGTTTGTTGGCATGCTGCCTTGACCAGCCCCAGAGAGAACAGGGTCAGCGCGGCCAGAAGCAGGGCCCGGGAATGGAGGGTGGGAGCACTCATGGCAAGAGCAAGATCATTATATTGTGCAGCGGGTTTTATGTGGGCGCGGGCGTCCCGCCCGTGCGCCGTAATGGTGGGGGCCCTTTCGCAAACCACTGTCGAGCTGCGCTCGACCGCACGAGCGAGGGCGCTCGCGCCTACATTTTGCGGGCTTTGGCCATCAGGGCGCTTGCTGTTTTCTTGATGGCAGACACTTCGTCAGGCGTGGCTGAACTCACGTAGTCGCGGACCAATTTCTCGCAACGCTCGCGCACCTGGTCGTAGGCTCCAGGGTCCTGGCCACGGACGGCCAGCAGTTCCTTGAGCCAGTGTTTGCCGTAACCGGCATGCATGGTTTCGTCGGCCCAATCGAAGTCCATGTCGTGCTCACTCACCGCGTCGCCGTAGGTATGGAAGAGTTGGGCGCGCGCTGGCTTGTGGCGGATGTTCTTGGTTTCAAAAAAATAGAGCATGCCCAGGCGGTAGATCGGGTCCTCGCCGGAAGCGCTCTCGTAGATATAGGTCCCCAGGGGAATTTCTGCGGGATTGAGGCCCCACGCCATCAGCCGCTCGTAGCCCATGCGGCAGTGGCGCGATTCGTCGTAGGTCCAGCGCGCGGAATTGTGGATCCACTCCCAGGGCAGGAGGTCGGCGAAGGTACTCAGCATCACGCCTCCGTTTTCGATGGCCCAAACTTCATTGATGTGACTGATGGCGGAGCGGAGCTGCAGCTGCATCCCTTCCCCATAGGGATAAGCGGGATCGACCACGTCCGGCCAGTAGAAGCGGCACGGCCAGAAGCGCGAATCGCGCGCGGGCCGGTCGGGGATGGCATAGGCCCGGTCTCCGGGCACCGGCCCTCCGGCCGCCATCGATGAAGACGGCCCAACCCCGACTCCGCCCAGGTCAGACAACCGTTTCGCGATCGCTTGCGCCCAGGCCAGCGCGCTGTCGCGCAATTCCGGGTTGCTCACGAGAGCGGACTCCGCCCAATGGTCGAAGGCCTTGATCTGTTCCGCCTTTTCAGAGAGCGCGAGCGACAGAAAGCGGTGAGTGGGCCCATCGGCGATGGCATCAGAGGCTTGCAGATACGACTGAAATGAATCGCGCAGCGTCGGCAGAAGAACCTTACCAATGCTCAACAGAAAAGCCGGGACGGATGGGGAATCTTTGACGGCGCCGAAAAGCTCGATCAGCGCGTGGTCGGCTCCCTGTTCCTCCAGCAGGCGGCTGGGGAAGCGCAACTCGAAGACGCGATTTCGGAGGGCGTCGGCGGTTTCCGCGCTCTGCCAGATGAAACGAGCCAGGCCGGTTTTGATATCCAGGGGACCGATGGACGGAATCCACGCCGCTTCGCTTACCAGAAGGGAGCGTTCGCAAAAGAAGAAGCGCTTGAGGATTTGGGCCGTATCGAAGCGCATCCAGCGCGCCCTCGGCTGCAGGCTCGACAGGAACTCGGAAGTCTGTGACATGGCTCCCTTTCTTCTTTTCGGGCAGCTCCGGTTCCTCTATTTTCACGTCTGAAAAGCGCTAACCACGGAGGACACAGGGGACACGGAGGCGGCAGAGCAGATTCATCCAATTCGAAATGCTCAACCCCACCGTCCCATTCTAAGGCTTGATTCCAGTCAATGGGAGGTTAGAAAGAGTTGCTCAGCGCGACCGTGATCACGGCCACGATCAGGACCAGCAACCCCTGGTTCAGCCGACGGCGGGCCTGGTCCGGCGCGCCCTGCCACTCACCTCGCCACAATCCCCAGAGGTTGCCCATGACGATGGAGAGAGAGATGAACAGCGGCCAGCCAGCTACTGCGCCCCAGCGTCCCAGTCTGGCGGCGCCAGCGCCGTAAAGATAGAAGCTTCCAATCCACATCAGGGCCATGCCTGCGCTCAGTCCCAGGTTGCGTGGCGTTTCCCGATTCCAGTACTGGCCCAGGGTGCGTTTGCTGATCATCAGGTACAGGCAGTATGCGAGGTTGGCGACACATCCCAGGGTGAATAGGAGCGCCCAGACGGTATTTCCTGAAGCAGCCTCAGAAATTCCCAAGGCCCGGGCGGCGGCGATTACGTTTCCACCGAATGCCATGCCCACGTTCGGCAGGCACGAGAGTATGCCGGCCAGGACCGCGATGGCCAGGCCGACTTTGAAGGCGTTTGAAGGCGTCGCGGTGGACTTGCTTGCGGGAGGCGTTCTGCCCGAGCCGGCGATGGAGCACAGCACGATGCCGAAAATCACCAGCACAGTCCCGGCGAGCCGCACCAAACCTCTGGTCGTCAGAAGCGCTTGCGGGAAGAACACGAGCAGCGGAATCAGCGCGCCCAGGCTGGCGATGAGGCCCATGATGATGGGATAGCCCAGGGCCATGCCAAGGCGCTCCATCCCCAAGCCAAACAGGACGGCGCCTACTCCCCAGCCCAGCCCAAAAAGCGCCAGAACCGCGAGGTCTTTCGCCGACGATGCGGCATATACCGCGAAAATATTGGGAACCAGCAGGAGGGTGATGGTCCAGTTAAAGACGAACATCCCCAGCAACGAAAACGTTGCCCAGGTATGTTCCCACGACCATTGCCGGACGAGCGTCATGGGCAGAACAAACGTCCCTTGCAGCAGGCCCGCCAGCAGCACCAGCAGGAAGCCGATCAGCAAGGGCATAGTAGGACCTCGGTGGCCAACTCCGCGGAGTTCTGAACAGCGTTACGGCAGCTCGTCCCAACTGTCGCCATTCTTCAGTGCAAAACAGGAGTGGCATTGGTGGCCACGCAGACCCATTTGCCGTTCTTGAAAAGCCAGGTATCGACGAAGCGCTCCCGGCGTACGTAACTCTTTCCCTTCTCCACCCCCTTGGCGCGAAACACTCCGGTGGAGATCGCAGTATTGCCGAACACGTGCACCGTCATCGATTCTGGCGAGACCTGCTGCTCCTGAGAATTGTTGCTGGTGGCTTTCACGCTTCCCAGAAACTCAGTCTTGCTCTGGATGGAACCGTCGTCGTTGATCAGCACGACTTCATCGTCGAGGATGGAGTCAAGCGCCCGGGTGTCGCCCGCCTTGTAGGCCTGGTTCCAGGCCTTTTCCAGCGCGATGATCCGAGTTCGCACCGCGGACTCGGAATCGTCTTGCGCCTGTACGAAGCAGGCGGCAGTGAAGACCACGATGATCAGGCACGCGCCAATTTTCATGCGCACCCCCTATGCGGCATCTGGCTTGCAGTATAGGGTAAGGTCTTATCTTTTCCCGCAGGGAGGAACCGACTTGCCACTAGCCGAGTTCGCGGCTGTCCGGGCTTAAACCTGGCCGGGGTTGGCCACAAACCACTCCGGAGACGCCAGGCTTCGCTGTCGATAGGCTTGCAGGACTTCATTCCGGTTGGGCAGGGATGGGATGACGCCTTCCCTGGTGACAGCCAGGCCGCCAGTGATAACAGCGAACTGCACTGCTGCCTCAAGGTTTGCGCCGCTTGCCAGCGCCATCGCCAGACCGGCGTTGAAGGCGTCCCCGGCGCCGGTCGTGTCCACCGCAACCATACGCAGTGCTGCAATGCGGGTGGAGGAGTTTGCGGTCACGATCAGTGCGCCGCTTTCTCCCAGGGTCAACACCACCTGCTTGACTCCCCGGCGAATCAAATCTCGCGCGACCTTCTCCGGTTCGACGTCTACGTCCGGGCCGAGACCGGCGAGCACCCTCGCCTCACTCTGGTTGGGAGTAAGAACATCGACCAACTGCAGAATGGACGGAGGCAAAGGCCGCACCGGGGCAGGATTCAGAATCGTAACTGCACCGCGCTCGCGTCCGCATCGCAGGGCGGATTCGGCGGCGGCAACCGGAATCTCAAGCTGGGTGAGCAGCACCGCCGGAGAATCGAATGCCGCCTCGCATTGAGCAACGTCATCCGCGGTTAATAATTCATTCGCTCCCGGATCGATGGTGATGCAGTTATGTCCGCTGGCCGCTTCAACAATGATGAAGCCCACGCCAGTCGGCGCGTCAGCGTTTTGTGTTACGTGGGTGATATCGATACCTTCGTCGCGATAAAGTCCCAGTGCCATTTCGCCGAAAGGATCGGTTCCGATTCTGGCGACAAAGCTGACCTTGGCTCCCAGCCGGGCGCACGCCACCGCCTGGTTGGATCCTTTTCCGCCGTAGTCCACGCGATAGCCTGTTCCCAAAAGGGTTTCGCCGGTGTTCGGCATACGCTCGACTTTCATGGTGAGACCGGTGGCGTAACTCCCCACGACGGTAATTCGAGGTGCGGTCAAGAAGTTCCCTCAAACGGAATTGCCCAACTGAAAGTCGTTAGCCTACCACAGGGCGGAAACAGTTCCGCGTTGAAGCGCCAATCTTGACCGGCCCGGGCGAGGGTGTTAGCTTCGGTTTCACACGTGAACCTCGAAGGGGCATCAGTCTGAGTCGCACAGGGAAGCGGCATCCAGTTGACCTTCTCCCGGCCGGCCGTAATCCATCGGGCCCAGACCTGGCCGATCCTGGACGTCGGGATTTTCTGCTCCAGTGCTGCCAGGGAGCTTCGGCGGCGCTGCTACCCGGAGCCTGGCGTGGTCTTGCTTTCCCCTTCCCCTACGCTCCCGATTCTCGGAATCTGAAATCGCCCGGCGAATTTCACCTACATCCTCACTATCGTGCCAAGTTGCCTATTGAAGCCACGCTGCTCAAGACGCGACCAGGATTGGACGACTTCATCACCGAAAAATATCACGACCAGATTGCCGCTATGCTTGCGGATTGGAGCAGCGAAATTTTACGGTCTTCCCAAGAGATGCGGACCCTGGGGAGGATCCTCACTTCGGATTTTGTGGGCGCTTCATTCCAGCCGGTGGAATCGCGGCGGGTGCGCTCGGGGCCTGGAGTTGAAGTGCGCCAGAACAAGTTTGCAGTCGATCCTGTTCTGGGGCGGGACGCCTTTCTACGCGACGTGCGCAGTGCGATGAGCTCCTTTTCCAAAGTCATCACCGCTGAGTTTCAGGTGACAAGCATTGAGGTGGGGTCCCTGTCTCCTTCGTCGACCCTTATCCCCCAACGCCTCCGCACTGGTGTGCGATATGAACTGGTCGGCCCAGGTAGAGATGTCTATCGCGAGCAACGCGTGGGACAGTGCGAACTCGAATGGGAAGCGTCGGCGGCGGGAGAATATCGCGTGTGCAGTTGGCGGCTGCTAGGCGAGTGCCAGAGCCGGGCTGTTGCTCCGGTCTTTGCCGACATCACGGCGCAGGCTTTCGCCGCCAATTCGTCCTACACGTCGCAGTTGCTTCGGGGAGCCGACTACTGGCGAACCGCGCTCGATGTCGCATGCGGCATTGACATCTACGGACACAACGGAGTCTCAGTCGGCGATATTGACGATGATGGATCTGACGATCTCTATGTTTGTCAGCCGGCGGGTCTTCCCAACCGGCTCTATCGCAACCGGAGCGACGGCACGTTTGAGGACATCACGGAGACCTCCGGCGTAGGGGTCCTCGAAAATACTGCCTGCGCTCTTTTTGCTGACTTCGACAATGACGGCCGCCAGGACTTGATCGTGGTGCGCACCGATGGGCCAGTGTTATTCGTGAATCAGGGTGGGGGCAAGTTTCGCCAAAGACCCGACGCCTTCCGCTTTGCGCGGGCTCCCCAGGGAACCTTCACCGGCGCGGCCGTTGCCGACTTTGACCGCGACGGCTGGTTGGACATTTATTTCTGCCTCTATCTTTATTATCAGGGCACCGACCAGTATAAGTATCCTTCTCCTTATTACGACGCGGAAAACGGCCCGCCCAATTTCCTGATGCGGAACCAGCGGGATGGAACCTTTCGCGACGTGACCTCGGAAACCGGCCTCGACAAGAACAACACGCGCTACAGTTTTTGTTGTGGCTGGAGTGATTACAACCGCGACGGCTGGCCCGATCTTTATGTCGTAAACGATTTCGGGCGGAAGAACCTCTATCGCAACAATGGCGACGGGACTTTTAGCGACGTTGCCGCGCAAGCGGGCGTGGAAGACGTCGGCGCCGGGATGGGCGTTTGCTGGTTCGACTATGACAATGACGGAGCCGAAGACCTTTACGTCACTGACATGTGGTCCGCGGCCGGCACCCGCATCTCGACCCAGGAAGTGTTTCAGAGGGATGCGCCTGAAAAAGTGCGCGCTCTCTACCGCAAGCATGCCCGGGGGAACTCTTTGTTTCGTGCGAGCGGCGAAGGATTTCAGGATACGGGCGCGTCCGCCGGAGTCGAGATGGGGCGCTGGTCATGGTCATGCGACGCCTGGGATTTTGACCACGACGGCTTTCCTGATCTTTACATCGCCAACGGCATGGTGTCTGGCCCTTTGCGCGATGACCTCAACAGTTTTTTCTGGCGGCAGGTGGTGGCGAATTCCCCCCTCGAGGCCAGGTCGGCGCATGACTACGAACAGGGTTGGAACGCGCTCAACGAACTCATCCGCTCGGATGGCACGTGGAGCGGCTACGAGCGCAACGTCTTCTATGCGAACAACCGGGATGGAACGTTTTCCGACATTTCCGGCGTCACGGGCCTGGATTTTATCGAGGATGGACGAGCGTTTGCGCTCTCCGATTTCAATCACGATGGCAGGCTGGAAGTTCTCCTGAAGAACCGTAACGGGCCGCAGTTGAGGCTGTTGCAGAATGTAATGAAAGACCTGGCCCCGTCGATCGCGTTCCGCCTGCGCGGCGTCAAGAGCAATCGGGACGCGATCGGCGCGGCGATCACGGTGGATACCGGGTCGAGGCGCCAGACCCGCATGCTGCAAGCTGGTTCAGGATTTCTTTCCCAGCACAGCAAGGAAGTGTTCTTCGGTTTGGGAGAAGCTACGGGCCCGGTGCGGGCGTCGATTCGCTGGCCCAGCGGATTACTGCAGGAACTGCGCGACCTTCCGCTCAACCACAGGGTGTGGGTAGAAGAAGGAATGGCGCCATCGCACTTTGAGGCTTTCGCAGCTCAAGGCGGCAGGGCTGAAGCCGTGCCCCTCCCTAAGACTTCGTCGCTTCTATCTGACCTTCCTGAAAAGGTCGAGACCTGGCTGCTTGCGCCACTGGCTGCGCCGGACTTTTCTCTCCCCGACTTGAGCGGTCAAATGCGTACGCTGAATGCGCTTCGCGGCAAGGCAGTTTTGCTGAACTTCTGGACCACAGGATCCACGAGTTGCAGGGAGGACCTGAAAGTCTTTAACCGCCTGCACCAACGCTGGACAGAGCAGGGTCTTCATCTGCTGGCTGTGAATCTCGACGATCCCGCCGACCGGGAGAAAGTCCGCGCACTCGCGCGTGATGGTCATCTTTCACTATCAATTCTGTTGGGATCAGACGATCTAGCCGGCATCTACAACATTCTCTATCGTTATCTTTTTGACCGGCATCGCGACTTGAGTTTGCCTACGTCGTTTCTGATTGATCGCAATGGAGAGATTGTAAAGATTTATCAGGGCGTGCTGAATCCGGAGCAGGTCGAGCAGGACTTCCGGCACATTCCCCAAACTACCGCGGAAAGACTGGCGAAAGCGCTGCCGTTTTCTGGCGTCAGTGATACTTCGGAATTTCGTCGCAATTATCTCAACTACGGTTCGGTTTATTTTCAACGGGGATATCTGGACCAGGCGGAGGCGTTTTTTCGGTTGGCCCTGCGCGGCGACCCCGAGAGCGCCGAGGCCCTCTACGGTCTGGGAAGCGTTTATCTGAACCAGGGAAGAAACGGCAAGGCACAGGAAAGTTTCGAGCGCGCGACCAAACTTCAAGCCAGCTATCCCGACACTCTGTCCAATGCCTGGAACAATCTTGGCCTTGTGGCTACGCGGGCGGGGCACACTGACGAAGCGATTCCATACTTCCAGGAGGCGCTCAAACTCAATCCCAATCACCTGATCGCTCTGGAGAACATGGGGAACGCTTACCGGCAACAGAAGAATTGGGACGAAGCCCGCAAGGCCCTGGAACGTGCAGTGGCAATTGGCCCGCAGGATGCGGAGGCCAACTACAGCCTGGGGATGGTCTTCGCACAGCTCAACGACACCCACCGGGCGTACGAGTATCTGCAGCGCGCGTTGAAATCGCGTCCCGACTATCCCGAGGCCTTGAATAACCTTGGCGTGCTCTACCTGCGCACCGGCAGGCGGGATGAGGCAGTGGCCAGCTTCGAAGAGTGTATCCGGGTGGCGCCCGCCTTCGATCAGTCGTACATGAATCTGGCCCGGGTTTACGCGCTTGAGGGCACACCGGACAAGGCGCGGAGCGTGCTGCTCGATTTGCTTAAGCAGCATCCCGGACATGCCCAAGCGCAGACCGCGCTCGAGCAATTGCAGTAATGAGGGAAGGCGGGTGTTCCGCCCGCCCAGCCGGGCGGGGACGCCCGGCCTCCATTTCTACCTGTTAAGGCTTTGGCGTGGGGGCGGTCAGCAGGTCCACAAACATCTTGTAGAACCTCTCGGTATCCAGATCGACCTGCACTTCCACAGGTTGGACATCGATTTTGGGCTTGTCATTATCAGTCCAGGTGAGCATGTTGCCGTAACCGGCGCCGCGTCCCAGGTCCACATCGAGGAAGCGGGTTTCTTTTTTCGTAATCAGGCTGGGGTCGAGCCACGCTGCCGCTGCCAGTTCATCCCACAGATAGTTGTATTCACCGAAGAGGCGGGCATATTTGCCGATGTATTGCGCCGACGGCGTGTTACCGGCCTTGATCCGATTGATCAGCTCTGTAGTCATTCTTGTTTTCACCGAGATGTCCACCGGCGTGCAGACGATCTTTTTCCAGGGGGCGCGCAACACGATGTGGGCCGCTTCCGGATCGAACCATATGTTGAATTCGTGCCGGGGGGTGTTGATGAACTCAGGATCGGTAGTTTGTGGATTCAAACTCGCGCCCATGAACACCAGTTCTTTGGCCAGTTGAGGGAATTCGGGATCGATAGAGATGGCCAGCGCGAGATTCGTCATCGGGCCGCCGGCGTAGATCGTCACCTGATGGGGAAACTTGTGGACCATGCGCAGCAGAAAATGGGCCGCGTCTTCGTCGATGGCTTTGGTGGTGGGATTGCCTTCCGGCATGTTTCCGAGTTGGTCTGGCGGATGGAAGAAGCGCGGAGTCCAGGCGCCCAGCCAGGTAATGGAACCGTAGCGCTGCTGCCAGAGCTCGGTTTCGTCCTTTCGACGAACCAATGGATATTCGGCCCCGGCCACGACCGGAATATCGGTCCGACCGATGAGTTCCAGCATGCGTAGAGTGTGCGCCACTTCCGATTTGAGCCAGGCGTCGCCGGTGACGACGGTGACGCCGAGGACATCGGTTTGGGGCGACTGGATCAGCAGCAGGATGGACTGCTGGTCGGTTCCGCCGGGCCCGGCTGCGTCCTGGTCGATGATGATCTTGCGTTTCTCCTGGCCCCACGCGGTGAAGCAAGTCCCCAGCAGCACGGCGGCAATCAAGATTCGGCCGAATTTCATTCTTTCCACCTCGGAATGTGGGAATACCTTTCGTGCATAAGCCAGCCGGACTTCGTCGGCCGGGCGGGTTGGGGGCATCCTTCGACTTCGCTCAGCCCCTACGCGGGCGGTGATGAGCACAGCCGTCCGATCAATAGGTTGAAAAACTTTGTGGAGTCCACATCTAACGCGACCCTGGCATTGGGCACAAACTTGTCGCGCAACACCGGCGAGGTTCGAGTGGTCGCGAGAGTCGGTGCCGAGCCGCGAATCGACATGTTCATGGCCGCCTGTTTTTCCATCTCCGGCTTGCGCCGCAAATCACCGGCGCTTGGACTGTAACCCAGAGTTTCGCCCGCAGTGAGCTCGCCGGCAGTCTCCACATCGATGTAATACTCTTTGAACTTCAGGATGGAAGGATCGAGGAACGCCGCGACGGCAAGCGAGTCGTGCATATTCGGTCCCACCAGAAAGCCCTGCTCACGGTTGTGGTTGATCGCATTGCGGCCGATCTTTGCCGCCGCCTGGCTGACCGGATTCTGCGCCGCTTCGAGAGTGCGCACGTGCTCTTCCGTGAGCGATGTTTTGCGGGTGGCGTCGAGGCCGACCATCGTGATGGGAATACCGGATTGAAAGACGATGCGGGCCGCCTCGGGATCAACGTAGATATTAAATTCGGCCGCGGGCGTGATGTTTCCGCCAGACAGTGACCCGCCCATCAAAACGATGCCGCGCACCATGGCGGCAAGCTCGGAATCAAGATTCAGCGCGGTCGCGATGTTGGTCAGCGGACCAATCGGGATCAGCGTGACTTCGCCGGGATATTTACGCACGATGCCGCGAATGAATTCAGCGGCGGGCTCGGTTATGGGTTTGGTCTTTGGCTCTGGAAATACAGCCCCGCCGAGTCCGTTTTCGCCGTGCGCGTAAGCCGCCGTCACCAGACGGCGCACCAGGGGTGACTTGGCGCCCGCAGCGACAGGGATGTCGGTGCGACCGGCTATTTCTACCATGCGTAGAGCATTGGGAAGCGTCAGGTCGAGTGGAACGTTTCCTGCGACCGGGGTGATACCTTCAATCTTCAACTCTGGCGAGCGCATGGCCAGCAGCAGGGCGAGAGCGTCATCGACACCGGGATCAGTGTCAATGATCACGCGAGAGGGGCCGCCCTCCCTCTTCTGGCCGGGCTGGCCCTGATCGTGAGCGCGGGCCGGAGGAATGAAACCGGTCGCGAGGCTGCCGGCGGCCATGGCCGCGGCCGAGGTGGTTACAAACTGGCGGCGCGTCACGCGAAAAGTCGGCTTCGAATCCATCTTTGTCTGCTCCGTAAGAATTTAGTGGGCCTGCCGTGGCGGCTGAGTCATCAGCCTGATGTAGAGATCGTACAGTTTTGCCGTGTCCACATCGAACTGTACCGTTGCCTTTCTTTCATAAGGAGGGAGTTCCGTCCCGGGGTCCCAAAATAAGGTTTCCCCGTAACTGGGCCCGTGATCAACGTCGATGTCGACGTAGAGCTCTTTCTGACCGGTGACAATGGAGGGATCAATCATGGCGGCGGCAGAAAGCTCATCCCACATGAAGCTCTCGACGGAGTATTCCGTCAGATAGTGGGCGATCGGCGTGTCCGCTTTGGCTATGGCAGCCTTGACCGCCGGGTTCACCGTGGTTTTGACTGAAATGTCGATAGGCGTGATGGTGATCTTTTTCCAGGGCGCGCGCATTGCAATACGTACCGCCTCGGGATCGAACCACCAGTTGAACTCCCGGCGGCCGTCAATGCTGTTGATCCCGCCCGTACTGGCGTACATGCCGCTGCCCATCAGGACGAGCTCCTTGGCCAGCGTCGCCACTTCGGGATCCAGGCGCAAGGCCAGCGCGATATTGGTCAGCGGGCCTCCGGCCCAGATCACCACTTCACCGGGATACTGGTGCACCATACGGACGATGAAGTGCGCGGCGGTCTCTTCCAGAGCCTTAGTGTGAGGCTCACCCTCGACCAGCGGCGGGACCACGTCGGGGTCATGATATCCGGCGCGAAATGCGGGCGGAATATTTCCCGGCCGTTTGGAGAAATCGCTCCAGCACCCTTTGTAGCGGAATTTGCCGTACAGCGCTTCCCAGCGCTCGGTTTCTTCCTTGGAGTTCAGCAACGGAAATTCGGCGCCCTGGACGACGGGAACGTCGGTGCGGCCCGCGATTTCAAGCAGGCGCAGAGTGCGCTGGGTTTCCTCTTTGACCCACTGGTCGCCGCTTACGGTGGTGATCCCCAGAACGTCGAACCTGTCCGACTGCAGAAAAATGAGGATGGACTGCATATCGGTGGTGGCTGGACCGCGTGCGTCCTGATCGACAATGACTTTGATTTTTTGCGCTTGCAGTCCGGCGGTCAGAATCAGAACAGCAGTCAGCAGGACGGCGAAGCTTCGTGGCTTCATAGCGAAGTCCCTTCAGTGTGGTCGATCGTGCTTTAGCAGGATTTGCTGGAAGACTGCACCGATTGTTCCAACGACCCAGCCGCGAAGAACAAGCATTGTAACGCCGTCAGGGGCACTCTGCCAGCGTGCTTGGGTTGGCAGTGCAGCCGGAAAGCTGCGCCAATTGCGGATGACTATGCCACCGACTAGAATGGTTAACGCGCACGACTGATCTGGTTCTGACCTTTCCAGCTTTTTCTTTTCGCCTATGCGCCGACTTCGCGTCATCGCAGAGCAATGTGGATTGTCTGCAAGTCGTGCTTCGAGCTGCCTGCTCGCGCTGATCGCAGTCCTCGTCCCGACGGTGGCTCAGGCGCAAGCTCAGAGTGAGGCTGCTCCGGCGACCCTGCAAGGATCGGTGCGAGATGCCAAGGCTCGTCCGGTGGCTGGCGCAACTGTGTATCTGCAAGTGAAGGATGGCCGCGCGACCCTAACCGCGCGCTCGGATGCGGCGGGAAGCTACCGCTTTTCAGGACTTCTCGAAGGCATTTATACGTTGCGCGTGGAGGCAAAGGGGTACATTCCAGCCAGCATCGGCTCCTGTGTAATTCGGCCGAAGGAGTCGAAGCAACTCGATCTGACGCTGGTGGCAGGAGGAGCGCCGGAGTTTTTTGACGAACCCCAATTTACCGTGGCCGGCGTCACCGACGGCACCAATCTTGGCGGACACGGTTCAAATGCAGTCGTGCGAACCAAAGAATCCCTGGCTAAGGAAATTGCGTCTCTGAGCGCTTCTGGGGACAAACCATCACCCCGTGGCCCGGCAGACTCATCGGCCGACGCGACTGAAAGCTCACTGCGTGCGACAGCGGATCGCGAGCCACGGGACTTCGCTGCAAATCACAGCCTGGGAAAATTGCTGGTTGCTGACGGCAAAGCTAGCGAAGCCCTCGCCTATCTGGAACGGGCTTCGCAGCTCAGGCCTGGGGATTACGAAAATGCCTATCTGCTGGCGCTCGCTTATGCCGACGCCGGTCAATACCAGCGCGCGCGCACCAATGCGCACGACTTGCTGACGGTTCAAGAGAAACCCGGACAGGGACGCCCTCAAAAAGACCAGGCCGAACTGCATCACCTGCTGGGCGACGTCGAGGAGAAGTCGGGTAATCCTCTGGAGGCGGTGCGCGAATACCAGCGGGCGTCGGAACTGGATCCGAGCGAGTCCTATTTTTTCGATTGGGGATCCGAGCTGCTGCTGCACCGTGCGGTCGAGCCGGCCATCGAAGTATTCAGCAAGGGCAATCGCCTGTTCCCGCACTCTGCCCGCATGCTGGTCGGGCTTGGAGTCGGGTGGTACAGCAATGGTTCGTACGACCAGGCCGCGCAATGGCTCTGCGAGGCCTCCGACCTCAATCCCGATGATGCGAAGGCCTACCTGTTCATGGGCAAGATACAAAGTGTCGAAACCACGCAGTCAGAATGTTCCAGCGAACGCCTGGCGCGATTTGTGAAGCTTCAGCCTGCGAATGCGCTGGCCAACTACTACTACGCGGTCAATCTTTGGAAGAGGCGGAAAGGGCCGGATGACGCGGAAAGCTCGGCGCAAGTTGAGTCTCTGTTGAAGAAGGCGGTCGCGCTCGATCCGACACTTGGGGCCGGCTATCTGCAATTGGGCGTTCTCTATTCGGAGCGAAAAAATTTCGCGCGCGCAGTTTCAGCTTACCAGGACGCGATCCAGGCCAGCCCGCAGCTCGAAGAAGCTCATTACCGTCTGGCGCAGGCCTACAAGCGCACGGGAGACAAAGTCAGAGCGGAACAGGAACTTCAACTCTATAACCAGATCTCGAAGAAGAAAGATGAGGAAGTCGAGCGCGAGCGGCGGGAGAGCCGGCAGTTTGTGTACACGCTGCGGGATCCGGGCTCCAGCTCGCAGCCGCCGGAGTAAGAGCTGGTAACCGCAAAGGACGCAAAGGCACCGCAAAGATCGCCAAGAATTCTTTTGCGCACTTTGCGGCTTTCTTTGCGTCCTTTGCGGTCAAAATGTTTTATCAGCGAGCCAGAGCAGGCGCTCCCATCAAGCGCACGAACATCCCGTAAAACTTCTCCGCATCCAGATCAACCTGGACTTCAACCGGCTGCGCTGCGATTTTAGGCTTGTCCTTTTCCGTCCAGGTCAGGGTGTTGCCGTAGCCGGCGCCGCGGTCGAGATCCACGGACATGTAGCGCGTCTCCCGCTTTGTAATCAGAGACGGGTCGACCCATGCGGCAGCGGCAAGCTCGTCCCACATGTATTCACCGCCCTGGCCCGTCCGGAAGTAGCCGGCCACGTAATGTGCCAAAGGCGTGCCGCCGGCGTCGATCTGCTTGATCATGGCGGGGGTGAGGCGCGTCTTGATCGAAATGTCGGTTGGAGTGCAGACAATCTTCTTCCACGGCGCGCGCAGCACGATTTGCGCCGCCTCGGGATCGAACCAGAAATTGAATTCGTGGCGGGGATTGTTCACGAACTCGGGATCATCGGTTTGCGGGCCCAGGCTTCCGCCCATGAAGACCAGTTCCTGCGCCAGTTCCGGGAACTGGGGATCGATGGAAATAGCAAGCGCCAGGTTGGTCATGGGGCCGCCCTCGTAGATTGTTACCTGGTGCGGGTATTGGCGTACATTGCGAATCAGGAAGTGAGCGGCGTCTTCGCCGGAGGGCTTGGTCGCGGGCTGGCCTTCCGCCAGTGGCGGGACGACGAAGGGCTCGTGCCACCAGCGGTCATCCCACGCTCCGGCAAAAGCTACTTTGCCGAAGCGCTGTTGCCACATCTGAGTTTCTTCACGCCGCCGCACCAGCGGAAAAACCGCCCCGGGCACCACCGGAATATCGGTGCGGCCCATGATTTCAAGCAGGCGCAGGGTGTGGGCCACTTCCTCGTCGCGCCACTGGTTTCCACTGACCACCGTGATTCCCAGGACCTCGACTTGCGGCGACTGAATCAGCAATGCGATGGTCTGCATGTTGCTGCCGCCGGGTCCGGACCCGTCCTGGTTGATGATCACCTTGCGCCGCTGCTGGCTCCAACCCAGGGAACTAACGAGCACCAGGCATGTGATCGCGAAGAGGAACCTCGCATGTTTGATCATGGTCGCGGGGGCCGGGTCATCAATTCGATGTAGAGCTTGTAGAACTTCTCTGCGTCAATGTCGAATTGCACATTGGCCAGTCGCAAGTAGGGCGGCACCTGCGCCTTTGAATCCCAGAAGAGTGTCTTGCCGTAGCTGGCCCCGTGATCGACGTCGATGTCCATGTAGAGCTGCTTCTGGCCGGTGATGATGGACGGGTCGATCAAGGCGGTGCCGGCGATTTCGTCCCACATGTAGCCGGGCAACGAGTACTTGTCGAGATATTGCGTCACCGGAGTACTGGCCTTGGCGATGGTAGCCTTCATCTCCGCGGTAAAACGCGTTTTCACCGAGATATCGATCGGAGTGATGGTGACTTTTTTCCAGGGCGCGCGGAGAACGATGCGAGTGGCCTCGGGGTCGAACCACCAGTTAAATTCGCGGCGGGCGTCGATCGCTCCGGGATCGATGGCGCCCTTGTCGGCGTAGAATCCGCTGCCCATCATGACGAATTCTTTTGCGAGCGTGGCCACGGAGGGATCGAGCTTCAGCGCCAGTGCAAAATTAGTCAGCGGCCCCCCTGCCCACAGCACCACTTCGCCAGGATACTTGTGCACCATCTTCACAATGAATTCCGCAGCGGTGCCGGGAGCGGCCTGGATGTGGGGCGCGCCTTCTTTCATGGGAGGAACAATGTCCGGGGGGTGGTAGGGCTCGTCGTAGATGGTGGAGCGATTGGCTCGGAAGCGTTCCGTCCAGCAGCCCTTGTATTCCAGCTTGCCGTGAAGGGCCTCCCAGCGCTCGGTCTCTTCCTTGGAGTTCAGGAGAGGGAACTCGGCGCCTTGAATTACCGGGACGTCGGTGCGCTGGGCGATTTCCAGCATGCGCAGCGTGTGCTGTGTCTCTTCCTTTACCCACTGGTCGCCGCTGACCGTGGTGATGCCGAGGACGTCAAACTTGTCCGATTGCAGAAAAACTAAGAGGGCCTGCTGATCGCTGGTGCCGGGGCCGCGGGCGTCCTGATCGACGATGACCTTTATTTTCTGGGCTGCGGCGGTAGTCACGATGGCGAAAAAAAGCAAGAAGGCCAGAGCTGGCCGGCTTTTACGCCACCTCATCGTTTCTCCCATAGTCGGCACGCGCATTCAATCAAAGGGCGCGGCCTTAGGCCACGCCCTCTAGATCATCCCGCCTGTCTGGCGTCTCCCGCAAGCCTCTAGAAGCGAAGCTTGATGGCGAACTGAACCAGGCGCGGGTTGTTGACGGTGCTGGTAATCACCCCGAAAGTGCTGGCGGTATCGGCATCCCCACCGGGCAACCCGAATTGCGCATGGTTGAAGATATTGAAGAACTCCGCCCGGAAATCTATGTCCGTGCCCTCGCGGAAGGACAAGGGGATACGCTTGATGATCGAGAAATCCGTGTTTACAAAATCGGGGCCGTAGAGAGGGGCGCGAGGAGAATTTCCCAGTTCCCCCGACTGCGGATCGACGAAGCACTGTGTGTTGAACCACTTGCTTAAGGTTGCGTTGTCGGCCTTGGGGGCGCAGATCTGATCGGGGCGCGTAAAGTTGTTTCCGTTGTTGGTCAGGTTTACCCCCGAACTGTTGTTGCTGGCGATGATAAAAACCGGAAATCCCGACGTGATTTTTTCGATCACGTCGATTTGCCAGTTTCCCAAAATCGCGTTGACGCCTCCGTTCCAGCTGCTGCCAAAACGCTTGCCTTTGCCGAAGGGCAGATCGTAAAGCACGCTGGCAGTGAAATTGTGATTGAGCTGGATTTGAGACAAGCTCCAGTCCGCACGCGTCGTTCCCGGCAAGGGGAAGTAAGTTACGCCCGTGCTCGAACCCAGACCATCGTTGAATCCGTTGTCGAAATTGCGCGCATAGGTATAACCCAGGAGAACGTACAGGCCGTGCCGAATATTCTTGGTTTCGGCCTTGACCTGGAGAGAATCGTAGCGCGCGTCGCCCCGGTCATTGATGTTGGCGATGGTTGTAAACGGGCCATAGGGAGCGGTGGGAACTCCGCAGCCCAGGGTGTAGCCCGGTACAACGCCGCAGGCCAACGGAGACGACACATTCAGGTTGCTGCCATCCACCAGAATGTGATGGCTGCGAGAACCCGCGTATCCCACGGTCATGACCACACTTCCCGGCAGTTCCTGTTCGACGTTGAGATTGAACTGCTGCACCCGGCCTTGCTTGAAATTAAGATTCTGCGACTGAATGGTTCCGGCGAAGGTAGCCGGGTCCGGTTGCTGGGTGAAGATGGGGAATCCGTTGGACACGTTCAAGCCAAAGTCGAAGGGTCCCACGCTCCCTGCGCAGGCGGCCGTCGGAGCAGCGCAGCCCCCAACGGTGAAGGCGAACTGGCCGCTCTCCGCGAAGAACGGGGGGTTCTCCCATAGTCCCTGCGCGCCCTGGTTCCAGGAGGAATCGTGGAACATGGCATAGCCGGCGCGGACTGCGGTCTTGGGGCTGCCAAAGGGCTTCCACGCCAGTCCGATGCGGGGTTCGAGGGCGGTCTTGTCGAGCTCAATGCCCACGCGGCCGTCAGAGTTTGCTCCCGGAATTAGATAGTTGCAACCTGGAGGCGTCCCGCAAGTGCTGTTGAAATCAAAGTTCGCCTGGCGGTCTTGCGCCTCAGTGATGGGGGTGACGAACGCCCAGGCCAATCCAAGGTTAACCGTCAGATTGGGGGTCACCCGCCAATCATCCTGGACATAAGGGCGGAATAGTTTCCAGCGGCGTCCGGTGGTAGCGCCCTTGAAGGTCTGATCGTGAATCGCCAGACTGTTCAGGCCGAGGAGGAAATCGGCAGCGTTATCGCCACCCTGGAAGGTGGGACCGTTATTAGTCCAAAGGTTCGTGAAGACGAAGAAGCCGTCCTGGAAGGCGTTGGTGAGCACATTCATCTGTTGGGCGCGAATCTGGCCGCCCACACGGATGTTGTGCTTGCCGCGAATCATATCGAGCGAGTCGGCGATGGTGAAGACGTTGGTTCCGCCCTGGAAAGGCGCGAATCCACGGTCGCCCAGGCCCCAGTATGGACCACCCACGCTGGTTGTGGTCATGCCGCAACTGACACAGTCTGTCTGTGACTGGGACAATCCGGCCGGAGCGCCACCCGGAAAGCCGGAACAACTGCTGTCCAGATTGGCGCCCGGAATGCCAAGCTTCGCGGCTTCGCAGGAGCGGTCGCCAAACGACAGGATGTGGTTAAAAATGCGGTTGTAGCCGCCGCTGATCTGGTTAATGGTGCGATCGGAAAAAATGTGAGTTTCGGACAGCGCGACGTTGCGCCCGTGGTTGGTGATGTCCTGACTGCTGGCAAAGGCGCTGGGTTCGGCGAATCCATCCGAGCCACCGGGGACGAAATTGGTGGCCTGGTCGTAACTGAAGCGGGCGAAGATGGTGTCCTTGGTGGAGAAGTTGTGATCCAGGCGGACATCGAATTCGCCTTCATCGAGCTTCCGCACCGGCACGTTGGAAAAATTGAAGCCCGTGCCCGGTGCTATGCCGGGGGTGGGCAGGGGATAAAACCTAGGGCTGAGCATGATCTGCGAGGTGATCGGGTTGATCAAGCCCGCAGGAATCTTGTTGCAAGGCGTTCCGGCGCCCTGGGTCCCGTCCGCAGCGACGGGAAGGGGGGTTCCTGTGCCGTCGCACTTGAAGGGGTCCCGGCCATTGGTTGGGTCCACGATGCTGTAAGGGTTGTACAACACCTGGGTTCCCGCGGGCAGGGGCACGCCATACAGGTCGGAGGAGAAATCACCGGTGCGCATCGCGGCGGTGGGCACAAAGCCGTTAAAGGCGACTCCCTTGCGCTGCCGCCGGGCCTGGTAGTCGGCAAAGAAAAAGGTCTTGTCCTTCTTGATGGGGCCGCCCAGGGCGAAGCCGAATTGATTCAAATTAAATTTTTCCCGCGACGAAGCAAAATAGCTGCGCGCGTCGAGCGAGGTATTGCGGAAAAATTCAAACACCGACCCGTGAATCTGGTTCGAGCCCGATTTCGTGGTCACCAGTACGGTCGGACCCGCGCGGGTACCGTATTCCGCCGAGTAGGTATAGGTCAGCACCTTGAATTCCTGAATGGCGTCGATGGAGGGCAGAATGGAGATGCCGCCGCCGGTGAGCTCGTTGTTGTCGTTTCCATCAAACAGCCAATCTGTGCTGCTGGCGCGCGACCCCCCTACAGAAAGCGAGTAAGACCCGCGCGTCGAAACCTCGCTGCTGGGTCCGCCGTTGAAGAAACTGTTGGGATTGGTTTCCTGCACTGTGCCCGGCGTAAGCGTCGCCAATTGCACGAAGTTGCGGCCGTTCAGGGGGAGGTCGGCGACCTGCTGAGAAGTGATGACCTGGCCCAGGGTGGGGTTCGCGGTCTGCACGGCCACTTCAGTGGCGCTTACTTCAACAGTGGATGCGACCGATGCCGGCGTTAAGGTGAAATCCAGTTCGCGATGTTCGTCCACCTGCAGGCGTACGTCCCGCTGTTCGACCGGGCCAAAGCCCGCGGAGTCAACTCGAACCGTGTAGTCGCCAATCGGCAACAGGGGCATGAGGTAGTGCCCGGTGTCATCGGTTTTAGACTCGCGAACGAGACCCGTTGCCTGTGCGGTCGCCTTGACCGTCGCACCGGTGACTACGGAACCGGTTTTGTCGGTGACCGCTCCGAAAAAGCTGGCGGTGGCCTGACCGTACAGAAGTGGGCAGATGGGAAATACCAGCGAACAGAAAAGTACCAGCAACGCCTTCTTAGTCAGCATCAAAATCCCCCATGCGGTCCCGGATCGAGTGGCGATTGGGACACGGCTTTCCCCACGAACTCCATATCCCGCATTTACTACGCGACGATACCCGCACACGAAGTCGACATTCAAGACTTTTTGTGCCCGGGTTCACAAAACTTCGAGGTTGATTGGCTCTGTTGTCGTCGCGGACAACTGATCAGCTGGAATTCCGACTTCATCCTAAAATCTGGTGCAGAACGATACTGCCATTCGCCATCAAGTGTCAACCGCACCTGCCTTGATGGCCATGATTTGACTGTGCCAGAGGTTGTTATTTTGTGGAGCCCAGCAGTGTGAGCGCCTGGTCGGTGGTGATGAATGTGGCTCCCAGAGCCTGCAGTTCCGCAACGGTTCGTTTCCCATCTTCGGGATTCAGGGTTTCGATGGCATCCCGAACTACGGAGACGCGCCGCCCGCGCTCGAGCAGACCTTTGGCGGCGAAGCGGACGCAGAATTCCGTGACCACGCCGAACACGACAAACTCGGTTTCAGGTCCGAGGCGCTTCACCAGTTCATCGGCGTGCCGGCTTTCGAATATATTGAGCGTCTGCTTCTCCAGCAGGACTTGCTGGTAGCGCGAAAGGTCTTCCGGCAGGGAAGCCGCGGGTTCGTTGGGGACAGTGGCCACTTTGTCAGTCAGCGCCTCAGGAACCAGCCTGGAGCCCGGTGTACCCGCGACGCAATGCGGAGGGAAGATGGCGAACTCGGGGTCATCCTTGGTGTGATAACAGCCGTGCGAGACCAGAAAGACTCGGCCCTGGCGGGCGGCATCGGTAAGCCGGCGAATGTTGGGCAGCAACTTTTCCGCGCCGGGTACATAGAGCTTCCCGCCGGGCAGCATGAAATCGGCCTGGGCATCGACTTCCCAGAAAACCACGTTGCGAGATAACATACGCGTTCCCTTAACAGCAGTCGTCGGTCTTCAGTCGTCAGTCTTCGGCTGGGACGGCCAAAGAAGCTTATAACATTGTTTGTGGACAGCGGAATCCCGGTGATTTCCTTGCGTCCTTTGCAGGCTTTCTTCGCGACCTTTGCGGTCTAAGATTTTGAACAATGTGGGTCAAGTCAAAGGCTTTACCGCTAAGAACGTAGAGAAAGGCCGCAAAGTTCGCAAAGGGGAAACCGGCAAACTCTTCGACTAAGAGGTGCGCTTCATGGCCCATGATGAGCCCGTCAAGAGTAAAGTCCAGACTCGCCTTTTGATCCGGAACATCGGCCTGCTGTTGAGCGGCGAACTCACGCGGCCGATCCTCGACGCCGATACCGTGGTGGCAGTCGATGGCAAGATCACCGCCGTCGGTAAGCAGAAAGATATCGACAGCGAAGGCGCAACCCTGGTTATCGACGCCAAAGGCACAACACTAGCTCCGGGGCTGATCGATAGCCACGTGCATCCCGTAGCGGGGGACTGGACGCCGCGGCAGAATCAGATCGGCTGGATAGACAGCTACCTGCACGGCGGCGTCACGAGCATGATTTCCGCCGGCGAAGTGCATACCCCCGGACGCCCGAAAGACGTGGTGGGGCTGAAAGCCATGGCCATTTTTGCCCAGCGGGCGTTCGCCGCATTTCGACCTGGTGGCGTGAGGATCCATGCTGGCGCGCCGGTGATTGAGCACGGCATGGTTGAGGAAGATTTTAAAGACCTGGCCGCGGCGGGTGTCACCATGCTGGGAGAGGTCGGCCTGGGAAGCGTGAAAGACGGAGCGACCGCACGCCAGATGGTGGCTTGGGCGCGCAAGTTCGGGATCCAGAGCACCATCCACACTGGCGGGCCGTCGATCCCCGGTTCCAGCCTGATTGACAAGGACATTGTGCTCGCGGCCGACGCCGATGTCATCGGACACATCAACGGCGGACACACTGCCTTACCCGATGATCAGATAGTGACTCTGTGCGAAGAGTCCACGCGGGCGCTGGAGGTTGTTCACAACGGCAACGAGCGCGCCGCGCTGCTCACCCTGCGCACGGCAAAAGAATTGAAGCAGCTTGACCGGGTGATCCTGGGCACGGACTCGCCTGCGGGTTCGGGAGTGCAGCCTCTCGGCATCCTGCGCATGGTTTCGATGCTGGCGTCTCTCGGTGAGATACCGGCTGAGATCGCACTCTGCTTTGCCACCGGCAACACAGCAAAAATCCGCAAGCTGGACTGCGGAATAATGGCCGTGGGCCGGCCCGCCACCTTCGCCATGATCGACAGGGCCCAGCATTCAGCGGGAACAACTGTCCTCGAGAGCATGCAGCGCGGGGACTTGCCAGGGATCGGCATGATGATCGTGGACGGCGTCATCAGCACTCAGCGCAGCCGCAACACTCCGCCAGCAACATCGGCGCCTGAGATTATCCAGTCCTAACGCCGCTCTCATTTTCGGCCGGCAATTTCGTTACTTTGGTGACCGCCAGGTGACCATGAGAAACCCTTAATGTGCCGATATCCAATACCCTAGACTTCAGGACAATTACTGTGGGCAAACAGTGCGGACATCGGACGACTCCGCTGGGCCAGAAGGCTCCGGAGTATTGGCCTGAGTCGTGATTCCCTGAGATGTGATTCATGGATACTGGCCGCCTGATCATTCGCCACGCGATTGTTTCCGTCGTGTTCCTGTTGCTGTACCTCGCGCTGAATCAACCCTCGGTCATTCTTATCTCGCGCCTGGGATCGGTGGCCTGGTATCCCGCCACAGGCCTGGTACTGGCTCTGCTCCTGGGGATCAACCCGTGGTATGCCCTGCTGGTCTGCGTGGCCGATGCCATGGCGGGCGCCATGATCTATCACCAGCCCTTCACCTCGTTCGGCGAGACAATGGGATCGGCCGGGGTTGCGGCGTGTTACGGCACCGCGGCGTACGTACTGCGAGGCCCGCTGCGAATTGATTTGGGACTGCGGGGGCGTCGGGACGTGGTGCGCTACGTCATTACGACCATCGCAACTGCGATGGCGGCAACCCTGGTCGGGGTATCGTGCCTTGCTGCCGACAAATCAATTGCCTGGAGCGAGTTCTGGACCTCTTGCTGGGGATGGTTTGCCGGCGATGGCATCGGGCTATTGGGGATCGCTCCGTTCCTCCTGATTCATGTCTTGCCGCGGGTCAGAAGCTGGGTTGCACCGAAATCAGAAAGAGTCAGTCCGGAGCATGAGAGCCCGGAGCAGAAGGCCGTCTATTTCGATATGGCTGCCGTAGCCGAGGCCATCGGGCAGGTGGCATCTATCCCGGCGGTGCTCTGGGTCATGTTTGGTTCTCACCTGGGTTCCCGGCATCTTTTCTATCTAAGCTTCGTTCCCATCATCTGGATTGCTATGCGGCAGGGCATTCGCCGCGTGGTTATCGGACTGCTGGCACTTAATTTCGGCATGGTTGTGGCCATGCATATTTTCCCTCCGGTCGCCGGTGTTCCCTCGACGGTTGGCCTTTTGATGCTGGTTCTTTCCGGCGTGGGGCTGATCGTCGGCTCCGCCGTCAGCGAGCGCCACCGGATTGCACTTGACCTGCAGGAACAAACCGCCCATCTGAATTCTTTGATCGAGAACAGTCCTTTTGGCATTGTCGTGCTGGATGAGCAGGGACATGTCGAGCTGACGAATGCAGCGTTCGACCGGTTGTTTGCCTTTGATCAACACGAACTTGTCGGCAGTGACCTGAGCCGCATATTTGTGCCCGACTCTGCTACCGAGTCCACCCCTTCGATTGACAAGGTCCTGGCTGGAGAAACCCTGCACACCACAGCGCGGCGGCGGCGCAAGGATGGACACATCCTCGACCTGGAGGTGCATGCTGTTCCCCTGGCCGTCGAGGGCCGGGTGCACGGCTCGTACACCATCTACAAGGACATCTCGGAGCAGATCAGGGCATCCCAGGCAGAGCGCAAGCACGCCGAAGTACTGAGCCAACTGGTCTCCGAGTTGCAATTGCGAACCAAGCAGATGACTCTCTTGAGCGAGATGGGAGACTTGCTCGAATGTTGCGGGACAACCCAGGAAGCTTGCGCGGTGGTGGCCCAGTCTGTGCAGAAACTCTTGCCTGAGGCCCTGGCCGGAACGCTCTATCTGTTCAAGTCATCGCGGAACCAGGTGGAGGCGGCGGTACGGTGGGGAAGTACCTGTGTCTCCGAGGCCCTCTTTTCTCCCGAAGCATGCTGGAGTCTGCGCCGGGGCCAGCCGCACTGGAACGAGCGCGGAGGCATCAGTTGCTCGCACCTGCGCCAGGGTGCGACCCTCAAATGCTTATGCGTGCCCATGGTTGGACAGGGTGACACCTTGGGCGTGCTGTACCTCGAGTTTGCCGCGGATGATGTACAGCGTACCAATTCGAGTTCGGAGAGTCTCCAGGATTCTCAACAGCGCGTAGCAACCACGGTGGCGGGCCAGATCGCTCTCTCGCTGGCCAGTTTGCGGCTGCGCGAAACCCTGCGCGATCAGTCCATCCGCGATCCCCTGACCGGGTTGTTCAATCGCCGCTTCATGGAAGAATCCCTCGATCGGGAAATGCAGCGAGCGGTGCGCAAGAACCATCCGGTATCGGTCCTGTTCATCGACTTGGACCATTTCAAGCGCTTCAACGACACCTTTGGCCACGATGCGGGAGATGTGGTCTTGCGCTCCATCGCAGACCTGTTCCGCAAGCTTTTCCGGGTTGACGACGTGATCTGTCGTTATGGAGGAGAGGAGTTCGGCATTATCCTGCCCGAATCTTCAGCGGAGAATGCGGCCATTCGCGGCAATGCGTTGCGCGAGGCGGTAAAGAAGCTTCATGTTCCGTACAAGGGCCACGCTCTGGGCGCCATCACCCTTTCCATCGGCGTGGCCACCTTTCCTGAGCACGGAGACAGTTCAGAAGAATTGCTCAAAGCGGCCGACCAATGTCTCTACCAGTCCAAGTCGGCAGGACGAGATCGACTGACGGTGGCTACCGGCCGGAGTGCCCGCGATCTGGCCGAGAAGCCGTAGCGCCGGCGTCCCGCCCGCCTGTCTGGCGGGCGTCTCCCCCGCCTGTTGGACCGGTCTGAGGTCGATGCTACAACCCTAACGATGCGGCGATGCTCTTCTTGTACTGGCGCGCCTTGGCGATCGCTTCCTCTTCATTTACCGTAAGTAATTTGCGGTCGCGCATGACGATACGCCCTCCGATGACGACTGTCTCCACGTCGCTGCCTTTGAGCGCGTAAGCCAGTTGCGCGTAGATATCGTACATGGGCACCGCGTGAGGCTCGTCCAGGCTGATGAGAATGAAGTCGGCCTTCTTTCCCGCCTCCAGTGAACCGATTTCTTTTTCCATGTGGAGCGCTCGGGCGCCGTCGATGGTGGCCATTTCGACCACTGCCTTCGCGTTCAGCGCCAAAGGGTCCATTTTTGTGATCTTCGCCAGCTTGGCAGCAAGGTCCATTTCTTCCATGAGGTCGAGGTCGTTGTTGCTTCCCGCAGGACCGTCGGTGCCCAGTCCGATGGCGACTCCCGCGGCTCGCATGTCGGCAACGGGCGAAACCCCGCTGGCAATCATCATGTTGCTCGAAGGATTGTGCACGCACCCCACGTGCTTTTGCGCCAGCGTTTTCTCATCGGCCGCGTCCACGAAGATGCAGTGCGCGGATACCACGTCCGGGCCCAGCAGCCCGATTTTGTCCAGATACTGCACCGGAGACATCCCATTGTTCTTCAGGCTGTCTTCCCACTCTTTTTTCATTTCGGAAGTGTGAATCAGGATGGGGGCATGGTATTTACGCGCCAGGGCCGCCGCGTCCTGCAGCGTCTTCTGGGAGCAGGTGTAGATCGAATGGGGCGCAACGGCCGCGTGAATCAGGGGATCGCCCTGCCACCTCTTCAAAAACTTTTCTGTATAAGCGAGCATTTGGGCCTCGCTTTTGTTGTCGGGCGCGGGAAAATCGATGAAAGTTTCGCCCAGTACACCGCGCATGCCGGCGGCCTTGGTTTCTTCTGCCACCGCATCTTCGAAGTAATACATGTCGGCGAAGGTGGTGACCCCTCCACGTATCTGTTCCGCCGCGGCCAGGCGCGTGCCCCAGCGGACAAATTCCTCGTTCACGTTCTTCGCTTCTGCCGGAAAAATGTATTTGTACAGCCAGTCGTTGAGGGTCACATCATCATGCAGGCCACGAAACAGTGTCATGGGGACGTGAGTGTGGCCATTGATGAATCCGGGCAGGACCAGCTTGCCTTTGGCATCGATCGTCTCTGAAGCGGCATACTTAGCTTCGAGTTCGCTTCGGGGTCCGACGGCGATGATGGTGTCGCCTTTCACCACCACGGCGCCGTCGTCGAGGATGGCGCGGGAGGTGTTCATAGTGACGATTGTGCCGCCGGTGACGAGCAGGTCGGCCTTTTCTTTTGTTTGAGCCGCGAGAAGCGAGGAAAAGAGAAATTGGAATGCGAAAACAAAAATGACAGAGCGGCGGACGATCATCAGTTACCCCTGCGGCAAGTGCCAGAAGTATTCTACGCGGGGTCTGTAGCGCCGCCGTCCCGGCGGTCGTCCGGCGGGCGTCCCACCCGCCGCGCCGAGGGCAAGATACACTCGGGACAGCCGGCACGATGCCGGTGCTACGAGGCTTCGGCTGTCCCCACGCGGTTACCGCAGTCCGTCCTCGCCTTTGATCTGATCTTTCGTCAGCCCACCCACTCGCGGCAGTGGGCGTCCGCTGTCGGTCACCGCGACAGCAATCATGATTTCGTTGGCCCGGGGAGCGTCATTGATTCGGACTTCCATGCCATCGAAGTGGCTGCGGACGAAAGCTGCATCCTTGTGGCCGAGGGGAATGTCGAGAGCAACGCCAAGTCCGCCGCGCTTTTTCGAAGACGGAATAAGCGCGGCGCCTTTGCCGAGGATTTTGCGCACCGGCGCCCCCAGCTTGGGATGAAGCACGGCGGCAGCGTGCTCAAGTTCACCGTTTTCTCCTACGGCGGCTGCTTTGCCGTAGCTCTCTACGCGGGTTGCGGGAACGCCCAGCGCCGCGACCGCTCGCTGCGTCAGCAATTCGCCCAGTTCTTCGCCGATCGCCATCAACTCGGATAAATCTTCCACAAACTTTCCGGCACAGGGATTTTCGATCACTGCAACCGCCGCTGCACGCCGGGTGGGAGGATCAACCACCCGCCCCATTTCGGTTCGCGTCTCTTCCAGAAACGTCGCAATCTTGCGAACGTTGGCTTTCAATTTTTCTGCCATCAGCGCAATCCATCCTCTCCTTTGATCTCCGAGGCCTTCAGACCGCCGACGCGGGCATGAATGCGGGGCCCTGTCGTCATGACCAGGGCCAGCAGAATCTCGTTGGCGCGCGGAGAATCGGCCATGCCAACTTCCATGGCATCGAAATGACTTCGCACATAAGAAGCATTGATGTGGGTAATAGGCACATCGAGCCGGGTGCCAGGGCCGCCCACCTTCTTGGTTGAAGACACGATGGCTTTTGCGTCGCCCAAAATTTCGCGCATGGCATAGCCTCCCGGCACATGCCACAGGGCGCCGTGTTCGAGTTCGCCGGCCGAGCCGATGATGGCCCCTTTGCCGTATCCCTCGACCACTTTGGGATCCCCGCCGAGGGCTCCGACCAGGGAGCGCGCCATCTCCAGGCCCAGCGGCTTGAGGTCGTCCATGAAGCCTGCGATCTCTTTGACATAACCGCCGGCAAAGGGATTGCGGATGACCGCCAGAACGGCAGCACGCCGCAGCGGGCGCGACGAGGCAGGGCCACCCTCGTGGAAGATTTCTTCCACCGCCGTAAACTTCTTGCGAACCTGGACCTCAGGCATGAACGAGACTCCTGTTTCTGCGGACTCAAACCTGCCAGATAGCGTTGGTTTGGCTGGAGCAGGGCCATGGCCCTGCAATATTCGGCTGCTCCGCCCTGGCTTCAAGGCTGAATGCAGTTCCACACCGGCCTCTGCAGACTATCAGGCCTGCCGAACATCGATAACTTCTCCACTCCGACCGCCCTGGTGTCTCCTCGCAGGTGCAGCGCCGCGGAGCGAATCAGTCCGCTGGCGAGAAGCGAGTTGGCCACGGCCGCTCCGGCATCGAGCGCAGCCGCGATCTCGGCGGGTGAGAGTTCACCAACACCCTGTGTGACCAACCGGTGGCCCAGATCGCTGTCGGGCGCGAGACTGCAGGCAGGCACGCGAACGATGCCGGGGTGTCCCGGCAGGTCCACTGCGTTGGCGACGATAGTAGCGGCGGCGTCAGCCATCGCTGCACGGTCGGCAAGGACGGTCACGGCGTCGGCAATGCCGAGCGAGAAGCTGCGGCCGCCCCAACCGCTGGTCGCAATTCCCCGCGCTGGTTGCCCCGAGGCGAGGGTTGCGGTCCCGAAAAGTGATGGACGGTCGGGCCGCTCGACCATGCCGACGACGAAATGCTGTCCAGGTGAGAGATGCAGCGCGATGTCTCCTCCGTTATTTGCATATGCCCGCGAGAGCGTGGCTGCCGCTGTCATGGCCAGCAGGATTTCCTCCGCGACTGCGCCCGCCACTGCCGCCATAGGCGTGATGAACGCCCGCTCGCAGTAAGGCGCCACCGCCGCCAACATGCGTCTTGCCATGGCTCCCGACGGAAGCGGACCGTCTATTCGCGCGGCCTGCCGTAGAAACCGGAGTTCAGCGCACAGCTGATCGAGCACACCGACGAACCGGGTTACCGCCGCATCATACGCAGCGCCGACCTCATCACGCTCCCCGAAAGCTTCGACGATCAGGTCGATGGGGCCGTCGTTTAGATGCAGACGGCGGCCATCGTCCAACCATCTGACCTGGGCCCGTGCATTCATGGGTCCGACCTCCGGCCGGAAGGCGACGATTTTCCCGGCGCGATCGGCCACGGATTGTCGGGGTTGGCTGCCACCCGGCGGCGGCCTTTTTCGTCCATGATGGAATCGAGCGAGCGAACGTGGTCCATATAGCCGCCCAGGGCGGCGTAATCTTTAATCTTCAATGTGAACTCGATGGGCGCAACCAGCGCCGGGGTGGGCACATAGCCAAACGCGTGCTCGGGCATGCGGCTGACATCCACCATGAATGTGATGCCTCCCCCGGGCCATACATAAACCGGCGCGCCGCCACAGGTGACGCGGGTGAGGGCATCGCGTACGGAGTGGGTCAGTCGCACTGGGTTTTCGGTGACACCCGCCCGCAGCGACCCACCCGCGCCTCCCATAAAGAGGACGGTGCAGAGCGCGGGCTCGCAATTCTCCTTGATGCGCGCCACCGATTCGCTGAGCGAAGCGGGTAAGTCTCTTTGCACCGGCCGCAGGCCTTCATCCAGTTCGAAGTAGGCGTAATGTTCGCCCGTGGTGCTTACCATGAGCAACCTCAGTTTCGGCCAGGCGAATTTGGGATTGAAATTCTGAAGAATGGAAAGAGGGTCGTCAATGTTCGTTCCACCCCAGGCCGTGCCCGGCTCGGCCACGCGAAAGTAACGCCCGGGAGTGGAGCGATGGCCCTTCATCTTTATGCCCGTTGGAGGAACACCCAACAACTTTCCTGCCTGGTGCTCGGACAGCACGCCGGTAATGTGGTCATCGACCACGACCACCTCGTCCACTTTGCCGAACCATTGCTTGGCGAACATGCCAATGGTGGCTGATCCGCAGCCCACCCGCATACGCTCTTCCTGCACGCCGCCCACCACCGGCGGTTTGCCCGCCTGCACGATCACGGTGGCGCCGTCGTCAATGCTGAGTTCCACCGGCTTGCGGTCGCACAGGTTCAGCAAGGTTTCGCAGGTTACCGTGCCTTCCTTCCGGCTGCCGCCGGTCAGGTGGCGCACGCCGCCGAGCGAGAGCATCTGTGAGCCATATTCGCTGGTGGTGACGTGCCCGACTGGTTCTCCCTGCGCTCGGACGAGATTGGTCTCGGGGCCGAGATGGCGGTCGGTATCGACTTTCACTTTGACGCCGCAGTAGCTGAAGATCCCCTCCGTGACCACGGTGACCATGTCCACGCCTTGCACGATCGAAGAGATGATGAACGGCGCGGGCTTGTAGTCGGGATAAGTGGTGCCGGCGCCAATGGCAGTGACGAAATTCTCCGGGCCGGTTACGATGCTGCCATCCCATTCGCGATCGCGATCGAGGAACGGAACCACCGAATCGCCGCGCGATACGGCGCGATGGAGCACGACGTGGGGATCGATGCGGACCAGCTGTCCATTGTCGTTCGCGTAGCGATCGCATGCACCAGTTCTTCCCGGATTGATGTAGCACAGTACGGGGCAGGCATCGCAGCGGATCGCGTTAGGCGGTTTTTCAGCGCTTTCCATGAACGAGACACAATTGGCCGGGGCCCGGAAGACTATTTTGCATCGAGTTGCACAGCCTGCTTGATGTAATACTTGAGAGCCATCTGGGGCGCATCCTTAGCGTCTTTGATCTTGACGTGCTTCGATACTTTCCCCACACCCTGCAGCAAATCGAACTTGTCCTCGAATTTTGCGCCCCGCGAGAACGCAAACGTGATGTCTTTTTTTGTCGGACTGATTACCGCCAGCCCGCGTTTTTGTTTCCACATCAGTATGCCGTAACTGATTTGTTCTTTCGCTTCCGGTGCGTGCTCGCGCATCATTTTTCGCAGCAGGGCTACGATGGGCTGGTGTTCCGGCAGAACCTTATACTTCAAGAACTCGTCAATCGTCGTTATCTTCATAGATCTGGTGTAGTGCCGGCGTCCCGCCGGCTGTCAGGCGGGCAAGCCGCCCGCCCCTCGGGCCGGCAGCCGCCGGAGCTACCATCGCCGCGCGGATGCGGTCGGGCGTTGCCGGCAGGCGGCGAATACGGACGCCGATAGCATCATGAATGGCGTTGAGGATCGCGGGAGCCGTTGGGATCACCGCCTGCTCGCCGATCCCCTTAGCGCCGAATGGGCCAACAGGCGAAGGGTCCTCAATCAGAATCGACTCCACCGGCGGCATGTCACCGGCGGAGGGAATCAGGTAGTCGTGCAGGTTTTCGCCTTTGCCCGGGAAGAATTCTTCCATCAGTGCCATCCCTAAACCTTGGGCAGCGCCGCCTTCAATCTGGCCTTCAACGAGGGTTGGATTGATGGCCCGGCCGACATCGTGTGCCGCAGTAATCTTCAAAACCCGGACCGTGCCCAGTTCGGTATCGACCGCAATTTCCGCCAGGTGAGCACCGAAGCCAAAAACAGCATACGGAATGCCCTGGCCGTTTTCGTCCAGCGGGCTGGTGGGCGGATCGAAAGTGGCTTCGCCCGTCAGCACATACCCGTGCCTGTCGCGAGGCAGATCGCGCAGGCTGACGGCGCGCTGCTTATCCTTTTCTTTTATTGCGACACTGTCATCATCGAAATGAATGGCGGCCCGTTCATTCGCATCGGCCAGACGCAAGATGGCTTTGCGCAATTCCGTGGCCGCCATTTGTGCGGCTTTGCCGGTGACAAAAGTCTGGCGGGATGCTGAGGTCTTGCCGCAGTCCGGCGTGATCGAAGTATCGCCGGAGACGAGATCGAAGCGATCGACGGGCGCGCCAAGCGCGTCGGCGCAAATCTGAGTGACGATCGTGTTGGAGCCCTGTCCGATATCCACCGCGCCCTGGTGAAGCGCGATGCGCCCGTCTGCTTTCAACCCCACGCGAATGGTGGAAGGGTTGGGCAGGGAAGTATTACCGCATCCGTACCACATGCCGGCCACACCCACGCCTCGCCGGACCGGGCCACTGGTTGCCGCGTTGAAGGCCGCGGCCTCGGCGTGCGCCGCTGTCCACCGGGGCCGCAGTGCTTCGAAGCAGGCGCGAATTCCGACTCCTTCGCCAAGAACCTGGCCAGTGACAGTTGGAGTTCCGTTGTCCAGAGCATTCATGATTCGAAACTCGAGGCGGTCAATCGCCAGCCGGTCGGCGAGGTCGTCGTAAAGCTGCTCCTGCGCGATCGCGGTTTGTGGGACTCCGAAGCCGCGGAAAGCTCCAGCCGGCAGCAGATGCGTGTGCACCGCCCGGGTGAGCGCGCGGTAGTGGGGGACGTGATAAGGCCCCGAGGCATGAACCGGCACGCGCGCCGCGACGGTCGGTCCCCAGGAAGAGTAGGCTCCGGTGTTGAAATCAGCGGTGAAGTCCATGGCCTTCAACTTGCCGTCACGGGTGGCGCCCGCGCGCAGGCGGATGTGCGATGGGTGACGCTTGGTGGTCGAAATAATCGATTCGGAGCGCGAATAAACCATGCGCACGGGTTGGCCGAGATGCCATGCCGCCAGCGCGACGAAGGGCTGCACCGAAAGATCAAGCTTGGCGCCGAAGCCGCCTCCAACGGCGGTTGGAATAATACGCACCGCCTCTGGCGCGATACCCAGAATTCTGGCAATGTCGGCGCGGTCCATGTACGGGGCCTGGGTGCAGGCCTGAATCTCGATCTGATCGTTTATCCGCCGGGCAAAGCCCGCTTCGGGCTCAATGTAGGCGTGCTCGATAAAGCCGGTTTCGTACTCGTCCTCGACCACGACATCGGATTCCGCCAGGGCCTTTTCCACGTCGCCGCGGACCACGCGTCCCCGGACCAGCACGTTATTCTCGCGGCTGGGGTGGATGCGCTCAGCATCGGGCGCAAGCGCGGCTGCAACCGTGGTCAGTGCGGCCAATTCCTCCCACTCGACCGGGAAGCTTGCGAGGTCCAGCAGTTCCATGACCTCGGCCTCACCCACCACGGCGGCGACCGCCTCGCCCCGGAATCGGGCCTCCGTCTCTGCGAACACAGGCTGGTCTGCGAAGCGCGGGATCACGCCGTAGCGATTCTCTCCGGGAATGTCTTTCGCTGTCAGGACGCGGTGGAGTCCGGGATGCGCCGCGACGAAAGAGTCGACATCGCCGAAACGGAAGCGAGCCCGTTGGTAAGGACTGCGGATGGTGTAAACCACCAGCGCTGCGGACGGAAATTCATCTGCGCCAAAGATCTCTGAACCGTTGACCTTGCCAGATCCGTCGAGCCGGGCCAGCCTCGCACCCACCGCATTCCCAGCTTGAGGGGGCGGTTCAGCGACTGCACCGGAGCAGGCATCCTGTATCGCGGAAATGATCTTGCGATAGCCGGTGCAGCGGCATAGCACGCCGCCAATCGCGTCCATGACTGCATTCTCGTCAGGCGTCAGGTTGCGCTCCAGAAGGGCGGTGGCCGAGACCAGCATACCCGGTGTGCAGGCGCCGCACTGCGCGGCCCCGTGGCGCAGGAACGATTTCTGTAGCTGGGCATGGACCGGCGCGCGTGTGGCGAGTCCTTCTACCGTGGTGACTTCATGTCCTTCGATCTGCCCGGCTGCAATGAGGCAGGAGCAGACGGGCTTACCGTCAAGCAGCACGGTGCAGGCGCCGCAGTCGCCGGCATCACACCCGACTTTGGTCCCCATCAAGCCCAGATGCTCGCGCAGCACTTTGGACAAACGCTCCACTGGCGAAACCACCGCATTCACGCTTTTTCCATTGACCGAAAATGCGATGGACGTCTGAGCACGTGGGTGGGGAGCAGTCGTCGTGGCCATTCAGTTGCTCCCCACGCAGGCGTCGAGGGCGCGTCCAACCAGAGTCAAAGCTGCATGGTTGCGATAGGTCGCGGTTGCGCGAACGTCATCGATGGGCGAGAGCGGTGCGAGATGCTCCGCCGATACAGCTGCGCCGAGTCCAGCGCGTGCCCGTGTGCCGACCAGAGCACGTTCGAGAGCGTGAAGCCTTTGCGCGGTCGCGGAGCACGAGCCAACCGCCACACGGGCCTCTGCCACGCAGCCCGCTGCATCCTTCTTTACCACCGCCGCAACCATGGCAATCGAAATCACCAGGTAGCGCCGGGCGCCCAGTTTGAGAAACGCGGACGCGGCATCGTCGAGCCCGCGGGGCACAATCACGCTAGTCAGGATTTCATCGGGCCGGCGAAGGGTCTTCCGGTTCCCAACGATGAAATCAGCCAGGAGCAGACGGCGCTTGCCCGCGTGGGATACGAGCTCCACTTCCGCATCGAGCGCCAGCAACGGCGGAACGCCATCCGCGGCAGGAGATGCGTTGCAGAGGTTGCCCGCCACCGTGCCACGATTTTGTATCTGGATCCCACCGATTTCCCGGGCCGCGCTCTTTAAAGCGTCAAAACACCGGGGCAGCGGAGTCGCCACAACTTCACTCCATGTGGTGAGGCCTCCGATACGAATGTAGTTTGCTTCTTCTGTGATGCCTTTGATTTCGGTGAGGCCGGAGATGTCAACCACACGATCAGGGGCCGGACGATCGCCCAGCGCGGGAAAAAAATCGGTGCCTCCCGACAGAATTTGGCCCCCGTCGCGGGTCAATACATGAACCGCTTCGTCGAGCGTTCTGGGCCTGGAATACAAGCTGTCGGCTCCCCACCGCACTCCGCAAAGGCGACCATCGAGCGAGGTCTTGGGGTCAATTTCTATACGAACGGTGTGGCTTTGTACAGGGCTCGGAAGGGCTCACGAATCTGTACCGCTGGCGTTCCGGGGGTTGTCCCGAGGGCGTCTCACCCTCGCCGGTGCGGGCGGGACACCTCCCGACAGCCGCCGGGACGCTGGCGCTACAAAACCAGAGCGGTCAGTACATGATCGTTCTGGTCAAATGATGTGGCCACCAGGTGGTGTGATAGTGCGTCCACAGGCGGGCGTCTATCTGCGGGATGATGATCTGCATGTCTTTCGGGCGGATGTGATTGACCTCTTCGCAGAGCAGGGCGGTGGCGTAGATGCAGTGGGCCCGGATTTCAACTTCCTGCCGGCTGTCGCGCGGGACCATCTGGTAGGTGTTGATGGCATGCTCCAGTTCGGGCGAGTAACTCACGATTCCCAGAATCCGCAATGCGACGGGAACGATATAGTCGGCAAACGCCGTCATCTTGGCCAGATCGTCCAGCGGGAACTGATTGTTCTTTCTCAGGTTGGAGTAAACGAACCAGATTCCCAACTGCGGCAATTTGTAAAACTTGATCGTCGCGCCGCCGTAGGGGCTGACGTCGTTGAAACGGGGAAACTCCTTCACCATGCGATCGATAATTCCGGCGCCGTTGTCATAAAGGCGGGGCGGACAAGACTTCACAAAATTGTGAAAGCGTCCGTTGTATTTGTCGGCCAGCACTGCGCCCACCTGGTGCCAGACTTCCATCTTTTCATCGAGCATGGGCAGTTCGATGTTGGCGGCGAAAATGCGCTCGAGTTCGGGCCGGGTCACGTGGGCGAGGAACTTGCCGTCGAGAATGGGAATCCCGTTGTCCAGCGCCCGCTTCATGCAGGCGAACAGCGCATCGGAATCGGACCAGTGGCGCCCGGCGTAGTCCACCTGGAATTTCACGTGCGTAGAAAAATCGGTGAAGGCAGTATCCACACAATCAGCGGTCAGGACGAAATCAATGACTTCGTCGGCGGTGCCTTTCCCCACGTCGAAGGGCATCTGATAGTCCGGCATGGGAAGCTCTTCGTAGGCCATCCAGTTAGCGACCTCGACGATCTTGTCCACGTGGGTGCGAACATCGCGGGAGTGCTCGATCACGGGGTGAAGGCTGTCCAGCACGGGACTGCCCATGAGTTTGGGCCAGCGCACAGCAGAGTCACCGGAGGTCGCACTGAGGGCTCCAGACAAGGTGGTCACCGCACCCAGCGTTGCCATCGCTTCCAGGAATTGACGTCGATCGGGAACTCCCACAAGGGCATCCTCGTTATGATTCGAACCAAATCCGAGTTGGAGGTTATCCGTTGGCGCGTGCTACCAGCAAAATCGCCAGGGCATAGAAAACGAACATGAAGAACAGATAGACTTTTGCCTGGCTGCCCGAGCCTTTGAACTCTCTCCAGGCCAGGACGCCCCACAGCGCCGCGACCATGGGAGCGGATTGACCGATGGCGTAGGAAATCGCCACGCCGGTAAAGCTCGCGGCCACCAGGTTGAATACCATGCCCAGCCCCCAGATGAATCCGCCAAGGAGGCCGAGTGCGTGCCCGGATGTTGGCCCGCTGAAGTAGCCGCTGAAGCTGACCGGCTCACCCACCAGCGGCTTTTTCATGAAGTAAACATTCCAGATGAGGCAGGAGAGCAGCGCGCCCATGGTCAGGAACACGGCCACACTATAGGGGCCGAGCGGATTTCCGTGAGTCATGGCGCGAGTGACGAAGGGCGCCCAGAGTCCCATAAGAACGCCGGAAACGATGCAGGTAACGATGCTCTTCTTCGAAACCGAACGGCCCGCGCTGACCAGGCTGCCGTAGGCCTTGCCATCGAGGATCACAGCCACCACGGCGCAAGTGACGCCCGCCGCCAGCAGACCCAGGTTGCCTTTGGGCTGTAACGCGTAGCTGGAAACGACTCCAACCACCAGCGCGATGCCGATCGAAACCGGAAAGGCCACCGCGAGTCCGGCCATGTCAATTCCAGCCACCAGCAGGAGGTTGGCCAGATTAAAGATGGCGCCCGCGATCAGCATGTAAACAATATTCGAGCCATCGGCGGAGTGGACATTGTTCAGAAAGCTTGCCGGATCGCTCGCCGATTGGTTCCCCATAGTGAAGGCAAGGATGAGCGACACCAGGAAAATTCCCAGAGCGTAGTCCCAGTAGAAGAGCTCAAAGCGGTAGTTCTTCACGCCCTTGAAGGTGTTGGCCCAGGAGCCCCAGCAGATGGCGCTGGTAATCATCATCAACAGTGCGATTTCCAGACTGTGCGGCGTGTACATAAGTTCTCCTCGGCGCTTGCCTGCTACTTGCCTTTGATTCTGGAAACAAAGAGCTGCAAGAATCGATCGGCGTCAACATCCACGCACACCTTGGCGTTGGGCACGACTTTGTCTATCCCCTCGATTACGTAGTGGTCGCCGTGCAGCACGTTGCGCTCGATCATCCCATGGCGGTTGGCGACGGTTTCACCTCGGGTAAACTCACCCCGCGTTTCGACGTCCACGTGCATCTCCGGGGCCTTGACCAGAGTGGCATCGATGGCCACGCCGACCGCGAGAGGATCATACATCGGCGAACCCGAAGAGCCGAACTGGGCCGAAAGATCAACCAGATATTTTCCGACTCCATGGATGAAATCGTTGACCGGGCCGTGGGTCTGGCCCAGCTGGTCGAGATATTTTTGGGAAAAGAGTGTCTTGTCGCCGACGTCCAGGCCCACCATGGTGAGCGGCCAGCCCGCCTGGAAGACAATCTGCGCGGCTTCAGGGTCGTTGTAGATGTTCGCTTCCGCCGAGGCATTCACGTTGCCGCCGGCGATCGAACCTCCCATGAGGATGACTTCCTTGACCAAGGGAACAATGGAGGGATCTTTGAGCACCGCCAGGGCAATGTTGGTCAGGGGCCCGACCGGGACCAGAGTGATTTCATGCGGCGCGGCGTGCACCATCTGGATGATGAGGTCCGGTCCAAAGTGCGAATCGACTTTGCACTTGCTAGCCGGCAGTTCGATGTTGCCCAGTCCATTTTTGCCGTGCCAGAACTCAGCGGTGATGAGCTTCTGAAAAAGGGGATGTTGCGCGCCGGCTGCAACTGGAATGTCGCATCGGTTGGCGAGTGAAACCATCCGCAGCGCGTTCTCCAGGCCCTGACTCGCAGTCACGTTTCCTGGGACTACGGTGATGGCGCGCACGTCCAGTTCGGGAGAATTCAACGCCAGCATTAACGCCAGAGCGTCGTCGGTTCCAGGATCGGTGTCGAAAATGAATTTCTTTGAAGCCGCCGAGGCCGGAAGGGTGCAGGCAAGCAGGGTGGCGAATAGCTGGAAAATGAGTTTGTTCAAACGTTTCAAAATTCGTTTCTCCCGGACTCGAAGCAGCGTAGCCTAGCTTTCAGACTGAAACGCTGTCAAGGCCAATTGCGTGGGCTGCGCCGAAACAGAGCCTCGCGCCTACAATACGCGGTTGCCGTACAATTGGAAGCGCAAGTATGTCAGTCGAGAACAAAGCCCGTTTCGGGGTCGCAAGCGAGTTGAGCGATCGTGGGGACACCATCGCCATCCTGGCCGGAAATCCCCTGGTATCCAATCGCGGCATTCCGCTCAATCTTGACTGGTTGCAGCAGGTCCGGGTAAACACCAGCGCAGTCGAACGCCGGGCGCAAAGCCACGTCGCCCGGCGCACGGTCAAAAAAGACTGGCAAGCGGCATGGTTGCTGCGCGCCCTCACCTGCATGGATCTCACCACCCTCTCAGGCGATGACACCGAGGAGCGGGTGCGCCGCCTCTGCGCCAAGGCCCGGCATCCCATTCAGGATGACCTGGTCAAGCGGCTGGGAATTGAAGAGCTTGACATCAAAGTTGCCGCGGTTTGCGTATATCACACCTTTGTTGAAACGGCCGTGCGCGCGCTGGAAGACAGCGGCGTGCGCGTGGCCGCTGTTTCCACCGGTTTTCCCGCAGGCCTGTCTCCGCTAACCGAGCGCGTGGCTGAGATTCGACGTTCCGTCGAGGCGGGAGCCAACGACATCGACGTGGTCATTACCCGCGCCCATGTATTCGGCGGCAAGTGGCAGGCGCTCTACGACGAGATCGCAGCCTTCAAACAGGCCAGTGGCCAAGCGCACATGAAAGTTATTCTCGGGACCGGCGATCTGCTGACTCTGCGCAATGTGGCTCGGGCGAGCTTCGTCGCCATGATGGCAGGTGCGGATTTCATCAAGACTTCAACCGGCAAAGAACCAACCAACGCCACTTTGCCAGTCGGCTTCGTAATGACCCGAGCCATTCGCGAATACGCTCAGGAAACCGGGATGGCCGTCGGCTTCAAGCCGGCAGGTGGAATCCGCACGGCCAAGCAATCCATCGAATGGTTGGCGCTGATGAAGGAGGAACTCGGACCCTCCTGGATGAAGGCAGACCTCTTCCGCTTCGGAGCCAGCGGTCTGCTGAATGATATTGAACGGCAACTGGAACACTATGCGACCGGACGCTATTCGGCGGACTATCGCCATCCGCTGGCATAGAAGCAAACGTGTGGGTCGGACACTCTTGTCCGACGCTTTTGACTTTGATTTGAGTTTGAGTTTGCGTTCGACGCACACCAAATAAAGATGAGCATCGCCGAAAAATTCGTCACCATGGAATACGGTCCCGCGCCGGAGGATCCGAAAGAGGCCCTGGCCTGGCTGGATGCTCATGGCCGCCGCTTCGGACACTTTATTGCCGGTGCCTGGAGGCAGCCGCTGGAAGGTGGATTCTTCGAAACCACAGATCCCTCTACAGGTGAAAAGCTCGCGACTGTTTCGCAGGGATCGGCAGCGGACATCGATGCCGCGGTCCGGGCCGCAAGCGCAGCCCTGCCGACGTGGCAGGCCCTCACTCCGCACGCGCGAGCCCGCTATCTGTACGCGCTGGCGCGGATGGTGCAGAAGCATTCCCGCCGCCTGGCCGTGCTCGAAACCATGGACAACGGCAAGCCCATCCGCGAGAGCCGCGACATCGATATTCCGCTGGTGGCCCGCCACTTTTATCACCATGCCGGATGGGCCCAGTTGCTGAATCAGGAATTTCCCGGGTACACAGCGTGCGGCGTCGTCGGACAGATCATTCCCTGGAACTTCCCCCTGCTCATGCTGGCCTGGAAGATTGCGCCGGCCCTGGCCACGGGCAACACGGTCGTGCTCAAGCCCGCGGAGTTTACCCCGCTGACGGCCCTGGCTTTCGCCGAAATCTGTTCTGAGATCGCACTGCCGCCGGGTGTGGTCAACATTGTCACCGGTGACGGCGCGACCGGCGAGGCGCTGGTCAAACATCCCGAGGTGGCCAAGATTGCGTTCACCGGATCGACCGAAGTGGGACGCGCCATCCGCAGCGCGACTGCCTCGAGTCACAAACGTCTTTCGCTCGAGCTCGGTGGCAAGTCGCCTTTCATCATCTTCGAAGACGCCGACCTCGACAGCGCGGTCGAAGGCCTGGTCGACGGCATCTGGTTCAACCAGGGACAAGTCTGCTGCGCCGGCTCCCGCCTGCTGATGCAGGAAAGCATTGCCGGTCCACTCATCGCCAAAGTCCGCGACCGCATGAGCACGCTGCGTGCCGGAGCTCCACTCGACAAGTCCATCGATATTGGAGCTATCGTCGCACCCGTGCAGTTGGATCGGATCAAGCGGCTGGTGGACCAGGGAGTTGCGGATGGCGCCACCTGCTGGCAGCCGCAAATTGAGCTGCCGGCGCGCGGACTCTACTATCCGCCAACCCTGCTCAGCAATGTGCATCCCACGTCGATTGTGGCGCAGCAGGAGATTTTTGGACCAGTGCTGGCCACCATGACATTCCGCACGCCGACCGAAGCGGTCGAACTGGCGAACAATACCGTGTATGGCCTGGCCGCATGCGTCTGGAGCGAGAGCATCAACGTCGCGCTACATGTGGCTTCTCAGCTCAAGGCGGGAGTGGTATGGGTCAACTGCACGAACTTGTTCGACGCGTCGTGTGGATTTGGCGGTTATAGGGAGAGTGGCTACGGCCGCGAGGGCGGCCAGGAAGGTCTGCTGGAATATCTCGAGCCGGCGTGGTTCAGGAACGCACCGGCCCTGCCCGCCGCGAAACTGTCGCTCGAACCGAAATCAAACGGTGATTCCGGCTTGACGACTCCCGCCATTGACCGCACCGTGAAGCTTTACATCGGCGGCAAGCAGGCGCGCCCCGACTCCGGATACAGCATGGAAGTGCGTGCCGCGGATGGCCGCCTACTGGGCGAAGCGCCCCTGGGCAACCGCAAGGACATTCGCAATGCGGTGGAGGCTGCACATAAGGCTTCAGCCTGGGCGAAGACTACCGCACACAACCGGGCGCAGGTTCTTTACTACATAGGAGAAAATCTTTCGCTGCGCGGCGAAGAGATCGCGCGCCGCCTGGCCGCGGTGGTAGGCGAGACTCAAGCGGCGACCGAGGTTAGCCTGGGAATCGAGCGCATCTTCTCCTACGCAGCCTGGGCGGACAAATTCGACGGAGCGGTGCACAATCCTCCTTTCCGCAACGTCGCCCTGGCCATGAATGAACCGCTTGGGACCGTCGGGATCATCTGCCCGCATCAGGCGCCTTTGCTCGGATTCCTGTCGCTCGTGATGCCCGTGCTGGCAGCCGGAAACGTATCCGTCGTGGTTCCTTCCGAGACTTATCCCTTAATCACTGCCGAGATGTACCAGCTTTTCGATACCAGCGATCTTCCCGGCGGAGCGGTCAACATCGTCACCGGCTACACCTCCCAGCTTCTAAAACCTCTCGCCGAGCATGACGACGTGGACGCCGTCTGGTGTTTCGCCGATGAAGCCAGCGCAGTTGCCGCCAAAACCTACTCGATCGGGAATCTCAAGCAGGTATTCACCAATGAAGGACGCTCCATTGACTGGTTTGACGTGCAGCAGGGCGAGGGCCGCTGGTTCCTGCAGCACGCTACCCAGGTGAAGAATATCTGGGTCCCATACGGCGAGTGAGTTGACGTCCACGATGGTGCGTTGACACAATCCCAACCGCTGAATAGACTCGCCTTCTTCACGTTTACGGCTCGTAACTGGAATCAAAATCGATCTGCAGGGTCTTCTGAACAATGGCTAAAATTCCAAGAATTGCGGTGGTGGGCAGCGCAAATATTGATCTCACCACCTTCACCGACCGATTTCCCAAGCCCGGCGAAACCATCTTCGGCCAGAAATTCGACCTGGGATTTGGCGGCAAGGGCGCCAACCAGGCCACCGCCGCCAAGCTGTGCGGTGCCTCGGTCTTCATGGTGGCTCGGGTGGGGAGCGATCTGTTTGGACCGGCCACCATCGAGAATTTCAATAAGCTCGGCATCGACACCACTCATGTCAGGCAGGTAAAAGGTGTATCCAGCGGCGTGGCCCCGATATTTGTCGAGCCCAGCGGGCAGAATCGCATTTTTGTCGTCAAAGGTGCGAACGACCAGTTGAAACCCGCCGACGTCGATGCCGCCGCCGATCTGCTGAAGGCCGTCGATTGCATCGTGCTCCAGTTCGAAATTCCGCTGGAGACGGTTTATTACACCGTTGCTTTTGCGCGGAAAAATGGAATCCGCTGCATCCTCAATCCCGCCCCCGGCCAGCCCATCGACATCAAGGCGGTTGAGGGCCTGGATTACTTCGTCCCCAACGAAAGCGAAGCTGAGACCATTACCGGCATGCCGGTGAAAAACGTCGAAGACGCGAAAAAATGTGCGGAGAAGCTGCTGAGCTACGGCATCCGCCGCGTCATCATTACGCTCGGCGCCAACGGTTCGCTGCTGGCGGGAAAAGAAGGCATGGAGCACCTGCCGGCGTTTCCGGTGAAGAGTATCGACAGCACTGGCGCCGGCGACGCATTCATCGGCAGCTTTGCCGTCTTCCTCGGAGAAGGTCTGCCCGAACGCGAAGCCGTCCGGCGGGCGAATCTATACGCGGGACTCTCAACAACCGGGGTGGGAACGCAGAAATCTTTCTACGATCGGGCGCGATTCGATGCGGAGTGGACGGCGCGCAGCAAATCCTAGCGCCGGTTGTTGCTCCAATTGGTCACTGGAAGTTCTTTGCGCCCTTTGCGGTCAAGAGCTCTAACCGCAAAGGTCGCGAAGGTCGCTAAGAAAAGCCATCGTCAGCGGCCATCCGGAAAATCCGCGCTACAGGAGTAAGTTCTCAATGAGGGGAGCCTTAACTCGCGTTGTGCTCATCTGTCTGCTGCTTTGTACTTTGGCCTCGGCCCAGAAGAAAATCAAAGTCATCGCCGACCAGGACAGTGCCGGGCCCCAGGGCACGAACTTCCTCTCCCTGTTGATGCTATTGCGCGCTCCGCAGATTGACCTGCTGGGCATCACCACTGTGAGTGGTGACCAGTGGATGGAGCCCGCTACCGTGTTTGCGCTTTGGGGCCTGGAACAGGCGGGCCGCCCAGATGTCCCCGTCATCAAGGGCGCGGAAATGCCGTTGATCAATACGCCCCGTGAGCAGGAGCTTCGGGAAGCGCTTTACGGTTCCTACGCCGGCTGGCACGGGTCATTCAACCCCGACGCTCCTCCGCCAAAGCAAACCTGGGCGCCTCCCGGCGGTTATCCCAAACTCAAGCCGCGGCCGGGACGCGCCGCCGATTTTATTGCCGACACCATTCGCGCTAAGGCATCGTAAATAAATAAACGTATCAACATCGCTCACGCACGCGGTGAGGCTTGATGACGTAGTTCCATTCGCCATGAAATTTATCCGGATAAAGATTGACCTGTTTCATTTCCTCTGCGGTGACCTTGCGGCCCGTGGGATATTTGCGGCGATCTAGCCGGCAAGTCACGGTCAGTCCTTTCGCAGTCGTGGTCTCGGCGATCAGATTCACAATGGTTTCGTAGTCCCGTAATGGCTCGCCCCGCCAATTTGATGAGATAAAGGAAAACAGGCGGTGCTCGATTTTATTCCACTTGCTAGTCCCCGGCGGGAAATGATGAACCGACAAGGTCAAGCCGGATTCATCCGCCAATTTCTGCAGCTCCACTTTCCACAAGCGCAACCGCCAACCATTGCTCCCTCCGCCATCGGCCGTAATCAGCAGCGTCTTGACCCTGGGATAGAGACGTTTCCCTTCGTGCCGCCACCAGCCCCGGATCGAGGCCACGGCGAAGGCACCGGTATCATGATCGGTCCCGATATTGACGAAGCCGCTGTTACGCCCGATATCGTAAATGCCATAGGGATAAGCCCGGGGCACGTCGGGCCCGGGAAAGTCATGCCCTTGTACCTTGCGCGGTTGTTTCGTCGGGCGCCATTGCTGGCCGACATTGTAGTAATTGCCAATCAGTTCTTTCTTTTTGGTATCGACGGAGATCACCGGCCAGCCGCAAGCTAAATAGCGCTTCACCGCGGTATTGATGTGACGGAACTGCGCGTCGCGATCTGGATGGTCCCCTCCCTCCTCGGTTTTGCGGTTCCCCTGCAGGCTGTAGTCCAGATCGTGCAGGATCTGGGCCACTTTGGTGTGGCTGACGGGATGCTTGCCCTGGGTCAGGGTCTGGGCGATAGCACGCGTGCTCTTGCAAGTCCAGCGCAGCGGGGATTCAGGATCTCCTCGCGTCTGCTCCTCGATGGTCGCTTCCAGCCTGTCCACCAGTTGCGGGTCGGACACGGTAATGGGTTTGCGGCCGGCCCCGGGGCGTCGAATACGACCTTCCCACCTCACCCCGGCTTCAATTTCCCGGATTCCCTTGCCGATAGCTTTTCGCGACAGCCCACACGCCCGGCCCACCAGACTCACGCCGCCGTGGCCTAATACCGTGGCTTCACTGGCTGCCATGAGACGCCGCGTACGTTCATCCAGCAGGGGCCAGACGGCACGAAACTTCGTCCTCAGCTCGGCAACCGGGTCCACTTTCCAACAGCATAATGCCGATCGACACTCCGCTCCTCGTTATCACTATGATACCTTTATTTATTTACGTCGCCTAACCCCGGTGAAGTCGTCCTTTACTGCGCCGGCCCGTTGACCAACATCGCGCTCGCTATTCGTATGGACCCTGAAATTGTACCGCTCACCAAGGTCATCTACATCATGGGCGGAAGCAGCGCCGGGGGCCCGGAACTCAATTGGTGGTGGGACCCGGAAGCGGCGGCGATCGTACTGCGCGCTCCCTGGAAAGAGATTGTAGTGACACCGTTCGAGGCCGGCGGCCAAGTCTGGTCCAGCGAACAGTTAATGCGCCGGGTTGTGCGGGCGGGCGGACCGCTGGCCAGTCCTCTTCAGAAGATGTATCTCGACTTTCAGCCGCCAAAGGGAACCTCGCTCTGGTCGATGATGTGGGACGAATTGACGGTCGCATCTATCCTCGATCCCAGTGTGATCAAGAAATCAGAGACCATTTACCTGGATGTCGATATCGACCACGGGCCGAAATACGGGCATACCGTGATTTGGAAGAAGCCGGACGATGTTCCGCAATTCTTCCTACCCTACAGCGGCCCCGATGCGCCTGATCGCGAGAAATGGCTTTCGCACCTGGCGCCGCCTCCGCAGCTTCATCCCGCCAGCGTGCAGATGGAAGTGGACGTGAAGAAATTTGAGGATATCTTCGTGCAGGTGATGGGGCACTAATAAGGTGTTTCGTACGTCCTGACTTGAGGTCTGGCTCTCAACCCAAAGCGTCATGCTGAGCTTGGCGAAGCATCTGGCGGGGAGCGCCTCTGCGGCGGGCAAGCGATGGCGCAGGTCCACGCGAGATTCCTCGGGACTGAAGTTCCCCAGGATGACCTCAGTTTGGGGGACGGTTGAGACCATGGGTGTTCAGGGGCTGTCAATCCAAAAGACAAATAAGTACAATAGGGAACTTTCATAGGAGCTCTCCATGTCGAGAATTTCCCTGCGAACCGGCTGTTTCCGGAGATGGACATCTTCTCTTTCGCTCTTACTTCTGCTGATCGGTCCGTGGTCTCTCGCGGCCGCTGCGTTCGAAGGCAACGCCCCGGCCCATCTGCAATGCGAAGGCATGGAAGAGCCGCTCGGAATCGACATCGTCGATCCCCGGCTCTCATGGCAGCTCCAGGATTCCAAGCGTGGCGCCCGCCAGGCGGCCTATCAAATTCGTGTCGCCAGCTCACCGGAGGGCTTGGCGCAAGATAAGGCTGATGTCTGGGACAGCGGCCGCGTTGAATCCGATCAGTCGGTCAACGTGACCTATGCTGGTCCAGCCGTCGAGTCTCGCCGCCGCTACTACTGGCAGGTGCGGGTTTGGGACGCGCAGGGACAAGCTTCGTCCTACAGCCAGGCCAGTTGGTGGGAGATGGGATTGCTCTCTCCCGACGACTGGAAGGCCAAGTGGATTACCCGGGACATGCCGCTCGAGCGCGGCGATTACGAGTCGGCGCCCAGATGGATATGGGCGGCCGATGATAACGCGTTGACCAAGGCCACGCCCGGCAAACACGATTTCCGCTTCAGCTTTGGGCTGGCGCAAAAGCCCAAAGAGGCCACGCTCTTCATCACCGCTAAGGACAATGTGGCGGCCTGGGTCAACGGCAGGCAGGTAGTGGTCGAATCGCCGATGGGAAAGTTCGGTCGAGCACAGGATCCCTGGGGATATTTTCGAGTCATCCCCGTCGGCAAGCTACTGAACGCGGGCGCCAATTCGCTGGCGGCGGAGGCGATCGTTCAGCAGGAGCGCAACCGGCCTCCGCAAGCCGGATTCATCGCGCTGCTCCGGGTGCAGATGGCCGACGGCAAAATTGAACGCTTTGTTTCCGGCCCCGACTGGAAGACCACGCCCGAGCAGAGCGGAAATGCCTGGGTGGGGCAAACGTTTGACGATTCTTCCTGGCCCGCCGCGGCCGTGGTGGCGGAAATTGGCCAGGCACCGCTGGGCACTCCCTGGCCCGCTCAACCCGTTGATCTCTTGCGGAAGAACTTCAGCGTTGCAAAAACCGTGCGCAGCGCTCGTATTTACTCGACTGCATTGGGAACCTATCAGCTGTATTTAAACGGCCACCGCGTGGGGAACGATGTGCTGGCCCCGGGCTGGACCGATTATCGCAAGCGAGTGGTTTATCAGGTCTATGACGTCACATCGCAGATAAAGCAGGGCGGAAACGCCATCGGCGCGATTTTGGGCGGAGGTTGGTATGCCGACGGCCTGGGCTGGCTGCAGACCCGATACAACTTTGGACCGCCGCCGGTGCGGTTGCTGGTGCAACTTGAAATCGAATATAGCGACGGCTCGCATGATTCCATTCTGAGCGATGAATCGTGGAAGGCAAAACCTTCTCCCATTCTCGACTCGGAAATCTACAATGGTGAGAATTACGATGCCCGCCTGGAACCCACTGGTTGGGACCAGTCATCATTCTCCGACTCACGCTGGGGAGCAGTCACAAGCGCGCCCGCGCCCCAGGCCCCGCTGGTCGCACAGGATTTTCAGCCCATCCGGGTGAATGAAATCCTTAAGCCCAAGAGCGTTACCAATCCAACGCCCGGAGTTTATATCTTCGATCTGGGCCAGAACATGGTCGGCTGGGCGCGTTTGCACGTTTCCGGCAAGCCGGGAACCAAGGTGCGCCTGCGCTTCGGAGAAGTCCTCAAGCCGAATGGCGAGCTATATACCGAAAATCTGCGTACGGCCGAAGCCACCGACACCTACATCCTGCGCGGGAAGGGAAGCGAAGCGTTTGAACCGCACTTTACTTTCCATGGATTCCGTTATGTCGAACTTACCGGCTATCCGGGAACGCCTACGCAGGACGCAATTGAAGGCATAGTCTTCTACACTGCGGCGCCCTTCACCATTCAGTTCAGCACGGGAAATCCGATTGTGAACCAGTTGTGGAGCAACATACTCTGGGGGCAACGCGGAAATTTTCTCAGCGTGCCCACGGATTGTCCGCAGCGTGACGAGCGTCTGGGCTGGATGGGGGATGCTGAAGTCTTCTGGCGGACCGCGTCCTTCAACGCCAACCTGGCCGCCTTCTCCCACAAATTCACCACCGATATTCGGGATGCCCAAAGTCCGGCGGGCGCCTTCGCCGACGTTTCTCCGCGCGTTGGCCCCACCGGGGAGAGTGTGGCGGGCTGGGCTGATGCGGGCGTGATCATTCCCTGGTCCGCCTACCTGCAGTTTCGCGATACCCGCATTCTCCAGGACAACTGGGCAGCGATGGAAAAGTGGATGGAGCACATCGCGGGGTCTAATCCGAACTATCTCTGGCTGAAAGAGCGCGGCAACGATTACGGTGATTGGCTGGCCATCGGCAGCACTACGTCAAAAGACCTGATTGCCACGGCATTCTGGGCGTACGATGCCTCGCTGATGATGCGCATGGCGCAGGTGCTTGACCGGCCCCAGGACGAGCAGAAGTACAGAGAAGCTTTCGAAAAGATTCGAACTGCCTTCAACCAGGAATATGTGAAGCCCGATGGCACGGTCGGGACCGGCAGCCAGACCAGTTACGTGCTGGCCCTGCACATGAACCTGCTCTCCCAAAAAGACCGCGCGCTCGCGGCCGACAAGCTGGTCGAAGACATCAAGGCGCACGACTGGCATCTGACCACCGGCTTCCTGGGCACTCCTTATCTGATGATTGAACTCAGCAACAGTGGCCAGAGTGATGTGGCCTACCGGTTGCTGCTGCAGAAGACTTATCCTTCCTGGGGATACATGATTGAGCACGGCGCGACCACCATGTGGGAACGGTGGAACGGCGATCAGATGATGGGCGATCCCTCGATGAATTCCTACAATCACTACGCCTACGGCGCGGTCGCCGAGTGGTTGTACCGCTACGCCGCCGGCATCGACGAATCGGCCGAAGACCCAGGCTTCCATCGAATTCTCCTGCATCCTCAATTCGATGCCACGCTGGGCGAGGTCAAGGCGACATACGATTCGTCCTACGGAGCGATCACCTCAAATTGGAAGGTTGATGGAACCTTGATCAAGTGGGAGGTAGTAATTCCGCCGAATACGACCGGCCTGCTTTACTTGCCGGGCGGCTTCGCGGCCAGGATTCTGGAAGGTGACAAGGATATCCGGCAAAGTCCGGGAGTGTCGTTTGTTCTCCGAGACAGCCACAACGCGATCTATAAGGCAGGTTCGGGTTCCTATACATTCACGATTGAAGAGTAACCTGCTTTTGAAACTCATTTCATCTGGAAGGCGGACATGGACAGAAGAACTTTGTTACAGGCGCTCCCCACCATCGCGCTCCTCCCGACACGAGTCTGGGCGGCTCAACCCGAGAAGGCCGGCATGGCAGGATCGGCATCGACGGTATATGAACTTCGCATTTATCACGCCAACGAGGGTAAGCTCGACGACTTGTTGAAGCGTTTTCGCGACCACACCACCGGGATCTTTGAGAAGCACGGAATGAAGAACGTCGCCTACTGGACACCGCTCGACGATCCGCTAAAGGGCAAGACTCTTATCTATATCCTGGCGCATCCCAGCCGGGAAGCAGCGGTCAGCAACTGGAAAGCCTTTGGCGACGATCCGGAATGGCAGAAGGTTCGCGATGCGTCCGAGGTAAACGGAAAGCTGGTAGAGAAAGTGGATTCCACTTTCATGGTCTTGACCGATTTTTCTTCCGCACCGTAGACGGCGCTTCGTGAATTCCTCCAAGTCCCCGCAGCTGCGAAATCCACCAGGCGAGGATCACAGCTCCGTCATGCGAGTGTCTTCCCAGTTGGTCGTTGGACGTCTTCCTCCTTATGAGCGGGCAGGACGCTGCCGGGCGTTTTGCCCCCGGAAGCATCGAGCGGCAGCGCGGACAGAACGCCGGCCCACTCCGCCACGGCGCTTGCCTCCACCCCGATGTCGCTCCTGTAATTTCCCCGGAGCGCGGCTAGTTGAATCGCGAAGTTGCCCACGGTCGCGCTTTCCGTCGATCCCGTGAGGACCTCAAGGCCGGTGGCCTTTGCGGTGAGCCGGTTCAGCACAATGTTCTTGCTGCCTCCGCCGACGATGTAAAGCCGCTTTAATGTTCTTCCCGTAATCCGGGCTGCATCCTGTAAGACTGCGGCGTAGCGTGCGGCCAGGCTGTGCAGAATCAGGCTGGTCATCCGGACCGCCACGTCCGGGCTCTCAGGAATGGGAACCTGGCTCCTGCGAATCAGTTGCGCATTGATGCGCGCTGGCATGTCTCCCGGCAACAACAGATCAGGGTCGTCCACATCAATCATGCTATGGGGAGTGTCGAGGGATGCGCAGGCATCAACCAGTTGCTCTACGGTCCAGGCCTGGCCTTGCGATCGCCAATGTTCCATGCATTGGCGCAGCAGCCACATGCCATTCACATTCTTCAGGAAATAAATCTTGCCGCCGACTCCGCCTTCATTGCTGAAGTTGCTGCTGCGCGCGGCGGCGCTGACGCATGCGGAATCAAGCACGCATCCCACCAGCGACCAGGTTCCGGAACTGATAAACGCCCAATCGCTTCCCTGGGCTGGAATTCCCGCGATGGCCGATGCGGTGTCATGGCAGGCGGGAGCGATCAACCGGGTGTTGCGAAAGGCCTCAAGCGACGCCAGGTCGCCCTGCAACCGGCCAATATCGGTCCCCGGCCTCACCAACGGAGGTGCCGCGCCCAGGTCGAGCCCGGCGGTCGAGAAAATTTCAGGACACCAGGCCTCGTCCTGCACCCCCAGTAGCTGGGTATGCGTGGCATTGGTGTATTCGGAGACGCGTCTGCCGCCGAACCGGTGCAGCAGAAATTCCGGTAAGTTCACCCAAGGAAGATTCTGCTGCGCCCGACCATCCGCGTACAGCTGGTACAACGTGTTGAGCGTAATGATCTGAACTCCGGTAAGTTCGTAAAGGTGTTCGGCGGAAATCCGGGCGAGCACCTGGTTTTTCGCCGCCACATTGCGCTCATCGCGATAGCAAAAAGGGTCTGCTACCGGTTGTCCGTCCGGACTCAGACGGACGTAGTCCACGGCCCAACCGTCCACGCCGATGGCGGCGATTCCTTCAGGGGAGAGTTGCGCGCAGGCGCGCAGACCTTCTTCTACGCCGTTACAGACGGCCGCGATATTCCAACGCAGACCGTTTCCGTCGTCGCGGGCGGAATTGTGGAAGCGGTGCACCAGGCGAATTTCCGGCCGACCGTTGACCCAGCGCAGCAAGGAAACGCGGCAGCTCTCAGCCCCCAAATCCACTGCCGCCAGCACTGGCGGATTGCGTCGATCTCGGCCCGCAGGATCGTTCCGTGGCCCGTCCAGCTTGTCGCCTATCCCCGCGTCCCGATCGTGCGAGCCATCATTCATCGCAGGAAAGCCTCGATCAGCCCGCCATCATACCTAAGCTGCCCAGCCGCGCCGAAAGCTGCGATCAATGATACTCCGCGAATACAATAGGGCAACAATTTCTATAAGAGAATTTGGGAGTGTGGGTCGGACACTCCTGTCCGACGCCTTTGACTTTGATTGTTGATTAAGACGGGGGGTAACCTGACTGGGGTAACCCGCGACTCAGGCGAAACCAACTTCAAAGACATCGGACAGGAGTGTCCGAACCATACTCCTGGGGGATCAGGCTGTCTTGCTGTGCTCCTGTAACCACGAACCCGTCACCAGCTTGTGTTCGACGTAGTTATAGGGCGCGACGCGGTGGCCGCTCAGCAATGACAGCCCCAGATGAATCAGGCGGGGGCCGTAGCTCTGAGCCTCGTGGGAGACGGAGCCGATCAGCGGGCTGTCGGCGCGAGAAATTTCTTTCAGGGCTTCGGGAATGCAATCCTGGCCGACAATGGCGACATATTTCTCCCGCTTCAACTCGTGCACCGCTTGCACCGCCCCCAATGCGCTGGTGTCGGTGGCGGCGGCGATCAGAATGCCACGGTCTTTCGGGTGACGCCGCAGGAAGTCGAGTACCAGCTGACAGCTCTTGTCGCGCAGGCCGCGGGCATCCATGCGCACCAGGAACTCGGGCGGAATTCCCGGCAGCCGGGAACGGATGGCTTCGAAAGCTCCGGTCACGCGGCTTTGCACCAGCGGGCCTGCTTCTTCGATGTCCAATCCCAAGGCCCAGCGCACTTTGCCGTCCCAAAATTTCTTGGCGTACTGGGCCAGGCATTCTCCGGCCTCAAAGCCCACCCGGTAATTATTTACTCCGAAGAAAGTAGCATGCGGGTGCGGTATGTCCACCGCAATCAGCGGGATGCCCGCGGCATCGATCTTGTCTGCCAGCACCGGCGCGACATGCTGATCGATCTGAAATTCAATCACCAGGTCAACCCGGTTGCGTACGAATTCGTCGGCATTGTGCAAAGCGGTGGAACCGTCGTAGCGATTGTCCAGCACGATCAGGTCAACACCGGCCGCGGAAGAGGCCGCCTTCAGGCTGTCCGTCACCGCTTCCGAAAAAGGCATCTCCGCCGACTGGCTGCCAAAACCGAAGCGTGCTTTCTTTGGCCGCGCCACCAGGCGATACAGCCCGTCCTGTGACTGGGCCAAGTAGCCGCGATGAACAAATGTTTTCAGAATGCGGTAGACGGTTGTCTTGGAAATATTGGTCCGCTGGTAGATGGCTTCGAGCGCAAGCGGACCTCGCTCGTTCTGCAGGAGCTCGAGAATGTCGAGCGCCTTCGAAAGCACCGGAATCAAGTAGAGCCGCTTGGGCGTTGAACGCGTCAATTTCGCCGTGGCCTCAACGAAAGACTATAACGTGGACCGCTGTTTTTCGCCTAAGGAGTCAAACCACGCAGGGGCGGGTGTCCTCACCCGCCCATCCGGCGCAATTGATGAAGCGCAGACGACCGTTGCCCCAACCCAGCCCGGGGGTATGGTTTCATGAACTGCAGCAATCCATTGACCGCTACTCCATGTAGAAAACTTCCTTCATCATGGCGAAGCGCTCTCCCGGCAGAAGACCGGGTACAGGCTCAAAGTATTTCGCCATTTCCGCCTGCCAGCGCAGGTTTACCGGGTCGATGGCCAGCGCATCCCAGGCCGCCTCGAAGTCCTTCACGCGCATCACCAGGATGAGATCCTGGTCGCGGCGAAAAATCGAATAGTCAGAGATACCAACTTCTTTCAGCTTGGCCAGCAACTCCGGCCACACCTTGGCGTGATCCTTTTCATATCCTTCGATGGCATCAGCCTTGATTCGCAAGCGAAAGGCTACGCGCGGCATAGGAATCTCCTCATGCTTTACTCTTGTAGCGCTGCCGCGGCGAGACAAAAGCAACCCCATAGAAAAATATCGCCGGCAACTGAGGCAAGCCACTATCGATTGACGCGCGGCAGCGTGCGGGAACCTCACTGAAATTCAATAGGAAAATAACTTACTATTGACAACAACGGATGCAGGATACTACGGTTCAGCGGAACGTGCACGTCCCGGGAAGGCTCGGGGCGGAATCGAATGCGTTCAAGCATGCAAACCAGGCCCCGAGCAGGTGAAGTCCAGATCTTGAGGATGATATGAATCCGAATCCCGTAATTGGCGTGGTGTACCACTGGCTGGGCGGCTTGGCCTCCGGCAGCTTCTACGTGCCCTATCGCGGAGTGAAGCGATGGGCCTGGGAGACATTCTGGCTCGCGGGTGGCTTTTTCAGCTGGATTATCGCTCCCTGGTTCTTTGCTCTGCTCATGACTCGCGATCTCTTACCGGTGCTGCACGAGACCTCGGGCTCGGTCATTTTCTGGACATTCTTCTTCGGCCTTCTGTGGGGGATCGGCGGCCTCACCTTTGGTCTGACCATGCGCTATCTGGGACTATCGCTCGGCATGGCCGTGGTGTTGGGCCTTTGCGCCGCCTTTGGGACTCTCATTCCTCCCATCTTTCGCGGTGAATTCATGAGCCAGGTGGTCGGTACGGCTTCCGGAAGAATCATTCTGCTGGGAATTTTTGTTTGCCTGCTCGGTATTGCCGCAGCCGGCTTGGCGGGTATCTACAAAGAGCGGGCCATGTCGCCGGAGCAGCAGAAAGAGGCCATCAAGGAATTTGATTTGAAGAAAGGCGTCGGCGTGGCGGTTCTTTCCGGCGTGATGAGCGCCTGTTTCGCCTACGGCCTGGCGGCGGGAGATCCCATAAAGGCACTGACCATCAAGCATGGAACTCCCGATTTATGGCAAGGCTTGCCCGTGCTGGTCGTGGTGCTGCTGGGGGGGTTCACTACCAATTTCATCTGGTGCGTGATTCTGAACGTCCGCAACAAAACCGGGTACCAATACTTCACTTCGATTTCACGCGAACCCAATGAGCAAGTTCACGACGAGGTCATTATCGAGACTGCGGTCGACGCTCCCAGCCGGGAAGTGGTGGAGCACATGCCCTCCGGCAAGTTGCGGGCGCAATCTTCCGTCGCGATACAAGAGGCGCCTGCCGTACGAAAGGCAGGTGGGGCACGAGTTCCCATGCTGGCAAACTATTTGCTCTGCGCGCTCGCCGGCACTACCTGGTATTTCCAGTTTTTCTTTTACTCGATGGGCGAGACCCAGATGGGCAAGTACAAATTTTCCAGTTGGACGCTGCACATGGCCAGCATCATCATCTTCAGCAGCCTGTGGGGCATCGGGTTGAAGGAATGGAAAGGCGCGGGCGTGCAGGCGGGCCGCCTGCTGGCGTTGGCTCTCCTGCTGCTGGTGGGATCCACGGTAATTGTCGGTTATGGAAATTATGTAGGACTGTCGCACTAGCCCTGGCCATAAATCTTCGGTTTCGCGTGCAGCTGGGCCTCGGCCCTGCAATAAGCATCTCGAAATGCTGAGGCTTCAGCCTCTGAGGTGCCTACGGTAGCGTAGCGCCGGCGTCTCGCCATCTGTCGGGTGGGCGTCCCTCCTGCCACCATTCCGGACACCCACACACCGTGTATCAGCCGACACACGCTGGATCCCAGCTGTCCCCATAAGTCGCTTCTTTATCAATCAGCCTGAGTTTGGTCGCCGCGCTGCTACCTGCTCACGCGTTGTTGTCCCTCGGGTTTATAGTTCATCTTCCTCGCAACTCGGGTCTTTATGAACTGGAGCGTCAGACGATGGTCGCGAGCGCTTGCGGCAGCGGGAGCCGCGGTTCTCGTTTTGCTCGCTGCGATGGTGGGGTGGAGAACTTCACGAGCCTTGCGCACTGCCACTGAAGAAGTTCGGTCGGAAGCAGAAATACGCTTCATTGTCCGGCCGCTTCCGGAATCACAGGAGCAAGTCTTTGAACGAATCAGCACGCCGGCGGTGTTCTTTCAGGCAGCCCGCTTCCACGGCAGTCTGTACATAGCAGGCCCAGCTGGACTCGCGCAATATGACGCCAGCGGGAGATTGCTCAAACACTACGCCGTGGGACGAGATTTGCCCTCCTCCCCGCTGGTCGCGATTGCTCCCGCGGTATTGGCGGACGCACAGGAACCGGAACTCATCATTGCCACCGCCCAGGATGGCTTGTTGGCGTTCAATGGTCGCGCCTTCCGACAGATTTTTCCCCAGGACGGAGGCACGCGCACCATCACATCGATCTTGCCCGTTCCGTCCGGACATCTGTTGATGTGGCGGACACACTCGCACTCCGCAGGAAGTGGGCCTGTCGAGTCACACCTATCCGTATTTTTCTGTAGTCTGCGAGTACTGTCTGCGCCATCCATCGAACTGGGTGCGTCGCGTCTCGACGGTCGAGGCTGCTGAACTGCGCGAACACGGAGAGGGTTCCCGGCTGGCCGTGGATCGCCGTCTCGGCTGGGACGCGGTGCCCAGCAACAATTTCAGCGCTCGCCGTGATTCACAGGGCGTCATCCTCGAAGGCAGAGGCGAGGGGCACGGCATCGGGCCTCTGCCAGCAGGGGCGAGAGCCATGGCGCGGGCGGGAGCAAACTTCCGCGAGATACTGGACCACTACTATCCCAACACCGTGCTGGTGGACCGATTGACCAGGTGAGTCCGCTTCGCCAAGTATCACCTCTTGCGATCATATGGGCCTGTGGTAACGTGATCGGGGCTAGGTCCGCAGTCTGATGAAATTAGCCGTCAGACTGGACAACGACTCTCTCAGGCTGATTCTTGGATCCTGTCAAACCTCGGCAGCTGCTCGGAGTGTTCGACGCCACCATGATTGTCATGGGCGGCATCGTCGGCTCCGGCATCTTTATCAATCCTTACGTCGTCGCTCTCCGCGTGCACACTCCGTTTTTGATTCTCGGCGTCTGGCTCCTGGGCGGAGGACTTGCCCTGCTCGGCGCCTTCATCTGGGCGGAGTTGGCATCGCGCTTGCCGGGTGCGGGTGGACAATACCTCTACTTGCGCGAGGCCTACCATCCGTCCGTCGCGTTCATTTATGGTTGGGTCCTTCTTCTGGTGACGCAGACCGGCGGGATGGCGGCGGTGGCGGTAACGTTCAGCCGGTACTATCGCGAGATTACCGGGCTCTCCGCCGGCGACGGACCGATTGCAGCCGCGACGCTGATGGGTCTGACCGCGATCAATTGCTTTGGAGTGCGTGCCGGCAGCAATGTGCAGAGTATCCTCATGCTGCTCAAGGCCGCCGCTATTGCCGCCATGGTCGTGGTGGGAATCCTCTGGGGCGGCGGCACAGTGCACGCCTTACCATTACTCGACCGTCCGGTTTCGCTGGGGCTCGGAAGCGCGATCGGCGCCGCCATGATTCCTGTGGCCTTCGCCTACGGCGGTTGGCAGACGGCAAGCTTTGTGGCGGGCGAGATGCGCCATCCCCGTCGCGATCTCTCACGCGGGTTGGTCATCGGCGTAATCGGAGTCGTGGTCCTCTATCTGGCCGTCAATTTTGTTTGCTTGCGAGTGCTCGGCCCGGACGGGCTGGCTGCCACCCGCATTCCGGCGTCGGACGTCATGCGCGCTGCACTCGGTGAGCGGGGCGCACAGTGGATTGCATTCGGCATCGCCATTTCAACGCTGGGCTTTCTGAGCCAGGGGATTCTGACCGCGCCGCGGGTGTACTACGCCATGGCCCGGGATGGCCTTTTCTTCAAAAGTGTGGGCTGGCTCTCTCCGCGCACCGGAGTTCCGGTTGTGGCCATCGTGCTGCAAGGCGTGACCGCTACCGTGATCGCCCTCTCCGGACGCTACGAGCAGATCCTGAACTACGTGATCTCTGTGGACTTCATCTCCTTCGGCCTGACGGCCGCGTCGCTGTTTGTGTTTCGGCGAAGAGTTGCGGATTCACCTGAGAAGCTGTATCTGGCTCCGGGCCATCCCTATACCACGGGACTCTTTGTGCTGGCCTGTGCTGCCATCGTGATCACCACCATCGCCACTTTCCCGGCAAATTCTGCCATCGGCCTGGTCATTCTGCTGGCCGGCTTCCCGGTATATTTGTACTGGAGCCGCAGCGCGCACCAAAATCCGCCGGCGCCGAACCTATGAGACATCGACATTCCGATTACATGCTGTGGGCAAAGACCCAGGGCCGCGCGAAGTACAATCTCGCGACCAGCGGCGTGGGTTCGTTTTTTCTGCGCGAGCTTCCGGTAACCATCGACCAACTGGAGATCAACGGTGACAGCACGTATGGCTACGCTCCGCTGCAGCAGGCCATCGCGAAAAGGTGCGGCGCCGATCCCGATTGCGTGGTGGCTGCCGCGGGGACATCCATGGCTAATCATCTGGCCATGGCCACGCTGATCGATCCCGGTGATGAAGTCGTCATCGAACAGCCCACCTATGAGTTGCTGACTTCCACGCTTTTGTATCTGGGCGCCGCAATAAAGACTTTTGTTCGCGACGAAGACAACGGCTATGCGCTTGATCCGGCTGAAGTCCGGCGTGCGATCACCCCGAAGACAAGACTAATTGTGCTCACCAACCTGCATAATCCCAGCAGTGTTCTGGCTTCCGGTTCCACGCTGCATGAGATCGGCGAACTGGCGCGCAGCGTAGGTGCGCGGGTACTGGTCGATGAAGTTTATCTAGACGCCGTTTACACCAACACTCCGAAGACCGCCTATTTTCTGGGGCCGGAGTTCATCGTCACCAGCAGTCTGACCAAGGTTTACGGTCTGAGCGGACTGCGCTGCGGCTGGATCCTGGCAGAGCCCGGCCTGGCTCGTGCCATGTGGAGGCTGAACGATCTGTTTGCATCGATTCCAGCGCATCCGGCCGAACTGTTAAGTGTTATAGCGCTGGAAAATCTTGACCAGATCCGCGAGCGCACGCGCAAAATCGTAGAAGCCGACCGGGCGCTGCTGAAAGACTTCCTGGCCAGCCAGCACGGCATCTCTGCTCCCCGCACCGAATTTGGGACGACTGCCATTCTGCGACTGACGAAAGGCAACGTGGATGACTTTCTGGCCCGGCTGCGCACCGACTATGAAACCTCAGCCGTGCCCGGACGTTTCTTCGGCTTGCCCAACCACTTCCGTATCGGCATGGGAGTGGACACAGAAATGTTTCACGAAGGATTGCGGAGAATAGGCCGGGCGCTAAGTTCCCCGTAGCGCCGGCGATACCCGTTCAATCACGTTCAACCGGAGGCATGGAACGCCGCGCGACCGCAGGCGCATCGGGCGGGGCCGCGACCGGCAGCGGAATCTCGAGGGTACCGATGTGGCTGTCGGCCACATCCTCCACTCCCAGTCGCAAGGCCACGCTTTTGAGTGGAACATCAATTTCCTGATGCACGCGCACGCCCCCCAGCTGAATGTCGCGAAAAGTCTCCGGCTTGAGATCGGCGGCCACCTGGCTGATCTGACTTGCCACCAATGCTCCCTCGTCGTCGAAGGCCGTCGCCATGAAATTGATGACATCGTGATAGGTCCCATCCGGCATGGGATTGAAGTGCAGGTCGGCGGGAGTCACCGCATAGTCGATGGAATAAAGTTGCATCGCGACCGGGCCCGCTTCCCCCTTTCGTTTCTTCTTGGCACTCAGGGCGGGCGCATCCTTCACCATTCTGGGCTTGCCTAAGGGAATCACCTTTGCCCCGAACACGATCTGTCGTGACTGGGGTGACCCCTGCTGCATGGCGGCCATGGCCAGGCTCGAAGCCAGATCTTTTTCCGGCTTGGCCATGGCATGGGGATCGACTGCGTAATATCCGCTGCGATACGCCAGGTCATACTTCTTCCCGGCCAACAAAACTTTCACCTTGCGAAACGATCCGTCGTAGTTCTTGTTGGCGGGCGTATAAGACAGAGCATAATAGTTCGCGCCTTCTTCGTTTGCCGCGTCGATCGCCTTGGCGATGCCATTAGTGTTGTAGAAGGCGCGGCCACCTGTTTCCGCCGCCAGTTTATCCATGGTGGCGTGTTCCCCCATCTGGGCCAAGCCGAACTGGTCCGCCGAGGCTTGCATCGCGGCGATCGGCACCGCGTTGCTGGCGTTGCGTTTGCCCAAGGCGAAGTCTCCTCCTCCGCCCCGGCCTGCGGGCCCGCCGGGGGTTGACGCCTGCATGGACAAGGGCGCGAGTGTGTCGTTGCTGGCGGCGCTGAACAACGGGTCCGTCACCAGTCCCCGGACGTCCACCGGATACACTGCCACGTGCGCCTCGGCAAAAAGGTTCGAGACTCGCTTCACGTTCTCGCTGTAATTCCGCGCCTGAATGAAAGGGTCCTGCCCGCTGGTGTCGGGAGAGATTCCCAGGGTGAAGGAGCCCGACAACCACACCAGGTTCTTGCGTCCTGGAATTCCGGACAGATAGCGCGCCAGCTGAGCAAAGGCGTCCACCGTAACCATCATTCGCCGGTCTGCGTCCACCACCCGGGCCTCCGACTGCTGCAACTCAATCGCCTGCACAAAAAAGTCCAGGTTAGGGACAAATTTGGCGGTGGCCTGTCCCGCTTCCATCGAGATCGGCGCCGCATCAGAGTCGGGCACAGACTTGTTGCGGAACGATGCCTTCTTGCCGCGGGCCGAGGCCAGGAGGATATGCTCGTCGCTGGTGAAGCCCTGGATCATCTGCAGTTTATTGCTCAGCGTGCACAGGGCGAATTGCGCATCCTGCGGCTTATTCTTCAAGAATTTGATGAGTTGCGACTGGGTGTAGGTCTGGTCTGCCATCGGCGTGTTGAGCAGGTCGAGCAGGACCACGGTCACTGAACCGGGCTCCGACGGCTGGGTGTAATTGGAAAAGATATTCGGGGGAAGCTTCGCTGCTTCGGCTTGCGGCAGAGGCGGTGCCGGAGCCTGCTCCCGCGAATACTCCCGGAAGTGGCGCAGGGCCTGCGCTTTTCCATCTTCGCTAATACTGAAATCACTCTGCTGCAAGCTCTTCACCACGTGGCCTCTGGCGTCAGTCACGACCACGTCCAACGCCACCACCTGGGTGCCAGTCCGGAAGGTCAATGTGGGCGGGTTGGAGTTTGTACCGGTTTCCGGTGGTGGCACCGCGCCCGCAGCCGCTGCAGACGCCACGGGTGATCCAGTTGGCCCCGGGGAAGCAGCAGCCTTCGTCAAATCTGTCGCCGCGTGTGGGGAAGTCGAGACCGGACTGGCGGGCTCCGGCACACCTGAATCGCCGGCCGCCGAAATCTCAATCGTTTCAGGGGCGGGGTCGCCATTGCTTCGCGGCGGAGGTACATACAAACCGGGGGTATCGTCTTTGATCGCAAGATATTTCGTGCGCTCGTCAGCGGACATTTCCCGCAGGGAATAAATGCTCAGCGTAGTTGCCTGCAGGACTGCCAGTTGTCTTCCGTCCGGTGAGAGTGCGTAGTTCACCCCGTCCACAACCGGCGGCGCCACTTGAACCGATAGCACCGAACTGCCGCCAGCGGTATCGAAGACTTGAACTGTTTGTTCCACGCCATCCTGCTCTGGGCCATCTCCGCCTGCGGGGGCGGCGTCTGACAAGACCGTGAGTGAGCTGGCAGCAAAGCGGCTGCCGTCTCCGCTCGCGCTTACCGCCGGCGTATACCGGCACTCGTTCCAGCGCTGCTTCCACAAGTGAGTTCCCGTCACGGTGAATGCGCTGACGATGTAATCGTTCCCGGAAAGCGCGCAGCGGCCGACCAGCATTGTGTTCGCGCTGCTGTAGAGAATGTTGGGCGGACGCCGCGCTTTCACCCGCGTGATATTCACGCGATCACGCACTTCTGGGCCGAAGCGAACCAGCCACACCCCTCCGTAGTTCCGCACATCGGTAAAACCTGATTCGGTCGCTTGCAAATTGATTGTGCCCTGCGACTCTATGACTCGCTGCACCGCCATGGATTTGGCATCGAGAAAGGCAATTCTCGCCCGGACTTTGTCCCTGGACTGTTTGTCCTTTGGGGCCGCGGGCATTTTCGTTTCCGTGATGATCTGCTTTCCGCCTGGCGTGACCGTCACCCAAAGCAGCTCCTGGGGAGAGTCCAGAACCAGTTTTTCCTCTAGGTCGGCGTTGACTTCGTACAGCCGGTTGAGGCGTCGCAACAATATTCGCCCCTGCCCCATCTCCCAGAGATAGCGCCGCGTGTCGTGCAGATACCAGTCCGCCTGCCTGACCACCCTTCCACTGGGAACTTCCAGGACCGCGACATGCATCAGCCGGTCATTGTGAGTCGGCGGACAATCGGGCTGGCGCGTAAACAGCTTCTTGGGATTGAAAGTCAGCAAAACATGTCGGGCGTCCAGAAAATTCAGCGAAACGTTGGGCGTGCCAGATAACCGGGCGCCGCGGGAAAGGCCCAGGTACTCCGCAGGAGCCAGATCAATTAGAGCATTGGGTTTTGTGAAGATAGACGCGCCGTCGTTCGGCTGTGCAAACCCGGGCAGCGAGCAGGCAAGCACCCAAAGCAGAATCGCCCCGGCACAGAACCGGTCCGGATAAGAACCGGCAACCCAGTCCAGCCGGGCCCTCACCCCGCGCCTACGCCTGTTAGCGATTCCTGCAACCATCCCCGGATCCTTGCCGCCCGACCGCCGACGGTCGGTAGTTTAGCCTATCTCCCCCCCATTTACGTCAGCATCAGGACCAGCGGGAATATACGGAGCGACCTGACTATGGTTTCGCAGAATCTTGGGGATTGTGTTTAAAATCCAATAGGTAAATATATTCATTTTGCTTGACAGTGCGCCGCGCCGCTGGTTAAAGTTGCGCCGCAAACTGACTTGGCCATTTTTCCGCGGAGGGGCTCGTCTGGAGACTCTGGCTCGCTTCTGGGTGCCTCTCATTCCTCACAAACAAAGCGGCTTGGCTTCATTTTCCTTCGCAGATATACTCCCACGCCGCGTACAGGAAGGACATCTCGACATGAAACCACAACGCGCCCTGATCCTCCGCGTGATTGCCACTGCAATCGTACTGCTTGCCATGCCTGGCTTGAGCATCGGCCAGGGTTCGAGCGACACCCTGGAGCAGGGCTTTCGCCAGCCGCCAAACGCCGCACAGCCTATGGTCTGGTGGCACTGGATGAATGGCAATATCAGCAAGGAAGGCATCAAGCTGGATTTGGAGTGGATGCACCGCGTCCACCTGAGAGGATTTCAAAACTTCGATGCCGCCCTGGCCACGCCGCAGGTGGTGGACCACCGTCTGGCATACATGACGCCGGAGTGGAAGGATGCATTCAAGTACGCCACCACCCTCGCCGATCAACTGGGAATGGAAGAGGCCATCGCCGGTTCGCCGGGTTGGAGCGAGACCGGTGGTCCATGGGTGCCAGCGTCGCAGGGAATGAAAAAGTATGTATGGAGCGAAATGTTGGTTGAGGGCGGGAAGCCGTTCACGGGCACGCTGGCTCATCCGCCGTCCAACACCGGGGCGTTTCAGAACATTGGTGTTCGCGATGCTCTGGCTGCGCCGGCCGGCGCCCCCAAACTGCCTGAGTTCTACGCTGATGCTGCCGTGATCGCCTACCGCAAGCCTGCAGATGATGTAACCGTGGACTCGTTGCACCCGAAAGTGACGGCTAGCGCGGGAAGTCCTGATACCGCCATGCTCGACGATGGCGACTTGGAAAGGACGACCAGGCTTCCCATCCCCAAACTCGGCGAAAGCAGCTGGATCCAGTACGAATTCGCGCAGCCGCAGACGATTCATTCCCTCAGCATTGTGACCAAAGGCGTGGACTTCATTACGGCCATGGTGGCCGGCATCTCCGACCCTGAAAAGTCTTTGGAAGCAAGCGATGACGGGCAAAACTTCCGCCTGGTTGTGAAGGTGCCCGACGGCGGCGCCCCCGAGCATACGCTTTCGTTCCCGCCGGTAACGGCGAAGTTTTTCCGCGTCACGTTCAAGCGTACCCCACCGCCTCCTGCGCCGGCGTGGGCTAGCGGTATCGATCCCGAATCCCTGGGAATCAAGATCGGTGCGCCTCCAACCGACTATGAAATTGCCGAGTTGGCCCCGCATCCGGGAGCGCGGGTCAACCGCTTCGAAGAAAAGGCGGCTTTCACTCCGGTACCGGACATCTACGAGTTCGCCACCTCGCCGGTGCCTGCGACTGAAGTGGTTTCAAAAGCGGATGTGATCGACTTGACGTCGAAGATGCGACCCGACGGCACGCTCGACTGGACACCGCCGGCCGGGAACTGGGTTGTACTGCGTTTCGGATATTCGCTGTTGGGAATCACTAACCATCCGGCCACTGCGGAAGCCACCGGCCTTGAGGTCGACAAACTGAACCGCGCCTACGTGAAAAACTATATGGACCACTATCTCGACAGCTACAAAGAGACGGTGGGTACGGGTTACATGGGCAAACGTGGTATCCGCTACGTCATTACCGATAGCTGGGAGGCGGGCTCGCAGAACTGGACCGACGACATGATGGCCCAGTTCAAGAAACGGCGCGGCTACGATCCGGCGCCCTGGATGCCGGTTCTCACCGGGCAGGTGGTCGAAAGCGCCGAAGCCAGCGATCAGTTTCTGTGGGATTTTCGTAAGACGATTGCAGATTTGATTGCGGACGAACACTACGGCCAGGTGCAAGCATCCCTGAAAGAACGGGGCATTGGCCACTATTCGGAGTCGCACGAGAGCGGGCGCGCGTTCGTTGCCGACGGTATGGAAGTAAAGAAACTGGCTGACATTCCGATGAGTGCGATGTGGACGCAAGTGCCGGGAGTGAACAAGGAACAATACGGCTACAACGCGGATGATCGCGAATCCGCATCAGTGGCCCATATCTATGGCCAGAATCTGGTGGCGGCCGAATCCCTGACGGCAGCGGCCGCGCCCTGGGCATGGTCGCCGGCAACCCTGAAGCCGACCGCCGACCAGGAAATGCTGAACGGCATTAACCGTTTCGTGATTCACGAATCCGCGCACCAGCCCCTGATCGACAAGGCCCCGGGCTTGACCCTGGGACCGTTCGGACAATGGTTCAATCGCAATGAAACATGGGCCGAGCAGGCGGGGGCCTGGACAGATTATCTGGCCCGCAGTTCCTACCTGTTGCAGCAAGGCCGCTTTGCCGCGGACGTTGTTTATTTCTACGGTGAAGACTCGAACATCACCGCGATTTTTAACGATAAGTCACCCGCGGTGCCAGCGGGTTACGGCTTTGACTACATCAACGCCGATGGCCTGATTCACGAATTGGACGTGACCGATGGACGAATCACCACCAAAAGCGGGATGAGCTACCGCATCATGGCTCTGGATCCTTACAGCAAGCACATGTCGCTGCCGGTGCTGCGCGCAATCTACAAACTGGTGGAACAAGGTGCCGTAGTGGCAGGTGAGAAGCCGACCGGCACGCCCAGCCTGGCTGACGATGTCGCCGAATTCAAGAAGTTGAATGACGAGCTGTTCGGCGATGGAACCGGCGTGCACTCCGTGGGTAAAGGCAAAGTGTATGCCGGACAGAATGCCGAAGCCGCGCTGAAGGCGTTGAGTGTGTCTCCGGATTTTGACCACAGCAAGCCGGAGAGCGATACCCGCATTCTGTTTGTGCATCGCAAACTGTCCGACGCCGATATCTACTTCCTCGACAATCGCAATGACCGCGACGAGGCAGTAGAGGCGAGCTTCCGCGTGACCGGCAAGGTTCCGGAGTTGTGGTACGCCGAAACCGGGAAATCGAAGCCAGCCTCCTACAACATTGCCGGCGGCAGGACAACGGTTCCGCTGCACTTTGAACCATGGGGCACGGTGTTTGTCGTCTTCCGCAAGGCTGCCAAGGCCACATCTCTTGTCTTACCCAAGCCAGTGGAAACCGAACTGGCGACCGTGGATGGCTCCTGGAACGTTAGCTTCCAGCCGGGACGCGGTGCGCCCGCATCCGTCACGCTGGACAAGCTTACTTCGTGGAGCGACAGCGAGGATAAGGGTGTGAAGTACTTCTCCGGAATCGGCACCTACACCAAAACCATCCAGGCGTCCTCGGACTGGTTCAAGCACGGTGCCAGCCTATGGATGGATTTGGGTGATGTCAAGAATCTGGCCGAAGTCACGATAAATGGAAAGTCCCTCGGCATCGTTTGGCACGCGCCCTACCGGGTGGATGTGACCGACGCCCTGAAGCCGGGTGCGAACGACGTCACCATCAAGGTGACCAATGCCTGGGTCAACCGCCTGATCGGTGATCAACAACCGGACGCAACCACCAAATATACTTTTGCGGATGTGAAGCCTTACAAGGCGAATTCGCCGTTGCTCCCGTCGGGACTATTAGGGCCAGTGAAGATGGAAAGAGTGACCACCCAATAAACGCTTGTGCTCCCGAGCGAAGTCGAACAAACCGCTGTGAGCGGCTGGACGGGCGGGACGCCCGTCCTCCATGCTTATGCGTAGGTGGTCACGGAGACTGCGTTGCGCTCCTTGCGCTCCGCCGTGATTCTTTCCAGATATCCGCTGTCCCGGAAGGCCTGCATGGGGTCTTCCGGCAGACCATGGCTGCGCCGCCATTCGCGGATCGCCGGGCGCACGTCATACCAGAATGCGCCGCGCAGGGTTTCCTCGGCTTCGACCAGCGAACAGCTTTGTTGCAACGGCGCCAGACGCGCATGATCGACGATGGCCGCCTTGGCATACAGTTCCTGGGCGGTGCAGACGGTTTGAATCATGGCCTCCATCTTGCCCTTCAGGTTGTGGCTCTGGTCGACCATATAGGCAACGTCCGCGGGCTTCCCGGTTTCCCAGGCGAAGTTGTGGATCTCGTGAAAGATTCGGAATATCTGGTAGGGATCGATTGATCCAAGAGTTAGATCATCGTCCGCATATCTGCGGTCGTTGAAATGGAAACCACCGATCATGCCGTGATGCAAAAGCCAGGCCACGACCTGCTCGATATTCTGGGCCTGGTAATGGTGGCCGGTGTCCACCAGCACGTAGGCTTGTGGACCAGCGGTCTTGGCTAACAGGAAGGCCATGCCCCAGTCGGCCACGTCGGTGTGATAGAACGCCGGCTCGAACGGCTTGTACTCGATCAGCAGACGTTGCTTGGGATTGAGACCAGCGTGCACCTTCTTCAGCGCTTCTTCGAACCATCCGATTCTGTGTCGAATACTCTGCGTGCCGGGATAGTTCGAGCCGTCTGCGAACCAGGGTGATACGTCGCGACAATCAAGAGCATCGGCGATGGCCACGCAGTCCAGAATATGGTCGAGGGCCCGCTTGCGGATCGCCGGATCGGGGTTGCCCACCGATCCGTGCTTGTATTCCTGGTCCTGAAAAACGTTGGGATTGATCGAACCTGGCTGTACCCCATATTTTTCGGCCAAACGTTTCACCTGGGCGATGTCCTTCAACCCGTTCGGCAAGTCCCACTGCACATGCAACGCCACCGTAGGACATGCACCGGTCAAGGCATGCACCTGCCCCGCATCAGTGAACTTGTCTTCGACGGTGACCGCGGCCGCAAGCTGGATGAATTTTCCGAAACGGGTTCCAGTGTTGGCAAAACCCCATGAGGGCAGCTCGATATTAAAATTGTCAAGTGCTCGGTGTATCAATACTTCCGATTTATCCGTCATGCCAGTGCCTTTCCGGGGCTTTGAATGTTCATCGCAGGAAAGCCTCGGTTAGTCCACCATCCACGGGAATAATGTGGCCGGTGGTGCAGGGTGATTTTGGTCCCGCCAGAAACAGGATTGCCTCAGCGCAATCTTTAGGGTCGATGGGGCGGTGTGTAAGCGTGCGCTTCGCGTAAAACTCGGCGAGCAGAGTGCGCAACTGCTCGTCACCGGCAGAATCCTGGTAGGGGATCTCATATTTCTTCAGTGACGCGATTACACGGTCGCGCGGAAACATGGTTGATCCCTTGATCACAGTGGCTGGGCTGATGCCGTTGACTCGAATTTTCGGAGAAAGCGAAATTGCCAGTTCGCGTACCAGATGGCTGAGCGCTGCCTTGCTCACGTCATAGGCTTCGCTACCACGCTTGGGCACGACGGCGTTGGCCGAACTGGTCAGCACGATCGAGGCCTCCAGATTCTGGTCCTTCAATATGCGCGCCGCTTCATCTGCCAGAAGATAATTTGCGGTCACATTGACATCGAGCGTCACTCCCCACTGCTCGTCGCTGATTTGCCCGTCCTTCGATGACGGGAAGAGTGCGGCGGTATTGATCAGCAGGTCCAGCCCGCCGTAAACCGCCACCAGTTCACGCAAGCTTTGCCGGATTACGTCGCGGCGGCGAATGTCCACCGCAACCGCAATTCCACCTTCTTTTCCCACAACCGACTTGCATTCTTCCGCTACTTTCCTGGCGGCCTCCTGATCACGGTCAGCGACCACGATGTGCGCTCCGCGGTCCGCCGCCAGCAGGGCGACCTCGCGGCCAATTCCGCTGCCGCCACCCACGATCAGAACCACATGCCGGCTGAGTTCCTTCTCCGGGGGTTGCCGGCGAATCTTGGCTTCCTCCAGTTTCCAGTATTCAATGCGGAAAGCTTCCGACGGCGGTAGCGCCACATAGTTCGCGTGGACAGTGAAGGCGCTCGTCGGTGCGGCGGCGCCCGCCTGCGGCAGTTCCGCGGGCGTCTTCCCCGTATCCAGCGAAGTCGCACCCTCCATCACATGGATGGCGTTTATGTAGAACTCGCCGGTAAGGCGGGCCTCTGTCTTGGTCTTGCCAAAACTGAACATGCCGATGCCCGGTATCAGGACTACAGTGGGATTGGCATCCCGCATGGCTGGCGAATCGGGCAGCGCGAACGACTTGTAGTATTCCGCGTACTCTTTGCGGTAATTCTTCAGCGCGGAATCAATCTGCTCGCGCAGTCCCTGCACGGTGGCAGCCGGCTGCCAGGGAACAAACAGCGGTCGCACTTTGGTGCGGATAAAATGGTCGGGGCAACTTGTGCCCAGATGTGCCAACTGCTCCGCCTCCGCCGAATTCACAAAGCGCAAGACTTCCGGAAGGTCGCTGAAATTGCCGATCAGGCGCCGCGCGCCCGAAACTTGGCCGCGCAGAAACGGAAAAATGTCGAGTGCCAGATCGCGGCGATCTTCCAGCGCCTGATGCCGCGCGCCGCCGAACAAACCTGCGCCCTTCTTCGCCACGTGCTCGACCACGAATTGTCCCAGCTGGTCGATGATCGAAATTGTGTTTTCGTAGCACTCCTGCTGCGTGTTGCCCCAGGTAAACAGGCCGTGACCGCCCAGGACAACTCCGTCACAGCCAGGACTCTCCTGCACCGCCCGCCGCAACATCATGGCCAACTCGAAGCCCGGACGCTGCCATGGCACCCAGATCAGATGATGATCAAACAAGCGGTTGAACTCTTCCATCTTTTCCCGGCCGTTGGCTGAGGCCGCCAGGGCAATTCCCCAGTCGGGATGTAAATGATCGATGTGGGGGAGAGGCAGGAAGCCATGCAGAGGCGTGTCAATGGAAGCCGCCACGCTGTTCTTCCCGAAGGCACACAGCGGATACATGTCCACCATCTCGTCTTCGTATTCGGCGCCGCGATACTTGTGTTCCAGCCCGCGGAGCTTTTCGGAGTACAGCGTCGCCAGTCCGCTCAACTTGATGCTGCCCAGATCGCCGCCGCTGCCCTTGATCCACAAGACCTCTTCCCGCTTGCCGCTGAGAGGATCGACTTGCATGATCTTGGAGCTGGTGTTGCCTCCACCAAAGTTGGTGATGCGAAGGTCAGAGCCCAGCAGATTGGAACGGTAGCGCAGTTGTTCGGGTTGATCGAGACCGCGGGCTACCTGCTCGTCCCATCGGTCCTCCAGGTAGCGCAAGCTTGTTTTGACCTGCATGAAAGTGCTCTCAGCGGAAAAAGTGTGTCGGAACGCAGGCTGTCTCATCAAACCCAAACCGCCGACCCGCGCCCGAAGTCGCAGCTATCATACTCCAGCAATGCAATAGGGCAACAATTTCTATTCGTGAACTTCCGGCCTTGAACGGCTCGGATCACTTCTCTACGCTGTCTTGCCTCTCTGGCCCGCCCAGGAACCGGTCACCATCTTGTGTTCCACATAGTTGTAAGGCGCGACGCGATGTCCACTGAGTAGCGACAATCCCAGATGAATGAGCCGGGGCCCGTAGCTTTGGGCTTCATGCGAAACCGAGCCAATCAACGGGCTATCCGGACGAGAGATTTCCGCCAGCGCTTCGGGAATACAGTCCTGCCCCACGATGGCCACGGAGGTTTCGCGCTTGAGCTGGCGCACAGCCTCTACGGCCCCCAGGGCGCTGGTGTCGGTTGTGGCTGCGATCAGGATACCGCGGTCTTTAGGATGACGTCGCAGAAAATCGAGTACCAGTTGACAGCTTCGATCGCGTAATCCGCGGGCGTCCATGCGAACCAGGAATTCCGCCGGAATGCCTGGCAGACGCGAGCGGATGGCTTCAAAGGCGCCAGTCACGCGACTCTGCACCAGAGGTCCCGCCTCGTCGATGTCCAACCCCAGGGCCCAGCGCACCTTGCCGTCCCACTTTTTCTTGGCATACTGCGCCAGGCATTCCCCGGCCTCAAAGCCTACGCGGTAATTGTTCACCCCAAAGAAAGTCGCATGCGGGTGTGGTATGTCCACCGCAATCAGCGGGATACCCGCGGCATCGATTTTGTCCGCGAGCACCGGCGCGACATGCTGGTCGATCTGAAATTCGATCACCAGGTCGACCCGGTTGCGCACGAATTCGTCGGCATTGTGCAAAGCGGTGGAACCATCGTAGCGATTGTCGAGCACGATCAGGTCCACCCCGGCGGCCGACGAGGCGGCCTTGAGGCTGTCCGTCACCGCTTCTGAAAAAGGCATCTCCGCCGACTGGCTGCCAAAACCGAAGCGCGCTTTCTTGGGACGCGCCACCAGGCGATACAGTCCGTCCTGCGACTGGGCCAGGTAGCCGCGATGCACAAACGTTTTCAGAATGCGGTAGACAGTTGTCTTGGAAATATTGGTTCGCTGGTAGATGGCCTCGAGCGCCAGGGGGCCCTGCTCGTTCTGCAGCAGCTCAAGAATATCGAGCGCTTTCGAGAGTACCGGAATCAGGTAGAGCCGCTTGGGAGCTGAACGTGTCAACGCGTTTGACCTCAAGTGAAGCCGTTCAATGCTAAAGACTATAGCTTGGACCGCTGCATTTGTCCTATGGAGGACGCGGCGAACCATAGTTCGTCGGGGGCCCCGCCACAAGTACTCGACATCTTCAACAGTTGGAGTTTGAACCGCGTTCTGTTCTGGAAGCAGAATCCGATAGTTCAATAGGGAAATAAGTTCACTATTGTCTTGACAACCATTATTGACCGTCGCTAAAGTGCGCGGAGTCCGATAGGGATTTTTGCGCGGCAGTGTTTCCCTGTCAGGTCCATGTCGACCGCACACGTGCCCGAGAGGCACAGGAGGAATGCGACCATGAGAGTCCACAGTCTGGTGGTGTTTCTGTTTGTCGTAGTGTCGGCGGGCTTGCTCTACGGCCAAGGGGGCGCCAACGGCACCATCCTGGGAACGGTGACTGACAGTTCGGGCGCGGTGGTTGGCGGTGCCAAAGTCGACGTTACCAATACCGCTACCGGCGTCGCCAGCCATGTCGAAACCAGCGCGAACGGAGACTTTACCGCCCCCTACCTCGCCCCGGGAACCTACAGTGTTACCGTCCAGGCCTCCGGTTTCCAGAAGGCTGTGGCCGACAACATCCTCCTGGCTGTGGCGCAACAGGCTCGCGTGAATATTGTCATGAAGCCCGGCCAGGTGTCGGAAACCATAGAAGTGCAGGCAAACCCCGTATCCCTGGACACGGATAGCGCGGCCGTTTCCCAGCTCATCAGCCAGAAGCAGGTGGAGCAACTTCCGCTGAACGGACGCAATTTTCTGAACTTGCTCTTCATCGGCGCCGGAGCCGTGCAGACCACCGGCGAACAGGGCCAGATGCGGCAGGGAGAAGGGAACGCCATTAGCATCAACGGCGGGCGGCCTACCTCCAACAACTACACGCTGGACGGACTGGTCAACACCGACACCGCCTTGAACACTCCAGCGGTCATTCTGTCGCAGGACGCGATTCAGGAATTCAAAGTGCAGAGTGAAACCTACTCTGCCGAGTATGGCTTCAGCGCCAACCAGGTGAACATCGTAAGCAAGAGCGGAACCAATCAGTTGCACGGCACCGCATTCGAGTTTCTGCGCAACGACGCCTTTGACGCCAAGGCTCCCTTCCAGTCGGCGATTCCTGAACTACGACAGAATCAGTTCGGTTTCGTCCTGGGTGGTCCAATTTACATTCCGAAAGTGTACGACGGGCGCAACAAGACTTTCTTCCTGGTAAATTACGAAGGTTGGCGGATCCGTAACGGCATTAACCAGGACACATTCAATACGCCGCCGCCCGCCTGGCTTAATGGAGATTTTTCCGGCTCAGGGCTGTCTCCGGTCGTGGCCGCTGGAGGAACCTGTGTGCCGAGTGCGACGTCTTTCTGTATGCCCATAGATCCGACAACGGGTGCTCCTTTCCCAGGCAATATTATTCCGAGCAGCAGCTTTTCGCGCCTGGCGCAAGTGGCCATCGGAGCGGGTCTTTTTCCTGCTCCAAATTGTCCCACCGGCTGTCGTGGAAACTATCGCCTGACCACCGCATTGCCCAACACAGTCGACCAGCAAACTTACAAACTCGATCAACAACTGGGCCGCTTTGGCTCGGTGTTCTTTCGCTATACGACGGCGCAATACGAGAACCAGAACATCAATGGCTCGGTTTCACTTCCGTTCGGCATCGGCACGTTCAACGAGAAATCCGAGAGCTGGATGATTTCGCACACCATTCCCATCAGCCACAACATCGTGAACAACTTTCGCTTTGGCAGGCTCGAGCCCATTTCGATACAAGGCGGAATCGCAGCCGCTGCTTCGGACATATCAGCGCTCGGCCTCACTGGCGTGTTCCAGGATCTGCCCAGCTACGCTGCCATGTATCCGGGGATCAATTTTCAGGGATTCAATGGGACGGCCTTCGGCAGTCAGGGCAACGACGTCACCACGAGCGACATCCCGACCTGGGAATTTTCCGATTCTCTTTCTATGACTCATGGCCGGCACACCATCGCGGTGGGCTTCGACTACCGCCGCTGGGTGCAGAAGCGGGATCTTTCCAATGATTTCCTGGGTCAATTTGGCTTCAATAACGACACCATTACTTCGAATAGCGGCGGTTGCCCTAACGCCACTGGTGAGTGCGGCACAGGCAACTCCGTGGCCGACTTTCTCCTCGGGTACTACAACAATGCTTCTACCTTTCAACCTGGACCGTTCAGTCCGGCGGGAGTGGCGGGGAACCTGAACCAGTATCACTTCCAATATTTTGCTCCCTACATTCAGGACGACTGGAAGGCGACCAACCGCCTCACTCTGAATCTGGGACTGCGCTGGGATTATCGTGCGGTGCCCTTTGAGCAGGACAACAAGATGTTCTGGTTCGATCGCGCTAACCCGGGAGGTGGACTGTGTTACGCCGACAAAGACCTGGGGACGGCGAACGTTACGGGATTAGGCGGCCCGATTGCCCCTGACGGCAATGGCTTCTACCGTTATTGCGGGCGAAATAATCCAGCGCCTGCGTCCAAGAAGCCATTTGCTCCGAGGATTGGTTTTGCCTACCGGTTGACCGATAAGACAGTGGTTCGCGGCGGCTACGGCATCTTCTTCGATTCGGCTGAGACTCGTGAAATTGACGACTCCGGCGACATCTACCCGTTTGTCGTTCGCGCCTCCACAAACCCGAATGTGGATGCCACTTTGCCCAAGTTGACCGACAACATGTTTCCTGCCGTCCCCCTGCACCAGGTGACTCCCGCAGCGGATGGCAGCCAGTTCTTCGCCGTCATCATCTCCGAATTTCCGAAGAATCCGTATGTGCAACAGTGGTCGTTGTCGGTTCAGCGCGAACTGGCGAGGAACACCACGCTCGAAGTCAATTACGTGGGTAACAAAGGAACGCACCTGCTCAACCGCACCAACATTGGCCAGGGCCTGCCCCCGGTTGACCCGACTCTGTGCGATCCCACCACGGGTGGAGATCCGACGGTTGGCGATTGCCCGGCTGCCACCAGAAGGCCGTTCACCAACATAACTTCCTCCCTGGGCTTCCTCGACAGCCAGTGGAACGGATATTCCAGCTACAACGCAGGCAACGTGAAGCTCGAAAGGCGCTCCAGTTCGATCGCGCTGGTTGCGGTTTACACCTGGGCGAAGAGTCTGGACGACAAATCCGCAGCGGCTGGCGTGGGCTCGACTAACGCCTTCGCGGGACACATGAACGAGAACAATCAGGCGCTCGACTACGGGCGTTCCGATTTTGACGTGAACCATCGCTTCGTAACCAGCGTGGTTTACCAGTTGCCGGTCGGGCGTGGAAAGCGCTTTGGCGGGAACATGAACCGGGCGGCCGATTTGGCGATTGGCGGATGGCAAGTCACCGGTATCACGACCTTCCAGAAGGGCTTCCCCTACTCCATCCTCGCCAACGACAATTTCGGTCTGCTCACAACCTTTACCCAGCGGGCCAACCTGGTTCCCGGTTGCAACCCCAACAGCGGGTTCCACAAGAGCGTCAATGAATTCTTCAACACGGCATGCTTCACTCAGCCGCTCGCCGGCCAGTTCGGCAACACCGGTCGCGACATCCTGCGAGGACCGGGAATCAACAACTGGGATATGGGCGTCGGCAAAGACTTCAAATTCACCGAGCGCGTCGCCTTCCAGTTCCGTGCGGAAGCCTTCAACGTATTCAACCATGCTCAATATGGATATGACCCGAACACCGCTACGTCGATTGGCGCTCCGATAGACAACAATCCTAATGACACGGCCTACGGCAAGGTGCTCGCTGCCCGCCCCGGCCGCATCATCCAGCTCGGAGGCAAACTGATCTTCTGACCCCCGCCAGTCTGTCTTTAAAATCCGCCATGCCGGTTCCGGCTTGGCGGATTTTTTTGTTAAGGTACACTCGCCTTTGATGCTTCGCCTCTCAACAATTCGCGGCCTCGGCGTATTCCTGCTGATATTCTGCTGCGCCTTTCATGCCGCGGCGCAGTCCACGGACCCGGTCGAGAAGTACTCCGAGCAGGGCCAGCGCGCACTGGCGCAGGGAAATTACGCGGAGGCAGAGGCTGCTTTCGAGAAACTACGGGAACTGGAGCCGGGTGTGGCGGAAGTGCACGCCAACCTGGGCGTCATCTACTTCCAGGAGAGAAAATTCGAGGCCGCTGTTTCCGCCCTGCGCCAGGCCTTGAAACTCAAGCCGGCGCTGCCGAAAACCGAGGCCATGCTGGCCATGTCCCTGTCTGAACTGGGGCGTCACGCAGAAGCTCTGCCCGGCTTGGAGAGGTGCTTTCGCCGCTCAACCGACTCTCCGATTAAGCGCATGTGCGGCCTGCAACTCCTGCGGGCCGATAGCGGGCTGCGGCGCGATAGCAACGCGGCTGCGGTGGCCCTGGAGCTGAACCGCCTCTATCCGGACGATCCCGAGGTGCTGTACCACACCGCGCGAATCTTCGGCAGCGTCGCATTCCTCAATATGCAAAAGCTGGCGCAGGTGGCTCCTGCCTCAGTGTGGAGGCATCAAGCCGAGGCTGAAGCATACGAAAGCCAGGGATCGAACGACGCGGCCATCAGCGAGTATCGGCAAGTGCTGTCAGTCGATCCCCGGCGCCCCGGCATTCATTACCGAATAGGACGAACCCTGCTGGCGCGTGCCCGGCAAAGCAACGTGCCGGAAGACGTGGCTGCGGCGGCCAAGGAGTTCGTGCAGGAACTGGAAATCGATTCCGGCAATGCCAACGGCGCTTATGAGCTGGGAGAAATTCATCGCAACGCGGGCGAGTTCGATCAGGCGCAGAAATTCTTCGAGCAGGCTGTGCAACATCATCCCGACTTCGAAGAGGCCCAGTTGGGGCTGGCCGCAGTTCTCATGTCCCTGCAGAAGCCCGATCTGGCGCTCCCTCACCTGCAGAAGGGGGTCGCCTTGAACCCTGGAAACGAGGTCGCCTGGTACCGGCTTTCGCAAGTGCAGGGCATGCTGGGCCACCAGGCGGAGCAGAAGAAGGCCTTCGCGCAGTTCCAGCATTTGCGCAACCAGAAATCGAATCAGGAAGAGGCGGGTAAACAAATCTTCTCGCCAGACGAAGTCACGCCCCAGCAACTCGACCCGAATGCACCCAAATAGGGTCGCATCGCACGAACACGTAGGGGCGGGTGTCCCACCCGCCCGGCCGCGCGAAGCCCGGCTCGCAGCTGAACGCAGAGACCCCCGACAAGCATTGCCCGCCGATGCCGCGCTATTCCAAGACCCTGGCGAGCGTTGCTCGGCCGCCCGGACGAGGGCGTCCGGGCCTACGTGGGTTGTGGTGATGATTGCGGAGTTCGTAAAGGCACGATTCCCGTGCCTTCCTTTATCGTGACCAGTTGGTTCGCGGTCACATTCGGCAGGGTTTCCCACTCGCCGTTCGGCCAGCGGATCCTTACTTCAGCGCTCTTAGCCTGGCCCAGGCCAAAGTGCAAGCGAAAATCGTTACAGGACAGAAAGCTCGACTGGCTCTGTACTTCCTGGGTCTGGGTTGAATCTTCTGTCATCACTACAACTCGCGCTCCAATTCCGCTGCGATTCGATTTCGTGCCGATTAACTTCACCTTGAGCCATGAATTATCACCGGCGATGTCATTGCGCAGCAGCGAGGGAGGCTCATTCAGATTGATCACCAGAATGTCGAGGTCGCCATCGTTATCGAAATCGCCGAAGGCGCAGCCGCGGCTGTTATGTGGCTCATGGATTGCTGCTCCAGCCTGGCCGGTAAGCTCTTCGAACCGCCCCTTGCCCAGATTGCGGAACAGCATTCTCGGGTCTTTCGCGGGGAACTCGGGATGCCGTTTCTCAATCTCTGGAAAAGTGTGTCCCGCAACCATGAACAGATCAGGCAGTCCGTTGTTGTCGAGATCCACCATGCCGGCGCCCCAGCAGACGAAGCGATTCTCCACCGCCAGTCCAGCCCGCCGGCTGGCTTCCTCAAAATTCGCCTTGCCCATGTTGCGGTACAGGTCAGGCGTGTCGCCTTCAAAATTCGTCTTGAAGATGTCGAGGCGGCCGTCGAGATCGTAGTCGCCGACCGCGGCACCCATCCCGGCTTGCTCCTGGCCATCCTCACCGTACGCGACGCCGCGGATGGCGCCTTCTTCGCGGAACGTCCCGTCGTGATTATTCATGAACAAGAGGCTCGGCGTGGAGTCGCAGGCGACGTAAATATCGGGCCAGCCATCATCGTCGAAATCCCCGGCGATCGCGGTGAGCCCGTAACTATTCCGGGCAGCGGAAATGCCGGACGACGCACTGACGTCGGCAAACGTCCCATCTCCTTTATTACGGTAGAGACTGTGCCGGCCGTATGGAAAGCCGCGCGGGCCGCAGGTTACGGCCGTCTCCAGCCAGCGGCAGTTGGCATTCTGGCCGGGTTTGGGTGCCTTTTGTAAATCAAAATCCAGGTAGTTGGCGACAAACAGATCGAGGTGGCTGTCGCGGTTGTAGTCAACGAAAGTGCATCCCGTACCCCACCGATTCGCGGATTCAGCCAGTCCAGCCGCGCGAGTTACGTCCGTGAACGTGCCATCGCCGTTGTTGCGATAGAGGACGTTCTGTCCCCAGTAGGTGACGAACAGATCTTCGAATCCATCATTATTATAGTCGCCCACGCACACGCCGCAGGCCCAGCCTGTCTTGAGTAGTCCTGCATGCTCGGTTACATCGGTGAAGGAGCCGTCGCGGTTGTTCTTGAAGAGCCGGTTGCTGGCCCCGGCTGGGGCATCGACCAGGCGAGTGCCGGAGAGCAGAAAAATGTCCAGCCAGCCGTCATTATCGAAGTCGAAGAAGGCGCAGCCACACCCGAGCGTTTCAACGATGTATTCCTTGCGGTCACTTTCACCGTAAACCGTGATCGCGCGCAACCCGGCCTTCGCCGCCACATCGGTGAAAGTGGCATTGAAGGGAAGGCCCGAGGGTTTGCCTCGGGGTTGCGCGGCGGCCCGGTGGGGCGCGACCCCCTGGCCTAGACACGCTGTCGCCGTCGTACCCAGCAGTCCGGTAAGAAAGACGCGTCGAGAGGTCGCCATGAAAAGGAGTCCGCTACCTTATTTACCCGTTACTCCACGTAGAAGACTCCCATAATCATAGCGAACCGCTCCCCCAGGTTAGGGGCCGGAAACCGGCTCAAAATACTCGTCCGTTTCTGCCTGCCTGCACAGGCTCAGGGAAGCGTCACCACCGCCACGCCCAGTCCATTCAGCGTGATCTTCTCGCTGGTCAAACTGACCGATACGGCAGGATCGAAGTTCGTAGTCTGGTCAATGTAGTCTTCGTGGCCGCCGGCAGCGCCGGGCACTGTAATGTCAAACGGACGGTCACGCTTGTTGACCAGCAGGATGCGCCGTTTGCCATCCGGTTTCACCACCGCGAAAGAATAAAGATAGGAGTCCACAGTTCGGTTGAACGGCTCAGTTTCTACAAGCTTGTCGCCCGGCCCAAAGTTCTCGCGCAGCAGCTTCAGTACCTGGGTACGCGAGTTGGGCTTGCCCGTATTCCAATCGACCATAGAAACAGAGGGGAATTGGGTGGGGTAGCCGACCAGTTGCGACTCGCCTACCACGTCCACGCCCATGCGGGTCAGCTCGCCAAAAATGTACGCGTACATGGCGCAGGTCAGGTTCCAGTAGGAATTCGGAATTGGCTGGGTCACATGGCCAGGCTGGTCCTGCATGACGTCGTCGGCGGAGATGGCCCCAATCTCGTCGACCGTGGTTCGGGTCTCCGGTGAAAGCCTCTTTCGGATGCTTTCCACATAGCGCACTGTGTTGAGAAACCCGTCTGCGTATGCGAAGAAGGTGTAAGGCTGCACCGCCGGGTCCTGGTCGGCTGTGGGCACGGCATAGAAATGGTAGGAGATGAAATCGAGCGGAATGCCGGGCTTGTGATTCCTGGGATTGAGAAAGTATTCGAACTGCTCGGGGTGCGTGGAGGGTTGCGCCAGGGCCAGGCCTACGAACTTGGTTTGCGGCGCAACCTTGCGGATCGATTCAACCACCGCGTCATAAATTTTCGTGTAGGTCTCGGGCGTCATCCTGTGCTCGAATTCGATTTCGTTCAGCACTTCCCAGTAGGGAATGGAGTAGTGATATCCCGACTCATGCGGCTTGCCGAGTTCGTCGGTAAATCCTCCCTGCGTGTACCAGGAGAAAAGGCGGCCGTAGTAATCGCCAATTTCCTTCATGCTGCGATCACGAGGCTCCGTGCCTTGGGTGTAATCCCAAACCGGCTGATCGGGATCGGCGGGGTAGGTCACGGGCTTGTCGGTGTTGAACATCCACTGCGGGATGGTGCTGAAATTGAGAATGACGGAATGGCCCTTCGTGGCCTCGAGAAAGTCGATGGTCATGGGATCGATCAGGGAAAAGTCCCATGAAGTTTTGCCGTTCGCCGGAGGCTCGAGTTCCGCCACCGCCAGCTTCGGATAAGGCAGCCACGGAACATAGCGAACGTAATCGGCCTGGATATCTTTCAGCGTCTTGAAGGCATTGTCATGGATCGGCGATCCGCGGCGCAGCGGCGGGTTCACAACCACCTGCAAAGTGGCGGTCGTTTTAGAAATGCCGGTTACTTTGTCCCAGTGCGCCGCCACTTTAGCGGACTGGTCCTGAGGTTCCTGGGCAAGGGAAGTGGATGCTGTGATCGCACACAAAATCGTAGCCAGCAACAGGGATGGCCGATATCGATTCACGTGAATCCTCCGTCTCTGAAGTACGTAGCGTAGTGCGCGGATAAGCCATCAAATTCAATAGGAAAATAAACTAACTATTGACAACTACCGACGCAGAATACTACAGTTCAGCGCTTTGAAGCGAGTAGGATTTGTGCCGGAACCGATTGATCAATGGATAAGCTCCGAGCATACGCCGAGCCGAAGATCGGGCTCTTTGGAATCGGTCTGGAGGCCTACTGGCCGCAGTTTCCCGGCCTGGAAGATCGCCTGAAGGAATACGGCCAGCGGGTGGCCCGGCAGCTCGAACAGGCTGGAGCCCAGGTGGTGAACCTGGGACTGATCGACACGCCGGAGAAAGCCCTCGCCGCGGGACACGGGTTCCGCAGCGCCGACGTTGATCTCATCTTTCTCCACGTCACAACTTATGCCCTATCTTCGACCGTGCTCCCTGTGGTCCGGCGGGCCAAGGTTCCAGTTATCATTCTGAATCTCTCTCCTGCTGCCGCCATTGACTATGACTGGTTCAACGCCCTCGGCGATCGCACAAAGATGACGGGAGAGTGGCTGGCCTACTGTCAGGCTTGTCCAATGCCGGAGATCGCGAACGTTTTCAATCGCTGCAGGATTCCTTTCTTTCAGGTCACCGGCACGCTGGAGAACGATGCCGTTGCCGCCAATGAAATTGCGGAGTGGGTTGGCGCCGCCCGGGTCGCTCACACCATGGAACACAACCGGCTGGGCGTGATGGGTCATTATTACGGCGGAATGCTCGACATCTATTCCGATCTCACCCAGCAATGCGCCTACTTTGGGGGACATATTGAAGTCGTCGAGGTGGATGAGCTGGCAGCCCTGCGACGGCAGGTATGCGAGGCCGAAACCAAAAAACGAGTAGAGGGCTTCCGCGAGGCCTTCGATGTTCAGCCCGATTGTCCGGCGCAAGAACTGGAGCGGGCGGCGCGCACCTCGGTCGCCCTCGATCGCCTGGTTGAGCTCCACAAACTTGGTTCCCTGGCGTACTACTACCAGGGGACGGGAAACGCCGAGAATGAAGATGTCATCAGCTCCATCATTCTGGGTACCAGTTTGCTGACCGCGAGGGGTATTCCCGTGGCCGGGGAATTTGAAATCAAAAACGCCCAGGCCATGAAGATCATGGACACCTTTGGAGCGGGCGGGTCTTTCACGGAATATTACGCCGCAGATTTTACCGATGACGTTCTGCTCATGGGGCACGACGGCCCCGGACACATCGCGATTGCCGAAGGCAAGACCAAGGTTCGCCCGCTCAACGTCTATCACGGCAAAGTGGGCCGCGGACTATCGGTAGAAATGTCGGTGAAGCACGGTCCGGTCACGCTCCTGTCCGTGCTCCAGACCGCGCACGGAAAATTGCAGTTGCTGATGGCTGAAGGCGAGTCCGTCCCCGGACCGATTCTCGAAATCGGGAACACCAACAGCCGTTACCGATTCCCCATCGGGGCCAGGAAATTTCTGAATGAGTGGAACCTACACGGCCCAGCGCATCACTGTGCAGTAGGCATCGGGCATGTTGCCAGCAAGCTGAAAAAGCTTGGGGCACTCATCGATGTCGAGTGCATTCAAGTCTGCTGAGCAAACAGATATATCGCCTCAATCTCCAGCCAGAGTGGGTCGAGAACGGTCATGAGCTTAATCATGATTCGGAGTCTGGCAGCCCGCACACGACCAAAGACTCAAGCCGCACGGTCAACTGAAGTAGTTCAGTTAGAGTAAAGTAAGTGGTGCCCGGGATCGGAATCGAACCGATACGACTCTTTCGAGTCTCGGGATTTTAAGTCCCGTATGAATGAACGCATGGAAACGCAGGCAAGAGCAACCCGTTGAAACCACAGAGGGGGCGTACGGGACTATAGGCAAGGCAGCGCAGGGAGTGGCACGAAAATACAAAACCCAGTGCCACCAGAACTGCCACTAGACTTTCTACATAGACCGCCATCGATGTTATACTTCCCCGCGAAATGCAACCCTGGGACGCGCTCCAGCGGGAATTGCTGCCCTGCGGCTTCCATGCCGCGGTCTACGCCGCCATCCATTGCCGCGAGCACGGGCTGTTTCGGGTGGGCCTGGCCTATGGCATTACCCGCCACCCCTGCCCTACCTGCCAGCGAATGTGCCGGCCCCGATTCCTGGCGCTCGGCCTGACCCGGCGCCCGCTCCCCGTCATCGAGCAGTCCAATGGGTGAAATTGAAGGCGCCCATAGGCGCGACGTACGTAAAACTGTCGCGGGGGATCACGCCCGCGTGCTCGAAGTTTGAGCGCGAAGTTCGCCGCCACAAGCTGAATCTGGATGACCAGAAAAGTTTGCTGGAGTCGGCCACGCTGAGGACGTGGGCGGAGAAGCATCGCTTCCGCGCTTACATCCCCAGCGAGCTACTGGCGGCGTGGCGCTTGCCGGTTCCCGAAGCACGGGTCCCCGACATCGCCCTGGACTAAAGTGCCCGAGGTGTTGCTTGTCTTTGCCTGCCTGAATTACGCCTTCCCGATGAAAACCCACAGCGCGTGAAAACAGCCTCCCGAGGAGGCCCCGTGGTCGGTAGCGGGATCAACACCCGTCTAGTGCAGGTCGTGGATCAATGGTCATGATCGTGGTCGTCATGATGGTTGTGACGCCAGTCCCAATATTGCTTTTGCTCGTCCTGATTCAATTTGCGAAAGTCGCGGTTATCGCGATGATTTTCGACGACCCACCGATGGTAGTGGTCCTTCTCATTGCGGTCCCAGCGATGAGAATCGTTGTAGTACGGGTCGTGGTAGGTTCGGGCTGCGCAACCGGTAGTCACGGCGGGCGCGAGGAATGCGGCGGCCAGTAGAAGCGAACTGAGATAGCGGGATTCAGTATGCATAGCGGCATGCCTCCTTGGCAATGGCGAATGTTGCTTTCGAGACTTTGGTGCGGCAGAGCATTTCGAGTTGCCTAGTTTATCTCCGACAGGTGCAGGATTACAAAGTGGGAAGCAAGACGCCACCGCGCAGCGGGGCAGGGACTTCTGCATTTCCAGGCCCTTTCACACCCACGCAGGTCCTCACACAGGCTGAAAGTCACTTCAAAGAGGACTGGCGTAGGAACGCTGGCGTGTGCGCGAAATGTTTTGGCCATTAATGCTCACTCAACGGTGAGGTGAACGCGTCAAGCTACGAAAAAGCTCGCTGGCTGCCGGCGGCGTGGCGCTTGCCGGTTCCCGAAGCACGGGTCCCCGACATCGCCCTGGACTAAGTGCCCGAGGCGTTGCTTGTCTTTCCCTGCCTGAATTACGCGATCCCGACAAGAGCTGCAGACGTGCCTAAAGTGAGCGGTTTGGGTGCGTGGCCCGATCACATGGACGTGTGCTCTCTGTCACTGCGGCTCACACCATCTCCGGCAATACTCTGTAATAGAAAAGAGGTAAGAGTATGCCTGCAAAATCTTTCCGTACCGCTCCTGAAATCTTAAGCAGAATACAAAAAGACATAAAATGGTCTTCCCTTACCGCTCAGAGCGCCTTACGCAGAATAGAGGAAGATATAAAGTGGCTAGCCAGCCCTGGGGCGGCCAAGCTGCAAGCTGAGTTTGACAAGTCACTCCGCGAATTGGAGCACACCCTGCGGCAGCTCGGAAAAAAGGCCCGCAAACTTAGGAAATAGACCAAAGACCCTCACCCAGCCAGGGTTGAGTGCCCCGACCGGGGGTGCGATCATGGCGTACCAGTACATCTGCCGCAATCCGAAATGTCCCCGGCATGACGAAACCCAGCAGCGCGAGTACTCGCCGCAGCAGTGGGAAGCACGCGGCGAAGATCTGCCGATCCTCTGCTTAAGTTGCGGGTGGGCGGTCGAATTCTTGGGCGAAGCGCCAGCGGCCTGATCGCATTTGCCTCTTGCATCGCGTTCCACAATCTCCAAGAAGGAAGACTTTTTCGACTGGAAAAGGCGAACTCCACGGCTACCCTGCCAACGACTCCACAAAGGTGGAATACTGTTTCGCTTCCAGACCGTACCCACCGGCACTCCCAAGGCCTTCGCCGTCCTCTCCCGACACAAAGACAGGCTCCTGAGAAGCATTACTTTTGCCCGCAGGAAGCCGATGGCCGACGCAGCCTAGTGATTAAGGCGAACTGGGAATTTCGGCGGCGAATGCCGCGCTCTGTCTTCGTAGCGCCTTCCCTGGCCGAATTGCGCGTTCCCGACCAAAACCCCACGCGCGCGCGGTTGCGCTTTGATCGGGTTTGCGCTCAGAAAGGGATTGGAGCCGAGGCAAAGGACATGACAAGCAGATATACCAGCACCAGGAAGATCAATACCCCGCTGCCCAAAATAATGATCTCGCTTAACACGTGAGTATTCAGGGAAAATGCCATATCACCACTTCCTAGCTACATACTATGAAACCACGAACGGCCCTGCAGTGATCCAAATCACCGGCGCGGTCCGCCGAGTAGTTCCGAGAACTGAACCAAGGGTAACGCGGTGATCCTGGCGATGGTGCGGGCATTCTAATTCCGGGCAGAACATAGAAATAGAGCCAAAGCGCAATGGCAACAGAAAGCATCTTGGGTTCACATCATCCAAGCGTTTTCCGTGGAATGTTTTCTGGCGGACGGGAACTTTTTTCCCCAATCCGATGAATTGGACGGCCCTTATCGCGCGCGTGGCTTCGACAATCGAGAGTATTTGGGCGTGTGCAAAGGTTGCAAGAGGTGTTTCGTCAAGCCACGTATCAACTCGTCGTATTGCATGGACGAGGGGTGCCGGCGTTATGACAACTTGCAAAGGCAAAAGAAATACTTGCTCAAACATGGAGGATCGAAAGGGCGGCATTCTTCCGCCCAGGCTCGAAGCAAAAAGACGAGGAGGAAGGTATGAAGAAGATACGTGGTGTGTTCGAGAAGATTCCGGGCTCGGGCGTCTGGTGGATTCAGTATTTCGACTCTGACGGCCGTCGTCGGCGGGAGAAGGTCGGTTCCAAGTCAGCCGCTATCAAGAGTGTCGAACTGCGCCGCACCAAGACCCGGGAAGGTGCGAAGATGCCAGTCAACATCCGCGCCAAGAAAATTACGTTTGCCGAAATCGCAGAATCAGCACTGGCCTGGTCCCGCGCCAATAAGCGCAGCTCTGGCCATGACACATTGCGAATGCCAAAGCTAGTCGCGAAGTTCGGCGCCCGCCAGGCGGAAGACATCGATCCCTCGGAAATTACGGAATGGCTGGAATCGCAGCGGACGTTGGCCACGCGCAATCGTTACCTGGCCTTGATGAAGCTTGCCTACCGTCAGGCGCAGAGCTTGGGGAAGATAAAGACGAACCCAGCGCGCCTGGTACGCCAGCGGAAAGAGAACAACGAACGCATCCGCTACCTGTCAGCGGCGGAAGAAGTCAAATTGCGGGCAGTGATGGAGAAAGACTACGCCGACCGCATCCCTGAATTTGAAATCGCGCTGATGACGGGGATGCGTTTGAGCGAACAGTTAACGCTCGATTGGAGCGAAATAGACCTCGGCGCCGGGACCGTACATCTGTCTCAAACCAAAAATGGGCGCAGCCGTTTCGTAAGACTCAACAGCCGGGCTCTGGCCATCATGGGGATGATGTATGAGCGCAGCGTGGGCAGCGGGCGCGTGTTTCCCACGAAGCGGCCTGACTGGTTCCGCGAAGCGATACGAAAGGCTGGCATCAAGGATTTTACCTGGCACTGCTTGCGGCACACTTTCGCCAGCCGCCTAATCATGGCCGGTGTGGACCTCAAGACGGTGCAGGAACTGATGGGACATCTCTCCATCACGATGACCGCCAGGTACGCGCATCTCTCGCCCGAGCATCGCGCCGCGGCACTCGAAAAACTCTGTCCGCCAAGTGCCACCACAACTGCCACCGGACTAGAAAGCGTCTCCAATTCGGTGGCACCTATGGTGCAGTAAGTGATTGAAAGTATGGTGCCCGGGATCGGAATCGAACCGATACGACTCTTTCGAGTCTCGGGATTTTAAGTCCCGTGCGTCTGCCAGTTTCGCCACCCGGGCGGGGACGATGTCGAAGTCAATATACCAGCTCAATGTATGCGGGACGGGTGGCGGGAGACACGCGCAGGTATTCTTGCAGGCCCCAAAACAAAACGTCCCAGACTCGTTTGAGTCATGGGACGCTCGTCGAACAAGCCCTCCCCCGAAAGATTGTTCATGAACAGCCTATCGTCAGTGGGGGGACCTGGGAATGGCACGAACGGGCTATTTATGCGAGTTTGGCCTATCTTTGGTAACTTCGGCGGGTTACGTCACGGAGGTTTCTTCGTCCAAAACCACCACCCGGCTCAAGTTGCGGGGATGGTCGGGATCGAGACCCTTTTTCAGTCCGGTATAGAGGCCGGTCAGCTGGCCGGCAAAAACGTAGGGGGCCAGGCGCGCCACTTCCGGCAGATCAAAATCGAATTCCACAATAAGATCGGATGCCGCCCGGGCGCGTTGGTCGGCCCGATTGGCCACCGCCAGCGTCGTTCCTCCCAGCCCCTTGATTTCCTGCAGAACATCGCACTCAGCGTCGTAGCCCTGCTCGGACAACAGGAATATGATCAGCGTCTCCGGCCCCACAATCGACTTGGGTCCGTGGCGGAATTCCAGGGTGTGAAAGCTCTGCGCGTAAGATACTGACATCTCCGTGATCTTGAGCGCGGTCTCGCAGGCCAAACCGAAGAACGGCCCCTGGCCCAGGCACACGTAATCGGCGAACTGGTGGGCACCTACGAAATCGCGGACCTGGGGATGCAGTCTGTCCATGGCGGGCTGCGCTAGGGCGGGCAATTTGCCCAGCGATTTCAGGAGCTCGGAGTCATCCGCCTGGCAGGCAGCCAGGTATTGCAAGCCCAGCAGCATGGACGAAAATGACCGGGTCATCACCGTGCTCAGTTCATCACAGGGCAGCAGCGGGAGGGTGGCGGTTGCGAGCTGCTCGAGCGGTTGGTCGGGCGTGCCGGTGACGGCCAGTACGCGAATGTTCTTCTCCCGCTCCAGCAGGCGCGCCGCTTGTACGGCCTCCGAGGTACGGCCGGAACGGGAAATTACGACGGCCGCCAGATCTTCTGCATCGGCCAACACCAAGTCGGGAAAGAGCAAGAGCTCAGAAGCCGGAATCGCCCGGGCACGTATCCCGGTGATGCGACTCCATGCCGCTGCTACCGCAAGCGCGAGGTAGTAGCTCGAGCCGCAGCCGATAAACAGCCACTGGCGGGCGGAATGGAAGGGCTGCCGGATTCGCGCCAGCGATCCTTCGCGCTCCAGGGCCTGCAGACAGCGTCCCCAGAATTGGGGCTGAGACAGAATTTCGGTCAGGGAATCGGCGCCTGGAACGCCCGTCATGGTGGACGGTGCCGTCTTCTTCTGGTCGAACAAGCGCGGGTCAGACAAGCGTCACCTCAATCCCCAACTTTTTGAGAGCCTTAAGGTCGGACTTGGGAATGCCGTGGTCGGTGATGACTTCCTGCAAAGCCGTGGGTGGCACGATCATGGACAAACTGCGCCGGCCAAACTTGCTGGAATCGCACACCGCGACGGTCCGCTTTGCAACTTCAACCATGATGCGGTTGACTTTGGCTTCGAGAAGATTGGGCGTGCTCAGTCCATAGTGGACATCAAAACCGTCCACGCCGAGAAAGAGAATGTCGGCGTTCAATCCGCGCAGGGTCTCTTCCGCAATCGGCCCCACCAGCGAAAACGAGTTCTTGCGCAAAGTGCCGCCGGTCAGGATCACTTCCACCGGGGCTCCGGTCAGGTCCGCCGCAATGTTCAAACCGTTGGTGATAATCGTAATGTTATGAAAGTTCCGCAATGCGTGCGCAATGGCAGTGGTGGTGGTGCCGGAATCGAGAATCACCACCTGACCTTCCTTGACCTGGGCCGCGGCGGAGGCCGCAATCCGCAGCTTCTCCTTGCGGTGCAACTTCTCCTTTTCCCGCAGGGAAGGGTCTTCCAGCGCGCCTTCACGGGCTGGCAACGCGCCGCCATGGGTGCGATGCACCAGGCCGTGGGCGTGCAGAAGCTCCAGATCTTTCCGGATGGTGACCTGGGAAGTATCGAATTTCCGGGCCATGTCCGCGACCAGCACACGGCCATCGCGCTCCAGGTCTTCGATAATGGCCCGCCGGCGTTCTTCGTTAAGCACGTTTGTCCCGAAAACAGGGCTTATGATTGCCCTTTCTTTTTATATCGTTTGCTTTCGGTTGTCCAGTCCAAAAGGAAGAGCCGGCCCCGGCAAGGGGCGGGGACTCAGAGGCAGGATCACTGCGCCGCTAGAACTTGGTCAGATGGAAACGGAACACTGACGGCTGTCCGCCAGTTCACGAAAACTTCAGGACTTCCTTTTTCAAACAGCGCAGATGGTCCAGGGCCGCGTTGATTTCGTGCCGTTCCACATGATGATCGGGACTCTGCAACAGGACTTCACTGCGAGCGAGAATAGCGGCCTCTGCGATTTCGATCCGCTTGAAAAGAGCCCGGCCGTTGGTTTCCTGCAAGACGGCTTCGTATTCCCGTTGCCATTGGGGCAAGGCCCCTGGGGGGCCGAAGAAAAGAATTTATGGGACGCCATCGGACATCTCCTGACCCGTGACGCGACGGGTAGCGAATGCGCCATCGTAAGAAGGAAGCCTGAGGACGTCTGCCCGCTGGCGTACAGCCATTCGTACGCCGCCGAACCCGAGAGTGGATGGGGAAGGCCGGATGAACAGCTGCCGGGCCGTTGATTTGGCTGGCCCGAACCACTAGAATGACGTGATTTCACGCGACCGGCTGGCGCAGATCCGACCAGCTATCGCAGATTGTTAAGGGGACTATGACACAACCGAACAAGAAGCCGCTGCTGGTTGATGCCTGCGTGCTGGTTGCTGGCGTGATCATTGCCATTATTACTGCAAGCTCGGCCGCCGCCCAGGGCAATAAAGCCGGTGCCGATGTGTACAAGGCCAAGTGCGCCACCTGCCACGGCCAGGACGGCAGCGGCAACACTCCGGTGGGAAAAAGTCTGCAGGTAGCCGATCTGCGCTCCGCGGCGGTCCAAAGCAAATCCGACGCCGAACTCATCCAGTCCGTCACTGATGGGAAGGGCAACATGCCTGGTTTCAAAGGCAACATCACTGACGACGAAATCCATGCGGCAGTGAAATTTGTTCGCACCTTTGCGGCCAAGGGTGATTCCGCTCCCAAGAAAAAATAGGGCGGCTGACGGACCTTCCGAAAAACCTAATACCAATCTTCGGCGCGAGCTGCACGCGTCGGTTGCGTTATTTCGTAACGCATTTCATGGGAAGCCTTCGTGCCTGGGCCGGAGCTGGTGGCCTCCGCTATATACTTCACCTCACGATCGGACGGAGCTCACATGAGACAAATCCTTATCATCATCGCGACCGGACTATGGCTAACCGTCCCGTCCCCGGCGGCCGCACAGGATTCATCAAAGGTCATTGCCATGGAGAACCTGTGGAACCGCGCCGAGTTGAACAATGATGCGCCCGCCGTGCGCCTCCTGCTGGCGGACGATTTCGTCATGACCGTGGCCGAGGGCACGCTCTACAATAAGTCCCAGATCGTGGCCTCGGTAGCAGACAAGTCCTACCGGCCTGAAGCTCTACAATCCTCCGACATGGTGGTTCATTCCTACGGAAATACGGCCGCGGTAACCGGCGCTTACTACGAAAAGGGAGTGGACAAGGGCAAGCCCTGGGAACGCCGCGGCCGTTTCACCGATACCTGGATGAACCTGGATGGGCGCTGGCAATGCATAGCCAGCCACTTCAGCGTCAAGCCGAAATAACATGTGGTGCGGGCGAGCTCGCCCGCAAGGTTTTGCGCGTACCCTAAATCCTTCATGCCCCAATCCGCCCAGTACTGGATCGACAAGCTGAACCTCATCCCTCATCCCGAGGGCGGATACTATCGCGAGACTTACCGTTCGGAACTTTCGCTTGCCCGAGAAGCGTTACCACCTCAGTTTAGCGGACCGCGGTTGGTTTCGACGGCAATCTATTTCGGCTCGATGGCGAAAACTTTTCTGCCTTCCATCGCCTGCGGTCGGATGAACTCTGGCACTTCTATGCCGGCAATCCAATCACGGTGCATGTGATCGAACTGGACGGCAAGTATTCTGAGATTCGGTTGGGCAGCAATCCCGATGCAGGCGAGGTGTTACAGGCGGTAGTCAAAGCCGGACGGTGGTTCGCTTCCCAGGTTCGAGATGCCAAATCGTTTGCTCTGGCGGGCTGTACGGTGGCGCCGGGTTTCGATTTCGCGGACTTCGAACTGGGCGAGCGATCGGATCTGGCCAGGCTCTATCCGCAGCATCGAGCTCTGATCGAACAGCTGACCCGAAGGTGATTGGCGTCTTATTCCGGCCAGATTCCCGCCGCAGTGCCTGACAGAATCTGCTGCCGGGTTTCCGCGCTGAGGGGCAGGGCCACAAAGTCATCGAGATTCTTCTTGATGTCGGGGACGCCGGGGCCGGGCCAGTCCGTGCCAAAAAGCGTTTTAGCGGCGATTTCCTCCAGGCGGGGAAAGTACTTCAGCAAGCTCCGGGGTGGAATGCCGCTGATATCCAGATAGACATTGGGATGGCGGCGCAGAAGAAAGAATGCGGTGTCCATCCAGAGCGGCCGCCCGCCGTGCGCCATGAGTATTTTCAGCTTTGGAAAATCCACGGCGACATCGTCGATGTAAATAGGGTCGCCATATTTATTGCGGGCCCCGTGAAAAATCGAAGTCCCGGTGTGGAACATCACCGGAACTCCGTTGGCCTCCGCTGCCCGGTAAATGATTTCCAGTTCTTTCACGCCATGTAGATAGTCGTTGGGAAACAGCAACTGGTGTGGCGGATGGATCTTGATCATGCGAATCTTCAGCCGCAGAATCTGCTCGACGTCCGCCATGATGTTCGGGGAGTGCCGGGGATGGAGGCCGCCACACGAAATCAGGCGTCCCGGCTCGGACTTGGTATAGTCAGCCACCCACTGGTTGACTTCGGGACTGAAGCCAATCACTTCCGGCGCAACGTAATTGATCAGCACCGCCCGACCGATACCGCAAGCGTCAAGATATTTCAGGAAGGCCTTGGGGGACTTGCAGAACTCAGCGATCTGATCGAAATTCGGCCGCTTATGTTTTAACAGGGCCAGCGCCTCCGGCTTGAACATTTCCAGCGGCTGGATATGAATGTGGCAGTCGGTAACCATGGAATGCGCTATCGCAACGGGCTGAAGGTGAGGTAGAACCTTATCCAACGCAGGTTATTATTTGCAACCCAAAAATTTACCGGTCGCGGGCACGCCTTGGGTTGCTTCAGTCGGTGGGGTTTCGCGGAAACTTCTGGTAGGGCAGCCGCACTCCGTCAACTTCAACCTGGTCAGCCCGCATGGCGTCAGGTGCCTCGAAGCCCTGGGCCCCGGCATGGGTCACGAAGTCGTCCTGGTCGACTCCGTCGCCACTCACGCCCAATCCTCCTACCAGGGCACCATTCTTGTACAGAGGCAGGCTCCCGGGGAAGAACACGACTCCGTTTTGATGAGCGTTGGCGGCCTGTGAGCCCTGAGTGCAAGGATGCGCAAGGTCGAACAGAAACAGGTTGAAGAAAGGACCGGGGCCGGACCTGTCGATGCCAGGAGTGAACAGCGGCTGGGCCCCGAATCCAATCGTCCGGTTGGTGACCGCCGTGCCTGCCGGAACTCCCGGCAAATCCGAATTGCCCGCCGGATTGCTGAAGTAAATCACGTTGCGGGCCTTCGCCACTGCCACATCGATGCTGAACACGGTTGCGTCAGGCATGCGGTGCAAGGCCAGCACCGTGCCGTCAAGGTCGGCCACTGCGATCGTCATCCGCGATCGCGAGCCGGCGGGAAGGCGAATCACTGCGCGCGTCATCTCTGCGGTAGCGACGGCATGATTGATGATGGCGGCCACATCGCTTTGCGTCAGCCCCGACGCTCCCCCCACTGGCCCCACCAGATCGCCTTCTGGAGGCAAGCCTCCAGCCAACGGTCCCACTACGAATGTCCCCGCCGCAGATCCCGGCCCCACTCCGCTGGGTGCGGTTGTCTGGTTCACGAAGGGCAAGGCGATGCCGCCGATAATGACGACCCCAGGCGGAGGAAGTTGCGCCGGCAGGAAGCCGGTTTGCGAAGCGCCGGAGAAGGCGGCAAACTCAGCCAGGGGAGCCGAGGTACTCACCACTCCCACTCCTCCCACGGCGACCCCATTTTTGAACAGCGGAACTCCTCCCGGATTCACCGCTGCCGGATCGCTGTCATTGGCGTCCGCTTTCCCCGTGATCACTCCCAGGCCCGGGCTCAGCCCGTCGATCGACCGCGCCGGGTCCACACTCTGGCCTGCCAGAAAGGTGGCATTGAGCGGGCAGCCCCGATTGGTGTTCTCAATCCCATACAAGTCCGCGTTAGGAGCATCCGAAACTCCCGGCGGAAAGTGAATACCGCTGATAAAGCGCACCGTTCGGCTGGAAAGGGGCGCTTGATTGTTGCTGAAGAGCGCAGCCGTGCGTGCCAGAGCTACGGCAAGTTCATTGCTATCGACAGTGGCCCCGAAATTCCCGGTTGAAGTCAGAGGCGCGGTGGGGTTGCGGAACACCGCCAGGATTTTCCCCGCCCGATCGGCCACGGCGATTACCAATGGAGCATCCGCCGATTGAGCTGCGGCTTGAACGACCTGCTGGACGTCTGCCGAGCTGAGCGGGGTGGGCGTCACGGACGGGGAAGAAGGTGTCGTCGTGCTTCCCCCGCCGCATGACATCAGCAGACTGCCCGCCAGCACTAATGAAGACACACAAGCTGTTACCATCCCGGAGCGAAGCGCCCGAGGATTCATTGGGTTTCGATGGGCCAGGCGAGCCTCTTTCTCGAGCATTCCATTCTGCTGCTGGAAGGAATTTAATACGCTACCGGCCCGGGAACGACAGGGCTGACACCTTCGTGTAACCACACTGGTCACTCCCAGGGTTCCGTAACATTGACTTTCCACAAGGCTCTGGCACAATTCGCCTAAGCCCAAAAATCAGCTTTTTGCTTGGGGAAAGGGAACCATCTTGGACACCTTCAGACGCCTTATCGCCGGAGTTCTCTGTCTATTGTTGACTTCGCTGCCTGCGGTAGGCGCGCCGCCCGTGGGAGCGCAACGTGCGGGCGAGATCAAAGCGTTGATTCCTGCCGCTACGAAAAACGAACAAGCCACCAAGGCCAAGGACGAACTGGACTGGAATGACCTGCTCAAGACGGCCGCGACCGGCCGGGTGCGGGCTGGCCTGGATGATGGTTCCATCCTCAGCGTGGGCGCCAACAGTGAATTGCGCGTGCTGCAGCATGATGCCGCGTCCCAGCAGACCTCGCTCGAAATGAACGCCGGCCGGCTGCGCAGCAAAGTCGTGAAAATCACGCAGCCCAATGGCAAATTCGAAGTACACACGCCCAATGCGGTCATCGGCGTGATCGGCACGGATTTCTACGTCGAGTACGGCAACAACAAGACCACTGTAATCTGCTACACCGGAGTTGTAACGGTCACGCCTCTGAGCGGCGCCCACGCCGAAAACAATTCTTCCAACGCCGCGAATGCCAGTAACCAGGTGACTCTGACGGCCGGTCAGATGGTCGAGATCACCGCCGAAGTGCCTCCCGGAGGATTCCATTCACAGCCCACGCCCGGCGATGTGCAGAACGCGAGCATGGTTTCAACCGAGGTCCCGGATATGCCTTTGCCGGCGACGGCTGGTGTGACGAGTCCCTGGCATTGGGCGGCCATCATGGGCGCATTCGCTGGCGCAGCGGTTGGCATTACCTTCGCTGTAGATCGGGGAACGACTACCGCTCCGGTGCGAACGCCGGGCTGTCCCGTGGGTGTGCCACCGTCGCAATGCAACAAGTAAGCGGCTGGAAAGAATCTTGAAAGTGGTCAACGTGTACCCGACCAGACCGGGATGACACCGCAAGCCAATCGGGGATGGTCGGCGCGGCTGGGCCGGGTTACAGCCCGCCAAGTGGATCTTGCGCTGGCCCTGCTGGTGACTCTTGCGGGCCTGGTTCTGTTTGCCTTTTCCGGCATCGGCGGCAGCCGTCGCGCCGGGTTCCTCTTTCTCCAGAACATCGAGCTGCGCAGTCTTGACCTGCGTTTTGCCCTGCGGGGCGCCCGGCCGCATGACGACCGCATTGTCATCGTTGGTATAGACGAGAAAACTCTTCAGAAGCTTGGATCCTTTCCCCTGCCGCGAAAATCATATGCCCAGCTGGTGCAAAGCCTGGCGGATGCAGGCGCGCGCGTAATCGCCTTCGACGCCACCTTTCCGACTCCAGAGAGCAACTCGGCGCTGGCCGCCCTGCAGAGACTGCAGGCGGAAATCGCGCCTGGCGCTCCTCCTTCCTTTCTAAAGAAAATTCAAGATCTCGAAACCGCCAGCGACCAGGATGCCATCTTCGCCGCAGCTCTGAAACAATCCGGCAACGTGATCCTGGGCCACTTATTTCTGGACGAGCAACGGGCCCGGTTATCCGATCCCAAGAAGGCGGAAGAATATTTCAATGTCGCCTGGGCCAAGGCGTTTCCGCAGGTGCTCAAGGTCAAATCCAAAGACGGACGCGACTTCGATATGGGCAAATCATGGATCGAGAACGGGGGCACAGTTGCCGCCGGGGCCGAAGCCAACATCGCGAAGCTTGCCGAAGCCGCCTCGTCCTACGGATTCATTGATATCAATCCTGATTCCGACGGCACGCTTCGCCATGCCCTGCTCATCATGCGTTACCAGGACCAGGATTTCTTTCCCTCCCTGGCCCTGCAATCCGTGCGCGAGTATGAACAGATTCCGGACCAGGAGATCGCCGCCTACATCGCCGAGACCGGACTCGAGCGCATTCAGTTGGGCAAGCACCTGCTGCTGCCCTCGCGCGACGGCACCGCTCTCATCAACTACACCGGCCCCTACCGGACGTACGCGCAATACTCCATGGCGGACGTGATTGACGGCAGCGTGCCGCGCGGCGCGCTCAAAGACAAGATCGTGCTGGTCGGCGCAACTGCCATGGCCATCGGCGACCTGCGCAATACGCCCTTCCAGAGCGGGACCGCCAGCTATATGGGAGTCGAGGTCCACGCCAATATCATCGACAACCTGCTGCACAGCGCGGAACCAGGGCGCACGTTTCTGACCCGAGGCATTCGCGAGGACCTGATTGACGCCGGCTTCATCTTGGTGTTCGGCCTGGCATTCGGCGCCTGGTTCGCCCGCATCAAGCCGCTCTATTCCACCCTCTCCCTCGTCGGTACCCTTGCCGTATTCGGATGGTTCGTTTATTTCAGCTTTGCCTCCATGGGACGCTGGCTCAGCTTTGTGATCCCCGCCGGCACACTGGTGGCCAACTACGCTGTGATCACAAGTTTTCGCATGATCTTCGAAGAGCGCGAGAAGCGGAAGATCCGAAAGACTTTCTCGCAATACCTGTCCCCCGGCGTCATTGCGCTGATCGAAAGAGATCCGCAGAAATACATTCGTCCTGGCGGCGAGACCAAGGAACTGACCGTGATGTTCAGCGACATTCGCGGCTTCACCAGCCTCTCCGAGGGCATGACTGCCGACGAACTGGTGCGCCTGCTTAACGAGTATCTGGGAGAAATGACCGAGATCATCTTCAGAAACCTGGGCACGCTCGATAAATACATCGGCGACGCCATCATGGCATTTTGGGGATCGCCCTATCCCCAGGACGATCACGCGCTACGCGCCTGCCACTGCGCCCTCGAGATGATTCATGGCCTGGAGAAGCTCAACACAAAGTGGGCCGGGGAAGGACGCAAGGAAATCGCCATCGGAATCGGTCTCAACACCGGCCCGGTGAACGTTGGAAACATGGGATCGTCCAAACGGCTGGCCTGGACCGTGATGGGAGACAACGTCAACCTGGCATCGCGCCTGGAAGGCATGACCAAGCAATATCGTTCCCATATCGTGATCAGCGAGGGGACCTACCGGCAGGTTGCGGACCATTTTGTGTGTCGCGAACTAGACCGAATCCGGGTAAAAGGCAAACATCAGCCAGTCGTGGTTTACGAATTGATGGATGTAGAGGCGGCGAGACCGAAATACGAGGCGCTGATCACCCGCTTCGAGAATGCCATGAAGGCGTATCACTCGCAGAACTGGCGCGACGCTGCTGGCACTTTCGGGGAACTCCTCGCATCCTTTCCGGAGGACGGTCCCACCCAAATCTTCCTGCAGCGCGCCCTGGAATTCATGGAGAACGCCCCGGAAGCAGATTGGGACGGTGTGTACGAGATGAAGAGCAAGTAGGCGAGGCCAGGGTGGAGCAGATCTCCAGGGACAGGGTGGAGCAGGCCTGCAGGCCTGCATTTCGAACCGAGACAATGATGGGGTTTTAGCCCGGAGATCAATCGTTCTCCGAACCCTAGGTTTCGGCCTGCTCTCGCAGTCGCCAAATCGCCAGCAACCCCAAGAGCACAAGATTAGGAAACAAAAGTGGGGCCAGGGGCGGCGCACCGTAGATGACATTATCGAATGCATGGATTGAGGGCCCAGCCAGATTTCGTTGAGCATGCAATACGAAACCCCAAACACCCACTCCGGCCTCCGATAGCAGCACGGCCGCACATAAGACCAGGAAACCCCTGGATACTCGAACCAGGAGTGGTGTGATCAGGAATCCTACGGCAATCGAACTGGCCACAACGGGTATCCATTCCAACCGGTTAAAGAAACCGTCTTCCGCGTGGTCGCTCAGACTAAAAACGAAGTTCCCGATGAAGCCACCCAGTGTAAGCAAGAGCACCCACCGCGCCCACTCCTCACTGTCCGGCTCCGACATTCGGTTCAGTACAAGCAAAAATCCGAGCCCGGTATAGGCAAGAGGGGCAGCAAACGGCGCGGAATAAGTCAAACTCCGAAGCGTTCGCTCGTAGAAAAACAAACTGTCCAGGTGAAGGACAACACCAGTCAATCCGATGAGAATCGCCGACCCGCCAACCGCATAGCCCAACGCCCTCCAGACCCAATTTCTCTTTCCCCGAAAAATAAGGCCCACCAAAAGTAAGACCGGGGATATCGCCGAAAAGTATAAAGGGATGTACTCTGCCCCCTGCCGGAAGGCGTTCACCGAATGGGCGAGGTAAATGTCAAAAGTCAGAAAGCCCAGATTGATGAGAACGAAGACTTCCAGGAGTAGGGCCGGTTGCAGCCACCGGCGTTCATCACTTCTTGGCACTACCCCTCCTCAGTTCGGTTGCCGTGGTTTCAAGCTCGATCTTCTTTTGCAGCATCGGATAATTGCCATGCCACTGCACAAAGTCGGCCCCTCCCATGAATGCGGGGTGCTTGGCGGTGCGGCCGTCATAGTGCCAGAGGTCAAAATAGATAAAATCAATGGGCTGAGAGAAGGGCGTTGCCTTGATTAACCCCTCTCCGCGTAACTTATCCATCAAAGCCTTGGCCTGTGAAACGTTTTCGTTCGTCGTCGTTACGACCTTTTCTGCCTGTTCATAGACGCGCTTGACCACCGAGGCGGTCTGACATTGTGAGCAAATCTGCTGCATTTTGGCCTGCGCGTCGGCGTAGTTCGGGCGCTTCTCGCTGATTGCATTCGCCAGAAAATACGACAGTCGCTCCGAAGGATCGTGCGTAACTCCAAGACCATTGATTCCGCTCATGTGGCAGGTCGCACAGGTGGGAACGAACATTTCCCGGGTAGTCAGTTTCTGGGGCTCTAGTGTAAGGTCGAGACGCTTTTCCTGCGCCGCAAACATGAGGCCGTGCTTGGATTCTTCATAGATTTCGATCTGTGAGTGATCCGGTCCCAGGTGGTATTGTCCGCAGGTGCGCGGCTGACGGGCAATAGCAACTGAACTGGTGTGTCGGGTATGGCAGTTGGTGCAGGTGCCAATGGTGCCATCTGCATTCGGCTTCCCGACAGCGTGGCATTGTTCACAGCCGCTGCTCATCGCCGAAGCGCCTTCCAGTGTCACAAACGGATGCGGAGGACGGCGAACTCCTCCCGGTTGATACTTTTCCGAAAAGCTTATTTGCTCCGGGGTGAATCCCTTTTCCCCATATATGGCCGCCCAGGAGGTTGCGGCGTGGCGGCTGCGCAAATTGTTGATAGATGTCTTCATGGCAACCCCGGCAGTTTCCTGCCGTCAGGCGACCGGCTGACACTACGAAGCCGTGATGGTCCTTTTTGTCTTGTCCAGGGGCGGCTTGATGGCAGTCCAGGCAATTCACGCCCTTCTGTGCGTGTTTGCTCATCTCGTATTCATGGACCACGGAGTACTGGGTTCGGGCGTGGCATTCCGCGCACTTTCCCGTGGCCCGCACGAAATCTCTGCCCGCCTGCTCCGTTTCTATTTTTGGCCGCGACCGATTGATGAGAAAAGCGGCGAGTACAAGCGAGAAGGCAATCGCCACCGCAATAAAGACATGTCGAAAAGACGTTCCAGCCTCCCGCCGGCTATGTGGGAATTACCTGGCTGCGATGGCAGCTTCCGAGAGTCTAAACCTAGCTGCAGGTCTGCCGTCAGACGGCGTTAGGGCGTAGCTGCGATGGTGGAGGGTTGAAGGTATCAAACGCTCGGGCAACCTGTGCAGGGTGGCCTGCGTGGACGCCTGTGGAAGGGCACGACTTCAGTCGTGCCAAAACAACTGGCGGCTTCAGCCGCTGTGTGCTCCATCCTACCCAACGCCGAGCGCCATTGCAGCGGCTTACTGCTCGAAATTCCGCCAATGCCGCCCGTCACGCTCCAGCAAATCTTCGGCTTCTTTCGGTCCCCACGTGCCCGATGCGTAGTTAGGAAAGTTGCGCGGCGGCAGGGCCTTCCAAAGATCGAGCATCGGACTGACAACGCCCCATCCCGCCTCCACCATGTCCGCCCGCTGAAACAGCGTTGCATCGCCCACCATGCAATCATGCAGCAAACGCTCGTATCCTGTGCTGGGCTGCTTGCCGAAGTAGTCGGAGTAGTGAAAATCCATGTCCACCGTTCCCAATCGCATGATCGGTCCCGGAGTCTTGGCCGCAAAGCGCAACGCAATTCCTTCCTCCGGTTGAATATGCAGGACCAGTTGGTTGGGCATGAGCTTTTCCACTTCGGTATCGCGGAAGAGCACGAAAGGCGCACGGCGGAACTGGATGACAATATAAGTGCTGCGGGAAGCCATGCGCTTTCCGGTGCGCAGGTAAAAGGGCACGCCTGCCCAGCGCCAGTTGTCCACCTGCAGCTTCACCGCGACAAAAGTTTCGGTACGCGAATCGGGTGGCACGCCGGGCTCGGAACGGTAGGCGGGAACGTGCTGGCCTGCGATCTCGCCTTCGCCATACTGTCCGCGCACAGTTCGGGTCAGCACGTCCTCAGAACTCAAGGGTTGCACTGCGTGCAGGATCTTGGCTTGTTCGTCGCGCACGGCATCTGCCTGAAAGGAAATAGGGGGCTCCATGGCAGTAAGACTGATGAGCTGCATGATGTGGTTGGGCACCATATCGCGCAAGGCCCCGGCAGTATCGTAATAGCCGCCGCGCTGTTCAACGCCCACGGTTTCGCCCACCGAAATCTGCACGTGATCGATGTAGCGCCGGTTCCAGATCGGTTCGAAGATACCGTTGGCGAAGCGGAAGGCCAGAATATTCTGCACTGTTTCTTTGCCTAGATAGTGGTCGATGCGGTAAATCTGCTTTTCGTCCACTTCCTTGAGCAGTTGCTGGTTCAGCGCTCGCGCCGAATCCAGGTCGCGGCCAAACGGCTTTTCGACAATCACCCTGCGCCACTGATGATTTTCCTCGCTTATGAGACGGGTGGCGGCCAGTTGCTGCACGATGGGACCAAAGAAGTCCGGGGCAGTGGCGAGATAATAGAAATAGTTGCCCTGGGTAGCGTGCTCATGGTCAACTTTCTGGAGCAGTTCCTTGAGTTGCTGATACGTGCTCTGGTCGGCAAACTCGCCGGTGATATAGAACACGTGCCGCTCGAACCACTCCTGCAGATCGGCATCGACCGGCCCATCCACGAACTCTTTCAGGTCCGCTACCAGTTTGGCGCGAAATTCGTCGGTGGTCATCGGGTTGCGCGCAATGCCAATCATCGCGAATTCACGCGACAGCAGGTTGTATTTCGCAAGGTTGTAGAGGGAAGGGATCAATTTGCGCCGGGTCAGGTCCCCGGCCGCGCCGAAGATAACCATAACGCAGGGATCGCCGCACCGCCCCACCCGCTCTCCTTCGACAGCCCTTGCCGCCTGCGACATGTTCGCACTCCCCTCGTCGGGCGAGTTTAACAATTCTGCCCGGGGTTTTGGTTTCCTGTGTCGGTACCAGTGACAAACCAAGGTCACTGGCTGCTGTGATGTTGCATGCCAGGAATCGCTATGGTACGAAAAGATATAACTCCTTTGGGACGGTGGCGACGGGTGCTGACAGGCCGATGCTGGCACGGGTTCCTGTGGTCCAGATCGTCCCATACTGCATGGACGCTGCGGCCTCCCATTTTTCTCTGCCTGCTTTCCCTGGTGGCTTGGATTGCGCCGCAGGCACAGGAATCCAACTCACCGGCTGGCTCGGGCCGGCAAATTCCGGAGCATCATCCTGCCAACACTGCGTCGCTCCAGGGAAGGGTTCGGGACCAGCAAGGCCGCGCGGTTCCCGGTGCGCAGCTCGAACTGCGCAACGCCTCCGGCGCCCGTTACACGGCGCTTACGAGTGCGGAAGGAATCTTCCGACTGCGGGACATACAGTTCGGGCTCTATGAAATCATCCTGACCAAGCCGGGTTTCAAGACCCTGGCGATTTCTCGACTGGAGCTGGCGAAGCCCGAGCTTTCAACGCTTGAGCTTCAGATGCAGGCGCTGACTGCGCTTGCTCCCGAAAACAAGGGGCCATCCGGTTTGCCGGGGCCGCCGCGCACACCGGCTGCGGCCGCTCCTGCCACGCCTTATCCGGGCATGAATGGTCCAGCGCCCGAAGTCACAGCCGTGGAATCGGGCGCGGAACAAGTCCCTCCAGTCTCTGCCAACTTTTCGCCTCAGCCCGACCGCTGGGACACCGCCATGCCGGAATGGCGCCGCTACGAGCAGCAAGTCGACGCCCCCTACGTGAAGCGACACTGGTACGATCCGTTCAATCGCAACCGTCTCAAAGGCGACTATCCCATCTTCGGACAGCGCTGGTTTTGCAACTTCACCGGCACCAGCGACACCGCCGTGGACGGTCGCCGCGTGCCCTTGCCCAGCGGAGTGGACACCGAGCGGCCAGGCAGCGGCGATTTTTTTGGGCGTGGCGAGCAGGCCCTGCTCACACAAAATCTGCGTTTCTCTTTCGACCTCTTCCGTGGCGACACTTCCTTTCGTCCGGTAGATTTCCGGCTGCGCGTCACCCCTGAGGTCAGCCTCAATTTCCTGCAGACCCGCGAGCGCGGCATTGTGAACGTGGATCCGCGAGAAGGAATCAATCGCTTTGATACTCACGTTGGCCTGCAGGAAGCTTTCGTCGAAGCCAAGATCCGTGACTTGAGTCCGAACTATGATTTCGTTTCTGTCCGCGCCGGCATCCAGCAGTTCACCAGCGACTTTCGCGGCTTCCTGTTCTCCGAAGAGCAGCCCGGAGTGCGGCTTTTCGGCAATCTCCGTTCCAACCGCCTGGCCTACAATCTCGCCTGGTTCAACTTCCTCGAGAAAAATACCAATAGCGGCCTGAACACATTTCAGAATCGCGGACAGCAGGTCTACCTAGCCAACATCTACGTGCAGGACTTTCTCGCTAAAGGCTACACAACCGAATTCAGTTTTCATTACAACCGCGACGACGCCAGCATCCACTACGACGACAACGGATTCCTGGTACGCCCGGCGCCCGCGGGTGCGGTAGTGAACGGGAACGTGAATGCCCACGCCATCCGCGCCTACTACCTGGGTTGGGCGAGCAACGGTCACATTGGCCGCATCAACCTCAGCCACGCCTTTTACCAGGCGCTGGGGCACGATGATTTCAATCCTATCGCCGGACGCCGGGTGGACATCGATGCCAGAATGGCCGCACTCGAAGTTTCCGTCGATAAAGACTGGGTGCGCTACCGGGCTTCCTTCTTCTATGCCTCGGGCGATTCCAGCAATCGCTCCGGAGCGTCCCGCACCAACGGCACGGCTCACGGCTTCGACACCATTGTCGATGACACTCACTTTGCCGGCGGCGCCTTCAGCTTCTGGGACCATGAAGGGCTGCGCCTCACCGGCACCGGAATCGCGCTGATGAATCCTGCGAGCCTCCTGCCCAGCCTGCGTTCGAACAAGGAGGAAGGCCAGGCAAACTTCGTCAATCCCGGGCTTTATCTATTCAATCTGGGCGCCGATTTCAACGTTACCCCCAAGCTGCGCGCGTTCGTCAACGGTAATTATTTGCGTTTCGACCGCACAGAGCCGCTCGAGCTCTTGCTGTTCCAGCACGCGATTCGACACAGCATCGGCACCGACCTGGGCGCGGGCGTGGAATATCGCCCCCCGCTCAGCGAAAACATTGTCTTCACGGGCGGCATATCGTCGCTGGTTCCAGGCCGGGGTTTCGAGCAGATTTACAACGGCAAGACTCTATTCTCAATATTCGCAAACATAAAGTTTCAGTTTTAAAAGAAATATAGTGTGGCGCGGGCACCCCCGCCCGCGAGCCAGGAGCAAGAAGTCATCAGTGGAAGGGTTTGGAAATTGAATGCGAAGCAAATCGTGCAATCCGGCGCACCTGTTGCTGATTGCACTGAGCCTCGCCCTCCTCAGCCCAAATCCCGTTCGCTCTCAGACCACCTCCGATGTCCTCCTGCTGCAATGCCAGGCCGAAGCCGACCGCAAATCCGCGGGTTGCATCACCTGTCACACTGCCACCGACACTCCCACCATGCACAACACAGGGACCGTACGTCTGGGATGCACCGACTGTCACGGAGGCAACGCTGAAGCCCGATTGGCCAACCATGCCCCGAAAGATTCTCCGCAATATGATCAGGTAAAAACCCAGGCCCATTATCAACCACGAAACCCTGAGAACGCGCGCAGTTCCGCCAATCCGACGCGAGCCTACACCCAGTGGCTCAACGAAGACTGGAACCACATTCGCTTCGTCAATCCGGGAGACCTGCGCGTCGCGGAAAAGACCTGCGGCACCAGTGGTTGTCACGCGGCAGAAGTAAGAAAAGTCCAAACCAGCATGATGACCCACGGCGCCATGTTGTGGGGCGCAGCGCTCTACAATAACGGAGCGTTCCCTCTGAAGACACCTCACTTCGGTGAGAGCTATGGCACGGATGGCACTCCACAACGATTGCTGACCTTTCCGCCGCCGACGCCGGAAGAGACCAGCAAGAAAGGAGTGCTGCCCTACCTCGATCCCCTGCAGCGCTGGGAGATTTCGCAGCCCGGCAACGTCTTGCGCGTCTTCGAACGGGGCAGCCAGAAAAAGCCAGAGATAGGGAACCCAAGCCTCGAAGAAGAACCGGGCAAGCCGGAGATCAAATTGAGCGAGCGCGGCTTCGGCACTGAGTTGCGCACCGACCCAGTCTTTCTCGGGTTGCAGAAAACGCGCCTGTTTGATCCTTTGCTGTCATTCCCCGGCACCAACGATCAAGCCGGCGACTACCGGGCCAGCGGTTGCAGCGCCTGCCACGTGGTCTATGCCAATGATCGTTCGTCAGAACACTCCGGAGCCTACGCCGCGGCCGGAAACATGGGGCAGACCGCAACCGCCGATCCCACCATCCCGCAAAATCAATCCGGACATCCCATCCGCCACCAGTTCACGCGCTCGATTCCGTCCAGCCAGTGCATGGTCTGTCACATGCACCCGGGGACGAACATGGTAGCAACCTATTTTGGTTACACCTGGTGGGACAACGAAATGGACGGTGAGCACATGTGGCCGGCAGAGCAACGCAATCCCGGCGCAACCGAGCAAAACCAGATTCAGACTCGCAATCCCGAACGCTCCGCCATTCGTGGCCTGTGGTCGGACCCCGACTTCCTGGAGAAAACCGGAACCTCCCAGTTCAACCGGCAACTGCAACACACCCAGTTCGCCGACTTTCACAGCCATGGCTGGATTTTCCGCGCCGTCTTCAAGCACGACCGCGAAGGCAACTTGCTCGACCAGGACGACAAGAAAGTCCCGTTCGAAGACCCCGACAAGTTCGGGAAAGCGGTCCATCTTAAAGACATTCATCTGGAAAAAGGAATGCACTGTATTGACTGCCACTTCGAGCAGGACAGTCACGGCAACGGCAAACTCTATGGAGAAACACGCAACGCCATTGAGATTGATTGCGTGGATTGCCACGGCACGATTCAGCAGCACGTGACGCTGATCACCTCTGGCACGGCCGCGCCAAAGGGCGGCACCAATCTGGCGGGACTGCGCACCCCGTGGCAGGAGCGCCGTTTTTACTGGAAAGAAAACCGCCTGTATCAGCGTTCCATGCTGGAGAGAGATAAAGAGTGGGAAGTGGTGCAGGTGCGGGACACCATCACGCCAGGCGCGCAGCACTACAGCGAGAAATCGCGGCTGGCGAAAACCATTCAGCAGGATGGTCAAACCTGGGGAGACGCACCGACGAAGGATTCGCCCGCACAATCAAAACTCGCGCATCCCAACAGCAAAATGACTTGCTACACCTGTCACTCGTCCTGGGCGCCCACCTGTTATGGTTGCCATCTTTCCATGACAGCGAACCAGCGCATGCCCATGCTGCACAACGAGGGCCTTACAACGCGCAACTGGACTTCCTACAATTTTCAGGTCCTGCGCGACGACATCTACACCCTGGGAATCGATGGCACGGTGACCGGCAACCGGGTGGCGCCGGTGCGGTCGGCCTGTGCGGTGCTGGTCAGCTCGCAGAACAACGACCGCGACTGGCTCTACTACCAGCAGCAGACGATTTCTTCCGAAGGCTTCAGCGGACAGGCCTTCAGCACCTTCGTCCCCCACACCGTGCGTGCGAAGGAGACAAAAGGCTGCACCGATTGCCACGTCTCGCGCGCCAATGACAACAATGCCTGGATGGCGCAACTCCTGCTCCAGGGGACCAATTTCATGAACTTCATGGGCCGCTATGTTTTTGTGGCTGCAGGCAAGGGCGGCTATGAAGCCGTGGCCGTCGCCGAACATGATGAACCCCCAGCCGTGATTGGCAGCGACTTCCAGAAGATTGCCTATCCCGACAACTACAAAAAGCATGTCGCTGTCCACGGCGAACTTCAGGAGGCCTACCACCATGCCGGCTCGGAGGTACTGGATGTCCAGGCCCGGGGAGAATATCTCTACGCCGCCATGGGCAAGGATGGCTTTCGCATTTTCGATATTGCCAACATCGACAACAAAGACATTTCCGAGCGCATGGTCACCGCGCCCGTATCTCCGCTGGGCCAGCGCTTTTATCTGCCCACGAAATACGCCACGGCGGTGGCGACACCCACCACTCTAGGAGTCGATCCGCTACGCACGCATCGGGAAGAGAACGAGGAGCAAACCGTCCATCTCATGTACGGCTTTCTCTATGTGGCCGACAAGTACGAGGGCCTGATAATCGTTGGCGATCCAAATCTGAAGGGCAAGAGCCCCGGGGTGGGGACGCTGCTCGACGGCAATCCCGCGAACAATTTTCTCAAGCGCGCGGCAACGTTCAATCCCGATGGCGCGCTGAACGGCGCCCGCCGCATCACCATTGCAGGAACGTTCGCCTACATACTCTGCGATCGCGGTCTGGTGGTGGTTGATCTCGATCATCCCCTGCTGCCCAGGATTGTGGCGGAAATCGGCGAGCCTTTTCTGTTGGAGCCGCGCGGCCTTGCTATCCAGTTCCGTTACGCGTTTGTGGTTGACCGCCGGGGACTGAAAGTATTGGACGTCACCGATCTTGCCCAACCCAAGCCGGTGCCAGGCGCGTTGATTCCGCTCGAAGATGCACGCAACCTCTACGTCGCTCGCACCTACGCCTATGTGGCTGCGGGAAAACAGGGCATGGCAATCGTGAATGTGGAGCGTCCCGCGCAACCGCGTCTGAATGAAATCTTCAACGCTGGCGGCTCCCTCAACGACACCAACGACGTGAAGCTTGGCATGGTGAGTTCAAGCCTGTTCGCTTATGTCGCTGACGGGGCCAGCGGATTGAAGGTCGTGCAACTGTTCTCGCCGGTCGATAATCCAGCGTTCAGTGGATTCAGTCCGCGTCCCACGCCCAAGCTCATCGCCAGCTATCGCACCCGCGGTCCGGCCTTAGCTATCTCCAAGGGGATTGATCGCGACCGCGCCGTCGATGAAAGCGGCAACCAGCTCGCGGTATTTGGACGCCGGGGCGCGCGTCCCTTCAACCGTCAGGAGATGGAACGCATGTATTTGAAAGATGGAAAGGTGTTTACGGTAACCGATGATCCGCCCGGTTCGCGCGACCCGGACATCGGAGCCGAGCCTCGTCTGCTTCCGGTTCAATGCCAACCGTGCCTTAACTGTTATTGACGAGCGCTGGTCTCAGGGTACAAGGTTGGCGGATGATCGCGCCCGGCGAGCCATTTCTGCGGCCCCCTCGGAGACACTGGATTCCGCCGGAGATGATCAATGCTCCGCGCCTCGACAGCCTGGATTCGGGCGCCCCGATCGAATCGCGCTACGCATTACTCGTCAACCCTTTCTATCCGAAAGATGCGAACGCCAGTTTCGGCAAGCATGTGCTGACCCCATCGCTGGCATTGAGCAGCTTTGCCGCTACCACGCCCGGCCACTGGCGGGTTGAGTACTGGGACGAGAACTTGTTGGACGGGCGTCCGCCCTTTAGCCCCATGCCCGAAGTAGTTGGAATCACCGTGCATCTGACCTTTGCGCGGCGTGCCTTCGAACTGGCCGACTGGTATCGCCAGCGCGGCTCGCAAGTGATTCTTGGAGGACTGCACGTTCTCTCGTGTCCGGAGGAATGTGCGCCGCATGCCGATGCGCTGGCCTTAGGAGATGGTGTCCAACTCTGGCCGCAAATCTTGCACGACGTTGAAGCCGACAGATTGCAGCCCCGCTATAGTGCGAGCTACGAAAGCGATTATTCGGAAGCCCCGCCGCCCCGCCGGTCCATCCTTCCGCGTCATAGTTTCCTCACTACCACCAGCCTGATCGCTACCCGTGGATGCCATAACCGGTGCGGCTTTTGCTATCTGGCCACCGATGGTTTGAGAATGCCGTATCGCGTCCGTGATCCCAAACAGGTGGCGGCGGAGTTCGCCGCTGACCGGCAGCCTTACGCCGTTTTTATCGACAACAACCTGGGATCGCGCCGGGACTTCCTGCATTTGCTCTGCGGCGCGCTTCGCCCGCTCAACAAGATTTGGAGCGCCGCCGTCTCCATCGACGTAACCGACGATCCCTCGCTTATTCGCAACATGGCGCTGGCCGGATGCACGGGAGTCTTTATCGGCTTCGAGTCGCTGACTGACGACAATCTCTCGGAGGCGCACAAGAAGACGCCCAAGACCTCGGACTATGCCCGCCGGGTGAAAATGTTGCATGACTGTGGAATTCAGGTAAACGGTTCATTCGTGCTCGGATTCGATCACGACCGGAAAGACGTCTTCGCGCGCACCGCAGAATGGGTGGAGGAAAACAGGCTGGAGTGCGCCACCTTTCACATCCTCACGCCGTACCCGGCAACGCCCCTGTTCCGGCAAATGGAATCCGAGAAACGTCTCCTTCATCGCGACTGGACTCTCTACGACACCGCCCACGCCGTTTTCCAGCCCAAACACATGACTCCCGATGAGCTGGAGCAAGGCTACGCCTGGATCTACGACCGGCTTTTCTCGCATTCCTCGATCTGGCGCCGCCGCCCGCAGGACTGGAGTGCGGTGCCTCTATATCTGGCAATGTCGTACTTGTACAAGCGTTCGAATCGTTTCTGGCATCAACTGATCAAGCACGACCTCGTGCACGGCGTTTGGCGGCCCCTGGTCGAAATGACGCGTCTGCGGCACCTTCAATTTCGTTGCCGGCTGGCGGAGGACAAGAGCCGCGTCCGAAGTGCAGGCCAGGTTATCTCCGCGGGGGTCTAAAGGATCGGCACCACCCTGCTGCACATCGGACCAGAGTCATCGCGTGTCCAGTCGGGCCACGCCACGCAACTCCGGAATCGTGAACCGTCCCTTCGTGCGTTTGGCCTTCGTCCAGTCGTGGTACTGATGGCACTCGAAGCAGCGTCCCTCGGCAGCTTCCCTGGGTTTGTCCTGGCGATGGCACTGCTGGCAAGCCTGAACGCCGGGCAACAGTATGTCGGAGGTCTCGCGGCTGTTCGACGTGTTCGCATGGCACGAGTTGCAAGTCATCATGCGGTGGGCGTGATGATCAAACTGGGCGTGAGGCAGCCAGCGAGCCGTCAAATTGGAGTTTGCCACTACGGGCAGCAGGCCTGCTCCAGGATTCAGGCTGTGGCACTGCTTGCAGGTCTTGCTCCACAGCAACCATTCAGCATCGTCGGTGCGGAACTGAACCCATTCTGACGGGTTACGCGCAACCCGTGGCACGCGCACCCGCTCTGGAATCTGGCGATCAGGAGGGTTGACCTCGTGCACCGCTCCGGGATGGGAGGCAATGTACTCGCCGAATCTTTTGAGGAGGAATGCGTGCACCACTTCCGGCTTTTCATGCGGCACCTGCTCATTGCCAAATCGCTTGTCGAATTGCAAGGTATGACACGCCGCGCAATTTTGAGAGAACGTGATTGGCGTCATGTAGCGCTGTCGTAGTGGGAAGGGCATAGCTGGGAAGGGCACGGCTTCAGCCGTGCCGCCATGACCCACCAGAGACGCGGGCTTCAGCCCCTGAGGTACGCCGTCGCTAACCTGGGACGCATCAAGAGTCGCTGCGTACGGCCATCCATCGTTTCCCTTCGTGCGGTGGCAATCATCGCAACTCAGCTCTACACGCATGTCGTGGGGTCCCATGAGATGCGGTTGCAAATGAACGTAGTGATTGAATTTAACTTTGCCCGAATCCGCTTTGCCCGAGCGCAGCGCAGAAAACTCAGGATGGCCCTTGCTGAACCCGGCAATGGAAGTCGCGTAGTGCGGCTTGCCATCTCGCGTCTGCAGATCGGCATGGCACTGCGAGCAACTGGAGTCAGAAGTTGCAGCCAGCAATCGCGATCCCTTGTGCTCCAGGTGGCAGGAGCTGCACGGCGGCGTGAAAGTCTGGTTGGCATGGTGCGCGGGTGCGTCATGGCATGAAAGGCAAGCCTGGTCGCTCACCTGCGCGCTAAAACTTGCCGCGCGAGCGAGGTGGCAAAGACTGCACTGTTGTGTGAACACAGCGTGGGATGCGGACAGCGGCCCGCTCGAATAAACTTTCTCTCCGCCCTGTGCCCGCTGCGCAACCAGCCATCCCAGGGCGATGACGGGCACGGCCACGGACAGCCAGAAGCGCCAGCGCCGAAAGGCGTGCGGCCGCGTGAAATATTGCAGGTCAATACGCTTGGCGAGTTTTTTGGTGGTTCGTGACCGTCGCAGCATCGCCTAGTCTCAGAACTTCAGGGCCATCAGCGCATGAACTGCCCCCAGAAGCAGCAGCGCATAAGACAGCGGGATGTGCACCAGCAACCAGCCGTGCAGGACCTTGTGCAGCCTGTTCTGCTGGTCCAGTTGGCGCTTTTCCTCGCAGATATTTTCCAGGTCGTCCACGCTGGAATGCAGGTTCTCGGGAAGCAGGACGCGCAGTTGCTGGAACATGGTCCGCGCCTGCGAAGCATTGCTCAGGCTCGATCCGCCCGCTCCGGCCCGGCTCAAATAAGGCTCCATCTCACTTCTTAAAAAATGCTGAAGTTGAGCACTGACCTCTTCATCCGCCTGCAGGCCAGAGGCCACGGTGAGTCCCCCCATCTTCCCCGCACTCGCGGATGCGGCCCGCTGCAGGTCGCTGGCGTGCGAAACTTCCCCTTCCAGCGCGGAGCAGGCTTCCTCCACCAGGCGCACTGCCTCTTCCGCCAGTTGGCCGCGTACCCGGCCAATCTGCTCGTAGATTGTCTCCATGGGAAGCTGTGCGGTGTGGATGCGCGGAATGAAGTGCTGTAACGCCGCCCCCAGAATTCCGCTGACAAACACAAAAATAAAGAGCCACATCAGGACGCGGGTCAGGGGCCCACCAAAATGAAAGCCGCCATGGAAAAGAATAAGAGGAAAACTGAGAAACCCCAGCCACAGATGGCCGCGCATCCAGGACTGCGCCCGTCCCACGCGCCAGATGGGAAACTTCTTGCGCAGCCCCAGCAGTCCGGCAAACAGCATGAAGCTGAATCCGACGATGCCGTAAGTCAGGCCGAGTGCACTGTCCCCCCGCGGCCCCTGCACGGAACGCACGCTGTAAAACACGTACACCGCAGTCGCCACCGCCAGCCCGATGACGCTTCCGACAAACCATTTGCGGTGAGTGTCGTCGATCCGCACGCGGCCTCAGCTCCCTGTCTTCATCGCTATGCTTTGCGGTTGAACAACATGTGCGAAAAACTCCGGCGGATTCACCCGGTGCGCAGCATCATGCGGACAGGCGTACACGCAGCTGGGCTCGGCATGGTCGTGACACAAATCGCACGACGTGGCCTTTACCTTGACGCTTGCGATCTGCCGTCCGGGATGCGCCGGATCGTCGACCTCCACCGGGAAGGGATGCAGATTGATATTCCCGTAGGGGCAGTTGGTGGCACAAAGCCCACAACCGATGCACCAGTCCTCAATAATGACTTCCAGCGTATTCCGTCTTCGGATCGAGCCCACGGGACAACCGACCATGCATAGCGGATCGCGGCACTGCCGGCACGAAGTCGCTACCAGGTACTTGTCGAAACGCAAACCTTCGCGCACCAGCCGGCTCACGCCGTCATGTGCGTCGGCGCAGGCGCGCACACACTGATCACAGCGCGTGCAGCGTTCCAGATCGAGCACCAGCAGGCTCTGCGCTTCCATCAGTCCCTGGGCAAGAAACTGGTCCACGGGAACATTCTCGGTCCGGATGGTGCGGCTCTGGTTCTCAGCCAGTCGTTCGTGCGCCGTGGCCTCCAGGCTGTGCCGTACGTCGGGAAACTTGTCGAGCATCAGTTGAAAATCTTCGGCGGAGATACGCACCACCTCGACATGGTCGAGCGCGGTGCAGGTGGCGGTGCGCGGGCTGCCCGTGAGCAGCGCGATCTCGCCGAAGTAGCCGCCCCGCGCCAGGTAGGCCAGCACCAGTTCGCCACCGAGTTTTTCTTCGGAAACCTTCACAAAGCCGATGCGGATCAGGTAGAAGCTGTCGGCGGCATCGCCCTGCCGGCAGATCACCTGCCCCGGGCTGAAGCGCAGCAATTCAACCCGGTCGCGCAAGTGATCGACGAAGTCCTTGGTCAGAGGTGCGAAAATCGGAACGCTGCGCAGGTGCGAATCCAGCGCGCGGACACGATAGTTACGCTCCAGTTGCGCCCGGAAAGTCTTGTTGCGCTGCAGGATGTCAAGTACGTTGCGCAACATCTCCAGCATCACGCAATCGGTCTTCGCCCGCACTGTGGCCGATCGCGGGTAATAGCTCATGCAGGTCATCTCGCCGAACAGGTCGCCCGGCCCCAGTCCTGCGATGGGATTGTCGTAAGGCAAATCAACAGAGGCATCGATGGGGATGAACGGCCGGTAGGATTCTTCGCTGCGCCTGTCCTCTTCACGCGGAGACAGCATGCTCTTCAGGCGGCTGAAGAATCCGCTGCAGCTGCCCTGCGTCTTCACGTGCGCAATCGGGCTGGAGAGAAAAACCTCGGCCTTGCCCTCCAGAATATAGAAAGCTGTAGAGCCAAAATCTCCTTCGCGACAGATGATTTCGCCGGCACGGAAACGTCTTTTGACCACCGCCTTCTGGTTGAGCTCGAGAAATGTGCCGGAAACATTCTCAAAAATCGGCAGGTGCAAAAGCTCGGCAGGGTCGAGAACGTCGCCTCCCCCCAGTTCCGTTCCAATCACCCGCTTGTTAGTAAGCGCCCCTGTGGGACACGACACCATGCACTCACCGCAGGAAACGCACGACGACCCGCCCATCGGCAGATTGTTATCGAAAGCGATGCCGGCCTGATATCCCTTGCCGCGGCGGGCCAGCACCCAGTTGTGCCGGATCTCGTCGCAGCCGCGAATGCATCGGTCACACAGGATGCAGGATTCGTGGTCCACCGCAATCACCGCCGAGGAGTCATCCTTTCCCCGCGGCGTGGTGCGGCGCGCGAAGCGAGGCTCGATGATCCCAGCAGCGGCGGCCAGATGTTCCAGTTCGCAATCGCCCGAGTGCAACTGCCGGGCGCAGGGCGCGGGGTGGTCCGACATCAGCAACTCGATCAGAGTGTGTCGCGCACCTTGCACCTGCTCGGTCGCCGTCTTCACCGTCATGCCGGCTTCCGCCTGGCGAATGCAGGACGCGGCATACACGCGCTGTCCCACATCGACCACGCAGACCCGGCACACACCCACGGGATTTTCATTCTGCTGGTGGCAAAGTGTGGGAATCGCTATGCCGTTGATGCGGGCAGCGTCGAAAATTGTGGTTCCGGCCGGGACCGAAACCGGCTTACCGTCGATGGTCAGCTGAATTTCGGGCGCGGGCCTGGAACTCATGCCGTCCCTCGCTTTGGGACGCAAACGCCCGCCGGGCAGCGGCGGTTCTTCACGTGCTCCTCCACCACCTGGGGAAAATGCTTCAGCACGGATTGGATAGGCGCGGGAACAATCTGCCCCAGTCCGCAAATCGACGTCAACTTCATGGCGAAGGAGAGTTCGTCCAGCACTTGCAGGTCCGAATTCGAAGCGCGGCCTTCGGTCCACCCGGTAAGCATCTCGACCATTTTTTGCGAGCCCACCCGGCAGGGAACGCACTTCCCGCAAGACTCATTGCGATAAAAGCGCACCGCGTTCAGCGCCATGTCCAGCATGCAGCGGCCTTCGGCGCAAACCACGATGGCTCCGGAACCCACCATCGATCCGGCTGCCGCCACCGCATTCCAGTCCAGCGGAAGATCTGCCATGGAAGCGGGCAGATATCCGGAAGAAGGCCCCGAGGGCGCGAAACCCAGCAAAGCGCGGCCGTCGAGAACACCACCCGCGTACTCCTGAATCAGTTCTGAATATTTCGTGCCCATCGGCACTTCAAAAACCCCAGGCCGGTTCACATCGCCGCTGATGCCGACAAACTTCATCCCGGCGGATCCGTTCTTGCCTTGCGACTTGAACCACTCCACCCCGCGAACCAGAATCACGGTCGCGAAAGCGAACGTTTCCACGTTGTTGATCGCCGTGGGTTGGTTCCACAAACCAGTCGTCCCTGGAAATGGAGGCTTGTTGCGAGGCTCTGCCCGCTTGCCTTCGATGGCTTCGAGCAGCGCGCTCTCCTCGCCGCAGATGTACCCGCCCGGACTGACGAAGATTTCCAGATCGAAGCTAAGGTCGCTACCCAGGATCGTCGCACCCAACAAGCCTTCGCAGTAACAACGCTCAATCTCCTCCTGCAGGATTTCTTTCGGATTCTCGTATTCGTGCCGGATGTAAAGTATTCCGCGGCGCGCGCCCGTGACCAGGCCGGCCGTGATCATGCCTTCAATCACCAGCCAGGGCGCGTTCTCCATGATGAAGCGGTCCTTGATGGTGCCAGGTTCGCTTTCATCGGCATTGCAGACAATGTATTTTTCTTTCCCGGGAGCGTTGCGCACGATCTCCCACTTGCTGCCGGTAGGGAAACCGGCGCCGCCCATGCCGCGCAGGCCGCTGGCCTTCAGGGTGGCCACAATGCCAGTCCAGTCGCGGGTCTCCACAAATTTCCGCACTACCGAATAATTCGACGAACCCTTGTAAGGATCGGAAATCACCGGCGTCCGGCCACGTTCCCGCAGCGGTTCAGGCAGGGCCCCGCCGGAAAGCAAGTCCTTTACGACTGCGGCAGTGCGCTCGCCCTGAACGTTGCAATAAATCCGATCATTGATTGAAATCGCCGGCGCTTGATCGCAGCGCCCCAGGCAGGACACATCGCGGATACTTACAGTCTCAGGGCTAGTACCGCGAAAAGCCTGGTCCAGCGCGGCTTTCACTTCGACGCCACCACACAGGTGACAACTCATATCGGCACAGACCCGCACATCCACCTGGGGCGGAGGAGTCAACTGAAAGTGCGGGTAGAAGCTGGCCACGGCGTGAATCTGGCTCAGCGGCACATCGATCCTGTCCGCCAGTCGCCGCAGTTGGTCCGCGGGCAGGTAGCCGAATTCGTGCTGGATGACTCTGAGTTCGTCAAACACGCTGTGAGCATCCCCTTAACCTTGCATCATAACGTCGCGCGTTCCCCCGCCATCGTAACGGCAAAGGTTCTCTCAGGAGATGCTCAAGCGCGTACTCCGTGCGTGTCGCGAGGTTTCCACACGTACCACACTGTCAATTGATTTCAGTGAAGGGAATGGGTATAAGCAAAGCCAAATCACTAATCTCGGATATTGCTCACTATCGCCCAATAATGAAAGTCGGAATGCCCACTCTCGCTGCAGTCGGCAGCAGCAACCTTCGGCGAGCGGCATGTCTTTTCACCTGCTTCGCGCTCGCCAGCCACGCTGCCAGCCAGACTGCTTCGATCGGAAAATACAACGGCCCAGGGGGTTGCGCTTCCAGCAGTTGCCACGGCAGCATTCAGCCCAAGCAGATCACACACGTTTCTCAAAACGAATACAGCATCTGGGCCGGACAGGACAAACACGCTCGCGCCTACCAGGTGCTTTCCAACGATGTCTCGCTCCGCATCGCGCGCATCCTGAATCTGAAGTCGCCGCCAGAACAGAGCGAGAAATGCCTGGCCTGCCATGCGCTTGCGGTTCCGGCCGAGCAGCGCGCTCAGACCTTCGACCTGAACGATGGCGTAAGTTGCGAGAGTTGCCACGGTCCGGCTGCGGGTTGGCTGGGGCCGCACACAGTCAAAGATTGGGAGAATCAATCGTCCGAGCAAAAAGCGAAGCTCGGCATGATCGACCTGCGCGATGTAGCTGTCCGCAGTCATACCTGCTTGCATTGTCATCTGGGCACAGCAGAAAAATTCGTCGATCACCAGATGATTGCAGCCGGACATCCTGACCTGACGTTCGAACTTAATCTTTTCAGCGCAGTCATGCCGCGCCACTGGAAAGAACCCGCAGGCAGCCCATGGTTTGGCGCCAAAGAGTGGGCCGTGGGTCAAGGCATGCAGCTGCGCGATAGCCTGCAGCGCTTGGCCCGGCGGGCGCGCGGTTCGACATGGCCGGAGTATGCCGAACTGGATTGCATTGCCTGCCACCACAGCCTCACCGCTCCGAAAGACAGCTGGCGCCAGGAAGCCGGTTACGCCGGACGCACACCGGGCGTCCCTGCATGGAACTCCGCACGCTTCGTCGTTTTCCGCTACGCGGCAGCAGCGACCGACGCGGCCACTGCGGGCAAATTGGAATCGGAGGTGGCGACTCTCAGCAGCCTGATGGGACAGCTCAGCGGCGACCGTGAGCAAATCGCGGCATCGGCCGAACGGGCCGCTGCCCTTGTGCACTCCCTGACCAGCGAACTGAATGGCCGCTCCTATGACCAGGCGTTCACGCTCCAGGTCATGCGCCGCATCGCTGCCGACTCAAGCATCGCTCTGCAGGGACAGCGCGCCGCCGAGCAAGCCACCATGTCTCTGGATTCGCTGTATAACGTTTGCAAGCAGAACGGCGCCCCCGACAACGATGTGCAAGTTGCGATTGCAGGGCTCTTCGCCCAGGTGCAGAACCCGTCGGCCTACAACGCGCCTGCCTTCTCAGCACAGCTCCAGAGAGTGGGAGCCGCTCTTGGCCGCGAAGCCGGGCAGGGAAAATAGCGGTGCCGACTCCGACCATGGAAAACAACACCTCCGAGCATCAGCGCCTGCGCGAGAAACACGCTGACCCGGTCGCGCCCTGGCGCAAGTGGGGACCTTACGTCAGCGAACGTTCCTGGGGCAGCGTGCGTGAGGACTACAGTCCCGACGGTTGCGCCTGGGAATTCCTTACTCACGACATGGCGCGCAGCAAGGCCTATCGCTGGGGGGAAGACGGAATTGCCGGCATCTGCGATCGCTATCAGCTGCTCGTCTTCTCGCTCGCCCTGTGGAATGGGCGTGATCCCATTCTCAAAGAGCGCATGTTCGGGCTTACGGGCAACGAGGGCAATCACGGCGAGGACGCAAAAGAATACTGGTTCTACCTCGACAACACGCCCACGCACAGCTACATGAAGATGCTGTACAAGTATCCCCAGCGCGAGTTCCCTTATCAGAAATTGCTAGAAGAAAACCGGCGCCGCTGGGGACAGGTGGGTGCGCCCGAATACGAATTGCTGGACTCGGGAATTTTCGATGACGACCGCTACTTTGACGTCTTCATCGAGTATGCGAAAGCCGGACCCGAAGACATCTGCGTGCGCATCGAGGCCATCAATCGCGGGCCTGAAGCCGCTGAACTGCACCTGATACCCCATCTTTGGTTCCGCAACACCTGGGCCTGGACCGATCCGCCGGGCGCCGAACCTTCCATCCGGCTGCAGGCCGCGGGCTCTCAAATCGCACTCGTCGCCGATGACTCGAACGCCACCAGCCTGCACAACCTGCAATTTCCCTATTCGCTCGGCACTCATTATCTTTACGCCCCCGAGGGAGGGGAAGCGCTGTTCACGGACAACGAGAACAACGCGGTCCGCCTCTACGGTTGCTCCGACAATCGCAAGCCCTACGTTAAGGATGCCTTCCACCGCCACATCATCAATCATGAAGGCTGTGTGAACCCGCGGCAGACTGGCACGAAGTCCTGCATTCGCTACCAGCAGAAAGTTCCGTGTGGCGGCTCCATGATCTTGCGGCTGCGCCTGACTCCGGAAAATCTGGCGGCCCCGCTCAACGATGTGGACGAGGTGGTCCGCCGGCGCAAGACCGAAGCCGACGAATTCTATGCCTCGGTTCATCCCCCGACGGCCTCTGCGGAAGAGAAGGCGATCCAGCGCCAGGCCCTGGCCGGTATGCTCTGGAGCAAACAGATTTATCTCTGGGATGTAAACCGTTGGCTGGAGGGCGACAACCCGAAGTTTCCACCGCCGGAATCACGCAAGCAGATGCGCAACATTCACTGGCGCCATCTGAACTCGATGCGCATTCTCTCTATGCCGGACAAGTGGGAATTCCCCTGGTTCGCGGCTTGGGACCTCGCGTTTCAATGCATCACGCTGGCCCTGGTCGATCCCGAATTCGCCAAGGAAAACCTGTGGGTGCTGCTGTTCGAGCAGTTCCAGCATCCCAACGGCCAGATTCCGGCGTATGAATGGGAATTTTCCGATCTTAATCCTCCCGTGCACGCCTGGGCTTGCTGGCGCGTTTATCAGAGTGAAAAACAGCGTACCGGCAAGGGAGACACGGTCTTTCTGGAAAGATGCCTGCACAAGCTGCTGATGAATTTCGCCTGGTGGGTGAACCGGGTGGATAGCGAAGGCAACAACGTTTTCGAAGGCGGGTTTTTGGGTCTGGACAATATTGCCGTCGTCGATCGCGGGGAAAAATTTCCCAACGGCGCTATCCTCGAACAATCCGACGCTACCGGCTGGATGGGTTTCTTCTGTCTCTACCTGATGCGTATTGCTCTGGAGCTGGCCAATCAGAACCGGGTGTACGAAGGTGTTGCCACCAAATTCTTCGAGCACTTTATCTACATCGGCGCGGCCATGAAGAAAATGGGCGGCCGCAACTATCAATTGTGGGACGAGCAGGAGGGTTTTTTCTACGACGTGCTCCGTTATTCCAACGGCGAGTTTCACAAGTTCCGATTGCGCTCGCTGGTCGGATTGATTCCTCTTTACGCCATTGAGGTTCTGGAAAGCGAAGAGCTGGCAGCTCACCCCGGCTTTTTGCGCGACGTGGAGTGGTTCATCCAGAACCGTCCCGACCTGGTGGGAGATGCCTGTTACACCGTGGGCGACGGCAAGAAACGCTACGTGCTCTCGATTGCCGATCCCAACCAGTTCAAGCGCCTCCTGCAGCGTATCTGGGACCCCGACGAGTTTCTTTCACCTTACGGCCTCCGCAGCCTGTCCAAATATCATGAGCAGCATCCCTTCCAGTTCGGCGATCGCTCCATGGGTTACGAACCGGGAGAGGCAGCCGTCAAGCTCAAGGGAGGAAATTCTAACTGGCGCGGCCCCGTCTGGTTTCCAACCTCTTACTTGCTGATCCACTCCTTCCTGCGTTTCGGCGACGCGGTCGGCGCCCAATTCTCGTTACCGACCGCGGACAGCAGGAACCAGACCGTCACACCCCACGACATCGCGCGTGAAGCGGCCAACCGCATGATCTCGATCTTCAAACGCGGAGCCGACGGCAAGCGCCCCTGTTTCGGTTTCTATCGCAAGTTTCAGGAAGATCCTTACTGGAACCAGTGCCTGCTCTTCAACGAGTACTACCATGGCGATAGTGGAATGGGTCTGGGAGCCAGCCATCAGACGGGATGGAGCGGCCTGGTGGCGAATCTGATCGACGAATGGCGGCGATAAAGCGATGGTCCTCCGCAAACGTCTCCTGCTCGCGCTCGGTCTGTTGCTGATCCTGATCGTGATCAGCACCACAGGATATCGCGTGCTCGGCGGCCCCTCCGTCAACTTCCTCCAGGCCCTGTACATGGCGGTCATTACCCTGGCAGGTGTGGGCTACGGAGAAATTGTTGATACCAGCCACAACCCCGTATTGCGAGTGTTCAACATCGGCATTGTGCTCTTTGGGGTCGCGATCACAGTCTATGTTTTTTCGATCGTGGCCGCCTTCATGGTGGAGATGGAATTCAAGAAGCCCTTCTGGAGGCGCAGAATGCAGCATCACATAGACCAGCTGACTGGCCACCACATTGTCTGCGGCCTGGGAGACACCGGACGGCACGCGGTAGCGGAGCTGCAGAAAACCAACACTCCTCACGTCGTGGTGGATATCTCCGAAGAAAATATCCGCAAGTTGAAGGAGTTGCACCCCGGCAACCTGCAGGACATGCTCTACGTAGTGGGCGACGCTACCGAGGAAGACATTCTGGAAAAGGCGGGCCTGAGTCGTGCCAGCGGCATCATCATCGCCCTGCCTCTCGACAAAGACAATCTGGTCGTGACGGTCATCGTGCGCCAGCGCTTTCCCAAGATGCGCATCGTGGCGCGCTCCGCCGAGCGTAAGTTTGCCGAACGCATGCTGCGCGCCGGAGCGAATTCCACCGTTTCCCCCAGTCAGATCGGAGGGATGCGGCTGGCCAGTGAACTGATCCGACCCCACGTAGTAGCGTTTCTCGATACCATGCTCAAGGAGCAAGGCAGGACCGTACGGGTTGAGGAAATCGAGGTCAAAGCCACCTCGCCATGGGCAGGCAGTTCTCTGCATGACCTGAATCTCAAGGGTCGTTACAACCTTCTTGTTCTCGGAGTGAAGCGTCCCACGACGGAAGGCTCTTTGGATCTGCAGGTGAACCCGCCCGACCAGTCGGTTGTGGAGCGCCAGCTCATCCTTATCGCGATGGGCGACATAAAAGACATCCAGCGTGCCCGCCAGGACGCGGGAATCTAGATTCGAGCGCAGGAAGGACGGCGCAGAGTTCAGCAGAATCCACCGTGTCATCCTGAGCGGAGCCGGCCTGTTCGCTTGCGAACAGGCCGGTGAAGTCGAAGGACCCCTATTGCAACTCCAAAGCTTCACTTTGAAACGCACTGTTCCGTAGCGGTCTTTCCACGGAGCGGCCGTTTTGCGCGGCGGAGCAGTCGCTCCGCTCAAGATGACTGCTAAGCCACGCCCACCGCCGCGTTAATCTGCACTTTCACTTTTAGCGCGTCACCCAGTTTGACGAAGCCATCCAGCCAGGCCTGTGCCTCGGCGTCGCCTCGTTCGGCGCGCTCCCGAACATCGCCGGCGCTCGTTCGCATCATTGCGTAGTACGTGTTCTGAGCCTCCCAAAGGCGGACCTGGAATGGCAAAGTGATGACCAGGGCAATGGTTTCCTGCAATCGTTGCAGCAGGCCAGGTTCCATGGGGTCGGCAACAAAGCGGGTGAACAGGCGTTCAATGGTGCGGCGCAACGCAAATTCCAAAGTTACTGCGTCGGGTGTGACGCCGGTGCGCCGTATCTCCTCCAGGATTGCCTTGGATTTGACCAGGTCTACTTCTTCCGCCGAGAAGGCGTCGAGCAGGTCTGAATTCAGCGTGAAGTCCACTGCCAGTGCGAAGCGCCTGGGAAGAGGCACTCCCAGGTCGGTCACGAAGCGGATCAGGTGCGCATGCTCGTCGTTAAAATTGCGATACATGGCACGGGCCTCGTTGGTCGCTTCCTCCAGAATGATGCCGAGTATTTTTCGTTGTTCGTCGCGGAAAAGCAGTCGCAGAGTGTAGGTGCCGGAATTGAAGTTCTTGTCGATCAGGCGTACCAGCTCCGCCAGGTCGCCGCTCACTAACGACTGGTCGAGTTCCTGGTCGAGAATGCGGTACGCTTCCTCGCCCTTAAACTGCCGCACTCCTCCAATGACGCTGTGGTCCGCGAGATGCAATACCCCAAAAGTGACCTGGTCCGAATCCCACGTGATTTCCGATGTAATACTGGCCTGCCCCAGCACTACTCGCACTTTTCCCTGTCGCGAGGTACGGTAATCCATCTTTTCGACGTCGTAGCAATAGATGTGAGTGTTTTGCCCGTACTCCTCGAACAGTGAGCTGACGGCGTAGTGGGCCCCCACCTTCTCCAGGTCAACCATCGCGGGCTGGACGTAACGCTCGTAAATGGACCTGCCATCGCCCTGTTCGGGAAGGTTGCTGCGCGCCTGCGCCAGCAGTTCGAGAAACGGTGCGGCCAGACCGTCGTCGGAGAATAATTGTCCGGCCAGTTGCAGGGCGCGTCCGGCATACTGAATCACCTGCACCGTTTCAATTCCAGATAGGTCGTCAAAGAACCAACCACAGCTGGTGTACATCAGCATCAGATAGCGTTGCAGCTCAAGCAGCTTCAGTCCGGTCACGGTTTCAGCCTGCAAAAGCTCTCGCTTGGCCTGCGCCGTCATGAAGCGAATGATGTTCTCGCGTGAGCGGTCGAGAATTACGTCGATATACCCATCCCGGGTTTGCCACGGGTTTTCGAAGAGCTTTTTCGCTTCGGCCTCGTAACGTGGGGCAGCCGTATCGCGCAGCCAGTCGAAGGCTTGCCGCAAGGGCGCTCTCCACGGCTGGCTCCATCCGGCATGTCCCCCAGAGTTGCAACCACAATCGCTGCGCCAACGTTCAACCCCGTGAGCGCAGCTCCAGGAGGTGTTTCCGATGATCTTGGCCTCCTGCGTGGGCGGATGTTTTTCCAGATATTCCGCATAATTGGTCAGGCGCGCCTGCTGGCTGGTTTCAATATTGTGCAAGGCGAAAGCCAGGGCCATGTCCCCGTAGGCTCTGTGATGCCCGTAAGTCTCGCCGTCGGTGGCGATGTGAATCAGTTGAGGCCAGGTCCGCGCATCGGAAAATGCGCCCAGCAGCCGGTCGGAAAATCGCTTGCCGTCCGCCAGGAGGTCCTCGAAGGCAATAGCGCGAGAAATAGGGCCATCGTAGAAAAACACACTGATCGCTCGTCCCGAAGGCAGGCGCACCGCGTAAGCCATCGAGGGATCAACTCTGCCTCCGTCCACCTTGCGCCACGCCCGTCCGCCCAGCGGCCTCACCCGTCCCGCCTGGTACGGGGATAGAATGGTGAACTTGATGCCTAACTCGGTGAGGACGTCCAGGGTTTGCAGGTCCACCGCCGTTTCCGGTAGCCACATACCCTCGGGACGGCGCCCGAATCGCTTTTCAAAATCGCGACTGCCCCAAAGAATCTGAGTGTATTTGTCCTGGCGCGTCGCCAAGGGAAGGATCATGTGATTGTAGGCCTGGGCCACGGCTGAGCCATGGCCGGAGAAGAGCCGCTGGCTCTCGCGGTCAGCGGTCAGGATCGCTTCGTATACGGCAGGGCTCTTCTCCTCCATCCATGAAAGCAGGGTGGGACCGAAGTTGAAACTGATTTTCGAATAGTTGTTGACGATCTGCAGAATACGGCCATCGCCATCCAGAATGCGCGAAGCGCTGTTCGGGGCATAGCATTCCGCCGTGACCCGCTCGTTCCAGTCATGGTAGGGATAAGCGGAATCCTGGTATTCCACCGCCTCCAGCCACGCATTTTCCCGCGGCGGCTGGTAGAAATGCGCATGAATGCATACGTACCGTTCCATCAAGTCTCCCGGATTGTCGCCTCAGTACGCGCGCGACGAGGGGCGAGTAGGGCAATCTAGTGGATTTTCCTCGATCTCTTTGCTGAACCTGCCACGAACAACCGCTGCGATTGCTCCTGCATCTTCGGAACAGCTATTTATTGCCGGTCAACATAGATTATCAGTAAGACTCGCAAATTTGATGCCGCATGTTGAATTCAGGTTCCACACGGCCGACGCTATCTGGTTATACTTCATTCGGGTGTGCATCAGGCGGTCAGAGCGACCCGCTTTCAGCGCAATCAACATTGCAGTGCCGCGCCCGTCCGAGGTTGCCGGCGGCAACCTCATCCGTATTCCATTGCAGTCTCAGATTACGACCGAGGCGATTGAGTGAACCGCAGATCCTCATTAGAACCGGCTTATGTCCCCTGTTCAACTTATCGTCTTCAGCTCAATCTGCGCTTTACATTTACCCAGGCCGCCGCTGTAGTTTCGTATCTGCACGACCTGGGAATCACAGACTGCTACACCTCCCCATTCCTGATGGCCCATCCCGGCAGCATGCACGGCTACGACGTCACCGACCACACCCGCTTCAATCCTGAAATCGGTTCCGAGGAACAATTCACCGAGTTCGCTGAGCGCTTGCAGCAACGCGGCATGGGGCTGATCGCGGATGTCGTGCCCAACCACATGTGCATCACACATTCCTCGAACTTGTGGTGGTGGGATGTGCTGGAGAACGGGCCCAGTTCGGACTATTCCCGCTACTTCGATATTGATTGGAACCCTCCCAAATCAGAGCTGGCCAACAAAGTCCTTCTACCTTTTCTGCCCGACCAGTTTGGCCTGGTGCTCGAAGATCAATCTATTCGGGCTCTGTACGACGGGGGTGGGTTTGTCCTGGATTCGCTGGGCATTCACTTTCCTCTGGCCCCTCGTTCCTGGACCCCGTTGTTGGAACGAATGCTGGTGAAGGCTAAAGAAAGACTGACCGACCGCGATGGTCACGTGCTGGAGTTGGAGAGCATTATCACAGCCATCTCCCATCTCCCCCGGCGGGAGGACATGGACCTGGCCAGGGTCCGGGAGCGCCAGCGCGAGAAAGAAGTTATCCGCCGCCGCCTGGCAGCTTTGGTGGAGGATAGCGATGTGGTGCGTGCCTGCCTGAAGGAAGTACTGATCATCATCAATGGCAGCAAAGGCCACCCGCACAGCTTTGACGCGCTGGAGAAGATTTTGGACGACCAGGCTTATCGCTTGAGTTTCTGGCGGGTCGCCTCCGACGAAATTAACTACCGCCGGTTTTTCGACATCAACGACTTGGCTGCGATCCGAGTGGAGAACCCGGAGGTATTCGGCATCGTTCATCGCATCCCCTTCGACCTTATCCGGAAATCGCTGGTGTCGGGTATCCGCATCGATCATCCCGACGGTTTGTTCGATCCTCTGCGCTATTTCGAGGACCTGCAGACTCAGGCCCCACTGCCCGGCGAGGCGGTCAATCAATCAGACAATGGCGTCCGGCGGCGCCTTTATCTGGCCGCGGAAAAGATCCTGGTGGGTGATGAAGAGCTGCGTCCGGGATGGGCCATCGAGGGCACCACCGGCTATGGCTTCCTCAACCTGCTCAACGGACTGTTCGTGGATGCTTCCAAGGGACGTTCTTTCCAGCGGCTGTACCGGAAGTTTACCGGGTGGTCGCAGAGTTATTCGGACCTGATTTACGAGAGCAAGCGGCTGGTCATGCAGGTTTCGATGTCCAGCGAACTCAATGTGCTTGCCCGCCGCCTGGACCGCATTTCCGAGCAGCATCGCCGCTCCCGCGACTTCACTCTGGAAAGTCTGCGCGATGCTCTGCGCGAAGTGATCGCCTGTTTTCCCGTGTATCGGACTTATATTCGGGCTGACACCGAGCATCCTGACGAACAGGACGAACGTTACATCCGGGCCGCCATCAAGACCGCGAAGCGCCGTAACCCGGCCACCAGCGGATCGGTTTTCGATTTCATCCAGGACTTGCTGTTGCTCAAGGATCCCGACAGCATCAGCGAGGCCGACCGCGCTGAACGCCGCATGTTTGTGATGCGCTTCCAACAGCTCACTGGGCCGGTGATGGCCAAGGGCCTGGAGGACACGGCGTTCTATCGCTATTGCCCGTTGCTGTCGCTTAACGAAGTGGGCGGGTCGCCGGATAGGTTCGGAGTGGCTCTTGGCCACTTCCATGGCAAGAACCTGGCCCGCCGCCAGTTATGGCGGAATGCCATGCTGGCCAGTTCCACCCACGATACCAAGCGCAGCGAAGACGTGCGCGCGCGAATCAACGTGCTTTCGGAAATTCCGGCGGAGTGGTACCGCGCCATCCGCGCCTGGCAGCGGCTGAATGAGCAAAAGAAAATGCAGGTGGCTGGCGAGAACGTGCCCAGCGCCAACGAGGAATACTTTCTTTACCAGACTCTGCTGGGTGCCTGGCCCCTGACGCCAATGGATGGCGCGGTGCACGCGGACTTTGTCGGCAGGATCCACACCTACATGGAGAAGGCCCTGCGCGAGGCCAAGGTCAACACCAGTTGGATCAGCCCGAATACTGAGTACGAAGCTGCCGCTCACAGCTTCCTGGATGCCATCCTGGACAACTCCGCCGGCAATCTGTTTCTCCAGCAGTTCGCTCCTTTACAGGCAAAGATCGCGAAGGCCGGAATGTTCAATGCGCTCTCGCAGACTCTGCTGAAGATTACAGCTCCAGGTCTCCCGGATATGTACCAGGGAACAGAAGTGTGGAACTTCAGCCTCGCCGATCCTGACAATCGTCGCGCGGTGGATTATGCGCGGCTGCAGGCTCTGCTGGCACAACTTCATGCCGCCGAGAGCGAGGATCCCGCTCTCCTTCTCGATCGGCTGCTTGCCGACCCTGCGGACGGCAGTCTGAAACTCTATGTAACCCGCTGCGCGCTGCGCTTTCGCCGGGAACATCGCGCATTGTTTGCCCATGGAAGCTACATTCCCTTGCGCGCCGCTGGCGAAAAAAACAAACACGTAGTCGCCTTCGCGCGCTCCTTTCGTGGGGCCACAGTCCTGGTGCTGGCCGGACGCTTCTTCGCTCAACTTGCGGCGGACGTCCGCCTCCCCGTGGGGGCCGGAACCTGGGGAGACACGGAAGTTGTCCTGCGCAAACAGATTCCAGCCGTCCCGTATCGTGACGTGTTTACCGGAAAGATAGTGGCCTCGGCTCCGCGAGATGAAGACTTCGCCCTGCCAGTTGCCGAAGCCTTTGCGCACCTGCCGATTGCCATGCTGGTAAATGTTCAGAGCAAAGTGGAGGCTCCCGCGGATGTCCAATAGTTCGACCGAGCCAGGCTGGGAACTTCGGTTCGGCGCATCGGTTCGCGGACACGACCATGTGGAGTTCAGGGTCTGGGCCCCCAACCTGACGAACCTGTCGCTGCGCATCCTGGGAGACAACTCGGGCGCGCCTGCGCGCACCATTCCCATGGTCCGCGCTCGTGACTCGGAGTTCGTGGCAGAGGTTCCGCAGGTCCTCGAAGGAATAGACTATTTCTACGTGCTCGACGGTGGGCGCGAGCGTCCTGACCCGGTTTCACGCTGGCAACCGCGCGGTGTACACGGCCCCTCCCGCGTCGTAAACCCCGCGTCGTTTCGCTGGTCCGATCAGGGTTGGTCGGGAATCCCTCTGCACGACCTGATCATCTACGAATTCCACACAGGAACATTTACTCGCGAAGGCAGTTTTGAGAGCGTCATTCCGCGGCTACCCTACCTTCGCGATCTCGGCATAACTGCCCTCGAAATCATGCCGGTAGCGGAGGTTCCCGGAAACCGGAACTGGGGATACGACGGGGCCACTCTCTACGCACCCCAGTCTTCCTACGGCGGTCCCATCGGCTTGAAAAAACTTGTGGATGCCTGCCACCAGCACGGCTTGGCTGTGGTGCTGGACGTGGTTTACAACCACCTCGGCCCTGAAGGGAACTATCTTCCCGAGTTTGCTCCGTGCTTCACCGACGCTTATCACACGCCCTGGGGAAAGGCAATCAACTTTGACAGACCGGAGAGCGACGGCGTCCGCCGCTTTTTCATCGACAACGCTTTGTACTGGCTTACCGAATATCACATTGACGCGCTTCGCCTCGACGCCATCCACGGTATTTACGATTTCGGTGCTCGTCATGTTCTCGACGAGTTATCGGAAGCCTTCCACATCCAGGCGCGGCGCCTGCGGCGCCAGGCCTGGCTGATTGCCGAGAGCGATCTTGAGGATGTTCGCATTATCAATCCCCGTGCCGCGGGAGGCTATGCCATCGACGCGCAATGGCACGACGATTTTCACCACGCCCTCTACGCCTTCCTGACCGGCCAGAGGCAAGGGTTTCTCATGGACTTCGGCGCCATCGCCGATCTTTCGAAATCCATCACCGACGGTTTTGTCTTCGACTGGAAATATTCACGCTATCGCGGCCGCCACTTCGGCAGCTCCTCGAAGGACCGGCCGGGCGAGCAGTTTGTAGCCTTCATTCAGAACCACGATCAGATTGCCAACACCAGCCGGGGAAAGCGGCTTTCAACCCTGGTCCCCGCGGGACAACAGAAACTGGCGGGGGTGCTCACACTGTGCTCACCTTTTTTGCCTCTGCTCTTCATGGGAGAGGAATACGGAGAGACGGCGCCTTTCCTTTACTTCACCAGCTTCGACGACCGCGATCTGGCAGCTGCGGTAACGGAAGGACGCAAGAAAGAACTCGGAACGCACTACTCCGAGAGCGATTTCTCCGATCCGCAAGCCCCCAGCACTTTCGAGCGCTGTAAACTTGACTGGTCGAAGACCGCGATTTTGCCTCACGCCGAAATTCTGCGCCTTTACCGCGATCTGATTTCCCTGCGAAAGCAGCATCCTAGCCTTAGCAACGGCCGCAAGGATCTCACCGAAATCCAGTTCGATGAGCAGGCAAAATGGCTGGTCATGAAGCGGTCGGACCCGGCAGGCAGCCGGGCCTTGCTGATGTGCAATTTCTCCTCTAAAGAGCAAAGCATTCCAGTTGTAGTGGGGGAAGGCCCCTGGCGGATGGCGTTGCGCACCGGCGACGCGGCTTACGGCGGCGGAAGTGGTTCCCGCCCAGTCGAGCACGCCGGCCCGGTCTCGCAGTTTTCCCTGGCGGGATTTGAAGCTGCCATTTTTGTGCATTGACGCCGGGGCAAATGCGCGCTGCAGGGCTCATGCAGATGCCGTTGTCTCATCTGGCTCACCTGTCCAATTGAGCGTCGAGAGCTGCGCCCGGCCAGCCATGGCATATGATAAATTTAAAAAACGCGCCGAATAATCGCTATTTTCTCACTCCGACGGGTTCTGAATGCACCTCGCCTGTCTTTAACGAATGGCGGCTACAACTCTAAAGCAGGAGGTCGGTACCACGAATGACGGGAGTAGGAAACAGCACCATCAAGCCGGCCTTCTCCCGCAGAGTCATCATCGAGAATGTCCAGCCGCAAATTGATTGCGGCCGTTTCCCCATCAAGCGCATAGTTGGTGATCGCGTGCAGGTAACTGCCGACATCTTTGCCGACGGCCACGATATTCTGCACGCCGTCCTGCTCCGCAAGCCCGAGTCGCAGACAGGGTGGGACGAAGTCCCCATGGAGCCGCAGCCCAACGATCTTTGGCGGGGAGAGTTCCGTGTTGCGACTCAGGGGCGGCATCTTTACACCCTGCAGGCCTGGGCCGACCCCTTTCAGTCCTGGAGCCGCGACCTGGCAAAAAAATTTGAAGCCGCTCAGGACATCTCCGTGGACATCCAGGTTGGGGTTCGGCTGATCGAAGCCGCCACAACCCGGGCCACTGGAAAGGACAAAGCCTCGCTTGTCGCCTGGGCCAACGAGATACGCAGGTTGGCGGCATCGGACATTCCCAGGGCCGTAGAGCAATCGTCGAGTTCGGAGTTGAAGGCTCTGATGCTCCGGCATGCCGACCGCCGTCGCGCTACCACCTATAGCAGGGAACTGGCGGTCATCGTCGATCGCGGCCAGGCCCGTTTCAGTGCCTGGTATGAGATGTTCCCGCGTTCATCCTCCTCTCAACCCGGCGGTCACGGAACTTTCCGGGACTGCATGAAGAGGCTGGACTACGTGGCTGGAATGGGTTTTGACGTTTTCTATCTTCCTCCCATTCATCCCATTGGTCGCGTGAATCGCAAAGGGAAAAACAACGCCGAGCAGGCCTTGCCCGAAGACGTCGGCAGTCCTTGGGCTATCGGCGCCAAAGAAGGTGGTCACAAAGCCATCGCTGCGCAGTTGGGAACGCTGGAAGATTTCAAGCGACTCATGGCCCGGGCAAAGCAGCTGGGGCTGGAAGTGGCGCTCGATCTGGCCTATCAGTGCGCGCCCGACCATCCCTACGCGGCCGCACATCAGGAATGGTTCCGCATGCGTCCCGACGGCACGGTGCAGTATGCCGAAAATCCACCCAAGAAGTATCAGGATATCTATCCTTTCGATTTTGAAACTGACAAGAGTCAGGAGCTCTGGGAAGAATTAGAGAGCGTCGTGCTCTACTGGATCGGGCAGGGTGTGCGCATCTTCCGCGTTGATAATCCGCACACCAAGCCCTTCGATTTTTGGGAATGGATGATCAGCGACATCAAGAATCGCCATCCCGACGTCCTGTTTCTCGCGGAAGCTTTCACTCGCCCCAAGGTGATGTACGAACTCGCCAAGCTCGGATTCACTCAGTCCTATACTTATTTCTCCTGGCGCAATGCCAGGCAGGAGCTTACGGAATACTTTACCGAACTCACACAAACGGATGTGCGCGAGTATTTTCGCCCCAATCTGTGGCCCAACACTCCCGACATCCTTACTGAATTTCTGCAACTGGGTGGACGCCCTGCGTTTATCATCCGTCTGGCTCTGGCTGCTACTCTCGGCGCCAACTATGGAATTTACGGGCCCGCCTTCGAGCTCTGCGAAAACCGCCCTGTGCGCCCAGGCAGCGAGGAGTATCTCGACTCGGAGAAGTATCAGATTCGCAACTGGGACCTGGACAGTCCCGCAAGCCTGGCGGGATTGATTACCAAGGTGAACCAGATTCGGCGCGAAAATCCGGCATTGCATGCCGACTTGAGCCTGCGCTTTCATCCTGTGGACAACCAGCAGATCATCGCCTACAGCAAGGTGAATGACGACCTGTTGAACATCATTGTCGTGGTCGTGAACCTGGACCCTTATCACACCCAGGCCGGGATGGTCGATTTACCGCTGGACCTGTTCCACCTTGATGCGCGCCAGCCCTATCAAATGCACGATCTGCTGACCGATGCCAAATATGTCTGGCGCGGTCCGCGAAACTATGTCGAGCTCAATCCCCAGCGCCTGCCCGCTCACATCTTTTGCATCCGGCGGCGTGTGCGCACGGAAAACGGCATCGATTATTTTTCATAACCAGCAGTGAAGTGCGGGAGAGAAACGCCTTGCCCATGTCGCAGGACCATCTCTGGTACAAGGACGCCGTCATCTACCAGGTCCACGTGCGCACGTTTTACGATACCAACGCGGACGGCATCGGAGATTTCCGCGGCCTGGCGCAAAAGCTCGACTACCTGCAGGAATTGGGCGTCAATGCCATCTGGCTGATGCCGTTCTTTCCTTCGCCCTTGCGCGACGACGGTTACGACATCGCGGAATACCGGTCGGTCCACTCCAGCTACGGCAACCTGGAAGATTTCAAGGCTTTTCTCCAGGCCGCCCACGAGCGCGGGATCCGCGTTATCGTCGAGCTGGTCTTGAACCATACCTCTGATCAACACCCCTGGTTTCAGGAGTCGCGCAAGTCGCGCGACAATCCCAAGCGGGATTGGTACGTATGGAGTGACACCGACACCAAATATCAGGGTGTTCGCATCATCTTCGTGGACACGGAACTCTCCAACTGGGCCTGGGACCCGGTTTCGAAGGAATATTACTGGCACCGCTTCTTCAGTCATCAGCCTGATCTCAACTACGACAATCCGGCAGTCCGTGAGGAAATGTGGGACGTGGTGAAGTTCTGGGTGGAGATGGGAGTGGATGGCTTTCGCCTGGATGCGGTCCCCTACCTGGTCGAGCGCGAAGGCACGTCATGCGAGAACCTGCCCGAAACCCACGCTGTCCTGAGAGAATTGCGCGCCAAACTGGACCAGCACTACCCCGGCAAGATGCTGCTGGCCGAGGCCAACCAGTGGCCGGCCGATTTGTGCGCCTATTTCGGCCAGGGCGACGAGTTTCACATGGCGTTTCATTTTCCGCTGATGCCCAGAATGTTCATGGGTTTGAAGCTGGAAGACCGCAAGCCCATTACTGAAATTCTCAAGCAGACTCCCCAGATTCCTGGGCCCTGCCAGTGGTGCCTGTTTCTGCGCAATCACGACGAACTGACCCTGGAGATGGTCACCGACGTGGAGCGCGACTACATGTACGACCAGTACGCTCGCGACAAACACATGCGCCTCAACGTCGGCATCCGCCGCCGGCTCGCGCCCCTGCTGGACAACGATCGCCGGCGCATCGAACTGATGAACGGACTGCTGCTGTCGCTGCCCGGCACTCCCATCATTTATTACGGCGACGAAATCGGCATGGGTGACAACATCTATCTGGGCGATCGCAATGGAGTGCGCACTCCCATGCAATGGGAGGGTGGCTGGAACGGCGGCTTCTCATCCGCCGATCCGGAAAGCCTTTATTCACCCCTCATGCTCAACCCGGTGTACGGCTTCCAGGCGGTGAATGTCCAGTCCCAGAAGCGTTTTGACCACTCGCTCCTCTCCTGGATGAAGCGCATCATCAAGGTGCGCAAGTCCACACCCGTGTTTGGCCGCGGCTCGATCGAATTTCTCTATCCCGCGAATCATCGGATTTTGGCTTACGTGCGACAATTGGACAAAGAGTCCATCCTGGTGGTGAACAATCTTTCCAGCACGGCCCAGGCGGTGGAACTCGATCTGCGCCAGTTCAAAGGAAATATCCTGATCGAGATGTTTGGCCGAAACATTTTTCCCCGGGTCGGGGAATTGCCTTATCTTCTGACCCTGGGCCCATACCAGTTTTATTGGTTCCGTCTGCGCAAGATCTGAGCTAGAGATTGGCAGGCAGGAATTCTAGCGGAGGCACGATTTGGCCGAGGAAAGCATTCTTACGGATGAGTTTCTTCGCCAGCTGATCGATGTCGGCGAGGCCGATGTTCTTGTAGGAGTACCTACCTACAACAACGCCGCCACCGTCGGCCATGTGGTGCAAACCATCCGCGCCGGACTGCTGAAGTATTTCCCCCGGGAACGCGCAGTAATTGTCAACGCCGATGGCGGTTCGCGAGACGAGACCCCAAATCTGGTTCGCGGCGCTTCGATCAATGATCTGCAGCACTCCACCGACCTGAATGCCCTGCGTACGTTGCACAGCATCAGCGCGGAGTATCCCGGAGGTCCGGCGACCGGCACCGCCCTGCGCACCATTCTGGCTTCGGCGGAACTGCTGCGTGTCTCCGCTTGCGCCATAGTCTCTCCCGAATCCACCACCATAGAACCGGAGTGGATCGAACGGCTGCTGCGCCCCGTGTACCAGGGGAATTTCGATTTTGTCACCCCGCTCTACCGCCGCCATAAGTTCGACGGATTGCTGATGAGCAACCTGGTTTATCCCATGACCCGCGCCTTTTATGGCCAACGCGTGCGCGAGCCTTACGCATCGGAATTCAGCTTCTCCGGCCCGCTGGCCAGCCACTTTCTTGCCCAGGAGATCTGGGTCCACGAAGTCGGTCATACCGGTACGGAAATCGCTTTGACTATTTCGGCCATCACCGGAGGTTTCCGTCTGGCGCAATCCTTTCTCGGTGTCAAACCTCGACTGGACGCCCGCTCTTCGGACCTGGTCGATGCCATGCGCCAGACCGTGGGTGCTCTGTTCTGGTCACTCGAATCCAACTTTCCGCTCTGGAGCGGAAAAAATGATTCCCAGGCCGTCCCCACTCTGGCCGGAGAGCAGGAATTCACTCTGGAGCCGCTGCGCGTAAACCGCAAGCGGCTGCGGGACATGTTCAACTCTGGTGTAGCCGAACTGGAGCCCGTGCTCAAGTCGATTCTTTCGCCGCCCACGCTGGCCGAGCTGCAAAGAATCGCTGCTTTGGCGGAAGACGAGTTCTGTTATGGCGATGAGCTCTGGGCCCGCACCGTGTACGAGTTCGCCGCGTCGTATCACCACGCTGTCATAAGCCGGGACCATATTGTCCAGGCGCTGGCACCGCTCTACCGTGGGCGGGCCTTCACCTTCCTGGTCGAAAACCGGGATGGTTCCGGAGAGCAGGTGGAGCAGAACATCGAGACCTTTTGCCTGACCTGCGAACGTTTAAAACCGTCGCTGCTGGAATTGTGGAACGGAAAAAAGTGAGGTAACCATGCGGGACATTATTGTTCATGAATTAACTCAGGCCACGCAGGAGTTGGTCCGCGAATTCGCGCGCTTTCTGCCTCGTCTGATGGTCATGCTGATCGTCGTCGTCGTGGGCTGGATGATCGCATACCTGGTGAAGGCGGTCCTGCGCAGCCTGTTGCGCCTCATCAAGTTTGACAAGCTCTCCGAGGGTGCCGGGGCCACCCAGTTGCTCAACAAGGCGGCCCTGCCGTCTTCCACGGAACTGGTGAGCCGCTTCGCCTTCTGGACCGCGTGGCTCGGTTTCATTCTCGTGGGAGTGAGCGCGCTGGGCATCCTGGGCATGCAGGAATACGTGACCCGCTTCTTCGTTTTCCTGCCCCGCTTGCTGGTCTCCCTGATTTTCCTGTTCATCGGCCTCCTGGCCGCCAGCTTTTTCTCCCGCGCGGCCCTGCTCTGGGCGGTCAACACCGATATGCCCTCACCCCGCCTCCTGAGCTCTGCAGCCCGGGTCCTAATCACCGTCTTCACCGCCTCCGCAGTTTTCGAGGAGCTCGGCCTGGCCGATTCCACGATGCTCTTCGCCTTTGCCATTGTGCTGGGAGCGGTCATGCTGGGTTTGGCCATCGCCTTCGGCCTCGGCGGCCAGGACCTGGCCCGAAGATTTCTGGAGGCCCGCTTTGCCCCGGAAAAGAAGGAAGGAAAGGAACGCGAAGACGAACTTTCCCCGCTTTAGCTGGTGAGAGAAATGGTTGAGCGAACCTGGGTGCAGAAAACTCGCATCCACGCCGTTTGGGAAGGGCACGACCTTGGTCGTGCCAACGAGCATCGGAAAACGTATGGCGCTTTAGCGCCTGAGGATTTGCCTTTCGGCCGCTGCTCCCCAGCCGCCTGACTCCACAAGGGGCAATGACAAGGGCTACTGAGACTCGCAACTCTCATGTCAACCAGTTCATCGCCGGAAAGATCCCTCCTCGCCGCCCTGCAGAACAACCTGCCCTCGCGTCTGCCACAATTTCTGTCGCAACAACGTTGGTTTGGTGGGAAAGCACGCCAGATCCACTCCGTCGAAATTCCGGACATCGTACCCCTCCCGGTAGTCAGCTCATATCTGATTCTTGCCCGGGTCAACTACGCCAACGGCCTCGTGGAAACCTATGCCATCCCTCTTCTCCGGACCTCGAGTGAAGCGCAGGCTTCATCGCTGAAAATCCAGCCCGACAACTTCTCCGAAGAAATTGTTCTTAAGGATGCTCTCACCGACCAGCAATTTCTCACTTACCTGCTGGACGCCATTGCCAAAGGTGTATCCCTGCCGGGAATGAAGGGGCAGATTCGCGCCGTGTCCAGCTCAGCCCTGCAATCCCTCTGGCAGCCCGCCCAGGGGCCGCTCCTGCCATCACTCATGAAGGCGGAACAAAGCAACAGCTCAGTGATCTACGGCAAGCGCCTGGTGCTGAAAATTTTTCGCCGGATGGAACCAGGGCTGAACCCTGACCTCGAAATCGGTTCCTTTCTGACCCGGAAATCCTCGTTTCGAAACGTGCCCCCGCTCGCTGGATACCTCGAATACCTGGATCAACACGGAGCCCCAAGTTCGCTAGGCGTGCTCCAGGGCTTCGTCGCGAATCAAGGCGACGCGTGGCAATTCACTCTGAGATCCCTCGCGGATTACTACGGAAATGTGCCGCAGCTTGGCAGTCTACGCGCCGGTGAAATTCCTCATGCCCCGCTGGTTGCTCTGTGCGGTCAGCTGCTCCCGGATGAGGCGAAGCGGCGAATCGGCCCCTATCTCGATTCGGCTGCGCTGCTGGCGCGCAGGACCGCGGAGCTTCACCTTGCCCTGGCCTCCGCGCAGGACGACCCTGACTTCACACCACAACCATTCTCCGAATCCGATCATCAGTCCTTCGCACAATCGGCGACACAACTCCTGACCGCCAACTTCGAACTGCTCCGCCGCCTCAAGCCCGGAATGCCTGACCAAACCAGGGCGGAGGCCGACAGAGTCCTTGCTCTTGAGCCAATCGCCCGCCGCCGCTTTCAACTGCTCACCCAAGTCAAGAGCACTGCCATGGTCACCCGCATTCACGGCGACTACCATCTCGGGCAGATCCTTTTCACTGGCAGCGACTTCGTCATTATCGATTTTGAAGGCGAGCCGGCACGCCCGCTCGCCGAGCGCCGCATGAAACGCTCGCCGCTCCAGGATGTTGCCGGCATGCTGCGTTCGTTTCACTACGCCGCTTACGCGCCATTGTTGCAGGAAGGGAACGCCAAAAGGTCATCCTATGAGGAACTGGGGAGCTGGGCCCAGTACTGGCAAAGGTGGGTCTCAGCGGCGTTTCTGAAGTCTTATCTGGAGGTCTCGGGCAACGCGATCTTTATTCCGAAGGGCAGGGAAGAGCTGGCCCTGCTGCTTGATCTTTATCTCCTGGACAAGGCCGTCTATGAACTCGGATACGAACTCAACAACCGGCCATCCTGGGTGAGAATTCCCTTGGATGGTATTTCACAATTACTACAGGACTCCGACTGAGAGCACTTGGCAGTTAGTGTCCTGTCCTGGAAATTCGTAGAATTAATATTGTCATCCCGACCGGAGCGAGCGCAGTGGAGGGACCTGCTGTTTCACCCAACTCGACCTGCGCCCCTCACATTTTTAATATTCCAATGTATTTCTGGGACAGCAAATTGGGACTTAGCCTGCTAATTGCTAACTTCCCCCGCTCTTCGCCTTCCCAAACGCTTTCTGGATAAGCGTATAGCGCGCTGCGCCCATGATCCCGCAATCGTCATTCAGCACGACCGTCACCGGCATGTCCTCAAGCAAGCCCCGCATGCGTCCCTTGCTCAAAAATGCTTCCATGAAGGCGGGCTCCTGCATCTTGCTCAAGTTTCTGGCGGCAATAATGCCGCAAATGAAGATTCCTCCGGTGGACATGAAGGTCAGGGCGCAGTCCCCGGTCTTGGCCCCGTACAGGCTCACAAAAATGGAAAAAGTCTGCTCGCAAATCGGAGCTTTCTTTTCCTGCGCCGTCTTCGATATCAACGCCGGCGCGTCGTGCGTCTTGTCCATCTGCTCTTTCAACCATGCCGGTTCCTCAGCCTTTTTGGTCTCGCGGAGGAAGTCATAAATGTTCTTGATCCCCGGGCCGGAGAGGACGCGCTCGCTGCTCACGTGGCCGAACTTTTTCAGGATATAACGGAACAGTTCGACTTCCAGTTCATTCCTGGGCGCGAAGTCGGTATGCCCGCCTTCACAGGCAAAAGGATGGTGCCGAAAACCGTCCCAATAGAGGCCCGCCACCCCCAGTCCGGTCCGGGCTGAGATGACGGCGCGATTTCCCTGGGCGTCTTCAGTCCCGGCATGCAGGGTCACCAGGTCCTTCGACTCCAGGGCATCAACCCCATACGCATAGGCTTCCAGGTCATTGATTAACCCCACCGAAGGCAGCTTGAGTTGTGCCGCCAGTTCGCGTGAATCAATAGTCCAGGGAAGATTCGAAATTTTGCTGCGTCCGCCGCGCACCGGGCCGGCCACGCCAAAGCACGCGCTGTGCACCGGAATGCCTTCCGTTTTGACAAACTCAGCGACCACTTCGGAGAGGCCGCTGCGCTCCTGGCTGGGATAAGTTTTTTCCACCACACATTTCAGCTTGGTGCCCTCAGTTTCGAAGGCAGCCAGCCGGATGCGGGTACCACCAATGTCGCCTGCAAGAATCATGGTTCGATTTTCCTCCACTGCCGGCCGTCGCGGGCCAGCAATTCGTCCGAATCCGCCGGGCCCCATGTGCCCGAAGGATAGTTAGGAAATCTGCGCGGAGGCAGGGCCTGCCACACATCCAGAATCGGGTCAACGATACTCCATCCGGCCTCCACCATGTCGGCCCGCTGAAAAAGTGTTGCGTCCCCGATCATGCACTCATAAATCAGCACCTCGTAGCCGGTGTACGCATCCGCGCCAAAATACTTGGTGTACTCAAAACTCATGTCCACCGATCCCACCCGCAGCACCGGTCCCGGAACCTTGGCCCCGAAGCTCAGCGATATCCCTTCCACCGGCTGTATCTGCATGACCAGTTGGTTGGTGTGGTTATGGACCGGTGCGTTGCGAAAAATCTCGAAGGGAGTGCGCTTGAACTGGATCGTGATTTCCGTATGACGCTGTGCCAGCCGTTTCCCGGTGCGGATATAAAACGGAACGCCTGCCCATCGCCAGTTGTCGATGTTCAGTTTCAAAGCCAGAAAGGTTTCGGTCTTTGATTCCGGCGCCACTCCAGGCTCGGCGCGGTAGGCCGCCACTCGTTCTCCACCGATGACTCCTTCGCCATATTGCCCGCGCACGCTGGAATGCAGCACATCCTCCGAGTCCAGGGGTTGCACCGCCCGCAGGATCTTTGCCTGCTCGTTGCGGACCGCATCCGCCTGAAACGAGACCGGCGGCTCCATTGCGGTGAGGCTGAGCAGTTGCATGATGTGGTTGGGGACCATATCGCGCAACGTGCCCGCAGTGTCAAAGTATCCGCCCCGCAGTTCAACTCCGACCGTTTCCGCGTTCGTGATCTGCACATGATCGATGTAGCGGCGGTTCCAGATAGGCTCAAAGATGGCGTTGTCAAAGCGAAACACCATGATGTTCTGCACCGTCTCCTTGCCCAGGTAATGATCGATGCGATAAATCTGGTTTTCCGCCAACACCGCTTTGACGTTGCGGTTCAAGGCCTTGGCCGAGTCGAGATCGTGCCCGAAAGGTTTTTCGATCACCACTCGCCGCCAGCATCCGTCTTTCTGGTCGGCCAGTCCGGCCTGGCCCAGTTGCTGCACGATGGTGGCAAAAAACTTTGGCGCCGTGGCCAGGTAGAACAGGTAGTTGGCTTGAGTGCCGTACTCCTTGTCCACCCCCGCGAGTTGAGTGGCCAGGGTCAAGTACGTGGCCGGGTCGGTGAATTCGCCGCGTTGGTAATAGAGCCGCTGGGTGAACCATTCCCAGGCTTCCGTGCCGCGGTCCTCGGGATGCAGAAAGCCGGTCACCTGGTCGCGAAATTGGTCGCGGCTTAAATCGTCGAAGGCTACGCCCACCACCGCAAAATTCTTGGGCAGCAGCTTGGCTTTCACCAGATTATAGAGCGCCGGTACCAGCTTGCGTTTGGTCAGGTCTCCCGACGCGCCGAAAAGCACCATCACACACGGACCAGCAGCCTTGCCAACCTGTTCGTGTTCCTCTTGCCCATGCACCGTCGCTGCCGTCGCCATGTCTCCGTGTCCCGATCCTTGATGGTGGGTATCTCTCTCCGGCATTGTAGGACAGGCCCGGCGCATATTCATAGTTCTGCAGCTAGTCGGCAGCCAATGGGAGAATCTGAATGGTCCGTCCCAGTCGCTGTTCCGACGAACGAACCGTCAACTCAAGCTTCACGATCGATTCAGCCTCCGTCCGGTATAATCCAGAATCCGCTTGGGTATTTGCGAAGCAAAAGGGGTGGAATGAGAGTTCGGCCGGGTGTGGAGCTGGCGGGCCTCAGCGATGTCGGCTGCCAGCGAGAAAACAACGAAGACCGCTATTCCTATTGGGAACCGGCCAGCGATTCGGAGTTCCCCGCCAAGGGCCGGCTGGCCATTGTGGCCGATGGCATGGGCGGATATGAAGGCGGGCAGGAAGCCAGCCGCATTGCCGTCGAAGTGATCGAGCAGGTTTATGGCAGCGCTGTCGAGGGCGATCCTCGCGCCTGGCTCCTGCAGGGTTTTCAGAACGCGCACCAAAGTATCCAGGAATATGCTGCCAAATATCCCGACCTCCAGGGTATGGGAACCACCTGCACCGCCCTGGCCCTGCTCGACCACCAGCTTTATTTCGCGCACGTAGGTGACAGCCGGTTGTACCTGCTGCGCGGAACTTCCATCTCCCGTCTCACTCGCGATCACTCCTATGTCAGCCGCTTGGTCCAGAACGGCGTGCTCCGCGCCGAGGAGGCCGAATCCCATCCTCAACGCCATATCCTCACCGCGGCCCTGGGAGCGGGTAACAACGTGACGCCCGACTCTCCGCCGCAACCTGTCGCTCTGCAACCAGGGGACACACTGGTCCTCTGCACCGACGGTCTGTGGAGTCTGCTCAGCGAAGCCGAAATTCAAAGCACGGTTGTCGGCAAGACCGCCGCTGAAATCTGCGATGCCCTGGTTGACACTGCCAAGAAACGCGGCGGCCCGGACAACATCACGGTCCAGGTCCTGCGCATCAATTAGTCCCATCGCCCGCGCCCCTAGAAAATAACAATAAACCCTACCAACCCGATAGGGTTTTATGCCATCATAGAGCGGTATGAAAATCTCGCAGAAGGGCCTCTACGCCCTGCAGGCCATGATGATGCTGGCGCGCCACTACAACCAGGGCGCCATCCGCATTCGCGATATAGCCTACGAAGAGGTGCTTCCGGAGAAATTCCTGGAACTCATTCTTCTGGAATTGAAGAATGCCCGCATTGTCGAGAGTGTGCGCGGCGCAAAGGGTGGATACCAACTGCGTCGCCCTCCCTCTGCAATTCGTCTCAGCGAGATCATTCGCCTGATCGACGGTCCGCTGGCCCCTTTCGGCGATGCGGAGCAGCTCCGCAGTCTGATTGATAGCGACCTCGAACATCGCGCCCTTTACCAGGTTTTTATGGCAGTCCGAAACGCCGCGGCCAAGATCCTGGAGCACACCACCCTGGCCGACATCGTGCACCCGAAGTACGCCAAATCCGGCAAGCACAAGCACAAGAGCGAAGATGCGAGAGTGTTGCCCATGGTGCGTTCGGCAAACCCTCGCGCCAGCCGGGAAGAGTGAGAGGCGGTTTCCTGCCGGCTTGACCCTGGGGCTTGCTTGTGCGCCTTCCCATATGTTATAGCCTACTTAGTAGATAGAGATACTAGGAATAGCAGAAACCAGCCTTTGCTGACTACTTCCAAAATCCGCATCCTCCCGTCGCCGCGGCCACACTTGTGGGGCTGTTGTTGTCGCCCTACCTAAGCTGTCCCACGATTCATCCCGCTATTTCTGTAGCAGAGCATGAGATCCCAGAGTCAGCGATCCTGTTGTTTTGCACACCATGTGGTGCAGCATCGGGCCAGAAGCACGAAAAGAGGGACGGGAGACTCAAATAACAAAACGGAGAAACCATGAAACCGATCTTGCGGTGCAGTGCACTCCTGGTGATGGTAGGCAGCGCCATGGCACAGACGAGTGCAAATCGCGGTGTTAGAGCGCCGAAAACCCATCCCCAAAAAACCGTAAGCAGAGCGCGCGTAAGCCTCAAAGACGTGCAGGAGCTGCGCGCCGCTCTGGCAGCGCAGCAGAGGCAGTCGGACGAGCAGCGCCAACAGCTGGAGCAGCTGAAGTCCCAGCTGCAACAACTCCTCGACGCCACCCAACGAGCCAGCGCCTCCGCGCAAAAAGTACAGGGCAGCGCTGAGCAGGCGCAGGCCACGGCCGCCCAGGCCCAGCAGTCGGCCGCCGAGGCCCAACGCCAGGCCGATCAGGTTTCCAGCAGCGTTACCGAGGCAAAAACCGCACTTGCGCTCGTGGACAAGCAGTCACAGGATGAAAACAAAAGGCTCAGCGCCCTACAGGACGTCCTGGGACGCTTCCGCTTCGCCGGTGACATTCGCGTCCGGGGCGAAGACTTTTTCCAGGACTGCTCCGCTTGCGTCACTCGCAATCGCGCACGTATTCGGCTGCGCTTCGGCGTCGAAGGCAAGCTGACCGCCGACTTTACCGGCGGCTTCCTGCTGTCTTCAGGTTCGTTGGGCGACTCCAACCGCACCAACGAAACCCTGACCAATTTCTTCACCCGCAAGACCATTGGCATTGACCGTGCCTACATAACCTATCAACCCATGGCCGCAGAGTGGATCAGCCTCACCGGGGGTAAATTTGGTTTCACCTGGCAACGTACCCCGATGACCTTCGATTCGGATCTGAATCCCGAGGGCTTCACCGAAAAATTCTCCTTCGATCTGAGAAGCCCGGTCATCAAGAACTTTACCGTCCAGGGTATCCAGTTGATCTACAACGAAGCCTCCAAGGGCGACGACTCCTTCGCTGTGGGAGGCCAGGTTTCGAGCCGGCTGGACTTGGGTTTCATGAACAGCACTGCGTCGTTCAGTCTTCTCGACTGGCGATTCCCCGACGCCATTCTCAATGCCCCCGCCTTCGCTGTACAGTCGCCAGGCGAAGGGCTAGGGTGCGCCACCGGTTCCGGTTTCCCCGCTGCGGCGCCGTGCGTTTACGGCCCGCAAGGCTTTACCAACGCCACCTTCAGGGATGCGTCCGGCAAACTTCATTTCCTGTCGGGATTTCTGTATGCCGACATTATCCTGAACAGCCAGATCAAGACCGGCTGGAGTCGTTTCCCTATCAACCTGCTGTTGGAATATGAAAACAATTTGAACGCGGCCGACCATCCGCTCGACTCGCAGGGAAATCTCCTGACCGATCTGGGCAAGCAGTCGCACGCTTATCAGGTCGACTTCAGTCTGGGACAGCTGAAGAACAGGAATGACCTGCAAATTGGCTACGCCTGGTATCGCCAGGAACAGGATTCCGCCATTTCGGTTTTTCTTGAAAGCGAAAACCGGGCCCCTTCGAACCTGCTGCAGAACCGGATCTCGGCTCTGTGGAGGGTGCGGTCCAATACGGTTGCCAGTTACAACTTGTGGATCGGCCGTACTCTGAACAGCAACCTGCAACACGCCATTTTAGCGGCCGGAGTTGTTCCGGGGGATCAGGAACCCTACCTCAAGCGCATGCAGTTTGATTTGCTCTACACTTTCTGACCCAGTGCGGGCGCCGGCGAAAGTCGGCGCCCATTTTTTGGTTGAGTCAGCCGTCCAGCCCTCGTCGTCGGTCGGTTTCAACCCGTGCTTCCCTGTTCATCTCTGCTAGAATCCAGCATTCCCGCTCAGGGCGAGACCAGAGGAAGGGAGTCCGAACTTGTCAGTTCTAGTCATTGGAGGCGCAGGATACATCGGCAGCCACGCCGCGCTGGCGCTCAAGCGTCGCGGCTATGAAGCTATCATCTACGACAATCTCGGCGCCGGCCACGCCGAACTCGCCCGCGGCTTCGAGTTGATCGTGGGCAATATTTCGGACACGGCCAAGCTGGCCCCCGTCCTGGCCCGTGTCGATGCCGTCATGCACTTCGCCGCGCACGCCTACGTGGGCGAGTCGGTGATTAGTCCCCGAAAATACTTTCAGAACAACGTGGTGGACGGAGTCACCTTGCTGAACGCGGTGCTGGACTCCAAGGTCCGCAAATTCATCTTCTCATCCAGTTGCGCCGTGTACGGTGTTCCGTTAAAAGTCCCCATGGCCGAGGATTTGCCGCGCGTCCCGGTGAATCCCTATGGCATCACCAAGCTGATCTTCGAGCAGGCCCTCGAAGCCTACGGACCCGCTTACGGTCTGGGCTACATGAATCTTCGTTACTTCAACGCGGCCGGGGCCGATGAATCCGGGACCATCGGGGAAATGCACAATCCTGAAACCCACCTCATACCTTCAGCATTTGAAGCCATCCGTGGTCAGCGCCCTGCGCTCGATGTTTTCGGCGACAACTACCCCACTCCTGACGGCACCTGTGTGCGGGATTACATCCACGTAGCCGATCTGGCCGAAGCGCATGTGCTGGCGCTGGAATACTTGGCGGGCGGGAAATCGCAGGCGGTCAACCTGGGAACGGGCCGCGGTTACTCGGTTCGCGAGATTCTCACCACAATCAAACGGGTCACGGGACGCGAGGTGCCCAGTCGCATGGCGCCCCCCCGCGCCGGAGACCCTCCCGAACTGGTCGCCGATCCGACCCGCGCCGAGAAGCTGCTGAACTGGAAAGCCAGGCGCTCGCTGGACGAAATTGTGGCCACGGCCTGGAAGTGGGACGAACATTTGCGGACTGCGAAAATGTAAGGATCGCGGGTGGATCGCAGCAGAAGAAGCAAAGCGCTATCGACCCAGCGTCCAGGAGGCAGAAGGGACGCTACGATAGCGCTGCCTGTAATTGGCCCGAACTAAAAGAAAGTCTAGGCCGAAGACTGCACCAATCCCAGTGCATCCTGAGATACCCCGGAGGGTGCCCTATCCTCTTCGCATTTTTCGCGAAGGGGTAGGGATTTTCGTGTCCAGTACTCATCTGTCAGTTAGAGATTTCAAATGTTTAGCCGCATTGCTCAATGCAGTCTCCAAACCTTGCAAATGGCGTTCCTCGATCAGATAGCTGATCACCATCATGCGCAGTACGCTTTGTCCCCGCACTTTGGTCTCTGAGATCCAGCGGCTTCCATCACGCGTAACTTCTTCCACAATAGCGTCATGCTGGGCGGCCAGTTGGTCCGGCCTCTCCGACTTGAGCCGGAAGGTGACGATCGGAAGCGTTGGCGCCACGGCCAGCTCAAAATCTTCTGAAGCCGTGACCCAGTCGGCAAAGCGCTGCGAGAGCTTCAGTTGACGATCGATTAACTCTTCATACGCCTGCCGTCCGTGAACCCGCAAGGTCAGCCAGAGCTTCAGGGAGTTCATGCGCCGCGTCCACTGCGTGCTGATCCGGGAATTGTCCGGTAACCGCGCCCCCGCGGCCTTCGGCATGTAAGGCGCGGCCACGGAAAAGGCGCGCTCGAGAATTTCAGGATGGCGGGTCAGGATCACGCCCGCGGCAAACGGCATGGCCATCCACTTGTGCGGATCGATGGTCAATGAATCTACCCGCTCGATGCCTCGCACCAAATCGCGATGCCGATTAGAAAAGATCGCCACCCCGCCGTATGCGCCGTCCACGTGCAACCACAACTGCTGTTCCCGGCACACTTCCGATATGGCAATCAGATCGTCCACGGTCCCGGAGTTCGTGGTTCCCGCGGTGGCCACCACGCAGAATGGTTTTCGCCCTGCCGCGCGGTCTGTTGCGATCGCTTGTTCCAATCGGTACGGATCGAGTTGCGCGTTCTCATTCACCGCAATCCGCCGCAGTGCCTTGCGTCCGATTCCCAGCAGCCCGGCGGACTTGTCGAGCGAGTGATGCGACTCCGCCGAAGCGTAGCAAACTGGCTGGCCGCCGACCGCTGCCACGCCTTCCTCGATCACATCGGGGAATTTGGACGCCAGCGCCAGGGCCAGCCCGCTGAAATTGGCTTCGTTGCCTCCGCTGGTGAAGGTTCCGTTGAACCCGCCGGGCCACCCCACGCGCTCCCCGATCCAGCGCACGGTTTCGAGTTCGATCTTGGACGCCAGCTGGGAACGCGCCAGGGTCGCCAGTTGCGGATTGAGTCCCGCCACCAGGGCCTCGCCCAATACTCCCATATAGGTAGGGGTAGGGTTCATCAGCCCGAAATAGTTGGCGCTGGGCACATGAAAACCCTGCTCCACCATTTCGCGAAAAAGCTGATCCAACACTTTTTCCGCATCTTCCCCGGCCTCCGGAAGCGCATGGTGAAGGGGCCCATAGCTGCGCTTCTCTAACGGAAGCTGTACCGGACGATCGTGCAAGGAAGAATAGAAGGAGTCAATCTGGTCAATCAGACGATGGCCCAGCCGCCGCCGGGTTTCGGAGTCAAAGTCGAAGCGCATATGTATTAGATTCTAGACACAACGCAAGGGGCGGAAGAGGCGAAAGAATTCTTCCTGCGGCCGTGAAAAATAACACTCAAGACAATTGTTATCGCGGCGGCCCGAAAGGATCTCCGCGAAGGTGTGAGCCGAGCTCAGGCTCCGAATCTCTCAGCCGCCCGGGCCCTCGCCTTGGCAGCTTCTTCCTCCCGGTTCTTCGGTGGCGCGGTGGTTTCGAGCGAACGCAAAAGGCGCGTCGCGATCCCAGAGATCTCCTCGATTGCACTCAGGAACGCGTCCTCATTGGCCTTGGAAGGCTTGTTGAAGCCGGTAATCTTTCTCACGAACTGAAGGGAAGCCGCTCGAACCTCATCGTCCGTCACAGGTGGATCGAAGTTGAAAAGGGTTTTGATATTTCTGCACATCGCATGACCTCAAGATATGACCTCACGATATCGTAACTCCCGCGCACTATCCACGCCTGGAAAAACAGGCTTCGCCTATAATGCGGGCACTGAGAGCGAAAGAGGTGATCGCAAATGGAATCGACAGGAATTTATCCGCATTCGCCGCGTGTGTTGGCCGTAGCCGCCTGGTCGCTGGCGATGTTCATGGTGTGTGACCAATCATTTGCGCAAGGTGTTGCCATGGGCAACTGCAAACCGATGGGCCAGCGGACGGAAGAGTTGGGATGTTGGATCATGGCGGACCGGCCCATAGGAAAGCTTACAAAATCGCAGGTCTTCTGGCATCTTGATGTCTATCCCACGCGCTCGGCCGCGGAAGCAGTCAAAGGACCACGAGGCACGGTCCTGGAGTCACTGGGGAAGGTGTGGCTTTTGACTATCGACGAGTCGGGAAGGCAGTCACCCAACAGCCAGCGCATCGCCAGCATCGGTCCCCTTCCGATCACGGCCGGTGAAGAGTACTCGGCACAGTATATGGAAGCGGTCATGACTCCCGGCATGACCTCATCGACCCACTCTCACTCCGGCCCGGAAGCCTGGTACACCCAGGCCGGGGAAATGTGTTTGGAGACGCCCACAGGCAAGCTTGTTGGACGCGCAGGTGGCGATCCGGTGATTGTGCCCGGTGGCCTGCCGATGCATCTTACAGCCACCGGCACCGAACAGCGTCGAGCACTTGTTTTGATCCTTCACCAATCGTCGCAGCCGCCCATCACCCTCGTGCACGATTGGACGCCGAAAGGGCTATGTGCGAAATGAAGAGTGGCGGCCCACTCTTGGTCGTCAATCGAGACACCCGAACCCGAGGGTGCCCATTCATTTCGCGCCTTTCGCGAAATGAGTGGGGTCGTTCCTTACATCCAATCGGGTGAAGCGCTACCAGCCACTCTCGCAGCAGCAAATCACTTCTCCGATGGCAGCACCTGAATCGTGTGCAGCCAGGTTTCCACGGACTGCGGCCAGGACGTAATCGGCAATGCGGTGCGGCGCAGGCCGTAGCCGTGCCCTCCCTGCGCGTAAAGATGCATCTCGGCAGGAACTTTGGCGTTCTTCAACGCCATGTAGTACACGATGGAATTCTCCACATGCACGGGATCATCCTCCGCTTGCACCAGAATGGAAGGTGCCGTTTTTTCCGAAACGTGAATATCCGGATTGGGCGCGAAGTTCTGCTCGGACAGAGCCAGGTAGCCGGGATAGATGATCACCGCGAAATCCGGGCGGCAGCTAAGCTCGTCGGCGGCATCCACCGCCGGGTAGAGGCGCTGATCGAAATGCGTACTGAGGGCCGCGGCAAGGTGTCCTCCGGCAGAGAATCCGAGAACGCCTACGCGCTTCGGATCAATGTGCCACTCCGCCGCAAGCGACCGAACCATGCCCAGCGCGCGTTGCGCGTCCTGCAGCGCCGCTGATGATTTGGGATAAGGGCCGGAATCAGGCACGCGGTATTTCAGGAGCACGCAGGTGACGTTGATGGAATTGAGCCAGTCGCAAATCTCGGTGCCTTCGAGGTCAATGGCGAGGATGCGGTATCCGCCCCCGGGAAAAACCACCACGGCCGCGCCGGAGCTGTTGGCCCTGGCTGCATAGAGTGTGATCGTCGGCGTCGCAACGTTGCCCACCCGATACACCAGCCGTCCAGCGACCACATGGTCTTTGGCCGTCGTGGTATTGCCCTCCGGGGCGGGATTGGGCTGGGCGCCGGGCGCCCCCTGCGGCCACAGGTCCAGAGTTGTATGGCCCGGCGCCGGCGGCCATGCTGGTTGCTGGGACAAGAGCGAGACGGAAAGACCAACCACTGCTGCGACAAACAGAAGACACTGGCGCATCAAGCCTCCGATTTACTTGACTCCCTTCTCCGGGTCCCAGGAGCCTTGTTGCTTGCGAATATAAATGATCTGTCCAATGTGGTAGGCGTTGTGCGTCCCGATGTGCGCAATGATGGAATACCACGATTCCAATTTCTTGGCGTCCGCAGCTTCGACGGCTTTTTCCCAGTCTGTCATTACCTGGTCGAGTTGCTGCACCGTGGCCGCCCACTTCTTGCTGTCGAAATTGTTAAACGTTTCGTTGTTGTCGCCGCTGAACTTCACCGGAGCCTCGCCCTTGAACTTCGCCAGTTCCTCCTGGTTCCAGAACACCAGATGATTGGCGAGCTGCCCAATGGAATGATTTCCTTTGCCGTCCTGCCAGCTCGCCTGCTCCGGCGTGAGCCCTTCCACAGCCGTATTCGCAGGCACAAACCATTCTTTCTGTTTGTGGGTAGTGCGCAGTTGTTCCAGCAGAATGCTCTTGAGCGTAGGCGTCGGTTTTGCCTGTTGCGCGTAAGCGTGAAATGACAGCGACAGTAACAAGACAAGAACGGGTTTCATATCCGGTTGCTCCTCTCGCCGGTTAGACGTTCCCGGCCCGGCTCGGCTAGCAATCTACCCTGCCTACGGCTCCGTGTCCTCGGTGTCCTCCGTGCTTAAGCTTCTCTCCGGTCGAAGCAAAGGAAACAGAATTACATCCCGGATGGTATGCGAATCCGTCAGCAGCATGGCCAGCCGGTCTACCCCGACGCCCACTCCGCCCGCTGGCGGCATGCCATAAGACAGGGCTCGAATGTAATCCTCATCCATCTGGTGGGCTTCCTCGTCACCACGCTCCCGCTCCTGCAACTGCTGTTCAAAGCGCCGGCGCTGGTCTTCGGGATCGTTCAATTCACTGAAGCCGTTGGCAATCTCCATCTTCCCGGCAAAGATTTCCCAGCGCTCGGTCCAGTCGGGTTCGTCCGGCTTCTGCTTGGACAACGGTGACACCGCGGTCGGGAACTCGTAAATGATGGTCGGCTGGACCAGATGCTCCTCGGCCGCGGCGTCGAACAATGCAGCGATAGTCTTTCCCGCCGGCTCCCGCGGATCGTAGGCGACGTGCGCATGCGCCGAGTTGAAGCGCTTCACCAGATTCTCTACTGCTTCCGACGACGCAAAGTCGGACATCTGCGGCTTCGCGCCCGCCGCCTGCGGCCAATATTGAATGATGGCTTCACGCATCGTCATCCGCCGCCAGTTCGACCCAACCCAGTCTATCTCGTCGTCGCCCCACTTGGCTTTCGTCCCGCCAGTGACGTCTTTCGCGGCCTGCTCAATCAGTTGCTGGGTCAAGTCCATTACACCGCGATAGTCGGTGTACGCCTGGTAGAACTCGAGCATGGTGAACTCAGGATTCCACCGCCACCCCAGCCCCTCGTTGCGAAAGTTGCGATTGATCTCATACACCCGGTCAAATCCGCCCACGGTCAATCGCTTCAGATACAACTCCGGCGCGATGCGCAGAAAAAGATCCATGTCGAGCGTGTTGTGATGGGTGACAAACGGCCGCGCTACGGCCCCACCCGCGATGGGCTGCATCATCGGCGTTTCCACCTCAACAAATCCCCGGCTGTCCATGAAGCGTCGCAGGGATTGCACCAGCTTGCTGCGCTTGATAAACACCTCGCGCACCTCGGGATTCATCACCAGATCGACATAACGTTGGCGGTAGCGCAGCTCAACGTCGGTTAACCCGTGCCACTTCTCCGGGAGTGGCAGCAGGTCTTTCGAGAGAAACGTGATTTCTTCCACGTGTACCGAGAGCTCCCCAGTGCGCGTGCGAAACAGATACCCGCTGACTCCAATGTGGTCGCCAAGGTCGAGCAGCTTGTACAACTCGAACACTTTTTCTCCGACCGCATCTTTCTTCACGTAGATCTGCAGCCGTTGCCCGTCCTGCTGCAGATGTGCGAACCCGGCTTTTCCCATCAGCCGGATGGCCATGATGCGTCCTGCCACTCGCACGTTGATTCGCGGATTCTCCAGCTGCTCCGCGGTCTTTTCCAGGTACTCCGCCAGAATCTGCGGAATCGTGTGGGTGAATTCGTATTTGCGGGGATAGGTCTGCTGTCCCAGAGCTTCAATCTGTTTCAGCTTCTCCCGCCGCAATTCGTATATTTTTTCGTCGAGGGCCAAAGGATTCCTTGCTTACACTATCGCGAATGGTGAACAGCGATTATAAACAAGCGGAAGACAAGAAGACGCTCGGATCGTCCGACTTGGCAGTGCTCCACGAAAGCCGAACCTTATGCTGCAGTCATCCAGAGGGACTCTAGAAGCTGTGTCGCAACCTTGGACGCGAGCAAAAACTGGGGTAGCGGGTCCACAAAAGCCGCGATGCGGCGCACAGAATACAGCCCACGGCGCAAGCCGTGGGTAAAAGTGGAACGCGAGCAAGCCCCACAGGGGCGAAAGAAGCGTTGTGAAAGGTTGGCCCCGAAGGATCCGGCGTGCAAAGCGCGATCGCCTGCACACCTATACTTTCAAGAGTTCAAGGTAAATCGCCATTCCGACCACGGCATCGACTCCCATAACATCTAGGCGGTCCACCTCTTCCTGTGTCCTGATACCCCCAGCCACGATCAGGTGTTTGCCCGTCGCGCTGCGCAATTCAGAAACCACCTCGAGCGGCATGCCCAGCAGCAGTCCTTCGGTATCAATGTGGGTATAGAGAAAGCCGCTGCACCAGGGTTCGAGAGCGCGCATCATCTGCAGGGCTGAAATCTCCGTAAGCTGGCGCCATCCCCGGACCGCGACCTTGCCGCCCTTGGAATCCACGGCGAAGATGAGTTTGTCCGCACCCAGTTTGTCGGCGAGCGTTTCGGCAAATGCACTCTGAATGCTGCCATCCTTAATCAGAGACGATCCGATGATCACTCGCAACGCGCCGTCCGCGAGCGTTTCCTGCGCTCGTTCCACCGTCCGAATTCCGCCGCCCACCTGGCAAGGCAGCCGTCGCAGCAGGGACCGCACCAGTGCCCAGTTGTCTCCCTGTCCAATGGCGGCATCGAGATCGATGATCTGCACCAGCGGATACTTCCCAAAGCGTTCCAGCCAGGGCTCAAAGTCGTCGAACTCCAGCGCCTTCTTTTCTCCCTGCACCAGTTGAACGATCTTGCCGCCCATCAGATCAATCGAAGGAATCAGCATGGCCACCTCATGGGAATGCCCGAGGCCTGCAACTCCTGCTTGAGCTCGCCAATGGGAGTGATGCCCAGGTGAAAGATGGACGCCGCCAGGGCCGCATCCGCCCGCCCTTCGCGAAAGACCTCGATAAAGTGTGCCCCCGCTCCCGCGCCCCCGGAAGCAATCACCGGAATGTTGACTGCACTCACCACCGCCCGCGTCAACTCGCAATCGAAACCGTCGCGCATGCCATCGCGATCAATCGAGGTGAGCAGGATCTCGCCGGCTCCGCACTGCTCCGCCTCGGCGGCCCATGCCACCGCATCACGTCCGGTGGAGTGTCGGCCTCCCGTTGCCTTCACTCCGAAACCCGACCCGTTGCCGTTGCGGATACGCAGAGCGTCAATAGCCACAATCACTGCCTGCGAACCATAGCGGTGGGCGACTCGGCCAATCAGCGCCGGGTCCGCCAGGGCTGCGGAATTCACCGCAACCTTGTCTGCTCCAGCGTCGAACACAGCCGCAGCATCGTCGAGCGACCGGATGCCTCCACCCACCGTGAATGGAATGAACAGCTGTCGCGCCGTCCGCCGCACCACCTCGAGCAGGGTAGGGCGGTTCTCGTAGGTCGCGGAGATATCCAGCAGCACCACTTCATCGGCGCCGGCGCGCCCGTGCGCCAAAGCCAGTTCTGCCGGATCGCCTGCGTCGCGTAAGTCCGAAAATTGCACACCCTTCACCACGCGTCCGGCATCCACATCCAGGCAGGCGATAATGCGCTTGGTCAACATTGACTGGCTCTTATAGTTCACAAAAATTGCGCAGAAGATGCAGCCCTGCGCTGCCTGATTTTTCAGGGTGAAACTGAACTCCAAACACCTGCCCGCTCTCCACCACGGCGGAAAAAGCTCCGCCATACTCGCACCTGCCCACCGTGGCCTCGACCACCGGAGCACGGTAGGAGTGGGTGAAGTAAACGAACGAATCCTGAGGGAGTCCGCGCAGCAGCCGCGACGACTCCCTTACCTGCAACTGGTTCCAGCCCACGTGTGGAGATTTCACCGCCGCCGGAAACTTCTCGCACTCCCCCGCGAATAACCCCAGGCCGCGGAGTTGGGGCGCCTCCTCGCTCGACTCGAACATCCACTGCATGCCCAGACAAATGCCCAGCAGAGGGACCTGCCGGTCGATCGCTTTCACCACCGCCTCCTGCAGAGCGCCTGACAGGGCCGTGGTGGCTTCGAAATTACCCACGCCGGGCAGAACGATCTTGCTGGCCCGCGTAATCTCCCCGGGGTCCGCGGTAATCGCCGACTCGACGCCGAGATGGTCAAACGCCTTCTTCACCGAGGCCAGGTTCCCGGCCTGATAGTCCACGATGGCGATCACAACAGCCCCTTGGTGCTGGGCAACAGGCGGGCCATCCGCCGGTCTCGCCAGCAGGCCGCCCGCAGCGCCCGTGCGAACGCCTTGAATAACGATTCGATCTTGTGATGGTTGGAGCGGCCATAGAGGACCCTCGCATGCACGTTGGCGCGCGCCCCGCGGGCAAAACCTTCGAAGAAGTCGTAAACCAGTTCTGCCTGCAGGTCGCCCACAAGTCTCTGACGCACTTTCGTATCGACTACGCTGGATGCACGCCCGCCGAAATCGACTGCCGCTAAACCCAGGGTTTCGTCCATGGGCATCACAAAATATCCGGCGCGCAAGACTCCGCGCTTCGACCCCAGCGCCTTGTTAAAAGCCTCGCCCAGGACGATGCCTACGTCTTCCACCGTGTGATGCTGGTCCACATCGAGGTCGCCCTGGGCCCGCAGCTCAAGGTCGAAACCGCCGTGCCGGGCAAACAACTCCAGCATGTGATCGAAGAACCGGATGCCGGTAGAAACCTTGTACTGTCCCCGCCCATCAATATTGAGGGCCGCCCAGATCGCGGTTTCCTGTGTCTTTCGCTCGATACGTGCCCGTCTCATGCCCGCTTCCTTTCCGCCGCCCAGCCAGTTTCCTCCAAGGTTTCACGGAGTGCGACCAGCATTCGCTCCGTATGTTCCTTCCATCCCGCCGTGATGCGAACGCAGCCACTGCATCCGAAATCCGACGATCGGTCGCGAACCAGAATCCCGCGTGCTTTCATTCCCTTAACGAAATCCGCGTGGCTGGGACCGATTCGCCCCAGCACGAAATTTGCCTGGCTGGGCCAGTAGGGAATTTCCAGCCGTTGGAATTCTTCTTCCAGCCGTTTTCGGCTGGCTTGCACCTCGCTCACATAGCCGCGAACATATTCCTGATCGTCCAGCGCCGCCGGCAGGCAGGCCAGTGCCACTCCGTTCACGTTGTAAGGCGAGCAGGCCCGCCGCAGACTCTGAATCTGCTCCGCCGCGCCCGCCAGCACTCCCACCCTCAAACTCGCCATCCCGTAGGCCTTGGAGAAGGTGCGCGCAATGAACAGGTTCCGCACCTGCCCGGCATATTCCAGCAGCGATTCGCCATGGAACTCGAAGTAGGCCTCATCTACCAGCACAGCCGCTTGGGGAGCGCTCCGCGCGATCAGCAATAAATCTTCAGCCGATGCCACTGCCCCAGTCGGATTGTTTGGATTCGCAATGGCGATCAGCCGTGTCTTCGGCGCGGTTGTGTAAGCCATCACTTTGCTGGTGGGAAATCGAAAATCTTCGCCCGCCGGAATTGAAATCACCCGCGCTCCGGTTGCGGCCATGCAAATCTGGTACATGGCAAAAGTCGGAATCACGATCAGGGCCTCGTCCTCCGGCTCCAGATACGCCTCGCACACCAGGTGGATGGCCTCGTCCACACCATTGGTCAGCAGCACTTGTTCCGGCTGCAATCCCAGAAACAGTGCCACCTCGCGCTCCACCGGTTCGCGCTCCGGGTAACAGGCCATCTGCTCCGGTTTTAGTTGGCGCAACCGCTCCATCACCCGCGGTGAACATCCGCCCGTGTTCTCGTTAAAATCCAGGCGCAGGCCTGAGCGATCGCCCAAAGGGGGCTGGTATTGCTTCAATTTGCGCACTGCCTCACGTGCCTCAAGCATGGCCGCACCTCAATTCGATCGAGCGCGCGTGGGCTCCAAGCCCTTCGGCTTGAGCCAAAGTGAGAATGGACGGCGCGATCTTCCGCAAACCTGCGCGAGAAATTTCCTGTACCGTCACAACCTTGAGGAAGTCGGTTACGCTCAGCCCGCCGCGGAAACGTGCGACCCCTCCGGTGGGCAGCACGTGGTTCGGCCCGGAGCCATAATCTCCGGCGGCCTGCGCCGAGTAGTCTCCGATGAAGATTGACCCCGCGCTCACGATGTCTCGAAGCTTGTCGCGCGTAGTAGTCAGATGCTCCGGGGCGATCCGGTTGGTCCAGTCAGCTGCCTGCGCAGAAGACGCGGCCAGCAGGACGGCGCCATGTCTTCGCAACGATTGTTGTGCTACCGCATTCCCGCCCGCCAGTGCCGCCACCGAGCGCGAGACCGAACCCGCCAACTTTCGCGATTGCGTGATTAGCAGTACCAGCGCGTCGGGATCATGTTCCGCCTGCGCCACCAGATCAGACGCGATGAACGACGGCGCGCCGTCATCACAGAGCACCAGACCTTCTGTCGGACCCGCCAGAAAGTCGATGGCGCAATCAAAAGCCACAATCTTCTTGGCGGTAGTAACAAACAGATTCCCCGGCCCCACGATCTTGTTTACCCGGGGAACGCTTTTCGTGCCATAGGCCAGCGCGGCGATGGCCTGCGCGCCCCCGATGCGGTAGAACTCGCGCACTCCCAACAGGGCAGCCGCCGCCAGTGTGGCCTGCGCCGGGCGAGGCGACACCACCCGAAGTTCCTTTACGCCCGCGACCTGCGCGGGAATCACCGTCATCAGTAAAGTTGAGGGCAGGGGATAGCGTCCGCCGGGCACATAGCATCCGACAGAGCTGAGCGGCCGCGCCAACTGGCCCAGCTTGCGGCCCTGCTTCTCTCGCACCCACTCGCGAGGCTTCTGCCATTGGCAGAAATTGCGAATGTTGGCGGCAGCAGTCTCCAGCGCAACCCGCAGCTCTCGCGATGAGCCCTTCAGCGCGGCCTGCATCTCGCTCTCCGGAACCCGCAATGCCTCGCCGCGCTTTAAGCCGTCCCACCGTTCCGCGTATCGCCGCAAGGCCCGGTCTCCATCCTGTCGCACACTCTGCACCATGCGGCGCACTCGCGGCTCCAGCGCGTCCAGCTTGTGTCCGCGGTGCTCCAGCTTCCGCACGTAACTCTCGGCTGCGCGACCTGCGAGGATCCGCATCACATGACCACCTTGTTCAGCGGATATTCCACAATTCCCTCGGCGTTCGCCGCCTTCAGCCGGGGAATGATCTCCCAGGCCGCCGACTCTTCAATGATGGTGTTCACCGCGACCCAGGCCTCATCGCTCAGCGTGGCCACGGTAGGCTTCTGCAAAGCCGGCAGCACCCCGAGCACCGCGGCCAGGTCCGATTTGCGGACGTTCAGCATCAGGCCGACCCGGCCCTGCGCCTCCATCGCACCGCGCAGCATTACGGCCAGGTTCTCGATCTTGCGGCGTTTGCCGTCCTCTTTCCATGCAGCGCGATTGGCAATGATCTGCGTGTTGGATTCGAGCAGCGTGTCAATGATGCGGAGGTGGTTGGCGCGCAGCGAACTGCCGGTCTCGGTGACTTCTACGATGGCGTCCGCCAGGGTCGGAGGCTTCACCTCGGTCGCCCCCCAGGAGAACTCCACCCGCACATTCACGCCTTTCTTGCCGAAATAATTTTTCGTGACGTTCACCAGTTCAGTAGCGACGATGCAGTCCGCGAGGTCTTCCGCGCGCTGGTAGCCCGACGACTCAGGCACAGCCAGCACCCAGCGCACTTTGCCGCGGCTCTGCTTGGCGTAGATCAGGTCGGCCACGGTCACAACTTCCAGGCCGCTTTCCATCACCCAGTCGAGCCCGGTCAACCCGGCGTCCAGTACGCCATGCTCCACATACCGCGCCATCTCCTGCGCCCGAATCAGCATGCACTCGACAGCAGGGTCGGCGGTGCTGGCGGAGTATGACCGCCCATTGGTGTAAACGTTCAGCCCCGCCCGCGCAAACAGCTGCAGGGTCGCTTCCTGCAGACTCCCTTTCGGAATGCCGATGCGCAGTTTCATGACAACGACCCTTCGGTTGCTCTTTCCCTGATCAGGGGCAGCCTCTCGGTGAAGCACGAACGCGTTCCGTGATGGCAAACCACGCCCTTCCCCTGCACCCGCACCTGCAAAAGGACTGTGTCGCGATCACAATCAGTTGTTGCCGAGACCACCTCCAGCCGGTTACCGGAAGTTTCGCCCTTGGTCCAAAGCTGATTGCGGGTACGGCTGAAAAACGTGACATACCCGGCCCGCAGCGTCTGTTCAAAGGCCTCCCGATTCATGAAGCCCAGCATCAGCACCTCGCCGCTGCCTGCGTCCTGCACAATGGCAGGCAGCAGCCCTTGCATTTTGTCGAAATCGATTTCCTGGTTCATCGCCTCTCCAAGGTTGCGCCTAGAAACAAAAAGCCCGCTGTCGCGAATCGCGTCAGCGGGCCGGATCTTGTGAGTGAGCTAACCTATCTCAAGACACCCCCGCCAACATGTTGTGCACATGATGATGGTGGTGGGGATGGGACAGAAAACTCATCCCTGAGAAGATAGCCGATGCCGCAACCCCCTGTCAAAGGTTTTGAAGCGCCGGTAGCGGCAGTTTGGCATTGTCCCCTCAGGAACCGAGCGCAGTAACTGCTTCGCGAAGCGAAGTAGCTGCGGAGTCGAAGGACCCCTACTTTAACGGATCAGCATGCGTTCAGCGCATTTTGCGGACCTCCGAACCACGGCTCCAGAGAGATGATGTAGTGGCAAGGACCCTTCGCACCCACCGTTTCTTGCGAGCAAAGAGACGGGCTCGCTCAGGATGACTCCTCGGCAAGCGCCGAAATCCCGCACTGACCCGCAGACGCGGCTTCATTGACTTTTGCGATCCCACAGCGTACGGTTCCGTACGCAACCTACCCGCAATCGGAATTGGACCCCAGCGCCGGCCTTCTCCCCTCAGCCGGTGACTCGCTAAGGAGAAAACTAGACATGAACAGGAAACGGTATGGAATGTTCGCAGCAGTGTGTGCTCTCGCGATGATCGCCGCCTCGGCCATACCGGCCCAGGCGCAGGACGAACCCAAAGAAAAGCCACCGATGTACAGCTACGTCGCGTTTTGGAATGTCCCGCGCGCGCAATGGGCGGACATGGAAAAGAACAACGCTGTTGACGAGAAAATTCTCGACAAGGCGCTGGCCGACGGATCCATCGTGGGCTACGGCAGTGACCTGAATCTGGTTCATACAGTCGACGGGATGACCCACGACAACTGGTGGTCAGCCATGTCCATGGCCGCCGTGCTGAACGTCCTGGACAAATTCTACAAGTCCGGTACGGCAACCTCACCCGTACTTGCCAGCGCCACCAAACACTCAGACGGAATATTCGTCACCCGCCATTACAACTGGCGTCCGGGCTCCTATAAGAATGCTTACACGCGCGTGGGAGTATACAAACTAAAGCCCGATACGCCGCAAAATGCGGTTGAGACGCTTAGCAAGAGTTTCATCGTGCCCTTACTGGAGAAGTTGCTGGCCGATGGCGCGATCGTAGAGTACGAAATCGACACGGAAGCGATCCACACCGAAACTCCGGGCACATTCTGGATCGACGTCATCGCACCAACCTCAGACGGCCTGGACAAACTGAACGCGGCGTTGACGAATGCAGTCAAGACAAGTCCCTTGAACGGTGCCGCTTTCGAGTCCATGGTGGACTCGGTAGCGCATCGCGATTCTTTGTCCAGCACCACCGCAACCTACAAATGATCTTGATTTTGGGTGCGGCAGCGCTTTCGCGAACCCGGCCAAACATTGCCTTCGATTCAGCTCGGCGCCGGGGTACCTCGCGGGCAAACCCGGCCGCGAAGGATCACGAAGTCCTCATCTTAGGGGTCTCCTTCGTGATCCTTCGCGTCCTCTGTGGTTAATGGGGTTCGCCAGCTGGGCCACTCGCTCGAGCCCGTCCCTTGAAGGCGAAGAAAGTCAGCGGTAGTATTAGGGCTCAAGTTTCGGCAGAAAATTGGTCCGAGGCGTCAATGCCGCAAAACTACGTTCCGATATTCATCTTCATCGCTTTCATCGCTGTGCTGCTTCCGGTGACGCTGCTGGCCGCCAAGCTGGTGCGCCCCGACAATCCCGGCAAAACCAAATTGATGCCCTACGAATGCGGCATCGATCCGGTTGACAGCTCGCGCGGACGCTACACCGTTCGTTATTACATCGTCGCTATCCTGTTCGTGGTGTTCGACGTGGAAACCATCTTCCTGTTCCCGTGGGCGGTGCAATTTAAGGCGCTGGGCGCGTTCGGCCTGATCGAAATGCTGATTTTCCTCGTCATCCTGGTCGTAGGCTATATCTGGATCTGGAAAAAAGGCGCCCTGGAATGGGTCTGATTACGAGGGGCAGATGTCCTCATCTGCCCGGCGGAGCGCAGCTCCGCGAGTTTTGTTTGGGGCTTGTCCTGATGTAACCCCGAAATGCCGAATCTACCCACTTCCGAAACCTTCACCGCCAGCCGCTGGACCAAAGGCAATCTGTTCTTTCCGGTTCGCATCATCGTTACTCCGCAACACGTCAGCCGTACAAAGTCGCGGCTCTTCGGCAGCAACGAAGAAAGCATAGCTCTCGGCAAAGTCGCCTCCGTGCAGATTTCAACCGGAATAATCTGGTCCCATATTCGCATCGATTCTTCAGGCGGTACCGATCCCATCCTGAGTCACGGCCACCGCAAGGCCGACGCTCTGCGAATTCGCGAACTTATCGAAAGTTACCAGGCGGAGCAGAGGAAATGACGCGGTCCGCAGGCCGTCTCCGCGATTGACACTTAGTTTGCAAGCTGTTAAAAGTTAACGTTCTTCTAAACGCCCACGGCGCCGGAGGTTTGTACCTTCCGTAGCTATGCCTGAGGAAACAAAATCCCCTACACCGCCGCCCAGTGGTGAGCCGAAACCTGCGGGCGGGCCCATTCCCGGAAGCGTTCAGTCGTCTCCGGCAAAAGCCGCCCCTCCGAAAGCAGCGGAACACGCCGCTCCCGCAAAACCTACTGGTCCCACCCCGGTTGTCTGGGACTCGCCCATGATCTCCCGGCTCAAGGCACAGTACGGCTCAGGCATCCGTGAGGCCAATTCCTATCTCGGACAGAAATACATCGTCGCCGATTCGTCGCTTGTCTCCGAGCTGCTGCAGGTCCTTCGCGATCAGGAACAGTTTGACTATTGCGTGGATATCACGGCCGTTCACTATCCGGATCGCGATAAGCCATTCGAACTGGTCTGGATTCTGTATTCGTTCCTGCTCAACGAGCGTATCCGGGTCAAGGCTTCATATGGCGAAGCCGAGTCCGTGCCCAGCGTCGTTCCCATCTGGCCTACCGCCAACTGGCTGGAGCGTGAAGTCTTCGACATGTTCGGCATGCGCTTCGAAGGCCATCCCGATCTCAAGCGCATCCTCTTGCCGGATGGATGGAAAGGTCACCCGCTGCGCAAGGATTACGGCATCATCCAACAGGACCAGGAGTGGGTCCAGATCAACCTAGGGATCGAGAGCGGGCAATGACCGACCGAACAGCTATCGACCGGACTTCCCACTTCGAACTCGAGCAGCACGATAAGACATTTCTCGATTCCAACGAGCTCATCATCAACATGGGCCCGCAGCATCCCGCCACCCACGGCGTGCTGCGCGTCATCCTTAAGCTCGATGGCGAAAAGGTTCTGGGCACCGAATGCGTGATCGGCTACCTCCATCGCGGAGTAGAGAAAATCGCCGAGCACCGCACGTACACCATGTTCAATCCCTACGTCGATCGCATGGACTACGTGGCGGCGGTGTCGAACGGCCTGGGTTATTGCGAAGCGGTGGAAAAACTGCTTAACCTGGAAGCCCCGCGGCGCGCCCAATACATCCGCGTCATCCTCACCGAGCTGAATCGTCTGGCCAGCCACATGCTCTGGCTGGGCACGCACGCCCTCGATATCGGCGCCATCACGCCGCTCTTTTATACCTTCCGCGATCGCGAAGAGATTCTCAAGATTTTTGAGAAATATTGCGGCGCCCGCCTGACCACGCATGCCTTCCGCATCGGCGGATGTTCCTATGAGACCTACGATGGCTTTGAGCGCGACGTCAAGAAGTTCCTCGATTTCGTCACGCCCAAGATTGATGAGTACGAAGAGCTCCTCACCACCAACCGCATCTGGGTCGAGCGCACCAAAGACGTTGGCAAGATATCCGCTAGAGAGTGCATCGCCCTGGGTGTGACCGGACCGGTGTTGCGCGCCAGCGGCGTGAAATGGGACCTGCGAAAAGCCCAGCCCTATGCCGCCTACCCCGATTTCGACTTCGAAATTCCTGTCGGCCAGAACGGCGACACCTACGACCGGTATATCGTCCGCATGCAGGAGATGCGGCAGTCGCTGCGCATCATCGAGCAGGCCGTCGGCAAGATTCCTGACGGCCCGATCATGGCCAAGGTCCCAAAAGTGATGAAGCCGCCTGTCGGTGAAATCTATCACTCCATCGAGGCCCCCAAGGGCGAGCTGGGATACTTCATCGTCAGCGATGGCTCCACTCACCCCTACCGGGTGCGAGTGCGTCCGCCATCCTTCGTAAACCTGCAAGCCCTGGACATGATGGTGCGCGGCGCCTTGGTGGCCGACGTAATCGCGGTCATCGGGACCCTGGACATCGTTCTCGGTGAGGTGGACCGCTGATGCTCGACTACATCACTTCCTATCTCTCGAGCGACACCACGCCCGGTTCCGCCGGCAACATGTTCTGGGCGTTCATCTATATTGTCCTGATTTTTCTGGGCCTGTCCGTGGCCGTGATCGCCATGAACTGGCTGGAGCGGAAAATTCTGGCCCACATGCAGGTCCGCCTGGGCCCCATGCGAGTCGGCCCCCACGGCTTGCTGCAGCCCGTCGCCGATGCGCTCAAGCTGCTGATCAAGGAAGACATCATGCCGTCCCAGGCCGACCCGTTCGTATTCTGGGTCGCCCCGTTGATCGTTGTGATCACCGCCTTCACGGTCTTTATTGTGGTGCCCTTCGGCCCCACCCACGCGGTCACCGACATGAATATCGGCGTGCTGTTCATGCTCGGGGTCTCGTCTTTGAGCGTGCTGGGCGTAGTCATGGCGGGATGGGCATCCAATTCCCACTACCCGTTGATGGGCGCTCTGCGCTCCAGCGCGCAGATGGTGTCCTACGAAATCGCGATGGGCCTGGCGGTAGTTTCGGCGGTGCTGATGACCAGCCTGAATAAAGAAGGCACCGGCACGCTGAGCATGATCGGAATCGTGCGGGCGCAGCAATCCCAGCATGTGTGGTTCGTCTTCAAGTTTTTTCCGCTGGGACTGATCGCCTTCTTTATCTTCGCGGTCGCGATGGTGGCTGAAACCAATCGCGCCCCCTTCGATCTGCCGGAGGCCGAGTCCGAACTGACCGCGGGTTTTCACACCGAATACAGCGGCTTCCGCTGGTCGCTTTTCTTCCTGGCGGAATACTCGGCCATGATCGCGGTCTCGTCCATGGCCGTGACCCTGTGGCTGGGTGGATGGATGCGCCCGTTCCCCCACGCCCTGAGCGGCGAAACCTGGGACCTGGTATTCTCCCTGGCCCCGGGCCTGACCTTTCTGTTCCTCGCCGCCATGACTTTCTACAGCACCGCCCGCATGCCCAAGCATCCATACTTCAAGATGCAAACCATCGGCCTGGGCGGTTTCGGCGCGGTCCTGGCCCTGATCGGCGTGGCCCTCTTCATTCCGCCGGTGCGTGACCGCATACAGGACATTTTCTGGTTCAGCGCCAAGGTAGCCTTCTCCATGTACATGTACATCTGGTACCGCGGTACATTTCCGCGCTACCGTTTCGATCAACTGATGAAAGTCGGATGGAAAGTCTTGTTGCCGTTAGGCATTGGTGTGCTGGTCCTTACGGCAGTCGCAGGAATAGTGTTTTGACCTAGGGAAAATATATGGCTCCGGTAGCCACAACATTCTTCTTTTATTTTCTCTCAGCGCTGACCGTGCTGAGCGGCGTGCTGGTCATTACCCGCAAAAATGCGGTGCACTCCGCCCTGGCCCTGATTGTGTCGCTGCTGGGACAAGCGGCTCTGTACCTGATGCTGTACGCCCCATTCGTGGCTGGCGTACAGATCATTCTCTATGCCGGCGGCATCATGGTCCTGTTCCTGTTCGTGATCATGCTGGTCAACATTGAAAAGTCGCAAAGAGAAGACCAGTTCAACAAACAATGGCTCGTAGGACTGGTCGCGGCGATAGCCCTGGGTGCGCTGTTTGTGCTGGTGTACGTCAAGGGCAGGGCATTGTTCCCCGACCGCGCAATCCAGATGCCGGAGCAGTCCAACACTCAGCAGGTTGCGGTGCTGCTCTATGGCAACTATATGTTCACCTTCGAAATCGCCTCGTTACTGTTGCTGGTGGCGATCATTGGCGCCGTGGTCATGGCAAAGAAGAGGATCTAGCTGAGAACCGGGAACTAGGAACTGGTAACTGGGTTTATGAGTCCAATTGGAACCATTCACTATCTCGTGGTCGCCGCTGCGCTGTTCATTCTGGGCGTTATCGGCGTGCTGACCCGCCGCAACGTCGTCATCGTGCTCATGTCTATCGAACTGATTCTGAACGCAGTGAATCTGAATTTGGTGGCCTTCTCCCGGATATGGGGCCTGCACGGACAGATTTTCGCAATATTCGTGATCACCGACGCAGCCGCGGAAGCCGCCGTCGGCCTGGGAATTCTGATCGCATTCTTCCGCAATAAAGAGACCGTGAACATCGATGAAGTGGATTTGATGAAATGGTGAAAAGAGCTTCTGGCTTCTAGCTCATGGCTCCTGGCCAGAAGCCAGAAGCTAGCAGCCAGAAGCCGATGACTGAAGACTGATGACTGAACATGTTCTTCCTTAACTACATCTGGCTCGTCCCGTTGTTCCCCGCCTTCGGCGCGGCCATCATGTTCTTTTTCGGCCGCAAGCTGCAAAAGGCGACGGTCAGTGCGGTCTGTGTTGGCGCGGTGGCGCTGGCGTTTGTCTTCGCCTGCCTCGCGGTCTGGCAATACACCGGGTACGCCCACGAGAATCCGGGCAAACCTTTTGAGAAGATTGTTTACACCTGGCTGGGTACCGATACCGGCCACATGAACTACGTCAAGCGCGACGGCACTCCGGCCGCATTCCACGCCGATGTCGGCTTCCTGCTCGATCCGCTCTCCGCCATCTGGCTGTTGTTTGTGACCGGAGTCGGCACTCTCATTCATATTTATTCCATCGGATACATGGCGCATGAAGGCGGGTATTACCGCTTCTTCGGATACCTCAACCTGTTCATGTTCTCCATGCTGACGCTCATCCTGGGCAATAACTACGTCTTGATGTTCGTTGGCTGGGAGGGTGTGGGCCTGTGTTCGTATCTGCTGATCGGTTTCTATTTCCATCGCCACTCCGCCAGCACCGCTGCCAACAAGGCCTTCATCGTCAATCGCATCGGTGACGCCGGCTTCCTGCTCGGCATGTTCACCATCGCCTGGTACTTCGGCTCTTTCCGTTTGACCGAGATCACCGCCATGGCGCGCAGCGGACACTTCGCCATCGGCGATCCCATCATCACCGCCGCGACATTGCTGCTGTTCGTAGGCGCGTGCGGCAAATCGGCCCAGCTTCCGCTCTACGTCTGGCTGCCTGACGCCATGGAAGGCCCCACACCGGTTTCCGCCCTGATCCACGCCGCCACCATGGTCACGGCCGGCGTTTATATGGTGGCGCGGTCGAACGCGTTGTTTGTGCTGGCCCCTGGCTCGATGAAGACCATGGCGATCATCGGCGCATTCACCGCGCTGTTTGCCGCCACCATCGCCCTGGTGCAGAACGACATCAAGCGCGTGCTGGCCTACTCCACCGTCTCGCAGCTGGGATACATGTTCCTCGCCCTCGGTGTCGGCGCATTCGCGGCCGGTGCGTTCCACGTCTTCACGCATGCTTTCTTCAAAGCCCTTCTCTTCCTCGGAGCCGGATCGGTGATCCACGCCGTGAGCGGCGAGCAGGACATGCGCAACATGGGCGACCTGCACCGCCGGATCCCGATTACTCACTGGACCATGTTCATCGCCACCTTTGCCATCGCGGGCATCCCGCCCTTCGCCGGCTTTTTCTCGAAGGACGAGATTCTCTGGCAGGCCTGGTCGTCCGAGGGCGGCGCCTACCGCTTGTTGTGGTTGGTAGGCTACGCCACCGCGCTGATGACCGCGTTTTATATGTTTCGCCTGATGTTCCTCACTTTCCACGGCCAACCACGCATGAGCCACGAGGTGGAACATCACATCCACGAATCTCCGAAGTCGATGACGGTCCCTTTGATCATCCTCGCCATTGGCGCGGTCAGCGCCGGATGGCTGGGCTGGCCGCACAGCTTGGGCGGATCGAATCGCTTCGAGAAATTCCTGGAGCCCGTCTTTGCCCACGAGGCCACGGTATTTCAGACGGAAGGGCGAGAGGCGCAACTGGCTACCGGACGGAAAGAAGAAGAGCACAGCAGTCCGGTGGAATATTTCCTCATGGTCTTTTCCATTGCCGCGGCGGTGGCCGGATTCGGCATGGCCTGGAAGGCCTATCGTGATGCCGGCAAGGGCTTCGCCGAGCCTATCGCCGAAACGTCGCCACAGCTCTACACCGTTTTGCTCAACAAATACTATGTGGACGAGGCCTACGACTACGCCTTCACCGGACGGTGCAAGGTGGGAGACGTGCGTCTGGGCGTGATGGGACTGGGCGAAGCTTCGTCCTGGTTCGATTCGCGCATTATCGACGGCACAGTCAACGGCGCGGGCTGGATGACGCGCCTCAGCGGAACCATTTCCAGTTGGTGGGACAAGTGGATCATCGACGGGCTGCTGGTGAACGGTCCCGCGATTCTGTCCCGTATGCTGTCCTATCCGGTGCGCCTGCTGGAGTGGGGCCTGGTGCAGTGGTACGCCCTGGTCATGGTGATTGGCCTCGTAGGATTCGTGTTCTATTACGCAGTGCGGTAGCAAACGGTTTTGCCGACGACTGAAGACTGACGACCGACGATTGCTTTATGCATAATCACATTCTCTCGATCATTCTGTTCACGCCACTGGCCGGCGCGCTGCTGCTTATCTTTGTCCCCAAAGAAAACAAAGATGCCATCCGCTGGATCGCCAACATTTTCGCGCTGGCCGGGCTGCTGGTTTCCATCCCCCTGGTGCCCTGGTTCTGGGCGCAGCGCTTCGAACCCGGCTTCAAGTTCATGGAAGGCGCGGCTAACAACTGGATCCCTTCCATTGGCGCCGGCTACGTCCTGGGCATCGACGGCATCTCCTTCCTGCTGATCATGCTGACCACGCTGCTGGGATGGATTTCCATCCTCTCCTCGTGGACTGCGATCGAAAATCGCGTCAAGGAATACTACATCTGGTTCCTCGTCCTCCAGACCGGCATGCTGGGCGTCTTCATGGCCCTCGATTTTTTCCTGTTCTTCGTTTTCTGGGAAGCCATGCTGGTCCCCATGTATCTGCTGATCGGCATTTGGGGCGGCCCGCGAAAACTCTACGCCGCCATCAAGTTCTTCCTCTACACGCTATTCGGCTCGGTCCTGATGCTGCTTTCGGTGCTCTTCCTGTATTTCTATAACTTCCATCAGACCGGTCAGTACACCTTCAGCATTCAGGCTCTGTATAAGACGGCCCCATTGATCTTCCACGATCCGGCGTACGGATCAACCTTCGCCATTCTGTTGTTCCTGGCATTCTTCCTGGCCTTCGCAATCAAGGTGCCGATGTTTCCCTTCCACACCTGGCTGCCGGACGCCCACGTGGAGGCGCCCACCGCCGGCTCCGTCATCCTGGCCGGCGTCCTACTGAAAATGGGAACTTACGGCTTCGTCCGCTTCGCTCTGCCGTTCTTTCCGGATGTAGTGATGCATCCCAAGGTGCGCGGCTGGATGATCGCACTCTCCATCATCGGCATCATCTACGGCGCGCTGGTCTCCCTGATGCAAAAGGACATGAAGAAACTGGTGGCGTATTCGTCGGTCAGCCACCTGGGCTTCTGCACCTTGGGAATCTTCGCCCTGAATCCCGCGGGGTTGAGCGGATCGGTGCTGCAGCAGATCAATCACGGCATCTCGACCGGCGCGCTCTTCTTGATCGTCGGCATCCTGTACGAGCGTCGTCACACCCGTGAGATATCCGAATACGGCGGGATCTCCAGCGTCATGCCGGTTTACGCCACCATCACCATGATCATGTTCCTGTCGTCCATGGGACTGCCACTGCTGAACGGATTTGTCGGCGAGTTCACCATCCTGCAGGGCACCTTCATGGAAAACTGGAAATGGGCGGCGTGGGCCGTGCCGGGTGTGATTCTGGCGGCCGCATACTTGCTGTGGCTTTACCAGCGGGTATTCTTTGGGACGGTTACCAATCCCAAGAATGAAAAGCTCCATGACCTGACGCCTCGGGAACTTCTGACTTTCGCTCCTCTGGTCATCATTGCTTTCTGGATCGGCCTTTACCCCAAACCATTTTTCCAGATTCTGGAACAACCGGTGAACCAGATCGTTTACACCGTGCGAGGGAAGGACTATCCCGGATTGCAGCCTGGTGCTCAGGGCGTGAATGCTGCGATTCGGCCCGCAGATGATGCCGGGAATGCCGCGGCCGTGCAGACGGCATCGAATCAGCCGAAGGGAACCAAATAAGTGTCGGGCAATCTGGCGCAAAATTTCGGACGGGTCGATTACCTGATGGCGCTCCCGGTCATTCTGCTGACTCTGTTTGCTCTGGGCATATTGCTACTGGACCTCTTTTTGCCCGTGCAATGGAAGCGCCTCAATCCGCTGACGGCCCTAGTCGGCATTCTGTTTTCTGCCGCCGGAATCGTGAAGATCCAGCTCGCCCTGAATTCGGCCGGCCTGCCCGGTGAATCAGCCTTCCTGAATGCCATGGTGGTGGACCGCTTCACCATCTACTTCTGGTACTTGTTTCTTGGCGGCGCCGCGATTTCCATCCTGATGTCGATGCGCTATCTCGAGATCGAACACGAAAACCATGGCGAGTTTTATTCGCTGCTTTTGTTTTCAGTAGTGGGCATGATGTGCATGGCCGCCGGTTTCGACGTGGTGCTGATCTTCATCGGTCTGGAACTGATGGCGATTTCCACCTATGTGCTGGTCGGATTCCTGCGCACCGACCGCCGCTCCAATGAAGCCGCCCTGAAATACCTGCTGCTGGGCGCATTTTCCTCCGGCATATTTGCTTATGGCTTGTCCCTGTTCTACGGCCTGACGGGCAGCACCAGCCTATTGGGAATTCGCAGTGGCCTGGTCCGGATGGAGGCCTCCCATCCCAATCACGTTGACCCAATCGCCGTGATTGCGTTGCTCACGGTCGCCGTTGGCCTGTTTTTCAAGATCGCCGCCATCCCTTTCCACCAGTGGCTACCCGACGCCTACGAAGGCGCCCCCACCAGCGTTACCGGATTCATGTCCGTCGCGGTCAAAGCCGCAGCCTGGGCCATGTTGCTGCGCATCTTCATCTGGGGTCTCTATCCTCTGCGGCCGGTGTATGTTCCCCTGCTGATCTTCGTTTCGATCCTGACCATGACCGGCGCGAATTTGGCCGCTTTGACCCAGAGCAATCTCAAGCGCCTGCTGGCGTACTCCTCCATCGCCCACGTCGGCTACATGCTGCTCGGCTTGGTCGCGCTGGCCTCCGTCACCTACCCGGCGCCTGCTTTCTTCGACGGCTTCAAGGGCATTTTGCTGTATCTGCTGGTGTACACCTTCATGAACCTGGGCGCCTTCGGCGTGATCGCGTCCCTGCGCCAGCGCAACGTCATTGGCGATGAAATGGACGACATCGCCGGCCTCTATTTCCGGGCTCCCACCGAAGCTGTGCTGATGCTTATCTTCCTCCTGTCCTTGGCGGGCATCCCGCCGCTGGCCGGCTTCTACGGAAAGTATTTTATTTTCCTCAGCCTGATCGAAAGCGGCCACTATGTGCTGGCGTCGTTGGCGGTTCTCTACGCCGTCTTCGGACTCTATTACTACATGCGCATCGCCAACCAGATGTTCATGCGCGAAGCCCTGGACAAGACTCTGCTTCCCATCAGCGCCGGGATGCGGTTGGCGCTGGGTGTGACCGCATTCGCTACCGTTTACATCGGAATCTTTCCTGAACAATTCATCCGCATCGTGAACTGGTCTCTGGGCATTGCGCAGACCGCGTCGGTAGCCACTCTGGTACGCTAGCCCGGTTGAAGGGGAGAGGAGCAGGGAAGCGCCCTCCCGCCCGTCGCCATGCCTGATCAGGATGACAATTCGAAACCGGAGCGCAGCGGATGGGTCCAGTTGGCCCGGTACAGTCAACTGGCCTTTGTGTTCCCGGCTGCAACCGTGGCCGGCTGGCTGATTGGTCTTGCCCTGGACCGCTGGCTGCACACCACCTGGCTCTACCTCGCCGGACTGATTCTCGGCATCATTGCCGGCTTCGTCGAATTGATCCGGGCAGCGCTCTCCTCGGAACGCAAGTAATGCAGGAAAGATGACAACCGCCGCGCCTTTGACCACTGACCCCAACAGCGAAGCTTTCTACTCCGGAGCTATTACGCGCATCTCTCGCTGCATGCTGGTGCTGGCGGTCGCGTTCACCGCTGCCGCGTGGTGGCGTTATGGCTGGCGCATTGCTCTCGGGTTCGCCTGCGGCAGCGTGGTTGCCTACCTCAATTTCTATTGGTTGAAGCGAGTGGTTACCGCGCTGGCCGACCGTGCTACCCAGCCCGGCCAGGTCCACTCCAGCGGCGGAGTGGTGTTGCGCTTCCTGCTGCGCTACGTTTTGATGGGCCTGGGAGCCTATGTTATATTCACTGTTTCTCCCGCGAGTCTCTACGGGTTGTTTGCCGGCCTGTTCCTGCCCGTGGCTGCCATCGCGTGCGAAGCCGCCTATGAGACGTGGGTCGCTCTGGCGAAATCGGCTAATAGCTAGAAGCGCTTTTCATGCCTGAACAACTCTGGTTTACCGAAATCCTGAACCATCTCTTTGCCGGCCCGGTCACGGGACTGCTGCGAGCGCTCCACATTGATCCCCGATACCCGCAAGCCCCCATTACCAACGCTGTGGCCATGGAGCTTCTGGTGTTCCTGTTTCTGGTGACCCTGTTTTTCCTGGTGCGCGCCCGGCTCTCGGTGGACAAGCCCGGCGCACTTCAACATGTTTTCGAAGGGGCCCACGGCTTTGTCGAAAGCCAGAGTCAGGAGATTATCGGACATCACAGCGAGCGCTTTACCCCCTTCCTCGCGACCCTGACTTTCTTCATCCTGATTTGCAATCTGATCGGCTTGATTCCAGGCTTCGAATCGCCTACAGCGGTGCCCGTGGTCCCTCTGGGATGCGCGGTCTGCGCCTTCGTGTACTACCAGGCCCAGGGCTTCAGACAGCACGGCATCGCGTACCTGAAACATTTCATGGGACCCATGTGGTGGCTGGCTATCATCATGGTCCCCATCGAGATCATAAGCCATCTCGCCCGCATGCTGTCGTTGACTGTCCGTCTCTACGCCAACATGTTCGCCGGCGACATGGTGACCATGGTGTTTTTCTCCCTGGTCCCAATCGGTGTGCCGATTATTTTTCTGGGCCTTCACATCGGCGTGTCCCTGTTGCAAACCTATATCTTTGTCCTCCTGACCATGGTTTACTTGTCGGGTGCGGTAGCGGAAGAGCATTAAGAACAGTTCCCGGTTTCGAGTTTCCGGTTTCCAGCAACTTCAACTGACAACCGGGAACTGGCAACTGACGTTCAGAACATTAAGAAGGTTTCAAGTGTCGAGTGTCGAGTATCCAGTTTCTGGTTTCTGGTAACCGGACCAGAAACTGGAAACCTGAAACTTGCACCAGCTGTTCAGCGTGAGGGCGTCTGTCCTACACAGAGACGTCAACCACCCACTGACGGCAATTCATACGAGGAGAAAACACAATGCGTAGATTGTTGAGCTATTTGTTCATGGCACTGGCCTTCATGTTCCTGGCCATGCCGGTATTCGCGCAGGGCGGAGAGGCCTCCAGCGCGGTCAACTGGGTCGCCATCGCCGCTGGATTTTCCATGGCGATCGCCTCCGCGGTTTGCGGCCTGGCACAGGGCAAGGCCACTGCCGCGGCAGCCGAGGCTTTGGGACGCAATCCGGCGGCCCGCTCCGGCATCCAGTTCGCGCTCATTCTCGGTCTGGCCCTGATCGAGTCCCTGGCGCTTTACACCCTGGTCATTATCTTCGCCAAGGTAAAGTAAGAGGTTTTGGAGGATATCGAAGGTGCCCCATCCATTTCGCGCACTTTGCGAAATGGGTGGGGTATTGTTTTTTAGGGTAAGTTCCGGCCTACATCAGTTGCGGTTTGCGCTGCCCGTCCCAGTCGCCTTCCTTCGTCCCAGGCGAGTGTTCCAGGGAATCCATCAGGGTACGGCGCAGCCGGTAGCGGCTCTCCAGGTCGGTATTCACAATCTCAAATCCGACTTCGTTCACCCGCGCCCGCCTCAACAAGACTTGTCCGCGGATGTGGCGCCCTCCGGTGGAAATGTCGATGTTGGCTTCCGAGCCCACGCGGAGATTGTCCTCCTTGGTGCCCATGCCCCCGCCCAGGCTCAATTCCCGGATCAGGATGCTGGATCTTCCCCACGAACTGCTGATGGTCGCGTGCAGCGTCCGGCGCAACACAATGCGCTCATAACGGCGCTGCCTCACCCATGGACACGCTGGCGCTGAATCCAGCGGCGCGATAGCCAACTCTCCGGGTTCCAGTCCGCTTTCGGCCATCACCTGGCTGCCATAACGCGGATCGATCTTTACCAGGGCCTGGGCCGCAGCAATACGCAATTCCCGGTGGTTGCTCCATCGCCACATCTTCTTCGCTTCCAGCAGGCCGCGCAGCACCGGTACGGCGTCGTTCTCCCGCAACCGGCCCAGCGACTCTACCGCCTTCAGCTGAATCAGCGCGGAACGTCCTTGCGCCTCTCCCGCTTCGGCCATGACCACCAGTGGCGGAACCGCCGTGCGATCGCCACTCATTCCGATTTCATCAATGGCCTGGGGCAGGACCAGCGCATCGAGAATTTCCAGCAGCTCCAGCAGGGACCGTCCCCGATCATGGGCCGCGCCGTAGGCCACCTGGCGCACCACCACGTCGTGATAGAAACGGTTCCACTCGGGAAGGCGCGTCGGCAGCAACTCCAGCATGGTGGGCACGTCCAGCCGGCTCAGCAATCCCACCACCGAAGCCGCCTGGCGCGGCTGTCCCGTGCGCAGGCTCTCGCGCAGCTGTTGCTGGGCGGGCGCTCCCAGTTCCTTCACAATGTCGATGATCCGGTCACACTCCTCCCGTCGCATGCAGCGGAAGAACCGCTCCGAGAGGTGTTCCACCGCGGCTCCCGAGGTCCGTCGCAATACCTGGAGCAGATCGGCGGGAAGCTGGGGCAAGTACATCGCTTCTTCGATGAATTCGGGCAAACGATTTTCCACGCCGATTCGAGGGCGCAGCTCGGTGGCCAGCACCGGCCGTTGCTTGGCAATGTTTTCCATCGCGATACACAGTTCGTTCAGCGCCCCAAACTGTTTGTTGGAACTGGCTTCCGTGCTGAGCCGAACAAACGCCGCGCTCAGCATGCTTTGCAGATCGGCGTCCGGTTCCTTGCCCATCAGGTCGCCGATCTTGCGGATGGACGCCGCCATCAATTCTCCGCCGGCTGCGGCGAACAGGTCAGCCAGCTGGCTTATGCCGGTCGCGATTTTGCGCCGCGGGTCAACATCTTTCGCATCCAGGCAATTCAGGTAATTGTGCAGAATGGCAACCGCGGTTTCTTTGTCGCCGCGGTCCAGCAGGATCTCGACAAACTGCCGCACGTTACGCGGCGGCACACAGGGCGCCTCATGCGACAGCAGCACACTCTTCTTGCCCGCCTCCGGCACTTCCGCCCAGAACATCCGGTCCAGGATGTCGGCATGCGACTCCACCAGAATGCCGGCCTTGCTCATCTTGTCTTCCTGCAGCTTCAGAATCTGGCGCAGGGTGTCCATCTGCCGGCTCATGTGTTCCATCATCTGGTGAACGGCGTTGACCTTTACTTCGCCTTTCTGGAAGCGTTCCAGGGCGAAACGAATGGCCATATGTTCGGCCGCTTTCATCAGCAAGGGAGTGTTGTCGTTCTGCTCCACCGAAGTCTGCGCTGCCAGGCTCCCCAGCAGTTGCTGCAGGTTGACTTTGGTGTTGGGGTCAACCGTGGTCAGCTCTTTCTGCAAAGCTGTGGTATCGGCGTTGGGGTCGCCGCCTACCTCTCCAAATCGGGTCAGAAGGCGGATGGTCTGGATGACTTCTTCTTCCTGCAGGGGTACGACGCCGCCCGCCCAGGTCCCACCGCCCGTGGCTGGGACAGTACCCTCCACCGCCGGGCCCACGTTCGGAACGCTGCCTACCGGCGCGCCGCCGGGCACGCCTCCGCTCTTCGCACCTTCCGCGGCCGCAATCAACTGCAGAAGTTTCTGCGGATCGTTAAGCCACTGCTTGAATTCCGGGCCCAGGGTCTGGGCTGCAATCTGGGCTGCAATGCTGATCTCGCCGGTCGAGGGATCGGCAGCCACAAATCTCACTTCGTTGATGCGGATCGAGGCCGACTTGTTCTCTCCGAAGGTGCTCTTGATTTCTTTGACGACGTCCTGGGCTCGCGCTCCGCCCAGGGCGAAGGCCCGTACCAGCTGGGTAAATTCTTCTTTAGTGACCTGGTTCGAGAAATGGATACTGGCCAGACCCGCCGTGGTCAGAAGTTGTGCGAAGCTGCGTTCCGCCTGCCCTGTCTCCAGCGGAATTCCGTCCAGCAGCAGCTTATTTTCCGAGACGCCCAGCAGGAACGCACCGTCCGGGCCTTTGGGCAGGCCGTCCTGCAGTTCTTTCCACGTGGATACGAACTGGCCTTCGGTGCGTTTGTGGTCGAGCCCATAGAGGCGGACGTACTTCACCAATATGTTCAGACTGTGGACAAACGCCCGGGCGGACGCGATCCTGCTGTCTTTGCTTGTGTCTGCCGTTGAGATACGCGGCTCCTCTTAATTAAAGGGCTTGTGCTAACGGCTAAGGGTAATGCGAAACTGTGAGAAGATACACATTACGGAGGTAATACCGCCAATTGGCCTTCCGTTAGGACCCATCCCTGGCAAACGCCGTCATCCGGGTTCCGATTTCAGGCAGTGATTTCAGGGCGCACTTGCAGCGCATCACTTTGGGTAGAGCCGCGCTGCCCCAGGGTGGAGCAGCACAGCCGCACGGCAGCAGCCGGCCGGCTTCGGGGTGGAGCAGCGCTTCAGCGCTGCATGGAGGCCTGGCTGGACAGCGGCTTTACCCGCTGAGGTACATCCCGGCCCTTTTCGCAGGTAGCTCAAAAGAAAATGCCGCCCATGCCCTCCCAGCCCGCCAAAAAAAAGTCCGGCCTCGCTTTCTGGATGCAGCGCGTCCTTGAAGAATGCGACCGCGCCAGCCTCAGCTTCGCTCCCGACCCGGTACACGACCTGCGGGTGGCCCTCCGCCGCTGTTGTTCCATGGCAGACGGCGTCGCTGTCGTCGATCCGGATCCTGCGTGGAAGGACATGAAGAGAGCGGGCAAACGCCTCTTCCGCCGCCTGGGCGAACTGCGCGACGTGCACGTAATGCAGGAGTGGGTCCACCTCCTGGATACGCCAGACGATCCCGTTACCGGACCGTTGCTGCAATCCGTCGCTGCCCGCGAGCCTCAATTGCAGCAGGAGGCGATGCAGGCACTTTCACAATTCGACCGCAAGCAGTGGCACCGCTGGAGCCATTCACTCCCCCGGCGGATGGCAAGGTTTCGCCCTGGCAGTCTCATCTTCCGTCATCTCGCCCTCGAACGCTGGACTGAAGCGCACAGGCTGCACCGTCAGGCCCTGCGCAGCAGCTCCCCGGCCGCATTTCACCGGCTTCGTATCGGCATCAAGCGCTTTCGCTACATCGTCGAAAACTTCCTGCCCGACGAGCACGCTGCCTGGGGCGACGATCTCAAGCATATGCAAGACCTGCTGGGCGAGATTCACGATCTCGACGTTCTCTGGCCCACCGCCGTGAAGGCGAATGTCTTTCCCGACAGCGCTGCCCGCACCCGCTGGCAAAACAGAATTCACCAGGAGCGCGTCCAGAGAGTCGCAGCCTATCGCCAAAAAATGAAGGGGGAGGACAAAGACTCTCTCTGGCAGGTCTGGCGAGCCCAGTTCCCCGACCGGCAGCAGACCAAATCCGCCGCTTTGCTTCGCCTGAAGATATGGGCCTCGTTGCTCGATCCTGACTTCACCCATTCCCGGCACGTGGCCCGGCTGACACTCCAGCTTTATGACGGACTGGCGGCCCTGGGCAGAGTGTCAGGATCCGCCGCTAAGGAGCGCGCCATCCTGCAGGCTGCCGCGCTTCTACATGACGTCGGCAGATCCAAAGATGAAAAAGGTCACCACAAGGCCTCATATCGGATGGTCCGCCGGCTGCCGCCTCCCTTGGGCTGGAGCGCTCAGGATTTGCTTACCGCCGCGATCGTTGCCCGCTACCACCGCGGCGCGTTGCCCCGTGCCGGACAGAAGGCACTCCGGGGCTTGTCCCTCGGACAAAGGCAAGACATAGCAAGATTGGCGGCGATTCTTCGCCTGGCCAACGCCTTCGATGCCTCCCGCGACCACCGCGTCCAGCGCTTGCGAATCATGAACGGAAGAAATGGAAATAAAGATAAAGTTCTGCAGATTGCAGCCCAGGGCTATTCTTCCCGCGACAAACAGGCAGAAAAAATCGCCACCGCCCGCCACCTGCTGGAAATCGTCTACCGCCGCCCCGTAATGATCAAGCCGATGAAGCGCAAGAGCATCAGGAAACCAGAAACTAGAAACTAGAAACCAGAAACCGGCGCGAAGCGCGAAGCTAACCAGTCACTTCCATCTTCCCCACCCGCCGCGTACAGATACACCATGACCCACGCACAACTGGTGGAAAAAGCTGTGGAGTGGCTGCGCGCATATCGCTGCGGCGTGGTCCTCTCCGAGCAGGCCTGCGTCAGCGGAGAAATGCCCGACGCCATCGGATGGAAGCGAGCCTCCCATTCCGTCCTGATCGAGTGCAAGATTTCCCGCGCCGACTTTTTGGCTGATCGCGACAAGCCTTTCCGCCAAAACCAGGAGTTGGGACTCGGCAGCGAACGCTTTTATCTCACCCCTCCGGCATTGCTTCAGCTCAAGGAACTACCCCCAGGCTGGGGCCTTTTGGAATTGCGCAAGCGCAAGGTGGAAATCGTCCGCCGCTCCGCCCGCGATTTGCGTACTCCGTCCGGCCTCGCCTACGAAATGAATCTGCTGTTGGCCAGTCTGCGCCGCGTGGAGATCCGCATCGAGCCCCAAACCATCACCGAATTTCTCAAATGGAAAAATCGCATGCAGCAATACAACGGCGGCACATGGCCCACCGGCGTAGAGCCCACCCAGGAAGAGCAAAACTATTTCCTCGAGACAGGCGCACTAGAATCGCAAACCACGTAGGTGACCGCAAACCACGTAGGGACGGCTGCCCTCAGCCGTCCGGGCGAGCGAAGCTCGACGTAGGGTTCTGCCGGCGCCACAGAAGTTCAAGGTAGCCGTGCCCAGGTTCGATGTCCGCCCCCGCCGCCCAAAAAAACAAAACCGGGCTGGTTGGCCCGGTTTCGAGTAGCGTCGAGTTGAGATGCGGTCACATCACCACGCGGCGCGGACTGGCAACAAGCGTTTTCTGGTCAGTTTGACCAGAAACGTCACTGCTATCTCGTGCCAGCCAAAAATAAACGGAGACGGGAGGAACATGCCTTACGTAGTGCATGCGCCATGCCAACCTGAACATAGACCACCTCCTTTTAGAATACTTGTAAGTGATTGATATATAATGTTTTACTTTATAAATATCTCAGGCTTGCAGGGGTGCCTGGGCGGCCCCGTGGGAAAAGACTTTCTCAACTGGGAACAAAACCTGCCACGAACCACGTAGGGGCGGACGCCTCGTCCGCCCAGCCGAGCAAAGCTCGGCGGATGCATGCACCATCTCCGACCGAAAAACATGACGAGCTGCGCTCGTCCGCCCGGACGGGGCGTCCGGGCCTACGCCGGCGCCCGTGATGCCAGGCGCAGAACGCCCTACAGCTCCCGACGCCCCTCCATCGCCTTCAGCATGGTGATTTCGTCGGCGTATTCGATGTCGCTGCCGACAGGAATGCCCATCGCGATCCGCGTTACTTTGAGTCCCGCGCGCCGCAGTTGCCCGGAAAGATAAGTCGCGGTCGCCTCACCCTCGATCGTCGGATTGGTGGCCAGGATCACTTCATCAACCTGCCCGTCCTCCACCCGCTTCATCAGGTTCGAAATCCGCAACTGGTCTGGCCCCACGCCGTGCAGCGGCGAAATCGATCCATGCAGCACGTGATAGACGCCGTTGAAATGCCTGGTCTTCTCAATGGCGGCGATGTTGGTAGGCTCTTCCACTACGCACACCATCCGCTGGTTGCGCGTCGCGCTGCTGCAGTACACGCAAGGATCAACGTCGGTGATGTTATTGCAGATGGAACACAGCCGCAGGTTGGCCTTCACATCGCGCACTGCCGTCGCCAGCCCTTCCGCATCTTCGTCGGAGGAGCGAAGAATATGAAAGGCCAGCCGCTGCGCGCTCTTGTTCCCAATGCCCGGCAGTTTCTTCAGCGCTTCGATCAGCCGCGCCATCGGTTCCGCAAATTTAGACATGATTTGTATTCGGGAAAATCAGAACTCAGTTAATGATTGGTCCGAAGATTTTGACTTTCAATTCTAAAATCATCAATCCGTAAATCTACAATCCCGGTATTCCCATTCCTCCCAGCATCCCGCCCATGGTGGACTGCATGGCTTCATCGACTTTTCTGCCCGCGCCGTTGATCGCCGCCGTGATCAGGTCCTGCAGCATCTCCAGATCGCCCGACTTCACTGCCTCGGGATCGATCTTGATGCTCAGTACCTGCTTGCTGCCGTCCATCTTCACCGTCACTGTGCCGCCGCCGGCCGAGCCCTCAACCACGGTTTCCTGCATCTTCTTCTGCAGGTTTTCATATTGCTGTTTGGCCTGCGACATCAGTTCTTGCAGGTTGAATCCGCCCATGACGTCTGTCCCCGGCTTTCTCGGCGCTCTCCGCGACCTGCACGCTAGCGCTTGTCCTTATAATCGATAATCGTCCGAATTTCCGCTCCGAACTTTTCTTGCATGCGCCGCACCACCGGGTCCTGCTCCGCCCGCCCGCGGCCGCCGCCATTGGTGGCGACCGGACGCGCCGCGGCCTGGGCGGTTCCACCCGGCGCCACGCGCAGTTTCATCGGACGTCCCAGCGCTCCGCTGGCAGTGGCAATCATCAACCGCTTCGCATCCGCGCCCAGCGACATCTCAATCACGGCTGGTGACGACGCAACCTTGATTACCACCTCATTGCCTTCCACCTGCCACTCGGCGGTGTCGAGCAGGTTGACCAGGATGCGATGATTCGCGCCGCTCAATGCATTCAGCACGGCATCCCGCACTTCGGCTGGGCGCTCTTCCGGAGCCCGCTGGATTTCAGGAGACATTTCCGGCGCCTGCTGGACGGCCACGGCCAGTGCTGCCGACCCCATCACCACACTCGCCGCGCCACCTGCAACTGCGTGCACCCCTGACAGTGGAGCGCTCTCTGCGGAAAGCTCCGGCTTCGCTCCACTCTTCCGCGCTGAATCTGCCGCGAACGGCGAAACATTCGTGGAACGCGCTGCCTGCTGCGGCTCCGATCTTTTGATGTCCGGCACCACCGACGGTTTGCCCAAAGGCCGAGGCGTGGCTGTACCGGCCGTCTCGCTCAGCAATTGCTCAATAGGCAGCAGGCGCTGGGCGTGCGCCATCTTCAGCAGCCCCAGCTCCAGATGAAAACGCTGTTCCTGCCGGTAACCGAGTTCGCCGTGCGTGCGCAGCATGATCTGCAGATGCCGCGCCAGGTCCTCTTCTTCAAACAGCGCCGCGATGCGGGCCACCCGCTGCCGCTCGTCACTCGAAATCTGCAGCAGGGAAGAGTCCGCTCCCGCGATGCGGGCCACGACTGTGTTGCGCAGGAAGCGCACCATCTGCCGGGCAAAATGCGTGGGGCTGTGGCCTTCGCTGATCAGCCGGTCCACCAGCCGCAACACGGTTTCACTCGAACCCTGGGCCACCGCTTGCATCACTTCTTCCAGCACGCCCGACGGCGCCGCACCCACCAAATTCCGCACTTGCTCCGCCGTCAGCCGCCCACTGGACGAAGCGATGGCCTGGTCGAGAATCGAAAGCGCATCCCGCATCGAGCCGTCGCCCGCCTCCGCCAGCAACGCCAGCGCATCTTCATCCGCTTCGATATGTTCCCGCCCGGACAGGTCCTTAAGCTGGTTGAGGATCTCCTCAAAGCCCACCGCGCGAAAACTGAAATGCTGGCAGCGCGATCGAATGGTCTGCGGAATGTCCTCGGGCTGGGTCGTGGCCAGCATGAAGACGACGTGTCCCGGCGGTTCCTCCAGCGTTTTCAGCAGCGCATTGAAGGCCGCATCGGTGATCTGGTGCGCCTCGTCGAGAATGTAAATCTTGAAGCGGTCCCGCGCCGGACGGTACCTCGTGCCCTCGCGCAACTCTCGAATTTCATCGATGCCACGGTTGGTGGCGGCGTCAATTTCGATCACGTCAACCGAATTTCCTGCCCGGATCTCAGTGCACGACTCGCATACCCCGCACGGCTCCGCCACTGGCTTGTCCGATGACCGGCAGTTCAAAGCCATGGCTAAGATGCGCGCCACCGTGGTCTTGCCGATCCCGCGGTGCCCGCTGAAAATGTACCCGTGCGCCGTCCGGCCCTGCTCCAGGGCATTCTTCAGGGTGTGGGTAACATGCTCCTGCCCGATTACCTCGGAGAATTTTTGCGGACGATACTTGCGGGCTAAGACCTGATAGCTCATCGGAGGAGACGTTCAATTATACGTGATGTTTCACAGTCGGCCTCTCCCTGCTCTCCTGAGGCAGCCACTCAGTTTGCACAATCCTCCCAGGGCGTCATCCTGGGGACTTCAGAGGCTGTGTCGCAACCTTGGACTCGAGCAAACATTGGAATGGCGGGCCCGCAAAAGCCGCAAAGCGGCTCAAGAATACAGCCCAGGGCGCAAGCCCTGGGTAAGAAGTAAGCCGTGAGCGAGCCCCGAAGGGGCGAAAGAAGGGTTGGGACACAGCCTCTTCAGTCCCGAAGGATCTGGCGTGCCGCTGCTTCGCAAGCTCAACATGATGCCTGGGATCAGAAGACAGCCGGAAAATGGCCCCTTGCGAAGAACGCGCCCAAGGGATAGGCTTTTGGGCTGGGTCGGCTCAGGCCAGACCGGGAGGTCTCATGCAGTTGAAACTTAACACGCGCGTCTCGCAAGGCGTGACCATCGTCGATTGCAGCGGCCGGATTGTGTTCGGCGAAGAATCCGCGCTGCTCCGCGATACCCTCAAGAAACTGATCGGCGAGAACAGCCAGATTGTGTTGAACCTGGGCAGTATAAGCTACATTGATAGCGGCGGATTGGGAACGCTGGTGGCCCTTTACACCACGGCGCAGAACGCTGGCGGCGCGGTGAAACTGGCCAATCTGACGCAGCGCGTCGGCGACCTGCTGCAGGTCACCAAGCTCCTGACGGTCTTCGAAGTCTATGACAGCGAGGAAAAGGCCATCGCCTCCTTCGGAAAAGGCGCGGCCGCATAGTCCTGTGACCTCTGGCCGCGTCTTCACCGGAGAGTCATCGCCAACGCAGGCCATGGTTCTGCATGGCTATGCAAGCCGAGAGACCTTGCGTTTTCTCCTGCTTCTGAATTCACGCCAGCCAGCATGATCGCCCAGGTCGTTTTTCTCCTGGGCCTTGCGATTGCCGCTAGCGGATTTGTCTCACCGCCGGTGGCCCTCGCCTTGGGTCTGGTCTTCGGTTTCACCATCCCTCATCCCTTCGACAAGAGTGCAAAGAAGCTGTCCCGCTACCTACTGCAGGCTTCCGTGGTCGGGCTCGGCTTTGGCATGAACCTGCACGATGTGGTGCGCGCCGGCCGCAGCGGATTTGTTTACACCGTCATAGGCATCAGCTTCACCATGCTGGTCGGCATGGCTCTGGGCGCGATGCTGAAAATGCAGCGCACTCCAGCCTTCTTGATTTCAACGGGGACCGCCATTTGCGGGGGTAGCGCGATTGCCGCGGTTGGCCCCATCACCGGCGCCAGCGATGAGCAAATGGCCATCTCCTTGGGCACGGTGTTCGTGCTCAACTCGGTTGCCCTGCTCACCTTCCCCGCCATCGGTGCCGCGCTGCATCTTAGTCAAACCCAGTTCGGCCTCTGGGCTGCACTCGCGATTCATGACACCAGTTCAGTGGTAGGCGCCGCCGCCAAATACGGAGCGGTTGCGTTGGCCGTGGGCACCACCGTGAAGCTGGCCCGAGCCTTGTGGATTGTTCCCCTGTCGCTCGGCGCGGCCGTGATCAAGCACGCGCGGGCAAAAATACAATGGCCATGGTTCATCGCTTTTTTCTGTCTGGCCGCCGTCTGCAATACCTATCTGCCCGCCGGAGGAGCGGCGTACAGTCTTCTATCGCGGGCCGCCAAGATCGGCCTCACCGCCACTCTGTACTTGATCGGCAGCGGCATTTCCGTCGCCACCCTGAAGAAAGTTGGACACCGCCCCATGCTGCTGGGCGTGATCCTCTGGCTGATAATCTCGACCGGTTCGCTGTGGCTCATCCGGATAGGCTGGATCGCCCTGTGAACCATGGATAATCCCAAAACCACGTAGGGGCAGGTGCCTCACCTGCCCAGCCGAGCGAAGATCGGCCAGCCAAGAAGGCGCCTAATTGCCGGCCATGTCGGAGCAGCGCAAATCCAGGTTGAACGCAAGGAGAGCGCAGGGTGGAGCAGCGCTTCAGCGCTGCAATAAGATTCGCCATTTGAGCGGCTTCAGCCGCTGAGGTACATTGACGGCATTACGCCCTAAGCATCATGCCTTCCCCGAAACCCAGTATGCGCGACAAGATCATGGCAACCATCCGCAGCATTCCACGCGGAAAGGTCTCAACCTACGGAGCCATCGCCAAAGCCGCCGGCTTTCCCGGCGCCGCCCGCCAGGTGGTGGCCGCCCTGCGCGGCGCCGTGGGACTGCCCTGGCAACGCGTCCTGGGCGCCGGAGGCGCAATAAAGTTGCGCGGAGACTACGCCTTCGAACAGCGCTTCCGGCTGGAAGCCGAAGGGGTCACCTTCCGTGGCCGCAAAGTGGACATGAAGCTGCACGAGCACAAATTCCGCAAATCCAGAAAAAAGCCTCGACCGTAGCGCCGGCATCTTGCCGGCTGTCCCGAGGGCGTCTCCCCTCGGCCCCGTAGGTCGGGACACCGGCGGACAACCGCAGGGCAGAACTTCAGCAAGGGTGGAGCAGGGCTTCAGCCCTGCAATAATGCCGGTCATCTGAGGGGCTTCAGCCGCTGAGGCACCCCTCTCAACGCTGGCTGATTTCCTTGGCCACTACTCTCTGGTTGAACTCCTCCGACTTGCCCCTGGGCACCGTGAGCATCTTCCATCGACTGGCCTGCAGGTGCTTGGCCAGGAATACGATCTGTCCGCAATGATAGGCATAGTGCGAGAGTTGACGGCTGATCGCCTGCATCACCGAGTGCGGCTCCCCGCGGATCATGACTGTCCGTTCAATGTCCGCATCCGATAACGGCTCCAGAGCTGCAAATACGAGTTCCCACCCCTCCTCCCAAACCGCCATCAATGCCGCCCTGGTTGCCGGCGGGTCCTCAAATTCAGTATCACGCTTGCGGTCCAGTTTTTCGCCGTCGCTGGTCAGGAAGTCGGTCCAGCGCGATCGCATATTGCCCACAACATGCTTTACGATAATTGCGATCGAGTTCATCTCGCCGTCGAGAGCTGTAGTCAGTTGTTCGTCGCTGACTTGCTCCATAGCTCGCTCCGTCAGCTTCTTGTAGTAACGGAAAAGGGAGAGCGAGTCCCGCAAGTAGGAAGTGGTCAATTCATGCGCCAAGTGACCTCCTAAACCTTAAACCTGTCGTCGATTTCCACCTGATATCCCGCCACCAGTCGGTTCGTCTCGTTCGCCATGCCCACCACCGCCATGAGTTCTTTGAACATGGCGTCCGTCATGCCTTTGCCACGGGCCCCGGCGGTATGCGACGCAATGCAATAGCCGCATTGATTGCTTACGCTCACCGCCAGATACACCAGTTCTTTCGTAAGCGGATCAAGTGCTCCAGGCCCCATGATCTGCTTGATGTCCTCTCAGGTGCGCTTCAGGGTCGCGGGATCATGGGCAATCGCCTTCCAGAAATTGTTGATCCAATCCGTCTTGCGGGTCGCCATGATGTCGTCATAGACCGCCCGTACTTGCGGACTCGCATCTTTGTATTCGATCAGGCCAAGGGTTGCCATATGTGCTCCGGGAAGGTCAAGAGATTACCGCAGTGAATTGATTTCTTTTGCGACCTTTGCGGCTGTCTTCGCGTCCTTTGCGGTTAAATGCTTTAGGCAGGCAGCAACACGCCGCTCAATAGCTTGCCCAGGCCCGTGGCTGGCACGCGCATGCCCAGATAGAACTGCCCAAACAGTGCATACACCGCGCTCACCTCATCAAATCGCATTTCGTAGATCAGCTTCTTGAACACCAGCGGATCATTCGCGAACAGGTCCACCCCCCACTCCCAGTCATCGAACCCGATCGACCCGGTAATGATCTGCCGGACTTCTCCGGCATAACGCCGCCCCACTAATCCATGTTCATTCATCTGCCGCGCCCGCTCTGCGATGGGCAGGGTGTACCAGTTCTTGGTTTCCCCCCGCCGCCGGTCCATGGGATAAAACGAAACATAGCGATGTTGCGGCATTTCCGGAAATAAACGCGGGTGCATCGCCTCTTTCTGCCGCGCCAGCACCTCGGCAATCTCGCCCTTCCACTGTTCCGAGTGCGTTTCGATGCCGCGGTCTTTCAAGTCCTGATAGGCCTTGATGGTGGATTCGTACAACCCCAGCTCGATGACCGAAAGGTAGGAAGTTGCAGGTTCGAGGAAGTCGGCCAGCCGCAACTGCGCCAGCTGCAATTCCGCTTCGTTCAGCTCGTCAAACGAGCGCCGGAAGTGCACGAACATCAGATCGCCCTTGTGTCCCAGCAAAGAATACAGCGCAGACTGTCCCCCGGAGTTCTGCTCCATTCCGGCCAGAACTCCCGCGGCCTCGTCGACAATCGCGCTCTTGTCCGCCGCAGCCAGCGGCCGCCACGCCGCCCAGCGAATCCGCATCATCTGATGCATTACGCTGTAACCCTCGATGGTCAGCGGAACAGCAGGTATCTCGTCGGAATTGGCTTTCGGCATGATCGATCCCTCGGTCCGTATCTGGGTGCCATCCTCGTCCTTCCGCTTCTTGGCGAGACAGGGTGGGTCTGAGGCGGAAGTACGAATGAACTCGAACCGACTATTGTAACTGGAGGAGCTGTGCCACGGACCAGGAATGCGCCTCAGCGCCAGTGCTTCAGCCTCGGCCAAAGCTGCGCCATTGTGCCGAATTTCGCCCCCTTGCAGATGAAGACTTCAATGTCCTTTTCCAGCGCGTAAGGATTATCGGCCGACCTGCCCACGTACTCCACGTTGTCCCACAGTTTCTCAAGCGTTTCCTTGCGGTCATCGAGCACGATCATGCAATTGCCTGAGTATCCCCGCGGTCCCCATAGAAAGTAAGTCTGATGGCCGCTCAAGGCAGGGGGCACGCCATAGCGCCGGCCCAGGAAATCGATAGCGCCCGCCTGGCCGTAGTCCTGGGCGAAGATGCCGCAATCGCCGCGCTCCGCCGGACTCAGCCGGTTCCAGGCCTGCGCCGTTTCAGCCACAATCTCTTCCCAGCCGAATTGATCGGCATACCACTGCGGCAATACCGCCCGCTCGTGGCTGTGTTCCATCACCGGCAACTTGAATGGCAGATATTTCGTGTAAGCCATGAACCGGTCAGGAGATAAAACCGGCACCACCACCGGGGCAATGTGGATACCGCTGGCGAGCAGCAATATCACGATTGCCGGCTTCATCCAGGCCATGTGCGGTCGGTCGAGCGCGCGATCAATGGTCACCGCGCCCGCCGCCAGCAGCATGGGATAGATCGGAGCCAGATAATAATTCTTTCCGTGAAGAACGAAGAACACAGTAAAGCAGACCAGGTAACTCCAACCCAGCACGCGATAGATCTTCAGCCGTCGCGAAAAGAAAAGCGCAAGCAGGCCCGTGATCCAGATGGGCGCAGTTAAAGGAAGGACAAGCAACGTCTGCTGGAAGAAATAGGGCAGCAGCGGCAACACCACATCGCGACCTTCAGCCCTGATGCCTCGCATCAACTGCACAAATGGCCAGCCATAGTGGATGTTCCACAGCAGATTGGGCAGGAAAATAAGGAACGCAGCCAGCCCTCCCAGCCATATCCACCTGTTGGCGAAGACGCGGCGTTGCTCCGTAAGCAACAGGCCAACCACGATGCCGAAGCCGAACAGTGCGATCGAATACTTCTCCTGCAGGCCCAGGCCCGCCACCACCCCGAACCAGAGCCAGTAGCGGGGTTCGTTGCGCTTGATAGCAAGAATCGCGAAATAAGCGCAACCCATCCAAAGATTAGGTTCGAGACAGTTCGTTCCCAGCAAGCTGCCATTGGAAAGATACTGCGGCGCCACCAGGACAGTCACCGCGCTGAGCAGAAGGGCGAATCGCCGTCCGCCGAATTCGCGCGCCAGCACCGCGGTCTGCACCACCAGAAGCGAAGACGCCAGCGCCGGGATAAAACGTATGCTGCGCAGCGAGTCTCCCAGCACCGCGCGACCAATATGAATCAGAAAGGGAATCAGCGGCGGCTGGTCCACATATCCCCACCCCAGGTGATCTCCGCAGGCCATGTAATCAAACTCGTCGCGGAAGTAGCCATAACGATTGTTGAAGTAGCAATGAAAGAGCAGTTTGGCCACGGCGATGACCAGAACGATCCCCATACCCTGGGCGAAGAAAGATTGCCGGTCCTGGTCTGCAGCGGACAGCCTCGAAGCGGTGCTTGCCATGGCGGAAATCAAGAAGGTATCACTCCCCCTTTGTCCTGTCATCCTGCTCTTCTCCTCTTATCCTCTTCCCGTATCATCCTGAGCGGAGTGCCTGCTTCGCTTTGCGAAGCAGGCACGCAGTCGAAGGACCCCTATCGAGCGATGAACCTATGGGAGAATGGAAAAATTGATTCGTTTCGAAAGCGCGGGCTCATGGACTCCTTACGAATACCGGATCACGGCTACAATCTAACCGTTCCCACAGGAGGGAAAGTATTTCAATGAGCGACCTGATTCAACTCACGAAAGACGGCGACATTGCCATCATCACCATCAATAATCCGCCGGTGAATGCCATCAGCCCCGGCGTGCCCGAAGGAATTTCCGCAGCCATCGATCAGATCAACGCAGATAGCACCGTAATCGCAGCGGTAGTGATCGGAGGTGGCCGCACTTTTATCGCAGGCGCCGACATAAAAGAATTCACCAAGATGACCTCGGGCAAAGCAAAAACCGGCCCAGGCCTGCTCCCGCTCTTGCTGAAGATAGAAAACTGCTCCAAGCCAGTGGTGATGGCGATTCACGGCACGGCCTTCGGCGGCGGCCTGGAAGTGGCTATGTCCGGCCACTACCGCGTGGCCGTGCCTGGCGCGCAGGTCGGACAGCCGGAGGTCAAGCTCGGCCTCATTCCGGGAGCGGCGGGTACCCAACGGCTGCCCCGCCTCGCCGGCGTCGCCAAAGCCGTTGAGATGTGCACCGATGGCAATCCCGTCAAGGCCGCAGATGCCCTGCAGGCCGGCATCGTCGATCGGTTGATTGAGGGCGATCTCCTGCAAGGTGCCGTGGCTTTCGCCCGCGAAATCGCGGCCAAGCCCGCTCCCAAAACTCGCGAGCGCAATCAGAAACTGGGAACGCCCGAACAAAACGCTCCCATCTTCGCCGCCGCGCGCGACACCGCGCACAAGAAGCAACGCAACCTGATCGCCCCGTTGGCCGCTATCGATGCCATCGAAGCTGCCAGCACGCTGCCTTTCGAAGAAGGCTGCCAGGTCGAGGCCAGACTATTCATCGATTGCCTCTACTCCGACCAGTCGAAGGCGCTCATTCACGTATTTTTCGGTGAACGTGAAGTGGCCAAGGTCCCCGATATCCCGAAGGAAACGCCGATCCTCCCAATCGATTCCGCTGCCGTGGTTGGCGCCGGAACCATGGGCGGTGGCATCGCCATGGTTTTTGCCAACGCCGGAATCCCGGTCGTGCTCAAGGAAGCCGACCAGGCGGCGCTTGACCGCGGGCTGTCCAACATCCGCAAGAATTACGCCGTCTCAGTGCAGCGCGGACGCTTCACCCAGGCAGTGGTTGACGAGCGCCTGAAGCTGATCCGGCCCACTCTGGATTACACCGATTTTGCCCAGGCCGACATCGTCATCGAGGCCGTCTTCGAAGGCCTGGCGCTGAAAAAAGAAGTCTTCACCGAACTTGATCGCGTCTGCAAGCCGGGAGCGATTCTTGCCAGCAACACTTCGACCCTGGATATCGACCTGATCGCGTCCGCAACCTCGCGGCCCGCGTCAGTCATTGGCACGCATTTCTTCAGCCCGGCCAATGTGATGCGGCTCCTCGAAATTGTGCGTGGCAAAGCCAGCGGCAAAGAAGTGATCGCCACCTGCATGCAGCTTTCGAAAAAACTGGGAAAGATTGGCGTGCTGGTCGGCAACTGCCGCGGTTTCGTGGGCAATCGCATGTTCCATCCCTACGTCCGCGAAGCGGTTTTTCTGGTCGAAGAGGGTGCCAGCGTCGAAGCCGTGGACAAGGCCCTCTACGATTTCGGCATGGCCATGGGCCCGCTTGCCACCAACGATCTGGCCGGACTCGACGTCGGCTGGCGCATCCGCAAGGAATATCGCCACCTGGAGAAGCCGGGCGTCCGCCAGCCGTTTGCGGCGGACAATCTATGCGAGATGGGCCGCTTCGGCCAGAAGACCGTCGCCGGCTGGTACAGATATGACGAGAACCGCCGTCCGTCGCCCGATCCCGAGGTTGCCGCCCTGACGAAGAAATGGTCGGCCGAGTACGGCATTCAGCAGCGCCAGATTCCTCCCGAGGAGATCGTCGATCGCTGCATCTACGCCCTGGTCAATGAGGGCGCCCGCATTCTTGAAGAAGGATATGCTGCTCGCGCGGTCGATATTGACATCATTTATATCAACGGCTACGGTTTCCCGGCCTATCGCGGCGGCCCCATGTGGTACGCCGATACTGTGGGACTAAAGAAAGTTCATGATCGCATCGCCGAGTTTCAGCGCATGCATGGCGAGCTTTGGGAGCCCGCGCCGCTGCTGAAGAAACTGGCCGTTGAAGGCCGCACCTTCGCCGATTTCGACCAACAATAAGTTGCAGCGACCTAGCCTCTTCAACCATCGGATTAGGTTGGCCAAAGACCAACGACCAAGGGCCAAAGACCAAATGAGAGAAGCCGTAGTAGTAGCCAGTTCGCGCACCGGCCTTGCCAAATCCTTCCGCGGGTCATTCAATATGACCCGGCCCGAAGACCTGGCCGCCCATTGCATCAGGGATGTCCTGCGCAAGACCCCGCAACTCGACCCCAAAGAAGTCGAAGACGTGATCCTGGGCTGCGGCCAGCCCCACGGAGTGCAGGGCCACAACATCGCGCGCGTTTCAGCGCTGCACGCCGGCCTCCCGGTTTCTACCGCTGCCATTACGGTGAACCGCTTCTGCTCGTCCGGCCTGCAAGCCATCGCGATGGCAGCGCATCAGATCGTAAGTGAGGGTGCCGAGGCCGCTATCGGCGGCGGCGTCGAAACCATCAGCCTCATTGTTCGCGATAGCGATCCCAGCCCAGCCGTCAAACAGAAATACCCCGGCCTGTACATGGTGATGGGGGAGACCGCCGAGGTCGTGGCCAAGCGCTACCAGATCAGCCGCCAGGCCCAGGATGAATATTCTCTGATCAGCCAGCAACGTACCGCCCGCGCCCAACGGGAAGGATTCTTCGCCGGCGAAATCGCTCCCATGAAAGCCACCAAAGCAGTGCTCGACAAGAAGACCGGCGGAGTAATCGGCACCGAAGAAGTTTGCTGTGACCGCGACGAGTGCAACCGCCCCGACACTACACTCGAAGGATTGCTCGCCCTCAAGCCCCATTTCGATCCCAGCAGTGGACAAGGCTCGGTCACCGCAGGGAACTCTTCCCAGCTTTCCGACGGCGCCTCCGCCACGCTTCTCATGTCCCGTCAGCGCGCCGACCAGCTCGGCATCCCCTACACCTTGGTTTTCCGCGGCTTCCAAATCGCTGGCTGCGAACCAGACGAAATGGGCATCGGGCCAGTCTTCGCCGTGCCCAAGCTACTCCAGCGCCAGGCCCTGAAAATTGACGACATCGATCTCTGGGAACTCAACGAAGCTTTCGCCGTGCAGGTCATTTACTGCCGCGACCGCCTGGGCATCCCCATGGAAAAGCTCAACGTGAATGGCGGATCGATCTCCATCGGCCATCCCTTCGGAATGACCGGCTCACGCATGGTGGGAACCATGGCCAACGAAATGAAACGCCGCCAGTCGCGCTACGGCGTGGTGACCATGTGCGTAGGCGGCGGCCAGGGCGCCGCCGGCCTCTTCGAGCGTAACTGAGAACCGAGAACCAGCAACTGACAAACTGGGTGTTTCCAAACCATGAAACCTCGCAACAAAGTGGAAGACTTTCTCTCAGCGCAAGGTAAGCCGTACCGTGGTCGCGACCCGGTGGTTCTGCACTTGATGTCATGAACTGAAGGTATCGACTTTCCATGCCGCCCGTGACGTTTAAAAATCTCGACGCCCTCAACGATTTCGTAGGACGCGAAATCCACGCCACCGACTGGTTTGAAATCACCCAGGAGCGCGTCCGCCAATTTGCCGCGGCCACCGAAGATCGCCAGTGGATCCATCTCGATCCCGAACGCGCTCAAACGGAATCGCCCTATGCCACCACCATCGCCCACGGGTTTCTGACTCTCTCCCTGCTCAGCCATCTGTCAAAGCAGGCATTCCAGATTCAAGACGGTGTAGGCATGATCGTGAACTACGGCTTGAACCGGGTGCGCTTTCCGGCCCCGGTTCCTGCAGGTTCAAAAATTCGCGCCCGTTTCACCTTGCAATCGCTGAAGGACGTCGCGAACGCCCGCGAAGCCGTTTTTTCGGTGGTTGTGGAAGGCCAGAACAGGGAGGGACAGCTCCAGCCCAAGCCCTGTTGTGTGGCCGAGTGGGTAGTTCGCTACTACTCTTAGAGAACGCATTGCGGGTGCCCAGCGGCAGCGTTATAGTTGTCGCGATATTGCATTTGGAGGCGCCCATGGCTGTAGCCGCCCAGAATCCCCTCAGCATTCCCGGAGCTCCCCGCTTTGCCACGCTGGAAGAGGAACGCCGGCATCGCAAGCAACGCCTGGCCGGCGCCTTCCGCCTGTTTTCGCGCTTTGGATTCGATGAGGGCGTCGCCGGCCACATCACCGCCCGCGATCCTGAGCGCCTCGACCATTTCTGGGTCAATCCCTTCGGTATGCACTTCGGCCAGATCCGTGCCTCCGACCTCATTCTGGTAAACGACCGGGGAGAGGTCGTGGAAGGCAAGTATCCGGTCAACGGCGCCGCTTTTGCGATTCACTCCCAGGTCCACACCGCCCGTCCCGATATCGTGGCCGCCGCTCACGCCCATTCGTTGTATGGAAAAACATGGTCGTCGCTCAGCCGCCTGCTCGATCCCATCACCCAGGACGCGTGCGCCTTCTACGAAGATCACTCCTTATTCGCCGATTTTACCGGCGTGGTTTACGAAACTTCGGAGGGCGAGCGCATCGCTCACGCCTTGGGCGAGAAGAAAGCAGTGATCCTCCGCAACCACGGACTGCTGACGGTAGGCCACACGGTGGACGAGGCCGCATGGTGGTTCATCACCATGGAACGAAGCTGCCAGGCCCAGCTCCTGGCCGAAGCCGTCGGCACGCCGGTAAAGATTGACGCTGCCAGCGCCGCCCTCACCCAACAGCAAATCGGCTCGCACATGGCCGGCTGGTTCCAGTTCCAGCCGCTGTGGGCGCGCATCGTCCGCGAGCAACCCGACCTGCTGGAATAAGGATGGAGCACGGGCGTCCCGCCCGTGCCAAGCCAGACCTCTAACAAAATGCAGAGTGGCGTCATCCTGAACCCGGCTTCAGCCGGGTGAAAGATCTGTCGCGCAGCACGGTCATTCACAGAACATGCCGCGCCGCATGTGATGCCACCTCGTGTATCATGCCCACCGGGATTCACCATGAACGTTCCACTCACCCCCATCCGTTGCCTGTATCGGGCCGTTGACCTCTACGGAAAAAAGACAGGCGTAGTCTCAGGCCGCAGCTCGTTCACCTACGCCCAGTTCGGAGAGCGTTGCGAGCGTCTTGCCGCCGGGCTTCTTTGCGAAGGTGTTCGCCCTGGCGACCGCGTTGCCTATCTCAGTTTCAACAACCATCAGCTGCTTGAAGGCTATTACGGGCCGCCGCTGGTTCGCGCCATCGCCATGCCGCTCAACGTCCGCCTGCAGCCTGCGGAACTGATTACCATTCTCAATCACGCCAGCGCCGGCATGCTGGTCTTCGAGAGTGACTTTGCCCCGCTGGTCGAGGAGTTGCGCAAAGCCTGCCCCTGCATCCAACGCTATGTCGCCATTGACCAGGCCGTCCCGCAGGCAGACCTGTTCCTGGAAGGCTTGCTGGCCCGCGACCGCCTCCCGCGTCCCGATATTTTCTCCTTCGACGAAAACGAAATCGCCGAACTCTTCTACACCAGCGGCAGCACCGGCACGCCCAAGGGAGTCATGCTGTCGCATCGCACGCTCTATGTCCACGCGCTGGGGTTGCTCGCTTCATTTGCCTGCAAAGACACTGACGTCGAGCTGCACACCATTCCCTTGTTTCACGCCAACGGCTGGGGACGTCCCCAGAGCATCACCATGTGCGGAGCTAAACACGTCATGGTCCGCCGCTTCGAGCCCACCACCGTGTTCCGCCTCATTCAGGAGGAAAAGGCCACCGCCATGACCCTGGTCCCCACCATGGCCAACGCGTTGCTTAACTGTTCCGATCTCGGCAAATTCGATCTTTCCAGTATGAGAACGATCATGACCGGCGGCGCTGCCTCCTCGCCCGAACTGATTGCCCGCCTGGAGCAGGCGTTCCACTGCGAGGTATGTTCCGGCTACGGCCTCACCGAAACCTCGCCCGTGATCACTACTGCCCAGACCAAAGGCACCGTGACCTACGCCGATGAGACCGACCGGCTTACTCACCTCGCGGCTGCAGGCTGGCCACTAATTGGCTCCGAAGTGCACGTGGCCGATGCGGAGATGCGCGACGTGCCCCGCGACATGCAAACCTTGGGCGAGGTGGTTGTCCGCAGCGACAACGTGATGGACGACTACTACCGCGAGCCTGATGCTACCCGCACCGCCATCACCAATGGCTGGCTGCACACCGGCGACATGGCGGTCTGGGATGAAGAGAACTACATCCACATCGTCGATCGCAAGAAAGACATCATCATCAGCGGCGGCGAAAATATTTCTTCCATCGAAGTGGAAAAAGCCATCTTCGCCCACCCCGCTGTCCTCGAATGCGCGGTAGTTTCTGCCCCCGATCCGCGATGGGGTGAGATTCCGGTGGCTATCATTGTCCTGAAACCGGGCCAGCCGCTCGACCAGGAACAACTCTTGCACTTTCTCCAACCGCGCATCGCGAAGTTCAAGATGCCCCGCGTAGTGCAGTTTGTAGAAGGCCCATTGCCCAAGACTGGTACCGGAAAAATGCTGAAACGCCAGCTCCGCGAAACTTTCTGGAGCGGCAAATCCACCCGCGTCCAGGGATAATCCAGCCGCTGTCCTCCTGAGCGGAGTAGCTGCTTCGCTCGGCGAAGCAGCTGCGGAGTCGAAGGACCCCTATTTGTTCCTCCGCGCGCTCGAGTAGCGCCGGCGTCTCGCCGGCTGTCGGGCGGGCGTCCCGCCCGCCCTCCGTCCAATCTTCCCCAGCCGAACGCAATCCGACAGACATCCACACATAGGCACACCCAAGTGGCATCAACCAATCCGCCTCGCGTATATTGGACGCCTTCGCCGAGCCATGGCTGATTCCCCGCAAAAGCCGATCACCATCCGCGACCTGCAGAGCTTCGCAGATCTGGAGCAAGCTGAAGCCGTCGAGCGGGAAGTGTGGGCGCTTGCCGATCGCGACGTCATGCCCCTGGCTTTGATGATTGCCACCAAGGAGGCAGGCAGCATCTGGGTCGGCGCTTTTGACGGACCGAAACTCGCCGGATTCGCCTTCGGTTTCCTGGCCATGGAGTGCGGACACCTCACCCTACACTCCCACATGCTGGCTGTGCGCGAGCCTTACCGCAATCTCGATCTGGGCTACAAACTCAAGCTGGCCCAACGCGAACGTGCCCTGGCCATGCGTGTCCCGGAAATGACCTGGACCTTTGATCCGTTGCAGAGCCGTAATGCCCATCTCAACTTCGGCAAGCTAGGCGTGGTTTCCGACATCTACAAAATCAATTTCTATGGCCCGGAAACCTCCAGCGTCCTTCATCAGAATGGCACCGATCGTTTGTGGGTGAAGTGGCCCCTCACCAGCCGTAGGGTTCGCGACCGCCTGCAGGGCAAGGACTACCGGCCCGAGGTGCTCGATGCCTTTTCGCGCTTGCAGCCCCTGCTCCATTTCAACGGGGACGGCAAGCCGCTGCGCCATGATCTGACCACCGCGCTGGCGCGCCAGCGCATCGCCATCCAAATCCCCAGCGACATTTTGACGGTCGAGCAAAAGGATGCTGCTCTGGCACGGGAATGGCGCGAAGCAACCCGGTGGGCTTTCACCGAGGCCCTGCGCGCCGGCTTCTTCGTGGCCGAATTCGCCCGCACCGTTCGCGGCCATCAGGGTCCGGGCAACTACCTCCTGGAGAAGGGAAGCATCGAGGAATACGTCCCCGAGTTGCAGAGAAAGTCCGACTCCCATGGCTGATTTGACCATCACCGTGCCCTGAAAGGGCAGAAGAACAGCCGGGGGGCTGGACCGCGCCTGCCATGCCTGATCCCGCCAATCCCGTTCTTCTCTACGACGGCCTTTGTGGCCTCTGTAACCGCCTGGTGCAATTTGTCCTAAGGCACGATCGCCGCGCCCGCTTCCGCTTCGCCTCGCTACAAAGTGCCTATGCCGCTCGCGTCCTGAAGTCTCATGGCTTTGATTCCCAGAACCTGAACACTCTCTATGTTGTGGAGGGTGATCAGCTCACCACTCGCGCCGACGCGGTGATTTTCATATTGCAGGAACTAGGCGGATTTTGGCGCGTTATAGCGGCTGCGCTGCGTATTTTCCCCAAACCGTTACGCGACTGGGGATACACTCTGGTGGCCCGCCATCGCTACCGCGCTTTCGGAAAATACGAAACCTGCCTGCTGCCAGAAAAGCAATACCAGAAACGATTTTTGGATACCTAGCCTGCTTTCGGCCCCCAGCCCAATTGCTACGAAGCGTGAAATCCAGGGGTTTCTTTCGTGGACCTTCGTGTCCTTCGTGGTTCAGGAATTTATGCCCATGCCCCGCCAAGACATTCCCCTTCCGCCCTTGTAGAATTTGCAATGCGCTTTCCTGAACACCCATAAGCCGAGGAACCAGCATGCCCGAGAAACCCGCCGCGACCGATGCCCACAGCAACATCGAGTCCGTCCTGCAGGAGGATCGAAAGTTCGAATGTCCTGAGCCCTTCCGCAGGCAGGCCCACATTAAGAGCCTGGAAGACTACGAGCGCATCTACCGCGAATCGGTCGAGCAGCCGGAAAAATTCTGGGCCGGCATTGCCAACGACCTGCACTGGTTTAAAAAGTGGGACAGGGTTCTGGAATGGAACCATCCCTGGGCCAAGTGGTTTGTCGGCGGCCAGCTCAATCTTTCTTACAACTGTCTCGACCGCCACGTGCAAACCTTCCGCAAGAACAAGGCCGCTTTGATCTGGGAGAGTGAGCCCGGCGAAGTCCGCACCCTGACTTACCAGCAACTGCATCGCGAAGTGCAGAAGTTCGCCAACGTCCTGAAATCGCTCCGCGTCAGAAAGGGCGACCGGGTGGCCATTTACATGGGGATGACACCTGAGTTGCCCATCGCCATGCTGGCCTGCGCCCGCATCGGCGCACCCCACACCGTGGTCTTTGGCGGGTTTTCCTCCAATGCGCTGGTGGACCGTATTCACGACTCGCAGGCCGTCGCCGTGATTACGCAGGACGGTTCGTACCGTCGTGGCGCTGAGGTGAAGTTATTTCCGGCGGTCGAGGAGGCGCTGAAGTCTTGTCCTTCCGTGAAGCATGTGATTGTTTACAAGCGCAGCGGATCGCCGATCAGCATGCGGCCCGGACGCGATCACTGGTGGCATGAACTGATGGAATCAGTCTCCGATGACTCCCCCCCCGAGCCGCTTGACGCCGAGCATCCGCTTTACATCCTTTACACCTCGGGAACCACCGGCAAGCCGAAGGGCGTGGTGCACACCACCGGTGGTTATTCTGTGGGCACCTACATAACTACCAAATGGGTATTCGATCTCAAGGAAGAAGACACCTACTGGTGCACTGCCGACATTGGTTGGGTGACCGGGCACAGTTACATTGTCTATGGGCCACTGCAAAACGGCGCCACCACCCTCATGTACGAAGGCGCGCCCAACTTCCCCGAGCCTGACCGGTTCTGGAGCATCATCGACCGCCACCAGGTAAACATTCTCTACACCGCTCCGACGGCCATTCGAACCTTCATCAAATGGGGCGAGCAGTGGCCCAGAAAACACAAGCTCGACAGCCTGCGCCTGCTGGGCACGGTGGGGGAACCGATCAATCCCGAGGCCTGGATCTGGTACCACGAAGTCATCGGCCATGAGCGTTGCCCCATCGTCGATACCTGGTGGCAAACTGAAACCGGACACATCATGCTCTCTCCAATCCCGGGTGCGATTGCCACCAAACCAGGGTCGGCCACGCGTCCTTTTCCAGGTGTGGTGCCGGAGATCGTCACCATGCATGGCGATCCTGTCCCTGAAGGCTCGGGCGGTTTTCTCGTTCTCAAGCAGCCTTGGCCCGGCATGCTGCGCACCATTTACGGTGATCCTGACCGCTACGTGTCGCAGTACTGGTCGCAGATTCCGCCCTCATACTTCACCGGCGACGGCGCCCGCAAGGATAAAGACGGCTATTACTGGGTCATGGGCCGCGTGGACGACGTGATCAACGTCTCCGGCCATCGCCTGAGCACCATGGAAGTCGAGTCCGCACTGGTGGCGCACGAAGCCGTCGCCGAAGCTGCAGTGGTGGCGCGTCCCGACGAGATCAAAGGCCAGGCCATCTCGGCCTTCGTCACCCTGGCGCAGGGAAAAAAGCCCACTCCCGAACTGAAAGAGGATCTGCGGAAGTGGGTTGCGAAGGAAATCGGCGCCATGGCCAAACCCGATGACATCCGCTTTACCGACATGCTTCCTAAAACCCGCAGCGGCAAAATCATGCGCCGCCTGTTGCGCGAGCTCGCCAGCAGTGGCGATGTGAAAGGCGATACCACCACTCTGGAAGATTTTGGCGTGATCGCGCGACTCAAGGAAAGCGAAGAAGCCTGAAGACATTTACGAATGGGCGAATTTTAGAATTGTCGAATTGAAATCTCCAGCACCGTGCCCTTCGTTCGTCAATTCGTAAATCCATCCGGCAATGGCTCGATCTACTCTCCAGCTCCAGACATCACAATCGGCATCGTGGGCGTTGCCGATCCCTGCTCCGGCTCCACGGTAATCGCAAACGCCTTGGCTTCGACTCCTGCCGGAAGCGGTGGCTGAATGACGGTCGCACTGCCTCGGGCATCGGGTTTGAACACTCCCGCCGGGATGGGTGCTCCGTTGGTCGGAATCAGCCACAACTCGTACGCCTTCTGCGGAGGCAAACCCGGCAGGTTGCTGGCCAGGAAAATCAGGCTCGCGCGGTCCCGAACGTAGATCGTTTTACCCTGAGGCTGCGGCGGAGTTTGCGCCGCCACCAGGGTCACGCGCATCGCGTCCGTCGAGGTCAGCGTGGAAACCACTTCGCGAGCGCGCTCCAGCTGGGCCTGCCGTTGGTCTGATTCGTTCTGCAATTGGGCCACCCGCTGCGCCAGTCGGTCGCTCTGCCGAAAGAAGAATCCTGCCAGCAGCAGGAACACTGCCGCCGCCAGCCAGGGCGTGAAGTTCCATGACGACCGGCGAGCCGGAGTCTTCTGTGCTCTAGGTTCCTGCCCAATCGCCTTAAGCAATCGCTCGCGCGAGCGTTGCGGCGGCTTGGGTCCGGACGCCGAAAGCGCGAGCAAAGCCGTATCTCCACGCAGCCGTTCCAACTCGCGGCGGCAGGCGGAGCACCCTTTCAGATGATTCTCCAGAGCGACACGTTCGTCGCCCTGCAATGTCCCCATGGCCAGCATTGCGAGATCGTCGGCGAATTGTCCGTGTGCGGTCATACCTCAAAGGCCTTTCGCAGGGCCAGCAGTCCAGCCCGGATCCGAGTCTTGATCGTCCCCAGCGGCTCTCCCGTTTTGGCCGCAATTTCCGTGTGCGTTAGCCCTTCGAAGTAAGCCATCTCCAGGGCCCTTCGCTGCGATTCCGGCATGCCACTCAGCGCGCCCCGCACCTTCTCCATGGCGCGCGAGCGCTCCGCCGCGTCCGCCATGTCCGGCTCCACCGAGACCACCACATCGGCAATGTCAGTTTCCGGACGCCGCTTGCGCAAGCCATCAATAGCGCGGTTCCGCGCAATCACGCCCAGCCACGCTCCCAGGTTGCCCCGGCCCGAATCAAAGGCTGCAGGATTGCGCCAGAGTTGCATAAACACTTCCTGCAATACGTCCTCGGCTGCGCCGGTGTCGCCGAGCACGCGCAGCGCCACCGCGTACACCAGGGAAGAATAGCGATCATAGAGCGTCGCCATGGCGCTCTCGTCGCCCGATCGAATCCCCCAGACCAGCGAGACGTCGCTCAACCCTGCCTTTAGTTCAGCGCCGGACAAACAGTTATCGCATCCTTTCAAAGTACGTTTTTCAGCCCCTCCGCGGATGCTTGTACCATCCGTCCGGCCCACAACCAGCTACGCGAAGGGAGAGTAAACTATTTGACCAGAGAGGGCCCTACATGGGAGATCTAAGCCGTATCGGTGTCGCCATCGATACCCAACTGCTTCGCCGCTTCGACCGCTTCATTGCGCATCAGGGTTACCAGAACCGCTCCGAAGCCTTCCGCGACCTGATTCGCGACCGCCTGGTCGGTTCTGCCGTGGTCGCCCCCAACGCCTTCGTGGTCGGCACCGTCACGCTGATCTACGATCATCACACCCGGCTCCTGCCCGAGAAACTCACCGATCTCCAGCACCAGCACCATCACGTGATTATCTCCACGCTTCATGCTCACCTTGATCACGAAAGCTGTCTCGAAGTAGTGGTGCTTCGCGGCCAATCCAAAGAAGTGCAAGAACTGGCAGACCGCCTGATCAGCACCAAAGGTGTTCAGCACGGACGCCTGGTCATGAGTTCACCCGAAACCGCCGCTGACCATCACAACTGAGAACCGGGAACAAGGAACTGACCACTGGGAGTAAACGCAACCAACGTCCAGGAAAAAGTGGCCAACTCCTACTGGCTTTTCATCGCCACTAGCCGTTCCTCGGGCGTCATCTGCTTCCACAGCACTTCCAGATCACGCTGCACCCGCGAATTCCCCGGGTCTCCGTGCAGCGCCTTGGCGAACCAGCGATAAGCGGTAGGAAGATCGCGGCCCACGCAGTGCCCGGTGGCGTACATGGCGCCCAGCAAGGTCTGGGCCTTGGCATTGGATTCTCGCGCTGCAATCTGCAGATTTCTTTGCGCCCGGGTGCAGTCTTCCGGGACCCCTCGGCCGTAGAGATATTTCTCTCCATCGGCCACCAGCCGGTCCTCGAATGTCATGGCCGGGGCGGTTGGAGAAGGCTTCAGGGCAGGCGCTTTCGGCATGGGTGCCGTAGCTGCAATTCGCGTTTCCTTTGGTGTCTTCGTTGCCTTCGGCGCCGGCTCGGTTTCACCCTCCGGTGAAGGGCTGGCCGGATTCGCAGCCTGGGCGGCAGTTTCCGCGCTGCCGGGGTTCTGATCCGGTTGCGAGGCTTGGTCGGCTGGCTTTGCCACCTGGGCCGGATTATCAGAAATACCGCCGCCACCGGCAGGCTGTTCGGCGGGATTCGGTGCGGCTGGAGTCGAACCGGCCGGGGCAGGTCCGGCGCCACTCTGGGCTGCCTCTCCCGTCGCAGCTGGCGTCTCCGGCGGAGCCGGGTTCGCGGTCGGCTCTACCGGCACAACCGTGGGAGCCCCTGCCGCGGCTGTTTCCCGGGCCGGAGCTGATGCGGGACTGGCGGGCGCTTTACTGGTAACCGCCTGCTGCAGGTACTTCCAGGGATAGCCGTCACGCTGCCAATGCCAGGCCAGCAACCCTCCGCTCAGGATCAGCAGCAACAAGGCCAGGTAGAGGCGCCCGTGACTCCGGGGCGCGTCATCCTCAAACAGGTAGTCCAGGTCACGGGAGCGTTCATCTCCCAGTCCCAGAAAGGAGGGTCCACTCACCGGCGGCCTTGTTCTTTCACGCCCCGCCTCGCTCGAAAGCGGTGCCGGCGGGGGCCCAAGCGGCGCCCCACACATGCCACAAAAACGGTATTGAGGATTATTCTCCTGCCCGCATTGGACACATCGCACTGTCATGGCAGTCGGCATCACTATACTAATTCAGATGCTATTTGGGGACGATCCTTTGGTATGGAGCCTCCCGCCAGTCCAAGTTCGAGTTCCCTTACTTTGCGACCTTTGCGCTTTTCTTTGCGTCCTTTGCGGTAAGGGTTTGACCCCGAGTAAATTGTCCACGAATCTTCAACCGCAAAGGCCGCAAAGGACCCCAGGAAGCGCCGCCACCCAGTGGTCCTTCCGCCTTTACACCTTGGTCTTCAGCGTGTTACCTTAATTGCACGTTACGATCAAATTGAAACTAGAAGACAGGAGTGCATCGGGTTAGTGCTAGCCAGAGAGCAAAAGAAATCCCTCATCGACCAGTACGGAACGCATCCCACCGATACGGGCAGCCCCGAAGTCCAGATCGCGTTGCTTAGCGAGCGCATTGGCCAATTGACGGATCACTTCAAAACGCACCAGAAAGACCATGGCTCGCGCCGCGGTCTTCTCATGCTGGTCAGCAAGCGACGCCGCCTGCTCGACTACCTCAAGTTATACGATTCCGACCGTTACAAGACGGTTGTGCATAAGCTGGGCCTGCGCAAGTAGGTTTCTGCGGGACCGTTCCCGGCTCGGGGTGTATTCGCCGGATCGCCATTCGGAATCTTCTGGCCGTTGCGCAGTCGGCCATCACGAAACAAGGAAAAAGCCGCGAACGGTGTGTTTCCGGCCTCCCAGAACGCTACTGGCTCTTGCCCTTCAACCGTGCCGCCTCTCCAGATTGCACGCGCGAGTGTCCTCCTGCCAAAAGGAAATGAATCATGAAACAAGAAGTTTCGGTTGAACTTGCCGGCGGTAAGACCATCTCTTTTGAAACCGGAAAATTAGCCAAGCAGGCGCACGGTTCGGTTGTTGTCCGTATGGGCGACAACGTCGTTCTCGCCACTGCCACCGCCAACCCCGATCCCCGGGAGGGCATCGATTTCTTCCCCTTGACCGTCGATTATCGCGAGTACACCTACGCCGGTGGACGCATCCCCGGTGGCTTCATCAAGCGCGAAGGCCGTCCCAGTGAGCGTGAAATCCTTACCAGTCGCCAGATTGACCGTCCGGTGCGTCCCCTCTTCCCCGATGGCTTCCGCTGCGAGACCCAGGTCATCGCCTTCGTCCTCTCTGCTGACACTGAAAACGATCCCGACGTCGCCGGTATCAACGGCGCATCGGCAGCCCTGACCATCTCCGACATTCCGTTCGAGGGCCCCATCGGCGCGGTTCGCGTGGGCCTGGTCAATGGCGCGTTCGTCATCAACCCTACCTACAGCGAGATGCGCGAGAGCCTGCTGAACATCATGGTGGTCGGCACCGCCGACGGCATCGTGATGATCGAGTCCGGCGCCAAGGAAGTGAAGGAAGAAACGGTGGTGGACGCCATCGAGTTCGCCCACACCGAAATCAAAAAGATTTGCGCCGCCATCAATGACCTGCGCCAGAAAAGCGGCAAGCCCAAGCGCCCGGTCACTCCTCCCGACTTCGACCAGGCCTACTACGACGATCTGAAGTCGCGGGTAGGCGCCGACCTGAGCGACCGTCTCGACACCGAGAAGCATCCCAAGGCGGAAAGCTACACTCTGGTCCGGGAACTCAAGAAGCAGCTGCAGGCTGCCATCCCGGATGACGACGAAGCCGCGCAGAAGAAATTCAAGACTTACTTTGAAACCCTGCGCGAGCGCATCTTCCGTGAGCAGGTTATCAACAACAAGCGCCGTCCGGACGGTCGCGCCTTCGACCAGATCCGCGATATCTGGATCGAAGTCGGCGTCCTGCCCCGCACCCACGGCTCCGCCATCTTTACCCGCGGCGAAACCCAGGCCCTGGTCACCACCACCCTGGGCACGAGCGACGACATGCAGCGCCTCGAAGTCTTCGAAGGCGAAGCCAAAAAACGCTTCATGCTGCACTATAACTTCCCGCCGTTCTCGGTTGGTGAAGTTGCGTTTCTGCGGGGTGCAGGCCGCCGGGAAATCGGCCACGGCGCGCTGGCGGAACGTTCCATCTCGAACGTCCTGCCCGACGAAGACAAGTGGCCATACGCCATGCGCGTGGTTTCCGACATCCTGGAGTCGAACGGTTCGTCTTCGATGGCCACGGTTTGCGGAGCCTCGCTCTCGCTCATGGACGCTGGCGTTCCCCTCAAATCGCCAGTGGCAGGCGTCGCCATGGGTCTGGTGAAGGAAGGCGAGAGCTACGCCATCCTGACCGACATCGCCGGCGCTGAAGACCACTACGGTGACATGGACTTCAAAGTCGCCGGCACCAAAGACGGCATCACCGCCCTGCAGATGGACATCAAGGTCGGAGGCATCACGGCGCAAATCATGCGCGAAGCCTTGGCTCAGGCCCAGCGCGGACGCCTGTTCATCCTGGACAAGATGAACGCGGTCATCTCCGCTCCCCGGGAAAAGGTTTCCTCCTTCGCCCCGCGTATCTACACCCTGCAGATTCCGGTGGACAAGATTCGCGACGTGATTGGGCCCGGGGGCAAGATGATTCGCAGCATCATCGAGCGCACCGGCGTGAAAATCGACGTCGAGGACTCGGGCAAGGTCAACGTAGCCTCGAACGATGAAGCTTCGGCGGCCAAGGCCCTGCAGATCATCGGAGACCTCACGGCCACGGCTGAGATCGGGAAGACTTACCTGGGCACCGTCACCCGCCTGGCTGATTTCGGCGCTTTCGTCGAGATCATCCCCGGCACCGACGGCCTGCTGCACATCAGCGAAGTCGCGGAGCACCGCATCAAGGACGTTCGCGATGAACTGAAGGAAGGCGACCAGGTGCTGGTAAAAGTGCTGGCTGTCGAAGGTAACCGCATCCGTCTGTCGCGCAAAGCCATCCTCAAGGAACAGCGCGCAAAAATGGGTGGTGGTGAAGCCCCGCCGGATGGTGGCGGATCGGATGGCGGCAGCGAACCTGCTCACGCACCGGCCCTGACCATCGAAGGCGGCGCCGACTTCGCCGACGACGAACCCAACTTCAACCGCGACGCCCCGGTCGGCGGCGATCGCGCTCCTGAACGCAGTGGAGATCGCGGACCGGATCGAGGCGGCGACCGCGGCCGTCGTCCGGGCGGCGGCGGCGGCCGAGGACGTGGACGCGGCGGCCCAGGCCGCGGTGGTCGCGGCGGTTTCGGCGGCGGTGGACACGGCGGAGGCCGTCACTAAACGCTCTTTGTGTGGCGCGGGCGCCCTCGCCCACGTACCCCATATCTCAAATAAGGCCGCGCAAAAATCGCGGCCTTTTGTTCTTTTATCCAGCACACGTAGGGGCGGACGCCCCGTCCGCCCAGCCGAGCGCAGCTCGGCCAGTTCCGGCGGAAATCAGCTCGATAACAAAGGGAATGATGGGAAAAGCAGTCCCTCCACTCCCCATTTGATTTGCAAGCAAAATCAAACGGCTCGGCAGGGATGACAGCCTCAAGCTTAAAACCTGTCATCCCGAGCGAAGCACAACGATTCGCTTGCGAATCGTTATGCGCAGTCGAGGGACCTGCTGTGGCGGGACCGCCAACTCATCTGCTTTTGTCCCTCAGCGTCACCTTGCAGCGCACGAGTCTACTTAAGAGCTCAATAGAAGGTGCTTGTAGTCATACGCTTTGAAAGCGTTGTACGTTCTGCATCGGAAACCAGCCCTCAGTGCGCCGGAACCGTCAGCCGGGCAGAACCCGGCTCCGCGCTGCCGGTAACGGTAAATGAATCCAGGTAGGCAGTTGTGCCATGCGAAGAATTGTCGCCGCCAATCTGGAAGTTCACCACCTGCAGTCCGGGTGGATACCACCGCAAAGGGAAATTACTGGGGCCCGATGCATCATCGAAGGCTTGTACGTTTCCATCGAAGCTCACCGAATCGTAGGTCACTACCCCAGTCTCGTCCCGGTGAAATTGAATAACCAGATGGTGCCAGCTGTTGGCCGTCCACTCAAAGCGGCTGCAGGTCGGATTCGACGTGATCCAACGCGCCTTTCCTCCCTGTATCGTGGTGTATTTCCATCTCCCCAGGCGGAAGGAGCACTGCGTGCCAAAGATGATGGTCTCGCGGTTGGGAAGCACCTGGTTGAAGTCAAACTCCAGGTTGTTCACATGCGAAAGGTCGGTGATGTACCACCACACATCGTAGGTGAAATAGGTGGAGGTGGTATCGAGCGCTCCTAGCGGGGTGCTGCAGCGCTCGCCGCCATACGGGCTCCATGACACATCGAAGCGCCGCGCCTGCCCATCTTTGGACGGACTATCGACGAGAGCTGTGATCCCTTCCGAATAGCCGCGTGTGCCCGCGTCATGCTTGCACCGCCACGTAGAGCGCGAATCAATATCTGAAACCGTTCCCGCCTGTCCCACTACCGAGGTAAAGATGACCGCCAAAAATAAAACAATCTTCCACATCGAACTTACTTTACCAGCTTCGAGATACCCGTCGATAGAGTTGAGCCCAAAAATGACCCTGTCATCCCGAGCGAAGCATAGCGATTCGCTTGCGAATCGGTATGCGCAGTCGAGGGACCCGCTGTAACGTTGTGCACGCCACTCAGGGATTGACTCGTTCCTTCTCTCCCGCCGCCTTCCACTCCGCCGCCAGCGCCTGAAACTCCGCCAGCGCCTGCAAAGATTGAAACTCTCCTGCACTCAGCGCTGACGGATCATGAAACCCACCAGCCAGCGCAAGCCGCAACTCGGCCAAAGTGCCTTTCTTGTTGCCCAGCATGGCGTAGGCACGTGCCCTCTGGTAATGTGCGAAGTCAGGATTCGCCGATCCTACCCCAGCCAGGTCAAAATAAATCAGCGCCGCCCGGTAGTTCTTGTCTTCCATGCTGTGTTGCCCGGATTCATACGCTGCAATCACCAATCCTCCTAGGGCCCGCCGCATTACCAGCACTTTCAAGTCACCCGGGTTCCGCTCATCGTCCGCACGTTTCTTGAGATCGGCCAGGTCGTGCCGGAGACTGTTCACGTCAACGTTGTCACTTTCATCCGATTCAATGGCTTGCATTTGCGCGGCAAAAGGATCACTGATCCGCGCCTGCTGCTCCAGGGCGGAGCCCTCCTGCTTCTCCTCGGCTTTCACCGCTTTGTTCTTAATTAGTTCCGCGAAAGAACTTTCCGCGGCGGTAACGTCAGTCAGGCCTTTAAAATCGCGCACCAGGGACTGGTATTCCCGCACCGCTGCCAGCAAATTATTTTTCCCCTGCAGGTCGCGGGCTTGGGCGAGTTCTTCCTCCGCGGTTTGTTGAATGCGCGCCGGATCGCGTGGCAAACTCCCCGCAGCCATGGCCCGGATATCCATCCAGTTGAGCGCTTCCAGCCACACCTCGGGCGGCGCCCATCCATGTTGGCCATCAAAGATGCGAATCCGGTACTGCGCTCCGGCCTGGTCCAGCTTTTTCCGCAGTTCCACGAATTCGCCATAGTTGAAGTCGGCATTGCCCACGGCGGCAAAGTAGGCGAATTTCATGTTGCGCTGCGGAGCCTTGTCGATGGGAAAGCCGGCGGCATTCGCGATCACGCCGGCGGCGCACCCATCGCAGGAAAGGGCGATGGCCGTCACCAGACGGGCCCCGCCCGACATCCCCGCCAGGTAGCGGCGCTGTTCTTCAATTGGGAACCTCTCCTGTGCGTCCCGCCACACTGCATTCGCGGCTGCCGTGGAGTCCGCCATGGGGCCATTGCGAGAGTTGTTCGAGGCTACGACGATGTATCCGAATTTCTCCGCCGCGGCCCGCACTGATTCCACCGCAACTTCACCCCGGGCAAGCGGGTCAAAAGGATAAATGATCGGCCACTTACGCGCCGCGGAAAACGACGAAGGCAGGTACAGCGCGTAACTCTGCTTGCTGTCCGCGCCGCAAACAACTTTGGGAATCACCTTGCCCGGGGGAAATGGCGAAGGCGCGACCTGCGCCAGGCTGGGGCGACAAAACCAGGCCACCAAAACCATCACGAGAAATCGTCGATACAGTCTCATAAGCTGTCGGCATTGTCCGGACACAAGGTGATCGTGGGTAAAGTTGTTTTGAACCGATGGTCTGGACTTGTTCAGTACTGCCCGTACCGTCCCCGCACCGAATCCAGCAGTTTCTGCGAGTCATAGCCCACGCCGTCCTTAAAAACAATTTCGACGTTCTCGATATCTGAAATCTGCTTCGACGGGTCTCCCTTGATCACTACCAGGTCGGCGTTCTTTCCGGCAGCGATCGAGCCGATCTGCTTGTCCCGGCCCAGATACACAGCGCCATTCAGCGTGCCGATCTTGATGGCCTCGACCGGGGAGAATCCTGCCTCCACCAACAATTCGATCTCGCGCTGATCTCCAAAGCCCGGCAGCACGTCGCCCCGCCCCGTGGGATCGGGGCCAGCCAGCAGCAACCCGCCGGCAGCCACGAAGGCGCGTTCCAGTTCCAGATCGTGCTTCCACAGCATCGCGGGATCAACTTTCGGCGCTGGCGCCGATGCCGGACGCTGCCGCAGCAGAAAGAAATCCTCCCGCGCCTGCGGGGTCATCGCGTCCAGGGCCTGCTGCCGCAGCGGCGGACGCCCTCCGCCCAGGTCCCCTTCGAAAACCGGCAACGTTGAAGTGATGGCCACGTGGTGGCTGACCAGCGTGTCAATCAGTTCCTTCGCCTCAGGCGCGCCTGCAGCCATGTGGGCCAGGGTCTCGTCGCCCTGGCTTGCACTGCAGACGTCGGGTTTCTTGCCGGCATCCAACTGGGTGTTGACGAAGAAGCCGTGCTCAAGATCGTCAATGCCAAGCTCAGCAGCCTCCTTGTAGGTCACCGAGCACAGGTGGCCGGTCACTTTGATTCCACGCTTGTGGGCCGCATCGATCGCCGCCTTCAACTCGGCGCGCGTAATGTTCATGTACGCCTTGAACGACGTCGCTCCCCGATCCGCCCAGTACTCCACCGTCCGCCGCGCGTCGTCGGGACCGGTCAGGTGAGGCATCTGGATAAAGTAGCTCTCCGCGCCCTCAAGATATGGTCCGCTGACATCCAGATGCGGGCCGGGAAGCTTGCCGGCATCGATGTCGCGCTTCAGGTTCAGGTCGGCGTACGGTTCGACGCTGCCGGTGGTGCGCATGGTGGTCACACCGCTGGCGAGGTAGAGGCGCGGTGCCGAGAATGTCATCTGGGTCACCAGCACGGGATTGTCGAAGTGTCGCCGGCTGTCGAGATTCGGCCGCACGATATAAAACAGGTGATCGTGCATCCCGACCATGCCGGGCATCACGGTATGTCCGTGAAGGTCGAGAACCGCAGTGCCCTTGTCCGCTGCCACATCGGCGCCCTTGGTGATCGCCGTGATCTTTCCACTCTCGATCACGATGTTCTGATCGTCGACCGCCGCGGCTCCGGTGCCATCGATGATCCGCACGTGCGCGAGCACAATCTTGCCCGAGTTAACACGAACGAACTCCTGCACAGAGTTCGACAGCTCTGGCGTTTGCGCGCGGACCGTGATCGAGGCCAGCAGCAGTACGAAAATGGCCGACAGATGGCGGGATGGCATTGAACCTCCTCCGCAGAACGAAAAACATTGTACTGGAGGAAGAGCGTGCGTCGGCTACCGCTGCGTATTTCGCAACAGTAAAGCGGGATTTTCCGCCTGAGCGCACGCTCACGTCAGGCACCACAAAAATCCCCGCCCAAGCAAGCTTCGACGGGGCACCCTCGGTATTGGTCGAGTTCAGTTTCGCGCCGGCGCCGCCGCGCGCTTGGGCAGGATCTCTCCGATGCGGCGAATCTGCGCGCCCACACCCTTGAGTTTTTCTTCAATGTTTTCGTAGCCGCGATCGATGTGATACACGCGGTCAATGATCGACTCGCCTTCCGCCACCAGCGCCGCCAGCACCAGCGAAGCCGACGCCCGCAGGTCAGAAGCCAGCACTGCCGCCGCGCTTAGAGGTGATGGGCCGCGCACCACCGCGCGCCGCCCTTCAATCTTGATGTTCGCTCCCATGCGCACCATTTCAAGCGCATGCATAAAGCGATTTTCGAAAATGTTTTCCGTGATGATCGACGTCCCCTCAGCTTGAGTGGCCAGCGCCATGTACTGTGCCTGCATGTCGGTGGGGAAGCCGGGATACTCTTCGGTCACCACGTCCGCCGCTTTGATGGGAACATCGCCCATCACCCGCACCGAATCAACGGCGTGCCGGGTCTTGACTCCGACTTCCGCCAGCTTTTCCAGCAACGCGTCCAGATGCGTGGGCTCGCAGCCTGCGATGTTCAGGTCGCCGCCGGTCATGGCTCCGGCCATAATGAAGGTGGCAGCTTCGATCCGGTCGGGAATGATTCTGTGTTTCGCTCCATGCAGCTTGCTGACGCCCTTCACCCGAATGGTTGAAGTGCCCGCGCCTTCGATTTGTGCTCCCATTTTATTCAGCAATTCGGCCAGGTCGGCGACTTCCGGCTCGCGGGCACAATTCTGCATCACAGTCTCGCCCTCGGCCAGAGTCGCGGCCATGAGCAAGTCTTCGGTGCCGGTCACGGTAATTCGGTCGAACAGAATTTCGCCACCCTTGAGCCGGTCAGCGCTGGCCTCGACGTAGCCGTGGTCCTGCGTGATCCTGGCCCCCAGGCGTTCCAGCCCTTTGATGTGTAGATCGATGGGACGCGCGCCAATAGCGCACCCGCCCGGCAAGGAGACGCGGGCCCGTCCGCATCGCGCCACCAGCGGTCCCAGGACCAGCGACGAAGCCCGCATCTGTTTGACCAACTCATACGACGCTTCCGGGCTGGTCAGGTTGCGGGCGCAGATCGTGGTGCGATGCTGCGCCCGGCCGTAGCCCAGTTCGACCTCGGCGCCCATTGCGGCCAATAGTCTGCGGGTAGTTTCAATGTCGCGCACCTGCGGAACATTTTCCAGAATAACCGGCTCTTCCGTGAGCAGGGCCGCAGCCATGGCCGGCAGCGCCGCATTCTTGGCGCCGCTGACGCGAATCGTCCCCAGCAGCGGATTGCCCCCGCGAATTACGAACTTGTCCATAGGCCTGTCTATTCTAATGGTGACGGCAGGGAAGAGTGAGAGAGAAACCGTTACTCCGTAGGACACGGCCCGTCGATGGATGTGTGGCGCGGGCGCCCCCGCCCGCGAATCCAACACCACGGCCTGCAAAATAAACTCCCCGCGGGGTGGACGGGACGCCCACCCGACAGCCGGCCAGACGCCGGCGCTATTCAACCCGCCACTACAAACTGCGCGCCGCCGCGATCGCCCGCCGCACATGCCCGCCTGCCGCCTTCAGCGCCCGTTCAGCTTCCCGCCGGTCCACTTCCGCCTGCAGCATCACCAGCGCCACCGGGACGCTGTTTCCCGCCACCCGCAAGGCCTGCGCGGCAATCTCCGCACTGACCTCCGCCGCCTGCTGCAGAATGTTGACGCTGCGTGCCGCCAGCTTCGAATTTCGCGGAGTCACGTGCACCATCAGGTTTCCATACACGTATCCCAACCGCGTCATGGCTCCGCTGGAGAGCATGTTCAGCACCATCTTCTGCGCCGTGCCCGCCTTCATGCGAGTCGATCCCGAGATCACCTCCGGCCCCACTTCGGTCACAATGCCCAGCTTGGCCGCCCTTTGCAGCGGGGTATTGCGATTGCAGGTCACAGAAATGGTTTGCGCGCCCTTACTCCGCGCATACTCGATGGCGGCGATGGTGAACGGGGTCCGCCCGCTGGCGGCAATTCCTACCACCACATCATTCCGCCCCGGCTTTCTTTTCGCCATCTCAAGCTTGCCCAGATCGCGTGAGTCTTCATTGGCCTCAAGCGCCGCAGCCAGGGCCGCAGGCCCGCCTGCCATGATGAACTGCACCGTCCTGGGATCGACGTTAAACGTGGGCGGACACTCCGCGGCGTCCAGCGCGGCGATCCGGCCACTGGTGCCCGCCCCTACATAGATCAGCCGTCCCCCGCGCTGCAGGGCCTTCGCGATCAGCTCCACCCCGCGCGCAATCTGCGGCAGCGCACTCCGGACCGCATCCACCACCTTGGCGTCCTCATCGTTGATGACGCGCACCACTTCCAGCGCCGACTTCAAGTCCAGGTCGGTGGAAGCGCGATTGGTTTGCTCGGTAGTGAGGTGGCTCAAGTCTTCCTGCGAGCTGGTCAATCTTCGCTTCAATGCTTTTTCTCCAGCGCTTCCACCACGGCGTCGTGAAATGCGGGACGCACATCCTTGATCGCCTTATTCTCGCAGTCAGGCCACGTCCGATTGGTGAGCAGGGTGACAGAAAGCTGGCGCTCGGGATCGATCCACAGCGATGTCCCCGTGTACCCCAGATGCCCGAACGAAGGGCCGGAGAAATATTTCCCCGACTGCGATGGCGCGGAAGGCGTGTCCCAACCCAATGCACGAGAAGTGCCAGCCGGCGAAGTTTCGCGGCGAGTGAAGAGTGCCAGCGTTTCCGCACGGACCAGCGGCGCTCCTCCCTGCAGAAGAACGTGAGCAAATGTGGCGAGATCTTCCGCGGTCGCGAACAGGCCGGCATGCCCCGCCACGCCGCCCAGCACGCTGGCATTTTCATCCTGCACCTCCCCCTGGATGATTCGGTTGCGAAAGGTGCGGTCATCGGCGGTGGGTGGAATCGAAGCCCGCCAGGCAACCGGCGGGTTGTAGGCGGTGGGGCTCATCCCCAGCGGGCCAAATACTTCGCGCTGGCAGAATCGGTCAAGGCCCTCATCGGCGACCCGCTCCAGCGCAACCGCCAGGATGATGAAGCCGATGTCGCTGTATTCAACTCTCGCGCCGGGGTCGGCCGTCAGCGGAGTAGCAAATGCTGCCGCGAGCAGTTCATCCCTGCTTGTCGCCTTGAGAAAGAGTTTTTCATACGCTGGCAATCCAGAGGAGTGCGCCAACAGCATGCGCACCGTCACCTCGCCCCGCCGCATATCAGTCCCGCCAAACTCAGGCACGATGCTGGCCACGGGCGCCTCCAGATCGATGAGTCCGCGCTCGTAAAGAATCATCGCCATGGTGGTGGTCGAGACAACTTTCGAGACCGACGCCAGATCGAAGACGGTGGCCTCGGTCACGGCAGGAGAGCTGGGTTCGTAAGTGAAACGCCCAAAGGCTTGCAGCGCTAGCAGTTTTCCCTGAATGGTAACCGCCACCGAGGCCGCGGGAAACGCTGCCCGGGTAATAGCTTCTTGCAGGATGTGGAAGGCGCGGCCAAAGACCGCATCCTGCCCCTGATATGCGGGAGCAGGGAAGCGGGTTGCGGCTGGCGTTCCGACACTCGCCGAGGCAGGCTTCTTGGACAAAGGAATGATGGGTTCGATCTTCGGGTTATAACAAAGTTCCGCGGATGGGTAAAGGCACCGGTTGCGGGAGCGTTGTCGGGGTCGTGTCGTGAGAAGCGATTAAGCGTTGTTGGGGAAATGGCGATTCTCGGCCAATAATCCCCTCAGCGGATTCTGGTCTCGATTTTTGGCGGACTAGAATCCACCACGAAGCTGCGACCGACTGATACGTCATGGCAGCCTTCTCGTCATTGCCGTGAGATTGACTCGGAAAAGATTGGTTCTCCGTCTTTCCGAACTGCAGTGTTGTTCGTCACGTTAGCGACATGCTTGCTCGCTAGCCTTCGATGCTTGAGAGCGATGCCCAGGCACGCGATTGCCCCGCCTAGCAGGAACCAGCTTGATGTAAATGCGAAAAGCACACCAAATGAGACCGAGAACGCCAAAAGCTCGACCGATGACATCCGCAGCACAAGGGGACGCGGATACCGGATTTGGCCCTGGACGGCATCGGAGCCTGCGATTGCGCGAAACAGAAAAAGATTGCGAAAGTGACGAATATGGACTGCCAGTTGGCTTGAGATCAATGCCCCGAGGACGAACTCGTACAGATGTGGCTGCGACTGCGCGGCAAGGAACCAGACCGCGACCACATAGGCCCACGTCAGAAGCATTGCCGCCAGAAAACGCGGACTCACGACTTTCAATGAGTCGATATCTGACTGGAAGTACGGTGTGATCTCAAGACTACCTTCGAATACAATCCTTTCGCCGACGCCCCGTCGATACAGGCGGGCGCATGCCAATGTCAGACTGTAATCAGAGATGTACAGAACACTCCAGATCACCATGCCTGGCCACGGGTTATCAAGCAAGAAACTTCCCAGACTCGTCATTTAGATTCTGCCCGTTCCTACCGATATTTCGCCGGGCTTGTACCCGACCTCGACCGATGCTTTCAGCGGATTGCACTTATGCTACGTCGCCAGAAAACCGCATGAAAGTTACGTCCGTTCTCGTGCTTTTGCGGTCTGGCTGCTGTAATCAGTCAATTAGACCAACAATTCCAATGGCCTTTAGGAGACGACGGGTATTCTCCAGGTGCTTGTTCGCGGCGTCCGACTTCCGGCCACCCGAGGTGGGCGGGACGCCCACCCCGACAGCCGGCGGGACGCCGGCGCTACTAACTTCAATACGGAAAGCTTCGTGCCGCGCAGTGATACCACAAACGGCACCCCCCTGGTACTTCAGTTTCTTGAGCAATGTCTCGCTCCTTGTTAGATTCAAAGCATCCACTCAATTTCCCCAACTCGTCGTCCGTACCCGCGTCACCTCGCCGCCTTAGTTGTTGTCAGCCTCTTTCCCTTGCTGGCCACGGCCGCCACGACCAAGGCCCCAGGTAATCCAAAACTCGCAGTCCTCGATCCCATCATCCTCGACGCCATCCACGACCACCAGATGCCCGGCGCCGTGCTGCTGGCAGGGCACAACGGACAAGTCATCTACCGCAAGGCCTTCGGCAATCGCGCCCTCGAGCCTCGCCGCGAGCCCATGACGGCCGATACTATTTTCGACCTGGCATCGCTCACCAAAGTGATCGCCACTACCACTGCCGTGATGCAACTGGTGCAAAAGGGTGAAGTCCGGCTGAACGATCCGGTGGCAAAATACATTCCCGAGTTTGCTCAGAATGGCAAAGAAGACGTCACCGTCCGCAACCTGTTGACTCACTACTCCGGCTTGCGCGGAGACTTCGATTTAGATCCGCCCTGGCAGGGCCGGGAAGCCGCTCTCCGCCTGGCCTACGCCGAAACACCGGTTTACCCGCCCGGCTCCCGGTTCATCTACAGTGACACCAATTTCATTACGCTGGGCGCGCTGGTCGAACGCGTGACTGGGGCCACCCTGGATGATTACTGCGCCCGCAAGATCTTCCGCCCGCTGCACATGGCGCACACTCGCTTTCTGCCTCCCGCAGCCTGGCGGCCGAAGATCGCTCCCACTGAATACGACGAGCAGGGCAAGATGCTGCGCGGCGTGGTGCATGATCCCAGGGCACGCCGCATGGGTGGCGTGGCTGGACATGCCGGCCTCTTCTCCACCGCCGACGATCTTTCCAAATTTGCCCGCGCCCTGTTGCAAGGCAGCCCGATTCTGGCGCGGGACGTGGTCGAGAAGATGACCACTCCCCAGCAGCCGCCCACCGCGCAGGAGCTGCGAGGCTTCGGCTGGGACATCGACTCGCCATTTTCCAGTAATCGCGGCGACCTGCTCCCCGTCGGATCGTTCGGCCACACCGGATTCACAGGCACATCGATCTGGATCGATCCCACAACCCAGACCTACATCATTCTGCTGACCAGTTCCGTCCATCCCCATGGCCAGGGAAGCGTGGTGGCCCTTCGCTCCAAGGTAGCCACCGCTGTTGCCGCCGGTCTTTCCCTTACTGTGACCGAAAAAGAAGAACTGCGCTGGAAAAGCCTTACCGGATACAACGAAGCCCAGACCGCGGCCCGCCGCATCGCCACCCGCAACGGAACCGTGCAGACCGGAATCGACGTGCTCGAGGCCCACAACTTCGATTCCATCAAGGACGCCGACGGCAAAAAGAAAATCGGACTGCTCACTAACCAGACCGGTCTGGACTCGCAGGGACGCCGCACTATCGATGTCCTCGCCAATGCCCCGGGCATCTCACTCGACGCCATCTTCAGCCCCGAGCACGGCGTCACCGGCGCGATGGACACCACCGACATCGGCAACTCGAAGGACGCCGCCACCGGCATTCCTGTTCATAGCGTTTACGGCAACACGGACGCTGCTCGCAGGCCGCCCGCCGATATTCTGAAAACTCTCGATGCAGTCGTCTTCGATGTGCAGGATGTCGGCAGCCGTTTTTACACCTACGAAACTACTCTGGGATATTTTCTCGAGGCCGCGGCCAAAGCGGGTATCCAGATGATTGTTCTTGACCGCCCCAACCCGGTCACCGGCTCTTTCGTGCAGGGCGCCATCCCTGATCCCGGTCACGAGAGCTTCGTAAATTATTTCCCCGTTCCCGTCCGTCATGGCATGACCATGGGCGAGCTGGCAAAAATGTTCAACACCGAGCGCAACATCAACGCCCGGCTGACCGTCATACCCATGGATGGATGGATGCGCGGCGACTGGTACGATTCCACCGCTCTGCCGTGGATCAATCCCTCGCCCAACATGCGCAGCCTCACCGAGGCCATGCTCTACCCGGGTGTAGGGCTGGTCGAAGGCACCAACATCTCCGTCGGCCGGGGCACCGACACTCCCTTTGAATTGCTGGGCGCGCCCTGGATCAAGGCCGCTGAACTGTCCCAATATCTGAATGCCAGAAACATCTCCGGTGTGCGCTTTGTCCCGGTGACTTTCACCCCAAACGCCAGCATCCATGCCGGCCAGAAATGCCAGGGCGTCAACATTTTCCTGATTGACCGCAACGCCTTTGACGCCGCGGAACTGGGCATCGAGCTGGCTTCCGCGCTGCACAAACTGTATCCCCAGCAATATCACATGGAGCGCCTGATCGAGCTTCTGAATAACCAGTCGGTGTACGATGCCATCGCCGCCGGCCGGGATCCCCGCCGCATCGCCGATGACTGGCGGGAGCCTTTGGAAAAATTCCTCCAGGTACGCCAGAAGTACCTGATTTACAAGTAGCTCTAGTCCAGCCGCCGCGCCTCACTTCCGCTAGAATATCTGGTGTCTAGTGTGCGAAGACCGATTCGCTGACCCCGGGGAGTTGAGGATGAAAGCTGGCAAACCTGTACCCGCCGCAAACCTGATGTACCGTTGCGCCGGGCCCAACTGCGGCACACTCAAAGGCAGCACAGACCACTGGTGGCTGATGTGGGCTTCGTTCGCCGAGTTTGACCAGCCGGTGCTCTACCTTTGCCTCTGGGATGACGAGATTGCCGCCCGCGAAGGCACCCTGCACGTGTGTGGCGAGCTCTGTGCCCAGCGCCTGCAGTCCCAGTTTATGGGCAACGTCAGGGAAAATCAGCGCTCTGCCAGCATCTAGTCGGAATGAAGATTCTGACAAACTTTCTCTCCCCAACTTGCATCGTACTGTCATATTGGGCCAAGCTGGTGCTGCCTCGTCCGGCCTGTGCTTTGGGGAGTTCATGATGCCAACCCGCCGAATGCGAATCATTTTTGTGATGTTCCTGGTGAGCGGCCTGGCCGCGGCCCAGTCCAATCTCGCGAGTCGATCAGACCCGTCCACTGCCACCACTGATGCCGCCCAGTTGACCATTCCTTCCGGCACCAAAGTCCCGCTGGCGCTCAAGCAGTCCATTTCCACCAAGAACGCCCGCGACGGCGATGCTGTCTATGCCGTCACCACCTTTCCGGTGGTGATCAACGAACGCATCGTGATTCCCGCCGGCACCTACGTGCAGGGCCGCATCAGCAGCGTCAAGCGCGGCGGACACGTCAAGGGCCGCGCCGAAGTTCTCATGCACTTCAGCACTCTCATCTATCCCAGCGGCTACACGGTCGTGTTGCCGGGAGCCGTCGAGAATGTCCCCGGGGCTGAAAAGACTTCGATGAAGGACGAAGAAGGCACCATCCGCCAGGACAGCCAGACCGGCGAGAAAGCGAAAACCGTGGCTACCGCCGCCGGCACCGGCGCCGTGATTGGCGGTCTCAGTAACGGGGTGAAGGGTGGACTGATCGGAGCCGGAATCGGCGGCGGAATCGGTACCGCCATCGGACTCTTCAGCCGTGGCAATGACGTGCGCCTTGAAGCCGGCACCACCCTGGAAATGGTCATCCAGCGCGAAGTCCCCCTGGACGCCACCCGGATTCCAAGATAAATGTAGGGCGGGCGCCCTCGCCCGCCGCCTTTGCCTTCGAATTAGGTTCAGGGAACTTCAGACTTACCGGCCCACCGCTGCGACTTATTCCCAGTCGCCATATTTCGTGCGCCCAAGCTCAAAGTCAAAAGCGGCGGGCGAGGGCGCCCGCCCTACACATAGGTCTTACTTCAGTCCAAATAACGCATTCACATGCGCCGTCACCGAAATGGTTTGCGGCGTGAACTCCTCCGTAGGCGCTGGGGCCGCGGCTACATTCATCTTCATCATCGTCCGTGCTATCGGCATGGGACGCACATTCTCGAACGTGTCCACCGACGCGTAGGACAATTCTCCCAGCGTGCGCCCGGCACTCCTGGCCAGCGCTGCCGCCGACTCGCGTGCCCGCCGGTAAGCATCTTCGACGGCCTTTGTCTTGGCCGCATCCATATCTTCCAGCGTGTAATTCAACGACTGATTTTCCGTGACGTCGGTATCGGCCAGTTGCTGTACGATAGGCGCGACCTTGGAAAAATCTTTGAGCTTCAGCGACACATTTGCGTTCACCTGATACCCGACCAGCTTTCGCTTCGGCGTCTTGTAGTCATAAACGGGCTGCAATGAAAAGTAACCGATCTCCGCCCTCTTGGGATCCACTCCGTTAGACCGCAGAATCTGCCGCACCTGCTCCGCAGCTTTCGAAGCGCGGTCGTAAGCTGCGCGCGAGTTCGCTTCCTGCGCCGAAATATTGAACTGCATCAACGCCGTATCGGGATTCGCCTCAAACTTCCCATCCGCCCCGACAAAGACCGTATTCGGCTGAGCGGCAATGGTAGGACGGTCCTGGCCCAAAACGAAAGTGGACACAAGCAGTGCGATCAGTATGGCAATGGTGGCTCTCATAAATTCTCCCCTTACCAGCAGTACATGATGCCACATGGGTGGATCTGGGGTGTGTGGGGTCTGGGGTGTGTGGGTCGGACACTCCTGTCCGACGCCTTTGACTTTGAAGTTGTATCGCCAGAATGAGCCAGTCGTTGCCACTTCAGGCCTTGTCATGCAGTTTGCCTCTGAAGGTCAAAAGCAGAGTCAAAGGCGTCGGACAGAGCCTGCCCTGAGCGAAGTTGAAGGGAGTGTCCGACCCACACCGACCCCATCTTACCGCCACGGTACTTGCAGGTCCCGATCCAGCCGCACTTCGAGCATGGTGCCTTTCAGCAGTTGCAGTCTGTGGTCACTGAATATGGCTTGCACTACGCCCGCGGCAGCTCCGGCCTTGGCGCCAATGCCGTCAGAATCCGGATCGCGATGCCCTCCTCCGCCTTGTCCTCGCCGTTCGATTCCGCCCCCCTCCCGCGCGGTCAGGCCGTGTTCGCCCGGAACATCGATGATCGTCGCCATCAGCGGCGCCCACCCGCGCGCGGTTTCGATCTCATCAAAGCTCAGCAGCAGCCGGGGATGAAAACCGTTGCCTACTTCGCTGACGTGCCCCCTGATTTTGCTGCCGCGCCTGACCATGGTTTCATCCGGCCCTATCAGATCTTGCGCCAGCTTGGCCTTGAATCGTTTCCCCGGCTGGACTCTGCTGACGTCCAGCCTGTCCTCGAGTCGGATGAGAAACGTGGTGCCGTAAGGAATCGCATGAGGAGGCGGGGCGGATTTCTCCTCTTCGCCGAGCAACGGCAGAGTTGCCAGAGCCAAAGTCAAACACAGGAACCAGCGAAGCCCGGCCATAGCGAAACCTCCACGTCGCAGAACGACCTGCCAGCTGGGTTGGATGTATGCCGCAACCGAATTGCTGCCTGCGTGGCAGCCGGCAAGCTAAATGAACGCAACCTTAAGCGCCGGTTTTTTTGCGCCCTTGGCGTTCTTTGCGGTTAAGAGGTTTGGGTTGGATTGCGCGACGACGAATCTAGATAGAGCCCTTGGCGCTGGTGGAGTAAGCGAAGCGGTCGCTCTGCGCCCCGATCTGCCGCCGCAGATCGCCCCAGATATTTTCTGGCATGGTGAGAAATACTTTGACCACCTGCGGATCGAACTGCCGCCCCGACCAGCGTTCGATTTCTTCCCGCGCCGCCTGCAGAGACTGGGCAGGACGATAAGGGCGGTCAGACGTAATGGCATCCAGCGTGTCGGCCACCGAGAACATGCGCGCCCCCAGAGGAATCTGATCGCCTTTCAGGCCGCGCGGATATCCCGTCCCATCGAATCGCTCCTGGTGCGAGTAGACGATCTCAGCCGCCTCCGCGAGAAACGGGATCCGGCTCAGGATCTGGTAGCCGTGATAGCAGTGCTCACGCATGATGGTGATTTCATCCGGTGTCAGGGCTCCGGGCTTGGTCAGAATCTTGTCGGGAATCGCCATCTTGCCGATGTCGTGCAAAAATGCGCCGCGAGCGATCACGTCAATCCGGTCCTTGGGCAGCCCCATGGCCCGTGCGATGGCGATGGTGAACGCCGTCACCCGCCGGGAATGGCCTTCCGTCTCGGCATCTTTTAAGTCGAGGGCGCCGCCCAGCGCTTCCAGAGTGATGTCATAGGAGCGCTCCAGGTCAGCCAGGGTTTTCTTCAGTTGTTCCGTTCTGGCCGCTACCAGCGATTCCAGGCTGGTCTGGTAGGCGCGGTTCTCCAGCTTCAACCGGCGATTCTCCAGCGCACGGCGCACCGTGGCCAAAAGCTGTTCGCGTTCGAAGGGCTTCAGCAGGTAGTCATAGGCGCCATTGCGGATCGCGGCCAGCGCCACCGAGATATCGTGCACCGCCGTGACCATCACCACCGGCATTTCGGGAAAACGTTCTTTGGTTCTTTCCAGCAGGCCGATGCCGTCCAGGTTCGCCATCATCAGGTCGGACAGCATGAGTTCGAATTCATCGCCAGACTCCAGCAGCGCCAGCGCTTCCATTCCCGAGCCCGCCTGTTTGCATTTGTACCCGGCGGTGGTCAGCATGGAAGAGACAATCTCGCGAATGGTCTCCTCGTCGTCAACAACCAGGATGCGATCAACTGGCATGGTTTTCTATAGACTACGGCCAATTCTACAGGAGTTCCGAGATTCCGAAAGTAACCAGAAGGTCAGGGAAAGCCCATTGGCCCTTTGGGGAAGCGTGCTATTAAAGGAAGTGAGCTCTTAATCCCCCCTGGCTGCGATGAATCTATTGAGCTTCTCTACCTGGCTTGCGGTGAGGGACATTACTGTCCCCGGTCTGACCCCACAGGAGTCGGCGGCCCTGCTCCTGCTGGCCGCCAGCCTGCTGGTCTTCCGCGCCTTTCGCGAGCGCTACTTGTTGATCTGGACCCTGGGATGGCTGGCCTACTTTGTCTCTCGCTGGACCCTCGTAGACCACGTCACCGGACCCGTCCCGACGTACCTGATTGCCATCTCGCAAGCCGAGTTTGTTCTGGCGGTCTGCCTCTTCGCCGCCGCCATCTTCGTCTATACCCATGCCCGGGGACTGCTGCTGCCCCTGATGCTGATCACGTTGACCATTATGGGCTTCTGCGGGGCGCGCATCTGGTTGTGGCCCCAGTCGGTTACCCTGCGTGTGGCCCTGGAAGTGGCCTACCGTATCGTCGCCGTCACCGCCGCCTATCGCCTCATCCGTTACCGCTGGGCGCGCTGGGAAATGGGCCCCTGGCTGCTCAGTATCAGCATGCTGTTGCTGCACCTCCACTGGGTTCCCATCGATTCGCACCTGCCGGCTGGATTCAACCTGATGGTCAGCCTTCTGGCCGGCCTCAGTATGCTGCTGCTGGTTTTCGATGATTACAAGTTGCACATGCGCCGCCTGGGCGTGGTCAACGCGCTCACCTCCAGCATCACGCGGGCCCAGCAGCACGGACCTATCATGGCCACCGCCCTCGAGGCACTTAAAGGGCTCATGCGCGCCAAGGCGGCCTGGTTTCGCCTGCTCGAAGCCGATCGCATGGTGATCGCCCAGCAGATCGGCCTCTCCCAGGGCTTTCTCCAGGACCGCCTCTCCGTCCCTCTGGACGACGACTTCGAACGTACCCTCGGTGGCACCGTGCCCGTGGTTGTGGTCACCTCCGCTGCCGCTGAAACCGTCCGCCCCTACCTCAAGCAGGAAGGGTTTCATCATGTCGTGATGGTGCCCGTACTGGGCAAGAAGTCCGTCATCGGGACTCTGGCCCTGGGCACCGCTCACCGCCTCCACTACTCTCCCGACGAAATGGAATTTCTGGTCACCACGGCCCATCAGCTAGGCCTGGCGGTCGAAAACCTGCGCCTGGTGGAACAGATTCTGCGCTCCCATCGCCAGTGGACCAACACCTTCGACTCCATCCACGACCTGGTCCTGCTTCACGACTCTGAATTTCGCGTGATGAAGGCCAACCACGCCCTGCTGGAACGCCTCAACCAGGCGCCTGCCGACGTCGTGGGCCAGCCTTGCGAAGCTGTGCTCCCCCACAATCGCGGGCAGTGGAAAGGCTGTCCCTACTGCGGGCATCCCGAAGAGGGTTTTCACGAAGGCCCCGATCCCGGCTTCGGTGGCTTCTCCATGGTCTCCACGTCCTCTTATGTAGAGCAGGGAAGCAAGCAGAGAGGCACCATTCACGTAGTGCGCGACACCACCGACCGGCGCATCGCCGAGGAAAAATACCGCCTGCTCTTCGAGCAGGTACAGGAAGGCGTCTTCGTCGCCACTCCGGAAGGCAAACTGCTCGATTGCAACGACGCCTTCATTCGCATGCTGGGCCACAGCAGCCGCGAAGAAGTGTTGGCTCTGAACGTGGACGCCGAACTATACGCCTCTCACGAACAGCGGGAAGTCTTCCGCCGTGAAGTGGAACTGCACAACTACGTCCGCAACTTTGAAATCACCCTGCGCCGCAAGGACGGCACCCTCCTCACCGCCATGGAGAGCAGTTTCGCCACCCGCAACGCGGAAGGCAAGATCGAGCGCTACCAGGGCTTCCTGCTCGACATGACTGAAAAGAAGCGCGCCGAAGATGAAATCCGGCGCCGCAACCGCGAACTCAATGCGCTCAACGCCATGGCGGTCATTGCCACCCAGTCCTTCGACCTGGACGAAATTCTCAACCTCACCCTCCGCCAGGTGATCACCCTGCTCGGCGCTGAAACCGGCTCTATCTATCTGTGCGATCTGGACGAAACCACCTTCCGCCGCCGCGCCGGATGGGGACAGCGCAGCGCCGAACGCGCCCGTCTCTCCGAAATCAGCTTCGCCGAAGGCTTCGGCGAGCTGGTCACCCGTTCCCGGACCGAAGTCATCACCACCGACTATTTGCCGCATCTCCCTCCTCAGGTGGCCGAATTCATACGCGCCGACGGACTGGCCTCCTGGATCTGGGTGTTGCTGTGGGGAAAAGACAAGCCCATCGGCATTATGGGCATCAGCAGCCGCGAGAGCCGCGAGTACACCAGCAACGACGAGAGCCTGCTGGTGGCCATTGGCCGGCAGTTGTCCACCACCATCGAGAAGGTCCGGCTCTACGAGGAAACCTGCCGCGCCTACGAAGACTTGCGCCGCGCCCAGGAACAACTGCTGCAGAGCGAAAAGATGTCGGCGGTAGGACAGTTGATCGCCGGTGTTGCTCACGAACTCAACAACCCACTGACCGCCATTCTGGGCTACGCCCAGTTGCTCGAAAGTGAAGGACTGGGAGAACGCGCGGCGGACTTTGTCAGCAAACTCTTCAAACAGGCCCAGCGCACTCACCGGGTAGTGCAGAACTTGCTGTCGTTCGCTCGCCAGCGCAAGCCCCAAAAAGAACAGGTCGATATTTGCAAAGTGCTGGACGAAACCCTGGCCCTGCGCGATTACGACCTCAAGGTAAACGACATCAAAGTGGAGCGCGAAATCGAGGCTGAAGTTCCGCCTGTCACCGCCGATCCTCACCAGCTTGAGCAGGTATTTCTCAACATCATCAACAACGGCGTGGACGCCATGCTGGAATCAGGCTGTGCCGGCACTCTCAAGGTCCAGGTTTACACCCAGGAGGGAACGGTAATCACCGAATTCCAGGACTCCGGTCCCGGCATCAAGGAGCCCAACCGCATCTTCGATCCCTTCTACACCACCAAGAGCGTCGGCAAGGGCACCGGCCTCGGACTCAGCATCTGCTACGGCATCATTAAGGAACATGGAGGAGATATTTCCGCTCGCAACCAGAAAGATGGCGGGGCCGTCATCGAAGTTCGCCTCCCTGCCAACGATCGCGCTGGCCTTCCCGAACCGGCCTTGCCCGCTTCTTCGCGCAAGTCTGTCATCGAGGGCAGCGTCCTCCTGGTCGAAGATGAAGAAGCAGTGCTCGAATTCGAGCGGGACGTCCTGTCTGGCGCCGGAGCCAAAGTCGTGACCCTGATGAGCGGCGACGAAGTGAAAGCCAGGCTGCTGCAGGAATCATTCGACGCCATGATCATCGACGGCAAGATGTCGAACGGTTGGAACGCTCCGGATGTTTACCGGTGGATCGCTGAAAACCGCCCCGGCCTGGAAAAACACCTGATGTTCACCTTCTCCAGCGCCCTGGAGCCGGAAATCCGCGACTTCCTGCACCAGAACAACGTTCCCTACCTGGTCAAACCCTTCGAAGTCGGCGACCTGATTTCCCAGGCCCGCCGCCTCCTGCAGAAAACCCAGGCCGCCGTAGCCGGCTAGACGCCAGCGCTACCAGCCTCAAAGGCTCTTCCGCAGCGAGCGCCCAAATTCCCGCAGGACTGCCTCATTCCTCCGATACCAGACCCAAAGCCCAAGCTTCTTGGCCTCCACCACTCCCGCCTTGGTCAGGATCGCCATATGATGAGAAATCGTCGGCTGTGACAGGTGAATGCGCTGCTCAATATCCGAAGCACACAACCCCACATCCTTGTCGATGGAACACCCGCCCTGTTCCTTAAGCGCCTGTAAAATCCGCCGCCGCGTCGGATCCGCGACAGCATGCAAAATCCGATCCAGTTCCTGCTCCGAATGTTTCATCCGTAAGCAATAAACCATGAATCGACGTATGTCAATATAAGGCCATCAGCAACCCTTTCCCTCGTGTCATCCTGAACGGAGCGAGAGGTTTCGCTCGCGAAACCTCTCGCGAAGTCGAAGGACCCCTATAAGCTCACAAAGGCCCCCGATAAGTGACGTGTCCCCCGGGGCAGGTTAGGCTGGTGAAACTTTTGGTAAGGACCGATACTCAAATGGTGTGAAGACGTCTGAGGTGCGCCCTTGCTATTCGAAGGCAATGATCGCCGCCAACTCGAGAAACTGAAGAAGAGCGAAGGCCTGCTGCCTCCCGGCCAGTCGCTCACGCTCAAGTGGCCCGTCCTACACTACGGTTCCGTGCCGAGGTTCGACCCCGCGACCTGGGACTTCCGCATCACCGGCCTGGTCGATTCGCCTCTCACGCTCAGCTGGAAAGAGTTCAATGCGCTCCCCAGGATCCAGCGCACCAGCGATTTTCATTGTGTGACCCGATGGAGCCGTTTCGACAACCACTGGGATGGCGTGGCTTTCCGCGAACTGCTGGCCCGCGTCCATCCCAGACCGGAAGCCGCCTACGTCCTGGTTCACGCCGAACAGGGATTCACCGCCAACGTACCACTGGCCGACCTTGACCGCGAAGAAGTATTGCTCGCCACTCACCACGACGGCGAGCCCCTCACCGCCGAGCACGGCTATCCGCTGCGCCTCATCGTTCCTCATCTATATGCCTGGAAGTCGGTAAAGTGGGTCCGCGGACTGGAATTTCTGCAGCACGATACTCCAGGCTTCTGGGAACAAAACGGCTATCATATGTACGGAGACCCCTGGAAAGAGCAGAGATTCAGCAGGTGAAGCAGGCGTCGGACTTCAGACCTCGGACGTCAGACCTCACACCTCGAGTGTCATCCTGAGCGGAGCGAGAGGTTTCGCTCGCGAAACCTCTCACGGAGTCGAAGGACCCCTATAAGCTGATGAGTCAGCCCGAAGCAGATCAGAGGTAAGTGAAATTTTCGGGAAGGAAAAGCAGTCAATAGTCCGAAGTCCGCTTTCTCACTTCTTCAGTATCGGATTGTACCCATCCTTCACCAGTTGGGCCCGGGCGCTTTCCGCGTCCTTGATGTCGGAAAAGGGCCCAACCTGCACGTGAAATAGCTTGTCTCCCCCCGCGCTGGCCGCAAAGGCGGCGTATTGTTTTTTCTTGAGCGCATCCACCAGGGCCGCGGCATCTTCCTGCTTGCTGACCGCCGCCACCTGCACGAAATAATTGTTCTGGCCTGAAATCTTGGTGGGATCGGGAGGCGCATCAGCGTCGGCCGGTGCCGCCCTCGCGGTGTCGTTCGCGTTAGCATCCGCGCTCTTTGCGCTCAGGTCGGCCGCCGGGTCCTTTTGCTCGACTGCCTTGTAAAACGTGAGATCGGAGGGCGCGTGCGCTTCAGCAGCCTTGACTGCCGTCGGCCGCGAGCCGCTCGTGCCCGTTGCCCCCTGCAACTCGACATTGGTTCTGCTGGAACCCTTTCCCAGCGAGAATCCCATCCCGAAGAACACCGCACACAGCGCCACCAGGCCGAAGAACAGGGCCAGCATCTTGCCTGTGCCCAGCGTGATCTCTGTGTCCTCAGAAGCCGCCATGTATTACTCCACCATCTCAGCTCTTCGGGCTACCGTCAGCCGGTTTGCCCAGGAATTTCTGAATGCCGGAAAAGAAGTCCACCGGAACCGGAAAGACCACAGTCGTATTTTTCTCCACGCCGATTTCAGTCAAGGTCTGCAGATACCTCAACTGCACGCTGACCGGCTCCTTGGCCAGCAGGGCAGCGGCATCCACCAGGCGCTGCGCCGCTGAGAATTCGCCTTCCGCATGAATGATCTTGGAACGCTTTTCCCGTTCCGCCTCGGCCTGCTTGGCCATGGCGCGCAGCATGGACTCGGGCATATCCACCTGCTTCACTTCCACGTTCGTTACCTTCACTCCCCAGGGCGCGGTGTGCGTGTCCAGGATGCTCTGCAGCCGAAGGTTGATCTTTTCCCGATGGGCCAGCAGTTCGTCGAGTTCCTGTTCGCCCAGCACCGAACGCAGCGTAGTCTGCGCGAACTGCGAGGTTTGGTACACATAGTTGGAAACTTCAACCACCGCTTTGCGCGGATCAATCACCCGCAGGAAGATGACGGCGTTTACCTTCAGGGTGACGTTGTCACGCGTGATGATGTCTTGCGCCGGAACTTCCATCGCTTCCTGGCGGAGTGAAATACGCACCATGCGGTCAATCGGAGCGAACACCAGGATCACGCCCGGCCCTTTCTCGTGCCCCAGCAGGCGGCCCAGACGGAAGATCACGCCCCGTTCATATTCGGCCAGGATCTTGATTGAGCTGAAGAGATACAAAACGACAACGATAGTGACGATGGCCGAAAAAGAAAGACCCATGGGGAAACCTCCGCGCCTGGACTTCAGGAACGCTTCTGTTGTACCGCAACCTCATTTAAGCATACGGCATCTCGCTGGAGAGGGGAGTGCCTCGCATGATGCCAACATTTGAGAGTCTCCGCGCCCCGGAAACCTGTCATCCTGAGCGGAGTCAGAGGTTTCGCTTGCGAAACCTCCGGCGAAGTCGAAGGATCCCTGTTGCTGATCCGCAGCCGGGTAGCAGGGGCTTCGGACTTGCTCTTACATCCTCTCAGAGCCTCGCTCCGGCGCGTTTCCCGAATAAGGTCACACCGTGCTGGCCGCCGGAGTACGCTCCGCCGCCGCGGAGGGCTCCACGCGTAGTTGCAATCCATCCACCGCCAGCACCACTATCGCCTGCCCGGCAGGCACGCTGCTCGACGACATTGCATCCCAGAGTTCGCCATGAACAAAAACTTTGCCGCGCGGGGAGAGATTTGTCTGCGCGATGCCCACCTCGCCTACCAACCCCTGCGCTCCCGTCGCTATCTTGTTGGCTCTTGCCTTTAAGGCAATGCTCATGAGAAATACCGTGATTCCGCCCAGCGGAATGCTCACCGCCAGCGCGGTCAGCAGGTGCACCCGCATCTCTGGAATCGGTGCGTCCACCAGCAGCAGTCCGCCCAAAACCATGGTCGCGATCCCGCCGATCGCCAGAACCCCATGGGTGGCAAATTTCGCATCCAGTGCGAACAGTGCGAACGAAGCCAGAATCAGTACCACCGCCGCAAAACGTGTGGGCAACAGATTGAGCGCAAAAACTGCCAGGAGGATGAACACAACGCCCACCGTCCCCGGCACCACCGCCCCGGGATGGTTGAACTCCGCATACAGCGCCAGCGCTCCCACCGCTAGAAGAATGAATGCGATGTTCGGGTCCATGATGAAGGCCAGGATCCGCTGTTTCAGTGTCATATCAAACGGTCGAATATTTTCGCCTTCCAGGTTGAGTGTGACCGTCTTCCCGTCAAAGCGCTTGACGGTCTTCCCCTGCATCTGCTGCAGCAGGTCCTGCTCGCTTGTTGCCACATAGTCGATCAACTTCTGGGAAAGCGCCTCCTGATCGGTAAAGGACTTCGACTGGCGCACCGTGCTCTCGGCCACTTCGACATTGCGTCCCCGTTTGGAAACCACGGAACGCATCAACGCGGCGGCGTCGTTCTCCAGCTTCTCCTTCATCACATCGTCCATCTTGCCGCCGCCCAGCGTGACCGGATGGGCCGCGCCGGTATTGGTTCCCGGAGCCATGGCCGCCACATCCGCGCTTTCCAGGATAAAAAACCCGGCCGACGCCGCCCGGCTCCCGCTGGGCGTCACGTAAACGATCACCGGCACCGGCGAGGCCAGAATCTTCTCAATAATGTCGCGTGTTGAATCGACCAGGCCGCCCGGCGTATTCAACTCGATGAGCAACGCCTGGTCTTTGCTACGCGCGGCCTCCGCCAGCGCGCGCCCGATGTACTCATCGGTGATGGGATGAACGGTGTCGTTGACCACAATCTTCAACACTTCCCCAAAAGAAGGAATGGAGACGCACAGCAAAACTGCGACCAACAACATTCGCGAGCTGGAAAGCATTCTCATCCGCCACACCCGTCAGCTCTATTGTCTCGCAAATCAAGCCACAGTCCTAAAAAAGTAGCGCCGGCGTCCCGGCGGCTGGCGCGGAGGCGTCCCCCGCCGGTGAACGAAACGCTCACCCCACAGCCGCCGATACGCCCGCGCTGCCACTGCGATTGTCAATCCGCCGCGGTGCCCGTTTCGGCTTCCTCGTGGCTCAATTCATTCCACCCAGGCAGAGACTTGTCCCCGGTGATCAGGCGCGCCCCGCGTTCGTACGTGAAATAAGACCACGCCCACTGCACCATCACGATAATGCGATTGCGGAATCCGATCAGGAAAAATATGTGAACGAACAGCCACGACAGCCAGGCCACAAAACCCGAAATGTGAATCTTACCAAAGTCGGCCACAGCTGCGGCTCGCCCGATGGTCGCCAGGCTGCCCTTATTGAAATAGTGGAAGTTCCTGCGCGGCTCACCTCGCAATTCAGCCGCGATGTTGTGGGCTGTGGCCTTGCCTTCCTGCATAGCCACCGGTGCTACCCCCGGCAGCCACTTTCCCTGTTCGTCCTTGAGCGCGGCCAGATCGCCAATCACGAAAACTTCCGGATGCCCCGGCAGGCTGAGGTCGGGATTCACCAGCACCCGTCCGGCCCGGTCCACCGGCGCTCCCAGCTTTTTCCCCAGCGGCGAGGCCGCAACTCCCGCCGCCCAGAGAATGACCGCCGCCAGCCATCGCGTCTTCCCCATCTGCACGCTTCCGGGCGCGATTCCTGTCACCATCGCGGAGGTGTGCACCTCCACCCCCAGTTGCCGCAACTGCTCTTCCGCACTGCGCGAAAGATCTTCGGGATAGGCAGGCAGAATGCGCGGGCCGCCTTCTAAAAGCACAATCCTCGTCTTCCGCGGGTCGATGGTTCGAAACTCGTTGGCTAGCGCCCGGCGCGCGATCTCGGCCAGCGTCCCCGCCAGTTCTACTCCCGTGGGACCGCCGCCGACCACCACGAAATTAAGTTGCACCTGCTCGTTTCCGCTGGCCGCCTGGCGCTCTGCCAACTCGAATGCAAGCAACACCCGCCGCCGTATCTCCAGCGCATCTTCGATCGTTTTCAGGCCGGGCGCAAACGGCTCCCACTCATCGTGGCCAAAATAGGCATGACTCGCGCCCGAGGCCACGATCAGGTAGTCGTAGGCCACCTCGCCATCCTGCAGCTTCACTACTTTGCGGGCTAGGTCGAAGTCCTGCACTTCCGACATCAGCACTTCGACATTCCGCCGGCTGCGCAAAATCCATCGAATGGGCGCGGCAATTTCTCCCGGAGACAATCCCGCGGTCGCCACCTGGTAAAGCAGGGGTTGAAATGTATGAAAGTTCTGGCGATCGATCAGCGTCACCCGCACCGGATTCCGCGCCAGCGTGCGCGCCGCCAGCAGCCCGCCAAAGCCGCCTCCGACAATCACCACCCGCGGGTTGGACTTCGCATCCATGGCTCTAATCTATTAGATTCCGCCAGGCCCCCGACAGTCTCGAAATCTATCTGAGAACCGAGAACTAATAACCGTGAACTGGGTTCTGCGACCTGCTTCCAATCATCATCCCGTAGTAAGCAGCAAACGATACCGCAAAACCAACAAACCAGGAGTAGTCGTAAGCGAAGCGCAACGCGGGAACCACCAACCCCACCAAGGCCACAGCGGCGCCGAGAAACAACACCCCCACCGCCTTCCAGTTAAATCCCCCTGAGTATTCGTAAGCCCCGCCCCGCAGATAGAGGTCATCCACCAGCAGCGACCGCTTCCGGATAAGCCAGTAGTCGCAAATCATAATGCCGGCCACCGGCCCCAGAAACGCCGCATATCCGCCCAGCCACCCGAAGATGAACGTCTTGTAGTTGTCCAGCAACTTCCAGGGCATGATGGCGATGCCCATGAAGCAGGTCATCACGCCGCCGATCTTGAAACTGATCTTGCGCGGCCACAGGTTGGAAAAATCATTGGCTGGAGAAACCACGTTGGCCCCAATATTCACATTCAGGGTGGCCAGCAGAATTGCAATCAGGGAAACCACCACGGCCAGCCGTGAGTGAAACCTCCTCAAAAGCTGCACAGGGTCCCAGATTGCCGATCCGTAGATCACCACCGTGGCCGATGTCACCAGAACTCCCACCAGCGAATAGAGCGTCATGGTGGTGGGCAGGGCCAGCGCCTGACCGACCACCTGCGCCCGCTGGCTGCGGGCAAAACGCGAAAAATCCGGAATGTTCAGCGAAACCGTTGCCCAGAAACCGACGGTGGCGTTCAGCGCAGGAATCAGAAACTTCAGAAACTCCGAAAAGCTGGTGAAACGCGACGGGGCAGCCAGCATTGGCCCAAATCCCCCTGCCTGCAAATAGGCCCAGCCCAGCAAGAGCAAGCCCACACCCAGCAAAATCGGCGCGCTGATGCCTTGCAGAAACCGTATGTACTCAATTCCCCTGAGAATTACCGCCAGGTTGATCAGCCAAAACGCCATGAAGCAGATGCCTGCGCCGTGCGGCACCGCTTGCCACGCCGGCCATACTGTAGCCAGCAGAACATTGATGGCCTCTCCCCCAATCCAGGTCTGAATGCCGAACCATCCGCACGCCACCAGGGCCCGTAGAACAGCCGCCACGTTCGCTCCCAGCACTCCGAACGAGGCTCGCGCCAGCACCGGGAAGGGAATTCCATACTGCGCTCCGGGATGCGAATTCAGCAGCATCGGCGCCAGCACGATGCAGTTCCCCAGGAAGACGGTAAACACCGCCTGCTTCCAGTTCATCCCGCCCTGGATCAGGCTGGCCGCCAGCATGTAGGTCAGGATGTTGACCGACATCGAGACCCAGAGCGCCGCGTAGTTGTACGTACCCCAGGTGCGTGCTCCGCGGTGGCCTGAGGCCGCCTCGCCGGGCCGGACGGTGGGTGCAAGATCAGGGTTATAAAGCGGGCTGGATTCGATATCGGTGCGGGCAGTTGGAGGTGGCATCGGTATTCGTGAAAATAATCTTATACACGGACAATCCACTCGCTGCTGATAAGTCGCTCTTACCCTCCCGAGCCCGTTTTTCCGCTTTGCGTGGTCAGGATGCCGTAAGTCTCCGGGCGCCGGTCGCGGAAGAACTGCCACACCTTGCGCACTTCCAGAATCACGTCCAGGTCAAGGTCCGCCACCAGCACCTCATCCTTGTCGCGGCTGGCCTGGGCGATGATCTTGCCTCGTGGGTTGCAGAAATAGCTCTTGCCGTAAAACTCTCCAATGCTCCACGGCTTCTCCTCGCCCACTCGGTTAATGGCGCCGACAAAGTATCCGTTGGCCACGGCATGGGCCGGCTGCTCCAGTTCCCACAAATACTCGGAAAGCCCGGCCACGGTGGCCGAGGGATTGAAAATAATCTCCGCGCCATTCAATCCCAGGGCGCGCGCGCCCTCGGGAAAGTGCCGGTCGTAGCAGATGTACACCCCGATCTTTGCGTATTTGGTGGCAAACACCGGGTACCCCAGGTCGCCGGGCGTGAAGTAAAACTTCTCCCAGAACCCCGGATGACAGTGTGGAATATGGTGTTTGCGATATTTCCCCAGATAGCGCCCGTCCTCATCAATCACCGCCGCCGTGTTGAAGTACAGTCCGGGCAGCTCCTGTTCGTACACCGGAACGATGATGACCAGGTGGTGTTTCGCCGCCAGCTCCTGCATCAGCCGCACGCTGGGGCCATCCGGCACCGCCTCCGCCAGTTCGTACCAGCGCGGGTCCTGCTCGGCGCAGAAGTACGGCCCGTAAAATAGCTCCTGCAGACACAGGATCTGCACTCCCTCCCGGGCCGCTTGCTCAATCATCTCCACATGCTTGCGCACCATGGCTTCCCGGATCTCGCTCAGCGAGTGCTCCGCGCCCAGCACATTGCGCGCCTGGATCAGTCCACAGCGAACCATTCGTGACATCAACACACCTCTAATTTGCGAAAACTATAGCAGACGTACCAAAGTCTAACTGACAACGGAGAACTGATAACCAGGAACTGGATCCCCACTCCCGAAAATAACTCTGCCGCTTCCTCCTCCCTCCGGACGTATAATCGGCCCAATCTGTCACCGGGGGCTAGCCATGAACTACCGCCTGACCTGCTGCGTTTTCCTCACCCTGACCTTGGCCGCTTTTGCCCAGACCACTAAGCCTTCGCCTGGTCGTGGCACTCCCGGCCCCACTCGAAGCCCGGGCCCGATGCAACCTAGCCTGAATCCGCCCGACACCACCACGGGCCAAAGGGCTTTTATTTCCGGCAAGGTGGTGCTCGACGACGGCACCCAGATTACCGAGTCGGCCAGCATCCAGACCATATGCCGTGGCCGCAAGCAGACGGTCACCCACACCGATTCCCACGGCGGCTTCAGTTTCGAACTGGGCGACCGTACCTCTCTCGCCTCGGCTGATTTCAGTGGCGCCGACGTCGATTCGATGGGCCCCGCCATGGGACGCGGGGTGCAACGCAACTGGCGCGACTGCGAGCTCCTGGCCGTGCTGCCGGGTTTCTCCTCGCAGCCCGTTGATCTCAACAGCCGGCTCACCACCTTCGAAAGCGCCGATATTGGCCGCCTGGTTCTGCACCGCATGGGCCAGGTCGAAGGCTTGACCATCAGCGCCACCAGCGCCATGGCCCCCAAGGATGCGCAGAAAGCCTACGAGAAGGGCAGCAAAAAATTAAAGCAGGAGAAGTGGGACGAAGCCGAATCCTTGCTGGCTAAAGCGGTCGAGATTTATCCCAAGTTTGCCGTTGCCTGGTTTGACCTGGGCCGGGTCCAGCTGCACAAGCATGACGATGTCCAGGCGCGGCATTCCTTCGAACAGTCCGTTGCGGCCGATCCCAAGTATGTCAACCCCTACCGCGGTTTGGCGGAGTTGGACCTGCAGCAAAAGCAATGGCAGGCGCTGGTCACCGTCACCGGCCAATTGCTGGCCCTGAACCCGGTGAGTTTTCCCGATGCCTGGTTGCGCAACTCGCTGGGCAACTATTATCTCTATAACTTCCCCGAGGCCGAGAAAAGCGCCCGCCAGGGCTTGAAAATGGACGATCAGCACCAGGTCCCAAAACTCGAGTACTTGCTGGGCGTCATTCTGCTGCAAAAACGCGAATACCCCGAAGCCGCTGCCCATATTCAGAACTATCTGAAATTTGCCACCCAGCCCGAGGAAATCGAAGAGGCGCAAAAGCAACTGGCCGAGATCACGCGGCTTTCGGCCTCGGCGGCCAACCCGCCCAGCGAGGAAAAAAAGTAAGAAGAGTTTTCGACCCTGTCATCCCGAGCGCGGCTCCGAGCCGCGCGCAGCGCGGTAAGGGCAAGTCGAGGGACCCGCTGTTGTGGGTCAGGCGGCAGTAATTGCCCCTGTCATCCTGAGCGACTCTGATCGTCCGCATTTGCGGACGATCAGAGGAGTCGAAGGACCCCTATCGAACGAATGAGCACTGCATAAGGAGATTTGTCTTGGCAGAGGCGAGGGCGAAAAGACGCCTGCCCGCCGCGCAGATGAGACAGTGAGGGTCAAGGCTCGGCCCGGCCGCAGAATCCGCCATAGAGGTCCTTCGACTCCGCGGCCTGCTTCGCTTCGCGAAGCAGCCCGCTCCGTTCAGGGTGACAGCTTAGCTCGGCACCACTCCCACTTCGACCTGTCCCAAAACCGCACCCCGGGTGCCCCAAACTCATTACTCGGAAGGCCCAAAGTCACTCCCGATCTGCAACGGGACTGTTAAAATCGGGCTTGAGAGTAGTCATGCACAGTCGTCCATGGTTGATAGCTTTGTTTGTGGTTGCGGGGGCTGCCGTTTTACTCTACGCCGCGCCTGCCGCAAAACCGCTGGCCACGCTCGAAAGCGTGAAGTGTACCAGCACCGCCGGCGGGATCACGGTAGAGATTGCAGCCAGTGAGTCCGTGGCCTTACGCAGCCAGGTCATCACCGATCCCGATCGCCTGATCCTGGATTTTCCCAACTCCCAGCCCGCCGCCGGTCTGCGCACCAAGCTGCTCAATCAGGGCGATCTGAAGGGCTATCGGGTCGCGCGTTACAGCGCCAGTCCGCCCACCACGCGCGTGGTCATCGACCTGAACAGCCCGCAGCACTACCAGATTTTCGCCGATGGCAAGACGGTCATCGTCAAGCTGATGTCCGACCAGCAGCAGGCCGCCGCCAAGGCCCACCTCGATAACGCTTCCTACACTCCGGTGCCTGCCAAACCCGCATTCAATCTGGATGTCGCCTACAAAAACGGACGGTTGAGCGTGGTGGCCGATCACGTCAGCCTGGCCCAGATTCTCAACGAGGTCCACCGCCAGACCGGCACCGATATTTCCATCCCGCCCGGCGCTGCCCAGGAGCAGATCGTGGTCGGCATTCCCCCGCTGCCCCTCCGTGAAGCCCTGGTCTCTCTGCTCAACGGCTCCCGCTTCAACTTCATCATGGTCGATTCCGATCGCGAGCCGGGAAAGCTGAAGAGCGTCATCCTTACCTACCGTGGCGCCGGAGGCATTTCGCAACCCGCCATACCTACTCCTGAACCCCCAGTCGCCGACACTCCACCCGAACCCGAACCGGAGCCGCCACCCATGCAGATGGAAACGCAACCCGAGATACCAGCCCAGCCCCAGGAAGGCGCTGGCCAGGGGGGACAACCACCGGACGGTCCCCCGCCGCAAGAAATGTAGGCGCGAGCGTCCTCGCTCGTGCTGCAGCAAGTACGCCCTCTAGTGACGAATTGTGTTACTGGTGAATGAGCCGCACAGGGATGGGAGACACACCGCCGCCGGAAACGACGGGATTGCCAGCACCGGTATTACAGCCAGAAACATTCAGAATGATGCCCTTGACCTGTCCGTTGGGTGCGCCCGCGACATTCTCGTTAATTCCAAGCTGTAAAAAGCCCACGATCGTGCCGGTCCCGGTACAGGCCCCGCCGGGGCAGAGATTGACGTTTGCCGCACTGTGGTAGATGGGGACGGTGACAACTGAGTCGCTGCGGCTGATATTGGTCACACCTTGCAAAAGCGGATTCGGATTATTGTCCCCACCGGTGATGGTGGCGGGAGGAGAATTGGCAACCACATCTGTCAAGACATCCTGCCCAAAACCGGTACCCTGGCCGCCCGCATGGATCAGGCACTGTGTCCCTTCGTTGGTGAGCACTCCCGAGCCCCCGCCCACCGTGACCGTTTGACCCGCCCCGATGGTTTGGCCACAGCTGAACTGAAAAGCTGAGGAGCAGGCGATGTTGTCGTGGTAGTCGTCGCTTCCCACTTGCGCACAACCCACAGCGCTCGTAGAAGGACAGACGGGTTCCGGCGGCCGAATGGGCACGGCGGCGCGAAAATATCCGAGGTCACCGGCTACGGGTGCGTTGACATTCGGCGCAGCACCGCCGGTAACGTGAACCAGGTTAATCGTCTTTCCCACGAACGAGCCGGTATTCTGAATGGCTCCCGTGCTGTTATCGACGAAACGTCCGCCTCCTGGGCCACAGTCGCTACCACTGGCGTTGGTCGGGTCGCAATTCGGTATCAGCCAGGGCTTGATCCCCTGCACTTGAACTGGCGCCGCCGACCCCGACGGGTTATACGCCTCCGCTACGGCCGTTGCGGTCACGGTGTTGGTTGTGCCTCCCCAGATCCGCCCAAAGAAAGTGGGCAAGGCCGTCCGTTGCACCGTAACTGCAATCTGAGGATTTGCAGCCGTATTATTGCAGTTGATGGACTTCACCGCCGCCGGCAGTCCCGCAACCAGGTTTTGCGCCGCCACCGCTTCCGCTTGCCGGTTGGCCGCGGCCGCCGCGCCGGGAACTGCAGAGGTCTGGCAGATATCGGACGCGGCCAGCGTACTCGAAGCCGAGGTGTAGCCGGACGAGGCAAACATCCGCGCGCCCGCCAGGGCTGCGGCGTCGGCCGCACGCTGTGCCTCCCCGTGCGCCATGTACAAAGTCGAAACATCGATGGCCAGCGCCGCCATGCCCAACAACGCCAGCAACGAAATCGCCACCAGCACGATGGTGATGCCACGTTCATTCTTCCGATGCGCTGTGTTCACGTGGGTCACAAAGCCGTCCTTCAATTCAGATTCTGCATGATCGCGACCGAGCTGATCTGCGTCGTGGCCGGATACGTCGCTCCCGGCGCAATCAACGGTGCTACCCGATTGAACTGCCACTGATAGGGATAGTTCAACGTCACCCTTGTGCCTTCAATGGTGTAGTTCGCCTGAAACGGTGGGTTCGGCAGCGTGGCCGTATAGATGTATCCACGTTCAATCTTGAGCGTCAGCGTTCCGCCGCAACCGGCATTGGCGGTGAACGTCCAGCTCAGCGAGCCGCTCGCGGCCCCCACTGCAGTTCCCAAACCGCAGTCATTCAGTTTGCTGGCCACCAGGTTGCTCTCCACCACGTCGCGCACCGAGCAGATCGAGGCCGGAGCGCTGCACGCCCCGTTCAGCGAAAGATCGGCAGTGGGCTGGTTGGACGCAACCCTGGCCCCTTGCAGCGCGATATTGCCCACCTTCTGCTTGACCGTAAAGGCCGAGCCAAAGTCGAAAACTCCAACCGCCACCACGATCAGCAAGGGAAGTGAAATGGCAAACTCCAGGATCTCCGCGCCCTCATTCCGGCGCAGGTTTGCCCACATCGCGGAAAGCGCTCGCACGCAGAGCCGCCTATATCCTGACGTCCGCCGCCGGAATTTGCCCGCCAATGGCACTGCTACTCCTCCTGTCGAGCTTGCGCTTGCGCCCGGACCGTGAGGTTCGGGAGGATTGGCGTCAACCTGGGTGGGCAGCACGAAAAGCCGTTCAACTTGAAGTTGTAGGGGTAGTCCAGGCTGACCACCGATCCGTGTTCGATAATGGGCGACCCCGGATTCAGGATCACATCTCTCTGCACGTTGAAGTTTTGTACCTGCGCCGGATCCAGGTGAGAAGCGATCAGAATGGGATATACAACGTTGTCCCGGATGTCGTTGGGAGCGCGAGAAGCATTTCCACAAGTCGCGCAATTGTTGGCCGCCTCCGCCAGCGCTCCCTGCCGCGCTGCCCGGTTCACCGTCGTATAAATATTGAACGCCCGCGCGAACCACATGATTCCAAACAACAGCATGAACAATAGAGGCAGTACCACCGCCGCCTCAGCAATTTCCGCCCCCGCAGCATCTTGAAGAAGCCTTCGCCCCCAACTATTCTTCTGAGTCTGCTTCATCGCATGCTCCACACCTGTCCCACAGTATAAAGAACAACCGTCACTGCCACGGCCACTCCAAACGGTATCTTCTGAGATTCTGGATTATCCAGCGAAACCTCCGGTCCCGGCATGTGCAGTGTGCACAAACCCGCCACCATGTGCACCAGATTGCGGGCTGTTCGGCCAACTCGTTTCTTCCAGATGACCAGCACCACCGCCATCAAACCCGCCACCAGGATCGTCCCCAGCAGCACCGCAATCAGCCGCGACGGCCCCAGAAACGCACCCAGCGCGCCCACCAGCTTCCAGTCCCCGGCGCCCAGGCTTCGTATCAGCACAAAGGGCAGCAACAGCCCCAGCCCCAGTCCCGCGCCCAGCAACGACTCCTTCGTACCTGCCCAGCCTCCAGCCAGCGAATTCACTGCGATTCCGGCAACCAGAGCCGGCACCGTCAGCCAGTTAGGGATGCGCCGCCAGCGCCAGTCAGTCCATCCCGCAACCAGGGACGGAACCGCGGCCAGCATCCAGACCCCCTGTTTCAGCATCGGCTTGACCTCGCCCCCTGGCCCCAGGGACGAGCAAAATCGGCCGGAATTGGGATCCAGGGGATGGCCATCCAAATGTACGGAAACCCGCGGCCGGCAAGGGTCAAAACCAGCCTCAATTGCGGATTATGATCGGTTAACCCAGCCAAGTCAACGAGAACAGTGGAGGCCGGGGCGTCCCCGCCCGGCGGGACGGGCGGCACGCCCGTCCTCCATTCCCAAGCGAAAAGGCCCGATCGCTCGGGCCTTCGTTATGAATACTTTACGCAACCTACTGGCTTAGAGGATGCCCGCCAGTCCGCTCCGCCACAATCTTGCGGGCGTTCTCCGCCAAAGACTTGGCCTGTGGCAGAAGTTCCAGTGCTTTGCTGACCTGCGGATCGGTTTCCGCCCGCACCTTCAGGCCTTCCTCCTGGCCAAAGACATCTACGAAGATTTCGCTCTTGATGTTGGCCCGCACCCAGGCGTTGTTTTCCATCAGCTCCGCCTCGGTATAGGCAATTTTCTCGTCGTCCATAAACTTGCGGAAGTCCTGCAACACCACATCATCCACTTCAAAATTCTTGGCGGGATGATGAGTGATTGCATAGTGCTTGGCGAAATTGAAAAAGGCGTAGTGCTGCAGCAGCGAATCCTGGAAGTGATTGCTCTTCACCGCCGGGATCTTCACATCGGGCGTGATGCCGCCGCCGCCGTAAACCGTGCGCCCGCTGTCCGTGAGCTTCACTTCACGGCTGGCGTTATGTTCGTTCTCTTCGTTCTCGCGATTGAAGTAGTAGTCGTAGAGCGAAACCTTCGCATAGTCGCGCTGAATTAAACGCATGCTCGGGGTGTAGTACTTGGCCGTGGTGAGTGCCAGCCCGGTATTCTCCGACAACGGATACACTGTCTGCACCAATCCTTTGCCGAAAGTGGTCTCGCCCACGATGAGTCCGCGGTCATGGTCCTGAATCGCGCCCGCCACGATCTCCGCCGCCGAAGCCGTTCCCCGGTTCACCAGCACCACCAGCGGATAATCCTTGCCGCCGTTGCCGTGCGCCGCCGTATATCTCTTCTCGGGTGAAGACCGGCCGTGATGGGAAACGATCAGTTGTCCCTTGTGCAGGAACTTGTCCGCCACGCCTACGCCTTCATTCAGCAGCCCTCCGGGATTCTGCCGCAAGTCGAGAATCAATCCCTTCAAGTCGCCCATCTGGTCGAGCGCGTCCGCTACTTCGTGTTCGGTGGTTTCATTGAAGCCCGACACGTGCATGTAGCCCATTCCCGGCTTGATCAGGAAGTGCAGGTCCACGCTGTAGCGCGGAATTTCGTCGCGCACCACCGCGAACTCCAGCGGCTTGTCCGCGCCTTCGCGCAGGATCGTGATGTGGACCGTGGTCCCTTTGGGTCCCTTCAACAGGTCGGCCACATCGCCTGTGCTCATGTTGTCGGTCGGCTTGCCATCCACCGCCGCGATGATGTCGCCCGGCCGTATGCCGGCGCGATACGCGGGCGTCCCCACAAAGGGCGCAATCACGATCACCTTGTTGTTGCGCGGCCCCACCGTCATTCCCACGCCGTAATATTTTCCACGTTGATCTTCGCGCAGCAGGGAATAGGCCTTGGGATCGAAGAAATTCGAATGCGGGTCGAGCACGTGCAGCATCCCCGGAATGGCCCCGTTGTAGATGGCCTTGTCGGGGTTCACCGGCTCCGCATAGTTCTGCTCCACCACGTCATACACCGTGGTGAACTGCCGCAGGCTGTCGCGGACGTCGGCGTCTCCCCCGGGAGCGGCGGAAGGATTGATCTTCTGCCCAAATACGATCCCGAGAAAGCCGCAGGTTACAAGAATGAATACAACCAGGAAGAGTGCGCGACGAGAACTACCCACCATCATTTTTTCCTTCGCCGGAGACATAAAAACACCCCAGCACACCGCGTCTGATCGAAGTATAACGCTGTCCAGCCCACTTGACCACCTTTTCGATTACCCGGAAGTAACCCGCGCAACTCCTTCAGACTGTGTTCAATTGGATGCCTCGGCCGAACCTTGCGGTGCCGTATCTCCGTGTCCTCAGTGTCCTCCGTGGTTTGACAATTCCGGGTCCGGGCCCCGATTGCCGCCAATCCGCTCCGGCAGTATCATGGGAAATATGAACCTGGGCTTCCCAGAGATGATTTTCCTCTTCCTGTTTGCCCTGATCCTTTTCGGGCCCAAGAAATTGCCCGAAATCGGCCGACAAATCGGAAGGGCGCTTAATGAATTCAAGCGGGCCTCGAACGAGTTCAAGGCCCAGATCGAGTCCGAAATCTCCCAACTCGATCTGGAAAACACCAGGCAAACCATTCTCCCTCCGGTCCAGGCCCCGGCTGGCTCCATAGCTTCCGGCAGCGGGCCTCGCCCCGAAATATCTGTCCCTGAGACGAATTCGCTGGCCAAGGCCCCCGATGCCTGAGATGGCCGCTGAGCTTCCCCCCGCCGACGACTCCCACGACGGCCTTACCGCCATGAGCTTCCTCGACCACCTCGAGGAACTGCGCCGCCGCCTCATCTATTCCATCATTGCGGTCACTGTGGGCTTCTTTGCCTGCTGGAATTATCACGAATTCATTTTCAGTTTTGTGCAGCGGCCCATCATGGACGCTCTCCGCCACAACGGGATGGCCGAAAAGCTGGTCTACCTGAACCCCACCGAACCCTTCAACCTTTACTTGAAGGTGGCGGCGCTCGCTGGCCTGTTCGTGACGTCTCCCATCGTCCTCTATCAGGTATGGATGTTTATTTCACCCGGCCTTTACCGCAACGAGAAGCGCTACGTATTTCCCTTCATGTTCTCGACTGTCCTGCTGTTCCTGTCGGGCGGCCTGTTCGCCTACAAGATGGTCTATCCCGCGGCCCTGACCTTCCTGATCGACTACGGCAAGCAGTTCCAGCCGATGATCACAATTGGCGAATACACTGACCTATTCCTGACCATCATGATCGGCATGGGCGTTATTTTTGAGCTGCCCATCCTGGTTTTCTTTCTCTCCCTGATGGGCATCGTCACCGCCGGCTGGATGTGGCGCAACCTGCGTTATTCGATCCTGGTGATCTTCATCATCGCCGCCATCATTACTCCGACCACCGACATTCTGAACATGTGCATCTTCGCCGCGCCCATGGTCGCGCTCTACGTCCTGAGCATCGGCATCGCCCTCCTGGTCCATCCCAAGCAACGCAAGGCCCGCCAGGCCCGAAAAGATCGATGAGGAGAATCCATACCACCCGCGCCCACGTAGGGGCGGGCGCCCTAGCCCGCCCAGCCGAGCAAAGCTCGGCAATTGATCCATCCGGACGCTGGTGCTACCGGGTCATCTGGCTGGGATTGCTCATCTTTGTCCAAGTCCATGTCCATCAGGCTGCCGCCCAATCCTTTAACGCCGCTCGCGCCCTGCAATACACCCGCGAGGTGGTGGCTTTTGGCCCCCGTCCCATCGGCAGCCCGAATCACAAGAAGCTGGAAAATTACATCCTGTCACACCTCAAGAGCGACCAGGTGGAAGACGACGCCTTCACCGCCGACACTCCCGAAGGCAAGTTTCCGGTGCGCAACATCATCGCCAAATTCCCCGGCACGCGCGCCGGCGTGATCGTCATCGCCGGCCACTACGACACCAATTACCCGCTGCGCGATACCGGATACGTAGGCGCCAACGACGGCGGCTCATCCACTGCCATCCTCCTCGAGCTGGCCAACCAGCTCCGCGACAAGAAGCGCCAGGGCTACAACGTGTGGTTGTTGTGGACCGATGCAGAAGAAGCCGTAGAAAATTGGACTGCCACCGACAGCCTCTATGGCGCTCGCCACCTGGCCGACAAATGGCAAAACGACGGTACGCTCAAGACCATCAAGGCCTTCCTGCTGGCCGACATGATCGGTGACGCCGACCTGAACATCGACCGCGATACCAACTCCACCCCCGGGCTCGAAGACATGGTTTACCAGGCCGCGACGCGACTGGGATACCAGTCCCATTTCTTCGCCCATACCATTGCCGTCGCAGACGACCACCTGCCTTTCGTTCATCTCGGCGTTCCCAGCGCTGACCTCATCGACCTCGACTACGGCTACGGCAACGTCTTCCACCACACGCCGCAAGACACCATGGACAAGCTCAGCCCCAAAAGCATCGAGATCGTGGGCAAAGTGATCCTGGAAACCGTCCGCATGCTGGAAAACACCAACTGAGAACCGGGAACTGAAAACGGAAATCTTGAAGACCAAAGCCCACTCCGCACTGCTCTCCAGTCTTTGCTCTTTTCTCAATTTTCATTTCTAATTTCGCCCTATGCCACGCTCACGTCTGTGCTTGCTCCTGCTTTTATTTCTCCTCTGCCCCGCCTTCGCCCAGCACTCAACCGATCGTGTGATTGCCGAAGCGCAAAGGGCCTCTGCCCTCGAGGCCAACCTGCAACGCCTGACCGACGAGGTGGGTGGGCGGATCCCGGGCACGCCCGCCATGCAGAAGGCGGTCGAGTGGGGTGTGACGGCGTTCAAGGCCGCCGGGGCCGATAGCGTGCACACCGAAGACTTCTCCATCCAGGCCTCGTGGGCGGAAGGCGCGACTCGGATGACGGTGGTCGCGCCCGAGCTCTTTCCCGTGCGCGCCGTTTCCGTAGCATGGGCCCCCGCCCTGAAGCCGCACACCCACGTTCCCGTCGTGGACGTCGCACAAGGCAGCGCGGAAGACTTTGCCAGGGCAGGCGACATCGAGGGTGCAGTCCTCCTGGTTCACTCTGACGAGATGCACAAATGGGACGACCTTTTCGCCGAGTATCTGAAAGCGCCCGGCATCATCGATCGTGCGGTCAAGGCCAGAGCTCTGGCGCTCGCCTTCCAGTCCACCCGGCCGCATGACCTTCTGTACCGCCACACCAATGCGGCCGACGGCGAAATTGATCGCTTGCCCATGCTTCTGGTTGCTCGCGAGGATGCCGGGCGTATCGCCCGTCTGCTGGCCTCGGGTCAAAAACTCTATGCCGACCTGTCGATACCCAACGTGGTCGGAGGCCCCATCACCGCCGCCAACGTGGTCGCCGAACTCCGCGGCAGCGCGAAGCCGGACGAGTTCGTTGTCCTCGGCGCTCATCTCGATTCCTGGGAATTCGGCACCGGCGCGCTCGACAACGGCTGCAACGCCGCCCTGGTGGTGGATGCCCTGCGCGCCATCAAGGCCTCCGGCGCTCGTCCGCGACGCAGCATTCGCTTCATCCTCTTCTCAGGAGAAGAAGAGGGTATGGTCGGATCCCATGCCTATGCCATCGCCCATCGTCCCGAACTGGACAAAGCCGCCGGGGTCGTGATCTTCGATTCCGGTATCGGCCGCGTTACTGGATTTTCGCTGGGCGGACGCCGCGACGTGCTCAATGCCGCCAATGGGCTGATCGCTCCACTGCAACCCTTTGACGCCTCGACTCTCACCACCGACGCCGACTGGGGCACCGACAACTTCGACTTCCTGCTGGAAGGCGTCCCGACTTTCGTGGCCAACCAGGAGGAGGCTAACTACCTGCTCAACTATCACGCCATGTCGGACACGTTTGATAAGGTCGATCTGGTTGAGCTCAGAAAACATGTTGTCGAGGCCAGCGCATTGACTTACGCCATCGCCGATGCCCCCGAGCCTCCCGGCCCCCGCCTCCATCACGCCCAGATTGAGCAGACCATGCGCGAGACCCATCTGGATGACCAGTTGAAGACCTTCGGCATGTGGAATGATTGGGAAAACGGCAAGCGCGGCAGAAAAGACTAATAGGTAAGCCAACACAGATGTGGGGCGGACACTCCTGTCCGCCCCTTTGGACCTTGTCTTCGATTTTTGATTGTTCATTACGAGACGCTGGTTGGCCTTGGGTATAGAGTCGAAGTCAGAGGCGGCGGACAAGAGTGTCCGCCCCACACTGGTTTCTTCAGGGGCGCTCATTGCTACTGTTCTGGATCTTGTTCAATCTCTTTGTTCTCGCCATGCTGGTGCTCGACCTGGGTGTGTTCCATCGCCGCGCCCACACCGTAAAGTTTCGCGAGGCCCTGGCCTGGAGCGCAGTCTGGATCGCGCTGGCTGTCATCTTCGCGGTTGTGATTTTCTTCTGGCACGGCCGCACTCCGGCCCTGGAGTTCGTCACCGGGTACGTCATCGAACTTTCTCTCAGCGTCGATAACCTCTTTGTCTTCCTGCTGATTTTCCGTTTCTTCCAGGTGCCGCCCGTCCACCAGCACAAAGTCCTGTTCTGGGGGATCCTGGGTGCCCTCGTCATGCGCGCTGTTTTCATCGCGGCAGGCGTGGGGCTCATCCAGAGATTCCACTGGATCGTTTACGTCTTCGGCGCCTTCCTTGTGTATAGCGGCATCAAGCTATTTTTCCAGGAGGAAGCTGAGATCCACCCCGAGAAGAATCCGGTGCTGCGTCTGTTCCGCCGCTTTGTGCCCGTGACCAAAGATTACGAAGGCAACAAGTTCTTCGTTCGCCGCGCCGGTCTCTACGCCACGCCTCTGTTTGTCGTTCTCCTAGTGGTCGAGACCACCGACCTGCTCTTCGCCGTGGACTCCATACCCGCCATCCTCGCCATCACCCGCGACGCCTTCATCGTTTACACCTCAAACGTCTTCGCCATTCTCGGTTTGCGCTCCATGTACTTCGCCCTCGCCGGCATGATGGAAATGTTCCGCTACCTGCATTACGGACTCTCCCTGGTGCTGGTCTTCGTCGGGGCCAAGATGCTCGTGTCTCACTATTTCGAGATTCCGACCCACATTGCACTAGCGGCGGTGGCCGGCGTCCTCGCCATCTCCGTCATCGCCTCCGTAGCCAATCCGAAGAAAGCAATGTAGGCGCGAGCGTCCCATGTAGGCGCGTGCGTCCCGCTCGTGCAATAGCGGCCTCACCCTCTGGCCCGATCTGCTTAAGTTATGATGAGAAGCGCATGACCCGCGTAACCATCGCGCTTCCGCCGCGTCCTTATGACGCCGTAATCGAGAACGGCCTGCTGCGCCGTTCTGGCGCAGCCCTGCGCGAACTCTTCGGCGCGAAACCTCAACGCCTGTTCATCGTCACCGTCCCACCCGTCCGCCGCCGATGGGGGAAAAAGCTGACGGCAGCGCTGGCGGCCGCTGGATTCGTCACAAAGATCGTAGAAATGCCCAATGGCGAACGCTACAAGAAGCTGGCCACGGTAGAAAAGCTGTCGGAGCAGTTGAGCCGTCTGGGCGCAGACCGAAATTCCGTCATCGTGGCTTTCGGAGGCGGAGTCGTCGGCGACGTGACTGGCCTGCTGGCCTCGCTCTACATGCGCGGCCTTGAGCTGGTGCAAATTCCCACCACTGTGCTGGCACAAGTGGACGCTTCCATTGGCGGGAAAACCGGGGTCAATCTGCGGGCCGGCAAGAATCTGGTCGGCACCTTCCACCATCCCCGCATAGTCCTGATTGATCCCGCGGTCCTCGGCACGCTGCCCGACCGCGAATTCCGCGCCGGTCTTTACGAGGCTCTCAAATGCGGTGTGATCGGCAAGCCGGAACTGTTCCGCGCCCTGGAAGGCATCGACGCAAAGAAATTGCGTCGCGATCCCGCAAAGCTGGAATGGATCATCGCAGAATCCGTCCGGCTGAAGGCCGAAGTCGTCTCCTCCGACGAGCGGGAGAATGGACTGCGCCGCGTGCTCAATCTCGGTCACACCATCGGCCACGCGCTCGAGGCGGAAACCGGATACCGCCATTTCCTGCACGGCGAAGCAGTGGCCTGGGGCATGATCGCATCGGCGAAGATTGCATCCGCGCTAGATCGCATCGATCGGGCCGGCGCTGCCCGCATTGCCGAAGCGGTGTGTGCTCTGGGACCGCTGCCCAAGGTGCAGTCGCGCAGCCGCGAGATCCTGCGCCGGCTCCAATCCGACAAGAAGACCCGCAACGGCGTGGTGCACTTCGTTCTGCCCCGCGAAATCGGCAAAGTAGAAATCGCTAACGACGTGCCCGAGCAGGTAGTGATCGAAGCAGTCGATGAGCTGCGCCGCCTCTCCCGCTAGCTTCAGGTGGATGGGACGGGTACGATTTCCAGTCGTGCCGTGAAGATTGTGACGTGAAGAACCTGATAAGAAGAGATTGAGAGATGGAGGACGGGCGTCCTCGCCCGTCATTGGAAGGGAGATTTGGGAAGGGCATGACCTCAGTCGTGCCGCACCAGCCGAAAACGTCGCGCTTTAGCGCCCGAGGTCGGCTATCGCACCCGGACGCAACCGCTGTCGCGCCGAAGCCGGCAAAATTTCCAACGTGACCGATTCCACCAAATCCGCGGTCCTCGGCGCCGCTCCTGACGGCGCTACCGACCCGCAATCCGCCGCCCGCGCCGTGCGTGCGATGTTCACCTCCATCGCGCCCCGCTACGATCTGCTGAACCACCTCCTCTCCTTCAATATCGACCGGCTCTGGTGGAGAAAAACTGCCCGGGCTTTTGCGGACATTCTCTCTCGTCCGCAAGCCCAGGTCCTCGATTTGTGTTGTGGTACGGGCGATATGACGCTGGCGCTGCGCCGCCAGGCAGGGAAGTCCTCCGCCAGAATCCTCGGTGCCGATTTTTCTCACGCCATGCTGCAGCGTGCAAACCAGAAAGCGGCCGCCACCCCTTTGCGCTGGATCGAAGCCGATGCTCTGCGCCTGCCCTTTCCCGACGCGCATTTTGATCTGGTCACATCCGCGTTCGGCTTCCGCAATCTGGCCGACTACAATGCCGGACTGCAGGAGATCATGCGCATCCTGCGGCCCGGCGGAGAATTTGGCATTCTGGATTTTGGAGAGCCCGAAGGTCTGGTGGGAAACTGCTACCGGCTTTATTTCAAGCGCATTCTGCCTGCAGTCGGTACCCTGATCTCCGGAGTGAAAGGACCCTATGCCTACCTGCCTGCTTCGGTGTCGCGTTTTCCGCCGCCCGACGAAATACTGCAACGCATGCGCCAAGCCGGCTTCCGCGATTCATCCTGGACCCCCTACACGCTAGGCATCGCCGGCCTATACCGCGGAAGAAAGTAGGTTCGAGTAGCGCCGGCGTCCGCCGGCTGTCGCGAGGGCGTCTCGCCCTCGCAGCGAGCGCTAAACCTCGGCCGCCGGCTCCTCCTCCTTCACCGCCGTGTCACTCTTGAAGCAATCCGCAAACGCGTCCGCAATCGTGTAACGGATCACATCCTCATAGTTCTCGCCTAGAAATTTCCGCAGGCGGTCCGTATTCATGACGTATTCGCCGGTGATGTAAGGCGCGGCTTCGGGCGGGATAGCTGTTATCTCCAGCCTCCACAAAATCTTCAGCGCAGTCCGGAATGCCAGCTTGCCCGGTAGCCGCAACAGCCTGGCCTGGGCCACTTCGATGCAGCGCTCGAAGGTCATCGGATCGCCCCGCCCGGCCACATTGAGCACGGTCAAGCGTTGCGACTCGGGTTCCGTCTTTTGCAGAATCCGCGTGATCAGCCGGGCCACATCATCGATATGCACAAACTGGATACGGTTCTCGAGATACCGCCGTCCCCGCGGCAACATGCAGGGCAGGCGTTTGCCCCGGTTCCGCATGCCGGCCGCACGGTTGCTCCGTCCGCCGGGCGTGCCCCGAAAAGCCCCCAGCATGTAATTCTGTACGCTGGATCCGGCAAAAATATGTGGACGCAGCATATACGCGCTGCAACCGCGCAGCGCAGGTGCCCGCTGCTGCACCACTTTGTCGGACTCCATTTTGTGGATCGCATAGGGCAGGGTATGGGCGCCGAGCGGGTGTTCCTCGGTCGCCGGTCCCGTCAGGTTCGGCCCGTACACGGAAACGCTACTGGGAAAAACAAATTTTCGGACAACGGTCTCTTCGTGATTGGCCTCGGTAATCGCTTCCATCACCCGTGCTGTCCCGGCCACGTTAATCTGCCACATGCGATCAATATCCAGTACCCCTGCGCGCACCGGATCCAACACAAATGCCAGATGCACCACCGCCTCCGCCCGCGATTCCCGCAAGAGAAGAAAAAGCTGGCGGCAGGACTCCTCGTCCCCCAGGTCCATGCGTTCGAAGCGCAGCGGGAGATCGGTTACCGGCGGCGCCACGTCCACGCCGATGACGTCGAACTCGCCCAGTTGCGGCAGCAGGCGGCTCCCCAGATTTCCGGAAATTCCCGTGACCACTACAGTTGGTTTTGAGTCGCCCATTTATTTGGGACCGGATGGAGGAGCTTTCGTCGCCGGCTTCGCGCCCTCATCGTCCTGCAAACCCGCTGGCGGCGCGGTCGCCGGTGCTTCCGCAAAATATTTCTCGTTCAACTCCGGCGTGGCTGACTGCTGAATCTTGTGCAGGGCATCCTGCATGCGCTGTGAGCGCAGCGTGGAAGAGATTTCAGCCTGCACTTTGTCCAGAGGCAGGGTGTCTTTCTCCCCAACTTTGTAGACCAGATATCCGTTGGGAGTACTGATCAGTTGCGAGGTCTCGCCGGGTTTCAGGTTGAAGATCGCGGCTTGATCGGGGGGCAAGCTGGTGCGCCGTATTTTTCCCAGCTGGGTCGGAGGCTTGCCTTTCATTTCGGATGCGGCGATGGCCTCGTCCTGCAGTTTTTCGAAGTCTTCTCCCGCCGCCGCCCGCGTCCGCAGGGTGTCCGCCAGCTTCTTCATGGCATCTTCGGACTCCTGCTCCTGCTTCTTGGCCGCGTCGTCGGCAGGCTTCTCCTTGCCTTCCGCAACCTGTTTACGGCGCGGTACAAAGACTCGCTGCAATTCGACTTCCTGAAATGCAACGTCATTGTTGTGGTAGTAGGCTTCGATCTCCTGGTCGGAGATGTGACTGGCCTCGTCCTGCAGGCTTTGGCTCAACTCTTTGGTGAGCACTCCGATGCGCGCCACGCGCATGAGTTCCTGGAACTTCGGCCCCTGGTCCAGACCCATCTGGTGCGCCTTGTGCACCATGACCAGAGCCATGCCGTACTGGGTCGCCAGTTGCTTTCGTGCCGCCGGCGCAACAGCGGGCGCCACCGTATTCACCAACTGCTCAAACTCAGCGCGCGTTACCACGGTCTTGCAATCCGCTGCTTTGGAGGTCGATGGCTTGTCGCATAACCCTGCAATCGTAATCACCGGCGCGCTTGGAGCAACGGTTGCCGCCTCAGACGTCTTGGTGGCTGGCGCCGCGGCCGCGGTAGCCGCCTTGGGCTGTGCCGGACGGACCGCGGGTTTGGCCGCTTGTGCCCAGGCCGCGGTGCTCAAAACCAACCAGGACAGCCATCTTCGATAAGTCGTCAAATCAGTATTCCTCCCCCACAATTCCCAAGTGCACTTAAGAATGCCGCACTAAGAATGCGCACAGAGAATCGTAGCATAGAGCAGGTTTAAGCCTGGGCGTCGGACCTCAGCCTGGCAGAGTGAGATGTGGCGCTGTTATCTGATGTCATCCTGAGCGCAGCCACTCGATTCGCTTGTGAATCGAGTCGCGGAGTCGAAGGACCCCTATAAGCCCATCACCGCCGGCCGTGCGAAGCAGACATATCCCGTTCTAGGCTACAAAGCGCGCGCCGCAAGCTCCCATGGGCGCCTGTTAGGGATTAAGGTTAAGTGGCTGCACGCTGCCGCAATCGGAGCCCAGCCATTTGGCGGTTATCGTAGTGCGCGAACTGCGGACTCTATCGCCGGCTTTTGACGCCGACGTGGATCGCACCGTGTAGTTCTCTGGATCCCTGAAAATGGCTTCGCCGTCCGCCTCATAGCCGGACTTTGGGCAGGTGGTATGCCATTTCCACTCCGCCGAAGTCTGCTTGCTGTAAGTGGCTTTGCAATCGCTCTGCACATTGGCCCAGGGGGAGTGCTTAAGGATCTCGCTGGTGAAGCACATCTTGCTCATGCCGGGTGCGCCGGTTTCAATCCCGCGCGCTTTCATCATGGCTTCAAACCGGGCGCGCTGTTCCGGACTCATGGCCTTCATCCGGTCGCTGGCGTCCGGTGCTTTTTGTCCGTTCACTTCGCGTTCGCTGTGCACCTGCCACAGCCCGGGTTTGATCGGCGGCGCCGTTTGCGCCTGCGCGGCGCACGCTCCGGTTATCAGAATGAAGGCTGCAATCACAGAATAGACGTTGGCACGATTCATATTTCCCTAATCGGGCGGAAGAACCCCGAGATAGAAGATGATGAGAGATTGACTGCCGCCTCGGGCAGCAGCTACAGGTTGAATGGGAGCGAACAAAGACACACTCTAAATCAAACTCGTCGGAATACATAGAAATTAGGCATTGGGGGCTCGAGGTCCAGGGTCCGAACTCCGAGGTCTGACGCCCGAGGTCCGGCGCCCGCTCCCACGGCTATAATGCCGCTATGCCGGGACCGCCTGCGGTTTACAGTTCGGAGTCCATGCGTACCGAAAAGCGTGCCGTGGCCGGAAACTCCGTTGTGGCCGCTCTCGCCATTACCACCCTCAAGATCGTCGTGGGTGTGACCACCGGTAGCCTGGGCATTCTTTCGGAAGCGCTGCATTCGGTGCTCGACCTGGTCGCCGCCATCGTTACCTTGATGTCGGTGCGGGTCTCCGACAAGCCGGCCGACGCCGATCACCAGTACGGCCACGGCAAGGTGGAAAACTTTTCTGCCTTCATCGAGACCGGCCTGCTCCTGCTCACCTGCATCTGGATCATCTACGAAGCCGTCAAGCGGCTCTTCTTTCACCACGTCGAAATCGAGCCCAGCATCGCCGCCTTCGTCGTCATGTTCATCTCCATGGCCGTGGATTTTTGGCGTTCCCGCGCCTTAGGCAAAATCGCGGCCAAGTACGACAGCCAGGCGCTCGAGGCCGACGCTCTCCACTTCTCCACCGATATCTGGTCGAGCGGCATCGTGATTGTCGGACTCTTCCTGGTCCTGTTCGGAAGAACCTACGGCATCGGCTGGCTGCGCGATGCTGATCCCGTGGCCGCGCTCTTTGTCGCCGGCGTGGTGGTTTACGTCAGCTCGCGCCTGGCCCGCCGGACGGTTGACGCCCTGCTCGACGCTGCCCCCGCCGGAGTGCGAAACCAGATTGTCGCCGCGGTTTCCGCCGTCGATGGCCTGCTTGAGGTTGACCGGGTACGCATTCGCCGCGCCGGCAACCGATACTTTGCGGATCTCTCGGTCGGCCTGGCCCGCAACGTTACTTTTCAGCGTTCTGAGCAGATGTCTGAAGCCGTGACCAGCGCCGTCCATGAAGTGCTGCCCGACGCCGATGTGATCGTGCATTCCGTGCCCCGCGCCTTGCGCACCGAGAATATTTTCGATCGCGTCCGCGCCGTCGCCACCCGCTACAATTTCAATGTCCATGACGTCAGCGTGCAGGATTTGCAGGGACGCCTGCACGTGGAACAGCACCTCGAACTGGACGAGAATCTCAGCCTGAAAGAGGCCCACGATCGCGTCACCGTTCTCGAATCGGAAATTCGCCAGGACGTGCCTGAAATCGCGTCTATTCTTACCCACATCGAGAGCGAGCCCGCGACCATCGAAGCCGGAGACGAGGTCCTGCACGATGCCAAGCTGGAGCGGCGCCTGAAGGCCGTTGCCGCCAAGTCTCCCGAGATCCTGGACATGCACGACATCCAGATCAAACGCGTGCGCGGCCGCATCTACGTTTCCGCGCACTGCACCATGGCGGATGACCTGCCGCTGTCCAGCGTTCACGATGTCTCCACCGAGCTCGAAATCCGTTTCAAGCAGGAGTTTCCGGAACTGTTCCGCGTCCTGATCCACCCCGAACCCAGCACCGATAACCGGAGATAACCACGCCAACCACGTAGGGGGCGGACGCCTCGTCCGCCCGGCCGAGCGAAAGCTTGGCGGTGTTTTGTTGTAACCTGCAACCTTGCGCGAATCATCCCGCCAACCCGTCCGCGGCTACCTGTACATCGCCAGCGCCACATTCTTCTGGGGCGTTTCCGCCACGCTCGGCCGCGCCGCCTTCACCGGCCGCATTCCCGGGCTTCATCAAGTCAATGCCATCGATCCCCTGATTCTCTCCCAGGGGCGCGCCACGTTTTCGTTTCTGGTGTTACTCCCCATCCTCGTGCTGATCCGGGGACGTCAGGGTCTGCGCCTGCCCGTCCGTGACCTCGGCCAACTCTTTCTGATCGGCATTCTGGGCGTGGCCGCGTCCAACTACTTCTACTATCTGGCGATTCAAAGGACAAACGTTGCCACGGCGATCATCGTGCAATACACAGCCCCGATCTGGGTCTTGCTCTACACCATCGCTCGCCGGCTGCAAAAACCTAGCCTGCAGCAGGTCGCAGCCGTCGGGCTGGCGGTCACAGGAATTGCTCTGGTGATTGGTGTGTTCGGTGGCGACCTGAGGCTCGACGCCATCGGCCTGTTCGCCGCCCTGCTTGCGGCCTTCTCCTTCGCCTTTTACAACATCGGCGGGCACGACATTCTGGCTCGCCGTGACCGCTGGATCGTGCTGCTGTACACCACCTGCAGCGCGTCGCTGCTCTGGCTCCTCGTTAATCCCCCGTGGAAACTCATCGCCGCCCACTATTCCGCTGCCCAGTGGCTCTTCCTGCTGCTGTTCTCGCTCGTATCAGTGCTGGCTCCCTTCGCCTTGTACTTTGCCGGTCTGCAACATCTGGAACCTACCCGTGCCATCGTGGTCAGTTGCCTGGAGCCCGTCTTCTCCATCGTGATCGCAGCCATCGTGCTGGGCGAACTGGTGCGCCCGCTGCAAGTTGTGGGCATAGCTTTCGTACTGGCCGCCATCACAGTCGTACAATTGCCCACCCGCCGCTCCGCGCCGGTCACCCTGATTGAGCCCATTGAGTAGCTGCATTGCCCGCAATTCGCCGCAGTGGTAACCTGAATCGGTTAAGCGAGCGGGAGTAGTTCAGCGGTAGAACGCCAGCTTCCCAAGCTGGATGTCGCCGGTTCGATCCCGGTCTCCCGCTCCAAATGCACTTATCCTTACTTCTCCGAGGTAATTTCATGGCTGAACCGACTTACGAAGAACTCAAAGCCCGCCTGTCTGAACTCGAAAAGCAGGGTCCGCGCCGCACCGGTAGCCTGGAGTTCCGGGTCAGCGAAAAGGGCGGCGTCAGCGTGTACGGCCTGGGCCGTTTTCCTGTGACTCTCTATTACGAACAGTGGACCCGGCTGCTCGAAGCCTCCGACAAACTTCGAGAGTTTCTCGAAGACAACAAATCCAAACTCAAACTCAAAGGCAACTGAGAACTGAGAACTGAAATCTGGCAACTGAATCCATCAATCCAGTCCCTGAGCCTGGCTCGAGACTCTCTACATGCCCGCAGACGACATCCTCACACTCCCTCCGCCCCCAGCCGACGCACGCCTGCCCTACGGCTCCGACCCCAATCAATTCGGCGAACTGCGCCTGCCCAAGAGCCCCGGCCCCTTTCCGGTTGTGCTGAATATTCACGGTGGCTACTGGCGTGCCAAGTACGATCTGAAGCACGCGGGGCATCTTTGCGCCGCACTCACCGCCAAGGGGCTGGCCACCTGGAATGTGGAATATCGCCGCGTAGGCAATCCGGGAGGAGGGTGGCCGGGCACCTTCGAAGACGTGCGTAGCGCCTACCGCTTCACTTCACAAATCGGACAACGCTACCATCTCGATCCCTCGAAAACGCTGGTGATGGGGCACTCCGCGGGAGGCCAACTGGCGCTGTGTCTCGCCGGGCACGAACCCACAGTCAAGCGCGTGGTTTCTCTTGCCGGCGTGGTGGATCTGCAGCAGGCCTGGGAACTTCATCTGAGCGACAACGCGGTGGTGGATTTCCTCGGCGGCGAGCCCAGTCGCGTTCCTGAGCACTACCGCGAAGCCGATCCCATGCAACTCAGGATTCCTTCAGCCACGCAGTGGCTGATTCATGGCGCCTCTGACGACACCGTGCCGCCCTTCTTCAGCCGCAATTACACCGAGCAAAAGAAAAGGCGCGGCGAGAATGTGCACTATCTGGAAATCTCCACCGCTGGACACAATGACCTGATTGATCCCCGCTCCAACGCCTGGCCCAAGGTTGAAGGCACGGTGCTGCACCTGTTGGGAGCATAACCGTCGTTGGCCGTTGGTCTTTGGCCCTTGGCGAATTCAAGGACTCCCTACTCCCGGCCTTGAGGGTTTGGCCAACGACCAAGGGCCAACGACCAACAACCAATGACCAACGACTGCTCTCACCCACAATTCCGCAACACCAGCGCCGAGTTCTTGGATCCGAACGCAATGCAATTGCACACCGCATGCTCGATCGCCTGCTTCCGCCCCACGTCGGGAACGTAGTCGAGATCGCACTCCGGGTCCCGCGTCTCCAGGTTGATGGTCGGCGGAATCTGCCCTTTCTGCATGGCGACAATCGTGGCTGCCACTCCCGCTGCGCCGCACGCTCCCTGGGGATGCCCGATCTGCGATTTCAAAGCGGACATCGGCACCCGCGGCGCCTGTTCGCCCAACACCAGTTTTAATGCCCGCGTTTCGATGCGATCGTTCAACTGGGTCGAGGTTCCGTGCAGATTCACATAGTGCACATCATTCGCGCCAATCCCTGCCTCTTTCATGGCCAGACCGATCGCCCTCGCCGGCTCCTCGCCGCATTCCTGCAACCGCACCCGATGAAACGCTTCGCAAGTCGAACCATAGCCGGCAATCTCGGCCAGCATCCTGGCTCCACGCGCGCGGGCATGCTCGTATTCTTCCAGCACAAACATCCACGATCCTTCCGCCACTACAAAGCCGTCCCGGTCCACGGAAAACGGCCGCGAGCCTCGCTCCGGCGCGTTGTTCCACGAGTCCGTAAGAATTTTCATCAGAATGAATCCCTTGACGATGCCCAGTGCGATGGGCGCGTCGGCGCCGCCGCTCAGCACCAGATCAAGCCTCCCCGACTGGATTTGCCGCACCGAGTATCCGAAGCCGTCGGTCGATGAAGTGCAGCCCGTCGTCACTACATGACTGGGCCCCCGCAGCCCGAAGCGCACGCTAAGCTCGCTCGACAGCGTTCCCATCACTCCTGTGGGCACGCAGAACAGGCTCATCTGTTTGTATTGCTCATGAAAAAATAACCTGTACTGCTCTTCGGTAAATTCCTGGGACCCGCCGCCCGACCCCAGAATCACGCCGAAGCGCCGCTTCTGCTCGAGCGGCAGGGAAGCGGCGTCGATCCCCGCGGTTCGCAGGGCTTCAGTCGCCGCCGCCAGGGCCAGCGGCAAGACCCGGGACACATGTTTTCGTTCCCGCTTTTCCACCCAGGCCAGTTCGTCAAAGTCAGGGACCTCACCCGCGATCTGTACTTGAATCTCCGACGGATCGAAACGGGTGATCCGCCGAATGCCGCTTCGCCCCTGCAGAATTGCATCCGAGAATGCAGTGTTCCCCACGCCGTTGGGGCTCACCACTCCCATGCCCGTGATCACCACGCGTCGCTTCACTCATACACCTCGATGGCCGGTCTATCGTGCCCAAGCACTATATATTGAACCCAAAGCCCCACGGCCAACAATCTGAGAACCGAGAACTCAGAACTAGGAACTGACTTCCCTAAACCCAGACCTCCGTAAAGCCAGAAAATTCTACTCGAGTCCCGCGGAAGCGCTGCTCACACGCCTCAAAAACTGCCTGAGTGTCTTGGATGCCGCCAGGAAAAAATGTGGCCCGTCGTGCCAGGAATTTAATAACCGGTACAGAATTGAAAATGCATAGGGTCACGAGCTTTGCCCTTCCAGTCACCGCCCCACTGAAATCGCGCGCAGCGAAAGATCTCAACCAGCTTCGGATCCATGTTCCCGTCGGATCCCTGCTGGTTGGTCGCTGGATTCAAATCAATCGCGATGCCCCAGCTGTGGGTGGACAGTTTGCTCCCAGTCCGCTGGGGGCGATAAGCAAAGCAGCCGCCGAAACTCGCCATCGTAGCTTGCAGACCTCGCTGCCGGACCGCCGCGAAGACCGAAGCAAAGATGCCGGTCAGCCGACGATGGCAGGCTCATCTGGGTAATGGTTTGCGACAGGTCCCAGGCCAGCCGGAGCGGAAACGGCAGGTCCACTCTTGTCAGGAAATCTGACTGCCAACGAGGGTCAAGTTGGCCATCGGTTCCGACATACTTGTGGATGTCCCCGAAGGTCGCGATGATTTCGCTCAATCGGTGCGGGACTGGCATCAACGGTTCAATGCTGCTCGTGCCTGGCGGTCTTTCCATCTGACTGCTCCCCGAGTCCAACCTCGGCGCTGCCGTATAATTGCGAGTTCCAAACGGGGGAAGACTTTGGCCTACGAAGACCTGCGAGAGTGGATCGCGGCGCTGGAGCGCGCCGGCGAACTGAAGACCATTCGCACAGAAGTAGATCCACTTCTCGAGATCACCGAAATTACCGACCGCGTGAGCAAAGGACGGGACCGAGTCTCTGACCCGGTCAAGCCGGGTTCCGCCCGGCAAGCCTCACCCGGTGGGCCCGCGCTGCTTTTTCAGAGCATCAAGGGCCATCCCGGATCGCAAGTCCTGATCAACCAGTTCGGCTCCGCCCGGCGCATGAATCTGGCGCTGGAAGTTGATGCCCTCGACCAGGTGGCTGATCGCATCCGCGCTTTCATGGACGTGAAATCGCCGCAAGGTTTTCTGGACAAAGTAAAGATGCTTCCCATGCTGGCGGAAATGGCGAAGTTCTTTCCCAGGACTGTGGCCACGGGGCCGTGCAAGGAAGTCATCCAGCGGGATAATTTCTCGCTGTTCGATTTCCCCATCCTGCAATGCTGGCCCAAAGACGCGGGCCGTTTTATCACGCTGCCCTGCGTGGTTTCCCGCGACCCCAGGACGGGCAAGCGCAACGTCGGTATGTATCGCATGCAGATTTACGACGAGCGCACCACGGGCATGCACTGGCAACGCCAGAAACAAGGCGCCGAACACTACCGCGAGGCGCTGCGCACAGCGGCCCAAGTCGATGTTGGCTCCAGCCTCTCGGCTGCCAGCGCTGCGGTCGATGTCATGGCGCGTACTTCAGGCGGGTCAGTCCTGATCGAGGGCGACCGTCCCCGCGGCAAAATGGAGGTCGCGGTTGCGATCGGCACCGACCCTGCCCTGACTTTTTCCGCGATCGTTCCCGCGCCACCCGACGTGGAGGAGTATCTGATCGCCGGCTTTCTGCGCCAGAAGCCGGTCGAACTGGTGAAGTGCGAAACCGTTGACCTCGAGGTTCCCGCGGGCGCGGAGATCATCCTCGAAGGCCACGTTCACCTCGACGAACTCCGCACCGAGGGCCCCTTCGGCGACCACACGGGCTACTACTCGCTGGAAGATCTTTACCCGGTCTTTCACATCTCCTGCATTACCCACCGCAAAAACCCTGTTTACTCGACAACCATCGTGGGCAAGCCGCCCATGGAAGATGGCTGGATGGGTAAGGCGGTCGAGCGCATCTTTCTTCCGCTGATGCGGCTGACCATTCCCGAACTGGTGGACATCAACCTTCCCGTCGAAGGCATTTTTCACAACCTGATGCTGGTGTCGATTCGCAAATCCTATCCCGGCCAGGCGCGCAAAGTGATGAACGCCATCTGGTCGCTGGGCCAGGCCATGTTCACCAAATGCATCATCGTGGTCGATGAAGACGTCAATGTGCAGGACATCGGCGAGGTCACGCTGAAGGTGTTGAACCACATCGACCCGGAGCGCGATATTCAGTTCACGCTGGGCCCGATCGATTCGCTGGACCATTCTTCGCGCCTGCCCAACTACGGTTCGAAGATGGGCATTGACGCCACCCGCAAATGGCCGAGCGAAGGTTTTGCCCGCCCCTGGCCCGACGAAATCCTGATGGACGAAAAAACCAAAGCCCTGGTGGACAAGAAGTGGAAAGACCTGGGCCTGGAATAACCACGCAGGGGCGGACGCCTCGTCCGCCCGGCCGAGCGCAGCTCGGCAGCGGTTGTGCGCCGCCGCACGAGCGGGACGCTCGCGCCCACATTTATCGCGGAAGCAGATGCCCCAGGGCGTGTGAGCCGGCGAGATGCTTTCGTCTGGCCGCTCTTTCATCAACTCCCAAGCCTCACGATATTTTTCGTAGCGACCGCCATTTTTCTTCAGGCAACCGGAAGGATAGAGTGTCAGTTTGTGGCGTGGCGCAAAGGCCGCGACTGGAACCACATACCACGCATCTTCCGCGACAATATACGCGACCAGGAAATCAATTTCTTCCAATGTGTAGGCCTTCCTTTTGTTATCTCCTCTGTTTCCGTAAGCATGCACTGAATACGCACGGGCGCGCGTGACATAGGTGGACTTCACCTGCACGCGGCAAAATCGCCCTTGCCCGGTATCCAGTACGAAGTCGTAACGCTCACTGTCCCCCCGGGGCTTGGCGACGCCAAATCCCAGGCCCGCGGCCTTGAGCATGAAGCGCATCTCGGCCAACTCACCCCGCTGCTTATCAGTGCCCTTCTGTGGCTTACCTTCTCGGTCCCGCCCGGCGCGCTGTCCGGCGGGAACTTCCGCGCTGTTTTCCATGGCCCAACTCAAGAGGCGCGGCGATCCGCCACGCTTCTTCTCCCGGGGAGCGCACATTTCAGGTGCGCTTGCCCGGTGTGGGTAGGGCACGCATTTCGGATGTGCCGGGGCGTTTCCCAAACCGCGCCGGCAACAACCTTCGGCTGCTCACGGGACAGGCTCCTGAAAGCCGTGTCCTTTAGAGCCGCAGCCGCTTCGAGTTTTCCGGGCAGTCATGAGGCGACCGGGAAACCCGTAATCGCGTCCCTGCACTTGCCGCTGGCCGGCACGCCCAAACAAAGAAAAAGGCGCGAGCTCAGAGCCCGCGCCTGATATTTACTTTCTGGTTATGGATAGCAGTTTGAACTGGGGGAATGGGACAGGGCGGGCCAAACTATTGTGCCCAGCGAATGAAGGGGTTGAGGGGAAACGGGGCGGGGGGGATTGACAGCCGATCGGGTGGTCCGCCCGCCGGGATCCAAGGCTGGAGCGGACGGAAACGTCGTCTTGAACCAGCCCGAGTTCGACGGTTCAACTAGGCATAGTTTCTCCCGAGGGTGCCCCGTCCAAGCTCCGCTTGGGCGGGCGCTTGGCAGACGTCCAGAACCGCTGTACCCGACCGACCTCCACTTCTCGCAAAGGACGAGAGAAATGGGCATCCCTCAATTATTTTATGTCCTGTACTGGCCGCGAAATGTCAGCCACGCGCCCGAGTCACCCACTCATTCGCAAAAGACGCGAATGAGTGGGGCACCTGTGATCTTTCAAGATGATATTCAGGCGCGTTAGGATTGCATCCCAGCCACCAGCGGAGGCGATGTGACACATGGCCGCACCCCCCTTGCAAGAACGCAAGGGTGGAGTAGCCTTGCCGTCGAACTGCCCCACTCAAGCCAAAGGCGGGCTTGAGTGGGCTGCCCGTCCGTTCGCACGGCACACTCGGGAGTCAGGATGCACTTGCAGCTTATGTCGGAGTAACCACCCGGGCGCTGCCGACGATTTCAATCAGTGAATCGCCCGGAATCCATTCGAGAGCCATGCAGGCGCGGGACGGGGCTTTCCCGGGAGAGAAATAGGTCCCGTAGATTTTGTTCAACGCGTCGTATTGCGCCTTGTGAGCGTCGAAACGGGCCTTGCCGGTGGGCATGGGAACAGTGTCGGCGAGGGGCAGGCAAAGAAAAACCGTGAGATGGATGATGCTGTCCATGGTGCAGCCGGCCCGCTCCACCGACTTTTTGAGCGCATCCATGGTGCGGGTGACGTGCTTTTCGAAGGGATCCGTTACGAAGACGTGATCGTCTTTGGGATAGCCGTCATTGGAACCCGTACCCGAGAAGTAGAAGATCCCATCATGGACGTGATTGCCGCCGCCGGAGCGACGGGGTGCATCGCCCGCGGGTGCGTTGCCGGGGGCGGGTGCGGCCGAGGGAGCTTGCTGAGCAAAGAGTTTCGCCGCGCCGGTTACGACAGCTGTCATGGCCGCGATCCTGCCAAAGAAACTGCGTCGAGTGTTGATTTTCATAGTTCTCCCTGGAGTTTTGTTTGCGCTATGCAAGATTGACCGTAAGCGTTAAGACTCTCGTCATGCATCACTGGAACGTGTTGCACGCGGCGATCGATCCATCCTGGAAGCCGCGCTGGAACCACTCCGTGCGTTGGGCTGAACTTCCGTGGGTGAAAGTCTCGGGATTGACCGTGCCGCGGGACATGCGCTGGATGCGATCGTCTCCGACTGCGGCGGCCGCCCTCAGGCCTGCATCCACGTCGCCGGGGTCGAGCAGGTTGCGCTGCTGGGTAGAGTGGCCCCAGACGCCGGCGAAGCAGTCGGCCTGCAGTTCCAGAGCAACCGAAAGCTGGTTGGCTGCTGCCGGGTTTCTTTGCCGTGCCGCACGCATTTTAGCCTCGATGCCCAGGAGCTTCTGCACGTGATGTCCAATTTCGTGGGCCAGCACGTAGGCCTGGGCAAATTCCCCGGGGGCGCCGAAGCGTTGCTTTAACTCGTCGTAGAAACCCAGATCGATATAAACCTTTTCATCCTCAGGACAGTAGAACGGGCCGGTGGCGGACTGCGCCATGCCGCATCCGGAATCATAGGCGTCGCGAAACAAAACCAGCTTGGCGTGGCGGTAGGGCACGCCCTGCTGCGGCAGGATCTGGCTCCAGGTGTTCTGGGTGTCGTTCAGGACAAAAGTGACGAACTGCACCAGCGGCTGTTCCTGCTGGTCGCGCGCGGAATCGGATTGCGCGGCCGTGGTGCCCGTGTCCAGGGAGCCGGTGCTTACCAGCGACAGGAAATCGCGCTTGAAGACCAGGCTCAGGATGAACAGGATGACGATGCCGCCCAGGCCCAGGTGAATGCCTCCGGGCCGAAAGCCGCCTCCGCTTTCCGAGCGGCGGTCTTCTACGTCGTCACTGCTTCCACCTGGGGTCCAGCGCATGCTTTGCTCCCGGCTGAGTTTTCGAGGTCAACAATCAGAAGTCAAGCTCAACAACCCAAAGTCAAGACCAACAATCAAGAATCAAGACCAACAACCTAGAGTCAAAGGCGTCGGACAGGAGTGTCCGACCCACACACGTGGGCTTATGTGGTTTTGGGGCGGATCATGTGATAGAGGGCGAGCAGGACGACCGCGCCGACGACCGACATGATGAAGCCTGCGGCTTGTCCTTCCTGATACCAGCCCAGGGCTCGACCTGCATAAGTTGCGACTAAAGATCCTGCGATGCCGATCAGCATAGTAATGATGATTCCGCCCGGATCCTTACCCGGCATGAGAAATTTCGCGACCGCTCCGACGATCAGGCCGATCAGCAGTGTCCATAGGAGATGCATATCGTTTCCTCCCCGGTGATTCTCGTGTGGGTCGGACACTCTTGTCCGACCCACACGGACCCTTATGCGGCGGCCGGAATGACCAGCTTCTGGCCGACTTTGATCTTGTCGGGGTCCTCCAGATTATTGGCCTTGGCGATGACCGGATATTTGTTGGCATCGCCGTAGAAATGCTTGCTGATTTTCGACAGGTTGTCGCCCGGCTGCACGGTGTAATCCTGCGCACCCTGACGGGCCTGAATGTCGTGCTTCAGGTCGGAAAAATTTGGATCGACGGCCTTGATCGCATCCCATATGCGGTTCTTGCTGGCCTCTGAGACCGCCGTCGCCTTCAGGTAGAGCTGGTTGCCATCCAGATTCAGGTTTTGCAGATCTGCGCCTTCCTGCTGAATTTTTGTCAGGACCGGCTGGTATTTTTGCTTAAGTTGCTCGAATAGATCAGGCATGTGTTTCTCCTCTCGGAATGATTATTAAACGAAGCGGACTGCGATAAGGTTTGACGCGCCAAACTTGCAGGGAACGTCGTAGCGACAAAACGATATACCTTTGCGGCTGTGCAATACAACCGCGGGGTGGTTGCCCTCACCCTCCGGAAGTTGGGTTAACGTCAAAGGCCGCGGGCGGGGGCGCCCGCGCCACACAGGCTGGGGCGCTTTCGGTATACTACTGAGTATGCCAGTGCTTCAGAACATCGCGGCCATTGCCAAAGGTATGAGCATTACCTTTCGCGAGATGTTTGAGCCCACGGTGGTGGAAAACTATCCCGACGGACCGGGCCCGCTGAAGGGGGCCAAGTTTCAGGAGCGTTATCGGGGCGTGCACGTGCTGCAGCGCGACGAGAATGGTCTGGAAAAATGCGTGGCCTGCTTCCTGTGTGCAGCCGCCTGTCCATCTAACTGTATCTACATTGAGGCGGCGGAGAACACGGCCGAGGCGCGGGTGAGCGGAGCGGAGCGCTACGCCAAGGTTTACAACATCGACTACAATCGATGTATATTCTGTGGCTATTGCGTGGAAGCTTGTCCCACCGATGCCATTACCCACGGGCACGGATTTGAGATCGCAAGTTTCAATGCCAGCAACCTGGTGTACCGCAAAGAGCAGATGCTGGCCCCCATGCCAGCGCATATGGGAGCCAACGCAATATTCAATCGAGATGAAGTGGGAGCTGGCGCACCTTCGTCACCTGTACAGGGGAGCTAAACTTCAATAAGGTTTGTCAGAGGATCAGACGCCGGTCCCAGCGCGGGCCGGCGTTTGTGTTAATGCGGGAACGTCCTGGTCGTTGGCCATTGGTCGTTGGTCGTTGGCCTTGGTCGAACGACCTTGGCGCCCGTGGGCCAGCCCAGATCAGTTTTGACCAACGACTAACGACCAAGGACCAACGACCAATTTCCAGTGACTGACTTTCTCCAAACCGTTCGCGACCGCGTCGTCATTTACGACGGCGCCATGGGGACTAACATTCAGTTCCGTAACCCCAGTGTGAACGATTTCTGGGGCAAGGAAGGCTGCAACGAGCTGCTAGTCCTGAGCCGGCCGGACATCATCAAGGACATTCATGCCGACTTCTTCAAGGTTGGCTGCGACGTCGTGGAGACCGACACCTTCGGCGCTACCCGCGTGGTGCTGGCGGAGTACGACCTGCAAGATAAGGTGGCGGAAATCAACATCGCGGCCGCCAGGATTGCGAAAGAAGTCGCACTGCAATTTTCCACCAAAGACAAGCCACGCTTTGTCGCGGGATCGATCGGCCCAACTACCAAACTGCCTTCGCTGGGCCACATCACGTTCGACAACATGGTGGCGGGATATACCGAACAGGCCGCCGCTCTGATCGAAGGCGGCGTAGATATTTTGCTGGCTGAAACCTGTCAGGACCTGCTGCAGGCCAAGGCCGCGCTGGTGGGCATCTTCGACGCCATGCAGAAAACCGGCAAGCGCCTGCCGGTCACGGTGCAGGTCACGCTCGAAGCTACCGGCACGATGCTGCTCGGCACCGAGATCGGCGCGGCTCTCACCGCTCTCGAACCGTTTGACGTGGACGTAATCGGCTTGAACTGCGCCACGGGCCCCAAGGAGATGAACGACGCGGTCCGCTTTCTCGGGCTGAATTCGAGCAAGCTGATCTCGATTTTGCCCAATGCCGGACTGCCGCACAACGAAGGCGGGCGCGCGGTGTACGAGCTCAGCCCCGCCGAGCTGGCGCAATATCACAAACGCTTCGTCACCGAATACGGCGTGAGCATCGTAGGCGGATGCTGTGGTACCACGCCCGAGCACCTGAAGGCGGTGGTCGATGCCGTGGCCAACGCCCAGCCGGCGCAGCGCGAGGTCAAACCAACGGCCGCTGCTTCCAGCGCATACACCTCCGTCCCGCTCGACCTTGATCCCAAGCCGCTGGTGGTCGCCGAAGAGATGAATACCACCACGCGGGTGGAAAACTTCCGCAACCTGGTGCGCGGCAAAAAGTATGACGACATTCTGGCCATGGCCAAGAAGCTGGTGAACGAAGGCTCGCACATGCTCGACCTGTGCTGCGCCATCGTCGGCGAAGACGAAAAGGGATACATCTCTTCCATCCTGGAAAAGGTCGCCACGCGCGTGCCGGCGCCCATCCTCGTCGATTCGACTGAAGCCGATGTGGTGGAAGAGGCCCTGAAGCGCATCCCGGGCAAGGCCATCATCAATTCCATCAATCTTGAAGATGGCGAGAAGCGTACTTCAAAAGTTCTGCCCATGGCGCGGCGTTACGGAGCGGCCGCAATTGCCCTGACCATCGATGAAGACGGCATGGCCCTGACGGCCGACAAGAAGGTCGCCATCGCCAAACGCATCTACAAACTGGCAACAGAAAAATATGGTCTGCGCGGCATCGACCTAATCTTCGATGCCCTGACTCTGCCCATCACGACGGGCCAGGAAGATTACCGCTCGGCTGGGATCGAAACCCTGGAGGCGGTGAAGCGCATCAAGCACGAACTGCCCGACGTGAAGACCATTCTCGGGGTCAGCAACATTTCCTTCGGGCTCGACGCCTATCCGCGGCGGGTGCTGAACTCGGTCTTCATGCACGAAGCGGTCAACAATGGCCTCGACATGGCCATTGTCAACTACTCAAAAATCTATCCGTTATACAAGATTCCTCAGGAAGAGGTTGATCTTGCGCTCAAGCTGATTTATCGCGATGCCGCCTCCGACGGTGATCCGCTGCAGAAATATATGAACCACTTTGCCGGCAAGAAAGGCAAAGGGCAAACCGAGACGACCGCCCATGTGGAAACGCTGTCGGTCGAGGACAAGCTGAAGTTTGCCATCATCAACGGGGAAAACGCTGTCGGCGAGGGCGCGTACAAAAAGACCCTGGAAGAAATACTGGAAGAGGCTCTGACTCAATATTCGCCGCTCGACCTGATCAACAACGTCCTGCTCGATGGCATGCGCACAGTCGGCGATTTGTTCGGCGCGCGCAAGATGCAACTGCCGTCGGTGCTCGACTCGGCCGGGGTGATGAAGCAGGCAGTTGCCTACCTTGAACCCAAGATGGAGAAGAAGGCCGGCTCCCAAAAGGCCACCATCGTGCTGGCCACGGTGAAGGGCGACGTCCACGACATTGGCAAGAACCTGGTGGACATTATTCTCTCGAACAATGGCTACAAGGTCGTAAATCTGGGGATCAAGCAGGCCGGGGACGTCATCATCAAATCCGCCATGGAACATCAGGCCGACGCCATCGGACTGAGCGGCCTGCTGGTGAAGTCGACGCTCGAGATGAAGTACGTGATCCAGGACCTGGAGCGCCAGAAACTGGAATTCCCGGTAATCTGCGGCGGCGCTGCTCTGACTCGCAAGTACGTGGAAGACGACCTCCGCCGCGAATACTCGAATGCAGTGTTCTATGCCGACGACGCATTTGCCGGCCTGCACATCATGGAAGACCTGGCCACGGCCAATGGCAAGAAGCAGGCCCGCCTGCAGGAAGGGCGCACCGTCAAGGAATACGCCAAGGCGGCCGCGGTCGATGAAGAAACCGGTCCGGTATTCGCGGAGAGAAGCGCGGTAGTGAAAGACGCCCCCAATATTCCCGTCCCGCCGTTCTGGGGAGTAAAGGTGCGCAAGGACTTCGATCTGCGGGAACTGTTTCCCTACATCAACGAAACTGCGCTATTCAAGAACCAGTGGCAGCTCAAGACTGCGTCACAGAAAGACTATCTCCGCCTGGTGGAAGAGAAATTCCGTCCTATAAAAAAGAAGCTGGAAGAAGAAGTCATTGCCAGCGGAATACTCGAACCGAAAGCCGTTTACGGGTATTTTCCCACGCAGAGCGAGGGCAATGACACCATCGTGTACGACCCGGGAAACAACACCAGGGAACTTATCCGCTTTACCTTCCCGCGCCAGCGCGAAGGCCGCAAGCTCTCCATCTCCGACTTCTTCGCCCCCAAGTCATCGGGAAAAATGGATGTCATCGGACTGTCCCTGGTCACCATGGGTGCCAGGGCATCGGTAGAGACGCAAAAGTTGTTCGAAGCCGGAGAGTACACCAGGTATCTCTATCTGCACGGCCTCAGCGTCGAAACCGCCGAAGCCCTGGCCGAATACCTGCACAAAAAGATGCGCGAAGAACTGGGCATCGCGGGCGAAGACTCGCCCCACATTCGCGACTTGTTTCATCAGAAGTATCGCGGCTCGCGATATTCCTTCGGCTACCCCGCGTGTCCGAATCTGGAAGACCAGACCAAGCTATTTGCCCTGCTTCATCCTGAGGAAAATATCGGAGTGCGCCTGACCACCGGCTTTCTACTAGATCCCGAGCAGTCCACATCAGCCATTGTGGTGCACCACCCTGGGGCGAAGTATTTTGTGGTGTAGGCGTACGTCTCCGCAGCGCAGGGCGGGCGCTTAGCGTTCTGGGGCATTTGCCTCCGACCAGGCTCCCAAACGCTATAATCCGAAGCCAATCATGGCTCTGACTCCGGGCACCAGACTCGGGCCCTACGAGATCATCGCTCCGCTCGGCGCCGGCGGGATGGGCGAGGTGTACCGCGCCCGTGACCCTCGCCTGGGCCGTGAAGTTGCCATCAAGGTGCTGCCCGCTTCTTTCTGCGCTGACCTCGATCGCCTTCGCCGATTTGAGCAGGAGGCCCGCGCGGCCAGCGCGCTGAACCATCCCAGCATTCTCGCCGTCTACGACATTGGCACCCACGAAGGCGCGCCGTACCTGGTGACGGAACTTCTGGAAGGTTCCACTCTTCGTGACCGTCTGAGTGGAGGCCCTTTTTCGGCCCGCAAGGCGGTGGACTTCGCGATTCAGGTCGCGCATGGCCTGGCGGCGGCCACGAAAAGGGAATTGTTCATCGCGACCTCAAGCCCGAAAACATTTTCATCTGCCGCGACGGACGCCCCAAGATTCTGGACTTCGGCCTGGCCAAGTTGTGTGTGCCCGAGCCGGGCGATGCCAACGCCACACTAGACGTTGACCATCAGACCGCAATCGGCACCACCCTGGGGACCGCTGGTTACATGTCGCCGGAACAAGTCCGCGGAGAAAAATCCGACCAGCGCTCCGACGTGTTCAGCTTTGGCGCAGTGCTCTACGAGAGCCTTTCCGGCCAGCGGGCTTTCGACGGACGCACGGCAGCCGATCGATCCAGCGCCATTCTGAAAGACGACCCTCCTGACCTGCTGGCGATCAAGAAGAGCATTCCTGCCGCGCTCGACCGCATCGTGCGCCACTGCTTGGAAAAAAGTCCGGAACAGCGCTTCCAGTCTGCCCGTGATCTGGCTTTCCACCTGGAATCGACGTCATCGATTTCGGAAACCGGTGCAACTCCATCGCTGGCTTTTGAGAAGAAGGGAAGCGTGCGTCCGCTGCGCTGGATGGTCGCGGGTCTCGTCGTCGCACTGGTCGCTCCGCTGGCCGCAGCCGGTGCGTGGTGGTTCCGGGGACGAAAGGAGTCGGGTCCGCGGACAATTACTTTCCTCCGTCTGACGGACTTTGCCGGTTTGGAAGAAAGCCCGGCCTTCTCCCCTGACGGGAAATCCGTGGCCTTCGTCAGCGATTCGACTGGCTCACGGCAAATATGGGTCCGCTTGCTGGCGGGCGGCCCACCGCTGCAGATTACGAACGGCGAAGTCTCGCATCTTGAACCCCGGTGGTCGCAGGATTCCGCCGCCATCATCTATTTCACTCCGCCACCGGAAGGCGATGCGCAAGGCACGTTATGGGAAGTTTCAGCCCTGGGCGGTACGCCTCGCCAGCTGGTTTCCAGCATGAGTGGTGCCGATGTAAGCCATGATGGCAAGCGGATCGCGTTCTTCCGCCTCAATGGCAAACAAATGGAATTAGTGGTAGCGGATCGCGACGGCTCCAACCCGCGAGTCCTGACCCAGGCGGTCACCAGCTTCAGCTATCGCCAGCCCCGTTGGGCGCCCGATGACAGCACAATTGCTTACCTCCACAGTGTGGAATTTTGGGCGGACGATATCTATCTTGTTCCTTCCGCGGGCGGCGCCCCTCGCTCACTTACTCGAGAGAGTACGCTGATGAGCGGGCTGACCTGGTTGCCCGACGGTTCCCATCTCGTCTACAGCAGTGCGCGAGGAAACACGTTGCTTTATCTTCCGACACTGCACCTGTGGGAAATTTCAAAATCCGGCGGCGAACCGCGCCAGCTCACCTTTGGCGAATCCGGCGATGAAAATCCCGATATGGATCGCGCCGGCCGCCTCCTGGTTAGCCGGAAGCATATGGAGTTCGACATTTGGAAGTTTCCCGTGGAGGGGAACCCCGCGGAGAACGTAGGCCGGGGGCTGCGAATCACCAACCAGACCGGACAGGTGCAGACCCCCACCCTGGATCCAACCGATCATGAAATGGCCTATCTGTCCGACAGCGGCGGGCACACCAATGTTTGGGTGCTGCCTTTGGGGGGCGGGCAAAGACGCCAGATCATTTTCGAAAAAGATCCCACCATGGTAATGGGAGTTCCCATCTGGTCCCCGGACGGAAAGTTTATTACCTTCGCAAGCGGTCGAGCCTCGAGAGATGCTTTCCGGGTGGACTATTTTTTGCTCCAGCCTGGGAACCAATATCTATATCGCGTCCACGACGGATGGAAAGCTGAAAAAGATAACCGACTTTGGCCAGAAACGCACTTTCATTGCCCGCCGCATCTCCTGGTCTTCGGACGGAAAATTCGTCTTCGCGGCCGTGGGTGAAGGCGACTCGGACATCGTGCAGATGGACGGGCTTCTGCAATAGCGCGATCTGGCCGGCGAACCTAGGACGGAAAGTACAACACCATCAGCTCTTCATCCACGTACTCATCCCCGATTTTCAGGGCGTGCTTTTCGCAGCCGTACACCTCAAAGCCCAGAGACTCGTAAAGGGCCTTGGCTCCCACGTTCTGACGGCTGACGCCGAGCGCAACCTGCTCCATGCCGGGCAAAAGCTGCACCATTCCGATCAGCTCGGTCAGCAAGGCCCGGCCCACGCCCTTCCCGCGGCACTCTTCCGAGACATACACACCCCAGATCCCGCCGCGGTGCCGGATCTTCTCTCCCCGCTGGCGAAAGAACCCAGCCATTCCGATAAGTTGCCGATCAATGAAGGCGCCAAGAACAAAAGTGTCGTCGGTGGGGAGCAGGCGATTCTTGATCGTCTCCAGCGTCGTGGCCTGATGCTCGGCCACCGATTCCGTGAAGGCCGCAGGTTCCCGCTCCAGCGCTTCGTGGCGAAGCTGTTGGTAGGACTCAGCATCGAGGTTTGTGAGACGGCGAATTTCCATAGTGAGTTGTCAGTTACGATCAGTTCTCGGTTCTCAGTCCGTCCCGATTATAGCGGCCGTGGCCTGACAAACCGCCACGCCTCGATCCGCATCTCAATGCCATGATCCGCAAATTGAAATCCGGACAGTACCGTTTGTATTCGAGAAAGAAGAACCCGAAGACGGGCCGGCGACGGAACCTGGGAACGTTCGGAAGTCGCGCGGCGGCTGAGAAGCACGAGCGCGCAGTGCAATTTTTCAAGAGAGCGTGATCAGGTCCACATGAGGAGGGGCGGAGCGCTAAGAAAAAATGGCGGAGAGGGAGGGATTCTATTACCGCCGTTACCTGCAAGTCCCGTTGAATCCTACACTTCTGCGATAATACCCTGTGTTTGAGCGGGTTACAAGGAGATTCGATCTCTGGCTGAAGTTTCTATGGTTTCTCTCATTCCCTGGATTTCCGCGTAAAACGGTATCACTGGTATCAGTGAGAGTGGATCGAGATCGCAAAAACTGGTCGGCATGAGCCGTACCCCTTTCGTCTGTTGAGGACCTTGAGTGGGCACGCAGGGCATCGGCTGGCACACTTGCGACACACCGATGCTGACAAAATCGACTGCAAAATCGGACCAACAGCAGACCGACAGTCGGTCGGTTTGAACTCCAAGCCGCGCTTGCCATAATTTAGGGAGATTTCACGCCCGATGAGGTGAAGGAAGGCAAGGTACTCTACTTCGAACAGGTCGACAACCTTTCAGGCAAAGGCATTTACCGAATGCAAATTGTCGAGGCTTCGGCGAGCCGGCTCGTCTTCGAGGTCGAGAACGTCAGCATGATGCGCTATTTCTTCATACCTATCCTTCACCCGGGTGAGTTGCAGTCGATGTACTTCTTGGATCGCGAATCGGACAACGTCTGGCGCTACTACAGCATCGTGCGCACCGGAAAGAACGCCAACGGGCTGATCGCGGGAAATGAGTCTTCCTCGGTCAACCGGGCCGTTGCGTTCTATCGCTACCTAGTCGGAATTCCCACCACCCAAGAGCCGCCGGGGGCGCGGTGAAGACAAGAGTTGTGAAGCCTTCGCAAAGGACTATTGCCCGCGGCGGGTCACCTTGAGAACAGAGAAAAACGAAAAGCACCCGGCCAGCAAAAGCGCCCAGGCTGCCCCAAGCGATATGCCACTGGCGACGTCGCTCGGGTAATGCACTCCGAGGTAGATGCGAGATGTTCCCACCAGCAGTATGATCCCAACCGTCATCGCCAGGATCGCGATTTGATGGCCGGTTCTTTGAAGATGCCGGCACACAAGAATGGCAACTGTCAAATAGAGGGATGCTGCCGCAAGCGAGTGGCCGCTAGGATAGGACAAGCCCGAAACCTGGATGAGCTGTGGGACTACCTCAGGGCGAGGCCGGTCAATGTAGTTCTTTATTGTGCTCGTTAAGATTCCTGCACCGACGGAAGCTGCTACCAGTTGCAGCGCGCCCATCCGGTCTTTCAAGAGAAGCAGCACATACAAAGCTATGGTCGAAATAAGCACTACGAGTGTGACCGACCCCAATGCTGTCAAATCCACGGCCACCACCGTAAGCCACGGAGTTCGTGCCTTTGCGACACTAATCAGGATCGTACGATCCACGCCGGACACCTCGTGCTCCAGCAATTCAGAAGTGATCTTGATAAAAAGGCCAAAAGCCAGCGAGGCCGTCCCCAACCACCAGGAGGCCTTTATGGCGCGGGCCGAGAATTGAGCCGGACTCGGTTGCATGCCGTGCCTTACGTTACATCTTCTATGTGAACCAGATCCAGGCTAGGAAGGTCTCGCACTGCAGGGTGCCCCTCGTGCCGGTGGCGCTTCAGGAAAACCCGAAACCCAGCAACTGCGTTGCGAATCTAAAGAAGCCCCTCCGTCTACTCGGAGGAGAAGCCTAATGCAGGGGACCATCCCCGGCGGTCGGAACCACTGGCGGAGCTGCCTTCTTCAGTTGTTCAAGTTCGGCCTGAACTTTTGCCCAGTTTTTTGGTTTTCGCTTAGTCGCGTAAGCAGCATCCGGATGCCCAAAGAATTCCAGAAGCTCGCTCCGAACCTCCAGCGAAGCACCACTGAAGTTCTGCTTCGCCAGTGCGTCGAGCAACTGTGCATGCGTCTCATCGTTGAGCCGATATATTCCCGGCCCCGTTATTGCACCGGTGTCAAAATTCTTGTTGGGCAAGTCCGGCTGGCCGGCACTCACCTGGGTCAGCAGCTGTCGGTAGCGATCCAGCGTCGTGTTGAAGCTCGCTTGGAATAGCTTTTCCGCCGCAGGCGTAGGCGTTTTGAGCTCCAGCACTCTTAAGGGACCGATCTTTGGGATAATCCGAGTAAGGAAGGCGAGAAATCTTTCCCAACAGGTCGGCGGCCGATAGTTCTTTCCCCAGTTCTTTTGGTAACTCGCGCGAGAAAGATTGTAGAGAAACTTCCTTTTCGTCATGCCGGGCTGATCCTTCAAGATCTCGTCTTTCTTCAGACTCCAAGCAATACGCGTGGCTTTGGGAAGAAGCTGGCTGACAGCGTGACGGTAGGAACCGAGGACCTCGTCTTCGTTAGTGAGAACGGTTTTTAGATCCAAACCGTAGGTTTCCTGAAAGGCTTGTTCCAGGAGAGGAACAGAAACTCCAAAGCCGATGAAGTCGTGATAACTATCCGGAGCGTAACGCCCATGCGCTACTTCCAGAACGTCGAATCCGAATTCCGTCTTCACGTGCGCCAGCTTGTCTTCTTCATAGGTAACCGAGTCGCCGTATTTCGTTTTTAACTTGGGATACAGGAGCGGGACCGCGCGATTCGTGCCGATGGGGTGACCTTCGTTGTCCGAGGCGTAGTGAGCGAGAGCCCCAAGCGCAAAGGCATAGCCGTCAAGATCCTTGGAATCGCGGAGAAGGGCCAGGACGAAGTCTCCGCTCCGCACGTAGTGCGTCAAGTCGCTGAAGAAAAAACTTCCGTGCGGGTAATAACCCATGTCCTGGATAATGGCTCCGCCGTACGCATAGCCGTGTGCTTCTTTGAGTTCTTCCGGCGTGGCGACGGGAAAACGCTTCAACAGTAAGGGGCGTATGTTGGTGTCCCATACGCTGTCAATGATCGCTTCATGCGCCAGGACGGCATAAGCCGCGGTCTCGCTTGGCCAGCACAAAGACAGGACCAGCGCCATGATAATGGCGAAGGCTCTCACAGAAAAGCCTCGCTGCTTCCCATTCTGTCCATTCCAACCTCGCTGTGATCTTAGCTCGCTTACTCTCTTCCTCAGAGTTCGTTTGGGCGGTCGCCAACACCAGGGTAATCCTTAAAATCACAGCTAAGTCATTTATACTAAATACCTTATACGAAGAGTGGCTGAAAATTCCGCACCAAACCCCCAGCCGACCCTCCGGTTACGCTTAATCGCAGCTAAACGCAGCTACGGATGTAACACCAGTCCGGTCAGGACCTCATTTTCACCAATTCGCAGCCCTGCGAGCGGAAATCAAGCGGGGGCAGCTGATCGCGTCAAATCTTCTGCCTCCCGACGCGGCGGGGCCGGTCTATTTCGAGGCGCACGACGTCTCCAGTGAGTTGGAAAACGTGCGGACCCGCCGCGAATCTGCCGCTTACCTGACGGGTTGAAAATGAGCAATCTTGAGCATTTTTCCAACTCTGGAACGCTGCATTATGGGATGGTGAAGACCAAGTGACTCACCTCGAAGCAGCTCCCATCTGTGGATTGCCCGACTTGTGGTGCATCGGCCAAGGAAGCTCGCGAATTGCATTCGCACCGAGCCACAACGACATCGGAAACTTTCCGCAGCCGAGGCAGTGGAAACGAAACCCGGCAACCGATAACAAGAGCCAGAGGCTCGCGGCAGTGTTTATGAAGTCATCTCGCAGAAGAAGGTTGGCAACCCAGACTCGACTACTCGCCTCAAATGTCCGCAGTCCCCAGGGCGGACACATGCAACAGGTGATAGCTCCATCGTCGTCGCACAAACGGCGGAGAGTTATAGTGGTCGGTGCGGTGGCAATGGTAGTGATTTTTCTTGCGGCCATTGTATCGCTGGCATTGCGCTGGCCATTCAGTCGCGCAGCGGTCTTGAAAGAATTGGAGGAAGCGAGCATGAGCAGGGTGGATGCGGGGACGTTTCACGCTACGTACTTCCCGCGCCCGGGTTGCATTCTCGAACACGTGACCTTTCAGCACAATCCGAAACTTGGGTCGCCACCGCTGATCACGATCGAAAGGCTAGGAATTGAGGGTAGTTTCTCCGGCCTTTTCACAAAGCACGTCAGGCGCGTTCGTGCGCAAGGCATGCGCGTTCTAACCCCTCCGCAGGGCTCCAATGAGCACTTTCAAACGCCTGAGAGATCGCCGGTCGTGATCGACGAACTAGTAGCGGACGGAGGGATTCTTGAAGTGGCCTCACGCGAGGCGGAGAAGCAACCACTGAAGTTTTCCTTTCGTAACTTTGCCCTTAGCAATGTTGGTAGTAGTGGTCCGGCGACGTTTCAAGCCACGCTTTCAAACCCTGAGCCCCCAGGGGAAATAACTACTACGGGCAAATTTGGTCCTTGGAACGCAGACGATGTAGGCAAAACTGCAGTGTCGGGGGAATACGTATTTCAACAGGCGGATTTGGGTGTCTTTCGCGGCATAGCCGGGCTGCTTTCTTCTTCTGGTAAGTTCTCAGGCGTGCTCGATCGCATCGAGGTTCAGGGCGTGACTGATACGCCGCGCTTCACGGTGACTTCAAGCTCGCACGAAGTGCAATTGCGAACTCAGTTCCACGCCGTGGTGAACGGTGAGAATGGAGACACGTTTTTGGAGAGAGTAGCTGCAGCTTTCTTGAAAACGACGGTGTGGTCGAAGGGAAGTGTGGCTGGAAGATCCGGGCAACCAGGCAAAACCGCATTAATCGAACTAGCGGCAAACGATGGGCGAATCCAGGACATTCTACTGCTCTTTACCCGGTCGCCCCGAGCGCCGATGTCCGGCACAGTAAGCTTTCGCGCCAACGTCGCCATCCCGCCAGGAAAACGGCCATTTCTAGAGAAAGTTGTGTTGCAGGGTGATTTCGGAATAGATGCCGGGAGCTTTACGAAATCCGACACACAAGAAGGAGTCAACCATCTCAGCGAGGGAGCCCTCAGCGAAGAAGAGCATCAAAAGACGCAAAAGGACAAGGATGATCCTGCGACGGCGCTCTCGGACTTGAAGGGACACGTTCTCCTGAGAGACGGCACGGCTAGATTCTCCAATCTTTCGTTTATCGTCCCCGGCGCCTTGGCCCAGATGCAAGGAACTTACAACCTGCTCACCGAGAAAATTGATCTGCACGGGACGCTAAAAACCGATGCCGAGCCATCGAAGACAACGCAAGGGATGAAAGCCCTAATCTTGAAAGTACTGGATCCGTTCTTCAAGAAAAAACATGTCGGCTACGTAATGCCGGTCAAGATTACAGGCACCTATGAGCACCCTTCGTTCGGACTGGATTTGAGTGATCAGGACAATAAGAAGTCTCACAAGGAGAATGTGCGCGTTTCTCGATTTCCGGGAGAAGCGGGACACTGATGGGACCGAAAACTGATTGGACGGAAAACGGGAGTGCATGTAACGCTACTTGATCCAGTCGGCTCCATACATCACCTGTTCGCGCACCGCCTTGCGTGCATCATCTACACCGTCGACAAACTGCACGCCCCTGGGCATCTTTAACTCCCACGAATAACCGAACAGTGGGTACATGCCAGTTGGCGCCATGGCCCGCGTGGCTACTTGCATACGCGGACCGGGCACTTCTCCGTTGGCGATTGCCTTCTTGGCGTCTACATCCGCGTACATCGCTCCTTCGGTTTCCAGGTCGCGCATCACGGTGAAGCCGTGTGACAGCGCAATCTGCGCGTTGCGCGCCGCGAGAATTGCCCGATACGGAATCGACTCCTTCAACAACTGCGCGTCGTATTCCTCGGTGGTGACATCGCCTTGCAAGAGCAGATGGGTGTGCACGTCGATGAATCCGGGCAGCACGGTCGCGTTCCCCAGGTTCACCACCTCCACACCCGCAGGCACAGTTCCGTCAGCCGTCACGGAGACAATCTTGTCTCCTACCACCTGAATCAGCGGGTTTTCCAGCGGCTTCTCGCTCCTTCCATCAATCAACTTTCCAGCGCGAATCGCAATCCGCATCGGCGCCTGCCCGGCAGCTAAGATAGAAAGCAAGAGACACGAGATAAGCAGGACAACAACCCTGTGCATGAGAGGCCTCCTCATGGGCGGCAAGCTTATCAAAGGCTCCGTTCTGTGTGCGAACGGTGCGCTGAATCACCGGGGGTATTCGCGTCATGCGAAATTCCGCCTCAGGGATGGCTCCTGCCTAGGAAGAAATCGGACTACTCCCGGATGGTCGGCTACTCTGAAGTTGAGCCCCGCCCGTCAGGATGGCGTTAGCTGACGGGTCTGCCCGTGACATCATCGGAATCATCGAAACTACGCAATACGCTGCCTAACAGATCTGCCTCAGCGACTCGGTCGCCCCAGAGCATGGTAGCCAACTGCGACACGACTGCGCCGCGGACAGGGTCTGCTGCAGGCGCTCGCAGCGCCTACCGCACGCCAGCCCAGCAATATCGTCGTCTGCATTTCGGCCTGGTTAAAGGACGTTCGTCTCTGCGGGTGGGCGCCCCGAAGGAAGGCTCGATTGCTCAGGAAAGCCTCTCCATATGAGCCATACCGCTAGAATCAACTGAATCAACCCGAGCGGCGCTAGCATCGGGAATACGACGTCGTGGCCGAAAAATGGCATCGCGACTGATGTTACCTGCAGCGAGGCAGCGACCAGACCGGCGCCGGCAAGGACACGCGGGACCAATGCGATCCGGTGCAGCAGGGCGTAGAACACGAGAATCGTACAACCGTCGAGCATCCGAGCCATGAAGTGCGGCCAGTTTCGTGCCGCGGCCACAACGCCTCGGATCGCCTCCAGCTGCCCGCGCTCCACAGCACTCGCCTTCGCGTATGCCTCGCTCAGGGACACCATCGACATGACCGCTGCATTCTCGACCACCGCCACCGCGAGGACGACCACGGCCAGCGCGGCAAACCAGAGCGTCATCGTTCGGCTGCGATCGTAGAAGAGCGGCAACACCGTCACGGCGATGCCGACCCACAACGCCTCTGCGATCAGCCCAAGGAGCGCGGCTAAGCCAATTTGACGCGGGTAGTGAGCGGCGTTCACCAGGAAGCCGGGCGTGCCGAACAGCGGCGCCTCCAGCACGAAGTTCACCATCACTCCGCAAAGCATCTGGACAACGATCGCGACGCCGATGATCCGGCCTGCGCGACTGGCAGCTCCCATGCTGGTCCTCCTTGAAAGAGACGACAGACTTCCGGCACCGACCTTTTGTCGAGGTGGAGCCGCCAGCAGCGGCCAACGAGATGATCATAACGCTTCACTTCGAAGAAGTCATAGCGATGATGTCGCCTTCCTGAAGGTTCGAACAGGACGCCGCGAGTCGCCGAATGCGGTTTTCCGAATGGGCGAAAGAGAGATTATCGGCAAAAGAAAGATTATCGTTTGAGGAGCCAGTTCGCTCCGGAACGTATCGTTGGGCAACCCTTCCCTTATCGGATTAGGGAAGGCTTGCCCCTCATCCGCCCACAACAAGGTAACGCGTCAATAGGTATCCATAGCGAGGTGGAAAATCCGATTAGCGCTCCCAGGGGAGCTTGGGAGGAGGGCCCTGCGATTTGCCTGGGGCGCTGAATGCGGTTTGCATCCATTCGACGGCGCGGGGAAGGTCGTCTGGGTTTTGGATCACATGCGAGATGAAGCCGCGTGTCTCAAACGGGACGCCGCCAAACGTCCGATATGCTGAGGGCAGCGGCGGCCCGCCTGCGCTGCCGACCGCCGGGATCTGCGCGGGCAGGCGCACGACATAAATGCTCCCGCCGGCCAGGGCCTCGTGCGGGTACTGCAGGAGCCAAGCACAATTGCGCGCCTCCAGCAAATTGGCAGCCGAGAGCGTCACCCACTTTCCTGCAACCTCCTGAGTTGGCGTTTGGCAATTCCAAGGGTACGCCTGCGGCACGAATGCCGTGACATCCGAGAATCCGTATTGATCCAGTGGAATTTCCTGTAGTCCCTGTTGCTCCGCAAAGCGCTTAACTTCCGGAAGTCCCTGATTCCAATCTACATTCGAATCATTGACGAGCGCGTAGGTGGGACGCCCGAAACTCAAGGCGTTGATATAGGGGAGATAGTAGGGATAGGCGTGGAGCGCGGTGAACAGACAACTCACCGCAAGCGCTACAACCGTCGCAGTTCCCGCCAGCTCTACGGAGCGCCGTGGCAGATCGGCCAGCATTCGAGGCAGTGGCGCGAGCAGCATAACCAGTAGCACGAGGGGCACACTGAAATGCCGGATGCTGATGTCAAGTGGGCTAAGCAGGCACGCGCCCGTGAAGACCAGCAAGCTCACCCAGAGAGCACGCCAATGCAGCGCGAATTGAGTGGGTATAACGGCGATGCTCGTTTCGCCGCGTACTTTCCTACTGATTCCGACTGCGGCTGCAAGCAACACAAGACGAGAAATCCCAGCGACGATTTCAGAGCAAAGACAACCGGAAAGTAGAACCAAACGCCATGGGAATAGGCATGGCCGAGAAGAAAAGTCCCGCGTCTCCCGGTGAGCACAACCCAGAGCACTCCGCCAAGATACAACAAAGGAGGCATGAGAAGGCGGCGCAGGAAGAGTGCCGCTGGTCCCGTTCCGAAACGCTCGAGAGCGCCGGTTGACTGATGCCACGAAAAGACAAAGTAAAACGCGTAGACAGCCACCGCGGCATACAAGACGCCCTTAAGCGTTGCCCGCCGACGGGTGCGCCTCCACTGGCGCAGCTCGAGCTGGCTCCGAGGCTGCACGGGAACGGCGCGCCAGCGCAGGCTCAGTGAAAACGCGACGAACGCAACGAGCAGAACGCCAGAGGTAAATTTCGATAGCAGCGCTCCTGCGAGACTCAACCCGAATAGCGCAACATTCTTTCGGTTCAGCTGCTGCCATATTTCGGCAAGAGTCCACAGGGCAAGCAGAAAACAGCGTCACCGCCAAGTCCGTGTGCACAAGTGGACCAAAAGTGAGAAAGGCAGGCGTGCTGACATATACGCTCAGGCAGAGCAGCCCGCCCCACACTCCGCCCAAGCGGCGCGCGTACAGGTACACGGCGCATCCGAGGGCTAGCGTCAACAGCAGCATGGGCAAGCGTGCCCAGGCGAGCACGCTTTTCGGATCATTCCACCTCTCCAGCAGCCAGTCCCCAAAAACCCATCGCCCCAAGAACGCCGGAAGAAACTTCTCGCTGGCAGTCCACGAGATATGGCTGTAGTCCGCGCGAACTCCGCGACACACCAGGGGCAGGGCTGCCAACACCTTCGCCAGCGGTGGATGCTCGGGATTCATCCGTAGATCCAGCTTCTGCAGGTAACTTACGCCGGCGCCGATATGCGCCACCTCATCAATCGTGACAGACTCGCGCAGCGCTGCACCGCCGGCCAGCACTGCCATCAACACCAGCAACAATCCCGCCAACAGCTCGCCAGGAATGCGCCACGGTTTTTCATGTGAATTCATTCCACGTCCGACCTTCGAAACCCAGCCATGGATCGCCGAACAGGTCCGCAATCATAACCTATTTCGGCGCGGCTGCTCTGAATCTGCATCACGCAGATTTTTAGTTCCCGATCATTGCCGAAGAAACACGACGCCTCTGGGCGAAGTGGTCGGCAAAAACAGGAAGTAATGGCGCGATCGAGTCTCCTGGAATTCTATCGCTGCGGTTTGAGTGTAAGCACTGTGCGGGTGCTTCGCTTGTTTCATCGAACCGAGAGCTAGACCAGCGCGAGGAGCGGGGGGAGCTAAACTACTACCCAGAGGGGATGGGCAAGGATCAATGGATCCAGACTGCGAACCAACGATAGTCGCTTGTTGTGAAAAATCGCAGAATATGTCCTAAGAGGCATTGATAATAAAATAGCTTATATAAACCCCAGG
>CAWDNG010000009.1:0-351021 GCA_963803605.1 Terriglobia bacterium
ATCGATGCTTTCACGGTTGCCAAAGCTGAGACCCTCTACGGTCGCCGGGGCCTGAGTTATTTTCGTTGCAATGCGGAGAAACTAGATTTCGCCAGACCGGTCATTTGATGTGGCGGTTTCCTTCGAAACAATTGAGCACCTTCAAAACCCCACTCTCTATCTCAAAGAAATTCACCGCGTGCTCAGGCCTTGCGGGTTGTTTCTGTGCTCCACTCCGGATCGGCGCCTAGCGTCGACGATGTACCCCATCCGGAGACGACCCAATAACTCATTCCATGTTCGGGAGTACGAGCGAGACGAGTTTATTGGGATCCTCTCTTCTAAGTTTTCCATTGTGGAGATGCGTGGGCAGGCCTTTGTGAACTCTGTGCTGGCGACGTGGCTGATACAAGTCTCGCTCAAAGCTAGTTGCTTTGCACTTAAAAGCCTCGGGGTCTACGCTCTTATTAGGAAGCTTTATCATGTTGGGTCGGGGATAGATGTGCAATCAGATCGACCCGGAATCGCGAGGTTTTGGGTAGCCCTCTGCATTCGCGAACCCTTTTGACAAGACCCCGCCACGAGCGCTGCTGAACTCCAATCCTTCGCTTTTCTGAATCGCGATGCCGGCCATCGCGCACAAGTTGTTCCTGCGCCGCCGCCAATACGCATGAAAACATCAGTCGTCATCTTGACCTATCAATCCGAGTCAACCATTGGCGAGACTCTTCAGTCAGTCGGCTTACTGTCGGATGATATTCACGTCGTGGATTCATTCAGTACGGACCGCACTGCTGAGATCGCTCGCAATCATGGAGCCAAAGTGGTGACGCATGCGTTCGACAACTATGGCAGTCAGAGAAATTGGGCGATCGCATCCTTGCCGTGGCTAAAGTACAACTGGCAACTCCACCTGGATGCCGACGGAGCCAGCTATGCTTAAACTCCGCAAGAAATCATGAGTCAGGCGGAAGAGACCGATATCAATGGCTTCTACATCCCACGGTTGATGCACTTCCTGGAAAGACCAAATCGTCACGGCGGAATGTCTCCCACATGGCACATGCGACTTTTCAGATCCGGCTATGGAAAGTCGCTAGGCACGGAAGTACGACCAGCATTTTTACGTTACTGCCGGGCGGACAAAACAGCTGATGGGCTTCATGATCGACGACTGAGAATGCCCATTAGCGAGTGGACGGTCCGCCATAACCGCTGGTCGGACGCCGAAGTCGAAGAGCAAGGCTTGGGCAGCCGTGATGGCAGGATTAGAGGAAAGTTGTCCGGCGGCAATCCGGTCGAGAAGAAGCGCTTCTTGCGGAACATGTACGACCTTTGTCCACGGTTCGTTCGCCCATTTTGTCTCTTTTTCTATCGCTATGTACTTCGCTGCGGATTCCTTGACGGAACCGAGGGCTTCATCTTTTACGTACTGCAAACCTTCTGGTTCCGGTTCCTGATCGACGCCAAACTGTTCGAACAAGGTCTGGCGACGAAGGCGATGGCCTGTGAGCCACCGGCGCCTGATGGTATGCCACTCGAGAGGCTCAAAACGTCCACTCCAACTCCATCGATTAGTTCCGAATCCGTACCCAGGAATACCTCCCCCATGAAAATACTTGTCTTAAGTGTCAATTATTGGCCCGAAGAAACAGGAATAGGTCCACTTACTACATGGCGCTGCGAGTACCTGGCATCTCAAGGCCACGACGTAACGGGTACGAACGACCTTGCCCAATTACCCACAATGGAAAGTTAGCGAACCGTACAAGCGCGCGGTGTGGCGACGTGAATTACACAACGGAGTACGTATTGTTCGCTCCTGGTCATGGATTCCGAAGTCTGTGACCTCGGCGAAGCGCATCGCATTCGAAGCCACGTTTCTGACGGGCAATTTGGCTGCCGCGCTTTCCGCCGGGAAGCCGGATATCTTGTTTGTCGAGTCCCCTCCCCTTGGTCTGGCATTCACCGCTTGGCTCTTGAAGCGACTGTGGCGAATACCGTTCGTCTACGACGTAATGGATTTACAGCCGGACTCGCCGCTGACCTCGGCATGCTGAGTGATGGGATAATGGTGCGCACCCCTCTACCGGCTAGAGAAGTTTGCCTACAACCAGGCGGCCATGGTGTCGACGTTAACCGCGGGCATGCGGCGCCGAATACTGAAAAGTCAATCGCACCAGACAAGGTCACGCTCTATGCAGCGCGTGCCGACCCAGCGCTTCTGCAAATTGCACGCGGAGCCGGAGGTGAGGCCTTCCGTCACACCCATGGATCGGAAGACAAGTTTGTCGTTTGGGATACGGGCAACATGGGCGTCAAGCAAGGGCTTGATGTGATTCTCTCCGCCGCCCGGTTGTCTCAGGGATGATCCGGAAATCGTCTACCTTTTCGCCGGGGACGGGGCTGTGCGGAAAAATACAGAATTGCGAGCCGCACAGCTCGGGCTCGCGAATGTGAAGTTTCTACCGGTGCAGCCGCGGGAGCAATTGTTCCAAAGGGCTTAGCCGCCTCGGACATCTGCCTTATCACCCAGCAACGCACTGTTGCCGACATTGTTTTCCCTTCAAGAACTGCAACATTCATGGCCGCCGGCTGCCCGGTGATTGCCTCTGTAAACGCGGCCAGTGCGGTGGCAAGTATGGTCGAACAAAGCGGCGCTGGTCTGGTCGTTGCCCCGGAAGAACCTGAGCCCTTGTTCGAGGCAATCACGGAACTTCAGAGCGATTCCGGCCGGCGAAGGGAAATGAGCGAGGCGGGCCGCCGGTTTGCGCAGGAACACTGGGATGAAAAGACGATCTTGCTCAGGATGGAATCCGAACTTCTGCGCATTGCCAATGTTAAGTCAGATAAAAGCATCAAGAGCTCTCCCGCTCTCGACTTTCAAAGGAGAATCCAGTGAGTATTGCAATTATTACCGGAGCGGCCGGTTTAGTTGGATCGGAAGCGGTTCGACACTTTTCGTCACTCGGTATGCAGGTTATCGGGATTGACAACAATATGCGGGCGCACTTCTTCGGTAAGGATGCCTCCACGATGCGAATGCGGGAGCATCTCTTACTTCATGTCCCTTCCTACGTGCACCAGGACATGGACATTCGTGACGAGGCCGCCATCAACAGAATCTTCAGCCGGTATGGCCAGGATATTGCCTTGGTCATTCATACTGCCGCGCAGCCGTCGCATGATTGGGCAGCTACGAACCCCATCATGGACTTCACTGTAAATGCCAATGGGACGATGGTGATGTTAGAGGCTACGCGCCGATACGCGCCTGATGCTGTCTTCATTTTCACCTCCACTAACAAGGTCTACGGGGACCTTCCTAACTATCTGCCGCTCGTAGAACTCGATAAGCGTTGGGAAATCAACCCCAGCCATGACCAAAGGGGAATTCCCGAGGAAATGCCGATTGACAATACTCTGCACAATCTATTCGGAGTCTCAAAGGCCTCGGCGGATTTGCTGGTTCAGGAGTATGGCCGCTATTTCGCAGTCCATACCGCTTGCTTTCGTGGCGGATGTTTGACCGGCCCAGGTCATTCTGGTACGCAGCTTCATGGCTTCCTGGCGTACCTGGTGCGGTGTGCTGCCACGGGTACTCCGTAGAAAGTGTTCGGCTACAAAGCTAAACAGGTGCGAGATAATATCCATAGTGCAGATCTCATTCAGGCGTTCCATTGCTTTTTTAAGAGGCCGCGTCACGGCGAAGTCTATAACATGGGGGGAAGTCTTTTCAGCAACTGCTCCATGCTCGAAGCGATCCACCTTTGTCAACAAATCAGCGAAAGACCTCTGGACTGGAATATGTTGAGCAGAACCGCAAGGGCGATCACATTTGGTACGTAAGCGATGTTAGTCGCTTCAAGAGTCACTTCCCGAATGGCGACTTCAACACAACGTCGAAGCTATCATGAGAGACATTTACGAAAGTAACAAAGACCGCTGGACACTGGAAGAAAAATCCAAGGCTGGGACTTCCAGAGCCCACATGTCTGCCTTGGGCCAATCGGCCTGATTGCGTCAAGACTCCGCAGCAAGAGTAAGAGCTCATGAATGTACTGATGAATATCAGAATGGTGACGCTGTCATGGACCATGGTAGTTTTCGTAGGTGCTTTTGCGCACGCTCAGGATACAAGGCGTGTACCGGATATCAATCGGGACGTCAGTGCAGTTGACAACTCAGCCCGCCGGGATATTAACGAGCGACGGCCTCAACCGTCCCAAGCCCCCAGAAACTCAACGTCGTATAGTCGCTGGTCCCTTCAGCGTACAACTGAGGTTCCGAGTAGCCAATTCGGAGTGCCGGTTAAGCCTGGAGATCGATCCACCGCTGCTAACTCGTCTTCTCAGACTCTAATGCAACCATCGGCATCTACGGCATGGTCCCATCGCACCGCTTATTCCGGAACTGCTCTGCCGTCGGACCCTTCACTGAAGGGGGATCAGCAGCAAGCCCCCCCCCGAGGTTTGGTTCGCGGTCGACAACGGAATGGCTTGAAAGGATCCAAGCCTGTCAATGCTTATGCCCCGCCACCCTTGCCGAACTCTCCGACCGATCAATTGTCACCACTGTCCCGTGAAAAACCATTCGGTCTGAACGGCACTTCGCTTTTCCCTGGCTTCTCGCCGATGGGGCATCCTCTGCAATCAAAGACGGACAAGTCTCGTACTCAGAGCACCGCACGTAGGAGGTCCACCAAAGTTCTTTGCTTTCGTCAGCGACAAAGTAATACTGCCGACCTTCTGTTTCAAGCGGAGCTGAACTCTGCGGTCCTACAAAAAACGTTTTCCGCTACTGAGCCCCTTCGATTACTCGTTGTAAGTGTACGAATATGTCTCTAAGTCAAACAGAACTCCAGTTGCCTTCAACGGGCAACAGTGGCCTTCGCTGCAGGCTCATCCACGGTTTGTGTGCGACCGCACTCGGGCCGGTCGTTAGCGCTATAGTTCAGCTAGGTTCCGTGCCTGTGCTGTTACATGCGTGGGGCGCCCCGAAGTATGGTGACTGGCTCCTGCTTTCGGCGATCCCCAGTTACTTGACGTTAAGCGACCTGGGATTCGGCGACGCTTCAGGCAGTGACATGTCCATGCGCATGGCCACCAACGACCAAGGGGCGCTGGAGACCTTTCAGAGTTCATGGGTGCTTGTAACACTTGTCTCTCTTCTCATCTTGTTCCTGATTTCCGTGTCTGCCTGGTGGATGCCGTGGCAACAATGGCTGAGGTTGTCCGGGGTCTCCAGTCCCCAAGCGGCCGCTGTGATTATCGTGTTGAGTGCTTACGTGGTCGTCGCTCAGCAGAATGGTATTGCGGAGAGTGGATACCGATCTGATGGGCACTTTGCCACAGGCACAGCCGGAATCATGATTCTGCGGTTGGTTGAGGCCGTTGCGGCAACAACCATCGCAGCCTTAGGCGGAAGCCTGCTGGCGGTGGCATTTGCCTATCTTGTCGTCCGATGCGTGGGTACGATGTGCTATGTATTGCTGCTCCGTCGCCTGAGTCCGTGGGTCCGCTACGGGATCGGGCACGCCCGATTGAAGGCGGTGAGGAAGATGGCGGCGCCTGCTTTCGGGTTCATGGCATTGCCCGTCGGCAGCGCTCTCAGTCTGCAAGGGTTCATATTAGTGATTGGGGCAATGCTGGGGCCGGTCGCGGTAGTATCGTTTTCCACTCTTCGCGCCCTATCTCGCCTTAATTTTCAGTTAGTTGTCGTGGTTAAGAACGGCGTGTGGCCGGAGCTTTCTAGAGCCTTCGGAGCGGGTAATATTTCTTTGGCGCGCCGGTTGCACCGTCACGCATGCCAGGCGTCTTTGGCTCTGTCAATATTCGGCGGATTACTACTCTGGTTGGTCGGTCCATTCATTTACCGACTTTGGATTCAGCACAATGTCAATTTTGACGTGGCTTGCTTCCACGTTCTGTTGCTTGTGGTCGTGACGAACTCGCTTTGGGACACGAGTTCGGTGATTCCAATGTCCACCAACAGCCATAGCTATATCGCAGCGACCTATTCGGGAGTAAGTTTGCTTTCTTTAGGACTGGCATGGATCCTCGTTCCGCGCCTGGGAGTGGTTGGGGCGGCTATGGCCCTTCTTGCGACTGACGCGTTTATGACCGGGCTCGTCTTGCGCACGGCCTTATCTAACGTACAGGATAGTCTGAAGAAGTTTGCAGCTGCCTTGTTTGCGGTTCCACGTTTTAGACGGGGTCTGCAGCCCGCCCCAGAGGCATAGAACTTATCGAGCCATGAAGCAACTCTCCGTTTTGTATCTTGGGAAGAACTCTGGCACGTCGCGTCATCGCGCATCGGCGTTGAGACGCCTTGGATACATTGTTTCCACGATCGACGTTGGCGCTTCTCTTCCGGCCCAACGTTTCGCCGGAGCATGGGCATGGCATACCGGGGGCCGATTCCTGGAAGACTTCATAAAGCACCGTGTTCTCGCGTCCATCCCACCGATACAGTTTGACTTCGTCTACGTTGATAGCGGCGAATTGGTAGGGCCCCAATTGATTCGTGAACTGAAGAATCGCTTCGGAACTGTCATCAACTATAACGTCGACGATCCTTACGGCCAGCGTGATGGCCAGCGCTGGAGGCTGTATCTGCAAAGTGTGCCGCTCTATGATCTTATTGTCGTGGTTCGCGACTGCAATGTTTCGGAGGCTTGGCAAAGAGGAGCGCGTAACGTTTTGCGGGTGGACCGGTCGGCTGACGAAATCGCTCATGCTCCGAGACAGATTAGCGAGCAAGATTATCAACAGTGGGCCAGTGAAGTAGCATTCGTCGGGACGTGGATGCCGGAACGGGGACCTTTTATAGCGCGTCTGATCGAATTGGGCGTTCCCTTGTCGATCTATGGCGATCGATGGTACAAAGCGCGCGAGTGGTCTGCCTTACGCTCGGCCTGGCGCGGTCCTGGTTTGCATGAGGACGACGACTACGCTAAAGCAATCCAGTGTGCGAAGGTGAATTTGGGGTTGCTCTCCCAGGGGAACCGCGACCTGGCCACACAACGTTCTTTTGAAATACCGTACCTGGGTGGGGTCTTGTGCGCCGAACGCACTCCTGAGCACTCAAGGCTTTACAAGGAAGATGAAGAGGCCGCTTTTTGGAGCAGTCCGGAAGAATGCAGCAGGAAATGCCAAGAACTCCTGAAAGATGAGCAGCACCGCAAGTATGTTGCGATTCGAGGACGTATTCGCTGTCTCCAAAACGGTACGACGAATCAGGATGTATTGGCTCAAATATTCCGCAGTCTTGTAAAACCTGGTACGCCGACACTCAACGTTGCGTGCGACGAAGGTTTCCAATCGGGCCAAGTGGTGGCGAATTAGCCTCGCTGACCTTATGCGATCATTCTTGAACACGGAGCGACTGGGTCCCTTGTTGAGGCCAAGTGTAATTCTAACTGACGGAAGACTCTCAGAGTGGAGGCGAAGCGATAGTGCACGCTTGGGAGGCGAATGGCAGGAAACCAGAGTTGTGAGTGACGACACGACTCTGGAAATTGTTCCAGAAGTAAATATTCTGGAATACCGTGCTCACCGGGTCTTTGACTGCCGCAGGTCCGAACAGAAAGCATGGAAAAAACCCCTCTTGGGTTATTTCACCTTTGATATAGCTTCGACTGGGATTTGCGGCATAAGGATGGACAGTGTTTCCTCCCACCTGAATGTTCATCATACCCATTCCTTTGTAACTGCTCTCGGCAAACGCCTCTGTATCGAGGGCGATGAAAGCCGGGCGCACCCCTGACGTGTTCGAAACCGTGTTATTCAGGATCTTGCTGTCCATTACTATATGGTGAACTCGCCTGCCTTCGGGATATAGGGACGAACGCAAGGATTCATCGGCAGCACGCAAAACGATCTCTCTCGAATTGGTCAGCAAGTTGCCCTGTACTGAGCAGCCGTAACAACCGTCAAACAAGACGATCCCGTGAGGATTGTCGACCAGCGTATTGCCTTGAATGTTCGCATGCATCAGCGTCCAGGCGAAAATGGAATACAAGGCGCCAACGTCGGGGACTCGGTCCCACGGCTGATTCAATGCCAAGGTTTTCGTGCTTGTATTGATTCCTAGGATCGAGCGCCATTCGCCAGTTGCCGGTCCCGTCAAGATAGCCACAACCTGGGGATACTTGGCAAGGCGTGATGCGGTGACAGGTCCCCACAGGGCGTTGGTATCGGTTAGCGTAGTCGATGTCGCCGCGGTTAAGCTGCCGGCATCCAGAACATCCTGAACATTGGACTGCTGACTTAAGATCGCTTCACCATCGTCGAATTCGTCTGAAGGCGCGTTTAGGGTTTGAATGTAGTTGTTGAGTACCTGAACGTCTCGACCAAAAGATATTTCCACTCCGCCGCTTTCGATAGCCGTTCCATTCTGCATATCCTTGTTGTCTGCATCACGGATGAGGGTGTTATGTTGCATGAGTAAGTTCGCGTTATCGAACAGATGTACGCGGCTAAAGCGGTAGGTAATGCTGTTATTTAGAAACAACACATTAGAATTCCCCACGACATGAATAGGGCCATTTTGTGCTGATTTGCTGTCAAACAAGCTGCGCTGAATTAATAATTTGTCTGTGTTCTCAAGCCAGAAAGCTTTGCAGTTCTCCAGATGAACATCGAGATTGTTAAAGAATAGTTCACTGACCTTGTTGGTTCCCCTGTTCCAGAGCAATGCACACGGGCTGGTCGAGGTAGTTACCGCATAGACTCCTAGATCGGTCATGCCGCTCTGGCTCGATCCCTGAAAGTTGATTCCACCCCACGTCCAGATTCCGTCGGTTTCACTGGCAGCGTGTGGATCATTCACAAAGATGCTGGACGTCGTTGAACTGGCGCCTCGGAGAATAACCCGTGAAGGTATTACGAGGGGATTCCCCCGAACGGAGTTGGAAGGCGCGACAATCTTGTAGTCACCCTCCGGCAAATAAACCATCCCGCCACCAGACGAAGAGGCTAATTGAATCGCCGCGCGGATGGCGGGCGTGTCGTCGGTGACACCGTCGCCTGTTGCTTTGACGCGCAAACGCGCGTCCGTTTTCACATTGATTTCGTTTGCTGCGATGGAGGTAAAATCACTGGCCCATGGAACTCCGAGAGCGGTAGGGTCCCAAGATATCTGAGGGGCCGTTGGTGGTGCTGTTACCTGTACTTTGAGAGCCCCGGCTGAACTCGCTGATCCGGGCTGTGGATTGCTGACCTGAACCTGAGCGTTTCCCGGCTGGGTAGCAACACCGGTGGCCACGAGCTGCTTGGACGAAGTGAAAGTGGTCGGCAGAGGGTTCCCGGCAAACAAGACCTGAGCACCTTTCACGAAGCTTTGTCCACTAACCGTCAGCGCGAAGGCTCCCACCGAGACTTTGCTTGGCGTCACTGAAGTTACGGTCGGGATAGGGTTGTAAAGCGTGAGGAGAGCGGTCTGCGAAACCGAGGGTTCAGCCACGCTGGCGGCGGTGACGTCAACTGCGTTCGGAGTCGGCAAGATTGGCGGCGAATGATAGAGGCCGTTGCCGCTGATCGTGCCCACCGCTGCGTTGCCTCCCAGGACCCCATTAACCGACCAAATAACTCGGGTGGCCGCGGCGCCTGAGTGGACTGGGCCCGGGCGCGGCTTTTCTGGGCGATCGATTTGGGACGCGCTTGTTGACCTGGGCCGGAGTCCATCGCCAACCGATGCCGGTACGTCACCCGAGACTGTCGCAGAGAATTGCACGCCGTCACCTGCGCGAACCTCAACCGCAAGGGGAGCGACCGTTACCGACAACGAGTGGGAAGGCTGGGAAGGTCGTGAAGAGGACGACGCTCTTTCTCCTCCAGCGGCCCCACAGCCATAGAGTAAAGAGAGTGCCAAGAGGAGTACGAGACAGTGCATAATCCGCTGGGAGAAGTTCCTCGCCGACTTGGTCATCGTACCTCTTCTCCCCTGAGCATTCCAGAGTGATCGTGCAGGTCTTAAGCGTAAAGTGATGGAGCATCAGAAGATAGGGCACTTAGGGTCAGGGGAGAGACGATATTTGGGCAATGGCGCCGCGAGCGCCGCTTCCAGCGGACATTGTCCTCTGGGGGACCACATCGGGAAGGGCATAAGAGCGTGGTCATGTTCAGTTTCGCAACTCGGGATCGTGATCTCCAATCGCGAAGGGGGAACCGGACTATGAATATGCCGGGGCGTGACAAGTACATCACGGAATTTGTAGACTCTGCGTACGAAACCACAGTCCGGGATCAAGGGGCTGGCACCGGATCTACGACACCCACGGAAATCGACGGAGTGCTTAACGACGCGAGTCGTCTTACAGCCAACATTGAGTCTCTCTGGTCCCACTATCAATCGGCGAAGCCATTTCCTCATTTGGTTCTCGAAAGTCTATTCTCGAAACACTTGCTGGAGTGCGTGGCCAACGAAATGCTCCCCCCAGGCGAAGCAAAATGGGTCCGTCACGATGACAATCACCTCCGGCAATTCAATTTGCGCTCCGCCCTAGATCTCGGGCGAGCCGGCTCTCAACTTGTTGCGTTTTTGCATTCCGCAGGATTTCTTTATTTTCTTTCTAAAGTTACAGGTATCTGGGAATTATTGCCCGATCCCTATCTGCAGGGCGCCGGATACCATCGTATTCCTCGCGGCGGGAAGTTCGATGTTCATGTCGACCGCAATATTGCATATTCAACCGGGCTAGTTCGGCGGCTCTCTCTGTTGATCTACTTGAACAAGGACTGGAAGCACGAGTACGGGGGGCAATTGGAATTGTGGAGCAAAGATGGGAACCGGCGAGAAGTGGTCATCGAGCCGACTTTCAATCGTACGGTGATTTTTGAGATCGCTGACGAAAATTATCATGGTGTGCCGTCGGTGGTGAGATGCCCAAAAGGGCGCAGCAGAAATTGTTTTGTCGCCTACTATCACACAGTGGAATCGCCCGGAATCAAAAAAGTCATACCGCATACCTCAATTTACGCACCAAATATCTACGGACAGAGGCCGTCCAGACTTCGCGAATTTGCGAAGGATCTGACTCCGCCACTTGCGGTGCGAGCCGTCCGCAAGTTGCGCCCGTTCCGCTGAGATGGACCTCATTTGTCGACAGGTCTTACGATTGCGTATACGCCTTGATGCCGCGGGAGTGCCTTCCGGAGACAGACCCGAGGCAATCTTCGGGCCTTCGGTTCTATCGGTGCTGATTTTCGTGACAGTCAGCGCACAGGGTGATGAGGTTCAAATCGTCGTCATCGCCTTGCTGGCTCCGCGGTTGCTTGTGGTGAACATGCAGATTTTGCCTGGAACCACAGAGTTGTCATCTCAAGCCATCACGCCGCCGTACTTGCTTCCTCAGCTGGCCATACGGTTCAGAATCAAGCCGCAAGCGCGGCCGCTTGGGTCGAATTCGCTTCACGAAGCTTTCTCGGCAACTTCATGCAGAAAAGCCTGCCGTTGTTCGGTAGGGAGAAATTTAAAGAACCGTGACATGGACTGAAGGAGTTCCGCTGAATCTTCGTTTTCGAGATTCGCGCCCGCCAGGAAGTCTGCGCAGATCATCTCCAGACAGTACCCCCGGGACTTGTCCGTACCCAGCATCATCGCCGCCGTCTCAATCGCCTGCTCGACCACAGGAATCTGGGTCTTGTAGACAATTTCCCAAGGTTCCGTCTCCCGCCCAGTTAGTTCCTTCTCCACCTCTCGCTTGAACTGATCCTTTGGTAGCGACCGAGCCTTGTGCAGCCAGGTTGCACAATCGAACTCCTGCCCATCCCTCCTCGCGACCTTCGCCAACTCCAGTCCCTTCGTCCAGCCCACCTCCTTCAGTTCCTTCCTGGCCTGTGGCGGTAGGTGCTCATGGATTGACATGAGGTAGTAAGCCTTTCCCTTGAGGATCCTTGTCAGTTAAGACTGAGAGGTCTTCCCAGCGGGCTGCCGGCGCAAAGCCGTCGAAGTTGAGCATGGCGATGCCGTGCACTGTGACTTCGCTGACCTTGACCACTCCCCACAGATCGATCAGGGCCTTGTCATCGATCTCATTCTTTCCGAGCAGCTCGGCGTCATATCCGAAGTCGCGCAGGAACCAGCTCAACTTCCACATTGCCCTGGTTGTGCAGTACAGGCGCCCGGTCATGAAGCACCCGGTCAGATGCCTGGGCTTGAGCACCGTAAAGCGGATCTCGTAATAAGGCTTCTGCTTGTGCCAGCGATATTGGGCCCGATCAACCCGGACCAGGAAGATCCCGTCCGGAACCGAGTGAATGGCTGACATCTGCCGGGCGCAGGGACTCGAAATAGCGCCTCATGCTGCACCTTCTTTGTTTACGGGACAGCTGTTGAGCTGACAGAGCAGGGCATTGCGGCCCTTCTCGGCCCAGTCGGCCAGGTGAGCGACGAAGGCTTCGACCTGCTCCCGGGAGGCCTCGCGGAGGGTTTTGGTGCCGCAGAACTCGACAGCGTAGGACTTGGCGAGGTTGGCACCGAGTTGATGCTGGCGGATCAGCTGACAGAGGCGGTCGCGGACCTTGGGGCCGCCATAGTTTCCCCCGTTCTTCCCATTAACCTGCTGGGGTGGGAGCTTCTTCGTCTCCCGAGGGGAGGGAAGTGGTTCGGCGAATGACCCCATCTCCTCGACCGAGCAGATGCCGATGCCGTAAGCCTTGCGCAGGGCCCGGTTGACCGCCCGGGTCTCGGCCACCCGCATCTCGGCGCCATGGACCAGGGGAGAGACATTGGAGGGATCAGCATCTCCGTAACCGACAAAGCCCCTACAGTTCCGCGACTTAAAAACAGTGGCTTTAAATGCGCATCGCGCTTCACGAGGTTGCGAGAACTCAGGAACTGGCTCGACGTGAATTCCCGAACAGCGCTTCTGACGAGCTATTCGCAAGAGTCCAGCGTGTGTGACGTACCAGCTCGAGTTTAAGTGCAGCAGATCACCTGAGTCGACGGACAGTCCGTATCTATCAGTAAGTTCTACCAATTGCGCAAGCACTTTCAGGCAGTGTGCCCCACCGAGCTTGTGCCGACTCAATGGTCTGCGCTGTTCTCGATCGTTTTTTCATCCTCCACCTCGCTCATTCACGTCGCCACAATTTATGTTTGACCGCTCATGGATGAAGCGGTTTGTACGGTCCAGCGGGATGTTCAAGGAGAATGGTCGCAAGTGAAGACTTGGGCGACCTTCAGCGATTACATTCGTTCCCCAGCGGCCTCGACAGTATAGAAAGAACTCCACAGCACAATGTACGTTACACGAAGGCTGAGGCAGAGATGTGACGTAGCTCTGGAAATCGCAATGAAGTCCTACCTCAATTCCACGCCCAGGTGCGCAGCCAAGGCCGGCCGAGGTAGGGCGTGTCGGTGCCCGGCAATGGCAAATGCCGTATGCACGGCGGTGCCAGTACCGGACCGCGCACCGCCGAAGGCCTGGCGCGGTCGCGACGGGCGCGCTGGAAACATGGGCTTTATTCCGCCGAGGCCATGGCCGAGCAAAAGCGCGTGCGTGAGCTGCTGACCAAGAGTCGAGAGCTCTTGAAACAGATGCAAGCGGACTGAATCGGCGGCTTCACGGTGCATGGGGTTCATCCCGCAGGTTTGTTGTGGGGTGCTCGGTTTCCGCAGTTTACCGAGTCTGGGTCGCGAGAAAGTGGGTGGAGCGGCGCCGCAACCTACAAACGAAAACCGCCCGGGGCAACCCTGCTGCCAGACCCCGGGCCGGCGCCTCACGCAATTTCCTCCGCACTACCACAGCGTTGCACCCTATTACTGGAAGCAATTCGCAGCACCAGGGTCCCCAAAAAAGCAGATGTGACAGTGCTCACAGACTTCGTATCGTGATCGGCTTAATGTTAACCCAAGGGGTTAGTGTGTGGGCTCCCGGGGAGAAGTGGTCATGGACGCTCTCACTCTTTTGTGTATTGACGACCGTCCTCAGCTGTTGGAGCTCCGCAAAGCGCTTCTCGAATCCCACGGCTATCGTGTCAAAATGGCCTTAAACGGCCACACCGCGATGAAGATGCTACAGGATGCGCCAGTGGCCGCTATTCTACTGGAGTACAAAACTGAAGGCATAGACGCGGAGGCCATAGCCCGCCATGTTAAGCTGCGCTTTCCCAGCATACCGATCATTCTTCTTTCAGCTTACGCCTGCACGCCAGAGCGAGTACTGTGGTTAGTGGATGAACACGTGATAAGGAGCGAACTATCGGACAGGCTGATACGGGCCATTGAACGAGCGATCCGACGGTCTCAGACAGACGAGATACGCAGACCTGCATCACGCGCTAACGCGGCCTAAATCCCCTTCAGTTGCAGGCAGTGGCGCTCCATAAAGGCCCGCGCTGCAAGAAAGGATTACGGCGGGAAGCTGGCCCAGAACAGCTAGAGGGGTTTCGCTTAGCCCCGTGGGCGAGCCGGCGAGACTTGCTGGAGTTGCTGGACCGGCTGAACTAGACGATTACGGCACTGAGCGTGGCGATCGAGCAGGAAGCAGCGGAGTATAACGAGGCACAGCGGTTGCGGACGTATTCCGGGGTCGGTTCTCTGACCGTGCTGGCTTTCGTCTTAGTCGTCGGGAAGCGGAGCGGTTCCAACGCGGCAAGAGTCACCTCAAAGAGCGCTGGGAGCATGAATTCCCCTTTCACAGGGTGTGACTGTGCTCACAGGCCAAGGTGATTGATGTCCTTGAGGATTCTGTTGCCCTTGTAAAAGATAACAAAAGTACCCGGTCTCTACCCACCAGCGGTTGGACATCCTTCGAGGGGGCTCTCATGTCAGACCTAAGCTCTCGCCAAGTTAGATGGTTCGCTTTGCTATTGACGCTCACCCTCACCCCCGTAACGTACCTTTCTTCTGTCGGAGGAAAGTTGACAATCGGACCCAGGACCGAAAAGATCGCGGAGAGATGACATGACCAGCTGGTTCCCCCGTCTGGTGGTGCTCTTCTTGCTGTCGTGCACTCTCGGAGTGTCGGGTCCCCCGGCTCTGGAGGCGTGGGTTCCGGTTCGCTGGACCGGCGGCCCCTTGGAACTTGTCTGGCGAACCCGCACGAACACGCTTCCCGCCGATGCTGCCGTCCGCGATGCCCTCGCCCGCTGGTACGAACCCTCCACGCTCAGTCTTCTTGAGGACTCGTCCGCGAACTGTTTGCTGGTCACCTGGAGTGCGCCCGCCGATAAGGCTGTCGAAGCCGAGCAGCAGCAGCTCGTGAAGGTCTATGCGGAGGTGGCACACAAGCGCGGTCTGGCCGTGCTCGGCCTCGTCTATGCGACAGGCGATGCGTCGAAAATCGCGGCGGACGCCGCCCGGGCTGCGCTCGATGGACTTGTGCTCGAAGGCGAGTTCGCCCCGGAATTTCCTGCCGCCTTGCGCAAAGCCGCCAGCTCCATGTTGGTCGTCGAGATCGCGAAGGACGCGGCGCCGTGGCGGTGGAAGTCTGCACCGATTGTAGCTGTCGCGGGCGTGACTCCGACCGCACGCAATCTCTCGGAAATGGGTATCCGCGGTGCGCCCTCGAGCGAGCCGTGGATCAAGTCGAACATCTGGCTGGTGCGGTCGTTCGGTCTCGCCTCGCCCTCGCGTCCGGTGTGGATCAGCAGCCAGCTCGAGAACGCCTCAGCCGTCGATTACGCGCGGACCGTGGCCGATGCTGCCGCAGCCGGCGGTCGTTGGATCGTCTCGCTCGACGATGCTCTTCGCGCCAAACTGCGCGCCCGGGATCCCGCGGCGCTGGAAGTATGGCGCCGTCTTTCGAGCTATCTGAAATTCGCCGAAAGTCACGCCGCCTGGCGTACCTTTGCGCCATATGGGAATGTCGGCATCGTGCTCGATCCGGCGAGCACAAGGCAGGCTCTCGCCGACGAGTACCTGAACCTAGCGGCACGCCGCCAGGTGCCTTACCGCCTGGTGGCGCGTTCCGGGCTGAACGCCGCTGCGGTGGCGAAGTTCCGCGCGCTCGTGGCCACCGAACTCGATCCGCCGTCTGCGGCCGAGCGGAAACTGCTGCAGGAATTCGCCGAGAACGGCGGGCTCGTGATCACCGGTCCCTCCTGGGGCGGCGCTCCGAAGACGGAGCCGTTCGCCGAGGTTCTGGCCGGCAAAGGCCGCGTGGTCGTTTACAAGAATCCAGATCCCGAAGCGGTGGCGCGCGATGTCAAGGAGCTGCTCTCGGACGACGACCTGGGCGTGGTCCCGTTCAATGTGCCGTCGGTAATCACGTGTGCAAGCGGAGGCGGTCCCGGACATCCTCTGCTCGTGCAGCTACTCAACTATTTCGACCACCCCGTGGAGGCGATCACGCTTCGTGTGGCCGGGAAGTTCGGCTCGGCTCGCCTGGAAACACCCGAGGGTGCGGCGGTGGATCTGCCGCTGCGGGACGCCGAGGGAAGAACGGAAGTGACGGTTCCGAAGCTTTTGTTGTGGGGTGCCGTTTCGATGGAATAATAAATTCGATGGAATAATTAAAGAGGAGACAAAACAATGAGAAGAGAAGGTGTGACGCGGCGCGATTGGCTGGCACTTTCTGGTCTTGCTCTAGGGGCAATGGCAGCGCGGCCAGCAGAAGGGGCGCGGGCCGTATCGGCGGGTCCGGTGGAACCGGTATCCGTTGCCAAGGTCCGCAGCTACGACGGGGACCTGACGACCCGATTCCGGCAGATGTTCGATCAGATCGGCGGGATCGGCAACCAGGTCAAGGGGAAGACGGTCGGCATCAAGGTCAATCTGACAGGCGGCGGACGGTTCCCCGGATACACGGCGGGCGACACCCATTGGGTGCACCCCCGCGTGGTCGGCGCGGTGGTCGCGGTGTTCGGTGCACTCGGCGCGAAGCGCATCCGCATTCTCGAAAGCGCCGGCGGCCACAGGCCCGGCTACAAACTCGAAGACAAGTTGCTCTCGGGTGGTTGGGACGTCGCCGCCATCCGCAATGCGGCGCCCCTGGTCGAATTCGAGGACACCAACGCGCTCGGCCAGGGCAAGCAATACTCTCTGCTGAAGGTTCAGAGCGAACCGTACATCTTTCCGGCCTTCCAGTTGAACCACTCCTATCAGGACTGCGATTTCTTCGTGAGCCTGGGCAAGATGAAGAACCATGAAGAGATGGGTCTCACCGTCTGCATCAAGAACCTGTTCGGCATCACGCCGCTGGGCTTGTATGGCGACCGGGAGACCGTCTTCCACTACGGGCAGGTGCAGGTGCCTCCCGGCGCGCCCGCCGAGCTCGATCCGAAGTCGAATCGGTATGAAGGCTGGCGGCTCCCTCGAATTCTGGTCGATATTCTCGGCGCGCGCCCGGTGGACCTCGCCATCGCCGACGGCATCGTCTCCATGGTCGGCGGCGAGGGCCCATGGGTCCTGGGTTCCAAGCCCGCTCATCCGGGACTACTCGTCGTCGGCAGGAACTGCGTGAATACGGACGCCGTGGCCGCGGCTAGCATGGGCTACAACCCCCGTGCCGGCCGGCATGAGGCGCCGTATCGCGTGTTCAAAGACCCCAAGGGGCATCCTCCGGAACAGTTACAGCCCGGCGATGAGACTTTCCAGTACGCCGACAATATGATGCTTCTGGCAGAGGCCGTGGGACTCGGGTCGGCGGACCTGAAAAAGATCGATGTGCGCGGCGTGCCCATCAAGGAAGCGATGTTCGACTACGAGGCCTTTTGGAAGAACCAGATGCCGAAGGAGCATTCCTGAGCCGTTGGTTTCTCACCCTGTTCGCAGCGGTTCTGCTGGTGCGGGCACCCGGACCGCTGCAGTTGGAAAGAAGCACGGATGCCATGGGGGCGACATTTTCCGTCGTCCTCTACGGCTCCGATCGGGCGTCGATGAACCAGGCGATGGACGCAGCGCTAGAGGAAGCCCACCGCCTGGACACGTTGCTCTCGAATTACCGGCCCGCGAGCGAGTGGAGCCGTATCAATCGCGAGGCGGCCGCGCGTCCGGTCGCAGTCTCGCCGGAGGTGTTCCGTCTCCTGTCCGATTGCATCGAGTACAGCCGCGCAAGCGAAGGCACTTTTGATCTGACCGTCGGCCCGCTCATGCGCGCCTGGGGCTTTTCCGGCGGAGGCCGTCATGTTCCATCTCCCGACCAGATCCGCGAGGCGCTCGAACTGGTGGGATACCGGCACGTGCAACTGAACACCCGGAAGCGTACCGTGCGCTTCGATCGTCCCGGTGTCGAGATCGATCCTGGCGGAGTGGGCAAGGGCTACGCCGTCGATCGCATGGTCGAGGTCCTCCGCGCACGAGGCATTCGCAACGCGCTCGTCGCCGCATCCGGCAGCAGTATTTTCGGCCTTGGCAACCCTCCAGAGGAGCCCCGCGGCTGGCCTATCAGCATTGCCGACCCCTGGGACCACCGAAAGAACGCGGCGCAGGTGTTCCTTAAAGATCTGTCGCTATCCACCTCGGGCAGCTACGAGAAATCATTCCGTGCCGGCGGACGCCGTTACTCGCACATCATGGATCCCCGCCGCGGCGTCCCTGCCGAAAGCGCTGTTCAGGTGGCCGTCATTGCGCCCCGCGCCATCGATAGCGAGGTCTGGGCCAAGCCCTACTTCATTCAGGCATACGCCTGGACGGCGGCGCACAAGCCGAAGTCCTGGCGTGTGCTCTACTGCGAAAACACACCCGGCGCCGCGTGCACCTGGGTGGAGTAGGCCGCTCGACTGGAGCCAGCAGACCGATCATTTAGACGCGACTGAGGCTTTCGTCGGGAACGCGTAATTCAGGCAGGGAAGGGCAGGAAGGCGCAGCAACCCCTCGTCGCATGCAGCCCGCGCACGTGTAGATCGGTCAGTCACGTTCCGTGAAAGCTTGTATGCCTCTTCGAGAACCCGCAGGGCGCTGGCATCCTGATGCTGCAACTGGTACTTCCTTCCGATCGAGACCAGCAGCTGAATGTGGGTCGCAGGCATCCACGCATCTCGGAGCCGTGGACCAGGGGAGAGACATTGGAGGGGTCGGCGTCGCCGTATCCGACGAAGCCTCTACGAACCATCGACTTGAAAACCGCTGCTCGGAACACCCACCGAGGATCGCTCGAGGCCAGGATCGGACGGGTATGGATCCCGGCACAATGGCGTCGCTCGGCCAAGCGTAATTGCTTTTTGAAAGGGGTTGCAGCGACCGAGAACCGAGTTGTGAAAACAGCCAGTCAGAGTTCTCCCCACGAAGCTCGGAGCAATGCTCGTAGAAGGGCTTCCCGAGAGCAGACCTCATCTTTAGGAGTGGCCTCTCTTGCTCTCTTTTATCTCTATCCATAGCAGAGCCGGTGTAACTTCAGAATGTTGTGCGTGAGACAGATCATGGCCCACTCCCCTTGCACCTTCTCCAGACCACGCAAGAGAAACTGCCGGAAGCCGCGCGCTTGTTTGATCTGTCCAAACACCGGCTCCACGACCGTTTTGCGCCTGGAGTAGATGGCCGCCCCCACCTTGGTCTGCAGTTTCCGGCGCATGCGGTCCACTCGCGTCGCTCCCTGGGGAAGCGGCCCCCGCGGGCCCGGCTGCTGGCGGTCCCGATAAGACTCCCGGTCGGTGGCGATGAAGCCTTCGATCTTTTTCTTCTCCAAATACTGCAAATTCGCCTCCGAGCAATACCCACTGTCGGTCATAACTGCCTGCGGCGTATGTCCCGCTTGCTGGCGGATGGCTTCCAGCGTGGGCTGCAGCTGTTGTTTATCATTGGCGGCTTGCGTCACCCTCTGCCCCACTATCCATTGGAAATCCGGTTCCACCGCAATCTGGGCGTTGTAGGCCTGCACAAACCCGTCCGCCCCGGGCAGGATGCGCGACTCCGGATCAGTGAAGTTATATTGCATCTTGGCCTCGGGCTTGGCCTTCTCCTCCGGCTCGTCCTTACTCTTGGCCTGCTCGCGCGCCCGCTCTTCCAACGCCCGTTTGGCTTCGCGGATCCGCTGCAGTCGCGTCTCTCGCCGCGCCAACTCCGCCGGCAACTCGTCGCCTCTGCGATCGGGCCCGTAGCGCGCGTCCTCTTCCGCATCCGTGGCCTCGGCTTGCTCCAACAGCCGCTTCACCTCTTCTTTTAAGCGCTTTTCGTCTTCCTGCATCCGCCCGTAACTCATAGCCTTGTGCTTACTCGCATTGGCCTTCACTTTGCTCCCATCCAAGACCACTCGTCCCAATTTCATCGTCCCCGCCTGCAACGCAATCTGCAGCACTTGATCAAACAGTCCTTGCAGCGCCCCCAGATGCAGCTTCCGAAAGTCCGAGATCGTCCGGAAATCCGGTTGGTTCCCCGCTGCCAACACCCGAAAACCCACATCCTCGCTCAACTTCTTCTGCATCCGGCGCGAGGAAAACACCCCGACACAGTAGCCATAAATCAAAATCTTGGTCATCATCCGCGGATGGTACGGTGGCTGACCGCGCTCTTCCTCCTCGTATACCGACTCGATTGCGCTCAGATCCAGTTGTTCCACCACGTCGGAGACGAAATACGCCAAGTGATCTTCCGGCAACCAGTCGCGCAGACTCGGGGGTAACAGCAAATCTTGCTCAGGCAGGTAGGCGCGGTAAGTTTTTCCCATATCTGAAACTTGGCATATCTACCTGTGAGTTTCAATCCAAATCAGCGGTTCACGTTGAATACTCGGACACACTCCTAGAATGGGTAACGTACCAGCTTCCGTTGAGGTATTTGACATCTCCGCTAGTTACAGTGATCTGATGGCTTTGCATCAACTCTGAGAGCACACAGGACTGGCTTGGCCAAGTCTCCGTAAAGTGACTTTGCGAACCGCGATTCTCGTGCGAAATTGAATCGATGGAGTTTCATTTGGATTCACCTAATAGGACCTAACCAAAAGGGTCCTGACTCCGGTTCACCTTTTGGTATCCAACGCATTATGAGATATCGCTCCCCAACGGCTTCCCAATGCTACGAGAAGGGCGTGAAAGTGCTGCGTTCGTAGCTGTCGCAGGCATTGCGTTTCCCTCCCGGATGAATGTGCGTTGGTAATGATCTGGAAGAAGACCCGGTTTTCGGTCGGGCCCCATTTACATCCGATTGCCAAGAAGGGACTTAGCGTCTGCCTCGGTCTGGCACTGCGCTTGCTCACTTATCTTGGGTATTCGGAGAAGACCGTGCATTTCGTTACAGCGGCACATCAGTTCATCAGTTAGCGTGGATGGAGCATCCAGCGATCTGGCTGTGTGAGGCCTGCGCAATCCTGTGGCTCGTGTTGCGTGTGGTTCGATCTCCCATGGTTAGGACCGGCGTTCTGCTAATGCTCTGCGGACTGGGGATGAATGCCCTAGTAACGGACACCAATGCTGGGTCGATGCCCGTGGGCGGAATGCCGTCCACAGTGAGTCCTGCGAGCCCGATGTGGCAGGGTGCAACGTTGCGAACGCGATTGCCACTCCTGGCAGACCAAGCACGGCTCGGACTGTTTAGCATCGGCGACCTCGCTTTACTCGTTGGGGGTGTGGGTTCCGAAAATTCTGAGCCGTTAATTCCGAAAATTCTGAGCCGTTCGGCTTTGGAAGGCGAAACCTCCTCTAAGTTTAGATGACGTGTCCGACCTGAGGGTCCGTCGAGGGGTACAAAGCGTCCACGTTCCAGGACTCGATCGAGGATAGCAGCTGCCAGGTCCTCGTCGTGCAACACTTTTCCCCACACACTGAGCGGCTTATTGGTGGTAAAGATCATCGGTCGTTTTCTGAGATGGCGATCATTCACCACATGGAACAGAACATTAGCAGCGTCGGGGCCATAGCTTAAATATCCGATCTCGTCGATCACGAGGACGTGAGGACGAGTGTAGGCGGACAACGATTGGTGTAAGAGGCCTTTGGCGCTGGCGTTGGACAGATCCTCAATGAGTTTGGCGGCGGTGACGCAAAGGGTCTCGAAGCCATTCTGGATGGCGCGATAGCCAATGGCCACAGCGAGATGAGTTTTGCCGCGGCCGGCCTTGCCGTAAAGGATCAGGGAGCGGCCCTCGGTGACGAAGTCCGGTCCCAGATAGGAACCAAGCAGCGATTGCCGCAGAGTGGACTGCAAAGTGAAATCGAACTCATCAATGGTCTTGAAGAAGGGAAAGTGAGCCTGGCGGGTGCAGCGCTGCAGGCGGGTTTGCTTGCGGTGCGCCACTTCTTCGGCCAGCAGAAGAGCGAGAAAGTCGCGATAGGTCCAGTTTTCTTTCTCGGCTCGATCCGCTACCTCCTGGTAGATGCGGCGTGTATGCGCCAGGTTTAGACGTCGGAACAGAGGCTCGAGCTGGCCTTCGGAAAGTTTCGGGATGGCCGGCACGGGCATGGGCTGGGATGGTTTCTTGGTCATTGCATTCTCCTTATGTTATTTACGGCTCGGCGCCATCTGTGGGTAGAAGGGCCGTGGAAAAAGCCGTTCCGTGGAAAAGTCCAAAGGCAGGACTTTTTCACGGCACTTGAAAATCCCGCAACCGCAGCGGGATTTTCACTTTTCCCACCGCCCCGGCTACGGCGGTGAGCTTTTCCGGTTAATTCCCAGAAAACTTTTGCGCCAGGATCGCGTCGGAACGACGATCGCCACCTCGGTCGATCTCTAGCTTCCCCCCTTGGATGTTTTTTCCTTACCTCCGAAGGCGCGGGCGCACAACTGACTTCCCCGACATTGCCGGCTTCCGTTTTCATTGCACCACCTCCGGAAAATCCAACTTTGATTGCAGAGACCGCTCCACGTAAAATGCACCAAACACTTGTTCCTGAAGACCGGCTTCCATGGCTCGCCGCAGAACCTCCGAACCATGACTCTGCAGGATCGTGTGCAGTCGATCGACATCTTCGTACCATTGCCGCGGCCGACGATGCACAATCTCGGTGAGATAGCGAATCGCAGGCTCCCCCAACTCCAGCAACTGCTGTCGTTTCAGATAGCGTCGGCCGCGTTTTCCCGACACTGCGGCCACCAACGCGGCGCGATGCTCAGCCAGGGAAGATCCTTCGTGCGCCACGAATTTCCGGGGATGCAGCGCTTCATAACGACCGGCCACAATGCGCACTCGTTGCCCATACAAGTACAACGTGCCCGGCATACTGATCGCCTCCGGCGGCATCGAGTAAGCGTGGCCGTCGTGCAGCACTGTTCCGGTGGGACCCACATAGACGGGAATGCGTAAGGCCAGATCTTCCGGCTGCACTTTCAAAGGACGAAGTCGAGGCTTCTCTTCGGCCCAGCGCAGCGCGGGAATCACGCCGGTGGCGCGGCACGGACGCTCCTCATTCACTTCGCCGTGCCAAGCTTGCAGTTGCTGGCCAAGATCTTCCTCATCGTGAAACCGACGGACCTTGAAGAAAGAAGACTTGACGAAACCGACCAGGTTCTCCACGCTTCCTTTTTGCTGGGCGCGGTAGGGCCAACACAACTCCACCCCCACCCCCATCTCCAGCGTGGCGTAGGCAAAGATGGGATTCCATTCCGTCACTTCCCCATTTTTCTGCCACTGCAGAGCGATCGTCTTGGGTCGATCAAACACACACAGCAGGGGACGTCCGCCCCAGCTGGCCAGATGCTCCGCCAAGGTACGCACCAAACTTTCCACCGCCTCATCCTGGACCAAACTGACGCGCATCAAGCGTGAGTACTTCAGACGCGAGGCAAAAAAATGGATGCGTCGGCGGGTGCCCGAGACGAACTCCACTTCGATTTCTCCAAAATCGTGCTGACTGAATTCCCCTGGCAGGCCTTCGAAACGAACCAGCGGCTTGGCCGACTTCGGGCGCAGCGAGGCCACCAGCGCGTAGAGAGCAGTCTTGCCGCCCTCATAGCCTGCCTCCCGCACTCGCCGCAGAATCTCCAGCGACGCGAGATCGGGCGTGTGCTGCAGAATCTCGAGGATCGGTTTCCGGAAATTCCCCACCGTGCTTGGCCGCCCGACCTGTCGTTGGGCGCGCTCCGCCGCATCATCGACATGCACCACTGGCCCCTCTTGCGCGATGCGCTTCACCGAGCACAGCGACACTCCTGTCAGCCGGGCCACCTCCGCCTTGCCGTGGCCCGCCTTCAATAAAATCTCCACTTCGTGACGCTTTAACATACTCAACATCCTCCTCTCCCTCCGCCTCCACCGGTCCTTTGACCGGCGCGGAGGCATAGGGAGAAGTTCTACCGCTTGTGACTATCACTGGGTGGTGGTGGCTCAGAATTTCCGGAATTAGGCGGGTCAGAATTTCCGGAACTCACAGGGGGCATTCTTATTGTGGCGATCTGCTTGCGACGGACGCTTTAGCGGGCGCGGCAAGGACGTGCCAGACGAGTCATGACGCGCACAACCATCTACCATCTACGATTTAGCTTTGACTGGTAATCCCACTCCCAGGCTAGTGAGGCGGTCGCAACGAAAGCTGCTCATGCTGATTCCTTCACGCTTCGCCGCGTGTGCGATTTCCTGCTGCTCTTCCGCTGTGTAGTAGGAAGTGATGGACACTCGCCCCATCAGTTGCACACGATTCAGCTCCCCACTGCTCATGGCTGTCCTCTTCAACAGACCTCCTCTGGCTGGAGGTCTCAGTCTAAGGGGACATTTCTAAATAGTTCGGAAGGGGACATTATCATTAAGTTTCAACATATAAATGTAAAAAACAGAACAGGCGTGGGTGTTGAAAAAGTCACTCAGATTAGCAGGTGAGATTCAGCGAAAGCATGTCAGAAACCTCGACATGCTGCGCCGGATTTCAATGTTCGGAGGCCTGCTGATCATGATGGGGCACCACGCCCGTACAGAAGCGTTGTTCTACTACTTCCGTCTGGAAGATGAAGTTCCTGAGAACCATCTACTGCGGCTGATCGACAAGCACGTCAGTTTCGAGTTTGTTCGGCAGCAACTGAAAGAGAGCTATAGTTACAGATAGCCGATCAGAAGAATGCGCAGCAGAAGCTCTGGATCAATCGAGGGTCGACCCGTCTTGTGGCGGCACGAGACATGCTCACCCGCTTTGTGCAGCAGCAAGGACGAGAGCCGGCCTCCATCGCAGCCGATGCAACCTATGGCAATGGGGAGTTTCTGCAATGGTTGCTGGATCGCGGCATCACGCCTTACATGCGCACGCGCGACAGCGCGCTGAGAAAGAACAATCCCGGCTACGGACCGGAGCGATTCACCTATCTACCCGAGAGCAATCGCTACCGTTGTCCGGCAGGCGAGCACCTGAACTATGTCGGTTTGAATGTTCGCAATCGCGCCCACGCCTATATCGGCAGCGCGAAACGCTGCGGAGCCTGCTCCCAAAAAGCACAATGCACGACGGGACGCTACAAGTATCTGGCCATTCACATTCACGAGTTGGCACGACAACGCGCACGGGAGTTGGCCAACACCCCAGAGTTGTCCAAGGCACAAAGACAGCGCAAGAAAGTCGAGGCCCTGTTTGCGGAACTGAAAAATCAGATCGGACTGCGCCGCTTGCGATTACGACGCATGAAATTCGTTCGGGAGCAGTTCTTCCTGGCAGCCGCTGCGCAGAACATCAAGCGCCTGGTGCGGTTCCTCACTGAGAGGACAACACCTGCTCTGGCAGCCACTCCGTAGTTGAGACGATAAGAGTACTGGCAGCAAGTGGACCTCACCGGCAGAGAGAGAGCACGCCAATCACGGAGTTTTTCAACACCCACAGGCGATTACCCTCGTTGACCCGGACTTGGCCGCCGCCCCCCTCAATTTTACGGAAAGACCTGGCTCGTTCCCGTGGCTTCATTCTTCCCTCTGGTCGGTTCCACTCTCACCAGTTCTGGTTTCTTCCTGTCGAGAACAGGCTCGGACAAATGGTCGGTGACTACCTGTTCGAGTTGAGTCATTACCGATCTTAAAGCCTGATCACCAGCATCCAACCTACTGCGCAGCTCAGTACTAGCCGCCACGGCTTGCAGATACGCAGTCCGAGCCTCCGTTAAGAGGTGAACGTGTTCCATAAAGGCTTCGGCAGAACCGCGGAACCTGTTCGCCGCCTCGGCGTAGAGCGCCCAGCTTGGGGTCGGCTGCGGCCCTGCACCCTCATCCCTTTTCCACATCGCTTCACTCATTTGGCATCCTCGATTTCCTTCGCCAGGCTCATAGTGCCGCCAAAGCAACCGATTCCAAGAATCGTCAAAAACCCGGAAAGCATAACCGAAGGCGTGGAGATGTCCATAGATCAACTAAGACACCTGTTAACTTTGTTGGTTACCGTCCTGGCTTTGCCATTTGAAATGAATGTGCTATCAACATTCTTTCATGCCACTATTCAACGCGCCCTCTTGGAAAACGATGGTCGCTTCAGTAGCTCCCGACGCGGAGTTCGCGGAACCCGCGACGGAAATCCGGCTTGCCGCTCTTGAGCAAACGTTGGGTATCCACTTGCCAGAAAAGCTTCGGCAACTGCTGCTGGAGTTCGACGGCCTGACTGCTGACTCTGGAGCGGACGTGGTGTTGTCAGTCGCGAGAATTGGGCAGCACAATCACCAGTTTCGCACGGAGAAATCCTTCCGTGAACTGTACATGCCATTCGACCACTTGTTGTTCTTTGGCGAAGACGGTGGCGGTGACCAGTTTGCGTTCGCGGTTCAGGCCGACGGCGAGATTCACACCCCCGACATCTTTTGTTGGGAGCATGAGACCGATGCTCGTTCCTGGTATGCAAGCGGCTTAGAACAGTTTTTCGAGCGCCGATTCCGACGCGAAAAGTAACCGCCCTAGCGGATGAAAGAATCGGTCGGTGCGTTTGGCGCACCCACAGGGGGAGACAGAAAAACGGTCGGCGCGGAAGCAACGGTCCATAGTTATTCCCAAGTCGCGAGTTAGAGGTGTCGCGCCGGTTTCTTTCGTGGGGATGCTCGTTAGAACTTATTCGCCCTCGTTTAGGACTGCTGGGTCCGGTTTGTAACCTTCTGTCGGACAATGCGCCATATCAATACCTCTGCCTCCAGCACGGTGCGACCTGCTAGATCCAACCCAACTGATGCTCTCCAGACCTGCTGATCGTCGACATCGCGCAACAGGAAATCATTCGAGTTGTTGTTTGGAGCAGTCAGGTCAGTCACCCCGAAGTCCATCAATCGAGCGAAAGTTATCCTCGTGATGTGACGGCTCTATAAGAATAAGGTAACGGATCGTTCTGAAACGCTCTATAGCCACGCGCAGTAAGCCGGATCTTGCCGGGCACCTCTTCCTCAACGTGCTCCTCATTTCTCAATTTCGCAACGATCTCGCGGCCCAAAGCGGAATCGATCGCTTCTTTTGACAGACCCAAGAAGCCCATCGGATTTTTGCGGTATTGTTCGGCGAGTTTGAACCGAAGTCCATCCAGTATTAGGTCTCGTTGCATGGCTGGCACCTCCTAGGAGTGAGCTTATGCCTGATCGAGGTCTCACAGAAATGGCACTCTTGTGCCAGTTGCGGAGTGGCGGTGTTGGTCAATGGCCTGCAGGCTGCCATACTGCGCCTATGCACCGGTTTACTCGCGGTCTGCTCACGGGATTTCTGATGGGCCCACTCTTGGCGGCCTTGACTGTAATCTCGGGCTTCTGGCCGGTTACCGCCACTCCTGATCCTCCCAGCATGGAAACGTGATTACCCCAACAATCCGGGTCCCCGAGCATAATTTGGGCTTCTGGCTCGCTTTTTTAATTTTTTTGAATCGAAGAGGCCCAAATCGGTCGGTGCGTTTGGCGCACCCGGGGGGCTGGACAACCTCGGTCGGACCCGTCCCACCGGTGTCAACTTCGGAGGCTGTCCAACTTTGGACGGGAGACGGTAGGGAAGGTCTTGCTATCTCTTGCCTTCCCGAAATGGTGCAAAAGCGCGTCGAGTATGCCATGCCCCCCGCGGATGGCGAGATCGGGATTTCCTCCATAATTAGTAGGAGTGCTCTGAGTTTTTTGTTTTGTCTCGTATCAAAGGCGGGAATCCGTCGCCGTTCCCGTGAGCCCTCACCCCTGGTCCCGGAGAACGACCGCCGTCTGCCGGGTAATTTTCCGGGTGCAGGTACGATAGTCATCTTTACCCTGCTTCGGTCCTGTCAATAAGCTTCAAAATACCGGCGCTCATTGGGGGCGCCTGCCACTCGCGGTTATCGTTAGGCTTGAATTTCTAAACGTTCGACGCTGCGCCGCCGGAAAGTGAAGCTAAGAAGGTAGAGGGAGTTATGTCAGATTTAAACGAGGTTCAAAACCCCTTGTTCTATCGAGTCCGAATCAAAGACGGACACAACGCGGTCGGGTTGGTGGTTAGTGCGGCTGGCAACCGCTGCATCCCATCAACCCAGTTTTGGCTTACCGTCGATGCATGTGCCGCCTATCGCTTCCCGCATAGCGCAGCGCTGCACGTGCAGGTACGGCTTGGGAATATGGGGTTCACGACGGTGTTGGAGGAAATTCAGGATCAGTCTGCCAAGGACTGAATTGCCTGCCGATGCGGCTTAACGTCTAGGTCTGTGACAGTGGACGCTGAACACCGATCTACACGGTGTGACATCTTTCATCACGGAGCGCGGATAAAGGTAGCTGGCGCAGCGGTGCTATTGGCAATCAGCCGGGAGTTTGGGCCAGTCTATAGAGTGGTGGCTGACGGGAAAGACCCTTTCTGTTGGCTACGAGGGCGTCCTGCCAGCGATGCCCGGTCGAACTGACGGACTCTCAGACGGTCTCTAGTCTCAGGGTTGGAAACGCAGCCTTATACAAGCGTTCATCCAGAGTTAAGAGCCGATAACCACGGGTATGAGCGTGAGCACCAATCAAGAAGTCAGCAAGAATACGTCGGGCGCCTGAATCGCGCTGTTTGCGTCGCCGTTCCACATAAGACTGGAACGCCCGCCCGGCAGATCGCCAAACCGGCTCACCCAAATCCCAATCAATCGCAACTCCCGTCTCTTCAAGGAAGGAACTCACGAAGGTCTCGGTGCGGCCTGGGGCGGCAATCAGCTCCGCGAAAAGCGGGGCTGCGACCACCAGGGTTCCCCGGCTGAACGCTGAATCCAGAGCGGTTTGTGCGGCTCCGCTAAGGACTGGATCCTTATCCCACAATGCGATGAAGACATTGGTGTCTATGGCGGTAATCATTGTCCCCGCATTTCCCGGAGCCATCGGCGAATGTTCTTTTTCCCGGATCGAATGCCGGGATTGCCAATCGCGCGATACTTGGAAAATGCGCTCTTGCTGCGGACCGGCCGGACCCGCACGCCTTTACCGTCACTCTCGAACAATAGACGGTCTCCCGCTCGAACCCCCAGAACTCGACGAACCTCGCGCGGTACGGTAATTTGTCCTTTGCTTGTTATTCTGGCTTGCTTCTGCACTCTGCGGTCTCCGTTCCTTACTTTAATACAGATTCCTTACTTCTGTAATATAGAAACTCTTGTAACAGCCAGTGGGAGCTCCCAGACGCCAGCAATGGCCCTTCAGCTGAACCTGAAATAGCGACGCCTGTTTGGCGGACAACCGTTTAATCGTTCCTGCCGGACGGACTCCTGTGAATGCAAATTGCGCCGCGCGGAAAGTTCGCCCAACGCATTGGCATCAGCCAGAACTATCTTTCCGTAATGGAACGAGGGAAGGTGGAGATTGGAGCGGAGATCCTGCGTCGGATCAGTCTGGAGTTTGTGAAAAGTGTTGAATGGCTGCTGACCGGGGGGAGTCTCTAATCTTGTAGATCGCCACACTCTTGATCGGTGCGCGGCTGCCACAGGAGGAGCCGAGGTCGGGGGCACAGTCCTCGCCCTCGTGGACTGTAGGAGAGAGATGTGCGGTACCAGCCCATTCCGCGACTTGAGCCGGGAGTACAACCTGGTGGGTCAGAGGTTGCCAGGTAATTCCTGCTGATCCTTGCCTGCTGGTTTAAAAACTGGGCGAACACTTGACCATTGCTCACCCAGTCAGGCTCATTTTATCACGCCGCGATGGGCTTCTTCCGTTGCGGTTCCAGCCTACAACCGTTCTGGCATTGCCATGAGCCCCGATAGAACTTCCCCCTCGAACCTGGTTTGATATTTGCAGAATGCCGGGCCCCGCACACCTTGCGTTCCATCAAGCCAGGCTCTGGCGTCGAGCAGCTTCATCACTTTTCCTAAAGTGGTAGTGACGGGGCGAAGCCCCACGTCCGGCAGCCGGGCCATGAGACGCCGCGGTGCCAGGAGCAGCAATTGCTCGATGCGCGGAATTATTGATTCCGAAACGAAATCTCTGGGCGAGAACTTCAGCGGAAGTAGTTGAACGACCTCTGTCACTCCTGACGCATCTCTTCTTAATAAGGAGATGCGTCATGTCGAAACAAACATGGCCGGATTGTCTGGCGTTCATTCCACACGCCATCGAACCCCACTGGGATAATTTCTGGGCTCCACGCTTGGCTGGATTCCCGGTCAATATTGTCTATGCCGCAAGGATCGAGGGGATTGGGCTGGCCCAAGCAAAGTATGTTTTCGATCCGGGCACATTTGTAGATGGCGCGCAGTCCAGGCAGATGCGATACCGCCCTACTGTCGACAGCGAGTTTTCGGTTCTGGTTGTGCTCTGTCGAGACGGCGGAATTGACACATTTAAGTATCGCGGCTCAGAGATGATTTGCGAGGCGTCCGGGACGGACTTTCGCAGCGCAATGATTCACACGACCGCATGCGGCTTGGCCCTCGATGAACCCATCGACCACCGCGAGTCGGCCGGGTAACCATGCAACTAAGGGACACAGGGATGCGCCACATGGCCTAATACAGATACCAACTGGTTGGGATGGGCTGCAGCGGGATGGGCGGGTTCCTGCCTGGACATCACCGTTGTCGGGGGCCTTGTCAGCTTGATCTTCAACTTGCCCAGTGGTCTGGCGGGCTATGCCATTTGGCTGCGCTTGGTCGCGAGCAGATCCGGGTTGATCTTGCCCGAACAGTGCGTCGTGACCACCGAATTTGATGACCAGATCGTACTCGAATGTCTTGATCCGGGAGGGCCGGACTGTCGGCTTGGCCAGTGCTGGTACCACAAATCGGAAGTGCTGAATGACCGCTTCCCACTTATATTCCATCGACGAGGTCAAATGGTTGACGGTGTCATCCTGGCAACTGGACTCAAGCCGATTCCGAAGGAATACGTTCAGGGCATGACGGTGCCGTTCCAACTTACTGTCTGGGATCAGTTTAGGAACGAAATCAACGTCAAGTCAAAGCAGTCCGTAGATCGCTCGACGATGCCGAGGCCGAGGCTGGCGCGCCTCGTGAGCAGCTTGTTTGATCCAGAGCGAATTCCTGAAAAGCGCGAGCCGTTTGTCGGCAAAGACCCGGGCGTATCGGTGGCGGTGCGCTCCACAATAGGGAAGGAGGCTAAGGAGGAAATTGAATCTGAATAGCCGCGAACAAGCGCGGCCTCGACTCTGGCGAGGTCCTAGCAGAGCAAAAGCGGGCGCGTGAGCTGCTGACCCAGAGTCGAGAGCTCTTGAAACAGATGCAAGCCGACTGAACCGACGGCTATACGGTGGCCATCGCCTCACTTGTCCTTCCGTTGCCCGCCGCTCGCAGCTTCCTGCAGGAGCTCGACCATCGCGACGGGGGTAATAATCCGGGTGGATTGGTGTTGTTTCAGGGAGAGAAGTTGCTTGTCGCCGGTTACCAGGAACTCGGCCTGGCTGGCTTCAGCCAGCGCGAGCAGATAGCTGTCCTTGGGGTCGGGAGCGATCGGGCCGGAAGGCAAATTCTGGCAAAAGAACGAAAAGTCACGCAGGCCAGCGGCCAGCAGCTCAGCTGTACTGGCGCGAAGCCTAGCCCGGAAGAACGGCCGGCCGGCGACGTCGCTGAGTTCCGCAATTAGCGCGTCACAAGCGACGAGCGTGAACGTCTTGCGCTCCCAGGCGTCGAGCAGCTTGGCCGGCGCGCCTAGGGGCGAGAGAAAAGCGGAGAGCAGGATGTTGGTGTCGAGGATGAGGCGCATTAGGACCGTTTAGCGCGTTCCCGGTAGTGTTTCGCGCGGACGTCTTCGACAACCTCATCGATCATCTTCTGGAGCTTGTCCGGGGAAACGTCGGCGAACGCTTCGCGGGCTTCGCGGACGGTCTGGTGGAAGATGCGCCAGCGGACGGCTTCTTCAATGAATTTCGAGAGGTCGCCCTTTTTCATGCCCTGCGCGCCCAGGAAGGAACGTAGGGCATGATCGGCCTCTTTCGACCAAGAAATGGTCAGACGGGTGGTTTCTGGCTCGGACGTGGCGTTCTTAGTCATATAAGCATATACTAGCTTACGAGCATAGATGATTATGAGACTTCTGGCAAACTGCCGATAAGCGCCGATAGGCGCGCCGGAGCAGCCAGCCGCTAGTCATGGTTTTCAAACAGATGAAACCCGATTGGGGCGCTGATGAACGAGAGTTCGAAGCGCCTACACGGCGAAAGTGAAGGGGAACAAAGTGACTGCCGCCCAGATTTCGCGTAGCAGCGAACCGAGAGCAGAAATCACTGGATGTCCAAGGGATTGGAGAATCTCCTCACGGATCGACAAGAGGGTGAGGCGATATTCCACTTGCAAAATGGTTGTCACGGTTCTGCGAATCGATTGTTTCAACGGCGGTTATACGCTTCGGCCCGGCGAGCGATGCCCAGGAGCTGCTTGCGCTGCATGATGAAATGCGCCAAGCGGCCGACGCGCACAGCGAGCCACTCCGGCAGGCCGTAGGGACGATAGCCGGATGCCACGCGACCACGCACGATCAGCCGCGTTTGGTCGGGTCGCGGTTGTTCTAGGACGAACACCCAAGTGGTCTGATATTGACCGCCGGGCAACCGCCAGGAAAGAACCAGGCTGTGTTCGGGTTCACACCGGGCAACGACGAACACGTCTTTAGCTCCAGGCAGGGCGGGAAATACACTCCCCACATGGATATCTTGATAGTCCGGCAGGATACGTTCGGCGCTGCGGTGGCCACCGTTATCAATGAAGTCGTAGGCGTACCATCCAGCCCTGTCGGATCCCATCTGAGCAAGCCATGGCCAAACGTCATGAGGAGGACGACGAATCGTGATGGCGTGATTGACCGACCTGATCGGCTGGGGAATCAGGTCGTCTCCGGCAAGGGGCCGGGCACGCTCGTTCCGAGTAGCGCGGACTTGCACGCTGGCAAAAATCGCAAGTACCGCGAACACGATCGATATTCCGAGAAGAACGAGCAGCAATTTCTTCTTCATGGGGCAACTTAGTGCTCCGTGATTGGGGTCATTTGGGGTCTTGCGCCGAGACTCGGCGCAACCTTGGCTCCTTCATGTAGGAATGCCAAGTTTTGGCAGTAGCCATTGCGTCAAGACCACATAGGCGACAATGAAAGCCACTCCCCAAACCCAATTGGGCATGTTCACTTTCTCCTATCTGCCGACTCCAAGTTTACGCAGAAACGTCATCATCGGGCACCAGTTCGTGAATCCCGACTGAAACAGATTCAGGCAACAAAAGCCGTGAAAAGGTACCAGTATGGGCTTACGTAGTGCCCAAGCATCTTCAGCGCAATGTACGGGGTCCGGCTGCCGGCTGAGGTGCCGGCCGCCTTTAGCTTGCTGGTCGGACCGTTTTGGCTCTACGCCCCGCAATTCGTTGGATCATCACCTACGTGATCCTTATCCCCGCACTGTTGTTTTGGGTAGAGCTAAGCCTCGGCACTCTGCGCCGCTTTTTGCTGTTCATGGTCTTTCCGGCAGCTGTCGTTGCCCTTGCTGGCATTTTTGCCATTTTGTTCCATAAATCTCCCCGGGCATTCATGCCATACAACAACGCCCTGGCGATCTGCTTGCTTCTTGTCATTGCGGTTGCCAACATCGTTCCGCGGATCGGGAAGAAGTACTTGGCGATTCAAAGCCGGGTTTCGGCGGTTGGCACTTTGATTCTGGCGGCCGCAGTTATCCATGAAAACTGAAGAACATTTATCAACCTCCGTAATTATTCCTTCTTCGAGCCGCTCGCGTTGGCGCGGTTTGTGTTCTCGCAGGGGGGGCAGCCGAAAAAGTCTTTGCCGACGAGCGCCGCCTGCTCTCGATTGAGAACGAGCTGGCCATCGCCTGTGAGATCCAGATCTCAATTCTTCCGAGTGGCGTTCCCGAAATTAACAACCTTTACATCAGCGCTGCTTAACGTCCTATGACTGCCATCGCCGGTGATTTCTACGTTCTTAGCAGTCAGAGACTCGCTCTGTGAACCCAAGGATGCAGCACTGACACTTGTGGGAGGCCCTGACCGGAGACCCGTGGGTTGCGCCCCTCCAGTCAGGGCTTTAGGAGAGATTATTCGTCACCGCCCCTCTGTTCCGCTGGATCAGGGGCTATTTTGCCGAACAGGCCATCATTCTCATCGTTCGGCCCCGCGGTGAAATAGAGCTCGACCGCAGAACCAGAGGGGCCATTGCTGCCAAAGCCCAGAGCCCACAGGCCGTCGACGGTCAGTGCCTGGCCACCTGCGTTGAGTAACGTGCTCTCAAAGTCGCCACTTACGACGTTGAAAGCGTGGATGGTGCCATCGCCAAAATTGCCGATCAGCAAGCGGTGGCTGAACGAGCCGAAATCGGAAGGCGCCAGCGCGACTCCCCAGGGCGCATTCAGGAACGGACCATGATCGAGGCGCCGAATCAGCCGCCCAAAGGGATCAAAAATGGCGACGAAGCCGAGGCCAGGACCATGTTCCTCATCGTCACTGCCGGGTTCCCGTTTCGCGAAGGTGACCACGATACTTCCACCGATATTCTGGATGTTGAAGGGGACGAAGTTATGGGGAAGGTGCTCGTCGCGAAAGCCGGGGCCAAGTGCATGAACCCGCTGGAACTTGGAATCGTAAACCTCAATTCGACCGCTTTTGAAATTAGTGACATACAGGAACGCACCGAACTTGGTCTGAACCAGAGTGCAACCTTTATAGACTGCCTTGCCGGAGCGATTGACCTTAATTACCGCTTCGGTCGGCTTGACGGTGGGGTTCCACCCCGAAATCGTGCCGTCCTCGGTAACGAAAAGGAAGATCGCCTTCTTGCCCGGCGCCACTTCGAAGCCGCTGGTGTAGTTAAAGACGGTGCCGGTTGGAGTTGAGGTCTTTCCCTCGCTTGCCGTCGCGGCCCCTGACGAGCGGTCAGAGGGGGGAAGGGGAATGGTGACGACCAAGGGTTGGGGTGTGGTGGTGGGTTGAGGCACGCCAGCGCCATCGTAGAGAGTGGAAACGCCAGCGCCGTTATCTGAAATCCACCAGGGGCTTGTAGTGGCGCGCGAAAGGCCCCAGGCGTTTAGCAAGTTGCCATCGATATTTGCGGCCTTATCGGAAACGCTGGCCGCATTGGCGGTCAAGTCGGTGCGAGCATAATGTTGAGCCAGCAAAGGGCTGCTGCCGAGTACTGTAAGAGCGAGAGCGGACCACAGAATTCGCATAGTTGATTCTCCTGAAATTCAGCAACTAATTGATCTGCATTTCGAAATGCAGCCTGGGTGCGCTTCTGTGATGCCTTCCCGGGAAGCCTGAATTGTCAAAAAAAAGTCAAAAGTAATGCTGCGGAAATTGACAAAGAGTACGGGGCCCCAAGAAGTGACTTTGTGGAAAAAACCCGGGAAAACCGGGGACATCCATGAATCGTAGCCCGTGGTAAGGTTCGGGAATGAGAACGCGGCCACGCCTTGTAATTGTGACGTTATTCATTCTGGGCGCGGGCGGTTGCGTCCGGCGCGATGGGCGTAGTTCGGACTGCAGATGGCCGGGAGAAACCCCCAAGCACCCAATTAGCGCCCGCCATCTTAGTGCAGACGCTGAGTTCGCGGAAGATCTTGCGATTCGCTATGCCGATGCTCACTTTGGTCTGCGAAGCCCGAACCCGAGCGAGAACTACGGAGCCGAACGGGATGGATGCATGGAGAGATTGTTTGAGGAGATCGGAAAGGAACATCGTATTCCGCCCCAGGTAGTGTCCGGTTCGCTGGGCCGGAACCTTGCGTACATTGAAATTGCCGAGGTTCTGCCATTCGCCCTGCTGTACGGTTTTACCGTTATCGTGGCTGCCCGCATGATTTTGCGCCGCTACGCACCCGCCGAAGACGGTTGGGCACCTGGAATCACAATGGCACTGTTCGTTCCCTAGCGCTCGCGGCCGGAAGCACCATGCTCGGAGAGGTATGGATCTGGTTTGTGGAAAGTCGTCGGATCGGCAACCATCACATGAGTTACCGTGCTGACCGATTGTTTTGGGCCAAGCACCGATTTGAACTGTTTGCTGCCGCGTTGATGATCTTCTGGCTGGCCGTGATCAATGCAGCGCGCCGCGTCCGGTTAGAACATTTCAACAGAGGTTGACAAGCGTTTACCCCAACTACCAGCCCCGGCGGACTGGCCAAGGGGGTTGGTGAAATGGCGATGTTGCACCGGCGGCGTAGCTAAATGTGGTGAACATACTGCAAGTGTTGCAGCAGTCGTAAGGCGTTTCTCAGCTCGGAGACACGAACGTCGGGGGGTTCATTCTCAAGTTGTATGCATCGAAGTCGTATCCCTTCGAGTCTCGGGTCTACTATTGGCACCGATGTGAATTCATCCCGCGCATGCGGCATCTCTGCCCCGGTGAGATGATTCACCGGGAAATCTGTAGCTTCGAGAGCGGTCCTTCTGACCGGTGCGTCCGACATTTCAGCAAGATTTTCCCCGCTGGCGGCCTGGCTGTAAAGGGTTCGACTGAAAGACCAGCTAATCCAACCCTCGACCGTTGGTGAAATCAGGCCTGATTTCAACATCAGTTACGTCCGAGGAGCCCGTGATCCGGGACAATCGGCTCGGCCACAGTTCTTTCTTGCGGGACCCCATTGCAGCTACGAGGTTTGCATCAGCACCTCTGCCAGAACGAGTATTAGTGCCACGAACATCAACGCGCCCATACTTACCAGCAGAATTGCGCTTAGCAAGTCAGCCTTCATCAGGTCATCCGGGTGCATACTGGTCTCCTAGCGTGAGGGCGGGTTCCTGGCGGACAACTTTCGAGACCGAGCATAGGCCTATACCGCGCCCAGCCACAATGCCGCCGAGTCTGTAGTTCTCCCAGGGACTATCTGTAGCCCGTAAGCTGCTGATGCCCAATGCTTTGCTTGACACGTTAAGCGGTTTACCTGGGCATTTCTGATTTTTCGTCGGTGCGATAGCGTGCCGACTGAGAGCAATTTGTTTTTGTCTGCAATCACCGTTAACTTGGTAAAATTCACAGTTGCCCGATCGGTTCCGAGACTGGGGGTCGGCCTATGGCGACGGCCAGTTTGGTGTCTGCGCGAATCTCCAAGAGTATGTTGGCGCCCTACGTTATGGCGTTTTTGGCGACGGTTGCTGCCTTGTTCATCCGTAGCGCGCTCAATCCCTTCCTCGGCAACTATGTTCCGTATGTCACTCTTTTTCCCGCGGTAGCCTTCTGCGCTTGGTACTGCGGTGTCGGGCCCTCGATCGCGTGCGTGATTCTTTCTCTTTTCGGGGTGAAGTATTGGGTCATCCCATCTGTCGAGCAGCCAAACTTCAGTATGGCGCAGTCGATTGGTATGCTCGTGTTCCTGTTAGCTTCCGGGGCCGTCGTCTACATGGGAGAAATACGGCGCCGCGAAAACGAGAGGATTCGAAGGGAACAATGCAGTTTGGAAGAACGGGTCAGAGAGCGCACGGCGGCCCTAGATAGTGCTAATCAAAATCTGCGCGAACTCTCTGCCCGCCTGCTGCAATTGCAAGATGAAGAGAGGCGGCGCTTCGCCCGCGAATTGCATGACAGTGTCGGCCAGTCGCTGGCGGGACTTACACTAAATCTGTCTTCCGTGCGAACTGACATCGAGCGACTTGCCAAGACAGCCACCGCCTTGAGCGAGAGCGAGGCTATGGTGCAAGAAATGAGTAAGGAAGTGCGCACGATCTCTTACCTTCTTCATCCTCCCATGCTGGATGAGGCAGGACTCGCTTCGGCTCTACGGTGGTACATCGAGGGATTTACGCAGCGCAGTAAAATTAAAGTTGAGGCCGAGTTCCCCGATGATTTCGGACGTTTCTCACGGGAGTTGGAAACGGCCGTTTTTAGGGTGGTGCAGGAGTGCCTAACGAATATCCATCGCCATTCCGGGAGTTTAACCGCCAAGGTTAGGATTGCTCGACTCAATGGCTTAGTTCTGGTTGAAGTGTCGGACAGAGGCAAGGGCATAGCGCCAGAAAAGCGATATGAGATGGGAACGTCTGGAACGCTCGGCGTTGGGCTCAGGGGCATGCGCGAGCGGATCCTGCAGCTGGGCGGCAGCATGGAGATCGATTCCGACGGCCTGGGCACCATCGTCAGAATCCAAGTACCCGTGGCTCATACCACCGAGACAGCTGCAGCCTGAAACCCAAACCAGGGAGCGTACGCGACCGGCTTTCTTCCTCGGAACTCTGGCGGCCCTTTTTGCGCTCTTCTGGAAGGACCGTCACTGTCATTTCACTTGTTGACCGGGTGGTGAGCGCTATCGCAATCAGCCGAAGGTAAATCACTTTCGCCGAGTCGGGCCCACTGTTAGCGCGCGCAGCCGCCAATTTTTCCTGCGAGATCTCACGTTCCACCCTGCTCGGGTCGATAACTGGTCCTCGCGTGTCATCAGCGATTTTGAACCCACGCCAGATCCAACTATATTCCCGATGCACATTTTGGGCTTGGCATTGCTCATCCGCCACCTGTCGTTTGCATCTCATAGGCTTACAATTAACTATTCGATGACTGCATGTTGCCCGATTTCACCGGGAATGAATCCGCGACCACCTCAAAAGAGGAGGTAATGTGAAGTGCGGCTGCTTAGCGTTCGCCTGATTGTTTCGCTCATCTTGGGAGTTACGCTTGTTTCCCTGTTGTCCACGTACTACGAAGTCCGAAGGGAGAAGCAGGGCCTGCGAAATGAACTGGAGCGGAGGGCAGAGGTTCTTGGGGAGAGCCTAGTGGGAAATGTCGAGCCTTATCTCGACGGGAAATCGCTCAAACAACTTCAGAAAATTGTCGGTCGATTCAGCAATCGGGAACACTTGGTTGGAGTGGCTATCCTTAACGCCGGTCTGGAACCCATTGCGCAGTCTGCGGGACTGCCCCAACAAATCAAGATCAAGTCTCTGGCTCTCCCGGAAGCAATTGCGGACAACAAGAAGCAAGGCCATTTCATTCGCCGGGACGGCCGGTTGCAGAATATCTATGCACTTCCCTTGCACAGGAATGATGAAATTGTGGGCGAACTGGTCATCGTGCACGATGCCGACTATATCGATGCACAAACCGCACGCGTATGGCGTGAAACTTTCTTGCGAGTGCTGATTCTTGTCGTTCTGATCGCGTTCGTTACGCTGGTAATTGTTCGCTGGAGCATTGCAGGGCCGATTGCCCGCGCCGCGCAGTGGATGAAGATTTTACGTACCGGCAAAGTGGGAGGCCTTCGTGCCAACATGCCCGACCTTGATTTGCTTCGTCCCCTGGCGAGAGAGATGGAAACTTTGGCGGAAAGCTTGTCTGCTGCCCGGTCAGCCGCGGAAAAAGAGGCACAGTTACGTGAAGCTGGCCAATCGCTCTGGACGCCGGAGCGACTTTCAGTACATGTGCGCGGAAAGCTTGGCGACAGCCGTCTGTTTGTGGTTTCCAACCGCGAGCCCTACAGCCACATTCGGAGGGGTAATTCGGTACAGGCCGTTGTTCCGGCGAGCGGACTTGTGACCGCGTTGGAGCCAGTGCTATGTGCTTGCGATGGGACGTGGGTGGCACACGGGAGCGGGGATGCAGACCTCGAGACAGTCGATGGCAAGGACTGCCTGCGTGTGCCTCCTCAGGAACCGAAGTACACGCTGCGAAGAGTCTGGCTTACGAAGGAGGAAGAGGAAGGTTACTACTACGGTTTTGCCAACGAGGGCCTCTGGCCCCTCTGCCACATTGCTCACACGAGACCGATGTTTCGTGTATCTGACTGGGAGCACTATTGCAGGGCAAACGAGAAGTTTGCAAAAGCTGTACTGGAGGAGATGGAGGGCACTGAACAACCGGTGCTCCTGGTTCAGGACTACCACTTCGCCCTCCTGCCACGCCTGGTGAAAAAAGCGCGCCCGGACGCGCGGGTGGCTATTTTCTGGCACATCCCGTGGCCAAACCCTGAAACTTTCGGAATCTGCCCATGGCAGCGTGAGTTACTCGAGGGCCTGTTAGGTGCGGACCTGATCGGGTTCCATATTCAATCGCACTGTACCAGCTTTTTACAGACTGTGGATCGCACGCTGGAATCACGCATTGACTGGGATCACTTTGCCGTTAACCGCGAGAACCATCGAACCGCGGTGAAGCCTTTCCCCATCAGCGTGGAGGTCCCGAGCACCTCCCGTCACCAGCCCGACCAGAACGCATACTTCGAACGGGCAACGCTACTGCAGGAATCTGGGGTTGAAGCCCTGTTTCTGGGGGTGGGAGTGGATCGCGTGGATTACACCAAGGGCATTCTGGAGCGTTTCCTGGCGATTGAACGAATGCTGGAGAAATATCCTGTCTATCGGCAGAAGTTCACCTTTGTGCAGATCGGGGCTCCCAGCCGAACGCACATCAAGCGCTATCACGATTTCCTCAATGACGTGCAGGCCGAATCCGAACGCATCAATTGGCGGTTTCAAACGGGCAAGTGGAAGCCGATTGTCTTCCTGAACCGGCAGCACAACCACGTCGAAATTGAACGTTACTACCGGGCTGCCGACGTTTGTCTGGTCACGTCACTGCATGATGGAATGAATCTTGTGGCCAAGGAGTTTGTTGCCGCTCGCGATGATGAACAGGGAGTTCTGATTCTTAGCCGTTTTACGGGGGCCGCTCGTGAGCTGCGTGATGCGGTCATGGTGAATCCATACGACATTGAACGCACAGCAGATGCCATTCGCTATGCGCTCGAGTTGGAGCCCGAAGAACGCACCGCCCGCATGCAACGACTGCGCAAAGTGGTCAGGGAACAAAACATTTATCGCTGGGCGGGAAATCTGATCGGGGATCTTTGTGACATCCGTCTCGAGATCCCGCGCGATGCTAGACAGAAAACAGAGGCGTAGCCGCCTCCTGAGTCGTTTTTGTCTCCCGCCGAGCCTGCCTTTTGGAGATCACGTGAATTCTCTCAGCCACCGCTGACTGCAGGTACGATCGAAATCTCCGATCCGGCGGAGAGGGGACTCGCGAGCCCGCCTGTGTATCGGACATTTCCGTCCCCAATGAAAATATTGATATGCTCCCGCACTTGTCCTTGCTCCGTTGCAACGCGATCTCGAACGCCCGGGTAGAGTGTCCAAAGAACGGACAAGGCGTCGGCCAAAGTGGCGGGAGAGCCCTCGATCGCGACTCTAGGCCGTCCAGCAGTAGATTCGCGCAAAGCGCCCGGAATGTGAAAAGTGACTGGCATGGATCATCTCTTCGTTCGACGTGTATTGCTTCTCGAGATGGTTCTCGTGGACTTTGTCCGATGGGAAGATGCGGGTGCGGCCCTAAGGGAGGTTAGTCGCAACGCCGGAGGCGTACTCGACGAGTGCACTACGAACGCAGACCACGGAGGGCAACCTCTCGAGTATCTTTTCCCATGTCCGTCCGCCATGACATCGAATTCATTCGATCCCGCCGGGGATTTTCTTCGGTACAAGGAGCGGCCAACTCTTTGGCTCGCGCGATGAAGGCGATTTGTGCGCGCGCGCCGCCCTGCTGGTCTTGCCACTGTTCCAGCGAAACCGGCCCGGACACAACCACGAATACGCCTTTGGTTAAACGATTTCAGCGGCCAAGCGGTGCAGGCCGAGCTTCCCGAGCAGCGAGCTTAGAGCGAGGTCAGGAACTCTCAATCGATGCCATCGGATTGCGTTTTAAGATTGAGAACGGCTTGGCTCTTCAGAGAATTCCTTGGGGGCAAAGCGCACGCCGGTACACCCCTTAAATGAGCGCCCTGGTCAGAGCGAAGGAACGGTCGTCTTCCTGCACAGAGTCCCCGTACCATGCTTCTCCGTTGTGAGTGAAGAACAATTCCTCAGCGATGCGTTCGCATTCCATGTTCACAGGAGATCACGGCTGCGAGAGCAGTCTGCAGCCAGTAGTCGTTTTAGCGACCTGAATTCTTCCAGCGCAGCCTAGAAGATTTTGCACATCCCTACAGCAGACATACAGCAACCACCTGATTCGGCACCGCTCATCCGAAGGCTTAGCATCGAGGTTCCCAACAACCTTAGTAGCGCTGGAGGGTTCAATGCCACGCAGTGTTGAAGTGAAGAAGGGGCAGCGTTTTCAGGACGGAACGGGGCTGACGGTGAGGGTTGGAGACATTGATGGAACCGACCGGGTTCATTTCTCAGTGATCGAGGATGGAAAAGTCTCGGCATCCGGCGAGATGTCCCATGCAGCCTTCGTCAACCGTTTTTCCAGAATTCAAACGGTGGAAGACAGTTGTGCAAGCATTAAGCATCTAGGCTACGTTGCGCACGGGTGTGTCCGAATTTACGGTGAAGAATTTGAGTTGCTATCCGACCCGTTCCCGGAACATGGGCGGGTCGCAATTCGTGCTCGGGCGAAGGGCGACTCTAGTATGCGCGTGCTGCGGCTTCCGTTAACTCTCGTGCAAAGCGGCCGAGAACATCAAGAAGTGAGCGCCGCCTAACCTTGCATGGAGTTGGAACTGCAGCCGACCACAACTCCAACCTGCGAGCGGGCACGGTGCTGGTGCGCGGTCTCGGGATTGAACTCGGCCCTCGTCAATAGCGAGGGCCGTCACCGTCGCGTGACCCGGGTACGTCTTCGAGAGTTATGTGACATTGCAATAACTTATGTCTGAGCATCTAATGTTAGGTAGTCTCTTTCGCTTGGCTCCGCGCTTTGGGGTGGAAAGTGGGTGCGGCGCATGGTCCTTTTCTTCTCAGTTCTTTCTATTCGGACTGGGCCTCCTCCGACGTGTTCTGTGTGTAGGGAACATGAAGCCTCATTTACCTACAACACAGACGCCGTCCATACCAGCGAAGAAATGGCCCAATATTGTTGCATTGACTGCGCAAAGAAACTCCTTGGGAAGCTTTGGGACATCCTAGGCCGCTGCGGAAGCGTAGTGAGCAGTACCGAGCCAAGTAGGGAATTGTCTGCAAAGGTCTCTGGCACCGAGGACGGTCAACGTGCCTCGGGCCGTGGCATCACGGACCGCGAGGTGGCCGAGACAGATATCTGCAAGGGCCCTGAGATTGGCAACAACTTCAAGATCGATCCCGAATCCCGGATCGAAGAGGCACACGTCAACCTCTGGCCGGTTGAGGACGAGCCAGTAACGCCGCTTCGGTTTCTCCCGAAATTGAAAAAAAACTACGATCCGATGATCTGGCAAATTTTCCTTCCGCATTAACCGGTGCAGCACCCATATGAGGAAGTCAGGATCGAGGTGCTCGTCACGGAGATCGCGAGTTGACCACTTGTACCCCCACGCTCCCAAGGACTCGATTACAGGACCGAACTCCCTGCCAGCACTCGTGAGGTGATATTCGAAACCTCGCCCGTTTGCGGTCGGTTTTCGGTCAATAATCCCGCTGTGCGCCAATGACTCGAGGCGCTGGCACAGCAAATTGCGGGATATCCGAGGCACACCTCTATGAATGTCAGCGAAGTGCCGGGCACCGGACAGGAGTTCCCTCAGAATAAGAGGAGTCCAACGCTCGGCGAAAACTTCCGCGGCCAGCGCCACGGGACAAAATTGGCCATATCCATTCATGGCGTAAAGCATGGCCTCATTCTTGTATTCGCGCAAGTTCAATTTTTGAACCGCATTTTTTGGTCTCCGCAAGGTCGAAAAAAATGTTCGATGGCCTGCTGCGCGACCTTTCGCCCCAGCTCCGCGCCGACAACAGTTGAATTGCGATAATGCATTCCACCGTAGACGCGGGCGTCGAGGATGTCTGTGAGAACTTGGCTGAAACGTTCGTACGAGCGGACCGGCTGGAGTAGGCCTGGCGCCGGGCTGCTCATGGTGAAATGAAGATGGTCGGTGTGGAAATAGGCCTTTAATACCTCGACCACCGAGCCGCTAAAGCAGCCGTGCGCGGCTGGATATTCGGGATGGTTGGGCGTAATCACGAGCCCAATCCAAGTGGGATCCGCCGCCAAGTACGGATTCCCGCCACCAGCGCGGATGGCGGTAACGGGACGCCAGAAAGCGTATTCGAACTTGGAATCCCAACAGCCGATGAGTGCGTCCGACGCGACGGTGGAGAGCATTGCGAATAGGCGCGCCGCACCGAGAACCGAGAGCTCCTGATCGACCGCAATCGCGCGCCAGGTTCCATGCCATTGCAGCATCGGATGCACGCCCGGCCCTCCGACGAACACTCCCAGGTCGGTCTGTTCCGGGGTACGTACGCTGCTTACGGCACCACCATAATCTTTGGTTTCGTTGTAGTCCTGCACCCATGTGGCGCTGTCAATCGCCGGCGGTGATGGGACCCGAAATTGCGACGGACTTGTCATCGTCCAGGGGGTCGCGAAACGAATCCATGGGGTGGCCGCTGGAAGGAAGCCTGGTGGTGTCGGCTGCCAGACGCCAGGCCCTGGGGCAGGGGGAGTCCACCCAGGCCCGGCGTTCCGGCCATCATTGGCTCGAAGCGCAAGGATACCGGCCGCCGTCTGCTGCCCCACAGCGATGCCGTTGAGTTTTCCTTCGTGGTGTCCTGGTATGGCACCTAGATAATCGGCATACTGCTGATCGAGCATGGCCGCTTGGGCCGGATACAAGGCTACTAACACGTCGTGAGCTGCCGCTGCTACCGCTGCCTCCGGCAGCGCTGGAACCTGCACGTCTGGCTTGACCGCATACGCGGTGAATGGATAGCCGCAAATCGCGTTCACTGCGTCGTACACTGCAATCTGAACGATTGCACTCTCAACCGAGCCCTGCTGTGGCGACTTGCCGCCCACCCCGGCGATGCTGTTGTCCGCCACTGCGTTCCAGAACACCACCCCATTGCTCGTTGGTGGAAGATGTTCTGATTCGCGGCCACCACATCGCGGCACATCGCCCGCGCGCGCAAACGCCGAGGTCGTTATCAAAACGGCATAAAAACAGAGATTTCTTAGCATCTTCTTCTCTCCTCGTTGACGATTTCGGAAATCCGCCGACGGGGAAGTGATCTCAATCGGCGACGATCATGGTGGGAACGTACAGGCATTGGCAAGGGTAATAAAGCCCAAAAAATGAACCAGAGCTAAATCGGGCACCCGAGCTCACCTGGAGCAGAGTTCCAGACAAGAACCGATTTATGATTGCCTGTCCGAATAACCGCTGAACGAAGAAAAAAGATTGCGCGAAAAGCGGTCAAGCTGTAAACCCTTCCATGAGAATGCCGTCTAAGTCAAGAGGGAGTTTGCGATTTTGATGTTGTTTTTGTTGTTGCCTTTCCTCAAGTCCACCTTCCTTCCTAGCGGAGCATCTTGCAGAGCGGCCCGGAGCGGTCAAGGGCGCGTTTTGTGCGGCGCAGCGAACCCTTGACGGCGAGGACCGCTCGGCCACCATTCCGCTAGGAAGGAAGGTGGACCGACGTGCGCTATGCACTTGTCCGATCCAACACTGTTCCCCCAAAGTCTTTTTCGCGCTACTACTGTCGCCACCCTTCCATCCGCACTCTCGATGAGCGTTTCCTTCGCTCGGTGCAAGTTGGGTGTTCTCGTTTCAGCCGGTGCTGCCACCTGATTATCGACCTCTGGTTCCATCTCGACGATGGAAGTCTGGGCCAGGCGTTTGACGCAGTCACCGGAACTCGGCGCTTAAACTTTGGGCTTCTTGCCTTGTGTTTTCTCAGTCCTTGGATCGAAACTACGCCGCGGCCGGCAACGCGACTTCTCGCTGGTTGCGCAGTGGTTCGTAAGCTTCTCCACCGACCCACAGCCGATGCAACAGCACCGCCAGCTTTCGCGCCACCGCGATCACCGCTCGTTTCTTCCCATTCTTTCCTCCTCTCTCCGCCAGTTTGAGTCCCCACCGTCGTAGATCGCTGTCGGCTCCAAACGGTCCCAGAATATGGTGCGCCCCCTGGACCAGCAGCGTTCGTAGATACGGATCTCCCTCCTTACTAATGTGCAATTGTGGTTCGCTCTGCCCCGAGTTCCTCCGTCCCGGTTGTAACCCGACATAGCAACCTACATCCCGGCTCTTGCCAAAACGATGCGCATCTTCCAGCGTCAGCACATAGGTCAACGCGATCAGCGTTCCCACTCCCTTCACCTGTTTCAGGCGAGCCACCTCCGGGTAACCCTGCTTCGCGATCTCCTCGATGCGCTCGTTATATTCACCAATCCGTTCGCTCAGAGACTCGATTTCTCCCAACAGCGGTGCCAAGGCCGCTTGCAGTTCCGGACTCAGTTCCTGCGCTTTCGCCGCGTTCATGTTTCGCGGATTACAGCCGCGCAACCGCTCGCCGTACGACTTTGTTAGCCCCCGCGCCGTATTGATCAACGACGTCCGCGCTCGTACCAGACCCGCTCGCGCCCGGATCGCCATTAAATCCGCTTGTGCCTGCGCACTGCGATGCTTCACCGGCGCCAGCAACTGCGGATCAATCCGCACCAGTCGGGCCAGCGTTCGGGCATCCAGTCGATCATCTTTCTTCCGACTCTCTCCGATCAAGCGCACGTTGCGCGCATGCGCCACGATCACTTCATGCCCCAGTTCACTCAACACCCGGCTTACCCAGGGGGAGTGCGTCCCCGTTTCCAATGCCAACCGGCTGCGCGGCATCCCTCCGAAAACTTCCTTCATGGCCTTCGGTGTGGTCGCCACTTTCTGTTCCAGAACGACTTCTCCCGCTTCATCCAGAACGCAGTACCAACTCGACCGGTCTCCCAGATCCAGCCCGATCGTAAGTTTCTGACTTGCATTTTTTTCGACCTTCTTTGTCGTTACAGTGCTAATCTTCTTCATTGCTGGTCTCCTTTATCTCCTTGCGCCTCGAGCGCGTCGATAACTTGGGAGCTTATCGCATCCCGCCGGAGACCGGCATTCTCATCCCATCTGATTACGACGGCCACCTGACCGTCAGGTAGTCCGAGAGGAGGCTACTCCGGGAGTTTGCCCTTAGAAAAACTCGCTCATTTCGGGAGCAGTGCTCGCGGCGGCCGGGTAGGTCTGTATTCCCAGCCCGTGGAGAATCAGCCGCAGAGTGCTTTGGTGCTGGTATAAGGCTGTTGACTGATGACCCTGTTTTGCCTTCGGACTGATGATGAAATCTGCAATATGGCCTCCGCCATGGGCCGAATCACTGGTCTCCGACTCATCGAACACAACGATCAGCAAACCATCCTTCTGAAATGTTGGGCTGGAGATGAGCGGCGCGATGTTTTGCTGCAGCCAGGCGTCGGCTAACTGGAGCGATCCATCGTGGGCGTCGTTCAGAAGGTTCGGCAACAGGTAGGAAAAGGTAGGCAACTGGTCATTGACCAGATCCGAATTGAACTGAGACAACGAAACGAGATTGTTCACCTGGGCGCTGCTGTTTACGACGTCGGTAAAGTAAGAAAAGGGGTTATGACGCTTCGCGTATGGATACGAATCACCCCCCGTGTAGCCTGGCGAAGGGATGCTCTCGGCATATGACTTCCAGGTTTTGCCGGCAGCGATAAGATCGCGAACGATATTGTCCACGCCAACCGTACCGGTAAACCCATCATCGTTGGTAACCAGTTGCCCAGTCGTAAGCATGAAGTAGTTTCCGATCGAGGGATGCGTGTTGGCGAAGTACTGGGTGGCCAAGCCGTACCGCAAAGCCAAACTGTTTAGATAAGGCATGGCCGAATTTCCGATCACTTCGGAATAACTGTGGTTTTCCTCGACCACCATAACCACATGGCCAAACTGCGGAACCGAACCGGAGGAAGAGGGCGGCGGCCCTGTTGGGCTTGGGCCGCTAGCAGACGAAAGACCACACCCCGCCCCTGCCCCCAAGGCAAAGATGGAGGACAGCAACAGCGATTGAATCCTTGCAACCTGCTTATAAGAGGATCGCATTTTGTTTTTGTAAAGCTGGTTCCAGTCATTAGCTTCGATGCTGTCGCGCACTGTCAGGATGTGCTGGGAGAAGTGTTGAACCGCGTGCAAGCCGGCTGAACGGCATTGCTCTTTACGCCGAGGAGCCTTTTCCCGAAACGTCCGTCGGGCGGTAGGCGTGCAGTAGTCTGCACTCAAGTTGCAGGATCTTACCCGATTGTTTGGCAGCCGCGCTGCGATTCTCAATATCACCGTGTGTTTCAGCGATCCCAGTTGGTATCAAAATTGCGGTACGTCTTCCGGGTATGAAAGCGCGGTGACTCGTGCCTACCTCCCCCGCCAAACCGAATCCGCCTTCGAATTTGAAGAAACCACATCTTCCTCGTGCTCAGCGCCTGAGTCTGCAGACTCCGGTTCGCTACCGCGCAAAGGGCCTGGGACTCTGGCGTGAAGGCATCGTCGAAAACCTCAGCCAGTCGGGCGTTTTTTTCCATGGGCCGATGCATTTACCGGAGTGCGCGCTGGTTGAGATGGTTTTTGAGATGCCGCAGGAGATTTCCGGCCAGAAGCACCGCACGGTTCTCTGCCAAGGCCGGGTTCTCCGTCGCGACAAAGTACGCGACTGCGGAGCCGTCGGCTTGGCTGCGTCTATCCTCGATTACACATTTCTCCGTCGAACCTGACCGAGGGTTGATACCGGGACAGCAGATCCCTCCCGCTATCGAATGACGCGAGTGCATCATCCTTGCGCGGCGAAGGATAAGCCCTCGCGTTCACGTGTATTTCGCCCCGTTTTGACCTAAAGTTTCCGATGTATGGAACGCAGGCGCGCATTTTCGAACCGTTCTTCACCACGAAGGCTGTGGGCAAAGGTAACGGGGTCGGGCCTGGCAAAGCAGTTCCTTACACTGACCTTGCGCAGAATGTGGATTCGGGACCGCAACTGTACTCCCCGAAGTTATCGATCAGGACTTGTTAAACACAAGAGCATGGTTCATGCCCGCAAATTGAATCTCAATCAGAGTCTGTGAGCCGTCATCATTGTTTCGGTACACAAAGGCATCACGGTCATATCTGATCCCGCGTTTCACCCACTTCCCGTCCGCTGTGGCAACGATGCTATTTTCTTGCGCAAATTTAACCATCGCAAAGGTGCTGTACGTTTCCCAAGTGATGGCGCAGTCTTCCAGCTGCATCTGCAGGCCTCTTGGCGCCTTAGCAGAGCGCAACAGCCGGCCCATAGCGTCGCACCCCCCGTAAATAGTTAAGTTTCGCGACCCCCTTTCAAAAACTTGGGGCTTGAAACCGCTGGACGTCAGTTTCTTACGTATTGCCTCGGCCTTGTCATCAGCGTAGGGTCCCACGAGGACATGGTAGGAATTCGTCCAAAGAAGGCCTTTCTCAACGACCGTCGCGCGGAACCCGAGGCGCGCCAGGTTGTCGTTCGCCCGATAGGCCAACACTGGGTTCTTGAATTTGCCCACTTCGAAGTACAGCTGCGAACCTGCGTTTGAATTCTCTGCACTCGCTTTCTGAATATTATGGTTACGGTCTGCTGGTTCGAGTGGAGGAAGCGGTGCGGGTTTAGTGGGAATGACGTCGGAGCCAGCCGCGACCGGAGGAGCTGGCAACGGAGTCTTCGAAGCTGTTGTCGCAATCGCCGCCGCGGCAACCGCCCCGGAAGGCTTCGGCGCAACAGAAGCAGTCGGAGTCGATGTCGCGGGAGTCGGCGTTTCGGGCGCAATCTGTGCTGGTTGAGGTTTAGCGGTCTTTTTCACCTGCTCCGGTGAGAGCTTGTCGGACGGTAACCTCTTAAGCGACGTCGCTGCTAGTAGCACCACTCGCGAGGTCACCACCATTTTCTGCGGTGCCGGTGATTCTTCCTTTGGCGCTGAAACTATGGCCTGCTCCAGCTGCGACACCGGTGGCGGCGCCGGCGGGCTTTGCGCCTGCGAATGCGGCCTTGCCGCGAATCGTTCCCCCCACTGGATCAACGACTCACCGAGCTGACGCTTGTAGCTTCGAAGCAAGAATGGCGCGGCTAGGAGGGCGGAAAGAAGAAGTCCAGTAGCCAAACCTCCAGAGAAGGCGGTGAATGGCGGCTGTGCCTTCGCATCTCCCGAAACCAACGCTGGCGCTTCAGAACCGTTGGAAGCGGATTTTGCCTCGGGTCGGCTGATCTCAAGCGCAGGGGGTGCGTGCCGGAGAAGGGTCGAAAACGGCGACAGTTCAGAGGCGACTGGCGTAGGGAGGCTTGTCCACCTGCGCATTGGTTCGCAGCCTTCTTCGGGCAGATTCGTAAATCGCAATCCGGCGGTCTTCTGCCCCTTATCCGTCCATACCAGGTGGCCTTGGACCTCGATTCGACGATCATGCTCTCGGAACCAGAAACGGATTGTCTCACTTCGCTGAATGGGAGCAATGGAATGAAAGCAAAGACCACCTTCAGAAACATTCACGACACTGCCGCCGTTACTGGGCTCAATATTGATGTAGGCGAATCTTTCCACGGTCTTCCGTTGAGTTAGACGACGTTCCGGGCCGTTCATTTAGGTGCACCACTTATGGAGCGTAGTAGTTCGTTTCGGCGAATAAACTTTGACCAGCCAGATGACGCAAACCTGGCGGCCGTAACTGTGTTTGGCCAGGGGCCAAAAGAATGCAACGAGGTGACATCGTTGGCAACCCGCGAGAATGCGGAGGGAGACCTGATCAAGCCGCCGAGACTTGCCTAGACAGTCGATGGAATCGCAACCTAGACCGTCAGTACGGGATCCCATCCCCACAAGTGCGGGGTCGGAGCATGTCCTGTTTCCATATCAGCGGATGAACTTTAGTAACCCTGAATGGGTTTGGCGGTTGCGGTAATCTACGCCTGCGCCCGGCGAGTTCTGCGAGGAAGTCGCCTACAGCTCCGTCTTCAGACACTAAGCCATCAGTGCCGCGGCTTCTCTAAACCGCCAACGACCACCAATAACGGAGGGGAAAGATGATTCTTCGGGTGGTGCGATCAAAGGCATCTCCCAGGCAGAAACACGCGGTCGGCGGCGCCACAACAACGACCGAGGGATCGCCCCGAATCTGTGTGGTTGAGCAGAATCACCTTGCAGCCCGCTATCTGCTCGAGATACTTGCCAAACAAACGACTCTCCATGCCGTCACGCTTGAGGATCTGATCGCGCACAAGCCCTCGGAGCGCGTGGCTCAGGTTTTCATCGTGGATCGCAAAGGAATTGATCTATCACTGCGCGAGTGTCTGGATGTCTTGAGAGAGAGGCACCCAAATGCAAGGTTTGTAATCCTGGACGAGGAACAAACCCTGGAGCAGACTGTCGGCCTCCTCGCACTCGGAGTTCACGGGTTCGTGTCGTATACGCAGATTGATAAGCTGTCCCAAGCCATCGATCGCATATCACAAGGAGAACTGTGTTTCTCCTCCAGCGTGTTGGAGGCGTATGCGCGACGCTCCATCGCGTCATTGAACAACGTCAACGCGCCGCCCCCCGGGCAAGGTATGACCAAGCGGGAGAGTCAGATCCTCGAACTGGTAAAGCGCCGGCTTTCAAACAAGGAGATTGGGGCAGTCTTGAACATTCAGGAGAGTACTGTAAAGTTCCATCTCTCGAACGTGTTCTCGAAGCTGCGGGTGAACCGGCGGAGAGAACTTCAGACGAAGGACGAGCTCAGCGACATTTGGAAACAACTGCTAGCCTCTTAGGCGAAGGGACGGCTGAGTCGGAAGCTGGGTGCAGAGCTCGCTCCATCCCGGCGACTCGAACTTCAACGTTAGAGTTTCGGGTGTACGGCCTTGTGGATCAGACCTATAATTTGCAAAACGAACCCAAGAAGTCGTTATGTTTTCAAGCAGATGAGATGCACACAATACCGAGAAAGCACTCTCTGGGCATCCATGCGCATTCAAATCGGAGCCGGGCAGGCACGATCGCGAGCAGCCTGATCTCGACGCGCGCGAGTGCAGGAAAAGCTTGTGCGGGAACTACTCCAGCAGAGTCGAGACTCTTGAAACAGATGCAAGCGGACTGAACCGGCGGATTCCTCGGTGCAGGGGGTTCATCCCGCGGTTTTGTTGTGGGGTGCTCGGTTTCCGCAGTTTACGGAGTCTGGGTCGCGAGAAAGTGGCGATGCCCGAGCTGCTTACCGGCGCAATCGACGGGGTAGACTCCCAAAGCCGCAAGCTCGTGAGTAGTGCCCCGCCGCGACATCCGCCCGGCATCCCGCGGATATAGATCGCCCCTTCGATTTTCGGCGGAGTATTATCTGGAGGGTCGGGTGCACCTTCATGCCTAACAAACGCGGCAATCCCAACTGGGGGCGGGCTATGCCGCCCGCTTCAGTCCTCTGCACCGAATTCGAACTGCAAGTGAGACACCTACACCTGGCGCCCGAAGAGTACGTCGCATCATCTCGCCTGCGCAAATGGTGCGAAGAAAACAAGAATCAACACTACATCCCAGAATGGCTGCTCAAAGCCTGGAACATCTCCGTAAATTCGGACCTCACCGGCGCGGCATAATCCTGGAGACCTCTAACCAGTCTTGTTCGATTCTCTGACCCAAAACTCGCTTCCCGATTACTTAATCGGTCAGTGGGGTTGGAAGCGTTCCCGATAGGGTGCCACCACAGGCTGGATTGTTGGCGGTATTTCAACATTTGACCAATTCCTCAAGGATAGGGTCTTGGTTTCTTAAGCCCAGCACTGGCATGATCGGTTGCGCGATAAACTAGTCTTGAAATGACTCAGGAGGGAGTAGTCAGTCATGACTTACTACGGAGCAGAGAACTCGCGCGATCGTTTTGCAAGATTGGGACTCGGCCATGTTTTCTGGTCGACGACGCGGGTTCCAGCTATAACGCTTAGTTTCGCAGAGGAACTTCTATGTCATTCAGCAACTGGTTATTTGATGAAACCGCCCCCGGTTCCGTGTTCTTAGTGAGAGTCATGGTCGGATGGGTGTTCTTGTCCGAGGGCATTCAGAAGTTTCTGTATCCTGCCGCTCTCGGCGTGGGCCGCTTTGAGAAGATCGGAATTCCGGCTCCCTACTTCTCTGCGCCTTTTGTTGGTGTGGTCGAGATTGTTTGCGGATTGCTGCTTATTGTCGGTCTTCTTACTCGACTTGCTGCGATCCCCCTCTTGATCGACATCTCCGTCGCAATTGCGACAACGAAGGTCCCTATGCTGTCGAAGACGGGGTTCTGGGGCGCGATGCATGAAGCTCGAACCGACTTCTGCATGTTTCTGGGTCTAGTGTTTCTAATCGCAGTCGGCAGCGGATGGCTTTCGTTTGATGCACGATTCCGAAGTTCCAAGGGCTAGCTAAAATGCTGAAATGTCGGACGCTGCTCATGCCGACGGCAGGACTGCGCTGCGGGACCTTGCAGTTCTATTCCTGAGGCTTGGAACGACTGCATTCGGAGGCCCTGCCGCACACTTTGCCATGATGGACGAAGAGGAAAATCGTTACTTACACTTCAGGCTGTTAGCAGTTCCAGCCGTCAGAGCGAGGAGTACTGAGACTGCAAATCAAAGAAATTCCTGGGAGACAGGAGCACCCCGGGGCACACCCCCTGATGCCCACCCGAGTCAGAGCGCCGTCCGCAACGGTCGCTCCTGGAGTTCCAGATGTCACCAGGTACGGATCGGCAGATTCGCTCGATCCCTAAATTGCCATCCTTAGTGGGGAGAAGCCACATTCCTCTTGATAAATTCGTCGGGGCGTTGGCTCTGGAGCAGTTTATTGTTTTTTACTGCGATCGAAATGCGATGTTCCACATCCTCAATTTCGTGCGCCTGCACCGCGCTGCGGAGCCGCTCGACCAGAACCCGGCTCCGTTGGCCGAGCTCATGGGAACTGGTTTCCGCGAGCCTTAACCAGTAATAGGCCGAAAGACCGCTCTTTTCGACACAATATCCTTCTAAATGCGCCAACCCGACCACGAACTGGGCCGCTACGGAGCCTTCTTCGGCCGCAGTCAAGTAGGTTTCGATGGGATACCCTTGTTCAGTCGCCAGGGGTACCGCGGCCCGGTCTGGGGTCGAACCTTTGCATTCCTTGAACAGCAAGAAGAGGAGTTCAAACCGATTCGACACTCCGAGTTTTTCAAAGACGTGAAACAGATAGTTCTTGACCGTGTGCTCGCTGCGGCCGAGTTGATCGGCAATCTGCTTGTTACTCTCATGTCTGCGATGCCGGTGACCCAGAAGTAGCAAACCAGCTGCGGATCGAGGGCGAACAGTCCTGTCGGGTTCCTGGGAATAACGGCTGGCTGAGGTTTTCCACCCCAGCAAGCAGCGGACACCGTCGAACTCTCCCACAGCATCGACGAAGGCCACGAAATCATTCGGGCAGCCAAAGGCTTGGTGAACTTCAGCTGCAAGTTACGCCGAGGCTGACGGATGCGCAACCGATCGTCTTGAGCGAATCGGTCAAGCAGCTGCACCCCCGATTGCAGCATGCGGTCCCAGCTATCCCTCTCGGAATAGTGCAGATCGCTGCCTCGCTACCTCGATGGCTGGAAAGAGAAGGACACCCGGGCGGCCATGCTGTTCGGTCGGACGTGCGAACTGCGATGACACCAACTCGATGCCAACCTGGTCAAGTCGCACGCGGTCGATTTCTGCGGCACCAAGAGCCTCCGCGAAGCCACCCGGGAACAGGTCGAGGCCTTCGTCGCTCACCTGGCCGACTGGGCCGAGAAAGACCGCAATGCCCTGCTCTGCCAGCTCAACAGCTATCCCGCGAACAAGGAAGGTGCGGCATGAGACGCTATTCGAGTCACTCCGCAACGGTTGCTTCATGATCGGCCGGCACTACTGCACTCCCAGAGCCATGTGGAGCTGAGCTGGTTCCTGCGCGACTTCGGCTATGACGTCGGGTTGCTGGGAAAGAACGAGATCGACGACAAAGCCCTGATCGACCTGTGGGGCGTGGTCAAGGTCAGTGAAGTCACAGTACACGGCATCGCGATGCTCAACTTCGACGGCTTTGCGCCGGCGGCCCGCTGGGAGGAGCTATCCGTCTTCAATGAGACTAATTCTCGCGGGTCGGAGGCGTCCTCATGACCTACAGCTATACCCAGATCAGCCAGTACCTGTCCTGCCCGCGCCGCTACAAACATCGCGACCTCAAAGCCGACATGACGATTGACGGGAAGAAGATCTACCAGGTGCCCGTGTTGAACTATGAGCAGGCGTTCGGTGAGGTCTGCAAGGTCATCGACGAACACCCTGAGTTCGACACGAGGGCCGGATCCCTCCGGCCCTCGCTTGCGATCAACCAGGCTAATTGCAGGACTGGCTGATCATCTTGACATTGGTGACTGTCAAGTGTCCGTGCTCTTCGTTGGTTTTGTTCATCCCCATGTCATGGGCGGCATCTTTCGCGTCTTCCTTCATGTTGTGGGCGGTTGCATTGGAGACGACGCCGGTGACACTAACCTTCTGGCCGACATGGGAAGCAAGATTGACTTTCGTGCTCCGTACCTCCCAGGTGCTACCATCGGTCCCGGTCAGCAGGAATTCCTTGGCATTGTCGCCGTTAGCCAGGCAACCCGCGATGTCGCGAACGTCTGCCTTGTCTTTGGCCAATCCCAGCGACGTGCCAAAACAGGCGAGAATGATGCACAGAAACAGTTTGCTGATTTTCATTTGAGTTCTCCTCGGAATCGACGTTTCTTCCCCCTTCCATGAACGTTCTTGCCCCGATCTTGGATGGGGGCTACTGCGATTAGGCTGTCCGCATGAGCCGCGAATACAGAACTCACTGTAGGAGCAGCAGGGAACGGCATGGGTTAGCGAGGGTGCAGAACCTGATAGCGGGTGATGGTATAGCCTAGGGCGGCGCCAAGAAATACATCGGAGGGGAAATGCGACTCACTGGTGATCCGGGAAAGGCTGACTACGGTGGCAAAGCCGTACACGGCCCAGGGAACCCAGCGGTGGGTGTGGTATCGCGTCGCGACTACAGTCGCCACAGCAAAAGCGCCGGCGGCGTGTCCGGATGGAAAACTGCTTCCCTTGAAGGGCGATTTCCCGCCGCTGAAGAAAGTGTCATTAAAGGGAGCTTCGGGCGGTACGTCGGAAGGACGTTTTCTGCGGGTGATGGCCTTGATCGCGAGATCGACGATCGCGCTGTCGGCATAAGCTTCTCCCGCAAGCAATGCAGTATCGACCTGATACGAGTCATGCCGGGCATAGCCGGCAATCAGCAACGAACCCGGCAAGAGGATGACCTCGGCAGTGGTAATTGGGGCATCGAATGTGTCATTCACATCATCCAGATTTCGGGCGTGGGTACGAAAATAAGACATCACGTGAGGATCGGCAACGATCAGGCCGGCGGTCCCTCCAGCGATGGCAAGTGTGGGGAGCCAATAGTGGCCGTGTGCTAGTTGTGCGGGGAACAACAGCCAGATGCCTTTTTGATCCTGAAGGAAAGCCTTTGGCAGGCTGCCCCAGGATACTCTCCGGTGTGATGGGGAGTCCGAGCCGTCTTCGTATGCTTTTCTATGGGACGGACAGTCCGGAAGCCGGGCGGTGTCCATAATCTGCGAATTTGCCCATTTGGGTGCCAAGGCCACAGCAACAATGAGCACCACGAGAAGGCGAGCTAGCTTGGTCATAGCGGGCCTTTGATGTCACTTTCTGACTGAAGGTAGGCCGAGCGAGTCTTGCCAAATCGAATTATTGCCGAGCATGGCGCGAAAGTCCGCGCGGATGCACGTTCGCAGTCTGATGGCCATTTCCTTGACCGCCCAGGTCCAATCCGAAGGCAGGATGGTCATAGGTGCCAGTGATCTTTACGGGAGCCATGTAGCCGCGCGGTTTATGCCGGAAAAATGGATCCAGCACCTTCAGCATCAGCGATTTAATTCCGTGGGTGGTCCCGGAAACTTCGTCCTGGGTTCTCAACGTTCCGTGAAGGTCGATTTTCTCAGTGATCAGATTGTAGCTTCCCTGCATTCGCGCCACGGCGCCGGGAACACCGAAGGAAAGATTTAAGAATGTGGCAATGCCATGCTTCAGGAGAACGTGACCTTTCAAGTCGGAAAGCACGTTCCGGCGATCGGTGTCTTCGTGTTCCGCCTTCTGATTTTTATCTTCCCGGGCGCCCCAGCTAAGGGTGTTAACTCCCTGTTGCACGAAATTGGTGAATCTTCCAGAATCGATCCCGAAGTCCCCCTGCAACGCCACTCTCTTCAGGAATGGTCTTGCATCCGGCGGCAAGAAGATTTTTGCCTGGAAGCCGACGATACCGGACATCGGCGCCCGCGGCGACTTGACGAAGAGTAACAAAAGATCCTGAATTCTCCCGTCTTTGCTAACCATCGTGAGCTTCACGGTCTTGCCCGCATGGCCAGCTTCGCCCACGACGCTGCCTTGGCCCGAGATAGTTGTCTGGCCAAAATTAGCACTCAGGTTCTGTAAGAAAAGATCTCCGTTTTCAGCATTCACCACGGCCTGGAACTGAGTTTCGAGCCGGGTGTGATGCGAACTCCGCTTTACCGCGAAAAGTGGAACGTCGGTGTCTCCTTCGACCTGAAGTCGTCCCAAGGTACCGGCATATTTTCCCGAAGAAGCCAGGATTCCGCTAATCCCCGGAAAGGCGCCGAGGTCCGCGTTTTCAAACCGATATTCTCCAGATACAGCGGTCTGGCCTACGTCAGCCGCGTTCCAGGGACCGAATTTGCCAGTGGTGGTGATTTCGCGCGGCGGTTCGGGATTTGAAAGCGTGGCGTTGAACGACGCAGGCCCGGAGCCGCCGACGTGGCTGATGTTGAATCTGCGGAAGGCAAACTGGAGCGGTAGTGTGCCGGGTTGGCGCGATGCCACCTCCAGAATGGCGCCATCGGCCACCAAAGTATCGATGACCACCGACGATCTAGGGGGTGTCTCGAAATGCTCGCTTCCCAGAGGAGGAACCCGAATCTGCATGCCCTCCACCAGGACCAGCTTTACATGCTTGGCGAAAATGCCTGCAAGGCTGCCCCGGATGGTCATTCGCCTAATCGTGATCAACGGCGGAGCGCCGCTTTTCAGGTTATGTTGGAAAACCATGCGTTCCAGTACGCAGCCTGGAATAGGAAAGTAGGTCGCATGAAACGAGGCTACAGTAACCTTGCTGTCACTCTCGTCGGCCAACTCCTTGGTGACGGCATCCAGCCGGAAGGGCCAGAGGAATACCGATACCAAGAATATGGGAGCGAGGCCCAGACCCAAACCGCACAACACCGACGGTTTAAGCCATCGGGAGTGCCTCGGCGTTTGTAAGAGCGCTTGCGACATTTACGACTCGAGACCGCTTGGAGGCGTACAGCTGGTTCCGGGTTGTTGGCAGGCTGTGCCGGAAGGCGGATTTTTTGGCCCGCCCCGGTGAAACTAGCCGAGTACCTCCGGTCGCGGGTCTGCCAGCATCTAAAACGATCTCGATCCATTCCTGGAGCATAACAACACAGCCGGAATGGAACACAGCAAGGGACCGTTTCAGTGAGAAGCTTTGCCATCATCATGACGCTGGTACTGGCGGTGGGCTATCCCAGCGAAACCGAGGCCTACGCGGTGCTCGCGCACGAGGCCATCATTGACAGCGTGTGGAAAACCAACATACGGCCCCTGCTGTTGAAGCGTTTTCCGGGTTCGACCGCCGAGGAACTCAAGGAGGCGCACGGCTATGCCTACGGCGGGGCCATCATCCAGGACATGGGGTACTACCCGCATGGAAGTTTTTTCCTCAGCAACCTGACGCATTATGTGCGCAGCGGAGACTTTGTCCTGGCGCTGCTCCGCGATGCCACAGACGTTTACGGCTACGCGTTTGCGCTGGGCGCTCTGGCACACTACGCGGCGGACAACGAAGGTCATCCGCTGGGGACCAATCGGGCGGTTCCACTGTTGTATCCCAAGTTGAAAAAGAAATATGGTGACTCGGTTACCTATGAAGAGGACAAGCTGGCACACGTAAAAACGGAATTTGGATTCGACGTGCTGGAAGTCGCGCACGGGCGGTATGCTCCGGACAGCTACCACGACTTCATCGGCTTTGGGGTTTCGGTCCCGCTGCTGGAAAAGGCCTTTCAGGAAACGTACGGCCTGAACCTGAAAGACGTTCTGTCCAACGAAGATGAGGTGATCGGTTCCTACCGTCACGATGTCAGCCAGCTGCTTCCCAAGGCGACACGCGTTGCCTGGAGCCTGAAGAAAAAAGAGATCATGAACGATCAGCCGGGCATCACGAAGAAGAAGTTTCTCTACAACCTGTCTCGCGCCAGCTACCAGAAAAACTGGGGGCGCGACTATCGCGGACCCACGCTGGGGGAGAGATTTCTTGCGTTCCTGATTCGTCTTCTTCCTAAATTCGGCCCTCTCAAGGTATTGCAGCTGAAAACGCCGACGCCTGAAACTGAGCGGATGTTCGAGGCCAGCTTTAACGCGACACTGGATCGATACCGGCAGCTGTTAAGCGAGGCAGGAATCGGCCGCCTGCAGTTGCCCAACGACAATTTTGACACCGGTCAGATAGCCGCACCTGGTATGTATCACCTCAATGATGAGACGCAGGCAAAGTGGCTGGACGCATTAGCCAAGGACGATTTCCGGGGTGCTTCTCCGGAAATCAAGGCAGAGCTCCTCGAGTTCTTTGGTCATCCGGATACACCCTACGCGATTAAACGGAAGCCCAGAGACTGGGCGAGAGTTCAGGCAGAAGTTGAACAATTGAGAAAAGCGGTTCCGCCGTCCGTAACCATTACCCAAACTGATCAATTAACCCCCTCGCGTATTTTTCTTGCGGGCTCTGCCCCTAAGTGACTGATACCATTGGCATAACTCCGCGTCCTTCGGGCGAACCATCGGCTCCAAGTGGCTTTAGAATGAGGCAGATGATTTTTCTTGGAGTGCGGCAATCCAGCCCTGCGCTATCAATAGCTTGGAACTGACCCACCGTTGTAACAACCGTCGCTCAACTCCACCCTTTGAGGCTAAAGCTCGAAGCCCCCAACGATAGGGGCTTCCCCCATCCGGCCCCCCTTTCCCGCTAGAAACGAGATCCCAAACCGCGACAATCGGCATCCTGGAGAAAATGATTTTTCCGGCTTAATGGTACCGGGCCGTGGGTCTCCCCTCGACCGCCCATGCCGGACCCGGACCAATGGAGCAGGCCCGATCGACTTGCTCGCGTAAATTTTTGGCGGTATGGTAGGTTATACCATTGAAAACAAACGGCAAAGCGCGGAATCCTCGTCCGGGCTGGCACTTTTATCCACTTTAGAATGCTAGAGATAGATTTAGCCTCTTCTTGTCTGAATGTCTCCGTGACCCCCATACCGCTATAAGCACTTGGCACCCAAGGGCCAAGAACAGACTGTGCGATCGCGATGCGTTGTCGTCGATCATCGTGACCGAGAGCATGCTTTTTTCTCACAGGGTACCGGGGCCGTAGATCCCCCCTCGACCGCCCACGCCGGACCCGGACCATGGCGCGGCCAAGATTTCCCCTTGTCGAACCGAGCAACTCCGGCGCGCGGCCTGCTTCAGCACGGCCACGATCTGCTCCACAGAAAAGCGCTTCCTCTTCACGGCAAACCTTCCCTTCTCAGGTAGTAGATTTTGCCGGAAACTAACCCTCAGTGTGTGTCAGAAATTGAAGGGTGGCTCACCCGCAGCCCCGTCACGTACCGCTGTGCGCCCAATCACTGAATTCTTGGAAGTAGTGCGCTAGAAACAAACCTGGCCGGGAGTCGTCGAGAATCAGCACTCGACCTCTGCAATCCAAGCGGGCTTGAGCGCGGCGACGCCCCGTAGTCTCTTTGCAAGCAGTTCCAAGCCTGTGGAGGTCCGCCATGGACACGAATATAGTCGTGTACAGCCAATGCGCAGAGTGTGAGGAGCCAGGACTATTTATAGATCCTGGAAGATGCGCTCGCTGCCTGAGCGGGCACGAGCCCAACGAAAGCAATGACAAGGATGATCACGTTTCAGAGTCCTTTCCTCGCTTGACCGCATAGTGACGTGCAACCCGAGCTCTTTTTTAATCCTGAGGCAGGGGAGCGCCTTGGATCCGACTTCGCGTCTTCGGCGAGGATGAATGGGATGAGAGTGGACGTGTACTGCTGCTCGGGGCGAACGGCGGATGAGCAGCCGGTTCGTTTCCGACTGGACGAACATGAGTACATGGTCGAGGACATGCTCGACCCGTGGTACGGTCCGGAACACGTGTTCTTCAAGGTCCGCGCGGACGATCACAACGTCTACATCCTGCGGCACGAGACCTCAGCGCGCGACGGAAAGTGGGATGTCATTTCCTTCCAGGGACCCGGCTGATCAATGCGCCAGCGTACTGAAGTGCGCGCCCAGATAGTACGGCCAGACCACCAACGCGAAAACCCCGCTCCAAAAAGTCAGGTGGAGAAAGCGGATGGTGAAGAGCCATCCGGCGAAGCATACTGTCCCCATGAAGGTGTGCTGCTCAATTCGTATTTTCTGCATACCCTCTCCGCGCGTATCCGTTCCCAAGGTTCCCTCCGCAGTGCCATACCGCAGCAGTGTACGATCTTCATTGCACCAATCTTGGGTAATTGACTCCCTTCTTTCACCGGGCGTAGTTTGGCCGAAAGGAGTCTCCCCATGAACGAAAATTCCCCGAAGAAAAAACCGGCGACCGTAACAGGCGAACCACAAGAGCTCGAACTCGAGCAGCAGATCCGAGAACGCGCCTACGAACTCTATGAGGAAAGAGGCCGCCAGGACGGCCACGCAGAGGAAGATTGGTTCCGCGCGAAAGTGGAGATCACCACCAAGAAATTCCTCACTGCCACCGCCTAATTGTGCACACTCCCAGGCAGAAAGTGAGGCAGGCCCCGGACGCTCCGGGGCCTTTTGCATGCACAGGCCCACCCGTGACTTTTCGGCATCCACGTTCAGGGACTTTGCAGCGAAGTGCCCTGACGAAGGCCGCGCTCCTCGTCCTGGCCCATGCCACCCGGTGAAAGAAGTGGCTACACCGCATAGTGGTGAGACGCAGGCGAAATGCGACTGGAACAGGTCGGAACTCAGTTGGCGGAGAACCCTTCACGCATGAATGAATCAGTGAAAGTCGCAGCAGTATCCCGCATAACAGCTGTCCGCAGCATTCCTTTGCGTACGAGGAGCAAACCGAGGCTCTACAATCGGCGCATTCTCCTACCGCGGTGCAGCCGCACCGCCTCTCGATATTTCGAGAACTGCATTCGACTTTGGAGAAGTGTGTCATGTCCGAATTGGATTCCCCTCCTCGAAACGCAGTTTCCCGTGCGATAGGGCTCAAGAAAGATAAAGCCAAGAGTACAGCGTTCCTTGTAGCGCAGATTTTCCTGTTTGCCTGCCGGAAATACCTAACGCGCCGCCTACGCGAAGATCTAAGTTGCAGAAAATAAAATGATGGCACGTCTCGTGCTTTTGGATGCGGTGACCAGCGACGAGGCGTCCGTTTACAGGAGGGCGAACCCAAATGAAAGATCGCGAGAAGTGGATGGAACTCTGCCGCCAAGCATCCGTCGAACAAGACCCTAAAAAACTGTTAGATCTCACGGCTGAAATCATTCGCCTCTTGGACGAAAAAGAAGGCCGGCTGATTCATCGTGCCGCCAAAGGAGAAAGCGATCTCACGCCGCAGCCGTGACGTCCGTATACATTACCCCTGGCTCTCATCCGCATCGCCCTCTGATCCCCCGAAGAAGGTCATGGCCTCTTCGTCCTCGATATCATGGGGGCGATCTACGGCGGCGATGACCTCGCGCATGGTACAAATCGCTTCACCCACCCCCATACTCTGGACAATGTCATCGAGGTCGCTCTCCGCCGGATTCCAATCGCACCAGACTTCAATCCGAACCTTGTAGTACGCCATCACCCCTCCCTCCGGTCGGAGCGGATCGTCCTCTCCGCGATCTCCCGCTCCATCCTGGTTTCAGCGCGGTTACTTTCGTTACCCGTTTTGAACTTTCCTCCCTCAACGTAATACGCCAGGCGAGCTACGATCAAGATTCCTTAGCAGGAGGTATCCGTGCATCGGCATCTGGTGATGTTCGCTTCATTATTCCTATTTCTGTGGGCCGCCATCTCGATGGGCTGCTCCAGCAAGAGTGCCGAGGAAAGCTCAGACTCGAGCGCTCCTTCCAGCAAATCAGCCAGTTTGTTTGGCCCCAAAGAAGTAACCCTCCCCCCAGGTACCGTCATCACCGTGCGGCTCGCAAGCGCAGTGGGGACGAAGACGAGCAACACCGGCGACCATTTCAATGCAACGATTACGACGCCAGTTGAGTCAGGCGGCAAAGTAGTGCTTCCCAAGGGGGTTGAGGTGCTCGGCAAAGTCGTCGAGGCCGTACCACAGGGACGCCTTAAGGGTGGTGCCGTACTCCGGCTTGTCCTGGAGACCGTCACGGTAAACAAAGACAGCTACGACGTCCAAACAAGTTCGGTCAGCCGCTCCCTCCAGGGCAAAGGCAAACGCACCGCCACCTTCATCGGCGGCGGCGCTGGCGGCGGAGCCCTCATTGGCGGTCTTGCCGGCGGTGGCAAAGGCGCACTCATCGGCGCAGCATTGGGTGCAGGTGCGGGAACCGCGGGAGCGGCCTACACCGGGGAGAAGGAGATTGTCTTGCCCGCCGAGTCCGCCCTGAGCTTCAAACTCATCGAACCCCTGACCGTGAAGATGTAGCCGCAAGCCTCACGAGTCACCCAAGTTCCACAAAAGAGCCGCCCCACCGGGCGGCTCTGCCATCACAACAGCAGAAGCGTTTCTAGTATTCAGTGCACCTCCGTCACTTTGGGAATCCAGTTCGTTTGCATAAATTGAGTGAATGGGTCTTACCTGTCTGCTACTGACCAGCGACATGACGCTGCTGGAGGTTATCCGCGCCGGCTTCAATGCAGCGAGTGTCGATCTGGAAATGCGTGCAGATGCTGCGAGCGCAATCGAACTCTCGGCTCGGCGGCACCTCGATAGCTTGGTCATTGACTGCGATGGTGTGGAACGAGCCACCGACCTGCTTGCTCAAATACGTAACAGTCGCTCCAACAAGCTATCGGTCGTCTTCGCCGTGGTCAATGTTACGACCTCGGTGAGCCAGGCGATTGAAGCGGGAGCCGACTTCGTGCTCGCCAAGCCGGTTCAGGACAAGCAACTGCAAAGTCTTCTCGACATCGCGATTCCCAGGATGAATCGCGAGCACCGCAGATATTTTCGGCACAAGGTTGATCTACCCATTCAGTTGTTGTGCCAGACGGGTGAGGCCTTCGCTGGAAAGATCATGAACGTGAGCGAGGGTGGGCTTGCCCTTACTCGCTTTGGTCCGTCCCAGGTCGAGGGAGTGGTTACAGTGCGGTTCGAGCTGCCCAGCTCGAACCCTCAAATCTTCGAAGCAAAAGCGGATGCGGCCTGGAATGACGCTTTTGCGATGGGATTACGCTTCCTCCGTATTGAGCCGTTCTGTCGTCCAGGTTTTGCGGCTTGGCTGGATTCCCTGGAGGCACAACTGCAATTCCGGGAGTCAACGAAATCGAGCAACGCGGCGGAGCTTCAATCGACCCCGGGTTCGTCGGCATGAGTTTGATATGACTCAGGCGGATTTCGCCGAACGTATTGGCATTCGCCAGAGACTATCACTCCACAATGGAACGCGGCAAGGTGGAGATCGGAGCGGAGATCGTGCTTCGAATCAGTCGGGAGCTTGGGAATGGCTGCTAACGGGGGAGGGGTAGGCCAATGATTCTTTCAACCTACAAACCGAAGACAAAATTCATGCAGCTTGCGATTGCGGAGGCAAAGCGCGCTCGCGACCGAGGCGATTATGCCATCGGTGCCGTGATCACGCAGCTCATTGGAAATCGGGAAGTGGTTATTGCATCGGCTGGCAACCGGGTAAAAACTTCGGGTTCCTCCATCAAGCACGTGGAGCTTGAAACATTGAAATATGTCTCCTCCGGCTACGGCCGGTATCTACCGGATTTTGTCTTGTATTCCACGCACGAACCTTGTGCGATGTGCGCAGGTGCCTGCGTCTGGTCGAAGATCGGAGCCGTGGTGTTTGGCGTTTCCCAGGAAGACATCACCGCCTACGGCAAGAAGCACGGTACCGAGCAATTCAAATGGCGCGCCTGTCTCATTTCGTGCAAATTCGTCCTCGAGAAGGGCGGTCTGTACATTCCCGTCTTCGACGGCTTTTTAAGACTCGAGTGTCGGAAGTTATTCAGATATCGAGCCTCACCAACGAACCCTTTCCGGTAATCTAAAATTATGAAATATGAATTTGGTTCGAGTACGCCGTGATATGAGCCTGGTGCAGTTAACGGACGGGAGGCTTTGCCCAAAAACCTGCTTCGCGGGAGCACTGCACACAACTAAAACTGGCGTGACTGCGGATTGTCGTACTAGGTGAAATGAGAGACTGGCGCGGTCGCGGCGTACGCGCTGGAAGCACGGGCGCTATTCCGCCGCGGCGCGATCCGAGCGAAGCTTGCCTGAGAGCTTCTACAGCAGAGTCGAGAGCTGTTGAACCGCATGCAAGCCGGCTGAACGGCATTGCGCTTTACGCCGAGGAGCCTCTTCCCGCACGTCCGTCGGGCGGTAGGCGTGCAGTAGTCTGCACTCAAGTTGCAGGATCTTACCCGATTGTTTGGCAGCCGCGCTGCGATTCTCAATATCATCGTGTGTTTTCAGTGATCCCAGTTGGCATCAAAACTGCGGTACGTCTTCCGGGTATGAAAGCGCGGTGACTCGTGCCTACCTCCCCCGCCAAACCGATTCCGCCTTCGAATTTGAAGAAACCACATCTTCCTCGTGCTCAGCGCCTGAGTCTGCAGACTCCGGTCCGCTACCGCGCAAAGGGCCGGGGAATCTGGCGTGAGGGCCTCGTCGAAAACCTCAGCCAGTCAGGCGTTTTTTTCCATGGGCCGATGCACTTACCGGAGTGCGCGCTGGTTGAGATGGTTTTTGAGATGCCGGAGGAGATTTCCGGCCAGAAGCACCGCACGGTTCTCTGCCAAGGCCGGGTTCTCCGTCGCGACGAAATACGCGACTGCAGAGCCGTCGGCTTGGCTGCGTCCATCCTCGATTACACATTTCTCCGTCGAAACTGACCGAGGGTTGATGCCGGGACAGATCCCTCCCCCTTTCGAATACCAGTCGGCTGCTACTTGAGAGGTGGAGGCCCGGCCAGCGTCATGCCATGACGATGGAAGACGTCCATCATTTTCGCGCGATCAGGCGGACCGCCACCCGCGGCAGCGATTACTTCGGCGGCTTCTCGGAAGTAGGCGGGGCCCATGATCGCAGGGGATAAGACAGCGAGCTGTTTCACATCCTCGTTGCCGAGATTATCGAAGCGGTGCACCGTGCCTCGGGGGATGCACAGGGCCTGCCCGGGACCAACCTCGATGGGCGTGCCGTCAACCGTCCAGGTGAGGACGCCTTCGATACCGTAAAGTACCTCCTCGTAGGCATCGTTCTTGTGGGCCGGTGCCGCCAGCTTCTGCCCAACCGGGACGAGAACCTCGAATACCGAGACGCTTCCATTGGAATCATCGCCGCTGAGGAGAAATCGAATCCCAAGCGGACCTATTTTGATGGTCTCTTCCGAAGCATTGACTCTGGCCGCACGCTGCAGCATATGCGTCCCCTTTGAATGTGATCCAGTGTGCCTAATGCACCGAGTCTCGCATAATGGATGCGTGGCCGGCAAACGGGAAGTTATCTGACCCTCGCTCGTTAGGGAATCGTCTCAGTGGGGAAACGTCGCCATTTCACTCATCCTATCCTATTAAAGAGGATCCTATTAAAGAGGATGTCAAGAAAAAATTCTTCTCCGTCCCCATCGAGGGCGCGAGACTGGTAGCTTGCATCCAGCCCTGCCTCCTTGCTAGAGGGGCTTTTGGTTTTACCGCTTTGTGGTTCGAGAACGAAGTGAAGCCCCGGTTAAAAGGGGAAGGCTACGAGATCCGTTTTGCCGATGATGCCATCTTGTGCTTCCAGCACAAGGAGGACGCGGAAAAGGTGCTTGAGGTCTTGCCGAGACGGTTCGAGAAATACGGTTTGACCCTGCACCCGGAGAAGACGCGGCTGATCGAGTTCGGGCGATATGCAGCCAAGAACGCGAGGAAGCAGGGAAAGAAACCTGCAACCTTAAATTTCTTGGGCTTTGTGCACATATGCGCCCGCAGCCGGCAGGGGAAGTTCACAGTGCACGTGAAGACAATTGCCAAGCGGCTTGGTAGAGGGCTGAAGGCAATCTGGGAATGGTGCAAGCAGCACCGGCACGATGCTGTGAACGAGCAGCAGGAAACCCTGAACGCCAAGCTCCGCGGCCATTACCAGTACTACGGACGACGCACGAACTACCGCGCTATTCGGCAGTTCTACCAGAGAGTCGGTTGCATCTGGCGGGAATGGCTGAGCCGCCGGACACGTGGAAAGCAGCTGACGTGGGAGAGGTTTGCAGAAATCCTACGTCAGTACCCGCTGCTACTACCTCGGATCACACATGCCCGGGCGGGAGCGGGGAGTCACGCCTGAAGAACCCACTGCGGGAAATCTGCACGGTGGGGTCCGTGAGGGGGGAGATCCCCGATGAGCCATGGTGGACTTAAACGGGCACGAAGCTGGAAACAGCGGATACAGCCAAAGGAAGCCTACAGCTCACCGGGTCTCCTCTACTCGGAAACAATTTGCATCGTGGTTGTGGGCCGTGGGCATGGAGTGCATTGTTAGCGCACGACGCGGTCCGAATCGCCAAAGCATGGGCGACCAAGGAAATAGGAAACCAGTCTCCCCGATCCGGCAGCTCAAATACTGCCACGGAGTATGGGAGGTGCTCGTCCAGTCCATGGCCGGGACCACGGCGAAACAACAACTACAAAAATGGCGGAGCAGCTAGTGTCTTAGAAACGCCAATACCGTTGTCAGTAACAGGAATAGGAACATTGTCGCGCCAGTGATGACGAGCACGATTTCGCTGAATTTGTCCGATTTCATCAACTCATTTCTTCGCATTTGCCGACCTCCCTTCTGCGGGGCGCTCTGGCACTCAAAAACAACGAGCCTTCCATGGAAATCATCACCCCTGGACCCAAAAAGAGGGATCGGGTAATTCCTTGAGATCGGTTTGTCCTAACCGCGAGAATGGAAAGCGAAACCTGTGATCGCCGAAGGTCAGGCCGAGTCTGGTGGGCGAGAACGTGGAAGAAGAGCGCCTCGATTCAGCCGATCGCGAATTTGAATCCTTGGGTTGCGAGAGCGTGGCGAGGCACATCAAGCGGCGGGAACTTCAAACGCTGCCCTGGCTCCAATTGTGTCAGGAGCTTTAAACCCCCGTCCAATACTTGCTCGCCAATGCCGAAGGACAGCAATTTGATCCTTCATTTCTGGCAAGAATTTGTCCTCCCTTTCAACTGCCGATGGGACTTTGTGAAGTTTCGAGCGCTGCCAATCGGGCGAAGACATTGGCCACAACACGGTCGCATCGGGGAGCATGAAACGGAAATGCATCCGCCGCCGAAATCCTGGCGTTTGCATAAAGCTCCTTTTGGAGCATCCCATGGGCGCGGTGTAGGCGAATCTTGACGTTCTCTGCGGTAAGAGAGAGGCTCTCGGCAGTTTCCGCGGTCGACATGTCTTCCACGTCGCGCATCATCACGACTGCCCTGTACGCCCCAGGCAGGCTCTCAATCGCTTGTTCGAGGATCTTACTCATCTCGACCGAGGCGGTTTCAGATTCGGGGTTCGATCTCAGTGAGGTCGCTCCGATCTCATTTCGCTGGTTCTCATTCATATCGTCCCAATCCTCGAACCTTCTTGCTTGCTTTGTGTACCCGCGCTCCAAGCCTGGTGCAGCGGCTAGTTTCTACAGTGACAGCCATCACCGTTCGGTGTGATTCGGCACATGGGTTCGACCGTCACATCAGCAGAAATCACGTCAAGGACCTGCTGGGCTGGAATCACACGGCGCAGTGATTGCTGTCACTTGCAGTTTTCGTCATCTCGGTGGAAGACTCCGGACAGAGGTGATGCAAGATGGCAAAACTAACCATCAAGAAGCGCGGGCGTTCCTGGGTGTTGCTCGAAGGACGTCTGGGCATTGATGCTTTCCCAACCAAGGCTCGGGCGCTGGATGAAAAGCGGTGGCGCAAGCTGTGGGCTGGCGAACAGCTGCGCCAGTTGCAGCACCCCGACCCGATGGCGAAGACTCCCCCACCTGCTCTCTGAGGGGCCGCGCCGCAGGGCACGTTCTACGTAACTTCGGCTGATTGTTTGAAATCCCAACACAGCTGTGTGGCGGCAACTGCGGCTGGAGGAGTTTTGGGGAGAGAAGTTGGCGGAGGCAGTGAAGCGGGAAACGGTGCCCTGGGCGAAGGTGCTGCAGTTGTTGGTGGTCAATCGCTTGATCGATCCGGGCAGCGAGTTTCGGGTGCACCGGCAGTGGTTCGATCAAAGTGCGATGGCGGAGTTGTTGGAGGCGGACTTTGCGGTGGCGGAAAAAGATCGACTCTATCGCTGCTTGGATCGCATTGTGGAGCACAGGCCCGCCTTGTTTCAGCATCTGCGGGAGCGATGGCAGGACTTGTTCCAGGCGCAGTTTGAGGTGCTGCTTTATGACCTGACCAGCACCTACCTCGAGGGCGAAGGAGAAGAGATTCCGAAGGCCAAGTATGGCTACAGCCGGGATCAACGGTTTGATTGTAAGCAGGTGGTGATTGCGCTGGTGATCACCCCGGAAGGTCTTCCGCTGGCCTACGAAGTCATGGACGGGAACACGTCGGATCGAACGACGTTGCGCGGATTTCTGGACAAGATCGAGGTCAGCTACGGCCGGGCGCGGCGAGTATGGGTGATGGATCGCGGGATTCCGACCGAAGCGGTGCTGGAGGAGATGCGCACTTCTGAGCGCGCCGTTTTCTACCTGGTGGGAACGTCGCGGAGCAAGATCCGACAGTATGAGAAGAAGTGGCTGGAGTTGCCTTGGCAGAAGGTGCGGGATGCGGTGGAAGTGAAGTTGTTTGCCGATGCCGGCGAGCTCTATGTCCTGGCCAAGAGCGAAGGACGACGGGCCAAAGAAAGAGCCATGCGGCGGAAGAAACTGGTGCGGCTGTTGCGTAAGTTACGGGCCATGCAGCGGAGTGGTCCGCGCCGCGACCAGCTGTTGTTGCGCATCGGCGCGGCGCGGAAAGAAGCGGGCAGTGTGTATCGTTTCCTGCAAATCCATGTCCCGCGCGAAGGCGAAACCGTAACTTGCCACAGCTTTCACTTCCGCGTCGACCAGCCCAAGCTGCAGGCAGCTGAGTTGCAGGATGGTCATTATTTGCTGCGCTCCAATCTGGTGGGGGAAGATCCGGCGGTATTGTGGGAGCGCTATGTACAACTGGCCCAGATCGAGGCCGCCTTCAAAGCGATGAAGAGCGAGTTGGGCATTCGCCCCCTTTACCATCAGCTGGGGCATCGCGTCGAGGCTCACATTTTAGTAGCCTTCCTCGCCTACTGCCTGTTGATCACGCTGAAGAATCGGCTGCAAGCTCTGGCTCCGGGACTCACTCCCAAAGCGGTTCTGGAGAAGCTGGCCACCATTCAGATGCTCGATGTTTGGCTACCGACGACCGATGGGCGCTGGCTGGTGATGCCGCGCTTCACTCAGCCCGAGGCGGATCAGGCGATCCTGCTGCACAAACTCAAGCTCGAATTGCCTCAGCAACCACCGCCGCGGATCAGAACTCGAGTCCCCGAATTTCCCCAAGAAGCTCTCCGGCTGTAGTGCCGACCTTTTCGATCGGATCGTTGAAGACCAAGGACTTAGGCTGGTCATTGCAGCCTTATTGCGAAAGACAGGCTAGTGACTGTGACGAACAGGGGAATTTCAACAGGGGAACGCGTAGATCAGGCAGGAGAAAGGCACCGCTGCTGAAACACGAGGGCCGGATCGCTCCGGCCCTCGCTTGCGATCAACCAGGCTAATTGCAGGACTGGCTGATCATCTTGACATTGGTGACTGTCAAGTGTCCGTGCTCTTCGTTGGCGAACGGCAGCCGAGACCAAGGTCGCCCTTGCAGATCTGGCCTGCGACTCGGGTCAGCCGGCGCAGGCAGAGAAGCTTGCAACTGGAGCCGTCCAGGAGTTTCAGGCGGAACAGGAGGCGGACAACGAGCTCCAGGCCGAGACGATATTGCTCAGGTCGCTCCTTCAACAGAGAAAACTTGATGATGCGAGAAGAGCCGTCGATGATCGACGACTACGCTTCGCGATCGCGTGACCGGAGAGCATGCTTTTTTCTCACCAGGGTACCGGGGCCGTAGATCCCTCCCTCGACCGCCCACGCCGGACCCGGACCATGGCGCAGCCAAGATTTCCCCTTGTCGAACCGAGCAAACTCCGGCAGGCTACTGCAGCTTCGCGTACTCCGCCTTGGCTTCCTTCAGTATGGGGATGTCGGGATCGGCATCTTTCCACACGGCCAGAAAATCCTGATAGGCGGCGCGGGCTTTGGCGCCATCACTCTGCTGGGCGAGGGCGCGAGCCAGATACAGCTGGGCCAGGCCCATCAGTGGATCCCCGATGTACGCGCCTCTCAAGTTCAGTACGGCTTGAAACTCCTGTGCGGCTTGAACGGGCTGGTGATTCAATAGATAGGCCCGACCGCGGACAAAATGGACGTCGGTCGTACCCTTGTCATACGGTTCCCCGGCTTTTAGCACATCAATGGCTTTGGCGGCCTCACCGCGGTTCATGAACAGAATGCCGTGCACAACCGGGATGAGCATGGTCTGAAATCTGGTATCCAGAGGCCTGCGGCGGGTCACATCTTCCATCAAACGTCGAGCCTGGACTTCACCGCCGGCAAGGGCCGCAATTTCAGCCGAGAGGATGGCAACATCGGGACTGTCTGCGAGGGCCAAAGCTGCAGTTGCCTGGGAGATCGACTTGTTCTTATCACCCGTATAGCCGAAGAGCAAATCAATCCAGGCTGGAAGCTGAATGGCAGCGGCCTGGCTCTCTGTAAGACTGAGCTGCTTGGCCAGCTCTCCTTCATGGGCGTAGATTTCGCGGGCGTTTTGCCGTTGGCCGCGCGCCAGGGCCAACCCGGCTTTGCCAGCTAAAACCCATTGCAACTCGAACGCAGGCGAGTCTTTGATCAAGGCTTCTTCGCGCTCTTGCGCCGCCTTATCGCCCTGAACCAGGGCAACGTAGTACAAACTGGCATGTAAAACAACAGTGCCGTTGGTCTTTTGCAGGCCCGTGTTGATCACCGCTTTGGCTTCGTCGAACCTTCCCAGCGCAGTGTAGCAATAACCCGCGTTCACGTATCCGTACCACGAGTCAGGTTCCAGGCGAACCGCTTCGAGGCTATTGGTTAAGCCCTTGTCAAAGTCGCCGAGTGCTTGATAGGCCACCGATAGGTTGACGCGCGGCGTCTGATCGTTGGGATAGGTTTGAGCATAAAGCTCCATCGCCTGGATGGCCTGCTCCCACTGCCCTGTGCCATCGTAATATTTTTCAGTGATGTAGAATTTTTCGCGCTCGCTGGCGCGCTCTCTCAACTCAAATGCCTTCTGAAAGTTCTGGCGCGCGAGGTCGGCCTGGCCAACGGTCAAATATTGATTTCCCATGCGCGCATAGGCCATGGCAAAGTTGGGGTCGAGCTCGCTGGCGCGCTTGTAGAGCGCAACCGGCGGAAGGGCGTCGCCTTTTTCTCGCAACTCATCAGCCTGAGTGAAAGCCTTCAGAGCCTCAAGCGACGACGTGGTAACTTCCTGCAAGGGCTTGTCAAACTTCTGAACCGATGCCATCGACTCGCCCAGGTTGCCGCGCAGCTTGTCGGCACCCGTACCCAGAGCATTCAACACTTGCTCCTTGCTCATGGCCTGCTCCTGCACCTGCGCCAGCGAGTCGCCGGTGGCAGCGTTGATCGCCTCCAAGGTAATCACGTATTCACTCCCCAGCGGCGAGATGGCTCCGGTGAGCATGGCCTTAACGTGCGCGCGCTGGCAAATTTCCCGGCCGATGTCGCTCGTGAGACGTGTCTCCGGAGGTTTGCCCATCAGCTTCAGAGTCTGTTGCACCTTGGAATCTGGAACGACATTGAGATAAGGCGATTGGCCCAGGCTCACAGCCAGCGCCTTCTTGAGAGTACTGTCGAAGACCGGATCACCGGTGGTATTGGTGAAGTCGGAGAGGAGGATCGAATCCTTTTCGGTGAGGGCTTGAGTTTTGTGAGAGCGGTAGAAAAGACCGCCAGCCACCAAGAGGGCAACCATTAGCAGAGCAACCGGAACCAGTACCTTCCAGCGGCGGCTCGCCGCTTGCTCTGCCGCCCCAGCTTGCACGGAGGAAACAGCGCGGTTCTTGCGCGAGGATTGGCTCGAAGGGTGGCGACTCTCGGACGACACCGCCGTGGCTGGAGCCTCAACCTCTTCTACGACGCTCGCAGCGCTGGCTCGGCCCGACTCGATCTCTCGTTTTAGCCGCTTCAAATCGGTTCGAATGTCCGCGGCGTGCTGGTAGCGTAGCTCTCGGTCCTTCTCCAGTGCTTTATTGATGATGCGTTCGAAATCGTTAGGAAGATCAGGATTCAGCCGCACCGGAGCCACGGGCGCTCTGTGCAAAATAGAATCAAACAGAACGGCGGTGGTATCACCACGAAACGGGAGCATACCCGTCGCCATCTCGTAGAGTACGGCGCCAAAGGAAAACAGGTCAGTGCGCGCGTCAAGCTCCCTTCCTTTGGCTTGCTCGGGAGACATGTAGGCCACCGTTCCCAGCGTGGAGCCCGGACTGGTGAGGTGCTCAAGGCTCTCCGCGGCCGTCGCCTGCGCTGAGAATCCGGCCATTTCTTGTCGGCCGCCAGTCGGCGCGACCTTGGCCAAACCGAAGTCGAGAACCTTGGCATGCCCACGCTTGGTGACGAAGATGTTCGCGGGCTTGATGTCGCGGTGGACGATGCCTTCGGCGTGAGCGGCGTCGAGAGCATCGGCGATCTCGATTCCGACGGAGAGAAGCGCCTCCAGATCCATCGGACGGTTTCCGATCAAGTGCTTCAAGGTGTTGCCGTCGAGGTACTCCATTGCGATGAACGCCTGGCCGTTTTCTTCGCCAATGTCGTAAATTGTGCAGATATTAGGATGGTTGAGGGCGGACGCGGCCTTGGCCTCACGCCGGAAACGCTCCAGAGCCTGGCGGTCTTGGGCCACGCCTTCGGGTAGGAACTTCAGAGCCACAAAGCGATCGAGCCGTGTGTCCTCGGCCTTGTAGACGACACCCATCCCTCCTCCGCCCAACTTCTCGACAATCCGGTAGTGCGAGACGGTTTGGCCGATCATGGAGTCGAGGTATGTTAGGCGGGAAGCGTCGGCAAGTCAATGAAAGGCGTGGAGTTTGTGGTATCTCAAAAGGACTGTTGGCGTAATATCGTGATTGACCAACAAAGGAAATTCCAGTTAGGTCTCAGTCTCGAACCAGGAGGAACACCGTATGTCGCACTTCATTACACTGATCCGCTACACCCAACAAGGAGCGGCAAAAATCAAGGAAAGCCCGGCGCGGCTCGACGCTGCCAAGAAGGCTGCAGAGAAAGCGGGAGGAAAGATTCACGCTTGGTACTTGACCATGGGAAAGTACGACGCCGTGATCATCTCGGAATTTCCCAATGATGAGGCGAGCGCGAAATTCATGCTGGCCACAGGAGCGCTGGGCAACGTGACCACTCAGACCATGAAAGCCTTTACCGAAGGGGAATATCGCAAAATCGTCGCTTCGCTGTGAGGTGAAACAGCGAGAAGGCGGTGTACCCTGGCGGGAGCACCGCTTTTTTTTACCGACGCCCAGAGCTGGGTACAAGAGTGGCTAGGCACGAGTCGCGTACAACCACGCAGAAATACCTGGAACCCTCGAACGAAACGGAGAAGCAGCTCCGAAGAAATGATGCTGCTGTTTTAGACCAACTAAAGACGAAAAGGCACACTCCCCCAACATGGCAGAGTGAGCCCGTACGAAATGCGATTACAACAAACCGTTATTCTTCTGGCGGCAGTCCAGTAAATCACGCCGCCCGAGTTTTTTCCGCGATTTGGTACGTTCCTTCCCAGTTATTTTCAACTTCCACAGGCGAAGTCATCTTGCCCTTGTAGCTGCCACCACCGGTAAGACCCTCGAGCTTTCCCGTCCCGCCGGTAAATATCCATACGCCCTCAATGGTGACGTGCCCCTCGGAAGTGGCGATCCTGCCTTCAAAAGTGCCGAAGTCGCGGTCGCCGTCAGAATGCTCGTTGACGAAGTAGCCGCGCTGCGGACCGTTACCAGCGATCAAGTCGGCCGTCCCCCAGTAGGTAATTTTGGAGCTGTTCCACTTCACATCAGGTGATTTCTGGACACCTCTGACCTCGAGCAGGTTCAGGTCGTGGTTGGCAACGTCGTGCAAAGAAATGGTCGTCTGGGCGGTCGCTCTCCCAGAAAAAGAACCCGAAAGATCCGGCATGGTTGCCTCCTTAATATTTGTTGGGTTTTACAACATACCCTCCGTATTGGTTGAGCGAGTACCGTCCGCCAGTGTGTGGACTGGAAGTTCTCACCCAACTATGCGATGGCCGGTAATTGACGCGCCCAGTGTGGTCCCTTCAGATGCTCCTGTCAACTATGCGATGCCGATGATGTCGATGATAACGTTCTCTTGTAAACTAGGAGTAAGCAGATAAACCCGAAAGGAAATATGCCCGATTGGTGTGGGTTGTCGGATTCATTGCGCTCTACATAGTCACGACGCAATGGCTTCTGCCCAAGCTGGGTGTTCCCACCTGAGCAAGCCAAAAATGTGCCGAGGGCGAAAACATTCGTGCGCTTGGCCCACCGGGCAGTCGCCGCCTTGCCGGTCCCGCGCGCTCTTCACCCAATGCGGGCCATCCTGAACGCCGACGCAGTTGTTCGCGAGGTGGCCTCGTACCCATCCCTTGATTTAGCAGGGCGTCTCCACCCTCCCTGACCGCATCTAATAGTGAGAGGCATTGATATGAAGCGATTTTCTATCCTGGCGGCCATCTTGATGATAACGGCGGCGACCTCCGCCTTGGCTGCGCCTAGTCCTAGTACCGCGAACGTACCAGCATTTCCGGGTACTCTGGCGAATGCGCGCTATATCTACGTTGCCTCCTACGACGGAGATCAGTTCAACCCGAACTTGCTTCCCGAAGATCGGAACGCGATCGGTGCTGTGCAAAGCGCCATTCAGAATTGGGGCAAACTGATACTCGTGTACCAGCCCTTCGAAGCCGACATCATCATTTTGGTGATGAGTCGACCCTCCGAGGATGTACTGGCGGTATACGACGGGCACCAGGGGACGAGCGGCAATTTCCTCTGGCGCGTCATGGGCCGCGAGGGCCTCGCATCGGGTGAGACTCCGCTGGTCACCCAATTTGAAAAGGGCTTTGAGAGCATGCAAAATCACAAGGAAGGTGCTGCGCGGGTCGCCGTGCCCAGATAAGCGGACCGCATGCCAGGACGATGGAATTTCGTGGGCTGACAACTGGGGTCCTTACTTTGATGATTCAAGTCTTGAACTGTCTCACAAATGCGGCGCGCCGCGTCTCATTCACTGATGATTCGTACGGCTGATAAAGCGCAATGCGGTCTACCAACCCCGCGTAACGCTCTCGCAGCTTCGTGCCGATACTCTCGTAAGTTCCGCTCACTGCGATCGTGTCGAGCATGTCATCGGAGATGAGCCGGGCCATTGCCTTCCAATCGCCATCGAGCGACTTTTGGTGTAGTTCGGGCGCGATTCCTTCCCAGCCGTGAGCCGCCAGTACAGGTTCGTACGTCCTCGTCGAGGCATAAAACGCGATTTGCTGTCTTACCGCCTCGGTGTTGGCCGCGCGTTCACCCTCCGTATCTCCGACGACCACGAAGGTAGCCGTTGCGTACGCAAAATCTTGGCTTGACCGCTTGGATACACGCAATCCGTCCTCGACAGCCGGGCGCACGTACTCGCGCAAGTACTTCGGGGTGTGGAAGGGATGCACGTGCAAACCATCACAAACCTCTCCTGCCACGCGGCACATATACCGGTTAACGCCTGCGATAAAAACTGGAATCTTGGGATGCTCAATCGGTCCTGGATTGAAGAAAGGTGTCATCAAGTCGAAGTTGTAGAACTCGCCTTTGAACCGGAGCGGCGTCCCCTGCTGCCAACATTCCCAGATGGCTCGTAGCGCCTGCACCACCTCGCGCAGCTTCGGCCCGGGTGATTCGAACTTCACTGAGAAGCGCCGCTCGTTGTGACCCCTAACTTGCGACCCAAGACCGAGGATGAATCGTCCGGCTGAGGCTTTCTGGATGTCCCAAGCGGTGTAGGCGATGACCATCGGACTGCGCGGAAACGCCACTGCAATCGAGGTCCCGAGTTTCAGGGAAGAGGTCGTGGTTGAAGCAATCGCGAGGGGAAGGAAGGGGTCGTGCGCGGTCTCGGATGTCCAGAGACAGTCATAACCGATCGCCTCCACCCGGTGCGCATATTCCGGGACAGCCTGGAGGTCGTACTTGCTCAGCGCTGCATCAAGGAACATGTGAGCCTTCGCGCATTGTAGTCAGCATTTACACCAAGAATCGGGTTGTGAGTGTGACCGCGATTTATCGTCAGCTACCCTCGGGATGGCGCAGAAGTCGATCCAGAGGGGCTCGTATAAACGATCCTAACCACCATCCACTCCAAGTAGTAGAACAGCGCGGCCACGACAACGAAGAATGCTCGCTTGCTCGTCGGTAGCGCCACTCCGAGGATACGGTAAGGGATATCGACGACAAACACCGCCATCAGTCCCGCAAAAATACCGAGAAGCGTTCCCCAGACTGGCAAGCGTTGTGGTACCCAATTGGAGGGAGAAAGCATCGCCCATAGGCCCCCAAACACACGGCGCAATGCACCAAATGGCAAGGATCAATGATAGTCGTTGGGAGGGCACGCCGGAAATCATAAGAACTACAGCACTAGCGATGGCGGTCGCAATGCATGCCACGACAGATCCACCCGCAAATCGTCTCAACATAAAGACCTCCCGTGAATGGCTCATGGAGACCTTGACTGCTCTTAGATTATGCCTTCGGAGCTACTCTTGCCGAGCAGAAGCTTGCCGAAAGCTATGTTCGTTTCCCTTAGATCGTAGGAGCTGTGTGCCATGGTACTGTCTCGGGTTCGCGTGTTGTTCCCAGGTTGCTGACAGCGGCACGTGTAGCACCGAGCAGGCTCGAAATGACTCCGCGCGGGATGCTTCTCAACAGCGGGTTTACCAGCCAGCCGATGATGGCGGGCACCGCGCGGCTCAGCCCGATCGATTCCAGCTGCACGTAAACGCCACCATCTTTTTCTTCGAACCGCCAGTAGCTATAAAGGCGCCAGAGATAGCCGTGCGCGTCATCAATGGGCAGTTCGTGCTCGTCTGTCTGGCCGGCGTTTTCCACCTCCGCGAGCCTCGTAGAATAGGAACGGCTCATGGCGCGGTGCACTCCGAAGCGTTCGTAGTTGATGTCAAAGTCGGCATTGATCATGACAGTGACAAGCGACTTCTTGTAGAGCTGGAGAAACACCTTGAAATTGTCGCCGGTGTGATTGAGCAGCTTGGAGTGGCGTATTTCGGGCTTGTAGATATTCTGGTGATTGTCGTAGTCCTGGACGACAGCAAGGGTTTGCGCCAGTGACGAGTTCGGGATGAACAACAGGCCAATCCAGTCGTGAATCCGTCCGTCTGGGACTTCGATGCGATGCCCCTCATCCTTCGTGTCCACCTGCTTCACCCGCACTTGTCCCGTGCGAAGTTGTGCGTAGGCTTTCACCCGACGCGTCTCTGGTAACTCGTCAACAAAGAGGAAAGGCCCGTTGCGGGCTTCTGAATGGATCCGTTTTTCGGATACGCCGATATAACGGTCAAACGCCGCAGCGGTTTCCTTTTTTAGTTCTGCCGCTTCTACTGGCACTGCCGCGAGGCAAATGAGCATACCGGAGAGAAGCACAACTCCGGCCGTCTTCGAGCCTAGCGCCATGCGGGTCTGTTCTCCTGGAGTTGATCGTCGAAAAAAGGAGAATTCCACGAGACTCAAGAGCCTTCCAGTCGCCCTTATGTTATCTCTTGCCTCGTTGGCGTGGGGGCAAGCAGTTCGGCGAATTCAGAGGTCGCCGGCCTCACGTGCTGCTGCCTTGCTAGTCCAATGCCTTGTGGAAGCGCAGCACGCTGAGTGTCAAGAGAAATGACCCGAGCGCTGCCATAGCGATCATTTCTGGCCAGAGGATGTTGAAGGAGACTCCCTTCAGGTACACGCCGCGCAGCACTGTCAAAAAGTATCGTAGAGGATTAGCGTAGGTCAGATACTGCAGCCATCGGGGCATAGTACTGATGGGGAAACCGAACCCAGAAAAGATGACTGCGGGCATGATGAAGAAGAATGCGGTGACCATGGCCTGCTGCTGAGTGGAAGAAACGGTAGAGATGAGCAGTCCGGCACCCAGCATGCAGAGTAAGAAGAGCACAGTGCAAGCCAGCAGAACCACGACGGATCCACGAAAGGGGACTTGAAACCACAGCGTCCCTATGGTGGCGATCAGAGAGACATCCGCCAGGCCGATCAGAAAGAACGGCACCGTCTTGCCCAGAATGAATTCAAAGGGCCGGATGGGCGTGACCATAATCTGCTCGAGTGTGCCGATCTCCCGCTCCCGCACGACGGCAAATGCGGTCAGAGTGGTAACCAGTACCAGCATCAGGCTGCCAATCACGCCCGGCACAAAGAACCACCGGCTTTTTAGATTTATGTTGTACCAGGGCCGTGGCTGCAGCTCGACGCGTGGGATGCGATTCACCAGGAAAGGCGAGATGCGCCCCATGCGATCGGCTTGGTAGTCCTGAGCAAAAGTTTGGGCAATCTGATTGACGTACCCTGCAGCGATCAGCGCCGTATTGGAATTGGTAGCATCCACCACCACCTGCAGCGGAGCGGTCTGGCCCTTTCGCAGCTCCTCGGAAAAACCCGGATGGATCTGCAATGCCACGGTCACCTCCCCCCGATCAATCAGATCAACCAGCTCCTCCTGCTGCGTGAGGTACCAGCGCACCTGGAAGTACGGGCTGGAGGAAAAACGGGAAATCAGCTCGCGGCTCTCCTGCGTGTGGTCTAGGTCAAGAACCGCGGTGGGGACATGTTGGATTTCGAATGTCGCCGCATAGCCGAAAATCAGCATCTGGATGATGGGCGGCCCGAACAGGATAAAGCGCGCCCGCTTGTCGCGGAAAACCTGGATGAATTCCTTGATGAGCATTTGTTTGAGCCGTGAAAGCATGTTGTCAGACCAGGCTCTTCTGGAAGACACGCGTGGCCAAGGCGGCTAGCACCAGGGCAAAAATCGCGAGCGGCACCAGTTGCGGATACAACATGGCGACGGGCGTGCTCTTCAGAAAAATCATCTTGAGCGAAGAGACGTAATACCGCGCCGGCAGAATGCGGGTCACAAGCTGGACAAACTGCGGCATCTGTTCGATGGCGAACAGGAATCCGGAAAGCAGAAATGCCGGCAGAAAAGTTGCTACCAGCGCAATTTGGCTGGCCGCCAGTTGGTTCTTTGTAACCACCGAAATGAAAAATCCCAGGCAGAGCAGCGCGATCAGGAACAAGGCCGAGCTAATGAGTAGCGCCATCACCGTCCCGCGAAAGGGAACCTGAAACCAGAAGATGGCCAGGACCACGCAGACTCCTGCGTCGAACAGCCCCACCAAGAAGTAGGGCACCAGCTTGCCCAGCATGATTTCCAACGGAGTGACGGGAGTGGAAATGAGCTGTTCCATGGTGCCTCTCTCCCACTCGCGGGCTACGGTGAGTGAGGTAAGAAAAGCGCCAATGACAGACATCACCACGGCCAGCACGCCCGGCACAATGAACGCGCTGCTCTCGAGATTTTCGTTATACCAGGTGCGGGTCTCGACGCTGAGTGGGGGCAGTTGCACCTGCTGGCCGCGCCGCTGCAGCCACTCGAGCTGCACATCGCTGGAGTACCCCTGTACTAGCGCCTGAGTATAGCCAATCATGACATTGGCGGTGTTGTCATCGGTCGCGTCCACCAGAGCCTGCACGCTCACTGTGCCGCCCGCGCGCAGGTTTTCGGAAAAATTGGAGGGGATGACGAATGCCATCTTGGCCCGGCCATCGTCCAGCGCTTTGACTAGTTCGGAATAATTATTCGCCACGCGCACGATTTCGAAGTAGTCGCTCGACTGGAAGCGTTTCAAAAGCGCCTGACTCTGTTCGCTTCCTTCGCGGTCGTAAACGTAAATGGGCAAGTGCTTGAGGTCGAGGCTCACCCCATAGCCGAAGAACAGCACCAGGACTACAGGCATGATCACCACAATGCTCAGGCTGCGGACATCGCGAACGATGTGAATGACTTCCTTGCGGGCAACCGCTGTGAGCCGCACCCAGCGCATGCTACACAGGCTCCTTCCTGACTTCGCGTTCGCTGGTGAGAGCCACGAAGACATCTTCCAGGTTGGGCCGGATGGGTTCGATTTTGCTCACCTGCACCCCACGAGCCACCAGATACGCTTGTAGCTGGGCTGTTCCCATGCCTGCGTTCGGAACCAACACGTGAAGAGCGTTGCCAAAAACGGCCGCGTCCAAAACTCCGGGCCCATCTTGCAATGTTTCGACCGCCACGCCCAGTGGTTCGCATTCGATGAGCAGCAATTCGCCTTTCACGGATTTCTGCTTCAACTCGGTCGGCGTGCCCAGAGCTACCATTTTCCCGCGGTAAATCATTGCTAACCGGTTGCAGTACTCGGCCTCCTCCATATAGTGGGTGGTGACAAACACAGTCACGCCTTCGGCGGCCATCTGGTGAATCAGGTCCCAGAACTGGCGACGGGAAATAGGGTCCACGCCAGAGGTTGGCTCGTCGAGAAAAATGATGGGCGGGCGGTGCAACACAGCACACCCCAATGCCAGACGCTGCTTCCAGCCGCTGGGCAGGGTGCCGGTCATCCTGGCCTCCTTCCCTTTAAGGTTCGCCATTTCGAGCGCCCAGGCGATGCGCCCATCCACCAGGTCGCGAGGGACGTTGTATAGCCCTGCAAACAGGCGGAGGTTCTCGATCACCTTCAAATCGTTATAGAGCGAGAACCTCTGGGACATGTAACCAATGTGCTGCCGCACTGATTCCGGCTCGCGGGCCACGTCGAATCCCGCTACGATCGCCCGTCCGGAAGTCGGACGCAACAGTCCGCACAACACGCGGATAGTGGTGGACTTACCGGCGCCGTTGGGTCCGAGAAAACCGAAGATCTCTCCTCTGCGCGTCTCCAGGCTGATGTGGTCCACGGCGGTAAAATCACCGAAACGCTTGACGAGGCTATCGATCAGGACGGAGCGGTCTGCGGTGTTCATGCCCCATCTCCTCCCTTACCTCCCGACACCGCATCCACAAAGAGATCTTCGATGGTGGGAGTAACGCGCTGAATCTGGTCAAACGGCACTTGCGCCTGTTTGAGCCGGGCCTGAAATTCCGCCATGCGGCGCGAGACATCATCCACCACGATGTGGACTCCATCTCCCGTGAGCACGAGGCTGGAAATCCCCTCGGCGTTTTGGAGCTGTTCGCGCACTCGTCGCGGGTCGGGCGAAGTAACTGCCAGAACTCCTTTGCCCAGCCGCGCTTTCAGATGCGCAGGCGTATCACAAAAAAGAAGCCTGCCCTGATGCAGCAGCGCTACACGGTGGCAGCGCTCCGCCTCGTCCAGGTAGGCGGTGGAAGTAAGGACCGCCACGCCTTCGGTCGTGAGCTCATACAAAATTCGCCAAAAGTCGCGGCGCGACACTGGATCCACACCGGTTGTGGGCTCATCGAGAAGAATGACCTTGGGCCGGTGAATTAGCGCGCAGATGAGGCCCAGTTTCTGCTTCATTCCGCCCGACAGTTTGCCCGCCAAGCGCCCTCGAAACTCGGTCATCCCGGCCGCTCGCAGAAGCTGCCCCGAACGCAGCTCACGTTCCGCCTTGCTCACTCCGAACAAATCAGCGTAGAACCGGATGTTCTCGTCCACGGTCAAGTCTTCGTAAAGTCCGAAGCGCTGCGGCATGTAGCTGAGGTGGTATTTGGCGCCTTCCGGGTCACGCCCCACGTCGAAGCCGGCAACGGTTGCTGCCCCCTGGTCGGGCGGCATGACGCCGGCCAACATGCGCAGCGTGGTGGTCTTACCCGCACCATCCGGACCGACCAAGCCAAAAATTTCGCCCGGATACACCTCAAAACTCAGACGATCCACGGCATGAACGCCAGGAAAGCTCTTGCTCAATCCGGCAAGCATGATCGCGGCCTGGGCGGCTATGTTCATGGCTTCGGCCCCTGCGTTTTGGACGCAAGCTGAATCTCCGCATCCGCCGGCATTCCCGGCTTCAGTTCATGGTTGGGATTCTCGAGGTCAATCTTGATGCGGTATACCAGAGTGACCCGCTCTTGGAAGGTTTGGACGCTCTTGGGCGTGAACTCCGCCTTGGAGGAAATGAACGAAATACTTCCGCGGTAGATTTTGCCGGGATAAGAATCGGTGCCCACCGTGACGGGCTGTCCCCAGTGGATGCGGCCCAGGTCGGTCTCACTCACGTAAGCGCGCAGCCAGACGTGGTCCAGGTCGCCGAGCGTGACGACGGGCGTGGCGGGCGCGACTACCTCTCCAAGTTCTGCATTGCGCACCAGAATCACCCCTGCTCTGGGGGACCGGAGCGTGGTGTAGTCGAGATAGATCTGGGATAGTTGCAGCTTTTGCGCCGCTTGCGCCAGTTGGGCACGGTCCACGGCGAGCTGCTCAGTGCGGGTACCTTCGAGTGCCTCGTCATATTGCTGCTGGGCACTGTGGGCCACAGTTTGCGCCCGCTTGAAGTTGGTTTCGGCCTGGTCGCGCGCCACCTGCGATCCCACTTGCTCGCGATACAGCGTTTGGGCGCGGGAATAGTCGAGCTGCTTTTGCGCGAGGTCCGCGTTGGCATCGGCCAGCGCCTGCCCCGCAACTTCCAGTTGCTGCCGCCGGGTTCCGGCCAGACCAAGGTCGAGCTGTTTGCGCTGCACCCGCACCGTGGCTTCATCAATGGCCAGTTGCTGACGATAGTCGGCAGTATCCAGTATGGCCAACACGACGCCCGGCTCCACCCATTGGCCCTCTTGGATGGGCAGGTCAACGATACGGCCGGACACCTTGAAACCGACAATGCTCTCGTGAGTTTCGATGTTGCCCGAGAGCTTCAAGACACTCGTTTGGGATTTCGCGGATGTCCAGCGGGGACGCAAAAAGAAGAGGCAAGCACCGGCCGCAGCCGCGCCAACCAGGACAACAATGGCGATTCGGCGTTTCATGGCAATTCCGCTCCTTTCCGCGCCGGAAGGTTGATTCCTGACCAGTAGATTTCAAACATGGCAGCGAGCCGTTTCTGCAGATTGGAGGACGGCTCGAGGCTCCAAAGCAAGACCGCGCCAATCAAAGACTGCTGCAGCACACGGACCATTTCCTCTGCCGTGAGATCGTTCCGGATCTCTCTTCGTTTTTGTCCGAGCTTCAGGACTTCACCGAGGAGTTGGCGGCCGCGCCTCATGGTTTCCAAGTGCATTTCGCGAACGGCCTGACTGGAAACGACTGTGGCCACCAAACCACATGCTACCTGTTGATTTTTCCCCGGTTCTTCTGCGATCTGATGGACGAAATGGCGAAGCAGATCGCGAAGCGAGCATTCTCCGCTCTGCGCAAGGTCCCGTGCCTGGGCGACCTTCTTGAGCTGCATTTCGTAGAGAACGCCGAAGACCTGCTCCTTGCTGGGGAAATAGTTGAAGAACGTCCCTTTCCCCACGTCGGCAGCTTCCGTGATGTCCTCCACTGTGGTATTGAAAAAACCCCGTTGCCCGAAGAGCTCGATCGCCGCGCGGAAGATGCGCTCCCGGGTTTGGGCGCGCTTGCGTTCCCGGCGGCCGGGAACCGGGGCAGCGGGGCGGCGGGTCGCTGCAACTTTCGAAGCGGTTGCCATGGTTTGTCGACCTTTAGTCAAAAATGACTTACAGTCATTATTAGACCACACGAGACCACCGCCGTCAAGCATCGAGAGGGGGGCCGAGACGTATATGGCTCGAATGGGCTACTCTGGAGTCGGCAATCCGGAGGAACGCGAGTGAAGTCAGAGCAGGGTGATAGTGTGCGGGCCAAGACCCTCAAGGTACACAGGTCAGTCCCCGGCAATGGTCAGTGGAAGATGCCGAATGCACGGTAGTGCCAGTACTGGACCGCGCACCGCCGAGGGGCTGGCGCGGTCGCGGCGGGCGCGATGGAAGCACGGCCTCTATTCTGCCGAGGCCCGAGCAGGGCAAAAGCGAGTGCGCGAGCTGCTGACCCAAAGTCGAGAGCTATTGAAACAGATGCAAGTGGGCTGAACGGCATTGCGCTTTACGCCGAGCGCCTCGTCCCGGACGTCTGATCTGTCAGACCAATACCTCCCAGAGACAGCCAAGATGTCAGAGTGTTTGTGGCTACCCAAACGCTGTAGTTCAGGTGGGACCGGCGATTGCCGCCGCTTTGGGTCGTATGACCGACCGAAGTTGACCAGAGTAAAGCTGCGTTAGCATTACCAATTTCGCATGACGAGATCGAGTCATGGGCCGCCTTTGCCAAGTGCTTATCGCGATATACTGTCGTGCTCGCCAGCCGGGAGGCCGCAGGAAACATGCAGACAGTCTGGGTTGCGGCCACACTCGATACCAAGAGCCCGGAAGCCACCTATGTCTGTGCCTTGCTCGAAGCCGCCGGGCTGCCGGTAACCCTAGCCGACATCTCCACCTCGGGCAACATCGTCTCCCCACCTAAGTGCACCTTTTTTCTTTCTCCAGAGGACATTGCGGCGTACCACCCGCAAGGCCGAAGCGCCGTATTCACGGGCGACCGGGGCACCGCAATCGCCGCGATGAGCGATGCATTTGAACGCATGGTGAGGAGCCGCGACGACATCGGTGGCATGCTCGGCGTGGGCGGCTCTGGCGGAACCGCCCTGATCACGCGTGCGATGCGGGCCCTGCCTATTGGTGTGCCAAAAGTGATGGTTTCCACGATGGCCTCGGGCAACGTCGCTTCCTATGTCGGGACCTCCGACATTGCGATGGTTTATTCCGTCACCGACATGGCGGGCTTGAACCGGATTTCCCGCCGTGTACTGGGCAATGCGGCCCACGCGGTCGCGGGCATGGTGCTGCATTCGGTGCCGCCGCCGAGCGAGGAACATCTGGCACTCGGACTCACCATGTTCGGCGTGACTACCGTCTGTGTCCAACAAATCTCCCACCTGCTTGATCCTCGCTTTGACTGCATCGTGTTCCATGCCACCGGCACCGGCGGCCGCTCGATGGAAAAACTGCTGGAAGACGGCTACCTGGGTGGCGTGCTCGACATCACCACGACCGAGGTCTGCGATCATTTGTTCGGCGGTGTCCTGGCCTGCACCGACGACCGCTTCGGCGCGGTGGCTCGCACTCGCTCACCCTACCTTGGTTCCTGCGGCGCACTTGACATGGTGAACTTTGGCGCGCCCGAGACCGTGCCCGAACGTTATCGCGGGCGAAAGTTTTACCAGCACAATCCCCAGATCTCGCTGATGCGGACTACGGTCGAGGAAAATGTCCGCCAGGCCCGCTGGATCGCCGACCGGCTTAATCAGTGTCAAGGCGAAGTCAGATTTTTGCTGCCTCTCGGAGGGGTGTCGGCCCTGGATGCGCCGGGCCAGCCGTTCTGGGACCCGGCGGCGGATGCGGCCCTGTTTGAGACCTTGACCGCCGAGCTGGCGCAGACTGACCGGCGGAAACTGCTTGAGATTCCGTATCACATTAACCATCCTCAGTTCGCACGGGCCGCAGTCGAAGAATTCCTGACAATATTGTCTTAAGGAAACGTGCATGCCACATTTTGGGCGCGAAGAATTACTGGCGAAATATAGGGAAATGGTTCGCCGTCGTCAGCCTATTGTCGGTGGCGGCGCCGGCACCGGCCTATCCGCCAAGTGCGAAGAAGCCGGTGGCATTGATCTGATTGTGATCTACAACTCTGGCCGCTACCGCATGGCAGGCCGGGGATCGCTATCCGGACTGCTGGCTTACGGGAATGCCAACGACATTGTGATGGAGATGGCCAGGGAAGTCTTGCCCGTGGTCAAGAAGACACCGGTACTCGCCGGAGTAAATGGCACTGACCCTTTTTGCCAGTTTGACACGTTCCTGGACAGCGTGGCCGCTATCGGTTTTTCCGGAGTACAAAACTTTCCCACCGTCGGATTGATCGACGGAGTCTTCCGTCAGAATCTGGAAGAGACGGGAATGAGCTACGCACTCGAGGTTGACATGATCCGGCTGGCCCACGAGAAGGGCCTCCTGACGACCCCATATGTTTTCGACCCCCGGCAAGCAGCCACCATGGCGCAGGCGGGAGCGGACATTCTCGTCGCCCACATGGGTCTGACCATCGGCGGCACGATCGGTGCGGAAACCGCCCTGAGCCTCGAAGCTTGCCCCGGCCGAATCGATGCCATCGCCGAAGCGGCGCTGGAGGTCCGCCCCGACATCATTGTGCTTTGCCACGGTGGTCCCATCGCCGAACCTGCCGACGCCACATTTGTGCTCGGCAAAACTCGCCATTGTCACGGCTTCTACGGTGCCAGTTCCCTCGAACGCCTGCCTGCCGAGAAGGCGATCGTGAAACAGACCCAGGATTTCAAACGGATCAGCTTCTAGCGTGGAGGAACGATGCCAAACACGGTTTACATAAGCGCGGTGATCGATGCGCCGGTCGAAAGAGTGTGGGAGGTCATGCGTGACTACAACGGCATGCCTTCATATCATCCCGGAATCAGACACAGCCAGATTGAGGGTGGCTGTCCCAGCGATCAGGTCGGCTGCGTTCGGCGTCTCACCCTGGCGGAAGGTTTCGTTCGTGAAGTCCTGCTTTGCATGGATGACCGGAATTACGCCTTCACCTATGAAATTATCGAGGGCACCTTGCCTGTGCGTGACTATGTGGCGGGCGTCCGACTCTATCGCGTGACCCTGGGCAACCGCACCTTCGCCGAGTGGTGGGCTGACTTCGAGGTGGTGGGGGCCGAGCGCGCCGCCGTTGTCGAGCAGATCGGAAACAACGTCTTTGCCGCCGGCTTTACCGCAGTTGCTGCAAAGCTGGCCGGGCCGCAGTAGTCGTTTGTTCCGGGCGCCTACGCCGCTGGCTTGATGTTCTGGTTCACGCAGAAGAAGTTTGTCGGATCGTACTTCTTCTTGATGGCAGCAAGGCGCCCGTAGTTATCGCGAAACGAAGCCTGAACCCGTTCCTGCCCTTCGTCCATCATGAAGTTGATGTAGGCGCCTCCTGCTGAGTAAGGATGCAGCTCGTCATAATAGCTCTTGCACCATTCTGTAATTTTCCCCGCGTTAGCCGGATCGGGGTCTACTCCGACAATGACCTCGGCGAACAAGGCTTCCCGGAAGCTGTAGGCTGTATCGTTGTTACCTACACGTTGCGCGGCGCCGTTGACTGGATAAAGGTGCATCGTCGAAAGCATGGTCGGCAGCTTCGAACCGTGTTCGACGTGTTTGGCAATGGCCGCATCGCTCAACCCGGTGAAATTGTCGGCCCGCCAATACCATTGCAACCCAGGAACAAACAGACCATCAAAAATGCTCTGTACTGCGGGAAATGGCGCAGGGCCAACCGCATCGAGCAAGGGCGTTCCCACGCTGCGCATGCGGCGAGTCGCCTTCTCGGTTTCCTCAGCGGTACCCGTGCCGCACCAGACAATGGCGCAGACCTTTTTCATATGAAGGTTTGCGGGAAACATTGGTGCGGGAGGGACCACGAGAAAGGCAAAGAATCCACTCACCTCTTCGGGAGCCGTGAGAATAAATTCGCGATAGGACTTCAGAACGTCCGCCGCCTGCTCCAGGGGCCAGAACGTAGGGCCGAACTGCACGGTGCTCACCGGATGCAGCCGGAATTCGAATGAAGTCACGATGCCGAAGTTTCCGCCGCCACCTCGTATCGCCCAAAATAGATCGGCGTTCTCGCTGGCACTAGCGGTGACGAATCGTCCATCCGCCAGAACCATATCGACGGAGAGTAGATTGTCAATCGTGAGACCATAGCGGCGCGTCAGGTAGCCGATGCCTCCTCCCAGAGTGAGTCCAGCAACTCCAGTTGTGGAGATGAAACCGCTGGGCGTAGCCATTCCGAAAGCATGGGTCGCATGGTCCACATCGCCCCAGACGCATCCCGCCGCGACGCGCACCGTTCGCGCAGCCGGGTCGACCCGAACTCCTTTCATCGGCGAAAGATCAATCACCAGTCCGCCGTCGCAGGTTCCCAGACCGGCCCCGTTGTGGCCACCGCCGCGAATCGCGGTGAGGAGTTTGTTCTCGCGTCCATAACCAATGGCGGCCATCACGTCGGCAGCATCAACAGCGCGCACAATCAGCTTCGGCCGCTTGTCGATCATTCCGTTATAGACCCTGCGAGCCGCATCGTACGCGGCGTCTTCCTGCTGGATGAGCTGTCCCCGAAGGGCTGCTTTTAATTGTTCAATAGACTGTGCCATTAGTGGCCTCCCCCCTATTTTCTATGTCCTCCGAGACTATCCGCACAGGCGCTCTGACTCATACGCTCGAAACTGCCGCCCTGGTCTTGCCAATCAACGCGACCCAAATATTAAAACTATTCGGGTAAGCCAATCAAGGCACTGAACTCGACGGTTCTTCCGGCCAATATTCGAAAATCGCGATTGCACTGGAGCAGCCGACAAGGCTGTGAATCTAGTGGGGTGTAAGTCCCCACACCACCAATTGCCTGGGCAGGTGGTTAGCATATCCGATGCATGCGGAGGCGACGAAGCATGTTCAGCTCGGATGTAAAAGCCTCGGCTGCCCTGCGGCGATAAGTCGCAGCGGTAGGAACGATCGGGGAGGCGAGCAAACCTGAGGGCCTGAACATAACGAAATGGCTGCAGTCTCGAAAAGGCGATCCGTCATGAAATCGTTTGGACGGGGAAACGCGGGAAGCCGACCTCGATAGTGTACGGGGGAAGGCCGATGACGTGGAGGAAGAAACAGGCAGGTGCACTCCACGGGACCGCCGTGACAGGGGCCCAGGCACGCAGGGAAGGATTCACAGAGATAACGTCGGGAAGGTCCCGCCAGCAGCAGGGGCTGGTTGCAACCGGCAGAGACTCCTCGAACGAGGCTTAGGCCGAAGGAGAGGAGAGCGAGCGGGATCGACGAATGAGTCTGTAAGAGCTGGGACCGGGGAGTAATTTCCTCGCAGGAGGCGGTACACGTCTCCCTGATCAAGGTAACGCCAAGATCAGGCAAAGAGACTCTGGGTACTTGGTGGTTCCATTTTCAGCGCGGTGGTCGGACACAGAGCCGACCTGAGCCGTACGCATGAGATGGAACTAAGCTGCGAGCAAACCATTCGCAGCCGGGGCGTATGCGAACCAGCGCTTGAACCTCGCGGCGAATGGGAAGGCTCACAGACGAGAGGCCAAGACTTCAAACCGGACCTGGGAAATTCGGCCGTCCGGCATTATAGGGGGGCCTTCGAAAACGTAGCCATGGTGGAAATGAGAACCCAACTCGCAATCGAAAGAGCGGGCTTGGTAACCCTCCACCTACAGCTGGCGCGTCGGAGCTCTATCCCAACCGTTGACTGGGGTGTGGCAAACAAACGGCGCACACCATTGAGAACAGCCTGATGACGACAGTTATGATAATTCCGAAATGAATGCTCCTCCTGCAAAAATCGGTGCTGGTCATTGCCAGTTCATGAGTGAACAGCTTTCTGGCCCAAGCCCCGACCGTCCGTACGACATAGCCACCGCACGTTTTGCTCGCCTTTGGCTGGGTCAATACAGGAAATACTGTACAGTCAGGCCTAAGTCTTTGTGTTTACAATGGCCGCGTTCGCTGTGCTTCTTGATCTTTCCTCGACTTGTTAAAGGCCTGGCGTAGACATGGAACGGGTCTTCCTCGCTCCCTGCCGCGAACAGTGCCCCTCTGTGTGTAAGCGAGGGTCGACCTACCCGATTTGAGAAGCGCGAGAATCACAGACTCTTTCAAGCAAGACACTTCACCCTGGTCAGGAGGCGATCGTGAAAAGAAACGACCGTGACGCCGCTAGCCTCGGCATGAATTCACTCGGCAGGAGTTCCAGGAGCAACGGCGGTTCCAGCCTGGTTGCCGAGTCCGCGGCCCCTGATCTTGGCCTCATGTTGGCCAGTCTGCAGACCATGCGCGCGGGCGATTTTTCCGTGCGCCTTCCGGGTTCATGGACTGGGCTGGCCGGAAAGATCGCCGACACATTTAATGAGATTGTCGCGGCCAACCAGCAAATGGCACAGGAGTTGAATCGTGTCGGGCAAGTCGTGGGTAAGGAAGGGAGAACGCGCGAACGCACCCGCCTTCATGAATCGAAAGGTGCGTGGGGCGAGATGGAAATCTCGATCAACACTTTGATTGAGGACTTGCTCCGCCCGACCGCCGAAGTCACCCGCGCCATCGCGGGGGTAGCGCAAGGCAACCTCACTCAAACCGTCCGGCTCGATGTGGATGGGCGACCACTGGAAGGGGAGTTTCTGCGCTCGGCCAATATCGTCAACACCATGATTCAGCAGCTGGGCGTATTCACGGCTGAAGTGACGCGCGTGGCGCGCGAGGTCGGCACCGACGGCAAACTGGGCGGCCAGGCCCAGGTGCCGGGCGTGGCCGGCACATGGAAAGACCTCACCGACTCGGTCAATTCGATGGCCAGCAATCTGACCGGGCAGGTGCGCAATATCGCCGAAGTCGCGACCGCCGTGGCCAGCGGCGATCTTTCCCGCAAAATTACGGTGGACGTGCGCGGCGAGATTCTTCAGCTCAAGGAAGCCATCAACACCATGGTGGACCAGTTGCGCTCATTTGCCTCTGAAGTCACGCGGGTGGCGCGTGAAGTGGGCACCGATGGCAAGCTGGGCGGTCAGGCGGTCGTACCGGGGGTGGCAGGTACCTGGAAAGATCTCACGGATTCGGTAAACGCCATGGCCGGGAACCTGACAGCGCAAGTGCGCAACATCGCCGAAGTGACCACGGCCGTGGCGCGCGGCGATTTGTCGCGCAAGATCACGGTGGACGTGAAGGGCGAAATTCTCGAACTCAAAGACACCATCAACACTATGGTGGACCAGCTCAACGGTTTTGCCGGTGAAGTGACTCGCGTGGCTCGCGAAGTCGGTACCGAGGGCAAGCTGGGCGGGCAGGCCCAGGTTCCGGGAGTGGGCGGCACCTGGAAAGACCTTACCGACAATGTGAACTTCATGGCCAGCAATCTGACCGGGCAGGTTCGCAACATTGCGGAAGTGGCCACAGCGATTGCCAGCGGTGATCTCTCGCGCAAAATCACGGTGGACGTTCGGGGAGAGATTTTGCAGCTCAAGGAAACGCTCAACACCATGGTGGACCAGCTCAACCGGTTTGCCGGCGAAGTCACGCGTGTGGCGCGCGAAGTGGGCACCGAAGGGCGGCTCGGCGGGCAAGCTAACGTCCCCGGTGTGGCCGGCACCTGGAAGGACCTGACCGATTCGGTCAACTCGATGGCCGGTAACCTGACCGGCCAGGTGCGCAACATCGCCGAGGTGACGACGGCGGTGGCCCGCGGAGATTTGTCCAGAAAGATCACCGTCGATGTGAAAGGTGAAATTCTGGAGTTGAAGAACACGATCAACACCATGGTGGACCAACTCAACGCTTTCGCCGGCGAGGTGACTCGTGTGGCCCGCGAAGTCGGAACCGAAGGCAAGCTGGGCGGCCAGGCGCAAGTACCCGGCGTGGCCGGCACCTGGAAGGACCTCACCGACAACGTCAACTTCATGGCCAGCAATTTGACTGGCCAGGTGCGCAACATTGCCGAAGTGGCCACGGCCGTGGCCCGCGGTGACTTGTCCCGCAAAATCACCGTGGACGTGAAAGGGGAAATCCTCGAACTCAAGGACACCATCAACACCATGGTCGACCAGTTGCGGGCTTTTGCTTCCGAGGTCACACGTGTGGCCCGCGAAGTTGGCACCGACGGCAGGCTCGGCGGCCAGGCGCAGGTTCCGGGTGTGGCAGGTACGTGGAAAGACCTTACCGATTCCGTGAACTCCATGGCCAGCAACCTGACCGGGCAGGTGCGCAACATTGCTGAAGTGGCCACCGCGATCGCGACCGGCAACTTGTCCCGAAAAATCACTGTGAACGTGAGTGGCGAAATCCTGCTTCTCAAGGAAACCATCAACACCATGGTGGACCAGCTCAACGCCTTCGCCGGCGAGGTGACACGGGTCGCCCGTGAAGTCGGCAGTGAAGGCCGACTCGGCGGCCAGGCCAATGTGCCCGGAGTGGCCGGCACGTGGAAGGACCTTACTGACTCGGTGAATTCCATGGCCGGGAACCTTACCGGCCAAGTACGCAACATCGCCGAGGTGACTACTGCTGTGGCTCGCGGAGATTTGTCCAGAAAGATCACCGTCGATGTGAAAGGCGAAATTCTGGAGTTGAAGAACACAATCAACACCATGGTGGATCAGCTCAACGCCTTTGCCGCCGAAGTGACGCGTGTGGCGCGTGAAGTCGGCACGGACGGCAAGCTGGGAGGCCAAGCCAAGGTGCCGGGCGTGGCGGGTACGTGGAAGGACTTGACGGACAATGTCAACGTCATGGCGGCCAACCTGACCGAGCAGGTGCGCGGAATCGTGAAAGTGGTGACTGCGGTAGCGAACGGTGAGCTCACTCAGAAGCTGACGGTCAACGCCAAAGGTGAAGTTGCGGCCTTGGCTGAGACCATCAACAACATGACCGACACGCTGGCCACCTTCGCCGATCAAGTGACCACCGTGGCACGCGAAGTCGGTGTGGAAGGCCGGTTGGGTGGCCAGGCCAGCGTGCCCGGAGCCGCCGGTACATGGAAGGACCTGATCGGCAATGTGAACCTGCTCGCGGACAACCTGACCAACCAGGTGCGGGCCATAGCTGAGGTCGCCACAGCCGTCACCAAGGGCGACTTGACCCGCTCGATTCAGGTGGAAGCCAGCGGCGAGGTCGCTGACCTGAAAGACAACATCAACACCATGATTGACAACCTGCGCCTGACCACCGATCGCAACACGGAACAGGACTGGCTGAAGACGAACCTGGCGCGCTTCACCGGCATGTTGCAAGGCCAGCGCGATCTGAGCAGCGTTGGCCGCATGCTGCTGTCAGAGTTGGCGCCCTTGGTCGATGCCCAGCAGGGCGTCATCTACCAGATGGAATCGGAAGAATCCGCCAGCATGGTCTTGCTCTCGGCCTTCGCAGCCGATGGACCGGACGGCCGGCTGCGGCGCCTGAAGGTCGGAGAAGGTCTGCTGGGACAATGCGCGGCCGAGAAGCGGCGCATGTTGATCAGCAACTTGCCGGAAAATACGATTCCCATTCGCTCTGGCTTGTTCGAGGCCGTTCCCCGGAACGTAATCGTTCTGCCGGTGCTTTTTGAGGACCGGGTCAAGGCGGTCATTGAGTTGGCCTCCCTGAGCACCTTCACGGCCTCGCACCTGGCGTTTCTGGAACAACTGACGGCCAGCATTGGCATTGTGCTCAACAGTATCGAGGCGACCATGCAGACGGAAGGTCTGCTCAAGCAGTCCCAGCAGCTGGCCACCGAACTGCAAACCCAGCAAAAAGAGTTGCAGCAGACCAACGAGCAGCTGGCGCAAAAAGCCCAGCAATTGGCCGAACAAAACGTGGAAGTGGAACGCAAAAACCAGGAGATCGAGCAGGCGCGGCGCGCTTTGGAAGGCAAGGCGAAAGAATTGGCCCTGACTTCAAAATACAAGTCAGAGTTCCTGGCCAACATGTCTCATGAATTGCGCACTCCATTAAACAGCATCCTGGTGCTCGGCCAACAACTCACCGATAACCCGGATGGCAATTTGACCCCCCGACAGGTCGAGTTTGCCAGGACAATTCACGGGGCCGGAACCGATTTGCTGAACCTGATCAGCGACATTCTCGATCTGTCGAAAATCGAGTCGGGCACAGTCTCGGTTGACGCCGAAGAAGTCTTCTTCGCCAGTCTCCTCGATATGGTGGCTCGTCCCTTCCGTCACGAAGCCGAGAGCAGGCGTTTGAGTTTTGAGGTGCACAGCGACGCACACCTTAGCCGCAGCCTGGTCACCGACTCGAAGCGCCTGCAACAAGTGCTCAAGAACCTGTTGTCGAACGCATTCAAGTTCACTGAGCACGGGGGCGTAAATCTTTCGGTGTCGGTCGCCACCGGAGGCTGGAGCGATGACCATCCGATCCTGACCACGGCAGCTTCGGTCGTGGCCTTCGAGGTTTCCGATACCGGAATTGGTATTCCGAGCGAGAAACAGCGAATCATCTTCGAGGCGTTTCAGCAGGCTGACGCGGGCACCAGCCGCAAATACGGCGGCACCGGCCTGGGCTTGGCCATCAGTCGCGAACTGGCCAGCCTGCTGGGAGGGGAGATTCAGCTACGCAGCACTCCCGGCCGCGGCAGCACATTCACCCTCTATCTGCCGCAAACCTATGTGGGGCCGTCCGTCCCTGCGGTGGCGCTTTCAGAGCGCAAGACCGGTTTCCTGCCGCGCCAGCTGTCCCCGGCGACGGAGCTCACGATTGAACACATCGCCGACGATCGTGCCGCTCTCCAGCCCGGCGAGGCGGTGCTGCTGATCGTCGAAGATGATCCGCACTATGCTCGCGTGCTGGTTGACTTGTCCCGCGACAAGGGATTCAAGGTTCTTGTGGCCATGAATGGAGCTGAAGCGCTGGATTTGGCCCGCGAGTTCCATCCCACTGCCATATCGCTGGACGTATTCCTGCCGGACATGCTGGGTTGGACGGTGCTCAACCACCTGAAACAGGACCCGGGCACACGGCACATTCCGGTGCAGATGCTGACCCTGGATGAGGACCGTCACCACGGACTGAGCCGGGGTGCATTTGCTTTTGTGACCAAACCCACCACGCCGGAGGGGTTGGAGTCAGCGCTGGCTCGCATCAAGCAATACACCGCGCCGCGCCGCAAACGCCTGTTGGTCGTCGAAGACAACCCGGCGGAGCAGTTCAGTATTCGCGAGCTCCTCGGTCACGACGATATAGACGTGTCGATGGCCACCAGCGGGGCTGAGGCCCTGAGCGCAGTCACGCAACAGCCGTTCGACTGTGTTGTATTGGACTTGCGCCTGCCCGACATGACGGGGTTCGAGGTCTTGGAGCGTATGGGCGACACCCCGACCCTGAACGACTTGCCCGTGGTGGTGTTCACCGGAAAAGAACTCTCGCCCGAGGAAGATGCCCGCCTCCATACCCTGGCGCGCAGCGTGGTGGTAAAGGGGGTAGAGTCGCCAGAGCGGCTGCTGGACGAAACCGCCCTGTTCCTGCATCGAGTGGTCGCCGATCTTCCGGCGGAAAAACAAAGGATGCTCGACCGGCTGCATCGCTCGGATGACGCCCTGGTGGGCAAGAAGGTCCTGGTGGTGGATGACGACGTGCGCAATATTTTCGCCCTCAGCAGCGTGCTCGAACGGCGGGGGATGACCGTCCTCACCGCCGGGACCGGACGGGAAGCGATTGCGACGCTTGAGTCCACTGCGGACATAGCCATCGTGCTCATGGACCTCATGATGCCGGAGATGGATGGCTACGAAACCATGCAGGTAATCCGGCAGAACGTCTTGTTCCGTCGCCTGCCGATCATTGCATTGACGGCCAAAGCGATGAAGGGGGATCGCGAGAAGTGCCTCGAAGCGGGAGCTTCCGAGTATCTGGCCAAACCGGTCAACACCGAGCAATTGCTTTCGGCACTACGAGTATGGCTTCACCGGTAACCTGGTTTAAAGTCCGGCGGCACACTACGGACGCGGCGAAGGGGGGCGCAAGGGGCGTGAAGAAAAAAGTCAACATCCTCATGGTGGACGATCAGCCAGCGAAACTGCTGACCTATGAGCTCATACTGAAAGAACTGGGCGAAAACCTGATTAAGGCCGCTTCCGGCCGGGAAGCGCTTGAGCAACTGCTAAAAAAGGACATCGCCATCGTGTTGATGGATGTGAGCATGCCTGAGCTCAATGGTTTCGAGCTGGCGGAAATGATTCATCAGCATCCGCGCTGTCAGAAGACCGCGATCATTTTTATCTCTGCCGTGCATCTAACCTCGCTCGATCAGCTCAAGGGATACCAGCACGGCGCCGTGGATTACATTTCTGTGCCGGTCATTCCCGAACTCTTGCGCGCCAAGGTCAGGGTGTTCGCGGAGTTGCATCGGAAAACGCATCAACTGGAAACCCTGAATCGCGAACTTGAACAGCGAGTGGCCGAGCGGACCGAGGAATTACAACAGAGGGCGGGGGCCCTGGAATTGCTGAATGGCGAACTGGCGCGCAAGAATCAGGAGCTGGATGCCATTGTGAAGACGGCGCCTGACATTATCTTCAGTCGGCGGGCGGACGGGTCTCGGGATTACATCAGCGCCCGATTTCATGAATACACGGGTGCAATCCCGGAATCCGCAAGCGGTTTCGGTTGGCTGGACTACGTCCATCCCGACGACCTCGATCGCAGCCGGTCGCAGTGGATGGGTTGCGTCGAGTCAGGCGAGAATTACGAATCCGAATATCGTTTGCGTGGGCGGGACGGACAGTATCGCTGGTTTCGCGCACGGGCAGTACCGATTCGAGCTCACACCGGCCAGGTCGTCCGCTGGTATGGAACCTGCGTTGACATCCATGACAGCAAGCTGCTGGAGCAGTCGATGCGTGAGAGCGCAGCCGAACTTGAGAGGGTCGTGGGAGAGAGGACAGCCGCGTTGCGCTGCCTTTCCGTGCGCCTGATCACCATGCAGGATGACGAGCGACGCCGGATCGCGCGGGAATTACACGACGGCCTCGGCCAGGAAATGGTGGCACTCAAGATGATGTTGAGCAGGATTTCCCGGCAAGAATCGGCCGTGGTGGAAAGCCAGATCGGCGAAGCCAATAGTCTGATTGATCACGCCACCCAGCAGATTCGGAGCCTGTCCCATCTCTTGCATCCGCCCTTACTCGATGAAGTGGGGTTGGTCTCTGCCCTGCGCTGGTACTTGGACGGCCTGAGTCAGCGCAGCGGTCTGGAGACCGTACTTGAAATGCAGCCAACCAACTTTCCCCGGCTCCCACTCGAATTGGAGACGGCGATGTTCCGGATCATTCAGGAGGCGTTGACCAACGTCTTTCGCCATTCGAGCGCGCGGAGAGTCGAGATCACCCTGACCCATCATGAAAATGAGGTCGTAGTCAAAGTGCAGGACGACGGCAAGGGTATAGTCGACGGGATTGTCGAGATGCGTCCCGGCAGCACCGGCGTCGGCATCGGAGGAATGAGTGAACGTGCCAGAGAATTCGGGGGTCGATTGAAACTGACCAACGCCCATCCCGGTACGATCGTCGAGGTGACTATTCCGCGTTCGATTTCCGCACCATCTGACCGTCTGCGCCTGGACGCAGAAACAATGGCAGCCCTTTGAACCCGGGAGGTTCCTGGCTTGAGTGAGACTTCAACCGGATACAAGCCTTGAGCTGGTTCACTTTTTTTAGTTCCGTCCGGCCGGAGCAGCGGCGCCGAGACACGTGAAAGGAGATCCCTGGGGCCCGCAGCTCGACTGATCTGGAACTAGATGAGCGGTGACCGAAAATAGCCAACACGATGCGGAGGTCCGTCAGTTTCTGTTGGACCAGATCGACAGTGTGCCCCACCTCGAGGCCTTGCTCCTGCTGTGGAATAGCCGGCCCAAGCTGTGGGAGGCCGACGAATTGGCCAGGCGCCTGTATGTAGGCCGGGAGGTTGCGCTCCGGCTGCTGCAAGATCTGGCGCGACAGCAACTGATCGACTCCGATGCTGGCTCTCCCGAACGTTACTGCTATCGGGATGAACCGGCGGACAGGAGCCGACTGATCAGAATGGTGGACGAGACGTATCGTCGGGAGATCGTTAGGATATCTACCCTGATCCACTCGAAACCATCCTCACCCGTGCGGGATTTTGCTCGGGCTTTCCGTTTCACCAAGGAATGAAAGTGAAATGGCCGCGGTCGTTTACATTCTCGGCGCCCTGACCAGTCTGACCTGCGCGGTCCTGCTTTTCCGGGGCTACGGGCGGGGAAAGAGGAGGCTGTTGCTATGGAGCGGGCTATGCTTCGCCGGTTTCGCCGTATCGAACCTCCTTATCTTCGTCGACCTCATCATTTTGCCTGCCCGGGATCTGTATCTCTTGCGGCTTGCGACCACGGGAGTGGCGATGGCGCTGTTGCTGTACGGTTTGATTTGGGAGAGTAACTGACCAATGATTGAGGCATTCTTGCTGGGCGCAATCGCTACCGCCTCGGCCACAGCCGGAGTGTTCTTCCTCAAGTTCTGGACCGGAACTCGCGATTTCCTGTTTCTGGCCTTCGCTTTTTTTTTCCTGACCGAATCAATTAATCGCGTAGCCCTGCTGCTGGCGGCACGACCGAATGAAGGCAGCCCGTGGATCTATCTGGTCCGCCTGCTGGCGCTGGGACTCATCTTGGCGGCGATCGTAAAGAAGAACTACGGCGATAAGGTCTGAGGCGGGCGAATCTCCCGAGAGCACGGTAAGCACGTGCCGTTCTGCTGGGCCGGTGCCCTTCTTATACGCTCAACCTTATACGCTCAACAACCGGCCGCGGCGAGCAGTACCATAACCAGCAAAACCGTGAGCAACGACCAAGTGGCCGCCGTAGTTTTCCTTTAGCTCGCTTTCTCCTCGGCCTCGCGCCTTCGGGCGGCTGCTTGCGGGTCGGTTATGATATCGACCCACTTCGGGTCAGGCGATGCCTGGGCGTCGTAATTGTCATGCCAATTCCACCACTTGTACGGCGGGGTCTGGGGGTAGCCCTGTGGCGAGTCTTCCCAGGTCTCCTGACGGCCCAGCGGTGTGATGTCAAGGTAGCTCCATGTGCTCCCCATCGCCTCGTCGCCGCGATTGTTGATGAAGTATGTGCGAAACACCCGCTCGCCGTCGCGGAAGAACACGTTGTGGCCGTGCCATTCATCCACACCGAAGTCCTTGTCGAAGCTGTCGGTGATGGTGTACCAGGGCATCTCCCACTCCATCCGGGCCTTCAGGCGCGCGATGTCCGCCTGCGGCGCGCGTGAGGCGTAGGCGAGCGTGGTGCCACGAGCGTTCAGATGCGCCAAGTGGGCGACCTGATCGGCGCCCAGGGAGCAGCCGCGGCAGGCGTGCTCGGGCCAGCCGAACACCCCAGGCTCGAAGAAGGCGCGATACACGATCAACTGAGGGCGGCCCTCGAATAAATCGAGCAGGCTCACTTTGCCTTTGGGTCCGTCGAATTCGTACTTCTTCTCCACTGCCATCCACGGCATCCGTCGGCGCTCGGCGGCCAGCGCGTCACGCGAGCGGGTGAAGGCCTTCTCCTTCACCAGGAGCTGCTGGCGAGCAGCCTCCCACTCCTGCGGCGATATGATCGCGGGTGTATTCAACTTGAATTTCGTCGACATTTTCATTTCTCCTTTTTATTCGGATTCGGGACGTTTTCTTCCGCTCCGTTCTTTTTGCGGGAAACTTTCACAGCCAATGCCGCTAGACTGCCGCTAGAAACCGTCCCGGCGACGACTAATCCCATGGTTGTCAGACAGAATGGACACATCGTTCAACTCCTCGGTGGCCAACTTAACCCTCAGGCCGCCTCACTAAGATGACGGGTAGGGTATGGTTATTTCGACAAAAGAAAAATAAAAAACTCAGCCTCGCCTTTGGAGCAGAAACCGTCTCACTGTGGGGTCCTCAGTCAGACCAATCGCCCGGTCGAAGGCATTCAAGGCCTCAGGTGTTTTCCCTAGCCGTTGCAACAGGTGAGCGCGAACCGCCCAGTACGGCTGATAAGCGGAGATATCCTCCGGCCTGATCCCATCCAATACTGCCAAGCCTACTTCGGCTCCCTTGGCTTCGGCCACGGCCGCGGCGTATCCAGTTCGCGTGCCGAGCGTCGGGGATATCCGGATCAACTGTTCATAGAACATCATGATCGCGTTCCACTGAATCACGCCGCTCCGCGCCCGCTCCGCATGGACCGACTGGATGGCAGCTTCAAGTTGAAAACGGCCGGTGCGACCGCGGCTGGCCGCTTCGGCGAGATGGCCTTCCGCCTCCTCTAATAAAGGAGGCGACCACTGCTGTGGGTCCTGCTCCGAAAGAGGGACGTACTGGCCGTCCGGTGTCCGCCGTGCCGTCCGACGGGCCTCGCAGTGGAGCATGAGAGCCAGCAGACCGTGAACCTCAGCTTCCCCCGGCATCAACTGCAGAAGGAGCCGCGCGAGCCAGATTGCTTCCTCGGCCAGGTCCCGCCCGCGTTGGTCGATGCCCGCCATGTCGTCCCATCCGATCCCGAAGGCGGCGTAAATCGCTTCCAGCACCGCATCCAGCCGCTGCGGCAATTCACGCTCCTGCGGGATTTCAAACCGAATTCCTCCGTCGCGGATCTTCATTTTGGCACGCACCAGGCGCTGCCCCATTGTGGTGGGCGAAATCAGGAACGCGTGGGCAATGCGCGCCGCATCCAGGCCGAGAACGGTCTGGAGCATGAGCGGTGTGTGCATCGCCGGATCAATTGCCGGATGGGCACACACAAACAGCAATTTCAATCGTTCATCGGGGAATTCCGGCGACAAACTCATGTCACTGGATTCTTCTCTCAGGAGCGCGAGGGTGGGTTCGCTGGCCTCGGCTACTTGCCGATGACGCACAAGATCGATAAAAGTGCGGCGCGCCACGGTCAGCAGCCACGCCTCTGGATTTTGTGGTACCCCGTCTCGCGGCCAGGTTTCGAGCGCGGCTACCAGCGCATTACTGAGTGCATCCTCCGCGCTCCCCACGTCGCGCGTGTGCGAGGAAAGGTATGCCACCAGGCGCCCGTAGGACTGGCGAGCCACGCGTTCGATAGTTCGATGAGTGGTTCGGTAAGCGCTCTCTGCTTCGCTTCCACTCATCCCGTGACTCGACGCTTGAATTCAGGCGAAACGGGCCGGACCTCTACCGCACCGATCGAGGCAGCCGGGCAGCGCACTGCCCATTCGAGCGCCGCGTCCAGGGAGGGAAGCTCCAGGATCGTGAATCCCCCCAGTTGCTCCTTGGTTTCTGCGAAGGGTCCATCCTGTACACGCCGCTTTCCATCTTTCAGTCGCACCGTGGTTCCGGTCTCCGGAGGTTGCAGTGGATCGCCGCCCAGGTAGATGCCGGCCTCGACGAGCGCCTTGTGGTAGGCCCGCCACGCACCGAGGTAGGGATTATTGTCGTCCGCATTCCGTGCCGCAAAAGCTTCCGGTGATTCGAAAATCAGCAGGGCGTATTGCATCACCTTTTCTCCTTGGGAAAGGATTGTGAGCGCATTGCGCTCCTGAATGTATGACGGATGAGACCCGGCCCATTCGACAGATTTCGGGGGAAATTTCGAGGAGTCCCGGGGTCCGCTCACCGTGCCGGCAACTTCAATTACCCGCGCGCCAGCGTCCACAGTAATCCTCCCGCAAGCCAACCAGGCCCGGAAGAGGGTGGAGCTCCCTTTTGCAACGATGCGCAAGGGATTGCATGAGGGCATGGCCTCAGATCACGGGGGTATCCATAAGTTATTGTGCAGTAATGACATGGGCCTCCCTCCCTTTGGTGCGAAACCTGCAGCGTGACACTAGTGGTGCCCTAGGCTCCCCCCTCAGTTCACGGGCAAAAAGGCCACAAGAGGACCATAGTGGAGGAGCCGAACGTGTCCAGGGGTCGGGGATTTCTCAACCACCTCAAGTCTGTCAACGGCCAACGATCGACCGCTGGCCAGCGCGAGTCCGAACATCAGGTGGGCTCTGATGCCACTGAATTGACAGATTTGTTCGCCCCGCTTCCCCCTGGAGGAGAATCCCGTCTCAGTGAGGAATTAGAACAAGCCTGCATCGCCACAGGCGCCAGCGGCGCAGCAATCGCTCTGGTCCGGGAAGAGAAGATAGTCTGCCTCGCCAGCACCGGCCCTTCCGCTCCTGATATCGGGGTATGCCTTGATCCTCACCATGGCCTCTCGGGTTCATGTGTCCAGACTCGCCAGCTCCAGCGATGTAATGACACGCAGACCGACCCGCGAGTTGACGCTGAAGCCTGTCAGCAACTCGGAGTCAGGTCGATCATCGTTCTGCCCCTGATGGATGGTGACGAGTTGTTTGGGATCGTCGAGATCCTTTCTTCGCATCCGAATGCCTTCGAACAGCGTGATTTGGATATCTTAAAGGCCCTGACCGATCGAATTGTCGAAAGTAGAAGAAGGAATTGGGTAACCGCTGCAGCTGTGCCGCACAACGAACCTCTGTCTCGCCTGCAGGAGAGCGAAGAGCACGTTCCTCCGAATCAGTCCCTTTCCGCAGAATTGGACTCTACGTTGTCACCGAGGAAACGCCCGTTCAGGAGATACGACATTTGGACACCGATTCTTGGCATGCTCGTGATTGGCGTGGCTGTATTGCTGGGCATCTTAATAGGCTGGCAATTTGGTTGGAAAGCGGCGACCAAGCCCCCCAGCCGTCTGGCGCCCTTGCAGGCGAAGGCCCCGTCCACACATGAAGAGCCGCAGCCAGGTTCCGCGTCCATGGCAGAGTGCGGACAGCCTGCCGGGGCCGGTCCTACAACTGAGGTTCCACTTGGTGGACTGACCGTCTGTCAGGAGGGTCAGGTCATCTTCCGCTTGCCGCCTCCAGCGCCCTCACCGACTCGACCATCACACCGCCCACAACGTTCGTTGGGTATCGAAGGAAAGCCCGCGTCGCGCTGAGCCGGAAGTCTCGGCGGCTGCAGGAGGACACAAAAATATGCCGTTGCCCCATGAGAAGCAGGTTCCGGAGATCAAAGATTCGTTCAAAGTTGATGCCGTGCACAAGCAGCACCGGCAGATGCTGGCCGCACTGGCCCTGCTGCTCGTCGCATTGCTGCTGGTCCTAATCAAGGACCGCAATCTCTGGTTTCCACCCGCACCAGCATCGCGATCAGGATCAGAGCCAGTAGAGGAGGCCCAGTCCGAGGAGGCAACCGCCACGCAACCCGCGGTTCCCGCACAGCCGAAATCGAAACTGCCCACGTCGAAGAAAACAGCGTCGAAAGAGCCAAAACCAGCCTCCGCATCGGCGCCTGTAGTGACCAACCGAACCGTGCTTCCTCCCCTGGGAGTCGAAGTAGTGACTGGGAACCAGCACAGCAACGTCCAGGCAGGCAGCAATTCAGTTGAGATCGACCTGGGCTCCAAAGCGACATCCGCTTCCACTCAGGCATCTTCCGTCCAAGCGACGTCGAATCCGGCAGGTGTGACCAGCGCCGCCGAGCGAGTTCATCTTTCCCCGGGCACCGCGCAGGTCCTTGCCCACGGTGTGGAACCCAAATACCCGCTTCTGGCCAAGGAGATGAATATTCAAGGCTCGGTCGTGCTGGAAGCATTGATCGGGCGGGATGGCAACATTCAACAACTCCGTCTTATCAGCGGCCCCGCAATTCTTTCCCGGGCAGCCCGGGAAGCGGTGAAACAATGGCGATTCAAGCCCTACCTGGAATCAGGTCAAGCCGTGGAAACTCAGGCGCGTATTGTCGTAAATTTCAGCATCTGGACGCAGGATATCAACGCTTCAGCGAACTCTATGGGCGCGCCATAGCCCAGACTGCCGTACGCTGGCTCGCCCTTATGTTCCTCGCGCCGGTGCGAGATCCTTTCCCTGGTTTTCTGCTAGGCTCGGCAACCAGCCAGCTTCCAACTCTTCCGTAGTTGTCCGCTGAAGTTAGGTGCCAGTAGAGACCTAAGCCTGACAGACATGATTTCTGCCCCGCAAATCTAGTTAGTCATCGTTTTTGATCGGTGGGCAAGGGTACCATCGCAGAAGCCATGATGGACTCGATCTCCACTGATGATCCCGTGAATTGCCACGTTGGGGTAGTCGAGCGCGACCCGGGCAGCGAGCAGGTGGTCATACAGTATCCGCCCCGGCGGGCCATCGGAATTGTACATCTCAGCTACTCCAGCAAGATGATGCAGTCCTATCTGAAACGAGGACTGCTGTGGGACCGCGGAGCGTATTTGTCGGAAAAAGAAACCACCGAACTGTTGCGGACCGCTCATTACTGACCTCACCTTGGCGGGCCACCCTTTTTCCCGGCGATAACTCAATCTGAGGCTGCCCCCCCGACAAGAGCGGAGACTCTGCCAAGGACGAAAGTATCATGTCGGGTTCTAAGCACGGTTGGATCAGCCAGGCGGGACCCGGAAGACATCAGAGTTCGGTCACTCGTTCGAAAAACAGCGCCTCAGTTCGGGCTCGCCGCGGGCTTGGCCAGCTTCGCCTTGAGAGTGGCAACCGCGAGCGCCATGCAGGGATCTTTTTTGGCAGCCAGATCAGCCGCCGTGGGAATGCACATCGTGTCCGGCGTGACACCGACCTTTTCCAGGTCTTTGCCGTCGGGAAAAATGAGGTGCGCGACGGTGGTCTGCACGCCATAAAATACCGCGGGATCGAATCCAATCTTCTGTTCAAAGGCGCGTGCGACCGAGACTTCGCCTGCCGTCTTGTCGCCGATAATGACTGCGCGCCCCGTCCGCTGCAGGTGCCGTGCCAGGGTTTCGCTGGCACTGGCACTTTCGCTGTCCACCAGGACTGACAGCGGAATACCGGAGAACGACGGATGTTGGGGTTTTGAGATCAGCTTTTCCGTCTTGTCGCGACCGACCATGGCAGCGATTTCCGTTTCCTCTCCGTCGAAATAGCCGGCTAACCGTTCCAGTACATTCACCGAGCCACCCGGATTGCCGCGCAAGTCAAGGACCAAAGCACGCGCGCCTTTCACCTTCCACAGTACCTTTTCCGCGCCCTCGAAATATCCCAATCTGCCAAAGTTGGCGTCGGAGCTGAATTCTCGAATCTTGACGTATGCGATATCGTCGATCGTCCCATATTCAAACGGGTTCTCGCTTGCCTCGGTCTCGGTTTCACGGACCCAATCGAACACCCGTGAGAAATCGAAAGAGTATTCCATGGCGCGACGCATGTGAACATCGGCGTGGAGCGTAACCCGCTCAAGCTTTCCATCGCGCTGGAGGTCCACGATCATCACGCCGGCAGGCTGGATAAGCCGGTAGTAAACCTGGGTGGGGAAATAGTTCTTACGATTGGCGGCCACGCCATCGATGCCGAGAACGGTGTCGCCCGGGACCAAACCGGCCTGGGCAGCCGGACTGTGCTCCTTTACATCATAGATGCGCACGATGTCGCCGTACGGTTTGGCCTTGAATCCAAAGCTGGGCACCAGGGTGAGCGAGGGCGGCATGAAATTGGTGTGGGAATCGTCCATTTCCCGCACCATAAAGTAGATCGCAGAGTTCATCTCCGGTAGTTTGTCGCTCGCATCTATTTTCTTCTGCGTCTCCTTCAGCAGTTTCTGCAAATCCACGCCTTTGAGAGAGGGATCATAAAAGTTTTTCTGGATCACGCCCGCCACCCCCTGGGCGATAAGCCGCATGAGGGTGCGATTGCTTGCAGGAGTGCCTTGCGCCTGGGATATTGCGGGAAGACTGGCGAACAGAATGATCGCCGTGCAGCACTGAGAAATTCCCCGAGCATGGACCATACAGGTCCTCCATAAACTTCCCCAATGTAGCACCTGATGGTGATTGGGGCAGGTAACACTCTTTGGGATCCCACGGGCTGACTTATGTCGCAGTGCAGATTCGGGAATCATCGCCGCGTCCGACGCTGGTCGAATTGGTTTTGAGAAGCGAAGCAGACGCCGAGCCAGATTGCCTGTTCCTAGTCGTCGTCGGAAGGCATGGGTTCTCCGACGATGTTGTAATACACATTCTTGGGTTTCTTCGACTTAGTGGGCTGGGCTTTTGCCGCGGATGGCGGCTTCGTCGCCGCAGGGCTGGAGGCGGCCGGCACCAGGGAAGGTTTTGCGGCCGACTCTGTTACCGGCGCCGCTGAGGGAGCGATTGCCATTGGTTGCACTGGCGGTGGTGGTGCGACTGGTGGAGCCGCAGAAACAGCGGCGGGTGCAGGTATGGCGCCCGGTTCTGACTTCGCTGCAGGCGCTGCGGGAGTGTATGGCGAAGGGGTTTGCGTCAACGCTGCCGTCGAGGTGGGTTGAGGAAACGCTCGCGCGGGTTCGGCCGCAGCCGGAGCCGAACTTTTCACGACCTTGGTTGTCCTCGCCGTCTGCCCCTGGAAGAAATAATTCAAGACTGCCGCCACCAGCGCTGCAATCCCAAACTCCAGCACGGAAACAAACAGGTCCGGATAGTTATAGGGACGCTGGGTGAACGACGTCGGCAATCCCGAGGATTGCCCCATGACATCTCCCAGCCAGGGCACAACCACATTGTTCATAACCGACACGATCAGGCCCCAGATCGCCTCCCCCAGGATCACTGCCATGATGATCCGGGCGATCCAGCGGCGCGTGTCCGTTGCCTCGGACGTGAAGGGTTTTACCACCTGGTCCATGATCTTCTGCCCTTACGAAGATTGTTACACAGCTGCCGATGGTGCGAAAGCCGGCCGAGACGCCGATCGCAACTTTGAAATGCTCATGAGACGTTTGCGGCTCGAAGCATGGCCAACTTCGAAGCCTCGGCAAACTTCCTCTGAAGTTGCCGCGAAAGCGGATACGCTAGTTTTGCCGCGACCTTTCGTGGCCGGGAAAACGCCAGGAGGTCGTACCAGACCTCATCTTCCGGGCGTCTCCATTCAACTGTGAATCGCTCCTCTCCGCTCTCGGCATGCTCCCACAGCGTGCCGTAAGCGAAACCGAACCGCTTGATGGGGCCGTCCTCATCTACGACGTAAACGATGCGGCAGGCATTCAGCGAGTGGAATCCGAAATGATCCACTAAAACCGCAACCTCGGTTCCAACCTGTATCGGTGCATGGGGCCAATACAGATGCACCCATGGGATATTGAACATCTGCCACCCGCGGATGGCCGCGACGGCTCGAAGCCACGTAGCCTCGCCCGCTCCCAGTTGGATGCGATTGTGGTCCAGGTTGTAGCCAGGCGGAATGTCGCCAGCCGACGCTCCGACTTCGAGGTACGAGAAGCGCGACCCGCTGTGCTTGGCGACAAATCGCCGGACTTCGTCTTCCGATGGTGCAGTCAGGCGAAACAATGCGGACCTTTACTCGCTTCCCGACATACGCACTTCGTAAATAGCTGGCAACGCGTCCGAGTTGGTGCGAACAAAGCTCCGCACCAGTTCGGTACGAGAGAAGTGGCCCAGACTCAGAAGCCGGATGCATTCGTCCGTGGCGCAACTCTCCCACGAAGATCGCTTTCCCCAAGGGAAACAGGTGGCCTCGATCACCCGCACCGGAAGCTGCTCCTGAAATCCGGATTCAATTTGCTCGCGCAACCAGCGCATGTAATCCAGCTTCTCCGCGATGGCGATCTTTGGGTCTTGCCGGATCACCACGCCGGGAAAATCGGGGACATCGGCCCTTAGGGTATGGATGTGCCCATGTCCTTCCACCAGAATCTCGATGTCGAGTTCCATCAGTCGTTCCAGGCTGACCAGCCATTTGTGGCTGTCAACGTCGGGGTTCGGCGTCGCGAAGTAACTTCCCATGAAAGCGTCGCCCGCCAGCAGCACCTTTTCCTGGAATCGTACAGCACGACGTGGTCATCGCAGTGGCCGGGAGTACTTACAACCTGCAACTCGCCGGCGTCGTGATCCACGTTTTCACCCAGCAGCTCGAAAGGCGGCCTCAGTTTCGGTGGCTGACCGATAATCGCGGCGCGCACCCAGGGCAGCTTCTTAAACGGCGTGAGGAACCGGGCGGTCATCTCCGAAACGTAGATTGGAGCCCCGGTAATATCAGACAGCCAGTTGAGGTTGCCGACGTGCTCCTCATGGGCATGGGTGGCGACGATCTTCGTGATTTTTGTCTTGGCCCGGCGAAGGTGCCGCGCCAGAGATCGTCGCATCTTGGGCGAACCCGGATCGATGGCGATTCCGTTGTAAACCACCGCGGTAAACAATTCGCCGAAGAGCAGCGGGACAGTGTTGGGGAGAACCCCGTTGAGAAAGAAAATAGTCAGCTTGCCGTTCAGCAGGTCCAGCCGTCGATGATATGTCCGGGCGAAGATGCGGATCCGTTGCGCTGCCGCGCTGATCGCAGCCCATACCACCAGGGGCAGGCGTATGAAAAACCCGAGTGTGTAACATGACCAGAACGCGCCCAATCGGGCTTGCCGTCGTACCGTCTCTGGTTTTGCGACACGACACGCGCCGCCGCGACACTTGCTCAGGGAATATCGGTTGCGGGCAACGAATCCGTACAGCAGCCGTCCCGCGCTACGGAAGGGAAACCATTGCCCCACCGCGCCGATAAGCCAGGTGGAAGGGAAGAGACGCGCCAAAGCAGTGACTGCGTCCCATCCGACATGGATTTCGCTGTCAGGTGTGACTACATGCAACTGCCGCAGACATTCGTCCAGCCTGAGCCGGGAGTCAACCGAGCTTAAGGCCTCTGCGCTGATGGGCAGGCAGACCGTCTGGTTCCTGCCGTCGAGAGTCTTGAGCCACGACACGCAAGCCTGGCAGATTTCGCACTGCCCGTCGTAAAGCACCCGGTATGCGGAGGAAGCATGAGTCTTCTCTTCAAGGCTCTCAGCCATTCCAGGGCTTGATTGGCGCATAACTCGTTGGTCGCTGTCGCCATGTTAGGACAGATTGCGCCCGGCCAGATAAAAAAAGGGCTGACAGTGTCAGCCCCATCACGCTCAAGTCTGATCAGCGTCCTAGTCCCTGGCGGTAACTAGCGGCATATTTACCAGGTGCTCGCTGAGGAACCAGACCTGCAATTCATTGGTGCGCAGGACGTCGCTGACCGCGAGGTCGTTGGTGCCGTCGTCGCCCAATTGATCGGCGCGCTCCGCCAGTTCGCGGCACTGGCCGATAATGATCTTGTGGGCATCGAGCAGGCGCGAGATCTGCACCGGCACTTCTTCGCGTCCGCGCGGAGGCCGCGTGATTCGGGTGGTTTCGGCCACGTCGGCTGCCATGGCGATGCTCAATCCGCCCAGCAGTTGAATGCGCTCGGCAATGGTGTCGACCAGTTCCACCTGCTCGTCGTAATGTTTGTCGAAAAGAAGATGAAGCTGGTAGAAAGTGGGTCCGGCCACCTGCCAGTGCGATTTCTTATAGAGATCGCGCAGGGTCATGGTGTCGGCCAGGAGTTGGTTGAGGTGTTCGGTCATTTCCAGGCGGACCGGTTCTTCAAGTTCCAGCGGCAGGGCGTGGTTTACCGTGCCATACTGCTGGATTTCACTGGCGCGCTGGTCAAAGTGTGGTTGGGCGCTAATGCCACCGTTGTGGCCTGCGGTTTTCTTCGACATCGGAATTCTCCTCTTTTGATTTCCTGATACAGCCTTTAGATGCTGGTGGAGGACGTTAAGGGTCGAGGTTGCTGGTAAGATTTATCTTACAAAGAGCGAAACGAATCCTTATTATAGCGCCGCCAAAGCGGGGTGACCGCGCAAAATGGCTGCTTCGCCCGGCTCTGATTTCGCTGCTCGTCCAGGCGCCAGCAAAATTCCGCGCAATTGTCTATCATGGATGATTCCGCATTTATTGACGGAGAAAACCAGACGTGGCTGAGACGCAGACCAACGGAGTGGAAGTTCTCGAAACCCGGGAGTGGTTGGATTCGCTGGATTATGTCTTGTCGCAGGGCGGACCGGAGCGGGCGGGACGTTTGCTGCAACAGCTCTCGCTGCATGCGCGCCGCGCGGCCGGCGTAAATCTTCCCTTTACCGCCACCACGCCATACCAGAACACGATCCCTTCCCGGCAACAGCCGCCCTTTCCCGGCAGCCAGGAAATGGAGCGGCGCATCAAGAGCCTGGTGCGCTGGAATGCACTGGCCATGGTGGTGCGGGCCAACAAGATCGAGAGCGGCATTGGCGGACACATTTCCACTTTTGCCTCCGCCGCCACGCTGTATGAAGTTGCATTCAATCATTTCCTGCAGGCGCGGACTGAATCCGGCGACCGCGACCTGGTTTACTTCCAGGGCCACGCCGCGCCCGGCATGTACTCCCGCGCCTATCTGGAAGGTCGCATTCCCAAAGAGAAGCTGCAGAATTTTCGCCGCGAACTGAAACAAGGCGGAGGCCTTTCTTCCTATCCCCATCCCTGGCTGATGCCAGACTTCTGGGAATTCCCCACGGTCAGTATGGGGCTGGGGCCGATTCAGGCGATTTACCAGGCGCGCTTCATTCGTTATCTGGAGAATCGCGGGTTGAAGAAATCCACCGGGGGCAGGGTCTGGGCATTCCTGGGCGATGGCGAGATGGATGAGCCGGAGTCGTTAGGCTCGATTACGCTGGCTTCGCGCGAGCGGCTGGACAACCTTATCTTTGTGATCAACTGCAACTTGCAGCGCTTGGACGGACCGGTGCGCGGCAACGGCAAGATCATCCAGGAACTGGAGGCGATTTTCCGCGGTGCCGGCTGGAACGTGATCAAGGTTATCTGGGGCAGCGACTGGGACAGCCTGATCGGCAATGACCGGGACGGAATCCTGGTCAGGCGCATGGGCGAGATCACGGACGGCCAGTATCAGAAATATTTTGTCGAGAGCGGTGCCTACTTCCGGCACAACCTGTTCGGCAGCGATCCCCGCCTGCTGAAGATGGTGGAGCATCTTTCCGACGAACAACTCTCTCGCATGCGGCTGGGCGGGCATGATCCCATCAAAGTGCATGCCGCCTATAAAGCCGCCACGGAGCACAAAGGAGCGCCCACGGTGATCCTGGCCAAGACCATCAAAGGCTACGGACTGGGCGAGGCCGGCGAAGGCAAAAACATTACCCATCAGCAGAAAAAGCTGAACGAAGATGAACTGCGCGTCTTCCGCTCGCGCTTCGGAATCCCCATCGCGGATGACGACCTGCAGGATGCACCCTTCTATCGACCGGCCGACGATAGTCCGGAAATTCGCTACATGCAGGAGCGCCGCAAACAGCTGGGCGGGTACTTGCCCGAGCGCAAGGTACGCTCTCAGCCGGTTGCTCCGGTTTCAGAGACTCATTTCGAGGAATTCTACAAAGGCACGGAAGGCCGGGAAGTCTCGACCACCATGGTTTTCGTGCGTCTGCTGGGAAAATTGTTGCGTGATCCCGAAATCGGCAAGCTGATCGTGCCCATCATCCCGGACGAGGCCCGCACCTTCGGCATGGAGGCGCTCTTCCGCCAGGTGGGAATTTATTCCAGCGTGGGCCAGCTCTACGAGCCCGTGGACATGGACACCCTCCTTTATTATAAGGAAGCGAAGGACGGGCAGATTCTTGAGGAAGGCATCACCGAAGCCGGCTCGATCTGCTCCTTTATCGCCGCTGGCACGGCTTACGCCAATCACGGGATCAACACGATCCCGTTTTTTATTTACTACTCGATGTTCGGCTTCCAGCGCATCGGAGACTTCATCTGGGCCGCCGCCGATATGCGCACTCGGGGCTTCCTGATCGGCGGGACTGCCGGGCGGACGACGCTGGCGGGTGAAGGACTGCAGCACCAGGACGGCCACAGCCACGTGCTGGCTCTGTCTGTTCCCAACCTCCTGGCTTATGACCCGGCGTTTGCTTACGAAATCGGCGTCATTATTCAGGACGGCATCAAGCGCATGTATGTCGACCAGGAATCCATCTTCTATTACCTGACCGTCACCAACGAGCCTTTGCCCATGCCAGCCATGCCGGATGGAAAAGAGGTTCGGGAAGGCATTCTGAAAGGCATCTACCGCTTCCGCGCGTCCACCCGGAAAGATACCAAACTGCGCGCCCAGCTTTTCGGCAGCGGCACCATCATGTACGAAGTGCTCAAGGCGCAGCAGATTCTGGAAGAGAAATATGGCGTAGCTGCGGATGTGTGGAGCGTCACCAGCTACAAGCAGCTCTATCGCGATGGCAATGACTGTGACCGCTGGAACATGCTGCACCCCGGCGCAACGCCACGCGTGCCGTTTGTTAGCCAGGCGCTGAAAGATGCACCCGGAGTCCTGGTGGCGGCATCGGACTACATGAAGGTACTGCCGGAATCGATTGCCCAGTGGCTGCCTCGTCCGTTGGTGGCCTTAGGCACCGACGGATTCGGCCGCAGCGAGAGCCGGGTGGCGCTGCGTGATTTCTTTGAGGTGGATGCGAAGCATATCGTGCTGGCCACGCTGACCGCCCTCGTGCGCGACAAGCAGATCAAAACTGAAGTGCTGCAGCAAGCGGTGAAAGATTTGGGAATCAATCCGGAAAAAGCGAATCCGGCAAATACATAAGGCGTTACGAACAAAAATGTAGGCGCGAGCGTCCTCGCTCGTGCGGCAGTATGAAAAAATCCTGCACGAGCGAGGACGCTCGCGCCTACATTGAAGTAACGGGAGTGAATACTCAGTGACAGAATTCAAGCTTCCGGAACTCGGCGAAAACATCGACCAGGGCGACCTGGTCAGGCTGTTGGTCTCGCTGGGTGCGAACGTCACCGAAGGACAACCGGTGATGGAGTTGGAAACCGATAAGGCGGTCGTCGAAGTGCCGTCTTCTGTTACCGGCACGGTCAAGGAAATCCGGGTGAAGGAAGGCCAGAAAGTGAAAGTCGGCCAGGTGATCTTCACTGTGGAAAATGGGACGGGCGCAAAAGCCAAGGGTATCGAGACCAAGAGTGTGGAGACCAAGACTGTCGAGCCCAAGCGTGCCGAGAGAAAGGCTGCGGAGTCCAAAGCGCCAACCGGGAGGGCGCCTGCAGAAGATCCCGCGCCGGTTGCAAGGGCTGCGACCCCTCCTGCGAGGGAAGCTCGACCTGTTCCCGCTGCGCCGGCCTCGCCTGTCAGCGGCGCAATCGACTTCAGACTGCCCGAACTGGGAGAGAACATCGATCAGGGCGATCTGGTCAGGCTGATGATTTCCCCGGGCTCCAGAGTTTCCGAGGGACAGCCGGTCATGGAACTGGAGACCGACAAGGCCGTGGTGGAAGTGCCGTCGTCGGTAACCGGTACGGTGAAAGAGATCAAGGTCAAGGAAGGCGAAAAGGTAAAAGTCGGCCAGGTGATTTTCACCCTCGAGGGCGGGGCTTCGGCGCCGGAGAAAGCGAGGCACGCGCCGGTCGAACACATTTCCGAACAGCACGAAGCTCGCCTGTCATTGCAGGCCGCAATCCAGGCCGAGGGAAAAACCGCGGCCCAGGTATTCCTGCCCGACCAGCCCCAGCCGTACACGCCTCAGGCGTTCTCGATGCCGGAGCAGCTGGGCAAAGTGGCGGGAACCGAGCATCGCGCGCCGGCGCCCGCCGCGCCGCACGTTCGCCGCCTGGCGCGAGAAATTGGCGTGGACATTTACGAAGTCAAGGGCACCGGCCCCGGGGGACGCATCAGCGAAAACGATGCGAAGGCATATGCCAAATCGCTGCTGACCTCGGCTGCGGCAGCAACCGGAGCGGCTCCGGGGCGTCGATTCGCGCAACCGGAACTGCCGGACTTCGCCAAGTTTGGAAAAGTAGAACGCGTCTCCATGCGCGGTGTGCGGCGCAAGACCGCCCAACACTTGTGGGAAGCCTGGACCACGATTCCGCACGTGACCCAGCAGGACAAGGCTGATATCACGGAACTCGAACAATTGCGCGCCCGCTTCGCTCCCAAGGCGCAGGAAGCCGGCGGCAAGATGACGGTGACCGCCATCGCACTGAAAGTCTGCGCCTCGGCGTTGAAAGTTTTCCCGCAGTTCAATGCCAGCATCGACATGTCCAGGGAAGAGATCATCTACAAGCAGTACATCAATATCGGCGTGGCCGTGGACACCGATCGCGGTTTGCTGGTCCCGGTGCTGCATGATGTGGACAAGAAAAACATTGTCGAACTGGCAGCCGAGCTGACCCAGCTCTCGAAGAAAGCCCGCGACAAGAAGCTCGCCCCTTCGGAGATGGAGGGCGGGACTTTCACGATTACAAATCTGGGCGGGGTCGGCGGTACCGGATTTTCACCCATCGTGAATTTCCCTGAAGTGGCGATTCTGGGGCTTTCGCGTTCCAGCATGGAGCCGGTTTGGATGAACGGCAAGTTCGAGCCACGGCAAGTATTGCCGCTTTCTCTCTCTTACGATCATCGCCTGATCGACGGCGCCGATGCGGCGCGATTTCTACGCTGGATCGCAGAGGCGTTCGAGCAGCCTTTTCTGCTGTCGGTGCAGGGATAGAATGAAAAATCTTAAACCACAGAGGACACAGAGATGCACGCAGGAAATTTCGTTGCGCTCCTCTGAGTCCTCTGCGTCCTCCGTGGTTAAAGCCTTTCTGACCGAATGACTGAAACTTCAAACTTAAACATTGCGGTGGTCGGCGGAGGGCCGGGTGGCTATGCCGCGGCATTTCTGGCCGCCGACCTGGGGCTCAGGGTCACGCTGATTGATCCCGAGACAAATCCCGGCGGAGTCTGCCTCTACCGCGGGTGTATTCCGTCGAAGGCCTTGCTGCACGTGGCCAAACTGATCGACGAATCACGCCACGCCAAGAATTGGGGGATCGAATACGCCGATCCTAAAATCGATCTGGCCCGCTTGCGCTCATGGAAAGAGGGCGTGGTCAAGAAACTGACCGGCGGCCTGGGCATACTTTCGAAGCAGCGCAAGGTGGAATACATTCAGGGACGCGCGGCGTTCGAGAATTCGAATACGCTGCGAGTTTCGAAGGTCGGCGGCGGTGAGGACAGCCTGACTTTCGATCGTATCATCCTGGCGACCGGCTCACGGCCTGCCATCATTCCCAGTCTGAAGTTAGACACGCCGCTGGTCATGGATTCAACTTCCGCTCTGGATTTGAGCGAGGTGCCGGGCACTCTGCTGGTAGTCGGCGGAGGCTATATCGGCCTGGAGTTGGGCACGGTGTATGCTGCGCTCGGCTCGAAGGTTTCCGTCGTCGAGATGCTGCCCGGGCTGCTTCCCGGCGCAGATCGCGACCTGGTCCTCCCTCTGCACAAGCGGATCGAAAAGAGTTTCGCGTCCGTCCTGCTGAATACCACGGTGGCCGCCATGAAAGAGGAAGGCAACGGCATCCGTGTGACTTTTGACGGGCCTGAGGTCAAGGAGCGTGAGCAGATCTTCAAGAAAGTGCTGGTGTCGGTCGGGCGCAAGCCAAATTCTGAAATCCCAGGCCTGGACAAGACGCGAGTCCAGCTCGGCGCGCGCGGATTTATTCAGGTGAACAAGCAGTTGCAAACCAACGATCCCACGATTTACGCCATCGGCGACGTTGTGGGCGAACCCATGCTGGCCCACAAGGCCTCGCACGAGGGGCGCACCGCGGTCGAAGCCATTGCCGGACACAAAGTTGCCTTCGAACCGGCGGCCATTCCTGCTGTCGTGTTCACCGATCCCGAGATCGCCTGGTGCGGCCTTACTGAAACTCAGGCACAAAAAGACAACCGGGAAATCAAGGTTGCGAAATTTCCCTGGGCAGCTTCGGGCCGGGCCTTGACCCTGGACCGCACCGAAGGCATGACCAAGCTGATCCTCGATCCTGAGACTGAGCGGGTGCTGGGCGTGGGGATTGTGGGCGCCGGCGCCGGAGAACTCATCTCCGAAGGCGTGCTGGCGGTAGAAATGGCCGCTCTGGCCAAAGACATCGCATTGACCATTCATCCGCATCCAACGCTCTCTGAGACCGTGATGCAAGCCGCCGAAGTCTTCTTCGGCACCAGCACCGACATCTACCGGCCAAAGAAGAGCTGAATTCGCTCGGCCGAGTGTGCGGGGCGGACACTCTTGTCCACCGCCTTTGACTTGGACTTCGATTTTCGCAATCCCTGATCCAGGAGCAAGTCAAAGCCGGCGGGCGAGGGCGTCCGCCCTACACACAAGCGTCCGCGCCTACATTACAATGAACGTTCGTCGCATGCTTTCTGCATCTCAAAAGGCGCGCAGGATGATGGTTTGGCTGGCGATAATCCTGGCGATCAGTCTGCCCTCTTCGGGCTACCAGTTATCGCCGGGGCAGCCGGCCCCGAACGGAAATTCGAAGAACGGCTCCCCGGCCGACCCGCTCGGGCGCAGCACTCCCAGCGGCACCTTGTATGGATTTCTCCAGGCGGCGCAATCGGGAGACTATTCCATCGCGGCGCAGTATCTGCAAATGTCCGCGGCCCGGCGTCAAAGCCAGGGCGAAGATGTTGCTTCCAAACTGAAGCTCGTGATCGATCGCGCGTTTACCGGCGACCTGCGGCAAATCAGCAATCAGCCGGAGGGCACTCCGCAGGAAGGAATGCCGCTCGACAGGCAGCGGGTCGGCAATCTGAACTCGGGCGACGTCGATGTCCCGCTGGTTCTTGTCCGCGTCGTTGACCCTGAAGGTGGAAAGATCTGGCTCATCTCTAGCGACATCCTGGCCAAACTTCCCGAGCTCTACGAGCAAGCCGCCGTGCACCAGGTAGAGACGCGTCTTCCCCAATTCCTGGTGGTTCACCAGTTCGCAGGTCTCCCCCTATGGCAGTGGCTTGCGGTCCTGCTCGCGATTCCGGTTGCGGCGCTTCTGGGATGGCTGGTGGTGCAGTTCCTGCGGTTGCCCTGGTACTTCTGGGCACGCTACCGAAGGCATGCCATTGCCCAGGCGTGGAATTCGTTTGTACGCCCGCTATGGTTGGTGCTGGGGACGCTGGCCCACCGCATTCTGATGGGGTACGTTCGTCTTCCCGTGCTGCAGAGGCATCGCTACCAGCAGATCGCCGGAGTCTTGGCGGTCATCGGCGCCAACTGGCTGCTCTGGCGATTCCTACGGGAAGGCCTGCGCAGCGTGCGGCAGCGCGCTGTTCTTTCCGGGCGGATGGGCACCAGCTCGCTCATGATTCTGGGCGAACGTGTGCTCAAGGCCGCGATATTCCTGCTGGCGATTTTCACCATACTGGGCACGCTGGGCTTTAACCTCAACACTCTTCTGGCCGGAGTTGGCATCGGCGGTCTGGCCATCGCCTTCGCGGCGCAAAAGACTCTGGAGAATCTCTTCGGCGGCGTTTCGGTTCTAGGGGACGAAGTCATAAGAGTGGGCGATTTCTGCCGCTTCGGCGACAAGGTGGGTACCGTCGAAGACATCAGTCTGCGCTCAACCCGGGTGCGGACCAACGAGCGGACCCAGCTTTCCATCCCCAACGGTTCGCTGGCCACGATGACCCTGGAGAACTTCAGCCGGCGCGACAAGATTCTCTTCAACACCAAGATCGGGTTGCGCTACGAGACTACTCCGGACCAGATGCGTTACGTGCTGGTGCAAATCCGCCGTTTGCTGTACGAGCATCCCAAAGTCGAGACCCAGGGCGCCCGCAACCGCCTCGTTTCTTTCGACGAGAGCGCGCTCAGCATGGAGATTTTCTGCTATATCCTCACTCAGGACTACGGTGAGTTCCTCACCATCAAGGAAGATATTCTGCTTCGCATCATGGACATCGTGGACGCTGCCGGCACCAGCTTCGCTTTCCCGTCACAAACCGTTTATATGGCACGGGACACGGGCCTGAACAAGGAGAAGGCAGAGCTGGCCGCACGCCAGGTGCAGAAGTGGCGGGAAAGCAACCAGCTGCCCTTTCCGGACTTTCCGCCCGCGGAGATTTCTGAACTCAGTAACTCGCTGCCTTATCCTCAGCCGGGCTCCGCCGTGGTGAGCGGAAAGGACGAGACACGCTAAGGCGGAACCAGCCGCCCCGGTTGCTGCCGCCTGCCGAAAAGCCCTGCTGGTAGCCCATCCGGAGTGGGCAAGCACTGAATCTCCGTCTCGGAGATACCGGAGCAATCGATGGTGCAGAGACCTTTGAACGGGAAACTCCCATCGTGGGCCTGGGAAGGCGGACGTTTTTCCCGAAGCACGTTGTTCCCGCTACGACGCATCTCCAAGTCGAAGAAAACGACGTGGATTCCGGATTGCGTGGCGGTCGAGCCGGCTACGTCAATCCGGCCCCTCCCACCTCTTCGAGATTCTGCTTGAAAAGGCGGCACGTACGGGGCCGCTCTGGCGCCCAAAAATTACCACAGTAACTTGCTGCCCCTGACTACCCTACCTACCATTAAACACTATGAGTTACCAAGCGCTCTTATTCTGCCCGGACGAAAAAACGGCCCGCGTGGTCAGCCAGGTATTAAGCGAACTCGAGTTCGCGGTTGACCCCTGTCACGAGCCCTTTGCCGCAGTAAAAAAACTGATGGTCCAGCACTTCGATGCGATTGTTGTGGACTTCGAAAACGAGCAGAACGCGGCCCTGCTCTTTAAGAGCGCACGCAACTCAGGTTCGAACCAGGCTTCGCTGGCGGTGGCGGTAGTGGAAGGACAGGCAGGAGTGGCCAAGGCGTTTCGCTTGGGCGCGAATCTGGTTCTGACCAAGCCCATTCATGTGGAGCAGTCCAAGGGCACGCTACGGGTCGCTCGCGGCCTGCTGCGCAAGGGGCAGGCAGCCAAGCCAGCCGGACTTCCAGACTCCGCCGAATCGCCGGCCGTAGCAAAGCCGTTTACACCTGCGCCCTTTCCGCCGCCACAATCGATCACGCCGGCGCATTCCGTCAGCGCTTCAACTTTTGAACTGGATGCGGAACCGGCGCCGCAACCCGATCTGGTGGACGCGGCGTTGCTCGAGTACATGCCAGACTCTGCCCTTTCGGGCGCTGAGAAATCGACGGGGAATGCGACCGGCTCCGATCCCTCGAAGCAGTTTCCCTGGCAGCCGCGCAAGCCCATGGCTGAGCCGATGGCGTCGGCCCTGCGCCGGGCAGCGGAGGCTGCGGGAAAATCCGAATTTGATGCTGCGGCTACGAATCAGGCGGGAGCGCCGCAATCCCGCCCAGGCGCCGCCGCCGCGCCAGCCCGCGCAAAAGAGATTCCGTCCGCGGGCTTCAAGAATCTGGGTTTGGAGCCGACCGCCAGCGCGATATCGGTGCCCTCTCCAGAAGAAATCAGAGGGATCAGGCGGATCGAAGATCCCTCCGCCAGCGATGGCTGGAATACGAACTCCGTACCGGCGTCATCCGAAGAGCCGAGCTTCAGCTCTCTGGACGGCAACCAGGCTGCCAACGCGGGCGGCAGCAAGAAGACCGTGCTGGTCGTGCTGCTGTTACTTGGACTCGCGGCAGCAGGTTATTTCGGCTGGACCAAAATGCAGTCCGCTCATCCCCAACCCTCGGTGCAACCGTCCGCAGTTCCTGCAGCTTCGGGGACGGCTGTGCTGCCCCAATCTGTAACGCCAGAGACTCAGCCGGGTGCGAGCGAGGCAGTGACACAGCCTGATCAGGACTTGAGCGGCACGACCGTCACTCCCTCATCCAAGCCTTCGGCCGCGGTAATCGCGCAGAGTCCCGGAGCTAAGACTTCGGCCCCGGCCAAAGAGTCGATCGGGGGAGATGAAATCACGGTCGTCGATGGACCCGCCCCTACAGCCACGACAGAGCCAGCGCCGGCATTGATAGTACAGAATGGATCTTCGACCCGCCCGAAGGCTGAGCCTGAAGAGCAGGAACCGGTGCAAGCGCCGGCGGCAACCAGCATCGCGACCGGCACCAGCAGCAAGGCGTTGTCTGGTCTGGTAAACACAAATGAGATCAATGCCCGTAAGCCGCAAGAGACACTGCGAATTTCACAGGGTGTTTCGCAAGGACTTATCCTCAAGAGGGTCCAGCCGGTCTATCCCGAGCAGGCCCGGCAGATGCGTGTGGAAGGAACGGTTGAGCTGCAGGCAAACATCTCCAGGTCAGGCAGCATCACCGGGGTCAAGCAGTTGAGTGGGGACCCGATTTTGGGACGCGCAGCCACTGATGCCGTGCGGCAGTGGAAATACAAACCCTACTTCCTGAATGGCGAGCCGATCGAGATTCAAACCCAGATCACGGTGATTTTCAAACTGCCGTAGGGCAACGCTCAAGCGGAAAAATTCTTGCTTGCGGGAGGTCTCGCAACGCGATGTCTTCACCGGAAAACGCTCAAGCCTGAACCTACCCCTAGGAGTATTCCACCGAGTGCCTGTCATAGCACCAAAGAGTGCCCACACCCCAATCCAAGCGGCCAAGAAGTCGTTCCAACCAAAGCCTCATACCCTTGTCAGTTTGCCAGAAGGGCGGTCAGATTGAAACTGAGACACCACCCGCGTGACCCACCTTCCCGAGCTCCCTCGCTCCCCGAGTTATAATCAAGAGATCCCCATTCGCCGAAATTCACTTCTGTGAGGTGGCGGAACCGACTTTTATGGACTTCAAGCTAGTCAGCGACTACACACCGCGCGGCGACCAGGCAACGGCTCTTGAGGCCCTGGTTCGGGGCGTTTTCGATCGCGAACAGCACCAGGTGTTGTTGGGTGTGACCGGATCGGGCAAGACCTACACCATGGCCAAGGTGATTGAGCAGGCCAACCGGCCCTCGATCGTGATGGCCCACAATAAGACCCTGGCGGCGCAGCTCTATCACGAATTCAAGAGCTTCTTCCCTCATAACGCGGTGGAATATTTTGTTTCTTACTACGACTATTATCAGCCCGAGGCTTACGTTCCTGCCGCCGATCTCTATATCGAGAAAGAAGCCACCATCAATGACGAACTGGACAAGCTGCGGCTTTCCGCCACCCGCTCATTATTTGAGCGACGCGACTGCCTGATCGTGGCCTCGGTGAGTTGCATTTATGGCCTGGGATCGCCCGAGGCGTATTACGGCATGCTGCTTTTTCTGGAAAAGGGCCAGAAGATCAAGCGCGAGGACATTACCCGCAAACTGGTCGAAATTCTCTATGAGCGCACCGATGGCGATTTTCGCCGGGGCACCTTCCGGGTGCGCGGGGACGTCATCGAAATATTTCCCACGTATGACGACATGGCGTATCGCATTGAATTGTGGGGAGACGAAGTCGAATCGCTTTCGCAGATTGATCCGCTGTTCGGCACGGTAAAACAGAAATACGCGCGCCTGCCTATCTATCCCAAGACGCACTATGTAATGAAGCCGGAGACCCGGTCGAAAGCCGTGCACTCGATTCGGGAAGAGCTGGCCTGGTGGGAGGCGGAACAGGAGAAGCAGGGCCATCTGGTAGAAGCGCAGCGCGTGCACCAGCGCACCATGTACGACCTGGAAATGATCAAGGCCATGGGCTACTGCCATGGCATCGAGAACTACTCCCGTCACTTTACCGGACGCCTGCCCGGTGAGCCGCCACCGACCTTGCTCGATTATTTTCCGCGCGACTACCTGATGTTCATCGACGAATCGCACCAGACGGTGCCGCAGCTGCACGGCATGTATCACGGCGACCGCTCCCGCAAGGAAACGCTGGTGGAATATGGCTTCCGCCTGCCCTCGGCGCTCGACAACCGCCCCTTGACGTTCGAAGAGTTCGAGCATCGCATGAACCAGATCATCTACGTTTCCGCCACACCCGGCCCCTACGAGCTGACCAAATCGGCGGGCGTGGTGGTGGAGCAAATCATTCGTCCCACTGGGCTAGTCGATCCGCCAGTTGAAATCCGCCCGGTGAAAGGACAGATTGACGACTTGCTGCACGAAATTCGCGAACGCGTGGGGCGTGGCGAACGGGTGCTGGTGACCACCCTCACCAAGCGCATGGCTGAGGACCTGGCCGAGTACTACAGCGAGGTAGGCTTGAAGTGCCGCTACATGCACTCCGAAATCGAGACTCTCGAGCGGGTGAAAATCCTGCGCGATCTGCGCAAAGGCGAATTCGATGTGCTGATCGGTATCAATTTGTTGCGCGAAGGACTCGATCTGCCGGAAGTATCGCTGGTGGCGATTCTCGACGCCGATAAAGAAGGCTTCCTGCGCTCGGCCGGATCTCTGATCCAGACCATCGGCCGCTGCGCCCGCAACCTGAACGGCCGCGCCATCCTCTACGCTGACCGGCAGACCGATTCGATGAAGAAAGCGCTCAGCGAAACCGACCGCCGGCGGGCCATCCAGATCGCCTATAACGAGGCCAATGGAATCACGCCGGAGTCGATCGTGCGTCCGCTCGAGATGTCCCTGGCAAAGATTATCGAAGCCGACTACACCGATCTGACCGATGTCGAAGTTGAGGGCGTGCCTGACTTCAAGTCCCAGGAAGATCTGGACGCTTACATCAAGAGGCTGGAAAGCGATATGCGCGAGGCGGCCAAACGCTTTGAGTTTGAGAGAGCGGCCAAGCTGAGGGACACGATTAAGGAATTAAGGACGAAGGAATTCCTGTTTGTGTGACCCCCAGGAAGCGTGGCTCGGGCGCCCTCGCCCGCGACTTTTGACTTTGCCTTCTCATCCTCACGGGCCTGTCCATTGTTCTTATAGCATTCTTGAATAGCATTCTTGACGCGCGGCACCCGAGTGAGACTTGTCGCGTCTGCGCATGCGGGAAGACATGGTCAACTTCCCACCCTAGCGTCGAAAAGCACCACGCCAGGGTGGGGCACCCGGCTGCTACCTCCCCGATTTCGCCGCCCGGGCAGCTGTCTTCTGATGGACGGTGTAGCCATCCCTGACCTGAGTGTGAAATTTCACCTCTGCAGTCGGTAACTTTTCGTTCTCTCCGAGGAACAAATACCCGCCTGGCTCCAGGTACAGATGCAGACGTTGTACCAGCGTCATCCGCTGCGAGGAAGAGAAGCGCGGCAGCACATCCATGCAGAAGATGCAGTCAAACTGTCCCAGGAAGGATGGCTTGGCCAGATTCATGGGTGAAAACCTGACCAGATTGCGCAAGCGGGGCTTCACCAGCAAATGATCGCCTACTTTGGCGAAGTACGGCTGCACCAAGTGAGAGGGGATGTCCTTCAAAGCAGTCTGCGGATAAAGCCCGCGCTCTGCGGCCTTGAGCGCCTGCCGGCGAATGTCGCTGGCCACGATGTTCACCCTCCAGCCACCGCCGTTGCAGTTCACCACTTCGCACACCGACATGCCGATGCTATAGGGTTCTTCTCCGGTGGAGCAACCAGCACTCAGGATGCGAAGGCTGCGGGGATGTTCCGGCTTGCGCTTTTCCAGTTCGGGCAGGACCATGCTCGCCAGGGCTTGCAGCGCCCCTGGATGGCGAAAAAAACGGGTTTCGCCTTCCAGGAGGTACTCTGCGAGAAGTTCGCACTCGGTATCGGAGGATCGAAGCCGCTCAAGCAACAGGCCGGCCGAAGCAATTGGCTGCGAGCGCAGCACCTCCGACAACGCCTGGGTCAGCTTCTCGGTTGTGGTATCAAGCAGGACGCCGATCTGGCGCTCCAGGATGAGCCGTAGTTCGGAGAGTTCCTGCTCGCCCACGTCCACGTTCGCCCGAAGTTTGTGCATCACAGCACTCCGCCGCCCGACCTGAGAGATCGTGTATGCGCTGGGGTTGGCGCTATGAGGGGAGTTCGACTTTTCCCGCCGCCTAGGAATTCGCGGCGGCAACCCGGACCCTGGTCCTGGCTTCGTTTTCCGCCTGCTGCTCGACCGCGTTCAGTTCCTTCTCTATCGACGAGAAGCGCTGCAGGATTTCGTGCATGCGCACGGCCATGTTACGGATTGTTTCGATCTGGGAACGCGACGTCCCGGAGAACGATTCCGGTTCCAGCAACAGCAGCTCGGAGTTTCCCATCACCGATGTGAGAGCGTTGTTCAGCGTGTGCCGTACATCCAGCATGTAGCGGCCCAGCGCGGCCTGCCGTTCCAGAGCTTTGCCGGCTTCTTCGGCCCGATCGGCGCGGGCCTTGGTCTGGCCGTGCCGCAAGATTTCCAGGGAAACCAGCACCAGCGCATCCAGCCATCCTTCCTGCTGCTGCAGAACGCTGACCCCCGGATGCATCCGGCCGTGCTTCTGTGCCGATTGCTCGCTCACCAACAGCACTGGGTTACCGGCGGGTCCAAGAGAGTTGAAAACAGAGGAAACAACTTCGGGGCGCACCGCGCCCACAATCGCCATATCGAAACCGTCGCCATCGAGATCGCGGCAGACGTCGCTCCGCATCAGGGTAAATGCCGGCGCGCTCGGTTCGCCTTGCCAGCGGTCCATCACGGCACGCGAAAAGTCAGCGTCATCTGAAATTATGAGTACCGTGGCCTGGTCCAAGTTCTCTCCGTTCCATGATCCTGAAGCGTTAGTTCTGCGCTGGGAAAATCGTAGCTCAATTCTTCTCGTCGTCCCCCGATTCAAATTGAGGCGCAGACGAATCCTGGTCCCAATCCGGCGCGGCGGTCACATCGAACTCTGGAACATCCGAGCTGGAAGGAGCAAACTGCGCTGCCGCAGCCACTGCTGCCTTGGCGCGGCCAGGTGCCGGTGGGGGCAACTTCACCGCCTTCTTGGCGGTACGGGACAATGCCGCATCCACCACATTGCGCAGATCGACCAGCATGCGCAAGGGGCTGCCGGAGGAGTACTCGGCATGGAACATCACCTTCCAGGACTGGCAGATCATGCGCAACCGGGCCACCGGTTCCTCGGCAGAAAATTGGGCGGAGCGGCAATCCAGAGTCTCAACCCCGCGCGCTTCCAGTTCGCGCAGCCCGTCCAGAATGGTGTTCAGGTCCTGATGCATCAGCCGGAAGAAGACTCGCCGCATCAGGAAGCTGAAGCGGGTGAAGGTCACCATTGCGATGGGTTCGAAGTAGTCCTCTCCCGCGGAAATCTTGAGCTTTCTGCCTTTTTCCAGAATGCCGCTGGTGAGCAGTTCGTTCAGGCTGTGGCATCCGTTGGCAGACTGAATGAAATCTTCAATCGGATCGAGCCATGAAGGCTGTTTCAGATCAACGTCTCCCAGGACCGGTTCCAGAGTCTGGGCCACATAGCTAAGATCGACGTCGCTGTCTTCCAGCCGGGAAGGCGCACAGTGGGAAAAGAATTGGACCAGCAGGAAATCGATCTTGTCGCGGTCCGAGTCCACCCGGGTGATCCGGTTGAGGTGGTGCTGCAACAGGGTTTGCAAGCCTTCTTCACTGGTCAGACTTGTGGTCTGAAGGAACTGGCGCAACTGATGGACCTGGATCTTCTGGTCCATTTCGAGAAACCACTGGCGGGCTTGTTCCACGGACTCCTGCGGCGGATCTTCCATCCCGGATTCCAGATCGGGGCAAGGAGGCAGTTCGATGACAAACTCGCGCCCCAAAGCGTTGTACAGCGGATGGAGCAGGCGCGCTTCGCGCCACTCCGCAGCCAGGTCAGGCTTTTTCGGTTTCAGAGTCATGGTTTCACGATCCAGTTGGAAACTTCCTGGGTAAAGCGGGCAGCCACGGCGGTGCGTCCGCTGGTATATTGCAGGGCCACTACGGAGGCTTCGGCGTCCAGCGTGCCGTCCGAATTCTGTACCTTCAGCCGGTCGGCAAATTCCAGGGGCAGGGTTGAAGAGAACAAAACCTCACGCGGCGTGCCGAATTCGATGACCGTACTTTCGCTACAGTCTTTTCCGTCCCCCGCCACCCGAGTCAGGCGCACCGGGATGCGTACCGGACTAGCCTCGGGAAAGAACTTCGCCAGCTTGGCGGTGCAGCTCTCCTGCCGGACGCGTGCTCGGCCCGTGGCCTGTGTGGACACAGCGAATACCTCGGTTTTCCAGGGTCGACGCGGCCTGGGTCCCGGGCCTGCCGGTTAGCATGGCAAGGGCACCCGGACCGCATCGGCGAGTAAGAATGCACTCTCGCAACCAAAGTCGGCGCCGGGGAGTATTTTAGGTAAGGTGCTTACTTACAAGTACTTATATAATGGGGTATCGGAGGGGAAAGAGAGGCTCTGGGCTTCTCTGTCTCAGAATGAAACGTTGTCTCACGGGGGGTGGTGTGGGTCGGACACTCCTGTCAGACGCATTTGAAGTCGGTTTTGTCCTGAATATTGATCGTGGATTGCTGAGCCAGGCCGTCGACCCGGTCTGAGAAAACCGAACCTGGAAACTGGGAAACCTGGAAACTAGAAACCTTCGAACTGGAAACCTTGAAACTGGAAACCTTGAAACCAAGAAATCTTGCCTCCCGAACCCCAAATCAAAATCAAAGGCGTTCGGACAAGAGTGTCCGACCCACACAAACCACAGCCACACACCCACACACCCACAGCCCCCGCGCTACTGCAGGGCCTGGATCTGTGCCGGGACTTCGCGTCCGCCGATGTTGTAGCGCTTGAGCTTGCGATAGAGAGTGGCCCGGCTGATGCCCAGCATCTTGCCTGCGAGCGCTTTGTCCCCCTTTACCTGCTCGAAGACGCGTTCAATAGTGGCGCGCTCGATGTCCTCAAGATCGGTGGTGCTAAGCCCTGATGACATGGAGTCACCGCCTTGGTCGGCAGGAACCGCCGACGTGATAGAGGGTGGCAAATCGTTGAAGTCGATGGTCCGGCGGTCACCCAGGGCGACGGCACGCTCGATGCAATTCTCCAGCTCGCGCACATTCCCCGGCCAGTCATATTGCAATAATGATTTCATGGCGGCGGTGGTGATCTGAATCGATCCGCCGCGAGCGTAGCGCTCCAGGAACCAGTGCGCCAGCATAGGAATGTCGGAGCGGCGTTCCCGCAACGAGGGCAGATGCACGGTGACCACGTTAAGGCGGAAGTAGAGGTCCTTGCGGAAAGTGCCGTTACGATATTCCGTCTCGAGATCGCGATTGGTGGCGGCAATCACGCGCACGTCCACCTTGATCTTCTGGTTGCTGCCTACCGGGCGAACTTCTTTCTCCTGCAGTACGCGCAGCAGTTTGGCCTGCATTTCCTGCGGCAGTTCGCCGATCTCGTCCAGAAAGATGGTGCCGCCATTGGCCGACTGGAACAAACCGGTGCGCGCTCTTACCGCGCCCGTAAAGGCGCCCTTCTCATAACCAAACAGTTCGCTCTCGATCAGGGTGGGGACCAGCGATCCGCAGTCCACCGCGACAAATGGTCGTTTGGCGAAGGAGCCGCGAAAGTGGATGGCACGCGCCACCAGTTCCTTGCCGGTGCCGCTTTCTCCGGTGATCAGGACCGGCGTGTGCGTGTCTTTCAGCCGCGAGATCATGCGTAGCACATCCTGGATCTTTGCGGACGCGCCCACGATGCCGTGCAGTTCGGTCTCGGTGTCCATGCGTTCGCGCAGGAACTCGTTCTCTTCCACCAGGCGGACCTTTTCCGCCATGCGGCGCAGGAACAGGCGCAGTTCTTCCAGCGGAGAGAACGGCTTGCTGATGTAGTCGTAGGCGCCGAGCTTCATGGCCTGGACTGCGGTTTCCACCGATCCGTGTCCGGTCATGACCGCAACCTCGGTGCGGGGCAGCATCTTCTTTACTTTTTCGAGAAATGTGAGCCCGGACATGTTGGGCATCACCATGTCGGTGAGAATGATGTGGGCGGGCTGTTCTTCCAGCAGGGCCAGAGCCGATTCTCCGCCATCGGCTTCCATGCAAGTGAACCCGAGGGCTTCGCCCACGGTCATGCACAGTTGGCGGATGCTCTGCTCATCATCGACAATCAGGAGGCGGATTCGTAAATCTTCATTCACTGGGCTTTCCCCATAGTTTTTTCGATTACTGAAATGAACTGCTGTACCCGGAACGGTTTCTCCACGCAGGGAGCGCCGGTTTCGCGCAGCGTGGCCACGGTTTCTTCATTGGCAATATCGCCAGTGATGAAGACGATGCGGGCCGCCAGTTCGGGACGGTAGCGTGCTACCCAGGCATGGACGTCGGCCCCGTTGACGCCTCCCGGGGTGCGCATGTCAGAAACCACACCCAGAAATTCTCCCGACTCCAGCAGTCGTAAACCATCGGCACCGGACTCGCTGCACACCACGGAGTAGCCGTTGCGCTCCAGCGTGGCACGGACGTAGGCCATGACGGCGGGCTCATCCTCGATAAGCAACACCGGTAAAGTTGCGGGTTTGCTGACAGGTTGTGTGGTCATCGTTGTTTCACTCCGGCCGCGGCCCCGAGCGAGGCCGACTCTGGCGTTGCGGGCAGGCGTACCACGAAGGTCGCACCCGGCCCGGCGTTGTTGTTTTGGCAAAGAATCTCGCCCCCGTGCTCGTGCACAATGCCGTAGCAGATGCTCAAGCCCAGTCCGGTCCCCTTGCCCACCTCTTTGGTGGTGAAGAAGGGATCGAAAATGCGGTCTGGGTGCGAGATTCCAGGCCCGTTGTCAGAAAAGGAAATTTCAACCGAGTTGCCCGCGCGCCGGGTAGCAATCTCAATCCGCGCCGAATGTCCGGTTTCACTTACGGCGTCGTAGGCATTGTTCAGAATATTCAGGAAGACCTGCTGCAACTGGTGGGAGTCTCCGACTACGCTGGGCAGTTCCTGGTCCAGGTGCTCAATGACTTCCACTCCGTGGCTTTGGAAATCGTAGGAGCGCAATTGTACGGTCCGCCGCAGAATGGGATTCAGTTGCAGTGGTTTTCTCTGGGGTGGCATCTGGCGGGCAAAGCTGAGCAGATTCTGGACAATCTGCTTGGTGCGCTGGGCCTCCTGCAGAATCACACGCATGTCCTTGCGGGCGCTTTCCGGCAGTTCAGGATTTTCCATCAGCAGGTCGGCAAAGCCGAGGATGGCGGTCAGGGGATTGTTGACCTCGTGAGCGACGCCGGAGACCAACTGTCCCACCGCCGCCATCTTTTCGGCGTGCATCAGCTTCGATTGCAGGCTGGCGGCGTCGGTTACATCCGTCATCACCACCACCAGGCTGATGACATGCAACTGCTCGTCGCGCATGGGGCTCAGGTTGACGGAAAAGTGCCCGATTCTTCCGTCCCCACGAAGAATCTGCAATTCCAGATTGTCCACCTGGCGCCCGGCCAGGGTAGCGCTGAGGGCCTCGGTGAGGATGGTGCGCCGGGCCGGCGCCACCAGGTTTTCCAAGGGCAGTCCCAGCAGCTGCTTTTGCTCGTAGCCCATGTCCTGCCAGCGCCGGTTGGCATAACTGATCAGGCCGGCGGTGTCCGCCACCAGAATCAGACTCTGGGTGTTGTTGAGGATTTTTCCGGAGAAGTCGCGCTCCCGCTGCAACTCCGCCTGAAAGTTTTTCAGCCCGCTGATATCGAGCATCAGACCGCGGAACTGCGTCACGTGCCCCTGATTGTCCCGCACGGCAAAGGCATTGATGAGAACGTAAACTGCGGACCCGTCGCGGCGGCGCAGCGTCTCTTCATGGTTCCGCACCACTCCATGCTCCTGCATTTCCTGGGCAAGTTCCTGGTGGCGTTCGGGAGAAAAATAAACCTGGGTGCGAACGTCGGCTTGCAGCAACTCCTCCCGGCTCTTGTAGCCGAGCATGCGAACCAGCGCATCATTGACTTCAATAAATCGGCCTTCCGGCGTCGAGAAGAACAGCCCTTCCTGGATGTTATCGAAGAGTTCGCGGTAGCGCTGTTCCACATCCAGGCGGTCGCTGATGTCCTTCAGCACGTGAATGGTCTGCATGCCCTCGCTGTTGGCGCCGTGCACCCGCGAGGTGGAGACCAGGTAGGTGCGTTCCAGTACGGGATGGACGTACTCGTCATCACTCTCGCTGGTGCTGCGGCAGAAAGGGCAGAAGCGTTGCGGCAAAGCCTCACCCGTAGCCAGCAGGGCGGACATATTGACCCCAATCAGAGCCTGCGGTTTCACCCCAATGAAGTCGGCGAGGGAACGGTTTACCCGTAATACGTTGCCGTCTTCATCATGGGCCACGATGAAATCGCTGATGGCATCGAAGATTTCGATCCAGTGGCGATTGGCTTGGTCCATGCGGGTAAACAGGCGGGCATTTTCCAATGCCACGGCGGCATGGCCCGCGATAGCCTGCAGGATCTGTCTGTCCTCGTCGGCCAGCAGCTGTTCGCGATCTCCCAGGCACAGGACGCCGATTAATTCCGCCGAAGCGCCCTGCAGCCGGACCAGGGTGCCGTTGGTTTCTCCCAGTTCCTCAGCCAGTGCAGGACCGAACAATTCTGTCGCCGGGACGGAGACAATGCCGCCCTCGTGCCGCGAAAGCGCACTTTCGATAGCATGGCTGAAGCGGCGCAACAATGAGGGTTCCTGAATCTCCCGGCCGTCCGCACCCTGCAGGATCAGGGTTTCCATGCCGGTCTCCTGCTTGACCACCAGCGCCGTCTGGTGCGCACCCAGGATATCGGCGGCACGGCCTACAAAGCTCCGGGCAAACTCGGGAAGTCTCAGGTGGCCGTTGAGCTCGAGGGCCAGCGCCATCAGCGACTCCGCCCGGCGGCGGTGTTGTTCGGACTGGTGGAGGTTGCGGGTCACCTCCAGGGCGACCGCAACCTGCGCCGCCAGAGCGCGGGCGCGCCGTACCTCCTCCTGCGAGATGCCCGTGCGGTCGAGCCGGTCCAGTACCCCGAACATGCCCAGGACTTCGCCTTCGGTATCGAGCAGAGGGACAGTCAACAGCTGCCGTACCTCGAACTTGCCTAATACTTCCAGGTTGGCGCCGGGGACGTTGGCCGGTTCGTCCGACCAGAAGACCTCCTTGTTGAGGAGAGTTTGGCTGGCGGGCCCGGTGGGAAACAAGAAATCCACCTTCCTGGGATGACCGTTTTCCGCCGCCCAGCGCACGTGGAACACGCCGTTTTCCAGCAGTCCAATGAACCCACGTCCGAAGCCCAGGAAGTCTGCGGCCCGCAGGGCGAACTGTTGCAGGAACTCATCCAGCTGACCGATAGAGCCGAGCTCGGCTGAGATATCGAGCAATTGATGAAGTTCGTGGGCCTGGGCCCGGGCTGTGTTGTAAAGCTCGGCATTGGCCATGGCCACTGCGGCAAAACCGGTGACCACGGAGATCAGCGATTTTTCCTCGGCGCTGAAAACGCCGTCCTGGCGCGGATAGACCAACACCGCGCCCTGGCTGACCGAGGTGCGAAAAGGCGCTGCAATCAGCACTCCTGGAGGGACCAGTTCGCCGAGAGCGTGGGTGGCAGGATCAATGGCCACGCTGATGGGTTCGCCGGCAGCCACGGCCCGGCTGGCCAGGTCGGCGGCAAATTGCAGTCCCCGGCGATCATGCCGGGCCCGTACCGAAGCGGCCAGCTGCGGCGACTCGGCTGCGACCGCCCTCAGGCTGAACGCGCTCCCTTCCCGTTGCAGCATGCAGACCAGGCGGGTGCGCAGCAGGACGCGAAGCCGGTCCGCGACCGCCTCGACCACCGCCGTGGATTCGGGGGCGGAACGGAGGGCCTGCGCAACCTCGGCCAGAATCTTGGTTCGCCGGTGTTCCTCACGCGAAACCAGGGTTAGGCGATTGGCTTCAAGCAAACTGCCCAGCTGTCCCGCCAGGATAGTGGCCTTGGCCGCCAAATCGGGGTTGAAGAAGTCGGGATCCGAACAGTGCAAAAAGACAGCTGCCCCGATCGAGTCGTTACTTACCACCAGGGGCGCAGCCATGATGGAGCGAGCGCCGAACTCGGCGGCCATAAGATAGCGAGCCGGATCCAGTTGATTTTCGTACACCGTCTTGCCCTGACGGAGGGCTTCGACCGCGATGGCCACCGAGCTTTGGCTGGCCTTCACCCTGGTTCCCCGGAAACGGTCGGCCATCAGCCCGTCGGCTTCCGCGCCCTGTAACTCGTCCGCGGAAACCCGTTGCCAATAGTAGGCGCCGTCCACCTGGAAGAGTTCACGTGTGGCCTGACAAAAGAGCCGAATGAGCGCCTGGGCCGGGGTACCTTGCGCGGCGGCTTCAGAGAACTTGAGCAGAAGACGCTGGAAAGCATCGTCTGGACGCGGACTACCGCGCTGCACTGCGGTCGCATCTTCAGCGGACAAGGTCAAAGCGTCACGTCCAGCCAGTCTCAAATCCACAAGTGGTTGATATACAGCAGATTAGACTTACATTCTCAAATTGAGTCAAGCGAATTAAAGAGGTCAGGTGCCGAGATGGTGAAATCGGGTTTGACCCCATTCAATCTGTCTCACCCTGAGATGTTAGTGCTTCGATGAGACGATTCTAAGCCCTCATCAAGGCGGAGGACGAAACCCCAAAGTATAATATAAACATAATAAATAGAATGACTTACAAGAACTAATCCCGTCCCCGCGCGGGTACTCTTGGGGCTGGCATCGGCATTGCATTTGAACGCATGGGGAAGTCTTCCCCTTAGCAGGAGAGACTTGTGCGCTCGACAACGACAGGGCGGTTGTTGCTTAGTGCGGTACTGGGCCTCGGGCTGGTAGTGGCCAGACCCGGGCTGCTTGCTCCATCCACCAGCGCTCAGGAGAGCGGGAAGACCGAGGAATTGACGCGTAAACCCAAGACCAAAGTGGCGCCAGTTTATCCCGACGTGGCGCGCCGCATGAATGTCTCTGGTACCGTGCGCCTGTCGGTGGTGGTCGCGCCCAATGGCACGGTGAAAAGTTCGAAGGCCATCGGTGGACACCCGGTTTTGGTCAATGCCGCCATGGACGCCATGAAGCATTGGAAATTTGAACCGGCCCCAACCGAGAGCAGCGGAATCGTGGAATTCAAGTTTCAGCCTCAAGACTAGTTCGAAAGCGGAGCGTTTCGCCCGCCACAAGTAGGAACGGCAGGTAGAGAGCGGAGGGATAGCATGACGATCGGCAGAAAACTTTATTTGAGCTTTGGCGCGGTGCTGGCCATGGTCGTGGTGCTGTTTGCCATAAACCTGGCAGCCGTATTCCGCGAGCACAGCGCCAAGGCGGCCGCCTCGCAGGCCCTGCAGTTGGCGGATGCCACCGACAAGATCCGATTTCAGATGATGCAGAACCGTCTCTATCTGACCAACTACCTGCTCAGCGGCGACAGCCGCGAGTCCGACCATGTGAATGACGGCGTCCACTCCCTGATTGACCGCATACAGGGCACATTGGCCCTGGCCACGTCCGAGCAACAGCGAACCGCGCTGTCCAAAGTGCAGCAGACGGAACAGAGCTGGGCCCGCGACTTTGCCGAACCTCTGATGCAAAAGCGCAAAGATGTGGACCAGGGAAACTCCACCGTGGCCGAACTGCAGATCTTCTACCTGCAAAAAGATGCCGGGTCATGGGTGAAGAACTCCACCGAATATCTGGACCTGGCCGATCAGGAAAGCAAGCGGGTGCTGGAAGAGCGGCGCAAGAGCGACGATTCCGCCAGCAACTGGACCGTCGGAATCGCGCTCCTGGGCACACTGGCGGCGCTGGGTCTGGGGATCCTCATCGCCTTCCGGACCGCGAAATCCATTACCGAACCGCTTACCGACCTCATGAAGGTCACTAAGCAGATCGGCACGGCGGGAGATCTGGACCACGAAATCGATATCAAACGCGAGGACGAGATCGGTGAGCTGGGACGGACCTTCAACGGCATGGTGGGCTACCTGCGGGAGATGGCATCGGTCTCCGAGGCCATCGCGGGAGGGAATCTTTCCGTGGAGGTTAAGCCACGCTCCAAGGATGACACCCTGGGCAACGCTTTTGTGCGCATGGTGGACGGCCTGAGAAATCTGGTGCGCAACGTGCGCGACGCCGCTTCGCAGGTGGCCAGCGCGTCCAGCCAGGTGGCGGGCGCGTCCGACGATTCCGCCAAGGTCAGCCTGCAAACCGCCTCCGCCATCGACGAAGTCACCAGCACCATGCACGAGATGAGCGTGAACGTGCAGAACATGGTGAAGAACACCCAGACCCAGGCTTCGAGCGTAAGCGAGACCTCCGCGTCCATCGACCAGATGGTGGCGTCCATTCAACGCGTCGCTGACACCGCCAAGGTCCTGCTCGACATCTCGAACCGATCACGGGAGGAAGTGCACAGCGGCATCAACACCATGGAGAAGGCCACCGATGGCCTGAACAAGATCAATATCACGATCCGTTCTTCCGGCGAAATCATCGACGTGCTGGGACAACGCGCCGACGACATCGGCAAAATCATTGAAGTCATCGATGACCTGGCCGAGCAGACCAACCTGCTGGCCCTGAATGCGGCCATCGAAGCGGCGCGCGCCGGCGAGCATGGCCTGGGGTTCGCCGTGGTCGCCGACGAAGTGCGCAAGCTGGCGGAAAAGTCGGCCCAGTCCACCAAGGAGATTTCCGAACTCATCCAGAGCATTCAGAAAGAAGCGCGCAAGGCGGTTGAAAACATGGACCGCAGCACCGGCATTGTGAACGACGGACTCGGCCTGGGACAGGAACTCAACGCGGCGCTGCGCAAGATTTCCAATGTGGTGACCGAGGTTTACAAGTTTGCCCAGGAGATTGGCGCAGCCACAAATGAGCAGTCGCACGGATCTTCACAGATTGCGCGCGCTACGACTCGCCTGAACGAAATCACGCACGAGATCAACTCCGCGGTCGAGGAACAGGCTTCCGGCGCCCAGGCGGTGGTCAAGGCCATGGAGCGCATGCGCGAACTGGTGCAGCAGACCACTTCGGGCTCGACTGAACTGGCGGCCTCGGCGGAGCAGATGTCCAAGATGTCCCGCGAGCTGCTGGATGCCATGCACCGCTTCGCCCTGGAACAGGCGGAGCGTGGTCCCGCGCGCTACGAAGAGCACACGGCCGGCAGCGTCCGGCGCGCCGCAGCCGGCGCCCGGGCCTGATGTCCAGAGCGCACATGAACCCTGAATTGCACATTGTCGGATTCCAGGTAGGGCGCGAGACCTACGGTGTGCCCATCACCTCTCTGCACGAGATTGTGCGCGTGCCTGAGATCACGGCTGTGCCTGACGCGCCTGACTATATGGAAGGCGTAATCAATCTGCGCGGCAAGATTGTCTCGGTCATCGACCTGCGCAAGCGCTTCGGTGAGCCCAAGAGTGCGCTAAACCGCCGCAACCGCATTCTGGTGGTGGAACACGGCGGACGGCTTTCGGGATTGATCGTCGATTCGGCTTCCGAAGTGCTCAAGATTCCGGCCAATGAGATCGAGCCCTCTCCGACAAGCTTCCAGGACGGCGGACTGAACTGCGTGACCGGACTGGGCAAATATCGCGGCCGCCTGATTGTCCTGCTGGATATGGCCAAGCTGCTGGAAAGTGGCGCCGCCCGGAAAGAGCAGGCGGAGCGGGCAAACAGCGCGACGCGCGGCGCAGCCGCGGCCAAGTAGCAACAGTCCGGGACAAGGGAAGACGCGGAACTCATGGGCACATCCAGCATACCCGCGCAGTTTACCGAGGCTGAACTGAAGCTTCTGCAGGTGCTCGTGTACCAGGAGTGCGGCATGCACTTCGACGAGCGGCGCACGCATTTCCTGCAGGACCGCCTGCAGCGGCGCCTGAAGGAATGCCAGCTCGATTCCTTTTATAGCTACTACCGTCTGCTGATCAGCAAAGAAGGCAAGAGTGAACTCGCTAGGCTGCTGGAAAACCTCACGGTCAACGAAACCAGCTTTTTCCGCAACAAGGCCCAGTTGGATCTTTTCCACAAGCACATTCTCGACGATCTGATTCGCCGCAAGCAGGCGCAGCGGGACTACACCTTGCGCATCTGGAGCGCGGGATGCTCCACCGGCCAGGAGCCCTACACCCTGGCTATGCTGGTGGCCGATAGCCTGGCTTACTACTACCTGCGCAATCCTCAGTCCGCGGCCGCGACCTCACCCAAGCCCCTGGTGCCTCCGCCCTGGAAGGTCGAGATCATTGCCAGCGACATCAGCTACTCGGTGTTGCGCACGGCGCAGGAAGGCACTTATTCCGAAACTCAAATGGCGAGCGTGGACTACAGCTACCGCTTGCGCTACTTCGACAAGACCGGCGACCGGTATGCCATTAAGAAGGCGCTGAAGGAAATCGTCCATTTCGACTTCCACAACCTGAAAACAGAATATCTGCCGCAGCGCAATGACGTGATCTTCTGCCGTAACGTCATGATGTATTTCGACGAACCGGAACAGAAGCGGCTGCTGGAGAAGTTCGCGCGTTGTCTCAATCTGCAGGGCTATCTGTTCGTCGGCCATGCTGAGAGCCTGCTGGCCCTGACCGACAAGTTCACCATGGTGCATCGCAACAGCGGGACCGCCTACCAGAAAGTCGAGGTGAGCATGTGACCCAGTTACCTGAGGAGCGCGGCGCGGAAATGCTGGAGCTCTTCTTCGAGTCCGCGCAGGAACTGCTGCAGTCGCTCAACGAAGAGGCGCTGAAGCTGGAAAAGCGTCCGGCCGACGCCGAACTGGTGCGCAGTATCCGCCGCATCGTTCATACCCTCAAGGGGGACGCGGCGGCGTGCGGCTTTCGTGAACTGAGTAACGCAGCCCACGATCTGGAAGACGCCCTGGCCCTGGAATCCGCTTCCTCACACGGCAGCCTGGCGGAGGTCGCATTTGCCGCTGCGGACACCTTCGGCGCCATGCTGACAGCCTACCGGCGCAAGGGCAAGGTGCCCTCGTCCGCCGCTCTGGCCAAAATGATTCGAGAACTCACACAACAACCCAAGGGTAAGAAACGCTCGAAGAAATCAACCAAGACCGCTGTCGTGCCCGTGGCCTGGACGGAGTACGAGAAACTGGCGATCCAGAATGCGGTGACCGCGGGCAAGCATGTTTACCATGTCACCGCGGCCATCGATCCGAAGTGCGTGATGCCGATTGCGGCCCGGCAACTGGTGCTGAACGCCCTGGCCCCAATGGCTGCGGTCCTGGGAGCGCGTCCCGAGGCGGGCTCGCCGGCCAGCACCCAGCGACTGGAATTGCTGCTGGCAAGCGACAAGCCAGCCGATCAGCTTTCCGCCCGCTGCCGCATTCCCACCGTCATCTCGAGTGCAGTGGTGGAAGTCATCAAGGCTGCTGAGCCGCCTGCGAGGAAAACCGCTGCTGCTGACCTGTCAGGACAGGGGAGCATCCCCGCCGCCTCATCTCACCAGTCCATGCCCGAATCCGGTGATGAACCGGTGGCTCCAGGCAGACCCAATCATCCCCTGCTGGCGGAAAACATTTTGCGGGTGGACGCCGAGCGCATCGATAGCGTGCTTAACCTGGTGGGAGAACTGATTATCGGCAGGTCCATGCTGCAGCAGGCATTCACCGAATTCGCCCGCCATGTTCCCAAGGAGGCCTTGCGCGGCCGCTTCAGCGATGCCATGGCCTTTCAGTCACGCGTGCTCAGCGACCTGCAGCGCTCCGTCATGAAAATCCGCATGGTTCCGGTGGAGCAGCTCTTCCGCCGCTTTCCCCGCATGGTGCGCGACGTCGCCAAACAATGTGGCAAGGATGTGGGCCTGGTGATGAGCGGACAGGACACGGACCTGGACAAGAGTCTTTTGGACGTAGTCGCCGAACCCCTGACCCACCTGGTCCGCAATGCCGTCAGTCATGGCATCGAGAGTGCCGAGGAACGAATCCGAAGTGGGAAGCCGGCGCGCGGAACCATCCATCTCACTTCGTATCACCACGGCAATCAGGTTATCGTGGAAGTCACGGATGACGGTGCCGGCATTGACGCTCAAAAGGTCAAGGCTAAAGCTTTGGAGAAGGGTCTGGTTACCTCGGAAGAGGCGGAAAGGTTGGGAGAAAACGAAATTCTCGCGCTGTTGTTCCGACCGGGGTTCAGCACCGCCGACCAGATCACCGAGGTCTCCGGCCGCGGCGTCGGGCTGGATGTGGTGCAGACGGTATTACACCGTCTGAAAGGCTCGGTCGAGATTGAGACCAGGATAGGACAGAGCACGACCTTCCGCCTCAAGCTGCCCCTCACTCTGGCCATCATCAAGGCCCTGTTATTCCGGGTGGAGCAAAGGTTGTATGCCGTGGCCCTGAACGCGGTCGCGGAAATTGCGCGCGCCCGCGAGTCCGACGTCCACCAGGTGCACAACCATGAAGTGCTGCAATTGCGCGATCGCGTGCTGCCCCTGGTCCGTCTGGGGCGCGCCCCGGGCAGAGGCGCGCAGGCGGGATCGGAAAAGATCTTTGTGCTCGTGATTTCCATGGGCGAACGCAAGCTGGGCATGATTGTGGACAGCCTGGAGGGCGAAGAGGAGCTGGTGATCAAGGCACTCGACGACCAGACCGTGGCCACCGATTTGATCAGCGGAGCTTCCATCCTGGGCGATGGACGGGTGGTGCTCATCGTGAACCTGCCCGCGGTGGTGGAGCGTCACGGGAGAGTCCGTCCAGAACAGGGAGACGGCATCATCTCCGGCCTTCTCCTCTCGCACGCCGACCGCAAGACCCTGGGCGAAAGTACCCCGGAGGTGCGTTCATGACCCCGGTGCGCGTGCTGGTGGTGGATGATTCCGCGCTTATGCGGAAGCTGATTCCACAAATACTGCAAACCGACAGTTCGATCCAGGTGGTCGGTACGGCGATGGACGGTAACTTCGGCCTGAGGAAGATTGATGAACTGAAGCCCCAGGTCATTACTCTTGATCTGGAGATGCCCGGCATGGGCGGCATCGACATGCTCAAAGAGATCATGCGCCGCCACCGCCTTCCGGTGATCGTCGTGAGTTCCCACAGCACGCAGGGAGCTTCGATCACGCTGCAGGCTTTATCGCTGGGCGCATTCGATTTTGTTGCCAAGCCGAGTGATGTCTCTGCCCGCATGCCGCAGATTGCCGCCGAATTGATCAACAAGATCAAGGCTGCGGCCCAGAGCCGCGGGGGCCCTGTCACGCCTTTGGGAGTGACTCGGCGTCCTGGGCAGAAAGCGCCGCTCGATGCCAAAAAGCCTCCCAAAAGAGTCATTGCCATCGGAGTGTCTACCGGAGGCCCGCAGGCTTTGCAGTACGTTTTTTCGCAATTGCCCGCGGATTTTCCCGGCGCCATCGTGGTGGTGCAACACATGCCGGAAGGTTTTACTGAAATGTTTGCCCGGCGTCTGGATGAAATCTGCGCCGTCCGGGTGAAGGAAGCACAGTCGGGTGACGTCCTGCTGGCCGGGCGCGTACTGATCTGTCCGGGCAGCCGTCATTTGAAGGTGAAGCGCCTGCCGCTCGGTGACGTTGTGGTCCTGAGCGATGAGCCCCGAGTCAACGGTCACCGGCCCTCTGCCGATGTGTTGTTCAAGAGCCTGGCTGACGAATTTGGCTCCAAAGGCATGGCTGTCCTGATGACGGGCATGGGGGACGATGGGGCGCAGGGCATGGGCGCGGTCAAGGCGGTGGGAGGAATGACCATAGCGCAAAGCGAAGAGTCCTGCGTGGTCTATGGCATGCCCAAGGCGGCCATCGATCGCGGCTTCGCGGTGCGGGTGGTGGGGCTCGATGTCCTGGCCAACACCTTGCAGGCCCAGTGCATGGCTGAGCGCAAAAACGGATTTGGGAACGATCCCGGCGAGGGCGGCAAGGCCGCCGGCGCCGGGCGAGATTAGTTTTGAGCTGAATGGCAGGGTTCGATCTTGTAACAAGGCAGGAGGGGTTATGGAGCAGTTTGCATCATTAAAACGCAGCAAGGACGGCCAACCGGTCCGCTACCTGGTGGTGGACGATTCCGTCTTCGCCCGCAAGAACCTGGCGCGCATCGTGGAAACCTTCGGCGGCCAGGTGGCGGGCGAAGCCGGTGACGGCAAGACCGCCATCACCGAATACGACCGCACCAATCCCGATATCGTGCTCATGGATATCACCATGCCGCAGATGGAAGGGATCGAGGCGGCCGAAAAAATCGTGGCCCAGCATCCTGAGGCGCGCATTGTCATGGTGTCTTCCGTGGGTTATCAGGAAAACATCGTGGCCGCGCTACAGCGCGGGGCTCGGCACTTTGTGCAGAAGCCGGTCAAACCGGAGGTCCTGTACGAAGTGATCAAGTATGTTTTGGGCGAAGACGGGGCGGTTGCGAGTGCCGCGGGCGCGGGAGCCTGATTTATGAAAATGGAGTTGATCCAGCCGTTTATCAATGCGGCGGACGCCGTCCTGGCCCAGGGCCTGCAGTCTCCTATGTCCATTGGGAACCTGAGCATGGAGCAGGAGGCTTACCGGCGCAAAGGCGTGGCCGCGCTGGTGGCGATCACCGGCGACATCGAGGGTCGAATTGTGTTCGATCTCGATCCCGAGACCGCGGTGCGTGTCGCCAGCCATTTTGCCGGCGGCGAATTGCCTGAATCCGATGACCTGGTCCGGGAAACGGTTTGTGAGCTGGCCAATCAGGTAACCGGAAATGCCGTCACAGCCCTGAATGATCAGGGCTTCCACTTCCGCGTTCATCCCCCTGTTCTACATACTTCCGAACATGGTCCTACCAGCAGCGAGGACACCGAGGCCCTGGTGATTTGCTGCGAGACCGATCGCGGCAGCGTGTTCATGAACATTGCGCTGCGCTACAACGCCGAGCTCTCAGGCGAACGGGCAGCCGCTGCTGGCGAATAGTGCTGGACGCGGACTTCGGACCTCACGCCTCAGAATTAGTTTCGAGTTTCCGGTTTCTTGTTTCCAGAAACCCAAAATCAGAAACCCGAAACTGTCTCTAGAAACTAGAAATCAGAAACTCGAAACTAGTAGATTCGGCCTTGCCGAGGTCTGCAGTGCGAGGTCGGCTTTACGGTCCGGCCAGCACGAATACGGGGTTTTGCGGCAACGCGTTTCCGCCGTTCACTGGAGTGGCGGTGCTCAAAGGGGCAGGCATGTCGAGCACCGGCGAGTCATCCGAAGTGCGAATGACGGTGGTACTCCCGGCATCGCACTTTCCCACAATTACTTTTGTGCTGTCCGCCGAGGCGACTGACGAAACGCGGAATCGCACGCCGCCCGCCACCCCCCCAGGGATGCCCAGGCCATCGACGTCGCAACCGGTCGGGAACGCCGTAGAGACTTCGACCACGACGGTTCCAGTCCCACTCTGACTGCTCGCCGTAGCTCCCAGGCTGTTGGCAACCGCAAAGTTTCCGGCGTTTGCCGCCACTACTGTAAATGTTCCGTTGTTCCCTGCATCGGTCATGCCTGCGATCACGATTTCCATGCCCGGGCGGAGAGCTGGACCAGAGACCAGGGTATAGGTGTAGGCAGTGTTGTTGCCGCTCTGTGATGCGGCCATGATGTTGACCGTGGATTCCAGCGGAATCGTCTTTCTGACGCTGCCGTCAGGGGCGTTGACGGTGGTGACCTCGGAGGTGATACAAAGCTGGGTGTCGCTAGGATTGGAAGTGCAGGGAGGGACTTTTCTGGAGCTAACAACATATATCCGGCTGCCATCAGGCAGCGCGGCCACGCTTACCGGATTGGCGTCAACCGGAGTCACAAACAGGGCAGCCGGCGGGTCGGCGGAAACGTCGAGTGCGGTCACGGTGTTGGCGACCGGGTTGGTCACGTAGAGGCGATTCAGCTTACTGTCATACACCATGTAGTTTGCGCCCGCGCCCACGGACGCCGAGCCCACTACCGCGTCGGCGACGGTATCAATCGCGGAGACAGTGCCACTGCCGCTATTGAGCACGTAAATTCTTGCACTGTCGGAGCGCGCCACCGTCCACACCGGATTGGTCCCGGTAGGGATGGTCTGGGTCACGGTGCGGTCCACCACGCTGATGGCGGTCACCGTGCCGTCGCCCTGGTTTACAGCGTAGAGTTTTTTCTGGTCCGGAGTTTCCGCCAGGGTGACGGGTTGATTGCCCACCGCAAGCAGCGGGTTCAGCACCGCATTGCTTGCGGCGGAGACCGCCGCGACCGTATTGTTCCCAAAGTTTGCCACGTAAACCATTCCGCTCTCCGTGGTGTGGACAAACACCGGGCGCGAACCCGCCGGCAGGGAAGTCGTCGTCACCAATGTCGCGGTCGATCCAGGAGTTGGGGAAAACGACGAGACCGAGTCCTCCAGCGTGTTCACCGCATACACTCGAGCGGCATTTGAGGTCAGGGTGGCGTGGGCCGGACCCAGACCGAGTTGGGCCACGCCAATGTTGGTGTCGCCCGAGATGTCCAGCCGGCTGCTGGTGCCAGGATCGATGGTACCGTTCTCGCTGAGCACCAGAACGAAATGAATGGCGTCGGGATCGGGTGGAGGGGGGACAATTGGGACAGCAACGGGACGGTACTGGTCGCCGCAGCCGACGCAAATCAGGAAAAGAGTCAAAACGCCCAGCAAGCGGGCCCCACGCCAACCAATCATCCGCACCCCAGCAGAACCATCCATGAACTCACAATGATCCGGAAGAGGTTTCATTTTAATGGTTGGCTGAAATATGCGCCAGCGGAGGAGCAGCCTTTGGCCTTTGCACTCTGATGCCTTCTGGCAGGTGAAGGCTGCCCTTCAAGAATTGAACGGGAATTTCTGGGAGAATGGGCGTGCGGAAATACTGATGGCCAATTGCTAAATGCTGCCCCTACGCCTTCCCCCTTGAACGTTTTCCGGAAGCCGCTTCCCGGGCTGGCGCTGCCGGCTTCTTTTTCCCTTCCATCTCGGCCAGGCTCTGTTTGAGAGCGGCCATCAGATCGACCACAGGGGCAAGTTTCTTCGGCTTTTCTACTTCCGTGATCTTGCCGCCTTCGAGCTTGGTCTCGATGAGCTTTTTCACGTTTTCCTGGAAAGTGTCGTGATACTTTTCCGGGTCCCACTCCGCGGCCAGGGCTTCAATCAACTGGTGAGCGACTTTGACCTCCGCGTCTTTCAATTCGACCTCGGGCGCGCCAAAGCCTTCCACCTTGCGGACCTCTTCCGCGTAGTACATGGTGTGGAGCATGAGCCCGCCTTCGTGCGGGCGCAGAAATACGGTGTATTCGCGATTGTGCATGGTCAGCTTGGCGATGGCGACGTATTCGCTCTCTTCCAGGGCCTTGGTCAGCAGGGCGTAGGGCCTGCGTCCCGCCTCCTCCGGCAGCATGTAGTAGGAGGATTCGAAAAACACCGGATCGACCTCGCTGGTCTTGACGAATTCCAGAATTTCCATGGTCTTCGCGGTCTGGGGCTCGATCTTCTTGATCTCTTCCGGTTCGATTACGACATACTCATCTTTGCGAAATTCGTAGCCCTTGACAATCTCGCTGCGCTCCACCACGCGATTGTCGGCGGGACAGTAATATTGCTGCTTGACCCTCTGCAGGTCGTCGCGATGCAACATGTTGAAGGAGATGCCGCTGCTGCGCGCGCCGGAAAAAAGACGAACCGGCATGGAGATCAAACCGAAGGTAAGATATCCCGACCAAACCGAGGCTGCCATAGTTCCCCCTCGAAGCAGAAAACGCCCAAGCGTAGTGCAGTTTAGACTACGCAGGGGAGTTTGATGCAGCCGGTAAACGCAGGGAATCCGAACAAGAAGCCCCATTTGTACGACTACCGGCAAAGCTACACTATATCTTGTGGATGTCGATAATGCAGGCCGCGTTCCTAACTGGGACTGATGTGTATGGTCACGCTCCACTCAGCATCTTGGCCGTTCTTGACTTTGCCGGTCAGCAAGGGCGGTGGCTCGTCGCCGGCCTGCTCACCGTGGCCTTCACGGTGCTCGCCCGCCTGCTGCGTGGCGTGACCAACTCGGGTGCCTTGGCCGGGGCTTTCATCTGCTTCGTAATTTATGTAGGAGGCGGGCCGGGGGCTTTCGCAGCGCTGATCACGGTCTTCGCGCTGGCCTGGATCACGACCCGGCTGGGCTACGCGCGCAAACAGAAGCTGGGGACGGCGGAACGCCGCGAGGGCCGGAAGGCTTCCCAGGTAGGCGCCAATCTCGGAATCGCTACCGCGTGTGCAGCGGCTTCCATCATTAGCCACAACCGAACAATTTTCCTGCTGGCAATGGCAGCGGCGCTCTCGGAAGCTGCCGCCGACACGGTTTCCAGCGAAGTGGGCCAGGCTCTTGGCGAATCGCCTCGCCTGATTACGAGCTGGCGTCTGGTTCCTGCTGGGACCGATGGAGGGGTGAGCTTAATCGGGACCATGGCCGGAATCGTCGCCGCTGGAATTGTGAGTGCAGTCTGTCTGGTTGGCGGATTGCTGTCCCTACCCTGTCTGGCAATTTCCATCGGTGCCGCGATCCTGGGCATGATTGCCGACAGTTTTCTGGGTGCAGGACCGGAGAGGCGTGGGTTGGTTAATAACGACTTGGTAAACTTCCTTGGCACACTGACCGCTGCGGCAGCCGCATATTGGCTGGCCTAAATTCACCTCCCGTTTCCGCGTTTTACCCCGGCAGGACATGTACTGACGGGCCTTGCTGGGGGTTACCCTGCGCGCGAAAATCCTAGAGAGCATCTTCCCTTAAGAGTGCTTGCATCTCACTGCTTTGGCCGGGTTTTCCCAGAGACAGACGAACCGGAAAGCAACGAAAGACGTATAGAAGTACATGAAGATTCAGAAGTTTGTAATCGGTTATGTGCTGGCCCTGGCACTGTTGCTGTTTGCCCAGCAGCGTCCGGCCACCACCCAGGCTGCCGGCTTCCGCGAGGTGGCAGATCTTACCCACGCGTTGTCAACCGACGGCTTCGAAAAACCTCATAGATCGGCCTATCGCGTGCAAAACGCGGCGCTCACCGACAAGACCTACGCGGCGAAGGTTACATCTTCAGAACAATTTTCTACCCGGATCGTTGCCGCCTCCCGTTTGGGACGTGGCCAGTGGACGGTTGACCAGATTCCAGCGGGCCGACTGATCGGGCCGCTGGTGGTACTCGATGTAAGCTTCAGCGCGAAAAGCAATCCGGATTACGAGCTGTCGGTTGAGGACATTGCACGCTGGGAGCAGGCCAACGGGCCGATCCCGCTGGGCGCAATCGTGATGCTTCGTACCGGCTGGGGCTCGCGCTGGAACTCAATCAGAAGCTACCGCAATCCCGACGTCAGGGGAGCCATGCACTTCCCGGGATACTCCGAGGACGCTGCCCGCTTCCTGGCCGAAGGTCGCAACGCTCTCGGCCTGGGCATTGACACGGCCAATCTCGATCGCGGCTCCGCTCAAATCCTGGCCGTAGGTCAATATGCCCTCGAACACGGGCTCTATCTTCTGACCAACGTGGCCAACCTCGATCGCATGCCCGCCAACGGCGCCGTGGCGATGGTGGCTCCGGTGAAAGTGGCAGGAGGATCGTCGGCTCCGGTCCGCATTCTGGCGCTGGTGCGCTAGAGAACTTTTCTGGCGGCGTGTTCCTGACTTCACCTTCTCCATTCCACAGGCACAAACACCACGTACCACGTCTTCAAGTTTGCTGGGCTCACGGTGCGCGGGCAGAATAATCGCTTCAGGTCGCCCTGGTCACTTCTTCAACCACCCTTCCAACTCCATCCAATCGGCGAACCGGTCGATCCAATGATCCGTAGGCAGGTTCTGCTTGCGCATTCCGAAGCCGTGGCCACCCTTCGCGTAGAGGTGCAGTTCCGCCGATTTATGAGCGGCCGCCCACCTCTCGTACAAGGCGACGCTTTCCGGCGCGAGACCGAGCTGATCATCGTTCGCCGCCGCGACAAACATCGGCGGCGCGTCCGCTGGAACGGGAACATCCTTGGATATTTCTCCACCCGCATAGATCGGGGCCACGAAGGCGGGCCGGCCTGCAGCCGAGTAATTGAAGGCAACTCCGGAAGTGACCCTTCCGCCAGCAGAAAATCCGATAATGCCGACACGGTCAGGGGAAACTCCCCATTCCGAGGCGTGCTGCCGAACGTAAGTGACTGCCGCCAGCCCGTCGGCGATCGCCAGGGGAATGACGTTGCCTACCTTCTCGTCAAATTTTTGCCGGTTGGGAAACAGCGCCATAAATTCCTGTGTGCCGTCCTCGCCGGTGTGTGCCAGACGGTACTTCAATACAAAGGCGGTCACGCCTCTCGCAGCCATGTATTTGGCAACATCGGTGCCCTCGCTGGTGATGGAGAGAGCCATAAATCCGCCACCCGGGCAGATCACCAGAGCAGTGCCGTTTCTCGACTCTGCAGAAGGCTTGAAAACGGTCAGGCTGGGCTTGGTCACGTTGGTGACAACTTCCGTGTTCCAGACTTTCGAGAAGAACTCTTTCTCCTGATAGTTTTCCTGCGGCGAGCCTGGCGGCGTGGCGGGGTAGAGGGGAATGACATCCTGAGCAGCGGCCAGAGTTGCCAGGAACACCACCAGGAAAAGGTTTCGAAGAAGGAATGTTTTCATGGCCGCGTAGTTTAGCAGAGAGCCGCTTTCCGGGAGTTCAGGTGGTCTGGGCCACCACACGCTTAAACAACATCGGTCTCCAAATTTTCGCTCTCGAGGCCATTCTCCATTGCTTTTGCGCGGATTTTCGGGTTTCCTGTTCTCGCTGTCTGACTACTGTTCTTGATGGAGGAAAGATGAGCGATCCCCGTTATCCCATCGGGAAATTTACCTTTGCCGGCCCGCCCGACGAACCGCAGCGGCAGAAGTTCATCAATGACATCGAGCAGACTCCGGCCGCCCTGCGGGCCGCGGTGCAGGGTCTGTCGCCACAACTGATCGCGACCCCTTATCGCGAAGGTGGGTGGACAGTGCGGCAGGTCGTCCACCATGTTCCCGAAAGCCACATGAATGCGTACATCCGCTTCAAGCTGGCATTGACGGAAGATGCGCCAACCATCAAGCCCTATATGGAAGATCGCTGGGCTGAACTTCCCGACGTCCAGACCACGCCGCTGGAAGTGTCGCTGGCGCTGCTCGACTCACTGCATAACCGCTGGGTGCGCCTGCTGCGTGGATTGCAACCGCAGGACTGGAAGCGGACCTTCACCCATCCCGAGCTGGGAACCATGCCGCTCGAAAAAAACCTGGTCTTGTACTCATGGCACGGCCGGCACCATGTGGCCCACATCACGGAGTTGCGCAAGAAGATGAACTGGTGATGGAACGAAACCTCGGCTAGGATGGCAAGGGCTGGAATCAGGATGCAAGGCCGGAGCGGATCGAGATGTTTGCCAAAATACAGCGTATTCATTTCGTCGGCATCGGTGGCATCGGCATGAGTGGGATCGCCGAAGTGCTGCTGAGTCTGGGCTACAGGATTTCCGGTTCCGATCTCAAGAGCTCGCCCGTGACCGAGCGTCTGGCTGGCCTGGGCGCTGCCGTTTTCGAGGGCCATGCTGCGGAGAACATCGCCGGCGCGGAAGTTGTGGTGACAAGTTCTGCCGTCGCGCAGGACAATCCCGAAGTCGTCGAAGCTCATAGACTCCACATCCCGGTAATTCCCCGCGCCGAGATGCTGGCGGAACTGATGCGTTTGAAGTATGGCATCGCGGTTGCGGGCATGCACGGCAAGACAACGACGACCTCCATGGTGGCCGCGGTATTGGCTGCGGGAGGCCTCGATCCCACGGTCGTGGTGGGCGGGCGGGTGAACGCCCTGGGCTCCAACGCCCGCACCGGCAAGTCCGAGTATCTGGTGGCTGAGGCTGACGAGAGCGATCGCTCGTTCCTGAGACTTTCTCCCGTGCTCGCCGTGGTCACCAACATCGATCGCGAGCATATGGATTGCTATCGCAACATGCGCGATGTGAAGAAGGCATTCCTGGAATTCATGGATCGCGTACCCTTCTACGGCGTGGTAGTGGTCTGCAATGACGACGCGCCGCTGCGCAAGTTGGTTCCCCAGATTCGACGCCGCACCGTGACTTACGGCACGCGGCGAGGGTCGGATTTTCACATCAAACTGGGGCAATCTACATTTGAGTCGGGAGAGCGGCAGCCGGTCAGCCATTTTCGCGTGGCCTATGGTGAACGCGACCTCGGCGAGTTCCGGCTGCACGTGCCTGGGGTGCATAACGTCCTGAACGCGACGGCAGCCATCGCGGTGGGAATCGGCCTTGACATCACTACCGATGACATCCGTATGGCGCTCGAAAACTTCCGCGGTGTGGATCGCCGCTTCCAATTGCGAGGCCAGGCGGCCGGGGTCAGCGTGATTGACGACTACGGCCATCATCCCACCGAGATTCGCGCTACCCTGGCGGCTGCGCGGCAGTGCGGCTTCGGCAAGATTCACGTCATATTTCAGCCCCACCGCTATACCCGCACCCGGGACCTGATGGACGAATTCGCCACCGCCTTTCAGGACGCCGATTCGTTGGCCGTGCTCGATATTTATGCCGCCAGCGAATCTCCGATCGAAGGCGTGACCGGCGAAGGCCTGGCCCGCCAGATCAGCGAGAAAGGGAAGCGGCCGGCGTCGTACGTGAGTTCGTTTGCCGATGCGGTCGCATCGGTCGTGGCAGCCGCCCGGCCGGGAGACATGATTCTGACCTTGGGCGCGGGGAGCGTATTCCAACTGGGACCGACTATTCTGGCCAAATTGCAGGAAAATGAAGCCATGGCATCACGGCCCCGGACCGCTGTCTCGGCAACGTAAGCATTTTTCCAACACGCAACAAAACATCCCCAGCCTGATAACGACTTTTTACCTGGCCCGTCTAACCGGGCAAAGGGAAATGCCATGGAATCGGAAAAAATGATGTACTGGGTGACCCTGGGAGTTCTGGCGATGGCCGCGCTCACCGGCGCGGTGACCGGGCGTGCGGGATGGGGCGAGCAGCTAGCCGATCGCTCCATCGCGATGATGTCGCGGGCCTCTGCACAAGCCATGAGCTATGCAGAGATAGCCGGGATCGTGCTGGGAAGCGGCGACGAAGATTCAGTGCAACCGGCGCGCACCGTGGTCGAGGCCCAGAACCGTCTGGCTTGTGTGCAACGAGTCATGGTTCGGCGTCAGGCGGAGTTGGTGCGGGTGCAGGCCGTGAGAGTCAGAGTGCGGGCGTTGGAACGGGCCCCTCGCACTATCGTTGTGCCAGCCCGAAATATGGTCATTGAAATTCCCGAAACTCCCGAAGACTAGCGCCCGGGGCAGATGTCCCGTCTGCCCGGCGGAGCAAAGCTCCGCCATGTTGTATCCTGCGGCTATCTTTCAGCGGTCCGCCAAAACCTGTCGAGCTATGCTCGACTGGACAGATGAGGACATCTGTCCCTACGCAGTTGGTTAGTGAGTCCGCGGTTCGTGCCTGTGCAAAACCTGCCAAATTTTTCTATCTCTCTTGCTCAAAAGCAGTTATATTAATTTTGCTCAGCGATTCCCTGACGACAATTGACCTGAGTTGATGGCGCGGAAATCCGGCCCCACCATCTCGCAGGAAGATTTGTATCCACTGGCCGACGAGCCAGGGCGCGAAGAAGCGCACGATGCGCGCCTGCTCGACTTGGACGTGGAACAGGAACCACCGTTCCTGCGCGTGCAGAAGCGCGTTTCCGTCCGCCGCGGTTCACTTCCCAAGAAGACTGTGACGCGCCTGGCCTGGGCGGCCGTCGCCCTCGGCGTTGTGTTCATCTGCGGAATTGCCGTCGCTGCTCTTTACCACTACGGCGAGCGTTCCTGGCGCTTCCGGGTTGAATCGAGCGATGACATCGACATAAGCGGGTTGCAGAACGTCACCCGCTCCCAGGTCATGGAGGTGATGGGCGGCGACATCGGCCGCAACATTTTCTTCGTGCCCCTGGCGCAGCGCAAGGCGCAGCTGGAGCAGATTCCGTGGGTCGAATCGGCCAGCGTGATGCGCTTCATCCCCAACCGCCTTAAAGTGGAAATCCACGAGCGTACTCCCGTGGCTTTCGCGCGTGTCGGCTCCCGAATCCTGCTTACGGACGCCGGCGGCACGCTGATGGAACTACCGGCCCGAAAGAAATATTCCTTTCCCGTGATCGTGGGTATGAACAGTGGCGAGCCGCCTTCCACGCGCTCGGCCCGCATGAAGATCTACAACGACGTCGTGAGCCAGCTTGATGCGGGAGGGGCGCGCTATTCGCAGGAGCTCAGCGAAATCGATCTCTCTGATCCCGAGGACGTGAAAGTCACGGCCAACAATCGCGCCGGCGAAGTGCTCGTGCATCTGGGATCTTCGCATTACCTGGAGCGCTACAAGATTTACGTGACGCATGTGCAGGAGTGGCAGCAGCAGTTCGACAAACTGGAATCGGTGGACTTGCGTTACGACCGGCAGATCATTGTCAACCCGGATTTGCAAGGCCCGATGAAGCAACCACCGCTTTCCGCCGAGGCAGCCAGGAAAGCCATGGCCGCCGGGGTCAAGCCTGCCGCTCTGATCACTCGCATCAGCTCCTCTTCCCGGCCATCGCCAACTCTGACCGTGAAACCCGTTGCGCCGTCTGCTGCGAAACCGACCCCATCACGGCCGGCGGCCAGCGCAAAACCTGCCAACGCCGCGCATCGCAAAGCTCACGTCCGTCCTGTAAGGGCCTGGAGCAAAGCCAGAACAAAAGCCAGGCACAGTCCTGCGGCCAAAACTTCGGGCGCCAAAGCCAAGCCTGCGCCAAAGTCCGTTGCCGCAGTGAAGGCTTCGGCAAAACCGAGCCCGGCAATTGCCAAGGGAGAACCACAATAGGAATGGCGAACCAGCACGAGCACCTTCTGACCGCAATCGACGTAGGCAGTGCCAAGACTTGCGCGCTGGTGGCGGAAATTACCGACAACGGGTTGCGTTATCGCGGCCACGGCGTTGCGGAATCGCGCGGCTCACGCAAGGGCGTCATCGTCGACCTCGACAAGGCGGTGAACTCCATTCAGAAGGCGGTGGAACAGGCCGAAGATGTCGCGGGAGCGCCCATTGAACACGCTGTGCTGGGCATGGCAGGAGCGCATGCCCGAGGCTTCAACAGTCACGGAGGTCTCAGCTTCGGCGCCCGGGCGCGCGAGATTGGCCGCGACGAGTTGCGCGCGGCGGTGGACAAGGCACGCGCTATTCCTCTGCCCGACGATCGCGAAATTCTGCACCTGCTGCCGCAGGAGTTCATTCTCGATGATCAGACCGGAGTGAACGATCCGCTGGGAATGATGGCCGCGCGCCTGGAAGTGCGAGTGCACATGGTCACGGTCGCGTCGAGTGCGTTACAGAACGTGGTGACGGCGGTGAATCGCGCCGGGGTGCACGTGGACGACACTGTGTTCGAACCTCTGGCCTGTGCCGACGCGGTGCTGCGAGCTGACGAGCGCGAACTGGGCGTGTGCCTGGCCGATCTGGGCGCGGGCTCCACCAGCATCATCGTCTTCCAGGAAGGTGCGGTCGCTCATACCGGCGTGATTCCCGTCGGTGGCGATCACTTCACCAGTGATCTTTCGGTGGGCCTCTGCACTCCTGTGGCCGAGGCGGAAAAGATCAAGCGGCTCTACGGCAATGCCATCGTCACTCTGATCCCGGAAGGAAACGAAGTCGAGGTTCCCTCGGTCGGGGACCGGCCGTCGCGGCTGATTTCACAGCGCATGGTGGGAGAAATTCTCGAGCCTCGGGCCCGAGAGCTGTTTGAAATGTTGCGCGACAATTTGCGCCACGCCGGAATGTTCGAGCTTTGCGTGGGGGGCATCGTGTTGACCGGCGGCGGGTGCCGCTTGCCCGGCATTCTCGAAATCGCGGAGTCGGTGCTGCACCGGCCGCTGCGCCTGGCGTGGCCCGCGCCGCTGGCTAAAATGCCGTCCACACTGGCCGAACCGGAGTTCGCAACTGTCCTGGGCATGGTGTTTTATGGACACCGCGCCCGTATCGCTCGCGGTATTCAGAACGAGCGCTGGAGTTCAAAGCTGAAGGCCATGTTTGTAGGAAAAGGTGCATAGGTATTTGTAGCGCCGGACGGCGGCGCTACGTGGGAACAGGCAAGCCAAATCCAAAGAAGGCGGCGTACATGAAAAAAGAGAATGACATTCGCATCAGCTTCAACGAAGACACCCGCAACGACGCCAAGATCAAAGTCATCGGCATAGGAGGCGGCGGGAACAACGCGGTCAACCGCATGATCGATGCCGGCATGGAGGGCATCGAATTCGTGGTCGCCAACACTGACCTGCAGGCGTTGCGCATGTCGCGCGCGCCCATGAAGATCCAACTGGGAGTGAAGCTCACCAACGGGCTGGGCGCGGGCGCTAATCCCGAAGTCGGACGCAAAGCCGCGCTCGAGGACTCCGACAAGATCATCGAGGCCCTGGAAGGTGCCGACATGGTGTTCGTCACTGCCGGACTGGGCGGCGGCACCGGCACCGGAGCGGCGCCCATCATCGCGTCGCTGGCCAGCGAAATGGGAGCCCTGACCGTTGCCGTGGTCACCAAGCCTTTCGCCTTCGAAGGCAAGCGCCGCATGCAGCAGGCCGAGCGCGGCATCTCGGAGCTGATGGATTCGGTGGACACCACCATCGTCATCCCCAACGAAAAGCTGCTGGCGGTCGCGCAGGACGCGGGCTTCTTCGAATCATTCCGCGTGGCGGATGACATTCTGCGGCAAGGCGTGCAGGGCATCTCGGACATCATCACCATTCCGGGGATCATCAACCGCGACTTCGCCGACGTGAAGGCCATTATGGCGGGCATGGGCTACGCGGTGATGGGCACGGCCACGGCCAGCGGCGCACGACGGGCCGTGGACGCTGCGCAAAAGGCCATCGCGTCTCCCCTGCTCGAAGCGGGCGCAATCGACGGCGCGCGCGGCATCCTCATCAATATTACCGGTTCCACCTCGCTCAAACTGGCCGAGGTGCAGGAAGCCTGCAGCATCATCCAGGGAGCGGCGCACGAAGATGCCAACATCATCTTTGGCGCGGTGCTCGATGAGAAGGCCAAAGATGCAGTCAAAATCACGGTGATCGCAACCGGTTTCAAGGATTCCGACATCCGGCGCCGACAGGCCGAGATGCAGTCTGGCTTTGCCGTGTCCTCGTACGTGGCCGAGCCCGAGCCCGAGTACCGGCCCGAACCGGTGCGTCCGCCCATCGTGATGGAGGAGGCACCGTCCCGGCAAATGGCCGCGCCCCACAACGAAGGCGTAGCGGTCGATACCCTGCGCGATGCCATGATCGCCAACTTCGAGAAGGAAGACCTCGACGTCCCGGCCTTCCTGCGCAAGCGCACCGAAATTACCTAGAGCTGTGTAGCGCCGGCCTCTCGCCCTCGGAGGTGGGAGTGTCTCACAGTGCGGGCCTCCCACGATGCGGGAGTTCTCCGCAGTGCGGGCGGGACGCCCCCGCGACAGCCGCCGGGACGGCGGCGCTACTTTTGTCCCCTTGCTGTCTTTTTGGATCTCCCCGACGTCTAAGCTGACGGAGGAACCCCGCATGAAGCGAGCGCTGCTGTCTGGCTTGACAATTGTTGTGTGTCTTGGATTCCTTCAGGCGGCAGCTCCGGACTCCGATTCCGGCAAGCCGGATTACACCCGCGACAACCACCTGCTTCCTCCGAAGAACTTTCGCGAATGGATCTTCCTGTCGTCCGGCCTGGGCATGAGCTACACCCCTGGGACCATGGATCACCAGATGTTTACTAACGTTTTCGTGCCGCAGTGGGCGTACTCCGAATTCCTCAAGAGCGGGAAGTGGCCGGACAAGACCATGTTCGTAGTGGAGGAGCGCGGTTCGGAAAGCAAGGGCTCGATCAACAAAGTGGGACACTTTCAAAGCGATCTCATGGGATACGGCGTGGAAGTGAAAGACGAGACCCGCTTCCCGGAGAAGTGGGCCTACTTCAATTTCGACGAGACTGCTAAGCCAGCCCAGGCCAATCCCAAGGAGGCGTGCTGGCAGTGTCATGAAGACCACGCCGCAGTCGAACATTCTTTTGTGCAGTTTTATCCCACGCTAAAGCCGGTAGCGAAGAGGTTCGGCACTTACCGGCAAGCCGTAGAAAATCCGTAGCCTGGGTTGTGTGGGTCGGACACTCCTGTCCGACGCCTTTGACTTTGGTGTTGGTCTTGGTTTTGACTAACCCACGCCAAGGCCCTTCGACTCGCCGTCCGGAACAAAATCAAAATCAACTTCAAAGGCGTCGGACAGGAGTGTCCGACTCACACACTCAGTCCAGCCTGACCAGGAATACTTTGTCCGCGTCTGCCGGGGTTTCATGCACCACTTCCTCGGCCCGCTTGCGGTCATCTTTGAGGACGCGCACACGCACCCACCAGTCGCCGACCGGGCTGCTGAAGCACAACACTTTTGCCGTCTTGTAGCGTCGGGTAAGACGGTTGGCCAATTTATCTGCGTCGTCCTCATCCTGGAACGATCCGATTTGCACGGCCCATCGCCCACCATGGTCGAAAGGTACCGGTGTGCGCAAAACCTCCAGCCGGACTGGGGCCACGCCCGCCTTCCAGACGTCCGCCTGCTTGGCTGCGGCCAGGGAGAGATCGACAATTCGTCCTTTCACAAACGGACCGCGATCGGTGATTCGAACGATGGTCGAATGCCCGGTCTTGAGGTTAGTGACTCGCACGGTCGATCCCAGGGGAAGGGTCAGGTGAGCGGCGGTCAGCTGATTCATGTCATAGATCTGGCCATTTGAGCTGCGACGGTTGTGATAAGGCGCCCCGTACCAGCTCGCCTTGCCGGTTTCGACGGAGAGAGGTTCTGTCCCTTCGGGGATAGACAGTGCACTTGCAGCGTCGTCCGTTCTTTCCTGTTCTTTCTGTTCAACAGATGACGGTGGCGCTCCCGACGGTTTCGGCGCCGAAGCACTCGGTGCGGGAACAGTGGCAGGCGCCGCCATGGGCGGCGGGGGCGGCGGGCTGACTTTGGCCTGCTTCTTGCCGCCGCAGCCGCTCAGTATGAGCGCAGCCATGGCCAGAACCAGGATGCCGGTGTACAGACGGGCCGTCACCCGCGGTCGGACTTGACCTCGTCCAGATAGTCGGCCAGCCTGGACATCTTTTCGGCCGCGACCCGCAACGCTTTGGTGGAGTGTTGACGGACTGCCGGTACTACTTCGTCGTTGAGATAGGCGATGAATTCCGCTGTCTCCTTCTCCATGCGGTCAGCAGCCTCGGCCACCGATTTGTTTACGCGTGCAGAGGCGTTCTCTACCTTGCGATTGAAGTCAGTCATGCTGACAGTGTAGCTGTCGAAGCGCAAAAATGCGCACCCGTCTTGCGTGGATGGCAGGTCTGGCCATTATTCCCCTCCGGCTGAGCCATGGTCAACGGGGGAACAAAGGCAGTAAAGGTCGGTCGTTGGTCGTTGGTCGTCGGTCGTTGGCCCTCGCCCCGTAGCCTCGCTGCTGGGCGCTTGGCGTTTGATTTCTGTCCAACTTCCTTCCTTGAGCGTTTCTCTTAGGCGACACTCAGTGCTGACGGAGCAACGACCAACGACCGCCGACCAACGGCCAAAGACCAACGACTGCTGTTAGAATTCTGCCCATGAAGAATCGTCCCGCGATCCTTGTTCTTCTGTGTGCTCTGCTGCTGCCCGCCTGTACCATGTGGCGCGAGCATCCCGGCAGCAACAAGTGGACGGACGCGACCGGCGGCGAAGGCCTGGAGCGCAGCTTCTGGAAGCAGGTCAAGGACAAAAAATGGAATGAGCTGGAGCATCACATGGCCGGCAACTACATCGCCGTGTCGCCGGACCAGGGCCGGCTCGACAAGGCAGCCGCCCTTGCCCACCTGCAGCAATTGCAATTGGATGAATACACGTTGGGGGATGTTCAAACCGAATTGAACACCGACACTTTTGTGGTGAGCTATACCGTCGCCATGCGCGGCACGGTTGCCGGCCAGCCCTTGCCCACAGAACCGGTGCGTATGATGACGGTCTGGCAGAAGCAGAAGGCGGGGTGGATGACCATTGCCCACTCCGTTCTTGGGCCGGAGAAGAAATAGGCCTGCGTCCGAAACACCATCACCGGTGGCCAATCTTCGCGTGACCAACTATCGCGCAATGCGCCCAAGGGTTAGCCCGAAATTTGATGCGCTGACAACGCGTCGCTGGCGACGGCGCCTGCTGTCGTGGTACGACCGCAACCGGCGGGATCTGCCGTGGCGCGGGGATCGCGATCCCTACCGGGTGTGGCTCTCGGAAATCATGTTGCAGCAAACCCGCGTCTCGGCGGTGCTCGAGCACTATCGCCGATTCCTGCGGCGATTTGCCACGGTGCAGAAGCTGGCCTCGGCCCGGGAGCCAGCCGTGCTGGCCGCCTGGAGTGGCCTGGGATACTACCGCCGCGCCCGCCTAATGCATGCCGCTGCAAGAGCTATCGTGAAGCAGCATGGCGGAAAATTTCCCGGCGGCCTGGCCGAGCTGCGCGCCCTGCCCGGCATTGGCCGTTACACGGCGGCGGCCATTGCCAGTATTGTCTTCGACGTGCCCGCGGCGGTGGTGGACGGAAATGTGGAGCGCGTGCTGGAGCGTGTGTTTGGAAGCGGTCTAACCAGCGAGGATTTCTGGCAGACCGCCGAAGCCCTGCTCAGCCGCAAGCGCCCCGGCGATTCCAACCAGGCCATGATGGAACTGGGCGCGACCGTATGCTTGCCCCGCCAGCCGCGATGTTCCATCTGTCCTGTCTTCGGCTTGTGCGCCACCCGCGGAGACCTGGTTCGCCCCAAGAAATTGGTTCATCAGCAGCAGCGTGATATCTGCTACGCGCTCGACCATCGCGACCGCTCGGTTTTCCTGGTGCAGCGGCCGAAACATTCGTCCCTGATGCCGGGGATGTGGGAATTGCCGGAAGTACCTGCCGGGAACGAGCCGAGCCCGGCCAGTTTCACGCTACGGCATTCAATTACGGTGACGGACTACACTGTCCGCGTGGTGCGTCGTCCGGCACCGGGGCCAAGCCAAGGTCGGTGGGTGCCCAAGAAGAATATCGAAACGCTGCCGCTGACGGGATTGACCCGAAAAATCCTGCGCCAGGCGCGCGTCATCTAATCAGACGGTCCAGGTCCATGAAATGGTTACATCATATTTTCGGTGGGGCCACGGGAGGACGCAGGATGGCAGCTCTAGAACGGGGAACGACGGCTCCAGATTTTACTTTGCCGGCGATGGACGGCAAACAGTTTTCGCTACGCGAAGCGCTGGCGCGAGGCCCGGTCCTGGCGGCATTTTTCAAAATTTCCTGCCCCACTTGCCAGTACGCGTTCCCCTTCCTGCAACGCATCTTCGAAGCCCACGGAAACAAGGCCGCAACCATCGTTGGTATTTCGCAAAACAAGAAAAAAGATACGGCTTCGTTCATCGATGAATATGGAATAACTTTTCCTGTCCTGCTGGATGACACGACTTCCTACCCCGTGTCCAATGCTTACGGACTCACCAACGTCCCCACAATCTTTTGGATCGCGAAGGATGGCGAAATCGAGATTTCCAGCGTCGGCTGGGTAAAGAAGGAAATGGAAGAATTCAACCAGCGCGCGGCGCAAGTCTCGTCTGGCGCGCCCCCGCCGCTGTTCCGCAAAAATGAGCAGATAGCTGACTTCCGTGCCGGTTGAGGTTCGAAAAACTAAGCCCGCGGTCGCGGGCCAAGAACGGACGGCAGGCCTCGAACCTCACTCCCGTGTCATCCTGAGCGGAGTGGCTGCTTCGCATGGCGAAGCGCCCCTCGGGAAGCATACCTTCGATGTCCAAGGTCCGAAACCCGCCGCCCGCAGTTCCACCTCGAACTTCAGCTTTTTCCCGTACAATACAAAGTTCTCTCAGCCCAACTGGAGCCTCAAAGCATGCGCAAGAACCTGGTGCCGCTGTCCCTGATTTTTCTGATCTGCGGGGTGTTGGCGCAGAACGCCACCCATCGCATGACGGTTCATCTTGCACCGGCAGCGATTGCCGCATTTCAAAAGATCGACGCCGAACATATCCGGGCCCATGTCCGCTTCCTCTCCCACGACCTGCTCGAAGGACGCGGAACCGGGCAGCGTGGCGGCGACATTGCGGCCGAGTACATTGCCACGCAATTTGCCCTGGACGGCCTGAAGCCTGCCGGCGACAACGGCACTTACATGCAGAAAGTTCCCATGGTTGGCATCACGCTCGCCCCCGGCACCACATTTTCACTAGTGCCCGCGAAAGGGCACGCCCGGGAGCTCAAACTGCTCTCCGAATATGTGGCCCAGGATGAAACCCAGCAGCCGGATTCATCCGTAAATGCAGAGATCGTTTATGTCGGCTACGGCATTGAGGCCCCCGAATATCAGTGGGACGACTACAAGGGCGTTGACGTGAAAGGCAAAGTCCTGTTGATGCTGGTGAACGAACCCACTTCCAATGATCCCAAATTCTTCAAGGGCAAGGCGCTGACCTACTACGGGCGCTGGACGTACAAGTATGAGGAAGCGGCTCGCAAAGGCGCGGTCGGCGCGATCCTCATTCATCAGACTGAGATGGCCAGCTATCCCTGGGAAGTGGTGCGTAATTCAAATTCGGGGGAGGAGTCCCACCTCCAGCTGGACGGTTCGCCAAAATTGAAAGTCGCCTCCTGGATTCATCTTGATGCCGCGAAAGAACTGGCTGCCATGGCCGGCCTGGATGTGGACCAGATGATGGCGCAGGCGCGCTCGCGGGATTTCCATCCAGTATCCCTTCCGGTGAAGTTGCAGGCCCACATGATCAGCAAGGTGCGGCCGTTCGAGTCTAACAACGTAATTGCCATGCTACCCGGCTTCGACGCGAAATTGAAGACTGAAGCGGTCATGTACACCGCCCACTACGATCACCTGGGCATTCGTCCCGACATGCCGGGAGACAACATCTACAACGGCGCCGACGACAACGCGACCGGCTGTGGCATCCTGCTGGAAATGGCGCACGCTTACGCGATGGCGGCCCAGAGGCCGCGGCGTTCCATCCTGTTTGCCTCTGTCACCGCGGAGGAACAGGGTCTGCTGGGCTCGGAATATCTGGGCAAACATCCTCCCATTCCGGCAGGAAAAATCGCTTTGGATTTGAACTATGACGACGTTCCCCCGCTCGGTGCCCCGGAAGAAGTGGAAGTATCGGGCAGCGAGCGGACTACTTTCTATCCCACGGTGCAGGCCTTGGCCCAGGAATTCCGGCTCGCTATTCGTCCCGATTCGCATCCGGAAGCCGGGCACTTCTACCGCTCCGATCATTTCAGCCTGGCCCGCGTGGGCATTCCCGCGTTTTCCATCAATGAAGGCGTAAAGTACAAAGGCCACGACACGTCCTGGGGCATGCAGCAGGCCAACGAATACACCGAGAAGCACTATCACCAGCCCAGCGACGAATACCATGCCGACTCGGATTTCACGGGCGATGCCGTCATGGCCCGCTTCGGCTTGGCCCTGGGTTGGCAGGCGGCCAGTTTGCCCAAAGTGGTCGGCTGGCAAAAAGGTGATGAGTTCGAAGCGGCCAGATTGAAGAGCGGCGCGAACTGATCGTCCGGGAAGCTTTGATGGTTATGGTGTAGCGTGGTCGTGGCGATTCCGCGCGTTTGAGTTAGACGGGCGGGACGCCCGTCCTCCATCCCTTCAGCTTTCCATCACTCTAATTTTGGGACTGAGAATGAGCGTTGGCTCAGTGACCCGCTGCACATCGTCCGCCGTCAACCCGGGCGCGACTTCTTCCAGCACCAATCCAGTCGGCGTCACCTGGATCAACGCCATTTCGGTAACGATGCTATGTACGACCTTTACCCCGGTCAAAGGCAAGGTGCACTTTTTCAGGATTTTGGGCTGAGAATCCCTGGTGGTGTGCTCCATGGCCACGATCACGCGCCGCGCGCTTGCCACCAGGTCCATGGCGCCGCCCATGCCTTTGACCATCTTGCCGGGAATCATCCAGTTTGCCAGGTTGCCTTCCTCATCGACCTCCATCGCACCTAGCACGCTCAAATCAATGTGGCCGCCGCGAATCATGGCAAATGATTCGGCGCTGGAGAAATACGCGGTGCCTTTCATTTCGCTGACAGTTTCCTTGCCGGCATTGATCAGATCACAATCTTCCTCACCCTCGATGGGATAGGGGCCGATGCCGAGCATGCCATTCTCGGACTGGAGAATCACATCCATGCCCGGCGGCACGTGATTGGCCACCAGGGTGGGCATGCCAATGCCGAGATTGACATAAAAGCCGTCGCGCAACTCGCGGGCAATCCGCTTTACGATGCGTTCGCGTTTGTCGGTGTCTTTCATAAGAGCAGTCGGTCCGTCCTCAGTCATCGGTCGTCAGCATCAAAGCCATTGTCCGGGCCTTGCAATGCCAATGACGACCGACTGACGACTGACGACTGACGACTGACGACTGACGACTATCCCCTCCTCCTTACTGTTCTGCGCTCGATTTTTCTCTCGAAAAGTTCTCCCTGAAAAATCCGCTGCACGTAAATGCTGGGGGTGTGAATCAGGTCCGGTTCCAGTTCTCCCACCTCCACCAGATGCTCAACCTCCGCAATCGTGACCTTGGCGGCCGTTGCCATCATGGGATTAAAATTGCGCGCTGTCTTGCGATAAACCAGGTTGCCCCACTTGTCGCCCTTCCATGCTCTTACGAACGCAAAATCCGCCTTGAGGGCGCGCTCCATCAGATATTGGCGTCCATCGAACTCGCGGGTCTCTTTGTTCTTGCCGATGATCGTGCCCACTCCGGTAGGCGTATAGAAGGCGGGAATACCCGCGCCGCCGGCGCGAATCCGCTCGGAAAAAGTTCCCTGCGGCACCAGGTCCAGTTCCAATTTGTTTTGCAAAACCAGTTGCTCGAGCAACTTGTTTTCTCCCACGTAAGTGCCGATGTGTTTGATGATCTGGCCGGCCGCCAACAGCAGACCGTTACCCAATCCATCTACGCCTACGTTGTTGCTGATGGTAGTGAGATTTTTCACGCCCTTGCGGACCAGCGCGCGGACCAGATTTTCCGGGATGCCACATAGTCCGAATCCGCCAATCATGATGGTGGCGCCATCGGGGATGTCCTTGATAGCCTCGTCGGCGCTGGCTACGACTTTGTTCATCGGAGAATCACTTGCGGAACCAGAATTCTAAATGAAAATTAGCAAGAACCCACCACGGAGACACAGAGACACGGAGAAAAATTCATTTTTTGTCTTTCTCCGTGACTCTGTGCCTCTGTGGTAAAGGCCTTCTCAGATGGTGTGCTCGCTCGAACTCCAGCGCCAACTCCCGAGTATCCAGGTTTTCCCGGATATGCGCCAGGCGCTGTTCCAGCTTCAGCAGAGCTTGCCGGATATTCTTCTTGTTGGTAAGCGCGACATCGCGCCACATCGAGTAAGGACTGGCCGAAATGCGCGTCATCTCACGCAGGGCGCGCCCGCCGGTCTCGAGCAACGGAGCGTTTTCGCCGTACTCCTCCACCAGGGTTGCAGCCAGGGCGGTCGAGATCAGCTGCGGCAAGTGGCTGATCCAGGCGCAGAGTTGGTCATGCGCATCGGCATCCATGCTGGCTACGCCGGCGCCGATTTGTTCCACCCACTCCAGAAATTCTCCGCTCAGGCCTTCGAATATTTCCTGTCCCGGAGCCGGTGTGACAAACCATACCGCACCCTGAAACAAATCAGGGTCGGCCGCTTCCGCTCCCGATTGTTCCTTTCCCGCCATGGGATGTCCGGCGAGATAGCGACGCCCAACCTGTTTGCCGAAAATAGATGTCGCGCGGGCCAGGATCTCTGCCTTCGTGCTGCCGACATCGGTCAGCAGGGTCTTTGGTGCCAGAACCGGGCCAATACTTCCGATCAGTTCGACGATTGCACCCACCGGCGCCGCCAGCAGCACCACCTGGCTGCCACGCACCGCGTCGGAGGGATTGGTGTGGCCCTCATCAATCGCGCCTCGGTCTCGCGCCTGCTCCAGCACCGGAACGCGGTCGCAGCCGATGATGCGGCCGGCAAAGCGCCGCTTCTTCAAGGCCAGCCCGAAGGAGCTGCCAATCAGCCCCGTGCCGATGATGGTGATTTGGCGAATTGCCATTGGACTAACCGCGGAGACACAGGGTCACTGAAAATGTGGAACGGTGAAGCGCTCTACCGCCGCAACGTTCATTGCCTGGTTCGCTCGCCAGAAGATGCGAAACCGCAATTGGGGTTCTCCGTGTCTCCGTGCCTCTGTGGTGAAAAACGACTACGCCACTTTGCGCCCCACGGCCGGGGCGATCATGCGCAATTCGTCCATGAGTTTGGCGAACTGATCGGGAAAGAGCGACTGCGCGCCGTCGGACAACGCCTTGTCCGGATCGTGGTGCACTTCGATCAGGAGCGCGTCCGCACCCGCTGCCAGCGAGGCCCGCGCCATGGGCGGCACCTTGTCGCGTAACCCCGTACCGTGCGACGGATCGGAAGTCATGGGCAAGTGCGATAGCTTCTTGATGATCGGAATCGCCGACACGTCCAGCGTGTTGCGGGTATAAGTCTCGAAGGTGCGGATGCCGCGCTCGCACAGAATCACGTCGTAGTTGCCACCTGCCATGATGTATTCAGCAGAGAGCAGCAATTCCTCCAGCGTGGCCGCGATGCCGCGCTTGAGCAGGACAGGTTTTTTGACTTTGCCCAACTCGCGCAGCAGGTTGAAGTTCTGCATATTGCGCGCGCCCACCTGAAAGATATCGATGTAGGGCAGCATGAGCCCGATCTGCGAAATCTCCATGACCTCGCTGATCACCAGCATGTTGAAGTGGTCGCCGGCCTGGCGCAGCAGCTTGAGCCCTTCCTCGCCCATTCCCTGAAAAGAATAGGGAGACGACCGCGGTTTGAATGCCCCGCCGCGCAGCACGCGCGCGCCCGCCTTCGCCACCTGTTCCGCGACGGTAAAAAGCTGTTCCTTCGATTCCACCGAGCAGGGCCCCGCCATCACTACCACCTGGTCGCCGCCGATCTGCACCCCTCGGGCCAGTTCGACGATGGTTCCCTGGGGGCGAAAACTGCGCCCCGCCAGTTTGTAAGGCGCGCTGATGCGGTGAACGTGCTCCACTCCGGAAAGCACTTCCAGATTGCGCGTGTCAAAATCCACGCGCGCGCCCACCGCAGCCAGCACAGTCTGACGCTCTCCGGTAGTGCGGTGCACGGAAAAGCCCATCCGGACCAGGTGTTCCACTACCTGCTGGATCTGCTCATCGGTCGCCGATTCCTGCATTGCAACGATCATAAGAGGGCCAACAGTCGTGAGTCTTCAGTCGTCGGTAAAGCATAAATCTCATCCACGCGCGGTCTGTTGACGACAGACGACAGACGACTGTTTCTCAGTCATTCACATCGTTATCCAATTCTGTGTCGCCTCCGCCGGCTGCGGTAGCCTGGGGCGCAATCTCCTGCTGCTGGATGCCGCGCATGACATCCATGATGCGCTCAAAAATACGCAGCAAGTCGCGGTCCGACAAGGGCCCGGGATTGGTCTTGCGTACGTTGTCAAATACCGCGCGCTCCCGGTCGGGTTCGTAGATCGGCATCCCCGCAGTGAGCTTGAGTTTGCCGATTTCATGAGCAGCCTGCGCCCGCTGGCTCAACAACTCCACCAGCTTGCGATCCAGTTCGTCGATCTTCACTCGCCAGTCGGAAATGTCCATGACGCAGTCGTCAGTCTTCAGTCTTCGGTCGTCAAAGTTCAGCCAGTGATCAGTGGCCACATTGGGCCAGACGGCGACCGCGAATGCTGTAGGAGAAACGCCGTCATTTCTCTAGCCAACTAGCGCGGCAGTGCTGACGACTGGCGACCGACGGCTGAAAGCAGCCTTACAAATTGTGCCACACTCTCCGCTTCTTTGCCCGGATTGCGCTCAACGATCTCGACGATCGCACTGCCCACCACCGCCGCATCGGCAAATTCTCCCACCGCCTTAAACTGCGCTGACGTGGAAATACCAAAGCCGACCGCGACTGGCAGGTCAGTATACCTGCGCAGGCGGCCCACCAGTGTTGGCGCGTCTTCCGGCATCTTCTGGCGGGCCCCGGTCACCCCAGTCCGCGAAACCGCGTACACGAACCCACTGGAGGCCTGGGCAATCTGTTTGAGTCGCGCATCGGTGCTGGTGGGCGCGGCCAGAAACACGGTCGCCAGATTTCTCTTTTGCATCTCGGCCAGGTAGTCGCGCGATTCTTCCACCGGCAAGTCGGTGATCAGAGCTCCGTCCACACAGGCATCCTGGGCCGCGGTGGCGAAATTCTTTATTCCCATGCGCAAGACCGGGTTCAGATAAGTAAAAATGATGAGGCCCGCCTGCGACTTCTTCCGAATTTGTTTTGCTAAGTCCAGCACCTGCGGCAGGGAAGTCCCGTGGCGAAGCGCTCTCTCGCTGGCACGCTGAATGACAGGCCCGTCGGCTACGGGATCGCTGAACGGAACCCCTAGTTCAATCACATCTGCCCCGGCATCACAGGCCGCTAGAGCAATGTCCAGCGTGCTCCTGAGATCGGGGTCGCCGCAGGTGAGGTAGGCAACGAGAGCAGGACGGCTTTGGAATCGTAACGGCATGGTTAACAGAAGGCGGAGAAACAAAATCCCAAATCACGCAATTACTCAACTGCCAAGCGAGTCCTCGCTCATCCCAGGTTCAGGTTCTCCCGCAGGATTCCGACATCCTTGTCCCCGCGTCCGGAAATGTTCACTATCACCACCTCGGATTTCTTCATCCGGGGCGCGCGCCTGATCACTTCCGCTACAGCGTGGGCAGATTCCAGCGCGGGGATGATTCCCTCGGTCCGCGCCAGCACGGTGCAGGCCTCGAGGGCTTCATGGTCCGAGGCTGAAACGTATTCCGCGCGACCGGTGTCTTTCAGCCAGGCATGCTCGGGCCCGATCGAAGGATAGTCGAGACCGGCAGAAACCGAGTGCGTCGCCGAAATCTGTCCGGCCTCATCCTGCAACACGTAGGAGTAGGTGCCTTGCAGCACGCCCGGCGAGCCCCCGTGGAAGCGCGCGGCATGATCGCCCAGGCGTGGGCCCCTCCCCCCGGCTTCCACGCCGATGAGTTGGACGTTCCTGTCCTTGATGAACTCGTGGAAGATCCCGATGGAATTGGATCCGCCACCGACGCAGGCGATGATGGCCTTTGGGAGCTTGCCTTCTGCCTTAAGAATCTGCTTTCGCGCCTCGCGCCCGATCACCTTGTGAAAGTCGCGCACCATGGTCGGATAAGGATGAGCTCCCAGCACGCTGCCCAGCAGGTAGTGCGTGGTGCGTACGTTCGTGACCCAGTCGCGCATTGCTTCGTTGATTGCGTCTTTCAAAGTGCGAGAGCCCGAATCCACCCCGCGGACCTCCGCTCGCAGCAGCCGCATGCGGAAGACGTTCAACTCCTGTCGCCGCATGTCTTCCGTCCCCATGTACACGACGCATTCGAAGCCCAGGAGCGCGCAAACGGTCGCCGTGGCCACGCCATGTTGTCCGGCGCCGGTCTCGGCGATGACGCGATGCTTGCCCATGCGCTCAACCAGCAGCGCCTGTCCCAGGCAGTTGTTGATCTTGTGCGCGCCGGTGTGAAGCAGATCTTCGCGCTTGAGATAAATCTTTGCCCCACCCAGTTCCTTGGTGAGGCGCTGAGCAAAGAACAGAGGGGTGGGCCGGCCGGCATAGGTGTGTAACAGTTCGTGCAGGCGTTTTTGAAACTTCGGGTCCCGCCTGGCTTTCTCGTAGTGCCGCTCCAGTTCGTCGAGCGCCGCCATCAGCGTTTCGGGGACGTAGCGTCCACCATAGACACCGAAGCGTCCCGCCGCAGGGGTTATAGGTCGAGACTGGATTCTTGCTGTTGCCATTTTCAGTTCTTTTTGTCTGCTTTTCGGACTGCCTCTACAAAGGCACGAACCTTTTCCGGGTCTTTTTTCCCTGGCCTGGCCTCGACGCCGGACACAACATCCACTCCCCAAGGCCTCAGTATACGGATCGCCTCAGCGACGTTGGTCGAGTTCAGGCCCCCAGCCACGACCACATTCACCTCCTTGTCAATCGCTTCAATCGCCGGCGTGGCGGACTTCCAGTCAAATATTTTCCCTGTGCCACCCGGCAGTTGAGGCGTTCCGGAGTCAAAGAAAACGGAGCTGACCCCGAGGCCTCCACTCTTCTGCCAGTCGCTACCGATCTTGCCGGCCGGCACAACCAGAAAGATCTTCAGGTCGAGGCCTCTCTTCAGTTGCTGTATGAACCCCGGCTCGCGGTATTGGTCACCGTGCAGCTGCGCGGCGGTCAGACCTGCCTGCACAGCGGTGAGCAGAATTCTCTCAACCGGTTCGTCGACGAAGACTCCGACCTTCTCGATACCCGGCCCCAGCTTCGCTGTAATCTCGCCTGCTGTTTCCGGATCAATCTTCCGCGGGCTCTTCTCGTAAAAGACAAACCCCAGGGCATCCGCTCCAGCCTCGACGGCAGTCAGAGCGTCTTCGAGATTGGTGGTGCCGCAAATCTTGATCCAAGTCATGAACCCCAGTTATGAACCCCAGTGACGAACCCCAGTTCTCTGTTGCCAGTTGCGAGTTCTCAGAAAGACGAGCTTTAGACTTTCGTACTGACGGCAGAGCCTTCGCGTTCCGCTTCTGCCAATAGAGCCTTCAGCGCTTTGCCGGGAGATTCCGTTTTCATCAGAGACTCGCCGATCAGGAATGCCCGGTACCCCGCCGCGCGCAGACGAAAAATATCCGCGCCGCTGTCGATCCCACTCTCCGCAACGGAGACTACGTTCTTCGGAATCATTTCCGCCAGCCGGAGGGCGGTGTTCAGGTCCACCTGGAAGGTCCGCAGATCGCGGTTGTTTACTCCAACCAGATCACAGCCAGTCTCCAGAGCGCGGAGCAACTCCTCTTCACTATGAGCTTCGCAGAGTGCGTCCAGGTCCAGTTCGCGGCTTTTCCTGTGCAGGGCAATCAATTCCGCTGGTGACAACACCGCAACAATGAGCAGGACCGCGTCGGCGCCGTGCGCTCGCGCCTGCAGCAGTTGAAACTCGTCCACCACAAAATCTTTCTGCAAACAGGGGAGCTGGGTGTGGGCGGAGGCGCGCTGCAGATTCGCCAGGGAACCCTGAAAAAACTCTTCATCGGTCAGCACGGACAGTGCCGTCGCTCCGGCCGCTTCCACCTCTGCGGCCAGGCCTTCGGGGTCGAAGTTGGCACGAATCAATCCGCGGGAAGGCGAGGCCTTCTTTAGCTCGGCAATGATGGCCGGGCCGGTTTGGCTTGCCAGAGCTCGCCGAAAGCCGCGCGGGACATGCTGCTCGGCCTCTCGTTCCAATCGGCGCACGTCGGCCGAGCACCTTGCATCAGCGACCCGGCGGCGCGTGGCAGCGACGATCTGGTCAAGACTGGCAGCCATAGGGAATCTGAAGATTATACGGGAAGACACGCGGAGGGCGCAGGAAGCACGCGCGCAAAATCCTTCGTGTCCTTGGTGCTTCAGGCTATTAACCTTTGACACCAAGGTCACGAAGGTGCACCAAGGAATGCCCGCTACATAGAATCCAGACGCTACTTCATTCGGTTGAAAACTTAAACACGGTCTGCGACTGAAATTTCTTCCCCGGCTTCAAGATGGTTGACGGAAAGTCCGGGTGGTTCGGCGAGTCCGGATAATGCTGCGTCTCCAGGCAGAAACCGTAGCGCTGTTTGTAGACGTGCCCATTCTTCCCGGTAATCGTTCCGTCCAGAAAATTACCCGAGTAAAACTGCACTCCAGGTTGGGTGGTCAGGACCTCCAGCACCCGTCCGCTGGTGGGTTCGTGTACCAGGGCGGCGCGAGTGAGGCTGTTGTCCTTGCGATTGATCACCCAGTTGTGATCATAGCCATGTCCCAGCACCAGTTGTTCGTAGTCCTGGTTGATACGTTCGCCGATCGTCATGGGTTTGGTGAAGTCCATCGGGGTGCCCTGGACAGGACGCAGTTCGCCGGTCGGGATCAGGGTCTTGTCCACCGGGGTAAACCGGTCGGCATTGAGCAGCAAATGGTGCGAGAGAATGTCGCCGTTGCCTTCCCCAGCCAGGTTGAAATAAGTATGTTGGGAAAGATTCAGCGGGGTGGCCTTGTCGGTGGTGGCCTCGTAATCCACAATCAACTGGTTGTCGTCGGTCAGGGTGTAGGTGACTTTGACTTTGAGGTTGCCCGGATACCCCTCCTCGCCATCTTTGCTCAGATAGCTGTAAACCACCCCAACGCCTTTTCCGTTCTTGAACTCCTTCGCCTCCCAGAGCTGTTTGTTGAACCCGTTCGTTCCGCCATGCAGGGAGTTGGGGCCGTCATTCTTGGCCAGGGTATATTTCACGCCGTCAAGCGTGAATGTGGCGTTGGCGATCCGGTTGGCGTAGCGCCCGACGATGGCGCCGAAGTAGGTGGGATTCTGGAGATATCCGTCAACCTTGTCGTAGCCGAGGACGATGTCGCCGAGGTTGCCGTTCTTGTCCGGAACTCGCAGCGACACAATAATGCCGCCGTAGTTGATGGTGCGTACTTCGAGGCCCTTTGAGTTGGTTAATGTAAACAGATCGACCGGCCTCCCGTCCCCGGTTTTTCCGAATGATTCCTTGCGAACCTGGTGTTTACCTTTTGCCGGAGCAGCCTCCTGCCCCATCACGGCGGAGACAAAGAGTGTCAGTAGCAGAATGTGAAGAATTGTCGCTTTGTGGTTCATCATAGCTGGTTGCCGAAGCCATCATGGGCGTTCGCGCCGTTAAGGTTAGCACGCTCCGCGCCCTCGGACATAATTTCTGGTACGGGAAAAATGCCCGGGTTCATCCGTCCTGGAAATCGCCGAAAAAAAGGGGCTTACTTTAGTGTTACCTCGAACCCATTTCCTGCACTTCTGGCGCTCCATCATTCCCATGGAACCTCTTACAATAAAGGAATGTATCGTAGAGTCCACTTTTTGCCGTTGGCTTTCATACTGTTGTGCGTGAGCTGGCTCCGTGCGGACACTGCGGCTTTCGATCTGGCCGGGCCAAGAATAGAAGTGCGGGTGACCCGGGCGGGGAAGACGCTGCCCATTTCCCTTGTCCCTAACCTGCAAACCGGTGACCGGCTTTGGATCCATCCCGACATGCCGGACGGGGAATCCGTGCGTTTCCTCATGATCCCGGCGTTTCTCCGCGGCTCGACCAATCCGCCCCCGGAGAACTGGTTCACCAAAGTCGAAACCTGGAACAAACACGTGCGCGAAGAGGGGATTGTGATCACGGTGCCGCCGGGGGCTCAGCAGGCGCTGATTTTTCTTGCTCCTCAGACTGGCGGGGATTTCGGTACCCTGCGCTCTGCGGTGCGAGGCAAGCCCGGGGCATTCGTGCGCGCGGCGCAGGACCTGAACCAGGCCAGCCTCGACCGCTCCCGTTTGGATAAATATTTGAATGCAGTGAAGGAAATGTCCGGCGGCGAGGCCAGTGCCCTGCATGACCGGTCGGTGCTCCTGGCCCGCAGTCTCAACATCAAGATTGACAACGACTGCTTTCAGAAGCCGCGGCAGCAGCAGGAATCGTGCCTCACCCAGAACCCCGATCAACTGGTGCTGGATGATGGCCACAGTCAATCCATGGTCGCAGCGCTCACCTCCGGCAGCGGGCCCGATCTCATCGGACAGCTGAGCACCACCCGATTGGCGGGCGGCGGCGTCTATAGTCCTTACGTGGGCGCGGTGGTAGATCTGGCGAAAATGATGGAAAGTTTTCACACGCCGGAGTACCGCTACATTCCTGCCCTGGCTTTGCCGCACCTGGGTGAACTGAATCTAAAGCTCAACAATCCGCCATCGTTTCGCAAGCCCATGTCGGTCATGGTGGTAAGTCTGCCGGCCGTGGAGGCGGCGCAACTGCCTCCGCTCCGCCCCGTGGACGCCAACCAGGTGCCGTGCCTGGAAAAGCCTGAGCTGTTACTCGCGGCCGAAGGCGCCCCCGTGGTCTTCTCCACCGACTATGCGCACAGTATGGTCCTGCGCGTCACCGACAAGGCGGGACGTGCGGTTGATCTGCCCGCCACAGCGGACGCGGCGCGCGGCGGTTTCTTGATCGCCAACCACACCGTCGCGGCCGACAAACTGGGAAGCGAAGTGAAGGGGACGCTGCGCGGCAACTGGGGTTTCGACGCCTTTGAGGGCCCAGCCTTTCGCCTGCAAAATTCCCATCCGGCAAAGTGGGTCCTGGCCTCGGCTGACGAGACCGGGCTGGTTGTAGGGCGCGAGGACACCTTGCACTTCAAATCCGATGCCGCAGCCTGCGTCGAGACCGTCACCCTGACGAATGAAAAGGGGAAATTGCTGAAACCGACCTGGGCATCGCCGAAGGCAGATGAACTGGAAGTGAAAGTTCCGCTCAGAGACGAGGCTCCGGGAAAGATCACCATGCTGGTAAAGCAGTACGGTGCTGGCAAAGCGGACGAAGTTGGGCTGCGCAGTTATTCCGAAGCCGCCAGCCTGAATACATTTTCACTCAATGCCGGGGATACTCAGGCAACACTGACTGGAGCCCGCCTGGACCAGGTGTCTGGGGCAGAAGTTAACGGCATCCATTTTGTTCCGGCGGGACTCTCGCGCGTCGACAATAAGGATGACCTTCGGCTAAACACTGATGCCAAAGACACTTCGGCGCTTCACGCCGGCGACAAAATTATCGCCCACATAACTCTCAACGATGGCCGGGTGTTAAATGTTGAGGCCGTGGTGGGTCCGCCGCGCCCCAAAGTCACGCTTCTCAACAAGACCATCCAACTTGGGCCGACGCCGTCGGCCATTCGGCTGGGCTCTCAGGACGAATTGCCCCAGGATGGGAAGCTTTCCTTCTTTCTGCACACGGAAGTCCCGGAAACTTTTCCACGCTCGGAAAAGATCGAGGTGGCCACCGCGGACGCCTCGTACAGTGCATCCTTGAGCCTGGACGACGGCACGCTGGTCCCCCAGGACACGCAAACCGTCATGGTGGTCTTCGACCCGCTGAAGAGCCTGGGAGCCTCGGCCTTCGGCCCACTGCGCTTCCGTGCCGTGAGCGGCAACGTCAAAGGCGATTGGCAGGCGCTTGCGACCCTGGTGCGGTTGCCCATCCTGAAAGAAGTGCGTTGTCCTGAGAGTCCAGACCAGCAATGCACTCTCTATGGGACGAATCTCTTCCTGATTGGCGCGGTGGCTTCGGATTCCGAGTTCAAGCGCTCGGTCCCGGTTCCGGTGGGATTTGCACAGGCAACGCTGAGCGTGCCTCGTCCTGACGGCACCTTGCTCTACATCAAGCTGCGGGACGATCCCTCGGCGGTGAACCCGGTGCCTTTGCCGGTTTTCCCCATCCAGCCATGACTCAGGATCGGGGGAAGGCATCCGGCTTAAAGCGGCCGCTCTGTAAGCGGGCACGGGTAGCGGACTTCCGCGATAATCCAAAAAAATCCGGGAAGGGCCTTCAACCACTTCTGATAATGAATTAGACTTGGGTATCCGGTTTCCTCTGATCATGAAAAGAAAGCCTCTACAAACTCTGGTTGTGGTCCTCGCCGCCTTTGCTGCGATGTTCCTGGCGTTCAACCACGACGATCTCAGGGAATTTGATACTGCGTACATTCAAAGGGAAGTGTTGAAAGAGTCCGAAAACAGCCTCCAGTCTCAATCGGACCGGCAGGCGGTTTACTTTTCCCGGTTCGCTGCCACAGACAAAAGCAGATCCATTGCGAGGTCTGCGCCGATCACACCCTCGCCAACCCTGTCCGCATTCTCCACTTGCGTTCTGCTTTGCTGAGACTTACTTCCTCCTAGCGTGAGCCCCGGAATCCTGCGCAAGCTGGGGTGCAGGGTCCTCCTATTACACGCTCGCCAGCCGAACCCCGATTCAAGGAGAGAACTTTCTTATGCAAATAGTCTCGAACGCCAATACTCAAACCTCATGGAAGCAGGCTTTTCAGGATGCCGTTTTTGAGTTGGACCCGCTGCGTCTCTTGCCGAAACTGCAGAGAGCGCAGAGGGCGATCGAAGACCGGCTTGCTGAAGTAAATTCGGGCGATAGTACAGCTCCACGGGAGTTGATGGAACTCGAAGATGCCCAACGCACCATTCGATACCTGGCCAAGCACGAGCTGCAAGCCTGAGACCAGTATGCGTTGGCTGGGGCGGAGAAGCATGGTCCGCCCTCAGCCAACGTTTTTCTTCAGCTTTGACTGCGCTCGGGAGTCAACATTTTCTGATTTGAAAAGGGAATCCAGTGACGGATTTTATCGTGAGACTCTGGGCTGATGATGAGGGCCAGGACATCCGGTAGCGGGCTACCGCTTCGAGGGGCAAAAAGTTATTCGCGGGCAGGGAGCGGAAACCAACGCGTGGCGGGATGCGGCCGGGCCGCACTAGAGTCTTGTCAAATCAACCCAGAACGGTGGTGCCATCGAAGGGACTCGAACCCCCACACCCTTGCGAGTACATGGACCTGAACCATGCGCGTCTGCCAATTCCGCCACGATGGCACAAAAAAACTGGGATGCGGCATTTCTTCTCGAGGCCGCCTTCCAGGAAGGACTACGAGTAATATTCTACAGGGGGAACGCAGACTGTTCAAACCCCGGACTGCTATGGAAAATTCCACCAAATCGGTCAATGTCGCCGCCAACCTTCGCGCTCTGGCGCATGATCTCAGCAACTCCCTGGAGACTGTCCTGCAGGCAGCCTATCTCTTGCAGGAGGCCAGGCTCGACGGCCAGAACAAAAAATGGGCGCAGGTGATTGACGCCGCCGCGCGCGATGCCGCTCGCATCAACCGCGAGATCCGGAAAATATTGAACACGGAAAGCTAGTCGCTGGTCGTTTGGCTACCTGGGTCATCCTGAGCGCAACCAGCACATTCGCTTGCGAATGGACTGGTGCAGTCGAAGGACCTATCATCGCGACGACCGTGACCGGGGCGCTAGGTCCGCAAGGAGACGCAGTAGTGAAGCAGGTAGGGGTCCTTCGACTTCGTGGCTGCTTCGCTTTGCAAAGCAGCCACTTCGCTCGGGATGACAAGTGGAGACCAACGACCGCTCTTCACCCTTCCAGCTTTGCCGTCATCGTAATATTTGCCTTCAGCAGCTTGGACACCGGGCAACCGCTCTTGGCATTTTCCGCGGCTTTTTGAAACGCGGCATCGTTTGCGCCAGGAACATGCCCCACCACCTCCAGATGGACCGTAGTGATGGTCCAGCCGGAGTCCAGCTTTTCGAGGGTCAGCGTGGCCGTGGTTTCGATGCTCGAGGCGGTGAGATTCGCGGCGCCTAATTGTCCCGAAAGCGCCATGGAAAAGCATCCCGCGTGGGCGGCCGCGATCAACTCTTCGGGGTTGGTTCCGGGAGTGTTTTCAAAACGGGTTGCAAACGAATAGGGAGTATTGGACAGCACGCCGCTGCTGGCCGAGACCACTCCTTTCCCGTCTTTAAGACCACCCTTCCATATTGCGCTTGCCTTGCGTTGCATGCGACTCTCCTGATCTCTTGAAGTGGGATTGCGTCTGATCATTGTAGCCGCAGGCGAGGCAGCCTGTCAGGCGAAGGCCAACCGAGTGTGGCGCGGGCGCCCCGCCCGCGGCCCTTGACGTCGCGCATTTACTCCTGGCGGCAGCGCCTTCTGAGCTTCGAGATCGAATGATCGGGTGGAGAGGCTTTTGCGGTTGAACTTGCCTCTCGCGGGCGGGGCGCCCGCGCCACACTTGGATTGTTTATTTCACTGCGGGCAGGTCGCTGTTCCAGCAGTTCGTTGTCATCAGCCAGATTCCAAGCCGGCGCCAGATTTGTACGAACTTTCCACGATCAGCGATCGTCGTGCCATTCGCCTGCTGCACGGCAACCGTGTAGCGGCCTATTTCAACCGCCATGTCCCCCGACTCCTCAACCCGGACCGTTTCCAGGCGAAGGTTCTGGTATCCGGCTTCGCTGAGTTTGCGAAGCATCAACTCGACCGCCTTTTGTCCGTGCACGCCTTCGCGTTGCGGCGGCATCAGGAAGCCGTCCGCCGTAAACAGCGCCGCCGCCTGATCATAGTTTCCGGTATTGAAAGCGGTGGCGAAGTCCTGGGTAAGCCCCCGGATCGCGGATTGCACATCCAGCCACGAACTGACACTTGGGGCACTGCCAGACGAAGAGCGGTACATCATACTACCTCCGGGAGAGGGTCTAGCGGACGGCGCACTGCTTTCCAGGTTGCGACGTCGGTTACCGCGACTATAACTCAAAGCCGTGTGGAAAAGTTTCCTGATCCCGGCTCTCGTTGGGGGATGTCCCACACTTGTCCGGCGGAGCGAAGCGCAAAAAACTGGGCGAACTTGGCTCGCCCGCCCGGAGGAGGGCGTCCGGGCCTACGCATGCACGGGTACAACGTCCGTCCGATTCGGAGTTATCATCACCAGTACGCACTTTGGAGAATCGTCGAGGGACCCACTCATGTACTTCGAACAGTTTTATCTGGGCTGTCTGGCTCATGCTTCTTACATGCTCGGGTCGCGCGGCGAAGCGGTCGTGGTCGATCCGCAGCGCGACGTGGATCTCTATCTCAAGGCCGCCGAAGAGAACGGGCTCACCATCCGCCATATTTTTGAGACCCACCTGCATGCCGATTTTGTCTCGGGGCACAAGGAACTCGCCGCGCGTACCGGGGCCCAGATTTATTTTGGGGCCCAGGCCGGCGCCACATTCCCGCATGTAGCCGTTCAGGATGGCTTCGAGTTGGGCTTCGGCCAGGCCCGCATCAAGGTCCTCGAAACGCCAGGGCACACCCTGGAGAGCATTTGCCTGGTGGTGACCAGTGATGATGAGAAGGCGCCAAAACCGTGGGCTGTGTTGACCGGGGATACTCTCTTTATCGGTGACGTCGGCCGCCCTGATCTGTCCCGCACGCTCACCCCCCAGCAACTGGCAGGCATGCTCTACGACAGCCTGCATGACAAACTGTTGAAGCTGCCCGACGCAATGCTGGTGTATCCCGCCCATGGCGCCGGCTCGCTGTGCGGCCGTAACATGCGCGCCGAGCGTTCTTCGACGATCGGCACCGAGCGTCTTACCAACTACGCTCTGCAAATCAAGACTCGTGAGGAGTTCATCCAGCAGTTGACCACCAATCTTCCGGCACGTCCCGAATATTTCCTGCAGGATGCCGAAATCAACCGCGGAGGAGCGCCGGCGCTCTCCGACTTGCCCGAGCTGAGAGCACTCGCACCCGCAGAACTGAAATCCATGCTGGACGAGGGCGTAATCGCGCTGGATATCCGCCCCGGAGAGCAATTTGCCGCTGGCCACGTGCCCGGCTCCGTCAACATTCCGTTGTCGGGACAATTCGCTTCCTGGGCCGGAACGATTCTCGGTTTGTCGTCACGCCCCGTGCTTATCGCCGATACGCCGGGGCAGTTGACTGAAGCCCGTCTGCGCCTGGCCCGGGTTGGCATTGAGGCCGAACGCGGGTACCTGGAGGGGGGAGTTGCCACCTGGAAGCGTGCCGGATTCGATCTGGCAACCTTGCGCGAGATCACGGTGCAGGAGTTGCAGCAGCAACTGCCGAAAAATGGAATCCAGGTGCTCGACGTGCGCCGCGAAGCAGAATGGATGGCCGGACACATCGACGAAGCCTCGTGGTGGCCGCTGGACCGCTTCCGGATTGCGCCTCCCGAGGTTGACCTCAATGTGCCGCTGGCAGTTCATTGCCAGAGCGGCTATCGCAGCCTGATTGCCTGCAGTCTCCTGCAGCGCGCGGGTTTTCAGAACGTGGTCAACGTCAGCGGCGGTTTTGGCGCCTGGCAGGAGGCAAAATTGCCGGTAGCGACCGGTGCGCCCGTAGAAGCATAGAGGCTTGATGGAGGACGGGCGTCTCGCCCGTCCAGCCAGGCGGGGAAGCCCGGCCTCCAGTAAAACGCCTCTCTCCCTGTAGAATACTGCTACCAAATCGATGATCACTCTCGCCGACGTCCAAGCTGCCCTGGAGCGCATTCGCCCGTCGATCTATCTTTCGCCCTGCACTCTCTCCGCCACGTTTTCGCAACTCACCGGCAATTCCATTTATCTGAAACTCGACAACCTGCAGAGGACCGGCGCGTTCAAGGAGCGTGGTGCGCTGAACAAATTGCTTACCATGACCGCGCAGGAACGCGGGCAGGGAGTGATTGCAGCGTCGGCCGGGAACCACGCGCAGGGGTTGGCCTATCACGCCGGCCGCCGTGGCATCAAAGCCCAGATTTGCATGCCGCTCACGACTCCGTTGATCAAGGTTTCCGCCACCAAGTCCTATGGCGCGGAAGTCATTCTTCACGGCGCCAACTACGACGACGCTTGTGAAGAAGCTATCCGGCGCGGCCAGCAGCAACACCTTACGTTCATTCATCCCTTCGATGACGATGCGGTCATCGCCGGCCAGGGTACGCTCGGACTCGAGATGTTACAGCAGCATCCCGCAATCGAAGCGGTGGTGGTTCCCATCGGCGGAGGCGGGCTGATCGGCGGCATCGCCTGCGCCATCAAGGAAACGAATCCGAAAATCCAGATCATCGGAGTGCAGACGGCACGACTGCCCTCGATGAAGGCAGCGGTCGCTGAAGGCAAACCCGTGACCCTGCCTGCAGCTGCCACCGTCGCTGATGGCATCGCCGTTCGACGGGCCGGCGACCGCACTCTGCCTCTGGTACAGAAGTACGTGGACGATATCGTCACCGTGGACGAAGAGGAAATCGCCAACGCCGTCCTGCTCCTGCTGGAGCGCGAGAAGACCATGGCCGAAGGCGCGGGCGCAGCCGCCATCGCTGCCCTGATCAATCGCAAGATACATATGGCCGGGAGGAAGATTGCGGTGCTGGTCGGCGGCGGCAACATGGACGTCACCCTGCTTTCCCGTATCATCGAGCGCGGCCTGGTAAAAGATGGACGCCTTGTCCGCTTGCGCGTCCATCTTCCCGACTACCCTGGCGCCCTCCACCGCCTGACCGGAATCCTCGCGGACCATCGGGCAAATATTGTGGAAACGTCGTACGATCGCGCCTACTACGGGGTAAATCTGGGAGAAACAGCCATCGATATAACTATGGAAACCCGGGGCCCGGACCAGATTGCCGAATTGCTCTCAGCCCTCGTGGCCGCCGGCTACTCCCACGAAAGAGTGCTCTAATAGAATGTGGGTGAAGAAAGTGTGGGTCGGACACTCCTGTCCGACGCCTTTGACTTTGGTTTTGAATTTAGCCCTAAATTTCGTACGGCTGCGATGTGCGAAAATTCTCAAACCAAAATTCAAAGTCAAAGGCGTCGGACAAGAGTGTCCGACCCACACCGGTCACTTTGTGCCGGTCAGTTCGCGAATGATCTGGGCTTCCCGTTCCCGGTAAGGCTTACCGTCGGCATGGAAGACCTCGTGGAACCACACCGGAGGCTTCTGCAGAACATACGGCTTCTCCCAGGAATCCCAGGGCAGGTAGGTTTGTGTCTTGCCTGCCACCAACCCCCAGTTGATAGCCGCCACGTGGTGTTTCTTCGCAATGGGCAGGATCAAATCAAACGTACTTCCCATGGGGCGGGCCATGTACTCGGTACATAAAATGGGACGGTGATATCTTTCCAGTTCTTCCACCCGCTTTTCGAAATCCTCCGGCCAACTGTAGTTGTGGAATGAAATTACATCTGACTGTTCCAGCTGAAGGCGCGCCGTCGGCGACAACTTTTCCGGCGACGACCAATCGCCTTCCCAAACCCCGCTGGTCAGCGGCTGCGAGGGGTTGGCTGCGCGCGCCCAGGTGAAGACCTGAGGCAATAAAGCCAGCACGAGTTCCGCTTTGTTCTTTAGTTCTACCGCACCATAGGCGCCTCCGTTGCCGTTGTTGGGCTCATTCCACAAGTCCCAGGCCAGGACCCGCGAATCGTTGGCAAAGGCGCCCACCACCCCTTGCACATATTCTTTGAGTCGCGGATATTGTGTCTCATCCTTCAGCGTGTTCGCTCCCGGACTCTGCACCCAGCCTGAATTGTGCACCCCTGGAATCGGTGGATGTTGCGGGCCCAGCTTGGGGAAAGGGTCCCAGCAGGAATCGAAGAGCACGAACACGGGACGGATGCGATGTTTGTACGCGATAGTGAGAAAGGTGTCGATTCTGTGCCGGAAGCCGGCCGCATCCTGCTGCCACAGCAGATCGTGCAGAAAGACCCGCATGGTATTCATGCCCAGACTCTCTGCCCACCCCAATTCCTGATCGATCTGCTGCGGATCGAATGTATCGGCCTGCCACATTTCGAGTTCGTTGATGGCGCTGGCCGGAATGAAATTGCTGCCTACCAGCCAGGGCTGCTGCTGGTACCAGCCATTGGCCTTTTCCTCGGACCAGCGTTGTGCGACAGCAAACGCCTGCGCGGAGATTGCAAGAACCAGAATCAGGATCGCAGAACTCGATCGCTTCACCGTTGCCTCCCTCATCCTAGAGTTTTCCTTGCAGCAAACTTCATTTCCATCCTTCCGTCGCTCCCTTGGACCCTGCAAAGGCAACGATGATCCTCTAGTCGCGGTTTCTCCGCAAGCTGGCAAAGCGGAACGAGCAGGCGGGCGGCCTCAAAATTCATCTGCCGGTTTCACAAAATCACGTTCTGGCGGTCGGGGCCGTTTTCTTGCGCCTTGGGGATTCTCCGCTTTGTTGCATCAACTTGGTCACCACACCCGTCCATCCCGTCTGATGACTGGCTCCGATTCCGGCTCCCGAGTCACCGTGGAAGTACTCATAAAAGAGGACCAGGTCGCGCCAGTGTGGGTCAGTCTGAAACTTTTCGACATTTCCAAACACCGGCCGCCGGCGTTTCTCATCCTGAAGAAAGATGTTAGTCATCCGGCGTGAAAGCTCTCCTGCAATCTCCCACAGGGTCATCGTTTTTCCCGACCCGGTTGGGAATTCGACTTGAAAGTCATCTCCCAAGTAGTGGTAAAACTTCTGCAAGGACTCAACCAGTAGATGATTCACCGGGAACCAGATGGGACCGCGCCAATTGGAATTGCCGCCGAACAGCCCGGTCAAGGATTCACCCGGCTCGTAGTCGACGCGATGCTCCATGTTCTGCACAGTAAGCCTGTAAGGGTTGTCACGGTGGTATTGTGACAGGGCACGAACGCCGTACGGCGACAGGAACTCGCGCTCGTCCAGCATGAACTTCAGAATGCTGCGCAGTTGGTCCTGATCGGCAATGGACAACAATCTGCGTTCTCCAACGCCTTCGGCGTGCATGCAGGCAAGACTGCTCGTGAGGTCCGGGCGATTGTCGATGAACCATTCAAGGCGACGCTTGAAATCGGGCAGCTTGTTGAGGACCTCCGGTTCCAGAGTCTCGACCGCGAACAACGGGATCAATCCCACCATGGACCGTATCTTGATGGGAAACTGGTTCCCGTCAGGCAGCTTGAGCACATCGTAGAAGAAGCCGTCTTCTTCGTCCCACAATCCCATGCTGTCATGGCCGCGATGGCTCATGGCATTGGCGATGTAGATGAAGTGCTCCCAGAACTTGCTGGCCACGTCCTCGTAGCAGGGCTCCTCGGTTGCGAGTTCGAGAGCGATGGCCAGCAGTTTCAGGGTGTACACCGCCATCCAGCTAGTCCCATCCGACTGTTCGATGTAGCCGCCAGTAGGCAGCGGAGCGCTGCGGTCAAAGACGCCGATGTTGTCCAGGCCGAGGAATCCGCCCTGAAAAATATTCATACCCTCCGCATCCTTGCGGTTCACCCACCAGGTGAAGTTCAACATCAGCTTGTGGAAGACGCGCTGCAGAAAGGCGCGATCACCTTTGCCCCTACGCTTCTTGTCGATCTTGTAGACGCGCCATGCCGCCCAGGCGTGGACTGGAGGATTTACGTCCCCGAAGGCCCACTCGTAGGCGGGAATCTGTCCATTGGGATGCATGTACCACTCGCGCAGCATGAGCGTGAGCTGTTCTTTTGCGAAGTCGGAATCGACCAGCGCCAGCGGAATGCAGTGGAATGCCAGGTCCCAGGCCGCATACCAGGGATACTCCCACTTGTCGGGCATGGAGATGACGTCTGCGTTGTACAAGTGAGTCCACTCGTGGTTGCGCCCCTTGCGGCGCTCGGGGGGCGGGGGAGGATGTCCGGGATCGCCGTGTAGCCAATCTTTGATGACGTAGTGATAGAACTGTTTCGACCACAACATCCCGGCAAAGGCCTGGCGCATGACGTTCTTTGCATCCGCCGAAAGGTCCTGCGGTATGACGGTGGCGTAGAACTCGTCGGCTTCATGCTGGCGGAGAGCGAATATTTCGTCGAAGCCGGCAAAGGCATCTTCGCCCTTGAAATCGGAGTCAGCCAGGCGCAAGCGGACAACGACCGTCTCCCCCGCTCCGACTGTGAGCTGATAGTGGGCCGCTGCCTTGGTGCCGGTGTGTTCGGGATTCACCGCTTGTTTAGCGCCATGCACCACGTAGTCGTTGATACCGTCCTTGACGTAGCGACTGCGGCTTTCGACTCCGAACAACCGGCGTGTGTTGGTTTCGTTCTCGGTGAAGAGCAATTCCGGAGACCCTTCGCAGTGCAGCCAGCGGTTTCCGGGCTGATCGTGATTCAGTTCGATCACTGGGTTCGGGCCCTGGCGCAACTGGTGCAACTCGGGCCGCCGTCCGCGCCCTCCCCACGACCACGTGTTGCGGAACCACACCGTGGGCAGCAGGCGCAGCTTTGCCGTTTCCGGCCCCCGGTTCACCACCGTGATCTTGATCGCGATTTCCTCGGTGTCAGCTTTGGCGTATTCCACGAACACATCGAAGTAGCGATCTTCGTCAAACACCCCGGTGTCGAGCAATTCGAACTCCGGCTGACTTTTGCCACGCCGCTGGTTCTCTTCCAGCAGTTGGGCGTAAGGAAACTCCGCCTGCGGATATTTGTAGAGATACTTCATGTAGGAGTGCGTGGGGGTGGAGTCGAGGTAGAAGTAGTACTCCTTCACGTCCTCGCCATGATTGCCCTGGTTGCCGGTCAGGCCGAAGATCCGTTCTTTCAGAATGAGATCGCGCTCGTTCCACAATGCCAGGGCGAAACAGATCATCTGCCGCCGGTCGCTGATTCCGGCCAGGCCGTCCTCATTCCAGCGATAGGCGCGCGAACGGGCCTGTTCATAAGACAGATATTCCCACGCATTTCCGTCAGGGCTGTAGTCTTCGCGCACCGTGCCCCAGGCGCGCTCGCTCAGGTAGGGTCCCCAGCGCTTCCAGTGCTTCCGGCGCACTCCGGATTCTGACAGCCGAATCTCGTCGTGTGTCATCAGAACGCTGCGCTCCTTCTCAGACGACCGATAGTAAACGAGGCAGCTTCCCCCGACCTTGTGGATCGGTGTCCTGAACAGAGGCCTGCCTTGGTCGTCTGGTAGTTCGACGGCCGGTATCGCGCGAGCGGCGCCCGGAGGGCATGACCTACCCCGGACAGTTGCTCGGAATATGGTACGATCAGGCGTACGCGAGAACGTTGCCACGCGATTCCAGGGGCACAGGACGGTGTCTGGTCGCTACGACATCGTGAGTTCTTCACGTTGCGGGGAGGCGAGTTGGGAGGCCGGCCCGTCAGATTCGAAGAAGAGACTCTCAACCCTCAGGTCCATGAGCACACACTCGGGTACGCGCTTGACAACCCACCTTGCTGTAAGTCATTGCGCCGGGATGGCGGAACTGGCAGACGCAGCGGACTCAAAAGCGGATGCCGGTGGCATCGTAAGTCTAACTAAATAAATAACATACATGTGGTTTGGCAGACGCAGCGGATTTATCAGGTTTAAGTCCTTAAGAACACTGGTGGGTCGAGTTGCACAGTTTTCGGAGAGGTTCTTAATCTTGAATATCTGCGCATCTGCCTTCCGCAGCCAAAATCAATAACACAATATATTAGGTTATTTAGTTGCGATGTCGTGATTAACCTTCTATACTAGGTTAATGCTGCCTCTGCCCTCGCTAGGCGAGCACATCGCCACCAAGCGTAAAACACTCGGTCTCACCCAACCTACGCTTGCAAAAAAAGCCAGGGTCGGACTCTCCACGCTAGACGCTTTGGAGAACGGACGTCTGAGCGAGTTGGGATATTCCAAGATCACCAATATTCTGACGGCGCTGGGGCTGGAGCTTAGGCTTCAGGAAGCAAGCGCACGCCGACCGACGCTCGAAGAACTCATCGAAGAGGGACGGGATGATCAAGGTCTGGACCGACGCCGCTGAGGCAGGACTACTCGATCGTCATGGCGAGCGCGGCAGCACGTTCGCTTACCTTCCGGGTGTTCTGCCCGAGCGCGAAGTCTCAGTGACAATGCCATTGAGGCTTGAATCGTGGAGCGTGCCTTTCGGCCTGCTTCCGGTTTTCGAAATGAACCTGCCCGAAGGCGTACTACGGGAGAGGCTTCGTCTTGCCTTTGCGAAAGCAACCGGCACCTTCGACGAATTCGACTTGCTGTCCATTGTCGGTCGCTCGCAGGTTGGCCGTCTCCGCTACACCGGCGACAAGGAGCATCTGCACGAGGACGTGCCCTTCCAGTCGGTGGACGAGATTCTCGAACGCAGGCGCGGCGGCGACTTGTTCCGGTATCTACTGGAGAAATTCGCGGCGTTCTCCGGAATCAGCGGCGTGCAGCCCAAAATCCTGGTGCGGGACGAAAACGCTTTCGCCGAGATGGAGCATACGGGACACCGCCTCTCGCAAAGCTACAAAGGCGCGACCCACATTGTGAAGATGTGGGAGGCCAACGAATATCCGCAACTGGCAGCCAACGAGTATTTCTGTGTCACTGTGGCACGCAAATACGGACTCGACGTGCCGCCTTACCGCTTGGCGGAGGACGGCATGGCGCTGGTCATTGACCGTTTCGACCTGCGCATGGACGGAACCTATCGAGGATTTGAGGATTTCTGTGTGCTTAACGGCCGCAGGACCGACGAGAAATATCGCGGCAGCTACGAGAGCTCGATCATGAAACGCTTCGGGCAGTTTGCAAATTCGACCCACGTGGGCGACGACATGGAAAAGCTATTCGCCCTGATTGCCATGAATTGCGCGCTTCGCAATGGCGACGCGCATCTGAAAAACTTCGGGATTGTTTACGACGACGTTCAGGGCGAAGCGAGACTCGCGCCCGTCTATGATCTTGTGACTACCTCCGTCTATCTGCCGAAGGACAGCATGGCGTTGACCCTTAACGGCACGACGAAATGGGCGAGCGCGAAGGAATTGCAGCGATTGGGCGAGACGCGGATGGGAGCAACCCCTGCCCGCGTCCGAGACATACTCAAGCGCATTGAGGCTGCGATTGCCGATACCTCGAAAGAACTGCATGCCTACATTAAAGCGCACGCGGAATTCATGGAGATAGGCAATCGCATGCTCCAGCAATGGGGGGAAGGTGTCGCGCTTTCGCTTAAGGCGGCCTGAGCAAACCGCTCGCTTTTCTAATCGGACAGCCGGAGCGTGTCAATCAGGGCGGACAAAGCCGCGGGTTGATTTCGACGGCTTGGGTAGTAAAGAAAATAGCCCTGGAATGTTGGGCACCAATCTCTCAAGACTTGAACCAATCGTCCCTCTGAGATCATGTCTCTGAGAGTTTCTTCCATCGCCGTTCCGATTCCTACGCCCTTCAACACTGCTTGAATGACCAAGTCCGGCTCATCGAAAGACGCGGGCCCCTGGGGACTGACTGTGAGTGCCTTACGGCCTTTCTCGAACTCCCACCGATAGAGACCGTTGCTAAAGCGAAAACCTATACAGGAATGATCTTTGAGGTCTTGAGGTTTTCTGGGAGCAGTGTGTGACTTGAAATACTGCGGCGATCCGACGACCGCGAGACGCATCTCCTGGGTCACCCGGATAGCAATCATGTCCCGTTGGATGAACTCGCCAAGCTGAACGCCGGCGTCGTACTGCCCGGCGACAAGATCGACGGGGTCATTTGAAGACGTGACCTCCAGAACGATCTCTGGGAAGGCGCGTGCGAACTGAGCCAGCTTCGGCAGAATCACCATTTGCGTAGCGGTTCGCGGGATGATGAGTCGAATTCGGCCTGCTGGACTTTCTCTTTGCTTTCTCGTTTCAGCCACAGCTCGCTCGATCCGCTCTAGTGCCGGCCCGAGATCCTGGAGAAGTGCGGTCCCGGCGGCCGTGGGGGAGACGCTTCGCGTGGTCCGCGCGAGCAACTGAAGACCTAGTCTCTTTTCAAGGCCCCGAATGGAATGGCTGAGCGCAGATTGCGAAACACCTAGCCGCGCGGCGGCGCGGGTAAAGCTACGTTCTTCCGCAACAATTGTGAATGCTGTGAGTTCTCCTAAATCGTTCCGCATGATTCATGAATCCTACTCATAACTACTTGCGATAGCAATGGACTTGTGTCATGAAAGATAGAGGCCTAGTCTTTTGCCAGGCGCGTAACTTTAATCTGGGGCCGGGTACTCGCCGCCAAGTTTCGAGGGGAGATTCGACAGAACATCCAGCAGAAGTTTAGGAGGATTGCAATGCGGAAACGCAAATTGGGAATGGGCGGCCTGGAAGTGTCAGAGCTGGGTTTTGGCTGCATGGGGATGAGCTGGTCCTATGGGCCTCCGAAAGACACAAAGGAAATGATTTCTCTGCTGCATGCCGCGGTAGAGCGCGGCGTCACGTTCTTCGACACGGCTGAAGTCTATGGCCCTCTTCTGAACGAAGAGCTCGTCGGTGAAGCTCTTGCACCGTTTCGCGGCCGCGTCGTGATCGCAACTAAGTTTGGTTGGGAGGCGAATCCCAAGGATGGCGGCAAGTGGAGTGCTTTGAATAGCCGGGCCGAGCATATCAAGCAGGTTGCGGAGGCATCGCTCAAGCGGCTCAGAGTGGATGCCATTGATCTCTACTACCAGCATCGCGTGGATCTCAACGTTCCGATTGAGGATGTAGCCGGGGCGGCGAAGGAGCTCATCCAAGAAGGCAAGGTAAAGCACTTCGGCCTTTCAGAAGCGAGTGCGAAGACGATCCGTCGCGCCCATGCGGTGCAACCCGTCGCCGCTCTTCAGAGCGAATACTCGCTGTTCTGGAGGGAGCCGGAACAGACGGTGATGCCTACGCTTGAGGAACTCGGCATTGGCTTCGTTCCGTTCAGCCCGCTTGGCAAGGGTTTCTTGACAGGCAAAATTGACGCTGAGACCAAGTTCGACACTACCGACTTCCGGAGTACTGTGCCCCGATTCAGCGAGGACAACCGCAAAACGAACCAGGCGTTGGTCGATGTGATTACGAAATTTGCAGCGACGAAGAAGGCCACGCCCGCACAAATCGCGCTTGCCTGGCTGCTCGCCAAGAAACCCTGGATTGTCCCGATTCCCGGCACGACGAAGCTTTCGCGTCTCGAAGAGAATCTGGGTGGAGCAAGCTTACAGCTAACGGCTCAGGACGTGCAGGCACTAGAAGAAGCTTCTTCAAAGATCAAGATTGAAGGGGCCCGTTACTCGAAGTTTCATGAACAGCTGGTGGGCCGATGAGAGACACACTGAGAACGCCAATCAGAGCAACCCGACGCTTCATGGTTTTTGCGGTCCTGGTCTTCTCTGTTCTTGCGCACGCTCAATCGACGGAGAAAATCAGTAGTAGCGGCGGAGCCACAGAGAAACTCATTGGAGCTTGGTATTTAGTGCGCATCGATGCGCCAGGTCCCGATGGAAAATCTATGTCTATCCCGCAGCCAAAAGGCATGCTGATCTACACGCGCGATGGGCATATGTCCGTGCAGTTGATGTATCCAGAGTCAGCGAACACTCTGTCGAACGAGTATGTGCTGAACGGATATGAGGCTTCGTTTGGAAGCTATGACATAGACGAGATCGTGCACACGGTGACGCACCACGTGCAGGGATCGGTTACACGCGGTTTGCTGGTTGGTAAAGACCTGCCGCGCAAGTTCGAATTCACGGCAGACGGACACCTCATCATCCGGTCCGCTCGGCCGGATGAACACTGGTCCGTCACATGGCAGCGCTACTGATCGGGATTGGTACGGGCTCTCGGCTATTCGGCGCAGGAAGTTGTGCAAAGGAAGAGAAGCAATGCAGAAACGCAAACTAGGAAAAAGCAACCTTGAAGTCTCCGCAATCGGGCTGGGCTGCATGAGGTTGAGTCCTGGTCACGGCACAGTGGCAGGGACCAGGCAGGAGATGATTGCGCTCATTCGGTCAGCGGTCGAACGCGGCATCACTTTCTTTGATACCGCTGAAGTCTACGGTCCGTTTGTGAATGAAGAACTTGTGGGCGAGGCTCTCGCTCCAATGCGCAACCAGGTGGTGATCGCGACTAAGTTCGGGTTTCAGATTGACTCCGAGAAAGATCCGCATCCAGTCGGTCTGAACAGTCGGCCGGAGTACATCAAAGAGAGTGTCGAGGGCTCGCTGAAAAGGCTAAAGGTCGACACGATCGATCTGCTCTATCAGCACCGCGTCGATCCGAACGTGCCCATTGAAGACGTGGCGGGAGTGGTGAAGGACCTGATCCAGGCAGGCAAGGTCCGGCACTTCGGATTATCGGAAGCGGGGGCACAGACCATCCGCCGGGCACACGCAATTCAGCCGGTGACGGCGCTTCAAAGTGAATACTCGCTGTGGTGGAAGCGCCCGGAGGAAGAAATCACTCCCACGCTCGAAGAACTTGGCATCGGCCTTGTTCCGTTCAGTCCGCTTGGCAAGGGAGTCCTCACCGGGACGATTACGGAAAACACGCAGTTTGACCAAGAGGATAATCGTGGCAGTTTCCCTCGCTTCTCGCCTGAAGCGCGCAAGGCAAATCGCGCTCTCGTGGATCTGATTGCTGCCTTCGCGTCGAAGAAGAAGGCGACCTCCGCTCAGATTGCGCTCGCCTGGCTGCTTGCACGGAAACCCTGGATCGTTCCCATTCCCGGCACCACCAAACTGGAGCGCCTGGAAGAGAACATCGGATCGGTTGCCATCGAACTCAGCGTGGATGATCTCCGGGAACTCGATGCCGCTACCGCAAAGATCGCAGTGCAGGGTGCCCGTTACCCGGAAGAACTGGAGCGAATGACGTATCGGTGACAGTGAGCTAGGCGTGTTCGAGCCCTTGAGCTGACCGTCTGAAGATGAGTCTTTCTAAGAGGAATGCATTTATGAATATATCTTTTGAAAACAAAGTCGCACTGGTTACCGGCGCCGCATCTGGACTGGGTCTGGCGACAGCCAAGGCCTTTGCTGAATCAGGAGCCTCTGTGGTGCTAGCGGACTGGAATGAGAAAGACGCGCAATCCGCTGCCAAGGAGCTGGCCAATAAGGGTCATAAGACGTTGGCCGTACGCTGTGACGTGTCCGACGATGCACAAGTGGAGGCGATGGTGAAGCAGACTGTTGCGACCTTCGGACGCCTCGATGCGGCTTACAACAATGCCGGCGTTCAAAACGTCCTCGCCGAGACTGCCGATACTACCCAGGAAGATTACGACCGGGTGATGGGGATCAACCTCCGCGGAGTGTGGAGTTGCATGAAGTTCGAGCTGCAACAGATGCGCAAACAAGGAAACAAGGAAGTGGAATCATCGTCAATTGTTCTTCGCTGGGTGGGCTGGTAGGAGGCGCCGAGCGCGGGATCTACCATGCCGCCAAGCACGGAGTACTCGGCTTCACCAAGAGTGCGGCTCTCGAATATGCGGCACGGGGCATTCGAATCAATGCGATCTGTCCCGGCCTAATTTGGACACCAATGGCCGATCAGATGGTCGCGGCCCGGCCAAGGCGAAGCCCTCGAAACAATGAAGAAGAGCGTCCCCATGGGTCGATACGGACGGGCCGAGGAGATTGCTGATGTCGTTCTGTGGCTTTCAAGTGATGCTGCGAGCTACGTCACGGGTCAGTCCATCTCGGTGGATGGCGGCTTCATCATGCGTTGAAGGGGATAAGGGAATGAAAGGAACAGAAATGACAGTACTTACCATCACAATCATGTCGCTTTTGCTGTTCGCTTCGGTGGTAACGAAGGCTCAGACGAGTGCGGCTCAAGCACCGACGTCCTCCTCAATCAAGATCTCGCGCAGCGACTCCCTTCAGTCCAAGAAGGCATCTGCCGAATACTTCACCGGCGCAGTCGAGGTTCAGGAGCTTTTTCCTGCTGCCGATCCATCGCGCACCAGCGGCGGAAAAGTTACGTTCGAATCCGGAGCGCGTAGCGCCTGGCATACTCACCCGTTGGGTCAAATTCTGATCGTGACGGACGGAACGGGCTGGGTTCAGCAGTGAGGAGGGCCCATCGAGGAAATTCGAAAAGGAGATGTCGTCCGGATCCCAGCGGGAGTGAAACACTGGCACGCCGCAACACCGACTACGTCGATGACGCATATTGCAATACAGGAACAACTCAATGGCAAAGCCGTGGAGTGGATGGAGAAGGTGAGCGACGAGCAATACCGCAAGTGATCATAGCGTCACCCAGAACCGCAGGAGGTCAAGATGAAACTGGTGGCCGCCATAATCGCGGCGCTCTCACTGATTAACACAACCTGTGCTCAGGACCAGCACACATACAACCGGAGGAAACCGGAAACCATGCAGACAACAAGAGACATCCGGATAGTCGCGCCGGCACTCGAGAAGTATGCGCAGGGCCCTCTTGCCGACCTATGGAAACGCCCTGGGCTGGCGCCACGCGACCGCAGCATTGTTACGCTCTCTGCCCTGATCGCGCGCGGCCAAACGATTGAGATGCCCTACTATTTCAACCTTGCACTTGATAATGGCGTGAAGCCGCGAGAAATTTCAGAGATCATTACCCATCTCGCTTTTTATTCTGGTTGGGAGAATGCGATCTCGGCAGTTGCGGCCGCGAAAGTTGTCTTTGCCGATCGTAAGATTGGGGCCGATCAGCTTCCTGCAGCTTCGCCGTCGCCTCTTCCCCTTGATAAGGAGGCGGAAGCGAAGCGAGCAACGAACGTTGAACAGCAGTTCAGGAACGTCGCTCCGGGCGTCGTACAGCACACCACTGACGTTCTTTTCCGCGACTTGTGGCTGCGTCCGGACCTCGCGCCTCGAGATCGGAGCCTGGTGACTGTGAGCGCGCTGATTGCTAACGGCCAGGTTGCGCAGATTTCCTACCACCTCAATCGGGCGATGGACAACGGGCTGACGCAAGCGCAGGCTGGCGAGGTGGTTACGCAACTAGCCTTCTACGCCAGTTGGCCGAATGCCTTTTCCGCGTTACCGGTCGTGAAGGATGTCTTCGAGAAGCGTCCTCACTAGCCGCTTCGGAGTTGGGCGCGAACGTCCTCCGCAATAGGAGCGTGGTCATCATTTAGAGATGGGGCTGTGAGTGCGTTGGGTGGTAGAATCTCGTACGGATGTCCTCGTTATTGCTTGGCCAGGTGGACATCGTCGCCCGAGGAGAGCCGCAAAGCACTTCATGGGCAAGTGACAAGAATCTATGAAAGTCCATGAATACTTTCACACTTACTTGCACAGTTTCACATTCGCTGTCGCAGACGACAAAGACATAGAGTGTGAAATACGCCGTAGAATCAGGGACTTCCACGAAGTGCCGGGATGGCGGAACTGGCAGACGCAGCGGACTCAAAATCCGCCGGTACTTAGTACCTTGGGGGTTCAACTCCCCCTCCCGGCACCATCCATAAAGCCCGCGTGAGACGCGGGTTTCAAGTAGGATTGGCACCTCCACAAAATGACCTGGCAGACGCACCCGAAACTGCCTTGTGACGCCGCTGTGACCGTAAGAGGGCGCAGCCCAACGGCATTCACAGAGCAGAGGTCGCGGCACTCTCCCCTCTCTACACAAGAAAATCACAATCCGTGCCCATCCACAAGTAACCATCCAATCAATTTCACATGTGAAAGTGGTAGCTAACACGCGAGAACAGGATTCTTACAGCGCTGAATTTGGCTGAGTGGCGGAGGGCAGCCCCTGGCCCGCTGGCAGGAAGCATATAGCCGCTGAGTCCCTTCGAGCACAAGCAGGTCCCCGTGCGAGCTGCGATGCCCATCTGGAAATGGCTACAAAGTTTACCCGCACCCAATGCTCAGATGGTGGCCGTGCCGTAAAACGCCACGAGCCCTGACGGCTCAGATTCCGACCCCTGGGGCACACCTTAATCGCTCGCTATTTTGATACGATAAGCCACCGTGAGAATCGCCAAGGATACAACCCCGGCACGGCTAAGATCTTTGTCCAAAAATGCCACGCTCAGCCGCATGGCTCGCGAAACGGGCCACTGTGGAATACCTCTCACGTATCTTTAACGGGAAAAGAACGCCTTCGCTGAATGGCAAATATAATCGCGACTTATCTGGAAGTTACCCTTGAACAACTGAACAACTAGTGAAAGCGATATCGTCGCCCAACTTTGCCCAGGCTTCTGGTCCTAAGGGTGACAAGCGATCTCACGCCGAGGTTGCCCGTGATCTAGGCGGAATTGCCGAAGCTGGGCGTGTCAGCGCAAGGGGTTGACCGCGGCGATGAGAACACTGCGTCATTTCTCTATTTCTTGCCGAAGGGCCGTGCATCAAAAAAGGGCTCGCTGCGCGCAATCAGGCCGTCTTTGAACGTCATCAGCACTGCCGTGCGGGTGACTCCGATGGGCTCCGCAAATTCCATATCATAGGTCAACATCGCCTGGTCCTCGGAACCGAACTTCGCGTGCACTTTGATGCTCTTGATGAGATTGACGAGTGGCTTGACAGCTGCAAGAACAGCCTCCTTCCCGGTCAGTTCTTCCATCGGTGAGACAAGGCGAACATCAGGGTGCAAGTACCGCGCCATACCAGTGAGGTCATTGTCGGCCATTGCTCTATAGTAGGCCACCGCGGAAGCCACGTTCTTTTCAGTCATGGTTGTTGTCCTTACGTTTTGAATGTCTGGAAGAATGCGCGTTGCGTTCATGTTGTCGAATCAGTGTGCCAGCCCGGATTGGTCCATTGTCCGTGGCGCCGCACGAACACCTCCGTGACTCTGCCGGAAGTCAGCGATCGTTTGCCGTTCGTTTCCGTTTCGACCAGATATTTGCTCCAAACAATTACGACCTCCCCGAAGCGCTGAATCTCGGTCCGCGGGAACTCCAGTCGAATAAGCTTTCCACCTTCCTTTTGAAAGTCAGCGGCCGATTGGAATACTTCCGCCTGGGTCTTCCATTTATCCTCTCCCGCGCTGATGACGATAGTGTCTGGTGGCACCAATTTCTGGAGGGTCTTTGTGTCATTGGCAAACCAGGCGCGCCAGACCGCTTCACGCGCCTTGAGGATCTCGCTTCGGTCGTCCACGCTCGACGCGGCTAAGTTCGATCCCATCAGCACGACCATCCCGACGAACGCTACCGATACGATCCGAATTGCACGATGCATGCTTCCTCCTCTGATAAAGGTCGTGGATCATCTCATGATCGCTTGAGAGCAATCTGGGCGACCGCGCGGTGAATGAACGTCCTGCTCGCGCCTACGCCCCTTTTTCCAGTAGGTGGGTTTTGGCAGGACGGTAAGCTCCGGGGACTGTACGGGACGCAATTGACAGACGGTTCCACGTGTTGATGGCGGTCACAGCGAAAGTTAGGTCCGACAATTCTTTTTCGCTGAAGCGCGCGTGCACTTCTTCATACACAGGGTCGGGCACATGCCCGGTGGTTATGAGCGTGACGGCCTCCGTCCAAGCCAGAGCGGCGCGTTCGCGTTCGGTGTAGTAAGGGCATTCTCGCCAAGCGTCCAACGAGTACAGCCGCTGCTCCTGTTCCCCGATCGCGCGCAGATCCTTCCAGTGCATATCCAGACAGTACGCGCAGCCGTTGATCTGCGAGGCGCGCAGCCTGATCAGATGAAGCAGGGACTCTTCCAGTCCACAGTTCTCCAGGTATTGCTCCACGCCGATCATGGCTTTGTAGACACCTGGGGCGGCTTTGTCATAGCTGAAACGAGCTTCCATATAAATCCTCCTAGAAGTTGGTCAACAAAAACAGTTGGACGACGGACTTCACGACTCAGGTCCGTGTTTGCGGCCCTCGTACAGAGCAAGTAACACGGCTGCGGCCGACGCCGAGAACACCGAATAGTCCAGCGGAGACTTGATCCCGAAAGAGAGGGCCATGGTGATGCCGAAGAGCGCCAGAAGCACCGCGCTCCCGAGGGCTACCCGGCACGGCCAGATGCCGAGAATCAAGGCAATGCCCAAGACCAATTCAGCGGCCGTCGCCGACCAAGCCAGAAATGGGATGCTACAGGCAGGCATGAACGAGTTCACCTCCGCCGTATACTTCACGAAGTTGACGAAGTTCCCGTAACCAACATTCTTGCCGTAAAGGCCGAAGCGTGAGGCGATTCCCGAAAGAAAAGCGGCTCCGAGTGCGATGCGCGCGTATAGGATGCCCAACCGCTCCCAGCTAAGCGTGCCCGATGACGGCGTTGCCCGTCGCCGTGAAGTCTCTGACGCGCCTAGCTGTGCCTTGTCCATGATTACCTTCCTTCGGGCGTTGCGATTTTCGGCACATCGCTACTGAGTGTGGTGTTGTGATCGCAGACGAAATACGCAATGAACGTCGCCGGCTCAGTCTTGCTGCCATTTGCGGAAACGACGTGAACGCCATTGGGCGCTTCGTAAAAGCTTTCGCCGGCCTTGTACATTGCTTCGGGTTCGCCTTTCACCTGCGTGCGGAGCACTCCTTCGACAACGTAACCGATGACGGCGCAAGGATGACTGTGCGGCGGCGACGACTCGCCGGGTCCGTAGTGAACCTCAACCACAGTGGCATGCAGGTGATCTCCATTCAACTTAGGCAGAGCGTGAGACAGCGCGACGCGCGCTCGTTCTTTCGTCTCAGAGTGCTTCGTGGGGCCGGGACCCTGAGTCCACGCCACCGGATTTCCCAGCACAGCAGCCCACAGAATCATCGCGACTCCAACGCGCATTCTGGAAGCATTCATCGTTGGATCCTCATGGCCTAAAGCCTAAGCTCATAGTGGACCACTAACAAGATCCATTTATGGTATATGCTATGTACCATTATCATGGTGAAGCGAGCGACTGTCTTCGAGCTAGTGCTTCCGCTGCGGGATTCGGGAATCTCCGCCAATCGCTGGCTGTATGGGGCCTTGCGTGCGGAGATTCTGGAAGGCCGCCTGCGTCCGGGAGCGCGGTTTCCGGCCACGCGCGACTTAGCCCGCCAATACGGACTCGCGCGGGGAACGATCGTCAACGCTTTCGAGCAGCTCAAATCCGAGGGCTACGTAGACGGCAACGTGGGATCGGGGACCTATGTGAGCAAGGTCTTGCCTGACGAATTGCTCCAGATTCCACAAGATGACGCGCCGGAACCGCCAGTCTCGCGCAAACGGCGCCGGAGAATTTCCGACTACGCAGGGAGAGTGCATCTGTTTCCGAACCTTGAAGTCCGCCCCAGCCGTGCTTTCCGCGCGAACATGCCGGCGTTGGATTTGTTCCCGACGACGTTATGGGCGCAGGTTGCGGCTCGACGCTTACGGCGTGTCTCTATGAATCTTCTGCTGGGCTGCGGTCCGATGGGATACCCGCCGCTGCGCCAGGCTGTGGCCAGCTACCTGAGCACTTCACGCGGAGTGAAGTGCGCCCCCGAGCAGGTTGCGATCATCTCCGGTGTGCAGGAAGCACTCGATCTCGCGGTGCGGCTCTTTCTTAATCCCGGAGATCGGGTGTGTATGGAGAATCCTGGGTATCCGGGTGCGGCGATCGCTTTCAAGGCTGTTGGCGCGAAGGTCTCTGCCATACGCCTGGATGACCAAGGCATGCAGGTGCAGGATGCGAGCATGCGAGGAGCGCGATTGGCCTATGTCACTCCGGGACACCAGTTTCCGGTCGGAGTCACGATGAGTCTCGCCCGGCGTCTGCGGTTGCTGGAATGGGCCCGGAAATCGGGCGCCCTGATCCTCGAGGACGACTACGACAGCGAGTATCGCTACGCGGGACGACCGGTGCCGGCACTGCAAGGGCTCGACCGCCACGGGTTGGTACTGTTCACAGGAAGCTTCAGCAAAGTTCTCTTCCCGTCGCTGAGGCTAGGATACTTGGTGGTCCCGCCCGATCTTGTGGACTATGTGTCCGCGACACTCTCGGTTACTAGCCGACATTCCCCGCTGCTTGAACAGGCGATCCTTTGCGATTTCATCACCGAAGGACACTTCGGGCGACATCTCCGCCGAATGCGGGAAGTGTATGCGGAGCGACTCTCGGTTCTCTTGGAATGCGCACGTCAAAGTCTAACCGGACTCCTGGAGATTTCGGGCGTGGAGGCAGGATTACAGACTGTGGGTTGGTTGAGCGGTGGGCTCGACGGTGAATTGGCAGCGACTGCCGCAGCTAAGCGCGATGTGGAGGTGACTCCACTGAGCCGTTACACCCACGGCAGAATGGCGTGCGAAGGATTACAGCTGGGATTTGCCGCCATGGACGCGAACGAGATCCGGCGTGGGGTTCGAGAACTCACGATCGCGTTGGAGGGTGAGTTGAAGATGGTCCATCGCAGTGCCACCCGGGCGCTTCTGAGATAAGGCTGGTATCGACGCGACGACCCAAAAAGAAGGCGACGCGCCTTGCTGTGGGGCCTGCACCGTGTACCGGCGCGCAGCGATTCCGACGAATTCCGGACGAGTGGTCGCCTACTCTTAACCTCGGGATTATTTCCGGGTTGCCCGTGATCCAGACGGGATCATCTACATACCGGAGAGTTGTTCATAAAGACTGCTTTCGGCAGGGGTCGACAATTTGAAATTCCTTGACTTCTCAATACTTTCGTTATATTACGATTTGTTACGTTTACGCATACATATATTGGTGGATGTAGGTGAAACATTCCCGGTGGCCCGCAAACATTGACCCTGAACCAGCAACGCGAGGATTGTGGTAGCCGACTACGGGAGCTATTGCGTAGCAATCGCCTATCAGGGAAAGGTGGCAGCTACGCGGTGTGTTCCGCTCATCCTGCGGTGATCGAAGCCGCCGTCCGGCATCCGTTGGAAGATGGTTCGGTAGTGCTGGTGGAGTCGACGTCAAGCCAAGTCAATCAGTTTGGCGGTTATACCAGCCTGACTCCCAACGAGTTCGCGGATTTCGTTTATTCCGCGGCGAAAAGCGCCGGACTGCCAGCGGAGCGAGTGTTGCTCGGCGGGGATCACCTTGGGCCCTACCCATGGCGACATGAAGCATCGGTTTCCGCCCTCAGTAGAGCTCGCGAATTGGTGCACGATTGTGTGCTTGCGAGATACCAGAAGATCCACCTCGACGCGAGCATGCCTTGTGCCGACGACGAGAAGGGAATCACGGAGCGAACGGTTGCCGACCGGGCCGCTATCTTGTGCCAGGCTGCAGAGGAAGCGTATCGGGAATTGCCGTCGGGTTCTCCGGAACCAGTTTATGTAGTCGGAACCGAGGTTCCCGCGCCTGGCGGAGAATCTGTTGACGCTCCCTCTCCCGTAGTAACGAAGGCAGAGGACGCTCATCGAACTCTGGAAACCTTCCGACTCGCGTTTGAAGAATTGGGCCTGTCGTCCGCTTGGGAAAGGGTGATCGCGTTAGTTGTTCAACCGGGAGTAGATTTCGCATCCAATTCGATCTTCGACTACGATCGTGCCAAAGCACAGTTGTTGTCTGCTGCACTATCGAAGTACCCCGGAGTCGTCTTTGAAGCACATTCCACGGATTACCAGTCTCCCCAAGCCTTAGCCCGAATGGTCGAGGACCATTTCGCGATCTTGAAGGTTGGTCCATGGCTGACCTTTGCCTTCAGGGAGGCGGTGTGGGCGTTGAGTGCCATTGAGCGGGAACTGTTCACCACCACGTCGCAGCGCCGGATCTCGCACGTGCGCGAAGCCCTGGAAGAGGCGATGTTGCGCGACCCGGCTCACTGGCGGTCGTACTATTGCGGCGATGAAGGCGAGGTGCGCCGCGACCTCACATACGGCTACAGCGATCGCTGCCGATATTATTGGAATCAGCCTGCGGTCAAGGAAGAGATGGCTCGACTATTCGATAATCTTGGCGAGAAACCAATTCCTCTTACCCTCATCAGCCAGTATCTGCCCCTGGAATACGAAGCAATCCGGCGCGGAGAACTGCAAGCTGTTCCCGCCCGGATGGTTCAATATCACATTCGGCGAGTTCTGCGTGTGTACGCTGATGCGTGCTCCGTAAAGCAGCCTGCTTAACGTGGAAGCCGTGGCGGGCAAGAAAGGTGTTCTATGTCTCCGACTGGGAAAGCGGTTGCGCAAGCCGGCGGCAACCGCCTTCGGACGCTGATAGCCATGACGGTCTCACGTCTTTGGGCGACGACTACTGCTCTCGCCATTGTGTTTTCATCCTGGTTACCCGCTGGCGCTGCGGACACCTCCACGAGCGCGCCTCAGATTCAAGGGGACCACCTGAGAATTGAATTCGATCGTTACCTGCACAGCCGCGTGGTCGCCCGTTTTGACGGTCACGAGACAGCGGTGGGGCCATTTGTTGCCAGTGAGACACCGTCAATCACGGACAGAAGTTGGACTGAGTTTTCGCTGGTCTCGCAGAAGAATGACCGGGTCAGGGATGCTTTCGGAGCGGCAGAACAACTCGTAGTGGTTGGAAAAGCCGGACCACTCACCAAAGAAGTCTCGGTCACGATCTACGATGAACTCCCCGCGATGGCTTTCTTTGATGTCAGTTACACCAACACCAGCGCGGCCAAACTCGCTGTAAGGGGCTGGACCAACAACGCCTATACGCTGAACGCGCTGCGCAACGGCCGCATGCCAGCTTTCTGGTCTTACCAGAGCGGTTCCTATGAGAAACGCCCAAACTGGATCGTCCCGCTGCATGCCAAATTCCGGCAGGAGAATTTTCTCGGTATGAACGCCAGCGACTACGGTGGTGGCACGCCGATCGTTGACGTCTGGCGGCGCGATGTTGGCATCGCGGTGGGGCACGTGGACCCGCGGCCAAGGCTAGTTTCGCTTCCGGTGTCGATGCCGGATTCTGGGCATGCCAAGATCGCCGTGAATTATCGGCACGCTACCGCGCTAGGTGCGGGAGAGAGTCTGCATACGCTCCGTACTTTTGTGGCCGTTCACCAAGGAGACTATTTCCACACTCTGGTCGACTACAGGCGGTTCATGATGAAGAAGGCGGGCTTCCAGACACCCGCGCCGCCGGACGGTGCGTTCGGCCCCATCTGGTGCGCTTGGGGATACGGACGAACGATGCAGCCCAAACAGCTGCTCGATACGCTACCGACGGTTAAACGCCTGGGATTCGTCTGGGTCACACTCGACGATGGGTGGCAGAACAATGTAGGCGATTGGGCTCTCGATCCCAAGAAATTTCCTCGCGGCGACGCCGATATGAAGGCTCTGGTTGACCGAATCCACCAGGAAGGTTTTCGAGCGCAGCTCTGGTGGTCGCCCCTCAGCGCTGTACCGAGCTCTGAACTCTTGAAAGATCACCTCGACTACGAGCTGTTGAACCGCGATGGTTCTGCACGAAAGGTTTCATGGTGGAACTCCAACTACCTCTGCCCGGCGAACCGGCGGGTGGTGGAGTACCACAAGGCTCTGGTGCGGAAGATATTGCTGGAGTGGGGCTTCGATGGCCTGAAGCTGGACGGCCAGCATATGAACGGGGTTCCGGCATGCTACAACCCCGCTCACCACCACGAACGGCCGGAGGAATCTGTTGAGGCGTTGCCGGACTTCTTCCGTGAGATCTACGAAACCGCGCAAAAGGTGAAGCCGGGGTCGCTGGTAGAGTTCTGTCCTTGCGGCACTGCATATTCGTTCTTCACGATGCCGCATTTCAACATGTCCGTTGCCTCCGACCCCGGAAGTTCGTTCCAGGTCCGCTCCAAGGCTAAAACGTTAAAAGCTTTGATCGGAGACTCTATCCCGTACTTCGGCGATCACGTCGAACTGAGTGATGGAGGAGACGACTTTGCTTCTACGGTTGGGGTCGGCGGGGTCGTGGGAACGCAGTTTGTCCTGCCCTCGCTGGCGGAGAAGCCCAGTAAGTCTGATTTGACGGCGTCCCGCGAAAAAGAGTTCGAAACCTGGCTTCGCATCTATCGCGAAAAGATGCTCTCGCAAGGCCAATATCTCGGACAACTTTACGACATCGGTTTTGATGTGCCCGAGACGCACGTCATCCGCAAGCAGCAGACTCTGTACTACGCTTTTTATGCCAAGCATTGGAAAGGGCCCGTCGAGCTTCGCGGCCTGGAAGACCGAACCTATGACGTCATTGACTACGTCAACGGAACGAAGCTTGGGACGCTATCGGGACACAGCGCCCAGCTGACGGTTGAGTTCGAAAAACATTTGCTTTTGGAAGTGCGGCCACAATAACGTGCCGAGCGGGCAACTTCCTACCCAAGGAGTTGGCGATGAAGATGTTACGGTTCGGTGCAGTCCTGCTGCTTCTGTGTGGGATGGCGTTTGCTTCGACCGCGTCGTTCACGCAGCCCCGCTTGGCAATTTTTCTGAGCAAAACCAGCTACCACCACGCGTGGGAAACGAGTCAACTGGCCGGACACGGCTGGGTCGGTATCGCGACGCTGGCGGGGATTCCGTACGACACACTCTTTGTTGAGGAAATGCCCGGCGACCAGGAACTGTTGAAGTACTCCACCCTCGTTTTTGGCCAAGCGACGCTGGTGGATGACGCGACTTACTCACAGATCGTCCTCCGCTTGCGGGATTACCTTGCGGGCAACCACAGCGTGATCCTCGACGGGCCGCTCGCCACCAAAGATGAGAACGACAAGGAGCGCGATCACCACGCTCTCGATGATCTGCTCGGACTGGAATACAAAGGACTGCTGGGCGGAACCGAATACCGGATTCGAGTCGCTTCAAATGATCACTATGTGACACGTGGCTTCGAGGTGTCACAGTTTCTAACGCCGGTGCTCGCGTCTGCCACAAATGTGCTCCAACCGAGGTCCGGCCGAGCGGTATTACTGGTCTCGACCGATGGCCAGCACAGTTTTCCTTACCTTTCCTGCGCAACACTCGGTAGTAGCCGCATTGTTCTCGTGAGTGACTTTGGAACCTCAGCAGGCGCAGGAACGTTTTTTCGCAATGATCCGCCGCAAGTCAGCCATGCTAACGAACTCTGGAACGCGATGATCCGCGCGGTTCAATGGGCTTCCTATGGCGACGTGGACGTACCGTTTCCTGCTCCGCAGGTATCCAACGCCAATCTGACCGCCGTCGTGCGCTTTGATGGAGACAATAGCGGCGACCTCAACTACCAACTCAAGACGCTCAATTTTTTAACCGGCGTTGCGCAGGATACCGGAGTCGTGCCGCTTTACACCTGGGTATCCAGCTTCGTGAAGAAGGCAGGTTGGGACAAATTGGCGCCGCCTGGCAAGCGCCTAGAGAACCTCGGGGGCGAGATCGGAACTCACAGCAAGTTTCACGAAATCGATCGAAAGATGACCCCAGACCGCTGGCGGGAAGAACTCGACGGGTCAGTCGAGGAGATCGAGCAGAACATGCGGGCGCAGGGTTTTCCGATTCGAAAGATTCAGTCCATGATCAATCCTGGCGACACGATCCCGATGGAGGACTACGGTGAAGTCGCTGGGCGCTTCTCGCTCTACATGACCCATGGCCTGGAACAGAGCGTGCCGCTGGCCTTCGGCAACATGACCTGGTTTACTGGCGCGAACAAGGACTTCGTCCTGCTCGAGAATTCTCCTCATCCGGACTACCAGTGGTTCTACGATCCGACTTGGAGCTATACGACAGCTCAGATTACCGCCAACGAAGAAGCCATCTTCGACCACATGTTTCACAATGTCGGGCGTGGTGTGATCTTCAACGAGATGTGGCACGACTACTCGATCTCGTCCGCGCCCGTCAATGAAGGCAAGGACAAGCGCATCACCAATCAGAATAACTTTCCATTCTACGAGGCAATGGAAACGAAGTTTGGCACGTTTCCGATCTATTGCCCGGAGCCGCAGGAACTCGCGCAAAAGCTGCGTGCGATGGCGCAATGGAACTACTCATGGAAAGCATCGGACGACACCATCGAGATGACGCTCGACCTCTCGAGTCTGCGCCGGAACGATACTTCGGAATCTTTGGGTGGTATGGGCATCCGCGTTGAGAACACCCGACAATTCATCCAGGCGGTCCTGATCGATGGACGCGGGCATCCTGCCTTTGATGACCGTCTGTTGATTCTGCCGAATCTTTCCCCAGGAAAGAAGCACTCCATCACGATCAAGCTGGGCGCTCAACCAACAAACGCAGATCATCTGACATACGTGTCGAAGCGAATGACCGAGGCGGCGTCGACGCCCACGGGCCTAGTCTTCAATGTGAAAGCGAAATCAAAGGCCAGATTCGCCGTTGCAGTCGCCGAGCCGGCGGTCGTAGTGAATGCCGACTGGCAGGAGTGGGAGGATAGCAATGGTCACATCAAGGGGTTCGTGCGCTCGGACCGTCGGATTGAGCTGGTAAAAGTGTCGACCGCCGGATTTCATCTGACACGTGCAAACCTGCAAATCCTCGCAGTGAAAGAAAATCCGGGCACGCTTGCTTTCCGACTAGCGGCCCCAGGCTCGGAACCGCCGCGGGTTAGCTTGCGATCTGGTGAACAGTTGCCTCGGGCGACACTTGACGGGCGAGATTTGAAAATAGGAAACATTGACCGAACGTACGAGTTGGAACTCCCCTCTTTCACGAAAGAATCAGAACTAATTCTTTATTTCCGGGAAACCAACCGTTGACCAAGTCCGCAACGAATAACCGTCGCGCAGGAGTTCTGATCGACTCGAGAACTCTTTGTTTTTCGCACCGGCGCGATCTGTGTCATGAAAAGAACCAGAGGAGGCAGTATGCGATCAAAGCTTCTAGTCAGAAATGACCGGCCTGTGACCGGAAAAATTGGGAGCCTCTGACTGACCCTTGGTGTAGCGATGTGTAGTGCCACATGCCCCTTTTCCTTTGGCGTTCCTATGGTCAAGAATTCATCGGACAACCTACACTCGAATACACTAGATGCCAGCAGCAAGGGTAAAGCCCGCTATGAATGATCCTTATGACCTGCAACGCTTTGTCGACGCACAGAATCCAGTGTTCGAGCAGGTCCGTGCAGAGTTGGGAGCGGGCCACAAAAGGGGACACTGGATATGGTTCATTTTCCCCCAGCTCCGAGGGTTAGGGCACAGCCACATGGCGACCAGGTTCGCAATCTCTTCGCGGGACGAAGCGGAGGCATATTTGAACCACCCGATTCTCGGGCCGCGACTAAGGGAATGCACGCGGCTTGTACTGCTGGTCGAGGGACGTTCGATCAACCACATTTTCGGATACCCTGACGATTTGAAGTTTCGATCATCGATGACTTTGTTTGCGAGCACTTCCGACAATCAGATTTTCAAGGATGCCTTACAAAAGTGCTGTGCCGGCGAACCTGATCTGCTAACTCTTGAGCGCCTCTGAGTGTTGAAAGTCGGCTTGAATAGCTGGTCCTGATTCACTCTGGATGTAGCGTCGAAATCAGGAGAGTGCCGCGGGGCCTTGTTGAGTTCCGAGTGGCCTGTGATCCGGGCAAAACCCGCACATCTCAGACACCGGGGTTCCTGCTTTTGACATTGCGGGGAGCCGAGCATAGAGTTTCGCGGGTAGACAATCTCCCTCCAGGAGCATGCCATGCGAATCCCAATAGTGGGTGTGATTGTGAGCTGTCTTTACGTAGCTTCGTCTCTGGCCCAAACGAGTTCCAGTGCAGGATCGAACACGCAAGAAATCAATGCGCAGAACGCCAACAATGTGTGCCGCGTGTATTTCTCCATGCCAAAGCCCGGTATGGGTGAACAGTATGAAGCCGGACGAAAAAAACATATGCAGTTCCATCGCGACCAGAAAGATACATGGACATGGAACACCTTTTTCATTGAGACCGGCGACAACACCGGTACGTACGTTACTTCTTCGTGCGGACACGCCTGGAAGGACTTTGACGAATGGGAGGCACGCATGGGGAAGGCGGATACTGCCGATGGAGCCACCAATATGGCCCCTCATGTCCAGAATGGCCGCAATGGTTTCTATGTATATCGGTCGGACATGAGCCTCGCCCCGGCGAACCAACCTGCTGCGCCGATGACCGCGGTGACGATCTTCATTCTGCATCCCGGAGCAGGTCCTGACTTCATTGCTGCGATAAAGAAGGTGAATGATGCATTGGGCAAGCAAGCGGGCTGGCCCAAAACCAGTGGCTGGCTGCAGCTGGTCAACGGAGGTGAGGGGCCAACGTTCGTTCTGCTTAATAGCCGCAAGAATTGGGCGGATTTCGCGCCGTTGCCGAAAACTCTGGCGGACGTGCTCAATGATACCTACGGAAAAGAAGTGGCGGATCAGATCCAGAAGACCATTCGCGACTGCACGGCCCGCCAGTACACGGAGGCAGCTGCGTATCGCGCGGATCTTAGCTATGCGCCCGGAAAATAATGATCGTCTTGTGCATCACGCGCAGGCACCGCGTGCTCCTATTTTGGGAGTTAGTGCAACGGAAGAACACTGATTTGAGGAGGATCAAATCCCTACTCGGCCTTCGATTCGAGCCCCATGCGATTAACTTCCGGATTGTCGGCTACAGGGAAGTAATCGCGAAACGAGTTTCCTGCCTGCGGGTTATCCACGAGCCGGCTCACACAGAACGGCTTAAGCGCGACACTATTTCTGGGAAATCGCCCTCTGTGCCTCTAGGATCTCCGCCCTTCCTGGCTTGTCCGCACGTCCGCAAACCTTCAAGAGCTGGCCGAAATACTTCTGACTCGCTTCGCGCCTTCCGCTCAACTGAGCAGCACGCCCCGCCCCATAGAGCGCTCGCAATCGCTCCGGCTCTTTCGTCAGCGTAGCTTCGAATTGCTCCAGTGCCTGCGCCGGCTCTTTCATTTCGAGCAACATCTCGCCGAGTAGCTCGCGCGCCGGCGCGAGCGGCCCGGGCGTCACCGCGCTTTTCTCTGTCCCATCTTCCAGTCCCGCTGCCGACTTCATCTGCCGCAGTGCTTCCTCTTTCTTACCCTCCGCTAGCGCCGCCCATGCTCCAACCTCAAGTTCCTCAATTTCCACTTGCTGCGCCCAGTAGTTTTCGCCCGCCTTCAACAGTCGCTCGCGGATCTGCTTCAGCGCGGCCACCGATTCGCGCGCAGCCTGCGCTTGCCCCAGTTGTCCTGCGCCCAGTCCGCGGGCGAACCAAGTCATGGCCTCGGTGTGAGGAAACGGTGTCTCTAGCTGTGTGAGCTGCGCGGCTTGCTTCCACGCCCGACGTTCCAGCGCGTACCGTGCCGGGATCGCCGCCAGAGCAAAATATCCCGTAGAGGGGCTACCAGCGCCGCTGATCACCGCCTTCGGGTCGAAGCGTGACGCGATCTCCGGCAATGAATCCACGATCCGCCGCGCCGCTTCGTCCTGCCCAGTTTGCAGGTAGGCGTAAATTTCATAGTCGCTGGCGTGCAACTCTTCTGCCGTCTGACCCTCGCGTCGCGCCGCTGCTGCCGCTGCTATGTTGCTGTCGATGGAGTCTTGCCAGTAACCCGTGCGGGTGAAGGTATGCGATGGCATGTGCAGCGCATGGGGCGCATCTGGCGCAATTTCCGAGTAACGCCGCGCCGCCACCAGCGCCCGCCCCGCCAGCGCCGGCACGTCGTAAGTATGGATAATGTAGTGTGCCAGTCCAGGATGCGCCGGCTCCTGCTCGAACAACTTTTCCAGTATCGCTCCTGCCTTGAGCCGCCCCGCGTACGTCTTTTCCGCGGGCTCTTCCGAGGCCGCGATCGCCAACGCGTAGAAGATTTGCGCCTCATGATCTTCTGGATACTTCGCCGCGACTTCCCCCATGGCGTCGCGGTAGGCGATCAAACGCGCTCGCTGCGGCGTGCCCTCGTAGTCGCTGTACAACTTGCCTACCGCCCCGAGATACGCCCGTTCCCGCTCCGTCTTTGCGCCCACGGTCTTGCCGCGTTCCGCGCTCTCCCGTCCTGCCTGCAACTGGCTCTTGTCTTTCATTCCCGTTGCAAATGGATTACTCCAATCGCTGAGCGCGGTTCCCCAGTACGCGATTCCGCATGTCGCGTCCTCCCCCAGAACCGCGTTGAATCCTTCTATGGCACGGCTGAACTGGAAGGAATGCAGCAGCGCAAGCGCCCGATTGAATTCCTTCTGCGCCACTTCGTTGCACGATGTGGCAAAGTGCACCGTCCCCAACTTCTCGCTATTTCCATGCTGGTGCTCCTGAGCCAGGCAACGCGCCGCCAACGCCAGTACAAATCCCGCAACGACCGCAGCCTTGACCATTTCACCCCTCCAGCCCTCAGGATTATAGACACGTTTCAGGATCTCCAGAAGATTTGCCCCCGCATGCGACCATGATCGCGTGCGCGGTCGCCCTCCACGCGGTTCCCTTCGCAGTTGAAGCATGGGAGTCGCTGCGGACACGGGAGGTTAACGGGCGAACCGAAAGGAATTCTAAAGTTAGCTCTTGAGCGGCAAGGCCCCGAGGATCACTCGGGCCAGCCCGTGGAATACCTGCGCATGAACAATATCATCCCGCCTGATAGCCGGCCCGAGAAGCCCTCGAGAATGTGGGCCGTAGATTCTCTCCCATCGTTTCTGGTCGCCAATGCGCAGCAGATCCGACGATTCCGGACGGTTGGTCGGCAAACCGGAAGAAATTCCATTGCTTCCGGAGTGCCCGTCACTCGGCGGGCCAACGAGCTAGCTTCTCCATGAGTGATTGCGCTCCTGGCCGGGTGACCATGGTTGCGATTGGGTTAGCGGACTTCTGTTGTTACGGATGAGTCGTGCGAAGTGTAGATTACTTCGCCATCGAGCAGCGTCATCAGGCATTTCAAGTCTTTGATCTGCTCATTGGAGACGAAGTAGAGGTCGCGGTCCCAAACAGCAATGTCGGCTCTTTTGCCTACCTCGAGGGTACCGATCTTATCTTCGAGAAACATCTGGCGCGAACCCCAGGCGGTGTAGCTGCGGAGAGCGGTGTGGATGTCCACACCTTCGGCCACCCCGAAGGGCTTCAGGCCGTAGGTGCCTTTAGCGGTTTGGCGCGCTATGGAGGCCCAGAGTCCGAAGCGTGCGGCCACCGGGGTGACGAAGTAGTCTGACCCGCCGGACCAGAGAATGCCGCGGGATTGCAGGGTCTTGAAGGGCTCCAGTCGCTGACCGCGTTTGGGACCATAACTGGCCGCATAGATGTCGCCGATCCACCAAAGGAATCCGGCCTGCATTTCCGGATATCCAGCGTCGTATTTTCTTTGCAAGTTGGCCATCACGTCGAGGGCGTGCGGAGTGGGCAGGTTGGCGTGGATGATGCTGTGACGCAGGCCAGAGTGGGGCTGCTCCTGCTCAACAAGGGCGTAAGTATCGACGACCCAGTCCATGGCTCGGTCCCCGACGGCATGGGTACCAACTGGGACGCTGTTCTGGTGGAAGAGGCGAACCATTTCTCGATAAACAGCAGGGTCAATTTGCGGATAGCCACGATTGGCCGCGCCCGAACTTGTGACATCTGGAGTCGTGGCGTTACGCAGCCAATCGTCATAGACCCAGCCTGTGCGGGCGCCACCGGAGCCGTCCATGTAGATCTTGGCGCCGCAGGAGAGGAGGCGGTCGTCACCGAGAGTGGAGGGCAGGCGAGGAACGGCGTTGATCTCAGCCAGCGTCTTGCGGGCCGACTCCAGTGTCGAACCGGCGTGCCATAGGACGCAGATGCGCTCCTTGAGCTGCCCCTGATCAAGGAGGGATTTGTAGGTATCCCAGTGGAGCTGGTAGATGTCGGGATCCTTGACGGCGGTTATGCCTTCGCTGTGCAGCACCTGTTGAATGTAGAGGATGCCCTGACGCATCTGCTCGGAGGTGATGGGCGGAATGAGGCTGGTGACAGGCTCCATGGCGGACTCTTCTTTGAGGACGCCGGTAGGGTTGCCGTGGGGGTCGCGGTCGATGGTGCCGGCGGTGGGGTCAACTGTGCCGGCGGTGATGTGGGCTAGCTTGAGGGCGAGCGAGTTGGCGACTCCGTAGTGGCCGGTGGTGTGGATGAGCCAGACGGGATTGTTGGGGGCGACAGCATCGAGATCGGCGGCGGTGACGTAGCGGTGCTCGGCGAGCTTGCCTTCGTCCCAGCCGGAACCGCCGACCCATTCGCCAGGCTTGACGAGAGCGATCTTGGCCTTTACACGGGCGACGATTTCAGCTACCGAAGTGGCATCCGAGAGCTTGATACCGTAGAGTTCCTCGACGCCTCCGTCAGCGATGTGGGCGTGGGTGTCGATAAGGCCGGGGGTGGCGGTATGACCGTGGAGGTCGATGATGCGGACGCCGGGAGCATTGCCCGCGAATTCCAGAACTTCGGCATCGGTACCGACTTTCACGATAACGCCATGGCGGACGGCGATGGCCTGGGCTATCGAATCGTTGGCATCCACTGTGAGGATGTGGCCGTGAACTAGGACGAGGTCGGCGGCGGGGTTTTGCGCGGGGAGATTCCGGGTGAACAGCAGGGTCGCCAATAAGACGCTTGACGCACTGAGTTTGCGGTTCAGAGACATCGTTGGATTCTACTCGCGGGTCGGGCAAATTGCCGGCCTTCGAAAGGATATTTAGTCCGGAGAAACCAAGCCGTACCACCTTTCAAATTAGGTTTTTGAGCATTCCTATAACATACTGGCGACCACGGCCCAATCCCTGTACCGGGTGAGAACCCTGCCGACGAGTTTCGGGGCGCGTGTGTAGGCATGTAGCCCGGTGTAGGCTCTTGCAATACTCTTCTTGGGAAGATCTCTTACGAGAAAGATCTGGAGAGGGCTACACCAGCCTACACGGCTACACCCGGGCAAATAAGCGAGAAACGTTCAGTTCAACTCCAATCGGCATCAAGGGCGCGGATCGCGGACTCATCGGCTGCGCGAGTATCGGGCGGCTCCGGTTGCGACTGTTGCTGATTGCCCGCGCTGCAGGCTATCAAGGTGAGGGCGAGGATGCAGTGCAGAAGTGGGGCAAGAACTAGGCCAAAACGGTTCATCGGAATACCCTCCATAAACAGCTGCTTGAATTCTGCGAGAAACAAGGACAGCGGGCCGACGATACTGACTGCGTACCCGCTTGCGCGTTCGTTGCGCCGAGAGTCACTGCGACACTTCACGCTACTGCTAGCAACAAATTCAGTAGTGAGTGCCTGGCTAAGCCGCGACGGTTGCGGTACCGGACGGCTGCTTCTTTCAATAGCGAACTCCGCTTGTCCAAATGGCGGGTCGGAAATGCTGCTCGAGGCTCCGCGCTTCTTGTCGAATGGCTACATCTTCCATCTCCTATTTGGGCCAGAGTTCCACAATCCCATGCAGATTGGCGCGCCCTTGGAGTTATGTGTAGTTGGCCAGCTTGATGCCTTCTTCTGCATTGTAAAGAAGAACTCTTCCTCCTATAATCCGCTCGCCTGAAACTGCTTCTAAAAGGAGGCCGATGTGAACAGATTCTTTGTACTAGTTTTGCTGGCGTGTGCGATGTTCGCGTTTGCACAAAACAATTCTGCCAACGAACAGAATCTCACGCAGACGGAAAAGGGTTTGTGGGAAGCGTGGAAGAATCACGATGTTGAACCGTTCAAAAAGGTCATGGCGGATGGGATTGACGTGGGCACGGGTGGCATCCGGACTGGAGATCAGGTGATTAAGGAAATGGGGTCCACGCAGTGTACGGTAACCAGCTATTCACTGGATACTCCGACATTTAAGTGGATCGACAAGGACACCGTCCTAATGACCTACCGAGCTAGCCAGGATGCGACTTGCAATAACGAGAAAGTGCCTGCTGTTGTTTGGGCCAGCTCATTATGGATCAAGAAGAACGGAAATTGGAAAGCTATGTTCCACCAGGAAACTGCGGCTAAAGCGTAGAAGTTCAGGTCAACGGGCTTCCGGAACCGGATAATTCCGAACGGTTCAAGTCGAAACAGACCAGGAGAACTGGCGCGATTTCGCTAAGCGCTGGCTTCACGATCATCAACAAACAGGAAACGTTGTATTACTTGTGGCAGCGGGGTCATCTCGTGACCCCGACGCAAATCATCGGATCGAATTCAACGTGCTTCGCCCCCATTGCGAATCGCTGGAGTTCGGACCAACGTCCACGCTGATTTCTGTGAAATGCGCGAGCCTGCGTCGCCGGAAGGCCACTTCACCTGTGTTCTCGGGCAACCGATTATTATTGTCTTACTTCACTGTTGCGTAGACAACGTTCTCCCACTCCTGGGCAGCAGTGTTGTCGGCGAAGACACCAAAGCGATGTTTGCCGGCAGCCAGGTTGACCGTTGTGTTAAGTTGCGTCGACGCCGACGAATGTTCTACTGCTTGTTGACCTGCGATCCGGCCTCGGTGATGCTGCCTTTTACGAGATCAGTCTGAATCTTGAGCTTCTGCTGCGGGCGCAGGTCCACCATGGTGTCGAAGGGCAGGTAGCCTGGTGAAGCGATACGCAGGCGGTGCTGTCCGGGACTAAGATGGAATTATCTCCCGGCCAATCTCTAACGTCGGCAAGTCTTGGCTGGGGATTGAAACAGTCGTTGGTGAGCAGAATGCGCGACGAGGTGAGCCGGCTGAATATGGGGCTCGAAAACCGCCTGGAGAGTGCCATCGGAAGTCTCTCGGGAGGGCAGCGTCAGGCGCTCACGCTGCTCATGGCCACCTGGCTGCGTCCCGAACTGCTGCTGTTGGACGAGCACACGGCAGCCCTCGATCCCAAGAGTGCGGACTTGGTCATCGCCTTGACCGAACAGGTGGTTGCGCGCGACCAACTCACCACCTTAATGGTAACGCACTCGATGCATCAGGCGGCAAGTTTTGGAGACCGTCTGATCATGATGCACCGTGGCCACATTATCCATGACTTTCAAGGCGCCGAGAAACGGCGCCTGCGGCCTGATGATTTGCTCGCTCGCTTCGAAGAAGTTCGACGCGCCGAACAGATGGACGAAAGTGCAGCCCAGATGCTGGCCGAACAGTATATCTGAGCGTCATCATTCCACGACAGCCTTTACGCTTACGAGTCCGCCATCTCGACCATCACACCTGATCCCATTTCGCTTTCCCCATGTTGGTGCTCGACAGCAGCGTCCTTCCAGATTGGTCCCACAAACGCGCTAATCGCGGTGGTTGCCGTTGCCATGATTGATGGGACGGCGAAACCTCGTGGTTTGAAGGCGCCCAACTGCTGGCGGTCTATCTCATCTTTGCGCTAGCGATTTACTGGATGCCGGTGAATAGTGCGCGCTGATCGACGCCGGCAACAAACTCCTGATAGCCTACGGTCATCTAAACGGATGCAGCAAGAAGAAACTCACTCGTTACCGAGGATGCGTGGACGTTGCCTTTTTTCTCCACCTTTGGTCTAAGGAAGAACCCCTGTTCCCGTCGCTGGGTCGTCGCGGTCTGTACTGCGTTTGTTTGTCTGGCGGCACTCGACATTAACGCGCAAGACGCAACGACCCAGACACCAAATACTGCTCCCCAGCTGGAACAGGTGCTTTCGTCTTACGAAGGACAGAAGGTGGGAGCGGTAGAAATTGCTGGTCGGGCTGACGTAAATGCGAGCGACCTGCAGCCGCTACTGGCGCAAAAGGCGGGAGAGCCGTTCGCTAAGTCAAAGATCGATCAGTCTATTGCAGCGCTCAAGTCCAGCGGGACGGCCAAAGACGTAAAACTGGACATTCGTCCCCAACCTGACGGCATTCGCGTCATGTTCGTGCTTCAGCCGGCGCTGTATTTTGGAATCTACACCTTTCCTGGAGCTGGCAGATTTTCCTATGCCCGGCTGCTGCAGGTCTCCGACTATCCGCCACGTGGCGCGTACTCGTCCGTTGACGTGCAGAACACTTCAGATCAGTTGCGGACATTCTTCCAGCGGAACGGCTATTTTGAAGCACAAGTCCGCTCTGAGCTGCAGACTGATCCAGCGCATGGCGTGGTCAATGTCGCTTTTCACATCACCCGGAACCGTCATGCGAAGTTTGGCCGCGTCATTCTGAACGGAGCTCCGCCAGAGTTGAAGCCGAAACTGCAGGGGGAGCTTAAGTCCTGGTGGGCCCGGCTGCGAGGAGCGGCAATCAGAAACGGCAAGTCGTATTCGCTCAAGACCGTACAAAAGGCCACTCAATATCTGGAATCGAAGCTCATCGACGAAAACTATCTGGGCAGCCGGGTGAAGCTGGCAAACGCGGAATATGATCCGCAAACCAACCGCGCCGACGTTCTTTTCGACGTGACTCCCGGTGAACTGGCCCACGTGGAGATACAGGGAGCGCATCTGTGGAGTTGGACCCGTCATCGCCTGCTTCCGATGTATGAACAGGCCGGCCTCGATCCGGAAATAATCCAGGAGGGAAGAGAGAACCTCGTTTCATACTTCCAGTCAAAGGGATATTTCGACGTACAAGTTGAAACTCGGAATGAAGAGGAGCAGAAAGGCCGGAAGATTCTTTACCGGGTCACAAAGGGACCGCGGCATCGAGTTGAAGATGTCGAGATTGTGGGCAACCACAGCCTGTCTGACCGCCTATTGCGGGGCTACGTAAGAGTCGATGAGGCAGGATTTTTCTCGTTTTTCTCGCATGGCAAGTTCAGCGATCAACGGATCCGGCAAAGCGTGGACAATCTGGAAAATGCATACCAGGCGGAGGGTTTCAGCAGCGTCAAGGTGGTCCCTGATATCACGAAGAACGGTGGAAACATCGTCGCCAGGTTTCGCATTGATGAAGGTCCGCGGGATGTAGTGGCGTCATTGCACCTCGATGGAAATCACAATGTAGCGGAAGACAAACTGGCGCCGGGCGGACTCAAAGCGGCGGAAGGCCAGCCCTATTCGGCAAAGAAAGTCGATGAAGATCGCAGCCAGATTCTGGCCCAGTATTTACGCATGGGCTATCTCAACGCGAACTTTCGCGCAACCGCTCGCAAGATGGACGGCAACCCACATCGACTGGAGGTCACCTATCACATCACGGAAGGGCCGAGGGTCATTATCAGTTCGGTCACGACCCTGGGCGCCCGGTCCACACGGCAGTCGCTGATCGATCAGACGGTCCGGCTGATCCCCAAGGCCCCGCTGCGGGAAGACGATATGTTTTCCGCCGAGAACCGCCTGTACGAACTGGGGACCTTTGATTGGGCCGAGGTTGATCCGCGTCTCCCGATCACTACGCAGAACCGCGAGGATGTTATGGTCAAGCTGCACGAGTCCCGGGAAAACGAGATCCGTTACGGCTTCGGTTTCGAGGTCATCAATCGGGGCGGAAGCGTTCCGAGCGGCACGGTAGCGGTCCCGGGACTTCCTCCCGTTGGATTGCCCTCCACATTCCAAACCAGTGAGAAGACTTTCTGGGGCCCGAGGGGAACGTTTCAATATACGCGCCGAAACTTCCGGGGGCTGGGAGAGACCATCACGCTGGCGCTTGTGGGTGCGCGACTCGACCAAAGGGCGGGCATCTCATACAGCGATCCCTATTTTCTGGGAGCGAATTGGAGCTCCAATTCGACAATTACCGTCGAACGTAACAGCGAGAATCCTATTTTCACCTCTCGTTTCGGCGACTTCGGCTTTCAGGTGCAACGGTTGCTAAACGCGGCGGGCACCAAGACACTTTCCCTGGGATATGGTTACAGGCAGACTTCGCTGGCGAATCTCTTGATACCCGACCTGGTTCCCCCGGAAGACCGCAGCCTGCATCTTTCAAATCTGACATCTGCCTATGCCTACGACACCCGAGACAATTCCCTCGACGCCACCAGGGGAATGTACCAAACCGTCAATCTCGACCTGAGCCTGCGCCCGATCGGATCGAGCGTGAACTTTGCCCGCCTTCGTGGCCAGGCTGCCTATTACAAGACCGTCGGCGCGGGAATTGTCTGGGCGAATAGCCTCCGCATTGGTCTGGCACAGCCGTTTGCCGACAGCCGCATCCCGGTCAGTGAATTGTTCTTTTCAGGCGGCGGAAGTACGCTGCGCGGATTTCCGCTGAATGGCGCGGGGCCACAACATGCGTTGGCGGTCTGCAGCGATCCGGCGGATCCTTCCACCTGCACGCAGATTCAGGTTCCGGAGGGAGGACGCGAACTCTTCATCGTGAATTCCGAGTTTCGCATCCCGCTGCCCATCAAAAAGGGTCTGGGACTGGTCGCCTTCTACGACGGCGGAAACGTTTTTGAACACCTCGGATTCAGGGACTTTGGCTCCTATTCGAACACGGTGGGCGTTGGTTTTCGCTACAAGACTCCAGTGGGTCCGGTGCGGATCGATTTCGGCCACAACCTCAACGCGCCACCGGGAATCAAATCGACACAGTTTTTTATCACTCTGGGGCAGGCATTTTGAGCGCTTTACCGCAGCCGCCGTTCTCGAACTCAGGGGGCCCTCAGCGAGTCCATAGATCTGAAGGAGTGCGCCCTCGTTGGAAACGGGTCCTCTTATGGGCCGCTGTGGGTTTTGCGGCGCTCATTGTGATCGTGGGAGTGGTTGTAGTTGGGCTTCTTCATAGCGCGAAGTTCCACGGATATCTGCTGCGAACCGCCCAGGAAAAGGCCACACAAGCTTTGGGCAGCAGAGTACAACTGGCAGATTTTACCCTGGGCTGGTCGGGGTATGGACCCACAGTTGACCTGCAGAACCTGGTGGTGCACGGATCTTCAGCACACGAGGACACCCCCTTGCTGCGGGTCGATTCACTTCACGCCCAGATTACAATCCAGTCGTTATGGCACCGCAGCTGGTACCTCGACGACGTCCGGATCGAACATCCGGTCGTTCATTTTCTGGCTGACAATCAGGGTCGGACGAATTTGCCTCAGCCGCAGAGCCAGGGAAATTCTCACAGCCAGATGAATGTCTTCGCGCTTGGAATTCGCCACCTTCTCCTGGAAAGGGGCGAGGTTTACTACAACAATCATGAAAACGACTTAGCCGGCGACGTGCACGACTTGCGTTTCCAATCCAGCTTTGATCCCTCAGGGAAGCGATATTCGGGAAACCTGTCGTACCGGAACGGCCACATTCAATGGCAAAGCAGCAACCCGGTGGCGCACAGCCTGGATGCCCGCTTCGCTGCTACTCCGGAGCAATTCACGCTGCAGAGCGCGGTGCTCACGACGCCGGGGTCGCATCTGTCGCTTGAAGCTGTGGTTCGAAATTACTCTCAGCCCATCGTTCACGCCACGTATCAGGCAGTCGTCGATAGCGGCGAGTTTCGCAGGGCACTGAACAATCCCACGATTCCGGCGGGCCGGGTGAGCGCTTCGGGCGTCATTGACTACAAGAGCAATCCTGAGCGGCCGCTTCTTGCCGCCGTAAATCTGCAGGGCGCGATGCATAGCGCTGAATTGACTGTTTCCCAGGGAAATGGGTCGTTGCCCATTCGAGGTCTCGCGGCTGAATACTCCCTCACCAACGGCAACGCCAGGGTGAGCGGAATTCGCGCGGAAGTGCTGGGAGGCAATCTTGCCGGAAGGCTCGCCATTCTCGATCTTACCGGCGCCGCGAGGTCGAACCTGGAAATGTCCCTGAAGAGTGTTTCGGCGTCAGCCCTGCAGGAGAGATTCGGGCCGCGCTCAGCCGATCACGCGGCGATCGGAGGCTTTCTGAATGCGAATGCTCACGCAACCTGGGGGAAGAGTCTGAATAACCTGTCAGGTCAGGCTGAAATTAGCCTGCATGCCAGCATGAAACCGCCGTCGGGCGGGAGCGCAACACCGGTGAATGGTCTTATCCATGCCAGTTATGATGCAGCGCGACAGATGCTGTCTCTCCGGCGAAGTTACCTCAGAACTCCTCAGATGTCGGTTGCGTTCAACGGAACCATCAGCGACAGATCGTCGCTGCAAGTCCGGGTGCAGAGTGACCAGCTTCATGAAGTCGAGCAACTTGCAGATGCATTCCTCCCAGCTGGTTCGGCCCCGCTTGGCCTCTACGGGAAGGCCACGGCGGCCGCGACTATCCGGGGATCGACCCGCGATCCCAATATTCGCGGGCAACTCACCGCGACTGATGTTCGGCTGAAAGGTACATCCTGGCAAAGCCTGCGGACCGAGTTTGCCGCCAATCGCTCTGCTGTCCGTCTGGACGGCGGCGAACTGGTTTCCGCGAATAAAGGTCACATTACTTTTCAATTGGGCGCCACGCTTCAAGACTGGGCATTCTCAGAATCGAGCCCGTTTCACATTCAATTCTCCGCATCCGGCCTCAGCGCAAAGGACATAGCGCAGGCAGCAGGCGTGTCTGCCCAGGTGGACGGGATGTTGTCCGTCAAAGCTGAATTTAATGGAACGAAGCTTGCGCCCGTTGGCCGGGGGCAAATCAGACTGGCGCATGCGCGCGTGGCGGATGAACCGGTTGACACCGCGAATCTCGACTTTGAAGCCGACGGGAACGCGATCACCGCCAGACTCAAAACAGATTTGCCCGCCGGATCTGCGACTGCCAATGTTCGCTACGAACCCCGGCAAAAGAAATATGATGCGGAGATCCGAGCCCTGGGGATCAAGTTGGCCCAACTGGAAACTTTCAAGTCCAGAAATCTGCAGCTGGCGGGTGCGCTGAATATGACCGCCACGGGAAGCGGAACCGTGCAAGATCCCAGCCTGGTGGCTTCGATCGAGGTGCCTCAACTCCAGGTCCGCGGCCAGGAGATCAAGTACCTGAAATGCAATGCGAAAATTGCGCAGCATGTCGCGAAGCTGGAATTTACCTCGCAGGTGCTGGGTTCGCAGGCCAATGGTCACGGCACCATCGAGTTGCGGGATGACTATCCAGTAGACATTGCCTTCGATACCCAGGTAATTCCGCTACAGGCCGTACTGGCAATGTACGCGCCGTCGCAAGCGGCGACTCTCACCGGGCAAACCGAGCTACACGCGACGTTGCGCGGGCCACTCGAGAGACCGGGTCAACTCGATATCCAGCTCGTGGTGCCGCAGTTCAGTGTGAAATATAAAACTTCAATCCAACTGGCCGCGACTGCGCCGATTCACGCCCACTACACTCACGGTGTGCTGGAAGTGAATCGTTTCGTGATGAAAGGTACGGGTACCGATCTGACTTTTCAGGCCAGCCTGCCTGCTGCGAAGGACGCGCACGCGTCGATACTTCTGCAGGGTACCGTCGATCTGCAACTCGCAGAACTGTTCGACCCCGATGTGACCAGCGGCGGCCAGGTCCGCTTCGACATCAATTCTTTCGGACAGCGTTCCAGTCCCGAAGTTCAAGGGAAGATTCATATCGCCAATGCAAGTTTTGCGCGGACGGGGACGCCGCTCGGGCTGCGCGATGGCAATGGCGTGATTACCCTGACCCGTAACCGCCTGGACATCACGGAATTCCAGGGCAAAGTTGGAGGCGGTACAGTGACGGCCCACGGAGGAGTGGTGTACCGGCCCGATGTGCAATTCGATCTGGCGATGAAGGCCGAGGAAGTCCGTGTCCTCTATCAGCAAAGCATTCGTGCCACGCTGAATTCCACCCTGGCGCTTACCGGGCACTATGACAGCGCCCTGCTGCGCGGCCAGGTGGGTGTCGAACAACTTTCGTTGACTTCGAATACCGACTTAATGGAAATAGTCGGCAACCTCGGAGGAGCCCCGGCACCGCCACCCACGGGCGGAGGATTTGCCGACAACCTGCGCCTGCAGGTTGCGGTGCAAACCCCCAGCGGTGTGAACCTGAGCAGCCGTGATCTGAGCGTGGCTGGTTCGGCGAATCTGCAGGTGCGCGGGAGCGCCGCGCAGCCGGTGATTGTCGGCCGCATCAATTTGACCGACGGCGATCTGATTTTTTCCGGGAATCGTTATCTGGTGCAGTCGGGCACCATTGATTTTCGCAACTCGCTACGCACTGAAGCAGTGGTGAATCTGGCGGTGAACACGACCATCGATCAATACAACATCCAGTTGCACTTGTGGGGTCCGGTCGATCATATGCACACCAACTACTCTTCGGACCCGGCGCTGCCTCCTGCGGACATCATTAACCTGATCGCTTTCGGAAAAACTTCAGAAGCCGCGGCCGCCAATCCTGCGCCAGGGACTCTGGGCGCACAGTCGCTGGTCGCTTCCCAGGTGAGCAGTCAGGTCACCAGCCGCATCGAAAAGCTGGCCGGCATCTCGCAACTCTCGATTGATCCCGTACTGGGCGGCGGCCAGCAGAGTCCCGGCGCGCGCATTGCCATCAAGCAAAAAGTGACCAGCAAGATCTTCGTGACCTATGCGACGGATGTGACTTCCACGCAGCAACAGGCGATCGAAGTGGAATATCAACTGAACCGCAGAGTGTCGCTGAATGCCGTGCGCAACCAGAACGGAGGGTTTTCATTTGAGACAACCATCCGGAAAGAGTGGTAAATGGTCCACATGTTGAACTTCTCCCCGGGTTGACAGGGCCAAGTGACCTCAACAACGCGAACGCGGATCAACAGGTCTGCGAAATCAGATACTACTCGAAAGGAGATAACGATGGCTTTGGACATCAGAGAACTACTCCGGCCGCGTCTTCGCGGCGATCTGTTTGCGCCCGGCGATGCCAGCTACGATTCCGGCATGAGTTTGTTTTACAAATTCGCATACCAAGTCGGCTTTGCGCCGTGGGAGCGCGCTGCTCAGACGCATGGCCGTATGATCGCGGCATTGTTGGATCGAGAGGGAACGACCGACTCCGGGGCGAAGGGCCTGGCCCTGGACATCGGTTGCGTTCGGGGATCTGGTCGGTAGAACTGGCGAAGCGCGGCTGGCAAGTCGTGGGTATCGACAATGTTCCGCGCGCAGTCGAGGGGGCGCGCAAGCGGGCGAAGGCCGGTGGGGTTGACGTGCGCTTCGTGGAAGGGGACGTCACGACGCTGCGGGAGGCGGGAGTGGGCAACGGCTTTCAGTTTTTCCTTGATCTGGGGTGCATCCACGGGCTGAACGACAAGCACCGGCTGGCCGTGGGCAGCGAAGTGAATGCAGCTGCGGCGCCTGACGCAGTTCTACTGACGCTGGTGTGGGCCCCGGCGCACAGAGGGCCGTTACCGCGAGGCGCAAGCGGGGCAGATCTGGAATCAGCATTCCGAGGCTGGAAGATCGTGGATGAGGACCCGCTCGATGCTGCCGCGCTGCCGGGTCTTCGAATGAAATTGGTGGACAGTGTGCGACCCGAAAGTCGGCCCCGGAGCCAACCGTCATTCGGGGGCCCCCAATTTCTGTTCGACCGCCCCGCCAGGAAGCTCCCCACTCGCCCGTTCAAAGTTGTCCGTTGGGCCGTCCTCCATAGCTGAGACCAGAAACTCCAACTGCATCCGCATGTCCGCTGTGTCGTTCTCGTCGGCGGACTCTCCCACGATCACACCCGCTGGATTCGATCCCTCCCGCACTTCTTCTTCCCAGCCCTTGGCCAATAGTAAGTGACCGGCTCCTCCCAATTCTGAAGCTAAAGCCTGGAATCATTCAATTCGGATTGCTCAGATTTGCGCGGGTGCAGGATCACGTTAATCTCGCAACCCACCAGAAGGGCGATGCCAGCCGTATACATCCACAGCATCAGGATGATCATGGCCGCGAGATTGCCGTAGGTGGCGCTGTAGTTGCCGAACTTTGAGACGTAGAATCGAAACCCGATCGAGGCGATAGCGATCAGAGTAGCGGCCACCACATTGCCGGGCGAAATAAACCGGAACTTAAGGTTTACATCGGGCCCGAACCGGTAAGTCACGGCAAGAGCCAGTAGCAACGCGACGCCGATGATGATCCAGCGGAGAGTCGCGAAGAAGACGAGTAACGGCCGGCTCCATCCGATGATCGACGCTAGCCACGATTGAACCACTCCTCCGAAGATCACCAGCGAGAGGGAGCCGATCGTCAGCAGAACAAAGAACGCCATCAGAAGAATCGCGGTCCCCCGCGCTTTCCAAAAGGGTCTCCGTTCCTTGACACCGTAGACCACATTGAGTTGCTGCACGATCGCATAGATGCCGGTGGATGCCGACCAGAGCGTAAAGATCAGTCCGAATGTCAACAGTCCTTCCGTACCTTCAGACGCGACGTACCGGACGGCTCCCTCGAAAAGGTTCGCGGATTGCTCCGGCAGAACCTGGTGGAGAAGATCCAGTACTGCCTCCTGTAGGTGGGGAATGGAGAGAGAAGGAAGCAGTGAAAGGACAAAGATCACCGCCGGAAAAACCGCCAGCAAAAAGTAGTACGCAAGAACGGCCGCACCGTCGAGTACGTGGTCGTCCTGAATTTCACGCCACAAATCCCTTGCGAAATCCATCAACCGCCTGTGAGACCGAGGACTCGTTGTCGAAAGCTCCTTTCCGCGTCGTTCAGCGGCGCCTTATCAAGATCTGGAGGTTCGTTCGGCGAAGACCTCTTCGCGACCCTCTCTTGGTATGGTACCTCCTCACGCAACGCTCAGTAAGCTGTTTGATCGCGCTCAAGGATAGTTGAAACCATTTTCCGAGGGAAAGATGAAATTCGCCGGCGCGCTTCAAGATTTTGCAATTTTGCGATACGGGATTCCCTGTATTTACTCGACCGCCAACAACCCCGTCTCGGCTACAAATAGCGCCCCGTCGAAACCGAACTCCTACCTGCGATACAAGTAGTTGGCGCAAGTAGACCTGAGTTCGCTTAAAATGAGCGTCTGGGGTTGGTCTCGGTTCGGCTTCTTTCTTCAAACCGAGAGAGCATTGACCTAATCTATTGAGCGTGTCCGCATGGCGTCCTCACGAGTGTTCTTTCTCGATTGGTGGAAACCACAGGATCGTGCGCGACTAGGCTATCGGTATGTTTTGCAACTGGCGATTGTGTTTGCCCTCTATTTCGGAGCGGGCAAACTCGGTCTCGCCGTTCCCTTCACAAGTTCCAACGTTTCTCCCATTTGGCTTTCGGCGGGGATAGCAGTCGCAGCAGTGCTGATCTGGGGCATTCAGATAGCTCCGGCTATCGCGTTCGCTGCTTTTCTCGTCAACTTCTTTACGCCAATTCCTACTTCCGCATCCGTCGCTATCGGACTGGGGAATGCGTCCAGCGCCGTCGTTGCGGGCTACTTGTTGAGGCGTTCTTCTGATTTCCAGACTTCGCTTCCTCGGCTAAGAGACGTGCTGAAACTGGTCACGGTAGCGGCGGTGTTGACGACGACACTCGCAGCTACCGTAGGAGTCACCACTTTGACCTTTGCACACACAAAGGCATGGTACGGGTACGGTTCAGCATGGCGGATCTGGTGGCTCGGCGATGCGATGGGTGTACTAGTCGTCGCGCCTTTATTACTCACTGGTCGGGATTTGGTTTCCGTTTACCGGGGCTGGCGTCTACTGGAAGCTTGCTTCCTATTAATCGCGATACTCGTCAGTTCTGCTGCGATTTTCGGTGGGGCAGCAGTCCGCGATGACGTGTTGGCGTTCGTCGTGTTTCCATTCGTCATCTGGGCTGCTCTTCGATTCCGTGTTGCGGGGGCAGCTATGGCAGGTCTTCTTACCGCCAGTGTCGCTGTCTGGGGAACGGCACATGGACACGGCCCCTTTGTGAACCATTCCCCACTCCACAATACGGTGCTGCTTCAGGTTTTTGTTGCCGTGACTTCGTTGACTGGACTAATTCTGGCGGCGGTTATTAACGAGCGAGAACATATCGGTGAAGCATTTGAGACTGAGAAAAAACTGCTGAGCGAAAGCGAAGCGACAAAAGAGAGACTGGAAGAGCTAGTCCGTGAGCGCACGCTGGAGCTTGAGCGGAATACCGCACAACTAGCGTACCAAGCCGAATTGCTGGACTTGGCGAACGATGCGATCTTTGTGCGTAGTGCCGATGGCGGGATCACGTATTGGAATGAAGGAGCCGAACGGCTTTACGGTTGGACGAAAACAGAAGCGCTGGGCAGATCAACTCAGGAACTAATTCAGACCGAATTTCCGATTGATATTTCCGAAATCCTTGGATCGGATCGCTGGGAAGGGGAACTTCAGCAAAGGCGTCGAGACGGATCGCAGGTCACGGTCGCGAGCCGCTGGACGACGTTGCGAGATCACGACGGCAAATCTGTGGGTTGGCTGGAAATCAACACTGATATAACCGCTCGTAAACGGGCTGAGGAGGCTGCGCGGAGTTTAAGCGGTCGAATCCTTACCTTGCAGGATGATGAACGCCGAAGGATCGCAAGAGGTCTGCATGACAGTTTGGGGCAATATTTGACTGCTCTGAAAATAAACCTCGACCGTCTTTCAGCGTCAGACAACGGCAATGCGGCACTAGCTTCCGAAAGCGCGGGAATTGTTGACAAGTGCCTCACCGAGACACGCACTATCTCCTATCTCTTACATCCTCCGATGCTGGATGAGGCGGGACTTGGCTCTGCCGCTCGCTGGTACGTGGAGGGCTTCTCTCGGCGAAGCGGGATCAAGGTGAATCTAAACCTCCCCTCAAAACTTGATCGCATGCACCGCGATGTCGAGGTCGCCCTGTTCCGAGCAGTACAGGAAGCTCTCACAAATATCCATCGACACTCTGGAGGTTCAATGGTGGATGTTCACTTAAGTGTGGACACGAAGCAGCTTCAGTTGGAAATTAAGGACGATGGGCGGGGCATACCCCGGAAACGACTGAGGAGTCTCATCGAAGGCGCTGCCGAGGCTGGAGTCGGTCTAGCTGGAATGCGGGAACGAATGCGAGAGTTAGGCGGGTCGCTCGAAATACGATCTGATCGAGCAGGGACGACGGTCGTCATTAGCATTCCTGTCGAGAGGACGTCTATTGATTCACAACAGAATGGCGAGTCAGGTCGCGGCATCTCTGCTGTGTAACATTGTGCCGCAGGGTAAGACGCAATGGATGATCGCGAACCATGCGAGCATGCATGCGTGCGGCATATGAGATGCCATAAAATCCTACACAGAGGTGTGTCAACTCTTCTGTGTAAACGAGCAGGTTTTGTTGTTGGGGATGGGGTGCAGGGGAAGGGGGTAAGTGCCCCTTCCCCTGCTCAGCGATTTTCGAAGGTTCTGCACTTTCATGATGCCAGTCTCTCCAAGGCCGGCATCCGTTCCGGCCAGAGAATGGTGAAGTGATTCAAGGCTTCCCGCCAGTGATGAATCGGCATCGTCCACTTCTTGGCCGCCTGCCGTAACGCCAGAAACAACAACTTCAGCGCGGCCTCTTCGTTGGGGAATCCGCCGCGGGACTTGATGATCTTGCGTAGCGACCGGTTCAGCGATTCCACGCTGTTGGTGGTGTAGATGGCGCGGCGAATGTCCGGCGGGTAATGGAAAAACGGCGTGATCCGCGCCCAGTTCCGCCGCCACACCTGGCTGACACTGGGATAGGCTTTCCATTTTGCCTCCAACTCCACCAGTTGCTGCTCGGCCTCGGCCACCGTCGCCGCGCGATAGATCAACTGCAGATCGGCCACCACCGGCTTGCGCAGTTTCCAAGGCACGTAGTTCAGCGAAGCCCGTACCAGATGCACGATGCAGAGCTGCACCTCGGTCCGGGGATACACCGCCTCGATGGCTTCCGGAAATCCTTTCAGCCCATCCACGCATGCGATCAGGATGTCCTTCACGCCCCGGTTCCGCAACTCCGTCAGCACCTGCAGCCAGAACTTCGCCCCTTCCGTCTGTGCCACCCAGAGCCCCAGCACTTCCTTCTGCCCCTCCAGGTTGACACCCAGCACCACGTAGATCGCCTTGTTCTGGATGTGGCCCTCGTCGCGCACCTTCACCATCAGTGCGTCCAGGTACACGATCGGATACAGTTCTTCCAGCGGCCGGTTCTGCCAGAGCTTCACTTCCTCGATCACCGCATCGGTCACGTTGGATATCAGGGTCGGAGAGACCTCGATGCCATACATCTCCTCCAGGTGGTCCTGGATCTCGCGCGTCGTCATGCCGCGCGCGTACATCGAGATGACCTTATCGTCGAAGCCGGTCCAGCGGGTCTGCCTCTTGGCCACGATCTTGGGATCGAATGTGGCTTGGCGGTCGCACGGAGTCTCCAACTCCAGCTCCCCGAAGTCGCCCTGCAAAGTCTTTTGGCTTTTCCCGTTGCGCGTGTTGCCCCGGTGCTGGCCTGCTGGGTCGTGCTTCTCGTAGCCCAGATGGTCGGTCAGCTCGGCTTGCAAGGCTCGTTCCAGGATGGCTTTGGTCAACTCTTTGAGCAGACCGTTCTCCCCGATGATATCCTCGGGTTTCTTGTAGTCGGTGAGCAGTTGATCGATCAGCTTCTTGTCGATGGCCATGGAATTTTCCATTTTCTTCCTCCCATGGTCGTTTACACAGTTCTATTTACACCCTCCCGGATCGTATAAGCAGTTCTATCAAGCGCTTCTGAACAAAATGCCGCCAACGCAGACGCCGAACTACTATAGCGTCGGCACGGCAGACCCGAACTTCGAAGCACAATGCCCCTTCACGATTGACTCCCTCTCGACGACCACAACGACGAGCACGAGCCCTACGACGTCGACATCCGATGCTGTCCCGACGGTGAGTGGACCCTCAACTCTTGACCGCGAGACGGATGATGCACCAACCTTTAATGTGGATCGAGCCGGTGCTCCCTACTACATCTTCGAAATTGCGAGCGACTATTCACTATTTCCAAGTAGTGAAGGCCGCAACGACAGCAACTTCTACGGGTCCTACGCGGACGCCGGGGTCTCTTCCCGCCTGACGACAAGCACTTTTAAGTTGCCGGATTCAACTTGGCAACTGCTCAAAGCTGCCGATAAACTCTATTATCGGGTTGGCACTACCACCAGCGCTACTGACTGGGACAATTACGTCACCTCAACGGCTGATGACCAGGCATCTACTGCTCCCTCCATATCAATCAGCGGTGTGAAAGCATTGCTGCCGCCCAAGACGACCACGCGGAAAACGGCAGCAAGTGTTAAGGGCAAGGTAGCGAAGGCAAGCTAGGTAGGGGGTACGACGTAACTGCGAGCGAGGACCTATGACGCGGTGGCTGTTTCTCTGGTCTGCTGGGGCGAAACTGGATCACAGGCTCGCCCTGGCAGAAGATTTAGGAGGAGTAATGGATTAATTCGTTGGCTCTTTGGAAACCGTGGAGGTCGATCCAATTCCAAACGTTTCACTAAAGGCCCAGATGTCGATAATCACGAGGAAGTGGATCGAAGGCGCCGTTTGCAGCGGATGATTGTGGACCAAAATGAAGCACAGTCGTGAGCTAATGAACCAGCAAGTTAAGAGAAGTCAAGAATGGTCTCGAACGCTACGAAAGCGGGAACAGGAGCATCAAGCTACGTTGCGGCGTCTCCGAAAATTGCGGTGAGCGATGTCACTGCTCAAAGAAACTGGAGCAGATCAAATGCAATCAGATTCCGGATAAACGGTATCTAGCCCGCATTATTCGTGAATGTGAAGAGATCGGAAGACAAAAGAAGCCTCCTCTGTTACAAACATGTTGACTAGACAATGTTTGAGCAACAAAAAAGGCTTCCTTAATGTCAGACGATAGCACAACACAGTGTTTGTTGTTCCCAGGAATTTTTCGCAAGCCAATCGTTGCCCAGTTCGATCAGCGCGAGGGGAGTTCCGACGGCGGGGCTCTGCTGCTGAAGGCCGCGGATCGACACTATGGGTTGGTGGCTGGACTGAGTTCCTGCCTTCGAGATGATCGGCAAGCGGGCAAGGTCGATCATTCGTTGTGCGAGTTGGTGGCGCAGCGAGTGTTTGCGATCGCCTGCGGCTACCCGGACACCAACGATTCAGCCCGCCTGTCCGAGGATCCGATTCACAAACTACTTCTGGATCGCGATCCGATCGAGGGTCGGAGCCTGGCTTCGCAGCCGACGTTGTCGCGTTTCGAGAACGGAGTTGGGGTAAAGGAACTTTATCGTTCGGGCGAGTTCATGGCCGAGAGTGTGATCCGGCGTCACGCCAAGCGGCTGCGTCATCGCACTTATCGCGTCACCATCGATCTGGACCCGACCGACGATCCCACGCACGGCGCGCAGCAGTTGTCGTTCTTCAACGGACATTACGACACCTGGTGCTACCTGCCGGTGATGGGTTTTGTCAGCTTCAACGACGAAGCCGAACAGTATCTCTGCGCCGCGGTGTTACGGCCCGGCAACGTGAGCGCAGCGGCGGGAGCAGTTGGCATCCTGCGGCGTTTGGTGAGGATGATTCGTCACCATCTTTCTGGAGTACAGATTCGGGTACGCCTGGATGGCGGTTTTGCGCATCCTGCCGTGCTGGAGTTTCTGGACGCCCAGCCGAAACTGGAATATGTAGTCGCGATGGCCAAGAATACATTGTTGAAGCGCGTGGTCGAAAGCGGAATGCAGCGAGCGCGCAAGCTCTCGCGGCGCAGCGGAAAGACCGAACATATTTACGGGGAAGTCCGCTACAAGGCCGGGAAGTGGCCAGGCCTGCGCCGCGTCATCATCAAAGCCGAGGTCGTCCGCGCTGCCGATAAGGACCCCAAAGACAATCCCCGGTTTGTCATCACCAACATGAAACAGAGCCCGCAATGGATTTACGAACGGGTCTACTGCCAGCGCGGGGACATCGAAAATCGCATAAAAGAATTGCACGAGCTCGACATCGACCGCACCAGTTGCAGCAGCTTCTGGGCCAACCAGTTTCGCGTCCTACTCACCGCCGCGGCGTACGTGCTAATGCAGGAATTGCGCTTGCGCGCTGCCGGCACCGCTTGTGCCCGCGCCCAAGTTGGCACGCTGCGCGAACGATTGCTGAAGCTAGGCGCTCGGGTCTTGGTCTCGGTACGACGCGTCGTCGTCCATCTGCCCGCTTCCTTCCCGTTTCCACCCGCCTTCCGTCGTGTGGCTCTGGCGCTCGGCGCGGCAACCGGCTAAATCCCTTTTCCGGTTTACTAGCTCAACCGAATTCCACACCGACGACGGTCACGGCGCCCCTGTCTCTCCATCCGGCAACTTGAACATCCCGATCTTGGAACTCTTCGATTCCTTTGCTCCTTTGCTCGACCAAACCCAACTATCGGGATTTACAACCCACTGCGCACCAATAACTGGGCGCTTGCGATGTCTTCACGAATAATGCGGGTTAGGCACCTTCCGTGAGACTATACCCAAGTAGATTTCTGTCCAGCCGAGCATTGACTTTGTGCCCCGGGGACGCCCCTGTGACCGGAGCAGGGCGCAAAATACACATATCGAAGGCGATTGGTGGCAATTCGACATTCTTCGAAACCGCGTCGGACGCACCCAGAAGTAATTGAAAGCATTGGATGGTAGTCCACTTCGATGCCCTCAAAATCCGCCGGTACTTAGTACCTTGGGGGTTCAACTCCCCCTCCCGGCACCACAGCGGAGACGTCCGACAATTTTGCCCGAGCGAATGCGGCTTTCAATTTCCTGACGGAAGACCCATATCGCTTGCGAGTATTCGGGTGCGCCACTCGTGCGAGGAACTCGTCGGCCCACTCCGCGAAGGGAGGCGGAGTAGATTTCGGCAGATGAAAACGCCCTTCGAACACCTCAGTCTCCCATCGTGAGTCCATTGCAGACCGAATCGCGTCCCCTCTGCAATTCGCTATAGCGGGTGGGATTTTCTTTTCTAAATCTTTTCACGATTGTGTGGAGATGACCTACATCAATTGGCTGTCGTTCGCGAGAATCCAGCCTCGCTTGCAAAATGTCTGCGAGCTCTCTGTAGTGCGCTCTCCGTGTCGACAGTTATACGAGGTGATACAAATAAACAATAGATTCCTTCTTGGTGTTCGGCTTCCGCGCGGAAGGAAGCGCGTACCACTTAGCGACATGTAGCGCGGCCTTAAGCATCGAAGTTAAGGGCGTGGGCTGTCGCGTCTACGTGTAGCCATTCTTCGATCTCGGAGTTAATTTTACCGATTTCAGTTTCCCATTTCGTCATTTTGGATTCGAATTTTCCGATTTTCCTGTTCAGTTTGAGAAAGAACTTTGCAACCTCGGCGTGGAGAACTTTCAACTCCGAGCTCGGATACTGGCAGTATTGTTCTACATGTGCTAAAACCTGGACCCAATCGCAACCGCTCGCATCCAGGAGCTTTGTGGCACTGACAGCTTTCTTATGCGAGATAGCCTTGCAATCGTGCGAGATTACTTCCCAACACTTCGTAGCCTCATCCAGCATCAACGGACGCGGGTCAGCGTCATCATCCTGCTTAGACTTGAAGACAGCGACTTCAATCCTCTGCCCTGTCTCCTTGTTTTTAAGCGGAATCCGATACGCGATTTTCTTCCGTGTCGCCGTTTCTCCGAATACCTGGATGGATTTCTTTTCTTTCATATGCCGCCTGTTTCTTCTCTCTCGAGAACACACGAATTGGTTAGCTGGGGACAGACCTATTTACCTCACTTTTTACATTCCGCCCAAGCGAGACGGTCGCGAAGGTGTTTTGAGCAGCTTAAGATTTTCTTATTGATCTGGTCGCCGATGTCAGGCTTGCCCTTGAGGGCGACCATGTCTTTGAAGCTGGCGCCGGGCGGGATGGTGATTGGGGCGTAGGGCACGCCAGCGTACTTGTCACTGACATACTTAATGAATAGCAGGACAAGGACGTAACCTTGTATTGGCTGGCGTCCATGCCGCCGCGGAGTTCATCGCAGCTGGACCAAAGGGAGGAGTACAGTTCGGATTTCTTAAGAGGCATCCGTGATGAGTCCTATCAGAGTGCTTCCATCACGTTGCCGAGATCAACCCATCTATTCGACAGTGGAGGAACTGCTGGCAACGCGCAAGATTGACCTCGTTGAAGGAATCAGGGGAAGAACTCAAATTATCGCACGATTGCGAGGGGAGTTGCAGGCAAGACCCTCCATGACAGGTTTATCGAGGTCGATATGGGGCTTGATCGGAGTGTTCCGATTCACATATATTCCAGAGGTTGAGCAAGGCTGGCAAGGCTGCCGCAACCCCTTTTAGCGCATCTGTGCGCATTCTGAATGGCCCAGATAGGTTTGGGAGTGTACCGTCTGAACGGCGCCCTGCCTAGATGGCGCAAGTTCGATGATTTTCCGCCTTGTTAGAAAACCCTCCACAAATCGGCTTCTTGAAGAGCGCGTAAACGTTGGGTTCTCGCATCACACTGCGTAATGTTAGAAAAGTGTAGTTTACTAATTGCAGTAACAGGGGCCGCTTAACGGCACGATATTTGCAAAAGTGAGTTTCCCGCCTGGATGTCGCCAACCACTACCGAGAGACGTTAAATAAATCGGGGCATGGTCGCGCTGTAGACGTAGCTCGGCGCGGTGGTGCAGAGAGAGTCTGCGCAGGGCCGTTTCGCCCTTCGGCGTAAGCTAAAGCCACACCTCTCGTTTGTCTCCATTCGCCTTGTCGCGACGTACGTATCCTCCAGCGGCCACGAGCCTCATCATATTGTCGCACCCATTCCCGCCCGACGCCTGTGGTCGATCACCGATTTGGGCAGTGATTCGGGAGTACAATGCGCGTTTATGCAAATCGTGCAATTAGGGCTGCTCGCGGGCATGCACGAATCGACAAGGATATAGATGTAACCAACGGACCGAACACGGAAAGCATCCTTCCGCCGGTACAGATCCGTTTTGATTTCAATAGATGTCGGCTGGATTTCTTGTCATGAAACCCTGAGGACGGATGTTGCGCATGCAAAACAAACATGAATTTAGAACGATTGCCTTAATCTTCATATTGTTTTCCGGAATGATAGGTTGCTCGGGAAACGCGAAGCCGCCGCAGCCGGCAGGGGGCGGATTTCAGGCCATGGCGGTGAAAGTCATGGAAGCTAAGGCGATGCCTGTCAATGATGCCAGTGCGTACGTGGCGACCCTCAAATCGCGAGACTCGGCCGTGATTATGCCGCAGGTGGAGGGCCAGATCACGCAGTTCTTCGTGCATTCAGGGGATCGAGTCGCGGAGGGGAGCGCTCTCATGGAGATCGATCCGCTAAAGCAGCAGGCGACCGTAAAGAGCCAGGAGAGCGCCCGCGCGGCACAGCAGGCGCAGCTGAATTGGGCGAAGCAGCAATACCAGCGAACAGAGAATCTGGCAGGCGCTGGAGTCGTGAGCAAACAGGATCTGGATCAGGCAAAAGCGACATTGGATGCGGCGCAAGCGCAGATGGACGCCCTGAGTGCGCAAGTTCGAGAGCAGGAGGTGCAGCTTCGCTACTACAAAGTGACGGCCCCTCGAACAGGCATCGTGGGAGACATTCCGGTCCGGGTAGGAGATCGCGTCACGACAACGTCGCAGTTGACCACTGTCGATCAGCCAGGCAGCCTCGAGGCATATGTCTATGTGCCGGTCGAGCGCTCAGCGCAATTGAAGATGAATTTGCCGGTACAGATTCTCGACAGCACCGGAAAAGGTCTGGCAGACACAAAAATCAGCTTTATCTCTCCGCAGGTGGACAACACGACGCAGACGGTGCTGGTGAAGGCCCGAATATCGAATGAAAATGACGCACTTCGGCAGTCGCAGTTCATACGGGTGCGGGTGATCTGGGGGACTCACCAGAATCCTGAAGTGCCGATTCTTGCGGTGTCGCGGTTGGGGGGACAGTACTTCGCCTTTGTCGCGGAACCACAGGAAAAGGGAGGGTTCATCGCGAAACAACATCCACTGACTATTGGCGAGACCGTCGGCAACAACTTCGAGGTACGAGAGGGGATAAAATCCGGCGACAGAATCATTGTCTCCGGAACGCAGTTTTTGATGGATGGGATGCCGGTGGTTCCGATGAGCTGAGTTGGGCTTCGGCCTTCGGGCTCTGGAATTCTCGCTTCCGTTAGTTCATTTTTTTCATAACGACAATAGGCAAAGGTTCGTTCATGTTTGCAAATTTCTTCATACGGCGTCCGGTGTTCGCCTCGGTTTGCGCGATGTTAATCGTGTTGGCAGGCGCAGCGGTAATTCCGACTCTGCCCATAGCGCAGTTCCCTAATCTAGCCCCGCCGCAAGTGGCGGTTTCGAGCTTTTACATTGGCGCCAGCGCGCAGACTGTCGAGAGTGCGGTCACAATTCCGCTCGAACAACAGATCAACGGAGCCGAGGGAATGAAGTACATGACCTCGACCAGCGGCAATGATGGATCGAGCGGCATCACCGTGACATTCGATCTGACACGCGATCCTGACCTGGCCACCGTCGATATTCAAAATCGGGTGAACACTGCACAGGGAAGATTGCCGAGTGCTGTGAAGTCCGTCGGAATCACGACCCAGAAGAGTTCGCAGAACTTCGTTTTCGGCGCCGCGGTCACGTCTGAGAACAACCGATATTCGACCCTGTTCATGAGCAATTACCTCGACGTGTACGTAAGGGATACGCTTAAGCGAATCCCGGGCGTGGCCGACGTGCTGATTTTCGGCGAACGCAAATACTCCATGCGTTTGTGGCTCGACCCGGTGCGCATGGCGGGACGTGGGTTGACGGCACCTGATGTAGTGAATGCGCTCGAAGAGCAGAACGTTGAAGTCGCAGCCGGGCAGGTTGGACAGCAGCCGGCAATGCCAGGGCAACAGTATCAGGTCAGTGTGCGAGCGGTGGGGCGGTTGAGTGAGCCGGCGCAGTTCGAGAACATTATTCTTAAAACGAATGCAGACGGCACGCTGGTCCGACTTAAGGATGTCGGGCGGGCCGAACTTGGGGCGGAGCAGTATGCATCGGACCTGAAGTTTAACGGGCAGGACGCGGTGGGAATCGGAGTGACGCAGCTCTCGACGGCGAATGCGTTGGACGTGGACCGGCGGGCCATCGAGGAGCTTGACCGGTTATCGAAGAGCTTCCCGCCAGGAATGCATTACACGCTGGCATTCGATACGACGGATGCGGTCAGCGAGTCGATTAAAGACGTGCTGTTTACGGTAGGTTCGGCGATCGCGTTGGTCATCCTGGTGATTTTCATTTTCCTAGGTGACTGGAGAACTACGATGATTCACTTCATCGCCACTCCTGTCTCGTTGATCGGCACTTTCGCTTTCGTGAAGTTACTCGGCTTCTCCATCAATACGTTAACGCTATTTGGCATCACGCTCGCAACCGGACTCGTCGTCGATGACGCAATCGTGGTCATTGAGAACATCGAGCGTCACATGGCGGGGGGAGAGCACGACTCCCGCAAAGCCTCTGTCGCCGCCACGAACGAGATTACGAGCGCGGTCATCGCGACTTCGCTGGTGCTGGTGGCGGTGTTTGTACCGGTTGCATTCTTTCCCGGAACAACTGGCATTCTGTTTCGTCAGTTTGCGCTGACTATTGCATTTTCGATCGCAATCTCCGCTTTCAATGCACTGACGTTGGCACCGTCGCTAGCCGCCATCTTTCTGGCAGGGGGCCATCACAAGAAGATGTGGTTGCTGCAAAAGTTCGACGACGGTGTGAATCGGATGATCAACGGATATCGTCGCTCGCTGCATCACTTCCTGGAACACAAGATAGTGATGGTGGTGGTGTTCTTCGCTGGTCTGGGACTCACCTATTTCGTATTTACGCGCGTGCCGAAGTCGTTTGTGCCAGATGAAGATCAGGGATTTTTGATCGTGGTGATGCAGTCCCCGGCGGGCGCTTCGCTCGAGTACACGACTTCGATTGGAAATCAGGTAACCCAGATCATGAGGCGGCAGGAGGAAGTGGAGAACATTTTCTCCGTAGCCGGTTTCAGCTTTTCAGGAGCGGCGGCCAACCAGGGATTGATGTTTGTGTCGCTGAAACCGTATTCGCAGAGAAAGGGCGAGCAGCACTCAGCCCCGGCGATCTTGAATCGGACTCGACCGCAACTGTTCGGAGTCTCGGGAGCGATTGTGTTTGCGACGCTGCCTCCAACTATTCAGGGACTCGGGGCTTTTGGCGGATTCCAGTTTGTCGTGCAGGATCTCGCTGCGCACAGGCTCGATGAACTGGCAGCAGCGACGCAGGGGCTGATTCGAAGCGCATCACAGCGGAAAGACCTGGTCAGCTTGTACACGCCTTTTACAGCAAATGACCCGCAATTTGTGGTCACGATCGACCGAGAAAAGGCGAAGAGTTTGCACGTTCCGCTTTCGCAGATTACCGACACCCTGGGCGTGTACATGGGATCGGCGTACGTTAACGACTTCGATTTCAGCAATCGGTCCTATCGCGTCTACGTTCAAGCCGAGAAGCAATTCCGATCGACAGCGAAGGATATGAGAGAGTTTTATGTGCGCTCCGACAGCGGGGCGATGGTGCCGCTCGATAACCTGCTCGCAATTTCGCAGACGACTACACCCCAGGTGATCAGCCACTACAACCTGTTTCGATCGGCGGAAATCGATGGTTCGGCGGCACCGGGTTACAGTTCTGGGCAAGCCATTACGGCGATGGACGAACTGGCGAAGAAGTTGCCGCAGGGATTCTCGTACAGCTGGACGGGACTATCGCTTGAGGAATTGCAGGCGGGCGGGACATCTCTGCTACTTTTTGGGTTGGGAACATTGGTTGTCTATCTGACGCTTTCTGCACAGTACGAAAGCTTTATTTTGCCTTTCATCGTGTTGCTGGCCGTTCCAATGGCTCTGCTGGGAGCGTTAGGAGCACAGTGGATTCGCGGGCTGAACGACGACGTGTTCTGCCAGGTGGGACTGGTAATGCTTGTCGGACTGGCGAGCAAAAATGCGATTCTGATCGTCGAATTCGCTGAACAATTGCGAGAACGCGGATTGCCACTAGTGGAGGCCACGATCCAGGCGGCGTCGATCCGGCTGCGACCAATATTGATGACATCGCTGGCGTTCATCTTGGGCGTTGTGCCCTTAGTCGCTGCAACGGGCGCCGGCGAGAACGGCCGTCATTCGGTGGGCACGACGGTGTTCGGCGGGATGATCATGTCGACGGTGCTGAATCTGTTCTTTATTCCCGTGCTCTATCTGATCATCGAGGGGTGGCGGGAACACGGGAAGGCGCCCGAGCATCGGTAGGGCGATTCTTTGATTCGTTCGTCAATCCTACCGCCTCAGAATCGCCTCACCGGAAGCGAGAATAGGGGAGGATGCAACTTTCCCAACCTGGCGCAACCCCGAGATTTCCCGACCTTAAGTTAACCGAATCGATCATTGACTTAACCCTTCGGTTAGCTCGAACTGCTGACGATCCACAACGGCGATGGGTCTTCGCTTTCAATCGCAGGGCACAACAATCTTGGTATCAGCGCGTTGTGAGCAATAAGCGTTCAGATTCACAAACCTCTCGAGTTTTGGCCTTCCACCTGCAATCAATATCTGCGGCAATGGTTTTCAATCCATTGCGAAACGCTCAGACGACCCATAGCGAAACAAGCAGCAAGCACCGGAAAGAAGCGGTTGACTCTGCGTGGTTTCACCGTCTCGACGCGAGGAGGGTTTATGAAAAAGCAACTGCTCGCTCTTGTTGGCCTGGGCCTGCTTCTGGCAACCGCCTCTGCATCCGCTCAGACCGTACCGTTGACGGCGAACATCCCCTTCAACTTCATCGTAAATAAAGCCGAGCTTCCCGCGGGCGAATACACACTGAAGAGTCTTGGTTCTTCTGACACGGTCACGCTCATCCAGAGCGCGGACGGTCAGATGGCCAAGATGGTTTTGCCGAACGTTTGCGCATCGTCCAAGGCGCCCACGGCTAGTAAGCTGGTGTTCCACCGCTACGGGTCCGAGTACTTCCTGGCCCAGATCTGGAGGGCAGGATACGAGCAGGGCAAGGAACTGCCAAAGAGCAGCCGTGAGACTGAAGTCGCACAGGACTACCCCGTCCAGAATGTGGTCTTGGCCGCGACACTGCGTTAGAACATCAACTTGAGGAAAGAGCTGTCTTTCCTGCACCTCCTGAAAGAGAGAGGGGCACTTACCGTGCCCCTTTTCATTTTCCCCGAGTGGAGACTGCCTGGCGGGCGACGTATTTTGGCGCTAATTTCGCCAGCAATGCAGGCGCCGCTACATGGAATTCAAGAGAGATGGATTCCCGTGTCACGACGGGGCATCGGGTGAGGTGTCTGAGGCAGAACCGAGCCCACAAGCGAAGCGTAGAACCTGGCTGTGCAGAAGCTTGCTGTTGGAAATGATTGGAAACCGAAGTCGAATCGTCGCGAATGCCAATTTCTGAAGACTGTGTCAGATATGCATCCACAATGGTCGCCATTCTCCCGGCTTAAGTTGGCTTACCGAATTGTAGATCCACATATAACTGCGCGGCCGATTGGTAGCGTTGAGCGGGTTCTTTTTGCAAACATTTGAGGATAATATTTTCCACAGGCAGTGATACCTGCCGAGTCAGCGTGCTCGGGAGGCGCGGGGCTTCGTGTAGAATTGAGTCTATTAGCCGAACTCCGTGCGTCTCGGGAAAAGGTCGTTGACCTGTCGTTAACTCATAAAGCACCACACCAGTAGAGTAGATGTCGCTGCGGAAATCGTTCGGCTGCCCCCGCAATTGTTCCGGCGCCATATAGGCCGGAGTCCCCATTACATCCCTATTCCGCGTTACTTCAACGGTGTCAGCCGGGTCACGAACCGGAAGCAAAAGCCTTGCCAACCCAAAATCTGCAACCTTTACTACCCCTCTCGGTGTAAGCAGGATATTACGTGGCTTTAGGTCATTGTGAATGATGCCCTTTTCATGCGCCTCCTGCAATGCCCCCGTGATTTGTTTGCCGATGTGCAGTACTTCCTCTTGCATCAGTGGGCCGGTTTCAAGTCTTGCCGACAGAGTCTGCCCTGGTACATATTCCATAATCAAAAAGTCCCGACCGTGCTGGCTGTCGAAATCGTGAACGGCAGCAATATTTGGGTGATTAAGTTTCGACAGGGTCAACGCTTCGTTGCGGAATCGCTTGCAGGCAGCGGGATCATTAAGACTGGCCCGTGACAAGACTTTCACTGCCACTTCTCGGTCCAGGTGCTCATCGTGAGCTCGATAAACTACTCCCACACCGCCACTGGCGATTTGCTGGATTAGGCGGTAATGGCCAAGCGTCTGCCCAACAATCACTGTCTCAAGGGGGCCGCCCTGCGACGAATCAGAGAGTGCTTCCCGCGGCAGCAACTGCTCGTGTTCGGCCCACCTGCCCCGAGTCGACAACTTGGCTTTACTCGCTAGGTTCATTGGGTTTCCCCTCTTCTACCCAACATATGGCGATAGTTCGAAAAGTATTTCGCGGATGATTAGAAACGACGAAAGATACTGAGTCCTGGCGAACGCTCTCACCGAAAAATTCGAAGGGTACCAAGGAGAGACAGCGCCAAGCGAGACCGCACAGCGAGCGACACTAGTTGTAGCTGTTATCGGGTGATTTGGAAGGAATACGTCGCAGCTGGTTCATATTTACCGTCTACGGTTTTGCCAGCCAGCAGAATCTGGTAATCGCCAGAATGCAAGAGATCTGTGGGAACAAGCACGACCACTTCATGGCGTGAATTTGGATTCAAGTTGTTTTGCAAGACCAATTCCTCACCTTCGGCGAGTCGGATGAGGGCAAGATAGCTTCGGCACTCATCGACGATAGCCTGCTTCTGCGGCGCAGAATGTGCGCAAGCTCTGCGACGTAAGCGTTGCGTAATCTGACATCATTTAGTACTGCCTTGCTCTCGATCGAGGGTTTACAAGCGCCATCGCTGTGGCGATATCCTCGATCGCGAGCAGTGTCCAACCGGCGGGATTGCTTCTCGGGTGGCGGACAAGAACGCTAGAAATCCGAATGCCGGTAAATTCGTGCGAAGCTTCAATCCCGTACTCAGGGATCCGAACTGATGGCCTAGCCTCCCCTCAGACGGCCCTGAAGTATCCGGACCCGAGATTTTTCCTCGAAAGAAACCCGAATCTGGCCACAAACTGTGATTGATTCCTGAGAGCTAAACTCTCGCAATCGCAGCAAACCCACTGGAATCTATAGCTTGAAGAGCCAGCATTAAGACTGCAACGAACGGCTCCTTGCGGGTGACCTTGGCGCTAGCTTTTCATTGATTTTGCGAAGACAAAGGTGCAACATTTGCACCGTACCTTTTCCGGCTCTATAGCACAATTTGTGGGTAAGTGAGCTATGGAAAAAGCCGCTACGTGGAAAAGTCCAAAAAGCGGACTTTCCCACTACGCTTGGAAATCCCGCAAGAGCGGCGGGATTTCGCACTTTTCCCACAGCTCCGGCGGCAGTTAGATAGGCCAGCAAAAAACAAAATAGCTGATCTCGAGCGGTTCGATTAATCTGCAGTTGTCAAGAAAGCAATTGATCGACCGAGGAGACCAGCTATTCAACTACAGGTTAAGACGATTCTGAACCGAATACAACACTTTGCGGGGTTTGTTTACCAGGAGGTTCGACTACAGAGTGACAAGGGACAGCCGTGCGCGATCGAAATCCGCTTGGAGCCGCATGGAGGCATGCGGGGTCGGTGCTCGCAGTGTCAGCAGCCGGCTCCGGGCTACGATCGGCTGGCGGAGCGGGGCTGGCTGTTTGTGCCGTTGTGGGGAATCCCCACCTATTTCCGGTACGCGCCCCGGCGAGTGCAATGCGCGGAGCATGGAGTGGTGGTGGAACAGATACCGTGGAGTGAAGGCAAGCGTCCGGTCACACGGGCCATGATGGGATTCTTGGCGCGCTGGGCGCGACGGCTGAGCTGGCGAGAGACGGCCCAGGTATTTCAGACCAGTTGGGAAGCGGTGTACCGTTCGGTGGAATGGTTTGTGCAGTGGGGATTGGCGCATCGGCAACTGCAGCAGGTCTGGTCGGTAGGGATTGACGAAATTCATTGGGGACAAGGGAAGCGGGCAGAGCAGTTTTTCACCGTGATCTACCAGATCGACAGCCATTGCCGACGACTGTTATGGGTAGGGCGGCGACGGACGCAGGCCACTCTGCGGCGCGGCTTGCAGGCCTTGGGGCCGGTGGTGGTGAAGGGGTTGCGGTTTGTGTGTAGCGATATGTGGCAACCGTACTTAACAGTCATGGCGGCAGAAGCCGGTCAGGCTTTGCATGTGTTGGATCGCTTCCACATCACGACGCATTTGAACCAGGCCGTGGACCAAGTGCGGCGGGGGGAGAGCACCCGGTTGCGGGCGGAGGGTAAGGCGGCGGCGCAGCGACTCAAACACATGCGCTGGACGTTGTTGCGCCGTGGCAGTCGGGTCCGGGGACGGGCGCGGCAAAAACTGCAGGCGCTGCTGGTCAGTAAACTGGCGACGGCACGGGCTTGGGACCTGAAGGAGACGTTTCACCATCTATGGCACTACCGATCCCTGCTTTGGGCCAGAACCTTTCTCGACTACTGGTGTGTCCGGGCTATGCGCAGCCGCTTGGAACCCATGAAGAAAGTGGCCCGCATGCTCCGTGCCCATGAGGAGTTGCTGCTGAACTGGTTTCGTGCCAAAGCAGAGATTTCCAGCGGTGCCGTCGAGGGTCTCAACAACAAGATCCGAGTGGTGACCAGAAGATCCTATGGCTTTCGGACCTATGAAGCGATGGAAATCGCCCTTTATCACACGCTAGGACGACTCCCCGAACCCGAACTTACCCATAGATTCTGCTGACGAGGCCCTTTTCCAAACGGTTCCCAATCGACAAACATTCCGGTTTTTCCAGACTGACCTGCGCACAACCGCCGCGTTTGCGAAGGTCTGAAATGTTTTCCGAGTTCGGATCACTTGAATATGGGACTCCGAACGGAACTCTAGTCTCTAGGAGGTGGTCAATGACACAGCCACTCCGCCCTTTCTGTTCGGAGCCGTTGCCTGTTTACCTGGGCTATGGATTTCAATGTACGAGTGAGAGGAACATATGAATAACAAACCTCTGAGTGACAAACCTGTGAATTGGACCATCATGGTCTACATTTCTGCTGATGATGTTTTGGCTAACTTCGCAATCGACTCCTTAAATCAATTGAGAGACGCGGCGACGGCCGTCGGAGATAAAGTGGTGGCACTATTCGACCCCAATGACGGCAGCGAAAAGGCATTCCGATACAGTTTTGAGATCAAGGAGAAAGACGCTCTACTCAGCCTTGCTGGAGAGAAAAGTGAAGAGGAGAAAATTCAAGCGGTTCCACTCAGCTTTTTTGAAGAGGAAATTGACGCTCTCAACATGGCGGACCCAAAGACTTTAACCGATTTCGTGAATTGGGCAACTGGAGAACTCGTTAATCCCGAAACTGGAACACTCTATAAGCCCAAAGATAGAAATTATTGTTTAATCCTGTGGGGGCACGGGACCGAACTGCTGCTGGATCAGGATCCAGGTATCAAAGGAGAGAGATATCTGACTCCCGCGAAACTTAAGACTGCTCTGAAAAGTGCCGATCTCATTAAAAACAACAAGCTCGATATCGTTGCTTTTGATGCCTGCTCGATGAGCATGATTGAGGTCGCCAGCGCGCTTCAGGGCTGCGCTCGCTTTATGATTGCATCGCAGGATGAAGTGCCCGACGTGAGCTTCCCTTATGGAAAAATTCTGAAAGAACTGCGGGGACATGGCAAGGATCCGAAAGATGTTTGCAGGTTAATTCCTAAGATCTATCTACAGTCGTTTCGCGACTATCTCATCACCTCCCGCCACGGCGTGTCCCGCAACGGCATGCAGGAGATCATGCTTTCGAGCCTCAACTTAGAGAAAATTGAAAACATCACCGACCCAGTGAGAGAACTCGCTGGTCTTCTGGTGCGCTCAGTCGCTAACGAGGATCTCAGCAATGCAATCGTCGATGCTCGTAAGTCTTCTCGCGACTTCGTCTTGGGATTATTCGTGGATCTTTCTGACTTTTGCGAGAAGTTGTCCAAACGGTTGGACAAGAGCGTGTTTCAAGACAAGGAGTACAGCAAGCAATTGAAGAGCGTGTGTGTGCAAATTTGTGATGCGATCAAAATTCATGATGCGACCGAAATTCCTGATACGGACGACAGTGGAGACGTCACGATCGCCAATGAAACCAGAGAAAATGTGAAAGATTGTCACGGCGTTTCTATATATTTTCCGTACTCCGTTCAGGAAGACGAGGATCAGCAGACCAAGAGATTGTTGGGCGAAAACGAAACCGGAATCGTAAACCTAGCGCTGGTGAAAGGTGGACGCGACCATACGGTGAAGGCACGCAATGGGAGAATTGTGGAACTTGAGGCAGATTTTGAGCAATTGCCCTTTTTTAAGGATGACGGTTGGGGCGCTTTCATCAAGCAGGGATGGTCACTTGTGCTGGCCCGGAGGTTTCCCGACAAACTAGATTTGCACTACTCCGCTGAAAAGGTCGCTCAGAATCTATCGGCAGCGCTGGACGGGGGCGGGGGCGACAGCGGGCCCAGCGACGAAATCAGGCAACTTCGGAAGCGGAACGAGGAGTTGACCAAGGAACTGGAACGGTTGGCGCTAAGACTTCCGGCCTGAGCATTACCGACTGGATGCAGCTACTGGTGTGCAATTGCTTCTGAGGGCGGAAACGGGGGACTATGAGATGGCACATCATTGCGGCAGTGCTTGCGTGCGTTCTCTTTTCGTCTTCCACGATGAGTGGGGCTAGACATTTCAGCGTCGCTGAACGAATCGGCAGTCTTGGAATTTCGGGAGAGGAACGCAAAGAAAGTTCCGTCGGCACATCCCACGTGGATCGTGCCGACAATGTTCTATTGAAAAAAGCTGAAGATTTGGCCCAAAGGGCGGCGGTCCTTCGCAAGAAACAGAACGCCAAAAGCCTGTGGGCTGCGACCAGACTATTCAGGGAAAGTTCGCGCCTCTTTGCTGCCGGCCACTTCTATGACAAGGCGGCAGACTCACATCTTCAGATCGGTCAGATTTATCTGATCCTCAGCGAGTTCGACAAGGCGCGAAAATCTTTTGACGAAGCTTTCAAAGTCGCACAAGACGTGGAATTGCGATGCAGTGCATCGAGCGGCATCGCTCGAACGTATGCTACCACTGGGCCTTACCCTCTTGCGGACGAGTATTCACGTCAGGCATTCAGTCTGTGCGAACACCTTAGTGAAAGAGCACAAGCCGAAGCCCTCGAAGCGCATGGTGAAGTGCTCCTTTCTGGTGGTGACTATTCGGGGAGCGCGGACTTCCTCAGACGGGCCCGGACCTTTTTCGTCGCAGTAAAAGACGACAATGGAGAGGCGCAGGCCCTCCTCATGCTGGCACACGCGCTTTTTCAAGGCGGTGAAAGGCTGCCAGCTCTACAAGCCGCCGGAGAGGCCTTACGATTGTGGTTGTTGGCTGAAAACCGCTATGGAGTTGCCCGCGTGCGTGCTGCCCTGGGAATCTTCGCTGTCCTTAGGGGCGAATTTGAAACCGCGCATTGCAATTACGCTATAGCCCGACCGCTGTTCCGGGACATAGGTGATCGAGATGACGAAGCGAGTGTGCTGAATGGGTTGGGATACGTAAACCGCGCAACAGGCGATTGGCAGAAATCCGTAGGATATTACCAGGCCGCCAGGGCTGTCTTTGCGGCTGTCCAGGATTTGCTGGGAGAACACGATTCAATTAGCGGGATGGGCGAAGCCTTGGCAGTCGCAAAGAACTACAAACGACTGCTGCCTCTCTATCAGGCAGACTTGCGCCTCGGACGTAGGGCAAACGATCCTGTGGTGGTGGCATCAGCCTTTGCGCACATTGCGACTGCTTACGAAGCAGAAAGCAGGTTTGCCCAAGCCGAAACTTTTTATCGCCGTTCGCTCAAAGCCTACCGTGCGGTGGATCACATCTACGGTGAGATCGACACTCTGATCCGCATGGGTCACCTACAGACAAGTCAAGGGAAATACCTAGATGCCATTGCTTCACTCGAGCGGGCCGACGCCCTGAACGGAAAGACAGGCCAGATTGAAGAGATGGCCAAGATACAGTACGAGTTGTCCTGGATTTATCGGCGATTAAGCCGGCTGGAGGACTCCCGGTTAGCAATTGAGAAGACAATTGACATAGTCGAGAACCAGAGGATTAGTATTTCGCATTTTGACACACGCGCTTTGTACTTCGCCTCTGTCCACCGCTACTACGCTCTGTATGTACAAGTACTGATGTTGCTGCATCAACGCGACCCAGAACTCGGCTTTGCGAAGAAGGCCTTTGAGGCTTCTGAAAGAAGCAAGGTACGGTCCCTCCTGGATTTGCTGACCACATCTGATCAAGACGCCCCCTGCGATGAGCTTCTGCAAAGGCAATTGGAGGCCGTTGACGCCACCGAGGTTCGTGCCATCGATGCAAAACAAGAAGCTCCGTCAGTGGCGCCGACTCTCACGCTGGAGGAGGTACAGGCGGAGATTGGAAACGAAGACACGGCTCTGCTTGAATACGCGCTCGGTGATGAAAAGAGTTATGTATGGGTTGTAGGCCCACACCAGATAACGTCCCACGAACTGCCGAAGTCAGCGCAAATCAGGCAATCGGTAGATGCTTTTCGAAAGGCGCTCATTCCTGCACAGTTAAGGAATGGAGAAAGTGCGGTCGACTACCAGGCGAGAGTGCGTAATGCAGATCAGGCATATCGCCTGAATGCGCAGCAACTATCACGATTGCTTCTTGAGCCACTTCCTCTTTCAGGGCTAAAACGCCTCCTCATTGTGCCGGACGAATCTCTCCAATACATCCCGTTTGCTGCCCTTCTACTTCCTGGCTCAGGTGCAGGCAAGGAACTTCTGGTCAAACATTTTGAAATCGACGTACTGCCTTCCGTTTCTGTACTCGGGGTTTTGCGGAAAGCAACTGGCAAGCGAGCTCCACCTACGGCCGCCGCCGCGATTTTCGCCGATCCGGTTTTTGAACCAGATGACGAGCGAGTGTCAACGCGTCGTGCAGGCGCTAAGAGGAGCTATGAAGATCGCCCCGCCAGTTTGACCCGGGCTATCCGCGACGTCGGAGGATCTCAGTACATTGCCAGACTGCCGGCTTCACGTGACGAGGCTGAGGCAATTGAAAAAGTGCTACGTTCCCCAGATCCTCAAGCTGTGCATGTTGCGCTGGACTTTGACGCTAGCCGCGCTAACGTACTCGCGGATGGGCTCACACGTTTTCGTCTGGTACACTTCGCAACACACGGGGTGGTCGACGCTCGGCACTGATGGGCGACAATCATACCTCCCGAGCGACGACAATTAGAATTCCCGATCAGCGACAATAGCCAAGCTCTGGTTTTGGGTTCTTGGCGGCACTCACAATTTGGTGACAGACAAGCAGGTGAGGAGGTTGTTTGCCTTGGGGAAAGTGGAAACGAATCTGGAAACTGCGGCGGCCAAAGCGGGTATGGACGCAAAGACGGCGCGCAAGTATCGCCGGCTGGGGCGAGTACCGAGCGAATTGACGCCTGGACCGCGATGGCGGACACGAGAGGATTGCTTTCAGGAGGTCTGGGAAGAAGTGCAGAGCCTGCTGGAGGTGAACCCAGGGCTGGAAGCGAAAACGATCTTTGAGTATCTGCAGCGGCGTTATGCCGGGCGATTTGCGGATGGGCAACTGCGCACGTTGCAGCGACGAGTGAAAGTGTGGCGCGCGACGGAAGGACCGGTGAAGGAAGTGTTCTTCGCGCAGCGACATCACCCCGGGAGGCTGAGTGCAAGTGACTTCACGCACATGAGTGAGCTGGGGATCACGATCCAGGGGCAGAGTTTTCCGCACCTGATCTATCACCTGGTGCTGACGTATTCGAACTGGGAGTCGGCCACGGTGTGTTTTTCGGAGAGCTTTGAAAGTTTGTGTGAGGGTTTTCAAAACGCAGTTTGGGAACTGGGGAAAGTGCCGCAGCGGCACCGAACCGATCGACTGTCGACGGCGGTAAACAACATGAGCACACCGGCGGAGTTCACCGAACGGTACGCTGGGCTGCTGCGCTATTACGGGGTGGAGGGAGAGAAGATCCAGGCGGGGCAAGGGCATGAGAACGGAGATGTGGAACAACGACATCATCGTTTGAAACGGGCTCTGGCGCAGGAGTTGATGCTGCGCGGGAGCAAGGACTTTGTCAGTGTCGCGGACTACCAGGAGTTCGTAGCGGGATTGTTGGCGCGCTTGAATGCCGGACGGAAAGCGCGCTTGGCAGAAGAAATCGCGGTGATGAAGGAGTTGCCGGAACGACGCTTGGAATCGTGCAAGCGGGAGCGGGTGAAGGTGGACTCGGGGAGTCTGATCTATACGGACCGAAATGTGTACTCGGTGCCCAGCCGGCTGATCGGCGAGCCGGTCGAAGTGCGGTTGTACATGGAGCGGGTGGAGATCTGGTACGGGCAGAAGAAGGTGGAAGAGATGCCGCGATTGCGTGGGCGGAGGAGACACCGGGTGGACTATCGCCACATCATCGACTGGCTGGTGAGAAAGCCGGGGGCCTTGGAGAACTATCGCTACCGGGACGACTTGTTTCCCACGAGCCGATTTCGCATGGCGTTTGATGAACTGAAGGAGCGGTTGGGTTCGCGGGGGAGCAAGGAATATCTGGCGATCCTGGAACTGGCGGCGAAGGAGAGCGAGGCGAAAGTAGATGAGGCGCTGCGCGGGCTGCTGGAAAAAGGCGAAGGATGGGTGAGGGCGGAGGCGGTGCGCGAGCAGTTCAGGGTGGCGGAGCGAAAGGGGAGCATTCGCGAGGTCGAAGTAGCCAGCGTGGACCTGCGGTTGTTTGATGAACTCTGTGGGAGTGGAGAGGTGCTGCAATGAATGGGGAGATGGGCCAAGTGAGAACCACGCTGGTGGAAAATCTGAAAGAGTTGCATCTGCCGGCGATGCGGGGGTGCTTTGAGGAAACGGCGCGGCGCGCGGAAAAGGAAACGCTCAGTTATGAGCAGTACCTGTTGGAGCTGGCGCAGCGAGAGTGTGAAGAGCGGCGGCGGAAGCGGATCGGAAAGCTACTCAAGGAATCCGGTCTACCTCTGGAGAAGTCCCTGGCAAACTTCGACGGCAAGCGTTTGCCGGTGAAGGTGAGTCGACAGATGAAGGTGCTGTTGGAGGGAGGGTTCCTGGACCGCAAAGAGAATTTACTGATCTTCGGGAATCCTGGCGCGGGGAAGAGCCATCTTCTGTGTGCCATTGCGCAAGAGTTGATCGCCACGCGCGGGAGAAAGATCAAGTACGCTACCTGTCCGCTGCTGGTGCAAGATCTGCTGGCCGCGAAGCGGGATCTGCGGTTAGGCAAGGAAATTAAGAAGCTGGCGAAGTACGACGGTCTCATCATCGACGAGATGGGGTACGTGCAGCAAAGTCGAGAGGAGATGGAGGTCGTGTTCACATTATTGGCGGAGCGTTATGAACGCGGCAGCGTTTTGTTGACGAGCAACCTGCCATTTTCGAAATGGGAAGGCATTTTCAAAGACGCGATGACCACCGCGGCCGCAATCGATCGTCTCGTCCATCATTGCGTAATCCTGGAACTGAACATCCCGAGTTACCGCATGGAACAAGCCAAGAAGAATCGGGATGCTGGTTTGGAGTCCGCAGAAGGAAAGTGAACATCGATGATTTCTTTAACAACAAAAACGCGGCGGCCAACGGGCTGTGGAAAAAGCCGGGCGGTGGAAAGCGAGGAAAACCAAAAGCAGGTTTTCCTCCCTTCCCACCGCCCTTGGAAATCCCGCAAAACCCGCGGGATTCCCACTTTTCCCACAGCCCCGACTGCTGCTGGTATCTCTCAAACAACATCGGGAAATCTAGTTGTCGTTGACCGGAAGGAATGCTTGACGCCACGGCACCCAGAAATGTCCGGGCTCATTCTGTCATTGGTAGATAGGAGGGGCAAAAGGCAAGATGGCTATTTGCGCCTGGGCGACATTTACAAATTGAAGCTTTCGGCCGATCTCGTGGTTCTCAGTTCCTGTGACTCGGCATTGGGCAGGGACCTGGAGTCAGAAGGGATCATAGGTTTGCCGCGTGGTTTCCTGTATGCGGGAGCCAAAAGTGTCATTGCAAGCTTGTGGAAGGTGAATGACGATGCGACCGCTACACTTATGTCTCGCCTCTATGCACGAATAAAGAAAGGCGAAAGCCCAAGTTCAGCCTTGCGCGGGGCACAACTCGAGATGGTGCAGGACGAACACTGGGCCAATCCGTACTACTGGGCAGCTTTTGTATTGCAGGGAGATTACAGATAGTAAGGACCCACTTCATCTGGCTGCATTTTCGTAGGTCGCTATGGCACCGCAAAGGGGAGAGAAAAGGACGCTCACGCCGGAAGCATTCGGAAAGTTTCTTCGCTGGCTGTCTGAAGACGATGAGTTAGCTGTGCGAGAGTACCAGCGGATCAGGACAAAGTTGATCAGGTTCTTCATTCATAAAGGTTGTACGGACGCCGATGATCTATTCGATAAAACAGTGGACATTGTGGTTGCAAAGGTTGAATCATGCGAGGAGTATCAAAACCCGCTTGCCTATTGTTATGGAGTAGCAAGAAATGTGTGGCACGAGGACACGCGTGAGCGGAAATTCGTCCCTTTGGAGGTTGATGTCGCGTCTCCGGAGCATCAGGACCCAAGAGCGTACGAACTGGAACTACAGTGTCTAGATCGTTGCCTGGCTCGATTATCGCCCGGAGACCGCGACGTCGTAACCCGTTATCACGGCCAGCACGGGTGCGACAAGATTCCAGTCAGGCGGGGACTAGCAGATGGCGCTGGAGGGATGAATGCGTTGCGCATCCGAGTGTGCAGAATCCGAAAGGAACTGCGTATCTGTGTTGTTGAGTGTACGAAACGATTATTAAATTGATACTTTTCTGAGGTAGGGCCATGAAAAGCAATTTACCCGATCGTAGTCTGATTCGGGAGTACTTACTGGGCAGACTCGATAACGAGAAGGAGCGTGAAGAGCGGTTGAGTCATGATATTTTTGCTAATGATGAACTATCTGAGATGGTTGAATCTATCGAAGAAGAGATCATAGAGGATTTTCTGGATGGAACGCTAGATTCCGCAGACAAGAATGCTGTTAGTACATATTTTCTGCGGCCACCTGAGCGCAAGGACAAGTTACGATTCGCTAGGTTGTTAAGAAATCATTTCGAAGAGCCGCATCAGTTAATCGGGACAATATCAGATACACGGCCTTCGGCTTACGCGAATGTTGTCTGGGAGAGCTCTGAGCATAGAGCACCTATTCCTTGGTGGACCCATTTCAAAACCTATGGGCAACTCGCCGCATTCGTTGTACTGGGCATCGGGAGTCTGCTTTACATATCTACCCTTCAAAAGAAAGAAGCGGGCCTTGAGTCCCGACTCGCGCAAGAGCGAGAGCATTCAGCAAGTTTGGTAAAAGAAGCCCCGATATTGAAGTCATCGTTAATACCCTTAACGTTGGTTGCGGATCGCTCTCGTGGTGATGACTCGCAGATTCCTCACATTGAGATCAAGCCTTCCACACGGCGGATCATAGTGGACATTGCTCTGCAAGGCCATAGCCCGGGTCCCTTCAATGTGCATCTTGAAACCAAAGCTGGGAATGGCCCGATATGGTCAGCCCGGCTGCTACCGCTCGTTTCATCTTCTGGCGACACTCGGTTGGTGTTCGACTTACCAGCGCAGGGAATGGAATCCGATGTGTACTCTTTTCTTGTCTCGGCGCCGCTTCCGGGATCAGGAAGCGAAAAGCATTACGATTTTCGCGTTGAGCTAGCACATTAGGTCGTCGCAATCTCAGCGTGGATTGGTCTCCTAATGGCAGGACGGACCGGTCACGGCGCCCTCACATGATCGATCGCGAACTGTCAGCAGTTGTTCGAGCATTCCCGAAGCATGCGGACGATGAGGCCGAGCCGGTATGGATGGCCGGAGCTAAATTCCTGCGCAGCTGTGGTCAATTAAGAACAGCACTCCAATCCAGGCAGCGTCAGGATGTGGCATGACGAAACGCGGGTGGGTGGCGTATTGCGGCGCTTCGTAGGCACGACGTTGCCGCTCAATAGCGGAGTCTCTGGTGAGAAAAACAAGAGGTGCACAATGCTATATGGGATCAGAAATCTAGTACCATCGATGTCGCTTTGGCTGATGATCATGCCAGCAAACGCACAGACGACAGCGACGCGGCCGAGAGTTGATTTCGCCACTTACCTGAGTGGCAGTTTGAACACTGCCACTGTGGGCCTGGCAGTCGACTCCAAAGGTTATATGTACGTCACCGGAATTACATCGGCCAGCGATTTCCCTACCACGGCGGGCGCGTTTCGTCGTACGCCAAGGCAGGTGTGCAGCAATGGCACTTGCAGCTACATCACTACATTCGTTGCGAAACTGAGTAGGGATGGCCGCTTCCTCGTGTACTCAACGTTTCTCAACGAGTTAGATCCGCTCGCGATTGCCGTGGACAATGACGGAAACGCTTACGTCACGGGAGGCCTCGTGGACACTGATTATACGGGCACCCCAGGCGCTTGAAGGACGAAGTGCCTGAACACGAACACAGCCGCGCCTCACCAATTCTGTAACTGGATCGTAAAGCTGAATACTGGTGGATCAACATTGGCTTACTCTACATTGATCGATGACGTACGGGTATGCTTTACCAGTTTTGATCAAGGCATTGCGGTTGATGGCAAAGGTGAAGCGTACGTCGCGGGTACCGCTGCGATGCTGTTGCAGTTGCTCATGAATGGTTTTCCAGTCCGGTTGCGGCCGCTGCCTCACCGCTAGGGTCGGAACCGGTTGCTGCCCAAACAGCTTGGCTTCCAGTTCTTCCTCACCCAGCCCTTGCGGCAAGGGCCATCCCAGACCCGCCGCTGCGGCCCGTTCCAGATACTCAGGGACCGTGCTCAGCCCCATTCCGCAACTGCGTGTAGTCTGCCGCTGCCCGAACCCCAATTCGAACGTTAACCGCAGGACCTCTTTGACTTTTCGCATGGACGATCTCCTGGCCGGCACCCTGTTCTCCTTATGCATGGAGTTTCAATGCCGGGTAATTGTCCTGCGTGGCTACCTCCTTCTGCGGTTCGCCTGTGGAAAACATTCCGCTCCAAGCCGAACACCATTCCGCTAGAGGGCAGAAAGTGTTCGCCTTCGGAACGGAATGGTGTTCGCCTTCACAACGGAATCGCGTTCGCCTTCGACCGGATTCCCCATCTCTATCAAAATGCATGGGTTAGCGCAGCAGATACCTGGGTGTGCGGCGGTCTGGCTGAGCCTTGACGAGTATGCCGCATCGAGCACACAGTCTCGAAAAGGGGAACCTCCGGCACCATTCCCTCGTATTCATTCACGCACGCATCGCCGGGTGACTTCCATGAAACTTCTGGTTCTCGCATTCTGTCTCTCGTCCTTTTTGGCGCTCAACGCGGTTGCACAAGAACCGGTGAAGACGGTGGAAGTGGGGCAAGACCACTTCGAGGCGGATTTTCCTTCGGGCGGACAAATACGAATGCACGTTCGGTCTGGAGTGGTCAAAGTCGTGGGCAGCGACGCCGACAAGATTCAGGTTCGCTACAGCGGCAAGAATGCGGGCCAGCACAAAGACGTTCGTGTGAGTTTGAAAACTGTCGGAGATATTGGCGAACTGCATATCGGTGGAGGACCTCGCAATCAGTTCGAAATTGAGGTTGCGGTTCCGAAAAACTGCAGTCTCCGTCTGCGGGTCGCGGCGGGTGAGGTCCAAGTTGCGGGCATCACGGGTGACAAGGATGTGGAACTCTCGTTCGGCGATCTGACGGTTGCAGTCGGCAAGGCCGATGAATACGCTCACGTGGACGCCTCCGTTTATTCAGGCGAGCTGGATGCGGAGCCTTTTGCTGTTTCAAAAGGAGGACTGTTCCGCTCCTTCCAGAAGCAGGGACCCGGCAAATATCGCCTTCATGTCCACGTGGGAGCGGGAGATCTGACGCTGAAGCAAGGCAGCTAATTTGGAGGGTGAACGGCGGATACGTTGGTACGACCTCTCTCTCCCGCCTACGGATATTTTCTGCGCGACGGCGTCTTCCAGCGACTCTACATCCCAGATTCTCGCCGCGTCCTTCCCGGTTCCACGTACCGTCCGTGAGCGTGCAGCCGTTTGCGCGCTGCGTAGGCTGCGACTTTGAGCCGATTTCCACACAATTGCATGCTGCACCAGCGACGCGTCCCCTTCCTGCTGGTGTCGAGGAAGTGCAGCACGCACTGTCCACACTTGCGGACGCGGGTGCGGTCCACCCCGGTCAACAATGTCGCCACGCTGTGGGCCAGGGGAGCAAGCAGGTCTTCGGGTTGACGGGTTTCGAACCACAACTCCGTCGAGGCCGCTGCTCCCGCAGGCTTCAGCCGGGTGAGCATGGGATGGAGCACCATCAATCGATTCAGCTCAGTCACCATAGAGAGGTGCAGCGCATCCCCACGTTCCCAGGCTAGAATTTCCGACCTCAGTTTTTCCCGCAGTTCACGCACAGCCTTCACGGTGCGCTGCGATCGGGCTGATTTTCCCCACCGTTGCTGAAGATTCGTCAGGTCGTGAGGACGATTTAGCTTGGCCGCCTGAAACCAGCGCAGGAGAGCGCTGAAATCGGGGAGCAACTCCACAAGCTCGCCACCCTGAACCGGGCGAGTGTTCAGGAAATCCAAAGCCAAATGATTTCCGACAAAGAGGAACCCGTCCCTCCAGTCGGATTGGGGGATTGCCTTACCTGGGCTCATATATTCACCTCAATAGATAGTAACACCGATAATGTATCTAATTAACGGTTAGTGCATCTGATGATGTGAAGGCGCAAGACGCTAGCTGACACGGCACCCGCATCAGGGGTTCCCGAATCAAATTCTACGAGGAGACACGCTATGACCAGTTATCACCACGCCATCGTCGACGGCTCCAGGATCTTCTACCGCGAAGCCGGTCCGAAAACTTCTCCCACCATTCTTCTGTTGCACGGATTTCCCACTTCGTCGCACATGTTCCGCAATCTCATTCCGGCACTGGCCGACCGCTATCATGTGGTCGCGCCCGACCTCCCGGCCTTCGGTTTCTCGGATGCGCCGGATCGCGAGCGGTTCGGATACACCTTCGAGCAGCTGGCCAAGGTCATTGACAGGTTCACGCAGGTCCTCGGTCTCGAGCGCTACGCGATCTATGTCTTCGACTACGGCGCGCCGGTTGGGTTCCGCCTGGCGTTAGCGAACCCGCACCGGATCACCGCCATCATCTCGCAGAACGGCAATGCCTACGAAGAAGGCCTGAGTCAAGGCTGGAACCCGATCCAGAAGTATTGGAGAGAGCCTACGGCTGAGAATCGGGCTGCGCTGCGTGATTTTCTAACGCCCGAGGCAACCAAGTCACAATACCTTTATGGGGTCAAGGACGAGACACTGGTGGCGCCGGAAGCGTACCAGCTTGACTCCGCTCTGCTGGCCCGGCCCGGCAATGATGAGATCCAGTTGGACCTGTTTTTGGACTATGCCAGCAACGTCGCGCTCTATCCCAAGTTCCAGGAGTACTTCCGCACCAGCCGGCCGCCACTGCTCGCGGTCTGGGGCAAGAACGATCCGTTCTTTCTGCCGCCTGGGGCCGAGGCGTTCAAACGCGACAACCCGAAGTCTGAAGTACACTTCTATGACACCGGTCATTTCGCGCTGGAAACGCATCATGTGGAGATTGCCCAGGCGATTCGAGAGTTTCTCGATCGTAAGGTGGCCACCCAGACCAGCGCTGCATGAAGCATTCATGGGCCAGCGCCTGGCGCGAGCACAGGCTGACGAAAGCAGCATTAGAGGGGAGGGCCGCGCGGCGCGGCCCGCACCTCATTGCACAGCGAAAGAGACGGCGATTAATTGCTTCGCGTGGATTTGGCGGTTGATGGAGCACGCTGCCCTACTGGAGTTGCGTCCTGGACATTTATCTGGTTGACGGCACGTACGAACTGTTCCGGCACTACTACGCTCTGCCCTCCGCGCGGGACCGTGATGGTAGGGAAGTAGCCGCGGTCCGGGGCGTCCTCGGGTCGGTGCTGGGCATGATCAAAGGCGGCGCTACGCACATCGCGGTCGCGACCGATCATGTTATCGAATCGTTTCGCAATGACCTGTGGCCGGACTACAAGACCAGCGAAGGCGTTGAACCCGAACTGTTGGCGCAATTTCCGTTGCTTGAAGATGTCCTCTTGGCGGCCGGCGTCGTGGTCTGGCCCATGGTTGAGTTTGAAGCGGATGATGCCCTCGCTGCCGCAGCCGTTGCGGCCGCCAACGATGCGCGTGTAGAACGTGTGATCATCTGTACGCCCGACAAGGACTTGGCCCAGTGCGTGCGCGGTACCCGCATCGTCCAACTCAATCGCCGCACTCGCGTCACCATGGACGAGTCGGGTGTGATCAAGAAATTCGGTGTCTCGCCGGAATCGATTCCCGATTATCTGGCCCTGGTGGGCGATTCCGCCGACGGCTATCCCGGACTTCCGGGCTGGGGCGCGAAGTCGTCGGCGGCGGTCCTGGCCAAGTTCGTTCATCTGGAATCGATTCCGTCAGACGTTCGGGAGTGGCGCGTAAACGTCACCAGCGCGAGTGCTCTCGCCGCCACGCTCTCGCGGGAGCGCGAGCGCGCTTTACTCTTTCGCACGCTGGCCACGCTCCGCACTGACATCGCACTTTTTGAGAACGTGGATCAGCTGCACTGGAAGGGGCCCACCGGTACTTTTGACACGCTTGCGGCTCGTCTGGACTCGGCGCAAACCGAAGCCCGGCGATCAGGTACGCGGCGTTCCAGGGAGGGGTAACCATGAACTTCCCAGATAAAATTGTCCTCTCGGACAGTGTCTTCGGACGACCTTGGTGTTTTGCTCCTGGGGAGAGTGATCGCTAGGATTGTCACCAGCCCTTCCCCGGAGATAAGCAATGCTTCGTTTGTTGACAGCCATTGGAACTTTCCTCTCACTGTTGTCGTCCATCACCGCCGGATCAAAAACCAGACCTTCGACCAACAACGCCGGGACGTCGCAGTGGTCGCTTGCCGTGAAAGCCAACAATCAATTTGACAATTGGACCTAAAGTCCGCAAGGATACCCGGGTTCATACGGAGGAGGCCATCATGACGGCAAACGAGACGGGAGACTGGCGCGACCTCTTCGATGTGGCTTTGTTTGAGCCCAACCGGGTTAAGCTCCGAAAGCGCATCGAACATGCCCGGCAGGCCATCAACGAACGGCTTGACGTTTTGATGAAGCAGCCCAGCGAGGGCGGGAGGGACACGTCGGAGCGAATCGCCCTCAACGATGCGTTGATCACGCTGACAGAACTGCACCGGATCGTCTATGCTCGGAAGCCGGGGGCGCATGTTGACCCCCAAGGCGGCCGAGCCGCAAGTTAAGGCCGAGCGGAGCGCTCGCATAGCAGGGCAGGAGAGTTTCAATGTCGATACAGCCAGCCCTGCACGCAGGGTTTTACAGGAAGGAATTCACTTGGCGATAAAACCATTCCCGGACTCCATCCCAACCGAGCTCCCACCGGCCAAGCTCTATCTCGATGACATAAACGAGATCTTGCAGATCCTTACCGATTCCAGCGAGGACTGCCAGGCCAGCTTCGTGGTGGGCAAATCGAAGTGTGACACGCTGGACGACCTGAAAGACCTGCGGGGACGCACCACCCGTTTCGTGCTGAATATCTCCTCTCCGGGAAAGCACCAGACTCTTGAACTCTCGCCCTCCGCGACGCGCATACACATCCATGAACTTGGCGACCAGTTGCCGGCCTGGTCAAAGTATGTGAATGTCGCTGCAATCTTTGAGAAGAGAAGGCTGCGGCTGAAGTCTTTCGTACGTTCGACAGCTTCGTGGGTATTTGCGGCCCTATGGCTGGTGGCGGTTGCAGTCTGGATATTCGCTCCACATGTCGCCAGGCCCATTTCAATTTTCAGATTGCCTGACATCGCGACCGGTTTTTTGCTGGCCGTTGCTATCGTGTACTATTTTGTCAGTTCGCACAGCATTGTTTACCTGCGGTACCCACAAAGAGTTGGCGTGGGGCGGTGGCTGGAAGATCACAAACCGGAAATTATTGTGGGCGCGGTATGCGCTGTGCTGGCAGTGATTGCTACCCAGGTGGTAGAAAAAGTCTGGAAGTGAACCTCCGCGCTGGCGAGGGGAGAGCGAAAAAGGACCCTATCGAGTCTCGGGTCTTCTGTTTTGTTTATAGGGGTCCTTCGACTCCGCGGGATGTTTCGCACGCGAAACATCTCGCTCCGCTCAGGATGACAGGGGCCTACTCCGCAGAACTTACTACCGCTTTGTTTTGACTTCTCAGGATCTCTCCCACCAGGAACAGGTCGGTCAGCAGCGCGCGGAGATGGACTGAGGCGTTCAGATTGTCGATCAACTGGGAGCTGATGGCAGGCTGGGCCTGCACCAGTTCGAGAGCGGCCAGCGAATCCTGCGCATCCCGGTCAAGGACCGAAATAAAAGCCTGATACTTGGCGACGGGTTCGAGTCCTGATTCCGCTATCGCACGCGAACAGCTCACCGCCAATCCGTTCAAGGCGCTGCCCGCGCTCTGCAGGAATTCGCGGACCCGTCCTCCGGACTGGCTACCTTGCTCCGTGGGCAGACCCTGGCCGGCGTATGCCAGCATGAACTCATAGCATTCTTCGATGGCATCGCAGCGCTCGAGAAAATCAGTCGCCATCGGCCATCCCTCGAGGCGCGTTGGGCGACGCCTCGACCAGCCAACGTTTTGGATCGTGCTCTTTCAGATAAAACTCCCGGCTCATGGTGCCCACGATCATCGACGCGGTAATAGGCAGCTTCTCCGGTCGGATGGCGAAGTACACGTGCACGATCACCAGCGTGATCAATCCGACGCCGGCCAGCCCGTGCAGCACATACATCAGGCCCCAGGTCATGTCGCTGAATAGATAAGGATTGCGGGGAAAGAAAATGGTGCGCACGCGGGACATCATGAACACGCCGGTCAGAATCACAGACATACCTGTCACGATAATCGCGCCGTGGTACAGCTTGTTCTCCAGGGGATATTTGGCGAACTTGCGCGGCATAGCTGAAGACCTTCCCATGAAGCGCTGAAACCGTTTCCATGCGTCTTCGAGATCCGCACGGTCGGGCCAGATCGACCAGAAGTCTAGATAAAAGGACGCGTGGATGATGTGAAAGATAATGGAAATGGTAAGCACGGTGCCCGCAATCCAGTGGTACGTCACCCAGTCGAAGCGCACGCCCACCTTGGGCAGGAAAGCGGTAAACAGAAGAACGAACATCGATGCCGCCATGATCCAGTGAAACAGCCGCGCCGCCAGCGAATGCCGGGGAATGCGGGCGGGCAACTGGGAGGCAACCTTCGGGGAAGCATCCGCCACAAATTCTTTCTCCTTGGCGAAGTAGCGGATGTAAATCGCATGCACGACAAGGAAGAGCATTCCGGCAATGAGCGCAACCCAAATCAGAAACCACGCGATATGGATGGGAACGTTCTGCCCCAACGGACTGGTGGCCCACTCTATGATGCCCATGTTGCCTCCTGCACGCCGCTGATGGACCGTTTCACCAGGTTCCGCATGAGCGGGATTTTGTAGGCGTTGAACTGCAGCGGGACCGCTCCCTGTACCGCCAGTTTTCCTGCCATCTCGCCGGTTGCCGCGCTGCGCTGCTTGCCGCGCACTGAGTCTTCCACCGCCCTCAACCGCAGCGGCCGGGCGGCGGCGCCGTTCACCGCAATGCGCATGTTCTGAATCGTGTCTCCCGACAACCTCATGGCCGAAGCCACGTTCAGGAGAGGGAAGTCCCAAACATTCCGGTCTCTCACTTTCTCAAAATAGAACTGAGCTCCGGCCCAGGTGGAAGGAATACGAATCGCGGTCAGCAAATGTCCGGGCTCGAGAATATTCATGTGCGTGATGTCGATATCGGGCCCCAGGAAATAGTCTTCGGCATTGACTACGCGCTCGCCTTTGGAAGTGCGAATGACAAACCTGGCGTCGAGCGCAATTAACGCTGGAGCCGAATCGGACGGATTCACCGCCACGCAGCGCTCGGCGTGCAGAATGGCGTGCTCGCGATTTCTTCCCACCGGAGTGTCGGCGTAGCAGATGTTGCCGCCGGCGCGATAGCAGGGCCAGCCCGCGCGGTAGTACCAGCAACGCGCGTCCTGCGACAGGTTACCGCCAAGCGTGCCCTGGTTGCGAATCTGCGGCGATGCCACCAGTTCCGCAGCCTGCGCCAGTAGCCCGTATTTTTCTTTGACGACGGGGTGTTGCACAACTTCCGTGAGCGTCGTCATGGCGCCGATTTCGATTCCGTCAGCGGTCGTGCGTACGCCCCTGAGTTCCTCGACGCCGCTCAGATCGACCAGCACCTTCGGTTTCTTGATGCGATCTTTGAGCCAGTCGAAACTGTCGAGCCCGCCCGCCATCACCCAGGCATCTCCTCCGTGCTGTTGGAGAAGCGTTTGAGCATCGGCTATGGATGTTGGCTGATACAACTGGAACGCCGGCATGATGTCTCGTATTACAGCCATGATTCTCTCCGTTCCAAATCTTTGTGCTCAGAGCCCTCTAAATGAATGCGGTCAAGGGATCTTGCATGGGCCGCCCGGCTTCGAGCGAGGTCAGAATCGTGTCCAGGTTGACCGGCGCGCGGCGATAGATTTCATCGCCCAGCGCATCCGAGAGAGCGTTCAGGATAGCGCCGCACCCGCCGCCCACCGGGGGTTCGCCGATGCCGCGCGCGCCCACCGGCGTTTCCGGATCGGGAATATCCAGCGCCGCCCACTGCATGTCCACCGGTACATCGAGGATGGTAGGCGGCTTGGTGTGGTGGAAGCGCCGCGAAACCGTGTGGCCATACTGCGGATCGAACACCCACTTCTGCCCGATGGCGTGGCCGATGCCCAGGATCGAGCGCCCGAGCACCTGCCCGGACAGCGCTTTGGGATGGATCACCGTGCCCACGTCGGCTACCGCGAGAAAATCCGTGATGTAGTACTTGCCGGTTTCGGTATCGACTTCCACTTCCGCGAAGCTGGCCACGTAGGAAAATGACTGGCCATCATGCGGATACTTGTCCTTGGCCGCCGCCACCAGGCCCTGTCCCGCCAGGCCCGCGATGGAGGCCTTGGTGTATTTGTTTACATCTTCGGGCGCTTCGTGGCCGTCGTAGATGCCGCCTAGTTGGATGGCCCGCTGCGCCGCCTGCGCCAGGGTCATGCTTTTGCCGCCGCCTTTGTGAAAGACACGTTCGTTGGCTACTTCGTACTGCTCCGGTTTGCCGCCGTAAGTCTTGGCGGCGATTTCCTGCAGCTTAGTCCGGGCATCCATCCCTACCGCATGCGCCGCGCGCGTCATCGCGTGGGTCGTCTGGCTGCCTCCGGAGACGCAGGTCCAGGGCAGGTTCTGTGAGGTATTGCCCCAGATGACATCGCACTTCTCCCACGGCACACCCAGGACCTCGGCCACAACACGGTGAACATCGCTGATGGACTCCGTGCCCAGGTTGCCAATTCCGGACTGGATCGCGATCCGTCCATCAGGCCGGATAACGATGAGCCCGTCGTATCCGATGGAACCGGCGAAGAACGCGCTCGACGATACGCCTATCCCCCGCACCTTGGTGCCGCTCCGCTTGGGGCGCGCAATCCGTTCTTTCCACTTGAACTGTTCCGCCCCGCGATCGAACGCTTCCTTGAGAAAGGCGCTGGTCGCGTGGCCACGCTTGCCGTGCATCTCCGGCCCGAAGGGCGCTTTACCTTCCGGTGCATTGATCTTTCGAATTTCCACCTGATCGAGCGACAGCTGACGCGCCGCCTTGGCCAGAATCGGCTCCATGATGACGATGCCCTGCATGCCTCCGGGCGCGCTCTGCGGTCCCCGGGGCGGAGTGTTGGTTAGCACGGTGACGCCGCGCCAGCGCATCGCCGGCGGCTGATACAACAGGGAAACGATTCTCCCCGACGCATTCGCGTCGCCCACGGCGTCGTAGGGACCGTTGTTGCAGATGGCGTACATGTCCACCGCGGTGATCCTGCCGTCTTTGGCAAAGCCGACCTGCATCCGGGCCTGGAAGCCGGGCCGCGCCCGCCCGATGAAATGTTCTTCTTCGCGGCTGATGCGCATCATCACCGGCGCATTCGCTTTCTTCGACAGCAACGCCGGAATAATCGCGAAGATGTAGCCAGTGGCTTTGCTGCCGAAGCCGCCGCCCGTGTATTCGCTGATGAGCACAATCTGGTTGGGATCCATATTCAACCAGCGTCCCAGCCCGGCCAGAGTCTGCACCGTGCTTTGCGTCCCCATGTGAACGAAGACTTTGCCGTTCTGCCAATAAGACAAAGCAGTGCGCGGCTCGAGCGTCTGATGGCTGCTGTCCGGGGTGGAGAAGGTTTCATCCAGAACCAGCGCGGCGTCCTTGAGGCCCGCCTCCACATCGCCGTAAGACCACTCGTCCTCTGGCTTGCCCATGGGCATTCGGCCCTGCTTCAACTCGGCGAAGTCAGCGTCAGTCCATTTAAGTACTCCAATCTGGGGCGGCGGGCTGGGCGGTTTCTCGCCCGGCTTGGCCGGAGGCACCGGCTCCCTTACCCAGACGTTGCCCTCGGTGCGTGCGTTTGGCCCATTGGGGCGGAGGCTGTCGAGCGGATCGACGACGAACGGAAGATGTTCAAATTCGATGTCAATGTTCTCGATGGCCTCTGCGGCCGTCAGTTCGTCCACCGCGGCCACGGCAAGAATGGGCTCGCCCTGATACGTGGGTTCCATGGTGAGGGCTTTTTCGCCTTGCCGGTTGGCCTTGATCACGACTCCAAGGTCGGTCACGCTGTCGGCGGGCGCGGGAAGATCGTCCTGCGTAAGAATCGCCTTGACCCCGGGCATAGCCAGCGCTTTGCTCAAATCGAGATGTTTGACGCGTCCATGCGCCACCGGGCTGAGCAGCAGCTTACAGAACAGCATGCCGTCGGCGCGGTAGTCTTCCGCGTATTTCGATTTTCCGGTAACTTTTGCGTAGAGATCGGGGGTGGCGTAATCCTTGCCAATAAGCTTGTATTTGGCTCCAAATTTTTGTTGAGCAGGCTTGGTCTCCGGGCTAGACATGGGTCACCTTCCTCATGTTCTCTGCGCCTTTCATCATGGCGCTAAGGATCTTGTCATAGTCCTGGCAGCGGCACAGGTTTCCGGAAATGCCGTGTGCCAGTTCCGACCGGGTAGGACTGGGATTAGTTTTCAGGTAGCCGACAGTCGCCATGATGAAGCCGGACATGCAGAATGCGCACTGGAATCCCTGCTCATCGATCACGCCCTGCTGCACGGGATGCAGCTTGCCATCGGCGCTGGCCAGTCCTTCAATGGTCTGGACCTTCCTGTTCCGCACGGTATGAGTAAGCACGGAACACGAGTAATGTGGCACCTCGTCGATCAGCACGGTGCAGGCCCCGCACTCGGCGCGGTCGCAGCCCAGCTTGGTGCCGGTGAGTCCCAGCTTGTAGCGCAGTGTCCACGCCAGCGTCTCCTGCTTCATGACGTCAACCCGCCGCGGCTGGCCGTTGACGTTCAGCGTGATGAGCCTTTCGGCCACGCTGCCGGTGGTGTCGCCAAACACCGTGGAGGCGCGAAAAAGATAATTCGCCGAGGACACCGCCACGCCGCTGCTGATGACCCCTTTGATGAAGTTGCGCCGCGAGATTCCCTTCGCTGTTTCGTCCATCGTATTGTCCAATGGGTCATCCATGCTGGGCCTCCTGTTCACGTACATTCAACTCCCAACCGACCATTTTTTGCAACCTGCCAGACCGTGTCAAACGAGAAATTCTAAGCGATATGTTCAGCTCTGCCGCATGATCGGATTCGACCATTGTTCGCCCGCCAAAACTGATATGGGAGGCAGGCCAGCACTTTGTGATCTGCGGGCGGCTGCTGAGGGATGAAGTGTATCCTGCATAGCGGACCACAGGTTTACAAAAACCGGCTGGGAGTGATACTTTCCGCGGTTATTCCATTACCATTTGACGCGAGGTTCGTTCATGACACTGCGGTGGATGTGCGGAATCCTGCTTGCCACAACCCAACTGACTTCGGCCCAACCCGCTACGGGACAGGCTCCTTCCATTCCATCGTCCCCCCAACTCACGGGATACAGTTCGCCAACCTCGCCCGTCGAGAGCGATTGGGAAAAGAAGTTTCGAGACGGCATTTCGCCCACGAACATTCGCGAGAACATGCGGCGCCTGAGCGCGCGACCCCACCACGTGGGATCGCCTTACGACAAAGACAATGCCGAATGGATTCTCTCCAAGTTCAAAGAATGGGGATTCGAGGCGAAGATTGAGAGCTTCAATGTGCTCTTCCCGACTCCGAAGGTTCGAGTGGTTGAGATGCTGCAGCCCACCAGGTTTCAAGCCAAGTTGCAAGAGCCGGTGCTGGCTGTCGATCGCACCAGCGGCCAGACCGCTGAGCAACTCCCGACTTACAACGCCTATTCGATCGATGGCGACGTGACCGCTCCGCTGGTGTACGTGAACTACGGCAATCGCGAGGACTATGAGCAACTCGATCGCCTGGGAATTTCGGTGAAGCGCGCCATCGTGATCGCCCGCTACGGCTCCGGTTGGCGCGGCATCAAGCCTAAAGTTGCCGGCGAGCACGGAGCGGTGGGGTGCATCATCTACTCGGACCCCGAAGGCGACGGCTATTACAACGGCGACGACTATCCCAACGGGGGATGGCGGCCGCGAGAGGGAGTGCAACGCGGCAGCGTGATGGACACCGACTATCCCGGCGATCCCCTGACGCCGGGCGTGGCCGCGACCGCCGATGCCAAACGCCTCTCCATCAAGGAGGCCAAAACCATCACAAAGATTCCCGTGCTTCCGATTTCCTATGCGGACGCCCTTCCGCTGCTCTCCGCGCTCCATGGCCCGGTCGCTCCCGAGAGTTGGCGCGGGGCGCTGGCCATTACCTATCACATCGGTCCCGGGCCTGCCCAGGTGCACCTCAAGGTCGAGTCCAACTGGGACATCAAACCGCTTTACGATGTCATTGCCACCCTGCCCGGCTCGGATGGCGGAAAGCAATGGGTGCTCCGTGGCAATCATCACGATGCCTGGGTGAACGGCGCCGACGATCCCATTTCCGGCCAGGCCGCCATGCTTGAGGAAGCGCGCATGCTGGGCGAACTCCATCGCCAGGGCTGGACGCCGAAACGCACCATCATCTATTGCGCTTGGGATGGAGAAGAACCCGGCTTGCTGGGTTCGGTCGAGTGGGTGGAAGCCCACGTGGACGAACTGAAGCAACGTGCGGTCGCTTACATCAATTCCGACAGCAATGAGCGGGGCTTCCTGTTCCCCGGAGGGACGCAGGATCTGCAGAGTTTCATCAGTGGCGTCGCGCGCGATGTGCAGGACCCGGAAACCCACCTATCGGTCTTTCAACGCGCGCACCTTGCCGCCATCGCACGGGCGAAGGACGCGGAGCAGCGCAGCGACCTGCGCAAGCGCAACGATCTGGTGGTTCACGCGCTGGGCGACGGATCGGACTACACCGCTTTTCAGGACTTCGCCGGAATTTCTACTCTGAGTGTTGAGTTCGGCGACGAGGACGATGGCACCCAGTATCATTCCATCTACGACGATTTCTACTGGTACACCCACTTCGTCGATACCGATTTTGTCTACGGCCGCGCCCTGGCGCAAACCGCCGGCAGCGCGATAATGCGCCTGGCCGGGGCCGACCTCATTCCCGTGGATTACTCTCCCCAGGCCGAGGCAATTGCAAAATACGAGAGCGACCTGGAGAAGCTACTCAAGGACAAGCAGGCCGAATTCACCGAACGTAATCTGGAGTTGCAGGAAGGTGTGTTTACGGCGACGACGGATCCACGCCGGCCCACGCTGCCTCCGCCAGCCGAGACCGTGCCCCCCTTCATGAATTTTTCTCCCATGAAGAATGCCATTGAACTCCTGAAGAAAAGTTCAGAGCGTTACTCCAAAGCCCTGGCGGATTGGCACGCCAAGGGTTCAGCCGCCCTTTCCGAGCAGTCGCTGGAGTTGGTGAATGCAGACCTGCTCAGAGTTCCCCGTCTGTTTTTGAACGAGAAGGGGCTTCCCGAGCGTCCCTGGTTCAAAAACCAGATTTACGCGCCCGGCGCCTACACAGGTTACGGGGCGAAGCCGATCGCAGCCGTCCGCGAATATATGGATGAGAAGAAGTGGAGAGAAGCCGAAGCGCAGATTCCTCAGGTTGCGCAGGTGATCGAGAACGTCGCGGCCGGCATCAACCAGGCGGCCGACGATTTGCAAAGCGCGCAGTCGCATTGAGGTTGATGGAGGACGGGCGTCCCGCCCGTTTGGCCGGGCGGGGACGCCCGGCCTTCCCCCCCGAGGACGTAGCCTGATGATCGTGAACTTCGCGGAGCGCGCGCATAACCACAACTGGGAACTGGACCCGGTCACGCGATCCTTGCTCGACACCGATTTCTACAAGCTGCTGATGCTGCAATTCATCTGGAAGCATTACCCCAAGACTCCGGTGTCGTTCTCGCTGCTGAACCGGACTGCGTCGGTGCGCCTGGCGGACATGTTTCCTCCTGAAGAGTTGACAGCGCAGCTGGAGCACGTTCGCCGCCTTCGCTTTCGCAAGTCGGAACTGGTCTGGCTGGCGGGTAACACTTTCTACGGCCAACGCGGAATTTTTGAACCTGCGTTCCTGGCCTGGCTGGAGCGGGATTTCAGGTTGTCGGACTATGAGTTGTCGGTCAAGGACGGCCAATTCGACCTGTGCTTCAAAGGGTTGTGGACCGAGACCACCATGTGGGAGCTCTACGCCCTCGCGATCATCGACGAACTGAAGACGCGCGCAAATCTGAAAAGGCTGAGCGAGTTTGGCCTGGACATCCTGTATGCCAGGGCGAAAACCAAGTTGTGGGGCAAGATCGAACAGTTGGTGGGTGTGCCTGAGTTGCATGTAGCCGACTTCGGAACCCGGCGCCGCCACAGCTTTTTATGGCAGGAATATGTGGTTGAAGCCATGGCGTCGAATCTGGGCGGCGCCTTTACCGGAACCTCGAACGCCTTCCTTGCTCACAAGCACGATCTCGAGGCGATTGGAACCAACGCCCACGAGATTCCCATGGTCCTGGCCGCCCTCGCGCCCGACGACCAGGCCCTGAAGGCCTCCCAATACCACGTGCTCGAGATGTGGCAGCAGACCTACGAGGGCGAGCTTCTCATCATGCTGCCGGACACGTTTGGCACCACGCAGTTCCTGCAGAACGCGCCGGATTGGACCGCAGACTGGACCGGCCAGCGCGTCGACAGCAAGAGTCCCTATGAAGCGGGCGACGAATATGTCGAGTGGCTGAAGGGCCGCGGTCGAGATCCACGTACGAAATTGATCATCGCCTCTGACACGCTCGACGTAGATGAGATCCTCGGACTGCATGCGTATTTTGGTGGGACCCTCGAGGACGGCGCCACTCCCAAGGATTTTCGCAGTGCGGTTGATTTCCTGGACCGCGGAAAATGGACGCCGGGGCGGCGCATTCGATTCAGCGCCGGCTGGGGCACTCTGCTGACAAATGATTTTCGCGGCTGCGATCCCGCCGGCGGGAGCGGATTTGATCCGGTCAGCCTGATCTGCAAGGTGACGGATGCTGATGGCCGGCCCGCGGTCAAGCTTTCCGACAATTATTCCAAGGCGCTGGGACCGCCTTCCGAGATTGAACGCTACCGCCGCGTGTTCGGTACCGCTGGAGTCAGCAACGCCCCGCTGATCGCGTAGATGTGCCACGAGCCACGTAGGGGAGATGTCCTCATCTGCCCAGTCGAGCAAGGCTCGACAGGTTTTCTTAGCGAGCAAAGAAATAGCGGCGCTTCGCTCCGCCGGGCAGATTGGGGCATCTGCCCCTACCTGGTTCGTGGCTGAGCCGCACGAGCGAAGACGCTCGCGCCCACACCAATCTTCTGTGCTACACTCCGGCAGATTTTTCGTTATCTCTCTTTATTATGTCCAGGGGTCACACAGATGAAGCTTCGCTCAGGCGTTCTGCGCATCGCAGCGCTCGTCTTGGTATCGTCTTTCTGCCCATCTCTCCTGGGCGCGCAAGCGGCGCCCGTCACACCTCGGCCCATCACGGTTGACGATTATTTTCAGGTGCGGGAGGTCGATGACCCGCAGATCAGCGCTGACGGGCAGTGGGTCGCCTACACGGTTTCGACCTTGTCGCTGAAAGACGACGACGAGAAGACGCGTATCTGGATGGTGCCCACCGCCGGTGACGATGCCATTCCCATGACCTCGGAAGAGGTTTCATCCGAGCATCCGCGCTGGAGCCCGGACGGCAAGTATCTCGCGTTTCTTTCCAAGCGCGATGAAGGCAAGACCCAGGTGTGGCTGCTGAATCGCGTGGGCGGCGAGGCCCAGCGCCTCACCGAGACCATTCAGGACGTGAAGGACTTTGCCTGGTCACCGGACAGCAAACGCTTGGTGCTGATGCTGCAGGATCCCACGCCCGAGGACCTCGACGCCGCCAAAGAGAAGGCCATCGAGAAGAGCGAGGGCAAGGAGACCAAGGACAAGAAGCCCAAAGACAAGAAGCCCAAAGCTCAGCGTCCCTGGGTGCTTGACCGCTATCAGTTCAAGGAAGATGAAATTGGTTACCTGGAGCGCTTCCGCACTCATCTTTACGTTTTCGACATCGCCAGCAAGGCGCTGACCCAGGTCACTTCCGGCGACTTTGATGATGAGCATCCCGCCTGGTCGCCCGACGGCAAACTCCTCGCCTTCAGCAGCAAACGCACCGGCCCGGACCCGGACCGCAACTATGACTCAAACATCTGGGCCGTTGCCGCCGACAACACCGACAAGGGCGCGCACCCGACCCAGGTCACGACCAGCCCCGGTCGCGAGGATTCTCCGTCCTGGTCGCCGGACGGCAAGTGGATCACGTACGAAATCCAGCCCGATCCCAAACTCTTCATCTACGGCACCAGTCACATCGGGGTCTCGCCCGCCGCCGGCGGCGAAGCGCAGATCCTCACCCGAGCCCTGGACCGCATGTCCACCGAGCCGCGCTTTTCGCCGGATGGCAAGTTCATTTATTTCATCGCTGACGATGACGGCACACAGAACTTATGCCGCGTCCCCGCGGCGGGGGGCGAGATTACCCGTCCCATTGGCGGCCGCCTGATGCTGTATTCCTACTCCGTCGCCAAGTCCGGCGAAGTGGCGGCGCTGATCACGACTCCGGATCGTCCCAGCGAGATTTTCACCATCCCGGATGGCAAGCTCACCCGGATCACCCACGTTAACGATGCATTTATTTCGCAGGTCAAACTCACTGCGCCTGAATACGTCAAGTTCAAAAGCAAGGATGGCACTACCGTCTCCGGCTATCTCTACAAGCCGCTTGACTACGTTCCGGGGAAGAAATACCCCGCCATCCTCCGCCCCCACGGCGGCCCGGTCTGGGCCTACTACGCCGAGTTCACGCATCTGGCACAGCTCTACGCGGCCAACGGCTACGTGGTTCTTTATCCTAACCCGCGTGGTTCTACCGGCTATGGCCAGGCCTACGCCAAAGCCATCGACGCCGATTGGGGGAACAAGGATTTTCAGGACGACATGGCCATGGTGGACTACGCCATCGCGCAGGGCCTGGTTGATCCCGACAAGCTCGGCGTCGGGGGATGGTCGTACGGCGGCATCTCCACCGATTTCATCATTGCTCAGACCACCCGTTTCAAGGCCGCCATTTCGGGCGCTGGGGCTGCGCTGTTTGCCTCCATGTACGGACATGATCGCTACATCCGCGACTACGAATACGAGTTGGGGTATCCGTGGAAGGACCGAGCGGTGTGGGACCGGGTCTCGCCCTTCTACAAGATCGAAAACATCACCACCCCGACGCTGTTCATGGGGGGCGATATCGACTGGAATGTGCCGATCCTGGGTGGTGAGCAGATGTATCAGGCGCTGAAGAGTTTGGGACGGGAAACTGAACTTGTGGTTTATCCCGGCGAATACCACGAATTCAAGGCGCCCTCTCACCTCAAGGACCGTCTCGAACGCAATCTGGCCTGGTATGCCCACTACGTCAAGGCCGACGGTACTCCGGCGCGGCCGCCTGCGAAGCTCGAGCACTGACTCCCGCGAGAATCACGTAGGGGCGGGTGCCCTGACCCGCCCAGCCGGGCGAAGCCCGGCTGGTCTTCTGGCAGCCCAACTAAACACTGGGCGAGCTTCGCTCGCCCGCGCGGACGAGGGCGTCCGGGCCTACGTGGACCTGTCCTGGGATAGCGCCATCCCCTCCGCCAGGTCCGGCCAGGTGTATCCTAGTTAAGGGTCCTATGCGGCTGTTTGAATATTTGAAGGCGATCAAGTCTCCGCAGCAGCGGCTGGCTTGGTTGGTGGCCATCGCGGTTGACGCGATTCAGATCGGGGCTCTCCCGCTGTTTGTCGCCGGAGGCTTATCCCCGGCGGATGCCGTGCTCGATGCAGTCGCGGCGGTAATTCTTATCCAATTGCTGGGATGGCATTGGGCCTTTCTCCCGACCCTGGCTGCGGAACTGGTCCCCGGCTTCGACCTGTTTCCCACCTGGACGGCCGCAGTTTTCTTCGTGACACGCCAGCAGGTGCATCCCGGAGAGCCTGAAATCCTGCCTCCCGGCCCCGCACCCGCTCGCCGGCCGTAAGCCTCTTTTGCCCACTCGGGTTCCGCATCTCGGCACAAAACGAAACGCCCCGGACTTGGTTAAGTCCTGGGGCGTTCGTTGAACAACCTCTCCCCCGAAAAGCTGTTCTCCAGACAACCTCGGTGGCCAGTCCGGCGGGTATCAGACACCGCAGAACATCGCACACCTGAATCCCCTGATCGCAGTTTGAATGCCAAAAGCCATTTTCTGTAAGTAGCTGATGGGATGAGATTTGTGTTTTCACGACATACTACCGCAAAAAATATTGTGCAAAGACTTGCGCACCTGTTTGGGCAAATGGTCAGGGCTTACGACTTAGCTCGGGCGGCGAAACTGATTCCCAGTTGGTCGAAGAGGAAGCTGAGCACGTCCGACTCCTCCTCGATTTGCTCATCGACGGCGGTTCCGATGCCGTGTCCCGCGCGGGCGCTGGTGCGCAGCAGAATGGGATGGTCCGAACTGGTCGCAGCCTGCAACCGCGCCGTCATCTTGCGCGACTGCATGGGATTTACGCGGTGATCGTTTTCGCCGGTGGGAAAAAGAATGGCAGGGTATGCAGTTCCGTCCTTCACGTGCTGGTAGGGAGAGTAGGCGTACAGGGCCTTGAACTGGTCTGGATCTTTGACGGTGCCGTATTCGGTGACGTTGAAGGCCCCGTTGGGATCGAGTTCAACCCGCAGCATGTCGTAGATGCCCACATAGGACACGACCGCGCGGAAGAGATCAGGGTGCTGTGTGAAGGCCGCTCCCATGAGCAATCCGCCATTGCTGCCGCCGATGATCGCGAGGTGGGCGGGCGAAGTGTACTTGCGTTCAATCAGGTGCTGGGCACAGGCGATGAAATCGTCAAAGACATTTTGCTTGCGGGTCAGCCTGCCCGCCTGGTGCCATTCTTCGCCATACTCGGCGCCGCCACGCAGGTTCGCGATCACGTAAACTCCGCCCTGGTCGAGCCAGGCGCGTGTAAACGCGCCGAGGAAGAACGGCTTCATGCTGATGCCGTAACCGCCGTAGCCTTCGAGCAATGTGGGATTGGTGCCATCGAGCCTGCTGCCGCGCCGCCGGATGATGTTCACCGGGATGCGGGTGCCATCTTTCGAAACTGCAAACTCACGCACAACTTCGGTGTCGTCGAAATGGATGGGTGAAGTGCGAAACAGGGCCGTGCGGACGGACTTGCCGGTGGCGGCCTCAAAGCGATACCAGGCGGAAGGCTCGAGATAGGTGGATACGCCGAAAATCACGTCGCCGTCGCGGGTGGGCTCTATCTGATACACGGCTGAAACAGGGGGCAGAGCCGGTGCGGGCAGAGGATGACCCTGCAGATCGAATACGCGGATGCGGGAAGGTCCGCCGATGACATCCGTGATATAGAGGCGTCCCGGAGCGGGCGCGAACTCTTCGATGGAGGCGCGGGCGCTTTCGTCCGCTGCCGAGCCTGAACTTTCGGGCACGATGACCCTGGCCTGGGCGAGATCCAGGTACGCCAGCGGAAGACGCAGGATCTGGCCGCGGGGCGCGTCTTTGCGGGAGAGCAGGTAAAGCGCAGCGTCCGATCCGGGTTTGACCGCCACAATTCCGTCCGCGAAATGTGTGATTTGGGTCCAGTGGCCGGCCGGGTCCATGACGTAGTGCGCGAACTCGCCGCCATCGCCATTTGCCACCGCGGCGATCAGCCACCGGCCATCCTCGCTCGAATGCAGCCGGATCTCGGCGATGCGTGGGAATTCCTGGCCGATCACATACGTGTCCTGCTTGCTATCGGTCCCGAGCCGGTGAAAGTAAACCTGCTGGTAGAAATTCGCGTCCTCCGGCGGGCGTTCGTTGCCCTGCGGATAGCGCGTGTAGTAGAAGCCGGAACTGTCGGCCTTCCACTCCAGGCTTCCGCCGGCGGTGGCGAAGTTGACGCGAGGCACGGCATCAGACAGTTCCTTGCCGGTGGCCACTTCGAAGACGTGGGCGGAGCTATCTTCCGATCCATTCTCGGAGAGCGCGGCGGCGACGAACTTGCCGTCCAGCGAAGGCACGTAAAAATCCACCGCCATGGAGCCTTTGGCGCTTGAGGCATTGGGATCAAAAATGACCCTGGCGCCGGCGGGATCATCGGCCGAGTGCAAGGCCACCAGCATGGGTTGCTGCTGGGGTGGCTGGTATTTCATGGCAAACAGAGCGCCGCCGCGGTAACGCACATCGAAGTAGGCGGCAGAGCTGGCGCTGAGCGCCTCTTTGAGCATTTGCCGGATAGCAGGACGCGCCGGCAGATGATCGAGATACTCGCGGCTGCGCGCGCTTTGGGCCGCATTCCACTGCTTGACTTCGGGATCATCCCAGTTTTCCAGCCAGCGATAGTCGTCGGTGACCTTTACGCCCTGATACTCGTCGGTGACGGGGTGTTTGGGCGTCGCGGGTGGCTGGGGAACGGAGGGAGCCTGGGCCAGTGCGGCCAGCGTCATCAGAAATATTGCGATTGTCAGGCGGGCAGAAGCGGAGAGTTTCATGATTGCGCCTTTCCATGGAGCGGAGCGGCGAGTGATCGCAGAGTTTCTCGGTGGAATCTGGGAACGACGCGCATTCTACAACAGGCACAGGGACGGAAGAGTCACTCCACTCAAGCTGTGGATCGGCTTCGCGTCCTTTCTTCGCTCCTTTGCGGTTGAGATTCTGGTGTGCAAGTCAAACCCTTTACCGCAAAGATCGCAAAGAAAGGCCGCAAAGAGCAAGCTACTTTGGCCGGGTGATCGCGCCTTCCGATGCCGTGGATACCAGTGCCGCGTACTTGGCAAATACCCCGGTGGGATATCGGGGCTGCGGCGGCTTCCACTGGGCCATGCGCTGGCGCAGGGCGGCGTCGCTGACTTCGACCTCCAGCACGCGCTGGTTGACGTCGAAGTGAATGGTGTCGCCCTCGTGTACGGCCGCGATGGGGCCGCCCAGCGCGGCTTCAGGCGAAACGTGCCCTGCCATCAGGCCGTGGGTGGCGCCGCTGAAGCGTCCGTCGGTCAACAGGGCCACCGATCTCCCCAGGCCCTCTCCGACAATCGCCGCCGTGACGCTCAGCATCTCGCGCATCCCCGGGCCGCCTTTGGGACCTTCGTAGCGGATCACCACTACATCCCCGGCCTTGATGCGTTTTTCGGTGACTGCGGTCATGGCGTCTTCTTCGGAATCGAAAACGCGCGCCGGCCCGCGGTGGCTCAGCCGTTCGTGGCCGCTGATCTTGGCCACGCATCCTTCGGGCGCGAGATTGCCGTGCAGGATCACCAGGCCGCCCGTTTTCTTCAGCGGCTTGTCCAGAGGCGCAATCACCTCCTGCCCCGGCGTTTCGACAGCGCTCTCGCCTTCGGCGCCCAGGGTCTTGCCGCTGACCGTCAGCGCGCTCGGATGCACATGGTTCCCCTGCAACAGCCGCTTCACCAGCAGAGGGATGCCTCCGGCGCGGTGCATGTCAGCGGCCACAAAACGTCCGGAAGGTTTCAGGTCGGCGAGCAGGGGAGTGCGCTCACTGACTTTCTGGAAGTCGTCAATGTGCAGCGGGACGCCAGCTTCGCGCGCGATGGCCAGCAGGTGCAGGACCGCGTTGGTCGATCCCCCGGTGGCGGCGACGCCGGCAATCGCGTTTTCGAATGCTGGCCGGGTGAGTATGGCTTTGGCCGTGATGCCCTGGCGCAACAAATTCATGATCAGCGCCCCGCAGTCGTAAGCCACCTGGTCTTTCGTCGGATCCATGGCGGGAACGCTGTTGAAGCCCATGGGAGAAAGGCCGATCATCTCCATCACCGTGGACATGGTGTTCGCGGTGTACTGGCCACCGCAAGCGCCCGCGGCCGGACAGGCGACATTTTCCAGTTCGTGCAGGTCGGCATCCGTCATTTTTCCGGCGGCGTTGGCGCCAACCGCTTCGAACACATCCTGAATGGTTACATCTTTGCCGCGATAGTTGCCGGCTGCGATGGTGCCTCCGTAAAGCACCAGGCCGGGAATCTCGAGCCGGGCCAGGGCCATGGCCCCGGCGGGAATGGTCTTGTCGCAGCCCACCAGGCAGACCACCGCGTCGAACAGCTGTCCGCGGCAGACCAGTTCGATGGAATCCGCGATAACCTCACGGCTGACCAGCGAGGCCCGCATCCCTTCGGTGCCCATGGCCTCGCCATCGCTGATGGCGATGGTATTGAACTCCATCGGAGTGCCGCCGGCGGCGCGGATGCCTTCCTTGATCTTCGCCGAGAGCCGGCGCAGGTGGAAGTTGCAAGGCATGGTTTCGATCCAGGTGTTGGCCACACCGATGAGCGGCTTGCTCAGATCGCTGTCGGTGAATCCGATTGCCTTGAACATGGCGCGGGAGGGGGCGCGGTCGCGCCCGTCGGTGATGCCGTGACTGCGGTGTTTGAGGTCCATGGGAGAAAGATTATGACAGAGATGGGTTCATCTTAGAAACCTGGCGGCGCGGCGGGAAGCGTCCAGCAGAGATTTTCTTTGCGTTTCTTTGCGGCATTTCATTGCGTCCTCTACGGTAAAAGGCTTTTCGCGCTCTCGTGCTGTATATTCTCTCGCGTGTGGTTGACTGGACGCCGATGGCTTGAGGAATGCGCAGAAATGGGGTAGGGGTCCTTCGACTCCGCATGCCCGTTCGCGAGCGAACGGACATGTTGCGCTCAGGATGACATTGGAAAAAATATGAAGCGAGATGAGGGCTTTTTCCAGATTGATGAAATCGAAGAGGCGCGGGCGCGGGCGGGGAAGCCGTACCTGGAGTTTCTGCGCGTCCCGGCCATGAGCGCCGGAGTTTATACTTTGCCCGTCGGCGGCAGTGACCTGCAGAAGCCTCACCAGGAAGATGAGATCTACTACGTGGTGCGGGGGCGGGCGCGCATGAAGGTAGGAGCGGAGGATCGGACCGTAAGCCAGGGAAGCGTGATTTTTGTCGCGGCGCACGTGGAGCATCGTTTCTACGACATCGCCGAGGAGCTTGAGCTCCTGGTCTTCTTTGCTCCCGCAGAGACTTAAGAATAAGCCCCGAAAATCATTACCAGCGGAGGCGTCATGCTGAGCTACTCGCGCGGCCCCGAAGATGAATTGTGGGAGCTGACCATCGCGCAAGTGCTTGATCGCGCGGTCGAGCGCTGGGGCGACAGCCTGGCCCTGGTTTCCTGTCATCAATCGCAGCGCTACACCTGGAGCGAACTGCGCGTCGCTGTCAATGCCCTTGCGGGCGGCCTGGCATCACTCGGAGTACGGCCCGGGGACCGCGTGGGCCTATGGTCCACGAACTGCGCCGAGTGGGTCCTGGTGCATCTGGCATGTGCCCGGGCGGGAGCGGTGCTGGTCAATGTGAATCCAGCGTATCGCACCCACGAACTGGCGTTCACGCTGCAGAAGTCGCGCATGAAAATCCTGTTCCTGTGGGAGCGGGACAGCCGGGCGGAGTACGCACAGATTCTGGGCGAAGCGCGCTCGGGCAAGCAGCTGGGCCTCGAGCACGCAGTCTGCTTCGGTACGGATCGCTGGCGTCATCTACTGACGATGCCGGCAGGGATCGGCGCGGATGTGAAGCCGACGGATGTCGCGAATATTCAGTACACCTCAGGAACCACAGGCCATCCCAAGGGCGTGATGCTGACCCATCGCAACCAGGTAAACAACGGGAAAATGCTGGCCTGGGGCATGCGCTACACGGAACGCGACCGGATTTGCGTGCCGGTGCCGTTGTATCACTGCTTTGGCTGCGTGATCGGCACCATGTCGGCGCTGGCCAGCGGCGCTGCCATGATTCTTCCCAACTGGACATTTGATCCGCGCGCGTCGCTGCAGGCGGTGCAGGCGGAGCGGGCGACCTCACTTTACGGTGTGCCCGCCATGTTCATTGCGGAACTGGGACTCCCGGATTTCAAATCGCATGACTTGTCCAGCCTGCGCACCGGGATGATGGCGGGCGCGCCCTGTCCGGTGGAAATCATGAAGCGGGTGATGTGTGAGATGGGCTGTGCCGAGTTGACTATCGGGTATGGCCAGACCGAGAGCGCGCCGGTGGTGACCATGTCGCAGCCGGACGATCCCATGGAGCACCGGGTTTCGACCATCGGAAAGGCATTGCCCTGCACCGAGATGAAAATTGTCTCGGTACTTGATGGAGAGACCGTGCCCGCCGGAGAGCAAGGCGAGGTTTGCGCGCGCGGCTACATGGTGATGAAGGGATACGACGACGAGCCCGAGGCGACGGCGCACGCCATCGACGCTGACGGGTGGTTGCACACCGGAGACCTGGGATTGATGAGGGGCGACGGCTACATCCACCTGACCGGGCGGGCCAAGGACATGATCATTCGCGGCGGCGAGAATGTCTATCCGCGCGAGGTGGAAGAGTTTTTGTATACCCATCCCAAAGTGGCGGAGGCACAAGTAGTGGGTATTCCAGACGAGCGCCTGGGAGAGGTGGTAGTGGCCTGGATCCGCTTGAAGGCGAAGGAAGAGTCAAGCGAGGAAGAAATACGAAAATTTTGCGAGGGGAAGATCGCCTACTTCAAGATTCCCCAGTATGTGCGCTTCGTGGAGCAGTTTCCCATGACAGTGACGGGGAAGATTCAGAAGTTCCGCATCCGGGAGATCGAAATCACGGACCGAGGCTTGGCGAAGGTCGCGGAGCAGGAAACGGCGTAGCCAGGTGGAACCTGTAGCAGATGATCTAGGGCATCGCTATCCCATGCGCGTGACAAAAGCGTGTTACGGTGTTTCTCAATCCATCGTCGAGCAGACTTAGCGCCGGGATTGCGATGCCGCTCGGAACGCCTCCGTAAAACGCGCCGGCGATCCCGCCCGCAATGCACGCCAGCGTGTCGGCATCACCGCCAAGAGAAATCGCCAATCTGACTGCGTCTTCGTAGTCCTCGGATTCGAGGAAAGATATGATCGCTTCGGGAACGGTTTCCTGGCAGGATTCGTTGAACGCGTAAGTTGGCCTGAGACTCGCGACGGTCCGGCTGAGATCGTAACCAAACTGCTTTTCTATCGCGCTACGGATTTTCTTCTTCGACTCACCCTGCCGAGCCAAAAATATAGCTGTCGCCGTGGCTTGGGCTCCACGAACTCCCTCCGGGTGATTGTGGGTTACGTCCGCGCTGGCCTTTGCTTCTCTGAGCACGCCTTCGAGGGTCTGGAATGCGAACGCGACCGGGCTCACTCGCATGGCAGAGCCGTTACCCCAGCTGTTGTAGGGCAGGCGCGACCCAGCCTTTACCCAATGCCAGAACCCGACACCGTAACACCGGTCGGGATAGGCCTTGGTGTACTTATGGAAATTGTCAACGTAGGAAGAACCGGTGAGCAGGCAGTCGGCAACCGCCACGGTAAGAACAGTATCATCCGTAAAGCGGCTCTCTCCCACAAAGAGCGGGAAGTCAGTGCTCTTCTGTACCCGGAACTCGTGTACGGAGCCGATAATGTCGCCTGCGATGGCGCCTATCATTCAAGTCAATCTGTTCCAGGAAGCTTCATCACAGGAGTAGGGTTGCGGAAGACGGAAAATCAGTTTTTCTAAGGTCTACGCCGTCTTGGTTTCCTTGCCGGGAATCCAATAAATTTCTTCCTTCAACAATTCCTTGGTGAAGCCGATGCGCTGCAGCATGCCTTTGCCATGCTCGATCATCTGAGGATGGCCGCACAAATAGCCGACCGAGTTGGTGCCGTTCAGGCCCCACAGGTCGGTATACTTGCGGATCAGGTCATCGACCCGTCCGATTTCTCCCGTCCACTTCAGATCGTCCCAGGGGCGGCTCACCGTGGGGACGTACTTCAGCCAGGGCACTTCGGAGGCAAATTTACGCAGTTCGTCGAGATAGCCGAATTCCCAGGAGCGGCTGGCACCATTGAGCAAAAATAATTTCTGCTCGCCCGCAAACCTGCCCTCTTTCCAATCTTTGTAAAGCGTGCGGATGTAGCTCACGAAGGGCGCAATCCCGGTGACGGTGGAAATCAGCAGATGATTGTTGCGGCCACCCTTAGTGTCGAGGGTGAAGCGTCCCTTGGGAATTTTTCGCATCAGCATTTCGTCGCCGACTTGGAGTTTGTAGATGTCGGGCGTCAGCTCGCCATGCGGGACCAGTTCAAAGAAGAACTCGATTTCGCGTTCATACGGGGAAGACACAATGGAATAAGGGCGTTCCGAGCGCTTCTCCGCGCGCTGCACGCCCAGGGTCGCATACTGCCCGGGCGCGAATTTGAATTCGCCGTTGGTCTCGACCCTGATCATCCACAGATCGGACGCGAAGTCCCTGCGCTGGGTGATTCTGGCTCGGTAAAACTTGTCGTCGGCAGTGCTCATTGCGGCCGCCCCTCAAGTTTGGCGAGCCTATAAGGTGCCTGAGTCCGCGCACCCGTGGCAAGTCAGAAGTGTGGCGGCGCGGTTTACTGATTCAGGACAGGGGTTGGTTCCGGGGACGGTAGAGCAGCGCGCTGCTTCAGTTGTTCCAACTCAGCCTGCAATTTTTGCCAGGCCTTCTTGTCCCGCTTGGTGGCATTAGGCGCGTTCCGGTCGGCGTAAAACTGCAGTAGGTTCTCGCCCAGGGCTGGGCTGAGCGGATCTGAATTCCGGCCGGCCAGCCTGTCGATCGGACTGGCATACGTATTGTCGGTCAGGGCATACTCTCCGGCCCGGGTTTCGCGTCCGGTATCGCAATCGCGGTTGGGCAGCTCAAGTCCTGGATTGCGCACCTGGCCGAGCAGGTGAGTGTAATTCTCGACTGTGTCATTCACACTCTTGACGTACATATCTTCGGTTTGCTGCGTGGGAATTTTAAAGTTCACGGCTTTGAAGGGCCCGACTTTCGGTATCAGTTTTAGGAAGAATGCGAGAATTCTGCTGCCGATCCCGGGCCTGCGATATATCGTGCCCCACTCATGCTCGTAGTTGCTCCGGGAAAGATGGTAGAGAAATTTCTTCTTGTTGAAGTTCGGTGTGTCTTTCACGATCACGTCGTGGCGCGAGAGCAGGGCCACGCGGGTCATTTCCGGGATCAGAACGCTTACGCTGCGCCGGTAACTGCCGATTGCCAGATCGACACTGCCGAATACATCTTCGAGTTTCAGCCCATAAGTCTCGAAGAAAGCGCGCTCCAGCAGCGGCTTGGAAACTTCGAAACCGATCATGTCGTGATAGCGGTCGGAGGTATAGCGGTTCTTGGCGACCTGCACCATGTCGAAGCCGAACTCCGTCCGGATGTGGGCTTTGGGATCATCAGCATAGGTCACGATATCGCCGTACTTCTTGCGCAGTTTGGGAAATTCCAAGGCGACGACGCGGTTGATGGTGGGATGCCCGCTGTTGTCGGAAGCGTAGTGGGAGAGTGCGCCCAGCGCAAAAGCATACTCGTTCAGGTCGGAGGAATCTTCGAGAAGCGCCTCGACAAAGTCACCGCTGCGCACGTAGTGCACAAGGTCGCTGAAAAACCTGCTGCCAAACGGATAGTAGCCCATATCCTGCAGTACACATCCACCGTAGGCGTAGGCATGGGCTTTCTGCAAATCCTGCTCTGTGGCGCTCGGGAAGCGCTTCAGCAGCAACGGTTGAATCTGATCCTTCCACATCAGGTCCACGACCTGTTCGTGGGTGAGCACGGAATAACCTGAAGTAAGGGACGAGCATAGGCCGACCCATAGGATCAGCGCCAGACTCCACTCGCAATGTCGCTTCACACTGTGCATGGACAGGTCTTAGATGCTGGAAGCAGTGCGGGAGGCGGGAAGATAAATGGGAATCAATTCGCCGCCATGGAGCCAGCGAAGGCTCACACCGTCTGCGATTGGCTGCCAGCTGGCGCCAGGGTGTCGCCAATCAGTTCACAGCGGTGACGAAGCCTCTGCAGCGACACTTTGATGGTCTTGCCGGCCTCGCTATGGCCCGCGGCGCTGGCTTCCGTGACCACCCTGTCGGCGTTTTCCGACAGCGCCGCCGCCACTTCCAGCAGGGCCAGGAGCGAGTCGGCGTGCAGCTTCCACAACGAGGGCGCATTTTCTGCCCGCTTGAGTTCTTCGAGTTCCGTGGTCATGCGAGCTACCACGGCGACGATGCGCAGCAGCACCCGGGCGACGCTCCCGCGCGGACTCTTTTCCTCGAGGTACTCGGCGCTGCAGGCTTCCGTCTCGGCCGGAGTCAGCGTGAGATTAAAAAACCGCATGGGTACGACCTGACGAAACTTCGGATCGGCAACCCGCACAAACACGCGGATGGACTCCTCGACCTGGCGGACCTTAGTCTCTTCGGTGGAAATCTGCTGCGGAGTGACCGCGGCGCGCATGGCCGGTACGTCGAACGCCGGCCGCGAGGGGCGTGCGGGTTGCGCCGGAGCGGAGGTTGTGCGAGAAGTTTTGGCCGGCGAGGGAGTGGGGAGCACCGCGAAATATGATGCCCGGCGAATCGGCGGGCGCCGTTCCAGCGCCCGTTTTAGCTTGGAGATGCGTCGAAATTTTTCCAGGGCAGTGCTGTAATCGACTTTCAGCAATTCGCTCTCTTCCAGAGCGGCCACATGTTCGACGGTTACGTCCACGCCTTCCACATTGCCCAGGATCGTGCCCCCCTGCTCCTGCAGAGCTGCGGCGAAGTCTCTTATTTCGGCGGCCGCGGCGCGAAAGAACTCGTCAAACTTTTTACCGAAAGCCGCATTGTAAGGCGCGATGGTGGCCAGCACTCCGGGATGATAGAAAGATGCATCCAACGATTGCTTGAGTTCACGAACCAGGGTGATGATCTCCGACTCCAGCAGCGAGTTGAGGTCGTGGCAATTCTGCGCCTGCTCCTGCAGGGGATCGAAGCGCCGCAGCAGCTGCACATGTTCCTCGGGCAAAGAGGGGACATCGCTGTCGGCCAGTATTTCGATCAGGGCAATCTCGAAGGGCGAGAGTGGAAGCGAACCGTCGAGTCCATAGCCGCGGCGCTCCCATTGTCCGGGCACGCGCGGATGGCGATACAGAAACGTGGCGACCAGGTCAGTCTTATCGCGATTGACGTCGCTGGTGTCTTTCTTGCGGGTGAAGTAACGCAGGACAGCTTCGGCGATTTCGGGGTCGGTCTCGGCGGTAAAAGCGCGCCGCAGCATGGCCGGCGTAATGGCCTGATCGAGAAGGCGCAGCCAGCGCCGCATGCGGTCCAGCGTGGCATGCACCTCGCCATCGCCCTCCTGCAGCGAGATGGCCTCCAGGCCGGCCGGAACCGGGACTTCGCCTCCAATGGAATCCTGCAGCAGCTTCTCATAGAAGCCCTGCACCGTGGCCAAGATGGCCAACTCCCATTTAGGATCCTCTACCACACTTTCACTCCCGCTGATCTGAGCCTGCGGAATGCTGTGAACACAGGTTTGGACTAGTAAAACCTAAGCCAGGCTTCCCAGACAATCGTTTTCCCGAAGGGATGGCACTAAAGTCACAACGCAGGATGGTGAGAGCTAAAGTTATGTGGCTGTAGTGTCATCATGAGCGATCTTACTCCTTCGCTTGCGAAGCAGCAGGTGAGTCGAAGGACCCCTGGGGCAGCGCGCGGCCTGGGTAGAAGGGCTTTCCGCTGAACCGACTGGTTCCGAGAACTGCGCCATGCGCATTCCTGAGGTAGGGGTCCTTCGACTTCGCATGACCGCTCGCAAGTGAGCGTTCATGCTCCGCTCAAGATGACACCCGTTATTTCTTGAGCTCTTTCAATATCTCGCGCGCCGCGTTGGCTCCGGAGCCGCCGGTCAAACCCGCGCCGGGATGGGTGCCGGAGCCGCACAGGTAGAGATTCTGGATCGGGGTGCGATAGCGTGCCCAGTCCAGCAATGGACGCATAGTGAAGAACTGGTCGAGTGAAAGTTCGCCGTGGAAGATGTGCCCGCCGGTAAGGCCATAGGTTTCTTCCAGGTCCTGGGGAGTGATGATCTGGTGGCTCAAGATGAGCTCCGGCAGATTGGGCGCATATTGCGCCAGGGTCTTGACCAAGGCATCGCCGAGCGGAACGCGCTGTTTTTCCCAGTCGCTGCCTTTTAGCTTGTACGGAGCGTATTGCATATAGATCGACATCACATGCTTGCCCTCGGGCGCCAGCGAGGGGTCGGTGAGCGATGGGATGGCGAATTCGAGATACGGCTGTTTGGAAAAATTGCCATACTTGGATTCGTCGAAGGCACGCTCCAGATAATCGATTTCCGGTCCGATGTGAACCCGGCTGCTCAGCGCGCGATCATGGTTTTCTCCGTTGAGGGCGGTGAATTTGGGAAGCCCTGCGAGTGCCAGGTTTACCTTGGCCACCGTGCCCGGCATGCGGTAGTGCTGCAGCTTCATGACGAAATCGGGGGAGAGCTGTGCCGGATCCACCAGTTTCAGCAGAGTACGCTTGGGGTCGGCGTTCGAGATCACCGCTTTGGCGGTAATTTCTTCGCCATTCGAAAGCACGACCCCGCTGGCGATGCCGTCCTTGACGCGAACTTCGATGACTTCTGCTCCGCTGCGTATTTCCGCTCCGGCCTGCTGCGCCGCGGCGGCCATGGCCTGCGTGACCGCGCCCATGCCTCCACTGGCGAACCAGGAAGTGCCTGCGGCATGTTCGTCGCCCGCGGCGCGGATGAGCAGGACCATGCTGCTACCCGCCGACCATGGCCCCAGAAACGTCCCGAAAATTCCACGCGCGGCGATGGTGGCGCGCAGCAGTTCGGTCTCAAAATATTCCGCCACCAGATCAGCCACCGCCATCGGTCCCCAGCGCAGCAGGCGGTACATGTCGCGCCGCCCTAGTTTGCGCAGGGCGCGGCCGGTATTGAGCATTCCCCACAAATCGCCTGAATTAGGATTGTCGATGTCAGGCGGGGCCAGGGCAAGCGCCTTGCTGATGACCCGGCCCATTTTGGCGAGCGAGGACTGGAACTGCGGATACTTGGTCGCATCCTTCTGGGAAAACTCCGCGATTTCCTGGGCGGCTTTTTCGGTGTCGTTGTAAAGAACAAGAGCACGGCCGTCGGGTGACAGCGAGGTCACCGCGACATCGGTCTTGATCATGTTGAGGCCGTGCTTCTCCAACTGCATGGCGCGGACGATGTCACGCCGCAGGGGCCCAGCCGAGTGCGCGAGCGTGGAGCAACGGAAGCCGGGATGAAATTCTTCCGTGATGGCCGCGCCGCCGGGTTGAGCTCGGCGCTCAAGCACCAGCGGCTTGTACCCGGCTTTAGCCAGGTAGAAGGCCGTCACCAGCCCGTTGTGGCCGCCGCCGATGATGACGACGTCGCGTTGCCCAGGCACCTGTGCTTTTCCCGCCACCTAGGCTGCCCCCTTGAAATCTTTCAGAATTTCGAGGGCCGCCAGCCTGCCCGGGCCGCCCATGATCCCGCCTCCGGGATGGGTGGCAGACCCGCACATGTAAAGGTTCTTGATCGGAGTGCGAAACTGCGCCCAGCCCGGCACCGGCCGCAGGAAGAAAAGTTGTTCCAGAGAAAGTTCTCCCTGGAAGATGTTGCCTTCGCTCAAGCCGAACTCGCGCTCCAGATCAAGCGGCGTGACCACCTGGCGATGCAGGATGATGTCCTTGATATTAGGTGCGTACTCGGCGATGGTGTTGATCACATTGTCGCCGAAGGCTTCCTTCTGATCGTCCCAGTTGAGCCCAGGCCGCAGCTTGTAGGGCGCGTACTGCACGAAGCAGGACATAATATGCTTTCCCGGAGGCGCCACCGATGGATCGGTCAACGTGGGAATCACCATGTCAATGTAAGGACGGCGGGAGAAGTTGCCGTACTTGGCGTCGTCGTAAGCGCGTTCCATGTATTCCACGCTGGGGGAAATGGAAATCGCGCCGCGCAGGTGGGCGCCCGGTCCGGGTATGGCTTTGAAGTTCGGCAGAGCGTCGAGCGCCAGGTTCACCTTGCCGGAAGACCCGCGATACTTGTAGCGATTCACGTCTTCCAGAAATTCCGCCGGCAGCGTGCCGGCCTCGATAAATTTTGTGAAGGTCAGCCGGGGATCGACGCTCGAAGAGATGATATCCGCATAAATCTCATCGCCGTCGGCGAGCACAACGCCTTTGGCTTTACCATTCTTCACGATGATCTGCGCGATCGCAGCCTTGGTCCGGATTTCAGCTCCGGCTTCGCGCGCTGCATCGGCGATGGCATTGGAAATGGCTCCCGTGCCGCCGCGCGCAAATCCCCAGGAACGAAACGCGCCGTCAATCTCTCCCATGTAGTGATGCAGCAGAACGTAGGCCGTTCCCGGCGAACGCACGCCGAGGAAAGTCCCGATAATGCCCGAGGCCGACATGGTGGCTTTGAGTACGTCGGTTTCAAACCACTGGTCCAGGAAGTCGATGGCGCTCATGGTCATCAACTGCACCTGGTTGTACTTGTCCTCGCTGGTCATGCCCTGGAAGCGGCGGCCGATGAATAATAACTTCATCAGTTCTTTCGGATTGAGCGTGGCCGGATCGGGCGGAACCATGCTCAGGATCGGTTTCACGAAGCGGCACATGGCCTGCATCGCCTTCCCGAACTCGTCGTAAGCTTCGGCGTCCACCTTGGAGTGCCGCGCGATCTCGCGATGAGTTTTGCCGTGATCGTTCACCCGCCACAGATAATCGCCACTCGGCATGGGAGTGAAGGTACCGTCGAGCGGCAGGATTTCCAGGCCGTGACGGGGCAGATCGAGATCGCGAATGATCTCGGGCCGCAACAGCGAGACCACGTAAGAGCACACCGAGAATTTGAACCCCGGAAAAACTTCCTCAGTGACAGCGGCGCCTCCGAGCACGTGACGACGCTCCAGCACCAGGACCTTCTTCCCCGCGCGCGCCAGATAGGCGGCGGTGGTAAGGCCGTTGTGGCCTCCTCCGATAATAATTGCGTCGTATTTCGACTTGCCGTTGGAAGCAGCCATTTAAGCCTTTAGCGCAAGGCGCTGAATCAATTCGCAGGGATTTTAACAGGTATGGCCGGGAGCTGTGCCTATCGCGAATTCCCGTCCCCGGAAACCGGAAGGAAGGAGGTCAGAGACCGCTTTTGAGTACGGCCCAGTTCAACATCGCGTTGAAGGACGAACGCATAATCATGCCCGGGGGAAGGCGAAATTGATTGTATCGGGAAGCGTTATCTTTGTCAGCCTGACCGGGAGTCATTGCAGGGAATTGCTGGGAGCGATCAGGACTGCATATAATCCAGCACGAGCAGGTTTCCTCCGTGTCCCCAGTGTCCTCCGTGGTTATCGGAGTTTTTAACCACGGAGGACACTGGGGACACGGAGATTGAAGGAGCTGCCTTTGCCAGTCGGAACCGCATTTCACGATAGAACTTTTCCGCTTTGCCAGAGTCTGAACTACCGCGAGTGGTCGGGCTACTACGCGGTCAGCGTTTATGAAGTGCATCACGAGCACGAGTACAACGCCATACGCAACGCGGCCGCGCTCATCGACATTTCGCCGCTCTACAAGTATCTGATCACCGGAAAAGACGCCACCAAGCTGGTCAACCGCATCATCACGCGCGATATCACCAAGGTGAGAGTCGGACAGGTAATTTATTGCTGCTGGTGCGACGAGCAGGGGAACGTGATCGACGATGGTACCATCACGCGCCTGGAAGAAAACAAGTATCGCTGGACCGCCGCCGACCCCAGCCTGCGCTGGTTCCGGCAAAACGGTTTGAACATGGACGTGCAGGTCGAAGACATTTCCGAACAACTTGCCGCCTTGGCCTTGCAGGGGCCCACGTCCGGCAAGCTGCTGAAGGCGGTTGCCGAGACAGCAGATATCGCCAACCTGAAGTACTTTCGCATGACTCGCGGCAAGATCGGCAACGTTTACGTGGACATTTCGCGTACCGGATACACCGGTGATCTGGGCTATGAAATCTGGGTGCCCTGGAAGGATGCGGTCAAGGTCTGGGACGCAGTGATGGAGAAGGGCAAGCAGTTCGATATACACGCGGCTGGAATGTTGGCGCTGGACGTGGCCCGCGTCGAAGCCGGCCTGCTGCTGATCGAAGTGGATTACACCAGCGCCAAGAAAGCGCTGATTGAGGCGCAGAAATATTCGCCCTACGAGCTGGGTTTTGGCAAGATGGTCCACCTGGAGAAAGAAAATTTTATCGGCAAAGCCGCGCTGGTGAAGCAGCAGAAGCAGGGCGTGCCGCGGCAATTCGTCGGCCTCGAGATCGATTGGCCCGAAGTCGAAGCGCGCTACGAAGAATTCGGCCTCACGCCGGCGGCGCCCAGCCAGGCATCGCGCGTGGCCGTCCCCGTATATCTGGGCGAGAAACAGGTGGGCAAGGCCACCACGACCACATGGTCGCCGGTGCTGAAGAAGATGATTGCGCTGGCGAGCGTGGACACCGCGCACTCACAAATCGGTACCAAGCTGCAGATGGAAATCACTATTGAAGCCATGCGCCAGCAGGTGACGGCGAAAATTGTGAAGATGCCGTTTTTCAATCCGGAAAGAAAGACGGCGACGCCGGTTTAGGGTGAGATTGTGTGGGGACGGGTCTCCGACCCGTCCAGGTCGAGCGCAGCTCGACAGGGCTTTTGTGGTCAAGAAAGAAATAGCCGAGCTTTGCTCGGCCTGACCGGGTCGGAGACCCGGTCCCACACGTTCATCTTACGGCCGCTTTTTTCCGGCCCAATAGATCCAGCCGCCCGCGGCCATTAACGCCGCCGTGCCTCCTACGATCTTCAGTACTGCCAGCGGCTTGTTGGGATCATCCGCTGGTGGTACGACCGACAGCAGGATTGTGGCAGTCGTCGTAAGCAGCCCGATCACTGAAATCAACACGGCCACGGGCCTCCCTCCCGGAACCCGGATTACCTCCTGCCCGGCGGGCTCGCGCTGCAACTTGATCATGGCGGCAAACACGTACAGGTAAGGAATGAAGTAAACAATCACGGTCATGCTGGCCAGCACGTCGTATGCGCCTTTGACATTGGTCCCGGCCTGGCCGAGAAAAATGAAAAGTATCCCGACAAAATATTGAATGAGCAGCGAGATCCAGGGAGTTTTCCAGCGCGGATGCAGCCGGCCAAACACCGGCGGCAGAAAATGATCGATGCCGGCGACAAATGGTAGCCGCGCCACTGCGGCCAGATAGGCGGCGGCCGCGCCCACGTTGCTCAGCGCGATGAGGAACGCCGCCAGCGGCAGCGTCCAGAAATACCCCACGCGCTCGACCGTCTTCGCGATGGCCTGCACCAGGCCCTGCAGATTGCTGACTTCCGTCGATGGCAGCGCCACCAGCACGCCCACCGTTCCAATGATGTAGCAAAACGCCACCGTGATTCCCGCCGCGAACACAGCCCAGGGAATCGTGCGGCGCGGATTCTTGATCTCTCCTCCCAGAAATGAGCCGCTTTCGCATCCCCCGAAAGCGAACACCAGTAATGACCAGAAGATGACGTCCTTGAAGTGAATGCTCGGCGTCAGGGTGTGCAGCGTGAACGCGTTGGCTGAGCCAAAACGGTGCCATGCGATGGCGCCCATTACGATCACGATCAACGCCGGAATCCACATGGCAACCGCGCCTGCGTTATGCAGCCATTTGCCAACGTCCAGGCCGACGATATTCACCACCGTGGCGAGGGTCAACGTGAGCAGCGAGAAAATGATGTAAAAAGTCGTGTCGTTCGAGAGATGGCCCCATGCGCCCTGCCGCATGTAAATAACGTTGCTGGCGGCGAAGTAAAGCACGGCAGGAAAATACGGCAGGTTGCTGGTCCAATAAGCCCATGCCGACATGAATCCGGAAAAATTTCCGAACGCCTTCTTGCTCCAGACGTAAAGCCCGCCCTCATCGGGATATCGCGACGACAGTTCAACGACGGAAAAGGCCAGCGGCACATAGAAAACCAGCCACGCGCCAATCCAGATCACAATCGAACTGGGCCCGGCTGCGGCAGCGGTGGCAATCCAGCGCAGGCTGATGCCAGTGACCACGTAGAAAAGTACGAGGTCGCGGAAGCCCATGACTCGCTTGGGCTGGTTAGAGTTTTCGAGATTGGCGGAGGAAGCGCCCCTGGCGCTCAAACTCATCGAATCGGAGGCTGCTTCAGTTTCGTCCACTCTTGTGTACGGAATGTCAGAAGGTCAGCGGCGGCTTCCGCCGAGAAGCGAGCCCAGCACTCCACGGATGATCTGGCGTCCAACAGAACTGCCAATGGAACGCGCGGCGCTTTTCATCATCGCATCCACTACCGTGTCACGTCGGCCGCCTCCGCTCCCGAGGCTGGAAGGAAGGCCGATTGACGGGAGGTTCTCATACCAGGGCTTGTCCGCTTGTGGTTGCGCCTGACCCGGGGCTGCGGCCGGCGATTGCTGGGCCTTACCCTTCAGGCGTTCGTAGGCGGATTCCCGATCGATAACTTTTTCGTACACCCCAAATACGACCGAGCTGCTGATGGTCTGCTGGCGTTGTGCCGGCGTGATAGGGCCGATCTGGCTGTGAGGCGGGCACACCAGGGCGCGGTCGACCACGCCCGGCGTTCCCTTCTCATCAAGAAAAGAAACCAGGCCTTCTCCTACCGCGAGCTCGGTGATGACCGTTTCAACCTTCAACTTGGGATTGGTACGAAACGTCTGAGCTGCCGCGCGGACCGCTTTCTGATCGCTGGGGGTAAACGCCCGTAGCGCGTGCTGCACCCGATTGCCCAGTTGTCCCAGCACGACTTCCGGCACGTCCAGCGGATTCTGGGTCACAAAATAAACTCCCACGCCTTTGGAGCGAATCAGCCGGATGACCTGTTCGATCTTGGCCTGAAGAGTTGACGGCAAATCAGTAAACAGCAGGTGAGCTTCATCGAAGAAGAAAACCAGCTTTGGCTTTTCCGGGTCACCGACTTCGGGCAGCCTCTCGAACAATTCCGAAAGCATCCACAGCAGGAAAGTCGCGTAGAGCTGTGGCGATGCCATCAGCTTGTCCGCTGCCAGAATATTCACCACGCCGCGTCCACTGGTATCGGTTTGCAGCAGGTCGTCGAGATTGAGCGCAGGCTCGCCAAAGAATTTGTCCCCGCCCTGCTGCTGCAACCCGGTCAGGCTGCGCTGAATAGTGCCGATGCTGGCCGGCGAGATGTTGCCGTACTGGGTCTGATAATCCTTGGCCGAGTCGCCGACATGCTGCAACATGGCTTGCAGATCTTTCAAATCGAGGAGAAGGAGGCCGCCATCGTCGGCAATCTTGAAGACCAGCGCCATTACGCTGGACTGGGTGTCGTTCAGATTCAGGATGCGGCTGATGAGCAGCGGCCCCATCTCCGAAATGGTGGCGCGGACGGGGTGTCCTTGCTCGCCGAGAACGTCCCAGAAGGTGACGGGAGAGCCGTTAAATGCGAAGCCGGTCAGTCCCAACTTCTTGACGCGCTCCTGCACTTTGGGATTGTCGCTGCCGGGCTGGCTGATTCCAGAAAGGTCGCCTTTCACGTCGGCGGCAAAAACCGGAACGCCAATGCGGCTGAAACTTTCCGCCATCACCTGCAGGGTGACGGTCTTGCCCGTGCCGGTGGCCCCGGCGACGAGGCCGTGCCGGTTCGACATGCCGGGCAACAAATAGAGCGGATTGTCCCCCTTGGCGATCAGAAGAGGGTCAGTCATGAAATTCTCCGTGGTGTCGGAAGATTGGGCGATTTGTTAGTCAGGTGATTGTAAAGACATGGCGAGCGGATGCCAACTGCGGTCCGCTCCGCACTCTCACACTGGCGTCATCCTGAACCCGGCTTTAGCCGGGTGAAGGATCTGGCGTGCAGTAATCCGCGCCTTGCGTCGGCAGCGGTACCGCTACACGCGAGATGCTTCGGGACTGAAGTCCCTCAGCATGACGCCCGGCTTCGGGTGAATTACCTAGGAAACGCGCGGAGCATTTCTGCTCATCCGTTTCCAGTACAAATATCCCGGAACGCCGATCAGCACGATCGCGGCCCCCCAGAAAGCTTCAGTGGGCCGGGTGACAATGGTGTTCACTGTCCATGCCCCTCCGATGATGACGTAGAGCGCGGGCAGCCATGGGTATCCGGTGCAGCGATACGGTCGCGGAAGTTCGGGACGCTTCCAGCGCAGGATGAACAAGCCGATCACGGTGAGGGTGTAGGACAACACCATCCCGAACATCACGTAGGTATAGAGTTGGTCATAACGGCCGCTGAGCGTAAGCACCGCCCCCCATAGGCCCTGGCCGATGAGGCTGAATGCGGGTGTCCGCCATTTGGGATGAACTTCCGCCATCTTCTGGAAGAACGCGCCATCGCGGGCCATGGCGAAGTACACGCGCGCGCCGCTCATGGTGCAGCTGGCCATGGCGCCGAAGCAGGACAACGCAATCAGGGCCGAAAGCCAAACCGCGGCCGCGGGAGAGAATAGAGCGACCGCGGCGGAGTGGGCGATGATCTCGTGCTTCGCGATTTCGCCCAGCGGCAGGGCGTAAACGTAGGTCATGTTCATCGCCATGTAAATGATCCCGACGGCCACGACTCCGAGAACCATGGCCCGTGGCACATTGCGCCGCGGATCTTTTACTTCGCCCGAAACCCAGGTGATGTAAACCCAACCGTCGTAGGCCCAGAAAACTGCGATCAATGCCACCCCAAACGCCGAGATCAATTGCCCCGTGCTTAATCCCAGAGAAAGGCTTTCTCCCGGCGCGGGAGAGAAGTGATGCCAGTCGCCTTTACCGATCGCGAATCCGAGAATTACAAACCCGGCCATGGCGGCAAACTTCGCCCAGGTGGCCAGATTCTGCAGGACCGTACCCCAGCGCAGTCCGACCACGTTGATCCAGGTCACGATAAAGATGGCAACCAACGCAACCACGTGGGCGCGGGTGAGAACGATTCCTCCCGCGGTGAAGAGGACATGGTCCTGGGAAATCGCCGGGACAATCCCGCCCAGGTAGGCGGCCGACGCCACCGAGAGTGCCGCGATGGTGCCTCCGTTTGCGACACTGAACAGCATCCAGCCGTAAAGAAATGCAGGAAGGTCGCCGTAGGCCTCGCGCAGATAAACGTACTGCCCTCCGGAGTCGGGAAACATCGAACCCAGCTCGGCGAAGGCAGTGCACCCCAGCAGTGAAATGCCTGCGCCCAGAATCCAGACCAGCAGGAACAGCATGGGATGCGGCAGGGGGCCTGCGATGTCTTTCGCGGTCAGGAAAATCGAAGAGCCGATGATGCCTCCGCACAGCAGCAGGACGGAGTCGAGCAGGCTGAGTCCGCGAACCAGGCTGGGCGATTCGGACTTCGTGGTGGAAGGAGAGACGGAAGGCAGGCTCATCAATTATCCCATTCCCAGTTCGTCGGGAGATTCCAGCGGAGTTCCGCAGCGCCGGCAGATGACGGCGGAACAGTCACCGCAAGTCAGCGGGTCGGTAACTTCCTGGCCGCACCGTGGACAGTAGAGTGGCCCAGGGTCAGGCTCCGGCTGCGGGGTTGAGCTCATGAGGATGGCAAATGTAGCACATATGTAGTCGCGTCAAACCATTTCACCTCAAGACCAGGTCGCGGCGCTGCCCACGTAGGCCCGGACGCCCTCGTCCGGGCGGGCGAGCAAAGCTCGCTTTTTTTTCGTGTGCGTAATCAAACCCCTCTGCCGGGCTTTGCCCGGCCGGGCGGACGAGGGCGTCCGCCCCTACATGGGCATTGTGGCGTTAAGATAATTGCATGCCCGACAGATCCCCCACTCCCGATGAGAAGCTGCAGCTTGAATTCAATCGCTGGGCGCTGGCCGGTGAAGGCGAGAAGATGGAGAACCATCATCTCGACATCACCGAGAAAACACTGCGCCTGATGGACCTGCGCCCGGGCGAGCGCGTACTCGATCTGGGCTGCGGATCGGGCTGGGCAAGCCGGTTGCTGTCGCGCCTGGTGGGCGATGGGCCCGAAGGGTTTGGGCAGGTTGTAGGTCTCGACGTTTCCGACGAAATGGTGCGGCAGGCCCGCGCCTTGTCCAAAGACTTCGAAAATATTCTGTATGTCTGGGGATCGGCGCAGCAGGTTCCGTGGGAGGAAAACTTCTTCGACAAAGTCTTGTCGGTGGAATCCTTTTACTACTATGCGGACCAGGATCGCGCCCTGTCCGAACTGTTCCGGGTCATGGCTCCGCATGGGCGCCTATTCATCCTGATCAATCTGTATCGCGACAATCCCTACTCGCTGCGATGGGTGGACAAGCTGAAAGTCCCGGTGCACGTGCGTTCCGAAGCCGAGTACGTCGACCTCCTGCAAAAGCATGCGTTCGAGAAAGTCGAAGCGCGGCGCATTCCCGACGACACGCCCACCCCGGATGACTATCAGACCAAGTCCTTCCGCAGCCTCGAAGATTTGCGGGCCTTCAAAAAGATGGGAGCGCTGCTGCTGATGGCATCAAAGCCCGACCTGCGGACCCCGGCCCCCGGCTACACAATTTACTAAGCCCCTGTGTGGGCGGGCGCCCTCGCCCGCCGCCTTTTGACTTTGTGTCCTGCAGGAGCAGTGCACTTTCGACTGAAGATTGGGCTGAACAAGATCAACTTCAAAGGCGGCGGGCGGGGGGCGCCCGCCCCACACGCGGCAACTACTTCGCCAGGCGGTTGTATTTCTTCAGGACTTCGCGCAGGCGATCATGGGGCAATCCGATGACCTGAACATCGTTGATGCCTTTCATCGTCTTCGCGGCGACCATGGCATTGACGATGGCCTCCTCGGTGGCCTGCACCGTCGCGAGAAAAAGCGGGTTCAGACGCTGATTGGGGAGCATAGTGAGCTGATCCAGCCCCTTCGGCTCCGCCGCCCCGGGGTTGGCGGTTGAAAAAGCGATAAAAATGTCTCCCGAACCATCTCCTGAGAAGCTGCCATCCCGGCCCAAGCCCAACGACACGCGACGGGCCACGCGCTTCAGCTGGGTCGGAATCAGGGGAGCGTCGGTGGCCACGACCACGATGATGGATCCAACATCATCATCGCGAACGGTGTGTTCGCCAATCTCGCGGCCCACCGGCACTCCGGCGATGCGCAACTGGCTGCGCGATCCGTAGTTGCATTGCACCAGCACGCCGACCGTGTAGCCGCCGTACTTTGAATCGAGTACGCGCGAGGAGGTCCCGATTCCGCCTTTGAATTCGTTACAGATCATGCCAGTGCCGCCGCCTACGCTGCCTTCTTCGACCGGGCCGCTCTTCGCGGTGTCGAGGGCATGGAAGACGTGCTCGGGCTTGACGTGAAATCCGTTGATGTCGTTCAACTCGCCGTCCCAGGTTTCGGCCACCACCGGCAGGGACCACCAGTAGCCGTCGTCGTCCGGAGGAGCGTGTTTCACCCGCCAGGCAATCACCGCGTCGCGCACCACGCCCACGCTGTGCGTGTTCGTGATCATCACCGGACCATCGAGAAAGCCGGAATCTTCGACCCATGTGGTCCCGGTCATTTCGCCGTTCCCGTTCAGGGTGAACCAGCCGGCAAAAACCGAGTCCCGGAAATCGTGTCCGCGGGGAAGGATGGCGGTGACGCCGGTGCGCACGGGGCCGACGCCAACTTTTAGCGGGCCGGTGCCGGAAATCAGCGTGGTCTGGCCGACCTCCACGCCTTTCACATCGGTAATGGCGTTGAGCGGTCCGGGCATGCCGTCGAACGGAACTCCCAGGTCGCGGGCCCGAGGTCCAGTTTGGGCCGTGGCGGTGAGCAATGAAAAAATCAGGGCAACGAGCAATGCTCGGCCTGCTTTCAGCATCCAACTCCTCCGTGGTAAGTTTGGCACTATAGCGTATCTGGTGTTCGACCTCGGGTACAATTCCGTCAAGGCGGAGGGTGGAATGGAAAACTGGAAAGTGGCGCTGGTGAGTGGTGCGGCGGGCGTGGGCACGGCTATGTTCCTGAAGAGAAAATGGACTGCCGGAATCATTCTGGCCGGCGTCGGACTGGCCACGCTGGCGTCGGAATATCCCGAGAAATTCGCCGAAGTGCGCCGGCGCCTGCCTGACTTTATCGAGCGCGGCAACAATTTCCTCGAAGTTGCAACCCGGGTGGGAGATCGCCTGGCGGAAGCGGCCGAGAGCCGCTCCCAGACGTGGTACGAGTCGCTGCTCACCCACTGACGCCGCCGATGGGGGACGAATTACTCGATGCCCAGAGTTTTGCGGGCATCGGGGCTGAGCCGCTCCGGAGTCCAGGGCGGTGTCCAGACCACGTTGACTGTGGCATTGCGCACTCCGGGCATCTGTTCCACCCGGGCCTTGACCTGTTCTCCGATCATAACGTGCGAGGGGCAGCCCTGGGCCGTGAGGGTCATTTCCACGGTCACGTCCTGTTTCTCCTCTGGCGCGGGATCGAAACGGACGCCGTAAATCAGTCCCAGATCGACAATGTTGACCGGAATTTCCGGGTCGTAACACTGTTTCAGGGCGCTTAGAACATCGTCCTCGGTAAGGGAAGCCATGCGTTCTCCTCAGATCGATGTTTATAGTTTACACGTCCCGCTGCAGTCGATGTTCATGACGACAACCTAATGACTTCAGAAACCAAGCGGAAAATCCAGTTGGTGCTGGTTGTTGCGATCGCAGCGGCAGGCCTTCGTGCCGCCTATGTTGTGTATGAGCGGCGCGCCAGCATGGCCGAAGAAACCCGGCGACAGGCGCCGCCCCTTAACCCTGACTATTACGTCATTCCCAAGAAGCTTTATCCCTACGATTTGAAGTCGGCCAAACAGCTCACCCAGCAACCGGTGTGGGTCAGGGAAGGCTACCGCTTCACCTACTACCCCTACGACCAGTCGCGCCACCGCACCGATTTTGCCCATGAGGCTGGTCTGCTGCTGCCCATCCAGAAGCTGGAGATCAAGGATGTGGTCAGCGATATCGCGCCTCACTCCGCGCATCTGCGCCAGGTAATGGCCGTGTTCGAACTGGACGGCAAGACTTACGCTGTTCCGATCGGTTCGCAGACCGGGGACAGTTATCAGATCTATTCCGACGAAATGTTCTTTATCCAGGACCCGCACGAGCTTTACAAGCATTGGCCGGCTGATATATGGGCATCCATCGAGCAACACCAGATCAAGCCGGGGATGAACGAATTTCAGGCATACTTCGCCATCGGGATGGGAGTCCCCGAGCGGTCCAGCGATCCGACGCTGAAGACGGTCCACTATCCCAACGGAGGCAAGCCGGTGACCATTACCTTCCGGGACGGTAAGGCGGCCGAGATCACCGGCGGGTAGGGTTTTCAGATTGCAGATTTTAGATTGCAGATTTCGGAATCCCAGATTTCCCAGTTTCTAACATCCGCAATCTAAAATCTGACATCTCAAATCCCCAATCTAAAATCTGCGATCCCCTCATTTCACCACGGGCGACTTGTCGGTGGCCGGGCCCTGCTCATCCGCGTGGATTTCGCCGTCTTCGTCGGCCCAAAAGGAGCGGTGCTCCGCGTCCAGTTGCTTGGGAGTGAGAGTTAAATCGAATCCATCTTTGTTGGGCCGAAAGCCGACCGAGTAATCGCCGCGCTCCGGGTTCACCATACGTTTGGTAAATGATCCGGTGTGCACCAGTTGTGCCAGCGAGGCCGCGAACTTGTCGTTCTTTTTCTTGTAGAGCTTCTGGGCCCGGAGCACGGTACGCATGTAACCCAGGGCGGCGGCTTCCGAGTCCGATCGGGCGGGATCGCCCTTGAACTTTGGCTGGTACGTCGTCTGTGCCGCCGCTGCCATAAAGCTCACCAGCACCGTCGCCGCAACCCACCGATTATGTCGTTTCACCCGTCTGCCTCGTGATTTCAGAAGTGGTTACCCCTCATATTTTAGATGCTAAACACGTTACCGGCGTAATCGCTCTAGGGCAGTCGAATATTCTCTTCTCCGATAAATGCAGCTATGCTAATCCAGCTTTACAATAAAGCAGGAAACCTATCAAACAGGAAACCCTATGAAGGCTGCAACTGCCATGAAGGCTTCATCAGCAAAAAAACCGGCCATCCGCCTGGCGGTGGTGGAGAGCGATCCACTGCGCTTTGTGGGATTTCGCGCCCTGTTTGACTCGGAGACGGACTTCGAACTCATCGCGGCCTCTCTGCCCGACATCGGAAACATGCCAAACATCGATCTGGTACTCCTGGGAAACCGTAACGGGCAAAACCTGTTCGACCTGATGGCCAGCCTCAAGGCCAGCCGTCCGGACCTGCGCATTATTGTGACAGGTTCGGGTATGGACGAGGAAACCATCTTGAAAGCCATTGCTTCTGGCGCCAAGGGGTACGTGGACGAAGCCGCATCACCGGCTGAGTTCGTGCAGGCCATCCGCATTGTGAACCAGGGTTCGGTATGGGCGCCACGCCGGGTTCTCTCCTTGTTCATTGAGCGGGTGAGTTCGGCCCCAGGCCGCGTCTTCCCCGCCGGACGCGTGACTTTTACCGACCGCGAAAAGGAAGTACTGGAAATGCTGGTGGCGGGCCGCTCCAACAAGGAAATCGGCTCTGCTCTCGGCATCGAGGAACGCACCGTCAAAGCCCACGTGGCCAAGCTTATGCGGAAGGTTGGAGTGCAGAATCGGATCGCGCTTTCGGTGCACGCCATTACCCACTCGCTGGTCACGGCGAAGTAAGGGACCTTTAGTATTTACGGGATTTGGACCTCAGCACTTGGCATTTAGCAATTGGCAATGAGCAACTGGCATTTATCTAAAGGCCAATTGCTAATTGCCAATTGCTGTTTTTGCGCTCAAGCCGCGGGGTTACTTTAGGACAACGCCCTGGGTAATCTTGTCGCTCTATCTGGCCCCACGCATACTTGCTTCACCTACCACAGAACCTGGGAGACGGGGTTGGGAGCGGAGATTTAGGGTCACCGCTGCTAGCCCCGATTTTTTTGGCCTGCGATTTCCTCGTAACCAGTTCCCGGAACCCCTTCCACCGCGAAATCCGCTAAAATCAGTGTACTGAGTTGCAAATAAACTCTATCAAGTCCAGAAGGTAAGGAAAGAAATGAAAAAACTGCTGCTTCTGTGTGTAGTCGCGTGTCTCGCCATCTCCACGTTTGCCAAGGACGATGAGGACCAGAACAAGGCCGAAGACCGCATTAAAGCCGCCAGCACGGTGCTGGATGAGATCGAATCCGCGCCCGACCAGGGCATTCCGGAGGAGGTTCTGGGATCAGCGCAATGCGTGGCCGTCGTGCCTACTATGCTGAAAGGCGGTTTCATTGTCGGCGCCCGCTTTGGGCGTGGCGTGGCCAGCTGCCGTACTCCGAAGGGTTGGAGCGCACCCGCGTTCTTCACCATCAAGGGCGGCAGCTTCGGTCTGCAGATTGGCGCCCAGGCGGTCGATCTGGTCATGCTCATCATGAATGACAATGGAATGAAGAACCTGCTGAGCAGCCAGTTCAAACTGGGTGCCGATGCCAGCGTGGCCGCAGGACCAGTGGGCCGTCATGCTGCTGCCGATACCGACTGGAAGCTGAAGGCGCAGGTGTTGAGCTATTCCCGGGCCCGTGGATTGTTCGCCGGGCTGGAGCTGAGCGGCGCAGCCATCGACCAGGACAAGGACGCGACCCGCGAATTCTACGGTCGCATGGTGCCCTTCAAGACCGCGCTGACGGGCACGATTGACGCTCCTGCAAATGCCTACCCGTTCCTGAACACCTTGGCCAAGTGGGCCAAGACGGCAGCCGCCAAGTAACCTTGAATGTAGGCGCGAGCGTCCCCGCTCGTGCTGAGCCCTGCACGAGCGAGACGCTCGCGCCTACATTGACAACCTACTTTCCCCTTGCTACCGTCACCAGTTTCTCTTAAATGCGTCAGCGATTCGAGTACGCGCTCGCCTGGCCGTTCATCAAAACTCTGAGCCTGTTGCCTCGTCCTCTCTCACGAGCGGCTGCCATATCTCTCGCCTGGATGGTTTACCTGCTGCACGTGCGTCTGCGGCGAGTGGGCATGCGCAATCTGGCCATGGCACTACCGGAGAAGAGCCGCCGGGAGCACGCCCGCATCCTGCGCGGAGAATTCACCTCGCTGGGCCGCCAGCTGGCTGAAGTCTGCCAGTTTCCCCGATACACCAGGGAAAACGTGGGCCGGGTGGTGGTCTATGACGGCTTTGAGAACTATGAACGGGCCGCCGCTCGGGGCAAGGGCGTACTCTTTCTAACCGCTCACTTCGGCGGATGGGAGCTTTCCGCCTTCGTTCATTCCCTGTATGGCCACTGGATGCACGTTGTGGTGCGCAACCTGGACAATATCTATCTCGACCGTCTGATTCAGCGCTATCGCTCGATGCATGGCAACACCACGGTCAGCAAAGATAATTTTGTGCGCGGACTTCTGGAGGCGATGAAGGCCGGTGAAGTGGTGGGCATACTGATGGACACGAACATGACTCCGCCGCAGGGAGTGTTCGTGAAGTTCTTTGGCATTCCCGCGTGCACCGCCAGCGGCCTGGCCCGAATCGCACTACGCACCGATGCCGCGGTGGTCCCCGGTTTCACCATCTGGGATCCCACCCTGCGTAAATACCGGCTGCGATTCGATCCTGCTGTCAACCTGGTGCGAACCGGCAACGATGAAGAAGATATCGTCACCAATACCCAGATATTCGCCAAAATCACCGAGGATTATGTTCGCCGCTATCCCGACCAGTGGTTGTGGGTGCATCGGCGCTGGAAGACGAGGCCACCGGGGGCGCCAGGGCTGTACTGAAGCTTCTAGCTACTAGCTTCGGGCTGCTAGCTTTTGCGAGTTCTCACTTGAGAAGGTTCCGGCCGGAAGGGGGTAGCTAGGAGCCAGCAGCCAGAAGCTGCCCTTCTAAAACCAATCGCTGCGGTAGGCGATCCACCAACTGGCGTAGACGATGGGGATGGTAGCCAGCAGGGCCCACCAGATGGGCAGGATGAAGTCTGCGGCCAGCCCCAACACCGTGAAAGAGGCCCAGAAGATTTTCTTCTCCATCTCAATATTCTAGACCCGGGCCAGCTTTTCTTTCCCGGGCCAAACGTATACAAAGGTGCAATGAAACGGTCGCTCCTTTCGATTGCCGAATCGGTGGAGGCGCAGGTGGTGGGGGATGGCGCAATCGAAGTGAGCGGGATTGCCAGCATTTCGCAGGCTACCTCGGTGGACCTGGTGTTTGTCGAAGACGAAAAAAGCCTGGCGGCGGCGTTGAGATCTCGAGCGGCAGCAGTCATCGCAGGTGAGTTCGCCCGGGCGGCGGGTCCGAAGGACAAGGATGATGCCAAGCCGCTGCTCATCTCCAGGCATCCCCGGCTGGCGTTTGCGCGGGCCGCACAAATTCTTTGTCCCCTGCCGGAGCGGCAGCCGGGTACCCATCCCACTGCGGTAGTGCATGGATCGGCCTGGCTTGGCAAGAACGTGAGCGTGGCAGAACGAGCCGTCATTGGCGAGAAGGCCGAGGTCGGCGACCACACCTGGATCGGAGCTGGCGCTGTAATCAGTGCGGACGTTCATATCGGCCGCGAGTGCGGTATATATCCAAACGTAACCATCTATCCGGGCGCACACCTCGGCGATCGCGTGATCGTTCATGCCGGAGCGGTCCTGGGCAGCGATGGCTTCGGCTATGTCCGCGATCCGGCCAGCGGGCACAATGAGAAATTCCCCCAGGTAGGCCGCCTCGAAATTGGAGACGATGTGGAAATCGGCGCCAACTCGACTATCGATCGGGGAGCGCTCGAAGTCACGCGCATCGGGCGCGGCGCCAAGATTGATAATCTGGTGCACATCGGGCACAACTGCCAGATCGGGGAAGACGTCGTGATTGCCGCACAGACCGGGCTCTCCGGCAGCATCGTGATCGAAAAGAATGTCGTGCTGGGCGGCCAGGTGGGCATCGGAGAGCACGCCCGGCTCGAAGAAGGAGTGATGCTGGGCGGACAGGGCGGGGTCCTCCCTAACAAAGTACTGCGCGGCAAAGGCGTGGCATTCTGGGGAACTCCGGCCCGCCCGGTGCGGGAGTATCTGAAGCAGCTGGCGGCTTTGGCGCGCCTGGCCAGGAAGTAGTCGTTGGTCCTTGGCCGTTGGCCAAAACCAATGCCGAAAGCATGTACCAAACGGCCAAGCACCAACGACCAACGGCCAACAACGAATTCCCATGGCCATCATCGTGATCGGCGGACATTCACGCAGCGTGGGCAAGACCAGCGTGGTCGCGGGTCTGATCGCTGCCTTGCCCGAGTACAAATGGACGGCGCTGAAAATCACCCAATATGGGCACGGCGTTTGCTCCATGGACGGGAAGCCCTGTCACTGCGCCACTGACGATCATAACTGGGCAATTTCCGAAGAGACCGATTGCTCCGGCGATTCCGATAGCTCGCGCTTTCTGGCTGCGGGCGCAACCCGGTCATGGTGGGTGCGGACCGAGCAGGGACGGCTGGCGGAGGCCATGCCCGCGATCCGCCGCAAGCTGAAAGAGTCCGAGAATGTGATCCTGGAATCGAACAGCATTCTCAAGTTTCTGCGCCCCGACCTCTACCTGACCGTTCTCGATCCTGCGACTGCAGATTTCAAGAAATCAGCCCAGGAGTTTCTCGACCGGGCCGACGCGGTCATCCTGCACGAAAACTCAGCCTCAGTCCCGGCATGGCAGGAGACTTCACTGAAACTGGTATCGACCCGACCGACGTTTCGCATTCGGCCGCCGCAGTACGTTACCCCGCGGATCATCGAATTTGTAAAGCTGAAGCTAACTACGGAGGACACTGAGGACGCGGAGAAAACCTGAGCGCTTTTCCTCTGTACCCTCAGTGTCCTCCGTGGTCACTTGCGACTATGCCAGCCCCCATCAAGCCGACGGTTTCCCTGGAAGTCCTGAATCAGATCGACATTCGTGTCGGGACTATCCTCTCCGTGAACGACGTACCAAACTCCGACAAGCTGGTCCAGTTGCGCGTGAGCTTCGGGGATCACGAACGTACCATCCTGGCCGGAATGAAGACAGAACGCGCCCATCCACAAGAGATTGTCGGCCTCCAAGCGCTGTTCGTGGTGAACCTGGAACCACGCAAGATGCGAGGAGTGGTATCGGAAGGCATGCTGTTTGATATCGGCTTTGCCGATGGCGTGCGTCCCGTGCTGGCCACGCCGGAAAGTCCGGTGCCGGACGGAACCCGGGCAGGTTAGGATTTTCGCGAGTGCGTCAACTCCCACACCTTGACGTATTTCCAGGAAACGTAAACCGCGTGGTGGAGGTGCAGAAGCAGTCCTTTCCGGCCGTCGAGGAACCCGAGGCGGAAGAAATAGTTGTAAATGAACGTGGCCATTGGGCGGAACAGAATATTGATGACGCTAAATCCGGTGCGTCCCTCGGCGACTGCAATTTCCGCCCCCAGCGAAGAGTAGCGGTTCATGTGCTCGATGTAATCGGAAACGGTAGGGTAGCAATGATGCAGGAGCGCACCCTGCCTGAGGGTAGCGGTCAGACCGCTGACTTGAAGAGTCTCATGCACAGCGCGATCTTCAAAGCGGCCGCAACCACGACGGAACAATCGCAGCTTGCGGTCGGGCCAGAAGCCTCCATGTTTCATCCCCTGGCCAAGGAACTCGTTCCTACGCGCAATCCAGAGGCCCGTGACTGACTGGTCGCCCTTCGCGTCGATGCAATTTGCCAGCTCGGCGCGGGCATCCTGCATCATGAACGGGTGAACCTCGCTCTGACGTTGCAGCCCATCCACTCTTTCCAGATTCTCCAGCGCAGTGGCAATCGCACTCTGTAGCTGCCCGTCTAATTCTTCGTCTGCATCGAGACTCAGGATCCAATCGCCGGTAGCTTTCTCAATGGCAGAATTCTTCTGGGCGGCGAAGCCTTTCCAGGCTTCCACGAAGACTCTTGCGCCAGACTCCTTCGCAATTTCTGCCGTACGGTCGGTGGAGCCCGAGTCCAGCACAATGATTTCGCCTTGCCCGTTGCGAACCACTGGGCGCACGCTTTCCAGCGTGCGCGCCAGATTAGACTCTTCGTTGCAGGTGATCAAAACCACGGAGAGCTTCACGCGGAGAGGATAAACCGTAAGAAGGCCGCGGCGGAATGCCCGCAGGGGTACAAAGAGTGTGGGTCGGACACTCCCTTCGACTTCACTCAAGGGCAGGCTCTGTCCGACACCTTGACTTAAGGCTCTAGCCTTCCAAAGCCTACAACAAAACCAACTTCAAAAGCGTCGGACAAAGTGTCCGATCCACACCCTCACTTTGCGCCTACTGCGGCGGAGCCTGCGGCATCACCGAAGCCGGGACGTCCGGGCGCAGGGATACAAAGGGAACGGACGGCATGCGCGTAACTTCGCCGCGTTCAGCGTCAGACGTCAGGATTCCAGAGTGGTCCAGCAGCAGTCCGGTGGCGCGGTCCAGCTCTACCTGGGCCTTTTCATAAGCCGCCATGGCCGACACCAGCGTGGACTCGGCTTGCGCCAATGCGCTGCGGTTCTGGAGCACCAGGGTGGTTGTGGACGCTCCCAGAGCATATTTCTTCTGTTCCGCGTCCAGCGACTGGCGGCCTAGATCAACCGCCGCCTGGGCGGAAGACACGCTGGCCCGATTCTGCTGCACCGCAAACTGGGCATTGCGTATTTCAATGCGGACCTGGTTCTCCAGTTGTTGCAGCCGCATCTGAGCCTGCCGGTATTCCAGTTCCGACCGGATCTGGGTAGCCTGCCCGACTCGGTTCCGCAGCGGTATGGTCAGCTGCAGTCCAATGCCTTTATCCGGAGCCGTTGAATTCACCAACTGGTTGAGCGTGCCGCCATAGCTGACCGGCGTCACGGGGCTGCTTGAGCACCCGAAGGGCTGTGCCTGCGGAAGTGGTGGACACAGGTTGTTCGGATTCTGCGCCCCGCCCAGTCCCGATCCGCCGTAGTAGCCGTAAAGGTCCAAAGAGGGCAGCAATAAGCTGCGCACCGATTTAATGCTGATCTCCTGGTTCTTCAGGTTGATCCGAGCTTCCGCCAGCTCGCTGCGGCGGCTCAGCGCTTCGTTCACCAGGTCCTGCGTCGGAACCACCGGTTCCTGCGCTGGCAACTGCATGGTGGAAGTCGGGATCACCTCGGCATCCGCTAACCTGGGATCCACCAGAGTGCGGCTGAGCGCGTTCTTCATCAGGAGTTGCTGCAATTGCAGGTTCGTCTGTGCCAGCGTGAGCTGTTGTTGATCGCTCGCCACCGTGCTCTGCGCCCGCACCGTTTCGATGGGAGCCAGAGTGCCGATTTCCACCTGCTTTTGGGTATCGGAAAGTGTCTTTTGCGCGAACAGCAGGGACTCGTTCTGCACCCTTACGTTTTCGTACGCGTACACCAGGTCCCAGTAGATGTTTTCGATCTGATCCACGGTGGTAATGACCTGCAGGCGGAAGGCCACGTCGGAAATCTCGCGGTTATTTTTCGCGATGCGGATAAAACGCGTATTGGGCGCAAAGCCAAAGCCCTGCAACAGGTGCTGCGTAAACCGTGCCTGAAAGTTGGAGCCCAACGTCGGACTCAACGTGGCAAACGTCGAATCGGTGGTACTACGGGTGTTATTGAATCCCACCTGGAGGTTCGAACCCCACTTGAAGCCTTGCAGATAGGTGAAATCCGCGGTAGTAGAGTTCTGGACCGTGATCGGAAGGGCAAAGGTACTGGAGGAAAGAATGTTGTTGTGATCAAACTGCAAGGAGCCGGTAACCACCGGATCGAAGCTGGTGATCTGTGGCCCGCTACCCAGGGTGCTGACCACCAGTCCCGACGCACCTCCGCCGGCGCCTGCCGTTCCGCTCACGCTGGTGCCGCCGGGGCCGGACCCGATGGTCCCGCCCAACCCGCCCGCGTTGCCTCCGGGAGTGCCTTGCAGCAGGCCCAGGCTTACGCCCAGTGTGTTCGCGCCCGCGTTGGCGCGCAGCACATCCGTATCCGCGATGTTAAGGTTGTAGCGTGAAATGGCGATGTCCAGGTTGTTTTCCAGGGCTAGCGCAACCGCGTCGTTCATGGACAGGTAGAGCTTGCCATCCCGCAACAGCTGCTCGATGCGCGGAGTGTTGAGCAGGTCCGCCGGCGGCAGGTGTCGCGCCATGTAGGGCGCCAGCGGATTGGGGAAGTGCGTGTTGGGCTTGGAATAATCCTTCACGGCCGGACGCTGCGGTCGCGGGCTGTCGGGCAAGGCCGCGGCCGGTTGGGTCGCGGTCTGGGCCCAACTCATGGCAGTTAATGTACCAGCGAGGATGATCGCAAGAGTCCGCCGAAAGGCGCATTGCAATGCCGACCAAAACATTCGATTTTCTCCCTGCACAGGCTGATGGTATGAGCGCAAAGGCTTCTGGAAATCAAGCGATGGTACGCAAAATGCGGGCGCCAGGTTTCATTTTTGTGCTGGCCCGCTCCATTTCTTCTTTTCGTCCCTGGGTCACGAACATGGTCGCGATTTGAATAAAATAGTATAGCTGCCCTGGGCTGAAGGCACGCACCGCCGCCAGGGTAAAACTTTGTAAAGATTTACAACCGCATTGGATGATAATCGCCCGCGGGAAGACTCCAAACATTCGTCATGCGCAACCTCAAATTGGTCCTGGCCTACGACGGCACGGAGTTTTCCGGATGGCAGGTGCAGCCTGGCACCGCCACCATCCAGGGCACGCTGGCGTCGGCTATTGGACGAGTGACCGGCGAAAAAGTCCTGCCCCAGGGCTCGGGGCGAACGGACGCAGGCGTACACGCCCTCGGCCAGGTAGCAAGCTTCGTTACCCAGTCCCCAATCCCGCCGGAGAACCTGGTAGTGGCGCTGAATGACATTCTGCCCTCCACCATCCGGGTGCTGGAGGCGGCCGAGGTGCCGGCCGAATTTCACGCCCGCAAGTCCGCCCGGGCCAAGACATATCGCTACCGCATGTATCGCGGCGCCATCTGTCCGCCTTTTCTGGCACGGTACGTGTGGCACTATCCCTACCCCTTGGACGAAGGTCAGATGCGGCAGGTAGCGCCGCTGCTCGTCGGCGAACACGATTTCACCTCGTTTGCCGCGGTTGATCCCGAGCGGGAAAGTGATGCGGACGCGTCGAACCTCCGGCAGATTTTCTGTTCACGCTGGGAACGGCAGGGTGATGAATTCGTCTACACTGTGCGAGGCAACGGATTCTTGCACCATATGGTGCGCAACCTGGTGGGAACCTTTCTGCTGGTGGGCAAAGGGACTCTGAAGGCCTCCGACCTGGCGCGGATTATGGCAGCCCGTTCGCGGTCGGCTGCCGGAGCCACCGCGCCGGCCGGCGGCTTGTGTCTGGTGAATGTCGAGTATGGCAGTGTGGCCGCGGGCGACTCATCCGCGGATTCGTAACGATGCACGGGGTTTGTTCATGGTGACCGATCTGCAAATCGCCGTTCGTAAGATTGCCTCCATCAATCCCGCGACTGGCGAGGTTTTGCGCGAATTCGAATGCGCTACGGAAGCCGACGTCCATGCCGCAGTTGCCCGCGCTCATGCTGCCCAGCCCGCCTGGGGCGGAGTCGGCGTGCGCAACCGAATAGCGGTTCTGCGCAAGTTTCAGGACCTGGTGCACCGCAGAAAGTCCGAAATCGCGAAGTTGGTTTGCCGCGAGGCCGGCAAGCCCTATGTCGAAGCGCTGCTCACGGAAGTCCTGGTAGTGCTCGACGCCGCTCGCTTCCTGATCGACAACGCCTACCCGTTGCTGCGCGACGAGCCCGTCCCCCACGGCAATCTGGCCATGAAGACCAAGTCCGGACGCCTCGTCCGCGAGCCCTACGGCGTGATTGGAATCATCTCGCCCTGGAATTATCCCTTGTCGATTCCGGCCACGGAGAGCCTGGCTGCGCTGGTCGCCGGAAATGCAGTCGTGCTGAAGCCCTCCGAGTTCACCTCGCTGACCGCAATCGAACTGGCCTTGCTGCTGCATCAGGCGGGTGTACCGGAGGAAGTCTTTCAGGTGGCGCTGGGCGACGGTGCAACCGGATCCGCCCTGCTTCACTCTGTTCTGGAGAAGCTGGTCTTCACCGGAAGCGTGCCCACCGGAAGGCGGATCGCGCGGAGCGCGGCCGACCGCCTGCTGCCGGTGGCACTCGAACTGGGCGGCAAGGATCCCATGCTGGTGCTTGACGATGCGGACGTCGAAATCGCTTCCCGAGGCGCGGTCTGGGGCGCTTTCGTCAATGCCGGTCAGGCCTGCCTTTCGGTCGAGCGCTGCTATGTGCATCGCACCCTGTATGGCCCATTTCTCGAGGCCTGCGCGCGCCAGGCCCAGCAGTTGCGAGTGGGCAACGGAATGGACCCTGAGATCGAGGTTGGCCCGCTGATCCACCAGCGTCAGTTGCTGAATGTGGAGTCGCAGGTGGAGGAGTCCCGGGCGCAGGGAGCGCGCGTCATGGCGGGCGGAAAACGCCTGCCGGAAATCGGGCCAAACTATTATGCGCCGACGGTATTGGCGGATGTCACTCACCAGATGCGCATCATGCGGGAAGAGACCTTCGGGCCAGTGTTGCCTGTGATGCCCTTTGACCGCGACGATGAGGCTGTCCGTCTAGCCAACGATTCGGAATACGGCCTGGCCGCAAGTGTGTGGACCCGGGACCGCGCCCGCGGGGAAGCCCTGGCCCGACGCATCCACGCCGGAACGGTCATGGTGAACGACGTGGTCTCCTGCTTTGGCATCAGCGAGGCTCCCCACGGAGGGGTCAAGGCCAGCGGCATAGGCCGCTCCCATGGCCGCTTTGGCCTGGAAGAAATGGTGCGCATAAAATATGTGGCTTCCGACCGGCTGCCTGGAATGGAAAAGATCTGGTGGTACCGCTACGGGAGCGCTTTCGCACGCCAGATGGAGGGGTTGCTCGACGCTCAGTTTGCCCGCAGCGTAGGTCAGCGGCTCGGAGGTGCGGTGAAAGCAGTGAGCGCACTGAAAGGCAAAAAGCGCAGCTAGCGTAGTGTGTGGGTCGGACACTCTTGTCCGACGACTTTGCAGTTGCTCTTGAAGCTGTGTGCAGTTGCGTGTGCCGTTGCTTTTCGCTCTTGATCTTCGCTGGCCCGAATATTCACCAAGGTGAGTCTTGGCAGACAAAGTCAAAGGCGTCGGACCTGAGTGTCCGACCCACACGGGATGAGGGGGAAAGGCGATGACTCCGAATTCTGATCCGAAACGCGAACTCCTGCGACACACCGTGGCCACGCTGGCCTACCGCGGCGGCAAGGCTGTCCGCAATGCTCCTGCCGGGTTCGCAGAGTTTCGCGGCTGTCCCTCGGGGCGCACCGCGGGACAAATCCTGGCCCATCTGGGCGACCTGCTCGATTGGGGGCTCTCCATTGCGCAGGGCAAGCAGAGTTGGAAAAATTCCGAACCGCTGCCATGGAACAAAGAGGCCGACCGCTTTTTTGCCGCACTCAAAAGCTTCGACGATTACCTGGCCTCGAGCGAGGCCCTGCACGTTCCGGCGGAGAAGCTTTTTCAGGGTCCGGTGGCCGATGCCCTGACGCATGTGGGGCAAATCGCGATGTTGCGGCGCATGGCCGGCGGCCCGGTAAAGGGCGAGAACTATTTTGTCGCTGACATCGTCAGCGGCACGGTGGGACCACAGCAGGCCCCGCCCAAGCGGGAATTCGATTGAGTGCGGTGCGGCGAAACTCCTTCGAGTAAAATAAAATCGTGAATTCGGCGGCGAATTGCCGCGCGACGAGGATGACCTTTGCCAACGACTGAGACCGCGACCGCTCCTCCGCAGCTTCCCCATCACAAAGTGAAGATCAAGAAGCCGGGCCAGCGTTCCTGCAACGAGAAAGACGCCAAGGGAAAGTTCTGCGGCGGCCACCTAAAGCGCTGGTTCTACGCCACCGACGTGGTCGAGCAGGCCTGTGGCGACGCCGAGCAGGCCTGGGGACCGAATGCCGAGGTCTATCGCTGCGAGCATTGCAAGACGCTGTACTTGCCGAATGAGGAGGGAGTGCGGGGGCTGAACGTGGCCGGCCAGGGACAGACGTCGGTGTTTGGGCTGACGGTGGCGCCGAAGAAATAGCAGGTTGCGAATCTTGCTTGGCGGGCGCGCCGATGGTTGCAGCGGGACGGGGCTGCTAGCTCTCCCCACGTGGTGCGACATTTCCTTGTGAATACTTCCGAACTGATCTACGACTGGAACCAGATGGATGCCGCCAGGCTGCGGCCCGCGGGAAACGTCCTGCTCAACGACGAGACCCTGCGCGACGGGTTGCAGTCGCCTTCGGTGCGCGATCCCTCGATTGCCGAAAAAATCCAGATCCTTCATCTGATGGAGGCCCTGGGCATCAACTCGCTTGACATGGGCCTGCCGGGCGCAGGAGCGCGTGCGGCCGCGGACTGCGAGGCCATGGCCCACGAGATCGTCCGCCACAAGATGAAGATTCGCGCCAACTGCGCCGCGCGCACTCATGAAAATGACATTCGGCCGATCGCCGAAATCGGGCAGCGCACCGGGCTGAACATTCAGGCGGCGACTTTTATCGGCTCCAGCCCGATTCGCCGCTACACCGAAGGCTGGACTGACGACTTCCTGCTTCAAACCACAGAAAGAGCCGTGAAATACGCCGTGTCTCTCGGCCTCGAATGCATGTATGTGACCGAGGACACCAGTCGCTGCGATCCGGCCATGGTGAAACGTCTTTATTCAACTGCGATCAGTTGCGGGGCACGGGCCATCGTGATTTGCGACACCGCCGGGCACGCCACTCCGATGGGAGCGTTTGCCCTGGTGCGCTTCGTGCTCGAAGAGGTGGTGAAGCCATCCGGAGAGAAGATTCGCGTGGACTGGCACGGACACTGCGACCGCGGCCTCGCAGTTGCGAATTCAATGGCGGCGCTGATGGCGGGCGCGGAATGTGTCCACGCCTGCGCTGTGGGAATTGGCGAACGCGTAGGCAACACCCAGATGGACCAGATGCTGGTGAACCTCAAACTCATGGGCATTGCTCCCTGGGTTGAACAAGACCTGACCAAGCTGAAGGAATATTGCCAGACCGTATCGAAGGCCACGGGTGTGCCCATCCCGGCGAACTATCCGGTAGTGGGTGACGATGCGTTTCGCACCGCTACGGGGGTACACGCCGCGGCGCTGATCAAGGCCTACAAGAAGAAGGACGTTGAACTGGCCAATGCCGTGTACTCCGGCGTGCCCTCGCAGATGTTCGGACTGGAACAGATCATCGAGATCGGTCCCATGAGCGGGAAGTCGAATGTGCTGTTCTGGCTGGAACGCCACGGCGTGCCCGCAAGCGATGAAGTGGTAGAGAGAATCTACAAACGGGCCAAAGCGTCCAATCACACCCTGAGTGAGGCGGAAATCCGCCAGTGCCTGTAAGCCATGGAGCACGGGCGTCCCGCCCGCGCTGCTTCCCACGCGCAACCATCCCCGCAACCCAGTCATCCTGAGGGACTTCAGTCCCGAAGGATCCGGCGCGTAGCATATATGCCGATTGCCCTGCAAGAAAGCCGGCGCACGCCGAGCTGATTCAAGGGGGCACACTGAAATCAGAAATTTGCCTATCTCCAAATATGTAGTAATATATGTATATTATTGGAGGAGCATGACAGCCATCCCAAACGCGCACCTCGCGGGCATAGCGTTCGACCGGCCGGCCGACCTTTCCAGCAGGGAAATCCAGGAAAAGCTCGGCCCGTCCGCTCTATTGAGCTTTTTCCGGCTGGTCGATTTATGGAATCTGCGCGACCAGGATGCCCGCGGACTGCTGGGCGGGATTTCCAATGGCGCCTATTACACCCTGAAGCGTCGTCCCGCCAGGATCCTCGATCAGGACAAGCTCACCCGCATTTCACTGCTGATTGGAATCTTCAAGGCCCTGAATATCCTGTATAGCAAGAAGCTGGCTGACGCCTGGGTACAGCTGCCCAACAGCAATCCTATGTTTGGCGGTGAATCGCCCTTGCTGGCGATGATCAGGGGTGGCGTGCCCGCCATAATCCGGGTGCGGCAGTTGGTAGATGCGCGGCGCGGCGGTCGCTGATGGCCCCTGGCATCACGCGACTTCATCAGGACGATACCCATCGTCTTATTCCTGCACGCTACAGCGATGACGGTGCGAGCGCGCTGGCGCGGCTCACGTCCGACCGGCAGCAGCTACAGGATCTTTTTCAGCTCGATGGCGCCACCAACGAGCGGTTGTTGGGAGAAGTGAACCTGCTACCCGGCGTCACCGTTCATGAACTTGTCTTTGGAGTTCCTCACTGGCACATCGTAAATGCCGCTTTTACCCACGCCCGGCCCGAGGGCAGCCGTTTCAATAATCCGAATCGGGGAGCCTGGTATTCCGCGTTCACGCTCGATACGGCGCAAGCCGAAGTTGCGTTTCACTTTGCCCAGAGTTTGCGCGAAGTGAATTGGGAAGAAAGCGAAACCGCGACCTACCGCGAGTACCTCGCCGATTTCCGCGCGGAGTTTCACGACATTCGCAAGAGTCCCGTGTACGCAGTCTGCCGCGATCCGGCCAGCTATGTTGCTTCCCAACGTCTGGCTCGTGAACTCCTGGACCAGGGCTCGGCCGGATTGATCTACCCCAGCGTTCGCCATCGCGGCGGCACTTGCCTCGCCTGCTTTCGCCCGGCGCTGGTGACGAACGTCCGCCAGGGATGGGTAGTGACACTCGAATTTCCCAACGCCTTCGCCGTCCCAAAGGTCCATATCGACAAAGGACGGAAGAGGACATAACCACGGGACCTTCACAATCCGGAGTAACCAGCCGCTGCCACAACATTCGGTGCCGCGATGTAAGATGGAAAATCGGTCGTTGGTCATTGGTCATTGGTCGTGGGCAGTCAGTCGTTGGGCACACTTCTTCAAATGAAAATTTTGTCTCAGCGTAGCTGAATCCGGAGCGCCACGAAGAAGGGCCAACGACTAACGGCCAACGACCAACGACCAGCGACTGAAGAGACGACCGATGACTGACGACTGAATCCACCATGTCCCGCTCGCAACCCGAAGTCTCGGAGCCGTTTCCTGAAGCACAACAGGAAGTGGCGCATCTTTGTTCACTGCCCGAAATTCGCTCCGCCTTTACGTGGTTTCGCTCGCAGGAACCGCAGTTTGCGCACTGGCAGCTCGAGCTGGCGCGTATTCCTGCGCCTCCGTTTGGCGAGAGCGCCCGGGCGCAATGGTTGGCCGACAAATTTTGCGAACTCGGCCTGCAGGCGGTGCACACCGATGAAGTCGGCAATGTTTTCGGCACACATGCCGGTTACGGACAAGGCCACGTCTCACTCAGTGCGCACCTGGACACGGTATTTCCCGCGGGCACGCCGCTGAACATCCGGCAACAGGGCAGCCGCTTGTACGGGCCCGGCGTTTCGGACAATGGTGCGGGCGTAACCGCGATGCTGGCCATCGTGGCGGCGTTGCGCGCGCAGGGCATTCGGCACGCCTTGCCCTTTCTGTTTATCGGCAATGTAGGCGAAGAAGGGGAAGGCGACTTGCGGGGTATGCGCCACATTTTCTCCCAGGCGCGTTGGAAGGACCAGATCCACTACAGCCTGGTGCTGGATGGTGCAGGCGCGGATACCATCGTGGCCGAAGCCCTGGGCAGCCGCCGTTTCGAAGTGATCGTGCGTGGCCCAGGCGGACATTCCTGGAGCGATTTCGGCGCGCCCAACCCGATCGTGGTTCTGGCGCGAGCGGTGCGGGCATTTGCCCAAACCTCGGTGCCGGCATCGCCTAAGACAACCTTCAATGTAGGCGTGATCCGCGGCGGAACTTCGGTGAATTCAATTCCCGAGTCAGCCAGCATGCGGGTGGACATCCGCTCCACGTCGATGGCGGAAATGGAGCGCCTGGAGCGCGCCCTGCGGCAGGCGCTCGACCAGGCGGTGGAAGAGGAAACGCGGACCACGGAGACGCGCACCGTTTCGCGGCGGCGGCCCTTCGGGCTTAGTTGTGAAGTGGTGGTGATCGGCAATCGCCCCGCCGGCGAACTGTATCCCAACGCGCGCATCCTGCAGGTGGTTCGGGCGGTGGATGTGCAATTGGGCAACGCCGCCCAGGTGCAGCGCGCTTCTACCGATGCCAACATACCGCTGTCCCTGGGACTCGAAGCGATCGCGATCGGCGGTGGCGGCGCCGGCGGTGGCGCGCATACTTTGCAGGAATGGTTCGATTGCGGTGGGCGAGAGCTTGGGCTCAAGCGCATCCTGCTCACGCTGCTGGGGCTGGCGGGAGTGGCTCTATGAGACCGTCATGCCGAGCGAGCTGATCGTACTCGATACTTCCGTCCCTGTAGGACACACGTAGGGGCGGGTGCCCTCACCCGCCCAGCGGAGCGAAGCTCCGCCGATTTTTTTGGCGGATGCCAACGCAAAACTCCGGCGAGCGCTGCTCGCCCGCCCGGACGAGGGCGTCCGGGCCTACGTGGAGCCACAACACTTTTCCTGCAATCCGCGTCTAACCCTCTGTGACTGCCATGGGCCGGAAGGTATAATCAACCAGGCAGACAATTTTCGGAGGAAGTCATTATGATTCAGCGCGCAAGCGCTCTTTGGGTACGTTTGAAGGCGAACCGCCTGGCGTACAGTATTTCTATCCTGGTCACGTTGACCGTGGGTATCCTGATCGGAACCGTGATCTCCTCCGGGGTGAGGGGCCAGGACAAGAAATCAGCAGCCTCCGATGCGGCCATGTTGAGTGTGCCCTCGCCGCAGATGCTCTCGAACCAGTTCTCCCAGATCTCGAAACAACTCGAGCCCAGCGTGGTCAACATCAACACCGAATCCACCATCAAGACCCCGCGCCGGCGCCGAGGCATTCCCAACGGCGACGACGATGCCAATCCCTTCGACGATTTCTTTGACCGCTTTTTCGGCGGACAGGGTGGACAGGGAGGTCAGGGACCCGGTGGCGGCGCGATTCGCGAGCGTTCTCTGGGTTCAGGCGTGATCGTGGATGCCAAGGGCTACATCGTCACCAACCGCCACGTAGTGGAGAAGGCCGACCGCATTCGAGTTCGGCTGCAGGACGATCCGCCGGGTGTCCTCCACGACGCCAAAGTAATCGGATCGGATCAGGAGACTGACCTGGCCGTTATCAAGATTGAAAGTGACAAGGCGCTTCCCGTCGCCAAGCTGGGCAATTCCGACAGCATGCAGGTGGGAGACTGGGTGCTCGCCGTGGGCAGCCCGTTTGGATTGCAGGAAACCGTGACTGCCGGTATCGTCTCCGCCAAGGGCCGCAACATCGTCCCCCAACGCCAGTTCCAGTCGTTTATCCAGACCGACGCCGCCATCAACCCGGGCAATTCCGGCGGTCCTCTGGTGAACATGGCGGGTGAAGTGATCGGCATCAATACCGCGATTCTCACCGATACCAACGCCTACGCCGGCGTGGGCTTTGCCCTGCCCTCGAATACCGTGGCCCAGGTGTACAACCAGCTGATTGGCCCCGACCACCGGGTATCGCGCGGTTCAATCGGAATCATGTTCAACGCTCTGGACAATCCCGCGATCGCCAGGGTGTACGGAACCGGGTCTGGCGTAACCATCTCGGATGTCACCCCGGGCAGTCCGGCAGAACAGGCCGGCCTGAAAGTGGGCGATACCATTGTGGCTGTGGACAGCAAGGCCGTGAAGAACGGCGATGAACTGGTGGCCGATATCGCTGCGCGCAAGCCCGGCTCCAAGATCACGGTCGGATTCATTCGCAACGGCAAGAAGCAGGAAGCTACCGCCACCGTGGCCGACCGGGCGAAACTGTTTGCCGCCCGTCTGGGTGACGACGAAGAAGACGGCGCTGAGGCCGGGCCCAAAGAGAGCAAACTCGGCGTCAGCGTCCAAACCTTGACCCAGGAAATGGCTGACCGCCTCGACGTCCCCGCGGGCAAGGGGGTAATCGTGAAGGATGTAAAGGCCGGATCATTTGCCGAGGACGTGGGCTTGAGCCGGGGTGACATCATCCTCGAGGTCAACCGGCAGGCGGTGGACAACGAAGAGCAATTCAACCGTGTTATGGCCACCCTGAAGAGCGGTCAGGATGTCGTGTTCCTGGTACGCCAGCGGGGGGCCGGCCGCCAGGGCGGAACCATCTTCCTGGCCGGTACACTTCCGTAACCCGAAGCTGGCACAAATGGGGCTGGTACTAAAGGCGGAGATAGTTTACCCTGCCTGCTCGATCGGGAATTGCGGGTAACCCGTCATTGTGTTACTCCCGGACCACGATTGTGAAAATTGGTGGCTCCATTTCGACCCTGTGCTTGAGCGCGGGCTGCGCTGTGCTTCTGGCCTGCTGCACTCTTTCGGCGCAGACCCACGGCAGTTCGTCGGCGGAAAAGAAGTCCAGGGCGAAATTGCGGGCTGTATCCGCTCACCCCGTTACCCACACCCACAAGAAAGCGCGCAGGAGCGCCAGGTCGCGCAAGCGGGGGCAGCAGAAGATCGATAGTTCGCGCGCCCGCGAAATCCAGGAAGCACTGATTCGCGCACACTATCTGGACGGCGTGGCCTCCAGCGCCTGGGACGCGAAGTCCGAGAGCGCCATGCGGCGCTACCAGTCTGACAATGGCTGGCAAAGCAAGAGCGTCCCGGATTCCCGGGCCTTGATCAAACTGGGATTGGGCCCCAACCACGACCATTTGTTGAATCCGGAAAGCGCCATGACATCGCAGCCCGAACCGCTCCAGGCGGAACCCATGCTGGAGCGGACCTCGACCATGACAACCCAGCCGCAGAGGTAAACCTCAGACCTTCAGACCTCCTTACCCGATGCCCCAGAGTTAGACTCAGATTTTTGTGCTGGCCTCAAATCCAAGGAGGTGCTGCATCGGGTCGAAGAAAGACGGTGAGGTCTGACATCCGAGATCTGAAGTCCGAGGTCTGAAGTCCGAGGTCTGACGCCCGCCTTTACCGGCTGCTCTTTTTCGTTGCTGGATTGGGAAAATACGGCAGGGGTTTGTCGTTGATAATGGCGCGGGGGTTGCCGTCCACTAATGCCTGGGCGACTTCCTGGCCGTAGAGTTTCGCGACCTTATCTCGCGCGACGGAGAGCCCGGGAGGGCGGTGCTTGGTGTCATGAGCGTCGGTGGCCAGGACATGCACGGCGTCTCGTTCAAGCAGCCACTCGGCAGAACGCATCACCTTCTGTCCCCAGCCTCCGGTTATCGCTGAAGCTGTCACCTGTACTGCGCAACCCTGGTCCACCCAGGCCAGCACTCGCAGGGGCGTCTCTTGCAGAATCGGATTGCGCTCGGGATGAGTGAGTATTGGAGTGATACCAACATCTGCCATGCGGGTGAAGTATTCGTTGATTTGCGCCGGAATGCTGTAGTTGCTCAACTCCACCAGCAGGTAGTGGCTGCCTTCAATGGTGTAGCGTTCCGGCGAAATCATGAAGTCCTGCAGGTTTTCATAGGAAAGATGGAAGTCGCAGCCCAGACTCAATTGCGGGGCCTTGCCCACCAGCACCTGCAGATACTCCAGATTCCTGGCCAGACCCTGCCGGTCGTATTGAAAACGCTCATTGGCGTGAGGCGTGGCCACGATGTGTTCGATGCCGTCGTCGACCGCCATGCGACACATTTCCAGGGACGTGTCCCAGGATTTGGGGCCATCGTCAACTTTAGGCAGGATATGGCAATGAATGTCGATCACAGGGAAGGCCGAGGGGACAGCGGCTGGCTCATTTAAGCAGATTTTCAGTGAAAGGCCAAGCCGGGTTGCGCGCTCTTATTCTCTTGAAACCGCGCGAGGCTGGTAACCTGCGATCCCCGATTACGCCTCCGCCGAAGTCTCCCAGTGGCACATTATTTGCCCATGGTAAGCACGACCCGGAAGCGGGCCCGTCCGCTGATCATCTGATCGTAGGCCTCAGGCACTTTCTCCAGCGGGTAGCGTTCGATCATGGGACGAACTCCGGAGAGCGAACTGAACCGCAACGTGTCCTCGGAATCAATGGAGGAGCCGGAGGGCCATCCCCGGATGGTCCGGCGGGTGAAGATAAGTTGCAAAGGTGTAACCGTGACGGGTTCTGTGCTGGCGCCGACGATGACCAGCTTTCCGTCCGGGCCCAGGCCATCGACCAGGGCCGAGATCGCCTTCGAATCGGGTGCGGTGGCCAGAATCACGCTGGCGCCGCCCAGGGCTTGCAGTGCGGCCGCCGGATCGCCGGCTGCTGAATCGATGTAGTGGTGAGCGCCCAGTTTTCTGACCAGCGCTTCCTTGTCCGCGCCACGGCCGATCGCAGCAGTACGGAAGCCCATCTGGCGTGCGTATTGAATTCCCAGATGTCCCAGTCCTCCGATGCCCTGCACCGCTACCAGATCGCCGGTGCGCGCTCCGGCATTGCGCAGTGAGTTGTACACGGTAATGCCGGCGCAAAGCAGCGGGGCAGCCTCGTCCGCGGCCAAATCATCAGGCATGGCCGCCACCGCTTCGGCCGGGACCACCACGTATTCGGCGTAGCCGCCGTCGAAGCTGACCCCGGTGATCTTCTTAAACTGGCAGAGAATGAAATTACCGCGACGGCAGGGGTCGCAGACAAAACAGTGTCCGCCGTGCCAGCCCACGCCCACCCGCTGTCCGGGCTTCCATTGTGTGACGTCAGCTCCAACCGCGTCGATGCGCCCTGCAATCTCGTGGCCCGGGACCCGAGGATACTGCAATCCGGGAAAGCCCGACTGCTTCACAATGGCGTCACTGTGACAGACGCCGCAGGCCTCCACCTTGATCCGGACCTGCGCCCGTCCAGGCTCCGGAATCGGGCGTTCCACCACTTCGAAATCTCCACCAGGTTTGCTGACTTGCGCGACTTTCATAATTTTTCCTTAACAGATACAGATGGCAATGGGAATGAGGGAGATGCAAAAATCCGTAACTACGAGGCGCCCCGTACTCGTCTCTCCGTTCTCTGGAGAGAGACAGGGCGGGACAGGTTGTCGTGGGCCCGCACGCCGCTGCACGAGCGAGACGCTCGCGCCCACACCAGACCTACTTGTATCTTTCGGTAATAAAATCTGCGATCGATTGATAGGCCTTGGTCAAAGTCGCCTCATCGGGTAGAAAGACGATGCGGAAGTGACGTGTACCGGCCTTTTGACCAAAGCCGGAGCCGTGAACCACGAGGACGTGCTTCGCCCGGCACAATTCCTTCACGAACACGTCGTCGCCCTCGGTAATCTCGATGCGGGGAAAGGCGTAGAACGCGCCGCGGGGCGACACACAGCTCACGCGCGGCGTCGAATTGCACCACTGCACGGTGAGGTCGCGGCGCGCCCGCAGTTTGGTGCGGACTTCGACCAGGTGGTCCTGAGGCCCGTCCAGCGCGGGCTTGATGGCGTACTGTTCGGGATGATTGGCGCACAGGCGGGCCCGCAGCAGACGATGAATTCCTTCTACGTAGGGCTTCACGGCCACCGCGTCACCGCTTACTACGCCCCAACCAATTCGCCAACCAGGCGCCAGGTAGTTCTTCGAAAGCCCACCGAAAGTCACCACGGGGACATCGGGGGCGATAGCTGCGATCGAGATGGGATCTGTTTTCTCGCCGGAGTCCAGAATGAGTTTGTCGTAAATCTCATCGGCAAAAATGACCAGATTGTTGCGCCGCGCCAGTTCCGCAAGCTGTTCCAGCATGCGGCGGGAACAGATTGCGCCAGTGGGATTGTTGGGATTGATCAGAACGATAGCGCGGGTCCTAGAATTGATCTTGCGCTGCATGTCGATCAGGTCAGGCTGCCAGGCGTCGTCTTCGTTCAGATTGTACGGCGTGACCGCAATGCCGAGTTTGCACAGCACCGCGGAATACAGCGGGTAATCGGGACTCGGCGTCAGCACATGTTCGCCGGGATTGAGCAGGGCGGTCAGGCAAACATCCACGGCTTCGCTTGCGCCTGAAGTTACAAACGCATCCTGCACCGTGGAAATGCCCTTGCGCGCCGCATCGCCGCGAATGGCTTCCAGCGCTTCCGGGATGCCGGGAGAGGGCGCGTATCCGTTCTTGTTCTCCCGCATCGCCTTGTAGACGGCTTCGATCAGGTGTGCGGGAGTTTTGAAGTCAAAAATATTGGGGTCGCCGACGTTCAGGGCCAGGACCTTGTGGCCTTGCTTCGTGACTTCATCAGCCACCGACGCCAGATCGCGTATGGCGTAGCGGACATTGTCAAGCCTCCGGGCGGCGGCAACTTCGCGGATTTGAGTGCTGGGCATGAGGTTCCGTCTAATCTAAGCAAAGCTCTTAACCGCAAAGGTCGCAAAGACCGCCGCAAAGAGTTTGCCAAGGGGATCCCGTCGCCGCTTCAACGGGCAGTCAACGACCAAAGGCCAACGACTGTCGATCGAAGACTGACGACTGCTTCAATCCACCCGATCGATCTGCGCTTTCTGCAGGCGGTCGGAGTAATCCACGTACACCGCCTTCCACTCGGTGTAGAAATCAATCGCGCCCATGCCACCTTCACGATGTCCGTTGCCTGTGGCTTTTACCCCGCCGAACGGCAGGTGGACTTCGGCGCCAATCGTCGGCGCGTTGATATACGTAATGCCGGCGTGCAGATCGCGCATGGCGACGAATGCCTTGTTGACATCCTTGGTGTAGAGCGCGGACGACAGTCCGTATTCGATGCCGTTGGCGATGGCAATCGCGTCTTCCAGATCCTGGCACGGGATGATGGACACGACCGGCCCAAAGATTTCCTCCTGAGCGATGCGCATCTTGGGATCAACATCGACGAAAACTGTCGGCTCCATGAAGTAGCCGTGCTGGTATTCGCCCTGATCGAGGCGATTGCCGCCGCACTTCAGCTTCGCCCCCTCGGACTTGCCGATCTCCACATAGCTGAGATCGGTTTTGAGTTGGGCCTCGTTGATGGCCGGGCCCATCTCGGTGGTTTCATCCAGGCCGTTGCCCACTCTCAGCTGCTTGGCGCGATCCAGATAGCGCTCCACGAACTCGGCATACACGCCCTTCTGCACGATGATGCGGCTGGTGGCGGTGCAGCGTTGTCCGGTGGTGCCAAAGCCGCCCCATATGCCGCCTTCGATGGCAAGGTCGAGATTGGCGTCATCCAGCACGATCATGGGATTCTTGCCGCCCAACTCCAGCGAGCAATGCTTGAAGCTCTTGGCGGCGGTGGTGCCAACGATGCGCCCAACCGCGGTGGATCCCGTCAGCGAGATAGCGCGGACTTCAGCGTGCTCCATCAGCGGTCCGCCAACCTGTGCGCCGAACCCACTGACAATGTTGATCACGCCCTTGGGCACGCCCGCATCGGACAGCGTGCGCACCAGATTGAAAGTCGAAAGAGGTGTGTCCTGCGCCGGCTTGATCACGCAGGTGTTGCCGCAAACGATGGCGGGCAGCAGCTTCCACGACGGAATCGCCATGGGGAAATTCCACGGCGTGATCATGCCGCAGACGCCGATGGGAGTCCGCACCGCCATGGCGAACTTGTTGGGCAACTCCGATGGTGTAGTTGGCCCGAACATGCGGCGTCCCTCGCCCGCAAAGTAGTAGGCCGTGTCGATGGCTTCCTGGGTGTCGCCGCGAGTCTCCTTGAGGATCTTGCCCATCTCGCGGGTCATGTCGCGGGAGTATTCTTCCTTCCGTTCGAGCAGCATCTCGGCGGCGCGGAAGACGATTTCGGCGCGGCGCGGGGCCGGCACCAGGCGCCACTTGGCGAAGGCGCGGCTGGCAGCTTCAACCGCTGCGTCCACGTCGGCTTTCGCCGATTTCTGGAAGATGCCGACTACCTCGCGGGTGTCGGCGGGATTGCGGTTTTCGAAACTCTCTCCGGTCGAGGATTCCACCCACTCGCCATCGATGAAGTTCTTGTAAACCTTGGGGGCGGTGCTGCTGCCGAGCGCGGGCGGGCTGGTCAGTGCATCGGTTGCCATAAAGTCTCCTGAGTCGCAGGGAAGAATGCGCGAACCTCTATGCTACAGGCGGGGTTGAGGGTCGAGCAAGCGGAGGCGATGACCGCACAAAATCATTAACCACGGAGGACACTGAGAACACCGAGGAATATCATTGAGACCCCTAGACCGAAAAACCTAAGCCTCAGTGTCCTCCGCGTCCTCCGTGGTTAATGATTTTGCGCCGCGCCAGCGCTTGACAAGGCTCCGACGAGAGTACAGAATCGCGGACTTCCCGAGGCTGGGGGAACCATTCAGCCAGCGGCAACGTACTGAGTTTCGGGGGCCCTAGCGGGGTTCCCAGGAGCGAACCTTCGTGGAATTGCAGATTGAAAATTTGTCCAAAGTCTATAAAAACGGTGTGCGCGCGCTGGACAACGTCTCGCTGACCATCCCCGTGGGCATGTACGGTTTGCTCGGCCCCAACGGCGCGGGTAAGTCCACCTTGATGCGTACCATCGCTACACTGCAGGAACCGGACAGCGGGCAGATCCATCTGGGCACGCTCGACGTGCTGCGGCAGAAGCAGGAGCTGCGCAAGACGCTGGGTTACCTGCCCCAGGAGTTTGGCGTGTACCCGCGTACCTCGGCGCAGGAAATGCTCGGCCACCTGGCTCTCCTGAAGGGGATCACCGACGCCAAGCAGCGCAAGGAAACCGTCGAGGCATTGCTGCACCGCACCAACCTTTACGAACATCGCAAGAAAGCTCTCTCTGGATTTTCAGGCGGCATGCGGCAACGCTTCGGCATTGCGCAGGCCCTTCTCGGCAATCCCCGCCTCTTGATCGTGGATGAACCGACGGCCGGCCTCGATCCGGGAGAACGCAACCGCTTCTACAGCCTGCTTTCCGAGATCGGCGAAGACGTCATCGTCATCCTTTCCACCCACATTGTGGAAGACGTGATGGAGTTGTGCACCAACATGGCCATCATTCATCAGGGCAAAGTGCTGTTTGCCGGAGCTCCCGGCGAAGCGGTCAAGGCACTGGAGGGATGCATCTGGCAGAAGTCAGTGGCGAAATCCGAGGTCAAGGAATATGAGCAGCGCTATCGCGTCATTTCCAGCAAACTGATTGCGGGCAAGCCCCTCATCCACATCTACTCCGCCGAGAATCCGGGGAATGGATTTACCCCGGTGAGCGCCGACCTCGAAGACGTATTCTTCAGCCGCATTTCCGGAATCGCGTGAGACCGTCCATGTTCAGACAGTTCTTCAACTTCGAAGTCCGGTTCTGGCTGCGCTCCTGGATGCTGTGGGTATTCTTCCTGATCGTAGCCCTGATGTTCTTCGGGGCCGCCAGCAGCGACCAGATCACGGTCGGCAGTTCGCTGAAAAATACCTATCGCAACGCTCCCTGGGTGGTGGAAAACTTCTACGTGGTCTGCAGTCTGCTGACGCTGCTGATGACGACAGCGTTCGTGAACTCTGCTGCCTCGCGCGATTTTGCCCACAATACCCACCAGATCCTGTTCAGCACTCCCATCCGCAAACTGGATTACCTGGCTGGACGATTCCTGGGATCGGCACTGATTGCAGTCATTCCGCTGCTCGGCGTCTCGCTCGGGATCCTGGCCGCGAAGTATATGCCGTGGGTTGACGCCGAGCGCTGGGGGCCGGTGGTGTGGTCGGCCCACTGGAAGTCGATTCTCGTATTTGCGGTTCCCAACACCCTGTTCATCGCCGCGGTCATCTTCGCCATCGCGGTGCTGACCCGCAGCACCGTGGTGTCATTCCTGGGCAGCCTGGCGCTGCTCGCGGGGTACGGAATTTCCCGGGTGCTCACCAGCGACCTGAAAAACCAGAAACTGGCAGCGCTGATCGATCCCTTTGGCATCGATCCCTTTCTCTACGCAACCAAATACTGGACTGTGGCAGAGAAGAACACGCTCTCCATCGGCTACTCCGGATATCTGTTGTGGAACCGGCTGATCTGGCTCGGGGTCGGGGCTCTGATCTTTGCCTTCGCCTACTGGCGCTTCAGCTTTGCGGAACGGAGTCCGAGGAAGAAGAAAGTCAAAGCACAGGAGATCGCATCAATCACCTCCACGGCGATTCCAACGGCAGACCGGAATTTTGGCGCCGGCGCCGAGTGGCTGCAATTCTGGGGCACGGTCAAGATCGAGTTCAGGCGCCTGGTCAAGACCACAACGTTCATCGTGATCACCGCCTTCGCCCTGCTGAACTGCGTGCCTGCGCTGATTTACAGCAACACGGAGGGCTTCGGAAACACGTTCCTGCCCGTCACCTACCGATTGCTGGAAGTCATCGCGGGAACCCTCTATCTGTTCCTGATCGCCATGATCACCTACTTTGCTGGCGTACTGGCGTGGGAGGAGCGGGACAGCGGAACCGACGAAGTGCACGACGCGCTGCCCAATCCGGAGTGGCCCACGTATCTGGCCAAGCTCACGGCGCTGATGAGCAGCATCGTCATCATTCTCGCTGTCGTCATGTGCGCAGCGCTGCTGGTGCAGTTCTTCCACGGATACCACCGCTACCAGATCGGCCTTTTTATTGCGAACCTGTTTGGCATCGATCTGCTCGGCTTCGTCTTTCTGGCTATTCTGGCGTTTTTTATTCACGTCATCTCGCCGAACAAGTACGTCGGCTACTTCGGATACATCACGTTTCTCCTGCTGACCACCTTCATCTGGCAGCCCTTGCACATCGCCACCTACCTGGTCCAGTTCGGTCAGGCCCAGACCATGACCTACTCGGATTTCTACGGCTACGGTCCCTTCCTACAGAGTTGGTCGTGGTTCATGCTGTACTGGACGGCATTTTGCGTTTTCCTGGCGGCAGTCACCATCCTGCTATGGCAGCGCGGGCGCGAAACCAGCTGGCGCAACCGCATACGAAACGCGCGTTTGCGCTATCACGGAGCGGTACGCTTTATCGCCGTCGCGGCGGCCATCGGATTCGTGGCCACCGGCGGCTGGGTCTTTTACAACACCAAAGTCCTGAATGCGGTGCGCAGCGAAAATGACAACGACCGCCTGCAGGCGGACTACGAGAAGACCTACAAGAAATTCGAGAAGCAGCCCGAGCCCCGGGTCACAGACGTGAAGTATGCGATCGACCTGTATCCGGAATCGCGCAACATGACCATGCGCGGCCAGCAGACCATCGTGAACCAGACTTCCAAGCCACTGACTGAAATTCATTTCAGTCTGGCCAACGACTACCAAACCACGATCCAAATACCCGGCGCGAAGCTGTCCCAGGATGACCAGCGCCTGCACTACCAGATTTACGCTCTAACCACGCCCATGCAACCCGGCGAGTCTCGGGTGATGCAGTTCACGATGCAAACCCGGGTGCGGGGCTTTGAGAACACGCTGACCAACCGCGCCGTGCTGCCCAACGGTACTTTCATTCATAGCCAGATCGTTCCCCAGATCGGCTATCAGCCCGGCAACGAATTGGACGACAAGAACAAACGCAAGCGCTTCGGCCTCAAGGAAAAAGACCTGATGCCGGCGCTCGAGCAGAACTGCACTGCCGACTGCCGCGACAGCTACATCAGCAATAACTCCGACTGGGTGAATGTTGAAACCGTGATCAGCACCTCGCCCGACCAGATCGCGATTGCGCCAGGCTCGCTGCAACGGGAGTGGAGCGAAAACGGGCGCCATTACTTCCGGTACAAGCTCGACCATGCGGGGCTGAATTATTACTCATTCTTGTCGGCCCGCTATGAGGTCGCCCGCACCCAGTGGAACGGCATCAACATCGAGGTGTATTACCTCAAAGAGCAGCCCTGGAACGTTCCCAAGATGCTGAACTCGGTGAAGAAATCTTTCGAGTACTACACCAAAAACTTCGGTCCTTATCCGCAGAAGCAGGCGCGCATCATCGAATTCCCGCGCCTGGCCGCCTTCGCCGAGGCTTTTCCCGGGACCATGCCGTATTCCGAGTCCATCGGCTTCATCGCCAGCATCCAGAAGCCGGATGACATCGATATGGTCTTTTACGTAGTGGCGCACGAAATGGCACATCAATGGTGGGGCCACCAGGAGGTAGGAGCGAACATGCAGGGGGCCACGCTGCTGGTGGAGACGCTGGCCCAGTACTCCGCCCTGATGACCATGGAAAAAGAATACGGTCGCGACACCATGCGCAAGTTTATGCAGTATGAAATGGACAGCTACCTGCGTTCGCGTGGGGCCGAATTACTGAAAGAGCGCCCCCTGTTGCGCGTGGAGGCGTCGCAGGGATACATCCACTATCGCAAGGGCAGCGTGGTCATGTATTACCTGCGCGCAATGATCGGTGAGGAAGCGGTGAACCGCGCGCTGCGCAAAGTGCTGAACAAGTATGGATACGCGCCGCCGCCGTATCCTACGTCCTATGCGCTGGTCGATGCCCTGCGCGAGGAAACGCCGCCGCAACTCCAATACCTGCTTCAGGACCTGTTCTATGACATCACGCTATTTTCCAACCGGGCCGTGACCGCAACCGCCCACAAAGGGCCGGATGGCAAGTACCTGGTCACGGTCGAAACCGAGGCGCGCAAGTTCAAAGCCGACGAAAAAGGCAACGAGACCGAAGTCCCGGTGGACGACTGGATCGAGGTCGGAGCGCTGGCCGCAGCGGAGAAGGGAAAGCGCTTTGGCAAAGTCCTGCACCGCGAACGCGTCCACATGACCAGCGGCAAAGCGACCTACACTTTCACCACGGGCGAAAAGCCAGACAAAGCCGGCATCGATCCGCTGCTGCTGCTGATCGATCGCGTGCCGGACGACAATATGGTCGAAGTTACCGTCCAACCTTAGCAAGGAGACAATCTTTGGATTGCGGTGCGACCATGCCTTCACTCGAGTAGGCCGATAGCCGACTTTCCTCGAGCTTCATGCCCGTCGTATCATAAAACGCAAATGGCTTTCCCCCTCAAAATCTGCTCCGTCTGCGCGGAGGAGTTCGAACTGAAACCGGACAAGCCCGGTTTCGCCAACTGCTGCCCAGCGTGCAGCACTCCAGAACCAAGTGCCCCTGCAACTCAGCGCCCCATGGACGCGGATGAGCGCAAGACAGTGCGTGAAGCAAACGAGGCTCGGAGGCAAGCGATGCGCACGCTACTCTATCGCAAGGATAGTTAATCGCTGTCCCAGGTCCACCCTCTCCAGTTCCGTTGTAAAACGGTTAGCCCCGAGGCCATTACGACATAAACCGACCGAGATCGCGAATCCAGCGATTGCTCAGAACGTCCTGAAAATACAACGGAAAGGCCGCTGCGGTCCATACGCACCGCGGTACATGGCCGCCGGAGGTGGTACCCAAGGTAATCAACTGTGCCCTCCCAGTTATGCTTGTGATACTCTCGCAAATACCCCATATTCTTAGGGTTTGACTGGCGTCCGGTGGCCTTTGTGTCTTCTTCAAGTAGCAAACCTGGGATCCATGTAGCCTGGAAGACGGTCACCTACCGCAGCGTGGCTCTGGCCGTGCTGTTTGCTGCCGTCGTGCTCTTTATCGGGATGAATTTTGCCTTTCCGCAGTTCACCCAAAAGGGGGTCAAGTCAGTCAGCAAGCTGGGCGGCAGCCTGCTGGAGATGATCGCGGGCGCGGGCGGGAAGGCCAAGTCGGGTTCGGTAAACTCGCAACAGGCCCATATCACGGCGCTCGACGGAACTGTCCGAGTCAAGAAGGCCAGCAGCAACAGCTGGGTGACGGCCGATTACAACGTACCGCTGGAGAAAGGCGATGTGGTCCAGACCGGTTCGGAAGGTATGGCCAAGATCGTCTTCAGCGATGGCACAAATTACACGGTGAAACAGGATTCCCTGATCGTGATCGAAGAAAACTCAGCCAATGACCAGCAGCAGACCAACGTGTCGGTGGCAGTGAGCACGGGAACCGTGGATCTTACCACCGCCACGTATGTCCAGGGATCGAAGTCGCAGGTGATCGTGGCCGGGGCGACCGCTTCTCTAGCCCCGGACAGCGCGGCCATGGTGCGCAACGACCCCAAGGCCGACCAGCACGAGATTCTGGTAAAGAAAGGGTCCGGAGAAATCAGCCGCAACGGCGAGGTGGTGCACCTGGCGGAGTGGGAAAAGGTCGGTTTCCAGTCGCAATCGCCGCGCATGGCCAAGGTGAAGGAAATCGGGCCGCCGACGCCAATTTCGCCGGCCAACATGATGCCCATTTTTACTTCGGGCGCGTCCAAGCCGGTGGAGTTTTCCTGGACGCCGATGGCCAATGCGGTAGGCTACCGGCTGCGCATTTCACATAATCCGTACTTTTCTTCGACCATCGTGGATCGCCGGGTCAGCACCGCCGACGTCATTGTCTCCGGCCTGGGGGAAGGCGCGTACTACTGGCTGGTCCAGTCCTATGATGCCGAGGACAAGGAGTCAGTGGAAAGCCAGAAGAACCGCTTCACTATCATTCCCAAAGGCCAGAACACGACAGCCATCGACCTGGAACTGGATCCTTTTATGCAGCACGGAAAAGTAATTGAGCTGACCGGAAAGACCGAGGTAGGGGCCCGGGTGATGGTCAATGGCAGGGAAGTGCCTGTGGTCGGGGCGGATGGCAGCTTTCACTACTTCATGCCTCCGCTGCCGCCGGGCGAAAGCCTGATTACGATTACGGCCCAGAATGCCAAGGGCGGAGTGAATACGGTCCAGAAAAAGATCGTAATTCAGTAGGTTTTCTTTGCAAAGAACGCAAAAGACCCCAGATAGATTTGGGCTCGGCCAGTAAAAAGCCGGGATTTCGGCAGGATCACCCGAGGTGCCGGGACTTTGGTTTGAGGGCGAAGCGGGCGTTATCCCATAGAATGAGGGCACGGCCCCCCACCCGCACGGAAGCAACCGGGTTCGCCCGGTAATGACAGCGGTTCGAGAGAGCTAAATCGCGTATGTCATCTAACGGATTCCATTCTTCGACGCGCCTGCACAACCTGCGATCGCTGTTCAGCATTTTCTCCAGCGATCTCGCCATCGACCTGGGGACTGCCAACACGCTGGTGTACGCGAGGGGCAAGGGCATCGTGGTCAACGAACCCTCCATCGTGGCCATCAACAAAAACAGCGGCGAAGTTGAGGCCGTGGGCAAGGAAGCCAAAGAGATGCTGGGCCGCACGCCCGGCAACATCGTGGCCATCAAGCCCATGAAGGACGGCGTCATCGCCGACTTCAAAGTCACCGAGAAGATGCTCAACTACTTTATCCAGAAGGCGCACAACCGCAAGATGCTGGTGCATCCCCGGATCGTGATCGGCGTGCCTTCAGAAATTACCCAGGTGGAAAAGCGCGCGGTCATGGACTCCGCCTATCGCGCCAAAGCCAGCGAGGTCTACCTGGTGGAGCAAGCCATGGTGGCCGCTATCGGCGCCGGCCTTCCGATTACCGAGCCCAGCGGCAACATGGTCGTAGACATCGGCGGCGGCACCACCGACATCGCCGTCATTTCTCTCAGCGGCATCGTTTATTCCCGCTCCGTGCGCATGGCCGGCAACCAGATGGACGAAGCGGTGATGAACTACCTCAAGCGCAAGTACAACCTGCTGGTCGGCGAGCGCACTGCCGAGCAGATCAAGATGGAGATTGGCTCCGCCTATCCCCTGGAAAAACCACTGACCATGGAAATCAAGGGCCGCAACCTGATCGAAGGCGTGCCCAAGACCATCACGGTGGACGACAGTGAAATTCGCGAGGCCCTCAGCGAGTGTGTCTCGACCATTATGAATGCCATCCGGGTGGCGCTCGAACGTACCCCGCCAGAACTCTCCGCGGACATCAGCGACCGCGGCATTGTGCTGACCGGGGGAGGCGCGCTGCTGAAAAATCTGGACAAACGTATTCGCGAGGAAACCGGATTGCCGGTTTCGATCGCCGATGATCCGCTCTGCAGCGTGGTCCTGGGCACGGGCAAGATGCTCAGCGATTTCAAGCTGCTGCGCAAAATTTCTATTGAGTAGTTTCAAGTTTCTGGTTTCTAGTTTCCAGTGGGTTGAAATGGAGGACGGGCGTCCTCGCCCGTCCCGCGCCAGTCGCCGCAACCATCCTTGACGCCGAAACCAGAAGCCCGAAACTAGAAGCTGGAAGCCGAGTCCGGCGTCATGGAAAATCTGATGAGCCGCTACCGCAACGTCACCATCCTGGTGGCGATCCTGTTTGTGCAGGTGCTGGGGCTGGCGGTGCAGGTCAAGCGGCGGTCCGGCGCCGACGAGTCCACCCGGATCATCCGTTTGTGGACGGTCAGCGCCGTTAGTCCTCTGGAGAAAGCCCTGGTCTGGTGCCAGAACGGCCTCGGCGGCATCTGGAAAAACTACGTTTACCTGCGCGGGGTGCGGCAGGAAAATCGCGAGCTGAAATTCGAGATCGAGCGCCTTCGCCTGGAGCAGGTGCGCCTCTCCGATGACGCGCAGCAGGCGCGCCGGCTGCAGGCCCTCCTGAGTTTCAAGGAAACTTATATCGCCAAGACCGTGGCCGCGCAGGTCATCGGTTCCAGCGGCAGCGACCTCTCGCGGTCGATCTATATCGATAAGGGCACTTCTGCCGGGGTGGACAAAGATATGGCGGTGATTACCGCCGATGGCCTGGTAGGCAAAGTATTGCGGGCTTTTGGCTCCACGGCGCAAGTGCTCCTTATCAACGACCAGAGCAGCGGAGTGGGTGTCATCCTGGACAAGTCGCGCCTGCAGGGAGTCCTCAAGGGGACGGCATCCGGCGACGTCGTGCTGGAGAAAGTGATGACCGATGAGCAGGTGACCCCGGGCGAGCGCATCGTGACCAGCGGCGGCGACCTGATTTTCCCCAAGGGCATTACCGTGGGGACCGTTATAAAGGTCACGCCGGGAGCGGATCTGTTTCTCAATATCCGGGTAAAGCCGTCGGCCGACCTGAGTCGCCTCGAAGAAGTCCTGGTGATCACGAGAAAAGAGGATCGCGCTCCTACGGTAGCAGAAACCAATTCGGTCCGGGCGGTGGACATTCTGACCCAGCGCCTGCCGTCGGTTCCCGACAAGCCGGCGGCAGACGCGATCCAACCATACGCGCCTGTGGCTCCAGCCACGACTCCGAAAGCCTCAATCGGCTCGCCCAAGCCCAAGCCCAAGACCGAGGCTGGCATCAACAATTCTGCGGGCAGTTCCGCCGCTCCCGGCCTGAGGCCAGCGACTACGCATAAGCCCGTGGCTCCGGATAGGCCGGCATCGGACCCGCCAGCTGCCTCGCCAACCGGCACTTCTGCCCGCCGTGAGGTCTCGACGCCGGTGACGTCGCCGTCTGGAGCTTCGGTGCCCGTCCCCGCCAAGCCAGCACCTCAACCCGGTACTGCGGAGGACAAACCTCACTAGCGTGCCCATTACCTACACATCTCAGGACCAGGTCGAGGTTTACCGGTTCAGTGCCCCGGCGGCCATTCTCATACCGCTGATTGCCATATTTCTGCAGGCATTTCTGCCCCTGCGTCTGCATTTCTTTTCCCTGTTCGACCTGCCCTTGCTGGTGGTGATCTTCTTCGCCGTGGCCCGGCGCAGCCAGGTATCGGGGCTGGTTACCGGAGCCCTGATCGGCCTGTTGCAGGATTCGCTTACCCATCAGCCCATCGGAATTTATGGCATCGCAAATACGGTAGTGGGTTTCGGGGCCTCGTCCCTGGGCGCCAAGCTGGACGTGGAGAACGTGGGGGCACGGTTTCTGGTGACCCTGTTCTTCTACGCTGTCCACGAAGTCGTATATTTCACCGTAGCCCGCGGGCTGGTGAAGTTGACCCTGCAGTGGAGTTGGGGACATGAGATCGGCGGCGCCCTGCTCAACGCCGCCACCGCAGCCATCCTGTTTACCCTGCTGGACCGGTTCAAACAAAGAGCGTAAAAACCGTCATTGGTCCTTGGCCGTTGGTCGCTGGCAAAGTCCCGCAGCGCGTCATGCATCCAACCGGTGATGTCCCTCCGTCACCGTGGATGACAACAAAAGCGGTTCTCCGCCGGTCTACAATAAAAACCAATGGACTTGGCCAACGACCAAGGGCCAACGACGAGTAGCTGACGACCGACGACTAACCCATGTTTGGCCGCGACGAAAAAGTATCGGGATCCCGTCTGACTGCGGTGCAATACATGATCCTCGTCGTTTTTCTGGTCCTGGCCTACGGCTTGTGGCGGCTGCAGGTGGTGCAGAGCGACTTCTACTCGGCGCTGGCAGAGAAAAACAAGACTCGCGAAGTTCCTATTCTGGCGCCCCGGGGCAAGATTCTTGATCGTGAAGGCCGCGTCATCGTGGACAACTATCCGTCATTTACCGCGCTGCTGTTGCGCGACTCCACCCGCGATCTATCGGCCGATGCAGACATGATTGCGCAGGGCCTGCACCTTGATCCCAAGGAGGTTCGGGAGCGCCTGCACAAGTTCGCCGGCACTCCGCAGTACCAGCCGATCTATCTCAAGGAAGACATCACTCCGGATGAGCTGGCCTTTATCGAATCTCATCACAACGAATTACCCGAACTGGACACCATCGTGGCCCATCGCCGGCTGTATCCGCGCAATGGCTTCATGGCACACCTCGTAGGCTACGTGGGCGAGGTCAGCGAACAGATGTTGAACCAGCCGCGTTGGGAGCTCTACAACCCCGGCGACGTGGTCGGCCGCTCCGGGGTCGAGCTGGAATATAACGCGATCCTCATGGGGAAGAATGGCTCGCGCCAAGTCCTGGTGAACAGTCGGGGAAAGGAAATGGGGGAACTCGACCAGAAGCCGGCAGTCCCCGGGAAGCAGCTCAAGCTGACTATCGATATCGACCTGCAGATTGCGGCGGAACAGGCTTTGAACGGGAGAAACGGAGCCATTGTCGCGATGGACCCTCGAACCGGTGAAATCCTGGCCATGGTCAGCCGCCCGATTTACGATCCCAATGATTTCGCAGTGCGAATTTCCAATGACCAATGGATGAAGCTGGTCAACGATCCGGATCATCCCCTCTTGAACAAGGCCATTCAGGCGCAGCTGGCCCCGGGTTCGGTGTTCAAGATCATTATGGCCACAGCCGGCCTGCAGGAAGGCATCGCGCAGAATATGAAAGTGAACTGCACCGGCGGGGCGTCATTCTACGGACGCTATTTCAAGTGCTGGGTCGTGGCTGAGCACCGTACTCACGGCATTACCGACATCAGCAAGGCGATTTACCAGTCCTGCGACGTTTTCTTCTACACCCTGGCGGAAAGGCTGGGCATTGAACGCATCGCGAAATACGCCATGGCGTTCGGCCTCGGTCAAAAGACGGGCATCGATCTGCCTCAGGAGGTCAGCGGAGTCATGCCGTCGGAGGAATGGAAGATCCGCAATTTCAAGCAAAAGTGGTATGCCGGCGAAACCATTTCAGTGGGCATCGGACAGGGCGCTGTGGCGGCAACGCCGATCCAGTTGGCCCGGGCGATTGGAGCCATTGCCAGCGGAGGCTGGCTGGTCCGGCCGCATGTCACCGACCCGCGGGATTTGCCGCCCGGGATTGTGCCGGCATCGAATATCCCAGATCAGGTCAGAATTCCGATCGATCCCGCCAATTGGGAAACCATTACCGACGCCATGGCTGGAGTCGTGAATCCAGGCGGAACGGCGGCGCTGTCGCACCTGCAGGGCATTGACTTTGCGGGAAAAACGGGCAGTGCGCAGACGATCAGCAACGCCCTGAAGGCGAAGATGGGTGCAGCCGGCAAGGCTAACTTCAAGGACAACGGGTGGTTTGCGGGAGTCGAGCCGCGGCGCAATCCGGAAATTGTGGTGTGTACCCTGTTGGAAGAAGGTGAACACGGCTACCTGGCGGCCCGCGCTGCTGCCCAGGTCATTAAGGCGTACGTGGACAAACAGCGTCGCCAACCCACCAAGGTCGCAAGTTCCGGCAATGTGGAGGTTGGGGCAGTCTGGAATACCGGGTCGGGAAATGACAACAGCCTGCACGCCGGGCATTTCGATCTGGAAGTATCGGGTTCCCATGCGCCGCTGGCGGTAGCCGCGCCCGGGTTACAACAGTAGCGCCGGCATCTTGCCGGCTGTCCCGAGGGCGTCTCGTCCTCGGCGTGTAAGAAAGTAAGGACGGTGGGCTGCAATGCAGGGAATAGGGGTCTTTCGACTCCGCATGCGCGCTCGCAAGCGAGCCCGCATGCTGCGCTCAAGATGACAGAGGGAGGATTTAGGGTAGTAAACACTGCCTCGGGCAGGGAAAAGAGGAATTGGCCCACGACCAAGGACCAACGGCCAACGACGCTTTCCTGACGACCGACGACCGACGACTGAATCTGAAGACTGACAAAATGTCCCGCTACATTTCATTTCGCGATTTTGACTGGCTGCTGCTCATCTTTGTCCTGATGATCTGTGGTCTGGGGGTGATGGAGATTCGCAGTGCCACCTCGCATACCAAATTCGCAGGCGCGCATATCCGGCAGATTTACTGGATCGTGGGCGGCGTCATCGGCATGTTCCTGGTCAGCCTCGTGAATTACCAGAAGCTCCTGGACCGGGTGCACTGGCTCTATATTGCCGCCATCGTCTCCCTCATGAGCGTCATGCTGTTCGGTCAGAAGTATCTGGGCGCCCGGCGCTGGATCAAAATGCCGGGAGGTGCCCACTTTCAGCCCTCGGAGTGGGTAAAGCTGATCCTGATTCTGGCGGTGGCCAAATATTTCGCCGATCTGCACCAGAGGGATCTAACTTGGCCGGACTTCCTGAAAGCGGGCGCCATCGTGCTGGTGCCCATGCTGATGGTGCTCAGGCAGCCCGACCTGGGCACGGGCCTTACTTACCTGCCTATTGCCATCATCGGACTCTTCCTGGGCGGAGTCCGCTTCAAGCAGGCCGCCATTGTGACCATTGCCGCCGCCCTGCTCTTGCCGCTGGCGTGGCATGCCCTGAAGCCCTACCAGCGTGATCGTCTTACCAGCTTCATGCACCCCGAGGCCGACAGCCAGGGCTCCGGTTACCAGGTGAACCAGTCCCTCATCGCGGTCGGATCGGGCGGCATCTGGGGAAACTCGGAGGGTTCCCAGACACATTTGGCGTTTCTCCCCGTCCCACAAACGGACTTTATCTTCGCCGCCTTCGCCGAGGAACATGGTTTTGTAGGTGCCCTGGCGGTTATGCTGTTATACTTTATCGTGCTGATGCGATTGACCCAGAACGCGCAAACGGCGCCCGACCGCGCTGGCACGTTCGTGGTGATGGGTGTGGTGGCGGTGCTTAGCTTCCACATTCTGGTCAATGTCGGCATGGTGGTTGGCTTTATGCCGGTCACAGGAATACCCTTGCCGCTGATGAGTTATGGCGGGTCTTCTGTCCTGTTTATGTTTCTGGCGTTGGGCATTGTGATGAATGTCCGCATGCGCCGTTTCGTGAACTGATGCAGGATGAAGAATGGCAAGGGGTTAGCCCGCGCTTGCCATCCGCGGGAAAACAAGATTAATTACGATCGCCCTCGCGTAAAGGGGGCACACGCCGGCTAGAAAAGCAGTTAGAGCCGGGCAGGATCAAGCAAAGGCGTTGCCAGGCCGGTAACGGCCCCCTCCGAGTTGAGAGAGCGGTCACAAACCTGGCGAAACGCAATGCGATAAGTGCAAAAGATTCCTAAGCTTACGCAACGGATTCAGCCACGGAGAGAACTCCGGGGCCCTCGCTGTCCCTTGTCCAGGGCGGCTATCGCAGCGCTTGATCCTCCCAGTTTTTTCCTGCCTTCGATCCGGTGATCCCATGGCCTCCTGACGGCCTGGGACCGGAGTTCGCATGACTAGAGAATTATTTGTCTCTTCTACGCCCCACGAAACCAAGGTGGGGCTGGTCGAAGACGATCTGCTCGCTGAAATCTACCTCGAACGCGAGAACGAATACACCCTGGCAGGTTCCATCTACAAAGGTCGCGTGACCCGCGTCCTTCCTGGAATGCAATCGGCTTTTGTTGATATTGGCCTGGAGCGCGATGCGTTCCTCTACGTCTCCGACTTTATGGAGTTGGAAGACTCCGAGGACCTCGACGAAGTTCCCCCCAGCCGCCCCGCGCCCGAGCGGTATCAACCGCCGGCGCAGTCCGAAGCCCACACCGGCGAAACCTTGGCTGTCCCTGTGCCGGCTGAATCACGTGGCCCGGAGCCTTCGGAAGCAGAACCAGGAAATGGCGAGCCGCCTGCCGTCACCGAATCCAGGGACAATCGTGGCAGTTTCCGGGGCCGGCGGCGTCGCCGCGGACGCCGTGGCGAGCGCATGCCGGAAAACAAGTTCGCCCGTCCCGAAGCGGAAACCCCGCGCGAAGCCCCGCGCGCTGAGCGGCCGGAACGCACCGAACGCACCGAACGGTCTCAGTTCTCCGAGCGAACGGGACGCTCGGAACGGCCCTCGAGGACGGATCGTCCCGAGCATTCCGAATATGGACCACCGCCAGGGTATCAACCCATCATTTTGCCGGGAGAATCGATCTCAAAATATCGCGGGCTGGCACAGACCCGGCCCGCACCCGCTCCCGCGAGACCTGCGGCCCCAGCCCAGGATGCGCCGGGCAGGCCGATCGCCGAGATTTTTGCGGACGATGAACCCATCTTTGCCTCGGCTTCTGCTTCTGCTCCGGCTCCTGCCGCGCCTGAACCGGTTCGGGAGCGCGCAGAAGAGCCAGAACGACCTCAACCGGCCGGGGCCGACGATACATCAGGCGCCTGGGACCGTGAACAGCAACGCCTCCACCAGATGAACGTGGCGGCCGTGTTCGGTGGCGAAACCAGCGTGCACGAAGAGGAGCACGAACCAGCCGACCACGCCGATGAAAGTGACGAAACCGACGACAGATTAGTGATCGTTGCCGAGGATTCAGACCGGGCCGCGCCCGCCGCCACTGCGGGCACGGTGGAAGAAGAAGAGATCGAAGAAGAAGAGGCCGATCTGGCCCACTACGTCGAGGATCTGGAAGAGGATGCTGCCTTCGAGGAACTCGAGGAAGAGACCCACGCCGCCGGGGAAGTGACCGGAGAACACGAGCAACCGGCTCAGGAAATCGCTGCCTCCGCGGAGCCCTCATCGGCAGAGGTGGTGCCCTTTTCTTCGGAAGCGATTTCTCCCGAAGAAGTGGACGTAGCCGCGGCCGACGAGGTTGACGAAGAAGCCGAAGACGAAGCCGAACTGGATGAAGCCCAGGCGGAAGCGGAAGCGGTGCTGGCCGCTGAAGCCGGGGGCACGGGAATGACCGAAGCTCGCGCCGAAGTTCGAGCGCCCTCGGGGACGGCGGGCTACACCCAGCGCGCGCCGCGCCCGGGTTACGATCGCCGCCCCCAGCGCGGCGGCCGTCGCGGCGGCGGTGGACGCCGTTCGCGCAGTAACCAGCAACACAGCATGCCCCTGATCACCGACCTGCTCAAGGAAGGGCAGGAGATTCTGGTGCAGATCGCCAAGGAGCCCATCGGCAAGAAGGGCGCACGCATCACCAGCCACATCGCGCTGCCCGGGCGTTTCCTGGTGTACATGCCGACGGTGAATCACACCGGCGTCTCCCGCAAGATTGCATCCGAAGAAGAACGCCAGCGGTTGAAGCGCATCATTCAGAGCGAGCGCGAAAATGGCCACGGCGGATTTATCGTGCGCACTGCCGCCATGAATGCCGCGGAGGAAGACCTGCGCGCCGACATCCGTTTCCTGAAGGGATTGTGGGCGGAAATCAAATCGCGCGCCGACGCCGGCAAGGGACCAACTCTGATCTATCACGACCTCAACGTAGTCGAGCGCGTGCTGCGCGATCAGGTGACATCCGACTTTTCCGCCATCTGGGTCGATAGTGACGAAGAGTATGAACGCATCCTGCGCTTCGCCAACCGCTTCCAGCCTGCGCTGGTCAAGCGGGTCAAGCTCTACAGCAAGGAAACGCCGCTTTACGAGCAATTCGGCCTGAGTGAGGAGATCAACAAAGCGCTCAAGTCGAAGGTATGGCTGAAGAGCGGTGGCTATATCGTCATCAACCAGACCGAAGCGCTGGTCGCCATCGACGTGAACACCGGCAAGTACGTCGGCAAGACTACGCGTCTCGAAGACACGATCGTCAAGACCAACGTGGATGCGATCAAGGAGATCGTGCGCCAGATACGGTTGCGCGACCTGGGCGGCATCATCATCATCGATTTCATCGACATGGATGAACGCCGCAATCGCCAGAAAGTCATGCAGGCCCTGGAAGAAGCCTTGCGCAGCGATCGGGCGCCCTCCAAGGTTCTGCAGTTTAATGACTTCGGACTGGTGGCCATTACTCGCAAGCGGGTCAAGCAATCGCTCGAGCGCACCATCGGTTCGCCTTGTCCGTACTGCCAATCCACCGGCTTCGTGAAATCGGTGACCACGGTATGCAACGAAATCTATCTCGAGATGCGCAAGATCGCGAAGCACCTGGAGCATGCGGACGTGATGCTGCGGGTCAATCCCGATGTGGCCAAAGTGCTCAAAGCCAACAACGGCAAGGCCCTGATCGAGATGGAAGAGATGACCAAGAAGACCGTGATTGTAAAGAGCGATCCGGCGCTGCATCAGGAGCAGTTTGATATCAACTGAAGACGGCTTCTAGCTCCGGGCTGCTAGCTTCTAGCCAATCGCTGCTCCGGAATGGAGAACGGGCGTCCTCGCCCGTTTTTCTTTTTGCCCTGGCTTATTTTTGGCGTGTCATCCCGAGCGCGGCTTGAGCCGCGCTGGCGCGGTGAGAGCAAGTCGAGGGACCCCTACCTGGCCAACGACTGATCAGCTTATAGGGGTCCTTCGACTCCGCCAAACGTTTCGCAAGCGAAACGCTCGCTCCGCTCAGGATTACAAAGAGAGAGGATGGGGGGAAGAATAGTTTCGCCACGGGTGAGCGACTGTTCTTTCTTGACGGCGTTTGCCTGACTGTAGCCTCTCGTTGCACAATGGCAACCCGCGTTCCCGGAGAAATCGTGAACAAACTTATCCGAGCCGTTCTCGTAGTTGGGGTCTCTTGCCTGCTCCTTGCGCTCGCGACCTTCACAGCCTCCGCGCAGGGTCCCGCGCCACTCAAAACCCGCAACATCGTCCTGATCGTCAGCGACGGATTGCGCTGGCAGGAAATCTTTACCGGCGCTGACCCCACCCTATTGGACAGTGAGCACGGCGGCATCTGGGCCGACCCGGGCGAACTCAAGCGCAAGTTCTGGCGAGATGACGCGGAACATCGGCGCCAGGCGCTGTTTCCATTTTTGTGGAGCGTGATCGCGAAGCGGGGACAAATCTTCGGCAATCAGACCAGGGGCAGCGTGGCCCGTGTCACCAACGGCATGGCCTTTTCCTATCCCGGCTACAACGAAATGCTGACCGGGCATCCGGACCTTAAGATCGATCGCAACGAGTTCGGCCCCAATCCCAACCTGACCGTATTCGAATGGCTCAACCGCATGCCCGAATTTCGCGGCAAGGTTGCGGTCTTCGCCACGTGGAATGTGTTCCAGGACATCTTCAACGAAAAGCGCAGCAGCCTGGTCATGCAGACGGGATGGACCCTGCCGGAGAAAGGGAAACTTACCCCGCGCCAGGAACTGATCAATGAACTCTACCGCACGACCACGCCGCTGGATGGTGAAGACACCTACAATTCCTTTGTTCAGATACCGCTGCTGGACTACGTGAAGTCGGATCATCCGCGCGTGCTGTTCGTGGGCTACGGCGAGACCGACAACTGGGCGCATCAGGGCCGCTACGACCTGGTGCTGGAGAGCGCGCACGGCTCTGACCATTTCGTACAAGAGCTCTGGGAAACCATGCAGTCCCTGCCGGAATATCGCGACCAGACGACTTTCATCCTCACCACTGACCACGGCCGCGGCAGCGGGCTGGTCGAGTGGAAGGAGCACGGAGTAGATGAAAAGGGCTCGGAGAATATCTGGATCGCAGTCATGGGCCCCGACACGCCCGCGCGGGGAGAACGCCAGAATGTCGGCCCGGTTACACAGTCGCAGATTGCCGCCACGGTGGCCGCTCTGCTTGGCAAAGACTATCCGCACGATGTTCCGGCGGCAGCCAAGCCATTGCCTGATCTGTGGTGAGCGTCGCAGTTTCCGGGTTAGCCCTTGCCGCGGCCGGCGATCATGAGTCCGGCACCGACTACCAGCATCACGGCGCTGATCGCTGGCGAAACTTTCTTGCTCTCATGAGTTTGAACTCCGATATTGACGTCGCCCGCCTTGATGCCGTGGTTTTCGGAATGTGGAATCGCGACGAAAAACGAGAGGATCCCCAGGATCACGACCGCCAGCCCCACTACAAATAGAGCCTTCATCGGAAGCCTCCAGCAACGAGAGTTAAGTGCATGGACCCGAGCGTCCATCGAGCCGCTTAAGATGCGGCCGGGAGCGCGCAGGATGCTTCTCATCCCTTGCTGTTGGCAAAGTCGCGGGCAAACTCCACCAGGCTGCGTAGCGCGATTCCCGATGGACCTTTGGCGATCCAGGGCTTCTGCTCTTCGGTCCAGGCGGTGCCGGCGATATCCAGATGCAACCAGGGCGTTTCTTCGGCGAATTCTTTCAGAAACATGGCGGCAGTGATGGCGCCGCCCCAGCGTCCGCCGGAGTTGACGATGTCGGCGATGCTGGAGCGGATAATTTCCTTGTACTCATCGTCGAGCGGCATGCGCCACATTTTCTCGCCTGCCTTGTCGAGCGCCTGGCTGAAGCGGTCGTACATGGCCTCATCGTTGGCAAAGATACCGGCGTTGATCGAGCCCAGCGCGACGACGACCGCGCCGGTGAGCGTGGCCGCGTCAATCAGGTGGGTACAGCCAAGTTGGCGCGCATAGAAGAGACCGTCGGCCAGCACCAGGCGACCCTCGGCATCGGTGTTGATGATCTCGATCGATTTGCCCGACATGGCAATCTGCACGTCGCCCGGTTTTTGCGCCTTGCCGGAAGGCATATTTTCCGTGGCCAAAATGATGGCAGTGATCTTCAACTTGGGCTTCAGCAGAGCGATGGCGCGCATGGCGCCGATCATGGTGGCGCCGCCCGCCATGTCGTATTTCATCTTCTCCATACCGTCACTGGGCTTGATGGAGATGCCACCGGTGTCGAAGGTGATGCCCTTTCCGACCAGCCCCAGCACCGGTTTTTCCGGCGCGCCTGCAGGCTCGTAACGCAACACGATCAACGCCGGCGGTTCGTCGGAGCCCTGAGCGACGCTCCAGAAAGCGCCCATCTTGAGCTCCTTGATTTTGTCGGCGCCGTAAACGTCGCATTTCAATCCCACTTCCGCCGCCATCTTTTTAGCGCGGTCGGCGAGGATGGTTGGCGTCATGCGATTGGAAGGTTCGTTGACCAGGTCGCGAGTGAAATTCTGCGATTCGCCGACGATGCGGGCTTCCTCCACCGCCTGCTGCAGCTTGGCTTGATCGCCGCGCGCGACTACGGTAAGCCCGTCGATCTTCTGGTCTTTACGGTCGCTCTTGTAATAGTCAGGATCGAAATTGCCAACAAATGCTCCCTCGACGATCGCCCTGACTGCATCCTCCGTCTTTAGCCCCGCCTCGGGTGCCAGGAATGCAAAGCTGCGCAGGCCCTTGGCTTTCAGGGTGCGTACGGCGGCCCCGGCAAGGCGGCGCAAGTCGAAGGCAGAAAAAGTTTTGGCTTTGCCGCCGCCCAGAAGCAGCAGCCGCCTGGCCTTCAATTTCGCCGGCCGGTGGAGCAGCGTGGTTTCGAAAACTTTGCCAGTCACCTCGCCGCCAGCGATTACGTCCGCGGCCGCGTCTTTGACGGCGACGTCTGAACTCTCAATCGAGACCTGGGGTTGGCCTTTGTCGCCTTTTTCTGATCGATCGAGAACGATCGCCACCAGGCACTCGGTTTCCACTTCGGCAGAATTGGAGAAGGAAAGAATGGTTTTCATGATTGTGTGATTCCAGTATCGTCGGCGAGAAGGGATTTGCGCAAGAGTTGTCGGCAGAGGACGATAGTTGAGAAATTGAGAGTCGAAACTTACCTATGGCAGTTCGGCAGAGGGGTCATCGTCGTCCTCGTCCCCTTCCAGTTTTTTCCAGATAACAAGACAGGGGATGCCAACTGCAATCGAGCACCCCATTATCAGCCACCCCACATCCTTCCTCATTGGAGCGAAGAAAAAAGCCAGCAGCGCCAGACCGCACAGGCCTTGGGCGATGGTCCAGGCGACTCGTCTAAGCATAACTTTCTCAACGTCGGTCGGTTCCAAACAATTATAGAGGCACCACTCATCTCTTTCCTTACCACAGTTTGTCCCGCCATCTGCATACTGCGATGTTGTGACCCGCCCAGCTCCAATCCGGAGGATCCGGCCCCTTAGCAATGCGGCGGAGTGCCAACGCACGTCCTTGGCAGTTCAGGATGATGGCGGATAAGTAAGGAGAAGTCTCAGATTTGGTATTCGTTCGACATCACAGCACTACGATGGTGATTCCCAGGTTCCGCTTGCCCAGATCGTTGTCCTGCTTCAGTTCGGGGTGGGCCTTGAGAAGAGCCCAGGCCTGCTCGTCGGAGCGGGCCCAGTTCTCGCCAAAAATGCAGGCGCGAATCTCGCCCCGGCTCACCATCTCGGCTAGGCGCCGTTGCGCCGCGATGCGGATATCGCCGCCGGCCCCACTCGATCCGTAGCCGTGGATCAGCTTGATCACAGCACAGACAGTCTGACGCGCGCAGGCGAGCTCGCGATCCAGTTGTTGCAAGGCTTCAGGGACGGTCGGCATCCCGGCTTCGAGGTTGATGGTCTTGATGGTGTGGCCTCCGCTGCCTGGGTTCACGAACCGGACTTATGCCGGGGCTTCCATCTCGCGGCCGCCCGTGCTTCGTATCATCACCTCTCATACCGGCCCGGAAGAATGGTGAACTTCTTTCGCCCGCCGATGCGGTAGGTTTCAAAATCATCGTGGTCTATGGTCAGGATCAGGCTCAGGGATTCGCGGGCGGCGAGATGCACCAAAGTAGCGTCGGCGAAGTCCATGGGACGGTCGCGGTATTTCGTCATCAAAGCATGAACCTCCGGCAATTCTTCATGGGGGATGGCTGCCAGCCTTACCGATCCCGCACTTAGCAGGGTCCAAAGGCCTCGGATATCTCCAAGGTCCCGGCTGGTCAGATGAAAAGCCTCGGACAGGACGGCCTCGCTGGTCAGCAGGGGCAGGGGAGTCGCGTTGAAGGCCTGACGGCATGCGCTGTGCCACTCGTCGTCGCGATCGAGTAAGGCGAGAATTACGCCCGTGTCAATGAGAGCGCTGGCGTTCATGCTTGCGTCTTATGATTTCTCGTACCCGCTGGGAAGCCTGCGAGGCACGATGGGGATTGCCGCCGGCGAGAGAACCGATCACTGTCTCTACCCGCTTGCGGATGCGAGCCTGCTCGGCTTCATCTCCATTACGCGAATTGCGCCGCTGGTGCATCCAGTCCGCAGTAATCCGGTCCAGCAGCTGTGCCAGGGACGTGCCTTTCCGGCGAGCTTCACTTTCCAGTTCAGCCTTCTTTTGCGCGGAAATGCGCCAGCTATAGACCTGGTCTTTCATGCACTACAGTGTAGTGCATTCGACCATCGAGGTCAAGCCATCTGGCCGTGCGGTGATCGCACCGTGGCTCTCCGCCCACACTGTGCTTCACGGCCCACACTCCGAGAACATCCACCGGCTCCTAACCCGCGTCCGGTCAGTGTTTTCCGTGATGGCTGTCCTCGTGCGCTCTCTTCTGGCGGGCAGCGACCCAGGAGGAACATATGACGCAACTCAACTTGTCCGGCAGGCAGTCCAGCAACCCGCAGCAGAAATCGGCTGCAGAACCCGAAGGCGGATCGATCAAGAACCAAACCGTGGGCGCGCTGGGAGCGCTGGCCATGTTTGCCGCCGTGATCGTTATCGGCAGCTGCTCCCGCAGCAGCAAGCCAGTAGCGGTACAGCAACCCACGCAACCCGTGGCGCCGGTCTCGGCCCCAGCAGTCGCGGTACCAGCCGTGCCCCCGGCGCCGGTTCAGGCCAAGGCGAAACCAAGAGCAACGAGGCACCGGGCGGCAACTCTTTCTTACGTCAACCGGGAGTACGGACTCTCCCTCAATTTTCCGCGAAACTATCGGCTGAAGACCGAACCGGCAGCTGCCTCGACGGATCCGCTGCAGATGAATTTCGTCCAACCGGGCGGCGTAGTGCTTGCAGCGGTGGAGATGCCCGGCAACTCGTATCCGGGGACAGACTTCAAATCTGCGCTGGTCAATGTCAGCGTGAATACGGGCATGACCTCTGATGCCTGCTCCCAATTTGCGTTTCCCGAGCCCGGCCAGGGAACGGACGTGGCCTCACCGGCAAAGACCGACGAGGTCAAAATTGGCGCCATTGAGTTCCACGAAGTCGAGAACCCCGATGGTGCCATGATGAAGCAGGCTAACGCCCGCTACTATCACGTCTTCAACCAGGGGATTTGCTATGAATTTGCCCTGGGAATCGGGACCGACAGCGACGCCAATCTGGAGGAAATCACGCCGGTCGATCGTGACCAGGTGTTTGCCAGGCTGGAAAAGATTCTGGCCACGGTGAAATTTCAGCCCGCCGTGACGCCCGAGACCGGGACTGCGGAGACCCAGACTCCAGCACCCCAGACTCCAGCACCCCAGGACCCAGTTCCGTCGGTCGCCACTACTGCTCCGGCCGAATCTTCGACGAAGCCGCAACCCGAGGTGACGAAGCCAAACTTCTAGCCGGTTGGAGAACCCACAACTGAATTGCCCGGACTGCCGGCGCTAGGCGGCGGTCCGGGCTTCTGACTGAATGGAGATGCGTAGGCTTTGAAGCCGGCGCGCTGCATGCCCCGGATCGCCTCCGGGTTTTTCATGAAGGTGTTCCACACAAAGCCGGTGCGAGCGTTCTCCGCCATCAGCAAAGTGATTCCAGTGTCGATGGCGACCACATCGCTGTCATACCAGTTTTTGAGCGGGTTGAAAGCGTTCACGAATCCGTAAGTGCTCCAGGTGTTCGGGTAGTGATTTCGGATGTTGCGAAGCACGCGCATGACCGGCTGCGGCAGAAATGGCAGCGATCCTCCGGTGGCGCTGGGAACCACGGTGCCATCGATGGGACCCATGGCGGGAGGCCCGCCCCAAACCACGTAACCCTTGTCCGAATCCGACGCGGTGATGCCCCACAGGTCATCGCTGTAGTCGGGGAACTGCTTTCCCAGTTCTACGCAGAAGCGCCGATGCACATCGGTGGCGATGGTGGAATTCTGAAAATAGTCCGCATAGCGGTCGCGCTTGCCCCGGAAATCGAACCAGGCCTGGGAATACTGGTGCACAAACAGGGGCGCGAACGACCCTATATAACGCAGCCCGTCATACTCAAAGATGTTTCGTTTCCAGGCGTCCCAGGTTTCCGCCTTCAGTGGATGGGAAGACGAGCCCATGCCCAGCAAATACATCATCATCAGCTCACTGTAGTAATCCCAGCGATAGGGAAGGAATCCCACTTCCGGGAGCCAGCCGTGAGGCAGCAGATTGGTGTCTTCCGAGAGCCAGGTCCAGTCCACGCGATCGAAAATCGCGCGTGCCAGATCGCGGATTTCGGAATTCTCGAAATGCTGCCGGCAGCACAGGATGCCGCACAGCAGGATGGCTGTGTCCACGGAAGAGATTTCCGAATCCCACAATCTTTCGCCGGTGTTGACGTTAGCGAAGTGATAGAAAAATCCGCGATGGTGGGGCAGGGTCTTCCACAGAAAGCGCAATGAGTTTTGCACACGCACGCGCGCCTCATTCAAAGAGATAAATCCGCGCTTTTCTCCGATGCAAAGCGCCGACAGGCCAAAGCCGGTGGCTGCGATGCTGGCCACCACGGCGTTGTCGGTCGAGGCCTTCCGTGCGTTGCACCGGTCCTTGACCAGGCCGGTCAAGGGATTGGCCTGCTCCCAGAAGTAGCAAAAGATGGTCTGCTCCAGATCTTGCAGGAACTGATCGTCCTCTGGGGTGAGAGAAGTCCTGACCGGCGGCGGCGCGGGCCGGGCGTGCTCATCCGGCGAGGGCGCCAAAAAGGAAGCGAATCCCCATTGCTTGCAGGGCAGGCAAATTCCCAGGCTGGCCATCTGTCTGAGAAACTGCCGGCGGGAACGGACGATAGGGCCAAACTTCCTGTGATCCACCTCCCAAATCTAAACGATCCTGCCTCAAGGAACGATGGCCGAGGGCAAACTAGGGTAACAGGAATGGTTACACCGCCTGAGCCCAAAGACCTTGACGAAAGATGATGCGAGACTAAAAATCTGGTCTGCAGCCGGGCATCGTAGAATATGGCAATGAAGGTAGCGGGATGACGGGAAAACGCAGGCTGGTCATGTGGACGGCGACGATGATCATTGCCGGCTTGATCATCACCGCGATCCTGCTGACCCATCCCCACGCCCGACCCATGACGCTGCAGGGCGCGGTGATCCGGCAGGACGCCGATCCTACCAAGGAACTGCCCCTGGCCGACGTTGACATCGAGGCGCTCTCCAATGGCGCTGTGATCGGGAAGGGCCAGTCGGATGCCTCCGGATTCTTCACGGTCACCTTGCGTACCCGGTTCTGGATCGGCCGCTCAGTCATGCTCCGCTTCCGGCACGGAGACTACCAGCCGCTGGACCTGAAAGAGTTCGTGGGAGACAAGTTATACGTCGCTCACATGGTGCCTGTGCCGCACGACGCCAAGCCGGCAAATCGTCCCATGATCACGGTGTCGAATGTCCTGGCCCGCTATTCGATCAAGACCACCAACACGGTCAACGTAGGGAGTGCGGTGAAGACCTTCGAGGTGGTGAACACGGGTAATGTGCCTTGCCGGAAACGGCCGCCTTGCTCCCCCGACGGGCAATGGAAGGCTGCGATCGGCGGGGCGTCGCTGGACGCAGGCGAAGGCAATGAATTTCGCAACGCGCGAACGTCGTGCATTGCGGGGCCGTGTCCGTTTACCAAGATCGAATCGGAAGATTTTCTGCAGGGCGGACGCGAGGTGAATGTATCGGCCCGGAACTGGTCGGACACGGCCACCTTCCTGCTGGAAGCCGAAGTCTTTCGCCCCATGGTCAGCGACCTGGTCCGGACCTCGCATCCCGTGAAGTTCGGCCAGGCGCTGAACTTTACCGTGCCCGGATCGGCGGAAGGGGTCAGCATTCAGGCCGAGATCAATGGCGAGACCATCACCTTCCCCTTTGGTCCGAATCTCTACCTGAGCTGGGCCGACTGCAATGCGCGCGTCAATAAAGATCAGACGAAAGTTTATCGCTGCGAACTTAAACAGGGATATAAGTTCCCGTAAGTCTTGTTGATCGGCGCAACCCGCCCCCCGCAAATACCGCCCGGGTCAGTAGTCCCACGGGCTCGAAACGGTCAGGACCGCCGTGCCGGTCTGATCGCAGGTGCCGCCGGCGACGGTGTAATTTCCGCTGATCTCGCCTTTGTCTCGGTCCAGCGTCCCCAGGAAAACGAAGGTGCCATTAGTCGTTTCAATTTCAAAAGCCACGGTCGTGCCAATGATGAAGCTGCCGGAGGGAAACGCTCCGGGGGTGATCGTCCCTGTAGTAAAGCAGGATGTATTGAAAGTAACTTTGCCGCTGATCCCGAAGCTGCCCTCAGGGTCCGCGTTGGCGTTCTGTGCCACGTCGCCTTTCACGATGAATGTTGTTCCCCCGGAAGTCGTAAAAGTGCCGTCCAGAATGTTAGCGATGTAGGGTATCTCGCTGCCGTTAAGGCTTCCGTGGTCGCCGTCCGCACATCCGCCCTCGACGGCATAAGTGCCGGTGAGGGTGACGCCGCTGAAACTGCCGGTGATAGTGATGACCTGTCCAGCCACCGAAGCGGAGGTAAGGGAGATGTTGCCGCTTGTCAGACTGCCGGTCAGGACTACTGCGGCCAGGCGATCGAAGCAAGCTGAACCCTCGACATGCATGGCGGCAGTTATCGAATTACCGGATTGACTGAGGCTGCCGGCAATGGTCGTCGAGGGTATCCCCGGAACTGCGGACGTCGTGCTGAATTGCCAATTCGTTACGATGTCCCGGCCGTGGGGTGTTGGATCTGGTGCTTTTGGATCGGGAAATCCTGATTTGCCTGCGGCATCGTAACCTCCTCCACACCCACAGAGTAAAATCGCTGCAGAAAGCCACAAGATGTTCGCCCAATGCTTCATAAAATCTCTCCCCATAAAGATTTTGAGGTGCTGTAGCCTAGATTTTTTCCGTCTCGTCAGAAATAGCATTCCCCGGGGGGCTCTGCGTCGATCGGAGCACATGCATCTGGGGGGATAAACTGGACGGCGCGGTGCGTGTCTTGCCGGCGCTTTCGTTCTGAGACATGCGTTACGGGTTTACCAGCGGCAAGGGGGTACCAGCGCCCACCGCCGCCCACTTACCTCAACGACACGAGCAGTCAGTCGAACCTCCGAACTACGCCATTTATCGCCTGGGAACCGAAATGCTTGGTCGCGTCTCCAGTGAAGGTCAGCTGAATGTTCGAATAGGCGACGCTGTTTCCGCCGGTGATATCGACCTGCAAAGTAGAGTTCGGCCCAAAGGGTGCCGGGAAAGCTCCGTTTCCGGTGACGATCACCGGGCCGCTCACCCGGAAGCCATTGGCCAGGGGCGTCACGGTGGCATCGACCATCGTAATGTGGTGGGTGTGGGCACCGCGTGCCGAAGGAGACTCCAGGTCGCCGCCGGTTACTCCGAGGTCGGAGTGGCCCATGGCCATAGACGCCGAGAAATCGGCCTTGCTATTCCATCTCTTTATTACCAGGGACCACACGCCCCGCATCTCCCAGGGACCGACGACCTGGCCACCGATGCTTCGTGGGGTGTAGTCGCTGAGCAATCCACGGAAGATGACATGTTTCGGAGTTTGAGACACTGCACCGGTGCTTACCGCCAGGACCAGCAACCCGATCTGTGCCGCTTGCCAGAAAGATTTGGCCTTCATTAAAAGCCTCCAAGTCAGACTCATCGCTTGCGCTTATCGCTTATCGGGAGTTAGCTTGCAATGCAGGCTCAATGAAGAAGAGATGAAGTTCTGCTGAACCCCTAAGCTACTGAGGGGCTTGCTTCCTGGCGGATTCTGGGGCATTATGACGGCCACCCAAGTCAGGGCCTGTGTGGAGGGTTTACGGCCCAGGAATTCCATTTCGGCGATTTCACGCTCGACCAGTCCCAATATCGCCTTCAGCGGGGAGATCGCCTCCTGCGCCTGGAAAAGCTCCCGATGGAGTTGCTCATCCTCCTGGTGGAACGGCGCGGGGGCCTGGTCTCCCGCGAGGAGATCGCCGAGCGCCTTTGGGGCAAGGACGCCTTCCACGATATCGACCACGGCATTAACACTGCCATCCGCAAGATTCGTCTGGCCCTGCGGGACGACCCCGAGAAGCCTCGTTTCGTAGAAACCGTGACCGGGAGGGGATACCGCTTTGCCGCCACCGTGATCTGCAGCAATGGGGATTCCAACCCGCAGGCAGAGCTCCCTACATCGCCAGTTCAGGTAGCTTCGGCCCCTGCAGGTCTATCCGGGGAGCAGAAAGGCATCGGCGTCGAAAACAGCGCTCGGCCCGTCGTTGAACAGCAGCTCAGTCCAGGTCCTCCATTAGGACGTACTCCGGGACTTCGGAACAATCGCCGCCTGCTGGTTACGGCTGGCGCCGCAGCCTTTTTCATTGTTTCCGTCTTGGCCGCCTGGCGCATCTTTCTTGCTCGGCCCGCGCTGACCGAGACCGACGTTATCCTGCTGGCGAGCTTCGTCAACAAGACCGGAGATCCCATCTTCGATAACTCGCTGGACAAAGCGCTCGAAGTCAAACTGACTGAATCTCCCTTTTTGAGCCTCCTCCCGGAGGCTGACGTCCGCCGCACCATGGGTACGATGCGCCATGATCCCAGCGAACCAGTGACGCAGGAACTGGGTATCGAAATCTGTAAGCGAGACGGGCTCAAAGCCGTGGTGGTGCCGGAAATAGATGCTTTCGGTGGCAAATACTTGATCACCCTGGAAGCGATCAATGCAAGGAATCAAAAAGTCATCGCGCTAACCGGGGCGGAAGCGGAGACCAAGGATAAGGTAATCGCTGCTTTGGGCAAAGCAGGTGCCCAGTTGAGAAGGCGATTGGGCGAAAGCCTGGGCTCTCTCGAGAAGTACGATGCTCCCCTCGATCTTGCGACCACAAGTTCGCTGGAAGCTCTGCAAGCCTACAGAACCGGGCAGACTCTGTATAGATCAGGCAAACAACAACAGTCCATCGTGTTTTTTGAGCGCGGCGTCGAGTTGGACCCCCAATTCTGTTCTGCCTACAGCATGCTTGGGAGTGCCTATCACAGCATCGGTGACCGCCAGGCTTCCAGAAAGAATTTTGCCAAGGCCTTCGAGCTTAAGGACCGCCGCCTCACGCAGGAAGAGAATTTTCAGACTACTGCGTTCTATCATTCCGCCATAACGGGTAACCTGGAAAAGGAGATAGCTGTACTTGCGTTGTACCAGCAGGCCTATCCGCGCAGCGCGTTTGCGCACAACCTGCTGGGAATCGCATACGCGCAGCTGGGCAGAATCGAGGAGGCGCGGCAAGAGTTCTATTGGGCGATTGACGACGCTCCGGCGCCCTCTTCCCAGCACTATGGCAACGCCAGCCAGGTGCTCGTGATCCTGGGCCGTTTTGAGGAAGCCAGGAAACTACTCGACCAATGGCAGCAGAAAGGGTCCCTGACCCCGCTACAAAGACGGGTGCGCTACCGAGTTGCCTTTTTCGAGAACGACGCTGTAACCATGGAACGGATCACCCGCGATACACCGGCCGATGATGTGCCCTGGCTGGCTTTACAAATTGAGTCGGCCTTGTTTCACGGCAACTTCAGCAAACTCCGCTCGCTGAGCGAAGCCCTGGTGAAAAAGGAGGATCGCGCTCACCGGTCGGAAAACGCTGCCTTCCAGCTTGCCTGGCATGCCCGGCTGGAGTCCGATTCAGGGAACTACGCCCTGGCACGCCAGCTCTGCCATCAAGCTGGACGGACGGGCAATGAGAGTCCGTTATGGCTCGGGAATTGTGGCAAGGCGTTGGCGGTTGCTGGCGATGTAAGTCAGGCGGAAGCGCTGGCAGCGAAACTGGATCAGCTACTTCCCGAGGACACATTGCACCAGAAGATCTATCTGCCCGTCATTCGCTCCAGTATAGAGCGCAGCCGACGAAATCCCGCTAAGGCCGTAGATTTGCTCGACCCCGTGGTGGAATACGATCAGGGGTCATCCCAGGTTCTTTATAGCCGTGGGCAAGCTTACCTAGCTGCCGGACAACAGGAGAAGGCGGTCTCCGAGTTCGAGAAGCTCCTCGATCATCGCGGATGGTTCGAGTGGGAAGTATATGCTCCCCTGGCGCAACTAGGCCTCGCGCGGGCCTATGCCGCACAAGGAGACCGTGAGGAGAGCCGCAAGGCCTACGATGATTTCTTCACCACCTGGAAAGACGCGGACCCGGATATCCCGATACTCCGGCAAGCCAAAGCCGAATATAAGAAACTCATCGCAAGCGCATCTGTTACCGCCGCAATGTCGGGGAAGGGCAACAGCCCATCTTTCAGGTAGGATCACTAGCGTCCCTTGCGTGACCGGGCGACGGCCTCCCTCGCCTCTTTGTCAGCGGTGCGGCGGCGTTCGGTTTCGCGCTTGTCCCATAGCTGCTTACCTTTGGCCAGGGCGAGTTCAACCTTCACTCTGCCATTCTTGAAGTACATGCGGGTGGGAATGAGCGTCAGTCCCTTCTGCTGGGTTTTGCCTATGAGCTTGCGAATCTCCTCCTTGTGAACCAGGAGCTTGCGGGTGCGCAGTGGCGCGTGATTGAAAATATTGCCGTGGTCGTAAGGGCCGATGTGGCAGTTCAGCAGCCAGAGTTCGCCATCCTTGAGCAGTCCGTAGGAGTCTTTGAGATTGGCTTGCCCGGCACGGACAGACTTGACCTCGGTGCCGGTCAAGGCGACACCGGTTTCGAACTTCTCCAGCAGGAAATAGTTATGGGCGGCCACCCGGTTGACCGCAGCATCACGCTGGCCGGCGGCGGTGGGGTCGCGCCGCGGATTCTTCTCCGGATTCGGCTTGGTTTGATGGGTGGGCGTGCGGGCCATGACTGTTAGTAGCTTATCGCATGCGGTCCTGATGTGGGCGCGAGCATCCGCACTCAAGCCAGATAGACGATCGAGGGGCTGCGCGCATCTAGGTTATCAAGGGATGGGAGCCAGGAATTCCGCCGGTCTGACGCGGGGGAAGGTACTGCTCGCGCCCATTCTGGTAACTCCTTAAGGACTAAGACTAATGAGTAACTGCTACCACAGCAGTCACTTCCACGGCTGAGGAGCAATGCTATAATCAGCCAGCTTACTTCTAAAATCAGCGCATTTTCAGCGGCCTGGCCCGGGGTTTTTGGCCGATCCCCGAGGGAAGACTGCCTTGCGAGGGATCCAGTGAAGACACGCCTGATTCGCCCGGCAGTAATCGCATTGCTCGTGATAGCGATAACCCTGCCGATCGGCGCCGCTGACAGCGCCAAGTCGCTCTATAAGAAAGCTAAAGACGCCGAAGCCCGCCAGAACTACGAAGCCGCCTATGATCTGTACAAGCAGGCCTACGAGCAGAAACCCAGAGATCTGGCCTATCGTGCTTCCTACGAACGCACCCGGTTTCTGGCTGCCGCCTCGCACGTTCATCGCGGACAACTGTTGCGGGACGCCGGCAAGTTACAGGAAGCACTGACCGAATTCCAGAAGGCAGCCGAGATCGATTCCTCCAGTTTCATTGCACAGCAGGAAATCCGCCGTACCCAGAAGATGATCAACGATGCGACCAGCGCGCCGCCGACTTCGGCCGCACCGCCCCCCACCGGCCTGCAGAAGCGTGTGCAGGAGGCCCAGGGCCCGGTCGATCTGGCCGCCATCTCGAACGTCCCCATCACTCTCAAAATGACCGAGGACACCAAGATCATCTATGAAACCATCGGCAAGCTGGCGGGACTCAACGTACTGTTCGATCCCGACTACACGTCGCGGCGGGTCAAGATTGAATTGAATGGGGTCTCGGAGCAGGAAGCGCTGGAGATTGTCGCGCTCGAATCCAAGACGTTCTGGCGGCCGGTGACACCGAACACGATATTCGTGGCTTCCGACAACCCGGCCAAACGCAAGGAAATTGAACAGAGCGTTATCAAGACCTTTTACCTGGCCAACTTGTCGCAGCCGACCGAACTGCAGGACGTGGTCAACGCCCTGCGGCAAATCCTGGAAATTTCCCGCATCCAGCCCCTGCCTTCGCAGGGCGCGCTGGTAGTCCGTGGCACCCCCGACCAGATTGCTCTGGCGGAAAAACTAGTCGGCGATCTGGACAAGGCGCGTCCGGAAGTGATCGTCGAAGTGGCCATCATGCAGGTCAGTCGTGACAAGACGCGGAACCTGGGCATCAGCCCGCCGACCAGCGCCACCGTAGCCTTGCAGAACAACATCAATACCACCACCGGCACTACCACGACCACAGATACCAGCTCGACCACTTCCGGGACCGCGAACCAAATCAATCTGAACCGGCTGGGGAACCTGAACGCGACCGACTTCACGGTCACCATTCCTCCCGCCACGGCCACGGCGCTGTTCAGTGATAGCAGCACCAAGCTTATCCAGAACCCCCAGATTCGAGCGGTAGATGGACAGAAGGCGTCGCTGAAGATCGGCGACCGCGTACCCGTGGCAACCGGCTCGTTTCAACCCGGTATCGGCGGCGTGGGCATAAACCCGCTGGTCAATACGCAGTTCCAGTATCTGGACGTTGGCGTGAATATCGACATCACGCCCAAGGTGCACGCCGGGCGCGAAGTCACGTTGAAAGTCTCGATGGATATTTCATCCGTGACCGGGCAATCAAACATCGGCGGCATCAGCCAGCCGGTGATCGGGCAGCGCAAGATCGAGCATGAAATCCGCTTGAAGGAAGGCGAAGTAAACATCATGGGCGGGATTCTGGAAGACCAGGACATCCGCTCCCTGACCGGTATTCCCGGGCTGGCGCAGATTCCTCTCCTGAAGTACTTGTTCTCGCAGACCAACGTTGAGCACAAGGAAAACGAGATCGTATTTGCCCTGATTCCGCACATCATCCGTTCGCGTGACGTAAACGAACTGAACGAGAAAGCCTTGGAAGTGGGAACGGCGTCGGCTATTGAGTTGCGGCGCACCAGTGAGGCCGTGCCTCCGGTCCCGATGAACCAGGCACCTCCTGCCGCCACTCCGACGCAGGCGCCCGCACCGCAGACGCAGGCCGCCCCACTGCCGGCTACCGGCGAAGCCAGTTTTGGCTTCGATCCGGCCAACCTGACCCAGGCGCCCGGTTCGACATTCGCCATCAATGTCCTGCTCAAGGGAGCGGAGAACGTATATTCCGTGCCTTTGCAGGTGAGCTACGATCCGAAAATCCTACAAGTGGTGAACGTGTCGAACGGAGGGCTGCTCTCGCAAGACGGCCAGGTGGTGGGCATCGTGCATCGCGATGATGACTCGACTGGCACCTTGCAGATTTCCGCCACGCGGCCGCCGGGAACAGCCGGTGTCTCCGGACAAGGCACGGTGGTGACTCTGACCTTCATGGCCAAGGGCAGTGGGCAGTCCACGCTGGCAATTTCGAAAGGTGGGGCCCGCGATCCGGCGATGCGCGCCTTGCCCGTGGCTGGAGCCGTGGCCACGGTTACGGTGCAGTAACGCGCAGCCGGTTCATCGAGATCGCGCGGGGAATGCAGGGGGGAACAGTGCCACTCCTGCGAGAGCTTAAAGTCCAGGCCGTTTTCGACGATAATAGTCTAATGAAGTCTGCCGCCCTGAAACCCAGCTCCGCACGCGGCCTCCGCGGGTTCACGCTCATTGAACTGATCGTGGCCACTGCCATCCTGGTGATCCTGACCGGGTTGGCCGTGCCCATGGCACGGGTGGCCATCATGCGGGCCAAGGAGCGTGAGTTGCGCCACGATCTCTGGGAAATGCGCGACGCCATCGATCGCTACAAGGACGCCGCTGACCGCCAGGCATTCCAGATCAAGGTGGGGACCGAGGGTTATCCCCCCGACCTGGACACGCTGGTGAAGGGTGTGGACGTAGGCGGCAAGAAGGTCCGCTTCCTGCGTCGCATCCCCATCGATCCCATGACCAACAGCACGGACTGGGGCCTGCGCTCCATGCAGGACGACCCCGATTCGGACTCCTGGGGTGGACAGAACGTTTTTGACGTGTTTACCAAAGCGCAAGGCACCGGGCTCGACGGTACGGAGTACAGGACCTGGTGATGGCACAGTTCAGCAACCGGCCGGACCGCGGTTTTACCCTGATCGAGCTGATGATCGTCATCAGCATGATCCTGATCCTGGTATCGATCTCGATTCCGGCCTACAACCAGTCCATTCTGCGGGCCAAGGAATCGGTTCTGAGGCAGGACCTGTTTCAGCTGCGCTCCCTCATCTCGCAATACACGCTGGACAAACAGAAAGCGCCGCAGTCGCTCGACGACCTGGTACAAGCCGGATACATCAAGCAACTCCCCAACGATCCCATGACCGGCAGCAACAGCACCTGGACCGTGGACCAGGAAGACTCGGTGATGTCGGTGGACCAGCAGGAACCGGGCATCAGCGACGTGCACAGCGGGGCCTCAGGCATGTCGAGCGATGGCACGGCCTACAGCAGTTGGTAAGGCAGGCGCAGCACCTCGGGCGTCAGACTCAACTTCGTCGATGCCCTCCTGATTTAACGCCCCTTTGAGTCCTTTGCGGTTTCCTTTGCGAACTTTGCGGTTTAAGATTTTGCGCCGTCTTCCAGACCGCGTTCCCAATTTGAACAGTTGCAGCGCAGGCACTAACATCTAAGTCATGCCGGTTGAAACCGAAATCACTTCCTCCACCTACATCCCGATTCGCGCCCCCCGCGGGAGCCAGATCGCCTGCAAAGGCTGGCAGCAGGAAGCCGCCATGCGCATGTTGATGAACAACCTGGACGAAGAAGTTGGCGAGCGTCCGCGAGATCTCGTGGTCTATGGCGGCACCGGCCGGGCGGCGCGCAGTTGGGAGGCCTACCACGCGATTGTTGCCTCGTTGAAGAGTCTTGAGAATGACGAGACCCTGCTGGTGCAGTCAGGCAAGCCGGTGGGCGTGTTCAAGACCCATGAGCACGCCCCGCGCGTGCTGATCGCCAATTCCAACCTGGTGGGTCACTGGTCCAACTGGGAAAAATTCAATGAACTGGAACGTGCCGGACTGATGATGTACGGGCAGATGACGGCAGGTTCGTGGATCTATATCGGTTCGCAAGGGATCGTGCAGGGCACGTTCGAAACCTTCTCGGCGGCCGGGGAAAAACATTTTGGCGGTGATCTCGCGGGCAAATTGATCGTGAGCGGCGGCATGGGCGGCATGGGTGGCGCTCAGCCGCTGGCCGCAACCATGACCGGCGCTGCCTTCCTCGGGATCGATGTCGATGCCGAGCGCATCAAGAAGCGGCTGAAGACCGGCTACTGCGACTTCATGGTCACCACCCTCGACGAAGCATTGCGTATCCTGAAAAACGCGCTGCGAAAGATAGAGAATGTTTCCGTCGGGCTGGTGGGAAATTGTGCCGACGTCATTCCCGAGCTGGCCGAACGTGGCGTGTTGCCCGACATTCTAACCGACCAGACCTCGGCGCATGATCCCCTGAATGGCTATGTGCCCAACGGAATGACCTTGCCCGAGGCGTTGGAACTGCGCCGGCGCGATCCGCGGACCTACCAGGAGCGCTCGCTCGATGCCATGGCCCGGCACGTCGAGGGCATGCTGCGCCTGCAGAAAATGGGAGCGGTAACGTTTGATTACGGAAACAATATTCGCACCTTTGCATTCCAGCGCGGCGTTAAGAATGCGTACGACTTTCCCGGCTTCGTTCCGGCCTATATCCGGCCTCTATTCTGCGAGGGACGCGGCCCCTTTCGCTGGGTGGCGCTCTCGGGAGAGCCGTCGGATATTGCCGTGACCGACGACCTGGTGCTCGAGCTGTTTCCAGAAAACAAAATCCTGCGCCGCTGGATTGACCTGGCGCGCAAGCGTATCAAGTTTCAGGGACTGCCGGCGCGCATCTGCTGGCTGGGCTATGGCGAGCGCGCGCAATTCGGCCTGGCCATGAACGATTTGGTGAAGAAAGGCAAGCTCAAGGCGCCCATCGTGATCGGGCGCGACCACCTCGATTGCGGCTCGGTCGCATCCCCTTTCCGCGAAACCGAAAGCATGAAAGATGGCAGCGACGCGGTGGCGGACTGGCCGCTGCTCAACGCTCTGCTCAACACGGCGGCCGGCGCGTCCTGGATCTCCATCCATAATGGCGGCGGCGTGGGCATCGGCTACTCCTTGCACGCCGGTCAGGTCACGGTCGCCGATGGCAGCGAAATGATGGCCAAGCGAATCGAGCGTGTGCTGACCACGGACCCAGGCATGGGCGTGATCCGGCACGTGGACGCAGGCTACGAGGAAGCAAAAGAATTCGCGCGGAAGGCGCATGTAAAGCTGCCGATGCCCGTGTAGGGACGGGTCGGAGACCCGTCCCCAAACAACCCGTCCCACACAGTCACTGCTAAACTAATCACTCCGTGACCCGCCCTGCGAAAAGCGAAGCCCCGACCGATCGCGCGCTCCTGCTGGTCAACATCAGCCAGTTGCTGACGCTGCGCTCTTCTTCCGAAATCTCCGGCCCACGCCGCGGCCATGATCTTCAGGAACTCGGCATCATTAAGGATGGCGCGGTTTTGTCGGTAGGGAAGAAGATCGTCTCTGCCTGCAAAACAAAAGACGCGCTGCGCGATCCCTGGATCAAAAAGAACCGCAAGAAAATCATCGAAATCGATTGTGCCGGCCAGGTTGTCCTGCCTGGATTCGTGGACTCGCACACCCATCCCGTCTTCGTCATGCCCAGGTTGGTGGATTTTGAGAAGCGCATCGGAGGCGCGACCTACGAACAGATCGCGGAAGCTGGCGGCGGTATTCGTTCCAGCCTGGAGGGCGTACGCAAGGCCGGTAAAAAACTACTGAGCGACAAGGTGCTGAGCGCTCTACACGAAATGGCAGAGCAGGGCACAACCACGGTCGAGGCCAAGTCAGGCTACGGCTTGACGCTTGACTCCGAAATCAAATCGCTCGAAGCCATCCGCGGCGCAGCCGCTAAGTGGCCGGGAACGGTGGTCGCAACCCTGTTGGGCGCGCATGTTGTGCCTGGAGAATTTAGCGGCCGACCGCAGGAATATGTCGAGATGGTTTGTAAACAGATGGTCCCGCTGGTGGCGAAGAGAAGGCTGGCGCAGTTTGTGGATGTTTTCACGGACCGCGGCGCTTTTACCGCTGAGGACACGGAGAAAATCTTCGATGCGGCTAAGAAACACGG
>CAWDNG010000010.1:0-215036 GCA_963803605.1 Terriglobia bacterium
GGCGCGTCACGGGCGACTCGGAAATTTATGGCTACTTAAGCGCTCAGTGGGACGCCGGCGCTACAATAGCACTCATGTTTACCGGCATCATCGAAGAGGTCGGGCGCGTCACGGGCATCGCCCAGGAGAACGGCAACCGCCGACTCACGGTCGCGGCAACCCGCCTGAACCAGGAACTGAAAAAAGGTGACAGCATCGCCGTCAGCGGCGTTTGCCTCACCGCGGTCGAAATGACGCCCCAGTCTTTTGCTGCGGACCTGGCGGCTGAAACCTGGAAGCGCACATCTTTTTCGCGCATCAAGAAAGATGCGCTGGTGAATCTGGAGCTGCCTATGCGCGCCGATGGTCGCTTCGGCGGCCACATCGTTCAGGGCCACGTGGACGGCACGGGCAAGTTTCTCGCGCTGGATCGAGTTCAAGAAGCAGACGACTACTGGCTGCGCATTGAAATCCCACCGGACCTGGCGCGCTATGTGATCTTCAAGGGTTCGCTGTGTATCGAAGGCATCAGCCTGACCGTGGCCCAGATCGAAGGGACGAAAGTGACGGTCGCGATTATTCCGCATACGGTAAAAATGACCAACCTGCAGTCGCTCAAGCCCGGCGATCCGGTGAACCTCGAAGTGGACGTGGTGGCGAAGTACGTTGAGAAAATGATCAGGGGCGAATCTGCGAACTCATCGCTTACGGTGGAGCGGCTGGTGGGCGAGGGTTTTTAGCAAGCTGAGAGCACTGGCGGGCTGCAATTGGCATTTGGCATTTGGCACTTGCGAAACCCAAGATCAAATTCAAAGGCGTCGGACAGGACTGTCCGACCCACACACATCTGAGCTGCACTCAGGTCACTTCAATCGAGGCCTCTATGCCCGGCTCATCCAGCTTCAGAAATTCCTGCACGATCGGCTCCTCGCATTTTTCCATCTCGTCGTAGGTGCCGAAGAAAATAGCTTTGCCTTCGTGGAGAAACACTACCCGGTCGGCCAGTTTCTTGGCCAGGCGCATATCGTGAGTCACCACTACGCTGGTCAGGTGCAACTGGATTTTCAGCCGCTTGATCAGATCGCCCAATAGTTGTGCCATCAGCGGATCGACCATTGTGGTGGGTTCGTCATAGAGAACGCATTCGGGTTGGGCAGCCAGAGCTCGGGCAATCGCCACCGAACGCTTCATCCCAGTGGAAAGGTCGGAGGGCAACTGGTCGCGCATTTCCTTGACTCCCACCATGTCCAGCAGGCCATCGACGATCTGGTAAATCTGCTCTTCCGAAAGCTGGCGCCGTTCGCGCAGCGGGAAAGCCACGTTCTCGCCCACGGTGAGCGAATCGAAGAGCGCCCCGTTTTGGAAGACGATGGTGACCTTCTTGCGGATGCGTTCCAGGTCTTCCGGTCCAAAGTTGGTGATGTCCTCATGGGCCACGATCACCCGGCCCGAATCCGGCTTGAGAAAACCCATGATGTTCATTAACGAAACCGATTTGCCCACACCGCTGCGGCCCAGAATGCAAACCGTCTCTCCATCCATCACTGTGAAGCTGACGTGAACCAGCACGTGATTGTCGCCGAACGCCTTGGAGACATCCTCGAACTCGATATAGGGTCCTGATTTACCGTTGGTGGCCATGGTTGGTCGCTAGTTGTTGGTTAGTCGTTGGCCTTTTTTGCGTCCTTTGCGATCTTTGCGGTTAAGAACTCTCGATTGCAAAGATGCGCCAATAACCACGACGCCTCAATAGTAAATGCTCCATCACGGCGCGGACAGTTTAAGCTTTGCTTCCTGCCAATCTTTCGCGGTATTTATGTTGTGGAACATCTCCGCCGTGAAACCATTCCGTTCGACCTCCTGCTGCTCGATTACCCGGGTCGGAACTTCGGCGAACAGGCGGTCGACCTTGTTTTTCCCGCAGCGCAAGGATCGTTCGGCGATGTCTGCAAATTGCCGGCGATAAACTGCGCACAGCGGCTGCTGGGTTCCGCCGGCTTTTGGAACCACGACTATCGCCGTGCTGGTCCGCGCCTCGGCGACCAGATAGATCAGCCACCGTGGTTCAAGAAATGGCATATCCACTGCCACGATCAGATTCAGGTCGGTACGTGTTCCGGTGAGCGCGGCATGAATTCCGGCCAGGGGTCCCTGTTCCGGATAAATGTCTTCGATGACCGGGCCGAAGGCGGCGAATTTTGCGGCGCTGCCGACAATCTGCGCGCTGCCGGTGGCAGCCCTGACCAACTCCAGGGCATGGGTCAGCAGCGTGTGCTCGCCTAGTTGGATGAACGCTTTGTCCCGGCCCATGCGGGAGCTCTGGCCGCCGGCCAGGACAAATCCAGAGACAGAATCCACGCCGTGATGATACACGCCGGCATTGCCCTGGTTGCGGCCCTGAGCCTACTTCTACAACCGACAAATCTTCAATTTCGGGTGGCGCAAAGTGGCGCCTCGCTAAAGGTGTGGCAACCCAATCACAGAACTGCCAATATTTCCAGCCAGTTGCGGGAAACGGTTTGATTAGACGAAAGTAACCTAGCCCAAGTGGCAAGCGCTGTTGGATGATAGTTCGTCCCGGTGATCCTCTCCGGAAGAAACGACCATGCCACAGAAGTTAATGGATGTCCTCATGCTTGGCCGCTGCTCCCATGAATTTTCCTGGCCTCGGCGGGCTGCCGACGGTCAGTACTACCAGGTGTGCCTGCTTTGCGCCGCCGAGTACAAGTACGACTGGAAGACAATGAAGCGCATCAAGCGCGTGGCGAACGCACCCGATGGCGCCGCTGAGACCAAGAACGGTAAGAACAACAAGAAACCAACCTGGGTTCCGCGCGCCCGTCGCCTGGCGCTGCAAACCCCCGTTCGCTATCGTCCCAAGGGTTTGGGGACCTGGCATGAGGGCACAGTTGAAAACCTCAGCCAGTCGGGCGTACTCCTGCTCGGCCCCCAGCAGTTGCCGGAAAACACGCTGGTGGAAATGGTCTTCGAGATGCCGGAGGAGATCTCCGGCCAGAAGAACAGCACCGTTTTGTGCCAGGGACGGATCATCCGGCGCAAAGAAGTCCGCGATGCCGAGTCGGTCGGCCTGGCGGCGTCCATTCTCGACTACAAGTTTCTGCGCCAACACTGACGCGGCTCGCGGGCGACAGCCGCAATCTGCGCTCCGCCCGGGCCCTGGATCCGGCCTATATGGCTCTCCGCCTCCCGGTTACGGGTTTGGCGGCCGGCTCTTCCCCTACAATTTTGCCCGAGACCTGCGGCTTTTCTGCATCTAAACTAGCTATACTCGGTTTAGCCTAATCAGGAGCATTTCTTATGGCGAAACTTTCCATTTACGTCACCACGATCATGCTGGTCGCGGTCCTGACGGTTGGGGTGGGCTGCACCAAGGCCCCGAATGACGCCCAACTTACCAGCGACATCCAGACAAAATTGTCCTCAGACTCCGGTTTGCAGGGCAAGGAGCTAGGCGTGAAAGCAGAAGGCGGGACTGTGACCCTGACGGGCACGGTGGACAATGACGCGCAACGCGACGCCGCCGCCCGCTACGCATCCTCTGAGCCTGGGGTCAAACAGGTCGTCAACAACTTGCAGGTGGCTCCACCGCCGGCGCAGACGGCCGAAGCCACACCTCCACCACCGGTAGAGGAAAGCAAGCCTTCGCCGGCTCCGGCGCCCAAGGCTCGGAGGCATGAGCCGCGGGTACGCAGCATGCCGTCTTCGTCCAGCAACGATACGCCGGCTGCCCCTGTGGCGGCGATGGCGCCTCCTCCGGCACCAGTGGCCGCAGTGCCCTCCACCCCGCCGCCACCGCCCCCGCCAAAGAAAGTTACGATCCCTTCAGGGACAACGCTGGCAGTGCGGCTGGTCGATACCATCGACTCCGAAACCAGCCAGCAGGGCCAGACCTTCCATGCCACATTGGATTCTCCGTTGGCAGTGGATGGTGACGTGGTCATTCCCTCCGGCTATGACGTTGAAGGTCACCTAGTAGAGGTGAAGAGCGCGGGTAAATTTGCCGGCCAATCGGTGGTCGCATTGCAATTGGACCGTATTTCGTCCGGAGGCAAATACTACAGCTTGCAGACGGATCAATACCGTCGGCAAGGTTCATCGCGAGGCAAGAACACTGCCGCTAAAGTCGGCACTGGCGCAGGCATTGGAGCCATCATTGGCGCCATCGCAGGCGGAGGTAAAGGGGCCGCGATCGGCGCGGCCGCGGGCGGCGGACTGGGTGGCGGCGTACAAGCAGCCACCAAGGGTCAGCAAATCAAGCTGCCGTCCGAGACGGTGCTCAACTTCACCCTGCAGGCCCCATTGACTGTCATCGCCAGCAACCGTGGCCCGAATGAAGGACGCCACCGGCTTGATTCCAATCAGTCAGATCCCAACCGGCCGCATCTGAACCGTCAGGATGAAAGCTCCTCGGATTCGGGCCCAGCGGATCCCAATCAGTAAAGTTTTGCAAATCCTTTTCAGGCCGGCCTTTGGCCGGCCTTTTTCATTTCCAGAGGAGCACGAAATTTACCGACCAAACCGCGCCTTCCCACATCCATATAGAGTTCCGGGAAAGATAACTTCAAGGGGCCTTCATGTGGATCGTTGCGCTGGCGCTGCGCCGGCCTTATACCTTCGTTGTTGTCGCGCTGCTGCTACTGATCCTTGGTCCGATCGTCATCTTCCGCACACCCACGGACATTTTCCCGAACATTGACATTCCAGTCGTCAGCATTCTGTGGAACTACGCCGGCCTGAACGCACAGGACTTGTCCAGCAGGATCGTGACTCTGAATGAGCGCGTGTTGACCACTACGGTGGACGACGTCGAGCACAGCGAATCGCAATCCCTGAATGGGATTGCGGTCGTGAAGGTGTTCTTCCAGCCCCACGCCAATATCGAAAAGGCGATCGCCCAGATCACCGCTATTTGTCAGACCCAGTTGCGGCAGCTGCCACCCGGGACGACGCCACCGCTGATCATCACCTACAACGCTTCCACAGTGCCTATTCTGCAGTTGGCCTTGTCGGGGCAAAAGCTCTCCGAGCAGCAACTCTTCGACTATGGGGTGAACTTTGTCCGCACCCGGCTGGTCACAATTTCCGGCGCTGCCATCCCTTACCCGTACGGCGGCAAGTTGCGGCAGATTCAGGTGGACCTCGACACCAACGCGCTGCAGGCCCAGGGCCTCTCGCCGGCCGATGTAGTAAATGCCATCAGCGCCCAGAACCTGATTCTGCCATCCGGGACTTCCAAAATCGGACAGTTCGAGTATGACGTTGACCTGAATGGCAGTCCCCAGACGGTGGCCGAACTGAATGATCTCCCGATCAAGCGGGTCGGCAACACGACCATCTACATCCACGACGTGGCCTATGTGCGCGACGGCTTTCCGCCCCAGACCAATATTGTGCGGGTGGATGGCAAAAGGGCATCGCTGCTCACCATCCAGAAAACCGGGAATGCTTCGACCCTCGACATCATTTTCGGAATCAAGCGGCTGCTGCCGCGAATCCAGGCCCAGCTTCCTCCGGAGCTTGAGATCAAGCCTTTGGCCGATCAGTCGATATTCGTGCGCGCCTCTATTAATGGCGTTCTGCGCGAAGGCCTGATCGCAGCCTGCCTGACCGGCCTGATGATTCTGATTTTCCTGGGAAGCTGGCGCAGCACGGTGATCATCGCGGTCTCCATTCCGCTGTCGATTCTTACTTCCATCATCGTCATGAGTGCGCTGGGCGAGACCATCAACATCATGACGCTGGGCGGGCTGGCGCTCGCAGTCGGAATTCTGGTGGACGACGCCACCGTGGAAATTGAGAACATCAATCGAAATATTGCCGAGGGCAAGGAGATTCAGAAAGCGATCCTGGATGGGGCGCAACAGATCGCTGTCCCGGCTTTCGTTTCCACCCTCGCCATCTGCATCGTGTTTGTGCCCATGTTCTTTCTTACCGGCGTCGCCCGCTACCTGTTCGTTCCCCTGGCAGAAGCGGTGGTCTTCGCCATGCTGGCCTCTTACCTGCTGTCGCGAACCCTGGTCCCGACCATGGCCAAATATCTGCTTCGCGGCCACGAACAGGAGGCCGGACACCTGAACACTTCCAGCCGCAATCCTCTGATCCGGCTGCAAGTGGCCTTCGAGCTTGCATTCGAAAGGTTTCGCGACCGCTACCACGAGATGCTGGAGCGCAGCCTGCATCACCGCAGCGCCTTCCTGTGGGGTTTTGCCGTGGTCTGCGTGGGCTCGTTCGTGCTTCTGGTCCCTTGGCTGGGGCGAGACTTCTTCCCTAAAGTGGACGCCGGACAATTCAAGCTGCACCTGCGGGCCCGAGCGGGCACGCGCATCGAAGAAACAGCGGGCCTGTGCGACCGGATTGAAGCCTTCATTCGCCAGCAAATTCCACCCAGCGAAATCTCCAGCGTCATCGACAACATTGGTTTGCCTTACAGCAGCATCAACCTCTCCTACAGCAATTCAGCCCCCACCGGACCGGCGGATGCCGACATTCTGGTCACGCTGACTCCGGGACATCGGCCGACCGAGGATTATGTTCACGATTTGCGTCTGAAGCTGGCGCAACAATTTGCAGGCGTGGATTTTTCGTTTCTTCCTGCGGACATCGTGAGCCAGATTCTGAATTTTGGCCTGCCCTCGCCGATCGATATCCAGCTGACCGGGTACGATCTCCAGGACAACCGTCGCTTTGCTAACCGGCTGCTGCGGCGGCTCCAGATGGTTCCGGGAACAGCGGACCTGCGCATCCAGCAGCCCTTCGACGAACCACATCTGCGCATCAATGTGGACCGGACCAAGGCGCAACTGGCGGGGTTCACCCAGCGCGACATCGCCACCAACCTGCTGATTTCGCTCAGCGGGAGTTTCCAGACTTCGCCCACTTACTGGCTCAACCCGAAGAACGGAGTGAGCTATTCCATCGCGACCCAGACGCCGCAGTACCGGCTGGATTCGCTCCAGGGACTGGAAAACATCCCGGTTACCGGATCCGGCGGGGCAAGTCCGGCGATTCTGGGATCGCTGGCGTCCATCCGGCGGGACACGGGGATGGCCCTGGTCTCGCATTACGACATACAGCCGGTGATCGATATTTACGGGTCAGTGCAGCGGCGCGACCTGGGCGGAGTGGCCGACGATATTGGGAAAATCCTTGATGACAGCCGCAAGGAGCTGCCGCGCGGTTCCGAGCTGGTGGTGCGCGGCCAGGTCCAAACTATGCGGTCTTCCTATTCGGGGCTGATTTCCGGGCTGGCATTTGCCATCCTGCTGGTGTACCTGCTGATCGTGGTGAACTTTCAGTCCTGGCTGGACCCGTTCATCATCATCTCGGCCTTGCCGGCGGCGCTCGCGGGCATAGTGTGGTTCCTGTTCATCACCGAGACCACCGTCAGCGTGCCGGCCCTGACAGGGTCTATCATGTGCATGGGCGTTGCTACAGCCAACAGCATCCTGGTGGTCAGTTTTGCCAAGGAACAGATGGCCGAAGGTAAGGACGCGCTGACGGCCGCGATGGCGGCGGGATTCACCCGCTTCCGTCCGGTCCTGATGACGGCCCTGGCCATGATTATTGGCATGATGCCGATGGCCGTCGGTTTGGGAGAAGGCGGAGAGCAGAATGCCCCACTGGGCCGGGCGGTGATTGGCGGCTTGATTTTTGCTACCGCGGCAACTCTGTTTTTTGTTCCCGTCTTCTTCAGCCTGCTGCATGGCCGGCGGAACACGGCAAAGCAGCCGGCGAAGGTTGGACCCGCGGTTTGATTGACATCATGGTATTTCCATATTCTTGGGAGCGCGAATGAGGGTTGAAAACGAGAGCGGCATTTATAGCGACTCCGGTGCGGGTGCGGCCGGCGGGCCCGACCGGTCGAACAAAACCCGGCGGTCGCACTGGTGGATCCTTGCGCTCGCGGTGCTAACGGCCGTAGTGCTGGTGATTGCCGGCATTCTCCCCCGGATCCAGGCCCGGACGGCTCTGCGCCTAGAGACCGCGGAGATGGCTGTTCCGACTGTGGCTGTGGTCCGGGCCAAGCGCTCCGCTCCCGCGCAGGAAATTGTCCTGCCCGCCAACGTGCAGGCCTTTGCCGATGCCCCCATTTACGCCCGCACCAACGGCTACCTGAAACGCTGGTATGTGGACATTGGGAGCCGCGTACAGCCGGGACAACTGCTGGCAGAAATCGATACTCCCGAGGTGAACCAGCAGTTGCGGCAAGCGCGTGCCGATCTGGCCACCGCCCAGGCCAATCTCAACCTTTCCAGGATCACCGCGGACCGGTATGAAGGCCTGTTGAAGACCGACTCGGTTTCCAAACAGGAATCCGACAATGCCGCCGGAGATTACGCGGCCAAGCAGGCCGCGTTGCAATCCGCGCAGGCTAACGTGAAGCGCCTGGAAGAGCTGCAATCCTTCCAAAAGATCTACGCTCCCTTCTCCGGCGTAATTACGGCGCGCAACACTGACATTGGTGCTCTGATCAACTCGGGCAGCAGCGGGGGCAATGGCAACGAACTGTTTCACATCGCACAGCCCGACAAGCTGCGGGTTTACGTCAGTGTGCCGCAGATTTATTCCCAGGCGGCGAAGCCGGGGCTCACTGCCGACCTGACCCTGGCGGAGTTCCCCGGACGCCGCTTTACAGGAAAGCTGGTGCGTACCGCCAATGCCATCGATCCGGCATCGCGCACCTTGCTGGTTGAGATCGCCGTCAACAATCCCACTGGGCAGCTTTTCACTGGCTCGTACGCCGAAGTGCATCTCAAACTGCCCACTCCGACGTCGTCACTAATTCTGCCAGTCAACGTGCTGCTGTTTCGCTCCGAGGGTCTGCGGGTAGCCACGGTCGGCGCGGGTCAACACGTCGACCTGAAGCCGATCACCCTGGGCCATGATTTCGGCAACGAGGTCGAAGTGGTTTCGGGCCTGAGTGGAGATGAAAGCGTAATCGTCAACCCTCCGGATTCGGTCGTTGAAGGTGAGACGGTACGCATCGCGCAGGGGGCACAGTGAGGAAGGTAGGCGTCGAACGCCGGGCGTCAGACCTTGGACCTGACCCTTCGGATCCTTGGTACTTCAGCCGGCATCCGACGTCTAAAGCCCGACGCCCGAAGTCCGCAGCCGGGGTCGTGCTTTTGATGTTTCTGCTCAGCAGTTGCGCCGTGGGACCGCGCTATACCAAACCCGCGATGCCGGCACCTCCGACCTACAAGGAAGTGCCGCCGCCATGGAAGACCGCTCAACCCAGCGATCAGGTTGCGCGCGGCAAATGGTGGGAGCTTTTCCAGGACCAGCAGCTGAACGCGCTGGAAGAGCAAGTCAATGTCTCCAATCAGAATCTCAAGGCGGCGGAGGCGCAGTTCCGGCAAGCACGGGCGCTGGTGCGCTTCAACCGGGCGGCTTACTATCCCACGGTGACGGTGAGCGCGTCGGCTGCACGTGAGCATCTCTCCGAGCACCGTCTGCTGGTTTCCACGAGCACTCAAACCAATGTATCGGACTTTGTAGTCCCGGTGGATGTGTCCTACGAAGCAGATGTGTTTGGACGGGTACGCCATACGGTTGAGGCCGCGCGTTCGAATGCACAGGCAAGCGCCGCCGATCTGGAATCGGTGCGGCTCAGTCTGCATGCTGAGCTCGCCTTTGATTACTTCCAGATGCGCACGCTGGACGCCGAAGAGCAGCTGCTGAAGTCGAATGTTACCTCGTTTGAACGAGCGCTGGAACTCACGCAAAACCGCTACAAAGGAGGCGTGGCCTCTGCGGTTGACGTGGCGCAAGCCCAGACTCAGCTGGAGAATACCCGTACCCAGGCCATTGATGTGCTGATTCAGCGCTCGCAGAACGAACACGCGATCGCGACCCTGATCGGACAGCCCGCCTCCACTTTCAGCGTTCCCGCGGCGGCCTGGAACTCGCCGCCGCCTGATATCCCGCCGGGACTTCCATCAGACCTGCTGGAGCGCCGGCCGGACATCGCGGCCGCGGAACGCCGCGTGGCCGCCGCCAATGCCCAGGTGGGCGTTGCCCGGGCGGCGTACTTTCCGATTTTTACTCTGACTGGTTCCGGCGGCTTTGAAAGCACCGCGATCACCACGTTAATTCAGGGCCCCAGCGGTTTCCTGACCGCAGGAGCGTCGGCGGCCGTGACTGCCTTCGATGGGGGCCGCCGTCGCGCCGTCTCCGAACAGGCCCGCGCCGCTTATGACGAATCCGTGGCAAGCTATCGCCAGACGGTGCTCACGGCGTTTCAGGAAGTGGAAGACAATCTGGCGGTCCTGCGCATTCTCAACGACGAAGCCCAGGCCCAACAAGCGGCCGTGACCGCAGCGGAGCACTCACTCGAGCTCTCCACCAATCGCTATAAAGGTGGCGTAGTCAGCTATCTGGAAGTCACGACGGCGCAAAGTACGGCATTGGCCGACCAGCGCGCTGCAGTTGATATTCTGCGCCGGCGCATGGCCGCCAGCGTTTCCCTGATCAAGGCCCTGGGCGGAGGCTGGAGTTCTGCCACCTTGCCGTCGGTGAAAGTTGACTCGCAATCGCAAACCGCTACCGGCCAGTAGGGGACACTGTACGGTTGTCTGTTCCCTTCTAGTACCAAAGTAATCCCCTATCTACCGGATTGCGCCTCTTCTGTGTCGGACTGATCATCTATTTGTGTAGAGAAAATTTGAAGGAGGTATGCGCCATGCCTCTGATCCGCAATATTGAGGATCCCAGGGTCGTAACGCAGATGGACGGTCTCAGCCGTCGCAATCAATTCATTCGCGAAATCGCCATTGCGATTCTGCCCCAGAATGCCGGCTTTGAAAGCGTCTTGAGCATTGCGAATCGGGTGTATGACCGGCATTGCTCGCCCCAGGCACGGAGGGCAGATCGCGTCCGGTTTGACGGTTCGAGGATCACTGCCCTTAGCGCGTAGTCGTCCTGCTCGCGTAAGAGTTTCTCCGAACTTCATGGGAGGGCAAGGTGCCCTCCCGACAGGCGGCGGGACGCCGGCGCTACGAACCGCGAGCGTTGCTTTGAGGGCGGGGCAAAATGTATGCTCTCCCCTCCATGCTCCGCACAATTTTCTCGGCTCTCTTCTTATTTACCGCAACTTTTGCCCTGGCCCAGCAGCCGTTTCTTTCATCAGAGCAGTGGATCAAACTGCGCGATGAGGCCAGCGGCGCCGCACCTTACGAAAACCTTCGCTACCTGACACGTTTGCATCGCGTACCTGCTACTGCCGAATTTGACCAGGCCGCCCAGTTTATTCTGCAAAAGGCACGAGAATATGGGCTGGCCGAGATCCAGAGCGAGCAGTTCGCTATCGACGGCAAGACTCCTTACGGCTTGATGCGCTCTTACCTGGGTTGGACCGTCGAAGCCGGACAACTTTGGGAGGTGCGTCCCCAGCATCTGCTTCTAGGCGATTGGGCGACCGACCCCATCCGGCTGGCAGATTACAGTCACAGCGCCGATGTGGAAGCCTCGCTCGTGGATGTGGGCGACGGTTCGCACGAGTCTGATTATGGCGGCAAGGACGTGCGCGGAAAGATCGTTCTGACCGATGGCGTCCTCGCACGAGTGCAGGCCCTGGCAGTTGCCAAGTACGGCGCCGCCGGCATCGTGAGCGACATGCCCAACCAGAGCACCGCCTGGTCGGGCATGGATCGCACCGTGGTGCGTTGGGGCCATCTGGATGCGCGCCAGCCGGCAGGCTTCGCTTTCATGATTTCGCGGGAAACCGCTGAATCGCTGCGTGCTCAACTGCACGGGGAGGGAACGGTCGTCCTGCATGCCAAAGTAAAAGCTGAGGTGGGGCCGGGACACTGGACGGTGGTGAGCGGACTCATTTCCGGAATCGACCCCGCCGCGGGCGAAATAGTTTACAGCTGCCATCTGGATCATGAGCGGCCGGGCGCCAACGATAATGGTAGCGGCTGCGTGACGATCCTGGAATCCGCCCGTGTGTTGGCGCGACTGATTGCCGATGGAGCTTTGCCGCGTCCCAAGCGCACACTGCGCTTCGTGTGGGGCCCCGAGGTTGAAGGCACCATGGCCTATCTCAGCCGCCATCCCGAGATCCGGGCCAGGCTGCACGCCGACATTCACATGGACATGGTCGGCGGCGATCCCTTCAAGAACAAATCCATCCTGCACGTAACCGAAACTCCGTGGTCGTTGCCCAGTTTTGTGACTGACGTGGGCGCCGCCCTGGCCGATGTCATCCGAGCCGGAGCCGCCAACTACGCCGGAAGCGGCGATGTGCCCGAGGCGGCGGTCATCGAGACTCGCGCCGGAGAACAAGGCACGCGCAACCAGTTTCTGTCAGATGTCACTCCGTATTCCGCTGGCAGCGATCACGACGACTACGATTCGTCCACCGTCGCGGTGCCGTCGCTCTATTTGCGCGACTGGCCCGACATCTACATTCATACTGACCATGACACGCTGCAACAGATCGATCCCACCAAACTGCGCCGGGTCGCTCTGCTGGGGGCAGCTGCCGGTTACGTCTATGCCAATCTGGACGCGCAACAATCACGAGCCTTGCTTCCCTTCTACGCGTCGCAGTCAGAAATTCGACTGGCGCAACTGTACCAACGGGCACAGCAAGTGGCGGCAGACCCGAAGCTGGATGCCGGCGCAGCGTGGTACGAAGCAAGCAACCTCCTGCGCCAGGGTCTGCGCCGCGAACTCGCGACCTTATCGTCACTGCTGAAGTTTGCCGGCTCTGGCACGGACCATTCAGCCCAGGAGAAGGCCCTGGCCGATCAGGTATCAACTTTCAATTCCTGGATCGACGGCCAGGCTCGGGCCCGAGGAGCACAGGGCGCAGAACCGAAAGCTCCATGGGCAGTGGACGCGGCAGCGCAGAAGATTCCGGTTCGCATCGGCGAGTTCGGCCCGCTCACGTATCAGAACGACGATGTTCTCAAAGCGCGGCTTGGGCGCGAGCGCCTGGCCAAAGTCAAGCTGCTCAACAGCGAGGCAACTCCACTACTTCACGAGCAGGACCTTTCGGAGCTCTACGCGTATGAAATCGTGAATTTCGTCGATGGCAAACGAAACGTGGGAGAGATTCGGGACTCAGTATCAGCCGAGTATGGCCCGCTGCCGGTACAACTAGTGAGCGATTATCTCGATGCCTGTCGGGAGGCCGGCGTCATCCAGTGGAAGTGACAAACGGAACAAAACCCGGGATTACCTATTTGGCCTGAGTGGCGTGAATATCTATTTCCACTACTGTCCGGCTAAATGTCGAAGAGAATCAGTTGGTTAACGTTTTCGGTGAATTCTGCGTCTGCGTCGGGAGCCTGGAGAGCGCATAAAATGGGCGTTTTCTCGAAAAGCGTGACGCTCAGAATTTGTAGCGTTTGGTAAAGGCTGGCCGCCAGGCCCAGCCGCTTCCGAACGATGGCAACCAGCACATAAATTGACACCGCGATCCAGATCTGGGTCTTCACCGCATTCTCACTTGTCCCGTAGAAGGCTTTAATGCGTAGATGCTGCTTGATCCACTTAAAAAACAATTCGACTTGCCAGCGGCACTTGTAGATTTGCGCGATGGTGAATGCGGGAAGCACAAAATTGTTAGTCAGGAATTTCAGCCGTTTGTGGGTCTCCTGATCGAGATAATTGACGCGTCGCAGTGCATCCGGATAGGCCGACGCTGATTCGAACGATGTCAGAATGACAGTCTGATCTGAGCGCACGCCCGTCGTCTTGTCCACAGGATGCGAGTAGCGTCTCTGGATCAGCACATTCGACTTGGTACGGACGACGAAGAAAGCGGAGCTGAGTGTAAAAACAAAGAGCCTCTGGAAATCAATGTAGCCCCGGTCCATGACGTAGAAGGCGCCCGCCTCTGGCATGATCTCGTCCAGGATGTTCACATCGTGCACATCACCACTGGTGACGCGGATGAACGTGGGAATGTTGCCGTGCAGGTCGAGCAGAGTATGCATCTTGACGGCGGCCTTGCGCTGACGAAACTTCGCCCACGGGAATAGCGACAGACACAGATCGATGGTCGTCGAATCCAGAGCGTACAAACTTTGATCGAGATCGACACCAATTTGGTCGTGCGCGTACAGTGGCCGAGCGATACCAATCAATACCTGCGCGAAATCCGCAAAGATCCTCCAATCATGCGACTCGTTCGCGTCGGCCAGCGTCGAACGCGCCACCTTGCCGCGGAATCCCAGATGGTACAACTTGTCTTGCACCGAATGCAGGCACGCCTCGATGTCGCGCAAACTCTCCCGATAGGTTAGTTGTGCGAAAGCCATCGACAGATACTGATCCCAGCAGGAAAACCCGCGCAGTCGGCTGTCGCCATGATAGCGCTCAACGCAACGGCGAAACTCTCGATCGGGAAGGAAACTGATTAACTGCGAGAAGACGGCGCGCCCTTGATTCATGAGCCATTGTGCGCCGTCCAGGCTACCCAAACTCGTCTCGCCAGCTGTTCAAATCGCGGCAAGCTAGATACTGCCTCAACTCGTTACCGCTCCATCACTTGCCGGCTTCACATAGCCCGTTAGCCGGACAGCAGTGATCTATTTCTTTTCCACGCCCTCGTCTGGAATCAGCTGATAGCTCACGAAGGCGACTTGCTTGCTATCGGGAGACCAGGAAGGCACATTGATCGTTCCCTGCCCGCCGAAGAGTTTGGCCAGCAGCTTGATTTTCCTGTCGCTTAGCGACATCATGCGAAGCGTGACATCCTTGCTCTCGGGATGTCCGGTCACGCTGTGCTCGTACGAGAGAAAAACCATCCACTTGCCGTCGGGCGAGATGTGGGGAAACCAGTTGTTGAACTCATCCGATGTGATCTGCTCCTGCTGACTGCCATCGCTTTGCATGCGCCATATCTGCATGGTTCCGGTACGTTCGGAGTTGAAGTAGATAAACTTTCCGTCGGGAGAATATTCCGGACCGTCGTCCAGACCCTTGGCGGCGGTAAGGCGGGTTTCTTCGCCCCCGGCGGCAGGAATGGTGTAGATGTCGAATTCATCGTTGCGCTGGCCCACGAACGCCAACGTGTTTCCATCCGGCGACCAGCCATGCCAGTAGGAAGGCGAATTTTTTGTAACGCGCCGGGGAGTACCGCCTCCAATCGGCACAATATAAACCAGGGAGTGGTGTTCCTCCTGTGATTGATCGCTGATGGCGAGCTGGGTGGCGTCCGGCGAGATGCCGTGATCGTTGTTGCAGCGTGTGGCGAAACCTGTGTCGATGATCTCCGGTTTGCTCCCGCCCACAGGCAGTCGCAGGATATGGCCATTGCTGTTGAATATGAAAGCTGAGCCATCGCGGGTCCAGTTGGGGGCCTCGAAATGCTCAGGCGCGATGTACGCCACTCGCCGGTCGCCGGAATCGGCCGCTACCGTTTCCAGCGTGCTGTAGAGCGTGGGCTTGGCTGCGGCGGATGCCGGCGAGGCTAACTCTACTCTCGAAAATACGGCCTTCTCGATGACATCTTTATGGTGGGAGCAGACACCGATGCCGACGTAGAAGGTCCCCTGCAGAGGGACTCGCAGCCAGCCACCGGCGACCTCGGGCGCGCCGTCAGCCGCAGCCAGGGCCATGTACACGTAGTCGCCACGCTTTGCGATACGCAGTCTTCTGGGGCCGGACAGGTTCGATTGAATCTCTCGAGTGATGGTGCCCTTCTCGTCGCGATATTGCAATGCAGTCATCCCGACACCGTGCAGCGCCACGTCGGCGTACACGGAATCCGGGTCGAGGCTCTGCCGCAGCATCAGCACGGCTTTCTTATGCGGATTTCCGGTGCTGGTGGGAAACGAAATGTCGGCGGTCAGGGTGACATCACCCGAGACCTTCTTCCACACAAACTGAAAGGCGTCGGCGGTAAACCACATGTTTTCCCCGCTGCCGGTGAGGTTGTAGGTTTCCGTGGAAGCGCTATATTCAACGGAGCCAGGATGCAAGACGGTACCGACATCGCCATGGTCCTCGAATACTCCAAGAGGCGCGGCTGCCGGCTTTGCCCAGGAGTGGTTCAATGCGGTGCCGGCGAAAAGACTTACAACAGCGGTCAGGACGGGCAACGATGCGATTCGCGTTCTGCGCACAAAAACCTCCGGCCTTCTTCGCAGGCAAGACAGATGTTGTGAGAGACTTCACATGGCCTCGTGATCAGCGTCACATCCGGCGGCTCGGTCAGGCGCCACCATTGTAATCGTCGCTCGAAGGCGTGTCAGGACTGGAGACTTCTATGAAGGGTTCGGGAAGGGCACGTCAAGGATCGCTCGGCAGGATCGCCGTGCCTACAGACTTCTCTCCGGGCTCGATATCTGCCATGGCCTTTGCTTACGACCTGGGTGGGACGGTAAAAAAGAAGGTCACAGCCGTTCATGCGGTGGACCCCTTCGAATACAGCTTTGGGCCCCGGGATTCGCGGTCCTTGAAGAAGAAAAAAGTGTGGACACGGGCACGCCAAACCATGTCGGAATGGTTGAAGACGAACAAATTCTCCGGCTGCGCAAGCCGCGTGATTGAAGGCGAAGCTGGGCCGGCAGTTGCGCGGTTCCTCGATCAGCAGGACATCGATCTGACGGTGCTGGGTACGTCAGCCCGCAGCCATGCTGCCCGGCTGTTGCTAGGGTCGGTGGCGGAAGAGATTTTTCGCAAGGCCCATCGCCTTGTCCTTGTACTTGGACCGAGGACGCGGGCCCACCGTCGAAAACAACTCAAGCGGTTGGTTTTTGCCACTGCCCTCGAGCCTCATTCCCTGGCGGCCCTGTCCCGCCTTTCACAACTGGCCCGGATGTTCGATGCAAAGATCTCGGTGGTCCGCGCGGTGCGCCCGGACATCAGGTCGCGCACGGAGCGAAACCGAATCGCATCTGAGACCAGGACGATGATTGAAAGCGCAGCCGACCCTGCCCTGCTGAAGAGGATCGAAAAAATACAAGTCGAATCCGGGCACCCGGTGAAGATCATCACCCGGTTCGCCGACCTCACCGGGGCCGACGCCATCGTCATGGGCATTCGCGGTGGCGGTGAGTGGGACCGGGCAACCACGCACATTCCATGGGCGCTCGCACATCGTGTGATTGCTCACGCCACCTGTCCAGTCCTGACCATCCGAGGCTGATGTGGCGCAAACCCTGCCGGAGGAGACGCCCCCACAGTGTGGCGAGGGCTGACCGATTCCGAAGCTGGGGAACGGCTGCACCGCTACGGTCCCAACACTCTGCCCGCCCCTGACAGACAAACCCTGTTCTCCATCGCATCTGCCACGGTCAAAGAACCCATGCTCGTACTCCTCCTGAGCACGGGGGCCGTTTATCTGGCAGTCGGTGACTTGCGTGAAGCGGTTGCCATTCTCGCCAGCATCTTCCTGGTGATCGGAATCTCCGTGGTACAGAAGCAGAGAACGGAACGTACTCTGGAAGCGCTCCGAGATCTCACCAGTCCACGCGCTCTGGTGATCAGGGCCGAAGGCACGCGCCGCATTCCAGCCCGGGAAGTCGTGCCGGAAGATGTTGTTGTACTCAATGAAGGCGACCGGGTCCCGGCCGACGGGCAGCTTGTCGAAAGCGTCGTGCTGGCGCTCGATGAATCGTTGCTGACTTGGGAGAGCCTTCCAGTCCAGAAGCAGGCAGTGGTTGGCCGGGGTGCAATTGGGAGGGCCGGTGATGCCGCATCCAGGGTCTATTCGGGATCGCTGGTGGTCGCGGACACGGGATCGCCATCGTCACCGGCACGGGTGTGCAAACTGAGATCGGAAAGATCGGGCGTGATTTGGGCCGCCTCAAATCAGAATCGAGCAACCTTGAAAAAGAGACCACGAAGCTGGTCCGCATCTTCGGAATGGTGAGCCTGCTGGTTTGCGCGTCAGTCGCGATCGCCTACGGTCTGCTGCGCGGCAACTGGATAATAAGGAATGCTGTCTGCGCTGGCCCTGGCCATCGCCATGCTTCCGGAAGAATTTCCGGTGGTTCTCACGATCTTCATGGCGCTCGGCGCCTGGCGCATCTCGCGCAAGAGAGTGCTGACACGGCGCTTCCCGGCGATCGAACTGCTGGGCGCGGCCACGGTCATCTGCGTTGATAAGACCGGCACTCTGACCGAGAACCACATGACGGTGCAGGAAGTCTTCGCCAACCGGTCAGGCAGGGAGATCGTGACGCGCGACAAAGTGCTTGCGGTGGCGGCGCTGGCTTCCGATCAGCACACGCTCGATCCCGTGGACAAGGCCATCCATGCGGCAGCAGTTCTGTACGAGGCTCCGGGCAAAGTGATCAGCGAGTACCCGCTGTCTTCAGATTGCATGCTCATGGCCAAAGCCTATGACGAGACGGCCCGTACCACGTTCCTGGCGGCAAAGGGCGCACCGGAAGAGATTTTCAGACTCATACCCATGCTCGAACCGACCCGAAACGAGGTCAATGCAGGGCTTAAACGTATGACTGATGCAGGCATGCGGGTCACGCGGTGGCCAGCAGAAGGCTCTCGCCGCCCGAAATTCTGCCGGAGGATAAACGCCACCTGCAGCTGGACCTAATTGGATTGATTGGCCTGGCCGATCCTATTCGTCCTACCGTTCCCGGCGCCATCGCAGAACTAGGCACCGCGGGAATTCGAGTTGTAATGATCACCGGAGACTATGCAGGGACGGCGCGGGCAATTGCGCTGCAAGCGGGCCTCACCCATCCCCATCAGGCAATCACCGGCGAGGCCCTGGAACGGATGGATCAGCTTGCCTTCCGACAAGCGGTTCGCGACTGCAACGTATTTGCCCGGGTCCGGCCCGACCAGAAGCTGCGTTTGGTGGAGGCACTCAGGGCAAACGGAGAAGTGGTGGCCATGACTGGGGACGGAGTGAATGACGCTCCCGCGCTGAAAGCTGCGCACATCGGCATTGCCATGGGCGCGAGAGGTTCGGACGTGGCTCGCGAGGCCGCAGCCCTGGTACTGGCCGACGATGACTTCCCGGCGATCGTATCGGCGGTCCGGCTGGGAAGGAGAATCTATGACAATCTGACCAAGGCGGTGCGCTTCGTTTTCGCCGTCCACGTACCCACTGCAGGTTTGTCGGTTCTGCCAGTGATCTTCGATTGGCCGATCCTGCTCATGCCATTGCACATCGTGTTCATCGAACTGATCATCGATCCTGCGTGTTCCATGGCCTTTGAGGCTGAACCCGCAGAGCCAGGAATCATGCTCAGAAGACCACGGGCGGCAGAGGCACGGCTTTTCGACCGTTCAACCGTCATTATCGGATTGCTTCAGGGGGTTGGCCTATTTGTGGCTGTGCTGGCGACATTCATCTTTTCAATGCGTTCGGGACACACATCCGAAGACGCGCGCACCCTTGCATTCACCACCCTGGTATTTGGAAATGTGGTGCTGATCTGGGCCAACCGGTCAGCCATGAGGACCGTCCTGGAGACGGGAGAAAATCGGAATCCAGCGCTCTGGATGGTCACGCTCGGAACCACCGCAACCCTCTTGCTGGTGTTGTACGTTCCCTACCTCAGGACGCTTTTTGAGTTTTCCTTCCTGCACCCGATGGATCTGGCGGTAGCACTGCTATTGGGATCCCTTAGCATCACCTGGTTTGAGGTGTTGAAGCTGATACATCGCCATCAGAGTGGTCACTAGCTGGATTACCGGAGAAAGCCCCTCGGGCTCTCTCCGAAGGTTTCGATCAACCCGCGACCGTCAGAACCGGGCACCTGGCTTCACAGATCACATCGTGGGTGAGGGCCCAGGGGACATGCGCCGTCAGGCGGGCAGAAGCCACACGGTTCGCTCCCATGACGATCAGGTCGGCATTGTGTGTCGCCGCAGTACCCAGGATGCCTTCAGGCAGGAAATCCTTTCCCACCACGATTTCGGGCTGGCTCAACAGCTTGGCGCCTGCGGGAACCAGTTCCCCCAACTTGCGGGCGCTGTCATGATTCATCGTGGACTGCCGGTCTGCCAGATCGTCGGCAACGAAAACTCCAGGGCAATACGCGCCTGGACCGATAACAGCGATTGGCATCGGTGGCAACATGTGCAGGAGAATCAACTTCGCCTCACACTCCTCCGCCAGCGACAGGGCATAGGGAAAGGCCTTGGCCGAAGCGGGCCCAAAGTCGGTGGCAAACAGGATCGTGCTGAATCCGCTCTTTCCAGGGTCCGGCAAAGGAACACTGGGACCGATGGTGAGCACCGGGCAGGTAGCACGACGCAGCGCTTCCTCCGCCACCGATCCGAGTACTAGTTTCTTCAGACCTCCGCGTCCGCGAGTGCCCAGAACGAGCAGATCAGTGCGCTCACGCTGAATGATCGACGAGAGCACATCCCATACCCGGCCTTGTGCGAGCAATGTATGAGGATTGACTTCCTTGATACGTGCTTCTGCGGCCAGACGCGCCATTTCCTGCTCGGCCTCAAGACGTAGACGATCGAGTTCTCGCGGCAGCGGACCCCAAATAATCATGTCCCGTGTTTCCGGGGGAATCACATTCACAATCGACATCTCGGAACCGAATCGGCGGACGATTGGAAGGGTATAAGCCAGGGCACGTTCCGAAACGGCTGAAAAGTCTGTTGCAATAAGAACACGCTTGAAACCCACACTCTCTTTCTGCTCTCGTAATTGGGCAAGGGCTGACATAAATCCCTCCTCACTTCCACCCTTAAATCTAGTACCGGTTGCCGTTAAATGACGTGATCAGGCTTGCCCTGGCGTGTGATTTCCGTCACACGGTCTTTTTCACGGGAGTGCACTCCTTGTCTTGCCTGTGATCAGAGCGTTGGCTGGGGGAACGAGATTTTGGGACCTGGCGACGGAAGCGATTAGATTGCCAGTAGTTTCGCCCATCAGCAGACGGGTCTGATTGGCAGAGGTCGGCGCGCAGAAGGCTAGAGGGAGACTAGAGTTTCCTCAACCTTATCAATGCCCGCCACCGGCTAGTTCATGAACGATATCGTTGACGAACGACTTGGCATCGCCAAACAGCATCAGAGTCTTGCCCAGATAGTAGAGGGGATTGTCGATACCGGCGAAGCCGGGGCTCATGCTGCGTTTGATGACCATGACCGTGCGGGCCTTGTCCACGTCGAGAATCGGCATGCCGAAGATTGGGCTGGAGGAGTCGGTGCGGGCTGCGGGATTGGTAACGTCGTTGGCGCCAATCACCAACGCAACATCGGTCTGCGGGAAGTCGCCATTGATGTCGTCCATCTCCGCCAGGCGGTCGTAGGGAATGTCAGCCTCGGCCAGCAGCACGTTCATGTGGCCCGGCATGCGGCCGGCGACGGGATGGATCGCGAAGCGCACGTCCACCCCGCGCTTGCTCAAAGCGTCATAGAGTTCCCGCACCTTGTGCTGAGCCTGGGCTACCGCCATTCCGTAGCCTGGAACGATGACGACTTTGTTAGCGGCGGCCAGGATGGCGGCTGCTTCTTCAGCGGTCGCGCTGCGAACCGTCTTGGCTTCCTGCCCGGCCACAGCCGCGGGCTGGACCTGGCCGAAGGCACCGAAGAGGACGTTGCCGAAGGAGCGATTCATCGCCTTCGACATGATGACGGACAGAATGAAACCGGAAGAACCGTCGAGCGCGCCAGCAATAATCAGAAGCTTGCTGTCGACTACGAATCCCATCGCCGCTGCGGACAGCCCGGCGTAAGAGTTGAGCAGGGAGATGACGGTTGGCATGTCCGCTCCGCCGATCGGAACGATCATGAGCACTCCGAACAGAAGCGAAATGCCCATCATCATCGGAAATACCGGCCTCGCTCCCGGGTGCAGTACGAGATACCCCGCCCCCGCCACCGCGACCGCGAGAAATAACAGGTTGACCAGGTTCTGGCCTTTATAAGTAAGGGGGCGCTGCGGCAGAATCTCCTGCAGTTTCCCCGCGGCCATCAGGCTGCCGGTGAAGGTCAGCGAACCGAGAATGACCTCAGCGGAGAGGACCGCCATGGTAAAGCGGGAGATGTCAGGACTCCGCAGATAGAACTCGGCGGTGCCCACAAGTGTGACGCAGAGCGCGCCGCAAGCGTGGCTGAGGGCCGTGCGTTGGGGAACCGCGGTCATCTGCACCAGGCCGAGAGGAATTCCGATGCAGGTCCCAATCACCAGCGCGATCGCAATCCCTCGGTAGTCGACGATGCCGTGCTGCAACAGAGTCCCGCCGATAGCCAGCAGCATGCCGATTTCGCCGGCCCAGATACCGCGCCGGGCCGTGCTCGGCGAACTCATCCACTTCAGCGAGAGAATGAAGAGGATGCTGGCAACCAGGTAGGTGATTTCGATGACGGGCTGGGTGACGGGAAGAGTGTTCATGGCTTGGTGGGCCGGCTGCTGTGAAACATCTTGAGCATGCGGTCGGTAATCAGGAAGCCGCCCACGATATTGCTGGTGGCGGCGATGATGGCCAGCATGCCGAGCACATACGAAAGCCTGCTCTCGTGCCGGCCGACGAGCACGATGGCGCCCACCACGGCGATGGCGTCAAGGGCATTGGTCAACGACATCAGCGGGGTATGAAGTAAAGGTGAAACCCGCCGAATAACTTCAAACCCAATGAAGGCCGCCAACATGAACACGAAGAGGCCATTGATCAGCGTGGAACTCATTCTTCCTCCACCCGAACGAAGTTTTCCCGACTGAAATACCGCAAAAATCTAGCCCCCACCTGCGGAAACTGGCGCAGGTTGAGAGAAGAACTCCCGCACCCGATGGTTGACCAGTTCCCCGCCCCGGGTCAGCAAGGTCTCGCGAATGATCTCGTCGTCGAGGTCAAACTGCGGTTTGCCCTCTTTCGCCAGGTGCAGCAGAAATGCGGTAATGTTGCGCGCGTACATCTGGCTGGCATGGTAAGGCACACCGGTAGAAACGTTGATTCGCCCGACTATGGTAACGTCGTGGGCAACCACGGTTTCTCCCGGGCGAGTTAGTTCGCAATTCCCTCCGCGCTCCGCCGCCAGATCGACAATCACCGAGCCGGGCGCCATCCCCTTTACCATTTCTTCCGTCACCAGCACGGGTGGCTTCTTGCCTGGAACCACGGCCGCCGCAATCACCACATCGCTGTCTGCTACCACTCGCCCCAGAAGCTCGCGCTGTCGGCGATAGAAGGACTCGTCCTGCTGCGTGCCATAGCCGCGCGCATCCTGCGCATCCTTGGCTTCGATGGGAAGCTCAACGAACCGGCCTCCGAGACTCTGTACCTGCTCCTTGGCTGCGGGACGCAGATCATAGGCCATGGCAACCGCGCCCAGCCTGCGCGCGGTGGAGATGGCCTGCAGCCCGGCGACGCCGGCGCCAATCACCAGCACGCGCGCCGGCGTGATGGTCCCGGCCGCTGTGGTCAGCATGGGGAAAAATCGAGGCAGGGTCTCAGCCGCAATCAGCACAGCCTTGTAGCCGCACACCGTTCCCATCGAGGAAAGCGCGTCCATGCTCTGGGCGCGTGTCGTTCGCGGTATCAGTTCGATGGCAAAAGAGGTAACGCCGGTGGCGGCGATCTGCTGAATTACTTCGAGTGATCCTAGCGGACGCAGGAATCCAACCAGGACCTGGCCCCGGCGCAACAGAGGAAGATCGGCCGCACCGGTGGCGTCGTTTGAGCCATAGCAAAGAACCTGGACAATAATATCGGCCGCGCCAAACACGGCGGCCCGATCAGGGAGAATCTTCGCGCCCTTTTCAACATATTGCCCGTCCCGGTAACCGGCTTCCACCCCTGCGCCAGTCTCGATGACCACTTCAAAGCCCGCTTTGACCAGAGTCGGCACAACCATGGGGACCAAACCCACGCGCCGTTCATCGGGGTAGCTTTCTCTCGGAACGCCAACAATCACAATGACACCATCCTCAAAATGAATGTGAGGGTCTGGTCAAGCCGCCACCAGAGGGAGCGACAGGTTTTGTTTGGGCGAAGCAGGAATATTGTACCGCTTCCCAAAAGGCGGTATCGACGAGTCGGGAAGCCGGGAAAGTGTTCTTCGACCGGTCGTTCCCGATTTGGATTGGAATCACAATGACGGATGGCAAGGTCACACTGCAACTGGACGGTGTTGCATGGTGCGGTTAGGCCTTTTTGCTGAATTGCCAGAGAGAAACTAGGCGGCGGTTGGTTCCGAGGCCCGGCTTTCCGCCTCGCGTATCTTTTTCTTGAGACGGATCCAAAGTTGTTCCAACTGCAGGTCTTCGCTTCGGCGTTCGTAGAGAATCGACGCCGCTTTTACCTCGTAAGGAGTCCATTTGGTAGATTGGCTGGTCGAGTCCATAAAATACCCCCAGGATGTTTGGGAAACGGTGCCAGTATACCCGTCTGACCGATCCTGTACAAGCTGGGCTCCTGACCGGCAGTGGTCCAATCCGAAACCATCACTCTGCAATGATGCTGGCGTTCATCCCGCTAATCTCGGGTGTCAGTAGTTCAGCTTGAGTCCCAACTGTACTACACGAGGATCGGTGGCGGTGGACGTGATGGTCCCGAAGGCGCTGCTGCCCAGCACGCCGTTGGGCTGACCGAATGCCGGCGTATTCGTAAGGTTGAAGAGCTCAGCCCGAAATTCCAAATCAAGTTGTTCCCGCAGCCGTGTGTGCTTGATGAACGCGATGTCCGCATCCCTGTAATCAGGCCCGCGGACCGGATTCCGCGACGAGTTGCCCAGCGTGAATTGGGGCGCGACCTCAAAGGCGCTGGTATTGAACCAGTGGGTTGGGCCGCGTTTGTCGGCGGGCAGATTCGGCGAGGCCACCACATTGGGCCGCTGCACTCCGAACCCGGCGAAGGCGTTGAAATTCGTGGTTTGAGTGACCGCGACCGGCATGCCGGACTGAAGCAGAACGACTCCCGCCATTTGCTAGCCATTGGCCAGGACACGCCAAACCCCTGTGGGATTCAAACTGTGGCCGCTACCAACCGGGATTTCCCAGGTGTAGCTGGCCACGAAGACATTGGGAATATCGCCGGTCGATGAATCGCGCTCGCGACGCAGATTGAAACTGTCTGCCACCGGGAAATTTGCCACCGGCCCGGTAAGGACCGACGCATCGAAAACAGAAGACGCGGTGTCGATCAACTTGGAGTGAGTGTAGCTGACCAGGTAGGACAACCCGCCGGCAAGCCTTTGCTCCAACTTGGCCTCGAACCCGTGGTAAACCGTGCTGCCGACATTGTTCCGGTACGGCGCCACCGTCAAGAATTCAGGGAACGGCTTCAACAGCTGTCCGGTAGCGATAGTCGGGTCGCCCAGCGATGACGAGCGCGGTATCTGCCCAAAGAATGGGTTGGTCACCTTCTGCAATAACGCTGCACCCATGGCCAATTGATCGACGGTGAGTTGGTTGATGTTGACGTCGGGTATTCCCACATGCGTGATATGCGAACCCACGTAGGCCACTTCAAACGACAGGTTTCGGGCCAGTTCATGTTGAACCGCCAGTTTCCATTGTTGTGCGTACCCCGAACCCAGATCACGATTGACGGTGAATACACCCTGTCCGAGACCCGCATCCGGCGTGAGTGGAATCGGGGCCACACTCGGCCCGCCGGAAAGCACGAAAGCGGGATTGATGTTGTCCAATGTGCGCTGGCCTGTGGTCTGAAGAAACGGGAACTGGGGAATGGTGAACGGCGTAGTGATCCCGCTTTGCTCAATCCACACCAGCCCGTATCCTGAGCGCACCACGGTCTTGTCACCCAGCATGTAAGAGAGGCCCAGTCGCGGACCAAAATCATGCCAGTGCAATTCGCGAGCGGTATGGCGATAGCCGTTCTGCCCCAGGTAGTCCAGTTTTTTTGTCTGCACGTTGAAAATGGCCCCCTGGTTATCAACTTCGGTTGATGGGACATTGAGCGTCCAACGGACTCCCGCGTTCAGCGTGAGACGGCGCGTCGCCTGCCAGTCGTCCTGCACAAAATATTCCTGAATGTGGGCCCGGGGGCGAATGACCTTGCCTTGCAGGTCAATCGAGAATTGCTGCACCTGCCCCAGCAGAAAACTGGCCAGAGGATCGCCTGTGCCCTTGGTGCCCGGCAAGTCTGAGAACAACTGGGAGAACTGAAACACGCCGGTGGGATTGGGCGGCTGAATCACGTCGAGACGCTCCCAGCGAAAGTCGAGCCCAAACTTGATGGCATGGCGGCCCATTTGATGGGACACCGTATCCACCAATTCCGTGACATCCGTGCGGAAATTCGAGTTCGTGTTGGAAGGCGAGCCGATCTGCTGGTAGCCGACAATATTGAAAACCGGCAGCGCGTTGTCGAATGCCCCATTCGACGGGATGCCTGGAATGTCCAGGCTTTGCGAAGGCGACGCATCCAGTTGCACTCCCCGCCGTTGAAACGAACGCCGGGGTAGCCCATTCGTAGATCGTTCAGCGTCTTCGCGCTGATCGTGTGCAGATAGCTGCCCACCACCTGCTGACCCAGGGTATCGGTCAATCCGATTACGCCGGTCGTGATGTTGCCACTGCCGTCGGGGAGAAATGGCACGGGCCGATCAATGTCGTGAAAATATGAATAGCGTCCAAATATCTGGTTCTGGTCAGAAAACTTGTGGTCTAGGCGAGTGTCAAACTGATTTTGGTGGTCTTGGTCGTTTCCCACCTGGGTGAAATTGTTGGCAGTTCCCGACGTCGTCGGCTTCGGATAGTGGCTGAGCACTGCGAGCGCGGCCGCGTCGATGCGTCCCGTGGGAATGATGTTCGTAGGTGAGAAAGGCGATCGCGTGAAACCGGTCGAAGTCTGGACCGTGGTCGCGGGATCGTACAATACCGGCGTTGCGCTGCCGTAGAGCTCGGTAAAGTTGCCCTGACGCTCCAGTACCGTGGGCACCGTCGAAATGCGCACCGTGCCTACGGCCTGCTTTACGCCCTGATAGTCGACGAAGAAGAAAGTATGGTCCTTCACAATCGGACCACCCAAAGTGGCCCGTACTGGTTACGGCGGAACTCGGGCTTGCTCCGGCTAACCGGGGCGAAATAGTTGCAAGCGTTCAAGACTTCATTCCGGAAGAACTCAAAGACGCTGCCGTGAAATCCGTTGGATCCGCTGCGAGTGGACAAGTTGATTACGCCTCCGTTGAACCTGCCAAACTCGGCCGGGACTGCGTTGGTCTGGATATTGAACTCCTGGATGGAATCAACAATCGGGAAGAACACCACCTGGCCCGGCTCCGGCTGAAGCGCGCTGATGCCATCGAACAAATACTCGTTGGTGCGCGGCCTGCCGCCGTTGATTCTGGGCAAAAGTGTGCCCGGCGGAAGGGTGACGCCGGGAGACAGTGTCGCCAATGGCACGAACGTCCGGCCATTGAGAGGCAGCTCTACAATTTTCTGGTGATCGATGGACTGAGTTATGCTTCCCGACTCCGTCTGCAAGAGAGCGGCGTCTCCCGTCACCGTCACACTCTCGGCCACGCTCCCCAGGACCATGGTGAAGTCGAGACGCGTCCGTTCGCCAGTGGTGAGAGTCACACCGCTTCGTACCAACTTCTGGAAGCCATTCGCTTCGGCGGCGACCGCGTAGATGCCGGGATGGAGATTGGCGAAGACGTAAACGCCGCCTGAGCCTGTTTTCGTCTCGGTTGAAACACCGGTTTGCATATCAACCGCCGTCACCTTGGCGCCGGGCAGCAGCGCCCCGCCACTGTCCGACACCATGCCGGTCAAATCGGCGCTGCCTGCCTGGCCGAGCGCTATCGGCGTCGCCAATGAGAGCACCAGCAGCGAAATGACAGGAAAGCTCTTACGAAACATGTGACACCCCAGTCTTTTCCAATTGTTGGACAGCCAGGAGCTGAGATGCCGGAGTGGCCTGCGCAAAAGCAACTCCGGCTTGTCCCTCGCATGCACTCTTGCTTGTGCGGAGGGATTGGCTGAGAGTCGCTTAATGTATACGTAATACATTTCGTATGTAAACTACTACACAGTTTTATATACTTATATCGATTCCGTGCGCCGTGCATATCATTTATTCTTGCGGAGGTGATTGCCTGTGATTCGTTGACTGAAGCGGGCCTTGACTGTAGGATTCCGTTTCGAATGCCAAAGACCTCGAAAGCGCGCCGCAGCCAAGCGACGGAAGGAGGGTTGCTCAAGCTGCGCGAAGCCGCTCTCGAACTCAGGGTGAGCTTTCCCACCATCAAACAGTGGATTTACAAGCGGAAGATCCGGAGCGTCAAGACCGCAGGCGGGCACCACCGCATTCCGCAGAGCGAAGTGGACCGCCTGCTGTTTCGCACCCGGGGAAAAACGCGACTTGAACGAAATGTTGTGATCCGCCGAGTGAGCGGAAGGAATCAGCTGGTAGGACGCATCGACGGAGTCCGGATCAGCGGGCTCATGGCGGAAGTAAAGATTTCCATCGGGGGCCAGCAGATCACCTCGATCATCACCGCCAGCTCGGCCCGCGAAATGAACCTCAAGCCTGGGCAGACCGCGGCCGCGCTGATCAAGGCCACCGAGGTCATGATTCTACGCGTGTGACCTGCCCGCCACGCGTCACGGAGACAGGATATGAATGCCCGAAAACCCATATGGGTTCTGCTCGTCGCCTTCATCTGCCAGCTATGTGCCGGGCAGGAAATCACTGTGGCTGCGGCAGCCGACCTGCAGTCGGCCATGCAGGAGCTGGCCGCCCGCTTCGAGAAGCAAACGGGCAAGACGGTTAAGGTGATTTACGGCTCGTCGGGAAACTTCTTCCAGCAGATTCGAAATGGTGCTCCGTTCGACATGTTCTTTTCCGCGAATCTCGACTACCCCAAAAAGCTGGAAGCCTCCGGATTGACGGAGCCGGGAAGCTACTACCCGTATGCCAGAGGCAAGATCGTAATCTGGGTCCCGACGGGTTCTAAAATCGACCTGAGTTCTGGAGTGCAGGCCCTCCTGAACCCGTCCGTGAAGAAGATTGCCATCGCCAACCCGCAACACGCTCCTTACGGACAAGCCGCGGTCGCAGCCCTGCAGAAGCAGAATGTCTATGACAGGTTGAAGGACAAGTTCGTCCTGGGGGAGAACGTTTCACAAACGGCCTCGTTCGTCGTATCGGGAGCGGCGGATGCGGGCATTGTAGCTTTGTCGCTGGCGTTGTCTCCCAATATGAAAGACAAAGGCCGTTACGTAGCCGTTCCCGATAGCGACTACCCCCCTATTGAACAAGCCTGCGTCATCCTTGGCCAGTCAAAGAACAAGGAGACGGCCAAGCAATTCCTCTCTTTCCTCAAGACGCCTGCAGCAGGCGAGCTGTTGCGTAGCTACGGCTTTGAAGTCCCGGCTGGCAAAGCTTCGGAATGAGCGGTGCCTGCCGGCCGGGAACCTGCCCCACCGTCTTTCCCTCGCTGGGCGCCACCCAGGGTTTAGAACGCAAGGAAACGTAAGTTTCGGAAGCGCCGTGGCCAACCCCGACCCGAGCACTGATCGATTGTTTTCTGACGTTTTCGCTTGACTCCTGGGGATGATCGAAAGTAAAAGATAACTATCGCAATGATCTGAAACATTGCATTGCTCTCTTTCATTATTCTATTCAGTTCGACAGGGGATCGACATGCCAGGCTTACGCGTTGAGTTCCGCCGCCTTCAGTTCCTCTTCGGCATCACCCTAACCATTTTCTTGTTGCTGGCACCGAACGCTGTGGGTCAGGCGAGCTATACGGCGCAGGTGCGCGGCACCGTCACCGACCAGACCGGTGCCGTATTGGTCAACGCCCTGGTGACCATCACTAACGATGGCACCAACGTCGCCACCAGCGTCCACACCGACGATCACGGGCTCTATCTCCTGACGGGCCTGCGCCCCAGCACCTACACCATCAAGGTGGAGGCGGAAGGATTCCGGTCGGCGGAGAGCAAGAACGTGGTGTTGGCGGTGGACCAGCAATCGAGCTTGAACTTCAGCCTGAAACCCGTCGGCTTCAACATCACGGTGGAGGTGTCGGAAGCGCCTCCCCTGCTCGATACCGACAGCGCCACCCTGGGAACGGACGTCAGCAATGAATACGTGCGCGACATTCCGCTGTACAACCGCAGCCTTTTCGGACTGGTATTCCTGGCTGGTGGAGTGACGGAAACCACCGGCTCCGGCATCAACGATAACTACCCCACAGGCACGAACTTCGTGTCCAACGGCCAGCGCAACGCGACCGCGCAGATCAGCCTCGACGGCAGCCCCCTCAGCGCGCCGGAGCAAGGTGAAGGCGGCAATTCCAATGTGTACTACCAGCCTTCGGTGGAGATCGTGCAAGAGTTCAAACTCCAGAACAACAGCTTCTCGGCGGAGTTCGGCAACAACGGCGGAACCGTCGTCAACATCGTGTTGAAGCAGGGCACGAACAAGTTTCACGGCAGCGGATGGTGGTACGGGCAACGGTCGGCATTCGATGCACGCGATTTTTTCAACAGTGGCGAAAAACCCGATCACGTCCGCGACCAATACGGCTTCGCGTTGGGCGGGCCCATCATCAAGAACCGTACGTTCTTCTTCGTGGATTTCGAAAAAACCCGGCAACAGGATCCCGTCAACCTTGAAGGGATTGTGCCCACGGACCTGGAGCGCGCCGGGGACTTCTCGCAGAGCCTGGCCAACCTGCCGGATCCGAACAATCCCGACACGGCCAGCGCGGGGATTTACGATCCCTGTGCGAAGAACACGGACCCGAACTTCGTATGTCCGCGCGACCAATTTTCGGACGGAGGAATTCTGAATAAGATTCCTGCGGGCAAAATCGATCCCATCGGGCAGGCGATCTTGAATCTGTACCCGCATGCCAATGTGCCGAACGCGGTCTATCCGGACCCAAACTTCCGCACGGTGATATTGTCGAAGGCCCCAGCCTGGCAGTTCGATGTGAAAATCGATCACCAAATCTCCAACAACCACAAGATCGCTGGCCGTTACAGCCGAGCACACCGTGACAACACCGTTCCGACCATCGTCGGCAACGAGGACCAGGGCGATGGACTGATCGACCAGCCGACTGTACAGAACGGCAACCTTGAATATAACTGGGCGATCAAACCAACGGCACTTTGGACGAACCGCTTTAGCGTCGATCGGGTACACGAGCCGGTTTTTAACAATCACTATCCGAAATTGAGTGATGTGGGGTTGCCGGCCATTTTGAATCAGAACGGACTGGACCGGATCCCCGCCATCAACGTGGGAGACCCTTTCCTCTCCATATTCACCCAGTGCTGCGTGGACACCGCTTTTGCGCACTCTCTCTACAGCTACTCATCGTCATTGCAGTGGGTGAAAGGGCCGCATTCGATCACATTCGGCGGCGAGCAGCGACAATTCTTTAACAACTTCTTTCAGCCGGATAATCCCACGGGAATTTTCAACTTCACGCGGGACGTGACCACCCAGGATCCCAATGGCGGCCTGGGAGACAACAATCAGGGCAATCCATTTGCCACCATGCTGGTTGGTTATCCCTCGCCGGAGGATTCCCAACTGCACATCATTCCGTCGGTAGCGGATAAATCGGTCGAGACGGCCTTTTACGTGCAGGATGACTGGAAGGTCACTCCCAGACTCACCCTGAACATTGGGCTGCGCTACGAGTGGAGCACACCTTATTCGGAGCGAAACAACCAGCTGCAGTACAGCAATTTTACGGGGGACACGGGGATTTCCATCCCGGTGGCTCGCAGTGCGGACCCCACCTTCGACTTCGGGCAAATCGGGCAAGTAACGGGAACGACGGTGTTCGCGGACTCTGGATATCGCAACGCCCGGGTGGATCGGAACAATTTTGCTCCGCGCTTTGGATTCGCGTACCAACTGGCGAGCAACACGGTGGTCCGGGGCGGGGCGGGTGTTTTCTACGGGATGAACGTGGCCACCAATTTCCAGTACGCGGGGCCTTCGTTCTCGAAGTCCGCACCGCTGTATTTCACGACCGACAACTATGTGACGCAATATGCGACGCTGGAAAATCCCTTCCCGGCCGGGCTGGCGCCGCCGCAAGGCAGGACCTATGGGAAGCTGGCGAACTGGGGATTCGACAACAGCAGTGACCTGGACACGGGCGTCGCGCGCAATGCCGAGATCTACCAGTGGAACCTGGGAGTGCAGCACCTGTTGCCGGGACAAATCGTGATCGCGGCAGACTATGCCGCGAATCGCGCCACGCACCTTCCCTGGGCAGGCGCATCAGTTTCCACGCGGGAGCGCAACTTCCTGTCCTCGAGCATTCGCGAGGCGCTGGTGGCGCAACTGAATCCCACGCACGATCCGGACAATACGGCGGTGAGCGACTTCCTCGGCAGCTCAGTTCCGAATCCTTTCCAGTGCTTCTTTGTAAGCGTGGCATCGCCGGCATCGTACTGTCCGGCGACGCCGATCTTCAACCCCGCCGATGTGGCCGATTCGCTGTACGTGCAGGATCAGATCCCCCAGGGACTCCTCTTGCATCCGTATCCGCAGTTCGCGGGAGGCTTTGCCGGTCTGCCGCGCCTGATTGCAACCTCGTGGTATCACTCGCTGCAGATTCGATTCCAGAAGCGAGCCAGCCACTACATCAGCTTCGAGGGGAACTACACGCTCTCGAAGTCGACCGACGATTCCTCGGCAGGACGAAATGCGTGGCTGACGAATCTGGAGTTCGACAATCCCCAACTGCTGGACAATCTGAAGGCCGAGCACGGGATCAGTTCGAACGACGCCACGCACCGGCTGACCACGGCCTTTATTGTTGATCTGCCGATCGGGCGCGGGCGCTGGATTGGGCGCGGCATGGGCAACCTGGCGGATGCGATCGTGGGTGGCTGGTCGTTGAATACTTTCCTGACCATCCAGACCGGGCAGCCGATTGCGATCATTGACAGCAACTCCCGGCTCACGGACGGGAACCAGCGACCGAACGTCGTGTGCTCGCAGCTGAGGACCGGGATCAGCTATCACGAGGCGGCCAAGACAGGAAACCCATACCTGAACCAGGACTGCTTCGCCGATCCCGGGGACAACATTCCGGGCGACGCGCCACGGCATTTTTCGAATTTGCGCGGGGATGGGGTTCGCAACGTGGATCTTTCGCTTTCGAAGGAATTCACCATCCGGGAAGGAAAGCTGCTGCAGGTGCGTGCCGAAATGTTCAATGCGGCAAACCACCAGCGCTTTGCCTTTCCAGATGCCGCCTCGGGGGACGGCAGTTTCGGGACTGTAACCTCCACCACCAACAACTACCGCAGGATGCAATTCGGAGCGCGCTTTCAGTTCTAGTGCGGAGAGCTACCAGCTTTCGGTGGTCTGGTGCGTGTCCATCTCTGTCTGGGTGCCTGGTTAACTTGTGGGCTCCTTTGCGTCCTTCGCGGCATTTCTTGCGCCCTTTGCGGTTAATGTGTTTGATCTCGCTGCACGCTGAAATCAAGATCTTGAACCGCAAAGTTCGCAAAGAAATGCCGCAAAGAAGGCTAAGTTCTCGATCCTGCCAAGGAGACATTATCCTGTGCCTGCTCCGTCGCGCTTAGCCAACCGCCTTGGCGTTGTCCTGACGTTCGCGCTTCTCATCTTCCTGGCCGGGTTCGGCCTTTCCCAGCCATTTCCTGCCGGGCAGAATTGGACCCACTACGTGCGCATCGGGGCCTACGGCCTGAAGACCGACAACGCGGAACAGATCGTCCGCAACGCCCAGGAAAGCAACGTCTTTGGCATTGAAGTGGACAACGACATTCCCGGGCGCTACGAAAGTTTCGTCAATCCGGAGGAGAAGCTGCGCGCCATCCACGCCGTGGCGGAGAAGGCGCACCAGGCGGGCAATCGCGCCTTCGTGTACATCGCCGGCACGGAATGCATCACGGCCAACGCCGAGCAGACTCCGCACACCATGGCCAAGGAACATCCCGACTGGCTGCAGCGAAAAATTACCGGCGAGCCCGCGATTTTTGGCGGCGGCACCGCCTTCTGGATCAGACAAGGCGACGAAGACGTGTGGGTCAGTCCCTACGCACCGGAGTGGCGCAAGATCTACATGCAGCGGGTAAGGCAGATCGCAGCCACCGGCATTGACGGCATCTACGTTGACATTCCGTACTGGATGACGCATTTCGAGGGCTGGGAAAATACCTGGGCCAGCTTTGACGACTACACCGTGGCGGAGTTCAAGAAGCAAACCGGGCTGGACGCACGAAAAGACCTTAAGCTCGGCGACTTTAACGACGCCAACTTTCGCAAGTGGGTTGATTTCCGCATCCAGACTTTTACCGATTTCATGCATGAGATCGACGTCAATGCGAAATCGGTGAATCCCGAAATCAAGACCATTCCTGAAATCTATCCCGGCATTGAGCAGGAGGCGGTGCGGGTGGGCGCGGATGTGTACAGTCTTTATCCCGTGGTGGATGTGATTGCACACGAGTACGAGTTCGGCAACGGCAATCACATGGCGTCCTCCCGGAATCCGCTGGATTGGTTCGCCTACCAGGTGGGGATGCATTCCTTCCGCGCCTTCGCGCAGGGCAAGGCCACCTGGATCCTGAACTACTCGTGGGACGGCGACAAGAAAGTGGACAAGCCCGAATCCATGATGAACCTGGCAATGTCGGAGATCATGGCCGGCGCAAATTTCTGGGACGCCCCCGGCCACTCCATGGCCGGCTCAAACGATCTCGCCACCCGGAAAAGGATCTTCTCCTGGATTGAGGCCCATCAGAAAACTTTCTACCTGCCCCGGGGCCCCATTCACCCAGTTGGAGTCTATTTCTCTCCCTCCACTCGCAATTACTACGCAGACGAATTCATTCGCTCCTACCGGGGCATCCTGATTTTGCTGATGCAGAAGCACCTGGAGTTTCAAGTGGTGACCCCGCGCACATTACCGGAATTCAAGGGCGGCACTTTGATTCTGCCCGATGTGCGTGTCCTGAGTGATTCCGAGAGAAGCTGGCTGCAGCACTATGTTGGGGCGGACAAGAAACTGCTCGTCACCGGCGCGGATGCAACCCAACTTGCCCCAGTTCCCAATGTCGTCCGCATTGAACCTTGCCCGGGCAAAGCATACATGGCTGCAGCAGAAGGCGACTTCGAGCACACCACACCGGATTCGCAAACAACCTTTCTGAAAAACCTGGAGCCTGGATCGGGCATTCGAATTGAAGCTTCTCCTCAGGTGGCCACCTCGGTCGCGCTGGTGGAGGGAAAGCCCCACGTCTTCCTGGCGAATTTCGCGGGTTTGCAGGGCGGAGTAAATCCGGTGCAAACCGTGCAGGTCGGAATCCGAGTCACAGTGTCATCTGCGAACAACGGCCCGGCCTTCTTCCTGCCTTTCCTGGGCGAAGTACAGGAAGTGGCGGGAGTACGTCAGGGCGGAGTTGTGTCCTATACGCTGCCGCCGGTCTCGAAGGGTGCAGTCTTCTGGTTCCAGCCTGCTTCAGAATCTGCAAAATAATCGGACAGTCTAACCCCGTATAAGTCTAACGCTAATTGCTGGACCGCGGGTCCCATGTGCCAAGGGCACAAATCTGGCATGGCACAGCCCCTGCGGTCTGGAGTTACTCGCCCCTGAAGCTTTTCCCCTCCCTGCCGATGGAAGGATTGGTGAGGAAAACACCGCTCCCGGCATGACGGAACTTCAAGACCCGAATATCTCCCGCGCCGTTCTGGACAGCTTGCAAACCGGAGTCTGTCTGGTTGGGTGCGACGGGAAAATTCTGTTCTGGAATGATGGCGCAGAGAAAATCACCGGCCACCGGCGTCACGACGTAATCGGCCGCTTTTGTCGCGAAAATATCCTCGCGCATTGTGACCAGCAGCACTGCGTTCTTTGCGTCGGCGCCTGTCCCCTTACCGCGGCGTTGCACGAAGCCAGGGTCGGCCACGCCCTGATGTTTTTCTGCCACAAGCAGGGTCATCGGGTTCCGGTGCAGGTTCGATCGGTGCCCATCCGAGGACAGAAGGGCACCGTGGTTGGCATCGCGGAGAGTTTTGAGGAAAGAGTTCGCTGCCGGAAGGGGAGAACCGGGAGCACAACCTGGAGGCGCACGGCTGCCTCGATGCCATTACCGGCATCATGAACCAGGGATTGATTCGATCATACCTGCGAGAGCATCTGGTCTTCTTCACCGAATATGACCTTCCCTTCGGGATATTGTGCATTCGGATTAATGAACTGCAACAGTTTCGCGCCACTCACGGACGCGAAGCCGCCGATGGCATTCTGCACGTGGTCGCCGCAACCCTGAAACATGCGCTGGGCTCGTCCGGGTTCCTGGGCCGTTGGACGGAAGACCAATTTCTGGTAATCGTCCCGAATTGCAGCGACGCCGAATTGAACCAGACCGCAGACAACCTCGAGCGCAGCGTAAATTCCTCGGAAATCAGATGGTGGGGAGACCTGGTGTCCGTAAACATGGCATGGGGGCGGACCACGGTTCAAGCCGGAGATACGCAGGAGTGCCTTCTGGAGCGGGCACAGCCTTCGCCTTCGCCGCCAGGAGCACGCGCCGCCGCCGCGAATTCGCAGGGTTGAGCCGCTATGTTCGCCATCATTGGAATTGTCGTGGTGTTCGGCGCCATCATCGGCGGCTACCTGATGGAGCACGGGAACCTCAAAGTCCTCATGCAACCCGCCGAGCTGCTCATCATTGGAGGGGCTGCCATCGGGACAGCCCAGATCGGCAATCCCCTGCACATCCTCAAAACCATGGCCTCGGGTGTGGTAGGCGTGTTCCGCGGATCGAAATACAGCAAGCAGGTTTATTTGGAGTCGCTCAAGACGGTGTGGTCTTTCCGCAACATGTCCCGGGTGCAGTTGATAAATGCCCGACTGCCGGTGCAGAGCACGTCAAGCCCCATGAGCATCGAACTGTCCAGCGTGCTGCGCGAGGCCGCCTCGGGATCGTCCTGGCCGGTAAAATAGTTCTCCACTCCGTCCCGAGACAAAAGTTCATAGCCGAAAACTTTCTCTTCCTTGGTAAGAATGGGTTGGCGGGCCACGAAGGCGCCCCGGGAAGAGATTTGTCTGATACCCGGATCGGGAGCACTTTTCGGAGCGGTCACCACTGGTCTATCGGCACCGCGTCGCAAAACCTTAGTGTGGGTTGGCCTTCTGAAGCAGTCGCCGGGAGCGCATACCCTTCAATCGCGGTCGTGAAAATCCATCATCGGTTGCGATGTGAGCAGCTCACAAAGAGCTGGGTTCCGTCGTGGTTCGGCGTGGCATGCCGGTAATCAACGGAATCCCGCGGCCACGAATGTAAGATGTTGTCGGTGGCTAGCTGCGCTTGATGATGAATACCGTCTTATCGTCAATCCGGTCCGGTTCCATGATTTCCTGCAGGTACTGGTCCTGTTTTACCGCGTATTCCAGAATTGCGTTGCAGACCGCTCTTGCCGACTGGTCTTTGTGATCCCGGATCACGCGCTCGATTTGCAAGCGGTCGTCTTCGTCGCTGCCGTCGTAAACCCCGTCAGTATAGAGGAACAGAATGTCTCCCGGGCTCATCAGCGTGATTTCCGCCACGTCCGAGGAGTTCAACTGCCTTTTCCTGAGGCTCATGGAAAAATACTTGTTCCGGTCAGGATGGTCCTCGGGAATTTCCAGGCCCAGGGACAGGAACTGCACCATGTGGACCTCATTGATCTCCATGAATCTGCCATATTCCGAGGAGAAGACCAGGGGCGGCGGATGTCCGAAATTCACAAACCGGAAATGTCCTTCGGGTCGCGTCTCACCGTACAGCATGGTCGCGATCTCACGCGAATTGTCGTCCGGATTTCTTCCCAGCGCATTGCGGGCCGTGATGGATTGCGCCAGCCTGAGATTGATTTTCTCGAAGAACCCTGGGGTCGTTTTTCCGTAGCGATCGAGTTCGGCCAGCATCAACGCATGAAACGTATCATGCACGGTTGAAGCAATCTTCGCCGAAATGATTCCATGGCCCTGGGCATCGACCAGCAGCACTCCGGCGGTGGAACGCAACTCTTGCAGATCTTCCGCGATTCTCAATTGCTCGCAGCTCTTCGCCTTTCTGTACTCCTCCGCCGCGGCGGGGTCGTGGCCGGATCTTGATTCCAGCCACTGCACCTGATCATCGACCATATTTCGCGGAATCTGTCCCGGAGAAAGGGGTTCGAGATACTCTTTGGACAATTTCAGGGCACGTGCAATGCGCGCGTCGATATTGTAGCGTTGCTGAAAATTGATGTACTCGAAGAGATCTCCGCCTACGGTTCCCGCGGGAACGGAGTTGCCGTACATCTCGATTCCGGCCAGGTGGGGAATAGCCCCCTCCACCGGCATAAGGCGCTTGCGCAGGTACTCGTCAATGGTGGGGTATATCTGCGGCGTCTCCATAGAGAACCTGGCGCGACGGCGAAATGCCAGGTTCCCGACTAATCGTGCCTCAAAGGCACAAACAGGGAGGGCGCTCTGTGCATCGAGCCAGAACAGATTAACGAGTATAAACAGCCGCCCGCAGATAAGAAAAGCGAGTCTGTGCACTCGGCATTCGGAACCAATGCAGGTCCGCAAGAGACATCCACTCTACGATTGCGACCCCACTCTTCGACATGGAGGTGGGGTCGCTTCCCTTCTCGCCACAGGTACTTGATTCGACGATGTTGGATCATCGTCAAAATGCGCTGTGTCCTTACCTGGGTCTGCGGTAAATCCGCGAGCCTCCTTTCGGACCGGTCACCTTGGTGGTTCTCGCGTAGCGCCCGTGGTTGGTGGTCGTGGTCACCGACTTGCCGTTGGGGCCGGTCCGCGTAGCGGAGGTGACCGGACGGCCGTTTTTGTTCAGATATCCCGACTTGTCCTTGGTGTAAGTCTGACCGCTGGGAGTTGTGATCGTCTTATTGCTGCTGTACTGGCCGTTCTGCAGCGATCGAGTGTCGGTAACCGTATCTCCACGGCGATTGGTGTGGGTGATGGTGCTTTGGGCGCCGGCAAAGGGTGCCAATCCCAGGAAAACACCGAGAGCGAGCGCAGTGTATTTTGACGTAAGACCCATGAGGTCCTCCTTTTGGGAATCACTGACTATCGATTGAACGCCGGCGCGCGGCGAAAGTTCTCACCAGATCGGTCGAGATTTGTCGGGAAATGTCTGGGCCACTGCAATTGGTGGCCCGCCGGAAGTTCAACTCCGACATGACAAAACCCGACAAAAGAAAACCTTAAAAACCGGACGCGCGATCTACGCTGGAGTCGAAGTCAGAAAACGCGAGGTAAACGAGTAATGAAGAAAATCGCAATTGCTTTCTTATTTTTTGCGCTGGTGTTGGTGAATGGCCTGGTACCCGGCCTTTTCGCGCAGTCAGGCAGTGACGCCGCCATGCAGAACATGCCCGGCATGGGTCGCGATGGCGCGAACCAGGTCATGCATGCTATGGACACTCACCACATGGACATGGGTCCGCACATGAAGATGACCGCGCCCCGTGCCGCCAAGCCCGGCGATCAGGAGCGGGCTCAGCGTGTTCTGGACTCGGCCCGCAACGTTGCTGAGAAATACAGGGACTACAAAGTCGCGCTAGCGGATGGTTTCCACATCTTCATGCCGAGTGTGACACAGTTGCAGTATCACTTTAATAACTCTAAGTATGCTCATGAAGCGGCGGAGCATTTCAATCCCGAGCATCCCACTTCGTTGCTCTACGAAAAGGACAGCGCCGGTTACAAGCTGATCGGCGTGATGTACACCGCTTCCAGGTGGACGACTGAAGATGAACTGGACCAACGCGTCCCGCTCAGCATCGCGCAGTGGCACGCGCACGTAAACCTGTGCCTGCCACCCTCGAGCCTGATGGAGTCGTTGGCTCCCGCTATGGACGGTTCCGACCCGAGGTTTGGTCCGGAAGGTTCGATTTCGACCCGGACAGAATGTGAAGCTGCTGGTGGCCGCTTCGTGCCTCAGATCTTCGGCTGGATGGTACACGTCTACCCCTTTGAGCAGAAGGCGGAAGACATCTGGTCAGTCGAGCGCCAGCGATTGATCGGCCTTGTCACCACTGACGAAAGATGACGCACACGCCAGTCTTGTCCCGCAGGGCAAATTCCCGTGCGCCCCAGGGCTTCTTCTCCACCGTCTTTGAGTTGGGATGGAGCATATCGGGCCGTTTGGATCCGATTTCATCGTAAAGTTCGCCAATCGCATCGGTCTCAATCGCAATTTCCGGGCGGTCTTTGGCGGCGAATTCAGGACTCTAGACCAGATAGGCTTTCGCGCCATCCCTATTCGACTACGCAGAGGGTCTCATCGCGATGCAGGATCTTGAAGCTCATACACGCCACGAAGAGGTCGAGCGCATCGTTCATGTCTTTGTAGAAGATCTTTGGGATTAACCGGGTCATCATCGCAGGTTCTCTCTATCGTTAGTGCCGTTCTTTAGCCTTGAGATTGTTTTCCGCAGGGAACTCCAACCGCACCAGTAGACCGCCCTCGGGATGATTGTGCGCACTGGCCTTGCCCGCGTGAAACAACATCGCTTGCCGTACGATGGAAAGTCCAAGGCCAACCCCGCCGCGGTCGCGGTCGCGACCTTCATCCACGCGGTAGAAGGGATCAAACAGCCGGTCGAGAGCAACGGCACGAACGCCGGGCCCGTGGTCGCGAACCGTGATCACGGCGCGTCCACTTCCATTTACGTGTTCCATGCAGATTGAGACTTCGCTGTCTTGGCTCGTATGCCGTACTGCATTGCGCACCACGTTTTCGATCGCGCTTCGCAGCAGCGCGCGGCTACCGCGGATGAAGGCATCGTAATCGCCTCTGACGACAACTCTCCTGCCTGTGGCTTCCGCTTCGAAGCGGGCATCTTCTGCAATCTCACGGACCAGGTCCCGCAGGTTTATCGACTCCGACGGCACATTGCCAGGCTGAGCCTGCAGGCGGGCCAGGGTCAGCAACTGCCCGATCAGATCACCAGACGCTGGACCTCGCGCTCGATGCGCTGGTGCTCCGGCACGCCTTCACCCAGCCGGCGGCGTGCCAGGTCGAGCGCCAGCGAGACGCGAGCCAGAGGCGAGCGCAGCTCGTGCGAAATGTCAGCCAGCAGTTGCTGCTGGGCCTTGATCAGGTCTTCGATGCGCGCAGCCATGTCGTCAAAGTCCCGCGCCAGCTCGGACAGTTCGTCGCCCCGGCGCAGTTCCCTTTCATGCGAAACCCGCACCCCCAGCTCGCCCTGCGAAAACCGCCGCGCCGCGCTACGTAGAGTGCGAATCGGCCGGGTAATCTGCCAGGCCAGCAGCAAACAAACCAGCCCGCCAGTCAGGACCAGATCGGCACGAAGTTTCGCTGCCGGCCCGTCTTTTGCTGGCCCACCAGTAGGTGCTGCATCAGAGCCGTCCTGCGCCACTGCGGCAGCCGCCGCGCAAAGCAGGATTGCGATCATGACAGGAATCATTCTCATCATTACTACTCTCCTCTAACGTAAAAGTTGCGTAGGTTGTTTCCTACGCTGCCAAATGTACGACAGAGTCAGAATCGGTGCTGTCGGTTTTTGTAAGGAATCGTCGGGAGAGATGACGGATCTGACCACTTGTAGGGCGCTTCTTCAGACTCTCTAAGAATCACATTTCAACGTTCGACTTCGTGCGGACACCTGCCTTGCCGGAGACAGCAGAGAGTGCACTAAAGTATTGGCCAGCCAGTCCTGGTATTTCTGGGAAGGCCAACCACGCTCGCGCACCAGCATCCGGTACACATCCCGTCCGGTAAGCATCCAGAAGATGTCCCGGGCACTGGCGTAATTAAGACCCGCTCGAAGCCGCCTGGCCTGCTGCAGGGAGACGATCATCCGCTCCTGCCTCTCGTAGCGCAGATTTTCCCGCTGCTGTTCCAGTTTTGCCAGTTCGGGAGCAACCACGCCCGCGCCGCGCATCAAATCCAGGGTTGCACTTTGGGCGTCGTGAATTTGTCTGGCGATGGGGGCCGCAAGTCGCAAACGGGTCTCGGGGTCGCCCGCAGCCAGCGCCCTTCGCACCGCCTCCTCGTATTCGGCTCCAAAGGTGGACTGGTCCAGAAGTTCGGTGAGAATTCCCGTCTTTGACTTGAAGATGGCATACACGCTTTGGGCAGAGACTTGCGCCCTGTGCGCGATGGCTTCGATGGTCATTCCCGCATAGCCTTCGCTCTGCAGGAGTTGCCGGGTAGCGTTGACGATGCGGCGGCGCGTGTCGTCCGCCTGGCGCCGGCGGACCATTGATTTATAGGCGCGCTTTTTGATTTTGGCCAATGCCGAAATTATAGCATCCATTAATAAGTATAGTCATCTATAGCGAATATGAAAGGCATGTGGGACCGCCCGGAAGGCAATGGGCGTTCCAGGGAAGGGACAATATGAAGTTACTGGTAGTGGGTGCCACCGGGGGGATTGGTCTGGAAATTGTTCGGCAGGCAGTCGAACGCAGCCATTCTGTGACGGCCTTTGTTCGCTCGCCGGATGGGCTGAAGTCATTTCGCGATCGCATCACCGTCAAGCAAGGCGATCTGTTAAATCGTGCCGACCTTGAGCAGGTCATCAAAGGTCACGATGCAATCCTGTCGGGATTTGGTCCCCGGGTACCCGTAGCGAAGGCGGACGCGCACCTGCTCCAGCAATTCGCCGTGGCGCTCACCGGCGCCATGGATGGGGCAGGGGTCAAGCGGGTCGTCGTTGCCTCGGTGGCTTTTCTGTTCAAGAATGCCGTGCTGCCGCCGGCTTATCTCCTGGGCCGCTTGTTTTTTCCCCGGACAGTCGCGGATGCATCCGCGATGGAGCGGTTTTTTGCTGAAACCAAACTCGACTGGACCATGGTGCGCCCGCCGGAACTGACGGACAAGCCGTACACCGGTAAATATCGCGTACGGGAGGGCCACTTGCCTCTGTTCGGCTTCAAGATTTCACGCGCCGATGTGGCTGATTTCATGATTCGAGCCGTCGAAAAGGGCTCCTCCATCCGTCAGGTCGTGGGGTTGTCCAACTGACAGCAATGGGCCTCGCACCCTTGCCGGCTCCGGGCCGGCAGCCAGGGTGCTAGCTAGAGCAATTGAAAGGCGTACTAGGCGGCAGTGCTTTCGTGTGATCTGGTTTGACGCTCCAGAAGTGAGCGCACGGATGCCAAGGCAGAGACTCCTTCACGTTTGTGGGCGGAGTAGGCGATATAGCCATCGGGCCGCACCAGGGTTATGTCGCGGCCTGGCCTAGGTCGCAGCTCAACGATATCGCCGAATGAAGCGGCGAGCTCCGCGGCGGCTTCTTTAATCGAGCGTCGCTGTCGAACAGCAGCAGGAAGCGGCTGCGAATGCCGTCGCCGCCGCGCAGCGAATCATCGAAATAGCGCTCTCCGGCGCCTTCAACAATCGGGCTTCCGCGATAGGCAATCCCAAGCTCCGAGAGCCTCTGCACGAAAGCATGCTGAAAAGGCGCCAGGCGTGACACCATGGGTATGACGGCATCGCGCAGAACCTGCGCCAGCCGGCTAGGAGTTCCCATAACCTTGGTCAGATAATCCGTGGTCTCGATGACATTCTTGATCACCGGAAGGCGTTCAGCGCTGTAGCTCTCGAGCAATTCTTCGTTGCCCCGACCGTGCAGAACCAGGTCGAACTTCCAGACCAGATTCCAGACGTCATGCAGTCCGGTGTTCATTCCCTGTCCGCCAAATGGACTGTGAATATGAGCGGCATCGCCGGCAATGAATATACGTCCCACGCGCAGCCGAGCCGCTTGCCGGTGATGGATACGAAAATAGCTGCTCCAATACAGGGCACGTGCTTCCAGTCCACTGGGTGCGCGTTCCGCCAGGATCTTCCGCACCAGGTCAAGCGAAGGAGCGCCTTCTTCTGTCTCCCCGATGGTGGCTACGATGCGGCGGCGGGTGGCGCTCATGGGGAAGATCGCTACCGGCCCCAATTGGCTGGGACACAGTTGCAGTTCATCTGCGGGAAGAGTTTCGTTGGTCTCGATGTCCGCCAAAATGAACGAATCGTCGTATTCCGCCCCCGCGAACGGCAGATTCAACAAGTGCCTGACGGCGCTGTGTGCGCCATCGCAACCGACGACGAACTTCGCTGTAAGGTTAATGGCCTCGCCCTTCCGGTCGAGCGTTATGTTCACACGGTCCCCATGCTCAACCGCCGAGACGAATGTCGTTCGTACTCGACCGTGCCGTCTTTCAATCGCAGGTGGTCCACCAGCAGCCTTTCAGTCACATCCTGGGGAACCATGGCGACAAAAGGATAGGGACTCTCTTCGGGGGCAAAGTTCATATGGGCGAGGGTCCGTCCATGGGTTACTACTGTCACCGATGTGACACGGTTGGCCGTCTCGAGGAATGGATCGACGACCCCGGCCATGTCGAATATCTCAAGCGTCCGGGGAAATATTGCCAGCGCTTTCGAATGTTCCGACTGCGTGGGGCGGGTCTCGACGAGCCGCCATCTCAGGCCGCGGCGAGCGCACTCATTCGCCAGAAACAGTCCAACGGGCCCGGCACCCACGATCAAGACATCCGCATCGGTTACGACATGGGGCACAATCTTCCCTCCGGCCAAGAAATGCGGCGACCCGCTCGGCCACAGGCAAAATCCACAAGCCAATGCCCCTAGCAGCCCGTGGTGCAAGTCTGGATACCTGAACAAAAGATGGCGTGATCCACAGGAAGAGTTCGTAGAATGCGCGCATGGCGATGAACAAGCGGAGTGGCGGGGAGAAACAAGAAGATATCTGGATCGCGCACACGGAGTTGGCGGTGGCGCCGGGCCATCCTTTCTATAAGCGGTTGAACGAGTTATTGGAAGGTGCCAGGTTCGACGAGTTTGTGGAGGGATTATGTGCGCGCTTCTATCATGCGCGACTGGGACGACCGTCGCTGCGGCCTGGGATTTACTTTCGGTCGCTGCTGGTGGGGTATTTCGAGGGTATCGATAGTGAGCGTGGGATTGCGTGGCGGGTGGCGGATTCGCTCGCGCTACGGCGGTTTCTGCTGATTGGACTGGACGAGCCAACCCCGGACCACTCGACGATCTCGCGGACCCGGCGCTTGATCAACATCGACACGCATCGCGAGGTGTTCGCGTGGGTTCTGGCACTGTTGGCAGAACGGGGACTGCTGAAGGGGCAGCGGATGGGTATCGACGCGACGACGTTGGAAGCGAATGCGGCGATGCGATCGATCGTACGCCGGGACACCGGGGAAACGTATGAAGAGTTCTTGCGGGGATTGGCCAAGGCGTCTGGGATCGAGACCCCGACCCGCGAGGATCTGGCACGATTGGACCGGAAGCGCAAGAAGCGGACATCGAATAAAGAGTGGAAGAGTCCGGCAGACGAGGACGCACGGGTCGCGAAGATGAAAGACGGACGGACGCACTTGGCGCACAAGGCCGAACACGCGGTGGATCTGGACACGGGCGCCATCGTGGCGGTGACGCTGCAAGGCGCCGACCAGGGGGATACGAGCACGCTGGATGAAACGTTATGCGAGGCGGGTGAGCAGGTGGCAGAACAGATCCGACGGGAGGCCGAGCTCCGGCCCCAGGACAAACCTAAGGTTCACTTGCAAGGGATCGAAGAACTGGTGACGGACAAGGGCTACCACAGTGGCGCGGTGGTACAGCGGATGAAAAGTTATGAGGTACGCACCTACATTCCCGAGAAGAAGCAGAAAGGACGTCGCGACTGGCAAGGCAAAAGGCGCCGAGCAGCAGGCGGTGTACCAAAACCGGCGACGGGTGCGGAGCGAGTACGGCAAGAGCTTGCTGCGCCGGCGCGGGGAACTGATCGAACGCAGCTTCGCGCACTGCTACGAGACGGGCGGTATGCGACGCTGTCATCTGCGGGGCCGGCAAAACATTCTGAAACGACAGTTGATCCACGTGGGAGCATTCAATCTCAGTCTGATTCTGCGCAAATTGCTGGGAGCAGGCACGCCGCGAGAACTGAGAAATCGTGCGGGGCAGGCACTTTCGCGACTCTTGCGCTTTGTGCTCTGCCTGATGACGACCCTTTGGCCGGCACGTCGACTTACTGTCGCTGTTGGTCAGCGCCTGGGATCATCTGTCCTTTGCCGCAGGCTTTGTCACAGGTCACGAAACATAAGCAGTTCCGCCACGGGCTGCTAGGGCGCCGCGGCCGCGGCTTTTGCCGCCAGGGCGGCGGTCGCATGCGTAATGACGCTCTATAAATTAGACGCGTTGCAGTGCGAACGGGTTGCGGAAATCCACTTGAGAAACAATGCGGCGGCTTGGAATCATATTGGTGCTCGATAGCACCGCAGGCGTGCGACCGCGAAGAGAAATGCCCCCGCGATGGCCAGGCCGATCCACAGACCTGGAGTGAGCAGGAATTTCCCCGGGATTCCATTGACTCTCATTTACTGGGAGTCCAGACGCGACGAATGCTCCGGGCGAACGGCTAAATCTTGGTTAGCGATTGAGAGGGAGTAGGAACTTCGCTTGGTTAGCCGGATACGGGGACTAGCTGGCATACCCCAGCCCGGCCAGGACGCCGCGCATATAAGCAAAGCTGCCGATCACGCCCGGCATGGGATCGTCGGGATGAATCTCATACTCGAGATCTACGAAGCCTTTGTATTTCGTCGCGACAAGCGCGTCAAACATCTTCCGCACTGGCATGATGCCGTCTCCTACCGCGACCTGGCTCTCCTTGTCCTGAAAACTCGTCAGGTCCTTCATGTGCACATTGAACAACCGCGGTCCGGCATGGCGGATCGCCTCCACCACATCCGTGCCGGCCCGGGCGGTATGCCCGGCATCGATGCAGCACCCCATGCGTGGATCCATATCCTTTACCGCTTTCAACACATCCAGTGGCGAATGCCACAACTTGTCCTCGGGCCCATGATTGTGGATTGCGATGCGGATGTCGTATTCCTTTACGAACTTTTCGATTCGCGGCAAAGTTTCCGGTGCGGGGTCGCCGGCGACGATGACGGCGATACCCGCACGCTTGCAGTATTCGAACTTGGCCCGGATGTCCGCGTCTTCATCCTTCGCAAAATAAATGACGCCGGCGGCGTGCAACCGGACGCCTGCTGAGGAATAATCCGCCAGCGCTGCCGCTTCTGCCTGGGGATCGGTCGGAAGATGATCCTTGACGTCCTTGGCATTCAGCTCGAGCACATTGAGCTGCTTCATGAAGCCGATCGTCTGCGCACGAGTAAAATTACGGAAGGTGTAGCTGGCCAAACCCAGCCGGATGGGGGATGCTTGGTCCGCTGATGGCCGCTCCTCTGCCGGCGCTAAGACGTTGCGTGACGCGGCAAATGCCGCGGCGGCCGCGCCGGAACAGATGAAGTTGCGACGGGACAACACTCTTGTCATGCCAGCCAGACCCTCGCGTTCTCCTGACAAATAACGCCTTTATAGCGGAACATCTTGAGCTTTTCTCCGGCCCGACAACGGACGCCCGCCGGTTGCAACCTTATATATGCGGCGCCCAGCCCCTCTCGTATTCCCGGCCCCACATCTTCATCGCTTCGGGATCGCCCTGGATCCACCCGTCTTTGGGGTCGAGCTGCAGCTCGCGGCCAACCTCCCATGCGATATTGGAAAGCTGCAGCATGGTGACCGCAACATTGCCAACCGCAATCGGCGCGTTGAGTTTCTTGCCCTTCCGGATTCCCGCGATGAAGTTGGTGAAGTGCGCATCGGTCATGGAATCGCGGCCGAGGAGGTCGGTGGACGAAGTTCTGCTGCCCGTCCGGAATTCTTTCGTCGTGTTTCCTTTAAGGTCGTAAACATCATAGCCGTCGCGATCGACAAGCACCGTGCCGGTGGTCCCCATGATGGTCGAGCCCCGGTCGCGGCCATAATATTTCATTCCCTGGCAGCTCTTCCCTTCCCAGGTAATCATCTTGTCTTCGTATTCGAAGCTGGTTACCAGCGTGTCGTAAAACTGCCAGTCGTCCTTGAAGTGGTACCGGCCACCTGATGAGGTGATCCGCTTCGGATAATCGACGCCCAGCGCCCAGCGGCAGACGTCCACCTCGTGCGTGCCGTTGTTGAGTGCTTCCCCTGTGCCATAGATTCTGAACCAGTGCCAGTTATAAGGCTGTACATTGTCCGTGTAGGGACGCCTTGGCGCCGGACCCTGCCAAAGCTCCCAATCCAGCTGTGGCGGCACCGGCGCTTCCTTACCTATGCCGATCGATTTCCGCACGTTGCTGTACCAGGCTTTGGCAAAGTACGGCCGGCCGATGATGCCCTGGTTGATCTTTTCGATAATTTCGATGGTGTGGGGCGAAGAACGCTGTTGGGTGCCCATCTGCACCAGCTTGCCATATTTCTGCTGGGCCTGCACCAGCATCTCCCCCTCGGCGGGATTGTGGCTGCATGGCTTCTCCAAAAAGACGTGCTTCCCTGCCTGCAACCCGGCAATCGCCATCGGCGTGTGCCAGTGGTCGGGGGTGGCAATGGTGATGGCGTCCACATCCTTTTGCTGCAGAATCGAGCGGAAGTCTTTGTCCGACACAGGAGTCTCGCCCATCTCCTGCTGCACGCTATCCGCGAACTTCTTGAGTATGTTGCTGTCCACATCGCAGACGTGCGAAATGCGGGCGGCGCTCCGGTTTGCCTTGAGCGCCGAAAGATGAGCGTAGGCGCGCCCATTAAGACCTATCACAGCAAAGTTCAGGCGATCGTTGGAACCGAGAATCTGGCCATAACTTTTTGCCGTGCCCCGCACGGCCAGGCCCGCCGCCCCAACCGCCAGCGCGTTGAGAAACTCACGTCGTCTGACCATATTCGTTTCCCCTTGGCGAGCGGCCGTCGCTGCCCGGTCGCCCGCTGACAGGATAACCTGTGATCAGAGCAAGATTCGAATTTTTGCGGATTAGGATAGAGAGCAAAGAGTTGGCAGCAAACAGAAAAGGGCGGCTGAGCCGCCCTTTTGTGCCGTCCTAATCTAGAAAACTCATCTAGTGGGAGAGCCGCTTGGAGATTAAAGTGGCATGGAGTACGCCAGCCTTTTCCCAAGTGCCCTTGCAGATTACACGATCCCCATCCTTAACCTCGCTGGCCTCGATGTCGTTGACCTTCTTGTCGCCGTGATACTGACTGACCCATTTCGTCGAGCTGTCGTACATTATGGTCATTTCGGCGTTGGACGATCCCACCTTACGTACAGTCAGTGTGGATTTGTCCGAATCGCTTCTCACAACGGTGCCCTCCCAACGGCCCTCCTTCGCCATCTTCTCTTTGGTCGGAGCCTCTTGCCCGAACACCGCCGTTGACAGTGGAAGGGCAAGTACAAACGCGAACAGTACAGCAAGTAGCTTCTTCTCCATGAGACTTCCTCCTCTTTCATCAGAAAGGTCAGGTGTTGCGGCAAGAACAATAGACCCACGGGCGAAAAAGAACAATACCCTTGGCTAAATGCCCTAGAAACCACAGGTGGAAGTGGCGCTTTCCCCTGGGGAAACGCGCCACAGCCGTTCCGTCATGGGATTGGGCGGCAGCCCGTTGCCTTTTAGTTTGTCCAATAGGGCGCAAATGGAGTACACTTCGCGCGGTTATCCGGGGGAGGTCTTCGATGAACGCCCTTCGCCTTCGGTGCCGCGGCCTGATTCTGGCCGTGGTGGCTTGTCTCGTTTGCCAGCTTTTCGTGGTTGCCTCAGATCAACCCACCCTGACCAAGGAACAGATCAAGCAGTTCCTTCTCACCGCCAAGGTAATTAAAAGTGTCCAGTCCAAGAAGGGCATCACCAACCCGTGGCGGCTCACGCTCACCGACGGCACCGTGACACACGATGGTTCCTTCCAGTCGGTTGATGAACACAAGCAAAGCGTGGAGTTTGCTTCCGGCACTGAACTGAATTTCGCCGATTCCTACAAGTACAACATCGCTGCCTACACCCTGGCGGAGATGCTTGGCATCGACGACATGCTGCCAGTGTATGTCGATCGTAAATGGAAAGGCGAGGAAGGCTCGCTCAGTTGGTGGTTGCCAGTAAAGATGGATGAGGTGGAGCGACACAGGCAGCATTTGACGCCCCCGGATCCGGACGCGTGGAACAACCAGATGTACAAAATTCGGGTCTTCGATCAACTAGTCTCCGATACCGATGCCAACCTGACCAACGTGTTGATCGGCGAGGATTGGAAGCTCTGGAGGGTGGACTTCTCCCGCTCCTTCCGCCTCCAGGGAAAGATAAAAAGCCCCGACGACCTGGTCCGCTGCGATCGGCACTTGTTTGAGAAACTGAAGACGCTGGACGGGAACGAACTGCAGGAAAAGACCAAGCACTACCTCAACAAGATGGAAGTAAAAGCGGTGATGCAGCGCCGGGACCAGATCGTGGAGCGGTTCCAGAAGCTGATCGCGGAAAAAGGCGAGAGCGAAGTGCTGTATTGAGTCACAAACCTTTTGGGTTTCGCTGGACTTTATTACTGCAATGCTTTTGTGGAGATCAGGCGCCGGCATGGTGACTTGTCATTCATGCGGGTTCGTGCAAAAGTTGAGCCCGCTGGTTTTCTTGGGCCCAGGGCCATTGTTTCCGGTCATATACCAAATCTTCCCGGCAATCCGGTGAATAAGGAGAAAAATATGCTGAAAAAGTTACTGGTTCTGTTGCTCGCCTCGGTTCTTGCCTTTCCGCTGGCAACGGCGGTTTTCGCGCAGGACGCCCCAGCCAAAGAAAAGATGGCTAAGGAGGCGCGTTGGGAAGGGCACGTCCTGCGGAGCAGCAAGGAGAAATCCACCCTGACCGTGCGCAAGGTGGGTTCGTCGGACGAACGGACCGTTATGTACGATGCCTCGACGCGCTGGGTCAGTCAGGAGCATGGCAGCAAAAAGGTCAACGACATTACCGCCGACGATGTGAAGGACGGTGACCGGGTTATCTGTACCGGCACTTGGGACAAGGAAGGCGTGCTCCATGCCAACCTGATCTCGAAACGGCTCACCGGCATGTAGTAAGGAGCGGGACAGACAGCGCTTAGGTTGTTGATGGTGAACCGTGCCATTGGGACCGGAATGGTGAGAGATGTAGTGTGCAAGTTTCGCGGGTAGTTTCCGGCTTGCTTCCGCGACCCCCAGGGTTCTGGGCCGTGGGCTACCCGGGTCTTTTCAACTTGTTGACTTATTTAACTTTGTCAGCCTAAGATGCACCGCACCAGAGGACGTCCTGCGGAACTCAACTGTTTCGTTCAAATCTGGCAGGGCTTGGCTGTAGGAGGCATTCGAATGGTCAGGCCACCGGTCTGGATTTATTCCCGCCGCGTTTGCATTTCTCTGTTCGTGCTACTTCTGTCGGTCGGGTTAGCGTGGGGAAAACCAAAGAAAACCTCATCTGAGCCTGCCGAATCCCTGGTCACCATCGGAGATGTTCACGGCGATTTTGACGACTTCGTCGCCCTTCTTCAACACATCGGACTCATAGACAAGCAAAACCACTGGACCGGCGGTAAGGCCACGCTGGTGCAGGTTGGGGACACCCTGGACCGCGGACCCAAGCCGCGCGAGGTCATGGACCTATTGATGGCGCTGGAGAAAGAAGCGGGCCAGGCCGGCGGCCGGGTGGTGAGCCTGCTCGGCAATCACGAGATGATGAATATCATGGGTGATTTGCGCTACGTCACACCCGTGAACTATGCCAGCTTTGCCGACGCCAATTCCGAGAAACGGCAAAAATCGGCCTATGAGGAGTACGCGAAATGGCGCAGCAAGCACCCGGAATTGATAGCCGAGCTCTCCCAGCCCATGGAGTTGACTGAGGCAGAATGGATGGCAAGGCATCCGCTGGGTTACGTGGAGCAGCGCGAGGCCTTCAGCCCGAAGGGCGAGTACGGCAAGTGGCTGCGGGGCCACAACGCCCTGGCTGAAATTGGAGGAGAAATCTTCTTGCACGGGGGCATCCATCCCGACCTGGCCAAGATGAAAGTGGATGCGGTGAACAAGCGAATTCACGAGGAAATCCAATCGTTCGACGCGGTCAAGCAGTATCTGCAGGACGAAGGAGTGATCCTGCCGTTCTTCAATATGCAGGAAATCACGTTTGCAGCCCAGGCCGAGGTCATCGCCGAACGCAAGTCGCGTGTTCCGGTCAGCCAGGAACGGCAGGCTAAAATCCTGGAATTTTTGAAGTATGGTGAGTGGTTGAGCGTCAAGCCCGATGGACCATTATGGTTTCGTGGTTACGACCAGTGGAGCGACGCTGAGGGCACGGCCCAGGTCGACAAGGTCCTGGACGCCTACAAGGTAGCGCATATCGTCGTAGGCCATACGGTCCAGCGGAGCGGACGTATCCGGCCTCGCTTTGGAGACAAGGTGTTCCTGATCGACACCGGCATGCTCAGCAGCTACTACCCGGGGGGCAGGGCGTCAGCCCTGGAAATCTGCGGCGATTCCAGGTTCACCGCCAAATATATGGACCAGCAGGTGGTACTGATTGACCCCGCCGCTTCGCCGGAAAAGGCAGGTTCCGGGGCTGCTGCCGGGCTTGAAGACACGACCAAAATTTCCGGAAAACCTGACGTCGTACCTGCGGTCAGTGGCGTCTGTGGGGCCATGGCACCTCCACCACAATAGGAACAGTGAAACAGAGGGTCTTCCACGAATGAAGAAGTGGATCGAACGCGCGCTGAATATCCACTCCGGCGATCTGGGGCGTGGCACCCTGCTCTGCACCTGTTTGTTCCTGGTGATCAGCAGCTACGTCATCGGCAAAGTAGCGGGCGCCGCACTCTTCCTGTCACGCTTCCAGGCCAAGCAGCTCGCCTACGCCGATATTTCTAGCTCGGTCATCGTGGCCCTGGTGGTCGCGGGCTACGTGCTCGTGGCGCGGCGAGTCGCTTTGCAGGGCCTGCTGATCGGCAGCACGATATTTTTCGCCAGCAACTGCACCATATTCTGGGCCCTGGCCCACTATCGCCCCACCTTGGCCTGGCTGTTTCCGGTGTTTTACATCTGGGTGAAAGTCTTTGGCGTGCTGGCGCCGACCCAGATCTGGACTCTGGCGAACTATGTTCTTACCACCCGGGAGGCCAAGCGGGTTTTCGGAATGGTGGGCGGGGGCGCCATCGCGGGCTGGATCTTTGCCGGCTATTTCTCCAAAGCGATCGTAAGGACGTTCGGCACGGAGAGTCTCCTGCTGGGCATGGCCCTGTTCCTGTTGATTTGTACCGGGCTCATCGTCTTCATTTGGCGCAGCGGGCAAGTCGCCGTCGGCGGGGCGCATGGCATGAGGGAGGAATCTGCCGAATCGGGCCCGCGAAATATTTTTTCCAGCATGCAACTCGTGTTCTCCTCCTCCTACTTGCGGGCCATTGCCGCCGTCATCTGCATTTCATCCCTGGTGACCACACTGACCGGCTGGCAGTTTCTCGCTCTGATGCAGCAGTTCCTGGTGAAGAAAGATGCCATAGCCGCTTTCTACGGCGATTTCAACTTTTACGCCGGCATATTGTCGCTGCTTTTCCAGTTGCTGATCACCACCAGGTTCCTGCGCAGGTTTGGTATTGGTACAGCGCTGTTCATGCTCCCCGTCACGGTATGGCTGGGCTCAGCTGGACTGCTGGTTTTTGGCACGCTGAGCGCGGTGGTTGCCCTGAAGGCTGGCGACCAGGTGCAGCGCTATTCCCTGGACAAGTCCACCACTGAATTGCTCTACCTTCCGCTCCCTAGCCGGATCAAGCTCCAGGTCAAATGGTTTATCGATACCGTAATCTGGCGGCTCGGTGACGGCTTGTCAGGACTGGTGGTTCTGATTTTCGCCACCACTCTGCATTGGCCGGCACGCCAAATCAGCTGGATTGCGCTGCTGTTTGTCACCGGTTGGCTGGTGGCGGTTGCGGTGGCTCGCCGGCAGTATGTCGCGACCCTGAAGGAGAGTATTTCCCAGCATCGGGTGGACGTTGAGCACGCCTCTCACTCCGTACTGGACCGTTCGACCGCAGAGCTGCTGGCGACCAATCTTTCCGCCTCCGATCCTAAGGAGATCCTTTATGCCCTCAGCCTGTTTGAAGTGGAGCGGCAAAGGGCCGCACACCCGGTAATCCGCAGCTTGTTGTACCACTCTTCGCCGCAGGTCCGGCAAAAGGCCATCACCATTCTTTCCGAAACAGGAGACAAGACGGTGCGGCCGCAGATTGAAGCCTTGCTGCGAGACCCGGACCTCAATGTGCGCACAGAGGCTTTGCTCTACCTTACGCACCATGCCCACGTTGACCCACTGGAATTGATGCAAGACGAGGGTGACTTTGCCGACTTCTCAGTGAGTTCTGCGGTCGTGGCATTTCTGGCGCGGCCGGGCGAGACTCAGATCCTGGAGGCTGCGCAGCAGATTCTGGCCAACATGGTCGGCGAAGCCGCCCCAGAGCGGCAGCGTCACCGGGCGGAGGCGGCGCGCTTGCTAGGCGAGCTCCCGGACTGTTTTGATCCGCTGCTCTCCAACCTGCTGGCCGATCCTGACCCCGTGGTGGCGCGGGAAGCTATCCAGTCCGCGGGAAAACTGCGCAAGCGGCGGCTGGTGCCTGACCTTCTTGACCGATTGTCGCATCATGAGCTGCGCGCCCAAGCTGCCGAAGCGCTGGGCGAGTTCGGGGATTCGATCGTTGGGGCGTTGCGCGACCATCTCGCGGACACCTCGGTGGCCATCGAGGTGCGGCGGGAAATCCCCGGCATCATGGTGAAGATTGGCACGCCGGCGGCGGCGCAGGTGCTCATGGAAAACCTTCTGGAAAGCGATACCGCCTTGCGCTTTCGCACTATCAGCTCCCTGAACAAGTTGCAACGCCTCCACCCTGAGATCGAAACTGACACCCAGATGTTGGAGACGGTGTTGGCCGCCGAAATCCTCGGACATTACCGCTCCTACCAGATTCTCGACAAACTCGGGACCGTTGAAGGCGATGATCCCGTGGCCCGCGCCCTGACCGAGTCTATGCAACAGGAATTGGAGCGGGTCTTCCGCGTGCTCGGCCTGTTGTATCCCCATCTTGATGTGCACAGCGCTCACCTGGGTCTGCAATCCAAGAGCGTAGCCGTTCACGACAATGCGCTGGAATTCCTGGACAACGTCTTGAAGCCTCAGTTACGTGAAGTTTTGGTCCCGCTGCTGGACAATAAGGTCACGGTGCACGAGCGTGCGCATCTCGCACAACGGCTGGTGCACTCCAAGATCGAAAACCAGGAACAGGCGGTCACGGCCCTGGTGGCCAGCAACGATCCCTGGCTCAGATCTTGCGGCGCCTACGCCGTTGGTGCATTTGGTCTGCGATCTTTGGAAGATCAATTGAATCGATGCCTGAACGATTCGGATCCGCTGCTGCGCGAGACCGCCAGGGCAGCCAAACTGCGTCTCGAGGCTTTGGTCGCGAAGGAATGAAATTTCAAGAAGGCGAAAAGGTTATCCAGCTCGTGGAGGTTCTTCCATGTATATATTTCGTCGACCCTGGTGGAGGGTCATCCTGGCAGCGGCATGCTTGATCTCCCCAATCCTCGTCAGCGCAGCGGATGAGGCTGCTCTGACCAAGGAACAGATCAGGACTTTCCTCCTCACTGCAAAGATTGTCAGCGGCAAGCAATCCACCAAAGGCATTACTCAACCCTGGCGGCTTACGCTGAGCGATGGCACGTTGACCCATGACGCTTCCTTCCAGGCTATCGACGAACACAAGACCAACGTGACGATGGCAAGTGGCCGGGTGGAAATGAACTTCGTAGATTCCTACAAGTACAACATCGCTGCCTATGCCTTGGCTCAACTGGTTGGTCTGGATGACATGGTGCCGATCTATGTCGAGCGATCATGGCACGGCAGTGCTGGATCGCTGAGTTGGTGGTTGCCGGTAAAGATGGATGAAGCGGACCGCATCAAACAAAATATAGCGCCTCCCGATCCGGATGCCTGGAACAATCAGATGTACAAGGTACGGGTCTTCGACCAATTGGTTTACGATGACGATCCAAATCTCACCAACGTGCTGATCAGCCAGGACTTCAAGATTTGGAGGGTTGATTTCAGCCGCGCCTTTCGAACCTATAAGCAGTTGAGAAACAGCAAAGACCTGGTGCGTTGCGACCGGCAGTTGTTCGAGAAGCTCAAAGCACTGGACGCGAACGAAGTAGCGCCAAAAACCAAAGGCTATCTCTCCAAAGATGAAGTGAAGGCCGTGATGGCGAGGCGGGACAAGATCGTGGCCCAGTTTGAGAAGATGATCTCCGATAAGGGTGAAAAAGAAGTGCTGTACTGAGGCCGCTGCCCGCCGGGACTTTTGAACCGCCTATCCTGGCATTTGAACCAGGACTGCAACGTCGAGTTTCGAATAGTACTTCTTTACGTCGTTGGTCCCGTACTTGGCGCGGAATTTCTCGACCACGGACGAAACCCGTGTGGCGTCGGTGAGCAAAACAACTTTAACTTCAACCTTTGCGCCCCGCGCCTCGATCCCAATCGTCGGGTGGTTGAGCGCGTTCTTGTACCACTGCGTGTCCGACCCCTGCACCGGAAGGAGGTAAAGCTTGTCGTCCTCCAATACAAACCAAACCGGGATTGAGATGGCGCGTCCTGACTTTCTGCCGGTCAACGTGATGATGATTTCGCGAGATTGGGAAAGGCTGTCTCTTAGAGTGTCGTTTCGCGTTGGCTGATTACTCATTAAAATGTCCTTCATTTCCGGGCGCGATATTGTTCCTCACTGACCGGTTCCATCCATTCAACAACCTTACCGTCTTTCTTCTCCTGAATGGCGATGTGGGTCATACCCGTAGTCGGCGCAGCCCCGTGCCAGTGCTTCTCGCCGGCGAAAACCAGACTACATCGCCCAGCCGGATCTCCTCGATCGGGCCTTCCCGGCATTGTGCCAAACCGCAGCCGGCTGTGACAACGAGAGTCTGGCCGAGCGGATGCGCGTGCCATGCCGTCCGCGCGCCCGGCTCGAAAGTCACGCTGGCGCCTTGAACCAGCGCAGGATCGGGCGCCTGAAAAAGCGGATCGATGCGTACCGTGTGCCCGTGAACCACTCCGATGGCCCCTTGACGGAAGGTTGAGACCCCAGAATGGCCTCAGTCGGGGCCGCGGGATGACAGATCAAAATGCTTTCGCTGGCGCGCGCTATGGTTACTGTCATGCGGCAGGAGATCGTACAAGCTGTCAAGTTGCTGGGATCCGGACCGACGGAGGCTACGAAAAACGCCGGCCCTGCTGCCGGACTCTATCTTCCGCTTCAGCCCGAGAGTATGCCGGCGCGCGCGAGGACGCCGAAGATACCGTGTAAGAGGTGGCGCGACGAGCGGTTATGGTAGATCTAGACCTCGTTGAAAGTGGCTGGGGTTTTGCCTGGAGAGCGGCCCGGCGTAAGAACCCCGATCAAGCCACAAGCTCGAGCTCCGATTCGATCTTAAGTTCCTGCTTCAGGATATGCACCACCGACAATGGAATGCGCAGATATCTCGATTTTCCGGACCTGCGAGCGATGCCTTCAACCGCAAACCCGTCGCCGTCGGGAATGGGATCCGAGATCAGAAGGAAGTCTTCCCCATACAGCCTTATGTGCCGTGCCTTAGCATAGCCGAGCTTTCTAAGTTTGTGACAAATGACCCGCTGTTTATCATGTTGCTCGATCATTGCATAACCTCGCTGTACTTCGTCGTTAAAGGTCAGTTTTCCAAATCATAACCTTCGTGTGAGACGAACTTCCTATCTTGCATGTGCGAGTTCAAACCGCCGGCAAAGCCTGGCTATATTCCACTCGCGATTCGCCTACCTGCACTCGCGGTTGAAATTTCTGTTCTACGGCAAGGGCGCGCGCCACCAGGCATACAGTCTTGGCTTTCTGCAGCAAGCGGAGCGCTCTCGGCTGGTCCTCGTCGCTGGAAATAGTCAGGTTCGGACGGATCGCAATTTCGTTGAAGGAGTAGCCAGAGTCAGCCTTACGCACCGATCCCTCCACCTCCACTTCCAAATCGGCATACTCCAGCCTTGAGTGCTCCGCCAGGGCCTGGAAGGTAGTCGTATAGCAACTTGCGACCGCGCTCAGCAACAGGTCTTCCGGCGTCCATCTGCCTTCGAGGCCGCCAAACTCCGGTGGCGCAGTGAAGTGAATCACGTTTGGGGCCGAGTTGGATTTTGCCAGGCCAGTTCTTCCAGAGCTCCACCAGGCAGCGACGCGATATTTTTGTGGGGCTTCCATGGTCAACCTTCCTTCCTCAAGACCGAGCAGTCCGCCGAAACAGACCATGGCACGCCCTTAGGAGATACGAAATATGACCGTAACCAGCGTTTCTACTTCTATGGGCTCTCCGCTCAACAAGAACGGCCGGTAACGCCATCGCCGGACTGCCTCGATTGCAGCTGGCGCCAACATGGGATGGCCGCTGACAAGCTCAAGCTCTTTGATCTCGCCTTCCTTACTAATAATTGCCTTTAATATGACTTCGCCTTGCACTCGGGCTTGCCGCGCTATTGGCGGATAGGTGGGTTCTATCTTCTGAATTAGCAACCCCCTGGTGATACCCTGCGACACACGCACTCGTTTGGGCGGTAATGCAACAAGCTTCGGCACTGCGGCCAAAATCGAAGTTTGGTTAACAATGCCACCAATTACCCCGCCCAGTTGTCCACCCGGGATACCTCCTGCCACTCCTCCCACAACGCCGCCGTCGGACAAGGGTGGAGGCGCTTCCTCTTCACGGATCATCTGCACCTTCTCAGGTATCCGGGTGGGAGTGCGTAACTGACCGTTCAACAACTCACTCTGGATCTGCCGCACGACTTTGGCTACCGCCTGCGCTGCAGGCGGGGGGGAGGAGGCGGCGGGGCCAGCAGGTAGGTCAGCAACTGCTGCTTCGGCAGCACGTCGGTGAACATGAGAGGCACGACGATCAGAATGCTGATCACCAGGCACTGAACCGTGAACGAGACCACCGCCGCAAATTTGCGTCGCTTTCTTTCCTGATCGCCTGCATCCAAAAGGCTATCCGCAAACAGTGGCCGCTGGTATGGCGGGCCAGGAATTTTCCCTGTCCCCTGTTTTTGCGGAACTCTTACCTCTTCCCTGACCTTCTCAGTTTGGGGCTCTCGGACCCCCGTTGCGGTTGGCATGATGGCCTCCAAATGGACACCTTACCTCAGTCCGATTCTCTATCCTGTGCTGCTTTCGCGCGGTGTTTGAGGTCACTTCTTTTCGTGATGGCAATCACAAGCCCCGCGCCAGCAATTGTTGCGGGTCACATGAAGCAAGGAGTCTTCTGGTACTACAGAGAAAGACTGTCTAGAAAGACTGTCAGGATAGAATGCCGGAGGGTGACTCGTTTGTCCTTCTCTACGCCCTTGTGAAAGGTTTCCCGCCGCCGCTCAGATCAAATGTGGATGGCACAGCCCGAGCGAAGTCCGCAGAAAGCGGTGGAATGAAGGCTTCTTTGTGGAAACGCGGCAGTGCAGCGACCAGGTTGCGCCACCTCTGTGTTATTTGTCGGCTACGGCGATTCAAGCGCTGCCCTATCGGCTCACCCCGGTTGCGTGCCACATTTCAGGCGATCTTCAATAGTAAGAAATTGCCGTCGTTCCTGTCCCCTATAGACCTGGCACGGATTGGCTCTGTTCTGGATCGGTGATCGGCGCCCTCGTGCACAGATATCACTCTGCCGCAATTTCCCAGTGCTTTCCAACCTTCGCCAAAACCAATGTAGTCCTGGTCGGATCGCCGCGATAAAAGTTGGCGCCGTACTTGTCAATCAGGGCCCCACGCTCCCAGGTATTGAAGCTCTTGACCAGCGGGCCGGACGCTTCAAAAACCTCACCTAACTGATTCGGCTCCCACTTCCAGGTAAAGTCTACGGTCGCGTGGCCCGGATCGGTCATGGTGATGCTGGAGATCTCCACCAGCTTGCGGCCGGCAATTGGCACTGTATAGCTTTCGGTGCCGTCCTTCTCATTCGTCTTCACTACGCCCGTGATCTGCTGCAATTGCTGTTCACCCATGGGGGTGAGCGTCACCGGAGTAGTACGGCCCTGGTCTTTCCCCAATTTCAGGAAACCAGCCTTCTCCAGCAGACGGTAATTTGGATCCCGCGGCTTGACATCCACGCTGGCGGTCACTTGGCCAACATGAACATGAATCGTGGCCGCTTTTTGTCCCTCAACTGCGTTGATCACCAAGGCAGCCTCTTCCGGCGAAAGCACCTGTCTGTACTGCCAAACGTAGTACCCGGTGATACCGACGATCCCTAGGATGAGGGCCACGATCAACAGTAAAGGGACAGAGGAAGCTTCCCGTTCTTCCATCTCGAGTTCCTGTTCAAACATGGGAGATTACCTCCTTGTTCTGAGTTCTTGCTCCAAACGCTGCTTACCGCTTGCGTTCCACCACCAGTTCCGGGTGTTCCTGTCGGAACGTCTTCGTAACATGGCAACTCCAGCAGACAGGTTTATAGGTCGAAAACAATTCTGGAAGCTGCTCGGGTCGAAACTGATTCCACTCTTTGGTCTTGTGATCAGGTCCCATGAGGGCCGGGACATGATCTAGATGGTGCAGCCGTTCAAAGCGCTTGTGGCAATACACACACTCTTGTCCTTCATACCAATTGGACACCATGTTCCAGACCAGGCAGTTCTGCGGATCGGCCTCAATCTGCTCCAGGCACTCCTGACCGCAGTCCTGTCGCTCCGGCCAACGCGAGCATTGATCCAGGCGAAGGACCGGTTCACCGACAAAGGCCCAGGTGGCCGCTTTCCTCGCTGCCACATCCACGGCTTCTTTGGTGAGCGTCTCCGGGCAGGTAATGACGCGCTTGCCACGGTAGGTGAAATAGGCCTGCACCGCCGGAATGATGCGGGAAAGAAACAGGCCGACTATCACAGCCACCACGGCGATCACGAGAAGAATTGATGTTGTCATAAATACCTCCCCCCCGGGAGCTCTGCTCCTGGGAAGGTCCCGGACTTCCCCCTGCACACCTTGATACTGTGCTGTTCCTGTAGAAACTGCGGTGCTCTTCGTCACCCAGAGATGTGATTGAGCTCACTGGCTACAACCAGCGGAATGGCTGATAAACCGGGGATCTTCGTGAGGAATTGGATACAAACTATCATGCCCCGGGGCAGAGTCCCGGGTTGGGCAGGTTTTGACGCGGTCCCTAAGGTCAGGCAGAAGAAACAAGCGAAAGATAGCGTGCAGCCACTTCCGGTGGAACCGGATTATAGAAGAATCCGGAAGCCCACTCGAACCCAGTAACTTGAACAATCTGGGGCAAGATCTCTATGTGCCAATGGAAGTCATCCTCGATTGTCTTCCAATAGCCCTCTCTTCGACGAGGAAAGGGGCGGTCGTGGAGGGATAGGTTGTAGGGCGGCCCGTCCATGCGCTGCTCCAGTTTCTGCAGTACATCGCGCAGGATTCGAGCCAGGTTTTCAATCTGGGCTGCACCCATCCGGCCGAATGTGCTGCTATGAAATTTTGGGAGCACGCAGGTCTCGAAGGGAAAGCGCGACGCAAAAGGAGCAAATGCGAGGAAATCCTGATTTTCGGCAATCAGCCGCTTCCCTGCCTTTAACTCCTGCTGGAGCACGTCGCAGTATATGCAGCGTTCCTTAAGAGCAAAGTAGTCACGAGCGATCATGAGTTTCGTCTTGATTGCTCGTGGCGTTACCGGGAGAGCCATCAGCTGCGAGATGGAATGAGTAATGCTGTGCGCACCTGCTCCAACACCGTAATTCTTGAAGATCGACACATAGCGCACACGCTGGTCGCCTTCAAGATCGACGATGCGGGCGATGTAGGCTCTGAGAACGCCGGAAATTTCTTCAATTTCCAGTTCATGCAGGCTACGTTCATGGCGCGCCGTCTCCGCAATGATCTCGTGCGCGCCCACTCCGTTCATCAGGTCGTGTAAGCCCTCGGCCCGCCGTCCCAGTCCGCCTTCGATCCGCAGCCGCGGTTGGGAATTGGGCACCACTCGAACCGACCATCCTGGACCGTTTGCAGCAGACCCACGATTTCGGATGGCAAAGACTTCGGGTGGAGTTGCGGCCTCGTTGCCCTCACAAAATGGACAGAAGCCCGGGCCGCTCGTGAATTTCTCGAAGTGAAAGTCTCCGGGCCGCACGGCGTCGTTCTGCCCCACGATGACCCAGCGGTCGGTAAAAATGTCTTTCCGCATTTGGGACATACGGACCTATCCTATGAAGAGGGCGATCGTGGAGTGCCTGTGATCACCGCGTTTTGAGATGCCCCGCATTTTCCCAAAAAGCGGCCTATGTGGGGACAACACGGATTTGACCCGTTGCGCTGGCGCCCATCGCCACGGTAAAAGGTTCGGGAACGGGATTCGATTCTCATGGATGGCTTTCGCGATAACCTTACTCCCGCCGCAAGGCCATGGTCAAAAGCGCGTTTCCGCCTGCGACGCTGCACATATGACTTGATGGCCGGGGCAGGGGAGAATCGAATTCTCCTTGCCAGAGAGAACAAGCCAGCATCGGAATCGGGCAAACCATCAATGTGACGAACTTGCCTGCCGGGTATACAATCGTTGCCGCTTTCGAAGTCGAAAAGAAACTGCGATTCACTGCACGTCATGTCGTGCAAGGAGAAAACTATGCTCGTGCGAAGACTCATCCGGATGCTGATGGTTGTGGCCGCCTTCGTGCTCACATCCGGAGCGCAGGAACAGCCCTCAAAAACCATCCAGCACGTGCCCATGCGCAAGACGTCGCCCGTTTCAGGCAAAGAGATGTACGTCAACTATTGCGCCGTGTGCCATGGCACGGAAGGGAAAGGCAATGGTCCCGCGGCCGACGCTCTGAAGACCCCACCCGCCGACCTCACAGTATTGAGCAAGAACAACGGAGGAACATATCCCGCACTCAAGGTCGGCTCTGCCATTCGCGGCGATGCCCAGGTGGCGGCACATGGCAGCAAGGAAATGCCGGTCTGGGGCAAACTGTTCAGGTCAGTCAGTGGGGGCCACGAAAGTGAAGTGGACCAGCGGGTTGCGAACCTGGTCGCCTATATCAAGACTCTGCAGTCCAAATAACCGCAGGCGCCGGACGCGGCCCACAATCCGATATAGATGTAGGGTCGGCCGGAATTCACACTCTTAGTGTCTCTGGCATCATGGCTCCTCCCCAGCCTGGGGGAGGACGCCTACTCTCCTCGCGGCTTTCTCCGTCCCACACGGCTCAGGATGCGCCGGACTTTCTTCGGAGATACAGAGAGGCGTGCCGCCACCCGGGAAACCTTGCGGCCTTCGCGTTCCCAGACTTTGGGAATGATCAGTTCGGCGAATTCCTCACTAATCTGCTGGAAAGTCTTGTCCCCAACCGAGCCCTGCGACCAAGCGCGCAAAGTGGGATTCACGCTGCCGCCCCGCAAGACTTTGGCCTTCAGCGTTTGCAGGTCGTCCCAGGCACTGTCGGTGTGGTCGCCCTTGGTGAGAGTAACGGCTTGGTCATAGCATTGCCGTGCAGCATCCGGATCGTCAAAGAAACGGTTGCAGTAGGTCAGACCCTGCCAAACGTGGGTATGGGCCAGCAGACGCCGGTTCTGAGTGTGTCTGGCCAGCTCGATGGCTTCGTGAGCGAAATCCTGGGCCAGGCGGGCGTGATTGCCGGGTTCGGTGCTCTCACCGATTCCCTCCTCCACCAGGGCGTTTTCGATCATGCACAGCAGCAGGCGCGCCCGCGCCATCAGGATGTGGTCACGCTTTTCTTCGCCCAGGCGAAAAGCGGTCTTCGCCGCCGACTCTGCATGTTCGAGATCGCCGTTATCCAAATGGAGATAGGCGTAGTTCAGGTGCACGCTGCCCAGGCCGTGGTGGTTTTCATACTGCTCGTAGATGGCGGCAGCTTCGGCGAGTTCGGCCAGAGCCTCCTGGCGGAGTTGCTCAAAGCGGCCGCGATACTGCGGCTTGCCCTGGCCGTTGCCCGCGCGACCGCGGGTAGCGGCCTTACGGCGGCGGGCCGCGTCGGCGTCAATCTTACGTCGCAATTGCAGGGCGATGAGACGCTTGACGTACGCCATGTTGTTCAGTGATCGCGCCACGTTGCGATGCAGCGGATCCCGCTTCTTGTACTGCGCGATGGCCCGGGCAAAACTGTCGATGGCGTGCTGGTAGCGTCCTTGGCGGCGCGCGATCCGGCCATACGAGGAATGAATGTTGCCCAGGGTAAGGAAATCATCGGTCTGGCTGAGGATGACTTCGGCCTCCTGCAGGATGTCAATGGCCAGCTTCGCGTCTCCCTTCTGAAAAAAGAGCCAGCTCTCCAGCACGCGCATGACCGCGGCCATCGGCTCATGGCCGAGATCGGAGGCAAGCTCCCTGCCCTTCACCGCAAATGCAAGTGCCTGGTCGTACTCTCCTTTCATGCGCAGGCAGCGGCCCTTCCAGAAATTGGCGACAGCCAGGAGTTCTTTGTCGTCGGTCTCCGGTGCCAGACTCAGGACAAAATCACAGTGCCGCAGGGCCTCATCCTTTGACTCTTCGGCCATGGCCACCATGCCCTCCGCCATCCGCAAATACAGGTAGTCATGCAGAGGCAGGCGGGCGCGCACAGCTTTGGAGAAACGGGCGACAATCTCCCTGACCAGTCCGGGACGCTGGTAGCCGACGTCCACCCACTGCGCCAGATAGCCGGCAAATGCGGCGGCGTTTTTCTGTCCTGGATCGAACGAGGTCAGCAGAACGCGGCGCTCTTCCAGGCGGGCCAGGCCGCGTCCCACGCGGCGGCACACCAGGTCCTCCTTGAGCTGCGCTAAAAACTCATCCGTGATCTCGGTGGAGTTGGGGCTCATCTTGCAGGCCGGCGTTCTGCCTATTCCTAGTCGATGTAATCATAAGCCACCAACGTCAGGAAGTCCGCGAAATCCGGGCTGGTCATCATGTGCTGGTAGATCTCGGCCGCTTCTGCCATGCGGCTGCCCTTCAGCTTGTTTTTCTGCTCCGCAATCGCCTGACGTACCATTTCTTGCGTCACTGGACGGCCATCGCTGAGCGTGGCTCGGTGGCGCACCCATTGCCATACCTGGGCGCGGCAAATTTCGGCGGTGGCAGCGTCTTCCATCAGGTTGTAGATGGGAACGCAACCCGACCCGCGCAGCCACGACTCCAGATACTGCAAGCCCACGTCAATGTTCCAGCGCAGGCCTTCCTCGGTGATCTGGCCTTCCGGGACGGCGAGAAGGTCTTTGGCGGTGACGCGCACGTCTTCGCGGCGGCAGCCAATCTGGTTGGCATCCTTCATGTGTGCGTCAAAGATTTCTTTGGCGACCGGCACGAGTCCGGGATGCGCCACCCAGGTGCCGTCGTGTCCGGCACGGACCTCACGCAGCTTGTCCTGCCGCACCTTGTCGAGCGCCTTTTCGTTGGCCGCAGGATCGTTCTTGATGGGAATCTGTGCCGCCATTCCGCCCATGGCGTGTATGCCGCGGCGGTGGCAGGTCCGGATCAACAGGTCCACATAAGACCTCAGGAAATGCTTTTCCATTGTGACCAACGACCGGTCGGGCAGCACGAACTCCGGGTGGTTCCGAAATTTCTTGATGAAGCTGAAAATGTAGTCCCAGCGGCCGCAGTTCAGGCCGGAAGAGTGTTGCCGCAGCTCATAAAGGATTTCGTCCATTTCAAAAGCGGCAAGAATCGTCTCGATCAAGACAGTGGCTCGGATAGTGCCGCGGGGAATGCCGAGTTCATCCTGGCCGAAGCAGAAGACGTCATTCCACAGCCGGGCTTCGAGATGGCTTTCCATCTTGGGGAGATAGAAATAGGGGCCGGTTCCTTTGCGGATAAGACGCTGCGCGTTATGAAAGAAGTAAAGACCGAAATCAAACAGAGAGGCGGAGATGGGCGCGCCACCCACCTCGAAATGCCTTTCCACTAGATGCCACCCCCGGGGCCGCACCAGCAACGTTGCTACCTTGGAATTGAGGTTGTAGCACTTCCCTTCCGGGCTGACGTAACTGATGGTGCCCTCGACCGCGTCCCGCAGATTGAACTGCCCTTCAAGATTGTTCTGCCAGGTGGGTGAATTGGAATCCTCAAAATCCGCCATGAAGACATTGGCGCCGGAGTTCAGTGCATTGATGATCATCTTGCGGTCCACCGGGCCCGTGATCTCCACCCGGCGGTCGAGCAGATCGTGCGGAATAGGCGCAACCGTCCATTCCGCCTGGCGGATGTGGGCAGTTTCGGGGAGGAAGTCGGGGAACTGGCCGGCGTCGATCTGTTGCTGGCGGTCGCGGCGGCGGGCCAGAAGCTGCTGCCGGCGGGCTTCGAACTCGCGAGCCAGCTTGATCAGGAAGGCGCTCGCTTCTGGAGCAAGAATCTGCATCTCTACGTCACTGCGGAGGGCTGTGGTGGTTGTCATATCCTACATCTTAATGGTCGCGCCGCGCGCCCTCCGGCCGACTAGTCCGAAGCGGACTATATGGTCAATGCGGACCACCGGGTTTGTGGCGTGGGCGCGAATGCGGTTTACTTCCCATTGAACCGGCACGCCGGACAGGACACCGCAACCATGCACACTCTGAACGCAACGGAAATGACAAAGTACTGGCACACCGACAGCCGCTGGAAGGGCACCAAGCGTCCCTACTCCAGCCAGCAGGTGGAGAAGTTAAGAGGCTCCTTCCAGGTCGAGCACACGCTGGCGCGCCAGGGCGCGGAGCGGCTGTGGTGGCTATTGCACCACGAAGAGTACGTGCCTGCCCTCGGCGCCCTCACCGGCAACCAGGCGGTACAGCAGGTGCAGGCCGGGCTGAAGGCGATTTACCTCAGCGGCTGGCAAGTCGCAGCGGATGCGAATAACTCCGGCCACATGTATCCCGACCAGAGTCTGTATCCGGCGGACAGCGTGCCCAACGTGATCCGGCGCATCAACAACGCACTGCTGCGCGCCGACCAGATCCATCACATGGACGGCAAGAACGGCGTGCACTGGATGGCCCCCATCGTGGCCGACGCCGAAGCCGGCTTCGGCGGCGCCCTGAATGCTTTTGAATTGATGAAAGCGATGATCGAGGCTGGCGCCGCCTGTGTCCATTTTGAAGATCAGCTTTCTTCCGCGAAGAAATGCGGCCACCTGGGCGGGAAGGTCCTGGTGCCGACCTCGGAAGCCGTCCAAAAGCTGGTCGCGGCACGCCTGGCCGCCGACGTGCTCGGCGTGCCGACTCTCATCATGGCCCGCACCGACGCCAACAGCGCCTACCTGCTCACCAGCGATATCGACCCGCGTGACCGCGGCTTCGTCACCGGGGAGAGAACATCAGAAGGCTTCTTCCACATTCGCGGCGGCATCGAGTCCGCCATTGCCCGCGGCCTCGCCTATGCTCCCTATGCCGACTTGATCTGGTGTGAAACTTCGGAGCCGAACGTGGAAGAAGCGCGCCGCTTCGCGGAAGCGATCCATGCCAAGTATCCTGGCAAACTGCTGGCTTACAACTGTTCGCCTTCGTTCAACTGGAAGAAGAAGCTCGACGATGCCACTATCGCCAGTTTCCAGCCAGAGTTGGCCAAGATGGGATACCAGTTCCAGTTTGTCACCCTAGCCGGATTCCATGCCCTGAACCTGAGCATGTTCGAACTGGCGCGCGGCTACAAAGATAGCGGTATGACCGCGTATTCCCGGCTGCAGGAAAAGGAATTCAGCCGGGAAACGGAATACGGGTACCAGGCCGTGAAGCACCAGCGCTTCGTGGGCACGGGATACTTCGACGCTCTCACGCAGGTGATCGCCGGTGGCCTGTCCTCGACCACGGCGCTGAAGGGCTCCACCGAGCAGGAACAGTTCGCGGACACGAAACCCCTTGTGCACCCGAAACATGGTCCGGATGCGGCCTGCCAGCCGATTCTGGGCGAGTGCCCGTCCACGAGCTTCGTGCATGAGATCTTCCCGACCCAGGAGGAGTCGCTCCTGCCCTCGGGAGACTAAGAACGATCCTCGCGGATGCCCCGTCCAAGCTCTGCTTGGGCGGGGTTTTTTCTTGCGGAAAATGCAACTTCACCGTCAGGAAACATTCCATCCTCTCAGATTCAGGTACGCCGCCCCAGGTTCCCCGCATAATGATGAGACTTTCCCGGGCGGTCCTGAGGCCGTGTCACCACCACAACCGGGCCGACGAAGATCACATCGCGATGTGATCCAGCGCACTGGCTGGACCGGGGAGCCTGATTTAGTAGTAATGTGGTTGCTGTCAAATGAGGCAGGTGGAACGTGGCGAACGTGAATGTACGAAAAGGAGTGATTGGAATCCTGACCGGCGGCGGCGATGTGCCCGGCCTCAACCCGGCTATCCGGGCCCTAACCATTCGCGCAATTCGGGAAGGTTATGAAGTGGTGGGTCTGCGGCGCGGATGGGCCGGCCTGGTCGAAATCGTGCGCGAGAAGGACTATGACAACAGTGACAACTTTCAGCCCCTGTCTGAGGAGCTGGTAAATCGAGCCGGACGCACCGGTGGGACCTTCCTGCATACCGCACGCACCAATCCCAGCAAAGTAAAAAAATCCAGTGTTCCACCGCATTTGCAGGACACCTACAAAGCCGAGCAGAACGACCTGACCCCCGAAGTTCTGAAGAATCTAGCCTGGCTTGGCATCGACTACCTGATCCCGATCGGCGGGGATGACACCCTGAGCTATGCCGTGCGCCTATATCAGGAAGGGGTCAAGGTAGTCGCGATTCCCAAGACCATGGACAACGACGTGCCGGGAACGGACTACTGCATCGGCTTTAGCACCTGTGTGACCCGCACCATTGCCATGGCCAATAGCTTGCGCACCTCCGCCGGCTCGCATGAGCGCTTTCTCGTGCTCGAAGTCTTTGGCAGGTATGCCGGCTTCACCGCCATGCTTCCTACCATGGCTGGCGCGGCCAATCGTTGCGTGATTCCAGAACACAAGTTCGACATTGAGCGCCTGGCAGAGTTAATGGCTTACGACCGCCGCAAGAATCCCAGCCGTTATTCCGTGGTGCTGGTCTCCGAGGGAGCGATGTTTGAAGGCGGGGAGATGGTATTCGAGCGCGAAACCACCGATGCTTTCGGTCACAAGAAGCTAGGTGGTATCGGCGACCTGGTCTCCGAGAAGCTGAAAGAGCTATCTCCCAAATACAACGGAGGCAAGGCGATTGACATAGTCAATCAGAAGCTGGGCTATCTTGTCCGTTGCGGCGATCCCGATGCCATTGACTCGATTGTGCCCATGGCTTACGGAAATCTGGCCCTCGACCTGCTTCTCGGTAAGATCCATGGGCGGCTCGTGGTTCTGAAGAATGGCCGTTATGACAATATGCCAGTCGACGCGGTGATCGCCTCAAAAAAAGTGGTGAACGTAAAAGAGCACTACAACATCGAACGGCTGCGCCCACACTACAAGAGCTTTGAGATGAAACCGCTCTTCATCATGACCAGCGAGTCAGGCTAATCCACGCCCACGTAGGCTCGGACGCGCTCGTTCGGGCAGGCGAGCAAAGCTCGCCAGTGAATTTTCGCAGGTCGCGCATCGAGTGGCCAGGGCCCGGTCCAGCCGGGCGGGTGCTACTCACTTCATTTGCTCACTGCGATCGCCGCACCCAGCCCTGAGCATGACACTTCCATTTCCTGTGCGTCCACAACTGCGATCGCGGCGGCGCTCACAATCTCCTCGACCTCAGCCCCGTATTGCACTAAGTGAACCGGCTTGCTCATACCCATAAGAACGGGACCGAGGGTTTCGGCACCGCCGATCTTCGACAACAGCTTGCAGGCGATGTTGGCCGAGTTGAGATCGGGAAAGATCAGCACGTTGGCCCCACCCTTCAGCGAACTGAAGGGGTACATCTGCTCCAGCATGGCGGGTGATACAGCGACGTCGGCCATGATTTCGCCGTCCACCACCAGCGTGGGATCGGCTATGTGCAATAACTCCACTGCCTTGCGAACCTTGTCAGACGAGGGATGTTTGGTGCCGCCGAAGCTGGAAAACGAAAGCATGGCCACCCGTGGCACCACCTCAAAGCGGCGTGCAGTTTCCGCCGTGCACAAGGCGATTTCCACCAGGTCCTCGGCGGTGGGCTCGATGTTTACGCTGGTATCGGCCAGGAAGTACAGGCTGCCGGTGCGAGTCACGATGGGGTAACAGCCAGAAATCCGGTGCAGGCCCTCGCGCACGCGCACAATTTGTAGCGCAGGACGGATGGTGTTCGGGAAGTGCTGCGTAACTCCCGCCACCAGTGCATCGACGTCTCCCATGTGCACCATCATGGAGGCGAAAACGTTGCGGTCCTTGAGCAGGGTGGGTGCTTCGGCGAGAGTGACACCCCGCCGTTGCCGCAAACGGTAGAGTTCCTGGACATAGTCTTCGCGCATTGACGACCCTGCTGGATCTATGATCCTCACATCTCCCAGGGCCAGTCCCAACCCTGCTGCACGAGAGTGGATTACTGCCGGGTCGCCCAGCAGCACCGGAATTGCGATTCCTTCATCCAGCAGGCAATGCGCGGCGCGCAGGATCCTGTCATTATCTCCCTCGGGAAAAACCACCTGCTTGGGTTTGGCCTGAGCTTTGTGGATCATCATGCGCGCTACTTCATGGGCTTTTCCCAGTCGGTTCTCCAGTTGTTCGCGGTATGTCTCGATGTTCACCGGCTCCTGTGCCACTCCACTGCGCATGGCGGCCTCGGCCACCGCCGAGGCCTCCCACACCAGCACGCGTGGATCGAAAGGCTTGGGAATCAGGTAATCCGGACCAAACTTCAGGCGCTCCACGCCGTAAGCACGGCAGACCGAGTCGGGTACATCCTCTTTCGCAAGGGCAGCCAGGGCGCGCGTCGCGGCAAGCTTCATCTCTTCATTGATGGCCGTGGCCCGCACGTCTAACGCGCCGCGGAAGATGGATGGGAAGCCAAGCACGTTGTTGACCTGGTTGGGATAGTCGGAACGTCCCGTGGCCACGATGACATCATTCCGGCAGGCTTTTACTTCTTCGTAGGATATCTCCGGGTCAGGGTTTGCCATGGCGAAAACGATGGCCCGCGCTGCCATGGATTGCACCATGTCCGGCGTGACTGCGCCTTTCACGGAGCAGCCCACAAACACGTCAGCATCCTTCATCGCCTCGGGCAGCGTACGCAGCTCGGTCTCAAGCGCGAAGCGGTCCTTATGGCGGTTCATGCCTTCTTCGCGGCCTTTGTAAATCACTCCCTTGGTGTCACACAGGATAATGTTGTCGCGCGTCACGCCCAGGCGGACATAGTGCTCAGCACAGGCAATGCCCGCCGCGCCGGCGCCGTTAAACACCACCCGCACTTGCTGGATGTCTTTGCCCACAACTTCAAGAGCGTTCAGCAGCGCCGCTCCGGAGATGATGGCTGTGCCATGTTGATCATCGTGAAACACCGGGATCCTCATGGTCTGGCGCAGCATTTCTTCGATGTAGAAGCACTCCGGCGCCTTAATGTCCTCCAGGTTGATGCCGCCGAAGGTGGGCTCCAGCAGTTGGCAGACCTTGATGATTTCGTCGGGATCGCGCGTATCCAGTTCAATGTCAAAGACGTCCACATCGGCAAAGCGCTTGAAGAGCACGGCCTTGCCTTCCATCACCGGTTTGCCCGCGAGAGGTCCGATATCGCCCAGGCCGAGCACCGCGGTGCCATTGGTGACGACGGCCACGAGATTGCCCCGGCCGGTGTACTTGAAAGCGTCGTGCGGGTTCTGCCTGATCTCCAGGCAAGGCACAGCCACCCCGGGAGTGTAGGCCAGGCTGAGATCGCGTTGGGTGCGACAAGGCTTGGTCGGGGTGACTTCGATCTTTCCCGGACGCGCTCCGCAATGATAGTCGAGTACTTGCTCCCTGGTGAACGACATAAAATTCTCCTTGGCCGCGCGTTCTACTCAGCGTTCCGCTTCGTTTCCCTAGCGAGGCACGGCCAGGGCATTGCGTTCTGCCAGCGGAATGAATTCACGCACTTCGTGCCCGGTCCAGATCTGCCGCGGACGCGCAATCTTCTGTTCTGGGTCGTTCAGCATCTCCTGCCACTGCGCTAGCCACCCGACCGTCCGCGGAATGGCAAACAGCACAGTAAACATTTCCGGCTTGAACCCCATGGCCTGGTAGATGATGCCAGAGTAAAAATCCACGTTGGGATACAGTTTGTGCTTGATAAAGTAATCGTCCTCCAACGCAATCCGCTCCAGCTCAAGCGCAATGTCCAACTTGGGATTGCGGCCGGTTACTCCGAACACCTGCTCGGCGGCCCATTTGATGACCTTGGCCCGGGGATCGTAGTTCTTGTAAATCCGATGCCCGAATCCCATCAACTTCCCATGTCCATCTTTGATCTGCTTGATGTAAGCCGGCACGTTGTTCTTGGAGCCAATCTCATCCAGCATTTTCAGTACTTCTTCGTTGGCGCCTCCGTGCAGCGGTCCGGCCAAGGCGGCGGCGGCCGCCGCGGTGGAGAGATAAGGGTCGGCATGCGAACTGCCCACACACCGCATCGCATTGGCGCTACAGTTTTGCTCATGATCGGCATGCAGGATAAACAGAATGTCCAGGGCCCGTGCCAGTATGGGATTTGCCACGTACTTTGGTTCCACCATCTTCCACAGCATGTTCAGGAAGTTCTCGACATAGCTCAGATCGTTGTCCGGGTACACATACGGAAAGCCCAGACTGTGCCGGTACGCCATGGCAGCCATGGTGGGCAGCTTCGCCACCAGCCGCTTTACCTGCAGCAGGCGGTTGGCCGGATCGTGGATGTCCCTCGCTTCCGGGTAAACCGTCGCCAAAGCAGCCACGGTGCTCACCAACATGGCCATGGGATGAGCGTTGTAACGAAAACCCTCCATGAACTTCTTGGTGGTTTCATGCAGCATCGTATGATGGGTGATTTGATCGACCCAAAGCTTCAGCTCTAGCTGGGCGGGCAGGTCGCCAAACAACAACAGGTAGGCAACCTCAAGGAAGCTGCAGTGTTCAGCCAGGACCTCGATGGGATAGCCCCTGTAACGCAGGATGCCGCGGTCACCATCAATGAACGTGATCGTGCTACGGCATGAAGCCGTGTTCATGAAGGCCGGATCATAGCTCATGATTCCGAAGTCTTCAGGACTGATCTTGATGTGCCGCAGGTCCATGGCCCGGATCGTGCCGTCTTCGATGGGCAGCGTATAGTTTTTCTGTGTGCGATTGTCGGTGATGGTAAGGCTGTCTTGAGCCATCTGAAATCCCCCTGACGACAGGCCGCGGGTTGAGAACGGAGTTTTTCCAGATCGTACTTGCCGACCCGCACTGACAAGATTAAGAGTTTCCAACCAGGATGGCAGTGTGCCTTATCACGATCTCTGGTGACGCGGATCACAACAGATTAACGTCGGGCGAGGTCCCGCGGGACAGCCGCGTACCCTCAATAGGCGAAGCCGTCCGCCTGCGCGACTGCCCCGGCATAGGCTTGGTGGCTGACGAACTCCCAGCCGGCGGCGAGGGCTTGGCGGTCGATTTCAAGCAAGGCGCAGTTCTTGACCTTGGCTTCAAGAACTTTCAGAGCTGATTCACGGCTCAGGCAGTTTCTCTCAGCCAACATCGCTCCCAGCATCACAATGTTTGTGGCCTTGGCGGAGCCGAGCTTGTCTGCGATCCGCGAGGCGGGAACGCAGATTACATTCGCGGTGGGAGCGGCCAGGTCCTCCGGCAATTTCTCCCCGGAGTAAAGAATGAGTCCCTCCGGAGCCACCTGCGGCGCGAACTTGCGTAGCGCAATCTCACTCATCGCCACCAGCACCTGGGGGCGCGAGACCAGAGGCGAGCCAATACGATGGGTCGACAGGCATAAATGACAATGGGCGCTGCCGGAGCGCATCTCCGGCCCATAGGAAGGCAGCCAGCTGACTTCCAGCCCTTCACGCATGCCCATCTCGGCCAGTAACTGTCCGAGCAGGAGCACGCCTTGTCCGCCAAAGCCGGCCAGCTTGATACCCAGGTGCTCGAATCCATGTGGGTGCAGCGCCGGCAGGACAGGTACTTCTTCCCTGGGGATCTCGAGGACCTCTGAGACGGACCGCTGTGGGGGAGCCGAGCCGTTGGGTACCTCCAGCTTCCGGTCCCGAAAAACATTCAGCGGAAACGAGGGAATCATTTGTTCCGCCACCCAACGGCGCGCATCCACGGGGTCTTTTCCCCAGATCGTCGGGCAAGGCGAAAGAATCTCTACAAGAGAAAAGCCTAAATTGTCGCGCTGGTTTTCGAGCGCCTTGCGAATCGCGCGCCGCGCTCGCATGATGTTCTTGTTGTCTGAAAGCGCCACACGCTCGATATAAACGGGAGCCTCCAGAGTGGATAACATTTCCGACACGTGCAAGGGGAAGCCCTCGTTTGCCGGTCGGCGTCCCCAGGGCGAAGTTGTGCTTTTCTGTCCCACCAGCGTGGTGGGAGCCATCTGGCCCCCGGTCATGCCATAAATGGCATTGTTCACGAAGAAGACTGTGATCTTCTCGCCCCGGTTTGCGGCATGGATGATCTCAGCCGTCCCGATCGCGGCCAGGTCACCGTCTCCCTGGTACGCGATGACCAGTTTTTCGGGGCAGGCTCGCTTCAATCCTGTTGCCGCCGCGGGAGCGCGTCCGTGAGCTACCTGCACATTTCCGACATCAAAATAGTAGTAGGCAAACACCGAACAGCCCACCGGGCTGACGAAGATGGTCTTGTCCTGCAGGCCCAACTCTTGAATGGCCTCGGCAATCAGCTTATGTGCGACACCATGGCCGCAGCCTGGGCAGTAGTGTGTCTGGTGCTTTAATTCTGACTTACGCTCGTAGAGGTCGTAGAACACCGGCGATTTGGAGTGGATGACCTCGTAATCATTGCTGCCGGCAGGTTGTTCCGTCGGACCGCTTGTGCTCTTGTCCGTGATCTTTAGCGCTTCGCCTTCCATGACTGTATCCATAGGGTGCCTGCCAGTCACACACGTACGGAAATCTGCTTTTCAATTTGTTCCAGTATCTCTTCCACCGATGGCACGTTGCCTCCGACCCGGCCATAAAACGCCACCGGCTTGTTGCTTCCCACCGCCAGTTGCACGTCCTCGAGCATCTGGCCGTTGCTCAATTCAACCACCAGAAGGTTCTCCGCTCCGGAAGCTGTGCTTGCCAGTTCCTTCGAGGGATACGGCCACAACGTAATCGGACGGAAGAGTCCCACCTTCCAGCCTTGCTTGCGTGCCCGCTCCACGGCGGAGCGCAGAACCCGCGACACGATGCCATACCCGACCAGCAGCAGTTCTGCGTCATCGGCCTCATACTGTTCAAACCGGGTCTCGGATTGCTGCGCCCGGATATATTTTGCTTCCATGCGGCGCTGGTGCTCTTCCAGGTCGTCAGCTTCCAGGTAGATTGAGGAGACCAGATTCTGACGCGTCTCTGGAGTTCCCTTCACCGCCCAGGGCTTCTCCGGAACTATCGCCTCCTGGAACTCCAGGTCCAGCGATTCCATCATCTGCCCAACGAAGCCATCGGCCAGCACGATGGCGGGATTGCGATATTTGTCCGCCAGCTCAAAGGCCAGCATGGTGAGCTCAGCCATCTCCTGGACCGAAGCCGGCGCCAGAACGAAATTGCGATAGTTGCCGTGCCCTCCTCCTTTTACGGTGGCGAAATAGTCGCTCTGTTCGGGGGCGATATTTCCCAGACCAGGACCGCCGCGCATCACGTCCACGATCACGCACGGAAGTTCAGCCCCGGCCAGATAGGAGATGCCCTCCTGCATCAGGCTGAGGCCGGGGCCTGAGGAGGCACTCATGACACGGACCCCGGCCGCAGCGGCGCCGTAGACCATATTGATCGCGGCGACTTCACTCTCCGCCTGGAGGAAGGTTCCTCCCACCTGCGGCAGATACAGAGCTGCCGCTTCGGTGATCTCGCTGGCGGGAGTAATAGGATAACCATAGAAGGCGCGGCAACCGGCGAGAATTGCGCCTTTGATCACGGCGACATTGCCCTTACAAAGCCGGCGCATGCTGCCCTCCTTGCGGTCCCCCAGTTGGCTTCGGCGGCGCTGCCAGGCGCAGGACTGTGATCGCTCCCGGCTCCGGGCAACAGTAGAAGCAAATGCCGCAACCCGTGCAGCCGTCACCTGCATACACCGCCGGATGCACCCCGTAGGCGCTCAACTCATCGGCCAGTGCCAGACACTTGGGTGGACACGACTCGACACAGAGCCCGCATCCCTTGCACTCCTCAATGTTGATTTCGATGTTGCCACGCGCGACACCCGGCATGGGTCACCTCGAGACCGCTTCCGTCACTTCACGATGCTGCAACCATCTGGTCTTCTCACAGTATTCGTACAGTTCGGGACGAAACTTTGGCTCCGCGATTTCGATCAGGGCCCGGGCCCGCTCCCGGATTGTTTTTCCGTGCAGATAGGCGACTCCATGCTCGGTCACGACGTAGCGAACCAGTCCGCGCGATGTAACCACGCCGGCCCCGGGACTGAGCATGGGTACGATGCGCGAAATAGTTCCACTTTTTGCCGTCGAGGAGATCGCGATGATGGCCTTGCCGCCTTTGGAGCGGGAGGCGCCGCGAAGGAAGTCCACCTGCCCGCCGATGCCACTGTAGAACTGGTTGCCGATCGAATCCGAACAGACCTGCCCGGTGAGGTCAACCTGCAATGCGGAATTGATCGCCACCATATTGTCATTACGGGCAATCAGGGCCGGATCGTTGGTGTAGGCCGTGGGATGAAATTCGAAGATCGGGTTGTTGTCTACGAACTCGAAAAAACGCCTCGTGCCCAGAGCAAACCCAACGATGATCTTGCGCGGTTTGAAATTCTTGCGCGCTCCGGTGATCACGCCCTTTTCGATCAGGGGAATCACACCCTCGGAAACCAATTCGCTGTGGATGCCCAGGTCTTTGCGATCGCTGAGAAAGGGCAGGACCGCGTCCGGGATGCCTCCAACGCCGGTTTGCAGAACTGCCCCATCCTCAATCAGGCCCGCTACGTTGCGCGCGATGGCAACGTGCATGTCGGTGACTTCTGGCTTCTTTAGTTCGCATAGCGGCCGTGACGATTCCACCACCGCATCTATGTCACTGACATGTATGAAGCTGTCGCCATAGGTCCGCGGCATATAGTCGTTGACCTGGGCAACAACGTAACGGGCACACCTGGCGGCGGTCAGCGTGGTGTCCACGCCAACCCCAAAACTGCAAAAACCGTGCGAATCCGGGGGGGAGACTTCAATCAGCGCCACGTCGATCGGCATGGCGCCGCTTTCAAAAAGCGCCTCGATCTCACTCAGATAAATCGGAGTGTAGTCGGCCCGGCCCTCGTTGATCGACGCCCGCACGTTGCCGCCGATAAACATCGCGTTGTGCCGGAAATGTCCCGCCATCTCCGGGGCCACGTAAGGCGCACACCCCATGGTCATCATGTGCACGATTTCCACGCCGTACAGCTCGGGTGCGCGGCGCATAAGCGCTTCCACCAGGGCTTCCGGTTCAGCGCAACCGGGCTGAATATAAACCCGCGTGCCGGATCGTACCGACCGCAACGCTTCATCCGCGCTCTGAATTTTCTTCTTGTATTCGTCTTCCCAGGACATGTCCCCTCTTTTCAGCGCATCGACCCCGCCGCCGCAACCTCATGCAGGGCGTGCCCTTTCGGCAACTCCTCATAACCCTGTGCGGCATAGTAAATCGCAGAATCGAAAAACTGGTCCAGCTGCTCCAGCAGTTCCTGTTCCCCAAGCAGCTCGATGGGGCTGTCGACTAAAGCCTCGCGTTTCAGGAATTCCCATAGGTTTTGCTTGGTGAGCACTATGGCCCGGATCAATTGGCTGAGACGCACTCCCTGGGTCGCACGACGGCTCCCGATCGCTCTGTAACGATGTTCGATGTCTTCCTCTTTTCGTTCCAGCAGCCAATCGCCCAATTGATAGTAGATCTCATACACGCGGGCGTTGAGTTCGTAGGTTAGAACCTTGCGGTAGTCTTTGAGTTCTTCAGAGGCCTGGACTTTCTCGGCCAGACTCAACGCCAGTGCGTTAGCGTGAGTCTCGATCAGGCGTACAAGTCGATTGGAAAGCATCATGGCAGGCCTCCCTGTTTCTCGTTCACAGAACACTATGAATCCAGCTAGGATTTCCGGCCATGATCTAAAGCACAACTGAATGTGACCTGAATCACACCACGACTCTCGTTTCCGAGAAGCGGGGAGCGCGTACTAGTGTGGGGCAGAGCGGGCCCAGGGGCTAGCAGGCCACCTCGCAAGGCGACGTTGAAAGCTGACTCTTCACTGCCACGGCCAGGCGGCGTATACCCTCGCGTATCTGTTCTGGGTTGGGATGCGAAAAATTCAGCCGCAAATGACGGCAGCTCTCCGGACCATTGCCGGCATAAAACGAATCCCCTGGCACAAAGGCAACGTTCTCGGCAAGTGCGGATTGGAACAGCGACTTCGAATCCATCCCTTCCGGCAAGGTCACCCAGAGGAACAGACCGCCGTGGGGGTGAGTCCAGGTAACCTCCGGCGGAAAGAATTCTTCCAGCGCCTGCAGCATGACATCGCGCCGCTCGCGATAGACTCCGCGAATCAGCTTCACATGCTGATCAAGAAATCCCCCGCGCGCAACCTCGAATGCGATACATTGCGCGAAGGTCGAAGTGTGCAGGTCGGCGGCTTGCTTCAACTGAACCAGTTTGCTGATGATGTTGGGCGGGGCTACGATCCAGCCCAGGCGAAGGCCGGGGGCCAGAGTCTTGGAAAACGTGCTGAGGTAGATTACGTTGCCGATGGAAAACCCATTGTCGTGGCGCAGGTTTTCACGGTCCAATACAACCAGGGGCGCGAGGTGCTCGCCTTCATAGCGCAATTGACCGTAGGGATCATCTTCGACGATAGGGATTCCGTATTTATCGGCCAGCCCAATCAATTGATGGCGGCGCTCCTGCGACAGGGTGACGCCGGCCGGGTTCTGAAAATTGGGCAGGATGTACATGAATTTTGGCCCGAGGCGGAGTGATGCCTCCAGCAGTTCTGTGCGCAAACCGTCGTCATCGATGGGTACGGAGAGGTATTGCGCGCCATAGCCGTTGAACGCCTGCAAAGCCCCAAGGTAGGTGGGCGCTTCGACCAGCACCCGGTCGCCGGAGTTGATCAGCAATTTTCCGATCAGGTCGAGTGCCTGCTGCGAACCCGAGGTGATAAGAACATTCTCGACCGTGGCCAGGATGGCGTAACGCGCCATGTGGCGGGCGATCATCTCGCGCAGCGGTTCGTACCCTTCTGTCGCGCCATACTGCAGGGCGGGTCCGGCATTTGCGGCCAACACCTTCTGGCAAGCTTCCTGGAAGCGTTGAACGGGAAAAACCTCGGACGCAGGCAGGCCGCCAGCGAAAGAAATCAGTCCCGGCCGTTCACTAAGTTTGAGCAGCTCCCGAATCGCGGAACTCTTGCTCTCCCGCGCACGGAGCGAATAACGAGATTCCCATAGCGTGGACATGACTTTCCTCCCCGTAAGACAGCGGCCGGCGGCTGGGCTAATTTCAGCTCCGGTGCGCCAGTCCCTGCAGGCAGCATCCCCTGCTATCCATGGTAGTAACCTGCGAGCTCGGGCTGCTCGAAATCGATGATGTCAAATTCATCCACTTTTAGCGCGGCCTCTTCTTCCGCGCGCCTCTGGGCGTCAACCCGCTCGAGCTTGTGCAAGAGGTCGGCAGCGCACCAACGGCAGCAGAATCCCTTTTGCTCCTCTGGTTCTCCCGATTTTCCGGTTGTCGCGAATTCAAAACTGAGCACTGGAGGATCCAATTGGCAGACATCGCATAGCTGCGGTACTTCATGTAGCGGCTCAAAAGAAGAGAACAATACATTTGGTCTCATGACGCACCTCGTAAGAATTCAGACCCGATCTTGCCCCTCCAACCTTTGCCTTTCAAGACGGCCGCCGGCATGGCCTACTCCTTTGGACTCCGGCGCCACAGCGGGAGGGTTGGATTCCAGTTGTGAACTTCTTTTTCAAACTCCCCGGGCTGCAGTCTGCGCGTGGCCTGATCTCCGCTAGCGGGCCGCGTGAATTCCGCCACGTTTTCTTCCAGCTTGTCACGCACGATGTTCTCCGCCAGCAGTGCGGGCAGCTCAGACCGCCTCACCCTGGCGTGCCCGTCGCAGAGAGGACACTTGACGAAGTCGTCGTTTTCCATAAATCGCCGCCTGGTGCGCGGATATGATCCTTTTTCGGCCGGTCGCGCAACCTGGCTTAATTACACTCTTTGCCGTATTGGCGGGCCGTGATGAGGCTCTCTGTGGCTTGTGATCGCAGTCACACCTAGGGCCAGGGGCCTACCACTGATCGGTGGTCAGGTACTGGTGAATGGACTTCGCCGAGCGCCGTCCCGCGGCCATGGCCAGAATCACAGTGGCGGTCCCGGTGACAATATCGCCGCCCGCAAAAACGCCTTTGCGGGAAGTGCGCTGAGTGACCGCGTCGGCCCGGATGTAACCCCGGGTATCCGTAGCCAGGCCGGTGGTAGTGCTCTGGATCACAGGATTGGCGCTAGTCCCGATCGCGATGACTGCAACCGACAGCGGCAGCTCGAACTCTGAGCCGGGAATTGGGACGGGGCGCCGCCGTCCCGATGCATCGGGTTCGCCCAGTTGCATGTTCAGGCAGCGGAGGCCGCCAAGCCAGCCTTTGCCATTGGAGAGGAACTCGATCGGACTGATGAGCATCCGGAACTCAATCCCTTCCTGGCGGGCGTGCCTGACTTCTTCCGCCCGCGCCGGCATTTCCGCTTCGCTGCGACGATAGATCACATATGCCTTTCGCGCTCCCAGGCGCAAGGCGGATCGGATGGCATCCAGTGCCGTATTGCCTCCGCCGATCACCGCGACATCCTTTCCGCGCAGCTCGACCATGGGCTGATCGTATTCCGGGAACTGGTATGCCTTCATCAGGTTGATGCGGGTCAGGAACTCGTTGGCCGAATAGACGCCATTCAAATGCTCACCTGGAATATTCATGAAGAGCGGCAGCCCGGCGCCGGTCCCAATGAAAACAGCGTCGTAATGTTCTTCTTCCATCAGTTCGTCGATCGTGACCGTCTTGCCCACCACCACATCAGTTTCGAACTCAACTCCCATGGCGCGCAATTGATCGATCTGCTGGCGGACGATTCCCTTGGGCAGGCGGAATTCGGGAATGCCGTAAACCAGAACGCCACCCAGTTCATGCAATGCCTCGAATACCCGCACTTTGTGACCGTTCTGTACGAGGTCCCCTGCTACGGTCAGACCAGAGGGACCGCTGCCCACGACCGCCACCCGTTTCCCCGAAGGCGGCGCGGCCGGAAGGCTGATCGTTCCCATGCGTTGTTCGTAGTCGGCGACGAAGCGCTCAAGATAGCCGATGCCCAATGACTCACCTTTCTTGCACAACTTGCAGGCGCCTTCGCAATGGTCTTCCTGCGGACAGACGCGCCCCGTAATCGCAGGCAGCACGTTATCTTCACGGATCTTCGCCGCCGCACCCAGGAAATCACCCGCCACAATCAAGCGTACGAATTCGCGAACTTTGACCCCGACCGGGCACTTGTCCATGCAGGTGGGCTTCTCGCACTCCAGGCAGCGCAATGCCTCCTGCCGCGCGAGTTCTGCGGAGTAGCCCAGATTTACCTCTGTGAAATTCCGGCCGCGCTCCTCGGCAGGCTGTTCGGGCATGTGCTGCCGCGGCAGCTTGATCCGCTCTTTTAGCCTAAGGGGATTCGGCGAGGGCTTCACGGTTGTGGTCATCGTCTGCCTCCGTGAGCGCATTCGACTTTGTCGGAGCTGCAGGCGACCCTCGGATCAGTGTGCTGGCGGAATTCCTCCATCGACCTTTGTTCCTCTTCGCGATACGTGGAGTTGCGCCGTGTCAGTACGGCGAAATCCACCAGGTGTCCGTCGAACTCGGGCCCATCGACGCACGCAAACTGGCTCTTGCCATCCACCAGAACGCGGCAGCCTCCACACATGCCGGTGCCGTCGATCATGAGTGGATTCAGGCTCACAATAGTGCGGATGTGGTCCTTTCGTGTTAACTCTGCTACGGCACGCATCATGGGAATTGGACCAACTGCCAGCACCAGGTCAATGCGGGTACCATCGTCGATCAGTTGGCGCAGCGTGTCGGTAACCAGGCCCTTCTCGGCGTAGCTGCCGTCATCGGTAGTGATCGTCAGCTCATCACTTACCTGGCTCATCTCGCGTTCCAGGATCACCAGCCCTTTGTTGCGAGCGCCGATGATTGCCACCACGTGATTGCCGGCGCGCTTCAACGCCGCAGCCGTCGGATAGGCCATCGCCACCCCAACGCCGCCACCTATCACCACGACGTTGCCAAATAGCGAGATTTCCGAAGGCTTTCCCAGCGGCCCAACCACATCGAGAATGTTGTCACCTGCATTCAGCGCATTGAGCAGGTGCGTAGTCTTGCCCACCGACTGCACCACGATGTTGATGGTGCCGCGCTGGGGATGGGAGTTCTCGATGGTTATGGGGATGCGCTCACCCCGCTCATGGAGCCGGAGGATTACGAACTGTCCCGCCTTATGTTTCCGCGCAATGCGAGGCGCTTCGACTTCAAACCGCTTGATGCCAGGTGCGATGAACTCAGCATGCACAATCTTGAACATGTTGCTCCAGACTCCCAGCCACAGCTCTATTGTTTCAGCGGGTTGGAAGCGGTGCTGTGATTTGTGTCACAAGCAAGCGTGTTTCCAATCTCTCCCAGTGGGCCCCAGTCTTGCTGCACAAAGAAATGCGGGGTGGAACTGATCCACCCCGCCTCATATGCGCCCTCCGGCAAGACATGACTCAGACGACGCCCTGGTCCAACATGGCATCGGCTACCTTGAGGAAGCCTGCAATATTGGCCCCATTTACGAGATTGCCCGGAGTCCCGTAGATCTCCGCAGTTTCATGACTGTTGCGATGGATTGCAATCATGATTTTGTGCAGCCGGTCATCCACTTCTTCCCGCGTCCAATTCAAGCGCGCGCTGTTCTGGGCCATTTCCAAGCCGGATGTAGCCACTCCGCCGGCGTTCGCCGCTTTGGCTGGTCCGTAGAGGATGCCAGCTTCGAGGAAGATCCTGGTAGCGTCAAGCGTGCTCGGCATATTCGCCCCTTCGGCCACCAGGGCGACCCCATTCTTGATCAGGTTTGCTGCGTCTCGAGCGCCGATTTCGTTCTGTGTGGCGCTCGGGAAGGCGCAGTGAGCGTTGATATTCCAAAGTGGGTTATAGCCTAGTTTGACGTCGGAAGGAATGAAGACTGCCTTTTTGAACTGGTCCGCATAATCACGGATGCGGCCACGGCGGACGTTCTTGAGCTCCATGATCCAGGCCAGCTTCTCGCGATTGAAACCATCCGGATCGAAGATGACGCCGTTGGAGTCAGACATCGTGATCGGTATGGCTCCGAGATCGAGCAACTTCTCCACCGTGTACTGGGCCACGTTTCCGCTGCCGGAAACCAGGCAGAGCTTGCCTTCCAGGGAGTCGTTGCGGGTCTTCAGCATCTCGGCGGCAAAGTACACGCAGCCGTATCCGGTTGCTTCCGGACGAATGAGAGAACCGCCCCAATTCAGGCCCTTGCCGGTCAGCACGCCCGTAAACTCATTGCGCAGGCGCTTATATTCACCAAAGAGGAAACCGATCTCGCGTCCGCCTACTCCAATGTCACCCGCCGGAACATCCGTGTCCGGCCCTATGTGCCGCGCCAACTCCGTCATAAAGCTCTGGCAGAACTTCATGACCTCATTGTTGCTCTTCCCCTTGGGATCGAAATCTGAACCGCCCTTGCCCCCGCCCATGGGCAGTGTGGTCAGGGAGTTCTTGAGGACCTGCTCGAAAGCCAGGAACTTCAGGATTCCCAGATTGACCGAAGCATGAAAACGCAACCCACCCTTGTAGGGGCCGATCGCGCTATTCATCTCAATACGGAAACCACGATTGACCTGAATGTTTCCTGCATCGTCGAACCAGGGAACGCGGAACATGATTACGCGTTCGGGTTCGATCATGCGTTCCAAAATCCGGCTTTCGCGGTATTCGGGATGCCGCTGCAGAACGACGCGCAGGGACTCAAGCACTTCCTGAACCGCCTGATGGAACTCAGGCTCGGCGGGATTTTTCGACTTCACGATGGTCATTATGTCTTCAATATAGCCGCCCGGAGTTTTAATCTCGGGCCTTATAAGAGTATCTGTGCTCATATCATCTCCTTTTTGTCTTGCCGGCCAGTTCGAATCTGTACCAGCAGATCATTGCAGTGGCTTCAAAACCTGACCCGTTCGTCAGCTTTATTCCTTTGGGCTCCTGCGCAATTGCCCATCGAAATATTTCGGATAGGCCCTGCGGTGAGCGGCTGTGGAATTGACCACGAACTGGATAGGTTCCTCATCACCCAGTTCGTCGGGATCGATGAACCTAATGTGGAAATTGGGATCGGGGTTCTTGCTGATCGCTGGATCACCGGACAGCTTTCGAAGCTCCGACGTGTAAGGCGTTTGGCGTCCAGCCCCCGATAGGCGGTCGGTTCTTGGTGAATCGCTCATACCACCCTCCCCGCTTCAGAATTCCCAAAGCCTCAACAACACTTCATTACAGCCTGCAGGTGAATGGATTCGCCGTGACCGGCATCACACCGGGTCGTAATCCTACTCACGCGTCGAGGCAGGTACCTTGCGCTAAGACCGATCGGGAGATGCAAACCGCCTGGCGTACCAGATCGCCTTTAGAGGTTGATGCAGGGAAGCGTGCCAGGATCTGAGTTTGCAACGCCAGGCGCTGAGGCACTATGCCTGCAAATAAGCCGACTCCTCTATGAAACGAAAAGCAGACCTGCCTCATGAGAATCTGCCCGAGATTTGGGGCACACCCCGCGAGTGATTGTGGTCACAGCGGAGCGGGTTCTTCGAACTTATACTGTACAAAGATACCCTCCATGCTGGATGCTTCCGTCATCGAAACTGGCCTCAGGCAGATTGCACCGGAACAACTCCGCTCTGCCTTGGAGAATTTTTTACCCAAAAATGCCACTTCCGCCGAGCGGATCACCGCAATTGAAACTGGATTGCGCAGCCCAACTGGCGAATCTGTGCGGGACGCGATGGCGAAATGGATCGTCGATGTAATTGTTCCGGTTAAGAGACTAGTTCCGGAAGCCTATGTGAAGTGGCGTGAACCGGTGCGGGACGCGATGATGTTTGTGGTGGCGCGCCTCTCGCCCGCGCGCCTGGCCCCCAAACTCCTGGAGCAACTGGAACTCCCGGCGACAACCTCGGCCGAAGAACGCTTACTGCGGCTGATTGCGAAAGTCCCCGGCTTACAAAAACTGGGACAGGTGATAGCGCGAAACCGCCACCTTCGTCCTGCTCTGCGCAAGGCGCTCGCCCGTTTGGAAAACGGAATTCGTGATGTCAAGCCGGAGGAGATACGCGCCATCATTCAGCAGGACTTGAGGTCTCGGCTCCGGACCTTCGAGGTTGACATCGCGCCCGTAATACTCTCAGAGGCCAGTGTCAGCGCGGTGGTGCGCTTTACCTGGCGCAACCCGGTCCAGGGACGGCGGGAACGTGGCGTTTTCAAGGTCCTGAAGCCCCACATCCCGGAATACTTTGCCGAGGACATGGACTACTTGCAGGGATTGGCCCAATACTTCTCGGACCGGCGCCGGAACTACGGATTTCCAGCGCACCTTCTCCCCGATACCTTCAAAAAGGTTCGGCGCTTGCTGCATTACGAAGTCAATTTTGTTCGCGAGCAGAAGACGTTAGTCGAAGCTTGGAACCTCTATCGGAACATTCCTCAGGTTCGCGTGCCTCGCCTGATTGAGCCCCTATGTACGCCCAGGATTACGGCACTCACCGAAGAGCGCGGAACCAAAGTGACCGACGCTGCCGCCCGCCTTCCGGCCGCGCGCCGCACAGAGGTTGCCGAGCAACTGATTGAAGCGCTGGTGGCTGTCCCTCTGCTTTCGGCGGAGGAGAATGCAATCTTTCACGGCGACCCTCATTCCGGCAATCTCCTCTATAACAGGAGGACTGGAGAACTAATCATCCTCGACTGGGCCCTGCGGGAACGTTTAACCAACGATCAGCGCCGGCATCTCGCGCTCCTGTTTTTGATGGCGGGATTGCGCGATCCGGTGGGCACCTGCAACGAAATTCTGGCGCTAACTCAACCGCACATCCGACGCGCATCAGCGCAGCGGCTTGTGATTGGCGAGGCGGTGAACCGGTTTCTGGACGAACTTCCGATCACGCATTTACCCAGCGGCGTGGATGCCATGCGGCTGCTGGAACGCATCGCGTTCAGGGGTGTTAAGTTCCCTGGGTCATTGATCATGTTGTCCAAAGCGATGTTGACTCTGGATGGGGTCCTGGCCGACGTTGGAGGCTCGGATGCTGGTATGGGCTTCAACATCTCGCGCCACGTTGCCCAGCATTGGCTGAGTCATCGCCAAGCATTCCGTTCGCCTTTGATGTCAAAAGACCTGATCACGCTCCAGTGTAGTGCGCTGCTCTACACAACCCGACTGTGGCTGCGTTGCGAACAGGCGTTACTGAATCGCTTGCTAGCTGCCGGGACGCTCTCACCCCTCGCATCTGCCTGATCAGGAAGCCTCGCTTGCATCGTTCCAGGCCGTCTCCGCAACTGGTGCAATAAAGCTCATGGCTCGCTCGGCAAGCGCGGTAATGGTCAGGCTGGGATTGACCCCGAGATTGGCCGCCACTACCGATCCATCGCAGATGTACATGTTCTTGTAGTTGAAGACGCGATGGTGGAAATCCACCACGCCGTGGGTGCTTGAATCGGCGATGACGCAACCGCCAATGCAGTGGGCTGTGCTCGGAACATTAAACAGGATCTCCGGAACCATGCTCATCGGAACTCCTCCCGTCAACTGCGCCAGCTTCTGGGCAAATTCATTTGCCCTCGGAATGTACGTCGGCACTTTCTCGCCCCGGCTGAGAAGAAATTTTCTGAACGGCCAGAACCAGGGGCGTTCCCAGCGCATTTCGATCTCACCATCGAGGGCTTGCATGCAGAGCAGAATTAGAAATTCCTTCGCCCAGCCTAACGGTTGCAGCACCCGCAGAGTCCTGATCGGATGGCGCAGCAGCGAGCGGATGAGATTCATCAGCCAGAGCGCAATCCGCCGCAGCCCAGGGCGGCCATTGGTCAGGATCGTGGTCAGGAGGCCCATGGCATCGGAGCCACGGGGATAGCGGACGGCTTCAATGTGGGTGTCCTGGTCGATGTAAATGCCAGAACCGATGGCTATCCCCAGGGACAAGTCTTCGCGGTAACCTGGCATGCGCACACCGATCAGCGATTCGGAATTGGTACGCACGTGTTTGCCCAGTTCCGCGCTGATAGCCGGCAATGAGCCATTCTCTTTAAACTGAAAAAGCAGTTGCATTGTGCCCAGCGAAGATGCGGAGAACACCACGCCACGGCAAGTAAAACGCCGTGGCTGCCGGCGAAACCACGCCGTGGAATTCACCGTGCGCACTTCGTATCCCGCGCCGCCATCACTCCGGCCATCCAGCGGTTGGACATTCACCACCTGGGTTTCAGGAAAGACCCGCGCACCGTGCTTTTCCGCCAGATACAGGTAGGTTAGGTCCAGGGTATTCTTAGCGCCGTAGCGACAGCCCATCATGCAGCCACCGCAGGCTATGCAGGTGGTTCGCTCTGGACCTTCTCCCCCGAAGAATGGGTCAGGGAAGGTCTGGTTGCCGGGTTCTCCCTGCTTGGGCTGAAAGATGCCCACTTTCGTACGATAGAAAGTATGCCCGCATCCCTCAGCCTCGGCTGCGTTTTTCAGGAGATGGTCGGCAGGTCCGAGGATCGTGTTTTCCGTGGCTCCCAGCATGTGTCCGGCAGTGTCATAGTGCCGGGGCATCTCCGCCTTCCAATCGGCCAATCCCCTCCACGAGCCCGTTTCCCATACCTTCTCGGGAGAAGCCAGCAGCGTGCAGGCGTACGTAATGGAGCCGCCACCCACGGCGCAACCGTGGAGAATAGTCACATGCTTAAAAAATCGCATGTTGAAAAAACCGCGCAGACCGAGCCTGGGGCGCCAGAACCAGCGATGCAGGGACCAACTGGTGTGGGGTAAGTTGTCAGGTGTCCAGCGCCGGCCCATTTCCATCACCGCTACCCGGTAGCCCTTCTCCGCTAATCGATGGGCCGAAACACTGCCACCAAAGCCCGAGCCGATGACGATAAAGTCGAAATCGAATTGGTCATTGCGGGACGGCATAGACTCCTTATCGATCAACTGTCGAAACCGGCTGCGTCTTCTTTCCCCTCCGGACTCGGAAGTCAATCACTTCGCCGATTCTCTCCAGTGCTTCGGCGCTCTGCGGCACATCGGGCCCAAATATCTGAAAGACATGATTCATGTTCTTCCAGGTTTCCAGAACGACCTCGGCACCCTGGCTCCGGGCGTGGTCGGCGAAGGCCAGAATGCTGTCGTACAGAATCTCGGATCCCCCGGCCTGAATGTAAATGGCAGGAAGACCCCGTAAGTCCGCCGATAGCGGCGTCACCAGCGGATCACGGCGCTGAACCGGTTCACAGAACCAACCTGCCCACTTCTCTAGCATCTGTCTCCCAATCCAGTCGGTGGCTTGATTGCTGGTGAGGCTGGCGCGTTTGCTTTCGAGGTCCGTTGCTGGAGAGAGGGCAACCACTAGTGCCGGCAGTGGTAGCCTGCGATCCCGTACTGCCAACAGCAAAGCCAACGCCAGGTTGCCGCCCGCCGAGTCGCCGGCAAAAATCAGGTTCTCAGGATTAGCGCCAGTTTCCAGCAGCCAGCGATAGGCGTTGAGCGCGTCTTCCAGCTGCGCCGGGAAGCGATCTTCCGGCGAGAGTCGGTAATCGAGGGCGAAAGTTCTGACCTGCGCAGCCAGCGTTATCAGCGCGATAAAATTGGCGTAGCCCTTAGGATAAAAGGAATACCCGCCGCCATGAAGATACAGGACCGTCAAGTCGGTTTGGGCGTCCTTTTCTGTGAACCAGCTCCCTTGGAATTTCTCCTGCACAACCGGTGTGATGTCCACTTCTGAGAGTGCCGGCGAAGTGATCACGACCGAATCCAGATAGCAACGCGCTTCCTTTACATCCCGCATCTTGAAAGCGGTGGTCACTTGCCTCTTCAATATCTCGGTGCTCACTTCCACGAGCCAGTTCCAGCCGGGCTGCCGTGGGCCTTTGAGCATACGGCGGGCAGATACCGCCAGGATCGCCCGGCTGATCTCCGCCGCGCTGCGCAGCCGGTACCTGGCCGGACCTGCGAAATGTAACCGCACAACCATACAATCACCAATTTCTTTACCTGCTCAGGGACGCACAGTCAGGAAGGCGAATAGGCGTAGAGAGGAGAATCGGCGAGTCCGGCGGAGGGTCAGCCACAAATGTCTGGATCATGCCACGCGCCTGTTGCCACCAGCCCTGAAAGGTTCGACCATCGGCGCAAACCCGCAGCGGGCGCCAGCCGTTGGGGTCGGCCGCCTGGTCAAGCGGGCTTACGGCGACAGTTCGAGTATCAAGCCTCAGCCCTTCACGCAGAGCCTTCAGCGCACTCTCCTTTGCGCTCCAAAGCAAAGTTACCAGCGGCGAGCGTTCGGCCTCGCTGATCCGGGCCACCAGCGCTTGCTCGTCCTCGGTAAAATAGTCGGCGACAAACGCCTCGCTTCGCGCTTCGATCACTTCCTGATCGCAACCCAAATCCACACCCGACCCTGCAACCGCACAGATAGCGGCGCCGGACCTGTGGCTGATTGAAATCGTAACTGCGGCCGGATCATTTGCAATGAAAACTTCGGGTGCGCCAGACAATGCTGGGCGTATTTCGATCTGGGCAAGGGTTTGGAGATCAGTTGGCCTTCTCTGAAGAGAAGCCACCGCGCATTTTGCCGTCCAGCGTCCCAGCCGCCAGTCGTCGCGCCGTTTGGCAAAGTGCAAGCCGCTCAGGCAGACGCATTCGCTGACGCTCAACCAATCGTTCTCCGCCGGTACGTCCGCTTGGGTCTGCCCCAGCCAGCAAATGTGCTCCACATTCCCACCTCACCGCCGTTCAGCGATCAGCTCTATGCTGCCGCGTCACTCAGCGCGTCACTTAGGATGACCTCTGACCTTCCGGGGTGCTCCTCTTTTTCAATCCCTCGTTCAACCGCATGGATGAGATAGGGACGCAAGTCTCCGGGGGGGAGAATGTGATTCAGCGCACCCACCTCGAGTGCCCGTTGCACGCAGTGCACGCGGTCAAACTCGGCGGCCATCTCACCCAATTTCTCCGAGTGCACAATCTTGAACAGTGCTTCCCACTGGGTGCGCAGCCGCCCCTTCTCCGCACCCTCGGCTTGGGCCATCGCCTGGCTCAACGCCTGCAGGCGCACGTCTTTTCGGGCCCGGGCCTCAACTTCACCTGCGAAAACCACCGCCGCAGCGGGCGCGCCGCCAATCACCGAGGCGTACGTCCCCTCCAGGGCCGCCACCTCAAGTTGTTCGTTCAGAGCTCGCGAGAAGACCACATACGCGCCACCGTGATAGCGCGAGATCACGCAAAATACGATTGGGCCTTTGAAATTCACCACCGCCCTGCCAATTTCAGCCCCATATTCAAGCTGCAATCTGCGCATGGATTCCGGCGAGCCGTCGAACCCTGACAGATTGGCCAGCAGGACCAACGGCCGATTATTACTGGCCGCATTGATGGCCCGTGCCACCTTCTTCGAGGATTGTGGAAACAGAGTCCCGGCACTCCACTGGTCTGGTCCGTCGGCGGGGACAAATCCCAACCGCAGCACTGGCTGCGACTCGATTCCAATCATGCAAACGGGATAACCACCAAGATGAGCGTCCCAGACCACGGCCGTCTCGGCGGCCCGCATGCCTGCCCAGCGCTCGAGCGGCGCGTGATCCTGGTCAGCGACCGCCTTCATCACTTTCCGAATGTCGAAGGATTTCTTCCGTCCCGGGTTGGTTTCGTCGGACAGAATCTCGCCCACCAGCGCGAAGCCCTCCTCGCCATTTTGACTGTGGGCATGGACTCGTACATCCCGATCGACGGGATCATTGGTGACGGCGCGTCGGGGGAAACGCTCGCCCGGAGCGATGTAGGTGTGGTCATAGTGACGGAACAGGATGTGGCAGGCCTCATCAATATCTCGCGCCCAGTACTGGGCCTGACCGTTCGGTCCCATGATGCGATCGTAGCCGCCGATACCTTGATTGTCCTCGGCGGAGACGCTGCCGGAATAATCAAGAGCGCGCTTGCCCGTGAGCACCATGGCTGCCTTCGGTGTCATGACCAGAATGCCGCGGGTGTGCATGAGCATGGTGGCCTCGGCGTTCCAGTAGGGCTGGGCGCCGACATTGATTCCGTTGACTACCAGATTGACTTCGCCGCCTGCTTGCGTGAACTCAATCAAGCGGCGGAGGACACGGGCAATCCAATCCATGCCCTCGACCCCACACTCCATCGAGATCTTTGCCCCGGCCGAAAGGGTGAACCACTCCAAGGGAACGTCTTTCCTCTTAGCCAAATCCAGGGCGGCCAGGATGCGCCGGCATTCTGGCTCAGCGATGGCTCCCAGGTCCTTGCTCGGATCTCCCAGTAGCACGACCCTTGTCATGCCCTCGGGATACTTGCTGGTGAAATTTCGGATCATGCCCACAATAATGTTGGACTTGTTCAGACCATAGGGCCGATCCACCGGAACCAGATCGCCGGCGGCATCAAGATCGTGTTCGACAAAATCACCAGCGGGAAATTCGGCCCGCGTGTCTTCCGGAGCGGGCGTGAGCATCTTGATGATTTCGTAAGGGTAGATGAGTCCGCGCTGGCGCATGCGGACTACTTTCCGGTCATACTCCGTCAGCGGTTTGATCACCTGCAGTTTATCGGCGGGCCGGAAGGTTATGAGCGAGTCGGTGCCGCCCGGGCTCGAAATGCGCACCACCATGTCGCGCAGTTCGCCGGTTGCAGGATTAGGAATCCGGGCGCGTACTACCACCTGCTCCAGTCCCAGGCCTTCGGTCACGGGGGAGAGCTTGCGTACGATATCGCGCAATTCGTCCCGCTCCAGAGTGAGGGGTGGCCACACGTACAGGAATATCCGGTTCCAATAGAGACGATCCTGGGGACGCCGCCGTGACTGATATAGCCGGATGCCCGCGAGAGCCTCCGTCAACATGCGCTCCAGGTGCGGCAGTTGCACGACGCGGCCAGCCTCATCCCGCACCGGCGTTACGTCGCGCACTTCCGCACAGGCGATGAGCCGCTCATCCTTCGGATTATCGCGAGCTACGGCGTGCAGCAGATAAACATCTTCCACCGACGGCAGCCGTTCAATATTGAAATTGCTGAGGCGCCAGAGATGAAGACGCTTACCCATCATGGGATGGAGCCCACGATAGAGTTTCTCCTCCTCATACGTGTTCCCGCAGCAGCGGTAGGTGAAATGCAACATACTGCTCATGCCTTCGCTACGGCCGGGACCGGCTACAGCCACGACGATGCGCCGGATCGGACGAGAAAACCCGGCCTGGTTGAGCAGTGCGCGGACTTCCTGCTGCGTAGCTTCGGGATCCCCCAGCGAGCCGGAATGCCAAACGTAAAAATCAACGACGATGTCATGATCTGCCGGGACTTCTGCGACCAGCGGAAGCATTGCGCCTACCGCCTCGGACAGCTGGGCATACTGAGCATGGGTGGTAAAGGCGTGGATGCGCTTTCCTTCGTGATCGTATTCAGTTAATGCATAGCACTGTCCGTTTTGCTCCAGCGAGCGCAGGTCGATGAGCGTCCGGATCCTGTAATAGCGCCAGGTGATCGCCTCCAGCATCAATTTGCGCAGCGCAGAATCAGCGGTGGTGAACCGGCCGGACAGCAGCCCGATAAGCGGCTGTGGACATTCCACCAGCGCCCGCAATCTCTCGTGACGGTCCTCGGCATTGGGATTGGCGGCCATGTAGGCGAGATGATCTTCCACCTGGTCGTAGACTTGTTTGCGCGCCCGCTCAAATAGCGGCTGATCGAAGTAGCGATAGCGCACCTCCCGCGCCAGATCACTCAGGTTAGGGAAGAATCCGTTGGTCATGGCAATCATGCGATCGAGAAGTATGCGGAACGATTCCTCAGCCGGCGGAGCCGTCGCCCCGGCGCGCGGCAGACGTCGTTCGAGCACGCCCCGGACAAGCGTAATTTGCTGCTCCACCCGATGGTTCGACTTGTAGATCCAGAGCAGACTCTCTTCCAGTTCAGGTGAGCGATCCAGACTGCGCACGCCGTAATAGGCCAGGGCGCGCTGCAACGCACTGACGAAGGCCGTCGGAAGTCCTTCACCCCGCGTGTCCAGCATGCGCAAATAGGAAAACAGGTAAGCCTCGGCGCTGGGCTCTTCCCCGCTGGCTTGATGATCTACCTTCGGCTCGCGCTGAAACAAAGAGCAGATGTCGACAAAGATATTGAGGATGGCATCTTCGCTTTCCCTTATTTTGTCGCTCTCCACCGGACCAGTCTTACTCGATTCGAAGAGCAATCGCGCACTCTGCGCCGGGTCCACATCAAACCCGAGCATCAGCTGACGAAGTTCTTCCAGACCCTGGTGGCCGCTGGAATCAACGCCTTCCGAATTTCCGTCGGGGCCGAGCGAAGCGCCGAAAACCACGCGCTCGGCGACGCCCGCCGTATCGCCGCTGGCGTCGGGGTCAATCTGCAGCAGCGGTGCTCCCGTGTCCACTTGTACGTTGGGTATAGTCATCACTTGCCGGATTTTTCCGGAAAATGGGGCCACGACCTGCATTTCCATTTTCATGGCCTCCAACACAAGCAAGCGATCGCCCACCGCAACCGTGTCGCCCGCCTTCACCGCAATGGAAACCACCACTGCTGGGGCCGACGCGTGCACAATGCCGCCATCATCACGATCGATCTGATGCGAGACACCGTCCACCTCGATCCTGTAACTCACCCCCTGCAGCACGGAGATGACATGAAAGCGCCGCCCAAAGGCAGTAAGCCAATACTCGAACTGATCCAGTCGTTCAACTTCAGCATCGATGTGCGATCCATCCACTTCGATGCGATACTGCTGAGGCCCGAGGCGGTAGGTCTTCGGCGAGTAGCATCGTCCACGATAGCGTAGTTCGGCAGTGTGGCCTACTTCAGTCCGGACCTGTGGCCGTCCTCGCGCCGCCGAGGCGTAGAACTGGGTCTGCTCCACGGCCAATTGCGCGTCATAGGCCTCGATCGCAGCCTGTACCAGGGCCACATCGGCATAACGACGAGAGAGGTGTTCTCCGGACGCCGCCAGGTGGTCCAGCCAGCCGGTATGTACGTCTCCACGCTGTACTTCGGGACGGCTCAGCAGTTCGAGAAGAAATGTCTTGTTACTCGCCCCGCCTTTAATGACGACAACACTCTCCCGCAAGGCCCGTTGCAGCCGGGAAAGCGCTTCCTTGCGGTTTTGACCGTAGGCGATGATCTTGGCGATCATGGAATCGAACTCCGAAGGCACGACATCGCCTTCCGCCACTCCGGTGTCAATCCGGACCCCTGGCCCGGTCAGGAACCTGAAGCGCTGGATGGCGCCGGGGGCCGGAGCAAAATCGTTATCCGGATCTTCCGCGTTCAGCCGCACTTCGATGGCGTGACCGGTGGTGCGCGGGGGTTCTCCTTCCAGTCGGCCACCGCGCGCAACATGAATCTGAAGCTTGACCAGATCAATTCCGGTGGTGCATTCCGTCACCGGATGCTCGACCTGCAAGCGGGTGTTCATTTCCATGAACAGGAAGCGCTGGGTCTCTGGCTCGAACAGGAATTCCACGGTGCCGGCGTTGTGATATTCCGCCGCCTGGCTCAAGCGCACTGCCGCCTGGCGCAAAGCTTCATCCTGCGCAGCTGAGAGGGCCGGCGACGGCGCTTCTTCGAGAATTTTCTGGTGGCGGCGCTGAATGGTGCAGTCACGCACGCCGACAGCCCAGGTGGTTCCATTCCGATCGGCGATGACTTGCACTTCGATATGACGCGCTCCCTCTACCAGGCGCTCCATGAAAACAGTGGGATCGCCGAAGGCCTTGAAGGCGTCAGTGCGAGCGCTCTCGAAGGCTTGCGGAAGCTCGTCTGCCGAGCGCACCTTGCGAATCCCGTGACCGCCGCCGCCGGCCGTCCCCTTAATAAGGAGGGGGTAGCCCAGGCGCTCGGCATGATGCCATGCTTCAGTGAGCGTCTCGACCGACCCTCCGCTCCAAGGAGCCACCTCGATCTGAGCCTTCTCCGCTAAGAGCTTCGACGAAATCTTGTCACCCAGCCGCCGCATCACGTCGCCATCGGGGCCGATAAAAACGATACCCATTTCACGGCAAAGGTCGGCGAATGCGGCGTGCTCGGCCACAAACCCCCATCCCACCCAGACCGCTTCCGCACGGGCGGCGGCCAAGGCCCGTTCGAGCCGCCCATATTCGACGTAACTGCTCTTGGGCTGCAGAGTATTTGGATCAAGGACCTGCGCGGCACCGAGACACACTGCCTCGTCCGCCTCGCGCACGAACATGGCATGACGGTCAGGCTCCGTGAAAAGCGCGATGGTGCGCAGCGCTGTGCCGTGTTCCTGATTGAACTCGCGGACGGCATGGATGAAACGCATGGCCGCCTCACCCCGGTTCACGATCGCTACGCGTTGGAATTCGTGGTTCATAAGCTTGTGGCTCGACTGCGCCACCTCCTTACCGCCGATCATGCCGCGACCGGTTCCAGTGACATGGCCATCTGGAGTGGCTTCAATCGCTCGCCGTCGATACTGTTCGGGACCGCCACCGTGCGGTATCCGCTGAGTTGCACGAAGCGGTTCCCTGCCGCATCCACAACCTCGGCATCAAAACTTCCTTGAACTTGATTGAGAGTGACCACAGCGTACAGCCTCCCTTCGGCCAGATCGGGAGACCGGAATAAGGAGACTCGATCGATGTGCTGAGGCAGTCCCATGCGGCTCTGCACGCCCATCTCCCAAATACCGGCGGTTTGGAAACAAAGCTCGATCAGCCGCGGCGCCATCAGCGTCGGAAGTTCAGCGGGATGGTGATTGTTCGGAAGGTCTTTCGCCATCAACCCGACAATCCGGTTCCCATCCCACCACGCCCGCTCCAGAACCTGGTACGCGGGTCCATGGAAGTAGAGGCGATAAATATCGACAGCTTCGATGATGTGACCCGCCGGTGAATATGGCGCCACAGCCACGACCTCGGGTGTCCGCTTTGTCAACCGGACACGGCCGGTGAAATGGGTGGTGCGTTGCGGCTCCGGCTGATTCGGAAGTGGCCGGAAGCCAACCAATCCACAATCCGCCACAACACCGTCCTTATCCGGATGAATTAGCGCTTCGACCGTCACCGTGCGTGGCTCACTCCGGTAAAACTTGAACGGCGCGAGGAAATTGACGTTTTCAATCTCTGCCACACGCCAACCCGGAAGCATACGCACTGCGGCTTCCGCAAACGCTTCGATGCCCATGACGCCCGGCAGCACCGGGGTACCGTCAATCTGGTGGTCGTGGAGAAACGGTTGGACCTTTGGATCCAGCGCGGTCTGCAGCGTGATGGGGCTGTAAAGTCCCGCGCTGGCGACCTTGCCGATCATGGGCCCTGCTGAAAGCGGTCTCTTTCCTCCAGGCGCGTCTGGAGCGCTGGTATCGAGTCCGCCGCTGGCATCCCATTCCTTGAGCAGCGCTCCCAGACGCTGGCCGATAACGATTTCGCCCCGCGTTCCGCCCGCCGTCAGCTCGCGGCGAATCAAAGGAACGCCCGCTTCCGGCGGCAGCATGTCGATGCCGGCCATTTCCATCACCTTGGGAATGGACCCGCGCGTGGCCATACCGATGCCACCCCACGCCGTCCAATCGATCGCGATCCCACGCGTAGCCGGACGAGTTGTACGGAAGCTGGATGTGATCTTGCACAGCAGATCGTTGGCGGAAGCATAATCCGTCTGTCCGGGATTACCGAACCGTCCCGCAATCGAGCTGAACGCCACAGTCGCGCCCAGGGGCATGTCGCCGATCGCATGCAACAAATTGAAGAAGCCATCACTCTTGACGTCAAAGACCAGGTCGAATTCACGCGGATCTTTGTCCGCCAGGGAATGGCTGCGCTCGATGCCGGCAGCGTGCAGGAGCACGTCAATATGTCCGCTGCGCTCGCGCACCTGGCGAATCACTTGAGCCACGGCATCCGCATCCGTGAGGTTTACGCTGAAATAATACGGTGTACCGCCGGCCGCGCGCACGGCGTCGATCGCAGCCCGCGCAGCTTGTGCCCGCTCGAGCGCCGCCAGCTCTTTTTCCACCAGGGCCGGCGTAGCTCGCTCGCCCCGCGCCTGAATGCGCGCAAACAGATCGCGCTTGAGGCCGTCTTTGTCGCTCACAAAGCGTTTGAGATCGGGATTCTCGGGGTCAGGCTCCGGCACCAGATCGAGCAGATAGAAGGTGCCGCCCCATGCGGCTGCCAGGTCCGCGGTAATGGCCGAGACGATGCTGCCGGCAGCTCCCGTAATCAGGAAGACAGAGTTCTGGTCCAGAGTGAGACCGGGTTGGCCGTCAGCCGCAGGCTGTTCTTGCAGCCCTACGCTCCAGCGCAGCCCTCCTCTGTAGCCGATCTCAATCGCGCCAGGATCGCGCAGGGTTTCCTCGATCAGCAGTGCGGCAACTTCCGATGGCGTGCGCTCGGATCCGAAATCGACTGCTTTGACGTGGGCATCCATGCGTTCCCGCTTGTAAGTTTTGGTGAAACCCGTCACGGCGCCGCCCAGCGGGGCGACCGCTCCGCCCTGGTCGTAGCCGTGCTGTCCACCCAGCCGCGTCGCCGAAACCAGGAACGTTCCCGGCTTCGCGATTTGTTCGAATAGGGTGCGCATGGTTGTGTAAAGCGATTTCACTCGCAGGTCCACGGCTTCGTGCCAGGTGGCGAGATCCATCTTGCTGAGCTGTCCTTCGTTGTCCAACGCCGGCAGCCAATAAATCCCCTGCACCGAACCAGTAGTCATCCAGTTCTTGAGGCGGCTGGTAAGCGCCTCGGCATCTAATGCCCCGTCGATGCGCAGGACTTCGACGCCCCGGGCTTCGAGGGCTTGCGCCAGCGCGTCTGCCACTCCACCCTTATCAGGCATGATGATCACGCGGCGGCCGCGGTCGAGCGTGACACCCGTGGGCTTGCAGATAGCAAGTGGCGGGCGCAGGACCGGCAGCGGAACCCGGCGTGGTATGCGATTCGCGGCGTCCAGACTCGCCAGCACTGGGCGAGGAACATCATGCACCGTCGCGGCGGCAAGTGAGGCTGGGGACTTCGCGGCCTGGCTGATCGGCTCCTGTTTCACTTCCGCAATGGATGCTGCTAAACCCGCCCTGTCGCGCGCGAACTTGATCACGTGGGTCAGAGTTGGGAAATCGCGCAGCTTCAGATTCGGATCGCGCGGTATGTTATATGCCGCTCGAATGGCAGCGAACATCTCTGCCTGCTTGACGGTATCGACGCCGAGGTCAGCTTCGAGATCAAGATCCAGGTCCAACATGTCGGTCGGGTAGCCGGTTTTCTCGGACACGATCCCCAGAACTTTGTTTCTAATGGCGTCGTCCGTGATCGCTTGAGCTGCAACGGTGGCTGGTTCGGGCGCAGATGGCTCGCTGTCCGTCGCCAGGGGTTGAGCAGGTGCGGCCAAATCCGGGCGCTTCTCATACACGAAGCGGATTACGTGCGCCAACGTTGGGTAGTCCCGCAGTTTGCGGTTCTCGTCGCGTGGGACGCCGTAAATTTCACGAATGGCCGCAAACATCTCCGCCTGTTTCACTGTGTCCACCCCGAGATCTGCCTCGAGATCGAGATCCAGGTCCAGCATGTCTCGCGGATAGCCAGTCTTCTCTACCGCCAGAGTCAGGATGCGCTCTTTCACGGAATCGTCGCCACCGGCAGGAACTGCAGCCGCTGCTGGTGTCGCGACGCTGATTTCTTCCTCGGCCTTGGGTGCCGCTACGGGCGCGGCCGCGCTGGCCAAATCCGGACGCTTCTCATACACGAAGCGGATTACGTGCGCCAACGTTGGGTAGTCACGCAGCTTGCGGTTCTCGTCGCGTGGGATGCTGTAGATCTCGCGAATGGCCGCAAACATCTCAGCCTGTTTCACTGTGTCCACCCCGAGGTCGGCCTCGAGGTCAAGATCCAGGTCCAGCATGTCCCGCGGATAGCCAGTCTTCTCCACCGCCAGAGTCAGAATGCGCTCTTTCACGTCACCGCCGGCGCCGCCAGCAGGAATTGCAGCAGGAGCTGATGTATCAACTTTAACTTCTTCCTCGGCCTTGGGTGCCGCTACGGGCGCGGCCGCGCTGGCCAAGTCAGGACGCTTCTCATACACGAAGCGGATGACATGCGCCAAGGTTGGGTAGTCCCGCAGCTTGCGGTTCTCGTCGCGTGGAATGCTGTAAATCTCGCGAATGGCCGCGAACATCTCCGCCTGTTTCACTGTGTCCACCCCGAGGTCGGCTTCGAGGTCAAGATCCAGGTCCAGCATGTCCCGGGGATAGCCAGTCTTCTCCACCGCCAGAGTCAGAATGCGCTCTTTCACGTCACCGCCGTCGCCAGCAGCAGCACTTACAACACGAGCTGATGTAGCAACTTTGACTTCTTCCTTTGCCTTGGGTACCGCTACCGGCGCGGCCGCACTGGCCAAATCCGGACGCTTCTCATACACGAAGCGGATTACGTGCGCCAAGGTTGGGTAGTCCCGCAGCTTGCGATTCTCGTCGCGTGGGATGCCGTAGATTTCGCGAATGGCCGCAAACATCTCCGCCTGTTTCACTGTGTCCACCCCGAGGTCTGCTTCGAGGTCGAGATCCAGGTCCAGCATGTCCCGCGGATAGCCAGTCTTCTCCACGGCCAGAGTCAGAATGCGCTCTTTCACAGGATCGCCTTCGACCCTGGATGTTGACGGGACGGGAGGCGTGGGTACTGCTACAGGCACGGGCGCGACGACTTTTGGTTTCACGCTCGGCTCGGGAACAGTGGTGACCGTCGCCGGTGCTTTTTTCATGACTGGAGGCGGCGGTGGCTGAAGTGGGGGCGCTGACACCGGTTTCGGCGCCGGCGCGGGCAAGGTCCGAGGTTCCTGCGCCGCAACTCGCGCGGCTGACGCTTGATCGCGTACCCGCAGGGTGCGCTGAACCACTTCCAGATCCGCAGACGAATGGCCCGCGATCCGGCTGAGCCACGCCTTCCACGCGTGTGTGTCCGCAATCCGGTAGGCATAACCCAGAGCATCAGAGCTTTGATGAACCCCGTCTTTTGTCGTCACCCAGTGCAGCAGGGTCATGGCGATCTGCGAACCGAACCCGGCTCCCAGGCGCAGTGCGTACTCGACGGGATAGGCCCCGCCTTTCGATAAGTTCAATGCGCCCAGGTCGGGATCGACTTCCTTGAAGTTAGCTACAGGCGGTACCACTCCCGTTTCCAGTGTCTTCACTGCCACGACATCTTCGACACCCGCACCCATGGCATGACCGGTGAAACCTTTGGTGTTCGCGATCACAATCTGATCTGCGCTGTCGCCGAAGACGTGGCGCAGTGCGTGGATCTCCGCCGCCGCGCTGCCGCCGCGCGCGGGGGTGTAAGTTTCGTGGGAAACAAAAACTGTCCGCGGCGCGATCTGATGACGTTGAATGCCGCTGTGGGCTTCCGCCTTGGCCACCAGGTCTTCCATCATCTGGCTGATGTGCCGCACGTCAAGGCGAGTGCCGTGAAAGGCGCTGTTGGCCGTTACCGTGCTCAATACTTCGCAGATGGGCTGGATTCCCCGCTCCCGGGCAGCCTCCGCGCTCTCCACCACAAGCCCGGCGGCGCCCATGCCGATGATCATGCCGTGCCGGCGGCGGTCAAAGGGAGTAGCAGCTTCTGCGACCAATTCGTCCGTGGCCGCGGCTCCGGTGGCCAGAAAACCGGCACCCATCCAGCTAATCAGATTGTCCGTAGTAATATCGTCGGCCGAGACCACGATCACGCGGCGACACCGTCCGGCGCGGATCCAGTCCTCGGCCAGGGTCACCGCCTGGGTGGTACTGGCGCAAGCGGCGTTTACCGCCGTGTTAGGTCCACGCGCGCCAATGAATTCAGCAAATTGGGAATGCCCCATCGGCAACACCCTGAACAGGTAACGCCGGTCGAATACATAGGGCTCTTTCTCGATGGCGGCGCGCAGCTCTGCCGCGTGCCGGTCAATCTCCTGCCCCAGGATGGAATGACCATTCGTTTCTGCCGCTCGAGCCTGCAAGCTCTCCAGCGTGGCTAATTGTTCGCGGCGGGCGTGGTCCGCGTGACAGCGCGACATCTCGTCGGCGAAGGAATCCAGGCCGGGGAAGGCCGAGGCAAAAATCACACCCGTGTCGTCACGCAGCGAGTCTGGCAGAGCCCAGCGGTCCGGCAGCTGAGTATTTTTGGTGGTCGTTTTATAGCGGAGAACCAGCGGAATGCCGGCGTCGCGCAATGCGTCGAGCCCCACGGCAATGGCCAGCTGAGTGCCCCGATCGAGGGCGGCCTTGCGGTCCGCGGAGACACCGAATTCGTTTTCCAGATCGAAAGCGCCACCGCGGCCCGCCAGCTTGATAACATCCGCCACGTCGGTGATGGTTTCAAACCTTCCGCCGTTCTCGCTTTTCACCAGCCGTATGATGTGTTTATCGAGCATGTCGCGGCGCAAGCGAGCGGGAATCGAATCGATGAACTGATCTCCTCCCAGGATGCGGCCAATGTTGGCATCATCGAAGACGTGATCGGTCCCGGGCAGGCCCAACGCGGCTCCGGTAATCGTCACCGGGAGCGCGGTAGGAGCAGGTTTTCCGCCGTGAGTAATCTGCCAGCCGCGTTCGAGCACGTCGGCAAACAAGTGACCGAGCTCGACGTAGTGATCGCCGTTGGCCCCAGCCGCTGGCAACGTAGCACCTGCTGCCGGTACCATCTCTGCGATTGGTTTAGCGGTTTCCGGAAATGCAGAAACCGCCGGCGCGGTCGCTGCCTCACGCGCTGCGTCCGCCGCTGTCCCGCGGCCCAGTCCCGCGGCATAGAGACCGCACAACGCCTGGTTGAAGGCAGGGACATCGCCAGTTTTCGGATGATTGCTGAAGAGCGCAACCACGTCGCCGCGCTCGCCCAGCACATCTTCGGCAAACCCTTGCAGCGCCTTCTTCGGTCCAACTTCAACAAAGACTCGCGCCCCCGCCTGGTAGAGCGTGCGCAGCCCCTTCACGAACTGCACCGGAGCCGCAACTTGCTGCGCCAGAATGTCCAACATCTGCGGCACAACGTCTGGCCCCATGGGATAGAACTCGCCGCTGGTGTTGGCAACAATGGGCAGGCGCGGCGATGCCAGATGCAGGCGCGCCAGTACCCGCCGCAGCGGCTCGCTGGCCGAGGCCACAATTGAGGTGTGGAAGGCGTGGCTGACCGATAACGGAGTTACGTCGTAGCCAGCTTTCTGAAACGCTTCCATGGCCTGCTCGACGGGTTTGCTGGCGCCGCCGATGACCGCCTGATGATTGCTGTTGACGTTGGCGATGACTACATTCCCGCTCACGGTCTTCAGGATTCGCTCCATTTCCTCCAGCGGAGCGAACACAGCCGCCATGCGGCCCTTGTCTTCCGGCGCAAAGCGAGTCATCTCGCGGCCGCGGGCGCTGACCGCTTCGAGCGCGTCCGCAAAGGGCAGCGCGTCGGCGGCCAGCAACGCTCCGTACTCGCCCAGGCTGTGCCCCATGGTGAAGTCGGGAGTGATGCCATAAGCGGAGAATAGCCGGGTCAGCGCAAGATCCGTGGCCAACACGGCAGGCTGCGTGATCGCAGTCTGACGTAGATCGTCTTCCGCCCGGGCGACCGCGTCCGCGTCAGTCTTGTCCACGAAAATGTACTCACTGAGTGGCTTGCCCAGGAGAGGTGTCATTACGCGATCCGCTTCGGCGAAGGTCTCGGCCACAATCGGCTCGGCGGCACGCAGCGGCTTGAGCATGTTCACATACTGAGAACCTTGGCCCGGGTAAAGGAACGCAACCTTGGGAGCCGGACCATGGCCGCGGAAGATGCCTTGCGCGCGCAGGGCCCTCCACATCGCCGCCTGATTGGCCTTCATCGCTTTGAGCGCGTTGCCGGCTTTCTCCGCCAGTTCGGTAGCGTTGCCATAGTCGATGGCCAGCCGTTCGGGCGCATGCAGGTCTGATTCCGCCGGAGTGGCGGGCGCTGGCGCGCGGCCCGCCCTGGCGCCCTTCTCAACCTCGCGCAGACGCTCAACCAGGGCGGCTTCGGTTGCGGCGCCGATCACCAGCGCACCGCGCAACGGAGCCTTATAAGCAGAAGTAGAATTGCTGGCAACTTCATGTATGTTCATAGTTGGCTCTTTCGCAGCCGGCGGCATCTCGTTTACCGCCACCGAGCGCTTGCCGTTTCCGTTCAACCGGTGAGGAATGTATTCTTCGAGGACGGCGTGGAAATTGGTGCCGCCAAAACCAAAGGCGCTCAACCCGGCGCGCCGCACGCCATCCGGCGGAGCCGTCCACGGCTTCAATTCGGTATTGACGTAGAGCGGAGAGTGGGCGAAATCGATATCCGGGCTGGGATGTCCGCAATGCAGGCTGGGCGGCAGCACCTTGTCTCGAAGCGCCAGGGCAGTTTTCAAGAATCCAGCGGCTCCAGCCGCACCTTTGAGATGGCCGAAGTTCGACTTGACGGAGCCCAGTGCCACCGAGTGCGAGGGCAGGTTAAAACCGCCGAGCGCCTCAGCCATACTCTGGACCTCGACTATGTCACCAACTCGCGTCGAAGTACCGTGACCTTCAATATAAGTGGCCGTAGCGAGTGGCAATCCAGCATTCGTCCAGGCACGCTCGATGGCGAATTTCTGACCAATCGGGTTGGGGGCGGTGATGCCCTTTCCTTTTCCATCGCTGGATCCGCCCATGCCCCGCAGCACGGCATAGATCTTGTCCCCGTCGCGTTCGGCATCCGCCAGACGTTTTAGCAACACGATGGCTGCGCCTTCGCCCATCACGAACCCGTCTGCTCCCTCGGCGTAGGGACGAGTTCCGGTGGCGGAAAGGGCTCCGATCTTGCTGAACTTCACGAAACTTGAGGCGCCCATGTTGCGATCGATACCGCCGCTGACCGCCAGGTCATAGTCGTTGTGGATCAATCCCTCGGCTGCGGCATTAATCGCCGCCATCGCCGAAGCGCACGCGGCATCGCAAACGTAGTTAGGACCGTGAAAGTTGTAAATATTCGCAACCCGGCCGGCAATGCAATTGGCCAGTTCGCCAGGCATGCTGTCTTCGGTAACCGGGGGCAGGTGTTTTCCGATCCCCTCGCGCAACTCGCGGGTGATGTCGCGGCGCAGCGCTTCCGGCAATGTGGCGAAGCTGGCACTTTCTGCCAACTCGTGCGCGTACTCAGGAAAAAACACGCGCAACGCGGTGAGATAGTGCTTTTCCCCGCCCAGGGCGTTGCCCAGGATCACGGCGGTACGATCCAGGTCCAGCGGACGCTTGGGGTAACCGTAGTCTTCCAGGGCCTCGCGGGTGCAGGCGATCGCCCATTTTTGCGACCCATCCATGGCATCGGCCACCCGCGGAGGGATGGGCAGGTGCCATTTCATCGGGTCCCATGGGTAGTCGCGCACCCAGCCGCCGATCTTGGAATAAGTCTTGTCGGGAGCGCTGTGGTCGGCATCGAAATATAGCGCCGGGTCCCAACGGTCGGGCGTAACTTCGGTAATGCTGTAACGGCCGTTCTTCACGTTTTCCCAGAAAGCCGGGACGTTTGGCGCATCGGGCAGAATAGCTCCCGCCCCTACGATTGCTATGGCTCGGTATGAAGTGTTTTCCATGATTGCGCTTCCTTAATAAGGAGAGAACGGTGGACTGCGATAGCTCAGTCCGTATGCGGTCCATCCTTCTTCCAACGCTACGCAGCCAGATCCTTGCGTTTCGCTGCGCGGCTGTACAGCACATCTGCTACGTAATCCATGTCCGAAATCAGTCCCGCCTGGGCGCGATGAATGGCGGGCATTCCCAAAGCTGTTTCGAAAGTCCCCAGCTCGGCGTCGCTTACACCACCGGCTCCGACCACCCAGCGCAAACCCTCTTCGGCCACTTTGAGCGCGGCTTCCCGCGCGAATATTCGGCTCACCGCTGCCAGCCCCGTCGCGTCGAACCGCCGGCTGGCTTTTTCGTTCAGCTTGTTTTCCGCCAGCAAAGAAGCACGGCGAGCCAGGCTGCCGGAACATTCCGCATACGCGATCAACTCGCCCAGGCGGAGGAGAATGTGCTGGTAGCGAGTCAGACGCGCCACCCGAGATCGCTCCATCACTTCGGCCAGAGCGTGGAAAGCCAGGGCCGCGCTGTCGGCGCCCAGGTTCGGTTGGCTGGCGTGCAGTGCTTCGAACTTTTTCGCTTGTTCGTGATAGTGCTGCCCGCGCGTTTTCAGGTGGAGCTGCCAGCGGTCGCGGCTGATGGTCATCTCCATGATCTCGGAAGTGCCCTCGTAAATGGTGGTGATGCGAACGTCGCGCTTGATCTTCTCCACCATATATTCGTGGGTGTAGCCGTATCCGCCCAGCGCCTGAATGCTGGCCTCGGCGGCTGCATTTCCCGCCTCGGTTGCCATGTACTTCGCGATCGCCCCTTCGGTGTTCAGGCTTCCTTCTGCCCCTTTGTCGATGCGCTCAGCGGTTTCTTCGATGTAGGAGCGAGCCGCCTCCAGCCGGGCCACGTGCGGCACGATGAGTTTGTGGGTGTATCCCTGCTTTTCTGAGAGCGGCGCTCCCGCCTGAATGCGCTTGGTGGAATAAGGAATTGCCCGGTCGAGCGCGGCCCATCCCGCGCCCAGGCCAAATGCGGCAACCATCAGGCGGGTGTAACCGAATACAGCCTGTGCCTGGTTCAGTCCCTGACCCTCCACGCCTCCCACCAGCCGGTCGGCATCGACATAGACGTTGTCGAGTGCGAGCGCAGCCGTGTTGCTGAGCCGGATGCCATGCTTGTCTTCCGGCTTGTCGTGGCTAAAACCCTTCGCGCCCTTTTCCACGATGAACCAGCTCGGACCTGTGGGCGTATTGGCCAGAATCGTGCACGCATCAGCGATTCCACCATTGCTGATCCATTGTTTGTTGCCGGTGATCTTGTAGCCGATGACGCGGCCGTTTTCACTGACGCGGTCCGCAGTGGTGCGGAGAGCACCCAGGTCGCTGCCCGCTTCCGGCTCGGTAGCGCCGTAAGCAAATAACAGACCTTCTTCCGCGATGCGCCCCAGCCAGAGCTTCTTTTGCTCCGGAGTGGCTCCCACCGTGATGGGATCGCTGCCCAGAAAGGTGGCCAGCACCGCGGTCGCGACGCCCAAATCGATGCGTGCCATTTCTTCACAGACGCAGTACACGTCGAACGCACCGCCGCCCATGCCGCCGAATTCTTCGGGAACGAACAGAAGTTGAATGCCCAGCTTGTCCGGACTGCACATGTGGCGCACGATCTCCAGCGGACATTCGTCACGCGCGTCCAGCTCGATCAGGGTTTCGTCGGGGAGACGTTTCTTGGCGAACTCCCGGAGCGATTTCAGACTTAGTTTCAGAGTCTTGTTGGTAATCATGCCGTCCTCTTTGCCGAAACGTTATGAACTTCACGGATTTTATTCGTCAACTCGGGCAAGAACTCCAGGAGATCGTCAACAATCCCGACATCTGCAACTTGGAAGATGGGGGCTTTGGGGTTCTTGTTAATTGCCACGATAAAGGGATTGCCCTTGATGCCGACCAAGTGCTGGAAGGCGCCACTGATGCCGCAGGCCAAGTAGACCTTGGGCTTGACGGTCTTTCCCGACGAGCCCACCTGGCGGGATTTATCCAGCCACTTGGCGTCAACCACTGGCCGCGAGCAGCTCAGTGCTCCGCCCATGGCGTCGGCGAGTTCCTGCGCCATCGCGACGTTGTCTTTTTCCTGGATGCCGCGGCCGATCGACACCAGAACATTGTGCTTGGTGATGTCGACATCACCTGCTTCGGCCACCACCGTCTGCAGGTAGCGACGCAACGCCGTCAGCACACCCGCATCGGCCGATTTGTCGATCACCGAGCCGCCAGCAGGAGCACCTTCAAGCGGCTTGAATGCACCCGGACGTATCGTGACCACCGCGCCCGCTGAAATGTCACAGCGGACGTGAGCGCTCACCTGCCCGCCAAACTCCTGGCGGACCAGTTTGAGCTGGGCGTCTTTCTCCCCGTCGATCTCCAGCACGTCCGACACAAAAGCTGCCTTCAGCTTGATGGAGAGGCCGGGTGCCAGATCGATTCCGAAATGCTCGTGGGCAACCAGCACAACGCTGCCCGCGGGCAAGACTTTGACTAGCGCTTTCCGCACCAGTTCCGCATTCGGATACACCAGCGACTCATCGGCAATTTTCCAAACCTCGGCGTAGGAGCCGCGGAGCGTGTTGCAAACGGAATCCAGTTCCGTGCCCCAACCTGTGACCACGGCCGTCGGCGCCGCGGCAGCATCGATCTTCTTCGCCGCGGCGGCCAATTCGACTGCGGAGTCATCGGCTACCCCGCCTTTGTGTGCGATGTAAGCAAATATTCGAGCCATTACTTCAACCCTCCTTTGGCTGCAACCAGGTCAACCAATCGGTCGATGATTTCTTCCCGGCTGCCTTCAAGCATCTCGGCTCCCTTGCCCAGAGGAGGCAGGAAGTAGTCCACCCGCTTCACTTTCGCCGCAGCTTCACCTACCGCGCTCGGGTCAATTGCCAGATCAGACGCGCCGTAAGTTGGGATGGGCACAGAGGCCACCGCCCGGATGCCTCGCATCCCGACATAACGCGGCTCATTGATACCAGTCTGGATGGAGAGCACGCAGGGGAGATCAATTTCGTTCATTTCCTTGTCGCCGCCTGCGATTTCCCGGCTGATCTTGAGCTTCCGGCCTTCCAGGACTTCGATGGAATTCACCAGCGAAGCGAACGGATAGTCGAGCATCGCCGCCAGCATCCCGCCCACCTGCGCACCCCCATCCTCGGCCTGCACTCCGGTCAGGATCAGGTCGTAGTTGCCTTTCTGGACAAAGGCTTTCAGGATGGTCGCGATACCCCTGCCGTCCGACCCGGAAAAAGCGTCATCGGTAATCAGCACGCCATGGTGCGCGCCCATGGCCATCTCCCGGCGAAGGATTTCTTCGTCGTCTTCGCCGCCAACCGTGACCACTGTGACGTTTCCACCCACTTTGGCAGCAATCTGCAGGGCTTCTTCGACCGCATAGTTGTCCGGTTCGTTCACGGAATAGACCAACTCATCGCGCTCGATATCGTTTCCCGCGCTGTTAAGCGTGATCTCGTTTTCCGAAGTGTCAGGCACCCGTCTTGCACAAACTAGAATTTCCACATTTACCTCCCTGCAACGCTTTCGGCAGTTTGCTCGGCTTTCACAACCGGATTTTCCCGTGCCATTTGTTTCTCCGCCAGTTCCGCCAGGTCAATGGCGGTCATCTTGCCTTCCATGCCTGCGACCTTGATCGCATCTTCCATATTCACCATGCAAAAGGGACACGCGGTCACGATCACATTCGCCCCGGCCTCGGCCGCCATCTGGACTCGCTTCACACCCATTCGCTGTTCTTCCTTCGGCTCGTAGAACAACATCAGTCCGCCGCCGCCGCAGCAGAACGAGCGGTCTCGCGAACGGCTCATCTCGACTCGCTTGAGACCTGGAATGGCATCCAGCACATCGCGCGGGTCGTCGTAAACCTGGTTGTGCCGCCCCAGGTAGCAGGGATCGTGGTAGGTGTAAACGTTGTTGCCGTTTTCCACGGCATTAAACTTGATCTTGCCGGACTTCACCTCGCTGGCGATCACCTGGCTGATGTGCTCAACCGGCGGCATGTCTTTGTAGTCATGCTTCAAAGCGTTGTAGGTGTGCGGGTCGGCGGTGACGATCCGCTTTACTCCGGTGGCCTTGATGGCCTCCGCGTTGTGGTCGCGCAGAGCCATGAACAGCGTCTCTTCGCCGAAGCGGCGGACTTCATGCCCGCTATCTTTCTCCGCGGCGCCCAGGATTCCGAAATCTTCGCCCACGTGGTCGAGGATCTTTGCGGTGGCGCGCCCAATGGACTGGATCCGGTCATCGTAGGAAGTGACGCTGTCAACGAAATACAGCGTGTCGGCTGTGGTCTTCCCATCCAGGGTCTTGACCTGGCAGGTTTGCCGGAAGTCCTTGGCATTGGCCCAATCCGCTCTTTTCTTTTCCATCTTGCCGTAGGGGTTGCCACGACTCTCCAGCGCTTTCAGCGGCTTCTGCAGGGACTGCGGCACGTTTCCGTCATCGATCATGCCCCGGCGCAGATCGACAATCTTGTCGATGTACTCCACCAGCAACGGGCACTCTTCTTCGCAAGCGCCGCAGGTGGTGCAGGACCAGATTTCGTCTTCTGAATAAATGCCGCCAATCAGCGCTTTGTGATTGTCCGGTTTGCCGAACATCGGGTAATGCTGGAAAGCGTAATCTCTCGCCTTGATGGTGATAAACCTTGGCGACAACGGCCTGCCCACGGCATTGGCCGGGCAGTTATCCGAGCAGCGGCCGCAGTCCGCGCAGGAATAGAAGTCCAGCATGTGCTTCCAGGTGAAGTCTTCGAACGTCTTCACTCCAAACGATTTCACCTGGTCGAGGTGTTCGTCGCTGACCCCGTATTTCACCGGCTTCAGCGTGCCCCGGCCCAATTTCGCGAAGTAGAGATTGAACAGGGAGGTTTCCACGTGAAACTGAATTCCAAAGGGGCGATAGCACAGCAGGAAATAGAAGGTCACTTCATGGAGAAGATAGGCGCCGAAGTAAAACTCCTTGAGTGCGGACAAGGAACTTGAACCGAGAAGGCCCTGAAGCATCCACGGCAATGACCAGGCGGCCAGCAATTCAACATTTTGGCCTTGCTGAACCTGGCCGGCTGCTCTCGCGGCGGCAAACAGGCTGTCGGCCACCATAAGGATTGCAATCAACCCCAGCAGGAAAATGGCGTCGGCGGTGTGGGCCTTGCCGAATCTTTCCGGCACCGCATAGCGCGCTGGTTTGAAAGCCAGCCGGCGCACGATTGCGATCACCATGCACAGGAACACGACGGTCGCAGCGTAGTCGGTGATGATGTTGTAGATATACCCGGCTTCTCCCGCCAGGCCCGGCATCACAAAGTTCTCGGAGACACCGACAATCAGCACATAGAAAGCGCGCAGCACAAGGCAGATAAATCCCGCAAAGATAAAAATATGAATGATGCCGGCGGTGCGGTAACGGGGATGCTTCCACTGTGCCAGACCGAATTTCAGGACCTTGCCCAGCCGCGCCAGGGGCTGGTCAAACCGAAAATCACGTTCGGCTCGGAGAAGCGGTACCACGCGCCTGGCCACAATGTAGGCAAAACTTAGGATGCCCAGCAGATGAATGACCAGGAACAGGGTCCGCCCCGAAGCCAACCAGGGTGTCACTTGCGCCGCCAGCTGAATGCCTACCATGACCTACACTCCTGAGCAAATCTCTAAGCGATGAGTTGGGGCCGAAATTTCTCCTTTGCGTCCGTTGCTTCCGGTGCTGCGGTTGATTCGAATGAGCGGACCGCCGTAACTGGAATTGGTGTACGAGCCATGCTTGCCGCAGGCTCTGCAGGCTTCGATACCGATTTCTTCGTCCGCACCGGTTTCTTCCGCTCCGCTTTGTTTGGTGGCGCTGGGGGTCTGGCAGCGTCGCGCAGCTCAACGAAACTTTGTTTCAGGAATTTCTCCAGGCGCCACAGATCCGGCGCTGCATGCACATCTCCACTGAAGCCGAAATAAACCGTCCCGTTGTAGCTCAGGATGGCGCAGTTGACCGCCATCTCGCCTCCGATGGGGACATAGGGATACCACCGCAGCATCTTGTGGCCCAGCAGATACAGAGGGAATTGCGGCCCGGGCACACTCGTACACACCATGTTGAAAGGTGTAAACGGCACCTGGCTTATCATGGGTCCGGCCAGTGCCTGCATCGGGCCCGGGAAGACGCCGATCAGCCCACCGACCAAACTGACGAATTCGGCGGCATGCGTGCGCTTGAGAAACTCCGTCTTCTTATGGACCGCTGCCAGCAATCTTTTCGGAGAGCGAATATCCAGGGGGAGAGTGACCGGAACCAGCGAAATGTGGTTTCCTGAATTCTCACGATTGTCGCCGCCGCGCAGATTCACCGGAACCATGATGCGAATCAGTCGTCCCTTCACCCGATCGCCGTGGTGTTCCGAGTAGCGTCGAATGGTCGTCGTCACCAGGGCCAGCAGAACATCATTGACGCTGCTCCCGGAGGCATGCCGTATGGCCTTCACGTCCGCCAGCGGAATTTCCTCCCAGGCGAATTTCTGTGGCCCGCGGTAGATCACGTTAAAGCGCAGGCGCTCGGTGTTCGTTGTGAGTTCTGGCAGCAGCCGGGAGAGTTCCTCCGCGGCCAGGTTTCCGCCGGTCGCCATCGTCCCTTCCGCCATGTTTAGTGCTCCGGACCATGCCGAGAGAATTCGATTGATGAAATCGGAGTAGGACCCTGCTAACCCTTCCACCAGCGCCGTCGCGGCATCACGGGGTGGCGGGATACGCAGCTTTTTCTTGGGCAGGGGTGGGATTGCGGGACTCGCATCCATAAGCACGTTCATGAGCCCCACTCCCGCGATGCCATCGGCCAGGCAATGGTGCATGCGGAAAATGAGACCGGTGCGATCGCCCTTCAGCCCTTGCACCAGGGTCAGGTCCCACAGGGGGTGTCGCCGGTCCATCACTTTGCTGAAAAGCTTTCCCGCGAGCGCCTTCAGTTCCCTGTCGCTGCCGTTCTTGAGCGTCACCTCGCGTACGTGGTTGCGCAGGTCGAACTCGGGATCGTAGTCCCAGATGGGAAGGCCGATATTCAACGGCGCGCTCACCACGCGCTGGAGGTAGCGGGGAATCTGCGGCAGCTTCGACTCGACGAACCGGAGATAGGCATGGAACGGGATCTTGCCCTCTAGCAGGCTGACACTGCCCACATTGAGGGGCATGCCTTCGCGTTCGAGATTCAGGAAAACGCTGTCACCCCAGGAAAGGCGTTCGCCGTTCTCATGTGTCTTCATGCCAGCTCTCCTGTTCCGTGAGGAGCCATCGTGTATCTCAACTCACGAAAGAAAATCGCGACGCCAGCTTCACTAGTTTGAATACTCTGTAAACATCGACGTTGACGCCACGCAATACGACTTTGACCTTTTTGCTGTCGGCGATACCCGCGAACTCTTCCATCACTCTGAGCGCACCCGGTACGATCCTGCGCACAGATGAGAAATCCAAAAGCACTTCGCCATCAGCGTTGTTTAGCGCCTCACCGGCCTCCTGCAAGGCCTGGACAACGCGTTCTTCATCAATCTTCAGCCACACGGCGATCGTTGCCATAACCACTCCTGTCCGCTACGCGCTTCGTTGCTGAGGCGTCTTGCCCTTCTCGCCTAGGCCTCGCCCGTGATAGGCGCTCCAGAACAGATCGGCTAACTCGCTCATCAGAGGCATGCGAGGGTTCGACCGCCCCGAAGGATCATCGAAGGCAAGCTTGGTCAGTTCAGGCATTGCCTGTTCAAAGTCTTCCTTCGAGATCCCCAGTTCGGCGATCGACCGGGGAAATCCCAATTCATCGAGTAACTGTTCTACGGCCGTGATCAGGTTCTTCACCTTTTCCTCAACCGTATGACCGCCCAGAGCCAGCAGGTCGGCAATGGTCGCGTATTTGTTGTGGGCGACATGCCCCTTCTGGTAGGGCGACGGCACAAACTTGCTGGGCACGGCCGCGTTATAGGCAATGACGTGCGGCAGCATGAGCGCATTGGCCCGGCCGTGCGCCACTCCAAAGCGCGCCCCGAAAGCATGCGCCAGCGCATGATTCACGCCCACCGAAGCGTTGGAGAACGCCATGGCCGCAATGCAGGCGGCGTTGTGCATCATGCTGCGCGCCTCTTCATCGCGGGGATGCTCATACGCGATGGGCAAATACTTGAACACCATCCGAATTGCCTGCATGGCGTTGCAGTCGGTATAGGCTGAAGCGTAACTGGAAACGGCGGCTTCCAGCGCATGGGTCAGGCAGTCGATTCCAGTATCCGCGGTCAGGCCCTTTGGCATCGACATAACGAACTGCGGATCGACGATCGCCACATCTGGAGTCAAGGAGTAGTCGGCCAGTGTGACTTTGCGCCTGCGCTCCTTGTCGGTCAGAACGGCAAAGGGAGTGACCTCGCTCCCGGTTCCACTGGTCGTGGGGATGGCCACCAACCGCACGCGATTGATTTTCTTCGTAGGGTACTCGACCACGCGTTTGCGCAAATCCAGAAAGGGTGCAGCCAGCTCCTGCAGGTCAGCTTCCGGCGACTCATACTTCAGCTTCATGATCTTGGCCGCATCAATCACCGACCCGCCGCCAAGCGCGATGATCTGATCCGCTTTGTAGAAGTTGAGCGCCTCCACTCCCTGCATCACCACCTTGACCTCGGGCTCGGCGTCCGGGATGACCGAGACATGAACGTGGGTTTGCGGTGACAGATTGCGCCGGACGATGTCCACGTGGCCAAACTTCTCCAAAGCCGGGTTGGTAACAATGATGGTGCAGCGCGACGGGAAATCCTTAACGTTCTCTACCGCGTTCATGTTGAAGTAAATCTGGTTGGGGACCCGGAACCACATATGGGCCTGTGTCCTCCGCGCCACGCGCTTGATGTTGAGGTAGTGATAGATATTTGTGTTATCGGTCGTGCTGTTGCCGCCACCGGTGCCGCATCCGAAACTGAAAGTGGGCACCAGGTCGTTGTAAACTCCCCCTAGGGCTCCAACCGAACCCGGCGAATTTACAATGATCCGGCCCGCGTTCATCACCTCACCGAACTTGCGGATGACCTCATCGTTGCGCGAGAAAATCACCGCCGTATGCCCCAGCCCGCCGGCATGATTCACGTCCACGCACACCTTGAGCGCCTCATCGACGGATTTTGCCCGATAGACGGCGAGCACTGGGAACAGCGTCTCGGCTGACAGGGGATATTCGCGGCCTACGCCCTGAATGGGCGCAATCAGCAGCTTGGTGTCCGGCTTTACCGAGATACCGGCAAAACGGGCGATGTCTGTGGCCTTCTGCCCGACCGCCATGCCTTGCATGAACCCGGTCTTGGGATCGATGACCGTCCGTCCCAGCTGTTCCGTCTCCTTCTCGTTGCAGATGTGTGTGCCCAGGTCGGCAAATTTCTTCAACACCGGGTCATAAATCTCATCGTCAATCACCACGGTTTGCTCGGAGGCACAAATAGTCCCGTTGTCGAATGTCTTCGAGACGATAATATCCACCACGGCGGTGTTCAGGTCCGCCGTTTTTTCCAGGTAAACCGGCGTGTTCCCGGCCCCCACGCCCAGCGCTGGCTTGCCTGAGCTGTATGCAGCTTTGACCGCGCCCGGCCCGCCGGTAGCATCAATTAAACCCACGTCTTTGTGCCGCATCAGGTAGGCGTTGTCCTGCAGGGTGTGCGCTTCCAGGCAGCTAAAAACTCCTTCAGGTGCGCCATGCCTGATTGCAGCCTCGTACATGATTCGTACGGCTTCCGAACAGCAGCGCCATGCGCTGGGGTGGGGACTGAAAATGACCGCGTTCCGCGTCTTGATGGCCATGATGCATTTGAAAAGCACCGTGGAAGTGGGATTGGTAATCGGGGTGAGCGAGAAGATGACCCCGATCGGCTCTGCCATCTCCACCAGATTGCGTTCGGGAAACTCGCGAATGATACCGACGGTACGCTTGTCCTTGACGTAGTCGTAGGCAAACTCGGTCGCCACCATGTTCTTAAGGACTTTGTCTTCCATGACTCCGAGTTTGGTTTCTTCAACCGCCATGCAGGCGAGATGATGAGCTTGTTCTAGCCCGGCCAGGACCATTGGCTTCACGATGCGATCGACGTCTTCCTGCGTGAACTGGGTAAAGACGGCAGCGGCGGTTCTGGCTTGACTGACGAGTCGCTCCAGGTAGGCAACTCTTTCTTCACTGAGGACGTCTGCGGTAACCGGGATCTGAACTCGCTCTTGCACCGCTTCACTCGCGCTCATTGCCGCCTCCTTCGTTCCCGGTAGTCAGCCTTTTGCAGGAATCGCCACGTTGTTCGCTGTAAACTGTCGTCGCTTTTTATGCGTAGTCGATGGGATGTGTCTCCAGCCAGTGCTCATCGCGCCGCTTGTTAATGTTTCTGAAAGCATGGCTGGCAACGCACCTCGTCAGGCCGCGAGTCCTCCAGGCAACACCGGCGCCCAATCCAATGGCCCATCCCAACAGCCCAAAGGCCACCGTTCTACCGATAGAGTTACGATGGTCCCCGGGGCAACTCCCGAGCACGCCGATGCACGCTCCAACCGCGGCCGGCTTCAGGGCATCACGAAGTCCCTCGCTAATAAATGGGGTCAGGGATCTGCCTTTGAGGTATGCTCCCTCTCCACAACGTGCTCCATCCAGTGCAGAAGTCAGAACTCTGCGGCCGTATTCGAACTCAGACTTCGACCAGTTGCGCAGTTCCATTGCAGTCGCCTCACTCTCGTCCGCTGAATCAGTAGTAACCTGTTCAAGTAAACCACCGGCGGTAAGTCGATTCCGTGGCACACATCACGACTGAGTGTGAGCGTAATCACACTGGGGAACACTTGCTGGTATCCAGGCTCGGAATGTCAGGGACGAGTGCTTTTAAACACCCCCCGCAAGCAGGCGCCCGCATTCGTTGACATTGCCCATGCGAAGGGCTCCCCCCCGGAAAGGGGACGACCTCAGTGGCATAAGGCAACGAGAGTCACCATGTGAGAGCAGCATTCCTACTGTTGCGAAAAAGCAGCGGTCCCCCGCCGTCCGACTACCAGAAACCGCCACTAGGCCCGCGGGGTCGCAAAGAAGCAACTCGACATGTGCTCTTCCATGTCGTTCCTGGCGCGTTCCATATCGACCTGCTGCCTGGCCGCAAATTCTGTGCTGATGCGATAAAGCACAGCCGAGCGGGCCGCAAGATACTCCGTGAGCTTGGATTCAAAAATCCGGTTGAGATTCTCGCACTCTCGGCAACTCGTCATAGGCCGCTTCTGGGACCAATTCCCCGAAGGCCGATGAAGGCCGACAGCGGTCGTTCCCTGATCTAGCGTCGTGGCTTCACGATCTCGTGCTCGGCTTGGAGCCAATCCTGCTGGTCCTTGCCCGGCTCACAACCACGGGCGTCGTAGATCTGATACGCACGCTCTCTAATCTGGTTTTCTAACCCTGCTTTATCGGAGATCTGCGTCACATTCGCCACCTTTTCTTTCGGAAGGGCGAGAGTTTTTGGTTTTGCTGGGGTGAATTCGCGGGAAGCAAGCATGCTGAACCTCCTGGTTACCTGGCGGACGGCCGGCTAAGGGGGGGCGTACTTCAGATGGACTGTCTTAGAGCAGAGAACCTGAAAGAGGTACGGGCATACTCCTCACTAGTTTCCACCGTACGCGGATTGTTCCAGTGTGTCAATCAGCCGGTGCTGACCGTACACCGTTTCAGCAGCCGGCTTTCGCGCAGGGGACCATGGATCACCCCTTCTCCCGCTTATGCGCCGATATTTGATTCCCGCGCGATGTGCTGGCGCCGTGGCGTATAATGCGTGTCGCTTGGCCCGAACGGTTAGCCACAGCACCGCTGGACGGCAATATTTTTGTCAGAGGCTTAGTCGCGTTTCTTCAGGGATCACGCTACCCATGAACGTGGAAGGTAGGAGGCTGCCAATGTTGAAGACCTTAGTGACCGCTGCTTTGTTCCTTTTTCTCGCGTTCCCTGCCCCGGCCCAGCAGGCTCAAACCCCTCCCAAGGCGGCTCCGGGTGCGCCTTATACCATTCCGCCCGATGCGGTGAAACAGGCCAACCCCGTGAAGCCGACTCCAGAGTCCATCGCTGCAGGCAAGAAATGGTGGGGCTACGACTGCGCTATGTGCCACGGCAAAGACGGCGATGGCAAGGGCGATATCGCGGAAGATATGAAGCTGAAGGTCACCGACTTCACTAATCCAGCAACCTTGAAAGATAGGACCGACGGAGAGCTCTTCTACATAATCAAGAATGGCAAAGGCGATATGCCTCCGGAAGGCAAGCGGATGAAAGCAGACGGGCTGTGGGACCTGGTGAACTACGTTCGTTCATTGGCGAAGACCAACACTCCGCCGGAAGAAAAGACGCCGAAATAACTGGCTGATCCCGTAGGCCAAGGCAGACTTTTTCCGCCGCGTGCCGCTCGATTCGCGTGCACGTGTGACCAAACTTTTGTCTTGTCATTTCCTGACTAGGTGCCGGCCATCGCGCAGGTATCGGCGGCGGCGATTTCGGCAACCTCCCGCTCATAGCCGACGGCCGCATAATAGATCGCCCGATCGAAGAAGCGATTCAGCATTTGCAGCAGCTCCAGTTCACCCAAGGCTTCGACGGGGCGTTCCAGTTCCGACTCCTTCTTTAGGAATTCCCACAGATTGTCTTTGGTCAGGATAATTGCCCACGCCACTTGGCTGAGCGGTACGTTCTGGTGAGCGCGGCGCGCACCGATTTTTAAATATCGCTGCTCCAGATCGAATTCATCTCTGTTTATGAGCCAATCACCCAGGTGGCGATAGATCTCATATACCCGCTCTTTCAACTCTTCCGCAGGTACATTCCGATAGTCCGGGGTGGCCTCTGCGCTCTGCACCCGATCGAGAAGACAAGCGGCCAGAGCCTGCGAATGGGTTTCGATCAGACGGACAAGCCGATATAGCATCATCATGGCGCTTCCTCCTGTTCCTGACTGCCCTGCCGAACTGCTCGTAGTGTCGGCGTGAACTTTCGCGGTGACCATGATCAGCCGCACAGCACGATGTGACTGCAATCACGACTGCCCAACTGCTCCCACGCCAGCGTCGCACAGCGTTCTTTGCTCCGGGCCGACGCGAGAAGCTGCTATGAGGATCAAGGTCGCGTCATCCCGCATCTCAAAATTGCAGAATTCTTGCACGCTTCCGAGCAGTTGCGCTTTCAGGTCTTCCATGGACTGTTCCCCTGTATTTCTCACGACCTGAATCAGTCGCTCCTCTCCGAACTCTTCGCCGTCCCGGTCCATCGCTTCCGTGATGCCATCGGTGAATGCCATAAAGAGGTCACCAGGGTCCAGCTCGACCGTTGAGTCCTCGTACTTCCATTCAGGGAAGACACCCAACAGCGCACCGCCGTTTTCCAGGCGTTTCAGTTTTCCGTCGCCGCCGATCAGGATCGGGCGCAAGTGCCCCGCATTGGTGTATTGCAGAATTCGGCTGCTGGCATCAAGGACGCCGTAGAAGAGCGTTACAAATTTTCCCGATGCAAGGTTCGCGCAGAGCACGGAATTGATTCGGCTGCACACATAGGATGGGGAAACCGTTTCACTGGCAAACGCCCGGACCGAGGCCTGAACATTGGCCATTAGCAGCGCCGCCGAGATGCCTTTTCCGACGACGTCGGCAATACAGACCGCCAGCTTGTCTTTGCCCAGCCGGATCACGTCGTAGTAGTCACCGCCGACCAGCTGTGCCGGTTCCCACGCTCCGGCAATCTCAAACTCCGTCAGTTGCGGAAGCTCCTTGGGCAAGAGTCCCTCTTGAATTTCGCGCGCCTGCTTGAGCTCCGCAGCATCCAGCTCTCGTTCGGCAGCTCCCAGCTCAACTGTCCGTTCCAATTGGCGATTGCGTTCTTCCAAATGGCGCTTGGCCTCCTGGTAAGTGAAAACCGCCAAACCGAAAATGATGTTGGCCACAGATGGGAACTTCCAGCCAGTGGCGAGAAAGTGCTTGAAATCTCCTTCTCTGTCCGCCCAAAACAGAAAAATCACGAGGGTGGAGAGCGTCACGGCAACGGAAGTAACCGCCAGCAGAAGAACCAGTTTGAGCGTCCAGTGCCAGGAAGACCCACGCGCTAACCGGGGAATCCACCTGTTTTCCAATGTCAGCATGGTGAAATTTCCCAGAAAAAAGGAGTAGATCAGGGTTGTGGAAAGAGATGGCACCTGTCCGGTTACAGCCCAGAAGATGGCATAGACTCCAGCCGCGATTGCTAAATACAGCAGCTGCAGGCGGAGGATTTCAGGTATTGATCTCGAGATGGATTCGCTTTTCATGGCGGTTCACAATCCCCGTCAGCCCACAGGCAAAGCTGCAACAATCTCCACATGAGCCTCCAACGAGGGGGCGCTCGCCAGCGCCTTCGAAACCAGGCACGCTGTTTTGGTTTTCTGCAAGAGACGCAGCGCCCGATCGCGATTTTCTTCAGTCTGAATAGTTATCGTTGGACGGAGGATGATTTCCCTGAAGCTGTATCCCGATTCAGCCTTGCTGACCGTTCCTTCAACTTCCACCTGCAGGTCGGTGTACTCGAATTTTGAATATCCCGCAATCGCCCGGAATGTAGTCGTAAAGCAACTTGCCAGCGCAGCCAGCAATAGGTCCTCGGGCGTCCAGCGGCCTTCCAGCCCGCCGAATTGCGGCGGCGCACTGAAATGAATCGCGTTGGGCGCAGAATCGGACTTGGCCAGACCAGTCTGCCCGGAAGTCCACCAGGCCAGCGCGCGATATCTGTGTGTCGTTTCCATTTGGTCCCTCCATCTTTGTTACACGTTAGAAAATGTGCGCCAATCAGCAGAAACTAGGGCGCGGCTTCTATCTCTCGATATTGTCTTTTTGAATTGTCTCTAACCAGGCTTTCGAAAGCCGTGGGTAAGGTCACGACGGTTGGTGACGGTAATCACAGGGTGTTACAATTCCTGCAGTAGCGGGGTCCCAATGCGTGCGCCCTACGGCCTGAATATCATTGATAACTGCGCTACCTGTCTGGTGCGCGAAGAACATCTTTTCTGCAATTTGCCTCTGCCAGCTTTGCAAAAGCTCAATGAAATCAAGTCCACCGCGGTCTATCCCAAGTCGGCAATGTTGTTCATCGAGGGCCAGCAGCCGCGTGGGGTGTTTGTGCTGTGTACCGGGAAAGCGAAGCTTTACACCTCTTCCCGGGAGGGCAAGACGGTCATCCTCAACCTGGCCGAAGCAGGCGATGTTCTCGGACTGAATGCTACGATTTCCAACCGGCCTTATGAGCTTACGGCCGAAATGATGGAGCCGGGCCAGGCAAACTTCATTACCCGCGATGCCTTGTTGCAATTCCTGCGTGAGAATGGAGAAATTGCGCTGCGCGTGGCCGAACAGCTCAGCCGTAATTACTACTCGGCCTTCGAGGAAGTCCGCATGTTGGGACTGGCGGGTTCACCCTCCGAGAAACTGGCCAAGCTGCTGCTCTCGTGGTCGGCAGACGCGGCCAAGTCGGCTGACCCTTCGCATATCAAACTGACTCTCACCCACGAAGAAATCGCAGAGATGATCGGAACCACGCGCGAGACGGTCAGCCGCCTGTTCTCCGAGTTCAAGAAGAAGCAACTGCTGCAATTGAAGGGCGCTACTCTGATCATCCGCAACAAACCTGCCTTGGAGAAGTTGCTCTCCTGAAGGCTTAGGTCGTCGTTCCGGCGTTACCGCGCCTGCGGAAACCAGCGAATAAAGTTCCACGACCATCCCCGCTGCGCACGGGGGGAGCACAGGCCATGGGCCCGGCGGCGCCTGGGTAAGCGAGCGCCTCTCCGTGGCTTGATTTCAGGTGCCACGATTCGCAATAGACGGAGGGCCATGGCACAAACTGCGAAGCCAGTGCAGTTGAAGCCTCAGACCGTGGAGGCTTTTGATGCATATATTCGTGAAGCCGAAACCGGAATGGAGCAGGCCCTCCAGGGAAGCGGCCCCATTCTGTGGTCTGAACTCAATTCCGAAAGGGCCAAACTGGTCCGCGGAGGACAAGTTGTGGCGCAATTCTGGACCGGTCAAGGGCCGGTCAAAGTGCCCCACGGTTTGATCCATGACTGGATCGGCGCCGTATTCATTCCTGCTACGAACCTGAAAAAGACCTTGGCGCGGATTCAGGACTACAACAATCATAAGGATATCTACAAGCCCGAGGTAATTGCCTCCCGGCTGATAAGCCATCGGGGCAACGATTTTCGTATTTCCCTCCGACTTCTCAAGAAGAAGATCCTGACCGTCGTTCTCGATACGGATCATGAGGTCCACTATCGTCCTCTGGATCCAACGCGCTGGGTTTGCCGCTCATACACGACGCGGATTGCGGAGGTTGAGCAGGCCGGAACACCCGAGGAAAAGGTGCTGCCGCCCGATACCGGGAACGGGTTCCTGTGGCGCCTCTATTCCTACTGGAGATTCCAGGAACGGAAGGGTGGAGTGTACGTTGAGTGTCGCGCCATTTCACTGACGCGCGACGTGCCTTTGGGGCTGGGATGGATTATCGAACCGATCATTCAAAAGCTCCCCAAGGAGTCATTGATTAACACTCTTGAAGCGACGCGCCGGGCGCTGCATAGCGGGGCCAGTTAGTTCGTGCTCCATTGTCTTTGAGTTCAATCGAAAACGTCCTGCAGGGCCTGTACAACTCGGCCCTGCAGGACCTTCGGCTGGCTCGCGCTGAGCTCAAGCCGTAAACTTACTCACAGTCCTGGGGTTCGCTCCGCTCCTCAATCAGGCCGCGGCAGCGTGCTTCTTGGCCTTCGCGTGTTTGGTCCTGCCGCGGGGTTTGTGCTCGCCGCCCGGCTTTACCATTACATCCATCAGCGCCTTCTGGGCATCGACGTAGCTTTTCACTCCTTCCCGCGTCAGCTCAGTGAACGGCACGAACGGAAATGGCTTCAGAAGTTCCGGAATCTTGCCTGCCGTTTTCACGTTGGCGTTCATCTGCTTGCCGGCCAGATCAACCAGCTTCCTTTGGGCATCGATGAACGATTCCGTTGCCTGTCGCGCCAGTGCCGCCAGTTCGGTCTTTTTGATCTTCTTGAAGCCGTTGCCGTGCTTGCTGCCGATCACTTTGGATGTCTCCTCGGCAATGACATCCATGAATTGTTTCTGGGCCTTGACAAAGTTCTCCATACCTTCACGGGCCAGTTCCGCCAGCAGCTCGGTCTGGTACGGCTTCCCGGCCCTGGCCGCCTCTACCCAGGCATGGGTCTGCTTGCCCGCGATCTTCAGGAACTCCCGCTGCATGTGGATAAAGGTCTCCACGCTACGTCGCAGCAGCTCCACCGCATGGCTTGCGCGCGGGTCCTCAATGCGTTCCTTCACGCCGGACATCAGCAGTTCATGTTGTTTTAGTCCCAGTTCAAGTAGTACTTTCTGCCCCTCAATGAAATTGGTCACACCCTCTCCGGCGATTTCGCCAAGAATGGCCGCCGGTGAATACTGGGGATCGGTTAATTGTTGCCGCACCGAATGCATGACGCTTGCATTCTGTCGCATGGCCAGATCCAGCAGGATCCGTTGCGTGGCAAAGAAGCTCTGCACGCCCTGTTGGGCCCAGCTGGAAAGAAGAGTTACAAAGGACGGTTCCCGAGGATGAGTTCGGGAGGACTCTGACTTTACCGTTGCCGGCATTTTGACACCTCCACTTGCTTCTTAATAGTTATGCTGCATCGCAGCATCAAATAAACTATACAAAGTTGCTGTATTTGTGTCAATATGTATTTGTCCTTTGTGCACTGCAACATAGGAGGAGAGGTGAAGCCGGGCACTGTCGTCATCAAGAAATATGGCAACCGCAGGCTGTACGATACCGCCGCCAGCCGCTACGTGAATCTCGACGATATTGCGGGATTGGTTCGTGAAGGCAAGGCGGTCCAGGTCGTGGACGCAAAAACCGGTCAGGACCTTACCCGCGTCACTCTGACCCAGGTCATCATGGAAGACGCCAAGGACAAACCCACCGGCCTGCCCCTCGAACTGCTGCGCCAGCTCGTCATCGCCTCCGACGAGGTTCGGCAGGAGTTCATCATGTGGTACCTGAAATCCGCCTTTGACGCTTACCAGAAGGTACAGGACGCGGTGCACAGCCGTTTGGGCGAGGTCCAGTCCGTTATTCTGTCCCCGATGGACATGATGAAGAGGCTTCTGGGCGAGTCGCCACCCGCACCACCGCAAACCCAGGCCGAGCCGGAACTCGATGGGTTGCGCAAGCGGGTGGCAGAGCTGGAAGCACGCCTCGAAAACCCGCGCGCCGAAAGCGGCCCCGGCAAAGGCGTTCGAGGACATGACTCATTGCGATCGTCCAAAGCGCAATGATTAGATCGGGAAGAACGTTGCTGGAGAGGTCAAAGGACGGCGGTGGGGACCCTTTTCAGAGATCTCTTCCAGGGCTCTCGCGGATCCCGATTCATGTCATAGCCCAAATGGGCTATGGGGGCCAGCTATGACATCACGGTATAATTCTCCTAGCGGTAAATGTGCTCGGATGCCAGGCCGAGCTGAGACGACATTGCGCAAACAGAAAAGGGCAACAGGTCGATCGAACGCACAGGACCGCCAACACACTCCTAAGGCCCCATCCGATCTTGATTTCTCACCCTGGACGGAAGCGCTGTTCGCAGCAGAGATTCTCCTGTTGCACGCGACCCCCACTTACTACGGCTTTGGCGTGCCCCATGGGGATGACTCCGGGGTCGTCATCATTCCCGGTTTTCTCGGCACCGACCTTTATTTGATGGAACTCCATGGTTGGTTGGGGCGCATTGGCTACCGGCCATATTTTTCCGGCATTGGGATCAACGCCGACTGCCCCAATATCCTCATCCAGCGTCATCTGAACGACACCATAGATAAAGCCCGGGCAGAGACGGGACGAAAAATTCACTTGATCGGTCATAGCCTTGGCGGAGTGATTGCGCGCTCGGTGGCGGGCCAAAGGCCCCGCGACGTCGCCTCAGTTATTACCCTGGCTGCCCCAATTCGAGGCACCGTGACCACTCGAACCGTTCTCCATGCCGCCGAGGCCGTCCGCCTGCGCATCCTCCAAGAACATGGCCGCGGAGTCCTGCCAGACTGTTACACCGGGCGCTGCACCTGCAACTTTGTTGATTCGTTGAAGCGCAGTGTTCCGGATTCCCTGCTCCAGACCGCGATTTACACCCGCCACGATGGCATCGTGAATTGGCGATATTGCCTGACCAGCGATCCTGAGGCCAACTTTGAAGTCCCAGGCACCCATATCGGGATGGCCTTTAACCCGTCAGCCTACAGCATCGTCGCCGAGCGCCTCGCCAAGGCTCAGACCTCCCGCTAGTCTTCGGCACTGCCCATCTCCAATACCGCCTCAGTATTCGTTTCTAATCTTTCCACCGGCCCCCCGTGTGGCTTCAGGCAGAGCGTCGCTCTCGCCAGGCTGTTGTTCATCACTTCCAGGCTGCCCCTGCAGTCAGTTGCTAAGTAGGGCAAGCGATGCCGGCTGGCGCCGCGACCGTCGAGCGTAGCTTCCAGTTCGAATCCATCTCGCGCCACACAACGAAAATCCCAGCACAAGTTCTCCCGATCACTTCTGAGTTCTTTCAAGTTATGAAAAACCCGCTGCTCTGCATTGTGCCATAGGACCGCTTTGCGAAAGAGCAGCCCCAACGGCATTTCGTAAACCAGGACTTCGAACGTGCTTGGCGCCCTGTCAGGCCGGAGGAAATACGCGTGCGCCCAACGCCAGAATCTACGGTGCCGGTAGCCACAGTTATGCCCTTGCACTCCGAACCCCAGAGGATCGCCTTGAAACTGGCGGCCATCCAGCATGATCTGCCCGAAAAAAAGTGCGTCGGAATGCGGCGTTCGTGAAAAACCAATCCAGCCCTTGCTGCTCAGCGTGACCCGAAATGTGGAATGAAATCGCAAGTCCCAGGAAATCGAGTGCTCTCCCACTTGCAACGCTCCGCGACAAGAGTTCTGCTGAATCTCATTGTTGCCGATTCGGAAGTGGACCGGATCTTGCCCTCGGGCGCTCAGTTCCAGACCCGCCAGCGGGAATCCCTGAATAAAGCTTTGCGGTTTTCCATCCTTTGGAAACCACGTGGCCCATACTTGGACCGGCATTCCCGCCGGGTTTCCCGGACACCCCCCTCGCCCGGGATTCATCAGCAGATACCGGAACCACCACGCCCCGCCGCCATCGGCCAGACCCAGGCGCAGAAACCAGACTTCATAGCGGCGCCGAGTCGATAGCGAGGAAAATGCTTCGTTCAGCGTCTTCTCGGACTCAGCAGCACGGAAATTGATCATCTGCGACGAATCATACTCCAGCAGGCCCGTTTCGGACCCGGGCATGTCCCTTCGGACGCGTTGATTGTGACCGAAGGCAAAGTTGTGGATCGGTACCTGCCAATATTCCGAGTGTGGTGGTGGGCCGCTTGCCCGAAGGCAGGCAGACCACCGGGAAAATCCCCATGAAACCGATTCGCACCTTCAAGGTTCGCCCCTCACTACCGCCCACGCTATTCCCTTTGTTAAGGATTGCACACAACTTGCGTTGGAGCTGGGACCATGCTGCCATCGAGCTTTTCCGCAGGCTCGACCGCGATCTTTGGGAAACCTATGGCCATAACCCCGTCCTCCGGCTGGGAAGTGTGGATCAAGCCGCACTCGAGGCTGCCGCAGCAGATGATTCTTTCCTGGCCCACATACGAGGAGTGGCGGAGACACTTGATCTCTATGTCTCCGGTGAGGGCAGCTGGTACAGGCGCGAGCACAGCCACGACCAACTGCTGGTGGCGTACTTTTCCGCCGAGTTCGGGATTACCGAGTGCTTGTCCATCTTCGCTGGAGGGCTGGGCGTGCTGGCCGGGGACCACCTCAAGGCGGCCAGCGACTTGGGATTGCCCCTGGTCGGAGTCGGCCTGCTTTACCAGCAAGGATATTTCCGCCAATTCCTCAACGGCGCCGGCTGGCAGCAGGAAGCCTACGAAGACAATGACTTCCACACCTTACCCATCAAGTTGGTGCCGGAGGTGAAGGTGCAAGTGGACCTGCCCCACGGATCCGTAGCTGCACAAGTCTGGTCGGTGAATTTCGGACGACTGAAACTCTTTCTGCTGGATACGAATACTCCCGGCAACGGTGCTGAAGACCGTAAGATCACCTACCAGCTCTACGGAGGCAATCTCGAAATGCGGCTCAAGCAGGAGATTCTTCTCGGCATCGGTGGCTATCGCGCTCTCGAAGCCTTGGGGCTGGAACCCACGGTCTATCACATGAATGAGGGGCACTCCGCCTTTCTCAGCCTGGAACGGGTGGTCCGCTTGATGGAGACCCAAAAGCTATCATTCCATGAAGCCAAGGTACTTGCCTCTGCAAGCCTCAGCCCGAAAAATCGGAAGCTATGCAGAGTGGCGATGGCGCGTTGCGCTTGAACCCGGTCCATTGACTTGAGCTTGGGCCAGAAGTAGGCGCGGAAACAGAGCAGCCACGCGACATACCCTAAAACGAGCTGTAGTTGGAAGATGATTTGCGGCGACATTTGACCCTCCCTTAACTTTCAAGTTTCTTCGAACCGTCCAATGACCTCATTGACCAGGGGTGTCGATGAATTCGGCATTTGATCGGAAGAACTCCTCCAAGGTCAGTGGATTGGATCCAGTGACCACGCGGATGGCATCGGTAGCCTGAAACCGTTCCTCCCCATTCCGGAAGTACTGCCAGAGATGTGTCAGGTGATCGAGCGCGTGGGGATTGATCCGCTCCTTCACTGCATTGGCCCACTGCTCGTCCGTGATTGGCACGTATCGAATTGGCCGCCCAATTGCCCGACCGAGGGCTTCAATCAGCCCTTTCACTGTTGGAGTTGCACTGACGAGAGGGTAAACGCCTTGAGACGGCTTACCAGGATTAGCCAGCAGAGTTGCGGCTACACGGGACACGTCTTCCGCGCCGACGAGGGGAATGACAGTCGTGTCTTCTCCCCACGGCAGGAAGACGGTACTTTGCCGGGCTACGCTCCCACTGACCAGAGCTCGTACGTTCTCAAAGTAGGGCGGCGCCTGGAGATGAACAGCTCCCACGTTTGCCCAGTCGAAAATGCGATCGGCCAGCCGGTGCTGCAAGTTGCGGAAGCTGGGAGCGTGGTGCAGATGGCGAAAAGCCTGATCGCCGGGCGTGCCTTGAAACTGTGAATTGTTCACTACCAATTCCACACCTGCATCGCGAGCCGCATCGGCGAAGACTGTGGCTGCCTCAAGCAGTCCGTCGGCGACAGGATACGTAAAGTAGGCGCGCTTGACATCCTTCATGGCGGCCTGAACTGAGGCTGGGTTCAGGAGGTCGCCCTCGACCACCTCCGCGCCCTGCTTGCGTAAGCCATCGGACCTAGCGTCGAGTTTATGAACTAAAGCGCGAACTGGAATACCCTGTTCCAGCAAAAGACTTGCGACCAGCCGTCCGGTGGACCCTTGTGTCCCGCCAGCTGCGCCTGTAACCAAGATTGGATGAGTCATGGCAAATCTCCTTTCTGGTCATAGGATGATATGCATAATCCTATTGATTCGCTTTTGTTTTATCCGCGGCTGTGGAAATCCCTGTGCTTGCGTCTTGGGATGATTCGCAGCATCCTATGGTCATGCGTTACCAACCAGGCCATAAAGCCGCAATCCACCAAAAGATTGTGAAGGACGCTTCGCGGCGGGTTCGCTCTAATGGACTAAACGGGGCGGCGGTTGCAGCTGTGATGGGGGACACGGGCCTGACCCACGGGGGCTTCTACAAGCATTTCGGGAGCAAGGACGACCTGCTGGTGGAATCCCTTAGCGAGGGTTTTCGGGAGATCGAGGATAGCTTGGTCCAAGCCGCTGAACAGTCGCCGCCCGGGGAGGGGTGGAAGGCGATTGTGAGAACCTACCTGCGTCCGGAACACTGCCAACATCCCGACCACGGGTGCCCGTTGGCGACACTTGGACCTGAATTGGCGCGGGTCGATAAGAGGATCAAGCCTCAAATCGTTGCGGAGCTCGTGAACTACAAAAGTCGAATGGTGCCGTTCATGCCTGGCCGACGGATCGCGGACAAAGAACGGGCTTTCTTTGCGATCTTTTCCACGATGATCGGGGCGATTGAAATTGCTCGCCTGCTGCCAGATCGCACGATGCAAGAGAAAGTACTAGCGCACGCACGAGAGTTTCTCCTGCGAAGCTTCTGACCTGCCTCAAGTGCCACCCACTCGCCGCTCCACCGAAAGGTGTCTGCGTCAGCTAATGCTGAGCGCCGTTCAGACCAAAGCCAATTCCCAGCACGCGATCCTCCGGTTTCACCTCAAGGAAGTTCAGCACCCAGGTGCTCCTCCAGTTGTGCGTCCAGGCCATCAAGTATCCGATGACCGCGCCCAAAAATCCCGCGGGCAGTCGAATCCACACTGGGCAGCAGCCGTCTCCGATTCGGCAGACAAAAGGCGACGTGGATTCATTTGCTCGCTAAAGGGATGCGATCGATCGTACGCCGGGACACCGGGGAAACGTATGAAGAGTTCTTGCGGGGATTGGCCAAGGCGTCTGGGATCGAGACCCCGACCCGCGAGGATCTGGCACGATTGGACCGGAAGCGCAAGAAGCGGACATCGAATAAAGAGTGGAAGAGTCCGGCAGACGAGGACGCACGGGTCGCGAAGATGAAAGACGGACGGACGCACTTGGCGCACAAGGCCGAACACGCGGTGGATCTGGACACGGGCGCCATCGTGGCGGTGACGCTGCAAGGCGCCGACCAGGGGGATACGAGCACGCTGGATGAAACGTTATGCGAGGCGGGTGAGCAGGTGGCAGAACAGATCCGACGGGAGGCCGAGCTCCGGCCCCAGGACAAACCTAAGGTTCACTTGCAAGGGATCGAAGAACTGGTGACGGACAAGGGCTACCACAGTGGCGCGGTGGTACAGCGGATGAAAAGTTATGAGGTACGCACCTACATTCCCGAGAAGAAGCAGAAAGGACGTCGCGACTGGCAAGGCAAAGGCGCCGAGCAGCAGGCGGTGTACCAAAACCGGCGACGGGTGCGGAGCGAGTACGGCAAGAGCTTGCTGCGCCGGCGCGGGGAACTGATCGAACGCAGCTTCGCGCACTGCTACGAGACGGGCGGTATGCGACGCTGTCATCTGCGGGGCCGGCAAAACATTCTGAAACGACAGTTGATCCACGTGGGAGCATTCAATCTCAGTCTGATTCTGCGCAAATTGCTGGGAGCAGGCACGCCGCGAGAACTGAGAAATCGTGCGGGGCAGGCACTTTCGCGACTCTTGCGCTTTGTGCTCTGCCTGATGACGACCCTTTGGCCGGCACGTCGACTTACTGTCGCTGTTGGTCAGCGCCTGGGATCATCTGTCCTTTGCCGCAGGCTTTGTCACAGGTCACGAAACATAAGCAGTTCCGCCACGGGCTGCTAGGGTTGCAGCTTTCTTCTTGAGCAGGTGAAGTTGTTGTTCACGATGTTTTTGCTCGTAATACTGAGTGCCCTTGTCGACGTACTCTTGACCGTATTTCAGCATGCGGAATACCAGCCGGGCGAGCCGGTGAGCCATCGCGGTGATCGCCTTCGGCGCTCCCAGCTTGGTTCGCAAGCGACGATATTGCGCGCCCAGGTAACTCTGGCTTTTGATCAATGTGGTGGCGGCCATTCGCAATGCCGTCGCCGCACGGTTGATTACGTGGCGCGTGCCTCTCGCTAGGACTTTGTCTCCGCTGATGCGATTGTCTGGACACAATCCCAGCCACGAGGCGAAGTGTGCCTCGGTTTTCCAGCGGGTCATATCCAGCCCCACTTCGCTGATAATCGTCTGCGCCACTATCGCGTTGACGCCATCGATTCTGCTAAGGTCCACTCCCGTGATTCGATGCAATTCGCTGGTGAGGTTGAAACTAGGCGCATTCCTTTGGATCCGCTTCGTCTTCTTGGCGTTGGGTATCTTTGGTTGCTCCGTCGATGCCCGCTCAGGTACGCCAAACTTCTTCAATGTCGCTTCCAGTTCCCGGTCGCATTCGGTGATTTTGTGCTGATAGGTGTCATACATCTCCATTTCCTGCTTCAGCACAAACAGTAGTTCGGAGCGCCAGTTGCCCTCCAGGCTCTTGGCGATCTGTTCTCGCCCCGCCCGAATCCGGGGATGGCTCAGGTCCGCCAGTCTCCTCGGATCGCGTTCGCCCGCCAGAATCGCGCGCACGATGGCTTGTCCGGTCAGTCCACTCAGATCGCTGATCACGTTCGCCAATTGCACATTCATCTGAGTCAACACCTTCTGTATGCGCTGGATGCAGGTCGACGCCCCGCGCACATGTTCTCCCCGTTGCCGCCAATACGTCCGCACCACCCGGATTTCCGCCGTAGGCTGGAACGAGTTGTTGAGCAGGCCATGGGTGTGAAGCTTTAACAGCCATTGGCTCTCTTGCACATCGCTCTTGCGCCCAGGTAGATTCTTAGTGTGTCGTGCGTTCACCAAGTAGACCTCGAAGCCACGTTGTTCCAGGATCTCGTACAGTGGAATCCAATAGACACCCGTCGACTGCATCGCCACTGTTTTGACTTCGCATGCCTCTAACCAATCCGCCATTCGATGCAAGTCCGCTGTGAAGCACTCGAACCTACGGACTGGCTCTGCATCTTGTTCCGGGCGTACTGCCACGTAATGCGCGCCATTGCCCACATCAATCCCTGCGGCGCAGGGATGCACCACCTCCAGACCGGGGTTCGCCGATTGTAATCGCCGTCCCAACTCCTTCCTCTGCTTTCGGTTCATCTTGCCTGCTCCCATCTTCGCTCTCCTTCCTGGAAAATGGACCAGGCTCGGCCCGGCTGCGATTGGTTTAAGAATCTCTCCAACGGGGTCGGCCCATCGTTCAGGACAACGGGCTGCCACCATGCCAGTGATCGCAATGACCGGAGCCATGCTGTCTATCGGGCACTCAGCACCAATGGGGAATCGGCTTTAGCTTGCCGAACCTCGTCCAACAGCAGGTTCTCAAATCCGCCGCCTCCCGCCAAGTTTCTGTCCTCGGTGACCGCACCCCAGGGCGCGGTCGAATGCTGTTTACGCTTCGTCGTGCACCTCGCGATGCCCTACGCAAAACTCGGGGCCGAGTGGATCGCTAGTCCTTTCTCGTGAGGCTTCTTCCTCCCCTGGTAGGGTCGAGGACTGGCGCCCGGCTCCGTAGGTTCAGCCTAGCTGTTTGCTCCCCGTTTCCTTTGGGAGTGCCTCAATAGCCAAACCGTAAGTGGGTTTCCAGTCCCCGCCTCATCAAACCCAGCGTGCGGATTTCCCGCACTGGGCTTTCCTGTGTGCTTCATGTCCAGGTATACGGCTGCTTCAGGCTGGAAGTGCTTTCGCTGCTGAGCTCCCGCGCTGCACTCGGTATTGATGGAATAATCCGAGTGTCTCGTAGAGCCATTGGCTACTCCACCTTTTCCAGCCGAAGCCTTTGCGGTGCCGGGCACGCATCAAGTGTCGTCGAATCTTCTTCTCCACCCAATCTTCGATCATCGAAAAGCACCGGCTCGAGTGTCCCACGGCAAAGTAGTTCACCCATCCTCGCAGGATCGGATTGATCAGTTCGATCACCCTGCTTACAGGTTGGCTGGTAAACCGTCGGAAGATCTCCCGGAGCGTCGCCAACAGCGCCGTCCGTTTCTTGAGCTTGGGCGCAAAATACGCCCGCCACTTCTGGTTAATCTCCTTCTTGAGATGTCAGCCGCTTTGAACTCAGGCTATATGCGAGCTTTGGAGCCGCGTTCGGCACAGAACACGACACCGACCTCTTACGAATCGTTTGTAGCGGAGGAGTTCGTTCCGCTTTACGAAGGTAAATCGGCGGCATAGCTCCGAGTGCCTGCTGCGAAAATGAGCCCTCAGGACGTTCACTTGGGGGCTCAGACACTCCGATTCGTCCTCGGCCAATCGATCCGCCAACGTTCGCCCGGTATTGGTACCCAGAACAGTCGCTTTGGCGGTGTTCCCCTTGCGTGATGGTATAGCGCAGCCGTGCGCTCGTAGAATCCGCGAGTGTGCCACGAATCGTGAAACTCGAACTTCTGATAATCGAGGTGATGGCAAAACTCGTGGCAAAGAGTGCTGAGGAATGTACCGAAGGACGTGACTTCCTTTCGCACTGCCGTCCGCATCCAGACGCGGATCAGCATGGTTTCGGGAGTGTAGTCCCCGAAAAGCTCTGTGCTCCAGCTTTCGCGGACTCGCAATGGTCGGGCTGCAAGGACGCGGATGCCGCAGTCCACGACTTTGTAGAACTCTGATGCGGCTTTCAGAAAGTCTGCGCAGGTGCGGCGGACATCCGTGCTTCTTCCTCTCCTCATCGCTGACTCGATGGATTTTGTGATCGTGAGCAGACTCCCATCCTGCGGCAGGTCGAGTGTCCTAGTCTGGTCACTCTCAAGAAAACCAGCCCGGTTCGCCTTGCGCGGCGGAGCGTCTGTAAGCATCACGTCCTCAGCACACGTGCGAAATGGCAGAAATTGGGAGTTGAACTGATTGATCTAGTGTTCAATGTCGAAGTAGATTTTGGTTGTGGTGCGGTACTGGGCTATCTTCTGACCGTCGAGTTCCATTTCTAATTGCGCCACTCGCGCCCACTTCAGACCTCGAACCGTTTTTGCAGCTTCTGCCACCGCGTTTTCCGCAGCCTTGGCAAAACTCTCTTTGGATGTTCCGACTACGTCAATAACTTTTGCGCCATTGCGGTTCTCCTCTTGATTTTGATTTCTCACTCTGGATTGTACCGCTGGTCTGCGCCGTACCGCCCCGCGCTCGGCAGTGCGCGGTGCCCATTGGTCCGGTTGCGAAAAGAATTTGAGGCGTACCATTGGATATGAGCAGAATACATCCGGAATGCCCCGACTCAGACCCTTGTGATCGGTCGGCAGCCGCCGATGTCGTCGTTCGACAAGAGCCGGACGAGGAAGACGAAGGCGACGGCAAAGAAGATGAAGATGATAACGACCAAGACGACGACGGCTACTCGGTGTGAGCGTGCCATCATTTGTCGGCGGGTGAAGGATGAAGCGAGAACAGTTCATCAAGGTTGTTGAGGATTCGCTAGACTCGCTGCCGGAAGAATTTCGCAGCCGTATAAAGAACGTCGCGATTCTCGTAGAGGATTTCCCGCCGAACCAGTCGCCACCCCAATCCAGACAGCAAAGGCGACTGCTTCTAGGCATCTTTCACGGTGTTCCGGCGACGAAGAAGAATGTCTTTGATGTTTCGACGGGTCCTGCCCACATCGTGCTCTATCAGAAGAACATCGAAGCGGTCTGTTCGAGCGAGGCAGAAGTCCGCCACCAAATCCGCCAGACGCTTGTCCACGAACTGGGGCACTATTTCGGCATGACGGAGGAGCAACTTAGGGAGGTTTAGGTGCTTTTCCTACTCGTCGAAAAACCTTAAACGTCGCAGTATGAAGTATTCGTTCAGGGGATGATCATCCTGCAGAGCTGGGGCATTGGGGGCCTGCTGAATCAGGGTCTCCAGGGAGACTTCGTGACTAAGCACGATTCCTTCTTACTCCCGACACTCGGGCTCCGCAGTGACCGTGGTCACTGAACACTGTGATGGCAAAGACCTGCCTGTATTGCCGAACAGGGAGTTTCAGCAGCGGTGCCTTCTTCCGCCTGATTTACGCGTTCACCTGTTGAAATTCCCCGGTTGGTCACACTCACAAGACTGCGTCGGAAAGGCCTGCGTCGGCATCCAAAAGGTCAAGCTATGAAAAAGGGCTCCCATGCTTCCCCCGAAGAGCGGAAGCGCATGAAAGAGGGGCAACTTCGTGCCAGGGCCGCAAGGCTACCATACGTTACGCCCGAACAGCTGGAGGCGTGCCGCCTAGACCCGGCATGGGAGGCACGGCAGGGCATGGCAAATTGCGTCGTCTGTCGAGAGTGTGGCGCAAAACTGCAGTCGCCTTTGGGGGGCAACAAGGGCCATCTGTGGAGACTGCACGAGATAACTGTGCGTGCCTACCGCGCTGCATACCCTGGCGCTCGAGCCCGTCCCGATCCTGCACGGTAATTTCCGGTGCAGTGGTGAAAACGCGTGCGGGCGCTATGTCTTCGACCCTAGCAGGCTGTGGTGCAAGTCTCGATTCCTTGACGAAAAAGATTTCGTGATCCACAGCGATCGTTCGTAGAATGCGCGCATGGCAATGGGCACACGCAAGCAGCGGGAGCGGCAAGAAGATTTCTGGGTCGGGCATACGGAAATCGCTTCGGCTCCGAGTCATCCTTTCTATCGGCGGCTGAACCAGTTGCTGGAGGAGGAAAAGTTCGATGAATTTGTGGAAGGGCTATGCGCGAAGTTCTATGCCAGGAAGTACGGGCGGCCGTCGCTAACGCCAGGGATCTACTTTCGGTCGTTGTTGATCGGGTATTTTGAGGGGATCGACCGTGAGCGGGGGATCGCTTGGCGTCTGGCGGACTCACTGGCGCTGCGGAAGTTTTTGGCCATTGGGCTGGACGAGAGCACGCCGGATCACTCCACGATTTCGCGGAGTCGACGGTTGATCGATCTGGAAACACATCGGGAGGTGTTCGGCTGGGTGCTGGGGTTACTGGCAGATCGTGGGTTGATCAAAGGCAAGAGGATCGGGATTGACGCGACTACGCTGGAGGCCAACGCGGCCATGCGATCGATAGTGCGGCGGGACACGGGGGAGAGCTACCAGGAGTTTCTGTGTGGCTTAGCGAAGGCCTCGGGCATTGCGACGCCGACGCGCGAAGACTTGGTGCGATTGGATCGCAAGCGTAAGAAAAGGTCGTCCAACAAGGAGGGGAAGAGCCCAGCGGATGGTGACGCACGGATGGCGAAGATGAAGGATGGGCGGACGCATCTGGCCCACAAGGCGGAGCACGCGGTGGATCTGGACACCGGGGCGGTAGTAGCGGCGACGCTGCAAGGCGCCGACCAGGGCGACACGAAGACCTTGGATGAGACGCTGAGCGAAGCGGGGATGGCGGTGGCGGAGCAGGTGGAACGCGAAGTAGAGTTGCGGCCCCAGGAAAAGCCCAAGGTGAACGTGGCGGGGATCGAAGAAGCGGTTGCCGACAAGGGGTATCACAGTGGCGCGGTGATGAAGCGGATGAAAGGGTACTTAGTGCGCAGTTACTTTCCGGAGAAGAAACAGAAGGGGCAACGGCATTGGAAGGGCAAGCAGGCGGAGCAACAAGCGGTGTATGCGAACCGGCGGCGGGTGCAGGGCGAGTACGGCAAGAGTCTACTGCGCCGGCGGGGCGAGTTCGTGGAGCGCAGCTTCGCGCACTGCTACGAGACGGGCGGGATGCGACGCTGCCATCTGCGCGGACACAAAAACATTCTAAAGCGGCAACTGATCCATGTGGGCGCGTTCAATCTGAGCCTGATTCTGCGCAAGTTGCTGGGTGCAGGCACGCCGCGGGAGTGGAACAACCGCGCTGGCATGCTCATTTTGTTTGCTTATTTGCTCCTGCGCCGAGCAAGTCCGAATAGGCCTCTGCGAAGTCAATCGGCAATATCTCAGACTAAATCCTTTGCGGGATCACGAAGGCGAATACGCCGCTGGCAGTGCCGCAAACCAGGTACTTCCACCACGGGCTGCTAAGAACAAGTGGGCACTACTTTCGCGTCCTAGACGATGATTATCTGGGATCGCGACTGACAGGCGAAAAATACGAAGTCAGTGGCAAGCGCCCCTACCAGACATAGGCAGTGGGCACTATTCAATTGCTCAAACTACACTGCCATAAAGGTGGCCACAAAGACTGCCCGCACCTCTGAAACGCCCTAGCCGACCTGAACCCCCTCCGGGCAGCGGAATCACTGCAAAATCGTGTCCTTCGCCTGAAGGCACGCGGGCAGCGCGAGGAGACGGCGGTCGTTGGGTCGCTGCCTTCGGTGACCGCAGGGGAGTGGTTGGCCGCAGAGGGCTGGTGGGTCAGGGACAAGGAACACGGGCTGTGGGCTAACCTGCTTTGTCGGGCGAAGATCCAAAAGTGGGTCGAAATGGGTGCGGCTCATGTTGAACAGGTTTCCTCACGAGGGTGCCACTTAGATTCTGCCGTTCCAACCACGAAGCTACATTCATTCGCAGAACTCTCAGACCGCTCATGGCATTGACGAGAGCTGCCCTTTCCTCATCGGTTCCCCCGTGGTCCTGAGCAAGCACCAGCCGCCTCTGGTGTATTTCAGACTCGGCTGTCTGAACGCGCTCCTGCATCTTCGCCCAATCGGTTTCGAGCAGGGCCGCTTGATATGACTCTTGCCAGCTATAGCTGGTCGGCACTCTGATCTCCCGGTAAGGATCAACTAGCCTTTGACTGATAGCCATTGACGCTCCCCAATCCTACGCAGACTGTCCAGCGTGGTTAAAGCATCTCGCAATTCGTGTTGTTCACCATTCAGCGGTTTCGTATGACCGTCTTCAATGCGATCAAGAATGGCACTGCGAGCGCGGGCGACCCGTTCAAGCAATTTGACGGGGTCACGTTCCAACATTGCCGCCTGACAAAGCTGTCGCCAGTCCGGGAGAAAGTGCGCCTGTTTATTGTTCATTTGTCCGTTTTATAGAACAGACGCAGCGTGAGCGTCAACTCCTTTGTTTGTAAGCGATTACATAGAATCGGGGCATTTATCGGATAGTGAACGATATCCCGACGACGGGATCAGTAATACGATTCTGGCGTAGCAATAGGCGCTTATTCGGCTGTCTGCCGCCTGCAATGAGGACAGGTGAACATGCTAACCAGTCCTGTCGGGCATATCGGAAAGCGGGAACGGCTGGCGTTCGTTCTGGACGGGCTTCCTCACGCATGAATGCGTGACATGGTAGTCGTAGCACTGGGCGCAGAATGACTCTCCGCAGCACTCCGTAGTCTGTGTCTGGAAGGTGCCGTCTCCGTTCCCCATAAGAATGGAAACAGTGTTTCCCCGGAATTGGCCACCGCCAGATCAAGTTTCCCGTCGCCGACGCACGTGATCCCCAAATTTGGGAAGCGGTTTTAGGTTGGGCAATTCAGAGGCTCCAACTTATTGAGCAAGGTGGTCCGACCCCAGAGAAAATCGTCGCTCCACAAGTAAAACCTGAAGACGCTAACCCTTATCGATACGACGATTTACCACGTTCCGCATATGCGATGCGGGAACGCCAGCGAACAAATGATCAGTTGTGGGGAGAACAGGCAGCACCAGTGCGAGCTTGGCTGACTGAAATCGTGACTCACGACAACAAAGATTTGTCGGCAGAAAACATTGAAGCTTTGATGAAAGTCATGCGAGAAAAGAACGTGCCTTTCACCCGAGAAACGGTTCGTCGTCAGTTTCTCGATCTATGGGGAGCTGAGATGCACGCAGATTCTCGTCGGGAGGCATTCACGCCAGATCGCATTCGCTTGCTGTCTGCGGCATTCCGAAATCACATGCACTGGAGCGAGTTGATTCTCCTCAGGGGTCACCCAAAACCGGCCAATGAGGGTCACTTGAAAACCGGCCAACGAGAATGAGGCCCGGGACGTTGATTTCGGCGTGAGGCATGTAGCCTTCGTCGATATGAGCAACGTCTTGAGCGAAGCGAAAAAACAACAAGTGATTGCCCTGGGACGACTCGGATGGCCCTTGCGGCGCATCGAGCAAGAGACCGGGGTGCGTCGGGAGACGGCCGGAGCCTACCTGAAAGCGGCCGGGATCGGGGTGCGGCCGCCGGGTGCGTGGGGACGGCGACCGCCGGCAAAACCGGCCAACGAGAACGAGGTGACCACCGGGTCGGACGCGGCAAGACCGACTCCCACGATCAACCCCAACCCCGAAAACCTTTCTGATAAGGAAAAAGCAAAACCGGCCAATGCCAATGCGGTGACCACCGGGTTTGGCGTGGAGTCGACAGGCCTGGAAGTAGAAAATCCTAAGCGGATTCGATCCGCCAGTGCTTGCGAGCCGTTTCGTGAAGCCATCGAGTTAGGTCTGAGCCGCGGTCGGGATGCCACCGCAATCTGGCAAGACCTGGTAGCCGAAAATGGGTTCGACGGGGGCTATCAGACGGTCAAGCGCTACGTGCGCAAGTTGCGCGGAAAGCAGCCACTGCAGCCACGCGCAGTGATTCTGACGGGACCAGGAGAAGAGTCGCAAGTGGACTACGGCACCGGCGCCATGGTCCGGGATGCGCAGACCAGAAAATATCGACGCACCCGACTGTTCGTGATGGTGCTGGGCTGTAGCCGCAAGGCGGCACGCTTTCTGACCTTTCGTTCCAGTTCGCGCATCTGGGCCGAGTTACATGAGAAAGCATTCCGTCGACTGGGTGGCGCTACGCGGGTCGTCGTCCTGGATAATTTGCGCGAGGGCGTGCTCGTCCCTGACATCTATGATCCCACTCTGAATCCTCTCTATCGCGACGTCCTGGCGCACTATGGCGCGGTAGCCCTGCCCTGTCGGATCAAGGATCCAGATCGAAAAGGAAAAGTTGAATCGGGCGTCGGCCACGCACAACGAGCGCTCCAGGGAAAACGCTTTGAGAGCCTGGAGGAGGCCCAGGCCTATCTGGATCGTTGGGAGGCAAGCTGTGCCGATACCCGCATTCATGGCACTACGAAACGACAAGTCGCCGCCATGTTTGCCGAAGAAAAACCAGCCTTGCTACCGCTTCCCCTGGAACCTTTTCGCTACTACCAGCATGGCAAGCGGGGCGTGAATCTGGACGGTTGCGTCGAAGTCGATGCCGCCTACTACGGCCTGCCCCCGGGTTGGATCGGACGAGAAGTGTATGTGCAGTGGGATGAGCTTTATGTTCGCATCCTCGATCCCAAAAACGGACTGCTGCTGCGAGAGCACGTGCGGCAGAAACGTGGCTGGTATCGCATAAAAAAGAAGACCATCCCCAGCGGATGCCGCTTCAGGTTTCGCAGTTACTGTGGCGAGCCGGACGAGCCGGTACTCACATCGGCACACTCTGCAACCTTATTTATAACCAGCTCGGAGAACCGGGGGTTCGCCGCGTCTTCGGCATCCTCTCCTTGGCCAAGAAGTTCGGCACCGCCGCGGTCGAAGAGGCGTGCGCGGTTGCTCTGGAAATGGGCGTGCATGAACTCCGCTTCGTTCGTCGCTATCTCGAACGTGCCCCACAACTTACCCTGCGGCAAGTCGACCCGCTCATTCGCGAACTGGTTCACTACCGCGATCTTATCAACCTCAGAACCAAGGAGCCAGAAGATGAACCTCATTGAGTTGAATCGTGCTTTAGCACAACTACGCCTGGGAGGTATCGCCGCCGTGCTCGAAACTCGTATTCGCCAAGCTCAGGCCGAAGCCATGCCCCCGATCGATTTCCTCTCCTGCCTCGTCTCCGACGAACTCACTCGTCGTGGCGAGCGACTGCTGGAGCGAAGAAAAAAACAAGCCGAGTTCCGAGACCCTCAGAAGACTCTCGATAACTTCGATTTCAACTTCAACCGTAAGATGAATCGCAGTCTGGTGTTCGATCTGGCTACCGGTGCCTTCATCGCTCGCCATGAAGACGGTTTGTTTTTAGGCCCACCTGGCACCGGCAAAAGTCATCTTGCCCAGGCCATCGGACAAGCCGCTATCCAACAGGGTTATCGCGTCCTCTATCGCGAAACCCACAAACTGCTCGATGACTTGGCCGAAGCCACCATCGATGGAACCCGCAAAGAAACCATGGAACTGTTCGTTTCCGTTCCGCTTCTGATTATCGACGACCTCGGTATGCGGAAGTTACCCATGACCGCCGCAGAGGACTTGCTCGAAATCGTAATGCGGCGCTATGAGCGCGCCAGCAGTTTGCTGACTTCGAATCGACCGGTGGACGACTGGGGCAAACTTCTCGGCGACAGCGCCGCCGTTACCGCTATGCTCGATCGTCTCCTCCATCACGGCCATGTACTTAAATGCGGTCCACGGAGTTGGCGCACGAAAACAGACTTGCCTCCTCAGGAGGCGGCGGAGTAAAACAACTTAGTCCCAGGCCACTTTCCGTTGGCCGGTTTTGAAGTGACCACCGTTGGCCGGTTTTGAGGTGACCCCTGAGGCGGAGATGTAGTGATTTCCCCTCCCTATAAATGGCAGGTCCTCTTCAATGCCAGCGATCTTAGAGTGATGCCGCGGGCAAACCGTTTTCCGTGTAGGCTCGCCTGAAATCAGGAAACTTATTCAATAATTCTTTGACCAAAGTCGGATCGACGGGGTTGTCGATCCGCGCGACCGCCTTTGACACATACGGTCCGACGGTTCGAACTCTGCGGGAGTTTCTGGAAGCGGTCCATGCGTTGGCAGCTTACGTCCGAGGCCTGATGCTCCCAAACCCCGACAAGAAATCCGCATGACCTCAGGTGGGCAGCCTAATGATTGATGATTCGCTGGAGGGCCTGGGCTGCTTGGCGGACGACATTCGGGTCTCTGCCGGCTGCGGCTTTGCGTAGGTGCTCAGTCGCGCTCCGCAGATCTCCTTGTGCGGCCAGAACCAACCCTAAGTCCAGGTGTGCCAGACTGAAACCAGGCTGTAGTTTCACCGCCTGCTGATACTCGCTCACCGCCTCCGCCAATCGCTGGTCTCTAGCGAGAAGTCGACCCAACAATACGTGGCCTTCAGCAAGATTAGGATCCGCGTTTACTGCGGCCTGCGCTTGTGTCCGCGCTTCGTCTAACCGCTGGGCGGCTACCAGCGCCAGAGCATAGTTATAAAGATAGGGTCCATAGTCCGGACGAAGATGCGTTGCTTTTTGGAAGCTATAGAGAGCCATAGACATTTCATTCTTCCCTGCCAGGAACCGCCCCATCAGATCGTAAGCAGCCGCGTTGTACGGATCAATGCTTAGTGCGCGTTTCAACGCTGTTTCGGCAGGTTCCATCTGCGCTTCGCGGACAAAGAGGGTGGCAAGGTTCAGGTTGCCCTCCGGCAAATCTGGATCTATCGCAAGCGCTTTCTGAAGTTTTTCGATTGCGCGATCGGTTCGCCCAAGGTCGGCCTCAAGCATCGCGTATTGATTCCACGTGCTACCGTCGAGAGGTGCCAAGTCTAGCGCCCGCTTCAATATCTGTTCGCTTCGTGAGACATTCCCCGATGCTTTCAAACTAGCGGCAAAGGACCGTAATGCTGTCACAGATTTTGGATTGATCCGAACTGCCTGTTCAAACGTTCCAACGGCCGCTTTCGAATTTCCGCTGTTTTTCCAGGCATCCCCAAGTGCGATGTAAAACTCCTCCTCGCGAGGAGGATGTTGGTTCATTTCTCGGGCCAGGTCGGCTACTCCTTTCTTCAGATTATTCTGACGAGCCACTTGCGCTACAGCAAGGTATCGGCTGTTTTCGCTCGTTTTCGGCAGGGGGGACGGATAATACGGGACCACTTCTCCGCGGTATTCCTCTGCATCAGTCAAATGACGTTCCTGAAGCTCTGCCTGAAGATCACGCATTGGGACCTTACGCTGAATGAAATGGTCCGTGATAAGTGCGTGAACTACATCCTCAGTTCTCCTTTTTGGCATGTGGCACGAAACGCAGTCAGCTGCATCCGGGTGCTTGCTCTGGGCAACCAAGGTGCTAATGACGGGTTCATGACAATGACGGCATTGTCCGGAATAGTAGCTTGTCGCTTCCTCGCCCGCGGGGAGCTTGCGATGTGGATCATGGCAGGACAGGCATGTCAGCGCGCCCTTGCTCTCTAGAAAGCAACGAGATTTCCGAAGTCGATATGCAACACTGACGAATTGAAATTTGTCATCGTATCCGGTGTTAGGGGCGTGATCGAAGTACAGGACATAGTCCTCAAGGGGTTGCCCTGGGATGTAGGAAAATATCCCGCGATTGAATCGTCTCACTAAAGCTGGGAGGCGGCCGCTCGTCGGCTCCAGGTGGCATTGCATACAGAGTTCCATCTGGAGCTTTGAACTGAGCCGTGCAGGATTCACAATTCTGCTACTGATGTCCGAAAACTCAGCGCCTGCCTGGGCTGCTCGAATATGTTGGCCGCCCGGACCATGACATCGTTGACAATCAATCCCTTCAGGAAGGTCCCCAGTAAAGGCAGCGCCCGGAACATCGCTTCCGGAGGGCACTTGAGGATATGCATCGTGACAAAATACACATCCATACGAAATTAATCGCCGGGTCTCCGGGTGACGGGAATCGAATCCTGGACTCATGCCCCAATATCCACCTCGTTCCGTATACCAACCCAGAGGAAGTTCGATCAACGTTCCTCGTGTGGTACGGTGTAGGTAGGCCCTCGAGTGGTCGCCTGCACCTATCACGTAGTCAATTTTCGTCTCTTCGACATTCGTCTCATTTCCGTCGGAGCCGATTTGCCACCGTCTCTGGTAATAGGCCTGGTCGCGAAAAATCATCGAGAAGTGCGTGTCAGACAAGGAGTGGTAGAACTGCGTGTTCCCTTTATAGTCTTCGATTGTGTTCGCAGGAGCGGGCTTAAACAGGGATTTGGCCATTCCCGTCTGCCGATAGTTTTCATAGATTTGACTATGGCAACCCGCGCAAAGCCGAGAGTCGACGTATTCATTTACTGGAGTGCTTTTAGGTGGGGTGACGCCTGCGACTGGTATCCCGGTTTTTCCCCAGGTACCCACAATGAGTCCACCCACGCAGAAAATGAGCCCAACCACGCAGCAGAGGCTGAACCAGCACTGACACTTCATATCGGCTCCTTGCACCACTCGTTCCCAGATGGCGACTCCGCGTTTTCGGGCATCTCGCCGGTAAGAGACCCGAGGAACTTGATCAAATCTGCGGGAGCTTTCAGCGTCTTCAAACTTCGGTAATAGATGTAAGCTACATCATCACGACAATGCAGAGGCTCGGTGTTTTGAAAGCAACGCGGTCCCCGAAAACGGCGAAGCGCGGACTACATGGGCCCTGGAACGGAGTTGGCAAGCAATTGCTTTGGCGTAGATTCCGGGGGGACGCAGCGGCCCGGCGTTCACGAGGTTACGGGCCGGAAGGCCGAACTGCGGCTCTTACGCTAGCCACGTTTGGTGACATGCCAAGCTGGATCAATGCAGGCCGCACCTGCTCATCGGGTGCTTGCGTGTATCGAAGATCGGGTTTGCCAATGTTCTTCCCGATGATCTGGGCAACCTCGCTCATGCTGATGTCTCGCTGCCCCAGCAATTCGCGTGTCTGTTTTTGGCGAAAGTCGACATTCAAGAGCGCACTTGCGGCTGCCTCGCCGATGTCCCGTGTGGCAATCATTGGAAGCTTGAGGTCGGGGCGCAGCGGGCCGACTGTCATTCCCGTATTTCGGATGATGCCGATCTGTGCGAGCGTGTTTTCCATAAAGTAGCCTACACGCAAGTGCAGCACGTTCAATTGTTCAATTCCGTTAAGCTGCTGCTCAAGGTAATGGAGCCCTACGACCGGCCCCGTCTTTTCAGTCTTGTCCGCTCCGATGCTGCTGAGCGTGACCACATGCGTTACGCCAGCACTTCGAAAAGCCGTCGCAATCGCGTCAGTGACGCGGTCTTGTAGTCCCCGAAAATCCGGGCTGGCAATGTTGGGTGGCATCATCACGTAGACTGCCTTCGCGCCAACAAAGGCTTTGGTGGTACTCGCTGTATCGGTGAGATCGGCTGTAAACGGCTCTGCGCCTTGGGCCACAAGAGCCTTCAGGCGGTCAGGATTCCTGCCAACCACCCGAACCTTCTCGCCTTTGGATAAGAGAGCTTTTGCGACGACGTTTCCAGTATGACCAGTTGCACCAGTGACAACGTACATAACACCCTCCTTTCTCTTGGCTTCGATTCGAATGAATCTTAGATTGTTTCAATAATTCTTAAGCAGCATCCTTACACGCTGCTGTCATAGCACACTACATTGCAGCTTGGGCGAGGAGGCGGCGTAGGGGTTCACCCTAGTCCGGCGAGGTATCTTGCACAAACGCACAACTGAGGAAAACACAAGACAGCGTCTTCTTGGTATCAATGTCCGCAGCACGCTGGCGCTTCGACTGACAACGCACTCATCGGGGTGAAAGAATCCTCAGTCGCCGTCATGCCATTTATCTCGGCGCTGCGCCGAACTATTCGCGAGCTTTAGCAAGGGTCAATCGTTTACGGTCGCTTGCCTCCAGACCACTGAGGAACGCCTTGGGCATTGCGCAAGACGAGAGTTTTCCCATCTTTTGTGATCTCGCGAGCCAGCAGTGCTTCCTTGCCGCTGATTGTGACTTTCGACCCAACCACCTCAATTTTGTCACCCTTAGCGAAGGAAAATTGCTTTTGAGCAATGTAGGATGACGGTCCTACATGCACGTCGAAGGTACCAGCGTCACTGTTCAGGGTCAGGTGGGTGCCGCTCCAACCGTTCTTCCCGGTTTGCTGCTGAACATTCTGAACGGTTCCTTTAACCGTTACCTCGCTCTTGGGGTCGTACATCCGTCCACCATATCCCCCTTGAGCTACAGCAGTCGTGGCTACCAGTGCGAGGAGTACGGGCACTCCTATGAGAAATGAATTCCACTGCTTCATACTTTCCTCCTAGCGTAGTTCTAGCACGGTCTGATGAAGAAATGCAGAAGGAACCCGGTTTGTTACAAGAATTTGGGAGAACGCTATTCCGAGTCACTGCGCGTACCAGAGCGAGTGCGGCGACCATCGGCTGCAAGAAAGGCACTGGGTCTCAGTCCATTGGTGAAGGCAGGGTGGGCAAACTCCTCCTGTGTCGAAGGTGTTCCACTCAAAGCCGCAGGTGCAGAACCATTTGTCGTCCTTGCGGGGCGACCAGCCGCAGAGCGGGCAGCGGATGCGAGGACCAGATGGCTCCCGGCTCTTCTCTTTCTCAACCTCGCGATCCGGCACTAGGGTCGGAGTATGTGGGACTCATTCTTTTGCCTCAGGGACGGCAATTCGATGGCCCGCCGTCTTCCCTAGCGCGTCGGTATTTCCAAATCTTATTGTCGAGGCTGCTGGGGACGAGTCTTGGAAACTCTGCCCGTAGGACGGTGCTTGCATTTCGCACCAGTTCTTCCGCCAACTCCGGCGTGACATTCCGCACACCCAACGCATTCGCAACAAATCTGGTCACCATCCTATCCGCCTTCACCCCGTCCTGATTTCCAGCCAAGATCAGGAAATAGGCATAGGACAAACCGCTTGATTGTCCCGGAATCGCTTTGATCGCTTGTTGCAGGTCATATCGCAATCCTGATTTCAACACGTCCGCAAAAGTCTCTACGCCGAAATGCTGGGTTGGGATAGAGCTCCGACGCGCCAGCTGTAGGTGGAGGGTTACCAAGCCCGCTCTTTCGATTGCGAGTTGGGTTCTCATTTCCACCATGGCTACGTTTTCGAAGGCCCCCCTATAATGCCGGACGGCCGAATTTCCCAGGTCCGGTTTGAAGTCTTGGCCTCTCGTCTGTGAGCCTTCCCATTCGCCGCGAGGTTCAAGCGCTGGTTCGCATACGCCCCGGCTGCGAATGGTTTGCTCGCAGCTTAGTTCCATCTCATGCGTACGGCTCATGTCGGCTCTGTGTCCGACCACCGCGCTGAAAATGGAACCACCAAGTACCCAGAGTCTCTTTGCCTGATCTTGGCGTTACCTTGATCAGGGAGACGTGTACCGCCTCCTGCGAGGAAATTACTCCCCGGTCCCAGCTCTTACAGACTCATTCGTCGATCCCGCTCGCTCTCCTCTCCTTCGGCCTAAGCCTCGTTCGAGGAGTCTCTGCCGGTTGCAACCAGCCCCTGCTGCTGGCGGGACCTTCCCGACGTTATCTCTGTGAATCCTTCCCTGCGTGCCTGGGCCCCTGTCACGGCGGTCCCGTGGAGTGCACCTGCCTGTTTCTTCCTCCACGTCATCGGCCTTCCCCCGTACACTATCGAGGTCGGCTTCCCGCGTTTCCCCGTCCAAACGATTTCATGACGGATCGCCTTTTCGAGACTGCAGCCATTTCGTTATGTTCAGGCCCTCAGGTTTGCTCGCCTCCCCGATCGTTCCTACCGCTGCGACTTATCGCCGCAGGGCAGCCGAGGCTTTTACATCCGAGCTGAACATGCTTCGTCGCCTCCGCATGCATCGGATATGCTAACCACCTGCCCAGGCAATTGGTGGTGTGGGGACTTACACCCCACTAGATTCACAGCCTTGTCGGCTGCTCCAGTGTCTTTGCGAATCTGAACGTAGCCTCAGCCTTTAGAATGCCTGATCTTGTCGAGGTTCTCTGACGGTTTCGGAAAACATCGTTTGCCATGTCCTCCCAGCGATTTTCGTAATGCTGCAAAATTCCCAAGAAGTCGCTGATCGGATGCTCTTCTGCTCTGCCTCGCCCATCTCTCTGCCAGCGGTATCGCGAGCAGAAATCGGTGACGGTGCGTTCCGTTGACTCGTACCGTACGCCAATCGAAAACACCGCATCAATGATGCACAGCGGCAGGAACGCGTATTCGTATGCGGAATCAGTGGGCGGCACGTTCAGGTCTGTGAGCGTGCGCCGGATGTAAGCCACGAGTCTGTCCAAGTCGGTCATAGGTGGAAGGGATCAATACTGTCAGGTATACCCTTGGGGGGGGCAATGTCGAAGCCGCACGCAAAGCAGGTCTAGCAATCGAGCAGTCCGTAGCAAAGGCTCAAGAAACCGAGCCATTTGTCAGCTTAACTGCTTCCGATGATGAAATCGGAAGCCCTTATGAATGAATGAGTTCTTTGGTTGCGGGGGTCTGCAACCATCCGAACGTACCCTCAATTCCATTCTCGTTCGAACTACATCCGAATCATCTGAAGGACGCTCTGAATAGTAAGCGTCAGAGCAACCGCATTCTAGCCAGCACGCAATTTCTGTGTTGAAGTGAACTCCATGACAGATGAACAGAGTGGACTTCGGAAAGGGCGACGCACGCCTGCTGAGATTGAGCAGATCGTGAGCCAGTTTGAAAGCAGCGGTCTGAATCGTAGCCAGTTTTGTCGGCGCCAAGGTTTGACACTGGGTGTACTTAATCGTTGCTTGAAGCGGCTGGGTGCAGCCTGCGGCAGTGGCGCCACCAACGAGGGTCTGGTGGCAGTGGAGTTGGCGGACAAGAAGCTGAGCGCGGAGCGCGCCGATCGCTGGGGCTTAGCCGTGGTGTTGGCAAGTGGGCGGCGAATCGCAGTAAGCACAGGCTTCGATGCCGCGACTTTGCGGCGACTGGTGCAAGTGTTGGAGACGAGGTAGGGTGTTTGGCTTCGGTGCAGCGACCCGGATCTATCTGGCGGTGGGCGCGACCGACATGCGCAAAAGTTTTGAGGGACTCTATGGACTGGTGCGCGACCGCTTGCAAAGCGAACCGCTGAGTGGTCACGTGTTCTTGTTTTGTAACGCGAACCGGAACCGGCTGAAACTTTTGGTGTGGGACGGGAGTGGACTATGGATATGCGCAAAAAAATTATCCAAGGGCCGTTTCCGCTGGCCCGAGCCGGGGGCGGGAGAAGTCAAGGTAGTACTGAGCCATGAAGAATTGGCCATGTTACTGGGTGGAATCGATCTCAGCCAGGCGCGACATCGGCCATGGTATCGAAGCAAGATTGACAACGACAAAGTTGGTTCCGACCGCATAAATACTGCACGAAACGATTGTTTTCCACAACTCGCGTCTGTTACTAAATAGCTCATCGTGAGTGCAGCTTCACCATCCTGCGCAACTCGACCGGCCACACTTTGCGATGCCCAAAAAATCATCGAGCAACTGCACCAGAAGCTGCAACTCTCTGAACAGAAGCTGCAGGTCTCTGAGTTAAGAGTTCTGGTTTTGGAAGAGCGGTTACGGCTGCGGCGCATCGAGAAATACGGTGCCGGCAGCGAGAAGTTGTCGAACTTGCAGTTGGAAATGTTAGAGCAGGAACCCGGCGTCAGCCAAGCGGAAGTGCAAGCGGAGAGCGAACGCCCGGGGATCGAGGGCGACATGCTAGAAGTGGCAGGGTATCAGCGGAAGCAGCGCTCCCATCCTGGGCGTCAGTCGTTGCCGCCGGAGCTGGCACGGGTGGAGCGGGTGATTGCCTGTCCGGCAGAACAGTGTGTGTGCGGGCAGTGCGGCCAACCCACCACGGTCATCGGGTACGAAGAGAGCGAACAGTTAGAGGTAGAGCCGGCGAAGTACTTTGTGCTGGTGAGCAAACGCGAAAAGCGCGCCTGTAAGTGCTGCGACCGAGGTCGGGTAATTACAGCGCCAGCGCCGGTGCGAATAATCGAAAAAGGCCTGGTCAGTGATCGGGTAGTGATCGACACGCTGATCCGCAAATATTGCGATCATCTTCCGTTGTACCGGCAGAGCGTGATTCTGGACCGGGAGGCGGGGGTGGAGATCAGCCGCGCCACCCTGGATGGTTGGGTGATGCAGGTGGGGGAAATGCTGAGGCCTCTGGTTAGGGTGATGGGCCGGGAGTTAGTGCAGGGGAGCTATCTGCAAGCCGATGAGACGCCGGTCGATGTGCAGATGCACGATGGTCGCGGCAAAAATCATAAGGCGTTTCTGTGGCAGTACGGACGACCAGGAGGAGCGACGGTCTTTGACTTCCGTCTGGGGAGAGATCGTGCCGGGCCTAAACAGTTTCTGGAAAACTTTCATGGTCTTCTGCAGACCGATGCTTATCAAGCCTACGATAAGGTCGGCGGATCGGGAATGGTGCACGCCGGGTGCTGGACGCATGCGCGGCGCGGTTTTGCGAATGTGGCGAAGCTGAATCCGGGCGATCCGGTAGCGACCCCAATCGTTGCTCGGATCAATCAGTTGTTCGCCGTGGATGCCGAAGCGCGCGAGCAAGGTCTGAGTCTGGAGGCGCGTCACCGATTACGTCAGCAGAAAGCTCCTGCGCTTTTGGAGAAAATCAAAGCATCCATCGAAGCCGCAAAAGTCGGCGCCTTGCCCGGTGGGGCGCTGGAGAACGCCTGCCAATATGCCATCGGAATTTGGCCGAGACTGACTCGTTTTCTTGAGTATCCCGAGTTAGAGCTGAGTAATAACTTGGCGGAGAACTCGATGCGACCGATAACTTTGGGCCGCAAGAACTGGATCCATATAGGAAGCCCCCAAGCGGGATCCAAAGTGGCAGCCATCCTGTCGGTCATCGAAACGTGCCGGCGCATGAAGCTTTCGGTACGAGACTATCTGTCGGACGTGCTCCCTGGCTTAGCCGATACGCCCCTGCAGCGCCTGCCTTCGCTCACCCCAACGGCCTGGGCTGCTCAGCATCAGTAATCAGCAAAATCCGTGTCCGTCAACACTGCACTTGCTCTGACGTTTACTCTGAATAAGCCCTCGTTCTAAGTCGAGTAATGTCAGTACTCAGGAAACCGGGCGACCGATGTGACTGTCGAACCCGCGAACTTGTTTCGCCTCGCCCTTTCCATCGCGTGGTCGGCGCGCCGAGCAGACGAAGACTACGCTGCCAGCAGCAACTTCTTGCGACTGAGAAACAGATTCACCAGGGCGCAGGTGACAAACAAGCGGTGCGCGTTCTTCTTCAATCCCCAGTAGCGCACTTTCACGAACCCGAACTTCAGCTTCATCACCTGAAACACATGCTCGACCTTGGCCCGCACCCTCGACTTCGTCCGGTTCTTCGCCCACGCCACCTTTCTCTTACGTCTCTCCCAGAAGGAAGGCAAACGCACCCATGAAGGCGTGGAAATCACCATGCCAATCAGCAACCAGGAATTGGCTTCGCAAATTGGCACGGTGCGCGAGCTAGCCCGCATTATTCGTGAAGACATCGCGAGCGTCCAGTCATTGGTGCGAAGTGGGTTGTAAAGCCCGATAGTTGGGGCTGGTCGAGCAAAGGAGCAAAGGAATCGAAGAGTTCCAAGGTCGGAATGTTCAAGTTGTCGGATGGAGAGACAGGGGCGCCGTGACCGTCGTCGGTGTGGAATTCGGTTGAGTTGGTAAACCGGAAAAAGACTTAGCCGGTTGCCGCGCCGAGCGCCAGAGCCACACGACGGAAGGCGGGTAGAAACGGGAAGGAAGCGGGCAGATGGACGACGACGCGTCGTACCGAGACCAAGACCCGAGCGCCTAGCTTCAGCAGTCGTTCGCGCAACATTCCAACTTGAGCGCGGGCACAAGCGGTACCGGCAGCCCGCAAGCGCAACTCCTGCATCAGGACGTACGCCGCGGCGGTGAGTAGGACGCGAAACTGGTTGGCCCAGAAGCTGGTGCAACTGGTGCGGTCGATTTCGAGGTCGTGCAGCTCCTTGAGGCGATTCTCTATGTCACCGCGCTGGCAGTAGACCCGTTCGTAAATCCATTGCGGACTCTGTTTCATGTTGGTGATGACGAAACGGGGATTGTCTCTGGGGGCTTTGTCGGCAGCGCGGACGACCTCGGCTTTGATGATGACGCGGCGCAGACCTGGCCACTTCCCAGCCTTGTAGCGGACTTCCCCGTAAACATGTTCGGTCTTTCCGCTGCGCCGCGAGAGCTGGCGCGCTCGTCGCATTCCGCTTTCGGCGACGCGCTTCAACACCACATTCTTGGCCATCGCGACCACATATTCCAGTTTCGGCTGGGCGTCCAAAAACTGGAGCAGGACCGGATGCGCGAAACCGCCATCCAGCCGTACCCGAATCTGTACTCCAGGAAGATGGTGACGAATCATCCTTATCAAACGCCGCAGCATGGCGACCGCGCCCACCGCTGCTCCCACGTTGCCAGGCCGTAACACCGCGGCGCAGAGATATTGTTCAGCTTCGTCGTTGAAGCTGACAAAACCCATCACCGGCAGGTAGCACCAGGTGTCATAGTGACCGTTGAAAAACGACAACTGCTGCGCGCCGTGCGTGGGATCGTCGGTCGGATCCAGATCGATGGTGACGCGATAGGCGCGATGGCGCAGCCGCTTGGCGTGACGCCGGATCACACTCTCCGCCAGGAACTCGCCCGAACGATAGAGTTCCTTGACCCCAACTCCGTTCTCGAAACGCGACAACGTCGGCTGCGAAGCCAGGTCGCGACCCTCGATCGGATCGCGATCCAGAAGCAGTTTGTGAATCGGATCCTCGGACAGGCGGGCCGAATCGTTGGCGTCCGGGTAGCCGCAAGCGATCGAGAACACTCGCTGCGCCACTAACTCACGCAACGAATGGTCGACCTTGCCCGCTTGCCGATCATCTCGAAGGCAGGAACTCAGTCCAGCCACCAAGTCATAGTGCCGATCAGCGGACTTCAGCAGCAGAGCCCCGCCGTCGGAAGTACCCTCGCGCTGATCAAACTGGGCAACGATTGGCTTGCGAAAAATTCCGGGGAACAACAAACACTGTGTTGTGCTATCGTCTGACATTAAGGAAGCCTCTTTTGTTGCCGCAAACAGGTCTAGTCAACATGTTTGTAACAGAGGAGGCTTCTTTTGTCTTTAGATCTCTTCACCTTCACGAATAATGCGGGCTAGTATCCCGCAATCTCTCCCGGCTACAAGCGGAGGGAATGATCAAGATCGATGGCCGCAGAGTCGTTATATGCGATTTGAAAAGCCTGGAAACCGAAACGGACTCTGCTAAGTGACTCACATGACATTCGAGTCTTGCGGCTGTCATCCTCTGCATCTCTGTTCTACTCCCCGATCTGGGTGATGTTCCACCCATCACGACCCTTGGTGATCGCCGTGACAAAAGTCATCGGCACGGCTCTTGAGCTCCGCTAGTCTCAGAACATCAAGCGCGGCCGCGAGGCATGGACCTGGGTCGTGAGGAGGATGTAATGAGCATTACCGCTGAGAAAACTGTACGGGAATTGGCCCTGGAAAACCCCGCTGCGACCCGAGTGTTTGAAAAGCTGGGCATCGACTACTGCTGCGGCGGAAACAAGTCGCTGGAAGAAGCCTGCCGCGTGGCCAACCTCCCTATGGACGAGGTGCTTGACTCGCTCGAAATGGCCGAGCAGTCTGCACGCGCCGTCCAAAAGGACCGTGACTGGCCAACCGAGCTGCTGGCCGACTTGGTTGCGTACATCACCAGTACTCATCACAAGTACACGCGCGAGGAGATGGCTCGTCTCGGTCCATTGTTCGACAAGGTCTGCTCCGTGCACGGAAAAAACCATCCCGAACTGCTGCAGGTCCGGTCCAGTTTTCAGGGCCTGGAGCAGGAATTGACCATGCACATGATGAAGGAAGAGGCGGTCCTGTTCCCCTACATAGTGAGGATGGAAGAGTCGGTCATCCAGAAGGAACCGGTGATGCCGCCGCCATTCGTCAGTGTGCAGAACCCGGTGACGATGATGATGCATGAGCACGACTCCGCGGGCGAAGCCTTGCGCTCGATGCGTAAGGGCAGCGCGGGTTATACGCTCCCGGACGATGCCTGTATCAGCTTCCAGACTTTGTACCAGGCCTTGGCAACCTTTGAAGCCGACCTCCATCAGCATATTCACCTGGAAAACAACATCCTCTTTCCCCGGGCGATTGCAATGGAAAAGGCGCGGCTATTGCAGCCGAAATGGCAGGCCGGAGAAAAGTGAGGCTCATGACAGAGCTATCTGAAGCTGACTGGTCACGCCTTGGTGCCGCGAGATCGATCACTGGTCCACGTAAAGGCGCGAATGGCGGCGGGTAATCCGAGCGTACTGACAGACAGCACAACCACATGATTGATCTCGTCCAGCGTGATTCCGGCTCGCCTCGCATTTCGGACGGCGGAGTGTGTCGCGCCTTCCAAGCCGGCACCTATCGAGAGGGCAACCTTCACCAAGCGCCTGGTCTTTTCATCCAGGGGACCTGCCGCGTGGCACCGGTCACCCAATTCATTGAAGGCTTTCCACACCTCGGGGTAAAGCTTCCTGAAATCCTGCACAGGCTTAGGCAACCGCTCTAGTGTCAATGGCGTGCTCCTTTCCTTTTGGCCCCTTCTGGTCGTTGTTATTCGAGCTTTCGTCTACAGTAGCGCATTCGAACGGAGCGATTCCAGTGCGTTGACGAATGTGTATCGCCTCGCGACCTGATTTCGCCGAGACACCGTGACTTATGTCATAGCTGATTGCCGGTTGCGGTCGTAACGTTGACGGTTGGCATGTCTCTAGAGGCACACGACGGTGGACGAACGACGCCACAGGAGGATGCTGGAAAGGGCGCTTATCGGCGCCACCCTGTTGCTGTTGTTGGCCGGCGGCGATCTGTCCAGTGCACAAAACCAACCATCCTCTACGCCGATTACGTTTGCCGGAATCCACTCTTCCGGCAGCCTACGCGTGCGTCCAGAGGTGTGGGACTGGTTCGATACCACCGCTGCTGAGCCCAACTACACGTACTTTGCTTCGCTACTGCGACTAAGCTTTAGCCAAGAACGGCCCGGATGGGATTGGCAGGCGGAATTCGCCCAGCCGTTGCTGCTGGCTCTCCCTGAGAATTCCATCGCGCCCCCGCCGCAAGGGCAGCTGGGATTAGGAGCCAACTACTTCGCGGCCAATCGTGACTCTGCCGCAGCATATTTCTTTGCCAAGCAAGGGTTCGTTCGGTTGAAGGGCATCTTCGATGACAAAGCGAGCAGCCAGCGCTTCGGTCGTTTTGAGTTTGTCGATGGGGCGGAAGTTGTTCCAAAGGACACCACTCTCGCCGTTTTGAAGCGTGACCGGATCGCTCACCGCCTGCTCGGGAATTTCGGCTTTTCCCATGTGGGAAGGAGCTTCGACGGAATTCAGTACGTGCGCGGAACGCCCGGCATGAATCTGACCTTGCTGCTGGGCGTGCTACCCAAGGCGTCTTCCAAGTCAACGGCTGGGGCGAACTGGACACAGATGTCCTATATGGCGCACTTACGGGTTCGGTCAGCAAGAAGTCGCCAGGGGAATGGCGCATTTTTGCACTTAGTTATCACGATGGCCGGCCGGTCCTGAAGACGGACAACCGTCCCACGGCGGCGCGCACGGCAGACCACAACAATATCCGCGTTACGAGCCTGGGCGGCAATTACCTGCAGACGATAAACACGGGACGGGGCACGGCAAATCTTCTTCTCTGGGGTACTTGGCAGTTCGGCAATTGGGGTGGACTGGATCAACGTGCGGGAGCCGTCGCTGTCGAGGGCGGCTTCCAGCCTGCGTGGAAACTTAAGCCGTGGTTTCGCACCGGATACTTCTACAGCACCGGCGATAACAACCCCAACGATGGGCAGCACGGGACCTTTTTCCAGGTGCTACCCACCCCTCGCATCTACGCGCGCTTTCCTTTCTACAACCTGATGAACAACCAGGATGCGTTTGCAGAAGTGGTCCTGCGTCCTCATCCGAAGTGGACGATCCGCTCCGACGCGCACTTCCTGCGCCTCAGCAACAGGAATGATTTTTGGTACACAGGCGGGGGGCCTTTCAACCTTCCACCTTCGGTTTTGTTGGTCGCCCGAGCAACGGAAGCCAGAGTCTGGCCAATGTTTACGACGTCAGCGCGGACTATCACGTGAACCCACACCTCGCGCTGACCGGATACTACGCGGGCGCCACAGGACGAGCAGTGATTCAGAAGATTTATCCAAACGGAGGCACAGGCCAGTTCGGGTATGCGGAAGTGAGTTGGAAGTTTTAGCGCCGGTGCACTTATGGCTGTTACGCGCACACTGGTCGGTGATCTTGGTCACAGACGAATGTCAGGTCCGGGCAAGACTCTAGCCCAAAGGCAGACCCGCAATGCCTGAGACGCAATATCGTGTCCGCGTAGCCGACTCTGCCTATTGGCGGGAACAGATCAAGTGTCAGTACGCGTGTCCCGTTCATACCGACGCGCGCGGCTATGTGCGGGCCATTGCTGCGGGGGATTACGAACAGGCCTACCTGATTGCCCGCGGGCCGAATCCCCTGGCTTCATTGTGTGGACGCATCTGCGGCGCGCCCTGCGAGGCGGCTTGCCGCCGGGGAACCATCGATCAGCCGATCTCCATCCGCGCCCTCAAGCGTTTTGTCTGCGAGAAATTCGGGAGTGATGCCCGCAGTGATGCAGGCCGCGATCTATTTCCCTACCTGAAGAGCAAGAACGAAACGCGCCAGTGTGATGATCTTGAGGAGCTCAGCCATCTCCTTGAGTTTCTCGCAAATGCAGAGTTTCCCAAACCCACCGGAGAGCGGATCGTGATCATCGGCTCCGGGCCGGCGGGTCTGGCCGCCGGGCACGATCTCGCCCTAATGGGATTCCGCCCGACGATCTTGGAGATGGAGCCGAAGCCCGCGGGCATGCTCTATACCGGTGTTCCAGGTTATCGCTTGCCGCGCGAGCTGATCCGGGCGGAAGTCGCGGTGATTCAGTCTCTCGGCGTCGAGATCCGTTGCAACAAGCAGGTTGGGAAAGACGTCAGCTTTGCCGAACTTCGCCGCGACTTTGCTGCCGTCATTATCGCTTGCGGCGCCAAACGCTCACGCGCGCTCCCGATCCCCAACGTCGACGCCATCAGCGTGATGGGTGGCGTTGATTTTCTGCGGGATGTGTCCCTAGGCAAAGAAGTTTCACTGGGACAGCGGGTGATCGTAGTCGGTGGCGGCAATGTCGCGTATGACGTCGCCCGCACGGTGTTACGCCAGGAAGAGTATGACGTATCGAGGACTGCGGCCCGCATGGCTGGAGTCCGGCAAGTAAATCTAGTCTGCCTGGAGTCTCTCGAGGAGATGCCCGCCGACACGGTGGAAATTCTTGAAGGCCAGGAAGAGGGCGTTACTCGCCACAACAGTTGGGGTCCCAAAGAGGTTCTCGTGAACGAGAGGAATGGCCAGAAGTTCGTGCGCGGAGTGAAGTTTGTGCGCTGCGCCCAGGTGTATGACGAGAACAAGCGCTTCGCTCCGAAGTTCGACGAGTCCGTCACTACTGAGATCGAGGGCGATACAGTTCTGCTCTCCGTGGGGCAATCCGCCGACCTGAGCTTTATCGATTCCCAGCGCGATGGGATCGAGATGCGCTCGCCACAGCAGATTGTCAACGATCCCGTGACCTGCGCGACGTCGGCGCCGGGAGTCTTCATCGCGGGTGATATTGCCTACGGGCCGCGGCTCATGATCCATGCCATTGCCAGCGGCAAGCAGGCAGCTCGTTCGGTCTATCGTTTCTTGCGCGGTAAGGAGATCGCCCCCGAGGAAGTCCAGTTTCATTTCGCCATCGAGCATTATCACCGCGAAAAACACTACGAGCGCCGCTCACGCTTGCACATCCCCACACTCTCCGCGGAAGAACGCCTGAAGAGCCCAAGCACACTGGTCGAAATTGGCTACAACGAAGAGCAAGCACGAACGGAAGCCAGCCGCTGCCTCGACTGTGGCATCAACACCATCTTCGACGGCGAGCGCTGCATTCTGTGTGGAGGCTGTGTGGATGTCTGTCCCACCGTGTGCCTGAAGCTGGTGACGTTTGACCGGCTGGCGCTCTCGCCAGAACTCGAGACCGCAGCCCGGGAGTTGAACCTCGATCCTGCTGATCTCTCCGCCATCATCAAAGACGAAGAACGCTGCATCCGCTGCGGCCTGTGTGCCGAGCGCTGTCCCACCACCGCCATCACCATGGAACAGTTCAATTTTGCCATGGAGTGGAAGCCATGTCCCGTCTAGATCCACCCCGTATAAACCGGCGCAGCTTTCTGAGCCTGGCGTCGCTGGGAAGTTTCTTTGCGGCTCTGGGCACGGCAGCTGCTGGGATGCTCCGCCTGCCCAATCCTGCGGTACTCCCCGGCCCCGTGCGCCGCTTCAAACTTGGATCACCCGAGCAGTTTTCCCCTGGCAGTGAAACCGCCTTCGCCGAGCAGAACCTCGTGCTCTTCCGTGACGACGAAGGCTTCTACGCGATCTCAAGCACATGCACGCATCTGGGCTGCACGGTGAGCAGGTCAAAGGACGGGTTCTCTTGTCCCTGCCACGGCTCACGTTTCGACAGCAACGGCAGTGTGATTGGTGGACCAGCTCCACGTCCACTGCCCTGGCTGGAAGTCAGCCGAGCAGCCAACGGCGACCTGGTCGTGAATGCGGACAACGAAGTTCCGGAGGGCACGCGCTACCGCGTGTAGGAGGCACACCGTGGCAGAGACCGCAACCCGAGAATTCCTGCACAACCTGCACGAGCTTCCTCATACCGTGAAGGACGCCTGCTTCCGGTTGGGGAAAGCGCCCGAATCGGAGCGCGAAGAGTCGCAGGCCACATTCCACAACCTTTTCCTGCACATCCACAGCGTGCGGGTTCACGTGCGCACCCTCAAACCGACACTCACCTTCGGACTCGGCTTAATGGCCACGGCTAGCTTCGTGATCACCATTATTACCGGGGTTCTGCTGATGGTTTACTACAAGCCCTCAACTGATCTGGCCTATCAGTCCATCAAAGATATTCATTTCACCGTTTCCACAGGGCGCTTTATCCGCAATATTCATCGCTGGTCGGCGCAGTTGATGGTGCTGGTCGTCCTGCTGCATATGGCGCGCGTCTTCTTCACGGCGAGTTACAAGAAGCCGCGCGAGTTCAACTGGCTGGTTGGATTGGGGCTGCTGGTCATCACCCTGGCCCTGAGCTTCACCGGTTACCTGCTGCCCTGGGATCAACTGGCTTACTGGGCGATCACGATCGGCTCGAACATCGCCAACTCGCCACGTGAACTCACGGACGCGATCGGAATCACGAAATTTTTCGACCCCGGCGGCTTCCAAAAGAGGCTGTTGCTGGGCGCAAACTATGTCGGTCAGGATGCGCTGATTCGCTTCTACGTACTGCATGTCTTTGTTCTTCCCCTAGCGCTGGTAACGCTGCTCGGCGTGCACTTCTGGCGTATTCGCAAGGATGGCGGCCTGGCCAGGCCGGAAGATCCGATGGGTGGAATCGCGGAATGGGGTGGAGAACGGCGCCCGGTATTCCAGCCCCTGGCCACAAAAACCTATGGTCTGATGGCGCTGGTGAAGGGCAAACGGCCACCCGTAAACCGTGGGCCCGAGAACACGGTGATGAGTTGGCCGCACCTGTTCTGGGCCGAACTCTCTGTCTTCATGGTGACGGTAGCCGCGACGCTCATCCTTTCCTTCTACTGGGACGCGCCACTGAAGGAACTCGCCAATCCCGCAATTCCAGAGAACCCCGCGAAAGCCCCTTGGTACTTCCTGGGGATTCAGGAACTGGTTTCGTATTCTGCGTTCACTGGCGGCCTGTTGATCCCAGTGATCGTGGTGGTTGGACTGGCGCTGATTCCGTTTTTGGACCGCCGCGCCGGAGGCGAGGGCATATGGTTCGGGACCAAGAGCGAGCGGCCCATTTTCTGGCAGTCTTTCTTCTTTGCCTCGGCCGTCACGGTCGGCATGCTGGCATTTACGGTCAACTACGGTTGGCTGCGCAACTGGTTCCCCAACATTCACCAGCTGTGGATTATCGCCATCAACCCCGGTTCGCTCCTGGTGCTGATTTTCGCCGCCTGGTCACTCTTTGTCCTCAAGCGCAAGGACTCGGTGCGCTTGGCAGCCGTCTCATTATTCACGTGTTTTCTGGTCGGCTTCACGATTTTGACTTACTTCGCGACAGTCCATCGCGGGCCTAACTGGCATTTCTACTGGTGGCCCTCGCAGTGGCCGCTGCACTAGGAGGAGTATGCGATGAAGGATCCCTCACGAATTTATCGTTGGCTCCTTCTGGTCGCGAGCCTTGTGACCGTCGCCTACTTGGTAGGTGCGGCAGTACACGAGAACTACCTGACGCAGTGGAAGACGGTACAGCGTGAGTATCGCAGCATCCTGCGGCAGAAAGCCACCGACGATCGTGGCCGAGAACTGCTGGCCAAGTTCCGCATCGAAATGAAGCAGGCCAGCATTCCGGCGCTCGGCACCGTGGACCGCTGCGTCACCTGCCACAACGGGATTGACGATCCGCGCATGTCGGACGTCGAGCAACCGCACCGCACACATCCCGGACACATCCTCGACAAGCATCCCGTAGACCGCTTCGGATGCACGGTGTGCCACCATGGGCAGGGCGCGGCGATGACGTTCCGGGAGGCCAAGGCCGACGACGTCTTCTGGGATTATCCGCTGCTTCCCCCCGAGATGACCGAGGCCACGTGCGTGACCTGCCACGATGCGGGAGAGCTGCCGCCCGAGCAGATCCCGTTGTTGACCACGGGCATGAAGCTGTACCAGGAAAAGGGTTGTGGCTCCTGTCACAAGCTGGGTGGACGCGGTGGCGGGCTGGGGCCAGCACTGGACAACGAGGGCGCAAAGACCAAGCACCAGCTCATCATGACCAACCTGAAGCCGCCCCACACTACCTGGAGTTGGCAACTGGCGCACTTCCGCGACCCGGGTGGCGTGGTTCCGGACAGCCAGATGCATAACCCAACAGTCACTCAGCAACAGGCGCTCGCGCTGACCGTCTATATGCTCTCGCAGTGGAAGCGTGATGTCCCGGAGAGCTATCTTGCGCCTGACAAGATCGAGCAGAAGTACCATGCGCTGCATCCCACACCCCTGACGGGTGAACAGGTGTATCAGCAGTATTGCGCAGCCTGCCACGGCAGCGGCACCTACAGCCGCTGGGACAAGAAGTTCAACCGGTTCGTTCCGGCCATTCGCGGAGTCTCTCTCACTTCGACGGCGAGCCGCGAGTATCTGCAAGCCAACATCGAACAGGGGCGTCCGGGCACGCAGATGCCCGGCTGGGGTCCACATGCCGGCGGCTTGCTTCCAGAAGAGATCACGGCGGTCATCGAGTATCTGCGCGGCAGCGCAGCGGCAGTTGCCGCGATGACGGCGCTGACTCTGCGCGGAGATGCCAGCAACGGTCTCCCCCTCTTCCTGAGAAACTGCGCGGGCTGCCACGGCATGAACGGCCGAGGCGGGGTCGCGCCAGAGATCGGGAATCCGGTATTCCAACGGGCCGCCACCGACGAATTCATCATCCGCACCATTCGTAACGGTCGGGTGGCGACGGCAATGCCCGCTTTCCAGCGTCCAGAAGCGCCCACGTTCGGCGATCAGGATATTGCAGACGTGCTCGCCTACCTGCGGACACTCGGAGAACAAAGAGGTCAGAAAGCGACGGCGCAGAACGTGACTTCACCTGTTTCCTCTGGAGGAAGACCATGAGCGAGAAAAGCAAACCGCAGAAGCCATTCTCGCGGCGGAGCTTTATCCAGACCGCCGCCATGACGGCGGCCACGCTGGCTCTGCCCGGCTGCTCGCGCAATGAGAAGCCGGTGCTGAGCACTCTGACGGGAGACTTTGATCCGCTGCGGTCGTATCCCTACCGCGGTTGGGAGGATTTCTATCGCAAGATCTGGACCTGGGACAAAGTGGTTCGTTCCACGCACTCCGCGAACTGCACGGGCTCCTGCTCATGGAAAGTATACGTGCGCAATGGCGTGATGGTGCGGGAAGAGCAGGCCGCTGACTATCCGCGCATCAATGAAGATCTGCCGGACTACAACCCGCGGGGCTGCCAGAAGGGCGGATGCTTCGTGGAGTACGTGTATAGCCCGCAGCGGCTCCGCTATCCGCTCATCCGCACGGGCGAACGCGGGGAAGGTAAGTGGCGCCGCGCTACCTGGGATGAGGCGCTCACCCTCGTCGCTGAGAAACTGCTCGATAACGTCTATAACCACGGTCCTGATACCAACACATTCTTCAGCGTAATCCCGGCCATGAGCCCGGTAAGTTTCTGCGCCGGTTCGCGGCTGGCACACTACATCGGCGGCGTCTTTCTCTCATTCTACGACTGGTACTGCGATCTGCCTCCGGGTGAACCACTGACCTGGGGTGTACAGACCGAAGCCTGCGAGTGTGCCGACTGGTTCAATTCGAAGTATATCGTGCTGTGGGGATCGAACATTTCGCAGACCCGCATCCCGGACGCACACTTTGCCTACGAAGCCCGCTACAACGGAGCAAAAATCGTCTGTATCTCGCCCGATTACAACGCGAGTGCCACGCACGCCGACCTGTATTTCCGCATCAATCCCGGCACTGACGGCATTCTCGCGCTGGGTGTGGCGAAGTTTCTTATCGATCAAGACCTCATCGACACACCTTACGTAAAGGAACAGACCGACTTGCCCCTGCTCGTGCTCTCGGGCACAAAACGGTTCCTGCGCGAGTCCGATCTCAAGAACGGCGGTAAGGAAGACATCTTCTATTTCTGGGATACGAAACAACAGCATGCCGTTCCCGCGCCGGGCTCGATGGGGTCGGATCAAAAGACCATCCAACTCAACGGGGCTGACCCCGCACTGGCCGGGACCTTCCAGGTGCAACTGGCAGATGGCAAGAGCGCCGAAGTCACCACGGTGTTTGAGCTGCTGAAGAAAGAACTGACTCAATACACGCTCGACAAAGTAGCCGCGCGAACCGGACTTCCCGTCCGCGAGATAGAGCTTTTTGCCAAGGAACTGGGCACACGCAAGCCGGCGATGATCATCCACGGCGCAGGTACTAACCACTGGTTCCACAACGATCTGATCAACCGCTCGTTCATACTGCTGGTGGCGCTGACCGGAAACATTGGCAAGAACGGTGGAGGATTCAATCACTACGTCGGCCAGGAGCGCATCTGGCCGGAGCAGGGCTTTTTCAAGCTCGCCTTCCCCGAAACCCGCAAGAAGCAGCGTTTCCAGAACACCACACTGTGGAGCTACGTTCACTCCACCAGCAAAGATCCGCACCTCTACAACGGCAAGCCCATCGAGTGGTACATCCAGGAATCGGTGAAGAACGGGTGGATGCCGCTGTGGCCGAAGAATGGTAAGAAACCACGAGCCTTAATCGTGTGGCGGGCAAACTACCTGAACCAGGCTAAGGGCAACGAGATCCTCGAGTCGTCGCTGTGGAAGGATCTTGATCTCATCGTAGATATCAACTACCGCATGGACACCACGGCTCTCTACTCTGACGTCGTCCTGCCCGCGGCCAGCTACTATGAGAAGGTAGATATCAACACAACTGATTGCCACAGCTACATTCATCCCTTTGGTAAAGCCTGCGAGCCGTTGTTTGAAAGCAAGACCGACTGGGACATCTTTCGCGCCCTGGCCGAGAAGATGGTCGAAGTTGCGACCAAGAAGGATCTGAAGCCCTTTCACGATGAGGCTTTTGGCTGGAACCGAGACTTCACGCACCTCGCGCATGATTGGACTGGCAAGGGAGTGGTCCAGACCGACGAGCAAGCGGTGAACTTTATTCTCGGGAACGCCCGGGAAACCCAAGGCATGACTTATCAGCAACTGCTGCAGAAGCCAAAGCGCTTCATCGCCACTGATCCAGAGTCATGGAACAGCGACATTGAAGAAGGGGTTGCCTATACCCCCTTCAAGCATCAGATCGAAAAGAAGCGTCCATGGCGCACACTGACAGGGCGCCAGCAGTTCTACATTGATCATCCCTGGTACATCGAACTGGGCGAAGCCCTCCCCACATTCAAGGAGCCGGTCGAGGAGAAATTCCCGCTCTACTGGAACACTCCCCACGGCCGCTGGTCCATCCACTCCACCTGGCGCGATCACCGCGCCATGCTGCGGTTGCAGCGCGGCGGGCCAATTGTCAACATGCATCCCGACGATGCCCGCAAACGCAAGCTGCAAGACAACGACTGGGTGCGGATCCACAACGAGGTTGGCCAGTGCGTCTGTCGCCTGCAGATCCTGCCCGGCGAGAAACCAGGCCGCGTCACCATGTATCACGGCTGGGAGAAATTTCTCGGGTTCAAGCAGGGCGGATGGCAGTCGCTCACTTACATCAAGATCAAGCCCACGCAACTCATCGGCAAATACGGCCATGTCAACTTCCGCCTGAACTATTGGGGACCCACCGGCAACAACCGCGACATCAAGGTGGAAGTCGAGAAGGCCAACGTCTAAGGAGGGGCAGCCGTGTCAAAACACCAATACGCAATGGTGATGGACCTGAACAAATGTCTGGGCTGCCAGACCTGCACGATCGCGTGCAAGAAACTCTGGACCGACCGCGATGGCACTGGCTATATGTACTGGAACAATGTCGAAACGCGCCCCGGCGTTGGTTATCCGCGCCAGTGGGACCGTATCGGCGGTGGCTGGAAAGACGGCACGCTGCAGCCCAGCCCGCTGCCCACCATGGACGACTACGGCCACGCCTGGGAGTACAACTACGAACAGCGCTTGTATGAAGGCAAGAAGCAACCGGTAATGCCCTCCCCCGAGCCGAAGTCCGGTTGCAACTGGGACGAAGACGTGGGCGGCTTGAATGAGGACGAAAACTACTTCTTCTATCTGCCGCGCATCTGCAACCACTGCACCTATCCCGCATGTCTGGAGGCCTGCCCTCGCAAGGCCATCTACAAGCGCGAAGAGGATGGCATTGTGGTCATCGACCAAGATCGCTGCCAGGGTTATCGCTACTGCATCAAGGCGTGTCCTTATAAGAAGATCTATTTCAACGAGGTCACTGGAAAATCCGAGAAGTGCATCTTCTGTTATCCGCGCCTGGAAAAAGGCGAGGTCAACGCCTGTGCCGCGCAGTGTCCCGGACGCTTGCGCTTCGTCGGCCTGCTCGACGATCCAGAGTCGCCGGTGCATAAGCTTGTTCTGGTCCACAAGATTGCCCTGCCACTCTTCCCGGAGAAAGGCACACAGCCCAATGTGTTCTACGTGCCGCTGTTCAATCCTCCGAAGCGAGAGAACTACGGCAAGAACATCCAGGAAGACCCACGGGTGCCGCTCGATTACCTTATCTACCTCTTCGGGCCGGAAGTGAAAGACGTGATTGCGCGTCTGGAAGCAGAACTCGGGAAGGCGCAGGAAGGCGGACACAGTGAGGCACTGCAGTTGCTCATCGGCCGCGATGCCGAAACGCGCTATCGCATACGGCCACAGCTAGTGCAGATCCAGGTGTAGGAGAAAGGCCATGAGAATTCGTCAGTTGCTGACCATCGTCTCAGTCGGTTTGCTGCTCGCCGCTATTACCTGGGCACAGACAGCGATAAGGCCAGCTTCCGGGCAGTCCTTGCCCGTCGCTGCATCGCCGATGAATGCCGACCACTTGCTCAACGGCGGCCCTGCCGCGTGGAACCAGATTGCCGCGAAACATGTCGCGCTCAACCGCACACCTCCGCTTTATGACACAGACGAACCAGCCGCAGTCGAGATTCCCGTCGTTGACGTTCGCCTTGCACGCGCGGCCGGAAAGTTGCTGGTGCAGCTTAGCTGGCACGACCCAACGCATGACGCAACAACGCTTGCGAAAACCCCTAACACGCCGCCCGAAACTCGCTTCCGCAAGGTCCCGACGGAAGCCGATGACCGCTTCTTCGACGCCGCTGCCGTCATGTTTCCTGCGAAGGAAGCTGCAGGCGCGATCGCGCCGTCATTGCAGATGGGAGATGCTGAGCACCCGGTCGAAATCTATTACTGGAATGCCACTCGCGGTTCGATGGTGATGCAAGCGCAGGGGCGCAGCACGACAAAGCGTACCGGGCAAAACTTCCCAGCAAACGGTACCTATCAGAACGGCCGATGGAACGTGACCTTCGAATTGCCCGATCTGGCCGCCGGGACAACCGTGGCCTTCGCTGTCTGGAACGGGAGCCAGAAGGACCGCGACGGCCGCAAGTATTTCTCGGTCTGGCAAGTGCTGGAGTAGAGACGGAATTTCAGAAACAGGAGGCGCAATGCCGATGATCGCTATAGACAAGAATGCGGTCACCTCGATTGACTGGCAGCAGAACGATCTTTATCGGTTCTTTGCCCTAATCTTTGCGCCACCCACGCCCGAGTGCTTCAACTTTCTGGCGCAGCCGACGGTTCCGATGGCGCTCTGTGATCTGTGGAAGCGCTTGAAATGTGAAGGTGAGTTCCCAGATTTTGAATGGTTCACCAACTACGAGCTCTACGAATCTGCGTATATCGCCCTGTTCGACGTGGGCGTGCCCGAGCCTCCGGTACCTCTTTTCGAGTCAGCTCACGACAAATCTCATCCTGCACAAGAGATTGCCCTAGAGAATACCTACTTCTATGAGGTTCTCGGCCTCAAGTCGGACCCAAGCCGCGCCGTCCCTGACTACCTTGTCACGCAACTGGAGTTCCTCGCTGCTCTCCGCTATACCAGCGAAAACGCATCGGAGAAGGCCACGGCCGTTTCGCTCGCACGGGCGGAGACTGAGTTCCTGGAGCGCCACCTATTGAACTGGGTTCCCACGGCAAAGACCAAGCTGGACCGAACCGGTGCGCCTGGCTTCCCAGTAGTGATGACCTTGCTGATGCAGTTTCTCAGCCACAGGCACGAGCGTCGGGCGTGCAAGGCATAGGCTCATCAACGGGTTCCGCCGCCTGAGAATTTGATGATGAAGTGGCGAATTCGCGCAACATGAAACTCGTGGGTTCCCTTAAGACAATCACCCCGTTTTGACGCTGGCTGCGGACTCGACCCGTCAACCGTGTGTTTCCTCCGACACTTACCGTCAAGCAGCGTTATCCTCACATCCCCTTCGCTTTCGTCACAGCCGTACACGATGCTGAGGTTCGAAATGCTGCAATGCGAGAGGGAGCCGATGGATACTTGCTGAAGCCCTTTACGAATGAGGCATTTCTCACGATGGTTCGCAACATTGTCGGGAGGCCGCCACGGCATTGAGATGCGGATTGCAATATGACTTTGGACGATTTCCGCGAATCGCTCACCGCGAAGGAGCCGCCAGCCGGACTCACGCACGCCCTCGCGGCCGAGGTCGTTGCCGTCGTGAATCGTCCGCAGGATATTGAAGATGAAGAGGCCATGAGCTTCTTTGGGGGATCAGAGGGTGATGCGGATGAGAGTCAGGGGTAGGGCGGGTGCCGCGCCCCCGCTACTTTGCTGCTTGGTGTTTGGCGAACTCTGCGGGCGTGAATTTGCCGCCGAGCAGCCCTCGGCGGTTCGTGGCCTGCTACAGAGAACTCAAGAATTCGAGAATGTCAGCCTGATCACCCTTGGAAAGCCGTCCAAAACGGTGAGTCACCTCGGCCGCTTCGCCGCTGTGCCGAAGAATAGCATCCCGCAGTGTGAACGATCCCCCGTCGTGCATCAATCGGTTGCGTAACCGGACTCCCCATAAGGGGGCCGTCCGGATCTTATCTCGGGCCGCTTGGAAGCGATCGGTAGAAAAGTTCTTCCACTTGATCTGATACATCTTCTGCCCGTAGTGCTCCTGCATCGGTACTGCAATTCCGTCCCCGGTCCCTATGTTGTGCAAGAGAAAATCCGAAAATGGGTGAAACGTTTTCCGACCGAGCGCTTCCGGAATCGTAAACGTGCCACCGTTGACCTTTGTCCCTGCAGGGGCCGTCGTCAATGTGCGCACGTGGCAAGTGGCGCAGCCAATCTTGTCAAACAACTCTGACCCTTTCCTGGCCAGCGGTGTTTCCGCCCCCTGGGAATCACGAGCCGGCGCCTTTGAGGATCGAATGAAGCGGGCAAATCGGTCCGCATCGTCGAGCCCGTCAGGGCCCGGGGAATCGTTGGGCTCGGGTGCCGTATTACAGATTTTTGTCACCTCGTCGGGGAACAGGTGTGTGGTGATGCCCATCTCGTTTAAGTACGCATCTGCTGAGAACGATAGCAGGCTGGCATGCTGATCCTTCCAGCCAAACCTTCCGATGCCGGTTTCCCCCGGAGCTTCCACGATGGGAACGTACAGGGCCTGCCCGCAAATCTTGCGGTGTGAAGCCTTGCACTGTTTCTCAGCTAGTTCCAAGAAGGTGTCCTCGGCCACAGCTTCCACGAAGCCGTCACCGAGAAGACTTATCGCTACCCGTGTGGCGCGAATGGACTCGGTTTCCGGCACATGCTCCTGGATCTCACTGGCAGGAAAGGCAGCACTCGGGCAAATAGCGCGATCATTTACCAAGGTGCGGCCAGAGATAATCTCTGTCCCATGCGCGATCGGGATGTCGGGATTGTGAAAGCTGTGATCCGGCCCCTGATGGCCCACTCGCAACTCAGCATTCTGGCTGATTCCGCCCGAAGTCGGGCTCTGATGACATTCTCGGCAGGATTGCGCGTTGTAAAGAGGCCCGAGACCCCCACTTACTGTTTCGACGTCATCGAACCTAGCCTGGTCGGCCTCATGGGTAGCATCATCTACCATTCCATTGCTCTTGTCGTCGAATCCGGTTGGTGCTTCCGAAGTCTGTGGGGCGGCAACCCCGAGGGCGACCGCGAGAAGCGTCACACCCAGCGCAAATTTCATGACTTCCTCCCAGCGCAAAGACTCGTAAGATCCTAGATATCATCGGCTGCGGTTTCACACAAGCCCGGTGATTTGGAGATCCCTTTTTCGTTTCCTCACAGGGATGCCAGCGAACTGATGGGCATCTGGACGTTTTGGAAGATACGGTTGCACGACGCGAGGTTTATGCGGCGCCGGTGAGGTCTGAAGTTACGGAAATGTTCCAGGCTTTTAGCAGCCATTCTGGGATGTAGTGTTGATTTTTGTCCTCTACGCACCATTTGTGCAGATGAGCGGAGGCGACGTACTCTTCGGGCGCGAGCCGCAAATGTCTCACCTGTAGTTCGAATTCGGTACAAAGGACCGAAGCAGGCTGCATGGGACGGCCCCAGTTGGGATTGCCGCGTTTGTTAGGCATGAAGGTTAGACCCGCCCGCCAATAGTACTCCGCCCGGCCTCAGGTTGGCGATCTGAAGGATGGCAAAGTCTCGGCGCAAAAAGAGCCCCGAAAGGTCGGGGCCGAGGTATTCGGTAAGGGAACTGGGGCTATCTCTTCAGCTCGACTAAGATCGCCTCGAAGGGTTTATCGCTGGCATTCTCCGGTAGGTGCTCAAACGCCTCATGCGGGAGGATGTCTCCGGCCTTGGCATTGATGTCCTCTGTCTTGCCGTCTGGGTAGGTGAATTTGAAGCGACAGTCGGTGAGAAAGGTGCAGACGAGCTCGCCATGAGAATGCATGACGGATTTCTCGCGCGGCCCGTAGCGGGCGCGGACGACCCGCACGCGATCATTCTCGAACTCGACCTTGTAGTGCTTGGGGTCTGCGGTTACGGCATCGGAAACCATGGGACGTACTTTTGCTGTGGCCATAAGGGTTGCTCCTTTCCTTACAATTCCCGTCGGCGCAAACGTACTCCTCCACACTTCTTCGGTCAATTACCCAAGATTGGTGCAGGCTGGATGCCGGTTCTGCGAATGCGCGTTGATCAGCCCGCTTTGCGGAAGGAAGCAAGACTCCAGTCAGCGTCAAGCTCGGAGGTCTGGTGCTCCAGGATGTAGACGTTGCCGTCGTCCGCACGGACCTTGAAGACCACGTCTTCCGGACCGTACCACTGATCCAGCACTTCCTCGATCATGTATTCGCGTTCGTCCAGTCGGAAACGAACCGGCCGCTCATCCGCCGTTCGCCCCGAGTAGGAGTACACGTCCACTCTCATCTCATTCATTCTCGCCGAAGACGCGAAGTCTGATCCAAGGCACTCTCCTGCCTCAGGATAACAAAAGAGCTCGGGTTGCCCGTTACTATGCGGTCAAGCGAGGAAAGGACTCTGAAACGTGATCATCCTTGTCATTGCTTTCGTTGGGCTCGTATCCAGCTGCCCGAGCTGCTTCAGCCCACTGATTAAGAATTGTTGCACCTCAACGGGCTTAGCAGTAGCCATCACCATCTAAAATCAAGCACTTGCCCACAACCCAGCCCGGACGGAAGCACTCTGGAGTAGCGAAAAAGCCCGTATTGCGCGCATGGACTGAAGCGTACGGCACATTCTGCGGCGCACCTCGTGCCAAGGCTAGAGCGGTTGAGATCATTCATTCCTTGCGAGAAGGTTGAGGTCGTCCATGCTCAATAAGGCCCGGATTGCATCCCGAATATGGCTATATCCTTCGGGCAGATTCGGGTCTTTGTCTTGAGTCGGTGGACCGTACTTAGTCGTCTGCTGGCTTTCGCCGTCAGCTGTACGGCCAGTTTTTTGAATCCCGTCGATTGCGGCAAACACTTCAGATCGCAAATCCATTGACCTTTTCATAACTGCCTCCATCGCTTAAGCAGACGGTTTGCCGTCTCGCCTTCGAGTTTCGTAGCCCGGTAAGTAAACATCGTCTCGCTGACGACAGTCCACTTGCTGTGGATATACCGCCGATGCCGAAGATCTGCCAATTGGCGACGACGGCGCCGCGTCGAACCTGGCCAGCCAGCTTGTTCACCCTGCCGAATGCAGAGGAGCTACCAAGCAACCCCCAGAAACGTGTGGGCGCCTAACTCACGAAGGCGCCGATCAATCCTGTCCCCAGCAATGTGGATGCCCAAACGAGATCGAGGTTAAACCATGCTCTGCGCAGAATGCCGACCCCAATCTTCTCGAAGACAACGACAGCAACGATTGTCGTCACCAGCAGGTAGCCAATCGTGTGAACCGATGTCGCAAGCAGCGCAGTCGTTGCGGTCATCGACGACATAGCCATCGCGTAATGATGGCCCTGATGAGCGGCTGCCATCGGCATATTGAAGAACACCGGTACCACCATCAAACCCGCACCGTGCGCTGAAGCCATCAGGAACGACCAAAGCGTTAAGGCACCGAAGCTCACTTGCATACTTGCCCAACGCGGGTGGCGATGCCGGAACAGTCGACTCACGCCGAGAGCCACCAGTATCCCGGCGACGAGCCACCGCAGCCAGTCGAGTGGAATGACGGCACCGACAGCAACTGCAATGGCAATCGCCGCTCCCACGGCCAGCACATGGCCCAGTGCTAACGGCAACAGCGCTGAAAAGACCGCACCGCGGCGGCGCTCTTGCATTCCGAGCGCCACGGCGAACAGCCATCCCATGCCGGGGTTGATGCCGTGAAAAGCCCCCAGCCCTAATAGAACTGCCCAGGACATTGTCATCTCACTCATGGCATCAATCCTCACGAGAAGCAGTAGGAGTCCGAAGAAGCGTCACCGCCCTGCAGACGAACCTGGTGAGGGCGGAATCCGTCGGTCTGAACTAAGAAGCCGCTGTTCGTGCTCATGCCTCCGCTCTGGTCAGCATTCAACATGGCTAGCCAGCCTTGGATTCCATCCGGATAGAACTGGTCATCCCACGTGCGGTATAGAGAGTTGGTGACGAACACCCGCTTCCCATCCCGGCTGATCTCGACCATTTGCGGACCGCCATTCAGCTGGCGTTCGGGTTGTTTCGGGTGCGCCTGACGCCGTACCATGCCGCCGAGTGCTACCGACCCTGTCAACACCGGATTGAAGGGATCGGACACGTCGTACTGCCGAAGCTCGCCGGTGCCCCAGCACGAAACGTACAGAAAGCGGTCATCGAGCGACAGGTTGATGTCCGTCACGAATGGTGGAACCGCCTTGAAGCCTTTCAACAGAGGCGGCAGCAATTCGGGGTCTGCTGCCTCGGCCGGAATCTCGATCACTTTGCGGATCTTCCAAGTACCGTTGCCGTTGGAGCCTTCACGATGCCACAACCAGATGGAGGCCGAGAGGTCTTTCAGTGAAGTGACCACGCCCACAAATCCGTACGCCTCACTCGGATTGTGCGCGGGCCTCAATTCGAGCGCCATCTGATACTCCGGCCCCATTTCCAGGACTTGCTGGTGACGCCGCTTGTGCAAGTCCCACACGTGCAGCGCATGCCCGTACTTGCCGGCGAGCAGCAACTCTGGATTCACGCCGTTTTCCACCATGTCCGGGGTTCCCCATTCACTGGTGATCATGGTGTCGTTTCCCAGGTGCCACCAGAAGTCGTAAGTTAGGTATTGTGGTCCGCGATCGGCCTCCCATGCTCCCTTGATCTCGAACGTCTGGGGGTCGAGAACGAAGATCCCGCCAGGTCCCTTACCATCAACCGATCCCAGAGCATTCATGTAGACGCCATCCGGCCCGCAGTGAGACGTGTGCGGCCGACTATAACACTATAACCGGACTTTCTCTTGACCTCTTCAGGCTCAATTACCTTCACCATCTTTGGCTTTCGCGGGTCGGGCTTGGTATCGAGAATGTGAATGCGCGAAGAACGCATTCCCGGAACTACCAGGAACCGCCGCTCCATGTGCGGATGCGGCGAATAGGGGCAGAGACAGGAACTACAGGCGTTCCAACCGAAGTGGTGCAGCTCGTCCCCCGCATTCGGCATGTCCAGTTGGTGGATAACCTTCCCATACACTTTCGACGCTGGGTCAAGGTCTACGACGGCCATTGCGTCGGGTGAACTTGGGTTCGGGTTTAACAGAGCGACATAGGCCAGCTCTTCTGGGACAGCCTGCATGGCCATCTGCGGTGAGGGATAGAAGCTTTGGTCCGGAAGTAACTTTGTCATTGCTGATTTCTCCTACTCTTGAATTTGCTCGTCGCGTCGTCCAAAATCATGTCAGCATGCAGATTTGATCGCGCCGCACTCCTGCATTAAGCAGGATCGTGTTCCCCCGCGTCCTTCCGGCAGAGTTGCTTTTTTGTTACTTTTTTGTGAACGGTATGCCCAGAACGGCATGTCTCTATAAGTTCGGACCCTTCCAACTGGATATCGCAGAGCACCGGTTCCTGCGCCAGGGGGTTGAAGTTCCGCTCCAGCTGAAGGCATTTGAAACCCTCTGCGTACTTGTGGAGAATGCGGGCAGCTTGCTCAGAAAGGAAGACTTGTTGCAGCAGGTGTGGCCGGATACGGTTGTCGAGGAGAACAACCTCAACAAGAATATCTCGCTGCTGCGCAAGGCGCTGGGCGAACCCGCAACTGGGCAGTCCTACATAGAGACTGTGCCCCGCGTGGGCTATCGCTTCGCCGCCCCGGTTACGGAGATTGCGTCGAAATCGCTAGGGCCAAAGCCGGAAGGCCGGCCCATCGAATCCCCTGCACGTCAAGAAATCCGTTTCTGCTCTACTCGCGACGGTGTCCGCATTGCCTGGGCGACGGTTGGTTCGGGCTATCCGTTAGTCAAAGCTGCCAACTGGCTTAATCATCTGGACTATGAGTGGGAAAGCCCCGTCTGGAAGCACTGGATCGCGGAGTTGACAAAACACCACCGCTTCGTTCGCTACGACGAGCGTGGAAACGGACTATCGGACTGGGAAGTGAAAGAGATGTCTTCTGAAGCCTGGGCGCAGGACTTGGAGACCGTCGTTGAGGCAGCTGGTATTGACCGGTTCGCGCTAATGGGGATCTCGCAGGGCGGAGCCCCGGCCATTACTTATGCCGTGGAGCATCCGGAGCGCGTGAGTCACCTGATCCTGGTGGGTGCCTATAGCCGTGGTTTTGAGCACAGAGACAATCCTGAGGCCCTAAAAGCCCGTCAGGCCTTTGAAACGCTGGTGCGTCTGGACTGGGGAACTAAGAATCCAGCCTTTTCCTTCAATTTTGCCGACCTGTACGTGCCACAAAATGCCACTCCCGAACACCAGGATTGGTTCAACGCCTTACGCCGTGTGTCAGCAGCCGGAGGCACTACGAAATCTATGGAAGCATCTGAGATGCGAAGGCGAATTTCCGGGATTCGAATGGTTCGCTAGTTACCAGCAGTACGAGTCTACCTATATCGCGCTCTTTGATGTCAGCATACCCGAGCCGCCTGTGCCCCTGTTCGAATCAGCCCATGACAAATCTCATCCGGCGCAGGAGATTGCGCTGGAGAATACCTACTTTTACGAAGTTCTAGGGCTCAAGTCGGATCCTGGCCGCGCCGTCCCTGACTACCTTGTCAGCCAGCTGGAGTTCCTCGCCGCTCTGCGCTACACCCGCGAGCATACATCCGAAGAGAGAACCGCGGTTTCGCTTGCGCGGGCTGAGACTGAATTTCTGGAACGCCACTTATTAAACTGGCTCCCGCCGCTAAGGCTAAGCTCGACCGGACCAATGCGCCCTGCTTCCCAGTGATGATGACCTTGCTGGTGCATTTCCTCAGCCACATGCACGAGGGTAGCTGAGGATATGATCGTAATACGAAACCTTCCACCGCTTTCTCCTGTAGGACCGCTAATTCGAGGTGAGCGGTTGCGTCCAGCGTGCGACGGCAGCGACTAAGTGTTAAGCATTGGCGGCGCGGACTTCGCTTCGTGCCATGCCTGTAGACTTCTCCTCCCCCGAGATCCTGGGAAGCGAGCCGGCCTCTCATCCGCTTTGTGCCCCAATAGCATTAGACCTGCACGATTCCGACTCGACGGCCATGTACATGGTTGAACCGGCGACGCCGGTCTTTTCCGGATCCCCGTCGAATCGCGGCTCCCAGAAACAGCTTCAGAATCGTGTTGGACAGTCTCCGATGGCAACGGCCCAGGCCGGGGCCAGAATTGATATTTGCCCTTCGGCAGTCACGGGGGGATTACTCTGAAAGGGACGGTCAATTACAAGTACGAACGAAGCTGGGCAGGAGAGGCGATCTCCGACTTACCTGGGATTCAAGGCCTAACCAATCTCGTAGAAATCAAGCCTGCGAAGGCAGTTTTGAGTTGGCTTGCCAAAGGACATCTCAATTCCTTAGAAGTTGGGGTACGGGGGGAAAAAAGCTGTTCTGCGCGGCACAGTGCATTCTCAGGAAGAACGGGACGCCGCCGAACGGGTGGCATTATCAGCCGTGGGCATCTCCGAAGTGCAAGATGACTTGATCATCGCTGCTTAATTGTGGATGCGTTTAGCTTCGTGCAAATCGTAGCTGCGCGCAGTCGGTCGCACGTGTGGTTGGCCCGGAGCCAGACAAATTGCCATACCGGCCATTTGGCTGCCGCAAGGTATATGCTATCCCGCAGCTATCAGCTCGCATTTGGCACTTCGGCCTCTAGCCTGATTCGTTCAAATTCTGCTTGCTTTGGAGAAGTGATCAGAAATGTAACTCTGAATTGGTGCTCTAAGCCTTTCTGCAAAATCGTCTGATGCGATCACTATTGCGGGGGCGCGAGTGCTTTGCGTGAATCAAAGCACATCGATGGTGGCTCCTGCGTGTCAGTGGGTCTGCAATATCTTCAACCGACGACCTACCGGGAAAATGGAGCGCCACGCTGAGATAAACGCAGGCCAAGTGCAGGCGAAAAATTTACCCGAGAGGCTTTATCGTGCAAAACAAAGCTGGATAAAATCAAGGAACCTGTGCGCACCTGCCAATTGTGGGCTCCAGATGTGAGGCGTGTGCATTTTCTGACACTTGCCCTCGCAAGGATCGACGTGCTCAGCTCGCAGGTCGATTCTTAAACGATGCAGTCTGCATTCATACCCTCGTGTTCTTGGGTACGCACGGGTTCTCGAGATGCCTTTCGTCCGAGGCCGATTTATCGGTTCCTGCCTTCCACTCGGCAAGGATCTGGCACAAGTCGATTTCAGGTGCTATCAGACAAATATGGCCATGTCCGGAAAGCACCCGCACCAAAGCGGAGGGTACTCTGTCGGCCATATAGCGTGCTTGAGCAAGGGATGGGACCAGGTGATCCTGATCGGCGGCAAGGAACAGTGTGGGACAGCCGACCTCATTGAGGCGAGCTCTCACATCGTAGGACCTCAAAAGACCCAATCGATTGATGTACCCTTCCCGCGTAGCCTGCGCGGTGAGCTCGATGAACCGCTTTAATTCTCTGCGGTGCGTGTGGGGTGAATGCATGCGAAAGGCAGTCGCATAGCGGACCAGGCTCATTGCCCCCCACGGCAAAATTTTGAGACCGGCGAGTGCGAGTCGTAGCCGACACTGAGGAGCAAAGTACGGAAACGAGTTCAGGATCACCAGTGCCGACACGTCCTGCGGATAGGTGAGGGCCGCCGTCAATGCGATAGCACCACCGAAGGATTCGCCCATCACAATGGCGCTTCGCTTGTCTGGGGCGACCTCTTCGATGACGCGCTTGAGATCGGCGGCAAGCGTCTCCAGATTCGCGGCGTCGTCCCGCAGGGCGTAAGTTGCAACACGGTACGACTTTTCGAGTCGTGGCAGCTGGCGATAAAACAGTTCCCCTGTGCCATCCATGCCAGGCACCAGAACGATGCCTTCGCCCGTGCCGCGAATGGAAACCCGAGGATCGTATTCACCCTGGAGGATACTCATGACGGAATCGAACCGGAGCATAACAGACTTGAGGAGAGGAGCAGTCTGGAGGATAGCGTGGACGGTAACCAGTCTTGTGCTTTTCGAATTTGCCGTCTGCGGACTCTCCGCACTGCCTGCATTGGCACTTTGGTCAATTATATCGAAAATTCCCGGCGCTAGTCGCCTGCTGCAAGTCGTTCTCGCCAGCCTCGCAATCGTTCCTTGTTACGTTATCTTCGCGATCATGCTGCTGTTCATCTCGCCAATCCTGACACGCCTGGCGGGATGGCGTACGCCGAGCGCTGCGGAGATGCGAATTGCTGACATGAGCTGGCCGCTTCTCAAATGGGTTCGCTACGTCGCTGCAAATCACATTGTTCGCACCTTCGCAGGAACTCTATTACGCGGCTCTCCGCTATGGACCTTTCATCTGCGGCTCGCAGGCGCGAAGCTGGGCAGGCGCGTGTATATCAATAGCCTTTCGCTAAATGACTATAACCTTCTGGAATTCGACGACGATGTCATTATTGGTGCCGGAGTTCATCTTTCCGGACACACCGTAGAGGCCGGTCTTGTAAAGACAGCAGTTGTGCGTCTCGGCCGCGGCACAACAGTTGGCCTGAATGCAATCGTTGAGATCGGTGTGGAGACAGGCCCGCACTGCGCGATAGGCGCTCTCACTTTTGTACCGAAGCACGTGAAACTCAATGGAAACGCAGTGTACGCCGGCATTCCCGCAGTGCAAATCGAATGACAAGATCACTGCTTCGCGATGGCGGAAGCATCGAACATCGGAGAGATTCTCCTAATGGCCGGGACGTTGTTCGCCAGTCTGCCACTACCACTCACTGCCGCGCAGATCCTTTATGTCAACCTGGCAACTGACGGTCTGCCAGCATTGGCGCTCGCGTTGGATCCGCGTGAGCCCGACCTGATGCTTAGGAAACCACGCGCCCCCCGGGCGGGGTTTTCGACCGGCCACTCGTAGCACTTTTGCTTGCTGGCGGCACGTGGTCGGCCCTGGTGAATATCTCCCTGTTTGCTTGGCCTCTTCGCGCCGGACGCCCGCGGCCGCGCCATAGGGCCCCGACTGCGTTAGTTCATCAAACAGGTGCGCTCGCTTCCCGGTTTTCTTCGAATGCCGCTTCGACCAATTTGCCCGTCAACCCGCCGATAATTGCCCCAATCGCGACGCTCGTTGGCGAGGTTACTGGTCAGTCCAGAGATCACCTTCGGAGACGGTTACACCGACGGACGCATCTTCGCAAACCGTTCAACAGATTGACCAGAGGTTATGTCATTGCCGTGATGGAAGCGACGGGAGCAAGCATGATACTCGCGAGGCGAATATAAAGCATCAACCGCTGCAACTTATGTCGGAACAAACAAACTACCGGCCTGGTAATCGGGTGCCCGAGGACCTGTGGGGTGAGGTGGGACCTCAGTTTGTTCAACTTGCGAAAAGCAGATGGGACGTTTTCACCGTTTCACCTGCCCCACTTTGACGCTGAACCGGCCGATGTGCTGCGGCTGGCGACGCCCATCTTTACTGAGGCCCAGAGGGCAGGTATAACCTGCGGTTTTGTGGGAAATCAATGAGGCACCGTCTCGCGGAGCATTCAGAGTCAAAGATGTTCTGGAAGCCCTTTCTATCCAGCCGCGTTCAAAAGCTCGTGTTAGGCAGGCCGTCTGGGCAGACGATTTCCGAATGCAAGGCCTGCGGACACATAATGGCCATGGCCGGTCACAGTTGTACGTCTTGCGGTCATGCCGAGGTCCGGTATAAGGCCGCGGAAGAAGGTTTGATTCGTCAAACTCTCTTGACCGATGCAGAGATCCTGATGGTCGAAGCAGACACGGCAACTGGATTCGGTGGCGCAGCAGCCTTGTTGCGCTATTAAGGGCGCTTGGCGAAACGCCACTTTAAAAGGAGAGCAATTACCGTATGGCTCTGATCAATGAACGAGTGATCGAAGACGGATTTTGGCTAGTTCTGCTGATGGCGGTGATTGCCTTCTTCTGGTTCCACCGGCGGGGAAAACGGCCGACGAGCCGGTCCGATGAAAACGAAAACGCCATGAAAACTCAGCATGCAAGCAAGTCGGTCGAAACCCCGAAGAAGGTTGCGTGATTGCCGCGCAATAGAATGACATGAGGACCCGAAAACGAAGACGAGAAAAAGGGTCGGAAGGGAGCGGTTTAGGTTTCGCTGGATCCGGCCAGCACCTCCGTCCGAGGACGCGGTCTCCACGCTCGGTGTCACGGCAAGGTGCGGAAAAGTTCTTGAGCAACCGGTCCCATGAGGAGTGCCTGAATCCGGTGCGGCCGTGGATGCTCACGATTATCAGATCAATGTTTGGTTATGTACAGTCCGAAATCCAGGTAGGCAAAGGCAAGAGGAAGGCAAGCCCCCCTCCCCTCCCAATGCGGAGGTGTTCGACGCCCCAGCCCTGCCGCTGCCTCCAAGTGGTGCAGTTTGAGATCCACAGGGCTGGCAATACTCTCCAACCTGTGGGAAACTGTCAGCATGGCAGAAAAACGAACCAAAACGGATAAACGGCAGCGTCAAGCCGATAAATTGGAAAAGAAGGCGCGTCACCCACATCCGCAGGGGACGAAAAAGAAGCTCCGCGAGGACTTCAGCGAACCCGCTACCCGGATCGTGAAGCCGGCGCCGAAAGCCGAAACAGCCTGGTGACGGAGGGGAACAGGTATTTGCCCGGCCCTATTTTCTATGTTTGCGGGCCTTTCTTGTGAGTTGCCGCAGGGCGCGCTGCAATTCGCGGAGTGACTTGTCAAACTCAGCTTGCAGCTTGGCCGCCCCAGGGCTGGCTAGCCACTTTATATCTTCCTCTAATCTGCCTAGGGCGCTCTGAGCGGTAAGAAAAGACCACTTTATGTCTTCTATATTCTGCGTAAGATGTCCGGAGCAGTACGGACGATTTTGGAGGCATAACACCTTATCTATACAGAGTATTCCCGCAGATCGTGCTGAACCGCCGTGACAGAGAGCACATATCCGTGTGATCAGCGGCGCAATCGGTTGTTCGCCAGCGGATACAGCCAAGTGACCGTGTCGAACAGGAAATACAGGAGCGAATTGCCGCGCTCTGTCTTCGTAGCGCCTTTCTCTGCCCGGATTGCGCGTTCCCGACCAAAACCCCACACGCGCGGTTTGCGCTTGATCGGTTTGCGCCTAGAAAGAGATTGGAGCCGAGCCAAAGGCCATGACAAGCAGAAATGCCAACACCAGGAGGATCAATACTCCGCTGCCCAAAATGATAATCTCGCTCAACACGTCAGTATTCGGAGAAAATGCCATATATCACCACTTCATATAATATGAAACCATGAACGACTCTGCACTGATCCAAATCACCGGTCCTGAGCGTGATGCACCGCCTTCACAACTCTTGCTCACGCCGAGGCCGGCGGCATAACCGTATGCCTGGGTGTCCTCGCCAGAGTTATCGAAGGAGGTGTACCGACAACGACCTCGGCGCGCACTGAAGGACTCGATTCTTGCTGGTTGTTCCGTGTCCCCCGATGTTCACGGGCGTGCGCCTCGCTCCGTGGCTTTCCGATTGTCGTGTCGATGGTCGCCCCGCTGCCGTGAGGCACGATCAAGCAACTCATTGACTTCCTCGTCGGAGGTTTGCGAGAAATCGCGGTAGAACTGTCCCACACCGTAGAATATTTCAGGGATCTCAACACAGATCACATCGTCTGCTTCGAGGCTCAATCGATATATTGCTGAAAGGGGCGCAACCGGAGCAGCAATCACAATAGCGGCTGGTTGCATCTGCCGTAGCGCGAGCACACCTGCCCTCAAGCTGGATCCCGTGGCAATACCGTCATCCACCAGAATCACGACCTTGCCATGCACATCCAAGGGAGGCCAACCGCCCCGGTACAGGCGCTCCCGGCGGCTCAGCTCAATCCTCTCTGCCCGAGTGACCCGGTCGATGTCCAATGGGGATAAGCCAACCGGCTCAACAACTTCTCTATCCAGGACTCGAACGCCACCGCTTCCGATGGCGCCGAACGCCAATTCTTCACGGCCCGGCACACCCAGCTTCCGCAACACAAATATATCCAGTGGAAGGTCCAAGGCTCTGGCCACCTCGAATGCGACTGGAACGCCGCCTCGCGGGATTCCTAGCACAATCGCGTCGCCGCGATGCGCGTATCTAAGGAGACGCGATGCCAACTGCTGCCCCGCATCCTCTCGATTCGTGAAAATCATGCCTGGCCCCAAACACTCTTACTTTTCGCTCTCGATCGCCGCATTGCGCAGTGAATCCAGTCACTTCGAGGTGTGAGCAAAGTCACAACTTTTACACGACTGACTAAACCTCACTCCACTGCCCCCGTGTAATGAGGTTCTTCTTTTCGGGCTCCTCGGTTAATGTTCAGACAGCGCAGGTTGCAGCCGTGATTCTGACTGGGGGCGTCGCTGGTATTGGAACGTACTATGCTCTGCAGTACGGCTTCTATGGTCTCGGTCTGGTGCTTAACTTGGAGCTGCTCGGAGTGAGCCGCGATTTCGAACTTGAAGCTGACCGGCTTGGGGTCCAATATGCCTGGACAGCATCACCGAGGAGACCTTCAAGATTAAGGCCGCTATTCAGGCCCTGGATGCCGAGACCTCCACGATGGAAGCCCTCGTAGCACAAACCAACACCCAAGCAGTGAATTTTGTGCAGGCGTGGAGGAACGCCAGTATGAAGCAGAAGCAGGAATTGCAGTGGGCGCTGTTCCCTGAAGGCTTACCTATAGCCGCGAAAAACGCTTCTTTGAACCCGCCAATGTGTCTCTATTCAAAGAACTTGAGGCTTTTTATGAGAGCCTCAGTACGTTGGCGTCCCCGACGAGACAACTTTAAACCGCTGGAATGTGATGAGGAGCCGTGTCTACGACGCATGTGGCGTGACGAGGAAGGGCTCGGGCAGTCAGGGACGGAATTCGGCTTGCCCAAAGTGGTAGAGCGCAGCCTTTTCAGAGTTTAGCTTTTTAATGTTTCTAACGACTCCCCAGAAACTCGTGCTTTAAGCCGCCGGAACTCCGATGAGTTGGTATCCCAGGGTGGCGGCTTTCCACTTGAGCTGCTTGATCTGTAACTGCCGGTGCTGCTCCTGGTAGGTGGCCGCTCCTTTGTCCACATATTTCATCCCGTAGCGGAGCATGCGGTAGACCAAGCGGGCCAGCTTGGCCGCCATGGCCTTGATGGCAACGGGAGCCCCTAACCTAGTTCTGAATCGACGGAACTGCGCTCCCAGATAGGTATCGCTTAGTCGTAAGGTGGTGGCCGCCATCTTTAAAGCGATGGTCACCCTGTTGTTGGTAGGCAGTCGCCCTTTGCCAATGACCCTGTTCCCGCTAATACGATTGTCCGGACACAGCCGCAACCAGGAAACGAAATGGTCCTCGGTTTCCCATTTGCTCATATCCCATCCTGCTTCGCTAAGGATCGTAGTCGCGGTCATGACATCGATGCTGTCGATGCGGGTTAGGTCTGTTCCGCTCATGCGAAACAACCCGGTTCGCAAGTCGAACTGCGGCTTATTCCCGCTCTTTTTCTTGCGTCGCCCCTTGCGCTTTTCTTCTGGCAGGGGCGCACCCTGACTCCGATCCTCGCTCTGCTCGAGATAGTGGTTGAGCTGCCGATCGCACTCGGCCATTTGCTTCTGGCAGAACTCATAACCATCCTGCTCCTGCTGCAACACAAACAGCAGATCTTCTTGCCAGTGGCCCTCCAGGCTCCGCGCGATCTCCTCCTCGCTCGCCCGCACCCGAGGATTACGAAACTCAGCCAGCTTATGCGGATCGCGTTGACCTCCCAGAATCGCTTTGATGATTGCCTGGCCGGTCACTCCGCTCACATCGCTTAACACATTGGCCAACTGGATATTCATTTGCGTCAGCGCCTTCTGCATCCGTTGCACATGTCGGCCTGCACTCTGCACCAGATCATTGCGCTGCCGCCAGTAGGTCCGCATCGTGCGGATCTCCTGCGACGGCCGAAACGAGTTCCGTAATAACCCGTAGGTGTGCAGCTTCATCAGCCATTGACTCTCCTGCACGTCACTTTTGCGCCCTGGCAGATTCTTCGTCTCCCGGGCATTCACCAGGTACACTTCCAGACCAGCTTGTTCGAGCATGTCGTATACCGCAATCCAGTACACGCCAGTGGATTGCATTGCGACGGTCCGAATCCCGCATTGCTTCAGCCAATCCGCCATCGCTTTCAGCTCGGCGGTGGTACATGCGAAGCACCGTACCGGTTGGTTGTCCCGGCTCGGCGGTACAGCTACATAGTGGGATTCGTTGCCGATATCAATGCCGGCCGCATCGGGATGTATCACCTCCAAGCTGATATCTTCACTCTGGATCTGCCGCATCATCTCGCGCCGTTGCTTGCGGTTCATCTCATTCCAATGGCCGCGCGTTGAAGGGCTCGTTGCTTTCTGGATTTTCTCCGGTGGCTTGGCTTTCATGCTAACCTCTCCACGTTCAATTCAACGTGGCCCGGCCCGGTTGGCGAAACCTACTCATTCTCCCCAGCGGGGTCGGGCCGTTCTCCTTTTCAGGACAACGCCGCCACCATATACACAATCGCCCATACCGGAGCCATGCTTAGAGTCGGGCAGAAACGCTCCAAATAAATTGCGGGCCTTAGCTGCCGAGCCAGGTTGTGAGTGAGATTGTAACTGCGTCAAGTCCGCGCCTGTATCACCCGATCGAGCGAGCTCTGACCGAGTTTCAGGGTCACATAACCACCCCAACGGGGTGGCTCGTGCTTAGAGGTGCCTCCCGGCGCTGTAAGTCACTGATAGTCACTGCACGCAAGGCCGACTGCAGGTAAAACTGCGGGTAACTTTCTGATGACACTCGCTCGTTGGGTTATGAGGGCAACGGTGCAAACAATAGGATTGCATTTCAACGACTTGACGCCGCCGGGAACGACAGAAAGTCATTGAAAAGACACCAAAGCACAGCTATTGGACCACAGTCGGACCATACTTTACGCTTGTCAAATTTCCGTTCTTCGGCGGATCGCATCCTGAAACTCTTGTCTGCTCCTGCGGTTTCGCCGCGCTTTGAAGTGTTCCGCCCAAAGCGCTGACGAGTCACAGGAGTTGGCTCAGGAAGGTCTTGGCTGGAACCACAACCGGACGGTGCACCCTAAAACAGTCGGCTGGTTGATAGGTCAGGCTCGTAACCACCTGGAAAGCGTGAGCGGCCTTCGTCGGCCCCTGAAAGTAAGCGAGCGATGGCGAGAGGCTCGTTTCACTGAGTTTGACCTCTACAAGGAACCATGGCTTGCGGTCCCGTACCACCAGAAAGTCCACTTCGCGTTTCTGCTTGTCACGCAGGTAACGCAGCTCGAAGTCGCCAAACCCGAGATCGGTCCAGCCCTCCACTGCCTTGAGCAGATGACAGGCGACGAAGGTTTCCGCCCGCGCCCCGTCGTCCGCCAGACCGCTCCAGTCACGCTGGAACCACTTCGGTTCTTTCCGAAGAGCCTTCGCAACGTTCTTAAACCACGGGCGAACCATGAATCCGTAATGCAGACGAGCCAGCAGATCAATCCAACGCTTCACAGTATCTACAGATACTTGGATTTCTCGGGCCAGGCCGGAGTAGACAAGTTGCTGCGCGCTTCGTTCGGCGAGAAGTTGCATCAGCGTTTCCATCGTCCCCAGATCGGTCACCTGCGCGATCTCGCGTAGGTCTTCTCGCGACAGTTGCTCCTGCCGCAAGGAACGCCAGCGACGGGTGAACCGGCTGTCGCGGCGGAGAAAGGGCTCCGGAAATCCGCCATGCTCCCACAGCGCGTCCCAGTCGGCTGACGCGATCTCGGCGGGCGCTTGAATCTCCTGGGCTGGCAATTTCGTCCTCAGGCTCTCGCCCACGCTCAACGGATGCATGCGGTAAAGCAGGTAGCGTCCCATCAAGCTGTCGCTCCCGCGGCGGAACACGTCAAGCCGGGAGCTTCCGGTTACGATCAAACGCACTCGATCGCCATAAGTATCGAAGAAGCCCTTGAGTAATGCTTTCCATTTGGTGTACTTGTGCAACTCATCGAGTACTGCGACGGGTGGCTGTGCTTGAAGGCGGTCCAACTGCAGGGCTTCGGCCAGCGCCCCTGGACCGCGTAACAAGCGCCTCCGGTCATCGGCATTGTCCCAGTTGAGATACGCGTCGCTGATCGACCGGCAGGCCGTAGTCTTTCCGACCTGGCGCGGTCCCGAGACCAAGGCCATCTGGCGATGCCTCTGGAGGTGGTCAGTTAGGACCTCAGTATAGAGACGGCGACGTTCCTTCATCAGGACCATTATCGCGCACATCGCAAAATAGTCCAGACCATTTTACGATAGGCGCGAAAACAGAGTGTCAGTGTTTGCGCAATCGGACTTTTTTGGGTACACAGACGTCTGGGTATTGGTTGAGGGGCGGAGGTAAGTGATTGAAAAGATGGTGGCCAGGGACGAGTTGAACCGCCGACGCCAGCCTTTTCAGAACTCGGATTTCCAGTTTTTCCAACAACTTCAAGGGTTGCCGTGGGATTACCAAACACTGGAAAATCCGGGCAAGACGGAAGGATCGTGGGTGATTGCCGTGGGTGATTCGTCGAAGCGTTGAAGCCCCAGACCTCTACCGTGTCAAGGTCACATTTAGCGGTAACTGATTGACATTCAACGGCACTGGCAGCCACCTTTGGCGTTGCAAGGAACTCTCAGGAACTGCTAATGGACCCTTGTTGGACCCAGATTGTGGTCTCGACGAGCTGTCTGTTGTTCGTCGAAATGGAAGCATTTTACCGGATTCTTTTTCAAGCGATTTCAGAACACTTACAACAATGGGGAACGCTTATTGGCCCCAGATTGGCCCAGAAAATTGCCATGCGGGCGGTTCGGCAACGCTTACTTTTTGAAGATAGCAATCAGGCGTTTTCGTAGCCGCTTTTCCATTTTTGCATTCTCCGCTCCTCGGTTCTCTGAGCTACTGTCGGACGGCGTGGGCCCTACACTTGGACATTGATAGCGCAATTTCTGCTCGGACGTTGATATGGCAGATGCTTCCCCTCGGTCAGTCTTTGGGCACGCCCTTGAAACCGTGTACGTTGCCTTGCCTATCCGTGAAGTTGCCTACAATCACTCCGTCGTCATTAATGGCAAGCACTTTAGTGTTTACGGACCTAGGAAAATCGACCTGCGTAAATCGGCCGTGCCGTAAGAGGAAGCCGTGGCTGGTGTCCCCTGTACAGTCCCCAAGGTTGTCGACAAACGCGAAGAACCCGACGATATCTCCTCGCTGGTTAATCCACCGCGCGACTGTGCACGGGACTGAAGTACCGGGAACGTCGATCAATTGAAAGTCGCCTGGCTTGGCCCTAACGAAACCGTGGAAGGCGCCGTCAGGGGGCATCGTCGCCTCACCCACCAACACCCGCCCATTGTCCTGAGCAAAGAAAACGCGTGCACTCAAACTGCCTGGAACATGCACGTTGTGGAATGCTCCGTCTTTGAAAACAAAGCCCGTTTCGTTTCCTCCCGCCCCGGCGTGCGAACCCGCGAGGTCGCCTGCGTTATTGATGCCCCAGAGGGAGGAACCGCTGGCGCCAGGGTAATCGATTTGGGTGTATTTCCCCTCGCGCAACAGATATCCGTGCTGGACAGAGGCCCCCTCAAAAGACCCGACGATGTCTCCGCGGGCGTTGATCGCTTTCGCACCTGTGAACTCAGCGCCGGGAAAATCAATGCTGGAAAAAACGCCCTGCCGTAGCCGGAAAGCGTGCCCGATGTCGTCGGCATCTACGTAGTTTCCGACGATGTCTCCCCGCGCATTGATGCCTCGGGCATCGGTGGATACCGAGTCTGGAAAGTCGATCTTGGCGAAGCGATAGTCGGTCGCAAGGAGCAGCGGGCTGACTGCAAGGCAGACAAGAAGCGATCGGATTATTTGTCGCATTTGAATTCTCCTTTAGGTGGTTCACGTTTTGCCGCCGAATTTTCCGGACCCTGGGGAATCTGATGGCTGCCACGGGAGCACCCGGCCTCCCCGCCGCTGCGGTCCCTCGATTACCGTCCCGCACCTTCATGCGTGGACGGGCGCAAGTTGTGCCTGAAGACATATGATCCGACCAGGCGTCCCTGTAGAGCGCCCTCTTCCTGATCGAAGCGGAAGTGAATCCCGCCATAAACCCGCGCGTCGTCTATGTCATCGGTGATGTCTTCTACGTTGCTGTAGCGCAGGACGACATCCGGAATTCCCGGGTGAGACAGGGTGACGGAGACCTTCTCACAGCCGAATATCTGCTCGATGACCTCTCGCCCGGCATAACTCGCGGAGGCATGGGCCGAGGGATAGCTCGGGAAAGCGGGTGTCGTGATAAACGGAGTAAACGCACCATCCGGTTCCGTTTTTGGATTGTCGTCTGTGTCTCCGCCCCGGATCGCGGTTACCGGACGCCAAAACACATAGAAATATTTGGTCTCCATGACGGAGGCCAAACCGTCGCTGATCGCCATGTTGAGCAGGGCAAAAGCGCGGGCTTGTTCGGAGAGCGATCTGCGGTGGGAGAGGCTTACCTGCTGCGCCACTGAGTTCCACACATGGGGCGCGCTGGCCACAGCGAAGTATCGCGCGACATCCGCCCGATCTTGCGGCCGCAGAGTGCTGTTCACATCTCCGACCTGCTGCACTTCCCTATACGACCGTGTGTACCTTCTGCTGGTGAGCGCGGGTGGTGGGCCGGAGCGAAACTGCTGGGTGCTACGAATGCCAAACGGCGTTAGGTTGCGCCAGTGCAGGAAAGTTCCGGGACTGAAGGCGGGCGGGGTCGGTTGCCAGACACCGGAATCGAATGTTGTAGGCAGGAAAGTCTCAGGGGGCGTGGCGCCATCGTTGGCACGTAATGCAATCATCGCCGCCGCGGCCGCCTCGCCTACCGCAATACCTGGAGTCTTGCCTCGGCCCTCTGGGATTACGGCCAGCGATGCCGCGCGGGCGGCATCGAGACTTGCCGCGCTAGCGGGGAAGTAGTTTTTGAGCACGGCATGGGCAGCAGCGACCGCGGCCGCCTCGGCAGACGCGTACGGCGGTGCGTTGATCGTGCCAAGGTATGGTTTGTAGCGGTGTGTGATCGCATTGACTGCTTCAAACACCGCGAGCTGTGTGATGGCAGCATAGCGCGCTTGGGCAAACGGATTCTGCGCGGCCGCCGTTGTCAGCATGATCGCGTTCCAGTTCGAGACCTCGTCCCTCCCGAATACTGGGCTTGAGATCAGCAGCGCAAGCAGCGTAAGGCCAATTCTTGCTAGAGTACTGACGATTTTTCGCATGTCGATTCTCCCTTCCGGAGCTGCTATGTGCACAAATTTCGAAAATGTTTCATCCAGAAACGCACCTGGAATCCATGGCGTCTGCCCGCCGGGCAAGTCGCCGCGAGAGCACGCCGGATAATTCTGCCGTCGTTCTCATGGCACCTTGAGCTTGAACACGACTCCGCAGCCTCCATCCAGAGGATGACAAGTCAGATCACCACCCCGAGATGTGCTGCCGTACAGGTTGCCGGCGTTGTCTCCGACAAGGCCACCGTTGGGTTCACCTCCGTCTGCGGCACCCTTGAAGGTGTACAGCGCAGTCTCCTTGCCCGATTCAGGGTTCAGACCGAAGACGATCCCCCGCTTGGAAGTGCCCCCATTGAAAGTGGTCCCGTACAGAACACCCGCGGCGTCTAGTAGAAGTCCACCGGTGGGATTCTGTCCGCCCGGGTCGTCGTCTTCCTCGCCTCCATCTAACGCTCTGAAGCTGAGCAGGGTAGTCATCTGACCGCTGAGTTCCAGCTTCAACACAATCCCGCCCAAACCGCGGCCACCGCCGCTGGTAGTGCCGTAGAGGTTGCCGGCCTCGTCCCGGGTCAAAGGGCCACCCGGAAATTCTCCTTCTGTAGTTGCTCCGTCCTCCGTCTGAGTGAAAGCATGCAGGGTAGTAAGGCTTCCAGTAGGGTTCAGCTTGAAAACCGTTCCGCAGCCCGTAGAGGCAAAGAAACAGTTGAGGTCGCCGCCATAGGCAGTGACGCCATAAAGATTGCCTGCCGCGTCGCGGCTCAAACTGTGCGGCCACACACCCTCTCCCCCACCAGCAAATGCGTGTAACACCGTCAAGGTTCCGCTGGGAGCAAGCTTGAATACTATTCCGCAGCCGCGCAGGCCAGGCTCGTCAGGACAAGACAGATCACCCCCGAGTTGAGTGGCGCCGTAGAGATTGCCCGCATCGTCTCGAACGAGGCCAGCAGTGGGGCTCAGGCCGGCTTCTTTACCGGTGAAGTGATGAAGCACGGTCTCAGTGCCAGTGGTATCCAGCTTGAAGACGACACCGGACTGGTGGATTCCGCCGCCGACAGTAGTGCCGTAGAGGTTGCCTTCTGTGTCCCGGATCAAGCCTGAGTTGGGAAGGGCGCCATCGGTCGGCCCTCCAGCGAAGACGTGCAGGGTCGCGAAGGTTCCGCTGGAATCCAGCTTGAAAATTGTTCCACAACCGAAACCGCCACCATCAGGGCAAGTGAGATCGCCGTCATAGGCGGCGGTGCCGTAGAGGTTGCCCGCCGCGTCCCGGACAAGACCCTGGTTGGGAAACGCCCCCTCTGATCCACCCTTAAAAGTGTGCAGCACGGTGTAGGACTTCCCTGGCGGGGGCGGTGTATCTTGCACTCCTCCGCCTGCCCCGCCTCCTCCGTTTCCTGTTCCTCCTGGTCCTCCTCCGCACCCAACGAGCAGAACGAGGAAGGAGAGCAATACGAAATCCGTCAGGCGCTTCATAAGTCCGTCCTTCACAATTGACGTTTCCCGCTTGATGACGGCGAACTTCATCTGTCTTGTAATGCGGGAAATCGGCGCGAAAACTGCAAGACCGGCTAACCGCCCGGCTTCTGGAAAGTGTGCTGGTTACGTGATAACCTTCCGCCTAATAGGGGGACATATGGGTGCCCTGCCCGAAGCCGCCCCGGCTTCGACCCACGAAGTAACCCGCCTGCTGCAAGCCTGGAGTTCAGGAGACGAGGGCGCGCTCGAACGGTTAACGCCCCTTGTTTACGACCAACTTCACCGCCTGGCCCACAGCTACATGTCCCGGGAGCAACCGGGGCAAACGCTCCAGACCACCGCCCTGGTCCACGAGGTGTACCTCAAGCTGGTGAACGTTAAGGACGTTGACTGGCAGAACCGCGCTCATTTTTATGGGCTTTGCGCCCGCCTGATGCGCCGTATCCTGGTTGATTTTGCGCGCTCGCGAAATTATCAAAAACGGGGAGGCAAATTCCCGCATATAGAGTTAGAGGAAGCCGCTACCGTTTCCTCCGTCGTTGGCTCCGAACTGCTGGCAGTGGACGAGGCATTGAAGCAACTGGCAGCGATAGACACTCGCAAGAGCGAGGTGGTTGAGTTGCGCTTTTTTGGCGGTCTTACCGTGGAAGAAACAGCCGCTGCTCTACAAGTGTCTCCCGAGACGGTCATGCGTGACTGGAAACTGGCGAAGGCCTGGCTGTTGCGCGAGCTTAGCCCCGAGGCTTCGCCATGAAACTGGAGCGCTGGCAGGAAATTGAGGAGTTGTACCATTCCGCTTCAGGCGTGGCGGAGAGCGAGCGCAATTCTTTTCTTCACCATGCCTGTGGAGAAGATCAAGGTCTCAAGCGCGAAGTTGAATCCCTACTCCGACATGGATCCACTCCGCAAAGCGTCTTAGACACCCCCGCTATCGCCTTGGTGGCGAAAGCCATCGCCGCTGATGAGTATCAGTCTCCCGCAACCTCATTGGAAGGTAAGACGATTTCTCACTACCGGATCCTGGGAACCATCGGTCGCGGCGGAATGGGAGTGGTCTATAAGGCGGAAGATCTCAAGCTGCGGCGCAATGTCGCTCTCAAGCTGCTACCCCCGTTTCTGGCCAGGGATACGCAGGCTTTGCGGCGCTTTGAACAGGAGGCCCAGGCAGCTTCCGCGCTTAATCATCCGAATATCTGCACCGTTTACGAGATTGGAGAAGCGGAAGGTCGGTGCTTCATCGCCATCGAGTTGTTGGAAGGAGAGACGCTCAAGGAACGGATCGCGCGCAGCCCTCTCGAGATTCCGGAAATACTTGGAATTGCAACCGGGATTTGTGACGCGCTTGAAGCCGCGCACACTGTGGGAATCATTCATCGCGACATCAAGCCCTCCAATATCGTCCTCACCCGGAGAGGAACCGCCAAGCTGCTCGATTTCGGCGTGGCCAAGCGGCTGCAGCCCGCACTCATCGAGCAAACCGAGCGCCTTCCAGCGCTAGCCCCGTCGAATCTGGATCCTCGTTTGACGACTCCGGGAGGCGTGATCGGAACCGTCAGCTATATGTCACCGGAGCAGGCCGCCGGCCAGGAAATTGACACGCGCTCTGACCTGTTCTCATTGGGTGCCGTGCTCTACGAAATGGCAACCGGCGCCTTGCCCTTCCGAGGCAAGACATCAGCCGCAGTCATCGAGGCTATTCTGACCCGGCAGCCCGAGTCGCCAACCCGCATCAACCCTCGCATCCCATTCAAGCTTGAAGAAGTCATTATCAAGTCCCTGGTCAAGGACCGCGATCGGCGTTACCAGAATGCAGATGAGCTGAAGACCGCCTTGACCCGTTTGCAACATGAAACCGAATCGAAACGGTCCGGCCGGCGTAAAGCCCGGTTGCTGGTCACGAGCATGGCGGCACTGCTGATAGTGGGCATCGTGGCCTATGACAAGCTGACCCCAAGACCCGCGAAGCCGCGGGGCCCTTTCCGGGTCACGCGGCTCATGACTGGCGGCAATGTGGAACAAGTGGCCATTGCGCCGGACGGCAAATCTGCAGCATATTTCCAGAACGCGAAGGACGGGTGGAGCCTGTGGCTGCAGCAAATCGGCACCTCAACCCGCACTCGGCTCCTTCCCGCTATCCCTGGCAAGACCGACGGATTTGACTATGACGGACTGAAGTTTTCGCCCGACGGAGCCCATCTCTACTACACGCGCTCCGAGCTGGATTCGCCGTCGCGAGGTCTATACCGCTTGCGAGTGCCATCAGGAATTTCTGAGAACCTGCCCAGAGATTTCCCCCCGGAATTCGCTCTTTCTCCGGATGGCAAATCTGCGGCTTACTTGGGTTCAGATCCCCGTGACGGAAGAGACACTCTGGTGGTCGCATCCATCACCGGAACGAATGAGAAGGTGATCGCAAAGTTGCCGCGCGGATTTGGCTACTCCAGCCCTGCCTGGTCCCCGGACGGCAAACTGCTGGCGGTCGCGGAGCACGCCCACGGAGACACCTTACAGAGTCACATTTTGGTCGTGCCCCTGGAAGGTGGGCCGGTACGGAGAATTACCTCCGATCAATTTTGCATAATCCGCTCGCTGGAATGGTTGAAGGATGGCACTGGACTGATTGCGAATGCTATCGGCCGCAAACTCGTCAGCAACGGGAAAATCGAATACGAAGGCGACCGTCCCGAGCTCTGGATGTTCCCCTACCCTGCGGGATCTCCCTACCGCATCACGCACGACCCTTTCCACTATCTCGGCGGAGCCAGCGTCTCTGCCGATTCCAGTGTGCTGGGGGCTGTGGCTTCTGACTCTGTTTCCGCCATCTGGGTGGGACCGGCCTCCGATCCCGACCGGACGCAGATGGTCACACCGTCGGCCAGCCATCGCATTGCCGACCGTGGGCTTACTTGGGCGGGGCCCGGCAAGATCGTCTATTGGAGTAATGCCAATGATTCCTTTGATTTGGTCGTTTCGGATGCCGACGGAGGCAACCCCCGTACGCTTCCTGGAGAGCTTTCGCATCGATTCGATCCGGATGCCTGTGCCGACGGCCGCACTGTGCTGTACCGGGCGATTTATAACGATAAACGCCAGGTCATCCGGCAAGACCTTGACGGCGGAAGTCCCCAACCCGTAGTCCCGGGAGGGTATCCGCAGTGCTCTCCCGACAGTAAGTGGCTGGTGTACTACGCCAATACCGGCAAAGCTATCCCGCGAAAGATTTCCATGGAAGGAGGGCAGCCCATCGAATTGACGGAGCAGGCATGTTTTGGTGCGGCCATCTCGCCTGACGCCAGATGGATTGCGTGCGTGGATGAAGCGCGGAAATTGGCTATCGTCCCGTTCTCAGGCGGGAAGCCGGTCAGGCGGTTGGACTTGCCGCCGACCTCCTATCATTTCACGCCGCGGTTGCGCTGGACACCAGACAGCCGGGGTGTGGTTTACGCGGTGGACGAAGGAGGATTTGACAACCTCTGGGCCCAGCCGGTTGCGGGCGGTCCACCCCGGGCCATGACTCACTTCGCCACACAAAGGATCTACTCCTTTGCTTTCTCCCACGACGGCAAACAGATTGCCATCGGCCGCGGCACGCCTTCCTCCGATGCCGTGCTGATCAGCAATTTTCGCTAGGAGAGCCATGAGTAAGCTGGTGCTCGGCGCCGCCTCCGTTCTGATCGCTTTTGCCCCGCTGGCTTCGTCCCAGGTACAGAACGGCGAATTGACTGGCGTTATTACAGATCCTTCTGGCGCGGTCGTAAATCAGGCCCGGGTCCTCATCCACAATCTGGAGACAGATTACACGCTGGAAGTGCACAGCAACCAGGACGGAGCCTACAAGGGCCGGGAATTGATCGTGGGGCAATACCAAATCTCGGTGGACGTGCCAGGCTTCCGAACCACAACCAGCGGGATGCTTATCCTGAACGCAGGAACTGTTGTGCGCGCCGATATCCGGCTGCAGGTAGGCGCGGCAGACGAAACCATCGAAGTAAGCGACGCGGCAGCGGTAGTGAACACGGAGAATGCCCGGCTCTCCTGGACCGTGGATTCCACAATGATTGCCAACCTGCCTCTGAACGGACGGAACGTCTATGACCTGATCCAATATGCTCCGGGAGCGATCAACGTGCGCGGCGTGATGTTTGAGAAAGGCGCCAACACAGTGGTGAACGGAGTACGGGAAAACTTCGGCGGGTTTCTCATCAACGGCGTCTCGAACAAGGGTCTGAGTGGCGGCCCGGTTAACCAACCCATCCAGGACACGGTGCAGGAACTTCAAATTGTGACGCTCAACAACGCGGCTGAGTTCGGCAATAGCGCAGGAGTCATCACCAGCCTGGTCACCAAATCCGGAACTAATCAAGTGCACGCCAGCGCGTGGGAGTATTTTCGCAACGATGCCCTGGATGCCAACCCTTTCTTTGCCAATCATGACGCGGAACCCGCCAACCGGAGGAAGGCGCCTTTGCGCCTCAATCAGTTCGGCGCAACCATCGGCGGACCCTTGCTCAAGAACAAGCTTTTCTTCTTCGGCGCATACCAGGGAGACCGGTTTCTAACGTCAAGCGCCGGCCCGGTATCCGTGGAATCGGCGCAGTTCCGCAGCGCTGTGAGCGCGGCATTCCCCAACTCAACCGCCGCGCTCCTGTACAAGAGTTTTTTCCCTTCCGCCCGTGGAACTTCGCGCATGACGCTCCGGGATTATGTGACCAACTCCGAAGGCCCGTTCTCGGGATCGACCTTTGCCAGCTTCGCAGATTACCTCTGCCCGGGAAAACTTGATCGTTCGGCCCTCAATCCCACATCCGCTGCCGCTCTGTCGAACCGCTTTGCCCAGTTATTTGGGGTGGAGCAGGCCGACATTGATCAGATGAACCAAGATCAAATGAACCAGTCGGGAGGCTGCCCGGGAGGTTCTCCTTTCGCTTCGCCCCGGCCGGGTGCATTCGATCGCGACGACCCGTTTCTGGAAGACGTGATCGATATCAACAGGTCGCAAGTGGCGGATAACCTGTTCGACGGCACCGAAGCTTCTCTGCGCCTGGACTATAACCTGGGCCCCCTGGACCGGTTGTTCGGCCAATTCAACTGGGCACGGTCAAGAGACCGGTACTCTGCCAGCTTTTTCAGCCTTCGCGGCTTCCTCAATCCTGCCGAAGTGTCCACGCCCAATTTCCAGTTCAGCTACATCCATACCTTCAGCCCAACCGTTCTCAACGAATTCCGGGCGGGATACGCCGGGAGCGGAAGCGATGTCACGCTGGACACGCCCGGGGTGCCTAGCATTAATTTCGACGATGGAATGCTGGGTTTCGGTTCTGACAGTGGAAACCCCCAGACACTTCACGAGAACATATACACCTACGCCGACATGGTCTCGATCAACCATGGTAAGCACAACCTGAGGGCGGGTGTGGAAGTGCGACGCAACCTCGCGAATGTCGATTTCAATGCGGGACGCCCTTATTACTTTTTTTTTGACCCGCTGTTTTTCGCCGCTGACGCGCCCTACACCCAAGGTGCCGGTGTCGATCCGGGATTTATCAGACCCACGCCCGCCCACCTGGAAACCAGCATCCGGCACTGGCGGAACTGGGAGGTAGGTGCTTTTGTTCAAGACGATTGGAAGGTCAGCCGCCGCCTGACTTTGAATCTCGGCCTGCGCTACGATGTTTTCACCCGCCTCACGGAACTCAACCGTCTGACCACAACCTTCCTTACAGGGCCGGGCCGAAACTTCATCGACAACATCACCACCGGCGCTGGCCAGATTAAGGGTGCCAGCACGCCCTGTCCCGGGAATCCGCGGGCGCCCCTGGCGGGGGCGTGTGGCCCTGGCGGTTTCGCAGCCGCCTCCAGACTCGGGGCTGGCGACCACAACAATTTTGGGCCACGAATCGGCCTTGCCTGGGACGTCTTCGGTAACGGCCGAACATCGCTGCGCGCTGGCTTTGCCCTGGCTTACGAGGGCACGCTCTACGATCGGCTTTCTGCTACACGCTGGAACCCCCCCTACTATTCGGTAGATGCCGCCGACAATTTTCTGATAGGTGGCACCAGTCATATCGTGTACGGGCCCGTGGACGGCGGAATGCCCCGGTTCGTGGGCTCAGCGCCACCGGAGCAGAATTCAGGGAGTGGGGCGCAGGCGACAGGGAACATATCCGGTTGGGATGCTGTCAATCCCCATCTCTCTGCCCAGGCGGCCATTGTATTGCCCGAAGGGATTCGGGATCCCTATGTCGAGAACTGGTTTTTCGGAGTGCAGCATCAAATCAATGCCGGCATCCTGATGCAGCTCAACTATGTGGGCACGGCCGGCCGCAAACTGTTCCGGGGGCAGGCCGTAAATCGCGTTCCGGGAGCGCGGCTGCCGGAAGGAACCTGCGTCACCGACAACTTCGGCCGCAGGCTCTGCAGCCAGGTCAACAGGAATCAGGATGCGGAAGGGTTCGTAATCAATCCCCTTGGCAGACTCAACCCCAACTTTGCATCCATTCGGGTTTGGGAGAATGTGGGGAACTCCATTTATCATGGCCTGCAACTTTCCGCACAGAGACCGATGGGCCACGGGTTGCAGATAGGCGGAAATTACACCTGGAGCCACGCCATTGATTCGGGTTCCGGCTGGCGCGGTGGAATGACGGCAAACGGCTTTGCGGCGGGAGACGCCGTAACCACTGACTTGACGTTGCCCGGATTGGACCGTGGCAACTCCACCTTCGACATCCGTCATCGGCTGACGCTTGATTACGTGTGGGAGTTGCCGTTTTTTCGGAAGAGTCGCGGATGGCTGGAAACTATTCTGGGCGGATGGCAATGGAACGCGATCTGGTCATTTCAGAGCGGCGCGCACTGGTCGCCCTTCCGCGGAGGTCTCGCCTCTGGCGGTCCGGTTTTTGAGGGAGCTGTCGCTTGCAAGCCGGTTTCGTTCAACCCGGCCCAATGCCTCAACGTAGGTGACGACTATAATCTGGACGGAATCGCAAATGACCGGCCGAATGCAATCGCGAACCATGTGAATGCGACGCACGCCCAATGGGCAGATGGCTTCAATCTTCCAGAAGGGTTCTTCTCCGCGCCTTGCCTGGGCTGTGTGGGCAATCTGGGCCGCAACACTTTTGTGGGGCCCCGATTCTGGGTAGTCGATACTTCGATCCTCAAAAACTTTCAGCTCTCCGAGCGGTTGCGTCTGCAATTCCGCGCAGAAGCCTTCAACGTTTTCAATCACACCAACTTCCAATTGGGCACGACCGAAATCAACGATCCCGCATTCGGCCAGGCTGGAGGCACGTTCAACCCGCGCCAGCTGCAGTTCGGACTGAAGCTGAGTTTCTGAAAAGCGCAAGTGCTCGCCTGTAACCGAAACAGCACAGGTCAGGAATTGAAATCGGCCTTAATCGACAATTTGTGAGAGTATTCTCAGTCTCAGAAGGCTACCGTATCCAGGTCACATTTAGCGGTAACTGATTGACATCCAACGGCACTGGCAGCCACCTTTGGCGTTGTGAGGAACTCTCGGGATGTGGGTTCCGAAAATTCTGAGCCGTTAATTCCGAAAATTCTGAGCCGTTCGGCTTTGGAAGGCGAAACCTCCTCTAAGTTTAGATGACGTGTCCGACCTGAGGGTCCGTCGAGGGGTACAAAGCGTCCACGTTCCAGGACTCGATCGAGGATAGCAGCTGCCAGGTCCTCGTCGTGCAACACTTTTCCCCACACACTGAGCGGCTTATTGGTGGTAAAGATCATCGGTCGTTTTCTGAGATGGCGATCATTCACCACATGGAACAGAACATTAGCAGCGTCGGGGCCATAGCTTAAATATCCGATCTCGTCGATCACGAGGACGTGAGGACGAGTGTAGGCGGACAACGATTGGTGTAAGAGGCCTTTGGCGCTGGCGTTGGACAGATCCTCAATGAGTTTGGCGGCGGTGACGCCGGGCAAAGATCCAGGGATCGATTGGCTGGCATACGCTGCGTCACAGCTATCGCGCTTGGCTGGACGAAACTGGTGCTCCACTGGGGGTCCAACAGAAGCTGATGCGTCACGCCAACATCTCGACCACGATGAATGTGTACGGTGGCGCCTTCATGGAAGCGAAGCGCAAAGCAAACACATCCGTCGTACAGCGCGTTTTTTCCCAGAATCAGCCCAAATAGCAAAGGCCGTCTCTGGGACGGCCCTCACGTTCGTGCTTCTTCGCTTGGCGACGTAAATAAATAAAGGTATCATAGTGATAACGAGGAGCGGAGTGTCGATCGGCATTATGCTGTTGGAAAGTGGACCCGGTTGCCGAGCTGAGGACGAAGTTTCGTGCCGTCTGGCCCCTGCTGGATGAACGTACGCGGCGTCTCATGGCAGCCAGTGAAGCCAAGGTATTAGGCCACGGCGGCGTGAGTCTGGTGGGCCGGGCGTGTGGGCTGTCGCGAAAAGCTATCGGCAAGGGAATCCGGGAAATTGAAGCCGGGGTGAGGTGGGAAGGTCGTATTCGACGCCCCGGGGCCGGCCGCAAACCCATTACCGTGTCCGACCCGCAACTGGTGGACAGGCTGGAAGCGACCATCGAGGAGCAGACGCGAGGAGATCCTGAATCCCCGCTGCGCTGGACTTGCAAGAGCACGCGTGCTATCGCCCAGACCCTGACCCAGGGCAAGCATCCCGTCAGCCACACCAAAGTGGCCCAGATCCTGCACGATCTGGACTACAGCCTGCAGGGGAACCGCAAAACCGAGGAGGGAGGGGACCATCCAGATCGCGACGCGCAGTTCCGTCACATCAATACCGCGGTGAAGCGCTATTTAGCTTGCGGCTGGCCGGTGATCTCCGTCGATACCAAAAAGAAAGAACTGATTGGCAATTACTACAATGTCGGCCAGCAATGGCGCCCGACGAAACAACCGCGCAAGGTACAAGGGCATGACTTTCCCGGGCCCGACGTGCCCCGGGCTTATCCCTATGGCATTTACGATATCGGGCGTAACAGCGGCTTCGTCAATATCGGGACCGATCATGATACCGGTGCCTTCGCCGTGGCCTCGATCCGGGGCTGGTGGCGGCACGAAGGGAAACGTCTCTATCCCAGGGTCAAGACGCTGCTGATTACGGCCGATGGCGGAGGGAGCAATGGTTGGCGGTTGCGCTTGTGGAAAGTGGAGCTGCAGAAATTGGCGGATGAATCCGGCTTGACCTTGTCGGTTCATCATTTCCCGCCGGGGACTAGCAAGTGGAATAAAATCGAGCACCGCCTGTTTTCCTTTATCTCATCAAATTGGCGGGGCGAGCCATTACGGGACTACGAAACCATTGTGAATCTGATCGCCGAGACCACGACTGCGAAAGGACTGACCGTGACTTGCCGGCTAGATCGCCGCAAATATCCCACGGGCCGCAAGGTCACCGCAGAGGAAATGAAACAGGTCAATCTTTATCCGGATAAATTTCATGGCGAATGGAACTACGTCATCAAGCCTCACCGCGTGCGTGAGCGATGTTGATACGTTTATTTATTTACGCTGCCTTAATGGACTATTTTGGACTAGAATCGAAAATCCAAATTCCTCGTAACTCCATGATGGCGTTGGTTGCGGGGGGTGGATTTGAACCACCGACCTTTGGGTATGAGCCCAGGCGGTCAACTTAACTTGTTGTTGATTCGACGACTCTTACACCCCTCAACACCCGATTTTGACCCTATTCGGGGTCGATTCTTTGCCCAAGTTTTGCCCAAGTCTTCCAGTACGGCTCGGCCCGGATCACCATGGACCGTGGAGCGCGGTCTATCACCTGCTACGATCGCAACCGGTCGACAAAGCCTCAGGAAGTTCTTCAAGCACACCCGCGTGCAACAACTCTCCAAGCTCAAGATCGCAGATGTGGAGCGGTTCTTCGTTCTGCTGGGCAAACAAGGCTGGACCCTCCTCTTCACGTCGGCTTTTCCATGAGAGTTAATGGGGCTATAAAATTGAGAACAAAAGCAACGGAAGGGATTGGTCTTGCCGACCTGCTTCTTCGCCACGGATCTGCACGGACATACCGATCGGTACGACAAACTCACAGCGTTGATCATCAGGGAACGCCCCGCTGCAGTGTTCCTTGGCGGAGACTTGCTTCCTCGTTCGGCATTCTCAGCCATCCAATCCGGACAGGCTGATTTTGTTCATGATTATCTAGTCCCGACTTTCACGAGAACTCGCGACGCCTTAGGCGCGGACTATCCTGACATCTTCCTCATCCTTGGCAACGACGACCCACGCTGCGAGGAGGAGGGTTTCGTCGTGGCATCAGCCGACGGCCTCTGGCACTACATCCACGGGCGGAAGCTTCACTTGGGAGATTTCCCTATATATGGCCTTGCCTATGTTCCGCCGACCCCGTTCTTGCTGAAGGACTGGGAGCGTTATGACGTTTCCCAGTACGTCCCGCCAGGCTGTGTCTCTCCCGAGGAAGGATATAGGAGCGTGGCGGCAGAACAGAGCGAGATCAAATGGGCCACGATCCAGAAAGATCTCGCTTCGCTTGTGGGTGAAGATCCTCTCGATCGTGCAATATTTCTCTTCCATGCGCCACCATGCGACACGTCGTTAGACCGCGCGGCGCTTGACGGGAAGACGTATGAATACGTTGCGCTGGATGTGCACGTGGGTAGCATTGCGGTCAAACGGTTTATCGAAAAGCGGCAGCCTCTGCTCACCTTGCACGGTCATGTGCACGAGGCTGCGCGATTGACTGGCGAGTGGAAAATCCGGATCGGGCGAACTGTCTGTATAAACGGCGCTCACGATGGGCCTGAGTTGGCGCTGGTACGTTTTGATCCGGAATCACCCGAGGCCGCTACACGAGATTTGCTTTAGTTCAGACCTGAGAATCCTTCATCGGCAGTTTTCGCGCGGAATCCGTGATGGCATCGATCTTGACGGCGAAGCTCGAATGTTCCGCGATGTCCCTGTCAGTAACCACGTGCACATCCAGAAGACCGTCCGTGCGATACCCAGTCCGTAGGAAGTTGATTTCTGCGAGGCAGCGGCTCCAGCCTTCGAGCCATAGCATCAGGTCTTTCATCTGTTCTTCGTTTCCCTGGAAATGCAGCAGGATGTCGATGTCGCTGGCTGGCCCCGCGGTGGCGTTCTTTGTGCTACCGATCAGGTAGAAGGCTCTTACACCAAACTTTTGCGGATCGAGATCTGCCGCGATCCTCTGTGCCATGCGAAAACGCCAGCGCCAGTGTTCATTTGCTCCCCGGTCAACGAACTCAGCTTCGGACTCGATGGATCCGATCTTCTGCCGTGGGGATGACAGGAAACCAACCGCTTGGTCCAAGTCGGCGTTCATGAGAACTCGCAGGATGAGTCCACCTGTTTCGAGCGGCACGTCAGTTACTCGTAGCGTTTCCCCGAGGTGCGCGAATTCAGGGAGTAACTCCTGCAGTACGTTGCGCGACCGTCGAAAGAACGGCTCATTGAACACTGTGGTTAGATCGTCGGGGTACAGCGGCAGGTAGCGGATCGAGGCCTCTACGAGGTCCTGGAAGAAGTGGGTCCCGAATGACAGCTCTGGCAGGTAATTGCCTCGCTGGCGTGCGACTTCGATTAACATCGCCGTGTTGTTGATATCGGAGTAGGTTACCGGGACTCCGAGTTTGATGTCTCCGCGGCTACCCCAGCGTCCCGGCCCGACCAGAATGAACTGGCGTTTCGGCAACAGCTTGTTTAGTCTGCCGACCGCACGCCCGACATCGCGCATCGCCGTCTGATCAGAGAGCTGGCTGTAGCCCTCGAGATCGACATACACAATGTGCGTGATTTCCGGTACCTTGCCGTTCGAGACAAATCGGGCAGCCGAAAAAATGACCTTGTCCGACGGCAAGTTCTGAGGGATTGCGACAGGCACCGCGTCAGCTCCGTAGCTCTGGGGTCGGCACTGTAGCAAGTAGAAATCCTTCCCGTCGTAGGCGAACTCAATGTCTACCGGTGTCCCGAGCTTGGATTGCAGCAGGTTCAGCAATTCGCGGATACTGCTTACGAAGGGAGTCTTCCGAATCAGTCCTTCAAACGTGAAGACTGCAGCCTGAGAACTGAAATCAGGCATCGGTCCGATTATTGGCTCGATCCGGTCATGGCTAACGACGGAAACCAGGTTGCGAATCTGTGGATATGCGGAGCCCGCATGGGGCAGGAGTTCGGCGATATCGACGGTTTCGAAAGCGTTCGTCTCCAAATTGATGAGATCAATGCGCTTGGGTGAATACCTCAGCACTTCGTCGGCGGTGACGTTGACACGCAAACTCGGCTGGCCCGGAGCGATCAGCACAGGATAATCATCGGCGACGCGATCCACAGCACGTGTTCCCAGCCCAGGTACGAGTCGTATGAGGCCATCTTCGCGCTTGATGCGCGCGGACCAACGGAACTCATTGTTGCTGAATGCAACCCCAGAGCACGCGGGCAGGAAGTACCCGCCGACGGACTGACCCACAACTTCCTGGATCATGATGCCCATCTCCTCGTGGACATCCAGGAGCCCTCGCTCAGCACGGTACTCGGTCGGATCCGGCCCGAAGATCGAGGCGTATACCTCTGCGATAGCGTCCATCAATGCGGCCAGTCGCTCTTCCTTGGTCCCGCGGTTGCCCAAGAACAGGCTCTTATACTTGCCGGAGAAAGCTGACCCAGGACGGTCTTCCAGCAAACTCGAACTACGGACAATGATCGGAACATCACCGAGGTCATCGAGCGCGAGTGCGAGTCCCTTGGCGAATTCCGATGGAAAAGAGGAACTCTTGAACAGAGCCACCAGATGCGGGTACTCCTGCCGTACCTGGTCGATCTCCATGTATTTCCGGTTGAGAACGTCCTCCAGATCGTTGTGGTGCACGAAATTCTGAATCCAGTCGGAGGTGAGGTACCAAGTCCTGGGCACCCTGACTTCGTGCAGAAGTGCGCTCGCTTGAGGCGCCTTGTCTATGATTTTCTTCGCCAAGAACAAGCCCGCACTCTTGCCGCCCAGCTTGCCGTGGCAAGCAGGCGGGAAGACGACCTTACCTAACAGATCATAGAAATCCCTAACGTCGATGAAATTCTTGGCGACATTGATGAAATCGAGGTTTTCGGCAAAGAAGCGGCGGATCAGCGATACCCGGAGACCTTTCTGAGTATAGAGCGAAAGTTCGCTCTCCTCGATGCCGATGTGTCGATAACGCTCGAGACACTCCATAATCTCTCCCAGTGAGGTGTCCTGGTTTTCTAGCGCCCGCACCAGAAAGCTGGCCTTGTCCTCTTTGATCCATCGAATCACACAATTGAGGATTTCGGTCTCACTCAAATGCTCCCCAGCGATCCGGAGAGCCTGGGTCGTCAAGTCGGGGGAACCGCCGGGGGCGTCCTGAGGAAGAGGTCGGTTCTCGTCGGTGGAAAGACTCGGCTCGGCAAGCAGGGTAGCCCCACCCCGCCGCAAGAGTTCCTTGGCCTCCTGGATTCCGCTCCAGCTCAAGTGATTGATCAATTTGCGGGAAATCCGTTTCAGCAGGGCGGGATCCGTGTCGCGCAGGAAGTCGAGCACAACACGCCACTCCCCTTGAGCCGTCGCTGCTGCATCCGCTGCCGCCCAGCCCTCGAATGCGGCTCTTAGCCGCCGTTGAGTTACCGAGCTTGTGATTCGCTCGGCAATCGTTTCAATCAGCCTGCGCTCTTCCTTGAGGAACGGGCCTTCGTCCGATCGTGGCATCTCCTGACGATACGAGACCTCAACCGAGCCAACGGTTTCACCCTGCACGACAATGCTGGCCTTCTGAACCCAAGGTGTGGCTTGGAAATCCGACGACTGGACCACCAGTTTCTCAAAGATGATCCGCGCTTGACAGTCCTGTGGGTACTGCCAGCCTGGCGGCAGGACTTCGATGATGCCGCGGAAAATCTCCTCAAGAGGTCGGTTTGACTGGCTCAGGAGTTCGCCCACCTGATACAGACAGTTCAATTCCTTGGCCCGCTCTTGCAGAGCGTGGAGCATGGTCCCGAATTGGGTATTGTCCGGCTTCACTTTTTTGCCTGGCTGGTACTTTCCCGGGTCTGCGACAGGATGACTCCCCGCGCGGTTCGCCCATCGACGCGCACCGAGAGCTTCTCCCTAGGGCGCACATGGCGAATGAGTCCTGTCTCGTGCACAACGGACTGCAGGTTCAACCAATCCCAATTGATTCCAAAGTGGCGCCCGTGTCGCACCATGAAGTAGCTCGCCCGAAAGCTCGACAAGTTGTGAAAAAAGTGCGAGCCCTGGCTCAACTCCACATTCATCTCTGGCAGTGTCGCCTCGACGATCGCTCGCGCCCCGGAGATCTGGCTCCAGTCGACGGGAATGCCGAGTGATGGATGCGAACTGCCCCAGCGGCCGAAACCAATCAACAGGAACGGCCGCTTCTGATCCCGCAGTTCCCGGTTTATCGACTCCAACTCTTGCGCGATGGCAGGCGTGTGCAGCGGTGAGAATCTGTCGGGCCGCACGAAAACAATATCTTGGACGTCATCAGCAGTACCGTTGCCCATCACCATATCCGATGCAACAATAGCGCGCGGATCAGAGAGATCTTCGACCGTCACATCCACCAGTTGATCAGAGACAACCATCGACCGAACTTGCAGGAATCCCAGCCGCGCCCTTGGCCGTTCACCGCGCCGCCCTTGCAACGTAATGGCGAACTCGATCTCGACCTTGGCATTGACGGTCTTCTCCGATGCGTCGAGCAGCGCCTTCACCAAGGCGTTCAAGGGGAACTCCTCCAGCACCAGCATCGGAGCGAAATTCAGGATCCGCGGGCCCCGAGATCCAATTCCCGGGACGACTCGGTCGCGTTCCGGAGCGTAGGTTGAGGCGAGGAAATACAGGACCTCGTCGGCTTCGGCATCGACCAGATTAGCGTGCACCAGATACTCCGTCTCACTGACCGGGTCGTAAGCGGGCGGCTTGCCCATGTTGACTGCCCAAAACTCTGTTTGGGTGCCCTTCAGCAACTCCTGCTCCGAAGCGAATGGCGGTGGTTTCTTTGGATATGCAGGCGAGAAAGTCCAGGCTATGCCTCCGTCCACAATCGTCTTCCCCAACCCCAGCGCCAATGTAACAACGCCCTCTTCAGGGCGCGCGGGTTCAAACGCGTAGAAGTTGTAGGAACGCGCCACGCCAGAAAGGTCAGGATAAAAGCGATCTCCTCTGCGCTGGCCGACTACTTCCTGGATAATCACCGCCATCTTCTCGTCGCCTGGGTTGGTCCCAGTAGTCCGGATATAGTCTCGGGCCTCGCGAAAGTAGGTGGAAGCGTAAACAAACTTAATGGCCTCCACCAGCCGACGAAATCGTGCGTCCAGATCGGGCTGGTTGTTGGGGATCATTTTGGTTGCGTAGACGCCAGCAAACGGACGCTCCAATGCGTCCTCAAGCAAGCTAGAGGAGCGGATCGCCAAAGGAGTTTGGACTTGAACAACCAGGGCGCGGAGATCGCCGAGCAGTTCGACCGGGAGGTCACCCTTCTGAAAAGCGTGGGCGATACGGTCGTCTGGCATTTCTTCGAACGGCGAGTCGGCCAAGTGGTTCTGTGCGATGAACTGATCAAAACAATCCGTCGCGATGACTGCCATCGTCGGGACGTTGATTTCAATATCAGGAAAGGAAGCGGGATCGATCTGCTCGGCAAGGAGATCTTTGATGAATACCAATCCGCTGGCCTTGCCGCCGAGTGATCCGGAGCCGATCTGTGTGCATCGGAAGGTACCGTCCCAGAACCTGCGGTCGAAGACCGGCAACTCAGCAACGAGAGGCTTCAGGCCGCTCATCGATACCTCCCACTGCATGATAGCGGATGCCGCGCGTTTCAACGCACGGCGCCGGGTGGCGCACATCTAGTTCGAAGCTGGCAACGACCATCACACCCAGCCGCGCTCGTGGCATGCCTTGGCTACGCGGCCGATCGCGATTGCGTAAGCAGCATCTCTCATATACAGCTTTTCCCGGCGAGCCAGATCGGACACCGCGAAGTATGCAGATGTCATCCTCAAATCGAGCTTCCCGAGAACCTCGTCTTTCTCCCAAAAGTAGTTCATGTTGCTTTGTACCTGCTCGAAATAGCTGCAGGTCACTCCACCGGCATTAGCCAGAAAGTCGGGGATGAGCAAGATGCCCCGCTTCTGAATCTGGGCGTCGGCTTCCGGTGTCGTTGGCCCGTTGGCGCCCTCAGCGATGATCCGTACTCGGGGACCTATACGGCTGACGTTGTCGCCGGTGATTTGGTTTTCCATCGCCGCCGGGATGAGAATGTCGACATCCTGCTCAAGCCATGCCTCCCCGGGTAGTGCCTCATAGCCCAATTCCTTGGCTTTGCCTTTATTGATCCCCCCGAAGTGGTCGGTAATCGACAATAGCTGGCTGAGGTGGATTCCCTCACGCTTGCGGTAGGTGTAAGCACACTGGTCCGCTTGATCCCAGCAGCAGACGGCGATCACTCGTCCTCCCAACCGCCGGTAGAGTTCGATTGCGTAGTGAGCCACGTTTCCGAATCCTTGGACGCTGGCCTGGGTATTCTCGGGACGGATGCCCAATTCTTTGAGCGCCTCGCGCAACGTAATGACGACGCCATAGCCGGTAGCTTCAGTTCGGCCGAGCGAGCCACCCATGCCGACGGGCTTGCCGGTGATGAAACCGGGGAACCGGCCACCGTGGATCGTCTCAAACTCATCGAGCATCCAGAGCATGTGTTGCGCGTCTGTCATCACATCCGGGGCCGGTACATCAGTCACCGGGCCGACATCCTTTGCCACTTGGCGCACCCAGCCACGGCAGATCTGCTCCTGCTCTCGTGCGCTGAGATTGTGCGGATCACAGACCACCCCACCCTTCGCCCCGCCGAGCGGAATATCGACCACGGCACATTTCCAAGTCATCCACATGGATAGAGCCCGTACTGTATCGATCGTCTCTTGCGGATGGAACCGGATACCACCCTTACCCGGTCCGCGCGCGTCGTTGTGCTGTACGCGGAAGCCTCTGAAGACCTTCACCATGCCGTCGTCCATACGCACCGGGATGGCAAACTGGTACTCGCGCAGCGGATAGCGCAGGAGATCTCTGGTGGCCGAGTCAAGCCCCAGGTATTCGGCTACCTTGTCGAACTGAGCCTGTGCAATCTGAAACGAATTGAACGCTTTGGAGGACTTTTTCGCAGGTGGGCCAAGAGCCGCTGTCGAGACTTCCTTTTTGACGTTGATCGGTTCCGTCACTACGCTCTCCAGCATGGTTTTCTCCTTACTTCTTGCGTAGGCTAGTTCAATTATCGCTCCCGTAATGGGAGGTCCCAATGTGATCTCTCTCACATCAGCGGGTGACAAAGCGCACACCAACCAGGGAGATTTTGGAACTGTCCTTCCACATCCAATGTGCCGAAATGGCGTCGCGATCCGACAAATGTTACTCTTCGGCACCGAAACGCCAAGTTGGGCGGTTCGTCGGCTGTTCGGAGGTAATCCCGTGTAGCCGTCGCTCAGATTTGAGAAGTCGGATTGTCGACAATCATCGGCGAAAGCGCGTCGGCTGTCCGACAGTCAGTCGGTACAATCAACCCGCAAAAATGCGGACCACGGGAATCATAGAGGCCGATTCATCCCGTCCCGTGTAGGCTTTACACGTGGACGAGGCAGTCAAGGCTCACCTGCGGCGGGTAGTGTCCTAAACATCTTGGACGGGATGTGTGAGCAAGGACTATCGTGTTCTCGGAACCCCTCCGAGTTGCCGGTTGGGAGATGCACCGCACATACCATTAAACCTTTTGAGTGCCCGCTCGCGCGCGTACGATTAGGAATGAAGAGACTACATCACCTCTCTACATGTTTGGAACAATAGAGACCAAGGCGAGACCAATCAGGCTGGCCTATCTCGTTGAGCCCGAGAGCGCAGAACAGTCGAGAAACGCAATCCGCCTGAGTTCTTCCCTATGGGGAGGAATGTATTTCCCGATTCTCCCTCTATACAAGCGGATGCCTGCCACGTGGCGAGACACACCACTGAAGGCCCCACCAGCTAGGGACAAAACAAGAAACTTCTTAGGAGAACCTTGCTTGCTGACCTGTGGCGATTTCATCTGGCCCCCTGAATCTTTTCCCGCTCCAGTCCATGCGCCGCCATCTGGCGCAGGGCTGTGACTACGGTCAAGCGGCAGTGCTCCTAGTCGCGCGAGTCTCGGCGTTTGCTTTGCGAGTACAGCCTATAACCTCGGTAAAGAATCGCCCAGTCGCTCGTGAGGTAATTCCTGGCGAGTTTGAGGAATTGAGTGCAGGGAAAGGCGTGAAGGCACAGAATCCCCTACCCCCACGCGCGAATCCTCACACATGGCAAGAGTCGCCTCAGAGAGCGCTGGGGGGCATGAATCCGCTTTCGCAGGGTGTGACCGTGCTCACAGGCCAACGTGATTGATGTCCTTGAGGATTCTGTCAGGGCGACCGTGCGGCGCGCTTGTGAGCGGACGAATCTGGTTCGCGAAAATCAACTCCTCAAATCCACGGTCGGCAACCTCCTTGGGGCCGATACTATCTACGGAAACAGCGCCGAAATCAAAGAAGTACGCGACCAGATTGCCCACGTTGCCCCCACGGACGCAACTATTTTGATTGTGGGCGAAACTGGAACGGGCAAGGAACTGGTAGCCAGGGCAATTCATCGCAACAGCCGCAGGGCCCAGAAACCTTTGATTGCAGTCAACTGTGCGGCTTTCACTGAAACTCTCTTGGAGAGCGAACTCTTCGGACACGAACGAGGAGCTTTTACAGGTGCAGATCGAGCCCGGCAGGGTCTGTTTGAGGCGGCCCATGGCGGAACCCTTTTTCTGGACGAAGCTGGCGAAATGTCGGCAGCCGCTCAGGCCAAATTGCTTCGGGTCCTTGTCGATGGCCAAGTACTGCGGGTCGGGTCCACGCAGGCCCGCACCGTCGACGTGCGGGTCCTCGTGGCCACTCACCGCAACCTAGTGTGCTGTCCCAGCCAATTCTTTACAACGGCGCACTTTGTCTAGGATCACGTCAGCGGTGGCCTTCCAGGCGAACGGCTTGGGCGTATCGTTCCAGCTTGCAAGCCACGCATAGATGGCGTGTTCCAGTTCTTGCACCGAGTGGAAAGTACCGCGCCGAATCATTTTGTCCGTGATGAGCCCAAACCACCGTTCCACCTGATTGAGCCAGGAACTGCTGGTGGGGGTGAAATGGAAGTGAAACCGGCGACGTTTCATAGGCTTGAGCCAACGTTGCACGGTGGCGCTCTTGTGGGTGCTGTAGTTGTCGAGAATGAGGTGGAGGTCGAGTTCCGGGGGTACTTGCTGTTCTAGTTGATGGAGGAATTGGATGAACTCTTTGCCGCGATGGCGCGGCAGGCAACTAGCGATGACCTTGCCGTTGAGGATATTGAAGGCGGCAAACAGTGTGGTGGTTCCGTGCCGCTTGTAATCATGCGTCTGGCGTTCCGGCAATCCCGGCCGCAGGGGCAGAAGAGGAGCAGTTCGGTCCAACGCCTGGATCTGGCTCTTTTCATCGACGCAGAGTACCAAGGCCCGGTCTGGCGGGTCGAGATACAGGCCAACGACGTCCCGCACCTTGTTTTCAAAGTTCGGATCCTGGGAAATCTTGAACTTCTCGACCCGGTGGGGCTGGATGTCGTAATGCTGCCAGACGCGCTGTACCATCATGCGCGACACACCCAACTTTGCGGCCAGTACTCGGACGCTCCAGTGCGTCGCGTTGGCCGGTCGCGTCTTCAAAGTTGTGTCCAGAATCTTCTGCTCCACTTCCGGTGTGAGTGCCCGGCGTGAGCGCTTGCGTTTTTTCGATTTGCGAATGCCCTCGATCCCACGGTCGGTGAAGGCGACCCGGGCGGCCAGAATGGTCGGTCGGGACAAGCCGGTTCGTTGCGCGATCGAGTAGTTCGACACGCCCTGGCTTGCCAGCAGGATTACCTCGCATTTGCGGGCTGTCTTTTGTGGCCTGGTACCTGCCCGAGCCATCGATTCCAATTGACTTTTCTGGACCTCGTCGACCTGCAGAGCAGTAGCGCGAACAAACATGCCACTATTGGATCACGAATCCCGGATATTGTAAATAATTAAACGGGACGGGACACTAGAGGAACGAGTGCAGCAGGGACTCTTCCGCCAGGACCTCTACTATCGGCTGGCCGTTGTTCCCATTCGCATTCCCCCGCTCCGCGAACGCAAAGAAGACATTCCCGGCCTTTGCGAGATCCTGTCAGTGGAGATTGCGAAGGACTTGAAGGTCCGGCCCAAGCGCATAGCCCAGAAGCCCTGCAGAAGATCGCAAACTACACATTTCCCGGAAACATACGGGAGTTGCGGAACCTTTTGGAGCGGGCGCACATCACTGAGAACTTACATCGAGATTGGTACAGTAAACGGGGGCACTGCACTAATCACATTCCATGATCAATCTCGGGAGGACCGCAGCAATTTCCCAAGAAGCGCGACAGACAATGCGGAAATTCCCTTAGAACAACCTCGGCGCAAAATCCTTGAGGTCCCGGCGCCAGGTCTGCCACTCGTGGTCCGTGCCGAAGGATTCATAGAACACATGCTGGATGCCCGCCTCCTTCAGCGAAGTATGCAGCCGCAGCAGTCCCGCCCGCATTCGTTCCGGTTCATTGGTTCCGACGCCGATCCACAGCAAGTGTACTTTCTTGCCAAATGCAGCCGCATCGGCAAACACCCCGTTGTAATCGGTCTTGGGATCCAGTTTCCGGTTTCCCAGCACCAACATACCGCCAGCTCCGCTGAACCCTCCAATATAGGAGAAGAGATCGATATGATCGAGCGTCACCTGAAAAGTCTGCATGCCCCCCATGGAAAGTCCGGCCATGGCGCGATGGTTGCGGTCTGGTATCGTCCGAAAGGTCGAATCGATGTAAGGAATCAACGCCAGGGTCACGTCGTCTTCAAACACAGCGGACATATCCTGCATTGCTTTCATCATTTCGGGAGAACCGAAGGGTTTCGCAGCAAAATCAGGTGACTGGCCAGCGCGCCGGGCGTAACCATACGCCATCACGACGATCATGGGCTTGCAGCTTTTCGCTGCAATGAGATTGTCGATGATGAAGTTCGCACGGCCCTGCCTGATCCACCCCGTCTCATCTTCGCCAGCGCCGTGCTGTAGATAGAGCACCGGATAACGCGCCTTCGTTTGCGTATCGTACTTCGGTGGCAAATACACCAGCGCGTGCCGCCAGGAACCGGTCACCTTCGAGTTGTACCAGACCTCGCGCACCTGGCCGTGGGCCACGTCCCGGATCGAATAGTAGGTCGAGCCCGGGTCTGGAACTTCCACCGCGCTCGCATATTTGCCTCCACCGAAAAACGCCTGACTGCTGGTGTCACTGACTTCAGCGCCGTCGATGATCAACGTGTAGTAGTGCAGGCCGGGAACAAGAGGCGGCGTGGTAATGGTCCAGAATCCGTCGGACTGCTTCTCCATGTCCGCCTTGGGGCCGCTCCAAAAATTCACCCGGACCTTGGCGGCGTCTGGAGCTTTGACCCGGAGCTGCACTCTGCCCGCGCTATCCACCCGCGGATATTCGGCCCCCCAGACGTTCGTCGCGGCAGGTTGGAAAGTGCTGGCATCCTGTGCGCAGCACAGCGTCGCAAAGAGAAAAATCATTATTCCGGCTGTTTTCATAGTATTGTTCTGTCCCGATGTTTATGCGGTTCGAGCAATCGTTTGCTATCGCAAGAGTCGCGTCTTTGCCCCAAGGCAAAGGACATCGTGAGGCCGATTGAGCAAACGAATACTACGCTCTCGGATTGGCAAAGGAAAAGCTATATTTTTCGGCATTCGATATCTTATTTTTCGATGAATGATTGACCTTTTAACTCCAACAAAGGACATCGCCCTTCCCATGCGCACTTTCCTGATTCGTCTGGTTCTTCTGGCTGCGATTCTCGCCGCTCCTCTCATGGCCGCCGACAAGTTTGCTTTGTCGGTGGACACTACCAAAGCCGGCGCGAAGATCGATCGCAACCTCTTCGGCCAGTTCGCCGAACATCTTGGTCATGGAGTCTATGAAGGGATCTGGGTGGGGCCCGATTCCGCGATTCCCAATACCCGCGGCATTCGCAACGACGTCGTCACCGCTTTGAAAGCTCTAAAAGTGCCGAACGTTCGCTGGCCCGGCGGCTGTTTCGCGGATGAGTATCACTGGCGCGAAGGCATCGGTACCTCACGAAGCGTGGGCCTCAATCCCAACTGGGGCGGGGTAATCGAACCGAACACCTTCGGCACCCACGAATTTATGGACTTTCTCGAGCAGATCGCGCGAGTATTGGCGCCAACGGCCATCCTGCTCCCTACAGGGTCAGCTTTCTTGGCATCGGCAATGAAAGCTGGGACTGTGGCGGCAACATGACTCCCGACTACTACCTGGATCAGCTCAAGGTTTACAGCCGCTTTGTCAGGAACTTTAATCCCGAGCAGCAGAGCAAAGCGCAGCAGATGCTGAAAATCGCGGTGGGCCCCGGCGGCGATGGGCCCCGTTGGACCGACTGGACCGAGGCCGTCATGAAAGCCTATCAGCATCACTCGTGGAGCTGGGACATCGACGGCCTTTCCCTGCACAACTACACGGTAGTGAATTGGGAGAACAAATTGGCGTCCGTCGGATTCGGAGACCCCGAGTACGCGCAAGTTCTTCACTCCACGCTGGACATGAACAGTCTGATCAACAGGCACTCGGCCATCATGGATAAGTATGACCCGGAGAAGAAAGTGGCCCTGGTGGTGGATGAATGGGGAGGGTGGTATGCGCCGTTGCCCGGCAGCAATCCCGGCTTCCTGGTCCAGCAAAACAGCCTGCGCGACGCCATTCTGGCGGCGCTTAATCTGAACATTTTTGCACGTCATGCCGACCGGGTGCGCATGGCCAACATCGCGCAGATGGTTAATGTGCTTCAGGCCATGATCATGACCGACAAAGAAAAAATGGTCCTGACACCCACCTACTACGTTTTCAAAATGTATGTGCCGTTCCAGGATGCTACGTTTGTGCCCATGACATTCGACGCTGGAACCTACAAACTAGGCGCCATCACGCTGCCTCGGGTGGACGCCATTGCCGCCAGGGACACACGCGGCAGACTATGGCTGGAAATCACCAACTTTGACCCCGATCAGGCAGTGGATATTGAAACCAGCCTGACCGGCATCACAGCGAGATCAGCCAAGGGAGAAACCCTGACCGCCCCGAAGGTTGACAGCGTCAACACCTTCGATGCTCCGAACACCGTGGTACCGAAGCCGGTCATCGCCAAGGTCGTCGGCGGCAAACTGACTCTGAAGCTTGAGCCGAAATCGGTCACCGTTCTTTCGGTGGAAGAGTAAGGCTAAACTTCGGTAGGCGGTTCAACGGCATTCGAAATTGTTCCCGTCCTCAGTATTGCCTTGTCCTTTATATTGGGCGTGTTTGGGGTAGGGGCACAGAGGACGGCTGCGACCAGGGAATGCTTTGCCGGTTGTGATTACTGCCGTGGGAGCCTTCCCCTTCTCCACCCAGTTGACCATCGCGCCCAGAAGATCGAACTGATCGAGACCCGGGCCTCCGCCGCAGTGCCCCATTCCTGGAACGAAATAGAACTGACTCCACCTGGAAACGGCTTCCAGGCCGCCATTCGCAGCCGCCATCTCCTTGTAGTACTCGAATGTGTCGAGCGGAGAGAACCAGGGATCGCTGTCGCCGTGATAAAAGATCAGCTTGCCGCCATGCCCGGAAAAAGTAGTCAGGTTGGTGGACATCGAGTCCACGAGCGGCTGAACATCCGCGAGTGCTTCCTTCTCGACGTCAACTTCCATGGCGGTGGTTGCCGGTCCGAAAATGCCGGGGCCCGGCGAGAGAATGCCACGAATGGGAGCGCTGGCAGTGATGCCGGTGTCGTACAGGAAGCCGGGATAGACCTGGACGCCGCCCTGCGTTTTTGGCCCGCCAAGAGCTTTCTTAATCGCCGCGACTTTTTCCGGACTCAGGCACGACTCGCTTTTTCCTTCCTTACACGTCAACACCGCCGGATCAAAATCACAACCGAGAGGATCGGAGATGATACCGTCCGCCACTCCGTCCTTCGCATCACACTTTTCCAGGAGCGCTCCACTGATGATCTTGCGATCGGCATCGTTGATAGCCTGCGCGATGATCGGTTTGCCATTTGCGTCTTTTGGCGCAACCTGGTTGAACGCGACGGGGATCCACTTGCCGATCGCCAGGTTGGAAAGTCCGGTGCGCATGGCGGGATCACCCGAAATAATTCCGTCAAAGACTACAGGGTAGCGTTGCGAAAGAATCATGCCCTCGCGGCCGCCGGTGGAACATCCGGAGAAATACGAAAAGGCTGCCGGCTTTCCGTAGTATTGCGCGACAAGTTGTTTGGCCAGGGCGGCGACCTGGGCGTTCGCGAGATAGGCAAAATCCAGATAGGCCTGCTGGTCTTTCATGAAGCCGAAATCAAATCCGCGTTCACTTTTATGGCCAGTATCGGTGCTGACTACGGCGAACCCGCGCATCAGGCCGGGCGTATCTCCCGCAGCATTCAGACCGAGCGGGGGGAACACGATGCCGTTGCTGCCACCTCCACCCTGCATCAGGAAATCACCATTCCATTGGTTGGGCAGGGCGAGCGCAAAGTTGATGCCAAATTTCTCGCCCCCAACTCCGGTGCGGCGATTGATGACGCCCTCGACTCGGCAATATGCAGGTATGGGAGCACTGTGGCCTGGGCCGTAGAGATTAGGCACAGTGGTTCCATAAGCAATCGGTTCGGCTTTCGTGATTTCAACGCTCGGAGCTTTAAAGCCCTTCAGCGCAGCGCATGAGTTTGCCTGCTGGGCCTGCGCACCAGTGCTCAACAGGAGTATGGTCCAAGCCACGGCTTGCCACGATCTGGGTTGCAATGTTGTCCTCACCTTCCCTTATGGGCGCCGATTATCCCAAATGCGGCAACCGGCGAACTTGCGTCAGCCATGGCTTCGTTCAATTGTTTCATGGTCAGGCTATTCCGGGAGCACCCGGGTACCTTTCACTTGAAAGGTGCCGGCCACTGTCGGTGCGCCCGTGTTCGGCTGACCTCCCCCGATTGAAACCGAATACTTCCCCTTCGCGATGATCGGCTTGCCGTCTGCGGTTACCATGCTCAGGTCGCGTTCCTTCAACTCGAAGCCGACCTTCTGCGATTCGCCTGGCTTCAAGTGAACGCGCTTGAACCCGCGCAGGGCGCGCATGGGCGCTCCCGCCACGTTCGGAAAAGTCAGATAGAGCTGGGCGACCTCGTCTCCCTCGCGCTCTCCGGTATTGGTGACCGTCACCTCTGCGCTCAGTGGATCGCCGGCCTTGAGCGCCTTCTGCGGAAGCGTCAGGCCACTATAAGAAAATATCGTGTAGCTCAAGCCATGCCCGAACGGATACAACGGCTTGCCTTCGAAATAGCGGTAAGTTCGCCCTTTCATTGCGTAGTCTTCAAACGGCGGAAGTTGATCGATGCCGGTATAGAAAGTGACCGGCAGGCACCCGGCGGGATTGTTCTTCCCCGAAAGTGTCTCCGCCACAGCCGCGCCGCCTTCTTCGCCCGCATACCAGGATTCCAGAATCGCATTCACATGTTCTTGTGGCCAGTTCACGGCGAGGGCGCTTCCGTTGGCCAGCACGAGTACGACTGGCTTCCCCGTGGCCGTCACCGCTTCGAGCAACTCCTGTTCCGGCTTCGGTAGATCAATGCTGGTGCGGTCGCCGCCCTTGAACCCCTCTTCGCTCACCGCCATCTCCTCGCCTTCGAGCTGGCTGGTGATTCCCATCACCGCAACCACCACATCCGCATTCTTCGCCGCTTCGATTGCGGCGGGATCCGGTTTCGGATCGTACTTCGCCCAAATCAACTGCGCCTGTGTGGGCCCGGGTTTCGTCTGCCGGTACCTGACTTCGAGGGCCGTCTTCTTACCCTGCTCAAGATGAATGTGTCCGACCTTGCTTTGCGACCGCTCGCTGTCCAGGTACTGCATCACCAATGGTTTGCCATCAACCAGCACAATCGCGAAGTTGCCGCTGGCGCGTACGCCGATGCTGTAGTCGCCGCTTTCGTTGACCGTGAGAAACCCTGCCCACTCCACCGATAAAGGATAGGTGCCAGCGGCTTCCTGAGGGACACTCTCTGAATTCAAGTCAACCGTGCTCACCGTGCGCGTGGCTAATACAGCGCCCTGGCCTGGGTCCACCCCCGAAGAGAACTTCGCGGTGAGCCCTGGCTGACCTTCCGCATTGGTCAACGCGGACTCGGGGACCAGTTCTCCATCGGCTCGCAGAAACTGCGTCCCGGCAACAAAGTTGATTTGCGCTTCCGGGAACTCCGCTTTCATGCCGTCGAGAACGGAAACGATGTGGGTTGGGCTTCCGCTGTAATTGCCAAGCAGATATTTTGTTTGGTCTGCCAACGGACCCACCAGGGCGATTTTGAGTTTGCCCTGCTTGAGCGGCAGGGTACCGTCGTTCTTAAGCAGCACCATGGACTCGTTGGCGATGGCCCGCGCCAGCGCGCGGTGCTCCGCGCTGTCCAGTTCCTTTTCGTCAATCTTCGTATATGGCACCATCTCCGGCGGATCGAACATGCCCAGCTTCATGCGCGTCGTAAACAGGCGTATGAGCGCAGTATCGATCTCGCTCTCCTTTAACAATCCTTGCTTGTATGCTTCATAGTAAGGGCGGTAGTCGTGATCGTCCTTGACTTTGGCGAAGTCGATGCACTCGTTGTCCATGCCCCGCTGAATGGCGAGCGCGGACGCCTCCGGCTGGGTCTTCGTAAAGTGATGGTCACGAAAAATATTGACGACTGCGTCGCAGTCAGAGACGACGTAGCCCTGGAACTTCCATTTGTTTCGCAGTTGGTCTTGCAGCAGGAACTCGTTCACGCACGCAGGCTGTCCGTTGATGCTGTTATAAGCGCACATCACCGAAGCAGCCTTGGCTTCGGTCACGGTCGCGCGAAATGCCGGCAGATACGTGTCCAGTTGATCATGTTTGCTGACCATCACATCCGCCTTGTGGCGCGTGCTTTCTGGCCCGCTGTGGACCGCGTAGTGTTTCGGCGTCGAAATGACGCGATAGTATTTCGGATCGTCGCCCTGCATGCCCGTAACGAACGCCACGCCCATACGGGCCGTCAGGAATGGGTCTTCCCCGTAGGTTTCCTGGCCGCGTCCCCAGCGGGGATCGCGAAAGATGTTGATGTTCGGCGCCCAGAAGTCGAGACCCTGAAAGATGTCGCTGTGGCCGTCCTTCATCCCCTCCACGTACTTGAGTCGCGCCTCAACGCTCGTCGCAATCGCCATCCGGTGAATGGCATCCGGATCAAACGTCGCGGCCAAGCCGACCGGTTCAGGGAACGTGGTGATACCGCCATTGTTCGCCACGCCATGCAGCGCCTCGCTCCACCAGTCGTAGTC
>CAWDNG010000011.1:0-104069 GCA_963803605.1 Terriglobia bacterium
TGCCATGGATGGAAGTCGTGTGTTATCGACTCCCATATCCAGGGAGAGTGAGTTCGGAATACCCGCAAGGCGCCCATGAGAGTCCCATAGAGATGCCATGATCCGTGGTTGTTTCGGATTCCAGACCGGCATCGTACAGTGGCAAAATGACAGATTTCGTCAGAGATGCCGCGTGTCGACCTCTCACGATCTTCCTAATGCGTGCCCCAAAATCGAGACGGCATGCGCAGGAACCTGTATAAACAGCGGGTTTGGTGAGCGCGGAAGGAATCGAACCTTCAACCTACTGATTAAGAGTAGTAACCCCTATCTAAGCCCGCACGGAAGCGCTTTTGAAAAGTAGCGAAAAAGCCCGTATTGGCGCATAACGTATCGAAGCGCACGGCACACTTACGGCACACCTGCAAATCAAGGATGTCAAAACAAGTCCTGCACCGGATGGGACAGCCTAGCTAACGGAAGCACCATGAAGATGGAACGGAGCGCGTCCCTGTCACGCAGGAGGCCACGGGTTCGAGTCCCGTCGCTCCCGCCATCGGTTCATCAATGCCCGGCCCTACTCCACCTAGTCTTGCGTGCTCTCAACTTGTAGACACCACCTTCACTCTTTGACGCGAGTATCAGCGACCTAAATAGAGCCTTAAGAAATTTCTGTTTGACACTATCGTATTGCAATTATCGAAATATGTCGAGAGTCCAAAACCAGAAAGTGTCGGATCAGATCCCCAAGTATGCGGACATGTTGTCCGCCATGGGAACCGAGCCGCGCCTGCGAATCATGCGACTACTGCTTTCCGCCCATCCCGACGGTCTAGTGGTGGGTGACATCCAGGAAGAGCTGGATATCCCGAATTCGACGCTCTCCCATCATCTTGACAAGCTGAGAAACGAAGACCTTGTTCGAGTTCGGCGAGAAAGTACATACCTGCGATACACAGCGAACACCGATTCACTTCAGGAGCTTTTGAGTTTTCTGTACTCGGAATGCTGCACCCGCAGCCAGGCCGTCAAACCCGAAACCATTGTGCAAATTAGCAGATAGGAGCTGGAAAATGAGCAACACAGACATTAAAGAAGTGGTGAAAGAAAAATACGGACAGGCAGCCTTGCGGGTGAAGAGTGGGGGCGCTGCTTCTTGTTGCGGTACGACCTCCACTGCTAGCAGCGGGTGCGGATGCAGTGATCCGATCACGGCCAATCTGTACGATTCCGCTCAAGCTGGACAGATTCCCGAAGAGGCCCTTCTTGCCTCGCTGGGATGCGGGAATCCCACAGCTTTGGCTCAGCTCAATCCCGGCGAGACAGTGCTTGACCTTGGTTCCGGCGGCGGCATCGATGTCCTGCTTTCTGCGAAACGGGTGGGCCCGACAGGGAAAGCTTACGGTCTAGACATGACCGATGAAATGCTCGCCCTGGCCAACGAGAACAAGCGCAAGGCCGGCGTCAACAACGTCGAATTCCTGAAGGGGGAGATCGAACATATCCCTCTTCCTGACAATTCCGTGGATGTCATCATTTCCAACTGCGTTATCAATCTCTCGGCGGACAAGGACAAGGTATTGAGGGAGGCATTTCGAGTTCTCAAGCCAGGTGGACGCTTTGCCGTGTCCGATGTTGTCACTCGCGGCGAAATGCTCCCCGAAATCCGTCAGAGCGTGCTCCTATGGGTGGGATGCGTAGCCGGAGCACTCGAAGAGAATGAATATCGCAGCAAGTTAGTGGCGGCAGGATTTGACAAGGTTGAAGTCGAGCCTACGCGCGTCTATCGCGCAGAAGATGCGCGCGAGTTCCTCGCGGAGCAAGGTATTGACGCAGAGACTCTAGCGCCACAAGTGGACGGAAAATTCATGAGTGCCTTTATTCGGGCGGTGAAGCCTACCAGCGCGAAGGCTTGCTGCGGGCCGACCTGCTGCAATTGAATTCGTGAACGATCGGCGGAATCATGTCAACGACTTCGGTGGTTCCGCTGACCGGCCGTAGCCCGAACTTCATTGTTGAGGCGAACTGTTGGCGTGCTGAGTTTGTTCCGTGTCGTTCCCCTGAAGTCAGTAAGGGCCCTTTTCCATGCGTCGCGCTGCTCCCTGCTTAGCAAGTGTTCGGTCTGTTCAGTAACCAAGAGACCGGTTTTCTTCATCGCATAGGCGGTCTCGGCTGTCATTTCCCCTTGGCATACCATTGCGTCCGCGAGGCGCTCCCACATCTGGTTCAACGCCTCTTCTGGCAGCGCAGTAGGCTCATCCGCGTGGGGATCAAAGAAGACCGGATCATCGGTCTCTGGATCGCGCCCAAATTTCTCGCGAAAGCGACAAAATAGTTCAAACACTGTTTGTTCTAGTTCGGGTGTCGTCGCGTTGATCTCTTGAGGCGCGGGTTTCCTGTGGTTCAGATGGTTATTCGGGGGGCCTTGCCTTGGCTGCGTCATGGTTTGGTGGGTTCCGGTGAAAGCGTTTGAGAGTGTCTTTCTTACGAGGTTCCCTGAGCGGCGCCATCTGGGTCTATAAATGCCAGCAATTCCATAGCCCGCCTCAATCTGGCATTGCGACGAACTCGACCGCGACCAGTGCGCCGTTCGAAGACTCGGCACTTCGAGCAGTGACGGTGTAGGAGTCTCCCTCTATCTCCCTCACCAACGAAATGGCCGACAGAGTCTGCGACGTAGTTCGATACCCTGGGCCTAGCTCGGTCTTGAGCCGCTGAAAATATTCTCCGCTGTTGGACTTGGTTTGAATCTCCCACGTAGAGCGAACGCTCGAATTGTTCCTGACTGGTTCCGACATTCGAACGACCGCGCCATCGTTGGGAACGCTTCGGTTCCTTACTTCTTCGATTTCCCGCAGTGTCGAAGATCTCCAAATCGCCTGGTGTCGACTGCAAGCGACGAGACTCATGCTTGCTAGCAGGCACACAGTCAACAGACGGCAGTATGTACTCGTGATCATGCGCCGGAGCGTTCCGCCACCGCCGTGGCGATAAGCTCTTTGTCGATCCGTTGTGCAATCTCGTCCCGGATCCGACGGAACACCGCCAGTTTGTCTTCATGCGAACCCTTTGCTGCGGCCGGGTCTTCGAAGCTCCAATGAAGAAACTTGAAGGTGCGCGGGAAAATGGGGCAGCGCTCCCGTGCGTTGTCACACACCGTCACAATGTACGGAATGTATTGGCCTAGGAAGCTGACCACGTCTTTCGATTTCTGGTGAGAGATGTCAATCCCGATCTCTTGCATGGCCTCGATGGCGAGCGGATTGAGTCCCTTGGGTTCGATCCCCGCGCTGAGCGGTTCAAAATGGTCTCCTGCCGCATGACGGAGATAGCCCTCGGCCATCTGGCTGCGTGCGGAATTGCCTGTGCAGAGAAACAGGACTTTGGGTTTCGATGACGGCATTCTCCTACCCTCCTGCGATCACGCGGTGGCGTGACCGGCATCACAAAGCGAAACGCAGGACATGCTATCATACGTCTATGCTTCTACGCGAATATACGCAAAGAATGGTAGCCGCTGGAATCTTGGGCGGACAACGACCAGAAGTACAATGCACGGGCAGGTGCTAAGTGTTTGCACGTGTTTTATTTCCGATGAATCTGTCAGCTCAGGGCGAGCGACTCAACGGCATTGATCCCGTCGCGAGCAGGGACATGTCTGGGCGCCGTTGTAGCGGCGGAAACGATCGAGGCCGGTTGACGACGAATCGTGGTGTGGGGAGGTTCTCCGTATGAAGGAGCTGGAACAATATTGCAAGGGTATGGCCGACAGGAATCGGCTTCGCATTCTCAATCTCCTGCTCCATGGGGAGTTGTGCGGCTGCGACATTCAATACGTTTTGGATACGTCACAGCCGAACATTTCACGTCACCTGCAATACCTCAAGAACTCGGGGTTAGTCCTTGATCGGAGGGACGGCTTCCGTATTTTCTATCGCCTTGCCGACCCGACGCAGGGTGCGAAGAAGTATCTGTTCGATTTTCTTCGCCAGGCCGTCAAGAGCGAGGAGTCGTTCGCAGAAGATACCCGCAAATTGAAAGAGGCTATTCAGCACGGCGCCTGCACGCGGACGGAATGGCAGCCATACTCCGCGCTTGGAAAGATGGGCGCTGCCGCGAGGACATAAGAAAATGACAGAACGAGTTTCGTCACGATTGAGTTTTCTGGATCGTTATCTCACGGCGTGGATCTTTGCGGCGATGGCAATTGGGGTGTTTGCCGGTTGGGCAGTTCCAGGAATTGTCCCATTCTTGAACCGGTTTAGCGTGGGCACAACCTCGATCCCGATCGCGGTCGGATTGATTGTCATGATGTACCCGCCCTTCACAAAAGTCCGCTATGAAGAATTGCACGAAGTCTTCCGCAACAAAACGGTGTTAGGGCTTTCCTTGGTTCAGAACTGGATCATCGGCCCGATTCTCATGTTCGTGCTGGCCGTCGTGTTTCTCCGCGGATATCCAGAGTACATGGCTGGACTCATCATGATCGGCCTTGCTCGGTGCATTGCCATGGTGATCGTTTGGAACGAGCTCGCGAAGGGAGACACGGAATATGCCGCGGGTCTGGTGGCTTTTAATTCATTATTCCAAGTGTTCCTGTACTCGGTGTATGCCTGGGTGTTCATCACCGTTCTACCTGCCAAACTGGGGCTGCACAGCGCGGTCGTAAACGTCTCCATCGGGGAAATCGCGAAGAGCGTTTTCATCTATCTTGGAATCCCCTTTCTGGCGGGCTTTCTGACCCGCACGGCACTGGTCCGGGCGAAAGGTCGTGAGTGGTACGACCACCGTTTTGTTCCCCGTGTCAGTCCGTTGACCCTGATTGCCCTGCTGTTCACGATCATGGTGATGTTCTCGCTAAAGGGGGAGTACATAGTCCGCTTGCCGCTCGATGTTCTGCGGATTGCGGTGCCGCTGCTGATCTATTTCGTGGCCATGTTCCTGGTCTCGTTCTACATGGGAAAGAAGCTCGGAGCGGATTATTCGAAGACCGCGACGCTCTCGTTCACTGCGGCCTCGAACAACTTCGAATTGGCGATCGCGGTCGCGGTAGCCGTGTTCGGAATTAACTCGGGTGCTGCGTTCGCAGCGGTTATCGGGCCACTGGTCGAGGTACCGGTCATGATCGCTCTCGTGAATGTCGCATTGTACTTTCAGAGACGGTACTTCGGTGATTCGAAAACTCTACCCGACTTGGCTGTACGGGGGACCGTTTCATAGCGGGAGGAAGCCGTGGAATGCTATGAATGCTTGCAAGTGGGAATCCAACGGGAGGCGTCTGGTCTTTGCCATCATTGCTCGGCTGCGCTCTGTGCTGAACATGTCCGTGTAGTCGACGATCCGGTTACAGGCTGCGTTCCACTGGTGCGAACGATCGTTCTACCTAAGAAAGCCAGGCTGTTGCTGTGCAGCACCTGCAAAGCAGCCTTACAACAATCACGATCAACGTATTCGGAATACATAGGAATCGAGCACTAGGAATCACTGGATGACAACGATCACACGTAAAAGAGTTCTCTTTCTTTGCACAGGCAACTCAGCTCGCAGCCAAATGGCAGAGGGCTTGCTGCGGCACCTCGCAGGCGACCAGTTTGAGGTATTCAGCGCGGGCACTCGTCCCGTCGGTCTCAATCCGAATGCGGTTACGGCGATGTCTGAGATCGGAATTAACATCGCGGGAAGCCGTTCAAAGTCAGTGGATGAATTCGCGGGCCAGCAGTTCGACTACGTCATTACGGCCTGCGATAACGCGAAGGAGTCATGCCCGATCTTTCCGGGTGGGGGCGCCCGCATTCATCAGAGCTTTGAAGATCCGGCTGCTGCCCCCAAGGAGGGTCAATTGGCAACTTTCCGGCAAGTACGGGACCAAATTGCCAAGTGGGTGAGTGATTTGTTCGTAACAAAAACCGGTGATTTTGCATTTCTTATATATAGGGCGGAAGAAGGTTAAACATGGCTGCAAACGGCAGTCTTGCAGCGATTGAAGTAGGCACGAAGAGGACTCAATCGGCGAACAAGCCGATCTGGCGAACCGGTATATTCTTTGTTCTGGGGATTGCCTTGTGGTGGCTCATCTACAGCCACTTGCTGTCCGCCGCGACCTGGCTAACTTCTTCACTTCTTCGACTTGACGCGCGTACTCGTTTTGGCGCTGCAGTCCAGTTCTTTGCTTTTGAGGTTCCGAAAGTCCTGATGTTGCTTGCGCTGGTTGTGTTTGGTGTTGGCATTGTCAGATCCTTTTTTACTCCGGAACGAACGCGGGCCATTCTTGCTGGGAAGCGGGAATCCACTGGAAACACTCTTGCCTCATTACTGGGTGTCGTTACTCCCTTCTGCTCCTGTTCGGCGGTACCTCTGTTCATTGGATTCGTTACAACCGGCGTTCCTCTCGGTGTGACATTTTCGTTCCTGATTGCTGCGCCGATGATCAACGAAGTGGCGCTTGTACTTTTGTTTGGTCTGTTCGGCTGGCGGGTCGCCGCGATCTATGCCGGGACTGGACTGGCCATTGCGATGGTTGCCGGTTGGACCATCGGGCGCCTGAAACTCGAACGATTCGTTGAGCCGTGGGTCTATCAGATGGAATCCGGCCCTAGCACAGTTCCAGATGGTCCGATGAGTTGGTCCACACGCACGCAAATTGGTTTTGCGGCGGTGCGCGACATTGTGGGCAGGGTCTGGCTTTACGTTGTGGCCGGGATTGCGGTTGGCGCTGGGATACACGGATACGTTCCTGAGAATTTCATGGCCCACATTATGGGGAAGGGTGCATGGTGGTCCGTGCCATTGGCTGTGCTGATCGGTGTTCCCATGTATTCCAATGCAGCCGGAATCATCCCGGTTGTGCAGGCGTTGCTTGGAAAGGGTGCAGCTCTCGGCACGGTACTAGCGTTCATGATGTCGGTCATCGGATTGTCGCTGCCGGAGACCATCATTCTTCGCAAGGTGCTCAGGCCGCAGTTGATCGCCGTCTTTGTTGCGGTGGTCGCCGCCGGGATTCTTGTGGTGGGTTATTTGTTCAACGTGCTCATGTAGGGGGCATTTTGGAAAAGGACGGAAATCACGTTGCTCAGTTGTTGCCTATTTGGCCAAATAGCCAGATACTGGCAGGTATGACCCAACGGAGCGTCTTTAAGCAGCAGGCTCGGGTGCTGAAGGCACTCGCCAACGAGTCTCGACTCATGATCATTGACCGCTTGAATCGAGGTGAGTGTTCGGTGGGGGACCTCACCGAGCTTGTTGGTAGTGATCTTTCAACAGTCTCCAAGCACCTCGCACTGCTTCGAGCGAATGGAATCGTGGAAGACCGCCGCCAGGGGACGACGGTGTACTACAGGCTTCTTACCCCGTGCGTGTGCAACTTCTTCGCATGTGCCACGCAGGTCCTAAAGGAGAAATCAAAATGAGTATCGAAATCAAAGTCCTTGGCCCCGGATGCGCCAGGTGCAAACAGCTCTACAGTGAGGCTGAACAAGCCATTGCTCAACTGGCCGCTCCCGCCACGCTCACCAAGGTGGAGGACATCAAGGACATCATGGCGTACAGAATCCTGGCGACGCCCGCGTTGGTGATCAATGGCGAGGTGAAATCTGCAGGCCGCATTCCGAACGCTGGGGAGATTGCTTCCTGGCTGGCGACGACTGCAATCAAGCAGTAGCGGACTGCCGCGAAGGAGGCTGCATGCCTGAGTATCTGGAAACTACGGTTGATAAGTTCACGTTCAAAGTCGCCAAGGACCGTTTGTACACGCGCGACGGCGTTTGGTTCCTGCCACTGGAGGGTTCCGAAGGGGGAATGGTTCGCGTTGGGCTGACTGACTATCTCCAGCAGCATAGCGGCGATATCGCCTTCGTGAACTTAAAGCCGATTGGCACGACATTACGTACCGGAGATGACTTCGCCGAAATCGAGACCATAAAGGTTAACGTCGCTCTTCCTTCGCCGGTTTCAGGCACAGTGACGGAAATCAACCAGGGCCTCGAACTTCATCCCGAACTTGTCAATCAAGATCCCTACGACAAAGGCTGGCTCATGATCCTGAGGCCCGCCGAATGGACGGTCAGCCGTCGGAACTTGCTCGATGCCGCCGCGTATTTTGCCGTCATGCGGCAGGAGATTGACGAAGAACTGAAGGAGATGTCATGAGTCATCATTCCAGCGTTGTTGTGATTCCATGCAGCGGGATCGGCAAGCCATTTGGGACTGTCAGCCGGGAAGCAGCCTACGAACTCTGCGAGAGCCTTCGACCCACCGATACCGACCTCGTCGCGCTGTCGAAGCTTGTTCTTGGCGAACCAGACGCGCAGGTGCGAGTCCGCAGTAAACCGGCGGTGACGATCGACGGCTGTAAGTTGATGTGCGCGTCGAAACTCGTGAAGCTCAGTGGTGGGTCTGTCGCTCAGGAAGTGCAGGTACTCGATGTTTTCCGGCGCTACAAGCACTTGAAACCGGAAGGCATTGCCGAGCTGAACCAGCCAGGCAAGGAACTCGCGCGGGTGATCGCCGCCGAGATAGCTGCAGCTTTGGATGAGACCCAAGGAGGGCCCCATGCCTGATCTTCCTGAACGAAAAGTAGGAATTGTTGCATGTTCTGGTGAGGAACTCGCGGTCGGGACCGTCGCCCGGTTGGCAGCGTTGAAGGTCCTGCACGAACTGCGCCCCGGAAAAACCGTCACCATCTGCCTGCCGTTATTCCTGGCAGGCGGCGAAGGGGATCGGGCGTTTGCACGTTTTCACCCGACTATTACCGTAGACGGCTGTGAACTCCGCTGCGCTGCCCGAGGCACCGAGATGTATTCGGGAAAGCCCACTGCCAGCGTCGTCGTCAGCGAACTTGCCGCTGCTCAGGGTCTAGAGGCAATTGATGGCCGGCGCCATCTGAATAACGCTGGTAGAAAGGCCCTCGAGCTGACGGCCGAGCGATTGGCTTTGCTTACTGATGAGCTGCTCGCGGGCCCTTCCGGCAAGACACTCGTGAGCATTAGCGCGCCAAAACCAGCAGAGGACCCTAAACCCGCGGGTTGCTCTTGCGGCTCTGGAATACCCGTGCAGAATGTCTTCATCGGCGATCAGTGGGTGGGGCTTCAGGCTCTACCGCTCATCTTTGCGAACTTCCGCGAACGAGGGCGCGAACCGGACGGTGCCGCGGATGAACTTCTAGCGACTGTCGCAGTCTATAACCACATCCCCGAGCAATCAAAACCTGATTACCGCGAGGCAATCCTCCGCGAGTACGCCTCATTCTGGCGAGGAGGGACGAAATGAGTCGCACCGCCACATATCACACTACGGTCAAGTGGACTGGTGAGCATTGGGGACATCTTGCAATGGGCAATGGCCCCGAAATGGTGTTCTCCGCTCCCCCAGATGCGCAAGGATATGCGGGTGTCCTGACTCCGGAAGACGCCTTTGTGGCCGCTGCGAACACGTGCGTCATGATGATGTTCATCTGGGCAGCGGAACGCTTCCAACTCCAGCTCCTGTCGTATGAGTGCCGGACTGAAGGCACCAAGCTGATCGAACTCGATCGTACTGAACTTTTCACTAAGCTGCGCTTTCGTCCCGTGATTCGTGTGGCCCTCAACGGAGAGCGGAAGGAAATTCTGGAAGCTCGAATCCAGCGCGCCTTGCAAGCCGCGCAGAAGTACAGCTTGGTGGCGAACTCAGTCAAATCCGAGATCGTCATGGAAGCGGAAGTGGTCGTTGAGGACGTTAAGAACAGTTCTACTGAAGCGAGGCAGAATACATGAAACCAAAACGATCATACAAATTGCTTTACTACTATTTGTTGCTGTGAGCGTGGTCTACTTCGTCGCACAGGAGACGAAACATTCGGTTGTTGGGGCGTCAGCCCAAGCCGGTCCTCAAACATCGACCACCGGCAACGTTCGGTCAGCGAAGGTCATTGCGTACTATTTTCACGGAAATTTCCGGTGTGTTTCGTGCCGCAAGTTGGAAGCGCTATCGCAAGAGGCGGTGACTGGCGGTTTTCCATCTGAGCTAAAGCGAGGCGACCTTCAATGGCAGGCGGTTAACGTCGAACAGCCGGAGAACGAGCATTTCGCCTCCGCCTCCGAAGCCGATAGGCGCAAGCGCCGGACGATCCACTGCACCCGAATCCGCCATCTGCAGAAAGAGTTGCTCGTTCGACTGCTTGTAGGGTGGGCGTTCAAAGACCACGATTCCGTCCGCACGGCTACCAGTCCCAAGCCGTCGATGGCTCAGGCGGAAATCGATGATGGCCAGTTGCTCTGCCGCGGTCCAACGCTCATGCTTAACAATCCGACCGGATTTAATCTTTCCGCCGAGTTGTACCTGTGGCGGCATAAGCAAAATCGCATGTCTGCTGGTATTCACCACCGAGAACAGCACGATCACTTGCTGGCCGCCATCAATTACTTCGCTGACGCCGACGCGCAGGCGGTCCCCCTTGATTGCTTCTGTTTCAATTCGTTCTCCGTACATGGTTGGTAGAGGTGCACTCTCCTGGCGTTGGAGCAGGACATCCGACGATGGCGGCGTCGCTGTGGGAGACAGTGCTTGGGTATGTGCATCGGCCGTCGTCGAACGAAATGCGCTGGGAACGACGGCTCGGTTCGGTGACTGCGGCCTGTCTTCTCCCTCAATTCTCATATCAACGTGTGAAGGTTGAACATTGATCGCCTTGGTCTGACCTACCAGCGGGAAAGGCACAATCCCAGGCTCTATGAGAAAACTCGTCGCAGGTTTGTACTGGAGCAGAAAATCTATCTTTTCGGGACCGGTGGCTACACGGCTAACCAGAAGCAGGCTGAACTGCCGGCCGTGAATGCTCGATATGAGCAAGTTGGTTTCGGCGGTTCTCTCCGTCAGGGCCTTCACGAGAACCAGTTGTGGTTCGCGTTCTGAATGCTCGACCAGAAACAGTGCAGGGTCCCCGACAGCAACAGAATTCACCGGTTCTGGCAGCCGGATTGCTGTTACGAAATGTGCGGCAACCTCCACTACCGTGACCTTGCTATCCGTCGCATCCTTCACTCGAACTTGCGGTATGACAGATGGAACCTGGGCGCGCGCTTCAAAGGTTGCCGGCAAGAGGCAACAGACCAGGATCGACTTAAAGACGTTCATGGTTCACCTCGCGATATTCGCTTTTGCTATCAAGTCGACAGCCACGCCGTGTCTGCATCTGGCACGAAATCTTTCGGCCACGCGGCTGACATACCCGTGCACGTCGATGGAGGAATAATCGAGTTGCCGGCGAAGGATCGGCCTCTCACCTACGTAGTAGGCACCTATCGCCAACCGGAAATCGCCTCTGAACAGTCGAATCAACCACGCTAGATAAGCCACGCCGCCCTTTATGTTTTCGTCAAGGCGATAACGATTTCGAACTCCAAACCGCGCTGCCGTTTCCGGCATGAGTTGCATTAGGCCCACCGCGCCTTTTTTTGAGACGGCATAGGGATTCCAGGCGGATTCTTCGTCGATGATCGCTTCTACGAGTTCAATCGGAACTCGATATACCGTCGCGTAATACACCGCCAATGGTCAGAGAGAATGCGGACATCGGCGGATGTCGACACTTGCGCGCGCGCGACGTGTACCGCAAGCAGCAGGCAGCAGGCATAGCCAATCCGGTTCATGCCACTCCCTCGGTCAGTACGGGTCTCTCACTGCGAGGCAAGATCTTGCCGGGGCCGCCGCTTGCGACAAGTTCATCCCGATATCGCTTTGAGTCGGCAACTAGCCCCTCAAACCCCGCGCGCAGCATCAATCGCTTCCGATCCCCGTCCGTCTTTGCCAATAACGGCAGTAGCAAGTCGCGTTGTTCATGCGAGATTTCTTCCGACCCAAGGATTTCAAGGGCCTGGGCCAAGTCCAACATTTCCGCAATGGAGGGAGGCTTCTCCATGTTCCAACCCCGCAGAGCATGTGCCAGTCCAGCCAACTGGCCGCGTAGTCGCGGACTCTGACTTCGGCTCCTCGTAGTCAAGATTTCGGTTTCACGCTCGACAGTGGGGTAGTCGAATCGCAGATAGAAACATCTTCGCCGCAGAGGGTCGCCGAGTCGGCGTTCTTCGTTGGAGCTAAGCACGACGAAGGGCACGGTTGTGGCCGTGATTGTTCCAAGTTTCGGCACCGTGATCTGCCATGCGCTCAGGACCTCAAGTAGCAAGGCTTCAAAACCTTGGTCAACTTTGTCGATTTCATCAATGAGCAGAATGCAGGGATGTTCTCGGTGATGCAAGGCACGGAGCAATGGTCCCTCTACGAAGAAGTCGAGCGTATGCAATCGCTGTCGAATGTCATTCCAATCCTTCGCCAGATTCTCACTCTGCGTCTGGAGGAACAGTTTCTGCAAAGCTTCATCGAACTTGCCAATGGCCCTATCTTCGCTGATACCCGTATAGCACTGCAGACGCTCCACAGGCGCACCGGCGGCTTCGGCGACAGCGTAGGCAAGCTCCGTCTTGCCGCACCCAGGCGGTCCTTCAATCAGAAGTGGCTTGCACATCCGCGAGGCGAGATAGACAACAGAGAGCGTCACCGGATCGACAATGTATCGAGCGGCACGCAGTTTGCTGGCCAGTTCGGTGGTGGACACGAACACAGCGGTTGTCCTTTCGGCGTGAACACTACACCGTCGGGGAAGGGTTTGCATTCGTGGAAAAACAGCCGCGGCCGGTGCAACTAGGATGCTTCCCACGCGGGATCTGTGCCATTTCTCCGCAAGCAAAGAATGCCAGGGATGCGAAACTCTCTTGTTTCTATAGCGGACCGCCTTTCTCAACGTTGGTCAGGTTCTGTAGATCGAAGGCAATCAGCCTCTCTGTTGCTTCTCACTTCACTGCGCCTCACCGATTGCATTCTCACTGACTAGGGAGTTGTGCACCGCATGCAGGTGCAAGCGCGAAATGATGGCAGAGTTTTCAGCAACCAATCGCGGCGTCACTGACGGGCACTAATCATGAGGCAAACACCGGAGCGTTTTGGGGCGACTCGTCACCGAGCTTTCCGTCCGGTGCCGACCGCTTATTCACCGATTTAACTTTGACTGGTCCGGAGACCTGTGGACGGCTTCATTCTGTAGCGGCCTCACATCACGCGCGTCTTAGCTTGCCGATCCGACACCAACACTTGCTACCGATCGCTGCTTGACTGACGCGCTGGTGCTTTATAGTTCGGGGCTCCCTGGTGCGTCTTTGACTCAGGAACTCCCTTAAGGCGCGAACGCATGATGCACATGCCTGTCACGCAGGAGGCCGCGGGTTCGAGTCCCGTCGCTCCCGCCACATTATTCAGTTGGCATGCGGAAGGTCGATAATGACCTTCCGCCCTCAAGCGAAGTCCAGGGCGAGTCGAAGCAGGATCCCCGATCGGGGGTCTTTTTCACCCGACTCGTGTCTCTCGAGACCACCGAAGAACGTGCCGCCAGAGAGAAGCTTGCTGATCAGTCTTGTGAATCCGGCATCAGCAGGAGGATCTTCCCGATCCCGCCTTTCTCCCCTAGCACATGTGCCTCAGCCGCATCATGCAATAGGATCCGGCGACCAATCGGCAGAACGAACTTACCATCGCGCACGTCATCGGCGAACTCACGCACCTTGGACGGATCAGGCCGCGCAAACACACGCGCAATCTTCACTCCCGGATTTAGGCCCGCTGCGCTTTCCGCCAATGCAGCGGTGTAGCCAAACGAGCCGCGCGGCTTTATTTTCACGATCAACTTCGTTGCAACGTCACCGCCAACGGTATCTGCAATTGCATCCACTAACCGGAAGTTCTCAATCGCTTTATCGTCATCAATCGCTAGCACGTCCGAGGCACTCAGGGAGCGGGCAGCGTCCAGTTCTTTCCCGCGAACTCCAGCAATCACCTGCGCGCCTATCTTCTTCGCCATATGCACTGCCGCGCGCCCGACACTGCCCAGCGCTCCTGTTATCAGAACAACCTGTCCCTTTTGCACATTGGTCGCAAGGCGGACGAGTTGGTCTCCTGTGAGCGCGATTAACGGGATCGCCGCCGCGTCCGCCAGATCCACGCCGTCGGGCAGATGGGTAACGTCCGAATCGTTTACCGCCACCAACTCGGCATAGGTCGCGTTAGAGAATGCACGAACGCGATCACCGGGCTTGAAGTGCTTCACATTTGCACCCACCGACCTTACGACGCCGCTCACATCGCGTCCCAGAACTGCAGGGAACGACAACGGAACGTCCTTTTGCCGTGCCCCCGACCGCACCTTCCAGTCGATCGGATCGACGCTCGCAGCCGTTGCCGCGATCAGCACTGTATCTCCGCTAATCTGGGGATCGGGGACGTTGTCTTCAAGTTTCAGCTTCTCAGGACCACCGTACTCATGCAGGACCACTGCCTTCATCGCGTATCTCCCATGTCGGCTGCAGTCCGATAGACTGCCATGCCTCGATCAATTTTCTTTGTCACCTTGCGTCATCCGATTCCACCCGCACGTGGAATTCGATTCAAACTTCGCCCTTGGCTTTGCGGCTACATGTTTCGGGGCAATTTCAATCGCCTCGTCGAAATCGGCGCATTCTATGATGTCATAGTCCGCTGCCTCGTCCTCGGTTTCGGCAAAACGATCGTTACACTGCCTCACTCGAACCAATAATCCAGCGTTGCGTCGGATCCTTTTCCAAATTGACCTTCAAAGCCGCCCTCACCGCGCAGCTTGGAAAGAGCACCTGTCCCCGAGCCGGGAACGACAAACCATTCCGCCTTGATCTTGCCGTCCTCAATGATTGCTGAACCCTGAAGCACGAACATGCCTTCGCGTCCGCCCAGTTTTCCGCGGAATCGTTGCATACTGACCAGGCTGGCAGATCGATCATCGCGTAGGACCTGCAACGCTCGAACTGTTGATTCACCATCGATATCCCCAGTGAACGTTTCGTTTATACATATCTCCATTAATGCCGGGCCCACGGTTTGGTCGTATGGCTTGGCTTCAGAACCCTGAACGGTAACCCTTGCTGCAGCCCGTGCGCGTATGCGCGGCTCTACAGTTTTCATGTCCCTTTGCTCCTTTGACTGCGGACTCTAAACAGATAGCAGAGTGCAGAGCGATACGATGCACAGGATTAAGGTTCTGATGGTCATGTTTACTTACTCTAGCAATTCAGGCTCAGGAGGCCCACATTCGTTGCTTGGAAACAACAGTTTCCTGTCTACTTCTCACTACGTGCCGGCCTACTGCTTCTTCCCCGGTGGCGGCACGGCCCTGCGTGGGGCTGCTGCGCCTGTTCAGTGCATTCATTAGCGGGGGTCGGGAAGCTTGCGAATGAATTCTCCACGCTCCACTCAAAGTGGACCCAGCATTTCCCGGAACGAACCTTTAATTATCGTTTTCGCATCGAAAGGATGGCGAATACAGCACCCAAGGGGCGGCACTTCATGAAGAACGATCGCACTAGTCCATTCGAGGTACAAATCTCAGCTGAGGTCCTGAGTGACTTGCAACAGCGCTTGGCGAACACTCGCTGGCCTCACGCACTGGAACATGACGGGTGGGATGCCGGTACTGACCTACAGTACCTTGGGGAACTCATTGGCTACTGGCAAAACACCTATGACTGGAGAAAACAAGCGGCGGCACTCAATCAATTTGCTCACTTTCGAACGGAGGTGGATGGCATCGCAATCCACTTTATTCACGAGCGCGGCAAGGGGCCGAATGCGTTTCCGATCATCCTTACGCATGGATATCCCGATTCGTTTTACCGCTTCGCGAAGATAGTCCCTATGCTCACCGACCCGGTGTCGTTTGGGGGCCGAGCCGAAGATGCTTTCGATGTGGTCGTGCCTGATTTGCCTGGCTATGGTTTTTCTATCAAACCAAAGAAGCTAGGAACGATCTTTCAGGTCAATGATCTTTGGGCGCGCTTGATGGTAGACACTCTTGGCTATCAGAAATTCGGTGCCCATGGTGGAGATTGGGGGAGCACAGTCACGGAACAGCTCGCGCGCAGCCACCCGGATTCGGTCGTCGCCATTCATTTGACCGACGTTCCTTTTGGGCACCTTTTCCAAAAACCCGCCGATCCTTCCGCCGCTGAAGAAAAGTTCTTTAAAAGGAACGAAGAGTGGATACAAAAGGAAGGAGCCTACGCTTTGATCCAGTCGACAAAACCGCAGAGTCTCGCCGCCGGCCTGAGCGACTCACCCGCTGGCCTGGCTGCGTGGATCATCGAAAAGTATCGCGCTTGGAGCGATTGCGGAGGCAATATCGAATCGCGGTTCACGAAGGACGAAATCCTGACGCATATTATGATTTACTGGGCGACGAATTCCATTGGCACCTCATTTCTCCCCTACTACGATTACTCAAATGCGAGCCTGCTGACTTGGGCAAAGGAAGGGATCAAGAACTGGGTCGGTTCATCCAAGGTCCCGGCAGCGTTCGCTCTATTTCCAAAAGATATCAGCCACCCGCCGCGAGAATGGGCGGAGCGATTCTTCGATGTACAACGTTGGACGGAGATGCCGCGGGGTGGACATTTCGCTGCGATGGAAGAGCCGGACTTGCTAACTCGGGACATTCGCGATTGGTTCAGTGCATTTCGCCACTAGCCTAATGTGCTTTGGCGAGAGAACGAGAAATGGCAAACTCAACGAAGCGGTCCGAGTCGAGTCTACCGTCCTTGACGAGCGGAGCGTGCCGGAACAATGCAAACCAGGCGAATGCCTTTCGCATCATATGGCAAAACTTGATTCATGCCCCCAGTGTCCAAACTCGATCCTCGCGAGGAACATTTTCGTATCCCGAGCGAGACAAACGGCCTGACGCTGTTCTTACGGTATCTCGGCCCGGCTAGGGCTCTCGCCTCGCAAAAGACCATCCTCTACATTCATGGCGCAACATTTCCGTCCGCTCTTTCAATCGCACATCGTTTCGATGGTTACTCATGGCGCGATGATCTGAATGCTGCCGGATATCATGTGTGGGGTCTGGACTTCCTCGGGTTTGGCGCCTCGGATCGCTATCCTGAGATGTTGGAAGCTTCGGAGGAATCGCCCGCACTTGGTCGAGCCGAGGTTGCAAGTCAGCAAATTGAAAGAGCAGCTCGATTCATTCTCAAACAAAGTAGAGTCGAGCAGATTTCCCTAATCGCGCACTCTTGGGGATCGATCGCAGCGGGACTGTTTGCCGGCCGCCGTCCAGAACTGGTAGATAGAATCGTCTTCTTTGCTCCCATCGCGCGGCGGCCAGGTCAATCGGTCGCCAAGAATTACCCGGGATGGCGTCTGGTGTCCCTGCAGGAGCAGTGGGATCGGTTTATCGAAGATGTGCCGTCGGGAAGCGAGCCCGTTCTGTCCACGCAACACTTCGCGGAATGGGCTCCGCTGTATCTTGATACGGATCAGGAGAGCAGAACACATTTCCCGGAGAGCGTGAAAGTACCGAGCGGTCCGGTACAGGAAATCGCCGAAGCGCAGGCAGGGCACCTTGCTTATGATCCGAGCTTGATCAAAGCCCCGGTAGCCATCATTCGCGGAGAATGGGACCATCTAGTCACTGACGCCGATGCGTGTTGGCTCTTTGAAGCACTCAAGAGCTCGCCTCTCAAACGAGATGTCCAGATCAACCGTGCCACCCACCTCATGCACCTCGAGTCCAGTCGATATGCGCTATACCGTGAGGCGCAACAGTTTCTCGACGGCGGAGATCAACCGAGCATCGGTTTGTGTGAGAAATGCCAGGCAGATGGCAGCAACCCGAATACAGACGCAAGCTCAGGAGGCAAGAAATGAAAGAGACAACTTTGGTTCGTGATACCGATCAGACCCAGATTGCCGGCTACGATTACGGGAAGGGAGGAAGTGCACATTCCCCGCTGTCGTTGGAAGACTTGCACCAACTGGAACAGTGTGTCGGATGGAACGAGGAAGATGCGCTAGTTCTGCAACGCCATGGTGAAATGTTCAAGACTCATGCGGAAGACATGGTCGATTCATGGCGAGCTGTCATCGGTGCGCAGCCTCATCTGGCCAAGTGGTTCTTCGGACCCGATGGAAAACCGGACGACGAATATAAGGCCAAGGTCAAGAAGCGATTTGTCCAATGGGTAGTGGATGCGTGTCTTCGCCCTCACGACCAGACTTGGCTCAACTATCAGGAAGAAATCGGGTTACGCCATACTCCCGAGAAGAAAAATAAAACCGATGGGCGGCAAACGCCTCCTTTCGTCCCGTTGCGCTACCTAATCGCGTTCGTTCCCGTAGTGACCACTGGGGCACGCAAATTCTTCGCAGACGCCGGAGTTGCAGGGGCGGAACTGCGAAGGCTCGAAGACGCATGGTTAAAAGCAGTGCAATTGCACCTCACGCTGTGGTCGCGGCCGTATGCAAAAGACGGGCTTTGGTAATCCACTGTGAGTACAATCCACATGATTGCGTTCGATGCCTAAGCACATTTCTTGTAGGATGGCAAAAGAGAATGGAACTCTGACGTAGATCCGACGCCCGGGCCGCACTTAAGTTGTCAAGATCAAGACTAATGGGTCACAGCAGACAGCGTGACCGCGAACAAGGAGAAATTGTGGCAAACCCATTCGTCCATGTGGAACTGAACACGCCTGATCCGGAGAAGGCAAAGTCATTCTATTCGGAGCTATTCCAGTGGCAACTAGAAGATGTGCCAAACCCCTCGGTGCCGAGCGGAACCTATTCAATGATCAAGGTGGGCGAAGGAACCGGTGGAGGGATCATGAAGCAGATTCCGGGTGGACCCTCGGGATGGCTCGCTTACGTTCAGGTAGATGACATTCGGGTCGCGACGAAGAAAGCGGAATCGTTAGGCGGCGAGGTGATGAAGGACGTCACGGAAGTAGCCGGCATGGGTTGGCTTAGCTTCATCCGAGATCCTACGGGAGCGGTTCTGGGACTGTGGCAGTCCAAATCGAAATGAATTCGCGACGCCCATGCGATAGATTGTCATCATCTCCACAGCGAAAGTCTTTTCTGGAACATGCAACGGCGTATTGTTGGATCGAAAACCATGGTGCTTTCTGCAACCTCAACTCGGCTCAACGACTTGGACCGGTAACCAGGTCTCGTAACCAGATCTCGTAGTTTGGTTGGCAGCCAGGCGTTTTTCCTCGCCTTCCCGGCAAATGTCGATCAATACTGTATGAACCACCGTGCGTCGGACTAAGCCGCTAGTCTTAGACCGCGAAAAGCCAGACAACTGGACAGAGAACTGGGAGCATAAAGATAGGCGTCTTTATCGACGCCAACACCAGACGAACGACCCGATCACCGCCTGACCAGCCAATGACTAACGCTTGACGAATTGATCGTGTGTTTTCGGCAAGCCTGCGGAACCCTGGTACAAGAGCGAGCAGCAAATTCAGGATTCAAGGACGATGAGCGCTAACTCCGGGTGTACTTCGAAAGAAGGAAATCCATGTCATCTCCGACGCCATAGCCGAAGTCATGGCTGATGGTGCGCACACGATTTAACCTGGAGACCAGGTCATCCCGGCGGTCGGGCGATAGTGCGTTGGCGAACTTGAGGGCCTGCTCGAACATGCGCACCAGGGCATCGAAGTATCCCTCATCATCGCTGCAAATGTCGTCGCAGAACCCTGCGGCTTGCTCGCAGTAGAAAACCATCAACTCGGCCACTCCCTCGGGATCGCCAACTGCCTTCTTGTAATCAGAGATGGCCTGCTTGGCTTGGGAGACAGAGGTGTCCTGCTTCCGGAGCACGTCCGGCCAAAGCCACCGATCAATGATTTTCTTATACGGTTCCAGCACGTCTCCGCCCAAAGCAAAGCGGGAATGGAGAAACACCTGATTGTCCTTGTGCGCACTGTAGAGACTCCGGATCAAGTCGAGCAACGCTGCACGGTCAAAATCCGCGAGTTTTGCTTTGACATCAGTCCAGGTGGGGTGCGATTTTGATTGACGTTTGGTGTTTCCGGCCATGAGTGATTCATCCTAACTCTACGCGGAATCTGAGAGGGAGACGATCCGCTCCAGCGTCTCGCGATAGTTCCACGGCATCCACTCCGCGGGCTTGGTCGCCAGTTCCTGAGCGTGGCGCTGCAACTCGGTTAGGTAGTCGAAGGAGTTGGCGCCGCACAACTGACAAGTGTGAATCAAGCTCATGAACAGGTCGCCCACCTGCGCCCCGTTCAGCGTCCGATAGAACAAGGCATTCTTCCGGTGAAGAACCGCCCGCTTCAGCGCCCTTTCGACGAGGTTGTTATCTAACGGGGCTCCGGCTTGCCGGAGAAACAGCGTCAAAGGCCGCCAATGTCGCAGTAAGTACGTGATCGCCTTGCCCAGCCCCGAGTTCGGCTCCGTCTTGCGCTCGGCGAACTGCGCTTCCAGCCAGTGATGGAGTTGCTCCATCACGGGGCCGCTACGCTCCTGATGAAACTGCAGGCGCTCTTCCGGCCTCAGACCACGCTCTCGCGTTTCGGCCTCGTGACCATACACCTGGCCCAGCATCTCCAGGACATAGCGACATTGGTCGGGAAAGTTCGCCGCTACTTCCACGAACTGTCTTCTTCCATGGGCGAGGCAGTTCGCCAGCAGAATCTCAACCCCCGCAGCCAACTTCGGAACATTGCGCGAGAGCGCGTCACACATCTGAATGGGCGGGCGCGCGTGCTGGGCACGCTGCTGCAACACGTCGGCGATGTTCTCGCCGGCATGCTGGGGTCCGGTGAAGTACAGTGCAATCTTCCAGCCCTGACCGGTGGACACGATGCCGCTGGTGAACACGCCGGTGCGTTCGTCCGACGGTTCGCGCGTGAGACGTAACACTCGCATGCTGGTGTCGTCGTTGTGTACCACCTCGCTCTGCGCTGCCTGCCGGATTAACTCGTCGCGCGCCGGTTTGAGTAACTCGGCCGCCTCTTCGACAACCTCCCATTGCGTCGCCGCCGGTAACGGAATCCCCAGCTGACCTTGGAGTTGTTCCAACCGATAGAACGGGGTCCCGCTGCCATACTTGAGTTGCGCGATCATCGCTGCCGCGGTCTCGTCGTATTTTTCTGGACCTACTCCTTCCGGTTCTTGTGCGGTAAACACCTGTCCGCATGCACCGCAGCGCAACCGTTCGAGCGCATAGACGGTGGCCGCCAGCGGCGCCTGCCCAACAATCCGCACCAGCACTTTCGGATCTTTCTGTCCGTATACGTTGCCTTTTCCGCACTCCGGGCAGCGATCCCCGTGCTTCAACTTGGGGTGCGCAATCGCAATCTTCCTCGAACTGCAAAACGCCTCTGCAGCATTGCGTCCGTGTCCGGGCGAGGGAGAAGCGTTGCTCTCCGGCTGAGTCTCGGCACCAGTTTTCGCACCTTCCATTTTTTCCAAAACAGCGCTGGTCTTCTCTGTGTTGCGCGACCGCACCAGCATCGCCGCCAGCGCATGCAATGCATCCTTGAGCTTTTCGTAATCGTCCTCGCTCAACGGCGCTTGCCGTGCTCCGTCCAGCACCCGGTCCAGTTCGTCCAGATTTACATCGACCCGTCGCCTGGCAGTTTTCATCCTCGCCCATGAGCAGTTCGCGAAACTGCTTCGCCAACGGATATCCCAGAACCTCTTTGATCGACCGGTTCGGCACGTAGCTATAGCATTGTTTACCACGTCCCGTCGTCTTGCCCAGCACCACCCAGTTGGCCGCACGGTAACAGGTTCCGCGGAATCGTTCGGGATCCACAAACGTCTCCAGGAAGTAGATCGGATGTACGTAGATCCGCTGCCAGTCCGCGGAGATCCGCAACGCCATGCGGCTCAGGATATGCGACGCCATGTGTTCCACCTTTACCCATGGCAAGATTAAAAATCGCGTGTTGTAGGCGAGGAAGCGGACATTACGACGGCGCTCTTCGGCGCTCCAGCCAATGTAGCGGTAGCGACTGCACAGATGACGCGGGGCCGAGGACCATGCCAGACAGGCGACAGGCCGCTCTTGCCCCAACACCAAGTACTTCAGGTGTTCTCACACCGGCTGCTCGTAGCCGAGGTAATGATGTTCCTCCAGCAAACTGTTCCACAACGGCTCTTTCTCGGTGCGACGAAAAGTTCGAACTACAGCGGCTGGAGGTTGCGCAGACCGCCTTCGATGGGTGTGGTATCGATCTGTGCCGGCTCCGGTCTGGCTAGGTTGGCCAGCGGATTATGCCGCACGTAACTCACCGGCGGCAACTCGATCTGGCCGGCACGGTCCAGCATGAGCAACAGGCCGCGGCACACCATGTCGCGCAACGCTCCATTGGACTGGCGCCACTGCCAGGCTTCACAGAGCTTGGTAGATAGTGTGCGGCGGCTTTACTGCGGGTGCTGCTCGATCAGTGCGCGTATATAAAGGATGTCTTCTGGCTGATCTACCGGCCCCGATATCTGAACTAGACGATCGATCCGCAGTATGAACCGGTTTTTCTTGGAACGCAAGGGGGCGCCGTGTTTTTTTTCGTCGTGAGGTTGATTACTTCAGCACGCTCACTCGCCGCACATCGGCGCCGCGCGCACGCGCGACACATCGCCCGCCGCCATCAGCAACTGCACCTCATAGGCTTCCAGTGACTTGGCTGCTCCGGATACTTCCGGCCACCACACGAATAGTCCGCGAGAAAGACGCTTTTGGGACAGCCACAAGACGTCTTCATAATGCCCCTTTTCACTATGTGGTTGATAAGTCGAGAACTGACTGGGCAGAAGACGGTACCGTGGGGGAGGGTCTTCCGAGCCGTACGCGATCAAGCAGACGCTTAGCGTTCTCGCTCTCGAGAGCCTGTTTGTACAACACCCACGGTCCGCAGGCGATCGGCCGCTCTGCGGCAATATAGCCGCGTTCGATAGCAATCCGCAATGTGCGATTAGATACGCCGACCACACGTGCGGCCTGCGAGAGATACAGACAGCCTTCTGTGGCTAGGCGCTGCGCATCGTAACACTTGATCTCATGATAGGCGAGCAACGATGTGACCAGTGCGAGCGTACAGTAATAGCTACGGGCGGTAGGTAGCTACGCGCGATAGAGAACGACGGCAATCATTTCGTCGCTGTAGATGCGCGACAACACCCGGACGGCCTCGACCACATCCTTCGGCGTGTGACCGGCGCTTTGCTCGCGTCGACGCCGCGGCAGACGCAACGGTGTATGCACGCCCCCTTTCCAGTGAATAAGCAGCACGACTTCGCTGGTTTCTTCATCGATGTCCACAACGATCTCGCGGATCAGTGCTCGCAGGAGGCGTTTTTTGGTACGCTCATCGGCGCGCGGGTCACTACACAGGCTCTCGAGATCGCCCGCAAGATCCTCGAACTCTACAAGGGTGCCGACTCTTGTGGCCGGTTCGCATACGCTCTCCGTGATAATCCGCGCCTCAATCGCCCGAGCTTCTTCGAGTGCAACATACCACCGACGCTCGAGTTCCTGCGCAACCAATCGGTTCTCCGGATCAGTCGACTCATACTGCCGCTCCGCACGCTGCACGCGGTAGCGCGCCGCCTCGAGATCGCGATGCAAAGCTTCCAGTATCTCCGAACGTGCTTGCGCCTGCTGTAGAGTAGCCATCATCGCTGCTTCTATCGCCGCGGGTCGAACCACGCGCAGCAACTGCGTGGCGACAGCGCCATCAACGGTTGCGCCGCTGAAGGCGACACAACGCGCTTCTTTGTTGTACAGGTACGCTCTGGGACAGGCATAACGAACCACCTCGCCATCAGCACCCTTGTAGAATACTCGCAGCATACGGGCACAACGGCGGCAGCGCAACAATCCTGTCAACAGTCCGCTGCCGCGGCGAGCGGCCCCAGAAGGCTCGCAATCGCTGAGGCGATTGCTGATGATCATTTTCTGGATTCGCTAGAAATCCTCACAGCACACATATCCTTCATGCGCACTGGGGATCAGGGCGACACAGCGATCACGAGGACTGCGACGAGTGCGCTGCACCGACAGACCGTTTTCGTAGCAGGTCACGCTCTCCGTTTTTCCATACGCATAGGCTCCGCCGTAAGCGGGATTGGTCAAGATATGGTGGATGCCGCTGTAGGCGGGTAGTCGACAGTGAACATCGCCACGGATAGTGCGGGCCGGGATCGACAGCTAGTGCTACATGAACCACAGCAGGGTTTGGCGGGCGCTGCCGAGTTCGAGGAACTTCGCGAACACCAGCTCGATCGTGCGCCGGATGCGCTCGTCGGGCTCTTCTGGAGTCGCCCGTCCTCGTCCTTGACGAAGCCGACCGGACAGTGCGAGACGAGTTCGCCGCGTCGCGCTTTCTAGACACGCGCCTCGCTGGCCCGCTGGAGAAGCAGGTCTAGCTCGTACTCATAGAGTGTTCTCTACAGCCACAGCAGCAACCGATCATAGCCCAAGCGCGACGAATACACCGTCTCCTGATCTACGAGCAGCGTGTCGACAATACGGCACACCTCGACCAACTGTTGCCACTCGCGGCTGTTACGCGCGAAGCGAGAGACCTCACGCGCGCAGACCGCACCCACCTCCCCGAGACAGACCTCCGCCACCATGCGCTCAAATCCAGTGCGCGTGACATTGCCGCCCGCCGAACGGCCGAGATCTTCGTCAATGATCTCCACTTCGTACAGCCCAACGATCGTAGACGAGCTTCCATAGCGTACTGCAGCTTCTGGCTTTCAAGGTTGTTCATCACCTGGTACGGCGAGGATTGTCGCACGTATAGGATGGCCTTGCGAGAAAGATGCTGCGACTTGATCTTGTCACTCATCGCGTCCTCCCCGGTTTTGAGGGACGCAAACTGGATCGCTTGTCCGAACACTGACGAGCAGTTGCGCCAGAAGGCTTATCACTTCGACGCGTGTGGGTTGGGTGAGATCGCCAGTGAGGCACGGCGAGTCGTTCGCCGAATAGCGCCAGCTGACTCATCTGACTTGCTTTTGGAATCGCCGTCATCTTTGTCTCCGTCACCGGCTTGCCGGGATAGCTGCGGTTGTAACACCGACGCTTTCACGGAGACACGTTGTTCGGCTATCGAATTCTTCAAAGCACGCAGCGTTGCGCAATCAACATACGCTTGTTCCGTAAGCTGCATCGTCGCGCAATGGGCCGCATCGAACATCCACTTCGGGATTTCAACGAGCATCGTATCGAGAGGAGCTTCAGGAAGTTTGCAGAAGTACGCCACATCGGCGTGAGCACCGCCAGCCCTGCGCGTCAAAACATTACGACCATACCAGCGGTGCCACGGATAACAGACCTGTCTGGGCACAAACGCGATACTGTGGGTTTCTGTAGAGGGATTGCAGTAGCCCTGGCCGTCATAGCTGAGTAGCCGGATCGCGGTCCGCTGCGGCTCCGAAACACGAACACACAGCCGGAAAAAGGATCCTCTGCTAGTTTCTCCTGACACAGTTGCGCTAGAGAGTCGATCCCTTTTCTTCCATCGACCGGCTCGATGGCTACCAGCACGCGCATCTGCGCCGTGATCTGAATCATCTCTCGGCTTCCCGCCAGGCCCGCAGCAGGCTCATCCAATCGGGCGGTGCGGCAGCTTTCCACTGAATGCGCACCTTGCCTCCGTGCAACGACTCGAACTCGATCAAACACTCTCGCAGCATCGCTGAAGGTGGCGCGATCAGTTCGACGAATGCCGGCTTGCGTGCTTTTCGTCGGCGATGGGAAACTCCGCCGAGCCGTATTCAGCCCCGTATAGTCCAGCCGTAACGGGTGTGCGACGGAATACACACCGTGTTCCCGAGCCAGTTCGACGGCGGCTTGCCACATCGAGTCCGGCAGCCTCCTTCCCCGCGGTTGAGTGCTACGAAACTGATCCAGTTGGCGTTGTAACTGCGCGATTGGCTCAGGAATGACGGTTGTGCTCATGCGACTCGCCCTCGACAGATAGTCAGAGAATAAATAAACGTAAAGGGAGTAAGGTTAGAGTAAAAATTGATCCCGCCTACTCGGCTACTTTAGTACGACAAAATCATCACCCTTCACGGCAGCCTGAAGGGCTTTGATCAGAGCCTCACCTATCTTTGATTTCGGGACGTATGCTCGCACACCAATCTCTCTGGCCTCGGCAATAAAGTGTTTGTCGGCATGGGACGACAAAATAACAATTGCCGTTTCCGGTACGTGTGTTTTGATCTCGCGCGCCGCCTGGAAGCCATTGATCAGAGGCATGGTCACGTTCAGAACGACCACATCCGGTTTTACCCGTTTTACTTCTTCTATTGCTTCCGCACCATTTTCGGCTTCACCGCAGACTTCAAAATGCGGATGCTGTTCCAAGACTGAACGCACCATCCGCCGAATAACAGGATGATCGTCGGCAACCACGACACGGATCGGAGAATTTCGGATGGGACGGGTTACGGCACTCATGTTTCTCCTGTTTGTTCCAGGGGAATAGGCCCATCAGGACTTCGATTCGATGCCGCATAGGGACCCCTCGGTTGCAGCATTCACTATTCCTTCGATCAAAGGACCATCAATGAAACCTTTCCGTGGGCATTCGGCAATCTATGGGCTGATTACGAACGCTTGCCGCAAACTGAACGGCGTAAGCGCCCACATTTCCAGCAACCCCGAGAATGAGTACCGTTTGTCCAGCCATACCCTTCGCATAGAACGAAGGGCACTTGTTTGCCTGACTCTGTTCCAGGGTTAAGAGCAACTCCGGTTAATCATTCGTGAAATTACATGTATCGCGAGGAACACAAACACTATGTTTGCGCATCGAAAGAGTTGGGTTTCCCTGCTAGTTCTGTTGCGGGGAGAAAGGCTGAAAAGGACATGATAGAACGCAAGCTTACGCTCGCAGAGATCTTGCTTATCGCCGGAACCCGCGTCGCACTGGGCGTCGGCATCGGCCTCTTGCTTTCGAGCAAATTAACCAATGGCCAACGCAAAGGGGCAGGAGTGGCTTTCACACTGGTCGGTGGTCTTACCACAGTTCCCCTGGCCATGAATCTGATCGGCAAAAAGGGTGCGACCACGACCGAGATCAGAACAGCTGCGTAAGTCGGAGGCGAAGAAACGGCGGCAACGCGGAGCAAACTCGATGCCGATTCAAACAGAATCAAACGGTCGAGGTAGTGGAAGGAAATCCCATCGTTTGCAAAACCGCTTAGCGTGGACCAGTCTCGGGTCGAATGGGGTGCAAAAGTGAGCCAGCCAGCTCATCTGCTGCTTAGCCGAAAGGCGAGGCAATTCGCTAAGCCGCTTCCAACACCGACAAGATATTCCCCGCCGGATCCTTGAACCACGCGATCGTCGGTCCGTTCCCACGAGAAATCCCGCGCGCGTCGGTCTTCAAGTTCGGTTCGTCATAAACTTCAAATCGCACGCCACGTTGGCTCAGTTCATCCACAGTTTTTTCTACGCTGTCTACGGGAAAATTCAGCACGGTGAAGGTGGCAGGCTGGTGATTGGGTTTAGGGTACATCAGAGCTTTGGTGCTGCCGGAAAGGGGCACAACCAGGGTGCCTTCCGGACCGCCGGAAAGCTCGAGCCCCAGTATCTTGCCATAAAATTCCCGGGCCTTCTGAATATCGTTCACCGAAAAACTGCTGAATGCCTTGCTGATGTTGAACATGAACGCACTCCTGGAGTCTTAAAGTTCTAGCTTCGATGCAAAATCAGCTTTCGCGGTTTGCGAATATGGAATCGGGCGACAGCCTCCGCTAAACTGAGTGGATTCTTTGATGGACGCCGCCGCGCATGTGGCCGTTACGGTTTAGCTCAAAAGTGGAGGCGCGATGGAATCTCGCGTCGAGGAGTGCCGCTCCGCATCAACACGATTCCGCTCCCCGGGATCTCGGAGAAACCATCCTAAAATCTGGATCGAAAGTTGACGCAAAGCGCGAAGCGGAGACGGATCCGGAGCGGCCGAAGACACAAAATGTCGGGCGCCTGCAGCCTGCGAGAGGAGCCGACTAGAACACAGCAATGCCAGCAAACGGCACTAAGCGGCACCGCTCAACACCGAAAGGTCCACGCCGTTATTGTGATCACGGGTAACGTTTCGCCGGCCGTCGCGCTCGTCTAGCGCCCTGGTTATCTCGGCGACAAGAGCCATCAGTTTCTTTGGGTTTGGTTCATTCGCTGCTGCCTTGCAAAGTTCCCGCCAATCCTTCGTCTGACGCTGATCCATGATGCACCTCGGTCGGATACAGAATGGGAGTGTCCAGAACAACGCATAAACCTTGAAAGTATCAATGCAGGCGAACTTCCAAAGTGAAAAGTGCCAATTCTGACAATGGTTTAGCTAAAATTTCACCGGCATTTCGGAAGTGCATTACATCTCCTTTTGCGTAATTTGTACTCGCTGCTCAAGTCTCTTAATATGCAGTCAAATCAGGAGACACGGCGCGTGTCCAAAGCCGCAGAATCCGGCGAGCTAGTCCCCTAAATGTTGCACATTTTCAATAGTGTCGACGGAAGCTCTGCTGACCGGTAGCCTAGCGATCACCACGGTGCCGGTGCCATTACGCGCGGGACGGACTTCCAAGGTCCCGCGAAGTTGACGCAGCCTCTCGCGCATCCCTCTGATTCCAACTCCGGTCGCACCGGCCTGTTCCATTTCCGCTTGCTGCTCGGCTGAGATGCCAACGCCATTGTCCTGTACTTCGACCAAGACCTCGCTCTCCGAATGCGAAAGACAAATCCGGGCGACCCGGCTTCCCGAGTGGCGGTGGATGTTCGTCAGAGCTTCCTGCACAACGCGGAATATCGTTGTCTCGGATTCCTGAGAGAGGCGACCGAAATCAGCGGGAATTTCCAAGTCCACTTTGATCTTGCCCCGCTCTGCAAATCCGTCGACGTAAACTCGCAAGGCGGAGGAAAGCCCTACTTCGTCTAACAGAGGGGGATGCAACAAATGAGAAATGGTCCGCACTTCCGAGGACAATTCGTCGAGCAGATTCATGCTCTCTTTTAGACGCTTGACAGCTTCAGGACCCAGATTGCCTGCTTCAACCTCCAGAGGGGCCAAGTTCATGCTCAGAGCAGCCAGCAACTGCCCTGCGCTATCATGGAGCTCACGAGCGAAGTGACGCCTTTCCTCGTCCTGTACCTGGAGCAATCGACCCGACAGATCGCGAACGCTATCTTCCGCTCGCTTTCGTTCAGTGATATCGCGGGTCACGATGGAAAAACCTTGCAACGGTCCCTCGGTCTCACGCACAGCGGTGATCACCACGTCCGCCCAGTATGTTGAACCGTCTTTGCGGGTCCGCCAGCCTTCGTCCTCAACTCTACCCTGTGCGAAGGCGGTCTTAAGCAATCGCTCTGGCTTGTTGTCACGGACATCTTCCTCGGTGTAGAAGCAGGAAAAATGGCATCCGATGATTTCGTCTGTCCGATATCCTTTGGTCCGCTCGGCACCCTCATTCCAGCTGGCCACGCGTCCATCCGGAGTCAGCATGAAAATTGCATAGTCCTTTACTCCGTCTACCAACAGTTGGTAGCGGCGCTCCATTGCGTTGAGCTGGAATTTTTGGGCTGCGAGACGTCTGTCCATCGCCGACGTGATGACAGCAACTCCGAGAACCAGTAGTGTGACGGAGCTTACGCCGGTGAAACCGAGGGTGGAGGTACTCACAGCGTGAGCAGTATCCGGGGATATCGAAGATGGAGCGAACCGCGCCGCCGCCATTCCTGTGTAGTGCATTACCGGTATGGCGGCTCCCATCACAACTGCACTGATGGTCTTCCAAACTGCGGAACCTTTGGCTTCCTCGCGAAAGTGAAACGTGAGCCAAATTGCGGCCAGTGAAATTACGACGGCAACCACTACCGAAAGCGTCAAGAGCCACGGATCATAGGAGCACATCGCAGGCAGCCGCATCGCGGCCATGCCCGTATAGTGCATCGTGGCGATCCCGCCACCCATGATTACCCCACCTGCGACTGCACGAGGCCAGTCCAATTTCTTCCGACTTACCACGAACAGGGCCACCACCGAGGCGAAAATTGCGGCCAGCAGGGAAAGCAAGACAGTGGGCCAGTCGTAAAGCACGGGTACTGGCAAAGCAAAAGCGAGCATTCCGATGTAATGCATGGACCAAATGCCCAGGCCCATCGCAGTCGCCCCTCCGACGAGCCAGGCAAGCCGCACACGCCCACGTGCAGCCGTGGTCCGTCCCGCCAGCTCAAGAGCGGCGTAGGCGGCACAAACGGCGATCAAAACGGAGAGCGCAACCAGATGATAGTTGTAGGAACCAGTCATAGCTTCACGTGAGGTCTCCACTCGACGGGTCTTCCGATTTACTCTTCCAACCCGACGCCTTCAAGATGTTGCAATCTCGTGTGACGCCGAACGTGACTTGAGACTGATTAGAATAAAAGGCCTGCAGGAATCCCGAATCCCGCGATTAGAAGCGAAAGGGGAAGCCACATCTCGGATAATACTAGATATCACTCTGCTGTTCATAAGAGCTCAAATTGCGACGGCTCGCCATTTCACTCGCAATTGCTGATTGTTGGGGGCTGGATAACCTTCGTTTTGCGGCCGGAAACACCACTTCGTCCTCGATTCGAATGTGTTCCCCGTAAATTGAGGCCAACTTGTTGACAGCCTGCCGAAACTGGGCTGCTTCCGTTGCGGGAAGACAGCGTTCATCAAGACATCGAGTTCCGAGAACATCCACCTCGCCGTGCAGGGTGTTCGCCTTGTGGTGGTCGGCTTCGAGCGCGTCCAAGCTTGCAAGTGCGTTTTCGATTTCGGGATCTTGAATCTGCCTCAGACGAGGGAACAGAGACTCTTCCTCGTCTGCGGTGTGCTTGGGGGCCGATTCCCGAAAGTATCGGAGAGCAGATTCGAGTGCTGACCGCGCCTTACCAGAAGAGTCATTGGGCCTGTTGAAGGTTGGCACGCTCTCTTAAATACCCTCGCGACTTTGCGGTGTTTCGAGCGTTGCCAATCTGGCGAAGACATTAGTCACAATACGGTCGCAGCGAGGAGCATGAAACGGGAATGCGTTCGCTTCAGATATTCGGGCGCTTTGGTAGAGTTCCTTTCGCAACATCCCATGGGCCCTGTGTAACCGAATCTTGACGTTATCTTCGGTGACCGACAGGCATTCGGCAGTCTCCGCAGTTGTCAATTCTTCCACGTCCCGCATCATCACGACCGTCCGATACTGCTCAGGAAGGCTCTCGATCGCTTGTTCGAGGATTTTGTTCATCTCTACCGAGGCGGTTTCAGATTCGGGGTTTAACTTCAGCGGGGCTGCCCCGATCTCGCCTTGCATGTTTTCATTCATGTCATCCCATTCCTCGAAGCGTTTTGCCTTATGGGCCCGAGCCAAAGCCTCATGTACCGCGATACGGGTGAGCCAGGTCGAGAACTTCGCGCGACCTGCGAACTGACCGAGGTACTGGAACGCCCTCACATAAGCGTCTTGCATCACATCCTCGGCCTCGCCGTCATTCTTCAGTATCGCGCGTGCTACGCGGTACAGGCGAGTGTTGTAGCGCCGCATCACCACTTCATACAGTGCCGTGTCTCCCGCCAAAACCCGCTCAACGACTTCTTCATCCGACAGGGCTGAGGTTCCCGCGAGCGTCAGGACTTCGTCCGCCATACTTTCTTCCTTGTTCTTCGAAGTCATACTAGATCATAGAGTGGCGAGGACAAGAACGGTTACAAAGAATCTCGCGTCGACATCGTTGTAACCAAAGACGCTTTCCGTGACTCCTTCATTTGAGGAAAAAGGAGAAATCTATGGATCAGCGACTGAATTCGAGTTGGTGGGCTTTGCGGATCGCCTTGGGGCTCGCCCCATTCTTGGCCGGCCTCGACAAGTTCTTCAACCTCCTTACGAAGTGGACGATGTACCTCAATCCACTAGCGCTACGTGTTGTGCCGATTGCGCCCGAAACATTCATGCGTGCCGTAGGCGTGATTGAAATGATTGTGGGAATTGCCATTCTCACGCGCTGGACGCGGCTCGGAGCATATGTCGCAGCCACATGGTTGGTGTGTATTGCATTAGACCTGGTCGCAATGGGCGCATTTTTCGACGTTGCGGTTCGCGATCTCCTCATCGCCGTGGCCGCGTTCTCCTTGGCTCGACTCACGGAGGTCCGGGCAAGCGCGGTTCATCCCTTCACGCACCGGCAAGAATTTGCGACGCCAACCGCGGCATGACGAGACTCGGACGGTGTGGACGTCACTTGCTCGTTCCCCAAGACTAAGATGTGTTCAGACATCAGCTGACGGAGCTTGATTGAGCAACAAAGCGAAGGGAAGCAATGGCGTCCACCAAAGTCACGATTTACGAGAAGCCGACTTGAAGCAAGTGCCGCGAGGTCAAGAGGATCTTGACTGCGAAAGGTGTGGATTACCATGCCATCAACTACCTTACGGAGACTCTCTCCGTCGATGCGCTTAAACAATTGCTTCGCAGCGCTGGGTTGAGACCACAAGACGCGTTGCGAACGAACGAGGAGGCCTACCGACAATTGGTGGCTGGACGAGACTTGAGCGACGATGAAATTGTCCGGATTATGGCTGACCATCCTGAACTGATCCAGAGACCGATCGTGACGACGGGCGACAAAGCTGTGCTGGCGCGGCCAGTGGACGAACTCGCGAAGCTCGGCATCGAATACGACTCCGAACATTGATCCGCGGGTTCAGCCAGATGATCAAGTCGATCTCGACATCTGGTTGACTCGGGTTAGCATCCAACATACGCCTGTCTCTCCAGGCGAACAGTAGGAGGATTTCAATGACTCGACCCAAGACCAAAATACTCGTGGATGGCGGCGACCCGCAGGAGACCCGACAGGTTAAGGCACTGCTGGGATTTGTCGATGGACAGACCACTAATCCTTCGTTGATTGCCAAGAACCCGCACATCAAAGAGCTAATCGCGTCAGGTCACAAACTATCCAACCGAGAGGAGATGGATGAATACAAGAAAATCGTTCAAACAATTTCCCCATTGGTCGGTGATGCTGGGGTGTCTATCGAGGTTTTCTCGGATGAGGAGACGACGGCTCTAGAGATGTTCAGCCAAGGGCAGGAAATGTTTTCGTGGATTCCGAATGCGTACATCAAATATCCATGCACGGCAGAGGGGCTGCGAGCGGCGGAGATGTCGGTGAAGCAGGGCGTGAGAGTCAACGTTACCCTCTGCTTCTCACAGCAACAGGCAGCCGCAGTGTATGCGGCAACGAGAGGCACGAAAGAGCCTGCCTACGTCTCGCCTTTCGTCGGGCGATTGGATGACATTGGTCAGAACGGAATGGATGTTGTGAAAAACATTAAGCGGATGTTCTCGAAGGGCGATGGCCACGTTCTTGTCTTAGCTGCGAGCATCCGCAGTCTCGAACACCTGCTCCACTGTTTCGACCTCCAAACCGAGCTTGCAACCGTGCCCGCGAACATTCTGGAACAGTGGGCGAGCAAGAATTTCCCGACGCCCGACAACCAGTTCCAATACAAGTCCCCTGGTAAACCGATCCCTTACGAGGAGCTTGACTTGGAGCAAGGGTGGGAAACGTTTGATATTCAACACGACCTTACACGCAAAGGCATTGAGAAATTCGCCGCTGATTATCGTGCAACGCTCTCCCGATCCGCATAAGCGAGAGTGATTTGTGATGAAGCGGCTGGTCTTGAAGGGACGTTGCCGGGGTTTCGGGCGATGAGCGAGGGGTGAATGGGCCCAGGTTGAGGGACGCAAAGTAACCTGAAGCCTCGCGATGTTTGAGAAGCTCCCACGCTTCGCGAGTAGCGGCGTCTTATTGGACTAACTAATCGGCTCAGGAGGGAAATCATGGCAGAGACAGCAGAGACAAACAAACCCGATTTCAGAAATGGATTTCCGATTCGCGACCTCGGCGATGGCAGCATGATATCGGGCCAGGCCGACGGCGAGGAACTGGTTCTGGCTCGCCGCGGTGATGAGTTCTTTGCCATCGCCACCCACTGTACCCATTACGGCGGCCCGCTCGCAGAAGGCTTAATCGTCGGCGACACCGTGCGCTGTCCCTGGCACCATGCGTGTTTCAGTCTCCGGAATGGCGAGGCGCTGCAGGCACCCGCTCTTGATCCGGTGCCTTGTTGGCGGGTGGAAAGACTTGGCGACATGATTTTTGTTCGTGAGAAAGTCTCACCACCGGCTCCGAAGCGCGGTACCGACGGTCCGAGCTCAGTTGTGATTGTGGGTGGAGGCGCCGCGGGTCTAGCTGCGGCCGACATACTGCGGCGAGAGGGCTACGACGGTCCGCTTACGATCGTCAGTGCCGACGCCTCTCCGCCAGTAGATCGTCCAAATCTTTCCAAGGATTACCTGGCAGGCACGGCTCAAGAAGACTGGATTCCTTTGCGATCTTCGGACTACTATCGCGACCGCCGGATCGATCTTCTGCTTCAGTCACGAGTTTCATCGCTTGATACAAAAAGACGGCGGATAGTGCTTGAGAATGGCAAGGCACTCGAATTTGGCGCTCTCTTGTTGGCCACTGGTGCCGACCCAGTCCATTTGCCGATTGAAGGGGCGAGTAGTTCTCAGCTCCACTATCTGCGCACGTTCGCTGATAGCAAGGCGATTATTGCCAAGACAGCTTCCGCAAAACGTGTGGTGGTTGTTGGCGCCAGCTTTATCGGCTTGGAAGTTGCCGCATCGCTACGTACCCGTGGAATCCTTGTAGACGTAGTAGCACCTGATCACCAACCGCTCGAACGCGTAATGGGAACTGAGGTTGGCCTCTTCATTCGCAAGCTTCACGAATCTCACGGCGTAACCTTTCATTTGGGGGAGACTGTGAGCCGGGTGAATGGTCGCACGGTCACCTTAACCGGCGGAACAGCTTTGGACGCAGACTTCCTGGTCCTAGGGGTAGGTGTGCGTCCATCACTGGCTTTGGCTGAGCAAGCTGGGCTCGCGATCGATCGGGGTATCGAAGTCAACGAATACCTCGAAACCAGCGTGGCCGGAATCTTCGCAGCCGGCGATGCCGCCCGCTGGCCCGATCCCCACACGGGCGAGCGAATTCGCGTCGAGCACTGGGTGGTCGCTGAACGCCAGGGACAAGTAGCAGCTAAGAATATTCTTGGCCGCCGCGAAAAGTTTGACGCTGTTCCTTTCTTCTGGAGTCAACACTACGACGTGGCTATCAATTACGTGGGCCACGCCGAGAAGTGGGACGCGATCGAGATCGATGGGAGCCTCGTCGCCCGCGATTGTGCGGTGGCGTACAAGAAAGGCGGTCGCACTCTCGCCACGATAACCATCTCGCGAGATCTCCAAAGCTTGCGGGCTGAGGCCGCCATGGAAGCTGCACTACGGCCGCAAAGACGAGAGGTCGCCTGAGCCGCTCCGCTTCCGCATTCGGAATCGTCAGAATAGTGCGATTCCCTCCCAATCTGGGGCCGATTTGGGTCCGGTAAGCCGAGTCAAAGAACTTAGAGGATCAAGAATGGGCTGTCAGTACCGTTGGAATCCAATAACGGCCCTCTCATTTTCCTGCTCCAGCAAGCTTCCCTTCAGAATCTTTATTTTCCTTAGCCACCACTCAACTTCTTTGTGTGCTTCTTCCGCCCTTGCTCCTGTGACAACGAGAGACTGTCCATCTCTCTCCGATCCGCCCCTGCGAGTGCGCGCTTTAGTAAAAGCCCCGGAGAATGTAAGTCGGCTTTGCAAAACTCGCTAGTTGTGCGAAGAATACGAACATGGGCTGGCGCCGAATCAACTTCATTACAGGCCCAGGGAAGGAACAGAAGCGATGGCGTATCAGCCGATAGAAAATTACGGAATCATCGGCAACATGCGTACGGTTGCGCATGTTGGCATGAACGGTTCGATCGACTGGTACTGTTACCCACACTTTGATTCGCCAAGTATTTTCGGAGCGATCCTGGATGATCAAAAAGGAGGTTGCTTCCAAATATCGACCGGTGCCGATGGCGTGCGGCGCAAGCAGTTCTATTGGCCTTCCACGAACGTGTTGGTTACGCGCTTCCTGCTGGCCGACGGAATCGCTGAACTAGAAGACTTCATGCCGGTGGGATTGCCTTCCGACTCACCTGAGTATCGCCATATCTACCGCCGCGTTCGTTGCGTCAGGGGATCAGTGCGTATTTCCGTTGCTTGCCGTCCCGCTTTCGACTATGGACGGCAGACCCACGAGACGCTGATAGAAGCTAACGGAGCGATATTCAAGACGGGCAGCCTGACCTTGGCCCTCTCAACTGCGGTGCCACTCAGGCTTGATGGGTGCGGAGGGGTGTCCGCCGAGTTCATGCTTTCGGAAGGAAAATCACAGGTCTTCATTCTTAGGGACGACTGCAACGAGGGCGGAGTGCCATGTCCGCCGTCCGAAGAAGAGGCTGAGAGGTTGCTGCGAGGCACTGTGAAATTCTGGCAAAACTGGCTCTCCGCCTGTACGTACCACGGGCGTTGGCGAGATCAGGTGCACAGATCAGCCTTGGCGCTAAAACTTCTCACTTTTGAACCTACCGGAGCGATTATTGCTGCTCCCACCACAAGCTTGCCTGAAGTCATCGGAGGCGCTCGCAACTGGGATTACCGCTACACCTGGATGCGCGATGCCGCCTTCACCGTCTACGCATTTCTTCGCATCGGCTTCAGAGGCGAGGCGGCTGCCTTCATGAGCTGGATCGAAGATTACGCATCCAAGCACGCCCGCCCGAGGGAGCGCGGCGCAGTCGTCTTCACGATCAATGGTGACAACCAACTCCCCGAGCAGACGTTGGTTCACTGGGAAGGCTATCGAGGATCCGCTCCGGTGCGCATCGGCAACGCGGCCGTTTCGCAGTTCCAGGGAGACATCTACGGCGAGCTCATGGACGCGTTTTATTTGTCCAACAAGTACGTGAGTCCCACCTCATACGACATTTGGGTGAAGATCCGCAATCGTCTTGAGTGGATTTGCGAGAACTGGCAACTACCTGATGCCGGCATTTGGGAGATGCGTAATCGCCAGGAGCATTTCGTCTACTCAAAAGTCATGAACTGGGTTGCTCTGGATCGTGGCCTCCGGCTCGCCGACAAGCGCGCCCTTCCAGCCGACCGCGCTAAGTGGATGCGCGAACGGGACAAGATCTATGAAGAAGTGGTGACGAAAGGCTGGAACGAGAAGCGCCACGCGTTTACGCAGTTTTACGGCAGCGAGGACCTAGACGCGTCACTCCTGATCATGCCTCTGGTCTTCTTCATGGCTCCGAACGATCCGCGGATGATCGGGACCATTGACGCGATTCTCAAGAATCCGCGTGATGGAGGACTCCTGAGCGACAGCCTCGTATATCGCTATCCGCCTCAACCCCGGATCGACGGACTGCCGGGGGAGGAAGGCACTTTCAACATGTGCTCCTTCTGGCTGGTGGAGGCACTGACCCGCGCTGGCGTGGCATTCCCCGAAAAACTGGATCAGGCCAGGTTGCTGTTTGAACGAGTGCTTGGGTATGCCAATCATCTTGGACTCTACGCGGAACAAACCGGGCCGCAAGGCGAGGCTCTGGGCAACTTCCCGCAGGCTTTTACACACTTAGCACTGATCAGCGCTGCTTTCAATCTGGACCGAACGCTAGGAAGCTAGGTTTGAGCGACGCGAGTCGATCCATTCAGCACTAGGAGACGTTCATGCCGGATCTCAGACAAAGATGCGCAACAGAAAAGAGCGCGGAAGATACAGCGCCAGCCGATGCTCTGGTTCTATTCGGAGCCATGGGGGACTTGGCTCACAAGAAGATATTTCCTGCTCTCTATCATATGGTCCAGCACGGCCGACTGGATGTGCCCGTGATCGGCGTTGCCAGGGCCGGACGCACAAACGAACATCTCAAAGAGCGGGTGCGCGACAGCATCCAGCAACAAGGAGGCGAGGTCGATCAAGAAGCCTTGGCCAAGCTGCTGAAGTTGCTTCGCTACGTCGGCGGCGATTACGAGAAAGCTGGAACCTTCGACCTGCTGAAAAAAACGCTTGGCTCAGCCAGTCGCCCGGCGCACTATCTTGCAATTCCACCCAATCTCTTTACAAGTGTCGTGAAATCTCTCGCAAAATCAAGTTGCATCAAGAATTCGCGTGTCATTGTCGAGAAGCCGTTTGGACACGACCTTGCTTCCGCAGAGCAGCTGAACGCCGCACTTCATGGGGTGCTCCCCGAATCGAGAATCTTTCGCATCGACCACTACCTCGGCAAAGAGGCGGTCCTCAACCTTCTGTTCTTTCGCTTCGCCAATAGTTTTCTGGAGCCGATCTGGAATCGGAATTACATCGAGAGTGTGCAGATCACGATGGCTGAAAAGTTCGGCATCGAGGGGCGGGGTCAGTTTTACGACGCCACCGGGGCGATCCGCGATGTCGTCGAGAACCACATGCTTCAGGTCGTAGCTTTTCTGGCCATGGAGCCTCCCACTGGGCTGCATTGCGACGCTATCCGCGATGAACAAATCAAAGTATTCCGCACTATTCCACCGCTGGACCCAAAGCACCTGGTGCGAGGCCAGTTCAATGGATACAAGAAGGAGAAGGGAGTCGCACCTGAATCCAACGTAGAGACGTTTGCAGCCGTGCGCCTGGAGGTTCAGTCATGGCGTTGGTCAGGTGTCCCGTTCCTGATTCGCGCCGGGAAATGCTTGCCAGGTACAACGACGGAAGTACTGGTTAAACTCAGAAAGCCTCCGCTCGACATTTTGGGGGACGAGTCGAGCAATCTTTTCCGCTTCCGTCTCGGTCCAGGAGAAATTTCGTTTAGCCTTAGTTAGTGCCCGAGTGAAGCGACCCGGCGAAGAACTTGTCTCCAAGCCCGCGCATCTTTCAGTAGTCGAGGAGCCCACCGCGGACGAGGTGGATGCCTATGAGCGTCTCCTGGGAGATGCTATGCATGGAGACGGCATGCTGTTCGTTCGTGAAGATGCGGTGGAAGCTGCGTGGGCGATTGTCGATCCCATACTCGCCAATGACACAGTCCTGCATTCATATGAACCAGGCTCATGGGGACCGCGTGAGGCGGACCACCTGGCTCTCGACGTGGGCGGCTGGCACAATCCCGACGAAGGTGAAGAGAGCAGAGCCCATGATCCGAAAGCCGCCTAAATCATATAGACTCAATTCGTCTTAGCAATAACGATAGCTATGACGAGCTGTCGACCAACTATGCGGATCGTTTCAGAGTGCTTACGACAGTCAGCCACAGTGGCGGACCTACCTTGAGATTGAATTTGGGCGCTTCAATTCCGGGGACGTTAAGGGGACGATAACAGATGCCGTCCAGTATCATTTTGCACCAAACGATGTCCGCCGACACCGTTTGATATCAATCAGTTACATCTCATTGTTGCCCTGTCACGGGACCGCGGGTTCGAGTCCGATATGTCTGCAATTCTCGCCAGCCATAAGTCGGCAGCCAAGTTCACATGCAGTGCTATGCGACCTCGCAAGCGACATTGCTGCAACTAGGAAGTTCATTGCAGCAGGTTGTCATCTTGGCCGAAACCCCGTCGAGCCGATCGCTTCTGTCTCGAAAGCTCGTTCCTGCGAGAGCATTCGCTGCTGTACGGAAACTGTGTCAGAACCCCTTCCGTTTATGGCACCGGAGCTGTGCTTGAGCGAAGAGCAGACTCCCCGAGTTATTGTTTTTTCGAGAAGTGGTCGGAACGAGAAGAGCGTTTAGAGCGGGTTTTTATGCGCCCAAGGCAGGTGCGCGGAGCTCCTAGACAAACGACACGTTGCGCGTTTCGCCAAACGTTTGACAACTTGTACTCGCCAACTTAGATATTGAAAGGAGGGCTGCTCCCCCACCATGCAGCCCTCGAAAACCCACTTGCCGCGGTTCATGGTAAGCCGTTTCCCACTCCGGCTGCATTGCGGCCGTCTTGAGAAGTCGCTGCTTCTCTTCCTCAGTGATGGCACGTCCGATGCTGCTCGGCTCTTTGAGTGGCCTTATATCGTCAGCAACACGTGCCCAAAGCTTCGCTCGCTTAAGGATGCGACGTAGGATGCCCAACTCTGCGTTGAGCGTAGCGGGACCAATTTCCTGTTCCGCCCTCCAGGTCCGGTAATCGGTAATGCGTTTTACGGTGATAGCCTTGAGCGGTTCCTGCTTGAAGTAGGCCCGCAATTGCACCAAGAGTTGCTTTTCCTTCGCTTGGCTGGCGGGCGCCAACTCCAGTTTCCGGGCGCTCTTGTACTCATCCGCTGCCTGTGCGAAGGGCAAGCGGGCGAGAGTAGTGGAGTTGTGCGTCAGCTTTCCTTCGGACGCCTCTGTGATTAGTTGTTTTTCCTTGGACTGTGCTTCTCTCCAGTCTTTAGTGTCAAGTCGCCTCTTGCGCCGCTTCGCGTCCGAGGGCCTCACATTCGTCGCAAGCGAGCAACATCCGATGAAGTGATTGCAGGCTATTGCCGAAACCAACCGTGGCGAGCCTTCGCCTCCGGAGGTCGCAACCGGCAGCCAACCTCATTTGGAATCCAGCCGGACATTTCAATGTAGGGGGCGAATACGAGCGCCCGATACCGGAGAAAGTACGTCAGAATCGAAATGACACGAACTTAGGCCGGATTTTCAAATTTTTTTCTCCACACGCGACCAAGTACATGTACACGGGGCCTAGGGCGGGGTAGCCCCTGGACAATCGACAGGCAACCTTTCGTCGCTTCCTCTGGAGGACATCCAGCGAATAGCAACTTACGGCAGCAGCCCGAACACACCCACGCTATTGGTCGTCCCCACGTATACCGTGCCATTCACGATCATGGGAGCGATGAACTTGTTACCGGCTCCGAACTGATCGCGGCTGCCGCTGGCTTGGTCGCTGTTGTAGAGCTCATGCAAGTTGCTGGCCTCGTAGGCGTGCAGCACGGCAGTACTGTTGTTTTCCGCCGCCCAAACGATGGCGTTGCTGGTACCGTTCGCAGAAATGCTGGGTGTCGTCCCCGGATAGCGGAACGTGTTGCTGGTCTGGAAGGCTAGACCGCTCCCGAATTGCGCATTGGTGATCTTGAACGCTTTAATCGCGTCTCCGACCGCGCCGTAGTAGAGCGTTCCGTTGAAATACGCGGGCATGCCGAAAACGCCGCCGCCCAATACCCCGGTGAGGTCCTGGTAAATGTTGTTGCTGCTGGCGTTGAACTTGCCCATCGCATCCCGGTTGACCACGTAGATGTGGCCGTCTTTACCTGCGCCCACGGCCAGATGCCGCACGTTCCCGCTGCCATCGGTGAGATCGGGCAGCACCAGCGCACCGCCGGAGCCCAGATCGGCGTCGGAGTCGTTCTCCTGCTGTTGATTGTGCATCTCGAAGTAGTCCGCCACCGACAATCCACCTGATGTTGAAATCTTCAGGAAGGCATTGCCGTAGTTACCATTGCTAGGAAATCCGCTGGCGTCAAGCGTGGTACCGAAATCGCCGTTGGCATCGAGGAGATAGATGTTTCCCCCGCTGTCCGCGGCTGGCCCGGTATCCGCCATCCAAATGGCGCCTTCGCTGCCGTTGGGAACGACGTTGAGAACAGTAGTCTGCGCCAGCGTGGTCTGGTTGTATCCCATGATCCATCCGGTGTAGGGACGGATGTCGCAGTGCGACGCCCAGGTGGTGTACACCACGCCGTTCAGCAGAAGCAGCGCCGCCCGGTCTTTATATTGCGCCGGATCGAAGACCACCCGGCCATTGCTGCTATTGTCTCCCGTCCCCGGGAAAGAAGCCTTGATCAATTTCGGTCCGCCGAACATCTCCGCACCGGTAGTGATGTCTAGCGCGTGCAGGCGCTGGAAGTAAGTTGACCCGGATTTTGACATGGCCACGACATAGATCACACCGTGCGTGCCCGCCTGGCGGTCAATCACGGGTGTGGCCGTGATCCCAATCTCTGGATTGATCTGGTCGCATCCTCGGGTGTCGCTGGTGCTTTCCCCTGGGCCCAGAGTCGAAATCTTCCACAGCTGGGTACCGGAATCGGGATCAAAGGCATAGACGCTGCCATGTTCGGTCGCGACATACAGCACATTGTGGGTCCCGCCCGCGATGTTCGAGAGGTTGGACAGGTAGAGCGGCTGGGCATCGACTTTTCCATCCACTGCGAGGGAGCGGAGTTTGCCGAAGGTGCTGGAGTTGACATTCGCAGTGGTCAGAATCGTCTCTTTCAAGTTCTGTCCGGTGCGGGCAATGTCGTTGTGATAGGTCACCACGTCAACCACGTTCGGGGCCGGAGGCGGGGGCGTGCTGCTCACGGTCAAGGTTGCCAGATCGCTGGTAGCACTGCCCGCGGAATTGCTTACCACCACCCGGAACTGGCCACCGTTGTCCGTCGAGGTAGCCGGAGGGGTGGTGTAACTGGACGCGGTCGCGCCTGAAATCGCAGTGCCGTTCTTCTGCCACTGATAGCTCAAGGGAGCTGTGCCCGTCGCTGTTGCCGAGAACGTCGCAGTCTCGCCGACCAGTACCGTCTTGCTCTCGGGATGAGCCACTATCGCGGGAGGCGTCACCGGTGCGACAGAGGCGCTCACGGTCAGCGTCGCTGGATTGCTGGTCGCGGTTCCCAGAGAATTGCTCACCACCACTCGGAACTGGCCACCGTTGTCCGTCGAGGTTGCCGGAGGGGTGGTGTAACTGGACGCGGTCGCGCCTGAAATCGCAGTGCCGTTCTTCTGCCACTGATAGCTCAAGGGAGCTGTGCCCGTCGCTGTTGCCGAGAACGTCGCAGTCTCGCCGATCAGTACCGTCTTGCTCTCGGGATGAGCCCTGATCGCGGGAGGCGTCAGCGCAGGTGTAGCAGGCTCAGAAGACCTGCTCCCCCCTCCACAACCCGCCAGGCTGAAAACGAAACTGACAGACAACCCCAATGCGGCAAAAGCGCGTCGCGAACCCATAGCTGGAAGTCTCTCTCCGGATCAACGATCAAAGTTTGCTAATCTCGGGCGGAAAAATGCGCGTCGCCGGCATTCTTGGACTGGGTTCGTCGCGCAAATAGCTGGAGCCGTTCGCGCAAGGCTCGGATGCGCCTTGGGTTGACCGCGACGCCCGGCGGATCCCATATACTGCCCGATTTCAAGGAGGCAGACCTCCAGGCATTGTTACTCCTGTGGCCTGCCAACCCAACTGCAAGAATAGGATTGGTGGCCGGCAGTGACGATTGTCGGCCACCCAGGTGTAACAATTTCAGTACAACATGAATCCTTAGGCTGCGATCTTCTGGCCCAGGAAGTCCTTGGCCTTGGCTTTTTCGGCGTCCCACTTCTTCAGCTGCTCGGGACTAAGGAAGCTGACGACCCGCTGACGAATCGCGTCGCGATTTGCAACAACCTTGCTGATGACGTCGGCTTTGGTCGTGTTGGGATTCTGTTGCATGTACTCTGCGATCTTTTCTCTTGCTTCCGTGAGAGCGACGTGAAGCTTTTCCTTTTGATCGTCGGTGAGGTTTAGGTCGCTAGCGAAACGCTTCAATTCGGTCACCACTTCTTCGCGTTCTTCAGTGCTCAGATTCATGAATTTCTCCTTGCTCGTCCAGTAAATTTGCGGTTTAGGACACCACTCGGCTCTCTTGCGAAATCCGAGTTCCTAATTAAGTGCGGGAATCTCATTACAGCAGCGTTCCTCAACAGCGGAAACTAGCAAAACTGGGCGGGACGGCGGAAACATCTACCAGTGGGTGACCTGTCGTATTTCGCCATTACACCAACAACCCCTCGGGGCAACCCTGCCGGGCTGGTTGCAGAACTGATGTTGTAAGGCGTTTACAGTGCGCCGTGAAAGGCGTTGGTCCACAGCGGGAGGAAAGACCCGCCCGGGAACTGGATCGCTCCACCCGGTAGCAATCGGAGCGGCGGTAGAGGCAACAAAGCCGCCGGAGCCTCCGGTGTAGAGGGTCGCATAAGGCGACTTGGCGAGTCTGCAGGTTGTAAGGCGAGTGAACGCTGAGCAGGCCACGAAACTGATAATGCAGGAGCCGACCCAACTGTTATCTGGGGAAGGCCGATCTCGATGGAGCAGTTATGAGCGAATCGGTTCCATCGGTCTTGCCGGGGTAGTGGCGACGGCATGCAGACACAGGGGACCAGACGCAACACGGGAAGCCCCAGCGGTGATCGCACTCAGGATCAACTGGCAACTCGCGAGAGCCAGGCCGGGCCGTTTGGGGTGACGAAGAGGCTCGCAGTACCGTTGAAACCGGGTAATGGCGGTGGAGGGAAGGGGCCTCGGTTGAAGGAAACGCAAGAAGCGGCGAAGACTGAGGGATTGACGATGAGTCTAGCAACCCCCGCAAGTGTTCAGAAGTTGCAGACGGCGTTGCACGCGAAAGCGAAGGAATCGCCCAGCTTTCGTTTCTATGCCCTGTACGACAAGGTGTACCGGAAGGACGTTCTGGCTTTCGCCTATGAATGCTGCCGAGCCAACGGCGGAGCAGCAGGAGTAGATAGTCAGAGGTTCGAGGACATCGAGGCGTATGGAGTCGAGCGATGGTTGGACGAACTGGCGCAAGAGCTGAAGAGTCGAACCTATCAACCACTACCCGTGCGGCGGGTTTTCATACCGAAGCCGGACGGGAAGAAGCAGCGGCCGTTAGGAGTGCCCGCTATCCGGGATCGGACGGCGGAAATGGCAGCAGTTCTGGTTCTCGAACCTGTCTTCGAGGCCGATCTGCAGCCGGAACAGTACGCCTATCGGCGAGACCGCAGCGCGTTGGACGCCGTCAAACGATCCAGTCGAGTTTCTAGTTTCTGGTTTATTGTTCACCACTAGAAACTCAGTAACGGGAAACCAGAAACTCAGAAAACGCTCCACCGCGTCATGTCCCTCACGGCCTGCTGCAAATCGTCGGGCCTGCCCAGGTCACGCCAGTAGTATTCGTCAGATCGAAACCCCAGTATTTTTTCGCTCTGGCCGGCCAGACGCAGATAAGTGACGATGATGGAGAAAATTCGCTCCTCCGCCAGCATGGGAATGAGGCGAGGCGAAATAACGTGGATCCCACCAAAAGCCAGGGCCTCGATCTGCTTCGAGGAGCGAACCAGCTCGGTTTCCCCATCGCGCCCCGAGCGGCGGCCACAAAGCTGGAGCTGGTCGTCAAACAGCAAATAGCGGGAGGTCTTGCGGTCTTGCACCGCCAGCGTGGCGAGAGCCTGGCGATCGGTATGAAATTGCGCCATGCGTCGCAAGTCAATGGTGCTGATGACATCGACGTTGTGCAACAGGAACGGCTCATCCGAAGTACGGGAATCTTCCAGAAAAAAATGTCCCGCCTTTTTCAAACCCCCGCCGGTATCGAGCAACACATCTTCACGAGAGACCTCAATGCGCATGCCGAAATTGTCATGGGCTTTCAGATAGTCCAGAACCATGTCGGCAAAGTGATGAACGTTGATGATGACTTCGCGGATGTCAAAAGAACGCAAGCGGGTCAGGGTGATTTCGAGCAAACTGCGGCCGGCAACTTCCACCAGCGCTTTGGGGCGGTCATCGGTGAGTGGTCGGAGGCGGGTGCCGAGCCCGGCAGCCAGGACCATCGCCTTCATTGTCCGAGCGTCTCCAGTTCGCGGTGCCGCAACAATACTTCCACTCCATTTCGGCCGCGCAAGCGCTTGGCCAGTTGCTCCGCCAGATAGACGGAGCGATGCTGCCCGCCGGTGCAGCCAAACGATACCATCAGGTTCTTGAAGCCTCGCCGCTGGTATTCGGCGACGCTGGCATCCACCAGCGAAAGCACGCTGGCCAGAAATTGATGCACGCTGTCCTGCTGATTCAGGTAATCCATGACCGGCGCGTCTTTTCCGGTGAGGGCCTTGAACTGCTCTTCGCGGCCGGGATTGGGCAGGCTGCGGCCATCGAAGACGAATCCGCCGCCATTCCCGCTTTCATCCTTGGGCCAGCCGCGGTGAAACGAAAAACTAAAAATCCTTACTACCAGACTGTCGGCGTCGGAAGCCAGGGCCTGCAGCTTTTCCGATCCCAGTATGCTGTGGAACGCGCCCAACAGCGTGGGCAGCGCAATGGGTAAGGTGACGTTGTGCAGCAGCCAGCGCAAATTCTTCAGCGCATAAGGCACGCTCTGCAGAAAATGAACTTTGCGCTCATAAAAGCCGCGGAAGCCATACGCTCCCAGCGCCTGCATGATACGGACATACACGTAGGCGTAGTAGTGCTGCATGAACGCTTCACGCTCCACTTTGACGAAACCGGCAAGCGTATCGAGATAGTGATCGAGTAATTGCCGGCGCAGGTCGGGCGGCAAATCGGCCTTGGCGTCATACAAAAGAGAAGCCACATCGTATTGCAGCGCTCCCTTGCGCCCGCCCTGGTAATCCAGGAAGAAGGGCTGGCCCTCGCGCAACATGATGTTGCGCGACTGGAAATCGCGGTACAGAAAGTAGTCGTGTCCGGCGCTCAACAGGAACTTCGTGAGCCGGCTGAAATCATCTTCCAGCGCCTGTTCGTTGAAAGGAATGCCAGCCAGGCGCAGGAAATAGTATTTGAAATAATTCAAGTCCCAGGCGATGGACTGGCGATCGAAGCTGCCCCGCGGATAGCACACCTTGTAATTCAGATCTCGCCCCGCCTCGACCTGAAAGCGGGGCAGCACCGCGATGACCTTGCCGTATGCCTCGACCGCTTGCGGCGCAATGCTCTCGCCGTTGCGATTCTTGGTTAGAAACTCAAACAGGGTTGTGCTGCCCAGGTCTTCTTCCAGGTAGGCGCCCTGGCTTAGATCTTCCCCGTAAATTTCCGGCACCGGCAGTCCATGCCGTCGAAAATGCCGCGAGAATTCGAGGAAGGCCACATTCTCTTCACGCACCTCATACAGAATGCCGATGGCGCTGAACTGCCCGCCGGCCAGCCGGATGATCTTACGCCCGGAACCGCCCAGCTTTCCCTGGAGCGGCGTGATCTCCGCGGCGGGGGCGTGGAAATGCTGCTCAAAAAGCTGCGTGAGAATGTCCATGAATGTGCCACAAAGATAACATCGAACCCGGAATGGAGAAATGAAAAGGGCGGAACTTCAGTGACCATGCCAAAGGCCAGGGAACGGGCAGTCATGAGCAAAGTTGCAGTGCGGGCTTAGAGCAGAAGCTTCCGACATTTTTGGTGGAGCGGGCGAACCAGTCGCCCGCTCCATCGGAAGGCGAATTGCGATTTCCCCGTACTCTAACACCGTCGAATCAGGCAGGTTGCATTGACGGCTTGCTGTTCCAGGCGCAGGAGCACACCATTTCCTTCTCCTCGGCCTCCGACGGGAACATGTGATAGTACATGGCGATGACCATGGGAATGAACACGACCGAGTTGTAGAAGAGGTGCAGTTCCACGCGCGGAATCACCAGTTGCAAAACACTAAAGGGCACCGGCTTTCCCCAGAAATTGTGGTGCGCCGTAGCCTGCCAGATCAGCAGGAAATGCTCAATGTGATGCCAGAACTGGATGATCAGGGCCACCGTCCACCAGGTGTGCGACCTGCCGGTGAATCCCTTGCGCAGAACCCAAATTCCTATAAGCATCACGATGGCGTAACCGTAGTGCAAGGCTTCGGACTTGATCAGCCAGGGATACCACAGACCAAGAATGCCATTGGCCTTGGGCCGCGGCCACCCCATTACATAAATCTGGTAAGCCTGGGCGAGGTGCTCGCCCCAGTGCGCCAGCACGATAAACATGAAGGCCTGCAGGGCGCGCTCGTGCCAACGGCTATTCAGTTTCTCGTAAAAGCTGGCATTGGCGGCGGGGGCAGTATGGATACGGGGAAGCACAGGGTTCGAAACTGCCATGACCATCCTCCTTGCAACCTTGAACTTACCGCAAAAATGTGACCACGATCACATCTTGTCCACCTGGGGTCAATAGTTGAAATATATTATCCCGCCGGCGTCCAGTTCTAGCCACCTGTCCTAAAAGTGAAAGTTGGTCTCCAGGTAGGCAAACTGCCCGTTCGGGTCCTTGGGATAGATCTTGGCAATCACGGTCTTACCCCAGGCGTGGCCATAGTACAGGCTTGTGCTGAACGAGCGTGTGATCTGGTAGTCGGCGCTGATGTCCAATACGTTGGCCAGGCCACTGAAATCGTTGCTGGGACGGCCGGTGTATCCGAAAGTCTGGGGTTGAAATGCGCCTCCACCCAGATACCAGAAATCGGCCGAGTTGGCCAGCCGGAGGGCGTGCCCTTCGGAGCGCAACGCCAGTTTCGAGGCTGGCTTCAGGTTCAGGGTGACGTAGAAATCCTCATTATTCATCATGTTATAGAAGGGAAAGCGCGCGTACTGGCGGGGTGTGGTCAAGACCTGGAAAAAAGTTCCGTGGGTCGAGTCATTGGGATTTCCATCACCGCTGCCATAAGAAAAGCCAGCGCTGAGCCAGGGCTTGAGGCGCTTCACGGCGGGTTGCCAGCCGAGTTCACCCACGAAAGCGCTTGCGCGTTGGTTGAGCGCGCCCCACGAGCCGCCCTGGTAAACGCCCCACACCAGGAAATCAAACTTGCCGGCGTTCGTAGTGTTGATCACCTGCGCGTAGTTGGCGCCGAACGTAGCCAGTTGAACCTTGTCCACGTCGGCCGTGCGCACCGGCACCGGACGGTTGTCGGTCTTCAGTATGGTGGTGCGGTCATCGACGTAGCCCAGGCCGAAGACGCGGAGTTGCGCTTCGCCGTGCGGCGTATTGATCGACCGGGTAAAGGCGCCGTAGTAAACCTCGATGTCCAGCTCGGGCATGCCATCGGTTTGGAGAATTCCCGCGGTCGGCCGGGCGCTGAAAAAGGTGAGATTGTTTTTTCCCGAATTCAAAGAAAACTGGCCGCCGTCAAAGGTTCGCTGCACCGCGGTGAATCCGAAGTTGGAAATCAGGCGATGCGCGATCCGGCTCTGCACTACGGCTGCGAGCACCGGGTCTTTGGGCTTGACTTCGGTGCCGTCAAAATACTCGAATCGCCCTAGCTTCACTCGCGCCGGTCCGAGATGCTTGAAGTCCACAAATGCCTGTTTCAGAAATATGCTGGCGTTGTTGGACTCGTTGTTGTTGGCCACATAGTAGGACCCACCCAAGCCGAGTTGGCCTGCGGGGCCCGCCACTACGGCATCGTTCGGGAGCCCAAGAATGGACGGCTGCTCCATTTCGGCGAACCAATCGAGTTTTTCCCTGGTCTGGCCGATGCCAATGCGCAGCAACGAATGCCACAAGGGGTAATCGCTGTTTCCGGTGGGAGCTTCGAACCAGTTCCAACCTTCCGCACGAGTGCGCCAGTTGATCGTAATCTCAAATGGACCGAGCTTGTGCTTTTGGGGCTGGGCTGCCGGGGGATGCGCCGCTTGCGGTGGCCTCGGTGCTGGCGCAGGGTCTGCCGGGGCAGAGGCCGCAGCCTGTTGCGTTGAACCTGATGGTTGCGCCACGGCGGTCTGGGTGTGCTGTCCCACGAGTTCCGCAGTCCCCACCAGCAAGATAGCCGCGCTTACATACACTTTAACTCTCAGTCTCATTGCAGACTCCTTCATCAGGCGTGTCGCACGCGTTCTTGCAAAGGGATTCGCATGAGATTTTCAGCCCATGCGATCGAAGATTTCGCAGCACTGTAGAAGTAAGTCCCGCCCGGAGCAATAGCAGAAAAGCACTACTCGCAGCGGGAAGTAGTGTCGTGTGTGGGTCAGACACTCTTGCCCGACGCCTTTGAAGTTGGTTTGAGGAACCTGAGATTTCCCTATCGCTCCTAGGGCAAGCTCGCAAGACCAAACCGAAGGTCAAAGGCGTCGGACAGGAGTGTCCGACCCACGCCGGTTCCGTTACATCCGTAACTTGCGCCGGGGTGACCAAATTTCCTAGTCTTGCAAGGTCGAGTGTGGATTTTTCATGTTTGTACCCTCATCAAAGACCTCGTGGTCAATGCGCGGCGCGTGCGCTGCGCTTGGCCTGGTCATGCTGGTATTGCTTTCACCTGCTTCTCTCGAGGCCCAAAACACACCCACGGTGCGTAAACTGGTTTACAAAGTGGCTCCCAAATATCCCCGTGAATTGAAACAGAACGCGATTGGTGGGGTGGTGCGTTTGTCCATTTCGATCAGTCCCAATGGTTCGGTAGGAAAAATCTCGCCCATTGGCGGCAATCCGATTCTGGTGGACGCAGCCACGCTGGCGGTAAAACAATGGAAATATGTGCCCGCAGACCGCCCCACGACTACCGAGGTCCAGCTAGACTTCATTCCGAATCGACAGTAGCGGTTTAACGCCGGGTTTCATCCGCCACGGATTACGACTCTCGAACTACGGCAGGGATGCTAGGCTGATAAGTGGAGTGTTCCAATTTGCGGTCCTCTTCCAGCTATCGCTGCGGCCTGCTGATGTTCGTGATTATGCTTGCCGTGCCTCGGCTCGCCACCTCCGAAGCCAGCGCTGCGCCCGCTGTGGCAGGGGCGAAGACTGGAGTCGCCAAGCCCTGGGCCGTTCGCTGGCAGCCGGCACTACTGGTGAACGGTGCTCCGATTGCGTTTGATGTTGCGCCGCCGGTGCGCCTGTCACAGCTCTCGGCCAAATGGCTGGGGCATCAAGTCTGGTTCAGCTATGACGCGGTCAGTAAAGCCTGGTACGGGATCGCGGGAGTCAGTCTCGAAACTCGTCCTGGCACCTACGTTCTCGAACTAAGCGGAACAACCTCGGGTGGATCTGCCATTTCCTTTACCCGAAAAATTATGGTCCGGGCCGCGAAATATCCCAGCATCAAGGTGGCCGTGGCCAAACGGTTCACCGAACCCAACCCGGCGGAGCTGGAGCGCATTCATCAGGACAAGACGATCAAGCAGGATGTGTTTCAACACACCAACCCGGATCGGGAGTGGTCAGGAAAGTTTCTTGTGCCCGTCGTCGCACCGGTCTCCGATGCTTTCGGGACCCGGCGGACGTTTAACGGCAAGGTTCAAAGCATGCACCAGGGACTCGACTATGGCGTCCCGACTGGCACACCGGTTTCCGCGGCCAATGCGGGAATCGTTCTGCTGGCGGGCCCTTTATATTTCGAAGGAAACTGCGTGGTCCTTGATCACGGGCAGGGACTGCTCACGCTTTACCTCCATCTTTCAGAAATCAAGGTAAAGCAGGGCGAACGGGTAGCCGCGGGACAGGAGATTGGGCGCAGTGGAGGCACGGGCCGGGCCACCGGACCGCATCTCCATTTTGCGGTACGCTGGCAGGGCGTCTATCTGAATCCGGCAACCCTGCCCACCCTCAAACTTCCTTAAGGCTCGATACGCAACCCTGCTTTTCCCGTGTGGGATAGGGGGGAGTTTTCACATTCGGCCGTCGGCTGCTCTCCCTGTGCCGCCCCGTATCACCGGGAAGGAGCGAATCGACGGTCGCAGGTTCAGGTTTCTGACTAGCCGGTGCAGGTAGTTGGCGTGTACTCCCAGAGTTCGAGCGGCCTCGGTGTAGTTGCCTTTGGTCTCCTCCAGGGCGGTGAGAATGAGATGTTTCTTCAATTGCGTGACCGCCATGTGATACTTAGCCTCGTGCGTGCCCGGGGCGGGATCTTTCTCCAGAACTGATTCCGGAAGATCTTCCGGACGGATGGATTCCGACACGCCCAAAACCAGGGCCCGTTCGATGGCGTTTTCCAGTTCGCGTACGTTGCCCGGCCAATCGTAGTTCATCAGCGCCGCCATGGCCTCGGGAGAAAACTTCTTGGCCTTGACTTTGCACTTGGCGGCGAACTTGGCGACAAAATATTCCGCCAGGATGGGAATGTCGTCCAGACGATCGCGCAGCGCAGGCACCACCAGGGATACGACGTTCAGCCGGTAGTAAAGGTCCTCGCGAAATGTCCGGGCCTTCACCGCCGCCGCCAGGTCCTTATTGGTGGCCGCGATCAGGCGGATGTCTATTGAGATCGGGCGCGAGCCGCCCAGGCGTTCGAGTTCGCGCTCCTGCAGCACACGCAACAACTTGACTTGCAAAGCCGGGGCCAGTTCCCCGATCTCGTCCAGAAACACAACGCCCCCGTCGGCCAACTCCAGGCGGCCTTTCTTTTGAGTTGCAGCGCCGGTGAAGGCTCCTCTCTCGTATCCGAAGAGCTCGCTCTCCAGCAGGCCCTCCGGAATGGCGGCGCAATTGATGGTGACAAAGGGTCGGCCTGCGCGTGGGCTGTTGCGATGAATGGCCCGCGCCACCAGTTCCTTCCCCGTTCCGCTTTCTCCGCCTATCAGGACCGTCGCGTCGGTTGGCGCCGCGCGCGACAGGAAACGGTAGACCTCCTTCATCGCAGGGCTTTCGCCGACCATGTTGTGCTGCAAATTCATCTCCGCAGCCAGGCGAAGATTTTCCTGTTCCAGCCACAGCAGCCGTCGCGAGTTTTCCAGCGCCACCGCCGAGATGCCGGCAATACTGGCGACGAGTTCCAGTTGGTCCCGGTCAAAGCGAGTGCCGGGCCTGGTTGTGTCCAGGTAAATGCACCCCACCACCTTCTGAAAGACAGTAAGGGGTACACACAGCAACGAGCGCACGCGAAAACTAACCAGGCTTTCTACCTCGCTCAAGCTGCCGCTGGCGGGTACGTCCGCTCCCAGAATCGCCACTCCCTGGTCCATCACCTGGGTGGTGATGGTCCGGCTCACCCGGACTGGTTCGCCTCGTTTTGCCGGATAACCGAAGAGCGAAGAAAACTTCTGGTTGCCCTTGCCATCCAGCAGGATTGCGCCGCGTTCGGCCGGCACCACTTCAAAGATCAACTCCAGGATTTTTTCCTGCAGCAGGTCAAAGTCTGAAATTGAGTGCACTACGCGGCTGATTTTAAGCAGCACGTTGAGATTCCGTCCCAGCCGCGAAGTTGAGGGAAGCTCTTTCAGCAGGCGCTCCGGCTGAAGATAGAGAACATCCTGGGGCCGGATGTGGGCCGTCGCCTGGGTCAGGCAATCGTCGAATTCCACAGCCTCGGGGGCGGCCGCATCCGTATCTTCTTTCGTCAGAAAGACAAGAACCGACTCTCCCACAGAGATTTGGTCGCCGTGGTTCAGACGCTTTTCCGACACCACGCCGCCATTGACGAACGTTCCATTGCGGCTCTCAAGATCGCGAAGCTTGTAAGTATCCTGCTCCCGGATGAGCACACAATGGCGTCGTGAAAGCGAAAGGTCGCTGATCGCCAACGAGTTAGAAGGATCTCTGCCGATCCGGATTTCCCCTTCGGTCAGAAAATATACCGAATCTGCCAAGGGGCCCGCAGCTGCCTGAAGTCTTGGCCTCACCGTTCAGTCACCTCATTTGCGGCCTAGGGTGTAACACATTTTTCTTTCTTTCGGAATATGGCTACCCATCTTGTTCCACTATCCGAACAGATAGGCATACTATCCGTCTGGATAGGGCGTTTTTCGATCCCGATCCCAAGCCGTATCCTCAATCCATGTGTAATATTAAGATAAATAACGACTTACAATATACAGTGCAGTCGTTCGCAAATTCATGGCCATGGCCGACAACGTGCTCTTAGGCAGACAGCGTTGGCCGGCAAAAAGCGACGGGGGAAGCGCTTTCAGAAGTTCCGCCGGAGATACGCTGGTCGGGAGTCCGAGGGACCCCCTCATCGGGTTCCCGACCGCTCTTTCAGCCCAGGCCCTGCGAACTCAGAACTGACAACCGAGAGCTGAGCTCAGATTTCTTCAATCCCGCACTCTGACTCGAAGGTCACTCGCCCATCGCGCTCAAACGCCGGGAATCGATTGCTTCATGCGTAGCTACGCCATCGTGAAAGGTCACAGTTTTCCCCGAGATGGCAGGGACCCGTTCTCCCGGCAGCAAGATTCCCACCAGATTCAGGGGATCGGCGGCCGACAAGACTAGGGTTTCCCCGGTGAGCGGCATCTTGCGCGTGGCCCGCAACGACTCGACCGCCACCGGCAGGGCAAATTGTTCGCCGAGAAAGCCGTCCACGAAGCGGCCGCCTCGAATCTCGCCGCGATCTTCCAGTCGCCGGAATGCCATTTGCATTTCACGCCACTTGGGAAGATTGGTCTCGCGGGACAGCAAATCACGAAAGACGATGCCGTAGCGTTTCAACAACATCCAGCAAGTTGCTTCCACCGGGCGATTGCGGTCCGCCGCCTGGTCTGTGTACAGCAGCGCCCAGCGGCCGGTACTATGCCGCGGTCGCGCCGCCCGCCCACTGCCTTGCCCGGCGCGCCGCTTGGGATCGATCAGGGAGCGCAGGTTGTCGAACCCATCGGCGGTAATTAATCCACCCGCGACCAGCTCCCAGAGGGAGGTTTCCACCTCAGCTTTCAGCCGTCCCGTGCCGCGCACGATGTCGGCGAAGAATGATGCTCCGCGCTGCCGCAAGAATTCCAACACCTGGCGCGCGCCTTCGCTGAGACCGCGCGCCTCGGGCTGCCCCGGGTCGGGACGATGCGGCGTCATCCAATCAGCTTCCTCGCGCACGAAAAATGTAATCGGAGCCACGCTCGTCGGAATCACCCGCCGTTTTCCTGCCGCAGTGTCATCAAGAGTGGCGGGATGCGGAGACAGCCTTCCCCAACCGACGGCGCCGGTGAGACAAAGCTGATCGAGCCACTGGGGATCATAGTTAACAATCCGCCGGCCCAGAATCTGACGCTCCCAGGCATTGGCGGGAATTTCAAATCCCTGTAACTGGCGCAGCACTTCAAGGGTGGCGCGTTCGCCCTGAACTTGCGCTCCGGCTGCAACATGCTGCCAGCGCAGAAGCCAGCGCATGAATTGCGCCGCCGTGACTGGCTCAATCTGCTTGCGCAGTGTGGCCACCGTCAACCGGTGAATGCGCGCCAGCAAGCGCCGCTCGCACCACTCCAGTTCGGGAGCATGCTCATGTGGTGCGGGCGCCCCCGCCCGCGAGGTAGTATCCGTGAACTGTCCTCGCAATAATGCGCCGGAGGCTTCCATACGCAGCAGGGCCTTGTTGATTTCAGACGCAGGAAGTCCGAGCATGTGGCTAAGTTGGGAAGCCGTTGCCGGGCCCAGATGCGACATCCAGCCCGTGACCAGGGCCAGTAGAGCATCGTCGGAAGACGGCTCAGTGGTTTGAACTTCGGGAACAGGCCGGTCGAAACTGGCGTCGGGAAAGAGCAGTGCAAAAGTCTTCGCTCTCTCTGCTGCTAACCAGTAAGTAATGCCGGCATTCTGTGCGCAAAGGGCGCGTCCCTGATCCAGCAGTCTGTTGAAGTCTCCCTGCCACTCTGCGCCGCTAACGTGGGCCGTCCCGTCGAGCGCAGCTGGGCCGTGCTCGCCACCTCCATTAGAGCCGATCAAACTCAGCAGGGGAGCGGCCTCCGCGTGGGCCGGCGACTCGTCCGCCTCCACACGGGCCGGGAATGCAATCAGCGTGTGCAGGACATCGTGCAACTCATCCGGGTCACGCACATCGGGCCAGGCTTCTGCCCGCACCTGCGCGATGGCAGCTTGATCCAGTTTGCCGACCTCTTCCAGGACCGATTCCGGCAGGATGCGGCGCATCTCCACCGCTCGGGCCCGCCGCTCTTCCAACGGCGCGTCGTCGAGGTAGGCATACGGATTCGCATTCAGAATCTCATGGGAGAATTGCGACGGCACCGGTGTGTCCACCGCCAGGCAACGGACTCGTCCCTGCTGGATGCCGCTCAGCAGCGTCCGCAGCCCGTCCACATCCATGGCTTCAGTGAGCACATCTTTCATCACCTCTTTCACCAGGGGATGATCGGGAATCTGGATGTCGCCCACAATATTTTCCTGGCACGCGGCCACGTCGGGGAATACTGAGGCCAGCAGATCGTCGGAGCGCATGCGCTGGATCTGCGGCGGAACTTTCTTGCCGCCCTGAAAACGCAGCAAGGCGAGCGCACGATTAGCGTCCCAGCGCCAGCGCGTACCAAAGAACGGAGAAGCCAGCGCCGCCTGTTCCAGAATCGGTTGCACGGTTTCGGAATTGAGAAAGTGAAAAACGTCAGCCAGCGGAAAGCTGTGCTGCTCAGCCAGTGCGATATTGAGTCCGTTGTCGGTCGCGGCAGCCTGCAACTCAAAATTGAAGCTGCGACAGAAACGCTTGCGCAGCGCCAGCCCCCAGGCTTTGTTGATGCGACCGCCATAGGGCGCGTGGATGATCAGCTGCATTCCGCCGCCTTCGTCGAAAAAGCGCTCGGCGATAATCGTGTCTTGAGTGGGAACGTCTCCGAGTACGGCACGCCCTTGCAACACGTATTCAACCGCCTGTTCGGCAGCGGAATCGTCCAGCCCGCATTCTTCTTTCAACCAGGCGATGGTCTCGGCAACCGTGGGCTGGCTGGGTGAAATTCCGACAGGAGAAGTGTCGCGCAGGCGATCGCTGATTTCTTTACGCAGACCAGCCACATGCGCGGAAAGTTCCTGGGTGCGCGCCGGGGCTTCGCCGCGCCAGAAGGGAACGCTGGGGGGTGCGCCGTGAGCGTCTTCGACGAGCACGCGCCCCGACTTGCCCTCCACCCGGCGGATGCGCCACGAGGTGTTGCCCAGCAGCATGATGTCGCCCGCATTACTTTCCACCGCAAAGTCTTCGTCGAGGGTGCCAACCACAATGCCGTCGGGTTCCGCGACCACGGTGAAGAGTGCGGTCTCTGGAATCGCGCCGCCGCTGGTGATGGCCGCCAGGCGGCTGCCTCGCCGCGGTCGTAACTTCCGGTTCACGCGGTCGTGATGAAGGTAAGCGCCGTAGCGCCCACGCCGCGATGCAATTCCCTCGGAAAGCATTTCGAGGATCGAGTTGTAGGTTTCGCGAGAGAGATTGCGGTAGGGATAAGCTCGCCTGACCAGGGCGAAGAGGTCATCTTCATCCCAGCCGCCACCGTCTTCGACATCTTGATTTGTGTGGCGCAGGCGCCCCGCCCGCGTCTCGACGGAAGGAGTCTCCCTTCGATCCGCGACGGCCGTCGCTATGTTGCTTGCCCAAAGTCCCGCGTCGGAGTCTTCAACCTCTGGCACGCGTTCCGGCGTTCGCGGGCGGATAGCCCGCGCTACATGGGCGCTGCTGCTCTCGGCCGCGCAGGTCGCTACAATCTGCTGCGCCAGAATGTCCAGAGGAGCATCGGGAATGATCAGCCGGTCTAAATCTCCCTGCCGGATGGCCCGTACCAGGGCGGCGCACTCCAGCAGGTCGTCGCGCGTGCCGGCGAAGAAGCGTCCCTTAGGCACGGCGCCGCGCCAGTGGCCGGAACGGCCGACCCGCTGCAGCGCGACCGCGATCGCCCGGGGTGAACTGATCTGCACCACCAGGTCCACGGTACCGATATCAATTCCCAGCTCCAGCGATGCCGTCGCTATCAGGACCTTGACTCTTCCTTCTTTTAGCTTCTGTTCCGCGGAGAGGCGCAGCTTGCGCGACAGGCTGCCATGATGCGCGGCCACGTTTTCCTCGCCCAATCGTTCGCCCAGGTTGTGCGCAATGCGCTCTGCCAGCCGCCGGGTATTGACGAACACCAGGGTGGAACGATGTTGCTCCACCAGTTCCACCAGTCGGTTGTAGATCTCGTCCCAGATTTCGTTGGTGGTGATCGGTCCCAGGGGTGACCCTGGCACTTCCACCGCGAGATCGAGTTTCCGCTTGTGTCCAACATCCACGACCACCGGCGCCGGCCTTCCGTTGCCGGTCAGAAAGTGAGCCACGTCTTCGATGGGTTTCTGGGTTGCGGAAAGCCCAATGCGAACCGGCGTGCGATGGGTCAGAGCCTCAAGTCGTTCGAGCGAAAGCGCCAGGTGGGCCCCGCGTTTGTCGTCGGCCACGGCGTGGATTTCGTCAACGATGACGGTTTCGACATCGCGCAGAATGGCGCGACTCTTTTCGGCGGTCAGCAGAATGTAGAGCGACTCCGGGGTGGTCACCAGAATATGCGGTGGCCGCTTCAGCATGGCCCGGCGCTCATGCATAAGCGTGTCGCCGGTACGGACCGCAGTGCGAATCTCCGGCATCAGCAACCCGCGCTCGCCTGCCATCCGAAGAATCTCGCTCAACGGCGCTTCAAGATTCTTCTGAATATCGTTGCCTAGCGCCTTCAGCGGCGAGACATAGAGGACTTCAGTGCGATCACGCAGATCTCCGGCCAGGGCCTTGCAGACTAACCGGTCAATGCAGGCCAGAAACGCAGCCAGAGTTTTACCCGAACCGGTAGGAGCGGAAATGAGGGTCGTTCGTCCAGCCAGGATGTGAGGCCAGCCCTGCTCCTGGGGTTCGGTCGGCGTGCCAAATTTCCGCACAAACCACTCCGCAACCAACGGGTGGGCCCAGGCGAGCGAGGAGGGAGGGGAAAACATCGTCGGATAGTCTAACATGGCACTTTCGCAAAATATTCGCCTTCAATTTTGGAGCACGTGGTCTATTTGACGATGACGAATATGATGAGTAATAATTATGGAGAGGTTGAGAAAATGGCTAGCGAAAAGGTTTCAGTCCTTACCCGGCAGGACATAGCTAGAACCGCAAAGAGCTTTCGGTGGAAGCGGCAAATGCCGAAGTGGACCGTGATGGTGGATGGGCGGGAGCTTCCAGCCAGGCCGCTGGTATTGCTGGCGGCCGGTGTACCGCCAAATGACCCTACTAACTCACACCAGGCGGTCGCTATTTTGCAGGACCGGGGATTTGACGTTCGTTACGCGGGCAAGCCAGTGCACAGAGAACACGGCGATCGGCTCATTGAACCTGTCAGCGAGGAATTTATCCGCAGCCTTCGCGGTTGCCTCAAGGGTGAGGACTCGCTGGTTGAAGCCCGGGAGCGCGAGCACCGAATTGAGAAGGACCGCAGCGCACGATGAGCAGAACCTATGTGCTGGACGCCAGCGCGGTGCTCGATTTTGTGGAAGATGGACCGGGAGCCGAACGGATCCAGCAGCTCTTCATAGACGCCATCCGCACCCGCACTCCATTGCTGGTGTCGGTATTGAACTGGGGAGAAGTCTCCTACCACTCATGGCAGCAGCGCGGGGAGGAATCTGCGCGGAGGACGGTCGCTGACCTTTCGCGCTTTCCCATCGAACTGGTTCCTGTGAATCTTGATCATGCACTCAAGGCGGGAGAACTCAAGGTCGTTCACAAGATTCCCTATGTGGACTGCGTGACCGCGGCGTTGGCTCTTCTTAACCAAGCCGTCCTGGTAACTTCCGACCGCGATTTCGAAAAGCTCGGACGTAACTTTCCCATCTTGTGGATCGCCCGCGCATAAGTTGTAGACGGGATTGAATGCTAGAATCCGGGCAATGCCAAAACTATCATCAGCTAAAGCCCGTGCCAAAAAAATTAAACTTCTTCTCTTCGATGTAGATGGCGTTCTCACTGACGGCAAGCTTTTTCTTTTCCCAGTTCCCACCGCCGGCCCGGCCTCAGCGCCAATCGTGGTTGAAGCCAAAGGCTTCCACGCTCAGGACGGCGCCGGCATCTCCATTGCCCGCATCGCCGGCATCAAGGCCGGGCTCATTACCCGGCGCAACTCTGAAACTGTGGCGCTGCGCGCCCGCGATCTCAAGCTGGAACAGGTCCACCAAGGCATTCGGGACAAGTTGAATGCCTTACACGAAGTCTTGCAGGCGGAAGGGCTCAGCCCCAGCGAAGTGGCCTTTGTCGGGGACGATGTGATTGACCTTCCTGTAATGCGAAACTGCGGCCTTTCTGTTGCCGTCGCCAATGCCCGCCGGGAGGTCAAGGACGCTGCCCACTATGTCACCCCCCACGCTGGCGGTGATGGGGCGCTGCGCGATGCGATTGAATTTATTCTGAAGGCACAGGGAAAGTGGAAACAAGCTGTGGAGAAGTACATCAGGGACAATACTTAGCGCTTGGCAAGTAGCCGATCCAGCCGCGGGTTGAGTTGAGCAGACTGTGAATCCGAGAAGTTCGGCGGCATTGGCTAACTGCCACTGCCAACTGCCAAGTACTCCTCACCGCAAACAAAAACCCACCGGCCGTCTGCTTGGGGCGTGCTCGGGTCGACGACCGATGGGCTACCGTTTCTCCTTACTCACCCTGTTGTTTTCAGGAGTAATTAATCTCTCTAAACCCCGTCGTCACAGAAAGTTTCGCGGGTTTTTGTAAATGTTTGTAAATTCAGCATCTATTCCGAAATCGCCACCGGCCGCGCCGCCATGAGCTCGGTAAATCGGGGGTCTTTGCGTAGTCCGGCAAACTCCGAGTCTTTGTAGACGTCGTCAATCCCCTTATAGCCTTCTTCCATGGCTCGCCGCAGATACTGCAGGGAGCGGTCAGCGACGCCGCTTTTGGCGTAGAGCTTGGCCAGCACATAGTAGAAATGAGCACGGTCGCCCGGCGACGACATCTGGGCCAGCACTCCGGTGTGCGACGTTCGCTCAAAAATGTCGGGGTCCAGTTGCAGCGCCTGGTTGTAGGCCAGGCTGGCTTTCACGTAGTCCTTCTTGGAGAAATATGCGGCGCCTAAATTACTGAAAAACGACCCTGAATCCTGCCGTATCTTGATGGCTTTGTCGTACTGCTTGATGGCCTTCCCGTAATTTTTTTGCAGATAATAAATTACTCCCAGATTGTTGTAAGCATCGGCAAACTGGCGATCGATCTTGATCGCGCGTTGGAAATCCTTGCGGGCATCGCCGAAGCGTGCCATCTGTAATTCATTGATGCCAATCTTGTTGTAGAGCCGGGCGCTATCGGGCTGTTTTTTCAGCGCCGTACGATAGTAGTCGAGCGCGTCCAGATAGAACTTCTCGGATCGCAAGGCATCGCCTCGAGCTTCCAGGTCAGCAGCGGCGGCGTCAGCCGAGGGCGGCTCAGCCCGCCGCACCGGCGGCGGACTGACCTCAACCTGCTCAGAGGAATGAGTCTGTGCGAAATGATGCACCTGAGCCAGGGAGAAGGTGGGGGAAAGCGTTGCAACCAGGAGGTAAAGCAGATATTGACGACCCATAAGTCCGCTCCTGAAGACAGATCCAACTCGGTGTGGGCTCGTCTACTGAGGACCCTTACCATCCGTGTCCGCCGGTTTGGGTGGCGGATCGTTAGACGGTTTGTCATCCTTAAAGATACCCGCAATTTTGCCCAAAAAGCCTTTTTTCTTTTTGTTGGGATCTTCGGCTGCGGTGCTCGTGGCTCCGGGCGGTGCGCCGGTTTGGGCCCCGGGAGGCGGGGGCGGAAGGGCTTTTTCCCCACCCAAGCCAAACACCCGGGAGAAGAAGCCGCGCATTCCCTCTCCCTGATCGCAGGTTTCGCTGGGCTCGGTGCCCGCGATGAAGGCTACGCTGTAGGTTTCCGGGCAGGAGGGCGTGGCCAGCAGATTGGTGGTCTTGTCGAGTTGCACATCCACTACGCCTGAAGGCTGTGCGAACGCCCTGGCATCGGCATACTGCGGCAGGGTCACTGCCTTCTTCATGAACTCTGCCCAAATCGGGGCTGCGGTCTGAGCGCCGCTCAAACGGATATCGCTGTAATCGTCGTAACCCACCCAAACGATGCACAACAGGTTGCTGGTATAGCCGGCAAACCAGCCGTCATGCGAAGTTCCCGTCTTGCCGGCGGCCGGGGCCGTGAACCCAAGCTGGCGTACCGTGTATGCCGTGCCGTAGTTCATCACCCCTTCCATCATGTCGGTCATGACATAGGCCACGCGAGGATCGAGGACGGGGTGCGTGTCCGGTTTGAAATCAAGAACGATATCGCCGTTGGCGTTCCGCACCGAGTTGACCAGGGTCGGCGAAATGCGTACCCCGCCGTTAGCGAAGACGGTGTAGGCTGCCGCCATGTCGAGCGGTGTGGCATCGTAAGCCCCCAACGCCATGGCGGGCGTGGCTTTCACTGACGCGATTCCAGCCGCTTTGGCCAGGTCGGCTACTTTGTCGTAGCCCACTTCTTCCGCCATCTTGACCGTCGCGTTGTTCAAGGACATGGCAAGGGCATAACGCGCGGTCACGTCGCCGTGGTATTCCTCTTTGTAGTTGCGCGGCTCGTAGATCTGGTCGCCGTAGGCAAAGGTGCTGGGTGCATCCTGTACCAGCGATGCCGGAGTAAATATCGGATTAGCGCCGTCCAGCGCCGTGTTCATGGCGGCGGCGTAAACGAAGGGCTTGAAAATCGATCCAGTGGGCCGCTTCGCCACGGCATGGTTCAACTGGCTGATGCCATAGTTGCGGCCACCCACCAGGGCCAGAACTTCACCCGTGTGCGGATCCATCACCACCATCGCCACCTGGGCCTGCGGTCCAGGGAGAACGGTGGTCTCGTACTTGTTCTTTCCGATTCTCTTGCGCCGGGTGCGCAGTTTCGTTACCTGATCGTCCACCAGCTTCATTCCGGTCTGTACTGCCGCGGCAGCTGCCTTTTGCAGGTCGGGATCAATGGTCGAGTAAATGCGATAACCCTGGTCGTTCATCTGACGCTCGTCGAGCTTGCTGATCAGCGTTTCGCGCAGCAGATCGACAAAGTAGGGAGCGTCACTGGCCTCGACGTTGGGCGGCGCCAGCTTCAGCGGCGTGGCCTTGGCCTTTTCCGCTTCCGCCTGGGTCAGGGTATGGGTTTCGACCATGGTGTCCAGCACCAAGTTGCGCCGTTCGAGGGCCCGCTCGGGGTGCCGGTAGGGTGAAAGATAACTGGGTGCCTGGATAATTCCTGCGATCAGCGCCGCTTCTGCCGGGGTCACGTCCTTCAGGTCCTTGTTGAAGTAGGCTTGCGCTGCCTGCCCAAAGCCATTGATGGTGAAGGAACCGCGCTGGCCCAGATCGACCCGATTGGCATAGAACTCGAAAATCTGCTGCTTGGTGAGCTTCTGCTCCATTTCGACCGCAATCAGCATCTCCGACAATTTGCGCTTGATTGTCTTTTCCGGAGTCAGGAAGAACTTCCGGGAAAGCTGCATGGTGATGGTGGAGCCGCCCTGCTCATGTCGGCCGTGAATGACGTCAATCCATGTGGCCTCAGCCAGGCGCAAAAAGTTGACCCCGCCGTGCTGGAAGAAGCGCCGGTCCTCAATGGCCAATACCGCATTCACCATCACCTTCGGAATCTCGTCGTAGGTAACCAGTTGCCGCTTGGACCGGTCCCCGGCGTCGAACAGGGAAGTGATCATCTGCGGCTCAAGTTCGTAGGCCGCCAGATCGCCCGCCTTGCTGGTGATGCTTTCAACCTTGCCCTCTTGAATCCGGATCATGGCCGACTCCGGGCTGTGATAGGAGTCGGAGCCAGGCTTGATCTCGATGCCGCCATTAAACAGGCGGTAACTGCCCATGGGCGATTTGCCGTTCTGGTCATACCCGGCGCGGCGCAGTTGGACCGCAATCTCTTTGGCTTCGATTTTCTCGCCCACCTGGACGGGGCGCGCGATGGCGTAGATGCGGGCGGAGTTGGCGAACACCGGGCCCTTGAAGCGCTCGTCGATCATCCGGCCAAACTTGACGTAGTAATACGTGAAGAACGCTCCACCCACACTGGCCAGGACGAGGAAAACCACCAGGGCGGCGCGCAGCAGCGGGTCCTGGAACGACCATCCCCTTCCGGGTTTGCCAGTTTGCTTGCCTGTCGGGATCTTGAGTCTTATGGCCACAATGAGATGAGCGGAGGCGCCTCTACAGTCTTAGACGATGAAGTGCACGCTTGCCGTTATCTGGCACCAGGAAATCTCCTTCCCGGCACAAGCGGAGCGCTCCGCATCCTCTGATTGACTTCGGATAGACATATCCATTTTAACCTGCCGGACCCTGTTTTTAACCCGCGGGGCTCGTTGGCAGCCAGGTACCGTCCCGGGTCTCAATCGGTGGAAGCGAACACCGTATTGTCCGTAACGGTCAGGTCCGGCACGGTGTGGGTAAGAGCTCCGGTGGAAGTACTGGTATCCAGCACCGAAAAGGCAGTGGTGGCCGCGTCACCGCAGAATGCTTCCCCGCCTCCCTGGTCCCACTTGCAATCGCCCACAATGGGCAGGCCGGTGAACGGCGAGCCCACCAGGGGAGTCAAGGCGCCTGAGGTGGGATCAATGGTGAAACCCTCAGTGGCCGCAGGCGCGCTGTTGTTATCCACTCCGAAAGCGTAAACAAACTGACTGCTGGGATGAATGCGCAAGTTCTCCGGTTCAGCCATAGTTGTGGCGAAGGGAGAGTTGTTGACTGCCGTCAGTGCGCCGGTGTTCGGATCAATGGCAAAAACGTAGAGGTGGTTGTCACCGAAAACGCCGGAGAAGCCCACGGCAAACTTGCCCGTGAAATCGGTTCGCACGCCCGCCACACCCAAGCTGAAAGGACTTCCTGCAACCGGCGAAAGCGCGCCATTGTTCTGGTCAATGGAAAAGGCATAAACCGGCAGAGCGGCGAAGTCCTGACCGACGTAGAGGAAGTTCCCCGTGCCATCGACCGCAAGAACCTCGGCGAAATCCAGATTGAAGGCAAAAAATGGTGAACCTGGTGCCGCTACCAGTGCCCCCGTGGTGGCATTGATCTGAAAGACGGAAACGGATCCCGTAGTCTGGTTGCCCACGAACAGGAAGCGCCCGGCGGGATCGCTGGTCATCGAGTCCGCGCCCGCAGTGGGAAACGGACTTCCGGCAACGCTGGTCAGCGCCCCCGTAGTGCGGTCGATGGTAAAGGCCTGAACGGTCAGCGAATCGTTTTGCGGCAGGTACAGGAATTTCTTGTTGACGATTGCCATGTCATTGCCCGCGCCGCTCGGAAGTGTCGGTGCGGTGAAAGGAGTCAGGGCGGTAAAAGCCCCGGTTGTGCTCAGGCCGGCACCGAGAATCCTGCTGTTGCCGCTGTCGAGGTAATAGAGCAGGGATGCGGTGTTTCCTCCCCCTCCTCCACCGGGGTTAGTCCCCGGCCCACAAACCGTGCCGCCGGTTGTGGTTCCACCCGTTGAACCGCCACCGCCACTGCTGCTACTGCTTAAGGAAGCGGTGGGACAGCCGCCTCCGCATCCCGCCCATCCCAACATTGCAACGGCCGCCAGCGCTAACCACAAAAACCTGATTCCCAGCTTCATACATCCTCCACACCGATTCGACCTTAATCGTCGTCAGCCCGGTCTTGCACTTGCGCTGCCGACCCCGGCGAAAGACGCCCGTGCCCGCCACCCCTGATGGGGACGTTCTGGGCAGGTATTCCTGAATGGTAGGTAGTTACCAGATTGGGAAACAAGAGTACTGAAGTAAGAGGTGGTTGTGTTCCAGGTTCCCGCCTCGGAACGCGAATCGGGACTACCGCGCTGCCGCCGTCCGCGCCTCTAGAACACGCCCTTGTTTCTGGCGGAAGCGTCGAAGTGCAGGTCCATGGGATATCCGGGCAGGTTCACGTGGACGATGTAGCTGGCTTCGATGTCCACGGAGCCAGTACCTACCACTCCGTTGCGGGTCACTTTGATCTGTTCCCGGGTAATCGGGATATCCATTTCCTGCGCCTTCCGGAAGACTTCGTCGCGGATCACATCCTCAGTCTTGGTGGTATAGGTGCTGAGCTGCGATTCCGTCTTGAGGGCGTCCTGGAACTCATAGTTGCTGAAGTAGGGAGGCGCCAGCGTGGCGATCAGAATGACCGCGCCAACAATGATCACAATGCCGAAAACCATCTTCATAGCGCGCTCCGCTTCCGGTCGCGCGCCGGGCGGATCAGGGCGCGGACCGTAGATTCTTTCCGAAATAATCGGTTATTGCGGAGATGCTAGCATCCTCCATTTGCCGAGTCGAGCGCCGAACCACTTCCACGGTACCTTCGGTAACCTTCTTTCCCACATTGATTCGAAAGGGGATACCCACCAAATCGGCGTCCTTGAATTTGACCCCGGGGCGTTCGTCCCGGTCGTCCAGCAGAACCTCGTAGCCGGCAGCTTCGAGGCGCTGGGCGATTTCCACGGCCGTGCTCAGCAGTTTCTCGTCGCCCACGTTGGTCGGCGTCACAACGATTTCGAAAGGCGCAATCTGCAGCGGCAGCCAGAAACCATTCTCATCGTTGTCCTGTTCCACGGCCGCAGTCAGGATGCGCTCAATCCCAATGCCATAACTGCCCATGATGGGCGCGACTTCTTTCCCATTCTTGTCCAGGACGCGCGCTCCCATGGACAGTGTGTACTTGTAGCCCAGCTTGAAGATGTGTCCGATCTCGACCGCCGTGTCGATGCGCAGCGGTCCGCCACATTTGGGGCAATCTTCACCCGCAGTCACGCTGCGCAGATCAACGTATGCTGTAGGCTGGAAGTCGCGCCCCGGCGTGATGTTCTTCAGGTGATAGTCTTCTTTGTTGGCCCCACCGATCAGGTTGTTACGGCCTTCGAGCGCTGTGTCCACCAGCAGGACCGGGCGCTGAACGTCGTTCATGTCCTTGGCCCACGCGATGCCGATGGGCCCCAGAAATCCCGCAGGGGAGTTGAAGAGCTGCCGGATTTCGTCTTCTTGCATGGGACGCGCTTCCTTGCCTCCAAGTGCGGCCGACAGCTTGACCTGATTCATCTGATGATCGCCGCGCATCAGCAATATCACCGCGCGCGCCGATGCCTTGCCGCTCTTGGAGTCGAGGGTTTCCGTCGTCAGTGCCAGCGTCTTGATCTTGTTTTTTGGTGACACGCCCAGAAATTTCGCGACGTCCTCGATCGTCTTCATGCCGGGAGTGTTGACTTCAAGCGGCTTGCCATCGCCCTCGGCCCTGAGGTCGTCGACCGGCGCCAGCTTTGAGGTTGCCTTGTCCAGGTTGGCGGCGTACTTGCATTTTTCACAGCTCACGATCAGGTCTTCGCCGGCCGGCGTCCGCACCATGAACTCGTGGGACTGCGATCCGCCCATCGCGCCTGAGTCGGCTTCGACCACCATGTACTTCAATCCGCAGCGGTCGAAGATGCGGCAGTAGGCGTCGTAGTGCTTCTGATAGGACATATCCAGGCCAGCGGCATCCATATCGAAAGAATACGAATCCTTCATGATGAACTGCCGCACCCGCAACAGGCCCGACTTGGGCCGGGCTTCATCGCGGAACTTGCTTTGAATCTGGTACCAGATCTGGGGCAGCTGCTTGTAGCTGCGCAGCTCCTTGCGCGCAATCTCGGTCATGACCTCTTCATGCGTCATGCTGAGACACAGGTCGGCGCCCTTACGGTCTTTCAGCCGGAACATGTTGTCGCCCATCACGGCCCAGCGCCCGCTGGCTTCCCACAGTTCGCGGGGATGAATCGCCGGCAGGTAGAATTCCTGACCGATTTTGTCCATCTCCTGGCGAACAATGGCCATGATCTTGTTAAAAGAGCGCTGTCCCATGAATAGATAGGAGTAAATCCCGGCAGCCAGCTGGCGGATGTATCCGGCCCGCACCAGAAGCTTGTGGCTGGCGACTTCAGCGTCCGCAGGCGCCTCGCGCAGAGTAGGAATGAAGAGTTGCGACCAACGATGCATAGTTCGGGGTCCTGGAATTGGTTTTCGGTGGATGAATTAAATATTCTACGTGGCTCATTGAACTGTTGGCTACCAAGCTCTGCAGCCAGACCAACTAAGTCACCCATTGTCAATGAGATAGAATAAGGTAATAACAATATATACATGTTTTATAGTTTATTACATTGATTATTGGTATTATGAAGTTGGAGGTTAGTGCATGACCATACCCGAGAAGGTGGTGGCGTTCTTGCACGGCGGTCAGCCTGGGGCTTTTTGCGACGACTGCATCCGAGCGGGGTTGAACCTGCCCGGGGTTGACCTGCCAAGGAGGCAAGAGGTTGCGATCGTGACTCTGACCCTGTCGCTTTGCCCCGGGTTCCAGCGCTTACAGGGAGTTGTTCGTCAAGGAAACATATCGGCGGACAAGAGAAGTTAGTCATTCGAGCACTATAAATTTCTGCTCAGGAGGCGGGTGTGGCAATCGCATCGGGAATTCAACTCAAGGTTGCGGATGAAGTCTGGCTCGCAACCGCCATGCTTCATCAGCGACATTTAGAACGCGCAGACTTCTCCGTTGACGAAATAATGAAGTTCGCTGGATCTGTGAAGGAACTCAGATTCATGGGGCCGCTGCGGCCTGGGTTTTATGTGCATGTCGTACAACACTGCGTTGCCAACCGTCCACCAAATCCGGGACGCTATCGAATGCTTTTCGAGACGGCGCCGGGACGGCGACGGCTATTCCGGCCAGGTGATTCCTATGATCCGCAGCGGGAAGGGGCAAAGACCGTGCCCAAACCAGAGGATCTGCCCGAGAACTGGTTTAGAGGTCTTCTCACATGGTACCGAGACTGGAGCCGCGATTCATCGACTGACAGGATCAAGAATGATCCCCTGCTCGCGTTGCGGGGTTCGGGCAAGCACATTTGGGCCGATGAGCACACGGACGAGTACATACGCCGGTTGCGCGAGGGATGGGAATGAGTCGGATCTTCTGGGACAGCAATCTGTTCATATACCTCCTGGAAGATCACCCCAAATTCTCGCAAGCAGTCGCGAACCTGCGTCAGAAGATGCTGGAGCGCGGAGACCAGTTGCTGACTTCGGCACTGACTTTGGGAGAAGTTCTGGTCAAGCCTTCAGCACTGGGCGACCTCGAGCTGTGCCGAACGTATGAGGACATGCTTGGCAAAGCCGCGATAGTCCTGCCCTTCGATGGCAGGGCAGCGCGCAGATATGCTGCGATTCGAAATGATCGTTCCGTCAAGGCGCCAGATGCTATACAGCTAGCCTGTGCGAGCGAGGCCAGTGTTGATCTCTTCGTCACAAATGATCGCCGGCTCCAGGGCAAAAGAGTGGAGGGAATTCAGTTTGTCGTTGCTTTGGACCAGGTACCAATCTGACCGAAGCAGCTAACCAGCCAATTGCTTCAGTATGCCTTTCCCCAGTTTCTGCGCCTCGCCGAAAAACTTCTGATATTCGACGAACAGGCGATTCAATTCCAGCGACTTGTCGGGGCCAAGCTTCTTGCGCAGGATCATATCGCGCACGTGTACCGGGTTCGGCAGGGTCGCGTCTTCCGTCAGTTCTTCCAAGGCGGTAATCGGATCGTAGTGATACATAGGATTGAACCATTGAGAGATTGAATCATTGAATCATTGAATCATCGACATCAAGCTCCCTGCTTATTGTACTTTGCCGTGCGGAGAGAGGCAGCACAGATCGCTAACAATTCATTTGCTTCTTTCAACAGGGGCGCCAGTTTGTCCTTCGAGATCACTTTGCTGTCGGTTAGAAGTTCCAACCAGAAGGCGGTCTCGTCGGCCTCTTCCACAACGATGCTCATTTTCGATATGAACTCTGCTCGTGAGCGTGCCCGGCGGACGGCGCGATAATTAGCGGCCACAGCAGTGCCCGAGCGAAGCAACTGGTTGCCCATGGCATTACCTTCTCGCGATGCCGGTAAGGATCGGGCAACGGCAACGATGCGAATGGCGAACTGCCTGGTCCGGTCTTTGAGCGCCTCCGCTATTTCCAGCGAATTCATAGAAGTGATGTGAATGATTCAATGACTCAATCTCTCAATGATTCAATTCCTACATCATCTCCGTTCCCCACAAATCGTGCAGGTGGACAATTCCCAGGAGAGTGTGTGCGCCATCAACCACCGCCAACGACGTGATCTTCTTTTCTTCCATCAAGGCCAGCGCCGTCGCCGCAAACTCGCTGGCCCCAATCGTTCGCGGCTTCGCAGTCATGCATTCACCAGCGCTGAGGTCCAGTACGTCTTTGCCGCGCTTTTCCAGCAACCGTCGCAGATCGCCATCGCTGATCACTCCAACCAGCTTCGGGCCATCGACCACAGCCGTCACGCCCAGTTTTTTCCGGGACATTTCATAAATCACATCCGGCATCCGGGTTTGTGGCGTGACTCGGGGCACAGCGTCCCCGGTGTGCATCAGCGATTCCACCCGCGCCAGGCGCTTGCCCAGCTTTCCGCCCGGATGCAGATTGGCGAAGTCTTCTTCTTTGAAGCCGCGTTTTTCGGCCAGAGTCATGGCCAGCGCATCGCCCAAAGCGAGCATGGCCGTGGTCGAAGCGGTAGGGGCCAGGCCGAGTCCGCAGGCCTCCTGGGCCACGGAGCAGTCGAGCGCAACATCCGCCGCAGCCGCCAAGGTAGAAATCTGTTGGGTCGCCGGTGTGGCGCGGGCGCCCTCGCCCGCGGTTTTGGCAAAGACCGCATCCCCGGTCATGCTGACCAGCGGCACCTGCAGCCGCTTGAGGGTAGCCAGCAACCGCAGAATTTCTTCCGTCTCACCGCTGGCTGACAGTGCCAGCACCACGTCGCCGCGCACCACCATGCCCAGGTCTCCGTGCACCGCATCCACGGGATGCATGAACAACGATGGAGTTCCAGTCGAACTGAGCGTGGCCGCGATCTTGCGCGCGATGATGCCGCTCTTGCCCATGCCCGTGACCACTATCCGACCGCTACAGGCATGGATCAATTCGACTGCCCTGACGAACGCCTCCGCCATGGGCCCCGCAATGCGATCGGCCAACGCGCGCAACGCCTCAGACTCGATTCGAACTACGTTTTCGCCAACGTGTTTCATGGAAGGAAAAGATGTTAGCAGAACCTGGAAGTCAGCACTTGGCAATTGGCACTTGGCATTTAGCCCTACGATTCAAAGGAGGGGAAAGCTGAGCGCTGAGAGCTTACAGCTGGTTAAAAATGATCATCCAGACTCTGCACCCGTCCCGCCAGACTCCTCGCTTGGATGGCCCGGTCCCAGGGGCCGGCCTGCCAGTTGTCCTTTTGCTTCTCGGGATGGATCCACGGCGGCAACGTGATCGAGAGATTGGCCGCAATGGCGACGGCATACGGTTCGTACAGTGAACGGAGATGGGATAGTTTCTCATCGAAGGCAACGCCGTCCCGTAGCTTTACTCCACGCGCTGCCAGGCTTTCACGCAGCCGGTTCAATTCCTGCGCGGGCAACCGGTCATCGGCGACCGGCGCATAGCGTGCATTCACCACCTGGGCCAGGTCAACCACCGCGTGCCGCGCCATAGCGAAGGTGATCTTGGACTGTTCGAAGCGCAACCCGTCCACGCCGGCGATCACCAGCGCGGTGGCGTCCAGGATCGTGACCAGAGCTCCCAGCCAGGATTGATTGTTGTGTTGCGAGCGAAAAAAACTCAGTACGGGATAGGAAAGATGGCTCTCCAACACTTCTGCAGCCCAGCGTTCCCAATCCTTGAAAATCTGGTCGAGCACAGCCTGCTGCGGACAATTTCCGAACCGCGACAATAGCTCGGCCGCCGACGGAGGCGAGCCCGCCCGGGCATCAAGCAGAGAAATTTCGATCTCGCGACGAGAGAAGGAGGAATAGATAGTCGGCAAATACCCAATCACCACGCCTAAAAACGCGAACCCCATGCCGGCTTCGACCACCGCCAGGGCGCGGGCCACGCCGGAGCTGGGAATGATGTCCCCGTAGCCCAAGGTGAAAAAAGTCTCGCCGCTGTGGTACACCAGCACGCCAAAAGTAAGCGGCTCGCTGCCCAGACGGAAGTGTTCGCCGGCTCCATATTGCAGCAGGGCGAAACCAAAGATCAGACCGGCCGCCCACAAGATCAACAGGAAAATCAGGGAGAGCGGCCCGAAGTAGCCAAGAAAATTCTCCCGCCGCGCCCGCGATGGGATGCGCCGCGCGAGTTTTTGGTAGGGGATCCAGGTACGCCGGTAGAACCAGCTGGTCAAGCGAAAGAAACTGCGCTGTACCCGGCGCGGCAGGACTACGGTTTCGAACGCATCCAGAAGGATGCCCAGGATGAAAACGATTCCGGCAATGGCCCAAACGATACGCATCAGGCTCGAATCACTGCGGACTTCCATCTCCTGTGAGCCGAACCGATTTCCCCGAGGCCGCGGAGCGCCGCGCCGCGTCCAGAATTTCGGCAACGAGCACGTTGGTGTCCAACGACGAAGGTCCGCCCGGCGCTGCACCATCCATATCCACTGCCCGCAGCAACGACAGTGAATCGTCATAAGGAGGGGCAACCGGCTTGGCCGCCACCGGTTGTTCTTCTCCTCCCTTGAGACGGACCCGCAGGTCGTCGCGGCGCACCGTGATCACGTAACCAGTCTGGCCATAGACCTCCATATCTTTACGATCGAATGGCCAGTTCCATGAGGCCTGCAGAATGGCCTGAGCCTTGGGATAGGTCAGAATAATGGTGGCTTCGTCATCCACCCGGGGATAAACTTCCGGCTTGATCTGTTGCGTGACTGCGGTCACCGAAGTAGGACGCTGCCCATCCATGAGCCAGGTCATCAGATCGGCGCCGTAGCAGCCGAAATCATAAAGTGCTCCGCCGCCATCGAGCTTGGGATCATTGAGCCAGGCCAGGAATTCAGGCTGAACATTGATTTCTTTCGGGCCCGGGTGGCCGTCGTGGACGACCACCTTGCGAATGTCGCCTATGCTCTTGTCGTGAACCATGTCGTAAGCGGCATGGTTGCTGCGATACCAGGAGGTCTCATAGTTCACCAGCACCTGGATCTTACCCTTGTGCGCGGCATCGGCAATGGCGTGCGCATCCGCGGCGCTGACCGCCAGCGGTTTTTCCATCATTACGGGGATACCGTGCCGGGCGCAGATTTCCACGACTCTTCGGTGCTCATAAGTGTTGGTGTAGGCCAGAACGGCTTGGGGGTGAGTTTTCCCTAGCATGTCCTCTAGATCACTGAAGAGCAGGTCACGGTCGAGATTGAATTTGGCCGCATAGCGTGCTACGACATGCCGGTCAGCCTCAGCGATGCCGACAATCCGAATATCGGGCCGGTGCAGCGAGTGCTGCAGGAAGCCGTCGACGTGACCGTGGACCATGCCCGCGATAGCGACTCGGAGGGGTGTCGCTGCGGGGGCGGTTTGGGCAGTAGAAGGCGCGACTGTACCGAACAGGAGAGCGGCGAAAACAGTCAGGAAGAGTTTCATTGCGGCCTCTGCTGTACGGCTAAAGGGGCAATGGTAGCAGATTCAATCGGCGCGACTGCTTCACGGCTTCGCGTGCGCCGCGGTCAGCGCGTTCTGGACCGCCTGCAGCTCTTTCAACACCTCCCGCAGCCGGGTTGATTCGAGCGCGTTTGCCCCGTCAGATTTGGCCTCTTTGGGATGGTCGTGAACTTCCATGAAGATTCCATCTACACCTGCCGCCACCGCCGCGCGCGCCAGGACGGGGATGAACTCCGGCTGTCCTCCACTGACCGCGTGCTCTCCATCCGCAGCAGACGAGGGCAGTTGGACCGAATGGGTGGCGTCGAAAACCACCGGAACAAATTTGCGCATGATGGCCAGCGCCCGCATGTCAACCACCAGATTGTTGTACCCGAAGCTTGACCCGCGCTCGGTGACGAAGACCTTGTCGTTGCCGGCGGTGCGGCATTTCTCCACGATATGCCGCATATCGGCTGGCGCGACGAACTGCCCCTTTTTGATATTTACCACGCGCTCGGTCATGGCAGCAGCCACAACGAGGTCGGTCTGACGGCACAGGAACGCGGGAATCTGCAGTATGTCGGCAACCTCCGCAACCTTGGCTACATCGGCGGTTTGGTGCACGTCGGTAAGAATCGGCACGTGCACTTCATCTTTCACTTTTTTCAGTATGCGCACACCTTCGGCCAGGCCCGGGCCGCGATAGCTGCGAATGGAAGTGCGGTTGGCCTTGTCGTACGACGCCTTGAAGATGAACGGAAAATTCAGTGAACGGGTAACGCCCTTGATCACTTCCGCCATGAAGATCGCATGCTTCTCGCTCTCGATGACGCAGGGGCCGGCAATGAGGAACAGGTTCCCGCCGCCTATCCTGACATTATCGATTTGAAAAGAAGTGGTCATGTTCGAACCACGGAGGACACAGGGGACACGGAGAAATCAACCGGTTGTGCCTTCCTCAGTGTCCTCTGCGTCCTCCGTGGTTAACTATCTTTTGCCAACCTTTTCGGGCCGGTGGAACATCTCCACTGCGGAAGCTGCCTTCTCTGCCCGCCGCTTGAGCCCATGCTCGTACGCGGCCCCGATGAACGTTTTGAACAGCGGGTGCGGTTCCAACGGCTTGGACTTGAATTCGGGATGAAACTGGCAGCCGATGAAGTGAGGATGGTCCGGCAGTTCGACCATCTCCACGTAAGTGCCGTCTGGCGTCGATCCGGAAATCCGCAAGCCCCCTGCCGTCAGGGTCTCTTCATATTCGCGATTGAATTCGTAGCGGTGACGGTGACGCTCGCTGATCTCGAGCTTGCCGTAAATCCTGTGCGCCAGCGTGTCGGGCTCGATCTTGCAGGTCCAGGCTCCCAGACGCATGGTGCCGCCCAGTTCTTCGACTCCGCGCAGTTCACGCAGTTTGTAGATTACGCGGTGCGGAGTCGCGGGATCGAACTCGCTGGAGTTGGCGTCTGCCAGTCCGCACACGTTGCGGGCAAATTCGATACAGGCGGTTTGCATACCCAGGCAAATGCCAAAGTACGGGACCTTCTTTTCGCGGGCATAACGAATCGCGATCAGCATGCCCTCGATGCCGCGTTTGCCAAACCCGCCCGGCACCAGCAGCCCGTCGTAGTCGGCCAGCTGTTCTTCGTAAGTGCGGTCGCCGGTTTCGAGTCCTTCGGCTTCAATCCAGTTCAGATTCAGCTTCAGGTTGTGGGCCAGCGCGCCGTGCACCAGCGCCTCTTTCAATGACTTGTACGAGTCTTCGTACTCTACGTACTTGCCCACGATTCCAATCGTGACTTCGGCTTTCGGGTTATAGACCCGGTGGACGATTTCCTCCCAATCCTTGAGGTCGCGATCCTTGGCTTCCAGGCGGAGGTAGCGAAGTACCAGCGAATCCACGCCTTCACGCGAGAACACCAGCGGCACTTCATAAATGGAGGCAACATCCTTGGCGGTGATGACCGCCTCTTCTTCCACATTGCAGAAGAGCGCGATTTTCGACTTGATCTCCTTCGAAAGAAACCGGTCGGTGCGGCACAGCAGAATGTCAGGCTGGATCCCAATGCTGAGCAGTTCTTTCACCGAATGCTGGGTCGGCTTGGTCTTGAGTTCCTGGGCGGCGGCGATAAACGGCACCAGGGTGACGTGCATGAATAAGGTGTGGTCACGGCCCAGTTCCTGCCGCATCTGCCGGATGGCCTCCATGAAAGGCAGCGATTCGATATCGCCCACCGTGCCTCCGACTTCGACGATGGCGACATCCACATCCTGCGCCACTTTCTTCATCGCAGCCTTGATTTCATTGGTGACGTGAGGAATTACCTGCACGGTCTTCCCCAGATAGTCGCCACGCCGCTCCTTGGCGATGATCTGCTCGTAAATTCTCCCGGTGGTCCAGTTGTTATCGCGAGAAAGCTTGGCGTGGGTGAAACGCTCGTAATGACCCAGATCGAGGTCGGTCTCGGCCCCGTCGTCGGTGACGAATACCTCGCCATGCTGGAAGGGCGACATGGTGCCGGGATCGACGTTAAGGTAGGGATCAAACTTCATCAGGTTGACTTTGAGCCCGCGACTTTCGAGCAGGCAGCCAATCGAGGCCGCCGCCAGTCCCTTGCCCAACGAAGACACCACTCCTCCGGTCACAAAGATGTACTTTGCCGACATCGATTCCTCGCCTTAAATTGTCTTTGAAATTTTGTGCAGGATGGGTGCACGACCAATTATGCCAGAAATGTTTTCCGCTGACGAGAAATAGTTTCGTTCGGAGAAATGGAGGCCAGGCGTCCCGCCCGGCGGGACGGGCGAGACGCCCGTCCTCCATCTTTCTGGCGAAGACTATTCTAGGGAGTACACTGGGCAATGAAGGCTGCATCCAAGTAGTTGACTCTATGTGTCAGCTTCATCGCCTCGCGATCGCTGTCGTGGCGGGAACGATGTTGTTCCTGCTGGCGGCCACACCCGCCCTCTCGCAACAACTCGCCAAGCGCCTGATCCTCAAAGATGGCACCTACCAGCTGGCCACCAAGTGGGAAATAAAAGGCGAGCGCGTGCGTTACCTGAGCGCGGAGCGTAACGAGTGGGAGGAAGTCCCGAATTCCCTGGTGGATTGGGCGGCCACCGACAAGTACGAGAGGGACCGCGCCGCGGGCAAACCCGCCCCGGAAGCGGTGGAGCTCGATAAGGAGTTGGAGGCCGAGCGCCAGGCTGACGAAGCCAGCTCTCCGCATGTAGCGCCGGGATTGCGCCTGCCCGACGACGGCGGCGTGATCTTGCTCGATACTTTCCAGACCGAGCCCCAGCTGGTCGAGCTGCAGCAGAGCAGCGGCGAGCTGAACAAGAACATGAAGGGCAACATCCTGCGAGCCACCATCAACCCCATTGCCAGCGCCAAGCAGACCATCGAGCTGCCCGGCTCGCATGCCAGGATTCAGGCGCATGTCACCGTGCCCGCGATCTACATCAATCTCGAGCGACAGGATCAGCTCGATAAAGCCACCCAGATCGCCGAGAAATCAACGGAAGAGCAACTGTCCTGGGACCGCTTCAAAATCGTGCATCTTCAAAGCAAGGCTGACAAGCGCATTGTCGGAGACATCAAGGTCGCAATCTACGGCAAGGTCAGCCAGGAACAGAAGCTGGTGCCGACCACCGCGACCAAGCTCACCGGCGGCTGGGTCAAGGTCACGCCATCGGGCGACCTTGAGCCAGGTGAATACGCGGTGATCGAGCTATTGGGGAAAGATGGAATGAACCTTTACGTCTGGGATTTCGGGGTGAATCCGTCAGCCGGAGCCAACTCGACTGCCTGGCGTCCGGATGCTTCGGCGAATTCCGTTCCCGACAAGCCCAAGGAGTTGGAGAAGAGGTAAGGAAAAAGGCACTTGGCAATTGGCAATTGACCTCCGTCCCTTGACGACCGACATTCATCATTCGACTTCCGCGCAGGTGCCCCATCCTCGTCTCTCCGTCTTTTTGGAGAGACAGGGTGGGGGATTTACCGGGCCGCATCTTTGCGGAATTGGCTGAGTTCGTCCTTAGAAGTGGCCAAGGGCCAATGCCAACGGCTAATTGCTGGTTTCCACTGCACCAAAACCGTTGACCCTCGCCGCACCTGCCATTACACTGGCCTCGATTTTTCTTACCCTCAGGAACCGCCCTTGAAAGTTTATCGTCCCACGCGCCAGTTGCTGGCTGACGTCAAACGTTTGCTCGCGGCCAGCCGGCCTTCCGCGCATCATTCTCCCCTGCAGGACGTGATCGATGTGCTTTGCCGCGGACGGCACTACGCCTGGGTCGGCATCTTCCTGACGGTCGGAGAAGGCGCGCCCCAGCAGTCGTTGGGTGCAGGCCGAGACGCCCCAGGAGAAGTGGCGCTGCCGGAAACGCGCTCCAAGATTCTGATTGCGATAAAGCTGGCTTCGCGGGAATTGGGAGTGCTAAGCGTGGAGAGTGATCGCGACAATGCTTTTGCAGTGGAAGACCGGGTATTGCTCGAAGGCGTGGCCGATTCTCTGGCACGCTTCCTTACCGGCCCGGGGAAGTATCTTGCCCGCAAGGCACGGACAGATGCGTCCCGTCTGGCTATGTAGGCGCGAGCGTGCCGCTCGTGCCGGTGTCAGGGTGTTTGGGTCGAGCAGCGCATCAGCGCTGCATCAAAACCGGCATAGCAGTGGCGGCTTTAGACTTCAGCAAAGCAATAGGATTTTCTACAACCAACTCAAGGTCAACGGCGTCGGACAAGAGTGTCCGACCCACACCAGACCCACGCTGAATCAGCCCAATTTCACGGCTTCTTCCTGAATTCGTTTCCATGCCGTTTCAACGTGCTGCTCCGTGGTGTTGGTCTGGCCCACGCAGAGGCGCAGGGTCAGGCGATTGTCGAGCCGGGTGTGTGTCAGATAAAGATCACCGCTGCGGTTGAGGCGATCCATCAAGGACTGGTTGATCTCGTCTCCTCCCCGATGGCGGAAACACACCAGGTTCAAGGGCGCGGGTGCCGCCAGCTCGAAGCGCTCGTTCTTCCTCACCCAGTCGGCAAACTGCTGTGCCCATGCGACATGCTGCCGGATGTGGTGCTGCAACCCTTCGACGCCATAATGCCGGATCACGAACCACAGCTTGAGCGCGCGGAAGCGCCGCCCCAGCGGAATCTGCCAGTCGCGATAGTCGATCACCGCGCCGGTTGCTGTGGCCTGGTTGCGCAAGTATTCCGGCAGCACACTCAAGGTCTGGATGAGAGCCTTGCGGTCCGCGACATAGAAGCAATCGCAGTCGAAATTGGTGAACATCCACTTGTGCGGATTGAAGCAGTAGCTGTCGGCGGACTCGATGCCGGCATGGGGGGGGCGAAATTCGGGACAAAGGGCCGCCGTGCCGGACATGGCCGCGTCCACGTGTAGCCAGAGTTTGTGCTCGCCGCAGATGCGGGCAATTTCAGTTACGGGATCCATCGCATTCGACGATGTGGTGCCCACGGTGGCGCACACAAAGAACGGGACCAGGCCCGCGCGGCGGTCCTCCTCGATTTGCCGCGCCAGCGCCTCAGGACGCATGGCGAAATTTTCGTCAACCGCGAGCAGGCGCAGGTTATCGCGTCCGATGCCGGCGATCTGCGCGCCCTTCTCCAGCGAAGAGTGTGCCTGCGACGAAGTGTAGGCCACCAGCCTGCCATCGCAGCCGCGCTGGTTGCTGGCAAAGTTCGTGACCCGCTCCCGCGCCGCCAGCAGCGCGCACAGCGACGCGCTCGAAGCCGTGTCCTGGATCACGCCTCCGCCGCTGCTGGTGGAGAGAAATTTCTGCGGCAGGCCCAGCATGTGAACCAGCCAGTCGAGGACGTGGGTTTCCAGTTCCGTGCAGGCCGGGCTGGTAGCCCAGAGCATTCCCTGCACCCCCAGGCCGGAAGAAAGCAAGTCGCCAAGAATGGCGGGACCGGAAGCATTGGAAGGGAAGTAGGCGTAAAAGTTGGGCGATTGCCAGTGCGTGATGCCGGGAAGAATCAGCTTTTCCATGTCGGCGAGAATCGCGGGAAAAGATTCGCCCTGTGCCGGAGGATTAGCCGGCAGCGATGCCCGGATTTGCCCCGGTTGGGCGCGTGAGAGCACTGGATACGACTCGATGCGTCCGTAGTAATCGGCGATCCAGTCCACCACGGCGTGTCCGTGGCGCCGGAATTCCTCGGGGGTCATGTGAAACGTCTTCTCGCCAGGCATGCGCTCTCCGTACCCTTCGTCGACCTTTGTGTCCTTGGTGGTTGATGCTTGTAGCCGGAAGCTTCAACCCAGCTGTCCGTAATACATCCGAGTGTCGTACTCGAACGTCACTCGACCGTTCGCCTGATGCGCATCAAACATCCGCCGCAACTCGCGCAGCATCGGGGGATAGGCCGGATCGCCGGCTTGCGGCGTGTAGGAGGACGACAGTAACCGCCCTTCAAGCGCGGGATAATCGAATTCCTGCTGATAGTCAAAACTCCGGAACTGAAATCGCGAGGGTGCAAAGAACGTTTCTATCTGCTGGGTGGTGCGCTCGGAGCGAACATCCTGATAGTCGGTGCCGTACTCCACCAGCAACTGCTCGTAGGCGCGGAGGAAGGGCGTTGATCCCGTGCGCCGTTCGTTCCACAGCAGCACCGTCCAGCCGCCGGGCCGGCAGATACGAATGAACTCGCGCCGCGCCTTCTCCCGATCAAACCAGTGCGCCGCCTGGGCCGCGGTCACAAAATCGACTGTGTGGTCGGCGAGGGTTGTGGCCTCGCCTGTGCCCGCCACGCTGGTGAACCGTGAGTGGGCGCGCAGAAATTCTTCCCCGGCCTTACGCATCTCCAGATTCGGTTCCACGCCGAAGACGCGGTTGCCGTTCTGCAGCAGCATGCGCGCGAAGATGCCGGTGCCGGAAGCAATATCGGCAATGACGGAAGTGGCATTGAGGCCGCATTCGTTCTTCAGCAGATCAATAACCGCAGGTGGATACCCTGGCCGATAGCGAACGTAGTTCTCTACGCGCGACGAAAAGCGCTGGGTCGGATCTTGTACAACCATAAAAATAGTTTAACCCGAGAAATGTGGCCGCGAGCGTCCTCGCTCGTGCGGAGTCACCCGTGTACTGCGGCACGAGCGGGACGCTCGCGCCTACATTCGCCCAAATTCGTCTTAATTGTTAAATTAGAAGCCTTAACATGCGACTCGTGGTCAAAGTCGGAACCAGTCTGATCGCGCCCGGCGGCCGCATCGATACTAACCGCATGCGGGCACTGGTCGATCAGCTCGATCTTTCGCGGCACGAGTATCTGATCGTGAGCTCCGGGGCCATCGCTTCCGGCATGACCCATCTCGGCCTTCGCCAAAGACCGTCCACCGTGCCTCTCATGCAGGCCTGCGCCGCAGTGGGGCAAAGCCTGCTGATGCATACCTACGAGCAACTTTTTTTCGGCAAGAAGGTCGTGGCCCAGCTGTTGCTCTCGAGTGACGACTTCACCTCGCCCATCCGCTACCGCAATTTGCAGAATGCCTTGCATGAATTGCTGAAGCTGGGTGTGGTGCCGGTAGTGAACGAGAACGACAGCGTCTCGGTGCGCGAGCTGGTGGGAGCCTTTGGCGACAACGATGAACTCAGTGCGTTGCTGGCGACCGCTGTCAAGGCGGACTGGCTGCTGCTGCTCACCGATGTCGATGGTTTCTATTTTCCCAACGGCAAACGCCCCCGTCTGTTGCGTACGATCAGCAGGCTGACCGCGCCCATGGAAGCCGTCTGCAATGGCCAGGGCAAGCTGGGCACCGGGGGCATGCGCTCCAAGCTGCGCGCCGCCAAGCTGGCCAGCGAGGCAGGCGCCAGCGTCGCCATTGCCAACGGCCGCCATGCGCATGCGATTCCCTGGGCCCTCGAGCGCAAGATCGGAACTTATTTCCCCCCGCAGAAAAGAAAGTCTTCCGATGGCAACTAGCGTCCGCACCCCGAGCTCGACTCGCGACAAGCTGCTGCGCGCAAAGAACGCCGCGGCCCGGCTAGCACAGCTCACGACCGCGGAGAAGAATGCCATCCTGCTCAAAGTGGCAGATGCGATCACGGACAACGCCGCCAGCATCACCCAAGCCAACCAGGCTGACCTGAACTCTTCGGGATTGACCGGCGCCCTGCGCGACCGGCTCCTGCTCACTCCTGAACGCATCGCGGCCATGGTGGCAGGCGTGCGCGAGGTGGCCAGCCTTCCGGATCCCGTCGGTGAAACCATTGCGGAGTGGACCCGCCCCAACGGCCTGCGCATCCGCAAAGTGCGCGTGCCTCTGGGCGTAGTAGGCGTCATCTATGAGTCGCGGCCCAATGTGACCGTGGATTGCGCGTCTTTAGTGCTGAAGACTGGAAACGCCATCGTCCTGCGTGGCGGCAAAGAAGCAGCCCACAGCAATCAGAAATTGGTCGAGATACTGAACCAGGTGGATGGAGTTCCCGAGGGCGCAATCGAGCTGCTGGATTCGAGCACTCGCGATTCGGTCCATGAACTGATCAAGGCGCGCGGCCTGGTGGACGTGCTCATACCCCGCGGCGGTCCCGGCCTGATTTCCTATGTCGCGGACAACGCCACCGTGCCTGTGATCGAGACCGGGGCGGGGAATTGCCACATCTTCGTGGACCAGTCCGCAGATTTCGAAATGGCGGACCGCATCGTGCTCAATGCCAAGACGCAGCGCCCGTCGGTGTGCAATTCAGCGGAAAAGCTGCTGCTGCACCAGAGCATCGCGGCGAAATATATTCCGCGGATCGTGAAGAAGTTGCTCGATTGCGGAGTCGAAGTGCGCGGCGATGACGAGACCCGGCGTCTGGCTGCGGCGATGGGTGTTGGCCCCGCCGAAGCTCAGGACTGGGGCGAAGAATACCTTCGGCTGTGCCTCGCGATCCGGGTTGTGCCGGGCATCGAAGAAGCGATTGCCCACATTAACCGCTACTCCACCAAAAACTCGGAGGCGATTGTGACCCGCGACCCCGCGCAGGCGCAACAGTTCCTCCAGCAGGTAGATTCGGCGGTGGTGTACTGGAACGCTTCGACCCGCTTCTCCGATGGAGGGGAGTTCGGCTTTGGCGCGGAAATGGGCATCAGCACCCAGAAATTACACTGCCGCGGACCCTTCGCCCTGGCGGAACTGACCTCGGCAAAGTACCAAGTAACGGGCAACGGGCAGGTACGGTAGCTACGCAGGTGTGGGTCGGACACTTTTGTCCGACGCCTTTGACTTTGATGTGAGACGCACAAAAACGTCAAAACCAAAAGCGTCGGACAAGAGTGTCCGACCCACACGGGCCACTTTGAGGATGAGGTGAACCACGTTGTTGCAGGCCGGCGACATGGCGCCCGATTTCGATGCTCCAGTCCTGGAGGGTGGCGTAAGAAGACAGTTCCGCCTCTCTGAGCAACGGAGCCGGCGCAATCTGGTGCTGGCCTTTTACCCGGCAAACTGGGACCCGGTCAGCGCGCAGCAGATGATCACCTACCAGGTCGAACGGGAAAAGCTTCAAGCCCGTCAGGCGGGAGTGCTCGCCATCAGCGTGGATCACATCATGAACGCAACTGCCTGGGAGCGCGAGATCGGTCCCTTTGATTTTCTGTTGGGCAGCGATTTCTGGCCGCACGGAGAAATCAGCCGAAGGTATGGCGTGTTGCGGGAAGCCGGCCCTCACAAGGGGGCCAGTGAGCGCGCTGTTTTTGTGCTCGACAAGGCCGGTGAGATCCGGTTTGCCAAGATGTATCCCGTGGATCAGCTTCCGGACCTTGACGAAACGTTGGCTGCGCTGCGTGACCTCGCGAGAATTTGACACACGGCGTGCGCCACTGCGCCCGCCCAGGAGCCCGATGAAATTTATTTCCGCCGCGGTTCTTCCCCTTGTTCTTTTTTCTATTCTTTTTCTTTCCAATGTGGGTGGAACCTCTCAATCGACCCCTTCTGCCAAGGACGCAACTGCCGCGCCCCTTTTCGGCTTCCACAATTCAGTCGGCGAGACCGCCCTGGAAAGCCGCTTCCTGGCCGTGCCCGACCCCAAGCTTGCCGAAGAACATCTGCGCATCCTGACCCAGGCGCCGCACATGGCGGGTACTCCCGAGGACAAGGCCACCGCCGATTACGTAGCCGAAAAATTCCGCGAGGCCGGCCTCGAAACTGAGCTGGTCGAATACCGTGTCTGGATGAACTACCCGGCGGAAATCAGTGTGGACGTGACCGCGCCCGAGGGCGTCACCATGCACGGCCCGACGCGAGAACGCGTCAACGTCGATCCCTACCAGGACGATCCCCGCGTGGTGATGCCCTTCAACAGCATGTCGCCGTCAGGTGACGTGGAAGCGGAAGTGGTTTACGCCAACTACGGGTCGCCCGCCGATTTTCAGAAGCTCGAACAAATGAAAGTAGATGTAAGAGGAAAGATCGTGCTGGTGCGTTACGGGCAAAACTTTCGCGGCGTAAAAGCCTTCGTTGCCCAGGAACATGGCGCAGCCGGCGTACTGATCTACTCTGATCCGGCTGATGATGGCTGGCGCCACGGGGATAAATACCCGCAGGGGCCCTGGCGTCCCGATACCGGGGTGCAGCGCGGTTCCATCGGATACATGTTTCAGTATCCGGGCGATCCCACCACTCCGGGAATCGCCTCGGTGCCCTCGCTGGAGCAGTCGAAGCGCACGCCTCCCGAAAAGGCGGCACAGTTGCCCCGGATTCCCACTACGCCGCTGTCCTATGCGGACGCATGGCCCATCCTCGAGCATCTGGGCGGACCCGATTCGCCGCGCGAGTGGCAAGGCTCATTGCCCTTCACCTACCACGTCGGGCCTGGGCCTACCAAGGTGAAGATGCACCTCAAACAGGACTACCAGTTCCGCACCATCTGGGACGTGATCGGCCGGGTGCGCGGCAGCGAGCTCCCGGACGAGTGGGTCGTAGCGGGCAACCACCGCGACGCCTGGGTGTATGGCGCGGTTGATCCCAACAGCGGCACTGCGGCAATGCTGGAATCGCTGCACGGTGTCGGCGAGCTTCTGAAATCAGGCTGGAAGCCGAAGCGCACGATCATATTCGGCAGCTGGGACGGCGAAGAGGAAGGACTCATCGGTTCCACGGAATGGGGCGAACAGCACGAAACCGAATTGGCCAACGCCGTGGCTTACTTCAATATGGATGTCGCGGTGTCGGGCCCGAGGTTTGGGGCATCCTCAGTGCCCACACTCAAGCAGTTTATCCGCGACGTGACCCGGGTGGTGCCCAGCCCCAAGGGCGGCATGCTATCCGACGAATGGCGAAGGAGCAGCCAATCGGGAGCCGATGCCGAACGCAGGCCTACACAGGACATCGGCAGCACCGACCGTGTCCCCGCTGCGGCAGGCCAGGCCGATGTGCCGGTGGGAGACCTCGGCAGTGGCTCGGACTACACCGTTTTCCTGCAGCATCTCGGGGTGCCTTCGTCGGATGTGAGCTCGAGCGGTTCCTATGGCGTGTACCACTCGGTCTTCGACAACTTCAACTGGTTTAAAAAATTCGCCGATCCTGACTTCGTCTATGAGCAGGAGATGGCGCGGGTATTCGGGCTGGAAGTCATTCGCATGGCCGACGTCGATGTGCTGCCCTATGACTACGAAGAGTATGGCAGGGAAATCGGCGCCTATGTGGAGGCCGCGCGGAAAAAGTCCGAGGCTGTATTCGGCGGGCAGCCACCGAATTTTGCCGACGCGATTCGGGCCGCTCGTCAATTTCAGGAGGCCGGAGCCAAAATCCACCGCAAGCAGGAGAATCCCGGCAACCGCTCCGCCCGCCTCAATCAGGTGCTGCGCCAGGCCGAGCGCGCCTTGCTGATTCCGGACGGGCTGCCCAACCGCCCCTGGTTCCGCCACGCAATCTATGCTCCCGGGCAGTATACCGGCTACGCCGCAGTGGTCATTCCGGGAGTGAACGAGGCCATTGACAAGCATGATCTCGAACGGACCCGGCAGCAAATTGCGGTCCTGGCTGCAGCGCTGAACCGGGCGGCCAAGGTCCTGCAGGAGTATCGCTGATGACGCCTGGCGCGGCGGTGCATGAAATTCTCCGGACCTTGCCCTCCGCCGCGGGCGCAACTTTCCTCGCCCTCTTTCCCATCGTGAATCCATTCGGCGGGGTCCCGTTGTTTTTCGCGCTGACCGCCGACTTCCCCGACCGTGAGCGCAACTGGACTGCCCTGAAGACCGCGCTGTATGTGCTCGGCATCCTGGTGGTCTTCATGTTTTTCGGACGCTTCGTGCTCAACTTCTTCGGCATCTCGCTGCCCGTGCTGAAGATCGCCGGAGGCCTGATCGTGGCCCACACCGCCTGGGGTATGGTGACGGCGTCTGCGCGCATCACTCCGGCAGAGACGGACGAGGCCGCCGAAAAAAGCGATATTTCTCTGACCCCAATGGCGATGCCCATGCTTTCCGGCCCGGGCTCGATCGGCGTAGTCATGGGTCTGGCTGCGCACGCCGACAGCCTGACCACCTACCTCGGCATGGTGATTGGAATAGCAGCCCTCGCTCTCAGCGTTTACCTGTTCCTCCGCCTGGGAGGACCTCTGGTAGCGAAGTTGGGCCCGGGGGCGGTAGGGGGTATCACACGCATCTTCGGCTTTCTGATCTTCGCCGTCGCCGTGCAATTGGTGTGGGACGGTGTGGCGGACTTCAAGTAGTAGAGTAGTGCCGGCTGCGAGTATCCATGGGCAATGCCCTCATAAGCGCTCCCTTAAAGGAGCTATTTTTCCGAGTGGCCCGTCAGCTCGCAAATCGGCAGCAATCGCCAAACAAGCCTCTATCCCAGGTGGCACAGTCTGGCTCTTAATCCGGCCGCAGGTAGGCTGCAGGCTTGTATAATGCGCTCGATGCATTAACACTTCTTGATTGGGATGCTTCGATGGGCATAGGTACCCCAGCCAATCGTTTTCTTTCTCGTCGTTCTCTACTCGGTCTTCTAGGCGCCGCTGGAGGCACTCTGGCGCTCGGTGCCGTCGCGCCTCGCTTGGAGGCTGCGCAAGAATCTTCTGCCGTGCCTTCATTCACCGGCCCTGGGATAAATCCCTATTGGAATTCCGTTGGACCCTGGGTCTCAGAGCCTCAGAAGGCGCCTCTGCTTTTGTTAACAGACCGTGGGGTTCAACTGGAAACGCCGCGGTCCTACTTCCAAACGGCCTTCACTCCGAATCACGCGTTTTACGTTCGCTGGCATCTGGAAGGCATTCCGAACGCCGTGGATTTGAAGAGCTGGCGGCTGCACGTCGAGGGAAACGTCGACCATCCGATTTCGTACAGCCTGGCCGATTTGGTCCGCAAATTCCCAGCCGAAAGCATCGCCGCTGTGAATCAATGCTCGGGCAATAGCCGCAGCCGCCTGCAGCCGCGTGTGCCCGGAGGCCAGTGGGGCAATGGCGCCATGGGCAATGCCCGGTGGACTGGCGTGCGGTTGCGCGAACTTCTTCACGCCGCCGCCCCGAAGACCGGTTCGCTACACATCCAGTTTCAGGGACTTGAGAACGGCGGAGGGCCCGAAGGTTACGGCTCCCACTCCTTCCTGAAGTCGTTCGACTTGGCTAACCCTGTCCTCGATGAGTGCATTGTCGCGTACTCGATGAACGGCGAGCCGCTGCCGATGCTCAACGGATTCCCCGTCCGCCTGGTTGTTCCCGGCTATTTCGCAACCTATTGGATGAAATGCTTAACCTGGATCCGCGTCCTGGATAAAACGGACGACAACTTCTGGATGAAGACCGCCTATCGTGTCCCGGACACGGCGCGAGGAAACACAACACCGGACGAGGTGAAGGCAGGAGCCGTGAAAATGATTCCGGTTAATCGCATGCCCGTGCGCTCATTTCTCATCTCTCCTGAGGGGGATGCCAAAATTCCTTCGGGGATGCCTGTACAGGTACGCGGCATCGCCTTCAGCGGCTATGGTGGCGTAGCAAGAGTGGACGTCTCGGCCGATGGATTAAAAACATGGCAACCCGCGCGGCTCGGCGAAGCCTTTGGGTCGTATTCCTTCCGGACGTGGGAATTCACCTGGACGCCGAAAGCGCCCGGCCACTACACACTCGCGGCACGTGCCTCTGACAGCGAGGGAAACACACAACCCGACCAGCCTGTCTGGAATCCCGGCGGCTATCTCTGGAACCGAATCGAGCGGCAGGACTATTTCGTCGGCGCCGCTGAGTGAGAGGAGGTCTTCCGTGCGATTGGTGAAACGCTACTTCGCCTTGCTTTTCGGCGGCTCGCTCGTGCTGGCCGGGGCTGCGGGACTGCTTCTTGCCCAGGTTGAACAGGGGAGTTACGAGCCCAGCACGCGTGGCCAGCTCCAGCAGCCCCCTCCCGTCGTGCTGGCCGACGATTCCGTCTACCAGGTGTCCGCGTATCCGCTCTATCCGCCGGAGCTGGCGGAAGGAGAAGGCCGCGCCGAAACCGAGGGTTTCTGTAGCCTGTGCCACAGCACCCGCTACATCACCATGCAGCCGCCTCTGCCCGCGGCCACGTGGGAAGGCGAAGTTATCAAGATGCGTAAGACATTCGGCGCTCCGATCCCCGATGCGTCCGCCGCACTGATCGTCAGTTATTTGCAGGCTCACTACACGCCGGACACGCGCAAATAATAGCGTTGTCTAGGTCGTCCGACAGAAACGACGCCGCCGGAACGCGCTTTCGTGGGGATTTAGGACGCGGATTCCTCTCCGGGTTTTCTATTTTCCGTCAAAAAGATTTCTGGGCGATTCGTCGGTGGACCCGAGGATTGCAGGTCGCCGGCGACTCTGCCCCGCAAAAGCCCAGCTATAGCCATAAGTGATCTTCCCAGGCAGGACAAGGCGGCCGAAGATTGCCCCGCCATGTCCTTCAATTCCGAATCGGCTGCGCCTGACTCCGAAACTCTGTCTGCTCAAAACCAACCGGTCGAAAGCATCCCTCCCCGGGAGAATCTGGAAGTCGCTTTCTTCGAAGACCGGGAATGGAGACAGCGGGAAGAGGAGCTCGCTCCCGCCATCTATGACTCTGAGGGTGTGCGGCCAGAGCCAGCGCGGGAGTGGATGAACGAATTGATCCGGCCGTCGGCAGAGCGGAGGCGGCACCCGGGGAAGAAATGCCTCCAGACCTTCGGCAGGTGCCTGACCGGGCTCGAGGGTTAGACGCCGCGCAAGGGCTCGCCGCCTCCCTGCGCGGGCTGTTGACCGAAAACTATAAATCTTTGTGTCAGGGCGCGGCCCTGATTGCGCTTGGAGCCGCCATGGCACTGGTAGCGGTTGGTTTCGGGGCGTCGTCATGCGCCTCTTCCGGCCGGTGTGCAAACGCTCAGGCCGCAGATCGTGCGACCCGAATCCTCCCCGACCAAAGCCCGTCGGAAACGGCCTCACTCCCCAACCAGCCTGCGCGATGCCGCGAAGCGTCTTGCCAGCCCGAAAAAGGAGTCGAACCTCGTACCGTTGAAACCCACGGCTGGATCAAGATCGTGCCCGGAATAAGGCTGGCTTCCGAGCGGGTGGCAGCCGAGCGCCAACATCGGCCGGACTACAGCAGCGAAAGAGATTTTGTGGCCCGGGACACGGTAACCCGCCACGGCGCCCAGGGCGCGCCCCCGCCCCGAAATAGCAGACGGCCATCGTCGCCGCGGCGGCTACTTCAGGCTGACCAGCTTCTCCACCAGCTCCGAGTAGTCCTTTTTCTCCAGCCCGTGCACCTGTTTGTTGTATTCGTCCACCTTGCTGGAGTAATTCATCGAACAAAACTTCGGGCCGCACATGGAGCAGAAAGCCGCTTCCTTGTAGTAGTCATCGGGCAGGGTCTCGTCGTGCATGGAACGCGCCGTCTCGGGATCGAGCGACAGCGCAAACTGTTTTTCCCAGTCAAAAGTGTAGCGGGCATAGCTGAGCGCGTCATCGCGGTCCTGGGCGCCGGGACGATGCCGCGCCAGATCGGCGGCGTGTGCCGCGATCTTGTAAGCAATGATGCCGTCTTTCACGTCTTTTTCATTCGGCAGGCCCAGGTGCTCCTTGGGCGTGACGTAGCACAACATAGCGGCGCCGTGCCATCCGATCATGGCCGCCCCAATGGCCGAAGTGATGTGGTCGTAGCCGGGCGCGATGTCCGTCACCAGCGGGCCCAGGGTGTAGAAAGGCGCCTCGTAGCAGAGCTCTTTTTCTTTGTCCACCTGCTCTTTGATCTTGTCCAGCGGCACGTGGCCGGGACCCTCGATCATGACCTGCACGTCGTACTCCCAGGCTTTCCTGGTCAGCTCGCCGAGGGTTTTCAGTTCGGCAAACTGGGCTTCGTCGCTGGCATCGGCAATACAGCCGGGCCGCAGGCCGTCGCCCAGGGAGAACGAGACATCGTGCTTGACGAAGATCTTGCAAATATCGTCAAAGCACTCGTACAGGAAATTCTGCTGGTGATGATGGGCCATCCACTGCGCCAGAATCGCCCCGCCCCGGCTGACGATACCGGTGATGCGCTTAGAAACCATGGGCAGATATTGAATCAGCACCCCGGCATGGATGGTCATGTAGTCCACGCCCTGCTCCGCCTGCTCTTCGACCACTTCCAGCATCACGTTCTTGTTCAGGTCTTCAATGCGCTTGACTCGCGAGATGGCTTCATAGATCGGCACCGTGCCGATGGGTACGGGCGAGTGCCGCAGAATGGCTTCGCGAATCTCATGGATGTTGCCGCCGGTGGAGAGGTCCATCACTGTGTCGGCGCCAAAGTGCACCGAAGTGTGCAGCTTCTTGAGTTCTTCGTCGATGTTCGAAGTCACCGCCGAGTTGCCGATGTTGGAATTGATCTTGCACAGTGAGGCCACCCCGATACACATGGGCTCCAGTTCGGGGTGATTGATATTGGCCGGAATGATCATCCGGCCGTGGGCGACTTCGTCGCGCACCAGTTCAGGTGCCAGCTTCTCGCGGTGCGCGACGTACGCCATCTCTTCGGTGATGACTCTCTGGCGCGCGTAGCGCATCTGGGAAAAATTGCCGTCCGTGTTGCTGGCTTTGCGGCTGGCGATCCACCCCGCCCGGGGCCGGGGAACGCTGTGTCCATTGCTGCCGTTCGTGGAAGTCATGATGACAGTTTTTCCTTGGCGTTTCTTCGAAGATTATACGCCGCGCTGCCGGGGATGATTTGAGAGACAAAGAAAATCATAACCGCAAAGAGCGCAAAGATCTCGCAAAGGGCGCAAGCAAGACATGTCGCCTTCACTTGGCGACCTTTGCGTATTTCCTTTGCGGCCCTTGCGGTAAGCCTTTGCCTCTTCAGCATCACATAACATTTTCTGAGCTTGTCCGTCTAAGCCGAAGGCCCTAGAATCAACAGTTCTTTTTTTCATGAGGTCAACCATGCGCTCGCTCTATCTTCTGCCGGCAATCGTCCTGCTCGCCCTAGCCTGTTTCGGCCAGACCGCCGCCCCACCAGAGGTCAATCTCGACACCATCGACAAGACCGTTGATCCCTGCGTGGATTTCTACCAATATGCCTGTGGCAACTGGCTGAAGACGGCAGTCATTCCGCCGGACCAGACCTCCTGGGTGAGCTTTGTCGAGATTCGGGAGCGAAATTCCGCTGTCATGCGCGACATCCTGGAAAAAGCCTCTGCCGCTACTCCGGGACGCGATGCCATTACCCAGAAAATTGGCGACTACTACGGTTCCTGCATAGATGAAACGACGGTGAACGCCAAAGGCGCCGCGCCCCTCATACCCGAACTCAAACGCATCGCGGGAGTAAAAGACAAGACTGCCTTGATCGAAGCCGTGGCCCGGGTTCAGCTGCTTGGGCCCAATCCGCTGTTTAATTTTTATTCCTCTCCTGACCTGCACAATGCCGGCGAGGTGATCGCCTATATTGACCAGGGCGGTCTGTCTTTGCCCGATCGCGACTACTACCTCAAGGATGATCCCAAGATGGCGGGCGCGCGCGCCAGCCTGGTGGAATACGCCACCCAGTTGTTTACCTTGAGTGGACAAGCACCTAAGCAGGCCGCAGATTCCGCGCAGGCCGTGTTGCGCATCGAGACCGCCCTCGCCAAGGCTGCCATGGACCGCACCGCGCGCCGCGATCCCAAGACTCGCGATCACAAAATGACTCGCGATGAGGCCATCGCCCTCGCACCCAATTTTCATTTGGATCGTTACTTCGCTGCTATGGGCACGCCCAGGTTTTCCGAGTTGAACGTTTCCAATCCGGATTTCTTCAAGCAGGTGAATGGCGTCCTGGAGTCGGAATCGCTCGATGCCCTGCGTACTTATGTAAGCTGGCACCTCCTCGACGGCGCCGCTCCCTGGCTCTCCCAGGCTTTCGTCGATGCCAACTTCAAGATGCAGCAGGCCCTGACCGGGCAGTCCGAGATCAAGCCGCGCTGGAAGCGTTGCGTGAGCGCCACTGACTCCGCCTTGGGCGAGGCCTTGGGCCAGCGCTATGTGGAGCAGGCGTTCGGCGCCGACGGCAAACAGCGCATGCTGAAGATGGTGGATGCGCTGGAAAAAAGCCTGGACCAGGACATCAAGACCCTGCCCTGGATGACGGAAGAAACCAAGAAGCAGGCTAAGGTGAAGCTGGACGCCATCCGCAACAAGATCGGCTACCCCGACGTCTGGCGCGACTACAGTTCGCTCAAGATCGAACCTGGCGACCTCATGGGCAATTTCCTGCGCGCCAACGAATTTGAGGCCAAACGCCAGATTGCCAAGATCGGCAAGCCATTGGACCGCAACGAATGGCAAATGACTCCGCCCACAGTGAATGCTTATTACAGTCCGCCGCGGAATGAAATCGTGTTTCCGGCCGGCATTCTGCAGCCGCCATTTTTCGACAAGCAGGCGGACGACGCCGTGAATTTCGGCGGCATCGGAATCGTCATCGGCCACGAACTCACGCATGGCTTCGACGATCAAGGCCGCAAGTTCGATCCGCAAGGCAATCTGCGTGACTGGTGGACGGCGCAGGACGGCACGGAATTTGAGAAGCGCGCCAGCTGCATCGCCGATGAATACAGCAATTTCGTCGCCGTGGACGACCTGAAACTCAACGGCAAGCTGACCCTGGGCGAAAACACGGCTGACAACGGCGGCGCTCGGATTGCACTGATGGCCCTGGAGCAGATGCTCGCCGACGGACAGGCGGGCCCGGCTGCGCAAACCATCGACGGCTACACCCCGCAGCAACGTTTCTTTCTCGGTTTCGGCCGTGCCTGGTGCGAAAAACGGCGTAAGGAATATTCACGCATGCTGGTCAGCATCGATCCCCATTCGCCCGGCAAATACCGCGTGGACGGCGTGGTGCAGAACATGCCCGAATTCCAGAAGGCATTCAACTGCAAGGCCGGCCAACCCATGGTGAGGGAGAACGCATGCCGGGTGTGGTGAACACTTAGGGGCGGACGCCCTCGTCCGCCCAGTCGAGCGCAGCTCGACAGTTTTTTCCAGGCAGTCAAAATCAATCGGAGCGTTGCTCCACCGGGCAGCCGGGGACGGCTGTCCCCAAGTGGTCGCAGCTCACCTCCTGCGTTGACTTTATTGACACCCTCCCCCTAAGATGGCTCACCGACGTCTGGCTTCGGTGTTGCGGCAACCTCTTCATGGGCGAAATGATCGGTCAAACCATCTCTTACTACCGGGTGATTGAGAAACTCGGTGGTGGCGGGATGGGCGTGGTGTACAAGGCTGAAGATACGCGCCTGCATCGCTTCGTTGCCCTGAAGTTCCTTCCCGAGGACGTTACCCGCGACCCCACCGCTCTCACCCGCTTCCGCCGCGAAGCGCAGGCGGCATCCGCGCTCAATCATCCCAACATCTGCACTATTCATGACATCGGGGAAGAGGGCGACCAGGCCTTTATCGTGATGGAGTACCTGGAAGGCGAGACGCTGAAACATCTCATCGGCAACCGCCCGCTGGAGATGGAGACGCTGCTCTCGATCGGCATTGACGTGGCCGAAGCGCTTGACGCAGCGCATTCCAAAGGCATCGTGCACCGCGACATCAAGCCGGCGAACATCTTTGTCACCACCCGCGGAGCTGCCAAGATTCTCGACTTTGGGCTGGCCAAGGTGGCACACGACGGGAACCGGGCGCTTAATCCCACGGACGTGACGAAGACCGAGGATGCGAACGCGCATCAGCACCTCACCAGTCCGGGTTCGGCCCTGGGTACGGTGGCTTACATGTCGCCGGAGCAGGTGCGGGGCAAGCCGCTGGATTCGCGTACGGATCTATTTTCTTTTGGCATCGTCTTATACGAGATGGCGACGGGCACCGTTCCGTTCCGCGGGGAGACCTCCGGAGTTATTTTCGACGCCATCATGAACCGGGCCCCGCTGGCGCCCGTCCGGCTAAATCCGAATCTGCCGCCCAAGCTGGAAGACATCATCAACCGCGCCTTGGAGAAAGACCGCGAGCTGCGCTATCAGCATGCAGTCGATATCAAGTCGGAGTTGCGGCGGCTGAAGCGCGATTTGGAGTCCGGGCACAATTCGGCAGCTAGCTCCTCTTCCGAGCCCGCTTACAGTGGAAGCGCTGCGCCGGTGGACAGCACATCTGCCCCGGCGCACAGAACCAGCGGATCGGCGCACGTGGTTGCGGCAGCCTCTTCCGGCGCTGTAGCCACAGTCCCCGAGGCTGCTCGACCCCAGCCACTATGGCGAAGGCTCATGATTCCCGGCGCCATTGTTCTCCTGCTGGCAATCCTTGCCGGTGGATTCTACTGGCGCAAGCATCAGAGCGTGCAACTGACGGATAAAGACCAGCTCATTCTTGCCGACTTTACCAATCAAACCGGCGACGCGGTCTTCGATTCCACGCTGAAAGAAGCGCTGGCCATTCAGCTCGAGCAATCCCCGTTGCTGCAACTCGTTAGCGATGCGGAATTGCACAGCAACCTGCAATATCTGGGCCAGTCGGGCGCGCAAAGAATTACGCCTGAGCTGGCACAACAGCTGGGTCAGCGGCTGGGCGTGAAGGCCTATCTTTCGGGGACCATCGCCAATCTGGGACCGTCCTATGTAATTTCGATCAATGCGGTAAATTGCGCCACTGGAGAAGTGTTTGCCCGGGAGCAGGTAACCGCTCCGGACAAGACTGCGGTGCTGCAAGCTGTGGCAAAAGGCGCCACCGCGATGCGCGCCCGGCTGGGCGAGTCGATGGCCTCGATCCAGAAGCTGTCCACCCCCTACACCAATGTGACCACCACTTCACTGCAGGCCTTCCATGCGTTTTCACTGGGCGAAGATGAGCACCGCATGGGCCGGGACTTTCCCCAAGCATCGTCCTTCTATCAGGAGGCGCTGCGGCTCGATCCTAGTTTTGCCATGGGATACGCGCGACTGGGTGTCGCGTATGGGAACCAGGGTGCGTTCACCAAAGCCATCGAGTACCTGAAGAAGGCCTATGACCTGCGCGAGCGCGTGACCGAGCGCGAGCGAATGTACATCGAGTCGCAGTACGCGCTGCAGCAATTCGATTTGCCCAAGGCCCTGCAATCCTACAAGCTCTTTGTAGCGACCTATCCGCGCGATGCCGCCGCCTGGAACAACCTGGCCAACGCCTACGGGCTCGTGGGTGACATGGAACAGGCCCTCGCCGGCTTCAAGAAGACCTGGGAGATTGCCAAGTGGAACAACGTTGCCGCCAACAATGCCGCGGGTATGCTGATTGGCATGGACCGTCTGCAGGAAGGCGAGCGCTACCTGAAAGAAGCGATGGACCAGGGCGGCAGCGACGACACCAACTACCACAGCAACGCCATGACGGACGATTTCCTGTCTAATCGGCCGGACTGGGACAAGCACGTGCAATGGGCTGCCGTCCGCCCTGACGGATTCAGCATCGAGTCGGGCGCGGCGACCATTTACTTTTCCATGGGCAAGATGCATGACGCCGACCGGCTATGGGAGCATGCGGCGCAAAGAGCGGAGCAGCAACACCTGCCCGACGCCGCGGGCGGAATTTATTCGGTCAAGGCCCTGCACGATGCCTTGGTCTCGAACTGTTCGGCGGCTCGCGATTCCGCTCGCCATGGGCTGACGCTTGACCATTCCGCCGCGACTGTCCCCGACGCAGCCCTGGCTCTCGCCCTGTGCGGCGAGACCGGCCCGGCGCTTGCGGAAATACAACGTCTGGCCGCGGAAGTGCCCACCAATACCCTGGTCAACGAAATCTACCTGCCGGAAGTCAAGGCCGCCGTGGCATTGATGCAACATCACCCCCAGCAGGTCGCCCCGCTTCTGTCTCCGGCCGCTCCCTACCTGCTGGTGTCGAAGGTTCCTCACTTAGCCGGACGTGCATCGTTAGAGATGAAGAATCCGCAGCAAGCGGTTACTGACTTTGAGCCCGGCACTCGCTATCGCGCCATCTCCCTGGGCGAAGGCGCCAACGGGACATCGCAGGTTCCAGACTACGGCCTCTGTCTGCTGGGGACGGCGCGTGCCCAGACCCAGATCGACCCGACGGCGGCCGCCAGGACCTACCAGCAACTTCTGCAGCTCTGGAAGGATGCCGACGCTGATTTCATCCCCGCCCAGGAAGCCCGCCGGGAACAAGCGGCGCTTTCGGCTCTGGGCAAGAACTAAGAAAAAATGCGGCGTGTCGCTGATTTTGGTAGCGCCGGCGTCCCCCCGGCTGTCCCGAGGGCATCCTGCCCTCGGAAGGGCGGTACCAGCAACCAGCCGAGCCACCCGATAAATCCAAATCCTTCTTCTTAGTGTCCGGCGAATCCTTTGAAACCCTTGCGGCGCTGCTCACTGTAGCGGTGCAAGGCATCGTTAATGATGGGATAGGCTTCTGCCGCCGGCTGGATCTCGTCCACCTCGACCGCCTTGCCTTCCAGTTGCTTGTAGTCCTGAAAGAACCGCCGCAACATGAGCGAGCGGTGGGGAGGCATCTCCTGAGCTTCACGGTAAGTGTTAAATTCCGGGTCTTGCGTGGCCACGGCGATGATCTTGTGGTCTTTCTTTCCAGTATCAATCATGGTCATCAGCCCGATGGTGCGCGCGTGGATCAGCGTCAGCGGGACTACCGCCTCCTGGCACAGCACCAGCACGTCGAGAGGATCGTCGTCTTCTGCCAGCGTCTGCGGAATAAAGCCGTAGTTGGCGGGATAGTACACAGCGGAGTAAAGTACGCGATCCAGCTTGATCAGACCGCTGACCTTATCGAGTTCATATTTCACGCTCGATCCGAAGGGGATTTCGACGATGCTGTAGAACTCCTGCGGCAACTTGTCGCCGGGGGTCACGTCATGCCAGGGATGGATCATGAGGCCTCGCTGGGTACACAGGCTGGTGGCATTATATCGGCCATTCGGTACGCCTGGACCGGATAGCCGTCTCCCACCCAGAGTGTCATCCTGAGGGACTTCAGTCCCGAAGGATCGCGCGCGCACAGCGCCATCGCTTGCCAGCCGCAGATGAACTCCACGCCAGGTGCTTTGCGAGCTCAGCATGACGCGCCTGGATTGAAACTCAGAGACCATCGGCCATCTGGACATCTTGACCCGCGCCAGATGCAGGAATAGAGTCGTAGTTCGGTGGCTACTATGGCGGGCGAAACCCAGAAATACCTTAAATTCGGCGGGGCCGTGGCTTTGATCCTGCTCTCCATGGGGTATCTGGCCTACACCGGCGTGCAGGAGAGCAAGAGCTATTACGTCACCATCAAGGAATTGCGGGGCATGGGTGACAGCGCTTACACCAAGCATTTGCGCGTGGCCGGGAATGTCCAGCCGGGTTCGATCAAACGCACCGGCACCCGCGTGGAATTTTCGCTGGTAGAAAACGACCAGCTTCTGCCCGTGGTTTACAACGGCACCGAAGCGCCGCCTGACACTTTCAAGGATAATTCCCAGGCCCTCGCCGACGGCAGCTTTGGACGCGACGGCGTCTTCCACGCCAAGCAACTGCAAGCCAAATGCGCCTCGAAATACGCCCCTAAACAGCCAGCGCAGTCAGCCACCATGTAGACAGACGTAGGCCCGGACGCCCTCGTCCGGGGCGGGCGAGCAAGGCTCGCCCAGGGGTTTGACGCTGAATTTGTTGTAGAGCGGCTCTCTCCGTTCTAATCCCTTCCGAACCGCTGTGGAGCTTGGTCCGCGCGGGCGGATGAGGGTGCCCGCCCTACGTGGTATCTTCCAATCACGTGGACGTTTCTCCCATCATTACGCTGACTGGGTTGGTCAAACAGTTCGGCCGCTTCGCCGCTCTCCGGGGCGTCAGCGCTGAATTTGCTCCCGGACAGCTCTATGCCGTCCTCGGCGACAACGGAGCCGGCAAGACCACGCTCCTGCGCGCTCTCGCCGGCTTGGCACACCCGACCCGCGGCAGCATCTCCATCCTGGGGACCACAGACGTGCGGTCGGTATGCCATCAGCTGGGTTACATGGCGCATCCGTCGCTACTCTATGACGAAATGAGCGGCATGGAGAACCTGCGCTACTTCGCCCAGCTCTATGGCGTCACGGATGCTTCACTCGGCGCAGCCAATATGATCGCGGTAGGCCTCGATCCCGAGCTGGCCCGTCCCGTCGCGCAATATTCGCAGGGCATGCGCCAGCGATTATCGTTGGCGAGGGCGGTACTCAACGATCCCAAGATCCTGCTGCTGGACGAGCCTTTCTCCAACGTGGACGTGCGCTCGGCGCGCGCTATGGTCACACTGCTGGCGCAGATGCGCGACACCGAAAAGACGATTTTTGTCGTTACCCACCAGGCCGCCCTGCTGCAGGGAGCCGCCGACGAATTTGTCTGGATGGAAGCGGGGCAAATCACGCACCGCAGCCGCGAGCTGCAGCCGGTGCAGACGCCATGAGCAAAACACCCGCCGGCCCATCGGGGGTAACCGGAGCAACCTTGGCCAAGGACCTGCGGCTGGAGTGGCGATCGAAGGACGCCATCAACTCCATGTTGTTCTTCGCGCTGCTGGTGGTTGTAGTTTTTAGCTTTTCTTTCGATCCCAACGCCGAAGAGTCGCGCCAGATTGCTGGCGGACTGATCTGGGTGGCATTTCTCTTTGCCGCGGTGGTCGCGCTGAACCAGACCTGGGCGCGCGAACTGCGCAATCAGGTCCTCGATGCCTATCGGGTTTCGCCGGCCCCGGCGGATTCGCTTTTCCTGGCCAAGGCGCTGGGCAACTTTATTTTTGTCGCAGTGCTCGAAATCCTGATGACGCCCTTGTTCATCATGTTCTACAAACTGCGCGCGCTCGGCCCGGCCTGGCAGTTGCTTCCCATAGCCGCTCTGGGGACGTGGGCGCTGGTGGTGAACGGCACGTTTTTTGCCGCCATGTCGCTGCGCACCCGCAGTCGCGAGATCATGCTGCCCCTCCTTCTGTTTCCTGTTTCGATTCCCGCGCTATTAGCCATGGTGAATGCAACTACAGCCATTTTGACCGGCGAACTTTCCGCCAAATTCTGGATTGTGTTGCTTAGCACTTACGACGTGGTGTTTACTATCGCTTGTCTGCTGTTGTTTGAACTGGTGCTGAACGCGGAATAAGGCTGATGCGAAATAGATTCGAATGACGATGAAACGTCTTTTCTCCATTTTCGGATTGCTGACCGCCATACTGCTGAGCTTTGCTCTCTATGAAGCGCTGGTGGCCGCTCCCACCGAACAGACGATGGGCAACGTGCAGCGCATCTTCTACTACCATGTGCCCTCGGCGTGGACGGCGTTCCTGCTCTTCTTCATCAACTTCATCTGCTCCATCCAGTATCTGGTGCGTCCTAACCCGGTCGCCGACAAGGTGACCAACTGGACGGTCATCGCCATCGCGGTCGCCGCTTGTGTCGCTGCCTTCGTGTATCGCCCCCTGCCGGAGGGCATCGAGCCGTCGTCGGTAGCCACAACCGGGCTCATGATCGCGGTCTTATATTTCCTGATCAAGAAGTATTTTCCGCGGGAGCGGGCGGACGCACTGGCCGTGGTTAGCGCCGAAGTCGGCGTCGTGTTCTGCACCGTGGTACTGGTGACTGGGCCGCTATGGGCGCGCCCGGTGTGGGGCATCTGGTGGACCTGGGACGTTCGCCTGACCTCCACCCTGGTGCTCTGGCTCATTTACATCAGCTATCTGATGCTGCGCCGCTTTTCCACCAGCGGGCAGACCCCGATCCTGGCCGCGGCCCTGGCCGTGTTCGGCGCGCTGGATGTTCCGTTGGTTTATTTCTCCATCTGGATCTTCCGCACCCAGCATCCTCAACCGGTGATCGGCGGCGGCGGTTCCATCGATCCGCGCATGTTGCGGGTCTTGCTGATCAACTGGCTGGCCTTCCTCTGCTTTGCCGTGCTGGTTTGCTGGTCCCGTTATCGCCTGGAAATTCTCCGGCGGGAAGTCGAAGAGACCCAGGCCCTCGAAGCCCTGCTCGAACCCCGGAGCCCAAGATGAATTTCCTCTCCGCTGCCTACGCCGCCACCTGGATCATCCATATCGTTTATCTGGGCACTCTGGTGCGGCGTTATCAGCGCCTCAGCAAGGAAATTGCGGAGCTGAAGAAATAGCGCTTGGCACTTGGCAATTGGCAAAACCCACCATTGCAAGTGTGGGGCGGACACTCCTGTCCGCCGCCTTTGACTCTGACATCGATTTAAGGCGTTAAAGAAAGAGTGACGCGGCCCGTCATAAACACAAGGCAAAGGACAATAGTTTGAAAAGCCCGCGAAGGTGAGAAGATAGCAATTGGCAAAAGCTCACCTGAACCGAATCATGGCCAAGTGCTAAATGCCAAGTGCCAAGTGCCAATTGCCAATTGCTGCTTCATCTCATCCCGCTGCTGAATTCCGCCGCCGCATTGGAGCGCAGGAACTCGTACTCTTCGATCATGGCGGCCACCCCAATGCTGGAAGCTGAAGGCGAACTTTCCAACCGCACCACCCGGGCGATAAAGCGCACCCGCACGGGCTCGGTGAGAGTGACGTGGGGAGGAAAGGTCATGGTCACTTCAATGCGGGAGCCCTCGGCCAGAGGACGATCCAGGTAGAAAAAGACCCCGCGCGCGCTCACGTTCTGGGTCTCGGTCAGCAGGTCGCGCAAACCATTGCCCGCCACCCGGACTGATGCCGGCAGGCGCATGTCGAAGCGTCGCATGGTACGGCGTTCCTGAGCCGCAGGTTGCATTGAAATCTCTCTTCGCAAATGCATGAACCCTGTTTCACCCAAAATTTCATCCCGGACAGCAGGCACCTTCCCGTGACGAGACAAACCTAGTGCCAGATTTACTTATTCAACAACAGTTTGCAAGCGCAAAAAAACAGCGGGGAACAGACTCGGTTAATGCGACAACCGTGGGGAGGGCCCCGGGGGAGGGATCCTTGAAATGCAGACTTAGCCGAAGCACGGACGGTTGCACGCACCGTACCATCCGCCTCAATCCCGAATGCAGCGCCTTCGATCATAGCCAGTAATGACTTCCGCAAACTCTCCGTGCTTTCTCATAAGGATACAAGTGAAAAAGTTTGCATACCGGCCCGCCTTTCTGGCCTCGAAATTCTGATTTTGTTCCACCCACACGGCGGTTTTGTGTTTTCACTCGGCATCTCAAGTAGTTGCCCGCCGCATCTGACCATCCCAGGATGTGGCGCCGGTGCGTGGCTTGACAGGCTATCCGTCAGATGTTTAAGTAGTTACTTATTTTTTGCCCTTATTCTGGTGACCAGTATGCATGCCGCCCGGCGGAAGTGCGCCGGGCTGCCGCGTGTGTGCGGTCTTTATTTCCTCTCCATGAATCGGGATATTCGGAGGAGCGAGTGACATTGAATTTCCGGGGGTTGGGAACAAGATATAGCCCTGTCCTGCTGTGGTTCGGGTTGCTGCTACTAGGAGGGTTCGCGCTGCACTCAGGGGTTTCGCGGCTCTTGACCGCCAGCAGCCGGAGCGCATCCATCCCGGAAATCTTTGCCGCTCCTGATTTGCCTTCAAGCGGCGCCCGCGTCAATGTGAACCTTGCACAGCTTCCCCTGCGCTTTGAGCCGAATCAGGGACAAACCGACCCGCGGGTCAACTTTTTGGCGCGTGGGGCCGGCTACGGATTGTTTCTGACGCCAGAGCAGGCGGTGCTGACTCTGCGCTCGCCATCCAGGAGCCCGTCGGTCGTGAGTATGCAACTGGCTGGGGCGAATCCTGCCGCGCCTGCTACCGGGGCCAGCCCCCTTCCCGGAAGGAGCAACTATTTCATCGGCAACGAACCGGCGAAGTGGCACCGCGACATTCCGCAATTTGCCCGCGTGCGTTATCAGGATGTCTATCCCGGCGTTGATCTGGTGTATTACGGCAACCAGGGACAGCTGGAGTACGACTTCGAAATCGCTCCCGGTGCCGACCCCGGTTCAATCGCCTGGCGATTCCAGGGTCAGGACAATGTGAAACTCGATGGCAGAGGCAATCTCGTTCTTGCCACGGGTCACGGTGAGGTACGGCTGAACGCCCCGCGAATCTACCAGCAATTCGGGGCCGAGGAACGGCCAGTCGCGGGACGCTTCGCGTTGCGGGACGACGGCAAGGTTGGTTTCGAGCTGGCCGCCTATGATCGTAGACGCGCACTGGTGATTGATCCCGTGCTGACCTACTCCACTTATTTCGGCGGCAGTGGCAGTGAAGCCTGTTCCGGCATAGCCGGAATCGTGATCGCGGGTATCCTTTCGCCGCCTTCAGGATGTCCGGCGATCGCCATCGACGCCTCCTCCAACATCTACTTCGCGGGCATCACCACTTCGGCGGATTTCCCGGTGGTTCCAGCGGCCTCGGCTACGCCGCCGGCATTTCAGACCGCGTTGGCCGTGGCCCCCGACGTTTTTGTGACCAAACTGAACGCGGCCGGATCCGCGGTTGTCTTTTCCACCTACCTGGGTGGCGACGGCGTGGACACCACCGCCGGGGTGGCAGCGGATTCTGCTTTCAACGTCGTGGTTGCGGGCACCACAACGTCCAGTAATTTTCCCACCAGCACGTCCTCGGCTTTTCAGGCGAATCGCGCCAGTGTCGGCGCCCATGCCTTCGTGAGCGAACTGGACCCGGTCGGTGAAACTCTTTTGTACTCAACCTATCTTTCAGGAAATGGAACCGAATCCGCGCGCGGGCTGGCGCTCGACTCCAGAAACAAGATTTACGTCATTGGCACCACGACCTCTACCGACCTGCCTGACGCGACTCATTCATTTCCCGCCACCCTGGGTGCGATTCAGACCGCGTCGCTGGGCACGAGCCAGTTTTTTGTCAGCAAGATCGATCCCACCCTCATTGGATTTCCAAGCCTGCCGTACTCCACATACTTTGGCGGCGGCGATCCGATCAACGGAGTAACTCTGGGCGGCGCCATCGCGGTGGATGCGAATGCGAATGTGTACATCACCGGCGGTACCAACTTCCAGCATACCGGAAGCCCGACCACGGATTTTCCCATTCTTAACGCTTACCAGGGCTGCCTGGACACCTCGCCTCCGGCCACGCCGCCCACCACCGCTCCCAGCTGCTCCACCAGCGTCACCGCTCCCGATGCCTTTGTCGCGAAGATCAATCCGGCTGCCGCCTCCGGAGCTCAGCTGATTTATTCCAGTTACCTGGGCGGCAGTGGAGATGATGTGGGATACGGCATCGCTCTCGATTCCGGCCTGAGTGTTTACATCACCGGATCGACTTCCTCGACCGATTTCACCATTCCGAGCGGCACTACTCCTTTCCAAAGATGCCTGGACAATCCCGCGAACCCGTCACCTTGCCCGACGGGTGTCACTGCCAGCGACGCTTTCGTAGGAAAATTCGGAACTCCGTGCACGGGCTCAACCTGCACCACCACGACTTTGCCCTTTTCTTACTTTTCCTATCTGGGTGGGTCCGGTACCGACATGGGCCTGGGCATCGCCGTGGACAGCCTTCAGGGTGCCCGGATTGTCGGCTGGACCAATTCTGGGAATTTTCCGACTCCCAACAATCCCATTCAGGCCGGCCCGAGCGGAGCTGTGGATGCTTTTGTCTCGCGCATTGATACCACGGCAGCCTCGACTGTCGCCCTGGGCCACTACGGTACCTACCTGGGCGGGGGCGGCAGCGACTTCGGGACGGGCATCGCCACCGACACGCAGGGCAGTACCTACGCTGTGGGCGAAACTGCCTCAGGCAACTTTCCCACTACTGCGAGCGCCATCCAGGGCAGTCTCAGCGGTGGCTCGGACGTGTTCCTGACCAAGCTGGGACCCACCCTGAGCCTGGCTCTTACTGAAACTGTAGCTCCCAATCCGGCGGGCGTGGGCAATAACGTTACCTTCACCTACAAGATCACCAACAATGGGGACCTGACCACCGGCATCATCTTTACCGACGTCATACCTTCCAACGCCACTTTTGTCTCCGCCAACAGTGTTCCCGGGCAGTCGAGCTGTCCCGCTCCGGTTACGAGCACCACTTTGACCTGTACTGTTGGAACCTTGAACGGCGGAGCGGTTGCGACCGTGACCGTGGTGCTGGCTCCTACTCTGCCTGCCACCCCGGCCCAGCCTGGTTCCGTCAGTGATGGCGGGAAGGTCAGTATTTTCGGTACGCCCACGGTGGTGACTCCCGCTCCGCCACCCGCGGTTGCCGTGGTGAATAACTTCAGGATTGAGGTTGCTCCGCCGAGCGCAACTGTGGCCGCTGGTGTGCCCGCCAGCTTCACAGTCAAGGTTACCCCCACTGGGAACTTTCCGGAGACAGTGACGCTGTCCGTTGCAGGCGTGCCCACGGGTGGCCAGAGCACATTTCCCAACGGCACATCATTCACCAACCTCAACAGCGGTCCACAAAGCCGCCAGTTGGTGGTCAACACCACGGCGCGCGTGACCACTCCGGCCAGCCTTTTTCCTATCGGCGGGCCTTTCTATGCTGTGTTATTCCCGATTGCCGGACTGGCGCTGTTGGGCGCCGGCATCGGCGGCAAGAAATCGCCAGGACGCCGCGTGTTGCTGACAGCGCTGCTGGGATGCTTCTTCACCCTCGTCGTGTTCCAGATGGGGTGTGGCTCCAGTAGCACCACCTCGACCACCACCGGAACTCCGGCAGGCACCTACAACCTCACCGTCACCGCCACTTCGGGTTCAGCCACGCGCACCCAGCAGATTGTTCTGGTTGTGCAGTAGGCCGTGTTGGTTCGACCTTAAAAATATAAACCTGAGGGTGCCCCATCCTAGTCGCGTTCTTTGCGACTAGGGTCGGGATTTTGGTAGGCCGCATCCGCCGATGGAACATCCCCTGTTTCCACCACGGCTAGCCAGGAACATCGACACCACTGACGAAACCCCCGATGTGGGCGGTAAGAGCAACGACCACAACGGTCAGGACTTCCAGCGGCAGGTAATAAGCCGGCAGCGCAGAACTTGAGACACCGCCCCGCCGGGAATGGATCCACGCAACCACGCAA
>CAWDNG010000012.1:0-551756 GCA_963803605.1 Terriglobia bacterium
CAACCCGCTGGGATAGCTTCCGGATTGCCGACTATACTTCCAAGAATCATTGGATCGGCTGCGCCTGATGAACGGGAGATCCAGCTTCCTCCACTTATCCGCGATCAGTCCCTCTGCGGAATGAGACCTGGGTCCGGGTTTCCCGCCCGAAGCCTCGATCGCGTTTGCGCCTGTTCTCGCATCAGTTTTGACTGTGCAGTCGTGAAAAGTAGGGTCCCCATCATGAGCTGTCTAAACTGATACGGCTCCCACCGCGGTTGCATAATTCCCCCATCGGAATGACTGTTCGAGCCAAGCAGCAGATGACCGAGTTCGTGGGCGATGGCACAACCCAGAATTATTGGGGCCTCGAACTCGGCATCGTCACGCTTGGCGCGACGCGCTGCAGATTCGTAATACACGCTGGCGAGAACCGGATGGACGGCGAAACCGAAGACGGTGTCCTGGAACGTATTTGTGAGGGGCGCACCAAGTACCCGTAGCCTAAGGTCGGTGGCTTCGGGCGCTTTCTCGCAATGTCCTCGTGGGCCGGGTGTGAACGGCACTACCGGACACTCCAGCCAGACTGCCCGCAAGCCAGCCATCCTTAGGATTCGGCCAGCTTCGCGCTCGGCGCCGGTTAGTATGGCGGGCGAGGCTTGGGAGTAGTTGTAAATCTGAACCTTGATCGTGGGGTTGGGATCATTCTCGCGGGCGAACACAGTTTCTGGAAACGCGAATCCAACGATCCCCATCAAGCCCACTACGACCACGAAGCTCACCCCAGACAAACGCCGCCCGCGCCTCGGGGTTTCGCCGGTCGTTGAATGCTGTTGCCTTATCCCTGCTTTCATGTCGTCCTCCTCCGCCCGCTGGTAGCGCGGCTAAGGACGACGTTGGGCTTCGGGTGCAGCTACCTCAATGCATGGCAACTCTATTGAGGGTCAGTAGGAGGTCGAATGATAGTCAGAAGCTAACTCGCTCGAACTAATGCCGTTGCAGGCTCGAATCAGTCGACGGGACCGACCTGGCCCAGCTTGCTTAAATGCCCAGTGGTAGACTGGTGGCACTTGAGGCGAACGTCCGTGGAAGAAGCTGTTCATTCCCCTCGGTTCGTCCGGTTCGGAATCTTCGAAGTTGACCTTCCAGCGGGAGAACTGCGCAAAGGCGGGCTGAAGCTGAAACTCACGGGCCAGCCTTTTCAGGTTCTGGCCATCCTGCTGGAGCGCCCGGGAGAGGTCGTGACCCGGGAGGAATTGCAGAAGCGGCTCTGGCCGGACACGTTTGTCGATGTTGACCACAACCTGAATACTGCAATCAACAAGATTCGCGAGGTACTGGACGATTCGGCGGAAAGCCCGCGCTTTGTCGAAACATTGCCCAGGCGAGGGTATCGCTTTGTGGCGCCGGTGAACGGTGCGACGGCCTTGCGCGCACCCGAAGGAGCGGAGAGATCAGCCAATGAGGTCGGCTCCGGTACGAAGCGGGGAATAGGGTCGCGAGCTTGGCTCGTGCGTTCCTCGATTGCTTTTGCCGTGGCGGTCCTCCTGGGCGTTGCGGCCTTTGTCATCCAGAGGAAGCCTCCATCCCCTGCCTCGGTATCGCAGCGGGCGCTCACGCGCCTCACATTTGACGACGGCTTGCAGATCGGAGCCACATGGTCGCCGGATGGCCGTTTCATCGCTTACAGTTCTGACCGTGGAGGCAAATTCGATATCTGGGTGCAACAAGCAAGTGGCGGCAACCCCGTGCAGGCCACGCATTCGCAGGCAAACAACTGGCAACCGGACTGGTCGCCCGATGGGAAGTACATTGCGTATCGTTCCGAACAGGGTGAGGGCGGTTTGTTCGTTATACCCGCACTGGGCGGTGCAGGATTTGAAAGAAGGATCGCATCTTTCGGGTACTACCCTCGTTGGTCGCCAGACGGCGCGCAGATCTTGTTCCAGACAAAATTGTTTGGAGATGTAGGCAGATTGTATGTGGTCAGTCTCGATGGAAGTCAACCCCGCGAGGTTCTGGCGAGGTTCCTCGCAGCACAAGAGGGGGACTCGGTCAGATCTGGAGCCTGGCACCCGGACGGCAAAAGGATATCTGTCTCGGTCTGGGGCGATACTCCCCTTCCCGTCTTCTGGACGCTGCCTGTTGCGGGAGGGGAAGCGATTAGATCAGAGATTGACGCACAAATCGGGCAGGTCGGCGAAGTCTCATCAAGCAGCAACGCCCATCAATGGCAGGTAGATCGCAAGTTCTCCTGGGCGCCCTCCGGACGATCGATTTACTTCGAATGCACCTTCCGAGGAGCCAGAAATCTATGGAAGATGAGTGTAGATCCGGCAACGCTACGGGCAGTGGCAGTCGAGCGCCTGACCACTGGGCCCGGCCTGGATACGGAATTGGCGCTTTCACTCGATGGAAAGAGATTGGCATTTACAGGCGAGTCCGAGCATGTCAGGGCTTGGCTCTTTCCATTCGACTCCGTGCGGGGCCGGCTCACCGGAACTGGTCAAGCCGTTACGTCTTCTGGAATAGAAGCATGGTTCCCTAGCCTGACACGAGATGGTAAGAAACTGGCTTTCTCTGCAATACGTGCGGGTCGGCCGGAATTGTGGGAGAAGTCCTTGGTAGATGGACGAGAGACGATGGTGGTGCCTGATGATTACGGCCGTTCGGTTCCGCAATGGTCGCCCGATGGTGCGCGTCTGGCATATCGGCGCGCAAGATCATGGATTACGGCGGGTGAGAGCCAGCTTTTCGTGTGGTCCGCGGACTCCCGTAGAGAAGAACCGGTAAGCGCACCCAGCACGCTGCGCAGGTTTCCGTATGACTGGTCCCCCGATGGCAGGGGACTCTTGGTATCGCAAGAAGCCAGCGATACCCATTCGTTCGAAATCTGGCTGAGACCGGTCACGGTGGTGACTGGCGCGGATCCTGCCGCGCGAAGAATCATCTCAGACCCAGGTTACGACCTTTGGCAGCCGCACTTCTCTCCCAATGGACAATGGATCGTCTTCATAGCTACAAGGACCACACCTACGGTGTACGAGTCAAGACTTTACGTGATGCACGCGTCCGGGGGCCTCAAGATTCCGATAACTGACGGCAAGAATTGGGACGATAAACCTCGCTGGTCGCCCGACGGCAAGTTGATCTATTTCGTTTCCGGGCGCGGCGGCTTCTTTAATGTCTGGGGAATACGCTTCGATTCCGTTAAGGGAAAGCCAGTTGGCGAGCCGTTCCGTGTCACCGCATTTGGGAACCCCGGTCTGATGGTTCCCAACGAGATCGAACCTGTCGAGCTTTCGCTCAGCCAGGACAAGCTCGTACTGACGATGGAAGAAAATTCCGGTAGCATCTGGGTGCTGGATAATGTGGGCCCGTAAAGAGCAGACGGCCAATTGAGTCGATTAGGGTTGCGAACAGCCTGCTCAACTCACCGTGTCTCCCCCGTAAGAACGCAATTGTGGCGATGATTCGCCAGAGATCGGGCACCCGGAAGTAATAACTGTCGAAAACAGGCGATTTCACTCATCCTCTCTGCTTTCCTCAGCCGTGAAGGCAAGCTGACGGCCACCCGCCAGAAGTGCTGCCGAGTTGCGCTCGCTTGGCCAGCCGAGGGCGGCTGTCCCTACATGGTTCGTGGCGATTACAGACAAAAGTTCGCCGTGTGCCATACGATATGGTCATGCGAAAGTTGGCGGCGGTCGAAGAGGCCCGAGCGGTGATGACAGAGGGCATGGAGTCCTACCAGGACGCCAAGACGATTCGCGATAAAGCGTTGCAAGCACAGCGGGAGGGGCGGCTCCCCACCGATATGAGCAACTGGCCCCTCGAAAAAGCAGCGAAGGAATGGCTGGCAGGTCGCACCCGACTGGTTGCACCTCAGACTGCTCGTATTGATCGGGAGCGGTTGGTGCCGCTGCTACAAGCTCTGGGCAGTCACCGTCTCTCCCAGGTCACTGCAGCCGATATTAACGGCTACCAGTTACAGCGAATGGCGAAGGTTAGCCCCCGAACAGTCAACCTGGAGACCAAAGTTCTGAGGATGATTCTGCGGTCGGCAAAATCGTGGTCCCACCTGGCTGACGACTACAAACCCCTGCGAGAAGATAAGCGCGGGCCTGGACGTGCTCTGTCTCCCGAAGAAGAACGCCACCTGTTTGACGTAGCCGGCAGCAATCCAAATTGGAGCGTTGCGTACTACGCCGCTCTACTCGCTGCGAACACGACTGCACGAGGCTGTGAGATCAAGGGACTTCGCTTGGGCGATGTTGACCTGGAAGTACGCACCATGACAATTCGACGTGCCAGTACCAAAACTGATGCCGGGTGCCGAGTTGTGCCATTGAATTCCGCAGCAACGTGGGCGCTGGCCCGCCTACTGGAACGAGCGTCTCTGCTGGGGGCTATGGATTCTAACCACTGCGTTCTTCCAGCATTCACCTTCTGTCACTCGAAGGAGGGCGCGAACGCAAGAAGCTACGACCTCACCACCCCGATGAAGTCATGGCGTTCCGCTTGGCGCAAGCTCACCCGCAGGGCGGGGTTGGGAGGACTAAGATTCCACGATCTTCGCCACCACTGCATTACGCGACTGGCCGAAGCTGGCGTGGCGGAGCAGACTCTCATGGCCATTGCTGGACACGTTAGCAGGGAAATGCTGGAGCACTACTCCCACATCCGAATGCAGGCTAAACGGGACGCTGTTTCCACGCTGGAGAGCCACAGTGTTTCCGCCGAGACCAGCCAGGTAAGTGCTGCTGTCAATTGAGGAATGTCCACACGGATGTCGACACGGATGTCCACACGGATGTCCACACGGCACTGTAAGATTACCGAAAGGTTCGGAGTGTCACTGAAGGTTATGGTGGAGAACGATGCTGCTCAAAACGCACACGGCACAAGGGTTTGCAAACTCTCGGTAACGTCTGGTAATTCGTGGAAACACTCGCAGCGGATTACTTGGGCGCAGGGGGTCCGCGGTTCAAATCCGCGCGCCCCGACCAATTGCATTGAAAAGATTTGCGAGCGATTGATCTCGCGCTAAACTGCGTCTCCGTCGAGTTGGCCTCGGCGGAGACAAATCTCGGGTCGGTGCCGGCCATTGCGAAGCCGCGCAGATTGTTGAACCTGATTGACGCCGCGGCAGGGGGCCTTCCGGGGCGCGATCTGCCGCGGCGTCTTGAACTCAGGCTGCTCTAGAGCTTCTCTGCGCTTCCACGAACGCGAGCAGGTCGGCGTTGATCTGCTCCGCGTGGGATTTATATGCTGAAGTTTGCGGGGTCGATTTCTCAGCTCGCCGTCCGCAGTTCGGCGGGGCCGGTAACTTTGGCAGACTCGCGATATTGGACCAGGAGATCCTCAGCGTCTGTCAGAGTCATGAAGCTGTCCCACTTGAGAGGGGCGGCAGTGGAGAACCTGCGTTGCCACCAACTCTCAAGAAAACTCTTCTCCTTCACGTTCACGCGCCATTTCACGTCTGAGGCTTTGCGAAAATGGACTAGCAGGTCCAGCGCGTCGGTGAACGTAATCGGGCTGGCAGCGGTAGGAGGGTTGGCGCTGGGGAATCTGCCACCCCACCATCTCCTGGCAAACTCTTGCTCAGTCATGTCTTTCTTCTCCTCCCCAAACCGCACAATTGAGGACTACCTGCGGTTATCGTCTGGAGCACGTAATTCAGGTAGGCGAAGGGCGACGCAACCTGTACCGTTGCGGAGACGCTTACGGGAGACATTTTAAGCCCCGCCGTCAAGTGTGAACAGGATGTTCTTTGGCAGCGATTTGCCCGTCCGCATTCCCGGTGATTCGCGGCGCGGGATCTGCGTCCACCAGGAATTCGATTCCGTACAGATACAGAGCCCGGTAGCGGACCGTTCCACTCATGCGGACCCGTTCCTTGCTTCCGGGCGGAAGAAATTCAACCTGAACTTGAGATCCCAGGGGCAGATTGGCAAGGGTGAACAGTCCCATTCCGACATTGCTGACATTGATGGCCAGAGCATCGATGCGGCCCGATCCCGTAAACACCTGCACCGACGTGTTCAGCAATTGCCGCTGCCGGCGACGCCTGTCTGGTTTGGGGCTGCGTTTGAGAATCATCGGCTACGCCAGAGAAGACAAGGTAGCGCGGCATTCCTCGCCAGCGAAGATTACGGAGGTTCAGCAGCGGAGCGTGGGTCGGACACTCTTGTCCGACGCCTTTGACTTTGGGTTTGAATTTGGTCTTGATGTGCTTTCGGTTGGACCCTCTCCAGACGCAGCGCCCCAGGCCATCGCATGGGATGCCGACAAAACCGTCCCGGCGTGGCTGCCCGCGCGGCATTCGCCAGTGAATCGCGCTATCGCTACTGGTTCGGCGCTGCCGCGCTCTCCTGTTCCACCTGGGTCTCGGTCTCGTTGGCGGCTTTCTCCTGATCGGTCAGCTCCTTGGCTGCGTCGGTATCCGGCGGCGGAGGCGGCACATCTGAAGCCACGGTGCCCGTGTCCGGGGCCTTCGGCAAGCCGCCCTTGCCCTGCTTTTGTGCCAGGTCCTTCATGCCGCTGTCCAGTTGTTCCTGGAAGTGGTTGCGCATGTCCTGCAAGTCCTCGACAGAAACCGCCACCTGCTGCCCCGCGCCGCAGTCGCCCTTCTTGCTGGCCTGCACGCTGGCGTTTACTTTCTGGTCGGCGTCGGGAGTGTCGGTGAGCCGGGTAATGACGTCGCCCGGGCTCAGGTCACACTCCTGCCCGTTAGAGAGCACGGTAATATCGCTGGACACTACAAAGGTGCGCCGCGCGGGATCGAGTGCCGGCGGCACTTCATCGTTTGCCGGTTCCGTGGCCTGTGCCTGGCCACCGGGGGAGGCTCCTTGCGCCTGTTGCTGCTGGGCCTCCAGTTGCGCCTTCACCTCTTCTGCGATCGCCTGCTTCACTTCCGGAGTCAGCGTGACCGGGCCGTTGTTGGCAGCCTGGGTAGCTCCAGCCTGGTAGCCCTGATCGTACTGGGCTTGGGCATTGGCATCAGCCCGGGCTTCATAAGCGGCCTGCAGGTTGGCCGCAATCACGTAATCCGTTAGCCAGAACGCGGCCGACGGATACACGGAATAAGGCGCGAAGTATCCGCCGTAGTAGCCGTACCATGGCCCCCAGCCCCAGCCGCCAATCCCCACTCCCCAGTACACAGGAAGGCCCCAGGGCCGATAGGCCCACACATAAAAGCCGGGGTGGTACCAGTACGCGGGATAGTATCCATAGTAATGATGGCGGTGGTAGTAGTAGCCGCGATAGACCCCAACCCGATAGACCCCGTGGACATAGTAAGTACGCGAATAAAAGGCACGCCCGCCGCGGGTGACGTAGGCCCGCTGCACGAAGCCGCGGCCTCCGCCCCGGGTCACAATCCGCACACCGGCACGTTCGGTCACGATAGTGCGGCCGCCGCGCAGATTGTGCTGAATCCGCATACCGTCGCGGTGAATGACTCGCACCTGCCCGTTCGGCCGAAAGCTTGCCGAGCCCCCGCCCTTGAGAGTTACGGTGCGCCCAGGAGCCCGGCGGTTGTTGACGTTTCCGCGATTGGCTGCGTTGTATCCGCCCCGGTTCCCGGAAGGATTTCTATCGCGATTGCCGGCGGTGTTTCCGCCTCGATTGGCGGGCGGGTTGCCGCTGCGCTGGTTGGACATGTTCCCGCCCTGGTTGCCGTGCGGGTTGCCGCCGCGCTGATTGGACATCTCCCCGCCCCGGTTGCCTGTATTCCGGTTGCCGGGCTGATTTCCGCCGCGATCACCGGTGTTTCCAGAACGACTCGCGGGAGCGGCCGCTGTCCGCCCCGGCTTAGTGCCTGAAGCCTCCCTTTGGCCGCGCGAGTTTTCGCGACTCTGGCCAGCAGCATGACTGGGAGCGCTCCCGCGCTGCTGGCCACTGGGGCGGCCTGAATTGCCCGCATGCTCACCCTGCCCGCCCGATTCCATTCTGTGCTGTCCCCACGCCAGCACCGAGATCGTCACGGACACAAAAACCAAAATCGATGTCCGCAGAAGGTCGCGGCTACGGGTACGTAAATTCATCACAGCCTCCAGATTCCTCAAACCCCACTTCCGGGGAACAGTTGCACAAGGGCTCGATTACGCCAATAGTTGCTGCATTTTGCTCCTGGTCCGGTCACCATCCGTCCCTATCCTGCCATCCTAACTTCCATCAGAACAGTGTCAACATTACCTCCGTTCTGCGTCATTGCGTGTGCCCCGACGCCGGGGAACCACCAACGTCCCGGCGGCCCAGCGAATCCCGAGGGCGGGATGACGCCTCTCAGTACTCTGGGAGTACGATGCGGTCGGCGAGGTCGCGGCCGACCGCCATATCCGCAATCCAGGGAATGGCCATCAGCTTGAAGACCTGATTATGGAGGAACATTGAGAACCTTGATTTCGGCGCAAACGCACCTGCAAAACGCAGGGCCGCCTGCTGCTTCCTGAGAACGAAGGGGCCGAACAGCTCCTGATATCGCCGAAAGGCTTCGGCGTACTCACCCCTAGCGCGATGCAGTTCGCCGGCCAGAATGTACGCCGCCACCATCGCCAGGGCCGTGCCTTGCCCGGCGAGGAGCGACACGCAGGAGGCCGCATCGCCAACCAGCGTCACTCGCCCCCGCGTCCACAGTTCCCGCTGCGGGTCCATTCGTATCTGGCTTACCCGATCGAAATAGAGCTCATCGGTGGTATCGAGCGCCTCCAGGATCCGGGGACATTCCCAGCCGCTGTCCGTGAAGCGCTTTCGCAACAGGGCCTTTTGGGCCGGCAGGTCGTCGGCCCCAGCCGGATCTTCATCCTTGAAGATAAACACGAACATGGTGCGGTCGCCATACATGGCGAATCGCGCTACCTGCTGATTCACCTGGGTGTACATCACATTGATCAGTTCGTCTCTCGGCCTGTAGCCCTTCACTTCGAACACGGCGACTTTGTAGCCCAAATATTTCTCGAAACGGCTCTCACCAAAAACCAGTTCACGCACCCGGGAGTGGAGCCCGTCGGCTCCGACGACGAGATCAAACTCCCGTGCCTCCCCGTTCCTGAAAGCGACCTCAACAGCCCTCTCGGTCTGATGAATGCGATCTACGCTATTGCCAAATATGGTTTCGACCCGGTTTTCGATCTTGCCGAAGATGGCTGCCGATAGTTCGGTTCGCGGCAGGGTGACAAAGCGGCCGTGCGTCACCCGCGAAAATACGTCCGCTGCAAACCCAGAGATGCGTTTCCCGCTCTGGTTTACAACTCTTACCTCTCTAACTTTGTATCCTTTGCTGCTGATCTCCGGCAACAGTCCCATTCGGTCTGCAATGTCGAAGCCTGCACCCCAGAAGTCGATGAGGTAGCCTCCAGCTCGCAAGCGTGGAGCGGCTTCGATGATGGCGGGTTTGAATCCGAAATGGGTGAGCCAGTAAGCGAGAGTGGGTCCCGCGATTCCTGCACCCGATATCAAAATTCTCATGGTTGAAATAGAGTGTAGCCGATCAGGAGATGTGAGCTGGCGCCTTCTGCGTGCATGGGGTTCGTTCCGCAGTTTCGGTTGGCGTGCCCGGTTCTGCGCGCTTAACGAAGCTGCGAACGCGCTTCGCTTTCTTGCGAGTTCACGGGGTGCTCCCGGCGGGTCTGTGGAGTTCCTGCTCGACTGAGGGCGGCAGACTTTTAAGGTGACTGAGAAAGGTGACGACTTGCCAGATCTCGCTATCGGCCATGATATTCCCCCAGGCCGGCATGGCCGACCATCGCACGCCATACTTGATGAGGTAGAAGTTCTGGTTTTCTGGCAGGCGAGGAGGTGCCTTCATCAACTGGGGTGCCCGCGGATTGAAAGAGCCACCGTAATCGCTCACCGGATTGTCTGGCCTGCCGTGACAGTCCGCACATTTGTCCCGATACAGACGCGCGCCATCTAACAGGTTGGCTTCGGTCGGTGGGCTCGGGTTCTGCTGGCGAGGCGCGCGGCGTGCTGCGGAAGCATCGACTGCCGTGACAGCAAGTTCCGATTCTAGCCATGAGGGCTCTGCCTGGGCACGCAAGTCAGGGTAACCAAGCTTTAGATACAGCCAGCCGCCGAAGGCAAGTACGATCAGCGTCGCCAGAATTCCGCTGAGGAGATTTCTCATTCCAGCCTCCTTGCGATATGGGCATTATGCGCCTTTCGCCTCCTCGGTGTGTGAGCTCGCAGACTCCTCACAGGTTCCACGTCTCGTTTCCGGGCGAGGGCCTTTGCAACTAGCTGGCGCCCAATCGGGAGGTGGAGTTCATGGCAAGACTTGCCTGTGACACAGAATCGTTGTAGCTGTGCGAACGGAATTTACGTTAGGGTCCGATCTCCTCGCGATGGGGCCCGTTGTTCGACATCCCCCCTCACTTCCGTGACCTTACCCGCAGATGGTGCCCGCGATATCCTCGGCCCTATGGTGGACGAAGTACGACCGCCCCTCGTCAGCCCATCACCGGCCAGAACATGGAAGAGGCAAAAGCGGCGGCCTACGCAAACGATCCTCAAACGGAACTACTGATTCTAGGACTCAGTGAGAATGTCGCCGTGACAACCTGCGGATGGGCACGTCGTTTCTTCGATCGCGGCGGTTTGAACGGGTTCTGAAACGGGCCTCTGCGTGGCGGCCCTTTTTATTGCGCCTGCACGCTGGATTAGCTGCGTCCTGCCACTTTCAGAGCAAGCACCCGGTTGAACTACCACACGACTACATGTAGGCGCGAGCGTCCGCGCTCGTGCTGACGACAAATCTCAGGATCGCGGCGCCAGCCACCAGCGTCGCAGCGCCACCACCGACCAGATACCCTCGACGATCCCGAACGGCCAGGCGCCTTGCAGGAAACCGTAAATCGATCCCAGCAGGCAAGCCCCGCTGAACCCTAGAACGAACCAGCGGCTGCGATTCTCGAAGGCGTAGCAGACCAGCATCGCGGTGACAGCAAAGAGTCCGAAGAGCGTGAGACGGTTCATGACACGGCGCTTCGTTCAAATGGCAGACTCTTGCTGAGATAGAGGACTGCTGTATCTCACCACTAGTGGGAAGCAGAATCAAGACTCAGGTTCAGTTCCAGCACGTTGACCCGCGGCTCTCCGAAGAAGCCCCATTGCCGCCCCTGGGTGTGCTGGGCAACCAGGGTCCTTACCGCTTGCTGGCTCATGCTGCGGGCTTTGGCAACTCGCGGCACCTGGAACTCCGCGGAGGCAGGCGTAATATCGGGATCGAGTCCTGAAGCGGAGATCGTGACCATATCCGCGGGCACCGGCTTGCCGGGATTCTCCGCCTGCGCGCTGGCCACGTCGCCATTCACCCGGTCAATGAGCTTCTGATTGGTGGGCCCCAGGTTGGATCCCGCGGAAGCGGTGGCATCATAGCCGTTACCGGCCGCCGAAGACCGCGAGTGAAAATATCCCGCGCCCACGAAGGGTTGCGCGATGATGCGCGACGCTACTACGGTACCGTTGCGCTGGATCAATTGTCCGTTGGCCTTGTCCCGGAAGAAAAGCTGCGCCAGCGCCGTCACCACCAGGGGATAGACCAGGCCCAGCAAAACCGTAGTGACGATGGTCATGAGTATCGATATCAACAGGTTCTTTTTCATGGCGGTTCTCTTTAATCCTTACTGCAATCTCACTTCTTGCGTCTCTGAAATCTGAATTCTGAATTCTGAAATCTGAATTCGGAAATCCGAACTACTCCCTTAAGCCATCCCAATACTGGTGATGACCATATCAATCAGCTTGATGCCGATGAACGGGATGATGATCCCGCCCACGCCATAGATCAGCAGGTTGTTGCGCAGGAGCGCGGCTGCGCCCATCGCGCGATACTTCACCCCCCGCAGCGCCAGCGGAATCAGGGCGACGATGATCAGCGCATTGAAAATGACCGCCGACAAAATCGCCGACCCCGGCGTCTTGAGATGCATGATGTTGAGCGCGTTCAGCACCGGGAAGGTGCCCGCAAACATCGCGGGAATAATGGCAAAGTATTTGGCTACGTCATTGGCGATAGAGAATGTGGTCAGCGCCCCGCGCGTCATCAGCAACTGCTTGCCGATTTCGACGATCTCGATCAGCTTGGTGGGATTCGAATCCAGGTCCACCATGTTTCCCGCTTCTTTCGCGGCCTGCGTGCCCGTGTTCATGGCCACGCCGACGTCGGCCTGGGCCAGGGCGGGTGCGTCGTTGGTGCCGTCTCCGGTCATGGCCACCAGTTTCCCGTCGGCCTGTTCGCGGCGAATCAGGTCCATCTTTTCCTTGGGCGTGGCCTGGGCCAGAAAGTCATCCACTCCGGCTTCGCGGGCGATGGCAGCGGCGGTAAGCGGGTTATCCCCCGTGATCATGACGGTGCGAATGCCCATGGAGCGAAGCTGGCTGAAGCGTTCGCTGATTCCGCCCTTCACGATGTCCTTGAGATGGATCACGCCCAGCGCACGCTTGTTCTCCGAAACCACCAGCGGCGTGCCGCCGGAACGAGCAATCTGTTCCACTGTCGCCTGTACTTCTTTGGAGAGACCGGTGCCGTTCACCGCGGAGATATATTTTGAAATCGCGTCCGATGCGCCCTTGCGAATCTCGCGCCCATCCAGATTTACTCCTGACATTCGGGTCTGCGCCGTAAAAGGCACAAAATGGGCCTCGTGGGAAGCCAGGAATGGCATTTCACCTCAGCGAATGCGATCGCAGAACTTCACATACGCGATGGAAATCACAAAGAAAGCAACCGTTAGCACAACAAGAACGATATCTCGCATGTCTTGGATTCTCCGAATTCGTGTTCAACTCAGCCCGAGCGATACCGGCGCTCGGCTCTCAAATCGACTTCCCGGCCGGTCTTGCCCGGGGTCACAAGATGAAGCCGGTCAAGCGCAGGACGCCGAACCCCCGGGGACCGGTTGGTAGCGAGTGCGCTTGTGATTCTTACCACTCCAATGGCAAGATGGGACGCGGAGTTGGCCAGTGCGTTGCGGTATGCAGCCTCCGTACGGGACGCATCCTCAGCGTAGTGCAATCCTCCCGGGCGAAGCGCGTGCACAGCGTGCGCTTGTTTCCCATCGACCGTCAAGGCGATGAGAAAACGGACCATGAATCCTACGCCCAGCACACACCCCAACAGCATCGTGATAATTGCTGGGCTCGCGGCTGTCTGCAGGTGAAGCATTATGATCTCTCATTAGCATTGGATAATTTTCACCGTAAAGTTTGTATAAGAAGTGCATAAAGAATTCATAAAGAAGCTCATCAGATTGGCAGGAAAAGAGAGACTGTCTATCCGTATGCGCTTTGCGGCTGGAGGAGTTTTGGGGAGAGAAGTTGGCGGAGGCAGTGAAGCGGGAAACGGTGCCCTGGGCGAAGGTGCTGCAGTTGTTGGTGGTCAATCGCTTGATCGATCCGGGCAGCGAGTTTCGGGTGCACCGGCAGTGGTTCGATCAAAGTGCGATGGCGGAGTTGTTGGAGGCGGACTTTGCGGTGGCGGAAAAAGATCGACTCTATCGCTGCTTGGATCGCATTGTGGAGCACAGGCCCGCCTTGTTTCAGCATCTGCGGGAGCGATGGCAGGACTTGTTCCAGGCGCAGTTTGAGGTGCTGCTTTATGACCTGACCAGCACCTACCTCGAGGGCGAAGGAGAAGAGATTCCGAAGGCCAAGTATGGCTACAGCCGGGATCAACGGTTTGATTGTAAGCAGGTGGTGATTGCGCTGGTGATCACCCCGGAAGGTCTTCCGCTGGCCTACGAAGTCATGGACGGGAACACGTCGGATCGAACGACGTTGCGCGGATTTCTGGACAAGATCGAGGTCAGCTACGGCCGGGCGCGGCGAGTATGGGTGATGGATCGCGGGATTCCGACCGAAGCGGTGCTGGAGGAGATGCGCACTTCTGAGCGCGCCGTTTTCTACCTGGTGGGAACGTCGCGGAGCAAGATCCGACAGTATGAGAAGAAGTGGCTGGAGTTGCCTTGGCAGAAGGTGCGGGATGCGGTGGAAGTGAAGTTGTTTGCCGATGCCGGCGAGCTCTATGTCCTGGCCAAGAGCGAAGGACGACGGGCCAAAGAAAGAGCCATGCGGCGGAAGAAACTGGTGCGGCTGTTGCGTAAGTTACGGGCCATGCAGCGGAGTGGTCCGCGCCGCGACCAGCTGTTGTTGCGCATCGGCGCGGCGCGGAAAGAAGCGGGCAGTGTGTATCGTTTCCTGCAAATCCATGTCCCGCGCGAAGGCGAAACCGTAACTTGCCACAGCTTTCACTTCCGCGTCGACCAGCCCAAGCTGCAGGCAGCTGAGTTGCAGGATGGTCATTATTTGCTGCGCTCCAATCTGGTGGGGGAAGATCCGGCGGTATTGTGGGAGCGCTATGTACAACTGGCCCAGATCGAGGCCGCCTTCAAAGCGATGAAGAGCGAGTTGGGCATTCGCCCCCTTTACCATCAGCTGGGGCATCGCGTCGAGGCTCACATTTTAGTAGCCTTCCTCGCCTACTGCCTGTTGATCACGCTGAAGAATCGGCTGCAAGCTCTGGCTCCGGGACTCACTCCCAAAGCGGTTCTGGAGAAGCTGGCCACCATTCAGATGCTCGATGTTTGGCTACCGACGACCGATGGGCGCTGGCTGGTGATGCCGCGCTTCACTCAGCCCGAGGCGGATCAGGCGATCCTGCTGCACAAACTCAAGCTCGAATTGCCTCAGCAACCACCGCCGCGGATCAGAACTCGAGTCCCCGAATTTCCCCAAGAAGCTCTCCGGCTGTAGTGCCGACCTTTTCGATCGGATCGTTGAAGACCAAGGACTTAGGCTGGTCATTGCAGCCTTATTGCGAAAGACAGGTTAGCTGAGAAGGCAGCGCCGGATCAACGGCAGCCGGCATTCCGGTTGTGGGCAAAAGTCCGTAACGGAAGCAAAGTCAATCGCCGCCGGCAGGTTCGAAGCGATACCCCACCCACGGTTCCGTGATGATGTAGCGCGGCGTCTCCGAAGGGTCGATCTTCTTCCGCAACTGTCCCACCAGCACGCGCAGATGCTCCGGCTGTTCAAGACTGTTCGGCCCCCAGATGGCAAACAGCAGCGTGCGATGCGTAACCACCCGGCCGGCGTGCCTCGCCAGATAGAGCAGAAGCTCAAATTCCTTGGGAGTAAGGCGGAATTCGCTGTTCTTCACCGAGACCCGGAACGCATCCGCGTCGATCTTAAAATCGCCGACGGATAGGGTCCGCATGGCGGGGTCTTCCGTGCCCTGGATTCGCGCCAAATTTCTTCGCACCCGCGCCAGCAGTTCGTCCATGCCGACCGGTTTGGTGACGTAGTCGTCGGCCCCGGCGTCGAGCGCCTGCACCTTTGTTTTCTCCTCGCCTTTCACCGACAGCACGATGATGGGAGGCAACTCCGACTCTGCCCGCAGTTGCCGGCACAGTTCAATTCCGCTCATGTTCGGCATGGACACGTCCGTGATCACCAGGTCGGGTTGCCACTCTCGCGCCGACCGCAGCCCGGTGTGGCCGTCGTCGGCGGTGCGGACTTCGTAGCCACTGCCCGTGAGCGCGGTGCGCAGCACCCGCGTGATCTGCGGCTCATCATCCACCACCAGGATTCGTTTCTTGTCGGCCATCTATGGTTAAGACGATTGCTGGGTGACGATGTGGACATCTACCGGCGGCGCGTCCCGTAGAAATTTGTGGATGGCATTCAGATACAGGTAGCGCTTCCAGCCCTTGACGGAAGAATGTCCGAACACGACCTGGGTGATGTGCTTCTCCCGGACAAACTGGGCCACCGCTTTGGCCACCGTGGGCGATTTCAATTTAACTACCTGGGCTCCCACCGCCTCTGCAAAACGCACGTTCGATGCCAGGGAGCGCTGGTTGGCTTCGTTATCATCTACTCCAATGTCCACGTAAACCACATACAACTCTCCGTCCAGCCGCTTCGCCATGCGGGCCGCACGGGCAATCAGGTGTTGTGCCGCTGGATTGGAACTGATCGCCACCGCAAATCTTTCCCGGATCCCAAGATTGCGATCTGCCCCCTCCTGCTCCAGATAGCTTTCCAGGCTGCGGTCAACTTCCTGGGCCACTTCCTGCAGGGCCAGTTCCCGCAGAGCGATCAGATTACCCGGACGAAAGAAGTTCGCCAGCGCTTTCTCGACCCGGTCCAGGGGATAAATATCGCCGCGCCGCATGCGGGTCTGCAGCGCTTCCGGGGTCAGGTCAGCCATGACCACTTCCCGCACCCGCTTCATCACCCAGTCCGGCACGGTTTCGCGCACCGTGACCCCGCTGATGCGCTGCACGCTGGGCGCCACGCTCTCCAGGTGCTGCACGTTCATGGTGGTCAATACATCGATGTCGGCATCGAGCAGCTGCAGAACATCCTCATAGCGCTTGTGGTTTTTGCTGCCTTCGATGTTGGTGTGCGCCAGCTCATCGACCACCACCACGGCGGGCTTGCGCGCCAGGATTCCATCCAGGTCCATTTCCTCGAAAATGGTTCCCTTGTACTCAATCTTCTTCCGCGGGATGGTTTCGAGCTTCTCCGTCAGTTCGACCACCCCTTTGCGTCCGTGGGTCTCGACCATGCCAATGACCACATCTTCGCCCCGGCTTTTCCGCCGGATGGCCTCACTCAGCATGTTGTAGGTTTTTCCCACGCCCGGCGCGTATCCGAGGAACAACTTGAGCGTGCCCCCTTTTTTTTCAGGCGCGGCGTGTTCAAGCCATTGTTCGGGAGTCTTGGCCATCGCCGCCTATTGTCGTGGAGGACGCTCGATTTGTCGATATTCGGCTACAATCCTTGCTCGTGAACCAGTCGGCAATCAGGGCGGCGCTCCGTTTTGCGGCTTGTGCTGCAGTTCTCTTTCTTGTCGCCTACGTCTATACCGCCGCCCTCCGCGTCAATCCCACCACCGTGGCCCTCACCCTGCTGATCTGGGTTTTGATCGTCTCCGCTCTATGGGGTCTGCGTTACGCGCTCTTTACCGCTTTCTTCGCCACCGCTGTTTTCAATTACTATTTCCTCCCTCCCGTCAGGACGTTCACCATTACGGGCACGCAGAACTGGATTGCCCTTTTTGCCTTTCTCACCACCGCCGTGATCGCCAGCCAACTGTCCGATCGGGCCCGCAAGCAGACGGACGAGGCAGTGGGCCGGCGTCGCGAACTGGAGCGCCTGTACGGTTTCAGCCAGCAGTTGCTGACCGCGGACAATGTATTGCAACTGCTCAATGCAGTCCCCGGACACGTGGTCGAATCGTTCGGCGTCTCCGCTGCGGCTGTGTATGTCCCCGACAAGGGAAACATCTATCGTTCGGGAATCGATGTCCCCAGTCTGGATGGCGAACAACTTAAGTCCATCATTGTCCGCGGCGAAGCGGTAGTGGACAGCGCCCGCAACCTGAGTTTCACTCCGCTCAAGATGGGAGTCCGCACAGTGGGTGCGATGGGCGTGGCCGGCAACCTCTCTCGGCAAACCCTGGCGGCCATGGGAAGCCTGATTGCCATCGCGGTCGAGCGCGCCAATGCGGTGGAGACCATGGCGCGCTCCGAGGCGGCGCGCGAAGGCGAACGCTTGCGCTCCGCTATTCTGGACTCCGTCACCCACGAGTTCCGTACTCCACTGACCTCGATCAAGGCTTCGATTACCAGTCTGCTCTCCCCCACCGGCCTGGGTCCGGACGACCAGCAGGAACTGATGACCGTCATCAACGAAGAAACCGACCGCCTGAACCGCCTGGTCGGCGAGGCCGCGGAAGTAGCGCAACTTGAATCCCACGAATTTCAACTCGATCTCAAGGATTGTGTCGTGCTTGAGCTCGTTCAGGCCGCAGTGGAAGATGTGAAACAGATGCTGGGCAAGCACCCCGTCGAGATCAGGGTGCCGCAAGCGATTACCGTCCGTCTGGACCCGGACCGCATCAAGGAAGTCCTGGTCCAGTTGCTGGAGAATGCCGCCAAGTATTCACCGCCTGAGTCGCCCATCCGCATCACCGCCGAACTGAAGGGCGCCAACCTCGAAGTGAGTGTCGCCGACCAGGGCGCCGGCATTGACGACATGGAACAAGGGCTGATTTTCGATAAGTTCTATCGCGGCAAGAACCAGCGCTACCGGGTGCAGGGCACTGGGATGGGTTTGGCGATCGCGCGCGCGATTGTGGAAGCTCACGGCGGCAAAATCGGTGTCACCAGCCAACTTGAGTGCGGCTCCGTGTTTTACTTTCTTTTGCCGGTGCGGCAGTAGGACGCCGGGTCCGCAGACGAGGCCGTGATTCGGCCCGTTCGGTGTGGTAGCGAAGCAGGGCCAGCGCCGTGAAGTCGTTGTGGGCTGGTGCCGTGTCCATGAAATTCTGCGCTGCCTGCAGAATGGTCAGGCACAGGTCCTGTGCATTGAGGACAGACGCTCGCTGCAGACTATTCTTCGCGCCTTCCAGACCGAATTCGTCGTTATCGTATTCCGCTTCCACAATTCCGCGTGAAACCACCAGCAGCACGGCGCCCGGCTTCAGGGCGCAGGTGGAGGCGCTGTGGGTCGCGTGTGAGAAGATGCCCAGCGGCAGGCCGCTTGCCTCCAGTTGGGTGATGCCGGACTCGTCATGGAGCAGTGCGGGAGTGTGACCGGCGTTGGTATAACACACCGTGCCCAGGTCCTCGTTATAGCAACCGATGAACGCGGGACAGCTGCGAAGCCCGCCGGCAACTTGCAGGATGGTGCAGTTCACCGCATGGCAGAGCTCAACCATCGCTTCCGCCTCGTTGAAGTCTTCCCCCGCGAAAAGACTGGGCGCCAGGCTTCGAAAGGTGCTCTGAGCGGCGACCAGGATCGCGCGCGTGTCCTCTCTGCGGCCGGCCAGGTCCAAAAGTCCGAACAGGACGCGCGAAGGGCCCACCCGCAGGAATTCGTAGAAATCGCCGGCCACGCGCTGGCTCTGGTACACGGCGGCGACCTCTGCCCGGCGCAGCACCGGCACGTCGCTATGCCGCGGATCGCTTCGTTGCTGCACTCCGTCCCGGCGCTTGAACAGGGAGCGTACGAAAACTGCGGGAGGCAAGGTCAGCGCTCTAATAATTTCCCCGGTTCGTGTCATGGGTCGTTTCTTGCCGTGGGCTTGTCCGGGCGTTCGACCCGCTGCCAGATCGGCGCCTCTCCTTCCAGGGACCGAGGGTTCGGCTTCAAGGGCTTAATCGGCATTTCGTCTCAGTAGCGTTAGACCACCCGCTCCCTCGCACCTCTGGGTTCGCCCAATATAGCGACGTTGGCTGCCAGAGGCGCATTTCCTGACAGGCGTCGGTAAACCGACTTTTTAGATTTCTTTTCAACCGCGGGATTTTTCCGATGACACAATGCGGCAGTGGTCCTGGCCTGAGGCTCTGCATGCAAGATGCTGGGAGATGTAGGGCCTCAGACCCCTAAAAAAACCTTCCTGTCGCAGCCGAGATGTAAGGGCAGGTTCCTCCACCGTAGCCCGATGGTGGCGTCCGTCTGGCACCACGGAGCCATTTACCGTAACCCGCAAAGGATTTACCTTGCCCTTGAGCAGTTCTGGGGGAGGGCTGTTCGACGGGCGTCCAAGACTCAAACCTGGGTCTGGGGCGCCTTCGTTTTTGTGGGCTGGAGAGCACAAACGCGCGCCTGTGGCGGCGAGCACTGCAAACTTGGCCATTAGGGCAATGTCCCTTTGAATGTGCAAATCCCAAAGTGTGAAAAACTTCGTTGGAAGCGGCGAAGTTCTGGAAGGCCTGGATACGCTCGGGGCTAAATGCCAGCATCGATGCGGGTTACCAAGATTTTAGCGCCCGGCAGAATGTCTGCCAGGTGTCATCCAGCTTTTCCCGAAATGGAACCGGCCTTCGCTTCCACAAGCTTTCCACAGGGTGTGGAAGCGGAGTTGTAGTGCAGCCCTGCGAAGGATTGTCTATTCCGGCTGCCCCATGCCCTCCTGGGCCATGGACTCAAAGCGGGTGGACCGCTTGACGAAAGCCAGCTTGATTCGGCCGGTGGGGCCGTTGCGCTGTTTGGCGATAATGATCTCGGCGACGCCGTCCAGTTCCGGCTCGTCGGGTTTGTAAACCTCTTCTCGGAAGATGAACGCGACCACATCTGCATCCTGCTCGATCGACCCCGATTCGCGCAGGTCGGCGAGCTGCGGACGGTGGTCCCCACCCCGGCTTTCCGGTGCGCGGCTCAACTGGGAGAGCGCCACCACCGGAACCTTGAGCTCCTTGGCCAGCCCCTTCAGCCCGCGCGAGATCGCGGACACTTCCTGGGTCCGGTTCTCATAGCGCCGGCCCCCGCCTGACATGAGCTGCAGGTAGTCCACGATGATCAGGTCAAGCCTGCCCTGTGACTGCTGCAGGCGCCGCGCCTTGGCCCGCATTTCACTGAGGCTGATGCCCGGCGTGTCGTCGATGAAAATGGGGGCGTGCGCCAGTTGGTCCATGGCGTGGACCACTTTGTCCATATCGTCACGCCACAGTGAACCGGTGCGCATCTTGTGCGAATCCACCCGTGCTTTCGAACACAACAGCCGCAGCAGCAGCGCCTCGCGCGACATTTCCAGCGAGAACATGCCCACCACTTTCTGGTCTTCGATGGAGGCATTTTCGGCTATGTTCATGGCGAAAGCCGTCTTCCCCATGGAAGGCCGGGCCGCGATGATGATCAGGTCGGAGCGCTGTAGTCCGCTGGTCATCTCGTCGAGGTCGGTGTAGTGCGTGGCCAGGCCGGTAATGCGCTGGCCGCGCTGCAGCAGGGCATCGACGGACCCGAAAGATTCCTTGACGATCTCCTGCACCCCCATGAAGCCGCGGCCGATGCGCTTCTCGGAGAGCTGCATGATGGCGGCTTCGGCATCGTTGAGGACCTCTTCGGCGGGGTCGCTCTGCTCGGCGGCGCGGGCAATGGCGGAACTGGAAACGTGGATCAACCCACGCATCAGCGCCTTGTCGCGCACAATCTTGATGTAGTGCTCTATGCTGGGCCGGTCGGGAACACCATCCACCAGGCCGGAGATGTAGCCGACATCACCGATGGCCTCGAGTTCCTTGTGGCGGTCGAACTCCTCGACCAGGGTGATCATGTCGATCGGCCGGGAAGACTCGGCCAGATCCATCATCCGGGTGTAAATGCGGCGATGCGAATCGAGAGAAAAGTCTTCCGGCTTGAGATGCTCCGCCGCCTGGTTGTAGGCAAAGTTGTCCAGCAGGATGGCGCCGAGAATCGACCGCTCGGCTTCAACATTGGCCGGGAGGCTATGCGCGAGACTGTAGTCAGTAGTTGCCAAGGTCGTATTATCTGGAACCAGAATCAGCTTGTAAGGTCGAACGCGATACTACCCGCGAAGTCCTTGTGGATGAGCAGTAATCTCTTCGGAAAACCCGGGCCAAACCGATTATTTTCGGAGCCATACGTGCTGCTAGAATAGGAGAATAAAAAGCGAATTGTCAAGGGTAAGTGTAGCGGTGTCGGGGTGCTGTCAGTGATGAACTTGATCCGCGCGAATTCTCGGAAATCTGTGGCCAGAGATGTCTAACAATAAAATGCGGCCCAGGCCAGCCACCTGGGCCGCATCGCTCGTGAGTGCCGCGCCTGCAGGCTTCACCGTCAAGCGGTGAAATGTGAAACTCGGAAAACCGCACTCCCGAAAGAGCGTCCGTTCTCTGTTTCACCCCGCCGGCAATCAATCCGCAAATACCAGATTCGCAGATATTGTCCTGCGGCGACTGCGAGAGTGGGCGGCGTCAGTCCTGCTTTTTAGGGAAGGACTCTCTGAGGAGGCCGCAACGCCCGAGTTTTCCGGAACCCGCCGAAGCACGTTCCTGAAACCCTCCCGACGGTTCACCCTCGAGAACCATCGGTCTCCGCCCGCTCTGTTTGCCGTCGCAAGCAGGCTCAATGCATCTCACGTTTGCACTGTGAGCACTTTGCGCGAAGATCGAATCACGCGCAATGGAAAATCGAGTTTGAATTGTGCGAAAACTGTGGACGAAGAGACTTCCTTGTGGAAAGGAAAGGAAAACCGGGAAAGATTTCGCCGGCTTTAGGGGTGGGTCGGGGGCTGTGTGGGTCGGACACTGATGTCCGACGCCTTTGACTCCCCCTTCTTCTCCCAAAGGCTCATCTCTGTGCAAATGAAGACTGCTGGACTCAAATGTGCAAATCAAAGTTAAAAGGAGTCGGACAAGGCTGTCCGACCCACACAAAAAAAGGCACGGCCGAAGCCGTGCCCTTCATTCGTTTGGATTTTCTCTGTGCCTCGGTGTTTCCGTGGTGAAGGCCTAGTCGCGAACTCCATCCAAAAACGCTCGCAACTTCCGCGAGCGCGAGGGATGCCGCAGCTTGCGCAACGCCTTCGCCTCGATTTGGCGTATGCGCTCGCGCGTCACCGCAAACGACTGGCCCACTTCTTCGAGCGTGTGCTCCGAGCCGTCTTCCAGGCCAAAGCGCATCTTGATGACCTTCTCTTCGCGCGGGGTGAGCGTGCGCAGCACCTGCGAAGTCTGGTCTTTCAGGTTGACGTTGATCACGGCCTCGGCCGGCGAGACCACGGCGCGGTCTTCGATAAAGTCGCCCAGATGCGAATCTTCCTCTTCGCCGATCGGCGTTTCGAGAGAGATGGGCTCCTGTGCAATCTTCAGCACCTTGCGCACCTTGGCCACCGGAATGTCCATGCGCTTGGCGATTTCTTCCGATGTGGGTTCGCGCCCCAGTTCCTGCACCAGCTGCCGCGAGGTGCGGATCAGCTTGTTGATCGTCTCGATCATGTGCACCGGGATGCGAATCGTACGCGCCTGATCAGCAATTGCACGAGTAATCGCCTGCCGAATCCACCACGTGGCATAAGTGGAAAACTTATACCCGCGGCGGTATTCGAACTTGTCCACGGCTTTCATCAAGCCGATGTTCCCTTCCTGGATCAGGTCCAGGAACTGTAAGCCACGGTTGGTGTACTTCTTGGCGATGGAAACCACCAGGCGGAGGTTGGCCTCGATCAGTTCCCGTTTGGCCTGCTCCGCATCCATGTCACCCTGGATGATTTCCCGCTGGGTCCGCTTGAGTTCCTGAAAGGAAACCCCGGCTTCACCCTCCAGTTTTTCCAGTTCAGAACGGACCGACCGCGACTGCCGGCGATAGTCCTTCTTCTGTTCTTCGCTGCGGGTGGCTTCTGCTTTACGTTCCAGGTTCTGGGACTGGCGGTCGAGCGACCGCATGGTGTCAACCGTCTTGTTCACCCGGTCGATCAGCCGTTTGCGCTCGGCGTTGGTAAATCCGAGCCTGCGCACGCACAGCGAAACGGCCACCACGGCCCGCGCCAGATTCAGCCGGGCGCGGCGGTAATCCTTGGGCCGCTTCTTCTGCGAGACTGCCGCGAACTTTTCGATCAACTGCCCGGCCTTCTTGTAAGCTTTGGCCAGATCGTCGATCTTCCCGGTGAACTCCTTCAATCGGTTCTGCAGGATCTCGTCGGTGATCTCCTCCTCGTCGAAGGTGACCACTTCCTTGATGGAGCGGACGCCCTTCTTCAGGTCCTCTCCCATCGCCAGCAATTCGTTAATGACAATCGGCGACCGCGAGAGCGCTTTCAGCACCCGCAGCTGCCCGCGCTCGATGCGCTTGGCGATTTCCACTTCGCCTTCGCGCGTAAGCAGCGGCACCGTCCCCATCTCTCGCAGATACATGCGGACGGGGTCGTTGGTTTTTTCGAGGGCGCCGGGAGTGAGGTCGAGTTCGACGTCCTCGCCGACTTCTCCTTCTTCTTCGAACTTCTTATCGAGCGCGGAGGAGGGAAGTTTCGGTCCCTCCAGCACATCGATTCCCTGCGTACCAATGGTGGTCAGCAGATCGTCCAGGTCCTCGGGAGAATGCACGTCGTGCGGGATAAGGTCGTTGACCTGGTCATAGGTCAGATATCCCTTCTCTTTACCTGTGTCGATCAGCTTTTTGATATCGTCGTACTTGTCGTCAAGAGCCAAGACGGATTACCTTCTTTTCGTCCTACGGAAAGGACCGAGAGCGTTTTTTAAGCGGTGGGAACGTGAAGCGGCGAGCTGCGCGCCAGGCACAAACCTTCGAATTATAGCATCGGAGGGGTTTAGCGGACATCAGCAGCCCGCCGATTTTTGACACACCCCGTCCATGTTCCCGTCAACTGTTAACTTAGATGTTATGCAACTCCATTTAGTTTCATAGTGTTTTGGGCTCTAAGCCGGCCGGGCCGCGGGACTGTCGTCGGCCAGGCTGGGATCCATCAGGGCCCGCTTCAGCCGCATCTTTTCCTCCAAAAGAGCCTGTATTTGGCCGGTTTCACGGCTCCGCGCGGCCTGCAACTCTCGCTGCACCCGCTCCAGCTTCCTTCTGAGCTGGATGCGGCGCAAGGCCCGTACCGCTCCCTCCAGCCGCTCGGCGGAGAGTTCCTCGTCATCCTTCATGAGGATGGCAGCCAGCAGGCTTCGATCACCCTCGGGCAAAGGAAGGTCCGTCACATGGACTGCCTCAGAGCGGAGCAGCACTTCGATCAGCGACTCGGCGGCCACCCCCTGGTGCAGGAACTCGCTCTTGAGGGCGAACTGGGCCTGGCGGCAGGGATCGAACTCCTCTTCCGCGCCATCGCGGGCCGAGAGATGCTCTTCCGAGTTCCGGATCTCGGTGGCCGAGACTAGCGCCCGGATCAGTATCCTTTCCGCATCCGTAATCTGGACCTCCGCTCGCGCCTTTAGCGTGGCCGTGGACCGGTTGGCCGCAGCATGTTTCAACTCCTGGCGCAGGACAGCCGAGTCGATGCCCAGCTTCTGCGCCATCTCCCGCGCCAGTTCGTCGCGAACGATGCGGCTAGGCACGCGCTGGATGTGAGGCAGCAGATAGTTCACTGCCTTCACCTTGCCCTCGGCGCTGCGGACGGAGAACTGGGTGCGCGCCCGTTCGATCAGGTAGTCAAAATACTTCTGCGAAGTCTTCAGTGCGCTGGCGTAAGCTTCTTTTCCCTTACGCCGGATAAACAGGTCAGGATCGAAGCCCGGCTCCAGGGTCAGCACCTTGATCTGAAACTCCTCTTCCACCAGCAGGCCGAGGGTACGTTCCGTGGCCTTGGCCCCAGCCGTGTCCGGGTCGAAATTAACCACAACATTCTTGGTAAAACGCCCTAATAGCCTGGCCTGCAGCTCGGTAAATGCCGTCCCTGAGCTGGCGATCACATTGTGGAAGCCGGCGGCGGAGACCGAGATGCAGTCCATCTGCCCCTCCACCAGGATGGCATAATCCAACTTGCGAATCGCCTCCTTCGCCTTGTCGAGATTGAACAGTACCCGCGATTTGGAGTAGATCGCCGTCTCCGGCGAATTCAGATATTTGGGCCCGGCTTTTTCATCGCTCGAGAGGGTCCGCCCGGTGAAGGCAATTACTCGACCTGCTTCATTGGTGATCGGGAACATCACACGGTTGCGGAACTTGGAATACATGGCGGCGGTCGTTGGCCGTTGGTCGTTGGCCGTTGGCCTCGCCTCTTTGCTCGCCTCTTTCGACACAGAGTCCGTTTGTGCTTCTACCTCCGTCTTGTCATCCCGAGCGGAGTCGAGGGACCTTGTGTCTTGCTGACGACCGACGACCGACGACTGACGACTGTTTTCCGCTTTCCACGAGAAAACACCGCTTTCCCGCAGCACCTCTTCTTCGAACTCGCCGCGCAGCCGGTCGCGCAAAAGAAATCCTGAATCCGGCGCATAGCCGATCCGGAAAGCCTTGATGGCGTCCTCGTTCAGTCCGCGCCCGGCCAGGTACTCGCGGGCATTCGCGCCCTCCGGCCGGCGTAAGTATTCCTGAAAGAAAGCGCAGGCCCGCTCGTGAACATCGAGCAGCACGGTGCGAAGCTTGGCCTCCTTGGCCTCGGCGGGACTCGAAAACGTTACCTTGGGCAGCACAATCCCCAGCTTCTGCGCTACCACCCTTACGGCCTCAGGAAAAGTGATGTTCTCGACCTTCTGGACGAAACTGAAAACATCGCCCGAAACCCCACAGCCAAAGCAGTGATAAAACTGCTTCGTGGCATGCACCGAAAACGATGGTGTCTTCTCGTTGTGAAAGGGACAGAGTCCGGAGTAGTTCTGTGCCCCCGCCTTCTTCAGCTTGACGTAATCGCCGACAATGCGAACGATGTCTGCCTGCTGTTTGACGGTTTCCTTGAAGTCGCTGGAGTCGGTCATGGTTCGAGGCACAACTGTCCGCAGGAATTGTGAGCCTGAAAGCCGCTGATTTGAATATACCGGAAGCAGATTGCTGTGGAGAAACTGTGGAAGGCGCCCCTATTCGGTTGATCGCCGAGGAAAACCTTATCGCTTCCCTGTCATGCTGAGCGGAGGAAGATCGGTCGCTTGCGACCGCTCTTCCGCAGTCGAAGCATCCCTATGCTCGCCGCGAACGTCCACCTGTGTGCCATTACAATGCTCTTCGCGGTCTTGCATCCATGTGTACCACTCCTTACTCAAGTCCAGCCATTGCGGGTTCATCGATTCGATCAGCACAACCTTCTTGCTGCGCCGCCAGCCTTTGAGCTGTTTCTCGCGAGCAATCGCTTTATGAACTTCATCGTACGATTCCCAATGGAGCAGTCGTTCAACATGGTAGCGATCCGTGAAACCCTCAATCCGATGAAACTTGTGTTGGAATGCGCGCTTGTGCAGGTTGCCTGTCATTCCGATGTAGAGCGTACCGGAGAGGCTGCCCACGATGTAAACGCAATACGTTCGTCGAGTGCGCATGAGGGTATAGGGGTCCTTCGCTCAGAGTGTGTGACCAAATTCGATTTTTGCTCCCAGCGGTCAAGATTTCGTTGTGCCGCGCGATAGCTCGGACGGTCGATCCGTCGCCGGCGAGGAGTTCGAGTCGAGGTTCCGGACTCCAGTTTTGCCACCGCCATCGCGTTTTGATTTGGCCGCTCGCTTAGGACAACAGCGCCGCGCCGAAGTGCAACACGTTGTAGGCGAGAGCGCACCACAGCGCCACGCACTTGATCTTGGGCATGCCGCGGACTGTGAGTTGCGTCAACCCGCGATAACTGCGCAAATCGGCATTCACCGTTTCACTCGTCGCTGCCCGTTGCCGGTAAATTTCTTTGCCCTCCGCGCTCGCCATGCGTTGCTTCCACGCCTGCACCGCCGCGCTGTCGCTCGGCTTTACTTCCAGTTCGCGGCCCCGGCGCTCGGGATTTCTGGCCGGCTTGGGCGGCAGGAACAGTTCCACTCCCTGCTCATGCGCATGCTCGATGTCGGCGTGACGCATGTACCCGCCATCGAGCAGGTGCTGCTGCAGCGGGCGTCCACTGCGCTGTTCCACCTGTGCGCGCATCGGTTCGCTCAGACCCGCCGAGTCCGATCCTTCGTAGCTCACCGCCACGCCCACAATCGCGCGACTCTCCGTATCGGTCGCCAACTGCACGTTACACGCCGGATTGAATCCGCCGTTCGGCATCTTCATGCGCCGCGCCTCCGCGTCGCTCGTGCTCACGCGCGGCTCCGTCTCGCGAATCTTCTGCCCGCTCTTTCCGTTGCCCGCCTTCTCCGCCGCTTCCGCCTGTTTCCGTTTCAACTCCGGCAACTGCGCGATCGCTTGCTCCAGCCGTTGCTGCCTCTCCGTCGCCGCCCGCCGCCGCGCCGCCTTTTGCTTCCCCCACAACCCCGCCGACACTTCCGGATTCTCCAACTGCCGCCGCAACTCTTCCACGTGCTGTTTCGATTCCGCCAACAGCTGGTGCAACCGCTCTTCCCGCCGGAAGCTGTCCGCCCCCGCGCTCACTCGCACCCGCACCCCGTCCTGACTCACGCGACTCACCGATACCAATCCCTTGTCCACCAGCGACGCGATCAACTGCGTGAACCGCTCGTCCAGCCCCGCTCCGTGATCCACACGAAAATCCGACAGCAGCCGATGATTCACTCCCACCCCGCCGCACAACCAGCGAAACGCCGCACTCTCTTCGCAGCGCCGCGCCAACTCCCGCGCCGATCCGATACCGCGGATACACGCGTATAACCACAGCCCCACCAGCAGCCGCGGATCGGTCGCATCCCGCCCCGCCACTCCTTCCCGCGCCTTGATCGGCTCGGCAAAGCGCGACAGATCCAGCGTCTCCACCAGCGCCATCACCGTCCGCACCGGATGCCCCGCCCCCACCAGATCATCGGGACACTGCACCACCATCGCCACCTGCCGCCGCTCCGGCACCCGCAACCACACCGCCCCTCGCCACTCCGCTGTCGCTCTCACTTCGCTATCATGGCTCATGCTCACTTATATCTTTTCGCAGTCCTGAAAGGCACGAAAAAAAGTTACACACTCTCAGGATGACACGTTAGAAGGAACATGAAGAGTTTGCTGTGACGGTCGTCACAAAAATGTCAAGGCTGTCCCAATTTGGAATGTCATGCTGAGCGCAGTCGAAGCACCCCTATAACACCGCGAACCTACACCCGCAGCTCCACCACCGTCGCCCCGCCGCCACCCTCGTTCTGCGGAGGCTCTGTCACCGATTCCACATGAGGATGCTTCTGCAAGTACTGCCGCAGCGCTTTGCGCAAAATGCCCATGCCGCTGCCGTGCACTACGCGCACCCGCGGCAGACCGGCCAGGAAGGCACGGTCCAGGAATTTTTCCACTTCGCGGGTGGCATCGTCCACGGTACGGCCGATGACGTTAATTTCTGACGGCACGCTGGCATCTTCTTTCTCGAGCGAAACCGAGATACCGCGGGCACGGGCGGCTTTAACCGGCGAATCGGCAGCCCGCGACAGCACCTCTGCAATGTCGTCGCGGGCAATCTTCATCTTCATGGCGCCGATTTCGACTTCAAAATGATTCTCGTCGAGGCGTCGGCTCACCACGGCAGGCCGGCCTACCGACTTGAGTTTGACAATGTCTCCCTGGGAAACATGCTTTACCACCTGCGGTTGCGCATTGGGATCGCCCTGGTCGGCGCCCGTAGTATGAGCGACCACGGTGGAGTCGAACTGTTCACTGAATTCCCGCCGCAGCTTTGAAACGCGCCGCTCGGCATCTTTTGACAGCTTCTGCGACGCAGCCCGATCCTGGACGGCATTGACCATCTCCCGCGCCTGATACTCGAAATCCCGCAACAGAGTCTCGAGTTTTTTCTCCATCTCCTGGATCTTCGCCTGCTGCTGTTTCCGCCCCTCGGCTGCAAGGTTTGCTTTTTCGCGCTCCAGTTCCTGCTCGCGGGCTTTCAGGCGAAGGCGGTCGGCTTCGGCCTCGCGCAAGTTGGCATGCAGGCTGTCCAGAAACTGGCCGACATCCCGAGCCTGCGTGCCCAGCTTCGACCGGGCGGCCTCAATGATGGAAGAATTCAGCCCCAGCCGCTGCGCGATGTTGATGCCCGCCGACGCTCCCGGCACGCCGATCCTCAGCTCATAAGTCGGCTGCAGTGTGGATTCGTCGAATCCGACGGAAGAGTTCACCACGCCCGGCGTATTGGCGCCGAAGACTTTCAGCGAAGTGTGATGCGTTGAGATCACTGTGATGCATCCAATGCGACGGAAATGCTCTGCGATCGCCACCGCCAGCGCTGCTCCTTCCTCGGGATCGGTGGCTGAGCCCAGTTCATCCAGCAGCACCAGTGAATTTGCCGTCGCGGTGCGGGAGATGAAGTCGATGTTGGTGACGTGAGCGGAGAACGTCGAAAGGTTCTGTTCGATGGACTGGTAGTCGCCTATATCGGCCAACGCGGCGTCAAACACCGGCAACTCGGCGCGGTCCGCCGGGACGGGAATACCGGCCTGCGCCATCAGGGCCAGCAGGCCGACGGTTTTCAGAGCCACCGTTTTGCCGCCGGTGTTGGGACCGGTGATGACCAGTTCCAGGCGTTCCCCCTCGAGCTCGATAGTGACGGGGACGACATGGCTTCCCTTTGCCTTCAGGTTGCGCTGCAGCAGCGGGTGGCGGGCGTTGCGCAGGATCAGTCCGCGTGCGGGTTCCTGCGGGGCTGAAGCCCCGGGATTCGCGTGGCCCGAATTTGCAGGGCTGAAGCCCTGCTCCACCCTGCGCGGCTCGACTTTGCTCTGCTCCGTTCCACCCGGCTCCAGCTTGCCTTGCTCCACTTTGCCAAGCCCTTGGTAGACACTGGCTGGCACGCAGCTGTAGTCTTCGGCGAAGCGGGTCTTGGCGAATTGCAGTTCCAGTTCACCCAGGACGTCCACAGCCTTTAGGATCGCCACCGAGTTTTCGCCGATGCGGCGCGTCATCTCCAGCAGGATGCGATGAATCTCCGCCATTTCTTCGTCGAGCAGCCGTACCAGTTCGTTGTTCTGGTCGATGGTCTCAAGCGGTTCGACAAAGACGGTTTGTCCGCTGGAGCTGGCGCCGTGAATCACGCCCTGCACCCGGCGTTTCTGCTCGATCTTGATGGGGATCACGAAGCGTTCGCCGCGGATCGTGATCAGTTCGTCCTGCACCGCGCCGCCTTCGGACAGCCGGCGGAGATAGCCGCGCAGTGACTCCTGGATTGTCCTTTTTTGCCGCTCGATCTCGCGACGAACGCGGGCCAGTTCGGGCGAGGCCCGGTCTTCGAGCGTGCCGTCGGGCTGGATCTTGTTGCGAAAGCCGCGCAGGAACTCGGTGAAGTCGGTGATGCCGGATGAGAGTTCTGCCACAGCGCCCCACTCAATTTTCATCGCCGCTGGCGGACTGAGGGCAATTTCCCGCCACTCGGCGGCGCGATCTACGACCAGCACGACATCGCGAATCTCGGTGGTTTCGAGGACCGCGCCGTCAATGCGTGCCTTCTCAACCGGGGATGAGATATTCAGCAGCCCGGAGAACTCGAAGCGCCCTCCCACCCGGCGGAATTCGCCAATTTGGCTGGTGAGCTGGTGCTGATTTTCAATCCACCGGCGATCGACGGAGGGGACGAGCGCGGCGGCTCGTTCCTGCCCGAGCGGCGAGGAGGCGTATCCGCGAACCAAATCACGCAGAGACTCGAACTCCAGCACCCGGGCGCTACTGTGGATGAGGGGGAACTGCATCGGCTTCATGTTACAAGAAGCCACCCGGTCACACGTAGGGACGGACGCACTCGTCCGCTCAGTCGAGCACAGCTCGACAAAGTTCGTGCGGGTGGTCTAAAGGAAATCTGAGACGAAGCTAGGCCTTGCCGGCTTCGGCGATCCTCGCTGCCGGCTGCTTCGCCGCCGGGAAACGAAGTACGAAAACCGCCCCGCCTTCAGGACGGTTCTCACAGCTGATCTGCCCCTGGTGGTCCTGGACGACACCATACGTGACGCTCAAGCCCAGCCCCATGCCCTTGCCGACAGCTTTCGTGGTATAGAAGGGGTCGAAGATGCGCTGCGGGTCCCGTATGCCGGGGCCGGAATCCGAAAATTCCATCACCAGTTCGTCGCCTTCCTCGAGCACGCTCACGGCAAGAGTCCCGCCGCCCACTTCCTCCATGGCGTCAGTCGCGTTTCCGATGATTTCCACGCAGCACTGGAAAAGCTGATTAACGTTTCCCCAGATTTGCGGGAGCCCGGAAGCAATCCGGCTCTCGAGACGGATGTTCTTATTTTCCGTGCGCAGCATTTTCATTTGCAGGGCGCGTTGCACCACGGAGCCCATGTCGAGCAGTGCTTTTTCTCCGGGCGACTGCTGGGCAAAGCTGAGCAGGCTGGACAAGAGTTCCCGGGTCCGCCGGGCCTGCTGGCCGATCTTGCGCGCCATATTGGCCTGTTCCGATTCCAGACCGGCCTGCGTGGCCAGCAGCTCGGAGTATCCCAGAATCGCAGCCAGGGGGTTATTGATCTCGTGCGCCGCACCCGACACCAGTTGAGCCAGAGAGGCGAGCTTCTCCCGCTGCACCAGTTCGGTCTGCAGCCGTTTCATATTTTCCAGGCTGGAGCGCGACTCCTCGAGCAGCCTTACCAGCTCCCGGTCCATCAAAAATTGGCGAAGAAAAACGAACAGCCCGAGGACCACCATGGCCGCCAGCGTGACCAGCAGACGGAACTGCCGCAGGTTAGGCGCTGCCGTCTCGCGAAACCATGCCCAATATCCCATCACGGGAAGGGAAAGCATCGCCAGCATAGCCAGCCGAGGGGGCAGCATGTGCCAGCGTGAGAGCTCCGACGGAGCGGGCTGTGCCGGCGGGTTGGTCTCGCGCGCCAGCAAAGTGGCCCAGATCATCCAGCACACGGATGCAATGAAGGGGACGTCATAGATGCTGCCCGTGTGATATTGGCCGCGCGCAATGGCGGCATTCAACGCCAGGGAACTTACCGCATACAGTCCCGACGCCACAAACAGGTTCCAGTAGATGCCCTTCCACGCGCCCCGGACGTTCCACGCCAGCATGCCGAGCACAACCAGGAATGCCAGATTTTCCACCAGATAAAGCACATCGTAGTGGGGGCTGTAAACGGACACGTTGAGTACCACGTACTCGTCCGGGAACACGATGAAGGCATACAGGAAGACCCACCACACCAGCAGCGTCAGGAAGTTCAAGGTGCTGAAGTAGAGTTTCTTTTCCTCCGACAGGTGGGGACGCAGGGCCACCGCCGCCATGAACGGCACCACGTGGACAAAGAGGATGGCATCGCCGATAAACGGATCAGGGATGGCGCGCTGCAGAATCACCTCGTAGAGCGTCCACAAAGCCAGATTCGCCGACCACAACAGGCAGCCGAACGCCATCAGGCCCCAAAACAGCCGGATCTGGCCGCGGGTCGCAAACGCGTTGGCAACCATCAGCAGAAAGGCGAGAAAGAGCAATGAGAATTGGGCAATATCACCGAAGGCAAGCAAGGCGAACCCGGCTGACATGCTCAGCGACACCCCGGCATAGATCAGGGTTATGCCGACGATGCCAGCGATCCGCCATGGACGCCTCGAGATCATGGGATATTGCTCATTCTAGTGGTTGACCTTGCAGCACATCAGCTCCGAGGAAGACAGAGAGTTACCTTAGTACCACTGGGGGCATGGTCAGTCATTGGTTGTCAGTCTGCAGCTGAGGACTGATGACTGACGACTGACCCGCTCTGCTAGAATCAGCCCATGACCTTCCCGGTCACCCGCTTCCGCCGCCTGCGCCAGACTGAGCGCCTGCGCGGGCTGGTGCGCGAAACCCGGCTGACCCCTGAGGCCTTTGTTTATCCGCTTTTCGTTTGCCCGGGCGAGGGCGTGCGCAAGGAAGTTGGGTCCATGCCGGGCGTGTTCAATCTTTCAGTGGATGAAGCAGTGACAGAGGCGCGAGCTGCCGCCTCGCTGGGTGTTCCCGCCGTCATACTCTTTGGCTTGCCCGAAACCAAGGACGAAGTCGCCACAGGCGCATGGGCGGAAAACGGAATTGTGCAGCAGGCCGCGCGTGCTATCAAGCGCGAAGTGCCTGACCTCATCCTCATGGGCGATGTTTGCCTGTGTGAATACATGTCTCACGGACACTGCGGCATAGTGCGCACGCCCCAACCCCCGCAATCGCTCGGGGCCGCAGCCAGGAATTCGATGGCTGCAATGGCCGTGAAACCTCAGGACAAGATGAAGGCGATCGACGCGCTTGCTGCGGCCCGCGCCGCCGGACAGGAGTTCGAGGTCCTCAACGACGCTACCCTGGAGCTGCTGGCGCGCACCGCGGTCTCACAGGTTCGTGCCGGTGTTGATATCGTGGCCCCATCCGACATGATGGATGGCCGCGTAGCCGCCATTCGCAAGGCGCTCGATGAGGCCGGCTTTCTGAACGCTCCCATCCTTTCTTATGCGGCCAAGTTTGTTTCCGGCTTTTACGGCCCTTTCCGTGAAGCTGCCGATTCGACGCCGCAATTCGGCGATCGGCGCTCCTACCAGATGGATGGCGCCAACCTGCGTGAGGCCATGCGCGAAATCGAGGCCGATATCGAAGAGGGCGCCGACATGATCATGGTGAAGCCAGCCATGCCGTATCTGGACGTGATTGCCGCTGCCCGCGAGCGCTTCGACCTGCCTTTAGCCGCTTACCAGGTATCCGGCGAGTACGCCATGATTGAAGCCGCCGCCCGTAACAACTGGATCGACCGCGAGCGCGTCATGATGGAATCACTGACCTCGATTCGCCGCGCCGGCGCTGGCATCATCGTCACCTATTACGCCCGGGAAGCGGCCCGCTTGCTGGGCTAGCTTCTACTCTGTCATTCTGTCATCCTGAGCGAAGCCGCTTCTTGGCTTGCGAAGAAGCGGAGAGTCGAAGGACCCCTATACCCTCATGCGCGCTCGACGAGCAGAGAGTGGTACCCGAGGATGAAAGAGTGTGGAGAAGGTAGGTGTGCTTCGACTTCGGAAGAGCGGTCGCTAGCGACCGCTTTTCCTCCGCCCAGCATGATAGAGGCTCCCATCCTGAGCGAAGTCGAAGGAACCCGTCCAGGCCGAGCGAATGCTCGGCAGGTCTTACGCCCGTACCGGACTAATAGCGCTGTGGATTCTGCACGTAAACCACCCGGTCATTCTTGCAGGCCCACACCAGGGCGACGATCCATCCAATCACACTCCATCCCAGAAAGAAGTTGAGCAGAAAGATGGAAAGCCTGTCATATTTCTCGCGCAGCAGGGCGACAATCGTAGGCAGGAAATACAGCAGAAATCCAGATCCGAAGATGGGGAATAGGAAGAACCCGAAGACGTGCATATAGGCCTCCTTACATACAATCTTACGTCCAATATGGGCTGAAGGTTCCCTTAATTTGAACCATGAAGCTAACGCGATTGCTCAGGGTGCCCCGTCCAAGCTCCGCTTGGGCGGGAGCGTTGCGGGTCGGCGGCGAGCAGGACGACCGCCATGTTGCTGCCCTGCTCCGCGCGCGTTGCTATCGCAACTTCGACTATTTCTGTTCTAGAATCAAACGTTTGTCATCCAGCATCTCTTCATAGTGAGGAACGCTCCTTGGCCGAAACCATTTATGACGTCGCCATCATCGGCAGTGGTCCGGCCGGCTACACCGCCGCCATCCGCGCCGGCCAGTACGGACTGAAAACCGCTCTCATCGAAAAGGACAACGTGCTCGGCGGCACCTGCCTGCACGTGGGTTGCATCCCCACCAAAGCTCTCCTGTTCAACGCCGAACTTTGGGACCATCTCAAAGAAGCGAAAGAATTCGGGATTGATGGCGTGGACGCCCCCAGGCTGAATTGGGCCGCCATCCAGGAGCGCAAGTCCAAGATCGTGGCCAAGCACACCAAAGGCCTCGATTTCCTGATGAAAAAAAACAAGGTGGAAACCATCCGAGGCTATGGCAAGCTCACCGGTCCGGCACAAAACGGTGTGCTGACGGTCGAAGTCTCTGCTGACAGCAAGACCAGCCAGGTCAAGGCGAAAAATGTGATCCTCAGCAGCGGCTCGGAAGCCCGCATGCTGCCAGGACTCGAGCCTGGCGACCGCATCCTCAGTAACATTGAGATTCTCGCGCTGAAGGAGATTCCCAAGTCTCTGGTGATCGTTGGCGCAGGAGCGGTGGGCGTCGAATTCGCATCCATCTTCCGGTCCTTTGGCGCCGAAGTCACCCTCATTGAAATGCTGCCCCGACTTGTTCCAGTGGAGGACGAAGAAATTTCCAAGGAACTGACGCGGGTTTATCGCAAGCGCGGCATCAATTTCCACACCCACGCCAAGGTGGACAAGATCGAAAAGAGCAAATCGGGAGTGACGGTAGACTTCAGTGTGGATGGCAAGCCCCAAAAAATCGAGGCCGAGAGAATCCTGATCGCCGTGGGCCGCAAGCCGCGGACTGAAAACATCGGCCTGGAAAGAACGAAAATCAAGCCCGACCGCGGCTTCATAAAGACCGACAGCTGGATGCAAACTACCGAACCCGGGGTTTACGCTATCGGCGACATCGTGCTGGGGACGCCGCAACTGGCCCACGTCGGCGCCATGGAAGGCATTGTTGCTGTCACCAAAATTGCCGGCAAGAAGGGCAAGCCCATCAATCCTGAGCATGTCCCCAACGCGACTTACTGCCATCCTGAGATTGGCAGCGTCGGACTGACCGAGGCCAAAGCCGAAGAAGCCGGCTACAACGTCAAGGTCGGCAAGTTTCCCTTCACCGCAAACTCACGCGCTTCGATCGTGGGCCAGCACGAAGGCTTCATCAAGATCGTCTCCGATGCCGACTACGGCGAGATTCTGGGAGTGCACATCATCGGCCCTCAGGCCACTGAGCTGATCGCCGAAGCGGTCGTGGCCATCGAACTCGAAGCCACGGTCGAAGACCTGATGTGGACGATTCATGCCCATCCCACCCTGGCCGAGGCCATGCTGGACGCCTCCAACAGCGTGTATGGGATGGCGATTAATGCGTAAGATTGCCAAGGTCGGAGTAGCTGTTGTCGGGGTTCCGATCATAGCTCTGCTGTTGTTTCTCACTTACTACGACTTGCACGATTTCCGGCCATACCTTTCAAGAATCAATGCGATCTATGACGCAATGAATGCAGAGGATCGGCAGCCGCCTCCTGCGGTGGAGGACTTCATTTCGAAAGTGCAGGGTCAAAAGGGAGACTATTTTGCCGCCAGCAGTTTGCTTTGGGAAATCAGGGGCCTCCCCGCGCCGAAACTCTCCTACGACGCATCCGGGGCAGATGCAAGCCACCAAAAGGAGACTCCTCAATGCATACGCCGCTGCCCGCTGATCTCTTGGTAGTTGCTGTGACAGTTTAAAATGAAGGTGCGTGACTTTATCAGCTGCTTGAGCAGGGTGGTTGTTACCTCGATTGCACTCGTGGTGGCCACCGCCAGTACAAGGATTCGACAAAACCGGGGGTAGTTACGGTTCCCGGCAAGCGGGGAGATGATCTCGCTCTTGATCTCCGTCCTCCAACTCGGCACCATCGACTACGCTACCGGCCTGCGCCTGCAACAGCGCCTCGTCGAACTGCGCAAAGAAGGCCGCATCGGCGACGTTCTTCTTCTGCTGGAACATTCGCCGGTCATCACTCTCGGCCGCAATGCCCGGCAGAAAAATATCGTCGCCTCGCCCGAACTGCTTGTCCAGCGGGGTGTGGAGGTGTTCGAATGCGACCGCGGCGGGGACGTCACCTTCCATGGCCCCGGCCAGTTGGTGGGCTATCCTATTTTCGATTTGCGCGCTATCGCCACGCCTGACGGCAAGCGTAAAACCCTCGGCGCCATCGAGTACGTGCGCCGCCTGGAAGAAGTCCTCATCCGCACCTGCGCTGATTTCGGTATTCCCGCCGTCCGCATCTGCGGCCTCACCGGCGTCTGGACGAATCCCCAAACTGTGTCATCCCGAGCGCAGCAGGACGATTCGCTCGCGAATTGTCCTGCGGAGTCGAGGGACCTGCTGTCCTCGCCGCAAGCTAAAATCGCCGCCATCGGCGTCCACATCTCCCGCGCCGTGACTTCTCACGGATTCGCTCTCAACGTCAACACCGATCTCGACTATTTCAACCTGATCATCCCGTGCGGCATCGCCACCAGGCCAGTGACCTCCATGGCGAAAGAATCAGGCAGGGAACTCGCGCTGCAAGAGGTCGCCCATTCCATTTCGCGCAACTTCGGCGTGGTCTTCGAAAGCCAGATGCTCTGGCTGGAGAGCCTGGATGCGCTATTGGGGCAATCCGTTGGAGTACCCCTGAAGCCGCCCGAGCAGCTGCGCCAACTGCACAAGGAAGAAGATACGTTTCGCGCATAGTGGCAGCGAACTCCTGGGGGCGCGACAGAACCGAACCCTCCGCGTTAGCATGGATAACGCTGCACATGGCTAAAAAGAAAAAAACAAAACGTGCCGGCAAAACCGCACCAACCCCAGGCGCGAACCAGCGCACTTTTACCATCCCCGATCATCGCCTCGAAAGACTCGACATCTCTATCCGCCAGGTACGTAAAGCCGGCAAAGTCAGTTACGAAGTCACCGGCGACCTCAGCGCGCCCGTTCCGCCGATCCGCGATTCCAGATATCTGAGTAAGAAGCAGTGTCTGGAGATCTATCGCTGGATGTTGCTCAACCGGAAAATGGAAGCGGTGCTGGAGAATCTCTACAAGCAGGGAAAGGTGGTCGGCGGGGTTTACTTCGGCCTGGGTCAGGAAGCCTGCTCCTGCGCTTCCGCTTACGCTCTGCACAAGGAAGACTGGCTGGCCCCCCTGATCCGCAATCAGGGTTCGACGCTGGTTCGCGGCTTTTCCCCGCGTGACATCATGATGCAGTACATGGCCAAGGCGGGTTCGCCGACCCGGGGCCGCGATGCATCGTCGCATTTCGGTGACATCAAGAACCGCAATGTGGTTGCTCCCATCTCGACTCTTGGCGACCTGCTTCCCGTTCTCGCCGGCGTGGCCCTGGGCGCGCGTTTGCAGGGGCGCAACATCGCCGTCATGACGTACATCGGCGACGGCGGCCAGTCCACCGGAGTCACCTACGAAGGCTTGAACTTCGCCGCGGTGCAGGATCTCGGCCTCGTCCTGTTCGCCGAAAATAATCTCTGGGCATACTCCACTCCCGCTGACCTGCAATTCCGCGTGAAAGACCTCGCGGAGCGCGCCATCGCTTACGGCATCCCGGGCGTGATCGTTGACGGCACCGACGCCTGCCAGGTTTACGACGCCGCCCACGAAGCCTGCGAGCGCGCCCGCCGCGGCGAAGGCCCAACGATCATCGAAGCCAAGATGATGCGCATGAAAGGCCACGCCATCCACGACGCCGCCGATTACGTCCCTAAACCCTTATTCGAATATTGGCGCAAACGCGACCCCATCATCCGCTTCGAGAATTACTTGTTAAATGTAAAAAAGTGGCTGACCCCAACCGAGAACCGGGAACTGATCGCTGGCGTCGATCAACAACTGGAAGCCGATCGCGATTTCGCAGTCGCCAGCCCCATGCCCAAACCCGAATCCGCCGCCGGCGGTGTGTATTGCGAGAATGGCTGCCACGAAATCAAACCGAAGTACGCAACACCGAGAGTCACAAAAGGAACTTCAGGTCGGGCGAGCGTTGACGCCGCCATACATTTGAAATGACGCGCCATCAGGACGACGAATTGCCAGGCGACGAACTTTAAGAAGCGCGATGCCCCAACTGACCTATCTCGAGGCCATCCGCCAGGGCATCTGGGAGGAAATGGAACGCGATCCCACCGTCTTCTGCCTGGGCGAGGACATTGGCATCTACGGCGGCGCATTCAAGGTGACCGACGGTTTCATCGACCGCTTCGGGCCCGAGCGCATCATCGATACGCCGATTGCGGAGTCCGCCGTCGTGGGCGCGGCCTTTGGCGCCTCGCTCACCGGCATGCGCCCGGTGGCCGAGTTCCAGTTCATGGATTTCATCGGCTGCGCCTTCAACCAGATCGTCAACATGGTTGCCAAAGCTCACTACCGCTGGGGCGCGCCGGCGCCCCTGGTCATCCGCGGGCCGAGCGGTGGCTACGTTCACGGCGGTCCATTCCATTCCCAGAATCCGGAAATGTGGTTTGTGCACGCGCCCGGCCTGAAAGTCGTGTGCCCGGCCAGCGCCTATGACGCCAAAGGCTTGATCAAAGCGTCTATCCGCGACAATAATCCAGTCATCTTCTTTGAGCATAAATATCTTTATCGCCGCATCAAGGAAGAAGTTCCCGCGGAAGACTACATTGTTCCGCTGGGCAAGGCGCGCATGGCCCGCGAAGGCCGCGACCTGAGTATCATTACTTATGCCGCGATGGTGCACACCGCGCTGGAGGCCGCTGAGACGTTAACCAAGGAGGGAATCGACGTCGAAATCCTGGACTTGCGAACTATCTCGCCGCTCGATCGCGAAGCCATCGCCGCCACCGTGCGCAAGACCAGCAAAGTCATCGTGTTGCACGAGCACTCCCGCACCGGGGGCCTGGCCGGCGAAATCGCTGCCATCATTAATGAAGACGCTTTCGACCATCTGGATGGCCCCATTGTTCGCATTGCGGCCCAGGATTCTCCGGTGCCCTTCTCGCCTCCGCAGGAGGAGTACTTCCTGCCTCAGGTGAGCGATGTATTGCGGGAAGCCCGGCGCCTGAAAGCCTACTGAAAAATCGGCTGGTCGAAATTATGCAGGAAAATCTGGTCACCATCGCGGTCTTTCATAGCCAGCCGGAATTTCTCCTGGCCCGCGGCCGTCTCGAATCGGCTGATATCGAGTGCTTCGCGTATGATGAAAACATGCTTCGCATCGGCGGTTGGCACTCTCACATACTCGGCGGCATCAAACTGCAAGTGAGAGAATCCGAAGCGCAGGATGCCCGCGCCATCCTGCATTCCCCGGCACCGCCGGACAATCTGTAGCTGCGTCTTCCAGCGGTATCAGTGAACGATCTACAGGAGGCAAGAATGCGCAACTTCACCCTCGGCGTAGTCATCACCCTGCTGGTGCTGCTTTTAGCAGGGCTGACCATTGCCATGCTCGGCTTCCTACCTACGAATGCAGACTCCACTCCGCCAAAAATGGAGCGCCGCATCGCCATGTCTGCCATGGATGCCTCCATGGAGCGCCATGCTCCGCGCCTGACCAATCCCGTGCCCCCAACCGACGAAAATCTGATCGACGGCATGAAGATTTACACTATGAACTGTGCCGGGTGTCACGGAGGCCTCGACAACAAACCCAGCCCGCTTGATCATTCGTTTTACCCGCCGCCTCCGCAGTTGATCATCCATCCCCTGGACGATCCCGAGTGGCACATCTACTACGCCGTTCGAACCGGTATCCGCTACACCGGCATGCCCGCCTGGAACCAGGCCTTGAGCGAGCAGGACATGTGGAAAGTCACTGCCTTCCTGTCTCGCATCGAAAAACTGCCTCCTCCGGTTCAGGAATACTGGAAGAAATCCACCGGGGTCGCGCCGCTCCCGGTTGACCCCAAAGGGCCCAAAGGGGAAGAGAACGGGCATCACGATTAGAGATGGGTGTGCAGCAACCGGAACGGCCTGGCTGAATATATATAATAAAGGGTTGCGCGCGCCCCGAAACGGGGCACGCGTAGAAGGGAATTATGCCGACTGATATCGTCATGCCCCAGATGGGCGAATCGATCTTTGAAGGGACCATCACCAAATGGCTGAAGAAGCCGGGCGACAAGGTGCAGCGCGACGAACCCCTGTTTGAGATTTCAACCGACAAGGTGGACGCAGAAATTCCTGCACCGGCCTCCGGAGTCCTGCAGGATATCAAGGTTGCCGAAGGCGCCACCGTTCAGGTGAATACCATAGTAGGCACGATTTCTGACGGCGATGGTGCTGCTGCCAAGCCTGCTGCTCCGTCCGCCCCTGCGAAAAAGGAAGCCGCTCCAGCCAAGGCATCTGCCCCGCCCCCTGAGCCCAAGGCGGCGGCCCCCGTTTCAGAACCGGTTTCCCACGAAGAAGACGAGCATGCTCGTTCCTCTCCCCTGGTCCGCAAAATCGCGCGCGAGCACAACATCAACCTGGCCCAGGTACCCGGGACCGGATTGGGCGGGCGCATCACCAAGCAGGACATCACTGCATTTCTGGAAGGCGCCGCTGCTCCGGCGACTCCAGCCGCGCCGGTTCCCTCCGCCAATGCCAATGCCGGATCTCCCGCCCCGCCTGCAATTCCCGGCGACCTGGTTCCCATGACTCAGATGCGCAAGATCATTGCTCACCGCATGATCGAGTCGCGCCGCACCAGCGCTCACGTGCACTGCATGTTCGAGGTCGATCTGACGCACATCGTTCAACTGCGCAACAAGAACAAAGCCGCCTTTGAAAAGCGCAACGGCGCCCGCCTTACCTTCATGCCGTTTTTCACCCGGGCCGCCATCATTTCGCTGCAGCAGTTTCCCATCGTGAACGCGTCGATCGAAGGCGAAAGCCTCCGCTACCATCGTCACGTCAATGTCGGAATCGCTGTCGCTCTCGACTGGGGCCTGATCGTTCCAGTGCTGAAAAATGCCGATGAACTCAACTTCCTCGGCCTGCAGCGCGGCATCAGCGATCTGGGCGAGCGTGCCCGCAACAAGAAACTCAAGCCGGAAGAAGTTGAAGGCTCAACCTTCACCATTACCAACCCTGGCCAGTTTGGCGCGGTCTTTGGACTGCCCATCATCAACCAGCCCAACTCCGCAATCATGGGCGTGGGCGGAATTACCAAGGCGCCGGTCGTGGTCACGGATGACGGTGGCAACGACTCCATCGCGATCCGCTCCCTTGTCCATCTCACTCTTGGCTACGACCACAGAATCATCGACGGCGCGGTCGCCGACCAGTTCATGGCCGAGGTCAAGAAAACGCTCGAGAACTGGAGCGAAGAAATCGGTTGACTTAAGGCTGAGTCGGCTTCGCCCAGGTGGAAGCATTCAGACACAAAACCGTTCCATCGATCACCGCGCTCAGCCCCTGCTTGAATTTTTCCGGATCCACAATGTGTCGCGAAGTCACCGCATCGGTCAGTTGTAGAGCGGCTGACACAAACGACATCGCCGCATTTTTCTTTTCAACTCCGGAACGGCTGGCAAATAATCCTTCGCTGATCGTAGTAGTAGTGGACGGCGTTTGCGCCCACGCCGCAGTGAGCAACCCCATTACAAACGCCAGCAAGTAGAAAAGCCGCCCCCAGGGGCGGCAGTGCTCGTCGAACATGTTTCCTCCCTTGCCGAGTTTCACCGCAAGGCAGAATTTCCCCTTAACCCAACAGGGAATACGCCTCGCTAAAATGTTTGGATTTATTAAGAGAGTTAACTGACAACCGGGAACCGGCAACTGAAAACTGGTTTCTTACTTTTCCGCTCTCACCTGCTGGTCGAGAAACCTCTCCACGCTGCGCAAATACACATCCGCAAAATCCACCACGGGGCGTTCCTTTTCAATCAGGTCCTGGGCCGCCTCCGGCGTCCAACCCATCGAGCACAATACCGCCAGGGTCATCATCGGCGCCCGGTGGACCCCGGCCGCGCAGTGGATGAACAGCTTGGCCCCGTCCTGGCTGAGTGCAGCGGTCGCGAATTCCACTCCACGCTCGAATATCTCCGGCGGTTTAGGCTGAAAATCATCGTCAATCGGGTTCCACAGCACTGCGATGGCATGCGGCGCCGCCAGTTGGGTATCGTCAAATTCGATCTGCATGTCGATGATGTGCGTGACCCCAACCCGCGCCACCGCCGCCATGTTGTCTTCCGTCCAGATTCCGCCGCCGACCGCAATCCGGCCGGTCACCCAGGTCATATCCATCCTGAAAGCCCCGTGCAGTAAAGGCTGATACGCCACTGACAAGCCTGGGCGCGTCGCCGTATGCCGGCTGAAGGTCGCCGATCAACGGTCAGTCGCCCGCACCCAACGGCTGGTTGCCATCGCCCAACTGTCGGCTTTCATTCTAAGCTATCCTCGACGCCCGCAGCGGAGTCGCTTGAATCTTCGGTAACTCCTGCTTCCGGCATCGGTTCATCGGGAAGGCCCAGCCTTCGCAGCAGGATTGCGGCCAGCGAATCCTCCGTCGGTAGTCATCCGTCGCTGTCGCCGGATAGAGCCCAACCATCTCGAAAAGGTACTTCATCCCCAGATAGTGGCCTTTGCCAACCTGATCGATCGTGGTCTCCACCATGCCTACCGCGCCGTTTCCGACAATGTCGGCAATGTGACGCCGGATCTCCGCCAGCTCCGGAGCTGGTCGCCCCGCCGAATTCACCGGCGATGCCGCTCTCGCCCTGGTTGTTCCCGTCCGCACTTTTGCTTTCTTCATGCTGCGTCTTGGTCCCCGGCGTTTCGCGCCATAGAAAAAGGGCCGCGCCCTTGAGCGCGCCCACTGACTCTCTTTTTCTCAATCTCTAAAACCAGAATAACAAAGCAATCAGGGAGAATGGGACATGCTCCGCTAAAATTTATTCCCTCTGTGCTGAAGCAGTTGCAGGAATTTCCTCGCTCCGCCCCTCTTGACAGTTTTTTGCCCGGGCAACATCGCTGGCTGGCAGTCGAATCAATAAACCGGAACCCAGAAAGATCTCTGTCATCCGGTCGAGCGCCTCCGGGAACCGCCGGCCCACGGTACGCCGCCAGCAGCCCAGAACGCGCGGTTTCGCGTTGCGTGTAGTCCTGGAGGGCGATCCTCGCAATCAACTTATGCTCGAACTCGCCCAATTGTTCCAAACCGCGGGCCACATCATGGACAAAGATCACGGCATCTTCAAATGTCCCAGCGTGATAGGAAGTCACCCGGGTCCGGAAAAATTCGCGGCCCAATAAGGATGGCAGTCGCCCCACCTCAACCGACAGCCGTTGATAACGCCTGAGGATGCCGAGCGTGCGCTCGCGATAGAGCCATAAATCGGGGTCGTGCCCGTTGATCGGGGAAGGCTCGCTCCGCGAACGCCCTCTGGGTCCCCGGCCCACCCGGCGTAGACGTGACGGCCCTGTAGCTTCAACCGATGCTCGTCGGGCTGGCGGGACTAAGGGAAAGCAGGTAGGTACTGTCATGCCGTTCCTCCCTTACCGCAATAAACTGCCAGTTCGCCCGCCTGTGCCTTGACCTCCATCTTGTGGTTCCCTGGCAAACGCGGCCTGCTAGCCACTCTGCTCGGGGAGGGCAGGTCGAGCATCTCCAGGTCGCACGGCGCGCAGTAAATTTGCTGCGCTCCACGGAGTCGCAACCACAGGGTCCCACAGCGTTCACAATATTTGAGCTCCAACTGGATTACTTCCGGATCTTCGCTTTTCATGATTGCCTCCATCGTTTCTCGGCTGCGAGCAAAATAAAAAAAGCCCTGTGCCGATTGCTCGGTCGCAGGGCTCGTTTCTCTTACGATGACCTTTTGGGATTATTTAGTTATGAGTACGTTGTCGTGCCGCACGTGGGGAACTATCGGCCGACCTGACTTAGTAAAGCGTCGGCTGCCGGAAATAGCCCTCCTCATAGCCGGATTTCAGCACGCGGCCGTTCTGCACCACGACGCTGACCGGCCCGTAAAATGGAGCTCCCGCAATAGCCGCTCCATGGCGGAAGAAAGCATCTCCGCGGCTCGCACCTTGCGGCGGAATTCCACGAAGTTGTTTTCCTCGCTCTCGGATCGTGATTGGCTCACCATGACCTGTTCTGCTCTTGGTTGTTAAATCCCCCCTCATTGACAAATAGCTATATGAGGCGCTCATCGTATAGCTTCTTATTTCCCAAGAAGATAATTTGCCTTTTGGATGTTCTAGCTATTTTATGAATAGCCATATGCTATACCCGCGATGCTATACTCGGGCCATGAAGTTCCGGGCCCTGCAGGAGAATCTGCGCAAAGCTCTCTGGGAGCGCATCGAAGAAGGCGAGCTCACCGGCCTGCGCCTGGCCCGGGAGACCGGCTTCAAGCAGGCTCACATTTCCAACTTCCTCAATCGCAAACGGGGCCTCAGCGTGGAGGGCATGGACAAGGTATTGAACGTGCAGCGCCTTTCGATTCTGGACCTGCTCGATCCCGGCGAGATCAACAAGCGCGCCAGCATCACGCCTCCCAGCGACGACCAGTTCGAAAACGTGCTCCTGGTCGAAGGGGCGGTCGCGGCACGCCAGCCTTTGATCATGAGTATGAAGGTAAAGGACATCCTGAAACTCAAGAAGAGTTTTCTGCGCCGCCTGCGTCCCGAAATGGAAGGCGACCGCGAAGGCTGGGAGCGCTTCGTGATCATCCGCGCCGACGGCCGCGAAGGCATGAGCATGTATCCCCGCCTGCTGCCCGGCGCCACCGTCCTGATTGACCGCCACTACAATTCCCTCAAGCCCTATCGCAAGGGCGAATCCAACATGTACGCGGTGGCCCGCGACGGAGGTTGCACCGTGAAATATGTGGAGGTTGCCGGCAATCACCTGGTCCTGCGTCCCCACAATCAGGCCTATCCCGTCGAAGTCATGGCCATGGAGCCGGGCAAGAAGGTCCATGACTACCTGATCGGACGCATCTGCTACGTGGGCATCGAGACCTAGTCCGAATTCATTCGACCAAAACCTCCCCCGTTTATTTCTCGAGCGGCCAGTCGCGCAGAACCCCTTCGAGCAATTTGACTGCCTCCTCCAGGGTGGCCAACTCCTGACGGGTAAGCTGCTCAAGATGACGGGCCAGATATTCGATCCTGCGCCGCCTGGCCTCATGCAGCAGGCGCTCTCCCCTCGGAGTGGCGTGAATCCGCACCCGGCGCGCGTCCTTCACGTCGGATACGCGCCGCGCTAGGCGACTGTCTTCCAGTCCGGTGACAATGCGGCTCATGGTTGGAGGTTTTACCTGCTCTGCCGCCGCCAGCTGGCCCAAAGTCATCGGTCCACCGAAAACCAGCACTGATAAAGCTGAGAGCCGTGCCGGGCCTTCGCCGGTGGCCGTATCCTGCTTGCGCACCCGGCGCAGTACGTGAATGGCCGCGGAGTGCAACCGATCGGCTATGGCGTCCGCGCCCTGGAGAGATCGCTGGCTTTTTCGCTTGCGTCCGGTCATGAAATATAGTTAGCTATACTAACAATTATCACCGGGAGGCTGACCGCCATGACTTCTGCAACCTTGCCCATCGGTATTGCGCGACTCGGCCAGATCGCCATCAACGTGCACGACCTGGACCGTGCCACTGCATTTTACCGGGACGTACTCACCCTGCCCCTGCTGTTCACCACCGGCAACCTGGCTTTCTTTGACTGCGGCGGGGTTCGCCTTATGCTCGGCCGGGCCGAGAAACCGGAGTGCGATCACGCCAGCTCCATCCTGTACTTTACCGTACCGGACATCGTCAGCGCCCACCGCCAGATGCTCAGTCAGGGAGTGCATTTCGAAGACACGCCGCACCTGCTCGCTAAAATGCCTACCCACGATCTGTGGATGACGTTTTTTCGCGACTCTGAGCAAAATCTGCTCGCACTCATGTGCGAGATGCCGCAAGCGGGATAGATACGAAGACCGCGTGGGGACAGTCGCGTCGCAGTAGGCAATCAGGAAAAAGGGGGCCCCTGAACCAGGCAACTCTTGCGGGCGACGCAAAAGAATTACCCAGCCCAGAGGCTTGGGGAGAAAATCTGGCTTCGGACCTCGGACGGTCGATCCCCGCGACACCCGCCTGAAGTCCGATGCCGCTTACTGCTGGCTGTCCGGAGCAGCACCGGCCGGAGGAGCGTTATCGCCTCCCCGATGCCACGGCTTCATCCGGTTGGCCTGGTCTTCGCGCATCTTGTCGAAGGTCTTCTGCTGGTCGTCGTTTAGCACACTCTTGATCTGAGTGTCGGAGCTTTGCCGAAGTTCCTGCATCTTGCTGAACCGGTCCTGGCGGGACATAGACGAATCATCCCGAATCGCGTCCATCTGTTTGCGCTGGTCTTCCAGGATGGGTTTTAGTTTCGCCTGCTGGTCATCGCTCAGATTCAGCTTCTTGGTCAAATGTTTGAGTTGATCATCCACCGTCGGCATGTGACGGCGACCCATGTGCCTTCCCATGCCCGGACCGGATTGCTGGTCGGGTTGTTGGCCGGCCTGCGGTGGCGGCGGAGGCGCCTGCTCGTCCTGGCCAAAGGCAGTGCCGGCAGCGAGGCCGAGACTAAGTAACGCCCCGAGCACAGCCGTAACGACCAAAGGCCTGCGCCCGCTTCGTCCAAACTTGGATCCCTTGGGGACTGTTAATTTCCACATGTTGTTACTCTCCAATTCTCATTACCTGTGACAGTCGGAAGCTTCTGCTTCCGGAGAACTATCTCTCTGTAGTTAGAACACCTCGTAATCCTGAGTGGGGTAAAGACTTGGTAAAGTCACGTAAAAGTTCGTAAAGCAGGCGTCAGGCGTCAGTCACAGTAGTCCACTAACGACTGGTTGACGACTGAAGACTGAGGACTGACGACTTGTTTTACAAGTCTTTACCCCTCTTGACGCACTCTTTACGCAAGCATAGCAACTCCCCATCGAAGCTCTCGCATCAGTCGATTTTTATTGTCCGCTCCAAACTTTCGCAGCCAAAAGGGGTGAATCGTGGGCCGAATCTTGCGCTTGAGGTCGTGGTGTGCCGGTATGCTGTGTTGCGGAGTGTTCCTGCTGCTTGCGGGATGCGGTGGCGGGGGAGGAAGCACGCGCTCCCGGTTTATGAATGCAGTTCCGGACGAATCCAATCTGGATGTGCTGGTGGATAGCATTTCGGTGTCCAGCAACCTCGGCTACGGCACCAGCACGGGATACCAGTCTGTGAGATCCGGCTCTCATCAGGTTGCGATCGAGCCTTCAGGATCGAGCACGGCCCTGCTGCAACAGTCCATCACGTTTGGGTCGGGCGCAGACACGACCGTCATTTCCTACAACTTTTCTCAAAGCGTCGCCAACCTGGTGCTGACCGACGACAACTCCGCGCCAGCCTCGGGTGATTTCAAGATTCGCATCATCAATGCGTCGCCGAACCTGGGTCCCGCCGATGTCTATATCGTCACTCCATCCACCGATCTGAACACCGTCAGTCCTACGTTGAGCAACTTGGCCTTTGGCTCGGTCGCCGCCTACCAGTCTGTAGCGGCTGGCAGCTACGAGATCGCGCTGACCTCGGTGGGCCAGAAGCAGAAAGCCATCGACACCGGTTCCCTCACTCTCAGTGCGGGCCAGATCAGGACGTTAGTGGGAATCAACAGCCAGTCCGGTGGATTTTCCTACACCCTGCTGCATGATGTGAACTGAGTCTCACGTGTGGGTCGGATTCACGTGTGGGTCGGACACTCCTGTCCGACGCTTTTGATTTGGATGTCGACTCTTTTCTTAAATTTGTTTGTTGGAGAATCCGGCGCCACCTCACCTGCTGATGCAAACGAAAATCCAAGTCAAAGGCGTCGGACAAGGCCTGCCCCTGAGCGAAGTCGAAGGGAGTGTCCGGCCCACATAAGCATCTGTTACCATCGCCTGTGAGGAGGCGTTCATGGAGGAAGTATCGGGTGCTGCATCGGGGGCGCGCCGCAATGAAGATATCGCACTGGATCTTATGAAATTTGTGGCGATGACCACCGGCTACGGCCGGACGAATTCACCAGGAGTCGGGTTCCAGGGCACGGGTGCGGCATCCAAGCCGGAAGAGTATGCCGGACATCTATTGGAACTCTACAGCAAGTGCCTGCAGGCGGTTGCCGGCAAAAAGTAACCTGGTTGTGGGTGGGACACTCCCTTCGACTTCGCTCAGGGCAGGCTCTGTCCGATGCCTTGCTGTTGCTCTTGATTTGCTTCTGATATTGACCTTGACGTTGAATCTGGCTTCACTGGAAATTAGAAAACAGCCCGAAAGGATGCCAGACGAGTTGTGAACTCACCCGGACGGGGGTCGCAATGCCGCCCGCCTCCTCTCCTTTCTTCTGCCCGCTGCCTTGCGAAAACCCTCCCTTGAGAGCAAAATGGCCCCGTGAAATTAGACCGAGGAGGCACATATGGTTGCACCACCGACCTCGTTATTACGACAGGCTTCCGGCTGGTCTATCGTCTGGGGAGTCCTGCTCATTGCGTTTGGAATCGTGGCCATCGGCTCGCCGCTTCTGGCGGCGGTGGCGGTCAACGCGCTCATTGCCTGGCTCATCGTTTTCGCAGGCGCTGTCCATGTGGTTGTGGCTTTTCACGCCCACGGTGCGGGAAGCCTGATCTGGAAGCTGCTGGCGGGCCTGGCCTACATCTTCATCGGCGGATATCTGCTCTGGCATCCGCTGTTAGGAGTGGCGTCGTTGACGCTCCTGCTGGCCTCGCTCTTTTTCATCGAGGGCGCGCTGGATTTGGTGCTCTACTTCAAGCTGCGTCCCGGGCGGGGCGCCGGCTGGGTCCTGTTTGACGGACTCGTAACCTTGTTGCTGGCTCTGTTCATCGGCATGCACTGGCCATCCAGTTCGGCCTGGGCGATAGGCACGCTAGTGGGAGTCAGCATGATCATGAGCGGAGTCACGCGCGTCATGATGTCCCTGGCGGTGCGCCGGCTGACCGAAACCACCACGCTGCCCAAGGCCGCGTAGAGTCGGGTTCCGGCCGCGGCACTACTGGTTTGCAGAAGATTGGGGCGGTCCTCGCCTGTCCGGATCTTCCGATCAGAGCGAGGACCGAGCTCCTTTTACCGGCGGCCCCGTTTGCTTCTCCGGCGGGCTGGCTTTTTGGCCTTGCGTGCCGGCCGCTTTTTCGCGACCTTCTTCTTGGCTGGCTTCTTTTTCTTCGCCGGCTTCTTCCGGACCACTTTCTTGGCCGGCTTTTTCTTGGCTGCTTTCTTGGCCGCTGGTTTACGCGGCGGCTTGGGCGGCCCTCCACCACCTGACGGGCGGGGTGCGGCTGGAGCTGGCATGGCGGGCTCGGGTTGCGGCTCGATCATGCCCGGCACTTCGGCTTCTTCTTCTTCTTCTTCTTCCTCGTAATCTTCTTCTAGCGAATCGCCGTAGGCGCCGCTGTTGCCAAATTCATCCATCTCGTCATCTCGTGCGTAGAGGGTCTCGTCAAAGCTCATTTTTCCTCCTGGTTTTTGGAGCTCCGAGCGCGGCCGCTGCGCCTGCGCTGCGGTACTGGGGAATTAAAAAGACAGCTGAAAGACTAACGTCTTGGCTGAATTGGGGCGCGATTATAGCACAGCGCTTCGCGCAACCTCATCGAGAACCGGTTTGCAGGTCGTCCTGCAGGTTGCATATTACACCGAGAGAGCAAAGTCGAGTAGGAAGCGCAAAGTATTTTGCCGGGTGGCCGACCGGGCTTCAGTTAGGGGTGACGCGAAGAAGACGGCTTTGCTTCCCGGTGAAGGAACGTCTATCCGGCTGCGGAAGAATCCGCTTCGGCGAGCTTGGGAAGGGCACGACCTCGGTCGCGCCGCCAAGCCACTGAAAACGAATCGTGCTTTAGCGCCTGAGGTCTTGCTTCCGCACTCTGCCCGGATTCTCCTCACGGTTGCGCCCGAGAAGCGTACCTCAACGGCTGAAGCCGCCTTGGTCGACGCTCATGGCGGCACGGCCGAAGCCGTGCCCTTCCCGATTCCGCGGGTTCGGAATATCCCGGAGGCTGGACCTGGGGTAACCAGGAGGTGGAAGCAAAGAGCCAGAAGCTGGAAGCCAGCAGCCAGGAGCGATCCCCTACCGCACGCTCTTGATCAGAATAACCATTCCCGGCCGCAGCATCGGCAGGTTGCCGTTGTCCCGCTTCAAGGCCTCAACCGTAGTGTGGTGAGTGGTGGCAATCGAGATCAGGGTCTCTCCGGGCTGCACTTTATGGCGCTGCACGACCTTTGCAGAGGGGGCGGGTAAGTCCCTATCGGTCTTTGGTTTGGAAGTCGCCGATCGCTCCCTGGGCAAGGTGGTCGGGGTCACCGGCAGGTGCACGTAAACGATGCGGCGTCCGCGCAAGCTGTCGCCCCGCAGATGATTCCAGCGTCGAATCATGGTGGGCGGAAGACTGAAGTTGTCGGCTACGGTCTGCACCGTGTCTCCCCGGCGCACCCGGTAGCGGGTGGTACGGCGGGCATAGCTGGCGCCTTCTTCGGTGGCGGCATGTTTGCCCGGCGGGATCGGAATGATCAGTTTGCCTTCCACCTTCAGCTCATCGCCAGGCTGGAGATGGTTTTCCCTTTCGATAGATTTCACACTGGTGCGATACGTCCGGGCTATCGAGACCAGCGTGTCACCTTCCGCCACTTCGTGGTATCGCCACCACACTCGCATCTGGGTCGGAATAGGCTCAATCGCAGCCAGATAGCGATCTCTGCTTCCGGCCGGCAGGCGCAGCTCAAAGGCCTGGCCCTTGGGAGTGGTCAGGCGCAAAAGGCTGGGATTCAGGTCCTGGAGGGTGGAAGTGGGAACATCAATGCACTGCGCCACCAGACGAAGGTCAACCGAATAGTCAATCTTGACCGCGTCGTAAGGCACCGGTTGCTCTGGAACAATATCGTCCAACCCATATTGACCGGGGTTCTTGGCCATGATGGTCACGGCCAGGATGATGGGAACGTAGTTGCGCGTTTCCTTGGGCAGAACGTTGCGCCGGTAAAGCTCCCAGAAATCGGCATAGCCGGTGCGCTTGACCGCGCTCTGCACCGTTCCCGGCCCTGAGTTGTAAGCGGCCATGGCCAGATACCAGTCGCCAAACTGGTTATATAGATCTTTCAGATGATGGGCGGCTGCGCGAGTGGACTTTTCGGGGTCCTGCCGCTCGTCCACCCACAGGTTATGCTGTAAGCCATAGCCCCGGGCGCGGCTGGCCATGAACTGCCACATGCCGCGCGCCCCCACCCGCGATAACGCCAGGGGATGGAAACCCGACTCCGCCTGGGCCAGGTATATCAGTTCCTGGGGAACGCCCTGTTCTCTCAGTGTGCTCTCGATCATTTCGCGATAGCGCCCGCCGCGCTCCAGGGCATGTTGCAGGGTCTCGTGTCCGCGAGTGGTAGAAAAATAATTGATGAAGCCCGCCACCTGATCGGTAAGCATCAGGGGCAGTTCGGAATGCGTGGCTTGCACTTCCGCCTCGGCTCGCGCTTTGACGTTCGGATCAACCGGCGGCGTCTCATCATTAACTTCATCGATGGGCGCTGGTTCGGCTTTCTGTTTCGCATCTGTGCTGTCCGACTGCAGGGCGGCCAGTTCCGGGCGGTTCACGCTTTCCAGCACCCGGTCCAGTTCGTGCTCGATTCGATCGTCCGATCGGACCTCGGCCGGGCTTTGCGACAACATATCGACCGCGCGGTCGAAGTTGCGCTTGGCCGCTTCCAGGTCCCCAGCCTTAAACTGGGCCTCTCCGGCTTGGTACGCCTTCTCGGCGTTCACAATCAACTGAGCCACCGGGTCTGGATTGGGTTGAGGTTCAATCCGGGCTTGCTCGGGACTGATGGGTGCAGGATCTGGTTGCGGAGCGGCTCCGCGAATTGCAGTCAGAGCTGGCGCATTCGCCTGGGCTGCCGGCAACTTACCCTGGCGCTGATCCGTGTGGCACGCGGTGCCCGCCAGAATCAGGGCCAGCAAGGGCGCAGTCGATAGTTTGAGCTTCATCATTCCCATGTCTATCTATAACTTGTGATACGACTTGCGCTGCCCTGCCGCTTTCGGTCGGACGGACAACTAGACTAGAATCGTACTCTCCCTCAATTTGCAGGGTCAATCCGTAATGGGGCGCCCCCCGTTACTTTGGGGGCATGCCAGACTCGATTCTCGCGTCCCGCTACCCGGGATTTGTGACTTCGGGGAATCGGCCACCAGTACCCGCCACTAGTACCAATGACGGTTTCTGTCTTGCGCGGCAGGTTTATACTCGTGCCAGTAGATCAGGGAGCCTTGGTGGATACCTGCCCCCAATTCTTTCGATGTCACCCCAATCTCGACGATGGCGTGAATCGCAACATCGTGGAGTCGGAGATTGAAGGCGGAGCATTTCTCGAAGACCTTCCCGCCCGGACCATGCTGCAGATACAGACCCAGCATCGCTGGTACACAGTAGTGCATCGCGGGCGGGGTGAGGCCTGGATCTGGGGTCACCCTGCGTTCTGCCCTGAGCCCGTGCTGGTGAGGATTGAGGGCTCGTCCTGGGGCGGCTCCATGCTGAAAATCGGTTTCGTTGGCCGCGGCATGCACCTGGAATTCCGACATCCCTCCTATCGCACTCCGATCGTGACCTCGCGCATTCTCGAAATTCGCCAGTGCGAGCAAAACCTACCCGACTTTGCGACCGCCGAGTGCGAAACCCGCCCGACCAACTAGGTTGTCTGGTAAACCTCCGGGAGTAAAATAATTGCGCTATCTGCAAAGGAGGCTTACGTATGCATTCGAAAACCAGCCTTGGCGCAGCCCTGGCCGCTATATTCATCGCCCTTGCCACCACCCTGGCGTCGGCGGCCGCCGCGCCGCCGGAGGATGCCTGTTCACTTGTCACCCAAGCCCAGGTGAGCGCCGCCCTCGGCGTCTCGATGGACGCTGGTTCGCACGTGACGCCAACTTTCTTGAGGACATGCACCTGGGATCCGTCGGGCAGTTCCGGGAACGGAGTCAGCGCCCTCACCCTCTACATCCAGTCGGCGGACCAGTACGAGGCTGGGAAGCGGATGCTGGAACAGATGGGGGCCATGGCGAAGGTTGAAAAACATGAAAATTCCAAGCCCCCTGTCATCACGCCGCTCAGCGGCATCGGGGATGATGCCTTTTACCTGGATATGGCCAATACCATGAGTCTCATTGCCAAGAAAGGAAATGTCGGGTTCAAGTTTGTTATTTACGGCGACCTGCCCGCGGAAAAGAAGAAGGCTGCGGAGAAGACTCTTGCCTTGGAAGTTGTTTCCAAGCTCTGATCCAGTCTGCATCGCCGTAATTGTGTGGCGCGGGCGCCCCGCCCGCGGCTTTTGGGCCTTCAGGCTCAAGCTTGCGGGCAAAGGCGCGGGCTTTGCCCTTAAGCTTGCAGTCCAGCATTAAGCTCAAAGCTCAAATCGTCGCGGGCGCGGGCGCCCGCGCCACACATTCATTCTGTCGTCCTTAACACTTCGGAATAACCTGAGCCGTCTTCGCGCGTCTAATCCATGGGCTGCTTGGTTGTTCCAGTGTCTTCAGAACCTGACAGGAGAATCATGAGCCGTAAATTTATCGGGTTATTGTTCGGTTTTGTCTTCGCAGGCGCGAGCCTGTTGTCCACCGCTCAGGAGTCTATGCCGGCGCCGGGTGCTTCCAGTTACCTGGCTGGAACCGCCGAGTCCTTCCTGGCTTCCTGCCGCAGCGATGTGGATGACGGCAAGAAGCGAATCGCGGCCATCAAGGCCAGCCAGCCGCCGCGTGATGCCATGGCCACGCTGCAGGCATTCGACACCGCGCTGGTCGTCATCATTGACGCCGAAAATCGCGCTGGCTTGGCCGAGCAGGTGCATCCCTCGAAGCCTGTCCGCGACGCCGCTCAGACTTGCGAACAGGAAGTCAGCCGCGTGCTTACCGGCATCTCTCTCGACAAAGATATGTACAAGGTTCTGGCTTCGCTGGATGGCTCCAGGCTCGACTCCGCTGGCAGCTATTACTTGCGCACCACGCTGCGCGACTACCATCGTGCCGGGGTTGACCGCGACGATGCCACCCGGGAGAAAATACGGGCATTGCAGGATGAGTTGGTAAAAATTGGCCAGCAGTTTGATCAAAATATTGCCGCCGATGTTCGCAAGTTGCAGATCAACGTTTCTGATCTGGGCGGACTTCCCGAAGATTTCAAACGTTCCCACCCTGCCGATGCCTCCGGCAAGGTCACGCTGACCACTGACAACACGGATTATTTTCCCTTCATGGACTATGCCAAGAGTGAGGCGGCGCGGAAAGAGTTCTTTGTGCTCTACCGGCAGCGCGCCTATCCCAGGAACATCGATGTGCTGCGGCAGCTTTTGCAGAAGCGCCATGAACTGGCCAACGTTTTGCGATACCCCGACTGGGCCGCATATATCACGGAAGACAAGATGGTCGGGACGGAACAGAATGCCGCCGATTTTATCGAAAAAATCGCCGCCGCAGCGCAGATGGGCTCAAAGCGCGATTACGACGAATTGCTGGCCTACAAAAAACACGAGGACCCGAAGGCGGACAGCGTGAACGCGTGGGATGTGGCTCACCTGGTGCGGGGAGCGAAGATTGAGAAGTTCGGGTACGACTCCCAGGTCATACGTCCGTATTTTGAGTATTCGCGCGTCTTGCAGGGAATTCTCGATATCAGCAGCCGCATGTACGGGATTACGTACAAACCGGTGACGTCGGCGCAAGTATGGCATCCCGAAGTCACGGTTTATGACGTTTACGACAAGAGTGCGCGCATCGGCCGGATTTACTTCGATATGTTTCCCCGGGAGAACAAGTACAAACATTACGCCACCTTTACCCTGGCCACAGGGAAGAAAGGCTTTCGGCTGCCGGAATATGTTCTGGTCTGCAACTTTCCCAAAGCCACCAGCGAGCCCGGGCTCATGGAGCGTGACGACGTAATCACTTTCTTCCACGAGTTCGGACATCTCATTCATGGCATCATGCGGGGTAACTCCAGCTGGGCTGAGGGCGACCTGGAAAATGATTTCATCGAGGTCCCTTCCCAGATGTTCGAAGAATGGCCCAAAGACCCCGCTATTTTGAAACTCTTCGCTCGCCACTACAAAACCGGTGAGCCGATTCCCGCGGAATTGGCGGAAAAGGCCCGGGCCGCTGACGACTTCGGCCGCGCCCTCAACGTGCGTACCCAGATGTTCTACGCTGCCATCAGCCTCGATTTTTATAATCGCGACCCGCAGGCACTCGACACCGACAAACTGGTGGCCGAGTTGCAGGAGCGCTATACCCCCTTTAAGTACGTGGAAGGCACGCACATGCATACCGCATTTGGCCATCTCAACAACTACTCCGCGGTTTACTACACCTACATGTGGTCGCTGGTCATCGCCAAAGACATGTTCACGGAATTCAAAAAAGACGGATTGCTCAATCCCGAAGTCGCCGCCAGGTACCGCAACTCAGTTCTGGCCGCCAGCGGCACCAAACCCGCGGCAGATCTGGTGCGCGATTTTCTGGGACGCCCGTATTCGTTCCAGGCGTATGCCGATTGGCTGAACGGAAAGTAAGAAGCGTCGTTGGTCTTTGGTCGTTGGCCCTGTGCCGAAAGCGTCGTTGGTCCTTGGTCGCCGGTCGTTGTCTTATCCGTGGCAATCCGCGAAATCCGTGGCTGATGTTTTTGGCCAGCGACCAACGACCAACGACCCTATCTTTTCCGCTTATACGCCCGCGCATACTCCGGCACCGGTGTGTTCGGATACAGCTTGGGATCGTTGATCGGCGCGCCCGGGACCATAGCCAACGGAATCACTCCGGCCCAGGTCGGAAACGAGTAATCTTCCTCGTCATCAATCGGTGGACCTTGCCGCACCTTCGCCGAGAATTCTTCGATCGGCAGGCGCATCACCAGCGTCTGCTTGAGCTCTCTCTCGTTGGGCTGGCGTGATTCCGCCCAGCGTTCGGGCAAAATATGCTCCGATAGCAGGCGCAGCGCTTCCAGCTTTTCTTTTGCATCCAGCACCGCCACCGCTGTACCCAGAACCACCACCGAACGATAATTCATCGAGTGATTGAAGATCGACCGGGCCAACACCAGCCCTTCGAGCAGAGTGACGGTGACGCACACCGCTACGCCCTTGTCGAGATTGCGCAGCATCCGGCTGGCCGCCGAGCCGTGGATGTAGAGGTTGTCGCCCGATCGTCCGTATGCGGTCGGGATTACGAACGGCTGTCCGTCCACCACAAACCCGACGTGGCAGATAAAGCCTTCGTCGAGAATTTCGTAAGCCGCCGAGCGCTCGTAAACCCCACGCTGGGCCTCGCGGACCACACGAGTCCGGGCAGTGGGTGCATGAGTTTCAGACATGTAAAGGAGTCTCCGGCAAGCGCCAAGAATAGGCAGTCAGTTTAGCAGAGAGAAGAGGCCGGTCGTTGGTCGTTGGTCCTTGGTCGTTGGCCAAACAAGATCACGCACTTCGTTGGCGGATTTAAATGGGTCAATTCCGTCTTAGTTCTTGCAGCATCTTTGTTGCATATCCGCGTGAATCCGTGAAATCCGTGGCCGGGGTTGGTGTTGACCAACGACCAACGACCAAAGACCAACGACCAACGACCAACGACCATTCCCCTACCAGTTCACCTTCAAGGCGAATTGAAACTGGCGCGGATCCGAGGCCGCGGTGGGCTGGCCCGCGCTGGTGAACAATGGGTTCACGTCGGCGACGTTGTATCGGTTGGCCACGTTGAAGATATCAACGATCGCATCCATACTCATGCGTTCGCCGAAGTTGATCCGCCGCGAAACCCGCAGATCGTTGAATACCGTCCACGGCCTCAAGCCGCCATTGCGGCTGAAGTTCCCGTCGAAAGCCGCCAGCGTCGGCGTGCCTCCCGCGGCAAACTGGACGTAGCAGGGTTCCTGGAAAAATCCCGTGGGCGAAAACTTCGAGGCCACAGTTGGACCGCACGGCGTGGCCGGCGTCCCCGAGGCGACTACGTTGGGACGGCCGGTGCTGGGTGAAAATTGAAAGTTGTCCGGGTTGCCGGTCAGAATATTGAATGGCCTGCCGGAAGCGAATTCGAGAACTGGGGCCAGGGTCCAGTCGCTGAACAGACGGCTGGCGAAACCCGAGCCCGCCAGCTTGCCACTCTGGTACACGCCACTCACCACCATGCGGTGACGCTGGTCAAACAAGGATGTCGAACGCTCGGCACTCGGGAAGTAGCTGTCCTGCGGCGCCAGAGGAGACTGCAAGTCGGTCGAATCGTCGATGGCATGCGACCAGGTGTAGGACGCCAGAAATTCGTAGTGATTGCCGAAGCGCTTCTTCAAATTAGCCGTAAGCCCGTGGTAGACCGAGCTGCCGTTCGAGTAATTGGCGTCCATGTCGCTGAAGGGAACGCAGCCCGTCAGGGTGGTGGGATCGCAGGCCGTGCTGAGCCCCGGAGACTGCGCAAACACCAGCGGCGCCACTCCCTGCACGCAGCCGGCGGTGCTTGGGTCCGAAAGCAAAGCGATGGCAATCGCCGGATTCAAGCCTGAAGGACGGAAGAAATTCATCAGTGCGGTCGGCACATACGGCCCTCCGGACCCTACACCGCAGCTGTTTACGAACAGTGGATTGTCGGTGGGCTGTGCGGCCCCGGCGGCGAGTGCCGCCTGCCAGTTTTTCACCAGCAGGTCGCCGCGCGTGGTGTTGGCATTGATGGGACGGTTCAGGTGGCGTCCGCCGTTAAAGTTGTAACCCAGGCTGAACGACAGGCCATGTCCCAGGTCCTGCTCGAAGGTCAGGTTGGCCTGCTGCGCATAGGCATAAACGAAGCCTTTGCCCTGGGGATAACCGAAGGGCTGAAAGGCCACTGGGAAAAATGTTGTCGGGTTCAGATAGTTCTGGTTGATGAACAGGTCGGCGTTCGAGGGATCGAAGCGCTGCTGGTTAGGCTGGTATCCAGGGATGGTGGGCAGACATGAATTGGTGTTGAGGATGCCCTGGAAGATGTTGGTTGCGTTCAGGCTGGCCGCGCCGGGCGCAACTCCTGGATTGCACGGACTGCCGCCAGCAAACAGAAGTTGCCCACTTTTCGAACCATCCGAGGCATCGCCCAGAAAATACAAACCCAGCAGCGGGTGATCGTAGAAGATGCCGTAGGAGGCGCGAACTACACTTTTGCCGTCGCCGTGGGGGTCCCAGGCCACGCCAATGCGGGGCTGAAAGTTGTTTTTGTCCGTGTCGATGCCTTTTTGCAGCCCAAGTTGGTTGTATGCCGCAAGCGGCAGTCCGCTCAACTTGGCCAGTTGGGGCGGGAATTCGATGTCATAACGAACGCCCAGATTAAGAGTGAGATTTGATCTCACGCGGAAAGAGTCCTGCCAGAACAAACCCAGGGGCTTGTTGGTAAAACTGTCTTTAGGATTGCCGATGCCCTGCACCAGCGTGCTGGGAATGCCGAGGCCGAAAGCCTGCAGGCCGGTGAATCCGGGAAAGTCAGGGCACAGGGCCGCCGGCAATGCATTGGCCACGCAAGCGTTGGTGAAGCCCAGGCTGGCAGCATCGAGCGAACTGAAGTTGTAAACGCCGCCGTAGTTCACGGTGAAGGTGGCGGTGAGCGGGAGATAGTTGAAGTCCACTCCGAATTTGGTGTCGTGGCGGCCTATGGTCCAGGAAAAATTGTCGGTGATCTGATAACGCTCCTCCACCCGCTGAATGTACGAGTAAGGCTCGCGCCCGACAAAACCAAAGCCCGCGATGTTGGCCGCCACGTTCGATCCGCCCGGCGCGTCGGAATAAAAATACTGCAGTCCGCGGCGTCCGTATTGAAAGCGCAGCTCGTTGACCTTGTTGTTGCCGATGGCCATGGTGTCCTGCGCCACGCCGGTTACATCGCGGTAGGTCTGCGAGGAGGTCCGCGAAAATGCGTTCTGCCCGTAGGTCTGGTTCTGGCCGTTGACCTGAATGCCGGTCACGGTGCTGGGACTCACGTTGGCCCGGAACGTCAGCCGGTTATTGTTGGTGAGATTGTGGTCCAGTCGCAGCGAGTAAAGGCTCGTACCCTCGAACACGGGATAGTTTCCACCCTGCGGCGCCAGGCCCAGAAACCGGTTGGGCAATCCGTTGCAGAGGAAATTCGGCGCGCCCACATTGCAGGAACTCGGAAACTGGGTCAGCGCATTGCTGCCATTTCCGGGGATAGGAATCAGTGTGCCTTCGAGGAACTGGAATGAAGCCGGGTAAGTTCCATTAAGCGCGATCCCTGACGAGCCCCCGACAAAAGCCGCGTACAGCCCTGCTTCCTGACCATAACCTGCGGCGAGCGCTGGGCTGATGGCTCCCAGTTGCGCCAGTGCGGCCGGCAAAGTCTGCTGGAAATAGGCCGCCTGCTGCGGCGTGGCCTGAATGTTGAAGCCCGATCCCGGGGGCGCGCCGAACACTGGCGAGGCGTCAAAGGTCACCATGCCGAAGGTTCCGTTGGGAGCGCCCACGCTGGAGAAACCGGTCTCATGCCGGCGCGTGACTTCATAAGAAAAGTAATAGAAAGTCTTGTCCTTCTTGATCGGTCCCCCAAATGCGGTTCCCGCCTGCACCCGGGTGTAAGCCGGATCGGGGACCGTGCTAAAGGGATTCACCGCCTGAAAATTACGGTTCCGCAAATATCCATAGACGTCGCCGTGAAACTGGTTCGATCCGGAGCGGGTAATGATGTTCACCACGCCCCCGGAGGCTCGGCCGTATTCCGGCGCGTAGCCGTTGGTGATGATCTGAAATTCCTGCACCGCTTCCTGCGAAACCGTGGATCGAACTCCATTCGTCGAGTTGTCGGTGGCGTCGGCTCCGTCCACGTTCACTAGGTTGGCCCGGGCGCGCTGTCCGCTCATGTTCAGGCCGGAGGTCGGCGCGGCTCCAATGCTCGGCGCGTTATCGCGCAGCACCTGCGAATCCGTCAGTGCAAAGTTGATGTAGTTCCGCCCATTGATGGGCAAATTGTCGATGCGGCGCTGGTCGATGGTGTCGGTGGAAGAAGTGCGCTGCGTTTCCACCACCTCCGCGTCTGAACTTACATTGATCACTTCCTGGGTTCCGGCCACCGACAAGACGACCGGAAGTTCCGCCATTTGCCCCACGGTTATGACTACGTTCGGCACCGTGGCCCGGGCAAAGCCTGATGCCTCCACCGTGACCGTGTACTGCGCCGGCGGCAGCAACAGAATGTGGTATTGGCCCTCGGTGTTTTCGCGGGTGGTGCGCTCCAGTCCCTTGGCCTGGTCTCGCGCCGTCACCGTAGCATTGGTCACCAGACTGCCTTTCTGGTCTCGAATGGTGATATGCAGATCTCCGGTTGAAGCTCCCTGAGCAAAGCCCAGACCAGCGAGCATAACCAACACAGACGCAACTGAGACCAGCTTTCGTACGACCATAAAATTATCTCCGTGGAAGGAAGGACCCTGAGTGCCTGATCCAGCAAGGTTTTCAGACACGCCAAGGCCGCACGGTTTTTACATCAGGTAGGGCGGTGAAATCAAGCTAAATCACTGACTGGAACAGGGTTAGTTAGCCTGGCAACTGGGAATTCATAAGCGAGAAAAGCAAGCTAATTCTTGCGCACGATACCGTAACTCTCATGCTTTGAAGTCTTAAGCGCCCAAGCCATGCGCGGGGTGTTGTGCGCGATGCCGAAGCGCCCGCGGGCATCGAGCAGGATCATGCCGCCATGCCCGTCCACGCGATCCTTGAGATAGTTGATGGCCTCGGCCGCCACCCACTCCGGCAGGCTGCCGGTTGCGACGCGGTCCGCCGCCCACTTGGCCAGGACCAGCTTCATAATCGGTTCGCCCCATCCCGTGGTTGAGGCGGCCGCAGTCTGGTTATCGGCGTAGCATCCGCACCCGATCAAGGAGGAATCGCCGAGGCGTCCGGGAGCCTTATTCAGGGTGCCGCCGGTCGAAGTAGCGGCAGCGATATTGCCTTTGCCATCGAGCGCCACCGCCCCTACCGTGTCGTGGGAGATCGTAGGGGCGAACAAGTCAACCTTGGCATCCGCAGCCCGCGCCTGAAATTCCCGCAGACGCTCGACTTCCCGGGGAATGATCAGGTCTTCGTTGCGACAAAGCGGAATGCCATGCTCAGCCGCGAACCGCTCTGCACCTTCGGCGACAAAATACACATGCGGGCTGTCGCTCAAGATCTTGCGCGCCGCTCGGACGGGATTGCGCAGCCGTTCGACACATCCCACCCCACCGGCGCACAGCGTGGATCCGTCCATAATGAGAGCATCGAGCTGCACCTTGCCGTCGCGATTGAGAAAGCTGCCGCGGCCGGCATCAAAAGTCTCGTCATCCTCCATGATGACGACCGCTTCCTCGACGGCATCGAGCGCGCGGCCACCACGTTCCAGCACTCGCCAGCCCGCCGCCATGGCGTTGCGCACCCCATTAAGATGGGCCTCCACCATGTCATCAGGAATGGCCCAGGCGCCGCCATGAATTACCAGAACAGGATCTGACAAAAGGAATCCTCGGAAGAAATGTCGGAGTAGGATATCAGGGTACGGAGGCGGGGATTCTCAAGGTTTGAGAGAAACGGTTAGCCGGAAAAAGCGAAAGGTGGGTCGAATGCACGAAAATAGATCGGCTCTTTATCCGGAAACGGGAAACCTTGACCAAAGCGTCATTTCGTCTGCATGGTTACGCGGCCTGGCCTGCCTTGTGCGGCAGCGCGTCCGCGCCTTCGGTCCGGGTGTAGGTGTAGCGAATGCGGTGGATCACGGTGATGGTGGACAGCACCGCGATCAGCCACAGCACCGGTGCCATGCGGTTGAACAGGGCACCGATGATCACCAGCACCAGCCGTTCCGGACGTTCCATGAAGCCCACCCGGCAGGAACCAATAAGTGATTCGGCGCGGGCGCGAGTGTAGCTGACCATGATGGCGCTGACCATCACGAAGGCGGTGAGCACAACATAGAAAAAGCGATCGCCGCGGGCGAAGAACACCAGCAGTCCAAAGAATTGCGAGGCATCGCTGTAGCGGTCAATGACCGAATCGAAGAACCCGCCGAAGCGGGTCACCTGGTTGCTGGCCCGGGCCACACGTCCGTCCACCAGGTCAAAAAAACCGGAGCCGATGATGACCAGCCCGGCGTAGCGAAACATCCGCGCCTGGTTGTCGCTGTTGGCGTAGCCAAACAGGAAGGCTGCGATCGTGTTCACCACCAGCCCCAGGAAGGTGAGCACGTTAGGATTAATCCGGGCTAGGGCGAGCCAGCGCACGATTGCATCCAGCAGCACGCCACAGCCGCGCCCAAAGGCGCTAGTCCATGTCATGAATCCCTTTCATCTAGGCAACGCAATGCCCGCGGTCCGGTCCTGGCGAAATCTCGCGCGTTCCCAGCACCTCCGGCCGCATTACTTGGCTTCGGTCTGCTCGTGGATCGTGGTCAGACTCAGTATTTCCATCTCGCGATTTCCGTTGGGCGTGACCACGACGGCGCTATCTCCCACCTTCTTGTTCAGAAGCGCGCGCCCAATGGGCGAACTGGTGGAGATCTTGCCCGCGGTCACGTCGGACTCTTCGCTGGTCACCAGCTTGTACTCCACTTCCGAGTTCTTGGAAGTGTCATAAACTCGAACCGTCGAGCCCAGTCCGACCTTATCTTTAGGGATATTATCCATATTGACAAGGGCGAGTTCGGCCATGCGCGCACCCAATTGCCGCAGCCGTGCCTTGACAAACTCCTGCCGCTGTTTCGCCATGTGATACTCAGCGTTTTCGCTGAGATCCCCCAGGGCCGCTGCTTTCTTTATTTCCTTGGGAAGCTCATGAACCAGCTCGTGTTCGAGCACGTTCATCTCTTCCTGCAACTTCCGCTTGATCTGGTCAGTCATGCGCTTGAGGATTATAAACCCGCAGGTGTGATGCGGACACTCCCTTGGACTTCGCTGGGCGGGCGACATGGAAGGGGCATCTAGCGGGTTTTCTTTTTTTGTGGCATGATTCTGAACGTATGTATACGTACAGACAAGATGCGCTACAGAAAGGAGACCCCTTATGTCTGACGATCTCGCCACCTTGGAGACCCAAAGATCCGAGCTCCTGGAGGAGTTCCTCCGCTTGGGTGATCTGCGACCTGGCTCCATTACCGCCGTGACCCGACGCTGCGGCAAGCCCTCCTGCCACTGCGCCAAACACAACGACCCGGGACATGACCCGCAATTTCGCCTCACTCGCCGCGTGTCCGGCAAGACGGTGACAGAAACCTTTCCCAATCCCACCGCGCTGCGCAAGGCACAGCAAGAAGTCGCCGAGTTTCACCGTTTCCAGAAGCTCAGCCAGGACCTGGTCGCCCTCAACGACAAGATCTGTCGACTCCGCCCGGTTGAGCAGCATCGGGGTGGCTGGAGCGAGCAGGAAAAAAAACGGCTGCTGCGATCCATCAAGAGGTGGCGCGGGAAGTAAATCAACTGCTCGGCCATGTCTTTGCACAACGCCGTAAGGACCGCCGGACCGATCTGGAAGCGGTAGAGTCGGCCTTGCGAACTGCTCTCCACCAAGCGGGCGCCGCCGCCTTAAGCGAACTGCTGCAATTCGACACCCCAGCGGGGGATCAGCGTCAGCTGCCGTGCCGATGTGGCCATCACGCCCAATACCAGGAAATCCGCTCCAAACCCATCTTAACCATCGTAGGTCGGGTGCGCATTGCCCGCCCCTACTACTTATGCTCCCAATGTCACGTCGGTCAGTTTCCGGTGGATGTCGAACTGGACATCGAAAATACGGAGTTTTCTCCCGGAGTGCGCCGCATGCATGCTCTGGTGGGCCAAGAGGCTCCGTTCGATCACGGTCGCGAGCAGATGCAGCTCCTGGCCGGTTTGGAGGTGACCACTAAATCCGTGGAGCGTATCGCCGAGGCCATCGGAGGCGATATCGCCCAGCGCGAGCAAGCAGAGATCCAGAAAGCCATGCAGTTGGATCTACCCGTCCTGGTCGGCCAGCCGATTCCCATCCTGTATGTGCAAATGGACGGGACCGGAGTTCCCGTCGTGAAGAAAGAGACGGTGGGCCGGCAAGGCAAGACCGAGGGCCAACCCGCTCATACACGGGAGGTCAAGTTGGGATGTGTGTTCACGCAAACTACCTGGGACGAGAAAGGCTTCGCCATCCGCGATCCGGATTCCACCACCTACACCGGGGCCATCGAAACGGCAGAACAGTTTGGCAAGCGCATCTATCTGGAAGCGCTAAAACGAGGTTGGAGCCGCGCCAAGAAGAAGGTGGTCATCGGTGATGGAGCCGTATGGATCTGGACTCTGGTCGCCGAACACTTCCCGGACGCGATTCAGATTGTCGACCTCTACCATGCGCGCCAGCATCTGTGGGAGGTGGTGCGCCAGCTGTATCCCCACCAGGAAGCCCAACAGAAAGCTTGGATGAAGGTCCACCAGAAGCACCTGCTGGACAAGGGGAAAATCGAAAAACTGGTGAGCGCGCTGCGGGCCATTCCCGCTGGCAATCCCCTAATGGCCGAGAAGATTCGCACCGAGGCCGATTACTTCGAGAGAAATGCAGCGCGGATGCGTTATCCCAAGTTTCGCCGGCAACACTTGTTTGTTGGCTCGGGTGTGATCGAAGCGGGATGCAAGACCGTGATCGGCTCTCGTCTCAAACAATCGGGAATGTTCTGGACCGTCCGGGGAGCCAACGCAATCTTGGCGCTGCGCTGCTCTCATTTCAATGGCCGTTTTGAGGACTATGGGGAGGAGCGCTGCGAGGCTCAGGCGGCTTGACATCCACTTCTATGTCGCCCGCCCGACTTCGCTCCGAGCGCTGCGTCCACCGCCTTTGGCCCGGAGTTTCGGGGTTAGGTTCGAGGATGCTGATCGTAGGGCAGCAAATTCTGACCAAGAACAACGACAAAAGTAAAGTCTAGTCAACGTCAAAAACAACTGCAAAAGCGTCGGACAGGAGTGTCCGATCACATGCTTCTGGACGCTGGATTGCCTTTCGGACCCGGCTAGGATAGACTCGAGGGGTGCAGTTCTTCAGCTGGCCTGTCCTCGTGGGTGTTCCGTCATGATCAGTGCCGATGGCAATTTCCACATAGGCGATAAGGTTGTCTATCCCAATCATGGGGTTGGAGTTATCGAACAAATCAGCAGCCGCACTATCGGCGAAACTGTGGAAAAGTTCTACCTCCTGAAAATCAAGGCCAGCAGCCTGAAAGTGATGGTGCCTTTTCATAACGTAAACACCGTCGGTTTGCGGCGGGTGGTCAAGAACGGCGAAATCCAGAAAATTGTTGATTTTCTTACGGATGGCGAGTGTGACAACAACGCCGACTGGAAATACCGCTTCAAGGAAAACTCGGAGCGGATGCGCACCGGCTCACTATTGGAAGTTTCCGCGGTCCTGAAGGGCCTGCTCCTGCTGAACCAGTCCAAGCCCCTGTCATTTCGCGAGAAGAAGATGCTGGAACGCGCCCGCTACCTCCTGGTCAGCGAGCTGGCCATGGCCAAGAACTGCGAAGAAGTCCTGATCGAAGAAATGCTCTCCAAAGCTCTCGCCAAGAGCAAACTCCGCTTCCCCGAAGCCTCGGATTTCGTAGCGTAGTCTTTGGTCGCTAGTCGTTGGTCTCTAGCCGTGATCAAAGCTCCACTAGCTTGCTCAGGCAGCCACCGGTTTTAGTGACTTTATTAGTGCATTCAGTGTCTTAGCTAAGGTCTCTAGCAGACACAAAAGCTCTTCTACCTTGAGTTCGTTTCCATATTTCAGACTTCGTGCGATGAGTAGCTGAGTTTCGACTTCAAGAAGCGAACCTCTGGCACGGTGCAGGTAAAGTACGAGTTCCTTGTCAGTCGAGCGTCCCTTACCTTCGGCTATGTTGCTGGAGACGGAAACCGCGGCTCTGCGCAGCTGACTGGTTAGACCGTACCTCTCCTCGCGCGGAAAGCCTTCGGTTTGATGATAAATCTCCAAGGCCAGTTCCATCGATAGCTTCCACGCTCTTAGATCTTTGTATGTGCCGACCATGACGCACCTCGTCTTAGGAATGATCTTGTTACTACATCTCAAAGTCGGAGTCTGTGACGGATGACTCAAGGAGAAGGGAACAGGCTGGGACTATCGACCAACGACTAGTGACTAACGACTGACGACCGACGACCGCTATTCCCCCATCCACGCCCCATACGGCTTCAGGGACTCGATGTGGTCGAAAACGATTTTCATGGCGGCGGTGATGGGGACGGCCAGAACCAGGCCCATTGCGCCCCACAGCCATCCCCAGACCAGCAGCGCAATGGTCACTGCCAGCGGGTTCAGTTGCAGGCGGTTGCCCAGGAACTTGGGGTAGAGGACGTTGAGCGCGACCAGGTGCAGGCCCAGCACGGTCATCACGATCACCACAGCGTCCCCGGAATTGATGTGTCCCAGGCTGACAAAGATCGGCGGGGCCATGGCCAGTACGACTCCAAGGTAGGGGACCAGGCTCAGAAATCCACTGATGAACCCAACAAAATAGAAGAATGGCAAGTGCAGAATCGCGAACGCGATGGTGCTGGCCGTCCCGAGGAAGAGGCCAATCAGCAGGTTTCCTACCATGAAGCTGCGAATCATCGCTGAAATCAGGCCCAGCGTGATGTACGCCGTGTTGCGGTTCTCAAGCGCGAAGAGCATTACGGTAGCCGAGCGGACATGATGCTGCCAACTGAGCATGAAATACACCAGAAAAGGCACGAACGACGCGGCCAGCACTGCCTGCGAGACTGATCCGAAGCCGCGGGTCAGGATTTCCTCCCAGTTCGTGCTGGAGCGGGGTTCGGGTCTGATCTGCCCCTCTGGTTCCGTGGATCCCAGCGATTCCGCCCGCTGTCGCACCTGCGAAATCTCCTGGCGAATCTTCTGCGTGTATTTGGATAGATCCTGGACAAAGATTATGGCCTGGTTCGAGGAGTAGTACACCACGCCGGTAATCATCGTGAAGAGCAAAACCACGGCAACCGCCGCGGCCAAACCGCGAGGCAGGTGAAGCAGAATGAAAAACTCCATGACCGGGGCCAGAATGAAGGCCAGCAGGACCGAAACCAGCATCACGGCCAGCACCAGCTCTCCCCAGTAGCAGAGACCCAGAATGGTGGCGATTCCGACGGCCTGAAACGCCCAGTGCGGTTTCTGCGGCTTGGGCGGAGGTGGGGCGGGCGCAGAAACAATGGGCGCCGCCGGCCGGTCGATCTCGGCCTCGTCAATGGCCATACGGGTATCGTAGCCTAACAGGAAAAAAGTGTATGCGACATATAATCGGCAGGTGCCTTCCCACCAAACCGACGCCCCTGCGCCCGGGCGTCCGCCGCGAGTCCTGGGCCTGGATGTAGGCTCGCGCAGGATTGGGCTTGCCGTCTCGGACCCTCTCGGCATTACAGCGCAGGGGCTGGAAACCCTCCAGCGGCAAAACAAGCGATCTGATTTTGCCCAGCTGGAGCGGGTCATCCGCGAGTACGGTGTGGCGGAGATTGTGATCGGCTTGCCGCTGCGCCTGACCGGCGCCGAGGGCACGCAGGCCGAAAAGATGCAAAACTTCGCGGAAGAAGTCCGACGCCGCTTTCGCCTGCCCGTCCACCTCTGGGACGAGCGCCTCACCTCGGTCCAAGCCAACCGGCTGTTGCGCGAAACCGACATGTCAATCAAGCGCCGCGGCCAGGTGGTGGACCAGATGGCGGCAGTCCTGATACTGCAATCGTGGATGGACGCGAGGACGGGGGGCTAGTGCTGGTCGTCGGTCGTCGGTCGTTAGATTGTTGTCGTTGGCCTTTGGTCGTTGGCCTTTGGCAAAATCCATCTGCGCATACGTGGTTGTAGTTCCGATGAACGACCAACGACCAACGGCCAACGACCACAAGCCAACGACCAAAGGCCAACGACCAACGGCCAAGGACCAACGACCAGCCTTCGTCTAAACTATTTCTAACTTGCGCAAGTTTCTGACACTTCTGCTGCTTGCCGTCCTGGCCGTCGGCGGCTGGCTGGCGTGGGCGCTGTGGCTGCCCGTTACGCCGGCGGGGCAGAAATTCGTGATGTTGCGGCCGGGCTATTCCACCCGCAGGATCGCGGCCGAACTCCAGGCTGCAGGAGTGATCCGGAGCCGCTTTGCCTTTATCCTCTGGCATCGCTTCCACCGCCGGCAGTCGCTGAAAGCCGGCGAGTACCTGTTCGACAAGACGGCGAGAATGTTGGAGGTCAACGATCGCCTGGTCCGGGGCGATATCTACGTGCACACGGTCGTGATCCCGGAAGGCTTCACCATGTTCGATATAGCGCAGGCTATCCAGGATGCCGGCCTGGGATCAAGCCAGGATTTTCTTGCCGTGGCGCAATCCGACCGCGAATTGATTTCAGACCTGGCCCCGGAGGCCAAGAGCCTAGAAGGCTACCTCTTCCCCAATACCTACGAGTTCACCCGTACCCAGAGTATGAAAGACATCGCGGCCGTGATGGTCAGGCAGTTCCGCCAGGTCGCGGCCCAGATTGGACTAACCACGAATGGAGTGACGCCGCAGGCCTTGGCCGCGAACCTGACCCCGAACGCGCAGGGAATGGACGTGCAGAACGTGGTCACCATGGCGTCCATTATCGAAAAAGAAACTGCCGTCCCCGAGGAGCGCGCGGTCGTAGCCAGCGTTTACTACAATCGCCTGGCGGACAAGATCGCGTTGCAGGCCGATCCCAGCGTGATCTACGCCGAAATGCTCAGCGGAAACTACTCCGGAGCGCTACACCATACTGATATGGGATTTCAGTCCGCTTACAACACTTATGCGCATTCTGGACTGCCGCCCGGGCCCATCGGGAATCCCGGCCGAAGCGCGCTGGAGGCCGCGCTGCACCCGGCGCAGACCGATTATTACTACTTTGTCAGCGACGGCAACGGCCACCATCGTTTCTCCCGCAGCCTCGAGGAGCACAATCAGAATGTTGCCAAGCTGCGGCAGGCCATGCAGAGAAAATAGCGTCTTCTAATCTATACGGTGCGAGGCAGGTGCTAATCTGACAACCCCCTGAGCCTCGGGTCCGTGGTCTAATCGCATATACTTTACGTACTGGTGAACCCTACTGCCTGCTAAGGAATCCAATCTACTTTAATGCGTATTCTTTTCCGTTACCGGGTACTGGTTTCTCTGTTGGTTATGCTGCCCCTGACCGGATGTCTGTTCCGGTCGCGCCGGGTGGAGAGGCAGATCAGCACGGCTCCGCTGAAGTCCGCCACCCAGGCGGAGTTGATCGATTACATCAACTTTCAGGCCGCCAAAATCAGGAGCCTGCAGGCGACTGTCGATATCGACACTTCCGTGGGTGGGGTCAAGAAGGGGAAGGTCATCGACTACCAGCAGATCCGGGGCTACATACTGGCGCGCAAACCCGCCATGTTGCGGATGATCGGCCTGCTGCCCATTGTTCGCAACAAAGCTTTTGACATGGTGAGCGATGGCCGCGACTTCAAGCTGTGGATTCCGCCCAAGAACAGATTCGTGATCGGACGCAATGATATCGAGTCCCATAACCTGGAACAGCCCATGGAGAATTTGCGGCCCCAGCAGATTTACGACTCGCTCATTTTGCGTGAGATCGACCCTGCGAATGAGATCGCGGTCATGCAGAACAGCTTCGAAATCGTGACCGACGCCAAGCATCATCAGGTTCAGCAGGCCGACTACGAAATTGAAGTCATCCGGAAAGGGGACCGCGGCTGGTATCTTTCCCGCAAGATCATCTTCAGCCGGACCGACCTGCTGCCGCATCGCCAACTGATTTACGATCAGGACGGCAACCTGGCCACCGATTCGCACTATGAAGGATACAAGGACTACGACGGACTGAACTTTCCCGTGCAGATTGAAATCTGGAGGCCGCAGGAAGAGTACGACATCACTCTGACCATCCTGAAGCTGCAGCTGAACGAGCCGCTCCTCGACGACAAGTTTGCCCTGGAGCAGCCGGCTGGCGCCCAAGTGGTACATCTGGACCAGCCCCAGTCCAGTTTGGTCAACGCTGCCGGCCCGAAGTGATGAGTTCAAAATGTGTGGGTCGGACAATCCTGTCCGACGCTTTTGAAGTTGATTTTGGTTTTCATGCCATTGCATTGATTGGGGTGGCAGCGCTCCTGAAAGTGATTTTGGGTTTACAACCTGAACGTCAAAAGGCGTCGGACAAGAGTGTCCGACCGACACTTCCATGATGAACAAGATGATCGTCGCCAACCTGGTGCACCGGCCCATTCGGTCGCTGATCAGCATCGTGGCCATCGCTCTCGAGGTGACCCTGATCCTGCTGATCGTGGGACTCTCGGTCGGCATGTTGAATGACGCCCGGCAGCGCCAGGCCGGAATCGGAGCCGACGTCATCGTGCAGCCGCCCAACACCTCTTTTATGGCGGGGGTCAGCAATGCTCCCATGTCGATCAAGATCGGTGGCGTGCTGGCGCAATTGCCTCACGTCGAGGTGGTGTCGCCGGTGATCTGGCAGCTTACGACCACCAAGAACCTGGAAGTCATCTATGGGATCGATCTCAAGACGTTCGAGGCGTTGGTTCCTTTTCACTTCCTTCATGGCGGTCCGTTCCAGGGACCCAATGATTGCCTGGTGGATGATTATTTTGCCCAGTCGCAGCAGGTGAAAGTGGGCAACACCCTGGAAATTCTCAATCACCCCTTCCGGGTGGCCGGCATCGTGGAGCATGGCCGGGGCGCGCGCAAGTTTTTGCCCATGAGCACGCTGCAGGAGTTGATCGGCAGCGAAGGCAAGGCTTCGGTGTTTTACGTCAAGCTGGACGATCCGGCAAATGCGGATGCCGTGGTACAGGAAGTGAAGTCCGTGCCCGGATTGCAGGATTATTCGGTGCGCTCCATGCGGGAATATCTTTCCATGATGACCACCAGCAGCTATCCCGGGCTGTCCACGTTCATCAATGTAGTGATCGGGATCTCCGTGGTGATCGGATTCATTGTCATCTTCCAGGCCATGTACACGGCGGTCATGGAGCGCACCCGGGAAATCGGGATTCTGAAATCCATCGGAGCGTCGAAGCTCTACATCGTGAACGTGATCCTGCGGGAGACGGTGCTGTTGGCCATCGGCGGCATTGTGGTCGGAGTTCTTTTCAGCCTGGCTGCGCGCGCCGGCATCCGGTACCGTTTACCGACCTTGCCGGTCGTGGTCACCGGCAAGTGGATTCTGATTTCCACCGTGATCGCCATCATTGGCGCCATTCTGGGGGCGCTTTATCCCGCCTACAAAGCGGCGCAGAAGGACCCCATTGAAGCCCTCGCTTACGAGTAGCGCAATTGGGGCTTCAGACCTCGGACTTCCGCCTCTCCAGTTCATGGGTTTATCGCGAGCGAATTGCTACTTCGCGGGCGGTCGGGAGGCTGGAGTCGAACACTCAGCCTTCCCCCAGATGCGCGTGATGGATGGCCGTCGCGAACATGCGCTCAAGAGGAAATAGGCGTGCTTCGACTACAGATGAACGGTCGCAAGCGACGGTTCATCTTTCGCTCAGCATGACAAGGGCAGGAATAATGCGGAGTCGATATAAGAGGCTTTAGGCCGAGGTCTGAGCTCCGATGCCCGAGGTCCGCGTTGACAATATCCTCTACCGTACGTTATCTTTAAGTCTTTAGCAGTCCTGCGGTTGCCCGCCTGGTACCCTGCGCCTTCGGCGTTGAAGTGGATACTCAGCGGTCTTCTTTGTTTTTTTAATTATCTGGGAGATTCGTAATGTCAACCTATTTCCCCAAAGCGGGGGAAATTGTGCGCAAGTGGTACGTCGTGGATGCCTCGGGGCAGACGCTCGGCCGGCTGGCTTCACAAGTTGCCCGCATCCTCATGGGCAAAGAGAATCCGCGCTACACGCCCTTTATCGACACCGGGGATCACGTCATCGTGATCAACGCCGAAAAGGTGAAGACCACCGGAATGAAGTCCGAGCAAAAGGTGTATCAGCATTACACCGGATATCCGGGCGGGTTGCGAACGGAAGAGTTTCGCAAGCGCTTTGACCGCAAACCCGAGCTGATCGTCGAAGAGGCGATCAAGCGCATGCTGCCCAAGACCAAGCTGGGCGGGCACATGATCAGCAAGCTACAGGTGTATCGCGGCGACAAGCATCCGCACGCGGCCCAGAAGCCGGAAGTACGGACGCTGGAAACCAGGGCGTAGAGCGTTTCGAGTTTCTGGTTTCGAAAGCAAGAGGGTTTGAAATTCTTGGAAAGGTTCGATAGCCGGATTCTCTCCCAGCCTGGTTGGCTAGGAGCTGGAAGCCAGGAGCTAGAAGCTAAAACATGGCAGAGTCAGTTCAGTATTACGGTACGGGGCGCCGCAAGTCCGCGATCGCGCGCGTCTATTTGCGTCCGGGCAGTGGCGATTTCAAAGTAAACGGACGTCCCTTTGAACAGTATTTTGTGACCGAGTCGCAGCGCTCGAGCGCACGGCAACCACTGCTTTCGACTGAGACCGCGGCCAGCTTCAATGTTCTGGCCCGGGTCAGCGGCGGCGGAGTGAACGGCCAGGCTGACGCGGTCAAGCTGGGTATCGCCCGCGCCCTGATGCTGTTCAACCTCGAACTGCGCAAGAAGCTGAAAGCTGAAGGCATGGTCAGCCGCGATTCGCGCTCCAAGGAACGTAAGAAGTACGGTCAGAAGGGTGCGAGAAAGCGGTTCCAGTACTCGAAGAGATAGTTTCGAGTTTCTTGTTTCAGGTTTCGAAACCGGAAACCGGAAACTGAAGTCAAGGTGTTCAATTCTTCCTGCGCCTCGCGGTGCGGGGCGGGAATGGCAATCCGGAAGAGCAGTTTCAAGTGTCCAGTTTCTGGTTTTGAAACCAGAAACCCGAAACTAGAAACAGGTGTTCGGCCGGATGCAGACCAAATGAGGAGGTTGATTGGCTAACATTACCATGAAGGAGTTGCTCGAAGCGGGTGTTCACTTCGGGCATCAGACCAAGCGCTGGAATCCCAAGATGAAGGAATACATCTTCGGCGAGCGCAACGGGATTTACATCATCGACCTGCAGAAGACGCTGAAGATGTTCAAGGAAGCGTCGAAATTCGTGGCCGATCTGGCCGCGGCAGGCAAAATTGTGTTGTTTGTGGGCACCAAGCGCCAGGCCCAGGATGCGATTGCCGAAGAAGCCACGAAGTGCGGCGGTTTCTACGTAAACCAGCGCTGGCTGGGTGGACTGCTCACCAACTGGGTGACGGTGCAGAAGTCGGTGAAGCGGCTCAAGGAACTCGACGAGATGGCTACCGACGGCCGCTACGAGTTACTGCCCAAGAAAGAAGTCATCAAGCTGGAACGCGAGCGCAAGCACCTGCAAGCCAACCTGGCCGGCATCAAGAACATGAACCGGCTGCCGGACGCTATCTTCGTGATCGATTCCAACAAGGAACAGATCGCGGTGCGTGAAGCTCGCAAGCTGGGCATTCCCGTAGTCGCGGTGGTGGATACGAACTGCGACCCGAGCGAAGTGGACTATGTGATTCCGGGCAACGACGATGCGCTGCGCGCCATCCGTCTGTTCGCCTCCAAGATTTCCGATTCCGTGGCCGAGGGCGCGCAACTGATGACGGACAAGCAGGCTGCTGATCTGGCCGCGGCCGTCTATGCCGAACCCGAGGCCGTTCCGGCAGCGGAAGCTGTTGGTGAACTTGAGGCCGCTGGCGCGCCCGAATCCGGGTCCGAGGACATCAGCATGGAAGATGTTCTGGGCAAGGGAGTTCGCAAGCAGCCTGCAGCCACTAGCGATACTGCGGACGAAGACGTTCCCCAGGTTGAGACCCAGACCTATTAAGACCGTCGTTGGCCTTTGGTCGTCGGTCGTTGGCCAAGACCAAGGCCCTGAAGGGAAATCGGACCCGCGCGGGTCGTCCGGCGCGGGTCAAAGTTTGTAAGGGCTATTGTGCCTCTCTCAGGGAGACCTTATTTCAAGGTTTTTGCCAACGACCAACGACCAATGGCCCACGACGTAAAAATAGACTGAGCATCTGGATTAACCTAGACAATGAGCACAACTACCGTGAATATTTCTGCTACCCAAGTGAAAGAGCTCCGGGAAAAAACCGGGGCGCCGATGATGGACTGCAAGCATGCTCTGACTGAAGCCAAGGGAGATTTGGAGCAAGCGGTTATACTGCTGCGCAAGAAGGGAATTTCTGTGGCTGGCAAGAAGGCGAGTCGCGTGACCAAGGAAGGCGCGGTTGCCAGCTACATTCACGCCGGAGGCAAGATCGGCGTGCTGGTGGAAGTAAATTGTGAGAGCGACTTTGTGGCCCGCACCGATGACTTCAAGGAGTTGGTGCATGACATCGCCATGCACATCGCGGCCAGCGACCCGAAATTCGTGCGCAAGGAAGACGTCACCTCCGAGGCCTACGAGCGCGAGAAGGACATCTACCGCGCCCAGGCTGCTGCCACCGGCAAGCCGCCCCAGGTGGTGGAAAAGATCGTGGAAGGCAAGATGAGCAAGTTCTACGAGGAAGTCTGCCTGCTGGAGCAGCCTTTTATCCGCGACCAGACAATCAGCATCGGCCAGTTAGTCGCCGCCAAAGTTGGCAAGCTGGGCGAGAACATCGCGGTACGCCGCTTCGCGCGCTTCAAGGTAGGCGAGGCGGGTGCGACGGTCGCGTTTACAACCTCCAGTCCGGAGGATGGCGGCGAGGCCTCCGCCCCGGTAGCGAAGTAAGGCCTTGAGTGGTTGTTGGGCTTGCAGCACGCACCAGCCGAGGCGAGACACCCTCGGGACAGCCGGCGGGACGCCGGCGCTACAAACCACCATGCCGACTCCGGTTTTCAAGCGCATACTGCTCAAACTCTCCGGCGAGGCCCTGGCCGCGAACCAGGGCTTCGGCGTGGATCCCTTGCGCATCCACGAAATTGCCGCCGAACTGGCCGATGTGCACTCCCTCAACATCCAGATTGCCATCGTAGTGGGTGGCGGAAATTTCTTCCGCGGCGTGGCCCAGCAGGCGCGTGAGATGGACCGCGTCTCCGCCGACCACATGGGCATGCTGGCCACTGTGATCAACGCGCTGGCCCTGCAGGACGCCCTCGAAAAACAGAATATCCACACCCGGGTGCAGTCCGCGATCGAGATGAACCAGGTGGCTGAGCCGTTTATCCGCCGCCGCGCCATTCGCCACATGGAAAAGGGCCGGATCGTAATCTTTGCCGGCGGCACCGGCAACCCTTATTTCTCCACCGACACCGCCGCCTCCCTGCGCGCCATGGAAATCAAGGCGGACGTCATCCTCAAAGCCACCAAAGTGGATGGCATTTACGATGCCGACCCCATGCTGGTGAAAGACGCCAGGAAATTCACCGAAATCAGTTACATGGAAGTGCTGAAACAGGGACTCAAAGTCATGGACTCCACTGCCATCTCCCTGTGTAAGGACAACAACCTTCCCATCATCATTTTCAATCTCAACCAGCGTGGAAATATTCGCAAAGTCGTCATCGGGGAGAAAATCGGGTCGCTGGTAAGCGCTTAGAAACCGCGCCAGCGCCTGTCATCCCGACCGGCGCTTTTGTGTTTTAAAGGTTTATAATTCGACGTTTTGATCTTGAAAGAATGGAGTTGATCATGGCCGATGCCGGTCCGCTTAGAGATATCCGCATTCAACTCAAGACGCGGATGGACAAAGCAGTGGAAGACTTTCGCAAGGCAATGGCCGCGACCCGAACCGGGCGCGCCTCCGTGCACATGCTGGACGCGGTCAGCGTGGACTACTACGGCTCAATGATGCCGCTCAACCAGATTGCCCAGGTGCACGCGCCCGAGCCGCAACTCATTACCGTGCAGCCCTTCGATCCTACCTCGCTGGCGGCCATCGAGAAGGCCATACGCACGGCCGACCTGGGCTTGAATCCCATGAACGACGGCAAGATCATCCGCGTGCCGGTGCCGCCGCTGACCGAAGAGCGCCGCAAAGACATGGTCAAGCATCTCCATAAAATGTTGGAGGAACACCGCACTGCTGTCCGCAACATCCGCCGCGACGGCAACGATGCCATCAAGAAAGCCACCAAGGAAAAGAAGATCGCTGAAGACGACGAGAAACGCGCGATGGATGAAATCCAGAAATTGACCGACGATGAGATTAAGAAGATGGAAGAAATGAGCAAGGGAAAAGAAAAAGAAGTAATGGAGATTTAGACTTCGGTCGTCAGTCGTCAGAACTCTGCCCAAAACGGACAACTGAAAATCGGGAGGGTGCCCCGTCCAAGCTTCGCTTGGGCGGGGATTTTTCGTGTGGGGTCACGATTACTGCAGGAGAGATTTTAGGTTTCCTCCTCGTTCACCGCCTCTTGCCCGCCTGCGCTTCCCAATGCTGATAGCGACGAAGTCCCCGCCCAAGCGGAGCTTGGTCGGGGCACTCTCTCGGGTGGATCCCTCCAAAAGCCTTGCCCAGAGCGGGAATTACCTTGGTACTCTGTCCGAAAGTAACGCAACTTCTCTAATCTGGCAGGGTTTCAATCCCCGTACCGCGAGTTCCCGATTTTCAGAATTCAGGAGTCTTCATGAAACGCTTCCTGGTGCTTTCAGCGCTTCTCGCTTTGTGCGGCCTGACCCTGGCGGGTTGTGGGGGTGGCGGCACGACTCTTTCGACCAATCCTCAGGCGGGAGCGGTTTTTGTCACCGGAGAGGATGCTCCGCTGCCCTCCGTGGTGGGCCTCAATCTCACCATCAATTCCATTACTCTCACCGGGGCTAGCAATTCTCCGCAGTTGGTGTCGTCACCCATCACAGTTGATTTCGCTCGCCTGGTGGGGCTACGCGCTCCGCTGGCATTCAATGCGGTCCCGCCGGACACGTACAGCTCGGCGACTTTTGTACTCGCGAGTCCAGTGATCAACTACATCTCGCCCGGCACTCCTCCGCAGGTGACCACGTTAGACGGCACGTTCGCCAGCCCCACGTCCACCAATCCGCAGACCACGTCGGTGACGGTGATCTTTCCTACCCCGATGGTGGTGACGGCAGACGGTCTGGCAGGAATGCACACCGAATTCGATATTCGCCAGTCTCTGGAGGTCGATAACACCGGTCAAATCACCGGCGTCATCAATCCAGTTATGTTTATCGAGGCGGTGAAGGCAATCAATCCTGAAGGACAGATCACCGACCTGGCGGGCACGATCGGTTCCGTTAATGTTGCCGGCAATTCATTCGTGATGCAGGGGCCGTTCGGACACCAGTTCACGGTCAATGTAAACGGCAGCACCAACTACAACAACGGCTACACGCTGGGCACGTTACCCACCTCGGGTGGATTCGTTAGCCTGCAGGGTACGGTGCAGCCGGACGGGAGCATCCTGGCCAGTGACGTGGAGTTCATCACCACCGATCTAGCGTTTGTCTCCGGCCGCATTCTGGCGCTAAACCCGACGACCGGGCCGGTGCAAACCGTCACCTTGTGGGTGGGCGAGACTGGAGGCGGAGCCTCCAGCATGGTGGACACGGTGCAGACCATTGATGTCAGCGCTGTATCCAACTATGCCATCTGCTTCTTCAACAACAGCTGGTTCAGCCCCAACAACCTGTTTGGCAATTCTTCCATGCTGGTGGGCCAGCGCATCTTCATCGGCGGCAGCTTCAGCGGCACGTTTACGCCGGACTTCATTTCGCTGCGGCGCCAGGGCGTGTATGGCATGGTGGTGCCGGGCAGCGTCACGGTCACCAGTGGCAATGCTGGCAATTTCCAACTGCTTAACACCGGCCTTCTGGGATTTTCGCTGGGCGGGCCTCTCACCGTGAATACAGGTGCTGGAACCCTGTTTTTCCAGGGCAACAGCAACACTCTGACTCTCACCGATCTGCAGACTGCAACCGCAACCACTTCGGTTCCGGTGGTGGCGCGCGGGTTGGTCCTCAAGGACTCAGTCAGCGGTGATCCGGTGCTGTGGTCCCATCGGGTGCGAGAAGCGCAGACCGTGCAGTAGCTGCAAGTGTATGGCTATTCCCGCGGGCGGCCTCCAGCCGCCCGTTTCTTTTTTTATTCTTGAAAGTTTGCGATCAGCGGCCTCCGGCAGCGACTGGTTGTATTAGGCTGTGGGGATTGTGATGAAGCCATTGATCTTTGCGCTGTTTGTTGCATTTGTGTTTGGCGGCTCGAGCATGCAGACGCCTGGCAGGCAGCCATCGCCGGGACATGCGCAAGTGCCGATATGGCCGGCGGCGGTGCCCGATAGGCGGCCTGTCGCAGGACCGGAGTACGCGACAACGTCAAAGGAGTCGCTGGTTGCCGACAGGCCGTGGATTCAGGTGGGCAAAGTCTCCCGGCCGACGATGACGGTTTACTCGCCAAAGGGGATGAATACAGGGGCTGCCGTTGTGGTGTTTCCTGGCGGCGGCTATTGGATTCTAGCCATCGATCTTGAGGGCACTGAGGTCTGCGGCTGGCTGACCTCCAGAGGAATCACGTGTGTGCTGTTGAAGTATCGCGTGCCCGGCGATGGACTATTTCCGAGATCGGGCCCCTATCCCAAATCACCGATGGCGTTGGAAGATGCGCAGAGGACGGTGCGGCTGGTGCGCTTTCACTCCGCGGAGTGGCATATCGATCCGCACAAGATCGGAGTGCTTGGGTTTTCGGCAGGCGGGCACCTGGTGGCAGCGATCAGTACGCACTTTAAGCGGCGTTTGTATCTGGCTGTAGATGCGGCCGACAAAGAAAGCTGCCGCCCGGATTTTGCTGTGGCTCTTTATCCGGGACCTATGCTGGAGAACACTTCTAAACCTTTTGAGCTGAATCCGTATGTTCTTGTCAGCAGTCTAACGCCACCCACATTTTTGCTGCAGGCGGAGGACGACCCGATCGACCCCGTAGAGAATTCGCTGGTCTACTATGCCGCGCTGAAGAAGGCTGGGGTCCCCGTCGAGATGCACTTGTACGCGGAGGGCGGGCACGCGTTCGGGCTGCGGCGCACGAAGTTTCCGGTGACGGAATGGCCTCAGTTGGTGGAGACGTGGCTTCGGACTATCGGAATGATTGCGAAGTGAATCGCATCCGAGGCGCAGATATGCAATCTCATCGCAGTTTATAATCGATCCACCATGAAGAAAGTTGTCCACGCCGCTTGTCCGCACGATTGTCCTGATGCCTGCGGCGTTCTGATTACGGTGGATGACGGCCGTGCCACCCGGATTCAGGGTGATCCTGCGCATCCGGTCACGCGCGGCTTCCTGTGCGCGAAGGTAGCGAAATATCTGGACCGGGTGTACTCGCCCGATCGGGTGCTCTATCCCATGCGACGGGTGCAGCCGAAGGGTTCGGGTGCCAAAGGCGAGACGGATCTGCGATCCCTCCCAACCCAGGACTTCGTGCGCATTTCCTGGGACGAAGCGCTCGATGAAATTAGCTCGCGGTTCCGCCAGATCGCTTCCGATTTTGGCAGCGAGGCCATCCTGCCTTACTCGTACGGCGGCACGCTGGGTGCGCTCAATGGCGCGTCCATGGATCGGCGGTTCTTTCATCGCCTGGGAGCGTCGCAGCTGGCCCGCAATATCTGCTCCGCCGCGGGCGAGGCGGGACTGAAGTCCGTTACGGGCATCAAGCTGGGCACCGACCCGGAGCAGTTCACCCACTCGCGCTACATCATCGCGTGGGGCGCGAACATCCACGGCAACAACGTCCACCTGTGGCCATTCATCGCCGAGGCGCGGCGCAAGGGCGCCAAGCTGGTGGTGATCGATCCTTACCGAACCCGCACTGCGGCCTGCGCGGACTGGTATCTCCCCATCCATCCCGGCACTGACGCGGCCCTCGCGCTGGGCATGATGCACGTCATCATCAACGAGGGTCTGCATGACGCCGATTATCTTTCCCGCTATACCGTTGGCTTCGATCAGCTTCGCGAGAAGGCGAAGGAATACTCGCCGGAGCGGGTGGAGAAGTGGACCGGGATTGCCGCGGCTGACATCGTCAAGCTGGCCCGCGAGTACGCGACCACACATCCGGCCGTGATCCGGGTGAATTATGGCGTGCAGCGCTCCGAGGGCGGCGGCATGGCCACGCGGACCATCACCATGCTGCCCTGTGTTACGGGTTCATGGAAAGAAGTTGGCGGCGGGCTTCAGCTTTCGACCAGCGGCGCCTTTGGCCTGAACCGCGAGGCCCTGGAGCGCGCCGACCTGATGGAGCAAGCTCTGGGACGGCCCGCGCGCACGGTTAACATGGTGGAACTCGGCACGGCGCTCAACACGCTGAACGACCCGCCCATCAAAGCACTGTTCGTTTACAACTCGAATCCGGCGGCGGTTTGTCCCGATCACAACCAGGTCATTCGCGGCTTGCAGCGCCCTGACTTATTCACCGTGGTGCACGAGCAGTTCTTCACCGATACCGTGAACTATGCCGACATCGTTCTCCCGGCAACCACGTTCTTTGAGCACAAAGACCTGCAGGCGGCCTACGGGCACTATTATCTGCAAATGTCGAATGCTGCCATCGAGCCGCTGGGCGAATGCCGCTCCAACGTCGAAGTATTCCGCGCCCTGGCCGGGCGCATGGGGTTCGCCGAGGACTGCTTCCAGGAATCTGTGGACCAGATGATCGATAGCGCGCTTGATTCAGAAAATCCCCGGCTGGGGGAAATTGATCGCCACCGCTTGGAGCACGAAGGGCATGTCAGGCTTAATTTTGAAAATCAGTCTTCAGTTTCCAGTTCTCAGTTCCCAGATTTCCTGCCTTTCGCGGAAGGTAATTTCGGAACCAGGAGTGGCAAGGCTGAGCTTTACAGCGAGGACCTCAAGGCGCAGGGGCTTGATCCGGTGGCGGTTTTTATCCCTCCGGACGAATCGCGGCACAGTTCGCAGGCGGGGCAGTTTCCCCTGGAACTTCTGGCCCGCAAGGCGGACAATTTCCTGAATTCCACTTTTTGCAATCTGCCGGTCACCCAGGAGATGGAAGAGGTGGGTTTGCTGGAAATGAGTGGGGCCGATGCCCGGACTCGTGGAATCATCGATGGCGACGTGGTGCGTGTCTTCAATCGCCGGGGGGATATCCTGCTGCGGGCGCGGGTGGATGGCGCGGTGCAGCCCGGGGTCGTTTCTGCCAAGCTCCACTGGGCCAAGTTGAGCTCGGGAAGCCGCAACATAAATGTGCTTACTTCGGAAAAACTTACGGACCTAGGCAACTCCGCCACGTTTTATTCCGTCTTGGTTGAAGTAGAGCTCGTTAAGCCGTCTCCTTGAAGCGGGGAGCGGTTTGGACGGTCTCCGCGGCTCTACCGTATAATTGCCACTTTCCATACTCCCAGGATCCGAGGTCGTAACGATTCTTCGTTTTCATCAGGATAGCCCTGTAGCGACGAAGAGCAGGTCGGGCCATCGGTGGCCTGTTCCGGCTGGGGCATCGCCTTCATCTTCTTCAATCATAAAGATTTGTAAAGCACGATGGCCCTGGCTATGTCTGGTTCTCTTGGTTCTGGTCGTGGCAGGCTGGGGCCAGCAGGATCTGATTACTGAGATCGTGGTTCACGGCAACCGGCGCATCCCGGCGGAGACCATTCGGGGACGCATTTTCACCCGCCCCGGCGACGTCTATGACGCGGCTGCCTTGGAACGTGACTTCAACTCTTTGTGGAATACCGGATATTTCGAGGACATCCGCTTCGAGCGCGAGCAGACTCCCAAAGGCTGGCGCCTTCACGTTTACGTCAAGGAACGCCCGACTATCAGCGAGATCGACTATTTAGGCCTGAGCTCGGTCTCGAAAAGTGATGTTCTCGACCGTTTCAAAGAGCGCAAGGTAGGACTCTCGCCCGAAAGCCAGTACGATCCGACGAAGGTGAAGAAAGCGGAGGTCACGATCCGGGAATTGCTCTCCGAGCATGGCCGGCAGTTTGCCACGGTCCGCACCGAGGTTCGGCCTATCCCGCCCGCCAAAGTTAGCGTCACTTTCGTGGTGAAAGAAGGCCCGAAGGTCAGCGTGGGCAAGATTACGTTTATCGGCAACAAACATGTGAAATCCCGAATACTTCGCGGGGCTATGAAGAACCTGAAGCCCATCGGGATTCCACACTCCATCTTCCTGGAAAATATCTTTGCCAAAACCTACGACGCCACCAAGCTGGACGAAGACACGGAACGGGTGCGGGCGGAATTTCAGAACCGCGGCTACTTCAAGGTGGTGGTGCAGGACGCCAAGACGGAAATTCATGACACCGGCCATCCGGGCTTTCACATCCCCTTGCTGATGAAAGGACCGGGCAAGGCGGTTGACATTACCATGCCGATCGATGAAGGCGAGCAGTATCGCCTGGGCGAAATCACGTTCAAGGGCAACCAGGAGGTCAAGAACGTCAAGGCCTTGCGCTCGCTCTTCCCCATGAAGGACGGCGATATCTTTTCGCGTGAAAAGGTGGCCAAGGGGTTGGACAACCTGCGCAATGCGTATCGCGAGTTGGGCCATATCAACTTTACTTCGATTCCCAACACCACCTTCGATGAAGACAAGAAACTGGTCAATCTCTCCATCGATATCGATGAGGGCAAGAAGTTTTATGTCCGCAGAATCGAATTTGCCGGCAATACCACCACCCGCGACAAGGTGATCCGCCGCGAGGTGGCGCTCGAGGAAGGGCAGGTTTACGACGAACGCCTGTGGAAGCTAAGCCTGCTGCGGCTCAACCAATTGGGATATTTCGAGCAACTGAAGCCCGACGACCCCAACGTCACCGAAACCCACCTGGACGAAAAAAATGGTACGGTTGACCTTACACTCAAGGTCCATGAGAAGGGCAAGAACGCCATCGGCCTGAACGGCGGGGTCAGCGGACTGGCCGGCGCCTTCATCGGGATCAACTACAGCACCAACAACTTCCTCGGCCTGGGTGAAACTCTGGCGGTCCAGACGAGCATCGGGAACGCGCAGCGCATTCTGTCATTCAGTTTTACCGAGCCTTATCTCTTTGATCGCCCTATCCAGGGCGGCTTTTCGGTTTTCACTCAGAAATTCAACTATAACGAGGCGCGGCAGACGGCAATCTTTACCGGCCAGCAGGTGAACCTGCCGTCCGCTTATCTGAATAACCTGCAGAACTACACTCAGTCCAGTACGGGCTTTACCGGGTCACTGAGCTACCAGTTACACCATTCGTTCAAGCGCATTGGCATAACCTACTCCTTCGATCGGTCCTCCATCGTCGCGCTGAGCAACGCGTCGAAGATTTTGTTCACCGACCTGGCCTTTCAGGGGATCAGCGGCCCCAATTCACTGGAAGGCATCATCACTAGCAAGGTCCTGCCCAACTTTTCGTTCAGTACCATCGACAGCCCGATCTCGCCCCACCGTGGGACCAGTGTATTTCTGGGCGGTGAAATTGCCGGGCTAGGGGGGACGGTGCGGTCGCTGCGTCCTATCGTTCAGTACAAACACTTCAGGCCCATGCAGAAGGGCCGCAACACGATTGGATTCAACTTTCAGGGGTCCTTTCTCACCGGCTATGGTGGAGTGGTGGCTCCGCCTTTTCAGCGCTTCTATCTGGGAGGCGAAAATGACATACGTGGCTTTGACATCCTGACTGTCTCTCCCGTCGCTTTCCTTCCCAGCAAGAGCAGCATTGCGCTGCGTAACCCCGACGGCAGTGTGGTTCCCAAAGACCCAACCAATCCGCTTCGGGGCAGCTACACCGTTCCGGTGCCGGTGGAGCGGATTGTGTTCCCCGGCGGCGACGCCAGCCTGGTCACGAACCTGGAATACCGGATAACGATAGCCGGGCCGGTGGCGTTGGCGCCCTTTGTGGACGTGGGGATGAACCCCGTGATCAGGGGCTCGCAGCTGCGCATCAATCCCGGGCAACTGGCCGACATCAATAACACCGTGTTTGGCTGTCCCGCGCTCGATATTGCCCTGAATTGCACCGGCGGACATCTGCAGACTCCTCCGTTTTCACAGGAGCTGCAGGTGGTGAGCTCAACCAACTGGAAGCCCCGGATGTCCACCGGGTTAGAGCTGCAGGTGTTTCTGCCCATCGTCAATGCCCCGTTCCGGGTCTATTGGGCGTACAACCCGCTGCGTTTGGACAATATCACTCGCGGCCCGGTGCCCATTACGCGCGACATGTTCCCGCCGGGGGCGGCGGGAGACTTCACCTTCCAGCAGGCTTCGCGGAGTCTGGCCCCCGAGTTTCAATTGCGCGAGCCGCGCAAGACATTTCGCTTCAGCGTGGCCACGACGTTCTGAAGCAGTCGTCGGTCGTCAGTCTTCAGTCGTCAGAAATTCTCCGTCGCCGGAGCTTGCTCAACCGCGTTCGCTTAACCGAAAGGTGATTTGGCCGAAGACTGAAGAGGGACGACTGACGACCGACGACTGAAGACTGACGACTGGTTGACCTTAACCCTAGCCTGTACCTATAATGACGCTATCCACGCCCTGAACGAGAGCCATCGGGGTGGTCACCACGCCGCTTCAGGTTCGGCGTGCGGCGCTGGGGACTCAGGCCCAGCCTCCTCCGTCAAAAAAAACGGTCGGGTTAGTGCTGAGGCGCGGCCGGCGTTGGCTTGTATGAAGAATCTAACCGATTTCCCGGGATAAATTTCCAAGGAGTTCAATATCAACCACATGACTAGCAAGTTCACGCGATTTCTTATGTCCACCGTGTTTGCCGTGTCGGTTTCGGCCCTGGCCCAGACCGCCGCGCTGCCCGCGGCCCCGAGCGCCGCAGCCAGCAATGCCGCTGCTCCCGCTGTCACCAACGCTACCGGAACCCGCATGGGGACGATCAATGTCGAGCAGGCCATCTTCGCCACCAATGAAGGCCAGCGTGATTTCGAAGCTTTGACCAAGAAACTGGAACCCAAACAGACCGAGCTCAAGAACCAGAACGATGAAGTCGAGAGTCTGAAGAAGCAGCTGAACTCCCAGAGCACAACCCTGAACGATGAAAGCCGGGGCATGCTGGTCAAGCAGATCGAGCAGAAGCAGAAATCCCTGGAGCGGTCGGTGCAGGACGCGCGCGAAGACGCCCAGAACCAGCAGAACGAAATTGCGCAACGCATTCTGCAAAAGATGGGGCCGATGCTGGTGAAATATGCCGCGGACAACGGCTTTGGATTGATCATCGATACTTCCAATCCCTGGCCCAACGGGCCCGTGCTTTGGGCCGGGCCGGCAGTGGATATCACCCGTCCCGTGGTTGATCTTTACAACGCGCAGTCGGGGGTACCGGCACCAGCTCCGAAGCCCGCCGCAACCAGACCGGCCGCGCCCACGGCAAGGCCTGCGACGACTCCACCGGCAGCGCCCAAGCCACAAGGCACTCAACCCAAGAAGTAGTCCTGCTTTCCTGGACAGTCTTTCCCGACACCCAGTGTCGCGAAAAAGTTCCCGCAGGCCGCGTGCAGACGCGGCCTTTTTTCTGTATTAATGTGACGTGATAAGAAGCTGAAATCCATGCGGCGGGCGAAAGAAGAAAATGGATGATAGGTGCTTCTCAGGAACGACCCGCGGCCGAAAATCCAATAGCTTGGCCTTCCGGATTCCAGGCGGAGTGAAGCTCCAAGCTAGGAAGGGACCGAATCGTTCTCTGGCGACGCGTTCTATCGAAAGCCCGGCTACCCACATCTAGCTCAACCCGCCGAACCGCCGTATGCGGACCCGCATGTACGGTGGCGTGGGAGGGGAGGACGCGTGATCGTCCCCCCTATCCCGATTGCAACATCGCAGTCCGAATGCGTCCGAAAATTGAGCTGCTGGTGTCCTTACTCCTAGTCACGCCCACATCGAGGAGGACACCATGTTTGCCGATTTCCTGCCTGGTTCCGAGTGGTCTGGCCACTCTCGCCGCGGATGGACAACCCTGATCTCTTTTGCCCTGCAGGCGCTCGCTGTCGGATGCCTGCTTTTGCTGCCCCTGCTCTACACCGAGGGACTCCCGAAACTGGTGCTGCTCGCGCCCTTCCTTACGCCGGCGCCGCCGGCGGCGGCCGCGCCGCCGCGCCGCAATCCGTCTGCAACTGCTCAAAGCAACCTGATGGGAACGAGGCTGATGGCTCCTCCCGCGATACCGCACGAAGTGAGCATGCTGACAGAAACCGAGCCGCCACCTCCCATGATTGATCCCGGCGTGGTCGGCGTGCGCCACGGATTTGGAGATGCTCGCGGCGGGACGGTCCTCGATGCGGTGCTGGGTTCCGGTCTGGCATTGCCCCTACCTCCGCCCGTGGTCCATCACCCAGTTTCGCGAATGATGGAGGGGAACTTGATTTACCGCTTGCAGCCGAGCTATCCCCCACTGGCGAGGCAGACCCGGATCCAGGGCCAGGTCATTCTGCGGGCCATGATCAGCCGCAACGGCACCATCGAAAACCTGCAGGTGGTGAGTGGCCATCCGATGCTGATATCGGCCGCAGTCGATGCGGTGCGGCAGTGGCGTTACCGGCCCTATGTGCTTAATGGCGAACCGGTGGAAGTGGAAACCCAGGTGACGGTGAATTTCGTTCTGGGGGGCGGATAGCCAGTCGCTTCACGCCGGTCCGGGAGTAGCACAGGCGTAACCTCGTGAGCTCCATGACGCCCGCTATAATCGCATGCAGTGGCTACCGCTGAAATTGTGAAGCGCACGGCGACGCGACCGACCTGGGCCCAGGTGTCGCTGGAGAACCTGCGCTACAACTTTGGCGTAGTCCAGCGGCACATCGGCGCGGGCACTACCGTCTGCGCAGTGGTGAAGGCCGACGCCTACGGACACGGTGCGACGGAATGTGCGCGCGCGCTCGAGGAAGAAGGGGCCAGCTGGCTGGGCGTCACTTCACTCGATGAAGCGATTCCCCTGCGCGATGCCGGCATTCGCACTCGTATCCTCTTAATGACGGGATTCTGGCGGGGCGAAGAAGAGGAAATCATTCGTCTGCAACTGACACCCACGGTTTGGGAGCCAGGGCAGGTTGAGTTGCTGGAAAAGGCCGCTGCCGGCCTCGGTTTGCCCCGACTTGCCGTGCATCTCAAAGTGGATACCGGCATGGGCCGGCTGGGAGTCGATCCGGAGGACCTGTACCCGGTCTGTTCCGCGCTGAAGTCGTCACCTCACCTGCTGCTCGAAGGTCTCTCCACTCACCTGGCTTCTTCCGAAGTACTGGACGCGCCTTCGGTCAGCGACCAGTTGCACAAGTTCGAGCAGGTACGGACCCTGGTGCGCAACGAGGGATTTGATCCGCCGCTGATTCACGTCGCGAACACCGGTGCGGTGATCTCGCGGCGGGAATCATGGAACAGCATGGTGCGTCCGGGCATCGCGCTATATGGCTACTACCTGCCCTTTGAGCGGGCGGGCAGGGAAGTCAGCGGCGCCAAGCTGCGGCTGGGCGTGAAACCGGTGCTTACCTGGAAGACCCGCATCCTCTCGCTGCGCGACGTGCGCGCCAATCAGGCCCTGGGCTATGGCGGCACTTACGTGACCAAAGCGCCAGCGCGAATTGCGGTTCTCCCAGTCGGCTACGCCGACGGACTGAATCGCGCTCTCTCATCCCGCGGACGGGTGATCGTGCGCGAGCACTATGCTCCCATCGTGGGCCGCATTTCGATGGATTTGACCCTGGCCGATGTAACCGGCTTGCCGGGAGTTTCCGTGGGAGACGAAGTCGTCCTGCTCGGCGCTCTGGATGGTTTAAGTGTGGATGCGCGCGAGCACGCGGAATTGGCCAACACCAACGTGTACGAAATTCTTTGCGCGATCTCGAAGCGGGTGCCGAGGAAGTACAGCTAAGCTGGCCGTTGGCCGTAGGTCGTTGGTCGTTGGTCCTTGGCCGTTGGCCAATTCGAAATACAATTTTTATCCACGCGTGCTTTTACCACCGCACAGGTGTGTGTGGGTCGGACACTCCTGTCCGACGCTTTTGACCTGGGCTTTCGTCGTCGGATAACCACAGAGCAAACCAAAGCCAATAGCGTCGGACAGGAGTGTCCGACCCACACACTCACTTCTCTTTGCTATCCTGATGACAATGACTTCCCGCTACGAGCAGTGGATGTATGACTGGGAGACCCGCCTCACTTCGGTGGACAATAACCGCGTGGTGCGCCCGCTGGAGTGGGGCGTCGAGTGGGCGCGGGATTGGCCGTGCCGCAACGGCTTCGCTCCCGGACATGTCCCCGATGGCTCCGACTCCGAAAAATTCCTGCGCGAGTACAACCGGCGCATTGTGGCCGCGAGCGACGAGTTTTATTCCTATACTCCGCCTGCGGACTTTCGCCTGGAGCGGCGCGAAGTCCAGGTCTTCAGCACGAGAGAAGTGCCAGACCCGAAGCTGGAAGCGAAAGTGCGCGGTACGCATGCTGATTTCCTGCGCTTCACCTCACCGGTCCACACTCCCTATCCGGAAAACAATCTGGTAAACGCCCGCTGGTTTCCGGCGCGCGGGCGCCGGGCCGTAGTGCTGCTGCCGCACTGGAATTCCGATGCCGTGGCTTACACCGGACTCTGCAGGGTAATGAACCTGATGGGGATCGCGGTGCTGCGCCTGAGCATGCCGTATCACGACATTCGCATGCCCGCGGACACGCACCGCGCCGACTATGCCGTGTCCGCCAACGTCGGGCGCACGCTCGATGCCTGCCGCCAGGCGGTGGTCGATGTGCGCTGCTGTCTGGACTGGCTGGAGCGGAAGGGATACGGTCGCCTGGGCATCCTGGGCACCAGCCTGGGATCCTGCTATTCATTTCTGGCCGCGGCGCACGATCCCCGCATTCGCGTGGCTGCGTTCAATCACGCTTCCACCAATGTCGCGGATGTAGTCTGGCACGGACAGTCCACCCGCCACATTCGCGAAGGTCTGGAAGCCCAAATCGATCTCGACCGGTTGCGCGCCTTGTGGAGCGGCATCAGCCCGATTTCATATTTTGAGCAATTCGCCCGCTGGCCCAAGAAGTCGCTCATCATTTATGCGAAATACGATATGACATTCCTACCCGGGCTTTCCCGCGATGCGGTCGCGGAGTTTGAACGCTACCGCCTGGACCACAAAGTCGTGGTCCTTCCCTGCGGTCACTACACCACCGGCGAGACACCCTACAAATATATGGATGGCTGGCAGCTGGTTTCCTTCTTGCGGACAGCGTTTGAAAGCTAGCTTTTAGGTTTTAGCGATTAGCCTTTAGCGTGTCATCCTGAGTGGAGTCGAAGGATCCCTATGGGCTCATCCCTGCTGACTTTTGATACGCTTTGGACGCCTGAGGACGTTCGCGGAACAATAGGTCCTTCGACTCCGCGACTGCTTCGCGAAGCGAAGCAATCACTCCGCTCAGAGTGTGTGACCAAATTCGATTTTTGCTCCCAGCGGTCAAGACGCGCGATAGCTCGGACGGTCGATCCGTCGCCGGCGAGGAGTTCGAGTCGAGGTTCCGGACTCCAGTTTTGCCACCGCCATCGCGTTTTGATTTGGCCGCTCGCTTAGGACAACAGCGCCGCGCCGAAGTGCAACACGTTGTAGGCGAGAGCGCACCACAGCGCCACGCACTTGATCTTGGGCATGCCGCGGACTGTGAGTTGCGTCAACCCGCGATAACTGCGCAAATCGGCATTCACCGTTTCACTCGTCGCTGCCCGTTGCCGGTAAATTTCTTTGCCCTCCGCGCTCGCCATGCGTTGCTTCCACGCCTGCACCGCCGCGCTGTCGCTCGGCTTTACTTCCAGTTCGCGGCCCCGGCGCTCGGGATTTCTGGCCGGCTTGGGCGGCAGGAACAGTTCCACTCCCTGCTCATGCGCATGCTCGATGTCGGCGTGACGCATGTACCCGCCATCGAGCAGGTGCTGCTGCAGCGGGCGTCCACTGCGCTGTTCCACCTGTGCGCGCATCGGTTCGCTCAGACCCGCCGAGTCCGATCCTTCGTAGCTCACCGCCACGCCCACAATCGCGCGACTCTCCGTATCGGTCGCCAACTGCACGTTACACGCCGGATTGAATCCGCCGTTCGGCATCTTCATGCGCCGCGCCTCCGCGTCGCTCGTGCTCACGCGCGGCTCCGTCTCGCGAATCTTCTGCCCGCTCTTTCCGTTGCCCGCCTTCTCCGCCGCTTCCGCCTGTTTCCGTTTCAACTCCGGCAACTGCGCGATCGCTTGCTCCAGCCGTTGCTGCCTCTCCGTCGCCGCCCGCCGCCGCGCCGCCTTTTGCTTCCCCCGACAACCCCGCCGACACTTCCGGATTCTCCAACTGCCGCCGCAACTCTTCCACGTGCTGTTTCGATTCCGCCAACAGCTGGTGCAACCGCTCTTCCCGCCGGAAGCTGTCCGCCCCCGCGCTCACTCGCACCCGCACCCCGTCCTGACTCACGCGACTCACCGATACCAATCCCTTGTCCACCAGCGACGCGATCAACTGCGTGAACCGCTCGTCCAGCGCCGCTCCGTGATCCACACGAAAATCCGACAGCAGCCGATGATTCACTCCCACCCCGCCGCACAACCAGCGAAACGCCGCACTCTCTTCGCAGCGCCGCGCCAACTCCCGCGCCGATCCGATACCGCGGATACACGCGTATAACCACAGCCCCACCAGCAGCCGCGGATCGGTCGCATCCCGCCCCGCCACTCCTTCCCGCGCCTTGATCGGCTCGGCAAAGCGCGACAGATCCAGCGTCTCCACCAGCGCCATCACCGTCCGCACCGGATGCCCCGCCCCCACCAGATCATCGGGACACTGCACCACCATCGCCACCTGCCGCCGCTCCGGCACCCGCAACCGCACCGCCCCTCGCCACTCCGCTGTCGCTCTCACTTCGCTATCATGGCTCATGCTCACTTATATCTTTTCGCAGTCCTGAAAGGCACGAAAAAAAGTTACACACTCTCAGGATGACGACGCGCTCAGTTGCCCTTCACGTGAGCTCCGAGGTCTTGTGGCTAGAGCTAGGAGCTAAAGGCTAAGAGCTAAGTTAGAATGTTCACAGCGCCGCAGAACGGAACTAATCATGAAAACTGACCGCATGTCACTCCCGCTCAACGAAGCCGATCCGCAGATCGCCGCTGCCATCGATAACGAAGTCCGCCGCCAGCACGAAGGTCTGGAACTGATTGCCTCCGAGAACTTTGTCAGCGAGGCCGTGCTGGAAGCCATGGGCTCGGTGTTCACCAACAAATACGCAGAAGGCTATCCCGGAAAACGTTACTACGGCGGCTGCGAGTTTGCCGACGTGGTGGAAGAGTTGGCGCGGGAGCGGGCCAAGAAACTGTTTGGAGCGGAGCACGCCAACGTTCAGCCCCACGCTGGATCCCAGGCCAACATGGAAGCTTACGCGGCGGTGTTGCAGCCCGGCGATACTATCCTCGGACTCAACCTCGCCCACGGCGGACATCTTACGCACGGCCATCACCTGAATTTTTCCGGGAAGACCTATCGCATCGTGCCTTATGGAGTCACCAAGGAAAGCGAAACCATCGATTACGACGACCTGGAAAAACTTGCGGAGAAAGAGCGTCCGAAGCTGATTATCGGCGGGGGCAGCGCCTATCCCCGAATCATCGATTTCGCCCGCATGCGGCAGATCGCAGACAAGGTGGGCGCACTTTACCTCGTGGACATGGCGCACTTCGCTGGACTGGTTGCGGGCGGAGTGCATCCCTCGCCGGTGCCGCATGCGCAGATCGTCACCACCACCACTCACAAGACTCTGCGCGGGCCTCGCGCCGGCATGATCCTGAGCAAGCAGGAATTCGCTGCCGCCATCGACAAAGTTGTGTTCCCTGGAATGCAGGGTGGCCCGCTGGTCCACATCATCGCGGCCAAAGCCGTCAGTTTCCTGGAAGCGATGCAGCCTGAATTTAGGGACTACGCGCGCCAGATCGTAGCTAACGCGAAAGTGCTGGCCGCAACCCTGGCGGCGGAAGGCTTCCGCATAATTTCCGGCGGCACCGACACTCATCTCATGCTGGTGGATGTGTTCTCTAAGGGAATACTGGGCAGCGAGGCGGAGAAGGCCCTGGGCGAAGCAGCAATCACGGTCAACAAGAACGCCATCCCCTTCGACACCAACCCGCCCATGAAGCCGAGCGGCATTCGCATCGGCACGCCGGCCCTGACCACCCGCGGCATGAAGGAAGAAGAGATGAAGCAGGTGGGGCTCTGGATTTCGGAGGCCCTGCATCACCGGACGGAAGCGCCGGTGCTGAGCAAGATCCGCAACCAGGTTTTGAGCCTGGCTGAGGCCTTCCCGTTGTATCCAGAGCGGCGCGCGAAAGCTCAGATGGAAGTGCGCGCCTGAACAATGGCGATGGGAGGACGGGCGTCCCCGCCCGTCCCGGACCAAACCTATCAAAAACTCTTCAATCCTGACGGGCGAGGACGCCCGTGCTCCATTTGCTGGCCGAACCTTGTTCTGTGTGGTTAAATCTCCCCGTGAGAGTCGCCATCGATATTCGGCGCATGACTGAATTCGGCGTGGGCACTTACACGCGCAATATTGTCCGGGCGTTGGGGCGGCTGGACAGCGAGAGCAAATATTTCCTGATCGGCCCACCGGAGAAAGTGGCGGAGATGGGTCCGCTGCCACCCAGCTTTCACACCGTACCTCTGCTGGGGAACGACGCCACCATCAAGAACTATTTTGACTACCGCGCCATCCTCAAGCGCCTGCATTGCGACCTGGTGCATATTCCGCATCTGTTCTGGCTGCCGCGAAACCTGCCCTGTCCTTACGTGATGACGGTGCACGACGTGCTGGACCACATGTACCGCGCCCGTGATCAATCGGGGCTGAAGCGCTCGCTGCATTTCTACCTGACCCATCGGGCACTGAAGGGAGCGGCGCGAATTTTTGCTGTGTCCAATTTCACCAAGAGCGAAGTGGAGAAGCTGTTCGCGATTCCACCCGATCGCACCGAAGTGGTCTATAACGCGATTGACGAGCGCTTCCTGCGCGGCCATGCCAGCGATGCCGACCGCCAACTGCTGGCGGAACGCTATCTGGTCAACCATCCGTTTCTGCTTTACACCGGAAGGATCAGCCCGCACAAGAACGTGGTGCGGATCATCGAGGCCTTCTCCGCACTGAAGGCCGAACTGGAGAAGGAAGCGCTGTTTCCGGGATTGAAGTTGATCATCATCGGCGACGAACTGTCCAAGCACCCCGACCTGCGCCGCACCGTGATTCGCAGCCGCATGCAGAACGATGTGCGTTTCATGGGGTTTGTGCCCATCGAGGTGCTGCGCATTTTTTACGACGCCGCGAAAATTTTCGTCTTCCCGTCGCTCTATGAAGGCTTTGGACTGCCGCCGCTGGAAGCCATGGCTCACGGCACGCCGGTAGTGACTTCAAACACGTCCTCGCTGCCCGAGGTGGTGGGTAACGCCGCCGTGCTGGTGAATCCGGAAAACGTTTTTGAGATCATGCGGGCGCTGCATCGGGTGCTGGTGGACCAGGCGCTGCGCGACAAGCTCAAGGCGAGAGGCTACGAGCAGGCCAAGCGGTTTTCCTGGGACGCAGCCGCCCGGCAGATTCTCCGCGTGTATCACGAAGTGTCGGAAAGACGGCCGACGCAGCCTCCGCTCGCGAACCAACGGGAAGCTATCTCCCGCGCGGCCAATCCCTAGCGGACTCAGGCATTCTTGAGCAACGGCTGCCCCGGAGAATTGAATTCCAGGCGATGCAGCTTGGCGGCGATGCGGGTGCGATCGGCCTCGGTCGAAGCCGCCGCGTGGCGCTTCCTTAGTTTGGCGATCTTTTCGTTACGGGTTCGCCTGCGGCGAATCTCGGGCCGGCGGCTGGGGGCTGACATGTTGGCTCCTGATGTTGAAATGACAACCAGTCTATATCATCTGGCGTTCCCACGGCTCGCTGACCGGCAAACGGTTCAGTTTTCCGAAAGGGTTAACCGAGGTCATCAACCACGAAGGGCGGGGCTTCCTTCGTGGAACTTCGTGTCCTTGGTGGTTCATGCCTTTGGACTTAGCGAACAATAGCTGGGCTGAAGCGATTTCAGAAGAGTCAAGACTAGCCCGAAGAACGGAACCTGCGGATGAGCAAGGTGTGTCGATCCGAGCGGTAGAAGCCCAGCACATAAATGGTGGCTTTACCCTTGGTCGAATAGATGATCTGACGAATACGCAGCAAGGGAGAACCGCGCGGGACGGCGCAAAGTTCCGCCGTCCTCGCGTCGGCGGCAGTAGCATCAACTTCTTCGTCCGCGTGCGCCAGCTCGATGCCATAATCGTGTTCCAAAGTGGCAAATAAGGAATTGCGTCCCAGACCGGCGGAAACCAAACCGCCAAATTCTTCGGCCGACAAGTAGCAGGCTTCCAGCGCGAACGGTTCGTTGGCCGCCTGCCGCAGGCGTTCGATCTTGACCAGCGGGCTGTTGGGGGGGAGGGAAAGCCGGGCCGCAATTTCCGGCTCTTTTTCGATCAACTTGATGCACAGAAGACGTGAACAAGCCACCAGGCCGCGGCTGGCCATCTGTTCGGTGTAGCTCATCAGCTTGTTGAAGTGGATCTTGGGAGGCGCGACAAATGTTCCCGCGCCGCGCCGCCTTTCCACCACGCCTTCGCGCTCCAGCGACGTCAGGGCGTGACGCGCGGTCATCAGGCTTACCTGATGGATCCTGGCCAGCTCCCTTTCAGAATCCACGACATCGCCGGGTTTCAGCTGTCCCGTCTCGATGCGCTTCCAGATCACACCGCGGATTCTTTTATACGCTGGCGTTCCGTTTCGGCCGTTCTGTGCCATGAATAATTCTGACCTCGCGAAACAAAATTTGAACACTCAACAGTTGTGAGTCGCGCTGCACACCACATCGATTGCTAGGATGCAGAAAAGCAATTTACGAATCCTCCCGTTCATCCGTTCCGCGCATTATCCAACCCTTCTTTGCGATTGCGGCACCCGGCTGGGAAGCGCAGCATCCAGCGCCTGATAAGCGGCCCCCCAGATGGGGGCATCCTCATTCAGGACCACGTAGATGGGAATGCGCGCCAGCACCGGCGCGAGCAAGGTCTTGTCGCAGAAGGCGCGGAAGAATGTGCCATCTTTCAGCTTGGGCAAAATCTTGGGAGCGATCCCGCCCGCGACATAGACGCCGCCGAAAGCCAGGACCCGCACTGCCAGGTTTCCCGCCTCGGCGCCATAGGCTTCGGTCCAGAGATCCAGGGTAGCGACACAAACCTTGCAGGTGCCCGCAACCGCGTGCTCGGTGATCTCCCGCGCGGGATCAGCCCCGGAGCCGTCAAACGAGGGATGACGGACGGCGGGATCCAGGAATTCATGGATGGCACGGATGCCTCGTCCGGAGATAACGTCCTCGCAACAGACATGCGGCAGCCGCTGCTTGAGGTGAATCAGAAGCTGGATTTCGCGATCGGTACGCGGCGCAAAACTGGCCAGGCCGCCCTCGGAAGGAAACATACGGTACTGCCGGCCGTCCCAGAAAAGAAAAGTTTCACCTAATCCGGTGCCCACGGCCATTACCGCCCGGGTGCCATTGGGGTGTGCCACACCCTGGTTGAGCACGGCCAGGTCTTTCGCCGGTAATCTATCCAGGCTCCAGGCGGTGGCCACCACGTCGTTCAGCAGTACGACGTGCTTCAGGTTCACATCCAACTGGTGCGCAAGCAGGCCGGCATCCAGGTCCCAGGGCAAATTGTTGGCGTGGAGGCGGCCGTCAACCACGGCGCCGGCCACCCCGAACCCCACTCCCGAAATTCGTTCGGAGGCGATGTCACCAGCGCGCTGCGCTGCCTGACGGCGAAATTGTTCGAGAAGATTTTCGAAGCGGGAGAAATCATGGGTAGCGTAACGGCACTGGAAAACCGGCTCCAGAGCGCTTGTTTCAGTCTCCCGGAACAGGGCCAGGTTGCATTTGGTGCCGCCAATGTCGCCTGCCAGAATCATGTTCACACCTAATCCGGGGAATTACCGGCCTGAAAACTACCCCTGCGCGGGGGCATTATAGCTCGAATTGCTATAGAGCTGAACTTATTGTAATTCGGGAAGTCACTGCTTGTGTTGGTGAGTCCAGTTCGATGGGACGAGATCAGCCCGGCCTGAGCCCCCGCCGTTCTTGGCGGGGCAGCTAATGGCCGCCCTGCACTACCGTCGCTGGGCGAGCTCCCTGAGACTGTGATCCGGTGTATTGATTCCTTCGATATCGGGCCTGATGCCATCCATGCGGACGGAGGTTCTCTCCCGACCTCTGCCAACGTCCCGGCTGACCCCAGCGCGGCCCCGCCAGACGGTTCCCCGCCATTTTCCAAATGAGGGCCAGCAAAAATAAAAGTTCTGGCCTGGCCACTTTTTTCTTGACGGTTATCATCGCTCTGCTATATAGCATGTGCTCAACATGGATTGCCAGATACGCCAGCATTCCAACGAAGTGTCTTCCAGGAGGTTTGTGATGCGACATTCGATGAAGGTGGGGTTTGTCGTTTTGCTGCTGATCGGGGTCCTCGGCGTCCTGCAGCCTGCGTGGAGCCAGGAAGTCACAGCAGCCATCGTGGGAACGGTAACGGATCCGAGCGGCGCGCCGCTCAAGGATGCTGACGTTACGGCAACGGACACCGAGCGCGGAACGGTGCTCAGCACTAAGACCAACGACGCCGGTGCTTACAACATTACGCGGGTTCCGGTAGGAAGTTACACGGTGAAGATTTCGGCGCCGGGCTTTCAGACGGCCGTGCACACCGGCATCGTGCTGGTTCTGAACCAGACTGCGCGCATTGACATGCAGATGAAAATGGGGCAAGTCAGTGAGACGGTGGAAGTCACCGGCTCCGCCCCCATCCTGCAGACTGACCGAACAGAAGTAGGCACCATCATCGATTCCACGACGAACGAAGCCCTGCCCCTGGCCACGCGCAACTACGTTCAGCTGACACTGCTGGCGCCGGGCGCTATCACTCCCAGTCCAGATGGCTTCAACAACGGCGACAATACCGCCAGTGGCTCACGTCCGTACATCAACGGGAACCGGGAACAAGCCAACAACTTTATCCTGGACGGCATGGACAACAACCAGGTGTCAGACAACCTGGTTGGCTATACCCCGGCGCCGGACGCCATACAGGAATTCAACCTTATTACCCAGAATGCTTCGGCCGAGTTCGGGAACTATCAGGGCGGCATTATCAGCACCACCATCAAATCCGGCACCAACGGCTTCCACGGCGATTTGTGGGAGTTCTTCCGTAATGACAAGCTCAACTCGAACTCATGGGAAAACAGGTTCAACGGAAGTCCCAGACCTCTGTTGCGCTGGAACATGTTCGGCGGCACCGTCGGTGGTCCTATCGTCAAGAACAAACTGTTCTTCTTTTTCGACTACCAGGCACAGCGCTTTGACCACCCCGCCACGACCCTTCCAATTAGTGTGTTCACCACAGCGGAGCGCGCCGGCAATTTTGCGGACATTTGCACTGAGGGCTTTAACGGATCGGGTGTTTGTAACAACCTGGCCCACCAGCTCTATGATCCGCTGAACGGGAACGCCGCCATCCCCAACAACAATATCGCCGCCGTGGAGCCGATTGACCCGGTGGCGCAGGCTTTATTCTCGTCGTCTCTCTATCCCGCTGCGAGCGGTTCGGGTACGCAGAACAATGCCAGCTACACTCAAAATAAGCTGATCAACAGCTACCAGTACGACATCAAGATCGACTACAACGCCACCAACAACGACCATATTTTCGGACGCTTTTCCCATTCCAAGCAGCACAACCCCACAATAAACTCGTTTGCCTTGCTGGGCACCGGCTTCTCGGACGCGCCTATCGACAACTACGTGGTTGACTGGAGCCACACCTTCAGTTCGAATCTGCTGAACGACCTGCGCTTCGGCGTGAACCACGTCAAACTGCATAACGGTACCGAGTTTGACAGTTCGGTCGGCGACCTGGGCACCCAACTCGGGATCGCAAACGCGAACGCTGGTGGACCAGGGCTGCTCACTCTGGGATTCAACGGTGGAAATCCCAGTGGCCCCGCCACCGGAGTTCTCACCAACGTCGGCAGCAACGGAGGCCAGCAGAGATTCCAGGACGCGGTGATTCAGGCTTCGGACGCGATAGTCCTGACTCACAACCGCCATGTGTTCCACATGGGCTTTGAGTTCTGGCGCGACCGCATCAATACGTTCTACACCGGCAACAGTGGAGCGCTCGGAGCCATAATTTTCAACGGTGCCTTCACGTCGTCGGATCCAACCAACGTAACTACGCCCACCGGTGGGTATGGCGGAGCCGATTTCTATCTCGGCCTGCCTTCTTCGTATGGTAAGGGTATTTCGTCCGGGCAATGGGGCCAACGGGCGAATATTTTTGCCGGGTATATTCAGGACGACTGGAGAGCTACCCAAAGCCTCACCATCAACCTTGGCTTGCGTTACGAAGCCCACACTCCCTGGATAGAGGCGCATGACCTGCAAGACAACTTCGACCTCTTCACCGGACAACTGCTTGCGCCCAACTGTTCCAAGGTCAATTTGGGCACGGCCCCGGTGACTTGCAAGCAGACCAGCAACGCTGGCCTCTACAACGGCACGTATGGCGCGAAAGACTTTCAGCCTCGCATCGGCTTTGCCTGGACGCCGTCGCGTCTCGGAGGAAAGACGGTATTCCGCGGCGCTTTTAGTATCTCGTCTTATCTCGAGGGAACGGGCACCAACCTGCGCCTCCCGATCAATCCGCCCTTCACCCCGGCTGAAACCCTGGTGCAGTACAACAACGTTGCGCTGCCCGCAACTACTACCGAAGATGGTCTGGCTCCGGTGGGGGCGGCCAGCGACCCATTCGCCGGAGCGCTGGTCCGGGTTTGGGACCCGAATGTGCAGCCTGCCATCACCCAACAGTGGAACGGGACGGTGCAGCACCAGTTCGGCACCAATACCATCCAGGTCGGCTATGTGGGCCAGCACGGGACCCATCTGATGGTTCCCATGCCCTATCTGCAGAGGCAGCTACTCCCGAACAGTGCTTGTGGCACGCCTCCGTGCACAGCGCCAAGTGTCTTCTTCTCCGGCAATCCGGCATTCCAGTCGGATATCTCGCAAATCTCGGGCACGGCTTCCGTGGGCAGCATGAACTACCACGCCCTGCAGGCTGTATTCCAAAAGCGTTATTCAAGCGGCTTGCAATATCAGGTGGCTTACACGCTTTCACGTTGCATGACCGACAATAGCGGTTACTACGGCAACTGGGGAGCGCAAGCGTCCCCAGCGAACCCGTACTACCAGAACCTGTACGACCCGAAGGCGGACTGGGCAGAGTGCTTTTTCGACGCCAAGCATAACCTCAGCAGCTACGCGGTTTACGAAATCCCCTTCGGTCGTGGCAAGAAGTTCGGCCATGATACCAATCGGGCGGTGGACGCCATTGCCGGCGGCTGGTCGATTGCTCCCATCATTTCCATCCACTCCGGCTTCCCGCTGGCGCTGTACGATTTCGGTACCGATTCGACGGGAACCAACTCGCGAGGACTGCGTCCGGATTGCGGTTCTGGCGCGGGGAAAACCTTTGGCCGGCAAACTGCCCTCAGTGGGGGCAAGTACATCGGCTACCAGTGGTTTGATCCCACGCCTTACACAGCGCCTGCCGTGGGCACCTTTGGCAACTGTCCGGCGCAGGGTCCGGTTCGCGGCCCAGGCTATGGAGACGTCGATCTCAGCTTGCAAAAGGACTTTACCTTTACCGAGACGGTAAAGCTCCAATTCCGCTCTGACTTCCTCAATGCCTTCAATCGCGTGAACCTGAACACTCCGGCGACAGCATTGGGCACAAACATGGGTCTGGTGAACACATCCAATTCCCCGCGTGTGATCCAATTTGCCCTGAAGCTCTACTACTGACCGCGGTATGATTGGGGCAGGCGTTTCTTACGCCTGCCCTATTTTTTATGTCTGGATCTCTTTCCACGGCTCTGGTTTCCGCTGTGCTGGGTGCGCTCCTTTGCGGAATCTCGACCGCCCAGACCAGTGCAAAGCCGGCAAGCGCCTCGTCGTCCACGGCCCAACAGGGGCTGAAGCTGGCCAACGACGGCCATTGCCAGCAAGCCATCCCTCTTTTGCGGAAGGCAGCGGCGCAGCCTGGGGACAAAGACCTCAAGCGTCAGCTGGGCTTCAACGGCGTACGCTGCGCCATGTCCGAGAACCAGCCCGATGCCGCGGTGGATTTCCTGCGCTTCCTGAACCGTGAGTTCCCGCACGATCCCGATGTCCTCTACGTATCGGTGCACACTTACTCGGATCTCTCCACGTCGGCGGCCCAGGAACTGGCTGCAACCGCGCCCAACTCCTACCAGGCGCGCCGGCTCAATGCCGAGGCGCTCGAATTGCAGGGCAAATGGGACCAGGCGGCCAGCGAATACAAACGCATCCTGGAACAGGACCCGCGCATGCCCGGGATCCATTTCCTGCTGGCGCGCCTGCTGCTCTCGAAGCCTGATCCCAGTCCAACGGTGGCCGAGGAGGCGAAAAAAGAATTGCAGCAGGAAATCGAGATCGATCCTTCGAATGCCGGTGCCGAGTACGTGCTGGGCGAGCTGGCGCGACAGGACAGCCAGTGGCCCGACGCCATCGCGCACTTTACCCGCGCCACCAAGCTGGACGCCACTTTCGGCGATGCCTACCTCGGGTTGGGCGTGTCCCTGATTTCTGCAAAACAGTTTCCGGAGGCAGTCCCGCCGCTCGAGACGGCGGTCAAGCTGGAGCCCAGGAATCCGGCGGCGCACTACAACCTGGCCATGGCCTACAATCGCGCCGGACGCAAGCAGGATGCGGACCGGGAGTTTGCGATCCATCGTCAGATGACGGAAAAGAGCGGCGGTCAGCCGGGAACTCCGCCTGAGAATCCAAACTAGCGCCGGGCCGTTTGATGTTTCTGCACCAGTGTCATCCCGAGCGCGGCTCGAGCCGCGCCAGCGGTGAGAGCAAGTCGAGGGACCCCTACCTGACCGAGGACTCATCCGCCACTGGGGGTCCTTCGACTCCGCGACTGCTTCGCGTAGCAGAGCAGTCACTCCGCTCAGGATGAGAAGGGAAGTTTTTCTGACGGTACAATGGTTGTCGAGAAACAATCGCTGAATTGAACAATCTGATCTCACGGCAAACTAATAGATTGCAGCTGCTCTCGCGGCGTGACCTACTCAGGGGACTGGCAGGCAGCATCGCGTTTAGCGGATTGGCGCGTCTCGCGGGCGCCCTGCCTGACCCCGCCTATCCTTTTGAAGAGGTCCCTCCCTCCGTCAGCGGCATTATCTGGGCCCATGTGAACGGGAAATCTGCGGAGAGGTTCCTGCCCGAGACCACAGGTGCGGGATGCGCATTTCTCGACTACGACAACGACGGGTGGATGGACATCTACCTGGTCAACAGCGGCAAGTGCGACTTCTTCACTCCCGATCCTCCCCTGCGCAACGCGCTCTATCGCAACAACCGTGACGGAACCTTTACCGATGTGACCGCGAAAGCCGGAGTGGCCGCAGGCGGCTACGGCCAGGGCGTGGCGGTGGGCGACTACGATGGCGACGGATTTCCTGATCTGTACGTTACCCAGTACGGTCGCAGCATTCTCTATCACAACAATGGCGACGGCACCTTCACTGATGTGACGGAGAAGGCCGGCGTGGCTGCGCCGGGATGGGCTTCCAGTGCAGTCTGGTTCGATTACGACAACGATGGCCGGCTCGACCTGTTCGTCTGCCAGTTTGTGGAGTTCTCCAAGTCGCTGAACAAGACTTGCGGGACCGGGTGAGGAAGGCAAGCATGGATATTGCATTCCCCGTCTCTATAACCCCATGCCGAGCTGGCTGTTCCACAACAATGGCGATGGAACATTCACCGACGTGAGCCAGGCCTCGAACATTGGGAAGCACACGGGAAAGGCCTGGGGAGTGGTGGCCGCCGATCTTAACAACGACGGCCGGATGGACCTGTTTGTGGCCAATGACACTGATGGCCAACTTCCTGTTCATGAACCGCGGGGGAGGGAAGTTTGAAGAGATCGGAACTCCGGCCGGTGTGGCGTTCAGCGCTACGGCCGGGCCCGTTCCGGCATGGGCGTGGACTCCGCCGACTATGATCAGGATGGCTGGATGGATCTGTTCGTGGCCAATATCGACCGAGAGATTTACTCCATCTATCAGAACAATCACGACGAAACTTTTGACGACATGGCGCGTGAGACCGGCGTGGGCATGGCCACCCGGCTGATGAGCGGCTGGGGGCTGAAATTTTTCGACTATGACAATGACGGCAACCTCGATCTGTTTCTGGCCAACGGCAATCCCGATGATCTGATCGAGGGTCTGCACCCGGGAGTCACATATAAAGAGCCGCCCATTCTCATGTTCACAACACGGGGCGGGGCTTCGAGAACGTCAGCGCGCAGAGCGGTCCGATATTTTCCACCCAGATTATCGGCGCGGGGCATGGCCATTGGGGACTTCGACAACGATGGCGCGGTGGACGTCCTGATTGCAGTCAATGGCGGACCGCCGATTCTATTGCGCAACCAGGCCGCGAAACAGAGCCACTGGCTGGGGGTTCGACTGATTGGAAAAAAGTCGAACCCGGATGCGATTGGGGCGCGGATCTCCTACCAGGCGGGCGATCTCAAGCGCAGTCACATGAAGGTCGGCGGGGGCAGCTACCTGTCGTCGCAGGATCCCCGCATGGTGCTGGGGCTTGGCGCGCGCAAGAAGATTGACTGGCTCGAGGTGAAATGGCCGCTGCCCGGCGTCGCAGTGGAGCGGTTTACTGATCTTCCCATCGATCGCTACATCACGATTGTCGAAGGGGTGGGGAAATGGAAGTAGATCATGAACCGGGGCGGGTGGGATGTCCGTCCACCATGCCCGGCTCTGCTTCAGCACCGGCGTCGTGGTAAGGGGATTCAGTCCTAGAAAGTCCTACTTGATCATCACGAATTGAATGCACACCGGGGACTTCACCGGCAAGACCTGCCCGGTGGGCGTCAAGTGGCCGGATTGCCGATCGATTTTGAAGACTACGAGGTTATTGGAGTTTTGGTTGGCCGCTACCAGGTAGGACCCGCCGGGATCTATTTCAAAGTTGCGCGGTTTCTTGCCCCCGCTGGAGACGGCTTGCAGGAAAATGGGCATACTGGTTTTCGGGTCAAGGGAGAAGACGGCGATACTGTCATGGCCGCGGTTTGAGCTATAGAGAAATTTGCCGTCAGGATTGATTTTGATTTCCGCCGTAGTATTGTCTACCGCAAGACCTTCGGGCAAAGTCGAGACTGTAGCCACCTGCTGCACGGCTCCAGTTGCGGCATCGTAGGAAAAGGCGTCGAGTTTGGAAGCCGCTTCTTCAAGCACATAGAGGAACTTGTGGTTGGGATTGAAGGCGAAGTGTCTCGGCCTGGCGTCATGATGAAGTTGGGCAAAAGCGGGATCGCTGGCGGCCAGCGTGCCCTTGGCGGCATCGAAGCGGTACACCAGCAACCGGTTCAGCCCGAGGTATGACGCGATCGCGAAGCGGTTGTCGCGGGACAAATCAATCTGGTGGGGCTCAGCTCCCAGGGGATCCACGGTGGGACCGGTGTGCTCGATCACGGCCGAGGCTTCACCGAGCCGGCCATCCTTCAGCACCGGGAAAACAGCCACGCTGCCGCCATCGTAGTTCGCCACCAGGGCGTATTTTCCGGTCTGGTCCAGGGAAACATAGCAGGGCCCGGCGCCGTGCGAAGGGACTTGATTCAGGAAGGTGAGCTTGCCTGACTTTCGATCGATGGCAAAGGCGCTCACCGCGCCCGTCTTTTTTCCCTGATAGTCCGAGATCTCGTTGACCGCATACAGAAATCGCCGGGTCGGATCGATCGCCAGGAACGACGGGTTGACGGTCTCCGCCACCAGTCCGATCGGAGTCGCCTGACCGGTGGCGGCGTCAAAGCGATACGCATAAATTCCCTTGCTCTCGGGGCCGGTATAAGTGCCGACGTACATGAGATATGAGTTTTTTGAGGCGTTCTTCCGCGCCTGGCTCGCCGGAGGCACGAGCAGCAGAAAGAGCAGAGCAATGGAAGAAGTAAGCGCGATTTTCATTTCACCTCGGCTTATGCTCAGTGGGTTTTCGAGCTGCCAGATGCACCCGGCCGGCGATCCGCAGCGAGGGAACCACAAATTCCGTGAATGCCCCGCGTTGGATTGGAGTAAGAGTCTGGCAGCAAGCCCGCGCGGGAGTCTCATAACGAACTGAAGAAAACGATCCCTGGATTCGCACCTGAACCGAAATCGGCTCCTCAGCGTAATTGACCAGTTCCACGACCTTCTCGCCGCCGGGCGATCGGTATGAAACCGCAACCACGGTGAGCGCATTCCAAAGGCTCAGGGCCAGTTTGTCCTTGTCCTGATCGAGCAGGCGGCGTATGTCCTGGGCAAAGGTTTCGGGGTCGATCACCTGTCCCTGGAGTTCGATGATACGGCCTTTGCCGGTGGCGTAGGCAACGGAATACTCGCCAGCGGGAACCCGCTGGCCGGACTGCCAGGGATAAGGACCGTGCGCGTCCACCACCACGACCAGGCCGCCTTTCGAAGCGAAATCGGCCAGCGTCTTCATCGCGAGTTGGTCCATGGCGGAGAAGACCACGAGCAGGTCGAAGCGCTTCAGGCTCTGCGGCTTCAGGTCGGAAGCCTTCAGGACAGCGAAGGGAATGTTGTGGCGCGCGAAAAGGTTAGTTGGTTCGTAGGATTTCTCGTAAGAGTCCGTGATCACGCCCACGTTGGCTTCCGGTTCGGCGGCGTTCTTCTCACCTCGCGTAGCAAACGCCAGATAGCGCCTGATCTGGTTGAGGACAGCCTGGGCCGCGGGATTGTTTTGAGCCAGGTCGGCCTGCAGCGCGGGAGGGAGGTCCAGGACAAGATCGGCGCGAAACGCGCCAGCCTCGGCCACTGCCAGCGCATAGTCCGCAGGGGCCGGGCCACTTTCCGGTTGCCGGGAATCGGACATGTCCCAGTGGAACTCATAAAGAGGAGCCTGTGCCGGGCGGAACGCTTGATCGAACCTTATCAGGGCCAGATTGGAGTCGATCCAGGGTTGGGCGGTCGGGCTGGTCACCTGAAGAATGCCGTCTTTCTTCACCACCAGCTGTCCTTTCATCTGCGGCTGGTTCGCTTTGGGGTTGAGCAGTAAAACAGGAAGCTGGGGGTAGGCCGATCGCAGTTGAGCGAGCCCCTCGTCAATCTCGCCGGGCTGCGCATCACCCGGATTCACGATGATGCCCACCAGGCTGCTGTCTGCCGTGCTACCGGCCATTTCCGCGGTCTTGCCCGCTGGGACCTCGGCATAGACGCGATAGCCGCTATGGTGGGCACTCGTGATGAGCGCGGCATTGTCCCAGGCAACCACCAGCTCCGTGACGCCCATTGTTGCTGGAGCAGGAATCGCAGGCTGGCTCCAGCGCAAAAGCACCCGGCACCAGCCTGGAGTAGCCGCCAGCAGGCAAATCAACGTCAGAATTCGGGCTCGCATGGGCATGAGGTTCAAGTTTGCCATTATTGCAGGGCGGCGGAGCCAGTCCGGATTGGGAGCCGTGCGCCATCGTTGACCTGAATCTGGGGACCGTTGGACTCCAGCTCTGACTTCCCGTCCGAGGCGACCCACACAGCCGCCACGCCTGCCAAATGCTTGACCAGTTGCTTACCTTTTTCGGGGCCTAGCAGCAACATCGTCGTCGACAGCGCGTCGGACGCGGTACCAGTCGCTGCCACCACACTGACGGCGTAATTGGTTCTTAGCGGCTCGCCATTATCCGGATCGATTATGTGCCCTGCCGCCCCCGGCGACAGGAGGCTGGGCGCGGTCTGCCCCGAAGTGGAGACGCTGTTGTCAGACAGCATGACCACAGGGTGCAGCGGGCTCGACGGGTCTCTCAGCTGCACTAGCCAGCCGATTTGTCCCGGAGGAGCGCCCAGCGCAACCAGGGAACTTCCTCCTGCGTCAAGCAGCGCACGCGAAATACCGTGTGCCCGCAACACCGCGGCAGCCTGGTCCAGCGCATATCCCTTGCCGATGCTGCCCAAATCAATCCGGGTACACGGCGAGTGAAACTGCACTCGATCCGGAGGGAGCAATTCGACTTTCTGGTAGCCCACGCAGGCCCGAACTTTTTCTTCTGCCGCAGGAGAAGGGGGCTGGCCGCCGCGGATGGCCGCTTTCCATAGATTGACCAGCGGGCCTACGGTCACATCAAATTTCCCTCCCGAAAGACGGGAATATTGCAGCGCCTCGCCGATAACCCGATATAAGTCGGCCGGGACCACTTCCGGGCGGGAATGGGAGGAACGGTTCAATCGGCTCAAAGCGCTCTCGGCCTTATAGTCGCTCATCACATTATCGAGCCAGACGACTTCCAGAAGGGCCTCATCAATGGCGCCGGACACCTGCGCTGCGGGTTCGCCATAGGCAACAATCTCGAAGACTGTGCCCATGACGTACTTCTTCTTGTGAACGAAGGGAGCCTGGGGCGGCTGGCCTGACGCCTGGGCTGAAGCCAGCACAGCGGACGCGCAGACCACAATGGCGGCAAGTGGCTTATTCCAGCGCATAAACCTCCCCGTCGTTGGTTGCTACGTACATTGTGTCCCCGGTCAGCACCGGAGCGGACTGGACCGACCCGCCCAGGCCAGCTCTCCACGCCACGCCGCCGGTTGCAATATCGAATGCGTGCGTCCCTCCGGCCTGAATGCAGACCAGGCCACTGGCAATGACTGGAGGCGCGGTGACGACATCGCTGGCCTGGGCCTTCCAGCGCAGGCGGCCGCTTTGGATCTCGAATGCGTAGAGAAAGCCGTCCTTGCTGCCAACCACGGCGAGATCTTCAAAGACCGCCGGGGACGAAGATATCCCCAGTCCCGTCTCATATTTCCAGCGCACCTCGCCGCTCGCGGCATCAAGCGCATAGAAGAAGAAGTCCTCCGATCCGATCAGCACCGTGTCTCCCGCCACCGCGGGTGAGGAGTCAATGCCGTTTCCCGTCGAAGCGCTCCACACCGTTTTACCCGACGAAACCTCGAGGCAATAGATTTTGCCGTCTCCGCAGCCGAGATAAAGATGCTTCTCGGCGACAGCGGCGGTGGAGTAAATTCGGCCGCCCAGTTCCTGCGTCCAGCGCTTGCGGCCGGTATCGATATCCACGGCGTACATTCGGGCATCGGCGCTGCCGAAAAAGACTACGCCATCGTGGACGACCGGAGAGGTCCAGACTTCAGCCGTGGCGGCCGTTTCCCACGCCGGCTTCCCCGAATCGCAATTCACGGCATAGACCTTGCCCGAGTCGCAGCCAAAGAGCACTTTGCTGCCGGAGAGGGAAGGGGTGGAGTGGATGTGGTCCGCGGCCTGAAACTGCCACTTCTGGCGGCCTTGTTCGATATCTATGGCGTCGAGGTTGCCTGCCATCGAAGTCACGTACAGAACTCCAGCGCGCAGCACCGGGGCAGAGCGGACCGAGCCTCCCATGCGAACGTGCCAGCGCACATGGTCGGGCGCTTTGGCGGGCCGAATCCCCAAGCCTCCGGTGCGCGCATTGTCGTGGAGCAGCGTGGGCCAGTCGGTCTCAGTTCTTGAAGGCTCGGAGGGATTGGGTGGTCCTGGCATCTGGTCAGTTAGCCGAGTCGGATTTGCCCGTGATCGATGCGCTTCAGGTCAGCCACCCCCAACCCCAGCTTTCCCGCGGACGCGATATGGCCCGGGCGGCGGTAGAACAGGTTCTTTTGGGGGTTGTGATAGAACTCCATGCCGTTGGTGGTGATGCTTTCCGCTTTGTGCTCCCAGAGGCTAGGGACGCCTTCCTCGCGGCGCTTCTTCTCAAGGGCCTCCAGTTCGACGGTGTCCATGGCCACCGGGTCAGTGCCGAAGTAGAGAATTCCAGCCTGGTAGATGAACTCCTGGACCTGGGTCAGCGGGCCGCCGTGCCAGACCTGACGCATGCCGTCCATAATGTGCAGCACCGCCTTCGAACGCAGGGGCTCAACCGAGCACATGACACCGATGAGCGGATCGGTGAACGAAAAAGGAGAGCGATGTGAGCGGGCCACGTTATTAAAGGTGCCATAGCCCAGGTTCTTGAGGCAGCCGGTCACGCCGGAGGCGGAGTGGTCCTTCATGGTGGGAACGTTGATAATCTTGCTGACACCGTGGGACACGATCCTCGCCATATATGAGCGGTTCTCCCACTCGCCGAAGAACGTGGCCTGGCAATAAACCTCGGGATCGTAACCGGAGTCGACCAGCCCGTCCTGGATACCTACGACGCGCACCCCGGGCGGAAGCAGAGCCTGGTAGCTGCCGATATCAATTTCGTATTCGTAGCGGTCGTAGACGACGATGTTGCCTGTGGGCACGCCCGCAGATTGGACGCCCTTGATGATCTCCCGCACGATCTCGGGAGACGAGCAGCAGGCCGGCGCTCCGGACGGATTGATCTTGATGCCGACAACATCGGAGGGCTCAATAAATTTGGCCCAGGCCGCCGACGCTGAGCCCTCGCCCGTCAATTCCTTCATTCCGCGCTCGATCATGTCGCGGATCACCGGTTGCGAAACCCGGTTCTGCACAATGGACTTCGAATCGGTGACTTCCACCACCCGCCCGGGAAATAGTCCGGGCATGCCCAGCGGGGACTTAGCCGGCTTCGCTCCATGGACGACTTCGATAGGAGGCGATTCGGGCAGGGTCACGTCGCCAAAGGCTTGGGGATCGATGCCGTCGAGGAACAGGCTCGCGCTTCCCACACAACTGGCTTTGACGAACGTCCGCCGATCCATAAAGTTGGTCCTGAGTGTAGTGAAGGGTACCGCTCAGCCTACGCCATGGCTCCGGCCATTTCAAGGGAACTGATGATGACTCGATGATCTTCCAGATTTGGTCAAAGCCTACTAAGAAATTCTTATCTCAGTGTCCTCTGTGTCCTCCGTGGTTCATTTCTGGGTTCTAACCACAGAGGACACGGAGGACACAGAGACAAATCAAGAAAAGCCCGCATGGGGGAATGGAGTATAGGCAGCGTAAATAAATAAACGTATCAACATCGCTCACGCACGCGGTGAGGCTTGATGACGTAGTTCCATTCGCCATGAAATTTATCCGGATAAAGATTGACCTGTTTCATTTCCTCTGCGGTGACCTTGCGGCCCGTGGGATATTTGCGGCGATCTAGCCGGCAAGTCACGGTCAGTCCTTTCGCAGTCGTGGTCTCGGCGATCAGATTCACAATGGTTTCGTAGTCCCGTAATGGCTCGCCCCGCCAATTTGATGAGATAAAGGAAAACAGGCGGTGCTCGATTTTATTCCACTTGCTAGTCCCCGGCGGGAAATGATGAACCGACAAGGTCAAGCCGGATTCATCCGCCAATTTCTGCAGCTCCACTTTCCACAAGCGCAACCGCCAACCATTGCTCCCTCCGCCATCGGCCGTAATCAGCAGCGTCTTGACCCTGGGATAGAGACGTTTCCCTTCGTGCCGCCACCAGCCCCGATCGAGGCCACGGCGAAGGCACCGGTATCATGATCGGTCCCGATATTGACGAAGCCGCTGTTACGCCCGATATCGTAAATGCCATAGGGATAAGCCCGGGGCACGTCGGGCCCGGGAAAGTCATGCCCTTGTACCTTGCGCGGTTGTTTCGTCGGGCGCCATTGCTGGCCGACATTGTAGTAATTGCCAATCAGTTCTTTCTTTTTGGTATCGACGGAGATCACCGGCCAGCCGCAAGCTAAATAGCGCTTCACCGCGGTATTGATGTGACGGAACTGCGCGTCGCGATCTGGATGGTCCCCTCCCTCCTCGGTTTTGCGGTTCCCCTGCAGGCTGTAGTCCAGATCGTGCAGGATCTGGGCCACTTTGGTGTGGCTGACGGGATGCTTGCCCTGGGTCAGGGTCTGGGCGATAGCACGCGTGCTCTTGCAAGTCCAGCGCAGCGGGGATTCAGGATCTCCTCGCGTCTGCTCCTCGATGGTCGCTTCCAGCCTGTCCACCAGTTGCGGGTCGGACACGGTAATGGGTTTGCGGCCGGCCCCGGGGCGTCGAATACGACCTTCCCACCTCACCCCGGCTTCAATTTCCCGGATTCCCTTGCCGATAGCTTTTCGCGACAGCCCACACGCCCGGCCCACCAGACTCACGCCGCCGTGGCCTAATACCTTGGCTTCACTGGCTGCCATGAGACGCCGCGTACGTTCATCCAGCAGGGGCCAGACGGCACGAAACTTCGTCCTCAGCTCGGCAACCGGGTCCACTTTCCAACAGCATAATGCCGATCGACACTCCGCTCCTCGTTATCACTATGATACCTTTATTTATTTACGTCGCCTAAAGGATCTCGGAATCGCTCTTCGACAATTCTCGGCATGCCTGTGAATCCGTTACGATTTGCTGTTAAAGGGCGTCCGCGTGATTGATTCTGCAAAAGCCGGGTTGCGTTTATGATCGAACCATGCGAACTCGATTCTCTTTTTGCTTGCTGTTCTGCCTCTGTGGCAGTCTGCTGCTGGCACAGGACTATCCCAAGGCCTCGATCTCAAACGGACTCATCCATGCCGAACTGATGCTTCCCGACAATCAGAATGGCTCATACCAGGGCACCAGGTTTGATTGGTCTGGGATTATTTCCGGTCTCCAATTCAATGGACACGAATACTTCGGACGCTGGTACGGACACCACGATCCCAAGATTCATGATGCCATCGCCGGTCCGGTCGAGGCGTTTCAGACCAACGACAAAGGGCTGGGATATGACGAAGCCAAAGCGGGCGGGACATTCGTGCGCATCGGTATTGGTACTCTTCGCAAGCCCGAGGAGAAGGACTACCGGCCCTACGATACGTACGAGATCGTCAACCACGGAAAGTGGACGGTCCACAAGCACAAGGATCGAATCGAATTCATCCAGCGTTTGAAGTCGGAGCAGGGATACGAATACATCTACCGCAAGACGGTCCGGCTGATGAAAGGGAAACCGGAACTCCTGCTGGAACACTCGTTAAAAAACATCGGCCACCAGGTAATTGTGACGAACCAGTACAATCACAATTTCTTTGTGATCGATCATGAAGCCGTTGGCCCCGATGTGACCGTCAAATTTGTCTTTACCCCGTTTCCGGTTCGCGGGTTTAAGGACCGGGCTGAAGTGCGCGGACAACAGATCGTTTTCCCCCAGCCCTTGCAGGGTAAGAATGGGGTTTTCTCAGAACTGACCGGGTTCAGCAAGGACGTAAAGGACTACGATTTCCGGGTGGAAAACCTCAAGACCGGCGCTGGCGTCCACATCACCAGCGACCAGCCCTTGGATAGCGTGAACTTCTGGGCGATTAATACGGTGGCGGCGGTGGAACCCTATCTCCAGTTTCGGATTGAACCGGGCCAGGAAACGCGCTGGACGATTCGATACAGTTTCTACACCATGCCGCCCGCTTCACAGAACTGAAGCGCGAACAACAAGCCCTATTTCTTGGCCGAAATCCGCACGCCGCCGATCCAGATTGACTCGATGGTGCGCGTGTTCCTGATGTCATCGAGCGGGTTCGCCGTCAACACCACGAAATCTGCCAGCTTGCCCTTTTGCAGTGTACCTACCTCTTTGCTGATGTTGATGGCTTTGGCCGCCCCGCTGGTGGCCGAAACCAGCGCCTGCATCGGAGTCAGGCCTGCCTTGGTCTCGTACTCCAGCTCAAGATGCTCGAAGTAGCCCAGGAAGCGGCCGGGGCCTCCGCCGCTGTCGGTACCCATCGCGATATTGATGCCGGCGTCTGAAAGGGTCTTTAGATTGCGCATGGCGACGGCCATGTGCTCCTTGTACCACAGTGCCGCGGGATCGGTGCGCATCGCATTCTCTCGCTTCGGGTCTTCCATTTGCGCCATCTCCGCCGGATCGTCTTCCTTCAGGAAGAAGGGGTCGCTGAAGAACGATGGCTTTTCCGTATACATGAAGACCGCCAGTTCACGAGTCAACGTCGGCGAATAAGAAACGTGGCGTTTTTTCATGAGGCGAATAAATTCCGCGTCCACCTCGCGGTCGCGGACACTGTGCGCGATGTAATCGACTCCGGCGCGCAACACACCCTTGGCATCGTCCAGCATGACGATGTGCGCCGCGGTTCGATATCCATGCTTGTGCGCTTCGTCAATCACCGCCCCGTAGACCTCGGGACTCATTTTTGGGCGCGCGCCGCGAAAATCATCAACCCGCACTTTTACGATGTCGGGTTTGTGCTGAATCAATTCGTCGACGCTCTTGCGGGCCTCTTCCGGAGTCGTCACCGCGACGGCTCCAGGAATGGCGGTGGAGTCCTGGATCGGGCCTGCGACGTGCAGGCGCGGTACCGTGCCCGGAGCAGCTTTCTCGCAGTACTCCCGTAGAGCAAATTCTTTGTCCCCACCCAGGCTGAGGACCGTGGTGATTCCATACCGCAGATAAACTCCGAGTTGATCTTGCCGGTTGACATGGCCGTGCGCATTGATCAAGCCGGGAATGATGGTCTTCCCCGTGGCATCGATTCTTTCCGCTCCCGCCGGGACCTTGACGTGTTTTCCGACCGCCTCGATGTGGCCATTCCGGATGACCAGGGTCGCGTTTTCGATTGCCGGCTCACCGGTACCATCGATGATGCGTGCTCCCACCCAGGCCTGCACGGGGTTCGTGGCCTGCCCATTTTCAGATGCCTGGCCAGCGACGGTGAGGCGGAACGACATAAAAAGGAGGACAGCTACGCTCAGGGGGGCGATGCGCATGCGGGTCATTTTCCAGGGTGACATTTAGCGGTCCTCTACAAGTACTATTATAAGACTATAATAGCCTGCTTCCGTTTGAAAACTCTAGTTCTGGAGAGATCGCATGAGAATCCTGTCCCTCGCAATCCTGTTCCTCGCTTCCGCAACCTCGCTGCTGGCCGCCGACCCCGAAGGCTTCGGTCTGTGGAAGGGGGTGTTGGTCAAGAATTCGAACCAGGAGCTTTCCGGCAAAATCGACGACCAGAAGTTTGCCTGGCAGTCTCTGGGTACTTACGGAAACCATCTGATCGGAATCTCACATCGCGAAGGGGATGGTAGCGCCGAGCTTCACGAGACTCAAACGGATATAACGGATATCATGATCGTGGATAACGGCGAAGCTACTCTGGTAGTAGGAGGGACGATGGTGGCGCCGAAAACCATCAAGCCGCACGAGGTTCGGGGTTCGTCAATTGAGGGAGGCGAGATCAAGCACCTCGGCCCCGGCGACATCGTGCATATTCCTGCCAACGTTCCGCACCAGTTGAAAATAAAGTCCGGCAGCAAGTTTACCTACACAGTGATCAAAGTGGATTCCAACTGAACGCGTGTCGACCTGCGCGTAACAGGTTCCTGTCGGTGCCTGGCGCACAGTCATTCCCGTGCGGAAGCCCTGGAGTCCGAAGTCTGGGAACTGGGCTGCGGGAAGTCTAAACCGAGAAAATAGTGAAAGATTGGTTATTCAGGCTGTCTCTTCGCGCGTAGTTTCTGAGCGCGCAACCACTCCGGCAGGTTGGTTCGGAGCCAGGCTGTGCGCGTTACGTTCAGCCGCCTCAAGATGCGCCCGCATGGCCTGGCGCGCTTTTTCCGGATTATTCTCCCGGATCGCCCGGTAAATCGCCCAGTGTTGACGGAGCCCGGCTTCGGGCACTCCGGGCATTTCGTTGGTGCGCCGGCTAACTTCAATGAGAGGTTCGGAAATTGCCTGCAGCACCATAATGGCGAGAGGATTCCGGGTGGCTTCGGCTACCGCCTTGTGAAAGCGGATATTAGCCTTGCCGATCGCCTCGTGGAAAAGCAGGTCGGCATTTGGTGTGCTTCGGTCCATGCGCAACGCCGCTTCTTGTTCAGCCAAGACTTCCCGCATGGCGGTCCAATTTTCTTCGGTGGATTTCTCTGCCGCCAGAGCCACCAATCCCAGCTCAAGTACTTTGCGAAACTCGATCAGGGAATCCGCCTGCTGCATGAACGCAGAGGTGGAGAGGTACTCGGCATTGATCAAAGCGATGGGAGAAGGTTCCAGAACAATCGCGCCGATCTTAGGCCGTACGCTGATGAGTTGGAGAGACTCAAGAGACTTGATGGCCTCGCGAACGCACGTCCTGCTCACGGCCAGCTCTTCTGTAAGTTGCTTCTCCGTGGGTAACCGCTCGCCCGGCTTTACCTGTCCTTTGCGGATAAGGTCTAGAATGTAGGTGATTACCTGCGCGGTAATCGTCTGTCTGCGAATCAGGCAATACCTCCAGAGCTATCTGCTGTCTGAGGATTCCCCCTGTTAATACTATAGCACCATTGTGCTTCTTGATTATGAGATGGATTTGATCGACCAGGAGCTAGGCAAAGCTTTTTATCGCCAGGACGGCATCGAGGGGGCGTCCGGTAACGTGACCCCGCACATCCCGAAAACCGGCATTCTCAAGCAGTTGGCGGTACTCGCCCAGAGTTCTTTCCTTGCCTTCGGTGCAAATCAGCATATTCAGTGACTGCATATGGGTGGACGTGGGGCCCGTCTTGTCGTCTTGCAGAAGCTTTTCCGCCAGCAAGATGCCGCCATCATCGGGCAGACGGTCAAAGATCCTGGCGAGCAGGGGATGTATTTTCTCCTCGGGCCAGTCGTGCACAATGCGGCTCATTGCGAATAGGTCTGCCTCCGGCAACGCGTCGCGAAAGAAATCACCGGCTACCACGTCGACGCGTGGAGCCACCTCCGCCGCTTGCTGGAGGTGGTTCTTCGCCGACTCAATCACCTGGGGAAGATCGAACACTACGGCGCGCAGTTGGGGATACCGTTCGCAGGCAGCGATGGCCAGATGTCCGGTGGCGCCACCTAAATCCACCAGCTTCGTAAAGCGCGAAAGGTCAAAGGCATCCACGACTTTCGGAGAGCTGAGAAGTCCAAGCCCGTGCATGCCTTGGACGAAAGTTTGTTTAGCTTCTTCGGTACGAAAGAAGTGATCGAAAATTCCGCCCTCAACCCCAAACGTCTGTTTCCAGCGTGGCGTGCCCTCCCGTACCGCATCCTCGAGGTTGGACCACATCGGGAAAAGCGCGTCGTTGGAATAAAGTATGTATCCCGTTAGGGTTCTTTCGCTGCTCCGACAGAGATAGGTACTGGCCAAAGGCTCGTTTTCGTACAGAGCTCCATTCCGCCGCAGGAGCTTGAGTCCAACACAAGCATCCAGCACTCTCTCCAGCGGATCGGATTCAACGCGCATCTCGGCGTTCAGGCTAGCAAGGGTAGCGGGATGGCGCTCCAGGAGATCGAAGACTCCGAGAGACACGGCCGCGAACATCGTCTTCGACCGGCGGAAAGCTTCGATCAGTTCGAGGACCGGGGAAGGATCTGGTATCTCAGCTGATTCGGAGTGGTTCATGATGACCCCGCGAAGCCTGTCTATTCCATCTTTTTGCGCGCATCTTCCATAATGCGCTTGGCTCGGGATGGGTTGAAGATTCCGCAAGAACAGAACCTCGCGAGGTACGAGACCGCTTGGTCGGGAGTGCGGCGGCCTTCCTTCACCCAGTCAATCATCTTCTTTCCCAGGCTGCTGGAGATCATGCCATGGCCGCACATGGTTGACAGCGCCAGCACTTGAGTGTTGGGCAGCTTTTCGGTATTCCCCTCAAATCCCAATGAGTAGCCGATGCTGTGACATACAATTCTTGCAAACTGGCTGCACTGCTGCGCCCCTTCAATCGAAGTGGAGACGTTGACGCACAAGCCAAGATTAGCTTCCTTCAATATCTTGAGGAAATTCTGCGCCGCCGCCAGGTTGTCAAACACGGCCGCAACCGAAGCGGGCTGGTCAATCCCGTCGATCACAGCGCGCATTTTGGGCTTTGTGTCCCGACGCCAGTGCGAAGCCACGCTCTCTTTTTTGGATGGCCGGAGAGCTCCGCCATGGGATGGATCCCCTATGTTCACTGGTCTCTGGGCCCACATTGTAAAGACCGTCTTCACCACTCAGGACGGGTTGGGAACACTGCAGACTGTGCTGACAGTGACCCTCGATCCTCTCACCATCGGCAAGCCGCACATCGTGGACCATGATGACATCGAAGAAGTCTGGACCGCTCTGGAGGGCACCAGCCTGGCCTTCGTCAGCAATCAATTGCGCCGCCAAACTCCCGGAATGGCGTTCTATCACATTCCCGACAACAAGACGCCCCACACCAACATCAATCAGAACGAAGATGCCCAGGTGAAATTTCTATATTTCGCCCGCTACCATCCCCACGAAGCCAGGAAGTAGGACAGCAAAGAGGGCGGCAAAGGAGACTGCATCATGCAGCGAAAAACGCTTCCTCTTTTCACGGTAGGCGCACTGGTGGTGGCGTCGTTCTGCGTCGCTGGCGCCCAAACGCCACCGCCGTCCAACACCCTGCCTTCCAGTGGCACAAAAAACGCAATCAATGGAATCAATTCATTGCTGGAAGTGATGGGCAATTTGTTTTCGTCCTGGACCAGCATGGCGGAATTCGGCCGAAAGCCCGGAGGCGTCGGTTCGTTGATCACATACATGGCCAGCGGCTCATCGCCGGTGTTTTTCAATGTAAACGCCAGGTTCGCAGGCATCAGGACTGCGATGTTCCGGTACAGGTCGACCGTCTGTTGTCCTGCAGCGGTTGCCGAGCCCTGGCCGGAGGCGACAAAGTAAATCTGTTGCTGTCCCTCCAGGCGTGTTGTCTTCGTGGAAGCATGGGGTGCCAACGTGGCATAGTCATAAGAATTGATAAAGCGAAGGACTGCGCCCTTCTTCGGGGGATTCTGCGGGTCGCCGCGGGTGAAAATGTCGCGCTCTTCGAGAGAGCCCATGGTGGTGCGCGGAGTGGAGGAATGCCAGTCGTTAAAATAAAGATCGATGGGATCGCCGGTAGCTTGCGCCAGAGTGAACGGTGACATTACTGCGCACAGAAGCACTAATGACGCGAGAATTTTGCTCATCACAGGCCATTCTCCTTGTGTCGTAAGCTTCTCTGGAGCAAAACTGCATAAGTTAGTATTATACCTATATATGATAATTAATCCAGTGCGCGAACAAAATTAGGCTTTCAAAAACTCCAGACTGTCGGCCCCGGCCAACCATGGCCGTTCAGCGCGGCAACTTCGGGGCGGCAACAAGGTTATTTCAGGACTCTAAGGAGGTCCACACTAATGAAACTGATTCGGTTTGGCGAACCCGGCAAAGAGAAACCGGGGGTGCTCTTGAAAGATGGCACTCGCATTGATGCCTCCGGGCTGGACTCGGACTACTGTGAAGCATTTCTGGCTGGCGGCGGTTTGAAGGAGCTTGACCCCTGGCTGCAGAAGAACGCCTCGTCTGCTCCTAAAATAGCCGCGTCGGTACGCCTGGGACCTCCGGTGACCCGCCCCAGCAAGATCGTTTGCATCGGGCTCAACTACCGCGATCACGCGGCGGAGACCAAGGCCGAGGCGCCCAAGGAACCCGTTCTTTTCTTTAAGGCCACAACGTCTCTGGTCGGACCGAACGATCCTCTGATACGGCCGAAGAACTCCACCAAGGTGGATTGGGAAGTCGAGCTTGCGGTTGTAATCGGCAAGACGGCTTTGTACGTGTCCCCACAAAACGCTCTCGATTACGTGGCCGGTTACGCCCTGCACAACGATTATTCCGAGCGCAATTTCCAGTTAGAGCACGGCGGACAATGGGTAAAAGGAAAAAGTGCGGACACATTCGCGCCCCTGGGCCCGTTTCTCGCCACTCAGGACGAGGTGCCAAATGTGGGTAATCTGAAAATGTGGCTCAAAGTGAATGGCACCACGCGGCAGAACAGTTCCACCTCCAATATGATTTTTGACGTCCCCACGCTGGTGTCTTACGTAAGCCAGTTCATGACCCTGCTGCCCGGCGACGTTATCAGCACGGGAACGCCCGCAGGCGTGGGCCTGGGCATGAATCCGCCCGTATATTTGAACGCGGGTGACGTGGTTGAGTTGGGCATTGAGGGCTTGGGAGAATCGCGGCAGGAAGTCCGGGAATACAAGTAGCGGTTCCAGAGGATCTTCGCTCGAAGAAAGCAACTCGGAGATATCGAATGACCGCTTCCCGCACGAGCCATGTCCGCTGGTTCCTCGTCTTCTGGCTGTTCGTGCTGAGTGCAGTCGCTTTTCTGGACCGGGTGAATATCTCGATCGCGGGCAGCTCTATCGCCAGCGAGTACAAGCTCACCAACGTCGAACTGGGATGGGTCTTCAGCGCTTTTCTGGCTGGCTATGCTCTGTTCCAAACCCTGGGCGGAAGGCTGGCAGATCGGTTTGGACCGCGGCGGGTCCTGGCTGGCGGCGTCGTGTGATGGGGAGTTTTTACCGCGCTCACTGCCGCGGTTCCGCACGGCATCACGGGAGCGTTGTTTCTGTTCGTGTCCATCCGCTTCCTGTTCGGAGCGGGTGAGGCAGTGGTGTATCCCGCGTCCAATCAATTCGTCTCGCGCTGGATTCCGACCGAGGAGCGTGGCATCGCCAACGGCTGGATCTTTGCCGGAGTAGGTGCCGGCGCAGGCCTTTCGCCACCGCTGATCACATTCATCATGCTGCACTGCGGATGGCGGTCTTCATTCTGGGTTTGCGCGGTCATCGGTTTAGTAGTGGGACTGGTGTGGTTCATCGCTGCCCGCGACAATCCGGAAGAGCATTCAGGCGTTTCATCCTCAGAGTCGGCGGTGATTCGTTCCGGCCTGCCCGCCGCGGCGGAGGAACAGGTTAGCGCCGTCCGGCTGATTCGCTGGAAAACAGTTTTCAAAAGCAGGGAGGGTGCTGGCGATCACGCTCAGTTATTTTTCTTTCGGTTATGTCGCGTGGATATTTTTCAGCTGGTTTTATACCTACCTGGCCCAGGTTCGCGGGTTAAATCTGAAGGCGAGTGCGTTCTACGCCATGCTTCCATTTCTCGCCATGGCGGTTTGCTGTGCCCTGGGAGGCGCGATCAGCGACCGGCTGACACGCTCCTTCGGTCCCAGGATCGGGCGATGTTACCTGGCGTCGGCCGTGATCACCCTGGCGGCAGTGTTTCTCATCTTCGGCTCGGAAGTGGAAAGCGCGCGGCTTGCCAGCGTCGTGCTGGCGGGAGGCGCCGGGGCTCTGTATCTGGCGCAAAGCTCGTTCTGGTCGGTCACGGCTGATTTAGCCGGAAGATCCTCAGGATCGGTTTCGGGATTCATGAACATGGGGGCGCAAGCCGGCGGATGGTTCACCGCGTGGCTCACGCCGCTGATCGCGAGCCACTTCGGCTGGAGGGCTTCATTCCTCGTGGCCGCGGGGTTGTGCGTGGCCGGCGCTGTAGCTTGGCTGTTCGTCGATCCCAGCCGCATGCTGCATACGGAAAGGGCAGCATACGGGCTACCGCGCGAGTGATTTCCATTCGCTAATGAGATGGTCTGCGGTGCGCCATGCCAGGGCCTGGACGGTCAGCGTCGGATTTCTCGCACCACTTGTTCCCATGACGGAAGCGCCAAGGATGCCAAGGTTGGGGGCTTCGTGAGAAAAACCCCAACGGTCCACGACATTGGTCTCGGGATTATCACCCATCCTGGTTCCGCCGTATGCATGTGTGGACAGCGCGATGGGAACCAGCGGCAATTTCTGGATGGCAATGGCGCCGGCTTCACGCAACCATTGCTCGGCTTTATCCTGCATGAACATCATCGCGCGCTTCTGGCTCTCCTTAAGGCTGACCGTGAGACGACAAACCGGATATCCGAGCGGGTCCTTCACTTCAGGGTCCAGATCCAGGAAATGATCCTCGAAGGGCAGCGTCGAGATCTGTGCCCAAACCGGGGCCCAACGCCCCGCATTCGCTTTCACAAACTCTTTCTAACTGGCACCCCACCGCGGAACCTTGCCGAAAGTTGGCATGCTGGCTGCCTCGATTGGTTTCGCTTCCATGGGCACGAGCAAATTGCCTCCGCCGATAAAGCCGAGTCCGGTGTGGTCGAAATTGTCATCCGACCAGTCATCCACGGATGTGCCTTGGGCCGGGGTTCCATACCAGCGATTCAAATCGAACGGGAAGAGACCCATAACGCCGTTTCTGGTGTGGGACATGTAGTGCAAACCCACTTGCCCGCGAGTATTCGAGAGGCCTTGGGGGTAAGCTTTCGATTTCGAGGGCAGGAGCAGACGGGTATTTTCGTAGGTGTAGCTCGCCAGCAGGACGACTGATGCCGGCTGAAAATATTCTTTCTTGCCGGTCAAGTAACGGACACCAGTTACCCCTGCCGTTGTCGTCGGAATCGATGGCGATGACGTGGGCGTAGGGAACCACCTTCAGATTTCCTGTCGCCACCGCTTGCGGGATCGTGGTCACCGCGGTCGAATTCTTCGCGTCTATTGGACAGCCACCACTACCGCAAAAGCCATGATAGAAGCAGGCGCTCCTTTGATCGCGCGCAACCGAGTTGATTGCAGCGGGGGGACAATAGCTGTGCCAACCCAGCCGCTTTGCAGCTTCAGCCATATGATCGGCAAAACCAGCACGACGCAAAGCTGGCATGGGGTATTCTCTTTGCCTTGGACTTTCGAAGACGTTACCCGCAGGGTCGACGGCTCCTCGAATATTTCCTGCCTTGCCGGAAACGCCGATGGTGTATTCCACCTTGTCGTAGTACGGTTCGAGTTGTTCGTATGAGAGCGGCCAGTCCTCGACCGTAGAGCCCGCCGGAATGGCTGAAGCCCCATAGCGCCGAATGGTTTCACTACGGAGCTTGAAGTCCCACTCTGTCAGACGCCAACTCTGTCCCCAGTAGTGAAGCGATGTGCCGCGACCCCGTTCATCATGGGATGATAAGTTGGGCGCGGCAGGGCGGGACCGTCCCGGCCATTTCGTGCAGTGGGCACCTCCTGGCTTGCTTTCTGAACTGCGTGAGGCCAGTGCCGCACGTTGTTTCGAATCTCGTCAGGGAGGTGATCCGAGGCCTTGAACCAGCCGCCCGCCTCGAGTCCCACAATTTTCAAACCGGCGCGCGCCAGCGGAAGCACGGCGAGCCCTCCCACCGCGCCCAAGCCAATCACGACCACGTCGGTTCTCGGTAGCTTAACGGACGCCATGCACCAGCCGCTTTGCGGATACCCGGGAACGGGGGATCTTGGCGTCCATGCTCTGCATCTCTGGACTTGCGTACATTCTGGGGCCGGGATACCCGATCAGGTCCCAGCCCGTGAAGTTCGCGTTCCCACCATAGGAGGGGTCGCCGAACATGCCTTCCACAGTGTGCTGGCGGACCAGTTCGAAAAATGCAGCGCGATCGCCATAGTTGCCGACAGGTGTGTTCTGTTCGAAGTCAGACAAGATCTTGTCTTGTTCGGTTGCGCCTAAGGCCGCGAACGATTTCCCCGCCTTCGACAACGCATGAGAATCCAGTGCCGCCAGGCCTGCGCTGTATATGTTCCGTGCCGATCGATAAGCATCCCCCAAAGCGGACTCGATGTAACGTGCGCAGCCCGCCTCAAGCGCCCCTGGGCCGTCTGGGCCGGCTGGGATGATTCGTGAAACCATGGCCTCGAGCGATTGCCGCTCCGAGACCGTTAAAATTCTGGCGGGAGTCGGGGTTGGCGCTAGTCTGAGAGAAGAAGCAGGCACAAATGCGCAGGCGATCGTAGCTGCGGCTCCGGCCAGGCAATCGCGTCGGCTCAAAGGCTGGAGCTGTTCCAAGCTTGAGGTACCGTCTGGTTGGTCTTTCCGTCGGGTTCCCACACTCATCACCTTGATTGTTAGAAGGCTGGTACAGAGTGTTTCAACGCCCCGAATTGTACCATTGCATCACAGCCGGAAAAGCCGCACCACTTGATCTTGACGCGCACCAATATCCGATGGATCGACAAACTTGGATGACAACGCCGCTTTGAGTCGATAAACTTGCTCGTTTGGTGAAGCTGTTGTGAGCAAGAATCTTACCTCCGTGGCCTCCGTGGTTCGTTGATGGTTTGACCACAGAGGACACGGAGGACACTGAGGAAGGCAAGAAAGTCCAACTGCGAGAATGGGGTAAGACTCTGGAATCGTCGTATTACTCTTTCAATTCTCGAAATGCTCTGTGTCCTCCGTGGTCCATTTCTGGTTCAACCACAGAGGACGCGGAGGACACTGAGGTAAATCAAGAAAGGCCCTCCATGCGGGAATGGATTAAGACTCTCGGAATCGTAGTATCCCTGGTTACAATTCTCGGTATGCCTGACAACACTCTGGCCGAGTCACCCCGTTACGACCTGCTGCTGAAGGGCGGCCACGTGATCGATCCCGCAAACAATGTGGACGCGGTGATGGACGTGGCTGTGGTGAAAGACAAAATCGCCGCCCTCGAAAAGGATATTCCCGCCAGTCAGGCGGGGAAGGTGGTGGACGCTTCCGGGCTTTATGTCACTCCTGGCCTCGTCGATATTCATGTCCACATCGGCCACGGCGGCGCGCCGCTCGACTGGTTCACTCCTGAGGGCCGTGCCCACCTGACACCATACGGGATCCCGGCGGACATCGCGCTGCAGTCGGGCGTGACCACGATGGTGGACGCGGGCAGTTCGGGTGCTGACACCTTTCTATTGGAAAAGGAAGAAGTCATCGATCGCGCCAAGGTGCGGGTGCTGGCCTTTTTAAACATCGTAGCCAACGGGATGCAGGGCGGCCTGGAACAGTCGGTGGACCAGATGGATGTGAAGCGCTGCGCCGAGACCATCAAGAAGTATCCCGACATCATCGTTGGCGTGAAGACGGCGCACTACTGGACTGAGGACCCTTGGGATGGCGAACACACCCCCTGGGCCGCCGTGGACCGGGCCGAAGAGTGCGGTCGCGCGGTCAACCTGCCGGTGATGTTTGATTTCTGGCCGCGGCCGGACCGCAGCTATGCCGAGCTCATACTAAAGAAGATGCGGCCGGGCGATATCCATACTCACGTCTTCGCCCAGCAATTTCCCATCCTGCTCGCGGACGGCAAACTCAATCCCATCCTGGCCGAGGCCCGCGCCCGGGGAGTGATTTTTGACGTTGGCCATGGAGCGGGGAGCTTCTGGTTTCGCAATGCCGTGCCGGCGGTCAAGCAGGGCTTTATCCCGGATTCCATTTCGACAGACCTGCACACCGGAAACTTCACCGTGCTCAGCATGACCCAGGTCATGTCCAAGTTTCTGGCGATGGGCGTCCCGCTGCAGGATCTCATCCGGCGCTCGACAGTCAATCCGGCGCGGGAGATTCATCGCCCCGAGTTGGGAACGCTGTCGGTCGGAAAGGAAGCGGATATTGCCGTGCTGCAACAACTCGACGGCCCTTTCAGCTACATCGATTGTGGCTTCGCACGGATGGACGGCAAAGGCAAGCTGATAGCGCGCATGACGGTGCGGGCCGGGCACATTGTCTACGATCCTTCGGGGCTGAGCATGGTCGAGTGGGAAAAAGCCCGTCCGCAGTATTTCAACATGCCAGGACCTGGCCATTCCGAGCCGGCGCAGGCCGATGATTTCCCGCGATAACAACTAATAAGGAGAAGCCAATGTCAGGAACCATCAGCCGTCGCAAGCTGTTGCGGACCGGAGGTCAGGCGATTGTCGCGGGTGGAGCCGCAGTCTGTGCCGGATCAGCCCTGCCGGCGGTTGCGTCATCGCGTAGCAAGGTAAAGGGCGTGGACTACTACCAGAAGTTGGGCGTTGCCACTTTCATCAATGCCGCCGGGACCTACACCACGCTTACTGCCTCCACCATGCCGGACGAAGTGCAGGCGGCGGTGGCGCTGGCGGCGCTGCATCCCGTCAACTTGATTGAGTTGCACGAAGCTGCGGGCCAATATCTGGCCAAGCGATTGCGCTGCGAAGGCGCCCTGGTCACCGCCGGAGCAGCGTCGGCGCTTACGTTGGGGACGGCCGCTTGCGTTACTGCCGGTAACGATGCGGACATTCTCAGCATTCCGACCGACATGAATAACTTGAAAAATGAAGTCATTGTCCAAAAGTCGCATCGCTATGACTATGACCACGCTGTCCGCAACTGTGGAGTGCGCTTTGTGGAAGTGGAAACGCTCGAGCAGTACGAACAGGCTTTCAACGAACGGACGGTGATGACCCACTTCTTCAACGCCGGCGAAGAGCACATCAGCCGCGAAGACTGGGTACGGGTGGCCCACAAGCACGGCGTCCCATGTTTCAACGACGCGGCCGCCGACGTTCCCCCGATTTCGAACCTGTGGAACTACACCCAGATGGGATTTGACCTGGTAACGTTTTCCGGGGGTAAGGGCTTGCGCGGTCCGCAGTGTACCGGCCTGTTGCTGGGAAGAAAGGACCTGATCGAGGCCGCGAGAAAAAACAATTCGCCGAATTCAAATACGGTTGGCCGCGGAATGAAAGTAGCTAAAGAAGAAATTGTGGGCCTGGTGGCGGCTGTGGACTGGTTTCTTGCCCAGGACGACACAGCCATGGAAGCCGAATACCGCCAGCGGGCGGAGCGCATTGCCGGGGCGCTGAAGACCGTCCCCACGGTGCAAACTCAGATCTTTATTCCCGCGGTGGCGAATCACGTTCCCCATTTGGTGATTACCTATGACCAGAGCCGGATCAAAATTGCGGCCAAAGAGGTGATGGAAAAAATGCGCCAGGGCACGCCCCGCATTGAGCTGAATCCGGGGACTGGCGGCCCGCCCGCGAGTGCGGGCCTGCCCGGGGGCAGCAATACCATCGTGGTCGGCGTGTGGATGATGCAACCCGGAGAAGACCTGATCGTAGCCAAGCGCCTGCGTGAGGTCTTGCAGGGCGCGGTCGCGTCTTAGCGAACTTGCATGCACGCCCATTCTCACCGCGTGACGGCCTTCGCCAGACGGACCTTCTTTTTTCTGTTGTTTGCGGGCTTGGTGGCGGCCAGCGCGGAAGTGCGGGTCTGGCGGGGGACACTGGCGTTGCCAACCTACGAGGAGGGCCCGCCGGATCCGAACCCGCCGTTTGATCAGTTTGCTACGGACCGCTTCAATTATCCCTACACCCTGCGCAACAATCTGACCGGCCGCCGGGCGGAACATGAATGGCGCGCCATCTACCTGGAAAACGAATATCTGAAATGCTCCGTATTGCCCGATATTGGCGGGCATCTGTACACCTGCGTGGACAAGATCAACGGCAAGCCGATTTTCTACGCCAATCCCTCTATCAAGAAAGCCGAGATCGGATACCGCGGGGCGTGGGCCGCGTTCGGAGTCGAGTTCAATTTTCCGGTTTCGCACAACTGGGTCTCGATGTCGCCCGTAGATTTTGCCTTTGCCAAGCACGACGACGGCAGCGCCTCGGTGACGGTGGGGAATATCGATCGCGTTTACGGCATGCAGTGGACCGTGGAGCTGGTGTTGCGGCCGCAGTCCAACGTGCTCGAGCAGCACGTAACCCTGTACAACCGGAGTGACGTAAGGCATCGATTTTATTGGTGGAGCAATGCCGGGGTGGAAGTCTGGGACGATTCGCGGATCGACTATCCCATGCGCTTTGCGGCCAGCCACGGTTTTACTGAGGTGCAACCCTGGCCGGTCGAAGCGGACGGCACGGACCTGAGCCTGATCGGCAACCAGACCAAGGGCCCGGTGTCGCTGTTTGTGCACGGTAGCCGTGAACCCTTCATGGGAATCTGGAATCCGCACACCAACTCGGGTACGGCGCATTTCGCCGACTATGACGAGCTCCCCGCCAAGAAGATCTGGTCGTGGGGAGTTGATGCCGACGGCCTCGATTGGCGCAAGACGCTCTCCGACAACAACAGCGCTTACTCTGAAGTGCAGGCGGGCCTGTTTCGTAATCAGGAAACGTACGCATTTCTGCAACCCCGGCAGAGCATAAGTTTTTCCGAATACTGGATGCCGGTGCGCGAGATTGGCGGAATCTCGCGGGCGAACCTTAACGGTGTCGTTCACCTCAGCCGCAAGGCCAACGTGCTGCGGATGGGTTTGAATGTCAATCATGCGGTGAGGCACGCCTCGCTGCGCGTTCTGGACGGGAAGCAACAAGTCTTTCAGGAGAATATCGATCTTTCGCCCGAGCGGGGGTGGTCTCACCGGATTCCTTTGGCGAATCCACAGGACAAGTACAGCTTCGAGCTGCAGGATGATCACGGCGCAGTGCTCCTGCGCCAGACGGAAGGTGAATACGATTGGACGCCGGCGGCAGAAATTCACGTGGGGCCGCAGACTGCGTACGTCATGCCACCGGCGGAGAAGCGAAGCGAGGACGATTGGCTCCAGCTCGGCAACCAGCAGGAACTTGACGGAGAGCTTTTACCGGCGCTTGCGACTTACCAGGAGGCGCTGGCGAAATATCCTGACAGCTTCGGGTTGCAGAAGGCGGCTGGCCGACTTTGTGCCGGACTGTTGCGCTTTGCCGAGGCCAAGAAATATCTTGAGGCAGTTCATGCCCGCGACACCAGCGATGCCGAAGTCTCTTACTACCTGGGCCTCGCGTATGACGCTTTGGGAGAGACCCGGGCGGCGCGAGGGGCGTTCGACGCCGCGTACCTCATGCCTGAGTTCAAAGCGGCAGGCGCGCTCCGATTGGGCGAAGTCACGGCCCGCGCCGGCGAACTGAATCAGGCAGAGTCATACTTGCGGGAGGCCTTGCGCGCCGCGCCCGACGATCTTCGGACCGCCGAAGAACTGTCGGCAGTGCTGCGGGCCGAAGGCAAACCTGGGGCGCGAGAATTTGCCCAGGAATGGCTGGCGCGTTTTCCCCAAAGTTATTTTCTACGGGAGCAGCTGTCGTCTCCTGAGTTAAACCATCTGGCGGACGATGCCAACCGGGCTCTCAATGTGGCGGCTCTGTATATGCGCCTGGGAATGTATCAGGCAGCGCTCGAAGTGCTCTCCCGACCGTATCCAGACGCCGTGCCCGATGAGACCGAGCCCGGATCGTTGCCGCCACGGCTGCATCCGCTGGTTGCATACTTCCGGGCATACTGTATGGAAAAGCTGCGCCAGCCAGCGTCTGTGGTGTACCAGGCCGCCAGCAGACTCTCTACTGCCTATGTTTTTCCTAGCAGCGTGCAAGAACTCGATGTCCTGCAAGCTGCGCTTCAGGAAAATCCCGAGGACGGTACTGCCCACTACCTTCTGGGCACGCTCTACTTTTCCTGCGGCCTGACCGAAGAGGCATTGGCGGAGTGGACCGCTGCGCGCAAGTTTGCTCCCCGTCTGCCGGTGTTGCATGCCAGCCTGGGGCGTGTCCTGTTGCAGGTGAAGCACGATCCCGAAAAGGCGCTCGCGGTATTTCGCGACGGGCTGAGCAACGATCCCAACAATGTTGAACTCTACGTTGGCATTGACCAGACCCTCAGCCTGCTGAAGCGGCCCGCGCGCGACCGGGTAGAAGCTCTGCAGCTTTATCCTGACCGCGAGAAAATGCCGACGCGGCTGATTTACGAGCTGATTCTGAACCTGTCCGAAGCGGGAGATTACGATAGCGCGACTGCCCTCTTCCACAACCGCTTTTTCGCCCGGGAAGAGGGCGGGACCAACGTTCGCCAGGTTTGGATCGAAGTTCAGTTGCAGCGCGCCCTGGTGCTGGCTCACGGCGGTCGTTGCGGCGAGGCTTTGTTGACCGTGGGACATCTGCCCGCACAGGTGCCTGACCTGGACTTTACCCGGGATGGGCTTGAGCCCATCCTGCGGCTGGCTCGAACAAATTACCTGGTGGGCGAAGTCTATGGCAGTTGCGGAGAAGCGGCAAAAGCACAATCCCGGTTTGAGCTGGCCGCCGCGCAATCCAATCCGGAGCAGGTTGTCTGGGCCTATCGGTCAGCACGAAAGCTTCCCGGCTTTGATCAGGGGCAGTGGCAGGCGCGCCTTGAGACAGCGCTAAGCCGAAACTTCAGCCAGACGAGCTGGGGATTCTACAACCGCGGATTGATCAACGACGCGCTCGGCCACGCGGGAGATGCCGAAGGCGACTTCAGCAAGGCTCTCTTGTTGCCGGACGGCCTGTTAGCGTATCACCTGACCCGGCTGGTCCTGGGTCCTTGAAACGAACCTGTCAGATGCCCGCATACCAGGCATAGCCTGCTTCGGGCGCGGCGGAGCCCAGACCCTTGCCGAACCCTTTCAGGCTGTCGGTGACCGTCAGGCGGGTGATGAATTTCACGTTCTTGTAGCCGAGCTGGCGCGGGACTCGCAGGCGCAGCGGACCGCCATTGCCCACAGGAAGGTCATCGCCATTCAATCCGTAGGCCAGAAAAGTCTGCGGGTGCAATGCGTCGGCCATATCGATGCTTTCCCACCAGTCGGGATCGATCGAAAAGTAGGCGATGTACCTGGCTTGCGGGAGCACGCCCACGAGCTCCAGCACGTGAGACAGAGGCACTCCGGTCCACTCGGCTATATACGACCAGCCCTCTTCACACTGCAGCATGGTGATATGGCTGCGAGAGGGGTAACTCTTAAGCTGGTCAAGCGAAAACGAGGCGGGTTGCGTGACCAGGCCATCGACGGAGAGCCGCCAGTCCGCGAATCTTCCCTCCTGAAGGCGCTTGAACTCTTCTTTCAGGGGCGCGATTTCGTTGGCGAACGGAGTCTTCGAAATCTGGCTCCGGGAGAACTCACGGGCCAACGAGTGCCTCGTCAGCAGCCGTTGGGACGCGTAGGTCAGAGTTTCGCCGAGGCCGTAGATTCCACCGTGATCGGGCGGAACCAGCCCATACTTGTGGGCAAGGCGCGCGGCCACGTCCAGGCCGCTTACGCCCGCCGCGGCCGCGAGTCCGGTTGTGATCAGCTTGCGGCGTGACAGATTTTGTGATGAGTGTGGGCGGGAGGATCGCTCGCTCATATGCGCTCCATACTTGTGCCGGCGCGACCCGTGACCATCGCTCGCATCCGGCTCCTGAAACCGGCACGCCAGACCATCACCACATGGATCAGCACGAATAGCAGCAGCGCCAGGGAAACTAAGAAGTGAAGAGTGCGCGCGGATTGCTGGCCACCCAGCGAATTGACGGTCGCCGGAACCGCGGAAACAAAAGCGGGAGACATCGCCAGGCCCGTCCAGACGACCAAGGGAAACAGAATGAAGATAACAAACAGATAGGCGAGTCGCTGGACTAAGTTGTAGGACCAGGCTTCGGCCTCAGTTGGCCGCTTAAGGCGCAATTGGCGAAGGACCGCGGTCGAGAACCCCCGCCAGGAACGATCCGCCACATGCGGGAGCAGATTTTTCCGAAAATGCCCGCTAAGCGTTCCGTAAATTACGTAAAGTAACCCGGTCAATACCACCACCCACGCAGCCTGAAAGTGGAGGTAGCGGCTCCAGCCGTTCTGGTCCGGCAGCACGTACCCGTAACCGGTCGGCACCAGTGACCTCGAGGAAGGGATCGGGATCTTGAACAGCGGTGCAGTCAGTACATTCCCGGTTTCTCCCCAATAGAAGCGAGGGTGAGAGATGACAATTTCGAATCCGCTGACCAGCAAGGCAAGAAAGCACAGGGTGGTGATCCAGTGAGTGATACGGACGAGGACAGAGTGCCGTGCGGCAGCCGTCGCGGTTGGAACGGCCGAGACCGCACTAGGTGCGTAAGCGGAGTCGCCCACGCGGGAATGGTACCATGGCGCGCGCACACCCAGCATCCAATCGGTCCAGCGGCGTACTACACCGAACAGGAGTGTCGTCCGCTGTTCAAGCGCATCTCACTTGCGTCACAGGGCTATTGTTCTTGAACAGACTGGAAGTAGAAGTTTGTGGCAGCCGGACCTGTAAGCCGAATTCTTCCGGGCTGCCGCGGCTAAATTATAGGTCCTTCGGCAGTTAGCCACAAACGCTTGGAGCGCTAAGGGTTACGTCGAGTCTCTAGAGTCTTTCTAGTTCGGCGCGGTCTCGCTCGAACTCTACAGGCTGGACACTAAATGGACACCAGGAGTCAGCGCGCTTGCCTGCGGCAGATTCATTCGCCTCGCTAGGTCGCGAAAGCGCGGGTCGCTGCGCAGGTTGTCATAGTCGGGATCGAGATCAAGATCCAGCAACCCGGGGGTGTGCTCTTCGAAGGCCTTTTCAAGCCACTCAAATGCCTTGTCCTTGTCATTCAGAAGCGCATAATTTGTGGCGAAGGCGACGGGCGAGATATAGCCCCGCGTGCTTGCGTCCGTTAGTATCTTTAGCTGTTCACGAACGGCGAACTCCTTCGCCGCGTGGAAGCCCGACGATGCATAAACCCGCGGCAGGGCGGCCGCCAGTTCGTCGGCACCCTGTAATGCCAGTCCTTTTTGCAATTCCAACATAGCTTCCGATTCCTTCCCGGTTCTGGAGTAAATGTTAGAGAGACCGAGATGTGGACCGGGAAGATCGGGGTCGCTATGCGTAAGCTGACGATATTGCTCCTCGGCGGCGTCGAAATGGCGGGCGTAGTAGTGCACCAACGCGGTATTCGACTTCCACCCCGGAGAAAGAGGGTCGAGTTCCTCGGCACGTTTGGCTTCACGCAACGCATCATCGAAGCGATGCATGGTTCGGAGAAGCATGGAATAAGCAAAGTGGCTCTCAGCGTCGTTCGGATCCAGTTCAATACTGCGCCTGATTTCTCTCTCGGCGGTGACCCAATCCCACTTGGCGATCAGACTTACGGCCGCGAGTTCGCGGTGGGCAGCGGGTAACTCAGGGTCCAGTTGCGCCGCGCGCTGCGCTGCGGCCTCCATGGGCGGCCAGGCTTCCTTGGGAGAGATCTCCCCCGAGTAACCCATGAAACCGTAGTATTCCGATAGTCCGGTGTAGGCGAGCGCATAGTTTGGATCGGCGTCAATCGCTTGCTCAAAATACTGCCGACTCTTTCTCAGGTCCTCGGGCGTGTCCTTCAGCTGGTAGTGGCGGCCTTTCAGGTAGAGCTGGTAAGCCTCGGCGTTGTCGGTGTATTTCTTGGAGATGCGCTGCCGTTGCTCGTTGGTGATCTTTAGACGCAACATGTCCGCGATGTGCCGCGAGACTTCCTCCTGCACCGCGGCGATGTCTGAGAGGCTGCGGTTGTATTGTTCGCCCCATATGTGATGGTTGTCACGAGTATCTGATAGCTCCACGCTGACTAGCAGGTTACCCCCTCTTTCCATGTATTTCCCAGTGAGCACCGCGCGCACGTTCAGCTCACGCCCCAGAGTTTTGGGGTCAACCACCTTGCCCCGGTATTGGATAACGGAGCTTCCGGAGATCACTTTCAGATTGGGTAGTTGGGAAATGCTGTTGATCAAGGAATCAGTAATGCCGTCGCTCAGATATTCCGTTTCTGGCGCACCGGTGATGTTGGTGAGTGGCAGGATTGCGATGGAATCGATTGCCGTACCCCGTGAAGACAGGTAAAACACCACGTACGCAACGACCGCTAACAAAGCCAGGAAAGCAAAAGCTCGCAAAACGGTTCGGGGGATAGCAAATCGCTGGACCCGAGTGGCCGGAACAGGAAGCGGAAGATTGGACGCGGACAGCCGACGCAATTCTGCCGTCATCTCCTTGGCCGACTGATAGCGGCACGTGGGATCACGTTCCAGACTCTTGAGAATGATATGTTCCAAGCCAGCCGAAAGACGGTGATTAAGCGACGCTGGTCTGGCAGGAGTTTTGTTGAGGATGCTGTCGATCATCAGCGGGGCAGTTTTCTCCGGAAAAGGACGCTGACCGGTTGTGATCTCATACAGTACACATCCTGCAGCATAAGTATCAGTCCGCTGATCCGGAGAGCTGCCTCTTAGTTGTTCTGGCGACATGTAGGCGAGGGTCCCGGCAAGACCCTGGTCCTGGGTAATGCTCATGGTGACGGAGGCAGGATCCTTGCTCTTAAAGAGTTTGGCCAGACCAAAGTCGAGTATTTTCAGATGCCCATCCGGAGTAACGCGCAGATTTGAGGGCTTGATGTCGCAGTGAATGACGCCCTGCCCGTGCGCCGCAGCCAGGCCTTCCAGCAGTTGGACGAGTAACGCGACGGCTTCCGTCTCACCGACGGGACCGGCAACTAACTTCTCTTCCAACGTCATACCCGGGACTAATTCCATCACCAGAAAATCGGTTTCATCCTGGGAGTCGAAGTCGTGCACCACTGCGATGTTGGGATGGGTCAAGCGGGACAAGGCGAGCGCTTCTTTGCGGAAACGGCTGCGGGAAACCGGATCTGCAAGACTGCCGGTGGGTAGCACTTTAACCGCAACGTCGCGGTCCAGACGCTGGTCACGAGCCCGGTAAACGACGCCCATGCCTCCGGCGCCAATCTGTTCTGCTATCTGATAACGGCCGAGACTTAGTTCATTCACAATCGTGCCCTGCTCAGCGAGCGCTTGCGGTCTCGGGACAACGCCAGGGTGAGCGCACCGGTCTCATGGCATGGCGCCTTCCGCAGAGGACTCATCGCGACGCGTCTCATGGTCTACAACCCCGATGGACCATTCACAATCTTGACAACCCGGAGCCCCGGGTGTAGGTTCTAGAGCATTATAGGCCGGTGGGCCCGTAAGGCCTTTCCAAAAGGCAAGACTTCCTCGCCGCTCCAGCCGAAAGCCTACTGCGTGGAGTACAAACATGAGACGATTGGCTGGAACCGCTCTTTGTTGTTGCGTACTTGTTCTATTGGCCGTATCTCAGGGTATGGCTTGTGGCGACAAGGTTCTCGCCCTCGGACGCGCGATTAAACTGCGCTATGTCTCCACTCATTCAGCCTCCATCCTCCTTTATTTGCGCTCGGGTACACCTGCGGCCAGAGCATTGTCGGATGCTTCTCTGCAGTCAGCCCTAAAAAAATCCAGCCAGGTCCTGAAAGTCGTGACTGAAGCTTCCGAACTCGATGCGGCGCTGAACGGGGGTAAGTACGATCTGGTTGTGACCGATCCCCAGGACGCGCCCGGTGTCGAACAACAGCTTCAGGCGATGTCGTCCCACAGCGTGGTTATCCCCCTGCTTTACCAGAGCTCCAAGGCGGAGGCCTCAACATTGGGGAAACGTTATCATGTCATCCTCAAGGCTCCCGCCAAAACGGACAGTTACTTCTCCGCACTCGATGAGGGGATGGAGATCAAAGCCAAGCGGGACGAGGTCAACGTTCTGGCTAAAAAGTAGCGCAAATCTTTCCGTGGGGTGTAAGTGCGCAGGCCATGCGCGTTCTTCCCGATTCTACTTCTCTTTTTGCTCGGAGCTCCTGCCGGGCTTAGGGCGCAAGCCTGGCTGCCACCCAAGGGTGACGGCTATGTTTCCTTTGGAGTGCAGACGATTTCGTTCGACGGCCACTTTGATACTGCCGGAAACAGGCTGCAAGGCGCAGGCAAGAGCCGCGCTACGAACCTGCTGCTGGGGTTTAGTTACAGCTTCACAGACAAGTTCAACGTCGAGATCTCCCTGCCGTATGTAATCACGAGATATACGGGGAATCCTGCCGACCTCACGTTCGGAAATCCCCTATTCGTCGCGGCGCCGCTGGATGACGGGAGCTCTCACTCCACCTTTCAGGATTTTCACCTTGACCTTCACTACAACGTGCTCCGGGATTCCAGGCGGCGCGCCTTACGGGACCTGGCCATCACACCATTTTTCTCCTTCATTATTCCCAGCCACGCGTACGACTTTCACGGAGAATCGGCCTATGGCCGCGACTTGCGTGAATATGCAATGGGTGTAAGTGTGGGCCGCCTGCTTTCGCCGTTTCTGCGCAAAGGCTATGTCGAGGGAGCGTACTCATACGCCATCGTTCAGAAGCCGAATAATATTCCCTTGAATCACAACAATGTCGATCTTGAAATGGGTTACTTCCTGCCGCATTCACTTTCGGTGCGAGGCTTCGGCAACTGGTTGCATACCAACGGAGGGATTACTATCGAGCAGGCGATTGCGAGCCCGACACTGTTTCCCGTCCACGACCGGATACTTGCTGCAACGTACTGGCATCTTGGGGTTGGTGCGAACTATTCCCTTACTGAGTCGCTGGACCTCTCACTCAGCTACGTGACTTACCTCGCAGGTACGAACACCCACTTCGGCCGTGGAGTCACGGTTGGGATGAGCTGGAATTTCAATACTCTTCATCCGAAAGCCTTGGCGGAATCCGGAGGAATACCGCGGGGAGTATTTCGGCAAACTAACGAATAACCTGAACTGAAACTTGTGGCAGCCGGACCTGTAAGCCGAATTCGCCGGGCTGCATTGCAAACAGACAACTTATTTGAAATCAGTCGCCGCGAAGTGTCAATGATGTCAGCTTTGGCAGTGATGGCAGGTTTTGCGTCACACCGGCGTCACAATTTGGCAGTCCGAGACGATTGGGGTAGAGGCGTCGCAACTGCGCCCGGGTTTATTAAGCCTGCTCCTCGAGGGCGCTCAAGAACCGGACCACCGCTCGCGTGACTCGCTCTGCCGTAAAGGATTGTGGCAGCGGAACCGCCAGCATTGGCTGATTCGTCTGCGGGTGCCGCGAGAACAGGCTAGAAACGGCTGCGTGCGATTGCTGGCCGGGCGCGGCCGCGCAGTTCTTAAATTCCGAGGCAACGGACTGGAGGAATGCCAACCCGGCCTTGGCCAAGCTAACCGCGGCTCGTTCGACGGCGCCAACTCCATCCTCGCTGCTGCCTGGGACGCTGGAACTGGAGGGCTCCACGGTACTCTGTACCGCTGGTGCCGAGGTTGTTGTCTCGCCAACCCGGATTGCTTGCGGCGGAGGCGTATCGATGATGGGCTTCGGTCTTCCGGGTTGGTTGGCAAAGATTTCTTTCACCTGCTGTAGGACGCTCTTGCGTCCGAGCTTTGCGAAGCTGACTTCGGAAACGGGCGAGTCGAACACACCGGCAAACAGCGATTTTTTCAGTTGCAGTGTTTCCCACACTCGTTCTTCGATCGTCTTTTCGGTAAGAAAATGGATGACCTGAACGGGATTGGCCTGTCCCAGGCGATGAACGCGCCCAATCCGCTGCTCCAGACGCGCCGGATTCCAAGGCGGCTCGAAGTTGATGACAGCGGAGGCCGCCTGCAGGTTGAGTCCTACTCCGCCCGCATCGGTAGAGAGGAATACCCGGCAGTTAGGCTGGCTCTGAAATGTTTCGATGAGTGCACCACGCTTCCGAGAGGGAACGCCCCCATGTAGCGAAACGAATCCGATTCCCATTTTCCGCAGTTCTTCTCCAGCCAAGGATGTCATGCGTTCGTATTCGCTGAAGACCACAACCTTGCGGTTTTCCTCGACTGTCAGTTCGCGAATGATTTCGCGGAACTCTTCCAGCTTGGGCGAGTGGTGGGTGCGCTTGTCGAACAGGAACGTAGAGTTGCAGAGCATGCGCATGTTTTGGAGGCAGCACAGGACGCGGCGTAGGTCAATTTCCGAAAGCCACTTTTGGCGTTGCCACTTGTGCATGAGCTGACCCAGAATCTCGCTCTGTTCCCAGTACGGTTCTGCCTGCTCTGGGGTCAGCGGTACATGAAACACCTGGTCGGTTCGAGGGGGAAGGTCTTTTAATACTTCCCCGCGAGTGCGGCGAAGAAGGATGGGTTCCAATTGGCGGTGAATTTGGTCAAGGCCTCGATAGCCCAGCAATTTTCCTTCCGCGTCTTCCATCCGGTGTTCCTGAAGGAAGCGGAAGGCGGGTCCCAGCCGTCGCCCATCGACGAATTCGACCACAGAAAAAAGCTCTTCCAATTTGTTCTCCAACGGGGTACCGGTCAGCACAAAGGTATAGCGACTTTTCAACTGCTTGATGGTCCGTGCCGTGGCCGTTGTCCAGTTCCGGATGCGCTGCGCTTCGTCCAGGATGATAAGGTCCGATTGGAGGTCGTGCAGGTACTTGATATCCTTCAGAACCAGCTCGTAGCTGGTGAGATTGAAGAACTTTGGGGAAGCGTACTGCTTGTGCCGTTGAGGCAACAGTCCCTCGATGACCTGCGCGTCCAGGCCGGTGAACTTTTCGATTTCCTTCTTCCACTGGTATTTAACCGACGCTGGCGCCACAATCAACACTCGTTGTATCCCGCGGCTGCGACGCAGGAATTCGGTGGCTGCGAGCGCTTGCACGGTCTTACCCAACCCCATGTCGTCGGCTAGGATTACACGGCCGCGGCATGCCGCAAAGATGGCCCCTCGCACCTGATAGGAGAGCAGAGAAGTCTTGAGCAAGCCAGCAAGCGGATCCCGGCCGCGCCCGTGTTTCGCCAGCAGCTTCTTCTCTGTCTCCCGCCCTTCAGCAATTTCGTTTTCTCTGTCGACGTAGTTCAGAACGTCACTGTAAATAACGGCTTGATCGTCAGCTTTACGGAGCTCATCCATGAGCTTTCCGAAATCCCGCAAGCGGGAGGATTTCAGTAGGCCCTGATCGTTAAAGTATGCTTGAGCCAGCGCCTGCAGCGACGCCGAGGGAGAGAGGGGGAGCCGAAGCCGCACATTCAGAGTGTCACCGTAATGAAGCGAAAGCGAAGCCCTGGCGCGATTGAATACCTTGCGGTCAAGTGCCTTGCCGCGGCGCCTACGCAACCGAGCGAGCAGAGCCTCTATGTGCTTGCATGTTCCCAAGGTGTTGACCGCAAAGTCGGGACAGGAACAGTAGTTATCGAACAGGCCCGGCCCTCGCATCGCTACCCGGTAAGTTTTGTTGCTGGCCGAGCGTACGGAATAATCTCCGTACAAGTTCCCATCCGGCCGGGTCAGAATGCGCACGATGCTTCCGTGAGCCCTTTCGCGACGCGCAGAAATCTGTTGTTCGATTACCAAGAAGAACCTCTCTCATGAAGGGTGAATGCACATCAGCGCAATCGGAATGTTAGATCAATGATGATCGTGTTTGCCGGGCCCACTCGATTGGATTCTCCCCATTTTGATTCTTGCAAACACCGTCGGACTTGACAGAAACTAGAGAGCAGATTGCCTCGCTCGCCCGTTTCATGAGCTGATTTTACCCGAGGAATACGATAGCGTATGGCGAAGAAAATCAAAACAAATCAGCAAATGCAAGAATGGATCGATGCGCGAAGACGCCGCCATTTGTCTCACAGCCAGGTACAGATGGCCCGGGAGCTTGGGTTGAACCCGGCGAAACTGGGCAAGATCGACAACCACAAGCAGGAGCCGTGGAAACTGCCACTGCCCCAGTTCATCGAGCAACTCTATTTCGAACGTTTCGGCGAAACTACTCCCGACAACGTCGTGTCTATCGAGGAGCGATGTCGAGTCGAAGCGGCGCAAAGAGAAGCGAGACGTGCCGCCAGGCAGCAGCGTGCGAGGGATAGCACCTGAAGCACGGTGAGCGACGTCCGCGATACTGCGGCGCTGCGGTCCGAGGTGCTGACAGTGCAACCACAAGAGGCGGTGACGTGAGGCGAAGTTGTCGTATTGACGTCCGGTGGGTGGAACATGAACTGCCGCCCCGAACCGGTGGCGCCTGAGTCAGAGTGGGCTCTGGGCGGGGGCTAAGCCTCTATCCAATCGAAAAGGTGCGTTACCACTCTTCAGGCAGGTTTCAATTTCTCCTCGACATAGAGTGAGAGCTCAATCATGCGCTCCATCAATTGTTCGGCTGGCAGTCCCCTAAAGTTCTTGAGCACCAACTCCTTGACGTAGAGCCGCACAAGATACCGCAACTGGAGGGCGCGGCTGCGCGTGGCGAAGACAAAATCGCGATGCCCGTTATTCACGACGATCAGGTTCCGCTCGGCATCGAATCGCGAGCGCCACAGTTCCCCAGCGGCTCGTTCAAACGTGTAGCCCGGTAAGCCGCGCGCATTGAAGAGAGAAGGGCCCACAGCCGCATCAAGGCTATCAGTGACCGTGATCAGTGCCTCCGCACTGCAGCACACATCGCGCTGTGAGACGGTGACGGACAAACGCACGAGACCGGGCGACGACGGCGCTTGAAAGCTAACTTCTTGATCGGAGGCGGAAGAGAGCATGCCACTTCCTTCGCCGATCTCCCAGCTAAATAGCAAATCCTGCTCAACTCGCCGGTGCGAGCGATCCCGGGGCAGTGCGCGAAAGCGCCGACTTTGGTTCACGGTCAATGTGCTCGCCGCTGGCGAAATCACGACAGTGCGCAAAGGCCCAGCGTAGTCGAAGAATTGACGCTGGGCGGATTCGCTTCCGCTCGGTTCCGGAACACCCGGTACGGGCCCCTCCTTCTCCGCAGATGCCTCCACGCGTCGCTCCAGCAGCTCGCCGCCACCGACCGCTTGCGGCGAGCGTGACTGGATATCAAACCAATCGTATTCCTCGGGCGGCAAGACCAGCATGGCCTCGCGAAACGCACGCTGGATGGCACGCAAGGACTCCCGGTTCGCCTGTTCTTCCTCGGCGCGCCGCTGCGCGTCGATGAGGCCATTGAGGTGTGCCTCAAGTGGTACGAGAGCTTCCGCAAATGCCCCATAGCGTTCATCGTGGATGACCCCGGAACGGGTGCTGGGTGTCAGATTCAGGTAAGGCACGTCGATCAGACCCTGCAAGTAACGAGAAGTCCAGGGCCCGCGCTCCAAACCGGGCAGCGTACCGATATCCTCAATCACCCGCGTGCCACCTCGGGTAAGGGAGACCCGGCCGTTCTCGGCGGGTTCCGTGAGATACAGTTCGGCATACGCCTCGCCGAATGGGGAGCGAACTGCCGGCAGTTGGTGGAGCAAGCGCCCTTCGAACTGCCGCGGCTCGACCTGGTACTGCTTGCGTGCAAGCTTGTCGACCACCGTTATACGAACCTGGGTAGCACGGATCCGGTCGCGCAGCTCCGAGGCCAGATACCACTGGATCTTCTCGCCGCTCAAGCTACGGATGCCGTTGAGCAGGGGGCTGATCTTGAGCTCGGTGCCGGGGTCGGCAAAGAGCACGCGTCGTGGGTTCACGGTGTAGCGCGGATCCCCTTTGTTCATAGCCATCTGATAGAGGCGTTGATCGGCACCGCCAGAAGTCACCGTGAGCCTCTCGCCCACGGTCCAAAAGCTCAACAGTCCGATGCCAAATTCCCCTTGCAAGCCGCCTCCAGAGCCGTCTGCCTTCATGCGTCGCTTGATCGAGTCGCAGATATGAGTCGCGACGTACTTGAAGTCGGGCAGCCCGTGCGGATCGCGGGGCACGCCGTCGCCATCGTCTTTCACCATCAGATAGTGCTCTCCGTGCTCGCGGCCACGTGTGATGGCAATGGTCTTGGCGTGCGCATCGATGCAGTTCTCGACGAACTCCGCGATGGCCTTGAGCGGATTGCTTTGCGAAAGAGCGATGATACGGATCGCATTCCAATCATCGCCGATCCGCAATTTGCCGCTTTCTGATTCCTTCGACTTAGTTGTGCTTAGCTTCGCCATGGTGACAAGGAATTCTACGCGTTGAGTGCGACAGAGGGACGACCGGTCTCAGCCTCCACCAGGCACTCACTATACCGACGGCCTTAATACCGGGCAAGGCGCAGCCCTCACCCTCCGGTACACGCAGGATGCTCGCGAAGAGCACAGGAGGTGAGCTTGGCAAAAACTTGTTTGCCGACCCCAGCGTTCATCGGAGTAGTGGAGACAGTAAGTCTTTGCCTCCTCTCCTGCCGCTCCGCCGCGCATTTGTCCCGCAGCAGTCCTAGCGTGATTCCTGAGAACGCCTGAAAACAAGAAATGAAATTGCAGCGCGTGTTGTCCCAACGAGAGCTCCAGCTTGCTCGGATTAGCGTTCAGGTCTCCCCATTCGTAGTGGTTCGTGAACCTCGTTGTGGTGATTGCGGCCCGCGTCGAGATGGAACGTAGCGAACCCATCTCTTTTTTCGTCAGCAGACGGTCGATTGCGCGGAAATCGTAATACTGGTATTCGCTTACCAGGACCCTCGGCGCCAGTGGCGAAAAGCGACAATCCATTCCACGCCCGCCGGTGCCGGCGCTGGCAAAGGCAGGTCCAGGATTGGGATCTTCTGGCGCGTTTTGCCGCGACGGCAAATGGCAACAATTTGGCCATCTAGCGTCAAGTCGACTTTCTCTACCTCAGCATCGACGCCGAGGACCTTCACAGGGAACGGCAATGCTAGGTGTGCCTCAATCATGGTGAAAAAACCGACTGCTTGTTCTTCTTCGCCGTAAGCATCCACGATCGCTTGTTCGATCAGTTCCTTCAGCCTCGCCTTGCTGAATGAAGGGAGATTTATCCTAGACTCGCCTTTCAGCTTCCGCAGATGCAGAACCGCCCGGCGACTGTTCCGTTTCGTCATGTTTCTCCGTTGATCAAAGGCTCTTTGGGAGATCGATTTTCAACGTGCTCAAAGAACGACGTTTCGTTGCTGGCGTCCCGGATCGTGTAGCCGATCAGGTTGTACCCTTTCAGGCGACGCGCGTACATTCGCGCCAGCATAAGGACGTTGGAGTCCACGTAATCGTAGACTCGCACAACACGCTTGGCATCATGAAGTCGGTGGAGACGCCCTACGTATTGCTGTAGCGTTCCCTTCCAGGAAACGGGCATCGCCAGAAAGAGCGTATCCAAGCGAGCGTCGTCGAACCCTTCGCCTATGTAGCTGCCGGTCGCCAGAATAACTCTCGGCTCGCACTCGGGCACAGCCGCAATTGCCTTTGCTGTCGATCGTCGTTGTTTCTGGCCCATGCCACCCTTCAGCGTAAACACGTTGTTCACCTTGCCAGCCAGCTCCGTTTCGAAGTATTTCAAGTGCTCAGTTCTGCCGGTAAGCAGCAACGGTGAGCGCCCATCTGTGGTTGCCTGGATGAGATCGGCAAGGATCAATTCATTGCGGACGCGATCATCTACGATTGCGGCGTACACTTCCTGAATCGTCATATCGGTTTGCTCGGGCGGCAAGCAAAAGTCTGTCAGCCGAGGAACTACCTCATGCTCGAAAGGGGTGGCTGCCGTCATCGAGCGGGCGCTGAGCTTGAATCGAATCGGACCGCACTGCATATAGATGATGGGATGATGTCCATCTTTTCGCTCGGGAGTCGCTGTCAGTCCGACGATGTACTTCGCTTTCACCTGCTTCATCACCTGCTCAAAGGTAAACGCCGATAGATGGTGGCACTCGTCAACAATCACTTGACCATACTCTGCCACGAAGTCTTTCACCCCTTCCTTGTCATGGCTACTTTGAAGAATGGCAATATCCACACAACCACTGCGTTTTGTCGTCCCTCCTCCGATTTGTCCAACTGACTTGGCGGGAAGGTTGAGGAACATTGCCAACCTTGCATGCCACTGGTCTAACAATTGTTGACGATGTACCAACACCAAAGTGTTCACCTTTCTTGCCGCGATCAGCCATGCTGCCACAGCCGTCTTGCCAAAAGCCGTGGGAGCACAGAGAATTCCTTCATCGTGCTGCACGAATGCATCAACGGCATCCTGCTGTAACGGGCGCAGTCGGCCGGAAAACTCTACCTCGATCGGACGACCAACAAACCGTTCGTCACTGACTTCTGGCTTGATGCGGTGCGATTTCAACAGCTCGATGACCTCCACTAGACAACCGCGTGGCAGGGCAATGTGGTTAGCCAGGTCCTCGCCACAGGCTATAACTCGCGGCTTGTTGAAAGTAGGAAGCCTCATTGCCTGCGCCTTGTAAAATTCGGGGTTCTGGAATGCCCCAAGGCGAAGCAACCGGTTGAGCATCGCGGAAGGAAGATCCTTCTTTTCGATATACAAAAGGTTGGCGCGAACAATTCGGACCTGCACTGGAAGGGGGCCTGGTATTAGACGCTCTGCTCGCTTTCGGGATGGCGGCAATGTCCAAGGGTCTTGTCCCTCATCTTCCGCAGAGCTGATTCTCACTCCGATAAGGTCCCCACTGCGTTGAGCTTCCAGCACGACGGCCTCAGCAGCAGAAACAGGCATCCGTTTCACGCCCGCCAGAAAGGCCCATTGATCATCATATGGACGAAACTCCGCATCTATGAAGACGCTGTTTCCATCTGCGCGCGGAAGCTTCTGCAGTGGCAGCGCGATCAGGTTGCCAAGTCCGCCCTTTGGCATGGTGTCTTGGTTGGGAAAGAAGCGGTCGTATGAATCCAATCCAAGTTGGTGACGGGACTCCATGGCCCGAGTCAGGATTGCACAGCCCAGTTTTCGCGCGGTGCTTGCGGGAACTGGATGGTCGAAGAAGATCCACACATGGCCACCGTTGCCTGAGCGTGAACGCTCCAGTGCCGCTGGCACTTTCAGTTCGCCGCATACGGCCAGAAACGCAGTAGCATCCTTTTGCCATGTTTTCTTATCGAAATCGACCGCGAGGAACCAGCAGGTCTCATCCTGCAGCAGCGGATAAATGCCGACGGTGTTATCTCCGACGAGGTGCCCACGGACTACCTCGTCAGTCAGCGGTCTGAACTTCCGAGTCTGGCGGTCAACCTTCTTGCGATCCTCGTCTTTGGCGCGAAGATAGGCCTTCCAGTCACGATCTGCCTTGGGCATGTACCCAGATCGCCCATCGGCGTTCTCCCAGCGAACTGCATAAACGTCGTCGCGTCCGTGGAAGAGGCTCCGGAACAAAGCAATGCGTTGTTCAGCTTTCAAGACAGGGGTATGCGCAATTGATTGGGTGCTCGTTCTGACGGGAATGCCGTTCGGGGGCTGCACCACCGGAAGCTGTATGCCGTGCTCTTGCAAAAGACCCCGCAGACGAACATTTTCTTCCCGTAGGCGCTGCACCTCAGCAAGAGCAGATTGCAGGTCCAAAAGTTTGGGATCAGATTCGTTCACGTAAAGCCATCATCACCTTGTACTGCCAGAACTCGATCAAAGAATAATCTCACACCTTGCGGACGCCCCTGTGTGTCCGTGGACGAAGCGAGAAAGCAGTCCACACACCACGCCTTTTCTGGGGATTGTCAGTTCTTTTTCGCAGTGGGTGGCGGGTTTTCCGCAGGGGTTAGGCTACGCGAAGGTGGCATCGTTCATCGTTCTTTCCGCTGAGACTGGGATCAAGTGTTTCGGTGCAGCGTTCTGGAAGTTTCGCCTGTAGTAGAGTGTGGTTGGCCCTTTCTTCGGGCTCATGCGCAAGGCGATTCTCAAGCAAACGAAGACCGAGCCTACGTCAGAAACCGTTCAACTGCGTCACACCGGCGTCACAACGGGATTCGGTGTTCTGTAAGTGATTGAAAATAAGAACTTGTGGCAGCCGGACCTATAAGCCGAATTCTGTCTGCCGAATTGCTCCGGCAGGACGGTCATTCCTCTGGGCCGCACATTACTGTGCGGCTCAAGCGACCTACCCGGAGGTTGTGGCGCGCCGAGCCGGCACGCGCCTCAGGCGAGGCTTATTCAGCTCGCCCCAGGCTCCCTCCCTATTTGGTCTTGCTCCGTGTGGGGTTTGCCCTGCCCGGCGCATTACTGCGACGGCGGTGCGCTCTTACCGCACCTTTTCACCCTTACCCCGGCGTTGCCGCCGGGGCGGTATGTTTTCTGTGGCACTTTCCGTCGAATGGACCCGCCCAGGCAAAGCCCAGACGGGGCACCCTCCCGGACGTTATCCGGCACACTGCTCTGTGGAGTTCGGACTTTCCTCCCCCGCCACTTGACGCAGCGAGAGCGACCGTCCGGTCCAGCTGCCAACAGGTTCATTGTAACAGTCCGGAAAGGAGTCCTTGGGAAGACGTCCTTGGTCCTTGGCCGTTGGTCGTTGGCCAACTTTTCACGGCAGAGGCGCCTCAAACCGGAACAGCGAGGGCCAAGGACGAACGACCAAGGACCAACGACCAACGACCGCTTCAGTTCGGCAGGTTCTTATCCAGCTTCTCGATCTTCCAGAAGGCGTTGGGTCGGCGTTCGTTGACCGGTGGGAGTGGATAGAGCTTCTGGTGCGGTTCGGTCTGATACCAGAAGGCTACGCTGGTGTAGTCATCAGCCCGGTCGTCGGCGTGACCGTGCTCAATGGTCGCACGCAGCGACTTCTGAAAGTAGATCGGGTCCTCGATATGGAAACGGTACATGGTGTGGCTGCCGGTCCAGTCCCGATTTCCCTGCTGCGAATAGCCGATAAATGGGTAATTGAATTCTCTTTGGAAAGCCCACGCGTTGTTGAAGTAGTCTTCCATGCCAGTCCCGTTGATGGTGGCACGGGTGCTCTCGCCATCGACAAAAAACATGTCATCGCCTTCGCCCCACCATCCTGTCGAAAGCCCGAACACATTCAGGATGGTTCCCAGGTATTGGCCCTTGCCGTTGGCCTCCATGAACAGGTAGTTATTTTTGCCATCCACATTCTTGCCGCCGGACTCTGATTCGGGCACGGCGCCGGTGAGTTCGTGCCTCCACTGGGCGTGAAACCGCCCCTGGTTCGACACCACCTGCGCATCACGGTACTCCTGATAGTCAACGTGGAAGTAGAGATTCCGCACGTCCTGCGTTCCGTCATTGGTCACGGTGATGCGGGCGCCATTGCCAAACGGCATCTCGAAGTTGCAGTTCAGAGCGCGATCCTGAACGGTGATGGGCAGAGACCACCAGGAATGGTACTTCTGGCCCTCATCGCCCATTTCGAAGCCGGTTCCGAAGAAGTCGCCAATCGGTACTTCGACGCTGGGGTCGGCTTCGCCGTCCCAGTACATGCGCAGCACCAGTTCGCGCAGATGATACGGACTGGGCGAGTTAATGGTGAACCAGATATGCCGGATCGAACCGGCGCCCTTGATATCCGCGAGGGTGGCGGTAGAACCGGCCTTCACTGCAACCCAGTCCGCGTTGCCGCCGGAACGGTCCGCGCTGGACGCTCGCTTCGAAACCGCATCGCTCAGATTGGCCAGTCCATCCAGAGGACTGTTCTGCTGTCCGAGAGCTAACGCCGAAAGACATATAAGAAGGCCGATGGTCCTGATCATGGCGATCCTCCTGCAGAATTGCGGTAGGAACCTTATCACATGCCTCGAATGTTATGTGCGTGCTTGGGTCGGGTCAGAGATCGCCTTCGAAAAGCGTTGCGATTCAGCCTTGCCGCCTAAACTGCTAGACTTGATGCACGCTTGTCGTTGAAAGCGCCTGACGACTTTCGACTTTCGACTGACGACTGAAGACTGACGACTGCCCCCCATGACCACCTTGGAAGCCATCCGCATTGCGCTCTTGTCGCTGTGGGCGAACAAGCTTCGTTCCGCGCTGACTCTGCTGGGAGTGGTGATCGGCGTAGCGGCTGTAATCGCCGTGGTCACCTTCGTCAACGGAATCAATGGCTACGTGGCGGAGAAGATTTTCAATCTGGGCGCCGACGTTTTCATCATCAGCAAAGTCACTCCGGTAATCACCAACGTGGACCAGTTGCTCGAAGGTCAAAAGCGCAAAGACCTGACCATGGAGGACTATCAGGCGGTGCTGGAGTCCTGCAAGCACTGCGCCATGATCGGGGCTTCTGCCATTAACACCTCCGGCCACGTGAGATACGAGGAACAGTCCCTTACCGACACCTGGATCCGCGGGCTGACACCGTCCATGGCCCCGATTCTTGATCTCGATCTCACCTCGGGCCGCATGGTGAATGAAAGCGATGAGGAGAATCGTTCCCAGGTAGGCGTAATCGGGACCGACGTGGTGGACAGCTTTTTCCCCACCGTCGATCCGCTGGGCAAGGAGATTCGCGTCGAAGGTGAGGTGTACCGGATCATCGGCGTGGGCAAGAAGCAGGGAACCACGCTGGGCCAGAGCCGGGACAATTACGTGGCCATCCCGATCACTACCTATTTAAAGCAGTTCGGATCGCACACCAGCATTCGTATTTCCGGCAAGGCGAACGGCGTAGGCACGGAACTGGAAGCCGCCATCGACGAGGCCCGCGCCGTTCTGCGGGCACGCCGCCATGATTTCCCGGGACGACCGGACAGCTTTGCGGCTGAGACCAATGCCAGTTTCCTGAGTATCTGGTCGAACCTGAGCGGAACATTTTTCATTGCCATGATCGCCATTGCCGCGATTTCGCTGGTGGTGGGCGGCATCGTGATCATGAACATCATGCTGGTATCGGTGACCGAGCGAACGCGCGAGATCGGCATTCGAAAAGCGATGGGAGCGCGCCGCCAGGACGTGCTGCTGCAGTTTCTGATCGAGTCCGCGACCATGGCGCTGGTGGGCGGCCTGCTGGGCGTGCTGTTCGGCGTTGTCTTTGCCAAGGGCATCACGGCCGTCATCGGCATGCCCTCTGAAATCAAGCTGTGGGCGGTGGCCGCCGGCCTGCTGGTCTCGGCCAGTGTGGGCGTGTTCTTCGGCGTGTACCCGGCCAGAAGGGCGGCGATGCTCGATCCGATCGCGGCCTTGAGGTTTGAACTGTAGAAAACCAGTTTCCAGTTCCCTGTTTCTGGTTTCAAAACCAGAAACTGGAGACCGGAAACTAGAAGCCAGATTCCCATGCTGCGTAGAAGCCACTACGGCGAGGTGGTCGAGATGGCGCTGGACACCATCCGTACCAACAAGATGCGGTCGGCCCTGACCGTGCTCGGCATCGTCATCGGGGTTGCCGTCGTCATCGGTATTTCATCCGTGGTGCGTGGGCTCAACGACAACGTCAGTCAGGTCATCAGCAGCCTGGGTTCTAACATCGTCTTTGCCTACCACCAACCTCTGACTTTCGGCCGGCCTACGGAAGAAATACGGACCCGCAAAGAGCTCACGTTCGACGATTTTCAAGCGGTGCAGCAATTACCGCACGTAAAGATTGCTACCACCGGGTTGCGCTATTTTCGTCAGGAATTCGGCACCGGCACTTACGAGGTCAAATACAACGGCCGTAAAGTCAAAAACACGATTCTGGAAGGAGATACTGGTACCTGGAAGGATGTCTTCGATCTAGACATCGCAGCCGGGCGCTGGATGAACGAAATTGATGAAGAACATCATTCCCCGGTGATCGTCCTCGGGTCAGATACTGCGGAAGAGCTGTTCCCCAACGAAGGAGCCCTGGGGAAGGAAATTAATATTGATGGCCAGCTATTCACCGTGATTGGGGTGGCCGCAAAACGCAAGAGCGTGTTTGCGGGAGGCAAGAATCCAGATGACAACATCGTGTATTTCCCGTTGGCCACGTTTCGCAAGCTGCATCCCGAGCTGAAGCAATTCTGGATCAGCGTCAAAGCCACGTCGCACGACGATATGCCGAAGGCCATCGACGAGATCCGCGAGCTGCTGCGCCGGCGCCGCAAAGTCTCAGCGGACAAGCCCGACAACTTTGCGGTGTTTACTCAAGACTCGCTTTCCGACGTATGGAACCAGGTCACGGGCGCCGTGTTCATCTTCATGTTCGCCGTTTCCAGCGTGGGCCTGATCGTGGGCGGCGTCGGGGTGATGAACATCATGCTGGTTTCGGTGACGGAGCGGACACGGGAGATCGGAGTGCGCAAGGCCATCGGTGCGCGCAAACGTGACATCCTGCTGCAATTCACGCTGGAAGCCATTACCTTGACCGCGATGGGTGGGGTACTGGGCGTGCTGCTGGGGGCGATCATCACTTGGACGATTCCGGCCATCTGGAGTTCGCTGCCCGCCCGGATGTCATTCTTCTGGGCCGCCTTCGGATTGGGTTCGGCCGCGGCCGAAGGCCTGCTGTTTGGCATTTATCCGGCATGGAAAGCCGCGAATCTAGATCCCATCGAATCGCTGCGCTACGAGTAGCTCTCCTTCCTGTACCTTAGTGTGCGATTTCAGATGGAAGAGTTGTGATTGCGGATGGCACCAGCTTTGCCTGAACTGATATGAGAACTGAGATCTAGAATCTGAGATCTGAAATCTTCAATCTGAAACCGACCAGTGATGCTAAGGTACACGAAGGAAATCCACGGGTGATTCATCGCATTGTTGCCCTCGCTTCGATTGCTGCCGGGGCGCTAGCCGGCTGCAGCATGGCTTATTACCTGGTCTGCCTGTATAGCGCGGCTCGGTTTCTCGGCGAGCGAAAGGCCGCGGGCGGGCGCGCCCGCCCCGCCCTGCCAACACCACCGGTTTCCGTTCTCAAACCCCTTAAGGGGACCGATCCCGAGATGTATGAGAGCTTTCGCAGTCACTGCCTGCAGGACTATCCGGAATACGAAATCATTTTCGGGGTCAGCGATCCTGCCGATCCGGCCCTGCAACTGGTCGAAAGATTGAAACTGGAGTTTCCGCAGTGCGCAATCCGTGCGATGGTCTGTTCGGAGAACCTCGGGTCGAACACCAAGGTCAGCAATCTGGCGCAGATGCTGCGGCAGGCGCGGTACGAAAATATTCTGGTCAACGACGGTGATATTCGGGTTGAATCCGATTACTTGCGGAGGGTGCTGTCGCCCCTGGAGGACAATCGAACCGGGCTGGTGACCTGTCTTTATCGCGGCACTGCGAGTCCGACTCTGGGTTCACGGCTGGAAGCGCTGGGCATCGGCACGGATTTTGCCGCGGGTGTGCTGGCGGCGCAGCAACTCGAAGGTGGAATTCGTTTTGGGTTGGGTTCCACGCTGGTCTTCCGGCGCCGCGACCTCGAAGCCATTGGTGGTTTCGAGGCGTTGGTTGATTATCTGGGAGACGATTACGAAATCGGCAAGAGGATCGCAGCGCACGGATTAAAGGTCAGCCTGTCCGATGTGGCGGTCGAAACATTTCTCCCCGCCTACACGCTGCGCGAATTTTTCGATCACCAACTTCGCTGGGGACGCACCGTGCGTGATTCACGGCGCTGGGGATATCTCGGGCTCGTGCTAACGTTCGGACTCCCCTGGGCGGTATTGGCGGTGATTTTAAGCCATGGTGTTTTCTGGGCGTGGGCTCTGCTGGCCGTGGCCCTGGCCTTGCGATTCGCCGTGGCCCTGGTAGTGGGATGGTCAGTCCTGCGCGACCGCCAGGTGTGGGGGTTCTTGGCCTTGTTGCCACTCCGAGACTTCGTTGCATTGCTCGTCTGGTTCGCCAGCCTCGTCGGGCGCAAGGTGGTCTGGCGAGGGGATTCCTTTACGTTGAAGGACGGGAAGCTCGCGCGGATCGGGTAGAGCGTCGTGCGTGTTTTAGTCACATATTGAAAATTGGCAGGCCACGATCATTCGGAGGAAATCGTGGAAATCAATGAGCCTAAGAGCCGAACCTGGATAATTCCTCGCAGGACGCGCTGGTTGGCCATCGCGACAGGATGTCTCACGGCAGTCATCGGCTCCGTGAGTATTACTGTTTTGATCGCGATCGTACCAATCCTCTTGATTCTGAGTGCAATCGCGCAACCGCGCTTTCCGCGCGCCGGCCTTGGGCTAATGTTGGTAAGCGCCTTGTCTCTGAGTGCTTGGGTGATTCCAGTGGGTGTCCTGTTCCTCTCGCAAGGGTTTCGGACTCTGCGCCTTTACCATGACTTCAATGCAGTAGCGATAACCTCCCTGTTCGTGGTGTCGTTCTTCCTTGTGGTTTGTTGCGACGCAGCGCTCATAATCGACTTCTTCAAATTGACATGCTTCCGAGGGGGTGAGTCATAGCTTCCCTCCCACTGCACTCTCTGCGGCCCGATTTTGTGGAATGATTCTCCCGCCTTTGCTGAATCGGTAAGTTTCTCCGCGCCAGAAGAAAGTGCGGCTGCTGAAGCTGCCCAGCCAGGTAAAGAAACCGAGTAAATCACGAACAGGATAGAGCCACGAGAGGTACAGCGCGCGCCGGTCGCCGATGGTTCCCCATCCTACGGCGATTGACTGTACGACCCGGTTCACAAAGGCCGCCGCCAATAGTGCGACTCCCAGCGCTGCATGGCCCAGCGCCATTGCGGCCATCAGCCCCAAAATCCCAAAGGGCATGGCATAAGTGAGGCCCGTCCCGACATGCCCTAGCGGGCGCGAAAAGCGGGTGCTCTTCATCCAGCGCAACTGGTCGCCCAGAGTGCGCTTCAAAGAGCGTGGTGTGAGCACGTGCTGGATGATGTGATGAGAAAAAATGACTTTGTAACCAGCCGCCCAGATCAGGTTGCCCAGGACGAAATCGTCCGAATAGTAGTCTGCTGTGGCGGCGATGCCGCCAATCTTCTCGAGCGCGTCGCGGCGCAGGGCAACAGCCGGACCGAGAGCGAAGCGGATGCCCTCCAGCAGGTCCGCCACCATGACTCCCGAGGGCATCTCGACCGACATTCCCAATGCTTCCAGGGTTGACCAGAAATCGCCCGCGGTCACGCCGCGGTAGGGGCAGGTCACAAGGCCGATTTTAGGATTGAGCAGGGCCGGAATCACATTGCGCAGGAAGTCAGGCTGGACCCGCACATCGCTGTCACTGATAACGAAGTAATCGCAAGTCGAGTCCGGAATCATCTTGCTCAGGGAAAAAACTTTGGCGTTGGGCCAGGTGGGCGGGCCCGACACCACGATCCGGCTCTTCACTTGCGGATATCGCCGGCGAATTTTCTCCGCGAGTCGCAGGCCCGCGTCACTGGCATCCCGGGCCCCCAGCAAGACCTCGAAGGCGGGGTAATCCTGCTGGAAGAAGCTTTCCAGGTTTTCTTCCAGTTCGGCTTCCATGCCGTGTACTGGCTTGAAAATGGTAACAGCGGGCAGGGAAGACAGTGGAGTCGCAGCGGCTTCCTGCCGGGCTGCGCGCGCGCCGCGACGCCATCGGATCGCCGCCATCAGGACCATCAACAGAAAAATTGTAGAACTGAAGATGCCCAGGAGCGCGACTCCGAGCAGTACATGCCGTAGCATCGTCGCAGCCGTCACGGCGTTGACTTTCTGAGGCCAGGGATGAGCGCAGCGGGCAGGTTCATTGGGGATCCGGCAGGCAATTATACGAGGGATGGAGTTGCAGGAAATAGTTCGCGGCCGGCACGTCCAGAAATCTTTTACCGCGAAGGGCGCAAAGGATTTCGCCAAGGTCGCAAAGGCTAGACGCCGGCTGCTGCGGCGAGGGCGGGTTTGGCTTCGTCGAGGACTTCCCGGATTTTGCGGGCCAGGGTCTTCAGGGAGAAAGGTTTTTGCAGGAAGCGCGTAGTTACGTCAATCGTCCCGTGGTGCTGGAAGGTGGTCTCGGCATATCCAGAGACGAAGAGGACTTTCATGCCCGGCCGGTCTGATGCCAGCTCTCCCGCCAGTCGCGCTCCCCCCATCTGGGGCATGACTACGTCCGTAATCATCAAATCGATGACCCCGTTGTACGATCTTGCCAGGGCCACCGCTTCAGTGCCATTCTTTGCCTCCAGGACGATATAGCCGCTCAAGCGGAGAAATTCCCGCGTGGATCGCCGCACGGCCGCTTCATCCTCGGCCAGCAGCAAGGTCTCGCAGCCTCCCGGAGAGCGTTCGACCGGCAGGGAAGAAGGCTGCGGCACAAGCCTGGCTTGCCCCGCCTGGGGCAAATAAATCTTGAAGGTGGTTCCCATGCCGCGTTCGCTATAAACCCAGATGAATCCGCTGTTCTGTTTCACGATGCCGTACACCGTGGCCAGCCTGAGACCGGTGCCTTTGCCTTCCTCTTTGGTAGTGTAGAAGGGCTCGAAAATATGTGACAGATGTTCGGGGGCGATACCCGATCCGGAATCGCTCACGATCAGCAGAACATACGGGCCCGGCGGGACGATCGAATACTCCTGGACATAGGCGTCGTCCAGTTGCAGGCTGGTGGTTTCAATGAGCAGCCTGCCGCCCTTGGGCATGGCGTCGCGGGCGTTGGCCACGAGGTTCATAACAATCTGCTCAATCTGGACCGGATCGGCTTTCACCCTGCCTAGTTTCTCCCCGGGAACGAACACCAGTTCAATATCTTCACCAATGAGGCGAGGCAGCATCTTGTTGATGTCCTCGATGATCACGTTCAGGTCGAGCAGTTGCAGGGTTTGCATCTGCTTGCGTCCGAAAGCCAGCAATTGCCGGGTCAGGTCGGCCGCTGCTGCGGGGGGCTTTCTGAATCTCATCGACATTGCGGCGTAGGGGATGCTCGGGCGCCAGGGAGTCCATCATCAGCTCGGCGTAGGAACTGATGACCATCAGCAGGTTGTTGAAGTCATGTGCTACTCCACCGGCCAGTCTGCCGATCGCGTCCATCTTCTGCGCCTGCTGGAGCTGAGTTTCCAGCCGCCTGCGCTCCGTGAGGTCCCGATCATTGGAGATAAAGTGTGTGATTCGGCCTTCCCCGTCACGCAGAGGAGTAATGGTCTTCTCGGCGACGAAGACATCTCCGTTCTTTTTGCGATTCACCACGGTGCAGTGGAATACGTTGCCCGAGAGAATGGTCTGCCACAATTCCTTATCGATCTCAGACGCCTGCTGGCCGGATTTCAGGACCCGGGGCGTCTTGCCCATCAATTCTCCGGGAGAGTAGCCGGAGACGGTTTCGAAGGCCGGGTTCACATACTCGATCACGCCCTCGCGATCGGTGATCATGACCAGGTCCGCCGATTGCTCGACTGCGCGCCATAGTTTGCGCAGTGTGTCCTCCGCCTTTTGGCGTTGCCGTTCCTTGCGATACACGTCGATGGCGGAGCGGATCGTGCCGGGGATTGCGGGCCTATCGCTCATAGAAAGCGCAGTGAAGTCTTTGCCATCCGCGTTCAGTGCCTTCTCCACCGCGGTTTCATCCATGTGATCGCTGAGAAAAATCGCAGGCGCGCCGGGATGGTGAAGGCGCAACTCGTGCAGCAGGCGCAAGGCCGCGCCATCTTCCGATTTGTACTCGCATAACAAGAGATCGTAGGTGGACTCTCGCAAGCACAGCAGCGCTTCTTCGGGAGAATTGGCGTGGTGCAGGCTCACTTTCCTTTCCCCGGTCCGCCTCAGGAGGTCGCGCGCAAATAGCTGAAGTCGTCGTTGTCGCCGACCAGTAATAACTGCATCGGCGGAATGCTGATGGCGGATTCTTCCGTACTTTGCATGGAGGACTCGTGAGGGCTTCTACTTGCTACATCGGAGGCGGGGGCTTCCGAAATAGCGAGACGAGGGCCGGCCATCGAAGCCAGGCGACGCGGGAAGGTCAAATTGGGAGAGGTGCAACTTCGGGAAAGGGCGCGGTGCACGGAACCAGGATCGGCGCCCGTCTGCGACTGAATTGCGGGATGGACCAGAACCTTCTGATTTTCCCCGGGAGTTTGACTGCCGAAGGCGCTCCTCGTGCCACGCCAAATCCTGTCAGTTAGACTAGGGGTTCCTAACCGGGTTTGCGGATGGCTATCGAAACCACTTTCTTTCGGGACCTCGCCTACGTCTTCGGCGCCGCGGTTGTGGGCGGCAGCGTGGCCAGACTACTGCGGCAGCCGTTGATCCTGGGATACGTTCTGGGCGGATTTCTGATCGGACCCTTTACTCCCGGTCCGACCCTTTCCGAAGTCCACCAGTTCGAAGTGCTGGCCGAGATTGGCGTCATCCTCCTGATGTACTCAATTGGCCTGGAGTTTTCCTTCAGCGAGCTTCTGCAAGTGAAGTGGGTAGCAATTTTCGGAGCGCCGCTGGGCATATTACTCTCGATCGGCCTGGGTGTTGGCGTGGGACGGCTGATGGGCTGGAGTACTACTCAGGGAATTGCGGTGGGCGCTATCGTTTCGGTGGCTAGCACCATGGTGCTCTCCCGGCTGTTGGCTGACCGGGGCGAACTGCGCTCGACCCACGGCCATGTCATGATCGGCATCACTCTGGTCGAAGACCTGGCTGTTGTGGTCCTGACTGTCCTGCTGCCGTCCCTAAACAATCTTACGGGAAGCCATTTTCTTTCCCTTGGGATCGCGGTGGGCAAAGCCCTGCTGATTCTTACGCCGGTCATGTTCGTGGCCGCGAAGCTGGTGCCGCCGTTGATGAAACGGGTGGATCGGGCCGGAAACGAAGAGCTCTACGTGCTGGTAGTGCTGGCGGTGGGCTTTGCCACCGCCGCCATGACCCAGGCAGTGGGACTGTCTCTGGCGCTGGGTGCGTTTCTGGCTGGCCTGATCGTCAGCGAGTCGGGCACAACCCACAAGATGCTGGACAAACTCTCGCCCCTGCGCGACGCGTTTGTGGCGTTGTTCTTCGTCACTATCGGAGCGTTGGTGGACCCACGCATCCTGATCTCCAGGCCTGCGCTGTGGGGAGCGATTGTGATGATGACCATGGTGGGGAAGTTTGCCATCTGGGCCCTGATCGTCTGGCTATTTCGTTATCCTCCGCGAACCGCGCTCCTGGTCGGGCTGGGACTCACCCAGATCGGCGAATTTTCCTACGTTCTGGTGCGGGTGGCCCGCGATGCCCAGTTGGTTACCGACGACATCTACCATGCCACTCTGGCGGCTTCAGTGATCACAATCCTGTTGAATGGTTTGCTCATGAGACCGCTTCCGCGGACGGCCGGGCCAGCGGAGTAGTCACTCCGGTTGCTCGGCGGAGCCGAATCCAGCATGCATCCAGTCGCATCCGTTATTCTAGTAATAGACCTATGGCAACCCGATCCAAAACTGGCAGTCAATCCGCCGCCGCCGCGGTGCTGGAAGCTCCCAACAACGAACGGGAGCGCGTCTTCGAGCCTTTCCGTCACTATGGCTATCTGGAAGCCGATCTCGATCCGCTGGGATTTCTGCCGCCGGTGTCGCATCCCAGCTTGCGGATCGAGGGCGAACTCGCCGAGGAAGCGCGCCGCCTGTACTGCGGCACCGTGGGCGCCGAGTTCATGCACATTACCGACCCTGAGCGGCGGCGCTGGATTCAGGAGCGCATGGAAGGGCCCCAGACCGCCGTGGACCAGGAACGGGTGCTCGATCTGCTAATCCGGGCCGACCTGTTCGAGCAGGTACTGCAGCAGCGCTACCTCGGCACCAAGCGCTTTTCTCTTGAAGGTGTGACCGCATTGCTCCCCCTGGTGGATGAAATTCTGGACGCGGCCGGCCAGCGCGGTGCGGTCAATCTCGTGATGGGCATGAGCCACCGTGGCCGCCTCAATGTAATTGTGCAAGTGGCTAAACGGCCGGCGGAAGAAGTCTTTGCCGGATTTGAGGACGTGGACCCGCGCAGCGTTCTGGGCAGTGGCGACGTGAAATATCACATGGGCGCGACTGGCGAATATGTCACCCGCTCGGGGACGAAAATCAATATTCATCTGGTTTCAAATCCCAGCCATCTTGAGGCGGTGGATCCGGTGACGGTAGGCCGAACCCGAGCCAAGCAGGACCGCGCGGGCGAAGAAGGTATCCAGAAATTCCTGCCTTTGCTGGTCCACGGCGACGCCGCCTTCGCGGGGCAGGGTATCGTGGCCGAAACCCTGAATCTGTCCGACCTGAAGGGCTACACCGTGGGCGGAACGGTGCACATCATCGCCAACAATCTGCTCGGCTTCACCACGCTGTACAGCGAGGAGCACTCGTCGCGCTTTTCCGCCCAGTTGGCGCGCCGCCAGTCGATCCCCATTTTTCACGTGAATGCGGAAGACGTGGACGCGGTCGTACGGGTGGGCCGGCTGGCGCTGGAGTATCGCTACACCTGGAAGGGGGACGTGGTGGTGGACCTGATCGGCTACCGGCGCCATGGTCACAGCGAAGTCGATGACCCCACCGTGACCCAGCCGCTGCTCTATAAGGCGATCAAGGACCATCCTCCGCTGTGGGAGATTTACGCCGAAGACATCGGGGTGGAGAACGTCCAGGAACGGATGACCAGGGTCCGGGAAGAACTGGAAGCAGCGCAGAAAAAAGCGAAAGGCATTCGCAAGAAGCCGCTGCTGCGCGAGTTGCCCAGCTACTGGAATGATTACAAAGGCGGTCGCTACAAGCCTGAATATGAAGTGGACACCGGCCTCTCGGCGGAAGAACTGAGTGAAATCACCGCCGGGCTCACGACCTATCCCGCGGACTTCCACATTCATCCCAAGGTCAAGAAGCTGCTGGAACAGCGGGCCGAGATGGGCGCGGGGAAGCGCCTGGTGGACTACGGTATGGCCGAGGCGCTCGCGATCGGAGGCCTGGTGAAGGCCGGGGTTCCCGTGCGCCTGACCGGGCAGGACACTCGCCGCGGAACCTTTAACCAGCGTCACTCGGTGCTGCTCGACATCGAAAACGAGCAGGAGTACGTTCCGCTGGAGCATATTGCCGAGGGCCAGGCGCGCTGCCAGATTTACAACTCATCGCTATCCGAGGCGGGCGTACTGGGATTTGAATATGGCTACAGCCGGGACTATCCCGAAACCCTGGTGATGTGGGAAGCGCAGTTTGGCGACTTTGCCAACGTGGCACAGGCGGTGATCGATCAATTCGTCAGCGCGGGCGAAGATAAATGGGGGCTGCTCTCGGGAGTGGTGTTGCTTCTTCCCCATGGCCACGAAGGCCAGGGGCCGGAACATTCGAGTGCCCGTCCAGAGCGCTTTCTGCAACTCGCGGCCCGCGACAATTTCCAGATTTGCCAGCCTTCGAATGCAGCGCAGTATTTTCATCTGCTGCGCCGCCAGGCCCTGCGTCACTGGCGCAAGCCGCTGGTAGTGTTTACGCCGAAGAGCATGCTGCGCCATCCCGACGCGTCATCTCCGATCGAGGACTTCACCCACCAGCGCTTTCTGACCGTGTTGCCCGATACGCAAGTCAGCGACGCGACCCGCATCCTGATCTGCACCGGAAAAATCGGTCACGAGTTGCGCGCCGAACGCAAGAAGAGGAACGACCAGGCGACCGCGATCGTTTCGGTCGAACAGTTGTACCCATTCCCGGAGAAAGAACTGGAAGCGGCGATCGGACAATTTCCCTCGGCGCGAGAACTGGTCTGGGTGCAGGAAGAGCCGGCCAACATGGGCGCGCTGTTCTACGTGCTGCCGCGCTTGCGGCGCATTGCCGGCGAGCGGGCCGTCCTGTCAGTGAAGCGTTCCGCCAGCGCCAGTCCCGCCACCGGATCAGCCAAGGCTCATGAGGTGGAACAGAAAACCTTACTGACGCTGGCGTTCACGAACAAGACCTAGAAAGCTTTAGGGAGACGCTGCCTGTGCGGCGCGGGCACCCCGCCCGCGAGTTTTCCAGTTCGAGATCAAACATCGTCGCACTCCGAAATGTTACCCTTCCGCTTTGACTTCCATGCCATCTCGCCGCGGAACTCAGCCCCTGCACATTGCCATCGACACCGGCGGCACCTTCACCGACTGTGTCTGGGTGGAGCGCGGGCAGGTGCGCATGCTCAAAGTTTTCTCCACGCCGGCCGACCCTTCGCAGGCCATTGTCGAAGCGCTGGAGAAGATCGGAACGCACGATTCAGCTGTACTTCTACATGGCACCACCGTGGGCACGAACACGTTGCTGCAGCGCAAGGGCGCAAGTGTGGCGCTAGTCACCACCGCGGGCTTTGAAGACGCCATCGAGATCGGCCGCCAGGCCCGTCCCAAGCTCTACGATCTCTTCTTTGATCGCGTGGAACCCCTAGTGCCGGCGAACTTGCGCTTTGGCGTGGAAGAGCGCACTGCCAGCGACGGCAAGATACTGCAGGCCCCATCACCACAAGACCTGCAATCCCTGTCCACCAGAATTCGCCAGAAACATCCCGAGTCCATTGCCATCTCATTGCTGTTTTCGTTCGCTAACACGAAGACGGAGATTGCCGTCGCCCAGGCTCTGCATAAGCTCGGTGTACCGCTCTCGATCTCGCACCAGATCCTTCCGGAATTTCGCGAATACGATCGCACCAGTACCGTCGTGGTGAACGCGTATCTGCAGCCCGTCATGCAGCGTTATCTCGAGAACCTTGATCGCCGGGCGCGGGCGCGCATCTTCGTCATGCAATCGAGTGGCGGAATCACCGCGCTCAGTGCGGCCGCGCGAGAACCGGTGCGCACCGTGCTCTCCGGGCCGGCGGGGGGAGTCGTGGGTGCCGCTGCCCAGGCGCGCCGCAGCGGATACGACCGGATCATCTCCTTTGACATGGGAGGCACTTCGACCGACGTTGCGCTGGTTGACCACGAAGCCCGCGCCAGCAGCCAGGGCGAGGTCGCCGGCTTCCCCATCGGCGTGCCCATGCTCGACATCCATACCGTCGGCGCCGGCGGAGGCTCTATCGCCCGTTTCGACGCCGGCGGAGCGCTGCGCGTCGGCCCCGAATCTGCCGGAGCCGATCCCGGCCCGATCTGTTATGGCCGGGGCACACAGCCCACGGTGACGGATGCCAATCTGCTGCTCGGCCGGCTGCAGCCACAGCGCTTTCTGGGAGGAGACTTCACTCTCGATTTCGAGCGCACGCGCCGCCTAGTCGCCGAATGGCTCAAGCAGAATGGGCCAAAGCTTACTCCGGAACAATTCGCTGCGGGAATCATCCGTGTGGTCAACGCCACCATGGAGAAGGCCATACGCGTGGTCTCCATCGAGCGCGGTTACGATCCGCGCGAGTTCGCTCTGGTCGCCTTTGGCGGTGCGGGCGGGCTTCACGCCTGCGAACTGGCGGAAGCGCTCAGCATCCCGCGAGTCATTGTTCCGGCCCTGCCCGGAGCACTCTCCGCTTTTGGAATTCTGGTCAGCGACGTGGTGAAAGATTATTCCCGCACCGTGCTCTGGCGGGTTTCTGACAAGCTTCCAATCGAGCAGATGGAACACGAGTTCGCAACTCTGCGCCGCCGCGCCGAAAAAGATTTTCGGGATGAGAAATGGAGTGGTGCCGTCGGCTACCAGCGCAGCGTGGATGTTCGCTACCAGGGCCAGGGATTCGAACTAAACGTTCCCTACACCCGTAGCCTGGTCGGGGACTTCCGTCAACAGCACCAGCGCCGCTATGGCTACAACTATCCTGCGCGCGATGTGGAACTGGTGACGCTACGCTTGCGGGCCACCATCAAGTCCCAGGAGACCCGAGGCCATGTAGGGACGGGCGCCCTCGCCCGTCCTGGCCGGGCAAAGCCCGGCAAGGTGCTAAACGAGTCTGCCCCCGTACTCTTCGCGGGAAAAAAGCTCGCGGGAGCAATCTATTCCCGCGACACCCTGCAAGCCGGCAGGAAATATTCCGGCCCCGCCATCATCGCGGAGTACAGCGCCACCACCGTAGTTCCCCCGGGCATTACTTTCCGAAGACAACGATCAGGAAGTCTGATCATCGAAACTGCGGCGTCCTCAAAATCTCAAGACTGACGGGCTACTCGCCAGATCCTTCGCGACGGAAGTCTCTCAGGATGCCGTCCATGTTGGAGGAGGGACATGGTGTTGAGGAAAGGCATGACGCCCGTGTATAGGAAAGTGGGCCGCCGCCAGACTAGGTTCCCCCCAGGCCCGCCCGCTACAATACCTTCCATGAAACCCAGCATCTTTGTGGTCGAAGACGATCCCGATATTTCCCGCCTGGTGCGGCACCATCTGGAAGCGGATGGCTTTGCCGTGAAAGTATTCTCCACCGGAAACACAGTCATCAGCGATTCCGAGCGCCAGCGCCCGGCCCTGTTCATTCTCGACATCATGGTCCCAGGCAAGGACGGCCTCGAATTGTGCCGGCAGATCAGGCAGATCCCCGCGCTGGCGGCCACCCCGGTCATTTTCCTGACTGCCAAGAGCGGAGAAGCGGATCGCATACTGGGCCTGGAACTGGGGGCCGATGACTACATCCCGAAACCGTTCAGTCCGCGTGAATTGGTGGCGCGGGTCAAGGCGGTGCTACGCCGGTTCGAGCGTCCCTTGTCCCAGGCGCCGGTAAAAATTGGTGAAATCGAAATCGATCCCAGCGCGATGACCCTAACCGTGGGTGGCAACCTGGTGAGTACGACGGCTACCGAGTTTCGTTTGCTCGATCATTTTGCCCGCCACATCGGCCGTGTTTTTACCCGCGACCAGCTGCTCGATTCGGTCTGGCGCGACACCGCTTACGTCACACCCCGCTCGGTGGATGTTTATGTGCGCCGCATTCGCGAAAAAATCGAGCCCGATGCCGAAAACCCGCGCTACCTCAAGACGGTGCGGGGAGCCGGCTACCGTTTCGAGGCCCCGAAGTGAGGAACCGGATATTCTTCAAGTTGCTGGCTGCCTTCATTCTGGTGATTGCCGCCGCGATGGTCTTCGATTTCCGCCTTTCCCAGGCCTGGAAAGGCGCTCTGCTGGCGCTGCTGTTGGCGCTCGTCATCTCAGCTCTCGCCGCCCAGTCCACCGCTGGTCGTCTGAATCGCATGGTGCAGTTCGCCGATCGTATCGCCGCCGGCGACCTGACGGCGCGGATCGAAGATTCGTCTTCGGATGAACTCGCACAACTTGCCGCCTCGTTGGACAAGGCTGCCCAGCATCTGGAAGAAAGTTTTGCCGCCTTGCGTACCAGTCAGCGCCAGCTGGAAACACTGCTCAACAGCATGCAGGATGCGGTCATAGCCATCAGCTCGGATGACCGCGTGCAGTGGGCCAACCAGGCCATGGACAAACTGGTCCCGCAACACACCCGCAAGAACGCTCCCCTGGTGGAGACGGTGCGCGATCCCGATTTTCTAACCGCGGTGCGGGGCGCGAGTGGGGCGCGAAAAGTACTTACCGGCCGGGCCGCCTCGATTGTCCCGGGACGGACCTTCGACGTGACGGCTGCGCCCATGCCCGGCGGCGGTGCGGTGGCGGTGCTGCGTGACCTCACCGAGACGGAACGGGTGGAGAAGACCCGTCGCGATTTTATCGCCAACGTCTCGCACGAATTGCGCACCCCCCTCACTTCCATTCAGGGCTATACCGAAACCCTGCTGGACAGTGCTCCCGGCAACGGCCATACCCGCGAGTTTCTCGAGATCATCCGCAAGAGCGCGTTGCGCATGTCGCGCCTGACCGAAGACCTGCTTACGCTGGCCCGGGTGGAATCTGGCGAGCAGCGTTTCGACATTCAGCCCACGGCCCCGGCGGACCTGCTGCAAGAGGCGGTACAGAGCTTTCGCGAAATTGCGCGGACACAAAACGTCGAACTGGTCGTCGAGGACCATGCCGTCGCCCGGGTGGGCGCGGATCCCGAAGCCATTCATCAAGTCTTTTCCAATCTTATCGACAATGCCATGAAATATGCGCAGTCGGGCGGACGGGTTATTTTGGGGGCACGATCGGTCGCGGGCGGGGTCGAATTCTACGTCCAGGATTTCGGTCCGGGCATTCCCTCCGAGCACCTGGCTCGCCTGTTCGAACGCTTCTACCGGGTGGACAAGGCACGCTCCCGCGAATCTGGAGGGACCGGGCTGGGGTTGGCGATCGCCAAACATATCGTGCTGGCCCATGGCGGCTCGATTCGCGCCCAGAGCGAACTCAACCACGGTTCCACCTTCCTGTTCACCCTGCCCCTGGCCTAGACATCGACGTTCCGGAGAGGAACCAAGATAGTTACAGACCATCCGGAAAATTCACAGACATTCTCCTCCGCGTCTCCGTGCCGCCGTGGTGAAATGAATTCCCCATGGCCAAGCGCGTCAGTGTCGATAGCTGGCTGTTTACCGTTACCCTGATTCTGGTATTTGTCGGATTGGTGATGGTATTCAGCGCGTCTGCAGTCATGGCCAAGGAGCGTTATGGCTCGGGTTACTACTTTCTGTTGCGGCAGGTAGGATGGGCCGCCGCCGGCCTCGCCGCCATGGTGGTCGCGATGAAGGTTGACTACCGCCGCTACAAGCATCCGGGGGTCGTGTTTTCGACGCTGGGCCTTACCACGCTGATGTTGATCTCGGTATTTTTTCTCGACCGCGCCCACCACACCCACCGCTGGATTCACTTCAGCGGGTTTTCTTTCCAGCCGTCGGAAGTGGCCAAGGTCGCAATCATTTTCTTCCTGGCATTCTTTCTGGAGAACCGTATCAACGCCATGAATGACTGGCGAAACACGCTGCTGCCCGCGGTGCTGCCCACGCTGATGTTTCTGGGCCTGATCGTGTTTCAGCCCGACCTGGGCACGGCCATCGCCTGCGCCGCGATTACCGCCTGCATCCTGTTCGTGGCCGGCCTCGACTTGCGCTGGCTGGCATACGCCGGCCTGGCGTCGTTGCTTCCACTCTACTTTCTGATTTTTCACGTTGCCTATCGCCGCGACCGCATCCTGGCGTTCCTCAACCCCTACTCGGACCCGCAGGGCAAGGGCTTTCACATGATTCAGTCACTGATTGCGGTGAGCACCGGAGGCATTACCGGCCTGGGATTCATGGAAGGGAAGCAGAAACTCTTTTACCTGCCCGAACCGCACACCGATTTTATTTTTGCCGTGACTGCCGAAGAGTTGGGTTTGCTGGGATCACTGGTGGTATTGCTGCTTTTCGGAATTTTCCTGTGGCGTGGAGTCCGCACCGCGCTCCGCACCCAGGACATGTTCGGACGTCTGCTGGCGGTCGGGATCACCAGCATGGTGGTGGTGCAGGCCTTCATCAATATGAGCGTGGTGTTGGGCCTCATGCCGACGAAGGGAATCCCACTGCCCTTCGTTTCTTATGGAGGGTCGTCACTGTTCGTAACCCTGGCCTGCGTAGGAGTTCTGCTGAACATTACCAAGCAAACCGACTGAGGCCCTTCATTTTTTGAAAATGTCATCCTGAGCGGAGTGGCAGCTTCGCTTGCGAAGCAGCCGCTCAGGATGACAGCGGCAATTTCATGAGCTTTTCAGCTGTTCCTGCACCGCGCGATAGGCCTGATCGATGGCTGCGTTGGTGTACGCGCTGGCGCCGGCGTCCGAATTGGCGATCGAGATGCGTCCAAACTGCTGGCGGCCGATCACGCAGGGACGCTCCTCCGGCTCCCAGTGCGGGTCGGAGAAGGAATCGTATTCATACGCGTAGCCGTGCCCCCAGCGATTTACGGTAATGGCGGCAATGTCGCGCGCAGCATCAAATCCGCCCGGGGAGAGCATGCGCTGCAACTGGTCCCGGATATTGCGTTCAAAGGTCGAAAACGGCGTGTTGATCAGTTCAAACCGCCCCATGCGGTACTGGTCGCGGCGCGGCAGGCCGGGTTTGCAAGGCGTGCGCAGCATGAACAGCACCATCGGTTCCTGAGGCTGGCTGGGAAATTTGTACGCGCCCATGCTGACGGGGAAATCCAGCATGGTGAAGCAGTGATAGCCCCCCGGCGAAATAATCTGCCGGATTCCCAGCCGGTGAAACGCCGTCCACTTGCGAATCGCAACGTGGGTGTAGATGAAGGGCTCCTTCACGCCGTAATGCAAGGCCTCTTTCTGTGTTTCGGGCAACTCCGTACAGAGATACGGAACCATGCCGTTGTAGCAGGCCAGCACGCAGGCCTTGCCCTTGGCGCTCTGTAGCTTTCCCTTCTCTACGTAAGCGACTTCAACCTCTTTCGCCGACTCCAACGGGCCAACATGACGCACCCGCGCCGCCGTGGCGTTCAGACGAATGCGAATGGGAGACGAAGGCTGATCCAGCTTGCCGTAGTCGGCCCGGGCGGTGACGATGTCTTCCATCGTGTGTCCGGGGATGCATCCCGGAACCAGTGACCGGAGCAGCAGACGTGCCACCGAGGCATTGCCATCGGGAAAATGAAAAATGTAAGGCTCTTCTGCATCTCCCGCAGCCTCTCCCAGGTCCATGCCGTCGAAGCCCGCGTACTGGTATGCCCCATAGTCATCGGGATTCCCATAGCACGCCAGGGCTGAGATGGCGTCGATTCCCACGGCAAACAGATCGTAGGTATAGCTATGAAAGAACCGCAGAACGGCAGGGTCGGCACGGCAAATATCGGTCAGGAAAGCGGCGTAGCTGATCCTAGCCAGCCGAGCCCGCTTTTCCTGGCGCGAAAGACCCGGCAAATAGTCTTTCTTGTCCGTATAAAGCCGTGCAATCTCACGCCGCACCTTTTCGGGTAGCGGAGATTTGTCGAGAAACTCGGGCCAGGGGAGCGAGCCCATGCCAGGCACCAGCCGATCTTCGCCGAAGGTTTGCTGATCGAAGAAGCAAGCGGTACCCAGATGCGAGTAGAGCTTCTGGTCGTAGGCCTTGTAAAATTTCTTCGTCTCAATCCCCAGATCTTTGAGAACACTCTTGGCGACCTCGCTGTACTCTGCGGGATTCTCAATCGACTGGGTCCCGCCGTTGCTCAGGAGGAGGCGCTTGCCCACACGAAACTCGTTGCGCCGGGCGTGTCCGCCGAAGTCGTCGTGATTATCGAGGATGAGAATGCGCGAATTCGGGCCGGCCTGTTTGCGGTAGAAGTAAGCGGCAGCCAGCCCGCTGATGCCCCCGCCCACGATAATCAGATCGTAGGTTTCCCCTGTGTCGGCGGGGCTTCCGGCGGTGTGCCAAAAAGTCCCATCGCGCAGGGCGTGGGCGACGTCAAAGGCGCCCGGCTGACTGCCTCTCATCCCCGTCAGTGCGGGCGGGTAGAATCCGCGGGAAGAGTGGCCCGCCTCCTCAGCTGACACCAACCGCGTCAACCCAGCACTGCCGAGGACGCCAATCCCCACAGCGACGCCGTTAAGAAAATCACGGCGGGTGATGCGCCGTCCCATGCCGAGTGCGCGATCGCGTTTCTCCTTATTCATGGTTTGAGTATATCGACGTGGGCTCCAGCACCACCACGACCCACGTATGGGCGGGTGTTCTCACCCGCCCAGCCGGGCAAAGTCCGGCAGAGTTTTGCTTCCACGATCCCCCCGGCGAGCTTCGCTCGCCCGCCCCGGTTCTGAGCGAAGTCAAAGGAGGGCGTCCGGGCCTACGTGTGACAGCTCTTGCCACGCTCCTTAACTGTTAACCCGCTGTGGTCGGCGTCCGCTGCTTCCGGTTTATAGTCACATCATGCGGGCAATTCTGGCGGGGGGCGGCACCGGTGGACACGTAATTCCTGCCTTGGCCATTGCCCACGAGTTGCAGAAGCAGTACGGCGCGGAAGTGTTGTTTATCGGCACGGCACGCGGCATCGAGAACCGGCTGGTGCCGGCGGCGGGATTCCCGCTGCGACTGGTCCAGGTCGGCGCCTTGAATAAAGTCAGCCTCAAGACGCGGCTGAAGACTCTCTGTGATCTTCCCCGCGCGGTCTGGCACGCTCGCAGCATCCTGGCTGAGTTCCAGCCCGATATTGTGATCGGGGTCGGCGGATACGCCTCCGGTCCGGCCATGCTGGCTGCCATTCTGAGGGGAACTCCAACCCTGGCATTCGAACCCAACGTCGTGCCCGGCTTTGCCAATCGCATGGTGGCGAGATGGGTTTCAGGCGCGGCAGTTCATTTTGAGGAGACAGCAGAATATTTCCGCAACGCTGAAGTCACAGGGGTGCCGGTGCGCGAAGCATTTTTCCAGATCGCCGGGCGCGCCACCGGAAGCGCCAATCCTACATTGCTGGTTTTCGGCGGAAGCCAGGGCGCGAATGCGATTAACCAGGCCATGGTCCAGTGTTTGCCGGAATTGATGAAGCAGATTCCGAATATCCACATCATCCACCAGACGGGAGAGCGTGGCTTCAGCGACGCGCAGGCCGCATATCGGCAGGCAGGCGTGTCCGCTGAAGTCTCTCCCTTCATCACGGATATGCCGGCTTTCTTTGCCCGGGCGGATTTGATTCTGTGTCGCTCGGGCGCGAGTACGGTCGCGGAAATCACAGGGGCAGGCAAGCCGGCAGTCTTTGTGCCTTTCCCGCGCGCAGCGGATGACCATCAGCGAGTCAATGCCCAGGCTCTGGAGCGCGCGGGCGCTGCCGTCGTGGTGGAAGAAACGAAGCTGGAGCGGGTGTGGCTGGCCGATACCATCGCGGCGCTGCTAGGCGATCCCGGCCGGCTGCAACGCATGAGTGCAGCTGCGCGCAAGCTGGCGCACCCCGACGCAGCACGCGACATAACGGCAATGGCGGCGCGGCTGGCAGGGATAGAAACAGACGATCAGCCGCCACCCACGTAGGCCCGGACGCCTCCTTCGACTTCGCTCAGGACCCGGGTGGACGAGCGAAGCTCGCATTGGTTTACGGATGGTGAAGCCGAAAACCTTGCCGGGCGTTGCCCGGCCGGGCCGGTGAGGGCACCCGCCCCTACGCGGTTCTTCCTTACGCCGGAATGTGCAGCCGCCACGCGCTATAGCTGGCGGCTTCCCGCAATACGGCCAGGGCACGTTGCCAGGCCGACCGCGGGCGGCTATCGGGGCGAGGCGCTACGTATACCTTCACGCCTTCATGCTCCAGCAATTTGCGAATGCGGAACACGTGGTAGGCGTCGCTGACCGCCACACAACTGCGCATCCGGTTGGTACGCATGATGACGGCCACCCGTTCAGCGGAGGACGCGGTATCGGAGCCCTGGGTCTCAGCGATCAGCTTGGGCTCGGGAATGCCGCGGTGCATCAGGTAGTCGTGACCCACCCCGCCTTCGCTGAACGTGGGATCATCGCCCGAGCCTCCGGTGGTGATGACCACCGGCGCGGTCCCGCGCTGGAACAGATCGTAAGCGTGATCCAGCCGGGCGCGGAAGACCGGCGACGGGCGTCCGGCATACTCGGCCGCGCCGAAGACGACAATCGCGTCAGAGGGATGAACTTCCTGCAAGTCGGCTTGGCTCACGATCTGAATGCAGGTGATTCCGAGGAAGGCCGCGACTGCCGTCGCAGCCAGCGCCACCGCCCACAATAGCCAGAGGCTTCGCCGACGCCGGTTCGCTGCCACGTTCACCCTTGCGCGAAAAACTCGGAGATCTCCTGGGCTGGGATGGCGCCTTCGCGCATGATGCGCCAGCGGGCCTCTTTGTCGGTGAGGTCGATGATGGTCGAGGCCACTTCCCGGGGTGAGGTGCCGCCATCGACAATGATCGCGATGCGGTCCTGGAGTTGATCGCGGACCGCCAGTGCGGTGGTGCACTCCGATTCGCCGCTCAGGTTGGCCGAGGTGGCCGTAATCGGAATCTGTGCGGCCTGCACCACGGCGAGTGGAATCGGGGCCTTGGGGACGCGCAGGGCGACGTTGCCGGTGTTGGCCGTCACTTTGAGAGGCAGCCGCGAGGATGCTTTCACGATGATGGTGAGCGGTCCCGGCCAGAACCTGCGCGCCAGGGCGTAAAACTCCTCCGTCAGTTCTTGCGCCAGCTGCTCGGCCTGGTCCACGTCCGCAATCAGCAGCGACAGCGGCTTGTGGCGCGAGCGCGACTTGATGTCATACACCCGGTCCACGGCGCGCAGGTTAAATGGATCGGCCGCTAGCCCGTAAAAAGTATCGGTCGGCATGCCCAGCACTTCGCCGGCACGAATCTGGTCCGCCGCATAGCGGATCAGCGACGCCTCCGGGTTATCGCAGTTGATCTTGACAATTTCTACACGCACTGCAGGTCCCTTCCCGCCTCAGGTGTTGAAATCACGAAGGTTAAACATAACATGGGAAAGCGCAGAAAGCCGAGAGGAACAGGTATGATTCTGGGCGAACTGGCGCGAACATGAAGAAAACCACAGTCACCGGCGGCGGGGTCCCAAATGCCCGGCTGCGCCGTATCGAGGGACGCCACAACCCGCTGGTCAAAGAGCTGCGCGCGGCTTTTTCCCAGGGAGAGCTCACTTCCGACGGCTATTGCGCCATCGAAGGCTTCCGCATCCTGGAAGAAGCCATTCGCAGCGGCCTGCGCTTTCGCGCGGTCTTCTTCAGTGAATCTGCGACCCCCAGGGCCGAAAAGTTGCTTTCCCAACTGGGCGCCCAGGTGGAGACCCTGTTGCTGCCCGACAAGCTGTTTTCGAGCGCCGTCCCCAGCGACGCCCCCCAGGGCGTGGCGGCGCTGGCGCGCTGGAAGGAATTTTCGCTGGAAGATTTGTTCGCCAAGGCCCGGGCCGGGCCAATTCTGGCCGTCGCTGGAGTACAGGACCCGGGAAACCTGGGGACAATCCTGCGTTCCGCCGAGGCCTTCGGTGCCGGTGGCATTTTGCTGGGACGGGGTACGGTCAGCCCGTACAATCCCAAAGTTGTGCGCGCCTCTGCAGGTTCAGTATTCCGGCTTCCGCTGGCACGGGCGAAACTGTCGGAGTCGCTGGGTACGATGAAAGCCCACGGGCTTCGCCTGGTAGGCACGGCGTCGCACCAGGGCATGCCGCTCGACCAAGCTGACTTCTCCGGGCCCCTGGCTATTTTTATTGGCAGCGAAGGCGCAGGATTGTCCCGCGATCTCATCAAAGAGATGGATCAGGTTGTGGCCATCCCGCAAGCGCCACAGGTGGAATCGCTGAACGTGGGGGTGGCGACGAGTATCGTGTTGTATGAAGCGGCGAGGCAAAGACGATGAGGCTCATCACCACAGAGGCGCAGAGACACAGAGAAATCGAACCTGTGTCATGAATTCCGTAGTTCTTCTCGGTGTCTCCGTGTCTCCGTGGTGAAGATGATTTTCCATGAGTCTGTTCCCAACTATTCCCGATGCTCACCCTGGCGACCACACCCGCCCACTGGCCGACCGCATGCGGCCGCGCACGCTGGATGAATTCGTTGGCCAGGAGCACCTGGTCGGCCCTGGCAAGCCGTTGCGCACGCAGATTGAGCGCGACGACATCGGCTCGCTCATCTTCTGGGGGCCGCCCGGTACTGGCAAAACCACGCTGGCGCAAATCACCGCGCGTTTGACCAAGGCCGAGTTTGTTGAATTTTCCGCCGTTCTCACCGGCATCAAGGAAATCAAGCAGGTCATGGCCGACGCCGAGCGCGCCCGGCAATACGGCACGCGCACGATTGTCTTTATTGATGAGATCCACCGCTTCAACAAGGCCCAGCAGGATGCGTTTCTGCCCCACGTGGAGAAAGGCAACATCCGCCTGATCGGCGCTACCACGGAGAATCCCTCATTCGAAATCATCTCCGCGCTGCTCTCCCGTAGCCGGGTTTACGTGCTCAAGCCGCTGACTGAAGAACAGATTGTCGAGCTTCTCAAGCGGGCGCTGGGCGATGAAGAACGCGGTCTGGGCGCGATGAAATTACATGCTTCCGACGATGTCCTCAAAAAAATCGCAGCCTATTCCAGCGGCGACGCCCGCAGTGCCTACAACGTGCTGGAAGTGGCCGCGTCGCTGGCCCGCGGGCGCGACCACAAAGAGACAGGCGCTGAAATTTCCGACGACCTGGTCCAGGACGCACTGCAGAAACGAATCTTGCGCTATGACAAGGCTGGCGAGGAACACTACAACCTGATTTCGGCGCTGCACAAGTCGGTGCGTAACAGCGATCCCGATGCGGCGCTGTACTGGCTAGGGCGAATGCTCGAGGCCGGCGAAGACCCGCTCTACATCGCGCGCCGGGTGGTGCGCATGGCGGTGGAGGACATCGGCCTGGCGGATCCCAACGCGCTTTCGCAGTGCATGGTCGCCCGTGATGCCGTGGATTTTCTGGGCATGCCGGAGGGGAACCTGGCCCTGGCGCAAGCCGTGGTGTATTTGTCGGTAGCGCCCAAGTCCAACGCGCTGTACACCGCCTACGACGCCATTCTGGGCGATGTGGAGCGCACCGCTGCCGAACCCGTCCCGCTTCACTTGCGCAATGCGCCCACGGGATTGATGAAGGGCCTGGGATATGGCCAGGGCTACCAGTATGCGCATGATCTGGAAGACAAAGTGGCTGACATGCAGTGTCTACCCGACAACCTGGCCGGCCGCGTTTACTATCAGCCCACCAGCGAAGGGCTGGAAAAGCGCATTGGAGAGCGGCTGGAAGAGATCAAACGGCGGCGCTCCCAAAAGGGCACTTCCGGCCACATTTCGCGCTCGCCTAAAACAGAATCCGGCGCCTAGACCAGCGCATCTGACTCTGTGTAAGTTCTTTCCCTTTCTGTACTGTAAGGAGGCTGGATCCCATGGCTACAAGCCCAAGAACCATCGTTCCGGACCCGGTCGCCGTGCGTCCCGTACAACTCGATCAAGTTGAGCATCTGGTCAAATTGCAGAAATGGGCGCAGAAGATTACGTCCATCCTCGACCTGGATGAGCTGATAAACAAGATTGTGGACGATGTGGCCGCGGCCTTCTGCTGCGTGGAAACCAACATCTATTTGCACGACCAGGAGCGGGCGGAGTTGGTAATGGCCGGTGTCCACGGCTGCACCGTTCATGGCAAGGGTTCAAGACTGAAAGTGGGTACCGAAGGCATGGTGGGCTACGTAGCTGCCACCAGACAGATGCGTTATGCGCCGGACGTTCGCCAGGACCCGTACTACATCGGGTGCGAGGAATCCACGCTGTCTGAAGTGGCCATTCCTCTGCTTGTGGATGGTCAACTGGTGGGAGTGTTTACGGCTTCGCATCATGACCTGGACGCCTTCACCCGCGAGCACCTGCGCTGGTTGCAGAGTCTGTGCGATCACGTTGGCGTCGCTGTGCACAATGCGCGGCGCTTTCAGCATGAACGGCATGAGCGCGAACGCATGAGCCAGGAGGCACACGAAGCGCGTGCCATCCAGCAGGCGTTGCTGCCCAAGAGTTCACCCTTCATCCCGGGATTCGCAATTTCCGGGCTGTCGATTCCCGCGGGCGCAGTGGGCGGCGACTGGTACGATTTCATTTCCTTCGACGATGGCTGCTGGGGCCTGGTGCTGGCCGACGTTTCAGGAAAAGGGACCGCGGCTGCCCTCCTGATGTCTGCCACTCGCGGTATGCTGCGCTCCCTGACCCAGACCTGTAGCGGCCCGGGCGAAGTACTTACTCGCCTGAATCGCCTGCTGGTGGAGGATTTTCCTTCCGGCAAGTTCGTCACCATGCTGCTGGCCGTGCTGAATCCGACGTCGCGGGAGCTGACGTTTTCCAGCGCCGGCCACCTGCGGCCGCTGCTGGTGGATGAACAAGGCGCGCGTTTTCTGGACAGCGAACGCGGCATGCCCCTGGGCCTGGGGACTGGCGAATTCTCCGAAAGCCGCGTGCAGCTGTCTAATGGTTCGCGACTGGTTTTCTACAGCGACGGAATTACGGAAGCCACCGGCCTGTCCGACGAGGAGTACGGCGCGGAGCGTATGCGGGACCATGTGTTGCGACCCGAAGCCTCGGCCGAGAGTATCCTCGCGGACGTCCGGAGCTTCGCCAATGGCCAGGGCTTGCAGGATGACGCCACGGTAATTTTCGTCCGGGCGTAAGAGCCAGTTCCACCACAAAACCCGTAGGGGCGGGTGCCCACACCCGCCCGGCGGAGCAAAGCTTCGCTCGTGTGTACGTCAGGAACGCGATGCGCGAGCGCAGATTGTGAGCGCACAAGAACCGGCGAGCTGCGCTCGCCCGTCCGGACGAGGGCGTCCGGGCCTAGGTGGTTCGAGGCGTTCGTGAGGTCGTGCCGGAATCACCCGAAGCGCGCTTTGTGCTCTTTCAGAATGCAGCGGTCCATGATCACGAAGATGCCCGCCCCTTGGGCTTTCTGTGCCGCTTTCTCGTGGACGACGCCCTCCTGCATCCAGATCACCGGGATCTTCAGCCGGATGGCCTGATCGACCGCCTCCTCCACAAACTCAGGCCGGCGGAAGATGTTGACGATATCAATTTTCTCCGGGACTTTAAGCAGCGACGGGTAAGCCTTCTCTCCCAGTGAGCCGTGGATGTTCGGATTTACCGGGATGATGCGGTAACCCTGCGTCTGCATGTAGGCGGACACTCCATGGCTGGGGCGCAGCGGACTATTGGAGAGGCCCACGACCGCGATGGTGCGGGAACGTTTGAGCACGTCAGCGATGGGATCCGACTCCGGCCGGGAAGCCATACAGCGATTGTAGTGCGCCGGTTGTCGGGAAAGCCAGTCCCACCAGGACTCGTGCGCTTTGTCAGCGCCTGCTGTTGCTGTCGATCTTTTGCTTGAACATCTTGGTGGCCAGCTTGCGGACCGTATCTGAAATCTCTTTGTTGTTGGAGAGGTTGCGAAGGTCGCCTACCAGCATGTTTTTCATCAGTCCAAGCGAAAGGTCCAGAGGGGTGCGCGGGTTGAACACGAGATTGCGGACGATGGTGTAATTCTTGGCGAAACGCCGCTTCATGGGGATGCCGCGAAGCACCGCCTCCAGCACATTCTTTTGGGTGGCGAATCTTTCCACTTCGCCGTCGCTGATTTTGGGCGACTCCAGCACCGCCAGGGCGACGATTTTGGTGCCATCACGGATGAGCAGCGACCGTTCCTCCTTGGTACCTTTCATGGCCAGCTGAATCCGTCCCTTGATGTCAAGCTTGGCAATCTTCTGCAGGGCGCTGCCCCGTTCCTCTGCCGGGTTCAGCTGGGTCTTCTTGATTGGTGCCTTCTTGGCGGCTGCTCCGGTCCCTTTTCCGGCTGATGCGGTGACGGTGGCTGCTTCTTGGGCCGCCGGTTCGTCGCCCGGCAACTCTTCGTGGATGCCTCCGATCGGCTGGAAGACCTGTTCAGTCTGGGCCGCGATCTCGCTCTCGTGCTCAGCCAGATAGGCCAGAACACCTTCATCGAGCACTTCTTCTGCTTCCGGGGCCTCGTCAGTGGAGGCCGCCTGGAAAACTTCCTCGGCTGCCGCCGCCTCTATCCTTTCCGGCGAGGAATGCACCTCAGGGTCTTTCACCTCGGGCTCCTTCGCAGTTGGCGTCGCCTGTTCAATCTTGCTTCTGATGTTCTCTGACTGAATTCCGCTCGCGTTGGGGTTGGCCATCAGCGCGTTCAGAATCCCGGGAGACTGGGTAATTCTTTCGCTCTTCAGCATGACCTCGACCAGGTCGCGGCCGGCACTCGGCGCCAGTTCGAGCCATGATTCCTCCGACACTGACGGGTTGTTGAGCAGGGCCGGAAGCAACACCGGCCTCAGGTTTTTCGGCGAAATCAGATATTCGAGAACTTCCCTGGGGGTGGCGGGATCACTGGCCGCAGCCCGCGATGCTGTCTCGTCCCATCCCGCGAGTGTGAGCTGCGCCTGCTCCCCGAAGATCTTGCTATGAACCGCCAGATACACCAGAATCTCGATCATCTCCCGGGGAGGCACGGAAAGCGCTCCCTTGGCCGCCGACTGCATCAGGTTCGCCGGCACCGCGGAGGCGCGGATGAGGTCGATCATGCGGGCCATAGCATCCAACTCCTCCTGTTTTTTCCTACGCTAGTTGTTGCCATTTTGCTTGTGGCCGTCCTGTTTCTCTCCCCGGCGCATGCGCAAGTAGGCGCGGATAAAGGGATCGATGTCGCCATCGAGTACCCGGTCCACGTCGCCCACCTCCATTTTTGTGCGGTGGTCTTTGATCATGCGATAGGGCTGCAGGACGTAGGAACGGATCTGCGAACCGAAATCGATGTCGAGCTTGGAGTCTTCAATTTTGCGGGTGACTTCGCGCTGCTTCTCCAGTTCGAATTCGTACAGCTTGGATTTCAGCATGCTCATGGCCCGTTCGCGGTTCTTGTGTTGCGAGCGCTCGTTCTGGCAACTGGCTACCAGGCCGGTGGGAATATGGGTGATGCGCACAGCGGAATCGGTGGTGTTCACGTGCTGGCCGCCCTTCCCGCTGGAACGATAGGTGTCCACCCGCAACTCTTCCGGCTTGATCACGATTTCGATGCTGTCATCGATTTCGGGCGAGACGTACACGCTGGCAAATGAAGTATGGCGGCGCTTGGCTTGATCGAAGGGCGAAATGCGCACCAGGCGGTGCACGCCGATTTCGCTGGTCAGCAGCCCGAAGGCATACTCGCCATTTACGGCAAAAGTCGCGGACTTGAGTCCTGCTTCTTCACCGGGCTGGTAGTCGTAAAGAACAGTGGGGAAGCCGCGCCGTTCCGCCCAGCGGAGATACATACGCAGCAGCATGTCAGCCCAGTCCTGCGATTCGGTTCCCCCGGCCCCGGGGTGGATGGTCACGATGGCGTTGCGGCCGTCATTTTCACCGGCGAGCAGGCTCTCGGTTTCCAGGCGATCGACCAAGTTCCGCAGACTGTCAATCTCGCGACGCAGTTCTGCGTCAACATCCTCTCCTTCGCGGCCCAGATCGAAATAGGCAGTAATGTCGTCGCCCCGCCGCACCAGGTCGGCTTCAGTCGCCAGCACATTTTCCAGGCGCTTTTTCTGACGCATGACCTGCTGAGACTTTTGTGGGTTCGACCACAGAGCCGGGTCAGCCGCCTGCTTCTCGATTTCGGCTAGCTGCTCTCGAAGTTTGCCGGCGTCAAAGGTACTCCCGGAGATCACGGACTTTGTCCTTCAGGCCGGTATATTCCTGCTCGAGCTCTTCATTCATGATTAAGGTTTTGTCCTGGTGCGAGACCGGAAATTCAATAACAGTCCCCCTGCAGAAATTATCGCACACAGGTAAGCGAACCAGTCGCCGTGACGGGTGTAGAACGTGGTTACGTTGGTGAGGGCGTAAGGAGCATCGAGGGCGGCGCGGACCTTGCGGGGAAGGATGGAAACCACTCTCCCATAAGGATCGATCGAGGCGGTCACTCCGGTGTTGGTGTCGCGCAGCAGCCAGCGGTTATTTTCGACGGCACGCATGCGCGCCTGCTTCAGGTGCTGGGCATAGGCCCCGCTATCGCCGTACCAGCCATCGTTGGAGATATTCACAAATACCTGCGCTCCGCTGGCGGCCAGTTGGCGGATCTCATCGGGGAAGATGGATTCATAGCAGATAAAGACGCCCAGCTTGCCGCCGGCTTGCAGGGGCGCGCGCGAAGTGCCCGGCGAGAAATCACCTACCTCCTGGGTCAGGCCGCCGGCAAAGCCAAACACACGCTTGAAGGGCACATACTCGCCGAAGGGAACCAGGTGCATCTTGTCGTAGCGTCCGACCCATTCGCCCGCCGGGCTGACCAGGCTTCCGGAGTTGTAGAGCTGAGTGGCGCGCTCCGGCGTCTCGCCCGCATTGCGCATCCCGAGGTTCCCCACCAGCATCCAGGTTTGGGCTGCGCGCGCGATATCGCTGACCGTCTCCCGGAATGTGGGATCGTTGCTATAGAAGGGCGCCGGCGACTCCGGCCAGACAATCAGATCAGGCCGAATCGGGGACGCGGGTGATGAACCCGCGGATTGCACCGGACCGGGAACGTTCAAACTTATGCGGCTCAAATCCCGCAGCGTTCCCTCAAAATATTCTTTGGTCCAGTCGCTTCCCTGCAAGACCGGAATATTCTGTTGCACCAGGCGGGCGGTGTGGTCGGTGGGCAGGGCGGGCGGGCTGATCAATCTTCCGGCTTGCAGTACAAGGACGGCGGCAGCGGTTGCCAGCAGAAGGGGCTTGCGTTTGCTGGGTTGGCCCCGCTCGGAGCGAATGACGAAAGCGGCGGCCAGGGCCGTATTGACCACCATGATTTCGAATGACAGGCCGTACACCCCAGTAAGGCTGGCGATGTGGGCCAGTGGAATGTTGTCCACCTGCGTGATACCCAGCAGGTCCCAGGGAAATCCCGTGATGCGAGTGCGGGCCAGTTCCACCGCAATCCAGGCGGGCGCAGCCAGAAGAAGTACGCGGCGGCTGAATGGGTTTGTTCCCTCCCCGCCGCCGGCCAGCAGGCTGATCAGCAGCCCGAAGGCGCCGTGATAAATGGCCAGGTAAAGACAGAAAAGCAATAGCAGGCCGAAAGCGGCCAGGGTGCCAACCCCGCCGTACTGCCGCATTGTGTTGTAGATCCAGTAACAGGTCCCGGCATACCAGAGAATGCCGCAGACGTAGGCCAGCAGAAAAGCCTGGGCCGGCTTGGCCGGCAGCAGCCTGACTCCAGTCTGGAGTTGCAAGGTGTCTGGCTCCCTGGCCCGCAGGAGCGCCATCAGCAGCGGTGCGACTGCAGCCCAGCCCAGAAAATACAGATTGGGTAAGGGGAAGATTACAATCTGCAAACCCGCCGACAGAAGGACCAGCAGCCACGCGCTTCTGTGCATGCGCCACACCTGGCAAGGATAGCAAACGTCAGAGCTCGGACGTCGGGCTTCAGCCTTAAGGACTGCAAGCAGGAGCACGCTCACGTCGCTTGATTCCCAGGTTTCAAAGCGTGACATCCAAGGTCCGAGGGTCGAAGCCCGGTCTCACACCGATTGGGCTTATTCCCTTTTTCCATTTATGCCCAGCCCACTCTATGGGCTAACATACCTAGCGCGTATGGGGCCTCTCCTCAGGGATAGAATTCTTCTGCTACAGTTCTTATGCGCCACGGATCCGGTCTCCGAGACCGTACAGGTCCGGGGCGTGGAATATATCGGGACGCTGCTACTCTGTAACGCTTCCGGTCAGGACGTCAGCTAGCCCGCCTCGCAATGGCATCTCCTTTACAACCCGCAGGCTCAACCGCTGATCGCGTTCGCATTGTGGTCGCGACCTCAGTGATGCTGACGTTCATTTCCTACTGGCGCGCGGCGGCCATTGTGTTGAACGACCTGGGATCGTCGGCGTTCTATGCCGCCGGCATCGCGGAGCAGGCCATCGGGAAATCGGCCCCCTGGTTCATCGTGGCGGTGATGCTGTTCTCTTTCGCGGTGCGGGCGGTTTACGTGGAGAGTTGCTCCATGTTCGTCCGCGGCGGAGTTTACCGCGTGGTCAAAGAGGCCCTGGGCGGGACCCTGGCCAAGGTCAGCGTTTCTGCCCTGATGTTCGACTACATCCTGACCGGCCCGATCTCGGGCGTGTCAGCCGGGCAGTACATCGCCGGACTGATCAACGACACTTTCGCCGCAGCCGACGCCCACGGCTGGATCCCGGCAGCCATGCACAGCCTGTTTCACGGGACGCCGCACCTGGACGTTAACTGGACCTCTGTCGTATTTGCCCTGGCCGTGACCACGTACTTCTGGTGGCAGAACACCAAGGGGATTCAGGAATCCAGCGAGAAGGCCCTACGGGTAATGCAAATCACCACGGTGATGGTGGTCATCCTGCTGGGGTGGTCGGCATTGACCCTGATGAAGCAGGGATACCAGTCGGTGCCGCTGCCCACCGCTGATAGCCTCAAGTTCAGCGAGGAGGCCCTCGGCTTCCTCAAGCACACTGACCTGGCCCACGGGCTGGCATCGAAGTTCGCCATTCTTGGCATCCTGCTTGCGTTCGGCCACTCTGTGCTGGCCATGAGCGGCGAGGAATCGCTGGCCCAGGTCAATCGCGAGCTGGCTCATCCCAAGCTGAAGAACCTGAAGCGGGCCGCGATCATTATCGCGATTTACAGTTTCGTTTTTACCGGGCTCACCGCGCTGCTGTTCGTGATGATAATTCCGGACTCGGTACGGGTCCCGGTTTACAAAGACAATCTTATTGCCGGCCTGGCCATGTACGAGTACGGCCCGCTGCTGTTGCGCCTGGCTTTCCGGGCCTTCGTGGTGGTGGTGGGCTTCCTGATCCTGTCGGGCGCGGTCAATACCGCGATCATCGGTTCGAACGGTGTTCTCAACCGCATTTCGGAAGACGGCGTTCTCACGGACTGGTTCCGGCAGCCGCATCCGCGCTTCGGCACCACTTACCGGATTGTCAACCTGGTGGTGATTCTGCAAATCTTCACCATTCTGGTGAGCCGCGGCAACGTGTACCTGCTGGGCGAGGCCTATGCGTTCGGCGTGATCTGGAGTTTCACCTTCAACAGCCTGGCCATGCTGGTGCTGCGCATCAAGTACAAAGGCGAGCGCGGATGGAAGGTCCCGCCCAACCTGCGGATCGCCGGCCACGAAATACCGGTTGGACTGTTTTCAGTCTTCCTGGTGCTGCTTTGCACGGCCATCCTGAACCTGTTCACCAAGTCGATCGCGACCATTGCAGGGCTTGGCTTTGCCGGTGGGTTCTTCCTGATCTTCACGGTTTCCGAGCGCCTCAACCGGAGTAAACATGCGCTGGCCGAGCAGCACATGAAGGAGCACTTCCAATTATTGCAAAGCGATACCGTGGAGCGCTCCGGACTGGGCATCCGCGCCGGGAATGTGATGGTGACGGTCCGCGATTACAACACGCTGAATCACCTCAAGTGGGTGCTGGAGCGCATCGACACCAAGGAGCAGGACATCGTAGTGATGTCGGCCCGGGTGAGCCAGTTCGGCACCGCCGCCTATGATCTGGCCACCGAGCAGATCTTCAGTGATTACGAGCAGCAACTGTTTACACGTGCCGTGTCGGTGGCGGAAGGTTTCGGCAAGCATGTTTCACTGCTGGTGGTGCCGGCCCGCGACCCCTGGTCGGCGATTGTGCAGACCGCCAACAACCTGGAATCCTCCGCGGTGGTCTCCGGACTCTCCAGCAAAATGAGTGCCCAGGAACAGGCCTTCTACCTGGGGCACGCCTGGGAGGCCATGCCCGAGCCCAAGCGGCAATTCATTTTCCAGGTCATTTACCCCAATCTCAAGGTGGACACCTTTCACATCGGGCCGCACACGCCGTCGCTGAAGACGGAAGACGTTCACCTGGTGCACCGCTTGTGGCTGAACATCACACGCGAGCCGGGCTTGGAAACGCTCCATCACCATGACATTCTGACCGAGGCGCTTACCCGTTTTGCCCGCGAATATGCCGGCCACGACCGGCAGGACATTCTGAAAGATCTGCGCAAAGCGTCGGGAGTAACGGTGCAGACTCGCCCCCTGGGCGACGACACCAGCGGGCTCACCAAGGCAAACGTACTTCCGGACGTGCCCAAGCCCGATGCCAAAAAAAAGGACGAAGGCCCGCCCACGCCTCCAGTGGTGGGGCCATAGCCCAATGGACCTGTGTGGGTCGGACACTCTGTCCGACGCTTTTGACTTGGATTTTGGCTTAGCTCTTGACTTGAATTGTCCCGGAAAGGCATCCCGCAATGGATCACAAAATGAAAGTCAAAGGCGTCGGACAAGAGTGTCCGACCCACACCTGATTCCTCCTGAACGTTAGTGCCTTGCCCGCCGCACTGGCCTCTTCTATGATCGAGAACAGGCAGGGTGCGTATGGCCGATAAGAAGCCTTCCAAGCCGCCAGTCGCAGAAAGTCCGATTGCCGATGTTTTTATCGGGCGGAATCCCTCGCCGGGCGAAAAAGATTGGGCGGAAAAGACCCTTCTGCCTACCCTGGAGAAAACGCCGGAAAAACCGATTGGCGCGCCCACCGGCATAAACCGCGACGAACACGGCCCGGCCCGCTTCACTACCATTTCCGGCACTCCGGTGCGCCGCCTCTATACCGCCGCCGATCTGCCCGATGACTGGAGCCTGGAAAGATATCTGGGCCATCCCGGGCAGCCGCCGTTCACTCGCGGCATTCATGCCAGCGGATACCGCGGCAAGCTCTTCACCATGCGGCAATTCTCGGGCTTTGCCTCGCCGGAAGAAACCAACCAGCGCTACAAATACTTGCTGGAGAGCGGCGGCGGCGGACTGTCGGTGGCTTTCGATCTGCCCACGCTCATGGGTTATGACTCGGATCATCCCGCCAGCGAAGGCGAAGTCGGCAAGTGCGGTGTCGCCATCGATTCGCTCGAAGACATGGAGATCCTGTTCGGGGGCATCGATCTGGAAAAGACGACGGTTTCGATGACCATCAACTCGCCCGCTTCGGTGCTGTGGGCCATGTACCTGGTGGTCGCGGAAAAGCAGGGCGCGGACTGGAAGAAGATCTCCGGCACACTGCAAAACGACATCCTGAAGGAATACATCGCGCAGAAGGAATATATCTATCCCCCGGCGCCTTCGATGCGCCTGGTGGTGGATACCTTCGAGTTCGGCTCCCGGCTCACCCCAAAATTCAACACCATTTCGATCAGCGGATACCACATTCGCGAGGCCGGCTCGACTGCTCTCCAGGAGTTGGCTTTCACGCTGTATGACGGCGTCGAGTACGTGGAGTGGGCCCGGCGGCGTGGGCTCGATGTGGATGACTTCGGCCCGCGGCTCAGTTTTTTCTTCAATGCCCACAACGATTTCTTCGAAGAAATTGCCAAATACCGCGCCGCCCGCAAGATCTGGTACCGGGTGATGAAAGATCGTTTTCAGGCGAAGAACGAGCGCAGCCGACTGCTTCGCTTTCATACTCAGACGGCGGGCGTCTCCCTCACGGCGCAGCAGCCCATGAACAATATCGCGCGCGTGGCCTTGCAGGCCATGGCAGCCGTGCTGGGCGGCACCCAGTCGCTGCACACGGACTCTTATGATGAGGCTTTGGCGTTGCCCACTGAAGAAGCGGCGCGCATCGCGCTGCGCACCCAGCAGATTATCGCTTACGAGTCAGGTGTAGCCCAGACGGTGGATCCCCTCGGCGGTTCATATTTCCTCGAAAACCTGACCCTGCAAATGGAAAAAGGCGCCTTCGACTACTTCGGCAAGCTGGATGCCATGGGCGGCATGGTCAAGGCCATCGAGCGCGGCTATCCCCAGAAAGAGGTCGCGGAAGCTTCCTACCAATATCAACGGGCGGTTGAAGCCGGAGAAAAAATTATCGTGGGCGCAAATGAATTTGTTATCGAGGGAGAACCGCCCCATACGCTCTACATTGATGAAAGCGTGGCCCGGCATCAATCGGACAAACTCAAGGCCCTGCGGGCGCGGCGTTCTAGCGAAGAAGTCCAGCGGCGACTGGACGCCTTGAAAAGGGCCGCATCCCAGGAACCGCGAACCTCGGCAAACGGAGACATCTCATCGGCCAACACCATGCCCTACATCGTGGACGCGGTGCGGGCTTACGCCACGGTAGGCGAAATCTGCGAGGCCCTGCGCCAAGTGTTCGGAACCTACACCGAAGTGAGCGTCACCTAGTTCTTGGTGGGTGTGGGGCGGGCGCCCTCGCCCGCCTGGCTTGTGCCGTCCGAACTGCGGGCAGTTTTGAGGTCACAAATTGTGACCTCAAACGACTCGCAAATCTTGAGGTTGCAAACTGCAACCTCAAACCGGAAAGCATAAGCTTTGAAGTCGCAGATTGCGACCTCAAGCCATCCGGTATACTTCCCGGAGTCCATGCCAAAACGCCCCACCCAGCTCGCCATACCAGTGGAATCGCGAATTCTGATCCTGCGCCACCAGAGAGTCATCCTCGATAGCGACCTCGCGGAACTGTATGGTGTCCCAGTCAGACAGTTGAACCAGCAGGTCAAGCGTAATCGGGAACGCTTTCCGCTGGATTTTATGTTCCGGCTTACAGCCAAAGAAGATCAAAACTTGAGATCACAAATTGTGATCTCAAGTAAGAAGCATGGCGGACGCCGCTACCCACCCTATGCCTTCACCGAGCATGGCGCGATCATGGCCGCCACCGTGCTCAATTCCGAGCGGGCCATCGAGATGAGCGTTTTCGTTGTCCGCGCTTTCGTGCGGATGCGCGAGATGCTGGCCAAAAACCGCGTGCTCGCCGCCAAGATCGACGAGTTGGACCGCCGCCTGGAAACCCACGACGCCTCGATACAGGAGATCATCGAGGCCATTAAGGAACTCATGGTTCCGGAGGGGCCGTCGAAGCGCAAGATCGGCTTTCAACTTCCAGCAGGCAAGGGCTGAGGCAACCGTATCGCCGGCGAGTCCCCCCGAGCTACAAATGCACAGTAGCTATGTGCGGCGCTGCCGGTACAGAGTGCCGTCCACCTGCTTTGCCATGGCCTCGAGATCCAGGGGGACCTGCAGGAACATCGCTACCGTCTCTGCCGTTTGCCTGGGCTCGCGTAAGACCGCGTGATACTGCACCCGGCTCACCTTCACGTGGGGCTTGCCATTGAGCCAGCCGTAAACATCGGACAGGTGGTCCTGAAACGCTCGCGTCACCACGGAATTGTCTTCGCCAGGATTGAAATTTCCTCGGCGGCGCAGCATCTCGTCCTGTGACGCCATCACTTCGGGCAGAGGCCGCTGCATAAAGATGACCCGGTATTCATGCTGCGGAGGAAGGGAAAGCAGAAGTTGAGAGATCACCTTGACGGCTTTGCCCTCCGCCTCCGCAATGCAGGCCGGGTCTTTGGGTAATTGCTTGATGCGCTCCCATTCCAGATAGCCTCGCGGGTTGTCAACGTCAGCCCGGCGCTCTCCATCAGAGAGGATGGGCATGCCGCCCGCGGCCAGCATCTGCATCATGAGTGAAGTGCCGGAACGGGGCAAACCGGAAACAATAGTAATCATGAGGGCCTTTAGAAAATCGGCGAAGATCGAGTTAAACACAAACTTCCCGATGGAATCCAGGGCTCGCGGTCTCTGTTAAACTGTTTCGCTTGACCACCACTCGAAGAAGCTTTCTGCGGCAGTGCGCGGCCACGACGGCCGGTGCGTGGCTGTCCCCGGCCCTGGCCCCTGCCAGTTCGCAGCCCAACCTGCAGTTTCCTTCGCAGCCACGGGAACGCATCGCCATCGCTTCCTATCCCTTCCGCGAGTTTATTGCGGGAGAGGAGAGCAAAGCCGCGAAGCCTATGGACCTGAAAGATTTTGCCGCCCACGTAATTGAGAAGTTCCAGATCAACAAGATCGAACCCTGGACCGGACATTTTCCCTCCACTGATTCGAAGTATCTGGCGCAATTTCGTGCGGCGGTTGAAAAGGCGGGGGCGATGGTGGTGAACATCGCGGTGGATGGCCGGCATAGCCCTTACGCCTTGGACCGGTCCGAGCGCGAGCAGGCCATCGCCTTCAGCAAGACATGGGTGGACAATGCTGAATCCATTGGCGCGCCCAGCATTCGCAGCAATATTCCCCGCGCGAAGGATTCCCAACCGGACCTCGATCGCACGGCGGAAAGCCTGGTGCGGGTCGCTGAGTACGCTTCGTCGAAGAATATTGTGGTCACGCTCGAGAATGACAACCCGGTAAGCGAAGACCCGTTTTTCCTGGTGGCGCTGGTCGAGAAGGTGAATAGCCCATGGCTGCACACTCTGCCCGACTTCGGGAACACTCTTGCCGCCAAGGACCCGGACTATGCCTACCGTGGAATCGACGCCATGTTCGGAAAGGCCTATTGCATTTCGCACGTGAAATCCTCCGAAACCAACAGCAAGGGCATCACCGTGCACGTGGACATGGCAAAGACATTCGGTGTAATGAAACAGCACGGCTACAAAGGCTATTGTTCGATGGAGTGGGACGACACCGGCGATCCCTATCAGGGGACGTCGGATTTGATCAGGCAAACTGTGCAGTATCTTTCCTGAGCTGGCGCAAAATAGCAGCTGCTATCCTCCCGGGCCTGGTCTGCGTCAAAATATTGCATGCACAAAGCTACCAATCATTTGAAGAAATCCGATCCGATACTGGCTGCGATTATCGAGCGGGTCGGGCCCTGCCGCATGGAGTTTGGCCCCCCTGAATTTCACAGTCTGGCGGAAGCCATCGTGTATCAGCAGTTGAATGGTAAGGCGGCGGTCACCATTTTCAAGCGCTTTGCTGCGCTGGCCGGTGAACCTCTTACGCCGGAGGGCATCCTCAAACTTAGCGACATTCAATTGCGTTCGGTGGGACTGTCCAAGCAGAAGTCGGCCTACCTGAAAGACATGGCGGGCCGCGCGTCACGCGGAGAACTCAACTTCTCGCGCCTGCCTGAAATGACCGACGATGAAGTGATCAAGCACCTGACCCAGGTCAAAGGCGTGGGAGTGTGGACCGCCCACATGTTTCTGATGTTCACGCTGCGCCGTCCCAACGTTCTGCCCACCGGCGATTACGGCATCCAGATGGCGATCAAGAAGCATTACAGGAAGCGCAACATGCCGAAGCCCGAGGTCATGGCAAAGATTGCGAAGTCGTGGGAACCTTACCGCTCGGTGGCGTGCTGGTATTTGTGGCGAAGCCTGGACATCAAGACCATGTAGGATTGCAGATTTCAGATTGCAGATTTTAGAGTCCCAAGCGGCAAGTCTGAGAACTGAGATCTACAATCTGAAATCTGCAATCTGAAATCTGAAATCTGCAATCAAGTCTTCAATCCCCGGTAATAGTGCGCCTACGCGGCCTCTGTGGTTAAATGGAGGCGATGGCAGAGCTGAAAATCCGCGTGCTGGTGGCCAAGCCCGGCCTTGACGGGCACGATCGTGGAGCCAAAGTGATCGCCCGGGCATTGCGTGATGCCGGCATGGAGGTCATTTATACCGGCCTGCGGCAGACGCCAGAGATGATCGTCAACGCCGCGCTGCAGGAAGATGTTCACGTGATTGGCTTGTCGATTCTTTCCGGTGCGCACAATGCCATTGTCCCCCGCGTGATGGACCTGCTGAAGCAGAACAAGATGGATGATGTGCTGGTGGTAGTCGGCGGCATCATACCAAACCAGGACATGGAAAATCTCAAAAAGGCCGGCGTGGCCGCCATTTTCCAGCCGGGCACAGCTATGGACGAGATCGTCCAGTTCATTCGCACCCACGTCAAGCCGCACGGCGTGCCCACGGCCAGTTGATATTGAATGGCCGAGATCAGCACCTCACGACTCAAAGATATTCTGCAACACGCGGTGGGGCCCACGCCCTGGTACTGGAAGACATTCCCTGGCTTCAATTCTGTGTCCGGCCAGCGCTTGGTCTGGACTCATCATGGCAGCGAAGGACCTCTGGGCTATCTGATCACACTGGGACTGGAGCAGGAGGCAGACCAGCCACGCCTCGCGCTGAACACATATTGCCGGCCATTCTTCGTGCCTCCATCGCATCTGGGCATCTGGTGCCCGGAAGGCCGCAGCATTCGAGTTACCTGCTTCGATCCGGACCAACTCAAAGCCTTCGATCTGGCCGAGATTGCGGGCTGGTTCAAGGCGTCCAGTGAGCGTATCTACTCGGCAGCCGCGCCGCTGGCGGAGTTTGAAATCTCACTCGGCCTTGCGGCGGGAGTGCACAAGCTCGAAGTGCCAACAGAACTGCAAACCGTGGAGGAACTGATTGTCCCAACCAGCTATCCCGCTAAAAGCCCAGACGGCCCGGCCTTCGCTCTCTACGTCATCTATCCTAACGCGGGGTTGGTTGAGGTCCTGCCGCAGAAATGGTTTACGGCCAGTCAATACCAGGTGGGAAAGCAATGGATTACGCGGGCGGTCCGCGATTCAGAGTCGCATCGCATTTTTGGCGAATGCTATGGGGCCGGAAGTTTCCTGCTGGAGGAAGATGGGTGCCGCCTGGAGCGATGGCTGGAAAAGACTAGTTAAGATATCTCAGGGCGATAAGCTCTCTGGCCCTTAAATCTGAAATCGACAATCTTCAATCTGAAATCTATTGGCCTGGCTCCTTGCAGGGGGAAAGCCGTTTGCGCCGTCCTGCTCCGCTGTTATACCGTAACTTGTTTTAGAATCCACCACTCATGACGGAACGCATCGATCCCGGAACGCCCTCGAGTTCCACGGTTCTCGAATCGCATATCGATCCCACCTCGGCCCGCTTTGAAGCCAATATGCGCTTTCTGGCTGACCTGGTTTCGCAGGTGCGCAATGAGGAGGAGAGGATCCGCGAGGGCGGCGGGCCGAAAGCGATCGAGAGCCAGCACAGCAAGGGACGCCTTACGGCACGCGAGCGCATCAATCTCCTGGTTGATCCAGGCTCATTTTTTGAACTCGGCGCCTATGCGGCCCACGGCATGTACGAAGAGTGGGGCGGTGCGCCAGCGGCGGGTGTCATCACGGGACTGGCCCGCATTCAGACGCGCATGGTAATGATCATCGCCAACGACGCCACTGTGAAGGCCGGCGCGTTCTTTCCCATGACTGCGAAGAAAGTGATTCGCGCGCAGAACATCTCGATCGAAAACCGGGTGCCGACGGTTTATCTGGTGGATTCGGCGGGCGTTTTTCTGCCGTTGCAGGAAGATGTCTTCCCGGACACCGACGACTTCGGGCGGGTGTTCCGCAACAACGCGGTGATGTCGGCCATGGGGATTTCGCAGATCGCAGCCATCATGGGCATGTGCGTCGCAGGTGGTGGCTACCTTCCCGTAATGTGCGATCACGTGCTTATGACCGACGGCAGCGGACTCTTCCTGGCCGGGCCGGCTCTGGTGCAGGCGGCTATTGGTCAGAAAATCTCCGCCGACGAACTGGGCGGTGCCGCCATGCATTCCGCCATCAGCGGCACCGTGGATTTCCGCGAGCCCAACGACGAAGCGTGCCTGACGCGCATCCGCGCCATTATCGAGAAGTGGGGATACCGCCGGCAGTCTCCGTGGGACCGGCGGAAGCCGCAGCCCCCAGCGCTGGCAGCGGAGGAGATTTACGGTATCTACGATTCGTCCCCGGCGCGTCCTTACGATACCCGGGAAATCCTGGCCCGCATTGTGGATGGCAGCCGTTTCGACGAGTACAAAGCTGAATACGGCAAGACCATCATCTGCGGCTACGCGCGCATCGGCGGCTTTGCGGTGGGGATTGTGGCCAACCAGAAGCTGCATGCCCAGCAGACCGATCACGAAGGCCACAAGCGGCTCGAATTCGGCGGCGTGATTTACACCGAGTCGGCCGAAAAGGCTGCGCGCTTCATCATGGACTGCAATCAGAACCTGATTCCGCTGGTCTTCTTTCACGACGTAAACGGGTTTATGGTAGGTCGCGACGCGGAGTGGAGCGGCATCATCAAGGCGGGAGCAAAACTGGTTAATGCGGTTTCGAATTCGGTGGTTCCCAAGATTACGGTGATCGTCGGCGGCTCGTTCGGTGCGGGACACTATGCCATGTGCGGCAAGGCCTACGATCCCCGCTTTGTGTTTGCGTGGCCAACCGCACGCTATGCGGTGATGAGCGGAGATTCCGCCGCCGGCACCCTGGTCGAAATCAAGATCAAGCAACTCGAACGGAGTGGAAAGAAGTTGAGCGACGAAGAGCGCAAGGAACTGTTTGAGTCCGTGAAGAGAACTTACGACGAGCAAACGGATCCGCGGTACGGGGCTGCCCGCCTATGGATCGATAAGATCATCGATCCGGTGGAAACACGCGATGCCATCACGCAGGCCCTGGAAGCCGCCGCGCTGAATCCGGACGTGCCCGAGTTCAAGGTCGGGGTGCTGCAAACATGATGCATGTGAGAGAGAATCGTGCTTAACCACGGAGACACAGAGCCACGGAGTAAGCTACTTCACGAGAATCTGACAGAACAAGTGATTGGCGCTGCCATCGAAGTGCATCGGGCGCTGGATCCAGGCCTTTTCGAATCGGCATACGAGGAATGTCCCTGTCATGAGTTGCGTCTCCGCGGACTAACATTTCGGCGACAGGTAACCCGGCCGGTTGAGTTCAAAGGTATCCACCTGGACTGCGGCTACCGAATGGATATCCTGGTTGAAGATTCGGTGATCCTTGAACTTAAGTGCGTCGAGCACGTTTTGCCAGTTCACGAGGCACAACTCCCTACCTATCTCAAGATGACGGGAAAGAGAGTGGGTCTGATTGTCAACTTTCATGTGGCTACGACTCGTTCGTGGCGGGATCATAAGGAAGATAGTGTGAACTTCTCCGGGCCTCGGTGTCTCCGTGGTTAAAGCATGTCCAATTCCGTAAAACTCGTCGAGTGTCCGCGCGATGCCTGGCAGGGGCTGAAGGGGCAGATTCCCGCCTACATCAAGACCGACTACCTGAAGGCCCTGATCAGCGCCGGGTTCAAGCACATCGATGCGGTTTCGCTTGTCTCACCGAAGGCCGTTCCGCAGATGGCCGATTCGGAGGAAGTGCTGAAGGAGCTTGATCCGCCCGACGACGTTGAAATTATCGGCATCGTGGTCAACGAAAAGGGCGCGCAGCGGGCGATCGCGACCCAGGCGGTGGGCACGCTGGGCTTTCCCTATTCCGTGTCGCCGACTTTTCTGCAAAACAACCAGCACCAGACTTTGGAAGATGCCATCGATGAACTGGAAAAGATCAAGAACAAAGCGGAAGAGGCCGGCCTCGACACGGTGGTCTACCTTTCCATGGCATTCGGCAATCCCTACGGCGATCCCTGGAATATTGGCGAAGTGGTCGATGCCGTGGACCTGCTCGAATCTCTCGGGGTCCGCACGATTTCTCTGGCGGACACAGTGGGAGTGGCGGGGCCGGCGCAGATTGGTGAACTGGTTTGGGCGGTGAATTCGAAGTTCGACTATCTCGAGATCGGCGTGCATCTGCACAGCCGCCCCGAACAGGGCACGGACAAGATTCTCGCCGCGTATGATGCGGGTTGCCGCCGATTTGATTCGGTGTTGGGCGGCCTGGGTGGATGTCCTTTTGCACAGGACGCTTTGGTGGGAAACATAGCAACCGAGAAAGTTCTGGAAGCTCTGCAACAAAGAGGCGCGGAGTTGCCGGCGTTGAAGCCTTTGGATGTATTGCTGCGAATAACCGCGGAGCTGGGTGCGCGATATACCGAAAGCTCGGCGGCCGATTGAGTACGATAACCGGTCTACGACAAGATGGAATTCAAGACCATTCAGCTCGCGTTTGATTCCGGCGTCGCCACCATTACGCTCAACCGGCCGGAGAAGCGTAATGCCATCAGTCACGTGCTGGTGGACGACCTGCTGACGGCTTTGGACGAAATCGAGCAATCGCCGGCCCAGGTCATCATCCTCACCGGTGCCGGGAAAGCTTTTTGTGCCGGCATGGATCTCGACGAACTGAAGGCCCTGCTGGGGAGGTCGCACGATGAAAACGTGCAGGACTCTTCCCGCATGGCGCGCATTTTCCGCCGCATCTATGATTTTCCCCTGCCTACCATTGCCGCGGTGAACGGCGCTGCCATCGCAGGCGGCTCGGGTTTTGCCACCATGTGCGACTTCACTGTGGCCGTGCCCGAGGCCAAGTTTGGCTACACGGAAGTCCGCATCGGGTTTGTGCCCGCCATCGTTTCCTCCATCCTGGTCTGGCAGGTGGGACACAAAGTCGCCCGCGACTTGTTGCTGACCGGGCGGTTATTTGACGCCTCCGAGGCCCATGCTTTTGGCCTGGTAAACGAAGTGGTCGAAGCTTCGCTTCTGATGGCACGGGCGCGTGAACTGGCGTCGCAGCTCATGGAGAACAGTCCGTCGTCGGTGCGGGCGACCAAGCGCCTGATCAACGGATTCATCTCCGGACAGCTTGATCAGCAGATCTCCGAGGCGGTTGAGGACAACGCACGCATCCGTACCACAGCCGACTTTCGCGAAGGCATCACATCATTTCTGGAAAAACGCAAACCGCGCTGGAGCACTAAGTGAACCCAACACAGATAAGCGCGCGAGCTGGCCAGGGCGTGGTTTCGGAGAGTCGCGTGCGAGTGCGTTATGCCGAGACTGACCAGATGGGCGTGGTCTATCACGCCAATCACTTCATCTGGTTTGAAATCGGCCGCGTCGAGCTGATGCGACAGCTGGGCTTCACTTACCGCGACATGGAGCGCGACCACGGATGCTTTATTCCCGTGGTGGACGCGCGCTGCCGCTACAAGGCGCCGGCGCGCTATGACGACGAAATTATTGTCCGCACCCATTTGAGAAATGTTCGCGAGTCCCTCATACATTTTGGTTACGAACTGGTACGGGCCAACGACGGCGAAGTGCTGGCGGAAGGCGAGACCACACACATGATTCTTGATGCGAAGATGAAACCGGCGCAACTGCCAGCCAACATTCTGAAAGGGTTTCGCGAAGCAGCGGGAAAATAGGGAGCCTTTGAAACCCGAAACTGGAAACCGGAAACTCTCTTGAAAGCTCTGCACATCAACGGGAACGATCTGACTCTCGAAGCGGTCCGCGAAGTCGCGCTGCAGCAGCGCCCCGTTCTGCTCGATCCCGACGCTCGCGAGGCGGTCGATCGCGCTCGCGCAGTTGTGGACGCGCTGGTGGCCGAAAACCGCGTGTCTTACGCGATCACCACGGGGGTGGGCAAACTGGCCGACGTTCATATCGCGGGCGACCAGATTCGCGAGCTGCAAGTCAACCTGGTGCGCTCCCATGCCGCCGGTATCGGCGAACCACTGTCCGTGGCTGAGACCCGGGCCATGATGCTGTTGCGGGCGAATTCACTTTCCAAGGGACACTCCGGAGTGCGCGCGGCTGTCATCGACACGATTTGCGAGATGCTGAATCGCAGCGTGACGCCAATGGTCCCGTCGCAAGGCAGCGTGGGAGCAAGCGGCGATCTGGCTCCGCTGGCGCATCTGGCCTTGGCCCTCATCGGTGAAGGCGAATGTTTCACAGAAAAGGGGATGTGCGTTTCCGCCGCCGAAGCGATGCGGACCGCACAGATCAAGCCGCTGGTGCTCGAGGCCAAGGAGGCTGTTTCTCTCATCAACGGAACCCAGGCGATGCTGGCGGTGGGAATCCTGGCGGTACTGGCGGCCGAGATCCTGGCCGATACGGCGGACGTAATCGGCGCTCTCTCACTCGACGCCTTGCGCGGCACCGACGTGGCGTTTGACGAACGCATCCACCAGGCCCGTCCGCACCCTGGTCAGCTCAGGACGGCCGCGAATTTGCGCAAGATGCTCGAAGGCAGTCCGCTGCGCGATTCGCATCGCGACTGCGACCGCGTGCAGGACGCCTACTCCCTGCGCTGCATGCCGCAAGTGCATGGGGCGGTGCGCGACACCCTGGCCCACTGTCGCGAGGTAATGGAGATCGAAGTCAACTCGGCAGTGGACAACCCATTGGTGTTTCTAAAAAATACCCACGTAGGGGCGGACGCCCACGTCCGCCCTGCGGAGCGAAGCTCCCCTTTAGATGCCGACGTCATCTCCGGCGGTAATTTCCACGGCCAGCCCCTGGCTTTCGTTCTGGACTTTCTGGGCATCGCGCTCAGTGCGCTCGCCGGCATCTCCGAGCGCAGGCTGGAGCGACTGGTGAATCCCGCTCTCAATGAAGGGCTGCCGCCATTTCTGGCTCCCGGAGCCGGCTTGAATTCCGGATTCATGATGGCGCAGGTGGCCGCCGCCTCGCTGGTCAGCGAGAACAAAGTGCTGGCTCATCCGGCTTCGGTGGATTCGATTACGACTTCCGGCAACAAGGAAGACTATGTCTCCATGGGAATGACCGCCGCCCTGAAACTGAAGCGAATCGTGGAGAACGCGCGCAATGCGATGGCGATTGAGGCCATGGCCGCGGCCCAGGCCCTGGACTTTATGGCTCCGCTCAAAACTTCGAGGCGTGGGCAGGTCGCGCATGCCGCGATTCGTTCGGTGTGTGCGACCATGGAGAGAGATCGAGTGATGTACCAGGATTTCGCCCGGATCGCGGACCTGATTGCCAGCGGGAAAGTGGCGGAGGCGCTGCGCTAGGAACTGGGAATGCCCGTGTGGAGCCGGGTCTTCGACCCGGCCAGGCCGAGCGCAGCTCGGCGAGGTATTGTTCTTGCCTCTTCCAGGAGAATCTAGCCGAGTCTTGCTCGGCATGGACGGGTCGGAGACCCGTCCCCACATGGGACGTGGTTAGGCTGACTTCGCGGCGCTGCCGTCCAGCCCTAACTTGTCTGCGATGCCCTTCATCGCGTCGATGCAAAACGCGATGTGCTCTTCCAGGTCCACCCCCAGGTCCGCGGCGCCGTTTACGATGTCTTCGCGTTTCACGCCGCGGGCGAAGGCCTTGTCCTTCATCTTCTTTCGGACCGATTTCGCTTCGACCTCGGCGAGAGATTTTCCCGGCTTGACCAGGGCGCACGCCGTTATGAATCCGGCCAGTTCGTCGCAGGCGAAGAGAGCTTTTTCCATCGGGGAGTCCCGGGTCACGCCGGAATATTCGGCGTGCGACATGATGGCGCGACGGATCTCATCTGAATATCCCCGCTCTTTTAATATTTCGTTGCCCTTGTAGGGATGGTCGTCGAGGCTGGGATATTTTTCATAATCGAAGTCGTGAAGCAAACCGACCACGCCCCACAACTCTTCTTGGTCCGAAGAATCCGAAGCCAATTTTCGCGCATAAGCGCGCATGCATACCTCGACTGCAAGCCCGTGCTTGCGCAAACTTTCTGATTGAGTGAACTCAGTTAGTAAACACCACGCCTGCTCTCGATCATTCATGGTTTCTTACCCGTTTTCTCCGGCTTTTCTCCAGCTAACTTTGCTTTTCCCACGACCTGTTCTGTGTTTGACCCCGGAATGTTCTTGACATCCACAGGTGTTGTACCGCAGATTACGCTGCAGGTTGGAACGAAAATTTTTCGCGTTTGTTTTTTTCGTTCCAGGAGAAGCCCCGCTCTGGCCCTCCCACACCTAGATGGCCACTACCCTTGCACCAGTAGATTCAAGGGAAGTAGTTCGTTGCGATCACTGCCTGCTGGTCCAATTCCGTACCACCAACGATCTTTGCCGGCGCTGCCATGCCTCGTTAGATGAGGAAGAGCCGGAAGTTGTGATGGCGCCGCCACCGCCGCAGATGATGCCGGCGAATGGCAATGGCCGCGGACATCTGAACCTGGCGACCTCGATCCGTTCACTCCGGCTGCGCAGCGGATTGAGCCAGCGCCAACTGGCGGCGCGCATGTCGGTCCCCCGGACCTACGTGTCGAAGATCGAGAATGAAAAGGCGACTCCGACCCTTTCCTCGCTGGAACGGCTGGCCCGCGCGCTGGAAGTCACGGTGCCCGATCTGCTTTCGGGCGGAGAACGCAACCGCCAGGAAGAAATCGGTGAACTGATGAAAGATCAGTTTATCGCGGAACTGATGCCCTTCGTGTCGCAGCTGAACGGGATGCAGTTGTCGAGTGTGCTGGCGCAGGTCCGCGACTTGACCATGCGCCCGCGCCGCAGCGCCTAAGGTAGATCCAATGTGGGCGCGAGCGTCCTCGCTCGTGCCACGGCCGGCACGAGCGGGACGCTCGCGCCCACATTGAAATCACGGTTTTTATCCGGGCAACCACCAACTGAAGCCGGGGCCGGAAGGCCCCGGTTGCTTGCGAAGCGCCTACCTCTCCCGCAGATACGATTCCTTGTAATCGAGATAATTCCTGGCGTAGCGCATGATCGTTTCCTGGTCTTTGGCTTCGAGCTTGCGTTTGAACTTTCCCGGGGACCCCATCCACAGTGACTCCGGTTCGACGATCGTTTTCTCCGGAATCAACGTGCCCGCCGCGATGATCGACCCCGCGCCAATCCTGGCCCCATTCAGGATAATCGAGCCCATGCCGATCAGGCAGCGGTCTTCAATCGTACAGCCATGCAAGACTACGGAGTGGCCGACCGTCACATATCCGCCCAGGAAGACTCCATACTGCTCCTTCATGCCGTGCAGAACGCTGCCATCCTGCACATTGGAATACGCCCCCACCCGAATGGAGTGGACATCTCCGCGCAACACGGCATTCATCCAAATGCTCGCGTGTTCGCCTAGCACTACATCGCCGATGAGTTGTGCCGAATCGTCCACGTAGCAGGACTCAGGGACCGTGGGCGTTTTGCCTTTGTAAGAACGAATCATGTTCGGGTCAGAAAGAAATTGAACATAACACGGCCGTGGCTCTGGATGTAAGCAAACCTAACTGGGAACAGAGAACTGGAAACTCGAGACTGGTTTGAAAAATAAGTTCGAAGATGCTGAGCTAAGCGGGGGCGCGAACAGGTTTGAGCCAAAGTCCAAGTCAAAAGCGGCGGGCGAGGGCGCCCGCCCCACATTGAAACTCGACTTCTTTTAGTTTTCCGTGGGCACCGGCACTTTGGGCACTGCCGGGACCCGCGGCGGCTTGGGCGGCATAGGCGCTTCGGCCACGGTCGATCCCTTGCGTAGTTCGATCCCGCCATGCTCGTTGTTGATCACCAGGCGGGGGCCGCCTCCGCCCACGGTGCCGCTGGCGGTTGCCTGGTCCTCGCCGTTGTCGATTTTCAGGGCAGCAAAGTCAGATTCGATCTCTCCGCCACGAGAGCGGGCGTCCACCTGGAAGCTTGCCTTGTCGGGAAGGTAAATCTGGACGTCGCTGTTGCGGTTGCTCAGCTGCATGTCGCCCAGCTTACTCATGTGGATTTCCACTGCTCCGTTTTCATTTTGCAGCCGCACATCGCCATTGACTCCGGTCAGCCGGATGTCCTTCGAGCGGGTCAGCAGACGGAATGGACCCATCAGATCGCTGGCCCGCATATCGCCGGAATCCATATCGAGGTCACCATTCAGCTTGGAAAACTCCATGTCGGTGCGGGCGGACTTGAAGCCTACGAGGCCTCCGATCTTTGCCAGCTTGATGGTGTCGAACTCGCCGTTAACGCGGGCCGCGCCCTTCACATCAGCCAGGGAAATGTCATCCCCTCGTCCCTGAACCGACACTTCACCTGATATATTCGAAACCCGTGCCGAGGCGCCGGACAGGTTGAGTACCACCTTGCCATTGATATCAGAGGCGGCAACGTCGCCGTGCTGGCTGGCAATTTCAACGTCGCCGTCGCGTCCGAGCACGCTCACATCACCGCGCCGAGAGGTAATTGCGACCGGCGCTTTTCGCGGTACGCTGACGTCAAGATCGGTGGTAACGGGGTGGTCGCCGGCGCCCTGTGTATTGGCGTTCAAGGTGATCACATTGCCGCTGACGCTGAATTGGGGCTTGGTGGAAGGATTGAATTTGTCGGCCTCTTGCTGGCTGTCCGCGTTGATCCGCTTGTGCCCGGCCACGTGAATCTGATTGTCCTCTGAAACGGTTAGGTTCACTGCGCCACGGTCGTTCACGATGCGCAGGCTGCTGCCCGCGGGGAAGTCCTGCTGCAGCTGGTCGTCGTAACTGTAGTTGTGTCCAAACAGGGCGAAATCATCGTCGCCCATCTGGATGTGGTTGCGAATTTCGTCCCAGTTAAAGCGGGAAGCCTGGGTGGCCGACAACCCGAAAATTATCAGGAAGAACAAAAGCAGGACGCCGCCGGCGCCGATCCCCGCAGGGCGGGTACCTTCTCTTTTTGCCTGCTCGTACTCGACCAGCTTGATCACGCCCCACAGAATGATCAGGGCGGGCCAGTAGGTGCCGAACCAATGCAGCAGGGGCTGCGGATGCAGCACGCGCATGGTCGTGAGCAGCAGCACAATTCCGAGCAGAATCATTACCACCGGACCGGCCACGGAACGTCGCTGTCTCGGCCGATGCTCAATTGGGGGCGGGGCCTGTACCGGGCTAGCCATTTTTCACCTCCTGAGACGGGGGCTGCACTTCACCAGGTGCAAATCCCGACGGCGGCGTTCCGCCAGGGATTGGTGGCGTCGGTCCAGCGTCTGGCCCAGCTGTACTCTGGAAAATCTTTACCAGTCCGATCACCACCAGCAGCAGCGGCAGGGTGCGGCCGAAGCGGATGACGCCCATGCTGTCGAGCAGGAACTGAAATCCCAGGGTCAACAGAATGGCCGGCCCCATCAAACCGCGCCTGCAACTGCGCGCGCGATCGAATCCGGGCGGAACTTCGCCTATCAGGCCCAGGCGTCGCACCAGCAGCCAGCCGCCGATGCCAATGAGGACAAGTGGCCAGATGCGGTGAGCACTGAAGTCCCAGATGTCGAGGGTATGCAACAGGAAGATGACGCCCAGGCCGATGAGAACCAACGCTCCCACCGGAACTTTACTCACGTCCACGCGTTCGCCGGCGCTGAAGGTTGTTCCCAGCCCAAATGGGTCGGGAGGCGGCGCCCCCATTTGTATGGCTCGCGCGGTCCGCACGGAATCGAAAATCTGATAGAAGTAAAAGCCCGCGATGGCCAGTCCGAAGACGGTGCCCATGGCGTCGCTTCCGCTGCTGGCTCCCAGAACCAGCAGGGTGAAGATCACCAGGTGTGCCAAGCCCTTGGCATATTGACCGGTGTACACGGCACCCACGCCGAAGGGAAAGAAGCCCGCCAGAACGCCGGCCAGAGCGGGATTCGGGCCCGCGCCCGGCCCGGCCATGGGACTTGCCGGAACGAAGCCGGCGACCGGCGGTGCCACGTTGGGCTGCACGCCCTCCAGGCGCGCGGCCAGGCAGCCCTCGCAGTAGATCACTCCGTGCACGGAGCGGGTGCAGTTCGCGCACAGCGGTTTTCCGCAGGTGCGGCAAAATGCGACTTTCTCAATATCGGGATGGTTAGCGCAGTTCATAGAAGCCTCCTGTAAGTGGTCATCCTCACTACAGGCGGATCATTCGGGAGGTAGGCCAGCATTTGCTGGTTTTCTCCCTGGCTGTAGTTGCGTTCTTGGGTTGGTTCGGGTTGTCCACTGGTATTGTTTTCTTTCTTTTGCTTATTGTTCTGCTCCTGTGGGGGCGGTGCAGGGGGAGCGGTCACTCGTTTGAATTCCCGCACCCGCGTTTCGATTTCATACACGAAGCGAATGTTTTCGTAGTACTTGACCACCCGTCCCGTGGTCTCGTAATAAGTGCGTTTGATGGCGCTGGGCCGCAAGTCCACATGCTTGACATCGCTCAGCTTCACGCCTGCCAGGCTCAACGAAATCGATAGAGAGAAGAAGGCCATTCCAAATGACATGGCAAAGCGGGGCTGGCGGCTCATGGAAAGGACGGGAGCGAACACCGGCCGCAACCACCCCGTAACCGCATCCAGCCAGGACGCCTTCGCTCCAGGCCGGACGGCGACGCGCTGGCTCTCGTATCCGGTGGTAGCCAGCAAGATGTTGTGCACCAGGTGAGATGGAGCCTCAAGTTCAGGCAGCGATTTCAGCCAGCGCCGCCCCGCATCGGCCTCCGCGAACAGCGGCCCGCAGACCGCGCACACCCGGGCGTGGGCCTGAAAGCTTTCGAGCCTGGGCCCGCTCAGGGTCGCGTCAAGAGCTTCGTTCAGCAGCGCATCGAATTCCGCGCATTGCATGCCGTTTTTGGTTTCGCCTGCCATCACATCACCTGCCTATAGGTACGTTGAAGCAGCCGCGCAAGTTCCGCTCGACCGCGATTTATCCTTGATTTCACTGTGCCCTCCGGGACCTTTAGTACCGTGGCAATATCTTTGTAGTCCATGTCTTGCAGGTCGCGCAGGATGACCGCCTCGCGCAGCTCGGGCGAAAGTTTCTGCAGGGCGTTGTGTATCAGTTCGCGGGTCTCGCGGCTCTGCACGCTGCTATCGGCTGCCGGCGCCTTGTCCTCGATCTTCTCGCTCAGCGGCATGGCGTCTTCGTGCTCCGACGGCGTCGTGTCCAGCGACTCGGTCATCCGGTCCTGCTTGCTCTTGCGGAAGTGGTCCACCAGCAGGTTGCGCGTGATGGTCGTCACCCAGGTCATGAAAGCTCCGCGCTCGACATCGTACGAGCTCAGCGTGCGGAACATCTTGATAAAGACTTCCTGGGTGAGGTCCTGGGCGTCATCGCCCGATCCGGCGAAGCGATAGCAGATGTTGTAGATTCGCCGGTTGTAACGCTGCACGATCTCCTCCCAGGCCACCACGTCGCCGGCGATGCAGCGACGGACCAGCATGGCAACGACCTGGGCGTCTTCCAACCCGCACTCCCCGGAACTCCTGGTCTGTCGCCCGGCACACCCCGGGCTTTAACACCACAATACAGATACGTTTTTGTGGTCCCAAAAGTTCTTGCGATCTCTAAGGCAAGGCATTGTAGCAGGGGGCACAACTACGAGACGAACAAAAGGCGAATGAACTGAGAAACCGAGAACTTAGGACTGAAAACTGGTTGTTAAGAAAACGAGCCCGAAAGCTAGATGCTCCGACCCTTCCAGGCAAGAAACCGCCGCAGGCCCAGCGAGAGCCCAGTGAAAACCAACAAGGAGGCGCCGACGGAAGCCATGGCAGCCAAGGTTTGCCCCGGCAGCCCTGCGGCCTCCCCGGTGTGGGAGAAACGGGCCCAGGCCCGGAGTTGGCGTCCGCGGTGGTAGCCGGTAAAGGGTTCCCAGCGCAGGATTTCTCCGCCGGCAGGGTCCAGTGTCAGCTGCGACCGCAAGTCGGGGCGCCCGCCGTTGCCGCGATCGATCGAAAGCATCAGCGGGCTGGCGACCCTGTCAGGCAGGCGTAGGCTGATGGACGTCCAGCCCGGAACCTGTAGGCCGGCGCGCGAAAATGCCTTGTCCAGTCCCTGAGGGGCGGCGCCTGCGGATTTGCTTGCGCCCGGTTCGAGACTCCTTTCCCGAGCCGGCCCTGGCCCTCGTGCTGCTACGCTCTGTGCTGCGCCGGGTCCCTGAGGCACCGGAGAATTCCCGGTCATGCGGTAGAGCAGATTGTTCGCCCACGCGTAGGACATGATCACGCCCGTAATCACAATCAGCAAGAGCGGTAGCAGGCACCAGAATCCCACGACGTTATGCCAGTTCCAATCGCGAGCACGACCCCAGGGTCCGGCGCGAAACAGCGTTACCTTTTTCTGATTGTTCCAATTCCATTCTTTCGGCCACCACAGAACCGGACCAGTCATCACCAGAATGAGGAAACTGAGGTTGCAGGCTCCGGTGACCGCACGACCCGAAGATCGATTCTCATCACTCACCCCGAGCCAGCGATGGACATCTTCAACCGCGGAGAAGAATGTCCGCAGTTTTGGTGAGCCTTCGCCAAGAATTTGTCCCGTGTAGGGACTTACGAAGACAGTGCGCTCGCGCCCAAAATCAAATGCCACTGGCGCGGCCGAGCCCGCTCGCACGGTGATCGCCGTGGGTGCTCGTCCGTGAGATTCCTGGACCGTTGCCAGCAGCGCGTCCAGCGACAGGCGCTGCGCTCCGGCGGCGGGTTGTGTCCAGAAGCTGCGCTCCGACCAGTTGGTGACCTGGCGTCGGTAGGCGAGGAGTGCCCCCGTCACGGACATCACGAGGATGACCAACCCGGCCACGCAGCCGGCGGTGAGATGTATCCAGAACAGGGCTCGGCGGAGGGTCATCAGGAGCTTCCGAACTCAAACTTCAGCCCAGCGCCGCAGCAGGTTGTGGTAAACGCCGGTGAGTTGTACCACAGCGGCGTCGTCAGGTTTGGACGGATTAATTCGCTGGATGGCGGTGTCGAGATCGAACAGCAGCGTGCGCTGGCCATCGTCGCGCACCATGCTCTGGATCCAGAAGAAGGATGACAGCCGCGAGCCACGCGTGACCGGTGTCACATGATGCAGACTGGTCGAGGGATAGAGAATCATGTGCCCGGCAGGGAGCTTTACCTGGTGCACGCCGTAGGTGTCCTCGACGATCAGCTCACCTCCGTCATACTCGCTGGGCTGCGAGAAAAACAGGGTGGCCGAAAGATCAGTGCGAATTCGGTGTCCGGTCGCGCTCACCTGCCGGATGGCATTGTCAACGTGCGTGCCGAATGATTGCCCACCCTGGTAGCGGTTGAAGAGTGGAGGAAACACCCGCGCCGGCAAGGCCGCTGAAACAAACAGGGGGTTCTGCCCCAGAGCGGTGAGAATGGTCTCCCCCAACTGGCGGGCGGCAGGATGGTTCTCCGGCAGCTGCATGTTGTCCTTGGTCCGGGCCGATTGATGGCCGGCCGTGACCCGGCCGTCCACCCACTCCGCCTGGTCCAGGATTTGCCGCGCCGCGGCCACCTGCTCGGATGTCAACACCTCAGGAATTGGCAGTAGCAATGGGTAATTTTTCCCTTCACGCTCAGAATTTGAAAGTGATGCCCAGCAGCGCCGAACGCGCCGCCCCAGGCACGATGTGCGCGGGGTGGATCTGGTCGTAGTAGTACTTGTCGGCCAGGTTGTACACGTTGGCCCGAAGGTCGACGTGCTCACCCAGGGGATACTTCGCCATGGCATTGAACACCCAGTAACCGGGCACCTGTTTGACCAGCCCGGTCACAGGATCGAGGGGTGTGGTCGAACTGGCGGTGCGGCTATCGACAAAATCCGCGCCCCCGCCAACGCTCAGGTGCCAGGGCAGGTCAAAGGTGCTCCAGGTGCTGAACGTGTTGCGGGGAACGTTGGCCAGTTGTGCGCCCACGGATTGCGGGAAAACCTGTGACCCGGTGACCTTGCCATCGAGGTAGGCATAGCTGGCCAGGATTTCCCAGCGGCTGGTGATGTATCCATTGGCTTGTACCTGGACCCCGCTCACCCGTTGGCTGCCGGACAAAACAACCGTTGTCGCATTGACGGTTTCGCGGGCGTTGGTCTTGTCGGTGCGGAACGCCGCCGCCCGTAACGACAGCTTGCGCGCGAACAAATCCCATTTGGTGCCGACTTCGAACGTCCGGCTCTGCTCGGGCGGCGCGTTCTGGGTAGCCACGCTGAGCGCCAGCGTCTCGGCGGAGGGGTTGAACGATGTGCCGTAGTCAAAGTAAATGCTTCCGCCGGCCACGGGCTTGAATACCAGCGCGCCGCGCCAGCTCGGCATGAGGTCCACCCGCTTGAACGGCGAATCGGGCGTTACCGGCAAGGACTGGTTGGCCGTGGCATCGAACCGGTCCACGCGGACCCCGGCGGTGAGGTCGAGCTTGGGCAGGAGGTTGACGGTATCGAGTGCATACGCGCCCGCGCTGATGGCAGTGACATGCGTGTCGGTGATGCCCGTGCCGGGAACGATGCCCGCAAAAGCCTGGCTGGTGTCAGGATGCAGCAGGTTGGTGGTTGGCACGGTGGTGAGATCGAAGCGCTGGCGATACGGAGACGAAGTCTCGCGCCCCCCCTCGGCCCCTGCAACCACAGTGTGACGCAGAGAGCCGGTGTTGAACCTCATGATCACATCGGCCTGGTCCTGCAGGAAAGTTTCCGTGCTATCGACCGTTATCTGGTTGCGAAGAACGCCGATTTGACCGAGCGGCGTAGTCAACGGGTCCGCATCCAGGGTGGCCGGGTCGATCTGAGGCTCGGTGATGCGAACATCGCGCTGGTAATGCGTGTAGCGGGCCTGGTTGCGGAAAGTGATGTGGCTGTTCACCTCGTGCTCGAACTTGACCGTCCCCATGTCCACGTTGGTCTTCAGATAGTTGCCATGCTGAAAGCCGTAATAGTTGCGGCGCTCGACTGGAGCGGGTCCATTAAACAACCAGGGAATTCCATAGTCGGGATTGTCGTCCGAACCTTCATGCAGATAGCTGAGCGTGAATCGGGTCGGAGTGCCCAGGCCAAAGGCCAATGAGGGAGCGATGCCGTAACGGCGGCTCTCTGCGATGTCTCTTCCCGCGAACTTCGAGTCATGCCCCATCAGGTTCAGCCGCAACGCCGTCCCACTTCCAAGAGAGGGCAGAGGACGATCCAGATCGGCGGTGATTCGCTTGGTCTGGTCCGTGCCCAGGTCCACAGTTCCGGCGAAGAGCGCAGCCGTCTGCGGGGCTTTGGTTTCCTGATTCACCACCCCGCCCGTCGAACCGCGCCCGAATGTCACCGAAGACGGACCCTGCAGGACTGCGACCTGCTGCAGGTCAAAAGGATCGCGATAGTAGCTGCCAAAGTCGCGCATCCCGTCGAGGAAAATATCGTTGCGGGCGGTGAAGCCGCGAACCGTAAGGTTGTCGCCCTGCGCCCCACCTTCTCCGGCAGCGATGCTAATGCCGGCCACGTTGCGCAGTGTATCTCGCAGCGTGGTCGCGCCCTGGTCCTCCATGACGTGCTGGGGGACGATGTCGATGGAATGCGGTGTGTCGAGCAGCGGCTGAGTGAATTTTGGCAACGAGACCTGGACGGCGGTGTCGGTGACGTTGACCGTGGTTGCCATGCCCTGGATTTCCAGAATCACGGCGTCCGCGCCGGTCGGGTGATAGCCGATGCCCGTACCGGTAAGGAGTTTTTGCAGCGCCCCTTGGGGCGTGTACAAGCCGGCCACTCCGGGAGACCAGATACCGCGCATCGACTCTTGCGGAACGGTCACACTGAAATGCGCGGTTTTCTGAAAGGCCGCGAGCACGGAGTCCAGGGTCCCAGGCGGAATATCGTAGCGGCGGACGGTCAGACCCTGGGTCTGGCCGGATGCGTTCACCGCGGGCGCCGGCCGGTCCTGCTGGGCATAGACCTTGAACACGGCATCGCCGCTGAAGGTGGCGTAGGCAGCCACGGTCCCTACCGCCATCCAACACCGGGCGCCGCGGCGGGAGATTCCCGCTGCTTTCTTGTTCTTCCTGATCTTGATCTTGGTCTTGGTCTGGCTCATTTCTCCCCCCAAGCCTTTGCTGCGACACGGTTTAGTATGGTCGGGCGTTGTAGGCCACCCTGTAGATGCAACCTGGTTTCAACTATGGGGCACACGGGTACAGATGCAACTCAGTTGCATCTGTCTTGCTTAGACTTAATCCTGCCTTGTGCGCATTCACCCTGTCAAGATAGGCTCGCATATTTTGTTGCAATCGGTGTGCAACTAGATGACACACGCCCCTGCCCGCGAACTGGATCCTGCCAGAGACGTTGGGGCGGACGCCTCGTCCGCCCAGCCGAGCGCAGCTCGGCCAGGTTTGAGTCCTATTTCAGAACCGGAGTCAAAAGAGGAGGAGCCAGAAGCGAGCAGCGAAGATCCAAAATCTAAAATCTAAAATCCACGCCCAGACGAGCCGCGCTCGTCCGCGGACGAGGTCGTCCGGGCCTACGTGGGTAGTGGTGGTTACTCGCTGGTGAAGTAATCCACGGTCACGGGATTTTCGAACAGGGAGTAGTCGCGGGTCACGACGGTGATGCCGCTTTCGGTGACGAAGTAGCGCTGGCGATCGGCCTCGCTGTCATATCCGATGGTAGTGCCTTCCGGTATGTGCACGTCGCGATCGATGATAGCTTTCCGAATGCGGCAATGCCGGCCGACGTTCACGTGCGAAAAAAGAATGCTGCTTTCAACTTCGCTGTAGGAATTTACGCGCACGTCGGGCGAGACCACGCTGCCCTTTACGATACTGCCGGAAATGATGCAGCCGGCGGAAACAATGGAATCGACCGCTGTGCCGGTGCGGCCCGCCTCGGCGAAGACAAACTTGGCCGGCGGATACTGGCGCTGGTGGGTGCGGATCGGCCAGTCCGAATCGTACAGGTTGAACACGGGCGACACCGCCACGATGTCCATGTTGGCCTCATAGTAGGCCTCGAGCGTTCCCACATCGCGCCAGTAGAGGGCCTCTTTTTTGTTCTCATCGACGAAGTCGTAGGTGTAAACCCGGTAGTCGTCCGCCATTTTGGGCAGGATATCTTTGCCGAAATCATGACTGGAAGCGGGGTCTTCCGCATCTTTCAGGAGCACGGGGATGAGCACATCGGTGTTGAACAGATAAATGCCCATCGACGCGTACACTTTGTCGGGATTGGACGGCGAGCGCAGCTTGGTGACTTTCGGCTTCTCCTCGAAACCCAGCACACGGTGGTCGCGGTCCACATCCACCACTCCGAAGCGGGCGACCTCGCCGGGATCGATCTGGATGGTAGCCAGGGTCACGTCGGCGCCGGTCTCGTTGTGGCGCTCCAGCATCAGGCCATAATTCATCTTGTAGATGTGGTCGCCGGAGAGGATAAGCACATGCCTGGGCTGTTCCGAGCCGATGGAATAAATATTCTGATATACCGCGTCGGCGGTACCCTGGTACCACTGATCGCTCACCCGCTTCATCGGGGGCAGCACTTCGATGAACTCGCCCATCTCGCTGCCCATGATGTTCCAGCCTTCACGGACATGCCGGTTGAGTGACAAAGCTTTGTACTGGGTGAGGATATAAACCCGCCGCAGGTCGGAGTTAACGCAGTTGGAAAGAGTGACGTCAATGATGCGGTAGATACCACCGAAGGTGACGGCAGGCTTGGCGCGGTCGCGAGTGAGGGGATAGAGCCGCTCGCCCGCCCCTCCAGCCAATAAGACTCCCAGTGTGTCTTTCATAGGGCTTTTCGCTTCGATGCAGCTTGAGGGCCCAGGGAAGTTCCACAGTCCCAAATTTCGGAGGCCGCGGAACGCGACAGTGTACCAGATACAGTCGCGTGCTTGCCCTCGGTGTGTGGCTTCAGGGACAATCCACCGGTCGGCCGTCTGCGTACTATTTCAGGGTGCAGGAGCGGTATGAATGCGCAATCCCATCGCGTCTTTGTCACCGGCGGCACCGGATACGTCGGCCGTCCGCTGATCACCCGTCTGCTGCAGCGCGGCCATCAGGTTCGGGCGGTGGTCCGGCCGGCATCGGAGAAGAAGCTTCCGGCGGGTTGCCAGGCCATTCTCGGTGACGCTTTGGACGGCAAATCCTATGCGTCACAGATTGCCCCCGCCGACACATTCGTGCAACTGGTTGGCGTACCGCATCCCAGCCCGTCGAAAGCCGCAGAGTTTCGCAGCGTTGATCTGGCCTCGGGCCGGAGCGCGGTCGATGCGGCCAGGGAGGCTGGGGTGCTGCATTTCGTTTATGTCAGCGTGGCCCACCCCGCGCCGGTGATGAAGGCCTACATTGAAGTCCGGTCGCAGGTGGAGGAATTGATCCGCCAGAGCGGGATGAACGCCACGATCGTGCGTCCCTGGTACGTCCTTGGTCCGGGACACCGGTGGCCGTACTTGCTCCTGCCTATGTACAAGTTACTGGAACTGTTACCATCCACCCGCGAAGGCGCTCTGCGCCTGGGACTGGTTACCCTGGAACAGATGGTCGTGGCACTGGTGCAGGCGGTCGAAGCTCCGGCTCGAGGAGTTCGCCTCGTGGAAGTCCCGGAGATCCGTGCAAGCGCGATAACTCCCGCGCAATCCTGAGCGCAGAATAATTTCACTGTCATCGTGAGCGCAGAAGGACGTTTCGCTTGCGAAACGTACTTCGAAGTCGAAGGACCCATGATCCGATTCCTCTGTTCGGGAGCAGGGACCCTCGACGTGCTCCCACCGCGCCCAGCGCGGCTCCACACAACCCATTCGGGATGACAGTTTTTGTCGTTAGAGAACTACGCGAGACCAAAGTAACGGCTTGAATTACGAAAGCGCATGCACATGGGACATCTGTTCGCTAGGGGTTGCGAATGAGATGGTGTCTTGACGTCGAAAGAAGCCGGAGCCCATGGGAAGAGAAGACTACCTCGAAGAAATCCACATCCGGATCCTGCGCGTGACCGAAGACCTGCGCGCCATTCAACGCCAGCTCAATTGTGCCGCCATGGAAGCGCCCAGCGATCCCGAGCTCATGGAAGCTCTCAGCCAGTTACCCGAGATGGACGCGCTGCAGATGCTGAAATCGTCCCTCGACCAGATGCGCCACTTCCTCTGGTTCTACATGCAGGTGATGACCAACGAATCGGAGACCGGCGAAAGACTGCGGCAGAGCATACGGCAAAAAGTTTCCGCCGACGCAGTGCTCAGTCCGGAAGCGTCATTCCTGGAAAAATTCAAGGATGCGTCAGACACCGCGTTGCTGCGTTATCTCTCCGACGGCAAACACAGAAAACCGAACTAGACAGTCATAAGTCCTCAGGCCTCAGTCGTCGGTCGCCAGTTCCTGCGAGTCAGGAATCGTCCGCGAAGAGTCTCGAAGGATTCTTTCTTCGCCGGGGCAACGGTCACTCCTGTTTCGCAGAGATTGAGATTGCCGCTTGGCAAGTGGGCACGAACGAAACCTGATCTGTTGGGTCGAGAAACGCTTGGAATTCTAAAACAACCTGACACTGCCTCTTGATTTCGCTGTTCTGATTCGCCTGCAAAGCAAGACTTACAAGCATCCACGATTGGTACGCGATCGCTCGTCCAAGACTCTGCCGTACAGCCGAGTCGCGAGAGTCAGCTCTTTTAAAGTTCTTTTGGTAGATGGCAACTGAACGGATGGCAGCATCGCGGGCAAGGTCGTATCGCTTTTCCTCGACATACAGGCGGCTCAGGCTTTCAAGTGTTTCGGCCATCTCAGGAACATTCTTGTCGTTACCTGGGCGAAGGCCGAGGGCTTCCTCGTAGTTCCGTTCCGCTTCATCGTATTTCTTTTGCGCCCTCCGGAGATCTCCCATGCTCATCGTCCACCGCCAACACTCGGTCAGGTGCCGCCCGTTCTCCGCGCCCGGAGAAAGAAAATGCCGAGCCTCATTCAGATGCCGTTCAGCGTCAGGGTAATTGCCCGTGCCCATGGCCGATTGGGCCGATTCTTCAGCCGACCAGAAATTCTCCTGGAAAAGTAGCTCGCTACGGGTTTCGGACTCCTGGTTGGTTGGATTGCCGAAAGTCAGTACGGCGATGGTAATGACTGGCGCGGCTTTCCCGTTAACTTCGAATGGCTGGAACCTGAACCTTCGTACCGCTTCGACTGCGGCCGGAATCGACAATGGATGCCCCGAGATGATGCGGCGCGTTGCCGCTACCCCATGCTCGTCAATCCCGATCTCCAGAATGATATTTCCCTGGATGCGAGCAATTTCCGCCGCGGGCGGATAGTTTGGCGATACTTTGTTAAGGAGATGCTTTGTTGCTTCGTCTGAGGGAATTCGCGTTAAGACTGTCTGGGCGAATGCCGCGATGCTTAGAGTAGCGATGCTTAGAGCTAGGACAGCGCCTTTACGCTACTCCAGCGTCACCGACTTCACCAGATTGCGCGGCCTATCCACATCCAAACCCTTCTTGACCGTCATGTAGTAAGCGAATAACTGCAGCGGCACAATCTCCAGAATGGGTAGCAGCAGTTCGGTTGCGCGGGGGACACAAATCGTGTGGTCCGCCAGGTGGAGAAGTTCAACGTCGCCTTCGGTCGCGATTGCGATCACCCGCGCCGACTGCTGCTTGAAGCCGCGAATGTTGGCGATGTTCTTCTCATAGCGCAGCACCGATTCCGAGTCCTCGCGGTCACAGGTGGCGATGATTACCACCGGCAGGTTCTCGTCGATCATCGCGTTGGGGCCGTGTTTGGTTTCGCCCGTGGGATAGCCCTCGGCGTGGATGTAGGAAACTTCCTTGAGTTTGAGCGCGCCGTCCATGGCCACGGGATAGTGGATGGCGCGGCCCATGAAAAGAAAATCCTGCACCTTGTAGTATTTTTCCGCCAGTTGTTCGCAGGCTGCGGGCGCGGTGTTCAGCAGAGCTTCCATCTTGCCCGGCAGATCGAGCAGCTCGCGGATGTATTGACGCCGTTGTTCTTTGGCAAACTTGCCGCGCACCTGTCCCAGGTAAAGCGCAAATAAGTAGAGCACCGCCATCTGGGCGGTGAAGGCTTTGGTCGAAGCAATGCTGATCTCCGGACCGGCATGGGTGTAGAGCACGCCGTCGGCTTCGCGGGCGATGGTTGAATCGATGACGTTCGAAATCGCCACCGTGCGCGAGCCTTTGGCCTTGGCTTCGCGCTGGGCCGCGGTCGTGTCGGCGGTCTCGCCGGACTGCGTAATCACGATGGTAAGCTCGCCCGGACCGATCAGCGGATTGCGATACTCGAATTCGCTGGCGTAGTCCACGTCCACCGGGATGTTGACCAGGTCCTGAATCATGTACTGCCCCGCCATGCCCGCGTGCCGGCTGGTGCCCGAGGCCACGATGTTGATGCGTCGCAACGCCCGCAGTTCGTCGGTACTGATGCGGACTTCGTCTAGCCGCACCACTGCTTCCTCGAGCGATACCCGGGGCGCGATGGTGTCCCGCAGCCCCTGGGGCTGCTCGAAGATTTCCTTGAGCATGTAATGGGGGAATCCCCCTTTGTCAGCCATTCCGTTCTCCTGGAGCTGAGAAAGTAGCGCCGGCATCTTGCCGGGAAGGCGGCGCTACTTTCGGTCAAATGCTGTCGCGGCTAAATTCCTGCGCCGCGAACTATCGTCTTTCTTACTTCGCCCCTGGGGCTTAACATCACCAGATCGGCGGGCGCGCCGGCCTGGATCGAGCCTCCGTTCTTCACTCCTGCTACCCGTGCCGGATTCAGGGTCGCCAATCGCACCGCCTGTTGCAGCTCCCACTGTGCGAACCGCATGATGTTGCGCACCGCCCGGTCCATGGTGAGAACGCTGCCCGCCAGGGATTCTCCCACCATGCACCTGCCGTCTTTGACTTCGACTTCGAGCGAACCCAGGTGATAGCGGCCGTCAGGCATGCCCATGGCAGCGGTAGCATCGGTGATCAGCACCGCGGCCTCCGGCCCTTTGGCTTTGAGGAAAAGTTCGACGATCACGGGGTCGACGTGAATTCCGTCCGCGATGATTTCGGCGGAGAGCCGGGAGTCGGTCAGCACCTCGCCCAGAATTCCGGGATCGCGATGGTCGAGCGGCCGCATCGCATTGAAAGTATGCGTGGCATGGCGGGCGCCGGCGGCGAAACCGGCGCGGGCCTCATCCAGATCAGCATTGGAGTGGCCCAGGCTCACACAAACTCCGCGTGAGGCCGCCAGGGTGATGACTTCGAGGGCGCCGGGCAGTTCGGGCGCGATGGTGAGCACGCGAATGTGTCCCCGCGCCGCCTGCCAGAAACGATCAAACGCCTCTGGAGACGGAGCCAGCAAGTTCTCCGGGGGATGCACCCCACGCCGCTTGTGACTGATAAACGGACCTTCAAGATGAATTCCCAGCGGCCGCGCCCGCACTCCGTTGTTTTGCGGATTGGCGGTCGGCGAATTTCGCTCCGCGGCCTCGATCGCGTCCGCCAGCCGCGCTAGAGCGGTCAGGGTCGCATCGAGTGGAGCCGTGACCGTGGTGGGGAGATAACTGCTCACTCCATGGGTCGCCAGCAGCCGCTCCACCGGCGGCAGGGCGCCGTCGCCGGCTTCCATCACGTCATGTCCCGCGCCGCCGTGAATGTGCAGATCGATAAAGCCGGGCGCCAGTATGCCGTCAGCAAAATCCACCAGGCGGCCATTCTTGGGAACCTCGCGGCGCGCCCGCGAGGTCACATCGACGATGGCCCCGTCTTCCACCAGGAGCAGCGGTTGCTCGATCCTCTCGAGAGGCGTGAACAGCGTGCTGGCAGTGATCGCGATCATGGCATGGTAATGCTATATAGCAAAGCGACATTCTATAGGAAATCTGGGAGCGGCCTCGTGGGAGGTTGTCCGGCTGAAACGCGAACTGGCAATGCAAGAGGCGTGAGCTCAGCGGTTCACGCGGTGATAAAGCCTACCAACTGCAAGTGCTATACTTTGTAACGGAACCGCACGCTCAGGCCCAGAGGCCTGGTCTGCGTGCTTCCGATCATCGCTTCATGTCGGCCTTGTCGGGGCGTGGCTCAGCCTGGTAGAGCACCTGGTTCGGGACCAGGGGGTCGGAGGTTCAAATCCTCTCGCCCCGACCAATCGATATAGTTCAATCCTAAACCGCAATGCGCCGCAATCAAAAACCAAGTTTGACGTCGACACAACAACTCCGACGCACCGCGGATAGCTTTGCCGCGGCCGTAGTTTTCTACAGCAATTGTTCCGCCAAGTGACGGGTAGTCCTTACGGTTTGACGCCTCCGCCGGGATCGAGCTCCTTCAAATCTTTGATCCACACCGTGTACTTGTAAACACGTTTATCGTTTGGGAGGACGTCGCGGCGGACCAGTCCCGATACTGGAGAATCCTTGCTGAATTGCGACTCGTAGAACGGGGAATCATCTTTGAAGTCGACGAGAAAATCTCCTTCTCCCTTCAAAATCCACCTTACCTCCTCGTTCTTTTGCTTACTCACCCAGAATGGATCCTTTCCGGAATCAACGGAAATGGTCCCACCCTCAACGCTAATTTCCACTATCACTTCTCGTACATTTTCCACTATCACTTCTCGTATTTCTTCTTCAGGCCGTCTCATTGGAATAGCCATTTCACCCTCCCCATCAAGTTATTTTGACTCGAGCACCTTCTGGAACTGCGGGTTGTTGCGCAAATCATCAAAGTCCGGTGTATCCCGAATCGTAGTGCGTGAAAATCCGACGGTGGTAGCCTTCTCCAGCCAACTGAGGGTCTCCGGGAGATCGCCAAAGTGGTTGTAGATCAGCGCCGCCTTGAATCGGGTTTCTGGATCGTCCGGCGTCAGCCGGAGGGCCCCTTGCAGCGATTCCAGGGCAGCTTTCTTTTCACCTCGCATGGCATGACAGATTGCAAGGATGCCCAGTACGTAGGCATCTTTCGGATTAATTGTGAGCTTGTTTTCTGCCAGAGAGATGGCGCGTTGATAAGCGCTAGCCGACTGGCTTCGTTTTCCAGGGGTCCAATAGTAGCCGTCACCCAGATTCCACCAAAGAAGCATGTCCCCGGGGTCGAGCTTGACCGCCTGTTCATAGGCTGAGGTGGCTTCCTGGAATCGCCGCAGGTAGAAGTAGGCATTGCCAAGGTCGGTAAAGGCCGTGGCCTCTGGGCGAACCGCAATCGAGTGTTGCAAGACGGTGATGGCGTCGTTGTAACGGCCCTCACCGACATACGCGGCAGACAGGTTGTACAAGCCCCGCGCATTGTCCGGGGCGAGGGCTACGACCTGTTCAAACACCTCCGCCGCCTCCCGATATTGGGCGCGCTGATAATAGAACACTCCCAGCCAGTTGTAACTGGCCCAATAACGCGGCCGCAGTTTGATGGCGCGGCGATAGGTGGCTTCGGCTTGCGCAGGGTTGCCCAGACGGTTGTAGGTGGTGGCAAGCTCCACATAGGCACGATCATTGGTCGGTTCCTGCTCGATAGCCTGCTCAAATTCTGCCGCAGCTTCCCGGTAGCGCCCGGTGCCGCGGTACACCCTACCCAAGCAGACTCGCGCAGCTGGCTGTCCATTACTCAGGTTGACGGCGCGTTCACAGTCCCGCTGGCTGGCATCCACCCATCGCGTTTCGTGCTGATCCTCATACTTCTGCCAATAGGCATCGCCGCGGCCCGCATAAGCCAATGCGTATTTCGGATCAATCACCAAGGCACTGCTGAAAGCTCGGATCGCGTTGTCGATGTTTTCCGGCTTGTCGTAGTTCTGCAGGTAGCCGCGGCCTTGCAGATATAGGTCGTAGGCGCTTGCCAACTGGGTGCCGTGTGTCTCCAGTTTCTGGAACTCGTCGGAAGGGACGTCGAGGTCCAGCATTCCCACGACCGCCTTGACCACTTCGTCCTGCACGGCAAAAGGGTCGGAGGCGGGGACGGTCAGGCTCGCAGCCCGCAGCTGGCGGTGCGTGCGCGTGTCCACCAGCGCAATGTTGATCCGCAGGTTGTCGCCTGACCGGCGCAGATTGCCTTCCAGCACCATGGTGACGCCGAATTCGTTTCGCGCCTCCTCTAACGCCGTCACCCGCTTGTCTCGAATCTCCGGCGCGGAAATCACCTGAAATGTGGGATCAATTGTCAGCTGGGTAAGCTTCGCCGTCAGAGTTTCGGTCAAGCCGTCGCTGAATGGAGTGGCCAGCTGGTCTTGGCCCAGCACGGTAAATGGCAACACCGCGACCAGCCTTTCAGAAGGGATGGGATCAATTCCCAGCCATCCTTTAAATCGTTGCCGTACAACCGGCACCGCAGCCAACACAAGAGCGAGGATGATTGCGGCCCCGGCAGCGAACCACTTTCCCTTCAATCCGGGGCGGCGCGCGGGCGCGCGAAAGCGCGAAGACTCACTCTTCGGACGCTGCAGGGCGCGGAGATCGACCAGCAGGTCGGCGGCAGTGGCGTAGCGGTCTTCCGAGTCTTTCTCCAGGCACTTCAGAATCACCATCTCCAGCTGAGACGACACGTGGTGGTTGACCGTGCCAGGTGGAACCGGCGGTTCGTGCATGATGGCATTTATGACTTCCAGGCGGGCCGTGCCATAGAAAGGCCGTTTTCCGGTGGCCATCTCATAAAGGGCTGCTCCGGCCCCGTAGATATCAGTGCGCGCACCGAGAGACTGTCCCCGGATCTGCTCCGGGGCCATGTAGGGCAGAGTTCCGGCGACGGACGGGGAGTCACTAATGCTCACCGTCGTAACCTCCGATTTTGCAGGGCGAATGACCTTGGCCAGTCCGAAGTCGAATATCTTCAGCCGGCCGTCCTGGGTGACCCGCAAATTTCCCGGCTTGATATCGCAATGAATGACCCCTGCCGCATGCGCCGCCACCAGACCCTCGGCTAATTGCGTCCCCAGCCGCGAGATATCTTTTTCAGATAGCGGTCCAGACGCAACTTTATCGCTGAGGGTTTCTCCGGCGATGTACTCCATGGCAAGAAAATCAACGCCTTCGAACGTGTCGAAGTCATAAATCGTTGCGATATTGGGATGGTTGAGCTGCGAGAGCGTCTGAGCTTCTTTGCGGAACAGCCTGCGCTCGTTCTCCTCGAGCAATATGCCGGGAGGAAACACCTTGATGGCAACATCACGGGCGAGGTGCTCGTCCCGGCCGCGATAAACCTGCCCCATGCCGCCTTCGCCGACCTTCTCGAGGACGCGATAGTGACCCAGCGATTGCCCAACCAGATAATCGTGGCTGACCGCTCGATCCGCCATGGGGAGATACCCCTTTTTTGCTGCGGCCATCGTAGAGCCGCACCGACCGCAAGTCAACGAATGCTGATTCCAGGGCGGGTGCCAAGGCCCGGCTGTTATGCTTGCTATCACCACGAGTAGCCCGGTGTGCCAAGCATGTAACTGCTTACAGACCCTGGGGTTTCCCGAGTTTTGTGGTCTCAAAAAAGGAGCGGAAGGCATCACCTCAGGTTCCGAAACCCGTAGGCCCGGCCTGCTGCTTTCCTACGTCCAGCGGCATGCCCGCCAACTGTTCAAACGCCTGGAGCGTTGGGGTTGCAAACCGAATGTTTTGCAATGGTTCGACCATCGTCTGCCCCGCCCGACTATCTCCTTGATTCAATCATGAACCCCTGAGAGCGCTAGCCCAACCTTGCACGCTCCCTGGCGGAAAGTTCGAAAATCGTCCTCTAGGGCCGACCACTACATTTCAAATCGCGCACACAGGACGTCCCCTTCCTTGCGATGTTTTTGCGCGGATGCCGGGGATTATTGTTTTAGACTCTACGGTGCCTCGCCCGATAGACTCAAGGAGACCGGATATGAGAACCGCAGTCATCCCCGTATTTCTTGGCCTTTCCGCCCTCATGCTTGCGGGATGTGGAACGCCGGCAAAAAACGCAAGCCTAAATAGCAACGTCGACAATAGCAAGACGACCGCGGCGGCGCAGACAGGTGACGCCCTGCTCGCACTCGACAAGCAGGCGAATGAAGCCTATATCAAGAGTGATTCGAAGTTTTTCGAGCGAATGCTTAGCGACAAGTTCGTTATGCGCGAAGGCGGCCAGCAAATGGACAAGGCGGCGATTATCAGGATGATCGCCGGCAATAAGTGCGATGTCAAGGACTGGAAGCTTGAAGACCCGCAGATGGGCAAGATCGATGCGGACACCTACGTGCTTAGCTACAAAGGAACGTTTGACGGAAGCTGCACCGCCCCGGACGGGAAGTCGATGAAGGTCCCAAGCCCGATCCGTGCTGCGACTGTTTGGGCTCGAACCGGCGACACGTGGCAGACGGTGTTCCACGGCGAAAATCTGATTTTCGATCCTAAGAACCCTCCGCCCGCAAAGGCGGGGGGCAACAAGGAGAAGCCGACGAAGGACAATGCCCCGACAAAGCCAGCCGCCGACCCAGGCACCGCCGCTATGATGGCGATTGAAAAGAGCGTCTGGGAAGCCTGGAAAGCAAAGGACGCCGCGAAGCTCGAAGACCTGACGACAAAAGACCTTTCGTTCCAAAACATATTCGGCACATATTTTGCCAACAAGGCGGACACGATAAGAGACTGGACCTCGGCAAGATGCGACATCAAAAGCGTCAGCGTAACCGACGGTGTAGGCACATTGCTCTCGCCGACCGTTGGCATCCTCAGCCGTAAGGGAACCGCCGAGGGAACGTGCGACGGTCAAAAGCTCACGTCGGTGCCGGTGTATGGCACGTCGGTTTATGTAAAAGATGGCGACTCGTGGAAACTGGCGTTCAGCCTGAATCGCCTTGATTAGATAACGCAAGAGCGAGCGGAGCGACCGTACCCGTCAGCGGTACCGTGGCAGAGCTGGTCCGTCATCTCTGGGCTGAGGATCCTAGCTCCTCATTCCGTATACATGCCTTGATTTCAGGCCGCGTGCTGCAGAAAAGTTCGAAAATCGTCCTCTAGGGCCGACCAATTCAAAATTTGGCATTCCCTTCAGGAACTTGCGGGGTAGGCATCTTTCACTTTTTGAACCCGATCGATGGCCCGCCCAAGCTCCTTACTGCACGGACAGCTTCACTGTCCCTTGCTCTCACTGGGGGATGGACCAAAGCCGCAGCGTCCGCGCATGCCTTGCCGGAAGCGTTCCCGCTCCTCCGGGGTCATGCGCTCACGCTCGGCCATGCGGCGGCGGAAATTGGAGCGCTGGAAACCGTGGCGTCCAAATCCGCCGAACAGGATCCGGCACAATGCCAGAATTCCCAGCCCTTGCCAGAAGGTAATCATGCGCCAGCCGAAGAGTGGTGGCAGCAGCCAGTTCCACAACAACATGACTATCTCGCCGCCGATGGCGATGAACAGAAGTATTCCCAGAATCGCCAGCGGAGCAATGAAAATCATTTTCTTCAATCTCGGTCTCATGGTCAGTCCCTCATGCTTTCGTAAATTCGTCGTAGATGCCCTGCAATCGCTCGCGCAGATGCAGCACTGCATAGCGTTTGCGCGAGAGCAGCGTGTTCACGCTCACCCCGGTCTCGGCCGCCATCTGCCTGAAGCTGAGTCCATCCAGTTCGTGCGCAACAAACACCTCGCGCTGCTCCTCGGGCAGTTCGGCAATCGCCAACTCGAGTTCCTCGAGTAGCACGGTGCGGGCGTAAAGCGCCTCCGGTCCGGCATCGGGGGAAGGCAGCAGGTCTTCCAACTGCAATAGTTCGTCGTCATCGTCGCCCGCGAGGGCTGTGTCACTGAAGTTCTCCGGCTTCTTCTTGCGGAAGAGATCGGTGATACGGTTGCGCGCCACGCGAAACAGCCAGCCAGTCACGTGCTCGATCGGCATCAGCAGGCGGTTCGCTTCCACCAGCTCGTAGAAGACGTCCTGCAGAATGTCCTCGGCGTCGCGCGGATCGGGCACACGGCGGCGAATGAAGTTGCGCAGCCGGGACTGTTCGCGCTTAACCACTTCGGTGATTCGCTGGTCCTGTTCGACTGCCATCTGCACCAGGCTCGCCTCGTCCATCCTCTGGGGCTGTAGACGAATGAGGGGGTGCGGATATTGTAGGAGGGCGGCTCTCCCCACGCATTTTTTGGTAAGCTCTGTTCGCGCTGCAGCTGTGTAAGTTGATACTATCGACACGAAAAAGCGCACTGGAGAACTATGCTGAATCGCCGCAGCTTCATCATTGCAAGCGGACTTACTGCGCTCGCCTCAACCCGAGTGCTGGGAGCAAACGACACGGTGCGCATCGGAGTGATTGGAGCGGGTGGCCGCATGCGGAACCTCCTGGACGCCGCGGACAAGCTTGGCCCGTACCAGATCGTGGCCGTGAGCGATGTCTATATGCCACACCGCGATGCCGTCAGGGAACGGTCCAACGGGGTCGCGACTACTCATCTGGATTATCGCGAGGTGCTCACGCAGGAGATCGATGCGGTGTTCATCGCGTCGCCGGACCACTGGCACGTTCGCATGGCCATCGATGCCCTGGCCGCCGGCAAAGACGTCTATCTGGAAAAGCCTGTCACTCACACAATTGAGGAAGGCGCTGTCCTCACGCGCGCGGTGCGCTCCAGCAAGCAGATTCTGCAGTGCGGCATGCAGCAGCGCAGCTGGACCCACTTTCGCGATGCGGTGGATCTGATTCAGGCCGGCAGCCTCGGACGCGTCCCGCAGGTGCGAACCTATTGGTGGCAGAATTACCACCGGGACTGGGCGCCCAAGCCCATCGACACCCAGGTACTCGATTGGAAGCTGTGGCTGGGGTCCGCTCCCGATCAGCCGTTCAGCGAGGAAAAATATAATCACTGGCGCTGGTTCTGGAATTTCGGCGGCGGCGCCATGACCGATCTGTTCTCTCACTGGATCGACGTGGTGCACTGGGCCATGAAATCCGACCAGCCGCGCGAGGCCCATATGCTGGCCGACAAATATGTTTTCGAGCAGTGGGAATGTCCGGACACCATCCAGGCGGCCTTCCGCTATCCCGGATTCGATGTGGGGTACGACGGCATGATGAATTCTTCCGTCGATGACGGCGGCCTTGAGTTCCGCGGGACGGAGGCAACGCTAAAGCTCAATCGCAGCGGCTTCTCCGTTTATCGCGAGGGCGTGCCGGACGGGCAAAATCCGGTGCTCACAGAACGCAGTTTCCGCGACGGCACTATTTCACACGTGGAGAATTTCCTGGCTTGCGTCAAAAGCCGCAAGGAGCCGAACGCGCCGGTGGAGACCGGAGTTGCCGCGGCCCGCGCCGGGCACATCGGCAACCTGGCTTACCACCGCGGCGGCCAGGTGGCGTGGCCCCCAAAGGCCGGGGACCGGGCCTGAGTTCTACTGCCCGTCGCCCAGTTCACGAATCCAGATATTTCTGAAGCGCACGGGATTGCCGTGGTCCTGCAGTGCTAAGGGGAGTTTCTCCGGCGTTGCTTTGTAGGGCGGCCGCACATGGTGGCCGGTGGGTCCCGATAACTCCACATTGTCCTGCACCAGAACTCCGTTGTGCAAAGCGGTGACCCGCGCCGGTCGCAGCAGTTTGCCATCTTGGTCAAACCGCGGACCGTGAAAAACAATGTCGTAGGTCTGCCACTGTCCCGGCGGCCTGGAGGCGTTTACCTGCGGGGGAAATTGCGCGTACACGGCCGAGGCCTGGCCGTCGGCGTAGGTCTTACTCTGGTAAGAATCCAGCACCTGGATTTCGTAGAGTCCCATCAGGAATACGCCGCTGTTGCCGCGTTCCTGGCCCTCTCCCACCGCAGGTGTGGGCTCGCTGAACTCGACATGCAACTGGCAATCGCCAAACGCCTGGCGGGTCTGGATGATCCCGCTATGCGGCACCACTTCCATGTAGCCATTGGATACTTTCCACTTCGCCGGCTGGCCCTCGGCGGTCGTCCACTGGGAAAGGTCCTTGCCCTCGAACAACACAACAGCGTCCGATGGCGGATGTCCCGGTGCATCCTGCGTGCTCGCCGTTCCCGGTTCGATCACCGGGGGCACGGGACGTTCCGGGGCATTTGGCTTCCAGCGCTGGTCCACCTGCGCCATGGAAAGGTTCGCCAGGCAAAGAACCAGTGTCAGCACGGAGAAGAGTGATCTCATCAGCAGAACCTCAGTGCTCAGGATTTTTCACCAGAAAGGTACGCAAGAAAGATACACGAGATCGCAAGGGCAGGGGTCCCGCTGATCGTTCGCCGATTCGCGATGAATCATCGCGAGCTCCCGGGCGGCCAGGAAACTTCAAAAGAATCATCTGCTGTCGGCCACCAATGACTAAGCCCACTCGGTCTGCATATCCGGCGGTCGCAGCAGGGTCTGCATCACCACGCAATACTGCTCGGTTTTGGCGCGCAGCCGGCTCAATTGCTCGGCGGTTGCTTCAGGGGCACGAATATCAAAGCGGACGCGAATGTGTTCAAAGCCGACCATCGCTTCCTTAGACACGCCCAAGGTTCCCGAGAGGTCGAGATCACCCTCCACCGCGACCTCGATGTGCTGAGTGGGAATGCCCATGGCCGCTGCGACCATCTGGCAGGTGATCTGGGCGCAGGCCGCCAGCGCGCCGAGCAGGAGGTCGCCGGAACAGGCGGCCGTGCCGCTGCCTCCAACTCCGGCGTGCGCCTGGGCCTGATAGAGTGCGCGTCCCAGGTCCACCGAGCATGCCATCGGAGTCGCGGTTTCGCTGCCTTTCGCCTTGAGCGTGATGCGGGATCTACCGGGCTCGCGGCGGTATTGCTCCTTCAGCGGTTGTTGAACCGACTTAAGATCCATTGGATTCTCTCGATTTTGTTATTCTCTTAGCAATGACGCCGCTGCCTTGAGCGGCTTATCGGTTGCCCTGTAAACCTCCTATATAGTAAGGCACCGAAGGGGACGTATGCTCCGGGGTGGAATCACAAAGGCGAATGAAGGCGAGGGCGCGCCAGCACGCAGGGAGCCGGCTACGCTCTCGGCGGGCTCGCGCTTCGGCGCCTACGAGATCCTGTCTCCGCTCGGAGCCGGGGGAATGGGAGAAGTCTATCGCGCGCGTGACTCCCGCCTCGGCCGCGAGGTCGCCATCAAGATCCTGCCGGGCAATCTGTATCCCGACCAGCGACGCATCGAGCGCTTCGAGCAGGAAGCGCGATCGGCCTCGGCCCTCAACCATCCTAATATCGTGACCATCTACGAACTCGGTGAGGTGGATGGAATCTGCTACATCGCCATGGAGCTGGTGGAGGGAGAAGCGATACGCGATCTGCTGACTTCCGGCTCTATTCCGTTACCCCAGGTGATTCAGATTGCCGCCCAGATCGCGGATGGATTGGCGAAGGCCCATTCAGCCGGCATTGTGCACCGCGACCTGAAACCGGAAAACGTGATGGTTTCCCGCGACGGTTTGGTCAAGATTCTCGACTTTGGGGTAGCTAAGCTGGCTCCGGCACCAGGTGCGGAGACAATCGATACCCGCCCCATGCAAACCCTTCCGGGCACGGTCATGGGCACCCTGGAATACATGTCTCCGGAGCAGGCGAGCGGGCTGGAAGTGGACTTCCGCTCAGACCAGTTTTCCTTCGGAACAGTTCTCTACGAGATGTTGACAGGTAAACCCGCTTTTCAACGGGACAGCATGGCCGAGACCATGGCAGCCATTCTGCGGGACCGGCTGGAACCCATCAGCTCGTTGAATCCGGAAGCACCCGCGCCGCTGGTCTGGGTAGTTGAGCGCTGCCTGGACAAGAAACCCGAACAGCGTTACTCCTCGACCCGGGACCTGGTGCGCGACCTTGTGGCCACCCGGGACCGGCTCGCGGAAGTTCAGATGGAGGGTCCGCAGAGTCGTCCGAGCAATCTTCCCACGTCGCGTACCGCGTTTATCGGACGCGATCGTGAAGTAGAAGCGGTAAAGGAATTGTTGCTTCGACCCGAGGTCCATCTGGTTACCCTCACTGGCCCCGGAGGCATTGGCAAAACTCGCCTGGGCCTGCAGGTAGCGGAAGAGCTGGCAGGTCATTTCCTGGGCGGCACCTATTACGTTCCCCTGGCTCCGGTGAGCGATCCCAAGTTGATTGCGCCGGCGATCGCGCAGACCCTGGGCCTGCGGGAAACCGGGGGCCAATCGCCGCTGGAAACCTTGAAAACCCATCTGCAGCATTCGTTGCGCCTGCCGACAATTCTGTTGCTCGACAACTTCGAGCACCTGGTGGCCGAGGCGCCTCTGGTGGCGGAGTTGCTTGCAAGTTCTTCCCAGCTCAGATTGCTTGTCACCAGCCGCGCTCCGCTGCATGTCTACGGCGAGCACGAATATCCGGTACCACCTCTCGAACTGCCGCATCCGAAAGCCGTTCCGGCGGTCGAAGTACTGACGCAATATCCGGCCGTGGCTTTGTTCATCCAGCGTGCCCGGGCTGTCAAGCCTGACTTTGAGGTTAACCAGGAAAATGCGGCGGCCGTGGCGAACATCTGCACCCGGCTGGACGGCCTGCCTCTTGCCATCGAACTGGCCGCGGCCCGCGTCAAGTTGCTCTCGCCCTTTGCCATGCAGGCGCGCCTTGAAAGCCGCCTGCAGCTGTTGACCGGCGGGGCGCGCGACCTGCCCACTCGACAGCAGACCCTGCGCGGAGCGATTGACTGGAGCTACGGTCTTCTCAGTGGGGCCGAACAGATGCTGTTCCGCAGACTTTCGGTTTTCGTGAGCGGCTGCACTCTGGAGGCAGTGGAAGCCGTGTGCAACACCAGGGGCGACATGGAAATGGATGGGCTTGACGGCATGGCGTCACTGGTGGACAAGAGCCTTTTGCAGCGGGTGGAACGGGGAGAAGGGGAATCCCGTTTCGTGATGCTGGACACCATCCGCGAATACGGACTGGAACATCTCGCGGCCAGTGGGGAGGAGGCGGCGACAAGACGAGCCCATGCCGCTTACTGTCTGGTACTGGCGGAAGAAGGCGCCGCGTCCGGCGCCTCAGCTATGCAGGCGGAATGGCTCGATCGATTCGAAATGGAACACGACAATCTGGGCGCGGCCCTGGATTGGCTGATCCAGACTGCCAATGCCGAGTGGGGCTTGCGCCTGGGCGCCGCGCTCCTTCGTTTTTGGGAAAGCCGCGAGTACTTTGCCGAAGGGCGGGACCGCCTGGCCAAGGTGCTCGAGCTCGAAGCCGCCGCCGCGCGAACTCCCGCCCGGGCCAGAGCACTGTTTGCCGCGGGCGCCTTGGCCGGCGCACAGGGCGCCTACGCATCGGCCTGCTCACTGTTCCGCGAAAGCATGGGAATTGTGCGAGAGTTAAAGGATAACTGGGGCGTCGCCGTCTCCCTGAACGCGCTGGCTGTCGTTACCCGCGACCGGGGAGGCATTGCGGAGTCCCGCTCCCTCTTCGAGGAGAGCCTGGCAGTCTGGAGAGAACTGGGTGACCGCACGGCGGTAGCTCGTGTTCTCAGCAATCTGGCGAATGTCGTCAAGTTGCAAGGTGATTATGCTCTAGGACGTTCTCTCCATGAGGAGTGCCTGTCGATCTTCAGAGAACTGGGTGACACAGTTGGAATGGCATGGTCGCTCAACAATCAAGGCGATGCGGCGCGTGGCCTGGGCGACCCGGCGGGCGCCCGCGCTCTATATGAGCAAAGTCTGGCGATGTTCAGGGATCTGGGCGACCCCTGGGGAACTGCCGGCTCGCTCGCTGACTTGGGAAATCTGACCCGCGACCAGATGGACTATGCCGCATCCCAGAAGCTCTATCGGGAGAGCATTCGGATCTTCCAGGAGTTGGGACACAAGCGCGGGATCGCCCGCTTGCTGGAATGCTTTGCCTGCTCCGCGGCTGCCCAGTTGCAGCCCGAGCGTTCGCTGCGGCTGGCGGGAGCGGCGGCGGCTTTGCGCCAGGGGCTGGGCGCGCCCCTTCCCGCGGTCGAACAAGCCCAGATTGAAAGAAATCTGGAACCGGCCAGGAAGGCACTGTCTAATGCGGCCGCCTCGGCCGCCTGGCTGGGAGGATGGGGAATGCCAGTCGACAAGGCTGTCGAGGAAGCGCTCAGCCCCCACTCCGAGTTATAGTAATCGAAAATTATTCCGCTGTGGTTGGATCGATAAGACGCCGCACGGCGGAGATTCTATGTGCGGGGAAGCCCCCTCGTTTCGCGTGTTCCTGGATGGCCTTCTCGTCGGGGGCAATGTACACACAATAAAGCTTGTCGCCGGTGACATAGCTGTGCAGCCACTGAATCTCCGGGCCCATTCCCCGCAGAACTTCCACCGACTTTTGCGAAAGTGTCCGGAATTCGCTGTCGGACAGTTTTGACAATCCAGGTATTTCGCGCTCGATCACAAACTGAGGCATCGAGAGAATCTCCAAGATCAAGGGTTTGCCCAGACTGTACTCCCGCGCCCGACGACCAGTCAATCGCATCACGTCGCTGCCCTTGTGGCGCCGGCATCTCGCCGGCTGTCGTGAGGACATCCTACCCGACTGCTTGCTCAGAAAGGTCACCGGTACTTGGGATCGAAGAGGGCCGGCGCATCGCCACGTTTGCCGCTCATTACCAGCTCAGAATCGAATTGTCCGCCGCTGTTGACTCCGAACAGCCGGTGCTTGAGCTGATTTTCCTTGAGGAATGGCCAGCGCAACGTTCTGCCCATCCGTTGCCTGAACGTCGAACGGTAAATCGAGGGCAAGTGAATGCGAATTTCGTCGAAGCCGCAGATATCAAGAAGGGATTTGAGATTGGAGCCGGAAAATCCATATTCGTGGGCCAGGGTCACGTACAAGCTCGAGGTGGCGCACGGTCCTTCCATATTCGGGGTCCGCAGCAGCAGAACGCCGCCGCGCTTGAGGGCCCGGTAGAGGGCGTCCACGACCCACAGCAGAGAGTATTTCGGCACGTGCTCGATCACGTGCGACATAAAGATGAAGTCATACCGCTCCGGCCGGTCAGCCAGAAAGCTTCCGATATCAGCTTCGATCTCGTTCAGGACGATGTGGTCCGGCGCCCAAGCTCGAACGAAAGCCTTATTTTCGATACCGAAGTCAGCGCCGGATAAGTTGGTGTAGCCGAGTCTGATGCAGGCGGCCAGGAACCATCCCTGGCCGAACCCGATGTCAAGAATGGCAGCGTCCTTGTCCGCGGGTAAGAGATGCCGAATCTCATCGGCCGCCTGGAGCACCCGAGGCTGGTCCTTGACTTCCTGCCAGGTGGGCTGATGCTGCTCAGAACGATGCCGCAAGCTCATTCGGCGATAAACTTCGGCAACGAACGCGTGCGGTTCCATAAGGCGACGAAGTATCGTACTACTTCAGTGCCTCGGTGCAACGGGGTGCCCATCCTCCTTTCGCGTTCTCGCGAAAAAGGGTGAGGCACCCGGGTGGTGTCATTTGCAGGGGAATTCGTCCGGCCCGAACATCTGGCGAATCTCGGTCTCGCCTTCCCATCCCGGCCAGTGCTTTTTGTGCAGTTCCATGAAGCGAACCGCGCCTTCGATGGCCTCCTGCTTCGAGGTCAGCTCAAACTGGGCATAGCCGCCGACCACCTCCTTGGCCTCGGTGAAGGGCCCGTCGGTCACGGTCACCTGTCCGCCGGAAAGGCGGACGCGTGCGCCCAGCGCCGTGGGACCGAGACCCCCGGTCCCGAGCATCTTGCCACTTTTGGCGTCCTCTTCGGCCAGCTTGGCAATCGCATCCATCAGCGCTTTGGGCGGAGGACCCTGCTTCTCGGCGTGCTTGACGATCATCATGTATCGCATGGTTAGATCTCCTTATTAGTTTTGATTAGTCTCAAGTTGGGAGCCGAACCTCCCGAGTCTCGAACCTTAACTCGACCGGATGGATCCGAGGCTCTGTCTATACATCGAACGAGGGGCAGCAAAATCGACATCCAGTATCTTTATTTTGAAAGTATTTTTCCGGCGCCGCCAGACTGTCGAGTTCATCCCTGAACGCGTGCCGCAAGAATCCCGCTCCAACCATGACAAGAAGCAGTGGCCAGAATGATACCAACATTCGGACCACCTCCAGAAAGAGAGACTGGGGATCGGAAGTATAAGCGCGCCCCACCTGTGCGGCCGCCAGGACGATCGAGGGCACCATGCCCAGTGTGTCCCCGGCGGTAGTGCCGAAGACATGCGTCAACTGGCTTGCGACTCCATGCAGGTTCCCAAACCAGATATGAAGCCCCGCCCCGACCAGCGTCCCGCCCACAATTAATCTCAAACCTTCCGCTGTCCTGTGCTGTCTTGCCATGACCGTCTCCTGAACTCCACTTCCTTGCTTTCACTGCTATGTCGAACGAGAGACGTTGAGATCGACAGGTGTGGTTTCTTTTTTTTGAACTAATACTGAAGCGCACGGATTGAAACTCGGGTGCCCCGCCCTCCTTCGTGTCTTTTGCGCAGGGATCAGCGGGAAAGCAGGTCCGTCCACTTCGCTCGCTTCGCTCCGCTGCGGTCGGGATAACAGGATAATTCGATGTCATGTGCCAGATCACCTTTCCCCGCACCTGGCACAATCGAATTTGCATCCAAACTATGCGGCAAAACCTGAGCGAGGTGAAGCATGAAGGTCGGACTGATCGGACTGGGGAACATGGGATCGGGCATGGCGGCGAACCTGCTCAAGGGCGGGCATGAGGTGACGGTCCACAACCGCACGGCTAGCAAAGCGCAGGCGCTGGTGGCGCAAGGCGCGCGCTACGCCGCCCAGGTGGCGGATGCCTGTCGGGGCGAGGCGGTGATTACGATGCTGGCCGACGACCTCGCGGTGGAAAGCGTCGTCTTCGGCGATTCCGGTGTGATCGAGAACCTGGCCAGGGGCGCGATCCACATTTCTTCGAGCACCATCAGCGTAGCGCTCTCGGAAAAGATGGCGGCGGCACACGCGGCGAGCGGGCAGCGTTTTGTCTCGGCCCCAGTGTTTGGACGCCCCGAGGCTGCGGCTGCGGCCAAACTCTTCATCACTGTGGCCGGCGCGCCCGATGCGGTGGACGCCTGCATGCCCGTATTCGAATCCATAGGACAGAGGACGTTTCGCTTCGGCGACAATGCTCCCGATGCAAATCTGATCAAGCTCAGCGGCAACTTTCTGATTTCGTCCGTGATCGAGGCCTTAGGCGAGGCCATGGCCCTGGTGAGCAAGGCTGGTCTGGACCAGCACCAGTACATCGATTTCCTGACATCCACGATCTTCAACGCGCCGGTTTACAAAACTTACGGCGGGCTGATCGCCGACAAGAAATTTGTTCCCGCCGGCTTCGCCGCTCCACTGGGGTTCAAGGACAATCGGCTGGTGCTGGCCGCCGCCGAGAAGTTGCGCGTGCCCCTGCCGCTGGCCAGCCTGATTTACAACCGCTTCCTGACATTGCTGGCACGCGGCGGCGAAATGCTGGACTGGTCTGCCTTCTCACAACTGGCGGCGGAGGATTCCGGGCAGGCCACCCTGCCGGCAGGACAGTAGAAAGGGCGGGACCGGAACGCGCAACTGTTGCAGATAATCAAGATTTGCTGAAAGTCAAGCTTCCCCAACCCGCTGCTCCAAAGGAGGAACTGCGAGGGTGAAATAACCTCACTTCCTTCCAGCCACTTGCTTGCGCATGCGATCCTCCTGCTCTCTGAGTTCCGGAGTAAATTCCGCGCCGAAGTCTTCCGCCTCGAATACCGGCCGAATCTCGATCTCGGTTCCGCCGTCAAAGGGACTGCGCTTGAGCCACTCCACCGCATCTTCCATCGACCGTACCTGCCACAGCCAGAAACCCGCGATCAGCTCCTTGCTTTCGGTGAAGGGGCCGTCGGTAATGATGTGCTTTCCACCGGAGAACTTGACGCGCTTGCCCTTCGAGGTGGGGTGAAGTCCTTCGCCGGCGAGCATTACGCCAGCTTTCACCAGTTCTTCGTTGAACTTCCCCATGGCTGTGAGGATCTTCTTGCTGGGCATGATGCCTGCTTCGCCGTTTTTGTCGGCCTTGACTATCACCATGACTCGCATCGTGATTCTCCTTATGAATTGGGATTTGGAGCCGGAGTTTCGCTTTGTTTCCCGGCTCTATTAGACGTCGAATGGCAGGTCGAGAGATCGACAACCAGGACAGATCTTTGAAAATATTTTAGGCGCCAGCAGTGAATTATTGGCGGCACGGGGAACTGCGCTAAGGGATAGTTGCCGAGACCTGGTTCGAGGGCGGGCTCTCTTTACCGGCCGTAGCTACGGCGCTGACGAAGTAGTGGTAGGTTGTCCCGCTGCTCACCTTGGTATCGACGTAGGTTGGGGCGACCACGGAGGCCAGCGGCTCGAAACTCCCGTCGGGCTGGCTGCGATAAACGTTGTAGCCGGTCACGGTGACGCCGGGTTTGGGGGCAGGCGGATCCCACTTCAGGAGAACGCTGTGCGGCTTCTCGTCAGCCCCGACCCGCAACAGGACTGCGCCGACGATCCCAACGAGAAGGATCGCCAGAATCGCCAGCGGCAAGCGCAGGGCTGGTCTCAATCTGGTTACCTACTGCTGGTTCACCAGCGAACCGGCTTCGGTGATACTCCCCTTTACCAGTTCGGTCTGAATCTTGAGTTTCTGGTGAGGACGCAGGTCCACTACGGTTTCAAATGGCAAATAGCCGGGTAGGGCAATGCGCACGTTGTGTCGTCCAGGAGTGAGCAGCATCGCCTTTCCTACGCCATCGAATTCGTCCACGTGCCCGGCGAACTGGTTGTCCACAAAAACCGCCGCACGGGTCGGCGTGGCCGAGATTTTCAATTCTCCGGTGGCCTCGCGGGTGGCCGGGTGGGCATCTCTTACCAGCGAGACATTGACCACGCTGGTTTGTCCGGGCTCGAGTACGACGTTCTGGACATAGTCCTTGTACCAGGCCTGGCGGACCAGGACTTCGTGCCTGCCCGGCAGCAGCATGATTTTCTTGTCGCCGTTGAGTTCTTTGACAAAGCCCACATACTGTCCATCCACCCAAACTCCGGCAGTTTTCTCCGCCTTGGTGTGGGCCACGAACTTTAGTTCAGACTGAACTCGATCCTCGGCATGAACCAGACTCAGCAGGGCCATGATTGCCAAAATTACGGGCACACATCTACGACTGAACATCGCTACCTCCAAAATGCAGACTGTAAACCAGCATCAAGGATGATTCTATTCGCCGGTAAGGGCTAGTAGCCAGAAGGATTCCCGGGGGCGGTCACAAATGTGCCCGGCGCCGGCATCCGCGAAATGGTCCCCTCTGTAACTTCTCAGCCCTCCCACACATCAGTGTCTTCACGCCAGGCCATGCCCGGCGACAAATCTCTGGAGGATTCCATGAAGAAATTGATGGGTAAGCTGATGGTGGTGTGTGTCCTGGCCTTGTCGGTGAGCGCATTTGCCCAATCCACGCCGGACTCAAATCAGGACAGCATGAAGCAGGACGACATGAAACATGACGACATGGCCAAAGATGACGCGGCCAAGAACAAGAAAGCCAAGAAGCTCAAGAAGAGCAAGATGAAGAAAGACGAGATGAAACACGACGACGTGAAGAAGGATGATATGAAGAAGGACGACATGGGCAAGGACGAGATGAAAAAGAACTAGTTGCCCGGAGCCGGCCCGGGTGGCGGTCCTTCGCCGCCCGGTGAGCCTGCAGCGAAGGCATTGCCCGCACCCTCCAGAGGTTTTTGCCAGCCGCCCAGGACCGCGGCTTGGCGATTCAGATATCTACGCAGACACCGAACGCACGGCACATATCCTTCACGAATGGCTTCGGCCGCAGTGACCATGCCGAGGCTGCCCCCACCCTCGTGTTCGTGGATAAATCTGCAACCCGGGACATGAAAAGTCTTGCCGTTGGTTGCTATCTCCACCATCATTTCCGGCGGAACGCCGGCCCCTGGTTCTGCATGGTCGGAACGCAGTGCAGTGGGTGCATGCGAGTCGAACCTGGCCAGGGCGAAGCTGCCGGTGACCAGGGCCAGCGCGGCCACCGCGATCAGCCATCCGAAAGCTGTTCCCCGAGGTCCGGGCATGGATTCAGCCAGCTTCTTCTGCCACGCAGCGCTAAATCCTGCGGGCAATTCCAGCAAACGATCGTCCGCGTACACCTGGACCACGTTTCTGGTTCCATCGAGCACTGCGGTGCAATGCTTGCACTGTCGAATATGCTCCTCCATCGCGGATCGCAGTTCCGGGCTGACCTCGCCTTCGAGATAGTTCGAAATTTCCTGCCAGACCTGTTCACAATTGACTACCATGGCTTGCTTCCTTTCCCGAACGGCGCGCGGCTGAAGCAGCCATCTGCCAGCGCAGGCGCCAGAAGGTCCCGCAGCATCAGCCTTGCTCTCAGCAAACGCGTCTTGACGCTGGCAATCGAAATATTCAAAGCCTCCGCCGTTTCCTCGATGCTCATCTGGTCCACGTCCCGCAGGAGAAATACTTCGCGATATTTCTGGCCCAGGCTGGCCAGGGCCTTTACCAGCAAAGTCCGGACCTCGCTTCTTTCCAGCGCCTCGGAGGGAATTTCCCGCCAGTCGGCGAAATCTCGCGGAGCGTAGGCCCCCTCCTCATCCTGTGCTTCTTGCATTGGTTCAAAAAGCTCGGCGTGCTGCTTGCGTTGCCGCATGCGTGCTTCGTTTACCGTGATCTGGATCAGCCAGGTGCTGAAGCGCGACTCACCGCGAAACTGCCGCAAATTGGCAAAAGCCTTCAGAATGGCTTCCTGCGCCACGTCCTGCGCATCCGCCTCATTTCGCAACAGGGCCAGGGCGGTCACATAAACCCGGCGTTCGTAGGGCCTTACCAGTTCCGCGAACAGCGAAGATTGCCCGTTACAGATGCGCGTGATGAGAGACTGCTCGCTGTCATCCGCCGGCTTCTCGACAATCGTCATTCGTCGCAGCATCTGGTTTTCAATCTTGAATATTCTCGGGAACCGGCTAGCGCTCAGAGTATTCAGGGTTCTTCTTCCATCCCGTGAGCATGGACATGAAGTTGTTCCAGCCGTGCAAAACCACCATGACGAGATGTCCCAAGAGGAAGAACAGAATCGCCCACATCACGGCAAAATGCCAGATTCGGGCCCAATGAAAACCGCCCATCATCCAGGCCAGCCAGGAAAACTGCACCGGCTTCCATACCGCAAGTCCGGTCAATACTGACAAAACACCCAACCCAACTACTGACGTGTAAGCCAGTTTCTGCAGTGGGTTGTAAACTTCGCGAACCATCGGTTTAGGGCCAAAGAAAAAGTAATAGTGCACCATGGGCCAGACCCCGCGAATATCGCGTGAAGTAAACAGAACCTGGCGATAGTTCCGGCTGAATATCTGGTACCCCAGGTAGAAGACGCCGGTGGCGATATAAATCCACATGAAGGTGAGGTGCCATTGCAGGCCGCCGCCCAGCCATCCTCCCAAGGCAAAGGCCTTGGGCCAGTGCAACAGATCTTTCTGCGGAATCTTTGCGCCGAAGCTGGGGAAGGCGCGAAAGATCTGAAAGCCGCTGCCCACCATGACCAGGAGCGAAACCGCGTTCAGCCAATGAGCGAAGCGCACCGCCCAGGGATGCTCATACGCGGCCGGTTCGACTTCGCCGGTCTTGGGTGACTCGATCTCGACGACTGTTTCGCTCATCATCTTCACTCAGCCCTGTCCGCTCGATCCCCATGCTTTACAAGCTGTAGAACGACGAGTAGCCCTGGTCTTCCCAGTAACCCACCCTGTCCAAAATATTGGTGACTTTCAGGTCGGTTAAATATTTGGCCTGCTTGTAGCCGATCTTGGTCGGAATCTGCAGGCGCAGGGGCGCGCCATGCTCGCGGGTCAGGGGTTGGTCATACATCTCGTAGCACAGCAGGGTTTGCGAGTGTAGCGCGGTTTCCATATCAAGGGACTCGTAATAGTCATCCGCGCATTCCACGTACACGAAGCGCGCCGTGAAGTCCGCTCCGATCATTTGCAGGAAATCCGAGAGCCGCGCGCCGCCGAAGCGGCCAATGACGTCCCAGCCCTCAACGCATACATGGCGCGTATTCTGACGCACTCCAGGGAGAGACTGCACCTGCGCCAGTTTGTACTCACCCGGTTTCTGGACCGCCCCACTCACGGTAAGGGTCCAGGCTTCGAAATCAACGCCGGGATCATCCACGTCGTAGTCATTGATGGGAAACTTTTCAAACGGAGTGAGCTCGGACTCGGCAAATGTGGTCGCCAGATGCCGGGAACGAAACAGCCGGGCAGAAGCCCAATCACTGAACCCCAATCCGGCCTGGAGCAGAGGCTCCTGAAGTTTAGGGATGGCGAAAGCTCCAACCGCCAATACTGGCGCCAGCTTCAGCAATTCGCGGCGTGAAACTTTCTTAAACTTTCGGGAATCGATTCGAGCGTCCATGATTCGTGTAGCGCCGGTTTTTGTAGCGCCGGCGTCCCGCCGGCTGTCAGGAGGGCATCTTGCCCTCCGCGCGACCCGAGAGCGCCAGTGTAACCCCTTGGTGAGATTCCCCAAGCGGGGAAAAGTTACTGGCAAGGCCTAGGGAGACTCTGATTAAGTGCTCCCTTTCCACAGCCGGTATAGATAAAGTCGTGCCAGCATGAACTCTTTGAAGCAGCAGAGGACACTGGCGATGATGACGGGATTCGAAAGGTACACGAAGAAGACGCGGCGGGCAATATTCCTGGAGGAGATGGAGCAAGTGGTGCCGTGGGCGAAGTTGTGCGCCTTGATCGAGCCGCACTATCCGAAGCCGGGCAACGGACGGCGGCCGAAAGAGCTGGAGCAGATGCTGCGGATTTATTTTCTCCAGCATTGGTTCAATCTGGCGGACCCGGCGGTGGAAGAGGCGTTGTACGACTCGGCGACGCTGCGCCAGTTTGCGGGGATTGATCTGGGATCGGAGCCGGTGCCGGACGAGACCACGGTGTGCAAGTTTCGCCACCTGCTGGAAGAACACAACTTGGGAGAAGAGATTCTGGGGACGGTAAACCTGCACTTGCAGGCCAAAGGGGTGCGGATCAGTAGCGGCACGATTGTGGATGCAACCCTGATCCATGCGCCCAGTTCGACTAAGAACCGTGAGCAGAGCCGGGACCCAGAGATGCACCAGGTGAAGAAGGGAAAGAACTGGTACTTCGGGATGAAGGCGCACGTGGGCGTAGACAGCAAGACCAAGCTCATTCACACGGCGGTGGCGACGGCAGCCCAAGTTTCCGACGTGGCCATTTTGCCCGACCTGCTGCACGGCGAAGAGACACGGGTGTGGGGCGACGGGGCTTATCAGGGACAAAGCGGGGTGATTCGCGAGTGCGCGCCGCGAGCGCGGGATTTTACTCAACGGCGCTGCCGCTATAAGAATCAGATCGTGGACTGGGTGGCGTGGGCGAAGAACCGGACGAAGTCGAAGGTGCGGGCTAAGGTCGAGCATGTGTTTCAGGTGATGAAGCTGAAGTTCGGGTTCGTGAAAGTGCGCTACCGGGGATTGAAGAAGAACGCGCACCGCTTGTTTGTCACCTGCGCCCTGGTGAATCTGTTTCTCAGGCGCAAGAAGTTGCTGCTGGCAGCATAGTCTTCGTCTGCTCAGCGCGCCGACCACGCGATGGAAAGCGCGAGGCGAAACAAGTTCGCGCGTTCGACCGTCGCATCGGTAGTCCGGCTTCCTGAGTACTGACATTACTCGACTTAGAACGAGGGTTATTCAGAGCGTCCCTAGCCTTTTATCGTCTCCGCCACAAACCGGGCAAACTGCCTCACGTCCTGTTCGGTGGTATCGAAGGAGCACATCCAGCGCACCACGGACTGCTTCTCATTCCACACGTAAAAGAAGTAACGCTTCTGCAGCCGGGCGATCGCGGAGCGTGGGATTTTCGCGAATACGCCGTTCGCCTCCACCTGGTAAACGATCTTGACCTGCGGAATCTTGCGGAGTTGCCTTTGCAGCAGACGCGCCATGCGGTTGGCATGCTGTGCGTTCTTATGCCACAGATCGCCGGCAAAGAGGGCGTCAAACTGGGCTGAGATGAAGCGCATTTTGGAAGCGAGTTGCATGCCCTGCTTGCGCAAATACAGAAAGTCAGCGCCCAGCTTCTGGTCGAAGAAAACCACGGCCTCGGCTCCCATGGCGCCGTTCTTGGTTCCCCCGAAGGAGAGCACGTCCACTCCCAGGTCTCGCGTGGCCTGCCGCAAAGTTTGTCCCAGGCTGGCAGCAGCGTTGGCGATGCGGGCGCCGTCCATGTGCAGAAACATGCCGCGCTCATGGGCGAAGCGCGCCAGGGCCTTGATTTCGCCAGGCTGATACACAGTGCCTACTTCCGTCGCTTGGGTGATGGAGATGACTCGGGGCTGCACATGATGCGGGTCGTCGATGCCGTGATAAGCCTGACTGACCGACTCGATCGTCAGCTTGCCGTTAGTCACCTGGACGGGAAGCAGCTTGCAGCCGGTGAATTTCTCCGGCGCGCCGCATTCGTCGGTGTAGATGTGCGCGGCTTCGCCGCAGATGACCGCGTGATAAGTACTGGTCAGAGCTTTAAGCCCCAGGCAATTGGCTGCCGTGCCGTTGAAAACAAGAAATACTGCAATATCGGAACCGAAGTGGCGCTTGAATTTCTGCACCACCGATGCGGTGTAAGGATCGTCGCCGTATCCGACGGCGTGGCCGTAATTGGCCTCCGCCATGGCTCGCAGGACCTCCGGATGAACTCCAGCATTGTTGTCGCTGGCAAAACTGCGGGCAGGTTTCATGCTCCGAAATAATGTAGCAGATGAGTGTGGGTCGGACAGTCCCTTCGACTAGTCTGGTCGTTAGTCCGTAGCCCAGGCTGCGGTGCAAAGAGTACTGCAGGTTTGGCCAACGACCAATGACCAGCGACCAGCGACCAGTCGAAGAGTGTCCGCCCCACAGACCCCCACCTTGGTGGTATTACCGGGCGAGTACCGCCGTGACCTTGGCGAGCTGGGAACATTGGGATTACATTCAGCCCATGACACTCGTAATCATGATGGTGGTTCTGGCGTTCGGCCTGCTGTATGTCGCAGTGGTGGCCGAAGAACGGCAGATGCAGGAAGCCACCAAGCCTCGCAAGCGCTAGAAAGTCCACCGGCGCTCAGGATATGGGGTCCTTATCTGGACCTGTGCCGAAATTGTTCCCACCGCCATTCGGCTATCTTCCTGACGTTCTCCGAGTCCAACGTCCAGACCCGCATCTGCTACTCTAAGTGGCGTGCGCCCCAGGGCGTCGTGGCGGTTTCTCCAGGAGCATTCTTCAAGATGAATTGGCTAGCATTCGGCGGACCCAGTCACTCGATCCGGCCACGGGCGCTCCTGGCGGCAACTTTGACGCTGATTGCGTCGGGTGTAGCTTGCAGCGGCGGTTCGGCCAAGGGCGCACAGCCCCAGGGCCCAGCCGGCATACCGGTAAAAGTGGAAACCGCTCAACTGGTCCCAGTGAAGGACACCACGGAATACGTCGCCACCTTGAAATCTCGCGATACTGCCGTAATCATGCCGCAGGTGGAAGGTCAGATCACGGCTATCTTCGTGCACTCAGGAAGCCGGGTCTCGACCGGCATGCCACTTATGCAGATTGACCCGGCCAAACAGCAGGCTACACTCAAAACTCAGGAAGACACCCTGGCGGCCAAGCAGGCCGAAGTCAAGTGGGACGAGCAGGAGTTTGAGCGCAATAGCGGTCTATATGACGCAAAAGTCATCAGCAAGCAGGCGCTCGACCAGTCCAAGACAACCCTGGACCAGGCCCGCGCCCATTTGCAGGCCCTGCAGGCGCAAGTGCGCCAGGAGAGTGTGCAACTGCATTACTACCGCGTGACTGCTCCCAGCGCTGGAATCGTCGGAGACATCCCGGTGCGGGTCGGGGACCGGGTAACCACTACCACGCCCTTGACCACGGTGGACAAGCCCGGAAGCCTCGAAGCTTACGTTTACGTGCCGATCGAGCGCTCCACCCAACTCAAGCCTAATCTGCCGGTGCAGATTGTCGATCCGTCGGGCAATGTGTTGGCCGAGAGCCGCATCAACTTTGTCTCGCCGCAGGTGGATTCGACCACCCAGACCGTGCTGGCCAAGGCCCCGATTGCGAACAGCAATGACAAGCTGCGCAATGCCCAATTCATCCACGCCCGCATCGTGTGGGGTACGCAGCAGCGTACCGTAGTGCCCGTGCTCGCGGTTTCGCGCCTCGGCGGCCAGTACTTCGCCTTTGTCGCCGAGCAGCAGGGCGGCAAGATGGTCGCCCATCAAAAGCCATTGCAGGTGGGAGACATGACGGGCAACAACTACGTGGTACTGGAGGGGATCAAGCCGGGCGACAAAATCATCGTTTCGGGCACCCAGTTCCTGGTTGATGGCGCTCCCGTGATTGTGCCGCAAGGCTAGGGCTGGGCCGGACTTGGCAATTGGCATTTGGCACTTAAACTCTGGAACGCGTGCGGACCGCGTCCACTCAGTCTCAAGTGCACCTGGCAAGTGTTAAGTGCTAAGTGCCAATTGCTCCTGGTAGGCTTTGCGCATGCGCCGCGAAGTCCTGATCCTGCGCGAGCCTGAAATTCGCGCCCTGCTCGATCCCCGATCCTGCATCGCAGCCATGGAGCAGGCTTTCGCCGCTTATTCCACCGGGCGGGCGCAACTTCCGGCAGTCATCCATCTGGACGTACCTGAGGACAAAGCGCGGGGAAACGCGGCTCCGCAAAATCGGGGCGAGATTCACATCAAAGCCGGATACCTGAACGGCGGGCCTTACTACGCAGTCAAGATCGTCTCAGGATTTCCTAACAATCCGCAACTGGGCCTGCCTGCGAACGACGGCATGATCGTCGTGTTTAACGCCATGACCGGAGCCCCGGCCGCATTTCTCTTGGACAACGGATTTATCACCGACTTCCGCACCGGGGCGGCAGGGGCCGTCGCCGCCAGGCATCTCGCCCGCGCGAAGATTTCCACGGTTGCCGTGATCGGTACCGGCGTGCAAGCCCGGTATCAGCTGGAAATGCTGGCCCTCGAGAGAAGATTCAACAAAGTGCGCGTTTGGGGGCGCAACCCCGATAAGGCACAGGCCTGCGCCGACGATCTGGCAAAATGCCGCGATATTCCCGCGTGCAATTTCGCTGTGATGGATTCAGTGAGCGAGGCGGTGGATGGGGCTGACGTGGTCATCACCGTTACCGCCAGCCGCGAGCCCCTGGTCAGGGCGGGATGGTTGAAGCCCGGAGTCACCGTGATCGCGGTCGGTTCCGACGGGCCCGACAAACAGGAACTCGATGTCGATGTGCTGGCGCGCGCCGACAAAATTGTGGCTGACAGTATTCCGCAATGTCTGCGGCTGGGGGAAATCTATCACGCGATCGAGCGCGGGGCGATTGTAAAAGAAAAAGTTTATGCGGAGTTAGGCGAGATCACAGCTGGACTCAAGCCAGGACGAACCTCTGAAGTTGAGATTATCGTTTGCGACCTGACCGGAGTCGGCGTGCAGGATGTGGCAGCTGCATCGCTTGTCCTCGAACGCGCCCAAGCCGAAGGCAGAGGCGAAAAGATTTCGTAGCACCGGCCCTTCCCTTCCGCTCGAGGCCGTCCTGAGGGCGTCTCGCCCCCAGTTCGTTAAAGCAAAACTAAGCAGCGCCGCGGCGCCCAGCTTCGCTACGAACAGCTTTCCTGCGTCCGCTCCGCTTCTTCAATTCTTCCAGCGTCAGATCAACTCGCGCCAGGCCGCGCAGCGTGTAGTCCACGTCGTACCCGTAGCCCACGCGGATGTAACGTCCCAGGCCAAAGTGGTCGCCGGGTGTTATCAGCACCGACTGTTCTTTGCGCAGCCGGTCAAAAAGCGCGCTGGAAGAAATCGGCAGCTTGTAGCGAAAAAACGTAATCGCACCGGCCACTGGCGGGATGTAGGCAAAGATGTCATCGTGCGAATGGATCCAGGATTCCAGCCGCGGCAAGTTGCGGCGGACAATCGCGCGGGTGCGTTCGAGAACCTGGTCGCGCCGTACCGGCTCCATCACGATCCGCGCCAGGCGATCGGACAGCATGGTCGGAGTCAGAGTCGTGTAATCGTGGTAGGAGCAAAGCCTGGCGATGGTCTTTGGTGGGGCCACGATCCATCCCAGGCGCAGACCCGGCAATCCGAAAGCCTTGGAGAGTCCGGAAGTGATCAGCAGTTTGTCATAGCGTCCCCAGAATGTAGGGGTGAGCGGCCCGTTCACTTCCGCGCCGCGATAAATTTCATCCACCAGAAGCCAGGCCCGGGCCTGGCGCGCGACCCGCACCACTTCGTCCATCTCCTGCTGGTTCAGCACCGCGCCGGTCGGATTGTTGGGATTCGTAACCACAATCAGGCGCGTCTTTTTGCTCACTGCTCGATGCAGACTGTCAATGTCCAACGCCCAGCGCGCCGTTCCATTCTCGCTGCCTTCCAGCAGGTAAAATGCATCGGTCCTGGCGGCGTAGGCGCGGGAAAGACCCCAGGTCTGAAGGTAATTGGGCAACATCACGGCCGCGTGATCGCCTTTTTCCAGCAGTCCCCATAGCGCAGTAAAGTTGGCCTCGGACCCGCCGTTAGTGACCAGAACATGGTCAGGAGTGGTGCCATACCAGAGAGCGATGCACTCGCGAAGCTCTTTTGAGCCGTCGGACTCGGGATATTTCAGGCCGATTGCCAGAAAGTCAGCCGACTCTTTCGAACTCTGCAAGACTTCCTCGACCCGCAGCGGAAGCACGCCACTTTCGGAGAGGTTGAATTCGACCTCGTTTTCGTACAGGCACTGGGTTCGCTCCATCCGGAACAAGTCGATGCGCACGGTCCCCTCCAGTCAGTAAATCGAGGTGCTAAATTTAGCAGAGAGACCGGAGGGGAGGAAGAGGGACGGCTTTGCGTCCTTTGCGAATCCACTTTGCTACCTTTGCGGTTCAAGTCTTTGCCGACCGTCGCAAAAGGGTCAACCCCTTAGCCGCAAAGGACGCTAAGACAGCCGCAAAGTTCGCAAAGAAAACCGAATTTACTTCTGGGGCTGCTGCTGCGCCACGCCCAGGACCTGTCTCTGGCCGGGCTGCTGGATGAAAGCAATGACCCGCAGATTGGCCGGATCGGTCCTGGGATCGAGCTTGACGTGCACGTCCTGAGAGAAAGTCTTCCGGTCCTCGATGCTGCCGATCTTTGTCAGACTCTGCACCACGCCCACGTGAGTAAGTCGCCGGCCGCTGTTCTCGCCACGCAACACTTGCGATTCGGCATGATTCAGTGCTACGACCAGGAAAACATCAGCTTTACGGACTTTCGAGGCCTCCGGCAACGCATCGGTGTCAACGTGGGCCTGCAGCGTTTTTGCGGCGTCCAGTGAGATACCCGACATCCTGACCGCCACCTTGGGCAGAGCCAGCGCCTTTTCCGCGGCCTTGGTGGCCAGCCGCGAATCGTTGCCCACAAATTCCGTCTCGCCATCGACCACCATCTGCGGTGTATAAACGCTGCTCAAGCCGAAACGATTGCCGTAAACACTCTGCCGATCGCTGAAGAAGTGCGAAGAGTAAGGATCGGTCCAGCCAATGTGGTTCCAGTAATCGACATGCTCGCTGAGCACGACCAGCTGTGCTCCATTCACCGGCTGGGTGCGATCGAGCTGCTGGAGCAGTGCATCGGCCGGAGGGCAACTGGAGCACCCTTCGGAAGTAAACAGCTCGATCAGGACCGATGACGCAGCCTCGCCCGGCGGAGGAGACGCTGATACGAACATCCAGGTGGCAACAACCGTCAGTAACAGAGCCGAAAGCTTAATCATTCCCACCAATCCTAGCTGCAAGAAAGTATCGCACGCCGTCGGATGGGATGTGTGAGCGGTGTCAAAAGTTACAGACCCACACTCATGGACAGCCGAGCGCGGCCGTCCGCGTGGTGGTGGGCTATAATCACGAAATTCCTTGTCATGCGTGCCATCCTCTCTCTGGGCCTGTTGTTTTCGCTATGCGCATCCGCCCAGACCGCTGCCCCGAAGTCTCGGCCACCGCAGGCGCGAGCAGCCCAATCCCCGGTGCCCGGCTTTAAGGATGTGGCCAAAGAGGCCGGCCTGACGGTCTCTCACATTTCCACTCCGGAAAAGAAATACATTGTCGAATCCATGAGCGGAGGCGCCGGACTGATTGACTGCGATAACGATGGCAAGCTCGACATAATCACGGTGAACGGGTCCACCATCGACCGCTATCGTCAGGGCGGCGATCCCATGATCACGCTGTACCATCAGGGCGTGGATTTCAAATTCTCGAACATCACCAGCGCTGCGGGTCTGGCGCGCAAGGGCTGGGGCATGGGCGTAGCCGTCGCCGACTTCGACAGCGACGGCCTGCCTGACATCTACGTCACCGGTTTCGGCGGAAATGCGCTCTATCACAATCTGGGCAATTGCAAATTTGAAGACGTCACCGACAAGGCTGGCGTGGCCGCCGGAGGTTTCAGCACCGGAGCTGCCTGGGCCGACTACGATCGCGACGGCTTCGTGGATCTCTACGTTTCGCGCTACGTCCACTTCGACATGGACCATCTTCCGACTTTCGGCAGCGACGAGAAAAATTGCCGCTTCAAGGGGATCCTGGTCCAGTGCGGTCCCTGGGGCATGATCGGCGAGTCAGACCTCCTCTTTCACAATCGCGGCGACGGCACCTTCGAAGAGGTTTCGAAGAAGGCCGGCGTGGAAGACGTGAACCGCTACTACGGGCTGGGCGTGATCTGGGGCGACTATGACAACGACGGCTGGCCCGACCTGTACGTGGCGAACGACGCCGGCCCCAATTACCTGTACCATAACCAACACGACGGAACTTTTGAAGAAGTCGGCATGCTCTCCGGCATCGCACTCGGCGGCGACGGCATGGCCCAGGGTTCCATGGGCGTGGACTGGGGGGACTACCTGCACCAGGGCCGGCTCTCCATGTTTGTAACCAACTTCCATGAACAGCCGGACACCTTGTATCTCAACCAGGGGAAAGACGGTTTTTCTGACGTAAGCTATCCCGCCAGGCTGGCGCAACCCACTTTCCTAAAGGTGGGCTGGGGCACCGCTTTCGTCGATATGGACAGCGACGGCTGGCTGGATATTTTCGTCGCCAACGGCCATGTGTATCCGCAAGTGGATTCGATCCCAGGCGGACTCTCATATCGCGAACCCATTCAGCTCTTCCGCAACCGTCGCGACGGCACTTTTCAGGATGTCTCCAGCGCGCTGGCCGGAATTCCTCTGGAAAGCCGGCGGGGAGCGGCCTTCGGAGATATCAACAATGATGGAAATATCGACGTCGTGCTGGTGAATGTCGGAGCTCTCCCCACGCTGCTGCTGAATCAGGGCGGGAACCATAATCATCGGGCTTTGTTCAAACTGGCAGGCACGAAGAGCAACCGGTCGGCGATCGGAGCGCGGGTGACGGTGAAGGCAGGGAAGCTGGTGCAGTTCAGCGAAGTTCGGGCCGGAGGCAGCTACATTTCACAGAACGATCCGCGCCTGCATTTCGGTCTGGGGACCGAAGTCAAAATGGACGAGGTGGAAATCAGGTGGCCCAGCGGCAAGGTGGACGTTTTGCGCGATGTGCCCGCAGACTTTATCTATACGATTGCCGAAGGTCAGGGGATCCAGAGCAAGCTGCCCCTGCCCCCGCCGTACCGTCTTATTCCGGTTCCAGCAGCTTCCCCAGCGTCGGCTTGTGCTTGTCAGCTTTCTTCTGCCTGCGGTCCTCTACCACACGTCCGGCGGGAGGCGCGCCGATCTGCGCCCGCGCCATGGCCTTTACCTGATCGACCGCGCTGAACTTCTTTGGCTTGCGCTTCTTCTTCGCCATCCAGCCCATCTTGCCATAGCTTGTATGCGATAAAGCTGCAATAATCAGAACGAGAGAAATGAACTGACCATGGAAGAACGCGAATTTTTCGATGAACGGCCGGAAAAGAAGATGGCCACGCTCAACTGCCCGCACTGCCATCAGCCTGCCGAGTACGAAGTCACCTGGATTGTTCGCACCAAAAAAAGACAGTTGTCGGGACGCGCCGACGAACGTGATCGCGCCCGCTTCGCCAAAGCCCGCTCATACATGCTGCGCAAAGACGATCTGATGGCTTGCAAGAATGTGCGCTGCCGCAAGCGCTTTGAGATTTCCGGCGTGCAGTCCGTGGTCTTCACCGAATGACCTAGCTGTTTCAGGGAATCACTAAGTCCAGTGTCACCCGCGCCCCCATGGGACGGAAGGAACCGTCGGCCAGCGACACTTCGATAGTGTGCTTCCCGGGAGTCAGCCCTTCAAAAGCCAACTGATTTGTCATGGGAAGGATGTAAGGGCCGCTATCCACCCGGTACTGCAGATGCCCCATTCCGGAGCCGCCATCACGATAGGCGATGGGATCCGTCAGTGTGACGTTCCGCACGTCTACCTCCACCACGGCGATTCTACGCGCGGCATTCTTTTCCTTGTCGACCAGGTGCGCCTTAAGCTGAGGACCCTTCTCCGGTCCCTGCCATGAATCCTCCTGAGCCGTTGCCGGCACGACAAAGAGGCAAGAGAAGAACAGCGTGAAGGCCAGTCCGTACCAACCAAGTGTGCGCATTTATGTTCCTCCTTGGCAAAAGATTATACTTCGTCACGTGCCGCCGTCCGCGGCCTTGCGATACCGGGCGCAGCGGCGAAGCGCGGCTTTGATTTATACTAGTTAGTTTCACTCCCCATCGTGAACCGGTCAGGGAAGGAGTTCGGCCTTGAAAATACTGGTCTGCATGAAACAGGTGCCGCAGAAAGATGCGCCCCTGAAACTGAACGAATCCGGCACGTGGATCCGCGAAGACGTGTCCTACGAAGTCAATGAACCGGACGCCTTTGCCCTGGAAGAAGCCCTGCGGCAGAAAGAGAAGCACAGCGGAGAAGTGGTCGTGATCACGGCAGGCCCGGCGCGCGCCCAGCAAGTCTTGCGCGAGGCCCTAGCCAAGGGCGCGGACCGTGCCATTCACCTGGAAGACAACGCTTTTGTCGGTCTGGACGCTGCCAACACGGCCCGTGCTTTTGCCGCTACCATCAAAGACGAAAAATTCGATCTCATCTTCACGGGACTCCAGTCTGACGACTACGGGTTTGCGCAAACCGGCGTCGTGCTGGCCGAGTTGCTGGGCTGGCCGCACGCCACCATCATCATGCAGATCGAGAAGAGCGACGGCGGCATCCGGGTCAAGCGCGAGCTCGAGGCGGGCTACTTCCAGTTTGTGGACATGCCCCTGCCGGCCGTGCTCACCATCCAGTCCGGCATCAACAAGCTGCGCTATGCCACGCTGATCGGCATCAAACAGGCGAAAAACAAGCCGCTGCGCAAAGTAGCCCTGGCCGAAGTGCAGTCCGCCATCGGCCCCAACCTGCAAAAGGTCGAACGCCTTTATATTCCGCAGAAAACAAAAAACACCGAATTCCTGGAGGGCCCACCCGCCGAAGTAGCGAAGAAGCTGGTGGAGAAATTACGAAACGAAGTACGTGTCCTGTAAGTCACTGAGAACCGAGAACTCAAATCCGGGAACTGGTTTTTCATATAAATCACCGATCGGGACCAGTATCCGAGACGAAAATCATGCCTGACTCTATCCTCGTAATCGTCGAACAACGTGAAGGAAAACTGAACCGCGTGTCCTGGGAGACTTTGGCAGCCGGGCAGGCCCTGGCCGCGGAAACCGGCTGGGGTCTTGAAGCCGCGGTCGCCGGCAGCGGAGTCACGAACTTCGCCAACGAAATCGCGAGCAAGAAACTTGCGAAAGTGTACGCCGTCGAGTCTCCTAAACTCGAACCCTACACCCCCGACGCCTTCGCGGTCGCACTCAAGCAGTTCATTGCCTCGAAACAGCCCCGGTTGGTGCTGATGCCACATACCTATCAGGTGCGCGATTTTGTTCCTAAACTGGCCACCGCGATGGAGCGCACCGCCATCAGCGACTGCATCGGATACAAGAAAGATGGCGACAAACTTCTCTTTACCCGGCAGATGTTTCAGGGCAAGCTGGCCGCCGATGTGAGCTTTACCTGCGACGCTCCGTGGTTCGTCACCTTCCAGAACGGCGCCTTCCGCGGGGACAAGGTTGAATCCGGCGCTGCTGCCGCGCCCATTGAAACCGTTAATGTTGAAATCGCTGACGGCACTATCCGTAACCAGCCGCAGGAAGTTTTCAAGGAGGCCAAACAAGCGGTGGACCTCACGCAGGCCGAAATCATCGTCTCGGTCGGTCGCGGGATCAAAGAGCAGAAAAACATCGAACTGGCCAAACAGCTGGCCGAGGCCCTTGGTGGAGAGTTGGCGGCCTCGCGTCCCATTTGCGACTCGGGATGGCTGCCCATGGACCGCCAGATCGGGTCATCAGGGCAAACGGTTGCGCCCAAGCTCTACCTCGCCCTGGGCATCAGCGGGGCCATTCAGCACATCGTAGGCATGAAGGGCGCCCGAACCATCATCGCGGTCAACAAAGATTCCGAAGCGCCTATTTTCGAGATTGCCGATTTTGCCGTGGTGGGAAACCTGTTCGACATCGTGCCACCGCTGATTGAGGAAGTGAAGAAGGCCAAGGCAGGCGGATAGGGTTTCAAAGTTTCCCGTTTCCAGGTTCAAACCCGACGATTGATTGAGGAAGGGAAGAAGCGGAGGCCGGAAGTTGCTGGTAAGTGCTTGGGTACATCCCAGATGTAACACTTTTTCCAGTACTCATATTTTCCGGAACCCTCTAAAATAGGGATCATGGACGTGACTCTGACAGCTGTCTACGAGCAGGTTTCGAAGAGTGAAGGCGACGGCTACGTCGCCTATGTCGAAGAACTGCCCGGCGCCATCTCCGAGGGTGACACCCTGGAAGAAGCGCGCGAGAATTTGCGCGATGCGGTTGAACTGCTCTTGGAAGCCAACCGCGAGCTGGCAGGACAGCGTATTTCAGGTAAGAAAATCACGCGCGAAAAGATCACGGTTTCCGTCGCTTAGGTCCGCGACTACTTGACCCCGAAGGGTTTTAATCTCGCGTAGTACAGGGCGAATGCCCCTGCTTCTATCGGAACCCCGGCCAAATTGGGTCGTGTACCAGCTCTCCTTGATTAGATGGGTCGAGCCAATCTCGAAACGATTAATCGCGACGCGAGAAGCTCCCACGAGAATTGGAGCAGCTCTTTGGGGCGACTCAGACAGGAAAATCAAAGAGAGTCGGATGAAGTGCCAAGACTTAATTCGCCACCTGGAGGCAAATGGCTGCGTTGTCTTGCGCGAAGGCGCCAAGCACAGCGTCTACTACCATTCCAGCGCAGCGAACCAGTACCGTTCCACGGCATCGCGAAGTCAAGAATCCGACGGCGATTCGCATTTGCAAACAACTTGCCGTTCCTGATCCCCTTCGTTGAATTCTCAAGCGGTATATCATGAGCGGTCGGCCAAACACATGGTTGCCGGCGTGAAATGAAGTAAGACGGAATGGTTTCTAGCCAGGTGCTAAACCCCGGTTGCTAAAATGCTGATTTTCCGCAAACCGCTCCCGAACATCGAACGCCCCCAGATGCCGGCCGACGTGGTCATCGTGGGCGGCGGTCCCTCTGGCATGGCGTGCGCACTGCGGCTCTCGCAGCTGATCGACCAGCACAACGCGAACAATCCCGATTCGCAGCTCAGCCAAGAAAATATTTACGTGCTGGAGAAGGCGCGCGAGATCGGACAGCATTGCCTTTCCGGCGCGCTGCTCGATCCCCGCTCCATGCGCGAACTTCTTCCGGGATTCGAGAAGGAAGCGCCGATCGAGTCAGAAGTCACTAAAGAGGCGGTTTACTTCTTCACCCAGTCGGGCAAATTCAAATTTCCCATCACTCCGCCGCCGCTGCGCGATCACGGCAACTACGTGATCTCGCTCAACCGCTTTGTGAAGTGGCTGGGCAGCAAGGTGGAAGAAACCGGCATCACGATTTTCAGTGGGTTTGCCGGCTCGGAACTCTTGCTCGATGGCGATCGCGTCGCGGGTGTCCGCACCGACGACAAAGGGGTGGACAAACAGAATCAGCCAAAATCGAATTTCGAACCGGGTTACGACCTGCAAGCCAAGGTTGTGATTCTGGCCGAGGGTACCCGGGGATCGCTCACCAAGCAGCTCATCGCGCGCTTCGCCCTGAATCGCGACCGCAACCCGCAAACTTACGGACAAGGCGTCAAGGAGCTCTGGGAAGTCCCTGCCGGCCGCATCGCGCCTGGCGAAGTCATCTACACCATGGGCTGGCCGCTCACCACGAAGGAATACGGCGGCGCCTGGATCTACGGCGGAAAAGATAATGTGGTCTCGCTCGGCTTCGTGGTCGGGCTCGACTATCCTGATCCGCGTCTCGATCCCCAGCGTGTTTTGCAGGAATTCAAAAAGCACCCGTTCGTCGCGCAGCTTCTCGCAGGCGGCAAGATGATCCGCTATGGCGCCAAATCTTTGCCTTACGGCGGCTGGTGGTCGGTTCCGCCGCTGGCCGGCAATGGATGGATGATTCTCGGCGACTCCGCCGGCCTGCTGAATTCGCAGCGCCTGAAGGGAATTCATCTCGCCATCAAAAGCGGCATGCTGGCCGCCGAAACTGCATTTGAGGCCCTGAAGAAAAACGATTTCTCCGCCGCCACCTTAGGCGATTTCCAGCGCCGGGTGGAATCCAGCTGGATCAAAGACGAGCTCTGGAAAGTCCGCAACTTTCACCAGGGTTTCGAGCATGGGTTCTGGCGCGGCATGATCCACGCTGGACTGCAGCAGTTCACTGGCGGTCGCGGCTTGCGGGCGCGCTATCCCTCCACCGCGGGATATCAGCATCTGAAAAAACTTGCCGAACTACCCGCGGACGGCGGGGACGACGCCCACCTCCTGGGCCCCGCCAAAGGCGATGGCAAGCTGACTTTCGACAAGCTCACCGACCTCTACCACTCCGGCACCAAACACGAAGAGGACCAGCCGGCGCATCTCGTCATTCACGACACCGACGTCTGCAACACGCGCTGCATAAAAGAATTTGGCAGCCCGTGCCAGAATTTCTGTCCCGCCAATGTATACGAGATGGTGGACGACGCGGCTCAGCCCAACGGCAAACGCATCAGCCTGAATCCATCGAACTGCGTGCACTGCAAGACCTGCGACATCGCCGACCCGTACCAGATCATCGACTGGGTACCGCCCGAAGGCGGCGGCGGGCCAAACTACGACGGCATGTAGTGCCAGGAGTCGTGTGGGGATGGGTCGAAGCTGGCCCGGAGCGAAGTCGAAGGGACCCGTCCTGTCGAGCGAAGCTCGACCGCAACACAAATTGCAGTGCGGTAAGAGGTTGCAGCGTTAGGCTGCCCAATTCTGCAGCTTCAGCCCACGTACCCGACGGAACTCTCTTTCATTGTTGGTGACGAGGGTCAACCCTGACGCCACTGCGTGGGCCGCAATCCAGAGATCGTTGTTTCCGATCATCTGGCCTTTTGTTGATAACTCAAAGCGGATCGTTCCGTAGGCTTCTGCCGCGGCCTCCGGCAGGGGCAGTGCCGGCAGCCAGTGGACCAGTTCACGCAACCTCTCCAGTGCGGCTTCCCGCTGTAAACTTTTCGCCGCCCCGTAGATCAGCTCTCCATAGGTGATGACCGAAAGAGCAGCTTCGCCGGGGCGGAGCCTGCGGAAATGTCGCAAGACCGCTTCCGGCTTCTCCTGGCGGATGTAAATGCAAATGTTAGTGTCCAGGATAAAACGCGGCTCCATCTAAAGGCCCTTGCGCTTTTGCGGGTAGTCTTTTCGGCGGTCAACCTCAAGGTCGTCTGGCAAACCAGCCAGCAGATCGAATGCCCGCGCCATGGTCCCTTCCTTCTCTCGCAAGACGATCTCTTTTCCCCGGCGGAAAATTTCGACTTCCTTGCTCTTCAGGCGGAATTGCTTCGGCAGCCTCACTGCCTGGCTGTTTCCTGAGCGGAATACCTTCGCGGTACTCATCACAGCCCCCTTTGACGATGTATATACGATAAGTATACACATTGCCGAAAGCGAGCGAAAGCGTTAGTTTGTCTAACGTTCGCTTACTTGGGCGCGACGCCAAGACGGAAATTCTCCTGCCTTTCCGGTTTTTCGCATGGTTGAGGGAACAGTTATGTGGCTTACATCTCATCGGTCTATCAATTTGGCATGCGTCTGTCTCACGCTCTGCTGTCTGACTGTCTACACTCAGACCCAGGAACCCGCCATTCCCACCACCGGATTCGCCGGCCTCGACCAGTACCGGGCCTCGCGCATTGCCGTCTTCACCGACGACTACGGCCAACTCTCCCGCTATCGCGAGGCCAACGCTGCCCTCAAGCCGCCCGCACCGGGTGAAAACCGCGTCGTCTTCTTCGGAGATTCCATCACCGACATCTGGAAACTGGAGGACTATTTCCCCGGCAAGCCCTACCTCAACCGCGGCATTGGCGGGCAGACCACGCCGCAGATGCTGGTGCGCTTCCGCCAGGATGTAATTGACCTGCATCCCAGGGTCGTGGTCATCCTGGCCGGCACTAACGATATTGCCGGAAACACCGGCCCCATGCGCCTGGAAGACATCGAAGCCGACTACGCCTCAATGGCGGAGCTGGCGCGGGCCAATCACGTTGCCCTTGTGTTTTCTTCCGTCCTGCCGGTGCACAACTACACTCCGAAGTCGCAGGACTTTTTCGCGCAGCGCTCTCCGGAGAAAATCCTGGCGCTCAATCGCTGGCTGAAAGAGTATTGCGCAGCCCACGGGCTCGTATATCTGGACTACTTCGCTGCCATGGTGGATGACAAGGGCCTGCTGAGACGCGACCTGGCGGAAGACGGACTGCATCCCAATGCCGCGGGCTTCAAGATCATGGCTCCGCTGGCGGAAGCGGCGATCAGCAGGTCGTTGGCCGGCAAGCCTTAATTTGACTCATCTTTCACCGGGCGCGCATCTATAATGAGAGTCGAGTTTCCGACCGGCGCAGCCTTCGGGCATACCCTGGCTGCGGCGGCGAGGGGATGATTTTCTTCGCGCAATCTTTGCGTCCTTTGCGGTCAAAAGCTTGTGATCGCAAAGATCGCAAACGGACGCGCAAAGTCCGCAAAAGAAAAACCGACCCCGAGGGTGCCAGTGGAAACGCGGGTGCCTCCCGGCTTCGCAAGAAGCCATTGGAAAGGAAACAGCTGCCGGGATGTCCCCGCCTGTCTGTGTCCTTTCTCGGTCGTTGGCCAATGGTCGTTAGCTGCTAGTCAAAATTCGTACGATCACGCAGCCCACGACCAAAGACCAACGACGAACGACCAACGACGTGCCACTTACCGACAAATTCGGCCGCCCTATCACCGATCTGCGGATCTCGGTCACCGACCGCTGCAACTACAAGTGTGTCTACTGCCGCACCGGGAACGAGGGCGCGCTCTACGGCGATCTGGCCTTTGCGGACTATCTGCGCATGGCGCGTGTGCTGGTCGAACTCGGAATCCAGAAAGTCCGCATCACGGGGGGAGAGCCGCTGCTACGCAAGGGAGTGGTGGAATTCGTCCGCCAACTGGCGAAGCTGCGCACCAGCGATGGAGAAGAGTTGGACATCGCGCTGACCACCAACGGCCACCTTCTGGCCGATATGGCGCAAGCGCTCAAGGACGCTGGCTTGCGGCGCGTGACCGTAAGCATGGACGCGGTCGATCCCGACCGCTTCGCCCGCATCACACGCGTGCCCGATGGCTATGACAACGTGCTGGCCGGCATCCGGGCATCGCGCCGCGCGGGCCTGTGGCCGGTAAAAGTCAATTGCGTGCTGATGCGCGGCTTCAATGAAGACCAGATCATTCCTTTCGGCATGTTCGCGCGTGAAGAAGGCGTAGTGGTGCGCTTCATCGAGTTCATGCCGCTCGAGGAAGACCGCGTCTGGTCGCCGAATACCGTGGTCACGCTGGATGAGATCCTGCACCGCATGGGCGAATACCGGCCCCTGGTCGAGATTCCGCACGCCCGCAGCGAGACCGCGCGCCGCTACCGCTTCGACGACGGCGTCGGGGAAATCGGCATCATCGCGCCGGTATCGCATCCTTTCTGCGGCCACTGCAGCCGTATTCGCATCACTTCCGATGGCAAGATTCGCACCTGCCTGTTTTCCATCTGGGACCATGACCTGCATGGCGAGATGCGCCGTGGAGCGTCAGACCAGGAATTGGCGGACTTCATTCACGGCGTGGTCCAGAAGAAAGAAGAGCGCCACCATATCGGCGAAGCGGATTTCGTGCCCGCGTCGCGCACCATGGTGCACATCGGCGGGTAGTGGCTCCACGCCGTTATTTTCTTCCGCTACCGGCAGCGACGGCGCGATCAAAACCGGTAACATCTGAACATGAAGCGCCTTCCCCAGATCGGGACCGTAGTCTTATTAATCTTTTCCAGTCTGAACATGATGCCGCAGTCCGGACCGTCCGCACCCGCTCCCACCTATCTTGGTTTCGACCGCAACGACTATCCCGGAGACGAAAACCTGAAGCTGCTGCGGCAGACTTTTTCCTACGCGGGCTTCTGGCTTAACCACCCTCCTGGAGAAAAAACCAACTCCTGGATCGGCAAGCGGCCGACAGTGCAAGCGGCAGGCTTCGGATTCCTGGTGCTTTTCAACGGAAGGACCTTCGCCCAATTAAAAACGGTTTCGAATGCCGGCAGGCTGGGCCACTCCGATGCCCGGATTGCCGTCGTCTCGGCGCGGCGAGAAGGATTTCCATCCGGAACGATCATCTTCCTCGATCAGGAAGAGGGTGGCCGCATGCTGCCCGCACAGAATGCGTACATTTACGCCTGGGTGGACGCCGTGGCTGCGGCCGGCTTCCGCGCCGGCATCTACTGCTCCGGCATCGCGGCTGACGAAGGCGGCGGTGTCTCCATCGTCACTGCCGAGGATGTCCGGCAGAATTCCGGCGGGAGGAATATCGTTTTCTGGGTGGCGAACGATGCCTGCCCGCCGTCGCCCGGATGCACTTTTCCCAGGCGTGCGCCCAGCCCGGCGGAAAGCGGCGTTGTCTTCGCTGAAGTTTGGCAATTTGCGCAATCGCCTAGGCGGCCGGATGTCGCCGCCGCCTGTCCAGCCAACTACAACCGCGACGGAAGTTGCTACCCGCCGGGTGTCGATCTCGGCCAGCGCCTTTACCTGGATCTGAATACCGCGGCCAGCGCCGATCCCTCGCAAGCGAGAACGCGATAAGCAGTGCTGAACCACGGCACGATACGCCCCTCATTTCGTGCCACTCTCCAGTATGAATTAGAATAGAAGCGTACCCCCTTTATGTCCGACCGCAATTTCACCCTCGATGAAGCTCAAAGCCTTCTGCCCGTTCTGGAGTCACTCCTGCGCACTGCGATTGATGGCAAGAAACTGATTGAAACCGTCGATGCCGAACTCCAGGAACTCGCCCACCGCGTCTTCCTCAGCGGCGGTTTGCTGGTCAACATCATTCAAGTGGCGCGGCGCAAGGCGGAGCGCGAGAAGACCATCCAGCGCGTGAAAGATGCGCTCGCCGAAATCGATGCCACTGGAGTCCAAGTCAAAGACCTGGATATCGGATTGCTGGACTTCCCTTGCCAGGTGGAAGGTCGTACCGTTTTGTTGTGTTGGAAGCTGGGGGAAAAGAGCATCACACACTGGCACGACATCAACGAAGGCTTCGCCGGCCGCAAACCCATTAACGAGAAAATTGCGAAGGCGAAAAGGGCGAACTAGTCCTCAGTCGTCGGTCTTCGGTCGTCAGCAAATCCCATTCTTCAGAAACCGCAACGGAACCGCAGATTTCTTCCTCGGTGGTGACTGAAGGTTTTCGCTGACCACCAAGGACTGACACCGACGACTGCTTTACGGCTTTCCCCCCTCATTCCACTGCGGCGTAAATGACGAATTCACCAGCCATCGAATCGGGCCCAACAATGAGCCTATGGCAGCGTCCATGTGCCTGAAGTCGATGTGGGCCACATCGTCGCTGGGTTGGTGGTAGTCGCGATGCAATCCGTAACTCGAAACGGTTTGGGCGACCACTCCCTTTTCCGCCAGGACGTAATTGTCAGAGCGCGCGAAGAAATTCTGTTTGGGATGAGGGTCGCCGACCAGTTTGGCGCCGCGAGCCGCCAGCGTCGGTCCGAGGTTTGAGCGCTCCCAGCCGGTGAGCCACACTGTGTCCGACTTCACCGCTGGATCGGCGCGTCCCAGCATTTCGAATTCGAGGTTGACGGCGATTTGCTTCAAGGGTACCGGGGGATGCTGCAGGAAGAATGTTGACCCTTGACCGCCGGTTTCCTCGCTGCCGAAAAGGGCGAAGATTACGGTGCGCCTGGGCTTTCGCCCGCTTCCCAGGACGCGCGCAAGTTCGAGCACGGTGGTCGTGCCTGATGCGTCGTCATCAGCGCCGTTGTAGATGTCATCTCCATTCACCGCCTGGCCGATTCCCAGGTGGTCCAGATGCGCCGAGAGTAACACCGCGGTGGCCTGCAACCTGGGGTCGCGTCCCCGCAGTATGCCGACAGCATTCCAGGTGTATTTCGTTTCTGTAGTCGAGGGGCCATCGAAGGTCAGCGCCGTGTTCTCTGGGAGCGCTTCGAGGGCGGCGGTTGCCTCGGGGCTGACCTCCAGCACGTTGAAATGGTTCTCCAGCCCCGAGCCATCGGGTCCTTCCAGTTTGACCGGGAGCGTAGGTAGCTGTGGCGCGCGCTGGAACTGGGCGGTGCGTTGCGCGTTGTCAGCGATAATCGCCGCGACCGCTCCTTTTGCGGCTAGCGCGAAGGCCTTGGCCCGCTGCCGGCGCCGGTCGTTCCCCAGGACGAGAACCACCGCGCCCGAGGTCTGCGCATCGTCTTCGTCAATCTTGATCACGCGCAATGGACCTGAGAACTGGGTTTGCGCCAGAGCGAGGACAGCGAACTCCTGGCCGCAGGTCCAGGTAGTCTTTTCGCCGCTGCCGCCGGACTTCAGAAATGTCAATTGCGGGGACGCGGTAAATTTCGCTTGTTGCAGGGCCGCCCGCTGCAGATAACCACCGTCATCTCCGGCCGGAGACATGCCGTACGCGCGCAGTTGAGAAGCCACATAGGTTGCTGCCACCAGTTCGTCCGCCGTGGCGCTGCCCCGTCCGCGCAGGGCGTCAGAAGCCAGAAATTCCATGTGCCCCCGGACGCAGGCGGCGCACAGTCGAGGCAGCAGCGGGGAAAGGCGTGCCGGCGCCTGCTGTAATTTTTTGGCGGGCGGCGGCGCAAGGCTGGTCTGATCGACAGATCCCGCGGAAACACATCTCGAAAATGAGAAAAGGCAAAGAAAAACAAGGAGGGAGAGTCTTTTCATTGCGTAGCTAGGGCCATACCGAAAAAGCTGAGAACAGATTAGCAGGCCTCAGCGCCGAGTGGCTGGCAGAAAGGGCGCGTCCGCGGGCTGCCGAGTCTCCAGCGGGTTCCGGTAACTGAGATCCGCCACAGACCTTAGTGCACTCGGAAGTACACCCGCTCATTCTGGTAAAAACCTGGTCTGCTACAATTCTTTTAGCCACTCGGAGCGGACAGTGCGGGGGAAAAGTACGTCTGCCGGGACCTTTTTCAACATGCCTTCTTTTGAACGAAAACTCCGCCTTCTGGCTACTCTTGCAACGCTCTCACTGCTGGCCCTGGCGGCTGGCTGTAAGGGCTTCTTTGTTAACCCCACGCTAACCTCGCTGGCTGTGGTGCCCACGACCGCGTCACTCATCGAAGGACACACCCAACAGATAACTGCGACCGGCACCTACAACGACGGCAGCACGAAGGATCTCAGCGGGAGCGCGAACTGGACCACGTCTGATTCAACCGTGGCGACCGTTAGCAGCGGCGGTTTGGTTACAGCGGCCGCGACCATAGCCAACCCTCCCGGGACTGCGACCATTACTGCCGCGTCTGGCACGCTTACCGCCACAACCACCATCACGGTTAACACCGGACCATTACTGTCCATTGCGCTCACCGCTTCAACCCTCAACCCGACCGCCGGCTCCACTTTCACGCTGACCGCGATGGGGACGTATTCCGGCAGCAGCCAACTCCAGGACATCACAAGTCAGGTGACGTGGAGCAACGACAACACCACCGCCGTGAGTTTGAGCCAGGGGAGCGGAAGCGCGACCGCGAATACCGGCACCTCAGGCCAGATCGCCCACATTTTTGCCACGCTGAATGGCATCAACAGCAACACCCTGACGATCACCGTGCAATGAGCGCCATCCGCTGTATCGGAATCTGCACCGGGGGCGGCGACGCACCCGGGCTCAACGCCGTCATTCGGGCGGTCGTGAAGTGTGCTTTCCTGAAGTACGGGTGGAAAATCATAGGCATCCCGGATGGCTTCGATGGGCTGATCTGGCCGGAGAAATCCTACGAGCTCAAGCTCAAGGACGTAAGCGGCATTCTGCCTCGCGGCGGCACCATCCTGGGCACCACCAATCGCGGCGATCCCTTCCGATATTGCACGGTTGAGAACGGCCAGGAGGTTGTCCGCGATATTTCCGATACCGTGATCGGCAACGCCCGAAAGCTGGGCATCGACGCCGTGGTCAGCATCGGCGGCGACGGCTCACAGACCATCGCCCTGGAGCTTTTCCATAAGGGGATGCAGATCGTGGGCGTGCCCAAGACGATTGACAACGATCTCTCGGCGACAGAGGTCACCTTCGGCTTCGACACTGCTGTCACCACCGCCACGGACGCGGTGGACAAGATCCACACCACCGCCGAATCGCACCACCGCATCATGGTGGTGGAGGTCATGGGTCGCGACGCCGGCTGGATCGCCGTCCAGGCCGGCATTGCCGGCGGAGCGCACGTCATCCTCATTCCCGAGATTCCGTTCACGATCGAAAACGTCTGCCAGTTCGTGCGGCGGCGCGAGACCTATGGCAAGCGCTTCACCATCGTCGTGGTAGCCGAGGGCGTCAAGCTTCCTCCGGAGTTGAAGAACAACCGGCGCGTCGGGTCGGTGGGCAACCTGATCGGCAGTGCGATTGCCGCCTGCGCCGATAAGGAAGTGCGCGTCAGTGTGCTTGGTCACATTCAACGCGGCGGAACCCCCACTCCCTTCGACCGCATTCTGGCGACCCGGTTTGGGGTGGCTGCGGTCGATTTGATTGCCCAGGGTGGGTTTGGCAAGATGGTATGTTTGCGCTGTGCGCGTGTTGAGGCAGTCGATATTGCCCAGGCTATTGGCCACCTGAAGACGGTCAACCCCGACGGTCAATTCGTGCAGACCGCCAAGGCCATCGGTATTTCCTTCGGAGACTCCGGTCTTAAGGCGTAGCCTTAAGGCCAGGGCTCGAGCTTCCTCGAAACTTGATGCTGTGAAACTACACCGTTCATTTTACGAATGCTGCTTTTTTCTCTCCCTGCTGGCGGGTGTAGCCTTTCTCGGCGGCTGCAGCCGCGACAAAAGCGGCAGCAAAGAGATAGCCTACGTGTCCGCTCCGCAGGCCTTTCTGCGCGACCAGGTGGCCGCGGTTTACAACAAAGCCGGAACCGTAAAGAACGGCGAGGCAGTGCAGGTCCTCGGGCGCGACCGCCGTTTTGCCCGGGTCCGCACCTCCGGCGGCGCCGAGGGATGGCTGGAGCAGCGTTACCTGGTAAGTCAGGAAACCTTTAACGCCTTCCAGAAACTGGCGGAGCAAACGCGCAATGATCCCGTGCAGGCTACTGCCGTTGCTCACAACCAGAGCAACATCCATCTTGAGCCGCAGCGTGATGCTGAACACCTCTACCAGATGGACCAGGGGGCCAAGGTGTCGCTGCTGAAGCGCACCAGCAGCGAGAGAGTGCTGCCCGGCGCACCGGCCCGGCCGGCGGGCGCCGCGAAAGAAGGAACTGCGACGCCCCCTCCGCTGCCCATGGAAGACTGGTGGCTGGTCCGCGACGAACCGGGACATGTGGGCTGGGTGCTGGGGCGCATGCTGGATGTGGACGCGCCCCTCGAGATCGCCCAGTATTCCGAGGGCCAGCGCCTGGTGGCTTCATTCGTGCTCGACCGGGTTCGCGACGGCGAGAAAGAGGTTCCCCAGTACCTGGTGCTGTTCACTGAAAACAAAGATGGCATGCCGTTCGACTACAACCAGATCCGGGTCTTCACCTGGAACGTCAAAAAGCATCGTTACGAAACCGCCTATCGCGAGCGCAATCTCAATGGCGCGCTGCCGGTAACGGTCTCGCATGAGAGTTTCGATAAAGAGGGCGATCTGCCGGTTTTCCTGGTGCGCGTCAAAGATGACGCCGGAAACCTTACCGAACGCAAATACAAGCTGAATACCCCCCTGGTGCGGCGGGTTCTGGCGCCGGGAGAGCAGAAAAAAGAGGCACCAGTCGTCAGGAAGAAAGCAAAGAAGAAAGCAAAGCGCTGAAGTCATAACCCGGAATCGTTACCTGAGAACTGACAACCGAGATCTGACAACTATTCCACCAGTACAATCGTAGGCAGCGGCGGCACCGGCGTGCCTTGGTCCAGGGCACACTGCCAGGCGGAAATCGAGCTCAGCAAAAGCGCGGAATTGATGCCGCCGAAGTTCTCCGGATAGCGGGAGAGATTTCGAAACGCCCGTCTCAGCACGGAACGCGCCCCCATGGAATTTCCATTTCCATAGTGGTAGAGGGCAACCGCGACCTGAATCAATCCCTGAAGAAACTTCTTCTCGGCTGCAGGGGCAGCTCGCCAGACGTCTTCCAAAACTTCATGCGCGTCGAAGAAGGCGGCATGGTTGAACCGATCAATTCCCTCCCGGTATTGCGCGGAATCCACGCTGCATTGTGGCACAGGAACTCGGCGGTTCACCGTTTCAAAATATAAGAATTCATAGTCGAAATCCTAACAGACATACATTTTTCAGTATCAAACAACACGTCAGTCTCACAACTGCCTGAAAACATTGTGTGTTATAGGAACTTAATGTTGGAATCTGAGTTGCTCCGATATGTCCAGTAGTGTCTGTCGTCATGTTTTATGTTTCTGCCTGGTTTTCCAGGATGTGAGCCCAGGATTTTCGTGTTGAGGAGAAAGAGTATGTCTTCAGCGGTTTCTAAGTTCAGGATTTTCAGCTTCGTTCTTGCGCTGGCGAGCTTGGTCGCGCTAGGTTCCGGCCTGGCTTACGGGCAAGCCATCAGCGGTAGCCTCGTGGGCACGGTCGTCGATTCTTCTTCGGCGGTATTGACGAACGCTACTGTTGAAGCCACAAACGTTGGCACTGGAGCCACGGCGACGACGCAAACGAACGCTACCGGCGGTTATCGCTTCGAGAACCTTCCAGTGGGCACCTATCGCGTCTCGGTAAAGGCCAGTGGTTTTAGAACAGTCTTGCAACAAGTCGACGTGGTGCTGAACCAGACGGGAACTCTGAACGTCACGCTGACCCCCGGAGCCGCCTCTGAGACCATTGAGGTTTCTGGGGTAGCGTCCGTCATAGACACAACTTCGGCGCAACTCGCGTCCAGTTACAACGAGCGATTTTCTCAGGACCTGGGAATCACCTCCGCGGGCGGAACTGGCGCTGGAGTGTTGAACCTGTCCCTGTTGAGCGCGGGCGTCTCCCAGAGCAGCTCGCTGGGACTGGGTGTCGGACCGTCGGTGGGCGGTCAGCGTCCCCGCGACAATAACTTCACCGTGGAAGGTGTCGACAACAACAACAAGACTGTTACCGGGGCCTTGATCAGCATTCCGAACGATGCGGTTGAAAACTTCACGCTCCTGTCGAACCAGTTCAACTCGGAATTTGGCCATTCCTCGGGCGGCCAGTTCAACACCACAATCAAGAGCGGCACCAACACTTTCCATGGTTCGGTTTATGAGTATTTCAGAAATCGCAACATGAATGCCGTGGACAATTACTTCGTGTTGCAAGGGTTGACGTCGAACCCCCGCTTCGACAGCAATCGCTACGGCGGAACGTTCGGCGGACCAATCATCAAGAACAAGCTGTTCTTCTTCACCAACTATGAGCGTCAACCGGTCGGCCTGACAGGTACCAGTGGAGCCGCAGTTGACGCGCCGACAGCAGCCGGGTTGGCCGCGATCCAGGCTGATCCAAGCTTGAGTTCAACCAATTTTCAGATTTTCAACCAATATGTACCCACCGCAACCTCGGGTACCGGTTGCATTCCGTACAACACCGCGGTCACAGGTCCGGGGAACCAGGGACTATTCGACGCCCCCGCCAATGGCAGCTGTGCCGCGGGATCGGTGGAAGTAGGCCCGGTTCCGATTACCGCTCCCGCATGGGAGAATTTCGAGAACTTCGTTCAGAGCGTGGACTACGACTTCTCCTCTCGCGATCAACTGCGCGGTCGCTTCGTTTTCAATAAACTGAATGAGATCGACACCGCAGCTAGCTTGCCCGCGTTTTACCTGCCCCTGCCTTTCCGCTATTACCTTTTCACTTTAGGTCACTACCATACCTTCACCCCGACGCTGGTGAATGAATTCCGCGTGGGCTACAACCGCTTTTCCAATACAACGCCTAGTGGCGATTTCCAGTATCCGGGCTTGGACTCCTTCCCCAATCTGGTATTCAACGATCTGGGGGGCGGCTTGAACGTGGGACCGGATGGCAACGCTCCGCAGTTCACGATTCAGAACTTTTACCAGTTCGTCGACAACGTTTCGTGGACCAAGGGGTCGCACACACTGAAGTTCGGCGGTGAGTACCGCTGGTACATTTCGCCGCAGAGTTTTACTCAGCGGCAGCGCGGCGACTATGAGTGGGACAACACCCAATACTTCCTGGAAGATTTCTCGCCCAACAGCTTCGGTGAGCGCAGCACTGGGTCCGTCACTTACTACGGCAACCAGAAGGCGTTCTACTGGTACGCCAACGATACCTGGAAGATGAACCAGCATCTTGTCCTGAATCTAGGTATCCGGTACGAGTACACGACCATCTCAAGTGGCATCAAGCTGCAGGCGCTCAACAGCATTTCCGACACTCCCAGCCTGATCGTACCCGGCGTCAACCAGCCGTTTATCTTCCGCTATCCCGAAGCCCCCAAGAACAGTTGGGCCCCGCGGATTGGTCTTGCCTACTCTCCGGGCAGCAGTGGAAATACGTCAATCCGAGCCGGCTTCGGCTTGGCGTACGACGTGCTTTACGACAACATCGGTATTCTCGAAGTGCCGCCTCAAGTTGGTTCGACGAACGACGTCGACACCGGCGTAGCCATGACTCCGAACTTCCTGGCCAACGGCGGCCTGGGGGGAGGCGGCAGCGGCATCACGCAACTGGATGAGGCCACCGCTCGCGCCAACACCGCCAACTGGCTTGCGCCCCAGACCAAGTGGCCCTATTCGATTAACTGGAACCTGGGAATACAGCACTCATTTGGCAAGGATTTCACCGCTGAAGTCCGCTATGTGGGTACCCGCGGCGTCCATTTGGACGTCCAGACCAGAATTGACAAGCGTCCCCGCGTGAGCCCGACAGCGTTTCTGCCAACCTATATGCAGGCACCGTCGCAAGCTACGCTCGACGCGCTTCCTATAACCTTGGATGATTTGACCGCAATCAGCAGCACGGTTCCTGCCTTCACCAACGCGGGCTTTGCCCAAGCTATTACCTCTGACCTCCCGCTGGGAGATTCCAACTACCATGGCCTCCAGGCCCAGCTGACCAAGCGCTTTGGTCAGGGTCTGATGTTCCAGGCGGCGTATACCTGGAGCCGCACCATCGACAACAGCACAGCGGATTTCTTTACCACCTACCTGACACCTCGCCGGCCGCAGGATTTCCAGAACTTCGCGGCTGAACGGTCGGTTTCTCCCTTGTCCCGCACGCACCGGTTTACCCTGGCGGCGGTATATGAGTTGCCGTTCCTGAAGAACAGCAACTGGTTCGCGAAGAACATTATCGGGAATTGGGGATTCAGCCCGGTTTACACCTACGAGTCTCCCCAGTGGGCCAATGCCTTGTCCGGTCTTGACTCGAACCTGAACGGAGACTTCGCAGGTGATCGCGCAATCATTAACCCGAGCGGCAATCGAGACATCGGTAGCACGGTTACTGCGCTGACCAACACGGCTGGCAACATCGTTGCCTATCAGGTTGATAACCCGAACGCGTACTACATCACAGCGGGGTCGGGGGCGTTGGCTAATGGAGGTCGAAATACCTTAGCGACCGAGCCCACGAACGACTTCTCTCTCTCCACCTACAAAGACATCAACATTACCGAGAGGATGAAGTTCAGGTTTGGTGCTCAGTTTGGAAACATCCTCAACCACCCACAGTTTATTCCTGGCAGCAACCCTGGCCAGGGGCTGGGGGTCAATGATGTAAACTCCTTCACCACCGCTAGCCAGAGCTATCTGAGCTATGTGTCGGTGGGCGATCCGAATTTCAACAAGCCGAGAACGGTGTTTGCCAGCAACGCACGCAGCATAGCTCTGGTGGCGAAGTTTACGTTCTAGGCTGCGGCTATCGGTAACGAGTCTGGCAGACGGGGCCTAACGGCCCCGTCTTTTTTTTGGATCATCTTTTTGGATCATCATCATCTTTTTTTGGATCATCATCATCGCGGCAAGTCCTATGGCTTTTTGTATTCCGCCCATCTACAACTTCGTAGGTGTAACTAAAGTACTGCTGTCTTTGTTGATTCCGCTGGTCAGCTAAGTCCTGCCGAATTAAATACTTCACATAGACATCCTGACTGGCCAGCCGATTGCCATTACGACTATGCAGCGGCCTGTCGTAAAGTTGCAGTTGGGGCGTGTTTTCCAGCCAGCAAGAATTTTTCTGAAATGCGTGGCCCGCCCCGCGGACAAGTTGGCGAAACTGATCGCCGCCGGCCAGACGAACGAAATTGCGGACGACTTGATGAATCAAGGAGAGAAACACATGCAGAGCCTAAGACTTCTTTGGGGAGGCATCCTGACGATGCTGCTGTGCGCCACGCTAGCGCTGGCCCAGACCGGATCGATTCAAGGCACGATGACCGACTCTGCGGGCGCGGTGGTGCAAGGGGCGGAGATCACCGTCCGGAACCTGGGCTCGAACGCTGTGCGCACTGTGACCAGCAGCGGCACCGGGGCTTACAGTATTCCGTCCCTCCCGCCTGCTGCCTACGACATTACGGTAAAGATGGCGAGCTTCAAGACCTTCCATGCCACCGACGTTCAGCTCACCGTTGCCCAGGTGTTGTCCGTGAACGTTCAGTTGGAGCCGGGCGCGGTCAGCGAAGAAGTTCAGGTGCGCGCGGACCAGATTCCGGATGTTGACCTGGAGAGCTCGCAGGTCAGCAATCTGGTGGACGAACGGGCCATCAAGGACCTGCCCCTGATCACGCGCAACCCGTATGAACTGGTGTTACTGTCGCCGGGAACGTCCCAGACCAACGCCTTGGGCGGAATTACGGTTAACGGAGCGCGCGAACGCAATAATAACTTTCTGCTGGACGGTGTGGACAACAACGACACGGGAGTGCCAGGGGGGATTGTTTCAGCCTTGAACGCCGATCCTGATTCTACCCAGGAATTTCGTGTCATCACCAACAACTTTGCCGCCGAGTACGGCCGCAATACTGGCGCAATTATTGACGTGGTCACCAAGAGCGGAACCAATACGTTCCACGGCACGGCTGTACGAATTTGGCCGCTGGAATGCATTCGGCGGCGCGCGGGACTGGTTTAACCGGCCTGCGGATGGCCCACAGAATCCGTATGTCCGTAATCAATTTGGTTTCAGTATTGGTGGGCCCATCATTAAGGACAAGACATTCTTCTTCTTCAACGACGAACTGCAGCGCTTTCGGACTGCGTCAACAGCGGTCGCGACCGTGCCCACCGCGGCATTCAAGACCGGTGTCTTCAGTTATCTGGGCCAACCGGTGGATCTGACGCAGGCTGGAGCTAACAATGGCACGGGGAACGCATTCTTCGGTGACCCGGCTGGTAATGCTCCAGCCGATCCGACAATGCAAAATATTTTCGCTCTCTATCCGAACCCGACCATCGATGACGGAAACGGCTTGACCGGCACTCTGTTCTACCCTAGTAATTCTAAGCAGAACAGTTACAACACGGTAGCAAAGATTGACCATCACTTTGCCGATCGCGAGAGCGTCAGCGTGCGGTACGGTTACGACGCTTTTAACGACCCCAATCCGGCTGCGGTCCCCATTTTTGGCAATGTGAGCACAAAGGCGCTCAGTCAGGGCCTGGCGGCTAACCTGACCTCCACGTTCAGCAGCAATCTGATCAACTCGTTTATTTTCGGTTGGAACAAGATTTACGCTAGTTTCGGTTGCAACGGCCTGAACGTGGTGGATGGCGCCATTCCTTCTGTCGATCAGTTCGGCAACGGTTGGGACATTTATCCGGGCACGTTTTCAGATTTTGGCTGCAGCGCACTCGTTTCCGATGGTCAATGGCGCAGGACCGGCACGACCAGCTATACGGACGGTCTAAGCTGGTCGCAGGGAAGCCACACGTTCAAATTTGGCGGCGACTTCCGCAACGTTAGCCAAACCGGCCCCAATAGTTTCTTCTCGAGGCGGCAGGTTACTGTGAGCGGCCTGCTGCTTAATTTCGGTGTCCCGATTGTCCAGAATGTCTCCACCGACGATCTCGCGCTGGAGGAAGCAGCTCAAGCCTACTATGGCCTGGTCGAAAATGATTTTCAGGCGCAATTCTTCGATAAGGCTGGAACTCGCCAGGCCACAGATAACAAGCATTTTCGGCAGCATGAGTACGACTGGTACGGGCAGGACACCTGGAAAGTGCGGCGTAACCTGACTCTCACGTTGGGATTACGTTATCAGCTCGACGGCGTGCCGTATGAAGAGGGCGCCAATTTCTCCAATCTACTGGGGGACCCGACGGCGGGGACGGTAACTTTATCCGTTGTGGGACCGGGAACCGGAAAGCAGCTTTATGCTTCGGATTATTCCAACATCGAGCCTCGCGTTGGTTTTTCGTGGGATCCCGCGAGGGGACGGAAAGATGGCGGTTCGGGGCGCGTTCGGTATCTTTCATGATCGCGTCTTCGGCAACCTGTTCGGGAACGCGCGCGGCAATCCACCTTTTGAAGAAGATTACAACGAGTTTCCTGTCGACACTATCAATGGATTTTATGGCGGTGCGCTGAACGGGCCTTTCCCGCTGCCGACGCCTCCTCAGCAGCCTGTAGTTAGTACTTTCGTTGATGGTGACGCGGTTGCGCCGGTGCTCTTTGATCCCCATTTTCGCAACTCGGCCAGCAACAACTGGAACCTTGGCATCCAGCGGGAGTTGCCTGGCAACAATGTGCTTGATCTTGCCTATGTAGGATCGGAGGGACATCACATTTACCGGATTTTGGATCCGAACCCCCCTGGTCCAGCACTAGTGCAGCAATTGGTGGCTTTTTGCAGCGATCCGACGAACTCGTTCGGTTGCACGCCAGATGACGTTTCATTTACCAATTTGTATCGCGGTGCTGATTTCGGGGTGTTGCCCTTCAATGCAGTGGCACATAACGCCTTGGAACAACCGTATTTTGCCGCGTCGGTGGGCAACGCTATCTACAACTCTTTGCAGTTAAAGGTCACCCACCGTCTGAGCCATGGGCTGCAATTGCAGGGCGCCTATACGTGGGCCCATGCGATTGACAACTCCAACGACCCTTACGCTCCCGCCGTGGGCAACCGTGCCTTCGCTCGCAATTCGCGGGCCCTGAACGAAGAGCGGGGCAACTCGGACAATGATATCCGCCACGTTGCCGTGATCAGCTACATCTGGGAAGTGCCCTTCGGGAAAGGCAAGGGCTTCCTGAACAAAGGGTTTGTGGGAAAAGTCTTCGAAGGTTGGCAATTCTCGGGAATTACTTCGGCACAAACCGGACATCCGTTTGATGTGTTCACCTCGACTGACATGGAACGTACTGGCTTGAGCGGTCGCGCTGACCTTGTGGGGAACCCCTACGCACCAGGGGCCAACAACGATATCACCGCGGCGGGAAACAAGGTCTGGTTTACCAACCCCGCAGCCTTCTCCGGCCGTACCGACGGCACAGGCGCCCCGCTCTACAGTGGTCCAGGAACGAGCGGCCGCAACGCTTTCTACGGACCGGGGTTCGTCAATTTTGATCTAGTATGGGCCAAGACGACCAAGATCACGGAACGGTTCAACGCCGAGTTGCGGGTCGAGGGCTTCAATATCTTCAATCATCCGCACTTCGAAAACCCAGGGTTTGATGGCAATTCGAACCGGATTACGGCGTCCAACTTCGGGTTGATCAACGCCACAGCCACCCGTTCCGATGGAACCACCTCAGCCAGGCAGTTTCAGGTGGCGCTTAAGCTGAATTTTTAGTGGTAAAGGATTAAGCTGACTGCCTGTGGGTTTGTCCCGCAGGCTTTTTTATGCGAGGTCGTTTCCAGTTGCTGTCTGGAAAGGTGGAGGCATGAACGTTCAAATGTCTAAGTACAACTCGCTAGCCCGCTTCGCGGCACTCGTCATTCTACTGACGGCTGCTTCGCTGGTGGCGTCGGCTACCGACATGAAGCCGGAGGAACTGGTAGCCAAGCATCTCGATTCCATTGGTGCGGCGGACGTGAGGGCAGCCGACAAGTCGCGCATTGTTCAGGGAACTTCGCGCTACAAGATTCGCGTGGGAGGGGGTGGCGAAGTTACCGGCACTAGCGCTCTGGTTTCCGAGGGGCGAAAGTACATCCTGATGGTGAAGCTAGCGAACAACGACTACCATGGCGAGCAATTTGTCACCGATGGCGACAAGGCTTCCGTCATTCCGACCACGTCGAATCACAAGTGGTCCGACTTCGGCGAGTTTGTCAGGGCGCAAGACCAGATTGTTCGCGAAGGACTGCTGGGCGGGGAGTTGACGACCGCCTGGGCCTTGCTGCACTTGTCCGACAACAAGGCCAAGATCAACTTCGACGGCGAAAAGAAATTCGACGGCCGTTCCGCCTATCAGCTGGATTATCACTCCAAGAAGCGAGATGAACTCACCATCCATCTCTACTTTGACCAGCAGACTTTCCAGCACATCGCGACCACGTACTCCATCACGCTGGCTTCTGGGCTGGGCGGATTTCAGCCTTCACTCACCGACCAGGTAGGGCTGACGAGTACGGCAAACGCGGGTGGCGCCGATATTACCCAAAGCTCAAAACAGCAACAAACCCGCTATACCATCGAAGAGCGCTTCGGCGATTTCAAGACCGCCGGGGGCCTGACCCTGCCAACCAAGTACTCCATTCACTTCACGGAAGAACTGCAAAACGGCACGACCAAAATCTACGAGTGGGACCTTACAGCGGACGAGATTTCAAACAACAAGCCGCTCGATCCCAGGAATTTTCAGATTAAGTAAACCTCATCACCGCGACACAAGAGTGTACGAGGAAACTCCTTATATTCCATGTGTGCCCTTTTGTCCCTGCGGGTGGAACGGCCAGGTTATCTTCCCAGAATCGTGTAATGCGAGCTGGCGGCCATGAAAAAAATCATGGGCACCGACAGGAAGAAATTCATGCGCGAAGCCAGAAAGGCCTGCCGCGCCAGGACCGCCGCATTCGCGGGAGGAGTTCCCGCCAGCGTCCCCCGGATGATCATCTTGTTGTTGCGCCAGATGATTCCCCAGACGTTGAACAGCATGATGAAGCCCAGCCCGCCGCCGATGCCAATCGACAACACATGGTTATCGTCCTGGCCCACCGGAGTGTAGTTCACAAACAGCCATCCGGCGGCACAGACCAGGACCGCCGTGATCACGCCTAATACATATCCGCTGGGCGTCTTTGAGATCACGAAATAGAGAACCATGGAAGTTGCCACCCAGATCAGCAGAAACAGCCCGATGGTGCTGCCGGCGCCGACTCCCATGCGATGGGCGTCAGCGGCGACATAAACTTGCGACCAGTACCAGAAACCCACAAACACGGTCAGCATGGCGCTCCAGCGGAAAAGTTGCAGCGTCGGCATGGTCATGTACTGCAGAACCTTGGGTTTGCTGGCCGCGTCCAGTTGCTTCATGAAGGGCACGTTGACCAGGTTGAAGAAGTAGAGCAGTCCCACCCAGGTGATGCCTGCCAGCAGGTGAACCCAGCGCAGCATGAAGGCCAGGAACTCTGTGTACGTGTGAGTGGGCAGGACAAACAGAGCGATGGCATGATGCATACACAACTCCCGAAGCTCAGAATGAGCACGGCAGCTCTTTTCGAGTGCGGCTGCTCTTGAAGGCGAGAATGGTTGCACTTTGTGCTGGCGATGTCAATCGGGCTTTGCCTTGACTTTGCCGTCTCTCTTTGCGACCGGTGCGGTTCAGGGCTTTGAATGATCCAGGCGAGGTCAAAACCTCTACCGTAAAGGCCGCAAAGAAGGCGGCAAAGGGACGCAAAAAATGTTGAATCAGGGCAGCACAGCGAGTCGCTTGAAAAGCGGCAGGCAACGCCGTATCGTTACAAATACTCGGCAGTCAGCGTTGCTCGTGAGCGTACAGAGTTATTCGCAATGCATAGCTGCCTGTTTACCCCATTCTGCGGCGGCGCCCAGCAACCGCTGCAAGGAGCAGTGCTGTACAGACCTGACGGTTCAGAACGTTGCCCTCAGGACTAAGGAGATCGGTGATGGAAAACAAGCCGGCGCAGAATATCCAGGACACCTTCCTCAATACCGCACGCAAGGAGCGCACCAATATCACCATCTACCTGTTGAGTGGCGTCAAGCTCACGGGCCGCATCCGCTCCTTCGACAAGTATTCCGTCGTGCTTGAAACCAATAACCAGGAACAACTGATCTTCAAACATGCCATCTCCACCATCACCATGGGAAAGGCCTTGCACAGCCATGGGGACAGGCCAACCGTCATGGCGGCCTCAGCGGGGGCCCCGGCAGCGAGTGGGGAAGCGGCGGCGATGCCGCGTCCCTCGGGAACCGAGGGCTGAAGGGCCACGTGGAAGCAGCACTTGGCAGTTGGCAAGTGGCACTTGGCAACAGCCGATCTGGCCATGTGCTAATTGCCTAGTGCTGAGTTGGAATCCAGACCATTGAGCCGTCCACAATCCAGATCATTCCGCAAGACCAGCGGTGGCAAGATCGGTGCACCGGCGAACGGTAACCGTGCGCCCCGGGAGCGTGCATTTCTCATTGGCCTTGATGTGCGTACGCGTTCCCGCGGACCGGCGTCCCCCAGGGCCACAAGCGGTCCCCTGACCGCAGCCGCCCAGGCCGCTCGCGACACTTCCACCAGCGTGCTGGCGACGAAGGCCCCGGACATTCCCGAGTTTAGCGCCGAAGAATCTCTGGCCGAGCTGCGTTCTCTGGCGGTGAGTGCGGGCGCGGAGGTGGTAGGCGAGTTTCTGCAACACCGCGACCGTTCCGACCCAGCCACCCTGATCGGAAGCGGCAAGCTGCAGGAAGTCGCCGGCGCTACCGCTTCGGTCTCCGCCGATTTGCTGCTGTTCGATCACGACCTGACGGCTTCGCAGCAGCGCAACATCGAAAAGCTGGTCAACACCCGGGTGATTGACCGCACCCAGCTTATTCTCGATATTTTCGCTAAACACGCCCGAACGCGGGAAGGCCAGTTGCAGGTGGAACTGGCGCAGTTGGAGTACATGCTGCCGCGGCTGGGCGGACGCGGAATAGAAATGTCGCAGCTGGGCGGCGGCATCGGTACCCGGGGCCCGGGCGAGACCCAGCTTGAAACCGACCGCAGAAAGATCCACCGGCGCATTCGGCATGTGAAGGAGCAGATTGAAAACGTGCGCCGGGTGCGGGCACAACAAAGGGCGCGCCGGGAGGCGGAGCCGGTGGCGACGGTCGCGCTGGTCGGCTACACCAATGCAGGGAAGTCCACGCTGTTCAACGCGCTGACCAATGCCGCGGTGCTCGAGTCCCCACGAATGTTTGCCACGCTCGATCCCACCATCCGCTCGGTAGCGCTGCCCTCGCGGAGAAGAGTGCTGCTCTCGGACACGGTCGGATTCATCCGCAACCTGCCGCACACGCTGGTTTCCGCCTTTCGAGCCACGCTCGAAGAAGTGCAGCGCGCCTCGCTGGTGCTGCAGGTTTCAGACGCCAGCAGTCCTTTGTCAGAGGAACAGGACGCGCAGGTGGACAAAGTACTCAGAGAACTCGAAGCGGACAACAAGCCGCGTCTGCGGGTCATGAACAAGATTGACCTGCTGCCGCCCAAGCAACGCGAGTCTCTGCTGGACGACGCCAGAAGAGTGCATGTCTCGGCGGCGAAGGGCACGGGAATGAGCACGCTGCTCGACCGGATCGATGCCATGCTGTCGGAAGACCCGATCAGCCGCGTGCATCTGCGTGTTCCCCAGAAAGAAGGCAAGATGCTGGCGCTGCTGGAGGCACGCTCGCGGATTTATTCGCGCGCCTACAAGGATGGATTGGTGGAGATGGAAGTGGAAGCGCCGGAGTCGGTGGTGCGGAAGGTCAGGGAGTTTGTCGTGCAGGACTAGTTGCTCTGGGGACGGGATTTCCTGCTCAAGCGAAGCACCGACTGCACAGCCGCAACGGCGAACATCAAGAGCAGGGTCACCCAGGCAAGAAACGCAATCAATGAAACGATGATCGCGCCAAACTCCAATCCCCGTAGGCTGCCAAGAGCCGCTGCAGCCACAATGATTCCAAAAATGGTTATCGTCCCGACCGGGATGATCCAGCGCATGGTGTGCTCGCGGTGCTCGCGCTGGCGGTCGAGCCATCGGCCGACCAGCCACCACTGGCCCGCAATTCCGAGAATCAGAAGACAGTCCAGAAGCACGATCCGGGTTTTCAGACGCATCCAGTTCTGGACCTTTTGCAGTATCGGTCGCAGAACAGTCGGGTTACAGGCCGAAGCACCATGCGGCGGCATAAGGATCCCGGCCGGAAACTCCGCAAAGAAAATAAATCGGTCGGCATCGGAGGCTCGATACTCATAACATGGATTCCACCCGATCATCGGACCTGAGTGAACGATCGGCGGGGGAGCGGTCCTCTCGAAATCTTCTGCAGCCTGAATGCGAGGAGCGTATCGCCAAAAAGTGGCTTCTTCGTGATAGATGACAGGCACCGAAATCGCCAAGTGAATAAGCGGCAGGAGGAGACTGTAGCGGAGAGCTTTCACCTTGAATTAGACACCGGCAGACTCGAAATGTGGAGGTGTACAGGGCTGAGGGCTGAAAGCTTAAATGGGCCGGCAACCAAGAAGCGGTGACATTCCTTGGCTATCGGCCCATTCGATCCGGATTGGATCGGAGGTGATATCTACATGCTAGACCCCTTATGCCGGATGTCAAGCGTCTTTCCGCGATTCGGTGAAATAGTTCAGAGGCTGGTTTCAATCTAGAAACGGCCTGCGACCGCGTTGACACTCAAGTTCGTAACATGTTACTTTCAATGGTCTTAAGCCTCCTTAAGCTCTGGACCTGATCAGCACACAATGGACGAGATACTAGGACAAATAGGCGGATTACTGCTCGGGTCCGTGCCGACCATTATCTTCATCGTCTTGCTGCTCGGCATTTACACCGCGGTGGTGCACAAACCGTTGGTAAAAGTACTGGCCGAACGGCACAGCCGGACCGAAGGCGCCATTGAAAAGGCGCACGCCGACATCGCCCAGGCCGAGGCCCGCACCGCAGAATACGAGCAGCGGTTGCGGGAGGCACGCATGACCGTATTCAAGAGTCAGGAAGCGCGCCGCCAGCTGGCTCTGCAGGCGCGGGCCGCGGCGGTGGCTGAAGCCCGGACCCGGGCGCAGGCACAGGTGGAAGGCGCGCGAGCGGCCATTGAGCAGGACAAAATAGCCGCACAGACCGGCCTGCAGGCGGAGAGCGGAAAACTGGCGGTTGCGATTATTCGTACCGTTCTGCATCCGGCGGCTCAGAGTCCGGCGGGAGGCGACTGATGCGCTCCCCGCGCCGCATCCGAGCCTCTCAATTGATTATCGCTTCTCTGTTTTTTGCGGGCACACTGCTGTGCGCTGGCGCGCATGCCCGGGCGAGTGGTCCAGAAGAATCCTCCGGCAGCACGAACGCCGAGCTGGCCAAGGAATCGCGCGAGGCTGCGGGCGAGGAGCAGGACCAGTTCAAGCATTCCGGTTCGGTGCAGCTGGTGGCCAAGCTTACGGGGCTGAGTTTGGAGCACGCTTACTGGCTTTGCGTGCTCTTCAATTTTGCGGTGGTTGCGGGCACGGTAGTCTACTTCTCGAAGAAGAACCTTCCCAACGTCTTCCGCAATCGCACTGCCTCAATCCAGAAAGCAATGCAGGAAGCGCGACAGGCGAGCGAGGAGGCCAACCGGCGCCTGGCGGAAATAGAAAGCCGGCTCTCCCGCTTGAGCACGGAGATTGCCGGGATGAGTGCGGCCGCGGAGAAAGAAGCGGTCGCAGAAGAAGCTCGGATCAAAGCCGCTGCGGAGGATGACGCACGCAAAATCGTTGAGTCCGCCGAGCATGAGATCGCGGCTGCTGCCAAATTGGCCCGGCGGGAGCTGACCGCGTACGCGGCAAATTTGGCGGTGTCTTTGGCAGCCAAACAGATGAAGGTGGATCCGGCCACGGACCAGGCTCTGGTGCGCGAGTTTGCCAGGGAACTTTCGCCAAAAAGCCCCAACAGTGGCGGGAGCAAAGCCGGACAGGACGGAGACTAGAACATGGCTTCCGTGACCAGCACTTACGCTCGCGCCTTCGCCGACGTGGTCTTTGACCAGCGGCTGGACCCGGCGAAAACCCTGCAGGAGGCGCAGTCCCTGGCCCAACTGGCGGCCGGCAGCCAGCAACTGCGGGAAGTCTGGGAGGCGCCGTCCATTCCAGCCGAACAGAAGCGCGCTTTGCTGGATGCGATCGTGGCGCGCGCCGGATTCTCCAGGCCGGTAAGAAACTTTGTTGCGGTGCTGATCGATCACCGGCGCATCAAATTTCTCGATCCCATCGTGAAGGAATTTGAGCACGAACTCAACCGCCGGATGGGCTTCGTAGAAGCCCAGATCACCAGCGCGCGCGAACTGGGCCCGCCGGAACGAAGTGCTCTCGAGGCCCAGGTCGCGAAGCTGACGGGCCACAAGGTCCGCGCCCGCTACGCCCAGGATGGTTCAATTCTCGGCGGCGCCATTGTGAAGGTAGGCAGCATGATCTACGACGGTTCGGTGAAAGGCCAGCTGGAGCGAATAAGAGAAGCTATCAGCTCTTAGCTTTTAGCTTGGGGCAAAGTTGAGTCTATTGGGGAACTGAATCAAAGATCTTGACCGCAAAGAGCGCAAAGAAAAGTCCGCAAAGGACGCAAAAAAGCTAGAAGCCAGGAGCTAGTAGCTAAGAGCTGACCTTATGGCACAAATCAAAGCAGACGAGATCACGCAGCTGATCCGACAGCAGATTGAGAACTACGAGTCTAAGATTGCCGTGGACGAGGTTGGCACGGTCATCACCCTGGGCGACGGTATCGCCCGCGTCCATGGCCTCGACAAAGTCATGGCGGGCGAGTTGCTCGAGTTTCCGCACGACGTGGCCGGCATCGCCATGAACCTCGAAGAAGATCAGGTGGGTGTGGTGTTACTGGGTGAATACACGGAAATCAGCGAAGGCGACGAGGTCAAGCGCACCGGCCGCATCATGAGCGTGCCCGTAGGCGAAGCCCTCGTGGGACGAGTCGTGAATTCGCTGGGACAGCCGATCGACGACAAGGGTCCGATTGCCACCGACAAGTTCATCGCGTTGGAGCGCCTGGCGCCCGGCGTGATCGACCGCCAACCGGTGCGCGAGCCCATGGCGACCGGGCTCAAAGCCATCGACAGCATGATTCCGATTGGCCGCGGACAGCGCGAACTGATCATCGGTGATCGCCAGACCGGCAAGACCGCGGTCGCGCTCGATACCATCATCAACAGCAAGGGCAATGATCTGATCTGCATCTACAACGCGATCGGCCAGAAGCGCTCTTCGATTGCCCAGGTGGTCAAGATTCTCAGCGACGCCGGCGCCATGGATTACACCATCGTGGTGGCTGCGTCTGCTTCGGAGCCCGCCCCCATGCAGTACATCTCGCCCTACGCGGCTTGCGCCATGGGCGAGTATTTCCGCGATACCAAGCGGCACGCCCTGGTGATTTACGACGATCTTTCGAAACACGCGGCATCGTATCGCGAAATTTCATTGCTGCTGCGGCGCCCACCCGGTCGTGAGGCCTATCCCGGAGACGTTTTCTATCTACACTCGCGGCTACTGGAACGCGCTTCCAAGCTCAGTGACAAGATGGGTGGCGGTTCGCTGACCGCCCTGCCTATTATCGAAACCCAGGCCGGCGACGTCTCGGCGTACATTCCGACCAACGTCATTTCCATCACCGACGGGCAGATTTTCCTTGAGACCGACCTTTTCAACAGCGGCGTACGCCCAGCCGTAAACGTGGGAATTTCTGTGAGCCGCGTCGGCGGCAGCGCCCAGATCAAAGCCATGCGGCAGGTGGCCGGCAGCATGAAGCTGGAACTGGCACAGTACCGCGAACTGGCCGCGTTCGCGCAGTTTGGCAGTGACCTCGACAAGGCCACGCAGGCGCAGCTCAATCGTGGCCAGCGCCTGGTCGAAGTACTCAAGCAAAAGCAGTTTTCGCCGCTGCCCTTTTCCAAGCAGATCCTGATTATTTTTGCCGGCACCAACGGATTTTTCGACGATATGCCGGTGGACCAGGTACGCGAGTTCGAAGTCGAGCTTTACAAATATGTGGATGCAACCAACCCCGGCTTGCTGCGCACGATCATGGAAAAGAAAGTTCTGGACGACGCGCTCAAAGCTGAAATGAGCAAAGTGATCAAACAGAGTAAAGAAGCATTCGTAGCCGACCGGCAGGCAGCGGCGAAATAGCTCTTGGCTGTTAGCTTTTAGCTTGAGGCCAACGGCCAACGGCCAACGACTGATGACCGACGACCGACGACTGAAGACTGATTCATGCCCAATATTCTCGATATCCGGCGGCGCATTCGCAGCGTGACCAACACGCGGCAGATCACCAAGGCCATGAAGATGGTCTCGGCGGCGAAATTGCGCCGGGCGCAGGAGCGGGCCCTGGCGGCGCGTCCTTATGCCCAGATGTTGACCAATGTGCTGAAGTCGCTGGTGTCGCGGGCCGAGATCTTCGATCCGGAAACGGGTGACCCCCGGCATCCTCTCCTGGCCCGTCGTCCGGAAAGAAACGTACTCCTGGTTGTGGTCACTGGCGACAAGGGGCTGGCGGGAGCTTTCAATACTAATATCCTGAAAGCGGCAGCGCGTTTTATCGCAACCAAAGCGGACAAGAATTTGGAGATTGAGGCCATCGGCCGCAAAGGCCGCGATTTTCTGCGGCGCCGTTACCGCGCAGCGGAGCCGAGAACGGCCGACTCGCAGGCGGCCCCGCAAACTACCATCGTGGGTGAGCAGATCGGGGTTTTGAACAAAATCGAATACCCCCTGGCGTCAGATCTGGCTGAACGCATCATCGAACGCTATGGCCGAGAAGAAATTGACGCTGTGTATCTGGTGTTCAACGAGTTCAAGTCGGTAATCGCACAGCGTTTGATTGTCGAACAGATCCTGCCCATCGAACAGATTGGCGCGCCCGAAGTAAAGATGGCGGAAGCCATGACGGAAGAGGAACGGGAGCGGGTCCTCGAAGCGGTAAAAGGCGCGGGTGTCGCCGTTCGTCCCGTTGACACCCGCGACATTGATACCGCGGCCGCCAAGTTTGCAGCCGCTCCGGTTGACTATATTTACGAACAGTCTCCGGAAGAGCTGTTCCGATCGCTTCTGCCCAAATACGTGGCCATCCAGATCTTTCGCGGCCTGCAGGAATCGGTGGCCGCAGAGCACGCGGCACGCATGACCGCGATGGACGCCGCGACCAACAACGCCACCGACATGATTGATTCCCTGACCCTGGCCATGAACCGGGCCCGGCAGGCCAAGATCACGAAAGAGATTATCGAAATTGTAAGCGGAGCAGCCGCGCAGTAAAAACCGCTCCTAGCCACTAGCTTCTAGCTCCTGGCCAGTCGCCAACGGCACGGTCGCGAGCTTTTGAGGAGCTAGAAGCCAGGAGCTAGAAGCCAGGAGCTAGAAGCTAGAAGCTAGAAGCTGAGGTCCTATGCCAGAGAGAATTGGACACGTAATCCAGATTTCCGGCCCCGCCGTTGACGTGCAGTTTGTCGAGGGGGCCATGCCGCCGATTTATGAGGCGCTTAAAGTTGTGAGCGACGGTTTCACCGTGCCCAACCCGGTCAATGTGATTCTCGAGGTGCAGCAGCACCTGGGCGAAGGCCGGGTGCGCTGCGTTGCCATGGAAGCCACCGAAGGCATGGTGCGGGGCATGAAAGTCATCGATCAGGGTGGTCCGATCTCGGTACCGGTGGGACGCGGCACGCTGGGACGGGTGATGAATGTGATCGGTCAGCCCGTGGACCAACTGGGGCCGATCGAGCACACCAGGACCATGCCCATCCATCGTCCCGCGCCCTTGTTTGAAGATCAGGCAACCACCGCCGAGATGTTCGAAACCGGCGTCAAAGTTGTCGATCTCATCCAGCCCTTTCTGAAGGGCGGCAAGATTGGACTATTTGGCGGCGCCGGTGTGGGCAAGACAGTCTTCATCCAGGAACTGATCAATAACGTTGCCAAGCAGCACGGTGGCTACTCCGTGTTCGCCGGCGTGGGCGAACGGACCCGCGAAGGCAACGATCTTTGGCTGGAGATGACTGAGTCTGGTGTGATCAAGCCGGGCGATCCAGCCAAATCCAAAGCGGCGCTGATTTATGGGCAGATGACCGAACCGCCCGGCGCTCGTCTGCGCGTCGCCCTCACCGGGCTGACCGTGGCCGAGTTTTTCCGCGACGAAGAAGGCGCGGATACGCTGCTGTTCATCGACAACATTTTCCGTTTCACCCAGGCCGGATCGGAAGTTTCCGCACTGCTCGGCCGCATGCCCAGCGCCGTGGGCTACCAGCCGAACCTGGCCACGGAAATGGGCGAGTTGCAGGAGCGCATCACTTCAACCAAGAAAGGCTCGGTGACTTCGGTGCAGGCCATCTATGTGCCTGCCGACGATCTCACCGATCCCGCTCCGGCCACGACTTTTGCCCACCTCGATGCCACCACGGTGCTTTCGCGGGCTCTGACCGAAATTGGAATCTATCCCGCCGTCGATCCCCTGGCTTCGAGTTCGCGCATCCTCGATGCCCGCATCGTGGGCCAGGACCACTACGACGTGGCCCAGTCGGTAAAGAAGATTCTGCAAACCTACAAAGATCTGCAGGACATCATCGCGATTCTCGGCATCGACGAACTGAGCGAAGATCAGAAGATCAGCGTGGCGCGGGCGCGAAAGATTCAACGCTTCCTCTCGCAACCGTTCCACGTGGCCGAGCAGTTCACCGGTTCCCCAGGACGTTACGTCAAGGTCGCCGACACGGTGAAGGGCTTCAAAGGAATCGCCGAGGGCAAGTTCGACGACATCCCGGAGCAGGCCTTCTACATGAAGGGCACGATAGAGGAAGTTCTGGAAGCAGCGGAGAAGATGAAAGCAGCGTAAGAACCGTCGTTGGTCGTTGGCCCTTGGTCTTTGGCCGCGGTCCTGCTCCGCGTGGGGCAGCGCTTCGATGTTGACCGACAGAGGTTGTCTGCGCCTTCTGAGGAAAAGAATGTAGAGATTTTTGGCCAACGACCAACGGCCAACGACCAACGACCAACGACTGAAGACTGATGCCTGACACATTCCAACTCGAGATCGTCACCCCGGAAAAAATGGTGGTGAAGGATGTGGCAGAGGAAATCCAGATTCCTGGCAAGGACGGATACCTCGGCATTCTGCCCGGCCACGCGCCGCTGATTACCGAGTTGGCGGTGGGCGAAATCAGTTATCGCAAGGGCAGCCAGACCTCCTATCTTTCCGTGGCCTGGGGCTTCGCCGAGGTGCTTCCCGACAAGGTCACCGTCCTGGCGGAAACCGCCGAGCGACCCGAGGAAATCGACGTGAAGCGCGCCCAGGAGTCCAAGCAGCGCGCCGAGGAAGCCTTGAAAACCGGCAAGACCGAGGCTGACTTCACCCATGCCGAAGACGCTCTGAAGCGGGCTGAAACCCGGCTGGACGTAGCGGAAAAGAAGTAGCTGGGTAGAACTCACTGACCGCCCAGCTTGTTCTCTAGTGGGCCGACTGCGCGTCCGCGACCGGAACGATCTTCGTGTCCGTGCGAAACTTCTGGTAGTCGCGGTAGGTTACATCTTCGGCTATATTAAGTCCCTTCAGTAACGCGAGCCGCGCGTCCAGCTTGAGTGCGACGTGTTTGGGCAGCCAGACTTCGTCATTGACCCGCACCTGCTCGATCTGGATGTTCGACCCTTTGTGCAGACGCAGGAGAAACAGACCCACCGAGACCGTATCGATAGATTGAATGTCGAGCTTCACCCACTGCTTCTCGGCTTCGTCCAACCAGACACGAAAGCGGAATTTGGGCAGAAACTTCGCGTCTTTCATGTGGGGGTCGTAGCCGGGACGCGGTTCGGCGTCGATCACCTGAGACTTGCGTCCATCGAGATCTTCTTCCCCCAGGAAGCGGAAATTGTAGGCGTCGGCAATCTCCTTCACGAACTGCCGTCCTCGTTCTTGCTCCTTATCTTGTTTCTCCAGACGCTGGCGGCGGTCGTCTTCGCTTTCGTTCTTTCGCTTTTCGATGATTTTCTGGATTTTCTCATCTTCCTTTCGAGCATCTCTCTCGCTCAGCGGTTTGTCGTCCCTGGCAACCAGCTTTCGCACCTGCTCTTCATAAAGCACCATGACCTCAAAGGTCCGCGACTCGCTTGACTTGACCTGGCCGTTCCCGTCGAGCTTGTGCTCTTCCTCGCGCTGTATATAGGTGTAGTCGCGCTGCTTTTTGTCGTTCTGGATATCTTTTTCGGCCGCTTCGCGTATGAGGGCGCGAATCTGGTCCTGGGAAAGACCCGGAGCCGCGGCCGGGCTCGATGAGGGCGTTTCGACCGGCTTGTCCTGCGCCAGCCCGGGCCAGGAAATGAAGGCAAGAAGGAGGAGTAACGATGCGGGCTGTTTCATAAGGTTCGTCCCTGAAAAGCGTCGGACAGGAGTGTCCGACCCGCACTATCAGTCTTTGGCCTGGGCCTTGAACATCACAAGCTCAAACCGCACCGGATCAGCGGTGGCGTTAAGAAATGTGGCCTTCCGTCCTGCTGCGATCCAGACAACGTCGCCGGAGGACTTACGAATCCTCTCGTACTCTCCGGCTTTCAGGTCAATGTCGGTGACCGGAACCAGCAGTTCCGCGCCCGGCTTCTCTGGCGGTGCAAGCGGATCGCGGGAAAGTAGTTGGACGTCACTCACCGTAGCCGCTCCCAGCGAAATCGAGTTCATGAACCGGGCGTGGGGATCGACAGGCGGACTTATGGAGGCGGGCCCATAGTCCCACCCGCCGGAATAGGCCTGGTAGCCGTAGTTCGTCACTTTGGGATCGAGAAATTCCACAGTGATGTTGCGATATTCCGTGGTCCGGTCATTGCGCAGGCCAAGCGCGCGTCCACCGGGGTAAAAGCGGACATCGCCCTGGCTGAAGCGAAAATCGACAATGTCCGACTCTCCTTCCGGCCAGATCACTACATCGGAATCTGCCAGCGCAATCACCAGGAAGTTGCGATCGTGCCGCGCCATGGTCCGCTCCAGCGGCTTGAGCGTGAGCGCGAAGACACGCACCTGGTCGTTGGCCAGCAACTGCCGGTAGTGCGGCGCCGAGGCCATGTCCGGCGCGCTCTGCGCCCACGTCATGGGTACCAGAAGCAATAGCATCAGGAAACGGGACTTCATGAAGGAATTGTATTCTGGAAGGCAGGGCAGGCAAATGTCTGGACCGCTGTGAGGCGGGGAATGCGGGCACCTACTGCCTCAAGCACCTGTCACGAATCAGGCAAGCTCGTCCAGTTGATGAGAATCGTCGTCTTTCTCCGTCGGGGCCTCGGGAGCCGCTGGAGGCGGTGCCTTCACTTTCTTGCGACGGCTCTGACGCTTCTCCGCCAGGCGATCCGGTTCGGTATCACCAATGCGGCTGCTCGGATCCAGGCGTTCAGGAATGTGTATGTGATCCATAACCCTGCCCACCGGAAAGATCGGCCACTTGCGGCAGAAACTTCAATCATTCATAAGGCGCTGGTGACCAGGGTGTCTCTATCTGCCCGTTTGGGTGAAGGGCAGATCGGAATAGGTGGCTGTTTTGAGGTTCGCGGGGGCTAATTCGAAAAACGGCTTGACGTTGCCCCCGGACAACCGGTGACGCTTCTACCTACTTCTTTTCTGGCGGTGTAATGGAAGGTTGAACCGCCTCCCGCTCCACAAGCATGATCTTCTTCACCCGGTTGCGCTCGTAGGCTTGATCCTGGCCCGCCACCCGCATTGTTATCTGGGACATCGACAGGGAGAGCACCTCGCCCAGTAAGACTGTGCCGTCCCGGAGTTCCACAGTGTCCTTGGAAAGTCCACCGAGTTCAAAAGTGATACTGCCTCCAGGAAGCTCATCAGGGGCCACTTCGAGCGGAGTGCTGCCCGTAGCGTATCCCTCCTTGCTGAATTCCAAAGTATGAGACCCGATGCGAAGACTTGCCGAATAGGGTGTTGTGCCGACCTCCTGGCCGTCGATCTTAAGCTTCGCTCCAGCGGGCACAGAGATGATCTTGAGTGGAATGGTCTTTAGAGATGTGGGAACACCACGCGCGTCGTTACGCGCCACCAGGTTGACCGCAGCGGGAACGCCGCTGGCATGAAACTGCAAAGGCTCCTTCACTCGTTGCCCGGGCCCGAGGTCCTTGATCTGCAGGATGGTGTCGGCGATCCGGACCTGCTCTTTGTCCAACAGGTAGACGGTAAAGGATGCGAAGGGAATGTTCCTGGACGATACGTTCTCGACGGTGACGTCCTGTGTGTAATCGTGTGCCCCGCCATAAGAAGGTAGTTCACGGAACCTACTGAAAGTGGCTTTCAAAGTCGCTGGTCCGCTGGTCGGCCACATGATCACGACCTCGTTGTCTTTGTCCTTCGCGCTGGCGAAGGGCGCGATGACCGCAATCAGAACCAGGGCGCCTATCTTACGAAGGTTCATTTTCCGATGTGTAGCATAGCTGGCAGGTTCGAGCAATTTAGTCAAAGGTTCCGGCCTGCCGGACCTCGGTATCAGGCGTGGCCCTCACCAGAGAATCAGTTTCTGCGAAACCTCAGCCGGACTTCTCCGCCTTTCCCAGTGTCTCTGCCCGATACAATCTCTCATCTATGCGATGCAAGCGCCTGGCCATCCCGGGACGCAGCAGCTTGTAGTGGTGGACTTCGAATAGGTAATCCACGATGAACCAGACAGGCTTCTCCGTGGTCATCCAGTGCAGGTGATCGAAGCGGGCCAGGTGCACCGGCCGGGAGAAGGTACGCAGGGTGCGCTCCCGGCGCAGGTTGAAATAGAGATTAAAGAAGCTCATGGCCAGCTCGCGCAGGGAACGATAAACGGGCTCACGGTAGCGGCAGCCGGTGTAGTTAGACTTCGCCACCACTCCCCAGTGGCCCTTTATCCGGTAAAGCGCGAGAACGTGATCGGTGTCGTGTTGGGCTTCCAGATCCAGGAGCAGGGGAGGGAAGCCGTTGGCGCGCAGGGCGGCCGCCGCGAAGATCGCCCCTTCCAGGCAGTGCGCGGTATTTTCACGCAGCACGCGGCGTGGGGACCAGGCGGTGTCCCCCAGATGGTACGGCATCTCGTCGAGATAGCGCTGGATACCATAGGCATCTTTAAGGCTGCGCAGCTTGCGCAGTTCGGCGGGTGAAAAGCCAGCTGATTCAGGCGGTTTGGTCATCCTCGATGGAGTTTAGCTGATGCAGGCCAGAACAGCGTTAACCACGGAGGACACTGAGGACACGGAGTCAGTCCTCAAGTGAACAACTCCGTCAACTCAGTGGGTCTATCGATGATCACATCTGGGGCGGCGTCGCGCAGGGTATGCGGAGCGAAGCCATAGGTCACGCCGCAGGTCCAGGTTCCGGCATTGCGGCCGGTGAGGACGTCCACGCCGGAGTCGCCCACGATCAGGGTTTCCTGGGGCTCCGACCCAGTTTCCCGAAGGATGGTTTGCGCGCCCTCCGGATCGGGCTTCTTGGTGGCAAAGCTGTTACCGCCATAAACCAGCGGGAAGAACATGCCCAGCCCAAGGGCCTCGACAATGGCCCGCGACGGATTCACCGGCTTGTTCGAAAGCACGGCCATCTTCCGGGGCAGGCCGTTGTGTGAGTTCTGCAGAGTCGCCAGGGCTTCCATGATGCCTTCGTACACGTGAGTATGATCGAGCTTGTGTTCGCGGTAGTAGGCTAGAAAGTACTCCAGGCCGGAGCGTACCAGCTTCTCGTCGCCGGCCTCCTGGCCCAGGGCCCGGCCGATCAGCGCGGGCGCACCATCCCCGACGTAGCTGGCAATGACATCGTCGGGCAATTCCGGGCGCTTCATATGCCGCAGCGTGGCATTGACCGAATGCACCAGGTCGAGGCGGGAATCGATCAAAGTACCGTCGAGATCGAAAATCAGCAGCCGAATTTTATGGGGACCGAATGAGCGGTGGAATCTGATCATGCAATGCTTCCAGAATAAACGATGGCGGGCCTTGGCAATTAGCAATTGGCAAAGCATTTAGCTTTGGCCCAGTGCCAAACGCCAAATGCCGATTGTTCCTTTCCCCGTCCACTCTGAAGATTTACAATGCAAACGCGGCTTGTACTCTTGCATCGAAGGGAGCCGGATGGCCACCACCAAGACTGACCCTAAAGCGGCCGCACTATCCGAACGCGATGTCAGGAAAGCCGGCAAGGCCTATGAAGGCCTTTCCCGCGAGCAGTTAATCGAGGCCTACCGCCACATGTATGCCTCCCGGCGGGTGGACGATAAAGAGATCCTGCTCAAGCGCCAACAGAAGATATTCTTCCAGATTTCCGGCGCCGGCCATGAGGCGGTAGGTGTGGCCGCGGCTTTCGCCCTGAAGCCCGGATACGACTGGTTTTATCCCTATTACCGCGACCGTGCGCTCTGTCTCGCTCTGGGTGCGACGGCTTATGACATGCTTTTGCAGGCCGTGGGCTCGGGCGACGACCCCAGTTCGGGCGGGCGGCAGATGCCGTCCCACTGGAGCCTCCCCGATCTCAATATCGTCACTGGTTCCTCCCCCACCGGAACCCAGATTCTGCAGGCCGTGGGTTGCGCCGAGGTCGGCCGCTATTACGCCGCTCATCCGGATGCTGCCCGCAAAGCTACCGGCGACTACCGGCAGTTCAAAGACGTGAAATTCCACGGCGACGAAGTTACCTACGTTTCGCTGGGCGATGGCACCAGCAGTGAAGGGGAGTTTTGGGAGGCATTGAACACCGCTGCCAATTCCCGACTGCCCATGATTTTCGTTGTCGAAGATAATGGCTATGCCATCTCGGTGCCGGTGGAGGTGCAGACTGCGGGGGGAAACATCTCCCGGCTGGTGAGCGGCTTTCCCAACTTCCATTTTGAAGAGGTGGACGGGACCGATCCGGTAGCGAGCTATGCCGCTTTTGTGCGCGCCGTGGCCCACAGCCGCGCCGGGCATGGCCCTTCCTTCGTCCACGCTCACGTGATCCGGCCCTACTCCCACTCTCTTTCTGACGATGAACGTCTGTACCGTCCCGATGTCGAGCGCCAGCGCGATGCCCAGCGCGATCCCATCACCCGCATGCAGATGTTCCTTATCCGCGAAGGCATTCTCGACGAAAAGGGCATCAACCGGGTGGAGAAACAGGTCGACGACGACCTGCAAGTCGCCGTCGATCGGGCCCTGCAGGCGCCGGCACCCACGCCCGACAAGGTGCTGTTGTATGTGTATTCGCCGAATCTCGATCCGACCTCGTCGGCGTTCGAAACCCAGCCGGCGCCCGCGAAGCCCGAAGCGGCAGCCACGGATGGCAAGAAGCCCGCGCCCAAGACCATGGCCGACCTGATCAACTCTACCCTGCGCGACGAGATGCGCCGCGACGAGCGCATTGTGATCTTCGGAGAAGATGTCGCTGACTGCAGCCGTGAAGAGTACCTCAAGCAGAAACTGGTCAAGGGCAAGGGCGGTGTTTTCAAGCTGACCGCTGGGCTCCAGATAGAGTTCGGGTCCGACCGGGTCTTCAACTCTCCGATCGCGGAGGCCAACATCGTGGGCCGGGCCACGGGTATGGCGCAGCGCGGATTGAAGCCGGTGGTCGAGATCCAGTTCTTTGATTACATCTGGCCAGCGATGATGCAACTGCGCAGCGAGCTGCCGTTGATCCGCTGGCGGTCGTATAACACGTTCTCGGCCCCCTGCGTCATTCGCGTGGCCATTGGCGGCTACCTGACCGGCGGTGCCATCTATCACTCCCAGTGCGGCGAGAGTGTATTTACCCACATTCCCGGACTACGGGTCGTGTTCCCATCGAACGCACTGGACGCCGCGGGCCTGTTGCGCACGGCCATCCGCTGCGACGATCCCGTCCTTTTCCTCGAGCACAAGCGCCTCTATCGCGAGACTTACGGCCGTGCACCTTACCCTGGCCCGGACTACATGGTGCCGTTCGGCAAGGCCAAGGTGGTGCAGCCAGGGACCGATCTGAGCGTGATTACTTATGGTGCGGTCGTCCCCCGCGCATTGCAGGCGGTACAGAAGCTGGAGCGCGAACACGGGATCAAAGCGGAGCTGATCGACCTGCGCAGCCTGAATCCGTTCGACTGGGAGACCATTGCGACCTCGGTGCAGAAGACCAGCCGGGCCCTGGTGGCCTATGAAGATACCCTGAGCTGGGGCTATGGGGCCGAGATCGCCGCCCGCATCGCCGACCAGATGTTCGAGCACTTGGACGCGCCAGTGCGCCGCGTGGCCGCGATGGACGTCTATGTGGCCTACCACCCCGACCTGGAAAACGCCATCCTGCCCCAGACCGCGGACCTGTTCCGGGCCATGAAAGAGCTGTCGGAGTATTAGAAACAGCACTTAGCAAATTGGCACTTGGCAATTTAGCCAAGCCAACCGAAACTCGGGTAGTGGACAGTGGGCGTCGCCTATTGGACGTGAGAGCGCCTAAGGTAGTGGCATGAGAGATTATAGATTCCTGGGTATGGCCCTTCTTCTGGTGTCGATGGGCGGATACGTTCTCGCATATCGCGAACGACGCAAAGCCCTTGGAGGTATCGGCGCTGACTGGCCTATCTGGTTGCATCGGGCATTTGGGGTATAGCGCTGATCGTATTCGCCGTTCTAATGGTTGGCCTGTTCTTCACCCAACCCTATCGGCCCTAGATTTTCAAACTCACTACCGGAATGTGGTATAGCGCCGCGCGGCCAAATGCCAGTTGCTAAGTGCTAATTGCGGTTTTCCACCCGTTCCCGTCTGTCCAGATACCTGAGTAACGTCTGTAGTACTTTGGTTACGCGATGAGGGTACGGCTCGAACCGACTGTATAAACACTGCTATTAGTAGTATCTGCCAACCAACAAACTACTATTCGTAGTATCAGCTTGCAACCTCGGCTAAGCCGCTTTCCAGAAAACAGGTATAAAACCCGGTAAAACCCGAAGATACGCCTTGACCTTGGCACTTTCCCGGTTGATATATGCTCAGCACACCTAAATTCACTCGAACGCAGTTTTGTGCGAGGAATTTTCTCCCAACGTTTGCCCGATAGCGGGCCCTGAATCTGTGGAAAGGGTTTGGAACTATGGCCGACTCGCGAGAAGTCATGAACATTCGCCAGGCGTCGCAATACCTGGGAGTGAGTCCGGACACGCTTTACAAGTACGTAGGTGAACAGAAGATTCCGGCTTTCAAGCTGGGGAACCGCTGGCGCTTCAAGAAATCGCGGCTGGACCAGTGGATGGAAGAGAAGTCAACCCAGATGGAAGTCAAGAGCAAGAGGAAACCGAAGGCGGCTGGCAAGGCTGCCGGGCAACCGTAAAAGGCGGGCACATGTTTGGATTCGGATCGAAAACGATTGTTGGTCTGGATGTGGGCTCTTCCAGCATCAAGGCTGTGGAGCTAAGGAAGGGACGCAACGGCATCGAAGTGGCGCACCTGGGTTTGGAACCGCTGGCGCCGGATATCGTTGTGGACTCCATGATCGTGGATTCCGGCACGGTGTCGAGCGCGATCTCCAAGCTGTTCCTGGACAACGCGATCAAGGCGCGGGCCGTGGCCACGGCGGTGAGCGGGCACTCGGTGATCGTGAAGAAGATCTCGCTGCCCTCCATGAGCGACCAGGAACTGGCCGAAACCATCGAGAAGGAAGCGGCGCAGCATATCCCTTTCGATCTGGCCGACGTGAATCTGGACTACCAGATCCTTTCTGAAGACGCCGGCAATCCGCAAATGGATGTTCTGCTGGTGGCTGTCAAGAAAGACAAGATTCTGAACTACACCAACGTACTCTCGATGGCAGGCAAGACTCCGGCTATTGTGGACATCGATGCCCTGGCCTTGCAGAACTGCTACGAGTACAACTACGAACCCGCGCCGGGGCAAGTGGTGGCACTGTTGAACCTGGGCGCGAGCGTGATGAACATCAACATCGTGAAGGGCACCACGCCGCTGTTCCCCCGCGACGTCAGCGTGGGCGGCCACCAGTACACCGATTCGCTGCAGAAAGAACTGGACCTGAGCTTCGACGACGCCGAGTCCCTGAAGCTGGGCCACAAGGTGGGCACGGTCAGTGAAGACGCCAAGACACCCATCCTGCAGCAGGTGACTGAAATTATCGTGCTCGAAATTCAGAAGACGTTCGACTTCTTCCGCGCCAGTTCGGCGGGCGAGCACATCGAGAAGATTTATCTGGCGGGTGGCTCTTCCAAGGTCCCCGGGCTGGTCGAGGCCTTGCGCCAGGAGTTTTCGTTGCCGGTGGAGATCTTCAATCCGTTCCAGAAGATCGGCATGCCGACGGAAGGACCGGGAGTGCAGTTGATTGAGCAGAACGCGGGCCAGCTGGCGGTTGCAGTGGGTTTGGCCTTAAGGAGTTTTGAAGACTTATGATCCGAATCAACCTGCTGGGAGCACAAAAGGGAAAGAACAAACGATCCGCAGCTTCGGCGGCCGCCGTCATGGAAGTGGGTGACGTAGGCTCGCCCAAGATGAAGGTCCTGGTAGTGCTGGTCCTGGCTGCCCTGGTTAACTCCGGCTACTGGTACCAGCTGGACAAACAGCACCGGGACATCGCCGCCAAGATGGAGGTGGCGATGCGGAAGAACGCTGAGTTGGCTGACGTCAAGGCCCGCTACATGGAGCGCCAGCGTGAAGCCGACAACTACAAGCGCCGGGTGGATGTGATCGACCAGCTGCGCGCGGCCCAGTCCGGCCCGGTCAATCTGCTGAACACGGTTGGCCAGACGGTGAATAATACCGAAGCGGTCTGGCTTAACAGCATGAAAGATTCTGGAACCAGCGTCGACATCGACGGCATGGCCCTGAGCACCGACGCAGTAGCCAGTCTGATTTCCAATCTGCAAAAGACCGGATACTTCACCAACATCGAAATCAAAGAGACCTACCAGGACGACACTTTTAAAGAAATGCAGGCCTTTAACTTCACCTTGACCTGCGAAAAGGCGAAGTCCTAGGGAGGCGGGAAAATATGGCCAACTTTAGCGAAATGTCAGGCATTAAACAGTGGGCAACCATGGTGGGCGTGGGGCTGCTGCTTTCTGCCGCCCTGTACTACACCGTGTTCAAGAGCCAGCGCGAAGCCAATGCGGCGGCGCAAGCTGCGCTCGAGACCAAGCTCCGTGAAAACGCGGAACTGGAGTCCTACCGGCCCAAGTTGGTGGATATCGAACGCCAACTGGCCAGCCTCAAGCAGCAGCTGGAGATCGAGCGCAAGATCGTGCCCGACGAGAAAGAAGTGCCTGGCTTCATGAAGATGATGAATGCCGAGGCCATGAAAGCCGGGATTGAACTGCGCCGCTATACCGCCCGGCCTACCGCAGCCAAGGAGTACTACACCGAGGTGCCCTTCGAGATGGAACTCGACGGCCCATATTACTCCATGCTGAATTTCTTCGACAAAGTGGGCAAGCTGGAACGCATCGTCAATGTTTCGGGTCTGATGGTGGCAACCACCAAAAAGCCTTCAGAAGCCAAGGCGAAGCATACCTATCAGTACGCGCCGAACGAGAGCGTTGTGGCCACCTGCACGGCCACCACATTCTTCAGCCATGACATGGTGCCGGCAGCGGGTGCGCCTGGAAAACCGGGGCAGCCCGCGGCGGCGAAAAAGCAGGGGAGCATATGAAGCTGACGACTGGAATTGTTTTCCTGGGGATGGTGGCGGGAACTGCCTGGGGGCAGAACCCGAGCGCCATCAACAACACGCAGAACACGCTCAAGGGTGTTCAGCACAAACCGGCGGTCAAGTCGAATGCTGCCCTGGCCTCACACGGAGGCGCGGCCAATCCTGCCGTGCCCGCCAGCAGCCCGGCCCAGCACTCAGCCAAAAAGACGAGCCGCGTCCCGGCCAAAGTGAAGCCTGTTGCCGCACACAAAAAGTCGCAGCCCAAACAGCAGATCGCGGTGGAGAACCAGAAGCAACCCGCGAAAGCGAAAGCGGATGGGCCCCGGGAGGTCAACCTGTCCAGCCGGCGTGACCCCTTCGTGAGCCCGGTAGTGAATCGCAGCATGATCGGTTCGGGCTGCAGCGTGGGAAAGCGCTGCCTGGCCATCGACCAGATCAATCTCAAGGGCGTAGTGAAGGCTGACTCAGGAATGATCGCCGTGGTCGTCAACAGCTTGAACAAGGCGTATTTCCTGCGGGAGAACGATCCGGTGTTCAACGGCTATGTGGTCAAGATCACCGGCGATTCGATCATTTTCAAGCAAACCGTCCAGGACCGTCTGGGCAAGTCCATGACCCGGGAAGTGACCAAGAAGATTACGACGTCCGCAGTCTAGGGCGGCAAGGGAATTTAGCCGGGAACCCGGCAGAAACGAATCTTGCGAGAAAGATACGGGGCGAGCCAAGCGCAAAGCCCGTGGGGAGAGCGAAATGCGAAAGCAATTTCTGACATTCTTACTGCCGATGCTGGTCATGGTGCTCATGACCGCCTCGGCCCAGACGCAGGGCGCGGGCACGGACGCTCCGCAGCACGCCGCACTGCAGAAGGTCAACGTCGTGCGCACCGCCGACGGCGTCAGTGTGGAGATCAGGGCCCACGGCACTGTGAAACCGCGGCTGAGCACGCTGGACCATCCGGCCCGCGTCGTGGTCGATCTGCCCAACACAGTGGTGGCTACCTCCCATGGTCTGATTAGCGTCAACGGCGACGGCGTGAAGGACGTGCGCCTCGGCATGGATGGCCGAAGCACCCCCACCTCGCGCATCGTGGTTGATCTGACCCAGGCATGCCGTCACGAACTGGTGGCGGGCAACGACAATTCGCTGGTCCTGAAGCTCTACACCAAGTCAGCCGTCGCCAAGGCAGCGCCGCTCGTGGTTAAGACCCCGGCCGCGCAGCCCACCGTGGCCAAGAGTGAAGTCGCAGTCGCGCCTCCGGTCGCGGAGGTTGTTGCCCCGGCCCAGGAAGCCAAGCTGGTGCAGTCTTCGTTCAGCCAGGGACCGTCAGCCCAGGCCTCGGCCCGCGCCACCGACTTCGCCTTCATCGAACCTTCCTATCGTCCCAAGGATTCAGCCTCGGCCGATGACGCCAAGCCGGCTGTGATCGATCCTTCCGCCCGGGCCACTGCGGCCGCGGGAAAGTTTGCTGCCCGGCCTGAAGGCAACCTGTTGCCTCCGGCCAGCGCTGCCATGCAGTCCAGCGGTCTGCAACCGGCCGTCAATATGGCTGCCGAGCAGAAGGTGCAGGCTGCACAAGCGCCGGCCGTCACCGGCCCGAAGTACACCGGCGAACCCATCTCGGTCAACTTGAAGGATGTGGATCTGAAAGATTTCTTCCGCCTGATTCACGAAATCAGCGGACTGAACGTTGTTCTGGACCCCAACGTCAAAGGCACTCTGACCATCGTGCTCGATGACGTGCCGTGGGACCAGGCACTGGACATCGTGCTGAAGAACAACGATCTGTCGCGCCAGCTGGAAGGCAACGTACTCCGCATCGCCACCGTCGAAACCATGCGCAAGGAAGCGGAATCGCGGCGGGCCCAGGTTGAAGCCGAGGCCCTGGCGGTGGACAAGGTCACGGTCACCCGTTTCCTGAGCTATGCCCACTCCAAGGATGTCGTCCCCACGGTGAAGAATTTCCTCACCCAGCGGGGCGACGTTATCTCCGACGACCGGACCAATGCTCTGATCATTCAGGACATTCCTTCGGTGATGCCGGCCATTGACCGCCTCCTGACCCAGCTCGACCGCAAGACCCAGGAAGTGGAGATTGAAGCCCGCGTCGTGGCCGCAACCCGCAGCTTCGCCCGCGATATCGGGACCCAGCTTGGTTTCGGTTGGGGCGACGGCAAAACCGCGATCGGCGGCGCTTCTTCCGTCGGAACTTCACCGACCACAGTAGGCGGCCTGACGCCCGGCTATATCACCGCCGGCAGCACCACTGGGGGCAGCCAGATTCCATTGTTCTCGAACCTGCCGGTGACCAGTCCGACCAGCGGTCTTACCTTCGTCAATGCCAGCAACAATGTGCGCATTGATGCCATCCTCACCATGGCTGAGTCGCGCGGGCTGCTGAAGATTCTTTCCCGTCCGCGAGTGGTCACGCAGAACAACATCCAAGCTCTGGTTCGCCAGGGCGTGCGCGTACCCATCGTCACCCAGGCGCAGTTAGGCGGACCGCCCACCGTCACTTACGTGGATGCGTTCCTGCGCTTGACCGTGGTTCCACAGATTACGTCGGAAGGAACTATCTTCCTCAACGTGGATGTGGAGAACACCACGCCTGACTTCGGTCGCACCGTCCAGGGCAACCCCACGTTGATCACCCAGCAGGCCACTACCCAGGTCCTTGTGACCGACGGTGGCACGGTGGTCATCGGTGGCGTGATTCAGACGCAGAACTCGGTCAACATCCAGCAGGTGCCGTTGCTGGGCAGCATCCCATACCTGGGCAACCTGTTCAAGCACACCACGGTCAGCACCTCCAACCAGGAGCTGATCTTCTTCATCACGCCGCGCATCATTCAGACCTAGTCGCGGCAGCGCACGAGGTAGAAGTAAAGACAGCCGCCGGCATCCTGAATCCTCAGGGTCGGCGGTTTTGTTTTGGGGCCTACCGGTCTCCTCAGCGCTGCCTTGGCCGATTCGCTATAATCCGGATTCACCGCGATTGAGATAAGCGTCTCTCGCTAAACCTGTGGATTCACAAGAAACGTCGAGGTTAATTCGAGCATTCAACCAGGCGCACATTGACGTGGTAGAACGTCTGTCAGGGGTGGATTTTGCCCCGATCTCCCCCGCAGCGGTCAGAGCCACATGGGAAAGGACGGAGCGGGAGATCTTGCTCGAGACGAACCGAAAGCATGATTGGGAACATCGCAACAGTCCGTGGTTCCGTTTGTACTACCATTTTTACTGACAGGCGCGCCTCTAGGGGTGCAAGCTGCATTCGCCCGACAAGGACCGCTGCCGATGGAATCGCTCCTCAACCCGTCGCCATGACCTCCACGGCATGCAGTTGTTAAACTTCTGGGATGGATCATCGAGGCCGTCAAAAGCGCCTGCAAGATTCTCTTTCCGCTCATCGCCTGGATGCCCTGTTTGTCACCCATCCTCCCAACATTCGCTATGTCTGCGGATTCACCGGCAGCGCAGGGGTTCTCGTTCTGGCCGGAGAGAGGTCTGTGTTCTTTACCGACGGACGCTATACCGAGCAGGCGCAGGCCGAGGTGCAAGGGGCGAAGATTGTGATCGCCCGGAAAGGGCCGCTGCCGGCCGCCGCCGCCTGGCTGTCCGTGAACCTCAAGAGAGGCCGTCGCGCTTCCCTGATTGGGATTGGTATTGAGGGCGAGCATATGACGGTGGCAGCCCGGTCACGGCTCTCCGGCGCTTTGCCTTCGGGTTTCCGCCTGCGTGAGATGCCAGCCCTGATTGCGCAGGCCCGCATGGTGAAGGATGACGAAGAGATCGCATGCCTTCGATCGGCAGTCAACCTGGGTGCGAGCTTATTCGATCGGGCCCTTGAAACTATCCGTCCCGGTGTCCGCGAAGCGGACGTGGCGGCTGCGATGGAGTACGCCGCCCGCCAGGCCGGGGCCCAGGCCATGTCCTTTGACACCATTATTGCTTCGGGAGCGCGCTCGGCCTTGCCCCATGGACGGGCATCACAAGCCGTCATCCCGGCCGAGGGATTCGTGGTCTGCGACTTCGGTGTTATACTCGCGGGTTATTGTTCTGACATGACCCGCACCGTGTATGTGGGTCGCCCCTCGGCGGAGGCTCGCGGAGTTTACCAGGCAGTAAAGCAGGCGCAGCAGGCTGCAGTGGACGCGGTGAGGCCGGGCATCGAGGCGGGGGAGCTTGATCGGATAGCCCGTAAGTCATTACAAAATATTGGGTTAGCAAAATATTTCACGCATTCGACGGGGCACGGCGTAGGCTTGGAAATCCACGAGGCGCCGCGCTTGGCCGCGGGACAGTCTCAGGTCCTGCTGCCGGCGATGGTGATCACCATCGAGCCTGGCGTTTATGTCCCCAGCAGGTGGGGCGTGCGCATCGAGGATATGGTTGTGGTCACGGAACACGGGTGCGAGGTTTTGACACCCACCAGCCAGGAACTTGTGGCGATTTGAAACGCTGTCATCCCGGGCACCGGGAGGTGCTCGGGGCAGAGTTGGTCGTGCCTTTCCGGCGGACGCCCAAGAAGGCAGAAGTCGGTCCCACCGTACGATGAATCAGCGCCTACGATGAATCAGAAAGAGCTGAAAGAACTCATCGAGTTCTTAATTGAGAAGGACATCGCCGAGTTTGAACTGGAGCGCGGCGACGTCAAAGTGCGGATCAGGCGGGGGAGCGAACCTGTGGCTCACGCACCCGCGCCGGACGCGCGCTTCTATACCGTGCACGCCGCCCCGTCTCCAGTTCCCGAAGCCGGTGCCGCGCCTACAGCCACCAGCCCACCTGCGGTTCCTTCTGCGCCGGCAGTGGCGCCGCCCGCGCCCGAGGACGGATTGCACATCGTACGCTCCCCCATCGTGGGTACGTTCTACGAGTCGCCGTCGCCCGGATCACCGCCTTTTGTGAAGCCCGGGGACATGGTCGAAGCCGGCCAGATTCTGTGCATCGTCGAAGCCATGAAGTTGATGAATGAAATCGAGTCCGACGTAGCCGGAGAAATTGTGAAGAAGCTGGTCGCGAATAATGCGCCCATCGAATACGGCCAGGAACTGTTCGCCATTAGGCCGCAGAAATAGTCCGGGCAAGCGGGCAAACCCTTTCACCACGGAGACGCAGAGATATTGAGAAAACCAACAGATTAGAAAGGCCTGAGAGTTCAGCGGTGACTGCATCCTAATCCTGAAGAATATTTTGCTTTGTATTTCTCTGTGTCTCGGTGCCTCCGTGGTAGAAGTTTTCCCCGCACCAAACTAGCGCATGTTCAAGAAGATACTGATTGCAAATCGCGGAGAAATTGCCCTGCGGGTGATTTGTGCCTGCAAGGAGCTGGGTATCCGCACGGTAGCGATTTACAGCGAGGCCGACCGCAATTCGCTACACGTGCGTTTTGCCGACGAAGCCATCTGCATCGGGCCGCCGCAGCTGGCGCAGAGCTATCTCAATATTCCATCGGTGATTAGTGCGGCGGAAATCGCCAACGTGGATGCAATCCATCCCGGATACGGCCTGCTGGCGGAAAACGCAAACTTTGCCGAGGTCGCCGAGACTTGCAACATCAAGTTCATTGGGCCGCCACCCGAGATTACCCGCCTGATGGGCGAAAAAGAGAAAGCCCGCGCGGCCATGAAGCGTGCCGGAGTTCCCATTCTGCCCGGCTCGGAAGGCATTCTGGCCAGCGATGCCGAGGCCACGGAGTGGGCCCGCCAGGTTGGCTTTCCCGTCATCATCAAGGCGTCAGCCGGTGGCGGCGGGCGCGGCATGCGCATCGTGCGCAGCGAGGAAGAACTGCCGGCGCTGTTCAAGGCGGCGTCATCCGAAGCGGCCGCGGCTTTCGGCAACGGCGACCTTTACATGGAAAAATTTGTGGAGCGGCCGCGCCACATTGAGTTCCAGATCCTGGCCGACCAGTACGGAAATGTCGCCAGCCTGGGGGAACGCGAGTGCTCCATCCAGCGCCGTCACCAGAAGCTGCTGGAGGAATCGCCCTCCACCCAGGTCACTCCTGAACTGCGGGAGCAGATCGGACAGGTCCTCTGCAAGACGCTTTCCGACGTCGGCTATGTGAATGCCGGCACCATCGAATTCCTGATGGATGAAGATCGCAGGCTCCACTTCATTGAGATGAACACCCGCATCCAGGTGGAGCATCCGGTCACGGAAATGGTCACGGACGTGGACCTGGTGAAGAGCCAGATCCTGCTGGCCGCGGGCGAGCGCCTGGAGAATGTACTGCATGGCCCCATCCTGCACCGCGGACACGCCATTGAATGCCGCATCAACGCGGAGCATCCGGAGAAGTTCACGCCGTCGGCGGGCCGAATCACAACTTTCAATCCGCCGGGTGGCACCGGCGTCCGGATCGACACCGCCGCTTACGCGGAAGGCGTGATCCCACCCTACTACGATTCTCTGATCGCCAAGCTGATCGTGCGCGGCAAGGACCGGAACGAAGCGGTGTCCCGCATGGCGCGTGCTTTGGAGATGTTCATCATCGAGGGCATCTTCACAACGATTCCGTTGCACCGCAGGATCCTGGCTGACCCCGATTTCCGTGCCGGAAACGTAGACACAACGTTCATCGAAAGATTTCTGGCCCAAGGCAAGGCGGCAAAGTCCTGAGTGAAAGTGTGGGGCGGGCGCCCTCGCCCGCCGCGTTTGAAGTTGGTGTTGTTGGATGTGATTGTTCGTTTGTAAGACGGCTTGGTATGGGCAAGCAAAGTCCAGGTCAAAGGCGTCGGACAGGAGTGTCCGACCCACACACCCATAGGCCATGATCTCCCTACCGCGGCTCTACGCCATCCTCGATGCATCGTCTTTCGAGGATTGTGACGCCCTCTGTCGATCGGCCAGCGAACTGGTAAGGGGTGGCGTCACCCTGCTGCAATACCGGAACAAGACGGGCGACGCCCGCCAGATGCTGGCACAGGCCCGGGAGCTGAAACGTTGCCTCCCCGCTTCCGTCAAATTGATCATGAACGACCGGGCGGACTTATGTCTCGCGGCCGGCTGCAATGGGGTTCACCTGGGACAGGATGATCTCTCGCCCGAAGGGGCGAGAAAGGTGATTGGCGAAACGCTCTGGCTGGGCGTCTCCACCCATAACGCCGAACAACTCGCTGAGGCGGACAAAACTACTGCAAACTATCTGGCGATTGGGCCGGTGTTCGGGACCCGCAGCAAGGCGAATCCCGATCCTGTAATTGGAGTTGAAGGTGTGCGCCGGGCAAGGGGGTTAACTCGCAAGCTATTAGTGGCCATCGGCGGAATCACCCGCGAAAATTGCCAGTCGGTCATTGAGGCTGGGGCGGATACGGTGGCGGTGATATCTGATTTGATACGGGAGCCTCGCAAATCAGCAGAGGAATTTTTCCGCATATTAGGATAAAGTCCCATTGAGTTTGACGGGCGAGGGCGAGACGCCCTCGGGACGGCCGGCGGGACGCCGGCGCTACAGGTAAACCGCAACCCCGGGAGGGCTGTGAGTAACGAGACCAAGCGACCCACGCCTGCAGCAACCACTGACTGGGATCTCCATAGCCATCAAGATAAGGAACTGGTAAAGGGCCTGGGACTGACCAGTGCCACCATGCTGGTCATGGGCTCGATGATCGGCTCTGGCATCTTTATCGTTTCGGCGGAAATAGGCCGCGAGGTCGATTCACCCGCGTTGCTGATCGGGGCCTGGCTGGTGACCGGCTTCCTGACCATCGTCGGGGCCTTGAGCTACGGCGAGCTGGCGGCCATGATGCCGCGCGCCGGCGGTCAATACGTCTACCTCAGGGAAGCGCTGGGGCCGCTCTGGGGATTTCTCTACGGCTGGACGCTTTTTCTCGTCATCCAGACCGGGACTATCGCCGCCGTCGGTGTGGCCTTTGGCAAGTTTCTGGGAATCTTCTTTCCTTCGATTTCTTCTGCGAACTGGATTGTGCACTTCTGGAAAGTTCCGCCCATTCATATTGGGCCCATGGTCCTGGGCAACATGGAAACCGGGCTCAGCACGCAAAACCTGGTGGCGATTCTGGTGGTGGTGGCGCTGTCGGTGATCAACATCTTCGGCCTGAAAACCGGGGCCCTCATTCAAAACGTTTTTACTTTTGCCAAAGTGTCTGCTCTGCTAGGGCTGGTCTTTCTGGGCCTGTTCGTCGGACGTAATGCGCAGGCGCTGGCGGCGAATTTTCAGGGACACTTCTGGCACAACGCGGCTCTGAGTGCGCAACACGCGGTGCAGGTGGGAGTGGGTGGTCCGACAGTGTTGGTGGGCACGCTTACCATCCTTGCGGTGGCGCAGGTGGGATCCCTATTCTCTGCCGATGCCTGGAACAACGTGACCTTTACTGCCGGCGAAGTGAAGAACCCCAGCCGCAACCTGCCGCTATCGCTGGCGCTGGGGACAGGCGTGGTCATAGCGCTGTATGTTGCCTGCAATTTTATTTACCTGAACGTGCTGCCTCTGGATGGAAGCGCGGCAGGCGCGACCATTCTGGAGCGCGGCATCAAGTACGCCACCGAAGACCGGGTGGGCACGGCGGTCATGTCTCAGATGCTGGGCGCAACCGGAGGAACGCTGATGGCCATCGCCATCATGCTTTCCACTTTCGGTTGCTGCAATGGGCTGATCCTGGCCGGTTCGCGGGTTTACTACGCCATGGCCAAGGATGGATTGTTTTTCAAGAGCGTGGCCAAGTTGCATCCTATCTACAAGACGCCGGCGGTTTCGCTCATGGTGCAGATGGTCTGGACCTGCATCCTGTGCGTCTCCGGCAGCTACGGGCAGCTGCTCGATTACATCATCTTCGCCGTGCTGGTTTTTTATGTGCTTACCATCTTTGGGTTGTTCGTCTTGCGGCGCACCCACCCCGAGGCGGAACGTCCCTACCGGGCGATTGGTTACCCTGTACTTCCGGCGGTTTATATTGTCATGGCTTTATTTATTGATGTCGTACTATTACGCTACAAACCGCAGTACACCTGGCCGGGATTGATCATCGTGCTGCTGGGGATTCCGGTGTACTTCCTGTGGTCGCGGCGACTGGGTCGGGAGACAGGCGCTTCAGCTTAACTGCTTAGGAGATCGAAACGCATGGCAAATCTCTGGGCCAGAAAGCCCTTGAACATGCTGTTGGAGGAAGCCCGCGAGTCTGGCGAACACAGCCTGAAGCGGACCCTGGGCCCCTTTCAACTCACCGCGCTGGGAGTCGGCGCGGTCATTGGCGCTGGCATCTTCGTGCTCTCCGGACTAGGCGCACACTATGCCGGGCCGGGCCTTATGCTCTCCTTTGTCCTGTCCGGCCTGGGATGCGCCTTCGCGGCCCTTTGCTACGCCGAATTTGCCGCCATGATTCCGCTGGCCGGCAGCGCCTACACCTATGCTTATGCGACCCTGGGCGAGCTCTTTGCCTGGATTATCGGCTGGGACCTTACCCTGGAGTACGCCATGGGTGCCAGCACCGTGTCATCGGGCTGGTCGAACCACTTCATCGAGTTGCTGGATATCTTCCATATCAAGATGCCGTTGTGGCTTGCCTATGACCACTGGACGGGACTTCGTGCCGCTGAAAATATTGTTGCCCGCCAGATGGCGCAGGCGTCGGATTCCACTCTTGTCCCTGGCACGCAAGCCTTCCTCAACCGGGTGACCGAGATTATGTCGGCACACTCCCCGCAACTCATGGAAGGGGCGCATAAGTTGCTGGACGCGCCGAAAATGTTCGGGGTCGAGCTGGGCTGGAACATGCCCGCTTTTTTCATCGCGCTGATTATCACCGCCATTCTCGCCATCGGCATCAAGGAGAGTGCGCGCTTTAACTCGACGATCGTCGTGATCAAGGTTTCGGTGGTGCTGTTCGTGATCGGCCTGGGCTTCCGCTACGTGAGCGCCAGCAACTGGGGCGGAGACTGGCATACTTTCGCTCCCATGGGGTTCTCCGGCATCGGCGCGGGCGCGGCTTATATCTTCTTCGCCTATATCGGATTTGACGCGGTCTCGACCACGGCACAGGAAGCCAAGAACCCACAGCGCGACTTACCCATCGGCATCATTGCTTCTCTACTGATCTGCACCGTCCTCTACATCGCGGTGGCAGCGGTGCTCACAGGCATGGTGCCGTGGCGTGAAGTGAACATTGAAGCTCCCATCGCCCGCGCCTTCCTCGATCGCGGACTTACCGGCGCCTCACACATCATTACCTTGGGCGCGCTCGCTGGACTCACCAGCGTGATGCTGGTCATGCTCCTGGGACAGACTCGAGTTCTCTACTCCATGGCCAACGATGGCCTGCTGCCCAAGAAATTCTTCGCCGACATTCATCCCAAGTGGCGCACACCGTGGAAGAACACCATCCTGGTGGGACTGCTGGCCGCAGTGGTGGGAAGCTTGGTGCCCATCGACGATATCGGAAAGATGGTGAACATCGGTACCCTGCTGGCCTTTGTGATCGTGTGCATTGCCGTAATCCTGCTGCGGCGCACTGACCCCAATCAGGCGCGTCCCTTCCGCACCCCGTGGGTGCCGCTGGTACCAATTCTCGGCATCATCTTTAATGGCTACATGATGTACCGTCTGGGCTGGATCAACTGGGCGCGTCTGATCATCTGGCTGGCGATCGGGTTGGTGGTGTACTTTACCTACGGCAAGAGGCACAGCCGGGTGCAAGCCCTGCCGGAGAACGCGGGGAAGTAGTCGCTGGCCGTTGGCCGTTGGCCATTGGTCTTTGGCCAAGACAACGCTTGGTTTCAGGCCCTACTGACATGAGCTTCCTGCGTTTTTGTCATCCCGACCGGAGCGAAGCGCAGTGGGGGGACCTGCTGTTTCGACAGCTTGCAGCATTGGTAGTTCTCCATCGCGGGAAAAGCTAATAGTTGGGTGGTGGGCTGGAAAAGCTGGCGGCAACAGCAGGTCCCTCCACTGCGCTCGCTTCGCGTCGCTCCGGTCGGGATGACAATAGTTGGGGCCCGGGACCCTGCCGCCAGCGACCAACAGCCAACGACCGACGGCCAACGACCACCATGAAATCTCTGCGCAACCTGCGGCTGATCGGCGCGGCCCTGCTCGGGCTCACGCTGGCGGGGACAGCCGGCTTTCATTTCATCGAGGGCTGGTCATGGTTCGATGGCTTCTACATGGTGATTACGACCTTCACCACCATCGGATACCAGGAAATCCATCCTCTCTCGCATGCCGGACGCGCCTTTAACGTGGGCCTGATCATCGTTGGCGTGTCGCTGGTATTTCTTGGCATCGGGTCGCTGACCCAGGCTTTGCTAGAATTCGAGCTGGGCAGCTTCTTCGGAAGGCGGAAAATGGAGCGCGAGATCAGCCGGCTCTCCGAACACTACATCATTTGCGGGGCGGGCCGCGTGGGCCGCAGTGCAGCGCGGGAGCTGGCCCACAAGGGAGTGCCGTTCGTCATCGTCGATCAGAATGCGGACCGGGCAGCGGGCGACGGGCATGCCTGGCTGACGCTGACCGGCGACGCCACCCAGGGACAGACCCTGCGCGACGCCCACATTGAGCGCGCCCGGGGCCTGGTAGCCGCCACCACCACCGATGCGACCAATCTTTATATTGTGCTCACTGCCCGCGAGCTGAATCCGCAGTTGAGGATTATCGCCCGCGCCAGCGAAGAAGATGCGGAAAAACGCCTGCTCAAGGCCGGCGCTGATTCCGTTGTACTGCCTTACCTGTTTGCTGGACAGCGCATTGCGCGATCGTTCCTGCAGCCCCACGTAGTGAGCTTTCTCGACTCCGCCACCGCTCACCTTGATATGGACCTCGAGATCGGTGAGATCCGTGTGGCCGACGCGTCCACGGTCGCGGGCAAGACCATCGAAAGCTCCCGCATCCGGCAGGATTGCGGCGCGGTTATTCTGGCCATCAAACGGGAAAAGAAAATGGACTTCAATCCGTCGCCGGAAGACCGGATCGAGGCGGGCGACTACCTGATCGCCATGGGCGAATCCTCCCAACTGCGGCAGTTGGAACGAATGGCTGCGGCCCAGCCATGAAGATTGTCACGGCGGCGGAAATGCGCGAGATCGACCGGGTCACCAGCGAGCGCTTTGGCGTTCCCTCACTGACCCTGATGGAAAATGCGGGCGCAGCCGTGGCGGCGTTTGTCCTGTCGCAGTATTCCCCGGCGGAGTCTGTCGGCGTCATTTGCGGAAAGGGAAACAACGGCGGAGACGGGTTTGTCGCCGCCCGCAAACTGCATGAAGCCGGCTGCGACGTGCGTGTACTGTTGCTGGCGGAGCGTTCCGAGTTGAAGGGCGATGCGGCGGAGATGTTTACCAGGCTCCCCGTACCCGCGGTTGGGGTGTCGGAAAAGGAGCAGTTGAAGACTGAACCAGCCCGCTCCGTTTTTGATGCGGATGTGCTGGTGGATGCCATCCTCGGCACCGGCTTCCATCCGCCCGTGAGCGGGCTGTACGCCGAAGCGATCGCCGCGTTGAATGCGAGCCACGCTCCTGCCGTTGCCGTGGACATTCCCTCCGGCGCCGATGCTGACGTGATGGGCGAGCAGGTGGGTGCCGTGGCCAAGGCGAACTCGGTGGTCACGTTTACCGCCCCTCGCCCCGCTCATGTTTTCGGAATGTTGACCACGGGGCCGACGGTGGTCGCCCCAATCGGCTCGCCGGACGACGCCCTCATTTCCTCTCTGCAGCTCAACCTGATTACAGCGCGGGATGTCGCGCCGTTGATCGGTCCCCGCCCGGCAGCGTCCAACAAGGGAAATTTTGGCCACGTGCTGATACTGGGTGGATCCACGGGCAAAGCGGGAGCCGCGGCCATGGCCGGCATGGCCGTGCTGCGCGCCGGCGCTGGTCTGTCCACGGTGGCCACGGCGAAGTCGGTGCTGGCAACCGTCGCCGGTTTTCATCCCGAACTCATGACTGAGCCGCTTGAGGAAACGGAAGCCGGCAGCATCGCTCTGGCCTCGCTTGAACAAGGCCGCCTGGACACGCTGGTAAAAGCAAAGACCGTGCTGGCGGTCGGACCGGGTATTTCGCGATACCCCGAAACTTCCGAGTTGGTGCGGGCTGTCGTCAAGAAATACAAGCTTCCTATTGTTCTGGACGCAGACGGCCTCAACGCCTTCGAAGGCCGGGCCAGCGAGTTGAAAAGCAGTCCGGATCATCTCGTCATCACACCGCACCCTGGCGAGATGGCACGGCTCGCCGGTTCCACGATTCCCGAAGTGCAGCGCGACCGTCTGAACGTGGCCCGTACATTTGCCCGCGAGCACGGAGTGATTGTCGTGCTCAAGGGACATCGCACCCTGATTGCGCAGCCCGACGGCACCGTCTGGGTCAACACCACAGGGAATCCCGGCATGGCAACGGGAGGCACGGGAGACATATTGACCGGCATGGTCGCGGGCTTCATGGCGCAGCATCCGGATCACATTGCAGAGGCGGTGATCGCCGCGGTCCATCTGCACGGACTGGCCGGGGACGTCGCGCGCGAAAGCATGGGCGAGCACTCGCTGGTCGCAACTGACTTGCTCAAGGCTTTGCCGGAGGCATTTCGCCGGACGCGGGACGTGGCACCGGAGCCGCTGGTCACGATCCGCGGCTAGAACGTTCGGACAAATTTGCCAGGCTGCTTGCACCTCGTCGGGCCCCAACGCCGCTGCTCGTTACATCGTCCATTCGTCCCATAACCAACTTGACAACAGACGCCCATCTTCCTGATGGCATGGGATGTTAACGGGTGTTCGGAAAAGCCCTCACCTGGAATCCGGACATGTGCCTTCTGTAACCTGTCCCGACCGGCAGCGGCGTGAAATAGTCCCTGCTATGACTCACTTTCCCCAAGTGCATCCTCAGCGCCGCTCTCCACGTATCCAGCTCGGTGGTTCTATTCTGGCCTTAGTCATGTTGGAAGATGGCAAGCGCGCCAAAGCCAAACTCCAGACTATTTCGGTGACCGGAGGCCTGTTGCGGCTGGCTAGGGCTCTGAGCCAGGGAGATTTTGTTGAAGTCGCTTTTCAGACGCAATCGGGTCCGGTGCGAGGCATGGCGGAGATGCTCACGCCGGTACGGGCGACCATCGACGGCGCCCTGCAACCCTTCCGCTTCGTCGCACTCGGTGACGACGACCATCGCGCCTTGCGCATGGTGGTGGATTCAGCCGCGGACCGAAGCTTCCAGGGAATCAGGTCCAGCCAGTGGACCGCGCCGAAATCAGTCTGAAGGGTGCTCGATAGCCAAAGCTGTCCTCAGCGGCTGAAGCCGCACCCACATTCGAGCGGCTGCGGCACGACTGAAGTCGTGCCCTTCCCAGTCGTGCGCTTCCTGTCCTGCGCTCCCCATCCCCCCGGCATACTGCATGCGGCAGCTATACTGGTCATTCGCCCTCGACCCGCATGGCCACGCAGGAATTCGTCACTCATTCCGCTGAAGAGACTATCGCGCTCGGCCGTACTCTGGCCGGAAGGCTCACGCCGCCGAAGCTGGTGCTGCTGCGCGGCGATCTGGGAGCGGGCAAGACCACGCTGGTGAAAGGCATTGCCGAAGCTTTCCAGGCCGCGTCCACGGAGGATGTCACCAGCCCAACCTTTACTTTGATTCATGAATATCGCGGTCCTCAAGCTAGCCTCTATCACATCGACTTGTATCGTATTGATACGCTGCGCCAACTGGAGACCCTGGGGCTCGACGACCTCATCGCTGACAACAGCATTCTCCTGATAGAGTGGGGAGAGAAATTCCCACGCTTTGAGCGCGAGTGCGATGTGGAAATTGCGCTGGAGAGAGTGAATGAAGAACTCGGTGAACCAGGGCGAAGCTCTGAAAACGACCGGCGTATTCGGATCACCAGCACCTAAGCTTCTGCTTCCCAAGTTTGATCGTTTCCTCTCGGCCAGGGCACTCCCGGGCAAACGGATTGAGCTGGTGATCGTCCTCGCTTTCAGCTTGATGATGATGGTAGCGAGCGCTCAAGTCTGTCGCTCGCAGGATGCGCCCTCGACCACGGACAAAGATAGCGCCAGCCAAAATCATGCAGAGAAGCGGGCCGACTCTTCCACCCAACCGTCCGGGCAGGACCGAATGTTCGGCCTCGTGCCCGCCTACGGCCTGGTCGAAGTCGGGATGCAACCGCCCCCGATAACCAGCGGCCAAAAGTTCAAACTCGCGGTGCAGTATCTCAATCCTTACACTTTTGTATTTGTGGCCGCGGAAGCCGGGGTGAACCAGGCGCGCAACAGTCCCAGTGAATATGGACAGGGCGCGGAGGGGTATGGCAAGCGATATGGCGCCGGCTTTGCCGACGGTCTGACCGCCACCGTCTTTATCACCGGCCTGTATCCCTCTCTATTGCGCCAGGACCCGCGGTACTACCGTTTCGGCTATGGAGGTTTTTCCCACCGCGTGGGATATGCGTTGAGCCGTATTCTGGTGACGCGGCAGGATTCCGGGCGAAGGGCGTTCAATGTCTCGGAAGTGTTGGGGAGTTTTTCTTCATCCGCGCTGGCCGTAACTTACTATCCCAAAAGCCAAAGAGATTTTTCCGACGTGGCGGAGCGCGCCGGCATTCAGTTTGCCTTCGATGCCGGCTTCAATGTGTTGAAGGAGTTCTATCCTGATATCGAGCGCAAGTTTTTTGGCAGGAAACGCAAGCGGTAGCGCAGGAGTAGTGTCATCTTGAGCGGAATCATCCCATTCGCTTGCGAATGGGATGGTGGAGTCGAAGGACCCCTTGTAGCATCGATGCTGCTGCGTGCGTGACAGACATTCCAGATATCTTTCCTGTACTGCAAACGCAGAGGGGAATATAGGGATCCTTCGACTCCGGTACGGCTTCGTTGAGCGAAGCCGTACCTCCGCTCAGATGACAGCTCAAAAGCCCATAATGTTGTAGCCGCAGTCTACGTAGATCACCTCGCCGGTGATTCCAGAGCTGGCGTCCGAAGCCAGAAAAACGCCGGTCGCGCCTACTTCCTTTACATCCACATTGCGCTGCAACGGCGCGCGCTCAGCGTGCGCCTTCAGCATGTCGCTGAGACCGGAAACGCCACGCGCCGCCAGGGTCTTGATCGGACCTGCGGAAATGGCATTGACCCGGATCTTCTTTTTGCCCAGATCATAAGCCAGATAGCGGACGCTGCACTCCAGCGCCGCCTTGGCCACGCCCATGACGTTGTAACGTGGCACGACCCGCTCCGCTCCGTAGTAAGTCATGGTGATGATGCTGCCTCCGTCTTCCATCAGCGAGGAGGCGGCGCGGGCCAGAGCGACCAGAGAATAGACGCTGACGTCGTGGGCAACGCGGAAGCCCTCGCGCGTAGTGGCCACGAACTCGCCCTTCAGTTCTTCAGCCGGAGCGAAGGCCACGCTGTGCACCAGCACATGCAACTTGCCGTAGCGCTCCTTGAGTTGGACAAACAAACGGTCGATGGCGGCGTCGTCGGAAACATCGCACATGAAGCCTTCCGCACCCGGCAGGGAGGAGATCAGTTCCCGGGCTTCCAGTTCCAGACGCTCGTTCTGGTAAGTAATAGCCACCTTCGCGCCCGCATGGTGCAGACCTTGTGCGATCGACCAGGCGATCGAGCGTTTGTTGGCCACTCCGAAGACAACCGCAACTCGACCTTCGAGGCTGGATGACATGCAAGTCTCCTGGGCTAAGCTGGAACCGGAAAGCATAACAGCTTGGGGCGGATGGGAAGAAGTGCGATTTCAGATTGCAGATTTGAGATTTCAGATGGTGAATTTGAGAACTCAGATTGTTGGTTCCAGATTTCAGATTTCAGTTCTCAGTTCTCGGTTGCCTTGAGCGGTTAAATCTGCAATCTCAAATCTGCAATCTGCCCTTCTCACTCAGGCTCAACTTCGCAGAGCGGCGCCGGCGCCCCTACCGGCCACACCGCGGTGACGAAGGCTATCGCATAGACCATGCCGATGATGGAAAAGCCCGCGACCAGATTCAATTGCGCCACGGCTCCGACCAGAAAGCCCAAAATGATCTGCAGCAATGTTCCGGCGAAATAAAAGGTATTTTGCACCCGTCCCATAAAGTGTTGGGGCACCTGTTCCATGATGCTGGTGTTCATGGCGACGCCACTGATGCCGCGGCCTGAACCCATGAGGGCGTAGATCATGACCGCCGCCGCCAGCCAGGGTGAAAGTGGCGCAACGGTCATAGCAAGCGCCAGCACGCCCATGGAAATCGCAATGGAACGGCGCGCTCCCACCCACGCGATGAGGGCGGGGGCGTAGAGCGCGCTCAGAAACGCGCCCGTGCCCCAACCCGCGTTCAGCCAGCCGTAGCCGACGGCCCCGGCGTGAAACACCTCGTCGCTAAGCGGGGCAGTCACTACCACTCCCGTCATCATCGCGCCCAGGAAGAGCGCCCAACTGATTCCCAGAGTGACCACCGGGCGGTGACCGCGAAGAAAGTCGAGCCCCTCGCGCATTTCGCGGACGAAACGCCCCACGGCGGTTTCTGCGGCGATGATGTCCGCCCGCAGTTCTGCCGGCCGTGGCACAACGTGGCGTCCCTTCCGCACCCCCAGATAAAGCAGGAACGACGCCAGATAGGTAGAAAAGTCGATCAACAACACCCCGCCCAGACCGATATGGTTGTAAACGAATCCCACGATCGATCCGGCAATCAGCCACCCGCCCTGGATGCCGGCGAGCAGAAATGTATTGGCGTGGATAAACTCCTCCCCGGGAGTCAATTCCTGAATCAGGGCGGTGATGGTCGGCCAGAACATCCAGAAACCTGCCGCCACCAAAGTGTTCATCAAATAAAGTTGCCAGACTTTTACTTTGCCGGCGAAGGCCAGGATTGCAACCACCAGAATGATGACCGCGCGGGCCGCGTCCAGCATCATCACCAGGCGGCGCCGGTCCTCGCGGTCGATGAGGACCCCGGTGAAGGGCAGCATCAGCATGGCGGGCAGGGTTTGCAGCACCGCAAATGTTCCCAGCGCGACTTCCGAATGGGTGGCCTGCAGGATGTACCAGGCCACGGCAGCCGAATTCATGCCGCTGCCCAGCATGGAGATCATGTTGGCGCCAAAAACAAAACGCAGCGCCCGTTTCTGCAGGATGGCACGCATGCTTCAAATGTAAATGATGTAGGACGACTCTCCAACCGGATGACTTGGCGAGGCGAGTTCAGGTCTTTCTTTGCGTCTTTTGCGATGTCTTTGCGAACTTTGCGGTCAAAAACTTTTTACCGCAAAGTTCGCAAAGACATCGCAACGGACACAACGGGACCTGCTTACGAAGGTCTGGTGGGAGGCGGCCAATGGATTTGCACCCGGCTTGCCTCCCAGAATAAATACACGGCCAGCAGGATGATCTCCGGTTCGATGGCATGCTTATAGCGCGGGAACGGGTTCACCAGGTAGTAAGGCAGAGGGTAGATCAGCAGGAAACAGGCCAGGAGAAATCCTCGCCGTTTTCGGTTGCGCAACGTCAACCACAAGCCCGCAAAGGCGAAGGCTGCGGGAAGGATGAACATGACGTGGCGGGCGATCATAAGGTCATAGCCGGCGACGATGTCGGCCTGGGGAGGTCCGATCCAGAAGTAGGCAACGCGCTGCAGCGTAAAGCTAAGAAATTCTCCAGGATGCTCCCTGATGAATTCACGGACCTGCTGCTGCTTCTCCTGCATGAAGGGGATTTCACCCAACTCCTGAAACCGGCGCATGGCTTCGGGGTCGTTGCCGGGGTGCTCGCCCCGCGTCCACAGGCCGTTGGACTGGTTATTATTGGCCATGTGTATTTCGAGTGCGAGATTGTCGCGAACAAAAACGAATTTGCCAAAGACGTCATAATTGCGGACCAGCCACGGGCTGACCACCAGTCCCGCCGCCAGAATGCACAGTGCAAATCCCACCAACTGCCGGGAGCGCAGCGGCAAATGCCATGCCAGATACAGTAGACAAAACGGCAGCATCGAAAGCACCGCCGTATTGGTAAGGGCCAGCACGCCCCATAGCAGCCCGAATCCGATCCAGGTTCGCGGCCGCGGCAGCACATCCGCCATGCGCAGGGTAAGCAGGAAGGCCAGGCTCAACAGGTAGGCGCTGAGACTCATCTCCCAGACCACCCGTACTGGCCAGTAGATGGCATACGGGAACAGCGCCCAGGTCCAGGCGGTAGCCCGCGCGACGGCCTCCCCGTAGATCTTTTCTCCAATGCGGTAGAGCGTCAGACAAGTCAGAGCCGAAAAAATACTGTTGAAGACCAGGATGACCCAGCCGGAAAGATTGCTGTAAACCCCAAACAGCTTGAATACCGCAGCCAGGATGTAGGGATAAACCGGCGGTGCCCAGGCGCTGGGCCCGGTGGCCAGATCTGTAGGAGAACTGAAGCCTTGCCCGGTTGCGATGGAGCGTGCGATGCGTCCCATTTCCCAGCCGAACTGGAAGTGGTCGCGGCGGGGGGTGATGCGGTAAGTGTGGCCGATGGTGATGACCGCTAGACGAAGCAGGAAGGCGACTAGGACAATGAAGAAGATAGAGTGCGTCCAGGATCGCCCTTCGTGGACCACATTCTCCGCGATTGCTGGCGAGTCCGTCCGCTCGCGATCCCGCATGAACAAAAGACTAGCACAGGGGTTGCGTAGGGGGCGGGTGCCCTCACCTGCCTGGTCGAGCGCAGCTCGACAGTGGCATTAGATGGACCGGTGAAGCCGAGCTGCTGCGCTCGGCCCCACACCAGGCCTCAACGCTTGCATAATCCTGCCCTTCGGCGCTACGATGCCGACGCCATTCCGGAGGTGACGTATGAAGCACGGCCGCTGGTCCGTCCTGCTGGTTACCTTTCTGTTCGTGATTGCTCTCCTTTCCCCGGCCCAGATCGAACCCATCGTGATTCCGGCGGGCACGCCGGAAGACCAGGCGCTGCAAGCCATCAGCAAAGAGCCGGATGATCAAAAGAAGCTTGCCATGTACGAGGATTTCCTGAAGCAGTTCGCGTCCAACCCGGCGGCTGTGGCCTATGGCAATTGGCAACTGGCGCAGGCCTATCAAGGCACCGGCGACTTGCAGAAGGCGCTCGATTATGGTGACAAGGCGCTGGCCAGCGCGCCCCGCAGTCTCGATATTCTTGTCTCCCAGGCCAGCATCGCGCAGCAGATGAAGAACAATGCCAAGCTGTTGGACTACTCGGTGCGAGGCGGCGAAGTTTACAACTCCATCGGAAAGACCAAGCCGGAAGGCATGAGCGATCAGGACTTCGCCACCAAGACCGAAGAACAGAAGAGTGCGGCCAAGAATTCATACGAATTCCTGGAGGCGGCTGCCTTCAATGTAATCGTCGATGAAACCAACGCCAAGACGCGCATGAGCGACATTGATCGTTTTACTTCTGCCTTTCCCAAGTCGCGCTTTGACGAATCGGTTTCCTCCTACGCCATGATGTCGCTTTCTGAGCTCAAAGATACGACTCGAGTAGTGGCGTTCGGCGAAAAAGCCTTAGCGGCGAATCCCAATAACCTGGCCGCTCTATTGCTTCTTGCTGGCACTTACGTCGAAGACTCCAAGCCCGGGAGCGTGGCCAAGGGCGCTGTCTATGCGCAAAGGGCGGTGGCTGCAGCCAAGGCGGATGCACCGGACGCAGATCGTACGCGCAAGCTCTCGGCCGGAGTCGCCCACTCCACTCTGGGCTATGCCGACATGAAGCAGGACAAAACCGCGGCAGCGATTGCGGAGTTGAAGTCCGCCACCGCGCTGCTCAAAGGCTTGGACGACCAGCAGTATGCGGTCGCGCTTTATCGTCTGGGCTATGCTTACGCCAAAATCAGCCGCGTCACCGAAGCCCGTGAAGTATTGATGGAAGCGGTAAAGATTCCCGGACCGGTTCAACCGCTCTCGCAAGATCTGCTGACCAAAGTGAACGCAGCCCGAGCCAAGGGAAGATAAGGCTCGGTCGTCTTGAGCGGAAAGGGGCTTCGCGAATGCGAAGCCCCTACGCGGTCGAAAGACCTCTGCCTGACGCAAATTCCTGCCTCGCATTCTGCGTGGCTGCTGCCATGCCGTCGGGGCGGGCGTGACAAAGAACATCGGGAAGGTAGGGGTCCTTCGACTCGCCTGACCGTCCGCAAGCGGACGGTCAAACTCGCTCAGGATGACAATCCCTGGAGGTGTGGGGAAGTACGTCGGCGAAGCCAGAAGCTAGCAACTAGAAGCCAGAAGCGCTTCAATGTTTCACTAAATCATCCGCCAGCAGCAGGGCCTTGGACGCAAGATTGTGTGCACGCTCCACGTCTCCTGCGGCTTCGGCGGTTTTGGCCTGCTCCATGTACTTGCGAATCTGGCTGACGCTGTCCTCCTGGGTTGAGTTCAGTTGGTGGGATGCGATCTGCTTCAGGTTATCTTCGGTCGCCGCCAGCAACTGGGTTGTGCTTTGGCGCTGGCTGGAGGCTTGCTCTGCGCTGATGGTTGGGGCGAGCTGGACCACGGGATCGACCGTGCCGCCGTTGCGTACAACTTTCTTCTCCGCCGTGGCGCTGGAAGCGCCGGGAGTCTTCTTTCGGTGGTGATGCTTCTTCTTGCTGGTCGTCTTCTTGGCTGCAGGTGCTTTGGATTCCGGCTTCTTCTCCGTAACCTCCGGTTGCGCTTTCTGCGCTTCCGGCGTTGCTTTGGTCTCCGACTGCGGCTGAGATTCCGGGCTGGATTGCGCAGGCCCTGCCTCTGGACTCGCCGGTGGGGATTCCTGGGGTGAGCCCTCTGGCTTGGCTTCCGGATTCGGCTGGGTTTCCTGATTGAGTTGCGGAAGTTGGGCCTGCACCGCCGCGGCCACGACGGAAGGCGTGGTCAGGGCACAAAATCCGAGAATGACGGCCAGATACATATTCATCTAGAAATTGGATGCTACCAACCACTGCTCAGGCTTACCGGAATTCTAACGTCCGGGTGGGATTCTGATTGTGTTCTTTTCAGAAATTCACGCGACATTCCTAGTCGGGCGCCTTAGCTCCGAGTTGCCGCTTCCTGCAGGGCGTTCAGGCGGGACTGGACCAGCGGCAAGCGCAGGCGAAAGGTCGTGCCCTGGCCCTCGACCGATTCGAAGTCAACCGATCCATAGTGCCATTGCAGAATCTGATAAGTCTGCGCCAACCCGATTCCGGTCCCGTCCTTCTTGGTCGTAAAGTACAGCTCAAAGATTTTGTCCTGGGCATCGGTGGGAATGCCGTTGCCCTGGTCGCGAATTTCCGTGACCACCATGTCCTCCTCGCGCCGCGCCGAAACCGTCAGCTTCCCTCCTTCGGGCATGGCCTGCACCCCGTTGAGCACAACGTTGAGGATGGCCTGCTTGATGAAGTCGGTATCTACTTTTACGGTCAGAGGCTGAGCGGGAAGCTCGCAACTGATCGCCACCCCATGCCGGCTGGCATCGGGTCCGGCCAGTTGCACTCCATCTTCCAGCAGGCGGCGCAGGTCAGTTTCCTCGAGGTGGAGATCGCGGGGGCGGGTGAAATCCACCAGGATCTGCACCACCCGGTCGAGCCGATGTATTTCGCTTCCGATGATGTCCATGTGTCGGCGCGTGTCCGGATCGACTTGCCGCAGCTTGCCCTGCAGCAACTGCAGGTGCAGGACAATGGCGTTGATCGGGTTTTTGACTTCGTGGGCCACGCCCTTGGTGATCCGGCCAGTGGCGGAAAGCCGGCGCGACATCTCGATCTCGTCTTCGATGCGGCGGACTGACTCCGCATCGCGCATGGTGAGCAGAGCGCCGATCGGGGTTTCTTTCTCCCGGATGAAGTCGAGAGAAATCTGCACCCGCTTACCGTTGGGGAATTCGATCTCTCGCGGAGCAATCGGGCTGCGCCGCTCAAACGATTGCAACAGCAGCGCCCCGAACTCCGACTCGGGAGAAAAAATCTCCCTGGCGGCGTGGCCCAGCAGTTCACGCCGCGGGCGTCCCATGAAGCGTTCCACCGAGGCGCTTACCAGAACGACCCGCAAGTCGCGAGTGAACAGCATCAAACCGTCCTGCAGGTTACCCATGATCTGGTCGACGTTGTCTTTCAGGGCGGAAAAGATTTCCTTGGCGTCGCGCATCTGGCGGCCCAGGTGGGCGATCTTGAGGCTTACCATTCCATACTCGTCGTGAGCCGCCTCCGGTTCGCTGACGGTTTCCGCAGTACCGGCGGTAACGCTGTCCAGACTGCGGTTGATCTGTTCCAGGGGACCTAGGGCAATATGCGAGAGTCCGGCCGCGAGCAGCAGAGAAAGAAAAATTGCGATGCTGGAGAAAACCACCGCCTGCTGCAACCGGGGCGTCAACTCGTTCTTCAGGAATACCGTCGATACTCCTACCCGGATGCTGCCGAACCGGGCCCCATCCAGTTGCAGAGGGATGCGTACGTCGTACACGGTGGGCGGGTTGTACACCATGCGGAACTGGCGGCGAAAGTTGGCGTTCTCCACCAGGTGGAAGTCAGGCCGGTCAGGGACCTCCTTGCCCACGAGGTCGGGATTGGTGTGCAGGATGGCCTTGCCGTCGCTATTGACGATGGCAGCGTCGTAAATGATGGGCCAGGTTCCAACTACCGACTCCAGGAAATTATTCAGATCACGATCGGTGCCCAGGTAGTAAGCCACGGCCCGGCGCAGGGCCTGGGGATTGGTGGTGTCCACCTTGGTGCTGCTCAAATCGGGGGTGGTGTTCGCGGCCAGGTAGGCCAGGTTGGAAGTCAACTGGGCCGCGGACTCCCGCGCCGTGGTCACGCGCTGGCGCAGCAGTTCCGAGATGTAGATGTAGGAAAATGCCGTTGCCAGCACGGCCACCATGAAGGTGATGGCCAATACGATTTTGGTTTTTCGCCGCATGGGGCAAGCGCTGTATTTGGCACTTGGCAATTGGCGCTTAGCCAATACCTAAGGGGACTGGCTGATTGCCAAATGCCAAGTGCTGGTTCTCGTATTGCAGGGCGAAGCACTTATCCGATAGCGATTAGGCCTTGGCCCTTAGCCAACCCCGCTTGGGGATCGGCCCGCGCACTGGCCAAGTGCCAAGTGCTTACTTCACTCTTCCCTCGCCAAGGCCGCGTCGGCCGTGGCGTTGCCGTACTCCTTGAGCTTATTGTGCAATGTCTTCAGGCTGATGGCCAGAATCTCCGCGGCCCGCGTCTTGTTGTTGTTGGTAGCCTCCAGCGTTTTCAGGATCAGCAGCTTCTCGGCTTCTTCCACAGTGGTTCCGACGCCCAGGCGCACGGTGTCGGAATCCTCGGTTGAACTGCGCAAGCTGGATTGTCCGAAGCCCGGGGGCAGATGCTTGGTTTCGACCAGCGCTCCGTCGCACACGATTATTGCGCGCTCCAGAGTGTTGCGCATTTCGCGCACATTGCCCGGCCAGGAGTAATTCTGAAATGCGTTGAGGACAGCCTCGCTCACTCCGGCTACCTTGCGTCCATGTTTCTCGTTCATATCAGCCAGCAGCGCCTGCACCAGTTCCGGAACGTCCTCCTTGTGCTCGCGCAGCGGCGGCATGTGAATGTTAAAAACGTTGAGGCGGTAATAAAGATCGTTGCGGAGTTCGCCGCGCGCGACGGCTTCTTCGGGAACTTTGTTGGTGGCGGCGAGAACCCGGACGTCCACCGTGGTCTCCACTTTGCTGCCCAACCGGCGCAACTTGCGGTCTTCGAGCACGCGCAGCAGTTTGGCTTGCGTGGCCACCGGCATCTCACCGATCTCGTCCAGCAACAGGGTTCCACCTTCTGCCAGCTCAAAGCATCCGGTGCGCCGTTCCAGGGCCCCGGTAAAGGCACCTTTTTCGTGGCCGAATATTTCACTTTCGATCAGAGTCTCGGGAATGGCCGCGCAATTGATGGGAACGAAGGGCTTGCTCCGGCGCAGGCTGAGTTCATGAACGGTGCGGGCCACCAGTTCCTTTCCGGTGCCGCTGGCCCCGGTGATCAACACGGAGGCAGTGCTGGGCGAGACCATTTCAATGAGATGAAATATTTCCTGCATTTTCTTGGATGATCCGATCAGGCTTCCCAGAGAACCGGCATCGCGCAGCTTACGCCGCGTGACTTCGAGTTCGGCGCGGGTCCCCAGCAGGGCGGAGGCATTTTGTAGGATGGTGCGCAGCCTGTTGGTGTCAATCGGCTTGGTAATGTAGTCATAGGCGCCCATGCGCATGGCCTGCACGGCGCTATCAATCGTGCCCTGCGCGGTCACCACGACCACTGCCATGGTCTGCGCGTCGGTGGCCAGCTTCTCCAGAAGCTCCAGGCCGCCCATGCGCGGCATCTTCATGTCCGTGATCACGATCGAAGGAGCCCAGGATGTAACCTTTTCCAGCCCCTCCATACCGTCTTTCGCGGTCTCAGCCCGGTAGCCCCAGCCGGTGACCAGCTCGGCCAGACCAGTTCGCTCGTTTTCCTCGTCCTCGACGATCAGTACTCTTTCGTGATTCATAAGGGCTGCCCGCCATTATTTAGGCTTTCCGGCTCCGCTGCAAGCCGGAGGCTGAGGTCGGGCAAATGTTTTCTGACCTCGGAAGCCAATTTCGCCATCTCCGATGCCTGCGCCGGGCCAGCTGGGTGGCAGGCTGGCAAGCTGGGAGTATATCAATCTGAGACACTTAGCAGCACCCAGCTAGTTGATTAAAAGATTCGGCGTGCGCTTGTTTTGACTCTGGTCTGGGGTAGAATTGCTTCCCATACTTGATTTCGGTATTTGCTTCCCACGCAACTCCCGGTTGCAACCCAATATATGCACTAAGCGTGGACGCGAAGTTTTTACCTAAAGATTTTTTGGAGGATGGCATGTCACTTCGTCGGTCGATGCGTGGCATTTTTTTAAGCTTGTTAGCTGTGGTGGCAGTATCAGCTGTGCTCCTGGCACAAGAAGAACAAGAGACCCCGAAAGCTGAATTGTTTGTGGGGTACCAATGGCTGCATCCAGGCGCCACGGTGCCTTCGCCATTCCAACCGCCGACAACTCCCGTGGCCCAGAAGATGGGCGATATTCCTCAAGGAGCGGGTGCCAGCTTTACTTACAACTTTACCTCCCACTGGGGGCTGGAAGCCGACTATGGCGGCAACAAGAACAAGAATGGAACCGAAAACACAATCTCGATCGGGCCTCGCTTTGCCTGGCGGAATGAAGGCGTCACCTTCTTCGCCCACACCCTGCTCGGATACAACCGGCTGACAGTTCCGCTGGTGGATTCGAGTAACGGCATTGGCGCCATTCTTGGCGGCGGAATGGATCTCAACCTCTGGCGCCGGCTCTCGTTACGTTTGTTTGAGGCCGACTACGTGTGGGCACACCACAATTTTTCCGATGAGGTTTCTCCCGCCTTTCCGGACTTGCGCCGTCCCACTCTCGACGGAGTCCGGCTGCGCACCGGATTGGTTTTCAATTTTGGCTTTGGAACGCCCCTGGTACCGGCCGCGAGTTGCTCCATCCAGCCCAATGAAGTCATGGTGGGCGAGCCTGTTACGGCCAACGCCAGCGCCAGTAACTTCAATCCCAAGCACACCCTGAGCTATAGCTGGGCCAGCACGGGCGGAAAGGTCACCAGCAAGGACAACACCGCAACCGTTGACACTAACGGAGTTGCCGGCGGCAGCTACACGGTCACAGCTCACGTCACCGACCCGAAGATGAAGAAGGGTGGCGAGGCGAGTTGCACGGCCACCTTCACGGTGAAGGAACCGCCGAAGAATCCGCCGACTATGTCCTGCTCGGCCAATCCGACATCGGTACAGGCGGGCACGCCTTCAACCGTGACCTGCACCTGCACCAGCCCGGACAACGTCCCGGTCACGATCAGTGGCTGGACGGCCAGCGGTGGCAGCGTCTCCGGTGAGGGCGGCACTGCCACTCTCAACACCACCGGAGCCGCAGCTGGCCCCATCACGGTGAGCGCTACCTGCAGCGATTCGCGTGGTCTCACGGCCTCGGCTTCGAGCCAGGTGACGGTAGAGGTTCCGCCTCCGCCGCCGCCAGAGGCGAGCAAGCTGAGCGAGTGCGAGTTCCCCAACCCGGTGAAGCCGTGGCGGGTGGACAACACATGCAAGGCCGTACTGGACGACGTCGCCCAGCGGCTGCAGCATGATCCCGATGCCAAGCTGGTAATCGTAGGCAACGCCGAGCCCGGCGAGAAACGCAAGAACCTGGCCGGAGAACGCGCCGTCAATTCCAAGGCATATCTGTCCGGTGGCGAAGCCAAGCAAGCCATCGATGCCAGCCGGATTGAAGTGCGCACCGGAAGCGCCGGTACCAAGACTGCCGAATACTGGGTAGTCCCGGCGGGTGCGACGTTCTCGGCTCCGGGAACCGAAACAGTAGATGAGTCCGTGGTGAAAGCGGTGCCTGACCACCCGGTGGTCAAAAAGAAGGCCCGCTAAGCCCAAGACTCAGTGAGCTTTAGCTGACAGTGGGCCGGCCGAGATTCCTACTCGACCGGCCCTTTTTCATCTGGCCTTAGGTAACTTGAAAAGAGCGTATTACGCTGTCAATCTCAGCCGCGAGCGCATAATTTTTCGCCAGGGGCACATTCACCTATGATTTCGCGCAAGATTCGGCTGAATTCATGTAAGTGGTTGATTACATTAGCAATTGTCGCACTCTCCACCTCCGCCCTGTGGGCTGGTCAGTGGACCGCCCTGGGCCCGGATGGGGGCGATGTGCGGAGTCTGAGTTACGACCCGCAAAATCCCGACCGCATTTATCTCGGGACCAGCACCGGAACGCTTTTTCTGTCATCGGACGGGGGACACCATTGGTCGCGTCTGGCCCACCTCGGCGGCGACGACAATGTGCTCGATCACATCGTCATTGACCCCCAGAATCCCAAACACATTTACGTTTCGGCATGGAGCGTGGTGAACCAGCGGGCCGGCGACGTCTTTCGTTCGCACGATGGTGGCAATAACTGGGAAGCTCTTCCGGGCGTGCATGGCAAGTCGGTGCGGGCCCTGGCCATCGCTCCCTACGATTCCAAGGTCCTGGTGATCGGCGCGCTCGACGGCGTGTTCCGCAGCAAGAACGGCGGCAACAGCTGGGAACGGATTTCTCCCGCGAGCCAGACCGAACTGAAAAATATCGAGTCGATTGCGGTTGATCCCAAGAATCCCGACGTGGTGTATGCCGGTACCTGGCACCTGGCGTGGAAAACCGACGATAGCGGAGCCAACTGGCATCGCATCAACAAGGGCATGATCGACGACTCGGATGTGTTCTCGGTCATCGTGGACTCAACCAATCCCGCGGTGGTTTATGCCAGCGCCTGCTCTGGAATTTACAAGAGTGAAAGCGCCGGCGACCTGTTCCGCAAGATGCAGGGCATTCCGTTTTCCGCCCGCCGCACCCGCGTTCTGAAGCAGGACCCGAACAATCCGGGCACGGTTTATGCCGGTACCACGGAGGGTCTGTGGAAGACCGCGGATGCAGGCAAAAGCTGGAAGCGCGTCAGCAATCCTGAAGTCGTGGTGAACGATGTGCTAGTGGATCCGCGCAACTCGAACCGGGTGCTGCTGGCCACTGACCGCAGCGGCATCCTGGCCAGCGACAACGGAGCGCAGACTTTTGTGGCTTCCAATCATGGCTACGTGCACCGCTATGTAAGTTCGATTCTGTCCGACCAGAACGACCCCAACAGCATACAAGTGGGCGTGGTCAACGATCGCGAGTTTGGCGGCGTTTTCTCCACCCGCGACGGTGGACAAAGCTGGCAGCAGAAGAGTGCCGGCCTGGGCGGACGCGATGTTTTCGCCTTGCAGCAGACTTCCACCGGCGGCCTGATTGCCGGCACCAACAAGGGCATCTTCCTGCTTGATCGCAATGCCAGCCAGTGGCGTCCGATCAACACCATCGTCACCGAGAAGTCGGCGGCGCGAGTCGTGAAAGGCAAGAAGGGGAAGAAGGCGGCAAAAGTGCCCGCAGTCGTGGTTCGCTCGGTTCTGGACGCCCGCGTGAGCGATATCGAAGTCACACCCAAACGCTGGCTCGCAGCCACCTCCTCGGGACTGTTCAGCAGTTCGGACCAGGGAAAGAGCTGGACCGGCGGTCCAGTGATGGGTAAGAGTGATTTCGTTGCCGTAGAGTCGGAGGGTGAGCTGGTGGTTGCGGCCACCCGCACCAACGTCCTCTGCTCTTCCAATAATGGCGCGACCTGGCAGCAGGCGCCGCTGTCTTCGTACATCACCAGCATTCACGGCGTGACGCTCACGCCGGAGGGTGAAATCCTGGTGGCTTCCCGCGAAGGCGCTTTCCGGAGTTCCGATTCCGGCACGACCTGGGAGCATATCGTGAACGGCCTTCCCGACAAGAACATCAGCTCGATCGCATATGACCAGAGCAAGAAGCGCCTTCTGGCCACCAGCAACGCGACCGGGGTGATCTTCGAGAGCCGGGACAGCGGCCGCAGCTGGCATCGCGGCCCCGATTCGGGGTACCCGCTGCGCCGCATCAGCGTAGTTCGCGGACGTTTTGTGGGAGCAACCCCGTTCGATGGCCTGATTGTCCAGCCCGAGAACGAAGCAGCCAGCGCTTCGCTGGGCGGATCGTCCGACTAACCGATCACCAAATACCTAAGTGTTATTTAATCCACGGAGGAGCGGCCAACCCGCTCCTCCTTATTTTTGTGTGGGGCGGACACTATTGTCCGCCGCTTTTGAAGTTGATCTTCTCCCAGGAACCTTGTGAGTATGGTGGGGCAAGGATCACGGCTAAATACTGCAGTTCAAAATCAAAGGCGGCGGACAATAGTGTCCGCCCCACACGGTTTGAAGCCCGGCCCCTGATGCACGAGAACAGTCCAGGCTCAGACATGTCTGATGTTCGCCGTTCTACGCGGCAGACCATGTCATTGCGATGGCAGTTGTGGTCTGGGTCGACTGCAACCAAAAGGCTGGTTGCTGCCAGAGCCACCCGTCGCAAAGTACGCGACGAGGGTGGCGCACCCTGCAATAACTACACGAATATTCCAGCCAGCGTCACTAAGTGGCTGATAAATTGGCCTTGCACGATGGCATCCAGCTTGCGACTTGTCGGGTAGCGGTTGCGCGCGGCAGGATTGCTTTATGAAGGTGTCGAGCGGTAGGCGGAACGCGGCCCTGTTCTGCGTTCTCTTAACAGGCGTGATTCTGGCCGGATGTTCACGACGCGAGACCCTGCCGGGGATCGAAGAAAATGCGGCGGGGGACCAGCATTTACCTTTTGAGGCCGCCTCCGAAACGGGCGGAATTTCCCCTACCAGTTCTCTCGCTCCCACGGCGATACCCGCCGGAACTCCTGTAACCATCCACGTGCGGTTGTCGTTGTCGAGCGCCAGTTCTCTCGCCGGTGATCCCTTCGAAGCGGTGCTGGACGAGCCTATCATCATCCGTGGGCGTACGCTGGCGCCGCGGGGCGCTGTCCTGAAGGGAAAGGTGTTGGACGCCAAGGCTTCCGACCAGTTCCAGGAAGCGGGCTACCTGCGCCTGGCCCTGACCGCGATCTCCCTCAACGGCAAGTTCCTTCCCATACAGACCTCCAGCATCTTCATGAAGCGGGGCTCGCATGAGCAGCGCAACGTGACCATCCTGCGAGACGGCGCTGGGAAGAAAGGCGCGCTCATCGGGACTTCAGTTGATGCCCCCGGGACGACCTATGCCACGGGCAGCATGGACGTCGGCGTCGCTCCAGAGCGCAGCCTGACTTTCAGGCTGGCGCTGCCCCTACCCCTCTAGCGGAAAGTGTGTGGGTCGGACACTCCTGTTCGACGCCTTTGACTTGGGTTTTTGAAGAGGCAGAGCAAAAGGCAAACTGCAAAAAGCAAACTGCAAAAAGCAAACTGCAAAAAGCAAACTGCAAAAAGCAAACTGCAAAAGCGTCGGACAGGAGTGTCCGATCCACACACCCAACCCAGACTCCACCCAAACGCACAGTGCTTTACAAGGCGTTCATGAATGCTACCAGGTCGGCTTTTTGGTCGTCGGTGAGCAGCATGCCGAAACGCTGGTTGTAGAAGTTGACTACGTCGAGCAAGGTATTTGCCGTGCCGTTGTGGAAATAGGGTGCGCGCGCGGCCAAACCGCGCATGCTCGGGACTTTGACCTTGCTGATATCGGCACACTTGCCGGTTACCATCGCCCGCCCGGGATCCGTAGTCACCAACTGTGTGCCGTCATTGCACAGGATCAGGTACGAAGGAAGGTTGGCTTTGGGAGAAGCGGTTCCGATGTCCATCATTTCGAAGGTCGAGCTACTGCCCACGTTCGGGGTGTTATGGCAGGTCGTGCACGTGCCATTGACCTGCGTCTGGCCCAGAACGTCGTTGAATCCCGGCACGCCGGTGATCCTCATCGGGAAATTGTTGAACAACATCTCTCCCCGCGCGATGGACTGCTGCGCGGCAGCATTGCCGCCAGTCGCGTTGGTCCAGTTGGTGTACAGGGTAAACGCATTAGGGTCAAAACCGGTTCCGGAGTTCATTCCGACTGAGAAGGGCTGGCTAGAAAGGAACACCGGACCGCCATTCGCGCCCTGCGCCGTGAGGTCTCCGGCTAGGCTGTCCAGCGACTGGGCAGTGAACAGCGAGGATTCGAGATCCACAATCTGTTGTAACTGGGTATCCGTCGGCGGACCGTTGGGTTGGGTATGCACCAAAGTTGCATCCATGGCCTGGGTTTGCAGGTCGGGCTCCCGGCCATCCCACATGATTCCATTGAGAAACTTCAGGTTGGTGGCAGGAAGAGGGCGCCGATACAGCGCAGGCAGGCTGGCCGTAGTTTCCGGGCATTGATAGGGATCGGTGATGGCGATGATGCTGAACTCGGCGTTTGCCGGCACCGGCAGCGTCATGCGAATCAGTCCATGATTCAGCAGCTGGCTGTAGGCCGCGGTGGCGGCTGCCAGCGTGGAAACGTCGTCGCTGGGACAGTTGGCCCCGTCAATCGTGCGGAATATCGGGTCCGTTCCCTGGGTGTCGTTGAAGCGCTGCTGCAGGTGCGACGGAGTGACACTCCATCCATCCGCTGAATCATGACAACTGGCGCAGCTCCGATCGTTGGTTCCCAATTTGGCAAAGAAGGCACCCGACCTGTCGATCTTCTGCTTGCTGAAAGTCTCAACCGTGCCGCTGGCGTCCGGGAAAGATTCCTTGAATGTACTGGGGGGCGTGGTCACGCTGCCGGTAGTTGGCCCACCCCCGCCGCATGCTGTGAAACCTGAAATCAACACTCCGGCAACCGCTAAGAGGACTTGCTTTCGATTCATTGCTTATATGGCCCTTTTTGGTTCTGGTTTCCACGCCGGCCCGCGGCACACCAAGCGACCGGACCTCTATTCGTGAGCTATCAGGGGGAGAATTCACAGCGGAGGGGAGAATTAAAAGTACCACATGCGCCCTGGAAATCAAGCCGATAAATGGCTCCCATACTCGTCCTCTCTGATGTTGCAAACTGTTGCACTTCACAGGGAAGCGAGCATTCTGAGCCAACCCGAAATACGTCATGGATTTAGCCGCTGCGAGCAACCGGGAGTTGGCAGAAAGAGGTGGGCAATTTTTTCGCACACTTTGGCCCGGATAGGATCAAGGAGATCATCGACAGCCAGAATTTCACGCATGTTCTTCCGTCACATTACGCTGTGACCGGTGCCCTTAGCAGATTACTGCCGTCCGCATAGACTTCCCGAAATGGAGAGGGTGCCAGCGGGAGATTTGTCGCAGCAGATTTCCCGATTCGGGAGTGAATGAGCCTTTCGACACTGTGGCCGCACCCATTTGGTGCTTTCCCGAAACGTGCCCCAGGACTAATGCTTTCGATTGACGGACCATGCGATGGAAATTGTGCGAAGGGTCTGGTTCAGAACGGGGAGTGGAAGCAGGGCCGGGAGTGGGGTCAGGAAATGATGAATGCAATTGCAGCGCTGCGGCCGAACGTTCCCGAAGCTCCCGATCCCGCCCTACTTTTGGCTGCGGTGCAGGCCTTTCCCGGAAATCTGGCGATTCTTGCTTCGGGCCGGGTGGTGTTTGCGAATCCCGGCGTGGTGCGAAATGTTTGAATGCCCGGATCGGCCAGCCCTCCAGGGTAGAGAAGTAGTAGAGGATGAGCTCCCTGCGCTTTTGCTCCCGGTCGCGACTGGGGCACAGGCTGACCAGCAATACGAGGATGGGCGGTTTGCGCATACCCGTAGAGACGGCACCCATATGCACCTTGAGGTCACCAGGGCGGGCTTCCAGCTGCGCGGCTGCGAGTTTCAGGTGATGCACACGCGGCGACGTCAGCCAGCAGGCGCGGGCCGAGAAGCGGCTACGCGAGGCGCAAGGCATGGAGGCGGTTGGTCGCCTGGTGGGAGGAGTCGCTCACGACTTCAATAATCTGCTTACCGGCATCATGCTCTACTGCGACCTGTTGCTCGGAGAACTACCGGATGACAGCCGCTCGCGCCGTCACGTCCAGGAGATGCGCATGGCCGGCGAACACGGGGCCGCCATGGTGCAGCAACTGCTGGCGGCGGCGCGCCCCCCCGCGGGAGAATCCCAGGCGTTCGTGTTGAACCATGCCATCACCGCAATCGAAGACCTGCTGATCCGCATGGTCGGTGAAAACATCGTCCTCAGCACTGCGCTGGCGGCCGACCTGGGCCAGGTGAAAATGGACCCGGAGCAAATCCAGCAAATCCTGCTTAACCTGGTGCTGAATGCCCGCGACGGCAGGCCCGACGGCGGCCGGATTACCGTCAGCACGCGCAACGGCACCGACTCCATTCCCATCAGTGGTGAATCAGAATCGCAAGCGGTGCAGTGGGTGACCGGATACGGCACCGTTCAATCCGCGGTCCAGGCCATGAAGAACGGAGCCTATGACTACGTGACCAAGCCCTTCAGCATGGAAGAACTGAGGCTGTTGCTGGAGCGGGTGTCCGGCCACCTGAGATTGAAAACCGAAAACCGGACGCTGCGCGAGAAGATCAAGTCCAAGCTCGGATTCGACAGCAGCCATCCGGTGCTCATCCTGGGCGAGAGCGGAACAGGGAAGAAAATGGTGGCGCGCTCCATCCATTTCTCCAGACCCTTTCGCGACAAGCCCTTTATCCCCGTGGACTGCGGCTCGCTGGTCCCGACTCTGATCGAGAGCGAACTGTTTGGCTAGGTCAAAGGCGCCTTCACCGGGGCGGTGCAATCCCGCGACGGCTTGCTGGCGATCGCCGAGGGTGGCACGGTTTTCCTCGATGAGGTGGGAGAGCTCCCCGTCGATCTTCAGGCCAAGCTGTTGCGGGCTATTCAGGAGCGGGAGATTCGTCCCGTAGGCAGCACCAAGCGCATCGCGATCAACGTAAGAATCCTCGCGGCTGTAAATCGGTGCAGAGAGATCGAACCTCCAGCGGGTCAACTTACATTCAACAGGAACCCCGGGGCGAGGCCTCAGCCTTGCCCGCAAAGTCCCAATACACTGTTGCCCCATTTCTGAACCTGCTTCCGGCGCTGGGAAGCGCAGAGCCGGACAACCTACTCTAACCCCCCTGTTTTCAATAGCGCCAGTGCGGCAAGGGACGTGCAATGTAGGCGAGCATGCTACTCGTCATTACGCCTTCCGCTAAAGCTCGGGGTTGCGCCCAGGCGATTCAACAAGTCACCTCGGAAGAAACCCATGTTGCGGCCACCTCGTCGCAGGCGCTGGCCCGCCTGCGCGCCCAGGAATACGTGGCCGTGCTTATCGATCAGGCGTTTCTCGAAACTGAACCGGTCGAGAGTGACATGGTTCTGGAACACATCGGAACCGCCGTGCCGGTCCACGTGAACTTCGCCATCAACAACATGGATCGAGTTGCCCGCGAGCTGCGGGCGGCCCTTCAGAGGCACCAAAAAGAGGTCACTCTGGTGCGGCAAGAGGTGCGGCACGCGCTCCGAAACGAACTCAAGGGAACGGTCACGGCCCTGCTGCTTTCCTGTGAATTGGCCTTGCAGGTACCTGATTTGCAGAGCGAAGCTGAAAGCAAAATACGCAGCGTCTGCGACCTGGCCCAGCAAATGCGCCTCAAGCTGGAAAGTTCGGTCTGAGGACCAGAGGCGGAAGCCGCGCTGCTTTGTCCTCATCCTGAAGTGCAACATTTTGCGCAATGACGCACTTCGCGAGAAAATCCTTCCCGAATATCCGGTCTCCCGCACTACAATGACGCAGCAGTAAGAAACGCGGAGTCACCGCTCCCTGGTCGACTCTTTGCGCTTTCCCAGGTGAAATTCGTGCACGTTCTGGTTACCGCCGACACCCTCAGTGGTACGTGGACCTACACCCGCGAGCTGGTCTCCGGGTTGGTCAGTCGAGGGCTGCGCGTCACCCTGGTGAGTTTCGGCGAAATCCCCCTGCCCCAACAAACCCTCTGGATGGAAAACCTCCATGGCCTGGAGTACCGTCCCACGGCGTTCCGCCTGGATTGGATGGAGGAGGGGCAACAAGACCTGAAAGATTCTTCATCCTACCTCGCCGCTCTGGTCAAAGAACTCAGGCCCGACCTGCTTCACCTGAACCAGTTGTGCTACGGCGACCTGCCGGTTGCGGTGCCGCGGGTGGTGGTGGCGCATGGCGACTTGATTACGTGGTGGCGGACTGTGCACGGCCGCGAGCCTAAGCAGGATCGTTGGCTGCACTGGTACCGGGAAGTGGTTTCGCGCGGCCTGGCCATGGCCAGCGTCGTGGTGGCGCCTTCGATCTGGATGAGGGACACGGTCCGCGACTGCTACACCCGCCCGCGGCACGAGACCGTTATTTACAACGGGCGCAATCCGATTTTTTTCAATCCTTACGTGGGGAAGGATGATTCCGTGCTGGCGGTAGGCAGGCTCCTGGATGCCGGCAAGCAGGTGTCGCTGCTGACCCAGCATACCCATCCCCTTCCGGTCTGCATCGTGGGTTCGGACACGCCAGTGCACGGCCCTGCCAGGATTCCGATACGCGCCGACGTCAAGCTGTCCATCAACGAGATGAATGTCGCGCTGAAAGGGCCGCAAACGGAAGCACAGCTGCGCACGCTCTACAGCCGGGCTTCGATATATGCTGCGACCTCGCGCTACGAACCTTTCGATATGGCCGGAGTGGAGGCCGCATTCTCCCGCTGCGCCATCGTGGCCAATGACATTCCTGCCTTTCGGGAAATATGGGGTGACGCCGCCTTGTACTTCCGCGAAAATGATGCCGCCAGTCTGGCTTCTGCGATTCGCCGCTTAAGCGATCAGCGCGACCTGTGCCGCACCTACGGCAACCGCGCCTATCAGCGGGCCCGCGAATGCTTTACCTCCAAACGCATGATTGATCAATACCTCGAGCTCTATGGCAACCTGCTGCAGGCCAAGTGGGCGGCGGCATAACGGCTGTCAGCCAGCTTCTTCGTTTGCAGGCTGACAGGTGACAGCTGCCTTCTGCTATCTTCAATAGCGAACAGGGAGGCCCCATGGCAGTCAAAATCACTGTCCGGAAGAACGGCCCTTATCGGGTGGAAGATCCCGAGGGCTCAATCGAGCTGGTGGACGCCGATGGCAACAAGTATGACCTGACCGGCAAGCCGGCATTTTCTCTTTGCCGCTGCGGGGGATCGGTGACCAAACCATTTTGCGATGGCACCCATAGCCGGATCGGGTTCCAGGGAGCGGAATCGGCGGTCAAGAAGACGGAGAGCAGCTAGCCCCGAACGTCCCTGCGAGGAATCGTTTTTCGAGGCGGGAAGGGCCTGAGACGCCTTTGTTCAAGCCAAGCCTTGCGCCTAGCCGCTGAATTCCGCGGCGTCAAGTTGTTGAGGAGCCCCTGTGAGCGATTGGAAAGATGCAGAGTTAGGGATGGATCGCGGGATCACGCGGCGTGATTTCCTGAACGGCGTCGCACTCACGCTGGGGGCGGCAATTCTTCCTTCCGGTCTCCTTGCCGCCGCCGATATGCAAGCCGGGCGGGAGAAATTGCCCGACTACTATCCCCCGGCTTTGACCGGACTCCGCGGCAGTCATGTTGGGTCATTCGAAGTGGCGCACAGCCTGCGCGACGGCACCTTCTGGGCCCAGGCGGGGAACCCGGTGGACACCCGAGAAACCTATGATCTGGTGGTGGTAGGAGGCGGCATCAGCGGACTCTCCGCGGCGCATTTCTTTCGCAAGGTTGCGGGCCCGAAGGCGCGCATCCTGATTATTGAAAATCACGACGACTTCGGCGGCCATGCCAAGCGCAACGAGTTTCATACTCCCCAGCGGACCATGCTGGGTTTTGGCGGGACATTCTCCATCGAAAGCCCGGCTCCTTACAGTGCCGTGGCCAAAGGGTTGATCGAGGAGCTGGGAATCGATGTTGCCTCCTATCCCAAATATGCGAACCGGGATTTGTACCGCTCTTTTGGCCTGAGTCCGAAAATCTTCTTCGACAAGGAAACATTCGGCGCCGACAAGCTGGTTACAAATCCGACGCCGCGGGTCGGCGGCGAGAGCGAAGACGACAAGGTGCTGGCCCACGCCGTGGAAATGTTCCTGCAGGAAGCCCCGTTTTCGGAGGCAGCCAAGACAGATTACCGACGCCTGCTCACGGAAAAGACAGACTACCTGCCCGGCCTGAGTTCGGACGAGAAGAAAGCCCGCATGGCCCGGATGAGTTACAACAGTTTCCTGACTGACCTGGTGAAAATCAGCCCCGAAATAGTGAAGCTGTTCCAGAACATGCCCCAGCCCCTGTTCGGAGTGGGATTTGATGCAGTGGCGGCGCAGGATGCATGGGGGTTAGGGGCACCGGGTTTCGCGGGAATGAATCTCGATCCGGCGCCGGGAAAAGGCATGAACCGCGACGCTATCCCGAACAAGGAAGCGGAGAAATACTTTTTCCACTTTCCCGACGGCAATGCTTCCATCGCGCGCCTGCTGGTGCGCAACTTGATTCCGCAGGCGATTCCGGGCAACTCCGCCACGGATGTGGTCCTGGCGCGGGCCAACTACGCCAGGCTCGATGAGAAGAGTTCGCCCGTCCGCATCCGCCTGAACAGCACGGCCGTGCGAGTGAAGCATTGGGGAGATCCCGCCAGCGCCAAGGGAGTTGAAATCGCGTACGCACGTCGCGGCAAAGTGTACACGGTAAAGGCTGCGCATTGCGTACTGGCATGCTGGCACGTGGTCATCCCTTACATTTGCGAACAACTACCAGAGAAGCAGAAGGAAGCGCTGTCGTCGGCGGCTAAAGTCCCCTTGCTCTACACCAACGTAGCCCTACGCAACTGGAAAGCTTTTGAAAAGCTGGGAGCAAACGCGATTTATGTACCCGATGGATATCACTCCTACATGAACCTGGATTTACCCGTGAGTATCGGCGGATACGAATGCTCGAAGAGACCGGAAGAACCGATCGTCGTCCACATGGTGAAGACGCCCTGCAAGCCGGGGCGTCCGGCGCGCGACCAGCATCTGCTGGGCAGGGTGGAACTGTTCACCACGACGTTTGAAACCATGGAGCGAAATATCCGCGAGCAGCTAGCCCGGGTGGCGGGCCCGGGAGGTTTCGATCCGGCCAACGACATCACGGCCATCACTGTAAATCGCTGGCCCCATGGCTACGCTTACGAGTACAACTCGCTTTGGGACAAGTTCTGGCTGGAGGGTGGAGAGACGCCTTGCGAAGTGGCCCGCAAACCCTTTGGCAGGATTGCCATCGCCAACGCCGACGCTGGCGCGTATGCCTACACCGACGGCGCCATCGATCACGCGTACCGGGCGGTGGAGGAGCTTACGAAGGGATAAAACTGAGATCCGAGAACCAGAAACTGAAAACTGATATTCGTTTCGTACGTTGCTTAGTTCTCAACGGCAGTCTCAGTGAATCGTCTTGGTCTTTCTCGACATGTAATCCATCAGCAGATACTGCCCCAGGGTGTAAGGCGTAGTGAAGTAGGCTTTGCCGCGGCACATTTCAGTGACCTTCTGCACGAATTGAACCAGGCCGTAATCCGATGCCAGCATGAAGGTATTGATCATGACTCCAGCCCGTTTGCACTTGGAAACTTCCTCAAGGGTTTGGCTTACCACCATGGGATCGAGGCCGAAGGCGTTTTTGTAGATGCGTCCGTCTTCGAGCGTTAGGGCGGAGGGCTTGCCGTCGGTGATCATCACGATCTGCTTCATGTCCTTGCGCTGGCGCTGCAGGACACGCTGCGCCAGCCGGAGGCCCTCTCGCGTGTTGGTGTAGTAGGGGCCGACCTTGACCCGGGCTAACTGTGACAACGGAACTTCCTCCGCCGAATCATGGAACAGGACGAGCGAAAGCGAATCGCCGGGATACTGGGTGCGGATCAGATGCGAAAGCGCCATGGCGACTTTCTTGGCCGGGGTGAAGCGGTCCTCGCCGTAGAGAATCATGGAATGCGAACAATCCAGCATGAGCACGGTGGCACAGGACGACTGGTACTCGCACTGATGCACCTGCAGGTCGGAATATTCGATGTTAAGCGGCAGCTTCAGGCCCTCGCGCTGGATGGCGCTGGAGAGCGTGGCGGTAATGTCCAGGTTGAGGGTGTCGCCGAATTCGTAGCGCCGGGACGCGCCACTGGCCTCGATGCCGGTGGAAAGATCACGCGTGTCATGGCGGCCGAAACTGGATTTTCCCAGAGACCCCATCAGATCACGCAGGGTCTTGAAGCCGAGAAAATCCAGGCTCTTGTCGGTAATTTCAAACTTGGCGTGCTGGGCTTCGCCGGCCTGTCCGCCAACACTCGATTGCTGCGATGGATCGTGAGGCTGATCGACGCTGATGTAATCTTCCTGCTCCATGCGCTCGATCAACTGCTCGATCAGTTCGTCGAGCGTTCCGTCCATCTGCATCTGCCGCAGGCGTTCCTGCATCTCTTCGTCCAGCAGGTTGCCGTCGAGCAATGCCTGTTCGATGGCGCGGCGCAGATCGTCGAGGGTCTGCTCACCCTCCATGTCGTAAAACATGTAGTTCTGGAAGCCGCTCTGCAGCAGGTAGTCGGAGAGCGCGCTGAGCAGATCTTCCATGCTCATTTCGCCGGCCGGATCGGGAACGTATTTGCTGTAACGAATGCGTTTCATAAGGGCAGTCGTCAGTCGTCGGTCCTCAGTCGTCAGCCCAACGTTCGCGGCGCCTTGCTGACGACCGAAGACCGACGACTGACGACTAGTTATACGGTCTGCGGCCGCGGAAGGGCTGGTCTTCGCGCTCGAAAGGCTTCTCCGTTGGTTTGGGTTGCTTCTCTCCGGCGGTGAAGACGCGCTCCTCGTTGCGGCCGATACGCTTGTGCGCGTGCAGGCCTTCGAGAATAAATTCGGCGGCCGATACTTGTACCTCTGGACTATCCTTGGGGCCGACGCCGACCTTGACCGTCTTTTCCATCAAGCCCTGAATACCGCGCAGGGAAGGCAATGCTTCTGCGGCGCTGGCGGTGTCCGCCAGTTGAATTTCTCCGCCCAGGTCAAACCATTGCACAATCTGCTGCATGTCAATGCCTTTGAAATACGTGTCGTGAGTTTTCGCTACCGCGGCTCGAATCAATTCGCGGCTGACGTGGTCGGCGCCCTTCATCTCGCCTTCGTATTCCAGTTCCAGCTTGCCGGTGATGGCGGGCATGGCGGCGTAAACATCGGCGATACGCGGCACCACCAACTTTTCTTCCTGCTGGATGGCGCGGCGCTCGGCGTTTGAAATCACATTCTCCATGGCGGAGATGGGCAGGCGCTGGCTTACGCCGGAGCGCTTGTCGATCTTCTTGTCTTCGCGCGCGGCGAAGGCGATGCGCTCGATCACCTCCTGCACATATTTTGGCAAGTGCAGCTTGTGTCCGTTGCGCTGCGTCCACGACTCCTGGGCCGTGATGGTGATACCTTCATCGACGGTGGCCGGATAGTGAGTGCGGATTTCCGATCCGATACGGTCTTTCAACGGGGTAATGATCTTGCCGCGCGCGGTGTAGTCTTCGGGGTTGGCGCTGAACACGAGCGCGACGTCAAGCGGCAGGCGAATAGGGTATCCCTTAATCTGCACGTCGCCTTCCTGCATGATATTGAACAGGCCCACCTGAATCTTTCCCGCCAGGTCAGGTAACTCGTTGATGGCGAAGATGCCGTGATTGGCGCGAGGCAACAACCCGTAGTGCACCGTGTACTCGTTGCCCAAGTCGTGTCCGCCGCGCGCCGCCTTGATAGGGTCGATATCGCCGATCAGGTCGGCGATGGTGACATCGGGAGTGGCCAGTTTCTCCACGTAACGCTGTTCCGGCGTCAGATATGCAATGGGAGCGCTATCGCCGATCTTGGCGATCTCTTCCTGGCAGCGCCGGCAGATCGGCGCGTATGGATTGTCGTGAATCTCGCAACCGGCAAGGTAGGGCGCCTGAGGATCGAGCAAGGAAGTCAGGGCGCGCAGGATGCGGCTCTTGGCCTGGCCGCGCAATCCGAGCAGGATGAAATTGTGGCGCGAAAGAATGGCGTTGACGATTTGCGGAACGACGGTGTCGTCATATCCGACAATGCCAGGGAAAACAGGACCGCCCTTGCGGAGTTTCGCGATCAGGTTGTCGCGCATTTCGTCTTTCACGCGCCGGGTACTCAGCCGTTGTTCGCTAAAAGGACTTTGACGCAATTCGCCCAGCGTCCGCGGCAGACTCATGATGAAAAACCCCCAGGAAAAACAGCTTCTGCTCGGATTATACGCCGTTGATGAATCGCTCCGGAGTCGCTCGGGGTAGCCCTGGCTGGCTTACTAAATTCGTAAACCACAAAGGACACGAAGGCGCCCCGATTATATTCCTCCGTCGCTTACAGGTTTTGCGAGGCGAAGGGTTCGGTCAATGAACATGGCCATTGCCGCCGGCCTTCTGCCGCACTCGCACCGTCCGCCGCAGATTGGGCAAGATGGCCTCGAAGTAGGAGATGACGGCTTGCATGCGTTCCCCTTCTGACTTCATCCCCAGCAGGGTCTGCTTGAAGTCGAGATCGAGTGGAAGCGGGCCGACCAGACTGAAGGAGAGATGCGGGTCTTCGACCTCGGAAGGGTTTGCGGGAGCGGAGCCGGCGAGTTCGATAATCTCGCCCTGCAGCTTCACCGCCTGGGCAATTTCTTCGGCGGTGGCTTTTTCCGGTTCGTCCTGCAGGTAAATCACCTCGGCCTGCAGAAACGACCTCTCCTGGCTGACCTGCATGACCTCGAAGCGCTCGCGTCCCTCGGTCACGATATCCAGGCGCCCGTCGGGATATTTTCTGGCAACGGTGATAATCTCTGCTGTGCAGCCGATCTCCGCGACTCCTTCTTCTTTGGCCCGGACAACGCCAAACGACGTCTTCCGGTCCAGACATTCGGAGATCATCTCTCTGTAGCGCGGCTCGAAAATGTGCAGGGGCAAGGGTGTGCCCGGAAGCAGGACCACATCCAGCGGAAACAGGGGTAGAAGGCTCACTCGGAAATTGTACGCCCCCGCGAATCGGCATTGCGGAATTCGGCGACGGCGGCGGATTTGAAATCGTCGGGTCTCTTACTGCTTTTGGCGAGTCCCTGGCGACCTGTGCGCTCAAAAGATTTTTACCGCAGGAGCTGCAAAGTTGTCGCAAAGATCGCAGAGTAAAACGGGAAACGTAAGATGAATGCCAGTCAGATTAGTGTATCGGGGAAAGGTGTGGTGATCACCGGCGCCTCGATGGGCATCGGAGAAGGCATCGCCCAACTATTTGTGAATGAGGGAGCCCGCGTGGTCTTGCTGTCGCGGGACGCGGCCCGTGCCGAAGCTGCCCGTGGCCGCATCGGTCATACCGAAAACACGCTGGCGCTTTCCTGCGACGTTCGCAACCGCGAGGAGATCGACCGCGTCATCAGCCTCACCCTGCATCATTTTCAACGCATCGATATCTGGGTCAACAACGCGGGACACGGGCTCCTGGATACAGTTGCCAGTGTGGATATGAATGCCCTGCATGAAACCTTCGACACTAATTTCTTCGGAACGGTCGAATGCATGCAGGCTGCCCTGGCGGTAATGAAGCAGCAAGGTTCGGGAACGATTATCAATATATCGAGTGTTGCCGGGCACATTCCGCTTCCGTTCCATGCCGTTTACAGCGCTACCAAGTTTGCCATGAACGCTTTTGGCAAGGCAGCCAATGTGGAACTCAAGGGTTCTGGAATTCATGTGCTGACCGTGTGCCCGGGATATGTGCGCACCGACTTCGGCGCTAACGCAATCAAGGGGAGGGAGGCCAAGACGGTGCGGCCGGCGTCGGTCCGGGGAATCAGCGTCGAGCGTGTGGCCCACGCTGTGCTGCGCGGCTACCTGAAGCAGAAGCGGGAGGTCGTAGTCCCCTGGCCCATGCATCTGGCCATCAAGGCCTATCAGTTGTTTCCGGCGCTCGTGGAACGAAGCATGATAAGAATGTCCCGGCGAGTGGACTAAGACTGCCAGCGTGGGTCGGACACTCCCTTCGACTTCGCTCAGGGCAGGCCTTGTCCGACGCCTTTGACTTTGTTTTTGCACTCTTTGAAATCAAAAACAAAGGCGTCGGACAGGAGTGTCCGACCCACAACGGCACTTATTCCAACTCGGCCAGCATGCCTTCCATTTCGGCCTGGGCATGGCCGTTGCCGGTTTTCTTCGCCGACGCAATGCCATCCAGCAGCATTTTCCGGGCTTCTTCCTTGCGTTCAGCTTTTGCCAGCGTCTGGGCAGCCATAAAGTAGCCCGCGGTATAGTCCGGATGGGCCGCCAGAAGCCGGGCAAATTCCTCCAGCGCCCGTTCGACATCTCCTGCGTTCGAATATTCCATGGCGAGGCCATAACGGGCGAAGGCGTCCGCTGGATTCTGCGAAAGAACTTCGGTGAGCAAAGCGATGCGGTTCATGGGAAAAAGCTTCTGGCTTCCAGCTTCTGGCTTCTGGCTCAGACATCAGATTACTACAGCACTGGCGAGTGACCACCCGGATGGATACAATGACCATCACGCAACCGGAGGCCCAGATTTTGGCGTGCCCTTTCTTCATGCCGGTACAGAGATTGGATGGAGCATGGCTGCATCCTTCGCGCCTGCCATTGGGTGGGGGGTGGGGTGGACATTGTTCCGCCCCTGGCCACGAGGGTACCCGGCCTTCCGACCAGGAGCTGCACGAATTCTGCAACCTGGGGTATGCCGCGAAGTGTTCGCGGCTGCCGGCCGAGCGCCACTGCGATGCCCTCCGTTTCTCGATTGCCCGCGACCAAGGCTCCCGGCTGCAGCTGTGGTTCGTATGCGAGACTGGGCATCGCCCCGCAACGCATGGCACTCTCGAATACGACGTGGAGCGGAGCCAGTGGATCTCGCCGCATTCCGACGCGCGTATCCAGAAGATGGCGGAGTGTTACGTTTACGCCTATTTGCAGCGCAGGATTCAATCGGTCACAACGGAGTCAACCATGAGCGAGGGCTCATGACCCAGAGCGTTTTATGACGACCAGCGAAGATCTGGTATTGCCCAGACCTGTCCGCGACTCGCAATCAGAGATGGCGGAAATTGTTCTGCCCAACGATTCGAACGTGCTAGGCGCGCTGCTGGGCGGGCGCCTGATGCACTGGATTGATCTGGCCGCCGCCATGGCTGCGCATCGTCATTCGCGCAACTACGTGGTCACGGCTTCCATCGATCATCTTGATTTCAAGGTACCGGTGCACGTGGGCGACCTGGTCATTCTGCGCTCCTCGGTGAATCGCGTGTACCGTACTTCGATGGAGGTGGGAGTGAAAGTCTGGGTGGAGAACTATATTCTCGATCATTGTGAGCACGTGAGCTCGGCCTACCTGACGTTCGTCGCCGTGGACGCCGCCGGCCGCCATCTTCCGGTGCCGCCGGTAGTTCCTGAAACCGACGAGCAGAGGCGCCGCTACGAAGATGCCGGACGCAGGCGTGAGATCAGGCGCCTGGAGATCGAACGCAAGCGCGTCGCCGGACAGTAGGGTATACGCGGTTCACCATCATTCCCGATGTTTCTCGACCGGACACCCGTATCCCTATGAACTCTCGCCTGAAAGACAAGATCGCTATTGTGACCGGTGCCGGAAGCGGTATCGGCCGCGCGATCGCGATAGCCATGATTGGCGAAGGCGCTCGCTTGGTCCTGGTGGGACGCCGCAAAGATCGAGTGGAAGCTATGGCCCGCGAAGCGGAAGGATGTGCAATAGCAGTTGCCGCCGACGTTTCGAAGCGGCATGAAATTGATCACGTCCTCGTGGAAACGGTAAAGGCGTTCGGTGGAATCAATGCCCTGGTCAACAACGCCGGGATTCTTCACCCCGGCAGCGCGGAACAGATCACCGAGGCGCAGTGGGATGAGACCTTCAACATCAACGTTCGCGGACTCTGGCTGCTCTCGCGCGCCGTGCTGCCGCACTTGCGCAGGGCCGGCGGGGGCTCGATCATCAACGTCGCGTCGGTACTGGGAATCAATGGCGCGCGCAACCGTGCGGCCTACGCGGCCTCCAAGGGCGCAGTGGTCTTGCTCACCAAGTGCATGGCCATTGATCACGGCCACGAAAATATCCGCGTAAATGCCATTTGCCCCTCGTTTGTGGAGACGGAACTGAGCGCTGCGTACCTGAAGACAACTGTGGATCCGGATGCGGTGCGGCGGGAACGAATCAGCGTGCATCCTATCGGACGTCTCGGCCAGCCGGATGACATGGCAGGTCTGGCGGTGTATCTCGCCAGCGACGAATCGTCATGGGTGACCGGGACGACATTCCCGGTGGATGGAGGATATTTGGCAGTGTGAACTGACAACTGAGAACTAATAACTGAGAATTGGCCTCTGACAACTCGCTTCTCTGGTTCCCGTATAATCTTGGAATGAGTTCACAACTCCCCCCCCGTCCCGGACAGCAACAGCAACCGCCATCTCCGCAGCCCTTGCCCGGTGTGGGCGCTATCGTCGCCGTCGGTTCCGGCAAAGGCGGGGTGGGCAAGACCACGCTCGCAGTCAATCTGGCAATCGTTTTGTCCAAGCTGGGACACAAGGTGGGCCTGCTCGATGCCGACGTTTACGGCCCCAATGTCCCCCTGATGCTCGGCCTCAATGCTCAACCGAAGGTTCTCGGGGACAACCGCATCGAACCGCTTGAAGCTCACGGCCTCAAAGTCATCTCGGTCGGATTTTTGAATCCCGGCGACAAGCCTCTCATCTGGCGCGGCCCCATGCTGCATTCCATCATCAAGCAGTTTCTGGGTTCGGTGGTTTGGGGAGAGCTGGACTACCTGGTTGTCGATCTGCCGCCGGGCACCGGAGATGTGGCGCTGTCGTTGATTCAGACCGTTCCGTTGACCGGAGCGATCGTGGTTTCCACTCCTTCCGATGTCTCTCTGCAGGATGCGCGCAAGGCCATCGAGATGTTCCGCCAGATGAAGGTGGACCTGGTAGGCATGGTCGAGAACATGAGTTACTTCGTTTGCCCGCACTGCAACCATCAGACGGATATTTTCTCCCGCGGCGGCGCGGAGAAAACGGCAGGCCAGTTTGGAGTCGCGTATCTGGGTGAAGTCCAGCTCGATCCCGACATTCGCAAGGCGAGCGACAGCGGCCGACCTACAGTCCTCGCTGGGGAAAACTCCCCATCCGGGAAATCTCTCTACGACTTCGCCCGCAAAGTGGTGACCCGGGTGGATGAGATCAAAGCCAACGCGGGCGAGAGCGTGATTCAGATTCAGTAACAGTCGCCTGGATTTGAACCTCTTCTGTCATCGTTGATCTGGCTTCGGGGGCAAGGGGTCATGGATGCTCTTCGGTGGGGGCGGCAACGGAGGCGGTGGGCCAGAGTTTCGAGGGAACTGGGGACTTTCCGTTTTCTCAGACACAACATCAACTCGTGTGCCAAACATGATCTCTAGTCGCCGATCGATCTCCTTGCCATAGGTGGTGCCCTGAAGATCGGCTCGCGTCGTATGCAATTGGGTCAAGCTGTTTCGTGGTCCTAGATAGAGCACTGCATCCGCCACATCTTCCAGTCTAACGCCGTCGGCAGTCGGAGGCGTCGTACCACCTGTGATTACAGGCAGCGCAGGCAGCTGACCGACCCAACTGTCGCCGAGTAGGGCGATGGAGGGGAATGTCCACGAATCGAAGCGCTTGTCCAGATCATCGTACCCCCCGACTATATTTGTACCCGCGACAATCACGAACGTTGTCGCCCCTGCTGCGCGTAGCTCTTTCTCGATGAGCCCCGGTCCGGTGGGTGAGCGAAGAAAATGAGGGAAGCCCATAATCAGCAGAGCCCGTCGACGCCTTGAAATGACCTGATCTTTGACAACGCTCGCGTAGTATGGGTCACGGTTGGCAATGAAGGGGCCCAAGTCCTCACGAGTTTTCACGTGATTCCAATCTATGTAGACGTCGCCGAGGAGAATCCGCATTCGGTGGTTTTGAGGGAGTTTCCGGTTCGCTTCCCGTACGGCCTGATAGAACCAACTGTAGACCGGAGAAGGGGGGCCGATCGCAGTCGTGTTACGCCAAGCCTTTTGGACTTCTTCCATGGGGACTCGTTCGCCGGCAACGTAGCGGTCGACGGTCTCCTGATAAAGGGAGTTTCCGTACTCCAACACTAGATCGTTTACTCGGTCCGTGAAATACGGCGAAGACACCAGGCTGCGCAGGAATTCGTATTCTTGTTTGTTACCGTGCACCTCGCCGAGCATCACAATTGAATGGTTCGCAAATGCACTGATAATCGCATTGCCTGCGTCTTGAGGTTTAATCTGCTCTTGCGCACTTGCTGGGTAGAGACTCGCCGAGAACAGGAGAAAAAAACACAGATGCTTCATCCGCGCCTCCGTAAGCTACAGCCCCGTTGACGACAACCGTTCCGTCTCACGCCGGTGCTTCCCCACTCACTTTTTCGTCATGACCAATTTCTGTTGACCCATCCCGGAGTCCAGAGTGACAGTTTGAGTCTTTCGGTTTGCCGAAAGCGCCCTGGTCTCAGTGAACTGCATTCCGGCCTGGTCCTGTACGACGGTGACCAATTTATCTCCGTCCCAGTGGGTTGTAGTTTTCACCGGGTGCCCTGCGAACTCATTTGTCCATCCGTCGTGAACCGGACAACACGCTGGTCCTCGCTTCCGGATTGTTTGGTGGTTGTGGTGATAACAATTTTCGGTTCGTGGTGTTCGATTACTTCAGACAAGCTCTCCGGCGCGGGCATCCCGCCAAAATCACTCTTCTCCTTGTCGAGAAACCAGGAGCCGGAGAAGTTGGGCTTCGCACCCTGCGCGAGAGCAATATGCATCGGGAAAATGATCGCGCTGAGGACGATCAATGCGGCCAGTTCTTCCCTGAGTGCCCATGAGTTGCAAAGCTTCATCCAGTGAGATGTGTACATTTGCTGGTTCCTCCTAAACTGGGTGGACCTATGTAGATATCTACATTAGCACAGTTTCGGTGTGTCGGAGTAGAATTCTACATAGCCACGATGAATGCCCCCTTGAAGCTGTCCCACACCTCGGGTCTCATCCTCCACATCATCAGCAGGGGATATCGCTATGGGTTCGACATCATGGATGTCACTGGCCTACCCAGCGGGACCGTGTATCCAGCTCTCCGGCGGCTCGAACGCGAAGCCTGGGTGCAGTCTAGTTGGGAGGAAGAACAGTCAGCCCCGCAGCGTCCTGCGCGCAAGTATTACCGGTTGACCCGCCTGGGAAATGCGGCCTTGGAAGAAGCGCTTCGACGCTATCCGTTGCTAAGCCAGATCGCGCCGAGAGACAAGGCACAGCCACGCGCAAGGAGCCGGGTATGAAATCGCATCCGATGCTGTCGACCCTTCACCAATGCCATTTCATCTTGAGAGCGGCGAGCTGGATCGTTCCATCGGCGTTGCGTCGGCAATGGCTCCAGGAATGGGAAGCAGAAGTCGCGCATCATTGGAACCGGATTTCGCAAGAGGGATCGCCAAGCACGAAGTACAGAAGTCAATTGCGGTTGCGCTGTTGGGGGGCGTTTCGGGATGCTGCGTGGTTTCGACTAAACCGAAAAGACTTGGAACGGAACATGCGAGATCTGAGTCGATCTGCCAGCGCATGTCTCGTTGTATCGTTTAGCATCTTCGTCCTGGTTGCGATCAGTAGCGGCCTGCTGCCACGTACAAGGTCAATTCTTTTTCCGGAGTCGTATTCGATAGGGGACCGTGTAGTCACGGTTTCGCGGACAGCGAGGGTGGAGTCATCCGAATGGCCTATTCCCTATTCGTGGGTCAAGGTCTGGAGGAGCGACGCTAGGGTATTCGATGAGATTGCAAGCTATGATTGGGAAACCAGGCAAGAGATCCTGAAGACCGTGGATCGAAGCTCTACCGTGTCATCCGTACAGGTTGAAGACACCTTCTTCGCTGTTTTTGCAGTGCAAGCGAAGTTGGGTCGCACGTTTCTTCCGAAGGATGATCAGAGTTGCTCCAACTGCGTTGCGCTTAGTTACTCCACATGGCAACGTCGGTTCAGCGCCAACCCGAAAATTGTAGGGCAGAAAATACACCTGAACAACAGGGAAGCAGTTGTCCTCGGGGTATTACCTGAAGGATTCTGGTTCCCTTCGCAGGACGTGGGCATCTGGCGGTTGTTGGGCGGAGGTTCGGTCGGCCCGAAGGCCCATGTGGGTGTGGTGGCACGTCTGCGGCAAGGGGCCGGAGAACAGGAGGCCGAATCTCTTCTCGAGCGACTGGCAACAGAAAATACCCCCGACCCGCCCGTAGGTTTCGACGTGGAAATCTGGCGAGTTCAAGAAAGAATTCGTGCGCCCCTGCTTTTGTACATATTTTCGCTGAGTCTTGTGTTAGTGGTCACTTCTGCTTTCTTATGGCCCGGGCGGATGCATCTGGGCTCATCGGGCGCAGGAAGAGTCGCGCCCTGCCGTTGGTGGTCGTTTCTTGCAGCCAAGACCTTGATCCTGCTTCTAAGTGTCCTCACAGCTGCAATTGAATTCGCTCCCGCCCCCTATGCAATTCGCACAAGCAGAATCACATTCCCTCTGCAATCTGCATCCCTGTGGATATTCACTTTGAGTTGCATGGTTGTTCTCTGGTGGTCCTTTGATGATCAACAGGGTCGTTGCCGGAAATGCATGCATCGGCTTGTGTTTCCAAGCCGAGTCGGCGATTCCGGCTGCCTGCTATTGGGCTGGGCGGGAATAGAATTGCTGTGCCAGAAGGGGCACGGCATTTTGCACGTCACTGAAACCGAGTGCTGCTGCTGGCTGGAACATCGGCGGTGGACTGAGCTCGATGATTCGTGGAAAAGTCTCTTCGGCGGCTCCAAGCCATACGACGCAACTGAAGATGCAGCCTAGATCAGATTTTTTCGCGTGAGACGACAGGAAGATGTCGCGCTGTCTTCTACTTGCCAAATCTGCCCAGCCGGAACATTGGATCCGGGTCGTTGTGTTCCAGCACCCATCCCGCGACCACCTCTCCCAGAGCCGGACCGTGTTTGAATCCATGTCCCGATCCGCCTCCGAGCAGCCATACATTTGCGCGCGCAGGGTGCCGGTCGATGATGAAGTTATTGTCCGGGCTGTTCTCGTACTGGCAGACGCGCGACTCGAGCAATGGAGCATCTTTCAGGGCGGGAAAACGGAAGGCGATGTAGTCCCGGACGGATTTGAGTCCCGCCGCGCTGATTGTCCTCTCCCCTGACGTAGGATCAAATTCGGGCCCGCGAGTATCATCGGCGACTTTGAAGCCTCTCCCATCATTCCCAGGAATGCCATAGATGAAGCGCTCGCGATGGTCGGCCCAGACCGGCAACCTGGCGTCGGTGAAGCGGTCGTCTCCGGCGAGCGCGCCAAAAAAGAATACGTCCTGCTTAGTGGGCCGAATACGACTGCCAATGGTTTCAGGGAACAATCTGCCAAGCCACGGCCCGCAGGCGAAGACATACTGATCGGCCGCGAGCATCGAGCCATCGGAAAGCGACAGGCTATCCCATTTGCCATGGTCGAGATCAGGCTGTGCCACGGCCGCCTGGCGGTATGCGCCGCCTTCCGCGAGAAATCCATCCAGGACCGCCTGACACGCAATCCGCGCTGTAAGAAATCCGCCTTCCGGCTCGTAAATTCCCCAGTGCACCGCTTCCAGATTAATCTGCGGCCAACGCTTCGCCATCTCCCGGACTGAAAGTTCCTGATATGCGATCCCGGCATCGCGCAGTAGCGGCAAAGACTCGCGCTCGAAGTGGTCGTCGCCTGCGGTGACCATCCACAGGACCCCGGTCTGGTGCATGAGTTTCAGGTTCCAGCGCTTCTCATTCTCTTTCCACAATTGCATGGCCCGCGCGGCCATCTTGGTATAGGGCTGGTTTGGTCCATAGGTTCCGCGAATCACACGCGTCTCGCCCCCCGACGATGCGCGAGAGTTACCCGGACCCCAGGCATCTATTAACGTAACGCGCGCACCGCGGCGCAGTAGGTAGAGCGCCGTCCATCCGCCGAATGCGCCTGCCCCGATCACCGCGATGTGAGGTTTCGTTTTCATTTTGGTTTGTTGGTCTGCCTTGAGCATATTCGTTGAAGTAAGGTTGAGAAAAGGGAACCAGCCAGCAAGAGTGCTCGACCCGCCAACCACTGCACCGACTTTCAGCAACCACCGCCGGGTGAATGAGACCATGGTCGTCTAGTATCCCCTAGTATCCCCTAGTATCCCCATTTTGCAGGCAGGCAGGCATCCCCCCGCTCCTCCAGCAGTTGCACGGGCGGGACGCCGGCGCCCACACATTAGCATTCCACGCCTCAGAGTGCTAAGCCTTGACAGGGGGGGCGGCGCTTCCTAGAATCGACACTGGAATATTGTTGGGTTTGCTAATCTAAGTTTTTGGATTAAAAGTACTTAATATGCCGCCTGGACCACCAATCGGGGAACGGGAACGCGAGATTCTAACCGCGATTGTGGAGACCTTTATTGCCACCGGTGATCCGGTGGGCTCTCGTACCCTGGCGCGTTCGAACCGGGAAGGACTGAGTCCGGCCACCATTCGCAACGTAATGGCCGATCTGGCCGATGCCGGATACCTCGAGCAGCCCCATACTTCCGCCGGCCGCGTCCCCAGTTCAGAGGCGTATCGTTATTACGTAGAACAACTTACGGGCAGGGCAAGCCTTTCGCAGGAAGATCAGGGCATTATTAAGGATTCGCTGCATGGGGTTTCCGACGTGCAGGAGTTCATGGAACGCACTTCGCATGTGCTCTCCCTGATTTCGCACAACGTCGGAATTACGGTTGCCGCGGGCGGGCCCAAGAATGCGCTTGAACATGTGTACTTTTCCCGGCTGGGTGATCAGAAAGTCCTGGCTGTGCTGGTGACGCGATCTGGCCTGGTGCGGGACCGCGTACTGCGTCTTGACCTTCCGCAGGCTGATCTGGACGCGGCCGCCCGCTTTATCAACGAGAATTTTCGCGGCTGGACCATGGAGGCGATGCGGGCTGAACTGGCGCGCCGTCTCGAACAGGAGCGCAGCGAGTACGATCGGCTGATGCAATCCGTGGAGCAGCTCTACCGGCAAGGGGCCCTAACCGCCGACGAAAGCGCACAAGTCGTTTTCGTTGAGGGAGCATCCAATCTGGTGACCGGCGAGCAGGACCGGCAACGTCTGCAAGAGCTGCTGCACACCCTGGAAGAAAAACAGAAAATCGTTGAACTCCTGGGGGCGTATCTCGACGCCAAGCAGGAAGCCGTCAGAGTTGTAATCGGGCTGGACGAGGCTTTGCCTTCGATGAGGAATTTTGTGCTCATCGGTGCGCCCGCTCGGGTGGGGGAGGACGTGATGGGATCGCTGGCCGTCATTGGACCGACGCGCATCGACTACCAGCACACCATGACGGCGGTGTCTTACATTGCCCGCCTGTTTGACAAAATATTGAACGAATCTGAGTGAGGATATGGCAAGAGGAAACGGAAAATCTGAAGCCGATCCTGTGGAACTGGATCCGGAGCACGAACTGCCCGCGGCAGAAGGCGCCCGTGAGGGTGCGGGTGCCCCCGCTGAATACGACAAGCTAAAAGCAGAGCGGGACGCGCTGCTCGACCGCCTGGCTCGGCTTCAGGCCGAGTTCGAGAACGCTCGCAAGCGCACCGCCCGCGAACAACAGGAGTTCCGCGAGTTTGCTGTCACCGACGCGCTCAAGGCGATGCTACCCACCCTGGACAGTTTCGAGCGCGCGCTGCAGACCAGCGCTTCTGACAAGTCGGAATTTCGCGGCGGAGTGGAACTCATCTACAAACAATTGCTGGATGCGCTGGCTAAACTCGGACTGCGTCCCATTCCGGCGAAGGGTGAACCTTTTGATCCTCATCTTCACCAGGCGATCGAAATGGTGGACACTGGGGAAATCGAGGACCATCATGTACTCGAAGAGCTTCAGCGCGGCTACAAGTTGAAAGACCGCCTGCTTCGTCCTTCGATGGTGAGGGTCGCGCGTAATCCCAGGCACTGAACCCGATTTAGTCCGAGAAATGAGAGCCGGAAAGGATTAGAGGAAAGGCCATTCTGACGAGTAACGGAAAACGCGACTACTACGAGGTTCTGGGCGTGACCCGCGCCGCCACCGAGCAGGAGATCAAGAGCGCCTATCGCAAGCTGGCGCTGCAATTCCATCCCGACCGCAATCCCAACAATCCTGACGCGGAAGAGAAATTCAAGGAGTGCAGCGAGGCCTACGCCGTGCTGGCGGATGGGGAAAAGCGCAGCGTCTATGACCGCTTCGGTCACGCCGGCCTGGGCGGAAGCGCAGGTGCAGGCTTTGACCCCACCGACCTGGGCGATATTTTCGGCGACTTCTTCGGCCTGGGAGAGATTTTTGGCGGAGGAACGCGTCGCCGCAGCCGCACCCAGCGCGGGGCTGACCTGCGCGAAGACATCAACATGGAATTCGAAGACGCGGTCTTCGGCACCGAAGCCAAAGTCACGGTGCGACGCCATGAGACCTGCGAAGAGTGCCGAGGTTCAGGCGCGGCCCCCGGCAAAGCGCCCATCACCTGCCGCTCCTGCAATGGCCGCGGACAAGTCCGCTACCAGCAGGGTTTTTTCAGCATTGCGCGCACCTGCCCCACCTGCCAGGGCACGGGCAGCGTGGTCACGGATCCCTGTGCCAAGTGCAAAGGCGAAGGCCGGGTGCTGCGGCAGCGGACGGTGGACGCAAAAGTTCCCGCCGGAGTGGAAGATGGCACTCGCATTCGCTTCACCGGTTACGGAGAGGGCGGGCTGCACGGCGGTCCCCCGGGCGACCTGTATGTAGTGCTGCACGTGAAAGAGCATCCCTTCTTCGAGCGGGAGGGGAACGATCTGCACTGCGTCATCCCGGTCTCGTTCACCCAGGCCGCCCTGGGCGCGGAAATCAACGTTCCGACCCTCGAAGGGGAACATATTCTGAAAGTGCCCGACGGTACCCAGTCAGGCACGACACTACGCATCAAGGGCAAGGGCGTGCCCATTCTCAACAGCCATGGTAAAGGCGACCTGTTCGTCGAAATACGGGTGCAGACTCCGGGCAAGCTGAATAAACGCCAACGCGAGTTGTTGCTCGAACTCGAAAGCCTCACCCGGGTGGAAAACCGTCCCCAACGCCGTACCTTGCTGGGCAAGGTCAAAGACATCTTCGGATAGTGTCATCCTGTGAGTGTCATCCTGAGCGAAGTGGCTGCTTCGCCTCGCGAAGCAGCCACGCAGTCGAAGGACCCCTATAGCGAGTCCGAGGCCGATATGTTCGGGGTTTTCTGGCTCTTGAATTAAGCCTGACGAGAGAGCGCTGTTTCGCGGAAAGGGATCCTTCGACTCCGTGCGTCCGCTCGCAAGCGAGCGGACGTACTCCGCTCAGGATGACAGATGGAGTATTGGCAATGGCGAAGGCCGTATCCACATGACCCGCCGCCGCTGGATCGCCGACGAAGTCTCCGGCAATCGCGCTGCTCTGGTTGGTGCGCACGCCCGGCATCTCACGCAGGTTCTGCGCGGACGGATCGGACAGGAATTTGACATTGCGGCCGGTGAACTTCTCCGCCGCGGGCGTATTACCCGCATCGCGGATGATCGGGTCGAGTTTGAGCTCGGCGAAGTTGTTTCTCTCCCGTCCGCTCTTAACCTGACCGTCGTTCTCTCCGTCTTCAAATTTGATCGCATGGAGTGGGCCATTGAAAAGTGCGTGGAACTCGGTGCCAGTCGAATTGCTCCCGTGGTCGCACAGCGCACCGAGGCCCATCTCGCCAGGGCCGCCCAGCAGCGCGTAGAGCGTTGGCAGCGCATCGCGCGCCAGGCCGCTGAGCAGTCGCGGCGGGCCTCGGTGCCGGAAATTTCGAAGCCGGTGGCGCTTAAGGAGTTTTTGAAGTCGTGCGACGGGACTCGCATCGTCCTGGCAGAGTCTGAGGAACAGGTCATGCTGAAAGATGCTTTGCAGGCGAAAGGCGAAGCGGGTGAAACAACGCTGGCGTTTGGTCCCGAAGGCGGTTGGAGCGAATCGGAGTTGAAGTTGTTTGCCGGGGCTGGCTGGATCGCGGCATCTTTGGGAAACACCATTTTGCGGGCTGAAACCGCCGCCATCGCGGCTACCGCCATTGCCCTGGCCGAACTGGCCGACACTGATTAATAATCCTCAAGCTTCTCTGATATCCTCCTGCTCAGTGGCAGTAGCAAGACCCAACTCACGTGCCCAGGCGTTCGAGCCTGACGAGCGCCAGCGCGACGCTATTGAACATGTCCACGGGCCGGTGCTGGTCATCGCCGGCGCGGGCACAGGGAAGACTACCGTCCTCACCAAACGCATCGCCCATCTGGTCCGCGAGGGACACGCCCGGCCCGACGAAATCCTCGCTGTCACCTACACCAAGAATGCCGCGCAGGAGATGCGGCAGCGGGTGCAGGAGGAGTTGCGCGGGACCAACCTCTCCGGCCTCCGGCTCGCCACCTTTCACGATTACTGCAACGCTCTCCTCAACCAGAGCGGCAGGAAGTTCGGGGTGGTGGACGATCAGGACCTGTGGATTTATCTCCGCCGCCGCATCCGCGAACTGAACCTGAACTACTACATTCGCGCCGCCAGGCTGAGCAAGTTTTTCGATGACTTGCTGGCCTTCTTCCGGCACTGCCACGACGAACTCGTCAGCCCCGAACAATACGAGCAATACGTCCAGAGGTTGGAGCGCGGCGAAATGCCCATCCCGCGGGTGAGCAAGTCAAAAGATGCTGACACCCTCTCGGACGAAGAGGTCGTGGGACGGTGCCGCGAAATTGCCGGGGTATTTACCACCGTGGAGCGCATGCTGCAGGAAGACAACCTGGGCACCTTCGGCCACATGATCACGAATGCCCACCGCCTGCTGCAGCGGGACGATGAAATGGCGAGCCGTGTCGGCGCCCGCTTCATCCTGGTGGACGAGTTTCAGGACGTCAATTTCGCCCAGGTCAAGGTGCTGCAAAAACTTGCGGGAGCGGAACGCAACGTCTTCGCGGTGGGAGATCCGGACCAGGCCATCTATCGCTTTCGCGGGGCCTCGAGCGCTGCCTTTGTCCTGTTTCAACGCCACTTTCCGGGCGCAAAGGTGATCAAGCTGGAGAAAAACCGGCGTTCGCTGTCGCCGATTCTGCACAGCGCCTTCGCCCACATCTCGAAAAACCCTAACGTGTTCGACGCGGGACGCGGTTCCACCTCCTACCAGCGTTCCGTCCTGGTTTCAGCCCGCGAGGAAGATGCAGCGGGTGCGGGAAGGGAGCTGCTGCGGATGCCGGTGGAAGCGGTCGTGCTGGACACGAAGGACACGGAATCGGGCGAGGTGATCACGAAGCTGCGCGAAGTGCGCCATAAGTTGCGTTGCCGCTGGAGCGACTGTGCCGTCCTGTATCGCACCCATGTGAATCGCGATCAGCTGGCTGCGGAGATGGTGCGGCAAGGCATCCCATTCAGCATCGAGAACATGGATGTGATGGATACGCCCGAGGCGCGCGACCTGTTCGCCTGTCTGGGTGCGGTGGTCTCGGACGCGGATGGCGCCAGCCTGTTTCGAATTGCGGCCTTGTCGCAGTTTGCCATCGATCCGGAGAAGTTGCGCTCCGGCATCAAGTCTCTTCCCCGCGATGCCGGCACATCGGCCATCGCGCTGGTGCTTTCCCAGATCGAGGGTGGCCAAGCGGTTCTGGAGCGGGTGCGACAGACTCGGGCCAACATTGCCGCCGCCGGCGCCAAAGGCCGTGCCGCAGTGAACATCCTGGTGCGCGATTTTGCTTTGAATCGCGATTCAAGAGTGTTGCAGGCGGTCCTCGACTTCGTGAGCGAATGGGAGAAAAAAGCAATCACGAAAACCGGCGAGATTGCCGAGCTGCTCGACTATCTCGAATACTTCAGGGAAGCCCGCGGAGTGATTGCGCTTTCGTCGAGCGACGATGATGCGGTCCCTCTTATGACGGCACACGCCGCCAAAGGGCTGGAGTTTCCCCACGTGTTCATCCTTCGCGCCAACTCCGGCTCTTTTCCGTTGAATTATCAGGAAGCCCTGATTGAGTTGCCCCGGGAGCTGTACGACAAGGACTCGATTGCCCAGGGTGATGACAAGGAGTTGTGCCAGCAGGAAGAGAGACGCCTGTTTTATGTTGCTATGACCCGGGCGCGGGACTCGCTCACTATCTATGCCAAGAAGGGGACTGGAAAAAAAGACCTCACTCCGGCAGGGTTCCTGCGTGATCTGCTGAAGGACACAAGCCTGCGCCGCTGGTTGGTACAAGCCCCTGCCCGCGGTTTCCAGACTGATATGTTTGCTGAGGCTGCGGCTCCGGCAACCATGACGCGTACCAACCAATGGCTGGCCTTGCCGCCCTCCGCCAGCCTGCACTCCCGGCTGAGCGCCAGCGCGGTGCAGACTTATGAAACCTGTCCGCTGCAGTTCAAGCTGGAACGGGAGTGGAAAATTCCCGACGAAGTTCCCGCCGCCATGCAGTATGGCGCGGTCATGCATCGCGTATTGCGTGCTTACTACGACTCCGTCCGCCTGGAACGCCCCATGGCTGACGACGAGCTAATCCAGTTCTTTTGCGACGATCTCGCCCAGGCCGGCATGCAGGACCGTTACCAGCATGACCTCTACGAGGCGCAGGGAGTGCAGCAGTTAAAAGATTTTCTGATCGCATTCCGGCGCGCTCCCGTACCCCAGGTGTTGCACACCGAGGAATTCTTCGATGTGAAGGTAGGCGAGGTGACCGTCGTAGGGCGCATCGACCGCATCGACCGGTTGCCGGGCGGCGGGGTCGTGATCACGGACTACAAAACCGGCAGAGCGCAATCCCAGGAAGATTCCGACGAAAGCCTGCAGCTTTCCATATACGCCATGGCAGCGCGCGAAAAGTGGGGATATCAGGCTGACCGCCTGGTGCTCTATAACCTGGAAGGGAACAGCGCGGTCGTTACCCGGCGCAGCGACGTTGAGCTGGAAGCGGCGAAGAGCCGAGTGCAGCAAGTTTCGGAAGACGTCGCGGCCGGTAAATTCCAGCCTAAGACCGGCTTCTACTGTAAATTCTGCGCCTATCGCAATCTGTGCCCCGCCACCGAGAAGCAGTTGCAGGAACACTCGCCGAAGGACAAAGCCGCTACCGCGCGGCAACGATAGCTGCCAGCCGCGAACGCTGTCATCCTGAGCGGAGTAGCTGCTTCGCGTTGCGAAGCAGCTTTGGAGTCGAAGGATCTCTATAGTTTGCGGGACCGGCATGGCGGGTTGTTCCGTTCGCGAGCGGAAATCCGCACGAGCAAAGTTTACCGAGCGGGTAGGGGTGCTTCGACTGCGAAATGCGATTCGCGCAAGCGAATCGCATTTCTCCGCTCAGGATGACAGGGATGTACGTGAGAGGAATTCCCGGGCCAGAAAAACTTAGGGGACGCTTCCGCGTCCCCGGTTTGCTGCATGCTGATACTTCTCTTAGTGCTTCTTTTTCTTCTTTGCCTTTTTCTTGGTTGCCATGGTTCTATTCTCCCTTTCCATTTTTCATGGACTTGCTATAGCAACGATCGTCCGTTGCAACTATTTGAATGTATAGAGTCAATAAAAAGTGATGTCAAGAAAAAAATGATGCTCGCGCGCGCATGCGACCGGTGAACCAAAGTCACCTGAGAGGGTTTGCGAAGAGAATTTCTCAGATGCACGCAGCGTCGCCGAAGTTTTGGGAGGTCAAAGTTGTCCCGTGAGTCGCAATTTCTCGCCCGCGCGAAATCCAGAAGGAGGCCAGCGCATCTTCCCGGATGCACTCTCCGGGTGGCGGAGCGGCGGCGAATTTCAATCCTTGTGACCGGTCGCGCATCTATAATTGAAGACGGGAAATCATCGCGGGGAGCACATAAATGGCTGCTTACGACGAGGTCGTCATCATTTCCGGCTGTCGCACACCGGTGGGAAAATTCCAGGGGAGCCTGTCCGATCTGAGCGCCACGCAACTGGGCGCCATCGTGGTCCGCGAGGCGGTAAAGCGGGCCGGGTTCGACCCGAAACAAGTGGACGAATGCATCATGGGCAACGTCGTCTCTGCCGGATTGGGACAAAATCCCGCGCGCCAGGCAGCAATCTTCGGCGGACTGCCTCCGGAAGTGGGTGCCATGACCGTCAACAAGGTTTGTGGCTCCGGACTCAAAGCAGTCGCACTCGCCGCGCAAGCCATTCAGACGGAGAACAGTTCGATGGTCGTCGCCGGTGGCATGGAATCGATGACCAATGCGCCCTATCTTCTGCCACAAGCGCGCAAGGGATATCGCCTGGGCAATGCGCAGATTGTCGATTCCATGGTGAACGACGGGCTATGGGACATCTACAACAACTACCACATGGGCGTCACCGGCGAGAACGTTGCGGAAAAATATGGCATCACGCGCGAGGAGCAGGACGAGTTCGCGCTCAACTCTCATCGCAAGGCGCTGGCTGCGATCAAGGAATGCCGTTTCAAGTCGCAGATTGTTCCGGTGGAGCTCACCCCCAAGAAAAAAGGTGGGGCACCCGTGATTTTCGACAAGGACGAGTCTCCCCGCGAAGACACCACCATCGAAGTTCTGCGTTCACTGAAGCCCGCGTTCAAGAAAGACGGCACGGTAACGGCCGGGAATGCTCCAGGGGTGAACGATGGCGCGGCGGCGTTGGTCGTGACCAGTGCGAAGCGGGCGAAAGAGCTGGGTGCGCAGCCCATGGTTCGCATCGTGGCCCAGGCCACGAGCGGCATCGATCCCAAGTGGGTCATGATGGCGCCCGTGGATGCCGTCCGAAAAATATGGGAAAAGACCGGCTGGAAAAATGAAGACGTGGACCTCTACGAACTCAACGAAGCTTTTTCGGTGCAGGCTCTGGGTGTGATGCGCGAGCTTGGCCTGGACTCGAACAAGGTTAACGTCAATGGTGGGGCGGTTGCCATCGGACATCCCATCGGCGCCAGCGGGGCCCGGGTGCTCGTGACTTTGATCTATGAGATGACTCGCCGCAACGTCCATCGCGGCATTGCTGCGCTCTGTCTGGGTGGGGGAAATGCGGTGGCGATGGCGGTGGAACGGTAGGTTTGCGACCAAACCCTTCGCAATGGAGGACGGCGTCCTCGCCCGTCCCTTCGGTGGTCTCTGCAAAGACGGGCGAGACGCCCGTGCTCCATGCATTGAGTTTTATTGCGCACTCGCAGGAGGATCCGGCACCGGCAGAGTGACTCTGAATACGGCTCCGCCCCCCGGTCCGGAACTGGCCTCAATTTCTCCTCCGTGTTCCCGCAAGATTGCTTTGCAGATACTCAGACCCAGACCGGTGCCTCGTCCCGGCCGCTTAGTCGTATAAAAGGGATCGAAGATGTTGGGCAGAACATCGGCGGCGATGCCGGGTCCGTCGTCCAGAAAGGTGATGGCAACCGACTTATTGCTCTTTTCCAGGCGGATCCGCAGCGTGCCGCGATCGCGGGCCTCGCGCATCGCCTGCTCGGCATTCAGGATGAGGTTGAGGAAAATCTGCATCAACTGGTGCGAATCGCCATTGATAACCGGTAAGGAGGGCTCTGGCAGATAGTCCACCGTAATATTATTTTTCCTTAATGAATAAGTATGCAGATGCAGGGTACGCTGCACCAGTTCGCTGAGATTGATGGGACCTCTTCCCGGGGCTGGGGGACGCGAGAAGTACATGAGGTTCTGCACGATGTCGGCCGCGCGCCGGGCCTGCTGTTGCAACATCACCAGTTGCTTACGAGTGGTCTCGGCCTGTTCGCCTTCCTGCAGAAGCTCGGCCACGCCCATGATGCTGGTGAGGGGATTGTTCAGTTCGTGGGCGAAGCCGCCGATCATCTGCCCCATGGCGGCCAGGCGTTCGCTCTGGATGATCTGCTGTTCCAGTTTTCTTTCCACCGTGATGTCGCGCACCGACACGATCACCCCGCTGGCTTTGCCTTCGGCGTCAAACAGAGGGCTGGCGTTGGCCCTCATGGTGCGCCAGCTCCCGTCGCGATGGCGGGCCCCAAACTCGCAGAAGCCGAACTTCTTTGCCCCCGTGCTGACGTCGTGGTAAAGGGCCACGAATTCGGCGGACTGCTCCTGCTCGGCATCATCTACTTTCTTGCCCATCACCTCCGCCGGGGTGCGGCCCAGCAGATCGCGGATGCGTGAACTGACAAAGCTGTAGCGCCCGTCGAGGCCGACCACCAGGATCAGGTCCGGGAAACTTTCCAGCAGATAGCGTTGAAACTCTTCTTGCTGGCGCAGCGCTTTCTCCATCTTGCGCCGTTCGGTAACGTCCACCAGTGTGCCCTGGTAACGGATGATCTTGCCCGCCCCGTCCCAGACTGCGCGCGAGGTGTCGAGAAAGACGCCGGTGGTTCCGTCCTTGCGCCGCAGTGTGAGCTCCCGGCTGCGCTCGCTCCCGCGATCGTCTGCACTCCTGCCCAACACCGGACCCTGGCCAGGGTCCAGATTGAGCGTGCTGGGATCGAGAGATAAAAGCTCGTCCCGGCTGCTGCAGCCGAGCATCTGGATCAGCGCGGGATTGGCATCGAGCAACTTCCCTTCCGGCGTGCTGAAGTACACGCCTTCCTGCAGGGTCTCGAAGAGTTCAGTGAAGCGCCGCTCTTTCTCGCGTTCTTCAGTCACGTCCCGGGCGAGAGCGCTGATCCCCACTACCTCGTCACTCTTGACGATCGCATTCAATACGCAATCGAAATAGAAGGCGCGGGTGTTGTTCTTGATCTGTGCCCGGACCAGTCCCGACCAGCGGCGTTTTTCCAGAAAACGCGGGAGGCCGGTCTCGACCTCGCCTCGCAGAGGTTCGTCCAGGAACTCATCGATCTTGTGCCCCACTACGTCGGTATAAGCGAGGCCCAGCACTTGGGTGACGCGGCGATTTACGGTCCTCAGGGTGCCGTCGAGCGAGCAGGCAAAAGCCACGTCGTCAAAGGAGTCGATGAGCTCCTTGAAACTTCGCTGGGAGCGTTGGATGACCTGGGTCAGTTGGTCGAGCTGTTCGTCGGAGGGAGTGACGCCGGCGCGGTCGTGCAGGTCGTGCAGCAGGTGCTTCAATTCCGAAACTTCGCGGCGCCGTCCATACACGTACGCGGCGAACAGGATCGACAGCACCAGCAGGCCAATGGAAACCGCCCCCAGGTGGTAAGGAAGGCCCTGCAGCCGCTCCCAGGAGAGTGCGGCCAGGCCGGTGGCCAGCAAGACCAGAAAGGCAAGGGCCATCCGCCACAGCCGGGCTTCTTCTTTTTCCAGATGTCCTGGAGGGCGGGACGGGCGTTTAGGTTGATCTTCTTCTTCGTCCATAAACTACCGACACCAGTGCCGGGACCCGCGCTGGGAGTCGCAGGTTTCCAGGCAGGTTTAGCTGAATCCTAGTTCACCACCGGAACTCAGACAATGAGGGATGTTGGGCACTTTGGTTCTCGCAGCCCAAACTAGTCTTCTTGAGCATGGTTCGTCCGTCACTGGCTCTTGTGACGACCGTCACGGCTGTTTGTCGAACCGCCTTGTATTGTGGGTGAAGTGCAGGTCAGCGGCCGATCTTCATTGGTCATGGTGGCTCGGAGATGAACCAGCAATCTGCGAGCCCACAGCCTCATGCTCTATAAAACCTTAAGCGCAGCAGTGTATGGCATTGATGCCAGCATCATTGAGGTTGAGGTGGACGTCTCCGGCATCAAGACCAATGAAGATTTTTTTCATACGGTCGGACTGCCCGACGCGGCGGTGCGCGAAAGCCGCGACCGGGTGAGGGCCGCCCTGAAGAACTGCGGCTACGACATTCCCCCCACCCACATCACCATCAATCTGGCGCCTGCCGACATCCGGTAAAGAAGGTTCAGGATTCGACCTGCCCATGGCCCTGGGAATTCTGGGCGCCTATGGAGGGCTTAATAAGTAAAGAGGTGCCGGACTGCCTGTTCGTGGGCGAGCTTTCGCTCGATGGAGGCATTCGCGGGGTGCGGGGCGCGTTTCCCATTGCCATCGAAGCCCGGGGCAAGAAGATCGCACGGCTGATCGTTCCGGAATTGAATGCCCGAGAGGCGGCCATGGTGGGTGGCGTCGAAGTCTATCCCGTAAAGTCGCTGCTCGATGTCATCCGCTTCGTGAATACTGGCAACGGCATTTTGCCGCTGAAAGTGGGTAGCGAGACGCTGCTAAGTGAAGCCCAGCATTATGTGGTTGACTTCAAAGATGTGCGCGGCCAACAGACCGCCAAGCGCGCTCTCGAAGCGGCCTGCGCCGGTGGACACAACATCCTCATGATTGGTCCGCCCGGTTCCGGCAAGACCATGCTGGCCAAACGCATGCCCACCATCCTTCCCCCCTTCAGCTTCGAGGAGGCGCTCGAGACTACCAAGATCCACAGTGTGGCCGGTGTGCTCGATGCCGGCGCCGGACTGGTCGGTGTCAGGCCGTTCCGCTCGCCCCACCACGCCATCTCCGACGCCGGCCTGATCGGAGGCGGAGCAGTGCCCCGTCCCGGCGAGGTGTCGCTGGCCCACAATGGAGTGCTTTCCCTGGATGAACTTCCGAGTTTCCCCGCAATGTTCTGGAGGTGATGCGGCCGTGCGGGTATTTCAATGACCGCTCGCGTGAATGCCATTGCAGCCGGCCTATGATCCAACGCTATATGGGCAAGATTTCCGGACCGCTGCTCGACCGCATCGATATTCACATCGATGTGCCTGCGGTGAACTACAAGGAACTGCGAGCGGGAAGTGAACCGGAAAGCTCTGCCAGGATTCGGGAACGGGTCCTGCGAGCCCGTGAAATCCAGATGCAGAGGTTCGCATGGTCGCGCTCGCGGCTCTACTGCAATGCCCAGATGGCGCCCCGGCATATACGCGCTGCCTGCGACCTCTCGGCCGACTGCGAACGCCTGCTGGAGCGCGCCATGACCCAGCACGGCATGACTGCCCGGGCCCATGACCGAATACTAAAGGTGGCCCGCACCGTCGCTGACCTGGAAGGTACCCCAGCCACTGAGCCCAAACACATCGCCGAGGCCATCCAGTACCGGACCCTGGACCGCACGTTCTGGGCATGATGGATAAGAGGTACGGGACGGTAGAGAGCCGCGGAGCGGCGAGAGAATGTAGCCCACGGCGTAAGCCGTGGGTGGGAGAACAAAAAGACCGGGTAGCCCCGAAGGGGCGAAAGAAACCATGGCTCACACCACAACGAATCTATTGGTGCATTTCATTTTCAGCACGAAACAACGCTGTGCTCTAATCAAGCCCGATTTCGAAAAGGACCTGCACGCATACCTCGGCGGCATCATTCGTCAAATTGGAGGCACCGCCCTTTGCGTGAATGGAACCCGCGATCATGTGCATCTCCTGGTCCGCGTGCCTGCCAACCACTCCGTAGCCGACGTTGCCCGCTTGATTAAAACGAATTCTTCGCGGTGGATTCGCGGGCGTTGGCCTGAACACCAGCATTTTGCCTGGCAGACGGGTTACGGCGCGTTTACCGTAAGTGAGTCGGCACTCGCTCCGGTTCGGAACTAAATTGCCAACCAGCAAGAGCATCACAAGGTCAGGTCATTCCAGGAGGAATTCCTGGTGTTTTTGAAAAAGAACGGAATTGCCGTGGATGAACGATATCTCTGGGATTGACGGTCTCTTTCGCCCCTTCGGGGCTCTCGTGCTAATGACATTGGTACCCACGGCTTACGCCGTGGGCTACATTATTTTCGCCGCTCTGCGGCTGGGTGCGATGCAGTCGAAAAGAGCGATTATCCAAGCCTAGACAGGGTTTGACCAACCCTCCCTAACATGCTATAAAAGCTGGTTTTGTATCGGGCCTCCCGGAGCAAGGTCAGCGTCTGGCGGGCGGCCTCTGCGGTACAAAACATCCGACGCGGCCAAGCTCAACACTCCTGTTCAATGCCGTGTAGTGGAAGCGTGTTCGGAACTCCGGCAATGCGCTCCCCGGCGCTCTCCAGCAGAGCGTCCGGTTGGTGCTGTTCGCTGGGTGGCAGTGGCCTAAACACGTGATGGTCCTGAAATAGTCTTCATACCGGAGGAACTCCCATGCGCATCTGGCAGGCGAGAGCTGTGTCCGAAGGACGCCAATTCGCCCGTTTCTTCAGGACGGTGGCCGCCACCATCGCCGTCCTCAGTCTTGCGTCGATTTCCGCTCTGGCCCAATCCGCTCACGAGGTTGGCGGCGAAGCCAGCCTGAAGCTTCCCGATCTCTCGCAAGTATTGTTCATGGGCATCGACGGCCATCGCTTGCTGATGATCGGCATTCTGTTCTGCATCTTCGGCCTAGGCTTCGGACTGATCATTTATACCCGCCTGCGGAAGATGCCGGTTCATCGTTCCATGCTCGAGATCTCCGAGCTGATTTACGAGACCTGCAAAACCTACCTGGTTACCCAGGGCAAATTCCTCCTGATCCTGTGGCTCTTCATCGCGGTGGTCATTGTTCTTTATTTCGGCGTACTTTCACCAGTTCCGGAAAAGCCGATTGCCGTCACCCTTCCGATCATTCTTTTGTTCAGCCTGGTGGGAATTGCGGGCAGCTACGGGGTTGCCTGGTTTGGCATTCGGGTCAACACTTTCGCTAATTCGCGCACCGCGTTTGCGGGCCTGGCCGGCAAGCCCTACCCGATCTACAACATTCCCCTGCAGGCCGGCATGAGCATCGGCATGATGCTGATCAGTGTCGAACTGCTGCTGATGCTGGTCATTCTGCTGTTTATTCCTGCTGACTACGCCGGGCCCTGCTTCATCGGATTCGCTATTGGCGAGTCGCTGGGCGCGGCTGCGCTGCGCATCGCTGGCGGCATCTTCACCAAGATCGCCGATATCGGTTCGGACCTGATGAAGATCGTCTTCAAGATCAAGGAAGATGATGCGCGCAACCCCGGCGTGATCGCCGACTGCACTGGCGACAACGCCGGCGATTCCGTCGGACCCTCCGCTGACGGATTCGAAACCTACGGCGTCACCGGCGTCGCCCTTATCACTTTCATCCTGCTGGGAGTGAAGGAACCGACCGTGCAAGTGCAACTGCTGGTGTGGATTTTCGTCATGCGCATTGCCATGCTGGTGTCCAGCGCAGCCGCCTACTTCATCAATGGCGCCATCGCCAAGGCCCGATTCGGCACCGCTGACAAAATGAACTTCGAGACGCCTCTGACCTGGCTGGTCTGGCTCACCTCGCTGGTTTCAGTCGCATTGACGTTTGTCATTTCCGCAATCATCGTCCCCAACCTGGGCGGAGATACGACCCAGTGGTGGAAGCTGGCCAGCATTATTTCCTGTGGTACTTTGGCCGGCGCCATCATCCCCGAGCTGGTGAAAGTGTTTACTTCGACTGAGTCACGGCACGTCAGGGAAGTTGTCACCTCGGCCCAGGAGGGCGGCGCGTCGCTGGGGATTTTGTCAGGCTTCGTAGCGGGAAATTTTTCTGGCTACTACCTCGGGCTCTCGATGGTGGCGCTGATGTCCATCGGATACTACTTCAGCACTATGGGCCTGGAAGCCCTGATGGTGGCGGCCCCGGTCTTCGCCTTTGGCCTGGTGGCGTTCGGCTTCCTGGGTATGGGCCCGGTGACCATTGCGGTGGACTCCTACGGTCCCGTGACCGACAACGCGCAGTCCGTGTATGAACTATCGCTGATCGAGCAGGTCCCCAACATCCGGCAGGAGCTTAAAAAGGATTTCAACCTGGAGGTGAACTTCGAGCGCGCCAAGGACTTGCTGGAAGAAAATGACGGCGCAGGCAATACTTTTAAAGCAACGGCCAAGCCAGTGCTGATCGGGACCGCCGTCGTCGGCGCCACCACCATGATCTTTTCCATCATCATGGCACTCACCAACGGGCTCACCCAGAATGTGAACAATCTTTCGCTCCTGCACGCTCCATTCATGCTCGGCCTGATCACCGGCGGTGCCATGATTTACTGGTTTACGGGCGCTTCTACCCAGGCTGTGACTACCGGCGCATATCGGGCAGTCGAGTTCATCAAAGCCAACATCAAGCTGGAGGGTGCGACGAAGGCGTCGGTCTCCGATAGCAAGAAAGTGGTTGAGATATGTACCCGGTACGCGCAAAAGGGGATGTTCAATATTTTCCTGGCAGTATTTTTTGCGACCCTGGCATTTGCTTTCGTCGATCCCTTCTTTTTCATCGGATATCTGATCTCGATCGCTGTCTTTGGGCTCTACCAGGCGATCTTCATGGCCAACGCTGGAGCTGCCTGGGACAACGCCAAGAAAATTGTGGAAGTCGAATTGAAGCAGAAAGGCACGCCGTTGCACGATGCCACGGTCATCGGTGACACCGTCGGCGATCCCTTCAAGGACACTTCTTCAGTGGCGCTGAACCCGGTGATCAAATTCACCACACTGTTCGGCCTGCTGGCGGTGGAGTTGGCGGTGAAGTTGACCGCGGAAGCCGGTAGCAGCCTTCAGCATGTGCTTGCTCTGGGGTTCTTTCTGGTGTCATTCCTCTTCGTGTACCGATCGTTCTACGGCATGCGCATCATCAAGGAAGGATCGGCGTAGGCAGTGTAGAGAATGGAGGACGGGCGTCCCGCCCGTCCAAGTCCATCCCCGGCGAAACACACTCGAAGGCCATCGGTCTGCTGAACTAGCGTATCGCCATGTTCATCGGTCATTTCGGTGTCGCGCTCGCGGCTAAGAAAATCGCGCCGAGGACTTCGCTGGGCACCCTGATTCTGGCCGCCCAGTTCCTGGACTTCCTCTGGCCCCTGTTCTTGCTTCTCGGCATCGAAAATGTGCGAATTGCTCCCGGCATCACCCGGGTATCTCCGCTTGATTTCAACGACTACCCTGTTTCTCACAGCTTGCTGATGGCAATCGTGTGGGCCGTCGCCTTCACTGGGGCCTATTACTCGCTGCGTCGCAAGGTGAGGAGTGCGATGGTAGTCGGCGCCGCGGTACTCAGTCATTGGGTACTGGATTTCATCGTGCATCGTCCCGACCTCCAGTTGTATCCCGGTGGCACGGCACGCGTCGGTCTGGGCTTGTGGAATTCCTGGATGGCAACGATCACCGCCGAGGTTCTCTGCTTTGGCGCCGGGCTGTGGATATATCTCGGCTGCACCCGCGCGCGCGATAATGCCGGCCGCTACGGATTCTGGGCGCTCATTGCGCTCCTTTTTTTCGGGTGGGCAAGCACTTTGTTCGCCGGTGCCCCGCCGAGTGTAACTTCTCTCGCCTGGGGTGGTATCGCGATGTGGCTGACGGCGCCCTGGGGTTGGTGGGCTGACAGGCATCGCACTCTGGTCTGCTCCCCCTGATGGAGAAGCATAGGGCCGCACAAAAATCTGTCATCCCGACGAAGTGAGCGCAGCGAGCGCAGTGGAGGGACCTGCTTCTGGGCAGCGCACGAAGCCGGCCTTCAGTACGATCCCTTCATCTTGTCCTTCACGCTGTGCGCCAGCTTTTCAATCTCCTCCGCCTTCTTGACCACATCCACCGACAGCATGCCTTCGTTGGTCTTGTCCACGGACTCCTTTAATTCGTTCGCCAGCTTGAGCAGTTTCTCGGTATCACGCTTGAGATCTGCCTGGCGCTCCTGGTTGGCCTTCTTGGCCATCTCTCTTTCCATCCTAAGGCGTGGTTCGTCTGCCGGCGCGGTGCGAGGAATCTCCGGCAGATGCATGGGAGGGTTCTGGGACACTGAGGGCAGAGCGGCCGCGAGGGCGAACGCCAGAATAATCCGTGAGAGGCTCTTGAATCGCAAAGTCCACCTCGAAGGATGGTTTGAGAGTCATTATACGGTTGCTCCGTGAAGGGAGAGATTGCGGCTCTTGATTTGCGTAGGGGCGGGTACCCTTACCCGCCCGGGCCGGGCAAGGCCCGGCTACTCGATGTCAGGTAGAAGATGTGCGAAGCTGACTGGTGGCCCCTGGCGAGCTTTGCTCGCCCACCCGGACGAGGGCGTCCGGGCCTCGCGTGCTCGAGCCTTACAACGAACTCATGTTCGCCAGGAACTCGCCATTCGACTTGGTCTTGCTCAGCTTGTCGATCAGCAGTTCCATCGCTTCCACGGGGGAGAGCGGGTTCAGCACCTTGCGCAGCACCCAGATGCGGGTCAGGTCTTCCTTCGGAATTAGAAGCTCTTCCTTGCGCGTGCCCGAGCGCTGAATATCGATGGCCGGGAAGGTTCGCTTGTCTACCAGCTTACGATCGAGGATGATTTCCGAGTTGCCGGTGCCTTTGAATTCTTCAAAGATCACATCATCCATGCGGGATCCGGTATCGATCAGCGCGGTCGCGATGATAGTCAGCGATCCGCCTTCTTCGATGTTTCGCGCCGAGCCAAAGAAGCGCTTCGGGCGCTGCAATGCGTTGGAATCCACGCCGCCTGACAGTACCTTGCCGCTGGGCGGAACGATGGTGTTGTAGGCGCGAGCCAGACGGGTAATCGAATCGAGCAGAATGACCACGTCGCGCTTGTGTTCGACCAGGCGCTTGGCCTTTTCGATCACCATTTCCGCAACTTGCACGTGACGCGCGGCCGGCTCGTCGAAGGTCGAGGAAATCACCTCGCCCTTCACCGAACGCTGCATGTCGGTAACTTCTTCCGGGCGCTCATCGATCAGCAGCACCATCAGCACAACTTCGGGATGGTTGGTGGTAATCGAATTGGCTACATTCTGCAAAAGCATGGTTTTGCCGGCGCGAGGCGGTGAAACGATCAGACCGCGCTGGCCTTTGCCGAGTGGAGTGAGCAAATCCATCACCCGGGCGCTCACGTTCTCGCGAACGGTCTCGAGCTTGAGGCGCTCCTGCGGATACAGTGGCGTCAGGTTGTCGAACAAAATCTTGTTGCGCGCTTCTTCCGGCGATTCGAAGTTGACCGCTTCAATCTTGACCAGGGCAAAATACTTTTCGCCCTCGTGCGGCGGACGGACCTGGCCGCTGATGGTGTCGCCGGTCTTGAGGTCGAATTTGCGAATCTGCGACGGGGAAACGTAGATGTCATCCGGGCCGGGCAGATAGTTGTAATCCGGCGAGCGCAGAAAGCCGTAGCCGTCGGGCAGGATTTCGAGCACGCCCTCGGCAAAAATGTGGCCCTCTTTTTCACTCTGGGCCTGGAGAATCTTGAAGATCAGGTCTTGCTTGCGCAATCCGCTGGCTCCGGGCAAGTCCAAAGATCGGGCGATCTTGGTTAGCTCGGTAATATTTTTTTCTTTGAGTTCAGCAATGGTCATCAGTCACCTGCGAGGAGATTTTTCAAAGGGGGGTACGCGAAAGAGAAGGATCCATCCAGCGGGGCAGGAGGCGGGCTAACTTATGCAGCCCGCCGTTGTGCCTCGGCAAAATGTTCCGGTTCGGCCAGAACCGACTGCCGCTCCGAACTTGCAATCCGATCCAGGACCTCGTTCATGGTCTCCTGGATTCTGGTGTTGGGCTTGTGAAACTTACGGGTAGCCTTCGATGCAAGCTGACAGAGCATATAACGGTTCCGCAAAGTATGTAAAGCATCAAAAACGCGATCCGAGCGCTTCATTATTCTTTCTCCTGACTCCGACAAAATGGCGAAATTCTCACTCTTTGCGACAGGACAAATCCCGGCCAGTTTCGTAAGTCCTTCAGTTCTTATGGGTTGTACGGGAATGCTCTGGCTACTGGTATAGATGCTCCGCCGGGCCCGAAAGTTTCTTCGATTCGAATCGGGTACCACTTATCGGCGGAGGTACTGGGAACGCCCTTAAGAACCGTCCCTATGTCCGTGGAACCTTGTAATTTAGCGGGTAAAAGGGGCTTGGTCAAGGGATTTGTTTCCCCCGGCAATGGCGGGACAGAGCTCGGATATGATCGTTCTCATGAACTGTCATCGTGTGCTGCCCGGCCTCTTTGTGGGGCCGGACCCACGGGAAGCCGCAGACCTCGAGGCCTTACGATCACTGAAGGTCACGGCAATTCTCAGCCTGCAGACCGAAGACGACCTCAGGGACCGCGGGATCAGATGGGAGGAAAAGGCGGCGCGGGCTGTGGGTTTGGCCTTCTGGAACTTGCCTGTCATCGATTTTGATTCCGCCGACCTTCAGCACAAGCTGCCCGAGTGCGTTTCGGCCCTGGACGGGATGATCAAGGCGGGGCATTGTGTTTACGTCCATTGCACAGCCGGCGTCAGCCGCTCACCCACGGTGGTGGTCGCCTATCTCCATCGCTGTCTGGCTTGGCCGCTGGAGCAGGCGACGGCCCATGTAACCGAGACTCGCAACTGCTGCCCTAATCAGGAGGCCATCCGCCACGCCCACTGGCCGGGGTGATCGGAGACGGGTTAGTGCGTTGCTTTGTCCTCCGGCGGCGCCTTCGACAAGGAACGGACATAGTTAACCAGGTTCCAAAGTTCATCGCTCTTCATGCGAGCGCCTTCCGGCGGCATCTCGCCTTTGCCAACTTTGATGATGTAGAAGAGTTCTCCATCGGTCCGTGCTCTCAGGGTCGCCGGGTCTGTGAAGTCGCTCACCTTCACCTTCATGTCTGCCGCCACTTCGCCCTTGCCATCACCCGCGTTGCCGTGGCACATGGCGCAGTCGTATCCATACCATTTCTTGCCTTGAGCGATCGATTCCGGTGTCACTTTGACCGGATTCACCTGATGCACCGCATCGTCCGGGATAGTGTAGGCCGCGACAGTGGGTGTCTTGGGAGGTGTCTGGTCTTTTTGTCCAGGGGCACTGGACCCAAGCAGAAGTAGCAAAGACGCAATCAGCAATGTCTTTGACACGTTGCCCTCCTTCAATCCCCTATGAACTAAGGGCGCGCGCCATGTGCAGCTCTTCCGGCTCAGCTTTCGTACGGTTGCATTGTCCGGGGGGCAACATCGCGAATACCTCCAATTGATCGTGGAGGATTCGGGCGGAAAGGGAGAGCGCGTCGTTCTCCTTAGTCACGACCTTCTCGGCTGCCTCAAGAGCACGACCGTACAGGGCATGCGCCACCGCGTAATCGCCGTCCCGGCGATAGCGGTTGGCGAGCACATACAGATTGCCCGCAAATGCCAGCCACCGTTTCCGGCCCAGGCCATCGGACGCACTCGCAGAACTCGGGTTCTTCTCTCTTGAAACCTCTTCTTCGATCTGCCTGATCTGATCTCGCAACCAGCCGGCCAGCGCCTCTTCCAACTCCATTTGTGTTCCGCAGCGATAAAGATAATCGATGGTTTCACCCTTCGAGTTGAGCGGAATCAGCCGGCAAGGCGACTTCTGGTCTCTCAGTTCGGCAGGAACGAAGCGCATCAGCAGACACTCGCTGCAGGCATGCGGGCGTTCCGGATCGCGAAAGTTGGGGCAGGTGGGTGAATCCTCGAAGACCGATGGGCGAAGCCAGGGAGTACGTGGGGAGCGGCCGTAGCCTCCATCTTCAAGGAATTTAAGCTCAAACCTAAGAAGTTCCACCAAATCCCGCTCATCCTGTGTCATACATCACCTCGCAGGATTAGGTTCGCAGGCTTGATAGTGGAATCGCTATGGCAGCGATCACCCCTCCCTGTGATCAGGATCACCTCGGCGCGTTCATTTCTAAGTTGATTCCAACAACAGGGAACGCGGGTGTGCCGTCAGTTACGGGGCGGCGCCAGTCGGGCGGTGATTTCGATCCTCCATCGCGAGCTCTTCAAGCATGCCGAATACCGAGACGGTGACAGAGAGAACGACAGGGCCAATGAACAGTCCCATGATGCCAAAAGCACGTACTCCGCCAAGCAAGGCGAAGAAAAGCAGCAGGGTATTGACCTTCACCTGTTTGCCGATCACGTACGGTCTGACCAGGGTATCAATCTGGCCTACTACGCCCGCTCCCCATCCCAGAAGAATGAGCGCCTTTCCCCAGTGTCCTCCTACCATCAAGGCGATGCCTGCGGGAGCCCAGATCATGGCGGAGCCGATCACCGGAACCAGGGAAGCCACAGCGGTCAGCACTCCCCACATGATGGCGGAAGGCACGCTCAGCACCCAGAAGCCGAATCCGGTCAAGAAGCCTTGAGCCGCGGCTACCGCGAGCCCGCCATACACATTGGCAACAACCGTGTCGTTGATTGTGCTGAACAGTCTTTCAACTTGTCCCGCGCGCAGGGGTAGGAGAGCGGCTGTGCGCTTTCGAAATCTGCTCCCATCGCGAAAAAGGAAGAAAAGCGTAATGAAAATCAGGACCAGATTGACCGCAAAGGAAAAGACATTGCTGACTGCCGCCGCGCCCAATGTCACCAGATACCGGCTGGCCTGTTCCAGCCAGTGCAGCAGGGTGCCGCGGGCGTCGAAGCCGGAGAGATCCACATAGCCCCCGATCACTTGCAGGGACCGATCGAGCAGCTGCGAGAAGTCAGAACTGGCGGAGCCCTGGGGCCCACGCTGCTTACTCAGCGACAGATACGATTCCGTGAGTTCTTTGCTGACCGCCACGCCCAGGAGCAGGGCCGGAACCAGCACGATGACCAGAACCAGCAATGTGCTGAGGGCTGCAGCCGTGTTGGGATTGCGAATCAGGCGGTGCATCCGGGCGTAGAGGGGGAAGAACACGATTGCCATCACAAGGGCAGCGATGATGGCATTGAGGAACGGCTGGGCGATGCGGTAGCAGAGGTAAGCAGCGATCGCGGCCAGCACGGCCAGAAAAATCGTAGTTGCCCGTTTCTCCAGCATCTTGTCCCTCCGCCGCGGCGCGGGCGTCCGCTCATCTTCTCATTTCCCACATCAAAAGCTCCAGCTTCCTGCCCTGCGGGTCGTGCCCGGCCAAGGAGGTGAGGGGGATCATGGGTACCTGTGATTCCAATCACTGCGGCTCGAAGCGCCATGACTCATCGTGTAATTGCGAGGTGGGCCATGCGATGCGCAGAGACCGCCAGTGAAATCAAACTCGACAATATTCTCTACCTGACCGATTTCTCGGAGCCAGCGCACGCAGCGTTACCATTTGCCACGGCCCTTGCTCGCGAATACGGCTCCACGGTCTATGCGGTACATATCTTGCGCCCCGACATGTGCACGTATCTGGCGCCCGAGTTCGGCAATATAGTGACCGCAGGATTGGAGCAGGCAGCCCAGGAAAAGATGCAGCAGGTTGAATCACGGCTGAATGGCCTGCCCCACCAGTCCATCATCGAGTGGGGCGCGGATATCTGCCCGGCCCTGCAACGGATCGTTGAGAAAAACGACATCGACCTGGTAGTGTTGGGCACACACGGCCGCAGGGGCCTGCAAAAGTTCTTTTTGGGCTCGGTGGCGGAAGAGATTTGCAGGCGCGCGAGCGTACCCGTGCTCACGATCGGTCCCAGGGTGGGCCGGGGCCGCGGCAGTGAACCATTCCATAGTGTGCTCTTTGTGACCGATTTCACCTCGCACTCACTGGCCGGGCTGCCTTATGCAGTCGAGATGGCACGAGAATACCGGTCCCATCTGGTTCTTTTGCACGTTATCCACCAGCCGCAGCGGGACGAAATATGGGAAGAACTCACCGCCGCCGATACCATCTACCACTTGAGCCAGATGTTGCCGCGCGACGCAAAGCTGTGGAACCGTCCGGAGCTGGTGATCAAACACGGCGAACCTGCGAAAGACATCATCGATACGGCCCGGTGCTGCGATGCGGATTTGATCGTGTTCGGGGTTCGCGGTTGCGACCATCCTGGCATCGCGACCCACGACGATTGGGCCATCGCGCATGAAGTGCTACTGAACGCGACCTGCCCGGTCCTGACCGTTCCGGGGGTAAGCGCAGGGTTGCGAGCGATTACTGCCGCCGACGCGACGGAGATGACAACGCCACTGGCAGGCGGAGAAGGTTCAATGCAGCCGGTGTTGCGGGCATAATCACTTCGCCGCTTTGTACGTCGACCCGGTCAAGAGGATGAACCACAGGCGTTCGCCTGGCTGATTCCTTTCTTCTGACTGTTCTTTTCCGCCCTAGACTCTTTGGGTCAGAGGTCGAGGACCGCCCGGATTGAGGTTGGATCATCGGGCGTCCGCAAGCGGAATCCCAGGCGTTGCGCGATCTTCTTCATAGGCAAGTTGTCGGGCAGAATCTCCGCATCCACCCGGGCCAGTTTCTCGTCGCGCGCGACCTCGATGACCCGCCGGAACAGTTCGGTCCCCAGGCCCTGATTCTGGCACTCGTCCGATATCAGGACGGCAACTTCTCCATCGTTTTTGGAGTGGGACTTGACCAGCCTGCCTACGCCAAGGATGCGATGCTGTCCGCTGGCATCGCGAAAATCCGCGACGATGGCCATCTCCCGGTCGTAATCCACAAAGCAGATACGCACCAGCCGATCATGCGCCACCCGTGAACTCAGGCTGAGCGAGTAGAAATAGCGCAAATACACACTGCGATCGGAAAGGGTCTCGTGGAACTTCACCATTAGCGGTTCATCTTCGGGGCGAATCGGCCGCAGGGTGATCTGGGTGCCGTTCTTCATTATCCACGAAGAAACATACCGCAAAGGATAGGGCCGGACCGCTGGTCTCGGAAGATGAGCAGGATCGGTCCCCGCCGGGTGCAGTATCACGCGAGCGTCAAGCGCGAGCAAGCGCTCGGGTGAAGCCAGCAGGGGGTTGATGTCGATTTCCGAGATCCAGGGCTGTTCGATCACCAGCTGACTGAAGCGTACGAGCAGGCTCTCCAGGGCCGGCATGTCAACGGGCTTGCGTCCACGGACGCCCTTGAGCGCCGTGAAAATGCGAGTTTGTTCCATCAATCTTTCGGCGAGGGTGGTGTTCAGCGGCGGCAGGGCCAGGGCGCGATCACGATAAACTTCGACCAGCGGGCCCCCGGAACCGAACAGGATGACCGGACCAAACTGGGCGTCAATGCTGCTGCCGAGGATCAGCTCGTAGCCTTCGAGGCGCACCATAGGCTGCACCGTGACGCCCGAAAAGTGACCGGGCCCGGCTATTTTCTTGACCGAAGTTTTGATCGCCTGAAATGCGGCGCGGACGGATGCTTCATCTGCCAGGTTCAGCTTCACGCCGCCCACATCGGTCTTATGCGTAATGGTATCGGAGAAGATTTTCAATACGACGGGATATCCGAGTGCACGAGCGCAGGACACTGCTTCGTCTTCACCGCGAGCGATCCGGGTTTCCACCGTGGGGATGCCATAGTCCGAAAGAATCTGTTTCGATTCAAACTCGTTCAGCAATACCCGGCCCTGGCTGCGGGCGGCCGCGATGATGGCTTCCGCCTGACTGCGGGAATGCGGGTCGAGCTCGCCGCCCTCGGCCAGCGTCGGAGTCTCGTAAAGGCCGCGCAGGTTGTAACTGTATCGCCACATGTAGGTGAAGGCGCGGGCCGCGGTGTCGGGATAAGGAAATGTGGGGATACCGGCGGCATTAAGGAGCGCCTCGCCGGGGGCAATACTCGCGCCTCCCATCCAACTGGTCAGGACGGGCTTCCCGGAAGACTTGGCGTACGGCTTCAAACGCTCGGCAATGGCCGCGGGATCGGTCATGCCCTGGGGCGCGAGAATGACCAGGAGTCCGTCGCTGTTTGGATCTTTGGAGGCGATTTCGATGGCCTTGGCATAACGCTCCGAGTCGGCATCACCCAGAATGTCGATGGGGTTGTTGTGGCTCCAGTGGCGCGGCAAGAATGCGTCCAGCGCCTGCAGGGTATCCTCCGAGGGAACAGTCAATTGTCCGCCATTCGCGATGAGCGCGTCGGTGGCCAGGACGGCGGGTCCGCCGGCATTGGTAAGAATCGTAAGCCGCGGCCCCTTGGGGCGCGGTTGCTTGCTGAGAACTTCCGCCATGTAGAACAGGTCCGCGATGGCGAGGACTCGCAAGACACCCGAACGGCGGAAGGCGGCACCGAGCACTTCGTCGCTTCCGGTCAGGGCGCCGGTGTGCGAGGCGGCAGCCCGGGCGGCAGCATCTGAGCGGCCCGCCTTGATCACGATGACGGGTTTTCGCAGCGCCACTTCCCGTGCCGCCGAGAGAAACGACCGGGCATCCCCCACCGATTCCATATAAATGAGAATGCTTTGAGTGTCCGGATCATCGCCAAAGTGATAAATCAGGTCGCCCCAACCCACATCCAGCATGGAGCCGGTCGAGACAATGGCGCTGAAGCCGATCTGTTCCAGTTGGCCCCAATCCAGAATGGCGGTGAGCAGCGCTCCGCTCTGGCTGAGAAAGGCCACGTTGCCAGCCTGGGGCGCCCCCTTGGCGAAGGTAGCGTTCAGGCCGACGCTCGGGTTCATGATCCCCAGACAGTTGGGCCCGATCACGCGCATGCTGCCGCGACTCAGTTGCTCCTGAATCTGCCGCTCCAGTTCGACGCCTTCCGCTCCTCTTTCGCGGAATCCCGCGGAGATAACAACCGCAGCCTTGACGCCGGCGTCCACGCATTCGCCGATGATGCCGGGGACCGTGGGCGCGGGCGTAGCCACGACGGCCAGATCGACCTTGCCAGCAATGTCGCCGATACTCGCACAGGCCTTGAGTCCACAAATTTCCGCATGCCGCGAGTTAACCGCGTACACCTTCCCCTGAAAGGAGGGATGCAGCAGGTTTTCGAGAACTGTTCTTCCCACCGTACCGGGACGCTCAGTGGCACCAATCACGGCCACCGAGCCGGGCTGAAACATTGCGTCCAGGCTGGCTCTGCCGTCAATTCGTGGCGTCTCCAAATTCGTGTCCTTCGCGGCCGAAACTGCATTGTTTCCCACTGGATCGTCTCCCTCCGTAACCGGAACAGTGATAGTTACAGAACAACTCGAACATTATCAAAAACCGTATCGGGCGCTCCCCGCCCGTACGCCTACTCTTAGTCCTGATCCCCGCTCAAGACCTACGGCCCTGCGCCTCCGGTGTGGCAATCGCTGCAATTCACCTGGGTCAGATCGCCAAGCTCCACAGGATGCTGGAAACTGAGTTTGGGCACCACCGCCGTGCTGACTCCTCCCTCTTCTTGTCCCATCAGGGTGTGGCAGAGGTTGCAATCCTTGCTCAACACCTTTCCTTCCGTGCTCACGTGCTGACCGTCGTGACACCGGAAACAGCCATTGAAATAGAAATGGCCGAGATTGTTGGGATGGGTTGACCAGTTCAACTTCATCTCCGGGAATGTGGTCCGGCGAAATATTTGCTGTGTTTCATCGATGGCGTGACGGATTTCAAGCTGTTTGCTCTTGGCTACGTCGGGATATTTGCTCTCGTAAAATTCGTCAATGTCGTGCGCAATCGCCTGCACCGCATTTTCGGTTGTATCGTACTTGGCGGTCAGCGCCGCGACCGCCTGCTGCTTGATGTAAGGAAGAGAAGCATCGAGTTTGTGGGCCAGCAACGCCTGGTCCACCGCTTGATCAGGCGGAATGTAAATATGGGTTGGGCGGTTGTGGCAATCCACGCAGTCCATGCGGTGTCGGGGAGCTTTGGCGATCTGGTCCTTGGTTAACGTGGAGTCCTGCGCGTAGTAATCGGTCACTCGTCCCTGCATGTTCTTCACATGGACGTACGAAATAACCTGCCGTTTTTCATCTGCAGCGACATAGTCAATCTCGTTACTGATGTTCATATGCCAGTGGATCCCCGACGGCTCGCCCGTGGCCGGATCGCCGCCGCCAGTCTTAATCAGCATTCGGATCTGGCGCGGCGTATTTTTTTCGTCGCTGCCGTAGTGAGTGAAAACCTTCAGTTGCGCTCCGTAAAACTTCTTCGGCCAGTGACACTCTTCGCAGGTTTCCTGCGCCGGTCGCAGGTTGTGTACCGGGGTGGGAATGGGCCGCGGGAAAGTATTGAACATAGCGGCAAATACTTGCCGTGTTCCTGACAGCTTCGATTTCACATACCAGGTTGCTCCTGAGCCCACATGGCACTCGACACATCCCACACGCGCGTGCGGAGACAGTTGGTACGCGGTGAATTCCGGCTTCATCACCGTGTGGCAGGTTTGTCCGCAGAACTGTACCGAGTCCGTGAACTCGTAGGCTTTGTAGCTGCCCGCTCCACTGAGCATGACGAACATCACCACAAACGCGCCGAAAGAGATCACAGCGCTGCGCTGGCCGGGATCGTTGAGATCAATACGAGGGTACAGGGGGGCCTCGCCGGCCTTCTTCCTCCGCTCCCGCCAGACGCCTACACCGATGAGCAGTAGTCCGCCGATCAAAAAGGCCGGCGCCAACATATAGGCCAGGATGCCGATGTACGGGCTGGGTCGTGCCGCAATCAACCCGACCAGGGAGAACAGGAAAATATTGCCCAGGCTGACTAGCGCCAGCGCCACGCCCGCCAGACTGATAGGGTTGCGCAGGAGCAGGCGTAACTTGTGCCAATGCTCTTTGGGGTGGGATGTTTGATTTTCCGGCGCCATGGTTGTTTTCTACCAGAATCCCGAATGTATTTTCTTGCAGGACAAGTCGTGAGCCAGCCTCAGTTCGGCCGCCTTTCGATTTGACGAACATAAAGACGCAGCCCAATCACCACCGCCACGATTGCGAGCAACGACCAAGCCAGGCCCTTGCGCCGATAATCCCGTTCCTTGAGCGCGCTCGCGCCTTCCTGGTGAGTTTTCGCGGCGATCTGAAGGCCCGCGTCGACGTCCTGCTGCACCCGCGCTGGATTGGCGTTGTGAATGGCGACCCGCGATTTGGTCAGCGAGTCCCGCGCCTGGTCCTGTTCCAGTTGCGCGTCGCTGACTTCCATGCCTGCCGACTCAGCCCGGTCCAGAATTTCGCTGGCGTCCTTTACCGAGGTGTCCAGACGATCGAGTTGTTGTGCGATCTGAGTGGCGGCCTGGTACCCCGCGTCGCCCTCAGTATGACAGTTCGTGCAAACCGACTGCGGCCCAGTGCCCAGCATCGCGTCCGTCGGATGCGCGATCCGGTGGTTGCTGTGGCAGGTAACGCATCCGGGAAGCGAAGCCGCTTCAAAGGCAACCTTGTGTGGGCTGGTTTCAAACAATTGCGCCTGGAAGACGTGGCAGGTTGCACACACGTTCTGCACCGCGCTGACGCCTGGCGGCGCTGCGCCGTGGTTGCCGTGACAAGTGGTACAGGTGGGGGCACTCAGGTCTCCGCGCACTGTCAGGGCTTCATGGTGGACGCTGGCGCTGTAGCCCGCGAACTGGTCAGTCGGGATGGAGTACCCCTTCATGTAGGCCGCATCGGCGTGGCAGCGGGCACAGGTCTGAGCGATGTTCAAGGGATGGACCTTCGAACGTGTATCGCTTGCCGGCCGCAGATCATGAACCCCATGGCAATCGGTGCAGACGGCGACTTTCTCATCACCCTTTGCGCGCAGCTTGCCATGCACGCTAGTGAGGTACTGGGCAAACTGGTCAGTGCGCAGCGACGGGTTGTACTGGCGCATGTAAGCACCGTCGGCGTGGCATCGCCCGCACAGCGCCGGGACGTCCTTGCGAGCGATCTTGCCGCGGAAGCCCGCTTGCTTGCTCATGGCGTCCTGATCATCCTTGCTCGGATCGCCACCATGGCAGCTGGCGCAGGTCAGACCTTTCTGAGCATGAATATCCTGGGAAAACTGCTCCCCGGTAACCTTGTAGGGCGGATCGAGCGCGGAGTGGCAGTCCAGGCAACTGTTCGGCGTCTGGGCGCGGGCAACGGAGCCCAGCAACAGCGCCGCCAGGAGCCACCATAGCCGTCTCATCGCGTACTTATTTCGCGAGGTATCCATAGACAGTCATCGATGCCATATACGCCAGGGCAAAAATACCCGCTCCCAGAATCCAACGCTGGCTACGGCCCTTGCCATTGCGCTCCAGGAAAGGAAGTAAGGTCCAAATCACTCCCGCCGCGCCGAATAACAGAATGCCAATCACTTCCCCGTCCAGTCGTCCGATCTTGGCCGGAATCAGTTTCAGCGTCTGAAACATGAACATGAAATACCACTCCGGCCTGATTCCTGCCGGAGCCGAGGCAAAGGGATCAGCCTTGGTACCCAGCCCCCAGGGCGAAAGAGCGGCCAACGCGCCCAGCACGCCCAACGCAATGTACCAGGCCATCAGTTCACGCAGGAGGAAGTTCGGAAAGAAGTGCATCTCCCGCGACTGCTCGGGGTGGGCCGTCCGCTGGGCTTCCACCCCTGGGGGAACGCTCATGCCAAGGCGCTGAATCAGGGCCAGGTGCAGGAGGATCAGTAAAGTCGTGATCCCGGGCAGGACGGCCACGTGGAATCCGAAAAAGCGAGTCAGCGTGGCGCCGGTGACTTCTTCCCCACCGCGCAGGAAAATCATTAGAGGCCTGCCGATGAGCGGCACCTGGCCAGCAATGTCCGTACCCACTTTGGTGGCAAAGAACGCCAGCGTGTTCCAGGGCAGCAAATATCCGCTGAAGCCAAAGCCCATTGCGAGAAACAGCAGGATCATCCCGCTGACCCAGGTAAGCTCCCGCGGCTTGCGGTAGGCGCGAAGAAACAATACGCTGAACATGTGGCAGAAGGCAGTGAAGATCATCAGGTTCGCTGCCCAGGAGTGGATGGAGCGCACCAGCCATCCGAACTGCACTCGAGTCATGATGTACTGCACGCTCTCGAAAGCTTCGTTCGAGCTGGGGCGGTAATAGAGAAGCAGCAGCATGCCAGTGCAGACCTGGATGCCAAACAAGAACAACGTAATGCCGCCCAGGAAGTACCAATGCGAGAGCTTGTGGACCGGGACCGTCTTCTTGCGCAAGGGCGCCGTCAGTGCAGCCCAGTCAAAGCGCGCATCCAGCCACTTGCGGACACTTGCGAACAAGTTTCAGGCCTCCCGCTTCCGGCTGACCACAAGGTCCTCACCACGCACGTGAACCTGATACTTCTCCAGCGGGCGCGGTGGAGGACCCGAAACATTGCGCCCGTTAAGGTCGTACATGCCGTTATGGCAGGCGCACCAGATTTCGTGAAGATCGTTGCGGTATTGGACGGTGCAGCTCAAATGCGTACAGGTGGCGGAGAAGGCCCGGTACTCGTCTTCTCCTACGCGGACCAGGAGTCCCGGACGGTTACCAAAGCGGAAGATCTTCGCACTATTCAGTTTCAGGTCTCCCACCTTGGCAGCGATCACTTCGTCGCCACCCAGGTCTGCCACCGGCGGTGGGACCAGATAGCGGAGCAGGGGGTACGCGAACGAGACCAGAGAAGCGAGCAGGCTGCTGCCCAGGAATACCTCCACTACACGCCGTCGCGTGGGTCCCACCTCGGGAACCGCGGTGTTCTCCATGTTCGTCCTCGTCTCCCCTTCGTGATCTACTTCTTCTTCCCCAGTTCCCGGATGTGAGCCAGAACCTGCCCAATCTGCTCAGCCGTCAGCTTGCCTGCGAAGGGTGGCATCTTACCCTTGCCCTTCGAGATGATGGCCGTCAGTTCCGCATCGGTCTGCTTCTGTACCTCCGGGGAAGCCAAATCGCGGATGTTCAGCTTCTTGCCCATAGGGGTCTCGCCCTTGCCATCGGCGCCGTGGCACATGGCACACCTTGTCTTGTACAAGGTTGGTCCATCCTGTGCCGCCAATGGCGTGCTGCCGGCGACCGCCACCACTACAACTACGGCTGCGGTCAGCAGACCTAGCCGCGTGTTTTTCTTTTCGCCTTTCATGATTTCCTCCTTACGGTTGTCTTAAGTTGTCAGCGGGAGCCCCTCCATTGTGCTCCCGCCTCGGTTTCACCCGCGGCGCGGGTGCACCGAAATTGGCAATTCGCGGTCACCGCGTGCATCGGGGTTCAGGACTCATGCTCGGTCTCCGTGGTCTTGCTCCTTGTGTCGGCGCCTTCTGTTTTCTTTGGCGTTGGCCCTTGCCTCTCCAGTCTCGGGTCTGGAACTCGGCCGGCTTCCAGCACGGCCTCCAAATCCAATGGATGTTCCGACTGGTAATGCTCGAAAGGTACCTCTCCGTCCCACCACGCCCAGTTCATGGGGTAGGCATCCGGATCGAAGAAGACCTGGTAGAAGTGCCACACCACAATGGCCAGGCTGGCCAGGACAGCTTCATAAAAATGAATCGCTGTGGCCACGTCCAGCCACCAGCGTGGCCCCAGATTGCCCACCGTGATCGCGGCCCAGAGCATCACTCCGGTGACCGCCATGATAAGGGTGCCCCACACCAGCGCCCAGTATTCCACCTTTTCCGCGTAGTTAAAACGCCCAAAGGGAGGCTTGTTCGGGATCAGGCCGAGATGATAGCGAAGATTGTTCCAGAATTCGGCTGCATCGCCGGTCGCCGGACGAATGTCCCGCAGCAGCCGGTGGCCGTCGCGGTAAAACGCCAGGTACGCAAGATGATAGAAGGCGGCCGCAATCAGCACCACGCCTGCAATGCGATGGACGATGCTGCGCAGGCTTTCGTTCATTCCCAGCACCAGATATTTGAACCAGGAGTCAGGAAACTTCAGGGCGAAACCGGTGAACACCAGCACGGTAAAGCTGGCAAACAAAACCGTATGCTGGATGCGCTGTCCCCGATTCATCCGGATGACGGTGCGTCCGCCTTGCCTTCTGCGGCGGGCGATGGCCTTGAACCTCCAGATAATAAAGTTATGGGTAATCATGCCGCTGATCAGAAGCACGATGAGCGTCACATAAAACCACCGCACCCAGCGGACAACAATGCTGCCGGTGTCGTTCGAGTGCGGCGCGTTGATGTGTACCTTCGCGGCGACAAATTGTTGGGTTGCGCCGCGATGACACTGGCCGCAAGTCTGGACCAGATTGGCTGGGTTGACCGTAGAGCGCGGATCGCTGGAGGGCAAAATGTTGTGTACGCCATGGCAACTGGCGCAATTGGCCGCCAGCGTCGACCCTCTCCGCGAGGCCAAACCGTGGTAGCTCGCCAGGTAAGTTGACACCCGGTTCCCCTCAAAGCCGAATTCCCGGGTGAGTTGCACGCCTTCGTGGCAATGCGCGCAGGCCAGGTTTGGCGTCGATACCTGCGAATTAGGGTCCGTATGCGACTTGATGGAATGAATGCCGTGGCAGTCGGTGCAAATCGGCGCCTGCCCATTTCCGCGCGCAATGGCCTGGCCGTGAATGCTCTGCTGGAATTCCCGTTCCACCGGGCCATGGCACCTGCCGCAGGTATGGGGAACATTGAACTTGAATATCGGCGATTTGGCGTCGCCCGCGGTCATGATGTCATGCGCGCCGTGGCAATCGGTACAGACTGCCGCCTTTTCCACCCCCTTCGCGACCGCTTGGCCGTGCACACTCTCCTGGTAGGAGACAAACTGCTGGGTGGTGCCGCCGGCCACTGCCATCACAAACTTCTGGTTGTGGCAGGTGCCGCAGGTGGTGGGAATATTCGCGTGATTGGTTCTCGACTTGGGATCGGTCGAGGGCAGTAACTCGTGAGGACTACCGTGGCAATCGGTGCAAGTGGCCCCCAGCCCAGTGCCGCCTGGACGGGACTTGGCGTGCAGGCTGTGGTCGAAGGCTGCTTGCTGCTCGCTATGGCAAGTAGAGCAGGAGACTTTGGCCGGCAGGTTCGCGTGGGGAGAAGTTTTGACGTCGGCATGGCAATCCACGCAGGCGAACATGCCACCGTGCATCGAGTTCTTAAACTTGACCGGATCGACGTACAAAGTCACACGCTTGCCCTTGACGTCGTGGGCAAGGCCGGCGTCGCTGTGGCAAGCCAGGCAGTCTTCGTTTGTGGGCTTCGGCGCAGCCGCCGCGTCGGCGCCAAATAGCAGGATCAGTATCAGGCACCCGGCCGTGGCCGCTGCGCGCACCATCGCAGCCAGTTCACTTACCCTTGGCCAACTGGCGGATATAGGCGACGACATCCTTGATCTGCGCGGCGCTCAGTTTATTCTCATAGGCGGGCATTTTGTTCTTGCCTTTGGTGGTGATGGTGGTCAATTCCTCGTCGCTCATTTTTTGCACATCGGGGGAAGTGAGGTCCCGTATTCCCATTTTCTTTCCGACCGGGGTATCCCCTTTGCCGTCCGCGCCGTGACACATGGCGCACTTGGCCTTGTAGGTCGCAGCGGCATCGTCGGCCGCCAGGGCTGTACTCCCCAGCGCGACCCCGGCCACCACCGCTGCCAGTAGTGAGCGCTGCAGAACCGTCTTCATGTTTGCCATGATTCCTCCTGAGAACTGCGCACTTAGTTTACATCTGGCCTAGAATGCGTAGCGCATCGAAAGCGTGACCATGTTGCCGCGGAAATTTCGCGGAGCGAACAGGTCCTGTGCCACTGGAGTCGAGTCTTCGTGGTAGCCGTAATAGCCCCAATACGCTTTGCCGGTCCAGCCCTTGGCGATGGCATAATCAAACCCGCCAAAGGGGCGATGGTAGTTTGAGTTGAGCGGCCCGGAGGGCGCATTCGGATTGAGGAAAAGAGCGCTGCCCGTGGTGCTGGTCACGTTGTAGCCTAGCCGGGTGGTCAGCCGGTGGAGCGGCTTCCACACCAAATTAAAGTAGCCGTAATGTGATTTGTTGGTGTAGATCGAGAGGTCTTCGCTCAGTACGGTCGAGCCCGGACACTTCGCGATCCCGGCCGGCGCCGTGGTGCTGACAAAGCAGACCAGTATCTGCGAAAAATCGTCGCTGTAGTCGTAGCCCAGCTCGAGGGAGACACGCTCGTTGGGATCGAAGATCGCGCTCCATCCATACATTCGATTGTGCTGCAGATTATTGACCTCGGATACGTTGTTGCGTTTCTCGAGAACGTTGACGGAGCCGCTCACACTGACCCACCTGGCCACTCTGTAGTTGGTGCGCAGACGATATTCCTGCCATTGCCGGGGGCTGATGCGGGTAAAGGAATTGTCCGCGCTGCCTACTTCCATATCGAAATTGACTCGCCATGCATCCAGGGGCCGCGCCCAGAAGCCAAACAGGCCGGAATGCTCATTGATCAGAACTTCGCCGGTATCGGTCACGATGGGGGTGGGCGTCTGGAAGGTGAATGAGCCGTCTCCATTGTCGGTGCATCCCGCTGGCAGCAGGCCGGCCACCAGCGCGCAGTCTCCGCGGTTGGCGTTGGAGGGATAGAAAATCTCGCTGACCTGCTCGAAGTCCGAGTCGGCGATGGCGCGGTGGCGAAAGCGGTAGCCCAGCCGTGCCCCAAACTTACGGGTGAAGTCATATTCCAGCTGGAAGAGATTGGTCTTCTCGTCCTGTTTAAGAAGCAGGCCCGAGATTTCCCGCGAGATGTCGGGCCCGGAAGATGTGCTATGCACGGGCGTACCCAGAACGGCATCGCCGGGCACAGGACAGGTAATTGATGGCGTAAAGCCGGGAGTGAAGACATTGGGCCCGGTGGCGAGATCAGGACTGAAAAACTGGCAGTTGGAAGAGTCAAACTGGCCCGGATTGCGGAAGCTGGAGAAGGTAAACGTGTCCAGCACGCGGAACCGGTCGGTCACGTGCCAGGTGGCCCCGAAGTCTACGGCCGCGGTTACATGCCGTCCGAAGGCCGGGCCAAAGACATCGTTATTTCTCAGGCCGGTGCGGCTCTCGCGTCCGGTGAGCAGCTCCTGATATCCGTAAACGTTCATGTCCCCGCCGGTGTAGCTCACCCGGCCGGACAGGTCCACGGTCTTGAAGTAGTTCGACTGTAAGCTGAGCTGCTCGGTCGGCATGTTGGTCCGCACCCGCCCGTTTCGCGAGTAGCTTATAAAAGCGTTGCACGTAGGGTTGATCCCTCCGCTCGGCAGGAATGTCCCTGCACAGGGCTGGTTGGCCGCGTTGTTGAGCGAGATCCCAATATCTACCGGGGTGCCATTGTCCAGCTGGAAATTGCGGTTCTGGTCGGAGTATCCGGTGTCGCCCTTGTAATAGTTCCAGATCTGGTCGTAGCTGATGTTGGTCTTGGGCAGAAGCTTGATATCCACGCCCAGCCGGTAGGCGTTGACTGTGTTCCTCCAATCCTGGAGCAGGAGCGCCTCCGTTCCCTGATGCAGGCTGCTGAACGTGGGGCCCTCATTCACATTGCGCGAGTAGCCCAGCCGGAAGCGAATCTTCGACTGCGGCAACAGCGTCAGGTTGTAATCGCCCATGCGGCGCCGGGTGTTAAACAGATGCGGCGAGGAGCCGAGGACGGGATTAAAGCCGGCCGGAGCATTGGCAAATGTGCTCACCGGGTTTAGCGGGTTGGCCTGCAACGAGTAGTCCCAGACATTCTGGTCGCGGCGAAACATGGCGTCGAAGTCGTACCACTTGTTCTTGCCGATGCGCAGGCGGGAGACGTTATTGGGATCGCCCCCGTAACCGAAGTTACTCAGGTAAAGCCGGTCGAACAGCAGACCCTGATGGTTGAGCGATCTCATCTCCAGAGTCATGTCCAGCAGGCGAGGGCCCTGCTGCAGGTTCACGAAGGTATCGTAGATGGCCTGATTGCCGGTGAAGTCGGTGAATCGGTAGCCAAACTCCACCGACTGCTTGATGTTGTAGTTGCCGGAATCGATGCCCTGTTCCTCCCCGCCTTGCTGGGACCAGGCCGCTGGGAGAACCATAAGAAGCAGCAGGCCGACCTGGAGAGGGAATGCCCAGTCCCGCCGGAAACCTCGCCTTGATTGCCTCGGTTTGCTTTCTTTGCCCGTAGCCATGCTCCACCTACTTGAAGAAGAAGGGGTCAAAGTTCGACCCGTGAATCGCAACATGACACAAGGTGCAGGCCTGATACTTTTGCGCCTGGTTATGGAAAGTCGGAGTAGCCTGAGCGCCGGTGTCCACGGTCAGGGAATGACACTCCAAGCACAGCAGGTTTACCTGGCTACGCTTCAACAACCGCGGATTCGACGAGCCATGTGGGGTATGACAAAACGCGCATCCCTCGGTTTTGACGGGGGGATGTTCATGCACAAACGGGCCAGCCTTCTCCGAATGGCACTTGATGCACGCGATGTCCTGGGCGGCGGTGGCACGCAGTTGCCGGCTTTGGAATCCGCCGTGCGGATTGTGGCAATCGGTGCACTGCACCATGCCTTCGTTTACGCGGTGATGAAAGGGGCGGTCGAATTGTTGTTTGGCCTCGAGATGGCAGCCATAGCAGAGCTGGGGTTGCTTCTCCTTCATGAGGTGTTGGCTTTCCCTGGCGTGGTGCGGGGAATGGCAGTCGATACAGCCCACGTTGTTTTGCAGGTGCGCGGAGCGCGCAAAATTGCTATGTTCCTCTCCGTAAGTGTGGCAGTCCAGGCAACGCTCGCTGGAGGCTTCCGCGGAAACGCCCTTGAAGGTAAATATCTTGGTTACATCGCCGCCGCCTTCCACGTGCGCTTTGCCCGGTCCGTGACAGGCTTCGCAGCCTTGCCACTCCGGCCCACGCTTGTTGCCGAGGGTGGTCACAAAATGCGGCGTGGTCTCAAAATTCTTGTAGATGTCTTCGTGGCAGGTCTTGCAGGTTTCGGCGCCCACGTAGAGAGATGGGTCGGTGGGTCGATCGTAGTGTTTGGCCGACGCGTCCGTACCGGACTTGCCCTGGTCCGCGGCCCTCAGGTTGCCCGCGAAACTCAAACCCAGGACACATGTCGCCACCAGAGGCACCGCCATTCGCTTGAGCATCTTTGGCTGCGTCATCCGACTTCTCTCCGCGGGCACAGGGCTAACTGCCAGGTTTCCAGCCCAAATGTTTGATCCAATGCAGATTATGAATGTCCAGAGGCTCGAGGTGATCGCCAACAATCGCACAAGGGTACTTGCCAAAACTGTGCAAAATTGAACAGTTTTCGGCTTCACCCCTTACTTCTGGCCGTACCTTACAACAGCTGACGCTCTTTAGGCCATCGGCGGACCGAAAAATTCACTAGTAGTCTTAATTATTGCTCGCAGCCCAGACAGCTGTTGCCACCAGCAGCCACGAATTTCTGATAGGGTCACAGATCTGGCTTTGGGCCACAGTGTCCGCCATCACCTTCACTTGTGATCTCGATCACTCCCCAGCCAAAAAACGCGAAAAAAGGACTAAGTGACCTCCCTTGTCCAACGGTGGCCCCGGTCCGCTGATGAGCAAGAACCCGTCAGCCACGCACCGTGAGTACGGGGCATTGCGCTTGCGCGACCACCTGCGAAGCCACTGGCCAGGGCTTGTGCTCCGACAGGGCACTCCCCCTCGATTGCCGTACTCCCATCACGATCAGATCGACTTCTCGTTCCTTGGCGAGGCCCAGAATGCCGTCCGCCGGGAGCTCGAAGCCTGCCATAAACTCCGGCTTGCACCAGTCTTCTGCCTCGGCGGGCACTAGGGTCCACAACTCTTCCAGAACGCTGGAGGCGTCGGATTCCTGATACTCAACCGGAGCCAGGGGCATCAGCCGAAACAGGATCAGGTTGGCCTGATTCTCTTCCGCCAGAGACAGGGCGTAGGGAAGAGCCTCCAGCGAAGTCTCGGAGCCATCGGTGGGAAACAGGACAGTCTTAATCGTCCAATTGGGGCAGCTCATGTCAGGCACCTGGGGTCCGACGGTCAGCACGGGGCAAGTGGCTCTCCTATAGATCTTCTCCGCTTCCGATCCCATCACCAGCTTTCTCAGTCCTTGTCTTCCGTGGGTTCCGGTAACCACGAGGTCGATCTTTTCTTTCTCAATAATGTGGGAGATGACACTCCAGACCTCACCGCGCTCTAACAGCAGCCTGGCGGGCCTTACCCGGGGAGAGTTGCCGAGGGCAAATACCGCCAGTCTCTCCTCTGCCTCCAGCCATGCCGGATCATCCTCAACCGGCAACGGATCTACAGGGATGCCCAGGGGTGGCTCTGGGCTGAGCGCATGCGCGATAACTATCTTTGCCCCGTATTGTCCGGCCAGAGCGGCCGCGTAGGGCAGCGAGGTTTTCGAAACGGCCGAGAAATCGGTGGTGACCAGGATGTTGCTGAGCGAAATCCTCGTATTCGTGCGAAGGGCCTCCATGTGGTGCCTCCTCTCAGGATGGTGCTTCCACAAAATGTTTATAGGCACCTCTCGGGGAACCTGCGGTGACCGCCGTCACTTGTCGCGGTGACGCCAGCCACATCTGTTCCCGGTTGCATCCGATAGAAAGGATTAGCGATCATTGACGTGGCACGGGAGAAGCGAAATGAAACAAGAAACAGCCATTCTGGATGGGAACGAAGCAGCGGCCTCAGTAGCGTACCGTGTTAACGAAGTGATCGCTATCTACCCCATCACGCCGGCCTCGCCGATGGGGGAGTGGTCCGACCAGTGGAAAGGGGAGGGCCTGCAAAACATCTGGGGTGCCGTGCCCAGCGTCATCGAGATGCAAAGCGAGGGAGGCGCCGCCGGGACGCTGCATGGGGCCCTGCAGGCGGGAGCGCTCGGGACTACCTTCACCGCCTCGCAAGGTCTGCTGCTCATGATTCCCAACATGTACAAGATCGCGGGGGAACTGACCCCGACTGTAATTCATGTGGCCGCCCGCGCCTTGGCTACGCATGCCCTTTCGATCTTTGGCGACCACAGCGACGTGATGGCCGCGCGCGCCACCGGCTTTGCCCTGCTGGCCTCGAATTCGGTGCAGGAAGCCGGCGATTTCGCCCTGATTGCGCAGGCCGCGGCGCTCGAGTCGCGCATACCTTTCCTGCACTTTTTCGATGGTTTCCGCACTTCCCACGAAGTCGACAAGATTGTTCCACTGAGCGATGACGATCTGCGTGAACTGATTGACGACAAACTGGTTCACCAGCATCGCCAGCGCGCATTGTCGCCCGACCATCCTCAGCTGCGCGGCACGGCGCAGAATCCCGACGTATTTTTTCAGGCGCGTGAGGCCATCAACGCTTTCTACCGGGCGTGTCCGACGATCGTACAAAACGTGATGGATCGCTTCGCCCAGCGCACCGGCAGAAACTACCGCCTGTTCGATTATGTCGGCGCCCCTGATGCCGAGCGGGTGATTGTGATGATGGGCTCCGGCGCAGGTGCGGTGGAGGAAACGGTAGAGTATCTGTCCCAGCGAGGCGAGAAGGTCGGGCTTCTGAAGGTACGGCTGTACCGTCCTTTCGCGGCCGAGGCTTTTATGTCTGCCCTCCCGAAATCGGTGCGCAGTATTGCGGTCCTGGATCGCACCAAAGAGCCAGGCAGCCTGGGCGAACCGCTCTATCTGGATGTAGTAACCGCGCTGAGCGAGTCTGCGGTGGCAAACGGCAATGCGGTGCGGACGGCTCCGCGGGTGATCGGCGGCCGCTATGGTCTGGCCTCGAAGGAATTCACCCCCGCCATGGCGAAAGCCACGTTCGATGAACTGAAGAAGCCCGCGCCCAAGAACCACTTTACGGTCGGGATTCGCGACGATGTGACCCACACCAGTCTGGAGTACGACCCCGAGTTCTCCACCGAGGCCCGCGAGACCGTCCGCGCACTGTTCTATGGACTTGGTTCCGATGGAACTGTGGGAGCCAATAAGAATTCGATCAAGATTATTGGAAAGAATACGGACAACTACGCCCAGGGATACTTTGTCTACGACTCCAAGAAGGCGGGTTCGGTGACGGTTTCCCACCTGCGCTTTGGTCCGCACCCCATCCGGTCCTCTTATCTGATTACGCGGGCCACTTTTGTGGCTTGCCACCAGTTTCAGTTCATTGAGCGCATGGACGTCTTGAGCTGCGCCGAACCCGGTGCCACTTTTCTTCTGAATTCGCCCTTTGGCGTCGACGAAATATGGGACCACCTGCCGCAATCGGTGCAGGAAACCATCATCCAGAAAAAACTCAAGTTCTACGTGATCGACGCGTATAAGGTCGCGCGCGACACCGAGATGGGCAACCGCATCAATACCATCATGCAGACCTGTTTCTTTGCCATCAGCGGGGTCCTGCCGCGCGAGCAGGCGATTGAAGCCATCAAGGACGCCATTCGCGAAACCTACGGAAAACGTGGCGAGGCCGTGGTCGCCAAAAACTTTGGCGCCGTGGACCACACGCTCAGCGATCTCCATCAGGTCACCGTTCCGGCCGCCGCCACCAGCAAGCTGAGAGTCCTGGCTCCTGTCTCCGAGCGCGCACCGGCGTTCGTTCGGGATGTAACCGGCGCCCTGATTGCGGGACGTGGAGACGATCTTCCGGTGAGCGCAATGCCCATCGACGGCACCTTTCCGACGGGAACAGCGATGTGGGAGAAACGAAATATCGCGCAACAGATTCCGGTCTGGGACCAGCAACTCTGCATCCAGTGCGGCAAGTGTGTGATGGTTTGCCCGCATGCGGTCATCCGGGGCAAGGTCTATGACGCTGCCCTGCTGGCGAATGCGCCGGCGGGCTTCAAGGCGGAGAAGCCGCGCTGGCGTGAATTCGAAAGCCTGCGCTACACGCTGCAGGTTTCTCCCGAAGACTGCACCGGGTGCGAACTCTGCGTCGAGATCTGCCCGGTAAAGAGCAAGAGCGAGTCAAAGCACAAAGCCATCAATATGCAGCTCCAGGCGCCGCTGCGCGAAGCGGAAAGCGCGAACTGGGATTTCTTCACCAAACTCCCGGATGCCGACCGGGACCTGCTTTCCCACGGCCAGGTAAAAGACGTCCAGCTGCTGGAACCGCTCTTCGAATTTTCCGGGGCGTGCGCGGGTTGCGGGGAAACACCCTACATCAAATTACTCACCCAACTGTATGGCGATCGCCTGATGATCGCCAATGCAACCGGCTGCTCGTCGATATATGGCGGCAACCTGCCCACGACACCGTACACAGTCAACTCTCTGGGGCGAGGCCCGACCTGGTCCAATTCTCTGTTTGAGGACAATGCCGAGTTTGGCCTGGGCATGCGGTTGGCAGTGGACAAGCAGGCGGACTATGCGCGCGTCCTGGTGACGCGACTGGCCGCGCACCTCGGCGACTCTCTGGTAAACGGGTTGCTGAATGCGGATCAATCGAATGAGGCCGGCATCAGCGCGCAGCGGGAGCGCGTGGCCGAATTAAAGAAGAAGGCCCTGGCCCTGGATTCGCCCGCGGCACGCGATCTGCTGCAGGTCGCCGACACGCTGGTGCGCAAGAGCGTCTGGCTGGTGGGCGGCGACGGTTGGGCCTATGACATCGGCGCCGGCGGACTCGACCACGTCCTGGGCTCCGGGCTGAACGTCAACGTCCTGGTGCTCGATACCGAAGTCTATTCCAACACTGGTGGACAGATGTCCAAGGCCACGCCGCGCGGAGCGGTGGCAAAATTCGCTTCCGAAGGCAAGGATGTCGGTAAGAAAGACCTGGCCATGGAAGCCATCAGCTACGGATCGGTCTATGTGGCCCGGGTGGCCATGGGAGGCAGCGATACTCAGACCGTGAAAGCCTTCATCGAAGCGGAGGCCTATAACGGACCCTCGCTCATCATCGCCTACAGCCACTGCATCGCTCACGGCTATGACATGAGCCAGGGTATGGCACAACAAAAAGCCGCGGTGCTCTCGGGTTACTGGCCGTTGATGCGTTACAACCCCGACCTGCGTCTGGAAGGAAAGAATCCCTTCCAGCTCGATTCCCGAGCGCCCACTATTCCCTTCAAGCAATACGCCTACGAGGAAGCCCGCTACACCATGCTGGCGCGCAGCAATCCTGAGGTGGCGCGCGAACTGCTGCAGCAGGCCCAGGAGGATGTCCGCCGGCAGTGGGGTGTTTACTCCAACCGGGCGGCCATGCCTGGTACTGCCGAAACTCCCGGCAAAGCTGCCTCGGAAGCCGCCCCATCCACGTCCCAACCTGTCACCGCAGGAGAACAGAAATGATCGACATTACGACCACCTATCTCGGCTTGCCGATGAAATCACCGATTGTGGCTTCGGCATCGCCGCTCTGCGAATCGCTGGTAAACATAAGGCATCTCGAAGACGCCGGGGTGGGGGCCGTCGTACTGCCCTCGCTCTTTGAAGAGCAACTCGACCTGGAGAGCCAGGCGGTCGATTCCGATCTCTCCCGCGGTAGCGAGAGTTTTGCCGAATCGCTCGACTACCTGCCGGATATGCGTACCTACAATCTCGGGGCGGATGGCTATCTGGAGCTGATTCGAAAGGCGCGGCAACGAGTTTCCATTCCCGTGATCGCCAGCCTGAATGGTGTTTCTCCCGGCGGCTGGGCCCGCTATGCCGGCCTGATGGAGCAAGCGGGGGCGGACGCGATCGAGTTGAACATCTACGCCATCATCACCGATCCCAACATTCTCGGCGCAGACGTCGAACGAAACTATTGCGATCTGGTACGGCAGGTGAAAGCGAATGTCAGCATTCCCGTTGCCGTAAAGTGTTCCCACTCTTTCAGCGCGTTTGCAAATGTGGGCAAGCAGTTAGACGCGGCGGGCGCCAACGGACTGGTCCTCTTCAACCGCTTTTACCAGCCGGATTTCGACATTGAGTCTCTGGAAGTGGTGCCCAGCCTGAGCTTGAGCCTCCCGCAGGAACTGCTGCTGCGGCTGCACTGGGTCGCCATCCTGTATGGCTGGGTCGGCGCTGACCTGGCGGTCACGGGGGGTGTGCACAGCGCCCAGGACGTCTTGAAGTCCATGATGGCGGGAGCGAACGTCGCCATGATGACTTCTGCGCTGTTACAGAATGGTATTGACCACGTAACCTCGGTTCTCAAGGACCTGGTTGGCTGGATGAAAGAGCACGAATACGAATCGATCCGGCAAATGCGCGGCAGTATGAGCCAGCGTTCTGTATCGGATCCAACCGCTTTCGAGCGCGGCAATTACATGCGGGTCCTTAGCTCCTACGTGGTACGACATCCAGGTTAGAGGGGTACTGGCCCCGAGTGGCCAGGTTGAGACAACACGAAAAAGACGATCACCATGAGCGGTGAGGCGAGTCACAGACGGACACGTGCAGCCAAGCGAAAATGAGTTTGCGCCACACCGCCGCATCGCGGAGGAGAAGATATGGCAGACACCGGAGAAGATCGAGAGATCAAGGCACGCACGGAGGCGAAGGAGGCGGAGGTGGTCGCGGAGTCAAAGAAGCTGTTGCAAAAATCAATTGCCAATACACATGAGGCATTGAGCAAACGCCGTCGCATCACCAGGAAGGAAACTGTGGCGCCCCGGCGATAGCGATGGAGCGGGAATTCGGCGCACCGCGCAGGCACCGCCAAGTCGCCATGGCTTGAGGGTTTGTCGAGGGAGGAATTTGTTATGACAGAGTCGCCAAAGAAACGGATCCTCATCGTGGACAACGATGAGCAGGAATCAAGCAAGCTTGGAACCATGGTACAGCAAGCGGGCTACGATCCGATCACCACGTGGAGCGGACTGGAAGCCCTGGAGCTTCTGACATCCCAGAAAATCGACATACTTGTAGTGAGCAGCTACCTGCCCGATATGTACATCGGAGACTTTCTTTCCAGGCTGGCTAACCTGCCGGTCCAGCCCTGTTCAATTGTTATGCAGGAAGGAAAAAACGTGAATGCGACCCTACTGAAGGTCCAGGACATGATCGGAGAGCAACACTTGCAGGCGAAATAAAGGCAGTCGCACCTGGCAGAATGTAATCCTGAAGCGATCTAGAATAGCAATTGCGCCACTTATGCGAAGGTGTGAATGAAGGCCGCCGTTCTAGACTCTCCTCGAAATATTTCCGCTCACCCCCTTCGGATTGGCCCGGTTCCCCAGCCTGTCGCCAAAGCAGGGCAAGTCCTTTTGCGGGTGCGGGCCTGTGGGGTCTGCCGGACCGACCTGCATATCGCTGAAGGCGAGCTTCCACCGCGGCGGAAAGAGCTGATTCCCGGCCATCAGATCGTGGGCGAGATCCTGGAAGGCGCGACGCCGGAAGCCCCCTCGGGGACGCGGGTGGGAGTCTCCTGGATCGGTGGCATTGACGGGACATGCTGGTATTGTCAGCGCGGCCGTGAAAACCTCTGCGATTCGCCCACTTTTACCGGCTACACGGTGAATGGGGGATACGCTGAATATGCACTTGCCCGGGCTGACTTTGTTTTTCCGCTACCCCCGGGTCTGGATGACTTGCATGCGGCACCTCTTTTATGCGCCGGCATTATCGGCTTTCGCAGTCTGCGAGTGGCCGGAGTTGAGCACGGAGAGCGGGTGGGGCTGTTTGGCTTTGGGGCCTCGGCGCATCTTGCCATCGCCGTGCTCCGGGCCTGGGGATGCGACGTCTATGTCTCGACCCGGGGCGCCTCCCATCAACGCTTGGCGCAGTCGCTCGGCGCGACCTGGGTGGGGAATGAAACGGAGAAGCCTCCGGTCGAACTGGATCGGGCGGTGACCTTTGCACCCAGCGGCGATGTAGTCGTGGCCGCACTGGGAAGTCTGCGAAAAGGCGGGGTGGTCGCGATCAACGCGATTCACCTGGACCGGATTCCTGAATTCGACTATGACCGCCTACTCTGGGGAGAACGCCAGCTGCGCAGCGTGGCCAATATGACTCGCTCCGATGCCCGGGATTTTCTGCAAATTGCGGCTGAAATCGGCCTTCGGCCGAAGGTGACAGTGTTTCCTCTCGACCAGGCCAACCAGGCCCTGGCCGCCGTTAAGAGTGACGCCATTGATGGCGCGGCTGTGATCGTTCCCTGACAACTGCGGAAAAACGAGCGAGCCAGAGCTTCACCATAGGATCTCGCGCGTGAGTCGTATCACCTCGCCGAGTGACGTCGGTCACATCCCCGGGGATGACATAGGAACACACTAGCAGTCAAACTGGCCGGAGCATTCATATGGCGAGCAAAAAGCGTGATCTCCTCGATGTCCTAACCCTGGAACTTGAGTTCCTTAGGGGTGGAGGCTACCGGAAGTCGTCTTCGTGGCGCCCACCATTCATGTTCGAGGATTCTTCCACCTGCTTGAATTTTGACCAGCCGGGACTGAAGAGACCTTGCTCCGAATGCGTCCTGATGCAGTTGGTGCCAACAGAATTTCGTGACCAACAGGTCGCGTGTCGTTACATTCCGCTGAATGAACAGCACCAAACTGTCCAGTCTATGTATCAAACCGGAACACCAGAAGAGCTCGAAACGGCAGTGATCGAGTGGCTGATGATTACGATCCACAGGCTGGAGCTGGAACGAACTGAGGGGAGCTCCGATCTGGATCCTCCGACAGGTATCGGGGAGGCCTAAAAACAAGACTGTGGCAAAAAGAAGGCAATGTTTTCCAAATGTTCAAATCCGGATTGCGATAGAACGTTTGACTATCGCCAGGGGCGGCTGTTTCGCTTTGACACCGATCCGGCGGACAGGAGGAGTCTGGGCCCCTGCGTCCGGCATTTTTGGCTGTGCGAAGGATGCTCTCAAACTCACGACCTGGAATGCTGCCGTGGTATGGGAGTGATGATCAGGTCGCGAGTCGGGAACAGGATACCTCGTCCGCTCTGTAATTGCGCGAACGCAGAACTGGGCCTGTGTCTTGCGAGGCGAAGAGCGGCAGGGGGCTTGCTCTGAGGCGGGTGCAATGCTAAGTTTCCCACCTGATGGGCCCGGCAAAATCCAACTACAATGAAGGTCTGAGCCACGGGGATGACAAATTTCGCCGCCTGCTGGAAGCAGCGCCCGACGCCATGGTCATTGTGGATCGCAGCGGGCGGATGCTGCTGGTCAACTCGCAGACCGAGAAAATGTTCGGCTATAGCAGAGAAGAACTGATCAACCAGCCCGTCGAGATTCTGATTCCAGAAAATTTCCGCCAAAAACATCCGCAGCATAGGAATGCCTATCACAATGCGCCCCATCCGCGTCCCATGGGCATAGGCCTCGAATTGCTCGGACGGCGCAAGAATGGCAGCACGTTCCCGGTCGAAATCAGCCTCAGCCCGCTGGCAGAAGAGGGCGGTGTACTGGTCACGGCGGCGATTCGGGACGTGACCGATCGCAAGCGGGTCGAAGAGGCCTTGCGCCAGAGCCAGGAGCGCTTCCAGACATTGGTGGAAGAAGTAAAGGACTATGCGATTTTCATGCTCGATCCCAGCGGGAAAATTTTGAGCTGGAACCAGGGTGCGCAAAAGATCAAAGGCTACGCGGCGGAGGAGATCGTCGGTCAGCATTTTTCATGTTTCTACACTTCCGAAGACCTGGATATTGGCAAGCCGGATGAGGAGCTGACAGTGGCCGCTGCGGAAGGCCGCTGGGAAGAAGAAGGCTGGCGGCTCCGCAAAGATGGTTCACGCTTCTGGGCCGATGTGGTGATCACCGCCCTGCATGACAAAGACGGCAACCTGCTGGGATTTACCAAGGTCACGCGAGACATCACGGAGGGAAAGCGGGCCCGGGAGGCCTTCCTGCTGGAAGTAACCAACGCCCTGGTGTCACATCTCGACGTCCGCCAGTTGCTCTCCGCCATCGCCGCCTGCGTCCGTCAGGTAAAGCCGTTCGACTATGCCGCACTCGCGCTCTACGATGCGCCCTCCCAGATGCTGCGCATGCATGTGCTGGAATCTTCGGCTGGGGCTGAGGCCAACCCTGGTTCACCGGAAGAGCCTCTGGTTCCCCTGGGCGACTCGCCCGCGGGTTGGGCGTTCACGACTCGGAAGCCTTTGTTGCTCAAAGGCCAGTCTGGCGAAAAATGGCCTTTTGAAATGCCGCCCCAATTTGCCCATCGATCGCTAAAGTCCGGCTGTTGGATTCCATTGATCGGCCGGGAAGGCGTGATCGGGACGCTGAATGTATTTAGCCGGCGGCCAGGAAACTTTTCCGACGAGGATGTGAACCTGCTCACCCAGATCGCGGGCCAGGTGGCCATAGCCCTGAGCAATGCCATGGCGTTCCGCCACATTTCGGAACTCAAGGACCAACTCACCGAGCAGAAACAATATCTTGAAGATGAGCTGAAGACCGAATTCAACTTCGAGGAAATTGTCGGCCACAGCAAACCGATCAGGCAGGTCCTGAAACAGGTCGAAACCGTTGCACCCACCGACTCTACGGTTTTGATCCTGGGGGAAACTGGGACGGGAAAAGAATTGCTGGCCCGGGCGGTCCACAATCTGAGCCCGCGGCACGACCACACTTTCGTCCGCGTCAATTGCGCTTCTATTCCCGCCGGCTTGCTCGAAAGCGAGCTGTTTGGTCACGAAAAGGGAGCATTCACCGGCGCCATTGCGCAGCGCGTAGGGCGGCTGGAATTGGCTCACAAGGGCACGATTTTTCTGGACGAAGTTGGGGATATCCCGCTCGAGCTGCAGCCCAAGCTATTGCGAGCATTGCAGGAAAAAGAGTTCGAACGGCTGGGCAGCACTCGCACCATTACCACCGATGTGCGGATCGTCGCCGCCACCAATCGCGACTTGGGGAAACTGGTGGCCTCGGGGCAATTCCGCAGCGACCTGTTTTACCGTCTGAGTGTTTTCCCCATCACGGTGCCGCCGCTGCGCGAGCGGCGCGAGGACATTCCCCTCCTGGTGCAGTACTTCCTGTCCAAATTTTCCCAGCGAATGAGGAAAAAAATCGAGACCGTGCCAGCGGAAGGGATGCAGGCCTTGTGCCGGTATTCGTGGCCTGGCAATATTCGCGAACTGGAGCACGTCATTGAGCGCGCAGTCATTCTGTCCCCCGGTTCGGTCTTGAAGGTTCCGGTCTTTGAGCCTACACCGGCAGAGGCTGTTTCGCCTTCAACATCGTCGGCCCTCGAAGACGTGGAGCGGGAGCACATCATCCGTGTCCTGCGCGAGACCGGGGGAAAGATCGGCGGACCAGGCGGTGCGGCGGAGCGCCTGGACATGAATCGCACCACCTTAAACTCGCGCATGCAAAAACTGAAGATTTCCCGCAAGCAGTTCTGACCTCCACGGGTGGTTTCGAGTGTCACAGATCACTTCCATTCGTGACGCTTATCACTGTGTTTTTCCCCGGATTCTGCGAATCTATGCTTGCAGCGCTGGCTTCCATTGGTTTCCTGCTTGGGGCAGGAACGGGCTAAGGTCGCCGAACTGCCGGAGCCAGCGCTGATTACCCTTGGAAGGGAGGAGATTGTCATGACGGAAACCTCCGTTGCGGCATCACGAAGCGAAGAAAAGCGGGTAGCAATTACTCCGGTCCAGAATCTGATGGACCGGATCAACAAGACCTCCCACGCGATTGCCCAAAGAGCGTACGAGATCTTCGAAGGAAGTGGGCGCAGGCTTGGACACGACCTAGAAGACTGGTTCAAGGCCGAAATGGATTTGCTCCAGCAGGTCCCTGTGAATATCGTAGAGTCGGACGAGAACCTTGAAGTCAAGGCTGAGGTGCCCGGTTTCACCGAGAAGGAGATCCAAATCAGCGTCGAGCCGCGCCGGTTGACCATTGCCGGGAAGCGGGAAGCCAGCAAGGAAGAAAAGAAAGGCAAGGCAGTGTATTCGGAGTTTAGCTCGGACCAGATCCTCCGAGTGGTGGATCTGCCCGCAAGTGTCGATGCTGAGAAGGTAACGGCAACTCTGAAAAACGGCGTGGTGCGATTAATCATGCCCAAGACTGCCAAAGCGAAAACGATCGGGATCAAACCCAAGGTAGCGTAGTCACAAGGGCGTACGATCGAGAGTAAGGATTACGGCTCCGGCGATAGCCGCGGTCGGCGGGAGGAGTGACGAAATATCATCGTTTGATGATAAATCGTCTCGTCAGCCGTTCCAGCGATCACCAATTGTGGGGCTCTTCATCTGTTTCAAATCAACCCTATCTTATTGATGTGCAACAGGTTAGTTCTGCCATTGCGCAGGGACAGTGTTTGTGGCGGTGTCCTTGCTCTCACCATAGCGTGCTCAGGATCACCATTCAAAACACGTCCAACGCTCTGCTCATGAAATTGGAGGGCAGCGTTAAGGGGCCTTGGGTCGAAGAACTGCGAAAGGCCTGGCTCACCTCGGCAAAAATGGCGGACGCAGAGCCGGTGAATATCGACCTCGGCGCAGTGAGTTTCATTGACGCAAACGGGCGGGACCTACTTCTGCAAATGCAGAAAGAAGGGGCCGCTCTAAGCGGGGGATCGAGTTTCCTCCGGCATATTTTGGAGGATGGGAAAACAAATTCCGAACGACCTTCAGAAGATAGGGGAGCAATATGAAAACGCGGACACCGTACGGGATGGATATTGCAGAAGATTGCCTCACTTGCCCTATTCAAAAAGATGGATTTTTTTGCCAGATGACCACGAAGACTCTGGCGGATTTCCAGAAGACGAAGTTCACCAGCCTGTATCCTGCCGGAGCCCTCCTGTTTGTCGAAGGCCAGGTGCCGCGCGGAGTGTACATGCTTTGCCGAGGGCGGGTGAAACTGACCATGGCCTCGCCTGCGGGTAAGACCGTGATCGTGCGGGTGGTGGAAGCGGGCGAACTGCTGGGTCTGCACTCCGCCATTTCCGGAGACAGCCACGAAGTTACGGCCGAGACTCTGCAGCCGTGCCAGGTGGATTTCATCCGACGCGATGATTTTATGAGCCTGCTACAGGCACATGGCGACGCTTCGATGAATGCCATGCAGCAATTCAGCAACTACTATCGTGGAGCCTGTCACCAGATCCGCTACCTGGGGTTGACTCCTTCCGCTACTGAGAAGATGGCCCACTTCCTGCTCGAAGCGGCGGTCCACGGCCAGGAGACGCCTAAAGGCATCCGCTTCAACTTGAGCTTGACCCATGAAGAGATCGCCCAGGTCGTCGGAGTCACACGCGAGACAGTTACCCGCGCCCTGACCGAATTGCGGACCAAGATGCTGATCTCCACCAAGGGCCCGAGCGTGCTGATCAGAAATAAGCCGGCGCTGGAGGCGATGGTTCTTGCCTGAGTAGTGTCAGGTTGTTCCTCGGCGGTCGGGGATGTTGCCGCTGTCGGGCCCGCACTGCGGCATTTCTTCCTTGTCACCCAATCGGCGGATGATTCCGGCCTCAACTGCAAAGTCAGTGTCAAAGGCGGCGGACAAGAGTGTCCGCCCCACACCAGACGACTTACACTATTGGCGGGCGGTCAGCACCGGACAGTGCGCTTGCAGGACGACCCGGTAGGCGACAGTATTGCGAAAATGAGTCGTAATCTCTGCCGCTTTCCGCACACCCAGCCCGATCAGGTCCGCACGTCCTGTCTCGGCATGGGCGAGGATACGTTCCGTGGTATCTCCAAAGTCGATGATGAACTCAGCCGGGCATCGCGGATCGATCTGCGAAGCAAAGAGGCTCTGCATCTCCTTGCGCAGCGGTTCGGCCAGCGACCCGGCTTCCGGGTTGGTGGCATTTTCGATGGGTAAAACATGGAGCACCGTCAGCGACGCATGGTATTCCGAGGCCAGCGAAGCCAGGTAAGGGAATACCGCGCGGGATTCATCGGAAAGATCGGTGGGGAAGAGGATGTGCTTGATTTCAGAGGTCTCCATCGAACCTTTGCCAACCTTGGGTCCTACCATGAGCACCGGACACGGCAAATGGCGGAAGAGCTCTTCGGCCACCGACCCCATCAGGAGATGCTTGAATCCGGTGCGGCCATGAGTGCCTAAAATGGCCAGATCAATGTTCTTTTGCCGAACCAGTTGGCTCAGTTCGTGCTCAGGAATTCCTGATTTAACCACCGCGGTCGCGGACAGCCCGGCCAATGCCCTGGTCTTCAAGAGCTGCCGCACCCGAGCTTGAGCTTCGCACTCGTCCTTGTGCTGCATGACGCCAGCAACCTCGGGGCTGACCATGGTGTAGGGAACCGGCGTCCAGACATTTACCACAAACACCTGTGACCCGTATTTGCGGGCAACCGCCGAAACCAGTGGCAACGCCGCAAGCGATGCCTGGGAAAAGTCCGTTGCATAAAGAATTCGTTTCACCGCAACGTCCGGAACGATAGGAATGACGACGGCATTTGCTTTCATGGCAATCACCCGCTTGTATCTTCTGCGAGTGAGGAGTTTGCTGCCGTGATGGGGCGCACGCAGGCGCGTGAGCAGGATTACCCTGCGGACGTCCCGCAATTGTCCAGCCGGGGGTAGGCGAGTATAAGGGGTTGTTAGACATCCCACCTACTGTTGAGGGGGAATGCGGGAAGGTAGTGAGAAACACAATGAAAAAGCGGACGCTTGTGTTGGGTCTGGCAATGGTCTTTCTTCTAGGCAGCTTAATGCTGGGACAGGCGACCACGCCTGGAGACAACGGCAATCTGGCCGCAAGCCCGCCCATGGGCTGGAACAGTTGGGACGGCTACGGCACAACGGTCAAGGAAGCCGATGTTAAAGCCAATGCGCAATGGCTGGCTCAGCACCTGAAGCCCTTCGGTTGGCAATACGTGGTCGTGGACATGGAATGGTTCGTCAACAACCCCACGCCGGAAGGGAATTCCAAGACTTCGCAGTACACCCTGGATAACTCCGGTCGTTACACGCCGGCGGTGAACCGTTTCCCGTCAGCGGCGAACGACGCCGGCTTCAAGCCCCTCGCGGAGTATGTCCATTCGCTTGGCCTGAAGTTCGGCATCCATATTTTGCGCGGCATTCCCAAGCAGGCGGTGGAGAAGAACCTGCCGATCGCCGGCTCGTCTTATCACGCGGCGGATGCCGCGGACACTTCCGACACCTGTCCCTGGAATTTCGATAACTATGGCCTCGATGCCTCAAAGCCCGGAGCGCAGGCCTACTACGATTCCATTGCGAAGCTTTATGCCGGTTGGGACGTGGACTTGATCAAGGTGGATTGCATCAGCAGCCGTCCGTACAAAGGCGATGAGATACGAATGTTGAGCACGGCTCTGGCCCAGAGCGGCCGCCCGATTGTTTTGAGTCTTTCGCCCGGACCCGCTCCGCTGGAGAAGTCCGAAGAGATGCGGAAGTATGCCCAGATGTGGCGCATTTCAAATGACATCTGGGACCTGTGGCACAGCAATGTCGATTATCCCCAGGGCCTGGGAGACCAGTTCGGGAACGTCGCGAAATGGGCGGGCAAGGGACAGGCGGGCCGCTGGCCCGATGCCGACATGCTTCCCCTGGGATACCTGGGACCGGCCCCAGGATGGGGCCAGCCGCGCTACACCCGGCTCACGCACGAGGAGCAGAGAACCTTTCTTACCCTGTGGTGCATTTTTCCTTCGCCGCTGATGGTGGGCGGCGACCTGCCCAGGGCCGATGCCTGGACGACGGCGTTGCTCACCAATCCCGAGGTCATCGCGGTTGACCAGCACTCAACCGGGAACCATCCTGCAATCACGACGGACAAAACCGTCGTGTGGGTGGCACAATCGGCGGCGCCTGACAATCACTCTCTGGCAGTTTTTAACCTCACCGAGTCTCGCCAGAGAGTTCGGTATGAATGGAAAGACCTGGGCTTCACTGGAACGAGATACAAGCTGCGGGACTTGTGGGAGCGGAAGGACCTGGACCCGGCGGATTCCCTGACCGTGACCCTGCCGCCGCATGGGAGCGTGCTATACCAAGCGTCCCCAGTGCAGAAAGTCGCGCACTGAGTTGCGTTGTTCGCGCAGCGACCGAGAATCGTTTTCCAATGATGTGCCCACTGATCCAGATCACTCCACTGCGTATGGCCGCGGAAAATTGAGTTCTCGGTGAAGGTTGTGGTCAATATTGACCATCTTGCTGGCGGGCGACGCGGCATCATGGAGTCATGAAGGCCACGAAGAAGGAAGCGCTGGCGATTCGTTGTCCTACCTGTGGCGCCGAGCCCGGCGAGAAGTGTGAACTCGGTACCGGCCAACCGCGCACCGACCCTCATCGGGATCGACGTCTGGTAGCGTTGGACAAGAAGGTTCTCCGCTAATCCGGTCCCCGGGTATCTCTGCTCGCTCACTCCCAAGCGTTGCTGATTCTAGCATTCGCCCGATATGACGATCTCCGGTTCAGCTTTCTAGTCACTCGCTTTCAAGCAATCATCTTGCTGCTGCTGTTGAAGATCGGGCAGCCCCACAGAGCGAATTGACCGTTGTGCAGTTTTGCTCAGACATGAGGAACTGCTAATGAGATAGTTCTCAGCATTGCGGGGGGGACACCATGTGGCTTCTTTCAGGACAAGAAACCAAGCAGACGCTCAGGCGATCCTGCTCTGAACTGGAATTACAGGTTGTGGAGCGTACGGCCGAACTGCAGAGCCTTTCCCAGCGGCTGCTCCGAGTACAGGATGAGGAACGGCGGAGGGTGGCTCGTGACTTGCACGACAGCACCGGCCAAACGCTCACAGCATTGAAAATATGCGTTTCGCTGCTGCAGCGAAAGTTAGAGAAGGCCGAAGACGAAGAAATATACGGCGAGATTTCTGGAATAGCGCGTCTGGTGGATGAGGCACTGCAGGAAATTCGTACAACTTCCTACCTGCTGCATCCGCCCATGCTGGACGAAAGTGGTTTCACCAGTGCGGCGCAGTGGTTTGTCGCGGGCTTCGCCCAACGCAGCGGGATGAAAGTGCGGATGGACTTTGCGGCAGAGGTTGAGCGCCTGCCCCACACGATTGAAATCGCGCTGTTCCGTGTGCTTCAGGAAAGTCTCACCAACGTGCATCGCCATTCAGGGACATCCGAGGTGGAAGTTCGCTTTCGCCGGCGAGCCCAAGCGGCGATCCTGGAAGTGAGAGATTATGGACGGGGCATGCCCGAAGAATGGTGGAGTCGGGTGGGCCCGCCGGTGCAAGATTCCGGCGTAGGCCTGGCTGGAATGCGCGAGCGGTTGAATGAGCTGACGGGTGGATTGGAAATCGAGCCAGCCGATCCCGGCACGAGGTTGCGCGCCATTGTCCCTTTGCTTGGCGAACGGAATCGGCTCGCGCCTGTCTGTCCTGGGGTTGGGCAATTTCCTTTCGCGGGGCCCGCCGGGCCGTTGCTGGGCCAGACCCTATAAACAGGAGACCGGTGGCATGCTGCCTAAAATCATCCGGGGCTTGTCCGGCTCAGATCAGTTTGGGTTGCTTGGTCGCTACCACCACAGCCAATAAGGTGGCAGTATTGCGAACGCTTCCCGCGATGGTGATGAGCGCTTCTGAGACCGCCGGGTGTTGGTTCGCCAGTCCCTCCAGTCGATCACTGACGCCGTGGAGCTGGTCAACTTCATTCAGAATCGCTTCCACAGGCATGGGTACACCGTTCTTCCGGAGAAACCTAAGGTGTGGGAGGACTTCAGATGGACTGGCTTAGGTCAGAAGACCTGAAAGAGGAGAAGGTGTTAACCACCTCAGAGATAACCATAACACGCCATGGATCGGTTTACTCGTCCCAAATTGACCTGTAACCGTTTCGGTGCGTCCTTCGTCTTAGTCCCCATGCCGGATTCAAGTTCAATGGCGGAAACGCTTGCGAACCCCCTTGAAGAGCGCGCAACCCTTGCTTCGAGAAGCAGATAAGGCTTTGCTGGGCAGGCGAACCTCTGCCCGAGCCAAACAATAGAGTGGGCCATTGGCCATTCGCTTTCGAGATACTGTGCAATATTGCTCACTCGATTCCCAGGGCATTCGGTCACGATTTATTCTGATCAACGAGACTTTGGGGCTAAAATGGGGGCGATGAGACCAGTTGCCGGCGGCAAGAAGAACCGCGAGTTCGATCCTGTCACCTTCCTCGCGACCATGGGCGGCGGCAGGAAGAGCCTGGCTGTGGCCAAGAAACAAGGGATCTTCACCCAAGGGGATGCGGCCGATGCCGTCTTCTATATCCAGAAAGGTCAAGTCCGGCTGACCGTCGTGTCCAAGATCGGCAAGGAAGCCACGATTGGAATATTGGGTGCGGGAAATTTTTTCGGTGAAGGCGCCCTGGCAGGGCAGTCTCTGCGCATGGGATCGGCGACTGCCATAAGCGATTGCCAGCTTCTCCGCATCGACAAGAGTGCCATGATGAGTGCGCTTCATCGGGAGCACGCATTTTCCGACTTGTTTGTGGCGTATCTTCTGGCGCGGAATATCCGTTATGAAGAGGACTTGGTTGACCAGTTGTTCAATTCCAGCGAAAAGAGGCTGGCCCGCGTCCTGCTGATGCTGGCTCATTTTGGCAAGGAAGGTGTGCCCGAGACCGTAGTCCCGAAGATCAGTCAGGAAACCCTGGCCGAGATGATCGGTACCACTCGTTCGCGAGTCAGCTTTTTCATGAACCGCTTCCGAAAGTTGGGTTTCATCCACTACGCCGGAGGGGAAGAAGGCGGGTTACAGGTCCACAGTTCACTGCTGAATGTCGTACTACACGATTGACCGGTTCCTGCCGATCACTTCTCTTTTTCTACTCTTTTTTCCGTCCACGATGTCGCCAAAACTGCACTATCTGTAGCCCGCGACCTTGCGCGGCGTGCCCCCGATGGCAGACGTGATCTGATAGTCCTGGTAGTCGATGGTGAAGGAGGCGTGGCCTCCCAGCCGGATGCTGCTGGTGCTTCGATTGGACAGCGGAAGCCAGAAGTCTCCCACCTTCGCGTACGTCTGTTCGATCTTGGTCTCTTTCGTCCAGAAGGAAGGATTCTTCGCGGGGACCGCATCAATACGGACCACGGCAAAGTCCTCGGCGTCGACCCAGATGCGGCCGCGGTACAGAAGCTTGTCGTTGGTGCGCGGTTCCACCGAGAGAACATAGGCCAGACCCGAAGGCGTGCTCTCGTATCCCTCCAGAGCGAAGTTGTAGTTGTCGCGATTGAGAGCGACGTGACTCTGGTTTTCTCCGGACGCTGCCTCTTTCTCGCTCTGCAACATTCGTTTGAATACTCTGTCGATGATCAACTGAGACCCTTTTTCCGACCGGATGCTGAAGTCCTTGGTTCCGGGAGTGCTGTACTTTACATCCACCGTCATTTCCGCAGTTCTGGAACCGGGGAAGCCGTGATACTCCAGGCGATAGACCCGGGTCCCCTGGTAGGCACCCAGGGCCTGGGCGCGTTCGAGGTTTCTTCGTACCAGTTTGGTCACGATTTCTTCCGTGCTCAAACGCACATGCGGTTGCGCCGCCAGGATGTCGGAGGGTTGTGCGAATGCAATCTGCGAAAAGCTAAGGCCCAGAAGGATGGACAGGGTGAAATGGGCGGAACGGCTGTGAAATTTCATCGCTGGACCCGATTAACTCAAGATAACCGGGCGGCTCCTGCAAAAGTGTTCAATATTGACCAGATTTTTCTACTACTCCGCCTGACAATCTCCCTGGTCTTGTCATTTCGATGGATTCTACACTGCTGGGGCTGACAGCGTTCCCAAGCAATCCGAAATAGTCGTCCCGGGCGAAAAGTTGCTCGACAGCCTGTGCAAGGCCGCCTAAAGGAGGGCGACATCGCGTGCGCGTCCATCTCATCAATCCCAGTGAAGTCTCTTTCGGCACTGCAGTCATTACTCCCCGTTGGCTGTATGTCCTTGCAGCGGCGACCCCTGCGAGCTTTGGAGATCCTTGCCTGGTGGATGAGACCCTGGAGGCGGTCGATCCGGACCAGATTCATACCGGCGATATTGTCGGTATCGGCATTCACACCGCAAACGCACTGCGGGGGTACAAGATCGGGAAGTTGGCCCGCGAGCGTGGCGCCTACGTGGTGTTCGGAGGCATTCACGCTACCCTCTATCCCAACGAGGCCCATGAGCTGGGCGGCGCCCATGCGGTAGTCAAGGGCGACGGAGACGTAGTCTGGTCAACGGTATTGGCGGATTGCTCGCTGGGAACTCCTCTGCCCGTCTATGAAGGGGGCCGGATTGAGGCCGACTCGTTTCTGCCTGCCCGCTGGGACCTGGTACCGCGCAAGAGTTACATGTGGGCCTCGGTGCAGACCGTGCGGGGCTGTCCCAAGCATTGCTCCTTCTGCTCGGTCTGGCGCACCGACGGCCAGCGTCCGCGGCAGCGTTCCGCGGACGTCGTAATTGAGGAAATCGTACAGTTAAGGAGGCTGGGCTTCCGCTTCATCGCCCTCGCCGACGACAATTTTTATCCCGTGACTCTCACCGACCTCCGTCTGGCCGAGGAGCAACACAACACCCACCGGCTTAATGAACTCAAGACCATCCGGACGGAGCGCTTTGAACTGATGAGGCGACTGGCCCAGCTCCCACCCGACACGATTTTCTTTACCCAGATCACCATGGAAGCGGCCGAAGATGCTGAGTTCCTCGATGCCATGCAGGCGGCACACATCAAAGGGGCCCTGGTAGGTGTGGAGGCCGTAACCCCGGCGGGCCTGAAAGACGTTTACAAGGAATTCAATTGTGCGGGAGACGATCTGGTCAAGCAACTGAGAACCTTTCGCCGGCACGGCGTGTACATCCTGGGGTCATTCATTTTTGGCCTGCCCAGTGACCGGCCGGAGACCTTCGATGCCACCGCACTTGCAGCCGTCCAGGCAGAGATGGCCTTTGCCCAGTTCGTGACCCTGACACCCTATCCCGGAACCGTGGACTTCATCCGCTGGGAAAAGCAAATGGAGGCTGCGCCGGTGATGGTTGCCGGCATACCGATTACGCGGCGCTGGCTTATTCCGCAAGCCCTGCGGCCCAAACTGTATTGGCCGCATCCCACCATGTCGGCCGAGGAAATTCGCCAGCGCACCCAATCTGTCTGGGACACGTTTTATGGTCTGAAGTCGATCTGGTTGCGCTCCCGCTTCATAAAATCGATGCGCGCCCGACTCGCGTTTGTACTGATTTCTAAAATCTACCGGCAGATGTATGCCGATACCGGGATCGCCACCGACAGTGCCCGTGTGTCACGTTCCGCGCAGTGGGCGCGCTGGCTGGCCAAGCCCTGCCAGAAGCTGTTCGCGGCTGCCCCCATGCCCGACCTGCAGGTTCCCGGAACGTGGAATGCAACCATGGAGCAGGCCACTTCGGCCAGCGATTGAGTCTTGAAGGAGCCTAGGCTGGTCTGAGGGATTTGCCGCATTCCAGGCAGCAAGTTTCATGGCGCGGCGTTATGAGCCCGCAGAACGGGCACATGCGCTGCGAGGCGAAGTCGCCGTCATGGGGCTCCATCTTGAAGAACTTCCTCAACGATGCAGCCACAAAGGCGCACCGGCCACGAATGCGGCTGAGAAATGAATGGGGGAGGGAGGTCATGGTTGATCTTCTGCGTTCATTAGTCCGCCGCCCGACCGGGCTCAAGTCCTGGCGGAGGTCGCCTTTGCGCACTCCGGGGAAGCCTAACCATGCCACATCCCTGACGGTGATTCTGTGCAAGATTGCTCGCTTTTGGGTGCGAGAGAGACATGGGTTTGTGTGAGAGTGGAGCGCAACGGCTTTGAGCTGCAACAGGAAAGTGAGCAATTCGGATCAGCTATTCTTTCGGGCTTGGGGCACCATGGAGTGGAGATGAGCATTTCTTCTCTCTTTCAGGTCCTCTGAACTAAGTCAGCCATCTGAAGTTCCCCCCTCTTAGTGCGCAACTCCTTGAGGAACAATTCATGAAAAAAACAATGGCAGTCGTGTTGATGGGCCTAATGAGCGTGTTTGGAACCCTGGCCTGGGCAGGCACCGCCCGTCAGGACTCGGTGGATCGTCTGGAATCGTCAGTCGATGTGCTGCACGCGGTCATGGGAGCCCCGGACAAGGGAATCCCTGAAGAAGTGTTAAGCAATGCGAAATGCATCCTGGTGGTGCCCAACCTGATCAAGGGCGGCTTTATCTTCGGGGGCAAGCACGGACGGGGAGTGGCCTCATGTCGCACCTCCGATGGCTGGAGCGCACCCGCGTTCGTCTCTATTGGCGGTGGAAGTTGGGGCCTGCAGATCGGCGTCGAAGGCGTGGACCTGGTTATGCTGGTCATGAACGACAACGGTTTCCAGCATCTGCTCTCCAGCAAGTTCGCTCTTACGGGTGAAGGATCGGTAGCGGCGGGCCCGGTTGGCCGTCATGCCTCCGCGGGAACTGACTGGAAGATGAACACCGAGATGTTGACCTATTCTCGTTCCAAGGGTGTGTTCGCAGGGCTCACCCTCGAAGGCGCAGTCATTGAGCAGGACAACGACTCAACCCGCGCCATCTACGGTAAACACATGACCTTCCGCAACATCCTTTCGGGCAAGGCCGCAACCCCGAAGAGTGCAGACGCGTTCATGAGAGCAGTGGCAGAAGCCGGGCACCAGGCAGCCATTGCGGAAGTCAACGAAGACAAGAAGTAGTGGTGTCAGCATTCCCATTCTGGCCGAGACCATGTCCGGGTCTTGGCCAGATCCATTTAGTGGGGCGGATTGCAGGAAGCCACGTGGACAGTGGTTAGTTACCTGAGACGAGGATATCTGACCGGATCAGCGACTCCACTTGCTTCCACACCCTGGGATCACACTCAATCTGGGTGTGAGGCTTGGCAAAGACGCGATCGTACCAGGGATACGCGTGACATGAATAAGGGCTCGCTTTGTAGTCGAAGCGAAAATTCCCGATGATGTGAGTGCGGGTTGGATCAGCGGCGTGAATTCCGGACTGGCCGCGGAGAAGTCCGTGGGGCTGATAGAAATTGGCAGCCCGGGCGACGTTCGCGGGGATGACCGCATCATCCTGGCGAATCCTGGAAATACTGTCCACTTGAATGGTGAGCCGCACGGCGATGCCATCCTTTTGCAGTTCGCGCGCCAGGGCGATGGCTTCCGCTCCGCCCCAGCTGTGTCCGTAAATGATGATGCGGGCACTCTGTTTCTCGTCAGAAGTTAGAGTCCCATTGTGATTGGTGTCCAGCAGGCTCAGGACTTTCCGTCGGGCTTTTCCCTTGCGATAGCTCTCGAAGGTCTCGACGTCCACCCCAGAGGGGTAGGTTTGGCGCAGACGCGCCGCAAGCTGCACCTCGCTGTGAGCGAGATTATCGTGCCCGATGAAACCGCCGACGAAACCGATGACGATAGCGGGCGGCACGCGGACAGTCGTCGCGGGAGCTTGCGCCCGGGCGGTCAGGCCAGAAGCAAGGACGGCCGCGACCCAAATGATTGCAGTGGGAATCGAGTGTCTGGTCGGTGAAAGCTGATGGGGTGCGGTGGCAGGATGTCGGCGTCTGGGGAAGGTATGGTTGGAGGCGCAGTTTCTCATTCGGTCGCTGGTGCCACACCGCCCGCGAGGACGGGAACCGGAGCTATGGACTTCAACTGGTCAAGCCCGGTCAGCACACCCTGCCAGTTGGACCCGTCCTTCTTGGTCTCGATGGGCAGGGTTAGGTCGGAATAGAAGCGCAATATGTTGTCCCGCAGTTCCGCCGAAGTCAGATCGAACTTCCGATCGAAAAGCTGGGCCAGCAGCTTGGCATAGCTGTTGTCGGTGAGGGAATATTCCGCTGCCTTAGTGGGATTGCCGGTATCGAAATCACAATTGGGAAGTAGGAGCGTGTCGGTGTGTACCGCTTCCAGAAAGGCTCGATATTGATCGACCGTGGCATTGATGCTCTTGATATAAAGATCAGCGGTTTGCGGAGTAGGGTTATTGAAGCCCAACTTTTTGAACGGACCAATTTTCGGCACGTAACGCAACAGGGTTGACAAGATACGCGTGCCCAGCCCGGGCTTGACGTAGTCTTTACCCCATTCCTTTTCATAGTCAGACCGCGAGAGGCGATACAGGAACTTTCGTTTCGCGAAATTGGGCGTGTCGCGCTTCAAGTCCTTCTTATGGATTTGCAGCGCAACCTGGGTCATCTGAGGAATCAGCTGGCTGACCGAGAAACGATACGAACCGATGGCAAGGTCCTCGTGCGCCAGTACGTCTTGCAATTCCAATCCGTACACGACGGGAAATACCCGCTCCAGCAGAGACTTCGATACCTTGAACCCGATGAAGTCATGATACTGCTGCGAGGCATAGCGATTTTTCGCCACCTGCGCCATGTCGAAGCCGAACTCGGTCTTCAAGTGCGCCGTCTTGTCCTGGGCATAGCGGACGGACTTCCCAAACCGGGCACGCAACTTCGGATACTCGATGGCCACCGCCTGGTTCACCACGGGGTGGCCTGTGATGTCCGCAGCATAGTGGGACAGGGCGCCCAGCGCGAAGGCGTACTCGTTGACGTCCTGGCTTTGGCGAAGCAGCTCACGGACGAAGTCGCCACTGCGGACGTAATGCACCAGATTGCTGAACTCCGTGCTACCAAAGGGATAGTAGCCGAGATCCTGGATGACAGCGCCGCCATAGGCGTAGGCGTGGGCCTCGGTGAGTTGCTCTTCCGATAGCCCCGGATATCGCTGCAGCAGGAGGGGACGGAGCGCGTCGGTCCAGAGTAGATCAACGATTTCTTCGTGGGTGAGAACGGAGTACGCGGACGAGCCGGCGGGGCACATAAGCACGATGAGAAGAACTGCCACCGCGCGGACCAAGAGCAATTGGCAGGTCCAAGTACGTCTGGGCGCGGGCGTTCCCGCCCGTGCGTCCCGCAGTCCTGGATTCTCGGTTTCTGGATATTGCGCCGCGGGCCGGCACGAGCGCGGACGCTCGCGCCCATAGTTTCCCTGATTGCGCCGCATGATTCAGATGCGGCCGAGAACCAGGAGGACGACTACGATGAGAAGGACCACACCCACTCCACCGGTCGGGGCATAGCCCCAGTCTCGGCTGTGCGACCAGCGGGGCAAGGCTCCTAGCAGCGCCAAAATGAGGACGATGATCAGGACAGTTCCTAGCATTGGTTGCTCCTTAAATAAATATGTTTCGCGACGGTGCAGCCTCTCCCAAAGCTGCACCGCCGGAACCCGCGCTAAAGCGTGATGTTGATCGCAATTCCCTCGCCGGGGTACCTGCGGTTGTACATGTAGTAGCCGTTGTCGACGTAGTCTACATAGACGTCGTCGTTGTCATACCAGTCATCTCCCCAGCTTGACGGCCAGGGATCAATCGCGCTGATCCAATAGCCCTCGTACTGGAAGCGCGGGTATCCGCCTACGACCAGGAAGGGGAGGGTGTTGATGCGGAACCCATGGCTCGGCCCAAAGTATCCGCGGTACCGGTCATCAGGAATGCGATAACCGTGGTAGCCGCCCCGCTGCTGCCAGTTGCGGTGGTCGGACTGCCAGTTTTGTGAGCGATGCTGCTGCCAGGCGCTCCGCTGAACTTGCTGCTGTTGCTGAGAGTGCTGCGGCTGCTGCCGGGCGCGAGCTTGCTGCTGGTTATGCTCGGCCTGCTGCTGGTTATGTTGCGCCTGCTGTTGCTGGTTATGCTCGGCCTGCTGCCGATTATGTTGCGCCTGTTGTTGCTGCTTCTGCTGCGGTTTCTGAGCATGCTGCGGGCTCGGTTTGCCTTGCTCGTGACCGCCCTGTTGCTGAGCATGGTCTTGCTTTTCGCCTTGCTCTTCGTGCTGAGCGTAGGCCGGAGCCGCGATTCCGAGAAGCAAGGACAGAATAGCTGTGCTGGTGATTCCGACTATTTTCATATGTGCTATCTCCGTTGCTACTGGATTGCGCTTGCTCTACTGCAAGCTTCCTGTCTGCGGGTTGACCGGGTTGCCGATGGCTTCGCCGGACACGAGAAGCTCGACTCTCCGGTTCTGCTGCCGGCCGGCGGCGTTGTTGTTTGAGGCTACGGCGAGGCTGTTGCCAAAACCTTTGGCCGTAACCGAATTGCTCTCGACCCCCTGTTGCACCAGGTAATCACGCACTGAGCGGGCGCGGTTTTCAGACAGAGTTTGATTCATCTGATCGCCGCCTACATTGTCGGTGTAGCCGCCGACTTCAATGTTGAGTCCGGGGTAGGCAAGCAGAATGCCGGCGACCTTCGCCAGCTTCTCCCGCGCGCCGGGCTTCAACGAGTATTTACCGGTGTCAAACAACACATCGGACATACTGACGATGAGCCCACGCGCGCTGTCGCGGGTCTGAAGGATCTTGTTCAGTTGCTCGGACAAGCGCGTGCGCATGGCCGCTTTTTCGGCTTCGGCTTGTTGCGCGCTTAACTGGGCCTGCTGTGCCGTCAGGCGGGACTGGTCCGCATCAGCCTGGGCGGCGGAGAGGGCGGTGGCTGAAGCAGCCTGGTTGTTCGCCATATCGGATTTGGCCTGGTCGGCGGCCAACTGGGCATTAGCGGCATCGGCCTGGGCTGTTGCCGTAGCAGACTCTGCCCGCGCGGTGGCAGCCTGTGCCCGGGCTGTGTCGGACTCGGCTTGAGATCGGGCGCGCTCGGCCCGGGCCTGGTCCAACTGGGCCTGTTCTTTCTTGCGGGTCGCGTCGTCGGCCTGCAACTGGGTATTGGCCTGCGCGTCAGCCGCAGCCTGACGTTCGTTTTCCAGACGCTCCTCTTCGATCTTTTTGACCGTGATGGCGCGTGCATCTTCCGCGGTCTGCACCACCTCACGCGCAACCCCGATCATTGCCTTGCGATCCGTGTGCCTGCCGGTGGCATCGGCATCGACCTGGTCCATCAAGCGGGACGCGTGCTGATAGCTGTCACGGGCGTAGGTCTCGGCGCCCTCGGATTGCGCGATGCGCAAGGCGTTGCGCGCCTCAAAGAATTCCAGCGGCAATTTGGTATTCAGAACTACGGGATCGAACTTGTAGCCGGTGGGGATATAGCCACCGCGTTCCAGGAGTTCATACTTGGTGTGCATCGCCTCGGTAGTCCCCTTGGTGTCTTCGCGGACCACGTTTTCGAGCACCACCACGTTGCTGGGCTGTCGGACCGCGTAATAAGGTTCTGCGGTGACCACCAAAGCGAAAGCCTGAAGGTCTGTGGTGACATCCACCTTGCTGCGATGGTTATCGCCCACCAGGATCTCACCCAGGTTTACGGCCCGGCCCTCGGGCGAGATGGCCCAAAGAATGTAAGTCAGATACTCGTTGCCGAAAGTCGTAGGATTCTCCAGGTTGGCGAATTCTACTTCGATTTCGATGTAGCCCTTTTTGCTCTCTACCTTGGCCTCACCGCGAGCCTGGGGCATCAGGTCAGTGCCGGCAAAATCCATCTTGGTGGCGCCGCCGCGATGTTTATAGTTGACCGCCTGAATGCTGCGGCTGACCACGGTGACCCGGAAGGTTGGAGTGTGCTCCATGGGTTCGAGGGCCATGGTTGATTGAGAATTGGTCTGAGCCAATGCGCTCAAACTGAGGGTGATTCCGAGTGCCAACAAAATAGTCTTCATAAGATCCTCCTTGAGGCAGATACCTGCCGTGCCGCTTGGTCTGCATCGAGCGTTCCATGGTCGGGATTGCAAGTCGCTCACATGCAGCTCATCCTTTCCCAACGTGGATATGGGAAAGGGAATGAAACAGTCCAAAAACATTCAACAGCCACAGAACCACGGCGATTACCACGACACCGTTCAGGATCGACTTGATGGACGACTGCATGGGAATGAAGCGGTTCACCAGCCACAGAAGAACACCCACCACAATGAGAACTTCCAGGAGCTGAATTAACGGCATGGTCTTTACCTTTCTGGTTGCGCGGGCAGCCGCCTCTCCGCCGAGGTGTGTTGCCCTAATTGTTACGTTCGAGAACCTGGGGTCGCAGGGTTTTTGGAAAGTTCCGCGGCCCACACGGAAGAAAAATGTCAAATTCGCTGGATGTTGTCGCTTCGACTTGGACTGGCCGGGACCTGACCCGCCGCGACTAAGTCATGAGAGCTACGAATTAGGGATCGCTATCTCTACACACTCAGCAGGGTTAAGAATGACAGGTAGGCATTGTCTTGTCTGAGCAAGATAGCTCACATGCGGAACTGGAGCATTCCCCTTAGTGGCTCAGTCGCGAGGGGTTCCTCGCGCCACTCGGCACGCAGAGAATGCAGATCGGGCACGAGTCTCTGAGTAACATAGCTCAGACGCCTTTTGCCCAGATTGGATCAAATGGTTGGAGGTTCTGAACGCTCAAACTCTCGTCCACATTTGAAGCAGACTTGGTACGTTCTCCCCTTGATGGTGAATACGCGGCTCATCTGGCGGTGACGGCAGCGGAATACGAACTCGAAGACCCAAAGCAGCGGGTTCATACGTCCTGCGATCGCCTGCGGTCGCAACTTCCATTGGCATCCAGCCATTCCAGCAAAGCGCGCACGCTGGCCCGGGCCAGGGCAATTGAGCAATCAGCAGCTCCGTAATAGATGTTAATCGTGTCGCCGTCGGGGTCCATGGTGTATCCGCACGGGAACACTACATTGTTGACGTCGCCGTTGCGCTCGTAATCTGCCTCCGGCCCAAAAATCCATGAGTCTCCGCGCAGCAGACATTTTTCTGGCTTCTCCAGATCGAAAAGCGCCAGGCCCAACCGGTACAGACAGCCCGAAGGCGTGTGCCTCACACCGTGGTAGAGCACCAGCCATCCTCTGGAAGTCTCGATGGGCGGGGGCGACAGCCCAATCTTGTTGGCGTCCCACCAGGCGCCACGGCGGGCTTCTAACATCAACCGGTGCCTTCCCCAATGGTGCAGATCCGGAGAATAGGAAATCCACATGTGAGACCCGAGTGGCGTCATGGGTCGATGAATCAGCGCCCAGTATCCATCGATTCTCCTGGGCAGAAGAGCTGAGTCTTTGTCGTCCGGCGGCATGATGACACCGTAACGCTCGAAGCTGCGAAAGTCTTTGGTCAGAGCCAGAGACACGCCCGGACCGCCCCGCGAATACGAAGTGTAGGTCACGGCATATTGCTGCAGCTCAGGGACAAATGTGATGCGCGGGTCTTCGATTCCCCAGATCTCCTCGGGAAAATCGTTGGGGCTCGGCATCAGCGTCGGCTCGTGGTCGATTTGCCATCCATCCACTCCGTTAACAGAGCGCGCAGCGCAAAAATGCGACAAGCCGCGCCGGTCTTCGATGCGGCACAGCAGTAGAGTCGTTCCATCCTGCAGCAAAGTGGCCCCGGCATTGAACACGCTGTTGATGGAGTACGGCCAATGCTTGCGGGTCAGGATGGGGTTGGCTGGGTGCCGCAGAAGCAGCGGCGGGTAATGCTGGCCTTCGACGTTGATCAAAGTGGTTTCGGGAGCGGTCATGGCCGGTCTTCCGCCTTTTCATGTTCTTGCAGAGAGCGCATTTCGAGCAGTGCCATCAGGAAAGACAGCGTGGATTCCGCACCCTGGTTCTGATTGGCGCGGTCGGGATGCAGGCCGTCCCGGCAGCCGCCGGTTTCAGCATCGTACAGGGGAAGTTGAAGATCGTTATCGCCCAGGAACCAGTTGAAGGCCGACCAAGCTTCATTGCGCCAACCTTGGTCTCCAGTCACGTGGTGGGCCTGTAAACAGGCGGATACGGCACCGGCAGCTTCGACCGGTTGTTGATCGAATCGTGCTTGTTCGCTCCCCCGGCGGTAAAACCCCTGCGAGCCGATCGGAACAAAATGTCGGTTTGTCCGGCAGTGCTGTCGGTCCATGAGCCATTCCAGAGAATCGAGCCCGGCGGAAATCATGTGCTCATTGCCATAAGCCGATCCCGCTTGCAGTAAGGCTTGGGGCAGCCTCGCGTTGCCATACGCCACCACGTCCTCGAACCACTTCCAGTCCGGACGATGGATCGAGTCATAAAAGTCGAGCAGTCTTTGAGCCAACGCGGATCGTACGCGCTGTGCGTCCCGGTCTCCGGAGTACGCATGCAGGTACTCCTGAATTCCGAGCAGGGCATAGGCGCAGGCACGCGGACTGTGAAACTCGACCACCGCGGGCAGCGAGTATTCGAACAAACGCCCGGCCGCGCCTCGCAATCCAGAATTTCGGGATCGGCCCAGAACGGTTCCCAGGGCCCACAATGCTCGACCGTGAGAATCTTCCGATCCCTGATCTTCCATCCAGCGGTGGTCGTAGCCCATGAAGTTTCGGAACCTCTTCGTCTTGGCGTTGAAGGCATGCTCGAGGAACGCCAGGTAGCGGAAAGCCCAATCCGGGTTGGCTGCTTCGGCGGCCACAGACATGGCCGCTGACTCGCTGCCCAATTGGTTTAGTAAAACGGTAAAAATGAGGGCCCGCGCATTGTCGTCGGTGGTGTATCCCTCGGCCCGGTTGGGGACGGTGAAAATGGCGTGCTGCAGAATCCCGATGTCATCGGTCAATGCGTTTACGTGATCGAGTTTCAATGGAGGCAGCTGATCCACAGATTTCGGCGTCGCGCGGGCCGAAAACTGGACTCGGGGAGTCGCCATGCGGTCGCGGCGAACCCGGGCAAAACTCGCCATATAACCCTGCGCCGCTTTTTTCCAGACCATATCGCGCGCGAACAGGTAAGCGCGTTTGCGCATGGCATGGCGCAGGGCCGGCGTGGCCAGGAGTTCGATCGTCTTTTTTGCGATGGCGTCGGGGTCCTGGAAGGGAACCAGCGCGCCGCGACGGTCGTCCAACAATTCAATCGCATGCCAGTAAGGAGTGGAAATGATCGCTTTGCCCGCCCCCAGCGCGTAAGCCAGGGTTCCAGAGACCACTTGCGCTTCATGGCGATAGGGCGTGATGTAGATGTCAGCGGCGCCGATGAACTCCGCCATTTCCTCGGGGCTGGCAAAACGGTCGTGGAAGATCACTTGCGATTCAACTCCCACTTCCTTTGCCAAAGCCTGAAGGCTGGCCCGATACTTGTCCCCCTCGCGACGGAGAATGTGAGGATGGGTCGCGCCCGCCACCAGGTACACCACGTTTTCGTGCTTCGACAGTATCTGAGGCATGGCCTGAATGACGTTCTCGATGCCTTTGTTCGGCGACAGCAGGCCAAAGGTGAGCAGCACCGCCTTGCCTTCGACGCCGAAGCGGTCTTTGTAGAAATTGGGGTCGAGAAAGGGCAGGTCCGGAACGCCGTGTGGAACCAGGTCGATCTTGCTGCCCGGCACCTTGAAAATTTCCTGCAGGAACTGGGACGAGAGCTGACTCATGACGATGAGCCGGTCGGAAAGCTCCACAATCTCTTCCATGACCATGAGTTGGTCGGCATCGGGCTCGCGCAGGACAGTGTGCAGAGTGGTGACCACCGGCATTTTAAGGCCGCGCAGCAGATGCAGGATATAGCTTCCGGCCGGGCCGCCGAAGATTCCATATTCGTGCTGCAGGCACACCATGTCGATATTGTGGAAGTTGAGGAATTCTGCGGCTTCCTGATACGACCTCACATCATCCTGGGCCAGGGACCATCTCACTCGGGCGGGATAGTCGTATCCCTGTTCCGTGTCGTTTACCGGCAGCGCCAAGAGCCGGGCGGTCCCATACTCCGCGGCGATGGCCTCGCACAGGTCGGTGGTGAACGTAGCAATTCCACAATGCCTGGGCAAGTAGTTGCCGATCACTGCAATTCGACTGGGGAGCGAAGGCTTGGCAGACCAGCGGGGAGTGGCGGCAACCTCGTCTCGGGCGGCGGGACGGGGCGCGATGACCTCCAATATTCCTCTGGGAAGCGCTGTCTTTGGTAGTGACATTAGCCCTTCTGCTCGCCGGAAATCGCGGGGCCCGGCAAACCGCGGCAGAGTCGCTCCGCCAGGCGGACGAGGGCGCCCGTCCCGACGTAAGCTCGCTGGTAGAATTTAGCTATTACAAGTATCGAACATCACGACGCCTAAGGACTGGTCAAAATTGACCAGACATCCAAGCGAGACTCTGAATACCGGAGAAAATCATGTCTATTCGTCCTGTTAAGCGGCTGGTGAAGGCCAAGCCGACTCTCGAAGGCGCGGGCGTGCACTTGCGGCGCGCGTTTGGTTTCGGCAACACCTCCGACTTCGACCCCTTCCTTTTACTGGACGACTTCCGCAACGATGTTCCCGAGGATTATCTGGCGGGCTTTCCCTGGCATCCGCATCGCGGGATCGAGACGATTACTTATGTGCTGGCCGGAACGGTGGAGCACGGCGACAGCATGGGCAACCGCGGCGCCATCGCTTCGGGCGATGTGCAGTGGATGACGGCCGGAAGCGGGATCATCCATCAGGAGATGCCCAAAGGTGATCAGGCCGGACGCATGCATGGCTTCCAGTTGTGGGCCAACCTTCCCGCCTCGCAGAAGATGACGGCGCCGCGTTACCAGGAAATCAAGGCGCCCGAGATCCCGGAGATAAAAGACGACGACGGCACGCACGTGCGCGTGGTGTGCGGAACGTTCTGGGGGAAGACGGGCCCGGTCGAAGGAATTGCCACCGATCCAACTTATATCGATGTGTCTGTATCCCCAGGGCGAAGGAAGACGCTGCCGGTGGAAGTCACTCGCCACGCCTTCGCATATGTGTTCGCAGGTGGCGGAAAATTCTGCAACGCGTCCGGTCCATTGACGGTTCCGACGGAAGCGGTGAAATGGTCGGACACCACGCCTCCAGTCGAGGCGGACAACCGGTCACTCGTCCTCTTTGACCGCGGCGACGAAGTTACGGTGCAGGCCGGCGATGACGGCATCCGTTTTCTGCTGGTTTCAGGAAAGCCTCTGCAAGAGCCGGTGGCATGGTACGGGCCAATCGTGATGAACACGCAGGAGCAGCTGCGGCAGGCGTTTCAGGAACTGGAGCAAGGGACATTCCTGAAATAGGGTGTAGCACTGACCACATGGGGACTGCCGAGGGCGGCTTCCCCACATGGTCGGTGGAATTACTTTGAAACCGGCTCCAGGATACCTCGATATTTGAGCATGGGCTCAATGCTGGGCTCCGCTCCCAGCCAGGCCCTGTACATGTCGGCCAGTTCTTCGGTGTTGCCGCGGGACAGCACCATGCGGCGAAGACGATCGCCGTTGGCGCGGGTCAGGCCGCCGTGGTCTTCGAACCACTGGAAGGCGTCATCGTCCAGCATCTCAGCCCATAGATAGGCGTAGTAACCGGCGCCATAGTCACCGCCCCAGATGTGTGCGAAGTAGGTGGAGCGGTAACGGGGCGGCACGGCGCTGAGCGCGAGATGGGTCTTCTCCAGCGCGGCGGTCTCAAACGCGTCAGGCTTCGACAGTGGCGTGGTTGGAGGAAGCGTGTGCCACTGCATATCGAGTTCGGCCGCGGCCAAAATTTCAGTCAGCGCGTACCCCTGGTTAAAGGTTGCGGACTTCCTGATTTTCTCGGCCAGTTCCGCCGGCAGGGGTGCACCCGTCTTGTGGTGCTTCGCGTAGTGGCTGAACACCGCCGGATAACTAGCCCAATGTTCGTTGAACTGGGACGGAAACTCTACAAAGTCGCGGGCAACGGCAGTTCCGGAGAGGCTGGGATACTGGCTATCGGCGAACATGCCGTGCAGGGCGTGGCCGAATTCGTGGAACATGGTAGTTACATCGCGAAAACTGAGCAGCGCGGGTTCGCCGGGTGCAGGCTTGCTGAAGTTACACACGTTGTAGACGACCGGCAGCGTACCCAATAGCTTGGACTGGTCAACGAAGTTGCTCATCCAGGCGCCGCCGCGCTTGTTATCGCGTTTGAAGTAGTCGCCGTAGAAAAGCGCCACAGGCTGGCCGTTGGCATCGAAGACCTCGAAGACCCGCACGTCCGGGTTGTACACCGGAATGTCCCGGCGCTCCTTGAAGGTGATTCCGTAGAGCTGGCTGGCGGCATAGAATACGCCGTTCTCGAGCACGTTATTCAACTCGAAATACGGCTTGATCTGGGCTTCGTCCAGATCGTACTTGGCCTTGCGGACCTGCTCGGCATAGAAATTCCAGTCCCACGGCTCGAGCTTGAAGCCGGCTTTCTGCGAGTCGATTACTGATTGGATATCGGCGGCTTCGGCCGTGGCTCTGGCCCTCGCTCCCGGCACCAGCGCATCCATAAACTTCAGCGCCGCGTCCGGCGTTTTGGCCATCTGGTCGTCCAGTTTCCACGCTGCGTAGTTAGGGAAGCCCAGCAACTTGGCTTTCTGCGCACGTAGCTGAGCCAGACGGGAAACCGTGTCACGGGTATCGTTCGCCCCTCCGCGTTCGGCGCGATTCCAGGAGTCCTCGAAGAGCTTCTGACGGCTGGAGCGGTGGCTCAGCAAATCCAGGTCAGGCTGTTGCGTGGTGTTCTGCAGCGGGAGCACGTAGCCGTCCAGCTTGCGTTCCTTTGCCGCCAAAGCGGCGGCAGTGATTTGGGCCTCGGTCAAGCCCGCAAGCGCATCTTTCTCCTGGGTTACAAAGGCCGCATCCTTGGTGGCGGCGAGCAACCGGGTGGTGAAATCGTTGGTCAGGATCGACTCTTCTTCGTTGAGCTTCCTCAGCGCAGCCTTGTCGGCGTCGGAGAGGTTGGCGCCGGCATGCACAAATTTCTTGTAATAGAACTCCACCAGGCGGAGCGATTCCTCACCGATTTTCAGCGAGTCGCGTTGCGAGTAAATCGTCGCCACACGCTGGAATAATTTGGAGTCGAGATAGATCGCATCGCTGTGCGCGGCCAGCCGGGGCGCCTCGTAGTCCTGTACTTTCTGCAGTTCCGGATTCAGGTTGGCTCCCGTGACGCCGTTGAATGCAGCCATGGCGCGGTTGAACAACTGGCCAGTCTTTTCCAGCGCGACAAGTGTGTTCTCGAATGTCGGCGGAGCGGGATTGTCGGCAATCGCCCGAATCTCCTGGCGTTGCTCCGCCATGCCGGCGTCAATGGCGGGCTGGTAGTCGCTGTCCTTGATCTTGTCGAAGGGTGGCGCGTGAAAGGGCAAAGTGCTCGGCGCATAGAACGGGTTATTCGGCCCAAAGTCCATAGGTTTATCCGAGGTGGAAGCACTGGAGCCAAGCGCCATGGCGCCGGCTGTGATCAGAGTGGCTAGTCGTGACAGCATGAGGTCGACCTAAGAATTGTAAATGACAGGCAGAGGTTTGTGTGTGTGTGGTGTGGGTCGGACACTCCTGTCCGACGCTTTTGATTTTGATCTTTAGTCTTTTAACCGAAGACTCAAGACAAAATAAAAAGCAAAGCCAAAAATCAAAATCAAAATCAAAGTGAAAGTCAAAGGCGTCGGACAGGAGTGTCCGACCCACACTTGATTCTTCTGATATCACACTGCTTGCCGGCTCAACGCCTCTCGGCTTGCGGTCCAGTGCATAACTTCCTCGATCACACGCTCAACTTCCTGATTGGCGAGTTCGGGATACATGGGAAGCGAAAGCACGCTGGCTGCCGACCTCTCCGTGACCGGCAGCGAGCCAACGCGAGCGGGGCGCTCCCAGGGAAAGCCGTCCTGCTGATGAATGGCAATGGGATAGTGGGTGAGCGCCGTAATGCCTTTCGACTGCAAGTAGGCTTGCAGCCCGTCGCGGTCGTCGCTATCGACCACATATAGATGATAGACGTGCTGGTAGCCGGGCGGCGTGAAGGGCAGAGTCATCGATGCGCCGGCCAGGCCGTGGTCGTAGAGCCGGGCAATCTCGCGGCGGCGCTCGCTCCATTCGTCCACGCGCTGCAGCTTGACGCGCAACACTGCCGCGTGGATGTCGTCCAGGCGGCTGTTGTAGCCAATGCTGTGGTGGGAGCGCTTCATCGAGCCGTGGTTGCGCAGTTTGCGGATCTCGGCGGCTAGGTCTTTATTGTTCGTGGCCACAGCGCCGCCGTCGCCGAAGCATCCCAGGTTTTTCTGGATAATGAAGCTCAGGCAGACTGCGTCGCTGAGTTCTCCAATGGCAAAAGTGTCTCCCCTCGCTCCGATACCCTGGGCACAGTCCTCCACCACGAACAAATTGTGGGCCTTCGCAATGCGCGCGATCGCGGGCATGTCCGCAGTCAAGCCGTACAAATGCACAGGTACGATGGCGCGAGTCTTCGGCGTGATCGCGGCTTCGATCTTGCCGACATCGATATTGCGGGTCCGGGGATCCGAATCCACGAATACGGGAGCGGCGCCGGCCAGCCAGATGGCTTCCGCCGTGGCAAAGAAAGTGTTGGAGGTGGTTATGACCTCGTCGCCTGGACCCAGCCCCAGGGCCAGGAACACCAGCAGTAGAGCGTCGGTGCCGGAATTCACGCCCACGGCTTCCTTCGTCTTCATGTACCGCGCCAGTTCTTCTTCGAACTTGACCAGCTGCGGACCCAATACATAGCTTCCGCTTTCGAGCACATTCAGAATGGCCTGATCAATCTCAGGCTTCAGATTGTGATACTGCTTCACGTGGCCATAAAAGCCGATGTTGGATTCGGGCATGGGGGATTGCCTCCTTGAATTCTGACGGGCATCACACGCAGCCGGCCTCTATTCCATTAAAACGATTCACTCGCTGCAAAAATGGGCTGGCCAAGACTTTGTACCCCCAGCAGGCCGAATTCGCTAAACGCAAAAATCCGATGGCGGAAACTCAAAAAACTGCTAAGGCCCGGGTGGCCATTGCAGCTAGAGGCTGGCGACTCACGCACTGGGTGAGAAGGACAAATAAGGGTTGGCGAAGGTCCTCAACGGCGGGTCGATTCTGAGACGCTAGGGAAGGCGCACATCCAGGCTGTAAATCTCTTGCGTGCTTTTGTCCCGCATCAGCAGCGGCGAGTCGTCGGGCCCCAAACCCACCCAGAATTCAAAGGGATCGAACCCACGCGGAACTTCCTTCAAGCTGAATAAGCGTTCCAATGTGCCGGTGGCCACATTCACACGCACCAGGTCATCGGTTTTGTCGGAATAGTCCTCGGCATAAAGATACTTTCCATCGTGGGACCAGTTCTCGAAGCCGAACCGTGACGAGGCGAGCTGCCTCCAACTTTTCTTTTCCATGTCGTACAGCAACAGCCTGGTAGAGTCCGCGGATAGAGCCGCTACGTAGCGCCCGTCCTGCGAGCAGCGGGGACTGAAAAGATCTTCAGAGCCCGGCAGATCTGACACCTGCGCGGTCTTCAAGTCAACGATGTGAATGTTCGGGCCTGATACGGCCCCGTATTCCAGCCAGGGCATTCCCGCGAACACAATGGAATTGCCGTCGGGGGTCCAGGTGGGATCACCCTGATTGCGGTCTCCTGCCGTTACCTCCTGCGGCGTACCGCCCTCGGCCGGAAGTACGAAGATCTTCCAGGGTTTTCCCGGACGCGAGGCCATGAAAGCAATCCGGGTACCGTCGGGTGACCAGCGCGGCATGTGGGCCTGCATGGGCGCAAAGGTGAGTTGGGTACGTGAACTTGCGTCCGGCTTGCTCCGCCACAACGTGAGTTCCGGATGCGTGACGTAGGTGATCCACTCGCCGCCATTGCGCTGGAAGTTGGCCTCGCCCGCGGAAACGCCGGGAAGGTAAACGGAAAACTGCTGTGACTTGTTGTCCAGGCGGACCAGATCGAAGCTGCGCTGCTGGCCGATCACGAACAGCTTCTTTCCAGCTGTGCTGGGAGTGGGATTGCTGAACATGAGCGGTCCCACGGTCAACTGCGTTGGCTCCGCGGCAGCCCTGCGAAAAAGCGACGTGTCTTCACGCCGGACCCAGATGTTCTGGGTATGATCCCGCGTCGATTCAAAGAGGAAGTATTTTCCATCTTTCGTCCAGGCTCCGCCAAATTCTTCTGGCGGCTTGTTCCAGTTCGGCAGTACTGGATGCAGCCCCTTTCCGTCGGCAGAAACCTCCCACAGCGAAGAAGTGCGCTGGTTGGTGTCGCGTATGGTGAAGCGCAGGCGGCGGCCGTCGGGAGAAAATCGCGGCGCAAAAGGGACCCCTGGCACGGTAACCAATTCGCGCGAATCCGTGCCGTCCGTATTGCAGCTGTACACGCCCGACTTCCAGACATACACGATGCGCTGGCCATCCGGCGCCCAGGTGGCCCCGTGTGCGAGGATGGTTCCCACGGAACGGAGCGAGCCTGCCGGTAGGGGCAATATCCAGACCGGCCACTCTGTCTCCGAGCCTTCGGCTACGCCTTTCACTAGCAATTCCGAGCGACCCGGGTAGAAATCATAGATATCGGCGCTGACCAGCGAGATAGGCACGGGGGCGGTCTCTCCGCCCGAGGTTGAAACCTGCCTCAGAACCGAATGGCCGCTCAGATATTCGGAAAAGTAAACGCGGCTTCCGTCCGTGACCAGAGATCGCTTCGAGGTACCGTCGCTGGTGATCTGCAGTGCCGAAATCACGGCTGGCGGGGGCTGGGGCGATCTCAAGAACAGGACAAGCACCGCCAGCGCAATCCCAGCACAGACCGCCATCGCCAGCCGGCCGAGAACGCCAACTTTGGGCTGTGGCCTGAGGGCGGTGGCGGACGCGAAGAAAGAACGGATGAGCTCTTTCGAATCCGGCGCCCGTCTCACGGTGGGCGCGGCGAGCCCTGATTCAGCGGCCCGGCGAAGGCTTTGCAGATCGGTCCGCATCTCAGCCGCGCTGGCATAGCGTCGATCTGGATTCTTCTCCAGAGCTTTGCGCACGATGCTCTCAAGTTCCGGTGGGGTTGCCGGATCGGATCTCAGCGGCCAGTCCGGCACCCGGTGAATAATGGAATCGAAAACCGCGGCCGGCGTCTGTCCCTGGAAAGGTTGCACTCCAGTCGCCATCTCATACAGCACGACCCCGAAAGAAAACAAATCCGTACGCGTGTTGAGGGGCTCGCCCAGCGCCTGTTCCGGCGACATGTAAGGAATGGTTCCCAGAGTCGATCCCCGGCGATTGAGTTCCTCCGGGGCCCGCGTGTCCACTGCGAAGGTGTCGCCACTAATGCTGCCTTCGTCCCCAGCGGTGAACTTGGCCAGGCCGAAATCCAGAATCTTGGCGTGGCCGCGCTGGGTCACGAAAATGTTCGCCGGCTTGATGTCGCGATGCATAATGCCGTGGGTGTGGGCGGCATCGAGGGCGTCAGCAATCTCGATTCCCAGATCCAGCAACTGGGGCAGGGGCAGAGGACCTTCCGCGATGCGCTGCCGCAATGTCATGCCATCGAGAAATTCCATGGCGATGAAGCGCCGGCGCTGTGCCTGACCGACTTCGTAGATCACACAGATGTTGGGATGATTCAGAGCCGATGCGGCCCGCGCTTCCCAGCGGAATCGTTCCAATACCGCCGGATCCTGAGCAACCATGTCGGGAAGAAACTTGAGGGCCACCATTCGGCGCAACTCGATGTCCTCAGCCTTGTAGACGACACCCATCCCGCCGCCGCCCAGCTTCTCGATGATGCGGTAGTGCGAGATGGTATGGCCGATCACAAAAATACCTGGAGCGGGTCGATTCCAGTCTCTGGGAGTCCGGGAAGAGCGCCGAAGTTCAGAGGGTGGCTGACGCGATGCGGGGGAAGATCATCATGTGGGAAAATGCCGCTCTCGCGAGTGAGCCCACCGCCTTGCCGAAGCCGCTTGAGGCAGACTTCGTCGAGCAGGTCTTCCTGCCTTGGATTCGAAAGCACCGCTCACCCTCGACATTCAAATCGTACAGCGTGTACTGGAAGACGTATCTGAAACCAGTTTCAATCATACGCGAACGCCGGCCCTCTACGAAACGCATCGCGGCAGCCACCTGGTCGGAATACTGTGCTCCAAATATTCCGACAAGCACCTTGATGCCCGGGATAGTGCTCGGCACTTTTTGCGTTGGCGAAACCGCAGTGAATGAAGCTGCGCCCGAAGATGGCCGGTTACATAGTGCACAACCTGCCGCGAAAGGTGCATTTCTGGGGTTGAATGCACCCTTTGCGTTGTCGCGCAAAAAGGGATCAGGAAGGTCTCCACAGTTTCCCTTTAAGGCTTATCCGACCACAATGACCGCAAGGCGAATCCCAGGGTGCGCGGGATCAATCAGGAAGTACCGCTCGTCGATGTAGTCAATGTAGCAATCGTCCGAATAGGACCAATCCGCCGGCCACGGATTGACCAATTCAAACCAGTATCCCGTGTACTGGAAGCGTGGACGGTTCTCTACCAGGACGATGCGCTCCACGTGAAACTTGTGATTGCGGCCAAAGTGCTCGCGAAATCTGTCATCTGGAATGCGCGCTCCGCGTTGGGGACGTCCCGGTCGCGATCCTTGCGCCTGCGCCTCATGCCGGTCATTTTGTCGGTCTTTATCTTCGACCTGGGCGCGTTCACGTTGCTCTGAAGCCTGCTTTTGTTGTTGCTGGTCCTCGGTTTGCTTTTGCTGCTCATGCTGGGCGCGCTTCTGTTGCTCCTCAAGTTGCTTCTGCTGTTCCTTCTGAACCCGACTCTGATCTTCCGTCTGACGTTTTTCTTTCTGCTGCTCACCAGGTCTTGTTTGCCCGCCCGGTTCCGCTTTGCCTTCGGAAGGCTTCGAATCTGTCTTGCTCGGCTTCGATTGCTGCGGGGACGGCTTAGCCTGATCAGGTTGATCCTGTTGTGCCTGCATTGCGATTGTGGTTCCGCCAAGTAACAACCAAGCGGCAACGCCCGTTAGGATTCTCTTCTTCATGGAATCCTTCATTTGCAACTCCTTCGTCTTTTCGCTCGCGCTGCTTTCGGGGATAGAGATGTCACCGGAGAAATGCGGGATGCTCAACCACAAGCGATACTGGCTCATCGTTTTCCTGACATCCGGCAAGAACAGACCTTAGAGGATGTGGGCCTGTCATCAGTCAGGCAATCCCGAACGGAGATCCCAGAAGCGAATCGGAATTACAAACACGCGTCACGCACACTAAGAAAAAGCCACCAAACATGAACAGCGGCCGCGCCGATTACAGGAGATGTTCGTGGATGTCGAGGCTCTGTCGCGCTCTTGGTGGAGAAGTCGGACGCTGGCGGCCCACATGCGCACTAGATAATGCCCGGTCTCGAACGGAGTGATTCAAGCTGCTATGAAGGCGGCAGCTCTGAAGCCAAGCGATTCCAAGACATCATTAGCGATGTCGATTGTGGGCAGCCTCACTAACTCACTTGGACGCATCCTCGAGAGGATCTCGAATTGGCGGTCAACCATCGCGGCGTCCATACGGAACGCCAATAGTACTTCTCGCGCTTTGTCTCTTGTGTCGTATTTGCGCGCAGCGCCAGAACTGAGACCGTGCTTGACGACAGAAATTTCTACGCTTCCACTTTCGCTTCGATTGAGGAACACGTCCGCTTCCATGAAAAGCCGGTCCTTTGCTAATTGCGATCCTTCACTACGATCTCGTAGAGATTGCGGGTTGAAAATACATTGAATACTGTATGCCGAAGCGTTCACGGGATTCTATTTTGGGCGCTCTAGCCCGTAGGATCGCGGCGTCTGTGGCGCAGGTTCCATTCCGCGCTAAAGAGCTCGTAGCGTTTCGTCAACTCTTCCAACTCCCGGTCTGAAAGCTTTTCAATATTGATCATTTCATTGTGCGCCGTGTGGATCGACCGGATCACCTCGTCGAGCTTCAGGTGCAAGGCGCGTGCGTCGCGGTTCTGGGTGTTTTGGATCAGGAAAACGATGAGGAAGGTGATGACCGTGGTGGCGGTATTGATGATCAACTGCCACGTGTCGGAGTAGTGGAAGTAGGGGCCGGATGCGGCCCAGAGGAGCACAGAGACGAAGGCAATCGAAAAGGCCCAGGGATCGCCAACCCGTCCGGCAGCCCAGGTTGCGGTCTTGCCGAACCAGGTACGGAATTCGGTGCGGTTATCTGTGACGCGGTCGACCATCGGCGGGTTACGCCGGCGAGGCTCATTTCCGGCGTGCTCATTTCCAGCAGGCTTATTTTGGACGTCGTCGCGGGCATTGGCGTCTCCGAGGTGCTTATCGACTTTATTCATGGCTGTACCTTTCTATGAACACATTTGGATGCGTTCTCGGAGCGGCGTGATCGCAAGTCGCGCGGAAGACCCCTGGGGCAGCATGCATCCTTTGGCGGATAATGGGCGTCCCAAGTGGGTGCCTTCCCATGTTTCCAGGCAAGTTGTGCGAGTGGCGGTTATCTCCAACGTCGCGATTGCCATCTGCAAGTATGGCGCGGCCATACTCACCGGAAGTTCGGCCATGCTCGCCGAGGCGTTTCATTCGACGGCCGACACAGGAAATGAATTGCTGCTGGTGTTGGGCATGAAACGGAGCTCGCGCCCGGCGGATCCCCTGCATCCCTACGGGCACGGCAAGGTCCTGTACTTCTATTCGCTGCTGGTGGCGGTTTACATCTTTGGCTTCGGCGGTGTTCTCGCCCTTTATCGCGGAATTGCTCACCTCCGCCATCCCGAGCCAACTGTGCACACCGGCTGGAACTACATTGTGCTGGCGTTCGCGTCGGTGGTCGATTTCTACTCATGGCAAATCTCCTACCGGGCTTTGCTGGCACAGAAGGATGCGGAGGAAAGCCTTTGGGATGAGATTGTCGGGAGCAAAGATCCTACCGTCTTCACGATATTTCTAGAGGACTCAGCGGCGCTGGTGGGAGCCTTCCTTGCGTTCCTGGGTATTTTTCTGGGAAGTGTCCTGCGCAAGCCTTACCTGGATCCGGCGGCCTCTATTCTGATCGGCGTGCTGCTGGCGTGTGTGGCGCTGCTGCTGGGACGCGAAAGCGGCGCATTACTGGTAGGCGAGAGAACGAACCGAAGGAGGATCAACAGAATCGGGCGGGTCATCGAGCAGGATGCGGCGGTCGAAGCCGTAGGCGATCTGCTCACCATGCAGCTTGGCCCCGACCAGGTATTGCTTACCGTGGACGTCAAGTTTCGCCGCGGCCTCGAGATTCAGGAACTCGAATCGACGATCGACCGGCTCAAGAGGCGAATCCAGCGCGAGGAGCCAATGATTACCCGAATCTTCCTGGAAGCCGACTCTCTGAAATGGCCCGGCCGCCAACCACCTCAGGCGGCCTGACGAGCAATCCACACCAAAGAATTCCAGAAATCCGGATTGCGGAACTTTCGGTTGTGAGAAATGCAGGTCAGGAGAGGTGCATTTGTCAGACAGCAAGGCTGCAATTCAGGGAATCAGGGTTTGTATTCGTCGGGAATAGGGATCTTCTGTTCGATCTGCTTGACCTTTTGCGGAGCGTGCTTGCGGAAGAGAAGCTTCAGGTCAGGCGTGAATTCAACCATGATATATAACGTGGCGTCGGAGCCTAGCTAAAGGCTGTTGCGAAACCCCGGTTTTTCAATTTGGCGGATAAAAGCCAGTAATTTCGTGGAGAGGTTGCGCGATGGGGTTGGTTTGAGTTGCCGGCTTGAGCGGCAACTCGCCAAGGTCCGATCGGTTCCGCTGGCCCATGGCTCTCCTTGCCGGGTGGACCCATATTGCCGGCAGTCGACGCACTGTCGAGGACCAGAGAACCGAAAGGTCCAGCGCGAGCCGGATCGAACTCCATGCTTCCGACAACCGAAGTTGTGGGCGAGTCGGATGCGGCTTCTTTACCTTGATCGAAGCATGGTTGCGAGCGGACGACATGCGACTGGGAATTCCAATCGGCGGGCGGATTAAGACCGAGTAATAGACACAGCAGTATCCAGCAGACCAGGCTGCAAGTTAGACGGAACCGTGTCATCATCGCGCATCGGCCTCGCGGGCGCGCCGCAAATTGCGCTCCTTATTTAACTCCGCCAGTTCCCGCAAACATTGCTGCATTTGTTGCCAAGCGGCTACCCCTGGGCGGGCGACATAGAAGTGGATGTCAAGCCGCCTGAGCCTCGCAGCGCTCCTCCCAATAGTCCTCAAAACGGCCATTGAAATGAGAGCAGCGCAGCGCCAAGATTGCGTTGGCTCCCCGGACGGTCCAGAACATTCCCGATTGTTTGAGACGAGAGCCGATCACGGTCTTGCATCCCGCTTCGATCACACCCGAGCCAACAAACAAGTGTTGCCGGCGAAACTTGGGATAACGCATCCGCGCTGCATTTCTCTCGAAGTAATCGGCCTCGGTGCGAATCTTCTCGGCCATTAGGGGATTGCCAGCGGGAATGGCCCGCAGCGCGCTCACCAGTTTTTCGATTTTCCCCTTGTCCAGCAGGTGCTTCTGGTGGACCTTCATCCAAGCTTTCTGTTGGGCTTCCTGGTGGGGATACAGCTGGCGCACCACCTCCCACAGATGCTGGCGCGCATGGTAGAGGTCGACAATCTGAATCGCGTCCGGGAAGTGTTCGGCGACCAGAGTCCAGATCCATACGGCTCCATCACCGATGACCACCTTCTTCTTGGCGCGGCTCCAACCTCGTTTTAGCGCTTCCAGATAGATGCGCTTGCCAAACTGTTCTGCCGTTTCGATGGCCCCGGTGTAGGTGGTGGAATCCGGATCGCGGATGGCGAAGCCTTTCTCGTCCCAGGTAGTTTGCGTGAACACACATCCCAACTTGACCTCCCGTGTATGAGCGGGTTGGCCCTCGGTCTTGCCTTGCCGGCCCACCGTCTCTTTCTTCACGACGGGAACTCCGGTCCCGTCCATTTGCACATACAGGATGGGAATCGGCTGGCCGACCAGGACGGGTAGATCCAACTGCATGGCTTTCTGGATCTCTGCTTGCTCGCGCTGGGCGATATCGCCTCCGATGGCCTCGGCGATACGCTCCACGGATTTAGTGGTCACCTCCAAACCGGCCAGGAGCTGCATCTGCTCGCGACCGTGATCGAACGGAGCCTCTTGGCCCACCAGAGCATGCATGCGGCGCACTCCGGGAGAAAACTCCGTATTTTCGATGTCCAGTTCGACATCCACCGGAAACTGACCGACGTGACATTGGGAGCATAAGTAGTAGGGGCGGGCAATGCGCACCCGACCTACGATGGTTAAGATGGGTTTGGAGCGGATTTCCTGGTATTGGGCGTGATGGCCACATCGGCACGGCAGCTGACGCTGATCCCCCGCTGGGGTGTCGAATTGCAGCAGTTCGCTTAAGGCGGCGGCGCCCGCTTGGTGGAGAGCAGTTCGCAAGGCCGACTCTACCGCTTCCAGATCGGTCCGGCGGTCCTTACGGCGTTGTGCAAAGACATGGCCGAGCAGTTGATTTACTTCCCGCGCCACCTCTTGATGGATCGCAGCAGCCGTTTTTTTTCCTGCTCGCTCCAGCCACCCCGATGCTGCTCAACCGGGCGGAGTCGACAGATCTTGTCGTTGAGGGCGACCAGGTCCTGGCTGAGCTTCTGGAAACGGTGAAACTCGGCGACTTCTTGCTGTGCCTTGCGCAGCGCGGTGGGATTGGGAAAGGTTTCTGTCACCGTCTTGCCGGACACGCGGCGAGTGAGGCGAAATTGCGGGTCATGTCCCGGGTCGTTGTGTTTGGCGCAGTGGCAGGAGGGCTTGCCGCAGCGTCGGGTCACGGCGGTAATGGAGCCAGGTCGCAGATCACCCAAGCGGAGGAACTCCTCCAGGAGCTCGGATCTTTGGGTCTCCAAGGTGGCGAGATCGTCAGACATAAGGGGTCTCCTTTCTGTAGCGCATCTTGTCTGTACGTATACATACGTTCAGAATCATGCCACAAAAAAAGAAAACCCGCTAGATGCCCCTTCCATGTCGCCCGCCCGCTACCCCTTCTCGCGTGGCCTCCTCGGCTCCCTTGGGAACATAGTAGCCGGTGGTCTTTCCTTTCTCTCCGCGGTAGCTCACATTCAGCGGACCATGCTTGGGTCCATCGCCCTGACAATGACAGCCCGCTCGCCCGCAGGTGCGGTAGGTTTCCGAGAGCGTTCCAAAGACAGCCACCTCGGCCAGACGTTCAATCTCACGCAGCAGCTTACGTCGTTGGGCCGTAGCGTCAACCGACCTGGCCATGGTCCCTCCGACGCGCTTGATCGCGAGCAATAGAAAACAGATTCTTGGTAATCACACACCAGCCCACGTAGCGCTCAAATCCAAACCCTCCTTTATAGGTGGCCCGCCACATCGAAAAGGGATGCTTCAAGGTGCTGATGGTGGCTTCACAGCCGGCCCGCCAGCGCAGCACGCGCCGGAACCAGCGCTGCTTCTGTTGCTGCGATCGCGTGGCGGAAAGTCGTCCGCGCGCCGGCAGCGCCACCTTCTTCACCCCCAGGGCTTGTGCCTCCCGCTCGTTTTGAGCAGAGAAAAATCCGCGGTCGGCGGTGGCCATCTCCGGCACTCGCCCGAAGCCAACTCGATGTTGTTTCAGGGCCGGCATCCAGGCCGTGGTATCGTCCGGATTGCCGACGAAAACTTGGTAGCCGCTCACGATGCCGTTTTCCACCTCGTCAATCCGCACCAGCCTACCAAACTCGTTCGGCTTATGCGTTTTGCCTTTGCGAATGACTTCGGTGTGGGGCTCGAACAGACTCAACACTTTGCCCTCTACGTGGCAGTTTCCATCCCACACCCGTTCCTTCGTTTGCCGGATGACCTTCTCCACCAGAGGAAGAAAGTGTCGCAGTTGGCCGATCTGCGTTTCTACGCGCAGTAGTTTGCCCACCACCTTCAGCCGTCCCTTCCCCCATCGTTGCACCACTTCGCTGGCCTGTCGCACCACGCTCCGGGTCAGCCCCACCAACTTCTGGTAACTATCCCGCATGCGCTGCTGGTTGGCCTGGGTCAGGCACTTGGCGGCGCGGCTGATCTCCAGCAGACGATGCTTCACCGCGCGCCCGTGATCGACCACTTCCAGGGCTCCGTCCGTACACTCGACGGCGATCCGTTGTAGGCTGCGGCTGAGCACGCGGATGCCGTCGCCCAAAAGCGAGCTATCGGTTGGGTAATGCACGTTGCTCTCAACTACGGTCGTGTCGGTGCGTAACCTATCGCCTCGGGCTACGCCTTGCTCGCAGGCGAGGCCGACCACTCGCTGATGAATCTCTGCCGTGACCGCCGGACTGAGCAGGGCAAAGCTGCGGCTGAAGGTCGTGAAATCGGGCGTAACCTCGGCATCGAAGTGGGTGAAGCGGCGGTACACCAGGTTGCTGCGCAGCTCCCGTTCCAGATCGCGGAAGCTCCAGCCCTTCAGATGCTTCATGACACAGCAGCGCAGCAGACGATCCGGGGCCATGCCGTCGCGCCCGGTGCGCGTCGAAAGTGGGCTGCGCGCGGCCAGACCTTGGCGGACCAAGTCGACCAGTGCGGGATCGTCCAAGAGCGCATCCACGGGATCGAGCAAATCGTCCTTGAGCAGCACCGCTTGGCGGGCCAAGGGCGCGTAGAAGAGCCAGGCTTGGTGGGAAGTCGAGGGGATCATAACGTACTCGACTATATCGATTAAGATTAATTCTGTCAAGCAACAAGAGTGGGATTCGTGCAATTCTTTTCAGGAAAGTGTGCGAAAAAAATAAGCGAACTTGTAGATCTGCCACGCCCCCGTGTCACCTACCCGCGTCAGTCAAGGGGTTGAGCCCTGTGTTTCACAACAGGCTTTAGCTAGAGCTTCGACAAACCGGCTCATGGTGCCGCCAAAAGTCCGGGATGGGGCAGGGTAGTAGGCATTCTGTAAAGAGCTGACCGCGAGCGTGCCGAAAAGTTCCGAGGAGTTGAACTCGCTCTGTCCGGTGTCGCTTCTGGTGATCAGCACGCGGGTTGCGGCATACCAGGCGCGGCCAAACAACCGTTTCCGGTCAGAAGGGAAGTAGCGCGGGTCCTGGTGCAAAAGGGTCGACAGCAGAAAGCCCTGGACGAAGCGGCGGGATTCGGTGTCGGCCAACGTTGCCCCGAAGCGCTTTCCCCAACCCTGCATGCCGCCGCCATACTCGGGCCATTGGGCCCACATCTGCGACCATGTGGCTTCAAAGCCAGCGGCCGCGAAAGGTGTACGGGGAATAGGTGTGCCTTAAGAAAAGCTCATACTTGCATTTCCGCGTCAGAGGCAGGTATGCGGAGGGAGCCTCGGTATGGCCGGATCGGTGCACTTGCTTGCGTGGGATTCTTGCCTGGCATCCGGACTTTGAGGTCATCGATTGCGCATTCGGAGGCCGGGCGGCCATGATCGATTGGGAGCCGCCAACCGCTCCCGCGGTGGAATCACCCGAGGAGATTTCCCCGGGCGCTGCCTGCGGACGGGTCGACTGGGCCCAGCCCAGAACTCCCATGCGAGTCATGCCGGCGGACCAGCGCAGACGCGGGCCCCTGAGGTCGCTCAGGGTCTCCGCGTCCGCAAGAAAGTAAGCATAGGCCACTCACTGATGGGGCTTTTCCTTTTCAGGCCGGGCCTGGTTCTGGTGCGGTTGCTGCTTGGCCTGCACTTTCTGCTGTTCCTTCTCCTGCCGTTGCTCTAATCGCTGGGTCTGTTGCTGATGCTTCTGTTCAAGCTGCCGATTTCGGGCTTCATTCTCTTGGCCTTTTGCCATCCGCTGATGTTCCTGGTCTTGCTTTTGCTCAAGTTTCTGGCGTTGCTTCTCCTGATTGGCATACATTTTCTGCTGCTGTTTCTCATACTTCTGATCCAGTTTCTGATTTCCGGTAGTGGGAGCCGGGAGCCGTTCACCGTGGGGAAGGTCGTTAGGATCGGGCTACGTTGTTGTGCGGATTTGGCGCCGGGTTATTACCAGGACGCGGTTGGGATCCACCGTGGGCTGCGGGGCGATTAGCGGGAGGCCGATAGGGACCGCCCGCCTCTTTGGCAGCAACGACATGATCGCGAAATTCGCCTGGCTTCGGAGTTGCGGCTATGGGGTTTTGCCCCGATTCACGGAAGCACGCAGCTCGCGGTTAGCACGAGCAGCTTTTATCTGCTGATTCTGGGCGGCCACGCGGGCGATGTGGTGGTCGCGTTCCGCATTTTCCTCGTCCGGCCGCGGACGCGCATTGATGCCGCCTGCACCTCCGTTGTAGCTGATCCGGTTCACCGTGGTATTGATCACCGTGGTGTTGTACACGTTGTGAATGTGCGTGACGTTGACATTGTTGACGGAGCGGTTATAGAAGAAGCGGCCGTTCTCCCAGCGTCCGCCTTCGTAGCCGTGGCCGACATAGCCATATCCGTAATCGATTCCGCCATAAAAGCCGACGTGCGGGCCCCAGTAGCCGTCATGGAAGACAAAGCCTGCGCCATTCCAGCCCCAATAACCCGGAGTCCACAGCAGGCCTGGTTCGGGCGCCTCAACCCAGGTTCCCGGCACCCAGTAGTAATCCCCTTCGTCGTAGTCATAGGCCCAGTACCCGGGCGTCCAGATGTGGCCTTCGCCGGGACAGAGAGGTTGTTCATATACCGGCAATGGCGGCGGTCCGAAGGTCAGAGAAACGGAAACCTGGGCCGACGAAATAGTGGCGAGAGCGGGCACTATCAAAACCAGCACAGCCAGTGCCCATACTGCCGATCGGATAAAGCTAGTTTTACGCATGGTTGGATGCCCCTCTCAACGTCAGCGGCGTCTGACCTCTCCATCCGCCCGAGACTTCACGCCGCCTCGCGACTGGGCTGGGTATGACTCTTCTGGCCCTTGGTGCGAACTGCCTTCATGGCCGAACGCTTGCGGGCAGCCGCGCCCCGCTTTCGGGCAGCAGCATGGGCCCGCCGGGAGAGCGCACGGCGCGAGGCCGCGCTATGCCCTTCTCTTTTGAAAGCGCCACTGACGGCGAGTGAGCGCGTGGAGGATGCCTTACGGCGGGAACGTTTTTGTCCCTTACTGTAGTCGCGGACCGCCTGGCCCCTGGTCGTGGCCGGGGCGCTTCCCTTGCGGGGCGGTCGCAGCTTGACACCTGCCCTGCGCGCTTTGGAAAGACCGATTGCTATTGCCTGCTTGGTCGAGCGTGCACCATGTTTGCCTTCGCGAACATGATGTATTTCTTCGCGGACAAATTCTCCCGCCTGTGTGCTCGGCGATTTTCCCTCACGAGCATCTTCGCGGGCGCGTTCAACCGTCTCTTTTTCGGGCATACCAGCCTCCTGGGAAAGCCTAAAAGGCCGCTCCCTGCGCCGGAATCGAAGGTATGCTGTAATTTCCCCAAGGGATTGCTGTAGCCGCTCGTGGCCAGCCCCATCGCGAAGATCAAGGTGGCGTGGTCGGACGCCTCAAGCGGCCTTCGATTCGCGGCAAAGTTGCTGATAGTATTCGCGACCGCGACGATAGCCCCGCGCAAAGGGCTCCGCCACCTGCTTACCTGGATACTGGCGCTCGAGTTCCTCGACTCTGACCGACAATTCCGCCAGGGCCTGATCATATTCCTGACAGCGGGTGCGAGCGTGAAGTGCGGATTCGAAGCCGAGGCGGTAAAACTCTTCATCCTGGCCGAAGTTTCCGCCGTGAACCGAATAGTGCTCCTTTTCGGCACTACGTAAACCGGTCCACCATTGTTCACGAGCGGCGTCACCCGCCTCAGCACCTTCGACCTTCAACAGTTCGCGAACGCGCGAGGCGTGAGCCGGGTCATCGGCGAGGGCAATCACCACGCTGCGGCCCTTGCGCAAGGCATCCTCGTAAACGAACAGCTCGTCCTCGGGTAGCCCTTCAGTCATGGATTTCTCCAACTTTTCACCGCCGATGGCGCCAAGGCTGGCGCCCGCCGCGCCGAGAACAGCCGCACCCAGCAGGCCGAGCGCGCTGATTGCGCCGACGCCGGGTACGATGGCTGCGATCGCAAACGGTCCCGACAGTCCTGCCGCTGCTCCGACCACGGCGCCAATGGCCTTACCCATGCCCGGCTGCTCGCCTGTGACTACCGGGACGGACTGCAGGTCTTTTGCGCTGCTGCACTGGGTCAAAAGGGTCACACGATCATCCTGCAACCCGAGGGAACGCAACTCTGCCAGCGCATGTTCGGCGTCTGAGCGCGATCGAAATATTCCAGTTACGGTTTTCATCGTCAACTACACCTTTCACTTATCTGCAGGTTGCGACTTCAGCCCGCCCACTTCACCGGCAGTCTGTACCTTGGTTTCTCCGCGAGCCATTCAAACGCTAGCCAGTGCGGAATGCCTACACCATCCGGTAAAGGCTGTAGATCAGCCTCGGCGATAACTGAGCCGATGATTTGCCGGCTTCCCCTCACTCTTCGTCCTTACCATCCTTTGTGCCGTCTTGGGCGGAAGGATTCCCAGAGATACCAGACAAGAATCGAAACCGAAAACCACGCGACGGTGGAACCAGTCAGCACCAGCCAGACGGGAAAGACAGGCAGGAGGCGCCACGCCAGGAGGGCAAATACAAGGAGGCCAAGCGCGCCCATGGCAGCGCCGAAGGCGTCCATTTCCACCGCCTTTCGGCCTTTCATTTGGGCGGAGACTGTATTTCGCTTCTCCCTGCGCTGCTCGTGTTCCGCGATCAAGGTCGCGCTCGCGGGGAAGATCGAGGGGAATGCCAGAAACAGTCCGCCCAGGACAGGGCCGTACTTGTGCGTTATAACGCCGGCCAATGCGGTGACGAATCCACCCATCACGAAGCGAGACAAGTATTCATGCCACGTAATCTGCAACAGAGCGGAGGGCTGTGGTGAAGGTTTCATCGCAGGAACAAAACCCAAAGGCCGAAGGCTCCCGCGAGCCAGACGGATAACGACATCAGCGTAGCGGGGAGCACGGGCAATTTGCGGTAAGCCAGGAGCAAGACCACGAGCAAGGCGTAAATCAGGAAGGCAATCGAACCCGCGACCATAGAGCGAGCCTCGGTGGCCGCGAATGCCGATCCTTGCCTGGATATGGTCAGGCCAAGTGTGGCCAGGGCGACGGACGGGGCAGCGCTAAATAATCCGGCGAAACTCTTAGGCTTGAGGACGTCGTCCAACACCGAGAAAACGGAGACCACAGCACCGCCAACAATCACGCGTAGCAGGATTTCCGTGAGCATGGATTCAAAGCATGGTGCAATCCGGCAGAACAACTCTCAACCGCGATACCAGTCACTCCGAGCCACGGTCAGGCGCTCCGGGCCCAGCGCGGCTCGGGTGGCGAGACATGAAGCCCAGCCTGACGACTGGGCTTCATGAGCCCTCGCGATTTTAGCGGGTTGTACTGCCGGCCTGGCAGGTCTTGGAGACGTGCTTGAACGAAGTGACGTCAATCGTCTTTTGCGCTTGCCCCATCGTGCTGTTGCTGGCGCCGCTGTTCGTGGATGTGGACGCCGCACTTTCTGTGCCGGTCACTTTGATTTCGTGGCCGATATGTTCGCTCAACTTCGCGGTGTTTCCAGTCAGCTCAAAGTTGTTGCCCTTCATATCGGTCAGCATGTAGTTGCCAGCCGAACCACTCAAGCAACCCTCGACTGTTGTGTGACTGCCGGTATTCGCAGATTTCGACTGACTGGGATAATTTTGTGCGGCGGCCCAGGTGGCGCCAAGCAACAGTACCGAAACTACTAGCAGGTATCGCATCATTGTGACCTCCATCGTTTGTCTTCTGCATGCGGTTGCGAGCGCATGCGGCTGAGTTGCGTGAACAAATTCCACGCCCCTTGAGGCGTAGTCGACGATCGCAGGCGCGGTTTAAGAAGTGACCGCTTCCTCTTTAAGCACGGGAATGCTTGAGGGTCTTGGAGCTATCGAAATGAGCGGTTCGTCAAGCCGGTAGATCACTCCCAAAGGACACAAGCGACATGACTCAAACCGGTCACCTTCGACATAGGTCGCGCGCTCCATTAACTTGTGCGGCGTCGAATGCAAAGCGGAATAAACACCAGAAGCGGTAACCAGATCCCCGTCCTTGAACACATTGAACACGGCCATCCAGCCCTCGTTTCAGGTTTTTAACCACCCTTCACGGTGGCGCCACCAAAAAGTTTCCACCTGAGCGGACGCGAGTTGCAATACAGCGTTTGCCCGATTTTGCCAGCTATTTTCGGGGGGATTCCGCGGGCAATGGCAGCCAGGGAGGCCACGATTAACTGCTGTCTTTGCCGTGTGTTGGCGGCGCATCTCGCGCCCTGGGCTGCACATCCAACTATGTAGGAGGCAGGCAATGAGAATCGCAAGATGGAAAACAGCGATTGGAAGCGTTTTCCTGGCGGCGGCTCTATGTGTACCCGCGTGGTCGGCGGAACAACATTCGGCGATGCCAGGAACTCTCAACTACGTCGAGGGTCAGGCATCGATCGGAGATCAGACTCTCGATTCGAAATCGGTCGGCTCAACCGAGCTGCAAACCGGGGAAGTCCTGGGCACGGAGAAGGGCAAGGCCGAGATCCTGCTGACGCCGGGAGTATTTTTGCGACTCGGCGACAATAGCTCGGTGAAGATGATTTCGCCCAGCCTGACCAACACAGAGGTTGCGCTCAATCAGGGAGAGGCGATGCTGGAGGTGGATGAAATACATCCTGAAAACAACATCCGGGTCAGCCAGCCGGGAGCGAGCACTCGAATCCTGAAGACCGGCTTGTACGACTTCAATGCGACCAGCCAGCAGGTAAGGGTTTTCGATGGCAAAGCCTCAGTACTGGCAGGCGATCGCGATATTACCGTCAAGGGCGGGCACGAGCTTTCGCTGAACGCGACAGACAAATTGAAAGCGTATGGCTTTGACAAGAAGGCGGCACTCCAAACCGACGACCTGTATCGCTGGAGCAGCCTGCGATCCGATTACTTATCGGAAGCGAACGTGGAAACGGCTCGACTTTATATTGCGAATGGGTGGTACGGGCCGGGTTGGATCGGAGCCGGTTGGTACTGGAATCCCTGGTTCAGCGGATTTACCTTTGTGCCAGCGGACGGCTTTCTCTACAGTCCGTTTGGATGGGGTTTCTATTCTCCGCTGGTAGTTCGGCGGGTGCCGGTAGCGGTAGGACGTTTCCCGCATCATTTCAACGGTTTTCGTCCGACGCCGGCAATCGGCCGCGGGTTCCATGACCACGCGGTGCGCGCCTTTGGAAACGGCGCGCATCCCAGTGGATTTCACGCGATGCACGAGCCGGGCAGAATGAATGCCTTCCGGCGTTGATCTTAGCAGCGTTCAACTCAGACGGCGCGCGCGAGCGCGCCGTTTCTTTTTGGCCAACCATATTCGTTAAGAGCAGCCTGGCAAACGTCATCCTCATTACTCTTTCATTGCCCGTCTCCTTATTGTTGCGCGCACGCAAAATCATCCATCAGCGGCCCGCTCAGGCTATGATTCGCAAACGTGACCGCAATGCCGGACACACACGTCAAGACCCCGCTTCGGACGGGCCTCCTTCGATCCGTTGTTCGATGGCTTCTCATCGGCGTGGTGCTTCTTTGGTCGCTCGCCGCGCTGGTCCTTGTAGCCGCCCGGTGGATCGACCCGCCAACAACCGCGGTGCACATCCAGCGCCGCGTGCAGGCCTGGATTCACCACACGCCGTATCGCAAACGCTACAAATTCGTTCCGCTTAGCCAAATCTCGCCCGATCTCCAGCACGCCGTGATCGCTGCAGAGGACGCGCACTTCTACCAGCATCATGGATTCGATTGGCACGAGATCCAAATCGCGGCCCAAGATGATTTGGAGGGTGATCGCACTCGCGGCGCTTCCACTATTACTCAGCAACTCGTCAAAAACCTGTTCTTCGGGACGGGCCGCTCGATCCTCCGCAAGGGCGTAGAGGCGACACTGGTACCGGTGGCCGAGTTCGTGCTCGGCAAACAGCGCATTCTGGAGATATACCTCAACGTGGTCGAGTGGGGCCCTGGTATTTATGGTGCCGAGTCGGCGTGTCGTTATTATGACGAAACCGCAGCTCGCAATATCGGCCGGCAACAGGCCGCTCGTTTGGCTGCAATTCTGCCGGCTCCCCTGAAGCGACGACCCGAGCGCATGAACAACTACAGCGCGATCATCCTCGAGCGGATGGGCCAAATGGGATGGTAATCGTTGCTGCGAATGCGGAGGGTTTTATTTCTCTCGCGCTCGGCTCTGGTTGTATGGTCATCGATTCCCGAAAGTACCATCTCCACAAAATTGCCTCTCCTCAATATCTATATCTATCCATCGCTTGCGCTTCGAGCGCGTTGATAACTTGGGAACTGCCCAGTGGAATCGAATTCATTCTTTGCGGCATTCTCTTTTTTTTCCTTTTTCGCGCTGATCGCACAACCCGCCAAACGTAGCCAGCCATCTCAATCCGCCGCGATTCGTCGGCAAGCTGACTTGACCAGGCAGGCCCACCTTGATTCAACGCTTTTCCCGCGAGCTTCACGACTCCATCACTAAACCACCAATCTCTCCCTGCAACGATTTTTCCTCGAGGTGACCCCATGAAGTCTCTTACGCTGAGTGTCCAGGCTGTATTGCTTTTGGTTTGTACAATTTGGTGGGCCGCCCCGATGCAGGCCCAGTTTCGCGCCTCGTTAAGAGGTACAGTGACCGACCCTCAGGGCGCAGTGGTTCCGGGGGCCAGCGTCACGCTGACGAACAAGGGCACAAACGCCACTTTGACCTCTATTTCCGACGACAATGGCATCTATCAGTTTAATGCGCTGCCGCCGGCTCCTTACCGGCTGACTGTGGAACGCTCCGGCTTCCGGCGGAGAGTGCTGGACAGCGTGCAGATTATTCCGGAACAGCTCAATGCGCTCGACCTGCAGCTAGAGGTGGGGGAAGTGAGTCAGACTATAACCGTGACCAACACCGTTCAGGCGCTGGATACGGAGACAGCCACAGTCAGCGGCACGGTCACCGCGAATCAAATTCAGCACATGCCGTCGTTCGGGCGGGATGTGATCAAACTTGCACAATTGGCTCCCGGCGTCTTCGGTAATGGCGCGCAGGGAGCCGGCGGCAACGGTTTTAATCTTCCCGGTACGCAGACTGGTGGAGGGGCCACGGGTGGCGAAGACGGCATCTTCAAGACTGAAAACGGCGCACAGGTTATCGCCAACGGCAACCAGACCGAGAACAACGGCATTTCCATTGATGGCATCAGCACCACGAGCGCTGTCTGGGGCGGAGCCACAATCATTACGCCATCCGAAGACTCCGTAGATAACGTGAAAGTCGTCGCCAATAGCTACCACGCAGAGAACGGCCGCTTCAGCGGCGCCCAGCTCCAGATCACTTCCAAGGGCGGTACCAATAACTATCATGGCAGCCTCTTTTTTACGGCTCACCGTCCGGGCCTGAACGCTTTTCAGCGGTTCAATGGCGAAAACCAAACGTGGTACGAGACCCAACTTTTTTCAATCAGTTAGGCGGCAGCGTCGGTGGCCCGATCTGGAAAAATAAGATTTTTGCCTTTTTCGCCTACGAGACGATCCGAAGCCCCCAAGGCCAGACCAGAATTGCCAACAACTGGTACGAAACCCCGGCTTTCGACGCTTCCGCGCCTGCTGGAAGCATAGCCGCCACTTATCTCGGCTTCCCCGGTGCCGGCGTTATTAGCAGAGGCATCAATCCTTCCACCTGCGCCGATGCCGGCCTGAACGAAGCCGTAAACTGCGCAACCATTCCCGGCCAGGGACTGGATATCGGTTCTCCCTTGACGTCAGGCCTGGGTACGCAGGACCTTAGCTGGGTCAGCGCCACCACTCCCGGCGTGGGCAATGGGCTGGATGGTGTGGCGGACATCGCAAATTTCATTACTGCCAGCAACAGCCACTTTTCGAAAGCTCAGTACAATGGCCGCCTCGATGCGAATGTCACGAATAACGATCGTGTCGGTTTTGCTATCTACTGGTGCCACAGTCAACCACATTCCTCAACGGCCCGGCGCGTGAATACAGCCTGTTCAACCATTCGCAAATCAATAACGCCTACTCCGCCATCTGGAACCACACTTTCTCGCCGACCTTCCTGAATGAATTTCGCGTGAATGCCGCCGGATGGCGCTGGAATGAGATCGACTCCAATCCGCAGTCGCCGGTTGGACTTCCCACGGCGTTCATTGATTAAACTGGAAATCTGGGCGCCAACAACAATGCTGCCGGCAACTCGATAGAGTCTTTTGGGCCAAGCGTCGGCAGCATCCTGAATCAGTGGACTTACAGCTTCAAAGATGTGGCAACCAAAATTATTGGACGCCACACGCTCAAGTTCGGCGCCGATATTACGCGCCTTTTCTACCTGAACGAGTGTGCCGGCTGCGGCGTCCCCAACTACAACTTTTTCAATATCTGGGACTTCCTCAACGATGCGCCGCACAAAGAAAACGGAGGCTTCGATCCCACAACTGGGGCGCCGACAACGCAGCGCCAGGACGACCGCGAAAACATCCTGGGATTCTTTGTCCAGGATGACTTCAAACTCCGCAGAAATCTGACACTCAACCTTCAGTTCATGGCGGAGGCTCAATTTACCTGGGCCAAAAGTTTGGACACCAGTTCCGGGCCTTACTTCGAACAGCCTTACCCGTTCGACCTCAATACGAATTACGGGCGGTCAGACTACGACGTCTCCAAGGCGTTCAAGCTTTTTGCTACCTGGCAGCCGGTCTTCTTCCGCGGCAACAGAAATTGGTTGGAGAAGATTGCCGGTGGCTGGTCGCTTAGCGGTATTTTCAACCTTCACTCCGGATTCCCCTGGACACCGGTAGTGAGCGTTCAGGGCGGTAGCCTCTATTGCGGAACTTGTGGTTATACGACGCTGTTTCCTACCACTTACCTGGGAGGCGCGGGCACCAGCACCAGCAACGATGCTTTCAAGACTCCTGCCGATTCGAACTTTCCTAAAGGCGGCGCGGCGTATTTCGTTGCGCCGGCACCCTGCTCGCCCACTCAAACAGCGAATTGCTACACCGCCTTCAGCTCCGGCTTCGGGTCCGCGCTTCCTCCAACCCCCGGAGTTCACCGCAACTCACTCAACGGCGCCGGATACAAAGACCTGGATCTGACGCTCACCAAAGCTTTCGGTTTGCCGAACATGCCCGTACTCGGCGAAAACGCCCGGGTTGAGTTCCGAATCGATCTCTACAACGTGTTTAACAATTTGAACTTCGACCCGAACACCATTTCGGACAACATCGCTGCTGGTAACTTCGGCACGTACACGGCGGCACTTTCTGGCCGTGTCGTCAATCTGGGGGCCCGGTTCAGTTTCTAGAGGAGGCCCGAAGGGAGAAACTTGGCTTTACGCACTTTGGTCTTGCGCAACAGGGGTGTTCCCTGTCTCTTACTGCAAGTTGTTCTACTGCTGTCTTATGCGCCAGGACTGCACGGTCAGACAACCTCGCAAGAGAGCGTCGAGATCGATGTGCGGGCACCGACCACTCCATTCCCCCATTTTTGGGAGCAGATGTTTGGTTCGGGGCGCGCCATTCTTTCGTTGCGCGAGAGCTATCGCGACGATCTTCGGGCGGTAAAGGCAGTGACCGATTTCCGCTACGTTCGCTTCCACGCGATCCTGCACGATGAGCTCGGGGTTTACAACGAGGACGAACACGGCGAACCGGTGTACAACTTCGCCTATGTGGACCAGGTGTACGACGGGTTGCTCAGCAATGGAATCCGGCCTGTAGTTGAAATCAGTTTCATGCCAAAAAAGTTGGCGTTCAATCCGGATGCGCTCCATCCCTTCTGGTACAAGCCGAATGTGTCACCGCCCAAAAGCTGGAAACGATGGGATGGTCTGATGGTCCACTTTGCCCGTCATCTGATCGAACGTTACAGAATTGACGAAGTATCGCAATGGTATTTTGAAGTGTGGAATGAGCCCAATATAGATTTCTGGGGCGGAATTCCAAGGGAGAAGTCCTATTTCGAACTCTACGATCACACTGCCCGGGACTTGAAGAGCGTAAGCCAGCGGATCCGTGTAGGCGGCCCTGCCACTGCGGCCGCGGCGTGGGTGGACGACTTTCTGAAGCACGCGGCAGAGAGCCACTCGCCCGTGGATTTCGTTTCCACCCACCGATACGCGGACGACAGTGTGCCACGAGCACGAAAAGTCGCAAGGCTGAGTAGTGCGTAACTGCTTAACTGATGAGGGTAGGCCCCTCGGAACCGGTCTGCAGGGACAGGTTCCAAACCACCTTCGGCGGCTGTGGACAAAAGCCATGGTCGTGAGCACAGAAGGAAAAGGCCTGGCAAGGACCAGGTCAGGTGACAGGCAAGAAGAGGACCGCAAGGGAACCACTATGGAAGTGTCGAAAGCGTAGGGACGATGTCAAAACCGTGGGGGTGTCGTTATCACGGGACAAAGCTCCGACGAAACCTGTTTACGGGCGGAGCGGCATCCGGCATGAGAGGTGGCCTGAGCTTGCCAAAGAGGCGGTTGAGCGGAACGTGGGAACCTGAGACTCCGATGCGAACGGAGAAGTCACAAGTGGCAGAACCACAAGGACGAGAGTACGAAGGCGGAGACTCAGGGGCGGAACAGCGCGTAGTAGCCGAGAAGTCCTCGATAAAGGGATGGAGCGAAGGCGCTGTATCAAGGAGCCTGATTCAATGAGCCAACCAGCAATGGGAGGAGCCCGATGAGTGAGGCAAAGCCGTTTTGTATTTCGAAGAAGGAGGTTTGGGAAGCGTACAAACGGGTCAAAGCAAATAAGGGAGCAGCAGGGGTTGATGATCAATCGATCGAAGATTTTGAGAAAAGGTTGAAGAAGAATCTTTACAAGATCTGGAATCGGATGTCATCGGGCAGTTACTTTCCGCCACCGGTGAGGACGGTAAAGATACCAAAGAAAAACGGTGGCGAAAGAAAACTGGGTATTCCCACAGTAGCCGATCGCATTGCGCAGCAGGTAGTCAAGGCAAGACTGGAACCGGAAGTAGAGCCGCTGTTTCATGCCGATTCCTACGGATATCGACCGGGGAAGTCGGCATTGGATGCAGTGGGTCAAGCGCGAGAAAGATGCTGGCGCTATGACTGGGTTCTTGATCTGGATATCAGGAGCTTCTTTGACAGCCTTTCACAAGATCTACTACTCCGGGCGGTCAAGAAGCATGCCAAGGAGCGGTGGATCGTTCTCTACATCGAGCGTTGGCTGAAAGCGCCAGTGCAAGAAGAGGATGGGCGGTTGGTTCCGCGTGAGAAGGGCACTCCACAAGGTGGAGTAGCCAGCCCACTGCTGGCGAATCTGTTCTTGCATTATGCGTTAGATCGATGGCTGGCGGTGCACTATCCTCAGGTGCCATTTGAGAGGTACGCCGATGATGTCATCGCGCACTGCAAGACGGAGAAGGAAGCCCAGGAAATGAGGAAGGCCATTGCTGAACGTTTGCAGACTTGCGGACTGGAACTCCATCCGGAGAAAACGAAAGTCGTCTATTGCAAGGATGATTTTCGGAAGAAGAAGTACCCAAACGAAAAGTTTGATTTTCTCGGTTACAGCTTTCAACCTAGGAGATCAAAGAACCGCAAGGGGAAGTTCTTCATCAATTTCAGTCCCGCGGTCTCGAACAAAGCAGCGAAGGCAATTCGCGACACTTTTCGGCGCTGGAACCTGCCTAACCGCAGCGACAAGGCGATTGAAGATCTGTCGCGGATGTTTAATCCGATTATCCGAGGCTGGCTCCAGTATTACGGGCGCTACTATCGCTCGGCGCTTTATCCGACGATGCGCGAACTGAACCAAGATCTGGTCCTGTGGGCCAAGCGTAAATACAAAAAGCTGCGCCACCATCACCGACGGGCAGCAGGCTGGATCGCGCGCATTTCGCGGCGCGCTCCGGAGTTGTTTGCTCACTGGCAGATGGGGGTGCGGCGTGGCTCCATGGTGGGAGCTGTATGAGCTGAGAGGTTCATGTACAGTTCTGAGAGAGCCTCGGGGTGAAACTCCCCGGGGCTACTCACCCCGTGCAGAATCTTTTTGGAACCGACGAAAACATTCCTGAAGACGACCGGGTCTGCTGCGCGATCGCCAAGGCCAGGAAAGAGATTCAAGCATCGTCCTTGCCGCGACTGCCGCTGTTCTGGACCGAGTGGAATGTGCCCGGCAAGATGGAAGCCCGCGACACGACCTATGTGGGGCCGGCATTGGCCAACACGGTGCGGGAATGCGACGGCAAGGTGGACATCATGTCGTTCTGGACGTTTTCTGACGTCTTCGAAGAGAACGGGCCGATTCCCAAGCCGTTCGTCGGAATGTTTGGCTTGCGTGCCAAGGGGGGGAATCAACAAGCCAAGCTACTACGCCTACAGCCTGCTCCATAAACTGGGAACCAATCGCCTTGCTAACCCTTCCCAGAACGTAGTCGTCACAAAAACCGCAACCGGCGGCCTAGCCATAGCGGCATGGAACCTGGTCGATCCAGGACAATCGGGCACGATCCGCCATATGACATTCATATTTGCCGGTCTCCCTGCGTCGGCTAAGGCCATGCTGCAAAGCGTCGACAGCGAACATGGCAACGTGTTGAAGGAGTATGCCGCCATCGGCGCACCGCTCGATCCGACACCGCTGCAGGTGGCGCAGCTGAATCGCATGACTGCATTGCCTGCTCCCGAGCCCCTGGCCATTCGTGACAACCGGCTGGATATCGAGCTCTCTCCGAATGCGCTGGTGCTGATCAACGTCGTTCTCCAAGACCGCATTCAGAAAGATTGAAACCACAGGCATTCGAATTTCTGAGGAGGCGAATCGTTTCCTGCCTGACTCCGAAGCGCTACGCTCATCCAAACATATAAGATGAAGCAGGTTTAGTTCGAGCCGGGGTTGTAGTCAGCCGGCAGCATCCAGGAGAAACGAAGAGCATGCACTACCGAGCACTCGGTCGTACGGGATGGAAGGTTTCGGAAATCAGCTTCGGGGCCTGGGCGATTGGCGGGTCATGGGGCCAGGTTTCGGATGAAGAATCGATGGCGGCACTGCATCAGGCCATCGACTGCGGCGTGAATTTTATCGATACCGCGGACGTTTATGGCGGCGGTCGCAGCGAGCGCCTGATCGCCCGCCTCAAGACGGAGCGCAAGAACGAAGAAATCATCGTTGCTACCAAGGCGGGCCGCCGTTTGCCCCGGCAGACGGTTGAAGGCTACAGTCGCGAGAATCTTTCCGCATGGATCGAAGACAGCCTGCGAAATCTTTCTACCGAGCAGCTCGACTTGGTCCAGTTGCATGGCCCGCCAACTGCGCTTTATTCCCGCCCCGAAGTTTTCGGGATGCTCGATGATCTGGTGGCCGCCGGGAAGATTCGCTATTACGGCGTCAGCGTGGAGAAAGTCGAAGAAGCGTTGCTGGCGATCAAGTTTCCCAACGTGCAGACGGTCCAGATCATCTTCAATTGCTTCCGGCAGCGTCCCGCGGAAGACTTCTTTGCGGAAGCCAGGGAAAAACAAGTGGGCATTCTGGCGCGGGTTCCGCTGGCCAGCGGGCTGCTCACCGGCAAGCTGCGCCCTGACTCCACCTTCGCTGCCGACGACCACCGCAACTTCAACCGGCGGGGCGAGGCTTTCGACGTGGGCGAAACATTTTCCGGAGTGGACTACGAAACTGGCCTCGCAGCGGTGGAAGAGATCAGGAAACTGTTGCCCGTCGGGGTGTCGATGAGCCAGTTCGCGCTGCGTTGGATACTGATGTTCGACGCGGTCGGTTGCGCCATTCCAGGCGGCAAGCGGGCCGAACAGGTGGCTGACAACTGCGGCGCTTCCAATCTTCCACCACTTTCGTCCGACGCCATGACTGCGGTGCGGCGTATCTACGATGAGAGGATTCGGCCACTGGTGCAGGGTCGCTGGTAAGCAAATAGTGAATGGAGGACGGGCATCCCGCCCGTCTCTGCTCGGACCGGCGGGGACGCCCGTCCTCCATCCTCCGTTAGAATGGCTGACCATGAACGTACTGTTTGTCGGAGGCACTGGGATCGTCAGCAGCGCCTGTACACGGCTGGCATTGGGGCGCGATATCAGACTCACGCTGCTTACCCGCGGACAACACGCGGCCGACTGGCTGACGGGGGCGGAGACCGTACGCGCTGACATCAGCGATCCACATTCAGTTGCGCAGGTGCTACGGGGGCGGCACTTCGATGTCGTCGTCAACTGGATTGCCTTTACTCCGGCCGACATCGAGCGCGACCTGGAACTATTTCGCGGACGCACCCGGCAATACATATTCATCAGCTCCGCCAGCGCCTATCAGAAACCTGCAACCGATTACCTGATTACCGAATCGACCCCACTGGCTAATCCGCACTGGGAGTATTCGAGAAACAAGATCGCCTGCGAAGAGCGTTTGCTCAAGGCCTATCGCGAAGAAGGATTCCCCGTCACGATTGTCCGGCCGTCCCTTACATATGGTGAGACTCTTATCCCGCTCGTCATCAATAGCTGGGAGCGTTCCTACACCGTGGTGGACCGGATGCGGAAAGGGCAGAAGGTCATCGTGCCGGGCGATGGCACGTCGTTGTGGGTCATGACGCATGACAGCGATTTCGCCAAGGCTTTTATCGGGTTGCTGGGCCACGCGCAGGCGATCGGGCAGGCCTTCCACATCACGACCGACGAAGTTTTGAGCTGGGACCAGCTTTATCGCATTGTGGGTGCAGCGGCTGGAGTGGAACCCAAGATCGTGCATATCCCTTCCGACTTCATGGTGGCTTGCCGGCCGGAAATGGAAGGCACGCTGATTGGCGACAAAGCGGTAAGCGTGGTGTTCGACAACAGCAAGATCAAGCGCTTCGTTCCCGACTATGTGGCCACAACCCGGTTCGCCGTGGGCATTCGCCAGTCGCTGGCCTGGTTCGACGCCGATCCTGCCCGGAAGCTGATCGACGCCCAGGCCAATGCCACATGGGACAAGTTGATCGACGGCTACGAAAAGGGATTGCGGGAAGCCGTGGCCAGGTTTTAGCGTGGTTAAATGTGGGCGCGGGCGTCCATGCCTGTGCGACGGGCGGGACGCCCGTCCTCCATCACTCATTTATTTTTTCCAGAATTCCACAGTCGGGGCGTCGGATCGGTGTTCTTGACAATTCAGAGACATCCTCCGAAACTCCGCAATCTGCACCACTTCCAAGGCCGTGTTGCTTCCGGGAAGGGAGATGAACAAAAACACGAAAAAGGGGTTGGCAGCGCGCGCAAGATGATCTATCTTGGCAGGCACAAATCTAGGCTCCGGGGGCGGAAAGAGATGCGGGCTTAGTTCGGAAAACCGGCGCGGTGGCGGTACGCGGGCCCGGGTCAGCAACCTGAACGTCACTCGCTAGCGAATATCCCTTCAGTCCCTGGCATCCTGCTCGTTCGGTATCGAGTCTAAGATTCGAAAGTTCGAAAGAAGGGCCAGCCGTGAAATCTCCTTGTTTCCTGCTCAGGGCTTCTCTCTTGGTATTTTTGTGCGTGTGTGCAAGCGTTTACAGCACTGCACTTGATTCATCGCCCAGCTCAGCTTCGGACACCACAACCAGCGCGAAGTCGCCTGAAGTTCCGGCGCCGACCTCAGTCACGGGGGCCAGCGTAGTCATCCCGGGACCGCTGCGTTCTTTTTTGCGCATGGCCGGCGTCAGCCAGAAGATCTCAACCGAAGAAGTGCTGCCTCTGCTGGCGCGCAACGTAGCCATTGAAGGCTACCAGGGGCGCAAAGACAAGGCGGGCAGGCCCACGGAATTTCTGGTCCTGCTCAAACGATATGTGGAACAGGCCAGGGAACTGGTTACACTGGCGGGCCCGGAAGGGGTCATCCGAGTTTCCAACTGCGATCAGGCGGGTCCGTTGCTGAACGTACTCGGCTATCGGCTGCGCCAGGGCTGCGGCAAGGACGCTGCCCTTGAGACTGCTGATCCCGAAAGCGCCTTCTTGACTATCGATTCCGGATTCCCGCTCGCTGAACTTGAACAAACCCTGCAGGGAGGCGAGCCATTTGCCTGTCATTTTGCCAACACTCCAGTCCCGCTGTTGTTCTCGCCCGACGATTGGATCCAGGCGGGCGCCAAGGAGTCTCACGATAAACAGAATGATGTGCTGGATTCATTGCTCGACGACCCGGCGCTGGCCAGGCTCTACTGGGCCATGGCGCGGATGGATACCGAAACCAGCGCCAGCCTGCGGCAATTTGCGGGGATATCGAGGCTGCTTCCTTTCGCACCCGTTCTAGATTTTTACGGTAGTCATATCTCCATTCGGCAGGGACGGGTGGTGGTGCCGGGGGGAGTGGCCGCCGAACCCGCCTGGAAGCAACTGGCGGGAGCCAATCCTGAATCGCCGAAAGAGTTTGTGGCACGGCTGCTGGCGAAGGATGACGGCTGGCTGGCCGCCTATTTCGACACCCTCTCCCGCCTGACTCCGGCCCAGCAGGTTTACTTCACCGACGCTCATCGTTTGCCTCGTTTCTACGAGGCATTGCGCGGAAATGACATCGGAGCGGGCCCGGCCCGTCCGGTTTTCCGGCCCGATCCCGACTTGCTGCTGCTGGTGACCCGTCTGGATCTGGATTCGTCGGGCCAGCCCAAGGTCCCAGGAAATCTGGAGGCGTGGGAGCAGATTCTCCACCAGAAAACCGATTCCAAGGTGGTGCGCCGTTGGGCCAGGCGCGCCAGCCATTGGAAGAGTCCCGATCAACTGGTGGAGGCGCTGTTTGCTTTCTCCCGGCAGAGTTCCGAAGACGGGCCCCTGCGAATCTATCTGATGCTGAGTGCGATCGATGGCGCCCGGCCACCAGAGCGGCGTTTGAGCCCGCCTACGGTCCTTCTGCTGGCGCAAAGATTTTCCCGGTATGGAAATCAGTATCTGACTTTCTCCGAGTTCGGCGGCTTGAACGACGATTCCATCACTCGTTTTCTGGAAGTGGCAGAAAGCATTGATCGGATTTCCAATGTCACGCTGCGGGCCAATGCGCTGGGCATCTTTCAGGCCAACGTGGGATTGTGGCAAATCCTGGCGCGCCAGGGGCAGATCCCGACCCAGGAAGAGAACCCTTCCTGGCAGGCAGTGATCAGTCCCTTTGCAGTCCGGATCTCCTCTTCCACGCAATTGTTCGACTCCGCCCAAACCTCGGTGCGGGAATTGTGGCGCGCTGCCGCCGGCCGTCCGAATCTTTCCCAGGACGAAGTGGTTAACCTGCTGGCCGGTCCGAGTCAGTCAAGCCCCGACGGCAGAAGAGTCCGGCAGGAACTGGCCGACAGAATGCGCGCAGTGCTGGATGGCCAGAGGCTGGTTTCCCTGGATACTCTACTGGCTTTGGGCCAGGGATTGAATGAACTGGCGCAGGGCAAGGCCGTGGGCGATACGCTGCTTCCCCTGGCCGGGCAGCTCAAGGAATTTGAGATGCCCCGCCCTATGTTTACCAGCGGCGAACGCAGCGAATGGGCAGCCGGGTTTTACAACACGCGGCACAGTTCGCTGCAGACGCGAACCGATCTGGCCAAGATCATCAAATCCAGCAAATCGAAGAAGGAATTGGTGGATGCGCGCGGCCTGGTCGTCCCCTTCCTAAGGGACACGCTGGTGGGCTTGAACTATGCCTACTACGAGCCACCTGGGGCGCAGATTATTCTCAACAATCCGCTTTTCGTGCGCTCCCACGACTTTTCGGGAGAAATGGCGATGGGAGGAGGACAGTCCTGGCGCGTGCCGCATGTATTCGGGTCGGGCTTGCCCGCTGGCGGAGGCGCCCATCTGGCGGGCTCGCTGGCGGACCTCCCATTCGTCCTGGCAGAAGCCGAGCAGGACTTTATCGTGCCGGAAAATGTTCAGGCCTTGATCTGGCATGAGTTGGTGCCCGGACTGGTCAGCAGCGCAACCCTGCCACGCTGGTGGGGTGTCAGCCGAAATGAGTTGCACGCTGTCTCTCTCTATCAGCGAACGGGAGAGGAACTTCTAACCGCCGCCACACAGGATGAGAAACTGCGACAGACCGTGCTGGATATTGTTTCCGAGCGCATGGCCCCGCAGCGCTCCGAGCAAATCGAGAAGGCCCTGAACGCCGGCGCCGTCGAAGACGCGCTTGCCCGGGTGTTGCCCGGCGAAACTTTCTACCTGGCGGCGGAATTCCGGCATAGGTTTCCTGGTCCCAACACCCACTGGGGAAAGGCGGGAGAGGAACTGGAGGAACTTTCTACCCGATATCCGGCGGAGGTCAGTTGGAAACGGATATCCGACGATTTCGGCGTCCCGCATCCCGCGTTGGCGCAAAGTTATTCTCTGGAGTTGCTCAATGTAAAACCCTTTCCGGCGTTCATGGGCTATTCCAGCCGCTTGCTGGCGGAGTCGTGGGACTCCAACAATTTGTACTGGGCCCGGCTGGCGGATGAACTGGGTTATTCCCCGGCCATGCTGAACCGGTTGGTCCCCGAACTCACCTATCGCATGGTGGAGAAGATATTTGCCACCGACTTCGAGGATTGGCCGGCCATGCTGCGGGCGATGCGCGAGACCGGCGACGAATTCCGGCGGGGAAAGATTACCACGTTGCCGAAAGTTGCTTTGAGCTCGACCGTTCAATAAGGGTTCTGGTTGTACAAATCAAGTCCCGAAGCCGAAACGGCTGGGGCAGGTGAACAATGGCAAAGCGATTCCTTCTCTTTCTTTTGCTGGTCGTGGTGGCCCTCTCGGGCTCCATCAATCGGACCCTGGCCCAGGAAACTGACGCCGAAACCAAGATTCGCGTCGAAGTCGATATGGTGCAGTTGAATGTGGCGGTGATGGACCGCAAAGGGAACTACGTGACCGGTCTGCGGCCCTCGGATTTTGTCGTGACCGAGGATGGAATCACGCAGAAGGTCGCCACCTTCGGCGAGGGCAACGAAGCCACCCGAATAGTGACCTCCAACGGTCCCGGCCGGGACCAGGCTGGGGACCACATGCGCTTGCGGAACGGTGCCGCGGATTCCGATACCTCGTCGGAGCTGGGGTCCGAGCTCGGGTCGATGATGGCAGGCGCCAACGTTTTCATCCTGTTCGATACCAGCAATTACATGTATCGAGGTTTCGTTTTCGCCCAGGACGCGATCGCCGAGTTTGTCCGCTCGCTCGACGGTCCCGACCGGGTGGCGTTCTATTCCTACAGTCGCGATCTCTCGAGGGGGGCCACTCTTACCGCAGACCGCTCGCAGGTGCTGCGCGGAGTGCGCACCACGGTGGCCGGCGATGATGCTGCGTTGTACAACGCGTTGCTGATGACGGTCAGGGATGCGGGCCAGAATACCGGCAGAAAAGTCATCGTGGTGTTTTCCAACGGCCCCGACAATGCCAGCATGGTGCCGCCGGAAGATGTGGCCGAACTGGCGCAATCGAAAGGCATTCCTATCTACATGATCAGTACACGGGAGGCCAAGCTGGAGCCGGTGTCCAGCACCGTGTTCAAGCGCATGAGCGCGGCCACGGGCGGTGAAGCGTACTTTGCCAAGACCTGGAAACAGCAGCAGAAGGCGTTCGCTTCCATCCGCAATGATCTGGCGCATCTTTATTCCTTGAGCTACTACCCGCAAGCCAACCCGAACCGGGGATGGCGTTCGATTACGGTGAAACTGGTGGGCGAGCGGGCGAAAGGCTGCCGCGTCCGCACCCGCAATGGCTACCGGCCGCAGGCGGCGCGGGTATCCGCGGAGACGGTCACGCCGGCCTCCGGAGTGGAAGGGATGCAGGGGCCAGCCTCCTCCAATTGAAAGGTGTTAATCGAGTTGGAACTGCCAATAAAGTATTTGCGGCGGCGTGAGTAAACGTTTACTATTTCCCGGCCCGCTCCTCTCAGGAGGCAATCCACATGTTCTCCGCCAATCGACGTCGTTTCTTGCGTCAGGTTTCTGCTGCTGGAATCGCATGTTCCGCCAACTTCGCCTTCGGCCGTTTTCTGTCCGCCCAGACGTCAGGATCCAGCGACCTGGCGAGAATCTACGTGGACTCGCGGCGCACCCTCGCCCCGATTGATCGCAATCTTTTTGGCTCTTTTCTCGAACATCTCGGGCGTGCCATCTACGAGGGGATTTACGATCCCGGCTCGAAGCTTTCGGACTCGAACGGTTTCCGCAAGGATGTGATGGACGAAGTGCACCACCTGGGAGTTCCCATCGTCCGCTATCCCGGGGGAAATTTTGTCTCGGGATACAACTGGCTCGACGGCGTGGGACCCAGGCAGGACCGTCCGCGGGTGCTCGACAAGGCCTGGAATGCGATCAACACCAATCAGTTCGGCACCAACGAATTTATGGCATGGTGCAAGGCGGTCGGTACCCAGCCCCTGATGGGCCTCAATCTAGGTACTGGAACTGCGGAACAAGCCGCTGCCCTGGTGGAATATTGCAATGTGGAGAAGGGCACGCAATGGAGCGACCTGCGCCGCAAGCATGGTTTCGCCGAGCCCTACAGCGTGAAGCACTGGTGCCTGGGAAACGAGATGGACGGCCCCTGGCAGATCGGCCATATGACGGCCACCGAGTACGGTCTCAAGGCGCAGGATGCGGCGCGCCAGATGCACGCGGTGGATCCATCTCTTCAGCTCATCGCCTGCGGCTCGAGCGGGCCTTTCATGCCCACCTACCTGGAATGGGACCGCGAAGTCCTGGAGCAGTGTTACGACTACGTGGATGCTCTCTCCCTGCATCGCTATGTAGGGAATACGGCCGAAGAAACTGGCAACGACAGCTCGAAATATCTGGCCATGAATCTGAGCATGGAGAAACAGATCGCGGAGACACTTGCGGTTTGCGATCTGGTGCGCGGGCACAAGCGGTCTCCCAAAAAACTGTGGCTCTCGTTCGATGAGTGGAATGTGTGGTATCGCGCGCGCACCGGGGACGCGGTGAACGGTCACGGCCAGGAGGCGCCGCATCTGCTCGAAGAGGTTTACAACCTCGAAGATGCGCTGCTGGTGGGCGGGATCCTCAATTCTCTGATTCGCAATGCTGACCGGGTAAAGCTGGCTTGCCTGGCGCAGTTGATCAATGTGATTGCTCCCATCATGACCAACCCAAACGGCCTGTTCCGGCAGACGATTTTCTATCCTTACAGCTGGGCGCTGCAATTCGCCCGCGGCTCCGTGCTTAACCTGCTGGTGGAATCTCCCACTTATGAAGTTTCAGGAATGGGCCAGGTTCCGTACCTGGACGTTGCCGGAACGGTCAGCTCGGAAGACGGCAAAGTTTCCCTGTTCATTCTCAACCGGGATTTGTCCAAGGCCCACGCCCTCGAGGTGAATTGGGAGGACAAGGCGCCGGCACGGGCCCTCTCATCGGTTTTGCTGACTGGTGACGACCTGAAAGCTTTCAACAGTTTCGAGACGCCGCAAAAAGTGTCGCCGCGAACTCTGGACAAACCTTCGATCGCGGGAGGGCGGGCGAAGTTTGAGGTTCCAGCTCGCTCCTACGCGGTCATTCAGTGGGGGGCGTGACGTGATCGGACGCAGAGAATTCATCCGCGGCAGCGTGGCGGGCGCAGGCTTCTTGTGGCTTAGCCGGGTTGCGCCATTTGCCGCTGCCGAGGCCGTCGGCGACGACTCACGCATCGAGGTCCTCCTGGGCGAGCCTTTGGGGACAATCTCGCCCAATATTTACGGTCACTTCGCCGAAAATCTTGGAGGAGTGATCTACGACGGCATCTGGGTGGGCGAGAAGTCCAAAGTTCCAAACGTTAATGGCATCCGCAAAGAGCTGGTCGATGAGATGCGGAAGATCAAAGCCCCGGTGGTGCGTTATCCGGGCGGATGCTTTGCCGACAGCTATGACTGGCGTGATGGCATCGGCCCTGCTGACAAGCGTCCCCGGCGCACCAACTTCTGGGCGCAGGAAGAGAGCGCCGCCGGCCCCGCCAGCCACAAGTACGATCCTAATCAGTTCGGGACCAATGAGTTCGTGCAGTTCTGCAAGTTGATTGGCAGCCAGCCTTATCTCGCGGCCAATGTACGAAGTCTTCCCGCGGCTGAATTCTACCGCTGGGTGGAGTATTGCAATTCTCCTGCGGGCAGCACGACGCTGGCCGAGATGCGGGCCGCAGCCGGATACACCGAGCCCTTCGGAGTGCGCTATTGGGGCGTGGGAAACGAGTCGTGGGGTTGCGGTGGAAACTTTACGGCGCAGGAATACGCCGTGGAATTTCGCCGATATACCGCGTGGGTACCGCAGTATCAGGAGAAATTGTCATTCGTGGCTTCCGGGCCCAGCGACGACAAATGGGACTGGACCCGCGGGTTTCTGGAAGAGATTGTGCGCCATTCTCCGGGGGACATCCGTTCCATTTTCGGCCTGGCGCTTCACTACTATGCCTGGAACCTGAGCCGCGGGCGCACCCACAACTGGGTCGAGGGCAAGGGTGACGCGCTTAAGTTCGATGCACTGGACTGGTACGAACTGCTGCGCCAAGGCGACGTCATGGAGTCTCTGATCAACGGGCACTGGCTGGTGATGGGAGAATTCGACCGCGAACATTCCATCAAACTCGTAGTGGATGAATGGGGGCCCTGGTACCGCCCCGGCAGCGAGGCCACAGCGGGGGATATCCTCGAGCAAATGCCGACCCTGCGGGACGCGCTATTCAGCGGCCTCACGCTGGACACCTTCAATCGCCACCCGGAAAAAGTTGCCATGGCCAACTGCGCCCAGCTCATCAATTGCCTGAACAGTCTGTACCTGGCGCATGAGGACAAATTTTGCGTCACTCCGGTGGGCCACGTCTTTGGAATGTACGCAGCACACCAGGGTGGACAGGCTCTGCGCACGATATTCTCCGCTCCCTCAGTGAACTATGACCGCGATGGGAAGCCAGCGTCATTCTGGGGCTTGCAGGGCTCGGCATCGCTGCATGACAAGGAACTGGTGCTGACGGTAGTCAATCCGCACGTGAACGTGGCGCGTGAAACCAGGATTGGGGCTCGGGGCGCGAGTTTGAAATCGGGTACAGCCACGACCCTGACAAGCTCAGATATTCACGCCCACAACACGTTTGCAGAGCGGAACGTAGTCAGCCCCCAGATGAAAGCGCTTGATTTACAGCGGGGACGTCTCACCTACAACTTTCCGCCTGCATCCGTGACCAAGCTGACGCTGTCGCTCGAGTAGTGTGGGTCGGACACTCTTGTCCGACGCCCTTGATCTTGATTTGCTCTCAGGTTTCAGCCGTCAGGCAGAAACTGTACGGGTCGGACCCTCTTGTCCGACGTTCAGGTCAAGTCAAGATCAAAATCAAAATCAAAATCAAAATCAAGAGCGTCGGACAAGAGTGTCCGACCCACATTCTGAGGTCAGCTTTTCGGCCCAGCGTTTCACTGCTTTTCTGCTGGCTTAGAAGCGCCCGCGAGCAAACCGGTTGACTCCCGCAGCACCAGATTTGTCTTGAGCAAATAGTCGGTGCCGTTGGGTGCTGGTACTTCGCGCTCGACTTCAGCCAGGAGCGCATTGAAGGCCAGCCGCGCCAGTTCGGGTTGGGACATCTGCACTGAGGTGAGCGGCGGCAGCACGAACTGCGCCAGGCGGATGTCGTCAAACCCAATCACCGAAAGATCGCGGGGAATGGAGATGCCGGCGTCATGGCTTTCGCGCATCACGCCAATCGCGGTCATGTCATTCGAACAGAGGACGGCGGTGGGGCGGACGGGGCCGGCCAGCAATCGGGTGAAGGCCGCCATACCTCCTTCCATGGTGTGGTCGCCTTCGACCACCAGCCGCGGGTCCGCTTCGAGGCCGATTTCCTGCATGGAGCGCAGGAAGGCCTGTTTCCTGGCCATCGCGGACTTCAGCCGCAAAGGGCCTGTAATGAACGCGATCTTCTCGTGGCGGAGCGCCGCCAGATGTTGCACTGCCTGGCGAATTCCGTTGAGATAGTCGATTCGGATGTTGCTGACCCGTGGGCGCGGCGGCCCGACATCGACAAACACCAAAGGCACTTTCCTCAGCTTCAGGTCTTCGAGCAGCACCTCTTCCATACCAAAGGTCAGAATGGCGACGCCCTCAACCCGGCGCTCAATCATCCGGCGCACCGCGCTTTCCATGCGTTCAGGATCATTTCCGGTCGAGGTAAGAAGAATCTCGTAGCGGTGTTGGACTGCAATGGTTTCGAACACTTGAACAATTTCCGGAAAGAAGGGGTTGGTAATTTCGGAAATGATGAGGCCAAAAATCCTGCTGCGCCCGGAAACCAGGGCCCGCGCCTGAGTATTCGGATAATATCCAAGTTCTTCGATTACGCTCCAAACGCGCTTGGCCAGGGCGGGGCTGACGGTAGGGACGCGGTTGATGGTGCGAGAGACGGTGGCGGTTGACACCTTGGCCCGTCTCGCGATTTCTCGTATGTCCATAAGTTCAGCAGGCGGGTGGAGCGATGGCCGAAATTCTAGCACGGCAAACGTTATCCCGGCAGAGGTCGGAAGGCAACGGCAGGGAAGCGCGATGTGGCGGAAAATGGGAGCAGGCTCACGCTTCTGCGCTTGAGATGAGGGTGGTGGACTGCGAGGGTGCCGGGTTTGTCCGGGAGCAGATGTGGGAGCCGAGGTTGGCCGCGCTCGCGAAAGGGAATGAGAAAACGTTTTCTCTGGACCCGCTAGATCCCCCCGCTGGAGTGGCCGGAATATGGCTTTGCCTTGCAATTCCGGCACTGGCCAGTCGGGGGCGGAGAAATCGAGGATGGCAGATATTCGGTGATTGACAAAAGCGGTTACGTACACTATTTTGACTTTTCGTGTAGTAAACGATTACTTATCAAAACCCTCACATTCCTCGGATAAAAAGCTCACTATGCTGTTGCCACGGCTACGGGAAGAGGTGCTAGAAGCGAACCTGGAGCTGGTGCGAAGAGGGTTGGTGCTCTATACCTTCGGCAATGCCAGCGGCATCTCCCGGGAACAGAAACTGGTCGTTATCAAGCCTAGTGGTGTTCCTTACGACGCCATGAAACCAGAGCACCTGGTGGTCACCGATCTAGAGGGCAAGATAGTGGAAGGCACTTTACGGCCCTCCTCCGACCTTCCCACACATCTTGTCCTCTATCGGGCCTTCCCGGAGATCGGAGGAGTCGCCCATACTCATTCCGAATATGCCACCTCGTGGGCGCAGGCGCGCCAGCCGATCCCATGTTTTGGCACCACCCATGCCGACTACTTTCATGGTCCGGTCCCGGTCACTGAGGTCATGGCGGACGGCGAGATCGCTTCCGAGTATGAGAAAAACACCGGACATGCTATTGTTCGTGCCTTTGAGAAGGTGGGGTATGCCTCCGTGCCGGCGGTTCTGGTGGCCAATCACGGCCCCTTCGCCTGGGGTCCGGATCCGGGAGCAGCGGCGCATAACGCCGTGATCCTGGAAGCGGTGGCACGAATGGCGTATTTTACTGTCACTCTCAATACTGGAGCGGAACCGGTCGGCAGCGGGCTGCACGACAAGCACTATTTGAGGAAGCACGGGGCCAGCGCGTATTACGGGCAGGCAAAGGAAAAGAAATGATGCCAGCGTTCGCGATGTTGGTCGAGACCCAGCTTGTGCATTTGTCCCGGGTGGATTTTGTCATCATTGCCTTCTACTTCGCCCTGGTTCTGGCGATTGGCTTTTACCTGCGCGGACGGGCGAATACGGGCGAAGACTTCTTCATGGCCGGGCGCGAGATGACCGCATGGGTGGCCGGCCTCAGTTTTCTCTCTGCCAACCTCGGTGCCCTCGAGTTGATGGGCTGGGCGGGTTCGGCCTATCAATATGGCATTCTTGCCACGCATTGGTACTGGATCGGCGCCATCCCGGCGATGCTGTTCCTGGCTCTGGTGATGATGCCGTTCTACTACATTTCCAAGACGCACTCGGTCCCGGGATATTTGAAGCTGCGCTTCGGCGAACCCAGTCGCGCCCTGTCCGCAATTTCCTTCGCCTTCATGACCGTGCTCATGAGCGGCGTCAACATGTTTGCCATGGCCAAGGTCATGCAAATCGTGCTGGGCTGGGACATCAATTTCAGCATCTGGGTCTCGTCGCTCACGGTGGCCATTTATGTGACCCTCGGCGGGCTACGCTCGGCCATCTTTAACGAGGTGCTGCAATTCTTTCTGATCTGGGCGGGTGCGCTGCTCATCCCGATCCTGGGATTGTATGAAGCCGGCGGCTGGGGCCATCTCAAGATACTGATCGCGCAACGAGCTTCGGAACAGTATGTCCATCTCTGGTCGGGGTTGGGCTCATTCACCGCCAACCCGATGGGCATCCACTGGACTGGCATTGTGTTCGGGCTGGGCTCGGTGATCTCGATGGGGTACTGGACCACGGACTTCCTGGTGGTACAGCGCATCCTGGCTGCAAAAGACATTCGCAGCGCGGAAATGGCCCCGATCATCGGTGCCGGATTCAAGATGATGGTGCCACTGATCGTGATTCTTCCCGGACTGTTGGGCCTTGGCCTGCTGCCCATGAAGCTGGTTCCGGAATCGGTGGCGACGGTCACTGGCGGCCACAGCTATAACGACGTGCTTCCGCTGATGCTGGCCCGCTACTGCGGTCCCGGGCTGCTTGGGTTGGGGATTACGGCGCTGATTGCGGGTTTCATGTCGGGCATGGCCGGCAACGTGAGCGCGTTCACCACGGTCTGGACTTATGACATTTACCGCCCCCTCATCAACAGCAAAGGGACCGATCATCACTACGTGAACATGGGCCGGTGGACCACCGTGATCGGCGTGCTGATCAGCGTAGGCACCGCCTATCTGGTGATGCAGTTCGCCAGCATCATGGACTACGTGCAGGCATTGTTCAGCTTCTTTATTGCCCCGCTGTTTGGCACAGTCATCCTGGGGATGCTGTGGAAGCGGGCGAGCGGCCCGGCAGGTTTCTGGGGATTGCTCTGCGGAACCCTTTCTTCGATTGGCATGTGGACCTGGGTGAAGGTCGATCCCAGCGCGCTGCGTTATGTGGCGCTGTCGCCCCATGCCAAGGCCCTTGCCCAGGACATGTACCAGGCGCTCTGGTCGTTTGTGGTTTGCGTGGTCGTCACCGTGGCGGTAAGTCTGGTAACTAAACCTGTGCCGGACAGCCAATTGACCGGTTTGGTCTATGGGCAAACGGAGATTCCCTCGGTTGGAAACGTGCCCCTGTATCAGAAGCCGCTTTTTTGGGCTGGCATTGTGGTGGTGGTGTTCTTCGTACTGAACATTATTTTCTGGTAAATGGGGACGGGATTGGGGTAGCGCCGGCAAGATGCCGGCGCTACGCTAAAGCGGTAGGTTTTGAAAAGCAGAGGTGCGCAGCATGATTTCCATCTGGTTCTTTATCGGTATCTCGCTGGCCGTGAACGGCGCCTTGATTTGTGCTGCGGGAATTTACCAGGTCGTAAATCCTCCGGCGGATCCGGGCGTGGTTTTGTTCAACCTGCACGCCAACGTATGGTGGGGCGCCGTGCTCCTGGTCCTGGGATTGATCTATTGCGTGAAATTCGCCCCGAAGCGGCACGCGTAAGGGATTGGGTTTCAAAAAGGGCTAAGTATGGCAACGAAAAAAATGACGATGGGCCTGATCGTGGGCAACCGTGGTTTCTTCCCCGATCATTTGGCCAAAACCGGGCGCGAGGAAATGCTGAGGGTTTTGACCGCGGCCGGCATGGATGTGGTTGCGCTGACTCCGGACGAGAGCAAATACGGTGCAGTCGAGACCCGGGACGAGTCGCGGCGCTGTGCTGACCTGTTCAAACGCAATCGAGATCGCATTGACGGCGTTATCGTGACACTACCGAACTTCGGCGAAGAGCGCGCGATTGCCGATGCCTTGCGCCTGGCGGATCTGCACGTGCCCGTGCTGATCCAGGCCACGCCCGACGATCCCAAGAAGATGACCATCGCCTTCCGGCGCGACAGCTTTTGCGGCAAGATGTCGGCCTGCAATAATCTGCGCCAGTACGGCATTCCCTACTCCATCACCACACTGCACACCGAAAGTCCGGATTCGCCCGAGTTCGCCAAAGACCTGCAATGGTTCGCGGGAGTCTGTCGCGTCGTCAATGGTTTCCGCAATTTACGCGTGGGATCGATTGGGGCGCGGCCCACGGCTTTCAATACGGTGCGCTACAGCGAGAAAATTCTCGAAGCGCAGGGGATCTCGATCGAGACCCTTGACCTCTCCGAGGTGCTGGGCCGCATCGAGCGCATGAAGGACAACGACGACGCGGCGCAGGCCAAACTGGCTTCAATCAAGAAATACGTGGATTCGAGCGGAGTGCCGGAAGCCGCCCTGATGAAGATGGCTAAGCTCGGCGCCGTGGTCGACCACTGGATGGCAACCACCGAAGTAGCCATCAGCGCGGTACAGTGCTGGACGTCGATTGAGGAGAATCTTGGTGTCGTGCCCTGCACCGTCATGAGCATGATGAGCGATGGATTGCTTTCCAGTGCCTGCGAGGTGGACATTTGCGGCGTGCTGGCCATGCATGCCCTGCGCCTGGCGTCGGAAACGCCCTCGGCGCTGCTGGACTGGAACAACAACTACGGCTCCGATCCCAACAAGGCGGTCTGCTTTCACTGTTCCAATCTGCCCAAACACTTCTTCCGCTCGGTGAAGATGGATTTCCAGGAGATCATTGCGGGCACCGTGGGCAAGGAAAACACTTTCGGTACCTGCGTGGGATTGATCAAGCCGGAGAAGATGAGCTTTGCCCGTTTTTCCACCGACGACACCGCGGGCAAGATGCGCGGCTACGTGGGCGAAGGCAGGTTTACCGATGACCCGCTGAATACTTTCGGCGGCGCCGGGGTGGTGGAAATCCCACAGATGCAGAAGTTGCTGCATTACATCTGCGAAAACGGCTTCGAGCATCACGTGGCCGCCAACCTTTCGAGCGTGGCGCCTGCAGTTTACGAAGCCACCACCCGGTATCTGCACTGGGACATGTACGCGCATCCGGGGAACAACGGGGCCTGCTGATGGCCATCGTGGCGGGAGTCGATTTCGGCACTCTCAGCGTGCGCGTCTCCATCGTGGACAATGAGCGCGGGCTGCTCGAATCCGCGGTCGCCGAATATGCTCTGCACCGCAAGCGCGACGACCCTGAATACGCCACTCAGGCGCACGAAGATCATATGCGCGCCTTGGCCTCGGCCATGCGCGAGGCAGTGAAGAAGGCCGGCATCTCTGGCGACCAGGTCGAAGCCATCGCGCTCGACACCACCGGCTCTTCGGTAATTCCCGTAGGCAAAGACCTGCAACCTCTCGGCGAATACTATCTTTGGTGTGATCATCGGGCCAAAGGTGAGGCGGCGGAGATCACGGCGGCTGCTCATCGCGAAGGACTTGAAGCCATTTACTGGTGCGGCGGTGTGTACTCGTCGGAGTGGGGATTTTCGAAACTCCTGCATTGGCTCCGCAACAACCCGGCGAAGCGCTCGGAGTTTGTCTCCGCCTTCGAGCACTGCGACATGGTGGCGGCAACGCTGTGCGGCATCACCGATCCCAAGAAAGTGAAGCGCAGCATTTGTGCCATGGGCCACAAATGGCTCTGGAACCGCGCCCTGGGCGGTCTGCCTCCCGAGCAATTCCTGGTGAAAGTCGACCCGCTTTTGGCCGGCGTTCGCGAAAAACTGGACGGTGAGTATGCGGCGTCCGACCAGATCGCAGGAACACTCACCAAAGATTGGGCCGAAAAGCTTGGTCTTAAGACCGGCATTCCGATTCCGGTGGGGGCGTTCGACGCGCATTGGGATGCGATCGGGGCTGGCTGCGGCACTGACGACATAGTGAATGTGGTCGGAACCTCCACTTGCATCATCGGGATCACGCCGTCGGTCAATCTGGTTCCGGGCGTGTGTGGCGTGGTGCAGGGAAGTGTGCACCCACTCCGCACTGGCATCGAAGCTGGCCTCTCGGCTGTCGGAGATATTTTCAACGCTATTGCGACCCGCGCCGGTACGGATGTAAAGACCTTGAGCCAGGGCCTGGAGAATTATCGCGCCGGAGAAACCGGGCTGCTGCGGATGACCTGGGACAATGGCGACCGCACCGTGCTGGTCAATCCCAACCTGCGCGGCATCACTCTGGGCTGGAACCTGCAGAGCACTGCCCAGGACGAATTGTTCGCCGCCATCGAAGGCACGGCGTTCCACACCCGCGTAATCCTCGATCGCATGGCCGCGAACGGGGTAAATATCAAGCGCGTCATCAACGCCGGCGGCATTCCGCAAAAGAATGACGTGCTGAACCGCGTGTATGCCAATGTGCTGGGGCGCCCGGTACTGGTGCCGAGCAAGAGCGTGACCAGCCTGGGCTCAGCAATCTTTGCGTTTCTGGCGGCCGGGACTTTCAAGACCATCGAGGAGGCGCAGAAAAAGATTTGTCCACCCCAACGGGTGTTTGAGCCCGACAAATCCGAGCAACAGGTTTACGAAGAGCTGTATCCCCTTTACAGCAAGCTTTACTTCGCCTTGGGCGATCCCCAAAAGGATGACTTCGGTATGGTCCTTCCCACCTTGATTCGCGTGGCTGAGTCCGTGCACAAGCGGTAATCTTTCACAGGACTCCCGGCCTATCTGTTTTCTTTTCATCGGGACCGGCAGGGCGCGCGGTCCTCCACTGGGCGCCAGTAGTCTATAATTTAAGCTTCCGCTTCAAACCTTGGAGTGACGACACAATGATTCGATTTCTGCAGACCCCTGGCCCGATCAAGAAAGTGGTTCTTGGCGGATTGCTGACCGTTATTTGCGCCGCTATGGCGATCACACTGATTCCGGGCGGCATCGGTGACAGCATCGGCCTGGGGGGACCCGGACAGGGGGTAGTGGCCAAAGTGGCCGGCGAGCCGGTGACCACGCTCGAGGTGCAGCGCGAGGCCCGGCAGATGCTGCGCCAGCAGTTTCCCCGTGGCGGCGAGCAGACCGCCATGCTGCTGCCCTACTTTGCCGAACGCGCTGCCCAGAACCTGATCAGCCGGAAGGCTCTGGTCACCGAAGCCGAGCGCCTGGGTCTGCGGGCCACGGATGAAGAGTTGCGCGATGAATTGCAGCACGGGCGCTATTCGGCCACGTTCTTTCCCGGCGGAAAATTTGTCGGCCAGCAGCAGTACGAGAACATTCTGCAAAACGCCGACCTGAGTGTTCCCCAGTTCGAGCAGGGCGCGAAGGACGATATTCTGGTGGGCAAGCTGCGCAACCTGATCGCGGGCAGCGCGCTGGTCACGGACGGTGAAGTGCGTCAGGAATTTGAGAAGGAAAATACCAAGGTCAAGTTCGATTATGCGGTGCTCCGGAAGGATGATCTGGCGAAACAGATCAAACCTACGGAAGCCGAGTTGAAGGCGTTCTACCAGCGCAACCAGGCCAGCTATAACAATTCGATTCCGGAGAAGCGCAAAGTCCAGTATGTCGTGCTGGACACGGCGAAGATCGAAGCGGGAGTGAGCGTGTCCCGCGAGGACCTCCAGGCCTACTACGACCAGCACCGCGATGAGTACCGCGTGCCCGAGCAGGTCAATGTAAGCCATATCCTGATTAAGACTCCTCTGCCCGGTGCGGATGGAAAAGTTGACCCCAAAGGCGTGGAGGAGGCCCGCAAGAAGGCAGAAGATGTTCTCAAACAGCTGAAGGCAGGCGGAAATTTCGCCGAACTGGCCAAGAAATACTCTGATGATCCGGGGAGCGCCAAGAATGGCGGTTCGCTGGGCTGGATTGGCCGGGGCCGCACCGTGCCGGAATTTGAACAGACCGCATTCTCCCTGGCCAAGGGCGCGACCAGTGGCCTGGTGCAGAGCAGTTACGGCTTCCACATCATCCGTCTCGAGGACAAGCAGGCGGCGCATGTGAAGCCGCTGGATGAGGTCAAGGACCAGATCGAAGAGGTCATCAGGCAGCAGAAAGCTGCCCAAGCCGCGACGAATCAAGTGAATGCGTTGCTGACGCAGGCGCGCAGTGCGGGATTGGAAAAGGCAGCCGCGGCCAAGGGCCTTAACGTCATCAGTACCGACTTTGTGAGCCGTACCGACAGTCTGCCGGGCATTGGCAGTTCGCCGCAGTTCATGAGCGCGGTGTTCGGCCAGGCCGAAAAAGCTCCGCCCGACCAGGTGCAGACCGCGCAGGGCTACGCCGTGTTCCAGGTAGTGGCCATCAAGCCGCCGGCAACCCCGACTTTTGAGGAGATTCGCAGTCGGGTGGAGGACGAATTCAGAAACGAGCGCGTTGCCGCCCTGCTCAACCAGAAAACCCAGGAGCTGGCCGACCGCGCCAAGGCCGAACATGACCTGAAGAAGGCGGCCAAAGAGGCGGGAGCAATTGTCAAGACCAGCGACTTCGTGCTGCCGGACGGGCAAGTCCCGGACATTGGTTCCATGTCGGGCGGCGCCTCGGTGGCCTTTAGCCTGAAGCCGGGCGAGATCAGCGGTCCGATCAGCAACGGCACCACCGGCGTGGTCTTGTCGGTCCTGGACCGCCAGGAGCCGACCGCCCAGGATTTTGAGGTCAAGAAAGACCAGGTCCGCGACGCCTTGATCCAGAACAAGCAGCAGGAAATCTTTGGCCTCTTCCTCACCAATCTGCGGGTCCAGATGGAAAAATCCGGCAAGATCCAGATCAATGCCGATGAGATGAAGAGCTTGACCCGCGCCCAGGGTGGGGAACAGGGAGAGTAAAGCGCGGCCACCCACCGCTTCCACGATTGCTGGTAGCATCGGCACAGTTCAGATGACGTCATTCCCCCGCGCCACCGGAATCCTGCTGCACCCGACATCCTTCCCAGCACGCGGCGGCATTGGCGACTTCGGTCCTGCCGCCTACGAGTTTGCCGACTTTCTTGCGTCGGCCCGGCAAGGTTTGTGGCAGGTGCTGCCCCTGGGGCCGCCGGCCAACGGGAACTCTCCTTACTCTTCAACCTCCGCCTTTGCCGGGAACCCCTTGCTGATCAGCCTGGAGCGCCTGGCCGAGCGCGGGTGGCTTGGTTCGGCGGAGTTGGTGGGCGTTCGGCACGAGGCTGGCGCAATCGACTACGAAGAAGTCTTTCAACGCAAGTCGCCGCTGATCGCGGAGGCTGCAAGCACCTTCCTGAAGAACGCCGGGGGCAGCGCCCGCACCCGCTTTGAACGCTTTTGTGCCGGGAATGGCTGGTGGCTGGAAGACTTTGTCCTGTTTGATGTGCTGCGCGAACGCAACCACAGGCGATGCTGGAAGGAGTGGCCGCGCCCCCTGGCCCGCCGCGAGGCTGCAGCAATAACCACGGTCAGCAAGGAACTCAAGGCCGAGGTGGACCTCCGTCGCGTGATTCAATTCTTCTTCTATGAACAGTGGCGTGCCTTACGGCGCTACTGCGCTCAGCGCTCGATTCGGGTGGTGGGCGATATCGCGATTTTCGTGGCTTATGACAGCGCCGACGTGTGGGCCCACTGCGACCTTTTTCGCCTGCGCAAGGACGACCTGGAACCAGAGGCTGTTTCCGGCGTCCCGCCCGACGCGTTTAGCGCAACCGGCCAGCGCTGGGGCACTCCTCTCTATGACTGGGGTGCGATCCGGGCTCGAGGCTACGACTGGTGGATCGACCGCCTGCGCTGGGCCGCACAGACTTGCGACTACATCCGTCTCGACCACTTTCGCGGCTTCGATCAGTTCTGGGAGATTCCCGCCAACGACACTACCGCTGTAAACGGACGCTGGGTGGACGGCCCCAGGGACGAGCTCTTCAACAAGCTTCGTGACGCACTGGGCGGGCTGCCCTTTTTCGCCGAAGACCTGGGACACATCACGCCCGCGGTGCACGCGCTGCGCGAGCGTCACCAGATTCCGGGAACAGCGGTACTGCAGTTTGGCTTCGCGGATGCCGGCGCCCATGTGTATCTGCCGCATCGCCTCACCTCCGATCGCGTCATCTATACCGGTACGCACGACAACGACACCACCCTGGGCTGGTGGAAGTCGGGCGTGTCGGAGAGCGAGCGGCGAGCGATTCAATCGTATGTGGGACCCTGCGAAGACGGCATTCACTGGGCTTTCATCCGCCTGGCACAAGAGTCAGTCGCAAACCTGGCCGTGGTCCCCCTGCAGGATGTCCTGGGACTGGGCAGCGAAGCGCGGCTTAACACTCCCAGCGTCTCCGAGGGGAATTTCCGCTGGCGTTATCAGAAAGGGTCTTTAACCGTCGCGCTGGCGGAGAAGCTGGCCGTCCTCGCCGAAGTGACGGACCGGGTACCGCCGCCCATGCCGGTTCCACAGGACGAAGACTTCGCGGCGTGAATCGTCTTAAGGTATCCTTTCCGGACTGAGAACTGAGAACTTGAAACTGAGAGCTGAGATCTCGTACTCCTGAAGCACGAGGATAGGGCCAGCAGCCAGAAGCGACTTTGATGATCAAAGCAGTCAGAGGAACGCGCGACCTTCTGCCGCCGGAGACGGCGTTGTGGAACTTTGTCGAGGCCGCGGTGCGCGACGTCTTCCGCGCTTACAATTTTTACGAAATACGCACCCCGATTTTCGAATCGACGGAACTCTTTTCCCGCGGAGTAGGCGAGGAAACCGATGTGGTCGCGAAGGAGATGTACACCTGGGAAGACCGCGGACGGGCCCAGAGTGATAAGGGCCAGTCGCTGACTCTCCGTCCCGAGAACACCGCCAGCGTCGTGCGGGCATACATCGAACACAAACTCTGGGAGCGGGGGCTGAACAAGCTCTACTATATCGGGCCGCAGTTCCGGCGGGAGCGGCCGCAGAAGGGACGATATCGGCAGTTTTATCAGATTGGGGCGGAGGTCATTGGGCCAGCCAGCGCGGGCAGCGAGTCTCCGGCGCGCGATGCTGAGGTCCTGGAGTTGCTCGCCACGCTGCTCGACCGGCTTGGCATCCGGGACTGGACATTGCAGTTGAATTCTGTGGGATGCGCGAACGACCGCGCGACCTACAACGAGGCCCTGCGCAAGGCGCTGGAGCCGGTCGTGGGCGGCATGTGCGAGGATTGCAAGCGCCGCGCCGTTACCAATCCATTGCGCGTGTTCGATTGCAAAGTTCCCGAGGACCAGCCCATGATCGAGAGGCTGCCACGCATCAGCCAGTTTCTGGACGAGGCCTGCCGCAAGCATTTCGAGCAGGTGAAGAGCATTCTCAATGCCGTCGGGGTCGAGTTTCAGGAAAATGACCGGTTAGTGCGCGGGCTCGACTACTACACCCGGACGGCCTTTGAGTTCACGCATGGCGCTTTGGGGGCGCAGAACGCGATCCTCGGCGGCGGGCGCTACGATGGGCTTTCGGAATCGCTTGGCGGCCCCAGCGCTCCCGGAATCGGTTTTGCCATTGGAGAGGACCGGCTGGTGCTGGCTCTGCAGGAATCGGCCGAGGCGGTACAGCGCAAGCCGGATGTGTACATCGCGCCCCTGGGCGCCGGCATGGACCGCGAAGCTGCCCGCCTGGCGCGTGAGCTACGCCGTCACGACCTGGTCGTCGAACTGGGCGACGAGAATTTTCGGTTGAAGAAATCGTTCGAGACCGGCGACAAGCTGGGCGCGCGCTTTGCCCTGATCGTGGGGGAAAATGAAATCAAGGCCGATGCCTTCGCGCTCAAGAATCTGGAAACCGGCGAGCAGGTTTCGGTCCCGCGTGCCGGTCTGGCAGGAAAGATCCAGGCGAAGTAGCGGAGGTTTGTGTGGGTCGGACATTCCTGTCCGACGCTTTTGACTCTTGGTTTTTGCTATCCGGCTGGGTAAGCACAAGTCAAAGGCGTCGGACAGGAGTGTCCGACCCACACTGAAGTCCCTACGAAATTTTGCTAACGGGAGGACTAATGAGAAACTCAGGTTTGGTTGTCGGCCTGCTCTGCTTTTCTTTCTCTCTGGCTGGATCTGCGCAGAGTCCGGGGAATTCGTCCAGGCCTCTCAGCCCGCTGGAGCAGACGCTGATCGCGAATACCAACGCGATCCCTGAAGCTCAAAAGAGCAGGAATACAGATTTCCTGAAACATACGCTGACCGATGATTTTGTCCTGGTGGGCAGCGAGGGCAAGCTGCATGACAAGGAAGAAATTGTGGCGAGCGCCAATGAGGGCGAGCTGAAAGATTATTACACCTACAATCTGCGGGTTCTGCCCGTCAACGATGGCGTGGCTGTGGTGACCTACGATTGCATCATCCATATGCCGGAGGGCGATGCTCCCGGCATGGCGCCACGCTATCAGCACATCTCCGATCTCTGGGTAAAGCAGAATGACCAGTGGCGGCTGAAGTTCCAGCAGGCCACGGCGGCGCGCCCGATTGACTGAGCCGCAGTACCAGGACTCAAGAACAGGTTTCTGGTCGGCCCGCACGAGCGGGACGCTCGCGCCTACATTTATAATCTTGGATTCGGTTTACAACTCCATTCTTTACTGAAGGGCACAACTTGCTCGATTTTCTTGGTGATCTACGGCGTACCCATATGTGCGGCGCTTTGCGTCCGGCTGATTCCGGCAAAAAGGCGGTGCTCATGGGCTGGGTGAACCGGCGGCGCGATCTGGGCAACCTGATCTTCATTGATATTCGCGACCGCAGCGGCGTCACCCAGGTGGTATTCAACAAGGAGCGCGATCCCGCCATCCACCAGAAGGCTGAGGCCCTGCGCAATGAATACGTGATCGCCGTGGTGGGCACGGCCAAACAGCGCGTCCCCGACACGATAAACAGGAACATTGCCACCGGCGAGGTGGAACTGATTGCGGAAGAACTGCGCATCCTGAATGAGTCGAAGCAGCCGCCCTTCCTGCCCAGCGAAACGGTCTTGCCTAACGAGGAAATGCGGCTGAAATATCGCTACATCGATCTGCGCCGCGACACCATGCAGTACAACATCGAACTGCGGCACAGGGTTGCGCTGGCCATTCGGGACTATCTTTCCGCGCAGGGGTTTTTCGAGATTGAAACTCCCTTCATGACCCGCTCGACCCCCGAAGGCGCGCGCGACTATCTGGTCCCCAGCCGGGTTCAGCCGGGCAGTTTCTACGCACTGCCGCAGTCGCCGCAGATGTTCAAGCAGATCCTCATGATCTCGGGCTTCGACAAGTATTTCCAGATTGTGCGCTGCTTTCGCGACGAAGACCTGCGCGCCGACCGCCAGCCGGAGTTTACCCAGATCGATCTGGAGATATCTTATCCCCAGCCGGAGCGGGTGTGGGAGGTGGTTGAAGGCTTTCTGACCGCCGCGTTCAAAGCCGCCGGACATGAGATCAAGACACCATTCCCGCGCATGAGTTACGACGAAGCCATGCGTCGCTATGGCAGCGATAAGCCGGACCTGCGGTTGCCCGCAATGACAGACGTCCGCTCCGCGTTCACGCCTGAGGAACGGGAGAAATTCGCTGCGGCGTTCAAGGTCAGCCCGGGTTTTACTTCTCTGCTCATCCGGATTCCGAAGGTGGGTGAAATTTCTGGAACCGAACGCCGGACCATCGGAACCTACGGTGCCTTTGCCCATGCCCAGGGCACGGCAAACGTCAGCCTGATGAGCGATCCCAATCGCTTTGCGCGCGACTATCCCAATTCGGTTGAGGCTGTTACGAAAGCGGCGGGCGTCGAACCGGGCGATTTGTGGGTGCTGGTGGTGCGCAAGGCGGATTCGAAGCAGAGCACGAACCAGTTCTTCTTGACCTGCGGACAACTCCGGCTCGATCTGGCGCAGAAGTATGCTGCGAAGCATGGCGCGTTTGCCAAGACGGGGGATCCCGCGAAGGATTTTCGGTTCCTGTGGGTGACTGACTTCCCCATGTTCGAATGGGACCGCGAGTCGGGCTGCTGGAACGCTGCCCATCATCCCTTCACCTCGCTGCACGACGAAGACATGGCCAAGCTCGAAAATGGCTACGATACGACCCGCGATCCCAAGTCGGTCCTGGGAGAAATACGCGCGCTGGCCTACGACGTGGTATTGAACGGCACCGAACTGGGATCAGGCTCGATCCGTATTCACCGCCAGGATATTCAGAGCAAGATATTCCGCGCTCTCGGCATGACGGAAGAAGAGGCGCGCTCGCGCTTCGGATTCTTTCTGGAGGCGCTGGAATATGGCACGCCGCCGCACGGCGGTATTGCGCTGGGGCTGGATCGCATCGTGATGATTCTGGCCGGTGCGGACAGCCTCCGCGAGGTGATTCCATTCCCCAAGACGGCCCGGGCAGTCGATCTGATGGTGGATGCGCCAACCCCGGTCAGCGAGGCGCAGCTGAAGGAGTTGGGGATACAGGTAAAGAAATGAAGTACCTCAGGCCAGAGTCGCTGGCTATCGTCCATGAATTTGTCATCTTGAGCGCAGAAAAGAAACTCGCTCGCGAGTTTCTTTTCGGAGTCGAAAGACCTGCTGCTGGCTGCGTCATCGATCCTGCCATGTCTAGATTTAGCTCCGCCACAAAGCAGGTCCCTCGACTGCGCTCGGGATGACAGGGTGTGGAGATGGAGGTCTTAATTCCCTCGCTCGCGTAGCTTGAATCTCTGCAATTTCCCGGTTGCTGTCTTGGGCAGTTCGTCCACGAATTCTACCCAGCGCGGGCGCTTGAACGTAGGCAGGCGGCTGACTACGAAATCCTGCAGTTCGCGGGCGAGTTCGGGTGTGCCCGCCGTGCCATTTTTCAGAACTATGTAAGCCGCAGGTTTCAGCAGCTGGTCTTGATCTTCACGGCCAACGACCGCCGCTTCCTGGACGGCCGCGTGTTCGATCAGCACAGCTTCGATTTCGACGGGGCTGACCCACACACCGCTGCATTTCAGCATGTCATCAGAGCGGCCCGCATACCAGAAGTATCCGTCAGTGTCCTGATAGTACTTGTCACCAGTGCGAATCCAGTGGCCTGCGATGGTGCTCTTCGATTTCTCGTGCTGGTTCCAGTAGTGGGAGCAGGTGGAATCGGATTTGATCACGAGATTGCCGATCTCTCCCGGATTTGCAGGTTCCTCGTTCTCGTCCACAATCTTGGCCTCGTAGCCGGGGATGATCTGGCCACTGGAGCCGGGGCGGACCGCGCCTGGACGGTTGGCGATGAACATGTGCAGGACTTCGGTGGAACCAATCGCGTCCAGGATTTCTACGCCGAAGCGTTCTTTAAAGCGATGGAACAAGGCGGCGGGCAAGGCTTCTCCAGCCGAGATACCGCAGCGGATTGAGGAAAGATCAAAATCGGGCGCGCTTTGCGCGCCAGGACGGACGAGGGCGTCCGTCCCTACGTGATCTCTTCTGTGGGCCAGCAGCGCGGCGTAGTTGGACGGGACGGAAAAGAACAATGTTGGGCGGTGGCGCTCAATGATCTCGAATACGTGCTGGGGCCGGGGCGGCCCCGGCCACAGGATGGTGCTGGCGCCGACGGCCAGAGGAAAATACAGGGCATTGCCCAGGCCGTAGGCGAAGAAGAGTTTGGCCACGCTGAAGCAGCGATCGGATTCAGTGATGCCGAGAATGCCCTTGGCATACCGTTCGGCACAGACCACCATGTCATGCTGCAGGTGCACGCAGGCCTTGGGAAATCCGGTCGATCCTGACGAGTAGAGCCAGAAGGCGGCATCGTCCTTGCTGGTGGGCTCGGCTTCGAGCTGCGGTGAGCCGCGCTTGACCAGATCGGCGAAACAAAGCAGGTCTTTTTCGGGCCCGTCGGGCGGCGCGGCGCCCACTACGATGACGTGTTGCAGATAGCGCAGCTTTTCCCAGCCTTGCACCTGGGGGAAAAGCGACTCGCTGACCACGGCTACCCGCGCCCGCGAGTTGTTAAGGATGTAGTGATAGTCCGGTGTCTTGAGCAGCGTGTTGACCGGAACCGGGACGGCTCCGATCTTGACCGCTCCGAAGAAGCTGAACGCGAACTCGGGAGCGTCGAGTAGGAGCAGGAAGACGCGTTCCTCAATCCGCACGCCGAGCTGGTGCAGGGCATTTCCGAATCGGTTTACGCTCTCCTGGAGCTGGCGGTAGCTGATGCGGCTCTCGCCCGCCTCAATGGCAATCTTCTCTCCGCGGCCTTCAGGAATATGGCGATCGATAAAGTAGGTAGCAGCGTTGAATTGATCGGGAAGCAGAATGGGCGCGCCCGGAATCATCTGCCCTGACTCATTTGGAAGTGGCGCGTTTGCGGAAACTGCGCAGAATGATCACCCCGCTGACGCCGAAACTTGCCACCGCTGCCAGCGCCAGCGCCTCCGTGGCCTGTGAATTGACGTGAAGCAGGTCCACAAAGAACGCTGCCAGGGCAAAAAGAATGCCCAAAACATTCAGCCAGGCAGGCGAACTGGAAGACTGTGCTTGTTCGCGATTCTGTAAACGAAGCTGCATTAGGACGGCAGCCAGTCCGACGGCGCCCATCACCACCACCGCGAGCGGGCTGGAAAATGCGCCACGGTTGGTAAACAGCACGATCAGGGCCAGGGCCCCGCACAGGAGCCCGGAGGCGATCACGGTCCAGCGCCGCGAACTGTAGTCGAGCTTCTTCATGCCATGCCGGGAAAGCCCATTGTAGACAGAGTTCCGCCCAATGCAAAACCGATGCACCAGCAGCGTTACATAGGAATGAGCTACAATCGGCGATGAATGCGCCAGTGAGTTGGCCGGGTGTCCGTCTTTAGGCTCTTTCAGAACGTCCGAGATCGGTTCTTTATCGAAAAACCGGGGGCACTCTGCTATCGTCCGTGCAGGGCGGCACTGCGACGCACGCCACTCTGAGAATTCGCAACTAGAGGAGGGAATTATGGCAACCGTACTATCCAGCGTTCAAATGGATGACAAGGTCACAAGCTATATCTCCAAAAACCGCAAGATGCTGATTAACGGACAGTGGGTCGAAGCCGCGTCCGGCAAGACCTTTCCCACGTACAACCCGGCTACGGGGGAAGTGCTGGCCCGCATCGCCGAGGGAGATCGTGAGGACGTCGACCGCGCTGTGAAGGCTGCTCGCGCCGCCTTCGAAACCGGCCCCTGGTCAAAGATGACGCCTTCCGAGCGTGGACGCCTGATCTGGAAGCTGGGAGATTTGCTGGAGCAAAACCTGGAGGAATTCGCCGAACTGGAAATGCTGGACAATGGCAAGCCCCTGAAGGTGGCCCGGGTGGCCGACGTGCCGCTGGCCGTGGATCTTTTCCGTTACATGGCGGGTTGGGCGACCAAGATTGAAGGCAACACCATCCCAATTTCCGCCGGCACCAAGTTCCTGGCTTATACCCTGCGCCAGCCGGTGGGAGTGGTCGGCCAGATCATCCCGTGGAATTTTCCCTTGCTCATGGCGGCCTGGAAACTGGGGCCGGCTTTGGCTACGGGATGCTGCGTTGTGATCAAGCCGGCGGAGCAGACTCCGCTTTCATGCCTGCGCCTGGGCGAGCTGATTCAGGAAGCGGGGATTCCTGATGGCGTGGTGAATATTGTCCCGGGCTACGGCGAAACTGCCGGCGCTGCCTTGGCCGCGCATCCAGATGTGGACAAGGTTGCCTTCACCGGTTCTACCGAAGTCGGCAAACTTATTCTTCAGGCAGCGGCCGGCAATCTGAAGAAAGTGTCGCTGGAGTTGGGCGGCAAATCTCCCAACGTGGTTTTCAACGATGGAGACTTGAAGACGGCGATCTCAGGCTCGGCCAGCGCCATTTTCTTTAATCACGGACAATGTTGCTGCGCCGGCTCCCGGCTGTATGTGGAGAAGAGCATCTTCGAACAGGTGGTCGAAGGCGTGTCAGCAAAGGCGCAGAAGATCAAAGTCGGTCCGGGATGGGAGGAGTCCAGCGATATGGGCCCCCTGGTTTCCGAGGAGCAGCTCAACCGGGTTTGCGGCTACCTTGAATCCGGACGCTCCGAAGGCGCCAAAGCCGTTGTAGGCGGCGGCCGGCACGGTGACAAGGGATATTTTGTCCAACCCACGGTGCTGGTCGATACCAACGAGAACATGAAAGTGGTGCAAGAGGAAATATTTGGCCCGGTGGTCTCGGCAATTCCTTTCACCGACTACGATGATGTCGTAAAAAGAGCAAACGATAGCGTGTACGGACTGGCGGCAGGCATCTGGACGCGCGATATCGGTAAGGCGCATCGCCTGGCTTCACAACTGCGCGCCGGCACGGTGTGGATCAACTGCTACAACGTGTTCGACGCGGCGCTACCTTTTGGTGGCTACAAGCAATCCGGCTGGGGCCGCGAAATGGGACACGATGTCCTGGAGCTCTACACCGAGGTAAAGTCGGTGTGCGCGGCTCTCTAGTCTCGTGGGGTAACCCGTCCGGGCTTTGCTTGGGCCGGGTCTTTGGCTTGTCAACAGGGAAGCTTCGGCTTCCCTTTTCTTCTGCCAGGCACATCGTGCGTAGGGGCAGATGTCCTCATCTGCCCAGCCGGGCGAAGGTCGGCTGCCGGCCTCTGATAGTGACCTTCTCCAGCTTCCCGCGTCTATTCCGAATGAAAATTGCTCGCCGTTCTCTGTTTGCCGCACTGCTGCTTTCTCTGACAGCCTTCGGCCAGGACGCCGCCATGTTTCGCGGAAGCCTGGCCCACACCGGCGTCTATAAGGCGCAAGGCGTCCCGAAGTTCAGCCAGGTCAAGTGGAAGTTTCACACTGACGGCCAGGTGATCTCGTCGCCGGCGGTGGCCGATGGGATGGTCTTCGTAGGAAGTACGGACGGGAATCTCTACGCGGTGGATCTCGCCTCCGGCGCGCAAAAATGGAAGTTGTTCACCGGCGTGCGGGTAACGTCGTCGCCCGCGGTCGAGAACGGAGTCGTGTATTTCGGCAGCTACAGCGGCAGGTTTTACGCGGTCGATGCCGCCAGCGGGAAGTTGAAATGGAAGTTCCAGACCGAGGGCGAAAAGCGGTTCGCGGGCAAGCATCTGCACGGGTCGGAACCTGCCGCGGAAACCATGCCCGACCCCTTCGACTTTTATCTATCGTCTCCAGCGTTGTGGAGTGGAGCGGTGTATTTCGGAAGCGGCGACGGCAACATCTATGCCCTCGATGCGGCAACCGGCACGCTGAAGTGGAAATTTCACACCGGCGATGTCGTCCACGCGTCTCCGGCTATCGCCGACGAGACGCTGTTCATCGGTAGTTGGGACAGCTACTTCTACGCCCTCGATGCCGCCACTGGAAAAGAGAAATGGCGTTTCAAGACCGGCGAGGATCACAACATCTACAACCAGGTGGGCATTCAGTCTTCCGCCTCGGTCATGGACGGCATGGTGTACTTTGGCTGCCGCGATTCCAACCTCTATGCGCTCGATGCACGTACGGGCGAGAAAAAATGGGCCTTCAACAACAAAGGCTCGTGGGTGATCACATCGCCGGCGGTGCAGGATGGCAAGGTTTACTTCGCGACCTCAGACACAGCCACGGTGTTCGCAATGGACGCCAAGGCGGGAACACCGATTTTTTCGCTCAACTTCAATCACTGGCCACTGTTTTCCTCGCCCGCCCTGGCTGGCGGCCTGCTCTACATCGGCTCGCACCAGGGGAGGCTCATCGCCATAGATCTCGCCAGCCAGAAGCTCGCGTGGACTTTTGAAACCGACGCTTCGCGGCAAAATGGCCCCGCGCTCACCAAACCGGATGGAACTCCCAACTATGAAGCCGCATTCGCCGACAATTTCTACGACAGCATGGTGATCGGCGTCCAGAAGATGATGGGCGTGGGAGCAATACTGTCATCACCGGTTGTAGTGAATAACGTGATCTACGTGGGCAGCACGGACGGCTTTCTGTACGCGCTGATGTAAGTCCTTGTCCCGATCTCAAAATGCTGGAGGGTGCCCCGTCCAAGCTCCGCCCGGGCGGGGATTTTTTGCGGCTGCCGCGCCTTCAGAGTCAGGGAAATCTCCTCGCGCTCTCTTGGGGAGAGGAGTATCGAGTTTCCTACTGTGTCCCGACGCCCCGCCCAGGCAAGCTTGGGCGGGCACCCTGAAGTGCATATCCACAGGATGGCAGCTGCCTTATAGTGGGCCAAGCGGACTGTCATTAATTCATGAGAAACCTGTGGCTCATCCTGCTTGTGTGCGTGATTGGCTGCTCCGCCAAGAAGAAGCCGGTCGCAGCGGCCCCGCCGCCGCCCCCACCGTTGCGCAGCCAGATGCCGCCTCCAACCGCGGAAGTCATCGAGCACTGCGTTGTGACCAAGCGGGAAAACGCAAATACGGTGTCCTGCCGTTGCGTGCCGGTGACCACACGGATTGACTCCAAGACCGGGCACACCGTCATCGTCTGCAAGAAGATGCCGGAGACCCGGTGACGGCTTAAGGCTTCAGATTTGCATATGTCAGACGCCGAGCCCGGCCACCCACTCGGCCTGGCGCGAACCTCCGTGACTGAGCGCGTACAGCACCAGTTCCACGCGGCTCGATATACCCAACTTATCGAAGATGCGGAACAAGTATTTCTTGACGGTGTGCTCGCTCAGGCAGAGTTCACGCGCCACCTCGCGATTGCTCAGGCCGTCCGCGACCAGGGCCACCACCTGCTCTTCCCGCGGGCTCAGCAATCGGACTCCCCGAGAATTCACCATATGCAGGGAGGGCACCTGGCTCAACCCTTCAACCAGGTATTGCAGCTGTTCGCTGTTGGCCCATACCTGCCCCTGGTGCACACTCTGGATGCACTTGCACAGCATTCGAAAAGGGTACTGGGAGAAGCAAAACAGGCCGCGAGCGCCGGAGCGAAAGGCGTTCACCACCACCTCGCGATCATAGGTATCAAGCAAGAATATTTTTGCCACCTCGGGGTAGGCCAGATGCATCCGTCGGACTGGCCCCCGGCGGTCGGCGTCATCCTGAGGGACTTCAGTCCCGAAAGGATCTGGCGTGGAGCACGCCATCGCTCGCCAGCCGCAGAATTATTCCGCTCTGCAACGGTCGGAAACTCTTAAATAACGTTTCACATGGGGGCTGCTCTCTTTCTTGATTACAATCAGAGTGGCGCTGCTGATTGACCGTGATCTCACCGGCGCGGCCTGCTCTTATGGAAAAAACGATTCTGGTAACCGGAGGTTCGGGGTTCATCGGTTCCAACTTCATTCTGCAATGGATGGAAGAGGAAGGAACTCCGGTGGTCAACCTCGACAAGCTGACCTACGCGGGCAACCCGCGGAACCTGCTCCAGGTTTCCTCCGATCCGCGATACTCCTTTACCCAGGGGGACGTGTGCGACCGCGAACTGCTGCGCGAATTGTTCAAACTCCACCAGCCACGCGCCATCGTGCACTTCGCGGCCGAGAGTCATGTAGATCGCTCCATTCATGGGCCGGATGACTTCGTCCGCACCAATGTTTACGGAACATTTTGTCTGCTGGAAGAAGTGCGGGCCTATTGCGAGGGGCTGCAGGAGCAGCAGCGCAACTCATTTCGTTTTCTTCACGTATCGACCGATGAAGTATATGGATCGCTGGGCCCGAACGATCCGCCGTTTCGCGAAACCACCCCGTACGCGCCCAACAGTCCGTACTCGGCGTCCAAGGCGGGCGCGGACCACCTGGTGCGAGCTTACCATCACACTTACGGCCTTCCGACTCTGACCACCAATTGTTCCAATAACTATGGGCCCTACCAGTTTCCGGAAAAATTAATTCCGCTCATGGTCCTGAACGCCCGGGAGGGCAAGCCCTTGCCGGTGTACGGAGATGGGCAGAATGTGCGCGACTGGGTGTACGTCGCCGATCACTGCGAGGCCGTGCGCACGGTGCTGGCTAAAGGCAGAGTGGGAGAAACCTACAACATCGGTGGAAGAAGTGAGAAACCAAATATCGAGATCGTGGAGACCATTTGTGCCATCCTGGACCGGTTGTGTCCCGGTGACCCCACTGTGCCCCATCGGAAGTTGATTGCATTTGTGAAGGACCGCCCCGGTCATGATCGGCGGTACGCTATCGACGCGCGCAAGATCGAGCGCGAATTGGGATGGACGCCACGTGAAAGTTTCGAGACCGGTATGAGCAAGACCATCGACTGGTATTTGCAGAATGAGGAATGGGTGAAAGAGGTCACGAGCGGCAGCTACCGAAAGTGGATCGCCACCCAATACTCGTAGGGTTGTTGCGCACCTGGCCTCAACGAAACCAGGAATTGACCGCATGCGAAACGTTATCTTCGGAGCCACCGGCCTGTTGGGAAAGGCCTTGATGCGCGAGTGGAAGGATGACGAAGTCACCGGCCTCAGTTCCTCAGACGGTGACATCCGCGACGAGAAACAGGTTCTGCTTCTGGTCCAGCGTGCTCGCCCCGATTGGATCGTCCTGGCGGCGGCTTACACCGATGTGGACGGCTGCGAATGCAATCGCGACCTGGCCTTCGATGTGAACTGCCGCGGAGCGGTGAACGTGGCGCAAGCGGCGAAGCAGCATGGCGCCCGCCTGCTGTTCCTCAGCACAGACTATGTCTTCGATGGAACCAAAGCCACGCCCTACGAAACCAATGACCAGCGTTCGCCGCGCAGCGTTTACGGCCAGTCGAAGGCCGAGGCAGAGGTGCAACTGGGTGAGATTCTGCCGGAGTGTTGCATCGTCCGGACTTCCTGGCTTTTCGGCGCGGGCGGGAAATGCTTCCCCGACACAATCCTGAAACTGGCCGCGAGCCGGCCGGAGTTGGAAGTAGTGGGCGACCAGCGCGGGTCCCCGACCTACTCTGTCGATCTGGCCCGCACCATCATTCAGTTGTGCCGCCAAGGGGCAAGCGGCATCGTACACGTTACCAGTCGCGGTGAGTGCTCATGGTACGAGTTTGCCCGCGAAATCATCGCAGAGGCAGGCCTGAAAACAGTTGTGCGCGAAACCACAAGTGACAAGTTCGTACGTCCCGCCAAACGACCCAAATATTCCGTGCTGTCTCCGGAAAGCCTGCGGCGACGCGGCCTCGCCATGCCCGACTGGCATGATGCGCTGAAGAGATACCTATCACAGCGCACGTAGGGACAGATGTCCTCATCTGTTCAGTCGAGCGCAGCTCGACCGTTTTTCGTTGGGAACGTCACGGGCCGAGGTTTGCTTCGCCGGACGGATGAGGGCATCCGTCCCTACGTGGTTTCCGGTGATCTACAGTTGGGCGAGGAGCGCAGTCCGCATCTTCTCCTGATGTCTCGGATCCAGCTTGGTGCCGGCGCAGGTCACATGGAAGACGTCAGTGGCAGTCTGACCTTGCGTATCGATGATTGCGACTTCGATATTGCAGCCCAGTTCAGCCATGGTGGAGCTGATGTCGTAGAGCAATCCTGGCCGGTCCTGGGCGACGATCTCGATCAGGGTGCTGTGCTGCGAACAGGTGTTGTCAGTCTGAACGCTAGTCTCGATTTTTACCTTCGGGTTCTGCACTCCCGGCTTGAATTTCGTTTCCATGAGATCGACCACGTTGATCTCTCCCGAGACCGCCTCCGAGAGTTTCCGTTTGAGGCGGTTTATTTCGGAGGGATTGAGTTCGAGCGTGCGGAAGCGGTCAGAGAAGCGGAAGGTGTCGAGCACCACCCCCGCCTTGTTGGCAAAGGCCTCAGCCTTCAGAATATTCATGCCCCAGGATGACAGGGTGCCCACCACGTGGGAAAACAGGCCTGGGCAGTCCAGCGTCAAGAGAACAAGTTCAAAATAGCCGTCGCGGCGCAGTATTTCAATCTGCGGCTCCTCATCTTTCACCTTGAGGCGATCGTACATCCGACAGTGAGTGACAATCTCGCTGGGCGTGTGCATCAGCAGATAGCGTTTGGGAAAACCTTCCAGAAAAGAAATGATGTGTTTTGCGTCCGGCTCGCCCGCAGCGGCAACCACCTCCTTGATGCGCTCGCTGTTGCTTGCACTCGCGGTCAGGCGCTGATCGTCAACGGTCCGGCTGAGATGGTTGAATGCAGCCGCATAGAGCTGCCACAGCATTTCAGCCTTCCAGGGCGTCAGCGCTTCCGGGTTGACCGATTTCACGTCGGTGTAGGTAAGCAGCGTCAGCATCTTCAGCCGTTCCGTGGTGCCTACACACTCGCTGAACTCCGCCACCACGTTGGCATCGAAGATGTCCTGGCGCCTGGTCGTGGCCGACATGCGCAAGTGGTTCGCAATCAGGAAGACCACGGTCTCACGGTCCACAGACTCCAGCCGCAGCCGCTCCAGAACGCTGGCTGAGGCCTGCAGGCTCGCGGCCACGTGGTCATCCGAGGGCATGCCCTTGCCGACATCGTGAAGCAGAAGAGCCAGAAAAAGCAGGTCGGGGCGTTCGAGTCCATCCAGTATGTCTCGGAAGCGGCGTTCCAATTCGCTGTCCGGCGTTCGCAGCGCGTGAATGTTCTCGATTGCAACCAGCGAATGTTCATCCACCGTGTAGCGGTGGTAATAGTCGCGAATCACCAGGGAATCGACCGCCTGAAACTCGGGGAACAGCAGGACCAGCACGCCCAGCCGGTGCATGGCACGCAGAGCGGAGCCGGCATGAGGCGACACCAGGATTCGCCGGAAATACGACCATACCTCGGGAGAATCATGGGCCCATTCCCGGAGGCTGGGAAGCGCGGTCTCGACGCAGCGCTCGGTTTCAGCGGTCAGCTTCAGGCCGTGACGGCCGACGAATTCGAAAAGGCTCAAAAGTATGGTGGGGTCCTTTACCGAGGAGAGTTGGCGCAGGAAGACGCGGCCTTCCACTACGGAGAAGTCTGCGTTCGACAAGCGCGACTTCCGATTTTCGAAGAGCCGGTACAGACCGGAGCGTCCCGGCGGCACTTCATCGAAGAGCACGGTCAGTCTGTAAATCGAGCGAACGTGGCGGAAGTAAGTTCGCATCCAGACCGCAGCCGTAGCCGGCGCACCGCCCGGCAGCCCAATTCCCGCCGCAGCCGCCTCCGACTGCAGTTCGTAAGTCAGATTATTCAAATCCCGGCCCTGACGATAATGCAGGAAGCATCGCACGGCTGAAAGAAAATCCAGGGCGGCCCCACACTCAGCGCGAAAGGCAGCGGGCAGCAAATTCTCCGGAGCGGGCCACATGCCCGTCTTCTCCAGTTCTGAGATCAGGCTGAGCCAGCAAGCGACTTGGTAATCCCGCAGGCCTCCGGGGCAGTCCTTGATATTGGGCTCCAGGTGAAAAATGGTGTGGCCGTATTTGGCATGGCGAGCGGAGGTCAGATCGATCAGCCTTTGCTGCAGCTCCAGGGCTTCGCGTGCCACCATCTTCGGAATCACCTGCGAGCGAAGTTTTTCAAACAGTTCCGCGTCGCCGCAGAGGTAGCGGCAATCGAGCAGGGAAATGTTGAACTCTAGATTGTCGCGATGCAGCTTGCCGCACTCTGCCACGGAGCGAGTCGTCGGACTGACCCGGAGGTGCAGGTCCCAGAGGGCCTGGGAAATTCGCGGGATCACGCGCTTTTGCGCGTCTTCGCTCAAAGCCGATTCGTGCAGGAAGAGAACGTCAACATCGGAACAGGGAAATAGCGCACTACGGCCGTAGCCGCCCAGAGCAGCAACGCAAATCCTGTCGGGCGAGCCTGGAGAAAACTGATTCCACAATTCCCCGATGAGGGAATCAGTCAGGTTCGAACGCGCGCGGATGGCAATTTGCCCGTGCTGTGAGCGCTCGAATCTTTCGCGTATCTTTTCCGACTCGGCCTGGTATGCGTCCTGTGAGATTGAACTATTTGCCAGCACTGACCTCGGACTCCGGCCCGCCTTGGTGAATCGGCGCCAGAGTGCTGCCACTCCGTACACCAAGGAGGAGCCACGTGGTTCGACTTTGTGATCGAGGGTTCACGCAGAAGCTCGCCCGGGAAGTCATTATGTGGTTTTTTGACCGGGATGGCTAATCTATAGTTTTTATCCGCACGATTCAGAACAGTTATGAGCCCTGACAGCCAAGTCAGGGCCCTTTCCCGCAGCCAAACGCCGGGAGAGCCTTTGATTCCAAGGCTTAAAGTGCCGCCACGCCGCGCTCGTGGTTCCGAATCCGTATGGCTTCGTCCACCTTGGAGAGAAAAATCTTTCCGTCGCCGATCTTCCCCGTCCCCGCGCTCTGCACGATGGCATCGACGGCGGCGTTGACCAGGTTGTCGGCCAGCACCATTTCGATCTTGATCTTGGGCACGAGATCGACGGTGTATTCCCGGCCACGATAGACCTCGGTGTGACCCTTCTGCCTGCCGTGCCCGCGCACGTCAGAGATCGTCATGCCCTCAACCCCCAGTTCCGTCAGAACCCCCTTGACGGCCTCAAATCTGGACGGCTGAATAATCGCTTCAAGTTTCGTCATTGTGTTTATCCTCAGATCAGGCGAATTATAGACTCCATCAAGCTTCCCTGCGGCAACCTCAGAGTGATTTCAGTGCAGCCACTTCAGAAAAGCACTTTCCGCATAGAGAATTACGGCAATTACTCCCAGCATTTCCACGATGACCGGGGTCATGTCTTTGATCCACTGCACGGGCGTGTAATCTGCGTCCACATCGCGCTGGATGAAGGCATAGGCCACCACCGATTGCGCCGATCCGATGTGCGTCCAGCACCCGCCAAGCGCGTAGCCGGCGATCTGGGCCATGGCAAACAAATGCAAGGTTGCAGTCTCCAGATTGTGCAGACCGTGCGAAGCGAAATCAGCCACAATGTTGTTGTCCAGAATGGCCGAGAGAAACGTGCAACCGATAAATTGCGCGAAAGCCACATGAGCATGGCCTAAATTCTCGATTCCCTGGTGGATCAAGCCCTGCAGTTGGCCGAAAAAGCCCGCGTTGGTCAGCAGCGTGATCGAGAGAAACAGCGGGAAGAGGAAGTAGTATTCGGCGTACTCGTGTCTGGCATCTCGCAGCGCCAGAGCGCGCATCTTCGGAATCGTAGCTATACCGAGCAGGGCAACCGCAAATCCCGCGAAAGACGCCAGGAATAGCGGTGTCTGGTGGTGGAAACCGTGGAGCACCAGAAGGCCAACAAACGGCAACAGCGCAAGCGCGCCAATTTTCTGCGCGCGCCGGCGAACAGAGGCGAGGGAAGCGAGAGTTTCATCGACCGCCCGTTCCGCCACCAGGGCCCCCTCGTGGTCTCCAGCCGCGTCGAGAATGTAATGACGATCGAGCGATTCAGCGAGGTCTTCGCTCACCAGATGGCCCAGCAGTCTCTTGCGGGTGGCCTCGGGCACGCCTTCCCGGACCAGGGCGAGACCCAGAGAATCTCCACCTCGCAAGCGTTGCAGTACGAGCTCCGCCCGCCCGTCCAGTTCTGCGGCGTGGTCTTCTATGAGTTCAACCGGGGTGACCACCTCACTGTGGCGGGTGGCCTGGAGAAATCGTACGTCTTCGGCATTGGCGTCGATCACGTCCATGGTGTCGAGATCGACCTGTCGGCCGCGCAATCGCTTCCGAATGTGCCGCGCCACAACCAGGTAGCACGCCAGGGCGATGGGTGTGCAATAGATCAGGAAGAAGGCGTTTCCCAGCCGAGGATACAGGTTCGCCTTCATGATGAGGTTCGGGGGCTCACCGTAAGCCAGCCAGATGCCGCAGACGGTAGTCACCGTGGTACAGACCATGACAGCGTGGCGGATATCGGCAATTGGTGCGGCCGCGAGAAGCAGAATGATGACCAGTGTTCGGATGGTCAAACCGATCATCGAAACCCCGTCGAGTACGCCCGAGGCCAGGGCCACAACCGCCGTCACCGCGATCACGGTGGAGAGGATCTTTCCCTGGTTGCGGCGCAGCAGGGAGAACGTGAGGCCTTCCAGTAGACGGGTCTGGGCAATTACGGAGACGAAAAATGTGAGGCCCAGGATAAACAGCATGGTGTCCGCGTGGACCAGGTCATCCAGCCCGCGGAAGGAAAGCAGGTGCTGTTGCGTCCAGTACCACCAGCCGTGTTGCGCAATCTCGAGGTGCCACTCCGAACTCTGCAGCCCGCAGAACGTGGAGACCACGATCATCAACATGCCGTAGGTGAGCGCGTTCTTGTGAATCTGATACCTGAAGGAGCCGAACAGGAACAACCCCAAGATGGTGGCCAGTACCTCAGCTACCAGCATCCACACGGGAAGGGATGCGACGCGGCCCACAAGCAATATCAGGGCGGCAACAATTGCGCAGCCGAACATGAAATTTCGTCCGGAGAGCATCACCACCGCCGCAGGGCCATGGGTAGTATTTCCAGTTTGGTCGGCAGAGAGCGTGGCAGTCGAAACCGCAGCCTCACGGTCCATGGCTTCCTGGCCCATGATCTCCGGATTCACGGCTTCGTCCACCACCACCCCGTCGATCGCGTCCGTGCGTGACATCAGGGTCTTCATTGTCCGAGTTGCACCACCGAAGATTTCTAAGCTCCCCGAATGGGGGATTTCCCCATTCGGCGGGGCCATGCGCGCAAGACGGAGAATCCGACTGCCAGCATGCATCCGGCAATGACCGGAACGATTGGCGCATGCCCGGCAACGATCAGGAACAGGCCAACGATCACGGCCCACGACCAAACCAGCCGCTGTTTCTTCAAAATTTCGAGTAGCGTGTCACACATGGTTGATCCTTCCGTTTACCAGCGAACATGCAGCAGCAGCGCCACGATGGCAGCCGCCAGGCCACCACCCGTAAGAAAAAGGCCCGGCTTGCCGAACGGTGTGTTGAACCAGGGCCGCGCTATGCCATTGCGCTCACGAGCCCGTTCTTCCTTGAGCAACTGGGTCAGCATCTTGCGTTGTTCCAGAGTAGCAACGCAGCGCAAGGCCTGTTCTGCGGCGGCGTAGCCTTTCTGCGGAATGCGTAGTTTGAAATTGAGCTGCGCCAGCGTGTAATGGGCCGCGAAACTATCAGGCTGCAGTTGGGCAGCAAGTTCAAGATGATCAATGGCCGGGTAAATTTTGTGGCTCAAGGCATTGGCGAGGCCCAAAAAAACGTGGGCCTCTCCAAAAGCGGGAGCCAGTTCGGTGCTCCGGGAGAGCGCAACCAGCGCTCCTCCCGGATCACCCAGTTGAAGCAGTTGCACGCCTTGCTGGAAGCACTCAACGGCTTCGCGAGGCAAGTCGAGTGCCGGCGGGCATTGCCAGGTGAGGGAATGCTCGCTGAACTCAGTGTTAATGGGAAAGGCGTTGGTCATTACGCTGTCTCCCGCGCCACCTGCAAGCCGGTACTAACAGTCCCTGCCGCGCCGCCATGGGTGGTGTCCGGTTTGAGCACAAACTCGGGATAGCACAGGGCACCCATTTCCGGGATGTCCAAGCCTTCGAGTTCGTCGGCTGCACTCACCCGCTGCCCAACGATGGCGTGAATCGCCAGGTTGGCAACGTATGAGAGTGTGAACACGAAACCGAGCAGCGTGCCTACACCAATGAGTTGGGCGACCAATTGCGTCGGATCCCCGTAGAACAGGCCTTTAACACCGTTGGTGCCGTCAGCGAACAGGCCCACGGAGATAACTCCCCACAGGCCGTTGGTTCCGTGCACGGAGATAGCGCCCACCGGATCGTCAATGCGCAGCACGCGGTCGATGAATTCAACGCTTACGCATACCAGCAGGCCGGCAACGAATCCGATGATGACAGCGCCCATGGTGTTGACATAGCCACTGGGAGCCGTAATGGCAACCAGGCCGGCCAAGAGTCCGTTCCCCGACATGGAAGCGTCCGGCTTGCCGTATTTGATCCACATGTAGAGAAGCGCGCCGAACGAACCAGTACACCCGGCCAGCATCGTGTCCACTGCAATTGTGCTGATGCGCAGGGCACCTGACGCGCCGAGCGTGCTGCCAGGATTAAACCCGAACCAGCCGAAGGCCAGGATGAAGCAGCCCGTCAGCACAATGACGATGTCATGTCCTGGCATGGCATTGGAGGAGCCATCGCGATTGTACTTGCCAATGCGAGGGCCGATGATTATGGATAGAGCCAGGGCTGTGAGGCCGCCCACGGCGTGCACCACTCCCGATCCCGCAAAATCGGCGTAGCCCGCACCCAGCCCGTAATTGGCGCCCAGCTTGGAAAGCCATCCTCCACCCCACGCCCAGTTGGCGTAGATGGGATAGGTGACGGCTCCCAAAAGCACGGAGGAGACAGCAAAAGCCGCGTACTTCCATCTCTCTGCCGCCGCGCCGGTCACGATGGTCAAGGCCGTGTCCATGAAAACCATCTGGAACAGGAACAGGACCATCACGCCAACATCGTAGGTTGCACCGGACAGAAAGAAGCCCTTAGTGCCCCACAAGCCCCAGTCGTGCCCCAGAAGATGAATCGTGAATTCGTGACTCAGAGGGGCAGCACCGCCCAATATTGAAACTCCAGCCGCTCCGCCCATCTGCAGGGCGAAGCCGCACACCCAGTAGGCGAACAGGCCAAAACCGTACACCATGAAGTTCATCATCATGGTGTGATTGCCGTTCTTGGCTCGGCACAGTCCGGTCTCTACGATAGCGAAGCCGGCCTGCATGAACATGACCAGAAAGCCCGCCACCAACGTCCACACAAAATTGATGGCGATGCGATTCTGGCCCGCCTGGTTCACCAGGTCCACCAGGGTGAGAGGCTTAGTGGCATCAGCATGGACCACATCGTTAGCGGTTCCGGTCTTGGTTCCGCTGGGATCACCCGCGGCCTGATCGTCGGCACTGGGGCCACTGACCGCTAAAGGTGCGTCCACCGCCAGCGGCGGTGGCGTGGTCGCAGCTGCTGGAGCGCTGGGCGCAGCGGTTTGTCCCTGGGCCCAGGCCGGTAGTCCACATACGAGCAGCGCTACAATCGCCGCCCACAAACATGGTTTCAACCATGTGCAACGTGTCATTGCGTATCTCCTCGTGATTTGAACGCGGACCCTTCCGGGCCGCCGCGCCCCCGGTCTCTAAACCTTTCCGCGATGCCGTCCTGCCGCACTACTGCTTCCACACTGCTTCCTTCTCGTGGGAGCTGATCAGCAGCTTGAGAATTGCGGTAAGCGTGATGGCAATTCCCACGATGCAGAGCACCAGCCTTGCCCCGGTGGATGACGTCATCCCCAGACCTACCACCGGAAGCAACCATCCGAAAACCGCCAGCAAAACTCCAACTAGCTTCATGTGGTTCCCCTCTTGTTTGATCTATGCAGTTTTGATCTTGTAGAAGCCGGCCGCTGAGACAAACAGCAACCCCGCCCCGACGATGGCAAACACGATGCCCAGCCCACCGCCGTTGTGCAAACCCGCCACGAAGGAAGTGAAGCCGACCAAGGTAGTGCCCAGATACGTTCCCTGCTTTGCATTCGCCGCCATTCTTTTGCTCCTTACATCGAGTATTTGAACCGGGGCAAGCTTGGGACGCTTAGGACCCCGTCCGTTGGCTGCTTCCATAAAAGGCAACCTCGCCTCCTGTAAAACCCGCTCACTCTCGTCCAACTCAAGATGGGCGCGGGCACGGCCTGGGTGCTGGCACTAGGGGTGGTTTGAGTTGAACCCAAGCCGTGTGCCCACATAACAGCGGCATCGCTGCCGCCGGGTAAACATCGATCTTCGTCTCTCCAGCCCGTGACCTCGGCCTTCGGATAGAGAAGTTTTTGCTGCAATCCGCTCTCCTGTTCCTACTTGGCATCCGCGCTGCTGAAGGCATAGACCATGCCAAGGGTCACGGTGTTCTGCGAATCCTTGAGTCCCGATGCGTGGTCTGGGAAGACATTCTGGTCCGACATGTCGCGCCGGAATTCCAGGCGGGTCATGAGCTTGCTGGCCAGCATGCGCTGCAGGGTGAGTGTGAATTCGCTTAGCTTCTGTGCCGTTCCCGTCTGCGTACCGCCGTTGTCGCTGAAGTATTCACCACGGGTGGCAAATGCCCATTTGTCATTCGGAGCGTACTTGATGTATCCCGCAATGCCGCTCCAATGGACGGAAGCCGGCGCCCCGGTCAGGTGATCGTGGCCGTAGTCATAGTTCGCCAGGAATGAGACTTTGCTGTTGGGCGAAAATGACACAACCGTGTCCGAAAGGTGCCTGAAGTTCGAGTTGTCGTTGAGCTGTTCCGGGCCCACCAGATAGTTCTGGATCAGGCTGAACTTGCTGTTCGGAGTCCAGGCGGCGCTGAAGCCGGTGGTCTTGCCGCTGTTGTTGTCGATGCTGTTATTCCAGCCGTTCACCAGATATCCAGTAAGTGCAAACTTTGAATTGAAGGCATACTTGGCGCTGGTTCCGAAATGGAAGTAGGGAATGGCCAGGGCAAAGAGAAGGCCGCGCGAGTAGTTCCAGTTGTCCTTGGTTTCGATCACTTCCGCACCCGCGGGAGTCACGAACTTGCCGACGTTAATCTGCAGGCCCTTGCCGATGGGCGCCAGATATGCCAGGTATCCTTCCTTGAGGTATTGATCGAAGTTCGATTCGGTGGCGAACTGGCCGGGCTCGGTCGAGTTGACAATGTTCATCGCCTGCCCGAAGCCCAGCGCAACGTGATAGCCCAGGCGGCTGGCGGTCGCATCCGGCGCCTTGTCGGCCACCAGTTCGATCATGTTCAGTCCGAACTGGCCGGAGTTGATATCAAAGTTGCGAAAGGCCGTGGTACGGCCGATCGGCTGGTTCGAGTTATAGCCGTAGTACGCATCCACGAACCCGCTCAGCGTGGTTGGTCCCAGGAGGCCGGCGAGTCCCGTGGGTGCGGGAGTGGCTGCCGGTGCCGAAGTGGCCACCGCGGCCTGCGCAGGCGCGGCAGCCGCTGCTTTTTGCGCCTCCATTTGGCTGCGCAACTCCGCCAGTTGTTTTTCCAAAGAGTCGATACGGCTGGAAAGGTCGGGCGCGGGCTCAGCCTGAGCCACAGCTCGATTCGCGGAGCCGCAAACAATTCCGAGACTTACAGCGAGAACCAAAACCCTCCAACGGAAGGCACTATTCATCTAGACGACTCTCTTTCTCCCCTAGTGATGTGTCGGATGAACCACCGCACAGCCCCGTAACCAGCGTGCTGCACAGTACCGCCCTGCGGCTGTGAGAGTCCAATGCATAATTCTTTTCGCCCCTATCACAAATACTTTTAAAAACATTAATTTATGGAGGAGATAAGAGAAATTTATTGCTTCATCGCGGGAGTGTCATTGTGGCCGGGAAATTTGCCTGTTCTTTACGTACCGTGGTACATTGGTACCATGAAATCTGGCGAAGGATTTCTGGTTGAGCGGGTGCAAACCGGAGTTCGAATGGAAAGGCGCCTGCTAAAAGTGCTCAAAGCCTTTGCCGAATACCACGACTTGACGCTGGGCGATCTGCTGGAGGGAATCGTCCTGCACGCCTTCGACGGAAAGGCTCCGTTTGGCCAGTCGTCGCTCGACCAGATCAGGGAGTTGAAGAAGTTCTATGGCCTGGAGCTGGACTCGAGTGCGAGTCACCGCCTGAAGGAGACCAGGCGCCCGCGGCCGTCCCGCAGGCGCGATGCCTGAGGTTCGCCATGACCAAGCTGGTGTTGACCCCTGATTCGCTGGGTGCGCAAATGACAAATCATGAAATGATAGAACGCTTTGAAAATGGCTCATTGCTGCCCGAAAGCTTTCATCATCGAGATCACGTTCTGATGGCGTTTCTGTATCTGAGCGAATACCCTGTGCTGGAAGCCCTGCAGGCGTTTTCCAGCGCCTTGCGGAGATTCGCCGAGTCTCATGGCAAGCCGCAGCTTTACCATGCGACGGTAACCTGGGCATACGTGTTTCTGATTCACCAGCGCATGGCGCGGGGCGGTAGCCGGCAGAGCTGGGAGGAATTCGCAAGCAACAATCCCGATCTTCTGCAATGGAAGGACGGAATCCTGACGCGCTACTATCGTGCCGAGACGCTCGCCTCTGATTTGGCGAAAGCCATCTTTGTCCTGCCCGACTTGCGCAATGAAACAACACCGCATGCATGATCGGTAGTATCAAGGAAAGACGGAAGTAAACCCGGTTCTCAGTTGTTAGTCTTGATGTTCCCAGTCGTTGCTTCCAGCGCGGCCCGGGGCGTGCCTGCGGATGCGTCATGTCTCAGTCGGGCAGGGGAGTTTGCCGTTTGACAAAAACTGTCAACCGGTTGCTTCGGAGCGTCAATCGCCTGGGGCGTGCTCTGAATTCAAACCAAAGCACGCTCCTAAACCTCTGATTCTGCGTGGGGCCGAGATTTGCCATCTGGCCGCCAGATGGCCCCTAAAGTGCGGCGGCTATTCGGCCGATAAGCAGATCATTCGGAGCCGCACAGGGGGTCTTTTTGGGGAAAGGGAATCGACGGCACAAGCGGATCAAAATGGTTTTGCCGGTCCGGATATCGGGGAAGGACTCAGCCAATAACCCAGTGAACGAACTGGCGCACACCCTGGACATCACCCCCAATGGGGCCCGCTTGGGTGCGATTCACCATGCCTTGAAGGCCGGCGACAAACTCACGTTGCAATATCGGCAGCGCAGGATCCAGTTCCGCGTGGTCTGGGTGAAACCGATGGAAGGAACGAGTGAGTATCAGGTTGGTCTGGAAGGACTCGGTTCCGTCGGTGAGAACTGGGGGCTTGAGCTTCCGGAGTCCAGCATGGCGGATGAATACCAGACCTCCACCACCACTTCCTCTTAGTTCATCAGTGAATTCAAAATCTTCGTCAACCCTCAAACGATGTAGGCCAGACGCCCTCGTCCGGGCGTGGGAACAAGGCACGCCCGGTTTGCGGAGTTTCGCTTCGCGGTGCGGGGGCGGGCTACGCGTGCGTCACGCCGCTGCGCCGTAAAGCTTGCGCAAAGACTTGACGTTGGTTGCGGGCCTTTCATGCAGAAGAAGTTCCGTGGCCTGCACCCGCCGGTCATTATGAAACCAGCGCTGGACCACGCCGTCGTGCAGGAAGTTGGCCAGCGCAAGCAGGGTCATACCCTGGTGGTGGGCCATCCAGCAGCGCACCAGTTCGTGGCGGTGGCGCCAGTTGCGGCGTCCGGAAGTTGTGCTGTAATCGGCCGCCTCGTAGAACCCGTATGGGCCCAACCAGCCCTCGCCTTCCATTCGGCGCAGATTGCGCAGCGCGACGGAAGCATCGACGTGCAGCGCGAGGAATGTGGAATAGGGCGAGATGACCAGCATGTGGGCTTCACCTTGATGCAGCGAGATATCCGGCAGACCGAATGCCTGATACTGATAGTTCCCAGACTCATCCCGTTTGGCGTATGCCGATTCTGAAATCCCCCAGGGCACGCTTTTTTCGTTGCCATAAATCTGCTGCAGGCGTACCGCGGCGATGCGCGAATTGTCCAGCAGCGTGTTCGGATAGGTCCGCATCCAGAGTACCGGCATCAGGTATTCGAACATGGTCCCGGTCCAGGAGAGCAGCACGGGAAATCCATGCTCGCGAGTGTGCGATCTACCCAGCAGAAACCAGACGTCCTGTGGAATATCTTCCTTGGCGATGGCGGCGAAGACGGCGATGCGCGCTTCTGAAGCCAGCAAATCGTAACATGCGGCTGGGAGTTTTCCCGCCTCAACATCGAAACCGAGCGACAGCAACTTGCGTCCCGGATCAAGCATAAAGCGGAAGTCCATTTCGTCGGCGAACTTCCCAGCTGAGCTGACTATCTGCTTGAGATCTGCAATCAGGTCGAGCGCCCGCGAACGCGCGTCCGGCAGCATCGCCTGCAATCTTTGATAGAGGGCCTTGCGCTCGCCGGCCCCGTTGGCATGGTCGAGAGCGAGTTGCAGACGCGCCGCCAGCCTGTCTACCACGTCCGGCAACCGCTCGATAGTCAGGCTATGCGAGTCGAATTTGAAGTCCAGCGTAGCGTCTTTCCAGAGCGGGACAAACTCCGGCAGCATCCACGGTGCGTAAACCTGGACCGCTTTCCTGAGATTTCTCACCCGGGAAAGAGATTCGGTTGCGAACCAGCGCACCTCCGCCTCGTACTTGGGGTTCACCGTCTCCAGGTCGTTCTCCAGCAATCCCTCCTCAGAAGGCGCCAGCAGACGCTGCAGCCAGCTTCTTTTCCTGATCTGTTCCTGAAACGCTTTGAATCGCTTCTGGGGAAAGGCATGACTTTCGACCAGGATGCGAAGATGATCGGCCAGACCCTCCGCCAGCTGTTTCTCCAGCAACGGACGTTGCAGAAGATCCAGACAGCCTTGCTGTAAGGTCCACAGCGATGCGACCAGGTTGCCGCTGTCCACGGCGGAAATGAATCGGGGCCGGAGAGGCTCGAGGGTGCGGGTGTCGTACCAGTTGAGCAGGTGGCCACGAGAGCGCGAAAGCTTGTCCATGGTGGCCAAAGTCCGCAGGGTTTGTTCGGCGAACTCAGGGACGGTCAGGAAACCGAACTCACAAGCCACTTGGCGGGCATTCAAAAGGAACCCCAGGTTGGTGGGCGAAATACGAGCGGCGATGGCAGGAGGTTCTTCCTGCACATTGTCCGGCACCAGCCAGTTGTGCTCCTCCGTGCTGAATTCGGCGAAATACCGCCAGGTCCGGAGCGCGGTGCGCTCCAGAAACAATTCGTCCTTGTCGGACGTTTCACTGCGCATGGCCCGCGAAGGCAGGTTCAGCCACAGCGAAATCCACTTGCTGCAACCCCAGAGCAGCAGGATAGGCAGGGCGGCAAAAAAAGCGTGGCGGCGGGTAAAGAAAACCAGCACGCCCAGGCCCAGGGCCAGGGCCGGCATCCAGTCGAGATAAATATCAACCGGCGTTCGCTTGCGGGTGCTGAGTTCGGTTTCCGCCGCGGTTTCCCATTCGAGAAGCCGCCGTCGCGTCACCAGCCGCCGCACCAGCGTTCGCACCACGGCATCGAGTGAAAGCAACATCTGGTGCGGCAGGAATGACAGCGTGAAAAACATGCTGGCGTTGGCCGTCAGCAGCGCCGTCCGAGCGTCCTTGACCACCTGCGGTTTGTGTTCAACAGCGGCCCGCACCAGATTGAACAGAAACTGGAACCACGCAGGCACAAACAAGATGCCCAGGGTTGCCAGCGTCCAGTAGAGCGGATTACCCGGCAGCACCAGCCAGCCGAACACCAGCAGCAGGAAAGTTGCCGGCTCCACTAGGCTGCGACGCAGGTTGTCCAGAATCTTCCATTGCGACACCAGCGAGATGGGATTCGGCACCTTGCGCCCCGACTCATCCGGCACGCGGGACAACAACCAACCCGTGATCTGCCAGTCGCCTCGCAGCCAGCGGTGCTTGCGCCGGTTGTAGGCGCTGTAGTGCGAAGGATAGTCCTCGATAATCTCGATGTCGCTGGCCAAGCCGGCGCGTGCGTAGGCGCCTTCGATCAGGTCGTGGCTGAGCAGCGCGTTGCGCGGAAAGCGCCGGTCAAGGACGCGGTGCACCGTGTCCACTTCATAGATTCCTTTACCGGCGAAAATACCTTCTCCGTACAAATCCTGGTACACGTCAGAAATGGCGCGGGTGTAAATATCGAAACCTGTCTCTCCCGAATACAGGCTGGCCAGTCGGGAGCGGGACGCACTCTGCACGCTCACTCCCACCCGCGGTTGCAGGATGCCATAGCCGGCAACCACCACGTTCTTTTCCGGATCAATGATGGCCTGGTTCAAAGGATGGGCCATCGCGCCAATCATGCGATCGGCTGATCCACGCGGCAATTCGGTGTCGGCATCGAGTGTGATGACGAAACGAATCTGCGGCAAGATCGAGAGATCGCCAATCTTGACGGGGAAACTATCGTGTTCGGCGCGCAGCAGCTTGTTCAGGTCCATCAGCTTGCCGCGCTTGCGCTCCCATCCCATCCACACTCGCTCGCGCGGATTGTAAACCCGGTGGCGATGGAAGAGAAGAAACGATCCCGAAGCTTGACTGGCGTACTTCTCGTTCAATTCGCGCACCAATTGCGCACAGTACTCGATCACCGGGTCATCCTCGGAGGAGGGTTCCGGAGAATCCGGCAGATCGGTGAGCAACGCAAAGTGAATATTGGGATCGTGATTGCCCAGGAATCGTACTTCCAGGTCCTCGACCAGTCGGCGAGCTTGTTCCTGGTTAAACAGCAGACTGGGAATGGCCACCAGCGTGGTGCAGTTGTCGGGAACGCCGGCGGAGAAATCAAGCTTAGGCAGAATCCTTGGTTCCAGCAGCGACGTCACCAGATAGTTCACCAGCTGAATGGCACTCTGCGAACTGGGAAGGAGCAGCACCAGCATGGAGAAGAGAATCAGTTCGAGCGAAGTGTAAGTGTTGGTCAGCAGCAGCACGATCGCCGACATGAGGGCGAGGGTCAGCACTTCGGTGGCAGGCAGGTAGAACTCATCCGGATGCCGTTGTAAGAAAGATCCAATGCGCTGGCCCAGCGGAGGCTGAAAGCCCACTCTGGCGTGGAGCGACGCCGAGCCTTCCGCCAGAATGTAGTACCCGATGTGCCCCAACCGAGCGCTGAGGCGCGGGCTGGCGTGCGCTTCCTGGTGTGCCGATCGAGCCAGGGCCAGCGCCGCGCTGGCAACTTCGCTCTCCGGCAGATCGGAGTATTCGGCGATGTTGGCGACCTCGGTGCGGTACAAATCGCGGCTGTCGAAATCCATGCGTGCGTAGGCGCCGGCCGGGTCCTGGCGGAGGACGCGATCGAACAACACCAGCGGTTCGAGAATCTCTTTCCAGGATGTCTGGCCGATATCGCGCAGGCTGCGCATACAAACGCCAGCCCCGTAGGAGCCCGCGGGGTCAGCCGCCACTTTGGATCCCCGGGCCGCGATTTCTTCCAGCAGAACCAGCCTGAGCGCCGGAACCAGTGCCCAGAGCTCGACCAGCCTCAGCACCGTGCTCTGCTGAAAAGCTTGCACGTAGGCGTTGAGTGAAGCGACGCTGAACTCATAGCTGGTGGTGGCCAAATATCCCGCCGCCAGGGCAACTACCCGTGGAGCGATGGCGCCGTCGGGGGTGCGGACGTGAGGCAGCTTGCGAACCAGTTTGAAACCGTCTTTCGTACCCCGGAGGTCAGCGTGTACAAGGCGCAGGTTGTCGTTCAGCCAGCGAAAATCATCGCCTACGGTGATTTTGGGTACCGATCCCTGAAAAGCTCGCAGTACGGGACGGATGGCGCTGCGTAGCGCGCGGTAACGTTCGGCGAAAAAGCGGGGTGAGTGCGTACCCGGCAGCCATACCAACCTTCGCCCCAGGTCCGCCGCCGCCGCTCCTAGGGCCTCCACGTTGGGGCCGGCTTCTTTGGAAGGCTCAGGCAAGCGCTCCGCTTCGGCGCTCAACATCTCGATATGGGTGTCCGGAGGCATTTGTCGGTGAACGCTATGGTTCGCAAATACTAACGATAGCTGGCGGCCTGCATTTCGAACATTTCCTTGTATCGTCCGCCCAAGCGTGCCAGCTGCTCGTGACTACCTTCTTCTGCAATCTTTCCGTTTTCCAGGACTACGATGCGGTCGGCCATGCGCACGGTGGAAAATCGATGCGAAATAAACAGCGCCATTTTTCCCGCTGTGAGTTCGGCAAAGCGCTGGAAAACCTCGAACTCGCTGCGCGCATCGAGCGCCGCAGTGGGCTCGTCAAGAACCAGAAGTTGCGCGTCGCGCAGATACGCCCGGGCCAGGGCAACTTTTTGCCATTCTCCCCCGGATATATCCACGCCGGTTTCGAAGCGCCGTCCCAACATTTGATCGTAGCCGTCGGGGAGCCTTCCAATGACCGCATCCGCCAGGCTTTTCCGTGCAGCGGTTTCGAGCAGCTGCAGATCGTCAATTTCCTCGATCCGGCCCACCGCGATATTTTCGCGCGCCGTCATCTCGTAGCGCATAAAGTCCTGAAAAATAACCCCAATCTCACGATACAGATCTTCCAGACGATACTCCCTCAGGTCAACACCGTCGAGCAGCACCTGGCCCTCGGTGGGATCGTAAAGCCGCGTGATCAACTTCACGATGGTAGTTTTCCCTTCGCCATTCTCTCCGATCAGCGCAACTCGCTCTCCCGGATGCAGATGGAAGTTGAGACCGTTCAGCACCAGCCGCGAATTTCCCGGATAGCGAAATGAAACATTGCGGAATTCAAATCCGCGGACAATCGGGCGAGGTGCGGGCAGGGCATCAGGCTTCGACTGGATGGTCGGCCGCATATCGAAAAAGGCCAACAGATCAGTGAGGAAAAGGGCCTGGTCAGCGATGCCGGAAACGGTGGAGAAAATCTGCTGAATGTTGCTGCTCGCCTGCAAAATCGCTCCCGACAGCAGGTACCACAGCCCGATGCTGTATGCCCCCGTGACCGTCCGCCAGATTACGAAGACGTACGCCGAGTAGTAGCCCATGAAGGCGATCACGGAGAGGAAAGCTCCAGCAATCAGCTTCCGCCGTGACAAGGCGACGTTCTCTTCGTAAATCCCGTCAGAAAGTTTGGTGAAGCGCTGCGTCAGAAACTGGCTGAGTCCGAATAATTTGAGTTCCTTCGCGGCTTCCTTGCTGCCCCCAACCTGGCGCAGGTAGTCCAGTTGGCGCCGGACCGGAGTCTGCCGGAAATTCTTCGCGTATCCCAGAAACGCGAAGTGGCTCTCACCCAGGAATGCGGGAAGCACCCCAGCAATCAGCATCAACATCAGCCAGGGCGAATAAACAATGATAGTGACCGACAACGTAGTGGTGGTAATCACCAACTGGATCAGCCGCCCGATTTGCTGAATCATTCCCAGCCGGTCCGTGGCCTGTACTCGCGCCCGCTCCAGCCGGTCGTAAAACACCGGGTCCTCGTAGGCGATCAGGTCAAGCTCGGCAGCGTGCTTCATCACCTGGATGCTTACGTGGCGGGTGTATTTGTCCGCCAGCAGCGAGTCCGAATAATCGATGGTGCGGGCGAGAATGCCGCCCAGGACGGCGAGGCCGAATTCACTCGCCACCAGCCACCACAACCGGGGTGACATCACGTGGGCGGCAAACTTTGGGTGCACGATTTCCTCAAGGATCAGCTTGGGAATCCAGAGCAGCGCCAGCGGCAACAGCGCAGCGAAAAGGCGCGCCACTAGGCCAAACACCACCACCCCGGGCCCGGATTGCCACACAATCTTGAGCACCGGCGGCGTATTACGGAGCGCTGTAAGCCGCTCCTGCCAGCTGCTCAGGAAACTCTGCTGCTCTGCCATGCATGAATCCTAACTAAGTTCGGGGGTTTCTAGAAGCTATACCGAAAACCGGTGCGACATGTAGATGCCGGAAAGGCCCGTAAGGTTTGTCGGTTCATAGAGTTATACGTAAGTTAGTGTGTGGGGCGGGCGCCCTCGCCCGCCGCCCTTGACCTGGCTCTCTGGTAGCGCCGGCGTCTCGGCGCCCATCGGAAAGGGCGTCTCCCCCCCGCGGCTGGGTCTGAGCTACAGAACCAAGCGGGTAGAGCCCATCCGGACGGCGGATGAGAGCTGCAAGGTCAAAAAACAAAATCAACATCAAAGGCGTCGGACAGAGCTTGCCCTGAGCGAAGTCGAAGGGAGTGTCCGACCCACACTAGAGTGTCCGACCAGCCCGATGCGTGTTATCGGATTGTAATCACCGCCATGCCGTCCACAGGCAGCGTCACACTGAGCTCACCGCTCTTAAGCTCCTGAATTTCCGGCGCCCCGAGCTGAACTGAGTCGCGCAGCGTCCGCAACTGCGCCTGCGTCGGATAAACCGGCGAACCCATCTTCTCGTATGCGGGATGCGGGTCACCGTGCTCGCGATCGACCCTGGAAATGGACGCATGGCGCACCCCGCTCAGATTCTTGAAGCGCAAAACCACGGTCCTGGCGGCACCGGTCTGCTCGGGCGCGACCAGGTTCCAAACCGCTACTACGAGAGAGCCATCCGCCGCGCGAGTGGCCAGGGCAGAATCGGAATCGAGAGCGAGGCGTTCACGTCCCAGTTGGTGCAGAACTTTGAACGCCGCAAAAGCCGGCTTGGGAATTCCTCCGGCGGCAATCAGCCCATAGCCGCCGTAAAAAGGCTTTTTCACCACGCCCTGCTCTTCGAAAACGTCGGAGAAGCTCCAGTACGACATTTCGTCCACCAAGCCATCACACTGCCGTATGGTGTCGGCCATCCACGGCCCCATATATATGGAGTCGGTAATCTCCGGCTCGTTTTTGTAGCTGGCGTTGAACTCGCTCCAGATCAAGGGAAGGCTGGGGAGGGACGAACCTTTGATCTGATCGTGCACCTTCTTCACCGCCCGGCACACCATGCGATCACGAGGGATGTCTTCATTGGTGCCAAACACGTCCTTCGCACTGTCATTTCCGTACACGTGAGTGGAAACGAAATCCACCGGGACGTGCTTCTCAACGCAGTGCTGAATGAATGCATCGGTCCACGCCGCCTGCGCGGTGGCCGGACCGCCTACGCGGAAACGCGGACTCACTCGCTTGACTGCCGCGGCGCTGTGGTCGTAAAGCTCGAAGTAAGTAGGCTGCTTCGGGTCCCCCACCCAGAAATCGATATTGGGTTCGTTCCAGACTTCGAAGTACCATTTGGCAACTTCATCCACGCCGTAGCGATCCGCCAGATGCTTCGTAAACTGGTAGATCAGGTCGTCCCATTTGGCCCAATCTTTTGGGGGCGCAACATTCTGCTTGTACCAGAAGGCATGCGGGGCATCCTTCGCAGCCAGCTTTTTCGGCATGAAACTAAGCTCCACAAAGGGACGAACTCCGTTCTGCAGGAGGCCATCGTACGCCTGGTCAACATAGGAGAAGTTGTATATAGGACGGCCCGCGCTGTCTTCGTCGTACACGCCCATGTCGTCGAGAAAAATGGCGTGGAAGCGGACGTATTCCACGTCCGTGATCTGTTTCACTTGGCGCAAATCATTGCGGTAGCTTTCGCGCAGCGTCAGGTTGGCCCGGCCCGATCCAAACATGTGCTCCCAGAAATGTGGGAAGGGATGAGCGGGCGCCGAGACGTCGATCACCAGAACGTCGGACGGCTTCGTTGACGTTTGTGCTCCCGCCCCGCTCGCGAACACGAAGATTGCGCACAGAACCGGCAAAAGCACACTGCGGTTGCGCGTGAACATTCTCTTGATCATAGGATTTTGTCCTTAGGAAAATTAGCTTGCTTCGTCTGCGGGCACATTCGGACCAGCGAGAAAACCTCCATCCAGGACCAGACTTTGGCCGGTCATGAAACTGGCCGCGCCGGAGCACATCCACACCACGGCTTCGGCCACCTCGCTGGATTCGCCAAATCGGTTCATGGGATAAAAGGTCAGTACCTTCTTCTTGATGTCGGGTGGTCCGAACAGACGGTCCGCCATGGCGGTCTCGATTGCCGCCGGGCAAACCGCGTTGACCCTGATCCCATTTCTTCCCACCTCCATCGCCGCCGCCTTGGTCAGCCCCAACACTCCATGTTTGCTGGCAGAGTAAATTGCGGTGCCTTGGCTACTGATGAATCCGGCAATGGATGAGTTGTTGACGATCGCTCCGCCGCGGCCCTGCTTCAGCATCTGCCGTAGTTCATATTTCAGGCATAGCCATGTGCCTTTGAGATTGATGTTAATGGTCTGGTCCCATTCTTCCTCGGTCTGCTCCACGACGGGGACCCAATGGCCCTCGATGCCGGCGTTGTTGAAGGCATAGTCCAGGCCGCCAAAAGCGGCTACAGTTTTTTCCACCAGAGCTTCTACGTCGGATGCCCGTGACACGTCCGCCCGAACAAAGATTCCTTCGCCTCCCGCGTGACGGATCAAGTCCACCGTCGCGTTCCCTTCAACTTCACGCCGCCCGGCGACTACTACGCGGGCACCTCTCTTGGCGAACAGGATCGACGTCTCCCGCCCGATGCCCGAGGTTCCACCCGTCACCAGCGCCACTTTGCCCGCGCACTCTCCCATGGTGATTCTCCTTTTCAGATTTCGAGCGGGGGGACACATCGATGTCGCGCCGCTAGCCCGACACCAGCTGTGCCGCACGCCGGTGTTACGTGGAGGATTTTACATGCAAGCAGGGGTTGACAGCGGCTTGGATGACAGTCATGACCGTTTGCGGCAACCTCGCGGTTCATTTTGGGCAAGCGTCAGGCGTTGCCAGCACAGGTGGCAGGAGTGATTTTTTAGACGATAGGAAGAGTGCTAGTTTGCTGCTTCCTCGGAGCGGGGATACAAGTCTTTCACGTGCTCCTCCAGCGCGCGGTTCAGTCGATCGATTAGATTCATCAGCTTCTTCGGGTCTTCCTCGTCGCGGGCCGCTTCCGCCAGTTCCTTCCAATCGTGGCCAGGCATTTCAGTCATGCGCGTCCTCCTGGAAGTTTTCACCAGACCTTCTTGCAGTTGGTTTGCCAAAGCCGGTTTGCATTTCTTTTCTGTGGCTTAAGTGGATCGCGGCGGTGTGGCGGTTCGCTCCACCGCGCAATTCGTACCTACAGAATTTACCCTAGGCAGTTGAGGGGGCCCGGTTATAGTTGCTTCCCCAACCATGCCACATCTGAGGATTCGCTTATTCTCTCAGCGCCCCCTCTGCGTCTCGAAACACTAGGATCGATCCGACAAAGAAATTCGATTGGACTGGGATTGCGCCCGACGTCTAGTGTGTTCACGGAACGAAGTGCGAACTGGATTCCGCACTAAACGCCATCTGGTTCCGGCGTGTGCCCGTACTCCTGCCAGAACCTGCGATGTTTTCCGCTTGTTCCCGGGGTACCTGAACGACAAGATCGAGCTGTGCAGCAGGAGCCCCATCCGTAACCTAGTCGTGTCATGTTCTAGCAGTTACACTAATAGGATGCGCGGAGCAGCGCGCCCTGAATCCTAAACTTGACTGCCCACGAGACAATTCAGAACATGAGCCAAACCGCTCCCACGCACGAGAATTACGTCCTGACTCTGGAGGAAATCGGCAACCTCGCCACCGAGGGCGGCAACTCGGCCGAAACGTTAATGAATGTCGTGGCCTTGATTGCCAAACGCTTTCAGACCGACGTCTGTTCCGCATACCTGCTGGAGCCGGACCGGGCCAATCTGGTGTTGGCCGCGACCGTGGGACTTCGTCCCCAATGTATTGGTACCCTGCGCATGGGACTGCATGAAGGCTTGGCAGGCCTGGTCGCGGAACGAGTTGCTCCGGTGGCGGTGGAGCAGGTAAAGAACCATCCCCGCTTCAAGTATTTCAGTGAAGCCGGGGAAGAGGCATACCAATCGTTCCTCGGGGTTCCGTTGATTGATCGCGGAGTGCTGCAGGGAGTGTTAGTGGTTCAGACGATCGCGCCCCGCGTGTTTCGCGAGGAGGAAATCCGGATGCTGGCCGAGGCCGCCGCCCAAGTGGGGTCGGTGGTGAGTGAGGCCCGCACTCTGGACCGCTTTATCGCGCCCGCGCAGGAGCGGCTGTGGACGCTGGCGCGCAACCTGTGGTGGTCCTGGGACCATGACACCAGCAGTTTATTCCGCGACCTCGATCCTACTCGATGGCGACAGCTCAATCATAATCCCGTGGCGTTGCTGTCGGAGATTCCCCTGCCCGAGATGGAACGGCGCGCCCGCGAACTGGTGTTGCACAGCCGGATCAACTATGCCTATCGCCGCCAGCGCGAATATCTCGATGCTGACCGGACCTGGGGGGCCCGTCACGCCGGCATTCTGCGGCCTCGTCCGGTGGCCTACTTTTCCGCCGAATTCGGTCTGCACGTTTCCATTCCGGAATATTCCGGCGGCCTGGGTGTGTTGGCCGGGGACCACGTCAAGAGCGCCTCTGACCTGGGAATACCCCTGGTGGGCATTGGCCTGTTTTATGGCCAGGGATATTTCCGGCAGCGGCTGGATCGCGCTGGCTGGCAGCAGGAAGAGTACATCCAGACTGACGTCAACCAGTTGCCGATGGAACCCGCCATCGGACCGAATGGCGAACCCGTCACCGTCCAGGTGGAGACCCGCGGCACCGCCCTGCGCGCAAAAGTCTGGCGCATGAAGGTGGGGCGCTGCGATTTGCTCCTGCTCGACTCCAACATCGAGGGCAATCATCCCGAGGACCGCGAACTCACTTCGCGTCTGTATGGCGGAGACTCGCGCATTCGGATCCGCCAGGAACTGCTGCTGGGCATCGGAGGCTTCCGCGCCCTCCGGGCCATGGGCATCACTCCCGGCGTTCTGCACCTGAACGAAGGCCACAGCGGATTTGCTGTGCTCGAAGCAGTTCGTGACCGCATGCAGAGCGAAGGCATTGGCTTCGATCATGCAGTCCGCCGTGTGTCCCGGGAAACGGTTTTCACCACCCATACTCCCGTACCCGCCGGCCACGACCGCTTTTACGCCGAGCTGATGGAGGAACATCTGGGTCCCATGCGCGATGCCCTCGGTATCCCGCAGGAAAAGCTCATGGAACTGGGCCGGGAGCATCCCGGAGATCGCCAGGAGGATTTTTGCATGACGGTCCTGGGCCTGCGACTGGCGCGCCGCGCCAACGCGGTTTCCGCTTTGCATGGTGAGGTCTCGCGGCACATGTGGACTGGCCTCTACCCCGGCAAGCCCGAGGATGAAGTTCCCATCGGCCACATTACCAACGGCGTGCACGTCCCTTCCTGGCTGGCGCCGCAAATGTTCCGGCTTTATGACCGCCATCTGGGGACGGGCTGGCAGGAGAACAACGCCGATCCAGCCATCTGGGAGGGGATCGAAAACGTGGATGATGGCGAACTATGGGAGACCCATCTTCACCTGAAATCCCGTCTGCTGGATTTTGTGCGCCACCGGGTCGTCGAGCAGGCCGAGCGCCGCGACGAGTCTCCCGAAGTGTTGCTCCAACTGGGCCGGGTGCTGAGTCCGGACGCGCTCACCATCGGGTTTGCGCGCCGCTTCGCTACTTACAAGCGGGCCGATCTGATTCTGTCTGATATCCAAAAACTGACATCCATGGTGAACGATCCCAAGCGTCCGGTGCAGTTTATTTTTGCCGGCAAGGCGCATCCCCGCGACGAGCCCGGTAAGAAAATGCTGCAGCAAATTGCCAAGTTGATGCGTCAGCCGGAATTTGCCGACAAGTTCGTCTTGGTCGAAGACTATGACATGAACGTAGGGCGGCATTTCGTCCAGGGGGTCGATGTCTGGCTGAACAATCCGCGGCGGCCGCTGGAGGCATCGGGCACGAGTGGGCAGAAAGTGGTCTTGAACGGCGGCCTTAACTTGTCAGTTCTCGACGGCTGGTGGGCGGAGGCCTACGACGGCCTGAATGGATTCGCCATCGGAACAGGCAGAACTCACGCCGACATGAGCATTCACGACAGCCGTGACGGCGAAGAACTTTACCGCGTGCTGCGGGAAGAAGTGATTCCCCTCTTCTATGACCGCGATCGCGACGGACTGCCCCGCGGCTGGATCAAGCGCATGAAGCGCACCATTCGCACCCTGGGCTGGCGCTTCAATGCCAACCGCATGGTGATGGACTACACCCTGAGATGCTACGTGCCCGCGGCCGGCGGCATGTCCAGCGATCTTAGCCGGAAGCTGTGACGGTGTGGGTCGGACACTCTTGTCCGACGCCTTTGGTTTTGGTTTTCTGTTTTGACTTTGGTTTTGTGCTTCATGAGTTTTCCTGAAGTTTGAAGGCAAGAGCAAAACCAACAACAAAATCAAAAGCGTCGGACAGGAGTGTCCGACCCCAGACAGGATCAGTCTGCGGCAAATTCCTCGGCGGAGCTTCTCCGCTGCTGGCGCGGAAGAGTGGCCATCACCCGGGTGCCGCGGCTGTCCGAATTCATGTCCAGCCTGCCTCCCAGTTCGTTGATCCGTTCCCGCATCCCCGCCAGCCCCACTCCGCCATGGGCGCGTTTGTGGCGAAAGCGGTCGAGAACGTCGGGGGGGACACCCTTTCCATGGTCTCTTACCTGGAGCACGACCTGGCCGTTAGACGCTGCTACCGAAACCTCAGCCTTGAGGCTCTTGGAATGGCGGTGAACGTTGGTCAGGCTCTCCTGCAGGACGCGGAACAGAGCCAGCTCCAGAGAACTGGACAAGCGGCCGAGGTCCTCCGGCATTTGCAGAGTGGTTTGAATGCCGCTGCGTTTCGCGAAACCTTCCACATACCAACGCGCGGCAGAAGCGAAACCGGCCTCGTCCAACAAGGGCGGATGCAGTAAATGGGAGATGGTGCGGGTCTCGGCCATGGCCTGGTCCAGCAGCTTGATGCATTCTGCAATCAGGGGATTGGGCGGCACCGAGTTGCCCAGCATGGTCAGGTTCATCTTTACTCCCACCAAGTATTGCCCCAGGCTATCGTGAAGTTCGCGGGAGAATTTCCTTCGTTCCTGGTCCTGCAGCTCCAGCAAGCGCACGCTGAGGGCGCGCAAGGACGCTTCCGCCTGCTCCCTCGCGTTCAATTCGGTGTTCAGCAAACGATAGTGAAAGAAAAACAGTCCCAGGGCCACGACGAAGGTAGCGCACAGGATGTACGCTGTAATCTGGAATAACCGTTCGGATCGTTCCCGGCGCGTATCCAAAAGGAGTTGTTCTTTGTTTTGCATCGTCTGCAGCAACGTGTCGGCTTCGGTGGAGGCATCGAGAATCTCCTGTCGTAGGCGCGCCTGTTCCCGCGCATCCGCAGAACCGCTGCGCTTCAACTGCACCGACTGGTTCAGCAGTTCCAACCTGTGGCTGTTTACGCTGTCCAGGCGTCTCAGAAGGTCCGATTGCTCGGGATTGTCAGCCAGTAAGCGCTCGATCAACTGCATCTTCGAGGGGATGTCGGCGGCTGCCGATTGGTAGTCCTTTAAGAAGTCGTCGTCACCGGTGTCAACATACTGGGTGCGCGCCCGTCCCGCCCGCGCACTGACGTTGTTCAGATCAGCCAGTGAGTTTTGCACGTCGCGGGTGTGGCCGACCCAGCGCTCCGCGACGCGGAGCCGCGCCACCGTGGCGTAAGCAGCCAGCGCGCTTACCACCAGCAGAATTACCGCCGCGCCAAATGCCAGTTGGGTTTGCGTCCGTTCTGATACTCGTTTGTTCACAGGCCCTTGCCTTGGAAATCCAAACACCGGAAAAGCCTCATGTAGTGCGAACGGCGCCGCGACCAGTGTCGCGATTGAGTAAAGGAAGATTTTATACCAGTTCAGGAAGAACGAAGAATCGCGCTTCGGTGGCGGGTCCATGGGCGCAGAGATGCAGAATCAACGCTTGTAAGATCAAAGCGCTATCTACATGTAAGATGCTGGTTGAGAGGGAAGTGTGGCTCCAAGTTTTGCGATCGGCTGCGTTCGTGTTCATTGGCGCCCTGCTGCCGGCTCAGCCCGTAAGCAATATGAGGCCAAACAGGACTACTTCGACAGCTACCGGCTGCTGACCGGATTTCTTACTTTGCTCGATGAAAAGCTGGCCACGGAAAAACTTCCTCGAAAGTGATCTGAAACCGAAGTCTCATGGCACTCGGGTCCCGCCCCCTACTGGTAGTACCTTGATTCTCACATTCTCGCGGGCCTCGGCTTCGCCCGTCCTGGCATGAAAATGCACTTCACCTGCCTGCAGCAGTACTGTTCCAACTTCAAGTTCGCAATCGCCGCGGCAGTTGATCACTGAATCGTGCGCGGAGTCGTGGAAGCTAAAATCAGTCCCCCGCATTACCATGCTGCCGATTGCAGAACCGTGAATTTTCTCGAGATGGTAACTACCAACTATCGTCTTGCGCCCAGCCGTTTGATTCGTCTGCCCCGCCAGGACCCAGCCGAAGCCGATTAGACAGAGAGTCAGTCCTATTCGGTTCATCGAATCCTCCTTCAAACTCGCAGCTTCACTCCGAAGTTTTTACTTCCTCGAAACTGAACTGCTTGTCGAGCTTATCGTACGCCTTACCGTCGACTTCGACATACGGGTAGACGAAGTAGTTGAGCGCTGGACCGTCCTGCTTGGGAGCCAGCGCGATGTCGCGGCCAGTGGAGAACTGCACGCGATTGGCGTCAACGCTGCCAAAGAAATAATCTTCTTTCTCCTTGGCTTTCCATGCCTCTGAGATGTCAACGGGTACCCAGCCGGTTTTAGACGCATGGAACTCAGCCCAGCAGTGATAACCGGAGATATCTCCTTTGTCCTTGTTTTCGGGCAAGGGGAAGCCGATGTCGAAGCGGGCCGGAATCCCGTCCGCCCGCATCATGCCGATGAACGGAGAATGGAAGTCTGTACAGTTGCCGTGCTTGGAGTCACAGGCCCACACCGCGTCCCCGCGCCCCCATCCTGAACCCGTCTTGTCGTATCGCATAGTGGTGAAGAGGTAATCATAGGCAGCCTTGGCCTTTGCCACCGTACCGCTCCGCGATCCGGTTACTTCAACCGCCAGCTGCTTGATCCTGCCATCCGTGGGAATCAGACTGTCAGGCTCGATCAGGCGGTTCATCGACGCGAGCACGACGCTCGGCCTCTGATCGATTCGCTTGAGCTGCGCGTAATCACCCCGCGAGTATTCGCGGCGCTTGATCTGGTACTCGAGAGTGAACTCGGCCTTACCCGCAGCCGGATTCTGGATCTCGGCATACATCATCCGGTTGCCGTACTCGGGTTCCTGCGTCATCCGAGTTTTCACCGGAGCCTTGACCGCCAGAACCCGCACCGTCTGGTGCTGGTCAGTCTGCGGGACCGGAACCCAGACGCGTACTCGTTTCGCTCCAGAGGGAATATCCTTCACCGTGAAATTGTAGGTGAAGCGAAAGGTGCGGGCTGGCGGGCTAAATTTCTGGTGATTCGAACTGGTCTGGGCGGCCAACTGGCATACTGGAAAAGTGAGCAGCAGCAACGACGAGAGAAATCGCAGCTTCATGAAGGCACTCCTTAATCGGCAAACATGGATCGAGATTTTACCAGTAGCCCACGCGAGCTGTCATGACAGCCCTGAAGGGTGGTCGCTTTAAGTTAGTTTTTCACTATGGAGGCACAGAGACACAGAAAAACCAAAGTGCCTGGCAAAGCCTCACACTCGCAGGGTCTCAGGTCCAAGGTCTTCTCCGTGACTCCGTGCCTCCGTGGTGAAGGCAGCCACTATCGAGGAAGGCAATCTCTGGTATAGCATCCACTGGACGAGGTTCACTATGGCAACGACCACAACCTCACCGCGAAGTGACGCAACCACAGCGGCCTCCCTGCCGCAAGCGGCAAGCGGCTTGGCAATCGTACGCGTGACCATTGGCGCAATGTTCGTGTGGGTGTTCTTTGAGAATCTGGGGAAAGGTCTGTACACAGTGGCAGGTTACGCGGGTCTCATCAATTACTATCTCAAGGCGAGCCACGCCCCGGCCGCCTGGAAGGCGGTGATGGGCCTGGCGGCAAGCCACGCCGCGATCGCCGCTCCCATGCAGGGTCTCACCGAGATCTCTCTCGGTATTTTGCTCGTCATCGGTCTGTGTACCCGGCCGGCCGCATTTGTAGCTTTCCTGTTTCTCGGCAGCCTTTGGGTTTCAGAGTTTGGCACCTCGTGGATTTGGGAACTGCTGGTTCCGGTGATGGCGTGCCTTGGACTCGCGATCGGACGCGCCGGCCGCAAGTGGGGCGTGGACGCGTGGCTCTCGCAACGCCGGCCATCTTCTCCGTGGTGGTGATGGGGCGGGGTCACCTGAATGAAGATCGCTTGAATCACGATCACGTGCGCGTGTCCGTCATCATCCCCACCCACAATGAAGCGCAGTCGATTGCGCTCGTCTTAGCGGATCTCCCGTCCGATCTCACGACGGAAATCATCGTCGTGGACAGCAACTCGAATGACGGGACTCCCGAAATCGCCGCAAAAATGGGAGCCCGCGTCGTTCAGGAACCGCGCCGCGGCTATGGGCGCGCGTGCCTCACGGGTCTGGCCACGGCAAATTCCCCCGACGTAGTTGTGTTCCTTGACGGCGACTACAGCGACCGACCCTCCGAATTGCCGATTCTTTTAGCCCCAATCACGGAGGGGCGCGCGGACATCACGCTCGGTTCCCGCTTGCAGCGGCGGCATTCCGCCGGAGCATTGCCTTGGCATCAGGCTTTTGGGAATCGTGTCGCCGCCCGCCTGATTAAGGGGCTTTATGGTCTAAACATTAGCGACCTCGGCCCCTTTCGCGCGGGCCGCGCCGATGTCCTCCGCGCGCTCGCGCTCGAAGAGGCCACCTATGGCTGGGCGGTTGAGATGATTCTGAAAGGCGTCCTGGCTGGATTCCGCGTGGTTGAAGTCCCGGTGAGCTACTACCCGCGTATCGGAAAATCGAAGATCAGCGGCACGCTGAAGGGCACCGTCGGCGCCGCCTGGTTCATTCTCAGCCTGATCGTGCGCTACTCCTTCCGTCATCGATAGGCTGGGACGCAACGGCGGGCGTAGGTTCAGAGGAAGCGGATTCCCCCGCGGACCCCCGGCTCGGAGTGCATCCCTTAATATGCCTTGACACGTATATGCCCTGTGGGGTATATTAAAGGAATGGAATCTGTCTTCGAGGTCATTGCGGAGCCGAACCGCCGCGCGATACTGGGCCTCCTGGTTTCGTCACAACAGTCGGTAGGAGAGATCGAGCGTCAGCTTCATATGCCGCAGCCGACCGTGTCCAAGCACCTGCGAGTGCTGCGCGAGGCCGGTTTTGTGGAATCCACCGCGGACGCGCAGCGCCGTCTCTACCGGCTGAAACCTGAACCACTTCAGGAGTTGGATGCATGGCTGGCGCAGTTCCGCCGCTTCTGGTCGGTTCACATTGATGCTCTCGAACGCCACCTCGACCGCATGGAGCAACGCGCGCATGGATCAGCGACATCAACCAAAAGGAAGACTAAGGAGAAAACGACGCGGCCCAAACCGCGAACGTGAGAAAAGAGAAACGGAATGAAGATCAAAGTTGCCAGCTTATACGTGGACGACCAGGAGAAGGCCCTGCGCTTCTATACGGAGGTGCTCGGGTTTGCAAAGAAGACGGACTTTTCGCAGGGGCCATATCGCTGGGTGACCGTGGCCTCGCCCGAGGAGCCAGACGGCACTGAGCTGCAGCTGGCGCTGAACAACAATCCGGCGGCCAAAGCCTGCCAGCAGGCCCTGTTCCAGCAAAGCCAACCCGCAATGATGTTTTTCACCGATGACGTGAAGGGCGACTACGAGCGAATCAAGGCGCGTGGCGCCGAGTTCATCATGCCGCCCACCGACGTGACCGGCTCGACCATTGCCATGCTGAACGACACCTGCGGCAACCGCATTCAGATCACGCAGTTGATGCGCTCGTAGGGCGGACGTGCAGCAGGATCGCGCGCCCAATCTGTCATGGCCGTTGGTCATTGGTCGTTGGACAAAATCCATGTTGCGAACGACCAACGACTAACGACCAACGACGGGTCTCAATGACGGGGCATGGCTGTAAGGAGAAATAGATGACCAATCGCGCGCAGTATGCACCAGGTCCCGCCATCGGGGCGCAGGTACAAAAAAGCCTGGGGCAAAACGGTGAAGAGAGGTGGACGCTCATTCTCGTCCGGGAACTGCGCCACTCGCCGGAAAAAGTCTGGCAGGCGCTCACCGACCCGGCGCATCTGCGCGAGTGGGCTCCGTTTGACGCGGATGGCAGTCTGGGTACGCTTGGAAATACGGTGAAGCTCACCACAGTGGGAGCGCCTGTGCCCCACATTACCGAAACAAAAGTGACGCGAGCCGACGCTCCTGAGCTGCTTGAGTACAAGTGGGGCGGCTTCGATATGCGGTGGGAGCTCGAAGCTTTGGGTGACGGGACGCGCCTGACGCTGTGGACCAACATCGGTCACCGCTTCATCGCCATGGGCGCTGCCGGGTGGCACATCTGCTTCGATGTTCTGGATAACCTGCTCGGCGGAACTCCGATTGGGCGCATCGCCGGCCCCGAGGCCATGAAGTTCGGCTGGCAGCGATTGAACGCGGAGTACGCCAGGCAGTTCGGGGTTGAAACACCCGACTGGCCGCCTCAGCCGGCGCAGAAGTCGTGAATCGGGGCGTAGCAGTCATACAGGATGCCCCATCCTTGTGCCTTAGTGGATGAAACTATGTCAAACCTGACCCTTCCCAGAAAACAAGCTGAAGAGCTCCTTCGTACCTTGCAAGCCCGTTTCGAGAAAAGCATGAACCGCCACAAAGGTCTTGTATGGGCTGAAATACAGGCAAAGCTCACAGCCAATACTGAAAAACTGTGGTCGCTGAACGAAATGGAAAGAACTGGCGGTGAACCGGATGTGGTTGGTCATGACAAAAAGACGGGCGAATACATTTTTTATGATTGTTCACCAGAAAGTCCGAAAGGCCGCAGAAGTGTTTGCTACGACCGTGAAGCCCTGGAGTCAAGAAAAGAACATAAGCCCAAAGACAGCGCGATGGATATGGCCGCCGCCATGGGCATCGAGCTTTTGACGGAAGAACAGTATCGAGAGTTACAGAAACTCGGCGAGTTCGATACGAAAACCTCGAGCTGGGTGAAAACACCTCCTGCGATCAGAAAACTCGGTGGCGCCCTTTTTTGCGATCGCCGGTTCGATACGGTTTTCCTGTATCACAACGGCGCAGAATCTTACTATGCCGCCAGAGGGTTCCGTGGATGGCTGAGGCTGTAAGTTTGTACTTCGAGTTTGGCATTGCTTTGATTTTGGCGGGTGGCACATTTCCTTCGACGTCGGTGTTGAGGCGCAGGTACAACCAACATGGAATTAATCCTACAGAGGCCGGGGCGACACTCACTGCCGGAAATAGCCGTTCCCGCGTGAAATTCCGAACGCCGGTTCGTCCGGTCTGCGTCCTACTTAAGCTAAACCGGGCTTGAGTGAACCACCTGTCACCGGTGTAATCCGGCGTTCGTTGAATTGGCGCTACATGCCCTTCACTAACGAACAATGGGTCGCAGCAATTTTCCATGTACCAGAATCGTTGATCCAGGTATCGCTGCACAGGACTGTTCGCGCCCGATGCGTTCCGTTAAAGTCCGCGTCGTAGGTAAACGCGTAATGCGAAACTGCGACATTTGCACCGAAGGTAGCCACATGCAGATCGCTGATCTCCCCGCTCTTCCACTTGGTTGTCTTGTTCTGCAAGTCCTTGATGAATTCGTCCCTCGTCTCCCAGGCTCCCCAGCTGTTTCCTGACATGAATCCATCGGCCAAATGCTGTTGTGCCCACGACGCATCGTTCTTCATTTGCGCATTTCTGGATTCCTGTTGCAGTTGCTTGATCTGCTGGGCGACATCGCCGCCAGCCTGGGCTTGAAGGTTAGTGGTTAGAGTGAGACAACAGAGCAGGGTGATCACAGCGATAGCGATTGTTTTTGTCAATGGATGGCTCCTCCGTGGAGTCGCTGCGATTCTACTCCTCGGCCATCTATTGTCCACGCGGCGCCCCCCCAGGCTCTGATGCGAATTGGCGGACCGCCGGCCAGTCCCCGCACCCTAGATCCGTTTGATGGTCGCGAACCAGGCCGGTGCGCCGTCGTCGTGGAACCTGGTCTGAATCCGGTCTGGTTCGATGGCGGCGACATTCCATCCATTGCTGGGGTTGAACGCCTCTCTCAGCTCTTCCTCACGGATGGGGTGCGGGCCGGTGTCGGGACCACGGTCACTGAAGCACAACACATATAGGGTTCCACCGCGCTCGGTCACCGACGCCAGAGTCGCCACGTATCGTGGCCGCTCGTCGCCGTCGAAGGTGTGGAACAGTCCGCAATCCAGCACCGTCTTAAACATGCGCCCCAGACGCGCCAACTGGAAGGCGTCCGCCGCAACGAACTCAGTCTCGATCCCGCGGTCTTTGGATCTCTCTCGAGCCTTTTCTCGGGCGATCGCCAGTGCCGTCTCAGCCACATCAACGCCCAGAACCGACAATCCGAGCGAGGCGATGTGCAGAGCGTTCTCACCGGTCCCGCAGCCCGCATCGAGCACCGCTCCGGCGAATCCGCCGGCAGATGCCAAAACGCGCGACTGCTGGCTGCGGCCGGCCGATATCCCACGGCGCTATGCCGTGGTGGTACGACGCATCCCAGGGCAGTCCCGTCATCCGCTCGTGACTCGTTGGGTGCCGGCCACCGAACGGATCGTCAGCGAGCGTTCCTGATCGCTCCGGCAACTTCGTTCCCTCCCTGCAACTGCGCGTGCCACGTCATCGTAGCACGCCAATCCACGGGTCTTGACGGCCCCGGGCGCCACCGCGCGGCCGCAGGTGACGGAGGCGTTCACCCACCTCCTCGGCTTCCCGACTGGTTTCGGGCGGAGCTCTCGTGCGCACACCGCCTCTTCTTGTTTGAGAAACCGAAATGGCTTACCTTTAGAATCCTTCTGTGAGACGCGCGATATCAACGGCGAATCCTTATTAGTTAGTTAGCGCCCAGGAGTGACCGATGAAGATGAAAAAGTACGCCAGCTTTGACGACTATCTGGATGACCAGCCGCCCAAGAACCGCTCGATCATCCGCGCGCTTCGCCGCTTTGTGAAGCGCGTGGAGCCCCGAGGAGTCGGTAAAGTGGGGCAACGGCTGCTGGGTTAAGGGGAAGGTGCCTGTCTCTTACATGTACTCGGCGCCCGACCACGTCCAGTTCGGCTTTTTACGCGGCTCCGCGCTAAAGGACCCACGGGGTCTTCTCGAAGGCAATGGCCAGTACGTTCGCCACGTCAAGGTGCGCAAGCCCTCCGAAATCGACGAGGATGTGTTCAAAGCGCTCCTGCGACAAGCCGCGCGCTGATCGATTCCGCGCCCCGCAACGTGGCGATTAATTCCTCTTGCGGCCCTGATTCCACGCCTCGAACTCCGCTGTAACTGCCTCATCCTGCGCCCGAATTTCGAAGGGGCCGACGCGCAGCCCCGGATGTTTGGAGAGCAACTCGATTGCATGTTTCCGGTCTCTGGCCTCGAGGAACAGGATGCCAGCCACCTGCTCCTTCGTCTCTGCATACGGGCCGTCAGTAACAATCACTTTGCCCTCCTTAAACCGCAAAGTGGCGGCATTCTGGGGGCGTTCCAGCGCCTCGCCCCCGGTAACGTGTCCGCCCTGGCGCAGTACATCGTCATGGGCAAAGCACGCCTCCATGAACGCCTTCTGCTCGGTTTCTGACATCGCTTTCCATTTCTTTTCGTCGAGGTATCCAAGACATATGAATTTCATCGTTTCCTCCAACTGGAACTGCTCTCAACTTATAGTCGTTCGGCGGCGGGCGAAATCGACAGTCGTGTAAAGAAAAGGCAGGGCGGGTGGCACACTCAAGCCAAAAGCCGGGCTCAAGTAGGCCGTCTTCCCACTCTAAATTTCGCAAAGAACGCCAAACCTGGAATGGTCCACCCGTCTTTCCCTGGCTGAGGTTGCAGGTTATGCCGGGCGCAGCTAAATTAGGTGCGGGAGTTGGCAACTCTACAGGAAAGGACTGTCTTGGTGGAATCTGCCTCTGCATTCATCGACCAGAAAGTGAAGGAACTTGGGGACTGGCGCGGGAAGACGCTGGCCAAAGTGCGCGGAATCGTACACCAGGCAGACCCTGAGATCGTCGAAGAGTGGAAGTGGGCCAAGGCGGCATCGCCGGGGGTGCCCGTCTGGTCCCATGGCGGCATCGTCTGCACGGGAGAGACGTACAAGAACGTCGTGAAGATGACATTCGCCAAGGGCGCTGCGTTGCCGGACCCTTCCGGCCTATTCAACTCCAGCCTCGAGGGGAATGTCAGGCGCGCCATCGATATTCACCAAGGCGGGAAGATCAACGAGGCCGCCTTGAAGGACCTCATCCGCGCGGCCGTTGCGCTCAATCTCAGTCCCAAGAACCAGGGCAAAAGCAAACCGAAGGCTAAGCGAAAGCCCCCTCTCTAAATTTCGCGAAGTACGCGAATTTAAAATGGGGCAGCAAGCGGGCCGACTGGCTTGATCGACCGCCTCCCAAAAGCAATCTGCCATGGAATTCTTCAGCGAGCATAAAGCACATGCGCCCAGCGGGGGGCGAACACTCGTTGTGATGGCAAAGGCACCCCGACCGGGCGCGGTCAAGACCCGGCTGGCGCCCAGCCTTTCTCCCGAGGCTGTCACCGCTTTCTATTGCTGTCTTCTGGAAGACACGCTGGCGCTGGCGCTGTCATTGGGCGATGTGGAAGTCGCCATCATGTGCCCCGAGCCGGACGTAAACGAGCTGGCGCAATGGGCAGGCAACGAGGTGAGCGTAGTTGCGCAGAAAGGTCAAGGCCTTGCCGCCGGCCTCACTTCGGTATTTGCGCACTTCGCGGGTGACCACCGACGCACCATTGCCTTCAACAGCGACAGTCCACACCTTCCGCGTTCTGTTCTCGAGGACGCGTTCGAAACACTGACGGCACATGACGTGGTCGTTGGACCAACCCGCGACGGAGGCTACTATCTGGTCGGAGCAACGGCTTCTCATCCCACGCTTTTCGCGGGCGACGGAATGGGTACCAGCAGCGCGCTGGAGAGGCTCCTCTCGCGCGCCCGAGCGCTTCAGCTGACCGTAGGCTTTGCAGCTCCTTTTTACGATATTGACGTAGCTGATGATCTGACTCGGTTGGCTGCGGAGTTGCGGCTGGCTCCGGCAAGGGCGCCCCGCGCGGCGGCCTGGCTTAGAGAGTGGGAGCTCGCGGTGGCGCGATCTCGCTCGGTACATCGGACGGGCACAGGAGAATTGTAATAGTAATAGTGAAGACCACTTCCGCGCAGAGAGTGTACATACTCGGCGCCACGTTGTGCGTGGCCCTGACCATCTGCTCACGCCACTTCGACGATCGAGGTGGGCCATACTTCATGGCCTCGCTGACGGTTGCCGGCATCGCATACCTCTTGGCGATCCGTGAGTTTTTCGGCGGGCGGGGCGCCACGTTTTCCCGGCGGGTTGTCGTCATTGGACTCGTCCTGGCTGCGGTGTGGCACATTGAATTTCTTCGGCTGCCCCCGAGCGCCGATGACGATATTCGTCGCTACGTCTGGGATGGCCGCCTGCAGAGGCTCGGATTCAACCCCTATCTCGTCGTTCCCAGCGATCCTGCCGCTCAAGCCCTGCATACTCCGGAGACCCGAAGCTTGAATAACCCGGATTTACCAAGCCCTTATCCGGCGGGGGCGCAGTTATTCTTCCGCGCCGTAACTGCGATTCAGGAGTCCACCTTTGCATTCAAAGTGGCGTTTGTGGTTTGCGAGATTGCAATTGTTTTCGTGTTGCTGGATCTGTTTCGTTGCACCCGGCAGGGAGCGCACCTGGTTCTGGCATTTGCCTGGAACCCGTTATTGGCCATTGAGGTGGCGGGAAGCGGTCACATTGACATTCTGGGCGCGCTATTGTTGGTGGTCTCCGCCGCCGCACTTGTGCGCCGATGGCGGGCGACAGCGGCCGTTGCACTTGGGCTGGCGATATCCGTAAAATTTCTGCCGGTCGTACTGCTGCCGCTCTACTGGAAACGGGTTCGCATTCGCGACGCGGCGCTGGCGGCAGCCGTGGTCGTGCTCCTGTACCTGCCATTTCTAAGTCATGGCCGCATTCCGATCGGCTCGCTGGGTACGTACGTGCAGACTTTTCGCTTCAATGGTCCCGTGTTTGCGGCACTCGATCAAGTGGCGCCGCCGCAACTGCTGGTAGGCCTCGCAGTGCTCGCCGGATTAGTGACTGCAACCTGGCTGAGAATCAGAGAGTCTGAGTTGTCGCCGGACCAACGAACCTTAACCACAGAGTCACGCAGAGGAAGGGCTGTGGCATCTTCTCTGTGTGACTCTGTGTCCGGAGCCTGCCCTGAGCGAAGTCGAAGGGTGGTTCAAGGTTTTGAGTTTGCCTGGCCCATGGCAGCATCGCTCTTGTGTGCCCCCGCCGTATTCCCATGGTATCTTCTCTGGCTGCTGCCATTTCTGACGTCGGCCTCGACGCTGCTGCTCGCCCTCTGGACCGTGAGCATTGTCGCCACATACGTCCAATGGCACTTGCGCGCACTTGGACATCCGTGGGGGGCGCTTCCGGGCTGGGTCATGCTGGTCGAGTACGGATGCCTCGCGCTGGCCGCCGTAATTGTCGGCTGGCGTCGGATCGCGCAGTCCCGCGCCTCACTGCTCAACCGAGTAGGCGCGTGAAGTTCGGTGCTTCGAGCAGTATTACTGTATCCGGGAGCCCTACACCGTCATCCTACAGAACATTCGTTCAATTCACCGAGGAGCGAACTCTATGAAGAACGGTCGCCGTTCAACCACACGGGGTCTCCTGCTTTGCGGAGTGCTGGTTCTTGCTGCAAACTCCTGGGCGCAGGCGCCGCAGCGCGCGCCCCTTCTCGATCAAGTCGCCAAGACCTTCGGTATCGATTCGTGGGACAAGGTTGAGGGCATCCGCTACACCTGGAACGGAGAGATTACTGGCCTCTTCAAAGCCGCTCACAAGTGGGAGTGGGAGCCCAAGACCAACAAGGTTACCTTCGAAGGAACGGACAAAGACGGCAAGCCGGTCAAGGTTTCCTACGTGCGCACAGACCTCGGCACCCAATCCGACGCCGTGAAAAATCAGATCGACCCGAGTTTCATCAACGACAATTATTGGACGCTGTTCCCGTTCCATGCTTACTGGGACAAGAGCGCCAGCGCGATCGATCAGGGCAAGTTTAATCTGCCATTGGGCCCCGGCACGGCCGAGCTACTCCCCATAAAGTATCCCGCGGATGGCGGCTACACGCCCGGCGACACCTGGGACCTCTACGTCGGCAAGGACAACCGCGTCGTGTACTTTGTTTACATCCGCGGCGGGGCCAGGCCGCCGAGCCGCGTGCTCGCAACCTGGGCAGGCTACAAAAAGGCAGGCCCAATACTGTTCTCAACCGAGCATCGCGGCTTCGCCGATGGCAAGCCCCTGCACATCTTTATCTCGGACGTGGCGATCAAGCTGACGGGCTCGGATAAGTGGATGCCCGCCCAATAAGTCCGCTCACGGAACGAAGTGAGTTTTAGCTGCGGCACCGGCTTACGTAAGAGTTCGCCTCCGCGTGGAGCAGGATGGACGTGTGCTCGATACAATGCGCGGATGTACACGCCCCAGGCTGGGATCTTCGCTCTTGGAACTTCTTCCCACGCGTACCTGGAGTTCGACCTTCTGGCCGCGAAAAATCGGCGACCGTTCGCCTCTGCCATGTCTTCGATCCGTGAACCGCGGACCACAACAGGAGGAGTGAACTTCGCTATCGGTTTTCGGCCTGAGCTATGGCGCGATATTGTTCCCGGACGATGCCCCGCCGGGCGTGGAGGGCTTTAACAAAGAAATACGGGGCACAGAAGGATTCGTAATGCCGAGCACGCAGCACGATGCGCTGGTATGGCTGTCCGGCAGCGCTTATGACGTCATCTTTGATATGGCCCGCTCGGTCATCCATGACCTCGCAGGCTTAGCAACGCTGGCGGAGGAAACCTCCAGTTGGCCTTACCGGCACGATCGCGATCTTACCGGCTTCATCGATGGCTCTGAGAACCCCACGCTACTCGACGCTCCCGCGGCGGCACTCTTGCCCGAAGGAGTTCCGTACGGAAGAGTCGAAGAGCATGGCACCATGTTCGTTGGATTCAGCGCGGACCAGAAGCGGCTTTCCAGTATGTTGGAAAGCATGGCCGGCCTCGTCACCGGCACGCGCGATGCGCTCACCCGCTTTAGCCAGCCTTTGACCGGCTCCTATTATTTATTTTGTGCCCTCCGTCAAGGGTTCTGCGCCGCCTACGGTAAGGCGGCCATGGCTTCGCAAGTGGCCCACTCAATCCCAGGTTTTGGGTTGCGTGGGGTGTTTCTCAATTCTGTCTTCCCAACCGGAGCAGATTATCGCAAAGCGACGATCTGTGGAGTGGAGGGATCTGCTATTGCGACGTAAACGGATACCGTAACCTACTTAATAATAAAGTGGTTACCAGTATACAGTTGACATGTGCGGCAAATTGTCGTACATTGGGATGACTAGGTGGATCATGCCGACTGCAACTGTCATGCGGGATGAGCGTTTGGACGCTCGTGTCACGCGGGAAGAGAAAGAAATGATTGAAACCGCAGCGAGCTTAAGCGGCACCTCCGCTTCAGATTTTATTCGAACGGCAACGAGACACGCTGCCCTGAATACTATCCGTGAGCATGAAGTTCTGACACTGAACGAAGAGGCCAAACGAGTGTTTGTAGAAGCGCTCCTGAATCCGCCCCAGCCAAACGAGAAGGCGATTGCAGCGGCGCGGAGGTTGAAAGAGGAGATCGCGTAGTTGGCAGATCGTCCCGTCCCCAAAAAACCCAGACTTCGATTCGAGCCGCTCGACAATAAAAAATATGATCGAGCGGCTTTTTCATGCGAGCAGGACTGGCTTGATCGATATCTGAAGGAGCGCGCGACTCAGGAAATCAGGAAGCGAGTTGCCGCTGTCTATGTCCTGACTCCTGATGGCAAGACTATCGCGGGTTATTACACGCTTTCGCAGTACGCGATCGAGGCCGGTGAATTGCCTCCTGAATTGGTTCAACGGTTGCACCTGCCCAGGTACGATAAGCTGCCCGCCACGTTGCTCGGACGATTGGCGAGAAGCAAGCAGTTCAAGGGAAGTGGTCTCGGGGAACTGCTGCTCATGGGGGCCCTGAAAAGAGCGCTGGAGCACAGCAGGAACATCGCCTCAGTCGCCGTGGTGGTGGACGCCATCGACGAAAACGCGCGCGCCTTCTACGGGCGCTATGGCTTCATCGATATTCCAAATCGTCCGAATCGGCTCTTCATGCCCATGAAGACTGTGGCACAGCTTTTTCCGGAGATTGATGCGGAGTAGCTTCCCCACTCAAAACCACCCTAGCGCTTTTTCAGTACGGCCAGTTACTGTATTTAAGTCGCCGCAGACCCGCATAGTGTGGACGATTCGTAAGAGTAAGAATGAGGGCAGTTGCCGCTGTTGCATATTGACCCCTCGAACCGACACGTACCTGATCATAATCCTTAGCTGCAAATTCCAGATTTGCGCAAAGGTCTGTAACATTTTGATCACTCAAGGAAGCATGAATGTTGTGCGCGAAAATATTCCTTATTTTGCGGAGCTTCTCGCACTCACGATATTCCCTTTCCGACAACACGCCAAGAGCGAACGCAGCGAGGGCTCGCGCAGATAACGTTCCGAGCGGAGCGTTAAATCCATCCAGCAATCGTGCCGTTTCTTCATGAGCGAATAGAAACGCCCGTATTGATTTTTTGAAGCAGATCATCGAGCATCGCAGCGCATATTAGAGCAAGGCCGCGCTCCGATTCCTCATTTGAGGCGTCTAGAAATTTCTTAAATTCCCGACGACGCGGGTATGTTTCTTCAAAAGGCTTTTGATCCTGCACGTTACTAAGTGTCCCTCCCAGGGCGTGCCGGTAAAGGCACCGGCCCTTGGATTCTCAGCGAAAGTCCTGGCTCAGCAATCACCTTTGATAGGTCGTCGACGGCCATGCCGGGATAGTAGCAAAGAATGTGCCCCTTCTGCCCATTCAGCAGCGCGTCAGACTACCTGGCGATCACCACAGTCGTGCAGGAACTGCTCAGCTTAGGCAGATCGCGATTTGCGGCCATGCGGATCTCGAGCCCTGGCCGCTCGCCGCGAATGATCGGACAGTAACAATCAGGCTCCAGTAGCGCGCCTTGCAAGCGCCGTCGTCCGGCACATCCCCCGTGACACGACTCGCGGAATTCGCACGGATTGCAGGCTTCGGGGAGTGTCCGTGCCTGCTCGAAGGGTGTTGAGTTCAGAATGTTGGTGCCTGCGGAAATCAAATCTGAAAGTGGCTCCCCTGGACCTGGCCAATAGACACATGGTTGTGTCGTGGCTCTTGGCGTTACTCGCACGGTGCTCACGCCACAACCGCCTTGCAGCGGTGGAAGCCCCGCCATCGCGCGGACCAGCGGTTCGCCAATCGCGATTACATCGGTCTCGGCAAAGAGGCGACGGAAGCCCTCCCAGTACTCTTCGTAGCTCAGGGCATAGATGTCCGATCGCACGGCCTGGTACACATTCACTCGCAAGGGAGCGTCTAACCGTTTGGCTGCTCGCGCAACGTCCGCTAAACGCAGGTAGTTCGACTTCATCATGACGGCGATGATGGTTACGGGAACACGCAGCCGGAGACACCGTTCTGCCTGCTGATGAATCAGTTCCCAATTGCCAGTTCCGCGTTGTGCATCCTGTTCTTCTTGCGTCGGGTAATCGAGAGAGAACTCGATGTCATGGAAGGCCCGCAGTTCGTTGTCTTCGAGAACAGCAACGCTATGACCGTTCGAAGTAATCGTGAGTTTGACCTGTTTCGTGTGCAGGTAGGCCAGGATTACCTTGAAGTCGGGATGCATGCCGTTCTCACCGGTGCCGAGATTCACCGACCGTACGGGCAAGCGTTCCATGACTGCCTTCACTTGATCCAGGGAGAGACGATCCGTGCGAGCTGGATCGCGGTAGCAGAAGGCGCAGGCGAGGTTACACTCGTTGGTAAGGCCGAGCCCTAGCGAGATACCGGCATCCGGTGCGATTACGCGAGATGCGGACGACGAAGATTGTGCCGTCACCGGATTCATTCGTCGTCCTTCATAACCGGGCCTACTGTGATTGAACCTGCGCGATGGGCCAGGATTTGCGTGTAGCGGGCGACGGCGGCAAACTCCGGCCGCTGGCCCAGCTTGCGCTCCAGCTCAAAAATCCGGTCGTACTCATCGGTTCGGGAAACCTTCGGCGGCAGGTAGTCCGACATGACCCGCACGCCACGCTCGGCGGTTACCCCGAGCGACGATTCGTGCAGCATAGCCCGCAGGCTCTCTGCCGTAAACAGCCGCACCCTGCCTCCGTACAGGGACTCATGTGCCCACTCAGCGGTGAGGTTATGCTCGGCCGCGGCCAGGTCACCGTCTTTTATTGCAGCCTTTAACACCTCACCGGCCTGGTCACGCACCAACACCGAGATCATGCTGGACGGACCTCGCAAGGCGCAGGCCGCACTGCGCAATACAGCACACGGGGCATCAACATATTCAAGGATATTGTGGCAAACAATTACATCAAGCGAGCCGGCGGGGAACAAGGTTGGCAGTTCCGCGGCAACGCCGTGTTTCATTGTGATCCTCTCCGTAACTCCTGCTTCCCGCGCGGCCTGTTTCGCCAAATCCAGCATCGGTAAAGACGCATCCAGCAACGTCACATGTAGGCCAAGTCGCGCCAGGCGTACTGCCATGGCGCCGGTACCGCATCCAATATCCAGAGCATGCAGAGACTGGGTAGCCTGCGGCAGAAAGTCCTGCAAATTGGCAAAGGCAAGGTCGAGGCGCAGCCGACCCTCGGGCGTGTCGAGGTAGGCGGCATACTTCGCTGCGCCGGTCTGGAACCGATCGAAGTCGTCATTGCCGGTCATTTCCTTCATGCGCCAGTCAGGCGAAGTCGCCCTGCGCAACCCATTCTACTGCTGGAGTAGAGCATGACGGCACATGGATGCGGTTTCCGACAGGCGAATGGGCAGCGAAGCCATCAACGTCGTGGTGACGTGGTGACCGACGAGATGGTGTGGGAAAGTTGGTCCTCAACGGTAGGGAAGACAATGTTTGGCGGAAGCGTGTGCGAGTCGAACACACCGGCGACGGGATAACCCGCCGCCCGACGGTTTTGAAGACCGTGGCAGTCACCGGACTGCATGCGCTTCCGCAATCGACGATCCATACTCTAGCAGGATCGGTGCCTGACTAAGGTGCTTGCCGCTCGAATCAAAGGCCGGACGCGGATTGTTCCGCGCTATAAGTCTTACAAGTCTTTAGAGGACGGGAAACAGCCGGGAGGCGGACCAGGCTCTTGCCACAGGGACTGAGCGACGCCATCTTGGGGAGGATCTTTCGCGCGGCTGGAAGCCGTGCGCTTCCAAGCGATGCTCTGGCTTAGGACATCGAAGGCGTAAGCTTGGCCACCGTGTTTCCGGCAGCGGGCGCGGAGACGGGGCCGACGGCGACCTGTACGATACTGTTCCGCACTGCGTATAGCACCAACTCGCTGACCGAGTGCAGCCCAAGCTTCCGCATGATGTTGCTGCGGTGGGTCTCGGCCGTTTTCACGCTCAAGTTGAGATGACAGGCCACTTCCTTGGTTGACTTTCCCTCCGCCAGCAGTTGTACGACTTCGCGCTCGCGAGCGGTTAGGCCGGGCAAGGTGGGTCCGCCCTTCGATGAACCCTGGGTCTTGTTGAGAAAGCCGGATAGCACCAATTCCGCCACCCGGGCGGTAAAAAACGTCTTGTTGTGCTGCAGGGCCTCCACGGCCGTGACCAGGTCTCGCGCCGCATCCGATTTCAGAAGAAAGCCGCGAGCGCCTGCGTCCAGCACAGCCTGCACCGCTTGATCAGTGTCCGTGATTGTAAGAATCAGGATCCGGGTGGCAGGGGTCTCGCGCAAGATCTGGCGGGTGGCCTCGAGACCGTTAAGCACGGGCATGCCAATATCCAGAATGGCGATGTCCGGCCTCGATTCTTTGGCTTTCTCAACCGCTTGCCGGCCATTGTCAGCTTCAGCGCAGACTTCCCACTCGGGGTGCCCCTTGATGAGAGAAACGAGTCCGCGACGCACGATCTCGTGATCGTCAGCAACCAGAATGCGCAGGCGATTCATCAGCGTGGCTCCATTTTCGTCGTATTGACTCGCAGTCGGGGTGATCAGCTTCCGCAGCGAGAGCGCTCTGGCCCCGATCGTCTATCCTCGGCGCTCATTCAAAATCACTGATTAAAGATCATTTCTTTTATCTATGGACGAACTGGCCGGCGTCAATACGGTCAATACTGTATGGATGGCTACGGAGTGGGTTCTCCACAGGGCGATGCAAACCCCGATCGGCGAATCTGGCATCCAAGAAGATCGCGGAAAGGTCGTTGAGTCCGTAGCGTGGTAGAAACCCACGAGTTGGAAAAGGTCATCTACTTTCATTTCCAAGAAATGGGGGCCGCTTGACTAAACCGACACAGAACAACGAAGAGCTTGAGAAGCCATCGGTTACACTTCCCGGCACCGTGGAAAAAATCATCCCTTCGGTGCATCCCAGTGAACCGGAGAAGGCGCAGATTGGGGTCGAAGGCGCGGACCAGCTTTATCGGGAGATTCGGGTGGAGAATGCTCTACAGGATGAAAACGGCAACCCGGTGGCGCTAAAGCTCGGCGCCCAGGTTGACGTCACCATTGAAGCGGATGCGAGCGCCACCAGGCCCAAGGAATCTTCCAACGGTAACCAGTCTTCCAGGCGCGGCTGAGCAACCAGGGGACCCGCACATAGGCAGAGGCGCCATTTTGCGGTGCCGCGCAAAGTCGTGGCGGAGCAGGCGGCCCGAAGACACCGGCTTTCGGTTGCCGTCTACTGGGCGCACGCCGGATGGCCGCAATCGCAGGCGATTTCCGTTTCGTCGGGTCCGGCTTCTTTACACAGTTCGCTGCAATATCTCTCTCCCTTTGCCGGAACGCAAAGGCAGGGACTATGCGCGCATTTTTCTGATTTCTCCGTTGCCATGTTAGTGTCCTCCGATTCCGAACCAGGAAAATAAGGAATCCTGCCCGCGGCGGTTATCCCGACCGCGGGCTGGATTTGAGCGGTTTTGGGGTGCCGTCAGGCAATTCGCTTGACGCGTTTTTTCCCCGTCTCCTCGGCGCGATCGGGTTGCATGCGATCTCCGCCAAGTGCCTCCTGGTTGATCTCTCCCGCCAGTTCGCTGAGTCTGGCGTCCGTTTCCTTTTCTTCAGACAGGGTCGCTTCCAGCAAAGAAACGTGGTCGCTTTCTCCCAGGGTCTCGGCCAGGGCACGCGCAGTACCGTAGGCGGCGATTTCATAGTGCTCGACGCGCTGTGCGGCACCGATGAGGGCGGCATCCATGACCGCGCCTTCAAAGTCTTCCTTCATGACTTCCGAGCCCTCCTCTACCAAACCTTCCATACCTGCACATTTCTTGCCTTTCGGACTTTCACCGAGCATTTCGAATATCTGTTCGAGACGCTCGACGTGTCCCTTGGTCTGTTCCAGGTGTTCCTCGAAGCCGGCTCGCAATTCGTCCGACGAACTGGCTTTGGCCAGCTTGGGGAGCGCCTTCACCAGTTGATTTTCCGCGTTGTAAAGGTCCTTCAGTTCATCGACATAAAGATCTCTTAATTCTTGGTTTGCCATGACTGCTCCAACTCACAAAATTTGATTCCGTAGATTTGGATGCGATCCCGCTCCAACGCTGTGGTTCGATAGTTGAGAAGTTTCTTGCGGCTTGCGCGGACTGCTGTCTTTCTAATAACGACGGGGTTTGAAAAATACGAACTTAGGACGAATACGCGCCAAACATGAGGCCGAGTAAGCGTCGGGTTATGCGTGGAACGTAAAATTCAGGACGGTGCGGCTGGTCATTGCCTCGGTCCTCGGCGGGCCGCGACTTTCTGGAGGAAGGATAATTCCTGTTGATGCGGTCGATGACTTCTTGCAAGGTCAGGTGGGGCATAAGCCAACTCCAAGGGTCGGGATTCACGGAGTGTGACCTGTCCACGGTCCGATGACAATACAGTAGATTACCGAGTTTTGATTAGAGCGCGGGCGTTGCGGCGGCGTGAAGGTTTTTCCTACCGGGAAAAGTTTTCTCGACTTGCTCTCAGCTTGAGGGCTTCAATCCCTACGGAAGTCCCTGAGGTTTGAGCTCAGTTTCGGGTAGGGGAACGCTGCGCCCGACATTGCGCGCGGGTAACTCGATGAGAATGCAGTGCCCAATTATTCCCACCGTCGAGAAAGCCGAAGCCGGACTGGATTTGGCAAACGACATGCATCCTCCCCTTCAGAAGCAAAAATCTCTCGGGAGAATTCTATGACTAAACGCACATACTCATTATGCTCACTGGGACTGCTGCTCGGTTTCGGTCTGTCCGGACTTCAACTCAATGCGCAGCAGGCTGATTCGCAATCGCCCAAGTCACCTTCGCAGCCACCGGCCCAGCAGACGGCGCCCGATTCCCAGGCCCAGTCCCAGCAGGCGCAGGTCCAGACTTTCGCCGGCACAATCGTGAAGGCCGGGGACAAGTACGTGTTACAGGACGCCAGCGGGACTTCCTTTGACGTTGACCGGCAGGACCTGGTCAAGCCCCACGAGGGCAAAAAGGTTCGCATCAACGGTACGCTCGACCCCGACGGCAAGACCATCCATGTGAAATAAACGCGTCCGGCCGGGCGCGTGGTTCAGCAAGTGGGGCCGGAAAGCGGCCCCTTTTTCTCTTTTGTGCCAACTCCAGATTTTGCTTCCGGTTTGATCAGGGAGACCTTTCGTTCTGGCGTTAAGCCTCAAACCCATTTCTGGTGGCGTTGCCGTCGGCGATTCGTTTCTGTTTCGCAGCCTCGGCCTTCAGCCGGGCCAACGTTCTGGGGTCACTCACGATTACTAAGTTGGGCAAGAGCGCCCTCAAACTGTTCGGCCGCCGCCGCGCTGGCGGGGCGCCCCTTGTGCGTTTCACCATGGCTTGGCCTCCATAATCTGTGCCGCTCGTACAGCATAGCCTTGCCACTAAAGAAAGGTGAGAATACGGAGTTCGTCTATCGGTGCTGTAAACGCCGGAGCGGCCAATTGTCACATTGCCAAAAATACTTGACAGTAGAGTATTAGCATAATATACGTATAGTTGTCGTATAACAAAAATGATGGTATCGTAACAGAAAGGGCCATGTGATGAGCGATGGACCCAAGAGCAAGACCGCGACAACGGCTCTGAAATATCGGCAAGTGAACGTTGCCGGCATTAAAAAGGGCAGACGGGGAAAGCACTACGATCTGGTAGAAGGCATTCTTCGCGAGTTGAAGACGTTGCCCTCGGGCTCAGCGATGAAAATACCATTCTCGGACGTAGGCGGGATCGGACTGGCGAACCTCCGATCAGCGGTCCACCGCGCGGCCACGGGCGAGGGATTGGTGATCGAGACCGTCGCCGACGAAGAGAACCTCTACGTGTGGAAGACCGACAGCGCGAGTCCCTGAGGGCGGTACGCGCAAACCAGAAGGCCGATCCTTTCAAAGTTCGAGGTTCACATATGTCAACCTATGAATGGCATAAAGCCTACAGGGATGCTTTGCTTGAAACCGACGGGTCGAAAATGGAAGACCGCATTCAGGCCGCGCAGACCGCGATCCAGAACAGAAAGCGCGAATTCGCCATGAACCACGGCGGCAGCCCTGAGGAGAGCCAGGCCATGACGGATGCCATCAACAGCCTGAGTGTTCTCAGGACCGAAGCCGCATCGTGGTCGTCGCCCAAATCAAAAAGGGAAGAAACCAGCTAGCTGGCCAACATGGAGCGGACGGCATGCAGGAGATCACTCTCAGCCGTGCCGGCTTTGGAGAGCACTTTCTCAATGCCCACCTTCCGGGCCTCGTCCAAAAGCTGAGGATAGGTGTGCAGGGTGAACATGAGGATGCGAATGTGAGGCGCGATCGCTTTGATATGCCGGGCAGCGTCGAGTCCGTTCATCACCGGCATTGAAAGATCCAGGAGAACCACATCGGGCCTGAGTTCTTTAACTCTCTCAATGGCCTCTTCTCCGTTTTCGGCCTCACCGCATATTACCCAGTCGGTTTCTTTCTGGATACGAAGGCGCACAGAGCGCCGAATGGCCTGTGTGTCATCAACGACAAGAATTCTTGGGGCCATCACCGTCTCGGGCTTCAGGCTACTGCATCAGCCGGAATTCACAATACACCGGATACTGTAATTCACCGTAGACAGTCCCGGTATTGCAAAAGCATCCACCCGAATATCTTCTGGCAACCGGCAACTGCCCGTTTTCTCGCGCGAGCGGGTCTCAGCGGGACGGGGATGTCTGCAGTGAGGGCAACTTCCATGCTGAAAAGTCACGATTGAGCAAAGCTTCAAGTTCCTCCACTTCCGGCCGAAAATGTTCGTAGAGCTTATGCGAGAGATCCGCGGGCAGCTTCGCAAACGGTGGACCCCCGCCCAGGACAAACTTCAGGAGCGGCGATTTCTTGACCGCTGCGACTACGGTGTCGAGCTGACGCAGCTTGAGCCACTCCGCCATGGCGGTGGCGCTGCGTGTCCGATAGTAATTTCGCGGGTAGGTCATGGTCTCGGAGGTGAAGACGCGCCCGATCTGCGAAGGAGCAAGCTCGAATCGTGGAATGCCGATAAAGTCTGCCACGGAGTCGAGATAGGATTGCGGCTCGTCGCGCAGATCGTCGTAAACCGTAGCCAGGACCTGATCCGCGCTGAAAGTACGCAGCCAGGCTTTGAGGTTGGCGCCGTACTTGCTGGATTCCATGATCTCAGAATCGCGGACGATCGCTTCCTCGAAGCTCCACGGAATCATTCCATATGCCCGTTTCAGCCGGTAAAGCGACACCACCCGCTCGACCGGATCCCGAAAGATGCAAACTACTTTTGCGTTGGGGATGGTCTCCGCGATTCGCTGACGCGCCTGGGCCGAGGCAAAGTACGTCGGCGCAACCTCGCCCACCAACCGGTCTGCCGTCGAAGTTGGGAAATGGGCGTTGTACCAATCAAGCCCGCGGTCAAAGTGCAGATCGAAGAAACGCGTCTCCTTGGTCGGAGAAGGCAAGAGGGTGTGCCTGCTTAGGACTTCATGCAGCCAACTGGTCCCCGTCCGGGGAGGCCCGACGATAAAGAATGAAGGTAGTGGCCGCTGGGTGCCGCGAGTGGTTCGGCCCGACGGTGGCAGAGACCTTTGGGCCATCAACTCACCCGTCTTTTTGGTTTGCATCTGCTTGAGCATTTTCACTTTAGCCCCGCCCCGGGGCATCCTGGACAGCGGTTCGATGTCGGTCAGCAGAATGCGGTTGGCCGCAAACCTGACACTTTATTGCAAATCCTTTACCTCTTCTTGGTCAGGCATATCTCCGCCTGAACGTGTTGCTGGTGTAGAGCTGGCATCCTGCCAGCTTGAACGGGCGGTCCTGTTTGCCCCTCTTTATTGCTTTACTGCAGTTTGTCGTCCGACGGAGGGCGAGTGTGCCTCCCGGCAGCCGGCCTGACGCAATTGCTACTGCGTACTTGCCGGAGTGGCGTTGACTACGATTGAGTTCGCCGTATATTGAGTGCCATCGAAGGTTGTTGTCACGGTGACGTCGCCACCTTCGTGAAGGCGGTCTTCCACTCCGCTCATCTGAGGGTCGAAGTGGATGTCGTAGCTTTTCGAGTTTTGCGGATCCACCAGCACCAGGAGCCCCAGATGAAGATCAAGGTGCGAAATCCGGCCGGCGAACGTGAATGTCTCTCCCGGCCCCGCCAGGATCGTGACTTCCCGCACCACTCCCGGACCTTTTACCGACGGCCTGAACTTGAGACTGACCAGCGAGCCGGGGCGCAGGTCCGCGGGGGAAGCTGGTTTGCCATCGCGCAGAACGGTAGCGTCCGGAGCCAGGCGAAAATTCGCCGGCTCGGGGGCCAGCATGTCGCGCAAAACCAGGTCGCCGCTGGCGGCGTCATAACTCTGCAATTGACCGTTGCTCTGTCCATTAGCGCTTTGGGTCAGAATGCGGACGCTGCGGGCAAATATCCCAGACCCGGCCATGGCCGTATCCAGGTAAACTCGCGCGCCGATTTGCAGGTCGCCGGGCGAGGCCGCCAAGCCGTCGCGAAAGAAGTGGGTCCGATCATCGAAAAGGACAACCATGTCGCGCCCGCCAAAGACGCGCACGGTGACCTGGTCGCGAACGTGGTCCAGAAGCCGGACTGTGCCTCCGACCAGCGTGGTTTGTCCCCGCGGCTGCGGCAGCAGATCGAGCCACATGCGGTCACCGTCCTGGGGAGGTTTGACTGGAACTGATGTATCCCGGGTCGGTCCTATGACTGCCATGGAGGACGTTGTCGAAGGTCCCTGCGCACAGGCAAGTCCGGTAAGCAAAAACAGCGCAAGAAGTTGCCTCATATTCGCCCTGAGCCCTGCCCTCCGACCCGTTCTGAAGCTCAGTTTCGATGCCTGCCCGGGGCGGCGGGTAGCCTCAGGGGAACTAATTTTTTCAGAGGAAACAACGTCTCCGGTTCTGGAGCATCCTAAATACCGGCGAAAGCCTCTACTGACTCAAGAACCAACCGGAAAGGTTCCCCGATGGCTTGGAAGGGATGGCTGATTGTCCTGTGCTTAGGAGCGGTTGGGGCGGTGTCAACAGCCCAGGCCGCCGACCTTAAAATCACCCTGCCCAGGCGCAGCAAGCTGACCCCGGTCCAGCGTCTCAACCGTGAGGGGGTTGAGGCCATACGCAAGAACAACCTGGAAAAGGCGAAATCGCTGTTTTACAAAGCGTATCTCTTCGACCCCGACGATCCTTTTACCCTCAACAACATGGGCTACGTTTCTGAACTTGAAGGGCAGGCGCAGCAGGCGCGAAATTTCTATGCCCTGGCAGCGCGGATGGGAACAGAAGCGGTGGTTGACAAGGCCAGTTCACCCCATATGGAAGGGCAATCGTTCCTGAGTGCCCTGAGCAACGCTCATGATGTCCCCATGGAAGTCAACCGCTCGAATGTGGCGGCCGTGCGGCTGTTGTCGGAAGGACGCGCCCCGGAGGCCGAACTGGTCTTGCGCCACGCTCTCAGCCTAGACGAGAAAAATCCCTTTACCCTGAACAATCTGGGAGTGGCAAAGGAGGCGGAAGGAGACTTCGCAGAAGCCTTGAAATATTACACCGCTGCTGCCGATCTGCACTCCGAGGAAAGGGTGATTGTCTCGCAGAGCGGGGCCTGGAGAGGCAAGCCGATCAGTGACCTGGCTTCAGAAACTGCGAAACGGCTGAGCCAGCGAATGCAAACCGCAGGCGGCCCGGAAGAGCAGGCGGGTTTGCTCAACCTGCATGGTGTGGCGGCCCTGAATCGCAACGACCGGCAAACCGCCGGCAAGGATTTCCTGCAGGCCTACCAACTGGATCCCAACAGCGCCTTCACGCTTAACAATCTCGGATATCTGGCAGAAATGGACGGCGACCTGGAAACCGCCCAAGTGTTTTACGAGAAAGCGCGACTGGCTCAGAACGCCAAGTCCCGAGTCGGCCTGGCCACGCGACAGTCGGCGGAGGGCCTGAAGTTATTCGAGGTCGCAGACGACAGCAACCAGAGTGTAGGCGTCAAGCTAGGGGAGCTGAGCGCAGCGCGACGCCGGGAGACTGGCCCCATCGAACTCAAACGTCGCGACGGCAAGCCGGTGGACGAGCCGACGCAGCCGGACACGACCCAGCCGAAGGATAGCCCGCCGATACCGCCGAAGTAGTCTGAGAACTGACAACAGACAACCGACAACTGACTGAGATCAATTTCAAAAGTGTCGGATATGAGCGTCCAACTCTGTCTATTTACTTCCCGTCAGGTCAGAATTAAATCACCGATAACTGACAACCGACACAGATCAACTTCAAAAGCGTCGGACAGGAGTGTCCGGCCCACACTTTTCTTCTCCTTTACTCGATTCCGGTCAGGTCGGAGTTCGAAGTGTCCGTGGGGCCGCGATCTCCGGCGACGGGCGCGCCTTCTGTGGTAGCTGACTCGCTATCCACCTCCGCTGCGGGATGCAGAGTCCAGCTCCAGGAGGGCCTGGACGATTGCCTTATGCTGGCCACGTTGCGCAGACGGCGTCGGGATTGTAATAGCGGGAACTTGACGAAGCCGCCCATAGTCTGGCGGTGCCGGGACAGCTCGAACCAGCGCAGATAGTGGCGAACCACGCTGGGCATGGTCATCCGCATGGCGGCGGAAAAATTGTGGTGGGCGAGTTGTCGCTGCTGTTCGGGAGACTGCAGTATCGCAACCAGCTTGTCCGCGAGGTCGGCTGGGTCGCCGGCTTTGTAAAAGCTGATGGCCATGTCTTCGTCCACCGCCATTCTGCGAAAGTCGGCCACGTCGGCGCACACGATGGGCACGCCGTACTCGCAAGCCTGGTGGGCGGGGCCGCTGGATCCGGTAGCCGAATCGTAGGGCATGACGACAATACTGGTGGTTCGATACAGGTCGGGAATATCGGCCTCGGCCACATAGCCGCGGAACTCGATGCCCGGGTTTCCCCGTTGCTCCTCCCGGATGGATTCCCAATAGCCGGGCCTGGTGTGGTGGTTGGCTCCGGCGACGATCAAGCGGGCTTCCGGCACCTCACGCAAGACCAGCGGGAAAGCTTCCATCAGGGTCTCCAGCCGCTTGTAGGTCCCCCAGTGTCCAATAGCAAGAATGCGTTGGTCGGGATTGCCGCGCAGCGAAAAGTCGGGAGGAATCGGGCGCGGTTCGAAGACGCCGTGTGTGCTCAGCAGAACATTCTGCGCCGAGTACTTCTCGATCAAAGTGCGCTGGTAGCCGGAAAGTAACACCGAAACGGAATGGGCCATCAGCAGTGCGCGGGTAGCCATGTCGCTTCCCATGCGAAATAATTTTTCCTGGCGGACGCCGGCGCTGGCAAAGTCAACGTGCTCGATGATGTGGTGGAGAGTGACATGGGTGCGGAAGCCGAGCGCGCGAGCCAGCGCCGGCGACCACAGGCCCGCAAAGGCCGCCACCGGCCGCTCCTGGGTAGCGAAGGTAGAAAACACCAGGTTGAACCAGACCACGTCCGGTTTCAGTCTCCTTATCGTCCTCAGGAGACGGACCGGCGTCGCCAGATCATTGAATTTCCAGCAGCGAATTACGTTGAAGCCCGGGAGTTCGGCCTGCGGCCGGGAGCTGAGCGGTTGGCCGTCCTGGTCGGTGGCAAACCGATAGTCAGTCAGCTCATCCGCCAAAATGGTCAAGTCGATGGTCGGATTGCGCTGGAGTTCACGCGCGATGTGAAAAGCGTACTCGTTCAACTGACGGCCGCTCGGGGGAAAAGTCGCAACCAAACAGATTCTCATGGGGGACCGGTTTCAAAAACGTCGTATTAACATCAAAACAACGTCAGGCGTACAAACGGCCTGAATTGCTGGTTGTTACCTCCAGTGAAATCGAAAAAGCTCTCCTGCTGCATGCCCACCGAGAAACGAATGGGGTAGCGCAGCAAAATCTCGTTGCCGCCCTCTTTGAAAGCACGTCCGACCGGCATACCGTAAGAGACCGCGAACGAGCTTTGCACTGCGTCGTAAACGTGGAAGCCCATGTTGCGGGAATAGGCCACCGATCCTTCGAGGCTCCAGTTGCGGGTGGGCGAGTACTCGAACCGCGCCGCCGGGCGCAGCGCTTGCGCAATCGCAAACTGGTTATTCTCGACGCGCCAGGCCCGTAGATGTTCGGCCAGCACCTTGACGGTGAAATTGTCGGTGACCTTGCGCTCGACTCCTACATACGACGAAGTAAAGAAAAACTCGCGTATCTTGGGCGAGAATTGCAGGTCGCGAACTCCGTATCCGGTCAGCAGAGCGGTTCTTCCCCAGGGTCGGCCGACGCGGAAGTTCAGCTGCGCCCCCAGGTCCCGCGAGCTAAGATCACGTTCCGTAAAAGGCCCGGACTCGCGCACCGCAAAACCATTCACCGCAACCAAATTGAAAAACGAACTGGTGGACATGTACACGAACTGGCGAAAGAGGTTTTGGTTCATGTCAACCGGATCTTGCGCATCGCGCCTGACCGTCTCCTGCACACCGGTATTGAAAGTGAATATGTTGTCGCCCAGGTGAAACGTAGGATTCAGTCCGAAGTTGAAGGAGTAGTCCGTGGTGTCACGGTTGACGATGCGGTCCGCGCTGGGCAGCGAGATCTCGCCGCGGCTGTTGCGCACCTGGAAGAATCCCGTGGCGTCGGGCAGGTTGTTGAGGTGCAGACGATAGGCACCGGTCCACTGTGTCTCCAGCGAAGAGCGGGGAAGCGGCAGCAGGGACTGATTGGAGCCGGTACTGGTGACTCCCAGCTTGGCGTCCAGCGCGTAGATCGTCGTGTCTTCGAAGATGGGAGCAATGGAGAAGTTCGATTGAAAACTGACTTTAGGATTAATTCTGAGTCCTTCCGTTCCTCCGACCTCAAGCATCTCCCTTTGCGCGGCATCATCTTCTCCCGCTGCGTCGGCGGCTTGCGCGAAGGCGGTCAGCGCCTGTGTCTCGTGATGCTGCTGGCGGTAAACATTGGCCTTGGCCAGCAGGTAATCGTAGGACTGTTCTTCATCGTTATTAGAGCGATTGATCTGAGTGAGCTGGGCTTCTGCGCGGAGAGTGTCGCCCCGTGCCAGATAAGTGTTGGCCAGGCCGATTCGCGCCGAGCTTTCCGGCGCTCCCCCTGCCAGGGCGCGTTCAAAGAAGGTCTGCGCCAGTTTGAATTCATGCATGGCCAGAAACACATCCGCCGCCCGCAGCCATTGCCGGCCCGATGGCGGAGGCGTCTGGCCTCCACGGACTTCCATCAGGCCCAGTGCGACCTGGCGCCGCGCGTCTTCCCATTCGCCGTCCTGGGCCATGAGCTTGCCGATCGCGAGACGCACGTCCAGCCGATTGCTGCCTGGGGCCACCAACGCTCTTTCAAAACGCTGCATGGCGCTGTCACGCTCGCCGATGATGCTGAGGGCCTCGCCGGTAGAAACCAGCACATCGCTCTGCCCCGTCTTCTCAGCCATGCCCACGTACCGCAGGGTCTGGTCGCGGTCGCCTAGATGGGCATAGGCACGCGCCATCAGCGCGTAGGTAGCGCCATTGCCGGGGGCCAGTTTTTCCGCCACCTGCAGTTCGTCGATCGCTTGCTGGTAGTGATGCAGACCGAAAAGGCTGTCGGCCAGCGCCAGGTGAAGTCCGGTCTGGTTGGGCGCGAGCTTCAACGCTGCCCGGTACTCGCTCACCGCATGATTCAACAGTCCCAGATCGCCATAGGCCGTCGCCCGAATCAGGTGGATGGGCAGGGAATCTCCCATCAGATCTTGCGCCAGTTGCGCCTGCCGCAGCGCTACCTGGGAATGATGCAGATCCAGGCTGGCATAGGCCAATCCCAGGTGGGCCTCGCTGTTTTTGGCGTCCAGGCGGAGCGCCGACTCGAAATCTGCCGCCGCGGCGTCGGGTTGGTGAAGTTCCTTCAAGACATATCCACGGTTTACGTAACCGGTGACCATTTTGGAATCCAGGGCCAGGGCGCGCGTGAAATCTTCTCGCGCCTGCTCGAGCTGTCCTGAATGTTTGTGGACATAGCCTGCCAGCAGCGGAATGTCGGGCTCTTTCGGGAGCGAGTCGAGGTAACGCGCGGTGAGTGCCCCGAGCTCGTCATAGAGCTCCAGGTGAAGCAGGTCATAGCCCAGGTAGACAACGACGTCGCGATCGGCAGGAAGTTTCTTGATCGCCTCACGGCCCACTTCGGCTGATTGCTTATAGTCGCCGACTCCGCGCAAATAGCGCTCCTTCTCCCGCATAACCTGGGCATCCTGCTGCATTTCCGCCGAGGCACGGTTCAGCCACTGCGCTGCAAGCGGCAACTGATGAGCTTCAATGGCGGCATTCATACCTCCGGCAACGATCCGGGAATTATGGGGAGCACGTTCGAAAGCCTTGCGGTAGTGAGCCTCGGCCTTGGCAAAATTCCGCCGCGTAGCATACAGATCGCCCAGCGCGAGGTAGGGTACGTACAAGCGGGGATAAGCAGCGGCCAGGCGCTGAAAATACTTCTCCGCTTCCTGATCGTGCCCGGCTTCGCGGGACACATAGCCCACGGAGGTGAGAGCGAAGCGATTGATCGGGTCACCCTCGAGAATCTTCCGATACGCCGCAATGGCTTCGTCACGCCGGCCGAGTTTGGCCAGCAGGTCGCCATCGAGCTGCAACGTGTTGGCATCTTTGCCGTCGATCGCCAGAGCTTCGTCCACGTCCTGGCCCGCGCCTTTGAGGTCGCCGGAGTTCATGCGGATCAGAGCGCGCAGGCGCAGGAATTCCGGCCGGGAACGTCCCTGCTCATTCATGGTGCTGATGGCGGATTGAGCAATTTCCAGGTGGTGATGCGAAGCCGCATCATCATGCAGGCTCTTGTAGATCTCCATCAGGTTCATGTGGAGCTGAATGGCGTATCGCGGTCCTTCAGCGGGAGCCTGAGGCAATCGATCCAGCGCGGCGCTGTATTCGCGGGCGGCGTCGGGCAAGTTCTCCCGCAGACGCGCCATTTGGCCGCGGATGGCGTGCACCCGATAATTGTCAGGTTCGACGGCGGCGGCGCGGTTGAGATATTTTTCGGCCAGCTCGAGCCCGCCGATGGTCATTTGGGCCTGCGAAGCGGAGAGTTGCAACGCGACATTTTTCGGCGCAGCGTTGGCCGCCTGGATGTAAAGCCTCGCCGCCTCATCTTTTTTGCCCGAGAGTTGGTAGGTGAAAGCGAGTTCCGCTTTGATCGTGGGACTCCTGCCCGCAATCGATTTCAAGGCCTCAATGGCTGCGGAATAATTACCCGTCTCCCGGTAGTAGCCGGCCAGTGATCGCTTTACCTCGGGGTCGTTGGGGGCGCGCTGCTTCGCCAATTCGAGGTAGTGGAGTGACTCTTCGGGCTGGTTCAGGTGCCGGTAACACATGGCAATCAGCAACTCCAGGCGGGCGGCCGGCTGTCCCTGTTCCGCCCGGCGCAGGTTGCTGAGGCCTTCCTGGTACTGGCCCGCCTGCATCAGTAACTCGCCGAGGATTACCAGGTCAGTGGTTCGCTTGGGATCGGAGGCCAGGACCTGGTTCAAAATTCCTTTCGCCTCGTCAAACCGGCCAGCGCGTCCGTAGGCCTGGGCCAGTCCCGACTGCCCATCCAGCGAGGAAGGATTCAGGTGCAGACCCTGGTTATAGGAATCGATGGAAAGTTGTGTCTTGCCCGCCAGCCGCGCCACGTAGCCGAGAAGGAACCACAGCTTGGGATCGTTCGGCGCTCCCTGGGTGGCGCGCTGGGCGTAGTCCAGCGCGGCCGCGTACTTGCCCTCCTTAAGGGCCATTTCGGCAGCACGGGCGAGGCGGGCATTCTGGATGTTCGACCCCCATCCCATTGATTTCTGGGGAGATGGGGCTTTCTGCTTATCAGTCTTTTTCTCGCTCTTTTTTTCGGCCTTTTGGGCTGGCCGGGGAGGCGGAGAATCGGGAGACACTTTATACGTCTGGGCTCGCAGTGACGAACCAAGGGCGAGCACGAGCCAGCACAAAGACAGCCTCTTCAGGCGACCCATCCGCGAACTCAAAATGCCACCACTCCGGTCACTGATTAATGACCCCGCTTTGATTCCCTAGGGGGCTGAAGTGTTGGCTGATGTCCACACCTATTTGTCGAAGTCTAGGCGTGTCTTAAGCAACCCCACCCCGCCCCGCGGAATCGAACCGCCGTTCGGGAGGAAAACTGTGGCTAGGGCTGAGACCGGCGTATCCGCTCCACGGCCGATACCGACCACCTTCATCTTTTTGGCGGCGTTTGCCATTCACGCGCCGCTGCTCCTGATGAAGCTTCCGTTGAAGTCATACGACGCGAACTTCCACATCTTTTTCGGGTCGCATTACGTCCATCACTGGTTCGATCCCTGGAACCCGAAATGGTATGCAGGTTTCTCCCAGACCACATATCCGCCGCTCCCTCAGCAATGGCTGGCCCTGGTTTCTTATGTCACCGGGCTGGATATGGCATACATGGTGGTGCAGTTGGTCGCCATTCTGCTTTTGACTCTCGGTGTTTACCGCTTTGCGCGGCTCTGGGTTGATCCGCGCGCTGCTTCTCTGGCGGCTCTGGCCAGCGTTTTTCTCGGAGCAGAGTCTTTTCTGGTGTACTCGGCGGGGCAGTTGTCCACAACCTTTGCCGCGCCGCTTTACCTGAACGCGATGCCGTATCTGTATCAGTGGGCGCGACGAGGGGGTTGGCGGTCGTTTGTCAAAGGTTCGACACTCGCGGTTGCCGCCGCCGCCGCACATCACGCTACGCTGATTTTCGGATCTGCGCTCTTCGCGCTACCCGTGTTGGCGCTGGCGTGGCGCGATGGGAAGGAAGATCAGCAGGTATCGACTGCAGGTTTCATCGTGCGGGCGGTTAGTGCGATGTTGTTTGTGGGACTGGCGATTGGAATCGTGCTTCTGCCGTTCTGGATCGCGCTGCTCAAATATCCCGTCACCCAGGTTCCCATCCCGCATGCCAGCCGGGCCAGTTACATTTTGAGTCCGCAGTGGGCCGTTAACTTTTTCGTTGTCCCTTATGGAGCGTTGATTCTGGCCCTCCCGTTCATCCTGCTGCGTGGTTCCTCCACTCCCCGGCTGCGCCCGCTGTTGCTGGGTTTTTGGCTGGCCTTTCTGCTGGGACTGGGCGGGACGACGCCGGTGGGCAGAGTGCTCCTGGGCCGGGCCTATGAAGTAATCACGATGGAGCGGTTCAGCTACTGGGCAACCTTGCTGGCGTTGCCATTCGTGGGCTTGCTGGCCAAGGAATTGATCGACCGCTTCCGCATGCGGGCCGTCGTAGGATTGACTCTGGCGGCGGCTGCCAGTTGTGCTCTGGCCGTGGCGTGGTCAAGCTATAAGCCCTCGGACGCAGTGGAACTCAAAGTGGACAGCGTGGCCGCCTGGCTCAATCGCGATGGGCACGACCGCTATCGCTACATCGCTCTTGGATTCGGAAACAAGATCGCGCGCCTGGCTGTGCTGACCGACGCCAGCAGCGTGGATGGCGAATGGAACTCCGGCCGCATGTTGCCCGAACTGACCGAGCACGGCGCCGGTTCGCTCAACGCCTCCAAATATTTCGGGAAGTCTGGTTTCGATGCATTGTCCGCGATGCTCCATCACGCCGACCGCTATGGACTGAAATGGGTCTTTGTACGCGACCCGTACTACGAGCCGCTCATGGTCTTTGCCGGCTGGCGCAAAGTGGACACGCTCGAGGATCGCACCATCAGCGTATGGGGCAAGGATAGCGTCCCGCCCGCCACTCCGGTCAACGCACCGCAAATGCCGCCACCGTGGCAGGGGCTGATGTGGGGCACTCTGCCGATCGGCAGCAGTATCCTGGCCATGCTGCTCCTGCTGATCCCAGATGAGCGAAGGCGATACCAGCCCGAAGCCGAGCCGGAGAGAGTGAGACGACCCGCCGCGGCCGAAGACCTGGTGCTGGGGAGGACACTCTCGTGATGCGTGGATGGCTCTTGGCCCTGACCATCGTCGTAGTGACCGCCATTCTGATCACAATAGGCACGTTGTGGCCGGTCCAGACCGCCATCGCGATGGCCACTCCGCGGCTGATGAGTAGTTCGACATCGCCTCGCGGCGCCGCCCAGAACCTGATGCAGGAGATCCGCCGGAGAAACTGGAATGCCGCCTACGCCATGCTGGCCAACAGGTCCGAGTTTGAGGAAGCCGATTTTATCCGCGACCTTACCGGCAGCTATACCAGCCTGCGCAGCTATGCCAGCCTGGAGAGCTTTGACTTGAGCCCGCTGCGCGCTACCGCCGACGAGGCCAAATTCCGCGCCAATCTGAACTGGTCGAGCGTGGTCGGAACGTTTCACGATGTGCGCGACTTGCGGGTGGTAAGAGAAGGCGAGCGTTGGCAGGTGGAATGGCCGATCAATCGGGAGCCGAAGGTGCCGCCGCAGGTGATTCCGGTCAACTATTTGCGCTGGGATGTGATCTATCGCGGCGCCGAGGATGACTGGGGCGCTCAGGACGTGGAGTCGCCGCACGTGCGCATCGTGGCCATGCATCCCGTGGACCGCGGTGGAGGCACCATCATACTGGGCGAACTGCTCAACGAGGATGTGGTTCCCGCATTTGTCACCGTCAAGGCCACGCTGCTGGCCAAGGACGGCTCCGCCCTTGCTACCGAAGACAGTTTTGCGAATATTTCGCATGTGCTCCTGCCCAAACAGGTCACGCCCTTCCGCATCGATTTCCCAAAGGTCCGGCTGCCCCAGGTGGACAATGTCCGCATTGATCCTTCCTCGACGCTGGTGGCGGCCTCGGCTGACCCCGTAATCGGAATCGAAGATCAGAAGCTGAATCCCTTGCCCACGACTTCATTGAGCGGGCAACTGGTGAACCAGAGCGGCCAGGTGGTCAACATCGCGCACATCCTGGGCACGTTTTACGACAGCCGCGGCCAGATTATCTGGGTCTCGGACGGATATGCGAACCGGGCATTGCTGCCGCAGACGCCGGTCGCCTTTTCCTTGCCCTATCCCGCAGACCTGGCCGACAAGATCAACAACTATCGGGTGGTGACCAGCACCTTCAGCGTGGGCCGGTTCCAATGAAGCACAGAATCACAATCGCGCTGGTGATGCTGACAGCGGTGATCGTGGCGAGCGGCATTCAACTCGCCGCCGCCGATGGCGAAGGCCTGCAGGTTCCCAAGGTGGTCGAAGCGGGAAGCGCCTTGTCGATTCCCACCCACGCCGCCGGCAAGGCCGTCTTGTACATTGTGAGTCCGGCCCAGGTATTACGACGCAATCTAGAGCCGGGAGAGTCCGTGGCAATTGCGCCCGGAGATCTGCACAATGCGGGACACTACCTGGCCCTGCTGGTGAGCGCGGGGAACACGGAGAAGGCGGAGTTTGACGTAGTGGCCGCCGGTCAACCGGCGTCCGTGAATTTTCTGGCGAAACCCTCGCGCCTTCCGGTCAGCCGGCCGGACGGCATCAGTGGCGTGGCCTACGTATTCGACGTTTTTCGGAACCTGGTCCTGCAGCCCACGCCGGTGTCGTTTCAACTCTCGGACAGCTCGGGCGGTACCCAGACCCGGAGTGTGACAACTCACGATGGAGTGGCCTGGGCGAAGATGAATTCCGCGCCCAAGGCCGGAGCCGCGCAGTTCCAGGTGAGTGTCGGTAGCGTCGCGGAAAAGCGAGTAGTGCAGCAGGTCCCGGGTGATCCCTGCAATCTGAAAATGAGCGGCCAGCGGTCGGGCCAGCGCATGATTTTGGAGACCGCGCCGGTCCGCGATTGCAGCGGCAATGCGGTGTCGGACGGGACCATCGTCACCTTCACCCAGACTTACAACGGCCGCAGTGAAGCCACCGTGGATGTGCCCTTGAAACGCGATGTGGCGCGCACCGAACTGCCGGCTCGAGACGGGTCTGTGATCTCCGTGGCTACTGGCGTTGTGTTGGGAAATGAAATCCGGGTGGGAGGGCGTCAACAATGAAGACGGCCTCCTCGCTAATCGTGCGCCGGCCTGGAAAGCTGTTCCCGCTGGCTTGCGCGATCGTGGGCAGCCTGTTGCTGTCGGGTTTTGCCCAGCCCACGGTCCGCGTGGAAGCCGATGCAGCGGGCCCGCGGTCCCTCGAAGATCAGACCAGGACGGCGGTGGTGCGTGATTACCTGCAATCGTGGAAGAGCATGAGCGCAGCGCTGCAGGAAAACCGCGCCGATCTGCTGGACACAGCTTATCTGGGACTGGCGAAAGAGAAGCTGGCCGAGGCCGTTCGTGAGCAACGCGAGTCGGGCATCCGGACGAACTATCGGGATCTTTCGCATCATCTCAAGATTGTTTTCTACTCGCCTGAGGGATTGTCGGTTCAGTTGGTGGACACGGTGGAATACAACATGCAGATCGTGGATCACGATCAGGTGCTGGCCCCACAGCATGTTCGCGCGCGCTACGTCGCAGTTCTGACTCCAACCGAAGTGCGTTGGAAAGTACGCATCTTTCAGGCCCAGCCTGAATGATGCGGGCAGAACCGGAGCGAGCATGCTTCCGGCGCAGGAAAAAACGAACCTAAGGAGTTGCACATGATCTCGGTGGTCGTACCGGTTTACAACGAAGAGGAGATCATTCCTCTGCTTCACGATGCCGTGGTGCGGGCGATGAGCAAGCTGCGCGACACCTGGGAAGTGGTTTATGTAAACGACGGCTCGACCGACTTGTCCTTGCAATTGTTGCGCAGCCTGCAACTTAACGACACGCACGTAGTCGTGGTGGACCTTTCGCGCAACTGGGGGCACATGGGAGCGATCTCTGCCGGCCTGCAGACCGCTGGCGGAGATGCGGTTGTGTTGATGGATGGCGACCTGCAGGACCCTCCTGAAGTTGTCCCTGAACTGGTGGAGGCCTGGCGCCGTGGGGCGAAAGTGGTGACCGCCGTCCGGCGCAGCCGGCAAGAGCGCCGCAAGGCGCTGGCCCTGCTGTTCCCGCTGTTCTATCGTGTGCTGGGTGCGCTCGCCGATTTCCCGATTCCCCTGAACGCCGGCATTTTCGGTTTGCTGGACCGGCAAGCCGCGGACGCGATCAACTCTCTGCGCGAAGGCAACCGCTATCTGCCGGGTTTGCGCGCCTGGGTGGGCTATCGCTCAGAGATTGTGTATTACGACCGCAACGACCGGGTCGGCGGGGAAGGCAAGCTCTCCTTTGTGAGTCGCATAAAGTATGCAATGGATGCGATCACCAGCTTCAGCTACAAGCCTCTGCGCTTCAGTTTCGTCCTGGCGGCGCTGGCCCTGTTGGCGTCTTTGGTTCTGGTGATTGTGGCCCTGATCTCTGCGGGCCCGGTTAATCCCGTGGTGTATGGCATGACCGCGGCAGTGTTTTTTGTGGGCAGCCTGGTGCTTTTATCCGCGGGTATTATGGGAGAGTACATCGGGCGGGTTTATGACGAGGTGAGGCAGCGTCCGCTTTCCATCATTGCCAAAGTGTACGCCGCCGAGGAGGCAGCCTACCGGGCCCAACCGGCACGGCCCATGGCGGTAAAGTCCAACGGACAGAACAGTGATCTGGAAAGAATATCTCCCGCTGTCTAAAAATCTGAACTGGCGGTAAGACGAATTAACCACGAAGGGCACGAAGTACAACGAAGGCCATAGTCGATGGCTCTTGGTATCCTTCGTGGTTAATGGTTTAGCAACTAGTTGTTGCCGGGAGCACACTTCTTCAGCCCGCGTTCAATCGCCGTGCCCTCTTCATAGTCATTCCAGGTCGCAATCAGCAAAAAGGGCATGGGTGCGTATTCATGAGAGATCTTCAGAGTATCTGCGAAAGTCTGGCCACAACGCTGGGAGATGTGGCGGTTAAGGCTCCAGGACGCCTTGCTGTCGTCGAAGCCTGCCCAGGCCGCTCCGATCGCGATCTTGTCCGGGTATTTCGACTGCATCGTCTGATAGTACCTGTGTAGATAGTCTCCTCCCCAGTTGCTGCCATCGGGAGCAAACCCTTTCCGCCCCGGGTTCACCCAGGCGTAGAAACCGTCGAACGCGCTGGCATACGGGGTAGAACGGAACTCATAAATGAGTAGGGGAGCAGGGTCCCACTGGTCGGTCTCCGCCCGGACGCGGTTCCAGTCGGTTTGCACGCTCTTGGGGAAGATGAAGATCAGGGGCCGTCCGTTGTAGGTCAGATAGGCGTCCCGGCCGGGCGCGTCGGGGGCCAGATAAGTCCGATGGAACTTGTCAAAGGCGGCGAGCGTGTCGTCTGTGGCCTGACCGTTCCTGGTCTGGGTCTCGTCGTACATCATGGCCACTTTGAATTGCTTTTCCGGGGCAATCGACTGGATCAACGCGTAGCTGCGGTCCAGGAAGGGTTCACGGTCCCCATACCAGTCCACCACAAAGCCCGAAATTCCCATGGACTTGGCCTCATCCATCTGCTTGCGAATCACCGTCGGGTCTTGCGAGGAATAGCCCACTGAAATGTGGTTGGGATGCCCAAACCAGGGTTCGTAAACCGCCAGAACCTTCCGTTCCGCCGCCATCGCGGATACGTTCTGGATCAGGTCCCGGTGCAGCGCGGGCTGGGTGCAGCCCTGGAGGAAAAGCAGCAGGAGCGCATACCAGAGCCTAAGTGGGTGCTTTGCCATCAGGTGGATTACCTCTCTTTAGAGGGGATTGGCTGTATCCAGGTTGTGTGCTGCAGACCCCGTAATTTGCCCGGCCCAAGTGGGCAGCCCCACTCCCGCTTTCGGCATCTCAAGGCCCGCGAAGAGAAAGGTTTCGCCAGGGCTGGTTCTCGCTCCGGCGAAGGCAACGAACCTGCTTCAGGATATTTTCCCCCAGTCTGGCGGTCGGAAGTCCAAGTGATCAATCGTTTGAACTCTAGTCCGGATAGTGAATCCAAGACACTCCGAGGCAAGGTACTCTCGGGGAGTTTCATGCTGTTGGCGGGCTCCGGCTCGGTGACCGCGATTAACTTTCTCTACAACCTGGCTGTGGCGCGGTCCCTGGGGCCGAGCGGCTTTGGCCATGTCAGCGCCGTCTGGACCCTGTTGGTGCTGATTTCGGCGGTCACGCTTTCCTTCCAGATAGTCTCGGCCAAAATCGTGGCCCAACAGGAGTCGCTGCCAGCCAAGCGAACCGCCTATCGTGGGCTTCACTTGCGCGCCTGGGCCGGTGGCATTGTTGCCGGATTGTTTCTGCTGGCGTTTCGGTACCTGATTGCAGGCTATCTCAACCTGCCCGACTCGGTTCCCGTGACTCTGATGGCTATCGGAGCGGCCTTTTATGTTCCGCTCGGAAGCCGGCGGGGATATTTGCAGGGGTCCTGCAGCTTCCGCCATCTCGCGCTCAACGTTGTGTCCGAGGGAATTGTACGGCTGGGTGGATCTCTGCTTGCCATTGCTCTGGGTTACGGCGTTACGGGCGTGATTGCCGCTAACGCGGCCGCAGTGTCGATAGCGTATTTCCTGGCCATGCCGACGCCGTGGGCCCGCGTCGAATACCATCCGGAGCCCATCGCGGTGGCCTTTCGGGAAGGATTGCAGGCGATCGCTTTCTTTGTGGGTGTAGTACTCATCAACAATTTCGACATCGTACTGGTGAAGCATTTCTTCGCTCCGGCAGAGGCCGGCCTCTATGCTGCGGTGGCCCTGGTTGGACGGGTCATTTACGTCCTGTCCTGGTCGGCGGTGAGTGGCATGTTTCCGATTGCGGCTGGAACCCGCAGCCCGAAGCGGGACCACGGTGTACTCGCAACATCCCTGGTGCTGGTCCTGGGCATTGGGTCTTCGATCACCCTGGGACTCTGGCTCGCTCCATCGTGGATCTGGACCACGCTGTTCGGGGCCCGGTTCGGAACGGCGGGCGATCTCGCCTACTTGCTGGCGCTCTACGCCGCTACCACCAGCGTCTATTCGCTGAGCGTTGTGTTCATTGCGTACGAGATGTCGCACAAAATCGTCAACACGGCGTGGGTGCAACTGGCCTTCAGCGGCCTCCTGATCGCCGGCATTTACCGGTATCACTCGTCGCTCGAGCAGGTGATCCGGGTACAACTGGCCATGATGCTGGTGCTGCTGGTGGTGGTGGCCGTGCCCTTCGTTTTCAACCTGCTTGCCGGCTCCGAAGCCTTGCCGGGCAATCTCGGCTCCGGCGAAGTCAGAGCCATTCGGCGGGTCTCAGAGCACGAAGTCATGGCCGAGTTTTTGAAGACCGACTTTCACAAGCCGGAATTCAGCAAGTACCAGGAGAGCTTGGGCGGAATCGTGACCACCCCCAATCTCCATGATGTAGTGGAAAATGCGGTGCGTCGGGCGCTGCTGTTCGTGCGCCACGGCGCATTGTGGAGAGAGCTCCCGCAGGGGACACAGTGGTTTGAGGTGGAAATCGAACGGGCGGATCTGGAGCGGATTCGCGTCTTTCCCAGGGCCCAGTGGCGCCGCCTGGCGCGGGGCAATTTTGGCCTGACCCAAGTGACGCAGCGCATCGCTTCGGGCGAGTGCACCGGCTTTGCCGACGAAGCCTTCCTCCTGAAGCTGCAGCAGCTGCGGGCTCGACTGGAACAGGGCTGGCAGGCTGGCGCCATCCTCTTGATCGGGCTCGACCAGCGAGGCGCCTTTACCCTGTTGGATGGCAACCACCGGATGGTGGCGGCACTGTTGGCATCGCCGGAAGCCCTGACCAGGTTTCGTTTCTTCTGCGGCCTGTCTCCTCGCATGAGCGAGTGCTGCTGGTACGAAACTAACGTTACGACTTTGGCGCGGTACGGGACCAACCTGGTCCGGTATCTGGTCCACGATCCTCAGGAGGAGTTAGAACGCCTGTTGCAGGGATTTGACTGACACCCGGGAACTGTCAGGGTCTTACCACACCCCTTTGTCATTTCCAGTCAGGCGATAGGCGACGAACGCCGAGATAGCCAGCGGCGGCAACAGAGGCAACCGGTACAGGGCCCTGAAATCCGCATGCCGGCCGGCGTTCAGCAATTGGGAACCATAGAGACCGGCTGCCGGTCCCTTGGAAACGCGCAGGAACTTTCCACCCAGGCGCACCCGCAGACGATGGGAAGGCACGGCCGCGAGCACCTCGCGCGGTATCTCAAGCTCGCCCCCGTACGAATTAACGTATTCGGCAATCAGCTGCAGGAACGTGGCCACGCCCGGCCAGATGCCGCCCAGTTCAGCCGCCCGGCGAAGCTCCGAGAAGTCGATGGCGCGGTCATTGAGCAGAAGCGCAAAATCCGCCATATCGCACAGCCTGAAATAGAGGTGGCGATACATCCGCTGCAAGGTGGAGATGAGGACCCGTTCCTCGGGCGCCGGCACGCGGAAGCTATGGCCGCCGACGGTTCGGGTCTCGCTGCGCTCAAGCACGCGACGAGCCAATGCTTTTTGCTCCCCGGTCTGACCCAGATAACGTACATGGATTTCAACCAGCTCGGGCAAATCGGGCAGCTTGAAATTCCACTTGTTGGCCAGGCGGTCGCCCCAGCTGCGCGGTTCCTGCTGCGCATCAAACTGTTGCGCCATGACCCTGAGCACGGTGCTTTCATCGCCGTCCGTATAAAGATCAAGATCGGAGCCCAAGTCCGGCCAGTGGTCGAGGGACTTTATCACTGCCACCTGCGCCCCCGCCGCCTCCAGGGCGGCACAGATGGGGACAAGGTTCTCGACCGCATGGGTGATGCGGGCATCCTCGTGGGCCAGGGTACCTTCACACCAGGACCGAATTCGATCATGGCCAGGAAACGCGGCGCCAGACCTGCGCAGGGCTTCCAGAGCGCGCACCGTCACGTGATGAGCGTCGGCAAGACACAGAAGATCAGCCAGTTCCACTGCGCTCAGGTCACAAACCCGTTGCAACAGGGGATAGATATTGCCCGGATTCTCGAGGTACGGCGGGGAGTCATCCGGCTGCCCTGGGAAGACCAGACGGGAGAGGATATCCACGTGTTGGGCAGTTCGGGAGTTGTCTGAGGGCATGGATTTCTTAGAAAATCGTCAGTCTTTGATGTAGCGAGTACCGTCCCGGGTTGGTTACGGGTCCCCGGACGCCGCTCCTACCGGGCGAATTGCCAGCCAACGTATTCGCCTTATGCGTCATCCAAAGCCGTTACGAGGGGGGGACTGTGCCTGCAAGCGCGATTCTGGTGGTTGGCAACCGGTCATTATTATTGAGCCCAGGGGGCGACGAATCTTTCCCGGTCGATGGCACGGAGCCGCCCGCCACTCCTATTGCAGCTCTGGAAATACTTGGACAATCCATTGTCGAACACACCATCGCGCGTCTGCATAGTGCGGGCATCAATGCGGTGTCTGTGGTGCACGAAGTGGCTTTCTCCCTTACGGCTGGGCAGCGTTTCGTTCCTGACGTTCTCATGAAGCAGGCCCGGAAAGGCTTCGATAGGGTTCTGCTGATCCGGTTGGGCGCCTACGCGGAAGTGGATTGCGCGGACCTGCTGCGGTTTCACGACGAGGCCGGCGCAGCTGTGACGCGGGTGTGCGACAATTCGGGCCCCCTGGATTGTTGGGTGCTGGACTCCGCTCCCGCCATTCGCGGCAGATTGAATCTGGACCTACCCTCGGACGCCAACCCGCCGTCCGACTATCTCACCAAAGGCTACGTCAACCGCCTGGAGGGCGCCCGCGATCTCCGGCGCCTGGTGGTGGACGCGTTCCAGGGACGCTGTGCCATCCGGCCCCGCGGAAGGGAAGTGAAACCGGGAGTTTGGATCGACGACGGCGCCCGGGTTCACCGCTCCGCGCGCATGGTTGCTCCCGCCTATATTGGACGGGGTACCAGAGTTCGGGCGGCGACGCTGATCACCCGCTTCAGCAATCTTGAACGCCGTTGCCTGGTGGATTACGGTACTGCCATCGAAGACTCTTCGGTGCTGCCCTATACCCACGTGGGCAGGGGACTGGACGTGGCCCACGCCGTGGTTGAAGGGGAACGGTTGATGAATCTGTCCCGCAATGTCGCAGTCACGATCAGGGACGCGAACCTGATTGGCCCCACTGCTTCCCGCCGTCATTGGTTTGGATACGGCGGCAAGAAGGCCGCGGTTGCTGTTCCCATCACCGAAACCATTGAGTTCGAGCCTGTTCCTCACCTGGCTCGGCGGCCGCGTACGGTCCTCCGAATATTGTCCAAAGGGGAAGTATGAAAAATGCGCCTTGGGCCAGCGCGCGGAACCTCGGTAAGGCTGGGAGAGACTACTTATGAGAATCATGGATCGGCTTGGGTGGACGCGGGCGAATCGGCCACGGGAAACCTTCCGCGGAATGGCCGCGCGCCTGGTGGCCAGCTCGCTGGTGCTGGCCGTGATGGCCTCCAGCAGCGCGGCGGCTCTGCCCGGACCGCAACAGACGAGCCCCGATCAGTCACGTTCGCAGGGAGCTGAACCCGATTCCACGCCAGCCGCGGAACAGCCCAGCGCTGAGCCCTTACCGGACAGCCCCGGCGCAGGACGATCGCAGGACGGGGAAAACGCCGCAGCGCAATCCGGCTCGGCACAGTCGCTTCCGCAACCGCAAACCGGCGAGAACCAGAAACCGGTCGGCACCGCTGCCGCAGAGACTGCGACCACCACGGGCTTTGCAGCGTCGAGGCCCGCGGGCGCGGCACTGGCGCCCGCAAAGCAGAAGCGCGCACGCGCCATCCTGATCAGCGTGGGCGCAATCGCGGGGGCAGCCGTCGCCCTGGGATTGGTGATGGCACTGTCCAAGGGCACCCCCAGCAAGCCGCCCGGCAGCCAATAGCGCTGGATTGCGAAAAGGCTCTCATGATTGACCCACTCCATGATTGAACCATCCGGAGAGCGGCGGCCCGTGCTGGTCAGTTTCTCTGGAATCGATGGCGCCGGAAAAAGCACGCAGATCGAAAACCTTCACCTTCACTTGCGGGCTGCCGGCCTCCAGGTCCAGCAGCTTGCCTTCTGGGACGATGTCGCAGTGCTGAGGCGCTTTCGCGAGTTCTCGCGCAGCGCGCTGCTCAAGGGAGACGCCGGCATTGGGACCCCGGACAATCCGGTAAATCGCCGCGATAAAAATGTTCAAACCTGGTACATGAATGCTTTCCGCTTCCTCCTTTATTCACTCGATGCGGCGTGGCTCAGCGTAGTCGTGAGAAAAGCCATTCGGTCCCATGCCGATGTGGTTATCTTTGACCGCTATCTTTACGATGAACTTGCGAACCTGCCGTTGCGCTCTCGCCTCACCCGCTCCTACGTTCACCTGATGCTGAAGTTTGTGCCCCAGCCGGACGTTGCCTACCTGCTGGATGCAGACCCCGTCCTGGCGTGCCGACGAAAACCGGAGTATCCCCTGGAATTTGTGCAAAGCAACCGGGCAGCTTATCTGGCGCTGAGCGCCCTCTCCGGTGGCATTACCGTGATCGCTGCAGGGTCAGCCGATGAGGTCGCCAGCGAAGTGGTCCATCAGATAGAGAAAAAACTGTGTGGATCGGACACTCTTGTCCGACGCAGTTGATCTTGATTTTGATTTTGAACTTGGTCCAGCCGGAGAAGTTCCTGAAGTTCAAATGGACTTTGACTTAGTTTGACCGCCCACCCCATCGAACGTGAACTAACGAATTGTGATCCTGGCCACGGTTGAAACCTGGTCCACCGCCGAAGTGGCAACCACTCGTATGGTGTAGGAGCCAGGAATGATTTCAGCCGAAGAAGAGGCCCCACCCGGGATCCCGGCGCAGGAACTGACGAGCAGAACGCACGCGACCAGGCTGCTGAGCGCCAGGCCGCGAAGGATGCGTTTCCGGTCAACCTGGCCCAGCACAAGCACGCCCATCATCCCCAGACCGAAACCGACAAGGGCGCCCCTGCGCGGTGGTCTGGGCGAACGCTCGGGATGATGGCCCGGGCGCACAACGGAGACTCGAAGCACTGAAGTGGCCGCGTTGGCCCCTGGAGTAATCAGGGCCGGCGAAAAGCTGCACGACATCGCAGCCGGGAGATTGGAACATGACAACCGGACAGGACCCGTGGAAGCCGATCGTGCAGTCACCGTGATCCGGGGGCTGCCCGACTGTCCGTCCATGATGGTGACTGAGGACGGAGAGGCGGAAAGCGCAATGGACGCGGTGGCTGGCGGCGGCGTCGAACTCGTGGGAGGAGTCGTCGGAGTGCTTTCCGGAGGCCCTGCAGCCGACGCCGACGTTGCACCGCATTGCGGCGCGTATGGTACAGGTCCGGAGATCTGGTTTTTCAGGCTCGGTTTTCCGATGGCCTGCACAAACAGTCTGTAGTTTCCGGCGGCGAGCGAATACCCGCACATATCGAGGGCATGCGTGCCCACGGTCTGATCTGTGAGCGGCATGAGACTCTGGCCATCGGAGCTGACATAAACCCGGTAGTGATCGATGGTGCTTTCGCCTCCGCTGACTTGCCACTGCAGCGAGTTTCCGGCCAGGGATGCTGAGACGCTTACGCAGTTGTCAATTCCGGATTCGATCTCCGTTCCTTCTTCGTAGTCATTCCACGTGACCAGTTGCATGGCCGCGAGCTGATTGGTCGAGTTGTACAGGCTGTTGATCTTGGCAAACGTCTGCAGCCAGGTCTGTCCGCAGCGCTGATCCATGATGCGGTTCAGTCCCCACGAAGCCAGTTTGTCGTTGAATCCTTTATAAGACGCGCCCCACGTTTCCTTGCCCGGGGCGGCCATTCCGGCCGCGTAGAAACCGGTCAGATAGCTCATTCCAAAATCGTTGCTGGTGGCGATGTCCCAGGAGTAAGCACCATCACTCTGCACATGGCTGAAACCCCGGCTATGTTGAAAAAGGAACAGAGGATTGCTGGCCAGCGCGGCTTTGGCCGCGTTCCAGTCCACGGTGTAATGCAGGTCGATGTCAAAGTTAGTGACCACCGGCCGGCCATTCACCTTCAGATAGGCCGGCGAGGAGAAGTAGGTCTGCTCCACATATTGCAAATCAGACGTCAGGGCTTGCTGAGGATTGCAGCCGGGGCACGAGTTCCACCGAATGGCGCCGCTGTCCACCATGATGGCGAAGGTGAATCCGGGATGGGTCTCCGCTTCGTGCATCACCAGTTTGGCTGCCCGGTCGATCGCGTTGTTCGGTCCGTACCAGACCATGACCACTCCGTCGATGCCGCGGCTGATCATGTCGGAGATCTGTCGTTTGACCTGGGCCGGATCGGTTGAACTGTAACCCACATTCATGTGGTTGGATTGGCCGAACCAGAGCACCAGGTGAGCGAACACCTTGGTTTGTGCCGCGGGATAGAGCAGGGAGTGAACGTCCAGCTTGCTTACGCTGCCCGCGCCCAGGTTCCCGTTTACTTGTGTGACAAAGTTCCCGGCTGCGCTGGTGTTGTTGTTGGTTTCCGTGGCAAGTGTAGTGGTCGGCGTGATCAACAGATTGTCAGCGCGGCTGGCAAGCGGAACGATCAGGACCAATGCAATCACGGACAAGCGGATGCGGTGCTTTGCCTTCAAAGATAACCCTTAACGCGATGGAATTACTGCTCGACCTGAAGTCGATTTGAAGGCATCTTATCCAGCACTCGCAGCTTTAGGCAGATTACGGACGGCGTTGGCCTTTGAGGTGATGCGGGCGCAACGGCAGGTTACCGTTGGCATGGTGTGGGTCGGACACTCCCTTCGACTTCGTTCAGCGCAGGCCTGTCCGATGTTTCTAATCTGAATGTTCTAATAATCCAGCCGGAAGCAAATAGCCAGGAATCTCATTGAGCTTGGGAATACGATCCAAGTCAAAGGTGTCGGACAGTAGCGACCCACCCACACCATGTCGTTAGTCCGGTACTGCGATTTCACGAATCGAAGGGGGCAGCACTTTCAGTTCCGGGTGCTCCGGGTCGCGCCAGTAGACCTGAAAACATTCTCCGTGTTGCTGTGGCTCCCAGGTCGTGCCATCTTCGTAAACGATTTTTCGCGGGAACAAGGCCCATCCCAGGATTGCATCGCCGCCTTGCAGGTACGGATCCTTCTCCAACATCTGCTCGCCTCCGGCCGCGATGGGGCCGGAGACAGGCCAATCAGCGTCGAAGGGATGGTGCAGGTATTGCGGTGCCAGGAAATGCTCCGAGGTCAGGATCCACTGCTTGATCGGTTTTCCGCTCGTGTTTTTCACGCGCACCGAATATTTGCCGGACGTCTTCCCGAAATTTCCCGCGACGAATTTCAGCGGGCACGAACGCACTTGCGGCTCGTAAATGGTGAAGGTGCTCATCATGCCCGCTTCCATGTGGTCGGCCACGTGACAGTGAAACATCCATACCCCGGGATTGTTGGCCAGCATGTCCACGGAGAGGGTGCTGGCAGGAAGCAGTTCCACGACGTCCATGTGGCGCAGCGGGTCGCTCACCGTCAGCCCGTGCCAGTGCGGCGTGTGCAGGTCTTTTTCATTGCCCATGGCCATCACATGCCATCGGACTTTCTCTCCTTTTTTCATCACCAGGCCGGGCAGGTTGCCGAAGATGTATCCGTTGATGGCATGGAAAAGGCCCGCATCTTGTCCGCGAAGTTCATCGAAGATCATGAATGAAGTGACGAATTCCCGGTCCACGTCTTTCGGGCTGCCATCGGGCCTGGCCTTGCCTTTGGCGGTGATGATAATGGGCCCCATGAGGCCGGCATTTATTTCCGAGAGCCCCGCCGAATGCGGGTGGTACCACCAGACCAGGGAGCTGAGTTGGCCTGGCCCCGGTCCGCTGCCCGCGTCCGCGAACCAATGGTAGGTGAAGCGCGCGTTGGGCGGAACAATGGATCCGCGCCCTGCGGGCACGTAGTAAGCACCTTCGTTGTCCTTGTCGTAGCGCAAGCCGTGAGGATGAATGCCGTGAGAACTGCGACTGCGGTTGAGGAAGTCCACCACGATCTCATCGCCGACTTCACCGCGAATGATGGGACCCATTATTCCCAACCATTCGGGCTGAGGTTTGCGGACTTTAAAAGTGGCGTCGGTGTATTCGATGTAGCGGGTCTTCTGCCACTTGGTCTGCTTCACCCAGGGCTGCGGAATGGGACGTCCCTCCACCAGGTTTAACCCGCTCGGCGCGTAGTCCCAGGTGACATCTTCTGCCGCAATGTAGTAATGACGGGTGACGGCAGCAGCAGGGGACACCAGGAGGAGAAACAGGAATGCGAGCGACGGCCAGGGCACAATCCTCATGAATCCATTATCCCTGAATTGCCGCTCGCGGCGACACTGAACTCAGAGTGATGAACTCAGGGCAGATGGTCCATGTAGCAGGGCATGGTGTCCGGCTGCACTGGCGGCGTGGGCGGCGTCTTCCAGGGCGCATTCACGAAGTCGAAGAACTCGCTCATATCGAACTGGGCGGCGTCGCGCTGGGTGAGCGGGTCAAGGCCGAAGCGGGTCTCGATCAACTTCAGGATCGCGGTGTAATCGGCGGGGGTATGGGAAACGTAGTTCTTCTTCGAAAACGGCGAAATGACGATCAACGGCACGCGATACCCCGTGTACACGAAATCGCAAGTGGGGCCGGTGGCTGCGGTACAGATGTCGCCGGGTTTCAGGTCAATGCTGGTGCTGGGCTTGATGCCATCTGGACTGGGCATGGATTGCGGCGGCACATGGTCATAAAATCCACCACCTTCGTCCCAGGTAACAATGAACACTGAGTCCTTCCAGTAAGGACTCTTCATTAATGCATTGATCAGTGTCGATACGTATTTCGATCCCGTCTGGATCCTGCCCGACGGGGCGTTAGGATCCACACCGGCGTGCTCGTCCAGGCCCGCGGCAAATCCCGGATCAATTTCCGCCACCGACGGCAGGTTCCCGGTCGTCAGATCAGTCAAAAACTGGGAAGCGGGCGCGAAACCCGATTGATGAGTGGGGGCGAAGGTGAACATGCTCAGCTCTGTCCCATTTGACAGGGGTACGTTCTGGTCATCAGTCACATAAACCCGCCAGGATACCCCCTTGTCATTCAGGGACTCGAAGATGGTCTTGTTGGGCAGCTTGATCGAGGGCAGGGGATAGGCTCGTCCGGCCGATGTTGCCGCCATCAAGTACATGCGGTTGGGCTGGGTACGGGTCATGGCGGGAGAGAACCAGCGGTCGGAAGTGCCAAAGTTCGAAGCCATGAAATAGTAGTAGGGAAGGTCGGTCCCGTCGTAGTAGCCCATGGCCCGGATTCCGTTGATGTCGTTGAATACCGGAGTTCCCGTCCGCGCATCGTGACCCGCGGTGCGCACCCATCCATCCATGGTGGGGGTTGCCGAGAGCGGGTTGTTCATGTTCCAGTCCACGTGCGACTCGTTCCAGGAAGGACTGGGATTCTCGACGCACTGCGAAAGCATATGAAACGAAGCTACCGCTGGACTGTTGGCGCTGGTGACGCAATCGTTGGGAGGAAAAGGTTCCGACAGCGCTGGATCGCAGCCCGGGCTGGTAGCTGCCGGCTGGGATGGGTTGTTGAACTGCGGCAGGCCATCAAAGGGCTGGTCGGGAATACCGTTGGCCGCCCAGTACTCGCGCATGGCGCCGAAGTAGTGGTCGAGACTTCGATTCTCCTGCATCATGAAAATAACGTGATTGATCGACTGCATGCTGGCGACGAAAGTTGCCGTCGCAGTCTCCGCCGCGTTGAGTGTGATGGTGCATCCCGCGGTGCCGGTGCAGGCGCCGCTCCATCCGTCGAACTGGTAACTGGAGCCGGGCGTGGCCGTCAGTGTTACCTGTGTCCCCGAAGCGAAGCTCGCGCTGCAGGTGGTGGGGCAGTTAATGCCGGAAGGAGTGCTGGTGATAGTTCCAGAACCCGAGCCGTCGGAGGTCACTGTCAATTGCACTCCCGAGCCGGGACCCGGACCCTGATCGCCACCACTCACCAACCCTCGGCAACCCGCCAGAAAAATAATGCCCAGCACAAGTCCTGCTCCTGGGAGCAACCTACGCGAAGCCGGCATGGACCTTCCCCTCCCGAATCGCGCCTTTGGATGAGAAATCATGAGGATAGGTTGTAGCCTTGAAAGTCCGTCTTTATGGTCGGCTCCCAGGAATGGGCCGTCGGCGACCATCTGGGAGTGGGAGATTATTCCGTGGTTTCAAGCATTTACGGTGGACAGGCCGCCTTACAGCCGCCTCAGGATATCGCAGGCAATCATTTTTTCGCCTACGTCAGCGGCTCCACGGGTAGGGAAAATCCATAAAAACTATCCACGGCTTCGGAGACCGTGTCGAAGATCTCAAACAGACGATCTACGCGCGTCAGTTCCAGAACTACCGCCGAAGCGGGAGGGATGGCGGCGAGTTTCAGATCGCCATTTTGTTTCATCGCCTGTTCCATGCAATGCAGCAACATGTCCACGCCAGCGCTGTCGATCTCGGTGACGCTGGAAAAATCAAACACGATGCAGGGACGGTCTTCGGCGAGCAACGGAGTCAGGTCGCGGAGAAACTCACGGACTTGTCCCGACTTCAGTTGCAAGGGCAATTGCTTGACCGCTACGCGTCTTCGAGGTGTCATAGTCTCATCGGCCTATTCAGGATGTATGGCCAGATCTCCCCGCCCCACGAAGCTGAGATGCGGATGCGACTCGAGTCGATGCCCGAAGCCTTGAGGGTAGCGGCGTTTGGCCCAATGCGCAAGAATATTTTTGGCCGTTCGACGGTTGAGTGAGGTGGCAAACCCGGCTTCGTCATGAATATCACCCAGGCAGGTGAAAGCTTCGACAAAAATATTCCGGGTCAGGTTCTCAGCGGCGGTTACATCTCTGGTGGCGCTCAAACTCAGGCCATAGATTCGGCTGGCGTGCGCCTGGAAAAGAGTGAAAAACGCATCCGCATCGCCTTGCCGGGCGTGAGCTAGAACGCCAGGCTCATCCCCGGTAACTGGCATCTCCGCACCCAGAACGAGATTCGCGGCGGTTGTGGCAGCCAACTCTGTTACCTCCATTCCGACCAGCCCTGCTTCCAAGCTCCCATACCTTAGAGATGGCAGGCCGCATCGTCTATCGGGTCGTCTCTGTACTCTCCCTTACGTCTTGCTGTACGCCAGAATCTCGCGCCGAGGATCGGCAGCCGTACAGCTCGAAGAGTCACCGCCTTGGGAGATCACAGTAATCAACGCAGCCGGTTACCGGTTTACGTCTATCTGGTTCAAGACCTGACGAACATTCGGAGTGGCCTGGGCCAGCTGTTCGGCCCGATTTCGCTCGGCAGGAGTTTTCACGCTACCCTTCAGTCTCAGAACTCCATTCTTGGCGTCGAAGCGGATATGCCGTTTGTCCAAACCTTGGGCGGTCAGCGCAGCTTTATATGTCTTCTCGATCGAGGTATCCAGGTCGGAGGCGATTTCCTTGGATTCGGACTCTGCTCCCACCGGCTGAACACTGATCTCGTTGGCAATAGTCCGGTTGCCGGCGGCGGCTTTGGCCACTTCCTCCGCCTTGTTTCTCGCGTCCTCGGAGTGGACCTTGCCTCCCAGTGTGATCGTATTCTTGTCTTTATCTTCATCCACCGTCACATCCTGAAGTTCCGACTGCTGCAACGCCTGTTTGACGCTGTCTTTATACGAGTTGTCATCGCGGGGCGTGGTCTGTGAGCCCCGCTGGCTTGAGCAAGCCAGGCCAACCAACAGCACAGGAACCAGGGCGATGGTTTTCAGAATATTCGATGTCATCTTGCCGCTCCTTCGAAAAGTTCGTCCGTCTAATCGACCCGTTATGAATTCACGTTTGACGCTGGCGTAGATTACTTCAGGCGAGGGAACGGGACGATCAGATACAGGCTGTAGCGCGACGGAAAAGAAACCTTAGAGATTTGAAGCTGAAAAAGAATACGGCCGGCCTCTACATGTCGAACATGCGGAAAACCGCGGGTGGGGATTGACTTTGCAGGATGGGCAAAGCCACGTTGTGCACGGGAACTCCGGCGGTGGTTTTTCCATCCGGCGACCCATGATGAGCATGGCCGTGCAGGACCATGTCTGCCCCGTGGCGATCGATCACTTCGGCCAGACGCGAACTGCCAAGGTAGGGATAGATTTCCGCAGCTTCACCCCGCGCCGTGTCCGCAATCGGAGCATAGTGCAGCACCACCACGCGCTTGGAGGCCCGCAGTTGCGACATGGCGCGTTCCAATTTTAAGGCTTCATCGATTGCAGCCTGCACGAAGGCCTTGACTTCAATCTCGCCGAATGCGGTCAGGGCGCCCCGCCCGAATCCTCCGGGAAATCCTTTGGTGCCGGCAAAACCAATGCCGTCCCGCTCGTACGCAGTACCGTCGAGAAGTTTTATGCCCGCTTCCGTCATCTGGCGCGTGAGTTCTGCCTGCGACCCGCTTTCGTAGTCATGATTTCCCAGGACAGCCACGATGGGCAGGCGCAAACGAACCAGGGAGTTCAGTAAGGACTCCATCTCGGCCGGCTTGCCATAGTTCGTGAGGTCGCCCGCGATGACCAGCAGGTCCGCCATGTCCCGAACCGGGGCGAGTTGTTCCTGCACCGCTCCGAATCGGGGAGAGAAAAAGTGCAGATCAGCGGTGGCTCCAATTCTCATTGATTCACTTCCGTGCGGTCGCGCTTCAAGGCGCGAGCCTGGGGCACGGCGACGGTGACCTGGGCACGATGGGCGCCCAGTATGTCCTCCATCCCCCATTCTGACACGTCGATGGCAAACATCTTGTCGTCCACCAGGCTGCCGCGGAACTGTGCGGCAGGATTGCGCTCCGTCAGTTCATTGGAGAAACAAACCAGCAACCGCTGCCACACCCACGACGGCACGTAGTGGCTGTATGCGGGATAGACATATCGGTAGAGCACCAGGGCAAAGAGCAGGATTTCCCAGTGCTCTTTCACCAGCGCCAGAATCCGGTCCCAATCGAGCTTGCCCTGGCTAGCATAGACAATATGGGCGATGTCAGCGCCGTCGAAGCGCTCGCGCCGTATTACAAAGAGTTTCGAGGCCAGCAGTTCTTCCGCCGCCAGCACACGCGCGCGCACATCGAGCACCATCGCCGGGCGCGCATGCTCGATCCAGGAGCGGTCCACCGTAATCACGGCGTTGCTCATGCCGGTAATCAGGTCAATAAAAAATCCGTCGCGGTGTGCTTTGTGCAGCCAAACCGGGTCTTTCACCTCGCAGCGAAAACCATTTTGCCGGAGGCACCGCAGGGCCGCAGGCATGTCTTCCGGCGCCAGAAACAGGTCCAGGTCTTTGGTGGAGCGCCAGATCCCCGTATGCACCTGCAGGGCGAATGCCCCGGAGACCACATACGGAACGCGACAGCGATTCAGTTGCATCAGAGTTTCACGAAACATCGCTTTCTGTTTCGCAGGAAACTTCGGCCGCAGCGAAGAACTCACCGGAAGTCGGGCCGCTTTCGGCATGGCAGCCTTGGATGTCAAGGTAAGCCCGGACGTTGCCGCCATGACATGCGCGAAATCAGGCAGGACCCATTCGGGGACGACTGCGCCCACAGAGTGGTTCTGCGCCCTACAGGTTTTTCCGGAATGAAATTACCCACTAGACGGGATTGTGGCACCGCATCCGGCTCGCTATTCTCTGCCCATGCTTCTAGTTTCCGCTTGTGATCCCCCCACCAGGCAGGCACTCGGTTTCCTTTTGGAAAAAGGGTACCTGCCTCTCGCCTTTAAGTACGCGGATTGCAGCGGCAGTCCTTACAGCAAGCCTAATTCCCTGAGGTAACAGTGCGATGGTCGTATCCCTCGCCAGCGTCCAGATTCGAAGAGGCTTGTGATGACACCGTCGCCACCGCTCGGAACCGACGCGCCTGATATACCCGTTGTCGGAGAGTCAAATCAAACGGTCGCGACGTCAGACCAGCGACGCGTCCAGCCAGACGCTCTCACCCCTGATCTCTCAGAGGAAGCAGAAGTCCTGCAGGCTTCCATCAAGGCGGGATCGGTGGCGCAGATCGTCGTGGCGGTGATCGCGGTCATTGCTCTGATCTACCTGCTCAAGCTGGTGCTAATCACCACGCTGGTCTCAGTGCTCCTGGCATTCGTCCTGGAGCCGGTGGTGAGCGGGCTTACCCGCATACGCGTGCCGCGTGCGGCTGGAGCGTTGTTCGCGGTAGTCTTGCTGATCGCCCTGGCCGCGGGGCTCACCTCATTCTTCTACGGGCGAGCCGTGAATTTCGCTGCGCAATTACCCAGGTATTCCGGGAAAATTCAATCGACCCTGACCGATCTGCGGGCGCAAACCCGCCAGATCGAAGAGGGCACTCGTTCGGTGATTTCCCCGAGAACCGGCAAAGCGCCGCTCGCGGTCGAAGTGCAAGAGGCGCCTGGTCTGTCGCGAGTAATCTCGGCAGGTAGCGGGACCCTGGGAGAAGTATTCCTGGCTATTACGTTTATTCCGTTTCTTGTGTATTTCATGCTCACGTGGAAGGGGCACGCCCACTCTGCGACGGTGCGACTCTTCCCCAAGGAGCACCGGTTGGTGGCACACCGCACCGTCGGCAGGATATCGGCGATGATCCGCAGCTTTATCGCGGGAAACGTTCTCGTGGGTCTCATCAATGCGCTGGTCAGCGCGATTGTGTTCTGGCGGCTGGGCATTCCGTACTTCTATTTTCTGGGAGTGATCAGCGGATTCGCCAGTCTGGTTCCCTATCTGGGAGTATTCCTGGCCCTGCTTCCGCCTCTGGCGGCCGCAGTCGGCGTAGTGAACAAGACTGGAGTCGTCATCATCTTGTTCACGGTGATCGTTCTGCACGTCCTGACCATGAATGTTCTGTATCCGAAGATCGTAGGCAGGCGGTTGCGGCTGAACCCGCTGGCGATAAGCCTGTCGCTGCTGTTCTGGGCCTGGATCTGGGGCGGGATGGGTCTCATCCTGGCGGTGCCACTGGTGGGTGCCACAAAAATCATCTGCGACTACGTGGACCCGCTGCGCGGGCTGGGCGCCTGGCTGGGAGATTGATCATTCGAGAAAAAAGGCCACGGATGAGCGCGCATTGTCACGGATCAGAACTTCGAAAACCCTGAAGTCTATCCGTGTCGATCCGCGAAAATCCATGGCCGGTCTTGTCTTGCCGCCTACTTCGGCTGCGGGACAATGCGCAGGTAGGGCTTGGGCGACTTCCAGCCTGCGGGATACTTCTGCTGCGCCTCTTCATTAGAAACTGAGGGCAGGATGATGACTTCATCGCCCGGCTTCCAGTTCACCGGCGTGGCCACCTTGTGCTTGGCCGTGAGCTGCATCGAATCGAGAACCCGTAGTATTTCGTCGAAGTTGCGTCCCGTGCTCATGGGATAGCTGAGCTGCAGCTTGATCTTCTTGTCCGGGCCCACCACAAAAACTGTGCGCACGGTGGCGTTGTCTGCGGCAGTGCGTCCTTCACAGCTTTCGCCCGCCTCGCCGGGCAGCATGCCATAGAGCTTCGCGATTTTAAGCTGCGGGTCGCCGATCATGGGGTAATTCACTTTGTGGCCCTGGGTCTCTTCAATGTCCGCCGCCCACTTGCCGTGGTTGCTCACCGGGTCCACGCTGAGTCCGATAATTTTCGTGTTGCGCTTGGCGAATTCGGGCTGTAGTCCCGCCATGTAGCCGAGTTCGGTGGTGCACACCGGGGTAAAGTCTTTGGGATGCGAAAACAGAATGGCCCAGCCGTCGCCGATCCATTCATGAAAGTGGATGGTACCTTGCGTAGTTTCGGCGGTAAAATCGGGCGCGGTGTCGTTAATCCGCGGAACGCTGGATGTAGCTTGAGTTGCAGGTGGGGTAATGGGTAACGCACTCATGGTTATTCTCCTCAGTCGTAAATTTTGACCATCCCGGAAGGCCGGGATTCTAATCTGTTCCCGCCGAGGCTTTCACAAACGGGCAAGAATCAAGCAAGAAAAAACCCACCCGATTGGGGCCGGGTGGGTGTCGTAAAATCTGGCGGCGCTACCCACACCCCGGCGTCGGGCTACAACAACACCGGACGACGGGAGTGAAGCGCTGTCGCATCAATAAACAGAATACGCGGCCCCCGAAATTCAGTCAAACCACCTGCTGCGATCCATCAAGAGGTGGCGCGGGAAGTAAATCAACTGCTCGGCCATGTCTTTGCACAACGCCGTAAGGACCGCCGGACCGATCTGGAAGCGGTAGAGTCGGCCTTGCGAACTGCTCTCCACCAAGCGGGCGCCGCCGCCTTAAGCGAACTGCTGCAATTCGACACCCCAGCGGGGGATCAGCGTCAGCTGCCGTGCCGATGTGGCCATCACGCCCAATACCAGGAAATCCGCTCCAAACCCATCTTAACCATCGTAGGTCGGGTGCGCATTGCCCGCCCCTACTACTTATGCTCCCAATGTCACGTCGGTCAGTTTCCGGTGGATGTCGAACTGGACATCGAAAATACGGAGTTTTCTCCCGGAGTGCGCCGCATGCATGCTCTGGTGGGCCAAGAGGCTCCGTTCGATCACGGTCGCGAGCAGATGCAGCTCCTGGCCGGTTTGGAGGTGACCACTAAATCCGTGGAGCGTATCGCCGAGGCCATCGGAGGCGATATCGCCCAGCGCGAGCAAGCAGAGATCCAGAAAGCCATGCAGTTGGATCTACCCGTCCTGGTCGGCCAGCCGATTCCCATCCTGTATGTGCAAATGGACGGGACCGGAGTTCCCGTCGTGAAGAAAGAGACGGTGGGCCGGCAAGGCAAGACCGAGGGCCAACCCGCTCATACACGGGAGGTCAAGTTGGGATGTGTGTTCACGCAAACTACCTGGGACGAGAAAGGCTTCGCCATCCGCGATCCGGATTCCACCACCTACACCGGGGCCATCGAAACGGCAGAACAGTTTGGCAAGCGCATCTATCTGGAAGCGCTAAAACGAGGTTGGAGCCGCGCCAAGAAGAAGGTGGTCATCGGTGATGGAGCCGTATGGATCTGGACTCTGGTCGCCGAACACTTCCCGGACGCGATTCAGATTGTCGACCTCTACCATGCGCGCCAGCATCTGTGGGAGGTGGTGCGCCAGCTGTATCCCCACCAGGAAGCCCAACAGAAAGCTTGGAACCGGTGTGGGTCGGACACTCCTGTCCGACGCCTTTGAGTTGGATCTTGTTTTTGCCAGCCGTCCGGTCCACCATCGAATTGGATCTTAATTTTCGGCATCCGATCAGAAGAATCAAATTCAAGGGCGTCGGACAAGAGTGTCCGACCCACACTACAATGAAATCGTCATGAACCCCGAGCTTCGCCGTTTTCCCTTCGTGCAACTCGATGTCTTTTCTTCGCGCCCATTCGAGGGAAATTCCCTGGCCGTGTTTCCCGACGGGCGCGGGCTCAGTGACCAGCACATGCAGGCCCTGGCACGGGAGATGAATCTTTCCGAGACCACCTTCGTCCTGCCCCGTGATCCGGCCATAGAACGGGAACGCGGCGTCAGGGTCCGCATCTTTACCGTGCAGGAAGAACTGCCTTTTGCCGGGCATCCCACGCTGGGCACGGCCTTTGCGCTGCGTGGACCCACCGGCACCGCCGAAGTTGCACTCGATCTGAACGTGGGCAGAGTGCCCGTCCGTTTTGAGGAAAGCGCGGACCAGCCGGTCTTTGGTGAGATGACCCAGGCGGAACCCAGGTTCGGCCTGATCCACGATCGCGAAACCGTGGTACGCGCGACCAGTCTGCGCGACGGCGATATCGATCCCTCGCTGCCCATCCAGACGATTTCGACAGGCTTGCCCTTCACCATTGTTCCCCTGCGCGGCCTGGACGTCATCCGCCGCCTGCAGGTGGACCTGGTGAGGTCCAGCGAGTATCTGCGGCAAACCGAAGGCGGCACATCTTTCTATTTCGTGACCCACGAGACCGTCGATCGCGACGCCCGCCTGCACGCTCGCATGCTGTTCTACGGGGGCGAAGACCCAGCCACGGGTTCCGCCGCCGGCTGCGCCACCGCCTGGATGGTGGCCCACGGCGTCGCGAAACCCGAGGAGCGAGTGCTCATCGAACAGGGCCTCGAGATGCTTCGGCCGAGCCGGATTTTTGTCCGCGCCTCGCGCCTGGATAACAAAGTGGTTAACGTTCGTGTGGGAGGAAATGTTGTGGAAGTCCTGCGCGGAGAAGTTTCCTTCTGAAATGTGTCGCTGCCATTGTCGTGAAAAAATGTGCCCATGCACAAGCTCGAATCTTTTTCAATAGGGCTAGTATGCCATTAACATCGACGGCACTTTACAGCTGGTCCTTCTGGCTTTAGGATTTTCACTCGCTCTGAGTTCTCCATATCAACCAAAAGTTTTTTGACCTCTGGCGCCTTCATCACGGTCAGGTTGCCATCTTGGAAGCAAGAACAAAGCCGGAATGAAGCCGAAACGAACCATCCTCTGCGTTGACGACAACGAACAGTCCCTTTCTATCCGCAAAGTCATGCTGGAGACTCGTGGCTATCGCGTGATCGCCTGCAACAACGGGACAGAAGCCCTGGAGCTGTTCAAAAACGGCGGCATCGATCTGGTGCTTACCGATCTGGTGATGCCCGGGGTGGATGGCAGCAAACTGATCGACGCCATCAAGACTCTCTCGCCGCAAACTCCTGCCATTCTGCTCTCCGGAAAAGTGCGCATCTATGATCGCGACACGCGGGCAGACGTCTTCCTGCCCAAAGGCATGTATGCGCCGGTTGAATTGCTGGAGCGCATTCGCCTGCTGCTGGTGCGCAAGCGTGGTCCCAGGCGAGTTCAGGCTCAAGGCCAATCCTCCGGCCGTGCCGGCGCTGCCTGAGCCCCGTCCACCCGAGTATTTTCCCACTATCAGCCGTCCTGCTTTCCGGCATTCTTTGCGTCCTTTGCCGTTTGAGGCTTCGAGTGTTGATAGCAAGATCAAATCCGTTTACCGCAAAGTTCGCAAAGGTGCCGCCAAGGACGCAAAGAAACCCAAGTCAGCAAACCTCACGCGCGCGGCATGTCTTTCGGCCACACAAGATCCCCCCGCAGCGCGGCCTTCGTGTAATATCAATGAGTTGGATGCCTGCCTTCATCGAAGCCGTCGAGCTGCGCAAGACTTATCGCGTGGGCAAAATTGATGTTCCCGCGCTTCGGGGTATTTCCTTTAACGTTCAAAAAGGAGAGTTCGTCAGCGTCGTAGGCCCTTCGGGCAGCGGCAAGTCCACGCTTTTCTACCTGCTGGGTGGACTGACGCGCGCCGATTCAGGACACGTGGTCATCGACGGCGCCGACTTCGCCCAACTCTCCGACGCTGAGCGGACCCGACTGCGCAAGCGTAAAATCGGGTTCGTCTTCCAGAAATTCAACCTGCTCCCCACACTGAGCGCGCAGTCGAATATTGATATTGCGGTTGACATCGCCGGCACCAACGACGTTCGCGATGCCACATACTTCAATAAGATTGTAGGCCTGTTGGGACTGGAGAAGCGCCTGCCTCACCGGCCGTCCGAGCTTTCCGGGGGCGAACAACAACGCGTGGCGCTGGCCCGCGCCCTGGTCAACAAGCCGGCCATCGTTCTGGCCGACGAACCCACGGGCAATCTGGACTCCAAGAACTCCGAGATCGTGCTGGCCATGCTGCGCCATTCCAACCGCGAACTGGGCCAGACCGTGCTGATGATTACGCACAACCCGGAAGCCGCCAGCTACGGCGACCGCATCATCCATATGCGCGACGGTGAGATTGTTGCTCCGGAAAAGGATCCGCAGTGGACTGGCCACTCCGGTTAGTAAAAGGGAGCGGCCCTCAGCCGCCGAATCAGGTTGATCATCAT
>CAWDNG010000013.1:0-76676 GCA_963803605.1 Terriglobia bacterium
CCGAAATGGTGACCGCGCCGGGAAAGGTCTTGGTGAATCCCTGATCGGCGCCGCCGTTGGGAGAGTTGACCGAGCCGGGCGACAGCAGTGTGAGTTGGGCGGCATTGCGTCCGTTCAGAGGCAACTCGGTAATGCGGGCCTGTTCGACCACCTGTCTGATGGTCGAGGTCATGGTATCGACCTGGGGCGCATTGCCTTCCACCTGGATGATCTCGCTTCCCGACCCCACCTTCAGCTGCAGACTCACGGTCAGAGTCTGGTCTGCCAGCAAGGTAACGTTTTGCCTGGCATCGCTGAACCCTTTGGCCTTGATGGTCACGGTGTAGTCGGCGGGATGAAGAGAAGGCACGACGTAGTACCCTCCAGCGTCGGTCGCGGCCTCGCGCGCCAGCCCGGTGCCGATTTGCGTGACCGTGATCCGCGCCGAAACGATGGCAGCGCCAGTCGGATCGGTAATCGTTCCCGCGATGCTTCCCAAGCCTTGTCCGTGCGCCAAAGTCGACGACAAGGTCGAAAAGACAACCAGGCTCATAAGCGCCAGAACAATATTCCTTTTCATTCTTGTGCCTTTCCAGGAGCGCGCTGCTGCAGCAAATGTTCGCCTGTCCCCAATGCGGTCCGTGCTAACGTGGCACGTTCCCAAGCGATCCGTATCTCAGCGGGGAAGTAAGCGTACAGGTGCCCGGATACAACGCCGTCCCGTTGGTTTTGATACAGTGACCCATGGGCGCGGAAGATAGGCCAGAAACGTTTTGACTGTCAATACCAGAAAAATTCAAGAGGCGATTTAGGAACATTAAAGAGCAGCGAGGCTGACGAGAAATGGACGTTCATCAGTTGAAACTGTTTCTTGCAGTGCTGGAATCTTCCAGCATGACCCATGCGGCACAGCAGTTTCACCTGTCTCCGGGGGCGGTCAGCCTGCAACTGCACAGCCTCGCCGAGGAATTGCACGCCGAACTTTTCGTGCGCTCGGGTAAGCGGCTGGTTGCCACTCCGGCAGCCCTGCGGCTGGCGGAACGCGCCAAGGATGTGGTGCGCACCATCGGCCAGATCCAGCAGGAATTTGCCGATGATGTTTCGAAAGATGTGCGTCCTTTCCAGTTTGCCACAGGAGTAACGACCCTGATTCACCAGTTGCCCGGTCCACTGCGGGAATTGCGCAAGCGATTTCCCAATGCCGATATCGGAGTCACGGTGGGAGTCACTGAGGAAATTGTCGCGGGCCTGCTGGAGCGGCGCTTCGACCTCGGACTGATCTCGCTTCCCGTGTTCGAGCAGAGCCTGGAGATCATGCCGCTGTTCGATGAAGAACTGCTGGTCCTGCGGCCCTCGCCCAACAGCGTCCGCAGCACACGCACCGGGGTCATTCAGGCGGCAGACCTGGCACACGTTCCATTTCTTCTTTATCCCAAGCGCAGCAACATCCGGCACATCATTGATCAATTCTTTCAGGAGATCAACGTCACGCCGCGAGTGGTGATGGAAGCCGAGGACAGCGAAGCCATCAAGGGATTGGTCGAGTCGGGCTTCGGTTATTCGATACTGCCGCAACATGCGCTGCGGGGACGAAACCGTTTTTTCCAGACCTACCGGGTGGCGGGCCATCGCCTGAGCCGAAGCCTGGCGCTGGCTATGGTCCGTACCGACTATCCCCGCAAGTTGACGGAATCGATTGCTGAGTTTTTACAGAAGATCCTGACCAGCCAATGAATTGAAATGCTGCTTACGGCCTCCCGGGCGGGACGCCCGTGCTCCATCTTCATGTTCATGCTTCATGCCAAATTGGCGAAGGTCTCGAAGTTCCCGCAGAACAGACGGTTCACGTCGCGCTGGATGATTTGACGCGTGACCCCGCGTCCGTCGCGGGCCAGCAGTTTGTAGCTGTTGCCCAGAACCTGCGCCATGGTGGCGCGCGTATTCCGCCATTTGTACAGGACCTGCTCGAGCACGCGCGCATCGGAATGTTGTGGAATGAAACTCGTCCCCAACAACTCAATGCGCTCGCGCGTGATTTCTTCCACGATGGAAGGATTGTTCAGGAACCACCAGCATCCGAAAGGCATGAGGTTGCTGAACTTGCGCGCGTAGACACACAGTTCGTGCTGATTCTCACGGCTCAGAACGCTGGTCAGGATGCGGTTCTCGGGATAGTCGCGGCAAATATTTTCCAGTGAGTGCAGGTCCGCTCTGCCCACCGCGTCGCCGGCCAGCCGGATTCTCGGATTTACTTGGCGGCGCACTCCGATCATCAGAGACAGCGGCAAATCGAACTCCCGGCACGAAGGCAGGACCGCGTCACGCAGCAGCTTGCCCTGAATGCTGTCTTCCGGGAACTGGAAGGCGTCGGTGAGCGACACCGCCATGTACACCGGGTTCATGCGCTCGCACCAGTCGGCAAGGAACCGGCGCACTTCGGCCGCCGATTTGCCACCCGCCTGAGCGTCCACAGCGTAGCCTTGCTCGGCGAGGCGCTGCCAGTGTCCGGCCCAACCCCAGAGAATTCGATCCAGGCGCAACACCGCCAGGAAGTCGGCGCGGGAATGCCCGCCATTCATCCAGACTTTCTCTTCTTCCGGATGCAGCGGATCGTTGGTCATGACCACAGAACTTATGCCCGCCATCTGCAGGACCTTCGAAACGTGCGATTCAATCTTTTGAGCGCGGAAGAACGACCGGGCCTCTTCCAGGTCGGGACTATCGGTGGGCAGGTCGAATGCTTCCAGAACGGCAATCACGCCGCGGGTAGCCTCTGAAATCGGACTATTCTCAACGAACAGGGCCTGCCAGATGGCATCGGCCTGCTCGCGCTTCGACATCTGCCAATAACGCTCGGGAGAAATATTTGAGGAGCGAAACAGTTCCGCTTCGAGATAGTGATAGGTCAGCAGTTCGTCGATACCCCACAAACCAAGGCCGCCAAACTGAGGGGCGAACAGATGGGTGTGAACATCGATAAATTGCGTGGTCGCGAGTACTTCTTCCACGGTTGCCTGGATCTGGTCCGCGGTCAGCAGATCGTCGCCAAGGTTTTGTCTGGCTGGTGTAGTTTCCATTCCTTCCTGCACTTTCGTTCTGAGGCTTGCAGTTAACGCTCAAGCAGCGATCAACCCAGGCCTTAATTCTAGCCCGGAAAATCGGTTTCATTCGAGCAGAAGCATGGAAGGGGTTTTACTTCTCCCTATGCGCGCTGTCAAATCAAGAGAGTTAAACGAGGCTTTTAGAAACACTCAATGCGGCCCCGCTGGCCCGGGACCACTGCTGTCTTACCTTGCCGCATTGGGCAACCAGCGCGGAATTGAGACGCAGGCGCGATAGTTGGATTCGTTGTAGCGGGGATTGCGAACCGGCGCATAAATCTGTTTGCCGGCGAACTCGCTGTCCTGGGTGTAAATCCACACGCGCTCCTGGTCCCACAAAATCACCTCATCCCGTTCGTCTCCCATGACATTGATGGCGTAGGCGCACAGGTCAGGATGTCCGTCGTCGGGAAACAACACGACCCGGCGCAGATCGCCGTCGATCATGCCTCCTTCTATGACGTTGCCGGAAAGCAGGGCGAATTCCTGTCCGTCGCCCCTCCAGTTCACAGACATCAGAGGGCTGGCCGAATGGATGGGCTCTTCCTGCGCCAGAATGGTTCCATGATGATCAAAGAGAGTGATGATGCCGGGGTTCTTCCAGAAATTGGAAACCATGAACTGCAGGCCAGGCGCGTCCGCGCGAAATTTTCCCACACTCATGCTTTGGGCATGGCCCACGCGCACCTGCTTAAGCATCAGGCCGCGCGCGTCGAAAACCATGAAGCCCTCGTCGCTGCCAGAGGCATAGGCACGCCATTCCGCATGGGGATCGCCGCTGAAGTTCCCCATGGCGACCGCATCGGCATGGTCCTTCAGTTGTTCATCGTGACTCCAGACCTGGCGGCCGGTGTGGTCCCACAGAGAATAGCCGATGAGGATTTCGTCACGACCATCGCCGTCCATGTCGAAGGGATAGGGAAAGTGTCCGGTCTGGCCATGTCCTTGCCAGAGCAGTTTCAATTCATGATCGAAAATCCAGAAATTGTGGTAGCGGTCTTTTACCAGAAGTTCGCGGCGATGCGCATCGCCCGAAAGATTCCAAAAGGCGATCGCGTCTCCATTTTCGAATTCGTAAGGCCGCGGCTTGCTGTCTGCCGGCATTTTGGGCATCCAGATTGACTGCCTCAGTCTCCCGGTGGCGCCTTCCCAGATTTGAAGTTTGAAGTCCTTGATGACCACGACCTCGTTGCGCCCGTCTCCGTCGATATCGTGAATCTGGAAAGGCAGATCGTTGGTGAGCAGACCATTGCGCGGATCAGGCCGTCCCGATTGCCATAGGACTTTGCCTTCGAGATTGACGGCGGTTAGGCAACTGATCTGATCGAAGCCGTCGCCATGCACGCGAGGAATATTCTGCGCCAGCAGCATCTCGATCTGGCCGTCACCGTCGAGATCATCGAAGCGAACACTTCGCCCGGCTCCAAATTCCGGAGTGGCGAATTTTCTCCACAACCTGGGCTTGGGGTTCTCCGCACGACGTTTGGAGAGCTCCGCCTCGCGGCGGCTTACTCGTTCCCTGATTCGATCTGTCGCCCGGAGTGACGCCGTAACCTGAAATTCCTGGAAGCGGGCGGCAATGTTGGCGGTGACTCCCACCTTCCCCTTCACCAGTTCGCTATCGGATGCCTCCAGCAGCAGATTGCCATCGATCAACGCGCGAATACGGGGGCCGTCGTTTTCAATGCGCAGAAGATAATATTTCTGGCAATCGTAGGGAAACTCGCGCGCAGCCAGTTCCCGCCACTCGGCAATGCGCAAATCCTCTTCCAGCGGAAGGCGCACTGCCAGGCGCGCCTGTCTGCCCTGGGTGAGAGCAAACAGGCAGTAATGCCGGTTGGTGTGGTAACGAAATACCACTCCCGCCATTTCGGCCAGCGACAGAGGCTTCATCCTCACCTCAATCACGTAGTCACTCCATTCGGAATCGCCGGTAACCAGAATCGGGTTGGTCAGCGCGCTCAACTCGTTTACCAGATGTTGCTCAAGGTAAGGCTTGCCCTCTTCGTCTCCCACCACCCATGCATCCATGTGGGCGATGGAGTTGCTCCAGGGCGCGAGAGGGACTCCGCGGTTCGCCACGTAGTGATATTCCTGGATAGCGCCATTCAGTTGCCCGATCGGGCGGGTCAGCAGGCCTGCGGGGAAGCGGGAGAAGTCATCGCGAAATGGCAACTCAACAGCAGACGACCGCGGGGTTGTGGGAGCGCCGGGCTTCAGCGCATCGTCGACGCGCGCTCCGGGGGTTCCGGCATCTGCCAGGGAGGGCAAGATTGCGTGCGATACGAGGGCGCCAGTCGCCACTGTGCCCGTTTTTAGAAATCGTCTTCGGTCCATGATGGACTCTCTATCTCTTGGAGGCGCCTTCAGGGCCTGGCGAAGAAGCGACTCAAGTACCTCAGGGGCTGAAGCTCGTTCACTGTTGAAATGCTTTCTACTGGGCCAAGGCCCCGCTCCGTCTGCGCCGTGTTCGCCGGCGACCCAGTCGTTCCGCTTCGGCGTCGGAATATAGTTGATCCCATCCGCAAAAGACAATATGAGTCTTGCTGAAATCAACCGTTAAAATTTCTCGTTTGACATTATTTTGCGATTGCTTCAGTCTCCTGTGCGCCGCCTGATCAAGCATCTGAACCAGAAACCACACGGAGGAATCATGTTTGCCAAGCCCACCGAGAGAAGAGACTTTTTGAAGCTGACAGGAGCCGGGATTGCCGGCTCTGCGTTGGGAGCAGCCGCCACGGTTCAGCCAGCGGTTGCGAAGTCAAAGACAGGCTCTGCCTCCCGGGGCACTCTCGACGTAAGAGCTTTCGGCGCCACTGGCGACGGCAAGACTCTCGACACGCCCGCCGTTAACAAGGCCATCGACGCGGCAGCCGCGGCAGGCGGCGGCATCGTGCGCTTTTCGGCTGGAAACTATCTGTGCTACTCCATCCACCTGAAGAGCCACATCACTTTGCTTCTGGATCCGGGCGCGACCATCGTGGCCGCCGACACGCCTGCCGCAGGCGCCGCAGGCGGCTACGATCCGCCGGAGCCCAACGCCTGGGACAAATTTCAGGATTTTGGCCACAGCCACTGGCACAACAGCCTGATCTGGGGCGAAGACCTGGAAAATATTTCCATCGAGGGCCAGGGGCTGATCTGGGGAAAGGGCCTGAGCCGTGGGGACCACGACGTCGTACTAGCCGCGGGCGTGGGAAACAAATCCATCAGCCTGAAGAATTGTCACAATGTGACCCTGCGCGACATCTCGATCCTGCACGGCGGACACTTCGCCATTCTGGCCACCGGGGTGGACAACCTCACCATCGACAATCTGAAGATCGACACCAACCGGGACGCCATCGACATCGACTGTTGCCGCAATGTGCGGGTCTCGAATTGCAGCGTCAACTCACCCTGGGACGATGGCATCTGCCTGAAAGATTCCTACGGCCTGGGATTTGCGCGCTCCACCGACCACGTCACCATCACCAACTGCTACGTCACCGGAGGCTACGAAGAAGGCACGATGCTCGATGCCACCTACAAACGCTTCCCCGCGGATTTCAAAGTTTCCCGCAACGGTCGCATCAAGTTCGGCACGGAGAGCAACGGCGGCTTCCGTAACATCACCGTCTCCAACTGCGTGATTGAGGATTGCAAGGGCATCGCGCTCGAATCGGTGGATGGCGCGATCCTGGAAGACGTCGCCATCACCAACATCACCATGCGAGACATCGTCGATGTTCCGTTCTTTCTCCGCCTGGGGAGCCGGATGCGTGGCCCCGAAGGAACGCCGGTGGGAGAATTACGGCGTGTGCTGATCAGCAACGTGGTTGTCTCCAATTGCGCCTCGCGGCAGGCCACGCTCATCACCGGAATTCCGGGCCATGACATCGAAGACGTGAAGCTGAGCAATATTCTGGTGCTGCATCGCGGGGGCGGCACCAAGGCGGATGCCGCCATTCAGCCCCCTGAACTGGAGAATGGCTATCCTGAACCGGGCCGCTTCGGACCCATGCCGGCGCATGGTTTTTACATCCGTCACGTGGAGCGGATCGAGATCAAGGGTGTCGAAATCAGACCGATGCAGCCCGACATGCGGCCAGCTTTTGTGCTCGATGATGTGAGCGGCGCCGAACTCATTCACGTCAAGCTGCCGCAAACTTCCGAGGTGCCGTCCGTGGTGCTGAAAAACGTAAAAGATTTCAGCGTCACACAGAGCAAGCCCCTGCCGGATACGCAAGTGGAAGGCACGGAGCAGAAGACGCTGTGAAACGAGTCCGCCCAAGCCGCAATGCTGACACACGCCAGATCCTTCGCGACTAAAGTCGCTCAGGATGACGCCATCGTGGGGTTGGGCGATTGGTCCTATCGTTGGGGAATTTGGCCGTGTTACGTGATGGGCCCGGGATTGAACAGCGCCAGCGCGTTGTGCAGCCCCCAGTGGTCTGCCCAGGTTTGCTTGCGCCCGCCGGCCACGTCGAGAATGTAGCGAAAGATTTCCCAACCAACTTCCTCGATGCTGGCGTTTCCGGTTGCGATCCGGCCCGCATCGACATCGATCAGGTCAGGCCAGCGCTCCGCCAACGCAGTCCGCGATGAAACTTTGACCACCGGCGCCAGCGCCAGCCCGTAAGGACTTCCCTCTCCCGTGGTAAAGACGTGCAGGTTCATCGATGCAAGCTGTTGCGTGCCGCAGATGAAATCACTGGCCGGGGTGGCTGCGAATACCAGGCCTTTGGACGTGACTTTCTCGCCCTGCGCGGCCACCGCCATCAGCGCCGAACTCCCAGCCTTGGCGATCGACCCAAGAGACTTCTCTACCACGTTCGACAATCCGCCACGCTTGTTGCCGGGCGTCGGGTTCGCGCTGCGGTCGGCCGAGCCGCGCGCCAGATAGTCGTCGTACCACTGCATCTCGCGAATCAGGGCGCGAGCCACGTCCCGATTGATGGCGCGCGGGGTCAGCAGGTGGACAGCATCGCGCACTTCCGTGACTTCGGAAAACATCACGGTGGCTCCGGCACGCACCAGCAGATCAGCGGCGTAGCCCACCGCCGGATTGCAGGTCACGCCCGAAAAGGCGTCACTACCGCCGCACTGCAATCCGACTACAAGTTCGGATGCGGGCGCGGCCGTCCGCTGCCGCCGGTTGAGTTGTTCGAGGCGCTTTTCGGCGGCGCGCATGATGGCGCTCACCACTTCCCCGAAGCCCTGTTCGTCCTGCATGCGGACCAGATGCAGATCGCTCTCCAGCATCGGCAATTTCGCGAGCTGTTTTTCGGGAAACAACCGCTCCGGCTGCAGCTTCTCGCAACCCAGGCTCACCACCAGCGGGGCGCCGCCCAGGTTGGGATGCGTGCTGATGTGCCGGATCGTCCGGATCGGAATCTCGGCGCCGGGCGAGTCCATGGCGATGCCGCATCCATAAGTGTGGGTGATGGCGATCACGTCATTCACCTGGGGAAATCGGGGCAGGATCTCGTTTTTGATTCGCCGCACCGCATACTCCACCGTGGGAGCAACGCACTGCACTGTGGTGGTGATGCCAAGAATGTTCTTGGTTCCCACGCTACCGTCGGCATTGGGGTAGCCGTCAAAGGTGTGCCCAAGCAGCGCCGGTTGCGGCGGCGGAGTCGCCGTAGCCAGCGGCAATTCGGCCAGGGCCGGCGGTTGCGGCAATTCGATGGCGTCTTCGTGTACCCACGAACCCCGGGCGATGGGACGGGCCGCCAATCCAATGATCTGGCCGTAACGTCGGACAGGGTCCCCGGCCTTCAGGTCATGCAGAGCGACCTTGTGGGCTTGCTGAATGCGCTCGCGGAGAGTCAGCCCATCTGCAAATTGCGTGCCCGCGGGCAGGCCGTCGGGATTAACGATGATCGCAACGTTGTCGAGCTGATGGACCTGGATGTAGAGAGGTTTCACGTCGTCCTTGCGCCAGCCGTGTTCATATTCGTGACGCCATTCGTTTCTTGAATAATTTGCCGGGTACGTTATCACAAAGCGGAGAGCAACACCTCTTTGGGCCGCATGAGGCATGCCGCCGCAGCTGCGGCTTCTGAGGCCCCAGCAGGCCGGTACTCAACCGGCTTGCAAGGATCCTTGGGGGACAAGGCTGTGGAAAAATGCTGCGCATTTGACGAGCTGATTCCAGTGAAGGAGGAGGGAAAAAGGTCAGATTCGGCGCCCCCGGGCACGCCAAATAGCCTGCCCAGAGCCGGTTTCAGGGTGGCCGGGCGACCCCGAATTGCGCAAACAATTGCACTGAATGCAAGCTGGGTGCACTGTCAAGATAGACACCCGCGGCAGCGGTATTTCCGTTGACAGGCGGGCCATTCGATAGCAAAATTCATACGGTTCGGCTAGAGCGTTTTGAGCGGGCAGCGGCGCCATCGGCTTTGCGATTCAAGGGATGGTCGGTTTCTCTTCTGATCATCGTCCTGCCTCTCTCGTTCCCCCCGCGTTCAGTACCGGACCTCGGCAGACCAGCCGAGTCGAAAGATTCCAGGAACCACTATCCGATTATTGTTGTCGGCCAGCGGGCGCGAGTGGCGAAGAGTGCGTCTGGTGTGCCTGGGATCATCGATAGTTGTGCGCTCAAGTTTACTGCGAGCGTTGTTATGGCCCGCAATCAAGATCGAATGAGGCTGGGAAACCCAGCGAGCAGTTCAAAGGGGGATGGTATGAAGGTAGGAATTTCAAGATTCTTTGTGGTAGCAGTGATCGCAACGCTGGTGGTGGTTGGCGGAAGCACAGTCGCTTGGGGAGATGATTGTTCGATCACTACGCCCAACTATCCTGAGAATTTCAACTTGAACCAGAGTTGTAATATGCTGAACCACGATGGCTCCTTCGTAGCGCCGGTGGTAAGCGGCCCTACGGTGCTTCGGTTGACGCCTTCGGCGCAAAATAAGTACGCCTCGGCATGGTTCAACACCAAACAGCCCGTGCAGAACGGATTCAGTACCACATTCCGGTTCCAATTCACGAACCCCAAACCGGGCGACCCCGCTGACGGAATCGCATTTGTCATCCAAAATTCCTCGAACACGGCAATCGGGGCGTTTCCGAATGGGGGCGCGCTCGGATACGGCGACAATGACGCAAGCACTAACAATACGACAGGCGAGGGTATTCCCAACAGCATCGCAATCGAGTTCGATACGCACAGGAACTTCGATGAAAATCGTTGGGACCTAGACGCAAATCATGTTGCCATCCAGAGCTGTGGCGTGGGCAAGAACACTTCCCATCACCACCAAGTTTGCGTGAACAGCGGCAAGGATTCAACTCTCGGCCTGCAGTCGGTCAGCAGCCCGACCTTTGCGGATGGCGCAGTGCACAAAGTGACGATTACCTACGCGCCGCCGGCGACAGATTGCACCACATCGTGCGTGGGCAGCCTTCACGTGATCCTTGATGACGTCGACCTCGTTTCTGCCGGCATATCCACAAACCTCAATGACATCGGATTGGGGGATGGCACAGCATACGTGGGATTCACCGGAGCCACCGGCGGCTCCTTTGAAACCCAGGACATCTTGACCTGGACCTTCACGCCGGCGAGCCAGAGTGCTGTGGTCACGCAAGGGCAGACGACCACCATTCCATTCGAGGACAACGCCTATACGTACACGGCGCTGAAAAACACTCCAGGTGACACAACAGTGCAGGTCACGCCGATCCTCATCGGTACGACAGAGTGTCATGACCTGGTGAATCGTGGGATGGCTTTCACTGGTGCCCAGTGTTTCATCTACAAGAACGCGGGCGGGCCGGGCGTGGATTCACCAGTCCTGTTCGAGCTCACTTGTCCACAACTTTCCTCCACTGCAGAGTGCAATCCCTTCGATGCCGAACTGGGCACCCAATTCGATTTGGCCTCCGCCAATTTACCTCTGCCTAACAACCCCTACCCGGGATGGCTCAAGGGCAACGGAGGGGTAGAAGGACATCCCTGCACACCCGCAGACGGATCGACTCCCCTGTTCCAAAGTAACCAGATTACTTCATTCGTCCCGGATCCGTTCAACGACCCTGTCACCAAGGGCAGGAGCGGAGGAACGGGTTCCTGCTGGGTGGCAACCTACAGTACTCCGAATGAGGTCCCGACCGTCGCGATCACACAGCCAACCAGCAATGGTGTCTACCAGCAAAACCAATACGATTTGACAACCAAGGCCAGCTACGTCTGCGATACCGCCGACAACACACCCTCTCTTACAGGTCCGTATTTGACGCAGACTTCATGCAGCGCGACGAACGCGTATGGCAGTACCTCGGATAGCGTAAACAATGGTGTTCAGTTTGACACCGCAACCCCGGGGACACATACCTTTAAGGCTACGGTAGTGGATTCGGGGACCGATAGCGCCTCGTCAATGGTGAGCTACAACGTGGTAGCGCCGGCCGACCTTGCGATCCTGAAGCTCGCACCGCTCCTGGTGCGCGCCGGTGGAACCATCACCTACAGCATTGGCGTCGGGAACCTCGGCGGATCAAATGCCGTCGGTGTTGTGGTCAGCGATATACTGCCCGCTGACACTACCCTGGTCGGCAGCCCGTCGGGGAACAACGTCAGCTGCGCGATCGTCAACAAGAAGCTAACGTGCACTACCACGGCAATGATTTGCACCCGCGGGTCAACCGTGAGTTGCGCCAGCCAGACTCCGATCGTGCCCTTGTCGCTGTCATCTCTAAACGGCGCCACCGTAAAGATCACGGTGAAGCTGGGCAGCACATGGACAGCGGGCAAGGTGGTCAAGAACACGGCGACCGTGAGCAGTGCAAACGCTGATCCTAAGCCCAACAACAACTCCTCGACCGCTTCCACGCTGGTGACGCGCTAAGGTAGCTGTTTGAGGCTTGACTGAGAGCGCCGGAGAACCCGGCGCTCTCGTTTTTTTGGTGATCAGCCTTTGCCGGAGTGCATCGCGGCATTCGCTGCTTCGTACATGGCTTTCAGGTCTGCCCGCTGCATCAGATTTTCCGCTCCAGGGTCTTTCTTCATCGTATCCAGCAAGCGCAGGGTCTCGCGAAAATTGTCCTGGGCCTCGTTGCCACTGCCGGAACTCTGCGCGATCAAAGCCAGCAAGTAGTGCGCCCGGGCGCTTAGCGGTTGCAGGCCCAGCTTGTCCGCGCGCAGCAACGCTCGCTGCAGTTCCTGGCGGGCCTTGTCGCGGTCGTGGCCCTGCATCATGGCCTCCGCCAGCGAAACCGAACACTCCACCGAAATATGCTTCAGGCCCAGGTCCTCCGCCTTCTGGATTAGCGGTCGGAGGCTGGAAATGGCCTCCTGCGTCCGTTTTTCCTGGACTTCAACCTTGGCCAGATTGGTCTGGGCGATCAGGATTTTGTCCGGTTCCTTGCTGCGGGTGGCGGCCTGCAGGGCCTGCGCGTACAAGGGATGCGCAGACTTGAAATCTCCCTGATAGAAGAACGCGTCACCCTGGAAACCGAGGCTCTGGGCCACCATGCCGTCATTTTTCAACTGCGCGGGCCAGGCTGAGGGCCTCTTCCAGGGAACTTTTTCCTTCGTCACTCCGTCCCGCGAGGATAAGCGCCTCGGCGTAACCGCCACAGCATCTCGGCCATCCAGAAAGTGCGGTCCTTCAGGTCGCGAAAAGTCTTGAGGGCCTCCTGCTTGGAGTTGACCGCTGCGCCGAAGCGTCCCTGATAGCCAAACAGCGTGCCCAGGCTGTAGGACTCGATGGCTGCGCCGCGGGTGTCATTGATGCTGCGGCGTAAGTCCAGCGCCCGCATGTATTGCGAGACCGCCTGATCGTACTGGCCCATGTAGACCGAAGCATCGCCAAGGTTGTGGACGGCCTCGACGATGTCCTGGGGAACTTTCGATTTTTCTCGAAGCTGCAAGCGCCTGCTGGAAGTAGGTGAAGGCGTCCTCGTATTGCGCCTTTTCGAAGTACACGGACTGCCAATGTTGTTCAGGCAGATCGCCTGCAGGCTTTCATTGCCGATATCGCGCTGCACCTGCAGCGATTCCTTGTAGAGTTTCAGGGCCTGATCGTGATCGCCGCCGGCATCGTCCACAAAATTGCCGAGATCCAGCAGCGTGTCGCCCACTCCGCGCTTGTCGCCGATTTCACGCCGGATGTTCAACGCCTCCTCGAAGCTGGCCAGGGCGGCGGCGTTCTTGCCCAGCATGGCCTGCACGTAACCTATTTCGTTCAGGCTGGCGGCCGCGCCGCGCTACTGGCCGATTTTGCGCTCTGATAGCCAGCGACTTCTGGAAATTGTCGCAACGCCTTCTTCGGGCTTGTTCAGCTCTTCATAGGCCAGGCCATCACGTGCAGGCTGTTAGCGTTTTGCTGCTGGTTGTCAGTCTGGGTTGACAGGGTATTGGCGCGGTTCATGGATTCGAGACCGCCTTGGAGGCATCGCCGTCTCTTGAGTCCACCCGTCCCAATTCGAGCAACGCCGTCGATGTCCTTGCGGGTTGGCGTCAGCAGTTTCTGTAATATCCCGTGCCTGATCAAGGCGCCGGAATCTTGTAGAGACAGCCCAGCGCCAATTGCACATCGGTGTCTATCGGGCGAAGCTTTGGCCAGGCTTTCGTAAGCCTTGATCGCCTCGGATAGTTATTCACAACCTGGGAACGGGCGGCAGATGATCAGATACTGCTCCGCTTCGGGGAGGTCCTTGCTCAGATTTACAGCTTTCGGGCCGACTGTTCAGCCTTGTCGTCATAACCCAGACTGCTGTAAGTTTGAGCCAGCCGGGAAAAGGCCAGGGCGAACGCGGGATCTTGTTTGGTTGCTTCCTCGAATTGTTTCTGGGCATCCAGGTTCTTTCCATCCCTCTGCAACCCGATGCCCAGGTTATAGGCGCGCAATGCCTCCACGGATTGTGAAACCGGCTGGAAGGAACTGGCCTTCAATTCCTTGAGCACATCCTCGAGATAGCGCAAGTTTCTGGCGGATGGACTCGGCCAGGCGATCGACGAGCTCGGAATCGCCTTCTCGCTGGGGACATCGATCTTCAGCGGAATCGTGCGGTCGTTCTTGATGTCCTGCAGGGTGGCATCAATGCGGATCTGGTCGCCGAACTTAGCGTATTGTCCCCAGACGATCACGGTCGGCATTACTGAAATCAGCCACCCGGCGAATGGCAGTGGGATCGAATGCACAGTGGTGGGCGCAATGCGCAGGTCGGTCAGGATCTGGTGCAGCACGATCGGGAGCTGACCGTGCGCAGTTGCGACGACTGGCCAACATCCGTACTCAACATTTCCGAAACGCTCGGACCGAGCCAGTCCAGCGCGGGGTCGCCGGAGGCGTTGCGGAAGGGCAGGATCGCAAGCGACACCACTGGCCCGGTGCGGGCGGGCTGGGGCTTGAACAACTTGTCGCGAAATACGAAGCCGACGATCGCGAGGACCACGACAGCGGCTGCGGTCCCGAACCAGTGCCAGGGATAGCGTCGTCCCCAGGGCCTGACGCCGCTGGGGAAGTGTAAGGTGGCGGCGGCGCGTCCACCCTGCCACGCCTCCAGATCGGCGAGAATTTCTCCCGAACTCTGGTAGCGCAGCTTTACGTCGGGCTCCATGCATTTGCCGACGATGTTGCTGAGCGGCTTCGGTATGGAGGCGTCGTGGCTCGATACCGGTGCGGCCCTTTCCTGGGTGCGTTTGAGCAGGCTGGCTACCACACTGTCGGCCTTGTAGGGCATCTTGCCGGTCAGCAGCTCGTAGAAAATCAGGCCCAGCGCGAACAGGTCGGAGCGCTGGTCCAGGTCCTTGCCCAGGGCCTGCTCCGGCGACATGTAGTCCATGGTGCCGACCAGGGCGCCGGTCTGGGTCATGCCGTCGCCTTCGAGGGTGCGGGCCAGGCCGAAATCCATCACCAGGATTCGCCCGGTCTTGTCGCGCATGATGTTCTGCGGCTTCAGGTCGCGGTGAATGATGCCGGCGCCGTGCGCGGCTTCAAGCGCGCGGCAGGTCTGCTGCATGATTTCGACGGCTTCTTCGGGAGTGAGTTTTCCCTTCTGCTGCATCAGGCCGCGCAGGTCCTCACCCTCGACGTACTCCATGGTGATGAACTTCATGCCGTCGGCCTCACTGAGGTCGTAAATCCGGATGACGTTCTTGTGGGTGACTTGAGTGGCTAAGAGCAGCTCCTGCTTGAAGCGGTCAATGATGGCCTGACTGCCGGCCAGATCGGGCCGGATGACCTTCAGCGCCACCATGCGATTCAGTTCACGGTCGCGCGCCTTGTAAACCGCGCCCATCCCGCCTTCGCCGAGAATTTGCAGGATTTCGTAGCGCTGGCCGAGAATTGCCCCCGGCTGCAGCATCGACGGGTTACTTTGGGGCCTTTGTACCCGCGGCGGCGAAGGCTTGCCGGGGAGGGGACTGCCCTCAACTATGGTGGGAGAATCGGGACCGAGATGATCCACCATGGTCGGGGAATCCGAGGGATCGCTGCCGGGGATGTGCAACATCGTGGGAGCGTCAGAGGCAGGAACCTTTGCGCTTTGACCGGGAAGGTCGATCAGGGTTGGCGAGTCCGAGGGCGGAGGAGCGCCGGGAGAAGAGCTGTCACCCTTGGAAGGCGTACGCACGGCGGCACCACCTTCACCGGGGTCTGAAGGCTTTCCGTCCGGGCGGCCTCGGGAGAACTCTTCCATTCAATGACCTCGGCCCGTGACCGGGAACGGAAGCTCCTAAAAGGCAACCCCGGGCTTGCACGCACGAGCCCAACGCGCGGAGCCAGTGGGGGTAGAGGCCCGCAAGTTGACAAGTATATAACGTTGTTTGACCAGTGTCAGCCCGTAGTCACCGGGAAGTGAACAGGCTGGAAATGCCCGGCCGAGGCTGGTTTTGGCGGAGAGTTCCATGGAGGACGGGCGTCCTCGCCCGTCGGGAAGATGTCCTGTGCCTGACGGGCGGGACGCCCGTCCTCCATAAACTGCCGGTTCCCATACATCCGATCGGCGACTGGGTGTCATATGATGGTGGCGACATACACGATGCGAACCGTTGCCGTTATTCCCGCCCGTCTGGCCTCCACCCGGCTTGAGCGCAAAGCACTGCGCGAAATTGCCGGCAAACCTCTGATCGGCTGGGTTTACGAAGCGGTCCGTTCCTCGCCCCTGCTGCATGAGGACGATGTGATCATAGCCACTGACTCTGATGAAATTATCGCTGTCTGCCAACGCCACGGGTGGAAGGCCCAGATGACCTCCTCCTCACATCGCAGCGGTACGGAGCGGGTGCACGAGATAGCGCAATCGGTGGCGGCGGATGTTTACCTCAACATCCAGGGCGATGAGCCCATGATTCGGGCGGAACATATCGCCGGGCTGATTGAGGTCATGCAAGACCCGGCGGTGCAGATTGGAACTCTCATGACGGCGGCGGCCCCGGCGGACATCAATAACCCCAGCGCGGTAAAAGTAGTGACTGATGCGGCGGGTCGCGCTCTCTACTTCTCCCGCGCGACTATTCCCTACGATCGTGACGGAGCTGGGCCCAAGTATCTCAAACATCTGGGCTTCTACGCTTATCGTAAGGCAGCGCTCGACCGTTTCGTCGCGCTGCCCGAGTCCTCGCTCGAGCGCAGCGAGCGTCTGGAGCAGTTGCGTTTTCTGGAGAACGGCGTACCGATTCACGCGCGCGAGACACTGTACGACACCGTGGGGGTGGACACGGAGGAAGACTTGCGACGCGTGCAAGAGCTTCTGCGCTCCGGCTCGTGATCTCTCACGAGCCTGCTGGGCTTGTCCGATTGCGGGGTCGTGACGCATGCTCACATCCTCAGCCCCTCTGAGAGCAAATCCACCAGCGTGCTGGCATATGTCCGGTTGAGGTCGCGCAGGGCGGCATACTCGCTGACTTCGATGATTCGTATGCGGGGATCTTTGAGCAGGACGCCCAGCAGTTCCTTGCCTTCTGCCAGGCTCAGACCCTCGGGATGAGGGAAGTAGGCGGCGGGCAAGGCCTGCTTCTGGAAAACATCGATATCGAAATGAAGCAGGATGGAGGCCGCGGCCGGGATGGCTTCCAGAGTCTGTCGCGCCGCGTGTGCAATGCCGGATCGGCGAATCTGCGCTAGCGACATCGAGCCAATCCCTGCCTGCTTCATTGATCGCGAGGGATTGCTCCATCCCATCAACGTGACTTGCGATGGCCGAAGCGGCGGACTGCTCCAGAAGGGCGACTCATGGGTCAGCAGCCACACCGCGCAAGAGGCCGCACTCTGGCAATGCCGGGCGTCGGGCGCAGCGTCGTCGAAATCGCCATCGACGTAGAGAACATGAATGTTCTCCGCCGAAGCGCCCATCAGAGCTTGAGTCGTTCCCACCACCACGCTGCAATCGCAGCCGATGAGCAACGGAACATGCAGAGGCTGTCGCGAATAAGGTTCGATACGGTCGCGGACACATTCCCATGCGATGCGCGGGCCCGGCCAGCTTCTGATGGGAGGGATTGAATGGTGGGGAAGAAAGCTGGGGATGGCGACGTCGCCTTCATCGATCGCCTTGCATCCGGCGGCCTGCAGGCGTGCAAGGAGTTGAGCCTCGCGATAAGCTTGTGCGTCGTTTTCATTTCCAGGATACAGCGAGCCGCTACGCAAGGGGACTCCCAGGACATGATAGGTGGGCTCATTCTGATGGGGATGCTCTGGCATCGTCTCGCCCTGGCGGAGAGCAAGGCCTACGCTGTTGCCGGCCGTCATGGTGGAGGCAGGTAACGTCCTCGCGCTGGGCCAGACAGCTCTCAGGCCGGCGCTGGTACGGATGATGAAGTCTCTGCGGTTCATTAGGTTCTCCTGAAAACTAACTGGCAATGTCCGTTAGACAGTATCTTCGCTCGCCGGTTATCCAGTTTTGTGTCGCGGCGTCGGTTTGCGCCGAAGCCGGTGCTCTGCAACTCGTCGCCGGGAGCCGCAAATGGGCCGTCCGAGTCAGAACTCCTTGGGTTTCTTGCGCATGGCTTTATGGATTTTCTTCCATTTCTCTTTGACCTGCCGCGCCACCTCGGGATTCATCTTGCGTTCCTGAAAGCGCAGCTCGGCCAGCAGCTTGCGATAGTTCTCCAGACGTTCGCAGGAGAGCTCACCCTGCTGGACCGCGGCGTCCACGGCGCACCCCGGCTCGCCGCGATGGCCGCAGTCCCGAAACTTGCATCCGCGGGAAAGAGTTGCGATGTCCTCAAAGGCCTGTGCCGCTCCCTGCTCGTGGTCCAAGAGCTGGATTTCCCGCATGCCTGGCGTATCGATCAGCATGCCTCCGCCGGGAAGAAAGATCGTCTGGCGCGAGGTGGTGGTGTGCTGTCCCCGGTCATCATGATCGCGCACCGCCTGCAAGGGCAGAGCCGCATCCGCGAGCCCATTAATGATGGTGGACTTGCCGACACCCGATGAGCCCACAAACGCAGCTGTAGTTCCGCGCGACACAAACTTCCGCACAGCTTCGAGGCCAGTTTTTTCCAGCGCGCTTACCAGGTGCACGGGTGTTCCCAGGGCGATGCTGTCCACATCGGCGGCGCGCGCCGCCGCGTCCGGGCAGAGATCCGCCTTGTTGAGCAGGACGACGGGACGGGCGCCGCTGTCCCACACCATGGTCAGATAGCGCTCGATGCGTCGCAGGTTGAATTCGCGATTCAGCGCGCTTACTACGAATACCGTGTCGAGGTTCGTGGCCACAATCTGTTCGCTCATCCCGCGGCCGGCAACCTTCCGGGCAAGCTTGGTTCTACGCGGCAGGATGTGCTCGATCCGTGCCCGGCCTTCTTCCGGACGCGCCATGATCGCAACCCAGTCTCCTACCGCGGGAAGGTATTCCCGGCTGTCTGCTTTGTGCTGAAGCTTGACGGTGGTCTCTGCCAGGTACTCTGCGCGTGCACACCTCACACGGTAGAAGCCCCTGAATTCCTCGACAACCCGGGCCGGGAGGAGCCCGGTCTGCTTGAACTCCGCAAAATAACTTTCGAAAAACGAATTCCACCCCAGGTTCGCGAGGTGCTCGGAAACAAGGTGCCTGGTGAATTCCATGGGAAGATTCCCTTCTCCGAAGCCGTTTCGAACGGTCCGCCTGACTCCAATGCGATGAGGGACACTCTCGCCATTAAGTGAGTAGCGACTGTGTCCGGCAGGTAGCGATGGATTGGAAGAACGCCTGGATCTGCGCTTGCTGGGATTTCCGAGCACCGGGTTAGGAACTGGATGTCTAGAAGAGCAGGGCAGAGGCAGACCTATGCTTCCGCGTGAACAGGGCAGACATAGGCGCCTCCTGAAGGGAAATGAGCCTGGCCACTGGCCAAGGCTAAGGCTAAGGCTAAGACAAGATAAGGCTGGAGGAAGACTCAGTCAAGCGGTTCTTCAAGGCGTCGTACACTGCCGGAATCGCCCTACGACTCCAGCAGTCTCGTTTGGGACGCACGAGCGGGACGCTCGCGCCTACACTTAGGTCCTCCTCTTGAGCCACCACAAGAGCGCTGCCCCGGCGGCGATTCCTGCCACTGCCAGGCCTGCCCGCTTCATTGAACCATCCAGTTCAGCCTGTCTTTTCTTGACGCGCAGCGTCTCCGGATAGGCGCCTTCTGGTTGGAGCGGCCCTTGCAGGGCGATGGCGATTACCTCGGCCAGGTGCAGGGCGTGACGGTCGGTTGATTGCGCGATCTGTTCGCGGCAACTGAAGCCGTCCGCGATGATCAGGCTGTCGGGCGCGGCGGCGCGGACGGCGGGCAGAAGCTCCAGCTCTCCGATCGCCATCGAGACTCCGTACTTTTCTTCATCGAAGCCGAACGAGCCGGCCATGCCGCAACAGCCCGGCGCCGGCGCGCTCCAGTCGATGCCCATTTTTCGTAGGACGGATTCCTCATCGGTCATCTTCATCAGCGACTTGTGATGACAGTGGCCGTGGATGAGGGCCTTGGCGGCGAGATTCGGAAGCTGAAAGTGGGAGGCTTTCGTTTCCAGAAATTCGCTGAGCAGGAATGTCTGTTTCGACAGCTTGTCCGCGCGTTCATCCTGGGGGAAGAGATTGATGAGTTCGTCGCGAAAGACGGCGGCGCAACTGGGTTCCAACACGACGATCGGAATCCCGGCGTCGATTTCAGGAGCGAGACTGTCGAGAATTCTCAGCAGCAGGCGCTTGGCCCGGTCCAGCATGCCGAAATCGTAGAGCGGGCGGCCGCAGCAAAGAATGGTCTCGGGGATCGAGACGCGAAAACCGGCGGCCTCCAGCACCGCCACCGCAGCCTTGGCGGTATCGGGGAGGAAGTAATTGTTGAAGGTGTCGGGCCAGAGCATGACCAGCGTGGCCTCAGGATTCGGCGGCTCCCTTCGCTCAAACCATGTACAAAAAGGTTCGGGCGCAAAAGCCGGAATGCTGCGCTGCTGCGGCATTCCCGCTGCGAACTTGGCGATGTCCCGCAGCAAAGGTAGTTGGGTGGCAAGGTTCACCAGTCCGGGTATCTTCGAGGCAAGCCCTGCCCAGATGTCGATATTGGCGAAGGCGTAGTTGCTGCGCGGGACGCAGCCGTCCTTCGTGATAGTGCGAGAGAAATTCGGCTTTGTATGTGGCCAGGTCCACGCTCACTGGGCAGTCGCTCTTGCAACCCTTGCAGGAAAGGCACAGATCGAGAGACTGTTTAACGTCCTCGTCGCGCCAGCGGTCGCGGATCACCTGGCCGTTTGCCATCTCCCACAGCAGGTGGGCGCGGCCGCGAGTGGAGTGTTCCTCTTCATGAGTCACGCGCCAGCTGGGGCACATGACGCCGCCTTCCTCGCGCCGGCATTTTCCAACTCCAACGCAGCGCAAGGTGGCGTGGGCCAGGCTGCCGTGGTCGTGGGGAAACTGGAAGTGCGTTTCGGGGTCCCAGGGGTTATAGTCGGCGCCCAACCGCAGGTTCTCGTCCATGCGATAGGGCTTGACTACCTTGCCGGGATTCATCTTCCAGTCAGGGTCCCAGAGGGCTTTGAATTCGCGAAAGGCAGTGACCAATTCCGGCCCGAACATTCGCGGCAGCAGTTCGGAGCGAGCCTGGCCGTCTCCGTGCTCGCCGGAAAGCGATCCGCCGTAGCTGACCACCAGGTCGGCGGCGGCCTCCATGAACTTTCGAAACTTGGCAATGCCCTCCTTGGATTGCAGATCGAAGTTGGTGCGGTTGTGCACACAGCCGTGGCCGAAGTGTCCGTAAAGCGTTCCGCGATAGTCGAAGCTTGTCATCAACTGGCGCAACTCGCGCAAGTATTTGCCCAGCTTTTCCGGGGCGACGGCAGAATCCTCCCAGCCCTCCCAGGTCAGGGGTTCGCTGGGGACATACGAAATCACGCCCAGGCTGGACTCGCGTACCTCCCACACCCGCTTGACCTGCTCGCGGTTGGTGAACAGCCGCAGCTGCGGCGGGTTCGGACTTCGGTTCAGAGTTTCAATCAGGCTGGACGCCTGGGCTTCGGCGGCAGCGATAGTATCGGCGCCGAATTCGGCGAGCAACCAGCCGCCGCCTTCGGGCAGCAGCGCCAGCCCTTCCGAGTTGATGCCTCGACGCCGGGTGTATTCCACCAGCAGATCGTCAATGCCCTCGAGGCCGATCGGTTTGTAGGCCATGACGTCGGGGACATGGTCGGCGCACTGGTAGATGTCGGGATAGGCAATCACCAGCAGCACTCGCGCCGGAGGACTTTCTACCAGGCGGCACGTTGCCTCAAGCACGGAGACACAGGTGCCTTCGGACCCGACCAGCGCGCGGGCCACATCGAAACCATTTTCGGACAGCAGGAAGTTGAGGTTGTAACCTGATACCCGCCGCGGAATATTGGGATAGCGCTGACGGACCAGTTCCGAATATTGGTCGCGAAGTTTCTTCAGGCCGCCGTAGATTTCTCCCCGACGGCCGCCGTCGCGAATGATCTGCTCCAGTTCTGCATCGCCGGTCTTGCCCACCTTCATCCGCAGACCGTCGTAGGTGAGGATTTCGAGAGCTTCGATGTTGTCGTCGGTCTTTCCCGCCATTACGGAGTGCACACCGCATGAGTTGTTGCCGATCATGCCTCCGAGGGTGCAGCGGTCGTGGCTGGCCGGGTCCGGTCCGAAGGTCAGATGATGCTTTTCGGCGGCATTGCGCAGATGGTCGAGCACCACTCCGGGCTGTACCCGCGCGGTGCGCCGTTGGGGATCGATCTCCAGGATGTTGCCCATGTAGCGGGTGAAATCCAGCACCAGGGCGACATTGCAGCACTGCCCGGCCAGCGAAGTCCCGCTGCCGCGGCACAGTAGCGGAGCGCCATATTCCCGCGCCAGCGAGACTGCGGCGATGACATCATCGGCGTCGCGGGGAAGAACCACACCAATCGGTACCTGGCGGTAGTTGGAACCGTCGGTGGCATAGAGAGCGCGGCTGCTGGAATCGAAACGGACTTCGCCGCGGATGTGGCGGCGCAGGGCATGTTCCAGCGCAACGGCGTCCACCAGGGAGTCCGGGGCGGCGCTGGCGATGACTAAGTAGTTATCGGACATTTGTTGGCTTTTGCTGGTGTGGGGCGGGCGCCCTCGCCCGCCGATTTTGACCTGGATCTTGCTGGAGTCATCGACGCTGCTTCGTCGTTACAGGAAATCTTTCAATCAAGTTCAGATCTGGGTAAGAATCGAAAACAGAAACAAAAAACAAAAACAACTTCAAAATCAAAATCGGCGGGCGAGGGCGCCCGCCCCACATGTGACAACTTCAGTTGTCGGAATCGCCGCCATTGACCATTTTGCCGGAGACCCTGGCGATATGAATTCTGGTCTTGCCATCCTTCGGCTCAATGTGGATGGTAAGCATGTTCTTCTTGTCAGTGGAGATGATGGAATAGCGGTCGCTGGTGCTGGAGACCACGTTGGCATTGGGCAACCTTGACTTATAGAACTCGCCCACGGTGCTGACTGGATCGCCGGTTTCAAAATCGGCGGTGGCGGTGTGCATCGCGCCCATGGTCATGTTCGACGTAGTGCCTTTGATCACCTCGGCCCCGGGATACAAATCAATGCCCAGGTTGCGAGCGGCTTCATCGGGATCGGTGGAAGTATTTACGCTGCCGAAGGGAGTCTCGACCCGCACATTTCCATTCTCATTGTGGATCCGGCTGCGCTTGGCAATGCGATAACCGATGAAGGAGACGGTCCCGATCGCCATGATCCCGAGAACCACCAGCACCGCCACGACTATCAGAATGATCTTGAGCGCGCTACTGCTCTTCTGCGGGGAGGCGGGAGTCAATGCTGGAGTCGCCGAGGCGGCCGCGGCGCCGGGCTGGGTGGTGCCACACTTGTTGCAAAACTTTGCTCCGCTGTCCAGAGTCGCGCCACAGGAATTGCAGAACGCCATCGCATCACCTCGTCGTTAGTAATTCTTCACAGACGGCGGAGTATATCGCAAATCAGAGCAGCCGGGTGGTGTAGTCCGCCAGGCTCAACCCCAGCAGCAACAGGAGAAAGAAGATCGCGGAAATGACCACCACCTTGACCAGCTTTTCACTGGTGTACTTTACGTGCATGAAGATCAGGACGACCAGCAGCGCCTTGAAGGTCGCAATGACCAGGGCCACGACAGTGTTGAATGGACCCAGATCGATAAAGGCGACGCCGGCGGTCACGCCAGTCAGCACCAGCAGCGCCAGCCAGACGGCAATGTTGGTTTTCGCGGAGACGATGTGTTCAGACATGGCAGTGCTCGCTATTTCTTCCGATCGATCAAATACAACAACGGAAACAGGTAAATCCAGACAATGTCCACAAAGTGCCAGTACAGACCTGAGTTTTCGAGCGGCGTGTAGTATTCGGGCGTGTATGCTCCCTTCCATGCGTGGTAAAGCAAGTAACTGAAGATCCCCACCCCGATGATCATGTGCAGGGCGTGCATGCCGGTCATGGCAAAGTAGAGCGAGAAGAAAATCTGCGCATGATGCTGGTCCACCGGCTGATCAGGATGGCTGGGAATGCTGCCCTGGAAATTGAATGCGGGGCCGGGGATGTGATGTTCTTCGAACTTGCTGGTCCACTCGACCGCTTTGACTCCCAGGAAGGCCAAGCCTAACACTAGGGTAAGGGCCAGATAAATCACCTGCTGCTGGCGCTTGCCCAGTTGCGCGGCGCGTACGGCCATCACCACGGTCAAACTACTGCAGATAAGTACGGCGGTGTTGACCGTGCCCAGAGTGATGTCGAGCGAGCTGCTGGCCGCGGCGAAATCAGGAAAGTACCAGAGGCGGTAGATGAGATAGGCGCAGAACATGCCGCCGAAGAACATGATTTCAGTCGCCAGAAAAAGCCACATGCCGAGGGATGAAGCCTCGCGCTGCTGCTCCATGTCAGCGAAGTGGTGTTTGAGTGCCGGATTGTGATGTTCCACCGCGATCGGGCTATCCGCCACTGCGCGCCTCCTGCGGAGCGGGAATGTGCTCGTAATCGTAGGCTTCCCAAGTGACCACCGGGGGCTGTTCAAAGTTAAAAGTGGGAGGCGGCGAAGTAGTCATCCATTCCAGACCGGACGCGCCCCAGGGATTGGCCGGCGCGACTTTTCCGTAGCGCATGGACCACAGAAAATACACCATCGGCAGAAGGTACCCGACGGCAAGAACGGTGGCTCCGGCAGTGGACAGCACATTCAGGACCTGAAATTCCGGCGGATACTGCCAGTAGCGCCGCGGCATTCCCAGGTAGCCCAGAATGAACTGAGGGAAGAAAGTCAGGTTGAATCCCAGGAAGACAATCAGTGCGGCCAGCCGGCCCAGCGATTCGGGATACATGCGACCGGAAATCTTTGGCCACCAGAAATGCATGCCTCCGAGGTAACCCATGAGCGCGCCGCCGACCATGATGTAGTGAAAGTGGGCCACCACGAAGTAGGTGTCGGTCACGTGCACATCAATTCCCAAAGCGGCGAGAAACAACCCGGTCAGGCCGCCCATGGTAAACAGACCGACAAAACCGAAGGCATACAACATGGGGGTGGAGAAGGTAATCGAGCCCTTGTACATGGTGGCGGTCCAGTTGAAAACCTTGATGGCCGACGGTACCGCGACTAGGTAGCTGAGTGCGGAAAAGACGAGCGCCGCGTAAAGGGAAATTCCAGCCACGAACATGTGGTGGGCCCATACCAGAAAGCCGAACACGGCAATGCTGATGCTCGACAGGGCCACGAACTTGTAACCGAAAATGCGCTTGCGGCAGAAGCACGGAATAATCTCGGTGACCACTCCCATCGAGGGCAGAATCATGATGTAAACCGCGGGATGGGAATAAAACCAGAACAAGTGCTGAAACAGAAGAGGGTCGCCGCCCCGCGTGGGATCGAATATCCCGAGGTGGAGAGCGCGTTCGAGGACCACCAGCACCAGGGTCACCGCGATCACGGGCGTTCCCAGCAACTGGATGATGCTGGTAGCGTAGTGCGCCCAGATGAACAGAGGTAAACGGTCCCAGGTCATCCCCGGGGCCCGCATGCGGTGGATCGTGACCACGAAATTCAATCCGGTCAGGATCGAGGAAAATCCGGAAATGAAGATGGCCAGCCCAGCCTCGATCACCTTGGTGTTGCTGAAGGCGGTGCTGAACGGGGTATAGAAAGTCCAGCCCGTGTCCACGCCGCCGGTGAGCATGCAGTGCAGCATCAGGACGCCGGCGATGATGTACAGATACCAGCTCAGAAGGTTGATGCGCGGGAAGGCCAGGTCCTTGGCCCCGATCATCAGCGGGACCAGGAAATTGCCCAGCACGGCGGGGATCGAAGGGATGAGGAAAAAGAAAATCATCACCTGGCCGTGCATGGTGAAGAGCTTGTTGTAAGTGTCAGCTTGCACCAGGTCGCCCGCCGGAGTCAGCAGCTCCAGACGGATGAGCAGGGCGAAAAATCCTCCAATAAAAAAGAAGAAGGTGATGGACAACAGGTAGAGCAGCGCAATGCGCTTGTGATCGACGGTAAGCAGCCAGGACTTGATGCCGTATTCCTGGTTGAGATAATTCTCGCGTTCCGCGGTGATTGCTGCCGTAGCCATTGCTATTGCACCTTTGGTTCCTGCGGCTTCGCGCCTGACGGAACCACCGTCGGGCCGCCCGCCGCTCCCGAGGAACTCGGGTTCAATGATTTTACGTAAGCCACCAGGGCGTTGAGCTGTTCTTCACTTACCAGACCCTGGAAAACCGGCATGATGGGTTTGAATCCGCTCACCACCTTCGCGCCCGGCGTCAAAATGGACTCCCGGATGTAGTTTTCATCGGCAGTGATCACGCGTCCGTCTTCCAGTTGCACCGGCCTGCCGAACAACCCCACCAGATTGGGGCCGCGGCCCTGCGTATCCGAGCGGTGGCAGGTGGAGCAGCCCAGTTGCTGGAAAATATTCTGGCCGTTCGACGCCATCGTTCCAGAGGCGGCGCCGCCGCTGAGCCAGGCCTCATACTGCGCCGGTTCGAGCACGACGACTTGCCCGATCATTCCCGAGTGTTGCGATCCGCAATACTCGGCGCAGAACAGATGATATGTCCCCGCCTTGGTGGGATGGAACCATGTCGTGGTGTAGCGGCCGGGCAGGACGTCCTGCTTAATGCGGAAAGCAGGTACATAGAAGCTGTGGATCACATCCTGCGAGGTCAGAATCAGCTTTACGTCACGACCCAGGGGCACGTGCAGTTCGTTGATTTCGCGCTGGCCTTCTTCGTGTTGCAGCTTCCACATCCACTGCTTGGCGACGACATACACTTCGGTGGCGCCCCGCGGAGGCGTGCGTTCCTTGAAGTAGATGACCGCGCCCCACACGAAGATCACGACGAAAATAAACAGAGGAATCACCGACCAGGTCACTTCCAGTGCGGTCGAGCCTTCGATCTGCTCGGCCGGGACGCCTCTGCGGCGGCGGTAGCGGACCGCAAATATCGTAATCATGGTGAAGATGGCCACACTCATGAGCGCGGACAAGGCGACGAGAAAGATGAAGAGCGCGTCCACGCCCCCGGCGGTCGTCGAAGCCCGTGTGGGCCAAAGTGGGAAAGTATCGAACATAGTCAGTCGTCGGTCTTCAGGCCTCGGTCGTCAGCACTTCGAGTGTGTGGGCCGGGCGCCCTCGCCCGCCGCTTTTGATTTTGCCTTTCCTGTCCAACATCTCACCTTGCCGCATGCTCCCTATGTCCCGATCCCAAACGGATCAGTACGGTCATCAGAATTCCCAGCCCCAGCAGGGTTGCAATTCCCGCCAGTTTCAGGACGCGCGAAATAATCGCCCCGTATTTGCCGGTGGCGGGATCGTAGTGATAGCAGTAGAGCAATACCTGGTCGGCCAGAGTGCCGATCTTGTTCTCGGACGCCTGAATCAGTCCCAGGCGCAAATCTTTGGGAGCGTACTCGACACCATAGTAGTACTGAGCGATCTTGCCTTCCGGCGTAAGCACCATGATGGCGGTGGCGTGGGCGAATTGGCCGGTTTTGGGATCGTACTGGTACTGGAATCCGGCGGCCTTGGTCAGCGCGTCAATCGATTCCTGCGGCCCGGTCAGAAAGTGCCAGCCCTCGGCGGCGCCGGCGCGGCCGTAACGCTTCAGGAACTCGGCCTTCTTCTTTGTCGCCATGTTCGGGGTTTCGCGGGGATCGAAGCTTATGGTGAGTACGTCGAATTCCTTTCCTACGTCGAATTTCAGAACCCGCAGCGCGCTCTCCAGTCCGCTGAGCACCTCGCCGCAAAGCATGGGGCAGTTGTAATAGACCAGGTTGAGGATCATCGGCTTCTTGCCGAAGTAGTCTCCCAGGCGGACAGGCTTGCCGGTTTCATCCCGGAAGTTGAGGTCCGCGGGAATCTGTTCATCCAGATGCTGCTCGATGCCGACATTCTGCAGGCCGGGCGGGCGGATGTTGGCCGGTGGCGACATGATGCCCTTGGTCATGCCCTGGCCGAAGGCTGGCAAGGTCAGGAGCAGCGCCATGAAGATGGCCGCCAGAATCCGTTTCGAGTTGTTAGTTATGACTGGCACTGCTAATTCTCCCAAAGCCGGTGAAGCAAAATTGGCAACGACAGCTGCCTTGTAGTTCCAGGTGGAGCAGACCTTGAGGCCTGCAACAGAAGTTCCTACCCGTCGGGCCTCAGCCCGGGAGGCACCTCAGCGGCTAAAGCCGCCCCTGGCCCAGCTTTAATGCAGCGCTAAAGCGCTGCTCCACCCTGAAACACAATCTACAAAAGCACTGAAGCGCTTACTCCACCTGAATCACAATCCACAAGCGCTCACTTCTTCTTCGCGGGCTCGCGGCTGGTATCGGACCGCCGCGCCGCTTGTTTCACCATGTTGATTTCCGATGGGGGCACCATGCCGGCCTGCGGCCGGGTGGGTAGCCCGCGCTGCGCCAGCAGTTCCATGGCGTGGTCAATCGGAATCCGCACCACGCCGGCAGACTGATCGATCCAACCGTAGCTGTGCAGTGTTTGCTCTTCATGCATCCGAAATTCGTTGATCTCGCTGGGTTCGTTGGTTTCGAGGCGAGGCTGGGGAAATTTTGTGACGTCGCCCGGCGCAACTGACCGCGTGTCCGCCGTGGTCTGCTGCACTAACGGATTGAGCGCGGGTTGATGGCGGTTCTCGTGCGCGTCCAGGTAGCTATACATCCCCTTCAGGAGGAGAGCAACCAGCAGGCAACCGACGGTCAGGCCTACCAGAAAGAGGATGACAGGTTTGGCCGCGAGGTCTTCGCGCTCAAACTCCGCTTCCTCGTTATACCCGTCGATGTGAATGTCGTCAGTCATCTGATCACTCGACTCATCTACTCGTGCGCCGCTTCCAGAACTTCGACCGCAAAGACGTCATAGGCCGGGACCAGCGGCATGGCGCTGAGATTGCGGAAGAAAAACGCCAGCCACAGACCTCCCATCGCAATCGGGATCACAATATCCAACCAGGTAATGTTGAAGGTCACGGAAAAGTTGGGTTCGACGACCCAGAACAGGTCCACATATCGCATCAGCATGAGCCACGCCGCCAGCCAGACCAGTCGTGTGACGTCACGCTTGAAGGGACGTGAAATCAGGAACACGAACGGCACCGCGAAGTGGAACAGCACCAGGAACAATCCCACATATCCCCAGCTGCCATTCAAGCGCCGCATGTACCAGGTTATTTCTTCGGGCAAGTTTCCCGCCCAGATGATGAGCCACTGCGAGAACGCGAAGTAGGCCCACACCATGATGAACGCCAGCATGAATTTCCCGTGATCGTGCACCTGCTCCGGCTTGAGCAATTCCGACATTGGCTTGTAGCGAAACAGGATCCGCTCCACCACCACGGCGAAACACAGCGCCGAGAGCACTTGCCCGATCAGGAACGACAGGCCAAAGATGGTGGAAATCCAGCTGGGATCGATGGACATGATCCAATCGATGGCGGCGAAAGTAATGGTAAAGCCATAGAGGATCAGGCCGGGGCCGCTGAGCGCCTTGAACCGCGCACTGTTATCGCGCCGGGGTGGGTGGTCCTGTTGCGCCGACCACTTTGTCAGGAAGAAGGAAAGTGCCCACCAGATGGCGAAATATATCGCGGCCCGGATGATAAATCCATTGACCGAGAGATAGCTTTGCGTGAGCTCCTGCAGGTGTTCGCGCAGATGCTTGTCCGCAATCCCATCCAGCGGCCGGGCCCAGATATACAGGCGGCGCATCCCAAACAGCAGGGGAATGAACAACGCCACCATCAGCGGCACGCAACGCATGGCCGCTCCCAGGATTCTGCGGATGACCATTCCCCACGCGCCTTTGGTCAGATGGCGAAGCATGAGAATTGCCATCGATCCCAGAGTTACGCCCAGCCAGGCCATGAAAGCCATGAGATAGGCGCGGAAAAATTGATCGGGTTGAAGCCAGGCGCCGATAGCGGCGATGACTCCGAACACCAATCCGACCAGCAACGAGCGCTGTTGGATGGTTTTCACCACCGGCGGAGCCATCAGGTCGAGATTGGTCAGGGGAACCGTGCTCATTTCGGCTCCTCTTCCGCCGAGCGGTGCGCAGGCCGGAGTTCAACTACGGGCAAGGTCGCGCCCGAACCCAGTTCCTCGAATCGCGGCGGCTCGGAAGGGACTTTCTGTCCCGCTGGAACATCGGCGGACGTGGCATCCTGGCTCAATTGCAACGCGCGGATATAGGCAACGATGGCCCAGCGATCCTGGGGCGCGATTTGCGAGGCGTAGTCGGGCATGGCACCAAAGCCGTTGGTAATCACGTCGAAGAAGTATCCCAGCGGCGCCTTGCGCAGGCGCTCGATGTGATAAGAGGGCGGCTTGCGCGGGAAACCACGAGAGGGAATCACGCCGTTGCCATCACCCACGCGGGAGTGACAGGGAGCGCAGTAAATGTCATAACGCTGCTGTCCGCGCGCCAGCAGGTCGGCGGTGACTGGGAAGGGCATGTAGTCTCCCGGATTGCTGCCAATCTTTCCGGTATAGAGATAAGTATCTTCGCGCAACTCGCCGCGGGCGACCGTGCCTTCGACCGGAGGCCGGGCCGAGCGCAGGTCGGTATAGAAATCGCTCCGTGCAAAGGGCTTGAAGCGCGGCTGGTCGTGCATGTCCTGACGGCACCCGGCCAGCGCCAGCAGGGTCGCGAGCAAGCCGAGGGTGGAGCGGCGGCACAAGTCTCTCCCCATTGTCATCCTGAGTGGAGCGAGAGGTTGCGCTTGCGAAACTTCTCGCGGAGTCGAAGGACCCCTCTGGACCGATGAGTCAGTGGTCAGGTAGGGGGCCCTCGACTTGCTCTCACCGCGCCAGCGCGGCTCGAGCCGCGCTCGGGATGACTCGTACCCTCGGCCTATGGCCGGAAGACGATCTGCGCCGAATACAGCGTTGAAGCAATGCTTCGCCCTCAACCTGAAGAATTGGAAAAGGCGTTTAATCGGGCACCTCCGAAATGGAGCGCGGCCCCAGCCCTTCGAGAAAACGCCGGACTTCAGTGGGGTTGTATTTGGGATCGGAGGAGAACACGATCAGGAAGAATCTGTCCTTCGTCGCGAACGCGAAGCGCGGAACATTGAACACCGGGTGGTAGGGCATGGGCAGCCCGTTCAGCGCCAGCATGCCGAACACGGCAAAGATTCCACCAAAAAGAATGGTCATCTCGAAAGTGACGACAATGAACGCCGGCCAGGAATGATACGGTTTGCCGCCGACGTTAACGGGGTAACTCACTACCGAGATCCAGTATTGCAAAAGATAGCCGCCCAGTCCGCCCAGCAAGGCACCGATCAGGACCACCAGCGGCACCTCATCGTGATGGAAGCCGATGGCCTCCGCCAGGCCCTCGACCGGGAACGGACTGTAAGCGTCAATCCTCTTGTACCCAGCCTCCCGCGTCCGATTGGCGGCATCCAGCAGGGTCTGGACGGAATCAAATTCGGCCATCAACCCATAAGCATTTGTGCGCTTCATTCCTTGACCTCCGCTTCGGGAAGCAAGGTGCGCATTTCAAAAATCGAAATCATGGGCAGGATGCGAACGAACAGGAACATGGCCGCCAGGAACATGCCTATGGTCCCTATGTAAGTCATCCAGTCCCAGCGGGTGGGATAGTACATGCCCCAGGAAGAAGTCAGGAAATCGCGGTGCAGGCTGACCACCACGATGATGAAGCGCTCCAGCCACATACCTACGAGCACAACCAGCGAAACCAGGAATAGCCATGCGGGACTGCTGCGCAACTTGGAGATCCACAGTACCTGCGGAATGCCCAGGTTGCAGATCAGCAGCATGAAGTAGAAAAACGAGTACGGCCCGTGCAGACGGTTCCACAGCAGGAAAGCATCGTACCGGTTCCCGCTGTACCAACCCATGAAAGCTTCAATGCCGTAGCCGTAAGCCACGATCAACCCGGTGGCCAGCATCACTTTGGCCGAATTCTGCAGATGCCGTTCCGTGATGAAATCTTCCAGCTTGTAGATCTTGCGTATGGGGATGGCCAGCATCAACACCATGGCGAAGCCGGAGTAAATGGCGCCGGCCACGAAGTAAGGCGGGAAGATGGTGGTATGCCAGCCGGGCACGATGCCGATGGCGAAGTCGAAGCTCACCACGGTATGCACCGACAGCACCAGGGGAGTGGCCAGTCCGGCCAGTAGCAGGTAAGCGGTCTCATAACGATGCCAGTGCCGGGCCGAGCCGCGCCAGCCCATGGCCAGCATGCCGTAGATGATTTTTTTCCAGCGTTCTTCGGAACGGTCGCGCAAGGTAGCGAGATCGGGAATGAGTCCGATAAACCAGAACAACGCCGAAATGGTGGCGTAAGTCGAGACCGCAAACACGTCCCACACCAGCGGGCTGCGGAATTGCGGCCACACCTTCATGGTGTTGGGATAAGGGAACAGCCAGTAGGCGACCCACGGCCGTCCGACGTGGATGGCGGGGAAAATTCCCGCACAGGCCACGGCAAAAAGGGTCATGGCCTCGGCAAAGCGGTTGATGGAATTGCGCCACGATTGCCGCAACAGCAGCAAGATGGCGGAAATCAGCGTGCCCGCGTGCCCGATTCCGATCCACCAGACAAAGTTGACGATGGCAAAGCCCCAACCAATGGGGATGGTCACACCCCAGATGCCCACGCCTTTCACGAACAGATAGCCCATGGCGAAGAGCAGCATCATGGTGAGCAGGAACATCACGCCAAAGCCCACGAACCATGCGTTCGAGGTGGGACGAGTCAGAACAATGGCGCTGATCTTGTCCGTGACCGAGCCAAACGTGTAGCCGGGTTCGATGACTGGTGCGCGCTCGTTTTGCAGTGGCTCGTCCATTGCTTTAGCTGTGCTCCGTCGGCGAATCGTTCGCCCCTTCCAGTTCCGGATTGGGGTTACGAATGTCCGCCAGGTAGGTGGTGCGGGGGCGCGTGTTCAGGTCGGCCAGCAGGCCGTAATTTCTGGCCTGGGCTTTCAGCTTCGAAACCCGGCTGTTGGGATCGTTGATGTTGCCGAAGACAATGGCGTTCGCCGGGCACGACTGCTGGCACGCCGTCTGCAATTCGCCATCCTCGATCTTTCGGTCTTCGCGCTCGGCATCGATACGGTGCTCGTTGATACGTTGCACGCAGTAGGTGCACTTCTCCATCACACCGCGGCTGCGCACGGTCACATCCGGATTGCGCATCATCTTGTACTGCGAAGTTTCCCAGTCCTGGAACAAGAGGAAATTGAAGCGCCGAACTTTATAAGGACAATTGTCGGAGCAATAGCGCGTGCCCACGCAGCGGTTGTAAACCATGTCATTCAGGCCCTCGCTGCTGTGCACGGTCGCACCCACCGGACATACGACTTCGCAGGGAGCGTTCTCGCACTGCTGGCACGGTACCGGCTGGAAGTAGGCCTTGGGATTGTCGCGGTCGCCCTGGTAATAAGAGTCAATGCGAATCCAGTGCATGTGCCGGCCGAGGACGGTCTGTTCCTTGCCCACCACGGCAATGTTGTTCTCGGATTGGCAGGCCACGACGCAGTTGTTGCAGCCCACGCAGGCATTCATATCGACCGTCATTCCCCAGGCGTAAGGCTCGGCCGCATAGGGGTAGGGCTTGTATAAAGTCAGGTCCTTCGGCGGCTCCTCTTCTTTCGCGAAGTCCGGCTCTTTGCGGTATTCCTCTATGCTGGCGGTGCGCACCAGGGGACGCGCGCCGGTGGGCGTGTCCATGGTCTGGTAGCCCTGGGTGGAAGCCAGTTTGTACGTGCCTCCGGCCTTGCGGATGGCGACGCCGCTGGTAAACCAGGGAGTGGCGCTGGTGCGCAGCGCGTACGTGTCGAAACCGGCCCCGGTGCCGACGCGGCCGGCGCGGCGACGTCCGTAGCCCAAAAATACGGTGATGGAATTATCAGGATGCCCAACCTGGATCCAGACCGGTGCGGTCACCTTCTTGCCGTTGAGTTCGACCTCGACCAGGTCCTCGGTCTTGATCCCCATGCGGTCGGCCATGGCCGGACCCATCAGCACGGGGTTGTCCCACGTGAGCTTGTTCATCGGCTTGGGCAGTTCCTGCAGCCAGCCGTTGTTGGAAAATTGTCCGTCGTAGATGGAAGGATCGCGGCGGAAATTGATTTCGATGGCCTTGGGGTTGGGTGGCGGCGCGGCAGGAAAGCTCGCGGTCTTGATCTCGACCTGCCGAGGTGAGAACGTGGTGCCTTCCACCCAGCCATCGTGCAGCGATTTTCGCCAGAAGGTGTCGAAGTCGGCGCCGGAGTGTTGTTTCTTCCAATAAGCTTGCACGATCTCGTGGCCGCCGGTACTGGCCTGACCCGAGAGCATCGAGACCAGTTCGCAGGCGCTCTTGCCGTCGTACAGCGGGGCGATCAACGGTTGCACGATACTTACGGTGCCGTCATAAGCGCGGGTGTCGCCCCAGGCCTCAAGATAGTGGGCCTCGTTCACGTGCCACTGGCAGAGCTCCGCCGTTTCGTTCTGGTAGAGACCGAGGTGCACGCGCAGCGGGATGCTGGTGTTCTTGAGCGCGTCGGCAAATCCAAAGTCGGCAGGAGCATCATAGGCGGGGTTGCCGCCGATGATGACCAACATGTCCACCTTGCCAGCGCGCATGTCCGCGACCAGGTCTTTGAGCGATTCGGACTGGTTTACCGGGTTGGCGTTCACGGAGTCGGTGTAGAAAACCGTTTTGCCTACATTTCCCAGGGACTGGTTCATGGCATGGACGACCGCATGAAGGGCTGGAGGCTGGTGGTCGCCTGCGATCACCACACTGGAACCCCGGTGAGCGATCAGATCGCCTATGAGGGCGGGAAAAAATCCCTTTGGACCGGTTGGTCCAGACGGGAACCCACCGTTGTGCGTAAGCAAGTTCAGAATCGACGACGCAAAGGGCTCGATGTCCGCTGCTCTCACCGGAAGCCGGTGGTCGGCCCTGGCGCCTGTCGAACTTGGCGTGCTCTCGACTACATACAAGCGGTTCATCTCGCCGACCTCGGGATTGCGACGCTTGGCGAAATCACGTACGTAGCGGGCAAAGCCCGGAAAGCCTGCGTACAAGAAGTCAGCGTCGAGCGAAACGATTACATCGGCTTTCGAGAAGTCGTAACGCGTCTCCACCGGCTGCCCGAAGGCCAGTTTCGCGCCTTCGAGCACGTTGTCGCGGTTGACCGGTTCGTACACATGCCACTTGGCCTGGGGATTCGCCTTGGTAAACGACTGCAACTGGTCGGCCAGCGTCGGCGAGGAAATCGTCGGGGTGAGGATGCGGATGCCTGCTCCCTGCAGGCCTTTCTGAATATTCAGCGGTGCGCGCATGGCTTCGACCAGCGCTCCCCAGGAGCGAATGTCGCCCAGGTAAGTCACGGTCTGTGAACGGTCGGGGTCGTACATTCCCAGGATCGACGCCTGGGAGAAGATGTCTGTCCCGCCGAGACTCGCCGGATGCTGGTCATTGCCTTCGATTTTGGTGGGACGATAGAGGTGGCTCTCTACCAAAACGGGGCTGGCGTATCCGCTTAAAGTGAATGCAGTGGCGAAGAATAGCGGTCGCCCCGGAACGACCTCCTCGGGCTGCTTTACATAAGGAACAATCGGTTCGAGCGGCTGCTTGGTACAGGCGGTCATGCCCGCCATGGCCAGCGATGCCCCCATCAGCTTGAGGAAACCGCGGCGCGAAACGGAATCCAGCCACTCCGAGGCGCCCTTGGGGAATTCCCGGTGCAGCATCTCCTGGAAGTCGGGACTGCCCGCCAGTTCCTCGAGGCTCCGCCAGTATTCCGGACCCTGGGCCTCGGCCAGGCGGTCGCGGGCCGCGTCCAGATCGAGCGTGCCCTTCTTGCTGGGGCAGACATCCTCGCGGCGCGGCTTAGCGAGTTGTTCTTCGTTCTTCATGTCCTCCATCAATCATCAACCAAACTTTACCGATGGCACGTCGAACAGCTGGTTATGTCCGTTACCGTGCGCAACTTGTACTTCTTCACCAGGTGCTCACCGAGAGAGAGCTGGTCAATATATTCCTTGCCATCCATTTCGACCGGCTTGTTGCTCGACGGCTCTTCGTAACGCATGTTGAAAACCTGATCGCGGGGCCGAAGGTGTTTCTCCGGTGCGCGATGGCAGTTCAGGCACCACTCCATCTGCAGCGAAGCCTCGTTATACATCAGGGGCATGCGGTCCACCGGACCATGGCAGGTGTTGCAGCCTACTCCCTTGTTGATATGAATGCTGTGATTGAAATAGGCGAAGTCGGGTAGATCGTTCACGCGGGTCCAGACCAGCGATTTTCCGCTCTTGTAGCTTTCGCGGACGGGTTCGAGCAGGGCTGCGTTGGTCCAGATTTGTGCGTGGCAGTTCATGCAGGTCTTGGTGGGAGGAATGCCGGCGTAGCTGGAGGTTTCGACCGAAGTGTGACAATAACGGCAATCAATTCCCAATCCGGCAACATGGTGCTGGTGACTGAAAGGTACCGGCTGCGGCCGACGCACGCCGGCATAGGTCACGTAAGGCGAACGCTGAATTTCCGCCGCCGCCCAAAACAACGCCGCTACGACGAATATGGCGCCATAGATCGTCGCCCGCGAAAGTGTGTTCGTGCTGCGGTGAAAGATCTGCATCGAAAGAGGACGTTCCGTGCCGCGGCACCCCACGACGGGGAACCGGTTGGTGCAGCGTTAACCTAAACGCATTTAACCGCAAACCTAGCGAGCAATAAAACCGAAGATTATAGCAGCAAGGGATTGTGGAAACATTGCGGCCGCTCCGGTGATCTGCAAATGTTAACAGCCTGATGAAAAAAACCAGATTTGGTACGATTCGTCGGATTCTACTTGAGGTTCATTACCAGCAGTTTGGGTTCGGTCATTTCCTCGATGGCGTAGCGCAAGCCTTCACGGCCAAGCCCGGAGTCTTTCACCCCGCCATACGGCATGTGGTCGATGCGGAATGCCGGCACGTCGCCGGCTATGAGTCCGCCGACTTCCAGTTCTTCGTAGGCATTGAAAATCAATTTGGCGTCGCGGGTGAAGAGTCCGGCCTGCAGTCCATAAGGAGAGTTGTTGATCTGTTTCAGGGCCTGGTTGAAATCGTCGTACGGCTCGACCGTCACCACCGGAGCGAATATTTCCTGACAATTTACCTTCATTTCGGGACGGGTGCCGGTCAGAACCGTGGGCTCGAGCATCGGTCCCTGACGCTGTCCGCCACACAGCAGCCGGGCGCCGCCGCGCACCGCTTCCTGAGTCCAGTCGCTGGCGCGGATCGCATCGCTCTCGCGGATCAGCGGTCCCAGGTCGGTGGAATCATCCAGCGGATCTCCGGTTTTCAGTTTCTTCACGCCTTCCAGCAGAAAGTCGGTGAACTTGGCAAAGGCGGAACGCTCCACCAGGATGCGCTGCACCGAGATGCAGGTCTGGCCGGCATAGGAGAAGCCTCCCACCACGCAACGGTCGGCGGCGTAAGCCAGATCGGCGTCACTGTGCACGATCACGCCGGCATTGCCTCCAAGTTCCAGAACGACTTTTTTCTTCCCGCAATTTTTCTTGATCTGCCAGCCTACCGCTGCGCTGCCCGTGAAGCTGATCAGCTTGATGCGCTCGTCGGTCACCAGGAGTCCGGCGTCGTCGTTGGAGAGAGGCAGCACGTTCAGGCCGCCATCCGGCCAACCCGCCTGTTGCACCGCCTCGGCCAGCAGCATCGCGGTCAGAGGAGTTTGCGGCGCGGGTTTCAGCACCAGGGGACAGCCCGCCGCAATGGCGGGCGCAACCTTGTGCGCCACCAGGTTCAGCGGGAAATTAAATGGAGTGATTCCGGCAATCGGTCCCAAAGGGAAGCGGCGCACGATGCCCCAGCGTCCAGCGGTAAATTCCTGCCAGTCGAGCGGCAGGTACTCGCCGTATATTCGCGTGCTCTCCTCGGCGGCGACGTTGAAGGTGAAGATGGCGCGCTCCACCTCGGTGCGCGCGGCCTTGATCGGCTTGCCCGATTCCTGTGCCATGGTGCGGGCAAATTCCTGCTTGCGCTCGCTGATATTCTCCGACACTCTCCGCAGCACGCGCTGGCGCTCGAAGGCCGGAAGCCGCCGGGTGGTGCCGAAAGCCTTGACGGCCGCTGCCATTGCAGCCTCGGCGTGCTCCTGTCGCCCCTGAAAGACGGTAGCGATCACGCTGCCGTCATACGGGGCCCGTATTTCGACCGGGTCGCCCTCTTCGATCCACTTGCCATCGACAAAAAAGCCTTGCGTGCCGGCTGGAGTCGCAGTCACCTGTGCCATGGCGTTATTTTAGACCTCCACAGAAAGTGGAATGTTAAATAACGGTGTGATTATAGGCTTTTCGGAACCCGCACGAGCCCACTTCTACTTACCACCAGCGCTCATGTAGGGGCAGGCGCCCTCGCCCGCCCGGATGGGGCGTCCGGGCCTACGTGGCTAACTTAAGGGATAATATCTCCGCACACTAGGGAAACTTCACTTGTCGCAATCCATTCTGCAAACCAGCGAGTTGCTGCGCCAGGGCTCAGTCTCGCCAGTCGAGCTCACGAGCGATTGCCTGGCACGCATTAAAAAACTCAATCCCAGGCTGAATGCGTTCATTACGGTGACCGCGGAATTGGCGCTGGCACAGGCCCGCCAGGCCGAAGCCGAGATCCGGCGCGGCGACTGGCGCGGGCCGCTGCACGGCATCCCGCTCGCCCTCAAGGACTTGATTGACACCGCCGGCGTCCGAACCACCGCCGCCAGCTTGCTGTTCAAAGACCGGATTCCCGCGGAAGATGCGGAAGTGGTCCGCCGCCTGAGAACTGCCGGCGCCGTGCTGCTGGGGAAACAGAATCTGCACGAATTTGCCTACGGCGGCAGTTCGATGATCAGCGCCTTCGGCGAAGTGCGAAACGCCTGGAATCGGGAACACATCGCCGGCGGTTCTTCGGGAGGCTCAGCCACCGCAGTCGCCGTGGGATTGGGTTACGGCGCGATCGGTACCGACACCGCGGGCTCGGTCCGGGAGCCGGCTGCCCTGTGCGGGGTGACAGGCCTGAAACCAACCTATGGGCGGATCAGCACCCGGGGCGTGATTCCGCTTTCCACTTCTTTGGATCACGTGGGCCCGATTGGGCGCACGGTGGCAGACGTCGCCGTGATATTCGCTGCCATCGCCGGCTACGACGCCGCAGACAAGGCCAGCGTGGACGCCCCGGTTGAAGACTACGTGGCGTTGTTGGGGAAAAAATTCCAGCATCTACGAATCGGCGTTCCAAGGAAATTCTTTTTCGAAGACCTGGACGGGGAAGTGAGTTCTGCGATCGATCACGCCATTGCGGGCCTGGCTGCGATGGGCGCGGAGATACGCGACCTGGAACTGACCGTGCCCACTGACCGGACCCTGCAAAGCGCGGAGTCATATGCTGTTCATGTCGGCTTTGTCACGTGCAGCCCGGAACTCTACCAGCCGGAAACCCTGCGCCGGATCCGTACCGGTCAAAATGTGAGCCCGGAGACTCTGCTGCGAAGCCGGGCTGAACTGGACCAGGCGCGCCGCGACATCACCGCGGTTTTTGCGGACGTGGACCTGCTGGTCACTCCGACAACGCCGATTGCGGCGCCTGCCATCGCAGAACTGAGGCAGAATCCCGATCTTCTCCGGCCGCGGGAACTGCTTCTGCTGCGGAACACGCGTCCCATCAACGTTTGGAGCCTTCCCGCAATTTCAGTTCCCTGCGGATTCACCGAAGGCGGCTTACCCATCGGCTTGCAGATCGTCGGACCACACTGGGGAGAAGCGCGCGTCCTGCAGGTTGCCCACGCCTACGAACAGGCGACTGCCTGGCACAAGCGCCAACCCCTCTCATCCTGAGCGAAGTCGAAGGACCCCTATGTACTCCGCGGACGTCTCAAGGGAACGTTTGAGCACATCCAACTCGTGGTAACTATAGAGGTGCTTCGACTCCATCGACCGGTCGCAAGCGACCGGCCGGCCTCCGCTCAGCATGACAATCTTGATGACGGTTAGCTTCCCGCCAATGCTTTATCGATCGCGAAACGCAATTCGAAGTCGAAGGACCCCTATGTATTCCGCGGACGTCTCAAGGCAACATTTGAGCACATCTAACTCGTGGTAACTATAGAGGTGCTTCGACTCCGTTCGACCGGTCGCAAGCGACCGGCCAGCCTCCGCTCAGCATGACGATCCTGATGACGGTCAGTTTCCCGCCAGCGCTTTATCCATGAACCCGGCTTCGTCGGCCTTCATTTTCTTCAGGCCGTCGGCGGGCAGATAGACCATGTGTCCCGCATCGTAGGTAGCGAAAGAAATGTTCCTTCGGTATTGCGGCCCCAGGTTCAGATGATCGATGGTGTAATCGGCGGCATAGAACGGAGTCGCCAGATCATAGAGACCCTCCATCACCAGGACCTTCAGGTAGGGATTTTTCACGATTGCCTGGCGCAGCGCCGTGGCTGTGTCCGGGAAGCCCGTGATGCCGGAACCCCAGTTCCAGGAATTTTCAAAGAAGTTCTGATCGGCGGGAAAAACCTGGTATGGCATGTCGGTCTTGTAGCCCAGTTCGGTCCGGACGTAGTTATAAAAGACGGACGTAAAGGGCGGCAAGATTGCGGATTCAGTGGGATCGTAAAACGGTGTGTCCAGCAGTCCGTTCGGATCGGGACCGGTAAAACGGCCGTCCAGCCGGCCAACGCGCAGTTTCTGATCGAGCAACAGATAGTGAGTGAACTTGGGCACATCGATGCGCAGGTTAGCCTGGTCGAGAACGTCTTTACTCAAGCCGGTATAGCGCGCCATCTGATCGATGACTTTCTGTCGCTCTTCCGGAGTAATCGCGTCGCCTTTGGCCAGCGCCTGGGCATATTCGGTGGAAGCCCATTGCTCTGAGCCCTGCCGTGCCTTGGCCATGTCCTGCATCAGGTCGGGCGGCAGTTTCTTGTGATAGCCCGCGATCATCGTGAAGCTGGGAATCAGCAGGATGTAGGGCTGGTCGTTGCTTTTGGTGTCTTCAAGCGTCTGGAAGCTGAGCGCGGTCGAGAGCAGGGTGATGCCGTTGAAGGAAATGCCCTGGTCCACGAGATTGCCAGCGATGCCGGCGGCGCGCGTGGTTCCGTAACTCTCGCCGAACAGGAACAGTGGCGAACTCCAGCGCTCGTAGCGGGTGAGATATAACCGGATGAATTCGCTGAAGGCGTCGATATCACCTTTGACGCCGAGGAACTTTTTGGACAACTCGGCGTTGGCGGCGCGGCTGAAGCCGGTTGAAATGGCGTCCACCAGCACCAGGTCGCTCTTGTCGAGCAGGGTGTTTGGGTTGTCGGCAATGTGGTAGGGCGCGGGGGGCAGTAAACCATCCGGCCGCAAGCCAGCCCGCCGCGGACCCAGCGCGCCCATGTGCAGCCAGATGGTCGCTGACCCGGGGCCGCCGTTGAAGGCAAAAGTCAGCGGACGTTTTTCCGCGTCCTGACCGTCGAGCGTGTAAGCCACGAAAAACATCTCGGCTTCGATCTTGCCGTCGCCGCGCTTGAGCGGAAGCCGGCCCGTAGTGGCGGTGTACTTGAGCGCTTTGCCATCGAGCGTGATCTGGTGATGGGTCACCACCGGCGGAACTTCGGACACATCAAATTCTTCTTTGTCCTTGTCGGTACCCGGTTTGGGAGCGGCCGGCTTCTGCTCTTCCGCCGGATTGGCTTCCGGAGCTTTCTCGGCCGGCTTCTTCTCCTGATTTTTGGCTGCCGGCTCAGTGCTCTTGGTCTTCTTTCCCTTGGCTTCGTCGGTGGATGAATTCGCCTGCTGGGCTAAGGCTCCTGCAACCAGAGCGCACAGCAAGGCAAACGTCACAATAAGGACACGCATGAATGGGGCTCCTAAACTGTCTGATTTTGAGTTGTGCACTTTGCGGATTTCTCGACTGTGTCCCTGGCGGTCACCAAGCTCTTAACCGCAAAGAGCGCAAAGGACGCAAAGAACCACGGACAACTTCCCAATTACTGCAGCCCGGAATTATACCCGTAAGAGCGCCAAACCGCTCGCGCCACCGCGTCAAGTTTTATATTCGCGCGTGTTGTGTTCTTGCGGCGTCCTAATCGCGAGAGGAATCCGCAAGGCCGCAAAATTCACACTTGCCATTTGTTACAGAGCAGGGACGTGTTGCTAAGATATTCGAGTGCCCTCGAAAGCTCTTCGAAAGATCACAGGCAAAATCCTTAGGGCGGATTCTCTTACGGCTTTTCCATGGCTGCTTCATGGTTTCAGTTCGCGGCCGGGCGGATTCTCCAGAGTCTATGGCGGTCGAAGCCTGAATCTCGGCTTCACCCGCGAGGACTCGCGGCGTGTCGTGGAACAAAATCGGGCCACCTTTTTCCGCCAGCTCGGAGCCCTTAGGAAGGGGCGCGAGTTGCCGTTGATCACCGCCCGACAGGTCCACTCTGACCTTATTCATTGCATCTCCGAAGTTCCCCGGACGGCCCTCACCGGCGACGGCCTGATTACCCGAACCCCGGGTTTGCTGCTGGCAATTCTGACCGCCGATTGCCTGCCGGTCATTTTGGTGGACAGCAAGCGCAGGGCCGTGGGAGTGTTTCATGCTGGATGGCGGGGAACTGTAAAACGGATCGTGGAGAAAGGCGTGGGAGAGATGCAGCGCTGTTTTGACACGCGCCCCGGCGATCTCAAGGCCGCCGTCGGCCCCGGGGTCCACGGATGCTGCTACACGGTTGGCCGGGAAGTGCGAACTCAGTTCGAATCCCAGTTCGAATATGGCACTGAACTATTTCGTGAGGTCGAGGACTCGGACCCGGTCAGGGAGAAATATCCGCTGCTGTTTCTGACGGCGCGCGCTCCCGGCCACAGCGAGTTGCCCAGGAAGATTTTTCTCAACCTAGTGGAAGCTAACCGCCGCCAGCTGATGGCCGCGGGAGTCGCCGCGAAGAACATCAGCGCATCGCCGCTATGCACTTCATGCCGCACCGATCTGCTGTTCTCTTATCGTACGGAAAAGGGCGTTACCGGACGCATGATGGCGGTGGCAGGGATTCGTCCTTGAGGTCACTGGAGATGTGCGTGAAAGATTTGGGCAGCCAAGGTTCTCTTTTGCGAACTTTGCGGTTTTGCTTTGCGTCCTTTGCGGTAAAAGAATTTGACCGCCAAGGACGCAAAGGACTCGCCAAGGGCGCAAAGGTAGGACTCATGTGGCTATTGTGCCTCGCCGCGCTGCCCGTTTGTATAGCTCAAAGCACGGTGTCTAAAGAACACATCGATCAAATCTTTGCCGGGCTCAAGTCAGACGGAGGCCCCGGCGGCGCCGTGCTCGTCATCAGGAACGGAAGCGTCATATTCGAGCGCGGTTATGGCGTAACTGATCTGCGCTCCCGGCGCAAGATTGGCGCGCACACCAATTTCCGCCTGGCGTCGTGCACCAAGCAGTTCACTGCCATGGCTGTCATGCTGCTGGTGCGCGATGGCAAGCTGCGCTACCAGGACCGGCTGACCGACATATTCCCCGACTTTCCGGAGTACGGAAAATCCATCACCATTCGCAATCTTCTGAACCACACATCGGGCTTGCTGGATTACGAAGATCTTATGACGAAGCCTGCTGCCGGCACGCCGACGGAAAACATTCCGCAGATTAAAGACGCCGGCGTACTGGAGTTGCTGCAGCAACAGAAGACCACGAAGTTTCCGCCCGGCACCAGGTGGGACTACAGCAACTCCGGCTACGCCGTGCTGGCCATGGTAGTGGAAAAGGTTTCCGGACAGCCGTTTGGCGACTTCCTGCATGACCGCATCTTCGCTCCGCTGGACATGAAGCAGACCCTGGCCTACGAAAGGGGCAAGAACATAGTGGCCAACCGAGCCTACGGTCATACTCACGACGGGGGCGCGTGGCGCGAGATGGACCAGAGCCCGACTTCCGCGGTGTTGGGCGATGGCGGCGTCTATTCTTCGCTCGACGACCTGGCCAAGTGGGACCGGGCGCTGGCGCATTACACATTGTTGAGCGAGGCTGAGATGGAGCCGGCGGTCATACCGGTGAAAGTACCGGATGCCAGCGTGCAGGAGCCTGACGGTGCGCCAGCGGCGTATGGTTTTGGCTGGTTCCTGAATCCGTATAAGAACCGATCGCGCATGTGGCATTATGGCGAAACCGTCGGCTTTCGCACGACCATCCAACGGCTGGTAGAAGACAAACTCACTATCATCGTGCTGTGCAACCGCAACGACGTAGTCCCCGCTAATCTGGCGTTGAAAGTTGCCGATCTTTTCCTCAGGGCGAATCATCGAGCATTGCAGTAAGATTCGAACGAACTCCGTTGACGCCTCCGTTGCGCCGGCATCTTGCCGGCTGTCCCGAGAGCGTCCCGCCCTCGGATAAGCGAACGAAATGCACCCTGCAAGCCGTAAGAACCGGAGAAGACAGGAAAACAGGATAAGAGATGCCCATGTCTGAAGTAGTTGAGAAGCCGGCGGGCGAAAGCGCGAACCCGGGATCCAGTTCCAGCGAGGCGCCCGCCGTCGAGGTCTATGCCGTCTATGGGGTCGAGCCCGAGATCCAGGCTTACGCCATGGCCAAGTATTCGCGCTCGGCGCTCTCCATGAAAGAATCGCTGCGCGAGATCAGTCAGCAGAAGGCGGAGAAATTTCTCAACACCTTCTACTTTCAGTACGGCCACCGCTCTATTGCCGACCTGGCGCACATTGCACTGGCCATCGAGCGGCTATCCATTCTCGCGGCCATCGCGGTTGCCGACGAGCAGCGCTGGGACGGCCAGGAGCGTTCCACCCGCTACCAGGACTTCAAGAAGAGCGGCTACTACGTACCCGACTTTGGCGAAGACCGTGTGATGGTTGGCGATCCGCCCGCCTCAGTGTCGGCCAAAGATTTCTACCGGGAAACAGTTGACTCCCTGTTCACCGAGTACGAAGCCCTGTCGGACCGCATGTTCCTGTACTTGGCCAGCATTACGCCCAAGCCCGACGAGATGAAGCAGGAGGCTTACGAGCGCACCTTGCGCGCCCGCGCTTTCGACATCTCTCGCTACCTGTTGCCGCTGGCGGCCAACACTTCACTGGGAGAGATCGTCAATGCGCGCACGCTGGAAAGCCAGGTGTCGCACTTGCTTTCGCATACCCACAAGGAAATCCGCAAGTTGGGAGAACTGCTGAAGCGCGCCGCGACCTCTCCGGCATACAACGTGAACCAGGATTCGCTGCGGGATCTAGTCGAGCAGATTCGCGCCGTCTCGCCGGAGTTAGGCTCGCGCGCCGAGCAGGAGTTGTTGCGGGAAGTCCGCGTGGCTCCGACCCTGGTGAAGTATGCCGATCCCAACCAGTATGAGATCGAAACCCGGCGGGCGCTGCGCCAGGTGGCGTCCGAGTTGATGGGAGATCTGCCCATCGCTCCGGCTCCGACTGTCGATCTCCTGGAGGAAGAACCGCTCGAGGTCGAGCTGGCCACTACACTGATCTACGAACACAGCCATTACTCGTATCGGCAGATTCGGCAGGCAGTGCAGGCCGCAGGCGAACCGATTCGCCGCGAAATTATCGACCTGGGACTGCGCCATCGCGGCCGCCATGATGAGATCCTGCGGGCTTTCTGCTCCGGGCAACAGTTTCGCTTCGATATCCTGATGGATATCGGCGGCTTCCGCGACATGCACCGCCACCGCCGCTGCATCCAGATTGGCCAGGAATTCACCACCAGGCACGGACACGACGCGCCCGAGGAACTGGAAGCGGCCGGCGCCCGCGAGAATTACGACGCGGTGATGGAGCGCACCGCGAGCGCAGTCGAGCAGCTGGCTGCAGGAGGCGGAGCCGAGGCGCGGGAAAATTCTGAATACGCAATTCCGCTCGGCTTCCGCAAGCGGACCCTGTTCAAGATGGATTTTGCCGAAGTGGTTTACATCTCCGAGCTCAGGACGGGGCCTGCGGGCCACTTCTCTTACCGCAATGTGGCCTACGCGATGTATGAGGCGGTAGCGAAAAAGTATCCCGCGCTGGCGAAATATTTGAGGGTGCATGACGTGAAGCAGCCGGTGGATCTGCTGAAGCGCTGATTGCCAGACGTAAGATCAAAATCAACGTCAAAGGCGTCGGACAGGAGTGTCCGACCCACACTCTTTGTAGCTGCGGCCAGCTTCTAATGGGGTAACCGGAAATTTCCTGCCCCCCGGCCCAAAAAATGACTAGTACATTCTGCACTAAAGTACCCTAGCCAATCCCGTGCTACGCCTAGATGATAGGTACTTCGGGCAGTCTGCCCGGATCCCAAAGATTACCGCTGGACTTTGTTTATGCCTGGTATATGCATCCACGAGTTTTTCTGGCCGCTGCGTGGCCCTGACGGCCGCTATTACCAGGTGTGCCGTCTGTGCGGGGCGCAGTGCGAATACGACTGGAAAAACATGCGGCGCGTAGATGTAGAGCAGGCCACGACGGATCGGTCCGGAAACTTCGGTACCGGCCTTCAGCCGCAAGCTCAACCGAAAACCCTGCCTCCCCTCAGGCTGCTGGTCGAACTGGAACCGGCGCACCGTGTTTTCCTGCGAAACCTGTATGACACACTGCGATCGATCCCGCCCCGGGCCCACGAATTCCGGTCTTTGTCTTTCTGGCGGGAAGTCTTTTTCTACTCCGGTCTGCCCTGGCGGCGCTTTGGGCAGTCGCTGATCGGGCATGCAGTGGCGCTTACCCTGGTGTTGATCGTGTCCCAGACGTGGACTGAAGATCAGCCCTTGCGGCGAAGTCCGTTCGAAAATACCCACCTCACGTACTACAAGCCTGACGGATCATATCCAGCGCTGCGCGGCAATCCGGCCCCGGTGCAGCGAGCTTCCCGAGAACGGGTTGACTCCGCGCGTCGCGGCTCTATCCGGGTAGTGCCCGAGCGCGCCCAGGCGGCCCTCAAGGCGCCCGATATCAAGCTCAAGGGACCCGCGCAACCCAACCTTGCGGCCTCGAGCCCGGTGCTTCCTGCGGTGCCGCTCGCATCTGCACGGTCCTCGCGATTGGGCGGACCTGTGGGTCTGACGACGATCGTGGCCCCGCCTCCCCAGATTAGCCAAGGGACATCGCGCCGGTTTGGATCGCTCTCAGCCTCGGGAGTCGCCCCCACACCCCGGGTTGGAATCGAATCCTCTAGGCACGTGATGACTGTGCCCGGTGCGGCTGTGGTGGGCCCGCCGCCTGTCTTACAGGCCTCGATACGCCGGGTTGGAGACGTGAATATCGGCCCGGCCGCAGTCGTTGTGGTCGCCCCCGCGCCGCGACTGCCCGTGGGCGAGCAGCGCACGATTTCGGGAACGATCCAGTCGGCGCTGAGCAGCCTGGTGGGATTGGCTGTGCCGCCTTCGCCTAAGGTTTCCGGTTCCGAGACCCTGGGCTCTGGTCGCGCCGGCCTGCTATCCGGTACCGGTTCTGGCGTGGTGCCGCCTCCACCATCGGTGCAGGTCATTGAGAATGCAGGCAATTCTGCCGGAGGCGGACGTGGAGGTTCGTTGTCCGGCAGTTCGCTGTCGAGCGCCACCGTGCAAGTGGTGCCGCCTCCGCCATCCCTTGGGGGCGCGGGCGATGGTGGCGAAGGTCAACGCGCGGCTTTGTTTTCCGGCAGTGGTTCTGGCGAAGGTTTGCAGGCTGTCCCGCCGGCCCCCTCAGTTGGGGAGGGAGGCAATTCGGGACATGGCGGACGTCAAATGGCAATGGCAAACGCTCCCGCCCTGGCCCCGGAGCCTGCGCCGATCACGGACAACCCGCAGCAGCGGACCGCGGCCGTCCGGGAAACGCCTACCCAGGAGATGCCTCTGCGCCTGATCGGTCTGGCCATGGCGCTGCCGAGTTCGTCGTACTTCTCCAACTACGAGGTCTATATCGCCGAACGCCGCCTGCGCAAGAACCTCACCGAACTGGTGAAGCTGGTATACGTCTACCTGCCTTATCAACGCCGCCTGTCTGAGTATGGTGTGGACAACTCGAAGGTGTACAGGCTCCTGGTCAGCCGCGACCGGACTTGCGACGAATCCCTGATGCAGATGACCTGGCCTGAAACCGATCCTCACCCAGACGCGCACAATGCGGCTGATGCCCCGGGCCTGAGTGCCGCCGACAAGAAGAGCATGCTCCCCTGTTATCGCACTACCGCCGACGATTACCGCAAAGCGATCGCGCGCCGATAGGCTTACCCCTGTCCCTGCAGAGCCGATTTTGTGGAAGGGCGGACCTCACTGACCACGTTGCGCGCACCCCGGCCCTGCCCCTCTAGGTCCGGTGGTGCCACTGGGGCTGAAGCCCGTCGCCTCGTCTTCGGGACGAGGCGCTAAAGCGCCTTTCTTCCACGGCACCACCCCAGGTCTCGGCACGCGGCGGATGATTTGCGGCGGAATGAATTTGAGGTGGGAAAGAAGCGGGCGGCGAAATCAGGTGTACATCACTTTGCGGTCGCCCTTCACAATCCGGCCGACCGTGAAGGCTTTTTCGCCCGCGCGTTCCAGAACTGTCTGGGCTTTCTTGAACTTTTTCGAGGGGATCACAAGGAGCATGCCCAGCCCCATGTTGAAAGTCCGAAGCATCTCGTCCTGGGGGACATTTCCCAGTTGCTGCAGGTGTTCGAAGATCGGCGGTACCTGCCAGGAGCCCATATCGATGACAGCAGCCACGCCGCGAGGCAGCACGCGCGGCAGGTTTTCGGTAATGCCGCCGCCGGTGATATGCGCCATGGCGGAGACACACTCGCCGTCCACCAAGCGCTTGATTGCCGGCCAGTAGCTTTTGTGAGTGCGCAGGAGTTCGTTTCCGACCTTGCCCTTGAGTTCGTTGACGTACGAATCCAGGGTGTACTTGCCGACTTCGAAAAGCAGCTTGCGGGCCAGCGCGTAGCCATTGGTATGCAGGCCGTTCGAGGCCAGGCCCAGGATCACGTCGCCGACTTCAACCGTCTTTCCGCTGATGATGCGCTCGCGCTCGACCGCGCCCACGATGAATCCGGCCAGGTCGTATTCACCGTCCGGATAGAAGCCCGGCATCTCAGCGGTTTCCCCGCCAATCAGCGCACAGCCGTTGTGCTTGCAGGCATCGGCCAGTCCTTCGATCACTTTCTCGGTGATCTCCGGCTCGATCTTGCCCGTGGCCAGATAGTCCATGAAAAAAAGTGGCGTGGCGCCCTGCACCGCAATGTCGTTGACGCAGTGATTGACCAGGTCGGCGCCAATGGTGTGATGGACGTCCATCTCGAAGGCGATTTTCAACTTCGTGCCCACACCGTCCACACTGGACACCAGGATGGGGTCCACCCACTTCGCCTTGTCCACGGCGAACAAGCCGCCGAAGCCGCCGATTTCGCTCAGTACGCTGCGCGTAAAGGTCTTATGAGCGAGATATTTGATCCGCTTCTTGGTGCGGTTGGCGCGGTCAATGTCCACCCCGGCGTCGGCGTAGGTGACGGCGGTCTTCGAGGGATCATGGGCCACGGGAGTCAGTGTGTCGCGCTAATGTGGGGATTTGCCCGGCGTCGCTAACCGGGCAATCGGGGATTGTAGCACGGTCTCGGGCGAGGAAATTCAGGGCGCGCGGCAAAGGCGGAATTCCGGAACACCACTCGGGGAAGCGAAAATTCTGCGGCACGAAAACGGAGAAGGCGAGACAGCGCAAACCAGCGGACGCAGCCGTCCACCGCAGAGGCGCGGTCGGACCGCGAGGTGCCTGGACGCTTTCTGGTTACTGCGTGATGTATGCAGAGACGTAGTAGATCAGCACACCGAACAGGGCCAGGCCTGAAACCGCATATGCGGTCAGGATCCAGAAATTGCGTCCCTCGTGGTGCGTCGCGGTAGATGGTGAGCTGGCAGTGGTCGAATTCCCAAGGGCTCGATTCTCCATGAATCCTCCACGAACAAGGTGGAAAGCAGGCGCTACGGGGCGCTCAGGCTACCGAAGCAGCGCCAATGCGGCGCATGTTACTACGAGAAAGGGGCCTTTGGCACAGAAAAATCAATGGAGTCGGTGCCCGGGATGCCTGCTGGAGGCCGTCCCCAGGCGGTCGATCGAATGAACAACCAGACCTAAGAATGGGGCTAAACTCGACGGTCGGCCGATGATCATCCCTGGAAGCGGATTGTCCTTCGAGCCGGCAGAGATGGCGTCGGTACCCTAAGGAATGGTCGCTCGGGTTTCATTTGAATACGCGCTCTCTTGCCCTCGGTCGTCGACAGCAGTCACAACGTAGTAGGTAGTAGGTTGTTCCCGATTGCACGCTTTGGTCCCTGTAGGCGGCCGTGCCGATGGCGCTAGCCACAAGCCCGTATGACCCCTCCAGGGCCGTTGAGCGGTACGCGCTATAAGACACGATATTGGGGTCGGTGCTCGACCTCCAGGACAGAAAAACCGAATGTGGCACCGGGATTACCGGAGGGGTAGCGACGGGGTTCACCGTCAATGCCGCGGTTGCGCTCCTGGTCGCATCAGCCTGGCTGGTGGCTTTTACCTGGATTTGGGTCGGGGAGTTGACTGAGGTGCAGTGAACAGGCCCGCCGCGTCAACCTTTCCTGCTGTTGCCGACCATGTGACCGCCGGGTTCGCGGTGTTGCTGACGACGGCGGTAAACTGCTGGGTCCCGCCTGAGGCGATGGTTGCATTCGAGGGCAACGCGGAGACACTTACGTTGCCGTCACTGCTGCCGACGTTGCCATCCCAAGAGGCAGGCGACAAGTGGCCCGTGACATACCTATGCCATCGTCAGAGGTCTCCCGCGATGTTAGAAAAATCCCTCGAGACGGTGTAACCGAAGGCCAGCAGCTAATTCGCCCGCCAGGCGGAAATAGGACGTACCACGGGGACATCCATGATAAGTAAAAGTCAAGAGGAGACGGAGGTCTCCTTGCACTTAGAGGAGTGGGGTCTCGAAGCGGTGGTGGTGGGTTCGAGTTGGCGAACGGCCAGCGATCGTTGAGCGCGGCCAAAGCGGCAGCTTGGCCAGACATCCATTTGCGGGAAACGGGCACCAGCCCGGTCCACGAAGTATGAGTTAGGGTTGTCCGGCCGGCCTCGATACAGACGGTAAGGAGCATCGGGAGTCGAAACTCCTCTGCCCAGTCCCCGAGTTGGCGAGGAACGGCCGGTCGATCGCCGCTTGCTTCAAAGTTTTTCCTTCTTAGGCAGCTTTTTGTGTTGGCTCTTCCGACGGCATGCGCAGTTGAAAGGCCTGGCCGCTTTTGTCGACGGCCAGCAGATACGCGACGAGTTTGCGCGCCACGGCCAGCGTGGCCCGATTGCGATGTCCGCGCTCCAACTCGCGGGCATGCAGCGCCGCCAGTTGCGGATTCCAGCGCGGCGCCAGCTTGGCAGCCTCGATCAGCGTAGTTTGCAGCCAGTGGTTGCGCTGTTTGGAGATGGGCCCGCGTTGCTGCTTGCCCGCCGAGGACTTCAACGCGGCCGTCAGTCCGCAGTAGCTCATGGCGTCGGAGCAGGAGTGGAAGCGCTGCGGATCGCCCACCTCCAGGGCCCAAGTCAGAGCCGTAATTTCTCCCACGGCGGGAATGGTCATGAGGCGTTCGACGCGTTCGGTCAGTTCGGGATCGGCGAGTAACTCGCGGATTAGCCGCTTCTGCGTGCTCTCGAACATCTCCAGCGCGCCCCGGCTCAAGCGCAGCAAATCGATCACCGATTCCGGCACCTCTTCGAGTTCTTCCAGCAGGCTGGCGAAGTATTTCTTGCGGTGCAATTTCTCCTTCACGTACAGGGCACCGGTCTCCATCAGCAGACCGGCCATCTTGTTCTTCATGCGCACCGCTTCGCTCACCACCAGGCTGCGATAGCGCAGCAGACGGCGCAGTTCGCGGATCCGCCGCGGGGCCACATAGCATGCCGGCAACAGATTGCAACGCACCAGATCGGCAATGGTGCGGGCGTCGATGGTGTCGCTCTTCTTCTTGCCCGCGCAAATGGCTTTCATTTTCGCCGGATGCGCCATCTCCAACTGTTCGCTGTAGGGCTGCAGAGTGTCGAAGATCCAACCGCTGAATAAGGTCGCTTCCAGCGCTCCCTGCCACCGAAGTCGCTGGGCCGAGGCCCATTGCCGCAAGACCTCGCGTTGGGCCACCAGCGCACCTTCTTCCACAATCTCGCCGGCAGCCGTCTTGACGCAGAAACTGATGGATTTCTTGTGAACGTCGAATCCGATATAGTGAAGGCTGTTCATTGGGTTCTCCGAGTGAGCTTTCTGAGCTGGCGCTTTCTTCGCCAGTCTCAGCATCGTAGCCGCTTCGAGAACCCTTCTTCATTTCACTTATGCATTCATACAGAGGTGTGGACGGGAGTTCTTACCCCTCCCGAGGGGGTACCGGGGCAAGTGGCGCGTCCATCCCTTGTCCCCAATTTGATGGCTGCACACATGCGGGCAGTTTTCAATCCGGAAAAATCGGTAGAAGGCTGAGAAATGAACTGTAGGGCCTGAGGTCACGTCTGGGGGGCCGGTGAACTGTCCAACGAGCGCTCTTATCGAGGGTAGATCGAAGCAGGGCCTTGCAGAGGGTCAAATGGGGGAATGTCGTAGAAATCTTCTTTTTGCTGTTTGCCGGCACTCTTGCCGGTACTGCGGGGAACAAACAGGATGTCCTCCGCTTGCAAAGTCACGTCCGCAGCCTTGGCCTGCAGGATATTCTTAAGGTTTAGCGGAATCTCAGCGCGGCCGTATGCGCCTTTCCGGATGATCCTGGCATGGTGCAGGCTGGCGGTCGGGTTCGGCCCATCTGCGGCCTCCAGCGCCTCCAGCACCGTGATAGAACCCCTGTCCTTTAAAGCCACGCCCATGGGCCGGTGTACGTCGCCGACCACGTAAACGATGCCAGCTTTGGACAAAACCTTTGGCGACCTGGTAACTGGGCTGGGTGGATTTGCTTTGCCTGATTCCTGGCTCAGAGATGGGAGTGCGGTCGAAATCAGACACACCAGAAGTAGAAAGCGCGGCAGCATACAGCCTCACGTAGCGAGCGATTTTACACCATCCGGGCCGGGACCCAATCTCATAGATAGTTATCTATAGTTGTCGAGAACACAGATGTACGCCAACCTCCGCTGGTTCTCTTTTGGGACATTTCCACTGAGAGACATATAAATTCGCCTTTTCTTCGCTTGGTGTCCAGTGTATAATCCGCCCTTCGACACCTTCTACATTCTTCATAGCGCAAAAGGAGCCGCATTCTTATGGCTGACGAACGAACAAAGGCGATTGATCTGGCGTTCGCACAAATCGAAAAGCAGTTTGGCAAGGGCTCCATCATGCGGCTGGGCTCGAAGGAAGCTATCGTCCCCATCGCTGTGATTCCTACGGGCGCAATTTCGTTCGACGCGGCGCTGGGGGTGGGCGGCTTTCCGCGCGGGCGCGTGGTCGAAATCTTCGGGCCGGAATCTTCCGGCAAAACCACCATCGCGTTGCAGGTTGTGGCGCAAGCCCAGAAGACCGGAGGCATGGCGGCCTTTGTCGATGCCGAGCACGCGCTCGATCCCGGCTACGCCAAAAAACTGGGCGTAGATGTGGACAACCTGCTGGTCTCGCAACCCGACTACGGCGAGCAGGCGCTCGAGATCACCGAAGCGCTGGTGCGTTCCGGCGCGATTGACGTGCTGGTAGTGGACTCAGTGGCCGCGCTCGTCCCCAAGGCCGAACTCGACGGCGAAATGGGTGACAGCCACATGGGTTTGCAGGCGCGGCTGATGTCGCAGGCGCTGCGCAAATTGACTGGAACGGTTTCGAAGTCGCGCACCTGCCTGATCTTCATCAACCAGATCCGCGAAAAAATCGGAGTGATGTTTGGCAATCCGGAAACCACCACGGGCGGGCGCGCCCTAAAATTTTATTCCTCGGTGCGGGTGGACATCCGGCGCATCGCTGCCATTAAAGAAGGTGACGTGGTCACGGGCTCGCGCACCAAGGTGAAAGTGGTGAAGAACAAAGTCGCGGCGCCCTTCCGCGAGGCTGAGTTCGACATCATGTACGGCGAAGGCATTTCGCGCGAAGGCGATCTGCTCGACCTGGCGGTGAACAACAATCTGCTGGAAAAGTCCGGCGCCTGGTACAGCTACAAGGGCGAGCGCATCGGCCAGGGCCGCGAGAACGCCCGCCAGTTCCTCAAAGACAACGTCGAGACTTTCGTCAAGCTGGAAGCCGAAGTTCGCAAGCATCTGGGCCTCACCACTGGGGCTCCGCAACCTGTCCCCGCGGCCCCGCCCGCAGCGGCTGCCACCGCTCGCGTCACCACCATGCCCAGCGCGCAACCGGAAGCTGCCAAGGTGCCGGCCGCGAGACGCTAGGAGAGCCAGAGGGGCTAGCGCAGAATAGCCCGGCATGCCGCCGCGCGCGCGACCAGCGCGTCGGCTAGACGGGCAACGATTGGATGAAGAAGTCCTTCCTCCGTCAGGCGCCGTCTGACATCAGGGACATAATCGACTGTCTGCTTTGCAATTTCATCCACGCGGTGAACCAGTTCGCCAGGATCGAGGCCCAACTCTTCCGCGACCTTCTGCCAGTGACGAAGATGGATGTTGCGGAAGCGGTATTCCCCACCGAGTTTCATGGACAGTTTGACGCGATGGATGTTGATGTCAGGATAGGGAAGGACACTCGCCATATCGTAGAGGGGTGCGAGGCGGACATGGGCTCCCGCGGCGATGAGCACAGAGTAGTTTTTGGCGTGGGCGTCAGTGCCGACGATCAGCCAGTTGTAGGCCACGGAGTCGAGGAAAGTACGAATGTCCTCGGCTGGGTTGCTGGAGTAGGTTCGCAAAAGCTCGACTATTTCGTGAATGCCCGGCCCGCCTTCATTCTCATATTTGCGGGCCGGGGAAATGGCCAATGCCTGGCACATATCTTCCTGATGAACGCGCCGCAGACCGGCGACTGTTCGGATCCGGTCATAGCGTTCGACGACGATCGCGACCTCATCTTTGAAATGCATGATCCTGGAGTCGGCAACCGGAAGCCCCAGAGCGCGCGCCAGTTCCAGACAAAAATGTTCGTTCTCGGGGTGACCGTCGAGATCGCCGGAGGGCGGTTTCAGAATATGGGTGGTCGGAATTCGGCCAGAAGGTACTCCCCACCTTCCGTTCTCGAGAAGAAGGGCAGTCTTCGGTTGCGCTCCAGCAAGGCTGAACTGGCCCGTATCCCGCGGAATGCGCCACGCGGAATGGTCCGCGCGCAGAGTGCGCAGACGCAGCGCAATGGCAGCTTCGTCGAGCCATTCGATCTCCGGCTGCGCCTGACCCAGGATGGTTTCAATTCGCGCCGGCCGGAGGAACTGGACTGCCCCCGGACAGTCCTCGCCTACAGCGGCAATCAGGCTGAATGCGCTTCTCGCTGAGATGTGGAATTTTTGCGCCCAGCGATCCAGCATCATCTCGTTATCCGGCAGCAATCCCCAGAGAAAGGGATCGATCCTGGCATGGCCGTGCCGGGTCAGGGCCAGGCGCACGGAAAGCGAAAGAGGGTAGGTATTTTCGGCGGTCCGCCACTCATCGTTATAGGATAGCCTTCCGGTGGTTTCGCGCGACCCGTCCTGCTTCCCGCCCGTCAAGGAACGCGATGAGTTCCCCTTTCACTTTCTTTTCTCTCTCGCGGCCGCAATAATGGAATCGATATCGATTGGTGGTGGCCCGGTCTTATCCTTTTTCCTTCCGGGATCGTCCGCCGCCAACTTGATTCCAAGGCTGTCGATCGTGCGCAAGATGAGGCCGATTTCGGCCCTCGGCTTGCCCTTTTCCACCGCCACGATCCACTGTCGACTGACCCCTGCTTTGGCGGCCAGGGATTTCTGATCCAGACGGAGTTTGGTCCGGCGGTCGCGAATCAGGGCCCCGAGATCGGCGGGTGTTCGAATATGCATGGCTTGGCGTCCTTGCGGTATGTCAACGTACGACGACATTATAGCAAAGTCGCCGATCGACATATATAAGTCAACGATCGGCGACACTACAGAATGTCTTCGCTCGCTGACATCGCATCGGAAGGATTTCCGGGGGGAGGCCTCCAGAATGCTCCTAGAGCCTTGGTTTTGCGTTCATCGTTTGCCAAAAGGCTCCAAACCGAAAGAATCGTACAGAGCCGAGAAAAGTAACAATGTGACAAAGATGCAGGCACCTTGCAGCACGACTTGCTTCCCTGTCCGAATTGCCATCTCTCAGCCCAGCCGCATAGAATCTTCTTTAACCCTAGCCTGCCTGTTTCCTGTCAGGAAAATGAGGACTTCTTGAAGAAAGTCGTTGCCATCTATCCCGGCTCGTTTGATCCGCCGACCAACGGGCACCTGGATTTGATTGAACGAGGCAGCAAGATCTTCGACGAGCTGATCGTGGCCATCCTGCGCAATCCGGAAAAGAACCCGCTGTTCAGTCTGGGCGAGCGCCGGGCCATGCTGGAGGCTTTGACCGCCGATTTCAAGAACGTTCAGGTGGATATCTTCGACGGGCTGACCGTGGACTACGCGGCCCGGGTCAAGGCCAGCGCCGTGTTGCGCGGGATACGCGCCCTCAGCGATTATGAATACGAGCTGCAGATGGCCATGATGAACCGCAAGCTGCAGCCCGAGCTGGAAACCGTGTTTATGATGCCGGCGGAACAGTACTCGTATCTGAGTTCCCGGCTGGTGCGCGAGGTGGCCAAACTCGGCGGATCGATCCGAGACCTGGTGCCGGAAATGGTAGAACGCCGGCTCAGGGAAAAGCTCGATCCCGCGATCAAACTACAAGACGCAAGAAGAACAAGAACAGGAAAGCGAGCATGACTCCAGTTACAGAAGCAGTCCCGGCCCTCAAACTTACGGAGCGAATCAACCGCATCGAACCATCGGCCACTATGGCAGTGGTGGCCGAGGCTGACAAGTTGCGCCAGCAGGGCATTGACGTGGTGGACTTCGGCGCGGGCGAGCCGCATTTTTCCACGCCGCAGCACGTCAAAGATGCCGCCATCGCCGCCATCCAGAATAATTTCTCGAAGTACACGGCGGTGGGGGGGACGCCCGAACTGCGCGACGCCATCGTGCTCCGCCACGCGACTGATTTCCACTCTGGCTACCGCCGCGAGGAATCGATGGCTTCGGTTGGGGGTAAGCACGCCCTGTTTAATGCCATTCAGGTGCTGGTCGATCACGGCGATGAAGTCATTCTGCCGGTGCCATACTGGGTGTCGTTCAAGGACATCGTGCGCTACGCGGGCGGGAACTGCGTACTTCTGCAATCGGACGAAAGCCAGGGCTTCCGGGTGACTGCGGATATGATCGAGCGCCTAGTGACTCCGCGCACCAAAATGATCATTCTGAATTCGCCGTCAAACCCTTCGGGTGCGGTCATGTCGCCGAAGGACCTGAAGGCGGTGATGCAACTGGCGACGGAGCGCGGCATCTGGGTGCTCTCCGATGAGTGCTACGTCTATCTGAACTACACTGGAGAGCAGTTCTCCGTGGGATCGTTGCGCGAGTACCGCGAGCGCATGCTCATCATCGGGTCGCTGTCAAAAACGTACGCCATGACGGGCTGGCGCCTGGGCTATGCGCTGGGGCCGGCGGCGGTGATTGCGGCCATGCAGAAACTGCAGAGCCAGTCCACTTCAAACCCGACTTCGATCGTGCAGAAGGCCGCGGTGGCGGCGCTGAACGGTCCGCAGAAATGCGTGGAAGAAATGCGCCTCGAATACATCAAGCTGCGCGACCACGTGGTCAAGGGACTGCGCTCCATCCCCGGCGTGCAGTGCACGCTCCCGGAAGGGGCGTTTTACGCCTATCCCAACATCTCGTCTCTCATCGGGCGGAGTGGCATCAAATCAGCGTCGGATGTGGCCGGCAGACTGCTGCGCGAGGCGCATGTGGCGACAGTTCCCGGCGAAGGCTTCGGCACCCACGAACACATTCGGGTTTCCTACGCCACCTCGGTCACCGAACTGGCCCGCGGGCTGGAGCGCATGCGCAAGTTCCTGGCGGCCTTGTAGACTGCAAGAACCGAAGATCCTCGGGCTTGCTCCTGAGTTGTAATTCCATGTGCGTATTGCGTGAGCGCTCTTTATCCATTCTCGATGCAGCCCGCCTTCGACCCGCGTCCCTGGGGCACGCTTGATCTTTCGCCGATCTATCCCAACCATAGGTTCGAGGAAAAGATCGGCGAGGCCTGGCTTACGGGCGATGCCTGCAAAGTGGCCAACGGCCCATTCAGCGGGCAACCACTTTCCGCCCTAAGTTCGGAGTATGGCTGCGAGCTGGTAGGTGATGCGGCGGCAGATCCGGACCGCTTCCCTTTGCTGCTGAAATTTTTGTTTCCGCACGAAAAGCTTTCGGTGCAGGTGCATCCGGATGATGAAGCAGCCCGGCGCGTGGGGCAGCCCTGGGGCAAGACCGAATGCTGGTACGTCGCCCACGCGAGACCCGGCGCGCAGATTGGACTAGGCCTCAGACCCGGGGTTACACGCGAGCAATTGGAGCTCGCTATCGCTGAGAAACGGGCGGAGGAACTGCTGAACTGGATCAACGTTTTCCCGGGCGAAATGATTTACGTGGCCGGCGGGACGGTACACACATTGGGACCGGGTGCGATCATTGTCGAGACCCAGCAGCAGTCGGATACCACGTATCGTCTCTATGATTATGGCCGGCCGCGCGAATTGCATTTGAAGGAAGGACTGGCTGCCATAAAGGAAAAGGTCGGATCAGGGAAAGTGGTCCGGCCCGCGCCTTCGCATTTGAACGGCCCCAATCGTCGCGCGCCCCTGATCGCGTCACCCTATTTTGTTGTGGACATGTTTGAACTCAAGCAGCCCCATTCTTTTCAAACGCAGGATGACAGCGGAAAGCGTTCAGTACAGATTCTGGTGGCGGTGGAAGGCTGCGGAATTGTTGAGACCCAAGGAGCAAATCCGGTTACGCTGGCCAGAGGGGATGCTGTGGTCGTGCCCGCGGCGGTCGGCGAATTTCAGGTGCGTCCGCAGTGGGCAGTGGAATTCCTGAAGGCGTCGGTGCCGGGTGGGGCGCTTGCTGAGCCTGAAACGAGGTTGTAGGGAATGTCAGATTTGAGATTGCAGATTGCAGATTGAATGGTGGATGTTCAATCTGCAGTCTGAAATCCCAAATCTTCAATGCTTGAACTGTGGCTAAGACTAACTTCCATCCCGTGATTCTCGCCGGTGGCCGGGGTACGCGCTTCTGGCCGCTGAGCCGGCAGCGTCGTGCCAAGCAACTGCTGGCGCTCGATGGGAAGCAGACCATGCTGCAGCAGACCGTCAGGCGGCTGCTGCCGCTGGCTTCGCCGGCGCGTTTCATGATCATCACCAACCAGCATCTGCGGCGTGAGATCATGCGCCAGATTCCGCGGTTGAGCCCGAAGAATATTCTGGCCGAACCGGTGGGGCGCAACACGGCACCAGCCATTGGCCTGGCGGCGTTCATTCTGCTGAAAACCGATCCCGATGCTGTGATTGGCCTGTTCCCTTCCGACCACGTCGTCGCTGACGAGAAACGCTATCGCGAGGTGCTGAGAAAGGGCATCGAGATCGCGGCTGCGGGAGAAAATATCGTGGTCCTGGGAATCCGTCCCACCCGTGCCGAAACCGGTTATGGCTACATAGAGGCCGGTTCAGCCTTTGACGGCGACGGCCTTCGGGTGCGCCGCTTCACGGAAAAGCCGGACGCAGCGCGCGCCGCCGACTTTGTGAATGCGGGGAACTACTTCTGGAACAGCGGCATGTTTTTGTGGAGCGCTCGAACCCTGGGCAATGCCTTGCTGGAACACCTGCCGAAGACCGCTGCATTGCTGCAGCAGATTGCGGCCACGTTCGGCACACGCAAGTTTGCTAGCACGTTTGCCCGGCTCTATCCCAGGTGCGAGAACATCAGCATCGATTATGCTGTGCTCGAGCCCCGGTCCAGCAAGGGAGAGCAGAATTCCAACATCATTTGCCTTCCCGCAGAGTTCGGATGGAATGATCTGGGTTCCTGGACGGCACTGCACGAGCATCACGCGGCCAGGAGCCAGCCGGAGGATGACAATCTGATTGCCGCACAAAGCGCATTTACCCTCAATGCCCAGGGAAACTACATTCACGCTCCGGGAAAATTTGTTGCGGCGTTAGGCGTAAGCAATCTTGTGGTCGTGGAGACGGAAGACGCTTTGCTGATCACCACCCGCGACCACGCTCAGGATGTTGGGAAAGTGGTGAAGTACCTGGATCAGAAGAAAATGCGTAATCTGGTGTAATAAAGGCAGTCGTTGGCCAGATCCGAGGCTTTAGGTGAACGCCTAGTGGGAAACGACTATCGACCAACGGCCCACGACTATCGACCAATGACCAACGACCGATCCATCAAATTCGGCACTGACGGCTGGCGCGGCATTATCGCTGACGATTTTACGTTCGAGAACGTTCGCCGCGTGGCGGGTGGGATTACGGCCTATGTGCTAGGCCATGAAGATGCGGCCCGCGGCGTGATCGTCGGCTATGACACGCGTTTTCTCTCGCAAAACGCGGCCCGGATCGCCGCCGAGGTTATTGCGGGGGCGGGCATTCCAGTCCAGATCACCTCAGATTCCACCCCGACTCCGGCGATTTCGCTCGCGGTAAAGAACCAGGGCGCTGCCGGCGGAGTGGTTGTTACTTCCAGCCACAATCCGTGGAACTGGAATGGGGTGAAGTTCAAAGCCAAATTCGGCGGGTCGGCCACGCCCGCCATCATGAAGGTCATTGAGGAAGAAGTCGGCGCCGGCGCGATGCCCAAAGGCCAGGCGGCTTCCATCAAAGAGGTTGATCTGAAGCCAGCATACATGGAGGCCATCTCGGGGTTTGCCGATCTTGATCTCATCGCCAAAGCGAAGTTTCGCTTCGCGGTGGATTCGATGTACGGTTCGGGACGCGGGGTGCTGACGCAGATTTTCCAGAATCGCGGTATCGACTATGCCGCTATCCGGCAGGAGTTGAACCCGTTGTTTCCCGGAATCAATCCGGAACCCATCGAGCCCCACGTAGAAATGCTGCGCCAGACCGTGCTGAAAGAACGTTGCCATGCCGGACTAGCCGTTGACGGAGACGCGGATCGCATCGGAGCCATTGCCGAAGACGGCAGTTTCGTAGATTCACACAAGTGTTTCGTCGTCCTTTTGCGCTGGGCACTGGAGCGGAAGAAGTGGCCGGGCGATGTGGTGCGTGCCTTCAACACCACCGGCATGGCGGACCGCATCGCCGCCAAGTACGGACGCAAGCTGATCGAGTGTCCCATCGGATTCAAATACATCGCCGATCTCATGATGGAACACGAGATTGTGGTGGGAGGAGAGGAATCCGGCGGAATCGGATATTCGCGTTATCTGCCGGAGCGCGACGGCACTCTCAACTGCCTGTTGCTGGCCAATGTGATGGCCGAGGAGCGTAAACCCCTGGGCCAGTTGGTGGCCGATCTGCAGCGCGAGTATGGGCCGCATTATTACGGGCGCCGCGATCTGCATATCACGGAAGAAATGAAGCAAAGCGCGATTCGGCGGGCGGGTTCGGAGCAGACCAACCATCTTGGCCGCTATTCCATCCAAAAGAAGGAAGGTCTCGACGGAATAAAGTTCTTCCTGGATGTCTCGAGCGACAGCGCCTCCGGAAACGCCAATGGCGCGGTGACCTGGGTCCTGTTTCGAATGTCAGGCACGGAGCCGTTGTTACGCGTTTATGCCGAGGCGGCGTCGCCCGAGCTGGTGGCAGAAATTCTCTCCGTGGCAGAGGGATTTGTCAGGGGCACAGGTGGGTGAGGAGCCTAAGTTGAAGACGCGGAAGACACGGACAAGCATTGGACTTCCGGGTCTCGCATTCCGTTTTCCGCGATACGATAATCGATTGGGCAAAGATGGTTTCAGCAGCCGCTATCGTCCCCGTCCCTACCGACTCGCCTGAGGCGCGGCGTTACAACCGCATCCGGCGGTGGCTTGGCATTGCCGACTTTATTCTCGGATTGGCCCTGATGGTGGCGCTCCTGGCCACGGGGTGGAGCGGCGCTCTCCGCGACATAGCATACGAAGCCACATTTCAGCACTACAGTCTGGCCCTGTTTCTGTACCTGCTGATGCTTATGGTCCTGGCCAAAGTGCTCGGGCTGGGCCTGGATTACTACAGTTTTCGCCTCGAACACCGGTACCACCTCTCCAACATGCGATTGCGCGCGTGGGTGTGGGACGAGAGCAAAGGCTTTTTGGTGGGCCTGGTTCTGGCTGGGATCGTAGCTGAGTTGCTGTATTTCATCATGCGCCAAGCCCCGCAGCACTGGTGGCTGATTGCCTGGGGGGCATTCCTGGGCCTGTTTGTGCTGCTGGCCCAGCTGGCCCCAGTGGTCCTGTTTCCAATCTTTTACAAATTTGCGCCCCTGGAAAATGAGGAACTAAAGACCCGGCTGGTGAAGCTGGGGGAGCGCGCCGGCACCCGGGTCCGCGGAGTTTACCAGTGGAAGCTCTCGGAAAAGAGCAAGAAGGCGAATGCCGCCCTTACCGGCCTGGGCAGCACCCGCCGCATCATTCTCGCCGACACCTTGCTGGCGAACTACTCCACCGATGAGATCGAAGCAGTCCTGGCGCACGAGCTTGGCCACCACGTACATCGTCATATCTTCAAGAGCATCCTGGTGCAGGCAGGGACCACATTTATCGGATTCTGGGCGGCCAACTGGGTGTTGCACTACGCGGTGGATCGGATGCACATGTTTGAGACCCTGTCCGATTTTGCGAATCTTCCGTTGCTGATGCTGGTGGCCACCACGCTGTCGTTCCTGGTGCTGCCGCTGCTCAACGCCTACTCTCGATTTAACGAGCGCCAGGCCGACCGCTATGCCTTCCGCTCCATCCCCTCGGTCGAGCCTTTTGTCTCTGCGATGAATAAACTGGCCGAGCAAAACCTGGCGGAACGCTCCCCGGCTCGCTGGGTGGAATGGCTGTTTCACTCTCATCCCGCCATTTCCCGCCGGGTGGCGGCGGCCCAGGCATGGGCGAAGGTTCAACCCACCGCTTCAAATCGTGGGCTTGCGTAGGCCCATCTCAGACTTCCTCAGGCTCGCGGCTCTGGCCATTCTTTCTATATTAAAGTATTTTATAATCAACTACTTAACTATTTACTCCTGCGACTCTCCCCAACTCGGCCTGATTCTGGGACAATAGTTCATACCAGCAGCTGAAGCATTTCCTACCTTCTCAACCGTGGCTGGGAAGCAGGTTTTTATGGCTCTAGACTCCGAAATCATCCTTAACCTTCCCGAGACTGAGCGCATGACGCGGTCGGCGGCTGAGCCGGCGCTGCGCGGGTCTGTCCTGGTCCTTATCCAGTTCGACATTTGCGAGGAAATACGGCTGGACGAGCTGCGGCAGATCTTCGGCGCCCGCACCCTGGAGCAGCCCAGCTTCAAGCATCCCGCTCCGGGATACGTTCGCTATCAGCGGCCGCCCGTGGTCGAGCCCATTGAACCGTTGGTCCTGGACAGTGGCGAGCGGCTGGAGGGTCAGATCAAGTATTACGATTACGGCGTGCTGAGCGTGGTCTTCGAGCTGCCGTTTTCCGGCGACTGGGACACGTTGGTGCAAATGGGCAGCCGCTGGGTCTGGGACGTGGACTTTGAGAGGCACGCTACCCGCATCGCACGCCAGAAGCTGGTACGTGCGGCGCCGGCTTTGGTCAAGCCCTACTCGGAATGGTTGAGCGAGGACTACTTTATTTTCCATGTCAGGGAGATTACTGGCTCCCCCTCCGCTTCCGAGCTGTGCGCCTCCCATGGCGGATCCATCGCGCAGATTGTGCGGGGAGAGACGGCCCAGCTTTCCGAGGGCGAGCGTAACGAGATTCTTCAATCGCGCATTTCTTATTATCCGAATGACCTGGCGGTGATCGGCTGGAACGCGGCTTTTCTCTACGATAGTGAATCCGGCGCCGAAACGGCCATCCAGCTGTTGGAGTACGCCAATTCGCAGTTGCTCGAATTCCGCCACTACGACGAACTGCTTACCCGCGAACTGGGGATTGTGTATGCCGGCCTGGACAAAGGCACGGGAATGCTGGCGCGCTGGCGTCTGGCCAGGGCTGCGACCAAGCTGCACACCGTCCTGCTCGACGTTAACGAACTCACCGAGCGCGCCGATAACGCCATCAAGTTTCTCAGCGACATGTTTTCCGCCCGCCTCTACAAACTGGCGGCCGCCAAGGTCGGCGTTCCCGATTACAAAGACCTGGTCACACAGAAGCTGCAAACCGCCGAGGACCTCTATCGCTTCATGGTGGACCAGTTCAACCAGAGTCGTGCCTTCGTGCTCGAACTCATGGTTGTGATCATCCTGGTCATCGAACTGGTTTTCTTTTTCGGCGGGAAAGTCTAAGGCTCGAACCACCAAGGACACGAAGGTACACGAAGGAAATCCGTCTGAGATCCTTTTTCGTGTCCTTGTTGGCTTTGGGGGCTTTCATCGCCTGGTTTGTCATCGGTTGCCGCGCTGCTTTATCCTGAACCGCTGTTCCCCGGGGAGAATCATGCGAGGACTGAAGGACAAGCGAGTCCTGATCACCGGAGGCGCAAGCGGAATCGGGGCCGCCACAGCCGCACGCTTCCTGGAAGAAGGCTCAGCCGTTGTGGTGCTCGACCGCGATGCCAAGGGGCGCGCACAAATCCAGTCGCAGTTGCCGAAATTGGCCGGTACGGTGGCCGCAGACGTCTCGAATCTGAAGCAGGTTGTAGAAGCTTTTGTCGAGGCCGTGCGGCTGCTGGGTGGCGTGGATGTGCTGGTTAACAATGCCGGCATCAGCATCCGCCACAACTTTCTCGACATTACTCCCGAAGAGTGGGACAAAGTGATCGCCGTGAACCTGACCGGCGTCTTTTATATGGCACAGACTGCGGCGCGGCACATGTGGGAGCGCGGCAGCGGCGTGATTCTGCAGACCGCGTCCACCAATGGCCTGGTGGGCCAGCCGTATTATGCTGACTATAACGCCACGAAAGCGGGAGTGATCGAGCTGACCAAGTCCATGGCCCTCGAGCTTGCGCCCAAGGTTCGGGTGTGTGCCGTGGCTCCGGGATACGTGCTCACCCCCATGCAGCGAGCCGAATACACCGATGAGATGCTGGAGGCGGTAAACCGCAAAGTTCCCTTGGGGCGCCACGCCCAGCCAGAAGAAATCGCGGCATTGTTTGCGTTCCTGGCCTCCGACGACGCTGCCTATATCACCGGCCACGTGTACACCATTGACGGTGCGGAGACTGCCGGAGGCCTGGCCAGCCGCTGAGATGGTCTTTCTGTGGTCGAGGGGAACGTGTGGGTCGGACACTCTTATCCGACGCTGTTGACGTTGGATTTGATCTTGGTTTTGAGGTGTTCGCATAGTTGGGGTTGATGAAGTCAAAGGCGCGGACAAGGGTGTCCGACCCATACGTTCCCCTCGCGACGACACACGAAGACCACACCAGCAGAGTTGGACGACCAAGAAAATTCATGCCTCAGAATCAGCTTCAGGGCAAGACCGCTCTCATCACCGGCGCCGCCTCAGGAATTGGACGAACCACGGCTCTGCTCTTTGCCCGTGAAGGTGCCTCGGTTGTGCTGACCGACATAAACGGATCGGCCGGGCATGCTGTAGCCGCTGACATCACGCAGCACGGCAGCCGCGCCATCTTCGAGCCCGGAGATGTCACGAGCGCCGCCGTCTGCCAGCGTGTGGCCGAACGGGCCGTTCGTGAATTTGGCGGCATCCACGTCCTATTCAACAATGCCGGCATCATTCGTCGCGCTGCCGTGACTGAAATCAGCGAAGCCGACTGGGACCGCGTGATGGCGGTAAACGTGAAATCCATGTTTCTCATGTCCCGCCAGGTCATCCCCAGCATGGCGGCCGCCGGCGGAGGCTCTATCATAAACACCGCGTCCGGTTGGGGTCTCGCGGGCGGGCCCAGGGCGGCGGTGTACTGCGCCTCAAAAGGCGCGGTGGTCTTACTGACCAAGGCCATGGCCATCGATCACGGCCCGCAGAATATTCGCGTAAACTGCATCTGCCCCGGCGACACCGACACGGCTATGCTGCGCAACGAAGCCCAACAACTGGGAGAGTCTAACGATAAGTTTCTGGCGGAAGCCACAAAGCGGCCGCTGGGGCGGGTGGGCAAGCCGGAAGAGATCGCGCAAGCCGCGCTGTATCTGGCCAGTGATGCCTCGTCGTTCGTGACTGGCACGGCCCTGGTGGTCGACGGCGGCGGCCTGGCAGGATCCACGTAGGGCGGACGCCCTCGTCCGCCCGGCGGAGCGAAGCTCCGCATCCGTCTTATGAGCTGAGGGCCTCGGCGAGCTTCGCTCGCCCGCCCGGACGAGGGCGTCCGGGCCTACGCAATCGTATGCGCCTGCAGGATAAAGTCGCCCTCATCACCGGAGGCACTTCGGGCATCGGCGAAGCCACCGCCCTTCTCTTCGCCAGGGAAGGCGCCAGGGTCGCCATTACCGGACGCAACGAAAAGCGCGGCCACGCTGTTACCGAACAGATACTGAACGGCGGCGGGCAGGCCATCTTCCTGCGCACCGACGTGCGCAAGGCCGCTGAATGCCGCCGCGCCGTCGATGAGACTGTAAGTGCCTTCGGACGCCTCGACATCCTCTTCAACAATGCCGGCGTTTTCTATCCTCATACCACGCTCGATTGCAGTGAAGAGGAATGGGACCTGCAAATTGATGTCAATCTGAAAGGTACTTTCCTCATGTCAAAATTCGCTCTGCCCGCCATGATCGGGCAGGGGAGTGGCGTGATCATCAACAACAGTTCGGGATGGGGAATTGTGGGTGGCGATGCCGCCATCGCCTATTGCGCCTCGAAAGGCGGCGTTGTGCTTCTGACCAAGGCCATGGCGGTCGATCACGGCCGCCAGGGAATCCGGGTAAACTGCATCTGTCCGGGCGACGTGGACACGCCTATGCTGCCGGAAGACGCCCGCATGCGCGGCCAGAAGTGGGAGGACTATCTGGCAGGCTGCAGCAATCGGCCACTGGGCCGGATCGGCACCTCAGACGAGATTGCAAAGGCTGCGCTGTTCCTGGCCTCCGACGATTCGTCATTCATGACGGGAGCCACGCTGGTGGTGGACGGCGGAGGCACCGCAGACTAACGGCGCGTGCGTAGGGGCGGACGCCCTCGTCCGCCCGGCGGAGCGAAGCTCCGCGAAGGTTTTCTGGTTGGCGTGGCAGTTTTCGAAGGTCCGCACGCCTTCTGGCGAGCTTTGCTCGCCCGCCCGGACGAGGGCGTCCGGGCCTACGTGGTTTCATGATGACAAGACACACCACAACTCGCACCTGCTCGCAGCAATGGTTCGAGCGCTCGCAGGGGTCGTTGGTCGAGGGCGTCAACTCGCCTTCGCGCGGAGCCGCCGTGTTCTCTCCCAGCCCGGTATTTATCGAGCGCGGACAGGGCTCTCACGTGTGGGACGCCGACGACAACGAATATGTCGACTTCATGATGTCATTCGGCGCGCTCATCCAGGGACACGCTCATCCTAAACTGGTGGAAGTGGTTTCGCAGACGATGGCTCAGGGCTCACACTTTGCCGCCGCAACCTCCGCCGAAGTTGAAGCGGCAGAGCGCCTGCGCCGTATGGTTCCCTCCGCCGAGGTCGTACGATTTGCCAACAGCGGCAGCGAAGCGACCATGCTGGCCCTGCGCCTGGCCCGCGCGCATACTGGCCGCAACAAGTTCCTCAAATTTGAAGGCCATTACCATGGCTGGTACGATCCCTATCTTTTGAATGCGCATAGTCATGCGCCGGACAAGTTGGGGCCGCCGGAGAATCCAAACCGCATGCCAGACTCGGAAGGCATTCCGGCTTCGACTTTCGACGATGTGGTATTGGCGCCCTGGAATGACTTCGCTGCGCTCGAGCGGGTCATGAAGCAACATGGGCGTGAGCTCGCCGCCGTGATCACCGAACCCATCATGGCCAACATGGGCTGCATCTTGCCCCGCGAGGGATATCTCGAACGCCTTCGCGCCCTCACGCAGGGCTATGGCGCCTTGCTGATTCTGGACGAAGTCGTCACCGGCTTTCGTTACGCCCCGGGCGGATGCCAGGAGTATTACGGGATCCTGCCCGACATCAGCACCTTCGGCAAGGCCCTGGGCGCGGGATTTCCGGTAGGGGCAGTGGCCGGCCCGCGGTCCATTCTCGACCGCATGCGCTGGAGCGAAAACATGGTGCTGCACTACGGGACTTTTAACGGACATCGCCTGACCATGAAGGTGGTCGCCGCTAACCTCGAATTGTTGTTGGCGAATGGCGCGTATCAAAAGCTGCACGCCGTAGGCGATGCCGCCATCTCAGGCTTGCGTGAAGTTTTTCGGCGGCGCAACACGAAAGCCATTGTGCAGGGTTTCGGGCCTATGTTCCAGATTTACTTCACCGACCGCGATGCCATCCACGACTATCGCGACTATTGCACATATCTGGATACGCGTCTCTATTCGCGCTTCGTTCATCGCCTGCTCGAACGAGGAATTTACGTGACTCCATCCAACGGCCTGCATTGGATCATCTCCACCGCGCATAGGGACGAAGATATTGCGCTGCTGATCGAAGCCGCGGACCTGGCCTGTGCCGATCTGGTATGAAGGACCTCGCATGAAAGGCACAGGCAGGCCTGCCGTCGTCTTCCTCGGTGGGGGGCGCATCACCAGCGCGCTACTGGCCGGGTTGCGCCTGGCGGGGTTCAGGCAGCGAGTGGTCGTGCACGATCGCAACCCGCACAAGCTCCGTCAACTCAAGCGGGAGTACGGAGTTCAAGTCGAACCTGACCTTCGACGCGCGATTGGGCAGGCACATCTTCTGATCATCGCAGTAAGACCGGATTCAGTCCGCGATCTGTTGCAGCAGATCGGCGAGGTGCCGTTGGGACAGACCCGGCGGCTCACGGCGGTCAGTTTGGCTGCGGGCATCCCACTCAAGCATTTGCGCGGATCGACGAAACTTCCCCTATGCTGGTCCCGAGCGATGCCCAGCCCGGTCGCGCGCACTAGGCGTGGCCTAACGGGAATAACCTTCGAGCGCGGTTTGCCATCCTCAGCGCGCCGCGAAGTGCTGGATTTCTTTTCGCGAGTAGGCGCCGTCGTTGAAATTCCCGAGAGCAGGTTCGATGCTTTCACCGTGACGTACTCATCCAGCCACGGGTACCACGCGCTGTCCGCGCTGTGCGAAGCCGCCGAAAAACTTGGCCTGGATCGCAAAACCGCCCTGACCGCCGCCGCGCACGCTCTGGCTGACGGAGTGGCGGCTTGGCGCGATTCCGGTCTGTCATTGGACGCGTTGCTGAACGAAGCCGCCACCCCGGGCGGCATCGCTGCCACCACCATGGCGAAGATGGATCAATCGGGATACAAGCGCAGCGTGCAGCTTGGCCTGCGAGCGGGGATGAGTCGAGCAGCGAAGAACGCAGAGAGGTGATTTCACGAAATCGCACAGAAAAACCCCGCCCAAGCAAAGCTTGGACGGGGCACCCTCCAGCCCAAAATTACTTCTGGCGCGCTTCGGCTTCGGCCAGCCATCCCCGACGAAGCTTTTCGGACGGGATGCTGGACAGGTAGGGTTTGATATCGAGGATCGGAGTCCCATCCAGCATATCGACGCCGCGAACATGCAGTTCGATGCCATCGCGGCGAAGTAGTTCGACAACGGTCAGACCGATTGGATTCGGACGACGCGGTGACCGGGTGGCAAACACACCATGCGATCGATTGTCAGAGGGCGGCGAAGCCAGCAAATCGTCGCCCCGCAATTCCTCTCTGGGGGAGCGATCGAACTCCCAGATGACGAAGAGATGCGAGAAGCTCTCGATGTCGGTAAGCCCCGGCTCAAACTCAGGCAGTATCTTGAGCACTCCATCGGCGTCATGTTTAACGCCAAGCCCCTTGGGAATTTCTTTGGTGCTTGTATAAGGGCTGATTACAAATCCAATCGCCTGCGAGGTAAACATTGGCGCTACGCCTCCGCGAACATCCGAGGGTGCCCCGTCCAAGCTTCGCTTGGGCGGGGGTTTTTCTGGGGATGGTCATATCTTACTGGAGGAACTGGAGGAAAGATTTCACCCTCGGATGTGGCGAGACCCTGCCGCTAGTGCCGTCTTATCAATCTCCCGGCCAGTCGGAAGACCCGCACCGCTCGATAGAGGGGAAACAACGGCCTGGGCAACTGGACCGCCGACCATTCTCCAGCACCTGGAGTGACCAGAAGCCGCCAGCAGAAAGAAACCCGGTCTCGCCGGCGCTCGCGCAATTCCGTCATCAAACGAAAATAAGCGATCGTCTCCGGATCGAATTCTTCTTCGGACAAGATCAACCCTAGAATCCGTTGCGTGAGATTTTCCGGGATTGCATCCTTCTCTGCTCCGAACTGCGCCGGCAATTCTGCCCCGAGCAGTTCGTGGGCCAGCATGAATGTCAGAGTCACGATGCGCACGATGCCGAGCCGTTCGGCCTCTGAGCGCAGTGCCACCCAGTCCAGCGCTCGGGAGCGAGCCAGTTGCACAATGTCACTCAACCACGAAATCTGCCTCCAGCAATGTTTGGCCGCGTGGACGCAGAGCACCAGCATCAGGAACTGGTCGCAGAGCGTGCGCAACTTCTGGCCCTCGATGGTGATCACAACCGCCCGGTGGAAGAAATCGCCGACGTCGAAGCCGATGGCGTAGAAGCGCGGCAGCACCTGCCACTTGATTTCCAACAGGTTGCGCCCGCGTGCGCCATCAAATGTGTACTCGTATCCGGATTTAAGGTAGTCGCGCTCGGCGGCCTGCGCCAGGCGAAGACCGGGTGCGTACCCCAGTTCAGCCAGGGCCACCTTGATTCGGGGCAGATCTTCGGATCGAATCAGAAGATCGAGGTCAGAGAACTGGCGCAGGGCTACGTTTCCATAGAGTGCTTCCGCCAGCACCGGCCCTTTGTAGGGGAGAACTTCCAGCCCGCGGGCCTGCAGGTGCCGGCAAATGTGGAGCAGTTCGACAGTCAGCCATAGGGCACGGTGCGTGTTGGACTCGTCTTTGCGGCGAAGCACTTCCAATCCCGGCGAGTGAGTGGCATCCATCTCAGTGGACAGGCGGCGGTACAGCGGCGGCACCAGGCCGTGATGATGCGCAAGCGAAATCAGGCGCTCCCAGTCCACACCGTGCCGAAGAATTTGTCGAATACGCGCGCTGGCGCCGCCACCGGATTGGTTGCCGCAACAGGCCAGGATCAAATCGAGTTCCGCACTGAAAGTGCTGGTGTAGGGAGAGTCTGAGGCGGGCAGCCGGGATGGCGCGGGTTGCGACAAAGTGATAGTCGTCGGTAGCAGCGCTCTATGCCCGGACCGGGGAACTCCTTTCGTCGAGACTATAATACGAACCATTCCCGCGCTGGTTTACTCGATCTGTTCCTTAGACGCCTCCCGTATGCCTGTTCTCGAGTGTCCGTCGGTCACGTGCAACGGGTATCCAGCCACGCAATAGCGTTCAACATTATGCCTTTCGCCTGGGAGTGCGGTGGGTTATCGTGAGCTCTAGGGCAAAGTTACATCCATGCCGGCGGAAAGCCGCGCCAGTGTGAGTCTTTGGCCGCTACGCTGCCGGGCTAGATGTGAATGATGGATCCTCAGACACGCGACGAAGTGAGATGCAACTTGGCGGCAGAGGCGCTGCGATCATCGGGCAGGTTAAGGTTGCGTGCCACGGGAGTCAGCATGCTGCCAACTTTGTGGCCTGGCGACGTGCTTACCGTCCAATGTCTCTGCGCGGGGCAGGCCGAGCCCGGTGAGATTGTGCTTTACATGCGCCACGGCCGTTTCTTCGTTCACCGAATCGTGAGCCGGAACCTGAGCCCGGGCAGTGCGTCTCTGATCACCCGAGGTGATTGCATGCCCGCTGACGATCCCCCGATCGGAAGAAGCGAACTGTTGGGAAAAGTCGCGGGGATCGAGCGCGGGGGATCGATATTTCTGCCGCCGCGAAAACTGTCACGCTTTCGCCGGCTCCTGGCATATCTGTTCTGTCACTTGAATCTGTTTCGGTGCGCTGCATTGCGGTTCTGGAATTGCCGCTACCGAAGACATGGCCAGGTTGACGGCACATTCGCGAGAGCAGCACAGTAGCCGAACAGCGGCTTGGGTGATTTCAACCCAGCAACGGAGCTGCCCGAGAATGAATCCGAGTTATCAGATCACGGTCGAGATCGGCGGGATGCCAATTCTGCTGCATACCCGGGACGATTCCTTCCGTCACTTGCTGGCCCGCCGCTATGCTGGTTTTGTCGATTCCTCCGCGCCTCCCAGGTTCGAATTTGACATCGAGCTGACCACACCGCCCGCGAGCGCTGCCGATGACGATGTTCGAGTGGAAATGCGCAATGGTACGTGGCGCCTGCGGAGAGGCGATTTTCGCGCCCAGTGGGACCCCGATGCCGGGCGCGGCCGCATTCGCCAATCCGCCAACCCTTACTCCATCGATTCGGTCCTGCGCATTGTCCACACCCTGATCCTGGCGCGAGAGGGAGGCTTTCTCCTGCATTCCGCAGGCGCCATCCGGAACGGACGAGCCTTTCTGTTCTCGGGAGTATCCGGGGCCGGGAAGACCACCATCTCACGGCTCGCGCCTCCGGACGTGACTCTTCTGACCGACGAAGTGTCCTACATCCGCCGTGTGGATGGCAGTTATCGCGCCTGCGGAACGCCCTTCGCGGGAGAGCTGGCCCGGGCGGGAGAGAACTGCTCCGCCCCCCTTGAGTCTCTGTTCTTCCTTAAGCAGGGTCCGGAAAACAAGATTGAGCCGATGGCCAAATCTGAATCCATCCGTTGCCTGATGCGTAACATTCTCTTTTTCGCCGGAGATGCCGAGCTGGTAACAAATGTTTTCCAGTCAGCCTGCGAGTTCGTCGAGCGCGTTCCGGTGCAGCGCCTGACCTTTACTCCCGATCCCCGGGTTTGGGGCCTGATTCTATGAGTGCCAAATACATCGCGAAGAGCAGGGCCATCGCCTCTCGCCTGCTGGGCGGAGAGATGATGATCATGTCCGCGGTAGATTCCACTTTCTTTACCCTGAATCCGGTGGCCACTGTGATCTGGCAGGCAGCGGACGGCTGTACTCCGCTGGCGGAGATAGTGAACCAGCAGGTCTGCACCGAGTTCGAGATTGATTTCGATACTGCGTACTACGACGCCGAAGATTTCGTCGAGGAACTCTCCAGCCACGGCATCCTCCTGGTTTCCGAACGCCCCTTTCCAGAACCATCCACCAATCCGACGGAGGCCGCGTGAGCCTGGGGCAAGTGAGCGCCGGACAAGTGGGACTGATGCAGGAAATGAGCCAGCGGGCGCTCGATCTGGGCGTCCCCATGTCCGTTCACTTCGACATCACCTACCGCTGTAACGAGCGCTGCGTGCACTGCTATCTCGACCACGACGACCATGGCGAAATGACCACGGACGAAATCAAGCGCGTGCTTGACGAACTGGCGGAGGCTGGCACCTTCTTCCTGACCTTTAGCGGCGGCGAAGTACTGATGCGGCGTGATTTCTTCGAACTTCTGGAATATGCGCGCCGGCTCATGTTCGCGGTGAGAGTCAAGACCAACGCGGTGATGATTGGCGAAGCGGAAGCGCGGCGCCTGCTGGAATTGGGCGTTGACCAGGTGCAGGTCAGCATCTATTCGCATCGCCCCGAGGTGCACGACGCCATCACCAAGCTTCCCGGTTCGCTGCGGCGCAGTGTCGAGGCCATCCGTTTTCTCACCACGCAGGGGCTGAGAGTCACGATTGCCAATGTTCTGATGACGGCCAACATGCACGACCATGCCGGCGTGCAGGCCCTGGCCCGCGAGTTGGGCGTCCAGTACACTCTCGACCCGACCATCACACCAAAAATGGACGGCGATACTTCCATCCTGGACCTGCGGATTCCAGGCGCCGAACTGAGCGGCGTATTTCACAACCAAAACCTGGTGGGAAACGTCGAGGAATTTTGCGCTCCGCCGTCCGCTCCTGACGCAGACGTCATGGAGGGGCATCCCTGCAGCGCGGGTCATACCCTGGCTTACATTTCGCCTTACGGCGATGTTTTCCCCTGTGTCCAGTTTCCGCTCCCCAGCGGCAATGTGCGGCGGCAGAAGTTTCTCGACATCTGGAACCACTCTTCCGAGCTGAACGAAGTGCGTTCCATTCGCGCCAGAGACTTGACCGTTTGCTCCAGTTGTAGTCACGTCGGCACCTGCACCCGCTGTCCCGGCTTGGCCTACATGGAGGGCAGCATGCGCGGGCCGTCAACGGCAGACTGCGAAAAATCCTTCCATCGCACAGGAATTCGATCCGCAAACATGCTTCGCCGGGAACAATCTGCTTCTTTTGGCCCGCTCATTCACATCCAGCCCCTCGGCACCTAGAGCAGTTCCGGGGGCCGCGGTGATGTCGAGGCGAATTGATTCCGTGGGTGGAGCAGTCGTCGAGCGCTGCGTCAAAGGCCAGATTGGGGGCGGTTTTAGCCGCACGCCTGTATCCCATCCACCTGGTTACTTTGGTTTTCCCTTTCCCCCACGAAAACCGCCGCGCGTTTCGCCCCATGCAAGTAAAATCAATTCAGAATCTCCTGCGCTATGGGTTCCCCGGAAAATTCGACTGAAGCAGGAAGGCGTAGCACACGAATCCGCGCCCAGATTCCGATCCGTGTCACCAGCGTGGACCCGGCTGCCCCATTTTCTGAATCCGGACACACGCTGGTGGTTAATACGCAAGGCTGCGGCGTGCGGCTATCACGCGCGCTGGAGCCTGGCCTGGCTGTCTCTCTGGACGAGCTCCCCGCTGGAAGTGTGACCGCCCGCATCGCGAACTGTGTGCCTTTGGGCGCTGGGGGTCAGTGGTGGATGGTGGGCATTGCGCTCGACGAGCCGGGCAACGTATGGGGCATTCATCCCGCTCCCGCGGACTGGGGACCGGATGCCGCAATTGCCGCTGCGGCCGGCACAGCTGGATCCGCCGCGATCCCGACTAAGAGCGGCGAATGGCCCTTCCGTCAATTCTCCAGCCGCGGAGAATTTCACCCCGGCAAAAGATAGCGGAAGTATGGGTCGGACACTCCTGTCCGACGCAGTTGCAGTTGCTGTTGCAGTTGCTGTTGCAGTCGCAGTTGCTCTTGCGGTTGGGAGTTGCTCTTCCTCCCGACAGCCTGCCTCTTAGCACCACCGAATTTCGCAACCCGGAAAATCAAAGTCAAAAGCGTCGGACAGGAGTGTCCGACACACACACTCTCTACCAATTCGTGATGGAACCATCCGGGCGGAAGTAGGTTTGGGCGCGGGCCGTCACCGGCTCCGTGATTTCGGCAATTTTCGTGAGCTGCTTGTAGTCGAGCTCAACTCCCAGGCCCGGCCGTTCATTGGGATAGAGCTTACCGTTTTTGAAATCCAGGCACACCGGCAGATGAGGCAACGTCCGCCCCTGGTAGTTGTACTCCATGAGGACGGGTTGCGAGAAAGTCCCCAGGCTGTGCACCAGGGCGGCGGTTGCGATGGGTCCGGTGAAATGAGGGGCGATTCCGACAAAATGGGTCTCGCAAATGGCGGCGATCTTCATCATTTCGGTAATGCCACCGACATTGGGTAGGGTGGCGCGAACAAAATCGATATCGTGATCTTCTACCAATTTGTTGAAGTCCCACCGGTTGCCCCACTCCTCGCCCGCTGCCAGAGGGATGTTCACTTTGTGGCGCAGGATTGGGAGGTCCTGCAGAAAGGCCTCAGTGCGAACCGGGTCTTCGACGAAGAACGGTGCCAGGTCTTCGATCAGGTTGCAGCCCCGGATGGCGTCGGCGAGATCGAAGCGCTGGTGAAAATCGATCACCCAATCGCCGTCCTGGCCCACACCTTCTCGAGCCTGGGTACATTCCTCGCGCAAGTGGGTAATGCGCTCCCTGGTGTTGTAGGTGGTATTGGCGGGAAGATCCATGGCGCCGAAGCGGAAGGCGCGATAGCCGGCCTCGATGGTGGCGTGAGCGCGCTCCTTGATGCTCATGCCCGGCGTGATGCCGGGAATAACGCCGGCCGTGTTGTAACACTCGCAATAGTTGCGCACCATGCCGCCCAGGAGTTCGTGCACGGGCAGGCCTTGGACTTTTCCCTTGATGTCCCATAAAGCCAGATCGAGCGCGCCGATGGCATGGGTTTTCTCGCGGCCGGCGGGATAGAAGAAGGCGCGGTTCATGTCCTGCCACAGAAGCTCGATGTATTGCGGGTCCCGGCCAATCAACCTGCCGGCGGACTGGGACAGTGTGTCCTCCGATCCGCCCTCGCCGATGCCGGTGATCCCAGCGTCGGTTTCGATGGTGACCACCACGTCGCTCTGGTTGAACAGCGGGTTGGGATTTGGCGGCAGGTAGGCTCGCACCCGCGTGATCTTCATTTTCGGGAGAGCAGCGAAAGCCGGCAGCACTCCCGCAGCGCCCACGATTGCGGCGGCTGCCAACGACCTGAGAAAGTTACGTCTCTCCATGAATTCGCGCCCCCCGGCACGCTTGCCGGTGCGAATCTTACTCAGGGCAAGCGAAGCAAGTCAAAGCAGGCCGGGAGGAGGAGCAGGCCGGGAGGATTATGCATACCGACGCCCCAATGCTCCCTCCTTCCGAACTCTGCTCGTTTGGAAATTGAACGGCAGCAGGTACCTGAAACCCATCTCGAAG
>CAWDNG010000014.1:0-104071 GCA_963803605.1 Terriglobia bacterium
TTGGTTGCGGGGGGTGGATTTGAACCACCGACCTTTGGGTTATGAGCCCAACGAGCTACCAGACTGCTCCACCCCGCGGAATCATGATAGCAATGTCGTTGCACAGCGGTCAAACTCTCGGGACGGGTTGCCTCAGGGTGGGCAAACAAGTACATTCTGTTCAGAGATTTCATCCCCTCTATTTTCGCGAATGAGCCTGCGCACCCTTAACGATGTGTTTTTTGCCGTGGTGGAGCGCCAGCATTCCAGCGTGATGCTGCAACGGGTCGGCGAGAAGTGGGTTCCAATTTCTTCGGACACGCTTCGCAAGAGGACTACGGCAGTGGCGGGCGGATTGCAGAGATGGGGCATCGGTCACGGCGACCGGGTTGCCATTCTGAGTGAAAATCGCCCGGAGTGGACGATCGCGGACTTCGCTTCCCTGCTGCTGGGAGCGGTCACAGTCCCAATCTATGCCACGCTCACCGCCGAACAGACGGCCTACATCCTGAGGGATTCCGGGGCGCGCGCCATTTTTGTCTCCAGCGCAAGCCAGCTGCAGAAAGTTCTCTCCGTTTGGGACCAGACTGCGGTGGAGAAGATTATCGTAATGGACACCGCCGGAGGCGCGGGCGCGGTGGGCATGGCGGAGATGATGTCGGACGGCGGGGCCAATCTCGATGCGGCGCTCGATGCGACGGGCCACGCGGTTTCGCCGGACGATCTGGCCACCATTATCTATACCTCGGGCACGACCGGCACACCCAAGGGCGTGATGCTCACGCATGGCAACATGGCCTCAAATCTTAACTGCTCGCTGGCGGAGTTTCCGGTGCGATCGGGCGACGTCAGCATTTCGTTTCTTCCGCTCTCCCATGTCACCGCCCGCCATGTGGATTTCGCATTGCTATATCGGGGAGTCACGCTGGCGCATCTGGCCGCTGTGAACCAGTTACCGCAGGCACTGCTGGAAGTGCGGCCTACATTTCTTGTTGCGGTGCCGCGGGTGTACGAAAAAATACATTTTCAAACCGAACAGAAGGCACAAGGTTTCCCCAATTCAACGTTTTATAGATGGGCAATGTCGGTGGGAAGAGAAAATCGGGCGGAGGTACTGGCTGGCCGAACGCCGACGTCGAGGGCGTGGAAGGTGGCCGAGCGCCTGGTGTTTTCAAAAGTTCGCGCCGGCATGGGCGGCCGCGTTGAGATTTTCATCGCCGGCGGAGCGCCGCTGGGGCGAGAGCTTGCGGAGTGGTATGCCGCTATCGGGATCCGCATTCATGAGGGTTACGGGCTGACGGAAACATCTCCCGTAATCGCCGTCAATTCGCCGCGGGCACACAAGATGGGCACGGTGGGAAAACCGCTCCCGAACGTAGAGGTGCGCATCGCCGACGACGGCGAAGTGCTGGTACGCGGCCCTTCTGTCTTCAAGCAATACTGGAACAAGCCGAAAGAAACCCAGGAAGCTTTCGTGGACGGCTGGTTCAAGACCGGCGACATCGGCAACCTGGATGCGGACGGATTTCTTTCCATCACCGATCGCAAGAAGGACCTGATCAAGACCTCGGGTGGAAAGTTCATCGCGCCCCAGCCGATTGAGAATTCGCTCAAACACAATGCGCTGGTGGCGGAGGCCGTGGTGCTGGGGGAGAAGCGCAAGTTTCCGGCGGTTCTGATTTCACCGAATTTTCCGCTGCTGGAAGACTGGGCACGCGGCAATAAAGTAATTTTCAGTTCTCGTGAGGAATTGGTGGCATCGCCTGAGGTGCGTGTTCTATACGAGGAGATTGTGGAAGACCTGAACGTGAACCTGGCGCGGTTCGAAAAGCTGAAGAAAGTCATGCTGGTAGCGGATGAATTCTCCACCGAGGATGGAACGCTGACGGCGAGCCTGAAGCTGCGACGGCATAAGGTTGAGGAGCGCTACCGGCAGCAAATTGAAGAGATGTATGAGCAGGCGGAGGGGGCGGGACCAGTGGCCTGAAGCCCACCGTTGAAAATCCCCGCCCGGTCTCTCCAACGAACGGAGAGACGAAAACGGGGCACCCGGTCGGGAGACCCCCGACCAGTCCCGATATCGTTGAGAGAAATGGAGTACGTCCCGTCTGCCCGGCAGTTCCCATGAACTGCCCCACTCAAGCCAAAATCGGGCTTGAATGGGCTACCCGTCCGGCTTCTGGAATGTACCTGCTTGCTTCGAAATGTCTTATATGTGGAGTATACTGTGGAATAGGTTCCACATATGCAAATCGTTCAAATCGTGCTGGATAAGAAGCTATTAGAGGCCGCCGACCAAGCCGCGAAGCGGACCCGGCGAAACCGGTCCGCTCTGGTGCGCGACGCTCTGCGCGAACATCTCCGCAAGTTGGAGCTGCGAGCCAGTGAAGAGCGGGACCGGCAGGGCTACTCGCGACATCCGCAAGGCGACGCGGAAGCGCGGGGTTGGGAATCGGAGGCCACGTGGCCGCAAGAATAGCCAGAGGAAGAATAGCCCGAGGCGAGGTTCGGCTCTACCAGTTTGCCGCGCCCGACAAGAAACGACCAGCCCTGGTGCTTACCCGCAACAGCGCCATCGCGTATTTGTCCACAGTCACGGTTGCGCCGGTCACTTCCACGATTCGCGGCGTACCATCGGAAGTCGTTCTGAACGAGGAGGACGGCATGAAGTCCGCGTGCGCGGTGAACCTGCACAATGCAGTTACCGTGTCGCAACAGCGCCTGGGAAAGCGTGTGGCCCAGCTTAGTTCCGCACGAATGAATGAAGTGTGTGCTGCGCTGCGGTTCTCTTTGGGGTGCGATTCAAACTAGTTAATGGGAACGTTCCGGCTGTCCCCGAATTTCTCCCGACAAGAAACGACCAGCCCTGGTGCTTACCGGCAATAGCGTCATCGCGTATTTATCCACAGTCATGGTCGCGCCTGTCACTTCCACGATTCGCGGCGTGCCATCGGAAATCGTTCTGAACGAAGAGGACGGCATGAAGTCCCCGTGCGCGGTGAACCTGCACAATGCAGTTACAGTGTCGCAACAGCGCCTGGGGAAACGTGTGGCCCAGCTTAGTTCCGTACGAATGAATGAGGTGTGTGCGGCGCTGCGCTTCTCTTTGGGTTGCGATTCAAACTAGTTACTGGGAACGTTCCGGCTGGACCTGAATTTCAAGAACTGCCCCACTCAAGCCAAAGTCGGGATCGAGTGGGCCACCCGTCAAGCTTTGAGTGGTCCACCCGCCTTCGTCTCTTGAAGGGTGGGATTACACGGTCCACAGTCACCCACCCTTTTCGCAAAGAACGCGAAAAGGATGGGGCACCCCAGTTATATTCACGAGCCATCGCACGCTATACTTTCCCGGAAAAGAATGGGCTCCGCCGGCCCGCTGGAGGAAACATCATTGTCGAGGGACGACGCGATCATCGGGGTATCGGATCACGGCGGTTGGGCGGTGCTGGTCACGGTCGCGGCCGACGGGACGCTGCTCGACCGTCGCCGCGTCGAACTGGTGGACGAGAACCTGCCGAAAATTCCTCATCACAGCGAAGGGCAGGCGCTTCCGCTCCGTGAGGCAGTGGTTCTAGTGGAGCGCGTGCGGGCGTCGGCGGAGCGGCACGCAAAGCTTGTCCTGGACGCGGTCGCGATGACGGTGCCCGGGCGCATCCTCGGCGTCGCGCTTCGCCGGTGCCCGGAGCTGCCACCAACCATTGCCGAGCGGATCACGGACTACCGGGCGCAGAACGTCGCCGACTGGGTGATGTACCGGAAAGCGCTGGCCGCCGCGGCCGAGGCGCGCGGTTGGGTCATCCACTGGTACGACGCGAAGAAAGTGTTTGAGGCAGCAAGAGAGGCGCTGCGCATCGAGGACCTCGATGCCCACTTCCTCCAGCTGAGGAAGTCCATCGGGCCACCCTGGAGCAAAGATCACAAGCTCGCGATGGCAGCGGCGATCGTCGCGGCCGGGGCGAGCTAGGAGGCAGCGGGCGGAAGCAGCGGGGCCGGGGGCTCCGGCGGAGTAAAGACTTGAGTGCTGGCGTCCGTGTCAATCCCACGTCTCGAAAAGCACGAGACGTGGGGCACCCGGCAGGCTCCGGTTGTTTGTCACGGACGCCAGCCGACGAATCTTTGAGTCGGCTTGGAGCGGGTTGGCGCAGCTTCAGGCTTCGGGTTTACGGGGGTCTTGCCGGAGTCCGCGAACCGCAACAGGACACGCCGACGAGGCAGTCCCACGACGTTGGCGGTAGTTGAAGCTAAAGGGATCCTTCGACTGCATAGCTACTTCGCTCAGGATGACAACGCCATAGCTTCATTAGTGATGCGGAGCATTTCTGGCAAAAACGATCTGCGATTTCACTATTCGAAATTGCAGGTCACCACAGCTGGTCCGTCTACTCCACAGATCATCGCTTCGCGGTGATCTGTTCCGGTCGGGATGACAGAGATGGGGAGATTGGCAAATCCCCCCGAGACCATCCCGAGGACATTCTTTCATTTCGCGCGCCGCAGGCGGCATCAGCCCGCGACCAAACGTTTGGTTCCTCCGTCCGCCCTCAGGAGATGCCGTTCGCATTCAGGTGCGCCGAGTATTTTTGGTCGGTCTGTGTAATGTGGTTAGCGAACCACTCATCGAGAAAAGCTGCGACCGGCACCGACGACACGAACTTGCCGGCTGCGAGGTCCTGCTGGATTTGTTCCAGCCGCCGGGCAAATTCCTGATGTTCCTGGCGATGTGCGGCAAGTTCCGGATACTTCGTCTCCTCCATCAACGATTCTTCTTCCGTAAAATGACGCTTTGCGTAATCGGCCAGTTCGTTGACCAGTGACTGGACTATTACGGCGCCCGCCCGATTGACATGGCATGGTGGAGGCTATTGATGAGTACGGACATTTTCTTATGATCTTCGTCGCAGCTGGCGACCTTCACGCTATGGCTAGCATTCCAAGTGCCGAACGACATGATTGTTCTCCCGTTTGGCCCGCAAACAACACCGGCAGTCATAACATCGGCAGCCTGATGGGAAAGTTTAGGCAATTCTCAATTCGCTTGGCGGGTCGGCCTAACCCTCCCTTCCCAGCTGGAAGTTGAGGCTGCGCGGCCGTCGTGGTTTTCGCAGGGTGGGGACAAGACTGGCCTTGATCATCAGAATTACGCCTGCCGAGCCTTGCTCGGCTGGGCGGACGAGGCGTCCGCCCCTACGTGGGTTCAGCGGGTTATAATTCACCCCTCGATCTGATCTCAACCTAAATTTGATGGTTGCGAATCGGCCCTGGAGATTTACCCATGAAACTCAGCGAGGCAATCCTGCTTGGCAGTACAGTCTTGACGCCGCGAGCGGGCGCGCAGCATTTTCCGGAGACGCAGTCGGGTTGCGCTCTGGGCATGGCGGCCATCGCCAACGGCTGCATTTTTCACACGGTGAAGCAATTTGACGAGCGCGACCGGCGGACGCTGGGAACGGAAGGCGTCTGGGGAAACTGGGTGCTGCAGAAGGTAGCGCGCCCGTGCGATTGCTGGCGTCTCTGGATAGCGCGCGAGATGCGAATCAAGGACATCATCACGCACCTCTTCGACTGGCATGTCATGGTCAAAAAGAATTGGACGCTGGAGCGCCTGGTCGCGTGGGTGGAAACTGTGGAGCCCAGAACATCGATTCACTCGGGGATCTCGAGTCCGGAGATTCTTGAGACACGCGCACAAATGCACATCGTGGGCCGGCCGCGGGATGAGCACGATCTCGAGGACGTCGCTGACTGGCAGGCGCGGGTGTCGGCTTTTGCGGTCCGGCATGAAGCACGACGGAAACGTGACGCTCGTTAAAGATAGTTTGTTCACCTACCGCCCCCCCGCCCAAGCGGAGCTTGGACTGGGCACCCTCCAGAGTAATGTGGACCAGACCCTTTCTGCTTGAGAACTCGGAGTGATCCGTTCCAAGGCCATGATAGATTTTCAGCTGGACTCATGAAGCAACGTCTCAGGGTGGGAATGGTTGCGGCCATGGTGCTGGGCGGAGTGACTCTGCCGGCATTGCGGGCTGACACCGGGCAGGAGGCGTGGCTGCGCTATGCGCGCCTCGGGGCTGAGGCACGCGCAAAATATGAAGCGCTGCCTGCGGCGGTGGTTGTTTCGGGAAATTCCGCCGTGCTCATGGCGGCGAGTGACGAGATGGTACGGGGCGTCGCTGGGATGATGGGGCGGACTCTGCGCCAGGACGCAAATGTCCGGGAGAAGACGATCATTCTGGGGACGGTCACCGCGATTGGGAAAATCGTTCCCTCATTCGAGGTCCCCGACCTGATCGAAGGCGATGGTTTCGTGCTCGCCCGCAGGCAGGTCCGCGGTTTCGATTGTCTCATTATTACTTCGACCACCGAGCGGGGCGTTTTGTATGGCGTGTTCGCTTTGTTGAGCAAGATGGCGCGGGGGGAGAATGTTGCCGACCTTGATGAAGTGAGCCGGCCGCTCGTCTCGATGCGCTGGGTGGACCAGTGGGACAACCTGAATGGCACGATTGAACGCGGGTATGCGGGGCTATCCATTTTCTTTGAGAACGGTAATGTCCGCGCCGATCTGACCCGCGCCGGGCAATATGCGCGGCTGCTGGCTTCGGTTGGCATTAACGGGTGCACCGTCAACAATGTGAATGCCGACCGGCGGATTCTGGACGACACTTTTATTCCGCAACTGGCGCGCATCGCGGACGTTTTTCGTCCCTGGGGAGTGCGACTGGCAGTGTCGGTTGACCTGAGCAGTCCGAAGGCGTTGGGAGGGCCGGAGACTTTCGATCCGTTGGATCCGCGCGTCGTCGAATGGTGGAAGACGAAGGTGGATACGATTTACCGGCAGATTCCGGACTTCGGCGGGTTCGTGGTCAAGGCGGATTCGGAGGGCCGCGCGGGTCCATCATCCTACGGGAGGACGCCAGCGGATGCGGCCAACGTGATTGCACGCGCGCTGCGGCCGCATGGCGGCGTGCTTTTTTATCGCGCTTTCGTTTACGACCATCATCTGGATTGGCGGAACCCGAAGAACGATCGCGCCCGCGCCGCTTACGACATTTTCCATCCGCTGGATGGCCAATTCGACGACAATGTCATCATCCAGATCAAGTATGGTCCCATTGATTTTCAGGCCCGCGAACCGGTGTCGCCGCTTTTTGGCGGACTGGAAAAGACGAACCAGGGCATCGAGCTGCAAATCACGCAGGAGTACACCGGGCAGCAGCGGCATCTGTGTTTTCTTCCGCCGATGTGGAAGGAGATTGTGGATTTCGATCTGCGAGTGGACGGCGGCGCGACGCCGGTCAAGGAGCTCGTTGCGGGGAAGACCTTTCATCGTCCGGCGGGCGCGTTTGTCGGCGTGGCGAATGTGGGCATGGACGCGAACTGGCTGGGGCATCCGCTAGCCATGGCTAATCTTTACGGGTTCGGCCGGCTGGCGTGGAACCCCAATCTCAGCGCGGCGACCATCGTGGAGGAGTGGACCCGGCTGACCTTTGGCAATGACCCGGCAGTGGTGAAGACCATCACCGGACTACAAATGGCATCATGGCACGCCTATGAACGTTATACCGGGCCTTTGGGGGCGCAGACCCTTACCGACATTTTGGGCAGCCACTACGGGCCGGGAATCGAATCGTCGGAGCGCAATGGCTGGGGGCAGTGGCACCGCGCCGACCATGACGGCATCGGCATGGATCGAACCATGGCGACTGGCACCGGTTACGTCGGCCAATACCCTGCTGCTGTTCAGCGTCGGTATGAGTCGGAGAAAACTACTCCTGACGATCTGCTTTTATTTTTTCATCACGTTCCATATACCTACGTGCTGCATTCGGGCAAGACGGTGATCCAGCATATCTATGACTCGCACTACGATGGGGCGGAACAGGCGGCGGATTTTGTGCGGCAATGGAAGTCGCTGCAGCACTCGGTCGATGACGAACGCTATGCCTCGGTGCTGGCACGCCTCGAATATCAGGCCGGGCACGCCATCGTGTGGCGGGACGCCATCTGCAACTGGTTCTTTCGCGCCTCCGGGATTGCCGATGAGAAGGGGCGGGTGGGAAACCATCCTGACCGCATTGAGGCGGAAGACATGCAGCTCCAGGGCTTCGTGCCGATGGGCGTCGATCCCTGGGAAAACGCTTCCGGGGGCAAAGCGATTGAATGTAATCGGGCGTCAGGCTGTGCGGCAAGTTTCCCCTTCGATCGCGCCCCGGGACAGTATGAAATTGAGGTGCAGTATTTTGATCAGAACAATGGCGTGTCGGAGTTTCGAGTTTGGGTGGGCGATAAGAAAGTGGATGAGTGGAGTGCCGACGATCACCTTCCCGCCACTAAACCAGGCGGCGATTCCTCCACGCGGCGCCGGATTGCGGCCGTGGCGCTTCATCGGGGTGATGAGATTCGCATCGAGGGAGTACCAGATGGAGAAGAACACTCGCCTCTGGATTACATCGAACTGCACGCGCTGTCGAAATGAGGCGTGCCCCGTCTGTTGATGGTAGCACGCACCCAGAGGGAATCACCGCCGCACTGGTGATAGCCCATCCCCTGCTAAACGGGTTTGCAGTTTTGAGGGATTACAATGAGCCGGTGATAGAAGGGCTTGAACTCTCACGTCGACCGACCCGGCAAGTCCTAAAGGGAATCGGTGCCGCTTTAGTCGCATCATACTTCTACGTATGTTTAGTGTTGCTGGTTGGCATGTTGACTGATCTTGTGGCTCATCTTGCGAAGGGATCGCCTTTCTCGGCAAAGGACTGGACGGAGTCATTTCTTTGGCTTCCTTTCGGCGCAATGCTGCGACACTTTGGTTCGTTGTCCCCGTCGGTATCGTTCTAGGTATCAGGTCGCCTTCGCAGGCCTACTCACTCACTCCCAGGAACGCTGCAATACGAGGACTTGCTTGGGGCGCTTTGCTGGGATGCTTCGGGGGGATACTCATCGCAGTGGCATTTTCCCTAACCAGCGGTGGCGGCCTTCAATGGCCATTTCTTGGTCCACGCTGAACGCCATCGCCCTTTTGGTCACCACGAGGGTGGATACTCGGCGGTGTGGGTAGGTGCTTTTGCATACATGTATGCAAGAAAAGCACAACGGGAATCCGAGGAAACGGGATGAGGACAGCCAGTTCTTGAAGAGTCGGGAATATCAAGGAATCAGGCCCGAGTCGATTATTGGAAACTTGCCCGTACGCTCAGGTCCGGCGAACAAACAGCGCAAACTGATGCTAACGCCTTCTATGAGAAGGTCATAAAAGTCAAGGCCGACGTGGCGGCCTTCCTTATTAATTGCCTTCCATCTGCATAACCCTCCGGTGGTGACGTGGGGACGAAGCGCAACGCAGTTCAGTTGGGCTTCGTCCCTTAATGGATTCGGTTTTCAGTTCGTATGGGCACGCCTTCCGCAATGCTTTCGAACTGTCTGCCTCGATCCTTCCCGTTCGTTCCCAGAAGTAAACTGATCGGCGCTTCGCACCCTTGCGTTTCTCGACGGCTTGCTTGCTTACCACCCACTCCTACCCGGCTTCTATCCGCACTCTCAAGGAGCCTCATGGGGCCCGGTGCACGTTGGGGTTCGATCTCAAACCAGGCCCCATCACCATTGTGACGGGGCCTGGCTGGTTGGGTGCTGCCATCTGATTGGCGATCTCGATGGATCTGGCGTTAGCCCGCAGTCACCCGAACAAGGCGAGGGGATGTCATTGCTGCAAACCTTTCCGAAAACGAATCGGCCTCCGCGTCATCAAAGGATCTTCTGTTCACTGGATTCCTGTCTGTTCGCGATTGCGTCGGTTAATTATTGTGGAATATTGTTGGGTCCGGCTTATGCAGCCGTTGCTTGTGCTGTCCTGGTTTCGGCTCCTGTGTGATGTAGCGGTTCATAAACATCCCCGGTCACCCACAGGTGATGTAGCAAGACGGCCAGCTTTCGTGCCACCGCCACCACGGCTCGCTTCTTCGCATTCTTTCCTCCGCGCTCGCACAATCGCAATCCGTACCGCCGTAAGTCGGTGTCCGGTCCGAAGGCTCCCAACATGTATTGCCAGCTCCTCACCAGCAACCGCCGTAACATCCGGTCTCCGGCCTTGCTGATTCCTAACTGGGGTTGACTATCTCCCGAGTCTTCCTGCTTCGGCACCAGCCCCAGATAGGGCCCCTCCTCGCGACTGCTGCTGAATCGTTGCGGATCCTCCAGGGTCAACACGTAGGCCAGCGAGGTGATCGGGCCCACCCCCTTCACTTGTCGCAGTAATGTCGTGTGTCCATACTTCTTCTGGCCCAGCTCTTCAATCTTCTGGTCATATCTCGCAATGCAATCATTCACCGTCTCTGTCAACTGCACCAAGGGCAGCAGCGCTTCCCGTACCTCAACCGGAACCGCATCCTTTACCTTTTCTGCGAAGCTCGGACTCGAACACCGCGGCAGTCGTGTGCCCATACTTTTCACCAGTCCTCGCGCGGTGTTGATTAACTCCGTCCGCACCGACACCAAACCTTCTCATGCCATCTGTTAGCGTCAGTCGACAATTGCATTCGGGCTTGTCGGCAAGCTACTGACACAACGCCGCTCCCGTGCTGAAACTGGGGTTGATCTTCCGCAGAGCCTTAACAATGGCAGCCTCTTCTGGTTCTTCATAGCCAGTGTGGTAGTAGGCGATATTGCCCTGAGGATCGATGACCGCCACGAGGGGCACACCATTCAGCATCCACGCGGTTGTAGTTTCGCTGTCGGCGCGAAGGTTTATCCACTCGTAATGGTTCTTTTTGAGAAATTCAAGCGCCGTCTTCGGATCGTCATCGCCCCAGTTGATGCCAAGGAAAATCAAGCCCTGCCTGCTGAGGTCGTCCGTTAACTTTGCGAGGCTCCGCATCTGTTGAACACATGGCACACACCACGATGCCCAAAAGTCCACAAGCACGGCATGGCCTTTGACAGAATCAGGATCGAACGGTCTCCCATCTAGCGTTTTCAACTTGAGAGGTGGAGCAGGAAAGCCAGTGAGATCGATATTGCGATCATTGAGGAATAGGCGACGTACCTGTCGAGCCCCGGTTGGCGGAGAGAACCGGAAGAGCGAAGCCGGAGGCTGCTCCTGTAAATCTGCGATTGTGTAGTCGGTCGTTTCGACATCCCTCACCCTACGCCGCGGTTGGAGAACAGAAGGGCTGTTAATTGTAGCGATAACCCTCTTACGGATTACCTTGCGTTCTTTCTCGATCCAGAAGGTCAGTTGTGCTGATCTGGAAAGCTCGCCCTTGCCGTTCTGGAATTGAGCACGGATGACGTAGCAAGGCACTTTCTGTCCCGCAAAATTGAGAGTTTCCGGTGGTCCAAATTTCGCATTTTTGACTCTAGTCGATAAATCTTCGACATAACCCCGGACTCCTGACTCTGCGACATATCGAATTACATCGTCGGGATCGTCGAAGTTCGGCAGAGTCTTTGGAACTGGGCGCTGCGTATATTCATTCCGCCAAGGTTGAAAATCCCACTCCGTAGTCCCATCGGCGATGATCAAGTTCCAACGATCCGGAGCATTTCAATTTCGTAGTGGTAACGGTTGCTGGATTGTTTAGCAACCGTGAATCGCTCCTGCTGCCAACCGTGGTGTATCTCGTCCGTTGTGGTCACTTCGCGAGTGCCCTGCACGTAATACGTCGAGAGATTTGCGTATTTCGCAAAGGCGGCTGAGAGCATACTGCCGGCATCCTCAGTCTCAGAATTCGCACTAACGGAGCCAAGGAGTAACAGAGCAATCAATAGGGATGAGCGCATTTGTCAGACCTCACAAGGCCGGAGCAATTGTAGCCTCTGACGCGTGGTCGAATGGAGCCCGGCGATTACATCCTGCGGCGGTTGGTGATAAATCGCCACTCAGAACCTCACCTCACGGGCACCCCGGGCGTCGAAGTTGGTCAAATCGATTTTGCGTCAAGTGAGACTACCGGATCGTCAGCGTGAGCCTCAGCTTAGGTCACGGAAGAAGGCGGCGAAGTCTTCCGCTACAGCCGCGGGCTCCTCAGCCGGTGCGAAGTGCCCGCCACGCGGAAAAACTGTCCAGCGCTGGATGTTGTAGACCCGCTCCAGATACGAGCGCGGTGGCTCACCCTCGGGAACGGTTTGGTGCGCGAAGACACCAAACGCCGTGGGCGTGCCGACGTAGGCCCGATCTACCGGGTACCAGCGATTGTCCCAATAGTCTCGCATCGAGGATGTGATGGTTTGCGTGACCCAGTACAGGGTGAGTGTGGCGCAGAGGAAGTCATGGGGCGGCGTGACATCGCTCCACGAGCGCCATTTCTCGCCAACATATGCGGCCAGCCCCGCAGGAGAGTCGTTCAGTCCATAGCCGATGGTTTGTGGCTTGGTCGACTGTATTGCGCTGTAGCCTCGCTCCGTAACGTCCCAGTTTCGGTTCACTGCAAGGTACGAACGCTCGACATCGGACAGCTCCAAGTCATCCACCACGGGTGTAAGGTCAGACTCCAGCGTGGTGAGATGAATCCCGACCACGGCTTCGGGATGGTCCAGCCCGAGGATCGTCGCCACTCCGGCCCCAAAGTCATTACCACCCGCACCATAGCGGGAATATCCGAGCTCGGACATGAGTCGATGCCAGCGCTCCGAAACGTATCGGTAGTTGACGCCGACTTGGGCTGGGCGCGACGAGAATCCATAACCAGGCAGGGAGGGTACGACTACGTCGAAGTCCTTCAGCATGGGCAGCATGTCTATGTAATCGAGGAAACTGCTGGGCCAGCCGTGCGTGAGAATGAGCGGGAAACCCCGCCCCGATGCCGCGCGCTGGTACACGAAGTGGATGCCCTCGGAGCTGAAGTGGTCGAGAGTGTTTAGCCTCTTCTCCCAGGCGCGCCAGTCGAAATCATGGATCCAGTAGGATATGAGGTGCTGCAACCAGTCCAGCTCGGTGCCCTGTTTCCAACCTATGCCGGGGACCTGATCTGGCCATCTCGTATTGCGCAACCGCGCGCGCAGATCGTCGAGCACTTCATCCGTGACATGAATCCGAAATGGTTCCACCAAAACTCCTTCTTAAACAGTGTCAGGCGAAATCGGTAACCTGTCGAGGACTGGTATCGGATGAACCCCACTGGTAACAAAACCTGGTTCACCGCCTACGTTTGTTCTAGCCCTGCAAATCCCCCGCGGTAACCGTCCAGTTAGTTCCCTAACCGTGCGGTTAGCGGAGAAGCGTCGATTGCAGTTCGTAAACTTCGCCCACCACAGCGGGTGCCAGCCCCATAGCAACTCCTCACACTATTTGTATGTGTCTCTTTTTTCAGCTTCTTGCCGACACTGAATCCGGCTCTGACACGGGCTCGTTGCTTCCGTCATGCAGATCGATTCGCCCTTGGCAAGGTAACTGCGTTTGCGAGTATGCGCAGGCTAGCGTTCCGGCGCGACGTTTGCTTTCTCTCCGATCGCGCGCTATACACACTATGCCGTAAGGAGAAGGCGCTATGCAGCTCAGAACATTTCGTTCTATCCGGCTAGCGATGGTGGTGCTGGCCCTCTCGATGGCGTGTGCAGGAAGCAGTTTCACGGCCACGGGAAAACTGCAATTTGCGCGACGGAGGCACACTGCGACCTTGCTCCACGATGGACGGGTCCTGCTGACGGGAGGCGCAAATACGAACGGGACTCTCGCGTCTGCAGAGCTTTTCATCCCCGCTACCGGCACTTTTGCAGTCACGGGCAGAATGCTGACCGCGCGTGAAGGTCACACGGCAACCATGCTTCCTGGCGGAAAGGTTCTGGTGGCTGGAGGAACCAACGCGAAAGGGGCCCTTGCCACGGCTGAACTTTTCAACCCTGCGACGGGCAGATTCACGCGTACGGGCAGTATGCGAGAGCCGCGGATCGGGCACACGGCAACGTTACTCGGCAGCGGCAAAGTGTTAGTAGCGGGTGGAGGAACGGCAACGGCAGAGCTTTTCGATCCGAAAACGGGCGTTTTTACCTCCACACAAAATATGAGCGCTTCCCGGATGGGGCATACAGCCACCCGGCTGAGCAATGGTGAAGTCCTTCTTGCTGGAGGAACAGACAGCTCTGGCACGGCTTTGGGAGACTTGTTTGATCCCGCAACTGACACATTCACGCCAACGTTGACGGGAGGAACCCAGGCAGCCTGGCTTACGGCGTCGTTGCTCCGAGACGGCAGGGTATTCCTCGTGGGCGGCGAATTTCTACGACTGCTCAGCGGCGGTTCAACAAGATGCTGCCTGGTTGGCCCTGAGTCCTGGGGTTTGGCAGTCCTGTTCACAAGCGAAGACGAAAGTTTTGGTGCGGTGAGCGGAAAGGCCGTCTCGCGAGCTTTTCACACCGCGACGCGGCTTGCCGATGGACGGGTGTTGATTGTGGGTGGCGCCAACGTACATTCGCTAGCTCTGGCTGGTACGGTTCATACCTCTGTCACGCCCCTGGCAAGTGCGGAGCTATTCAACCCTGACACCTTGACATTTACAAACGCCGCCAATATGACGACGGCTCGGTCGTGGCACACAGCGACGCTATTGCACAATGGACAAGTGTTAGTCGTCGGAGGTGTTGACGTCCACGGTAATGTGCTGTCCACCGCAGAGCTGTATCATTGATTGGAGAGACCGATACGCCTGCAGCAGCCCTACAAGCCTTTCGATAGTCCAAACAAACTGTAACAGTACACGAGGAGTGGACGATTCTTACTTCCCGCTCTGTCTCTCCACAAAACGGAGAGACGAGAAGCGGGCACCCGTTAGCGGAAGTTGCTGATGAGGATTACGTCGCTGGTTTCATTGCCGCGGGCCAGCAGCAGTTGTTTGCCGTCGAGAGCCCAGGCGAAATCGAAAATCAGGCCGGAGGTGAAGTTGGTGATCTGGCGCGCTGGTCCGCCGGACAAGGGTTGTTCCCAGATGTTGGAGGCGCCATTCCGGGTGAGGCGATATTGAATTGCCTTTCCGGAGGGCGACCAGTGCAGAAAGCGTCCTCCGATGGGGACCGTGGCCACGAAACGTGAGGTCCCGCCCTCGGTAGCGACCACGCCCAGTTTTCCTATCGGGACGGGACTGCCCTCCTGGTAGGCGAAGGTGATAAGGCTTCCATCGGGTGACACCTTGATCCCAAAGCCTTCCTGGGGCGTGTCCGCTATTTTGACCGGGTCGGTGCCATCGACCGACATGCGGTAGATCTGGTTCTTGACGGTGTAGAAGATCGACTTCCCATCGGGCGAACAATCGGCATCTTGGCCTTCGTCCAGCAATTTCTTGCTGTTGGAACCGTCGGCGTCAACCCGCCAGAGTTCGATTCTGCCATCACGGTAGGAATTAAATATCACGTACCGGTCAGCACAACGCGACGAGGAAATCAGACTGTGCACCTGAGAGACCAGGACGGTGCGGGCGCTGCCATCCGGGTTCATCAGCCACAGGTCGCCATCAGCGCTTCGAGCCAGCAGTTTGCCGAGCGGGCCGGGCGTGATCAAGTCATAGGCAGGTTCGCCGGACGTAAGTTGGCGAGCCTGCGCGATGTCGGCGCCCGGCACGGCCCAGATGTCGGAGGAAAAAACGCGTTGAATGGCGGCCAGCGTCTTGCCGTCGTGCGTGACGTCCATGCTGGTGGTGTAGTCGGACAGATCGTTGGTGAAGCGGTGGGTTTCGCCGCTGGGATAGTCGATGCTTTGCAACTGGCCTCGGCCGAACAGACTCTCTTCGCCCGACGCGATCAGAGAGCCACCGTCGGGCATCCACACCGCCCTTCCGATGGTTTTCCCGCCGGCTGAAACCAGGGGCCGCACTTTACCATCCGCGACATTGATGACATGCAGCTGCCAGTCAACATCTTTGCCGCTCTTCAGAATGGGGACGGCAACCGTCTTGCCGTCAGGCGACCAGGTGGCTCCGAACATAAAGCGCGAATTGCCGGGCAGGCTGGCCAGCAGGCGGTCGCCGCTTCCGTCCAGCTGGGCGATCCGCACTTCGATGACGTCGCGCTCCGGAATTCCGCGCTGGAAGACGAACTGTTTGCCGTCGGGAGAAAAGTCGACAGGAGAATCGATATCGCGAATCAGTTGCCGCGGCGAACCTCCCAGCACGGGCATTTCGTAGAGGTAACGGTAATTCTCGGTGCTTTTATCCGAGCGCACGAAATAGATATAGTTTCCGTCGGGAGAAAAACTCAGGCCCGCGATTTCGACCACATCGGGGGCCAGCACCTGAACATCACTTTTGGTGGCTACGTTGCGCACCCACAAGCTCTGCTTCTCCGCGTCGCGCATGGCGTAGACGATGTAGCGGCCGTCGGGCGAGATGGCCACCTGGTTGGCTTTGCCGTTTTCCGTCAGCTTTGCGATCTGCAGGTTTTGCAGATTGAAGCCGCGCGGCCGGGTAAGCAACTTGTAGCCACCGAACCCGGCTGCCGCCAGCACAACCAGGACCGCAACGCCGATGGCCAGAGTGGGCAGACCCTTCTTAGCGGATGCAACGGGAGCCGGCAGAGGCACCGACTTCGAAGACGAAGCACCGGCTGGCTCCGCGGCCACGCTGGGGGTTGAATCATGGGCCGCGCGAACGCGTCCTGAAGTGGAGTCGCGTTTGAGGCGCTTCAGGTCGGCGCCGATTTCCGCTGCGCTCTGGTAGCGCAGATCGCGATCTTTCTCCAGGGCTTTGTTGATGATCTCTTCAAGTTTCGGGGAGAGATCGGCGTTGACGCGCACGGGAGGAGTGGGCTCGCGATTCAGGATGGCGTCGAAGATGATGGCGGAAGTGTCACCGCGAAAGGGGACCATGCCTGTTCCCATCTCGTAGAGAACCGCCCCGAAGGAGAACAAGTCGCTGCGAGCATCGAGTTCCTTGCCCTTGGCCTGCTCCGGCGACATGTACGCGACTGTCCCGATGGCGGTTCCGGGGCTGGTGAGATATTCCAGGCTGACGCCGGTGGTGACTTCGGTGTTTGTGCCTAGTGGCGCGGAGTTGGCGGCCTGGGAAGTCACCTTGGCCAGGCCGAAGTCGAGAATCTTGGCGTGCCCGCGCTTGGTGACGAAAATGTTGGCAGGCTTGATGTCGCGATGGACGATGCCCTCGCTGTGCGCGGCGTCGAGAGCGTCGGCGATCTCGATGGCCAGGCCGAGCAGCACGTCCATCTCCAGCGGGCGGCCGGCGACGCGATGCTTCAGGGTCAGGCCGTCGAGGTACTCCATGGCGATGAAGGCCTGGCCATTTTCCTCCCCAATGTCATAGATGGTGCAGATGTTGGGATGGTTGAGGGCGGACGCCGCTTTAGCCTCGCGGCGAAAACGCTCTAACGCCTGGCGGTCCTGGGCCACGTCTTCCGGGAGGAATTTCAGGGCCACGAAACGATCGAGCCGGGTGTCTTCGGCCTTGTACACGACGCCCATGCCGCCGCCACCCAGCTTCTCGACAATGCGGTAATGCGAGATGGTTTGGCCGATCATTATGGCTGATCGTTTACGGGCGATCGTTTATGGACGATCGTTCTATGGACGATCGTTCTATGGACGATCGTCGGGGCTGAAGTTGCGCAGCTCCGGCGCCTCATCTTAGGCGGACTGAGAGGGCAAGTCAACGCGTGGAGGCTGACGGTGGGGGCTGAAGCGGCGTCAATCGAAGGGGGATGGCATCATCGGCCAACGTGCGGTTTAAGAGCCTGACTTTTCTTTGTCGTTGCCGAAAAGCGTAATGAAATCCTCGATAGCGGTGAGCAGGACAACCAGGGCGGATCCGAGGGCACCCACCACAAACATGGTCTCGAGAAGACGAATGGCGATAGTCGTGATCATGCGGAGAAATCGGACCTCCGCATTAGTTAATCACCAAACGCGGCGAAAGAGACGAAAAAAGTTCATAGATCTCAGCGCCTATGGTTAGCAGAACCCTGAGGGGCCAGGTTCGCTGGAAAACTGGGGTGCCGAGCCCGGTGAGGAACTTTCGTGGTTCAACGCCGCTCCCCTGCTAGGCCGCGGCGGACAGAGAGCGAACGCTCTGGTTATCGCTGACGCCATCCGCGGAAACAGCAACCCCCAGTTCCGGCGCAATCGTTCCACCCAGTATCCGGCTCAGATGGAGCAGGGATTGGCCTCCACAGCCGGCGCAATGCCCGTTCTGGCCGTCGCTGATGAGCTCGCAGTTAGCGCACAGGACCGCGGTTTGAAGATGAACCAGATTCGCGTCGAGCCAAACTTCAGCACTCATACGTCGCTCCCCGTACCGGGTTGGATCAGATCCGCCAGCATCCGCCAACAGATGATAATGGGCGCAGTTCGGTTGCCAAAGCAGAAGCAACGGAACTGGCTCATTCGTAACGGAGTTGGATGCCGATACTCAGCGAAAGTGGCCTCTACGAGGAAAATCGTTGCACATGGCCCGGTTGGGGCGGGGGGCACCGTATTGGGTCAAAAGTGGGTAACACGGGTAACCTGGTTACCGGTGAAACGCCTGCTGGTCGTGCTTTTGGTGGGCAGTGTTTCTACATGGTAGCCATGAAGGTTCCCAGCAGCCAAACAAACGGAAGGCCGAAAGCGGCGGCGATTCGCCACGGTTCAAGAGGAGTCTCATCAGATGGTTGCCCCTGCAGGACAAGTGTTCCGCCAAGGAAGTCGTGAATGGCCTTTCGATTTCCGGTCACGGCAATGGTGATGAGGCTTAGGAAGTTCCCCCCGAACCAACCGCAGAACCATCGGCTAAGCCAACGCGCCAATGACCGCTTGATGCTGATGCGCTTGCGGCCGTCATCGGTCACGTAGATTCTCAGCAGGCGCTTGCCAAACGTTGCCTGCCAGTTGGAGGCTTCGCAAAGAATGAAGTAGATCGGGCCCATCGACAGGACAAAGCCAAAGATAATGCAAAGCTTGGCAACAACCCCCAGCATTCTCCAGGTTTGCTCTGGGTCTTGAACAGCAGGTGCCCAGAATCCGATGGCGCGAAGAGTTCGCATTACGATCCCGGTAAGCAGCACAGCCGAGAAGGCAATCAAAATATCGATCAGATGCGCTACGAACCGGCGCCCGAGGGTGGCATAGGCCTGTTCAGGCAACGGAGTGAGTGGCTGTGAGGAGTGAATACTTGACCTCTAAGAAGATGCAGATTATATCCTCATTGTGGCCAGGGCTGTTGAATATCGCGTTTGCACTGACCAGTCTCGGATGGGTAGTGTAAGCACCCGACTACAAGCAACTAACTCTCATGCTGGAACCCGGACGCGCTTCGGGGTAGGCCTAATCTGCAAACGGGGGTAAGTTTGGCAGAAAGACGGACCAACTGAGCGACGATTTCCAAGGGAAGGACGGAGACCCGCGAAGGCTTCTCGCATGTCCTTCGTGCCACCATCACTTTGCGTACCGATATTTCCTCCGAAGTCGAGCTTGTCCTTCCTGCGAAATGACTCTGGGGTTTTCTGTTCGGTACCGCATCGCGTTGGCGGTCTTCGCCATCGCAGTGTTCCTCTGTTGTTTGTACAGGGCCGTGCTGAGTAAGAGTGTTGTGCTGTCAGTGGCCGGGTTGATATTGGCTGCCCCCTTGGCATTGGTAGCTCGTCTCTTTTTTATCTCGAATGTTCCCCCGCGTCTCCACTCCTTGGGCGTTGCCGGTGTCCAATTTGTGATGGGGTGCTGACCCGAGTGGCCATTCGCCCTGGCTCATTCGATTGCCCACACTGCCTGAAGCAAATTCGGCCGATCCGTTCGCCCGGTTATCGATGGGCACGGGGAGGTCTATGCGCAGCGTTAGCGATTGTCGCCGCCAAACTTACGGGGTTCGACTGGTCCTTTCTGATCTTTGTGGTGTCCGCGTACGCTCTCCCGGCATTCTTCTTCTGGGATGTTTTTGCTCTCGACCTGTCCCCTGCCACGCGGTTTGAACCGACTCAATCATCAGTGCAAGTGATCGGAATCGGCAAGAACTGAGGATTTGGTCGAGGTGTAAAATCGCGATTTCACTCATTCATCGGGTTGCGGGTGTAGGCGCCTCTTTAAACCAGCCACTTCCAGGCTGATCTTCAAGCGGCTTTCAGCAGGGTCCAAATCCAGCCGCCGAAGGTGAGGACGAGGAAGGGGTAGGCGAAGAAGGGCAGGGGCGAGGAGGTGGGTAACACCTGCCCTCCCCAAAAGATTCTTGCCGAGGTAACTGCAAAAAGAATTGCACCAACAATGCCTGCCAGACGAATCCAACCGGCGAATTCTCTGGGAACACTGGTGAGCAAAAGAGCAGCCGACCATAGGGCCGTGCCTGCGGCAAATGAAGGAACGCTCTCTGCAAGGGTCGCCGCGGTCCCGGAAAGCATCACGCCCTCTCCGATGGCGAACACAAGAAACCCGGCGGCAACAAAGTCATTGCCCTTCCGGAAGAACTTCAGGGCGAGCAGGGAGGTGGCCACGACCAGGCCAACACTGTCGATTCCCCATGAGGCCGCGCGAATATTTTGGGTCGTGACCACGGTCCCCAGCAAACCAAACACGCCGCCAAGAAGCAGGCCAAGCGCTGCCACGATGTTCACCGGACTCTTCATAACGGCGGTTATCTTACAACACGCGCAGGTTACCCCACTCCCTGATTTTCTGACCTGCAACTTTTTCGACCGTTTGTGTCGCTGTGGTGCTAATCCTTTTACCGAGTCATCTTTATCTCTTACGCTTTGAGCGTATCGATAACCTGGGAGCGTGTTGCATCCCGTCGGAGAGCGGCCTTCTCGCCCTGTCTGTTTACGTCAACCGTGCCATTGGTCCATAATCGCCACGTACCACGTCAAGAAGCTCCAAGCGAAGCGCTTCCTCGCCAATGATAATCAGAGTATTTGACGACAAGCATTCGCTGGGCCGGGTGGCCGCTCAGCAGGCTGCTGAGGCTATTGGCCGGGCGATCCAGAAGAACGGACAGGCCCGGATTATTGCCGCGACCGGCGCGTCCCAGTTTGAATTGCTGGACTCTCTTACCGCGCTGCCGGGGATTGACTGGAAACGCGTCGAACTGTTTCATCTCGATGAATATATTGGACTGTCCGCGAAACATCCCGCCAGTTTCAGAAACTACTTGCTGACCCGGTTGATCAATAAAGTCGGGATCACTCATTACCATCTGCTCGATGGCGAACAGGACCCGGCGGAAGTTATCCGCAGTGTGGGAGGCGCGCTGCGGAAAGCGCCGATTGACGTGGCTTTGGTCGGGATCGGAGAGAACGGCCACCTGGCCTTCAACGATCCTCCAGCGGATTTTGAAACCGAGGAGCCGTATATCGTGGTTACGCTCGACGAAGCCTGCCGGAAGCAGCAACTGGGCGAAGGCTGGTTTGCGAATCTGTCTGAGGTGCCCCGCCAAGCCATCTCGATGAGCGTTCGCCAGATTCTTCAGGCGCGAGAGATCATCTGCGCCGTGTCGGAAAAGCGAAAGGCGGGAGCCGTCGCGGCTTGCCTTGAAGGAGAAATCAGTCCGCTTGCGCCGGCCTCAATTCTGCGCACTCATCCCAACACAACGGTGTATCTGGACCGGAGCGCGGCGGCGCTTCTCGCGAGCACCCCGGTCATTAAAGTCCCGCGATAAACGGACGGGAGGCCTCTGCGGTTCGGCGAGGTCCGCAGGTCAGATGCAGTTCAGCAATCCCCTGTTTTCCCGAGCCCGGTGCATCTTCGCTCAACTGGATGGTCGACGGCGGTAGCCTCCACGCAGGCATTGCCCTGGTTTCTGGCCTACGCGGGCGAGGGCGCCCGCGCCACATGGGGCTGGTTTTCATTACAATATGATGCATGTCTGATTCATTGATCATTGCGGGGCGCGAGTTCCGTTCCCGGCTTATCGTGGGCACGGGGAAATACAAGTCGTTTCAGGAGACGGCGCGGGCGCTGGAAGCCAGCGGCGCGGACATGGTGACGGTGGCGGTGCGGCGGGTGAATCTGGACCGCAGCAAAGAATCGCTGCTCGACTATCTGGATCCGAAGAAATATTTTCTGCTGCCCAATACGGCCGGTTGCTACACCGCGGATGAAGCGATCCGGGCGGCGCGCCTGGGGCGCGAAGTCGGACTCTCCGACTGGGTAAAGCTGGAAGTGATTGGCGACCAGGCCACGCTCTATCCCGACGTGCAGGCCACGCTGGAGGCGACCCGGGTACTGGTGAAGGAAGGGTTCACGGTTCTTCCCTACACTTCTGATGACGTTGTTTTTGCCAAGCGGTTGCTCGATGCCGGCGCGGCCACCGTTATGCCGCTGGGGGCGCCGATTGGCAGCGGGCTGGGAATTCAGAACGCCGCCAACATTCGCATCCTGCGGGAGATGATCACCGGCGTGCCCCTGGTCCTGGATGCGGGAGTGGGCACCGCTTCCGATGCCGCCCTGGCGATGGAACTGGGAGCCGATGCGGTGCTGATGAATACGGGAATTGCCAATGCCCAGGACCCGGTGCTGATGGCAGAAGCCATGAAGCACGGGGTGCTGGCCGGACGTCAGGCGTATCTCGCCGGGCGCATGCCGCGCAAACTCTACGCGACGGCGAGTTCGCCCCTGGAAGGCGTGGTGCGGTAACCGAGAGCAGAAACACTCACGGTGTCGTCACCCGCGCAATTTCGGTTATGAAACAGCGATGGGCGCAGATCGTTGGGGACTGCAGCGCGCCCGATACTTTTCGTCGAGTCCGGCAGCCAATTCTCGAACTTTCCTCCTTGACATTCCTGCGTGGTGTCCAGAGAATGCGCTCGCATAGTCTGTGATCAAATAATTGGGGGTGCTCATGAGTAAGATCCGCCTCGTCATCGCAATGCTAGTAGCAGTGGCCTTTCTGCCCGGAAAACTCGCAGCCCAACGCTCTCCCGGTGACTCCGGCGAATACGTCATCCTGAGCGCGCAATATGGCACTGCCCGCCGGCATGTGGACGTGACTAATCGACTGAAGGAACTGGCCCGCCAGGACCGCACCTTCCGAATGGGCAACAGCACCTTTGGCGTGGACCCCGACAAAGGGCAGGACAAGACCTTGCGCATTTATGCCCGGGGGCCGAACGGCCAGGTCCGCATGTTTGAGTATCGCGAAGGCAGCACGGTTGACGGCTCGCAGTTCCGTGGCTGGGGTCGCGGCGACTGGGGCCAGGGCGGCTGGAACGGCAGATGGGATCCCAGCGGGCGTGAACCCCAGCCCGAGATGACGACGGCGCTGCAGAACCTGCGCGAAGCCCAGAGGAACCTGCAATTAGCCTCGCGCGACAAGGGTGGCCACCGGGCGAATGCGGTAAGGCTGGTCGACCAGGCCATCGCAGAGGTCGAGGCCGGAATTCAATACGATAACCGGCATTGAGGATCCCGAGGCGCGACTGCCTGTAAGTCGTATTTGGCGTCGGGGTGGTGCCCGGCTGATGAGTCGGGTCCGCTCCGTTGTAAGTGCGGGATGTACCACAGCGGCTAAAGCCTTTCTCAAAGGCGGCCTTTGATGCAGCCTGCGGCGCTGTCCACCCTGAGCGGAAAGATTACGGAAGCAGTTCGGCGCTCCACCCCGAGCAGTACGATTCCGGAAGCTCTCTCCTTCGTGACGGGCGAGTTCTCCTCATTTGCACAGAAAATCGAGGGAATTCACAGTTTATCCACAGTCTAATAAGGGCTAAATTGCTGCTTGCATTAAAGAAGGGAAAAGCAGTGAAGAGGAAGCAGAAAATTCTGGCCGCAGCCGCGCTCTGGGGTGGATGCGCGTGGTTTGTCAGCATGGATGTGGATTTCCTGGTGACCCATATCCAAAGCGCTCCGCATTGGCTGTTGCAGGGTTTTCGCGCCCTGTTTATGGGAGCCAGCGTGGCTATCGGGTACGTGGTGTATCGGAAGTACCTTCTTGAAATGCAGACCCGGAGCGAGAAATACGCTGAGATCCGGGCGCAGATCCGCCGGCTGCTGGCCGATTTGCTCACCGTTTCCGACGATGAGTTAATCCACCAGCTGCAGCGCACCATCCAGCGTATTGAGCAACTGCTCAAACAGCACGACCCGGAAGCCGTGCGCCGCAGCGCGGAACGGAAAAAGCCCAAGGTTGCCTGAAACGGGCGACAGCGGATCGAGAACTGAGCACGGTCCTCAAACCCTGACCCCGGAGGTTCAGAAAATGCGAGACACCGTCCGATGCCCTTATTGTGTTGCTGGCCTTGAGTTTCTCGCCATGGTCGCTCATGTGGATGGAAGGTACATCTGCGGCAAGTGCGGTCATACTGCATACCCGAACGATGCGGAATATTCATGCCGCTGTCCCAAGTGCCTGGAGTTGGCGGGCACCAGAATGGTCAGCTGAAATTTAAAACGAATAACGAATAACCACAGAGGACACGGAGGAAACGGAGAAAAGGCAGCAGGCAAGGCCGCTAGGCCAGACCGCCTTCGCGGGCAAGCTTTAGAGCTTCGATGGCGGCGCCGCGAGCGCCGGCGGTATCGCCGTTGGGCATTACATGGATGGGAATGCCGGCCTGTTCTTCACGCTGCGCCGGCATGGCGGCGCGGATCTGTTCGATAAACCAATCCTGAAAATGTTTGCCGGTTTCGAGAGCGCCTCCACCCACAATGAAAGCGTCGGGGTCGAAGGTGTTCACCATCTCGTCGAAGAACAGACCCAGGGCATGGGCCTGCACGCGAAAAACTTCCTTGCTCAGCCGGTCGCCTTTCTCCGCCAAGCCGCGCACCAGCTTGGCGGCCTGGTGGAGATCGACCTTGCCCAGTTCATGATCGGGATAGCGCGGTAGAAAATACGGCAGGATATTTTTTTCGATAGCGGTAAGTGAGCACAGCGACTCCAGGTCGCCGATGCGTCCACAGTTGCATTCCGGCTTGAGGCCGCCGGTTCCGGCGATGCTCTGATACGGAATCAGGACGTGGCCCAGCTCCGCGCCGAAGCCGTTTTTGCCTTTCACCACATTGCCGTCGAGAATGACGCCGCCGCCGTTGCCGGTGCCGATGATGCTGGAGATGGAAGTCTCACGGCTGTTGGAACCGAAGATGGCGTAGTGTCCCCAGAGCGCCGCGGCATTGGCGTCGTTCAAATAGGACACCGGCTTGCGGAGCTTGTGGGCCAGGCCCTCACGAATATCGAAACCGGCCCATTTGGCGTGGACAAAGTTGGTTGAGCCCCGGGCACTGAGCTGGCCGGAGGCGCTGGCGGGCCCGGGCGTGTCGAGGCCCACGGCAACCACTTTGTCGAGACTGACGCCGACCTTTTGAGCAGCGATCTTGAGGCCGTCGGCAATTTGCTGCAGGCAGATATCCGGCCCCTGCTTGGCCAGCGCGGGATGCTCGAGCAGTCCTTCGATGAGGAACTTCTCCTGCTGGTCCAGCAATGTATAGTTGATGGCGGTCCCACCCAGATCGACTCCGGCCACGACTGGCACAGTTCTCTCCTCCGGCGCTCCGCCCCAGCTTAACAGAACTATATTCAAAGGCTGGCTGGTGCATAGTTGCCCTTAGATGTTCCACGACATCATCTCAGTGCGGAAAACGCGCTGAGACCCCTGAGTCATGGCAGAGCGGCCTACCGAGAATCACGTACCCTGTACACTGGCCCTGCAATAATTAGTTCCAAGAGGTGATGCCTTGCGCCGTTTGCAAACGGTTTGCCTATTGCTTTCCTCAACGCCTTGGCCGCCCCAGCCCAGGTTCTACCAATCTCCGTTGGGTCTTGCAGGGTTAGTGCTTCGGGTTTGGAGTCTTGCAATTGGATGTCTGCCATCAATGCGCCGAAGGCGGACCGGAGTAACATCCGCGACACGACTAACTATGGGCAAACCAGTTGTAAATGAGAAAAAGTCGCCACAGAACCATCTCTATGTCACAAACGGTTCAGTAATCCTGATGCCAAAACAAGAACCGTATCTGCTACGGAACATTGGTAAACAGAGTCTTGAATTGCTCCTGATCGAACTCAGGAAATGAGCCGACCGGGAAGGCAGGTCTCGCGGATAACCAATCCCCGTACACGGTAATCCGGCATTGCTGGTGTAATGCCCGTTTGCGCCACAGGTCGAGGTGTAATGTGTGTGCAGGAGATGTGTATGAGTTGGCTTGCACGAATCGCATTCGTCGCCATTGTTGCTCTCGGTGCAGTTGCTCAATCGGAACACCACAAGATTTTCTCGGGCGTTGACCAGGAGCATGCAGCCTGGGTGGCGAGCGTTCTACGCGCCACGCAAACCATCAAGGTAGGCATGATTCGCTCAGACTTGATGAAGATAATCACGACTGAAGGCGGGCTGTCAACGACCTCGCAACGGACATACGTCTATCGCCAGTGCCCGTTCATCAAGGTTGACGTGAAGTCCACCGTCTCGAGCCTGGGCCAGGAACTTCCGACAGACAAAGTCGCTGAAGTCTCGCGACCGTATCTCGCTTGGTCGGTAATGGATTGAGGTGAAGCAACGGCGGATGGGACGGGACGGATATTGCTGAAATGATGAGGTAGGGCCGTTGTCTCTTCGGCTGCCCTCCGGGCGCTGTTTTCCCCGGGCGTGGGGGCGGGACGCCCCCACGACAGCCGTCGGGACGGCGGCGCTACGTTACTTACAACATCTTTACGCTTTCGACGTGGATGGAATCGCCTTTGATGTGTCCGGTGACGGCCACATGATGGCCTTCATGTCCCTTGAGCGCGTCCTGGTTGTCCACGGTCAGGACCTTGTTATCGCCGTCGGTGACAACCACCGCCGTGGCACCGCCTTCGATACATTTCTTGGTGCAGGCAGCGGCGCCGGCGTTGGCGCCCTTGGCTCCGCACTTGGAATCACTGACCCAGCCATTTACGGTCTGGGATTTGCCCATGTCATCGGCTGACACTACAGCCACCATCAGGAACAACAAGGAGAGGGCGAAACAGATTGCGAGCAGTTTCTTCATGGCTGAGTTCCTCGAGTTTTTGGCGGCCGGTAGCCGCGGATTGTGGTAACGCCCCGCTGCGAGCGTTTGGGTACTACTTGGATTGACGTGGCTAGGTAGCAGTTGGTTACTCATTAATTTTTCCAACTGGAATTTGAGAGAGTATACCACCGGGGCGGCTAATGGGGTCACTAGGGCAAGGCTTCTGGCCTTCCGTCGAAGGAGCTAGCGGAACAGATGAGGACATCTGTCCCTACGTAGTTCGTGGGCGGCCGTCCGAGGTCTGACGTCCGACGCCGCTATTTCTGGGCCGCGCTGGTTGCGGGAATCTGGAGCGAAGGAGGGGAAGGAGCTACGTAAACGACTTCACCGGGGCGGGCATAGTGCAACTGCTCGCGAGCCTCTTTTTCGATGGTTTTGGGATCGGTCTGGAGGTCATTGATCTGTCCGGCGTAATGGCCGTTTTCTTTCTGTAATTGGTCGATTTCGTGGCGCAGGTTCTGGTAATCAGCCCGTTTTTGCCGGTAAACCACCATGCCATTGGCCCCGAACATGACATGAAGAAACAGCCAGACCGTGACCGCAGCGACACCCACGGTGGCCAGGCGACGCCGGGAAGCGTACAGCCAGGCAGAGGCGGGGCGCACCCTTTCCCTGATTCGCTGGCCGAGGACCTCGGCCTGGGGGGCGCGGTCCACCAGCGCGTTCAGCCCCCGCTGGGCCCGCGGCACCACCCGGAGTTTTGGCCGTTCTATTCGAAGATCCATTGTTTGGCGGCTGCGCTCAGTTTCTGCAGGTCTTCTATGCTGCGAGCTTCAGAATAAACCCGGACGACCGGTTCCGTCCCCGACAACCTGTAGCAGACCCAGGAGCCGTCCGCGAACAGCAGTTTCAGGCCATCGGTGCGCACGACCTCAGTGATCTTCCGGCCCATGAGGTCGCGGGGCTCTCGCTGCAACTTTCCAGTGAACTTCTCCTTCGCCTCCGCCGTCAAGTGGAAGTTCTCGCGCAGGCTGTAAAAGGAACCAACTTCGGCAAATAGCTGTTGCAATTGCTGCCCCAGAGATTTGCCCCGGCGGGCCACCATTTCGCAGCACAGGAGGCCGGCCAGCACACCATCTTTTTCGGGGACGTGGTGGCGAATGGACAGCCCGGCGCTCTCTTCGCCGCCGATGGCGATCTTGTCCTGCTTGATGAGCTCTCCGATGTATTTGAATCCTACCGGAGTTTCGTGCAACTCGACGCCGTGATGTTTGGCGACGGCGTTGACCAGGTTGGTGGTAGCCACCGACTTGGCCACACCGTTTTTCCAGCCCCGGGTCTCCACCAGATAGTCGAAAAGCAGGGCGACGATGTAATTGGGGGTGAAGAACGTGCCGTCGGCGTCTACGATGCCGAAGCGATCGGCGTCGCCGTCGGTGGCGATGCCGATGTGGGCCTTGGTAGCTCGCATTTGTTCCCGACATCCTGCGAGCAGGTGGTCGTCGGGTTCGGGGGCATGGCCGCCAAAGAGGACGTCGCGGCAATCATGGACGGTGGAGACATCCACGCCGGCCTCACGCAGCAGCGCATCGGAATATCCGCGGGCGGCGCCCCAAAAAGGATCGAAGACCACCCGCAGGTTGGCTTTCTGGATGGCATTGAAATCGATGACCTCGCGCAGTCGAGCCAGGTATGCGCCGCGGGGTTCGAGAGCCTGGGCGGTCACGGTTTTCCCTGACGACTTCGGTTTCCCGTTGTCCGCATCGCTGGCGGCGATTTCGGCTTCGATGCGTTTCGTTACTTCGGGCAGCGCGGGCGCTCCATCCGGCGTGGAAAACTTGATGCCGTTGTATTCCGGTGGATTGTGGGAAGCCGTGAAGTTGATGGCGCCGTCGGCCTTTTCGCGAATCACCGCGTAGGAGATCGCGGGGGTGGGAGCAGGATCCGTGATCAGCAACGGAGTGATGCCGTGGGCGGCGAGAATCTCGTCCGCCATGGCGCAGAAGGTTTCGCCGAGGAAACGCGGATCTCGGCCCACGATGACACGCGCGCCGGACGGTTTCTGCGAAACTACGTAGCGGGCGATTCCGGTCACAGCGCGGTGGACGTTGGCAAAGGTAAACTCGTCGGCCATGACGGCGCGCCAGCCTGAAGTTCCAAAATGAATTTCTGTAGCCATCTTAATCTCCCGAGCACGACCGGGTGCTACCCTGTCACCGTAAACTGAAGGCTGATTCTATATGACCGACAAGATTCTCGTCCTCACCACCGCGAGTTCCAGGGAGGAGGCGCGCAAGATTGGTCGCACCCTGGTGGAGCGGCTGCTGGCGGCCTGCGTAAGTATCGTTCCCCGGATGGATTCAATCTACCGCTGGGAAGGGGAGATTGAGGAGGCCGAGGAGTTTTTATTGATCGTCAAGACTACGCGCGGCGCATTTGAACGAGTGCAGAAGGCGATCAATGAGGTTCATTCTTATGATGTGCCGGAATGCATCAGTGTGGCAATCGATGAAGGCAGCACAGAATACCTGAGTTGGATTGGGCAATCGGTGAAATAAGAGGCGCAGCAGGCCAATTTTCCAGAAAAACACGTAGGGGCGGGTGCCCTCACCCGCCTCGCCGGGCAAAGCCCGGCCGGTTCTCCTGGCAGCACCGCCGCACCTGGTGAGCTTCGCTCGCCCGCCCGGGTCCTGAGCGAAGTCGATGGAGGGCGTCCGGGCCTGCGTAATTCCTGGTTGATTTCAGATCGCGGCCAGGGCCTGATCGAGATCGTCCACAATATCCTCAACGTTCTCAATTCCCACCGAAATGCGCACTAGGCCGTCGGTGATTCCGATTTCCCGTCTTCCCTTTTCGCCCAGCGCGGCGTGAGTCATGGTGGCGGGATGCGAGATCAGGGTCTCGACTCCACCCAGGGACTCCGCCAGCGAGCACACGCGCACTTTCCTCAGCATCTTTTTTGCGTTGGAGAGAGACTCGGTTTCGAAGGTGATCATGGAGCCGAAGCCAGTCATCTGCCGTTGCGCCAAGTCGTATTGCGGATGTTCCTCAAGGCCGGGATAGAAGACTCTTTTCACTTTCCTGTGGCGAGCCAGGAACTCAGCGACAACCCTGCCGCTGCGGTCGTGCTGCTCCATGCGCACGGCCAGGGTCTTCACTCCACGCAGGACGAGCCAGCACTCGAAGGGGGAGAGAATCGCCCCCGCAGCTTTTTGCACGAAGGCCAGCTTGTCAGCCTGCTCCCTGGTAGTGCAAACGACCACGCCGCCGAGGCCGTCACTGTGTCCATTCAGAAACTTGGTAGTGGAGTGAACTACCATGTCGGCGCCCAGGGCAATGGGTTGCTGGAAGTAGGGTGACATGAACGTATTGTCCACGACCAGCTCCACTTTCCTGCGGCGGCATACCTGACTGACGGCAGCGATGTCACTGAGCGTCATGAGCGGGTTGGTGGGCGTTTCCACATACACCATGCGGGTATTCTTGCGAATCGCACGTTCGACGTTCTTTGAGTCTGAGGTATCAACGTAGGTAAATTGCATTCCGAAGTTGGCCAGAACCTGGTTAAAGAGGCGAGGCACGCCGCCGTAGAGATCGTTGCCGCAGACTACGTGATCGCCGGATTTATACATGGTGCAAATGGCATTGATCGCCGCCATCCCGCTGGCGAAAGCGCGGGCAGCGCTTCCGCCTTCGAGGGCCGCCAGATTCTCTTCCAAATGGGTGCGCGTGGGATTGGAAACGCGGGCGTACTCGTAACCCTTGTTCTTGCCCAGCTCCTGCTGTACGTAAGTGGATGTTGGGTAGATGGGAACCGCGACGGCGCCGGTTTCAGGGTCGGGCTCTTGACCCTTGTGGATGGCGATGGTGGCAAAACCCGGTGGTTTGTTTTTCATGAGCAGCTTTGAGCTGTCAGCTATGAGCTATTAGTCTTGACTCATCAGTTTAATTTTATGAGTTTTGAAATTCATCGGCTGAATTCACGAGTTCCAGGTCATCGATTGAATTCGTCAGTTTTCAGTTTCTAGCTCTCGGTTCTCAGAGGCGAGAGCTGGTTGTTCAAATTCCGCCTTCGAAGATTTTCTTTGACAGGTAACGTTCAGCGGAATCCGGAATCATGGTCACCACCCGCTTGCCCCGGCCCAGCCACCCGGCTACCCGCAAAGCCGCCACCACATTGGCTCCGCCGCTTGAACCGGACAGCACACCCTCTCGGGCCGCCAGCGCTTTCACCATGGCGAAGGCGTCGGCATCAGTGACCATCAGCACCTGGTCGCACACGGAGCGGTCGAAATTTCCGGGGATAAAGCTCGCCCCAATGCCTTCCACTTTGTGCGGACCGGGCTTGCCACCACCCAGAATCGAGCCTTGGGTTTCGACCGCGTAGGCCAGTACTCCGGGCAGGCGCTCTTTCATATAGCGTGCCAGGCCGGTGAAGGTGCCAGCCGTGCCTGCGCCGATCACCAGCGCATCGATACGACCTTCCATCTGCTCGAAGATTTCCGGGGCCGTGGTTTCGTAGTGATAGTCGGGGTTAGCGGGATTTTCGAACTGGCCAGCCATGAAGGCGCCCGGAGTGGAGGCTACGAATTCATTAGCCCGCCGGATGGCTCCCAGCATGCCCTCGGCATCCGGCGTGCGGGTTACCTGTGCGCCCAGGGCGCGCATGATCGTAACCTTTTCTTCTGAAAAGCGTTCCGGGACGAAGAGGGCAACTTTGTAACCGCGCTGCACTCCGATCAGCGCCAGGCCGATACCGGTATTGCCGGCGGTAGCTTCGACAATTGTGCCTCCAGCACGGAGCTGCCCGTTGGCCTCGGCGCGCAGAATAATTCCGCTGGCGGCCCTGTCTTTTACACTGCCGCCGGGATTGAGGTACTCCAGCTTGGCGAAGACGGCTGCGGCATCCTCTGGAACCAGCTTCTTCAATTGCAGAATAGGGGTATCGCCGACGAGCTGGGAAATGTCGTCCGTGATGCGCAGGCACTTGCCTTCGGTGATTTTTGTCTGCACTCTACAGGGTACGGAACCGGGGGCGGAGCGTCAATTGTGGGTTGAGGATACAGCTCTCAGCAGTCAGCCATCAGTAACACCGAAGTGATCAATAGCTGAAAGCTGATGGCAGAGAGCTAATTGGCTAGTTTCCGCCGCCGGCGGCTTCTTCCTGGCCGGCGTAGTAGCCGCTGCGCGTCCGGACGGTCAATTTGCCGTGTCCCGGGGCGCGGGCATCGACCCGGATGGTGCGATATCCGCCGATGGTTTTGGGGGCCGTGGGCTTATAACCGATGGTGTACTGAGTACGGATGTCACGGGCAACCGCGCTGCTGATGCTATCCACTTCGTCCAGCGTGCGGGGGAAGAATGCGATGCCACCAGTGCGCTCCGCAATGGTTTCCAAAGCGCGTTTGGCACGCCTTTGCCGCTCTTCGCCCAGGAGTCCAATGGCATACACCGTGGGACCATTCTCTGCCTGCAGTCTGCGCACTGCCTGTTCGAGGGATTCGCGGCTGGCGTCGTCTTCGCCATCGGTGACGACAAACAGGATTTTCTTCTGCAGCTTGCCATGTTTTTTCAGCTCGTCGGCCGAGGCCACGATCGCATCGTAAAGAGCGGTTCCGCCGCGAGTCTCGTATTTCTCCAGGGCGGTCTGCAGCAGGTTGATCTTGTTGGTGAAGGGCTGATCGAGGAAATACTCATCGCTGAAGTTGACCACAAACACTTCATCGTTGGGATTGCTGGCACGTACCAGGTTGATTGCGGCCTTGACCACGCGGGGGCGCTTTTCCCGCATCGATCCGGAGTTGTCAATCACGATGCCCAGGGAGATGGGGATGTCCTCATGGCGGAAAGATTTGATGACCTGGGGCTTGCCGTCTTCGAACACCGTGAAGGCGTTCTGGCCGAGGTCCGTGATGATGCGCTGCTTGTCATCGATAACGGTGGCGTGGAGCACGACCTCCTGAACCTCGGAATGAAAAACGAAGCCACCGGGCTCGACACCAGGTTCCTGGCCCTTGGTGGCAGGAGGCGGAGGGGTCTCGGATGCGGGTTCACTGGGGGCCGGCTGAGAGCTGCGGGGCGGAGCCTGGGGCGGGGTCGTGTTCTGGGCCCAAACTGTCAAGCTGAACAAAAATAATGGGATAAGTCGAAGTCTTACACGACTACTCCGTAGGTGCATAGTAACCCGTCTTGGCATAAACTCGAAGCGGCGGCAAACCTTTAGGGGGAAGCAGCTTCACCTTTATCTTACGCCATTTGCCGTCGTGCCCCGGGTTCTTTGGACGGTATCCAAGCACATATTGGTTGCGTAGCTCGATCCCTATTTTTGTGGCGACATCAGCCAAATCGTTCGGGTTATCAATGGTAAAGGCCCTTCCCCCGGTGAGTTCCGTGAGATCGCTCAACAGGGCGGGGCCCAACTGCTCCTCGGGAGTGGCCATGTAGCGGTCATAAATGCCAATGGCATAGATCAACAGGTCCGCTTCCTTCACCACCGACCGGATCTCGCTCTCGGTGTAGCGGCTGTGGTTGTCACCTCCATCGGAGATGATGAGCAGGGCCTTCTTGGGATACTTGGCCTGCCGCATCTTGCTGACGCCGAGGTAGATGGCGTCGAGCAGCGCGGTACGGCCCTTGGGAATGGTGTACACCAGCTTGCCCTGGATATCTTCGATGGACTGGGTAAAGTCGGAAATCTCCTCCGGCTTGTCGGCGAAGGTAATCATGAAGAATTCATCCTGGGGGTTGGCGGCTTTGAAGAATTCGATCACGGCCTCGCGGGCACGCTCGATCTTGCTGCTCATGCTGCCGCTCATGTCAAAGATCACACCCAGGGAGACGGGAGCATCTTCACTGGAAAAGTGCCGGATATCCTGCCGGTCTTTACCTTCAAAGAGAGTGAAATTCTCTTTGTCCAGTCCGGTCACGAGGCGATTCAAAGGATCGGTAATGGTGACCGGGACCAGGACCAGGTCCACATCCACCTTGAGGGGCTTGGTATGCGTCCGCAAGGAGGGGTCCATGATCTGCTTTTCGACGACCGGGGGCTGAATTCTGGGGGTAACGTGGACATCATCCACCGGGCTCTGCGACCAGGCCGCACGTGGGACCGAAACGGCGACCAAGCTCAAGAATAGAAAGACAAAAAGGGTACGAGCCTGCTCATTGGGCAGCATAAGCCTTCTCAGGGTCCAGGGTAGGGCCAAGCGAGAGCCTCGAGCTTGGGTCGATGGGCGGGATGACCCGCGCCCATGAAGGCGGGCCATAATTACCTCATTGGTCGCGATAGTATCATAGCTTTAAAACGAGTTGTCATGCTTCTGTCAAGTTTTCTGTCAGGTCTTGCGATGGCATGAATGCCGCAAAGGTTTGCCTAGTTCGAGCAGTCGTTTTTTTGCGTTCTGCTCGGCCCTGGCGCTGCCCGCCCCCGTGCGGAAGAAAGCTCTTGTACAATTTCAGACTCAACTTCCATAGCCATGGCCCACATTGAGCCCTTTCGCGCCCTTCGTTATGACCCAACCCGGGTCTCGATTGCACACGTCGTCACCCAGCCTTACGACAAGATCACGCCCGCGATGCAGGACCGCTACTATGCTGCGAGCCCACAGAACCTGGTGCGAATTATTCTGGGTAAAGAGCACGCCGGCGACCATGCGGGAGAAAACCGGTACCTCCGTGCCGCACAATTTTTTCGGGACTGGAGGCGGCAAGGCATTTTCCTGCAGGACGCCCTGCCTTCCCTCTACCTCTATGTTCAGCGCTTTACCGTCCCGGGCGGAACGGCTGAACTGGAACGCCGCGGCATCATCGCGCTGGGACGGATCGAAGACTACTCCGCCGGCGTCGTATTCCGCCATGAGCAGACCCTGGCCAAGCCCAAGGCCGACCGTCTGGAACTATTACGGGCCACCCGCGCCCACTTTGGGCAGCTATTCATGCTGTACAGCGATCCGGCAGCCGAGATCGAAGGCCTGCTGGCGCCGGGCGGCCCGCCCGATCTTGAAACCCTTGACGAAGATGGAGTCTCGCACCGGGTGTGGAAGATCTCCGATCCCAGCCTGGTGAACCTGGTCCGGGGCAAGATGAGAGACAAGAAGCTGATCATCGCTGACGGCCATCACCGCTACGAAACTGCGCTGAACTATCGCAACGAACGCCGGGCTGCCGCCCGGCCGTCAGGGACGGTACCGAGGGAGCGCGCTTCACTCCAGGATCCAAGGGGTCAAAGCCTGGGTGCGGCTTCTGATTCCCCTGCCGCGCCCCATGAGTTGGTCCTGATGACTCTAGTCAACATGGATAGTCCGGGCATGGTCATCCTGCCTACGCACCGCGTGGTGCACGGTCTGTCGTCATTTTCCCCGGACGCCTTCCGGGATGGAGCCAGCGCCTACTTCAGCGTGGAAGAGGTGGATGCGGCGGTGGACGCCGCCCGCGCCACCGTAATTCTGCGCGAAGCCGGACGCATGGGCACCGCCCTGCTCGCCGTCACCTCCAACCGGGTCTTTCTGCTCGACCGGCCAAAGGCGGTGGCCGGCGAAATTTTTGCCGGGTGGTCGCTGCGGCAGCAGGCACTCGATGTGGTGCAGTTGCACAAGTGCCTGCTCGAGGGCGTGCTGGGGATTTCGGAAGAGGCCATTCGAGAGCAGAAAAATGTGCGCTACATACGCGACATCGGCGAGGCCATGGCGCAGGTGAGGAGCGGAACCGCCAATGTGGCCTTCCTCATGAATCCGGTCCGCATGGCGCAGGTGCGCGACATCGCTTTTGCCGGTGAAGTCCTGCCTCAGAAATCCACCGACTTTTACCCCAAGCTGCTTACCGGTATGACCATCTATGCCCTGGAGTAGCCGACCTCGGGACCGCGCCGCTCCGGCGGTGATGGTTGGTATGGCGGTCTTGCTGGCATTGCTGATTTTTGATGCGGCGGTTTCCGGCTTCTCTGAAGAGAAACGTTTGTCGGTTTATTCGAGCGGGGCCAGTTACTCCTTGCCAGTCAGAGAGCAGAATGGCGCGGAATATGTCGGCCTGCTCGAAATCCTTGGGCCCCTGGGGACGGTGAGCGCCCGGACCGATGGCGGCCTCTGGCGAGTGGGTTTCAACCGCGTGGACGGCGAATTCACTCCGGGACAGACCCGGGCGCAGGTGCAAGGAAAGAGTTTTGATCTCCCGGCCAACTTCTGGCTGGAAAACGGGCACGGCCTCGTGCCCCTGGGTTCGCTTCCCGGACTGATGCAGCGCTTTCTGGGAACGTCTGTAAACTTTCACGAGAATGCGCGGCGCCTGTTTATCGGCAATGTGGCGGTCCACTTTACCGCACAGGTAAACAAGACGAATCCTCCCACGCTGGTGATGAATTTCACGTCGCCGGTGAATCCCACGATCGCCACCGAACCGGGGAAACTGCGCATGGTGTTTAACCGGGAGGCGCTGGTCCCTCCCGGATCACAGACGTTGACGTTTGACAGCCCGGTCATCCCTTCAGCTACGTTTCAGGAGGGCAACGGGGCGGCGGAGATTGCGGTGAACGGGCCGGTCCCGCTGTTCGCGAGCTTCAGCAACAATGGGCACACCATTACGATTACGCCGGCGCCCCAATCGGCGCCAAGCGCGCAGGCCCCGGTGGCGCCGTCCACCGTGGCTCCGGGCGGCCCACCCTCGCCAGTCCAGCCCGGAGCTCCTGCGGTTTCGCCCGCAGCGGTTTCGAGTCCAGCGCAATATTTCGTGGTCGTGGACGCGAGTCATGGCGGGGACGAGCGTGGCGCGGCGCTTAGCGACCAGTTGGCGGAAAAAGATGTCACCCTGGCGTTCGGGTTACGCCTAGGACAGCAACTGCGGGCGCGCGGTATTTCAACGCTCGTGCTGCGCGAGGGAGACGCGACCATGAGCCTGGAGCAGCGCGCCAACATGACCAATACGGCTCATCCCGCGATTTACATTTGCCTGCACGCAACCTCTCAAGGCACTGGAATCCGGCTTTACACCGCCCTGCTTCCGGTCGCGGGCGAGAACCAGGGGCCTTTTGTGGATTGGACCACGGCGCAGTCCGGGTTTCGTGCCGCCAGTCAGGCCGCCGAATCGAGCCTGGCGGCGGAGTTGGGGAAAAGACAGATTGCGGTCCGTTCCCTGCTCGCGCCCCTGCACCCTTTGAACAACATTACGGCGGCTGCGGTCGCGGTCGAGATCGCATCCCCGTCGGGCAAGCTCGATGACCTGAATTCCCCGGCTTACCAGCAACTGGTGGCGGAATCGATCACGGCGGGAATCGAAGCGGTGCGCAACCAACCTGGGGGCGCGCGATGATCCCGCGTCACCTGATTATCGGAGTCCTGGCCATGCTGGCGTTGGCGTTGGGAATGAGCCTCTACGCATGGCGGATGCGAGGCCGGGCCACGCAGGCCGAAACGCCTGCCGAATATGCCCACCCGGTGGCAGCCCCGGTGCAGGGGCCCACCGAGCAGGTCACGCTCTACGTGCCCTACGACGATCCTGGCGTGCTGCGGGCGCAATCGGCCAGCATTCCGCTGCCGGCGGGACGCCAGGAGCGGGCGCAGGAGTTGCTGCGGGCGCTGCTGGCTCTGTATATGGACAAATCTTCCTCGCATCCGCTGGGGCCGGGCGCCGAGGTACGCGACGTGTACCTGGTGGATCCCGGGCTGGCTGTGATTGATCTCAATGATGCCTTTGCCGACGGACATCGCTCGGGCGTCCTGGTGGAAGAACTCACGGTGGCTTCACTGGTGCAGACTCTGGCGACCGGTATCCCCGGAATTAATCGGGTAAAAATCCTGGTTGGTGGGAAGGAACGCGAGACGCTGGCGGGCCACGCTGATTTGTCGTGTGTCTATGATGTTTCGGCGGTGGGGCAGATGGTGGGGGAGTTGCAGAAGTGAGGTTTCTGAGCTCTGAATCTTGATCTTCAGTTCCTAGTTTTTGGTTCTCAGTTCTCAGTCTTTTCCAGGCGCTGCACCTATCTGAGCTCGGGATGGCTGCTAGAATCCTCAGATGTTCTATCGTTCCGACAATCGCTCGCCGGACCAGATGCGGCCGGTCAATATTATTCCCAATTTCATCAACACGGCCGAGGGATCGGTCCTGATTGAGCTCGGCAATACGCGAGTGATCTGTACTGCCTCGGTCGAAGAGACCGTGCCGCAGTTCATGCGCAACCGGGGCAAGGGCTGGATTTCGAGCGAGTACAGCATGCTGCCGCGGGCCACTCTGACGCGGACGCCGCGCGAGGTGAACAAAGGGCGTCCCAGTGGACGAACGCATGAAATCCAACGGCTGATCGGGCGCGCGCTGCGCGCGGTCACCGATCTGGATCGTATGGGCGAGCGGACTATCTGGATAGACTGCGACGTAATCCAGGCCGATGGCGGGACGCGCACTGCGTCTGTCACCGGGGCTTTCGTCGCGCTCGGCCTGGCGCTGGAAAAACTAGTGCAGGCGGGCACCCTGACTTCAGTTCCCTTCCGCGACTATCTGGCGGCGGTGAGCGTCGGAATTGTGGATGGCGAAATCCTGCTCGATCTGGCCTACGACGAAGACTCGCGCGCGGATGTGGACATGAACTTCGTGATGACCGCGGGCCGCAAACTGGTCGAAGTACAGGCCACGGCGGAACACCAGGTGTTCGACGAGGAACAACTGGGAAAGATGATTGAACTGGCCAGCCAGGGCGTGCAGACGCTGATCGCCAAACAGCAGGCGGTGCTGGGAACGCTGACCCTGCGGCAGTGAGGGCCGCCCACCCCGCATGTGTGGGGCGGACACTCTTGTCCGCCGCCTTTGTTTTAGCTTTGGGCAGATTCTTCTTTTCTGCTACGCAAACTTCTTACGCACCCACAATCACTTTCCGGAAGCGATCGGCGCGACCACGTACACGTATTCCAGCATTTCGCTCCCGGTGTTGGTGACATTGTGCCGCGAGCGCGGAGGAATGTAAGCCAGCATCCGGGAAGAGATGGGCACCGCTTCCCTGCCCTCGATCTCGGCTTTGCCCTGTCCCTGCAAAACCACCAACGCTTCTTCGTGCTCCTGAGTTGAATGCTCGCCCACCGATTCGCCCGGCTTAAGGCGGACAAATCCGCTGCGCATCCCGGTGGTCTGTGGAGCTCCACGCAGCAGCGGGCAATCGCTGCCCGAGCATTCCAGATGAAACGAGAGGGGTTGATAGGACTGCTGCTGTGATGAAATTGGCGTCGCCGCGAAGGCCAGAACGGCAACGGCTATGAAGCAGGATTTCATGGGAGCTCCTGAGGATTTCATTTCCGGTTACTGTGAAACCTGGGCACGCTCGGCGAGAAAGTTGTTCTGGCACTCTTTCGCAGCGGAGAGCAACCCAGGAAACTCCGGAGCACTCCGCAGACTGGCCATCAGGGGATCGGTCTGGAGAGCTGAATAGGCGCAGTAGCGCCCCTGGATCGCACTTTTGACCAGGCGCACGGCAATGTCCTGCTTTCCACAGGCAGCTATGAGCGCTGCGTCCCAGTAGCGGTTCTCGGGATCGGGATCAGCGAAAAACAAGGGGATAGATGTGCGTGCCGCTTTTTCCAGCTGGGTTGGCGACGAAGGAGCGAGGCAGGCAAGAATGATTCCACTGAAGGGATCATTGGGGCTTACCTTCTCCGCGCTTGCTCGCGCCTCTGCCCGTTTGCCCGCGCGTTCGAAATGGAGAGGCATATTCGACGAGACCCAGCCCGAACCGGGATCCAGGCGGAGGAAATCCATGGCGCGGTCGGAATTCCCCATGAGATCAAATACGAAAGAGCATGATCGGAATTGATAATTCCCGGGATCAAGCGCCACTGCCTTGTCGCACTCGGGCGCGGCTTCATCGAGCATCCCCCCGTAGCGCAGGACATAACTCAGGGCGAAGTGGGCCATGGCATTCTCGGGATGGCGTGCCACCAGGGCTTTCGCGTCTCGATAGGCCCTGCCCAGGTCACCGGTCTCGACCCGGTTGGTGATCAGCATGCCGGCCGCGTCACTGTAGTCGGGATCGAGGGCCAGGGCGCGCTCGTGGGCGGCAGTGGAACGCTGGAACATGGCCTCGCCGCCATCCGAGTAGTGGGAGTCGTAGTAGTAGCGTTCTCCCAGGGCGCGCCACGCGGGCGCATAAGTGGCGTCGAGACCAACCGAACGCTCCAGCATGGTGATGGCCTCTTTATTAGGAGCGGAATCGTGAGGCAGGGAGACGCTGCGCAAATAGAGATCGTAGGCCTCTTCGTTTTTGGGACGCGTCCTGGTATCGCCTGCATTGTCGCTGGCGCCCAGGGCCGGGACCAAGCCCTGGCGGACCCTCGCGGCTATCTGTCCTCGCATGGCAATCATGTCCACAGCGCCGACGCTGAGCGTGTCCCGCCATACGGAACGATTGTTGGCGACATCGACTGCTTCCAGCGTGATCTGCAGCTGGTCGCCTTCCTTCAGGTAATGGCCGGTCACGATGTTGGCCACCCGCATCTCACGCCCCGCCTGTTCGATATCCAACGTGGCGGCGGTGTACTTGCTGGTGGTGGCGAAAGGACGAATGGACAGCGAGCGCACATAGCTAAGGGCAGTAGCGATTTCGTCGGGCAAGGCCAGGCGCAGAAAATCAACGTCCTTGTCGGAACTCATGTTCTGAAACGGAAGCACCGCGACGGTGGTGGGGTTGGCGGAAGTGGCCGTAGGTGCGGCGCGATGCGGCAGCTGCCAGAAAACCACGGCGCCGATTGCGACCGCGACCACGGCAACCAGCGCGGCAATTTTTCCATAGGTCCGATTTTGGCCAGGGAGTGCCCCCGCAGAAGCGGGCCCGCCAAACTCGTGCCGGCCGGAACTCGACCCGGTCGCTGTCCTTGCGGCTTCACTTTCGACCCCCGCGGGCAACACTATCCGGCCCGTGTCAGTGTCGCGCTTCAGGCGCTTCAGGTCGCTCGCCATCTCCGAGGCGTGCTGGTAACGCAGGGAGCGGTCCTTTTCGAGCGCCTTGTCGATGATGTCTTCGAGTTTGGCGGGCACATCGGGGTTCAGGCGAACCGCGGGCGTCGGACCTGAATCCAGAATGGCCTTGAAGATCAGGGCCGAGGTGTCGCCACGAAAGGGCAGAGTGCCGGTGGCCATCTCGTAGAGCACTGCGCCGAACGAAAACAGGTCGGTGCGGGCATCGAGTTCCTTGCCTTTCGCCTGTTCCGGCGACATATAAGCCACCGTGCCTACCATGGTGCCCGGACTGGTCAGGTGCTGTTCGTCGATCGTGCCGGTCATGGTGTTGGCCGATGCCACCTGGCTGGACGACCCGGCGGTGGGCGCGACTTTCGCCAGCCCAAAATCCAGAATCTTGGCGTGGCCCCGTTTGGTGACGAAGATGTTGGCAGGCTTTATGTCGCGGTGGACGATGCCTTCGGAGTGGGCCGCGTCGAGCGCATCGGCGATCTCAATGGCCAGCGAGAGCAGGGTCTCGTTCTCCAGCGGACGCCCAGCCACCATGTGCTTCAGGGTCAGGCCGTCCAGAAACTCCATCGCGATAAAGCGCTTGCCCTCGTGTTCGCCAATTTCGTAAATGGTGCAGATGTTGGGATGGTTGAGGGCGGAGGCAGACCGAGCCTCGCGGCGGAAGCGTTCCAGCGCTTGCGGGTCCTGGGCCACATCGTCAGGCAGGAATTTGAGCGCAACAAAACGCCCGAGCGAAGTGTCTTCGGCTTTGTACACCACGCCCATCCCGCCGCCGCCCAGCTTTTCGATGACGCGGTAGTGCGAGATGGTCTGGCCGATCATGTTCTGACCGATCATTTCTGGCTGACTATGGAATCCGGCCAATGTTAGGTGGGAATGCAGCGGCAGTCAATGAAGGCCCCCGGGATAGCTGCGGCGCCGGGAAAGTTCCTGGCGGCGGGGGCAAATCCGTTTTGGCCATACACATGCTCTTCATCTCGACGTTCGGCGGAAAATAGCTTCCCAGGTATTCATTGCAATGTCGCAATGTCGGGTAAAGGAGGCTGGTTATGTCGGCAAGAGCTGCAATACCGATTCATGGTTTTGAGTGGCGCATCCTGCTGGGTCCTTCCCACAACTGGCCGGTGTTCGAGGAACCTGTCGTGACCACGCCACAACTTCCGGCGATGGAGCGTTGCGAACTATGTCGCGAGCCCATAGACAGCAGCAAACCCTTTACAACCAATTCCGCAGGCGAGCAACCTATCCATCTCGCGTGCCAGAACGAAGATGCAGAGCTTGCTGACAGTGGACATTGCTCACGGGGCGGAATGTGGCGACGTTGGCTGGCCAACCTGTTTTGCTTTGAAAGGTCCCCACAATCGCACTTGTCCCCAAGGTAGAGGCCGGGATGACCAGCGGCGTCTATCACGATCGGGGCGGGGCTCGGTCTCGGAGCTCCGCCTTGTCCTCCTTCTGTTCGCTTTCCCCAGCTTGGTCTTTGACCGCTTCCACTATCACAACGGTTAAAGTCGCTAACCGAACGGTTAGGCAGTCGGGCTCCGCAGGGGTCGCAAGCCGTCCTATCGCACTCTGACATTCCACTCGGCATCTTGTTTTCTTTGGCTTTAAGACCAAAAGCCGGACGCTTGTGGCGGTTTCAATATCGGTCACTCGCGTGCTGTTGATCTGTGTGTCGTGGGGACCCAGAATCACAAATTCTCGAGGTGCTGCCATGAAGAAATCCCGCCCCGCCTGCGAACCTGACTATGTCCAAGCTCTGAACCGGAACTTCTGGTTGCTGGTTGCCCTGGCCGCAGTTTCCCTCCCGATCGCCACCAGGACCTACGCACAAGACTGCGCACAATGTGTGTTGAACAACGCGCCGGATAATCCCGGAATGTCGTCGGAATGGTCAATCAAGAAAGAGGTGAACGAGGTGAGTGTGCTCTTTGTGGCCGCCCAGGGGAACCGGTTCATCGGGGACCTTGCGGGGAGCGACATTTCAGTGCGGGATGACAATAAGTCGCCTGCCGCCATCCTGGGGTTTCGAACCGAGAAAGAGTTACCGTTGCGGGTGGCTCTGTTGATCGATACCAGCGATTCCTTGAACCCGCGTTTCCGCTTCGAGCAGGCCGCGGCCAGCGCATTTCTTCGCCAAACACTGAGCCAGGCCAGCGATGAAGGATTTGTCATGGGATTCAGTGATTATCCGAACCTGATGCAGGATTTTACTCATGACCCGGATCTACTCGCCCAAGGGGTGGAACGATTGAAGATCGGAGGCGGAACAGCGCTGTACGACGCGGTTCATGCCAGTTGTCAACGTCTGTTAGGGCACCCCGAGAAAGATGTGGTTGCACGGGTACTGGTGATCTTGTCCGATGGACAAAGCAATGCTGGCATTCTGCGCCTGGAAGATGTCATCGACGACGCGCAAAGAGCCGGAGTCGCCGTCTATACCATCACCACCGTGACCACGAGTGGCGAGCCCGATCCCTCCGCCGAGGAGGGCAACGGCAATCTTCGCAGGCTGGCTGAGCAGACGGGTGGACGCCTCCTCTTTCCCAGGAGTCCCAAGCAGATTGGGAAGGCGTTCGAAAAGATTAGCGAGGAGTTGCGCAGCCGATACGTGATTTCCTACCGGCCTGCGGACTTTAACGCTAATGGGCGTTATCGAAAGATCGCCATCGAGGCGCGCAAGGATGGCAAGAGGCTACAGATTCGTGCGCGTAAAGGCTACTACGCGCGTCCTGCATCGTCCGGGGATTACGCGGCTGCGGACAATTCTCCAAATGTGCTCTCTGAACTGGTTCCAACCGATTGAGCCGCCCCGGAAGCTTCCGCCTCCACCGCGGCGGAAGGCATTACACGCTGCCTGGCACCGCAAAAATATAGCGTCCTCGGGGATCTTGGCGGAACAGGCCGGGTGACTGGCGAACCCGAGACAACCAGCCGTGAACGGGCGTTTACACCAGTGCAGGAGAGATCTCTGTGCTATCGTTCGCCCATGAAAAGAGCTTTCTTGTTTTTGCTTGCATTGTGCCTGGGCCTACCCTTTACCGCCTCGCAGACGGCTGTATCCAGGCCTGTGGGCGGCGGCCAGGTGTTGCAGTCACAGTCTGGGCAACGAGTGCTCTGGCGATGATGCGGACATCGAGAGGCTCAGGGCGAGGCTGTAACTCAAACCCGATTTGTGACGGAGGACAGAAGAACCTTACTCACAGTTTTGCAGAGTTGGTTCGAACTCTGCTCAAGCTCCAGTTGTGATTTTTCAAGATATGCAGCCGCGCCATCAGCGATGAGTTTCTCTGCGTTCTTTTGCGAAAGGCTGCTTAGCACTATTGTCGGAATTGAGGCGGTCACGGGATCAGTCTTCAGGAGCTGCAACAGTTGAGCCCCTCCCAGTTTGGGCAGCATCATATCCAGGACAATTACATCCGGCTTCTTTTCGCGGGCTACACCGAGTCCTTCCTCGCCGTCTGATGCGGTAAGGATCATGTGACCGGCCCGGGCCAACGAGAGTTCATTGGCCCGTCACAGGAACTTGCTGTCGTCAATGAGCAGGACGGTAGGCACGATCTATAGATGTTCTTCCGCCGGAAGGTCTGTCGCAAGTTACGTTCGTGTGTTTTCCGGGTGAGACTCCGAAATCCACGGGATCGCAGCTCAATTGCATTAAAGAATTAGAAATTCTAATCTGCGATCCTTGGCCACGCTAGTGGTGCAGCTTGCGCCACGGTAGTCGGTACTGTTTTGCGCTCCTTCGTGAAGTTTCGCAATCCGCTAAACGTGAATGCCCTGATCGTGCAGAATTATGTCGGCGGGGACACTCTGGCACGGCACAGTGTTCTCAGGCGCCTGTCAGCCCTGGCTTTGGCAAAACTTCCACAAATGGAAACAGCCTTCGCACGTAGGACGCGAAGGCTTTGGGTCATCCCCCGGCTTGTGGGCGACGCTACCGCGTGTGCTTACTCCGGTTGCTTCTCGGCTGGCGGAGCAGGAGGCCTCATGCCATGCCCATGCATCATGCCATGTCCCATCGATTGCATGTTCTTTTGCATTCGATCCATGTGGGTAAGCAGCGTTTCCCACAGTTCCACGTTGTTTCGCCAGCGTGACAGCTCGTTCGGGTCCTTGATGGTGAGAAGGTTAGCCTTCATCTGAGCGAGTGAGGACTTCATTTTTTCTAGGTCAGCTCGCATGGCCTCCATCTCCTGTTTATGCATCGCCATCATTTGTTGGCGATGCTCGGCCCGCATCTGGTTTCCAGTGCCGGGGCCGGGAGGCGTGGGCGCGGGTTTGTCCTGGGCCCGCACGGCGGGTGTCAGAGCGAATATCAGGGCGAGCAGGAAACTCTTAGTCTTCATTGCAACTCTCCTTTTCCGGAAACCTCGGACACGGTGAGTATAGACCTGAGGCATCGAGTGGCGTGCAGCCCCGGTGTCCGCGCGCCAGCATCGGCGAGGGCTACGCCGCCCGCAAGCCCGGCTGACGAGAGAAAGCAAGCGAGTTAGTCCATACCGGGCTGCGTGCGCGTGGCGGCTATTGTCGATGACAGGAAGGAGGCGGAAACGCAGCGATCCCAATTCCAGATCCCCCTCCCGGCAGACCCGTTGCAAATGATCCGTTGTCGGTGAGAGCTCCGTTCGCGCCGATCGTCTGTACGTCAACTTGCGAATACACGAACATGGCCGAGTAGAGATATTTTCCGTCTTTCGACGTGGTCGTAGCTGCCACCCCCCAGGGCCGAAGGCGGCGGGAAATGGTGATTCCCGGAACCGGAGACAGGGTTCCGCCTGGTCTCACGACGAATGCCGAGATGTTGCTGCTGGAGTTGGGACCGAAGGGATCGGTGACGAACAGGAATCGATTGTTCGGGCTCAGCGCCAGGCCGGCATTGAAGCCCGCTACCGTGAGGAACGGAGAGCCAGGCACGGGACTCAGCGCACCGTGCGAATCCATTTTGTAGACGTCGACATCCTTGTCGTCATCGACATGGAATGCGAGAGTCCCTTCACAACTCACAGTCACTCCGGCCGAAGGCCCGCTGCCCGCAAACGGAGAACCGGCAACCGGGCTGAGGGACCCGGTCGATGCGATGCGAAAGACTCCGACGTTATTGCCTGAAACTTCGCCCGCCACCAGGAATCGCCCATCCGCGGTAACTTTGAGCCCCAGCCAATTAATCCCGGTTTCGAAGGGCGAGCCAGGTATCTGCGACAGGGTTCCGGTGGGCGAAACTGAATAGACCCGGATCGCCGTCGTGGAGTCATTGGTTACAAACAGCAACGCCCCCTTTGGGCTGGCTGCGATCGAGTAATCTCCTCCCGGAGGCCCGTCAATCAGAAAGGGCGACCCATCAATCAGGGCCAGGTTGCCGGTGCCGGGGTCGATGCGAAACGCTTACTGTGCCGTCGCCCTGGTTGACCGCGTAAAGCAGCGAAGGCCTCGCGGATTCCACGGGGGCTCTGTGCACGATGGCGATGTCATTGGCGGCGATGCGGCCGCCGTTTGCCGTTGCCCCCGGTCTTGAATGGAGAACCGGAGAGGAGAGTGAGAGTGCCATCCGAGTTCACCCTGAATGCTGAAACCGTATTCGGAGCGCCGGTCGTTTCGGGCGAGGCGTTATCGTTGGTATATACGAACCGATTTTGTGCCCATGCGCTGATTGAGATGCTGAGCATCACGCTGACGAGCCACAGACTCTTCGTCTTCATTATTGCGGTCCATTCTTGTTCTATTCTTGTTTTGAAAAACGGGACGGGGTGGACGCGCGCTGAGGCCCTCGGTTGGGGAACCCTTGGTATTTATCCACCACCAGCCCGGCTTGCGCCATCGGGGTTTGCCTGTAGGTCGGAGGGCGTGCTGCTGTATCGGGCTCGTCAGCGTATGCCGCGCAGCGAGTTCGGTGAGGGCGTCCGGAAACGGACAGTGAATTACGAGAGTGGACAGCGAGTATCTGAGGCTGGACGCAAAGCTTGATACTGCTTCAGCGCTGGCGGGCTATTTGAGGGATCGCGGCAGGCTGGATGTTGGCAGGTGAATTGCAAGCCGCCTGAGGAGGCTCACTATGGCTCATTTTGAGCGGATTCGCGACGTTATTTCCGGCCCGTTTGATGCCGAGGTCATCCGGCAGCGCACCGCCGCGGGATGGCACTTGGTGTCGATCGAATGGCGGCGCGAGCTGCCCGAGTCGGACGCTCCGACCCAGGGCGCATACGACGAGGACATTCCGTATGGACTGCGCATCTCGGACGATTGCCAACGTTTGGAGGTTGATCCGGTTGAGAACCGGACCCTCATGCTGATGATGGAGCTGCTGGTGCAGGACTTCCCTTATTCGAGCATCGTCAGCGACCTGAATGAAAAGGGCCTTCGCATGCGCGACGGCAAGCCCTGGACTCGAGTAGCAGTCTTCAAGATGACGCCCCGCCTCATCGAGGTCGGCCCCCGCCTGTTCGAAACCGAAGAGTGGCAGAAAGTGCGACAGAGGTTTTCGGTTGCGAGAGAGCCAGAGGTTTCTTAAGGAGAGCGGGAACCCGGGGTCAATGCAATATGAGAGAGCGGCCCCATAGACATGTAGTCGAGGAGTGTGGGGCGGCAGAAGGAAGCTAGAAAAAGCGAGGAAAGATTGGCACTGTAGCCTGAGGGAAAGAACTCCGTTGGACGCGAATGATCTTTCTCCCAAGGAGGCAACTGAATGAGTCGCGATATCAAGTATATCGGCATGGACGTGCACAAGGAAGCGACCGTGATCGCGGTGTTGAACGGCAGTGGCAAGCTGGTGATGGAGTCGATCGTGGAAACCAAAGCCAGCAGCCTATTTCGAGTTCTTATCCGGCGAATCACACTCCCTGTCTTGCGGCAGCGATTGAGACCTCGGGTCCATCGCGTTGAGCGGAAGTCTTACATCAACCATCGCATCCGGGCAGTCACGTACGATTTGCACATGTTCCCGCTGAAATTCGGGTGGCAGCAGGGAACGATTGCTACTAAATGTATGTGTCGAGATAGGTACGGTCGAATACCGCGCCTTCGGGTAGTTCCCACTTTGACCGGAGACTGTCAGCGGCTTCCTTCTTGGCGAAGAGTTTCCGCATGTGATATTGCACATGCTCCAGAATGGAGACGGAGAGAATAGCCGTTCCGTCGGAGAGAATCTGAACTTCGGGTATCATCGTCAAGTCGAGGAAACCAGGGGAGACATAGAGTTGGCGAAGATCATCGAGACCACCTGCGATTTTGTCCCTCGCTAACAGATCACCTTTCTTCAGGAGAAACTTGCTGCGGAGTTCGTCCGTAGTGAAGGCATGGTCTCCCGTGAAATTGATTTCCGCCAGCCGGAAACGCGGTCCCTCCAGAACATCGGCTTCCAACATTACGGGCTTCGGTACTGCGATTGGATCGATAGGCTTAACGCGCAGACTCTTCACTTCCAAGGTGAGATACCCGCGGTTATTGAACAGAGCCCGAACACGTTCTTCCAGCTCCCCTGAGTTCTCATCGAAGCAGGAACCTATCAGCTCATTTGTAATCTTGGCCAGTTCATCGGAACTCAGGGTTTGAGTGCCACTGATGGTGAAATCAGAAATCAAGAATCCGGCGTTCTTGCTGGAGCGATGGTCCTGATCCTTCGTGCAGTCGGCGCGGAGGAACGCTGTCAGGAAGACAAATATCAGGAGTGCCGTGAAGAATCGAGTCCTCCGCATCGTTTGACCTCAGGACGCCAAGGATTGAAGGAATTCTAGCACTGCGATTGCGCGATTTCCTCAGTTGGCGGCTCGACTTGTCTGATAATGATGGCATGGGATTCGACACCATTGGCGAGGTCGTTGCAACCCGGAAGCTCAGCCTGGTGGGCGAGCCGGGCCGGGAAATCCTGGTCAAAATCGGCAAGCCACATTTGTCAGAGCACAACGATTACCTTTGCCCGATTCAGGTGACGGGCATCGGCGAAGAGCGTGTTTACAGCATATACGGGGTGGACTCGGTTCAAGCACTTGAACTGGCCATGAGATCACTTGGGTCTGAATTGCAGCGCCTGAATACGCAGCATCAGGGCCGGATTCGATGGGACGATGCTCCAACAGGATGGTTTGGTTTTCCAATAGACACCAAACTCTGAAATGTCCGTGATAGGGCGGTCTCGTTCCCATCCAGCAACGTGAAGGAACTTTGCGCTAGCTCCTTGCGTACTACCAGCATGCGCCTGCTGGTCCTTTGCCTGGTGTCTACATTTTGCTGGTGCTCTGCAGCCGCTCAATCGAGTTGCCCGTTAATCAACGATTCGTCGGGCCTGCAATCTCACAAGCAGGCGCCGACGCCCAAGGCTCCTCCTATTCCGCTACAGCTCGACATGCGGGTACCGTTCGAGCCCACGGCCTTCCCGAGCGATGGCCACAATTACCTGATGTATGAGTTGCATCTGATGAACTTCGGGACAGATGCTCTTAACCTGAGCCGGATCGAGGTGCTCGATGCGGACGCCGGAGCCGCCCCACCGATTGCCGTCTTTGAGCAAGAGCAGCTTGAAACTATGGTGCAGCCTGTGGGCAGCACGGTTGCCGGGCCGAAAGGAAACCTCACCATTCCGGACGGCCGGACCGCCATCGTTTTTATGTGTATGGCGTTCGACCGCGGCTCACATATACCAGACAGACTGCTTCATCAGGTTACGACAACCAACGTTATGACAGAAGGGGCGGTCATCTCCACACATCACACTGCGCTGCATGTGCTCTGGCCGCCGCTGGAGGGAGCCAACTGGGTGGCCGACGATGGCCCGAGCAATGACCAGGACAATCATCATCGCCGCGGTATTTTTGTTCTCGATGGCCGGGTGGTGATCTCGCGGCGCTACGCGATCGATTGGGAGCAGATCAAAGACGGTGCGACCTTCTCGGGCGATGCGCGGGACGTGCGCTCTTATTTTGCCTATGGGAGGCCCGTGTTGGCCATCGCCGATGCCCGCGTGATCACGGCAAGAGATGGCCTTCCCGACAATGTCCCCGGACACGGCGAGTCGTTCCACCCCGCGGTGCCAATTACGATTGACACCGTCGCCGGAAACATGATCACCCTCGACCTCGGTGGCGGCCAGTTTGCCTACTACATGCATCTGCAGCCCGGCAGTCTGCGAGTGAAGGCAGGGGACCGGGTGCGGCGAGGGCAGGAACTGGCCCGCATCGGCTCTACCGGCGACGCGCGCGAGCCGCATCTGCATTTCGAAGTCACCACTTCACCGAAACTGGGCGCTGGCGAAGGCGTGCCTTATCTCATCGACCGATATCGCAGCAAGAGCGAGAGTGGCGGGCCTATGGAACTACGCGTTCACGAGCTGCCGTTGGATCATAGCGTCGTCGATTTCGCGGACGTCCCTGGTAAAAGAAAGTGAAACGCATGCCCTGAGGAAACGTCGCCGGGCGACGATCCCTACCTAGGGCAGAGCGTTCAGGTAACACGTGCCGCTGGTGCGCTGCGCTGGAGGACTGGGCGGGGTCAGCCATGGAGGATTGCTGAAGTCGAAGAACTCCGTCATGTCCATCTGGTGCGCATCCCGGGCAGTCAGACTGGGAACGCCGAATCTAAGTTCGATCAGCTTGAGGATGGCGGTAAGGTCGGCCGGAGTGTGGGAGACATAGTTCTTCTTGGCAAAGGGAGAGACCACGATCAGCGGGATGCGATAGCCGGTGTACACAAAATCGCAGGTCGGCCCGGTGGCGGTTGTGCAGAAGTCTCCCGGCATCAGATCTTTGGGCTTGATCCCGTCCGGGCTCACGGTTGCGCGAGGCGCAACGTGATCGTAAAGGCCTCCACTTTCGTCGAAGGTCAGGATGAAAGCTGAGTTGGACCACGACGAGCTGGCCATCAGAGCATTGATCAGAGTCGATACGTAGCGGGCCCCGAGCTGAACGTTGATGGGAAATCTGTCGGAATCGGAAGGGTGCTCGTCAAGGCCAGCGTTACTGGCCGGTTCGATGAAAACGACCTGGGGCAGCGTGCCATTCTTCAGGTCAGTGAAGTACTGCGAGATGGGGGCAATCTTGTACGGCCAGGTTCTTGGAATGGTTTGTCCCCAGGCAAAAAATTGAATGTAACTGAGCCGCATCAGGCAGGCGTGATCGTAAGGCGGTCCGGTGCATGGGCTATGGGCTGGGTTAACGTAGATTCTCCAGCTGATGCCTTTGCTCTGCAGCTCCTGGAAGATGGTCTTGGCGGTGAGGTGCTGGCTGTCCGCGCTGTTAGTACCGATTTTGTACACGTCTCCCTGCGAGGTTGCAGCATAGAGGTATTCACGGTTAGGGTGGGTCCGAGTCATGACCGGGTGAAACCAGCGATCCGATGTGGCAAAGTTCGATGCCATGAAGTAGTAGTAGTTCAGATCTTTGCCGGTGTAGTAGCCCATGGCGCGCTTGCCGTCGGTGTCGAAGTAGGGTGGCGGAAGAAACCTGGCATCATGGGCAGCGGTGCGAACGAATCCGTTCATTTTGGCCGGACGCAGTCCGAGAGGATCGTTAACGTCCCAGTCGCGGTGGGCTTCGTTCCATGACGGACTGGTGTTCTCGGTGCACTCGGTGAGCAGTTCGAAAGAGGCTATGGCCGGACTGTTGGCGTTTATTTTGCAATCGCTCGGAGGCGGAAAGGCGGGGTCGCAACCGGGTACCGCTGGTGGCGGCCCATAGAGCGGCGCGATGCCCGATGTGGGATTGAACTGCGGCAAGCCATCAAAGGATTGATCGGAATAGCCGTTTTGCGCCCAGTATTCCCGCAACTCACCGAAGTACTGATCGAAGGAGCGGTTTTCCTGGGCCAGAACGATGATGTGACGGAGACGGCTTAGACCGGTTGCGGCGGTGGCTTGCTGCTGCGGAGCTGAGGACTGCGCCCACGCGGCCGCCGCCAGCACTACAGAAATACCTGCGACCAGCAGAGACTTACGATTCCAGATTACTGACATGACAGCAAGACTCCCTAAATTGCTTGCAGGCAAGCGTAAGGCATTCCACCGCACGGTTGCGGTGAACCGTGTTGTTGGATGTTCGGGATGGGGACGCGGTTGTCAGCAGGTGGATCGCTTTCCCATAACGGCTTGTCAATCGGGCGATTTCAACCCTCCCCTGAATTCCGTGGGACCTCACTCTTCCCTCTGGCCGAAGCCCAGAACAGTGGCGCGCCCCAGGTGCTGATGGCGAGCAGGGATCCGAAGAGGATGATGGCGTCGAAGCTGGAACGCCCCTCGCGAGCGAAGTAGACGTCTTTCAAGTTCAGCCACAAGGCGAATTCATCGAGGGTCAGTGCTGCGCCCATTCCGTAGAACAGCGACATCAGGCTGCCGGCGAGAAGGGATGAGGAATCACTGCCATTGCCCACCTCGCACAACCAGCCGTAGCCCACCAGTAACAGGATTAATATCCCGAACACCAGGTGATGGATGTGGCGGCCTTCCATGATGACGTAGTGGAAGGGCGGAATGTGGTGCACGATGCAAAACACCATGCCCCGCACCGTGGCAAACGTCAGAAAGAAGCTGACCGAGGCGATAAACAGCCGGCGCCGCGGACGGTCGGCAATGCGCTGGCGCAAGAAAGGACCCAGACGAGTACGGCGAAGGAGGAAGAGCAACGCTGCCATCGTCGCCAGAAGAAGAGGCAGGAGAATCCAATCGATGTGCAAACGCATGAGGCATTAGACCTCGCCGGAGACGTGGAGGGCAAACCAACAGGTCTGCCGCCCGGCGAGGCGTAATGCTGAACTTGTCCCATGCGATTGCCGGAGCATCACGTCGCAGTGCGCCACGGCTGCGACATCGACCAAATCTGGCGAGGGCAGGCGGGGTGGCGGGAATTGGTGTCAGGTATTCAGGTGTCAGGTATTCAGGTGTCAGTTGTCAGTTCTCAGTCTTTTCGGCCTTGCGTGGGACCGAATGAGCCCGGGGAAAGACAGTGGCAAAATTAGGTTCATCAAATTTCTTCGTCCAGGACCGGTTGCCGCCTCCATGATTGATTTACAATTAATGCGATTTCACGCACTCGTCGGAGGAATTTATGAAACTTACCCCTGGAAAGCTGGCCGGGCTCAAGAACGTTTCGAACGATCGCGGGGTCATTGCGGCGGCTGCCATGGACCAGCGCGGCTCGCTGCAAAAATCGCTGGCCAAGGAAAAAGGTGGCGATGTGAGCGACGCCATGATGGAAGAATTCAAGTCGCTGGTGACCGAGGTGCTGACACCGCACGCCAGCGCCATTCTGCTGGATCCGGAGTGGGGACTGCCGGCTTCCAAGCGGCGGGCGAAGAACGCGGGATTACTGCTGGCTTATGAGAAAACGGGATACGACAAGACCGGCCCCGGGCGTCTGGGCGACCTGCTCGATCTGTGGTCGGCGCGCCGGCTGAAAGAGGCGGGCGCGGACTGTGTGAAGATCCTGCTTTACTACACGCCGTTCGATCCCAAAGACGTCAACGACAAGAAGCACGCGTGGGTGGAGCGGATCGGCGACGAATGCCGCGCCAATGACATTCCGTTCTTTCTTGAATTCGTCGGCTATGAAGAAGGTGCAGACGAAAAGGGCCTGGACTACGCCAAGAAGAAGCCGAAGATTGTTGCCGCCAGCATGAAGGAGTTCAGCAAGGACCGCTATGGCGTGGATGTGCTGAAGGTCGAAGTGCCGATCAATATGAAGTATGTGGACGGCGCCAGGGCGTTCGGCGGACAGAAGGCCTACAGCAAAATGGAAGCCATGGGGTTATTTCTGGAAGCGGCGACAGCCACCTCCAAACCCTTTATTTATCTTTCGGCGGGAGTGAGCAACGCCGAGTTCACCGAAGCTCTGGAACTGGCGGCGGAGTCGGGAGTGAAGTTCAACGGCGTGCTGTGCGGACGCGCCACGTGGAAGGAAGGCATCCCGATTTATGCCAAGCAGGGCGCCGCCGCCTTCCGGGAATGGCTGGAGTCTGAAGGTGTGAAGAACATCAACAACGTGAACGACCGGTTAAAAGCGGCGACTCCGTGGTATTCGATCTATGGGGTCGAGCCGGCGATGGTGGGCGCGTAGTACTTGAGCGAAAGTTGTAAAAGTCAGAGCACGAACACCGCGTTAATCACGGGCGCTTCCGGCGGCATCGGATACGAACTGGCCAAGCTGTTCGCCAAAGATCATCACAATCTGGTGCTGGTGGCCCGCAATGGGCCTCGGCTGGAGCAGGTGGGGAACGAACTGCAGCGCCAGTTTGGCATCACGGTCAGGACAGTGGCTCTCGACCTCGCGGCTCCGGCAGCCCCGCAGTCCCTGTTCGAGGAGCTACGGCGCGATGGGGTTAACGTCGATATTCTCGTGAACAACGCCGGCTACGGCAAGTTTGGAGAATTCGCCGACGTCCCGCTAGAGGAGAGCGCCGGCCAGATCCAGCTCAACATTTCTGCGCTTACATATCTCACCTGGCTCTTTCTGGGGCCGATGCTGGAGCGCGGCTCGGGCAAGATCATGAATGTGGCCTCGACTGCGGGCTTTCAGCCTGGTCCTCTGATGGCGGTGTACTACGCCACCAAGGCGTACGTGATCTCGTTTTCGGAGGCATTGACCAACGAGTTGGCCGGCAAGGGCATTACCGTGACTTGCCTGTGTCCGGGAGCTACCGAGACCGCCTTCGCCGGCCGTGCCGGCAACGACCAGTCACGCCTGTTCAAGAAGCTTCGTCCCATGGAGGCGAAGACGGTCGCGCGTGCCGGTTATCAAGGATTGCTCAAAGGCAAGACCATGGTGATTCCTGGATTCCGCAACTGGCTGGTTGCCGAATCGGTGCGTTTCTCCCCGCGGAAAGTGGTGACGGCGGTTTCGCGCTGGGTGTCGGAGAAGGCGGAGTGACGACGGGCGATCGCGTGCGCTTTGGTGGTGCGGAAAAGTTTGCTTCATAAAAGTTCTTACGCCCAACTACTCAAGCGTATAAAATCCTTGGTCGCGCATCCTCCAACACCATGAATATTTTCAGGTCTTCCCTCTTCCTGCTGCTGTCTGCATCCCTGGCCGCACAGACTATTACTCCAAGGGCCCGCGCCATCCACAACTCGGCCATTATTGTGGATACCCACGCCGATACCCCGCAGCGCTTTCTTTACGAGGGCTTCGACATCGGCAATTCCGATCCAAAAGATATTGGCCACATCAGCCTGGACAAGGCCCGCGCCGGCAACCTGGGTGCGGAATTTTTCTCCATCTGGGCTGACCCCGAAACCACCAGCGGACATTTCGCCAAGTCCACGTTCGACATGATTGATTCGGTTTACCAGCAGGCGGCGCGCCATCCTGACCGCATGATGATGGCCTTCTCGGTGGCCGACATCGAGCGCGCCCATAAACAAAAGAAGCTGGCGGCGCTGATGGGCATCGAAGGCGGGCACTCCATCGAAAACGACATCCGCCTGCTGCGCGACTACTATCGGCTGGGCGTGCGGTACGTGACTTTGAGCTGGTCCAACACCAATGAGTGGGCCGACTCTTCCGGCGATATCGACGATCCCAAAATCCAGCACCACAACGGCCTGACGGATTTCGGCAAACAAGTGGTTCTCGAGATGAACCGCATGGGCATGATGGTGGACATTTCCCACGTCGCCGACAAGACATTCTTTGACGCCATTGCGACCAGCCGGGCACCGATGATCGCGTCCCACTCTTCGGCACGGGCTTTGACGAACCATCCCCGCAACATGACCGATGACATGCTGCGGGCGGTGGCCAAAAACGGCGGGGTAGTGCAAACCAACTTCTATTCCGCCTTCATCGACGAGAATTACCGCAAGGCTGGGGAAGCCCAGAAGAAAGACGCTGAGGCTGCGGTGGAGGCGCGGGTGGCGGAGTTAAAGGCGGCCGGCAAACCCGTCACCTATCTGGATAAGGATCAGGTCGAGCGCGAATGGGCTGCCAAGATTCCACGCCCTCCGCTCAAAAGCCTGATCGATCACATCGACCACATTGCCAAGGTGGCCGGAGTCGATCACGTGGGGCTGGGCTCGGACTTCGACGGCGTGAGCGGCGCCCTGCCCGAGGGCATCGACTCCGCTGCCGACCTGCCCAAAATCACCCAGGCACTGCTGGATCGGGGTTACAGTGAGAAAGACATCCACAAGATTCTGGGAGGAAACCTGCTGCGCGTCTTCGGCGAGGTGGAGCGGGTCAGCCGCGAAATGCAGGCTGAGTCCGCTCAGACCTCGACCAGTAAATAGAATTTGGTGAAGTCTAGGATAGAATCATATTTCGCAGTCACGACAAACTACGTAGGGGCGGGTGTCCTCACCTGCCTGGCCGGGCAGGGCCCGGCGACCAGGAGCGTCCATGAGAAAGTGCTTTTCAATCTGTTTACTGATTGCGGCAGTGGTTTCGCCAGGATGGTCGCAAACCACACCCGCGCAGAAGGCGGCACCCGCGAAGAAACCAGCCGCTGCGGCCGCCAAACCGGCAGCCGCCACGCCCGCCCGCCCCACCGCAATCATCGAGACCACTGCGGGCAAGCTGACCTGCACCCTGTTTCCTGACGTCGCTCCAATCGGAGTCGCCAATTTCATCGGCCTCGCCCAGGGCACCAAGGACTGGACCAACCCTGTCTCTCATGCCAAGAAGCACGGCGTCCCGCTCTATGACGGCACCATCTTCCACCGCGTGATTCCTGATTTCATGATTCAGGGTGGAGATCCCGCGGGCAGCGGCAGCGGCGATGTTGGTTTCGAATTCAAGAATGAAACTTCTCCCACCGTAAAGTTCGACCGGCCCGGGCGCCTGGCCTATGCCAACGCCGGTCCGGGCACCAACGGCTCCCAGTTCTTCATAACTGAAGTCCCATATCCCAGCTTGAACGGGGGATACACCCTGTTCGGTCAATGCGACGAAACCAGCGTCGCGCTCGTCAAGCAGATTGCGCGCATGGGTCGCGACGCCAACGACCGGCCCTATCGCCCGGTCAAGATCGTTCACATCGTCATCACCAAAGGCGGGGCCGCTCCAGCCAGGCCACATACAGCAACAACGGCCAAGCCGGCAGTCAAGAAGCCAGCCGCTCCGGCTCCAAAGTAGCGCCGGCCCTTCGACTTCGCTCAGGGCAGGCTCCGGCTGTCGCGAGGGCATCCTGGCCTCGCATTTTTGCAAGTGAAAGGAATCCAATGCCCCGTCAACCCGGTACCTACGCCATCTTCGATACCAGTGAAGGCACCATCGTCTGCCGCCTCTTCGAAAAGGAAGCGCCCAAAACCGTAGCCAACTTCACCGAGCTGGCCGAAGGCAAGCGCGAGTGGACCCACCCCGTCAGTCGCAAGAAGAGCAAAGACCGCCTCTACGACGGCACGATTTTCCATCGCGTGATTCCCGACTTCATGATCCAGGGCGGCGACCCGGCGGGCACCGGCTTCGGCGGGCCCGGCTACCAGTTCGAGGATGAAACCAAGGGCTCGCCGCACAAGTTCGACAAGCCGGGCAAGCTGGCGATGGCCAACTCCGGCCCCAACACCAACGGCTCGCAGTTCTTCATCACCGTTGCACCCACGGGATGGCTCACTGGCAAACACACAATTTTTGGAGAAGTTGTGGAAGGCTACGACGTGGCGGAAAAAATCGTTGCCACCCCGCGCAATCGCCAGGACAAGCCGCTGAAGGATGCGGCGGTGAAGTCAGTGGTGATTGAGCGGGTGTAATCCCTCAATTTTCCATTACAGAAATTTCCCTGGTGCGGATCAGATTGCGGTCGGACGTAATGAGCGTCAGGCCGAAAGCTTTCGCAGACGCCGCAAGGAAGTGGTCAGCGGGATCAGCATGCGGCAAACTGACCTCTGTCAGCGCGGCGGCAACCTCAAAGTTCAGAGGGGCCTCGGTGAGTGGCATCGTAGTCAGGGCGCGCGTCACCCAGGTTAAAAAACCCTCAGGTACTTTGAGGCGCCCCTTGCGATGGAGAAGCAGCGCTTCCCAGATGCTGACGGGAGACAACCAGAGTTGGTTCTGAACGTCTTGCAATGCCTTCGCGACGCGGCGACTCAACCGCTGAGGGTCGCCGACACTCCAAATCCAGATGTGAGTGTCTAAGAGCAGTTTCATTCCCGAAACGCTTCCCAGTCATCAAAACTGCCGGTAGGGCCGACAATGTCTCCCACGATCTCTATGCTTCCCGCCAGGCATCCCAACCAGCTTTTGGGGCGGGGTTGAGGAGTAGGAGGCACCACTTCAGCAACGGGTTTGCCAAAGCGGGTTACGCGAATCGGTTTGCCGGTTTTGCGCACCTCTTCCAGCATGCCCAGACACTTGGCTTTGAACTCCGAGATGGCGACTTCCTTCATTCTGTTTTAATTTATACCATGGTCAATGACTATGGTCAACTCCGCGCGATGGGAGCGAGTTCGCTTGAACTTTCGCTCACGAACATAATATTCGGAGGCTCGAACGCTGTACGCCCAATCACTCTGACCTTGATACTGCCCTGGATTATTAGTGTGAATGATGTCCACGATGATGTCTTCGTTCTCGAAATCAACGAATGCAATCTTTACGTGGCAACTTCCCCGTCGTGGAGATTCAGAATCACGGTTTTATCTTGATAGGGTAGAAGCTCCGCGATGGTCATAAATCTGACTTTGTATTTAAGGCACTATCCAGATGCAACTATGCCTTGCTGGCGGATCACACCCCAATCACGGCCACCAACTCTTTCACCGCCGCAGCGCTCTTGTCCAGCGCGGCTTTTTCTTCGGGAGTCAGTTTGATTTCGATGATCTGCTCCAGTCCTTTTGCTCCCAGTTTGCAGGGCACACCGACATACAATCCGTTGATCCCGTATTCGCCTTGAAGATAAGCGGCACAAGGCAGAATCTTTTTCTTGTCCTTGATGATCGCCTCCACCATCTCAGTCGCGGCCGCCGACGGAGCGTAGTAAGCCGACCCAGTTTTCAGATACTTCACAATTTCCGCTCCGCCGTCACGGGTGCGCTGCACCAGGCGCTCTACCGTGGCTGCGTCCATCAATTCGGTGATTGGAATGCCGGCGACGGTCGAATAGCGCGGCAGAGGGACCATGGTGTCGCCGTGTCCGCCCAGCACGAATGCGGTCACGTTCTCCACGCTGACTTTTAGTTCCTGCGCGATAAATGTTCGGAAGCGCGCCGAGTCGAGCACGCCAGCCATGCCGATCACTCGCTCACGCGGGAAACCGGCCATCTTGTAAGCCGCCTGGGCCATGGCATCAAGAGGGTTCGAGACGATGATCAGAATGCAATTGGGCGAGTGCTGCACCACCTTGCCCACAACGTCTTTCATGATCTTGTGGTTGGTGTTGAGCAGATCGTCGCGGCTCATGCCGGGCTTGCGCGGGATGCCGGCAGTGACCACGACGACGTCAGAGTTCGCGGTATCAGCGTAATCCTGCGTGCCCAGCACGTAAGAATCGCGCTTCTCGATCGGCATGGCTTCCAGCAAGTCCAGCCCTTTGCCCTGGGGCACGCCTTCGATGATATCGATCAGCACCACGTCCGCCAGTTCCTTGGAAGCGATCCAGTGAGCCGCGGTTGCGCCTACGTTTCCGGAGCCAACAATTGTCACTTTCTTTCGCATGAATGACCTTTCTAAACCTAGTTAACCACGAAGGACACAGAGGGCACAGAGGTAAAACCTAAAACCCCTAAGCCTCGGTGTCTTCTGCGTCCCGGTGGTTAGAAATCAATCGGCCGCGGTCAGCACGCCCGCGCCCATGTTCTCGATGATGTAATTGGCAAACTCGCTGGTCTTGACCTTGGTAGCGCCTTCCATCAGCCGCTCAAAGTCATAGGTAACTTTCTTCTGTTCGATGGTGCGCTCCAGTCCACGTTCCACCAGGTCGGCGGCTTCGTTCCAGCCGAGGAAGCGCAGCATCATTGCTCCGGAAAGAATCACCGAACCCGGATTGATGACATCCTTGTCCGCATACTTGGGCGCAGTCCCATGGGTGGCCTCGAAACAGGCAAAGCCGTCGCCGATATTGGCGCCGGGCGCGATGCCCAACCCACCTACCTGAGCGGCGCACGCGTCGGAGATGTAGTCGCCGTTCAGATTGGGGCAGGCCAGGACCGAATACTCGTCCGCCCGGGTCACCACCTGCTGGAAAATAGAATCGGCAATGCGGTCGTTGATCATGAGTTTCTTTTTCCAGGCGCCCCTGCCATGCGTGGCATAGATCGAATCCAGGACCTGCTTCACTTCCTTATAAACCGACTGGCGAAAGTCTTCGGTGGCAAACTCCATGCCGGGCTCGACCAGCGCGGCATTCTGCTCGACCGAAAGGTTGGGGTTCTTATCTTTGTTGTCGAGAATCCAGCTCTCGCGCTCGGTGACGACCTGGCCGCGAAACTCTTCGGTGGCCAGCTCGTAGCCCCATTTGCGGAACGCGCCCTCGGTAAACTTCTGGATATTGCCTTTGTGCACCAGGGTCACACTCTTGCGCCCGTCCTGTAACGCAAACTTGATGGCCATGCGCACCAGGCGCTTGGTCCCGGTAATTGAAATGGGCTTGATGCCCACTCCGGAATCCAGACGCACCTGCTTTTTGCCGCCTTTCAGCATGTCTTTGTTGAGAAATTCGATCAGCCGCGCCGCCTCCGGCGTTCCCTGCTCCCACTCAATGCCGGCATAAACGTCTTCCGTATTTTCGCGGTAGATAACTACATCCATGCGTTCGGGATGCTTCACCGGCGAGGGCACGCCTTTGTAATACTTCACCGGGCGTACACAGCAATAGAGATCCAGGATCTGCCGCAGGGCGACGTTCAGCGACCGGATACCGCCACCCACCGGGGTGGTAAGCGGACCCTTGATGGCTACGCGGAACTCGCGGATGGCAGCCACGCTGTCATCCGGCAGCCAGGTATTGAATTTCGACATTGCCTTCTCGCCGGCAAAAACTTCGTACCAGGCGATGCGGCGCTTGCCCTTATAGGCCTTTTCCACGGCCGCATCGAACACTCGCACCGAAGCCTTCCAGATATCGCGTCCCGTACCGTCGCCTTCGATGAAAGGCACAATGGGATTATCGGGGACCTGGTAGGTCCCGTCGCTGTAGCGAATCCCGGCGCCACTTGCAGGCACAGGAACACCGTTATAGGAAGCCGCCATTAAACCCTCCGCACTTGATGGTTAACAATTGTCGGTCGAAACGATCAATTATAAAGGTTAGCTGCCGGACGGCGACAGTCCACGAACCACGTGGACATCGCTGGTTACGTAGGGGCAGGTGTCGCACCTGCCCAGCCGAGCAAAGCTCGGCCTGGAATTGCCGCTACAATGCCCGAATGTCCCGTAATTTCTTCCGTGGCCGGAATTCGTTCCGGACATTCCTTTTCGCAATCTGCTTCCTGGCCGCCGCGTCCGCCCAGGCCCAGCAACCCCTACCGCCAGACCAAAAGTCGGCATCCGTGCCGGCACCGGATGCTCCATCTAACGCTCCGCCCCACGCCTTCTGGGACCGCACTAATATTCTTCTGTTCTCCGGGGTCGCCGTCTTCCGCGGACTAGACTATGCCTCCACCCGCAATTTTCTGGCGCGGGGACGCGAAGAAATTCTGATCCCAGATGACATCGTCAATAATTCCGCGGCCTTCGCCAGCCTGGAGGCGGCGGGAACGCTGGCCTCGGTCGGCCTGTCCTACTGGATGCATCGCGCCAATCACCACAAGATCGAACGCTGGATTTCCATCGTTCACATCGGCGTCACCGGCTTCGGGGTGGTAAGAAACTACTCGCTGAAATCGAAGCACTAGGGCGTGTGTGGGAGGGCTCGTGTGGGTCGGACACTCCTGTCCGACGCCTTGGACTTTGAGTCTGCACTCAAAACTCTCAACCATGTTCTGGGACGGCAAGACCAAACAACACCAGAGTCAAAGTCAAAAGCGTCGGACAGGAGTGTCCGAGCCACACGTTCCGGTTCGTTTCCACGAAGCGCAAAGCGGCTTATACTGTTCGCAAGCGATTCTCAGGAGACCTTCATGACCCGGTTCTCTCTCCTCCCAGCCTTTTGTATCCTTGCGATTCTGGCAGCGCCCTACAACAGTCAGGCGGCGAACGACAATTCTGACCGCACCCAGTTCAATCGCGACATTCGCATTGAGTCGGGCGAACGAGTCGGCGATGTGACCTGCATCGGCTGCTCGATTCACATCCGGGGGCAGTCATCCGGCGACGTCACCGCCATTGCCGGAAGCGTATTCGCGGAGTCAGGCGCTTCGATTTCCGGGGACGTCACAGCCATCGGCGGCAACACCCGAGTGGAAAGCGGCGCGCAGGTGGGCGGCGACCTGACTGCAATTGGCGGGACCGTGCGCCGCGACCCACAGGCCAGCGTGGCCGGCGATGTCACAACCGTTGGAGGAGGCGGCGCATGGATCTTTCTGATCTTCCTGCTACCGTTCCTCTTTCTCGGCGGCATTGTTGCCCTGATTATCTGGCTGATCCAACGTGGCCGCCGCCCTGCACCGGTTGGCGCGTACACCTTGCACCGGAGCTGATTGGCCCGTGTGGCGCGGGCGCCAGCGCCACGCAATGCTGCTACTCCTCGAACACCCGCTCGTAGATTGCCCGCACCTCGCAGAAGGTTCGCTCCAACTCGACCTCCAGGCCGTCGGGAAATTCGCGTTCCAGAATCTGGGCCGTCAGCTTCTCGGTGATCTTGCGGCCGTGTTCGGTGGCGGGTAGCCACTTGCCGGACCGTCCGACGACCAGCCGGGCCACGTGTTCCGCCGTGCGCAGCAATTCCGCGGCATGGTCGAGCACTCCCGCATCGCTTTTGTCCAGCACTCCGGAGGTGGCACAGCGCCACAGGCGGTCACGCAAACTTCCCTGCTTGTCAGCCACAGCGTGCTTCACCAGTAGAAAGCTGGTAATGAAGTCGATGTCATAGATCGCCCCCGGCGAAGACTTAAGGCTCTTGCCGGGTCCTTCTGCGCTTTCCAGTTTCTCCCGCATTTCTCGCACCGCCTGGGCGAAGCCGGGATCGGCGGCAAACCTTGCGAACAATATCTTCAGCATCGCCAGAGCGTGTTCGCCCTGGGTTTGAGATCCGGCGAGAAAACGCAGCTTGGTGTACATCAGCGCTTCCCAGGCCTGGGCCTCGTGTTCGAAATAGGCTGCCAGCTGTGCCGGAGTGGAGAGCAGTTCGCCTTCGCCGCCCCGCGGGCGCAAGCGCGCGTCCACCGGAAACACAGTTCCGTCCCGGGTGTAGGCCGCGAGCGCATGCATCATCTGTTCTGCGGACTTGGTCAGGGCTATGCGGTCGCTGCCTTCCCCGCAGACAAACAGGACATCGGCATCCGACAACAAATCGAATTCTCCGCTTCCCAGCCTGCCGACCGCCATTACGGCCAAGCCCTCCGCGCCGGCCAAGCGAACCGCGGTTGCCATCACGTCTTCCGCGGCCGCCGTGGTGGCTTCGAACGATTCGTACACCTCGCGCAACTCGATAACATCTCGCGCTCCGACCACAAACGCACGGTGTCTGAAGTGCTGCCGCAGCATGGCCAGCTTTTCCGCGTAAGGGGCCGGTGAGTCGGCCAGATATGCAAACACCGGATCGCGGGCAGTTTCGCTGAGCCCGAGAGATCTTTCGAACAGATACCTTCCGCCGGCGTGAGGGACTTCTTCCAGCTCGGCAAGAGTGACAATTTCCTCAGGATGGCGAATGAGGATCTCAGTCAGGTAGTCGCTGGTTTCGAACAGGACGAGGGCGCGACGCATTCCCTCCTGGTGCTGCAGCACGGTGGAATAGCGTTGCGAACTGCCGAATGCCGAACCCAGAAAGCGGTAGAGCTGCTTGCGCGCTTGCGGGTTCAAATCGCTGCGGCCGACATGTTCATAGAGGGCGGGGGCATCCGCCGCTAGCCTCTCAAGAATCTGCTGGCTGGAGGGGTCGGCCACCGCCGGTTCGAAGGTGCTCAGTAATTTGAATTCCACGCCGGGCAACTGTTGCCTGCCGCGGTTTTGCTGCTGATAGACGATGCGCTGGTAAATCTCGGCCACCGTCGCCATGCGCCGTTGCACCAGCGACGCCAGATCGCCCGACCGGTGTTCCCCTGGCGCATAGCCTTCCATGGTCCGTTGCAGCACGCGGAGATCGGGCTCAGACGCCGGTAAACGGTGGATCTGCTGCCCCTGGCGCAGCTGCAGCCTGTGTTCCAGGTGACGCAGGAATTCGTAGGCGCTGGTGAGGTCGTGAAATTCCTTGCCGGTGATGTGGCCCTTGTCGTGGAGTTTGTGCAGCGAGAACAAAGTTCCGCCGGAGCGCAGCCAGGGTTCGGCACCGCCATACACCCGCTGCAGGCATTGCACCAGAAACTCAATATCGCGGATGCCCCCGCGATCGATCTTCACATCGATGGTCGGTTCCGGCTGCCCTAGCGTCTTTCCCAACTGGCGCCGTTTCTGCATCTTCTCGCGCGCCACCAGAGCGGTTTTGATGGCGGCAAAATTCACTTGCTCGGTGTAAACGTGCGGCTGCACCGCCCGAATAAAGTCGCGCGCCAGGCCGGTGTCTCCGGCCGCGTGCCGGACTTTGATCAGGGCCTGGCGCTCCCAGTCGTGCGCGGTTTCAGCGTAGTATGCCAGCGCCTGTGACAGGCGAATGGCCAACTCGCCTTCCCCGCCCTGCGGGCGCAAGCGCAGGTCGATGCGGAATACCGGTCCATCTCCGGTGATCCGCGAAAGGATGTCGGTAGTGTGCTGGGCCAGCCGGATGAAGTATTCGCGATTGGAAACCGGCGACTGGGGCGGCTCCTCGCCATCGCCGTAGATGTACATCAGGTCCACGTCGGAGCTGTAATTGAGCTCGTTGCCTCCCAGTTTGCCCAGGGCGAGGATGGCAAAGGGCGTGTCCACTCGCCGGCCCAGGGTATCGAGATGCTGCGGTGTGCCGTGGCGCCGCTGCAGCTTGCTGTCCGCCTCGCGCAGGGCCTCTTCGATCAGCACATCGGCGAGGGCCGAGATTTCCGCGGTGGTCTCAGCCAGGGGCGCGATCTTCAGCGCATCGCGCAGCATGATGCGGACATACTCGCGCCGCTTGAAGCGCGCCAGGGTCAGCGCGACATCGCTATCCAGTGAGCGCGCCCGGAAGCGGGCCAGGCTTTCATGAAATTCTTCCTGGGAAAAGCTGCGGTCAAAATTCTTCTCCCGCAGAAAGGATGGCAGTAGGTCAGTGTTCTGGACCAGGGTCTCGCCCAGAAACCGGCTGTGACCGAAAACCACAATGGCGTAGTGCGCCAGAAAGTTATGCTGTTCCAGCAGGCGCACGATTTCTTCAGACTCGCACAAGCGCTCAAACAGAAGCAGGGCGCCATCGGGATCAGGGGCCTCCGCCAGCAACCCAGGCAGTGCCGCGGCCAGCCCAGGCGACAGCCGCCCGCACACTCGCTCCAGATTCAGTTTGGCAAGGTCAGGATTGCGAAATCCACCTCCGGTGTGGGGGCGGGTCTCTGACCCGCCCAGGCCGGGCAAAGCCCGGCTGTTTTGCCCGGGATCGGCGTTCATCCCGGTCAGCTCATTTGGCAGTTTCGATGGAGGCAAGACGCTAGGCTCGGAATTTCAGCATACCCTCAATACCGCCTGGTCCCGAAATATTTCCGCACCCCGATGGTGTTGTAACGGCCCCAGGGCCCGTTGGGCCCAAGATCCGCCCCACCCAGGTGCTGGTCGCGCGCGCCAAAGCGGGTAAACAGGAAGTGCTGGGTCACACGCATTTCGAAACCCTTGCCCAGGTAGAGTCCTCCGCCCCACGAGCTTTCCAGTCCGATGGCAGCCATCGACCAGGTATAGAGTGTTTGCGGAAGATTTTTGCCGAACAGGAAGCGGGGCTCTCCGAAGAGGAAAAACCTGCGGAACTGTCCGCGGCCAAAGGGATGGGCTTCTATATATCCCGAAATCATGTAGCGCGCGAAGGCGTTGCAGGGATCATTGACGCCGCCTGAAATTCCCGCGTCGGCGCGGCAGATGTTGGGATCAATTTCGTTATGGGGAGGCGCCAGATCAAACTGCCCGTAACCCCAGAAGGTGTCGCGGGGGAGGAACATCCGCTCTGAACTGTCATGACTGACAGCAGGTTGTGCTGGCTCGGTTTGTGCTGAAAGTACGACCGACAGGGTCAGACATAGAAACATCCACAGCAGCGCCTGCTTCATGAAGCCTCCGCGCGAAGTTTTACCCCACTGACAGGAATCCGTCGCCCATCAGGGCGCCACATTGTAACCCGTTGCGCGCCGCGGTCCCCTCCGGTATTCTCGTTCTCAGCCCGTTCGGACGTTCAGCAGCGCCACAAGGAGACTGTAATGAAGGCTGTGCGCAAGCGAAGTGTCCACGTATCTCTTGTTCTGGGACTGGCGATGGTTATGGCTGGATCCGCTTTCGCGGCAAACATTTACGATTTCACGCTACCATCCATCGATGGCAAACCCATGCCGCTGGCGGATTTTAGGGGCAAGGTCGTCCTGGTGGTCAACGTCGCCAGCCGCTGCGGCTACACCCCGCAATACAGCGCGCTGGAGTCTTTGTATGAGAAGTACAAGGACCAGGGCTTCGTCATCGTGGGCTTCCCCGCCAACAATTTCGGCAGTCAAGAACCCGGCACAAATGAAGAGATCAAGACTTTCTGTTCCCGCAAGTACAACGTGACCTTTCCGATGTATAGCAAAGTGTCGGTTAAGGGTGATGACCAGACGCCGCTCTACCAGTACCTCACCCGGCAGACCGGCCCATCGATCGCAGGCGACATCAAGTGGAACTTCACGAAATTCCTGGTGGACCGAAACGGGAACGTGGTGCAGCGTTTCGAGTCGGCTGTGACTCCGGATTCGACCGAGGTGGTTTCCGCGGTCGAAAAGCAGTTGAGCCAGAAATAAGCGAGGGTTTTTCAGCCGCTGCAAACGATTTCTTCTGACCTCGCTGCCAAGCTTGTTCTACGGAAATTCATATCAAATTTTTCTATTCCTCCAACAACTAGAATCAATCCTTGGACTAAGTCCCAATAACGCTTGGGGATACGTTTGGCCCGCGTATTGCAATGAGAGACCACACCGGGGGTGGACAATGCCACAGGAGGTCTCTATCTCCTACCAAGCGGTCAAGAGCAAGGTCTACAAGCTCGTCGATGCCATGGTCGAAGGGGACAAGAACACAGTTGAGGTCCAGGAGTCCATTCGGCGCTGGTGGAAACTCATTCATCCTTCCGATCGTGCCGTAGCTCAAAAATATCTGCTGATGGTGCTGGAGAAGTCGAACTCCACGCTGGGAGCCATCGTCCTCGGCCTGCCCGAGGTCAAGGAAGTGAAGCCGGCCCGCGACCTGGAGATGGAAAGGTTTCCAACCCGCCCAGAGCGAACCGCGGTCAGCAGCCCGGTCTAAACCCCTCTACTTTAAGATAGAAAGGCCCGGCAGTTTGCTGGGCTTTTTTTCGGTCCCCGTGCTCCTAGTGGATTCTTAGTAGCAGCGGCGGCGTCCCGCAGGCTGTCCCGAGAACATCACGCCGTGGGGGCTACGGCCCCACATTATCCAGCACCCAGATGCTGCCGGAAAGATCTCCCAAGTTCAGCACGAGGCGGTCTTGAGTGATGGAAAGCTCCACTGTATCGATCGGGGATGCGAGCATCAGGGCAGGAGTTTCGAATGCCGTCACGCGGAAGGGTTCTCCAACTGGCTTCCCTTTGGACGCATCGACGTGAATTCCCCACACATTGACAGAGCCCCCACGATTAGAGACGAAGTAAATCATGTGTCCGTCGGGAGACCAGCGAGGCTTGTCGTCCCAATGCTCGCCTTCGAGAAGGCGGGTCCACGTTCCGCCCGCAGCAGGCACTACGTAGAGTCTGGATTCCCCTTTCGTGGGCGACCTGGTTGCGGCTTCGAAGACGATCCATCGTCCGTCGGGAGAGAAGTAAGCCTGCCAGAGAGCGGCGCCCGGGCTGGAAGCAATTTTTCGTGACGCCGTTTCCGCTGCAGGCGCGGCGGCCACAGGTAACGCCAGGATTTCTGCTTGGCTGGTGGGGCCGTCGGCACGCGATACCAGGATCCACTTGCCATCGGGAGACCAATCCCCCACCCCCCAGAAAGTTTGGGTAAAGGTTGTGAGCGGTTCTTCGTTGCGGCTCTGGCTGGACCAGAGCATCACCTGGCTACCTCCTGCATTGGTGCGAGTGTACGCCAGGCGGGTATCATCGGGAGACCACCGGAGCCCCAGCCGATCGTAGTCGTCCACCGCGATGGGAGACTCGCGACCGTCTATCAGAGATTTCTGCCAGAGGTCCAATTTGCCGGAACGGTTACCGGAGAAGGCCAGTTTGCTGCCATCCCGAGTCAGACCTAGCCCCCCTGCAACCTTCAGAGCAGGCGGGGTCAAAGCCTGCCCAGCGCCGGTCAGCCGGCCACGGGTGGCGTCGAATGGAAAGACCCAAGCCCGGATATGTCGGGTCTCGGCAGTAAACGCCATCCTGCCGCCGGCGGAAATAGCGAGGTCTGTGTCACGGCCAGGGCCGGTGGTCAGGCGCTCGATCGCGGTGCCCTGTAACGTTTCCGGATCGACGATCATCTTCCAGATGTTCTGGACACCTCGGGATGTACGCTCGAAATAAATCGCGTTTCCCGAAGGCGCCCAGGAGAACGTGGAATCTTCCCCCCCTCTTGCTCCACACCGGCGACAGCGACGTCTTCGAACTGTTTGACGAGATGTGAAGGAAGTGTCGACTTGACCGCGGCGCCCCCAGCAATGGGCAGTGTCCAAAAGCTGGGGCTCGGTTGTTCTTGTCCCAGCCAGATGGAAACTCTCTTGCCGTCGGGATGCCAAGCAGCAGACAAAGCACTACTCCAGAGCCCGACCGCTTTGCGCGATAAGAACTCCGCTGCAATTTCCCGCGGCGCACTCCCGTCAAGATCCACCACATAAATCCGGTTGAGACCGTAGACTTGTGCCGTCTGGAACAGGATCTGTGAACTATCGGGCGACCAGCGAGGACGATATCCGAAGGTCGCGATTCTTTTTTCCAGCCCTTCACCACCAAGCGCGGGTACGACAAACAGACCGCCCTCACCATCTTCCGAGCGGTAGGCGATGTTCTTCCCGTCGGGCGACCAGTCTGGCTGCCAGTCTTGACCCGGCGCTCTGGTGATCTGCACCGGGTCGCCGCCGCCGACCTGCTTGTACCCAGATGTCGAACTTGCCCCCACGATCGGAACTGTAGGCTATGAAGCGGCCATCTGGTGACCAGGTAGCGCCGATCTGTAGTCCCTCGTCAAAGGTAAGGCGAGTGAGCGCCCTCTGAGTCGTCGCGGTTGGAGCTCGCCGGCGCTGATAAATGAAAAGGCCGGAGGCCGCAAGTAACAAAATCACAACGCACAAGATCGAAATTCGCACGACCCAGGTGGGTATGCCTGACTCTCGCCGCACGCCTGAGCCGGACTGCTCGGCTGGTGTTGCGGGAACCCTGGGGCCGTCGGCCGGGGCGATAAAGCGATAGCCTCGTCGCGGCGAAGTTTCCACAAAGCGCGGGCTTTCCGCCGAGTCGCCCAGCACCTCGCGAATCTTGTTAATGGCCGTGTTCAGGTTGTGATCAACATCGACAAACGTGTCCGGCCACAGTCGCTTCTGTAATTCCTCCCGGGTCACCACTTCGCCGGGTCGATCGAGCAGGATGGCTAGAACCTGAAAGGGCTGGCCCGTGAGTTTCAGTTTCAACCCGCTCTTGCGAAGTTCTCCCGCCGTAAGGTCAACTTCGAAGGTTCCGAACCGGATTAAGCGAGGGGAAGGAACAGATACTTCCACAGAAGTTCGCCTCAAGTCTCGCCAGTCTAGCACCGAACGCATCTTCCACAAGCTGAGCTCTAAGCCGCTTCCGTCGACTGACTCAATCCTCCAACCGCACTATTTCTAGCAAGTTGGCCTCTGACTTTCTTTTGACCTTCTTCTGACTATCAATCGAGCGTCCCTGTATTGAGGTAGTCGCACCCAAAGTCCACTGTCGCCCCTCACCGCGCCACCCGCGCTGAGGAGGACGACATGCAAACGCGGATATTAGCCGGGGCCAGCTTCGGGTTCATGGCCGCCATGATTGGGGCCATGGGAGTTGCCTTTTCGGAAACTGCTTTGGCCAGCCAGGACGAGCCGCCTACGATCATCGTCTTGGTGGCTAACTACTCTCAGGCCTCTCCCGCGATTCTGGCCGCTGCCGAACGCGAAGCTGGACGAATCCTTGGGCAGGCTGGCTTGCGGGCATCCTGGTTGGAGTGTTCAGTTGGGCCATCCACCGTTAGCCTCCAAGACCCCTGCCAGAAAGCGCCTGAGGCTGCCGACATCCGGATGCGCATTCTTCCCGCACCCGTTCTGGACAAGTTCCAGGACAGTGTCTTTGGCTTTGCCGTCCATCCCGTTCTCGCCAGCGTGTACTACGAGTTTGCGTTTCGGCGCGCCAAAAGGGACGACGCTGAGTTCGAACTCCCCACTATTTTGGGTTGTGTGATGGCCCACGAACTCGGTCATCTGCTCCTGGGTTCGAACAGCCACTCCGACAAGGGAATCATGCTGCCGCGGTGGGAAGTGAATCAGGTGCGGCAACTGATGATGGGGACGTTGCTCTTCACGCCCGACCAGGCAAGGCTGATCCGCCTGGAGGCGCAAGCGCGATCCGAGCGGCAGAACCCGACATTTACCGCGTCAGCTCCTTAGTCGGCCCGTAGGCCGTGTGGGTCGGACACTCCTGTCCGACGCTGTTGGCTTTGATTTTGACTTTGGAATCCAGCCCCAGGTTGTTCAAGTCAAAATCAAAGGCAAAGTCAAAAGCGTCGGACAGGAGTGTCCGACCCACACCAACATTGGCCACACGTTGCTTAGATGTCGTAGTAGAGGGCAAACTCATACGGATGGGGGCGCAGCCTGACTGCGTCCACTTCCTTGGTGCGCTTATATTCCACGTAGGTGCTCAGCAGCTCTTCGGTGAATACGTCGCCTTTGAGCAGGAAGGCGTGGTCGCGCTCCAGCGCATCCAGGGCATCTTCGAGGGAGCCCGGCATGGATGGTACCTTGGCCAGCTCTTCCGGACCCAGGTCGTAGATGTCTTTGTCCAGCGGCTGGCCGGGGTCCAACTTGTTTTCGATTCCATCGAGGCCGGCCATCATCATTGCCGCGAATGCCATGTACGGGTTGCAACTGGGGTCTGGCGGGCGGAACTCTACCCGCTTGGCTTTGGGTGACGCCGAATACATCGGGATGCGGCATGCCGCTGAGCGGTTTCGCCGCGAGTAGGCCAGGTTCACCGGCGCTTCGAATCCGGGCACTAGGCGCTTATATGAATTCGTGGTCGGGGCAATGATGGCCGCCAGCGCTGGACCGTGCTTGATCAGGCCTCCGATATACCAGAGCGCCATCTGCGATATGCCGGCATAGCCATCGCCGGCAAACAGGGGCTTGCCACCCTTCCAAAGCGACTGGTGGGTGTGCATGCCGCTGCCGTTGTCGCCGTAGATCGGCTTGGGCATGAAAGTCACCGTCTTGCCATACTGGTTGGCCACATTCTTCACGATGTACTTGTAGAGCATCATGTGGTCGGCGGAGCGCACCAGCGAATCGAACTTCAGGTCGATTTCGGTTTGTCCTCCGGTGGCGACTTCGTGGTGGTGGCACTCCACCTCCAGATCGCAGTTCTGCATGGTCATCACCATCTCGCTGCGCAGGTCCTGGTAATGGTCGGTGGGGGGCACCGGGAAATAACCTTCCTTGTAGCGCGGGCGGTATCCCTGGTTGTTCTCCACCCGGCCGGAATTCCAGCGTCCTTCCTCCGCGTCGATAAAGTAGAAGCCGTGCTGCTCGCGCTGATCGAAGCGCACGTTGTCGAAGATGAAGAATTCGGCCTCCGCGCCGAAATAGGCAGTGTCCGCGAGACCAGTCGAACCCAGATACATTTCCGCTTTCTTGGCGATGTAACGCGGGTCGCGGTCGTAGCGCTGCTTGGTCACCGGGTCCACCACGTCGCAGACCATCACCAAGGTTGCAATCTCGGTGAAAGGATCGAGGATGAACGAGTTCGGGTCCGGCATCAGCAGCATGTCGCTTTCGTGGATCGCCGCCCAGCCCCGGATCGAGGAACCGTCCATGCCGAAACCTTCGTCGAATGAGGCCTCACTCAACTGGTCGATGGGATAGGAAACATGGTGCTGCAGTCCGGGCAAATCGGTAAAGCGCAGATCGAACATCTTGACCCCGTTCTTCTTCACAAACTCCAGAACGGTCTTCGGGTCAGCCATGAACAGTTCCTTTCAGATTCTTTCCTGATGGCAGGCACGCGACACATGCGGCAGGGACGCGGCCCGCTAAGTGCCGCATTTTAAGGGAAGTTAACCTGCCTGCTACAATCTCGCATTGTGTAAGCCGGAGGTAAATGTAAAGGGACGCAGCCTGTGCAAGGAAATATATTGTTTTTATGGCTCGGATAACCCAGGCTTATGCCGGTTGGGTTTGGTTTCAAGCAATTAGAAGCGGTGCCCCATTCATTTCGCGTTCTTTGCGAAATGAGTGGGGGGCATAACCTGGCCCTTGAGGTCCGGCCCGTCCCGGAAACGGGACGCTTAGGCTAATTTCAACCCGCCAGGTGCCAGTCGTGTGCGCCTGACCACTGTCCTTATGGACTTTGAACAGCTAGAAACGTTTCTTGAGGTGGCGCGGCACAGCTCCTTCTCGCGCGCCGCGGAAAAACGCTTCCGCACCCAGCCGGCGATCTCATCGCAGATCAGGGCCCTGGAGGAAGAAGTCGGCGCCAAGCTGCTCGACCGCTCCGGCGGAAAAGTCTCCATCACCGCCTCCGGCAAGCTCTTCCAGAAATATGCTGAAGAAATTCTTGAAGCCCGCAAGGCGGTCCTGGTCGCGATTGCAGAAACTGAGCGCGTGCCCCGGGGCGAGATCATCGTGGGCGCCAATGAAGGGACCTGCCTGCACATCCTTCCCGAAGTCTTTGCCGAGTTCAAGAAGCAATACCCGGACGTGGCCGTCAACATCACTCGCGCCGATTACGGCAAGATCCTGGAATCGGTGATCGACAATTCGGTGGACTTTGGTTTCATGTCCATGCCGGTGACTGACCCCCGCCTGACGGTGGTGCTGATTCATCGCGATGAGTTGGTGGTTATCGCGCCTCCGCAGCATCCCCTGGCGAAATTGAAATCCGCACCCATCGGCGAAGTCGCGAAGTTCCCCCTGGTCATGCCCAAGGCCGGACACACGCGGGACGCTCTGGAGGACCTCTTCCACGAAAACAAACTGAAGCCGCAGTACGCCATGGAGCTGGATTCCAGCGAACTGCTGAAACGGTTCGTCGCCGCCGACGTCGGCGTGGGCTTCATCGCGCGCTCGAATGTGCAGGAAGACGTACAGGCCAAAGTGCTGGTCGCCATCCCAATGGCGGAGGCCCCGATTCGCCGCGACCTGGCCCTGGTGTTCCGCAAAGACAAAGCTCTCAGCCGCGCCGCCCTGGCGTTCATCGACACCACGGTCAAGATCAAGGCGGTGGACGCCGTGGTGGCCGCGAAGCGTTGATTGCACCGCAAACCGCGTAGGCCCGGACGCCTCGTCCGGGCGGGGCGAGCGAAGCTCGCCTCGGTTTCAGGTTACGCAAAACCGCGGAGCTGCGCTCCGCCGGGCGGGCGAGGGCGCCCGCCCCTACGTGCTCTTGGGTTAGAATCGCGGCAGTGAAACGGACCCTCCCAGTCCTTCTGGTGGCCTGCGCCTGTCTGCTTTCGGCCCAGGCCCGCAAGTCTTCCCAACTTCCTTCCTCGTCCAGGCTCATCTCCATCAGCGTGACGGGCTCGAATCGTTACACCCCGGAGCAGATCATCGCCGCCACCGGCCTGCAACCCGGCCAAAACGTCACTGAGGATGACTTCAAGAGCGTGAGCCGTCACCTGGGAGAAACGGGCGCGTTCAGTGACGTTGCCTACACCTTCCAGTTCGGTCCCCAAGGCATGAAACTGGCCTTGCAGGTCACGGACAACAATCCTTTCGTGCCCGTGCGGTTTGAGAACTTCGTGTGGCTTTCCGATCAGGAATTGTTCGATAAGCTGCGCGCCCGCGTGCCTCTTTTCCAGGGCCAACTGCCGGTGACCGGAGACCTCGCCGATGAGGTTTCCGAGGCTTTGCAGGTCATCGCCATCGAACTCAAGCTGCGGGGGCGCGTCGACTATCTGCGCGCCGGCCCGGAGGATGGCCCCAGGGAAGCCTTCGAGTTCAGCATTACGGGCCAGCCCATCATCGTGCGCAAGATCGGTTTCAGCGGCGCCAGCCCGGCTGAACTGCCTGAACTCGAGGCTGCCGCCCGGAGGCTTTCCGGTCAGGATTACCTGCGCAGCCGGGTTCTGCTGCAGTCGGAGAAGAATTTCCTTCCCGTATTTCTTGCCCGCGGCTACCTCAAGGCCAGCGTCGGCGCTCCCCAACCCAAGGTGGCAGAGGAGATGCCTGAGGAGACCCTGGTGGACGTCACCTTTCCTATCACTCCGGGCAGCCAGTACAAAGTCAGCCGGATCGAGCTTTCCGGCTACAAGGAAGTCTTTCCGGTGGAGCAGCTGCGTGCTCTTATCCACTTGCAGCCCGGTCAACCGGCAAACGCCGTGCAGGCCGATCAGGATGTGGAAGCCCTCAAAAAGCTGTACGGGACGCGGGGCTACATGGGCGTCAAAATCCGCCCGGTTCCTGAAATGAATGATGGCGATTCTGCGGTCGGTTACGTTTTCCAGTTTCAGGAGGGCAGCATCTACAAGATGGGGGACCTCGAAGTTCGCGGCCTGGACAGCAAGGCCACCGACCGCATGCTGGCGGCATGGAGGCTGCTGGCGGGAGAGACGTACAATTCAGATTATACCCGGCAGTTCCTGGACTCCATCAGCGGCCAGTATCCCGCCGACCAATGGAAAATCACGGTCCACGAAACCCCCGAGGACCAGGACAAAACCGTGGACATCTCGCTGCGCTTCGATCCCAGAAGGTAGGACCGGTAACGTTTTGCTTTGCACCCTTGCGGTTAAAAGGTGTTCATCCTGTCCGAAACGCCCCATAGCGCCCGCCTTTTCGTTATTATTTTGGAATAGGGAAAGAGAGTGTTGTCCCTCCGCGGCATCTAAAGGAAGGACACGCTGCAAAGCCCAACCCAAGGAGAAATGTTCGAATGAGTTCCACTCGCTCGAGATTTGCCATCGCCCTCGCAACCACGTTCCTGGGCGTAACTCTGTCGCTGTCCTCCGCTCTGGCAGCCAACAAGCCCCGGGCCTTCACCGGCAGGGTCAGTGACGCCATGTGCGGCGCCCACCACATGATGGCGGGCGATGACGCCGAATGTACCCGGGCCTGCATCCGCAAGGGTTCCAAGTACGCGTTGGTGGTGGGCGACAAGGTGTACACGCTGGACACCAGCGACAAGACCGCCCTCGATGAGCTCGACAAGCTGGCCGACAAACAAGCCAAAGTCACCGGCCAGGCCGACGGCGATACCATCTCCGTCCTTTCCGTGGCCGCAGCCAAGTAGGGCCGCTTCTGCCGCCGGAAGTATCCACTTCGACACACCCGGGCTTTTTTTTCTAAATTCCCTGAATTTTCATATGTCCGCGCAACTCCCTATGTTATGTTTTAGCGAATTTACCTAAAGTACTTCCGGAGGAAACTCGAATTGTCTAAAGACATGGTCCCCAAGAAGATTTTCTTCACCAAGGGGGTCGGGAAACATCGCGAACGTCTAACCTCGTTTGAGCTGGCGTTACGGGACGCTGGCATTGCCGCCCAGAATCTGGTTCGAGTCTCCTCGATTTTTCCGCCACAATGCAAGCTCGTGCCGCGTTCCACGGGACTGAAGTACCTGAGCCCGGGCGAAGTCGTTTTTTCAGTGGTGGCCGAGAACTCCACGCACGAGCCGCACCGATTGCTGGCTTCGAGCATCGGCGTCGCCATTCCCGCCGACCGCAATACCTACGGCTATCTCAGCGAGCACCACTCCTTTGGTGAGACGGAAGACGCGGCCGGTGACTACGCCGAAGAACTGGCCGCGGAGATGCTGGCCACTACCTTGAACGTGGAGTTCGACCCCGACCGTTCCTGGGACGAGAAGAAAGAGATCTATCGCATTTCCAACAAGATCGTCCGCACCGCCAACGTCACCCAGTCCGCGGTTGGCGACAAGCGCGGCCTGTGGACCACGGTCATTGCCTCGGCCGTGCTGATCTTCGATTAAACCGCAGGGACTAAACAGCAAAAACAGCCCATCGCGAGTAGCGAATGGGCCGTTGTTTTTCGCAGCGCCGGCTGTCGCGGGGCGTCTCGCCCACGCGCTTTCTACTTCCGCGCCAGGACCTTCTCCTTTTCCTTCTTCGCCTTGTGGTTCTGCCCGTTCTTTCCCAGGCGCTCCAGTACTGCAGCCACAATCAAGGGCAGACCCACGGTCGCATCCACAAACACTTCGCCGAACTTTCCGCCCTCAGCGGGCGGCACAAACTTTCCCCAGGAGATGGCTTCGCTATAGGGGCTGCCTGACAGCCCGCCCCAAAACACGGGTTCGGGACATATGCGCAGGCCGTAGTGATAGCGCTTCAGGGGAACGTTTTCCCCCATGCGCCGGTGCCGCAATTCGATAAACGGCCCGAACTGCTGCGACCAGTTGCGAGGCACTCCCCCGCCGATGGTAAAGATGCCCAGGCGCTTCTGGCGCAGCAGGGTCGAGGCAAAATGTTCCAGGTCCTCGAAGGGATCAAAGCGCAGTTTGTGCCGTCCCGCCGCCTCCCGCATGCGATTGGAAAGCGCGACGTCCAATCCCAGTTCCGAATCGGTGAAGGCAGGCACAAAGACCGGCACGCCTTTTTCGAAGGCCGACTTCAGGATTCCCCGCTGCCCCTTGGCGTGTTCCGCCAGGTACTGTCCAATGGCGTGGTTGAGTTTGTAAGAACAGAGCATCTCGCTGGGGTCCCATTGCTCCAGCACTTCAAACATGACCCTTTCCACGTCGTCGAGATTGCGTTCGGGCTCCAGCGTGTCGTAAACCCGGTTGTAGCCCTGCTCGTAGAGATCCTCATCAGAAACTTCGGGGTTATAACGGAAGTGGGCGCGTCCCGTGGCTTCCACCAGTCCGTGCGCCATCAAGGCTCCGGTCGAGACGATCGCATTCACAATGCCGCGATCGATCAACTCCGTGATCACCAACCCCTGCTTGGCCACAGTCATCGCCCCCGCCAGGGTCATTACCACAAAACAGTCCTTGTCGCGGGCCATGGCTTCCAGCACGTCGGCGCCTTCACCCAGTTGCCGGCCGGTGAAGGCGGTTTTGGACATCGCCCGCACCAGGTCGTCAATCGAGCGCACCTGGCTGAGATCGAGCGGCTCCAGTGGAACCAACCGGTCTTCAATCGGATCGTGTAAGTGGCGCTCCATTCCCGCGCCGTCATGGTTGTCTGGTTTCAAAATTTCACCCCCAAGTTATGCTGCACTACTCTACTAGAACCGCACAAGCTATTGCCACTGACAACCGCCAACTGAAATCAGGGAACTGAAAACTAGGAACTGTTATTCTATTTTTCTCTCAGGAGGACAGCCGCCTTGCCGCCGCAGAAATTCAATGTCGGACTGATACAAATGTCCACCACGGCCGACCCCGACAGAAATTTGCAGCACGCCATCGACAAGGTCCACCAGGCCTCGGCGCGCGGCGCCCACATCGTCTGCCTGCCCGAACTTTTTCAGACCCAGTATTTCTGCCAGCGCCAGGACGCGAATCTCTTCGATCTGGCTCAACCCATTCCCAGTCCGGTCACGAACCGGCTGGCAACCCTGGCCCAGCAGTTGCGGATCGTGCTCATCGCGTCCTTGTTCGAGAAGCGCGCTCCCGGGGTTTATCACAACACCGCGGTTATTTTTGACGCTGACGGCTCTCTGCGGGGGCTTTATCGGAAGATGCACATCCCTGATGACCCGCTGTACTACGAAAAGTATTACTTCACTCCGGGCGACCTGGGCTATCGCGCTTTCGATACTGCCGTCGGGCGCGTGGGCACGCTGGTGTGCTGGGACCAGTGGTATCCCGAAGGCGCCCGGCTGACCGCGCTGCAAGGTGCCCAGATTCTCTTCTATCCCACCGCGATTGGATGGCATCCGTCGGAGAAAGCAGAGTTTGGAGAGTCGCAGCACGACGCCTGGCGCACCATCCAACGCGCCCACGCCATCGCCAATGGTGTGTACGTAGGAGTCGTAAATCGTGTGGGACATGAAACGGGAGACATCCGGGGCAATGCCGTGGCCGGAGATGGCCTGGAATTCTGGGGCGCATCGTTTCTCTGCGACCCCTTCGGCCGCGTCATCGCCGAAGCCTCGCATGACAAAGAAGAAGTTCTGATCGGCGAAGTTGACCTGGCGGTCGTGGAAGACGTCCGCCGCAACTGGCCCTTCCTGCGCGACCGCCGCATCGACAGCTACGGCGCGATTACGAACAGGCTAAGCGATTGACCAGGAATAATCGTGTGGGGACGGGTCTCCGACCCGTCCGGGGCGAGCAAGGCTTTTAGCGTTTTGTTAAGCTCACGCCATGAATTCAACACCGTCCAGATGAAGCCGGCCCCGCTGGGAACCCGCTATCGCATGCCGGCCGAATGGGAGCCTCACGCTTCCACCTGGCTGGCTTGGCCGCACTACCGCGGCGACTGGCCGGGCAAATTCGAGCCCATCCCGTGGGTGTATGCAGAAATCATCCGCCACCTGGGCCGCCATGAGCGCGTCGACCTGATCGTCAACAGTGCGGCCTCGGAAAAACACGCACGCAAGGTCCTGAGCAAGGCCAACGCTCTAAGTAAGAATGTTCGCTTTCACCGCTGGCCGACGAACCGGGTCTGGACCCGCGACTCGGGCTGCACCTTCGTGGTCAGCGAGCCCACACCTCAACTGTCATCCCGAGCGAAGCGGGGTGGTTCGCTTGCGAACGACCCCGCCCAGTCGAGGGACCTGCTGTCTGACGGAAACCTCTCCGCCATCAAATGGCGTTTCAACGCCTGGGCCAAATATCCCAACTACCAGCATGACGAAAAGATCGGCAGCCGCATGGCCAAAGCCGCCAACAGCGAGGAAATCCGCCCTCTGCATGGAAAATCGCGCGTTGTGCTCGAGGGCGGTTCCATCGACGTCAACGGACGCGGCACCCTGCTTACCACAGAAGAATGCCTGTTGAGCAAAACGCAACAACGCAATCCAGCGATGGCTCGCGTGGACTACGAAAAGTTGTTTTCAGATTTTCTTGGGATAACCAACATGATCTGGCTGAATTCCGGCATCGCCGGGGACGACACTCACGGCCACGTGGACGACATCACCCGCTTCGTCTCTCCGGATACGGTCGTCACCGCCATCGAAAGTGACCCTGACGATCCCAATTACGAGCCGCTGCGGGAAAATATCCGCCGCCTGCGTGCCGCCACCGATCAGGATGGAAAGCCCATCGCCATCGTCGAACTCCCCATGCCCGGGCCCGTCATTTTCGAGAAGCGCCGCCTCCCCGCCAGCTATGCCAACTTCTATATCGCCAACGGAATCGTGCTAGTTCCGGTCTTCAACGATCCCAACGACCGGGTAACACTGGATATCATCGCCGACCTCTTCCCCGACCGCGAGATCGTGGGCATCTACTCCGGTGATTTGATCTGGGGCTTCGGGGCGATGCACTGCATGACGCAGCAGCAACCATCGCTCGAAGCTGTCTCCTAGCCTCTGCGCGGTTGGAGCTCGGGATTGAGATTTATATGTTGATAGTGTTCTCGTCCCAATCAGGTCCGCGATAGCTGAATCCCGAGTAGCGATCCGTGACCCCAAATGCGTTCATGTCACCTGGTTCGGTGGTCTTCCAAATTGTGACCTGGTCACAACCCCGCTCCGCCATATTGGCGTAGAGCGACGCGCGCACAAACTGCAGGTACTCGCGACTGGCCTTTGGCCTGCAGAAGTAACCTTTGCCGAAGCCGCACAGCACCAATGCCAGGCGCCCTGGCCGCGTGCCAAGAAACTGAAAGACTGCTTGGGTCACTTGCGGATATGCCGGCGAAAAGAAATCGTCGAACACTACTATGCCTCGGTCCGACAGGAGATGGTCAGCGATTTCCAGGTCGTTCATCACAGACTGTCCACTGTGTTCACCATCCACATGAATCCAACGGAAGCCGCGAGTACCCTGGCAACAAACGGATGGCGCGCAAGAAGCTGCGATTGTTCCTGCAAATAGTGGCAAGTTGCTTCCGGCACCACCGGGCTGATGCGCGCCTTAACCTCGTCCAAAGGCAGGACGTCGACAAAAACACAAGCATCCTCAGTCCCGCAGTGCAGCGCCGCAAGGGCAGCCGACTTCCCTTTCCATACGCCAATTTCCAGCAAGTTTCCCGAAATTCTTTGCTCCTGCTGATAACTCAGGAAGCTGTCCCAAATGGCAATGGCGGGAGCCTGAAACCAACCTTCAACATCGGAGAAATGTTGCATGTACTGGTCAAAACGCTTCATTGAGATTCTCCGTATTCATTTCAAAATATCGGCATTGGTTTCACTCGCCCGGAACAGCAAGGGCCTGAAATTCAACCGGCTTCATTTGCCAGATATTTGGGTTCGTTGCTTCGGACAATAAGGAGTTTGGGGAGCGTGCCGTGCCTGGCCAGCTAAAAGCTAATCGCGATGCGGCAAAAGCTATTTCTTGTACTGCGTTGGCTGAGGCCCCTTTTCCAGCATCTCGCGGTTCCAAATGGCCCCTTCGCGGGTGTAACTGGCCAGCTCGAAATCCTGGGTGAGTTCCAGCGCGTCGGTAGGACAGGCGTCCTCGCAGAGACCGCAGAACATGCAGCGGCTGAGATCGTAGGTGAAGTTAGTGAGTTCCTTGCGGCGGGTTTTCTCGTTGCGCTCACTCGAGACCACAATCAGATTTTCCGGACACGCCAGCGCGCACAAATCGCAGGCGATGCACATGGTTTCGTCGGTATCGGGATTCACGTTCAGCCGCGGCGCCCCGCGGTAGCGCTCCGCCACCTGCGGCCGTTGCAGCGGATACTGCTCGGTGTAAATCTCTTTCGGGTCCTGATACAGGAAGGTGACCTTCAGTCCCTGAAGCAGGTCCACCATGAAGATCTTACGCAGCAGGCTCGGGATGCCCATATCGCAGTAAGCATACCATTAACCGTCGTCATGGCAGAAGATGGACGGTCTGTCCCACTCAAGCCCACAGGTGGCCCGTTCAAGCCCGGTTTTGGCTTGAGTGGGGCATTTCGACAGCACATCGTTCGCGTTTTCGCGTCGTCCACTCTGACTCGATATTGACCGTCCCTTCACGGCCGGTTGGCGATGGCGAAAACTGCTCCACTCTCTGCCCTCCGGACACTTGTACAGACCAGTCTTGACTGGGTCGTACTGAAAATAGCGCAGCTCTTCCACAACCGTGAATAGCCCCACTCAAGCCAAAACCGGGCTTGAATGGGCCACCCCGCCCGGCCGCCCGGAGAGTATTCTGAATACAGTCCTCATAAGATGCCTGATAATCAAGATTCCGAAGTCGCCCTGCACTACCACAATGCCACCAAGCATTCCTATGCCAGCGTCCGTAACAATCAGCATTCGCTGGACTTCAACAACCAGCCTATCCCATTCAAGATTTATCCCACACTGGAGCCGTCTCCCCTGCCTGCAGAACTGCGCCAGAGCGGCGTAGCCGCATTGTCTGCCATCTCCGAAACCGTGACCGCACAAACTGAAGCGACAGCTGATCTGGAAGCCATCGCCCAAATGCTTTACCTCTCCGCCGGCATTACCCGGCACCGGAAGTATCCCGGCGGCGAAATTTACTTTCGCGCCGCGGCCTGCACCGGAGCGCTCTACGAAGTCGAGCTCTATCTGGTCTGCGGCAATCTGCCTAACCTTGCGGCCGGCGTCTATCACTTCGCGGCCGCTGAGTTCGGCCTGCGCCGCTTGCGCGCCGGAGATTATCGCGGCCTGCTGATCGAAGCCACGGCCAATGAACCCTCTGTGGCTCACGCTCCGCTGACCATTGTCTGCACCGCTACCTACTGGCGCAATGCATGGAAGTATCAGGACCGCACCTACCGCCACTTTGGCTGGGACAACGGCACTCTGCTCGCCAACCTGCTGGCCGTCGGCACCGCCCTGGGCCTGCCTGCAAAAGTGGTATGCGGCTTCGTTGACGACACGGTGAATCGCCTGCTTGATCTCGATGCACAGCGCGAGGTGGCTTTTTCGCTGGTGCCGCTCGGCTACGCTTCCGCGCCTCCAGAACAACCCCCGGCAAATCCCGATCCTCTTGGACTCGAAACTGTGCCGCTCTCCCGCCATGAGATCGACTATCCGCTCATGCGCAAGATGCATGCCGCGTCCTCGCTGGTCTCGTCGGAGGAAGTTGCAAAGTGGCGCAGAGGAACTCCGCTCACAAACTTCCCGCCTCCCACGGGACGCGTCGTCGAGCTTCAGCCTTTATCTGACGAGGCCATGCCTCGCGACCCTATCGAACAGGTCATCCTGCGCCGCGGCTCCAGCCGCAAGTTTTCCCGCACGCCGATCACGCTGGCGCAACTCTCCACCGTGCTCGACCGGGCCACGCGCGGCGTGCCTGCCGATTTCCTTGATCCTCAGGGATCGCAACTGAACCACCTCTATCTGATCGTGAATGCCGTGGAAGGTCTCGAGCCCGGAGCCTACGTCTTCCATCGCGGCCGCGGAGTGCTCGAATGCTTGAAGCCGGGAGAGTTCCGCGACCAGGCCGGATACCTGGGATTGCAGCAGGCACTGCCCGCCGACGCCGCAGCCGACGTCTTCTTCATGGCCGACCTGCGTCCCATCCTGCAGCGCTACGGCAACCGCGGATATCGCGCCGTGCAGCTTGAAGCCGGCATCATCGGAGGCAAGCTCTATCTCGCCGCCTATGCGCAACGCCTGGGTGCCACCGGCCTGACATTCTTCGATGACGACGTTACTGCGTTCTTCTCCCCTCACTCCGAAGGCAAAAGCGCCATTTTCCTGGTAGCCCTGGGCCACAGCGCCAAGACCAGGACCTAGCGCAAACACCTCAAAGCCTGTCTATCTTAAAGTCGCTGGCCCTACCGAGCGCCAGTCACCAAGTCCGCGAAAGTCGGCGGGCTCCGGATTGTTGGTATAGGCGCGATTTCGCAACAGTTATCGGGAGATGGTTTGTCCATTGGCTGCTCAGTGAGGAGTCGCAGCAGTTCGTTACGTCTCGTTGCGCCCAGCATTGTTCGTCTGTATCGAACCCCATCAATGTCAATCTGTCCTGACACGAGCTTCACACCACGGGTTTTAATCTCCTTGTAGGGTTCACGACCAACTGGGAACGCGATATAGTCGCTTTGGGACAGGCGCAACTCAACGAACGTCTGTCCGTTCTTTTGGAAGAATTCTCCTCTATAAGTGAGGAATCCGCCATCAGACGCCGAGTATGATTTTTGTCCTCGCCTAATTGACACCGGCACCATGTCCAGAATTGCTTCGTTGTTCCTCACGAAGAGGGCATTCTCATGGAACCACTCGACGTCGGGATCACCGGGAGAAACGCTGGGCATCTTCTCAAGGGCAACGTACTCACCGTTGATCGGGTGATTCTGTGCTTCCGTGTTGGTACGCTTTTGGCAGTATCCAAGACCAGAGAGGAACAGGCAGAGGACGGCCGTGGTCAATTTCGACATGCTGAAATTCTAGGGTCGCGCTGACCTCAAACGGAGAGCATTTTTAAATGAGCGTTGTTAACAGGATTACACCCATCCATCACTTCTTTGGGTGCGCCGTACTTAGTGCCGAAGACGAAATCAGAAGTTGACCCTCAGCACCGTCGATGAGTTCGAGTTTCATCCCAGGTTTGCTGTGGCGAGCCGTGATTTCTATGCAGTTCGTGCGGATGTAATAAACCTTCCCCGCCTTCGCACGGTAACTCTCGCGACGCCCCAAGGCACCCGTTCTGCTCGAGGAAGTGCGTAAAATAAACGCACGCCGGTCGCTGCCGAACGGAAGAGGTTCCTATGATCGTGATCATCGCGGGCCTTCCGGGGACAGGCAAGAGCACGCTGGCGCGAGCACTGGCGCAGCGGCTTCCGGGCGCGGTTCTCAATAAGGATGCAATTCGAGCGTCGCTCTTCCCACCCGCATATGTCGAGTATTCGCTATCGCAGGACGATTTCTGCGGGGAGATCATGCTGCAGACTGCCGCGTATATGCTGTCCAAACATCCCGAGCTGCACATTCTGTTGGATGGCCGCACCTTCTCGCGGCGATACCAACGGGACCGTGTGATCGAGTTCAGCTCGCAAGCGGGGACCGCTTCGGCCATTCTGGAGTGCGTTTGTTCAGAGGCGTCTGCACTGGGACGCATTACGGAAGCTGTGGCGGCAACCAGCCATCTCGCCGCGAATCGCACGCCGGAACTCTATCGCGAAATCCGAGAGGCATGGGAGCCGATCAACCCACCCAAGCTGGTTATCGACACCGACCAAACCGTGGAATCATGTGTCGATCGAGCGCTGCGCTATCTGCCTGCAAAGACTTTCCCGGCCTAGCATGGAGACTGGCAGCTCGTAGCACGTGCGGACCTGAACCCACCCACATCGGAAGCACTGGGAGTCTAATTGATCTTGCCCGCGGCGGGACCAACGGCGGTGGCCTGCTTGGTCTTGGGGTCAATGCCGATCAGCGCTACTCCGCCCACCCCCTCGCGGCTGGCGGTAACCACGTGGCCGCGAGCCTTCAAGTCGGCCTGCACTGCTTCGGGGAGGGTGTTGGGAACAGAGAGGCTGCCCAGGCTGGCACGGTCCTGACCGAAGGAGCTGATGAAGTGCGTGGTGGAGAAGCGCGGCGCCTTAAACGCCTCCTCGGGACTCATGCCGAATTCCACATAGTCAAGGATGATTTGAATAGCTGCCTGATCCTGCTGGTCGCCGCCCGCTACCGAGATCGCCATCACGGGTTGATCGTCATGGAAAAGCAGGGTGGGGCTCAGCGTAATTCGCGGCCGCTTGCCAGGCTGTATAACGTTCGGAGTTCCCGCAAATGTGTTCAGGCTGCTGAGCCGGCTTCCGTGAATAATTCCGGTGCGTCCGGCCACGCCGGCTGTGCTTGAGAGGCCGCTGGGAGTGGCTGCGATGACGTTCCCAAACTTGTCCGTCACACACATGACGGTGGTTCCACCATGCCAGGGACCCGTGATGGTGGGCGGCCTGGTCGGTTTCATATTGTAGGGATCGCCCGGCCGGAGCTCGAGAGATGCCTTTTTCGGATCAATCAGCTGGCGACGCATTTCAGTGTACTGATCGGAAAGCAACTGCTGCATCGGCACCTTCACAAAGTTCGGATCGCCGTAATACTCGTCGCGATCCGCCAGCGCCAGTTTCTCCGCTTCAATCACGGTGTGGATGTAGTCCGCCGAATTGAAGCCCATCTTCTTCAGGTCGAAGCCTTCCAGCAGGCGCAGCGTCTGCGAGAGATAAGGACCCTGCGTCAACGGACCGGCCTTATATACCGTGTAGCCTCGGTATGTGGTTTTGAGCGGATCCACCACGGGAGTTTTGTGCGCAGCCAGATCTGCCTTGCGAAGAAAACCTCCCTTTTCGATATACCAGGCTTCCAGGGCGTCGGCGATGTCGCCACGATAGAAACGGTCGGAGACAGCTTGCAGTTTCTGCTGCCGCGTGCCTTTCGTGGCCTTCTCAGACTCGACCAATTTGCGAAAGGTCACTGCCATGTCCGCCTGCCAGTTCACACCGGTTTCGATCCTTTTCTCGCTGCCGGTGTCGATATACCAGCTGGGGCCGCCAGCGTCCAGAATGGCCAAGGTCGGCTGCACGACCTCCTCGAAACTTTTGGTTCCGTAAAGTTTCAATAGGGTGACGATTGCATCTATGGTGCCAGGCACGGCGGCTGCCTTGACGTCACCGTCCGGGATTCCGTGTTTCATGTACCAGGCGATGGCTTTGGGGTTGCGGGGGGCTTCGCCTTGTCCCTCCAACAGCTTCACGCTCTTCTGGCCAGCGCTGTAAACCAGAATGGGAACCTCTCCCCCCACGCAGAACGCGCCTACGTAAGTCACCGATAGTGCGAGCAGAGTAGCGGCGCCTGCATCGGCGGCGTTTCCGTCGTGTTCCAGAATCCTGATGCCGGCCGCAGTGGCGGCAGGCTTACCGGAAACAACCACGCCCTGGCTGCCGGCGGCGACACTCGGTCCGCGCCTGCTGACCGGCGTTTTGGTGGCCTGGGCTACAGCCAAGGGCGCGAGTAAGAGGAAGAAAACGGTTGATATCGAAATGATCTTGCGCATAAGGGCGTGGACTCGGTTGGGAAGAAACAGCGTGACCAACAAATACCAAAACGAATCCATTTGACTCCGATCGGCCTTCTCATGGCCAGGGGGTTACACTTACAACCAACAGATGACGATCTCCCGTGGCTTCTACCCACCTTTTCCGCTTGTAGTTAGCTCCACATTTTCAGCGCAACGTTGAAAACAATAGCTTACTCTCCCCCGCATCACCAAAGTCACCTCGAAGTGCAAGAACTCCTCACCCCACGTGCTATACTGACGTTGCGTCTAATACCACGGTTGTGGTGCGGTTGATCTGGTTTGTAGCTGAATTCCCGCCTAATTTCCCTCCGTAAGTCTTCGGCGTAAATACTGGCAAATGCTGGTTGCTGCCCGCCTCGGAAGCTCGTGTGCGCGCCGCCTTGCTTCCGCCAACAGAAAAAGAGAAAAAAACATCAATGCAGAGTTTTTCAGAATTACCAATCTCCCCTTATACCCAGGAGAGATTGTCGTCCCTTAACTTTTCCATCCCGACCCCGGTGCAGGCCGCGGCCATTCCGCAGGCCCTTACCGGCAAAGATGTGCTGGCCACGGCCCAGACTGGAACCGGCAAGACGCTGGCGTTTCTGATCCCGATCATCGAGCGCCTGCTTCAGCCCGTAAAACTTGATTCCGGAAAATCCGGAATCGCAGCCCTAGTGCTGGTTCCGACTCGTGAACTGGCCATGCAGGTGGTTGACCAGTACAACGCGTTGCGGGGCACGAAATTGTCGCCCGCGGCCCTGGTCGTAGGCGGCCTGGCGGAAGGAAGCCAGCTGACTGCGCTGCGCCGGGGAGCGCGTATTGTGGTGGCCACTCCGGGCCGTCTCGAAGACTTTCTGGATCGCCGCCTGATCAGCTTCCAGAGCCTTCAGGTTCTGGTGCTGGATGAAGCCGACCGCATGCTGGACATGGGATTTCTTCCCGCGCTGCGCCGAATCGCGAGAGTTCTACCCAAAGATCGCCAGACCCTGTGCTTTTCGGCCACGCTGGAAGCGTCGGTCGCGCACTTGGTCAGCGATTACACCAGAAACCCGGTGCGTTTGGCCTTCGGCTCCACGTTGAAGCCGTCGGAGAATGTGCGGGTCCAGGCCTTCGAAGTGGATAGCGACCGCAAGCAGGAGACGCTCCACCGCCTGCTTTCCAAAGAAACCGGCCGCTGCCTGATCTTCGCCCGCACCAAGCGCGGCACCGAGCGCCTGGCGCGGAACCTGAACCGCGAGGGCTTTGCCGCCGCCATGATCCACGGCGACCGCTCCCAATCGCAGCGCACCGCTGCCCTGACCGGATTTCAGCAGGGACGCTACCGCATCCTGGTAGCCACCGATCTGGCCTCGCGCGGCATTCACGTGCAGGACATCGCCCACGTTATCAACTACGACCTCCCCGAGGTGGCGGAAAACTTCATCCACCGCGTGGGCCGCACCGGACGCGCCGGCGAACAGGGAGTGGCCTCCACGCTCTTCGGCCGCGAACAGCGCTCCGAGCTGCACCAGCTGGAACGCACCCTGGGCATCCGTATGGAGAGAATGCAGGCCGACGACGCTCCGTTGGAAAAGCCGGCCCGCACCCGGGTTCACATCGATCCCGCTGAGGCCGCAGCCCGAGGAAGAATGGTTCGCCTCCCCGGGGAGGTCCTGCAAGTCCAGATGGGCAGCTAAGGCTGCTCGCGCAGGGGCGGAGCCTGTCCTGAGCGAAGTCGAAGGATGCCTCACCCGCCTGGCAGAGCAAAGCTCCGCCGATCCCGAAAAACAAAACTGAACTCCCGTCCCGGTGCCTGCGTACCATAATCGGGAGACCGCTATGGCGAGTCAAAGGCGTCGGACAAGAGTGTCCGACCCACACTTCCTGCTCCCGATGCTTGTGCTCGCCGTTTGCGTGCCACTGGCGAAGGCGGACGAACCTCTGACCGCCGACGCCATCATGGCCCGCGTCGCCACCAATCAGGACAGCAGCGAAAAGCTGCGCAGCCAATACCTCTACCAGCAACACATCCAAATCATCGCCAGAAAGACCAGCGGCAAAGTCTTGCGCGAGGAGACCGCCGACTACCAGGTCGTCCCCAAACCCGAGCGTACCGACAAGACCCTCCAGCGACTCACCGGCCGCTACTGGCACAAAGGCAAGTACGAGGCTTTCAGCGGCGAGCCTGTGCCCGACGCCGACAGCACCGATGGACAACTGATTCACGAGTTCCGCGACGACCTCACCAACGACAAGTCCAAAGACGGCATGGCCCGCGACCTCTTCCCGCTGACCACCGACCAGCAGAAAGAGTACAAATTCCGCCTCATGGACCAGGAACCATTCGAAGGCCGCCAGTCCTACCACATCGCTTTCACTCCGAAGGATGACGATGACACGGATTGGGCCGGCGAGGCCTACATCGACACCCAGGAGTTTCAGCCGATGTACGTATTCACCAAGCTATCGCGGCGCCTGCCCTTCGGAGTGCGGACTTTCCTGGGCACAGATCTTCCCGGCATCGGATTTGCCGTCCACTACCGCAGACAGGAAGACGGAGTCTGGTTCCCGGTCAGCCTGGGTAGCGAATTTCGCATTCGAGCGCTCTTCTTTTTCAATCGCAACATGACCGTGTCTCTGGAGAACAAGGCCTTCGAGCACACCCACGTGCAAACCAGAATCGTAGGAGCCACGCAGTAGAGTGTGGGTCGGACACTCCTGTCCGACGCTTTTGAATTTGATTTTGTTGTACCTCATGATTAGGCCGATGATGAGTAGTCTGCCGATCGAGACCTGAAGCAAGATCAAAGGCAAAGTCAAAGGCGTCGGACCAGAGTGTCCGACCCACACACCCAGACCCACACACAAACAAAACGGTTCCCTTATAATTTCAGCGACGTCATCTCAGGAGGCAACTATGGCCAGCGGGCCAGACGGTTTCGGAGAGTTGAAGCGGCGACTGCGGGCGAGCTGGATGGCCGGTGACTTCGGTGAAATTGCAAAACTGAATGTGCGTGAGGGAGAAGGTTTCATCCAGCGCATCAATCTCAAGCCAGGGACGAAAGTCCTGGACGTGGCCTGCGGCACGGGAAATCAATCCATCCCCGCCGCCCGCGTCGGCGCGGACGTCACCGGCCTTGACCTCGCTCCCAATCTTCTGGAACAGGCCCGCAAACGCGCCGCCGCTGAAGATCTTCAAATCGAATTCACCGAGGGTGACGCCGAGAACCTGCCTTACGATGACGGCCGATTCGACGTGGTGATGTCCATGTTCGGGGCCATGTTCGCGCCGCGGCCCGAGGTCGTCGCCGCAGAGCTGCTGCGCGTCTGCCGCCCTGGCGGCCTGATCGCGATGGGAAACTGGACGCCGGAAGGCTTCGTCGGGCAGATGTTCCAGATCACCGCGCGCCACGCTCCGCCGCCCCCCAGCATGCTGCCGCCGTCGCTGTGGGGAGTCGAAAAGGTGGTCAGCGAACGCCTGGGCGGAAAAACCCGCCTCGCAATGAACAAGCGGGAGCTGCTTTTTGATTATCCATTTGCCCCGTCCGAGGCCGTAGCCTTTTTTCGCAAGTATTTCGGCCCCACCCAGACCACCTTCGCACGCCTTGACGACGCCGGTCAGCGCGCCCTGGCCGAGGACCTCACCCAGCACTGGACCGGGAAAAACCAGGGCGACGCCAATCGTACGGTCATAAAAGCGGAATACCTCGAAGTGCACGCCACGGTGGCCTAAGGACAGCTCTGCAGAAATCTCGGGGGATGCCCCGTCCAAGCCTTTGCCCGGGGCGGGGGTTCTCAGGGCACGGTTTCTACACCGCCGTCGTGGGATCAATGGTCGTGCCGATCTCCGTCACCTTAGTTGCCGGAAAACCACTGAGCTCCGCGTGCCGCTGGATCAGCGCTTCATCCTTGGCCAGATACATGCAATACATCTTGTTGGCGGTAACGAACGACTCCAGCCACTGGATGTCCGGTCCAAGCTGGCGCAGCACCTGGTTCGACTTGGCCGCACCCTGCTGCAATTGATTCCGCTCCAGACTGCCGATTTTCGGTATCTCGCGCTCGATCATGTATTTCTTCATAAACCCCTCCGTTTAGGTACGGCCGTCAGTCGTCGGTCGTCAGTCATCAAGACCCCGCCGCCTCCGGGGGAATGGCTGAAGACAGGACGACTGAAGACTGACAACTGACGACCGACAACTGACGACTGCCTTCGTTACTCTGCGAGATTAGTTACAAAAGGCCCTTGCCACAAGATGGCAGATTTGCCATTATACATAGGTGATTACGCCATCCTTATTTGCCCTGCAGGGGAGGACGAGCCATGACCGACATCACAGTCCTGTTTCTCGACGGAACCTTCTCATCAACCGCCATTGGGCCGATGGAGGTCTTTCGCCATACGGGATCACTGTGGAACGTTCTCACCGGCAAGCGGGCGGCTCCACGCTTTCGCGTGACTACGGCCTCGGCGGATGGACGCGCCGTCCGATGTGACGGTGAAATCCGGATCCAGCCCTCCGCGGCGCTTGCAGATATCCGCAACACCGACCTGATCTTCATCCCGTCCACCGGACTAAGCCTGGACGACGTGGTCGAACGCAATGCGGCGGTGGTGCCCTGGCTGCGGCGCTGGCACAAGCGCGGCGCGGCCATCGCCAGTGTGTGCTCAGGCGTGGGCCTGGTTGCAGCCACCGGCCTGCTCGATGGCAAACGCGCCACCACACACTGGGGACTGGCGGAGCGCTTCCGCGAAAAATATCCCAGGGTGAAGTGGATGGCGGAATTGATGGTGACCGAGGACCGCGGATTCTACTGTGGCGGAGGAGTGAACGCTTCGCTCGACCTCAGCCTGTACCTGGTGGAGCGATTCTGCGGCCATGAGATTGCCATGCAAAGCGCCAAGGCGCTGCTCATCGAGACACCCCGCGCGTGGCAGGCTGGGTTCGCCATCGTGCCTTTAAAAACCGAGCACTCCGACGACAGTATCTCCAGCGCGCAGGATTGGATGCACGAGAACTTTCGCCAAAGCTTCCCGCTGGAGGCGCCGGCCCGGCGCGTGGGCATGAGTCTGCGGAATTTCGTTCGCCGCTTCAAACAAGCCACGGGAGACAGCCCGCTGATCTATTTGCAGAAGCTGCGCGTCGCCGCCGCCAAGCGACTGCTGGAGAGCGACCATCGCAGCCTGCAGGAAATCAGTGACGCAGTCGGCTATCAGGACCCAGCCTATTTCCGTAGCCTGTTCCAGCGCCACACCGGCGTCTCTCCCAGCGCCTACCGGAGAAGGTTCGGAACATAGCGCAGTGTAGGGACGGTGTACCGTAGGACCAGTGCACACGTGGGGACGAGCGCCCTCGCCCGTCCAGGCCGAGCAAAGCTCGGCTAGGCCTTGTTGCAACTCTCCCTTGTAGCAAGGGTCTCGCTGTCGAAGATCTCACGATCTGGACGTCGCCCTCCGCCCCAGCGTACCTTGGAATTATGGCAACCGCTGAAGCCGGCCGGCTGACCAATCGGCAGTTTGCGCGCATCGCCCGCGCCCTGGCCGAACCGCGGCGCTACCAGATGCTCAAGGAGATTGGGGCTTGCAGCAAGCCGATGCCCTGCACCACCCTGCTCAAAAGCCACCGCGTGAGCCCCGCCACGATGTCTCACCACCTTAAGGAGTTGGAAACCGCCGGCTTGATCCAGATCGTTCGGGAAGGCAAGTTCGCCAACCTGACCGTGCAGCGCGACGTCCTGCGCGCCTACCTGGCGCGACTCTCCAAAATCTAGTCCGGTGACGAAAGTTCAGCTCACGAACTAATTTGGAATCCTTCTTGATTCGATACTTATCTAATTATCGAAGTTACCAACAACGGGACAGGAGATTCACATGAGCGAACTGACAGGTAAAGTGGCTATCGTAACCGGGGCATCCAAGGGCATCGGCGCGCAGATCGCAAGAGATTTGGGCGCGGCGGGCGCGGCCGTAGTTGTGAACTACGCCTCCAGCAAAGAGGGCGCCGAGCGCGTGGTGGCGGACATTACCGGCAAGGGTGGCAAAGCGATTGCCGTGCAGGGCGACGTTTCGAAGTCGGCCGACGTGCAACGGCTCTTCAAGGAGACCAAGAAAGCGTTCGGGTCGCTGGACGTGCTAGTCAACAATGCCGGGGTTTACAAGTTCGAACCGCTCGAGGCGGTCACCGAAGAGGAATTTCACCGCCAGTTCAACACCAACGTGCTGGGCCTGCTTCTGGCCACGCGAGAGGCGGTCAAGTATTTTGGGCCCAAGGGCGGAAGCGTGATCAACATCGGGTCCGTGGCCAGCCGGCTGGCCCCGGCCACTTCGTCAGTTTATTCGGCCACCAAAGGCGCGGTGGACGCGGTTACGGCCGTGCTCTCGAAAGAACTGGGCCCGCGAAAGATTCGGGTGAATTCCATCAATCCGGGAGGGGTCGAGACCGAAGGCATCCACAGCATGGGCATTATCGGCAGCGACTTCCAGAAAGGGATGGTCGCGGCCACCCCGCTCGGCCGCTTTGGCCAACCGCAGGACATCGCGCCGATCGCGGTATTCCTGGCGTCAGAAAACTCGGGCTGGCTGACCGGCGAAACCCTGCTGGCCTCCGGCGGCTACCGGTAAAAAAACGGCATCACAGCTCACGTGGGGACGGGCGCATCGCCCGTCCTGGCCGAGCAAAGCTCGGCAAGAATAAGCGGCGACCGAGGAAGAGCTAGCCTGGAACGGGCGCTTCGTCGCCACGAGAACCGCTCAGGAAGAATCGCGAACCGGATGATGGTGGAAGAAGCTCAGATCATGCTGAGTGTCACCGTCACCCACCTACCGGTTGGAATGGTTGTGACCAGTTTTGATCACATAGGGAGGTTCCTTTGTCACCCAGAAGATGCTGTGGCTCTGGTTGGCATAGTTTCCTTCGGTGTCAACCGGCCACGCCAGCACTTGCTTCGCCGGCCCAGCGTCCACCAATTCCTGCTTGCCTACCGTGAAGGTGATCCAGTCCATTTCGTCCCGGTCTTCGGAAAGCGTCGGGAAGGTGGCCTTGAAACCTTCTTTGAGCGGGAGGGTTGCCAGCAGAACTCCGAACATTCCGCCGTTGTAGTCGAAGACGGGCTCTTCCATCTTCAGTTGCCCGGTCTGGGTGTTGGCCGGGTCCGCAGAATCTCCGCGCCGATACTTCACCACAGCACCGTCGAAATCGCGATGCGCCCACTCTCCCGTGTCGCTACGCTTGAAATCCATTGAGACAGGGGACATGGTCTTCGGGTCAAATATGTTCGCGTAGGTACTGACGATGTTGTACTTCGCATATTCGGCCATTTGAGTGCGCTTGAGCAGGTGCCGCCCGTTGGCTTCCACTTCCGTCAGTTCATCGGTCCACACTCCCACCAGAAAGGGCTCCTTCCCCGGAAATGCGTAAACCACCTTCCACGCATTTTTGTAAGGCTTCAGAAACGATCCATCTACGGAGGGATCGCCAAGCTTGATCTTGAGCGGAGCCGCCACCGGGTTCTGGGCGTTTCCAGCGGATGAAAGCACGATCAGCACTGAGAACGAAAGGAGAAAACCGAGCCAAGCCAACCTGGTAAACATGGGATCTCCTTTTCTGCCCGCATTCCGGTGGGGACTACTAATCTGACGCAGGCTGCACCGATTGGTAAGCGAGCAGGGTAAGGGGGGAACCCGGCCTGCTCCCCCAAGCGGAGCTTGGATGCGGTCCAGCCTGCCACGGTTATGGAATGCACATTCCCGGCCAGATGTTATGATTAGCAGTTCGTCCCAAGCGTTCTGACCCTCATCTTCCGGCCCGCGTACAGAAAGGTAAACAAAGCAGTCGTCCTCTGATGAATCAATGAGTCGCCGATTCTCCATCCTCACCCTGCTCGTGATGTCTCTCGGAATTTACGTCGCCACCGCCGCTCAACCGGCGTTGCTCGACGATGCCGACGCCTCGCACGCGCTGGTCTCGCGCGAGATGCTGCAGCGCGGTGACTGGGTGGTGATGTATCAGGACGGGATCCGCTATCTGGAAAAAGCGCCGCTGCATTACTGGATGGTGGCCGTCAGCTACAAACTTTTCGGGCAGGGCGCGTTCCAGACCCGGCTGCCGCTGGTGCTTTCCGTGGCCGGACTGGTCCTGATGGTCTATTTTTTTGCCCGGCGCTTTTTCGGCGAGACGGCGGCGTTTTACTCCGGGCTGATCATATGCACCAGCGTAGGACCATGGCTGTTTACCCGGGTGATGGTCCCGGAGGCCATCTTTGCGCTGCAGTTGACCGCACTCTTCTACCTCTTCCTGCGTGGCTGGCAGGGCAGCCTGGACACCCGTGTGGCTTATTGGGGCGCGTCAGTGGTGATGGCACTGGCCGCGCTGACTCTGGGCTTGATCGGAGTGCTCTTTCCCCTGGGCGTCGTGTTTTTTTTCATCCTGTTCACGCGCAGCTGGGGACGCTGGCGCGAGCTGCGAATTTTCTCCAGCACTCTGATTTTTCTGGTCATCGCCGTGCCCTGGCACTGGATTGCCGAACGTCGTTCGCCCGGATTTCTGTGGTCTTACTTCATCAACGAGCATTTCAAGCGCGCCCTTGGCACCCGCTACCCGCCGGATTATGAAGCCGTGCCGCTGCTGTTGTGGTGGGCGCTGCACCTGGTCTGGTTTTTTCCCTGGAGCTTTTTCATAGGCTATGCCCTGCGTGAGTTTCCGCGGCCCAAGGCCTGGGGACCGAAAATGGAACACGTCCAGGAAGCACGCCTGCTGCTTTTCATCTGGGCGGGGCTGATTCTGTTCTTCTTTTCCCTGACCAGCGGATCGCGCATGGAGTATTACAGTTTCGGCGCCTGGCCCGCGATTGCCGTCCTGCTGGGAATTGGGTTGAATGACGCCGAAGAGGTACGCGACCGGTGGCTACCGCGCCTGCAGGCGGGACTCGCGGTCATCGGAGTCCTGGCCTCGGTTTGCCTGGGTTATCTGATCCTGAGCTCTCTCGATGTTTCGTCCAAAGGCGGCATCTCGCACCTCATCCAGTATCACCCTCTTGATACTTACCGGCTGTCGATGGCGCACATTTTCGATCTGACGCCGCAAACTTTCGCGGCGCTGCGCGGTCCGGCCGTTTTCGCGATCCTGATCTTTATTATTGGTTTTGGCAGAGCCTGGCTGTTGCGGCGGCGCTCCAAGAACTTCGCCGCCACGCTCACCCTGGCTTTCGCCATGGCGCTGTTTTTCTTTGCCGCCAACTGGGCCTTCAAGCGGTTTGAGCCGCGCATGTCATCGCGCGCCCTGGCCGACGCCATCCTTCCCTATCTCCGTCCTCAGGACCAGATCGTGCAATATGGCGATTTCAATTCCGGCTCCAGCATTCCCTTCTACACGCACCGCCACGTCTGGATTTACAATGGACGCTTTGGCACCAATCTTGAAATCGGTTCGAACTATCCCGACGCTCCGCCCACGTTTCTGGACGACCAACAGTTCCCTGCCTTCTGGAAGGGGCCGGAGCGGGTATTCATTTTTGTTCCGGAAGAATTCCGCAAGGACGCGCTTTCCCGCTTGCCTCCGGATTCCAGCTACTTGCTGGCGGAGAGCGCCGGAAAATATATTTTCGTAAACCAGCCGGTGCGCCCGGACCTGCCGCTGCTCGCCTCCGTGCTGAAACGCCATCCGGTGGAGTAAGCGGTTGACTCCCGTCGAAAACCTTCCTCGCGACACCAACAGCGACGAGCTGTTTATGGAGGAAGCTCTGCGCTCGGCCCAGCGCGCGCTCGAGGCAGGCGAAGTGCCGGTAGGCGCGGTCATCGTCTGCAATGGCAAGATCGTGGGACGCGGCGGCAATCGCAGCCTTGCCGATTGCGATCCCACCGCACACGCCGAGATCGTCGCCCTGCGCGAAGCCGGTGCCGCCCTCGGCAACCATCGCCTGGAAGGCTGCGAACTGTTTGCTACAATTGAACCGTGCGCCATGTGTGCCGGCGCGCTGGTTCATGCCCGGCTGAAACGCCTGGTTTATGGCGCGGATGACCCCAAGGCGGGCGCCATCCGGTCGGTGATGCAGGTGCTGAACCACCCCAGCCTGAACCACCGCATGGAAGTTCGCACTGGCGTTCTGGCAGGGCGTTGTGCCGAGTTGTTGCAGAGTTTTTTCCGCCAGCGGCGGGAAGAACAGTCGTCGGTCGTCAGTCCTCAGTCGTCAGCGACCGACGAATTTCCTGACGACTGAAGACCGACGACTGCTTTCCGGAGAGGTGCGTGAGTGGTTGAAACGATCCGCCTCGAAAGCGGACATACCTTAACGGGTATCGGGGGTTCAAATCCCTCCCTCTCCGCCATTACCTTAGTTATCTAGCACTTGCAAGCTGGTGATACCTACACTGATTCTGAGTTGAATCGGGGGTATCATCCGTGGCCAACACGCAGTCCAAAGAAGTCAACCTCACCAAACGAGTTCAAACCACCAAAGGGCTGCGTTACTGCCCTGTGGTTCAGTCTGCTAATGGTCGCGTCAGGCCCGATCTGGTCATCATCAACGGCCAGCAGGAACGACATCCCGAAGGAGCCTATTATTTGGAGTGGCGTGAGAACGGCAGACGGGTGCGCCTTTCGGTCGGGAAAGACCCCGCCGACGCCAGTGCACGACGCCAGCGGAAGGAAGCCGAACTCAACGCGCTCAACAATGGAGTCACCGTCGTGTCTGCGAACGGCGACGACGGACACAAGTCTGTCGAGGCAGCGGTCGCTAACTTCCTAGACGAAACCGAACTCACGAAGAAGCCAAAGACCCTCGCGGCGTATACGACGGCTTTGGCCTACTTTCGGGAATCGTGTCCCAGGCTCTTTCTTCAGGACATCGAGCGCAAAGACCTGCTCAAGTTTTGTGCGTTCCTGCGTGATGAGAAGAAGCAAGCACCGCGTAGCGTCTACAACAAGTTCGAGATCGTGATGACGTTCCTGAAGGCCCAGGGCACGCGATGCTCCATGAACTGGATCATCCAGCTCTTGTCGAGGTTATCGAAAAAGCCGCGGATGTCCGCGTCCAATATGTAGTTCACCTTCTTCTTCAGCAGCGCATACGACAACGCATCCAGCGCATCATGCTGGCTACGCCCCGGGCGAAACCCATACGAGAATCCCAGAAAGTCTTCCTCGTAAATCTGGTTGAGGATGGTGACCACGGCCTGTTGGACGACTTTGTCTTCCAGGGCCGCGACCCCCAATGGACGTTGCCGCCCATCTTCTTTCTGTTTGTACACTCTTCTCGAAGGCAGCGCCCGATACGCTCCACGATGAACCCGTCCGTGAAGTTCGACGAGTCGATCCTCTAAGCCGGACTCATACTCCTGCCACGTGACTCCGTCCACTCCCGGTGCGGCTTTCTTCTTCAACGAGTAAAAGCTTTCCCGGAGTAGATCGATAGTCAGGTGGTGGAGCAAGGTGGTGAACTTCATCTCCTTGTGTTCCCGTGCTGCTTTCCGCACGCCTGCCAACCCTTGGGACACGCCCTTCCCGCTCTGCGTCGGGTACGTGTTAGATTGACCGGCGTTCTCCTTGATCAGCGGCCTTCCCTCCCCACTCTCCGCCGACATTCTCGTGTCTTTGTTCGAATGGTTCATCGGTAGTACACCGCTGTGTGACTCCTCGCAGACGTACACGCGGGCCGTATGGCCTAACAGCCCGTGGCGGAACTGCTTATGTTTCGTGACCTGTGACAAAGCCTGCGGCAAAGGACAGATGATCCCAGGCGCTGACCAACAGCGACAGTAAGTCGACGTGCCGGCCAAAGGGTCGTCATCAGGCAGAGCACAAAGCGCAAGAGTCGCGAAAGTGCCTGCCCCGCACGATTTCTCAGTTCTCGCGGCGTGCCTGCTCCCAGCAATTTGCGCAGAATCAGACTGAGATTGAATGCTCCCACGTGGATCAACTGTCGTTTCAGAATGTTTTGCCGGCCCCGCAGATGACAGCGTCGCATAGAAGCGCGCACATAATCCCTCCACAAACTCGTCGAACCTGGCACCTTCCAATAACTCGTTCAACCGCTTATAGAAAGGATGGCCCGGCGCCACCGCCAACTCCGTGTGCGCGATCCAGATATCTTCTTGTTTCTCCCCGCCACTCCGCTTGTTCATCGCCATGCGCGCATTCTACGAACTCTTCCTGTGGATCACGCCATCTTTTGTTCAGGTATCCAGACTTGCACCACGGGCTGCTAAGCGAGACGGTCGAAAGTTAACGCAGAAAACAGGAGTCGGCGGAGTGTAGCGTTACATTCGTAGCTGCGTTTAGCTGCGATTTAGCGCACTCCGACGTGCGTCATGGGGGTTTGGGTATATGGGCCTGGGGTTTATATAAGCTATTTATTATCAATGCCTCTTAGGACATATTCTGCGATTTTTCACAACAAGCGACTATCGTTGGTTCGCAGTCTGGATCCATTGATCCTTGCCCATCCCCTCTGGGTAGTCGTTTAGCTCCCCCCGCTCCTCGCGCTGGTCTAGCTCTCGGTTCGATGAAACAAGCGAAGCACCCGCACAGTGCTTACACTCAAACCGCAGCGATAGAATTCCAGGAGACTCGATCGCGCCATTACTTCCTGTTTGCCGACCACTCGCCCAGAGGCGTCGTGTTTCTTCGGCAATGATCGGGAACTAAAAATCTGCGTGATGCAGATTCGAAGCAGCCACGCCGAAATAGGTTATGATTGCGGACCTGTTCGGCGATCCATGGCTGGGTTTCGAAGGTCGGACGTGGAATGAATTCACATGAAAAACCGTGGCGCATTCCTGGCGAGCTGTTGGCGGGATTGTTGCTGGTGTTGATGGCAGTGCTGGCCGGCGGTGCAGCGCTGCGCGAGTCTGTCACGATTGATGAGGTGGCGCATATCGGCGCCGGCGTAAGTTACCTGCAGAAGCTGGATCTACGGATGAATCCCGAGCATCCACCGCTGGCGAAGGTGTTGGCAGCCCTGCCCCTGGTGTGTCGCGGAGTTCGCGCGGACTACAGCCATATCTCGTGGACTGCCAGCGAGAAGTTTCTTCCGGCGTTCTTGGGGCAATGGGTGTTTGGGGACTGGCTGCTGGAGAGGTGGAATGATCCGAAAAGCGTGCTCGCCTGGGCACGCTTGCCCATGCTGCTGTTGACGCTAGCCCTCGGATGCGCCGTGTACCTGTACGCGCGCCGCTTGGGCGGAGTGTGGGGCGGGCTGCTCTGCCTGAGCGTATATGTCAGCACGCCTGCCTTTCTCACTTTTGGTCCACTTGTGCACACGGACTTGGCGGTGACGCTGTTTTCTCTGCTTGCCCTGTGGACTCTTGCCGAAATATGGCAGCAGCCGAACCGAAAGAATGTTGCGCTATTCGGGTTGAGTCTCGCAGGAGCGCTGCTATCGAAATTTACCTCTGGCGTTCTGCTCGTTGCGTTCGTCGCGTTTTCACTGAGCCTGCGCTGGCGCGCCGTTCCCGTGCAGCCTCGGAGCCAGCTTGAGCTGCGCCAGTGGAGGCGCACCCGTCGGCGGGCAACGCTTAAGGGCGTCTTGTATGCCGCGGTGGCTGTCTACGCGTTTTACTTTGTCTTTTCGTGGCATCAGTCAACCGGCGCTCTCGAGCGTTTCGGAACGGGACCAGCGGCACTCTTCCTGCGCCGCCTTCTCATGCCTCCTTTGTTGTATCTTGGCGGAGTGCTCTGGGTTGTGCTCACCGGGAGACGCGGGACTTTTCTTCTCGGCCATGCCTATTCCCATGGCGTTTGGTTCTACTTTCCGGTTGTCTTTACTCTGAAATCGTCGCTGGGATTTCTCGTCTTGCTGTTGCTTGCAGCCGCAGTCGGAATCAGTAGGAAAGTACGCGGCGAAACGAGCATCGCCGTTATACCCACTCAATTCGCGCTGCATTGGCGTGCTCTCTGGGTGAGCTTGCTGGTCTTCACGGGCGCGTGCCTGCTTAGCCCACTTGACATCAGCATCCGGCATTTCAGTGTGCCCCTCGTGCTACTGGTTATGCTGCTCGCGCCACTGCCTCGAATGCTGGCCGATCTGCCACGGCGCTCCGTAGAGCTGGCGGGAACTGCGACGGTTGTAGCGCTTGCGGTGAGTTGTCTGTTCACCGCGCTCCACGCCTATCCCTACTATCTCCCCTATATCAACGCCTTGAGTTTCGGGCGTCCCACCTACGCGCTCGTCAATGATTCGAATGTAGATTGGAATCAGGGACTTCCGGAAGTTAAGCGCTTTGCGGAGCAACAGGGACTACAGGAAATTCCACTGGATCAATACGGATTCTCGGATGTCACGGCATTCGTGCCGCAGGCGTACCCTTGGAATTGCCAAACGCCAACTCAGGAGGTTGCAGGAAAGTGGGTGACGCTCTCGGCTGCCAATTTGCTGGAGGCGCGCAATTGTGCTTGGCTCCTGCAGTACCCGCACGAGGCCCTGGCCGGCGGGAGCATTTATGTCGTGCGCCTGCCCGCGCAGATCCCGGCGGTCGGCAGCGCAGGCGGGCCGCCGCTGCCCTCAGCATATCGGACGTTTGGCGGCGTCCCGTTTGAGACACGCGGCTTCATCTCGCATGTGATCCAAAACCCAGACGACCTTCCCCGCGCCGTCGAATGGATGCAAACCGCATTCAGCGCCCCAGGCAAATCGCAGGGCCCTCCTCCCAAGCTCCCCTGGGAGCGCTAATCGGATTTTCCACCTCGCTATGGATACCTATTGACGCGTTACCTTGTTGTGGGCGGATGAGGGGCAAGCCTTCCCTAATCCGATAAGGGAAGGGTTGCCCAACGATACGTTCCGGAGCGAACTGGCTCCTCAAACGATAATCTTTCTTTTGCCGATAATCTCTCTTTCGCCCATTCGGAAAACCGCATTCGGCGACTCGCGGCGTCCTGTTCGAACCTTCAGGAAGGCGACATCATCGCTATGACTTCTTCGAAGTGAAGCGTTATGATCATCTCGTTGGCCGCTGCTGGCGGCTCCACCTCGACAAAAGGTCGGTGCCGGAAGTCTGTCGTCTCTTTCAAGGAGGACCAGCATGGGAGCTGCCAGTCGCGCAGGCCGGATCATCGGCGTCGCGATCGTTGTCCAGATGCTTTGCGGAGTGATGGTGAACTTCGTGCTGGAGGCGCCGCTGTTCGGCACGCCCGGCTTCCTGGTGAACGCCGCTCACTACCCGCGTCAAATTGGCTTAGCCGCGCTCCTTGGGCTGATCGCAGAGGCGTTGTGGGTCGGCATCGCCGTGACGGTGTTGCCGCTCTTCTACGATCGCAGCCGAACGATGACGCTCTGGTTTGCCGCGCTGGCCGTGGTCGTCCTCGCGGTGGCGGTGGTCGAGAATGCAGCGGTCATGTCGATGGTGTCCCTGAGCGAGGCATACGCGAAGGCGAGTGCTGTGGAGCGCGGGCAGCTGGAGGCGATCCGAGGCGTTGTGGCCGCGGCACGAAACTGGCCGCACTTCATGGCTCGGATGCTCGACGGTTGTACGATTCTCGTGTTCTACGCCCTGCTGCACCGGATCGCATTGGTCCCGCGTGTCCTTGCCGGCGCCGGTCTGGTCGCTGCCTCGCTGCAGGTAACATCAGTCGCGATGCCATTTTTCGGCCACGACGTCGTATTCCCGATGCTAGCGCCGCTCGGGTTGATTCAGTTGATTCTAGCGGTATGGCTCATATGGAGAGGCTTTCCTGAGCAATCGAGCCTTCCTTCGGGGCGCCCACCCGCAGAGACGAACGTCCTTTAACCAGGCCGAAATGCAGACGACGATATTGCTGGGCTGGCGTGCGGTAGGCGCTGCGAGCGCCTGCAGCAGACCCTGTCCGCGGCGCAGTCGTGTCGCAGTTGGCTACCATGCTCTGGGGCGACCGAGTCGCTGAGGCAGATCTGTTAGGCAGCGTATTGCGTAGTTTCGATGATTCCGATGATGTCACGGGCAGACCCGTCAGCTAACGCCATCCTGACGGGCGGGGCTCAACTTCAGAGTAGCCGACCATCCGGGAGTAGTCCGATTTCTTCCTAGGCAGGAGCCATCCCTGAGGCGGAATTTCGCATGACGCGAATACCCCCGGTGATTCAGCGCACCGTTCGCACACAGAACGGAGCCTTTGATAAGCTTGCCGCCCATGAGGAGGCCTCTCATGCACAGGGTTGTTGTCCTGCTTATCTCGTGTCTCTTGCTTTCTATCTTAGCTGCCGGGCAGGCGCCGATGCGGATTGCGATTCGCGCTGGAAAGTTGATTGATGGAAGGAGCGAGAAGCCGCTGGAAAACCCGCTGATTCAGGTGGTAGGAGACAAGATTGTCTCCGTGACGGCTGACGGAACTGTGCCTGCGGGTGTGGAGGTGGTGAACCTGGGGAACGCGACCGTGCTGCCCGGATTCATCGACGTGCACACCCATCTGCTCTTGCAAGGCGATGTCACCACCGAGGAATACGACGCGCAGTTGTTGAAGGAGTCGATTCCGTATCGGGCAATTCTCGCGGCGCGCAACGCGCAGATTGCGCTGTCACACGGCTTCACCGTGATGCGCGACCTGGAAACCGAAAGAGCGATGTACGCGGATGTAGACGCCAAGAAGGCAATCGCCAACGGAGAAGTGCCCGGTCCGCGTATGCAAGTAGCCACGCGGGCCATGGCGCCAACTGGCATGTACCCACTGTTCGGTTATTCGTGGGAGTTAAAGATGCCCAGGGGCGTGCAGTTTGTCGACGGTGTAGATGATGCACGCAAGGCGGTGCGCGAACAGGTGATGTATGGAGCCGACTGGATCAAGTAGCGTTACATGCACTCCCGTTTTCCGTCCAATCAGTTTTCGGTCCCATCAGTGTCCCGCTTCTCCCGGAAATCGAGAAACGCGCACATTCTCCTTGTGAGACTTCTTATTGTCCTGATCACTCAAATCCAGTCCGAACGAAGGGTGCTCATAGGTGCCTGTAATCTTGACCGGCATTACGTAGCCGACATGTTTTTTCTTGAAGAACGGATCCAGTACTTTCAAGATTAGGGCTTTCATCCCTTGCGTTGTCTTCGATGGCTCGGCATCGGTTTTTAGCGTCCCGTGCAGATCAATTTTCTCGGTGAGCAGGTTGTAAGTTCCTTGCATCTGGGCCAAGGCGCCGGGGACGATAAACGAAAGATTGGAGAATCTAGCCGTGCCGTCTCTCAGGAGAACGTGTCCCTTCAAGTCCGAGAGCGCCGTCGCAGGATCATCCTTGTCCTTTTGCGTCTTTTGATGCTCTTCTTCGCTGAGGGCTCCCTCGCTGAGATGGTTGACTCCTTCTTGTGTGTCGGATTTCGTAAAGCTCCCGGCATCTATTCCGAAATCACCCTGCAACACAACTTTCTCTAGAAATGGCCGTTTTCCTGGCGGGATGGCGACGTTGGCGCGAAAGCTTACTGTGCCGGACATCGGCGCTCGGGGCGACCGGGTAAAGAGCAGTAGAATGTCCTGGATTCGCCCATCGTTTGCCGCTAGTTCGATTAATGCGGTTTTGCCTGGTTGCCCGGATCTTCCAGCCACACTTCCCTTCGACCACACCGTCGTTTTCAAGAAAGCTGCAGCTACTCTCTCCAAAAACGTGTCTCCATTCTCACCGTTCACCACGGCGTGGAACTGAGTTCGCAATTGCACTTCGTGCGAGCTTGAAGTCACCGTGAAGCGCGGCGTATCAGTCACGCCCTGAACCTCGATGCGATCGAGCACGCCTGAGAACTTACCAGAAGAAGAAAGCAGCCCGGCTATGCCGCGAAAGACACCCAAATCCGCCTGTTGAAATACGTATTCCCCCGACACTGCAGTTTTGCCTACATCGTCTGCGTTCCAAGGACCAAATTTGCCCGTAGTAGTTATTTCCCCTGGGGGCTCAGGGTTTGAAAGCGTGGCTTGAAACGTCGCCGGACCACTACTACCAACATTGCTAAGGGCAAAGTTACGAAAGGAAAACTTCAGTGGTTGCTTCTCCGCCTCGCGTGAGGCCACTTCAAGAATCCCTCCGTCCGCTACTAGTTCGTCGATCACGACCGGCGATCTCTCAGGCGTTTGAAAGTGCTCATTGGAGCCCTGCGGAGGGGTTAG
>CAWDNG010000015.1:0-177054 GCA_963803605.1 Terriglobia bacterium
CTTTACTGAGAGCTTTAATCGCGGGTCGCGGGATGAGTTCCTCAACGGAGAGATCTTCTGGTCCAAGCTGGAGATCGAGATGTTGGCGGAACGTTGGCGAGTTCACTGCAACTTGGACCGCGGCTTGCTGCAACCCATCGGGGCGTCCCCGGAGCGCCGCACCTCCGTCAAAGGCATCGCTGCCATGGGAGCGGGTTGCCGCTTTCCCTCTCTTGACCAACACGGCTGAAGCACAGGTTCCGGCCGCTCCCGATAACGGGATCGCTTCGGGATCGAGCCGAGCCGAGCCGAGCCATATTTCACCTAATCCCCGGCCCATAGACAAGACACCTCATTGCAATCCAACGGTTTAAAGTTGTACCGCCGGGGACGCCAACCTTCTCAACAACTTGCGGAATCGCCGGTTTTGGCGCACTACGGGTTACGCTACGGTTAAGCTGCTGGATCACTCCACGATGGGCATTGCGCTTCTCTTCCGACATAGCTTCGTCGTAGACATTCATCGTGATCGAGTACGAGGCATGTCGCAACAGGCCTTGTACTACTTTGGGGTTGTTGTTGTTCTGCCGCAGCAGGGTCGTGTAGGAGTGGCGTAATGTGTGCCATCCCTTAATTTCGATCCCTGTTTTCGCGGCGACGGGCTTGATGTGATGCTGCATGATCCGACTCATCCAGTACGGCTGCTTGCCTCTCATCTTTGCGCTAGCAAAGACGTAATCGCTGTCTTCGGCATAAGGAGTCTCCCGACGCCAAGCCAGCAATTCTTCGATCAGCACATCATCCAGTGGAATGCTCTTTTTCGAAGCTTCCGTCTTGACCTTACCTATGCGCTGTTTCACGATGGAGCGCTTTGGGATCAAGACCTTGTCGTCGAAGCAGATGTCTTCCCAGCGGACGCCGCTCAGTTCACCCCTTCGCAGTCCGGTTCCGAAATCCAGCAACACCATCACTCGCTCACGTTGTTTCAGCTCACCGTAGATAAGTTGGGAAAGCTGGTCAACGCCGAGGCGGATGGGTGTTGCCTGGCGCACGCCGCTCTGCCGAAAGAGAGGAGAGAGCTCGCCTCTTTCAGAGCGCGGACCACGGTGACCGGAGTCGTTGGTTCTCCGATTCGTTGGAGGAATGGAACACTCAGTGCAGCAGCGGCTTGTCGTCGATCATCGAGAACAGGAAACGAAATATTGATCACACCTTCCACCTCGTAGCTCTTCCTCTGCTCGTATCCACGCCGCTTAATCTTGCTCAGGTGCGCGCTGAAGTCGCGCGGAGGACGAGCCCGATTGTGTTGGCACCAAAGCTGTATGGCGCGAGAAGAAACTTCGGGGCTCTGGTGCGCCAGAATCACGTGCCCTGTGGTTGACCGCATGAGGTCGCCGATGCCTCCGGCCTTGACGTAAAAGCCGACGCTGAGCGGCGAGTCAACATGTGCGACAATCACCACGCGGTCTCCGTCGAGTACCCCCAAGTGGCAGGATTGGTTGAGTTCGTCGGTGATTTGCTGCATGATCGGCAGGGATTCACTAATCAGCCGCTTGGTCCGGGGGTATTGCTGTCCCAGTTCAAATAAACGCAATGTCAGGTGGAAGCGCTCACCGTCGCGCGACGGAGAGATGTAACCGCGCTCTTCAAGACACACCAACATTCGAAAGATCTCCGAAACGGTGCGACCGAGCCGCCGAGCCACATCACTCTTGGTGAGTCCAGCTGGCTCTCTGGCGAAGAGTTCCAGTATGTCGAGGCCCTTCTCCAGGGCAGGCGTTGGATATCGGCTCGCGACTTTTGCTTTTCGTCTGCGCATTTACGCTTTCACGTTCCTTCGATACGGTGTCCATTGAAACCAGAGAGCCAGATTTCAAAAGAGCTCGGCTTTCGCTGACATTCGATAGAGTGTACAGGAAACGTTTTCCGGAAGAGAAGTCTCAACGCTCTGGCTGCTTGCCTCTCATCTTTGCGCTACGATGCGGGCACCACGCACGCCATCCGCGGTCTTCAATCGGACATGAAAACCGAGGCGATCGACTGCGGTCATCGTCGCATCCGTTGACTCAATGCGAGCAAATTTCCGGGCGAGCAAGACCAGCGCATCCTTGTGGTCGGCATTCACGTGCTGAATGATTTCGGTCGTTGAGTCTGCAAGAGGGTCAGGTTGGCTGCGGTCATAATCGGATGCAGATACCCAGCCCATCACCGCGAAACCGCCGACGTAGTAAAACATCAATGACGTCCATGCGGTAGAACGAAAAGTCTTCAAATCTACCCAATACTTGCTGTTGCTATGACGATCCAAGTAGATCTTACGAGCCTCGGCCAACTCGGTGTCCGGCAGCTGTAGAACATTTCCTACCAGCGTGACTCGTGACGCGCCGAGCGGTTCGCCGTCGGTATCTTGCTGGGTAACCAGCAAACTGGCACGAGGGTCGGCCTGCAAGTTCTGCGTGTGCATGGCCATTGTGCTGATCAGAAAGATGGGACGGCCGTGATCGTCCAACCCGTAAGGCATAACCGACCCGAAAGGGAACCCTGCCTGTTTTCGCGACAGGGTTGAGAGGCTACCCATGCGGCTCGAATACATCACTGTGCGCGCACGCTCGGCGAATGTAGGCAGCGTCTGGGGTCCAGCAAAAAATCCTCGATTATCCTCCAGACAGACGGCCAGACGGCCGACTCACATACTTAAGGCAGCGGAGCCTCAACCTCCTCAAGCACCCATTGGTCCGCAGTTTCCAAATGGCAGTCGTAGCCGTAAAACCGACCGTGGAAGATGTGCTGGAACAGGCAGGCTCGCTGTCCACGCAGGACCGGGTTTCCGGCGACTGACTGAAAATCGCCGTCCGCAGAAGTAGCCGCGAACACTTTGACCTGCCACTCGCCTTCTGGATCCGTGGTGTAGCGGTGCGGATAGATTTCGGTGGCGAGATAGTAAATCCCAGTCTTCTTCCCGTTGGCGTTCCTGGCATTCTTGATGTAGAGCAACGTTGGTGCAGCAACGGTGTCAGCCGTGGTCAGCACGATTTTCTCTGGCACTTTGTCGAGGTCGTGAACGCTAGCCGCATTTTTGTTGATGATTTCGAAATGGTCGTGATCGTTGCCGTGATAGAAGGTCAAATAAAAACGCCCGGAGCGCGGATCGCGGAAGAGGTTCGGGTTCTGGTTGCGCTGATTGCGAACACCCTGGACGAGCACCTTTTCTTCATTCAAATGAATCCCGTCTTGGGAAGATGCAAGGACAATGTGGCTGCTCGGTGTGTCGTAGTCGCGGGTAACTGCAAAATAGAGCATATCTTTCTGCTTCGGATCTGCCTTCGCGAGAACGGAGGGCCAGCGGGCCTTGGTCCACAGCGGGTTGCTCTCGTATTTGGTCCAGTTGATCAGATCGTTGCTGCGCGTCAGACTGATTCCACGTCCTTCATTCAGCCCATACCATCCCCAGTAGCGGAATCCTCCGCGCTTGAGCTCAAGCACACTCATGGTGTGCGGGTATTCGTTGCCTTCCCAGGGCTGAGCTTCTGGGAGCACACGACGCGGTGTGCTGAGTTTCAGGTAAGATACCGCCGCAGTCACCTTGTGCTCCGGCGACCCCTGAGCGTACCCACTTCCGGCTCTGAGTGCGATTACCCCCAAAAGAAAGCCCGAACAGCCACGAAGTCCAAGTGTCATGAATTCCCTCCTTCTAGCTGGCGATCACGGTTGAGTTAGCAACCGCCCTTTTCCGATTGACGGTAGCGTTGCTAATGATCGGTCTAGCCCAGAAGCCAACGCTGAGGACGCATCCAAATGTTAGGTAGAGAAACGCGAGCCCTGTGCGCAGGCCAAAGTGATCGCCGATGCGCCCGATAACCACCGGCACGATTGCACCGCCCATTATTCCTGTACTCAGGATTCCCGCGAACGGCCCGTGATGTTCGGACACGGAATTTAGTCCTAGGGAAACGAGGACCGGCCACATAATGGAAGCGAAAAGGCCTATGCCTGGAAAAGCGTATAAGGCCACCTGCGCCGAGCCGAAGAGGGCGGCTGTCAGGCATAACAGGGCCGCCGCGGAAAATCCGACTAGTACCTTACGGCTGTCAAAGATCTTCAGCAGCAGCATCCCGATAAAACATCCCGCCGTGAGCAGCCCCCAGAACCAGGAAACCGCCAACGCGCCGGTCGTGTGGGGGTCGAAGCCGTGATACTTCGACAGAAACTCAGAAATCCAGTTGGCGGTGCCTTGTTCGGAGCCGACATAAGCAAATACGCTAAGGAAGAACAACCACACCATCCGTTTTTGCAGTAGCTCGCCATACATCTGCCACGAACCTGATCGTTCATCTTCCTTGCGCTCCACCTCCGGAAATCGCGTAAAGACAAGCACCCCGACCATGCACAAGGTGGACACTGCGAAAATCCAATACATGGAGGCCCAGGGAAGATTCGGCGGCGTAACTCTGTCCAGCACACGTAACAGGAGATTGCTGGCTTTGGATCGGTTGCCGAGATTTTCCACCAGGTAGGAATAGACCCTCGGGCTCACAAACGAAGCGGAGCCGAAAATTAACTGAGCGAACGCAGAATTAAAAGCGAAGTGCTCTTCCCCGCCCGCGACGCGCAACAGCGGGTTGATCGCGACTTGCAGCGTCGCCATACCCGCTCCCATAAGAAAGAGCGAGATGATGGCAACAGAATACGCAGGAAGAAGTGCAAAGCTGAGCGACCCCAATGTTCCGACCAGGAATGCTGCAACCATTACCGGCTTTTCAGAATATCTTTCGACCCAGAATCCGGCGGGAATCGACATCACGCCGTAAGCTATGAAAAAAGAGAACGGCAAAAGGGCGGCCGCGGTAAGGCTTACCCCAAAGCTGCTGATGATGTCAGGCACGATGGGGCCCAGGATATTGCTCAGAAACGACATCACGAAGAAGACCAGGAAAACGAGGCCGACCATGTAACGGTTTCGTACCATGAAGGCTCGCCTCTTCCTATTCCGTCGTTGTGACTTTGGTTGCCAGCTCGAACCTTCCCGGCTCGCGTCCCGCGAGAGCGGCGAGAGCAAGAGTAATCATTTGAACCGGCAAGATCTCGAGAATGGGGCGAATACCGCCGTGATCCGCCAGCCGGAAACATTCCAGCGATGCTTTCTCCCCAATGAGTTCAGCCCTGCCGCCTTGCTGCCTTATATCGGTGAGCAAGCGCAGATTGAGATCGCGAGTTTTCGCGTCACCAGAAAACACCAGGACAAACGTTTCTTCGCTCAGCATCTCGAGTGGGCCGTGGCGGAAGCTGGCGCTACTCATGCCTTCGGCGTGAAAGTGGTCCGCCTCTTTTACGATAAGCGCACCCGTACCAACCGCAGCCAAGGACGTTCCCCGTCCCACCAGGAACAAGTGCCGAATGTCGTTCAGGCCGTGAGCCAGGCTGGCCACATATTCTTTCCAATCCGCTAAATACGCTGCGACCGCGGGCGCGGCGTGTTTCAATTCCCGACTGGTCTGTTTTACATCCCGCTGACATAGGATGTCTCCTAGCCACTTCAGCGCCATCAGGGCCGTAACATAGGTCTTGCACGATACTGAGAACTCGGGCCCGGCCTGAGTGAACAGGGCGGCGGTAGCGTGTTCCACGAGTGGGCTCTCGGGCGTGTTGGTGACTGCGATCACCGCCGAGCGTTTTCGATTCACTTCAGCCAGTCGCAACATTTCGGCACTCTGTCCGGATTGTGACACCGCGACAATCAGTGTTTTCGGGTCGAAAAAGCGATTCTTGTAATGGACTAGCTCTGAAGTCTCCACCATGATGGCGGTGAAACCGTGACCGATCAGGTGTAAGTTCAAAGGATGGAGCGCGTGAAACGAGGAGCCCATGCCGGTCAGGACGATCCTCTGAAACCTGCCTTTGCTTAAGCCCACAGCGAAACCTTGTAGTTCTTTCAACTCGTCCAGTATCTCCAACGTGTTTTCGAGCGCTTGCGGCTGATTCAGAATGTCGCGCAGGTACTCGCCTTCGATCACTTGGAGGTCAGCGGGCACTCTGGGCTCCTTCCTGGCCGAATCGGTGATGCCAGACTCTTGCCGCGCCGATCAGATTGGCGGCTTCTCCCAGGGAAGCCATTGCCAATTCAGTTCTTTCGTAGGGAACGAATCTGCAACTCTCACCGATTATTTTCCGAATGCCTCCCAGAAAGAGGCTAGCGCTTTTCATCACACTGCCCCCCAGAACGATTGCGTCTGGCACAAACAACGTGACCAAGTTAGCCAGGCCGAGGCCCAGGTAGTAGGTTTCCCTCTCCACGGCACGCCTGGCCCATTCGTCGCGCTGAACCGCAAGCTCGCAAATTCGCTTTGCAGTTAGTTGCTTGCGGTGTGGGTAACTCGCCGGAGCCTCGCCCTCAAGCCAGGCGACCATAGCGGGCCCCGCCGCCAGCGATTCCCAACACCCCCGAAACCCGCATAAACAAGGCGGCCCAGAGGGGTCGATGATGTGGTGGCCGATCTCCGGGTGAGACTGATCGACTCCGCGGTAGAGTTGCCCGTCAAAAATGAGGCCCGTTCCGATTCCGGTTCCGACGGTTACGTAAACCAGTCTGTTCTTGTTCTTGCCGGCGCCCCACCCTGCCTCGCCAAGAGCGGCCGCATCGGCGTCGTTTTCGATCGCTACTTTTACGGCGAAGATTTCAGTCAAGTCCTGGACCGGGTTCTGGCCTTCCCATTGCGGAAAGAAATTGACATTGCCAATCTCGCCCGTGAGCGGGTACACCGGGCCGGTCGATCCTATCCCGATGCCAGAGATCGTCGTATTTGCTGTCTGCGCCGTCTTTCTGAGCATCGCAATTATGTTCCCAAGCGCGTGGAAATAGCCGAGATCGGCGTCGGTGGAACACTCCTGGGAAGCAAGAACCTTGCCATTGTCATCAACTATGCCGACGGCAATCTTGGTCCCGCCAATATCAACCGCTCCTATCACGTGTTTTGCCTCTTCATTCATAACTGTGCCTAAGTTAACCATCTACTGCCATGCGAAAACGAGGCCTTCATAGGCTCCGATGTCGACCTTGAATGTGGCGCCCGCGACCTGAAGTTTCGTGGTCCCACCGGCCGTGATTCTGGTGACAACATGAAGTGGAACCGATGCGGTTACAAGTACGTTTTGCGGCTCAGCCCCGTGGTTCGTTACAACCACGTATCCGCGGGTACCGCCGCTCAATGCGGAAACCTCCACAGAAGGCTGGTCACTGCGGAAGAGCGGCCGAATCCGTGCCCATTCGCGGAAAGCTTCGTAGATGCGGTGTGTATTTTCGGGCTTATCGAACACTGCTGGCACGGTGGCGAGATAGCTTTCCAGGGGATAAGCGCTCAACAACGTCTTGCCCGTACCCAGAGTGTTGGCAACCAGGGCGGGCCGGTTGTCCTGGTCAACCGCAATCACCGTCCCTCCTTTCACCTCAAGGATCGCACCCCACGAGCGCTGCGTTGCAGCAGGCACGGAGTAGTGGAAAGTATCTCCCACCTTCAAGTTGCCGAAAGGCGTGACCACTCGAAGAGTGACATCGTCTTTAGGATTTGCATCGACGAGCCTTGCCCCAAATAGTGACTCCATTTCCGGAATCGCCGCGTCCGCAGCAACTGATGCATACAGCGCACCTCCTTGTGCGACGTATTTCTTTGCCTTTTCCCAAAAGTCTGAATGCACGTGCACCAGGAAACTGCCCGTGCTGGTCAATGGCGATGGCATCAGAACCAGCGGATGCTTCTGCCATTCGTCATACTCCCGCGGAAAACCCGCCTTCATGCCGGAGCGTCGCGCCAGGATGAACGACGACAGCCACGAACCGGTGAGCCAAAGGTTGTCCTCGCTAAAATTGGGCTGAAATTGCCCGGCCACATTGGCGCCTTCATCCGTCGAAACGTAGGGAACTACCTCCGGGCCGGTCAAACCGAAGTGCGAGAAGTCTCCATGAGGTTTTGACCACTCGTAGGGAACGATGATCCCGGCTTCCGCCGGAGCCGGCTCAATTCCACTAAGATCGAGCTTGGCAACGATATTTTCAAAATCCCGAAACATCTTTGCCGAGGCCCGCTCCTTAGCGTCCCACGTGGTCAGCCCAAATTGTGTTTCATGGGGAGACCGCAGGTAGGGAACCTTGTGGAACTGTTCCGGAGCCGCGTCGGTATAGCACCAGATCAGGAATCCATTTGCTCCGGCACCCAGCCCCGAGTAAAGGCTCGTTCGCAGGAACTTTGCGATTTGATCAGGATCGTACTGAGCGCTCGAAGCGCCGATCTCCTGCACCATGGCGGGACGCCCCGCGCTACCCGATAAAGCCGTCTCGAACGCAGAACCGTAGGTGCCGCGCTCGGAAAGCATGGCATCAGGAAAAAGCTTGGGCGCATAAATGGAGTAAGGGTGCACACTAAAGAAGTCGACTTCCTCGCGGACGTTGTCCGGGCGAAACGGACCGCGGCCCACGTCCTCCATGCTCGTTCCGACCACAATCGGATGGAGCAAGTCATAGCGCCGGATCGACCAGGAAAGCAGGCGCGACCAGTTGATCGCCATCGCATCCGTGGTACTGTCGGCGGCAATCCAAAACGGAGGCTCGTCGGTCAAATCCCAGCCCAGAATCGCGGTTTCCTTCCCGTAACGGCGCGCCAACTCGGCCACGTGATCGGTCTCGATCCTGAGCATGTCGGGATCTGAATGCGGATGCCTTCCCTGCCGGTACGGCACATCCCAATACGCTTCCCCTACTTCACCGCCAATGAGCAGACAGGGGTGCAAGTAAATCTGATAGCGGTGAGCAAGGGAGATCAGGAAGTCGAGTTCGCGAAAAGCTTCGGGATTGTAATCGCCCGGACGAGGCTCGATCCATGCCCAAACGAAATCAAGACGAATGGTATTGAAGCCGAGTTCGTGCATGCGCGCAAAGTCTGCCTCAATCGCCTTTGGATTCCATTGCGTGGGCCATTGCATTGCCGCCTGCGCCGGCACCCAATTGGCACCCACCGGGATGAAGCGATGGCCCTCCTGCGAGAAATAATTGCCTTCCAAGTGAACTGCAGGGAGACGTGGACCTCCGGAATGCGTCTTCTCCGCAGTCTGCTCCTGCGCGCGCGCCGGTTTGACAACCTCATTCGCAAGCGAAGCGCACAGCCAAACCAAAGCCGCCAGGAACAGCCATCGTCCGGCGCGACAAAACGATGCCGTAGTGCTTCCGATTCTCATGTAGACTCCGTCCGACTCAGACAGCGTGCACGGTGTAGGTGTATCGTCGACTGCTTTGCGCGTGGGTACCCCCTAGAACGTGAACTTGAGAGCCAATTGAAGCTCCCGCCCAGGGTTAGAGCTTGTGACTTGACCGGAGAATCCGGCAACATCAACTGTATTGGCCGGAGTCGCAAATTGCGGATGGTTAAATAGATTGAACGCCTCCGCACGGAATTCGAGATCCCGCGTTTCTCCGAGCTTGAAATGTTTGAATAGCGAGAGATCGACATTGTACGCGCCGGGCCCGCGCAAGCTGCCCCGCCGCGCGTTCCCGAACAGACGGGAGAAGGTCTGGCCGGGCGCCAGCACAGGGACCGCAAAAGCACACGGGTTGTACCAGGTCGCAAGGGTGTGGATTCGATCGGCCGCCCGGCCACCTTGTGAAATCGTAGCCGCACAACTGGAGTCGGGATTGGACGGCACCGGTCCCGCCTCATAGGGATTGCTGATCACGTCAGGCCGGTAGGCGCCCGATCCTGTGTTGGAAAAGTCTGCGGAAAGCAACGGCGTGACCGCCTGTCCCGTATGCGCCGCCACGATGCCGTTTACGGACCATCCGCCCACAATCCATCGGCTGGCTCCCGTGCCATTCAGGAAACGCTTTCCGGGCCCGAAGGGCAGTTCATACGACCATGCCGAACTGAACTGGCGTCGGTAGTCAGGAGCATTATCGCCCCTTTCCGCCGCTGGGTTATGAGTATCCTGTGGTTCCAGAAACTCGTTTTCTTCCGTTTGGCCCAGCGTATGCTGCCACGTGTAAGCGTTGAGCATGCTCCAGCCAGAGGAAAATCTCTTTTCGAGTTTTACCTGCAACGCGTGAGTGATGGACATGTATTCGTGACTCTCAGTACGAATCCCCGCCACATCCGGGACTGTATTAAAGTAGGGGCGGCCGAAGTTGCCGGTACTGTCAGAGAAATTGGTGTCCAATGGCAGCGTTGGCTGGTTCAGGTTGCTCAGGAACGCCAGTTTCACGCCGTGCGTACCCACGTATGCCACCTGGAGTGCCACGTCTTTGAACAGGGCGCGTTCTACGTTCAGGTTCCATTCTTCAATATATGGCGTCCGATTGTTGAACAAAGCAGCACTGGTTCGGCCAGCAGGATCTTGTACAGTGGGATAGCTCGGAATGGGGAACACCCCGGTCGAGAGCCGATCACCCGGGGTACTTGCCGGATTGTTGATGCTTTGACTGAAGAACAGACCGGTCGGGTTGAAGGCCAACTCGGTGTCATTCTGATCAGCTTGGAAGCTGTAGAAGATGCCAAAGCCACCACGGACGACCGTCCTGTTGTCCTCCCAGGGAGTATAGGCGAAGCCGACGCGAGGGGCGAAGTTGTTGAGATCCGTCACCACATTGCCCGACCGGCTCACTCCCGGCATCTGCGGGGAAACAAACACGCCGCTGGCGAAGTCAAAATTCGCCAGCCGATTCTGATCCTCCACCATTGGAGTAAAAACCTCATATCGTAGTCCCAGATTCAACGTGAGTCTCGATGAGGCACGAACATCGTCCATCAGAAAGCCGCTGATCTCCCACCAGCTCATCCCAAACGACTGCTTTTGCTGATCGCGAGCGGCGAAGATCGGATAGCCCAGTTCAAAGGTTGCCAGTGCATTGCCGGTCTGCTGGTTCGCATTGTTCAGGTCAGATGTGAACTGCTGATCGAAGTTCATGGTCCCGGTGGGATTGAGGGCCTGGAAGAAGCCATGTCTGCGAAGTTTAAAATCACCGCCGGCCTTGAAAGCGTGGCGCCCTCGAATGTACGTAAAGGCATCGAACACCTGGTAGTTGTTTTCTTTCAAGAATTCTGGAAAACAGCAGATATTCCCCAATGACGCGAACCCGGAGATATTGATATTCGTCAGCCCGCCGGTTGCTATCAGATTGGCTGGATCGTTGATTCCGGGAATCCCCAGGTTCTCAGAGACCGGTTGATCGGCGAAGTTCTGAATCGCGTTCACTTCATACCGCATATAGCCAATTTTGAATTCATTGATTTTGGTCGGAGAGAACGTATGGACATCGCTCAATCCCACCGCTTTGGATTTGTTCTTGATATGCCCCGAAAAGGATCCTCCTCCCGCCAGCCCCGGTAAGGGATCGGGGTGAACGGAATCGACATTGCCGAAACTGAAGAAACCGAAGAAGCTGTCGTTGGTCGCCAATTGGTGGTCGAGGCGGATGTCGAACGAATCCTGATTATTTTTCGCGACCGGATTGAAAAGGAACTGATTTGTGGTCCCGGCCACATTCGGTGTGGTTGGGAATAATCCCAACACGTTAAGCGCCGCGGGGTCGAGGGCATTCTGCGGAATCTGGTTGTTGGGGAATGGGCTTCGTGTCCCGGGGTTCGCTTGGCACGGGACCCCGGCGGTCCCCGTCCCAGGGTTACAGGGGTTATAGATCTGATTGAGCACATTGCCCTGCGTGTCGCGATCCAGACAAACTCCCGCGCCATCGAAGCCGCTCCCGCAAAGGTCCGCAAAGCTCCCACTACGCTCCGATTGCGGAGGAATGAATGAAATATCGGTCTGCGACTGCCGGATTCGGGTCCCTTGGTAGTCACCGAAGAAGAAGGTCTTGCCCTTCCTGATCGGTCCGCCAAAAGTGCCTCCGAATTGATTCTGTTTGAATGGGGCGATCGGGGCCGTTGGGTCGTCAAAAAAATTCTTGGCATCAAACACCGCGTTACGTACGAACTCAAACAGACCGCCATGAAAATTGTTGCTGCCAGACTTCAGGACAACGTTCACAACGGCTCCGCCTTTGCCAATGTCCGCGCCAAAGTTGTTTGTCTGGACCTTGAACTCCTGGATCGCGTCAAGGGAGGGCTGGATCACTTCGAAGCCGATCTGTTGCTCGTTGTTGTCAAACCCATTCAGCAGGAAGTTGTTGTTGGTGGCCGTCAGACCATTCACCTGGATGGCCCCATTGCCGCGTTCGTTTTCAGGAATCCCGCCCTGCTGCACGATGCCTTCCGGGCCCGCGTTCACTCCCGGCGTCAGATATGCGAGCTCGATGAAATTCCGCCCATTGAGAGGAAGGTCGTTAACCCGGGTTTGTTCGATGACTTGCCCGAGCGAGGAGGTTTCAGACTCGATTAGCGGCTCCACTGCCTGTACGACGACCTGCTCAAGGCGCGATCCGACCGACAGAGTGACGTCGGCGCGCACCACCTGGTTCACATCCAATTTGAAACCAGCTTCCACGGCCGTCTTGAACCCCTCGTGGGCCACTGTCACGGAATAGGCCCCCGGCTTCAATTCGGTGACAATATAACCGCCGTCGCCGTCGGTTTTCACCACTTGCGAGACATTCGTCTGAGTCTCCGTCACCGTGACGTCAGAGTCCGGCAACAGAGCTCCGGACGTATCACGCACGGCCCCGACGATTTTGCCGGACTCGACCTGCGCTTCGACAGTAATGCTGATGGACAACGTGAAAGCGAGAATGACCGGCATCGCAACATTCAAAGAATGCCAAAATCTGCGGCTTGTTCTGTGCTGCCTCATACCAGGTACCTCCGGGAAGTGACGCACGACAGATCAGCTACATCAAAACGACATATGCCTAAATGATGTCAAGATATTCTTCGTCTGAGAACGATTCCAAGCCGCTTCATACAACCAGACAATCGTTCTATATATTTAATTACAAATGCTTTATAGTATTTTCCCTTGCTTGTTTATTATTTCGATTAATAAGGTCATCGCGCATCATAGATACGTGATATACTATGTATCTATGTCACCTGATGCCAGACTCGCTCAATCGCCCGGGTCGGACAACTCAGTCACCGCGAACGATCTAGATCTTGTGTTGGACAAACACAGTTTTGTTCCGTTTTATGCCCAGATCGTCGATCATGTCCGGTCCCTCGTGAAAAACAACAAACTTAAGGAAGGGCAGATGTTCTGTTCCGAGGGAGACCTCGCGCGCGTCCTTCGCATCAGCAAGATGCCGGTCCGGCAGGCATTCCAAAAACTCCGCTCGGAAGGCTTGCTGATGATTGCCAAAGGCAAGAGGCCTGTGATCGGCTCCGGACGAGTGCTCTGGAATTTCCAACAATTGCGAGGGTTCAGCGAAGAAATGCGGCGGCGTGGCCTGGTGCCTTCGGCCCAATTATTATCGCTGAGCTTGCAGGAACCGGAGCTTGAAGTCGCGCAAGCACTGAAACTAACGCCGGTCGAGCAGGTTTACTCCGTTAGACGCCTTCGGTTTGTGAACTCGGAACCGGTTGCGGTTGTGACCAGCTTTTTGCCGGCCAGAATTTTCTCCGGGATCGACAAACAAGACTTGGAAAAGCGTTCTTTGTACGAGATTTTCGAGCGTACCTATAATCGAAAAGTGCACTGGGCGGAAGAGGTCATTGGCGCCATTACCGCCAATCCAAGCGACGCGAAGATCCTGCAGGCGGAACAGGGCAACCCTCTCCTCCTGATCAAGGAAACGACGTACGACAGCCAGAACATTCCCATTGAATACAGCGTTTCCCTGCTTCGTGGCGACCGCTACACGGCGTCGGTAATCTCAATCCGCAAAACGTGACACGCTACTCTCGTTAATGGCGCGGTCAGTCAGACGTCCACTCCGGGTGAACTTATCAAACGCCGTGTAGGTTCACCGTCCCATAGAATAGCGATCTAGTGTGCTGTCCCAGCCAATTCTTTACAACGGCGCACTTTGTCTAGGATCACGTCAGCGGTGGCCTTCCAGGCGAACGGCTTGGGCGTATCGTTCCAGCTTGCAAGCCACGCATAGATGGCGTGTTCCAGTTCTTGCACCGAGTGGAAAGTACCGCGCCGAATCATTTTGTCCGTGATGAGCCCAAACCACCGTTCCACCTGATTGAGCCAGGAACTGCTGGTGGGGGTGAAATGGAAGTGAAACCGGCGACGTTTCATAGGCTTGAGCCAACGTTGCACGGTGGCGCTCTTGTGGGTGCTGTAGTTGTCGAGAATGAGGTGGAGGTCGAGTTCCGGGGGTACTTGCTGTTCTAGTTGATGGAGGAATTGGATGAACTCTTTGCCGCGATGGCGCGGCAGGCAACTAGCGATGACCTTGCCGTTGAGGATATTGAAGGCGGCAAACAGTGTGGTGGTTCCGTGCCGCTTGTAATCATGCGTCTGGCGTTCCGGCAATCCCGGCCGCAGGGGCAGAAGAGGAGCAGTTCGGTCCAACGCCTGGATCTGGCTCTTTTCATCGACGCAGAGTACCAAGGCCCGGTCTGGCGGGTCGAGATACAGGCCAACGACGTCCCGCACCTTGTTTTCAAAGTTCGGATCCTGGGAAATCTTGAACTTCTCGACCCGGTGGGGCTGGATGTCGTAATGCTGCCAGACGCGCTGTACCATCATGCGCGACACACCCAACTTTGCGGCCAGTACTCGGACGCTCCAGTGCGTCGCGTTGGCCGGTCGCGTCTTCAAAGTTGTGTCCAGAATCTTCTGCTCCACTTCCGGTGTGAGTGCCCGGCGTGAGCGCTTGCGTTTTTTCGATTTGCGAATGCCCTCGATCCCACGGTCGGTGAAGGCGACCCGGGCGGCCAGAATGGTCGGTCGGGACAAGCCGGTTCGTTGCGCGATCGAGTAGTTCGACACGCCCTGGCTTGCCAGCAGGATTACCTCGCATTTGCGGGCTGTCTTTTGTGGCGTGGTACCTGCCCGAGCCATCGATTCCAATTGACTTTTCTGGACCTCGTCGACCTGCAGAGCAGTAGCGCGAACAAACATGCCACTATTGGATCACGAATCCGGGATATTGTAAATAATTAAACGGGACGGGACACTAGCATTCGAGCCCTTCGTCCTCCGCTCCTCAACGAAGAGACAGAGAAGTTGGGGTTCCTAAGGCGGGAAATGCCAATCCACAGCCGACCCGCTCCGCTGATTGGGTAGACAAGTCCAGGGCCGGTGACAGCCGTTCGCGAGTTTCCCTTTCCTCCTACCGCAAGACGCAGGGAGACCTGCATTGGGTTGAATTCGGTACAGCCATAACCGGTTAAGCCGCCGTGATGTGAGCGGCCTGCTCGTGCCACACGAATTTGAGAGCAGCAGGCATCTCGGCAACTTTTTTCAGAAACACACGCACTAGGTCATTTCGGACCAGTGGGTCCGGGCGGACAGCGCGGTTTGTCTGGACGCCGAATCCGGCGTCTACTAGATCTGGAGGAAAACTCCGGACGCAAATTTTTGAGTGGGGATAAATAGATGACGACTTCGACTTCCGACCGGCGCACCAGCGACACCGACGACACCATCGTGGAGGCGGGACACAGCCACGGTATTACCACCTCTGCGGCTCTGTACTATCCGTCGTTGAAGGGTAGTGGCTGGGACGACGAACTGCTGCCGTCGGGAGATTAGTAGCGGAATGCTTTCCCGAAGGCATCTGTCACCTCCCGTTAGGACGGGCCCTTCTTGCTTCATTCTCTCCGTAGGGTTAAGCGCAAAAAAGACTAGAAACCGCCCACCACAAGCCGAACTGAGTCCCGGCACCGTCCAGCTTCCGTTCCGGATCAGACGAGTCTATAATCCGAAATAGACGCAACCTCAATCCGAATTGGACGGAGCCTCTACCCGGCATGGACGACACTGATCACGCGCTCTTTCCTCGCTTTTGTGCCGAACTGGTGACCACCGCGCTCAAGGACACCCCGGTTGTCATGGTTACGGGCCCGCGTCAGTGTGGCAAGACCACACTGGTCCGTGATTTGCTCGCGGGCAATCGCGAATTCATCACCATGGACGACGACACGGTGCTGGCTGCGGCACGCAGCGATCCAACTGGGTTGGTGCGCGCTCTCGATCGGACTACCATTGACGAAGTGCAGCGAGTGCCCGACCTCCTCCGGGCCATCAAGAGGTCAGTGGATGAAGATCGCCGCGCCGGCCGGTTCTTATTGACCGGCTCAGCCAATATTCTCACTCTGCCTCAAGTCTCGGAGAGTCTAGCTGGCCGCATGGAGATCGTGAGCCTCCTGCCTCTCTCGCGGGCTGAAATTCGAGGTAAGAAGCCGCATTTCCTAAGAGCCGCATTCGAAAGCAAACTCGGCAAACCCGCGGAGTTGATGATCGGCGAGGATCTGATACAAGCCGTGCTGACCGGCGGCTACCCCGAAATGCTGCGGCGCGGAGATCCAAAGCGACGCCAGGCATGGGCACGCGATTACATAAGAGCCATCGTGCAGCGGGATGTGCGCGAAGTTGCCGACGTGGAAAAGCTTGACCAAATGCCGCGGCTGCTGCAGGTTCTCGCACACCACTCTGGCCGACTCACCAATTTTACGCAGATGGGCGGCCAAGTTGGGTTTGACGACAAGACCACCCGGAAGTATGTCGCCATCGTGGAGCAGTTGTTTCTCGTTCGTCGGGTGGAGCCCTGGTTTCGGAACCAGTTGAAGCGATTGGTAAAGACGCCCAAGTTGCATTTCCTTGACTCTGGCCTGCTCGGCGCACTCTTGGGGGCCACAGCGGAGCGGATTGCGAAAGACCGTTCGATCTTCGGACCGCTGCTGGAGACATTTGTTTTCTCTGAAGTGTTGAAACAGGCGTCTTGGTTTGGTGAGAGCTGCGCTTTGTATCACTACCGGGACAAAGACCAGGACGAGGTTGACCTTGTGATTGAAAGTGGGAGTGGTGCATTGGTCGGTATCGAAGTCAAGGCCGGTGCTACCGTGAATACGGGTGACTTCAAGGGGCTCCGGAAGTTGGCGGACGCCTGCGGCAATGATTTCAAGCTGGGAGTGGTGCTCTACGACAGTGGAAGAACCGTCCCCTTCGGTGACCGCCTTCTTGCTGCGCCAATATCTTGTTTGTGGGGGTAACTCAATCTTCGCCTTCGAGCGTCATCCGGCGCTCATCTCGCCTGCACCGCACTACGGATTACGCTACGGTTTTGCTCCCGCTACCGGGGATTTCCAACGACTTAGCTTTCACGGCGGTAACACGGGTTCAAATCCCGTCGGGGACGCCAACAAGACCAAGGGTATCGAAAACCGTCCCAAGGTCATCAATCGAAAGGCCTTTACCTGTTTCAAAGACCTTGCGTTTTATCCACCACGTCAGTCCCTCGGGAAACAGTGCGTTCTGAAGCTCACGCTTACGATGAAGTCCACCTTCGCGCCATGCCTGTTCGAAGTTGATCACCTCGGCCTCGGCCTGTTGCATCAAGTCTCTGTAACTTGATCTCTCGGCGTCCAGAGACCTCATCGTTTCTTCGATTCGGGTCATTTCTTCAGCGATGCTTGTCTTCATGGTCCTGAAGTCCTCATCAGATAGGTGGCCGTCAATCTTGGATTTGATGGTTCGGAGATTCAGTGCTCGCTGTTCTTCCAGCCTGCGTGTCAACGCCTTGGCATCTTCGGCAATCTGCTCTTTCCGGGTCTCCCAGGTACGTGCGGCTATAGCGGGCAGCTTCGCCAGTAGTTCTGCTGTAGGCTGGATCTGCGCCAGCAAGATGCAGAAGCGATCTTCTAACTCTTCTTTTGATGCAGCAGCTTTGCAGCCCTTCCTCCAGCACCAATAACGCGCGTAGCGCTGACCATTCCGCCCCCGCACCCAGCCTGCAGTCAAAGCCTTATCGCACCCAGCGCACCTAAGGAAGCCACGCAAAGGGAAGTCTTCATGTTCCTTCTGATGAGACTGCCCACCGTCCAATTTGGTCTGTACGGCGGTGAAGAGATCTTCAGAAATTAATGGGTCGTGCGTGCCCTTAACCCGTACGTCCCCCGAGACGATCCAGCCAGCATAAAAGTCGTTTCTAACCATTCTCGAGAAGGTCTGTTTAGGTATTGGCCTACCGGTACGTGTTGTGAGTCCCATGGAAGTCACAACACGAAACGCGGACGAATAATCCTTGTCCGCAATCAATTCGAAGGCCTTGCGGACCAAGCCTGCCCGGTTAGGGTCTGGGATGGTTTGTTTGCTGTGCGTTTCATTCAGATAGCCGAGGGGCGCAACCCAAAGCCACCGGCCTTGCTTAACGCCCTCCGCCATTCGGTACTTGGTCTTTTCTGACAGGCTGTCGCTAAAGAATTGGTTCACGCTGGCAATCATGTTCCGAGCCAGCTTCCCTGCAGCGGTATCATCTGTAATTGGTTCGTCAATGGAAGCGAGTTCGATTCCCCATTTGCTTGAGGCTGACAATCGCCTGTCCTTGGTCGAGAACATTTCTCGCAAGTCTGGACAGATCCGCCACGATCACATGGGAGATCTTCTTCCGGTTTTGCGCGTTTGTCAGTACTAATCCGACGGACCAACCGATAACTTCCGGGTTGCCGTCACTCGGGCGAAGAGCCTCATTTGTTTGGCGCGAAACCGGTTAGGTCCCGAAACACAGGCCATCAGCGGTACGCCATGGATCCGCCGAACAGGCCATGAGAAAAATCGTTTGAGCTAGACGCGAAACGCCCAAGATACTTGCCCGGTTCTTCGCAATGAAGCTGCATGAAGCCGACATTGATCGGGCACTCGGGTCGGCGGTCTAGCAAAAGCTACAGACTGAAGATGCCGTCGTAGGCTTGAGTTTCGCCGCCGGCAGGAGAGCCGAACGAAGCGGGGCACATCACACGCGTGTGTGACGAGGCTCACAGAGCCAAAGTGCATATCCGCGTTGAATGTTAAAAGGAAGTAACTCACGCGGCGGGTAAGGCTGAAAAGCGTTATTGCGCTCACACTCCACCTCTCCACAACGCTTCTCCTTGACTTGGTAAGAGGAGACCCTGAACGAATGAGATGCACCGTAAACTCCCCCGACACTACGCTTCTTCCGCAAGTTGAAGAAGAAATCGGTCGCCGCCTGGCCGAGGAAAGGCTGCGACTGGCGCAAGCCGCGGGGCTGCAGAAAGAACCCGTCGAGCACTTCCACCGCCCCGTAGAGCGGTCCTTCACCGCTGAAGAACGTGACCGGGTGACCATCCTTTTCGGAGGCTTTACCTGGAAACACGAACGCTTCATCGAAGCCGTGTTCCGTGGCTGCGGCTATCGTTTCCAGATGTTGCCTGACCCCGACGTAGCCGCCTTCCAGATCGGTAAGGAGTATGGCAACAACGGCCAGTGCAATCCGACTTACTTCACGATCGGTAACCTCATCCAATTTCTGAGGTCGCTAGAAGCTCGAGGTCTTTCACGCCAGGAAATTCTTGACAACTACGTCTTCTTCACTGCCGGCTCCTGCGGACCTTGCCGCTTCGGCATGTACGAGTCTGAGTACCGCATGGCGCTCGAGAATGCGGGCTTCGGGGGCTTCCGGATTCTGCTTTTCCAGCAGGAACATGGCGTCAAGGCTGCATCTGGCAACCCCGGCCTGAAGTTCTCCGTAGACCTCGGCATGGGTGCGCTCAACGCACTGAACCTGGGCGATGTCATCAACGACATGGTTTACCAAATCCGTCCCTACGAGCTTGCTGCGGGTGCAACCGACCAGGCAATCAAGGAAGTCGTGGATCAAATCAGTAATTTCCTGGAGAACCGGAAGCGCTACGAAGTCCTTGAGCAAACGCCTGGATGGATTTCAGAACGCCTGGTGCGGAACAAGAAGCTTAAAGACATCTTCAACACGCTGGGCAAGGTTCTGGATCACCTCTACGGCGAGGCCTTCCTCAAAGTTATGCATGTCGCCCGCGGGCGTCTGAACCAAGTCGAAGTAGATCGCATGCGCGTAAAACCGATTGTCAAAATCACGGGTGAGTTTTGGGCACAACTCACCGAAGGTGACGGCAACTTCAACCTGTTTGCTTTTCTGGAGCAGGAAGGCGCCCACGTCTGCGTGGAACCCATCGGTTGCTGGGTCACCTATCTCCTGCATCAGGCCCGCGCCCATGCTGAAGCAAAAGAAGGCCTCGATGCCCCCTATCCTGACGCACGTCGGTGGGAATTGAAGAAGAAACTGGCCAACGAGTGGAAATTTCGCAAAAAGTGGCTGCTGTTGTGGCCGAGCGAAGGCATCTGGAACCGCCAGCATGCGCGCACCGCCCGCCACCTGGGACGACTCACGCACCGTCTCGTTCCACAGAGTAAGCTGGCACGTGTGGCGCATCCCTTTTACCACTCACTCGCCCGCGGCGGCGAAGGGCATCTGGAAGTGGCTAAGAACGTCTACTACACAACGAACAGCTTATGTCACATGGTACTGGCTTTGAAGCCATTCGGTTGCATGCCGTCTTCCCAGTCCGATGGCGTGCAGTCAGCGGTAGTGAATCGCTTCCGGGAAATGATTTTCCTGCCGATCGAGACTTCGGGAGAGGGAGAGATCAACGCGCACAGCCGTGTGCAGATGGCCCTAGGCGAAGCCAAGATCAAGGCCAAGGCGGAGTTCGAGCAGGCACTTGCTTCCACGGGCAAGAAACTCGATGAGATCAAGGCCTACGTCGCTGAGCATCGGGAACTGCGGAGTCCATTTTATCCGGTTCCACGCCGCCGAGGCGTTGCCGGGGTTGCCGCCAACTTTGTTTTGCACGTGAGCAGCCTGATGGATGGTAGGGCACGTCTTGCCAGACTGCCAGGCGAGAGCCGGACGCAATAGGAATTTTGGTGGATACAACTGAACAACGCGTGTGTGTCGCTGAACCTCAGGCTGAATTGCTTGAACCCATACAAGGGGCCGGTATCCGCTATCGCGTAGGCCTGGACGTAGGGTCCACCACGGTCAAGGCCGTGGTCGTTGAAGCAGGAACCGACTGCATCCTCTGGCAAGACTACCAGCGCCATGAGGCGCGCCAACCCGAGAAACTCCTGGAATTCCTCCAGCGCATGGAAGCCGAAGCCGGAATTGCTCCCGACAACTGCCGTATGTTCATCACCGGCTCTGGCGGCAATGCACTCAGCCCTCTGATCGGCGCCAAGTTCGTGCAGGAAGTAAACGCTGTCTCGCTGGCGGTGGAGAAACTCCATCCCGAAGTAAACTCGGTCGTCGAGCTCGGCGGACAGGACGCCAAGATCATCATTTTCAAAGCGGACGGAGAAAATGGCCGCAGGAAGAAGATCCCGTCGATGAACGACAAGTGCGCGGGCGGCACCGGTGCGGTCATCGACAAGATCAATGCCAAGCTGAAGATTCCGCCCAACGAGCTGTGCAACCTCGGCTACAAGGGGATCAAGGTCCATCACGTCGCGGGCAAGTGCGGCGTATTTGCCGAGACTGATATCAATGGCCTGCAGAAACAGGGCATTCCTGCGGATGAGCTGATGGCCTCACTGTTCGACGCAATTGTTTTGCAGAACCTCACCGTTTTGGCTCGTGGGCACACGCTGCGCCCGCACGTGCTGCTGCTCGGTGGACCTAACACCTTCATTCGCGGTATGCGCGAGGCTTGGCAGCACAACATTCCTCTCATCTGGAAAGAGCGGGCGATCGAGCTGCCGTCCGATAGTGCTCCTGAAGATGTAATCAAGACTCCGGAGAACGGGCTGTATTTTGCGGCTCTGGGCGCGGTGGAATTCGGCAAAGGAGAAGACTCGGAGGTTGGGGAGTACCTGGGGACTGAGTGTCTTGAGCGTTACATTCTCGAAGGACGTCAAAAGGAAAACCAAGTTTTCGGCACTCGCGGCTTGTGTGCTTCGCGGACAGAGTTGGAAGAGTTCACCGCCAAGTACCAGCGTCCGAGATTTACTCCGGCGACCTTCGAGCCCGGCGAGCGCGTCCAGGCTTTTCTCGGCCTCGACGGCGGATCGACTTCCACCAAAGCAGTGCTTTTGTCGGAGAAGGGCGAGGTTCTCTGCAAGGCCTACCGACTCTCCAATGGCAACCCGATACAGGACACCATTGACCTTTTCGAGAATCTGCGGCAGCAGGTAGAAACCCAAGGTGCGATCTTGGAAGTTCTCGGCGTGGGCACGACCGGCTATGCGAAGGACATCCTGAAAAGCGTGTTGCACGCCGATGTGGCTTTGGTAGAAACCGTGGCGCACACGGAGTCGGCGCTGCACTTCTACAAGGATGCACAGGTCATCGTGGACGTCGGCGGGCAGGATATCAAGCTCATCGTCCTCAAAAATGGCCGCGTTAAGGATTTCAAGCTCAACACGCAGTGCTCGGCGGGCAATGGCTATTTCCTGCAGTCCACAGCGGAAGGATTTGGTATCCCGGTCCAGAACTATGCGGACGTTGCTTTCACCGCCGATACCATGCCCGTCTTCGGCTACGGCTGCGCTGTGTTCCTGCAATCCGACATCGTCAACTTCCAGCGCCAGGGTTGGCGGGCTGAAGAGATACTGGCCGGGTTGGCGACGGTACTGCCCAAGAATGTTTTTCTGTATGTCGCCAAGGTGCCGAACCTTGCTGCTCTGGGTACACGTTTCATTCTGCAGGGCGGCACACAGAACAATCTTGCGGTCGTCAAGGCAGAGGTGGACTTCCTGCGCGCCAGCTTCCGCTCCCTGGGGAAAGAACCAGAGATTGTTGTTCACCAGCACTGTGGCGAATCGGGAGCCATCGGTGCCGCCATTGAGGCCATTCGCTTGTGGCGCAATGGGCACTCAACCACCTTCATCGGCTTGGACGCCGTTCGCAAGACCAGCTACCGCACTACGCACAGCGAAGGCACGCGCTGCCACTTCTGCAAGAATGCCTGCCTGCGTACTTTCCTCGACGTACAAACCGGAGGCGCGGACAGTTGGGAACCACCGTCTTTCCCCACCAAGGTGCCGCTCCAGCCGGGTGAGCAGCGCATGATCATCGCCACCTGCGAAAAAGGTGCGGTGGAGGATGTGGAAACTATGCGCGGCATCAAAGCCGATCTCGACGCCAGGAAAGCCGCCAACCCAAATCTGGTAGAGCTTTCCGCGCGCGAAGTATGGCGTTCGCGCCACCCGGAAAGCGTTGCTGATCCAATCCCCGCCCGTGCCTGGACCGCCGCCGCCCGCCGACGCGTCGCGCTGATGAAAAAACGCGGGCAGCTGCGCATCGGTATTCCTCGCGTGTTGAACATGTATGCCTACGCACCGCTGTTCAGTTCTTATCTGGAAAGCCTGGGCTTGCAGGCAGAAAACATTGTCTACTCGGATTTCACCAGCGGGGAGATGTACCGCGCCGGATCGAGCCGTGGCTCGATCGATCCCTGCTATCCCTCAAAAATCACCATCGCGCACGTCCACAACCTTATCTTCAACAAGCACTCGCACAAACCGCTGCAGGTGATTTTCTTCCCCATGTTCGATGTGCTTGCCTCACCGCTTGTAAGCATAAAGGGGCATAACGCCTGCCCTACAGTGTCGGTGACGCCGGAGACCGTGGAAGCAGCTTTCACAAAAGAAACGGACCTCTTTAGCGAACACGACATTCGATATGTACATCCGCTGGTGAATCTTTCGGATCACAAGTTCTTTGCGCGCCAAATGTTCCAAGCGTGGGCGCCGATTCTTGGCCTCTCGGAGGAGGAAAATAGGCGCGCCATCGAGATCGGCTTCCGGGAGTTAGGAAGATTTGAATCCAGCATTCGCCGCCGTGCTCGCGAGGTTCTCGACCAGCTGGAGTCGCACCAAAGGTTAGGTATCGTCATGCTGGGACGCCCGTACCACCACGATCCCGGCGTGAATCACGAGATCTTGGAGCAGTTTCAGAAGCTGGGTTACCCGGTCTTCTCGCAGAGCACCTTGCCGCTGGATGAGGACCTGCTGGAGCGTCTGTTCGGTGGTGAAGTACGTGCGGGTGTAATCAGCCACCCGCTTGACATCTCCGATGTGTGGAAAACGGCCAACTCGGCCAGTTCCAACCACAAGATTTGGGCCGCCAAGTTCACTGCCCGCCATCCCAACCTCGTGGCGGTGGAAATTTCCAGCTTCAAGTGTGGTCACGACGCGCCCATTTACAGCGTGGTCGAACAGATCGTGGAACGCTCGGGCACGCCTTATTTCTCCTTCAAAGACCTGGACGAGAACCGGCCGGCAAACACTATTAAGCTCCGCGTCGAAACAATCGATTATTTTCTAAAGCGGTACGGGGAGGATCTGCTGCGCAGAAAGGAACAGGAAGCGGAAATTGAACGGCAGATTGCAGAGTACGAGCAGAGGCTGCGACAGCAATTCACCAAAATTACGCAACTCGCACCGGCCTCTAAAGAAGTTGGACCGAATGGCATGGCCTGTGCGGGCAGACCGGCTGAGTGAACAACGTGAGCTCAACTGACGGAATCACCGGAACTGCTCTCGCACGCGAGCATCAAATTGACACGATAGTGGTCGACTTACGACTGCCACGCGCTTGCCTTCGCCAGCAAAGGTCCACGCAGCGACGGTCGAGCCCGTGCCGCCACCGAGAATCACCAGATCAAACTCTTCCGGCTGCGACTTCTTAAGGACATCGGCGGATTGAGAGGTTTCGGTACTCTTCATGCGACTTTTCCCTTTCTGAGCAACAGCTTCGCCCATGGCTTGCATTGATTTGACGAGATCGGCTGCCGACGCTCCTTCGAGCGACAGTCCGTAGCCAACTTCACGCACGATGCGTTCTTTCAAGGACTGCATGAAATGGACTCGTGTGTTGCGGCGCGTCACTTCCGGAGCCTTCAAGTAGAGCCCGGCCAATTCCTGTGCCCGACTGAGCGCCTTGCCGTTCGGCACAACTTCGGCAACCACTCCCCAGTCATATGCGGTACGCGCCGTTAGCGGCTGTGGATTCAGCAGGAATGCCTCCGCTCGTCCTGCTCCGGCGCGATAACTCCAGATGGTGAAGATTCCGTCACCGGGCACAATGCCTCCAGCGAAATGCGGCACATCGTTGAAAGTCGCACCCTCGGCCGCCACAATCACATTCGCAAGTAGCGCATAATATTCGAGCAACGCACTGTTGATGTAATGAAGGAAAGAGATCCACCAGGATGGATGACTGACGGCCGATCAATACGTTGCAATCCTGCGCGACCCATGCTAGACTAAACTAGTTAAACTAAGTTCCATCAAACACGATGAAAACAGTGAATATTCACGAGGCGAAAACTCAGCTCTCGAAACTCATAGAGGCGGCCTCAAAAGGCGAGGCGTTCGTGATCGCTAAGGCTGGTAAACCAGTCGTCAAGGTTACTGCCCTTAGCGCTCCAACCGGTGCTCAAGTACGGCGGCTCGGTTTCATGGCGGGGCAGATCTCCGTGCCGGACGACTTCGACAGAATGGGCAAGGAGGAGATCGAGCGAATCTTCGGCGGTGGTGCATGAAAATTCTGCTGGATACACATCTTCTCCTCTGGGCTGCCGGTGAACCCCGGCGGCTTTCAAAGCAAGCCCGAGCTCTCATCGACAATCCGGACAATGAGCTCCTCTTCAGCGCAGCTAGTCTATGGGAGGTGGCAATCAAATGCAGTCTGGGCCGGGAAGACTTTAGGGTGGATGCGCGGCTGCTGCGCCGCGGTCTATTGGACAACGGGTACAGCGAACTGCCAATCAGCAGTGATCATGTCGTCGCCACCGAAAGTTTGCCGTTGATTCATAGGGATCCTTTCGACAGAATCTTAGTGGCCCAAGCGACTGTCGAGGGCGTCACTCTCCTGACCATCGATTCCTTGGTGTCACAGTACCCCGGTCCTATCAGGACAGCGTAGAAATCCACGTTCCTCGGTTTGGATTAAAAAGTAGAAACTCAAGGACTGGTTTGCGTGCCAGAATCGCGAGAGCCGCGGCGACAATCGGCAACCTAGTTCGGTACTTCACATTAATCATGGTGTCAGTGGGGGTATGGCGTCGCGGAAGTCAATTGACTTGCCCCCCGCACGCCCTTCGCGCGGGCAGACCGTCGTTGAGCGGCGGATGGGAGGTACAGCGATCTTGAACGAGCAGGCCCCAATGTACCCCTTGGGAGAATTTTCTTTACTCGGCGACCGAAAAATGCTTTACGATCTGCATAACAAGTAGGAGGACGGCAGAGAAATAGATGGAACCAATACTGGAAGTGCGCGACCTGGTGAAGGACTTTGCTGGTCAGCGTGCTCTGGCCGGTATTTCGCTCTCCATACCTCAAGGGAGCTTCTTCTCCCTTGTCGGCCCCTCCGGCTGCGGGAAGACCACCACATTGCGGCTCATCGCCGGTTTTGAAGAACCCACGTCGGGCGAGGTTCGGATCAAAGGGAAAGTGGTGAACCACTGCAAGCCGTATGAGCGCAACGTGAGTACGGTCTTCCAGAGCTACGCCCTATTTCCGCACCTTTCCGCGCGCGGGAATATTGAGTTTGGTCCCAAGCGGCACGGCATTGATAATTTCGAGGCGCGGGTGTCTGAAGTGATCAGTCTTGTCGGGCTGTTGGGCAAAGAATCGCGCAAGCCGGCACAACTCTCCGGCGGCGAGCGTCAGCGTGTGGCACTGGCGCGGTCTCTGGTACTCGCGCCCGACGTGCTTCTGCTGGACGAGCCCCTTGCGGCACTCGATCCCAAGCTGCGCAAGCAGATGCGTGCAGAGCTGAAGGCTATGCAGCGTCGAGTCGGCATCACCTTCCTGCTGGTAACTCACGATCAGGAGGAGGCACTCTCAATGTCGGACCAACTCGCGGTGATGAATGAGGGGTGTATCGAACAAGTTGGCACACCGGAAGACCTCTACTTCCGTCCTCGTAGCCGGTTTGCCGCCAGTTTTCTGGGAGCGGTGAATTGGATTGACGGCGTTGGCATCCGTCCGGAAGCGACGCGCATCGCGCGTGAAGCACAGAATCACGGTGCGAAATCTTTCCCTGCTCTGGTGACCGATTCAGTTTTCCTGGGAGATTGCTTCCAGGTGATGGTACGCTTAGCCACGGGCGAAGAAGCTGTGGCCCAGGTCCAGCACAGTTCAGATGTCTTCCAGCCCGGCGAGTCAGTTCACATCTGTTGGAATCCTGCGGACGAACTTCTTATCGCATGAAGCTGCGCTCCTGGTTTGTCCTGCCGACGTGGGTCTGGATGGTGGGACTGTTCGCGGCCCCGTTCTCTATCGTCCTTGGCTATAGCTTTCTCACCCGTGGCGTCTATGGTGGAGTCGAGCACCCGTGGACGTTGGAGAACTACCAGCGACTGTTCGATCCTCTTTACTGGAACATCCTGTTGCGGTCTTTCGGGATGGCTCTGGTTGCCACCGTTCTGTGTATGATCTTGGCTTTTCCCGCCGCTTTGTTTATCTCCCGATCCGCCAAGCACAAGAACCTTTATCTACAACTTGTAATGCTACCGTTCTGGACAAGTTTTCTGGTTCGGACGTACGCGTGGCTCTTCTTGCTCCGGGATACGGGGCTGGTAAATATTGCCCTTCAGAAGGTGGGGATTATTCACAGTCCTTTGCAGTTGCTCTACAACGATGGTGCTGTGCTGCTGGGCCTGGTCTATGGATACCTGCCGTTCATGGTGCTTCCCATCTACGCGACGCTGGAGCGGCTCGATCCGTCGCTGCCGGAAGCGGCCGCGGACTTGGGCGCTCGCCCCTGGGCGACGCTGCTTCGCGTGATTGTGCCCTTGTCCCGTCCTGGGATCATCGCCGGAGCTGTCCTGGTGTTCATCCCATGCCTTGGAGCCTATCTCACTCCTGATCTGCTGGGAGGAGGTCGCACCGTATTGGTCGGGAATCTGGTGCAGAGCCAATTCACCACGGCTCGGGATTGGCCATTCGGATCGGCAGTCTCCATGCTGCTGATGCTTCTGGTCACGTTGCTTGTTTGGGGCATTCTGCGACGGGAAAGCGAACAGCTGACATGAAGCGCTGGTTGGGGACCTACGCCGTTGCATTTTTCGCATTTCTGCATCTGCCGCTGCTTACGCTGGCTATTTTCAGCTTCAATTCGTCACGGTTCACTGTTTGGGAGCATTTCTCATTGCAGTGGTACCGTGCTGTGTTTCACGACCCGGAACTCATTGAAGGCACCTGGAACAGCGTGATCGTGGCGGTAGCCGCGACATTGATCTCGACAGTGGTGGGAACCCTCTGCGCGTACGGACTCTGGAAGCGGGGCTCGCGCCTGCTCACGGGTACACTTTATCTTTCCTTGGTCACTCCCGAGATTGTCACGGGCATCTCGCTGCTGGCCCTCTTCCAATGGATTTTCCGGTGGCTGCACTGGCATCTGGGGCTTTACACCGTGATTTTGGCCCACGTCGCGTTTTCGATCGCGTTCGTGGTCATTGTAGTTTCCGCACGTCTTCGGACCATCAATCAGAATCTCGAAGAGGCGGCAATGGACCTGGGAGCGAGCGAGTGGGGTGCGTTCTTTTATGTGATCCTTCCGGCTCTCGGCCCGGGCATTGTCGCGGCAGCACTGCTTGCGCTGACTGTTTCCTTTGATGATTACGTCATCACGAGCATGGTGGCTGGCGTGGATTCGCAGACGCTCCCGATGGTGATTTATGCGATGGCCCGCCGTGGCGCCAGCCCAGTCATTAATGCAATCTCGGCACTCATCACGGTGTTTTTCGGACTACTGATCCTGATTTCCCAACGAGTGCGCACGGCATGAACCGCCGCTACTTCCTTCTTGGCATGGCCGCACTGACAGGGTGCAGCCGTGTTGCCCGGCCGCGGCTCAACGTCTATAACTGGTCCACATATGTCGCACCAGATACGATTCCGAATTTCGAGGCGGAATTCGGCGTAACCGTGCGCTACGCCACCTACGAGAGCAACGAGGAAATGCTCGCCAAGGTGATCACCGGCAATTCGGGCTGGGACATCGTTTTTCCGACCTACACTCGCATCAAGCCGATGCTCGATTACGGCCTCCTTCAGCCACTGCAGCATGAGTGGCTTCCTGGCCTCAATCATCTCGATCCACGCTTCCGTGCACCGGTCTGGGACCGCGAGTTGCAGTGGAACATACCCTGGATGTGGTTTGGTACGGGCATAGCCTTCAACCGTGATGTTCGCCCTGCGCCGGCACGATGGACTGATCTATGGGACCCACGTCTCAAGGGGCGTCTGACTATGCTCGATGATCCCGAAGACATGCTGGGTGCGTGTTTGAAGAAAATAGGCCTGTCCTTTAGCGCAACGGATGCCGCATCGCTGGAACGTGCCAAGCAGGAAGCGATCACCCAGAAGCCGCTGGTGCGGGCGTATCTGAATGCAGAAGTGCGCGATCAGCTGGTTTCCGGAGATGTACTCGCGGCTCAACTTTGGGCGACCACAGCCCAGCAGGCGATTGATGTATCTCCCAACCTGGCTTTTGCGTATCCGGAAGAGGGGTTTCCTCTCTACTGCGATAGTGCGGTGATACTCCGTGAGAGCCAGCGTTCGCGACTCGCACATCAATTTCTGGATTATCTGTTACGCCCCAAAGTGGCGGCTGCTGCAGGAGACTACACACGTGTTGCCACCGCGAACGGCGCTGCCAAAGACTTTCTCCCGGAAGCAACCCGGAATAGTCCCACGCTATATCCGCCTCCAGCAATCCTTGAACGTGGGGAGTGGCCCGAAACCCTGCCCCCTGCCACGCAACGATTGCGCGACCGGATCTGGACCGAAATTAAATCCTCTTAGTCGCTTCTGGACCCGGAACCGGTTCTGGAGGGAGGCGGCGACATTTCCTTCGGGCTATATGTCTTGCGTGGCCTTTTTTAGGCCGACGCAATCCGCCAATTGGGTCTAACGGGTCCAACAACCCTGCGGCGTGCCATTTTTCCGCAGCATGGTCACCCGGGCCACGACACTCGGCACAATGCAGCAACTTCTGCGTCTCGACTCTAAGCCACAGGCTATTCCATTGAAGGTCCCAAGGGGCTTAGGCTATACTCCGCCCGTCGAACGACTGAGAGTGCCGTCGGTGGCCGACCAGCAGACGAAAATCTGCTGCCTCGCAGCAGAAAACTGGGCGGGTGGTTCGCAGCAGAGGTTTGTTGCGGCTAACCCCATCTTCGTGCGGGCGCGATGGCAAGAGAAACCGTAGCTGCATCGCCATTTTCCGCTCCGGTGGGCGCGGCCCGTTAGTTCCCCTGGAGTTTTATGTCATCCTCAGATAAATCAACTCGCAGAGAGTTCCTGGTTATTACCTCATCCGCTGCATTGGGAGCTGCAGTACCTTTAGCTGGCGGCCAGCGGGTCTCACCCGTGTCGAACACGCCTCCTGATCCGTCCTCTGAAGAGACTCCTTACTCATCGGAAGAACTCTTCCAGAGCGGTCCTCAGCGCACCTTCAGCGGCGACAGAACCGCCCAGATCGCGTTGCCAGTCGGAGGAATTGGCGCCGGCTGCATCTGTCTTAACGAATACGGCGGTTTGCAGGACTTCTCCGTATGGAATCATCCCGCAACAACCGCCTTGCCCGAGGGCTACGCTTCCTCCAAAGCTGCTTTTGCCATTCTGCGTGTTAAGGGGCCTTCCCCGGTTACCAAACTTGTTGAGGGACCGTTCCCGATTCTAAAGATTTATGACCAGGGACTCCAGGGAGAGGGATACCGTCGCGGAGGGTTCGAAGGCTTGCCGCGCTTTGCAAAGTGCGTTTTCCGAGGGGAATATCCATTCGGAGAAGCCGATATCAGCGACCCGTCCGTTCCGTTGCAGGTGAGCTTGAGCGCCTGGAATCCATTTATTCCCCTGGATGACAGGAACTCAGGGATACCCTGCGCCATCCTGGAGTACAACTTTCGGGCTCTGTGCAGGAATCTGAAGAACTGATCGATTGACGGGGGTTCTCGAGGAGGGGATTTTTCAGTACGCTCGGTAGGATGAGCGAGAGCGAATGGACAAAGATTCTGAGATGGCCGGGGTACCGAGTCTATCGCAGTGAGATCAACGAAGAGTCCAAAACGCTGCGCCTATGGGTGCGACGCAAGCGCGGGAACCGCAAACTGGAGTGTTCCCGGGTAAGGGCGTGTTTCTGCACAATCTGGAAGAGCCAACGGCCGAAGGCTACGGCAGCGCTTGCCTGATCGCCATAGGTAGTCAACCCCGTATTAAGGGGATGTGGCTGCGCAGCCCGGGATGGGAATTTGACTCGCTGTCGGCACTCTGGCGCGAAGTCTCCACGGGGGCATTCACGTCCAATGAAGGGTCCAACGAGATTGACACCGGCGGGCGGAATGGCGGATCGATTCTTCTCGAGGGAACTCTGGCGCCAGGCGCGTCCCGGACCCATGTTGTCCTGATCACATGGCACTTTCCCAACTGCTATCTGCAGGTCGGCGGGGTTGTTTCCGCTGATGTCCCCGAAACCCAAGCCACGGTCGGCTGCCGTTCTGGCGCGGGGACGGCTCCTCCGCCCTGGCGTCCCTACTACGCCTCCATTTGGAATGACGCTCGCGAAGTAGCTCTTTACGTCGAAGAAAACTACTCTTCCTTGCGAGCGCGCACGCTCGCGTTTAAGGAAGCATTGTTTTCCTCTACCTTGCCACCCTATGTGCTGGATGCGATCTCTTCAAATCTGGCGATCCTGAAGTCTCCGACCGTGTTGCGTCTGGAAAACGGCGACCTGTGGGGGTGGGAGGGCTGTTTTCCCGATGCCGGATGTTGCCATGGTTCCTGTACGCATGTGTGGAATTATGCCCAGGCTTTCCCTCATCTCTACCCGAGGGCGGAGCGGACTTTGCGCGAACTTGAATTGGGCCGCTCCATGGATGAAAACGGTCACGTCACATTCCGCTCGGCCCTTCCCGAAGGCCCGGTCAAGCACGATTTTCACGCTGCTTCTGACGGGCAACTGGGCGGAATCATGAAAGTGTTTCGCGACTGGCAGATTTCAGGAGACATGGATTGGCTGAAGAAAATGTATCCCTTGGCCAAGCGCAGCCTGGATTACTGCATTCGCACCTGGGATCCGGATCATCGCGCAGGTCTGTTTGAGCCGCATCACAACACTTACGACATCGAATTCTGGGGTCCTGACGGCATGTGCACCAGCATCTACCTGGGTGCCCTCTCGGCCTGCAGTGAAATGGCGCGGGCAGTGGGCCAACCAGAGGACGCCAAGTTCTACGGAGACCTGGCCCAACGTTGTGCACACTTCATGGATGAGCAGCTCTTTAATGGCGAGTACTATCAACAGAAGGTGCAATACCAAGGTCTGCGCAATACTTCATTCGCTATCTTAGTGGCTCAGGTGGATGACCACAGCAGTGAAATTTAGAGGCTCCTGAAGCGGGAGGGCCCGAAATACCAATACGGTGAGGGATGCATCTCTGATGGAGTCATCGGAGCGTGGATGGCCCGATTCTACGGAATCGACACTCCGCTTGCCCGTGAAAATGTCCGACGCAATCTGCGGGCTATCTTCCGGCACAATTTCAAAACCGACCTCAGCCAGCATGCCAATGCGCAACGCCCCGGCTATGCCATGGGACATGAACCGGGCCTGCTGTTATGCAGTTGGCCCCGGGGCGGAAAGCCTACGTTGCCTTTTGTTTATTCCGATGAAGTCTGGACCGGAATTGAATATCAGGTGGCCTCACATCTTATTGCAGAAGGGTTCGCAAAAGAGGGATTGACGATCGTTAAGGACCTGCGCAGCCGCTATGACGGCAGGGTCCGCAATCCCTGGAATGAATACGAATGTGGCAATTACTACGCCCGGGCGATGGCCAGCTACGCGTTGCTTGGCGCCCTGTCCGGTTTTCGTTACTCCGCGGTGCACAGAACCCTGTGGTTCGGCCCGCAGTTAAGCGTTCGTCCATTCAAGACCTTCTTCTCAACTGCCTCTGGTTTTGGCACGGTTACGCTCGATCATCGATCTATCCTTATTCGAATGATCGAAGGTCAACTGTTGCTTGAAAAGATGGTGTTGACCGACCACACGCAAACCAGAAACCTGGACTGGAAGACCAGTGTGCAGCCGGGTGCTCCCGCGATCAAGAACATCTGAATCGGATTCTGCAAGCCCTGCAAGACCGGTTGCTCCGTTTCAGTCGACGCTGACATGCGCCGCAATCTGAACTCTATCCGTGGGCTGATTGCGGCTTGCAATGGCGCCTGAAGCGGGCCCGTAAACGATGGCCCGCACAATCTGTATCTTCTTGCCGGTCGATCTGGCGTCGGCGTCGGACCGCACCACGATCCGGACGGAATGCTTGCCCGCGGTCAGGCCGCTGACATGCCAATAGTCGTTGTCGCTGGTATTTTTGGGGATCCAGGCATCGACCTCGCCGGCCTTCTCGCCATGAAGAAAAACATCAGCCCTGCCGCCTTCCTGGGTGCATAGGCCCACAATCGCAACCCCGGTGCCATCGAATGTCAGCGTTGCCTCGGCGCCGGCGGTTCGCGCTTCCTTGAATTTGAGCTGTTCGCCCCAGGGGAGCTTGAGTTTTCCATTATCGAATTTGCCTTTGAACATCCAGGCGGGCTCGCTGAACTCCACCTTGATTCGCGGCGCATCAATGTCCCACTGCTCCAGCGGAGGTGCTTGAGGTTCCTCGACGGGTATCTCGATCTCCGTGTCGCTTACCTTGCCCCCGGCTCCTTCCACGACTTTCAGGGCCCGAGTCTGGGTGCTGGCCACGATCTGATTAAAGGAGTACTGGGTGAATGAGAAACGGGTGTCGGCGATAGCCGGTATTCCGGCTTTCCAGACTTCCGGAATGCGGTTGTAGCCGAGCATCACGCCCAGGATGCCGGCGGCGCTGGAGGGGTTGCAGTCCGAATCCTGGCCGGATCGGGTCGATACCTCAAGCGTCTTCGCGAAGTCTCCCTTGCCGTAGATCAGGCCCAGGGCGACGTACCCTCCGTTCAGCTTGGCGTCGATGTTGAAGGGATCAAGAGCGCCATCAACGCACGCGTCGGCCTTGTCCCACTTGTCCTCGATGAGATGCCAGGTCTTCTGCCAGTCGTCGGGGTTCTCAGCCGACCAGCGAAGGACATCACTGATAACTTTTGCGTAGGCGCTTTCCGCCGGAATGGATAGAAGGCCCTGCTCCACGACCTTGCGCGGGTCATTTTCAAAAAAAGCGGCAGCGTACATGCCGGAGAAGAACATGCCGCCGTACAGCCCATCGCCCCAGTTCATCACCCGTCCGACCCGGTCCGCGTACTTGTTGGCTTCGCGAGGAAGGCCGGGAGTCATCATGCCGATGAAATCGGACTCGATCTGGAAATCGATGTCGTTGGCATGGATGTTGTATTTCGGATTGCCCGACATCGGGGCCTTGATGCCGCGGTTGAGGTTGCGCCGGGCCCCGGCGTTCGCATGCCACAGTTCGTACTGCGAGTCCTTGAACATCTCGCCATACTGCTCGGTGGTTGCATCCAGGCCCAGCTTGTCCATGACTTCGGCGAACGTCATCTCCACGTAGAGATCGTCCTGGTCAATTGCGTTCTTGAGCCTTTCCGGAGACCAGTCGAGATACTTGTTCAGGTTGCCTTCGAGGATCTTGCCATTGGAACGAAACTCGGTGGGAGCGCCGTAGGAAACGCCGATCATCTGTCCCGCCCACCCACCGCGGATCTTGTCCTCAAGCGTAGCCCGCGAGAGGCGGCGCGAGGTTGCGTTCTGGGCGTTCACGCCCGTGGATAGGAGTGCGACACACAGGGTCAAGGCGGCAAGTACGATACGCATTGTTAGATTCCTCCGTTAGTGTTTCAGGACCATCCCATTATTCATGCCAGTTTTGTGGATACATGCTGAAACCAAAAACGCCATGCCGACAGATACAGAGCCGATTGATCTTTTTCGCGCTATCTTTTCGCCCAGCCTTTAGAAGGCACGATCCCTGCTCCCTCACGCAAGGTCACCAACTGATTGGCCCCAACCCCGGTGAACTTCTCATGCAGACCGTTTGGCCAAAAGACTTCAATATCGGCTCGATCAGAAGTGCCGAGACCGAAGTGCAGCCGGGGATCATTGCAGGAATAAAAGCTCGCCTGGCTAAGCACGGTCTGTGCCTGGACCTTACCTCCATAGCAAAGCGATTAAATCGCTGACGTCTCGAGTATCAGAGCATACCGTGACGCTTAAGTGGCCCGTGAGCTACGCCTTTTCTCTCCTCAATACAGGCGCTTATACTAAACGTCACACTCGACAAGCCCCAAGACAACCATGAATAAGCGAGAATTCTTAGGCGCTGCGGCGGATGCCATCTCTGCCATTTGATCCGGGCTTAGTGCGATGCTCCAGCCGAACATCCTGCTCTGGAATGACCCCCATCGAAGGGCAGGATACATAAAGGTTGGTTAACCGATGGCGGTCATTTGGACTCCTTGAGTTTGCGGTAGCGGCGAATCAGGGTGTTGGTGGAACTGTCGTGTTTGAGCATCGGTTCTGCGGGGCTCTCCAACTCCGGAATGATTCGCTGGGCCAGAACTTTTCCCAACTCAACGCCCCACTGATCGAACGAATCGATGTTCCAGATCACACCTTGCGTGAACACCAGGTGCTCATAGAGAGCAACCAGCTTGCCCAATGTCTCCGGCGTCAGGCTCTCGGCCAGAATCGTATTGGATGGCCGATTTCCTTCGAAAACACGGTGCGGCGCCAGCCAATCCGGCGTGCCTTCTGCTTTCACCTCCTCTGGCGTTTTGCCAAATGCCAAAGCTTCGGTTTGGGCAAAGACGTTGGCTAGCAACATGTCGTGATGACGGCCGAGCGGATTCAACGGCTTGACAAACGCGATGAAGTCACAGGGAATAATTCTGGTGCCCTGGTGGATCAGTTGATAGAACGAGTGTTGGCCGTTGGTCCCCGGCTCGCCCCAGTAGACGGGGCCGGTCGCATGGGTGACGGCAAGGCCTTCCATGGTGACGTGTTTCCCGTTGCTCTCCATGGTTAGTTGCTGGAGATAAGCAGGGAAGCGCTTCAGGTACTGTTCATAGGGCAGTACCGCGACCGTCTCCGCACCCAGGAAGTCGTTGTTCCACAAAGCGAGCAGTCCCATCAGCACCGGCAGGTTGGCCTCGAAGGGAGTGGTGCGGAAATGCTCGTCCATCTGATGGAAGCCGGCGAGCATGTCGCGGAAGTTCTCCGGGCCAATGGCAATCATGGTCGAGAGGCCGATGGCGGAGTCCATTGAGTAGCGGCCGCCCACCCAATCCCAGAAGTCGAACATGTTGGCGGTGTCGATACCGAATTTCGAAACTTCGGCTGCGTTGGTGGAGACCGCGACGAAGTGTTTTGCCACCGACTTCTCATCGCCTCCGAGGCCCGCGAGCGACCAGGAGCGCGCGGTCTGTGCGTTGGTCATGGTTTCCAGTGTGGTGAAAGTTTTGGAAGAAACAATGAACAAGGTCTCGGCGGGATCGAGCCCCAGCACGGCCTCCGCGAAGTCCGTTCCATCCACGTTGGACACAAAACGGAACTCCAGGGACCGTTCGCTGTAGTGCCGCAGCGCTTCGTACGCCATAACGGGGCCGAGATCGGAGCCGCCGATTCCGATGTTGATGAAATTGCGAATTCGTTTGCCGGTGTGACCTTTCCACTCCCCACTACGCACGCGGGCGGAGAAGTCGGCCATCCGATCGAGCACGGCGTGGACTTCGGGCACGACGTTCTTTCCGTCCACCAGAATCGTTGCATTTTTCGGAGCCCGCAGCGCAGTGTGCAAGACCGACCGTTTTTCGGTTACGTTGATCTTGTCGCCAGCAAACATTTCCCCGATTCGTTCTTTGAGCCCAGCCTCGACGGCGAGCTTGAAAAGGAGCTTGAGAGTCTGGTCCGTGACACGGTTCTTTGAGTAGTCCAGATAAAGGCCTGCAGCCTCCACTGACATGCGTTCGCCCCGCATCGGGTCGTCGGCAAAAAGCTGCCTTAAATGTAGCTTTGCGACCTTCTTGCAGTGCGACTGGAGCGCCGTCCACGCCGACCGCTTAACCGTTCGCTTTGTTGCCAGAGGTGGAACTGTTGCTGCCATACTTATGCTCCTTTGTGCGTTTCGCATGATTCTAGTGGAATCGTTCGCGCGTGCGCGTGAGATCGAAAACCGAAATCGTTCCAGCTCATGCGGCACGCTTAATGTTCTTCCAATTCATAGGTGGCGGCTAGCACTCCCTAAGACTAAAAGATACTCGGGAACATGATGGAGTTGAAGAGTCCGACTAGAAAAATAGTCCACCTGGCGGTCTGGTGGCTGGTCAAGCGATCCTCAAGGAGAGCGCGGTCTTCGCCCGAGAGTGCCTCAGCGGCATGGGTCAACGTTCAATTACTGCAAAATCTGCGAACTCTTGTGCCCGACCGCGATGGCGAAGATTCCTACCCGATCGCCACTGTGAGTTGGGTCCTGGTGTACAGCAAGTCCTCCGATCCGCAAGAGGCAGCGCGGCTGAAAGATTTGTTCACATGGTGCCTGTCTGATGCACAAGGCGAAGCCCAGGGAGTTGCCTGCCGTGATCAGAATCACATATCGAAGGACCCGAATATGCTGCGCGCCGATATGTTTTTGCAGATGTGACTTCCGTCACTGACTTGTGCCGCATGACAAGGTAGAAGGAAGCGATCTCAGTTTTCTTTCTCATGCGCTTGCGGGTTCATGCGGTAGGGCGGGTTCTCATAACCTGGATTGGCGTGAGGCAGAACGAGTTCGTTTCGAAATGACTCTGAAGGATAGCGAAGGAGGGAAGTATGACGGTTAAAAGTGCGTCGCTGGAAACCATTGAGGATTTTCTGGCCCAGAAACGTATTGCGATGGTGGGGATCTCGCGGGATCCTACGAATCTTAGTGTGAAGCTGTTCGAAGAACTGTGTCAGCGCGGATATGACGTTGTTCCCGTGAATCCCAACATGGCCGAAGTGCAGGGGCGGCAATGCTTCGCCCGGGTGCAGGACATTCAGCCTCCCGTCGAAGCCGCGTTGCTGATGACTTCCCCGGAGGTCACCGAAACGGTTGCGAACGACTGCGCTGAGGCAGGCATAAGGCGGGTCTGGATGTACAGAGCGACCGGCAAGGGCTCCGTCAGCGCGAAAGCGGCTGCGCTCTGCCAGAAACAAGGGATGCAGGTGGTCCCGGGAGAGTGTCCTTTTATGTTTCTACCGGACAGCGCGGGGATCCATCGCGTTCACGGACTTGTCCGCAAGATCACGGGCCGGTATCCGCGTCGTGCCCATACTCCAATTAGACGTGCGGCTTAGAGGAGGCAACAGCGGTTCAACCCAACCAGTTTCACGCAGAGAAGAAGCATAAAAAGGAGTAGTCTTAAGCTAGCCGAGGAGGTTTGTTCGCGCCTTTGGATAGTGTGGAGGATCGCGTGGCTCATCGAGCGGAGCATGTCCTGGGCGCAGATCAGCTGGGGAAGCTCATTGTGCTGTTGGCGCGCAAGGGGTATGAAGTCATTGGGCCCACCGTGCGCGAGGGCGCGATCGTTTATGACCAAGTCGAGTCGGCGGACGATCTGCCCGCGGGTTGGACTGACGAACAGGAACCGGGGCGCTACCGGCTGAAGCGCCGCGAGGATATGGCCCTGTTCGGATACGCGGTCGGGCCGCAGAGCTGGAAGAAATACATGCATCCGGCTGAAGTGCGGCTGTGGTCCGCCGAACGCCAGGGTGGGACCTTCCGAATCCTCAACAACGAGGTGAAGACCCAACGCCCGCATGCGCTGCTGGGAGCTCGGGCCTGCGAACTGGCAGCGATCGCGGTACAGGATCGGGTTCTGCTGGAGGACAAATACCGCGATCCGATTTACGACCAGCGTCGTGAAGGCGCCTTCATCATTGCTGTGCAATGCACGCAGGCGGCGGCAACATGTTTCTGTGCGTCGATGGGAACTGGGCCACAGGTTTCCGGTGGATTTGACCTTGTTCTCACCGAGCTGATTGGGCCGGAAGGGCATCGCTTCCTCGTGTCCACGGGCAGCGAGCGCGGCGTCGAAGTGCTCGCCGAGTTGGAAGCTGTTCCGGCTACGGCAGAAGATCGCCGGCAAGCCGAAGCGGGGGTGGAATCGGCGCGCCAGCAGGTCCGCAGCATCGACACCGCAGGAATCAAAGAGCTTCTCTACAAGAACTTTGAGCATCCGCGTTGGGACAACGTGGCCAGCCGTTGCCTGACGTGCGCCAACTGCACCATGGTGTGCCCCACATGCTTCTGCACCTCTGTGGAAGATGTGACTGACATTACCGGAGATCACGCCGAACGCTGGCGGCGCTGGGATTCCTGCTTCACACAAAGTTTTTCTTATATCCACGGAGGCAGCGTTCGAACCTCAGCCAAAGCACGCTATCGCCAGTGGATGACTCACAAGCTAGCCTCCTGGATCGACCAGTTCGGCAGTTCAGGGTGTGTTGGCTGCGGCCGCTGTATTACCTGGTGCCCCGTGGGCATCGACATCACTGAAGAGATCGTGGCCATCAGGGACGGAGGGAAAGATGGAAACCCTTGAACGCATCATTGCCGAGCACCCATTCTTCCACGGTTTAGACGAGGACTTCGTTGCCTTGATGGTAAGCTGCGCCTCTAACGTGCGATTCAATGCAGACACTTACATCCTCAAAGAAGGAGACCCGGCAAATACCTTCTACCTCATTAGGGAAGGGAAGGTGGCGGTGGAGGTTTTCGCGCCCCAGCACAAGCCCATTATCGTGGCAACGTTGAGTGTCGGGGAGATCCTGGGGTGGTCGTGGCTGCTGCCACCCTTTCAGTGGAAATTCCATGCGCGTGCGGTAGATGACGTCCGCGCCATCGCCCTGGATGGAAAGTGCTTGCGGACGAAATGTGAGGAGAACCACGATCTCGGGTATGAGGTTTTGAAGCGATTTGTCCAGATCATGGAGCAGCGGCTGGAGGCGACACGCCTGCAATTGCTCGACGTTTACGCGGTCAGGCGATGATCATGACGACTGGAATCACAACCGACCCAATGCTTCCTCAGCCGTACACGGTACGAGACGTGGCCAAGGAGACACCGGACACCTTTACCCTGAGGCTCGAGCCCGAGACCGTCAACCGAAGCTCGTTCCAGCCCGGACAATTCAGCATGCTGTGGGTATTCGGGGTGGGCGAGTTACCTATCTCCATCAGCGGCGACCCGGCATTGCAGGACCGCCTGGTTTACACCGTGCGCTCGGTCGGGCAAGCCACTCATGCGCTGGTGAACCGGCGCGTGGGCGAGGGAGTCGGTGTACGAGGTCCGTTCGGGACTGGCTGGCCGGCAGAAGCCGCGCGGGGGCGGGATGTCATCGTGGTGGCGGGCGGGATCGGACTGGCGCCCTTGCGGCCGCTGATCTATCAGGTCCTGCAGAACCGCGACGACTATGGGCGATTGTTGATTCTCTATGGTGCGCGAAGTCCTCGCGAGCTGCTCTATCGCAAGGAACTGGCAGCCTGGGCACGGAACCGCGAGACTCAGGTGCTGGTCACAGTGGACTATGGCGGACTGGGCTGGCGTGGGCATGTCGGCGTGGTTACGACGCTCTTCAAGTATGCGCGCCTGCAACCCGCACCGGCGGTGGCGATGGTCTGCGGACCAGAGATCATGATGCGTTTCGTTACCCGGGAGTTGGAGAACCAGGGGCTAAGCCGCGACAACATCTATGTCTCCATGGAACGCAACATGAAGTGTGCCTTAGGTTTTTGTGGACATTGCCAGTACGGGCCACACTTCATCTGCAAGGACGGGCCAGTTTTCCGCTACGAACAAATCCGGAACTTACTGGAGAAGTATGAGCTCTAAGTCCAGACCCAAGCCCAAAATCGGTGTTTTCAAGTTCGCTTCGTGCGACGGCTGTCAATTAAGCCTGCTGGACGCGGAAGATGAGCTGCTCGGAGTCGCCGGGGCAGTGGAGATTGCCTACTTTCCTGAAGCCTCACGCGCGATGTCGAAGGGTCCTTATGATATCGGTCTGGTAGAGGGGTCGATCACTACCTATCAGGATGCCCAGCGTATACAGGAAGTGCGGAGGCAGTGCAAGACCCTGATCACCATCGGGGCCTGTGCCACAGCAGGCGGGATTCAAGCCTTGCGCAACTGGAAAGATGTCGATGAGTTCATCCGGGTAGTGTACGCCACCCCGCAATTCATCAGCACGCTGAAGCTCTCGACCCCGATAGCGGAGCACGTTCCGGTTGACTTTGAATTGCGCGGTTGCCCCATCAACAAGTATCAACTCATAGAACTGATCACCGCGACGCTGGCTGGACGCAAGCCCAATGTTCCCTCCTACAGTGTGTGCATCGAGTGCAAGCGCAAGTCGAATGTGTGCATTACTGTGGCCCGCGGGGTCCCTTGTCTCGGACCGGTAACCCAGGCGGGGTGCGGAGCCTTGTGTCCGAGCTACGACCGTGGTTGCTACGGTTGTTACGGCCCCATGGAGACTCCCAATACGGCCTCAATGACCAGCCAGTTCCGAATTCTAGGACAGGCGGACAGTCAGGTGGCACGTGCATTCCGAGGCTTCAACGCCTGGGCCTGGCAGTTCCGCAAGGCCAGCGAGGACTGTGAACGGACATGACCGGACGCGGAACGAGAACAATTCGTGTTGACACCCTGGCCCGCGTAGAGGGCGAGGGCTCTCTTTACATCAAACTCGTGGGCGAGCGCGTGGCCGATGTGAAGCTCAAGATCTATGAGCCTCCCCGGTTTTTTGAGGCCTTTCTCCGCGGTCGTCACTTCTCTGAGGTTGCGGACATCACGGCGCGGATCTGTGGCATCTGCCCAATCGCTTACCAGATGAGCGCAGTGCATGCGATCGAACGAGCTCTCGGAATCCGCATCGACCCTGCGGTTCGCCTGCTTCGCCGCCTTTTTTACTGCGGCGAGTGGATCGAGAGTCACACCCTGCATGTCTATATGTTGCACGCACCCGATTTCCTCGGTTACCAGGACGTGATCGCCATGGCGGGAGACCACCGCGCCGTGGTCGAAAAGGCACTCCGCCTCAAAAAGATTGGCAATCGAATTGTGCAGTTGCTTGGCGGACGCGAAATTCATCCCATATCCGCGGCGGTTGGCGGCTTTTACAAGACGCCCACCAGGCAGCAGGTGCGCGACCTGGTGGCCGATCTCGAGTGGGCCCTGGAAGCCTCACTGGAGACGGTGCGCTGGACCGCTGGTTTGAAGTTCCCGGACTTCGAGCAAGACTACGAGTTCGTAGCGCTTCGTCATCCGGACGAGTATCCGTTCAACGAAGGACGACTGGTATCGAACCGTGGTCTGGACATCGACGCCGCGGAATACGAAGATCATTTTGCAGAGTTGCATGTTAAACACTCGAACGCCTTGCACTCCGTAGTGCGGGGCAGAGGCTCGTATCTGGTCGGGCCGCTGGCGCGATTCAACCTGAATTTCGATAAGCTCCCTGAGGTGGCGCGCCAGGCAGCCGTGGATGCGGGCTTGCAACCCCCGGTCAGGAATATGTTCCGGAGCATTGTGGTCCGGGCAGTCGAAGTCGTGTTCGCTTGTGCGGAGGCATTGCGAGTCATTCGCGAATATGAGCCTCCCGCAGCAGCACGAGTCGAGGTCCCCAACCGCATCGGTGTCGGGCAGGCGATCACTGAGGCCCCGCGCGGCATTCTTTATCACCGCTATGCCCTGGATGAGAACGGTCTGGTCGTCACTGCCAAGATTGTGCCGCCGACCTCCCAGAACCAGAAGCGGATCGAGGATGATCTTCGCGAGTATGCGGCGCAGCTGGTAGCCTGGCCGCTCGAAGAAGCAACCTGGAAGTGCGAGCAGGCGGTGCGGAGTTATGACCCCTGCATATCCTGCGCTACCCACTTTCTGAAGCTTGTGGTGGAGCGTGAAGACGCCGGGAACTGAAGCATGCTTATCATTGGCTGCGGGAACCGGCAGCGAGGCGATGACGGGGCTGGAATCCTGGTCGCAGAGCGACTGCGCGATCTTGGGGTATCAGCAGAAACGCGCAGTGGCGAAGCTGCAGATCTTATCGAGGCCTGGAGGGGCGCCGACGATGTGATCGTGATCGATGCGGTGGTGACAGGCGCGCCGGTGGGCACGGTACGGGCGTGGGACCCCGGGCGGCCTCCGGCTTCCGTAAGAGCATCTGCTTCGACTCACGGCCTTGGTGTCGCAGAGGCGATCGAATTGGCCCAGGTTTTGCAACGTCTTCCGGCACGGCTTCAGGTGTACGGGATCGAAGGACGGCGATTCGAGCCCGGAGTCGAAATCTCGCCCGAGGTGGAGCGTGCTATCGAGGACCTGGCGCGCAGAATCGTTGTCCGCTTGAACGCCTGACAACAAGGCGAAAGCCATCCGTTCACTTGACCTGTAGTGATTTGATGTAATCGGTCAGCGAGGTGGTAAGACGTGCAGCTTTGCGAGTGTTCAAATCAGTCAGGGCAAGGAATAGGGGACCCCAGGTTGGCATTTCCCTGGAGCCGTGCGCCGGTACTTCAACGTCGCCATCGATTGCTTTGGAGACCTCGTCATAGGGAAACTTGCCGTGATTCCGTTTGGCCAGCGCAGTGAGGTCCGGCGGTTGCTTCTTGAGGGCAAGCGCCGCCGGACCCGCTCCCTTCGCATCGTCGCCGTGGCACGACGCGCAGTGTTCCATAAATAGCGTCTTGCCGGATGGCGTCGCCTTGCCCTCGGTCGCGCCCTTCCTGGAACTCGTCTCCTGGGCAGCAGAAAAGGGGATGGTTAAGAGCAGGACAGCAAGCCAAAAGGCCGCACGCGAATAGCAATGCGCCGGCCGGCCCAGCGGGCAATCCACAGCGTTATCTCGATTCACGTCGGAAGCTCCTTCCTGACGGCGGAGACAGCATACACATTTCTGTCCTCCAATGGCTAGCCCCGGTGCTGTTGGACCCGATTTGCCGCGAAGTGAGTTGAGCGGGCGTGGGACTGTGATCTTGATCACAGCGCGAACCCCTAATAAGGTGAACAATAATAGCGGATATCGACTCCGCGACGGAAGATGTCCGCAAAAAATCAGAAGGTCAAACTGGAATTCATCAGCAAAAGGAGGCCTGCCATGAAGACATTCGATCATTTCCGCACTCATGACGGAAACGGTTTCCCCTGGCATCCGTTCCATGCGACTTTCTCGCTCACAGCAAGTGTCGTGCTGGCGGCCCTGGTTGTGATCATACTCGTTGCGTCGGCGAACTGACTGGCAGCGTTCCTCTACCTGGCACAGGCGCCGCCCGACTTAGGAGGCCTATATGCAGCTCTCAAGCTTGAAAGAGTACCTCGACAAACACAACATCAAATACGTTGCCATCTCGCACTCGCCGGCTTACACGGCACAAGGCATTGCCGCGCTGACACATATTCCCGGAAAGGAATTGGCAAAAACGGTGATCATCAAGCTGGATGGCAAGTTGGTCATGGCGGTGCTTCCTGCCTCGTTCCACGTGGACCTTGGGTTGTTTCAGCAGGCGACAAAGGCAAAGATGGTGGAGCTTGCGTCGGAAAACGAATTCAAAGACCGATTTCCCGAGTGCGAAACCGGTGCGATGCCGCCATTTGGAAATCTCTACGGCATCGACGTGTTCGCCGATCAAAGCCTGGCCAAGGACAAGGAGATTGCATTCAATGCAGGTTCTCACCGGGAACTGATCCGACTGGGCTGGCAGGACTTTGAACGGCTGGTCGCGCCCAAAATGATCACTTTGGTTGCGCTGAAAAGCGCCGCCGAAGCGGCGTAAAGCGGCCCTCCTCTGGCGCCGGCGCGATCCGGAGACGGAAACTACGCGGGCGATTTTCTTGAGAGAACGCGAGGGCAGTGATCGTGGTCACTGTGTGTTGACGGAGTCCGATTTATAAGTGTGCCTGAAAGAGGAGGCTGGTCATGGTCATCGCATCGGAGCTGAAGAGCGGAATGGTCCTCCGTATCGAGAAAGATATTTACAAAGTTCTCGAAGCCGAGTTCAAGGCTGGAACGGCGAAGTTAACGGGCGTAGTCAAGACCAAACTCAGCAAGGTCACCACCGGCTGCATGTGGGAACAGCATTTCCGGCCACAGGAACGGCTTGAAAATGTATATCTTGAGCCACGGATGCTCGAGTTTCTGTTCAGCGACGCCGACAATTGTATTTTCATGAACCCGGATGATTTCGAGCAGGTGGAGGTTCCCCGCGCCATCGTGGGAGTGGGCGAGAAATTCCTGCGATCTGGAATGCTGCTGCCGGTCGAATTCTTTGAGGGGAAGCCGATCAGCGTCCTCTTGCCAGAGGTCGCCGAGGCACGCATAATCAGGACCGCGCCGCCCGCGCACGCCCATCAGGACAGTGCGTGGAAAGAGGCCTTGCTGGAGAACGGAGTGAGAATTCAAGTCCCGCTGTTTATTGCTCCCGGAGAGATCGTGCGCGTGGATGTTAAAGCGGGACGCTATGTGGAACGTGCGCGGACTGAACGTAAGCACGCCGCGTAGTTTTACAGCAATTTCCTGCATCGCCGCCATGAGCTAATTGCGTCTGGTATGCTGATGCCACCCATGGCCGGTGCGGAGTGCCGGAGGCCCGGCCACTCAAGAATCGGGCCGAAAAGACCTGGGCAGGCCTGCCTTGTGTCTGTGATCACACCCAGCAGTGATAACCCGCACAGCCGCCCCTTCCCGCCGGGCGAGAAGATAGCACCAGTCTTGCTCGAGGTGAGCCATGAAAAGGATCATCATCGTAGGTGCGGCAGGCAGGGACTTTCATAATTTCAACGTAGTTTTTCGCGGTAACCCCGACTACCAGGTAGTCGCATTCACCGCCACCCAAATCCCCGACATCGCGAACCGTCGATATCCGCCGGAGCTGGCCGATGATTTGCAGTATCCCGACGGGATCCCGATCTTTGAAGAGAGAGATTTGGAGAAATTGATTGCCTCGGAGCGCGTGGATGCGGTGGTGTTCTCTTATAGCGACATCTCGCACCAGAACCTGATGCACCTGGCCTCGCGGGCTGTGGCAGCCGGCGCGGATTTCTGGCTTCTGGGAACAGAGCATACCCAGCTGAAGTCTTCCGTCCCCGTGGTGTCGGTTTGTGCCGTGCGCACGGGTTGCGGCAAGAGTCCAGTGTCGCGACTGGTGACCTTCGAACTTCGGAAACAGGGCTGGAATCCGGTGGTGGTCCGTCATCCCATGCCCTATGGAGATCTGGCGGCACAGGCCGTACAACGCTTCGCGACTATGGAGGACCTGGACTTCCAGCAGTGCACGATCGAAGAGCGCGAGGAGTACGAGCCACATATTCGTGATGGCACAGTGGTGTATGCGGGCGTGGATTACGAGCGTATCCTGCGTCGCGCAGAGAAAGAAGGAGACATCATTCTCTGGGATGGCGGGAATAATGACACGCCGTTTTACAAATCTGATCTTGAAATCGTGGTTGCCGACCCGCATCGTCCCGGCCACGAACTGTCCTATTTCCCGGGAGAAGTAAATCTCCGGCGTGCCGATGTGGTCGTGATCAACAAGGTGGATACTGCCACACGGCAGGACATCGAGACCGTCCGGCATAACATCCACGCAAGCAATCCCAAAGCCAGGATCATCGAAACTGCCTGCCGGGTTTCGGTGTCCGCTCCCGAACTGGTGAAAGGACGCCGTGTGCTGGTGGTCGAGGACGGCCCGACTCTCACCCACGGTGAAATGCCGTACGGTGCCGGAGTGGTAGCAGCGCGGCAGTTTGGAGCCGAGGAGCTGGTATATCCAAAGCCCTTCGCAGTCGGGTCCATTCGCGGTACCTATGAGAAATATCCCCATCTCACAAATCTTCTGCCGGCCATGGGCTACAGCGTCATGCAGCGCCATGAACTGGAGGAGACCATCAACCGCGTGCCGTGTGACCTGGTCCTGATCGCTACTCCCATCGACCTGGAGCGAGTAATCCGGATCGACAAGCCGAGCCAGCGCGTCACCTACCGGGTGGAAGAACTCACTCATCCGGGTTTGGTTGAAATACTCGCTCAGTTTCAAGTGCCGGCGGGGGTGGAACAATGAACATCAAGGACTTCGTCTCGATCAGGGACTTCTCAGCATCAGAGATCGAATACCTGCTGCTGCTGGGGCGGCAGATCAAGGCCCATCCCGGCACCTACACCGATGCGCTCAAGGGCAAGACTTTGGTCATGATCTTTGAGAAACCATCACTGCGAACCAGGGTGAGCTTCGACGTCGGCATCCAGCAACTCGGTGGTTTCTCACTGTACCTCTCCCCTTCCGAGATCAGCCTCGGCAAGCGTGAATCGGTATTCGACGTGGCCAAAAACCTGGAGCGCATGGTGCAAGGCATCATGGTCCGGACCTTTGCCCATGAAATTGTGGAAGACATGGCGCGTTACGCTGGGGTTCCCGTGATCAACGGTTTGACCGATTACAGTCATCCCTGCCAGGCCATGGCAGACTACCTCACCATGTGGGAGACAAAAGGCAATTTGGACAGGCTGAAGATTGCCTATGTCGGCGACGGCAACAACGTGGTGCATTCGCTCATGTTCGCCGGCGCCCAGCTTGGCGCAGAGGTTTGGGTCGCGACCCCTCCCGGCTACGAGCCCAGAGCAGATGCCATCACCTGGGCCCAGGTAAGAGCCAGCGAGACTGGCGGCAGCTGTCGGATCACGAACAATGCGAAAGAAGCTGCGGCCGGTGCGGATGTGATCTACACCGACGTATGGGCCAGCATGGGCCAGGAAGCCGAAGCCGGGAAGCGGCGTGATGTTTTCAGGAGCTATCAGGTCAACTCCGCGCTCTTTGCCCGCGCCAAACCCGATGCTATTTTCATGCACTGCCTGCCCGCGCATCGCGGTGAGGAAGTGACCTATGACGTGATTGATTCGCCACGCTCGGTTGTCTTCCAACAGGCGGAGAACCGCCTGCATGCTGAGAAAGCAATCATGCTGGAATTGATGAAGGACGTATCCGTGGGGCTGATGCGTCCGGCGGCGATGCCGGAACTTGTGCACGCTTAGCAGGAGCAGCGATGAAAACCATTTTGCTGGCGGTGGGGGGAAACTCCCTGATTCGCGCAGGCGAAAAGGGGACCATCGCCGAGCAGATGGCGAACGCGCAGCGCACCGCAGCGGAGATCGTCAAGCTCGTCCGTGACGGCTATCGCATCGTCCTCACGCATGGCAACGGGCCCCAGGTCGGTGCAGCCCTACTGCGCTCAGAGCGAGGAGCGAGCCAGGTTCCGGGACATCCGCTTGATGTCTGTGACGCCTCCACCCAGGGTGAGATCGGCTACCTGCTGCAGCAATCTCTCGACACCGAGCTCAGGCGGGCCGGCCTGCGCGTGCCCGTGGCGACGGTACTTACCCAAGTGGTTGTGGCGCAGGACGATCCGGCAATGCAGCGACCGACGAAACCGATTGGCCCGTTCTATTCGCAGGCGGAGGCGGAGGAACGCCGGTCACGGTTTGGCTGGGAGACCGTCGAGGATGCAGCGCGTGGCTGGCGTCGCGTCGTGCCCTCCCCCGAACCGGTGGAGATTCTGGAATTGGATGTAATTCGTTACCTGCTTGACCGGGGCGTGCTGGTCATCGCCTGCGGAGGCGGCGGCATCCCGGTGGTTTGGAAAGATGGGAGACTGCAGGGGGTTGAGGCGGTTATTGATAAAGATCGCGCCTCCGCCCTGCTGGCTTCACGCCTTGACGTGGATCTCTTCCTGATCTCGACCGGTACGGACTACGTGTATCTCAACTACAAAAAGCCCACACAAGAACCGATTGTCTTAGCCAGCCCGACATCATTGCGGGAGTATGCCGATGCAGGTCACTTCCCGCCCGGCAATATGGGGCCGAAAGTCGAATCTGTCCTGCGTTTTGTAACCAGCGAGAAGCGGGAAGCGATTATCACTTCCGCGGAGAACCTGTGCCGTGCAGTGGCCGGATTCACTGGCACTCGCGTGGTGTTGGAGCAGAGGCCACTTGCCCTCGATGTGCGGGGACAAATGGAGCTACCAGTCGAAAGTGGGTGATCTATGGAAGAACATGTACTTGCGGCGGTGGTGCAGATAAAAAGCGGGCGAGTAGAAGCCAGGCCGAAGCGCGACGGGAAACTGCGGCATGTAATCGAATCGCAGCAATTCACCGTGCCCTTGTTGATGGAACTGTTCGACCGCGCGCGTGGAATGGAGCGGGTGGTGGCCCGCGGAGGTTCGCTCGAATACCAGAATCGCATCATGGCGACGCTTTTCTATGCGCCCTCGACCCGCACCCGCCTCTCCTTCGAGGCCGCCATGCACCGGTTGGGCGGCAGGGTCCTTTCCACGGAACATGCACAAGCGTTTTCTTCGGAGATTGAGGGAGAACAGGTTGAAGACACCATCCGAATCATCGGCGGGTACTCGGATGTAATCGTCATCCGCCACTATCAGGCAGGGGGCGCTGAACGCGCGGCACGAGTCTCGCCGGTTCCCGTGATCAACGCAGGGGACAACGAGGGCGGCCAGCATCCCACGCAAGCTTTGCTCGACTTGTACACCATCTATCGCGAACGCCCGCTCGATGGCCTGAGTGTTGCCATCATCGGCGAGCTCGACAAAGGCCGCACCGCTCGATCACTCGCGTACCTTCTGGCCAAATTCGAGCGCGTCAAGATCTTCTTCGTTAGCCCTCCCGAACTGCAGATGAAACCCGACATCCTTAACTATCTGGATGAGCATGGGGTGCACTACGAACTCGAGCCCGACCTGGACCGCGTCATCGGCGAAGTGGATGTGGTGTATCAAACCCGCATACGGCCCGAGCGTACCAGCGGAAGCCTGCAGCAGTACGCGATTAACTCGGCACTCTTGCCGAAGATGAAGCAGGACGCACTCATCCTGCACCCTTTGCCACGCACCGTGGAACTTGACGAATCAGTGGATCAAGATCCTCGGGCCCTGTATTTCCGGCAGGCACAGAATGGGCTCTACGTGCGGATGGCACTGTTGACCTTGTTGTTGGAGAAGAATTGAGAGGAAGGTCTTATGCATACCGAATCGATGACCGAAGAGAGTCTACACACGCGTGACCTTGTTGAGCTGGAAAATCAGTACGGAGCGCACAACTACAACCCTCTCGACGTAGAGATCGAGCGCGCGCAGGGGGTCTGGGTCTACGACAGCGAGGGCAATCGCTATCTGGACTGCCTGGCTGCATATTCGGCGGTCAACCAGGGCCATTGCCATCCCAAAATTCTGAAGGCCATGATCGAGCAGGCACGCAAGGTGACTCTGACCTCGCGAGCCTTCCGTAATGACCAGCTTCCACTGTTCTACAAAGAGCTTCACGAGCTGACTGGCTATGACATGGCGCTGCCCATGAACACCGGGGCCGAGGCCGTGGAGACCGCCATAAAGGCCGCCCGCAAGTGGGGCTACAAGGTCAAAGGCATACCCGAAGACAAGGCGGAAGTCATCGTATGTTTCAATAATTTCCACGGGCGAACCATCACAGAGGTGAGCTTCTCAACGAATGCTCAGTACCGCGACGGCTATGGGCCCTTCACGCCGGGGTTTAAAGCCATCCCCTTCGGCGACGCGCAGGCCCTGGAAGATGCACTCACGCCGCACACCTGCGCTTTTCTGGTCGAACCCATTCAAGGGGAAGCCGGAATCATTCTGCCTCCGCAGGGATACTTGAAGCGTGTCGCCGAAATTTGCCGTGAGAACCGCGTTCTCCTTTTGGCCGACGAGATTCAGTCTGGCTTTGGTCGTACCGGCAAACTGTTTGCGTATATGCACGAAGGCATCAAGCCTGATGTGTTGATCGTGGGCAAGGCGCTCTCCGGCGGCTTCTATCCGGTCTCAGCCGTGCTCTCGTCATGGGAAGTCATGCGGCTGTTCGAGCCGGGAGATCATGGCAGCACATTCGGTGGCAATCCGCTCGGGTGTGCGGTAGCTCGTGCTGCTCTACGAGTATTGACAGAAGAGAATTTGGTCGAACGGTCCGCAGAATTGGGGGCCTACTTCCTGGGCTTGCTGCAGACCCTGCGCAGTCGCGATCTGAAGGACGTGCGGGGCAAAGGGCTATGGATCGGGATCGAACTCCTCAGCCCGGCTCGGCCCTACTGTGAGGCTTTGAAGGAAGAACAAATCCTGTGCAAGGAAACCCACGACCGCGTGTTGAGGATTTCACCACCCCTGGTCATCACGCGGAACGAGATTGACTGGGCCTTCGGGCGCATCAGCAGGGTGATTGAGAATCTGTCAGTGCGCTGGCTGTGTGGGTAATAGACAAGGAGAAATTTTATGAGCACTCATGTCATGGACAAGACAGCTGACCTGGCGGGACCGGGCGTCGGCGACTACCGCGAACTTCAGGAGATCCTGCCTTCCGACTATCGCTCGCTGCTGAACCCGAAAGAGACGCAGCAGGCCACCTTCCGCATAAAGCGCTACATCGAAGACAACCTGTGCAGCGAGCTTAACCTGATGATGGTCGAGGTGCCGCTCATCGTCGATGTGAACAGCGGCGTCAACGACATGCTGGATCGCGACGGCTCGCGCACCCCGGTTCAGTTCCACATTTCGAACGACCACAACCTCCACCCCGTCGAAGCCCAGGTGGTGCAGGCCGCCACCAAGTGGAAGCGTATCGCCCTGAGACAGTTCGATCGCAAAGCGGGGGAAGGCATCTGTACCGATATGCGCGCCGTAAGAAAGGACTATTTTCTGGATCACGACCATTCTGCGTACGTGGACCAGTGGGACTGGGAGCGTGTCATCACGCCGGAGCAGCGCAACGTCGTTTTTCTAAAGACGGTGGTAGCGAAGATCTGGAAAGTGCTGTTGGGTGCTGAAAAATTTGCCCAAGGCATGTTTCCACAGTTGAAGGATCCCCGCTATCCCGAGCTGCCCGAGCAATTGGTCTTCTTGCATGCGGAAGAACTTCTGGCGATGTATCCCGACCTGCCCCGCAAACAACGGGAAACCGAGGTACTCAAGAAGTTTCCCGCGATCTTCATCATCGGAATCGGCTACCCCTTGCGAGACGGCTACCCGCACGAGATGCGCGCTGCGGACTACGACGATTGGGTGACCGACACTCACGACCAGACTGGTAAACCAACGCACGGGCTGAATGGCGACATCCTGGTATGGAACCCGGTCACCAAGCGGCGGCATGAACTGACTTCGATGGGAATTCGCGTCACTGCTGACGCGCTGAAAAGACAGCTGCAGATGGCGGGTCAGTCTGACTTTCTGCACTTGCCCTATCATCAAACCATTCTCAACCATCAGATTCCGCTTTCGATCGGCGGCGGCATCGGGCAGTCGCGTACCTTGATGCTATTGCTCCGCAAAGCCCATCTTGGCGAAGTCAGCGTGACGGTGTGGCCGGAGATTCTTAAGGAGATGTGCGCGAGAAGGAACATTTTTGTATTGGAGTAGGCCCCTTGTGGGGAGTACCTGAAGCAAGCGGTAGTTCAGTCCGAGAGTCCTAAGACGTGCGCACAGTATCCTCCGATCACAGGCCAGGGTGACCCTGGTCACTGTTCGCACTTCGTGGTCTCACTAGCATTCGAGCAGGAGGTGTGCCATGCAAGTCAAAGACGTCATGACCTCGAAGCCCAGTTATTGCACGCAGTATTGGACCGTCGAAGCTGTGGCCGCCCTCATGGATCACGCGGGCACCGGTATTGTGCCGGTGGTGGAAGAACTGCTTCATCGCAAGCTGGCCGGGGTAGTAACCGACCGGGATCTTTGCCTCAGGGTAGTGGCCCCGGGGAAATATCCGGCGCAGACCTGGGTAAAAGAATGTATGACATCGCATCCAACTTGCTGCCATCCCGAGGATCGCGTGGAAACCGCACTGCAATTGATGCGGGACAAGCGAGTGCGACGACTCCCGGTGGTGGACCAACAGATGCAACTTCAGGGGATGCTTTCGATCAGTGATTTCATCCGCTGTGCCGGGGTCGACAAAACCCTGCTCTACGAGACTATGGAAGGAATCTGTCAACGCAGCTTCGCAATTGAAGGCGACAGGGCGTGTGTGTCAAAAGCCGCCTAGACGTATAGGAAAATCAAGTTTTCGTACTTGATCTACAACAAGAACAAAAATCGCGAAATGAGCGTGGCCCCATATACCCGGCCAACGCGGCGGACACTGTAATCATTCTCAGGAATGGGATACCCTAACCAGGAATGATGCGCGCGTGTGGAATTCTTCTGGTTCTTCTGACCTACCTGCTCGCACCTTTCTCTTCCGGGCAGACACGACCAACCGATGCCATCACCGCCGCCTTGCGCGCACGGGAATTCGATCGAGCGGTCGAGTTGGGCCGTTCCGCACTGCAGAAGTTTCCGGGCGACTCGCGTCTGTGAACGGAACTACTCAGCAGCAGTGCCATCACCCACACACACCAGCAAGTCCAGGATCGCATTGGGCACCTCAAGCGCAGCGAACGGCGAGGCAAATCATACATGGAATTGACAAAGACCAAATCGTTCTCTACTTTACTCCGCTGAATCGGTGCAGCGACTCTGGGTTCCGCGAAGACAGTCCAGGAGAATGCAAACATGTTTTCTAACAAGCGACGACACTTTTTGCAGCAAGCCACAAATGCTGGGATAGGCGCCTCGGCCAGTCTTCTGCTGGGCCGGTTTGCGTGGGCTCAGACGCCGCCCCTCAACTCAAGCGATGTCACCCGGGTTTACGTAGACTCGCGGCGCACGATTGCGCCGCTGGATCGAAATCTCTTCGGCTCATTTCTGGAGCATCTGGGCCGCGCGATTTACGAGGGCATCTACGATCCGGGCTCGAAGCTGGCGGACTCGAGCGGATTTCGCAAAGATGTAGCGGACGAAATACACCAGATGGGCGTCCCGATCGTGCGCTATCCCGGTGGAAATTTTGTTTCCGAATACAACTGGCTTGATGGTGTCGGCCCCAGGCAAGATCGTCCCCGGGTACTGGACAAGGCCTGGAACACGCTCAACACCAACCAGTTTGGCACCAATGAATTCATGGCGTGGTGCAAGGGGGTGGGCACGGAACCCTTGATGGGTCTGAATCTGGGCACCGGAACTCCGGAACAGGCGGCTGATCTGGTCGAATATTGCAACGTGGAGAAGGGCACGAGATGGAGCGATCTGCGCCGCCAGCACGGCATTGCGGAGCCCTACAAGGTGAAGCGCTGGTGCCTGGGCAACGAAATGGATGGTCCCTGGCAGATCGGACACATGACGGCCACCGAGTATGGATTGAAGGCCCAGGATGCCGCGCGCCAGATGCGTTATGTGGATCCGTCACTCCAACTCATTGCCTGTGGTTCGAGCAATCCGTTCATGCCCACCTATCTGGAGTGGGACCGCGAAGTTCTGGAACAGTGTTACGACTACGTGGACGCGCTTTCGCTGCATCGCTATTTCCGCAATACGCCGGCGGACACGGGAGGGGACAGTTCGAAGTTTCTCGCCTTGAACCTGAGCATGGAAAAACAGATTGCCGAAACCATTGCGGTTTGCGACATGGTGCAAGGACACAAGCGGTCGTCAAAAAAACTATGGCTCTCGTTCGATGAATGGAACGTCTGGTATCGGGCGCGAGGGGGAGAGTTTGCCAACGGCCACGGCCGGGAAGCGCCTCACTTGCTGGAAGAAGTTTATAACCTGGAAGATGCATTGCTGGTCGGAGGCGTGATCAACTCCCTGATCCGGAGTGCCGAGCGGGTAAAGGTCGCCTGCCTGGCTCAACTGATCAACGTGATTGCTCCGATCATGACAAATTCGGATGGACTGTATCGCCAGACGATCTACTATCCCTACGCCTGGGCATTGCAGTTTGCCCGCGGTTCGGTGCTGAATCTTGTGGTGAATTCTCCCACCTACGAAGTTTCCGGCATGGGGCAAGTCCCGTATGTGGATGTGGCCGGGACGATGAGCCCGGAGGACGGCAAAGCGGCGCTCTTCATTCTCAATCGCGATTTGGCCAAGGCCCACGGCATCGAAGTGAATTGGCAGGACAAGGCGCCCACTCGCATATTGTCCTCGGTGCTTTTGACGGGCGACGATCTGAAGGCCTTCAACAGTTTCGAGAATCCGCGGCGGGTTGCGCCGACGCCCATGGACAAAGCTTCCATCGCGGGAGGGCGGGCGAAATTCGAAGTGCCGGCGCGCTCGTACGCGGTCATTCAATGGGGTGGATAAGCCTGTCGCGGCCCCGCAGAAGAGGGCTGGGTTGGGCCAGTTCGGCGCTGGAGGCTGGCTAGTGAGTAAACGTTGTCCCAGAACTCACAGGACAAAGGAGATTTCACGCAGTCACGCTCTTGCTTTTGCCCCTACGGGGCCGCATTTCCACGATGCCCCAGGACCCGCCAGGTCCTGCGATTCTCGACTCTTGTGACGGATTCACAGGGGTATTCTGAGAGTCCTAGTAGAAAACCACTAATTTCTTCTTGACAACAAAACCAGATTGGGAGTAACTTTCGTCGCCATAGAGTAAGCGTTTACTCGTTTCGGGACGAGGGGCGCTGCTAGGGCCGGACCCTGGGGGTGGAGACCTGCTATGTGGCATGGGGAACGGGAATCGTTGACCTTGACAACGATGGCTTTCCCGATTTGCTCGTAGCCACTGGCAGCGTCTATCCCGAGGTCGAGAGAAAGGTCCCCGCCTACCCGTTCCACACTCCCCGCCTGGTGTTCCGCAATCTGGGTGACGGGCGTTTCGAGGAGTTGCTGGAAGAGGCGGGAAGCGGGATCTCGGCGGCGCACGTCAGCCGGGGTTGTGCCTTCGGAGACTTCGACAACGATGGCGACATGGACGTCCTGGTGATGAACATGAACGAACGCCGTCGCTGCTGCGCAATGACGTCTCGGGCGGTCACCACTGGCTGAAAGTGCTTCTCATCGGGATCAAGACGAATCGCAGCGCCATTGGTGCCCGGGTCGTCGCCTCATACGGAAACCGGCGCCAGGTGCAGGAAGTGGTGGGTCAATCGAGCTTCTACCCGGCCAACGACCGTCGCCTGCACTTCGGCCTCGGGGCCGAAACCACGGTGGACCTGATTATCCGATGGACCACGGGCACGACGGAGACGATTGCCAAGGTGGCAGCCGACCAACTCGTCACCGTTCGAGAGGGCGCGGGGATCGTCGCCAAACAGAAATTCCGGCAGCAGAAGTAAAACAGGAGCGCGAAATGGGCTCCGCGCGACCAAACAGCTTGACCTTGCGACTAATTTGCAGGGCCCCTTCGCCTTCGGCAATCGCCACACTTTGTCCCTTACCGTACAAGCAGGCCCGCAGGTGGTCAACCCGTCCGGTCTGTGGCAAACTGTGAGCATGACAACCCAGCAGCCAAACCAACAACGGTGCCCTCAGTATAGGGAAGATCTCAAGGTCCAAAAATTGGTGAAAAGCCTTGAGAAAAAGCTGGCTCTTCGAGCAAATGCGAATCGCGAGGCCTCCCAAGCAAAGGCGAAGAACTAGAACCCCATTCGTCGTGAGTGTAAACGCTTTTCTCTACAACCTGAGTCTGCTCTACCAAACCGTTGAACGCCCCGAGCGAGTCAACGGCTATTTTCCAGCCGACGGGCAACCTGGCAAGCTTCAAAAAGGGAACAGTGAATAGATTTGTGTAGCGCCGGCGGGACGCCGGCGCTATAGAGTTCCGCGAACAGGTTGATCAGCTTCTCAAACGCCCTGTCGGCCTGGGGCTGCTTTCCCATGCGAGTAGAAACTTGCCGGGCATTGCCCTTACCGGATGCTGGGTGAACAAACCGGATTAATTGTGATCGGTTGTGGTTCAGGGAAATACAGGCGTTGAAAACGCAAGGCTACACCCACAAGGGCGACCATCACGGGCACTTCTACCAGGGGGCCGATGACAGCCGCAAATGCGGCGCCGGAGTTGATGCCGAATACCGACACGGCAACTGCAATAGCCAGTTCAAAATTATTGGACGCGGCGGTGAATGCCAGTGTCGTGGTCCTGGAATAGTCCGCGCCTAACTTCTTGCCCATGTAAAAGGACACCAGGAACATCAGCACAAAGTAAACCAGCAACGGCATAGCGATGCGGAGGACGTCCAAGGGCAGGTGAACGATGTAACCACCTTTAAGGGAAAACATCACGACAATTGTGAACAGCAGGGCGACCAGCGTCAGTGGGCTTATGCGTGGAACGAAGCTCCGGTTGTACCACTCGCGCCCTTTGGCACGAAGCAGTGCCGTCCGAGTCAAAAACCCGGCGAGAAACGGAATGCCGAGATAAATAAAGACGCTCTTTGCAATCTGCGCGATCGAAACGTTGACGACGGTACTCCGCAGGCCGAGCCGGGCGGGAAGGACCGTAATAAAGATCCACGCGTAGAATGAGTAGAAGAAGACCTGGAAAAGCGAGTTAAAGGCCACCAGTCCGGCCGCATATTCGGTATCGCCGCGGGCCAGTTCATTCCAGACAATCACCATGGCGATGCAGCGTGCGAGACCGATCATGATCAGTCCGGCCATGTATTCCGGATACCCGCGCAGGAAAACAATGGCCAGGATGAACATCAGGATTGGTCCTACAACCCAGTTCTGCAGCAGCGAGAGGCCGAGCACTCGTTTATTACGAAATACCTCATGCAGTTCCTCATAGCGCACCTTGGTGAAAGGTGGATACATCATCAAGATCAGTCCCGCCGCAATCGGAATAGAAGTCGTACCAAGGTTAAAGCGACTCAGGAAGGGCACGATTCCAGGCATCAGCCAGCCCAATACCACGCCCGCGACCATAGCGGAGAATATCCAGGCGGTCAGATAACGGTCGAGAAAACCGAGACGACTGGTGGCTCTCATTGATGGTCCCCGAGGTGGCGCGCGGCGAGAGGACTCGCCCTGTCGCCGAAAATACTGCTAGTCGTGTGTGACCGGCGTCATGATGTGGCCGATGTTGTCGAGCTCCCGTTTCAGTGCAAGAGCGTCGAGACTCTTCAGCGGAAGGCAGAGAAATAGACTGATTCTGCGATCCAGGATAAAAAAGGCTTCGCGAAACGCCCGCTCCACTTCCACCGCGCTTCCGCGGACCGCCGCGGGGTCAGGGACGCCCCAATGGGCGGTCATCGGCTGTCCCGGCCAAATGGGGCAGACTTCTTTGGCAGCGTTGTCACAAACGGTAAAAACGAAGTCGAGCCTGGGAGAGTCGGGAAGAGAGAACTCATCCCACGCCTTGCTGCGCAGGTTCTTGGTTGGAAGATGCGCTATTTCGAGCTGCTTCAAGGCTTCCGGCCGAACGGTTCCGGAGGGATGACTCCCCGCACTGTAGCCAGTGAAATTAGGTCTGCCCTTGAAGTTCAGAATTGCCTCAGCCATGATGGAGCGCGCGGAATTGCCGGTGCACAGAAATAAAACGTTGTAGTGTCCTTTCATATCGTATCTCCTAGCTGCAGCAGGTTGGTCCACAACATTCCTTCGCCCCGGCCTTCTCCGGCTTTACGCCCCGAACGAAGGCGCTCATGAACTTTCCCTCCACCTGTGGAGCAATGGCGTCGACATCGACGCCTTCGGCGGAAAGAAGGTCACGTGCGTCTTCTGCGCGATAGATCCGTGTCGGCTCAATGTCAATCTTCTCGAAACCGGCGGCGGCGAGTTTGCTGCGATACTCGTCATCTCCAAGTGCTCCCGCCACACAGCCGACCCACAGGAGCACGCTCTGGCGGATTTCCGGTGCGATTTCACCTCGGGTCACAACATCGGAAATCGCGAAGCGGCCGCCGGGTTTGAGCACGCGAAAGGCTTCTCGCAGAACACGATCCTTGTCCGCGGAGAGGTTGATCACGCAGTTCGAGATGATCACGTCCACGGAATTATTCGGGAGGGGAATATGCTCGATCTCGCCCTTCAGAAACTCAACATTCTCGGCGCCTGCTCTGCGCTTGTTCTCGTTGGCTAATGCCAGCATCTCGTCGGTCATGTCGAGGCCGTAGGCTTTGCCTGTGGGTCCTACTCGCCGCGCCGAAAGTAGTACGTCAATGCCGCCGCCCGAGCCGAGATCGAGAACAGTCTCTCCCGGAGCCAACCTGGCCAAAGCCGTTGGATTGCCACACCCCAACGAGGCGAGCAGAGCTTCTTCGGGCACTTGCCCGGCCTGCGAGGAGTCGTACAGGTTAGTCGTGATGGGATCACAGCATAGGGCGCTGGCCGCGGTCGCTCCGCAGCAACTGCTTCCCCCAGTCTTCACCCGCAACGCTGCCTGGCCATACTTTTCTTTGACTACGTCCTTGATCGTTGTACTGCTCATGGGGACCCCTTCTATTTACAAAGTTGGACGATATCCTGCGGTTTGACTGCCTTATTTCGAGTGCAGCATTCCGCGTACAGAAACTGCAGCAACCCCTGCAGCGCTTCCGTGTTGGCGGTGTAGCGCAAGAACGTGCTTTCACGGCGTACGTTGACCAGTCCTTCGTTCTTGAGTTTCTCCAGGTGGTGCGAAAGCGTGGAATTAGGGATATCGAGTTCTGACTGGATATCGCCTACAACCAAGCCGTCCGGATGTGCGGACAGCAGGAGTTGCATTATGCGAAGCCGTGGCTCCGTGCCCATCGCCGAAAGCATGTCGGCATACTTGGCGACGTTCTCGGCGTTTTTCCGGATTGAGGTTAATGGCATGATTCGATAATTGCAGAAATATGGATGCATGTCAAGCGCGAGTTCGGGAAGTCGATCCGCTTTTGGGCGTTATGGGGAATGAGGTGAGGGCGGAAGGATCTCTTTTCACCCCGCCCCGGTGCTGGTGGGGCTTCTGTGGTGCGCCGCTATTTCCGCGAAGACCGGGACTTGGCGTAGGCCTGCTCCGCCACCACCCCTTTGCCTTCTTCAATGGTCACGGTCTGGCCGGTGTTGAGATTGGCTAGTTTATCGACCTGCCCGCCAGGCCATTGCACCTCGAGCGAATCGGCTTTGGCCGCACTGCCGAGGCCAAACGTGGCCACTAGTTCGCTCTGCGAAAGATAGCTCGAGCCGCTGCGCACCATTTGCCACTGGTGTTCTTTGCCGGATACGACACGGATGACGGCGCCGATACCATCGCGATTGGACTTGGTGCCTTTCAGGTTCACGCGCAGGCTGTGATTAGTCCCGCCCTCGTTACGAAACAGATAGACCCGTCCACCGTTGGTGGTGAGCAGGATATCGAGCGCGCCATCGTGATCGATGTCGGCAAAGGCGGCGCCCCGCGCCACTTTCGGGCTGGCAAACACTTCGCCCAAGGTTTGGGTGACTTCGGTGAATTTGCCGCCGCCCAAGTTGCGGAACAGGTGGGGAGGCTCGGCGTAGGTCACGCGCTTTTGCACGCGTTCGATTTCGTTTTCGATGTGGCCATCGGCGACGAAGATGTCGGGCCAGCCGTCGTTGTCGTAGTCGAAGAAGAAACAACCAAAGCCCAGTGTGACCAGGCTCGCGCGGCCCACATCGGACCGCGGCGCTTCGTCCACGAACAGGCCGTTGCCCTCGTTGTGATAGAGCGAGAGCATCTGGTTGGCGAAGTTGGTGATGATGATGCTGGCGTGGCCGGAGCGATCGTAGTCGGCGGCATCCACGCCCATGCCGGCGCGGGCCACGCCATCTTCGCTGAAGGCGATTCCCGCCGAGATGCCTCTTTCGTCAAACGTACCATCGTGTTTGTTCAGGTAGAGCTTGTTGGGTTGCGTGTCATTGCTCAGCAGAATGTCAGGCCAGCCGTCACTGTCGTAGTCGAGAATGGCAACACCGAGGCTTTTTGAAGTCGGGTCATAGAACTTGGCTTTTTGCGTGGCATCCTCGAATTTTCCGTGGCCCAGATTGTGCCAGAGGCGCGCGGACGATCCTTTGTAGGATTCCGGTGTGCAATAGGACTTGCGCGTGCCATCCAGAGTACAGAAGAGGTCACCTGCGATCGACCATTGCACGTAATTTGCCACTACGAGATCGAGTTTGCCGTCGCGGTCATAATCCACCCATGAGGCGCCGGTGGAAAATTCGTTCGGACCCCACAAGCCGGCGGTCCTGGTGGCGTCGCTGAAGGTACCGTTGCCGTTGTTATGAAACAGATGACTCTGCCCCAAGGCGGTAATGAAAAGATCGTCGAAGCCATCGTTGTCGTAGTCGCCCACCGCCACGCCCAGTCCGAACATGGGAATTGCCAGGCCGGCTTTGCGAGTTACATCCGTGAAGGTCCCGTTGTGGTTGTTGTGATAGAGCTTCAGCGTAGTGGTTGCACCGGGATGCCCTGGCCAGTTTTTGCCATTTATCAGTAGGATGTCAGGCCAGCCATCATTGTCGTAGTCAATGAAGGCGCAACCCGGGCCCATGGTTTCGGGAAGATATTTTTTTCCAAAAGCAGCATTGTTATGGACAAAGTGGATACCGGCCGGGCCAGTGATATCGCGGAAGTGAATGGTCTGGGCGCCAGCTGCGGCACTCATCCAGAGCAGTAGGAACATCAGGGGGAGTCTGTGCATCATTTCGAGGCCCGGGCAGAAGAAGCCGCATGGTACTCCTCCGCGGGTTGGCGGGTCCGGCGTGTGGCCGCCGCTGCAGCGACATACTTCCCGGGATGTTCCGTGAAAGGTGGCAGCGGCACCGAGACATGCTCGTGAATGCTCTGCCGCTCGTTGTTGTCTTCTGGATTGAGCTTACGGTAAGGCCCGGTGATAGCCTGGGAAGCTTCATCCGCTTTGAAGCGCAGGTAGCGGACCTGGTGCTCGTGCGCCTTCTTCTGATCACCCAGGCCGTTGTAACAGAGCATGAGATTGTAGTGCGCCTGCAGATCTTCGGGATCGACTTTCATAACCGACTCCAACACCTTCACGGCTTCGGCGTATTTGCGTTGCAGAAACAGGATGCGACCAAGATCATTCAGCACCACCCGATCCCGCGGATACTGGGCGAGGGCCTTGCGCAAGTGTTCGGCGGCGCCATCGTAGTTGCCGTCACTGCGAAGAACCTTGGAGTAGAAGAAATGTGCACGGGCCAGATCTGGACTGAGGGCCAGCGCCTTTTCGAGGACGGTACGGGCGCGATCCATGTCACCTTCCTGGACAGCGGCGCGGCCAATGTTCACCCAGCCGTCGGGATTTTGCGGGGCAACCTGGATTGCTTTACCGAAAGCTGCCTGAGCGCCCTTCAGATCGCCCTGCAGGAGAAGACCAATTCCGTAATCGTTCCAGCGTTGCCAATCGTCAGCCTGCAAGACTTGTTTTGGTTGTGGTGCGGGTGCGCTGTGCGGCGCCACCTGCAGTGTGACCTCGTCCTGGGCGAGCACGACCACGGGCAGATCGGGAATCTTTTCCTCCTTAGCCGACACTCCTTTCAGGGGAGCGGTGAAAACGAACTTTCTGTCATCGAAATCAGGTGTGATCTCCGCCCTGGTCAACTTTTCATCGGGGATGCCCGCGAAGGAGAACTGCGTGTTCCACCAGGAGAATTTGCGATAGCAGAGCCGGGCATGCAAGGTGATTTTGCTTCCAGACTTCTCCGGGATGTGCAGGCGGTAGTGGACCGTGTCGGCCGCGCCGGGCGGGATCAGATGGACATACACCACCGCCCGCGTGGCCCAGGCGTTACGCTTATTGATGATGTTGCCGTGGGCGTCAACCTGTAGCGATTTGTAAAAGTGAGCGCCTTTTTCCACCGGGCCCTTGCCGTTGTCCTCGACCATGCCGCTCCAGAATACAGTCGGGCCCTGATCGTCGGTGCCTTTCACTTCCAGCCAGGTATCGTAGGCATCGACCGTTCCCCCGGGAAAAAAGTGGCCGATCTTCCGGGTGCGAACCACGACATCGACGCGCACCGTATCGCCGCGCCGAACCACGGGCTGCACGCGGTCCAGGGGCGCAGTCATGGGCGCCAGTTCCGTCTGGGCTGAAGGGGTGATTTTCGCTTCTGCCTCTTCGCCCACTGCAAAAGTGGTCGCAAGGTCGGGTTGACTGGCGGCGCTGGGTTTCAATTCCGCCTGCGCCGGCGACAGGGCAAAAATGTCCACGCTCAGGATCTTGTCTTTGAGGAAATCTTCCGTGACCTTCAGTTGCTCAGCGTCCTGATTCGCCGTGGGCAGCGCTGTATTGGCCGCGGGGAAGCGATGCGAGTGCACCAAACCATCGACGTTGCCGAAGTCAGCAGACCGCGTCAAAGGCATGTGGCAGTCGGCGCACTGCGCGGGCTTGGTCGGATAGTAAAATGACCGCGCACCCTGCCCGGAAACGCCGCTGGCCTGCCAATTGTCGTATTCGTTGAAGCCGCGAATCCAGCGGTAGTGATTTACCGGCACGTCGAGGTGGACCTTATGGCAGGTAGAGCAGAACTCCGCCGTCTGCTTCTGCATAAAAGGCTTCAGAAAAACGCGCCGGTGTGGTTCTGGATTGAGCTTGATCAAAAAGTCATGGAGCGTTCGAACGAGAGGATTCTGACTGGCTGCCAATTCGTGCAGCTTAGGATATTCCAGATAGAAATCCGCCTGTCCCATGGTGCTCTTCACCCTGGCGATGGAGTGACACATCATGCAGCCCAGCCCGGCCTGCGGCTCAGGACGGTGCACAATTTCCTTGATCGGCGTGTCCATCAATCCACTGTAAAGTACGGCAGGATCGTGGCAACCTCCACACCACTTGGAGGGCTTGGTGCCGATCGTGTCCTGCATATACTCGATACTCTTGCGGTACCACTGATTGTTGAAAGAAGAAAAATGGTGCGCGGAACTGGACCATTGCTGGTAAATGTCTTCATGGCAGCGCCTGCAGGAGTCGGACTCCATGAAATACTTGCTGGGAATTTTCTGTCTGCCATAAACCTGGGCAGAGCTGGGAAAAAAAGCGCCCTGGGGGCCATCACCTTCGTCGTTCATGGTGGCGGGGGGCAGGGAAGGGTTTTCAATACGTGCGCGGCGCAGCCAGCCGGATTCGCGAGAATAGCGGGCGGCGAAGCCTAGTCCGGTCAGGAGCGCGAGGAAGATCAAGACCCGAACTACTGCTCCACTGGCGCCCGCTGAGAGCCATCCCCGGCGGCCGCTCCAGTCCGCCAGCAGCAACCCAACCCCGGCCAGAGACAACGCGATGTGCAGGTACAGCCAATTCCATTCCGGACGAGAGGTCCCGATTCTTATGAGCACCAGCCCGAGAATCGCCCCACCGGTCAAGAAAGCCCACCCAAGACGGGCAACGACGGTTCCGTTTCGCAACAGGCGTGCCAGCAGCAGCGCCAGCCAGACGCTAGCTACGAGCCCAGCCGAGGCATGCAGAAGAACAACCCCAGCATAGAAAACGTTCGCTTGCGGATAGGCGTACAGGTAGCCGGCAGAGACAGCCAAAAAGACCAACAGTCCTGCCAAAGCGCGCGGGATGGCAGTAATTTCAGACATTGGTGTGGATGGAACGGGAAAATCATCGCAGCAATGATCATGAAGCGACCATCCCCGCCAGGGCTACAGCTTATCCCCCTCGGGGCTAGTGCTGAATAATACAAATGTACTAGAAGCATGCATCGCTCGGCGCCGCAATGACCTGCGAAGATTCGCTTTTCCCATCTGTTTTACGCTTCCCCAATTACTTCCTCTGGAATATTCGCCTACCAGGGCATGCCGTTGTGCGTCGGGAACGAAGCTCAACCGGAAACAACTCCAGGCGCCCGCGTAATCTTGAAAAATGCTCCGCCAGAAAATATGGAGATTCCACCGTTGTGATGTCGTCCGTTCGCTGATGGTGTCGTCTATTCCTGTTACACGCCACTTCGTAATTTATTGCAGGAGTTGGAAAAACATGAGAAGGCTGTTCTTGTTCGCCATTGTACTTGCGCTGTGCGCGGGTATCGCGTTTGTGTTGCGAAGCGGGCCTCACCAGGATTTTCTTCCCGAATTGCAGGACGATAGTCCCGTTCAGACCCGCGCCGCATTTCGTGACGGCTTATATCTGGGTGGGCTCGCAGCTGAACGGGGGGAAGCGCCCCATGTCTCGGAGGGACGTTGGTTAAACCACGCAGATCGCACCCTGTTTGCGGCCGGATATCAGCAAGGTTATGACCGGGGACTAGCGGTTCGGGCAGCCATGGTTAACCGTACACATTAGTGAAATCGTGGAATTTCTTGAGCAGACCAGACTTCCTCGGCCGTAGTCCGCAGAAAGTGCGATATTTCAGCGGCGTCCGGCCAGGACGCCACGGCTTAGAAGAGTGGCGGCTCGTTTGGCAAGTGCCATGGTTTCCCGCCGGTTCTGTCTAAGGATGCCGGGCCTGATGAAGCCAAAGTCGAAACTGAGAGAAACCAGCGTGCGTGCGAATACCTCGATGTCTTCATTGGACCCACGGCACTCCTTATACGACCGTATGCGTTGAGCAACCAGGCCGGCCCGTGCGGGCATGTATCGGCTGAGAAGTTTGCCCAATTCGGGGTGCAGAATGCCGCATGAGAAAGCAACGCAGAGGAACTCACGCTCTTTCCAGAAACGGTCGAGTTGCCAGTCCATCAATTTCTGGATTTCCGCCTTCAGGGTTGCCGAGGCAGGATGCTGGATGGTCCTGGCTGTACCCTGGACGACATGAAGTTTGACAATATTAAAGAGCAGCCCGGACTTTCCCCCGAAATACCTGTGGATCAGGCCCTCCGCGCACCCCGCCCGCGCCGCGATTTCGCGGGTTGTGGTGGCTTCGTATCCGCGATGGGCAAACAGGCTGGTGGCTGCCGAAATCAGAGCCGTTTGCTTGGCGGAGCGATTGCGCGGCTTTCTGGTCATTAGCCTGATGGGCGGAAGCTCCCGCGGAGCCGACATCGAACCTGGCTGACAGCGGCGGCGCGCGACGACCAACCTCTTGCGGCTCCTTACAGATGCAACTCTGTTGCAACTAAAAGGTACGAAACTCGATTTGAATTCATTTCTACTAGGCCGTCAAGTATGGTGGAAAATTTCTGTTGCATATGGTTTGCAACTAGCTGCAACAAGGCCATATTGGTGGCCGAAAATGCGCGCGGACAAACATCGGTTCAAGAAAAATTGATGAACGTGACGTTGTTCACTGCAGAAATGTTTGAGGTTGCAAGAGAACTAACGGTGGTCGGGAGACTGGGCTGGAATTTCTCTCGATTGGGGAGCGCTGCAACTTTGCAGCGGTCAGTAACGATGATCAGGGGTTGGCGACCGATCCAAAAGCGTCGCGAGGGTCGAAGAGACAGCGATGCCAGAGAGCTTCGTCGGAGAGCGCTCCTGCCTTCCACTGGCGCAGCGTAGGCACAGTGGCGGCGATCATGCCGCCATCTTCCGAGTCGAAAATTACCACTACTCCAACCACCGTGCTCGAAGTACGGATGAGGTCGGCATACTCCTGGCCGAATAACGACTTTGCGAATGCCAGCCTGGCTTCGGGGCCGGTGGTGGTTGGGTTGTCGGCGGTTTTTTGCACCGTAACGATCCTCACTGTTTTTCCGACAAGCGGCTGCCAATTTCCCGGGAAGGTGGCGACCTGTTCACCCTGCACGCGGAACGGCGAGGCATCAGTGTGGGCCGGTTGGCTTTCGGCGTCTCTTTTTGCGGGCTGTGGGTCGGGGTCGGAGCTCGGCATTTCCAGGCTTGAACGCCGGATCCATCCGCGGGAAAGTCCAGAGATGCGGACGTGCACCCAGTTAGGATTTGCGTCCAGCATTTCGAACTCATCTTCGGCTGCGGCCAGGAACAGCACTTTGGCATTCTCGATCGGTTTCGCGAGTACAGGTGTGTTCGTTTGTTTCACCGCCACCAGGTTCGGGGGATGGGCCTGGTTTTGCAGAATCTCCTCCAGGCCTTTGGCTTCTTTTGCCTGCTCTTCGGTGCGCCGGTCAAGCACTGCTTTTTGAGTGGCCAACGAGGACATATGATCCAGGCTCAGCGGGTCTCCCAGGTTGAACGGAGAATCGGCCGGGAGTTTGGATCCCATGCCCGGGGCGGCTCGCGGCTGCGCGGCCTGAACTGCCGCCGGCGGATTGGATTGGCTTCCGATGGCGGAGGATGGAAGCTTCAATGGCCGCGCAGGTCCTGAAGTCGTCCCTTGATCGCCCAACGCTTCCTGCAGGCGATCGAGGAAATCGCCTTCCAGACGGCCGTTGGAAGGAAGAACCTGATACGCCGACTTTCCGGAAAGCGGGTCTGAGTACCAGGCGGTAATGATTGCGTGGACTCGCACCATCGATTTTCCGGAAGGAGTGGAACTCACCTGGGCCGTACATTGATAGTAGCCGCGATGAAAGCGATCCAAAGGGCGATCGCCGGGAACGGCAAAGCCCTCGAGCGTGGGGAGAGGGCCAGCGTTTGAAGGTTGCATCTGCTTGAGCCGCTTTTCCACGATTACCGCGGATTGGGAAAACGTGCGCTGATAGGGAACGCTCTGGGCGTTGACCGCTGGAACCGGCATGACCGAGGCGATCACCATGACCCAGAGAATGGTGGAGCTTAGTCCTCGGCTGAATCCGACGTCGGAAGCGACAGGCCTCACGGGAGCGGCTCCAGTTGTGCATGGTGAATCCAACCGTGTTGTCCGTCGGTGGTTTCCACGCCATACCAGTACGGAGTCACGATCAGAATTACGACTTCCGCACCGGCATCCAGCGATTTCACATTGCTGGCACTGCGGAAGGGAGCGGATTTGAGTTGTCCTCCAGGAGCCTTGACGACCCGCTCCGCCTGATGGCGCAAGGACTCGAGCTGCAGATCCTGCGTCTGGGCCGAAGACTGGGCAGCGGCAAGCGCGGAGGCTTGCTCCTGCGCACGCTTGCGTTCCAATTGTTGTCCCGCAAGTTTTTCCAGACGTTGCTTCTCGCGCTGTTCGCTCTGTTTCCTCTCCGTTTCCACCTCATCAATCTGATCCTGAATCTCCTGGCTCTCGGCGCTTTCCACGCTCCCATCGGAAGGATGCACGGTGCGGCGGAAGTCCTCGACGAAGACCGCGTCGATGCGCAGGATAGACCTAGACGAGTCCTTGCTCTGCACTACATAGCGGACGGCGAGAGTGCCCTCGTCGTTGCTGTCCTTGAAATGCAGCGGCGCCAGCACGCCGGTGCGAACTTTGTAATAAGCCTTTCCCGGCCCCTTCCATGGAGGGAACAAGGGCGAGGAAGTGGCGGCCGTGGCTTTCTCGATGTACTGGTCTTTGTTAAATTCCTTGCTGCCCTGGATGATTCCGTTGTTCACGATGGCCTCTACGGCCTTCTCAACCTCGCTTTCGGGCGATGTGATCTCGGTGGAAAACCCCAGGCCGTAGTCTTCGGACGCGACTTTCTTTTTGTGCCCAAGGCCATGAAGGGGAAGAGCAGCCCATAGGAGAAGGGAGAGGAATACAAATTCAATGATCAGGAATGGAGCGCGCCGGGGAAAACGGGCAAAGAACGAGTGGCACAACGCTTTCCGTGCGGCAATCCGGCGGATCGGCCCTGGTCTGCGAGATCCCTGCGCTGCAACGACTCCCATCTCCTGTTCCATACTCTCGATCGAGGGAGGCTGTCAACTGTAGTGGCTGGTGGTTGACTCGCCAGCTCGGAGGAAGTGCGCACGCAGCACCGAGTGAAATCGTCGCCGGCATCCGATTCCGCGATCTGTGCGCGCAGCAGCCCGTTTCGTGACAAATCTTTTACAACTGTTCGACAAGATGAGTGGTAGGCTGACAAATTATTTGACGAATTGATCGGCCCGCGCCATGAAGTCGCCCAAGCAGAACCCACGGAGACAGGCTGTTTCGGAAAGCAGTCCTGACCGGGACAAAGCCCGATCGAGGCGGACCCGGGACCGTGCTGGCAAGAAGCAGGCGCTTATCATATCCGCCTTGAAGTTATTTGCCAGCAAAGGCTATGACGCGACTACCACTCGTGAAATCGCGGCCCTAGCGGGATGTGCGGAAGGCCTGATTCATCGCTATTTCAATGGTAAGGCGGGCCTGCTTCCGGCACTCATGGAATACCGCGTATCGCGGGAAGTAGCCGATCTGGCACGCCACATCCGTCCCGCCCATGATTTCGAAGACGAATATTTGCAACTGGTCAACTGGGCGGTGGAACACATGTGGCAGGACCGCGAATTTCTGAGAGTGGCCATCCCCCAGGCATTGTTAGATCCGGGCTTTGGGCAAATGTTGCGTCAGGTTGGTCCACTGCAGAGGGCGCGCGCCATCGGCACGCGGTTAAAGAAATTCAGGGAATGCCAGGCGCTGCCGGAAGCGGATTTTGACGCGCTGGTCCAGGCGGTGAGCGTGATTGGATTCATGTTCGGTTTCATGCGTCCGGCAGTGCTGCGACAGGACCGGAAAATCTCCACCAGGACGGCTCTTGCGATAGGCAAACTCCTGGTCCGCAGCCTATCCGGCGAAGGCGCGGAGCATCAGGAGGCGCCGCAAGCCGAGCTTTTGCTTAGTTAGACCTACTCCGCGGCATCACGCGCATACAGTATTCACTGTATGTCTCGCCTGCAATATTTTTCTTGACGCTTTTCTTGCACACGTGATATTACCTTTTGAAATTATGTAAGTGCGCCTGCACGCACTAACAAAGTCTTACCGAGAAATCGAATTGCAATTCGGGACCCACACTCAAAGTGGGGTACAAGGGGCAAGTAGCTTTTGGTTCGTTGTAACTGGACCCAGTTGTTCCAGTTTTGGCGTTGCACCAGGAGGACTCGATGACCTCTGCCCGGAAACGTCTCGCCAGTGGTGTGCTGCTGGCGTCCCTCTTCCTTCTCATTTCGGTTAGCGATGCGCATGCCCTTCCCGCTTTCGCGCGGAAGTATGGCTTGCGCTGCTCCGCCTGTCATGAAGCCTGGCCGATGCTCAACTACTTCGGCCAGAAGTTCAAGGACAACGGCTACCAGCTGATGAATGATCGGGACGCTCCGATCTGGCAGAACAACGGCTATTGGCCGGTGACCATACGAATCACCCCGAGCTGGCACCGCGAGAGCACCGACAAGGTGGCCGTTGACCAGGCCGCAACCGGACAGCAGCGGGTCACCGCCTCCGGTTTTGATGTTGGCGGTCTGGACCTGCTTTCGGGCGGGACACTCGACAAGAACCTTTCTTTCCTCTTCGTCCTATCATCGGACGAGACGGCCGCCTTCCACTTTGAATCGGTCAATGCGCGATTCGATAACCTGTTTGGCAGCCCCTGGCTCAACGTCAAGGTGGGAAAATTCGAACTGGACAATATCGTTTCTGAGAAGCGTGGGTTGACCCTGTCTGGAAGTGGCGGAGGCTATCAGATCTATCATTTCGTCCCGGTCGGTGACAACAACATCATGCAGATCGGCGATAACCAGTTTGGCTTGGAATGGATGGGGCATTCGGCGAATGATCGCACGCGTATCTCGGCCGCTCTCCTGAATTCCAGCGCCGGAAATGTGGATCTGCCCCAAGGCAACTCCTCCTACACCGGCTTCTTTGCGGGGAGCCAGGCTTTCGAAGCGGGCAAGCTGGGGACCCAGCGCGTCGGCTTCTATGCCATGGTGGGACGAGCGCCGACCAATTTTCTGACCTCGGGAGGACCGGGGCAATTCATCTCCCCGGGCGGAGGCTTCGGGGACAAGACCTTCAGCCGGGAAGGCTTCAATGGAATCTTCTATCTCCGCAAGTTGGATTTCCAGGTAGTGACCCAGCACGGTTCGGACAACGCATATTTCGGAACCTCTACGGCGTCCCCTGATCCGCTCCCGGCTGGCGCCCGGTCCGCGGTTTGGAATGGGGCGTTCGTCGAGACCCACTACGTGTACAGCCCGCAGCTCGTATTCATTCAGCGCTCAGAGTGGATACGAATGTCGCAGCAGGCAATTCCAGGTACTCCTTCTAATTTGGGAGACATTGACAATTATGTGGTTGGGTACAGGTTCTATCCCATCATGAACAGTCGCGCCGGATTCGCTATTCATAACGAGTATTCCTGGATCCGTCAACGCGGAACGGCGCCGGACGGCACCGACCTGGCTAGCAGCAGCGTCTTGCTGGGATTCGACTTCGACTTCTAAAAGAGGAACGTTCGATGCCAAGAATGATGCTTAAGGGTTCGCTGATCTTGACGGCGTTGGTGACGGTCGCTCTGTGCAGCCTTTCTTGGGCGCAGGCGACGAAGGCGGAAGAAGACCAGCGCCTGGGGATGGAAAGCCACATCGGCAAACTGACCGGCCACGCCACGGCCGCGCAGGGCAACTATCGCAGATACTGCGTTGGCTGCCATGGCGAGCTGGGAGACGGCGAGGGGGAGAACGCGCAATGGATCGACCCCAAGCCGCGTAACTTTACCCTGGGAATATTCAAGTGCCGCTCGACCACAACCGGGACTTTGCCGCTGGACTCAGATCTGTTCGACACCATCGGCCGGGGTCTGGACAGCTCGAACATGCCGTCCTGGAACCCGCTTTCTTCGCAAGAACGGGCGGACCTGGTGGCTTATGTCAAACACTTCTCAGCGCGCTTCGTCACCGAGAAACCGGGAACACCGATTGAAATTCCGAAAAAACCGGAGCTCACCGCCGAACGCCTGAAGGCGGGACAGGAAGTGTTTCAGCGAGTCGAATGCTGGAAGTGTCATGGGCCAACGGGGAGGGGGAACGGGCCCTCCGCCGCCACCCTGACGGACGACCAGAACCGGCCGATTCTGCCGTATGACTTTCATGATGGTACCCGCTTCAAGTGCGGCACCACCGACGAAGACCTGTACCGCATCTTCATGACCGGGCTGGACGGAACGCCGATGCCCTCGTGGTCAGACAACATCAAGCCCGATGAAGCCTGGGACCTGGTGTTCTACCTGCGCTCACTGCAGCCCATGAAGAGCAAGGAGAAAGAGCTAGCCCGGCAAATCGGTTTGAAGCCGGGTGCAAGTGCTGCTGCAGCACCGGCAGTGCAGCAGTGAAACCCGGGAGTGAAGAAGAGTGACGATCTGGAAGAAAGGGAAAAGCGAATGAAAGCGCGTTACAAAGTAGCAGGCATGCTCTCGATGTTGCTGGTGCTGGCGATCGGCCTCTTGTGGCCAGCCCGGAGTGTGAGCGCGGCCGCCGAGGGCAAGATCACCGGAACGGTCAAACTGGATGGAGTCCCTCCCCACATGAAGGGCATTGACATGTCCAAAGATCCGTACTGCGTCAAGCAGCACGAGAACAGCCCGGCCCACCTTGAAAACGTCGTGGTGGGGGAGGGTGGGGGACTGGAGAACGTTGTGCTGTACATCTCCCAGGGTTTGAGCGCCGCCGAGACCAGCCAGGTGCCAGTGAAGGAGCCTGTATTTGACCAGAAAAATTGCATGTACACGCCGCATGTTCTGGCGATGGACGTCAACCAGAAATTCAAGGTCATGACCAGCGATCAGACCACTCACAACATTCACCCGTTGCCCAATCCACTCGCCGGCAATATTCCCTGGAACAAGTCGCAGCCCCCCGGGGCCCCACCGATTGAATCCAGCTGGAAGGCGGAAGAGGTTGCGATCCCCGTAAAGTGCAATATTCATCCCTGGATGCACGGCTACTTCGTAGTAGTAAAAGGGCCCTACGCAACCACCGATGAGAAGGGTGCGTACACCATAGAAAACGTGCCGCCCGGCAACTACACCGTAACCGCGTGGCAAGAACAGTACGGCACGCAGACGGCGAAGGTCACGGTGGCCGCGGGCAAGCCCGGGACGGCCGACTTCACGTTCAAGGCGAAATGAGGAGTCTGGGATAAAGATCAGTCCGAGCTGCTATTCCCCCGTTTCTGACGCTCCGAAGAAACAGATAAAGTCCGGAGATGCCAGTGTGGAATCTTGGTCAATGGGGCAGGAGAACTCATGGAAACCGCGATCGGGGTGTTCTCCTCGCGAGACAGCGCGGAGGATGGCGTAAAGGAGTTGTTGCAGCGAGGAGTGCCGGAGTCGTCGCTTGTATTTCTGACGCGTTCCGAAAGCGAAGCCAAAACGATTGGAAAACAGTTGGGCGCGTTCGCCGGAGGTTTTGCCGGTGGAGCGGCGGGGATGACCGCCGGGGTGGCGGCAGCAACCCTTCTTCTGCCCGGGATCGGAGCGGTGTTCGCGCTTGGTTTTGGCGCGGCCGCGCTGCTGGGACTTGCCGGCGCGGGAGCGGGGGCCAGCACAGGAGCGGCCATGGCGCATGAGTCTGGCGCGCCTCCGCCGACTCCTGATGCGAAAAGTTCCGAGGATGCCGTCTTCTTTCGCGAGGTCCTGAAGGAGGGGCGCTCCCTGGTTGTGGTTCGCACTGAGTCGCAAGATGTCGCGACCACCGCCTGTTCGGTGCTCGATCGGCTGGCTCTGGGCATGCAGGGATCTGCTCCGCTCAAGATGAAGACCGTCACCCGGCAGGTGGGGCAAGTGGTGATCTTGGACGTGAGCGGGCGAATTACTTTGGGCGAAGGCAATGTGATGCTGCGCGAGATTGTTGGCGATCTGGCAGCGAAAGGAAACACCAAGATCATACTGAACCTGGGTGAAGTGGTGTACGTCGATAGCTCGGGCGTCGGCGAGTTGGTCAAAGCCCACGCTACGATTCGGAACAAGGGCGGCGTCCTGAAGCTGGCCAACCTGAACAAGAGAGTGCACGACCTGCTGCAGATGACACGGCTGTCCAGCGTGTTCGACATTGAGAAGGACGAAGCTAGCGCGCTTAAATCCTTCGGGGCCAACGGTTCAGAGGGCGTGGCCTGAGATTCTCACATGGTGGCTTCACACCTCGGGCTCCTCCTCACGAATGAAGAGCTTTCAGATTCGAAGGCACAGTGCAACAAATTGTCATGAAGGGGTCAGCCAACCTTCACGCGATTCAGTCGGGGTGACGGTACCAGCAGAGGCGTTTCAGAGACCGGTTGGCAAACCAGCGAATACGGCCGGACCAGGAAGCCGGCTAGAAGCGAGACCTAATGGCCAAGTTTTTCGCGGTAACCATCATCGTCATTGCGATCGCTTCCGCGATTCCCATCGTGCGGCACACGTGGCCGGAACCACCGGACATTTCGGTTCACGGGCATCTCATCGATGAGCAGATGTCAGAGACCATGGTGGAGGCGGGAGTCTCTTTTCTGGCCGCGCAGTTCATTCTGGCAATTTTTATCTGGAAGTTTTCCAACCGGCCGAAGGACGCGAAAATCAGCAAGTTTCCCGGCGGAGCCAGGGGCCTGGTCATCGCCGCCTTTCTTTTGGTGGGCACGGAAGTTCTGGCCCTTGGAATTTTCGGCACCAGGGCCTGGGCGAGCGTATATTTCACGCCCCCGTCCGCCGACGCCTTGCCGGTCCAGGTGCAGGCGGGACAATTTGCCTTTTACTTCCGCTATCCCGGGCCCGATGGGAAGTTCGGTCCGCTCCACGCCTCGCTCATCAACGAGGCCAATGAAAACTTTTTTGGCCTGGATCAAACCAATGATCAGGACTCCAAAGACGATATCGTGACCGCCGAAATGGCGATTCCGGTGAATCGCGAGATTCACCTGCTCATGCATGCGAAGGACGTTGGCCACTCGTTTTATGTGCCGGAGTTGCGGGTGCAACAGGACTTTGTGCCCGGCCTGGACCTGTCCATTCATTTCACCGCCACCAAGATCGGGAGATACGAAATCGTTTGTACCCAACTTTGTGGCCTGGGGCACTACAACATGAAAGCCTATCTCTCCGTTCTTTCGCAGGCTGACTTTGATGACTGGATGAAAAAAGAAGCGGCACTGCAGTAGCCGGTCCGCCTCGATGTGAGGGGGACGGCAGAGCTGGTTTGAGGAGAATCCATGCACGATGTGTCGGCACATGCGGCGCAACACCATGCCCCTCCGCAGGGCTTCATCCGAAAGCACGTCTTCAGCCTTGACCACAAGGTGATCGGCAAACAGTACTACGCTCTGGCCCTGGTGGCGGTGTTTGTGGGGATGGTGCTTTCCTGGATCATGCGGTTGCACCTGGGGTGGACGAATCTGGCGATTCCCGGGTTGCATTTTCTTTCCAAGACCGGGGCCCCGGGCGACCTGATGACGCCCGAGTACTACCTGCAACTGATGACCATGCACGGCACCATCATGGTCTTCTTTGTGCTCACCACGGCCCCGTTCGCGGCCTTCGGCAATTTCTTTCTTCCCATTCAGGTGGGCGCCGAGGACATGCCCTTCCCCCGCTTCAACATGATGTCATTCTGGGTCACGTTCACCGCATTTCTGGTTTTGATCTCGTCCTTTTTCGTGGGCGATGGGCCAACCCTGGGTGGATGGACGCAGTACGCGCCGTTGAATGCGGTCGGCCCCGTGGGTGGCCCCGGCGAGGGCATGGGAGTAGTTCTCTGGTCAGCGTCAATTGCCATCTTCTGCATCGGACAGTTGCTAGGCTCGTTGAACTTCATTACTACAACCCTTGATCTCCGAGTGAAGGGCATGAGCCTGATGCGCCTGCCGCTTACCGCGTGGGCGTGGTTCATCACATCGTGCATGGGGCTCACGGCATTTGCGGTGCTGATGCCCGCCTGCATTCTGGTGATTCTCGATCACGTGGCTGGCACCAGCTTCTTCGTTCCCTCGAACCTGGTGATCAACGACCAGCTGCAACCGCACTCCGGTGGATCGACGCTGCTCTGGCAGCACCTGTTCTGGTTCTTCGGACACCCGGAGGTGTACATCGCCATCGTCCCGGGCATGGGCATCGTTTCTCATGTCCTGATCACCAACATGCGCCGGCCGCTGCTCAGCCACCGGGTCATGATCGGTTGCATGGGTGCGATTGCCATTCTCAGCTACATGGTTTACGGGCATCACATGTTTGTCAGCGGAATGAACCCGTTTTCTTCGCTGGCATTCTCCTTCCCCACGCTCATCATCACTATTCCCGCGACCATTATTGTGCTGATGTGGATCGGTAGCCTGTATGGCTCCCGACTGCGCATCAACACGGCTTCGCTATTCGCGCTTGGTTTCATTTCGATGTTTGTCAGCGGTGGCGTGAGCGGCTTCTTCCTGGCGCAGCCATCGATTGACATCATGCTGCACGCCACCTACTTCGTCGTGGGCCACTTCCACATGGTGATGGCAGTGGCGGCCATCTTCGGCATCTTTGCCGGAACCTACTTCTGGTTCCCCAAGATGACCGGGCGCATGATGAACGAAACTTTAGGTAAGGTGCATTTCTGGCTGAGTTTTGTGGGCACGTATTGCATCTTCATGCCCTTCCACTATCTGGGAATCGCAGGCAATGTACGACGCTACCAGGCGTTTGTAGATGAATATCTGCAGCCGCTCATTCCGGTGCACAAGTTTATTACGGTAGCGGCTATCGCGACTGGTATCGCCCAGTTTATCTTTCTGTACAACCTGATACACAGCCGTTTCTGGGGCAAACCGGCGCCGGACAATCCGTGGGAGGCGACTTCGCTGGAGTGGAGCACGCCCACCCCGCCGCCTTTCGATAATTTTGGCGGCCAACACCCCGTGGTCTATCACGATCCTTACCAGTACGGGGTGCAGAGTTCGACTGGCGACTACGTGATGCAGACGTCGCCGGAGCATGTCGTAAGCGAACACGAAGAGAAGTAAGAGCTGGAAGATTTTGGGAACGGGAGAACCTGGGCGTTTATGGCGACTACGGTCCACGAGCCACCGAAGATTGAGCCGCGCCGTCAAGGGGACATCGGCAACGGCGGCTGGCGGAACCTTGCGCCTGCGGATGGCAACCGGCGAGTGGTTCAGGACTATTCTCCGCCGCCGGCGAGTACGGGCATATGGGTGGTGGTGTACGCCATCAGCATGACCTTTGCGGCACTGACCAGCGCTTTGATTGTGCGCAAGGGCTCGTCGCTGGACTGGCAGAGTTTTACCTTGCCGTCCATCCTCTACCTGAATACTGTGCTGATTGTCTGCAGCAGCGTCACTTTGGAGGTCGCGCGGCGCCGCGTCGCTACTTTCATGGGAGGAATTCAGATCGCGGGCGAGAGTCCGGCGCGCTGGCTCTATATCACTCTGGTCTTCGGCCTGCTCTTTGTGACCGGCCAGTATGTGGCATGGGTCCGGCTCAGGGCTGAAGGGCTTTATTTGGCCACCAATCCCAGCAGTTCCTTCTTCTATTTGCTCACTGCGGCGCATGTGCTGCACGTGCTCGGAGGGCTGGTTGGATTGCTGTATGTAATCGGGAAGCTCAGGAAGTCCCAGCTGCGACGAAGCACGCTGGATGCGGCCTCGCGTTACTGGCATTTTGTGGACATACTCTGGGTGTATCTGCTGTTGCTGCTTTGGATGAAACTCTAGCGCGATCGCGAACAGGAGATGGTGTGAGTCAAGCCGATATTACGATGCAAGGGCACTCCGCAGGCATGCTGACCGATCGCCCGTTTGCCATCCCCACCAAGAAACTGGCGATGTGGCTCTTCATCATCGCGGACACGATGACATTTTCCGCGTGCCTCGTGGCCTACGGATTTCTGCGCAATGGCACCCCCGACTGGCCCCGACCTTTCCACAGCATCGTCAACGTGGCGGTGATGACCTTCATCCTTCTCACCAGCAGTTTGACTATGCTCCTGGGAGTCCAAACCGCGAAGCGCGGAGACAAAGCTGGGGCCTTCCGCTGGACCATGATTACGGCTCTGGGCGGCATCGTGTTCGCGTTTCTACATATTCGTGAGTGGCTGGGCTTGATCGGCGAGGGCATGACGCTGTTCAAAAATCCGTGGGGCACAGGACTATTCGGCGCGGCATTCTTCAGCGTTACCGGTTTGCACATCACGCACGTCATCGCGGGTGTGATCGCCCTGACCGTCGTGGGTCTGCGCTACAAGGGCGGCCGTTACAACGCAGATGACATCGAGATCGTGGGCCTGTACTGGCATTTCGTGGACCTGGTCTGGATGTTCGTGGTTCCATTTGTTTATCTGATGAATCTGGCCCATTAAATTACTGCCGGGAGCAGAGAACCATGAGCGCAGGGGCAGAACAAAAACGCGAAGGGACGGGGAAGTACGTGGTGGTCTATCTCTGCATACTGGCGCTGGCCAGCCTGCAATTTGTGATTGCCTACCAAAATATTACAGCAGCGCAGATGTTCCGACGCATGTTCTCGGTGGCCCTGGTTGAGGCCGGAGTGGCCGTCCTGTTCTTCATGCATCTATGGGCGGAAAAGCGTGGCTTCCTGCTGTTTGTCGTGATCTTTACGATTTTTGTGTTATTGTCGATGCAGTTTGGGTGGACTGACAGTTTCCGACTGGTGCATTGTGGCGGATACTGTTCCTGAGGACTCGGTGGCGCCATTTGTTTGTTTCTCCAGAAAGAGCTTGACCGCAAAGATCGCAAAGGTCGCAAAGAGGAAGTTTGAAGTCATGAAACAGGCAGCGTTGCCAATGCGGCTCGCACTGATGGTTCTGGCAGTTGTGGCGCTTCTTGCCAGCCCGCTGCCGGCGATGGCGCAGAGTTGTGCTCTTTGCTATACCCAGGCTGCATCCTCTGGCGGCCGCATGATTGCCGCTTTAAAGAGTGGAATCCTGATCCTTGTCGTTCCGCCCACCCTGATGTCGATTGCCATGGTTTTTATCATGTATCGCAACCGGACCCGCTGCCGGGGGGCGGCGGAATCGGATGCAACCTGGAACAAGCCGGATTTATCGATTGCAGCGACCACGCCATGGCCTCGACCCACGCGATGACCTATTCTGCCGCGGCAAACACTATTCCTTCGAAGCTGCGGGACTACTACGCGTTGACCAAGCCGGAAGTGAACCTGCTGATTCTGATGACCACATCGGCGGGCTACTATTTGGGCTCATCCGGGCCGCTGCGGTTGGGCAGACTCTTCTTCACACTCGCCGGCACCTTGCTGGTTGCCAGTGGCACAGCCACACTCAATCAGTGGATGGAGAGAGCTTACGACGCTCAGATGCGGCGTACCGCTAACCGCCCCCTGGTTTCCGGCAGGCTCAAGGGCCGCGAGGCCTGGTGGTTTGGGCTGGCACTGAGCGTCGCAGGCGGCCTGCTCCTGGCCGCATCGGTCAACGTGGTCCCAGCATTGCTGGCGATCGGGACTCTGTTGGGATATCTGCTGGTCTACACCCCGCTCAAGAGGAAGACGCCGCTCTGTACCCTGCTGGGCGCCGTACCCGGCGCCATGCCTACCCTCATCGGTTGGGCGGCCGCATCCGGCGGTATCGGAGGCAATGCCTGGCTGCTTTTTACCGTCCTCTTTCTCTGGCAGTTTCCTCATTTCCTGGCCATTGCACTGCTGTACCGGGAAGACTACACCGTGGCCGGCTTCCGGATGTTGCCGGGTTTCGATGTCGATGGCCGCTTTACCAAGGCGGAGATCGTGATATTCGCGGTCGTCCTGGTGCTGATCACTATGCTGCCCCTCGGGGGCGGAAGTGGTGCGACCTACTTCCTCATCATGTTCATGGCTGGATCGTTCTTTGTATATCACACCGCGAAATTAGCCGGGTCGAGCTCCCGAGTGAGGGCCAGCCGGGTGGTTCACGCCTCGGTAATTTATTTGCCAGTGGTGCTGGGAACGATGATGGCCTGGAAGCGGTGAAGTTCCTGTGTTGCGCCCCGGTTTTCTGATTCTCTTGTTTGGTATCGTGGCAGGGGTGGCGACGGCCTTGGCGCCGGCTGCGGCAGTCGCCGAATCCGCTCGAGGACAAACTGGATCTCAACCGGAGCGCCCTCAGTTTCGCGGTTTCCTGCCCCTTACAAGCTTCTATTCGACTTCCAGCTCGCTCCCTTCAGGCGAGCCGGGTGATTTGATCCGGTCGGAGGTGTTCGATGAATACCAGCTTCCCGAGGGAGTGTCCGCGTTCCGCATTCTCTATCATTCGCGCTCTGCCAGCGGCGTGGATGTGGCCGCGTCGGGCGTGGTTCTCACGCCTGACCGGCCGCCACCACCCGGCGGTTGGCCTGTCATTGCCTGGGCCCACGGTTTCACAGGCATAGCCCGTCGCTGCGCTCCTTCTCTCATGAGGAATCTGAATGAGGGCCCCTTCCTCAGCATGTATGTCAAGCTCGGCTATGCTGTGGTGGCGACAGACTACACGGGACTGGGAACAGATTTCGGAAATGAGTCCGTCGATATGCAATCGGACGCGGGTGATGTGATCTATTCGGTTGCCGCTGCGCGAGTGGCGGTGCCACGGTTGGGGAGAAAGTGGATCGCGATGGGAGAATCAGCGGGAGGCCTTGCCGCGCTGGCGGTCGCGGAGCTGGAGAGCGATAAGCGCGATCCGGATTATCTGGGCAGCATTGCAATGTCCGGGATTGCCGATGCCAAGGAATTTTACGAGCAGGCGGCGAGAGAGCACTCGACTGGTCTGCTTGTCGTTTTGGCGTATGAAGTCCATACCCTCTATCCGCAGTTTCAGGCGAGCCAGATCCTGACCGAAAAAGCGCTAGAGCTTTACCCCCAGGTCGAGAAGGCCTGTGCGGTGACGTCGAGAGATCTGGACACGGCCACCGCGCAAGTGCTGAAACCGGGGTGGGAGGGCATGGGTGTCGTGGAGCGATTCTTTGCCCGGAATGTCATCGGCCAGAAACCCGCCGATCGTCCGCTGCTCATTGTAAGCAGCGGCGCGGATCCGGCTGTGAGGCTGGGGATGACAGCGCGGGTGGTGGCACGCTTGTGTCGGGGAAGGGACAAGGTGCAATTCCGCGAATACAAGAGCTCAGAATTCGCAGCTGTGCTGGGAGACTCGGTCCGCGACCAGCTTACCTGGGTTCAGGCGCGTTTTGCCGGACGGCCTGCGCCCAGCAATTGTCCGTGAGTGCAGGGGGCGTCCGGTTGGAGAAGGCCGGGGCGAGCGGCTTTTCTACTTTGCGCCGATGACAAAGTTGATGATGGCGGTTTCGTCGGGCTTCACCGAAACCGATTTTTCCCAGGTTTTGGGGTCTGAGAATATGGGACGCCGAACCTTGTGTTCGGTCAGAACATCGAACGCCGCTTCTTCCCGCTCGAGCTTCCAGCCTTCATGCCAGGCCACGATCTGGTATTGCCCGGGCGGCACGTCGGTCAGCTCAAACCTTCCACTCTCGTCGGTGACGGCGTAGTAGGGATGGGGCACTACCAGAATCTCCGCGTTCATCCAGGAATGACCACCGTTACATCTGACATTGACCAGCCCTGCAGTCGGCATGGTGCGAGTGACCGGCCGGTTGGTGAAGGGGAATGGCAAATTGTAAGAGGCGGCGCCGTCCATGTGGACAGTATGCAGCACCGCGTCCGAGCTCTTTAGCTGCAAGGGACCGTTCTGGGGCACCAGCAGGATGTGGGGCTCGTACCGGCAGTTCTTTTGGTCCAGGGAACGGCGGGGCGCAGGGATGTCCATCGGCTTCCCTTGAGAAATGTCCTTGAGGAACACTACCGTGTTGGCCACGCCGTTCTCAGGCCCAACAACGAGCCGCTCCAGATCGCGAGTCTTGTGCGAATCGGGATCGCAAACCTGGGGATCTTTGTCGATGGGAAAAGCGGGTATGCGGGGCAATGGCCCCGACCACTTGACGCTGCCGGAAATAGTCCCTGACTGGTTGAGCTGAACCACCTGGTAACCGCTCTGGGCGGCGCCGGTGGCCACCGCGAGCCACGACAAGAAGGCGACGATCTTGACTGCCCTGGACATCAATTAAATTCTTCCAATCCGAATGCTAGCCTTCCTGTGTGGCGCTGCAAGTCACAAAGGTAACCTGTAGCAGGTCAGTTTCGTTATACGACCCACGAGATGCATGAAACACGAAGTATCACGAAGGTAGTTGGTTTCCTCGCTGCGCCTTGGTGTTGTCCTTCATGGTTGATGGTTTTAGGAATTGACCCACCACCAGCCAGGCAGGAGGGAGGCCACTCCACGATGAACCGGAACCTTCTGGTGGCATCTACTTATTTTCGCGCGCCGCGCTTGATGGCTCGCTCCAGGGTTTGGACCAGGGCAGCCCGGGCACGCTGATATTCACGCTGCGAAATTCGGCCCTGCCGATGTTCTACCTCGAGCTGAAACAGCTCATTCTTGAACTGGTCAAGGAGAAGGTTGGAGCGGCTTGAGGGCTTGGAAGCAGCAGATGGGCGGTGCCGCTTAAGATAAACGGCGCCTGCGCCCAGCAGCAATAAAAGGATCACGGCCAGGAAATACCATCGATATCTCCCAAGTGGGCCGGGCGGGACCAGGACCGATTTCTCCTGGCTGGAATTGCGGGCGGGTGGAGCGACGGTCTGATCGCTCACTGGATGCGGCGCTCCCAGACTGTCGTCTCCGGGATCTCCCAATGTGCCCGTGCCTGAGATGGTGAAATTGAGGGGTTGGCCGGCTCGCGTATTTGACTTCACTCGAACTAGAGCATCGGACTGGCGTGGGTCCTCCATGGCGTGGAAGGCGATGTCTGGTGCGGCAGTGATAAGCATGGTCTTCGGCACCATGACCACGAAGTGCTCTGCGCCGTAGAGCTCCCTGGGATCAATGCTGAGGTTGCCCCTGTATCCCATGTGAAAAGCAACTTGAAATTCAGTTTCGCCGGGCCGGAGAGGGAAGGCGAATCCATACCGGCTCTTTTCTTTCTCGGAGACCGGAGAAGTGATGACGGGCTGGCCCCCTGCGGTCTTGGCTATTGCCTGATCGATGACAGCGCCGTCGGGGAGAAAAAACTCGAAGTCTTCGCCCTGCACCTGGGTGCGAGGCGGGTTGGAAGCATTGTTCACGGCAAATAAACGGATGCCCTGCAAGTCACCGCCCTGGGCCTGAAAGCGCATCACGTCGGCGTTGACGCGGATGCCTTCGACCTTCCGGGAGACATCGAATACCTGGAGTGTGACAGAACTGGTTCCGGACGGAGCCATGCGATGGTAGGTCACGCCCTGGTGGAAGGCTCGAATCAGATGCGGGCCCGGGTCAGGTAGCCGGAAACTGAAGTGTCCGCCGGCATCAGTCTTACTATGGGCAACTTCCTTCATCCCTTGCCCCAGCGTGATCAGCGCTATGCTGTCTCCGGCGGCCGGTTTACCAGTGGTTCCGTTGGTTACCTTGCCAGTAAGGGTCTGAGCCCAGAGCGAACCGGCGGCTGCCAAAAATACAAAAAGAATAAAAAGGAAGCGCGACTCAGCCGTAGTCACCGTTGAGATGCGGTTCCGCAGGTTCCCCTGTTCGTAAGCTTTCAGGTTCTCCGCCTCATTTTTTGGATTTCGGCGCGGGTGCCGAAGGCAGTGCAAGTGCCGGTGCCGGCGGTGTCGCCTCGAGGGCGAGCGCTTTCTTGACGGGGTCGGAGATTTCGTTGGCGTGCGCGAGCAATAGACTGACCTGCCATATCTGGGTGTCTGTCAGTTTGGTCTTGAAACCGGGCATTCCGGAGAGGCGAATACCGTTTGCCGTTTTCCAGTAACTTTCGGAGACCGGATCATCGGTCACGCCCTTGCCGCGAAACAGTTGGGGCGGTTTGGGAAACATCGTGGTGGCATAGTCGGTAGGCGCCTCGCCCAACCTCCCGTGACACATGGCGCAGTGCTGCTTGTACACCTCGGCGCCGGCAAGGTATGCTGCCTCATCGGCCGCCACCGGAGGCTGGCCTGTCGCTTGTTTCTGGATGTGCGCATCCAGCGCCATGTGCGCCAGCTTCCTCTCAAAGGGCATGGAAGGATCGGCCGCGGCCACAGGTGCCATGCCGGCGGCAAAATAGTAATAGACCCCGCCGACAAGAAGGACTACAGCCAAAACAAAACCGATGACCACGCCTTTCAGCATTTGTTGCGCTCCTCCACGGGGCTCAGAAATTAAACCGGTATCCCAGGATCATTTTCGCGATCAGGTGGTCGGTCGAGCCCGTGAAACCGACACCAAGTCCAAAATTGAGTTCCCTCTGGGGTGCGATATTCAGATCGATCGACGGAAAAATCTGGTGCTCCTGTTGCGACAGCGGATCAAACCCGGTTATAGGACCCACCGCGCCATAGTATTCCAGGCCGGCCGCAACCTTGTGGGTTAAGTCATAGCTGAATTTTGCGTTAGGCGAAAAGGCGACACCTTGGTGCACGCTCGCGCCGTGGAAAGAGCGCTCGAGCGTGGGGTTCACCGACCAGTACCATCGCCCCAGCTTTTGGTCCACGATGGGGCGGATCTCCCAGGTCCAGGTATCCGCGGAGTACTGCCGCCTCTGGTAGCCGAGTTCGTTCGAAATGCTTACACCCACAGGCCAGTGCCATTTTTTGGGGACGGCAACGCGGGGCCGGATAAGATCTCCTACCCATTGCCAGCCCTGGCCTTCGGTTATCGAAGTGAAGATGTAAAAGCCGCACTCGAACCAGTCGCTAAATCCGTGGGTAATTTCCACGGTCTCGTGCTGGGCGTGATTCGTGGGATAGAGACCGTCGCTCATGGTCTTGGAGCCATCAATCGTGAAGTTGCTGTGTAGCTCAACCATGGTGTGCCCGGGGTCCACCAAGTCGTATCCGTACACCTGGATTTCGTAGTTATCCTGGGCCCGTGTCTGGACCACGCAGAAGAGCACGGCCAGCATCGTAAGAGCGAGAGACCCCCCATGCGCAAGGCTTTCCCTGAGGAAACTGCTCAAAGAGAGGCTCCCGTTCTGCCCGCACGAGCGCTGAGGAGTTCGACCCAAGGAAACAGCACTTCTGAAGACACTGAAGCACGCTTGTCGCAAGTCCTGGGCACGTGAGGCTGGCCAGCCACCAGTCGGCTAGATTTTACAACGATTTCAGACCGAAATGGCCGGACGAGATTGAAATGGAAGTGTCGGTGAATGGCCCGAGTCTGCAACCCATCTCATTGCACGGCGGCTTGGACTTGCCCTCTTCGTTGCCCGGCTTGAGCCGCTTGTCTTGCCTCCTGGCTTGCCTCCAGGGTCATGTCGCACATCCCGAACTCGACGCCGATCCTCCTGAGAAAGTCAGTGGGAGGCGCGCCACCGGCGAAGATCCACACAAAGTCGTTAGCCAGTTCCTGGACTGAACCGCTGACGTCCAGGGTGACAGATTCGGGTTTGAACTCCACCGGATTCGAGTTAAAAAGCACCTTGACTTTGCCTCTGTGCATACAATCCTGAATACGTTTCGCGTTACGTTCTTTGAGACGGATGAAGCTTTCTTTTCGATAGGAGAGCGTGACCTGATTGCCGTGCTGGTGGGCCAGGCCCATGGCTGCTTCAACCGCGCTGTCGCCTCCACCTACCACCAGGATCCTCTTGTTGATGTAGTGATCAGCCTCGATCAGACGGTACATCACCTTGGGCAGTTCCTCGCCTTTCACGCCGAGTTTTCGCGGAGTCCCATTTCGCCCCAGGGCCAGAATTACCGCCCGAGAACGATACTGATTGTTAGGCGTTATGACGGTGAAAATGCCGTCCGCGCCCTTCCTGACGTCATCTACTTTCTCTCCCGTGACCGCGTTGAAGTCGGAGCGGTTCAGAACCATGTCCCAAAATGCCAGAAGGTTTTCCTTGGAGAGTTCGGTCTTTTTGAACTTGCCATACATGGGAAACTCCACCGGGCTGGTCATCACCAGCTTCTGGCGGGGGAATTTGGCGACCGTGCCCCCGATCTCATCGCGCTCCAGGGTGAGATAGTTGAGCTTGTTTTCGATGGCGCGCAGAGAAGCGCTGATGCCGCCAGGTCCGGCACCGACGATCAAGACGTCGTGAACAGCGGGTGCAGGGCCAACCTGTGGCCTTCCTTTGATCCGGTTGGTAATGGTGTCGATGCAGTCGCGTCCCTGGTTCACGGCATTCTTGATCAGAGCCAGGCCGCCGAGTTCACCAACAATGAAGAGATTCGGGATGCTGGTCTCGTACTCCGGTGTGAGATAGGGCATGTCGGCGCCCATGCTTGGTGTCGCCATCACCATCGTGATGGCCCCCACCGGGCAGGCTTCGGCGCAGAGGCTGTGACCGATGCATTTGTGTCCGTTCACAATGACCGCTTTGCCCGCCAGCATGGCGAGTACGTCGCCCTCGGGGCAGACGGAGGTGCACGTTCCGCAGCCGATGCAATAGTTTGTGTCAATGTGGGGATGCTGACCCTTGGGGCCTTCGGAATACAACTGTCCCTTTGCCGCCGCCTCGCGAGCGCGCGACTCCCTCTTCTTCAGGCTCTTCAGATAGCTGAGAACGAAGAGTCCGGTAACGGCCGCGGCAATGAAGAAGGCGAAGAGTGAGTCCATGGTCCGAATGTCCTTAGAAAAAGCCCATCATCATAACCACTACAATGTGGATAATCGCCAGCAGAGCAAACGAGTAGCTGAACGGTTTATGCACCACATGCCAGAGGTGAAAGACCTGCTGCGAGCGCGATAGAAACAGGATGCGTTTCGCGGTGGCCGCCTCGATTCGGGCGGTGGAGACCGCTCTTTCCAAGGCCGCATGGCGGGTGGGCAGGAACCCACCAAGCGTGGTTATCCGTTCGCCGAACGCCAGGGCGCGCCGTCGCAATTTGGCGATGCGGAAGGCGCGTCCGACATCGAGCGCCATCATGTATCCGAGCGCAAAGAGAATAGACATCTCCTGCACCCGCTCCGGGCTGGGCAGACGCAGCAACGACCTCAGGTCATCTTCCGGCAACAGTCTCTGCTGCTTCAGCTGTTCGGCCAGTCCGGCCTGCACCCCTTGCAATTCTTTCGCTGACAACTCCGCCGAGTTCAGGCGCCGAGGAATCTGGCCATAGAGATATCTTCCGATGACGCCGCTTAGCGAGACCGCAACCATGATCCAGAAAGCCATGCCGGCGAAGCCGCGGAACTTGAAGGCGGAGTGCAGGGCTATGATGAAGGGTGCACTGAGCCCCAGCAGCACATGGATATCCAGCCAATGTTTGGAGCTGCCTTGGCGCGACAGCCCGGGCCATTTCTTGCGCAGGGGGTAAAGAAAAATGGCGAGAAACATGGCCAGCCCCATGAAGCCGAGCTTTATCCCGATCACGCCGCTGGGCCGCAAGAGATGGTGCTTGGGGGAGAACGGCCGGTCTGCCGAACCGAGGGTATAGTAGTCGAAGCCGTAAACGGCCAGACCGACAATGAGGGTGATGGCCAGTAGATAGCCGCAGACCAGGCGAATGCGATGTGCTCTCTCCCCACTGCGGGCCGGTATGGTAGCGGTTGCGACGGCGGCGTTTGCGCTCATTTGTTTGCGACCTTTTCCTCGGTATCGACTGAGAATCTCTTGTAATCCGTGAAGCGATGAGTGTTACGCCAGTGCTGGCGTGGCGTTTCCACCTCTACGGTGGCCTGTGACGGAAACCAGTACGTCTCTTTCATTCCTCGGAAGGGGACTGGCGCGTATTCAACTTCCGAGCGCAGGGTTTTCAGGCCGACATCCTGCATGGTGTCTCCGATGTCTGCAGCGATCTTCTGGATCATGCCACTCTGCGGATCGATCCAGCCTGTGCCGGAAAGCTCAAGCGGATACTCCTTGCCGCGGAGGGCCAGGGCCGCGATCGAGCGGGTCCCGCGAACGTGCTGAAAGGAAATCTTGCTGAGGAGATGGCCCTCCACCACTTCGTCTCCCTGAGCTGTGAATCGAAAGCTTCCGGCATAGTAAGGATGAAACACCAGAAACAATGTAGCGAAGCCGTTCGTCACCAGCAGGGAAGTATTCTTCTTGTCGGCTTTCGCTTCATGCACTGCCAGGCGAGATTCGTCCAGGCTCAACTCTCCGCCGGTGTTGGTAAGGATCACCAGATAGTCATAGGTAGATTCTTCTTTGAGTTCGACCTTATTTTCCTTCCCCAACTTCTCCTGGGTGACTTTTTCGGTGCACTTTACATCCGAGAACTGGCCCAGGAACTTTGTCACCTGGTCGCTGGTTCGGTTCAACAAGTCATTCGGATCAACTTTAGCCGCAAGGCCTCGTTGGACTGGCAGGCACGCCAGGAGCATGACAACCATCCCCGCTAGGCCCAACCACTTTCCGAGTTGGTGCTGATGCCTCACTGATGTCTTCCCTTCGTATCAAAACGGTAGCCGAGCGTGAACATCCACTGGTCATAACTCAGCTGGCCGCGGTTGATGGTGAAGCCTCCCTGGGCAAAATAGTGCGCTCCGACAGCGAAATCGACATTCGTATTTACGAAGCGCGTCCGATCGTCCGTGGTCAGCAGAGAACTGAATGTCTGATCGCCAGCCAGCACCTCAAGCCGGATGTCGTCGGTGAAGTTTCTCGAGAGCGAAAACGCCCGGTACGATCCGCTTCCGAACGAGCTGTTGAAGCGCGAGTAGTGTGCGTCCGCACGCAGAGCCAGCCATGGTAAATGGCCGAACGTAACGCCATACATCTGGTTCAGCGAGGCCTTGGCATCGCCGGACCGGTCGCTTTGTCCCAGGCTGCCATAAACAAAAATCTGTTTCACCACTTCCACCCGGGCGCCTGCGCTGAAGCCCTGAAACAAATACTTATCCAGCAAGCCGGTGCCGATCAACTGGGGATCAAAGGTAGGCACGTCACGAAAGTAATTGTGATTGAAATCAAGCTCCAGCCGCGGGTGGGGCTGGATCCGCAATGTGAGAAAGCTGCGGCTGAGCCCGGGACCCGGAGCGGGAACGGCGGGATTTCCCGCCGGACTGTCGGCCTGCAGCGAGTGATAGATCGACAAGTATCGTTTGTAGGAGAAGGTGTTTTCCAGAAACACGAAAGGCCGGTCAATCTGCCACTTCAAAGTGCTGATGCCGAACCCCGTTGTGCTGGTGTAGTGGAAGGCGTCGAAGTCGCCGCCCTGAAAGTTGACGAACGTACCTCCGATGCGCCGGTCGGGGTTGTAATTCCAGGATGTGGGATCGGGAGTTGAGCCGGCAAAAATGCCGGCGGTGATACCGGGCGAGAGCTTCCGCCCGAAGTATCCGCCGTCAATCGTATCCAGGCTGCTGGCCCAGGGCAGATAGAGTCGTCCGAACCCGGCCACCCAGGCGGAATTCGGATTGTCGTAAGTCATGCTCAGGTGATAGGTACGGTTGATCAGATCTTGTAGCGTTTGTTGATCGGTGGAGGAACGCGCGCTCAGCCGTCCGCGCCAGTAGCCACTGATATTCCAGTAGGTGCCGCTGAGGCGGGTGATGTCGGCGCGCACCACCATTCCAAGATCTGAACTCGTGACGGAAGAAGTACCGCGGCTAACCGTGCCCATATAATCGAGACCGATGCGGCCGCGAGCGCGATTTACGGAAGGCTGCGGTGGTCTGGGTACTTCCGCGCGGGCCTCTTCTTCGAGCGGGTCGCCTTCGGTAAAGGTCACGACTGCTGGATATTTCCGCGTAGCACTCAGCGACCGCTGCTGCACCAAGGCTTGCGCATCGCCTGCGGACAAGTAGGCCAGGTCGCCGGACTTCACCGGGCGTTTGGGCGAATGGATGTCGGTTACGGCGGAGGTGTCCGCCGTCGCAGTTACTTCGAGCTCAGCCACGGCGCGAGGATCGGCTGGATCGCCGGTCGCTCCCTGCCGGGCGGGCAAATCGGTGTCTCTGACTTCCAACTTCATGCCTTCCGTCAAACCCGAACTACGGCCACCGTCGAGGTAGGCGACACCTTCGGCAACGTATTTCACTTTGAAAACGGTTCGCAGGTTGGGATCCACGTTGCGCAGCGCGAGCAAGGGAAGATCTGTGTCTGCGGTAGGTTTGTCTGTAGCGGTTTCGGTAGAGACTGCAGGGGCGCTCTCTGGCACGGGTGCGGCGTGTTCTGGCTGAGGCTGCGGTTCGACGACCGCAGTTGCTGTGGCAGCTGCAGGAAAGTCGGCGGGCGGCACCTGTGCAGCTTGACTTGCGGGTTGTGCGGCAATTGCTCGCGAGTGCGGCGCCTGAGCAGGTGCAGGCGGAGGACTTACGATTGCGGCGGCATTTTCCTGTGTCCCTGCAGGTGAAGCCTTGGTTTGCGGTTGCGCCGGAGCTTCAACCGCCAGCCTTGATGTGCTGATGGGAGTTTGACGTGATTGGGCAGCTTGGGACAGCGCCTCGGGAGCCGGTTGTGGCGCTACGGCCACTAGGGTTGCGGTGCTGACCGGACTGGGCCGCGCTTGAATGATGCCGGACAGTTCCTGAGGTGATGGTTGAGGCGCGGGCGGTGCAATGGTTTCCTGCCTCGCTGTTTCGGTATTCGACGTTGCACCCGGAGTGACCACGACTGTGGGAGAGCCGCTGTCGGCGGCAACCTTGGCCTGGAATGCGCCGGGTGGGGTGGTCACGCTACCCGACTGGGACGAACTTGGAGCGTTTGCGGTTCCGGTCGCGGCCGATGCCTTCGCATCCGGCACATTACCTGTTCCCGGCGATCCCAGCCCGGGGAAGACGGTGCCCTCCTGGAGGCTGCCCCGATTGGGATGCGAGGCGGTCGGACGCGAAGCTGCGTCTGCGCTGGTTGAGCCCGCTTTTGCCCCCGCTTGCTCGTCCGGAAAGTTGATGGGCGGTAGGTGCGGGGGTGGCGGAGGCAATCCCGTGGCCGAGTCATTGCCATTTTCCATCGGAGGCGGAGTTGGGCGACGGCGGAATATTCCAACCAACCCACCTGATGCGCCGGCGGCTTGCGCGCCCTGTCCCGCACTCGCAATCGTGTTTGGCGAAGGGCCGATGACGAGCGTGACCCGCCTTCCCTCAGACTGCACACTGTACGGACGTGCCTCGTCCATCTCCACCACTACGCGGGTGATGGGAGGGGTTGCGCTGTTCAAGCCCAGCCTTACCCGGCGAACACCCTTGTAGTTCACCGAAAGTTGTTGCTGCTTCGCCCCTGACACGGTGTTGGGTAAATCGAGCACCAGTCGGCTGGGATTGGTTGCCAGAGTCACGCTGGGAGTGCCGTTGGTGGTTGCGCTCAGGGTGATTTCCACCCGCAGGTTGTTGGCTGGATCGCGCACAACTCTCAGGTCCTGCACTGACACAGTCGCTGGAGCCGCGCCTTGTGCAGCGGCCCACGATGCCAGCAGGAGCAGCAATCCGAATTGTCTTCTTGCCCACATTTTTCAGGATTCGCTTTGCTGTCCGGTGCAGGTTCCATTCGCCCTACCCGCCTCGTCCATTGCGATGGCATTGGTAACAATTCGGGCTGCTGTACACATAGCCGTTTACGCCCCGATGGTCCGAGTCAGTCTGGGTCTTGCCGTGGCAAACGGTGCAGGAAAAGACCGAGTAGTCATTGGCGTTGGTATGGCAAGCGGAGCAGACTCCTCCCGCATTGCCGTGGTTGGTCGGGAACCAGGTGTGGTTGAAGGTCGCTCCCGTCCATGCGGTTGTGCTGTGGCAAGTCTGGCAAGTGGTCGGGAAACCTGCCGCCGTGTGATTCGGGTTGGTGGCGGTCTGGTAATCGGATTTGTGACAGGAGAAGCAATCGGTCGGCACCGTTGTGTAGTTGTTGTTCACGTGACAGCTGGCGCAGGCCACGGTGGTGTGCTTTCCGGTCAGCGGGAACGGCGTGTTGTTGTGGTTAAACGAGGACGGAATCCAGGACGTGGTGTTATGGCAGACGTCGCACTGCTGAGGGAATCCTGACTGCACGTGATTGGGGTTGGTGGTGCCGTTGAAGTCGTTCAGGTGGCAAGTCGCGCAGGCCGTACTGTTCAGGCTGTAGTTGCCGTTTACGTGGCATTGCGAGCACTGCAGCGGGACGTGCGCCCCGGTCAGGGCGAATCCGGTTGATGCATGATTGAAAGTTGCGTTCGCCCAGGAAACGGTGGTGTGGCAGGAGTCGCAGGTTTGCGGGAAACCGGCCTGGGCGTGATTCGGATCAGTCGTGGCCTGGTAATCCTTCAGGTGGCAGGTGGAACATGCGCCGCTGTTCAGGGTGTAGTTTCCATTTACGTGACACTGGGCGCAGGGCAGCGGGGCGTGCGCTCCGGTCAGTGCGAATCCGGTAGTAGCGTGGTTGAAAGTGGCGCTTCCCCAGGACGCCGTACTATGGCAACTTTGGCACGTCTGTGGCAGCGCAGCCTGCACGTGGTTGGGATCGGTGGTGCCCTGGTAATCCTTCAGGTGGCAAGAGACACACGTGGTATCGGTGAGGTTGTAATTTCCATTGACGTGGCACTGCGAACACTGGAGTGGAACGTGCGCGCCAGTCAGCGGAAAACCTGTGGTCGAGTGATTGAAGGTGGCATTCGCCCAGGTCGCCGTGCTGTGGCAGGTTTCGCAGGTCTGCGGCATTCCGGCCTGCACGTGGTTGGGATCAGTCGTGCCCTGATAGTCCTTCAAATGGCAGGAGACGCAGGTGGTGTTGGTGAGGTTGTAGTTTCCATTGATATGGCACTGCGAACATTGCAGCGGGACGTGCGCGCCGGTCAGCGGGAAGCCGGTCTTGCTGTGATCGAAGGTGGCGTTGGTCCAGGACGCCGTGGTGTGGCAGCTCTCGCAGGTTTGCGGCAGGGCGGCCTGCACGTGATTGGGGTTGGTGGTTCCCTGATAGTCCTTGAGGTGGCAGGACGCGCAAGTAGTGACCGTCAAGCTGTAGTTGCCGTTCACGTGACACTGCGTGCATGGGGTGGTGACGTGCACGCCGGTCAACGGGAAACCGGTTTTGCTGTGATCGAAGGTGGCATTGGCCCAGGAAGTTGTGTTGTGGCAAGTGGCGCAGGTGGTGGGAATTCCGGCCTGCGCGTGGTTGGGGTTGGTGGTGCCCTGGAAATCCTTCATGTGGCAGGAGGCACAATCCGTCGGAGTGCCGGCAAACTGTCCATTCACGTGGCATTGGGTGCAGGCCACGGTGGTGTGTGTCCCGGTCAGCGGAAACTTGGTAAAGGTGTTGTGATCGAAAGTGGCCGGCTGCCACGCGGACGTGGTGTGACAGCTCTGGCAGGTCTGGGGGAAACCCGCCTGCAGGTGATTGGGGTTGGTTGTCTTCTGGAAATCGGGAAGATGGCAGCCGACGCAGGTAGCGGGCGTGCCCGCGAATTTGCCTCCGACGTGACAGGCGGTGCAATCCAGCGGAATGTGCGCTCCCGTCAGCGCAAAGCCGGTGACTCTCAGGTGGTCAAATTTGGCGCCCGACCAGCTGTTGAAGCCGTGGCACTGTTCGCAGGTGGTGGGGAACCCGGAGGTCACATGATTTGGACCCGTGGTGGTCTGAAACTCTTTGGCGTGGCAGGCGTAGCACTGGGTGGGCAAGCCCATGAATTGTCCGGTTGCTGCTCCCTTGTGGCAAGAGGTGCAGTCCAGCGCCGCGTGTGCCCCGAGGAGAGGGAACCGGTTCTGATGCTGGTTGATCTGTTGCACGGAAACCTGCCAGCCCTTCACGCTGTGGCATTGCTCGCAATTTGCCCCAAACTGCCGTTTATGAATGTCGGCGTGACAATCGGCGCACTTGTTACCCACATTGGTGAATACCGGTTTTAAGTGGCATTGCGTGCAGCTGACTCCCTGATGCATGCCGCGCAACGGGAACCGTGTCTGGTTATGGTCGAACTCGGGCACGCTGCGAATCGGCCTCCAGCCGCTCATGGTGTGGCAGTTCTGGCAAGGCACATTGAGCGGGCCGTGGGGGCTGCGGGTGTTGGCGTAGGACTGCGACTGCCCCTGGGCGGACAGGACAGAGACCAGCAACAGCAACGCGACAAACAGGTATCCCCGGATCGCCGAAGCCAACGCAGTACCACCTAAATCGGATTCGACCGCCCCAACAGCAGAAAAGGAGAATTCAGGACGAATGTACCCCAACACACTAATGGATGTGCGTGTGCAATCACATTTCCAACAGGCTAGAGGAAATATGGGTGGCGACAAAAGTTACCTAAGTGTCTGTTCACGCGGACAAACTGGTGACTGTCCTGAATTCTGCCGGTGTATGCCATGGACTTCCGAGTAGGTGTAACTTTTTCGAAGGTGGGCACGTTTTACAGGTTTGGTTACCGCTTTACCGGAAGGTTGGATCCGTGGCAGTCGGCGCATTCCTTGGGGGTAAGCTTGTAGAACAGTACGGTCTTGGCTTCTAGAACCCGGGTCAGTTTGTGGCATCCTTCGCAGCGGACGTTCTGGTGCGCGCCCTGCAGGGGAAATGCGGTCCGCTTATCGTGGTCAAAGAGAGAGGGCTTCCAACGTCCGCTGTTGTGGCACTGAGCACAGGCCGTGACTCCGGCTTGGGCAAATTGCTCGCCGTGGATGTCCTGGTGGCATTCCTCACATTGCGAAGGCGCAGCCTTAAAGTCCACATTGATCAGACGCGTCTCCTGGTTAGGCGGTTTATGGCAATCCATGCACGCGGTGGCCCGATGTGCACCCAACAGCCGAAAAGAAGTCTTGGAGTGATCGAAGCCTGAAAGTTCTTTCCATGATCTGGTGGAATGGCAGGCTTCACAACCAGCCGCGGTGCCGTCCCCGCGGACCTGCTGCATGCGGTCCTTGAATTGCCCGTGATGCGGGTCCTGATGGCAGCTGGTGCAAGAAAGCCCATTCCAGTGGTAGGCGACTGCCTTCGGCTGGAACGCGTCGCTCTCCTTGTGGCAATCGCCGCAGGGGACCGCTACGTGGCTGCCAGTCAAAACGAACTTGGTCTTTTGGTGCTGCGTCAGGGTAAAGGTGGACGGCTTGTACCCCTGCAGATTGTGGCAGCGATCACAACCGTTGAAATACGGAGCGGCGGCAAATTGTCCCGCATGGCGGTCGGTATGGCAGTCGGTGCAGCGCTGAAACTTGATCTTGAAAATAGTGTCTTTGCCCCTGGGTGTGTGGCAGCCCGAGCACTGCACCATGGCATGCCTGCCCTCCAGCGGATAGCCTGTGGTGGCGTGGTCCTTAACCGTGAATGTCGAAGGCTTGAAGCCATCAACCGTGTGGCAGGAAGCGCACTCGGTGCCGCCTGGACGTTGGGCAAACTGCCCGTGGTGTGGATCAGGCTGGTGACAATCCGAACACTTCTGAAAAACCAGCGGCTTCTTGAAATCTCCGTTCGCGTGGCATTGTGAACATTCCACCGTGGCATGCTTGCCCAGCAACGGATACTTGGTGGTTGAGTGATCGAAGCGCTGACTCACTGCCTGGGTTGACACCTTCTTCCACCCGCCCGTGTTGTGGCACACCTGGCAGCCCTGCGCGAAGCTTCCGCGATGCGGGTCGGAGTGACAATCGGAACACTTGCCGAAGGCGATTCCCGTGTAGCGAGGTTTGCTGTCTGGTCCGGGAGTATGACACTTCTGGCAGGTAACCTGTGCATGCAACCCGGTTAGCGGGAAACGGGTCTTCGCATGGTCAAACTTTCCCACGCTGACGGTTTTCCAATCGTTGTAGGTATGGCACTGAAGGCAATTCTCGCCCAGTCTTCCATTGTGCTGGTCCTGGTGGCAGGTAACGCAGTTGGTCGAGATGCCGAGAAATGTCTTATTCAGATCTTTGACCTTGATGACGGCGCGCTCAGACGGAGAGACGTGTTCAGCCGTGTGACAACGGTTGCAGGCCAGCCCGGAGTGCCTGCCTTCGAGTGGGTACCCCGTTTGCTGGTGATTGAAGGTCCGAATGTCCCACTTGATTAGGGCAAAATCCTCGCCATTGTGTTCCGAGTGACACTTCACGCATTCCTGGCTGGAGCCTGCGGTCAGGTTGTAGGAAGCGTGCAATCCTCTTCGCGCCGCCACACGGGAGGCAATCTCGGCGTGGCAATCCACACACCTGAAGGTGGCTTGGCCGCCCCCTAGCTTGTGACACGCGGTGCAGTTGCTCGTGCCGTTGAGAGATTGGTGGGGACGCGAAAGGGCGCCTGGCGAAATCTGCGCTACCGCGGGAACTGGAAACAACAAGAGCAGAAGGATGACACAGGGCAGGTACAACGATGGTGCCAGCAGCTGTGAGTCAGGACGAGGCATTTCGCTGCGAGTCGGTGTGCCGTTTCGAACGGAGTAAATCCGACTTTCCCGCTCCAACGGGCACTCCTCTCAATAGAAGAAATCGGTGCCGCATTTCAGATTGCCTACGCGAAGTAGCCTTCGAAGTCTAGCATGAGAGATCAAAATCATCCGTCACCAATAGTGCACGTCCAATTTCATCTTGGGTGCTGGAGGCTGCCGGATGAGAGGACCTCTGTCCGATCGGCAAGCCATGCGGCCGGCAGTACGACCGCCTTAAGGCGGGACGCTCAATTTTTTCTTGCCCCGAATTGTAGGAACTTCAAAACCTGGTATTGAGAGAAAAGGCCCTCGACCCGTCCCTGAGAAACCACGGGCAGCTGAGTGACGCCCGCCTTGGCCATCAATTCAAGGGCCTTGTCTGCCAGAGTGTCGGGAGTGACGGCGAGAGAATTCTGCCAGTGCTGCATTACGCTTTGAACGCTGGTTTGAGGCCATTGGTCGCGGCTAACCCTCTTCACGTCTTCCGGGGTTACAATCCCGGCGGTATGCTGGTTCTGGTTCACCAGGAAACAGCGATGGGTTGTGTGCAACAGGTATTCGTCCACGAAATCGCGCAGACTCAGGCTTCCATCCACCACCATGCAATCGTGTTCCATGATCTCCGAGACCCGATGATCGTGGAGCTCCGACAAGAGCTCAACTCTGGAATAGCTGTTGCGCGAAGCCTCAAGCAGGAACCAGCCGATAAAAGCCAGCCACAGACCGGCGAAATTGGCGCCCAGGAAAAAGCGGTAGAGACCCAGCAGGATGAACAGGAATGCCACAACTTCCCCGGTTTGTGCGGCGATTCGAGTGGAGCGATTCGCGTTGCCGGTGATCCACCAGACGACGGCGCGCAGAATGCGTCCACCGTCGAGGGGATAGCCTGGAACCATATTGAAGACGGCAAGGGCGATATTGATATATGCCAGCCAGAATAGGACCGCCTCGGGCAGATTCGCAGGTTGAGTGCCGGCCGACCATCCCAGCGCGCGGGTGAGTGCCAGAAGAAGGAACCCGATGGCCGCGCTGGTTGCCGGACCGACAATCGCAATCCAGAATTCCGACCTGGCATTGGTTGGCTCGGACTCAATTTGCGAGATGCCGCCCAAAGCGAACAAGGTGATGGCCTGCACCTTCAGACCCTGGGCTTTTGCCAGCGCGGAGTGCGCCAGTTCGTGCAGGAGCAACGCAACGAAGAACAATACGCTGGTGATGATCGCGGCTAGCCACACCGTGGCCGTATTCCGGATGGGGAAATCGCGTGAAACTGTGCGACGAGAGAGAACGCGATAAGAAACGCAATGATGAACCAGCTATAGTGAAGCCCGATTGAAATGCCTGCGATTCGTCCGAGACGGATCTGCGAACGCAACCGGAACCTCCTTGGGTGAGTATTGCTGCGCACAGTCAGCAACGATGTCTTAGCCGGGATTTTTGCGACCCATCCTAATTTATTAGATACCTGGCGGAGCTTCGGAGTTTGCCCAGAATGAAGCATTTTGAGACTCTCACTTTGAGTTTGACCGACAGCCAACCTCCGATTTGCGGGAAACATCTAGCCTGACAGGTAGGCATGAAGAAAGGTCCCGCGTTGGCATTGCGACCGGCAGGCGAGCTGCGGCGGAATCGAATCTCGATCTGGAAAGTGTTGTTGGCCGCTTTCCTATTTGGTGGCTGTTCCCCGGCCAGGAGTCAGAATCCGCAGCTTGAGACCAGGAATGGCCGCCGCTTTCCGACTGTGACTTTCACCTGGGTGCAGTGGGGCTCGAGTCCGCCGTACTACTCCATCGCTATTGATTCCAGTGGAGATGCCACTTACTACTCTGCGCCGCAATCAGTGGAAAAGACCGGGCCCCGTACACTGTCGAATTCCTGGCTTCCGCTCCCACACGCAAGAAAGTTTTCGACTTGGCGGAGCGATTGAACCGCCTGAGCCTCCCTTCCAGGGACGTACAGCATTTTCGGGGAAACGACAGAATAAAAACGCTGTCTTTCCGGGAGGGAAGCACGCATAACCAGATTACATATCAGACCAGCCGAAACCCGCTCGTCGGGCAACTCACAGCGCTGTTTCAGAACATCTCTGCGACCCTGGAATTCGGACGCCGTCTGATTTTGCTCTACCAAACTGGCAGCCTAAAGATCAGCGCAGAACTGAAGCGCATGCAACATACAGCCCGGAAACACCGCCTGCTAGAGAAGCAAGCGGTCGTGCCGGTGCTGCAGACAATCGCGTCGGATGCCCACGTCAGTCAAAGTAACAGGAATCGCGCCGAAGCCATCCTGAACGGCAAATCCTAGCCGCTCAATATTCTTTGGGCCACGGAGACACTGGGAAGGGAGAGAGGCGTACCACGCGCCTCCCCCCGGGGTGGGTTTAAATTGTGAAATCGTTAAGCTGCGGACCTCATGTTCGTCACGTCTCGCACATTGCTGGGCGGGACGTATCTGGGTTTGACGCTCGAGGACGCGCCTAATATCGCCGATAACCAACCCAGCAAGAGCGCGATGAAAGCTGTCCATTCGGAGCCGCCGAATGCGCTCAAAATATACGAATGCTGAATCGTCGTGCCGGTTGCCGGAAGACCGGTAAACACCATTCTCCCCGAAATCGCTAAAACGATGGCCGCGGTTACGGCAAGGCCGAACATAGCCATACCGTGCATGATGGTCTCGTACCGGCCATCCATAGCAGCCAGTCTGCCGGTCTGATGGCCGGCTATGTACATGGCGACCGCAGATAAAATGATTGTCCAAATTCCCAGTCCAATATTCATCGCCTGATGCGATTGCCCGCCGACGGGGCTTGCCCCATTGCCGAGCATTGCAAAGCCGAGAAAGCCGAACACCGACCAGATCGCAATAAAGGTAAACAATCCAGCCCAAATTGCGCTCCAGTCCACACTTCGTCGCTGACTGGGGCGGTTCTCAGCCCGGTACACGATTTCCGCCATTGTCTTAGACCTCCTATCTGTAAAAGCAATCCTGTTGGTTAGGATGCGGCCCGCCGCGGAATTCGATGTCAGAAACCCTGGAGAGAAAAATACCGGCACAACCGATATCGGGTAAACACCTTAGCTGCGGTCAATCGGGCTCGGGCAAGAAGAAGTGTGAGAGGCTGCCTCAGTCGGCGATGGGGTGCTGTTCCTTCATAGGTTCCGCAGCAACATAGATTGGTGGCACGGGAGCATGCTCCTATGCAGTTGAAGAACCGATGAGCGTCATCATCCTTTTCCGCAAGGCAAGTCCGGGGACTCCGCTTTGGGCCTCCGGATCACGGGGAAGTGAGTATCCGGGCCGATATTTCGTATTCGAAGTGTCGATTTGGAGCTTCCTCGTTCGACTCATCCCAGGAAGGCAATTTATCGGTAGGCATACGAATGATCGCGAGAAGCGGCAAACTGCACAAATCTGCGGTGTCTTGTCAGGAAGGGCTCTTGCGATTGAATTTGCTCGAATCCTGGCTGGCCCGAGCTGAATCAAAGATGAAACGGGATTCGACCTTGGATGCGGTCTGAGCATCGGGTAGGGTTTTCCGACACAAGTGATGGCATTGACTCGCTGGGACTTAGCGACCAGTCAAGCGGCGACGCAGGTAAGTATCTGCTTTCAGGCTAAAGGGGAAATCATGGCGAAGAGAATGTTCCTGATGTTGGGCGCGACAGCAGTGCTGCTCACGGCCCTGGGCTTCATCAAGTTCAAGCAGGTTGAGTCCGCGGTGCAGGCATCCACATTTCAGCCACCTCCGGAAGCGGTGACCAGCGTGGTGGTCAAAAGGGAAGTCTGGCCTTCGACGACGGGAGTAATCGGCACCATGGAAGCGGTCCGCGGGGTGATGGTGAGCGCGGACCTTCCCGGTTCCGTGGCGCAGATCAATTTTGATTCCGGCAAGTCAGTTCGGGCGGGAGACATCCTGGTTGAGCTCGATACCCGACAGGAGCGAGCCCAATTAGCCGCGCTCGAAGCACAGCGCGATCTGGCCAAGATCAATTTCGACCGCAATGAGCAGTTGGTAAAGGAGGGCGTGATCTCGCGGATGGAGTACGACCAGACCACAGCGCAGCAGAGACAGACCGAAGCCAATGTGGGGGAAATACGGGCCACGATTGAGCGCAAGACCATCCGGGCGCCGTTTTCGGGCACGCTGGGTATCCGCAAGGTGAACCTCGGGGAATACCTGGCCGCGGGAAGCCCGGTGGTTCAACTCCAGGCCCTCAATCCTATTTACGTCAACTTTGGTTTGCCGCAGCAGGCATTGGGCCAAGTGCGGGTTGGCCACACTCTGCAGGTGACCTCTGACGATCTTCTGGGCAAGTTGTTCACCGGCCGGGTGACCGCTCTGGACTCGGTGGTGGATGAGGCCACGCGCAACGTTCAGGTACAGGCGACCCTGTCCAATCCGGAGGGCAAATTGCGGCCGGGCATGTTCGTAAATGTTGAAGTGGGCCTGGGCGCGAGCCGGCCGGTGATCCCGCTGCCGGCATCTGCCATCAGCTATGCCCCGTATGGCGACTCAGTCTATGTCATCACTGACCTGAAAGATCAAAAGGGTCAGAGCTATCGCGGAGTGCGACAACAGTTCGTGAAGGTCGAAGGATCGCGTGGCGACCAGGTGGCGATTGTTTCGGGCTTGAACCCAGGTGACCAAGTGGTGACGTCGGGCGTGTTCAAGCTGCGCAATGGCGCCGCCGTCCAGGTCAACAACAGGGTTCAGCCGGGAAATAATCCCGCTCCCAAGCCCGAGGAAAGCTAATGAAGTTTACGGACCTGTTCATTAAACGACCCGTCCTCGCGATGGTCGTCAGCCTGGTCATCCTGATCGCCGGGCTGCAGTCCATTCGCTCGCTGAGTGTGCGTCAGTACCCACGCAGCGACATCGCGGTGGTGTCGGTTTCGACGACTTACGTTGGAGCGAATGCCGACCTGGTTCGCGGATTCATCACTACGCCGCTGGAGCGTGTCATCGCTAGCGCGGATGGCATCGATTACATGGAATCGTCGAGCGCGCAGGGGCTCAGCACGATCACGGTGCACCTGAAGCTCAACTACGATACCAACGCAGCACTGACCCAAATCCAGGCGAAGGTAGCACAGGTCCGCAACGACCTGCCGCCGGAAGCTGAGGCGCCGGTCATTGACCTGGAAACGGCGGACAATCAGTTTGCCGCCATGTACATCGGTTTTTCGTCTGCCGACCTCGATCAGAACCAGATCACCGATTATCTGACGCGGGTGGTCCAGCCCAAACTGAGCGCCATTAGCGGAGTGCAGCGTGCCGACATCCTGGGCGATCGTACTTTTGCGATGCGAATCTGGCTGAAGCCGGACAAGATGGCGGCGCTGGGAATTTCTCCCTCCGCGGTGCATGATGCATTAGCGAAAAACAACTATCTCTCTGCACTGGGAAGCACCAAGGGCTCGATGGTGTCGGTCAACCTCGTCGCGAACACCGACCTGCGCACCGCCGATGAATTCCGCCAGTTGGTGGTGAAGAACGACAATGGCGTGGTAGTGCGGCTGGGCGAAATCGCCGACGTCGTGCTGGGCGCCCAGAATTATGACTCGGAAGTGCGCTTCAACGGTGAGACCGCGACCTTTATGGGCGTGTGGGTGCTCCCGACAGCCAATTCGCTGGAAGTGATCGAGCGAGTGCGCGAGGCGATCCCCGGGATTCAGGCGCAGTTGCCGACCGGGATGAAGGTCGGCATCCCTTACGACTCGACCGCGTACATCCAGGACGCCATCAACGAAGTGCTGCGGACCCTGACCGAGACGCTGCTCATCGTCATCGTGGTCATCTTCCTTTTTCTCGGGTCGATGCGCTCGGTGCTCATTCCGGTCGTGGCCATCCCGATTTCACTCATTGGCGCTGTTTTTCTGATGCTGGCGTTCGGTTTCACCATCAACCTGCTGACCCTGCTGGCCATCGTGCTTTCGGTCGGCCTGGTGGTGGACGACGCGATCGTCATGGTGGAGAACGTCGAGCGGCATCTGCAAATGGGCAAGTCTCCGCAGCGGGCCGCGCTGGATGCGGCCCGTGAGCTGGTGGGCCCCATCATTTCGATGACCATCACATTGGCCGCGGTGTACGCTCCCATCGGCATTCAGGGCGGATTGACCGGCGCTCTGTTCCGCGAGTTCGCATTCACGCTGGCAGGCGCTGTGATCGTCTCCGGAATCGTTGCACTGACGCTTTCTCCGATGATGGGATCGAAACTGCTGCGCGCAGGAGACTCCGAGCGCGGCTTCGCGGGATGGATCAATCGTCGCTTCGAGCGCGTGCGCCGGACTTATGAACACACCCTCGCCGGCACGCTGCGCTACCGGCCGGTGGTGCTCACGCTGTGGGCGATCGTCGCCGTACTGATGATTCCGTTCTACATGTTCTCGCAGCGGGAACTGGCGCCGGCCGAGGACCAGGGCGTGGTTTTCGGGGTGATCCAGGCCTCGCCCAATTCAACCATCGATCAGACCCGGTTGTTCACCAACCAGGTTTACGACGTCTATCATGCTTTTCCGGAGAGCGAGAGCATTTTTCAGATCACGTCCCCGACCGGCGGCTTTGGCGGCATGGTCACCAAGCCGTGGAGCGAGCGTAAGAAGACGGCGCAGCAGCTTCTGCTGGAATCCACCGGGCCGCTTTCGAAAATCGCGGGCATTCGTGTGATTCCGTTGACTCCGCCGGCGCTCCCCGGAGGCGGAAATTTCCCGGTTGACTTTGTGATCGCGACACCGGGCGAGCCGCAGCAGCTGCTTGCCATCGCAAAGCAGTTGGTGGGGGCGGCTTTTGCCAGCGGCAAGTTCATCTACGCCGACTCCGATTTGAAGTATGACCAGCCGCAGACCGAGGTGGTCTTCGACCGGGACAAGCTGCGCTCCCAGGGAGTAGACCTGAGCCAGGCCGGGCAGGACCTGTCCACCATGCTGGGTGGAAATTATGTGAACCGGTTCAGCATTCAGGGCCGGAGTTACAAGGTCATTCCGCAAATCGAACGTGCGGAGCGCTTGACGCCGGAACAGCTGTCGCAGATTTACGTCACAGGGTCGGAAAACAAGCTCGTGCCGCTTTCCACCTTCGCGACCTTGAAGACGACGACCGAGCCGCGCGACCTGAAGAAGTTTCAGCAGCTTAACGCGGTACGCATCCAGGGCGTAGTGCCGCCGGGTGTGCCATTGGACCAGGCACTCAAGGTGCTCGAAGCCGAGGCCACGAAGATCCTGCCGCAGGGATTCACGGTTGATTACGCTGGCGAGTCGCGCCAGCTCAGGACCGAAGGCGGCAAGTTCCTGGGGACTTTCCTGTTGTCTGCGATCCTGATTTATCTGGTTCTGGCGGCGCAGTTTGAAAGCTTCCGCGATCCTTTTATCATCCTCGCGGGATCGGTGCCACTGGCCATCTCAGGAGCGCTGCTGTTCTCGTTCCTGGGGCTGACCACGCTCAACATATATAGTCAGGTCGGATTGATCACGCTGGTTGGCCTGGTGTCAAAGAATGGCATCCTGATCGTGGAGTTTGCCAACCACTTGCAGGAAGCGGGGAAGGACAAGCTGGCGGCGGTCATCGAGGCGGCTGAGACCAGGTTGCGGCCCATTCTGATGACTACCGCTGCTACGGTCATCGGACACTTCCCCTTGGTGCTGGCCAAGGGGCCGGGCGCCGGAGCGCGCAACAGCATCGGCATTATGCTGGTCAGCGGGATGATCATAGGAACGATCTTTACCCTCTTCGTCGTGCCATCGATTTACATGCTCGTGGCAAAGACGCACACCCGAAGTTCAGAAGAGGATGTCGAGCCGGAGAGCATGCTGGAGCCGGCCGGAGCGGCGTTCTAGTCTGAGGAAAGAGTGACCAACGGGCCCGGACCGGAGCCGGGCCAAATGCACGGGTGCAAGGCTGCCGTTTCGCCGCATCCGAGAAGCCGGGGTAACTCGGTAACTCGTCTTGGTGGATGCCATGGTTCCAATTATCCAAATTGCTACTTGACCTATCCGATCAGATAGAAGAATTACCTGTACTTGTCCCTGATTATCGTGCGGCCCTCCGGGGGTGATCCGTCAGACTAAACCACTTACAAGTGATCCGGCTTCGATCCGAAGTTGGCATTCCAGTTGCTGCTCCAAACGTATAAGTTCCGGGGACTTTCGATTCCATACCGTAGGCCAAGTTATTGTTGCTTCCTGCCTCCAGTAAAACCGGGAAGAATGGAATTTACTGCTGGTGTCGACTAAGGTGCAGGTCTTGCCTCCCCGGGACGGAAAGGCAATATGTCAACTCCGAAAGATCGTGTTCCTCTTCGCGGCAGCGTTAGAGCGCCACTACCGGGCGCGCGCGCCGTGGGCGCCGCCAACCCAGATCAGTCGATTACCGTTACCGTAATGTTACGTCCCCGCAGCCCAAGACAGCCGTTGAAACTGGAAGAGATGGGAGCGCGCTCCCCTCGAGAGCGGCAACACATGACGCGCGAGCAGTTCGAGGCTTCCAGTGGAGCGGATCCACAGGATATCGCCAGCATCGAAGCGTTTGCGCATGATCATCAGCTATCGGTGGCGGAAGCCGACGCGGCTGAAAGACGCGTGGTGCTGTCGGGTACGGTGGCAAACTTCAGCAAAGCCTTTGATGTTGAACTGAAACGATATGAGCACGCGGGGGGTTCGTACCGCGGGCGCACCGGCTCGGTGCACTTGCCTTCCGATATCGCGGACATCGTTCAGGGTGTGTTTGGACTGGATGACCGGCCCCAGGCCAAAGCTCACTTCCAGAGGCGGAAGCAGGCCGTGGGCATCCGGGCGCGGACTCTCGATACCTCTTTCACTCCAACCCAACTTGCAGATCTGTATGCCTTTCCGCCGGACGCGGACGGAACGGGTCAGTGCATCGCCATAGTCGAGCTGGGGGGCGGCTACAAGACCCGTGACCTGAAAGCGTATTTCAACAAGCTCAATCTTCCGCACCCAAAGGTAAGCGCGGTTTCAGTGGACGGTGGTCATAACCAGCCGGGAGACGATGCTGACGCAGAGGTCATGCTGGACATCGAGGTAGCCGGCGCCTTGGCCCCCAAGAGCAAGGTCGTAGTTTACTTCGCGCCCAACACGGACCAGGGTTTTCTGGATGCGATCGTCAAAGCGGTTCATGACAAGCGTCACAATCCGTCTGTAATCTCCATTAGCTGGGGTGGCCCCGAGTCTCAATGGACGGACCAGGCCCTGCAAGCCTTCGATCAGGCGTTTCAGGATGCCGCAGCTCTGGGGGTTACAGTCTGCTGCGCAGCCGGTGACAACGGATCGACGGATGGTGTGGGAGACGGCCTGCAGCACGTGGATTTTCCGGCCTCAAGTCCTTTTGCCCTGGCTTGCGGAGGCACTCGGCTGCAGGGTTCGGGAAGCAACATTTCATCCGAAACGGTTTGGAACGACGGTCCGGACAGCGCCAGCGGAGGCGGTATAAGCGATTTCTTTGACCTCCCCAGCTGGCAGGCGGGTGCAAACGTTCCAGCGTCGAAAAATCCGGGTGGCCGCGTCGGAAGAGGCGTCCCCGATATTGCGGGAGATGCTGACCCGAACACAGGGTATTTCGTCATTGTGGACGGGCAGGAGGCAACGATCGGAGGAACGAGTGCGGTGGCGCCGCTCTGGGCCGGGCTGATCGCGCGGATCAATCAAAAACTTGGCACCAGCGTGGGCTACTTGAACCCGTTACTCTACAGCCAGCTCCAGTCCGGCTTGCACGACATCACTCAGGGTGACATCGGTGCCTACAAGGCGGCCAAGGGATGGGACCCTTGTACAGGATGGGGAAGCCCCGATGGTGGGAAGTTGGTTTCTTCCCTGGTACCCAAGCCAGCCGGCAAGGCGGCAGCGAAGGGGCAAAGAGTGGCATGAGCAAATTGAGTTCGATTTGCCTTCGCTGATCAAGCGATCGGGCGCGCCGGGGGCGCGCCCTTTTTTACCTTGCGAATGCCGGCCTCGCCGCTCCGGTGGCTGGCCGATGTTACTCCGGCCAAGTTGGTGGAAGAGCTCAGTTGCTCAGATCTCAGTTCTCAGTACTTCAGGCGGTGAGGACCTCTGAAGCGACGCTCGCTGCTTCGATTTTGGCCCGGCTGCGGAAGAAGATCGCAATGAGCAGCAGGATAACAAAAGCACTCAAGGCGGAACTCGTCCAGAAAGCCTGCCAGTTGCGGGTCACCTCGGTGCCGACGGTGTGGCTGAAATAGTCAACCGCTCGACCCGAGATCAGGGAGCCGATCAGCATTCCCACTCCATAGGTCAGGAACGTAATCAATCCTTGCGCTGCGCCCCTTAAATTGGCGGGAGCTTCCTGGTCGGTGTAAAGCTGTCCTGTCATGAAGAAGAAGTCGTAGCAGATGCCGTGGAGCAGGATCGCCACGTAAAACATCCAGATGGCGCTGCCGGGATTGCCGTAGGCGAGCAGCAGGTAGCGCACCGACCAGGCGAGGAGACCCATGAGCAGGATGCTCTTGACGGTGACGCGCCGGAGGATGACGGGCATCAGGATCATCATCACAACTTCGGAGGCCTGTCCCAGGGCCATTTTGCCGGCGGCGTTGGGAACGTGCAGCGAATTCAGATAGGCGTTGGTAAACGAGAAATAGAACGTCAGCGGGATGCAAGCCAGGATCGAGGCCACGGCGAACACCGCGAATGACGGACGCTTGAGCATGACCAGAGCGTCGAGCCCGAGAATGCGTCGAAGCGTAACTGACTGGCCTTTGCTGGGCGGCGGGGTGTGGGGGAGAGTCAGGCTGAAAATGCTCATGACCACGGACGCTCCCGCAGCCAGCAGAAAAGGAACCGTGGAGGTTTCGACGCCGAGGCGTCCGATGGTCACGCCGATCGCGATCCATCCCAGGGTGCCGAAAACCCGAATCAGGGGGAAATCGCGGCCCGTGTCCTTGAGATGCTGCAGGGTAAGCGAGTTGGTCAGCGCGATGGTGGGAAAGTAGCAAAGACAGTATGCGAACATCAAGGCGTACACCGCGCCGAAGCTGGTGGCCTTGGTGACGAAAAACAGAAGGACCGCGCCCAACAGATGCAGAGCCGCCAGGACCCGCTCTGAGGCAAAGAAACGGTCCGCGATCAAACCCACAAAGAAGGGAGAGATCATGCACGCCAGCGCAGTCGTTCCAAACACAGCGCCGGCTTCGGTTCCCGTAAATTTCAAAGTGATGGTGAGATACGCGCCGAGGGTGACGTACCAGGATCCCCAGATCACGTAGTTAAGGAACATCATGAGGCTGAGGCGAATTCTGTCTGCGAGGGGCATGTCGGTGGTCACCATTCGGTGGATTTACGAGGAGCATCGCTATCGGGCCCGCCGGGCTGGACCATTCAGCCACAAATCGATGGGCTTTTTCACGGTGGGTGCCTGAAAGGGAAGCGTGATTTTTCTTCCCTCACCGGCAGAAGCGTATCCCGCATAGAGCGCGTGCATGACGACCAATCCATCTTCTCCGGTGACGCGCGGAGTTTCCTTTCCGCGAACGCAGCGGGCGAAGTGGGTCAACTCCTGGGGCGTGCCGTAGTTCCACAATTCCTCGAAGACCGGATAGGTCCAACCTTTGGTTGAAGGGGCCTTCTCGACGGCGTAGCCGTAGCCGTTTTCGCTGTAGGTGGGCAGAGCGTTGCCCATGTGCAGGTTGGCGTAGGTCACGCCCTCCGCGCCGAAGACTTCGATGCGATCGTCCATGCCCCCGCGGCGCGCCCAACTGTTCTCGATCATGGCTACCGCGCCGTTGGCGAACTCCATGATGCACAGCGAATCGTCTTCGGCTTGCGTCTTGTGCTCGTGAACGTAGGTGCCCATCTGGCAATAGATCGATTTGATGGGTGAGCGGCCCATAAACCAGTAGCAGAAGGCGATGCCGTGGCAGCCAAGGTCCATGAAGGCGCCGCCCCCGGAGCGGTTCACATCCCAGAACCATTCGCTGTGCGGGCCGAAATGCTTTTCGCTTTGCTTGATGAGATAGATTTTTCCGAAGGCGCCGGCATCGGCCATTTCTTTCGCCTTCAAATATTTTGGGGTGAAGAGAAGCTCTTCCCCGTACATCAAAAGAACGCCGTGCCGCTTTGCGACCGCAATCATCTCCTCGCCCTCGGCGATGGTCATGGCCAGCGGTTTCTCACAGACGATATGTTTGCCGGCCGCGGCGCAGTCCCTGGTCATTTGCGCATGCAGACTGTTGGGGGCGGCGATAGTCACCATCTCGATATCTTTTTCCTTAAGCATCTCGCGGTAGTCGGTGAAGACGCGCGGTATGCCGAATTTCGAGGCCAACGCAGCTGCGTTGCCCGGAGTGGGGGAAGCTATGGCAACGACTTCAGCCGCGTCCGGCATGATCTGCAGCGATGCGGCATGAATATCCGCCTGAAATTGCGATCCGATGATTCCGACTTTTACCCTGCCGTTTGCCATCCGCTTTTGCGCTCCTTGTGTATTCAGGGCTTCTCCGGCCCCAGGGGCTTGACTCTGATATCACGAAACCATATTTCCGAACCCTCGGCCTCCAGAAGAATCCTGCCGCTCTTTAGAGGAACCATGCGTGAGGGATTGGCCGGGTCGGGCTGCTGGATGTCACGCGCGCGGTTCACGATGCGCCCGTTTACCAGATGCGTGGTTTGGTCTCCCTGGAGAATCACGTCCACGCTGTTCCAGCCGTCCCGGTTCTCGAAGTCCCCGGACTTCAGCACGCGCAGGGAGTCGCCGGGCGCGCTACGGACACGAGTGCCGGCCTGCATATCGTCGTCAAACATCGGAAAAGAGGGAGCGATGAAGAAAGCCGTGACCGAAGCCCCGTTGACGATCCACAAGTCTCCCACGTCAGTCTCTTCAATCTGGCACTCCAGAGACGTTGGATAGATCCTGTCAGGGCCGACGGCGAGATAGAGCAGACCACTATTTCTCTTGCCTTCTGAAGCACGTTTCGTACCCCACTTGTATTCGACGTGAATGCGGACATTGGAGAATTCCTGGGTAGTGGCGAGGTAACCATTGTCGGAGTGCCCATCGGACATGGGAACATCCAGGATGTGAATCATTCCATTTTCTACTTTGAAGACACCCTTTGGGTCCTTGTTCTTTCCGCTCGATTCCAGATAGGAATACCAGCCCTCCAGATTGTTGTCATTGAACAGGGATACCCATCCATCACTTCCCGGCCTTTCTTCAGAGCCAGCAGATGCGGACGCAACACTCAACATGCAAGCCGCAAGAAGCAAGCCGAGGAATGGGCCCAAGAGCGCTGACTTCATGTGGACCTCGTCTGACTAAAGTTACACGCGACTATGAAGACTTGGGCGTGGGATCGTCGCAGCCGACAAACTCCAGTAAGAGCCGATTACCCTTGTATTCCAGTTCATCGTGAATGCCGATCTTGGATGTGTAATAGCCGCGGACGGTCAAGTGCTTCAGTTCGCGGAAAAACCGAACTTCGGGAAGGTCGGTCATGTGATCGTTGTCGGAAAGGACAGTCAGAACTGCGATTCTTTCTTCGGAGCTGGACTCAACAAACGATTTTCCGTGATAGTGCTGGCTCATGAGATCGATCAGGCGGAGTCCTTCATGCCAGGTTGCCCTGCGGTTGTCATCGGTGCTCTCGCGCAGTTCCTGCTCGATGTAGTCCGCAACCCTGGCGGCCTTGGCGCCGCCGGAGTGGCTGTCGGCGGGGAGAATAGTTTCCGACAACTCCTCGACCAGCGTGTGTTGTGCGGGAGTGAAAAAAGGGGCAGTAGATTTGCTCCCGGCTGGCTTGGTTTGCGACGTAGCCGGTGCAGGCGTGGCCTGCGACGTTTCCGCGGCCACTGCCGGCAATGGCAGAAGCGACGCACCGAGCACGGTGGCGGAGTTTTTCAGCCATTGACGGCGGTCCTGTTTCAAATTGATTGGATTGTTCGACATTGCCTCTCCCTACAGATTGCCTTTGCCTAGCTCGTCGGCGAGATAGTCGCAGGATCGCCAGCACAGGGCCATGATGCTCCATGTCGGATTCTGGCAGCTCGCATTTACGAAAGCGCTGCCATCCACCACGAACAGGTTCTTGACGTCATGCGACTGCTCAAACTGATTGAGGACCGAAGTCTTCGGGTCGCTACCCATGCGCGCCGTGCCCAGTTCATGAATGGACCAACCCTCCGTGAGGATGCGGTTGCTCACATGCGTAATCCTGAAGCCCGCTTCCTCGAACATCTCCTGGGCGGTTTCTCTCATATCTTCAGCCATGCGGTGTTCGTTGTCGCCGAACCTATAGTGAAAGCGCAAAGCCGGGATGCCCCACTTGTCTTTCACCACGGGATCGAGATCGACATAGTTTTCGTAGCGCGCCAGGACTTCGCCGAAGGCGCCCATGCTGATGTATGAACCCTGGTTCTGGCGAACCTCCTCTTTAAATGACGCGCCGAAGCCGTGTGCATCCGTGCCCTGGGGAAACATATGCGCGCCGCTGCCGCCTTCAAATCCGTAGCCGCGGATGAATTTGGGGTGCTTCTCGGTAAGATTGCGAAACCTGGTCAGATAAAAGCCACCGGGACGGCCGTCATCGAGGGTTGAAGGCTTGCCGACAAGGTTCTTCGCCTGCCCGGTGACGCCGGGTCCCATAATATGTTCGCAAAAATTGTGGCCGACGTGCCCGCTGGAATTGGCCAGGCCGCTGGGATAGAGACGAGATTTGGAGAGCAGAAGCAGGCGAGCGGATTCGAGCGTCGAAGCGGCCACAACCACTACCTTGGCGCGGACGTTGTAGTCCTTCATGGTCTGCGCGTCGATGAAGTGCACGCCGCTGGCCTTGCCGGTTTGGGGATCGACAGTGACTTCGCGGACCACCGCGTTGGTGCGCAACGTCAGGTTGCCCGTATCCGCGGCGGGATAGATCAGGCCGGTGGGAGAGTCAAACGCCGCATGAATGTCACAGCCGCCTTTGCGTTCACAGGCGCCGCGTCCCCAGCACCGGCTGCGATACTTGTTGTGCTTCAGCCCATCGGTGGTGACACCGGCGCGGTATTGGGTGAGGACCCGTCCCATCTTTCGCAGGCTTTGCTGCAGCGTCACTTCAGCGCAGTTCAGTTTTGTGGGACGCTGAAATATGCTGTCGGGTAGGTAGGGAAGGTTTTCCTTCACGCCGGTGATGCCGAGGTATAAATCCACCTTGTCGTAGTAAGGGGCGAGGTCGCTGTAACTGATGGGCCAGTCTTCGCCGAAGCCGTCGCGGCTCTTGGCCTTGAAATCGTAATCCGAGAGGCGGAGCGCCAGGCGTCCCCATATGTTTGTCTTGCCGCCCAGGCAGCGCGCCCGTACCCAGGCGTAGTTGGTGCCGGTGAAGGGATTCTCGCGCTCATCGACTACGATATTCTTCACATAGTCGGTGTTCCCGATATAGCTATGAAGATGTTTGGATTTCTCAAAACCAGGACCGTAGGGAGGATTGCGGATGGTGTATTCGTTGAAGCTTAGAGCGTGGCGGTCGGGCGGAAGTTCGCCCCGATGCGCATTGTTGTAGGGCCATTCCATCGACCGCAGCTCCTTCTCGATGGGAAGTTTTTTCCCTGCCTCGAGCATCAGGACCTGCAAGCCGCGGCTGGTCAGCACATGCGCCGCCATGCCGCCCGCAGCGCCTGATCCCACCACTACCGCATCATAAGTTTTCTTTAGATCGATTTCGGACTCGGCCATCGCGAAGACTTTCTGTCCCTGTTGCGGACTTACCTTGCCGGGAGTTTGCGGAACTCACGAATATAACAATCGCAGCGCTTGGTTTCGAGCGAAATCTGAAGTTGCGATGAAGTTTCCAGCTACGGTTTCGGACTCCAGAAAGGCTCGCGCGCCGGAACGAACTGGATAGGAACCTCGGTGACGAAGGTCTTCAACCAGCGCGCACATTCGTCCATACCCGCCTGCTCCGAGGGGATGTGGCCGAGGATGATCAGCGATTTCTCTTTGCCTTCGCTGACCGCATCTGCCACATATTCGACCGTCTCCCACTCGCGGGCTTCGCCGATGACGAGCGCCTGCACGCCCGCCATCTCCAAGGCTTCGGCATGATGGGTAAATCCAGCAGCGCCCGGCGCAAACGCGAGTTTGGTTATGTGTAAGTTGGGATCCCCAACTACCCGCATGACGCGTATTCCAAGCTTGTGCTGGATTTCGGACGCCAATTTGTCGAGCGAGATGTCGGGAAGAGCGAACAGATACTGATTGTGCGGATCCTGAAACTTCTCCCAGCCCAGGGCGTGCACCATGCCGGTCTCAATGCCGTCCGGAGTGCGCGCGTGCCAGTGGTCGTGGAAGCGCCAGACTACCAGGCCATGCTTTTCGATGAACTGACGCTTTTCGAGCAGCACCGGGTCGTGGTCTTTTTCGGGCAACTGGTCGGAAATGTCGAGGTGATCGAAGAAAGTCGGCTCGTGAGTGATGACCAGATTGTCGCCGGCGGCAGCGGCACGCTGCAGCACATCGAGGGTGGCCATCATGGTCACGGCAATGCCTGTAACCGGGGTGTCGGGGTTGCCGGCCTTGAAGGTATCTACCGTGTCGCTCTGCCAGGGAACTCCGACATGCTGCTGAATCCGTTCAATCACTTCGCGAGCTGTCAAGCGCTGGTCGCGCGCCCATGCGGCGCTGGTCATTAGGGCGATAGTCGTCAAAGCGAGAATCGTCGATCTGATGCGGGTCACGATGGTCGGCATTCGGCCTCCGGCAGACCGGCCATGATAGCATCCCATTTCTTTTGACCTGATGTTCGCCAGCACACTATTCTGTTCTTCCTCAAGCGGGATGAGATGACCAATGGCTGCTTCTGAAAACAGCCCCGGCAACGCGGACAAAACTCTTGGCATGGACCAGAACATCTCCCGGCGAGATTTTCTGAATTCCACACTGCTGGCCTCGGGCGGCCTGTTGATGACCTCGGTGACGCCCATGCAACTTCTCGGCGAGGGCGACGACTGGACCGGCTACGGAGGTGTGGGTGACTACAGAACTTCTAACGGAAACACTCTCGAGGTGTTGACCGCCGGCCATCGCATCCGCGACGGCGAGTTTGACCGTCCAGCATCCAACGTTGTTGACACCGGAGAAACCTACGACTGCGTGATTGTCGGCGGCGGCATCAGCGGCTTGGCGGCGGCCTTGTTTTTCCAGCGAAAGAGCGGCAAGAATCGCACCTGTTTGGTGCTGGACAATCATCCTGTTTTTGGGGGCGAGGCCAAACGCAACGAGTTCATGGTGGATGGCCATCGCCTGATGGCGCACCAGGGTTCCGCGGTCTTCTTCGTTCAATATCCAAACAGTTTTCTGGCCCGGTTCTACGACTCCATCGGGTTGAAGGAGCCGCGCTTGCGTTATCAGAAATGGGCCGGGCCGGCAAAGGAGATGGCGCTGAGCAAGACTCCGTACGACATGGTGGGAAGCGAGCCGGCCACCTACGGATTGTATTTCGGAGCGAAGTTTGGCCAGAAGCCAGGTATGTGGCTGATCGATCCGTGGGGAAAGAAACTTGAAGGGGCGCCCATTTCGGAGGCCGCGTGCGCTGAATTGTTGAAGTGGCGGGCCGGTCCGCAGCAGGAGGAGAAAAGGCCGCAATATTTCGGAGACGAGATCTCGAGATACCTGGACTCGATCACGTTGGAAGAACACATGATGCGGCGCTTCGGCATCAGCCGCGAAACTATCCGGACGTTTCTCTCTCCGGTGGAAGGCGGGGGCTCAGGTCTGGGACCCGATGCTTTGTCGGCGTACGCCGACTATGCGGCCGACATGCTTCATCCCCTGCAGAGCGACGATACCGACCAGATGTTCCCCGGAGGCAACACCGGAATTGCGCGGCTCATGGTGAAGACGCTGATACCGCGGTCCATCGCGGGAGATGGCAGCCTGGAGGCGGTCTGCCGCAATAACATCAATTTTGACACCCTCGACCGGCCACAGTCTCCGGCGCGCATTCGTCTGAACTCCACGACAGTGTGGGTGAAACATGACGGCGATCCGGAAAAATCTGAGTTTGTCTCATTGCTTTACACGCGTGACGGGAAAACATATCGGGTGACGGCGCGCACTGCTGTTATGGCAGGCGGAGGTTGGACGACCAGGCACGTGGTCCGCGATCTTCCCCAAGCGCAACAGGACGCCTACAGTCAGTTTTATCGTTCGCCCTGCATGATGGCCAACGTGGCGCTGAGAAATTGGCGCTTCTTCTACAACATGGGCATGACCGGATTTCGCTGGTTCGAGGGCCTCGGCAACTACACCGAGGTGCGGAAGACGGCCTTGATCGGCGCCGACTCGGCCACCATCAGCCCCGATTCTCCGGTCGTGCTTCCGTTGAAGGTTTTATATTCCTATCCGGGTTTGCCGGCCGCCGATCAGGGGCACCGTGGCCGGGGAGAAATGCTGGCCACGTCTTTCAGGGACTACGAAAGACAAATCCGCGAGCAATTTACTGAAATGTTTGGCGGCTTCGGCTTTGATGCGCGGCGGGACATTAAAGGGATCATTCTGAACCGCTGGGGGCACGCTTATCTGAATCCGCAGCCCGGCTTTTTCTTCGGCAGGGACGGCAAGCCTGCGCCCAGCGAAGTCCTACGAGCTGCGCCCTTCGGCCGCATTGCGTTCGCCAATACGGATCTGGCCGGCATCATGGATCATCGTTGCTCGATTCTTGAAGCCGAACGCGCCGTGGGCCAGTTATTGGATCAGGTCTTAGCCGAGTAGGGAATCGCCTGCGGGCACAGGGGAAACAGCTGATGATTACATTCCGGTCCCTGGTTTGGGGCAAGGGTTTTGGATCCACGTTGGTAGGTGCGGTTGTCGTCGTGCTGGCAACGACTATTGCCGCCCAAGCTCAGAGCTCAGCCAAGCCAGCCGGAAAAGCACGAGTAAGGCGGAATGCAGCTCAGGAGCAGCGTGACTGGCCCGCCTATGGCGGGACCGCTGAAAACAATCATTACTCTTCCCTGGCGCAGATCAATCGGGAGACGGTTAAGCACCTGGCGGTGGCTTGGAGCTTTGACTCACAAGAAGAAGGCGGTCTGCAGAGCACTCCAATTGTCGTCGAAGGTGTGCTCTACGGAATCACGCCGACGCAGAAGGTCTTCGCACTGAATGCCGCCACCGGCACGCTATTCTGGCAGTTTGACTCGGGCATAAAAGGTACCCAACCGGACCGCGGCCTCGCCTACTGGGCCCACGGCAAGGACAGACGGATCCTGGTTGGCGTGATGAACTTTGTCTATGCGCTAAACGCCATCACGGGCCGTCCCATCGCCAACTTCGGACGCCACGGGCGAATCGATTTGCGCGAGAACCTGGGACGGGAGCCAGCCGCCTCGCAATCGGTTGATCTCACCAGCCCGGGGGTCGTTTACCGCGATTTGCTGATCGTCGGTGGCCGCAACCCCGAAACCCTTCCATCGCCTCCGGGAAATGTTCGCGCCTTCGATGTGCGAACCGGAAAGCTGCGCTGGTCGTTTCATACCATCCCTCACCCCGGGGAGTTCGGATATGACACCTGGCCGCGGGATGCGTGGAAGACGGCCGGCGCCGCCAACAACTGGGCCGGCATGACAGTTGATGCCGGGCGGGGAATTGTCTACGTTCCAACCGGCTCGGCCGTGCCTGACTTCTACGGGGGAGACCGGGTAGGCGACGATCTGGTCGCCAATTGCCTGATTGCCCTGAATGCGCAAACGGGAGAAAGAATCTGGCACTTTCAGGCAGTCCGTCATGATATCTGGGACCGGGATTTCCCCGCCTCACCCGTGCTCCTCACCGTGAAGCGCGAGGGGAAAGACATTGACGCGGTGGCGCAGACCACGAAGCAGGGTTTTGTTTATCTTTTCAATCGGACCGACGGGGCGCCCCTTTTCCCCATCGAGTATCACAAGTATCCAGCCAGCGCGGTGCCGGGCGAAGTTGCCGCTGCCGAACAGCCCCTTCCTATCCTCCCGGCGCCTTACGCGCGGCAGTTTCTCAGCGAAGACCTGCTTACGAACCGGACTCCGGAGGCCCATGGGTGGGCGCTAGAAAGATTTCGCACGTTTCGCAGCGCAGGGCAGTTCGTTCCCTTCAGCGTGGGAAAAGACACAATTGTCTTTCCCGGCTTTGACGGCGGCGCGGAGTGGGGCGGTCCCGCGGTCGATCCGGAGACAGGGATCATTTATGTGAACTCGAACGAAATGGCCTGGACCGGCGACCTTGCGCCCAACACCGGAGAGAACAGCGCGAAATCCATTTACCTGAATCAATGCGGAGTTTGTCATGGCGGGAAGATGGCGGGCTCTCCTCCTGCCATACCTGCGCTGGCAGGAGTTGGAGACCGCCTCGCTCCCCAGCAAATCGCGGCGACCATCAAGAGCGGAAAAGGAAGGATGCCTGGATTTCCCAACCTCTCTGAGGATCAGATGTCCGCCCTGGTGACGTATCTCACCAGCGGCGAGAGCAAGGAGCTCACGGGCGGCGGCGCACCGCCTGTCCTTATGAAATATCGCTTTACCGGATATCACAAGTTTCTTGATCCCGACGGATATCCCGCGGTCCTGCCACCCTGGGGCACGTTGAACGCGATTAATCTGAACAGCGGCGAGTATGCCTGGAAGATTCCCCTGGGGCAGTATCCCGAGCTGGCCGCCAAGGGAGAGAAAAACACGGGCACGGAAAATTACGGCGGCCCGATCGTGACCGCAGGCGGCCTGGTATTCATTGGGGCTACCAATTTCGACAAGAAGTTCCGCGCCTTCGATAAATCCACAGGTGAACTGCTGTGGGAAGCAACGCTGCCCTTTGCGGGCAATGCAACGCCGATCACATATGAAGTGAATGGGCGCCAATTTGTCGTGATCGCGGCCGGAGGCGGTAAGGACCCCAAGTCTTCGTCCGGCGGCGTGTACGTGGCTTTCGCACTGCCGCGATAGCACGACTTCCAGACCTGAGGGAACAAGATCGAACTGCAAAATGAAAATACCGGACATCCGATGTTTCCATCGGTGTCCGGTACTTTTTAAGCACGATATCCAGGCTGGTTAGTGGTTGCGTACCCGGTGATGACCGGAACGGTGGCTGCCTCTGGGACCAGAGTTGTTCATCGCCTGCTTGGCATCGCTGTCTGAAGTAAACAAGGTGAGGACTTTGACCACCTGATCGGCCTTGGGAGAACCCAGGCCGGTGGTGGCATCCCACCTGGTTCCGGCATTGAAGCCGGTTATCGCCACGGGATTGCCGTCGGCATCCTCTTCGAGGATCGAGTTATTGCCGCTGGTCACATCGTTGAACAGCGCAGAGTAGGTCTTGGGGAACGCGCTGAACAGGTAGAGAGTTGCGTTGATGAAGCCCAACCTCCGCCCGGCTTTCTGGCCGGCAATGGCCACAATGCCCGCCCACTGCGGTGAGCCGGCGCTGGTGCCGCCAAAAAGATAGATGCCGGGATCGATGCCCGGAATGTCGAGATAGGTGAGGACACCATGGGCCACGGCGGCGTCGTAGGCCACATCAGGGACGCCCCTCCCCTTGCGCAGGGAGACGCTGCCCAGTTGATAAAACGGTGTCCGGTACAGGACGCTAAAGCCCCCACCGGTTGCGCCGAAGCCCAGGTCCGCTTCGTTCCAGACAATTTCCCCCTGGTAGGTTCCCGGCGCCGGATTGGCAGTCGGATCGCAACCGAGGACCGGCAGGCAGTAATCGGCGGCGTGGAGTTCAGTTCCACCCACGGCCGTGACTAGGGGATCGCTGGCGGGCGATGAAGCGGCGCGAACAAAGGATGTGCCATCGCAGGTTCCCTGAGCTGCACCATCGTCGCCGGAAGAAGCAATGAGAGTAATGTGTTTGAGGGTTGCCTTCACAAACAGGTTATGCTGCGCCGCCAGCAGGCTGGAATCGACGCAGCTCTCATTCTCACCAAAGCTTTGAGAAATGACGTCGCCCAGATTGTGGTTCACGGCGTACTGGGTGGCACTCAGGATGTCGGCATCGTCGTTGGACTTGGCCAGAACCAGGGTGATGTTCGCACCGGGAGCGATGGCATGGGCCCATTCCACGTCCAGCGAGATTTCCTCCGCCCAGCCGATCATGTTGCCGTCGGTCGAATCGAAAGGAGTCAGACCGTCCGGGGCGACCTGCTTGAAGGTGCCAAGGTTGGGATCATTTGGCGCGCCAAGCCCGTTCAGGCCTGGCAGATCGAAGGTTTCATCGAACGCATTGAGTGCGTCCACCATGTTCGGAGACTGGAAGGCGTCCACGATGACGATGGTCTTGCCTTTGCCGGTAAAGCCGGCATTGATGAGGGTGTCGATGTTGTAGGCATGCCGCATCTGATAAGGGTCGTAACAGACAAACGGCGGTGTCAGACCTACCTGGCAGGTGAATAGATGTCTGAGTTTGTGCCCACCTTGTTACCGGAGGGGATGGCACGCGGGCCCTTTACGACAAACGGTGACGCAACCCTATGGGGGCGGCGGGTAACCTGGGGCACGGTAGCAGCAGCGGCTGGAAGGGTAGTGATCGATAGGGCAACGATCAGAAGCAGTGGGGAAATACTCCTCGCGTTCATCACAAAACTCCTTTGGGTCAGGCCACGATTTTCCTTTTGAACTTCAAAAGGGGCGTCGATTGTACACCTGTCTAGTGTCTAGGCAAGCTGTGAAACATTTTTGACCCCCGGTCTGGTGACCGGGCGAAACCCTTGTGTATCGTGGCATTCGAGGCAAGAGCCCAGGTCTCAACTGCACAAAAAAGATGTGAGCAGGACCGATTCCTTCTGTCACTAGAGTCAGAATTTATCAGCGCGCGATGAGAGTAGGCTGGTCCAAACAGCCTGTGGAAAACTGGGTTGCCAGCGCCAGATCCGCATGCATCTTTTAGTTTGAAAGGCGCTGATATAAGGAGAGGCTCCCGCTCTGGAGTCGATAGCGTGAGGTCGCAGTTCCGACCCATTCTACTCGTAGCGCAGTGCCTCAATGGGATCGAGCCGGGCCGCCTTGCGCGCGGGGTAGAAGCCGAAGAAGATTCCCACCGCCATCGAGAACAGGACGGCAGCGAAAATTGCCGTGGGCGAAACCAGCACGGGCCATCCCAGAGTTTGCGTGATCAGGTAAGAGGCTCCCATGCCGGAAAGAATTCCGATCCCGCCGCCCGCCACGCTGAGCACGACGGCTTCGATCAAAAACTGCTGCTGAACGTCTCCCTCGGTGGCGCCGATGGCCATGCGGATGCCGATCTCGCGGGTGCGCTCGGTGACCGAAACCAGCATGATGTTCATGATGCCGATGCCGCCGACCAGCAGGGAAATGCTGGCGATCGAGGCCAGCAAAATAGTGAACAGCCGGGCATTCTGATCGGCCAGGTCGGCCATGTCGGCCAGGTTGCGCACAAAAAAGTCGTCGTCCTGCCCGGAACGGATGCGGTGGCGGTCGCGCAGCAAGGCTGTGATCTGCTGCTGTGCCGTGTAGCTGGCCTCTTTCGAGACCGCGGAAACCATGATCCAGCGCAGCCAGTCCTGGCCGGTGATTTTCTTTTGCAGGGTGGTGATGGGAACAAGGATGATGTCGTCCTGGTCCTGTCCCATGGCGGCTGAGGTGCCTTTCGCAGTCAGTAGCCCCACCACTTTGAATGACAGGTTGTTGATGCGCACGGTCTGTCCGATGGGATCGGTAGCTCCAAACAGGTTCTTGCGTACAGTTTCCCCAATGACTGCGACATTGGCGGCGGTGGTCACGTCATCTTGCGTGAAGGACGTGCCTTCGGCGAAGGGCCAGCTGCGGATGTCGAAGTATTGCGGTTCAGTGCCGTTGATGTTGGTGGCCCAATTGTCGTTGCCAAAGACCACCTGGGCGGAGGCCTGGCTGCCTGGGGCGGCGGCCGCGACCGACGGGCACTCCCGCATAATCGCCAGCAGGTCATCGTAAACCAGCGTCTTGGTGGCGCCCCAGCCCATGCGCATGCCGCCGCGGTTTACCGTGCCGGACTGCACGAACAGCATGTTGGACCCCATGGCGGCGATCTGCTGCTGCGCCTGCTGCTGCGCGCCCTGTCCCACGCTGACCATGGCGATGACCGCGCCCACTCCGATGATGATGCCCAGCATGGTGAGCATGGAGCGCAGCTTGTTGCGGGCTAGGGCCCGCATGGCGATGCGAACGATCGCTACCAGATCCATAATGCCTTCCTGTCGCGCGCGCAACCTGACCGCAAACCTCAGAGGCTAAAGCACGCCGCATTTTCTTCGGCTTTGGCGGCACGACCGTAGCCCTTCCCAAACAGCGCGCTGATACACAAACTCTCCTGGCTTTGCTAGTCCAAAACCCACAGAAGAGCAGCATTCCGATGCCTCTCTATGCCACCTTAGGGCCGAACATGTCCAGCGGCGTGTTGGGCCCGATTTTCCCCAGTTTCACCAGCCGCGCAATGATCGAACCGATAGACCGGTTGTGGGTTTTCGCGATCTGGTGAAAGTCAATTCCCCGGCGCAACTCCTCGCAAACCTGTTCATCTTCCGCGTGCGACCAGGATTTGCCCGCGTTCGCCGGCGGCGTCTTTTTGGAACGCTCGCGTTCTTCCGCGTATTCCAGGGCGAGCACTGCCCGGTGAAGCGCCCGCACCACGGGCGGGTACTGGTACACAGCATCGGCGCTCAGGACCTCGCCGGTCTCAGGATTCACGCCATCGGCCAGGGCTCGCATGATTTTCAACGCTTCTCCAGTTTCCATAAAGGACCTCCCGACGCACATCGTAGAGGCCAACGTCCATTCAAGCTGTGACGGCTGAACCAACCGGATGTTCACTCCTGCGATGGGAATCTGTTCTGTCGTCACCCAAATCGCGTTAATCCTCCAGCGCGGGCATATTTTTTAGGACCTCGGCTGCGACCGGCCGGTTCTGCACCCGTTCATCGCGACGAATGGTTCCGTCACGAAAGTGAATGCCGCGCTTGGCAAATTCCGCAATGTCGGGCTCGTGAGTAACCAGCACGATGGTCAAGCCATCGTCATTCAGCTTTTGAAAAACCTCAAGGATCTCAACGGAGGTCCGGCTATCCAGGTTGCCAGTGGGCTCATCGGCCAGGAGGATGGAGGGGCGATTGACCAGTCCGCGCGCGATGGCTACGCGCTGCTGCTGACCGCCGGACAGTTGGGAAGGGAAGTGTTGCATGCGATCTCCCAGCCCCACCAGTTCAAGCGCTTCGCGTGCCCGCTTCTGACCCTCTTCCTTGCTGACTTGCGCGTAGAGGGTAGGCAACTCGACATTTTCCAGGGCCGTGGTGCGTGAAAGCAGATTGAAGCCCTGGAAGACGAAACCGATCTTGCGATTGCGGATGGTGGCCAATTCTTTTTTGGTCAGGTCGGAGACGGCGATATTCTCCAGCAAGTAACGGCCGCTGGTGGGCCTGTCCAGGCAGCCCAGGATATTCATGAAAGTGGATTTGCCGCTGCCGCTGGCGCCCATGATAGCCACGAACTCGCCGCGCTCGATGCGCACATTGATGCCGCGCAGCGCGTGCACTTTGGTTTCCCCCAGATCATAGTATTTGTGGACGTCATCGATCTGGATGAGGTTTCGCGAGCTGTTTTCGGTGGGCTTGTTCACCGCGGATTGTGGGATGGTTGCCATTGTCTGAGTCGTCGGTCGTCAGTCGCCAGCTTGGCCTTAAGCTAAAAGCTAAGCCAGCCGGACGCTATCTTCCGCGGGGGCGGCCTCCCCCCAGGCCCGGCGCCCGGGTTGCGCCCGAACTTGCAGCCACGCCGCCGGTGACCAATTCGTCTCCTTCGTTCAGTTGGCCTTTCAGTATCTGCGCGACTTCGGTCACGGTGTGGTCGGTGACGCCGGTGCGAATTCTGACCGGCTCCAGAGTCTTGTCAGGACGCAGCTTCCAGACCACAGCCACGTCAACTCGTGGAGTGTGCTGCTGTCCGGCATCGCTGCCGCCGCCCTGGCTGCCTTCCGCATGGGCGCGCTGCTGTTTAGCGGCAGCCCCGGTGTCTCCCGAGCCTTGTGTGCTTGCCGCCTGCGGGCCTACTCCCTGGCCGGAAATCAGTCCATATTGTTTGTAGAGCGCCCGCACCTGTTCGGCGGGCAGGTCCGGCTTATAGCGCAAGGCTCCGTTGGGCACCCGTAACGTGTTCTGCGCACTCGCAACCGGAATCGTGATATAGGCGGTCATACCGGGAAAAAGCTTGAGGTCCGGGTTATCGAAATCAATGATGGTGTTGTAGGTGACCACGTTTTGCACCGTGGTCGCGTTCAGCCGCACCTGCGACACCCGGCCGCTGAACGAGTCCTTGGGAAATGCATCCACCTTGAAGGTGACGATCTGCCCGGTGTGGATCATGCCAACATCAGATTCATCGGTGCTGGCGTAAACCTGCATTTTGGTGAGGTCCTGCGCGATGGTGAAAAGAGTTGGCGCCTGCAGGGACGCGGCCACCGTCTGGCCAACATCCACGCTGCGCGCGATGACCGTGCCATCAATGGGCGCATGGATGGTGGTGTAATCAAGATTGGTCTGCGCCACCGTGACCGCTGCCTGCTTCTGCTGGGCCTGCGCGACCGCCTGGGTAACGGCTGCTTTGGCCGCGGCCACAGCCGCATCCGCCGAATCGGCATTGGCCTTGGCTAGGTCGAGCTGTTGCTGGCTCATTACGCCAGCTTTGGCGAGCCCGGAAGTCCGGTCATAGTCCGCCCGCGTCTGCACCGCTGCAGCCTGCGCCTTGTCCAGATTGGCCTGGGAAGCAACCACATTGGCCTTGGCGTTCGCCAGATCGGCCTTAGCCTGCAGTAGAGAGCCTTCAAATAAAGAAGGATCGATCTGCGCCACCACCTGTCCTTTTTTCACCCGCGAATTAAAATCCGCATTCAAACGCGAAATCGTCCCCGAGACCTGCGATCCTACCTGGACTGTGGTCACTGCATTGATGGTGCCGGTCGCTTCTACTACCTGGTGAATGTCGCCGCGATCGACCTTGGTGGTGAAGTACTTCGGCTGGTCATTGCCCTTGAACTGAAAGGCGGCGAAGACAGCAATGGCCACGACCACCAGACCTGCTATCAGCCAATGACGTTTCAGCATGTTCACCACGTCTGCCTCACTTCTGGGGTTTTTGTTTCGGATCCGGTATCGCAGCACCCCACTGATAGAAACCCCGAACCAGGGCCAGGGTTGCGGATAGAATCACTAGCTTGCCGTAAAGGGCCGCAAACCTACCATCATCGATGGTACATCTTGCGTAACAAATGAGGGGATCAGGTAAGATTTTACAAAAGTTTACTTAGATGAATTTTGGCTGAAGATGAAAGTCCTATAACTTCGGGGGGAGAAAGAAAGGTCGGGAGGAAAGGCTGATGGATGGGCAGGCATTCTGGCTCACGATCCGGTTGTCCGCCCTGGTGGCGTCGATTCTGGTGGTGTTGGGGCTTCCGCTTGCCTACTGGATTGCCTATTCCAAGTGGCGCTGGAAATTTATCGCCGAAGCAGTCTTTGCGCTGCCCATCGTGCTTCCTCCCACAGTGCTGGGATTTTATGTCCTGGTCGCGTTGGGGCCGCACAGTCCGTTGGGACGCGGCTGGGAAGCGCTTACCGGGCACCCCCTGGCGTTCACCTTTGAAGGGCTGGTCATCGGGTCCGTCGTGTACAGTCTTCCCTTTGCGGTGCAGCCTTTCGCGGCCTCGTTTTCGGCGGTGGATCCACGGCTGGTAGCGGCCTCGCAGACGCTGGGAGCTTCCCGCGTCCGGACATTCTTTCGCGTTATCCTGCCTTTGTCGCGCTCCGGACTGGTGACTGGCGTGGCCCTCAGCTTCGCCCATACCATGGGCGAGTTCGGCGTGGTGCTGATGGTGGGAGGCAATATTCCCGGAGTCACGCGTACAGTTTCGATCGATATCTATGACAAGGTCCAGGCCCTCAATTTTTCCGGTGCCAATGCCACAGCCCTGGTGCTGCTAGCCATCTCGTTTGCGACGCTTTCCGTGGTGTACGCATTGAACCGGCAAGTGTGGATATGGAAGCAAATGCAATGACCACGAAGGACACGAAGTGCCACGAAGGAAGTAAGAATAGAAGGACGATATCGCGGGGACCCGCGGCATTTTTTCGGGGTAATTGGTCTTAATCGAACTGTCCTTCATGCACTCATCATTAGAGAACGCCGCTGTCGCCAAACCTGCTGGCGAACTCCAGGAAGCGTCGGTGCAGATTCGCAAGCAGCTGGGAAAAGACTTCGAGCTTGATCTCACACTCGCGCTTCCACCGGGATTCACGATCCTGTTTGGTCCTTCCGGCGCAGGGAAGACCACTCTGCTTGATTGCATAGCCGGGCTGGTCCGGCCAGACGCCGGCCGGATCGCAACACTGAAGAACGTCCTGTTCGACAACGCGCAGGGAATTGACGTTGGTCCGCGGTTCCGCCGGATTGGGTATGTGTTTCAGGACCTGGCGCTGTTTCCCCACCTGACGGTCGAGGGCAACGTCGAGTACGGGCTCACGGGCTTCAGCGGTGAGCAACGCAGGCGGCGCAGCGCCGCCATCCTGGAGTCGTTCCGCATCGCGCATCTGCGCGCGCGCCGGCCCGGGCAGATTTCCGGCGGCGAGCGCCAGCGAGTCGCGCTGGCCCGCGCCCTGGTGATCGATCCCGCAATCCTTTTGCTGGATGAGCCGCTGGCTGCGCTGGATGCAGCCACCAAATCGAAGATTGTCGATGATCTGCGCGCCTGGAACCAGGAGCATCGCATTCCTATCGTGTATGTCACGCACAGCCGGGAAGAGGTTTTCGCGCTGGGTGAGCAGGTGATCGTACTGGAAAATGGCCGCGCCATCGCGCGCGGGACGCCGCATCAGGTGATGCGGGCGCCGCGCCTTGAAACGGTGGCGCAGCTGGTCGGCTTCGAGAATATCTTCAATGCCACAGTCGTTGCCGCTCACGAAGACCGAGGCACAATGGTATGCCAGCTGTCCGGAAGCAAGGTTGAGTTGGAGACGCCGCTGGTGCGGGCCGACGTTGGTTCGGCGCTGAGAATCGGGATCGGCGCGGGAGATATCCTGCTGGCGTCAACTCAGCCCAGCGGTTTGAGCGCCCGCAACATCATTCCCGGGCAGGTGGTCTCGCTGGCGCAGCGTGATGTGATCGTGGTGGCGAAGGTCAATTGCGGGGTAGAGATGGAAGTCCATCTCACGCTGGCCGCCCGGGATTCGCTTCATCTCCAGCCGGGAAGAGAAGTGTGGCTGGTGGTAAAAACTCATTCCTGCCACCTGATGGGAATCTAGCAGACGTGGAGGCTGGGCGTCCCCGCCCGGCGGGACGGGCAAGGCGTCCTCCATCAAAGCAAAAGCCCCGTCGCTGGGCGACGAGGCTCTTGGGAAATTCCAAAAGTTTACACGCTGAACGAAGATCCGCAGCCGCAGGTGCTCTTCACGTTCGGGTTTTCGAACTTGAAGCCGGCTCCCTCGAGGGTCTCGACGTAATCGACGACGCAGCCGTTCAGGTACATCACGGAAGTAGCGTCCACATACACCTTCAGACCATCCATGTCGAAAACCTTGTCCATCATGCCGGCGCCGTTTTCAAACTGCATGGAATAGGAGAAACCGGAGCAACCACCTCCCACCACCCCCACCCGCAAGCCGGCCGGGACGGGGTTCTGTTGCGCCATGGTTTCCTTGACCTTGGCAATGGCATTGGGGGTCAGGCTGATAGGCGCCTTTTTCGTCTCTGCGGGCTTCACTTCCGGGGTTGTCGTCGTAGCCATGGGTATCTCCTTGAAAGGACTCGTTCATTATTATAGCAAAGTGGGATGCTGGCGCACCTCGTAAAGTCGGGCCACAACAGTTTCCAGGCAGGTTCCCGGTTAACTCCCTACCTGCCCATTAGATGAGATTAGCCACACCGGCGAAGCACGCCTAAAAAACGCGCCGGATCTTGCCAACAGGTCTATAATTCCGCATTGGGGCCCTTGTCCGAAAGCTGGTTGTGGGGGCCACAACCACAATTTATCCGAACAGCCTTCGGGACCGGCTCGACATCAGTACCGAGGTGGTCTATGACTCCGGGATTGCTATGGCTGCTGATCGTGTGGGGCGCTCTCACCGCCGTTCTAATTGTCCTCCTCATTTACCGCAGCACCCTGACCATGCAGGAGGACGATCAACTTTTCCTCGATGATTCTGCCTCAGCAATGGCAAAAGACCAGATGGAACTCATGGCCAAGGTAAACAAGATCACTCCTGTGGTGAAAATGCTGGGTGCGGTTTCCGGAGCGATGATCCTGGTAATCGCAGGCTGGGCAGTTTATCTGGGATTGAACGCAGTCCAGCCCTGAGCACCTCGCTCGGGCCGGAACGCTTGTGGCAGAAATTTGAACGCGCCTGAGTTTCGTGGAAGGGCATGACTGGGAACGGCACGACCGCATTCGTGCCATCACCCGGCATCGGTCAGTCGGGCTTTAGCCGCTGAGGTTCGCTGTTTTTACCGCCGCGAAGAGTGGTGCCGGGAACAGGATTTGAACCTGCACGCCTTTTGGGCATTGGATCCTAAGTCCAACGCGTCTGCCAATTCCGCCATCCCGGCATGTAATCTAATCATCATAAAACTAAACAACTTACTGAACAACATGTGCCACCGGCTCAGAGGCCATTACAGGGCTGGTGGCAGTTGTGGTGGCACTTGGAGCCTCGGTTTGCCGTCCAGCTTCGATTCTGGCTGCGGCCTGTTCAAGATCAGCGCCACTGGTCACATCGTACCTGTCAAACACGCTGCGCGTCTTGTGACCTGAGATTTTCATCGCCACCGTTTCAGGAACGCCTCGCCTCACCATGTTCCGCACAGCGGAACGTCGCAAGTCATGGAACAAAAGTCCAGGCAACTCAGCCGCGGTCGTAAGGCTGGCCCATGCGGCGCGGAAGTCCAGCACTGGTTCATTGCCTGATCGCGTGAAGACATGGTCGTCCGGCTCCTTGCCTTGTATACACTCCGCTAAAAGCTCCCAAACTTCTTCGTTATTTTGACGGTGCGACCATCATCGTTCTTGGTAGTTCCCGGATCTAGATGAATGGTGCCGGCGAGCAGGTCAACCTGGCGAACTCTCAAGCTCAGCAACTCGCTGCGCCGGAAGCCGAAGGTGTACGCCACCGCAAGAATCGCCCGAAGCCACAATTCGCCCGCGCCCGCGGTCAGCGCTTCGTATTGTCGATCTTCCACAAAGCCCTTTCGCGGCGGGCTCTCTTTCAAGTGCGGGAACACTGGCACTTCCTGCACCTTCGGCGGGGTGCTGGTGCGGGCGAGATTATAGATTCGCTTCAAGGCAGCCAGTTCGCGATTGATGGTTCCGTTTGCCGCGCCGGCATTTCGCCGCGTATCGACGTATCTGTTCAGATCATCTGTCCCGACATTGTCTGCCTTCATGCTGGCAAAAAAGGGCAGGACATGCTTATGCAGGCGGTGCTCCACTGATCGAAGGGACTTTTTCTCATTGACACGATAGTCGCGCGCCAGGGCGGGCGCCAAATCCGCGACGCGGACCACGGCACGAAGATTCTGAGGCACCTTAATACCCTCGCGGGCCTTGGTGCGGCGTGATTCCACCGCGTTCATGGCGGCCTTCTTGGAGCCGATCTTTTCTCGGCGACGCTTACCATCGGAGTCGAAATATTGTATCCACCAAACGCCCGAGCCTGGAACCTTCTCAAATACGCCTCGTTGCTTTTTCATGCTGTTTTCCTTTTCTTACCGGTTTTTGCTTTCTGCTGTTTTTGCTGTGCTCGATGATTCCGCATCCAGTCGCGCTGCGCGGTCCGACGGGCTTCGTCAGCATGTCGTCGCGAACAATAGCGGTCGTTGGGAAATTCCCGGATAAATAATCTGCTGCAGCCTTCGCGCTCGCACGGCGCAATTGACCTGTAGGAATGGAGAAACTCCACAGCTAAGGCATCGAGCAGATCGCGGGGCTCGGGTGTCACTGTGCCATCGACAATATTTATATAGAGCGCCGTGGGCTTTCCTTCAATGGGACCGTTCAGAATGCCGCCAAGATACAGGTTTATTTCATCATGTCCACTTGGCGCGTCGCGATGTTCCCACGCCCGGCGAAACATTCCCGAGATTGCTGCTGGAGTCCCTTGCAGTTGTCCCCGGCGAAGCTCTCCATATCGGCGGTCAAAAGCCGCATTAGCCTCTGCGTAATCCGGCCGGCCGGGCGTTGGAAGATTTAACAAATCCGCCAGCACGCGGCGCGGGTTCCGATGTTGGTCAGCCTTCGCTGCGATCACCCTGGCCTCTCTTCCCTGAAGGCGTTGACAGTTTGAACTTGGCAGATGCACTAACTTCAAACAATTTCTTGACGCGCTATGGCGGCGTCATCTGCGCCAGTGGCCGCGCCGAGTCCATTGGCCAGATGCCTATCCAAAACGTTGATCAACTCAACGATAGTGGGGCCGACATTCACTCCTGCGAAATGCATCTCTACCTGAACACCCGGAGCTGGACCATTTTGCAAAATAGACCTAACAGCATCGAGGCCCGGCCCGATGCCAGCCAGCCGTTGGCTTTGAATTCCGATGACATGCCCAGTATCACGAGAGATGACTGGTCCGCCGGAGATTCCCTTTACAGCTGGGCCTTGAAAATAAATGGCATCAACGTTGATGCCATGATCCGCAATGGTGTCTGTGGCTGCGACCATCCCAGAAAGGCAAAACTTGGTGTTTATGCTGGTGCTGTATTTGCTTTCGGCAGCGAAAGGATATCCGATGATCGTAACGTCGGAACCTGGAGAGATTTCTTCATCGGCCGCGAGTTGGAGGAAGGGAAAGTTTTTCCCATCGACTTTAAGCAAGGCAAAGTCTCGGATTACCGAATCTTTGTCAATAAATACCTCGGCGAGTGGGGAAGTACCGTCTGGAATCGAAACAGCCACAGCGCTGCGTCGTTCGCCAGTCTGCGGGTCCAATACGACATGGGCAGCGGTCAAGATCCAACCGTCTGGGGAGATGATGAAGCCAGTTGCCTTTCCATCTGCCACGTCAATACGAACAACGGCTGGCATGAATCGCTTACAAGCCTCTTTCTGAGTGATGGGGTTTTGGGCAGATCCGAGCGAAACAGCAAACAAGACGCTGATCATCGCAAATGTGGAATGCATGAAATATCTCCATTTGTGGAACTGGGGAACCACTAGGCCTTAGTAAATCGAGTGCTAGACTGGACCTTATGAAACCTGAATACTAGGAAGGGCCGAAAGCCAAAGAGGAATTTGAGCGGACGATGGTAGCACTTTTCCAAGCATCAGGCGAGGTTGTAGAGGAATGCCCCGATCACGAAAAATAAACCGCGAAAGTCCAGGCATCGCTAGGAGGGTGTCCGAGTATTCAACGTGAGCCGCTGATTTGGATTGAAACTCACAGGTAGATATGCCAAGTTTCAGATATGGGAAAAACTTACCGCGCCTACCTGCCTGAGCAAGATTTGCTGTTACCCCCGAGTCTGCGCGACTGGTTGCCGGAAGATCACTTGGCGTATTTCGTCTCCGACGTGGTGGAACAACTGGATCTGAGCGCAATCGAGTCGGTATACGAGGAGGAAGAGCGCGGTCAGCCACCGTACCATCCGCGGATGATGACCAAGATTTTGATTTATGGCTACTGTGTCGGGGTGTTTTCCTCGCGCCGGATGCAGAAGAAGTTGAGCGAGGATGTGGGTTTTCGGGTGTTGGCAGCGGGGAACCAACCGGATTTCCGGACGATCTCGGACTTTCGGAAGCTGCATCTGGGGGCGCTGCAAGGACTGTTTGATCAAGTGCTGCAGATTGCGTTGCAGGCGGGGACGATGAAATTGGGACGAGTGGTCTTGGATGGGAGCAAAGTGAAGGCCAATGCGAGTAAGCACAAGGCTATGAGTTACGGGCGGATGCAGGAAGACGAAAAGCGCTTAAAAGAAGAGGTGAAGCGGCTGTTGGAGCAAGCCGAGGCCACGGATGCGGAAGAGGACGCGCGCTACGGGCCCGATCGCAGAGGCGACGAGTTGCCGGCGGAGTTGGCGCGGCGAGAGACGCGACTGCAGCGGATCCGCGAAGCCAAACGGGCGTTGGAAGAGCGGGCGCGCGAGCAGGCCAAGAGTAAGGACGAGCCGGAGGAGAAGGCCAAGCCCGAGGCCAAGATGCAATATAACTTCACTGATCCGGAGTCGCGCATCCTGCCCGGGGCGGACGGGTTTGTGCAGGCCTACAACGCCCAGATTGCGGTGGAACCGGATTTCCAATGGATAGTGGGGCAGAGGGTGACGCAAGCCGCCAATGATAAACAACAGCTGCAGCCCACGCTGGAAGCCATCCGCCAGCAAGCGGGACATACGCCGCAGGCAGTTATGACCGACAGTGGGTATTGCTCGGAGGCGAATTTGCAGTATTTGGAGAAGAAAAAGATCGAAGGCTTCATCGCCACCGACCGGGAGTCTTATCGGGACCGCCAGCAGCCGGGCCCGCGGGGGCCGCTTCCCCAGGGAGCGACGCGAGTGGACCGCATGCGCCGGAAACTGCAGACCAAGGTGGGGGCGGCCATCTACTCCAGGCGCAAAACGGTCGTGGAGCCGGTGTTTGGACAGATCAAACAAGCGCGCGGCTTCCGGCAGTTTCTCTTGCGTGGTCTGGAGAAGGTGCAAGGGGAGTGGGCCATGATCTGTCTCACGCACAACATTCTGAAGTTACACCGGCTCTGCTATGGATAGAGATAAAAGAGAGCAAGAGAGGCCACTCCTAAAGGTGAGGTCTGCTCTCGGGAAGCCCTTCTACGAGCATTGCTCCGAGCTTCGTGGGGAGAACTCTGACTGGCTGTTTTCACAACTCGGTTCTCGGTCGCTGCAACCCCTTTCAAAAAGCAATTCTCGGACGGGCTCCTAGACAAGACTTGCCCGAAGTGCGGTTTCACGATCACGCCGGATCAGGTCAAGCGGGTGGATTTTGAGCGGATGGAGTGTCCGCAATGCGGCGAGAGATTCCAGCCGCGTGCGAGTGAGTGAGAAGCGCCGCCTTCATGTCGCAGTTATGCATTTCCCGCTCCAGAATTACCTGAATCAAGGGCTGAGGCTAGTGCCTGTTTCGATTAACCAATTGCCTCTGCTGAAAGCGAATCTGACATCTTGTGGCGAAGAGCACGCCACTGAGCATGCAACCAAGCTGGGACGAAGCAACTAGCAAGAATCAATCCTGTCGTCGCTAGTCGGTAATCCTCAGAAGATGGCGCGATCAATCGAACTTCGTCCCCACTCACCAACATCGTCGCCGACACGCTCCATACAAATACTTGCAGAGAGTGTTGGCCTAGGAAAACGATAGCTTTGCCGGGCACGGTTTCTACTGCGGCGGTGAGGGGGCGGCGGAAACGATAGACAACAGCGGAGAAAGCGGCGAAATTAAGCAGGCACCCAATGGGTAGCGTACGTTTCCATCGGAAGAGCCATTCAAAGTACGGAGACCACGGTTGTCCCGTCAAGAAGTGCCAGCGGCGAACGACGAAAAACGTTCCTACCACAGTAAGACAAACAGCCGTCCAGAAGGTTGGTGTGCCGAGCTTTCTGAGGTTCGGTACGGGAGTAAAACCGAAATATGTACCCGCAACGAACAATAACTGCCAGGACATGATGTCGAAATACCCGGTTCCTGCTGGCAATGCTGTCATCCCGTATCCCTGCGACGCCGTCACCCACAGAACCCCGCTTATCGCCGCCAGGTGGTAAACCCGATTATTCATCAACGCCCAACACACACCCGGGAGCAACACGACGAAGATGCAATACATTCGTAGAATATCGGCGTTAACCGGGGATGCAATGAAGAGCATGAGCTTGCTCCATAGGGACCAGCTGGGTTGAAACCCTGGCCCCAGTGTCACAAACCCTTCCCCGGCGGCGAGGATCATCAAGGTCGCCATTACAGCGTTTGTAAAGTAAAGGATGACCGCTCGCCGTAAAGCTCGCTGCCGCAGTGTAGCGAGCCCCTTGGTGACTGCTATACGGCCATAAACTCTGCCGGCAACCAGTCCCGACAAAAATACGAAGCATTCAGCAGCGGAGAAAAACCCGAACCCCTGCCAAGTAAACTTTCTTATGAACGTTTCCGGCAGGTGGTCGATTGTCATCACCACGAGGCAAAGGCCTCGAAGAAAATCGATGAGTACAATACGCGAACCAGACCCGTTCGGCTCGAAGGTGTAGGAAGTTGGCACCCGTGCTGCCGCGCAATTCATTTGCCACCATAAGAGGAGAAAGCAATTGCACAAATGAGTGATAGACAGGGAACGTCGATGCCAAAAAAATGCACTAAATGAGTACTTATCTTCTCAGGTGCTTTGTCGGTACTTGGCGCACGATCAATCCGCCTGGTTCATGCCCGCGCCATAGCAAGGATCACCGCATCACCTTTGGTTCGGTTCTCGGAAGTCCGGATGCTTGTGTTCCAGGTCTGGCCTCTCCAGCGCCCGCTGGTCTAATAGCCATTTCAGGGTTTCCAAATGGCGAGGGGCTGTATCACGGATGCAGGCCATGATGATTTCTGCGAGTTCACGGTTTTGGCGGATGCGCCCGGATTCTGAATCTTTGATGAGTTCATCAACGGCTCGGTCGGCCAAGTAGTTAATTTCTTGCCGGATCAACTTTCTCTAGTTCCATTACGTTTACTCCCCTGCGAATTTGTCAGTCGAACCAAGAGTAGGATAATGGCGTTCGTTCTGGACGGGCTTCCTTAGGCATGAATGCGCGACGTGGTAATCGTAGCACTGGGCGCAGAATGACTCTCCGCAGCACTCCGTACAGCAGTCAGAGCAGATAGCGGTCCCACAGTCAGCGCACTCCGCCACGGCAGTCTTGCCGCATGAATTCCTGGCGAGTTTGAGGAATTGCGTTGCAGGGAAAAGCGTGGAGGCACAGAAATCCACTGTTCGTCCCACTTTGTCCCATTAGGCACGTAATCATCGTCACGTCCATCGGTGACACGGATCACGGCGGTCTGGATGCGAGTCAATTAAGTTTTCACCTTGGAATGGGCAGCGGTAAGGCACGAAGCGTAAGTCAGGTGCCCAGGGGTTTCGACGCCCCGGCCCGAGCGGGTCGGAAGGACTTTGTAGACTGTTGCTGCCCTCCATTGTCAAAGGAGGCATGTCGCTATGCATTCTGGATTCCGCTATCTCAGTTCGCTTCTATTGGTCGCCGCATTCCTCGCGCCCGCCGTGACTACCGGTTGCGCAGCCCGAACCTATCACGACCCGTACTACAACGATTCTCATCGCTGGGACCGCAATGAAAAGGACCGCTACCAGCGGTGGATCGTCGAAAATCATCGCGATAACCGCGACTTTCGCAAATTGAATCGGGACGAGCAAAAGCAATATTGGGACTGGCGTCACAACCGTCATGACGACCACGATCATGACCGTGATCACGACCGGCACTAGACAGGTGTGAACCCCAAACCGATCACTTAGGCGCGTCTGGGACTTTCAAGGGGAACGCGTAATTCAGGCAGGCAAAGACAAGCAACGCCCGGGCACTTAGTCTAGGGCGATGTCGGGGACCCGTGCTTCGGGAACCGGCAAGCGCCACGCTGTCAGTAGCTCGCTGGGGATGTAAGCGCGGAAGCGGTGCTTCTCAGCCCACGTCCGCAGCGGGACTGACTCCAGCAAACTTTTCTGGTCATCCAGCTTCAGCTTGCGGCGGCGAACTTCGCGCTCAAACTTCGAGCACGCGGGCGTGATCAGCTTTACGTAGGTCGCGCCTATGGGCGCTTTCAATTTCACCCCATTGGACTGCTCGATGACCGGGAGCGGGCGCCGGGTCAGGCCGAGCGCCAGGAATCGGGGCCGGCACATTCGGTTGCAGGTAGGGCAGGGGTGGCGGGCGGTGCCATAGGCCAGGCCCACCCGAAACAGTCCGTGCTCGCGGCAATGGATGGCGGCGTAGACCGCGGCATGGAAGCCGCGGGGCAGCAATTCGTGCTGGAGTGAGGCCCAGGACTCCATGGTTTGTCCCACCGCTGTTGCGGGGCATCTTAGCACATCGATGGGCGTCTATGTTATCGCTCGGCTATTGCGGCTGAAACAAATTCAATTACCTTTTCGTAGTCTGTCTGACCGAGGATTTTAAAATCGCCGACGAAGATGTCTCGATACAGCCCCGAGAATTTATTCACGATGTCACCGGTCCGACCAAATATCACGTCCAAGTCCGGAAAGTGCCCGGCGGCGGCCGCCGCGACCTTTAGTGGGTCGGTGATCGTACTCGGATCAGTGTGAGCTAACCAGACGTTTCGACGGATGGTTAAGGCTTTCAACGGTCCAGCAAGCTCAGACAGGATTTTCTTGGAAGATGCGATTGCTGCTCTGACATCATCGGCGCTTCCATATTTCGCCGTACCCGCCTCTTCTTTCGCACGCTTCAGCAAGGTCCCTACCGTTAACGCCCCACGCGTCGAATCGTGAAGTCTGGCAGCATGCATCTGCGAGGCATAGAAATGGGCATCTATGCTCATTCCGAAAAAGATCGCGGCCGCCGTAAGAACCACCGGCTCAGAATTGACAAGGCCCCTGGCTACTACTAGGTGGTCTTTGCCGTAGGCGACCTGACTTATTAAAGTGGAAATGATTTGTTCAATCGTCGGCGGTGGCAGTTGTGGTGGCACTTGGTCTTTCATTTTGGTGCCATGTGGTGCGTCGTTCAGTCCCAAGTCCAATGCGTCGGTCCTTGTCGTTTCAGTTACTTGCGTCATCGTGCGCTTGGGTGCATCCATGCAGCACAGTATCCTAAGTCCAACGCGTCTGCCAATTCCGCCATCCCGGCTTGCGCCTATTTTACCCGACGCCTGTGCTGATATCATTCAAACCAGCGTGTCAAGATCGAATCCAAACTGGCTTACCCTCCTGCTGCTGGCGGCGATGATTCTGGTCCCGCTGGCGCGACAGGATGTATCCGTGATGATGGGGCCGGCACCGCCCGCCGGCTGCCACCAGCATCAGGGGGCGGTTCCCGGTCCTCAGCCGGTGAGCTACCGGTGCTGCCAGAGCGGACACGATTCGGCCATACTGCAAAGCTCAACCGCTTCACAACCGAATTCCGCTGACTTCACCACGCCAGTTGTCCGGACTCATATTTTCGCACCGCCCGCCGCGCTTCAAATTGTCAGGCAGGTGGTGACCCCGTCTGCCGACCCACCGGACCTGCTTCCTCTTCGCATCTAGAACCACACCAGGCTCTGTATTTCCCTCTAAACCTTATGGGGGCAGCCGTTCGAGTGGAGGTATGCCTTCGCCCAGCGGATAAGGCCGTCACGGAGAGTCGCGATTGATACAGCACTGCTCCACCCAAATCCGCCACGCCCGGCCGGACTGGGCACCCAATTCGTCATGGGAAGGAGAAAGCATCGGTGCGGAAAATGCTTTTACTTGCGCTCGCAGTTACATGGTTGCTGTCTTCAAGCCGGTTTGCTGTGGCGCAGGGTGACAGCCATGACAGGAACATGTCAGATCAAAATCCATCCATGCCGGGAATGGCACAGGAAGAAACGGACCATCGCCACATGGACATGAAATCGTACTCATTCATTTCATCTTTGCTGCAGCATGCCACGTCAGGCTCGGACGCCGAGCCCAACTCCACGCCTTTCCAGATGTTCATGACGACCTGGGGAAGCTGGACGCTGATGTTTCATGGCGAAGGTTTTCTGAGCGAAGTGCAGCAGAGCGGGCCCCGAGGCCGCGACAAATTGTTTTCCACCAACTGGTGGATGCCTATGGCACAGCGAAAATTCGGCAAGGGCACGCTGACCCTCAGGACCATGGTCAGCTTCGAGCCGGCGACCGTTTCAGACCGGCGCTACCCGGAGCTTTTCCAGGAAGGCGAAACTGCCTTCGGCCGTCCCATTGTGGATGGGCAGCATCCCCATGACTTTCTCATGGAGCTGGCCGCCATGTACGACTACAAGATTTCAGAGCATACGCTGGTGTCTGTGTACGCCGCCCCCATGGGCGATCCGGCGATGGGGCCGGTGGCCTATCCTCATCGCGCCTCGGCGTCAGAAGATCCCATTGCGCCGCTGGGACACCATTTTCAGGACTCCACGCATATTGCAGCCGATGTCATCACGCTGGGCATTACTCACCGCGGCCTGCGCGTGGAAGCCTCTGGGTTTCATGGGCGCGAGCCTGACGAGTTGCGCTGGAACATCAACTCCGGCCGGATCGACTCGTGGTCAGCCCGGGTGACCGCGAATCCCGGACAGAACTGGAGCCTGCAGTATTCCATCGCGCAGTTGCACAGCCCGGAGGAGCTTGCCCCCTCCGAGGACATCAGGCGCATGACGGCGTCGATCCAATACAACCGTCCTTTGCCCAGAGGTAACTGGGCCTCGCTCCTACTGTGGGGCAGGAACCAGGATGTTGCGGGAGGCAACGTGGGCAACAGCTATCTGCTGGAATCGACGGTGCGATTTCTCGACCGCAACTATGCCTGGACTCGTATTGAAAATGTGGACCGCACCAATGCGCTCTTACTTGACAGCGGCGCCGAGCCACCCGGATTCAGCGAACGGTATTTCACTCGGGTCCAGGCATACACCGCCGGCTACGAGCGGGAAGTCGGCCACATTCCGCACCTCTCCACGGCGCTGGGCGGGCAGTTGACCTGGCACGGGGTTCCGGACGCGTTGCAGCCGTCCTACGGCCGGCACCCGGTAGGTGGAATTTTATTCCTGCGCCTGCGGGCGCAGTAATGGCAGGCCTGCGTAGGCCCGGACGCCCCCGTCCGGGCGGGCGAGCGCAGCTCGCCTGTAATTTGTGGACTTCAGGGAGGGCTGGCGGAGCTTTGCTCCGCCGGGCAGACGAGGGCGTCCGCCCCTACGTGTGTCTTAGCCGGCTGACGACCATTGTGATCGCCCTCTGGGCTGCCAGGGCTGCCCCTTCCTGCCAGCCGATAATGTGACTGCAGTGGTCCCCGGCGAAATAAATCCGATCGTCGGGAACGATGAGTTCCGGGTAAGGGCCATGAAAGTAAGGGGCGTCGGCCGGGGCGGGAAACACGGGTCCGCGACTTACCCATGATCCCAGGTTATAAGGCACTTTGCCCCAGGAAATATAAATCGGCTTCTCCAGTTCCCGGCTCTTGCCGGGATGCAGTTTTTCCACCGCGGCTCTGGAAGCCGCAATCTTCGCCTCATGGCTTGGCAGCTTGCCGAAATCGATCCAGTTCTCCACGGCGTAGCCGGACAGTAGCACGCCGCGTTTCGACATCAGCTTCGCGCTGGGATACCAGACTAAATTGATAAGACCGGTCGTGAGGAACGAGATGCCACCGTAAATCCCGTCGCCGTCCTGCTCCCAGAAGCGCCGCGACTCCCATGCAATCTTGTAGGCGGAGTCGTAGATGACTTGCTCGATCGCCGACTTCACGCGCGGTGCGAAGTCGTTGGGTATGGTCCTGAGAATGCTTGGCGGCAACGCGCAGATGCAATAGGCCGCCTCCACCGACTCAACCAGACCGGATTCCCCTTTGCGGTACAGCACCCTGACTCCGTCGGTTGTTTTTCTGATTTCGGTGACCGGCGAGTTATAGCGGACAACATCACCCAGAGACAGCGCGAACGCGTAAGGAATCCGGTCCATGCCGCCAATCGGCTGGAACATTGTGGCCTGCATGTCGAGCACTTCTTCAAAAAGCATGGGCTGGCAAAAGTTCGACTTGACGAGTTCCGGGAAAGAAAGCGGCGCGCGGGGGATTTCGATCTGATCGCCCGCGCCGGGTCGTTGCTGATCGCCGGAGCGCGACGAGCCTTTGTATTCGTAATTGTTTCCCAGGGCGCCATAGGTTTTCAAAAATTCCATGACCGCGGCGTAGTCGTCGCGAGTGAAAGCCTGATCGAGCGCACCCTGTTGCACACACTTGGCCAGCAGTTCGGCGACATGCCCGCGGGAATCATTGATGGCCTGCCCCTGGCGGATAGGTTTGCCGTCAAAGACGTTGTCATTCTGCAGCAGCGTGCTGCGCGAGGAATTCACTTCGACTTCGAGTTCCACTCCCAGTTCGTTGCAATAGCCCAGCATGGTCTTGTGTATGGAAGGCAGACGGGCCGGGCCGCAGTTGAAGTAATTTCCTTCGTCGAAAGTACAAGTCTGCGATGTTCCATCATTCAAGACCAGCTTCGATCCGGCACGCAGGGTCCAGTTGCGTCCGCCTGGACGCTCGCGCGCTTCCAGCACGGTGCAGTCGAACCCGGCCCGTCGCATCTCATAGGCGGAGACCAGTCCTGCAATTCCGGCGCCGAGAATAATCACTTTCGTTCCGCGCCCGGTCGTTGGGGGCAGCGGAAAGTCCTTCCCCTGCTCGGTCTCAACCATGCCCAGAAGTCCCAGGGAATGCATGGTCATGAAGGCGGCACCGTAGCCGCCGGCCTGCGCGATTCTCGCGATGAACTCGCGTCTGCTGATTGTCATCTTCTGTTTGTCCCTTACCGTGCCTGCCACACAATCCATACCCAGGCGATTCCACAGTTCTTGGCAACCGAGGGTTTCTGGGTTCGTATAACCTATCATTCCCGCAAGGACGCTGCGCATTCGATCTTTGGTTTGCCCGGAATCAGGGCGGTCGATCGCGTTACTGCGGACCTTGCCTGACCAAAGCCCACGTAGGGCGGACGCCTCGTCCGCCCGGCGGAGCGAAGTCCCGCAAGAGACTTTCCTTCGTCGGCAAGTTCCAAGGTGAGCTTCGCTCGCCCACCCGGACGAGGGCGTCCGGGTCTACGCGGTTTGCCTGCTCGTTGTTTCCCCGGCACAATCCCGTTACACTTGCACTCTTATGTCGAACCCAACTCAGCCCAACATCCGACTGACCAATACTCCCGACTATCGCGAGACCTACGCCAACAGCGTGCAGGTGCGAGTGAATGTGTGGGATTTCTTTCTGGTATTTGGCACCTTGCAGCAGCAAAGCGAGTCCCAGGTGGAAGTCAATAATTTTCAGGGGATTTATTTGAGCCCGCAGCAGGCCAAAGCGCTGTCCGCCATCCTGCAGCAGAATGTGGCTGGGTATGAGAGCACGTTTGGTGAGATCAAGCTGGATCCGCGTATGATGGCTCCCGGTCCGGTGCACTAGCCCGGCAGACAGAGTATCCATCCACCGCATTGACAACCGTTGACCACCCTTCGCGAGGCGTTCACCCTGGACTTGTCTTTGCCGTCGCGTTGGTGGCGCTCATGGCGCTGCATGCCCCCCTTCTGCGATTGCCGTATTTCTGGGACGAAGCCGGATACTACGTACCCGCCGCCCGCGACCTGCTGCTAACCGGCAGTCCGATTCCGCACTCCAGCGTTTCCAACGCGCACCCGCCGCTGCTGATGGCCTATCTGGCGTTGTGGTGGAAGCTGGCTGGTTTCGCGCCTAGCGTCACCCGGACCGCCATGCTGCTGGCATCCTCGTTCGCCCTGCTCGGCCTGTTCCGGTTGGCGGAAACCTTGGCCAACTTCGAAGTCGCGGCGACGACCACAATCCTGACCGCGCTCTATCCCGTCTTCTTCGCGCAAAGCTCTCTGTTTCATCTCGACCTGGCTGCTGCGGGGCTTACGTTCTGGGGACTGAACGCTTATATGAAGGGCAGGGGACGGGACACCGCGCTCTGGTTCTCGCTCGCCAGCTTGACCAAAGAGACCGCGATCCTGGCGCCCCTGGCCCTGTTTGCCTGGAGCCTGATACCGCAGCGCTGGCGGAGTTGGGAGGGAGGGAATTTGCCGCAGCAAAGATTCCGGCAGCCTGCCTGGCTTCTGCTTCCGATGATTCCGCTCGTGGCCTGGTACGTCTTTCATTACCGCAGGACGGGATTTGTTTTCGGCAATCCGGAATTCTTCCGCTACAACGTCGAAGCGACGCTGCAGCCTCTGCGAATTCTTTTGGCATTACTGGTGCGCCTGTGGCAGACCATAGGTTATTTTCATCTTCTGCTTCTGACCCTGGCCGCGCTGCTTGCCATGTGGCTGCCTCCGCTGCGCGAACACAGTGGAGAGCGTCCGCGCATTGCTCTGGACGCGCAGTTTGCCATGCTCTCGGTGGTTGTGGCGTATGTTCTCGCCATGGCGGTGGTCGGCGGCGCGGAACTGGCGCGCTACATGTTGCCGGTGGTGCCCCTGGTGATTCTGGTCTGCATTTCCACCCTCTGGCGCAGAGTGCGCTTGTGGCGTGGCGTGGCCGCGATCGTGGCCCTGATGTTCGTGGCGGGATGGTTCATCAATCCACCATATGGGTTCGCTCCGGAAGACAATCTGGCTTACTGGGATTACATCCGTTTGCACCAGCATGCCGAAGAATTTCTGGAAGTGCGGTATCCCATGGCGCGGGTCCTGACTGCCTGGCCGGCCAGTGACGAGCTGACGCATCCGTATCTGGGCTACGTGACCCGCCCCATGCGGGTAGTACGCATTGAACATTTCGCGCTGGAGCAACTTATGTCGGCGGCCGACGCCCGCTCGAATGATGTCCGTTCCGACTTTGAAGTCGCGCTCGTGTTCTCTACGAAATATGAGCCCCCCCATCCCATGCTGCAGAATTGGCTTTTGTGGCAGGAGTGGAAGGAGCGATTTTTCGACTACCATCGCGATCTCGCACCTGCCGCCGCGGCCCAGGTCCTGGGTGGGAATGTGGTCTACAACGAGACCCGCAATCATCAATGGATTGCGGTGATTGAACTGGAACGGATTGTCGATGCGAAAAAGGTAAAATCAATCAGTAATGGAGGGCGTCCTCGCCCGTCAAACCTGTCCTCATCCGCCCTTAGGTCTTTGTTATTGTTGCGGCTGCTGGGTCGGCTGCGCCGGCGGCGTGCTCTGCATCCCGCCAAAAGAGCCCTGAGTTCCGGGTGAATTCGGACTGGATGAGTTCTGCTGCTGCAGCGGGACCACCGACTGTAGCGCAGGCTGCGCCGGTGTGGTGATCAGGCCGCCGCGGTCCATGGTGGGATCGTAGATGAACTGCCACTGGTTGTAGTGGTTCTTGTGATTGAACTCGCGAATCGTGAGGGCCTTGCTGACGCTGGCCACGCCCACGATGGGGCCTCCGCCGAAAACCGTGCTGGACAGCTGGTTGCTGCCAATTCCGCTGGTTGATTGGCTGGAGTCGGGCTTGGCCGCATCCGGCGAATCCTGGTTGGCCGCGGTCGCGTCCGAGCCCGGGTCACCGGCTGGGTTGGTGCCCGGAGTTGCAGCAGTGGCCGCGGCAGCACCCGGCGCACTCTGGGTGGCCGCTCCTCCGAGCATGGTGCTGGCTGCTCCCTGAAGGGCCGCACCCCCCGCCTGGGCTGCGGGGCCCCCGATGGCACTGGCTCCGGCTATGCCGGGCGAACTGGTCAGTTGGACTTCTCCGACGTGCAGCAATTTGAAATCCTTGCCGGTAATGGGGTCTTTGTAACGCCGGCGCAGGAAACGAATATTGTTGGTGTTCTCCAGGTCTTCGAGGCGGCTGGGGTAGCGCCCGGTTTTCTTGACATAGTGTTGAATCGCCCGGGAGTACTGCGTTCCCCGGTGGATCATCTCTTCTTCGCGATCGCGCCGCACCCGGAAAGCCATGGTGGGCGCGACCACGCCGGCGGCAATCACCATCAAGGTCACGAACAGCATCAGCATGAGCAGGATGTAGCCGCGCTCGGAGTGGCGGCGATGGATGGCCGTTGGCCGTTGGTCGGATTCTGGTCGTTGGCCCTTGGCCGTTGGTCCTTGGCCGTTCGCCTTGAGCGTGAGCGCTGGCATTTTGTCCTGAGTCATTACTTGTCTCTTAGAGCAGCCTTCTGGGTCGGAGCAATCATAGGTAGCGCGCCTTTGCCAACGACCAAGGGCCAACGACCAAAGCCCTGACGACTGAAGACTGACGACCGACGACCGCTTCTACCCCTGGGTCAGCGGAATGCTCTGCCGGTTATTGTTCAGCACATCTTCCACTTCCACCGAGACCGGCGTGATGTGCAGAATCCGGTAGCGGCGATCGATGATGTCGCCTTCTCCGGCAATGAAAACGTCCTCACCCTGGGAAAGAAAAATCTTTTTGGGCTGGCCCGGCTTGCTGGCAAAACCGAAAAACTTGAGATTGATGGGCGGCGGGGGAGGAGGGCCCTGCTGGACGATCGGATCGGGCTGCTTCTTTATCGGCGTAATGATGATCTTCGGAATCTCCATTTCGGCCCGGAAGATGTTTCGTCCCGTACCCTTATATTGGGTGTCCTCGCTGGCCTTCAGCCAGTCGTAGCGCAGGGTGGGATCAAGCGAACGGGCTGCGCTGCCAGACTTCTTCGCCGACCTCGGCCTTACCGCCATCGTCTGCCGTCCCCCCGTTGGGGAGGCCACGACCGGAGTGGGAGTCTTGGCCGATGCCGGCGAGCTGGGGAAAAAGCGCACCACGACCATCACCAGCGCTATGATCGCCAAAGCGACCGCCGCAATGGTCTTGTTCCGGTTTTCGGTTCCCAGCTGCATTTAGCCGCTTGCCTTCTGATAAGTCTCCAGTTTCAATTGCAGCTTGACCACGCCCGACTGCTCCCCTCCCAGGTCCACGCTGTCAATGATAAAGAACAGCGGGTCGCGCTCGAGCGAATTGATAAAGCGCACCAGTTGCAGATAGTCCCCGGAGAAATCTGCCTGGATCTCCACCGGGCGCAGGCCCACCGGGTCTGTGTCCTTGGCCTTGGAACGAATTTGTCCGATCTTGACCCCACTCTGCTTGGCTACCTTGCCCAGTTCCTCATAAATCGCCGAGTCCTGTGCAGGCAGCCGGGTCTTGTAAAACTCGTCGATCTGCTGGCTGGCTACCGCGATCTTTTTGTCCACATCCTTTAGCGGTTCGGCCTCGCGGGTTTTGCGCTGCAGCTCCTGCCACAACTGATCCAGTTGTTCCCGCCGGGAACTCTCCGATCCGACCAGGGGAGAAAACAGCAGCACGGCGGCGGCGATGTCCACGACCAGCAGGACCGCGATCGCGATCTTCGCCTTCTTCCGAAAATCGGGGAATTCGGCCATCAGTGCGCGCCTCCCCTCTCGCTCTCCATTTCAGGCACGTACAAGGCGCTGAGCTCAAATTCAACGTTGTCGCCGGGAGTCTGTCCGGTCCGAGTCGATTCCTGCTCGATCTGAGTTTGCTGAAAGTGTTGCGAGCTTTCCATCTTGCGCACCAGTTCGAGAGCGCGGTCGCGCGATTCTCCCGCCACCACCAGCTTGATTTGCAGTTGGTTGTCGCTGGCCTTGCCCGGCTGGATGGAAACCACGTGCAGCCGGGGGGGCATCACCTGCTCCAGGTCGGCGAACACCTTGGTCCAGGAAAAGGACTTGCGCTGAAACAGATCGTTGAGAAACTGAGCGCGGTCGCGCGTGCCGCGATTGGCGGGCAGATTGAGGATGGCCTCAGCTTTGGCTTTCTGTTCATCCCGGGCCGCGATCTGCTCCCGCCTCTGTTCGATCAGGCCGCGGTCTTTGCCCGCGGCGATCCAGCCCGACACTGTGCTGTAAAGCAAAATCAGCGTGAAAAGGCTCAGGGCCAGCACCGCCCCACCCCAACGCAACCACAAAGGGCCGGAGTCTTCGTAGGGATGAGTGGCGAGATTGATGTCAACGCGCATATCAGGAAAGCAGCGCCCCCACCACGCCGGCCATTCTCCACTTGGGAATCGAACCCACACTACCGCCCAACTGCGAGAGGGAGACCAGGTCCGAAACCTGGGCTCCGGTCTGGGCCTTCAGTGCCGGTGCGGCGCCGCCCGACTCGGGCAATCCTGCCACAAAAATCTGGCCAATATTCAAGTGGTAAGTATCTTGAAAGAATACCACCGAAGGATAGACTTCCTCCGCCAGTTGCTCACCGGTAATGGTGACGCCCCGCATATTCTCGAGGGTGCGAAACAGCAATAGTTGCGAACCGTCGAGAATGGCAATGCTGGTGGTGCGGGCATCCACTTTGATGACCAGCGATGGCTGCTGCGCGTGGGCGGCTCCGAGCGCCGCCAGCATGGAAGGCATCACCACGCCGGGCTGGTATCCGGCCTGGCGAAAGGCGGCTTCGTAATCATCAATGACATTGGCCAGCGCCACGGCCGCAATCACGCGCACGCCCGCGCTGGAGGGTTGCACATGGTAGGAAACCTTGGCCTTATCGACATCAAAGGGCAGAGATTTCTTGAGCCGGAAGCGGACCACGCCTTCCGCCTCATCGCGCTTGGAGGGCAGGGTCTCGAAGTCGAGCAGCACTACCCGGACAGCGGCATCGGGCAGTACTGCAATGACGTCATGCGACCGCCCGCCAACGCTGCCCAGGGTGTCGCGAATGCTTTCGTACACCGCGTCCGGCTGCCGCAGATTATTTTCGATGAGGTCGGGGACCACGCAGCCGGGAGCGAGTTCGCTCGAGGCGCTGGCTTCCAGACTGCGGCCGCCGTTCTCTGAAACCCGGCCCACCAGCACGCGGTCAGCCGAAATCTCGCAAGCCAGCTTCGGCCTGGATCCGGACTTTGGAAAAGTGCTCATCTCTGGGGCTTATCTTAACAAGTAAACCGCGGCTGGGCGTGCCATAACAATAGCCGGAAGGGCACTGCACTCTCAGTCGTCGGTCTTCAGTCTTCAGCCAACCCACGCCTGCGTAACGTGTTTTGCTGACGACTGATGACTGACGACTGCTCTACCGCATGTTTTCTATGAATGTGACCTTGTTGATTTCCTTCAGCGTGGTCATGCCCAGCCTGACTTTGTCGAGCGCCGACTCGCGCAGGAAACGCATGCCCTCTTCGCGGGCGGCGCGGCGGATCTCTGAAGTCGGCTTCTTCACCAGGATCATCTCGCGGATGCGGTCGCTGAGGTCGAGCAGTTCATGGATCGCGGTGCGGCCGCGGAAGCCTGTGCCCGCGCACTCGATGCAACCCTGGCCTTCGTAGAATGGGACCTGCGACCACTGTCCTGGATCGAGGCCGCTGGCTTCCAGAACTTCTGAAGGATAGTGCACCACCGTGCGGCACGACTCGCAGATCAGCCGAACCAGCCGCTGCGCCAGAATGCAGTTCAGGGCGGAGACGAAGTTGTAGGGCTCGACCCCCATGTTCAGGAAGCGGCCAATGACGTCCACCACGTTGTTGGCGTGCACCGTGGTGAATACCAGGTGTCCGGTAAGCGCCGATTGAATGGCAATCTGGGCGGTCTCGGTGTCGCGGATTTCGCCCACCATGATCTTGTCGGGATCGTGGCGCAGGATGGAACGCAGCCCGCGGGCGAAAGTGAGGCCCTTCTTTTCGTTGACCGGAATCTGGGTAATGCCGCGAATCTGATATTCCACCGGATCTTCAATGGTGATGATCTTGTCTTCTTCAGTCTTGATTTCGCTCACCGCGGCGTACAGTGTGGTGGTCTTGCCGCTGCCCGTCGGCCCGGTGACCAGCACCATGCCGTAAGGTTCGGCGATGTAGCGCCGGAATTTCCTCAAATCGTCGGCGTCAAAGCCCACCACGTCGAGCACCAGTTTGTGAAACTTCTCGCTCATCGACTCTTTGTCGAGCACACGCAACACTGCGTCCTCGCCGTGAATCGAGGGCATGATGGACACGCGGAAGTCGATGGGACGTTCGGGATTGCCGTATTTCACGCGGAAGCGCCCATCCTGCGGCACCCGGCGCTCGGAGATGTCGAGTTCGCTCATCACCTTGATGCGCGAGATGATGGTGGAGTGGTGCTCTCGGCCAATCGGCGGCATGGCCTGGGTGAGCACGCCGTCAATGCGGAACTTGATGCACACCGAATCGTCGCGGGTCTCGATGTGAATGTCACTGGCGCGCCGCTGCAGCGCGGTAAAAATGGTGGTATCGACCAGGCGGATTATGGGACTGATGTCGCCCTGCGCGGTCAGCCGGTCGATGGAGATGCTGTCTTCCCCGCCGGTTTCGTCCTCGGAAACGACCGCCAGGGTGAAGCCTTCGCTGGCTTCTTCCAAAACGCGCTTCGACTGTTCCGTCTTCTTGAGGATCTCGCTGATCTGTGCCAGGGTAGAAACCTTGGTCAGGATGCGCTTGCCCAGCAGCAGGCTGATCTCGTCGATCATCATCAGCTGGCTGGGATCGGCGATGGCGATGGCCAGCCGCCCGTCTTCGGTCTCGTCCAGCGGGATGAAGTTGTAGCGGAACATCAGGTCCACCGGGATCTTTTTGAACAGATCGTGGTGGAGCTGGAAATTGTGCAGGTCAACGAACTCGCAGCGATAGCGGCGGGCTATGTCCTGGGCCTTGGCCAGATCGTCCACGTGGGGCGGGGGAGCCAGGCGAGCGCCTCCATTTCCCCCGTGTGCGACTATCGGTTTGGTTTCCGCTATTTTTGCCATTTCCAAATCTTTCAGCAAACTTCTTACCGAGTCCCGTCCGTTCCCAGTCCGCAATACTGCCTAGTGAATATTCGCCCCCAAGGAGAAGATCGGCAGATAAAGCGAAATCAATACTCCGCCGACGAACACCGCCATGATGATGAGAATGACAGGCTCGATCAGCGCCATGGTCGCTCCCAGTGCGGTCTGCACGTCCTCTTCATAAAATTCCGCCACCGAATTCAGCATGGCCGGCAAGGCCCCGGTGGATTCGCCGACTTCGATCATTTCCACCGAAAGGTCGGGAAACATCTTCTGCTGCTCCAGGCTGCCGGAAAGCGTTTGCCCCTCGCGCACCCGGACGGCCGCTTCCGCGATGCCGTTCAGAATGCGCCGGCTGCTCATCGAAGCGCCGGCGGTTTCAAGCGACGGCACCAGCGGCAGCCCGCCCGCCAGCAAGGTGGAAAGCATGCGCGAAAAATTGGCCACCTGATACTTCAGCCAGATGTCACCCAGCAGGGGCAACTTCAGAATCGTCGCATCAATGCGCTCGGCCCCGCTGTCCGTGTTCTTCCATCGCCAGAAGAGCACCCCCGCAACCACGACCGCGACCCCCAGGTAAGGAGCATATTTCTGAGCTCTCGTGCCTATGGCCAGCATGATGACTGTGATGGTCGGTAATTGCGCATTAAGGTTTTCAAAGAGTTTGGCAAACTCGGGCACTACGTAGGTCACCAGAAATACCAGCATGACCATCACCATGGTCACCAGCAGCGCGGGATACACCAATGACACGGCCAGCTTCTTCTTGAAAGTCAGGGCCAGCCGCTGAAAGGCGATATATCGGCCGAGCACTTCTTCCATGTTGCCGCTCTTCTCGCCGGCTAACAGCGTGGTGGTATAGATCCGGGGAAACACTCCCTGCGCGGCGAACGAATCAGACAGCAGTTCGCCGCTCTTCACCCGTTCCCGAACATTCTGCAGCCAGGCTTTCAGGTTCGAGTCTTTCTGCCGCTTGATCAGCAGATCGAGGGAATTCAGGATGGGCAGTCCGGCCTTGATCAGGGTCAGAAACTGTTGGTTGAAAATCACAAACTGGCTCTGCCGGACTTTTCGTCCCCCGAATTGAATCTTGCCCCCGGAAAAAAGCCCGCGAGGCTTCACCCAATAGACCAGGTAACCTTGTTGCACAAACCTCTCGCGCACCTCGGATTCCGAGTAACCATGCTCCACCTGCTGCGCCAGATGGCCGCGATCGTCAGCGACTTTTACCAGAAATTGGGCCATGTCCTGGTCGTGTTACCCCTCTTCCCACCCAAGTCTAGCATTCGGAAGCATTAACAGGTCGTGAATATGCCCTAACGAGTGTTCCCGGCAGGTACCGCTGGTAACCCCTCAGTCAAACTTTAAGCAAAACCTATTGAAAACAGTGTAAATAGATGAAAGTGCTACGTTTGACATTACTATTGTCCGAAACTGTCATCCACAATCTCAACCCCGGATGGGGGGTTGAAGTGAAAGCGCTGGTCGGCAACTTCCACATTCTCCCGCTGCTCAGTGAAGCGGTACTCGGTTACCGACCCATCCGCTTCTTCAAATTGGATGCGCGTAATGCGGTAATCGGGAGTGATCTCAAGGACAACTTCGTTGATCCGGTCGGCCATGGCCCCGGGGACGCCCCGCAGAACCGTGTCTCCAGGGGTCAGAGGAGCCACATCGGGCGCCACCGACAGGCCGTCCAGCTCCTTTTCCAGCCGGGTCTTACCCAGCAGAAATCCCAGAGGTGATCGCAGGTCATCCAGCTTCTTGACCGAAGTCCGCCGGACCTGCCGGTCGCCGGGAACATAGAACCATGCATCCTTGCCATCGCTCAGGAAGAGCTTCTCTCTGGGAGAACGGTATTCCCAGCGCATCTTGCCAGGTTTTTTCAGCCACAACGATCCCGACTCGGAACGCTCGGTGCCACCGCCGCGGTAGCTCTCGGTAAATTCAGCCTGCAGCGTCCGCAGATGGTTGTAATGGTTGTCCACGGCCTGCGCGATGGCGTGAATATTGGGCGTAGGATCTGCCGCCAAGGCCGGCAGCAATGCCAGCAGAAGAGCCAGAAACCCGGGAACGAGAAAAAATGCCTTCACCAGAGATAACCAGAGTCGGTGTCGCCGCGCAGGGAAAAAACTGCTGTTTGTTTTGATGCCGTTAACGATATTGTAAACCGCCGTGCGACCGAAAAAGTAGCGCCGCCGGGACGGCGGCGTTACTCACGTCTATCCAAAAACGAAAACGTCCCAGACTCATAGAGTCATGGGACGCTCGTCGAACAGCCCTCCCCCGAAGTCTGCTCAAAGACAGCCTAACGTCTTCGAGGGGACATGGGAATGGCACGAATGGGCTACTCGATATGGGCATCGTTGGCGGCCTCGCTCGGCTGGCCTAGGCGATAAAGGGCAAGGATTTTGGCCCCAGGCATGCCGCCGAGCCGGATTGAAGGCGGACGCTCGCACTCACATTTAGTCGGAAGGGAGAAACTTGGGAGCTAGCGGGGGAACGTATCCCGGAGGCGTGCCCTTATGGATGAAGGGAAAGTCGTCGGGGGTGAGCAGTTCAATACGGCCATCGGACCTCATTTGATAGGGATGGCCGAGCGGATCACGGGGTATGTCGCGCAACAGGCCGGCAGCTTCCAGGTCGGAGAAGCTGGCAGGGAAGTGTCCGGTTTGTTGCCGGTAGCGGTCGGTCACAGCCTCGAGGACGGTGACGTCCTCATCGACTTGCAGTGCCCGCAGGTGGGCGGCGGCATTGGCCCGCACGTTCTTATCTTTGGTCGTCTGGTAGGTGGTGGTCCACATCATTCGGGCCAGTTGTTGATCGCCAACATGTTCGGCCATCTTCGCCGCGAGAATGGCCAGGAAAGGATGGGCGTTAGGCACCCGCGCACCGCGGGTAAATACTTCGGCCGCGCCCGCATAGTCTTTCAACTCCATGTAGCGGATGAAGCCTTCGTTGTAGTAGAGCCGCCACTCGTCGGGATTGTTGCGGATGCCGAATTCTTCCAGCGCGATGGCACGCTCGGGCATACCGCCCCCGCCGGGTGGCTCGGGGGCCAGGAAGTTCGAGCCATACTCGTACGCCACCAGCAGATGGGGATCGAGTCGCGGTGGTGATCTCTAGCAGTGGGGCCAGCAAATCGTAACGCCGGGCACCGTCGTGATACCTGTTGCCAAAGTACTGCACGGCCCGCGTCCAGTAGACGTCAGCGAGCAGGCCATCGTAGCCCAGACTCAATCGCTTAAGTGCCTTGGGCGAGGAGATGTAGAGGACTTCTTCCAGAGTGGCGCCGATCCTTACCTGGTCAAGGCGGCGCAAGAGCAGCACTGAAGCAGCGAGACAACCCGCCAGAAAGATACTGAATACAACCGTGACTCGTCGCGACCGGCTCATTTCAGGGATGAGTCTCCCACACCATTCTAATCACATATCAACAACCTGAGGCGCGGTTAGTGCACCATGGGCGCACCTTGGTAATCGATGGAGCGGCGTTTTCCAGGGCCCCTTTCAGACGGCGCATGCCCGCCATGCTCTGGCTAGGTCATGTCGAATGGATCGTTGTGTCTTCCCATGGGCCGCAGCAGGTAATGGACGGTCCGAACCAGTTCGATGGGGGCGCATTTGTTCACCAATGTGCTGACTCCGAGAGCACGCAGTTGTCTGCGCTCGGCGGGAGACGGGAGTTGATGGTAGGTAACGACCACCATGGGCTTCAATCCGGCGCGGTGAAAGTGGGTCAGCACCTGAATACAGTGTCGATCGGAAAGATAATCGTCCAGCACCAGCAAATCGAACGCACCGGTGGCAAGAATCTGCAAGGCTACGTTACCGCTCACCGTCACGGCGGTATCGTAGCCCTCGCTTTCCAGCGCTCGTTCCAATGCCAGGAGAACATCCTCATCATTGTCTGCAATCAGAATCTTTCCCGACTCGTCTTGTCCCATCGCTGTCTCCTAAGTTTGGTTGTGGGATTGCAATGCACCAGGGTCGCCGCGGAGCAGACAGAGACACCACCTGCGCGTGACGACCCGGGTAGCGGGGTTGCGGCCTCAGCTTCCTTCGGCCGAGGTCGTAAGTTCGAGGTTCGAAAGGCGGATCCTGGCATTTTCGTAATCCATAATTGTGTCCACCGTTTCGTAGAGCGATGCGGCGTGGCTGTAGAGATTGTTCACCATATCGATGTACGGCGATCGGTACACGCTTCTGCGATCGTCGGACAACAGATTGAGGGCCTGGGTCAGTTCTTCTGCCAGGGCCGCCAGGTGAGGCCGCGCGTTGTCAATCGCCATCCGCTGTCCTTCATTTGCCTGGGGCTTGAGTGCCTCCAGGATGGTCAGCGTCTGGCCCAGCTGGTTGACCTGCTGTTTGAGGGTTTCGAGACTGTGAGCATGACTCCTCCAATCCAGTTGCCGCGCGGGGGTCATCGAGTCCAGCGAACTGGCCTGACGCCGCAACTCCAGAGCAGTCTGTTTGAACGATGTCAGTTGGTTGCTCACATCGGGATGCCCGTTGTCCACTTCTTGAGACACGTTGGCACGCGCCGGCACTGAGGTTAGAACGCCCACCAGCATTGCGGTCATTAAAGAAGATGCCATCCATGATTTGCTTTTCTTTACGGTCATTTGTCTCCTCCTATCGGCTGCTCGATCCCACAGGGGGCCCACGAACTTGGGGCAGCCGAATCATGAAAGGTGAGATGCACTGGCGTGAGCTGTCAAAGCCTACAAAATATGAGCGTAATCGTTAGCTTTTACTTAAGGAAATGGAGATAGATGGATGTCGGTTCGAAGGACCAACGGCAGCGCTCATCAGCAACGCACCCCTAAAACGACAGGCGGGATACTTAATATAAATTCAGGAATCGATAAGTATTGCCAACATATTGTTAATCTTGAATTGACATGGAATGGCTAAACTACCATCACCTGCACTATTTCTGGACGGTGGCCTCGTCGGGCAGCATCAGCAAGGCGAGCCAGGAGCTGCATGTTTCTTCTTCCGCCATCAGCACTCAGTTGGGCACCCTGGAAGAGAGTCTGGGGGAGAAATTGTTTGTGCGCTCAGGTCGCAATCTGATCCTGACCGACGTCGGGCGCGTGGTTTTCAGCTACAGCAGCGAGATTTTCGCGCTGGGCCGGGAGTTGACTCAGACGGTAAAGAACCGGCCCACGGGACGGCCTCTGCGCCTTTTGGTCGGGGTCGTGGATGTGCTCCCCAAAATGATTGCGCAATGGTTGATCGCGCCGGCTCTGAAGCTCCGCGAACCGGTACGCATCGTCTGCCGGGAAGGGAGTTCTGAGCAACTGACCGCGCACCTCGCAGAACATGAACTCGATGTGGTTTTGTCCGACGTGGCGTTCTCTCCCAATGGTGGGGCTCGCGTCTATAACCATCTTCTGGGTGAGTGCGGTGTGACCTTTGTGGCCACTCCGAAGCTCGCGAAAGGCCTCAAGAGCAACTTTCCGCGATCGCTGGATGGCGCTCCCATGCTGCTACCCGTGGAAAATACAGGAGCCCGCAGAAACCTCAACAGTTGGTTTGATTCGCAGGGGATTCGGCCTCAGATTGCGGGTGAGTTCCAGGACCATGCCCTGCTCCGGGCCTTCGGGCAGGCCGGTATCGGTGTATTCTCCATTCCCTCGGTCTTCGAAAAACAGATTGAACAACAGGGCAGCCTCCAGCGCATTGGCCGGATCGAAGACGTTCGCAACCGCTTCTACGCTATCTCAGTGGAAAGGAGGCTCAAGCACCCGGCAGTGCTGGCAATTTGCGACACCGCTAGACAGTTGTTCGCCTGAGCCCGAGACGGACCCGCCCAACACCCCACCGGCCACGAATGTTGGTAGCGAACAAATCGGCGCACGATCACTGGTGGATGGGAGCCCTTGAGTTGCCCGGAGTCGGACAAGTCATTTCAGGTTCCGGTGTTCAAAGACCAGCACTGCCCCGGAGATGGCCACCGTGGCGTAAACCAGAGCGTAGGCGCTGTTGTACAGGATGAGCTGGCCCGCCACCGGGTTGGAGTGGGCCACCGAACTGATCACATTCAGGGCGGAAAAATTGGGCACCAGGTAGGCCGCGCCGGTCGCCAGCCAGCGCGTAATGCCCTGGCTGATGCTGGCGAATCCGCGCAGGTCCTCGGCAAAGCTGCCAATCACAAACAGCGAAAACGCGAATACGGCCGAGAGCAGCGGCGAAGAGAACGAAGAAAAGAACAAGGTCAGGGAAGTGATGATCAGAAACTGCAGGATGATGAAATACAGCGCCACCAGCACCCAGGCATCCGGCTTCTGAAAACGGTGTGAAACATAAAGCAGGGCGACGAAGACTCCGATGGCCATGAAGAACGTGTTCACCACGAGCGTACCGGCCAGCCCGAAAAATTTGCCGACAATAAATTCCCAGCGCCGCACCGGCCGCGACAGCACGGTATAGAGGGTCCGTTTCTCGATTTCTTTCGAGACCAGTCCGATCCCGATGAAGATGGCAATGACCACTCCGAACAGGGAAACCGCCGTAAGGCCCAGGTTGATCACCACCAGGCGTTCGATCTCGATTGAAATCTGGCCCACCAGGATGGACGCGCCCGACATCAGCAGAGCGAATACGATCAGGTTATAAAGCACTCGGTCGCGTACGGCTTCACGGAAGGTGTTGGAAGCGATGTGTACGATGCGCGCGTTCATACCCTCCCTCCCACTGTGGCGCCTGCCGGTTGGAGCTTCTGCATGAAGTAATCTTCCAGCGAAGTCCGTACCGGAGTCACCGAGATCAAGCGTAGCCTTTCCCGGCGCAGGGCCTCGAGAGCTGCGTCCTGGTTGGCCTCGGAAAGGACTGCCCGCACCGTATTGCCGGTGATGTAGCACTCCGCACCTAGCGCCCGCAACGATGACGGCACCGCCGTCCCGTGCCATACCAGTTCCACCCTGCCATGAATGCTGGACGTAAGGTCAACTACCGCCCCCACGCCCCGTAGTTCGCCTTGATGAATAATGGCCACCCGGTCACACAGCGCTTCCGCGTCCGACAAAATATGGGTGGAGAAGAAAATGGTTTTGCCTTCGCGCTTGAGCTGCTCCATGAGGTCGCGCACTTCACGGCGGCCCATGGGATCCAAGCCGGACATGGGTTCGTCAAAGAAAAGCACTTTAGGCTCGTGCAGAATGGCCTGCGCGATTCCTACACGCTGCAGCATGCCTTTGGAAAATTTGCGCAGCTGCACTCCCCCCCCGTCGGGCAATCCCACGCGCTGCAGGACTTCATCGACCTTGCGCGAAAGCTGTTTGGGATCGACGCCGGAGAGCTGTCCGTAGTACTCGAGCAATTCGCGCGCGGTGAGGTAGTCGTAGAAGTAGGGCTGCTCGGGCAAAAATCCGATCTGGGCCTTCATTTTGGGATCGTCAATTTCCATGCCCAGAATGCGCGCTGTTCCCGCAGTCGGGAAGATCAGGCCCATCAGTAGCTTGAGCGTGGTGGTTTTGCCGGCTCCGTTTGGCCCCAGAAAGCCGAAAACTTCACCTTCTTCGATGGTCAGATTAAGGGGCCGCAAGCCGTATCTGGGTTTCTTGCGCCAGAAGCCGACGCTGTAGGTTTTCTCCAAACCGAGGATTTCAATGGCTGCCATAGCAGGAATTGAGGCGTCTTTGGACGCGCTCGATTGGTTTCAAACAAAGTATATTTCAATCGCGGCGCGGGCTGGAATGCCAGGCTGGATACGCGGCATTACGAAAGTAAAGTGGTGGGACAGTGATCCCGGTGTTTAGGGGCGTGGTCGCCCCGACTGATAGATCGGTCTATTGGGCGACCGCGTAGGCCACGCAGGTCGCGACATCGGGGGCCGGCAATCCGCCCGCCACGCCGGGATTGCTGCGCAGAACTGCATCGGTAACTATGCAGAAGTTGCGGACACCCGTCTGGTTGAACGCTGACGGGGCAGAACCCACCACAAACGATACATTCATGGCGCTGGTGCCTGAAGGAATACCCGTAGCCTTGAACGCGTACCCGCTCTTCACCCCGGTCGAAAGCACGGGGTCGATGAGGCACGCCGTGGCCGAACTCGGAGTGCATCCTGTGGGCAGGCCGCCCAGGTTGGCTAGCGCAAGTGCGTAACCCACCGTGGGATAAGCTGCGTTATAGGTAACTTCGGCGGTCGCGATACTGCGAACCGAGGCGGCCGCCGAGGACTCATTGGCTGCGATACGCGCCCGTAGCAGGTTGGGAATCGCAACCGCCGCGATAATCAAAATGATCGCCACCACGATCAGGAGCTCGATCAAAGAGAATCCTGCGTTCGGGGCAGTTTTCCGAATTGGTCCTGTTCGCTCCATTACGGGAATGAGAGGGCACTTTTCTGGCCAATCTCGACGGGGGGCGCCGTTGTTGCTTAAATGCATTAAATACAATAGTTTAGAATCTGGCGTGTGGCGGGAGCAGATTGCGGGGTTAGATTTTGACACTATTTGTCGCAATCAGCGACAATATTTGGCGCGTAGTTCTCGACTTTGCGCCCGGTTCTAGCCGGGAGTGGCAGAACCGAAACTATCATTGGATGGTCAACCTGGTTGACCTGGCTTGTTACGAGGCACGCGTCGTCGGAAGCGCTTTTTTCACACAGGTCGCTACAGGACAGGATACCCGGGGCCGGTGCAAACCGCTGCGCCGCCCGTCACGGGGGGCGCCCCGGCAGCGCCTACGTTGAAGTGGATAACGCCGTCCTCGGCGGAGCAGAAGTTGCGCACTCCGGTTTGGTTGAACGAAGCGGGGGCCGCGCCGACTCCATAACCCAGGTTCAAAGTTCCGCCACTTCCTGCCAAGCCAACCTCACCGTAATAGTAGCCGTTCTTCGCCGTGCCGGGGGCAGTGGCATTCGAGAAAGTGCTGTCAATCAGGCAGGCGTTGGCCTGGGTGGGCCCGCTGGCTGGACAGGTCGATCCCGGCCCACCGGGTCCCAGTTGGCCCAGGTTGGCGGAGTAGCCCACCGTCGGATACGCCGTCGAATAAGTAACCTCGGCGCTGTTGACGGTGCGGATTCCGCTCACTGCGGCCGATTCATTGGCCGCTATGCGGGCCCGCAACAGATTGGGAATGGCAATGGCAGCGAGAATAAGAATAATCGCCACCACGATCAAGAGTTCAATAAGCGAAAAGCCCCGCTGCGCGCATGTTATGAATACCCCCACATCCGCGCTTCCGAATCGCCGGTGTGACCGAAGTGCAGATCCCCTCGAAGGGCGCGCCCATCACGCCTTGCAGCCCGCGGGCAGGCCCATTTCCAGCCAGCGATATCCTACACCTATTCTTAATCCAGTGCCTTAGGTACAGACGGAATGTTGCACATTGGGATCGACGAATTCTGGCTTGGCGAGGCAGCAAGCCGCTGTTCTTTTAGAATCAAGGGGAAATTGAGGTTGGTCTTGAAGGAAGAGGGACGGCAAAAACAAAGAGCATCGGGTGTTGCCACCCGATGCTCTGGCTTGGTACCCTCCCCCGGGTACTTTGCCAATTCTTACTGCAGAACGAGGTAGGTCGGAGCGGTGCAGTTCGCCGAACCACCCGTTTCCGGGGTCGATCGAGCCTCCGGTGTTCGGGTCGGCGCGAAGCACACCATCCTCAGCCGAGCAGAAGGGACGTACGCCGGTCTGGTTGTAGGCAGCCGGGGCCGCACCCACACCGTAAGTGATCAGCAATGTGCTTGTCCCGCCCGCAGCCCACAGCGCCTACGGCGTCCACCTTGTAGCCGCTCTTGCCACCGGTAGCCTGTAGTTGTTGGCTAGTGCGCCATCCACCAGGCAGGCCGTAGTCTGGGTAGGACCGCCAGCGGGGCAAGCCTGCAATCCAGCGCCCGGTCCCAGGGAGACCAGGTTCGCCGAGTAACCTACTGTCGGATACGCAGACTGATAAGTCACCTCGGCAGTGTTAATGGTACGGATCGAGCTGACCGCAGACGATTCGTTGGCTGCGATACGTGCCCGCAGCAGGTTAGGAATGGCGATCGCAGCGATGATCAGAATGATCGCAACCACGATCAGCAACTCAATCAGTGAAAAACCCTTCTGTTTCCGCATCTCGTTAGTCCCTCTCTCCGATTCAAAATTTTGGTCTTCAGCAGACCCAATTAGGGAATCTGTTCGCATTCGGGAGGCCACTGCCCGGGGGTGTCTTTCCAAGCCTGCTGTGGATGGCATGTCTTTTGTTTTCAGTATTTAGGCAATCTTTGGTTATTCCGGTAACGTTATCGGCAGGACCGGGCCTGGCTCAATCGGTGTCAGAATTTGGCAAGAGCAATGACAAACTGTGTCATTTTGGGACTCGCAGCAGGCCAGTCTCCCGGATTGGGAAGCCGTCTCCAACCCGGAAGCCAACCCACTCCCATAATAACTCCGATAATAAATGGTCGCCCGTGGAGAGCCCTTGGCCGGTTCGAATCAGAAGGGTTCTGGAGCAGCAGTGATGCTTTGTGTTTTCGCCGGAAAGCGGGAGCGGAGGTCCGAACTGTCGGTGTTATCGCAGGGCCATGAAGGCGGTGCAGGTTGCGGGCACGATGACGGGGGCGGATTGTCCGCTGGGACTCTGAAAGCGCAGCACGCCATCTTCGACGGAGCAGAAGTCGCGCACGCCAGTGGAGTTGTACCCGGAGGCCAATGCACCCACCGTGTAGCTGACCACCACGGATCCGCCAGTTACGCCGGCCATGCCAAAGAAGTATCTGCTCTTCGCCGTGCTGGCTGAAGTGGCGTTGGAGAGCAGGCTGTCCACCAGGCAATCCGTGGCCTGCGTAGGACCGGAGCAGGAGGAGCCGGCGGCGCCCGGTCCGAGTTGGACCATGGTGGCGGCAAAGCCGACCGTCGGGTATGCCATCTGGTAAGTGGCCCCGGCGCTCACGATGGTTCGCATCGAACTTACCGCGGAGGCTTCGTTGGCGGCTATCCGTGCGCGCAGCAGGTTGGGAATGGCAATCGCTGCGATGATCAGAATGATTGCTACCACGATCAGTAACTCAATGAGTGAAAAGCCATCCGGTTTGCGCATCTGGTTTTTCCTTGCCCGCAAAATTCCAAGGAGCATCGGATCGCTCCGATGCTCCCTGAGGTTCACAACGTCTCCAAGAGCTCCCCGGTCCTAGGAGTGTGTCCGAGTATTCAACGTGAACCGCTGATTTGGATTGAAACTCACAGGTAGATATGCCAAGTTTCAGATATGGGAAAAACTTACCGCGCCTACCTGCCTGAGCAAGATTTGCTGTTACCCCCGAGTCTGCGCGACTGGTTGCCGGAAGATCACTTGGCGTATTTCGTCTCCGACGTGGTGGAACAACTGGATCTGAGCGCAATCGAGTCGGTATACGAGGAGGAAGAGCGCGGTCAGCCACCGTACCATCCGCGGATGATGACCAAGATTTTGATTTATGGCTACTGTGTCGGGGTGTTTTCCTCGCGCCGGATGCAGAAGAAGTTGAGCGAGGATGTGGGTTTTCGGGTGTTGGCAGCGGGGAACCAACCGGATTTCCGGACGATCTCGGACTTTCGGAAGCTGCATCTGGGGGCGCTGCAAGGACTGTTTGATCAAGTGCTGCAGATTGCGTTGCAGGCGGGGACGATGAAAATTGGGACGAGTGGTCTTGGATGGGAGCAAAGTGAAGGCCAATGCGAGTAAGCACAAGGCTATGAGTTACGGGCGGATGCAGGAAGACGAAAAGCGCTTAAAAGAAGAGGTGAAGCGGCTGTTGGAGCAAGCCGAGGCCACGGATGCGGAAGAGGACGCGCGCTACGGGCCCGATCGCAGAGGCGACGAGTTGCCGGCGGAGTTGGCGCGGCGAGAGACGCGACTGCAGCGGATCCGCGAAGCCAAACGGGCGTTGGAAGAGCGGGCGCGCGAGCAGGCCAAGAGTAAGGACGAGCCGGAGGAGAAGGCCAAGCCCGAGGCCAAGATGCAATATAACTTCACTGATCCGGAGTCGCGCATCCTGCCCGGGGCGGACGGGTTTGTGCAGGCCTACAACGCCCAGATTGCGGTGGAACCGGATTTCCAATGGATAGTGGGGCAGAGGGTGACGCAAGCCGCCAATGATAAACAACAGCTGCAGCCCACGCTGGAAGCCATCCGCCAGCAAGCGGGACATACGCCGCAGGCAGTTATGACCGACAGTGGGTATTGCTCGGAGGCGAATTTGCAGTATTTGGAGAAGAAAAAGATCGAAGGCTTCATCGCCACCGACCGGGAGTCTTATCGGGACCGCCAGCAGCCGGGCCCGCGGGGGCCGCTTCCCCAGGGAGCGACGCGAGTGGACCGCATGCGCCGGAAACTGCAGACCAAGGTGGGGGCGGCCATCTACTCCAGGCGCAAAACGGTCGTGGAGCCGGTGTTTGGACAGATCAAACAAGCGCGCGGCTTCCGGCAGTTTCTCTTGCGTGGTCTGGAGAAGGTGCAAGGGGAGTGGGCCATGATCTGTCTCACGCACAACATTCTGAAGTTACACCGGCTCTGCTATGGATAGAGATAAAAGAGAGCAAGAGAGGCCACTCCTAAAGGTGAGGTCTGCTCTCGGGAAGCCCTTCTACGAGCATTGCTCCGAGCTTCGTGGGGAGAACTCTGACTGGCTGTTTTCACAACTCGGTTCTCGGTCGCTGAAACCCCTTTCAAAAAGCAATTCTCGGACGGGCTCCTAGTACTACTGTGTTATAAACTAGATACGCCCTGCTGAAAAACCCAACGGCGACGCAGATCTCCGTGTTAAGTTGCTGCTCATGAGCGCCCACTCTGTGGCGCCGGGCGCCCAAGCGAAACGCTTCGCGGCCTATCTCGATCGCCTGGCGCTGGCCGCGGAGCATGCCGATCGTGCCACTCCCCTGAAGTCTTATTGCAGCGGTTTGTTGTTGCCCGGAGAACGCAAGAGCGTGGAACCGATGGCCGCGCGCTTGTATCCCAACAATGTGCGCCAAGCTCACCAGTCCATGCACCACATCGTGGCCGATGCCGCCTGGAGTGACGAAGACATGCTGGAGGCGGTGCGGGCTTACGTTCTGCCGCAGTTGGAGCAAAAGGGACCGATCGTGGCTTGGATCGTGGATGACACCGGCTTCGTGAAGAAAGGGCTGCACTCGGTAGGCGTGACCCGCCAGTATTGTGGACAGGTCGGAAAGCAAGAAAACTGTCGCGTGGCGGTCAGTTTGTCAGTGAGCACAGAGCGCGCCAGCCTGCCCATCGCCTGGCGTCTGTACTTGCCGGAAGTGTGGGCGAAGGACGGGAAACGGAGAAAGAAGACGGGGGTACCCGCGGAGATTCGATTTCAGACCAAGCCGGCGATTGCACTGGAACAAATCCGCGCGGCGCTGCGGCGCGAGATTCCGGTCGGGGTCGTGCTGACCGACGCCGCCTACGGAACCGATACCCAGTTTCGCGAAGAGATCACGGATTTAGGGTTGCTCTATGCAGTGGGGATCATGTCTTCGGTGACGGTATGGAAACCCGGTCAGGGACCGCTGCCCGCAGCGCCTTGGAAAGGACAGGGACGACCGACGAAATATCTTCGCCGCAACCGAAGGCATGCCCCCGTCCCAGTGAAAAATCTCGCTTTCGCCTTGCCGCGGCAGGCGTGGAAGAAAGTATCCTGGCGAGAAGGAACCCGCAGCCAGCTCCGCTCACGTTTCGCGGCCGTGCGCGTTCGTCCGGCTCACCGCGATTTCGAACGCAGTGCGCCCTATCCCGAGCAATGGCTGCTGATCGAGTGGCCCCGCGAAGAAGCTGAACCCACCAAGTACTGGCTCTCCACCCTGCCGGCAGAGACCAAACTCAAGGACTTGGTGCGCATCGCCAAACACCGCTGGATCATCGAGCGGGATTACGAAGAACTGAAACAAGAACTCGGATTGGGTCATTATGAAGGAAGAGGCTGGCGCGGTTTTCATCATCACGCTACCCTCTGTATTGCGGCCTATGGGTTCCTGGTGGCCGAACGGAACCGTTTTTCCCCCTCCGCTCGTGCCGGTCGACTGGGATTATCCATCCCCGAAATGCCGCCCCAGTTCCGCCCTCGGGGATCGCCGGATTCGCCTCGAGCGGCATAGTCCCTGGTCGATTGCCACGCTTCGACAAACCATCTCCCGGATTCTGCTTCGACAACTTTCCAGTTGTCCTTTTTGTGGAGCTCCGCATTTATAACACAGTAGTACTAGAGGGTGGTGTAGGCAACGCAGCCCGCCGTGCTGGCCACGGGTGCTCCACCGGCAGCGCCGGCGGTAGAGCGGACAACGCCATCTTCGATCGAGCAGAACAGGCGAACGCCGGTACTGTTGTAGGCCGATGACGCTGCGCCGATGGTATAGCCGGAAACCGGCGTGGTCGCGGTGGTCGAGTTGGCAACTCCGAAGTAGTAGCCGCTCTTGGCCAACGCCGTGGTCGTAGCCGACGCCAGTGTGAAGTCCAACGGGCAAGCATTGGTTTCGACAGGGGTCGCGCAAGTGCCCGCCGCCGCCGGACCCAGAGCCGCCAGTGTGATCGAGTAACCGACAGTCGGATACGCGGTCAGGTAGGTTACTTCAGCAGTGTTGATGGTCCGAATGGACGCGACCGCGGAAGCCTCATTGGCAGCGATCCGGGCGCGCAGCAGGTTAGGAATTGCAATCGCGGCGATGATCAGAATAATCGCCACCACGATCAGCAACTCAATCAGTGAAAAACCTTTTTGTTTACGCATGATGTTTCGTGTAATCTCCGTTTCGAATTCTTAGCGAATTCTTAAATTCTCTGCAGTTAGTAAGGGCAGGTGACATGCCATCGCGAGCGCGTCCGCGAGATGCGAAACGCGCGCGAGCTAACTCTGAGTGCTTGCAATGCGAGTGCGAAACTGCGAGAAGAACGTGAGTACACGCAGCCGCTGCGGCGCTGCGCGCATGCGCAGTTCGTGTCAGAAAAGGTGACAGATTGTAGTAGCCCGAATCAGGAATCTCTCCCGATCCGGAACTGCACGGGCAGAACGCGCTTGCAAAACTCTTCTGAAACTGGAATCAAGGCGCCAAGTTTCCGTCGGACTCAACCACCAAGGACACGAAGTCACACGGAGGAAACCCGAAGGTTTCTGCCTTTCATGCACCTTCGTCCCTGGTGCTTCGTGAATTGTGGTTCATGAATTCAGGGCGCTACGCCGCGCGTATTGAGTTGGCGAAACGACACTGAGTGGTTAAGATGGGCGCCCTGGAGGGATACCGATGAAACGGATATCGGTTGTTTTCTTGCTCGTGCTGATGGCCGGGGTTGCCCTGCCGGCCCTGCCCCAAAATGTATTCCGTCCCGACCAGATCAAGTTCGGACCGGCGCCGCCCGTGCTGCCGCCGGGAGCAGAACTGGCGGTGCTTGAAGGCGATCCTATGGCGGCTTCGGGTGACTTCACCATTCGGCTCAAAATGCCCGCCGGTTATCGCATCGCGCCCCACTGGCATCCCCGTCGAGAAAAAGTCACGATAGTTTCGGGAAGGTTCAAGCTGGGCATGGGGGACAGCTTCGATGTATCGAAAATGACCGAGCTCCCGGCCGGCAGCTTCGCCTTCATGGATCCCAGCATGCATCATTACGCAATGGCGATGGGAGAGACGATAGTGCAGGTCCATGGAGCGGCGCCGTTTCAGATCAACTACGTCAATCCGAGCGACGATCCCAGCATAAAGAAGTAGCCGGATCCTACTGATCAACCGCCCAGGCGGCCATCGCTCGGTGTTCTAACCACCCTCAGGGACAGCCCGCAGGCCGCTGATGGCCGCGATGTCGATGCGAAAGAAGACCAGTTCGATCGCAAGGTTACTGGTCTATTCGCGCCGCTCCGCCAGCGGGGTTTGCCACAAGCGGGAAAAGTGTGCCAATTGCTTCTTGGCATGTTCCCGCGCATTGCTATATTGCGGCTCCCGCAGCTCCAGGTAAGTTCCGGTCACGACCACACTGGCCAATTCGACCGGGTCCCGATTTCGTCGGCTTGCAGGCAAACCTTGGGATTTTGCCGCATCCACTCAACCTTCTTTCCGAATGTCGAAGACAGGCAGAGTCACTTCAGCTCATAGAAAAAGGCGACTGGCACGACATAGGGTTGGTCATTCAACGAACAGGCCAGCCTCCCGATGGATACGCGTTGCAACATCTCAATGCAGTCTTCCGGGATATCGGAATGATGCGCATGAACGGACGGCAGGGACAAGGTGCACAATTATGGTCAAGCTATTGGTTTAGCGCACGCAATGGGCTACAGTTCACCTACAGACACCAAAAGTGAGTCAACGGTTTATCCCCGGCGGGGGTACTCTCACGGATGTGGGCGTGCGTGGCGATTGCTGGCTCCGCCACAATCTCGGCCTGTCCGCCTGGGCACAATATGAACGATGGTTGTTCCCGGTGATTCAGTCTAACTCCAATCGAAATGTGACCGTGGAGATTGAGGTGCAGTTCCAGCCTCAAAAATGGTTTCAACGCTCCGGAGTGCAAGGTGGGAGCTGCCCGCGACCAGGCCGTCCGTGAGGTTCGGATCTGTGGCTTAGGTTTTGTGGGGTGCTCGAAACCTCACAGGCCGTGTTAATCCGTGAGAGGCAGCTCAGGGAAGACCAGGAGCTGGTCGAGAACCTGAGCGGTCGCGGAGCTATTTGAAACTCGGTTTTTGCCGTGTTCAGGTGTTCGAACCAAGGGTTTGGCAATCCAGATGCCCTGTGGCTGAGAGGGCGGAGCTGTGGCCAGGAGTCAAAGTTGAGAACGTCCGAAACGGCTGGAGAAAAGTGTGTTGGCATGCTGCTTCAGGATTTCGATTCGCATTCAGAGACCAACTACGACACTTAGACCAGTTAACACACATCACCGGAGGGGCTGCAGACTATGTGCGGAGCTCAAAGCCAGATACCTCGCCTGTGCTCTCTCCAGAATACGATCACATCTTGGCCCAGCAAGTGCTACATCAGGGTGCGGTCCAGCGATTCGTGGGAAGGTCTGGGCGACAGGAAAAAATTCTATGTGCGGCATAGTCGGCGCCTTCTCATTCCGCGATAGCAGCTTTCGAGTCACGTGAACGCTATCTCATCCCTATGCGGGACGCGATGGCGCATCGCGGGCCGGACGGCCAAGGCAACTGGATATCGCCTGACCAACGTGTCGGGCTGGGGCACCGTCGTCTGTCGATCATCGATTTGTCCGACATTGCGGCGCAGCCTATGTGCAACGAGGATGGATCGCTGTGGGTGGTTTTCAACGGTGAAATCTACAATCACGCCGCCATCAGAAGCGAATTGGAGCAACTCGGAGGCCATCGCTGGAAAACCGATCACTCGGATACTGAAGTCATCCTGCATGCGTTCGAGCAATGGGGTATCGATTGTATTCAGAGATTCCGGGGCATGTTTGCCATCGCACTCTGGGATGAGCGCGAGCGCCAATTGTGGTTGATCCGCGACCGCATCGGGATCAAGCCTCTCTACTATAGCGTGCATCACGGGCGGATTACATTCGCTTCGGAGATCAAAGCGCTTCTACTTGATCCCGAGCAAAAACGCGAGGTAAGCCAGGAGTCCTTTTATCATTATCTTTCATTTCTGACCTCGCCCGCGCCTCACACCCTGTTTACAGGCATCCAGAAACTACCAGCCGGCACATGGCTAAGAGTCCATGAAGACGGGCAGGTGCGAGAGCAGCGCTACTGGGATGTCTGGGACCACACCAATCCGTTGGTGGGGGTGAGTGAGGCAGAAATCGCTTCGCGCTTACTCTCCGAACTGCGAACGGCGGTGCAACTCAGAAAGGTCAGCGATGTTCCCGTCGGAGTATTCCTTTCGGGAGGCATCGACTCCAGCACCAATGCCGCCTTGTTCTCGGAAGGAGAAAGCAAACCGATTCGGACGTTCTCGATTGGCTATCGCGGCGACTACAAGAGCTATAAGAATGAATTGAACTACGCGCGCCAGATGGCTGACAGGGTGGGGGCCGAGTATAAGGAATGTCTGCTGACCCAGGAGAATCTGATCGGATTCCTGCCTACGATGATTCATTTGCAGGACGAACCGATCGCGGACCCGGTTTGCGTCCCCGTGTTCTACGTTTCCAAGCTGGCCCGGGAAAATGGAGTTGTTGTCTGCCAGGTAGGCGAGGGCTCGGACGAGCTTTTCTGCGGCTATCCGACCTGGAAACTGAAGCTTCAACTGCAGCGGGCGAATGAATGGCCTGTGCCCGGCGCACTCAAGCGGATCGGGCTGGCTGGGTTCAGTTTGTTGGGGGGTGGCCGGAGTCTTCCCTATGAGTGGTTGCGTCGCGGTACGGCTGGTCTACCAGTATTTTGGGGAGGCGCTGAGGCCTTCAATGAGGCTGAAAAGCAGCACCTGCTTTCCAACTCTTTGCGCAAGCAATTGAAAGGTCTAACGTCGTGGGACACGTTGCGCCCCATCCGGCGCCGCTTTGAAGACAAGGCGTGGGAGCGGTCGCACCTCAACTGGATGACATACGTTGATTTGAATATTCGTCTGCCAGAACTTCTGTTGATGAGGGTAGACAAAATGGCGATGGGTGTGGGACTGGAGGGCAGAGTTCCATTTCTGGATCACAAATTCGTCGAGTTGGCGATGAGCATCCCTGAGTCGGTGAAGGTGAAAAATGGCGAGCTCAAGTCCATTCTGAAGAAATCGGTGCGTGGCTTGATTCCGGATGAGCTGATCGATCGCAAGAAACAGGGCTTCGGAGTTCCGGTTCACGAATGGTTTCTCGGCCGGCTCGGCGCCTATGCGGAGCAGCAACTCCTGGAGTTTTGCAAGCGGACAGACTTTTTCGATCGCGCGGCCGTTTCATCCCTAATTCAAGGACGCCGCGCCAGTCAGGTTTGGTATCTGCTCAATTTTGTTTTGTGGTGGAAATATTACATCGCGTCAGAACCTTTGGACTTGCCCGAAGGGTTTGCCGATGTCAGTCCGGTTCGGGTGCTCGATAGTGCAGTTTGCAGCTCCTGATGGAGTCAGGCGGAGATGTCTTTCGGAGCAGATAGAAATGCGGAGAAGGGCAAGGCAGCGCGGCCGTGGCTTCGGCGCGCCTGGCGGCCGCGCTCCCTACCGCGCCGTTTCAGTTGAGCGCGGATCGCGTTTGCCTGATTCATGAAAATATTGAATATGACCTCTACTACATCCGCAATCAGTGTTTCTTCATGGACCTGGCGATATTGCTTCACACCATGGTTTTTGCCGTCAAAGGCATATAGATTCCGCGTCCCACCGCCCCCTTTATGAAAGCCCTCCTGGAAGATAGCCGATCAGGTCAACTGCACCTGGTCGAAGTTCCGCCGCCCGACCTCCGCCCCGGCGGAGTGTTGGTGCGGACACACTTTTCCGCCGTAAGCTCGGGCACCGAATTGGCGAAACTGGAAACCGGGCAAAAGAGCCTTGTGGGCAAGGCCTTGGCGCGGCCGGACCTGGTTCGCCGGGTGCTCACGGTGGCTCGGGAAGAAGGCATCGCGAGCGCATACCGCAGAGTCCAGAGCCGCCTGGATTCGCTGACCACCCTGGGATACAGCTGCTCCGGTACGGTATTGGCGGTGGGCGAAGAAGTGACCGAATTTCAGCCCGGAGATCGAGTGGCCTGCGCCGGGGCGGGATTTGCCAACCACAGCGAAGTGAACTACGTCCCGCGAAACCTGGCAGTGCGCGTACCGCTGGAAGTTCCCTTGCAGGCAGCGTGCCTCACAACCATTGGGGCCATTGCGATGCAAGGACTCAGGCAGAGCCAGTTGGAATTTGGGGAAACGGTCGCCGTCATCGGTGTGGGACTCGTGGGCCTGCTGACGATCCAGTTGGCCCGCGCTGCAGGTTGCCGGGTCATCGCAATGGACATCGATGCCGGAAGGGCAGAATTCGCCAAACAGATGGGCGCACATCTGGGGTTGGTTGTGGGGGACTCGCGCAATGCTGCGCTAATCGACGAATACACCGGCCATGGCACCGATGTCGCGGTGATTACGGCGTCTGCGCATTCTGCGGAACCGATCGAATTGGCCGCTGCGATCGTCCGCGATCGTGGCCGCATCGTCGTGGTCGGGGACGTCGGGCTAGGCGTTTCCCGGCGTGCCGCGTATGCCAAGGAACTGTCCGTCGTCCTCTCGCGCTCATATGGACCTGGACGCTACGACGTTCAGTATGAAGAGAAGGGTATCGACTACCCCATCGGGTATGTGCGCTGGACCGAGCAGCGAAACATGCAGGCATTTGTCGAGTTCCTGGCTGCGGGGACGATTGATGTCGCTCCACTGCTGCAGGTGAGATATCCGCTATGCGAGGCGGAGAAGGCATATTCCCGGCTCCGCGAGAGGAATGGCTACACCGCGATTCTTGAATATTCCACCGAAGACAGAGTAGACACGCCGGCATCGCGAAGTACGGCAGAAACCGTCCTCAGGGCCCCGGCGAGGGACAGTCTAAGGGTTTCTTGCCTGGGTGCAGGCAGCTTCGCTTGTGACGTGATCCTTCCTTGATTTGTCCGGACGCCACGGGGTCATCCTGGAATCCGTCGCCACCTCTTCCGGAATCACAGCCGAATCGGCACGCGCCCGATTCGGTTTTCGTCGTACGCTGGCGCCGGAAGAAGTACTTCACGATCCGGGAACGGACGCGATATTTGCATGTTCGCGTCACGACAGCCACGCCGATTACGTCGTCAAAGCGCTTCGCAATCATAAGCCGGTTTTTGTTGAGAAACCGCTGGCATCGAGCCCGCCGCAACTGGTGGAGGTTCAACGCGCGTACGCGGCTGAACTGGAGCAAGGGGGCTCGCCTTTCGTAATGGTTGGCTTCAACCGGCGGTTCGCTCCTTTGACCCGTGAGCTAAGGAAGTTCTTCTCCAACCGAAGAGAACCCATGATGGTGCACGTTCGGGTCAACGCAGGCCATCTTCCGCCCGAACACTGGACTCACGAAGACGGTGGCCGCATTGTCGGGGAATTCTGTCATTTTATCGATTGGGCGCGCTTCGTAGTGGACGCAACGATTCATAGCGTCCAGGCTTCCGCTTTGCCCGATGGAACTCGCTACCAACGCGACAATGTGGCGAGCACCTTGCGCTTCCAGGACGGGTCGATCGCCACTCTTCTTTATCTGGCAAACGGCGACAAGACGGTTCCCAAGGAGTACTTCGAGGTGTTCAGCGAGGGTTCGGTAGCCCGGCTTGAAGATTTCAGGGTGCTGTCGCTGACACGCAACGGTAAGACCAGACAGATCAAGCTCAAGCGGGACAAGGGACATAGTCGCGAACTCGAGTTGACGCTGGAAGCAATGCGCTCCGGAGAGCCTGCTCCCATTCCTTTTCAGCAACTGGTCGAGGTGACAGAAGCGATCTTCGCGATTAATAGGGCCATTGCCAACGACGAGGTAGTAAGGCTCGGAACAGAAGTTCCGGGTCCGGCGAGCAAACCATGATCAGGGATTGCCTTAATACTGCAGCCGTAGGATCGGCCGAGCGGATTCGTGTGACCGGGTGCCCGGTCGATCGCCTCTCTTTCAAAGAGACGGTTGCGGAACTCTGCCGCAGAATCGACACCGGCATTCAGACGCACGTGATTTTTATCAACGCCGCCAAGATCGTACGATACAGCAAGAACCCGCCCTTCCGAACAATCGTCAATCGGGCTGACCTGCTGCTTGCCGATGGGGTTTCGGTGTCTGGGCGGCGCGTTTGCTGCGGCGTCCGCTGCCGGCGTAGTCTCACGGCGTGGCGATGGATGCAGCACAACAACCGCCCAGGCGGGCATCGCCCGGTGTTCTAACCACCCTCAGGGACAGCCCGCAGGCCGCTGATGGCCGCGATGTCGATGCGGAAGAAGACCAGTTCGATCGCAAGGTCACTGGTCTGTTCGCGCCGCTCCGCCAGCGGGGTTTGCCAAAAGCGGGAAAAGTGTGCCAGCTGCTTCTTGGCATGTTCCCGGGCATCGGTGTATTGCGGCTCCCGCAGTTCCAGGTAGGTTCCGGTCACGACCACACTGGTCCAGTTCGACCGGGTTCCGATTTCGTCGGCTTGCAGGCAAACCTTGGGATTTTGCCGCATCCACTCAACCTTCTTTCCGAATGTCGAAAAAAGGTAGAGGTAATCAGGCTCATAGGAAAAGGCGACTGGCACGACATAAGGTTGGTCGTTCAACGAACATGCTAGCCTCCCGATGGATACACGTTGCAACATCTCAATGCAGTCTTCCCGGGAAATCGGAATGATGCGCATGACTGCTCTCTCCTGTACTCGCCGCTGCCAGTCTAAACCACAGCGAGTGCCTTCTGCGACGGCCAGGCACCACCACGATGCGGTGGCAAAAATCGATGAGGCGTCGTCCCGCTTTAACGTGCAACTGTAAAATTCACAGGGTGCAAGCAAAGTTCCTGGGGATTCCGGCATCAAGATGATAATGTCAGCATGATTTGGCTGGGCCGACGGCTGAGCGGGAGCACCTTGCCTCCCCGATTGAAGTGCCGATAGGGTTCAAGGAGGGTATCCAATTTCAAGCCCCCGCTGTTTTCAGGCGCAGATATGTGTATGAAATTTGAACACTGAAAGCCCAAGATCGCGGGTCCAGAGTCCTGAGAAAGACGGGACAAAAACGCTCAGATACGGCAAGAGCGCGTCGATTTTCGCACAAGTACCATAAATCGCGGGTCGCACCGCCCGGCACCCGCCCAAAATTAGACAAAAACCCTTAGGAAGTGCGCGATTGCGCACCTATTCCTCGCTTGATCGCCGAACTTGGTGACCGCCCATTTTCCGCTAGGTCGTCTTGGCTGGTCAGAATTGCGAGGTTAGGTTGCAAAGATGCGGCCTGTGGAAAAAGTAAGTCGACAAGGCTCGCGGGCAATGAGTAAGCTATTCGGAACCAATATTAGTCTGATCGGCGGGCCTCGCCCTTAACGCGATGGTTCGCATAGGTGAGTATGGCAGTCAGCATTCCCGTCTTTTTGCTTTCGGAGAATCGTCTTCTCCGAGAAGCGCTTGCCCGGATTCTAAACAAGAAAAGTGATATCAACGTAGTTGGAGCGTCGGCGTACTCGCCGGCTGTTTCCGACGCGATTGCCGCGACCTGTGCTCGTGTTTTGTTGTTCGACCCTGTTGATGTGTCTGCCAGCCTGGTGTTCGTCCGGACCCTGCGAGAGTCCTTTTCCGAATTAAAGATCATCATGATCGGGATGGAGCTCGATGCTGGGCTGTTTCTGCGCGGCGTCCGGGACGGAATTGCCGGCTATTTGCTGAAGGAGGCAAGCGCAGCCGATGTTGCGTCGGCAGTGCGGTCGGTGGTGAACAACTGTGCCGTCTGCCCACCTGAGTTATGTCTGACCCTGTTCGATTATATAGCTCAGCAAGGAGCAATTCTTCCGAGCTTTTTCATCAAGCAACAGTTTGGACTCACACGACGGGAGCAGCAACTGGTGGAAATGATCGGTCGCGGCTTCACAAACAAAGAAATCGCCGGAGACCTGGGCCTGTCCGAGCAGACGGTAAAGAATCACGTCCATCGGGTGTTGCGCAAATTTGGCGTCCGGGACCGATTGGCGGCGGTCGAGGTGTGCCGCACCCAAGGCTTCCTGCCGGTCTGAAGCCAATCTGCGTTTTATAGCAGTGCTGCCGGACCGATGGCCTTCGGGAGACTCAAGTAGTACTTTCTGGTACTCATCATCACGCTGCGCAGTACTTCGTTGTACCAATTGACCAGTTCTATTAGTACCCTTCCCGTATTTTTCCATACCATCTGGCCCATGCTTAATTGAACCTGTTCTTTTTCCCACGCTGGCAGATACTAGGCCGGAGGTGCGGCGTGCGGAAAATCAAGGTGCTGGTGGCAAATCGGCCACGGCTGATGCGGGAACTGGTCATGGCCACCATTTCCGAGCAGCCGGACATTGAGGTTGTCGGCGTTTTGGAAAATGAGAGCTCAATCCTGGAAACGGTCGAGCAATCGCAGCCTGAATTTCTAATCATTGCGCTCGATCATGCCGACGAACGCCCCCACATCTGCGATGTGCTGCTCGATCGCTTTCCGCGCATGCGCATTTTGGCATTGGATGCGGAACATGACAGCAGCATCTCTTATTGGGTCAACCTTGATATTCGTTCCAATCGGATCGAGAACTCGGAAGATGGAATTCTGAGCGTGCTGCGCGGAGGCCAGGGCGCGGTTGCGGCCGAGCAACAAAGCCACCATAGCTCACGGACAAACTGAAGCAGTCAGTCCGGGCTATCGCGGGTGTATGCAGTTATGTACCAGGGGTTTGGCTCACGTATGCCCTGTAAGTGAGGGGGCGGAGCTACAACTGAGGCCGGAAACGGATGTCCGCAATGACAGTTACAAAAGCACACTTTTCTGGTACCTCGCTGCAGGCCGATGTGGCGAATCGCACCGATGCCTGCACCATGTCCAGCTGGTATGCCGCCTACACATGTGCCAACCATGAAAAGCACGTGGCGCGCCAGTTGGAGGAGAGACACATCCAATGCTTTCTGCCACTCTACCGCAGCGTTCGCCGCTGGAAGGACCGGCGGAAAGCGCTGGATCTGCCACTCTTTCCTGGATATGTGTTTGTTCAGGCTGCTCCGGAAGAGCACTTGCGGGTACTGCAGACGTCGAGCGTGGTGCGGTTCGTAAGTTTCGGGGGGCACCCCGCCGCACTCCAGGATAGCGAAGTTGAGGGACTGCGAAATGGCGTGGCCAACGGTATGAAGGTCGAACCCTGTCCCTTCCTGACAATTGGCCAGAGAGTTCGCGTCAAACATGGTCCCCTGGCTGGCGTGGAAGGCATTCTCATGCGCAAGAAGGATAATCTCCGCCTTGTACTCTCCATTGATCTCCTGATGCGATCGGTCGCGGTCGAAGTGCAGGCAGCCGATCTGTGATAAGCATCAACGCCTGCAGCTGCAGCGCAACCGGAAAACGCTCCATGGATGCCTTGGATTATTCTCGATTCGATCTGAGGAACCCAGCCAAAGTCGGAGGTCGCACGTGGCATTCCCAATAATTCCTTGCGGCAGGCGATGTCTGCCTCTCATCGCGACGTTTGTCCTGCTGGGCAGTCTGAATACGTGGTCACAGGACATCGATTCCCAGCGCGAGCCTGGAAATGTAGCATTATCGACGCGTCGCGACCGAACATCTGATCTGGCCCGGAAGAACCTGGAGCGGGTAGCGGCATCCACAGCGCAACTGCAGGCGGTGCTCGTGAAGGATGCCGGGATCATGGTGGAACTGAAGCGCTGGGTGGCCAAGGAAGCCACCGACAACGGCCAAATCGTAGAAGACTCCGAATTGACCGATCAGGCGATTCTTGAGCGGCTCGATCGCGATGTGGAGTTCCGATCCGTGGCCACACAGCTGGTCCAGCGCTACGGGTACCTGCTGCCGAACCTGAACCCGGAGTCGGACATTGCCAAAGAGCAAGACCTGGTATTGAAAGAGCGGGCCCGCCGCTTGGTACAACTGGAGAGTCAGGAAGACTCGGCACCCTTATCGTCAAGACAAACCGGCACGCAACCAGAATCTTCCGACGCCAGAACGGAACGCACTGCCTGCGACCCACGAAAGCGGTCGGACTGCAATGCTTCGGCTTTCCGCCAGCGACTTTCGAGAAGGCAGCCTTCCGACGAAAACACAACGCCGACCTCGCCGGGATCCGACCTGCCCGAGCCGGCTCCGCCCGCCGCGCCAATGCGTTCCCTTCGAATGGCGGCCGACCGCGATGCAATGATGCAAGGCAGTTCGACCGCCGACATCAACTTGAGTCTGGCTGGCGACGCCTCCCGAAGGCCTTCGGATTCGTTTGCTGGAAGAATCTCCGATGGCGGCGTGGGCGATATCGATGGCCTGCTTCGACAACGGAGCTTCAACGATTTTCCTGATCTCGAAGGGCGGGAAAGCGCGGACAGGACGCTGGCCGCCAGCCGGGAAACAAACCCGTGGCCGAGACTGCGCAGCGACGAACGTCGCGTGCGGGACGACCGGCAAAGCGATTCCTCTCCAGTGACGATGATTCACAAGCGCAGCCCTTATGCCGACATTCCGTCGCTCTATGATATGTACGTGCAGGCCGCGTCGCGGGATCGTGGCCTGGAACGTTTCGGAATGGAGGTCTTCCGTAACGAAACGCAGGAACCGGACGTGATTCCCATGGACTTGCCGGTAGGCCCTGATTACGTGGTTGGGCCCGGTGATGGCCTGGCTATCAATCTTTGGGGGGGGGTCTCGCAGAGGCTGGTTCGGCTCGTGGATCGTGAGGGCAGGATCAGCTTGCCAGAGTCAGGCCCGCTCCTGGTGAGCGGGCGGTCTCTGGCGGAGGTTCAGGAATCCGTGCAGCAGGTCTTACGTACCCAGTTCAGGGACGTCTCAGCCGACGTTTCCTTGTCGAGGCTGCGAACGATTCGGGTGTATGTGGTGGGAGAAGTGGAGGAGCCGGGCGCCTATGATATCAGTTCACTTTCCTCGCCCCTGAACGCACTGTTTGCCGCCGGAGGGATCACGCAGAAGGGCTCTCTACGGCACCTGAAACACTATCGGGGCAAAGAGCTCATTGAGGAAGTGGACGCTTACGAGCTTCTGCTGCACGGAGTGGGCCCTGACGCCAGGCGGCTGGAGAACGGAGACTCCCTGCTGGTGCCGCCGGTAGGTGGGCAAGTCACAGTGGCCGGAATGGTTCGACGTCCTGCGATTTACGAGTTGGCGAACGAGACCACGTTGGCCGATGTTCTGGATCTGGCGGGCGGCATCCTGCCCGCAGCCGCGTTGCGCCACATCGAAGTGCAACGCCTGCAGGCGCATGAAAAGCGCACGATGTTGACCCTCAATCTCTCTCCCGAGGGGGATGCTGCCGCCGTGAGCAAACAGCTCGACGCTTTCAAGATTCAGGACGGCGACCAGATTCAGATCTTTCCCATTGCGCCCTATAACGAGCAGGCGATCTACCTGCAAGGCCACGTTCTACGGCCCGGCCGCTACTCCTATCATGACGGCATGCGGCTGACTGACCTGATCGCCTCGTATGGCGATCTGCTGCCCGAGCCTGCGGCGAACTATGCCGAAGTTGTGCGTCTGAATCCGCCTGATTTCCGCCCCAGCGTGGAGAGCTTCGATCTGGCGGCGGCGCTGGCCAATCCGGGCACGTCTCCGACTTTGCAGCCGCTCGATACCGTGCGAGTATTCAGTCGATACGACTTCGAACCACCGCCAACCGTTTGGGTGGGGGGTAAAGTGCGTGCCCCTGGCCAATACCGAACCTCCGGGCAAGCACATCTCCGGGATGCAATCTACCTGGCGGGTGGAGTCGCCCCAGACGCCGGTCTGGATTCCGCCCAGCTGTTCCGCACCCAACCGGACGGAACCATGAAAATTTTCAGCGTAAATCTAGGTGGAGCCCTGGCAGGGAGTCCCAGAGACAACCTATTACTCCAGCCCCGAGATCGCATTCTGGTGCATCAGAACTCCGCCAGCGTCGATCCGCCCACCGTGATAGTAAAGGGCGAGGTGGCCAAGCCCGGGCGCTATCCATTGACCAGCAACATGCACGTCCAGGATCTGGTTCGCGTAGCGGGAGGTCTTAAGAGGAGCGCGGATCCGAGGCAAGCTGATTTGACCCGCTATGCGCTGGGTGAGCAAACCGACACTTCGTATCAAAGCCTGCCGGTTGAACTTTCGTCCGCTTTGGGGGGCCGTGATGGCGATAACCTTCAGCTGCGTGAAGGGGACGTTCTCACGGTGCGCCAGGCTCCGGGGTGGACTGACATTTCCGCGTCAGCCACTGTGCGCGGGGAAGTTCAACATCCTGGCGCTTACGGTATTCGACCCGGGGAACGGCTGAGCTCGGTTCTGGAGCGGGCGGGAGGTTTTTCGCCAGAAGCGTACCCCTACGGCGCTGTCTTGATGCGGCGAGAGGTTCGAGAGCTGCAGATGCAATCCCATCTGGCCTTGGTGCAGCGAATGAAGGCTGAGGAAATCAGCCTCAAAGCGTTGCCGGAAACCGACCAGGATCAAAAGAACGCAAAACTTAATGCGGTTGCACAAACCGAAACCGCTCTCAGTCAACTCGAAGCCAATGCGCCGATTGGCCGCGTAGTGGTTCACGTTCAACCGAATGTCAAGCTGTGGCGGGATACTTCGGCGGATATCGCCTTGCGCGACGGCGACGTGCTGGTAATCCCCAAGAAAGCCAACTACGTGCTGGTGTCGGGACAGGTATTTAACCCAACGGCTATCAGTTACCGGCCGGGCCGCAGCGCGCGGTGGTATCTAGGCCAGGCGGGCGGGTTGAGCCAGCTGGCCGACAAGAAAGCTGTCTTTGTAGTCCGGGCTGACGGGTCAGTGGTTGCTTCGAAAAACAATTCGGGTTGGTGGTCAGGTGATCCTCTGAGTGCAGCCTTGAGGCCCGGGGACTCGATCGTGGTGCCAGAAAAGGCCCCCAAAATCGGATCCAGGAATTGGGCAACCACCTTACAGGCCGCACAGATTGCCACTTCAGTGGCGCTGACGGTTGCGTATTTCAAACCTTAGCCACGGAAGTTGGAGATGGGGATCAGGGCGGTGTTGATGGCTTGTGGATGGGCAGCAATGAGTGTGGTCGTCCCGCGACCGGGTTTCTGCGCGTCACCGCCACCATCGCCACAGGTTGAGAGCCAGGCCGTCGATTCAAAGATTACGGTCGAGACGAAGGGCAACGACAAAGCGAAGGCGAGCGATAGCTCGACAGATATCGAAAACTGGCCGATGTCGACATCGCCGCTACGGTTCCGTGACTTGGGAAGGGATTTTTTGCAGGACCAAAAGCAGATCTGGACCAGTCCCATGCGGCTCCGATTTCCGGACACGGAGTGGCTAGTGCCCCTGGCGGGAGTCTCCGCCGGCCTGCTGTCGACGGACAGCGATGTCAGCTTTCACCTATCACACGATCCGAATACGATCAGTCACTACAACACGATCTCCAACGCTGGGATCGGCGCCTTGGTGGGTGGTGCGGCAGGTATGTGGTTGTTGAGCTATCCCGCCCGCAATGACCACTGGCGCGAAACTGGTCTGCTGGCAGGGCAAGCCGCACTCAACAGCCTGGTCGCGGTCGAGGCGTTGAAGTACTCGCTGGGCCGGGAGCGGCCACTACAGGGAGACGGAGCGGGGCACTTCTTTCAAGGGGGAACGTCCTTTCCATCGGAACACGCCGCCGCGGCATGGGCTGTGGCAGGCGTGATCGGACACGAATATCCCGGCCCCGTGCCGAAGTTGCTGGCTTATGGCCTGGCTTCGTTGGTGAGCTACTCGCGCGTCCGGGCCGAACAACACTTTCCGGCGGATGTTTTTGTTGGCAGCATTGTGGGCAACCTTATCGCCCAGCAGATATACACCCGGCATCATGATCCTGAACTGGGTGGTGATGCGTGGCGATCAATGGGAGACATTCTTGGCGGCGGGCGATCCTCCCCGCGGAACCAGGGTTCGCCGTACGTTCCGCTGGATAGCTGGGTGTATCCGTTGCTGGATCGCCTGGCAGCGTATGGCCTCATTGACAGTGGATTTGCCGCCATGCGTCCCTGGACGCGGCGGGAATGCGCGCGAATCTTGAACGAAGCCGAGGAGCGCCTGGACGACGGGTCCACTACGAACGAGTATGCGGAGAGGCTGGTCGCTGAACTCGAACGCGAGTTTCGTCCTGAAATGGAAAGGGCCGGGCTTAGCGATGGAGGAACCCTTCGTCTGGAGTCTTTGTACACCCGAACCGGCTACATTTCGGGTACTCCCATCAGGGACGGCTTTCACTTTGCCCAGACGCAAATTAACGATTTTGGGCGACCGTACGGTCAAGGGTGGAACAACGTAACCGGCTTTTCGGCATATGCCACGCGCGGCCGCTGGGTGAGTTACTTTCGCGGCGAATGGCAGAACGCCTCCGGCCTGCCGGCGCTGCCCCTGGCGGCGCGGCAAATGATTCAGCAGGTCGATCATCTTCCTCAGACACCTCCGGGCGTTGGCCAGTCTTCGGTAAGTCAATTTCAGATCCTGGACGCGTACGTGGGCTTGATGTTTTCCGACTGGCAGGTGTCCTTCGGACGGCAAAGTCTCTCGTGGGGGGCGGGTGACGGCGGCGCTGTCATGCTCAGTGACGACGCTGTGCCGCTCAACATGTTCCGTATCAACCGCACCACGCCGTTCAAGTTGCCCAGCATTCTGGGATGGTTTTTTGGACCCATGCGGCTGGAGTTCTTCCTGGGCCAGCTCAGCGGACAGGAGTTCATGGCTGTCAACGGCGCCTTTGGCACCTTCGGGCAGCCGCTGCGCCACCAGCCCATGGTGCACGGCGAGAGGTTCAGCTTCAAGCCAACGCCTGATTTCGAATTTGGTATTTCCCGCACTGTGCTGTTCGCCGGAGAGCGGGTGCCCTTCACTTTGGAATCCTTCAAAAACAGCATGTTCAGTTTTAGCACTTCCAATGGGCTTCCCGGTTCGTCGTCGGAGCCGGGAGACCGGCGATCGGGAATCGACTGGTCATACCGTCTGCCTAAGCTCCGCGACTGGGTGACGTTCTACGGCGATGCTTTCGCCGACGACGAGATTACCCCCCTTGCCTACATAGATCGCTCTGCCATCCGCGCGGGCCTCTACTTTTCTCATCTTCCGGGCCTGCCGAAGCTGGATCTGCGCGCCGAGGGTGTCTACACCGATTTGCCAGCCGGAGGGGCGCTCAGCCACGGCTTTTTCTACTTCAACGACCGCTACCTGAATGGATACACCAATCAAGGGCAGTTGCTGGGGAGCTGGATCGGCCGGCAAGGACAGGGCGCGCAGGGCTGGGCGAACTATTGGTTCAGCGCAAGAAACCGTTTGCAGCTCAATTTTCGGCATCAGAAGGTGAGTCACGAGTTTTTCACTGGCGGCGGAACCCTGACTGACGTAGGAGTACGAAATGACTATTGGTTACGTCCCAGCCTGGGTATCTCGACAACATTGCAATACGAACGCTGGCTATTTCCGGTGATCCAAGCCAACGCTTCGAGGAACGTGAGTGCAACTGTGGAGATTCAGTTTCAGCCGCAAAAACTGTTTCGAAGCGGAGACAGCGAAAAATCAGGAATTGTGGGGCGGCCATGAACCGGCATCCCTGCGGACGGTTGCGCCAGGGATAGTTGCTGTTTTTGTTGTATCTAGTTGCTGTTGAATG
>CAWDNG010000016.1:0-72122 GCA_963803605.1 Terriglobia bacterium
GAGCAACGCCACCGTCGGCAAATGGCGGCGACGCTTCGTGGAGCAGGGCGTCGCCGGACTGCATGACGAGTTGCGCCCCGGCCGTCCCCGACCCATCAGCGACGAACGAGTGGCCCAGTTGGTGCGTAAGACGCTGGAGACGAAACCCAAAGGCGGCACGCCCTGGAGTGTGCGCCAGATCGCAGGCCAGACTCGGCTATCGAAATCGACGGTGCACCGCATCTGGCGGGCGTTCGGGCTGGAGCCGCACCGGCAGCGACACTTCAAGCTCTCGACCGATCCGTTTTTCGTGGAGAAGGTGCGCGACATAGTGGGACTGTACTTGCATCCCCCGGAAAACGCGGTGGTGCTGTGCGTGGACGAGAAAAGCCAGATTCAGGCGCTGGAACGCACTCCGCTCATGCTGCCCATCGGGCTGGGCTATGTCGAAGGCGTGACGCACGATTACCGGCGCCATGGGACCACGACCCTGTTTGCAGCGCTGGACACGGCCAAGGGCACGGTGCTCACGCGCTGTCGGCAACGTCATCGGCATCAAGAATATCTGGACTTTCTGCGGCAGATCGACAACAACGTGCCGCCGGACTTAGACGTGCACGTGATCGTGGACAATTACGCGACCCACAAGCATCCGCGCGTAAAGCGCTGGCTGGCGACGCGCCCCCGCTTTCATGTGCACTTTACTCTCACCTACGCCTCCTGGCTCAATCAGGTGGAGATCTGGTTCAACCGGATTACCCAACGAGCGATCCGACGCGGAACTTTTCGCAGTGTGAAGGAACTGGTCACGAAGATCGATCAATTCGTGGAGCATGACAACCAGAACGCCCGGCCCTTCGTCTGGACGGCGACGGCGGACTCGATCTTCGCGAAAGTCCAGCGACTATGTGAACGTATTTCCGGGACAGCACACTAGGTCGAGTACATGGAATCGGGTCTCGGACGCTTGGCGTCCCGGGTCAGGCGTGCTTCTTGCGCAACGACAGGATCGTCAGTAAGACCAGTCCTACCAGGCACACCCAGGCAAACCAGTCCCCGAGCCGCGAGTAGATTGTCCGTACGCCTCTGGTAGAAACCTGTGAAACCATCGCGTAGTCTTTAGTCTGGTAGTGATCCATCGCCGCTAAGCGTCGACCCTGGTAGTCGAATGCGGCCGAGAGTCCCAGGCTTGTCTGTCGAATCAGATTGAAGCCTTGCTCAATAGCGCGGAAGCTCGCCATCTGTGTGTGCCACGGGTCAATCGCCGGCCAATCATTGGAGGGATCGAGCATCACGTCCGTCCTCAAAGCTCCCGCCTGTGCCAGCAATTGCGGAAAGTCTCCGTCGTAGCAAATAATCGAACTCAGACGTCCGTATGGCGTATCCAGGTCTCGCAGCCTGCCATCGCCACGCACTTGCAGGGCGCCCTCACCTGGTACTGGTCGTGTCTTGTGGTACTCCCAAGCCACCTGTCCATTCGGCTGGATCAGGACTATCTTGTTTTCCAGAGGTGGGATCTTTCCTCTGTTCCACACGCCCAGCGCCATGCCTAGGTAGACGTGGTACTTCGCCGCCAAGTCGCCGCCACGAGCGACAAACGCGGCTTCATCTTCCTTCAAGACGGGCGCATTGGACTCGCCCCAGAATACGATCTTGGCGCCTGCTTGCATCTCCCGTTCCGCTCGCGATAGTAAGTCGTCATCGATGAACTTGGCTGAACTTTGGATCAGGTCCATGTCCTCGCTCGTAGCCTTGCCCGAAAACAGCCGCCGTGAAACTTCTACGCTGAGTGCCGGCTCTAACTTCCTCTTGGAAACCGATGCCACTCGCACTGTCGGCGCGGACGGTGGAAAAAGCGACATTCGGGCGCCGCCTACCAGCACGACGGTTGCAATCGTTCCGAAGCACAACCCCGTTCCCCTAAGCGCTCGCTTGGAATCGCGCCCTTCTTGCCAGAGCCAGTTGCACACGGCCGCGAACCAGCCAATCAGGAATGTGATGCCCCACAGACCGGTAACGGAGAGAACCTGGAGTAATGCCAAATTCCCGTACTGTGAATATCCAGCCGATCCCCACGTCGCATATGGCCCTCGCGACAAGGCGTACTCGGTCGCGGCCCATGCTGTTGGAAACACCAGAGACGCCGTGAGGCCGATAAGCTTGTGCGACACCAGCCGATCAATGATGTACGGCAAAACCAGTGGGATTCCCCACGCAACGAGGAAGATGTAGTACGCGACTCCCGGGATTGGCACCATTCCCCGGAACTGAAAAGCAAACGCCGCGACAAGCAGGACATAAGCGGCTGGCAACCCAAGTTTGAAACTCTGTGTGCGCACAAATCGCAGCATAAACACCGGTGCCAGCCACGCGGCGAGGGGAACGTTATTCGCTCCGTTGGAAAACAGCAGCAGTGCTGCCGCTATCGCCAGCCAGGCCCACGAGCGCGACTCCGCGAGAACGGGTTGGCCTGCCCGGCGCGGCAACTCTTTCAGGTGCGATTCGTCATAGGCTCCCGATGTTTGCACGATGCTCTCCTACTTCTGCCGTCGCACCCGGTGGTACCACCAGGCTGTCGATAGCGGTGCTAATTACCTGTGCAATCAATTTCTTCTTTGGTACCCAGGGAAACGTCGGCCTCTGTATCAGCAACGATGTGATCCCGTGAACGGATGTCCATAGTGCTTGGGCTGTCGTCTCCACATCGACCGCCCGAAAGCGCTTCTCTTCCACACAGCGCCCCACCATGTACCGTAGCGCCTCAAATGCTCCATGCACCTTGTAGGGACGCTTCTCCACCGGCGGCCTCAGCATGAATGCAAAACGGTAATCGTTCGGGTTGCGCAAACCGAACTCCACATAGGCCCGCAGTCCCTTCTTGAGCTCTTCTGCTGGATCCTGCCCTTCCTGCCCGTTCCGCAGATCCATCAAGGTCTTGAGCAGACCCGCGAAACTCTCATCCACCAGGCACTCGAACAGTTCTTCCTTGCTCTTGAAGTGCAGATAGACACTCCCCGGTGAGTACTCGATTTTTTCAGCCAGCTTACGCATGGAGAAGTTTTCGTAACCCGCGCGCACGAAGATCTCCCGGGCGGCATCCAGGATTACCTTGCGCAGCTCCTCTTTATGTTTTCTTCGGTGAGATACAGCACTCATAATAATGAACTTCGTTCAGTATATTGAACGATGTTCAGTATGTCAATATCTTTTGCTGCGCGGAAGAGAAACAGGTTCGTGTGCTGATGCGACGTTTCCGGATGCATTCGTCGGCAAACAGAAACATGCGGTTGTTGTCGCAACATCGGCTTCACGCTAACACCTCCGTCGCTGGAGTCTAAATGGTGGGCGACCCACGCGGCGGGAGTAAGGGTTGGGAGGCGCTGGATGGGGAGATCGGCAAACCCGGGGAGAAGCGCGGCCAAGTAGTCGCGCACGGGGAGTTTCAACCTGCGGAAGCTTTCCACGACCGAGAGAATCGCCGCAAACTTAGGCCCTGCCAGTTAACTGCCGATGTGTATCCAGTTTTTCCGGCCCAGAGCCAGGGGACGCATTGAATTCCCCGCAGGCTTATTGCTCAGTTCAAGTTCCGTATTCCAGGAATTGCGTAAGTTTCCTCCACAGTGTGAGCGCGTCTTGGCAGGCCTTGCCGGGGCACTGGAGGGCAATGCAATGGAAGGGATCTTGTGGGTGCGCGACTTTAAAGTGAGATTTACGCTGTTCGGGCCTCCCAATACTCCTCGATCTGCCGCTGAGCTTACAGCAGCGGAGGGCATGATGGCTGGCTCCACGCACGGTCAAACATACCTGAGCGTTTGAGCCTGCCCACACGGTTTTGCACCAGCTTCATCACGCCGGAACCCACGAAAAATCCCAGCTTGCGAAACTTGGGATAGCGCATGCGTCTTGATTGTCTTCGAAGTAGTTGGCTTCGGTGCGGAGGTCCTCTGCGAGCGCGGGACGAGAAGTTGCCTGAGAACGCAGTAAAGCGATTAAACGTTCGATCTTTCCCTCGTCCAGCTTGTCTTTCCTCACCATCACCATCGTTTCTGGGCAGGCGAGTCGTTGGGATAGAGTTTGGCGCCTAAGCTCCACAGGTGCTCGCGAGCATGATAGAGATCGACGATTTGGGTGGCATCGGGAAAGTGTAGATTCGCCTGATTCCAAATCCATTCGGCGCCGTCCCCCAACACCACTTTTTTCTCCGCTCGCGCCCAACCCCGCTGCCAGGCTTCGGCATACAGGCGGCGGCCGAATTCCTCACAGCTCTCGATCGCACCCACATAGCTGGTCGAGGCTTCGTCCCGTTGGGGATAGCCTTCTTCATCGACGGTGGTCTGTGTGAATACGCACCCCAGTTTGGCCTCGCGCGTGTGGGCCGGTTGGCCATCCCGTTTGCCGACGCGGCCTTCACTTTCCTTGCGCACCACGGGAATGCCGCTGCCATCCATCTCCACATACAGAATGGAAATACGTGGTCCCATCGGGATCGGCAACTCCAGCTGTAGTGCGCGCTCAAGCTCGCGCTGCTGGCCAACTTCGATATCTTCTCCGATGGCTTCCGCGGTACGCTCCACAGCTTTGGTGGTAAGCGACAAACCCGCCAACAGTTCCATCTGCTCACGGCCGTGCTCGAAGGCAGCTTCATGCCCGACCGCCGCCAACATCCGTCGAACCCCGGGCGAGAGTTCCGTGTTCTCATGTCGAGATCGACATCGACCGGAAACTGACCGCAATGGCAATGCTCACACAGGTAGTAAGGGCGTACACACTCGGCCTTGCCCACAGCCGTCAGGACGGGTTTGCAACGCAACTCCATATAGCGGGCCGTATGGCCGCAGGAGCAGGGTAGTTGCCGCTGCTCCGGTCCAGGAGCCTCAAACTGGAGCAGTTGGCTTAAGGTGGAGGCTCCCGCCTGGTGCATGGCGGAACGAATCGCCATCTCCACCGCTTCTAAATCCAGGCCACCCCGGTTGCGCTGTTCCGAAAAAAGCAGCTGCAGCAGATGCTCTACTTCCCGGCTGACTTCCTGCTGGATGATTTCTGCAGTTTTTTTTTCGCTGCAGTCAGCTCTTGCTCTGCCGTCGGCCGCAGCCGGCATAGCCTGGCATTCACCTCCACAAATTCCCGGCTTAACTGTTGCCATCGGCGATATTCCTCAATCTCGCGCTCGGTTTTGCGGCGTCCAGCCGGAGAGGCAAACGACTCGGTCACCGTCTTGCCCTTCTCTTTGTACGTCAGGCGAAAATTAGGTCCGTGACCGGGATCCTGGGGGCGATGGCAATGGCAACGGGGGTGCCACAGCGCCCCGTGGTCGTGGTGACGGAACCGGCCCGGAAGTCGTCCAGCTGAGAGATCTTCCGCAGCAAAGCGGCTTTCTGGCTCTCCAAAGCGGCCACAGCATCGGGGACATCAGGCATATGGGACATGATAGATCCCTCCTGTACCTAGCGTACTATATACGCTCGGTTACATGCCCCAAAAAAAGCAAATCCCGGATCTCTCACTTTGTGTCGCACACAATTCTTGTGCGGAAGAGGTTTTTGCGGAGCACACCCGCTAAAATAGCTGCGTGTCATTAATGCAAGTCAGGAGAGGAGACGTCGGCTGGGGTTGGCGCCGGGGGTTGGGGTTCGCCCTAGCGGTTCTGGCATTATGGATCATCCTGGGAGCGCTGCTGGGTTTGCAGGCTTATGCCAATGCGCCTCCAGGTGCGCTCACTCTGACGCGGGCGCTGGACTTTTCTGTTCGGCGGTACGCAATTTATGCACTCCTTACCCTGCCTGTCGTTTGGGTCTGTCGCCGTTTCCCCATGCCCTCCAGGCGTTGGGGCCTCGCGCTGGCTGTGCACATTGTAGCGCTGCTGGGTTTCATGCTGTTGTACACAGGCTTGAGACTGCTGATCTCGCCACCGGCGCAGCCAGGCACGTTCAAAGAATTGCCGGTGACCTTGGGAACGGCAGTGAGCCCACTGCGCGCCAACGTCTTCGAGCAATTCTGGATGTACACCAGCATCGCGGTGTTTGCCATGGCTTTTCAATATCAGGCAAAACTCCGCGAAAGGGACCTGCGCGAACTGCGGATGCAGCAGCAACTGGCGGAGTATGAGCTGCAGGTATTGAAGCTGCAGCTGCAACCGCACGTTCTCTTTAATACGCTGAACGGCATCTCCACGTCGTAAACCGTGCGGTTTCCGAGACCGAGGCGATAACAGTCAGTCATGAATTGGAGGATGTCGTCCCGAGTGACTTCATCCACATACGGCTTGCGGTAGGACGCTCTGAGCAGTGTAGCGAGCGTGTATCGATAAGTCCGGAACGTGCGCAGGCTCCGATGCACTTGCACATAATCGAGGTATTGGTCGATGGCAGTTCCGATCGTCAGGCGGGCGTCGCCCGAAACGGAAGCCTCCGGCTGCGCCCGCACACCCCCATCCTCAGCGCCTCGACCTCGATGCATTTGCGACGCGCAGCCTCGACAACCTCGGCGAACTCGGACACAGCCTGGCGCCGCCGCTTGCCCGCTTCGTACCACTCAAGGTAGTAGCGGCCTTCAGGGTGATGTTCGTCCTTGCCTGAGACCCAGACGTGGTCCCGGACCAGCTTGCCGTACTTCTCGACTACAGCGGCAAACGGCCAGCGATCGCCTAGTTTGATTCGTTTGATTACATTTACCCGACCCGCATATTGCCTCGTCCTGCCCATCTCCGCCTCCCTGCGAGGGGACATGTAGCACGGAGCGAAAAAGCCATCAAACGAGGGTAGAAACGGGAGAAACGGACAGCACGATGGACAGCATGGGAGCTAGTACTACTGTGTTTGCGCCGTGACAAGCGCTGGTCCACAGCGGGTGAAACTCCCGCCCGAGAACTGGTTCGTTCCACTCGGTAGCAATCGGAGCGGCGGTGGAGATAACAAAGCCGTCGGAGCCTCCGGTGCAGAGGGTCACTTTGGTGACTTGGCGAGCATGTAGGCCGTAACACGAGTGAACGCTGAGCAGGCCTCGAAACGTACAATGCAGGAGCCGACCCGCCGACACTCGAGGGAAGGCCGAAGTTGATGGGACAGTACGAGCGAACAAGTTCCACCAGACCTGCCGGGGTATTAGCGACGGCATGCAGGCAAAGGGGACCAGAGGCAACACGGGAAGCCCCAGCGGTGGTCGCAGACGCGATCAACTGGCAACTCGCGAGAGTCAGGCCGGGCCGTGTGGGGTGACGGAAAGGCCCGTACGACCGACGAAGCCGGGTAATGCCGGCAGAGGGAAGGGGCCTTAGTTGAAAGGAAACGCAAGAAGCGACGAAGACGGAGGGATTGGCGATGAGTCTAACAACCCCAGCAAGCGTTCAGAAGTTGCAGACGGCGTTGCACGACAAAGCGAAGGAATCGCCCGACTTTCGTTTCTACGCGCTGTACGACAAGGTGTACCGGAAAGATGTTTTGGCCTTCGCCTATGAATGCTGCAAAGCCAATCGCGGAGCAGCAGGAGTCGACGGCCAAACCTTCGAGAACATCGAGGCGTACGGAGTGGAGCGATGGCTGGACGAGCTGGCGCAAGAGCTGAAAAGCCGAACCTATCAACCACTGCCCGTGCGGCGGGTATACATACCCAAACCGGACGGGAAACAGCGGCCGTTAGGGGTACCCGCTATCCGCGACCGGGCAGCGGAAAGGGCTGCAGTTCTGGTGCTCGAACCTATCTTCGAGGCCGATCTGCAGTCAGAACAGTACGCCTATCGGCAAGACCGCAGCGCACTGGACGCGGTAAGACACGTCCACAAGCTGATCAACACTGGCCATGAAGAAATCGTCGATGCAGACCTCAGTAGCTACTTTGATTCTCTTCCGCATGCCGAACTTTTAAAGTCGGTAGCTCGCCGAGTCGTCGATGGGGCAATGCTCCATCTGATCAAGATGTGGCTGAAAGCTCCAGTCGAGGAGACGGATGAGCATGGGAACAAGCGTCGAAGTACGCGTAATCGGGACGAAGGTCGAGGGAGTCCGCAAGGGTCTCCGATCAGTCCGCTGCTGAGCAATCTGTACATGCGTCGGTTCGTGCTCGGCTGGAAGAAGCTGGGACACGAGAAACGTCTGACAGCGTACATCGTTAATTATGCCGATGACCTCGTGATCTGCTGCCGTGGCAAAGCCGAAGAGGCCTTAGACACGATGCGGGACATGATGACGAAGCTGAAGTTGACGGTGAACGAAAAGAAGACGCGGGTCTGTAAGCTGCCGGAAGAGAAGTTCGACTTTCTGGGCTATAGTTTTGGTCGGTGTTACTCGCCGAAAACGGGGCGGGCCTATTTGGGCACGACTCCCTCGAAGAAACGGGTGCAACGCATCTGTGAAGCGATCAGCGAGGAAACCAGCCGGAGTAAAACCCAGTTGGACCGGAAGACGGTAGTTGCGACCCTCAATCGGATGATGATTGGGTGGGCTAACTACTTCTGCCTGGGACCAGTCAGTAAAGCCTATCGAGCGGTGGAACGTCACGCTCGCAAGCGGCTGCGACAGTGGCTGTGTGCCAAGCACCACAAGCAGGGGGCGGCGATCAAGCAATTTCCGGAAGCCTCCCTGCACGACAAGCTTGGCCTCGTCCGGCTGACCTCGCGGACGAGCAGCTTTCCGTGGGCGACCTCGTGAACTTTCTCCGAGAGCCGGATGCGCGAAATGCGCCTGTCCGGTTCGATGAGCGGGAACAGGAAACAGAGCCATGCCAAACCGGACTGAGGCGGCGCAGCGAAAGCTCCGCCACGGGCCACCGGGAGGCTACAGCCACTGCGCCTGTTCTCGACTCCACATAAACTGGATACCTTTGAGCTGAAAGACCACCCGGTCTGCCATTCTTTAATGTTAAGTTGCTGGTCATGAGCGCCCATTCTGTTGCGCCAGGCGCCCAGCAAAAACGCTTTGCGGCCTATCTGAATCGCCTGGCGCAAGCCGCGGGGCACCTGGATCGCGTGGTCCCTCTGAAGTCCTATTGCACCGGCTTGCTGCTTCCCGGGGAACGCAAGAGTGTGGAACCGATGGCGGCCCGCCTCTGTCCCGACAACGTGCGCCAGACCCATCAGTCCTTACACCATGTCGTGGCTCACGCGCCTTGGAGGGATGAAGACATTCTCGAAGCGGTGCGCCAGTACGCCTTACCCGCCATGCAGAAGCTGGTGTCCCGTCCCGTTTAATTATTTACAATATCCCGGATTCGTGATCCAATAGTGGCATGTTTGTTCGCGCTACTGCTCTGCAGGTCGACGAGGTCCAGAAAAGTCAATTGGAATCGATGGCTCGGGCAGGTACCACGCCACAAAAGACAGCCCGCAAATGCGAGGTAATCCTGCTGGCAAGCCAGGGCGTGTCGAACTACTCGATCGCGCAACGAACCGGCTTGTCCCGACCGACCATTCTGGCCGCCCGGGTCGCCTTCACCGACCGTGGGATCGAGGGCATTCGCAAATCGAAAAAACGCAAGCGCTCACGCCGGGCACTCACACCGGAAGTGGAGCAGAAGATTCTGGACACAACTTTGAAGACGCGACCGGCCAACGCGACGCACTGGAGCGTCCGAGTACTGGCCGCAAAGTTGGGTGTGTCGCGCATGATGGTACAGCGCGTCTGGCAGCATTACGACATCCAGCCCCACCGGGTCGAGAAGTTCAAGATTTCCCAGGATCCGAACTTTGAAAACAAGGTGGGGAGCGTTGGCCTGTATCTCGACCCGCCAGACCGGGCCTTGGTACTCTGCGTCGATGAAAAGAGCCAGATCCAGGCGTTGGACCGAACTGCTCCTCTTCTGCCCCTGCGGCCGGGATTGCCGGAACGCCAGACGCATGATTACAAGCGGCACGGAACCACCACACTGTTTGCCGCCTTCAATATCCTCAACGGCAAGGTCATCGCTAGTTGCCTGCCGCGCCATCGCGGCAAAGAGTTCATCCAATTCCTCCATCAACTAGAACAGCAAGTACCCCCGGAACTCGACCTCCACCTCATTCTCGACAACTACAGCACCCACAAGAGCGCCACCGTGCAACGTTGGCTCAAGCCTATGAAACGTCGCCGGTTTCACTTCCATTTCACCCCCACCAGCAGTTCCTGGCTCAATCAGGTGGAACGGTGGTTTGGGCTCATCACGGACAAAATGATTCGGCGCGGTACTTTCCACTCGGTGCAAGAACTGGAACACGCCATCTATGCGTGGCTTGCAAGCTGGAACGATACGCCCAAGCCGTTCGCCTGGAAGGCCACCGCTGACGTGATCCTAGACAAAGTGCGCCGTTGTAAAGAATTGGCTGGGACAGCACACTAGGACAGGGATGATGTTTCCAACTGGCGAGTGTGAAGCGCGCTGCCCGGTTGGTGGAGATTTGGTAAAGTAATCCACGTTGAATCCTTCGTCGCGCTGGATAATCCAAGATCACATGAAATCCATTCAAGTAAAGAAATTGGGCGGGCCTGAAGTGCTCGAGGTTGTGGACCGTCCAGTTCCGCAACCTAAGGCCAACGAGGCAGTGGTGAAGGTTGCGGCCTCGGGCGTGAACTTTATTGACACTTACCATCGCGAGGGCCGGTACCCGGTCGCGCTGCCGTTCATCATCGGGCAGGAAGGCGCGGGCGTGGTTTCGGCTGTGGGCGCGGAAGTTAAATCGGTCAACGTCGGAGACCGGGTCGCATGGACAGGAATCATGGGCTCGTACGCGGAGTACGTTGCCGTCCCTGCCGACCGGCTGGTCAAACTTCCGCCGGGAGTGAGCGAGCGCGAAGCCGCCGCTGTCATGCTGCAAGGCATGACTGCACACTATCTGGCGTACACCACATTTCCACTGAAGCGTGGGGACACGGCGCTGATACACGCGGCGGCGGGTGGAGTGGGCCTCTTGCTGGTGCAACTGGCGCACAATATCGGGGCCCGTGTGATCGGCACGGTTTCTACCGAGCAGAAGGCCAAGCTGGCCCGGGAGGCCGGAGTGGACGAGATCATTTCTTATACGCAATCCGATTTTGAAACTGAAACCAAACGCCTGACTGGGGGCAAGGGCGTGGATGTGGTCTACGATTCGGTGGGCAAGACCACGTTTGAAAAAGGCCTGAACATCCTGCGGCCGCGCGGGATGATGGTGCTGTTTGGAGGCTCGAGCGGGGCTGCGCCGCTGTTGGATCCGATCACTCTTACCCAAAAGGGATCGTTGTTCCTCACGCGTCCCTCGCTGAATCACTACATCTCCACTCGAGACGAACTCGAGATGCGGTCCAACGCACTCTTTGAGATGATTGCGGCCAAGAAACTCAAGTTGCGCATCGAACATGTTTATCCTTTGCAGGAGGCGCAGCAGGCTCACCGTGACCTGGAAGGACGCAAGACCACGGGGAAGCTCCTGCTGATTCCGTAGTATGGATGGATTGCGAGGTTCGACGAGCCAACCTCAGGCGCTAAAGCGCGAGGCGTACAGGACGACTGAAAGGCCCGACCGAAGTCGGGCCTTTCCCGAGACCTGGTTGAAACGCATGCCCTTCCACAGTTCGCTCAAGCAACTGCCGAGCAATTCAGATTGTCCCAAACATCATCGCACGCCAACCCTTGACCGCGCGGCAACCTGCCACGACCCTTCCACCTCTAAGAGGCAGGAGAAATTGCATGGCGAAGAAGAGTTCACGTAAGAAGTCCACCAGGAAATATGGCAAGGCGGCAAGCAAGAGCGTGGAGAGCGCAATGCGCCGGGAAAAACGCGGTACTCTGCGCTCCGGCAAGGGAGGCAAGGGTGGGAAAGTCACGAGCCGCAAGCAGGCCATCGCCATTGGTCTTTCCGAAGCGCGCAAGAAGGGCGCCAAGGTCCCGACGAAGAAGGCCAGCTAGAAAGCAGGACAGGATCAGGCTGCCGGGGGTCGAACTTCGCGCAGGCGCCGCTCCAGAAACCGGCGCTCGCTGTCGTTGGTGACCAGCTCCAAAGCCCGCGAGTAGCTCCGGGCGGCTTCCTCCAAAGATCCAAGGCGGCGCAACAGGTCGGCGCGGGCGGCATGCAACAGATGATAATTTTCCAGATGGTTGGTTGCGGCCAGGGCCTCCACCAGTTCGAGCGCCGGCTGGGGGCCGTCGGCCATAGCCACGGCCACCGCGCGGTTGAGCGATACCACCGGTGAAGGCTGCACTCTCTCCAGCAGGTCATAAAGCTGGACGATCTGCTTCCAGTCGGTATCTTCGGGGCGGGCCGACTCACAGTGCACAGCCGCGATCGCGGCCTGCAGCGTAAACGGGCCGACGGTGCCCCGAAAGGCATCGCGGACCAGCGGTAGGGCCTCGGTGATCTGTTCCTGATTCCAGAGGCTGCGATCCTGTTCTTCGAGAATCACCAGGTCCCCACTTTCATCGAGCCGGGCCTCGCGCCGCGCGTCCTGCAACAACATCAGAGCGAGGAGCCCAGTAGCCTCCGCCGGAGGTTGTGGCGCCATCAATGTACTGACCAACCGCCCCAGGCGTATGGCTTCGGCGCAGAGATCGGTCCTCACCAACGGCCCGCCGCGGGTTGCGGCATAGCCTTCGTTGAAGGCCAGGTAGATCACGGTCAGGACGGCGTCGACTCGCGCTGCCACATCAGCGGTGTCGGGCACGACGTACGGGATGCCGGCGTCGCGGATCTTCCGTTTGGCGCGTACCAGCCGCTGTGCCATTGTGGTCTCAGGCACCAGGAAGGCGCGCGCAATTTCGTCGGTCTCGAGGCCGCAAAGGGTGCGCAGGGTCAGCGCCACCTGTGCCTCCGGAGCAAGCGCAGGGTGGCAACAGGTGAAGATCAGACGGAGGCGATCGTCGGGAATCTGAGTAGAATCGTAATCCGGCTCGGCAGAAGTGGGACCCAACTCGTCGGCGGCATAGGATTCGAGTTTTTTCTCGAAGGTCTTCTGGCGCCGGATGCGGTCAATGGCCTTGTGCCGGGCGGTCTGGACGATCCAGGCCCGCGGAAACTCAGGTACTCCTGACTCCTCCCACTGGCGGACGGCGGTGGCAAAGGCTTCCTGAGCGCACTCTTCCGCCAGGTCGAAGTCCCCGACCAGACTGATAAGAGTGGCCACGATTCGTCCCCAGTCGGAGCGGTAGACTGCTTCGACAGCCGCAGCGGCTTCGGAAGGCATAGCCGATTGTAAAGTTTTTGTTGTCGAGGTGTCGATCTGGAGGGTTTGCCATTCGATTCACCCGTGAGGGAGATAGACATGAAATACATGTTATTGATTTATATGGACGAACAGGGCTTGAACCAGGCGGAGCGGGAAAGCTGCTACCAGGAGTCGGCGCAGTTTGCGCAGCAATTGAACGACAAAGGGCAATATCTGGGCGCTGGACCCTTGCACCCGACCACGACTGCCACCAGCGTTCGCCGCCGCGACGGCAAACGGCTCGTTACAGACGGCCCGTTCGCTGAAACCCGGGAACAGCTCGGGGGCTACTTCCTGATCGATGCCAGGAACCTCGACGAGGCCATCGACATTGCCGGGAAGATCCCGGCCGGACGCTACGGCACGGTTGAAATCCGGCCCGTCGTGGAAGTTCCGAGCTTGCCAGCAAAGTAATTTTGTTCGGCTTGTCGATTTGCCCGGTTCTCGTTCGACATACCGGCAGAGGGCAGTCTGGGTGTGACCGTCCGGAAATTCTGCCGTCAAATCTAAAGAATGGAGAAACCACCATGCAAGTGAATTCTTATCTTCTTTTCAATGGACAATGCGAGAACGCCTTCAAGTTTTACGCCAAAGGCCTGGGCGGCAATATTGAAGCCATGATTCCCCACGAAGGCACACCCGCGGCCGACCAGGTGCCGGCAGAGTGGCGGGCCAAGATCCTTCACGCCCGCCTGACTATCGGCGATCAGGTGCTGATGAGTTCGGACGCCCCGCCCGCCCGCTTTCAAAAGCCGCAGGGCTTCTCCGTGAACATACAAGTCAAGGAGCCGGCCGAAGCGGAACGCATTTTTCATGCCCTCGGAGAAAATGCCCAGGCCACCATCATGCCGCTGCAGGAGACTTTCTGGGCGAGACGCTTTGGCATGCTGGTCGATCAATTCGGAACTCCGTGGATGGTGAACTGCCAAAAAGCAGCCTAACTATCTGTCCGTTCGTCTCATCGCAGGGATACCTAAAGGACGAGTTTATGTCATCAGGTATGCCAGTTGCGCCGGTCTCGAAGGCAATGCTGTGGGTTGGACGGATCATCAGCGTCCTGTGATCCTGTTTATGACCTTCGACGCCGGCGTAAAGATTCTGAAGCTGCCTGCGGCCGTGGAGGGAACGGTGCGGCTGGGATATCCCGTGAGCCTTATCCAGCCGATCGGGGCCGTCGCCCTGGTTTGTGTTCTGGTCTATGCCATTCCCAGGACCTCGATTCTGGGTGCGATCCTGCTGACCGGATATTTAGGGGGCGCCACGGCCACGCAGGTTCGTATCCAGGACGCGTGGTTCCTTTTCCCGCCCGTGCTTGGCGCATTGATCTGGGCGGGACTTTATTTACGCGATGAACGGCTGCGCGCTCATCCCGCTGAATAGCCAGTAAGGAGAAATAACCGTGACCAACAGCAATCTGGAAAACCCGAGAGTCGTATCGAGAACCGAGTGGCTGTCTGCGCGTAAGGAACTTCTGGCCAGGGAAAAGGAACTCACCCGTGCCCGGGACGCCGTGAGCGAGCAGCGTCGTCAGTTGCCCTGGGTCAAGATCGAGAAGGAGTATCTCTTTGACACGCAGGAGGGCAAGAAGGCGCTTGCCGATCTATTTGAGGGGCGCAGCCAGTTAATTGTTTACCACTTCATGTGGCGCCGGGACCAGGATGACCGGTGCGTCGGATGCTCATTCCTGGACGACCACATCGATGGCGCCAATCAGCATCTCGCTCAGCATGACGTGAGCCTGGTGGTCTGTTCCCGCGCTTCGGTCTCTGAACTCAGGGCCTATAAGAAGCGTATGGGCTGGCGTTTTAACTGGGTGTCGTCGTATGCCAATGACTTCAATTACGACTATCATGTGTCGTTTACATCGGGCGATCTGGCCAAGGGCGAGGTCTATTACAACTACACCGCGACCCCGGCTTCGATCGAGGACCTCTCAGGTATCAGCGTCTTCTATAAAGACCAGAACGGCGACGTATTCCACACCTATTCCAGTTATGCTCGGGGCAACGAGGAAGTGCTTGGCGCCTACATGTATCTGGACCTCACCCCGAAAGGCCGCAATGAGACCGGCCCCAACCATAATCTTTCGGACTGGGTACGGCACCACGACCGATACGCTGAGAGCGGCTACGTCGATGCCACCGGGGCATTCGTAGCCGAGGAAGCAAAACCGTGCTGTCATGCGGCCAAGTGAAGATCAAAGTAGAGACGGGAACTGGCGGGAGGAAGAGATGGCGGAGGTTGACCGTCGAATGTTCATGAAGAGTGCTGCGGCCTCCGCGGCGCTAGTCGCGCCCGGCGCCGCGATCGCTCACGCTCCGGAATCGACGTCACGGCGATCATCAAGAGGAGATGAGTCTGCCAAAAGGGAGCATGTGATGAATGCGAGAGGATTCTCCAAGGCGCGAATGAGCCGCCTGCACGACGTCATGGTCGGCTATGTGGAACGGGGCGAAGTGCCCGGCCTGGTTACGCTGGTGAGCCGAGGTGCAGAAGCTCATGTGGACGCGATCGGCGCCAAGTCGGCCGGCGGCGACCCGATCGGACGCGATACGATTTTCCGCATCGCCTCCATGAGCAAGCCGGTCATCGCTGCTGCGACGATGCTCTTGGTCGAAGAATGCAAGCTGCGCCTGGACGAACCGGTGGACCGGCTGCTGCCCGAGCTGGCAAACCGCAAAGTGCTGAAGCGGCTCGACGGTCCGCTGGACGAGACCGTGCCCGCAAAGCGGCCGATCACCGTACGCGATCTTCTTACTTTTCGCCTGGGCTTTGGATTGATGCTGGCGCCGCCAGGTGTGTATCCCATCGCCGACACGGCGAGCCAGTTGCAGATTGGAATGGGGCCACCCAGTCCTGCCGCCATGCCGGCGCCGGATGAATGGATTCGCCGCTTGGGAACTCTGCCGTTGATGTATCAGCCCGGTGAGAGGTGGATGTATAACACCGGCTCCGATGTGTTGAGCGTGCTGCTTGCGCGTGCCTCAGGGCAGCCCCTGGAAACGTTTCTCCGCGAACACATTTTCGAACCTCTCGGTATGAAAGACACGGCGTTCAGCGTTCCAGCTGAAAAAATTGGCCGGCTCGCCACCAGTTACTGGACAAACTACGGCACCGGTGTGCGGGAGGTATACGACAAAGCCGCTGGCGGGCAATGGAGCCGGCCGCCGGCGTTTCCCTCCGGTGCCGGAGGCCTGGTTTCCACCATCGACGACTACTTTGCCTTCGGCCAGATGATGTTGAACCTGGGCAAGCACGGCAACCGGCGCATTCTTTCGAGGCCCTCTGTCGAAACCATGACCACCGACCAGTTGACGCCCGAGCAGAAAGCGGTGTCTGGTCTGGTCGCGGGTTACTTCGACACCCATGGATGGGGATTCGGCGTGTCCGTAGTTACGCGGCGGATCGATATCTCGGCGCCAGTCGGAAAATTCGGCTGGGATGGTGGGCTGGGCACCTCCTGGTACTCCGATCCCAAGGAGAACCTTGTTGGCGTCCTGATGACCCAGAACGCCTGGACCTCGCCCAGTCCTCCCGATGTTTGTCTTGACTTCTGGACTTCGGTATACCAGGCCATCGAAGATTGAATCGTGGCGGAGTGCAATCCGACATCAACGACCTCTATGAGGATGGAGAAAAGCAAACACAACTCCGACGGCCGACCGAAGAATGGCATCTTCAAGGAATACTTCAAGGATGGCACGCTCTCGTGCGTCGGTAAATACAGCAGGGGAGATAAGACCGGCGAGTGGAACTACTACCTGCGCAACGGACTGATCAAGGCGGTGGGCCAGTTCTCCCATGGCAAGATGATCGGGGAGTGGACGTGGTATCGCGAAAATGGCGAGGTGATGCAAATCGGCGCCTTCGATGACGAGAAGAAGTCCGGCACCTGGCGGAGATACCATCCCAATGGCGCGCTGTATGACGAAGGCAAATACATCGCCGACAAGAGAGTCGGAGTATGGCGCACCTACGACGCCGAGGGCAGGTTAGTGAAGACTACTCGCCACAAGCCGCAATAGATCGGATATTTCTGGCCAACAAATTCATGAGGAGGAAGGAATGAGCAACGTACGAGTATTGGTAGGCACACGCAAAGGCGCGTTCATACTGACATCGGACGGCAAGCGCGATAAATGGGAGGTCTCGGGTCCCCATTTCGCGGGCTGGGAACTTTACCATCTCAAGGGATCACCCGCTGATCCGAATCGTATTTATGCCTCGCAGACCAGCGGGTGGTTTGGCCAGATCATCCAGCGCTCAGACGATGGCGGCAAAACCTGGCTCCAGCCCGGAACCCCTAAGGGTGAATCGACCACCGCTCCTGACAGCATGCCCAAGGGCGAAAGCAACAAATTCGCCTACGACACGGCTGCGGCGCCGATGACCACGCACCAGTTTTACGATGGTAAACCACACCCGTGGGAGTTCAAGCGGGTGTGGCATCTGGAGCCGTCGCTCACCGATCCGGACACGGTTTATGCCGGCGTGGAAGACGCTGCTATCTTCCGCTCGACCGACGGCGGCCAGAACTGGAAGGAACTCCCCGGTTTGCGGGGACACGGCACCGGCCCCAAGTGGCAGCCGGGCGCGGGCGGCATGTGTCTGCACTCCATCATTCTTGATCCCAGCTCTCGTACTCCGGAAACCCAGCGTATGTACATCGCTATCTCGGCGGCGGGAGCCTTCCGCACCGACGACGGTGGCGCCAGCTGGAAGCCGATCAATCGCGGACTGCGCTCCCAATATGTTCCTGACCCGACGGCCGAGATCGGACACTGCGTCCATCACATCGCCATGAACCCGAAGCGCCCGGGCGTGCTCTTCATGCAGAAGCACTGGGATGTGATGCGCTCCGACGACGCCGGCGACAACTGGAAAGAAGTCAGCGGCAACCTGCCCACCGACTTCGGCTTTGTGATCGACGTGCACGCACACGACCCGGAGACGATTTACGTGGTCCCCATCACCAGCGACTCGCTGCACTATCCCCCTGACGGCAAGCTGCGCGTCTTCCGCAGCCGCAGCGGCGGCAACGAGTGGGAACCTCTAAGCAAGGGCCTGCCCCAAAAAGACTGCTACGTAAACGTGCTGCGCGACGCCATGGCCGTGGACTCGCTGGACAAATGCGGAATTTATTTCGGGACGACCGGCGGCCAGGTTTACGCCTCCGCCGATGCCGGAGACAGCTGGAACCCGATTGTGCGGGACCTGCCGGCGGTACTTAGTGTGGAGGTGCAGACGCTGGGGTGAGCGTTGGGGGTGTTGTGTGGGGCGGGCGCCCTCGCCCGCCAAGTGCTGCTCACTAATGTCCTGGCCGAAGTTATGGGGATGGATACGCAGCAAATAGGTGCCACAGCATCCTTGCCTATAGCGGGTCTATAAAGACGGGTAGGGCATGACTTCCAGTCGTGCCGATTAAGACCACCACATGAGGGCCGCGCCGGTTAAGTGCAACTATCGCGACCCTGGACGCCTCCGTGGCTGTTGTGCCGCATGGGTGCGTAAGTCAACATGGGAACGAATACGGCAGGGCTGAAGCCACTGCCCTGACACGAAGCCGGATATTCATTGTGCCACGTGTTTTCCGGATAGCTGAGCGACTTCCGAACCGTATATAGGAGCCATATATGGGATCAAATAAGACTAGGAAGTTCGTCCCAACAGACACTGATAGGGAAGCATTTCTGAAGAAGGACTTGGCCGACGCCCTGAAGTGGTTGGTGGTCGGTGCAGTTATGTGGCAAGCCACGGAGCCTCAGGAAAACAAATGCGACCCCTCTCCCCATCAGCGAGCGGCGGTGTTTACGAGCCTTGTGCAAGCCCGCGCACTGTACGACTTCTATTACCCAAAGAAAACGCATCCCGAAGACGACGCGAGATCAAGCGACTTCGTTGATGGCTGGGCTCCGATGAAACAACAATTACTCGACGACTACTTGGGACCTGGAGCGCCCGTCAATAAACGGATTTTTCATCTAGCTTTCTTGAGAAGCCTGCATTCAGGCGGCACGGGGGAAAATGACGAGGATACACATCTTAAGAACCAGGTTCTTCTTGTCGCTAGGAAATTGATTGAGGTCACGCGAGGGTTTGTTGCAAATGTCAGGGCTAATTTTGGATCCTTCGCACAAGGTGCGCTGCAAGAAGCATTGAAAGAAGCCCAGAATAAGGCAGACGACTACAAGATTGCTAGTCCGTTTCAAATCCCTGAAGAAGGCCAACCATGATCCGCATAATTCTCCCCTTCCATCTCCGAAACCTGGCGCACGTCGGCAGCGAGGTGACGCTCGAGGTCAAAGCTCCCATTACGCAGCGCTCGGTACTGGACGCGCTCGAGACCCGCTATCCCATGCTGCGCGGGGCCATCCGCGACCACGACACGCTCGAGCGCCGCCCCTTCCTCCGCTTCTTTGCCTGTGAAGAAGACCTCTCCCACGAGTCGCCCGATACCCCACTCCCCGACGCCGTCGCGTCTGGCAAGGAACCGCTTATTGTCATCGGGGCGATTGCAGGCGGCTAGCCGCATAGTGACTCGTGGTCGTTTCTGCTCGGTCGCAAATAGAGGTTCCTTCCTTTGCCTTTCCCCCAACCGGTCGTATAGTATGCGCCTGCATATTTAAAAAAAGGAGAAATGCCCAGTGAGGCCGTCCTGGGGCACCTCAAGTGGAGCAAGGACCAGGGTTGGGCGAAGGTCAAGCTTGCCATCACGGCTGCCGACAGCAGCGCGATCTGGCCTACGGCACGGGGCCTACGAGATCATGGGCGCAGACGGTTCCCATGTTGACCATGGCAAGTGGATGAACGTGTCGAAGAAGTCGAACGGGAGATGGAAGATCCAGTGCGACATCTTCAACCCGGACATGCCCATGCCGACCGGAAAGATGTAGCGTTCCGCCCTTGAAGCACTCGCGAGAATCCCAGGGTGGGGAGATGCCGGCAACCAGGACTGCCACGCATCTCTCCCTTTTGCATATGCGAGCCTGGCGCACGTCGGAAGTGGTACTCGAAGTCACTGATGTGAAACCGGATCTCAGGACCATCTGATATGGCTGCGAAAGACATTTCGTCGGGCCTTGATCTGGCCTATGGTTGCTTTTCATTGATCGCGTTTGTGATTATCGCGGTCACAATCGTTCAGCTACTGCCGCTTGATTTCACAACGATGCAGAGTCTCGGAATGCTGGTAGGGCTTCCGCTCGTGATGGCGGCGATTGCAGCCGGAGTAGTCGGTACGGTCCTTTCTTTTATGCGATGGAGAGAATGGCCCCTACTAATCATGGCGGCGCTCAGCGCTTCGATGGTGGTGATGTTTCTAGCCGAGGATGAGTGGAAGCTTGTTACCAGGCGCGTCGAGACTGCGTGGTCTGTTGCCGCCACGGGGGCGCTGGTTTTGTTTTGCGTTCGGTGGTTCGCTTTTGTCCGGCGACGAGCGAAAGCAGTGGGTTCCGAGTCGAGGATCTGATCCATGCGCATTCTGGTGGTTGGAGCCGGCGCGGTTGGCGGCTATTTTGGCGGCCGGGTGCTCGAGATCCATCGTGACGTTACCTTCCTCGTCCGCCCCAAGCGGGCCGCCGGGTTGGCCGCTCACGGTCTAAAAATTCGCAGTCGCTTCGGCGATCTGACTCTGGCTGGGCCCGTCACCGTTCTGAAGGAAAACCTCAAAGGCACCTTCGATCTCGTGCTGCTCAGTTGCAAGGCTTACGATCTCGAAGGCGCGATTACTTCGTTTGCGCCGGCGGTTGGACCAGAAACGGTCATCCTGCCGCTGCTCAACGGGATGCGTCACCTGGAAATCCTGAATGAGCGATTCGGTCCCGAGCGCGTGCTGGGAGGCCAGTGCCTGATCGCGGCCGCGCTGACCAATGGCGAGATCATCCATCTCAATGACACCCATGAGCTCTCTTTCGGGGAACAGAATGGCGCGCTCTCGGAGCGGATAAAGGCGATTGCGAACCTGATGGAGGGAGCGCGATTCAAGGCGCATGCCAGCGCGGAAATCCTGCAGGAAATGTGGGAGAAGTGGGTTTTCCTGGCCACTCTGGCCGGCAGCACCTGCCTGATGCGTGCCGCCATCGGAGATATCTGCGCATCTCCCGGTGGCACCGACTTCATCGTTGGATTGCTGGACGAGTGCCGCTCGATTGCCGCCGCCGCGGGCTATCCCATGCGGGAGGCACAATCGGAACGAGCCCGCAACATGCTGACCGCGAAGGGCGCAACTCTTACTGCGTCGATGCTGCGCGACGTCGAACGCAATGCTCCGATCGAAGCCGACCACATCATCGGCGATTTGCGCCGGCGTGAGAAAGAAAGCGGGGCGCAAGGCAAGCCTTCGCATCTCACCGTTGTCTATACCCACCTGAAGGCCTACGAAGCCCGCCGGGTACGCACACTACCCACTTGAAGGAAGCGATCCCGAGGGTGCCCCGTCCAAGCTCCGCTTGGGCGGGGAGGTTCACAACGTCTGAGTGACACAGGACGTTCCATCACGCCACTTTGATTGTCTCGGTTCACAGAAAAAAGCCCGCCCAAGCGGAGCTTGGACGGGGCACCCTCGGGATCAATCTATGCGTTGGCGGTGCTGGACAACGGTAATTCGCGAATGCGCTTTCCCGTGGCGGCGAAGATCGCGTTGCAGACCGCGGGGGCAAACGGCGGCACTCCGGGTTCACCAACTCCCGCCGGTGGCGCGTCGCTCTCCACGATGTGGACCGTGGTTTTGTACGGCGCTTCATTGATGCGGGCCACGGGGTAGTCATTGAAGTTGGACTGTTCAATCACGCCATTCTTAGCCGTGATCGACCCGCTGCGCACGATGCTGGTCCCGAATACCGCCGCCCCTTCGAATTGGGCCCGGGTAGCCTCGGGATTCACCACGATGCCAGCGTCCACGGCGGTGTGCACGGACGGAATCTTCACTTCACCCTTATCGTCCACCTCCACTTCGACAACTGTAGCCACGTAGGTCAGGAAGCTGCGGTGCACGGCAATGCCCATGCCTGAGCCCTTGCCCAGCTTTCGTTTTCCCCAACCGGCCTTTTCCGCAGCCAGTTCGACCACCCGCCGCATGCGAGCCGTGTCGAGGGGATATTCGGTGGTCGATCCGTCATAGTTGTCGTAGTCGGGCGCGGTAGCTTTTACGTCGATGATTCGCGCGGGCCCGATCAGTTCGAGCAGGTATTCGACCGAGTCCCGTCCCGAAGCCTGCGCGAGCTCGTTGGCGAAAGATTGCGCCGCGAAAGCGTGATAAATATTTGCCACCGACCTGAACCATCCGATGCGGACATGGTTCTCCGCGGGGCCGTTCTCCGCCCGATGATTGGGAATGTCGAAGGGCAAGTCGGTCCACCCTTGGCCCAAGTCGCCGCCGTCTCCGTATGTGGTATTCAGTGCGAAGGTGGAACCAATGGGCGGGAAGACCGAGCGCTGTAACCACGCGGTGGGCATTCCTTTATCGTCCAGGGCGGCCTTGATGTACATGGCAGCGACGGCGTGATAGTAGCCGAACCGGATGTCGTCCTCGCGGCTCCACACCACCTTGACCGGCTTGCCCACGGCTTTAGACAGGATTGCAGCCTCTGCCGCGTAGTCCGGCTTCGACTTGCGCCCGAACCCCCCGCCCAGCAAGGGCACGTGGCAAATCACGTTTTCCTTGGGGATGCCGAGCTCTTTGGCAACAGTCTCCTGCACCGCCTGCGGGCTCTGGGTCGGGGCCCAGATCGTAACTTTGCCGTCGCGGAAATCGGCCAGGGCCACGGGGGGTTCCATCGAGGCGTGCGCCAGGTGCGGTATGTAGAACTCCGCCTCGATGATCTTCCCACCCTGGGCAAACACCGCGTCCACATCGCCGATATTGCGCGCCACCTTTCCCGGTTTGCGGGCCGTCTCCTGCAACTCCTTCTTGTATTGGTCCGAGTTGTAACTCGCATTGGCTCCGTTGTCCCAGGACACGTTGAGTTTCTTGCGACCCTCGAATGCGGACCAGGTGCTGTCGGCGATCACTGCGATGCCGCCCAGCGGTTGAAATTGATGCGGCGGGGTGAACGGTTTGATCGGAATCGTCTGCTTGACTCCCCTGACTTGCAGCGGAGCCTTCTCGTCATAAGATTTGACCTTGCCGCCCAGCACAGGAGGGTGTTCAACCGAGGCGTAGACCATGCCTTCGACGCGAGCGTCCATGCCATACCCCGCTTTGCCAGTGCAAATGTCGGCCAGGTCGTAGCTGGTAGCCCCTTTGCCGATATACCGCCAGGCGCTCTTCGGCTTGAATCGCAATTCTTCTTTCTTGGGTACCGGCAGTTTAGCGGCGGCCGAGGCCAATTCCCCGTAGCCCACTTTACGCTTGCTGGCGCGGTGGACGATCACATGTAAATCGGATTCGCACTCCGAGACCGGCACACCCCACTTTTGGGCTGCGGCCTGAGTCAGCATCAGGCGCGCCGTGGCTCCGGCTTCTCGCATGGGCTCGTAGAAACTGCGTACGGAATGGGATCCGTCGGTGTCCTGATCGCCATATCGTGGGTCCCCGATCGCCTGCTCGATCTTTACCCGCTTCCAGTCCGCATCCAGTTCATCCGCCAGAATGAGGGGGACGGTGGTGCGGCTGGTGGTACCCATTTCCGAGCGATGCGCCACCAGATAGACGGTTCCATCGGTGTCGATGCCCAAATAAACGCTGGGGTGCAGTACGGCGTGATCAGCGTGTGAACCCGCTGAGGTCTCGGCAGCCCAAAGGAGATCCGGAATCAGGCGGACACTCAAGACCAGGGCCCCGGTGGAAGCGATTCCCTGCAAAAAACCGCGCCGGCTTACATTCAGGATGTTGTCGCTCATGCGTTTTCTCCCGCAGCCGCCTTGATGGCCGCACGAATTCGTTGGTAGGTGCCGCAGCGGCAGATGTTTCCCGCCATGCCGGCTTCAATGTCCTCATCGCTGGGGTTAGGCTTTTCCTTCAGCAGGGAAATGGCTTGCATGATCTGTCCGGGCTGGCAGTAACCGCATTGCGGGACGTTGAACTCGATCCATTTCTGCTGTACCAGATGCAATCCATTCTTGGAAATGGCTTCGATTGTGGTGATCTCTTTCCCAGCCGCCTCACTGACATTGGTCACGCACGACAGGATCGCCTTACCGTCCTGGTGCACGGTGCAGGCTCCGCACAGTGCCATGCCGCAACCATATTTGGTTCCGGTCAAGCCCAGGACATCGCGCAGATACCACAGCAGCGGCAGCTTGGGATCGCCGTCGTAGGATCGTTCCACGCCATTGACTTTGATCTGCATCGGTTTGGCCTCCAGCCTCAGACTTCCGCCACATTCTTGCAGAAGAAGCGGGTGCAAGTCTAACTCATCGCCCGAAAGTCCGCCGGAATTCCGCTGGGCCCCTGAGATCATCTATGATACGGCTGCCTTGATTTGAACTGCGAGGGTGGTTGTGTAACGCGGGCGTCTCGCTTGTGGTCCTGAGGATGTCGCGCCCTCGGATTTGGGTGCACGCGTTGGGCGCGGGCCTCCCCCACGACAGCCACCGGGGCGCGCTAATTTATCGAGATCCGGAGCGTGCAATGCAATTCCGCCACGATGATTTCAGGCCCTGCTCCAGATCGTTCGCCCGCTTCCTGTTGCCGTTTGTCCTGTTGCCGCTGATCTCACCATCCGACTGGTCGCAACAGGTTGCCAAAAACGTAGATGTCAAGGTGCAATTTGATCAGTCCCAGGGCCCGCTTTCTCCCATCTGGAATTATTTCGGCTATGACGAGCCCAACTACACTTATGCGGCCAATGGCAGGAAGCTGCTCGGTGAGCTGGCTGCGCTCGGACCCCAGCCGGCGTACGTGCGCGTGCACAATCTGTTGACCACGGGCGACGGTGCAGCGTCTCTGAAGTGGGGTTCAACCAACGTTTACACCGAAAACGAGGCCGGCAAGCCGGTCTATAGCTGGAACATACTGGACAAGATCTTCGATGCCTTTCACGCAGCTGGCATCAAGCCGCTGGTCGAAATTGGTTTCATGCCGCAGGCCTTGTCCACTCATCCCGAGCCCTATCGGCACAACTTTCCTCAAGGCTCGATCTATACCGGGTGGGCCTATCCGCCCAGGGACTATCGGAAATGGTCGGCGCTTGTCTATCAGTTTGTTCTCCATCTGCGCGAGCGCTACGGCGATTCCGAGGTACGGACCTGGCTGTGGGAGGTGTGGAACGAGCCTGACATCGGCTACTGGCAGGGAACGGCGGAAGAATATTTCAAGCTGTACGATTACAGCGTGGAGGCAGTTCTGCGGGCGCTGCCGGAAGCGCGCGTTGGCGGGCCAGATAGCACCGGTCCGGCCAATCCCAAAGCCGCGGAGTTTTTGCGATCATTCCTCGACCATTGCGCCCACCAGCCAAACTATGTGACGGGAAAGATCGGTTCACGGTTGGATTTCATCAGTTTTCATCCCAAGGGATCCCCCAAGTGGCAGGGCGATCATGTACAGATGGGCATCTCGCGCCAGTTGGCCGCGATTGAGCAGGGGTTCCAGATCGTGGCGTCGTTTCCGGAATGGCGCCGGGCGCCAATCATTCTGGGAGAGTCGGATCCGGAAGGATGCGCCGCCTGTTCGGCGCGAACGAATCCGCAGAATTCTTATCGCAACGGACCCTTGTACGCCGCCTACACGGCGGAGACCCTGAACCACATTCTGTTCCTGGCCAGTCGGGAGCGCATCAACTTCCTGGGTGCGGTCACCTGGGCGTTCGAATTCGAGGACCAACCCTACTTCGAAGGCTTCCGTACACTGGCCACCAACGGCGTGGACAAGCCGGTGCTGAATGCTTTCCGGGTTTTTGGCCTGCTGGGGAACGAACGCATCACAGCCACCAGTTCAGGCGCCTTGCGTTCCGAGGACGTCATCCGCGACGGCGTGCGCGGTCAGTCGGACATCAATGTAATTGCTACCCGGAAGGACCGTGAAGTCGAGGTCCTGATCTGGAATTACCATGACGATGATCTGGCGGCTGCACCAGCTCTGATTGACCTGACGCTCAGCGGGTTGCCCGCCAGGACCAGCCGCGGCTTGCTCGAACACTTCCGCGTCGATGCCAGCCACAGCAACGCATTCGCGGTGTGGAAAGAAATGGGCTCGCCGCAATCGCCAACCGACGCGCAATACGAACAATTGCAGCGCGCTGGCCAGTTGCAGCTTCTCAATTCACCCGCCTGGATACCGATCGCGCAAGGCGCCGCGCATCTGCAGTTTGCCTTGCCCAGGCAAGGCATTTCTGTTGTCCGCATCTCGTGGGAGTAAGGCCTGCTTTATTCCCCACACTTGTTTTCAAATCTGCTGAATCGAGCTGATATGGAGGACGGGCATCCCCGCCCGTCCCGTGCAGCTGCGCCGCCTGACGGGCGAGGACGCCCGTCCTCCATTTTTCGAGAAATCTACTGTGAGCTTTGCTGCTGTGACTTGATTACCGCGGAAAAGTCCTGGTCTCCATAGCCCTTGGCAATCGCGTCTTTAAATATAGTGAGGGCTGAGGTGGCAGTCTGCAGGCTGCGTCCCATCAGAGAAGCCTCGCCAATGGCGTACCCAAGATCTTTGGCCATCAGGTGCAACGGAAAGTTCGGAGTAAAGTCATTGGCGAAGGCACGGGCCGCGGCTCTCTGCACCAGGCCGCTGCCCGGAGCTCCATGAGTAAGGATCGCGAGCGCCTTCTCCAGGTCCAGGCCGCCGGCCCCTATCATATATTCTGCTTCTGCGAGCGACGCAGCCTGTACGCCGCACATGAAATTGTTGATGAGCTTCATTAGAGCGCCACTTCCGGTCGGGCCGAGATGAATGAACTCGCGTCCCAGCACCGAGAGAACAGGCTGGGCGGTAGCAAGCGCCGCCTCCGAGCCACCAATCAGGAAAGACAACTCGCCGGAGGCGGCGTGGGGCTTGGTGCCGGTGACGGGTGCATCCAGCAACTCGCATCCGCGCTGCGCAGCCGCCGCTGCGAGCTCCTTGATCCAGCCCACGGTGAGAGTGCTGCATTCAATGAGCACGGCGCCGCGGGACGCCCCGGCCAGAACTCCGTTTTCACCCAGCCACACGCCACTCGAAGCAACATCATCCGCGACCATGCTAACGATAATGTCGGCGTTTAGCGCTGCCTCACGCGGCGAAGTTGCGACGTTCGCGCCCACGTTGGCAAAGGGCACGGATTTGTCCCGATTTCTGTTGTAAACGCTGAGCGGGAAGTTCGCGGAGAGCAGGCGTCCCGCCATCCCACCTCCCATAATTCCCAGCCCGATCATTGCCACACGCGGTTTTGACATGGCTCACCCCAGAGCTTTCACGCTGATTAGTTCCGCCTCGGTTCCAGCCATGCGCAGGGGATTGCACAAGGGCCGGCCAAAGCCTTCGATCGAGACCTGCATCACGTCTCCATCCTGCATCCTGATGCCATCGCTGAAGCTCAGGCAATCCGTTCCGAAGAAATGAATGTGGACATCGCCCGGGCGGCGATGGACCTCATATTTGAAGTGATGATGTTCAATGTTGGCCAGGCTGTGACACATCTCCTTCTCGCCGGTGCGGAATGTTTTCTGCCAAAGCGGCTTGCCGGCGCGTTCTATCTTCACTTCTACCGGTACGGACTCGAATCCCGGATCCACAACAAGCTCAGGGCCGAGCGCGCAAGTACGAAGTTTCGACGCCGCCAGATTGAGATAGTTCGTCTTTTCGAATACGTGGTCTGAGAATTCGTTGCCGGCTGCCATGCCAACGCGACGCGGCTGGCCGTCAGCGGCAATCACGTAGATGCCAGCGATCTCTGCCTCCTCGCCGCCGTCGCTGGCATAGGCTGGAACCTCGAGAGGGTCGCCGTGCCCGCGCAGTGATGTTCCCGTACCCTTATGAAACCACTCGGGAGCAGTCCCGATGGATCCGGGTGCCGGACGTCCGCCTTCGATGCCCCAGCGAAACATCTTCATGCTGTCGGTTAGTTCCGCCTCGGTGGAAGCATGCATGCTCTGGCGATTGCGAGCGCTGCCCAGATGCGTCAGCCCGGTTCCTGAAACTACGCAACGCGCCGGCTCTTCCGGATGGTGAAACGCCGGCAGAAGACGCCATTCGGATTCCCCGCGATAGATCGGGTCATAATCGAGCCGATCACCTGTCGCCCTCTGTCGCGCCAGGTCGCTGAGTTTCCCGCCGCTGCTGATGGCCGCGTTGGCCAATTCATAAATCGACTTGCAACCGTCCAGCAGGCGCAGGTGCGGCTCCTCGACGAGTGCCACCCGCCTTACGTCTCCGCTCTTAAGTTGAACCAGTCGTGTCATGAAGTTCATTCGGTGATTTCGAACTTTTCCAGCGCCGCCTCGTTGATGGTCAGGCCCAGGCCCGGGACGCTCTCGTCCAGATCAATGAAGCCGTCTTTGGCTTTGGGCTCGCCGTTGAAGATGTACCAGAACAGTTCGTTACCAACTTCCACATCGACGACCGGAAAGTACTCCGCCATGGGCGAATTCAAACTGGCCATCACCACGTGATAGTTGTGCATCTGACCGGCATGCGGAATAACGGGGACGGAATATGCTTCAGCCAGCGCTGCAATCTTGCGGGCCTGGGTGAGGCCGCCAACGCGATTGGTATCGAACTGGATGTAATCCAGCGCGCGCGCCTCCAGCAGGTCGCGAAAACCATAGGACGTGAATTCGTGTTCGCCGCCCGCGATTGGAATTCGCCCGTATGACCTTAACTCAGCGTAGCCGTGTACATCATCCGGAATCACAGGTTCTTCCAGCCAGCGCAGGTTAAAAGGTTCGAGCAGGGGCAGCATACGTTTGGCATAGTCGAGCGTCCATCCCATGTAGGCGTCGGCCATCACATCGATGCCATCGCCGACCGTTTCGCGCACGGTGCGCACCAGGTTGAGATTGCGTTGCATACCGGCGGCGCCGTCGGTCGGTCCCCAGCCAAAGCGCAGCTTCATGGCCTTGTAGCCCTCCGCCTTATAGCGTTTCGCCTCGTCAGCAAGTTGGTTCAACTCCACGCTGTAAAGCCGGCTGGCATAAACCGGAATGCGCGGTTTAGTCCTGCCTCCAAGCAACCGATAGACAGGCTGCTTCGCCGATTTGCCCAGAAGGTCCCACAACGCGATATCCACGGCGCTGATTGCAACCATGCCGATGCCACGGCGGCCGAACGCCATGGTCTTGCGATACATGTGTTGCCACAGAAACTCAACGTCCCACGGGTCTTTCCCGATCAACAGCGGCTTGAGATAAAGGTCGATCACCTGTTTCGTTACCTGGGGCGCGAGCGCGGCGTTGCCGATCCCCACCAGCCCGTTGTCGGTAAAAATTTCAACCACCAGCCAGCCATGAAAAGTGAACGTCTGCATCGAAGCTTCGGGCAGGTTCAGTACGTCCATGGGATTGGTGCAGAAATGAGGCGGCAAGGGCACCGTCTTTCCGCGCCAACGCATTACGCGTGTACGAATTTCTTTAATTCGCATCAAGCTCCCGCGGAACTCAGTTTGCGTTCCAGGTCCAGGGACTGGACCACAGGAACGGTAGCCAGAATGATAACGAAAGCGGCGACATGAAAAGTGCCCGCCAACGAGAATACGACACCGTAGCCGAAGCCGTGATCGAGCAGATATCCCACCAGCTGTCCAAAAGCAATTCCGCCCATGGCGCCTCCGAAGCCCACGAGTCCAGCCACCGACCCGACTACCTTGGCAGGGAAGAGGTCCGTGGGAAGGACCATGACCAGGGTGGACCACGATTGCTGCCCGAAATACGCCAGGCTGAATATCGCCAGCGCCCATGCCACCGGAAGCCGCGGCACGAGCAGGATGGATGGCATCACCGCGGCGCTCAACCCCAGCGCCAGCTTCCGGGCGACGCCCAGCGAGAATCGACGTCGCACCAGGTAACTTGAAAACCATCCTCCGAGAAGACAGCCGACGCCGGCTGCCGCGTATGGGATCCAGGCAAAGGTGCCCACTGCCTTCACGTCAAATCCGCGCGCATCGTAAAGATATTTGGGAAGCCAGAACAAATAAAAGTACCAGGCCGCATCACTGAGAAATTTGGCGCTCACCAATCCCCAGGACTCACGAATTCGCAGCAAGTCAATCCAGCGCAGGTTGAGCTCCGCGGAAGCCAATCCATCGAGCAAAGGTTCGGGTGGCTTCTCCGGCTGAAAATAAGAAAAGGTCCACCACCACGTCCACAACAACCCGAGAGCGCCGGTGACAACGAAAATCCAGCGCCAGCCCACATAACTCAGGATTACGGCAATCAGGGGAGGCGCGCTCACTGCCCCTACCGACGTCCCGGCATTAATGATGCCCATCGCGGTGGCACGGTCCTTGATGGGAAACCACTCGGCCACGGCGCGGGTGGCCGCAGGAAAGCCGCCGCCTTCTCCCAGGCCGAGCAGAAATCGGCTGCCCATCAGCATGGCGAAATTTGTGGCCAGAGCATGGCTCGCGTTGGCCAGCGACCAGAACGCCATGATGACGGCGAATCCGATGCGGGTGCCCAAGGCGTCCACCAGCTTTCCTCCGCCCACGTACATCAACGCGTAGGAAAGCAGAAAGGCCGACTGCAGCGCGGAGAAGCGTTGATTGGTAAGCGGGATATCTCTTGCGATCGCGGTGACGGCCACCGGAAGCGTCTGACGGTCCAGATAGCTGATTGCGATAGCGACGCTAACCAGGATGGCAATTCGCCAGCGCAGCAATACCGTGGTCCTCGATTCTGCTTGATGTTGGAATGCTGTGCTTACCGATTCTCGTCGCGCCGCATCATGCCTCGAGCCCGATCACCGAATTCCAGGCCGCAGACCGGCTTCGATGCACCCACGCCGTAGCATCATCTCGCCGGATAGAGCTTGTTCTTCTGCGTCCGGGAATTGAAGACTTCAAAGCTTCCGTCAGGATGGGCCGTCAACTCGAGACCATGGGCTGCGTCGGGGCCGTCGGGATTGGCGATGAACTCCGCGGCGACGTTGTGCGCCGCGCCACCCTCCGCGGAAAAGTGCAGTTGCCAGAGGTCTTCCAGCCCAGGCGATTTCTCAATGATGTCCCAAACCGAAGGGCTTCCACCCTTCTTGGCCCCGTTGTCCATGATGGCCACGCGGGGTGCGATGCCGTAGACCAATGCCGGGCTGCCGCTTTGCGCCCAGCCATGATGGGAGACGACATAGATGTCAACCTTGCCGATCTTGTTGACGGGGCACATCAGTTGCATTTCCTTGTCGTGTGTAAGATCGCCCAAGTCCAGGATTCTCAGTTTTCCAAACCGTATGAACGTTCCCAGGGACCGCAGATTCTCGGTCGTGTCTGCCGGATATTGCTCAGCGCCTTTGCAGATCGGATTTTCCTCTCCCGCGCCGGCCAGCGGCTTGTCGATCAACGCTCCGTCCGAGCTGACAATTGTCGCTCGTATGCCTTTGATGGGCAGCACATCTCCGGGCTTGGCCGTGATGTGTTTGTACTTTCCCGTCGCCAGCACCGCCTGGTAGGCCTGAACGTCTCTTACGGTTGCGGCGTTGCCGGTTTCGCGATTGTCTCCGTGGTCGATAAATGTCCCAATCGGAATGCGGGCGGCCAATTGTGAAACTCCGCCGACATGGTCCTGGTGAAAGTGGGTAATCAGAACGTAGTCGATTTTGCTGATGCCCGCCTTCCCGGCAGCCGCCACAATGCGCCCTGCATCGCGGCCATCATTGTCCGGCCAGCCGGTATCGATCAGAAGCGATTGCCCCGCGGGAGTGACAAACAGTGTGGCCTGCCCGCCCTCGACATCCACAAAATAGATGTGCAGGTTTTTGTCCTTCTGTGGAGCGGGTGCAGCCCAACATGCCACTCCCAAACCAAGACACAGAACGCCCACGCATGCTGCTCGGAGCAGAGAAGGCCTCCGTCTGCTGTGCGGGCAGGCCGCGGAAAGAGTGCAAGTCATCTTCAGAGCTCCCAGGTTACTTTCGACCGCTGTTGGACAGAAGATCATCAACCCAGTTCTTGTTCCCGTCAAGAACGAGATTCGAGCATGGCCCGTGCTACAACGCCCGTCCCGCGCTGGCGCCCGACGCCCACGCCCATTGGAAATTGAACCCGCCCAGGTGTCCCGTCACGTCGACTACTTCTCCGATGAAGAACAGGCCGGGAACGTTTCGGCTTTCCATTGTTTTCGGTGACAATTCGTCAGTGTCCACGCCCCCGGCGGTTACCTCGGCCTTGCCGTAACCCTCGGTACCAGAAGGAACTACAGTCCATCCGTGTATCGTCCGCTCCAGCCCCAGGAGCGAGGAGTTCGTCCAGTTTTTGGGGGCCTGGATTTCCAGCCAGCGATCGGCAAAACGCTTGGGCAGGAATCTGCGCAACGCTGCCCGCAGCGATCCGATATTTCGCGGGGCCGCAGACTCGAGAAGCTCCGCGGTAACGGCCTGCTCCGGCGCGAGGTCGATCGAGATGGACGTGGGCTTCCTCCAGTAAGACGAAATCTGAAGAATGGCCGGCCCGCTAAGCCCGCGATGCGTGATCAGCATTTTTTCCCGGAAGCGCTGGCCATCACACGCCGCAATCACTTCCGCAGACACACCCGCCAGATCGGCGTAGTGACGGCCGTCCTCCGCACCAAACAGTAGCGGAACCAGCGCGGGGTAGGTTTCACGTACCTTCAAGCCGAATTGTCGCGCCAGGTCGTATCCGAATGATGTCGCACCCATCTTGGGAATTGACAGTCCTCCCGTGGCCACGACCAGCGCGGGAGCCCGAAATTCTACTTCCCCGGTCTTCGCCACGAATTCAAGGGTGCGTGTCACTTCCTGCACTACAGTCTTGGTGAACAGCTGAACTCGGCACTCCCGGCATTCCATCTCCAGCATGCCCAGGACGTCCTGAGCGGAGCGATCACAGAAAAGCTGGCCCAGAGTTTTGTCGTGATAAGGGATGCGATGTTTCTCGACCAGGGCGATAAAGTCTTCAGGGGTATAACGCGCCAATGCCGACCTGGCAAAGTGGGGATTGGCCGAGATGAAATTCTCCGGCGAGCAGTGGATATTGGTGAAGTTGCAGCGCCCGCCACCGGAGATGAGAATCTTTTTCCCCAGCCGCTCGGCATGTTCGAGGACAGCCACGCGCCGTCCCCGCTTGCCCGCCTCGATGGCGCACATCAAGCCCGCCGCACCCCCGCCGAGGATCAGAACGTCAAATTTGTGGATCAAAGGGTTCGCGAACCTGCCGGCGCTAGATGTAGTCGAACAGAGCCATAAAGCCAAAATCCATGTGCAGCTGTTGATGGCAATGAAACAGCGTAAGCCCTGGGTTGTCCGCCACAAAATCAACCTCGGCGGTCTGATATCCGCCGACCATCACGACATCTTTCATCACTCCCGAAGTCTTCTGGCCGGCAACCTGAGTCAGCTCAAAACTGTGACGATGAAGATGGATGGGATGGATATCATCACTGGCGTTGTGCATTCGCAGGCGGTAGCGCTTGCCTTTCTCCAGGCGAAGCATGGTTTGCATGTGCTCTTCCGAGAAGGCGACGTCATTAATGGTCCACAGGTTAAAGCCATCCTGCGCGGCATTTTGCTTGGCGAAAGTCATGTCAAAGGCATGGTCAGGTTCAGGAACGACTTCGGCGCCGCCAAAGTGAGCATAGTTCCAGCGGAACGGTTTCGGAGGGACCCACTGGGGCTTGCCCTTTTCTCCCGCGTATTCGACCACAATACCCATGCCGTGCCGGCGGTCGTCGTTTGACAGGTCACCCATGATCCAAATCCCGGGATGGTTCATCTCCACAATGGCCGAGACCCTTTCCGCCGTGCCCAGCCAGAGCCCTGGAACCCGCGTCGGCTTGGGAAGCACATTTCCATCCAGGGCAACGACTGTGAAGGTGTGTCCGGGCAGCGCCAGGCTGCGGATTTCAGTCGCGCTTCCATTGAGCACATGAAACAGCACGCGTTCGCCCCGCTTCACTCGGATGGGTTCGCCATGGCCCAGCATCCGCCCGTTGATGGTGAAAGAGCCGTAACCAACCTCGAAGCCGTGCGGCGCACCCCTCGCGAGAGAGGCTTTCATGGCACGCTCGCCTCTATCTCGGAGGGAGTTCACCACCGTTGCCGGGGACAGAAAGTCCATCGCCATATCGCCGCCCCGGCTGTGGCTGGGTTCAAATTCCTTCAAGGTCAGGAAGACTTCGCGATCATAGTCGCCAGGATCGTTTTTCGGTTCGATGTAAACCGGACCAACCAGCCCGCTGTATTGTCCCGCACTCAGGTCTGCTCGGGCGTGGACGTGCGTGTGATAAAAGCGCAATCCCGACGGCCTCGGAACAAACGAGATGCGGCGGCTGCCATGGGGAGCGATGAAGGGAGTGCCTTCTTCCGCGGCCCCATCCACATCGGTAGCAACGAATTGCCCGTGCCAGTGCAGCTGTTCAGGCCGGTCGGTTTGATTGTGAATATCGATGGTCACTTGCCGGCCCACTTTCAGCCGCAGCAGCGGGCCGGGAAACTGGCCGTTGTAGGTGGTCATTGAGAGAATGCGATTGCGAGCGAGTTCGATGGGCTTGACCGCGATGGTAAGCGTGTAGTCGGGAGGATTCGCCGTTTTCGAGACGGCCTCCTGCGGACCGTTCGTTGCTGACCGGCCAAACAGGGCAGGAGGGAGCAGGGAAGTGCCCGCGATCGATCCCGCTGCCTTCAGGAACTTTCGACGCGAGAAGCACGAGCCTGCCATGATGTTTTTCGATCTGGGCGACAGCGAATGCCCTCCCGCGAGGGCATTCGAGGAATGACGGCCTACTTTCCCGTGTAGCTGATCCGCCAGATGCAATCGCCGCCATCGTCGGTGACCAGCAGCGATCCGTCTGGCGCGACCGTGACCGATACCGGACGTCCCCACACGTGCTCGTTGTCAATCACGAACCCGGTCATGAAGTCCTGATATTCGCCGCTGGCGTGCCCGGTCTGATGCAGAGGCACGCGAATCAATTCATAACCTACTCGGACGGCGCGGTTCCACGAGCCATGTTCGGCACCGAAAAGATCTCCCTGATATTCCGCGGGAAATTTTTTGCCGTCATAGAAGGTAATTCCGAGCGATGCGTTGTGCGGGTTCAGCAGCACGTCCGGGACTATGGCCTTGTCTTTAAGCTCCGGGCGTTTGCCCGCGTGCCGGGGATCTTGATGACTGCCCATGTACCACCACGGCCAGCCGTAAAAGCCGCCGTCCTGCACATGGGTGATGTAGTCGGGAACCAGGTTATCGCCCAGTCCGTCGCGCTCGTTGACCGAGCACCACAACTCGCCGGTTTTTGGGTTCGTCGCCAGCCCCACGCAGTTACGAATGCCGTAGGCGAAAACCTTCATGTCTGAACCGTCGGGGTTGAATTCCAGAACATCGGCGCGGTTCTTCTCCGCCGGTGTGACATCTGGGTCGTCGATATTTGAGGCAGAGCCCACGGAGACAAACATCTTCTTTCCATCGGGGGAGAACTGGATATCACGCGTCGAATGGCCTCCACCACCGGGCAGGTCCGCAATGTGCTGCGCCGGGCCGCGTGCCTGTATGTCGCCATTCTGATAGGGGAAGCGCACCACCGAGTTCGTGTTGCCCACATAAACCCACTCCGGGTTTGGCCCCGGAGGATAAAAGTTGATGCCAAACGGTTCGTTCAGGCCGCTGGAGAACAGCGACACCTGTTCGGGCTTGCCTCTGCTGGTAAGCCCACGGAATACTCTGACATCGCCGGCTTTGGTCTCGGCCACGAAGATGTCGCCATTGGGTGCGGTGCGAATGATCCGTGGATTGTCCAGTCCGGTCGCATATAGCTCCACTTTGAAGCCGTCCGGGACTTTTGGCCAGTCCCCTTCCGGACGCGCCACAACCTTGGGGCTATTGCCGGCGGACGAGGTCGCGAAGGGAGCGGGCAAATCTTTGACTGTGATCTTGCGAATTTCTCCCGGCTTCTCATAGCGGAAGTCGGTAAAGGGCGGCTTGGGAGGCGGTGCATTCAATTTCACAGCGGCCATCGGCGCTGCCGGCGCGCTGCTGCCTTGTGCCCTCTTCGATTGCCCGAGCGTTTGCACGTAGCTCACGATCTGCCAGCGTTGTTGTTTGGGCAAAGTGGCCCAGGAAGGCATGCCATTGTTCACGTCGCCCTTGGTGATAAACCAGAAAATTTCGCCGGGCGCCGCTTGCTTGATCTTTTCCGCCTTCAGAGGAGGAATATTGCCGGAGCCTTCGCCATTCTCACCGTGGCAGCGCGCGCAACGCAGATGGAACAACGCCTTGGCGTGCGGTGTCGCCTGACCCTCATAAGGGTTCTTCAGCGTCTTGGAGGACTCCGGCGCGTTATGGAAATTCGAGTCCTGTGCGGTCGCCCGGGAAACCAGGACAACACCGGCAATGGCGAATATGGCAAGCGAAGCTTGAAAAATTCGGGCCATGGATTTCAAAACTGTTCCTCCCTGTGCACAACTCGATTTATAGAAGATGGTCATAGCGGACAGGCGGCTTCAATATCCCTTTATTTTAACCACAAAGTAATTGAATTCGGGCGAGCCCACCAGCAGGAGCTGATGGGGCACCCCGGGAGGAATACGGACCACGTCTCCCGCGGAAAGCTTTCGCCGGATGCCGCCCTGGATTGTGCCATTGCGCTTTTCATGAGGGCCTACCGTCTCTCCATTCACCAGCGTGCCCCCGAGCACCAGGGTCGCCGATCCCGATTGCACGAAGAAGATATCAACCTGAGTCTCGTGCCACTCTGGCGGGCCATCGGATTCACGGTGGACCAGCATGGCGCTGTCATTGCGAAAATCCGCCAGCAACTCTACCGCAAAGTGGTGCGGATCGGCGGCGGCATCGGCATGCATCTTACTTTCGAAATACTTTAGCGATGCCGGAGTCCACAACTCGAGCCCCAACGGGGCTGCTTCTTGCGCGACGGCGGCCGGCCAGAGAATCACAACCGGGCAAAGCAGCCAGAGTTTCCTCATCAATGCTCACCTCAGAAACTGCCGATAGCGGCAACGGCGTTGAGACAGTGTTTAGCAGGCTGAGTGCAGCCTGTACCCGGAGTCGAGAGGTTCGTCGATGGTGGGACTGGACTCAGCAAATCTCCGGTTCACAACTCCACCCTTTAGATTTGCTAAAGTAACCCTACCAGCTTTCAAACGATAGGCAGGGGCGCCGGCGCTGTCAAATTGGAAAAGCTAAAAAGACGTTTCAGGAAGTTTAAATGGAACGCGGCGTGCGCTATTACCGTTTCTCTCGAACACCAGCGGAGGTTGTCGCCCGGGTGGTGTATCGGCCCTGACGGGAGTTTTGTTATGGATATTCACCAGCTTGAACTGTTTCTTGCCGTGATGGAGTCTCCAAGTATGACCCGAGCCGCGGAGAAGGTTTTCCTCTCTCCGGGCGCGGTTAGCCTTCAGCTGCACAACCTCGCTGACGAACTCCACACTGAACTTTTTGTACGCAGCGGAAAGCGCCTGATTCCCACCCCGGCCGCCATTCGCCTGGCGGAACATGCCAAAGACCTGATCAAGCGGATGGGGCAGATCAAGCAGGAATTTCAGAACGACCTGACAACCGATGTCCGGCCTTCCACTTTGCCACCGGCGTCACCACTCTGATCTACCAGCTGGGAAAACCACTCCGGCAGTTGCGCAAGCAGTATCCCAAGGCGGAGATCCGTGTGTCCGTGAATGTGACCGAGGAAACGGTCAGAGGGCTGCACGACCGCCGCTTCGATCTGGGCCTCATCTCGCTTCCGATTCCGGAAGAGAACCTCAAGATTATTCCGCTTTTTGATGAGGAACTCCTCATTCTGCGTCCTGCCACCAGTAAGGTGCGCGGCCCGCAGACTGGATCCGTACGCGTGTCCGAGTTGGCCCGGGTCCCGTTTCTGCTCTATCCCGTGGGGACCGTGCTGCGAGTTATTATCGACCTCTTTTTCAATGATATCGGAGCTAATCCTCATGTAGTAATGGAAGCGGAAGATACCGAAGCCATCAAGCGCCTGGTGGAATCGGATTTCGGTTACTCGATACTTCCCGAGCACGCCCTCCGCCGCCGTACACGGTTTTTTCAGACCTTCAGGGTCGATGGTCATCCCATAACCCGCAGTCTGGCGCTGGCGATGGTGCAAACCGACTATCCCCGCAAACTGACCTTGTCGGTCGCGGAGTCTCTGCGGACGATGTTGACTGCCTGAGACTTGAAAGCGTGCGGAAGCTTTGCTCGCCTCTTAGCGGGGAAAGGCCACGCGGGCAGTCTGTTGTGCGTGGTCTTGGGATGGGCACGACCCTGGTCGTGCCGCTGAGCGGTCAACAATACGTCGCGCTTCAGCGCCTGGGATTCGCCGTTAGGTTCTGCCGGAGTCTTCGCAATTCCCCACTTCGTGTCACGTCCTGGAAACCTGCCACGGAATCCGGGACTCACCTTATAATTCACTCCACCAAATCTGTAGGGAGTGATTGATGGGCCATCCGCTTCTCGATCTGACGAAAAAAACTGCGGTGGTAATCGGTGGAACCAGCGGTATCGGACTTGCTCTCACCCGAGCGCTGGCCCAGGCCGGCGCCGACGTGATTCCCACGGGCCGTCGCGCCGAACAGGTGAACGCCGCGGCGTCTGAAGTCCAAGCGCTCGGCCGCAGGTCGCTCAGCCAGACTTGCGACGTCACCGACACCGCCAGCCTCGACCAGCTTCTGCAAGCGGTGACCGCAGAATTCGGCAGCGTGCAAATTCTGGTCAACTGCGCCGGCCGTACCAAGCGAACCCCGACGCTGGAAGTCCCGGACTCAGAATGGAACGGGATCCTCGAAACCAACCTGAATGGAACTTTGCGCGCCTGTCGCGTTTTTGGCCGGCACATGATCGAGCGCGGCTACGGCCGCATCATCAATATTGCTTCGCTATCCTCGTTTGTAGCGCTCTATGAGGTTGCCGCCTACAGCGCCAGTAAAGCAGCAGTGGCTTCACTGACCAAGTCTCTCGCCATTGAATGGGCCAAGTCCGGCGTTTGCGTGAATGCCATCGCTCCGGGTGTCTTCCGCACCGACCTGAATTCCGCCCTGCTTGACGGCACCGACCGCGGCCGTGAATTTCTGCTGCGCACGCCGATGAAGAGGTTTGGGAAACTGGATGAGCTGGGTGGGGCCGCCGTGTTCCTGGCTTCGGAAGCCGCCAGCTTTGTCACCGGCCACGTGCTGGCCGTGGACGGAGGCTTCCTGGCGAGCGGCGTGAATCAATAGCAGAGCACGTGTTCTTCAACGGCCCAACCAGCCGCCGTCCACCGCCAGGATGTGCCCGTGAACGTAGTCGCTCGCTGGCGAGCAGAGAAAAACCGCTGCGCCGGCAACATCGCCTGGTTCTCCCCAGCGCCCGGCAGGAATCCGCTCCAGAATCTGGCGGCTGCGCTGCGGACCTTGTCGCAGCGCGGTGGTGTTGTCCGTCGCCATGTAGCCGGGCGCGATGGCGTTGACGTTAATCCCCTTCGAGGCCCATTCATTGGCGAGCGCCTTCGTAAGTTGCGCCACGCCGCCCTTGGCTGCGGCGTAAGCCGGAACTGTGATTCCTCCCTGAAACGAAAGCAGGGAAGCAATGTTGAGAATCTTGCCCTTCGCGCTACGCTTCAGCCTGTCCCGCCCTGCAAGTTGTGAGAGCCGGAATAGCGATGTCAGGTTCACGCTGATGATTTCATCCCAGTGTTCGTGCGAATATTCAGTCGCCGGTGCTCTCCGTATGGTGCCCGCGTTGTTGACCAGGATGTCGATGGAGCCAAACTCTTCCACGGTCTTTCCGATCAAGGCCGGATACAGGTCGGCATCCGTCATATCGCCGGCCAGATAAAACGACTTCCTTCCCAGTTGATGGATCACTTCACTCGTGGTTCTGCCCTCGGTGCTCCGCCCGTGACATCCGACATTGGCGCCAGCCTGCGCCAGCGCGATGGCAATCGCAGCGCCCAGCCCGCGGCTGGAACCGGTGACCAGCGCATTCTTGTCCTTCAACTGGAAAGCTTCCAGGATCATGTCGTTTTCGTTTACTGAATATTCTGAATGTTGGCGGGCTCCAGCCTGGGCACCAGCAACTGAATCGCGGCCAACGCGAGCAAGTAGGCGCAGCCCGCCATCAGGAAAGGGACCATGTAACTACCCGTCCACTGCAAGGTGTAGCCCACGATCTTGGCGATCAACATGCCGCCGATCGCTCCCGCCATTCCCCCCATGCCGACCACCGAACCCACAGCCTGGGCTGGAAACGTGTCGGAGGTCAGAGTAAAAAGATTGGCGGAGAACCCCTGGTGGGCCGCCGCCGCGAGGCCGATCAGCAGCACTGCTCCCCACAGGCTCGGCATGTTGTAAGCGAACACAATGGGGACAACGCACACCGCGCAAATCAGCAATGTGACCTTGCGCGCGAAATTGACGCTCCGGCCGCGATGGATCAGCCACGACGACAGCCAGCCCCCGGCAACGCTGCCTACATCCGCGATCACGTATATCACCACGATAGGCAGACCAATCTTCATCAACGACAATCCGTGCTTGCGTTCCAGAAAATCCGGTATCCAGAATAGATAGAACCACCAGATGGGATCGGTCAGGAACTTGGCCACCACGAACGCCCAGGTCTGGCGGTGGGGAATGAGGCGCGCCCACTTGATCTTGGCCGGTGCTTCCTGGGGATCGCGGCGGATATAGTCCAGCTCCGCTTTCGAAACCCGCGGATGTTTCCCGGGCTCGCGATACAAGAGAAGCCAGAAGATGAGCCAGACGAAGCCCAGTGCGCCGGTAATGATGAAGGCCCAGCGCCAGCCCCATTGAATCGTAATCCAGGGCACTACCAGAGGAGTGATGATGGCTCCGATGTTTGTGCCGGCGTTGAAAATTCCTGTGGCCAGCGCCCGCTCCTTCCTGGGAAACCATTCAGCAACCGTCTTGATGCTCGCTGGAAAGACGCCTGACTCGCCAAAACCCAATGCTGACCGGGCAACTATGAAGCTGGTAAAAGAGCTGCCGGCGGCGTGTCCCATCGCAGCCAGGCTCCAGAAGACCATGGCGAGGGCGTAGCCCAGCCGGGTTCCCAGCCGGTCCACCAGTCGGCCCACCACCACCATGCCCACGGCGTAAGCAGCCTGAAAGGCAAACACCAGATTGCCGTAGTCAATTTCGTTCCATCCCAGATCGTGTTGCAGGGTGGTCTTAAGAATTCCAAGGACCTGGCGGTCCATGTAGTTCTTGGTGACTCCGAATAGCAGGAGGCCGCAGATGACCCAGCGGAAATAGCCGGCCCGCGAAGATGGCGGTACTGCCCCGTACTCCGCTGCAGACGCCCGGTTCGCGGAGCTGGCGGTACGGTCCATAGTGGGAGGCTTATTACTTTTTGCGGCCCGCTTCCAGTCCGGAGGGACCCTGGTCGAATCCGCGCTGCACGTTGACTACGCCAAACTGCCGGTCCTCGCCCTCGCGGTGCGCCGCCATCGCCCAGAGAAAACAGATGCGATGGCCGGGCACGGAAACATTCGGATGATACCCGCTGGGCATCAGCACCGCATCGCCATCCCGCACCACCGTGACCACTTCCGGGTAGTCAGTATGGTTATACACAAGTTGAATGCCGAATGCCGGATCGGGCATGCCGAAGTACACGTACATCTCTTCCAGCGTCTTCGCGTGCTCGTGGGGAGGCCAGCTGGTCCAGTTGCCCGGCTCCGAAATAGTAAACCCGGCCACCAGCCGTCCCGCTTCGACATTCTTGGCCAGCAGCATGTGCAGCTTGCGCGATGACCCTGATCCGCCGGTGGTGAATTTTAGTCCAGGATCGTTCCCGACCTGGGAGAAGCGCACCACTTGAAATGGGTAATGCTGGGAAACCTCAGCGGAGAACTCGGCAATGTCCACGCTTGAAGTAGTCGCGATCTTCACCGAAGAATCACGAGGAATATAGATCGCATCGTACTGCCCTAGCGTTACTTCCTTGGCCTCCGTGGTCACTATAGCGTTGCCGAACAGTATAATCAGTCCAGTCTCGCGGTCTCCCGTGGAAAACGACTCCGCCGGCTTCTCCGCATTCAGGATGATGCGGCCGTAGGACAAGTGCTTCATCGAACTGTTCCCAGGCGTCACCGAAACATGCCGTCCAATTTGCTTGTCGGTCCCGCGAAAAATCAGCTGATCTATTCCGCCTTCCTCTTGCGCGTTCATTCGAGACTCCCTTGCAAAACAACCGCGAGTGGAACGTGTCCATCCCCGCAACGGCAGACATGTGAGATTGCGATCCGAAGTAGCTTCAGTGGTTGCACCGGTAGGGTAGCCCGGCTGCGATTCGAGCAGTTAAAATCATCGTTCGGAGTCATCTATAAAAGTCATTCCAAGTATAGAAAGCGGCCTATGCCTGTCAAACCATAAAAATTGAAGTTTGAATTCAGCCAGACTCAACGGAAGCTGGAGTTAACTCTAAAGCGAATCCAACTGCTGCCAGATGGAGGGCTCGACCGGGATGCCATGGGCGAGATTGTCTTTTCGCGTCGCTAGTACCCCCTGGCCGGGGTAGCGCACGCGTTCTCCAGCAGAATTCGGGGGGAGCTGGAAATACTCAATGACCTGATCTGCGATGCGAGATGCCGCGTGGTTCCGGTTGAGAGAAGAAGCGTCGAACGCGATGAAAACCTGCGAGACCCCATTCTCCCGCACCGGTTCCGTCTCGATCTGATGAGTGGCCTTTCCTCCCGACAACGACGCAGCCACCAGGTCCAGCATCAATGCCAGGCCCGATCCCTTCCAAAAGCCAATGGGCAACGGCCGATTGGATGCCTCGATGTCCCCGGGGACCCGTGTGAGCCGGCCGCTGGAATCAAAGCCTCCATCCATCGGCAATAGTTCGCCGCGCATTCGATAAGAGGCCAGCGTGCCCTAAGAGAATTGCGACATCGCCATGTCGAGGACGACATGTCCGTCCGAGCGAGGCACCGCTATAACCAGCGGATTATTTCCAACCCGCGGGTCGGCCGCGCCCCAGGGCGGAAGATTGGGCAGCGTGTTGGTCCAGCACATTCCGATCATTCCCGCGTCGGCCGCCTGCCAGCCATAGCTGCCGCCTCGCATCCAGTGGTTTGTATTCGCCAGCGCTACACACCCCATCCCGTGCTCTCGGGCCAACGCGATCGTCCTGCCCATGCAGTAATGGGCGTTCAGATTACGAGGCCCGATTTTTCCGTCCCAGCGCTCCAGGGGGCCCGGAAGCAGTGAGCAACTCCGGCTGGGCGTGAATGTCAATCGAGCCATTTCGTATCATGGCGATGAAACGTGGAAAGCGATTCAGGCCGTGCGAGTACACGCCATCGCGAGTTGTGTCGGCGAAAAGTTGAGCGCAAAGCCGGGCACGCTCAGGTTCAAACCCCAGCTTCAGCAATACCCGCAAAAGAGCGTCAAACAGTTCCTGATACGAGACTCGAAGCATTCCAAGCTTCTCCGCTAAATATTGCAGGCAGCATCTGTCCGCGTCGTTGTTTAGTTCAGCTTAATGGTGACTTCAGTTTTTACAGGTTGACCTTCGACGTGAGGCTTCTGTACTCTGCGACGCTGGCTTAACATGCGGTTGCACCACGGCAGAACCTAGGAATTTTCAGCACACCATGCCGTCACCGGCAAACCTAAGGGGACAAGAACTCATGATGAACCGATACCGCAAAATGTTGGGAGTGCTGTTGGCCGCAGGGATGATCGTGCTGGCCCTGCCGGCGCAGGCGCAGAAGCAACCGAAAGAATTCAGCAAATGGCCGGCGGGCAGTTCGCCGCAGGAAATTGGCAAACGGGTGGCGGAACGACTGCTTGCGATTCCGCATTCCAACTTCGGCCGGCCGGGCCCACCGCCCTTCATTACTTATCCCGAAGTAGCCACCTGGTATGGCGCCCTGACCTTTGCCCAATTAAGCGGCGACAAGGACCTCGATGCTCGCCTGATCAAGCGCTTTGACCCGCTGTTTGGCGACGAATCCAATTTAATTCCTGTGCCTGACCACGTGGATCGCAGCGTGTTCGGCACCGTTCCCCTGGAAATCTATATCCAGACCAAAGAGAAGAAGTATCTGGACCTGGGGCTCAGCTCGGCCGACAAGCAATGGGCAGATCCCACGCCCGACGGATTAAGTTCGCAGACGCGCTACTGGATCGATGACATGTACATGCTCATCATCCTGCAGTTGCAGGTGTATCGCGCGACCGGCGATGCCAAGTATCTGGACCGTGCCGCGCTGGAGATGACCACCTATCTGGCCAAACTGCAGCAACCCAACGGCCTCTTCTACCATGCGCCCGACGTCCCGTTTTACTGGGGGCGCGGCGACGGTTGGGTGGCGGCGGGCATGGCGGAAATGTTGCGGTCGCTGCCGCAGAATCATCCGCGGCGCGCCCGCATCATGGAGTCCTATCAAAAAATGATGAAGGCGTTGCTGCAGTATCAGGGCAAGGACGGAGTCTGGCGCCAGTTGATCGATCATCCCGAATCCTGGCCGGAAACTTCTTCCACCGGGATGTTCACCTTTGCCATGATTACCGGAGTCAAGAATGGCTGGCTGGACAAAAAGACATACGGCAAAGCAGCGCGCAAGGGATGGCTGGGACTGATCACATATCTCGAGCCCAATGGCGATCTCCGCAACGTGTGCCAGGGCACCGGCAAGAAGAACGACTTGCAGTACTATCTGGACCGCGAGAAGCTTACGGGCGACCTTCACGGACAGGCGCCGATCCTGTGGTGCGCTTCGGCGTTTTTGCGTTAAACCGCTATCGCGCGAATCAGGCGGGCCGGGTCCGCGTCGTCCAACGACCCGGCCTCGCTTCGCCGGTCATGCACGCATCCGCGAACTGTCAGGTGTGGAGATGAGACCAGAAGAATTCCGGAGTAAACTTCGCGGCGTAATCGCCTTTCCCGTCACCCCCTTCAAATCCGATCTCTCGCTTGATCTTGCGGGACTACGGAAAAACATCCAGGAATTGCTTTGCCATCCACTTGCCGCGATCGTGGCTGTCGGCGGCACGGGAGAGATGTATTCGTTGACACCTGCCGAACTACTGGCGGTGGTCAAGACCATTGTGGAAGAAGTACGTGGGCAGGTCCCGGTCATCAGCGGCACCGGCTTCAACCGCCAGATGGCGATCGAACTGGCGCAGCAATCCGCGCAGGCAGGCGTGGACGGAATTCTGGCACTGCCCCCGTATTACCCAAACGCCGACGACGAAGGACTGGCTGACTACTATGCGGCGATCGGCGCCGCCACGCCCCTGGGCCTGTTCGTTTACAGTCGCGACTGGGTGAAGCCGTCACCAGAGTGGGTCGAGCATCTGGCAGCCAGAATCCCCACTCTGATCGCCTGGAAAGATGGACAGGGCGACACGGTGCGCTACAAGCAGATCATGGATCGCGTGGGCGACCGCCTGTACTGGATCGGCGGCGCCGGTGATGCGTCCGTGCCGGCCTATTACAGGATCGGCATCCGCACCTACACTTCGAGTATTGCCACCGTTGCGCCTAAGCTTTCCTTGCGCCTGGATGAACTCGCTTCCGCGGGGGATTCCCCCGCGCTCGCCAACCTGATGAGCGAATACGTGAACCCGCTCTACGCCATCCGCGCGCGCCGCAAGGGATACGAAGTCTCGGTCATGAAGGAAATGATGAACCTGATCGGCCTGGCAGCGGGCCCGGTCCGTCCCCCTCTTCCCAACGTTCGATCCGAGGAGATTGCAGAGATCAAAGCAGTGCTCGAAAAATGGAAGCCCTTCTTGTCTTGAGACAAACCACGTGGAGACAACCGCCCTCGGCTGTCTGGCGGAGCGAAGCTCCGCTGTTCTCGTAGCGCAAAAAACCCCGTCGAGCTTTGCTCGACCGGACAGCCGAGGGCGGCTGTCCCCACGTGATTCTGGAGAAGGTAAATCCGAAGGTCGCATGAACCAAACCGTGGCCACCCGAGTCCGCTGGAAGGTACTGGCCTGGCTGTGCAGCCTCTCCGCCCTCACCTACATCACTCGCATCGGTATCATCCAGGTACAGGACCGCATTGAACTGGATCTGCATCTCACGCCGCAGAGGCTGGCTTATGCTTTTTCCGCCTTCTCACTTGCCTATGCACTCTTCGAAATGCCCAGCGGATGGCTGGGCGACAAGCTGGGGCCGCGCAAGGTCCTGATCCGCATCGTCCTGGTCTGGACCGCCTTCACCGCCCTCACCGGCCTGGCCTGGGGTTTGATCAGCCTCATCGTGTTCCGTTTTCTCTTCGGGGCAGGCGAAGCCGGAGCGTTCCCGAACATCAGTCGGGCATCGCGCGAGTGGTTTCCGTTCAGCGAAAGAGGTTTTACCCAGGGCATGGTGTGGATGTGCGCCCGCTGGGGTGGCGCGGTGGCGCCTCTGCTGATGATGGTCCTGGCTTACCCCTTCGGATGGCGAGGCGGGTTCGTGCTCATGAGCGTGCTCGGCGCGGTCTGGCTTTGGGGTTTTCATTCTCGGTACAAGGACTCGCCCCAATCCGATTCCGCAGTCAACGCCGCCGAGGCTGCGCTCATCATGGAAGGGCGCAAGGATGCCGGAAAGCCCGCTCCGCTCTCTTGGAAGACCATGCTCCGCAGCCCCACCCTGTGGTGCCTCAGTGTGATGTATCTCTGCAGCAACGCCGGTTGGTCTTTCTTCGCATCGTGGATCACGCCCTATTTGCGTCACGATCTTCACCTGTCCGGCATCCGGCTGGTTCTCGCTTCTGGCGCGCCGCTCTTTTTCGGCGGAGCCTCTTGTCTTTTGGGTGGTTTTCTCACCGACCGGCAGGTGCGGCTCTGGGGGCCGCGCTGGGGACGCACTCTGCAAGGTGTGATTGCGTACGGGCTCGGCGGTGTTTTCATGCTGGTGGGCGTGACCCTGACGCCCAGTCACATCGGGCTTGCGTTTGCCTCTCTGTGTCTGTCTTCATTTGTAAAGGATTTTGGAATGGCTTCCAGTTGGGCCACCACCATCGATATCGGACATCGCTATTCCGGAACGGTGGCGGGCTTCATGAATATGATTGGCAACTTGGGACAAGTGGTCAGCATTCCGGTCGTGGCCTGGCTGGCCGTGCTGGCCGGACGGCCCGGGCATCCCAGCTGGAAGGTGAGTCTCTACTTCAATGCCGCGATGTTTTTCATCGCCGCGTTGTCTTGGCTGTTCGTGAACCCAAGGCGGGTGATCGTCTATGCGCCAGAGGGTCACGAAAGAAAGCCAACTACTTAAGCGTGCTCGCGCCCGCCTGGGCGCAGATGCTGTCGTGATCGCCGCTGTCGCCAGAAACTCCGATGGCGCCCACAATCTCGCCGTTCATGATGAGAGGGAAGCCGCCTTCGAGCGGAATCCCGCCGGGCAGGCGCAGAATGCGCAAGCCAGCTCCGCCGGCGGCGACGGCATCCTGAAATGCCTTGCTCGGTCGCTTGAAACGCACCGCAGTCCGCGCTTTCTCGATCGCGATGTCCGCGCTTCCAATCTGCGTATTGTCCATTTTCTCGTAGTACACGAGAGTGCCGCCGGTATCGACCACCGCAACCGCCATCTTCCAGTTGTTCTTTCGCGCTTCATCCAGTGCGGAGGCCGCGGCTTTCTTGGCAGTCCCTACGCTGACCGGTAGTCCGTAAGGGTTGGGTGCCTGCGCCAGAGCGCTCACGGTGCACAAGATCACTAGAACAGGCGCAAGCGTGGTTGATCTAAGAGACAAAGACATGAATTTCTCCTCGAGCTGGTGTCGCCCGTTGCAGTGTGGCGTGAGGCTACGGCCTGCTAATAGCCTTTTACCTTGACCACGAAGTAGGTGAATTCCGGCGAGCCATCGAGCAAGAGCTGGTGCGGTACCTTGGGAGGAATGCGAACAATGTCGCCCGCGGAAAGTTTTTGCCTGACGCCACCCTGAATGGTTCCATTGCGCTTTTCATGCGGCTCGGTGTCTTCCGCGCCCACCAGGGTGCCGCCCACGACAAGCGTTGCCGAACCGGATTGCACCAGAAAAACATCGGCCTGATTTTCATGCCATTCCGGCATGCCATCGGTCTGCCGCCGTGAGAGCATGAACTTGTCCTGAGGAAAATCCCCCAGAGCGCGCACCGACATGTGGTGCGTACTGGCATCAGCCTCTGATTTCAGCGTTTGCTCGAGATCTTTGAGAGACGTCCCCGTCCAATGCTGAAATCCTTCCGGCACCTTTTCCTCCGCGCTGACCATAACCAGAGTGATCACAAGCAAAGCCGCTAACCAGAACACTTTCATCGCATCCTCACCTCAAAAGTGTAACTCCCGCATCGTCACGCCGGCGTCCCGCCGGCTGTCCTGAGGGCGTCTCGCCCTCGGAATGAAAGTCTTACGAAAGAAGTTCCATTCCCACCACTCACGCCGCCCGCAAAACTATAAGAACCGCATTTCCACACTGTCAATTCGTAAAAACTGATTCTGACCTTCAGCCGAACTAAACAAAATGTACTGCCCTCTCAGCCTATACTCTGCCTGTCGAAGCAAAAACGGAAGGGAAGTATCATGCATCCGCCCCAGGCCCCATCGCGACCACGAAGTAGCGCGCCGGAACCGGGCCGGCATTCTTGATTCCATGCTCGTCATTCGAATGAACAAATCCCACCGATCCCGGGCCCAGGCGATAGCCGGTGCCGTTCACTGTAAGCTCGACCGTGCCTTCCCGGATGAGCCACATTTCGGAATGCACGTGATGGTGTGGCGCGTGCGGCGCGCCTCCGGGCGGGAGCGTAGTTTCGTGCACTTCCACGGCTTCTCCGGTGGCCAGCTTACCCTTCAGAACCCGGCGCATTTCAGCGTGGTCGAGAGTATGCACCGGCAGTTTGTCGTAGGGATAGTTTGCCGAGGGCAGGGAAGTGTCAGCCTCGGCGAAGGCATCGAGCGCGGCCGCAGCCGGCAGAAGTCCAGGAAGCAGGATACACATTTCACGTCGCGTAATGGTCATGAGCGCCTCGCGCAAATGTTATTGTGAAATCCGCCCGGCATCATACCAAAGGCTCTCACGGAGAGCCGATTTAATGTGGGCGCGAGCGTCCCGCTCGTGCAGAGGCTGGCAAGTGGTGAGGAGCAAGTGAGGGAATCAAAGCCGTTATTGGAGAAAGCAGAACACAATCCGGGAGTAGGCGGCGCGCCTGACCGCGACGCGCCTCGGGCCATCGATTTAGGCGCGCTGCACGTGGCCATCACCGCCTTCGTCGTCCTGTTCTGCATCGTAGGTCTCGCGCTTTGGGGGCTGCCGTTTTACTACGACTTCATGGTGCAGCAGTTCGGATGGACGCGCTCGCAGGTCACCTCCGGAAACGCTTTGAGCAAGCTGGTCGTCGGACCTGTCTTCGGATTCATCGCCGGATGGATCATCGATCGCTTTGGCCCCCGTCGCGTCATGATGGCAGGCATCCTAATGGCCGGCGGAGCACTGGTCGGCCTGGGCTGGGTTTCGACACTCGGCATGTTCTATCTGTTCTATTTCTTCAACGCACTGGGCTATGTGTGTGGAGGCCCGCTGCCCAGCCAGGTGTTGTTATCGCGCTGGTTCGACAAATCACGCGGCAAAGCCATGGGCTTCGCCTACCTCGGAATCGGAATCGGCGGCGCCACCGTACCCTGGATCTCACACGCCCTGGTCCAGTATTTCGGCTGGCAAGCGGCGTTGCGATGGCTGGGCTTGTTGATTATTGTAGTCTCACTTCCCCTGGCATTTTTCGTGAAGGAAGCACCGCCGCGATCGACACCAGATCGCAGAGTGTCAGGGACCGCTGACGTAATGCGTGCCTTCAAAACGCTTCCATTCTTCCTTCTTACTTTCGGCAGCATGTGTTCGATTGCAGCGGTGAGCGGAACCCAGCAAAATCTCAAACTCTTCCTGAGCCTCGACCGGCATTTCACCCAAAGCGAGGCGGCGCGGGTTCTGTCGCTGGTGCTGTCGTTTAGTATCGTAGGGCGCCTGCTCATGGGCTGGCTTGCCGATCGTTTTTCCAAGAAATACGTGATGCTGCTGACTTATTTGCTGGTCGCGTCCGGCATCCCACTTCTGTTCCTTGGGCGCACCCGACTGGCGATGTATGCATCGGCGGCGATATTCGGGGTGGGACTGGGTGGCGACTACATGATCATTCCGTTGATGACTGCGGAAATCTTCGGCATGCAAATCCTGGGCAGGCTGCTGGGAGTGATTCTGACTGCGGGCGGCATCGCTGAAGCGATTTCACCCTGGCTCACGGGACGCCTGCGCGACGTTACCGGAAATTATTCCGAAAGCTGTTTTGTGCTGATCGGTATCGCGCTGCTCGGCGCTGGCGCCGTCCTGGGATTGCCGAAGCAGGGAAAAACAACCGCATGAGCACCCGACCTATTCTGCGCCTGGGCACGTTGAAGAACGTGTCCGGATTTCAGCAGCATCTGCAATCACTCGGCTTGACCATCCCGTGCGACCACGAACTTCTAACCGGGACAGAATCCCCGCTGCGCCAGCCGCTGGTTCGTTGCGACATCAAAATCGGCAACCGGATCGTGGTGCATCCTATGGAGGGCTGGGACGGTACGCCCGACGGCAATCCGTCAGAGCACACCATCCGGCGCTGGCAACGTTTCGGCCGCAGCGGCGCGAAATTGATTTGGGGCGGAGAAGCGGTCGCCGTATCACACGAAGCGCGCGCCAATCCCAATCAACTCGTGGCTGCCGCGCACACCGAGAAAGGCTTGTCGTTCTTGCGAGCCAGCTTGATCAAAGAGCATCACTTGACCACCGGCTCCGACAACGCTCTGCTGATTGGTCTGCAGCTCACAGATTCCGGGCGTTACAGCCGTCCCAATGCACACGGTCGGCCCGAGCCGCGCATTCTTTACCATCATCCGTTCCTGGACCGGCGGCTGGGGTTGCCTGCGGACTTTCCCCCGCTGACCGACACGCAGATCGAGGCCATCATTGAAAACTTCTACAAAGCCGCGCTACTGGCCGAGAAGCTGGGCTTCGACTTCGTCGATATCAAGCATTGCCACGGATACCTGGGCCACGAATTTCTAAGCGCCCATACCCGTTCCGGCCGCTATGGTGGAAGTTTCGAGAATCGCACCCGCTTTCTGCGTGAAGTTGTCGAGGGCATTCGTTCCGTCGCCCCGCAGCTCAAGATCGCGGTTCGCCTTTCTGCGATCGACAGCGTTCCCTTCCATCCCGATCCCGCAAAATCATCGAACGGAAAACTGGGACCTGGAATTCCTGAAGTGCACCAAAACGAAATTCCGTACCGTTGGGGCTTTGGTGTAAACGCCCTCAACCCGATCGAGTGGGACCTGGATGAGCCGGTGCGCTTTCTGTCTCTCCTCGAGCATCTTGGAATTCGCCTGGTAAATATCACCGCGGGAAGTCCTTATTACAATCCCCACCTGCAACGGCCCGCGCTCTATCCGCCCTCGGATGGATATTTGCCACCGGAGGACCCTCTCGTCAGCGTGGCGCGCCACATGGAAACAACGCGGCGCCTGAAACAACAATTTCCTAATCTGATTTTTGTCGGCACCGGCTACAGCTACTTGCAGGACTTTCTGCCGCACGTAGCCCAGGCCGCCCTGCGTGAAGGCTGGGTGGACATGGTCGGACTGGGACGAATGGTGCTGACCTATCCGGAACTGCTCTGGGACGCGTCGGAAGGCCGCACTATCGAGCGCAAACGAATCTGCAGGACCTTCAGCGATTGCACCACCGCACCGCGCAAGGGCTTGCCGTCTGGATGCTATCCGCTGGATAGTTTCTACAAGAATTCCGAACTGATGACGCAACTGACCATCGCCAAAAAGCACTGACACGCCATGACTCTCGAGATCCAGATCCGGAGAAAGCGGGAATGAACATTGCAGCCCTGATCGAACGAAGGCAGCCTGGCCGGAAAGTCCAGGGAATTGCCGCTGCCTTACTGCCGTATGAGGCGGACGGGAAAGTCGCCGTCGAATCGTTCAAGCAACACTTGATCGCAACCCACCAGGCTGGACTGATGAACGCGGTCAACATGGACACCGGCTACGTCAACTACCTGAGTGAATCAAAAAAACGCGATGTGCTGCGATGGACGGCTGAGGCCCTGGGTAAAAGCGTTGCTTTTGTAGCCGGAGCCTATATTGAGAATCAGACCGGAGATACGGTCACTCTCTACCGGCAGCAGATGGATGTCATCGTGCAAGCCGGCGGCATTCCGATCCTGTTTCAGAGTGCCCGGCTGCATGGTCTGGCGTCCAGGGGAAAGGCCGCGATTTATCAAGCCGCGTGCAAGGGATATCCTCGTGTGCTGGCTTTTGAATTGGGCACCATGTTCGCTCCCAACGGCGAGATCTTTGATGAGGAGATGGTTCGCCGCCTGATGGATATCCCCGAGATCAAGGGCATGAAGCATTCATCCCTCGATCGTCTTGTTGAACTGCAGCGCCTCGCTCTCCGCGACGCGCACCGCCCGGAGTTCCGCATCTACACCGGAAACGATCTGGGGATCAACATGATCGAGTACGGATCGGACTACCTGCTGGGCCTGGCCGGCTTCGCCCCGGAGAAATTCGCCGAGCGCGACCGCCTCTGGGCGAACGGAGATCCCGCGTACTACGCGCTTTCGGATGATCTGCAGTACCTGGGCAACCTGGCTTTTCGTCCACCGGTTCCGGCCTACAAACATTCCGCGGCGGTTTTCCTGCATTTGACCGGGAGGATTCCGACGGACCACGTGCATCCCCAAAATCCAAAACGCCCCGCCTGGGAGCAGGAAATATTACGGGATTGTGCCCGCCGGCTGGGTTGTGTGTGACCCCGGCGCCGCTAAAGCGTCACAACCGTGCCATCGCGTGCCGCCCGATAGATGGCCTCGACCAGGGCGATACTTCGTCGTCCCTCGTGCCCGTCGCAGATCGGAACTGTGTCGTGCTCAATCGCCTGAAGAAAGTCCTCAAACAACGCCTGATGTCCGCGAACGTCACTGACCACCGCCGAAGAGGCGCTCTGGTTTTCGTCCCGTGCGATGCCCGCGCTGGTGGCAGGTGGCGGGTTCCGCAGGTTCGCCGCCAGGATGCGATCCTGTTCCAGGATCACCGTACCTTCGGTTCCCGTGATCTCCACTCGCCGCGGATATCCGGGATAGGCGGCAGTCGTGGCCTCCAGAGTCCCCAACGCACCGCTGGCAAATTCGAGCAGGGCGAGCGCAGTATCTTCCGTCTCAATCGCGTGAAGCAACGTTGCCGTGCGCGCCCGCACCCGGACCACATCTCCCAATAACCACAGCAACAGATCGACCGTGTGGATGGCCTGGTTGATCAGCGCACCCCCACCGTCCAGCGCCCGTGTCCCGCGCCAGCGTGAGCCACTGTAATACTCCGGAGGACGGTACCATTTCACCTGCGCATCCACCAACAGAGGCTTGCCGATCACTCCCGTGCTGATCCAGTCGCGGAGTTCCCGGATCCCGGGTTTCACGCGGTCCTGAAACATGACGCCTAGTTTCACGCGGGAGCGCTCCGCCGCTTCGATCAACGCATCCGCCCGTTCGGTGCTGATATCGATCGGCTTCTCGGTCAGCACATGCAGACCGCGCTGCGCCGCGGCAATGCCCTGGGCCGCATGCAGGCCGGACGGACTGCCGATCGCGACCAGGTCCATGGGGCGATGCGCCAGGAATGCGTCGAAGTCGTGGTAGGCCTTCCCGCCATGCTCCCGGCAGAGAGCTGCGACTCTCTTTGCGTTGGTTCCGCAGATCGCTGCGATTTCTACTCCGGGAATAGCGCGAGCTGCGCGCGCGTGCGTCTGGCTGATGTTTCCGCCGCCGATCAAGCCAATGTGGATGGTCATGATGAATTCACGATCACGGACGCTCGACCTTCGGGAAGTCTTTCTACTCCTGCAACTCCGCGCCTGGCCCCACTGCGACCACAAAGTACACGGCAGGCTTGGCGCCAATATTCCTGATGCCGTGCTCTTCGTTTGAGGCGACAAATCCGACCGATCCCGGCTCCAGGCGAAACTTCTTGTCGATAACGGTCAGCTCGATCGCCCCTTCCCGTATGAGCCACATTTCAGAGTGAGGATGATGATGCGTGGTGGCCGTGGGTGCGCCACCTGGCGGCAGCGTGGTTTCGTGCACCTCCAGCCCCTCTCCGGTGGCCAGCTTCCCCCGCAGCATCATCCGGATCTGAGCGTTGTTGTTAGCCACATGCATTGGCGCCTTGTCGAATGAACATGCTTCTGACGGCAGAGACCTATCTTCCGCGAAGGCTTGCAGTTCACCTGCAACCGGCAGCAGCGCAGGCAGCAGTAAGCACATTTCACGTCGGGTTAAACGCATTGCTCTTCTCCTCGAAAGAACGGTCGGCATCATAGCAGAGCATCTTGGCCGGCTTACAATCGTGAAATTGTGAACAATCACTTCATAAAATCTAAATGGAGGAATGCTAGCCACTGTGCGCAGGTTGGTGTAGGCTTTTGTCCGATTCCACGACTGGAGCGGAACGTTGAAAATGTTTTTGCGCAAAGAATCTTTCCTCGTTAATAAGACTGGGCTGATCGCAGTTGCCGTCCTTTCCCTCCTCTACGCGCAAAATGCCCGTGCACAATCGACGGACTTGACCGGCATTGCCCATGTAGCCCTGCGAGTGAACGACCTGCAGAAATCACAGGCGTTTTACAAAACGCTGGGTTATGAGGAAGCTTTTTCATTCACGGACAATGGCAAAGTCTCGGTCTCATACGTCAAGGTCAACGATCGCCAATTTATCGAGTTGATTCCGCGCAGCAGCGATGCCCAGCCCGGCGGCATATTGCATACCTGTTTTGAAGTGGCCGACATTGAAGCCCTGCACAAATCTTACGTAGAGCGCGGACTGCAGCCCACCGAAACCAAGAAAGCCCGCGCCGGCAATTTGCTGTTTGTCATGCACGGTCCGGACAACCAGTTGCTGGAGTACACGCAGTACATGCCAGATTCATTGCATTCCCGGAGTCGGGGCCAGCATCTGTTGCCGGGCCGCATTTCGACGCACATGATCGAGGCAACAACCCCGGTGCGGGACCTGGCGGCCGAGCGTTCGTACTACATCGACAAACTGGGGTTCAAAAGCGCCGGCTCGGATGGAAGCGAAATGTACGTTGCCGGAAATTCAGGCGACAAAGTTGAGCTGCAGGCCGACTCTCCGACTGCGAAGCCTCGCGTGGTTTTCGCGGTAACGAACGTCGGGCGGGCGGCGCACGAGCTGCGCAGTCGCGGGCTCAAGGTGCAAAAGGGCCGGCATGCGGTTTCCGTTACCGATCCCGACGGCGCTGTCATAGTATTTGTTGCTGGTCACGGCGCTTAGAACTGAAAGGCCTGTGACATCCGGAGACCCATGAGACAGTGTGCTCTGCTTTTATTCCTTGCGCTGACTGGTACGCTGTTCGCCCAATCAGCGCGCATCCCTGAAATTCCTTATCGCTCGGTTTCCGGATTTCTGAAACTGCCTCCCGATTTGTATTTGGGCGAAGTGGCAGGAGTGGCAGTCAACTCCAAGGGACACGTCTTCGTTTTCTCGCGTGGCAGCACCACCGGCCCGGCCTATGGCGCCAGCGCCGCCCAACTCCTGGAATTTAACGACAGCGGTTACTTTCTGCGCGAGATCGGCCACAACCTGTACGCCTGGTCATTCGCGCACTCGGTCAAGATCGACAGGGATGACAACATCTGGGTCGCCGACAAAGGCTCAGACATGGTCATTAAGTTCGACCCGAAGGGCCGCGCAGCCATGGTCTTTGGACGCAAGCAGGAAGCCTCTGACGAAGGCACCGCGCCTTTGAAGCATCCCCGGCCCCCTCTACCGCCTGTGGACGGCATGTTCCGCCAGGTCACCGACATGGCCTGGGACTCGGCGGGCAATACCTACATCAGCGACGGCTATATCAATTCACGTATCGCCAAGATCGATAAAGATGGCAACTGGATCAAGTCCTGGGGTGAACCCGGTGACCAGCCCGGACAATTCAGCACGCCGCACAGCATCGCAGTCGATGCCGAGGGGAACGTTTACGTCGCGGACCGCGGCAACCGCCGTATTCAGGTCTTCGACGGCGATGGAAAATTCCTGCGGCAGATCGTGGTCGATGTGCCTTTCGATCCCAACGCGCGCCCCGCCATCGGCAACAAGCCACAGCTGCCCGCCGTCGGCAACCAGACCATGGCCCCGGGTGCGCCCTGGGCTATATGCATTACTCCTCCGCCTAACCAGGTGCTGTACAGCTCGGACGGCTATCCCGGCCGCATCTACAAACTCACTCTCGATGGAAGGATTTTGGGCGTGCTCGGTGAATCGGGCAAACAGCTCAAACAGTTTGGCTGGATTCACGAAATCGCGTGCCCATCGGAAAACGAACTCTTCGTCGCCGAGCTGTTGAACTGGCGAGTTCAGAAGTTGATTCTCGAACCCGTTCACTGACGCGTGCCTCCGCAAGCGGGTGTCATTCGCAGACAGGTCCATGGCCGCCACCCAGCCCGTTCTGATCGCACTCCGCCCGGCGGTGTATAGTACGTCAGAACGTCCTTCCGCTGGAGGTTCGTCATGCTCAAGATAGTTTTGCCGTTATTTATCTGCCTCATCTGGGCAGCGGGCGGTCTCGTATCCGGCCAGACCATCCACCTTCCCCCCTCCGTCCGGCAGGGGCCAACCACAGGGAACATACCGGTGCGGACCGAGGAGGACATAGACGGAGAGCGCGCTCAAAAAGCCAACGCAATGCTGCAGGACGAAATCAAGCGCGACACGGAAAAGCTGTTTCAGCTATCTACCGACCTGAAAGAGTATGTGGACAAGAACCAGGGCGTCCTGTCCCTGGACGCCGTCAAAAAAGCTGAACAGATTGAGAAACTGGCGCACGGATTGAAATCGAAAATCAAGCGATCCTACTGACAGTCAAGGCCGTGAAGCCACCGCGGGCTTGGCTGCCATCGCCGGAGACCCCGTACCCTCGGTCAGGACCACAATCTGGTTGGCTTTTCCCCCAGGAAAAACTTCTCGCTGTCCACCGAGCCATTGCACTTCGATGCGCTGATAACTGGTTTCATCGCCCAGGCCAACGTGCACTCGCGGATCGTTTTGCGAAAGGAAGCTTGCTCCCGTCTGGATTTCACCCGAGATCCGGCGGCCGCCAACATAGACATACACCCGCGCTCCCACAGCATCCCGGTTGCTCTTCGTCCCAACGCACCGCACCATCAGCCAGTTCTTCCTGGTGCCGAAATTCTTCAGCAGACTCGGCCGCGTGTCCAGATTGTTGATCACCACTTCGAGCGATCCGTCGTTGGCCAAGTCTCCCACCGCCAGCCCCCTTGAAGCCCAGGGCTCGCTGATGCCAGGGCCGGCATTGTTTGACATATCTTTGAATTTTCCACCGCCCGCGTTCCAGTAAAACAATCTCGGCTGATGGTACTTGTAGTTGAGCGGTCCGCGTTCGACCTCGGGATAGACATGCCCGTTGACCATCACAATGTCTTTGCGCCCGTCGTTATCGGCGTCCAGGAACTGAATTCCCCAACCCAGATACTGGGTGTGCGCTCCCAGTCCCGCTTCGTACACTCGGTCGGTAAAGGTGCCGTCGCCGTTGTTATGGTAAAGATTAGGGACGTCGTCGCTGAAGTTTGTCTTGGCGATATCGACAAATCCGTCCTCGTCATAGTCGGACGCGGTCACGCCCATGCCTGCCTGCTCCTGTCCCGCATCGCTCAGGGCCACACCGGAGGCGACTCCGACTTCCTCGAAGGTGCCATTCTTCCGGTTGTGATAGAGCAGGCTGGGCCGGGAGTCGCAGGACATGTACAGATCGGGATAGCCGTCGTTATCAAAATCCGTGGCCAGCACGGTGAACCCGTAGCCACCGGTCGGCTTGCCAGTCCCGCTCGCCATCGAAACGTCTCTGAACTTCCCCTGTCCATCGTTGTGAAACAGAAAGCTGCGTCCGGACGGCAGGCCGCGCGGGCCGCACATCACGGGCATCCCTTTCCACTGGCAATATCCACCCGAGCCGGGCTCGGGAATCTTGCTGCGGTCGAATTCGACGTATCCCGTGACCGCGAGATCGAGCTTGCCGTCGAGATCGTAGTCGAAGAATGAACAGCCGGTGTCCCAACGCACGGCATCCGAATTCAGCCCGGCTGCCTCCGTGACGTCTTTAAACGTCCCGTTGCCCTCGTTGTGATAGAGAACGCTGTGACCGTAATAGGTAACGAACAGGTCTTCGTAGCCGTCGTTATCGTAGTCGCCGACGCAAGCGCCTTGCCCCCATCCCACCTTTCCCAGCCCGGCTTTCTGCGTGATATCCACAAAGTGCAGGTTTCCGACATTGCGATAGAGATGACTGGTGGAGTTCTCGCCCCGACCTTTACCGTCCATGGTGGCCGCGTTGACGAGCAGAACATCCATCAGGCCATCATTGTCGAGATCGAAAATCGCAACCCCGTCGCCGGTGGTTTCGAGGATGTAGCGTTTGTTGTCGGCGTCTCCCGAAACATTTTCCGCCGTCAGTCCGGCCTCAGACGCGATGTCCCGGAAGTCGATTGTGACCGGGGGAGAGCTGGCTTGTCCCGCCTGCTCCGGCCCAATAGTCTGCGCAAATTGAGGTATCGCGAGAAGGAAAACGAGCAGGCCGGTTTGCAGCATCCGCATCATGGTCGAAATGATTTCTTTCATTTCGTTGATTTGATGGTTTCGCTTCGAAACCGGGACCGCTGGGGACAGGAGGGTCTTGAGTGCCTGCCCCAACAAACTAACACATCGCGCTCCGCAACCATACCCCGGTTGAGACGCCGGACAAGCTGGCCGGGTTGGCTTTCATGGTGCGGACCAAATTCTCGAAAAGGAGCGTCGGCCGAAAGTTTTGGCGTCTAGGATCGAACCGTCTCGGCGCTCGCGCAATATATCCGCGGCCCGCGACAACACTCGCTGCCCGTGTTTTTCAAGCGTTGCAAAATCGCGACCGATTGCGCGCCTTCCCGCTATCTTTCAGTTTTATCAAAGAGACAATTCGGGAAAACTTCGTTGACACGATTTTTCCGCTGATGTTACCTACGTAAGCAATTGGGGAAGCGCTGGGCAATAGTCTTTTCCCGTTAGTGATCGGTATGAATCCTCATCGTGGAGGTGGGCCTATGATCCCAAGAAGGATCATGCTGTTTAGCGTGCTATGGCTGGTGGTGGTAGCGGGTTCCTCCAGCGCCTGGGCGCAATTCACCAGCGGCATTGAAGGTACGGTCACCGATCCTACCGGGGCCGTCGTTTCCGGAGCCATCGTCACCATCAAGAACGAGAAAACTGGAGCGGTGCAGACTTTTCAAACCCAGGAATCCGGTTCTTTCCGCTTTACCACGCTGCCTTCATCCGCGTTTTCCGTGAGCGTGGCGGCGCCGGGATTCAAAACCACCGTGCAGGAACATGTTCGCCTGCAGGTAGCCGAAGTCAAGACTCTCAACGTCCGCATGGTAATCGGTGGAACTGATTCCACCGTAACGGTCACCGACGAAGCGCCAGCGGTCGAGATCGCCCAGGCCCGCGTGTCAGGGCAGGTTTCCGAGAAAGAAGTCCACGACCATCCCCTCTCGGGCCGCAACTTCTACACCCTGGTTGTACTCACGCCGGGCGTGACCGGTCTGGCCAGCGGAGGCGGACAGGCTTACGCGCAAGCCAGCGGTGACATCTTCAACCCGGAATACGGCGTGAATCTCAGCGCCAATGGCTCCCGGGCGGAGTCCAACAGTTTTCTCATCGACTCCGCATCGATCGACTCCAGCCAGCGCAACGGCGTGACCAACGTCAACCCCAATGCCGAAGACGTGCAGGAAGTGCGTGTGGCTGCTAACAATTTCTCCGCCGAATTCGGCCGCAACGGCGCCGCCCTGGTGAACATCATCACCAAGCAGGGGTCGAACAAATGGCACGGGACTCTGGGCTTCTACTACTACTGTGTTATAAACTGGATACCTTTGAGCTGAAAGACCACCCGGTCTGCCATTCTTTAATGTTAAGTTGCTGGTCATGAGCGCCCATTCTGTTGCGCCAGGCGCCCAGCAAAAACGCTTGGCGGCCTATCTGAATCGCCTGGCGCAAGCCGCGGGGGCACCTGGATCGCGTGGTCCCTCTGAAGTCCTATTGCACCGGCTTGCTGCTTCCCGGGGAACGCAAGAGTGTGGAACCGATGGCGGCCCGCCTCTGTCCCGACAACGTGCGCCAGACCCATCAGTCCTTACACCATGTCGTGGCTCACGCGCCTTGGAGGGATGAAGACATTCTCGAAGCGGTGCGCCAGTACGCCTTACCCGCCATGCAGAAGCCAGGACCGATCGAAGCCTGGATCGTCGATGACACTGGGTTGGTGAAGAAGGGGATGCATTCGGTAGGAGTGACCCGACAGTATTGTGGGCAGGTGGGCAAGCAAGAGAACTGCCGGGTGGCGGTGAGTTTATCGGTCAGCACCCGAGAGGTGAGTTTGCCGATTGCCTGGCGTCTCTACTTACCCGAAGTGTGGGTTCACGATAAGAAGCGGAGGAAAGCCACGGGCATACCGCCGGAAATCAGTTTTCAAACCAAGCCAGAAATTGCTTTGCAACAAATTCGCACTGCCCTGGACCGAGAGATCCCCACCGCTCCGGTACTGACGGACGCCGCCTATGGCAACGACACCGGATTTCGCGATGGCATCACCGAATTAGGTTTGCTGTACGTAGTGGGCATCCCGTCGTCGGTGAGCGTATGGAAACCAGGCCAGGCACCGCTACCCCAACGAAAGTGGAAAGGAATCGGACGCCCCACCAAGTTGCTACGCCGCGATGGCCAGCACAATCCGCTTCCGGTGCGCGAGTTGGCGATGAGCTTGGCTGCCTCTGCCTGGAAGACGGTGGGCTGGCGGCAAGGAACTCGTAAGCCCTTGCGTTCCCGGTTTGCGGCCCTGCGCCTGCGTCCCGCACACCGCGATTACTGGAGCAGCGAGCCCCGCCCCGAGGAGTGGCTGCTGATCGAGTGGCCGAAAGCGGAAGCCGAACCGACCAAGTACTGGTTATCGACTTTGCCCGCCGACACCCCGCTTGCCGATCTGGTGCGCTTGGCCAAGCAGCGCTGGATCATCGAGCGTGATTACGAAGAACTGAAGCAAGAACTCGGCCTGGGCCATTATGAAGGACGAGGCTGGCGCGGCTTTCACCATCATGCGACTCTCTGTATTGCGGCCTATGGGTTCCTGGTGGCCGAACGGAGCCGTTTTTCCCCCTCCGCTCGCGCCGGTCAAGTGGACTTACCCGTCGCCGAAATGCCGCTCAAGTTCCGCCCTCGGGGTTCGCCCAGTACGCATGGAGCGGCATAACCCCTGGTCCATCGCTACGCTTCGACAAACCATCGCACGAGTTCTGCTCCGACAACTCTCGGGTTGTCCTTTTTGTGGAGCTCCTTGTTTATAACACAGTAGTACTACCACACCGATAATAAATTGCAGTGCTGCCAACCGCTTTCAATCGGCGGGTGTGCCGATGTTTCGTCGAAACGAAGGCGCCTGGAGCTTCGGTGGTCCAGTCTGGAAGGACCACACGTTCTTCTTCGCCTCCATGGACTTCCTTAAATCAGGCGTGGCAACCGGCCGGGCTGCGACCGTCCTTACGCCCGATTTCATCAATTTCATGCAGACGAATTTCCCCAACAATATCTCGACTTTCGTAGCCAACAGCTTTCCCGCGTCCATTACTCCGACCAGCGGTTTCACCACTGCCGGGACCATGAATGGAACAGATTGCTCCACCCTGCCTTCCCCCTCGGATCCCATTACCACTGAAGTCGGAAGCATACCCTGTAACCTGCCGGTCACCGGCGTAGGCAGCTTTGCCACCGGTCTACCCCGCAACGGCTTTCAATACACGGTACGCGTGGACCACTCGCTGAACAATGGCAAGGACCGCATTTTTGGCTCCTTCAAGCGGACTACCCTGCACCAGGTGCTGTTCGGCGCCCCGTTCGTGTATCCGGCCTTCAACACCATCGAACCCACCTACAGCGATCACTTCGCGGTGGGATGGGTGCACGCTGCCGGCAATTTCGTTAACGAATTCGGTTTTGCCACCACCCGCCCCTTCGGAGAAGCGCTGGTGAATCATCCCGAAGTGCCCGGGATCACGGTTTTGGGCATCGAGGGATATCAAACCGGATGGGGTCCGAATGCATTCGTGCAGAACAATTTCGAGTGGCGCGACGTCGCCTCGTTTACTCGCGGATCACACAACCTGAAAGTCGGAGGCAATATCACCCGAGGCCGCGCCGATCACGAGTCCTCTCGGGTCTATAACCGGCCGGAGTTCCAGTTCAACAGTGTGTTTGATTTCGCGACGGACAAGGCTAACTCGGAATCACAATTCGGCTTCGATCCCAATACCGGTGCCCGCCTCAACAAGCTGTACAGCCTGGTGCGCGATGGTTCACTGTCGGCGTTGGTCCAGGATGACTGGAAGCTCGCTCCCAACTTGACCGTGAGCCTGGGCTTCCGCTACGAAGACTTCTTCAACCCGTCGGACGGCTTGGGAGATCAGGGCATCTGCAACATGGTGTTCCCCAGCTCCAGCGGCAGCCTCGAAAGCAGGATTCCGACAGGTGTGATGACTTGCCAGAAGCATCTTCTCGATCACACTCTGAATACTTTCAGCCCGCGTATTGGGTTCGCCTGGGACCCAACCAAGGAAGGCAAGATGTCGGTCCGCGGTGGCTTCGGGATCTTCTACGACAAACCCTCGGAACAGCTTTATAACGACTACTTCACCAACAGTCCCAAATTCGCCTTGGGATCGGCCTGCCTGCAGTGCGGCACCAACCAACCGCTCTTCGCTCTGGGTACGACCTCGGACCCACCCTATAACTATCCTCTACCTCCCGGCATTCAGCCCGGCTTGCTGCCCAGCGGCGGCTTGATCAGTGGCCAGGCCAACGTAACTGTGACCGATCGCGATATGGGCCCCTCTTATATGGAGAACTGGTTCTTCGGGGTGCAACGGGCGGTAACCAGTACGACCGTTGCGGAAGTCGACTACATCGGTTCGGTGGGCCGCCATCTATACGCCAAATACAATGTCAACCGGTTCGCGGGAGACCTGATCCAGAACGGTGGAAACTTCACGGGCCTGGCGCCGGGGTTCGGAGCCATCAACTACGGCCAGGACAGCGAGAGCAGCGGCTACAACGGTTTCACTGCTTCGGTACGGCAGCGTGCCAGCCACGGCGTAACCCTGAACGCTGCTTACACGTTCTCGAAGGCCATCGATCAAGCCAGCAAACTCGATGGAAGCGAGCACGTTGATGCGTTCAACGACAGCCTGAGCCGCGGATTGGCTGATTTCGACGTGCGGCACCGTCTGGCATTTACCACGTTGTGGTCTCTCCCCAGTCCGCATGGCAGCGGGTTCATGAAAAAGCTGTTGGGCCGTTGGGAACTCACTAACGTAACCATCCTGCAAAGCGGGCCGCCGTTCTCCGTGATCTGTACCGCCAACTTTGCTCCGGTCTTCGATACCGGCGGCAATGTCGTCGGCAACACCGGTTGCGACTACAACGCGGACGGCACCAATTATGATCGGCCCAATACCCCGGGGTTTGGCAACAGCAAGAGCGGGCCATCGCGCTCGGACTACCTCACCGGGATCTTTGCCTGCGGTGGGACGGCTCTTTGCGGAAGCGTCTTCCCGTCGCCGGGTCTTGTCGAAGGCAATCTGGGCCGCAACACGTTCCATGGACCGGGTTTTGCCAACACGGATTTCTCCGTGATCAAAACCCTGAAGATTCCATGGTTCATCGGTGGGGAAGGAGCGAACCTGCAATTCCGCACCGAGTTCTTCAACGTGTTCAACCGGGTCAACCTGACGCAGGTTGGAACTGACATCGCAAACCTCTCTAACTTCGGCAAGTCCACCGGAGCCTACCCCGCTAGGGACATCCAGTTCGCCCTGCGGATAGCGTTCTAGTCCAGAAGAAAAATGCCCCGGGGCAAGCCTTCCTTGCCTCGGGGCGTTCCAGCAGTGAAAATGGAATCATGCGCAGTGCCGCGGGCCGCCTTGTAGTTGCGCTGGGTTTCGGGGTTTTCCTGGGCCATTCCGTTCAGGCGGCTGAGTGTACGCGGACGCGTTATGAGTGCGCCCTCACCTACGTCGAGCAGCAAAACTTTCGGGCGGCCATCCAATCTTTGACCGCAGAGCTGCAGCAGCAGCCCCAAAACCTGAACGCGCTCAATCTCCTCGGCATCGCCCTTACCGGAGCCGGTCAGCCACAGAAGGCGGTCGCCAGGTTCAAACAGGCTCTGGCTGTGAATCCGCATTTCTATCCCGCCCGCAAGAATCTCGCCATCAACGAGTTCGACATGAAACGCTTCGCCGAGGCGGAGCTGCAGTTCAACCGGGTTCTAAAAGACGCACCTAGCGACGAAATCACGCATGTCTACCTGGGAGAAATCAACTTCGTGAAAAAGGACTTCGCGGCCGCCGTGAAGCCATATGAAAAAGGGCGCAAGCGTATCGCTCTGAAGGCCTCCTGGATATTGCACTATTCGCAGTGTCTGCTGGCACAGCATGATGTCTCGGGCGCCACGGCTGTTCTGAAGCTACTCCCTCCGGATGACGGCGAAGACCGCTTTCAGGCAGGATTAATTCTGGGCCGCGCTGAAGCGTACACGCCAGCGGTCGAATTCTTCGCCTCCTCGCGCAGGCGCTACAGCGATCCTTATGTTGCCGGCTACAATCAGCTGCTCATGCTGGTCAAGGGCAAGAGTTACCCGGAGGCAATCCAGCTCTTCCACGAGCTCGTGGCTGCCGGTTACCAGCGCGCTGAACTTTACAATCTGATCTCCGAGGCATACCTCAAGACTGACCGTGTCCAGGATGCCTACGACGCCTTGCGAACGGCAACCCGCCTGGAACCCGAAGCGGAAGACAACTACGTCGATCTGGCTTCGGTATGCCTGGAGTACGAAGACTATCCCCTGGGCAAGGAGATCCTGGATGTCGGCATTCACTACATCCCGAATTCCTATCGCCTCTACATCCAGCGCGGCGTCACCTTCGTGATGCGCGGCTCCCTGGCGGAAGCTGAGAAGGACTTCGAAACCGCCGCCAACCTCGCTCCCAACAAATCCCTCCCTTATTTCGCCCTGGGCTGGGTGTGGGTGCAGAGCGCGCAAACCGACAAAGCGTGAGAGTGCTTCGCGAAAAGAGCAAGCTCCCGGGCATGGATTTCCTGGTCCCCTATATCTTCGGTGTTGCGCTGGTCCACTCCGGCGCCGACGCCGGCACTCCGGCGGCGGATGAAGCCGGGGCTGCCTTCGAGTCGTCCATCCGTCTGAATTCAAATTTCTCGCACTCCCACGCTGAACTCGGGAAGTTGCTGTTCAAGCGGGGTCAGATTGACCAGGCCATCACCGAGCTGAAAGCTGCAACCACGCTCGATCCGGGCGACTTGGGTCCGGTGTACGTCCTGGCCCAGGCCTATCGCAAGAAAGGCCAGAAAGCTGAAGCCGACGAAATGTTGGCCAGGATCGCCCAGCTTCACTCCGAAGATCACAATCTGGATCTGAAGAAAGAATTGAAGCGATTGGTCAGGCAGGACACGACTCCGTCACGAATGCAAGCAACACCCTAATCCATGGGCATCGGGCAGGGTTGGCATTTTCACAGATCGGTGTTCCGGGTGAGTGTGCGCTGCGGGATTGCAGCCGTGGTCGTCATCTTTGTGATCGCAGCCTGTGCCGGCGCCCAGAATTCGAAGAGCAAGGACGAGAGTCTCGAATTCCGCAATGCGGCACCGGGCGTGCATTACGTCGGATCAAACATGTGCAAGGGTTGCCACTCCGCTATCTACCAGCAGTATTCTCGCACCGACATGGCCCACTCCACTTCGCTGCCGGGGAGCATGCTCGATAAAGGTTGGCCGGCCAAACCAGTGGAGATCTTCAACCAGAAGGTGGACCGCCACTACCGCGTCTTCGCCCACGATGGCAAGGCTTACCAGAGTGAATATGGCCTGGATCAGCAGGATAAGGAAATCTTCCGGCATACCGAAGAACTGGCTTACGTGGTGGGAACTGGCGCCAACGGCGTGACTCCCATAGTTCGCCGGGACAACTACCTGTTTCAGGCGCCAGTCTCCTACTACACCGCAAAGAAGGCCTGGGACCTTTCACCCAACTCACTACTGTCCGGCTAAATGTCGAAGAGAATCAGTTGGTTAACGTTTTCGGTGAATTCTGCGTCTGCGTCGGGAGCCTGGAGAGCGCATAAAATGGGCGTTTTCTCGAAAAGCGTGACGCTCAGAATTTGTAGCGTTTGGTAAAGGCTGGCCGCCAGGCCCAGCCGCTTCCGAACGATGGCAACCAGCACATAAATTGACACCGCGATCCAGATCTGGGTCTTCACCGCATTCTCACTTGTCCCGTAGAAGGCTTTAATGCGTAGATGCTGCTTGATCCACTTAAAAAACAATTCGACTTGCCAGCGGCACTTGTAGATTTGCGCGATGGTGAATGCGGGAAGCACAAAATTGTTAGTCAGGAATTTCAGCCGTTTGTGGGTCTCCTGATCGAGATAATTGACGCGTCGCAGTGCATCCGGATAGGCCGACGCTGATTCGAACGATGTCAGAATGACAGTCTGATCTGAGCGCACGCCCGTCGTCTTGTCCACAGGATGCGAGTAGCGTCTCTGGATCAGCACATTCGACTTGGTACGGACGACGAAGAAAGCGGAGCTGAGTGTAAAAACAAAGAGCCTCTGGAAATCAATGTAGCCCCGGTCCATGGTAGAAGGCGCCCGCCTCTGGCATGATCTCGTCCAGGATGTTCACATCGTGCACATCACCACTGGTGACGCGGATGAACGTGGGAATGTTGCCGTGCAGGTCGAGCAGAGTATGCATCTTGACGGCGGCCTTGCGCTGACGAAACTTCGCCCACGGGAATAGCGACAGACACAGATCGATGGTCGTCGAATCCAGAGCGTACAAACTTTGATCGAGATCGACACCAATTTGGTCGTGCGCGTACAGTGGCCGAGCGATACCAATCAATACCTGCGCGAAATCCGCAAAGATCCTCCAATCATGCGACTCGTTCGCGTCGGCCAGCGTCGAACGCGCCACCTTGCCGCGGAATCCCAGATGGTACAACTTGTCTTGCACCGAATGCAGGCACGCCTCGATGTCGCGCAAACTCTCCCGATAGGTTAGTTGTGCGAAAGCCATCGACAGATACTGATCCCAGCAGGAAAACCCGCGCAGTCGGCTGTCGCCATGATAGCGCTCAACGCAACGGCGAAACTCTCGATCGGGAAGGAAACTGATTAACTGCGAGAAGACGGCGCGCCCTTGATTCATGAGCCATTGTGCGCCGCCCAGGCTACCCAAACTCGTCTCGCCAGCTGTTCAAATCGCGGCAAGCTAGATACTGCCTCAACTCGTTACCGCTCCATCACTTGCCGGCTTCACATAGCCCGTTAGCCGGACAGCAGTGCACCCAACTATGAAGAGCACGACCTCGGCTTTAGCCTTCCCGTCACTGCCGATTGCATTGGCTGCCACACTGGCAGAACACAGCCGGTCAAGGGCAGGGAAGGGCTCTATCAGGATCCGCCCGTGGTCGAGATGGCCATCAACTGCGAGAACTGTCACGGTCCGGGTGAACTGCACGTCAATGAAAGGCTTGCCGGAAAACCTGTTTCCGGCCCCATCGATCGTTCCATCGTAAATCCCGCCAAACTCCCACCCTGGCTCGCTGACAACATTTGCATGAATTGCCACGAGGGCGACATCCGAGCTCTGCAGCCGGGCAAAACCGAGGCTGATTTCCGTCCCGGCAGGCCCCTGAACAATACCGTTGCCATCCTGAAGGCCCCCATCGACCCGCGGTCTACGGAGTCGCCGCTCCTCGAACACTATTACTCGATGACGCTGAGCCAGTGCTACCGCAGCAGCGGACAAAAATTCGGCTGCCAGACTTGTCACGATCCCCACGTGCAACCGTCAACTGAGGAAGGCCCCGCATATTTCCGCGGCAAATGTCTGCAATGCCACAGCGAGAAGAGCTGTACCTTAGACTTGCAGAAGCGTCTGGCGCAGCAACCCGCGGACGCCTGTACCACCTGCCACATGCAGCGACAACCCGCGCTCACGGTTTCGCACTCAACCCTCACCGACCACCGTAACCGCCGCACTCCGGACGAGCCTTATCCCGAAATCGCCTTCAAGGAATCGCTTCCCGGCACCGGCTTCATTCACGTGAATGCAGTTCCGGGAAAAGACAATGGCGTTCCGCCGGTGGCATTGTTACAGGCGTACCGCAAGGAACTCGTCCGCTCCCACCTGGAATATAAGGACTATTATTTCTCTCTCTTGGATCAGTTGGCCAAGGAGAAGAATAAGCATCCGTTCGTCCTCTCGGCCATCGCGCAGAAAGCTTCGAGCGACGGAGACATGAACAAGGCCATCGCGTATGCCAGCCAGGTGATCGAACAGGGCTCCACCCAGACTTACGATTATTTGTTGCTCGACGGACTCCTGGCACGTTCCGAAAATCTGGCAGCCAGCATTGCAACCCTTAAGAAGGGTATGTCGATTGCCCCGTACGACCGCCTTCTCTACGAGAGCCTGGCCGTCCGCCAACTCTCAAACGGGGACATTGCCGACGGCCTTGCAACTCTCCAACACGGCCTTGACCTTTTTCCGGAAGACCAGGTTCTGCGCGCCCTGAAGGACCAGGCAACGGCCAGGGGATTGCTGAGGGATGGCGTACAGCAGTGAAAGCGTGCACCCAGCACAGCCGCGCAGCGGCGCAAGAATGGAGCCCCGGGCGTTAGCCCGGGGGGGCAGTTCGGGATGATAAAGCCCTGAAACGGGCGACATAAACTGCATGCGAGAGCGGAGAGGCTGAATTTCTATGAGATGGATAGCCGCAATCTTGTTAGGCGCCTGTCTCTCCACCGTCGCGCAATCCCAGGCGCCGGGCCCGCACCATCGTCAAGAGGAAGGAATCGCCCAGCTGAAGCAGGGTCATGTGCAGGAGGCTCTCACCGAATTCCGGTCCGCCGTTACGGAGAATCCCAGAGACGCGGTTTCACACGATTACATCGGCGTTATTCTGGGAGAGTCTGGCCAGCTGGATCAGGCACTCGCGGAGTTTGAACAGGCAGCCCACCTCCAACCGGCTCTGCCGGATCCGCATTTCCATCTCGGACTGGCCTACGAACGGACCGGCCGGACACCCCAGGCCATCGCCGAGTATCACGAGGCGCTGCGTCTCGACCCTGCGATGCTCGAAGCCCGCTATGGCCTGAGTGCAGTGTGCGCCAAGATTGGCGATCTTGAGGGCGCCATCCGCCTTCTGCGGGATGTGATCAAGGCCGCTCCCAACTTCGGTGAAGCCCACTACAATCTTGGACTGAATCTGTGGAACAAATACAAGAGCTCGATGGGCCTCCGGCAGAAGGCCGACCTCGACAATGCCCAGGATGAATTAAAAACCGCCAGCCAGCTCCAACGGCGGCAGCCCGCGATTTATTTCGCGCTCGGTCAGGTCATGGCGGACCGGGGCGATCTTGTGTCTGCGGTGGAAAATCTGCAAAAGGCGGTTGAGCTGAACGCAGCCAATTCGGAGTACCACTACAATCTCGGACTCGCACTCCGGCTCAAAGGCGACATGGATTCGGCCGGTGCCCATTTTCGCGAGGCCATCCGGCTCAATCCAAACCATGCCCTGGCGCATCGCTCCCTGGGATTGGTGTTGCGCGAACGCGGAGACTTGCCGGCTGCGGCCGACGAACTTCGCCTGGCTGTGTCCCAACGCCCGGACGACGCTGAGGGCCACCACATTCTCGGAACCGTGCTCCTTAAATTGAATGACGTGACCGGCGCCATCGCGGAGTTCCGTCGCGCCGTCAGTCTGGATCCTTATCTTGTTCAAGCCCACGCCAGCCTGGCGCAGGCTTTGCAAAGGGCTGGCCAGAAGGATGAGTCCCAGAAACAACTGGCTGAACTGGAGACTCTCAATCAGGGTACAGCCAATGTCGGACGCGCCATGATCCTGGTGGAAACCGCCGAGGGCCACATCAAGAATCGTCAGCTATCCACTGCGGTCGGCGAGCTGCAGGAGGCGGTCACCCTCAGTCCCGACTTCACCGAGGCCCCTTACCAGTTGGGCCTGGCGTTGGCGCAATCTCCGAATGGCTCCGCCAACGCGAAAGCCGCCTTCCGCCAGGTTCTGCAGTTGAATCCAAGTCATGCTCCCGCGCATTTTCAATTGGGAATTCTGCTGGCTGCTCAGGGTAACAAAGCGCTGGCTTCTGCTGAATTCCAAAAGGCCGTACAACTGGCCCCTGGCTTGACTGAAGGTCACCGCGCCTTGGCCAGGTTGGCCGCCAATTCCCACGATTGGCCCACAGCAGTGCAGGAATTCCAGGCGGTGGTTGCGTGGGACCCGGAAGACGCAGTGGCGCACTATGATTTGGCCAACGCTTTGAAGTCCCGCGGCCAGCTCGATGAAGCTGCGCACGAGCTGCAAATTGCGCAGAGGCTGAATCCCGCGCTGTCGGCCCCTCGTTAGCAGGCTCGGCAGGCGGGTTGGAATGTTGCTGAACGCAGTGCAGGTTCAAGACCGTAAAAGGAGAGAATCACCCATGCGATCAGATTTTTCACGTCGTGAGTTTATCGCTGGCCTGGGAATACTGGCGGCGGCCAACAGCAACCTTTCAGCCTCTCCCTTTCAATTGTCCTCCACCTCCAGGACTCAGCGCCTTGACAAGTCGCCGTTCAAGATAGCCGTAATCAACGACGAGATTTCTCAAGACTTCGGTCATGCCTGCGAGATCGCCTCCCAGCAGTTTGGGATGGAGTGGATGGAACTGCGCAGCATGTGGAACAAAAACGTCGCCAATCTCGATGCCAACGAAATTGCGGAGGCGCAACGCATCCTGAAAAAGAACAACTTACGCGTCACCGATATCGGCAGCCCTCTCTTCAAGGTGGACTTCGCCGGTGCTCCGAAATCGAAGTTCAGCCCGGAACACGATCAGTTCAACGCGAACTTCACCTACGACCAGCAGGGTGAAGTGCTCGATCGCGCCATTGAACTGGCCAGACAGTTCTCCACTGATCGCATCCGCTGCTTTGACTTCTGGCGCCTGGATGACCAGGCCCCTTACCGCAAGGCCATGAATGATCAACTGCAACAGGCCGCGGAGAAGCTGCGAAAGGTCGGCCTTATCCTTATCCTAGAAAATGAATTCGCCTGCAACACCGCCACTGGAGCCGAATCCGCCAAGGTCCTCAGCGGCGTGCCGTCACCGGCTTTCATGCTCAACTGGGACCCCGGCAACGCTGCCATGTTCGGCGAAACGCCCTATCCCGACGGCTACAATCTTCTGCCCAAAAATCGAATCGGCCATTGCCATTGTAAAGACGCGATCAAGACGGCCAAGGGTGTGGAATGGGCAGCCATGGGCAAAGGCATGATCGACTGGGTGGGTCAATACAAAGCGCTCAAGCACGACGGCTATCATCACGTCGTGAGCCTGGAAACTCACTGGCGCGGCGCCGGCACGCCCGAGGCCTCAACCATCGAGAGCTGGGCGGGAATGAAAAACGCCCTGGAGAAAGCAGGCGCGCTGTGATGGGCTCATGTATCAGGGTGGAGCAGCGCTTTATAGCGCTGTCTTCCATGTGCATTGACGCTCCCGGCTTCAGCCGCTGAGAAGTGTCATTACACCACTCCAACGGCTGGTTATCTCCTTGGAGTCGCTTGGCCCCGCCGGGCGCCATCCAACCGCGCCAACCGGGTTAAGGCCAGCGAGAAACTTTAGGACATCTCTCAAGGCAGCTTGCTCCCGGGGTTGTAACTGTAATTGATTCCATGACAATGTCGGCTCCGAGGCCCGAGTAAAGTTGGTGGTGCTAAGCCAACCAACAGGTTCGGGAGAAAGGA
>CAWDNG010000017.1:0-200971 GCA_963803605.1 Terriglobia bacterium
GCTACGAACTGACATCGCGCTGACCCTCCTTCGTGTACAACGTACACACCCACCCTCCAGCCGGGTGTTCTCATAGATAGGTGCTTATGCAGGTCTCCGTGCAGATTTATTTCCAGCGATTACCCCATTGCGGGGCCGGACGCCGCCATCTCCGCGGATTGCGTCCGCCTCGTCCACCGGGCGAACGGCGGCACCCTGTAGCCCTACGGCAGTGATCTCCTCCTCGGACAACGGGATGAACCTGCCACAGTCTGCGGTCAGACCGCCCTCGATCCCTGTGCGTCGTCCGAAATCAGCGTTGGGCTCGACCCGAAGCGGCGACTCGTCAATGTCCCCCTGCTGTGTTTGCTTGGTCTGGAGAAATGCGTCCTCGAACTTCTTCTGGGCCTCTGCGTTGTTGGTGATCTGAAGGTTCTGAACAACCGTCTCGGTCTGGTACGCCGGGTACGGTACGACCGGGCACTCCTTCGCCTCGAAGGTTGTCACGAGAGTCGTCGTCGTGAAGTTCGTGAAGTCGTCATCAACAGCGGCGACTTCATCATCCGGGCCTGCGTCTACGAAAAGACGATGGACTGCGACCTGCGAGCCGTTGATGTACTTCAGCAGCATGAATCGGGGGACTGGGGCGAATGCTCGCTGATCCATCGCACGCAACTGGTCGATCTTGTTCTCGATGACTTGACGTTGCTCTGGCGTCAAGAACGGTAGACGTTTCTTCAACTGGAGTCTCAGCCGCCGACACTGAGCCTTCTCGGGTGGTTCGAGATCGGGAGTCGCTTGAGACTGACTGGGTACATGCTAAGTGCCCATTCCAGTTTCGTGACTGGGACTCGCCATACGACGTGATCTCCTCCATCGGTGACTTCGATCAAGGCCGTCTCGCCGTTAATGACGTATCGGAATCCATCTTCAGCCTTCTCGATTTCAAGCTGGAGTTTCGATTCCCGCATCCACATCAGATAAAATGCGGTCTCTTCGGTCTTCGACAACTGCAACCGTAGCCACGCCCAGAATCTGCTTCGATTTGTCGCCTTGCATCGCTTAATCATCGGACGCAGATACGCATCCATGATCTCTCGATGCGTCGTGCCGTCGCCATTAGCGGTAAGATCGGCTGGAATCTGTGCGAGGGCTTCATCGAGCCACCGTTGCTTCCGTGTGTCATGCACTGAGACCATCCTTTCCGGTTAGAGTCGGCAACACGCCGCTGTTTACGCTCATGCAAGGCTTCTTCGCTTCGAGTTCCGCGACTTTCCCTTCCAACTCTGCAATCCGCTGCCGCATCACCCTGACCCCGAGTGGGCCAAGGTCGAAGCGTCTCTGATATTCGTGACGTTTGAGTTCAATCTCACTCTGCCTCAGGCGGTTTGCTTCGTCCTGCACCCGAGTCTTCAGATCGGCTGCTGCTGCGTCGTCAGCCCGCTCGAATGCTTTCAGCAATCGATAGAGGTATCGCACTGTTCGCTCTCGCGGTTGCGTCCTCACCGTCTCCGCCGCGATGAGTGTGCGACAGTCGCCTGCGTTCTGCGGTGCGGGCGGGAGTGGCGGACGCCCAGCCCTTCGCTTCAAGGTCGGCCCGCTCATCGCTGCACCCCCTCGAACTCCTGCCGCAGCCGCTCGTGCTTCTCCGCGTTCTCTTTTCGGAGAGCAGACGCGGTCAACATCACCTTGCAGGCAAAGCGAATCCGGTGGTCTGCGCTCATCGTTTCGCCCATAGTCTGGTTCTTTGTCGCCGCTCTCAAGATTCCGTACCGGACAACATCAGCCGGGTGCGACTCCATCCAGATGATGAACTGCTGTTCACTCGGCGTTGGTGTCCCGAGCGTCTTGGCCCAGAGGTTCATCAATGTCTGGGTGTTGGTATCGATTGTCGTTGTCATTGGATTGTCATCCCTTCTTGTTCTTGTTCGATCTGCGATGCAGGCGTCTGCGATGCAGGCATCAGGAGCGTTTCGAGTTCTGCAACTCGTGCTTGCGCCTCCTGAATACCTTTCTGTGCCCATGAGTAGCGACTGTCCGCCTGCTGCGCTTCAGCGAGTTCGGCTCTTGCCTTCAGCAGTCTCTCCTCGATGGACGGCTGGGGTGGCGGGGGCGTCGGTTCTGGTGGCGAAACGTCCCGTGGTTCCTGCGTGTCCTGAGCGTTTGTCTGTGAAGTTCCGGCTGATGGCGATGGATTAGCAATGACGAGTCCAGATGTCCACTCTGGTTTGAGCAGCCGGAGCTTCGACGGGTTCGTCTTCGAGTGGGCTACTCCAGCGACAATACCGATAACGCCTTCCTTGATGAGTCCGTCCTTTGCGTCATACTTCAAACTGTCCCGTCCCGAGATAGAGTCGAGAGCTTTGGTCATCGGGAACTCGCCGCCGTTGGCTTTCAGGAAGGTGACGAGGCTGTTCTTCACTGAAGTAAGGGTATTCTTTTCGTGGGCCTGTTCCTCATGCTCGACCGTCGATGACAACGTGTCCCCGAGATAGAACCGGGTGACGATCTTCGTCTCGCCAACGGTCACGGTGTCCGCACATATATCCCTCGGATCATCCCAAGGGACGCCCATCCGGGTCTCACTCTTGATGAGCCGCTTCCCACGGTGATCGTAGAGAACGATATTCGTGTCCGTCTCTGCACGAACTTCGACGCTCCCGAGGAAGTTGTCGAACGGATCATCATGCTGAATCTTCTTGCAGTGGGCTAACGCTTGAATGTGGGATGTGCTTTGACGGGCGAGGTCGTGAAGCTGTTCGCACAGAGTGAGCATCTCGTCATAGTTCGTCGAGTCCTTTGCACGCAGAACTTTCGCCAAGGTGTCGAGAACGACGAACTTGATGTGCTTATTCTTTGCGAGAACGTCAGCGATAGCGTCCACCGTCTGATTGACATCCCGAGCCAACTTGCTGACGATGTGAATCTGGGCATCCTTGTCGAGATCGTAACCAAGGGCTGCGAGACAATTATCGACGTGTTGTCTTGGGTCTTCGAGTGAGCACAACAGGACTTCGGCCTGATCGGTTGATCTGCCAAGGAATGGCTGGCCTTTTGCGATGCAAACGGATTCGCAGCGGGACATGGAGCTTTTGCCGTGCTTGGCCTTGCCGCCGAGAACGCTGAACGCTGCGTATGGTGCGAGGCCGCTGATGATGGATGGAATCGGGATGGGCTTGCCTTCGGTGAACGTCGAGAAGGGCTGGTGAATTTCGATGGTGAACTTCTGGTCAGGTTGGGTCTTGGTGTTGTCATGGTCTGGTGTTGCCTTTCATGGTCGTACAGGGGTGGTGCTTCTCCCCAGCGCACGTCTATCAATATGTGGGCCGGACGGAGTGGTGCTGGACTGTCGGGTTGTCCTTGAGCTTCTAGGTGAAGCCGTGATTCCGAGCCGTCCTTACCTGACGGGACTTGGTTCGTCATCAACTTCCGAACTTCCTGTGGCACAAAAACATGGGAAGTGGGAAGTGGGAAGTACATGGTCAGAAGTGTAAGTAGAAGATACTAGGACTCTTTACCATCATCTACTTCCAACTTCCTTACTTCCCGTGTTTGTACGGCAGGTCTGGTTTGGTGATCCTTATCGCCAATGAACGCTGGGGACGGACGGGCCGGATGCTCCAGAACAACGCCCCGGACTTGCTGACGAATCTGGCCGGGACAAGCTCGTATCGCTGAAGGTCTGCGTGGAGCGAAGCTGTGGCTAGGGCTGGTGCTGCGGCTGCTGACATGGTGACCTGCTTGGGTGGGTGCTGGTGGGTGGTCACTCGAACTGACGGCTGTCCCTGATGGTTCTCGGGTCTGCCGTTACGAGGTCAGCGTGGTGGGAGAAAAGAAAAAATCTCTACTAACTAAATACTAACAGAGCCAGCCCTCTAAGTCAAGGCTTATTTCGCTTTTTCTTCGGGCGAATGGAAGGCGTGTACATTTGTACCGAAAAATCCAGAATCCAAAATGCGGGAGTCCCGTGCGCTGAGGGCAGGAGCCCCAGACCCGTGTGTGCGCCTATGAGGAGCCGGGAAACCGGATTCCTTGACAGGAGTCCCATGAGCGTTGGGCTACGCCGCACCGCCGATACCAGCGAACACCCGGCTGGGGTGACCGCACCCGGCCTCGACCCTTGAAGTACTGACCCCCTGTATTCCCCTACGGCTTCGACCTCGATCCCATCCAGACCCCTGATTCGGCTGGGCGGATCACGCTGGCTGACGCCTCCGGCCCGGATCGCAGGAGAGCGCCGTCTGAGCGTCAAAAATGTAGGATTAGCCTGCCATTTAAGCGGCTTCTGGTGCCAGTTAAGGGGTTGTTCCGAGGTTTGGGCGAAAGATCACGTATCTCCTGTCCTTATGCAAGTCATTTAGTTACAGTCATTTGAAATAGCATGTCACCGTGATTGTCACCACGCCATCGGGTGTGCGGGCTTAATTAACCGTTTGGTTAAATGACACAAATTGTCATCGATGAAGGTGCAGCGTAGTCAAAACGGGCTGAAATCTGGGGTTCAGGGATTACTCTGAGTGTATGTTGTACACGGTCATCCAGTCAGCGGCGTTGCCCTACCGCCCACGGACAGCCAGCCAGTGGGCTTCAGGTCTTTCATCTCATCTTGCTCTTCTGATGAGTGGCCGATTTGCTCGGTTAAACCCGCTAGCGAAACAAAAGCGCAAGTCCAGAGACAGTCGTCACCGTTTCAGCGATTTCGCATGGGCTATTATGCGGACAATCTTTCTTGAGTTGATGGGGTCTTGCTGGGAGTCCTGCACTTCCATGTATCGGAGTTCCCAAGGCACATAGCCATCGCTATCGAGTTCATTGAGTTTGTTGACCAACCCACCTTCATCACAGTCGGCTAAAATCCAAACCTGCTTAGGCATGACTTCCTCCAGCCCGATTTTACTCGAACGGGTCACATTGCCCCAGCCCACTTCCCAGCCGTTTCAACGATGGACGCCAGTTCAACCCTTTCGATTGAGATTGCTCGATCCCATGCGACGGGGTCTAGTAGTTCATTGACTGCGTCTTCGATACGACTCCGTAACTCCGTTGGCGGGAGAGCGTCGAGTTCGACACAGTGACCGCCGTGCTTCTTCACGAAGTCTTCTGTTCGAGAATCGGTGTCCTTGACTTTCAATGGCGGTAGGTTGAACGTCTTGATATCCGACTTGTGGATGGCGAGTCGCCGCATCTCGAATTCTACGGGCATAGCGGGTTTGTAATGGATGCTGCGACACGCCCTGTCGAAGTCTGGTGCTGTAATATCTTTCGTGATGCAAAACATCCTTTTGCTGACTGCTATTCCCGCTGTCGCTTCGATTGAACGCCCGCTGGGATCGTGATCTCCGAGATAGAAGACTGTGATCGGCTTCTTCGACTTTGAGGAAGTGTTGTGCGATGTCGTTTTGTCTCGTCGCTGACATGAAGCCACGGGAGACCCGCAGGGTCACTCCGAGCAAATCCGTCGTATCTTCAATCGAACCGATGACCGCATCCTTCTCACACCAAATTTCACAGTACGCCGGCTGCATCGCCCAGTAATCTTTTCGATAAGATCGCTTGACGGCTTCTGCGTATGCAGCAGGATTCTCGAAAGCATTCGGTTGATATGTCGGGCGGCTGCGATCCACGAGCCATTCATACGGGCAGCGGTCGTCACGGCGTGCTTTTGTCATCATGCGGGACACGTACTGGTATCTGTCCTTCGTGTTCTCGATGACGCCCGCTGAGACGAGTCGGTAAAACAACTGTCTGACTGTCATCGGGTGTTCGTCTTTCAGGATTGACAACGCTTTCTCTATGAACTCGGTTGTTCCCTTCCATTCGCCCTTTGCCATGAGTCCCCCTTCGGATCATTTCTTAAACTGCAATAAGTACACGTTTAGGCTTTTGACCGTCCCACAGTCTGTCATGACGCACGCTCTTGGAGCCTGCGGTCGATGAACGCGTCAAGACTTTCACGAGAAATGAGCAGCCTGCGACCAGCGATGAACCCAGCGACACTCTTTGCCCAGTACAGTTCACGGATATGCCAGACTGTGCAGCCGACGTAGGCAGCAGCCTGCTTGACGGACAACAGGCGCGGAGTGATATCAGCGGATGTTTGGATTACAGCAGGAATCAAACTACGCTTGCGAGATTGTGTTGAAGGCATTCATGTGCCCTCCAGTGGTGCTACTTCCGATTGACGGAAGCACCCACCAATCCACGGGTCAGATGTCAAGGCTTAGTCGTTCCCCTGAATCCCATCGTGGACGCCCAGATGCAATGATGCTTTCATCCATCTGGGGCTTCAATCCGCCCGACACCGAGCGGCACTGCACAAAGAACGTCGGCGTGTACCCTGCCACTTCTAATCTTAGCAAACCAGCCCGCACGAAAGATATTGTCCCTCGACGGGAATTAGTACAGGGGTGGCATTGTCCTTTAGTCACCTCGATCTGGTTACTTTCGTGCCATAGCGGTGACAGGACGGATGATGTTATGGTGACAATGGAGGTGAACTTATGGCGGGAGAAAGAACGGACGAAGGGCAGGCAACGGGGAAACGGTGAGGGCGGTCTGATTCTTCGGGGCCGCATCTGGTGGTGCCAGTTTTATCAGGACGGACGGCAGGTTCGGATGAGCACCAAAACCCATGTTCGGTCTGAAGCCCTCGCGTTTTTACGGAAGGCGATGGACTTCCGAGACAAGGGCGAAGTCCCGGCGACCGATGTCAAGAAACTGCGGTATGCCGATCTGCGGCAGGCGTTGATTGATAGTTACGTCGCACTGGGCAATAAGTCGCTGAAGGAACGGGCTGACGGGACGGAGACGATCCCCGGCCTGAAGGCTCTGGACGATTTCTGCGGATTCAAACTGGAGCCGAAAGGTGACGGCAAAATTGTGGTGACCGACCGTGGAGTCACTGCGACCCAATTGACGACTGACTTTGCCCGCAGATTTGTCAGGGAGCGTAAGACGGATGGAGTCGGCAATGCTGCTATCAATCGCGGCCTCGGAGCACTGCGAAGAATGTTGAACCTTGCGAAGCGAGAGAAGAAGATTCACGACGTGCCCTTCATCGAGTTTCAGAAAGAGCCGCCCGCCCGCAAAGGCTTCCTCGAACTCGACAAGTTCAATGAGTTGATCGGCCTGCTCCCCACGCATTTGCGTCCGCTCGTGACCTTCCTTTACTACGACGGCGTTCGCATCGGTGAGGCTCTACAGATTGAATGGTCACAGGTCAATCTTGATGCACGCACGATTCGTTTGGAGGAGGAGCAAACCAAAGGCGATGAGGCGAGGACTCTCCCACTGCCGAGTGTTCTCATCACTATGCTCAACGAAGTCACTCCGAAGTCAGGCCGTGTATTCGATGGAACGAATCTCCGCAAAGAGTGGGTCACCGCGTGTGCTGCTGCTCAATTGGGAACGTTGACTGAAGTTGAAGGCCGACGGTATGACCCGCTATACTCTGGGCTGACGTTGCACGACCTGCGGCGCAGTGCGGTGCGGAATCTGGTGAACGCGGGCGTCCCAGAGCGGGTCGCGATGAAGATCACCGGGCACAAAACCCGGAGCGTGTTCGACAGGTATCACATCGTCTCGACCGAGGATGTCACCGACGCGATGCAGGCTGTCGAAACGGCGAGTCTCACACTGCGTAACGACGGCAGGAAGGCTCTGGGTCAGTGATGTGGCGGGTTCGTCTAACGGTTAGGACACGGCCCTCTCAAGGCCGCGATACGGGTTCGATTCCCGTACCCGCTACCATAATTTGTAATAGCCAAGACTTGACCTTACACGCCACGCTGTCCGATAGGATTGCTACCGTCAGGCCGGTAGCAGGCAGTCTTGAAGGCAGCAGGAGGAGAACAAACGACGCAAGCTTGTGCAAACGCCTGATTTCAACAGGTATCGCTGCCCGTTCATCTTACGTCAGAAAACCATAACTACTTCGCCAGTTTGGTGTGATGGATTGCTGCCTCGTAGTCCTCTTTCACTGTTTCGATGACAAATTTCGGGTCATCCCACTGCACATGGTGTCCGCTGTTGCTGTCTATCACCACTTTGCCGTTGGTGGATAACGACGCCATGTCGTTGAGCTGACGGCGCCGCTCTTCCAAGCTAACAGGGTTGTCGCGAAGAACTCCAATAACAATGACCGGGATGTCACCAAATGGATGCACCTTTCCCTGTCGCGATTCGTGGACTTGTTGGAGTTCCTCCGGTGCCCAGATCATTGGATCCGACTGTGCGCCAGTAAGCAGTCTAGGGTGAGCATGTACCCATGCTCGTAACTGCAAGGCATCTGAAGGCAGTTTATTCAGCGGCGGGCCGACCGGCGTGGGGCTTTCGGCTCGTACATGCTTTATGTTTTCGTCGAAGCGTCGCTGCTCTTCCGGTGTCGGTGGTGGCGGTGGGCTGGTCGCCATCGTTTGTGGTGGAGGCACTGTCTTCCCTGTCGCCCGTGAGCGAAACATCGAATCGCCCATGGGCGCATCTTCGTGCAAGGAGTCAACCAGCACCAATCCAGCAACCTCAGTCGGGTAGGTCATCGCGTAAAGCCGGGCTGCCATCCCTCCGTAGGAGTGGCCAACGAGAATGTAAGGCGGTGGCACTTTTGCTTTCTGAAGCATGAGGTGAGTCTCAAAAACCTGTTGGTGCATCGTGATTGGGACTGGACCGGAGTCGCTGAATCCTTCCCATGCGTAGTCGTAACTACATACTCGTGTGAAGTGGGCGATGTCCGGTTGCACTAAGGCCCAGTCGGCGAAGATGTCCCCCGCTCCATTAAGAAGGATCACAGAACGCGAGCCATTCCCGACACAGTAGAGATGGATGCGATAGCCACCAATGTCCACCATTTGTCCCGGAACATTCGGAGGATGGTCACCATCAAGCTTTTGAGCAGTTGCGGGCGTCGATACAACCAAGGTGATGCTTACTAGAAAGGACAGGCACAGGATTCGCATTGCGATGTTCCTCCACCGGAACTCGGCTGGACGTAGAATCCACGGCGCAAGAACACGGTCTGATGCGATTCTTGCACACTCTGTTCATCTCGACTGGCGTAATATCGCGATAACGCAAGTTTGCGCTTTACTTTCGCCTGTCTGGCGAACAAACGGTGCAAGCTTGTGCTAACGCCATCTGATTTCGCCATATACCGATTCAGAGGCACGTTCCGACTCTGCGGACATGAACTTCGCGTAGTTTCTCGGTGGCGTTAAACTCAAGCGCGATGTAGACGGTCCAATGTTCACACGGGAAGTTGTCAGGCTCTTCGCCAATCCTGATTTCGTATGTGTCTGCGTCACTTCCGCCATACCTAACCGCGTGGTAGTCCACCCTCCGCGAATCTAGGTATTTCTTGACATCGGCCCTGTCCATCCCCACGGCGAGGTCACGTTCAAAGGGGGCAATGGCCGCCCGGTAGGCGGCTTCTCGTCGGGCTTGAGTGACCTTGGAATAGGCGAACCAAGCACAAACAAGAGCAAGTGCAACAAAAGCTAACGCAATGCCTTTCCTCATCACAAAGCATTTTACAGTTGGCATCCAAATGGCCGTTGTTGTTGAAAAATCGCGATTACAGTGCGCCGGGGTAAACCGGCATGAAGTAGAGGATGCAAGAGCCTTACGAGAAAGGAGTAGCGATCCGCTCGGCCTCGAGTCTTGCGCTGCTACCGCGAGGGACACAGCGAAGCGTAGACAGAGGATAGGCGGGGTGGGTATTCAGCTCCGAAAAGATGCAATCCGGACGCCGACGTCTTTGTAATGCGCGGAAGGCAACATGAACAGGCGCGATAGCGCGAGCTCCTGCTCAGTCCGGCGTAGTCGAAGACCCCAGACACGCCTAGAAACTTCATGCACGAGAACCGGGAGACCTCGCAGACGCCTGCGGCACGAGTGAGTCGCAGGACGGCGGGAGAAGGCTTAGGCCACACGGCCCGCATGTACGTCTGCGAGGAGTCGGACAGCGGCATAGTACCGATGAATCATTCGAACAAAGACGGCAAGCACGTCGGCGGAGAGTGAGGAGGGAAGGCTGCTGATCAAGGAGAACACTCTCCCCCTCGACACGTGCCCGACATAGAGCGGGACCGCGCGTGTTCCACGGGTGGGCGAGTGTACGGACAAGCAGCATGCTTGGCCGTTATTCATCTGCGATAAGAGCCGCATGCGCTAATGAGCGCTCGTGCGGATCCGCGCGGGGGGCGATCAGCAATGGTCGTCCCTACCGCGACCTCAAAATCCCCCAATTGGATACCAGTCTGTGTCCGATACCGGGAGTCTTGCCAGCCCTGTCCGCAAGGTCGAGTTCAAGCTATTACACATAATTCCACGATCGCATTCGCGTAGTGACATTTTGGTGACAGTCGGCATCGAGTAACGCATCAAGTAATTGATTACACATGACAAACTTTATTTGTGATGAAGATTGAGAATCTTCCGTCCTAACCCCTAGACGATAGCGCCGTTGGAGAGCACTCATTATAACAAAGGAAATAAGGCAGGGCGTCCTAGGGAGCACGCCCGCGAGGGCGGACGCCCGGCAGGCGGCCAGCGGAATCTGGAGCCAGGCTTGTTGCGCGCACGGCGGTCACCTTACCTCTTGACAGTCTTCCTCTTCCCGGGCTAGATTTCTTTTAGCGAATAAAAAGCGAAAACATAATTCGCAGCCTCGGCCAGCCGCCCCGGCGTTCTCCTGAATGTTGAGGTCTTATGTCTTCCCCACTCTCCTACGCCCTGGCGGGCGGTGCCGTATTTGCTGCGAAGAAAAAGGAGCCGGCACAGGTTTTACAACACCTGGCGGCGTTGCCCAAGCTGGCGGGGGTGACTGCGGCATCGCGGCTGGAGGTGCGTCCCACGCCCGAGATGGTCTCCAGCGGAATTCGCGAAATCGATGATCTTGCCGGCGGTCTGCCACGGGGGTGTCTGAGCGAAATTTGTGGGCCCGCTTCTTCCGGACGCACCAGCGTGTTGCTGGCTGCCTTGGCGGCAGCCACCCGGCGTCAGGAAGCCTGCGCCCTGGTGGACACCACCGACGCGCTCGATGCGGTTTCGGCCAAGGCCACGGGAGTTGAGCTGGAAAGATTGCTGTGGATACGCTGCGGGACCGGACGTCAGATTTTGGACCTCAGCCCTCAGCCCTCAGACCTTAGACCCCCGGCCTTAAAGGTGAAGTCCGGAGTCCGAAGCCCGACGCCCGAGGTCCGAGGTCTGACGTCCGACGTTCGACCTCTTGAGCAGGCTCTGCGCGTCACTGACCTGCTCCTTCAAAGCGGGGGTTTTGGCCTGGTGGCCATTGATCTTGGGGATGTGCCGGACACGGCGGCGCGGCGGGTTCCGCTGGCTTCCTGGTTTCGCTTTCAGCGCGCCGTCGAACCCACGGCCACGGTGCTGCTGGTGGTGGCCCAGGCGCCCTGCGCTCCCACTTGCGCTTCTTTGCTGATCAGGCTGCAGGCTGGAAAACAGCTTTCAGCTCTCAGCTCTCAGCTTTCAGCCAAAGAACTTTCGCCGGCTCACGCGCAGCTTCTGGATGGATTACGCGTTGAAGGAGAGCTGTTGCGTTCGCGCCTGCAGCGCAAACCGGCGCAATCTGTCACTACGGTTTTCACCACCAAGGCGGTGCGGATTGCGTAGGCTCGCTGTGCTTCTATTGCGCTCGGGCCGGCGTTTGCCGTCTGAATTTGCTTTTTGCAGCGAGGGCGAGGACGCCGGCGCACAAGCTGACGGCTTCTGACGACTCATGACTGACGACTGACGACTAATGACTGCCTTTGCCTGCATCTTCGTTCCTGACTTTCCAGTCGAGGCCTTGCTGCGCGCCGAACCAGGGTTGCGCTCCCAAGCTCTGGCCGTGCTGGAAGGCAAAGCGCCGCTGCAAACGGTTTTTGCTTTGAGCGAAAAGGCCCGCCAGGCCGGAGTTTCAGCGGGAATGACAAAAGTTCAGGTGGAACCCTGCCCCGATCTTGTACTGCGTCCACGGTCTTTATTACAGGAGGCTGCCGCTCACGCTGCCTTGCTCGACTGCGCCCAGTCATTTTCACCGCGAGTGGAGGATGCGGGTTGTGACACTGTCCTTCTGGATCTTGCCGGACTGGAGCCGCTCTTCGGTCCGCTGCCAAAGATTGCGCGGGATGTGGCGCGCCGCGCTTCCGATCTCGGCCTCGAAGCTAACGTTGCCGTGGCGTCCAATCCGGACACGGCCATACTCGCCGCTCTCGGCTTTTCCGGAGTGATCGTGATTCCCCAGGGAAGAGAAGCCGAACAGTTGGATAATCTTCCTCTGGAAGTGTTGTTTACCAGAGGCCACGATCTCCAGACCCTGGACGTACTCGACAGCTGGGGAATCCGGAATCTTCGCGCTCTGGCCGCGTTGCCCGAAGTTGCACTGAGCGAGCGTCTGGGACAGGAAGGCATTCGCCTGCAACAATTGGCGCGTGGCTGCAGTTCGCGTTCGCTGGTTCCTGTCGAGCCGCCGCTGGTTTTCGAAGAAGCGATCGAGCTGGAATATCCGCTGATGCTGCTCGAACCGCTGGCGTTTCTGCTAAGCCGGTTGCTGGAACAGCTGTGCGCCCGGCTGGGAGCGCGGGCTTTGGCCACCCAGGAGTTAAAACTGACCCTTACCCTGGATCACGGAGAGACAGGCGCTACCGCCCGTCCGGATCGAGCGCCAGCGCGCCAGAGTTTCTACCGCACCCTGCGCCTCCCTGTCCCGTTGCTGGACGCCAAAGTTTTTCTCAAGTTGCTGCAGCTTGACTTGAACGCGCACCCACCCGGCGCTCCCATCGTGGGGATCCATTTGTCGGCGGAGCCAGTGCGCCCGCGGGCGGCGCAAAGTGGTTTGTTCCTGCCGCCTTCTCCAGAGCCGGAAAAACTCGAACTCACTTTGGCGAGGATTGCGGGAATTGTCGGCCAAAATAAAGTGGGAGCGCTGCAACTGCTGGACACCCACCGTCCTGAAGCATTCCGGATGCAGCATTTTGCCCCGGGTCAGGGCCAGGAGCAGGCGGCTCGCGGGTCCAAGACATCCCGCAAATCTGGGGAGTCTCAAAAACCAAATGAAGCCGCAGTCACCGCCATGCGTATCTTCCGCCCGCCCCTGCGCGCCACCGTGACCCTGCAGGAAGGCAGGCCGGCGCGCATCGCCTGCCCCAGGCGCAAGGAGATTTGGGGGGACATCCTCTGGGCCGCCGGTCCCTGGCGCACCTCCGGAGATTGGTGGGAGCAGGAAGGATGGGCCCGCGACGAGTGGGACATCGCGTTACAGGAAATGACCGGCATCACGCTCTATCGTCTGATCCGGGATTTGCTCAACGGGCAGTGGCAGGTGGAGGGAAGTTATGACTGAGATTGTCTGAGGGCCAGGGCACGGGTCTCCAAAGTCATCGCGCTTCCGCAACGCCAGGGTCGTATGTGGCGGGGCGGACTTCGTGCCCAAACTACATGGTCTATAGGGTTTTCACTGTATTCTGGGACCCGTTAATTGTGCATAACCTGTTCAAACTGTGTTATCCCGGCTATTTCGTGATCACGCCGCAGGCAATGCGGTCGCCAGCATTTCCGGCCGGGTCGGACTTCATATCATCCGCCTTGGCATGAATCACCAGCGCCGTGCCGCCATTGCTGAACAGGGAGTGGCTGTCATCCCCGAGAGTTACGTCTTTGTTAACCACCTTGAACTTGGCTTTGCCCTTGGCGTTGACGGTAAAGTTGTTCATGTCCCCGGCATGGTGGCCCTCGGGATTCTCCAGGCCATGCTTCTTTCCCTCGGGGTTAAAGTGCGGGCCGGCGGACTTGAAATCCGGTGCATCGCACTGCGCCTTCTGATGGAAGTGCAAAGCGTGAACCCCGGGCGGAAGATCATGGAGCTTGAGTTCCATGGACACGCCCGACGCCGCACCCTTGCTCCATAGCACCGCCGTTCCCACGCTCTTGCCCTGCGCGTCTTTCAGTTCGACCGTAGTCTTGGCAGCGGCTGCGATTGACAGGGCAACGAACAAAAACACTCCGATGGCGAGAGAAAATATCCTGGTGATTTTCATGGCCCGGCAATTATAACGCTATATCTTCTGCAAAACGTCGCCACTCCTACCGCAACGAAACATAAAAAGCATTGTTCCCGGAACGCAAGTCCTTGCCATAAGAAAAAACAACTCCGACGCCGAATACGCGCACCGTGGCTTGCGTCCCCAGGTCCCAGAGCCATTTCTGCGAACCCAATTCCGCCGAAGCATCGGCAATCTTGCCCGTATCCAGAAACGGCCCCAGCTTCACCGTAAAGATTCCGTTGCGATACACGCTCTTGTCAGCTTCCCAATTGGACAGGAAATAATTCCTCCCCAGGGGAGCGCTGCCCTTCCTGCCATCGCGGGTCCCGATGTGCCCGCGCATCTCCAGGTCGTTGTCGCGCTCGAGACCGAGCATGAAAAGCTCGTCAAACGGGACCTCTCCGAAGGTTTTGCCGACCCCGATCCGGTGACGTACCTCATAGTCGTCGCCCTGGGATTGCGGGAACCAGTGAAGTCGTAATGAGCCTTGCACTTTCTCGAAGGAATGCGAGGGTTTCGACCAGATGCGTCCCGCCTGCGAGGACACACCGCCCTCCAGCGTCAATCGCCGCTCTGGCGATCGCCAAAGCCCGGCGTCCAGCTGCGTGGTTTGCTTGAGCTGGTATCCCTTGGTCAGCAAGTCTGGAGTCAGTGCCGTTCCCGGAATCACGCTGCGGAAGTCGCGATGCGAAACTTCCGCCCCGGCAGACCACTGCCAGCGCCCGCTTTCGAATGCAGCGAAGTCCACGCCTACTGCTTCTCGCCGCATATTCAAACTGCCCAACAACGGCGCCGGGCCCTGAAACGAATTCCTAATGTCCCAGTTTTCGCTGCGTAAGTCGGCCGTCAGTCCATAACGGAATTTCGGATTCGCCTGGAATGGACCGGAAAGCCGCGCCCGCAGCCGGCGCTTCTCTGCATCCCAGCGATACATGGAGACGAAGTTGATGGCCTGGTGGCGCAGGTTGTAAATCTCCGGGGTGATGCTTTGAAACGGCAAGCCCCGAAACAGCAGAAAGAGTTTTTCCAACTTGCCCTGGCTCCAGCCATCGCGCTCGCGGTTGCGGAAGAGAACGTCGAACCTGCCGTCATCGCGGGCCTGCAGATCAAACTGGTATCGTGGAAATATTTCCAGTCCATCCATACGGGCTTCGGTGGTCAGCAGATCGGGCAAGCGCAGCACGCTGGCTGGCGCGAAGGCCATGGCGCGATCGAGCAATGCGGCATTCACCTGGGGGACAGGCTGGCGTTTTACCTCAACAATTTTTGGCTTGCCCACCCGGTTCCAGTACTTCAGCGCGGCCTCGATGTTTCCCTGCAGAAAATAGACCGTGCCCAGAAAATCGTTGCCATAGGAATCAGTGGGATCAAGGCGCAAGGCCCGCTGCAGGTATCGCACCGTGACGGGATAGCGTTTCTGCTTGAATGCGACGCCCGCCAGTTCCAGAGGAAACCGCTTGTCGCGGGGCTGAAGGCGCGCTCCTGCCGCGAAGGCCCGCTGCGCATCGTCCCAGCGTTGCAGTTGAGCCAGTGCCGTGCCGTAATAGAAATCGAGGTCGGCTGAAGCCTGATGTGCCGATTCGGCGAGGGTGACCACTTCCAGCCAGCGCTGCTGGTCAGACAATTGCCGAACCCGCTCAACCAGGGGGCCGTCCGAAGTTTGGGCGAGCGCCATGGCTGACAAGCTGAAGAAGAATGCGAGAACAACGCTTGGAATCAGTGCGATTGGCTTTGCGGCAGAGCCAGGAGCGTCCATTTTCCAGCCGCGCTCCATTCGCGTTCGAAGCTCGCCCGTTCCTGCTGCAGCAGCTTGCGCTCGGCCGGATCGTTGACCATGACCATTTCCGGCCCCACTCCAGCGACGACCACATAGTGCAAAGCGCCGCCGCCCGCGGCCTTCAGCGCAACGATCAAGGGTCTGCCCTTGGCGACATGCTGTTGGAGGTCTTCCCACTCTCCGCGAATTGTAAACGTGCGGAACCCTTGCTCCCGGAAGTAACGCTCCATGTCGGAAACATAAATGCCGTGGGCTTTGGATGAATACAGGGTGCGCTGGATCCGGGTGGCATCGGAAGCGTCGCCCGGCGGTTGGCCCTGTTGGGCGCGCCAGTATTGCATCACCATGGCAATGCAGGCTGCTCCGCAACCATCCTTTTCCTGTTTTACGAAAGGGACATCGAGCCAGGCGCCAGAAGGGTCCGCAGCCAGCAGCATGCCACAGACCCCGAGCAGCAGGAACACGATCCTGACCACGCGGCCAAACATCACTGACCTATCGGACCGCGACAATAATCAGAATCAGCACGGCCACCGCCACCAGAATGATGATCAGATCGCGATCACTAAGTGTTCCGGCGGCGAAATCAGCCTGCGCCTTTTGCGTTCGTTGAGCCAACTGCGCCAGCTCGGCGTCGTCCAGAGTGGAGACAGCATTCTTTACCTGCTCCGGATCCATGTGCGCGGAGCGCAATGCCTTTTCGGCCTTCTCGGAGGAGAAGAATTGCTTTACCTGTTCCATGTTCTGCTGCCGCAGGTTCGAGGCTTGCATCGCGGCCCGCTGCAGATCAGAGGGGCTCGCTACGTGCGCCGCGCCTTCTGCCACCAGGTTCTGGGGAAGGGCGAACATCATGGCCAAGAGCAAGGCCGTTGCCACCCGGAACAGCTGTTTCAAATCGACATGCATATCTTGCGACCTCCGCTGGAGTTCTGATTGTGGCTGGACTGCGTGGACGAGACAACTGTCCACGCAAATTCCTTCTCGACAGCCTGCAAAAATACTACACGCACACACTCTGATGCGGAGCTCATTCAGCGGGTTTGTCCACAAGGTAACAAGATCGATAAACAAGCCCCGGACGCTTGCGGCTACAGGTTTTCCACTGCTTTCTGCAGCTCGGCAGCAATCCACTCCGGAGCGCTAGCGGGTGGGAATCGGAGTGGCGTCCCGATTTTTACCTGTATTCTTCCCGGCCGCGCAAATTTTCTTTTCGCCTTCTTCAATTCGAAGAGTCCGTCAATCCGCATGGGCACAACCGGTATCGCCAGGTTGTTGGCCAGGAGCCCCACCCCGGCGCGAAACGGACGGATCTTGCCATCCGTAGTGTGGTGCCCTTCGGGGAAAACCAGAATGCTGTAACCACGATCGACAGATTCTCCAGCAAAGGCGAAGCTCTCACGAAATCCGGCTTCACGCGGCAGGGGAAACAGGTTGAGCAGGGAAACTCCCAGGATCCACTGCAGGCGGCCATAGACCTTGCCCAGCAGACTCCGACCGCTGGGCGGAGTGCGCAACGCTTCCAGGGCCTCCCCCCCAGTGGCCGTGGCCAGGCAGTGCCGGAAGCGGGCAGGAAGGGCGGTCTGCACAAAGCCAACATCCACGTCGTCGATGTGGTTGCACACAACCAGCACCGGCCCACGAAGCCCGCGCAGATTTTCGCGCCCGGTAATGCGCGGCCAGCCCAGCAGAAACACGGCGGGGCGCAAGAGCAAATAGTGGGTGAGCAGACGTACCCAGGTTGTCGGCCACCGCTGCACCCATGCGGGATAGTGATAGGACGCACGCGGCGGAAGCTTGCCTTGCAGCATGCGCTCCAGATCGCCCACTGTCTTGACCGCGGCGAACCGGGTCTCGCTCAAATCCACCTGATACCGGTCCTCAAGCGCGCCCAGCAATTCCACGCGATCAAGAGAACTCAGATTCAAATCCGCTTCCAGGTTGGAGTCTGGTCGCAATTCCCCGGCGCCCTTCCCTTTCAGCCGCACCATCAACTCGGCCAACGGGCTCAATCCGGTTTGCGCGACCGGCGACGCCCCCAAATGAGCCAGTACGTCTTGCTGAATGGCGCTGGTTCGCGGCTTCTGCGTGGAAGTGCGCGGGAAGTCGTCCTCCGGCCAGAGAAACCAGTGCCGCATACGCTGGTACTCGGCCAGAGTTTCGTTGGCGCGCCTTACCACCGGCTCAGGGTCAGCCTTGCCATCGCGCAAGATCAGCACCGCGCACGCCTCCGCGTTCCCTTCTCGCGGCAGCGCGATCACTACGCAATCTTTTACTTCAGGCTGGCGGCGCAGCGCGGCCTCGAGGTCCTCCGGGTAGATGTTCATGCCCGCAGGAGTAACGACTACATCTTTCTTGCGGCCCTTGAAATAGAGGTTGCCATCGGCGTCGAGCGCGCCGATGTCGCCGGTGCCGTACCAGCCTTGCTCCCCGGTCATGGGCTGCAATTCGTGTCCGGTCCAGTATCCGGCAGCCACGCCGCTGCCCCGGACCAGGATTTCACCGTCCGGAGCTAGTTTCACTTCGCGCCCTGCCAGGACTTTCCCGATCGACCCTTTGCCCAGGCGAAAGGGATGATTCACGCTGACGATGGATGTGGTTTCCGTGAGCCCATAGCCCTGGATGGCGGCGTATCCCAGGCGTCCCCAGAACTCTTCGGTCACACGGTCGAGTGCCGCGCCGCCGGAGATGAACGCCCAGAACTTCCATCCGAACTGACGATGGATGCGCCGGAAGATCCACCAGCGATGGAGGAAATGCCTCCCTTCCGCCGCTTTGAACCGCCGCTGGAAATCGTCCAGCCTGCCGGCGTCTGCCAAGTCCCGCTCAATCTTTTCCTTTAGCGTTTGCAACATGCGCGGCACCGCCACCAGGACCGACACACGCTCGCGCCGAATGGTGCGAATGACTTCTCCGGGCTTGAGCGCATCCTGGAAGATCACCGTGCCTCCCAGCAATTGCGGCAGAAATATTCCCAGGAATTCACCAAAGACGTGGCTCAAGGGCAACAGGTTCAAGAAGCGGACAGGGTGCACCCAGCGTTCGTACTTCAGGTATTTCTTTATTTCCGTTTCGAGGGGAGCGATGTTGCCGAGCACGTTGCCATGATTAATCACCACGCCTTTTGGTTCGGCAGTGGTCCCGGAAGTAAAAATGATTTCCAGGACATCGGCGGGACCAACCGCCGCAGCGTCGTATGGTGTAGCCGCGTGGCGCGACAATGTTTCCCGCAAATCTTCAAGAATCAAAACTGGAAATGACGGCAGGACGCGCTCGCGCGAACACACCAGCAACTTTCCATCCACATGTTGATAGACCCGCCGGGTGAAGTCGGCAGCGCCGGCGTCATCGATAGGAACAACAATCACACCCCGCAGCGCACAACCAAAAAACGCCGTTACCCACTCCGCCGAGTTCGGCCCCCACAGCAGGACGCGTTCGCCTCTGCCGATTCCGCGCTCTTCCAACTCCCGAGCAAAGCGGAACGCAGTCTCCGCCACTTGCTGATAGGTCCACTGCGCGGTGCGGTACCCGCAGCGCTGAACATAGGCGCACTCGTGCCCTCGTCGCAGAAAGCTTTCGAGGTATTCAACTACGGCGCGACGCTCCATGTTCAGGATGGTATCGCTTCGGCGGCTGAACGGCGCTGTCATCCTGAGCGAAGCAGTCACGCAGTCGAAGGACCCCTATACCCGGCAAAACGCTTGGAGCCAGTGCCTCTGCGCCCACGCGAACGCGATCCGGCGGCATCGTAGTTATAGGGGTCCTTCGACTCCGCATGCAATTCGCATAGCGAAGTGCACGCTGCGCTCAGGATGACAAAGGAGCGTTTTGATTAGGCTGACATGCGCCGCGCATTTTTTGGGCAGAAGTTGGACAACAGATTCAGGAACTCCGCCAGAAACGGCGCTGCGGGCTGATTGCGCAGGGTCACCGCGTACCATTGGCGCTTAAATCCGCGACCGCTCATGGGCCGGATGGCAACTTTGCCCGTCTCCACCGCGGGGGCCACCGCCCAGCGTGCCAGAAAGCCAATGCCGGTGCCTGCCCCAGCCAATTCAACAATCGCTTCCGTCAGCGGCACCTCGATGACTCGATGTGCCTCCACGCCGGCCGGCTTCAACAACTTATTGATCAGGGTGCTCTCTTCCCGCGGAGGATAGATCAGAATCGTTTCCGTCTCCATGTCCCTGGGGCGCACCACGCTGACTGACGCGAGGCGGTGCTTCGGCGACATCACCAGGACCAGCTCATCCTCGAACATGGGCGTGACCGCAAGGCTCTTGTTGCGTGGGGGAGAGCTGATGATCGCAACATCAAGTTTGCCTTCGAGCAGCGCCGCCGCCGGGTTTGAAGTTGCGCTGGCGACGATGTTCACTTCTACCTTCGAAAATTTGCCGTGAAACTTCTGCAGCACCGGCGGCAGCCAGTGATAGCAGGTGTAGCATTCGGTGCTCAGCCGGATCTCACCCCGCGCCCCGCCGTTCAGACCCTCGATCTGTACTTCGGTATCACTTAATTCTTCGAGTACTCGGCGCGCGCATGCAATCAGCCGCTCCCCGGCGGGAGTGAGGACCATTTTTCTTCCCAGCCGCAAAAACAGCGCGGTCCCCAGCTTTTCTTCCGCATCGCGCAACTGGTGACTCAGTGCCGATTGCGTCAAGTGCAAGCGCTTTCCCGCCTCGGTAACGCTGCCCTCTTCGGCCACGGTCACCAGCAATTTAAGGTGGCGGACCTCCAGTTTCGGACTCATATCGAGATGAGTGTAGTTCATCGATTGAATGAAAACAATCAATAAATCTCATAGGTTAGTCATTACGTCCAACCTTGCAGCACGCCGGAAAAGAGTTCGACCGCAAGATGCGGATAGCGGGCAGATCACGTTCTGCGGCAGGCTCGGTTCTGGCACTGAACAAGATCGTGAAAGCAGCGGTGGATCGAACACAGTAGACAAACAAGGGGAGGTTGTTATGAAGAGTATGGTTGCACGCGTCCTGACTGCACTCGTTTTTCTCGGTGTCCTGGCGCTGGGCTCCGCCGGCCACGCACAGCGCACCGGGCAGATCATCAAGGCAAACATTCCATTCGAGTTCACCGTCGCTAGCCGGATTTTTCCGGCGGGACAGTACACGCTGGTGCGCAGCGAGCCTTCGCAGCTCGAACTGCGCGACTCGCGCGGCCGCGTCCTGGTCAATGTGCTGACCCAATCGGTGGAACGGCTGAGCCCTTCCGTCCAAGCCAAGCTCCGGTTTGAGAACGAGGAGGGCCGGCACGTGCTGACCCAGGTCTGGCAGGAGAATGAATCCATCGGCCAACAGATTCTCCAGTCAAAGTCTGACACTTATGCTGTCCGGAAGCGGTCCGGACACGTCCAAACTGCAGAGGTGGGTAGTCCTCGCTAGACACTCAACCTCGCGATCACCCGGGAGGGCTTCAATGGAAACCGGCACTAACCGAAGCAATGGACAATCGCAGGCGGCTGACCCCCACGTGCAGGAGGTGATCCGCTCCGCGGAACGGGAGCTCCACGAGTTGCTCGAGCGGCGAGCGGAGCTCATGAAGCGCATCGGCACCATCAAGCAGACCCTGGCCGGGTTGGCGAATATTTTCGGCGACTGCGTGCTCAGTGACCAGCTCCTCAGCCTCCTCGATCGCAAATCGGCCAGCCGGCAGCCGGGGCTCACGCGTGCCTGTCGGGTGGTCCTCATGGACGCAAACAAGGCGCCGGGCGCGCGGCTGGTCTGCCAGGCGGTGCAGCAAAGATTTCCGGACGTTCTGGAGCGCCATAAGGACCCCATCGCGTCAGTAACCACGGTGTTGAACCGGTTAGCGGATTATGGAGAAGCCCGCTGCTCGCTCGACACCAGGGGCGCCGGGTCTGGAAGTGGATTGCAGAACCCGGGGACAGTGTGGACATGGTGCTGGGCGGAAAGAACGAGTTTTTTCAGCCACCAGCAGGGAAACAGTAACAGGTGGCCACAGACTGTGTGGGACCGGGTCTTCGACCCGGTCAGGCCGAGCAAAGCTCCGGTGTTCGGCGGTGGCGGGACCCAGCAGGCTAGCCGAGCGAAGCTCGGCCTGGCCGGGGTCAGAGACCCGGCCCCACACAATCTCCCTGGCCGGCCCGCGCTACTCTCGTCCTACTCCCAACGCATCTGCTACGCGGTTGATGTAGTTGAACCAGGAGGCAATCAAGGTTATTTGTAGAATCGCTTTGTCGTCGAAGCCGACGGAGCGCAGGCGTTCGTGATCGTCTTTCCAGATCTCGGTGGCGTCTTTTGTGATCTTCACCACATAGTCGAGCATGACCCGCTCCTGGGGAGCTATCGGAGCGGTGCTGTAGTTCTTTTCCAGCGCCTCAACCAGATTCACATCCAACGTGACCCGACGCAGAAACTCTGCGTGTGAGTCAATTCAATAAACGCACCGGTTAGTGACCGAGACCATGGTGGCGATCATCTCGTGCTGGCGCCGGGAGAGCGGCAGATCGGGAGACATCAAAACGCCAAAAGTGGCAAACGCGTGGTAAAGAGCCTCGGGAATGAGGCTGTGGGATTCGGTGATCATTGAGCCCCCGCCGTCCGCGGGATGCACCGGAATCGCGTACTCCTTCGGATAGAGAGACTTCTGGCCTTCCATTGCCTGGCGCAGCTTTTCGTCGCCTTGGGAGACCGGAATGGTGCGGATCCAGGTCATAAAAAGGGCTTGCCTTTCAGGGGTGATCCCGCCGTAAAATGCCGCGGTCGCGTTTGAGGCTATACCGAGTGCGCGGGAGCGCCAATAGTTGAAATCGGTTATTCCAGGCTTGGCCGACCGGTTCGTTTGCGGCTCCTAGCGCAGGAAAGATCGTTCGATGAGCAGCATGGTATGGCAAGTTCTCCGCAAGCTACCCAAACCTCTCATCCTGGTGTTGTCTTGGCTCCTGCTGGCGGCTATCGCACGCGCCTGATTTGGTGCCAGCATTGCGGCCGTCAGATCAGCCCGTCTTTAACCCGGCGCAAAAAGTCTTCGGCGTCGGCCTGGGCTTTTTTGGCGGCGTTGGGATCATTGCGGTTCTCGAACGTGATTTCCTGCAAAGTAATCTGGGCTGCGTCTTTGGGCTTGAAGCCCCGGGTAACCAGTTTTCTGGCGCGCGCCGCAAAGCTCTCCGAGTCAACCAGCACCGCCGGTTCGCCATGCACTGAGCAATCGTGGTCCTGAAACTTACTCGCCGCCAGCCGGTCGTAGGCGCTCTTGGCTTCCTGATCGGTCAGCATTGCGGGCACCGGAAAAGTCCAGCCGCACTGGGAACAGGCCCAGCCGGTCAGGCGTTGGTGCGATACCCATGTAAGCCATCTGCCCATGGTTCTCCCTCATTTGCCGCAGGGGGTAAAGAATGCCTGGGCCCGAAATCACGTTTCTTTACTTCCTGGTTGGAAGGCGGCGAATGTAGCGAAGCGAGGTTTTCCTCACACAGCGTGCCCCCCCGGGACGCTGAATGTTACTGAAAATGATATTACAAGAACATGTCCACCAGTTGTAGTGACGGCTTAGAGAACCCGCAGCCCCGGTCAAGGAATCATTACGTCTTTTCCAGTTAGCGGGCAGGTTCCGGACGCAACTCGGTCGTACACTCCCTTTCGGTAACCCTTAGTAACCATACGATTCTCGGTAACCCGTCTTACAATGACCCTTGTCCGAAAGACCATCCCTCGTATGATCGGCAGACATGGCCGGTCGGATGGCCAACCCGTCGGTGAACCTTCTCACGGAAGATGTTTTCTGGCGGGAAATAAACCGGGAGCTGGAGTCAGCAATCTTATGGCGTTCGGTTTTGGCTTCAACAAACAGAAAGCTCTCAGCGCTGCGGAGAAGTTCGTCCAGCAGGGCAAGCTGCAAAATGCCATTGCTGAGTACGAAAAAGTTCTCAAAGCTGACCCCAAGGAACTCACTGTCTCCAACACCATTGGAGACCTCTACGCCCGCCTCGGTCAAAGCGATAAAGCCGTCGAGTCTTTCAAGAGTGTGGGCGACGCCTACGCCACGCAGGGCTTTACGGTCAAAGCCATTGCCATGTACAAGAAGCTCACCAAGCTGAAACCCACCTTGGAGAGCGTGCTGCGACTGGCCGAACTTTATACCCAACAGGGCCTTTTTAATGATGCGCGAGCACAATATCTACAGGTAGCGGAAGAATTTCTGCGCTCCGGAGAACTGGAACAGGCAGTACGGATTTTCCAGAAAACTTTGGAAATGGATCCGGAAAACGTCGCCATGCGCACCCGCCTGGCCGAGGTTTACATCCGGCTCAACAAGAAAACGGAAGCCTGGCAGCTCTTCGCCGCCGCTGCCGACAGCCTGCGTGGACGCGGCCAACTGGGACCTGCCGAGGAAATCCTGAACCGCATGCTCACGCTGGACCCCAGCAACAGTCACGCTCTGTTGCTCCGTGGCCGCAACGCCTTCGATTCCGGCGACATGCCGGCGGCGATCAAGAATCTGGAGAAAGTGGCCGACCTCGACAGCCACCCCGACGGACTGCGCGCCCTCATGCAGGCCTACCTGCAAAGTGGACGTCTGCCGGAGGCAGGCACCCTGGCGGCCAAATTGTGCACCGTCCACAACGACACGGGCGCGATCACCACATACGCTGACGCGCTCATGGCCGCAGGACAGTTTGCAGAAGTTCTGCAGGTTTACCAACAGTATTGTGATCGGCTTGTCGCTACGGACTCAGGCAAGGTGCTGGAAAGCCTGCATTCGCTGATTGGGCATATGCGAGAGGACGCGCCTGCCCTGGAAGTGCTGCTCGATCTCTCGCAGAAGGCTGGCGACACTACTCACATCACCGAACTTTACGAATTGCTGGCGCATGCCTCGGTCCAGGCCGGACAGTTGGAAAAGGCCCGTGATTACTACCTGAAGCTGACCCAACTGGAGCCCCAGAACCAACTGCACACGCGCAATTATGAACAGGTGCTGGCCAAACAGGGCGGAGGAGCATCTGGCTCAAGGCCCATCACTCCGGAAGAGGGCGCGGTTCTGGTAGAGGAACTCGAAGCGACCGCCCCGTTTATCGATCAGCGCTATGCCGATGACGTGGCGCTGGCAGTGCGGGCTGCGCTGACCGACGCCGAACTATTCGTCTCCTACAACATGCCGGCCAAGGCACTGGGACCCCTGATGTCCGCATTGCCCAAGGCGCCTCGCGACCTGCGCCTCAATCAGCGACTGGCGGCGTTGCACACCCGCGCCGGCCGCTTCAGCGAAGCAGCGGTTTGCTGTCGTAATCTGCAACAGCTTTATCACGATGCCGGACATCCGGACGAAGCCAGCCGCTACAGCGATCTGGCCGGCAAGTATGAGGAACGCACTTCCGCCAGGCCGCACAAGGAGATCGAGATGGCCGCGGCTGCGGCGATGCCGTTTGCGCCCAGAACGGCGGCTTCGCCCGCTTTCGGCGACTTTGCCTCTGGCGAACCTGCGGATGCTCCCGCATTTTCCGCCCCCGAACCTTCAGCCTCCGGACTCTTCTTTCACCAGACGGCCGCGCCTGCATCGAGCGAATTTGAGGTCCATGCGGAAGCGCCCGCCGCAGAACGTGAAATTGACATCTCGGCCGAGTGGGAGGGCGAGGTCACGGACGAACCCACGCCGGCGGCCTTCGCTGAAAGTACGAAAGCCTCTGACGCGGAAGCCGAGCATACCCGGTCCGAGACCATCACGGAAACGATCGAAGAGCTGCGCTTTTACCTGGCGCACTCCATGGTCGAACAAGCTCGCCTGGTCTTCGCCAAGCTGGAAAAATTAAAGCCTGGCGCAGACAAACTGGCGGCCGTTCAGGAGGAAATTGAGGTCGCCGAGGCCCAAACCAGTTCGAAACAGCCCGAGGTAGTGGAAGAGTTCTCTGTGGACGAGGTGGCCGAGGCAGATGAGATTCCGGCCGCCCTGCACGAAGAATTCAAGATGCCGGTCCGCCCCATCGCGCCAACACCTGCTCCAGCGGTGACCGCACATGCCCAGGCCAGCCCCCAAGCCGAGTCTGCCGGCGTATTGGGCGAATTCGTTTCCGACCTGGAAGCCTCTTTGGGAGACACATTCCTGCCGCCTCCGCCCGTACCACAGGAACAACCTCCAATGGCACCCGCGGCGAGGGCAGTAACCCCCGGCCAGGCCGCTACCGCAGCGGCGCCGGCCCCGGCCATCAAAGCTCCGGCAGCGGCTCCGAATCCCACGGCGGCTCCGGTTCCGACTTTTACCTATGAGCCGACCAAGAAGCGGACGCTCGCACCCGGAGTCGCGCCGGCAACGCCGCAGGCGGCTGCCGCTGGCGTGGACCTGGCAGACATGTTCGGCGAGCTAAAGCACGAACTTGAAGATGACTCAGCCAGTGCCCAGGAAGATCCCGAGACTCATTACAACCTCGGGGTCGCCTTCCGCGAAATGGGATTGCTGGATGAGGCTATCGGCGAGTTGCAGAAAGTGTGCCAGGCAGTGGATCGAGGTCATAGCTTCCAGCAACTGATGCAGACTTATACCTGGCTGGCCCAGTGCTTCCTCGACAAGGGCGTGGCTGAGGCGGCGATCCGCTGGTATGAGCGTGCCCTCAAGCTGCCCCAGATTGACGAAGAGACCCGCACCGCGCTGAACTATGAATTGGCCTCCTCCTATGAAGCTGCCGGCAACAAGACCGCGGCCTTGAACTATTTCACGGAGGTTTACGGCACCAATATCGATTATCGCGATGTCGGCGAGCGCATCAAAGCCCTGAAGTCGTAGAATGGCGGAATGGGTTTGTTTCTATGCTTGGGAGCGGACGCGGGAGAGCGCCAGCCGGACGCATTCACGATCCGGGGGAGCGCGATGTGACCGCAAGTCCGGATTCTTCCATCAACAGAGTTCCTTCCGAGCCCCTGCCCGGGAAGTTGCCCGCTGAAGCAATTCGCGGAACCGGCCTGGAAGGCCCACCCGGCACCGGCGCCGGCCTTCACCGCACCGGCTTTCGACTCTGGCTGCACCGGATTCTGGTACTGCTGTTCGTTTTCTTTTGCGCCACCGTGGGCGTGCTGCTGGTCATCCTGCCCTGGCGGCCGGAATGGACAGACAACTACTTCCTGTTGGCGTCTCCCGGCCTGAGGACTTTCGTTTCCAACGGCTTTGTTCGCGGCCTGTGCAGCGGGCTGGGACTGCTGGATATCTGGATCGGATTTGGGGAGGCAGTTCACTTCCACGACGAAACCCGGCCCTGACAGAAAGACAAGCTCAACATGAGTGACGGCAAGCTCAAGTCCGCGCCCCTGGCTTACGAAAACGAAGCCTTCGTCAATAGCCCCGATGGGCGCATCTTGCGGGTCCTCGCCGAGTATATGGAGCCGCTCTCACGCTTTCGGCGAGAACAGATCCAGGACACCGTCGTCTTCTTCGGCTCCGCGCGCTTTCACAGCCGCGTGGACGCCGAACGGAAGCTCACCGAACTCGAAAAGGAATTTGGGGTAGAACCAACCGCCGAACGAAAGAGGGCGCTGGCTTCGGTAGACATGGCGCACTACTACGAGGATGCGCGCCGGCTGGCTTACCTGCTGACGCAATGGTCCGCCCAGATACCAGCCCGCAGACGGCGCTTCGTAGTAACCACGGGAGGCGGTCCCGGCATTATGGAGGCCGCCAATCTGGGCGCTCAGGAAGCGGGCGGGAAAACCATCGGCCTGAACATCAACCTGCCGTTTGAACAAAACCCGAATCCCTACATCACGCCGTCGCTCAATTTTGAGTTTCATTACTTCTTCATGCGCAAGTTCTGGTTCGCGTATCTGGCCAAGGCCCTGGTGATCTTTCCCGGCGGCTTCGGCACCCTGGACGAGCTTTTTGAAATCCTGACCCTGGCCCAGACCCAGAAGTTGGCCAAGAAGATCCTGGTGGTCATTTATGGCAGCGAGTACTGGAAGAGCCTGATCAATTTTGATGCCATGATCGATGCCGGTACGATATCCGCCACGGATCTGGAGTTGTTCCGCATCGTAGATTCGCCGGAGGAGGGCTTCGAGTTTCTTCGCGACGGCCTGGTCAAATACCATCTTGGGCCGCAACCGAAGGCGCCTGAAGCCATGCCGGAGATTGCGAAAACCAATCCGTAAGCAGTCGTCGGTCTTCAGGATGGTGACCGGAGACGGGCGACTGAAGACCGGCGACTGAACTTGCTTCTCTACTACATCACCGACCGTTCCCAGTTCCCAGGTGACGAAGATTCCCGCCGCTCTCGTTTGCTCGCCACCGTGATCCAGGCGGCGCGCTGCGGGGTCGACTATATCCAACTGCGCGAGAAAGACCTGTCCACTCACGACCTCGAAATCATGGCGCACGAAGTCGCCCAACTGAGAACAGAGAACCAGAAACTGAAGACTGGTCTTCTGATCAACTCTCGCACCGACGTTGCCCTGGCCTGCGGAGCCAACGGTGTACATCTGCGCTCGGACGACATTTCTCCTGCCGAGGTGCGGACCATCTGGACCCACAGTGGCGGGGGTGCGCTGGCGACGATTGGCGTCTCGTGTCATACTCGCCCCGAGGTCGCCCGCGCCGCAGCGGAAGGCGCAGACTTCGCGGTCTTCGGGCCAGTCTTTGAAAAGTGCACGCCAGGGAGGAACACCCGTCCAACGGGTCTCCAAGCCTTGCATGAAGCTTGTCAGGAAAAGATCCCAGTGATTGCGCTGGGCGGCGTCACATTGGAAAATGCGGAGGCTTGCATCCGCGCTGGTGCAGCCGGAATCGCGGGCATCCGGCTGTTCCAGGAAAATGAGATGGGCCGGATAGTTATGGCATTACGCCAGTTGGAATCAGTCGTTGGTCGTCGGTCTTCAGTCGTCAGCGGCCCAAAGCCTGACGACCGAAGACCGACGACTGACGACTGCCTCTAGCTCTTAATCGTCTTCGACCCCTCGTCCCAGGTTACGGCGCTCTTGCGGAAGTACGACTGGTTCGCCATATGGCAAGCCAGCGCCGCGTGATGGCCGAACATAACGTCCTCCACCACCGGCTTTCGGGTGCGCACCGCCTGGAAGAAATTCCACAGGTGGGGCTTGACCTCATCCCAGGACGCACTGTGATAGTTCACGCCCTCGAGGGCCGGTTCCTTGCCCGGCACGGCATCGTGCTCCTCGTGCCATTTCTTGAAGTATTCATCCCGCATCGCCTTGGGAAAACCCGATGCGTAATAGCTGGGGCCGGTGTCCACGCCCGCCTGCGGCGTATAGGTGAGATTGAACTCGGTGAGTTCGAGGATGCCTTTCGAACCCTGGAAGCGATACGTCTCAGGCATCTCCGTTCCCAGATTCAATCGCAGGTAAACCGGAATTTCGCCGTACTTGAACAGGGTGCAGTGCACATCCGGCATGTTCCGGCCATCCTTCCAGCGCAGGATTCCACCCATGGCCATGGCCTGCTTCGGTGCCTCGTTGATGCCCAGCACGTATTGCATCCCGCTCACGAGGTGGACCAGCAAGTCGCCGGCCACACCCGTCCCGTATTCCTTCCAGCACCGCCAGCGGGCGAAGATCAGGGGATCGAACTGCCGCTTGGGCACGGTGCCCTGCCAGGTGTCCCAGTCCAGAGTTTGAGGAGAAAGATCGGTAGGGGGCGGGTACTCCCAGGCCCCGGTAGGATCATTGCGGCCAAGCGAGCCTTCCACCAGCATGAGATCGCCCAGCGCTCCCTGCGCCACCAGTTCCTTGGCCTTGGCACAGATCACGGAACTCACCCGCTGCGAGCCCACCTGCACGATGCGCCCGGTTCTTTTTCCTGCTGCCACCATCTCCACGCCATCTTCGGGGCTGTGCGACATGGGCTTTTCAATGTAGATATCTTTTCCGGCGCTGACCGCATCCACCACAACCTGCTTGTGCCAATGGTCAGGCACCGCGGCCACGATGCAATCGATGTCCTTGTTCTCCAGCAATTCTTGATAGCGCCGCATGGTGGGCAGGTTGGGACGGACAATCTCCTTCGCCAGAGTGTGGCGGCCATCATAAAGATCGCAGGCGGCAACACATTCCACTCCTGGCAACTCGATCGCATTGGTCAATAGTCCCGACCCCTGCATGCCGATCCCGATCATGCCGAACCGCACGCGATCACTGGCGGCCATGGTTTGGGGCAGGGCCCAGAGCGGGTCCGGATCGAGCACGATGGTCTTCAGCCCCAGCGATGCGCCGGCCGCAGCCGCGCCCAGTCCGATGAATTCACGTCGCGAGAAACGGTTCCTGGTCATTAGGCCTCCCGATCAGTCTTCAGTCTTCAGTCGTCGGTCGTCAGTCTGCAGGCGTCAGCCAGTCCCGACGACTGAAGACTGACGAGCGAGGACTGCTATTTCTTCAGCATCTTGACCGCGACTTCCTTGAAAAACACGACATCATTGTCGCTGTGATTCTGCACCCCGATATAACCTTCCTGCGGACGCGGGCCGCGTTGCGGTTCGAAGTCAAATTTCCGGGCGGGCACCGGATCGCCTTCGGTGAACTCGGTCACCTTTACACCGTTTACCACTACATTGGTGTGCGGCCCGTCCATCGTGATTTCCATGGTGTTCCATTCCGGCCCGGGTTTGCCCGGACGGGCCAGCGCCTTGGTCAGCGAATACAGCGTGCCGGTTGCGTGATAGTCGTCTTCGTTGGATTTCTCCGGATCGTTGTCGATTTGTACTTCGTACCCGTAGTGCACCGGCATCCAGGCTTCGCGGGGCTCGATCGGAATGCGGATGTAGATGCCGGAGTTATCGTTGTGATCGCGCATCTTGAACACGACTCGGATGACGCAATCACCCAGCGTCCCGCCCGTCCAGTAGAGCAGTCCCATGCCGCCGTGGGTACGGATCAGCCCGTCCTCGACGGTCATTTCGCCGGGGCCAACGTGTTTCCATCCCACCAGGTCCTTGCCATCAAACAACTGCTTCCATTCTCCCGACTGCGCTTGCGCCGGCAGAAACACGCCCGCAACCAGGGCAAGCGTAACCAGAGTGATCAATGCCCGATGAAATCGCATTATTTCCACCTTTCGAGCCGGGAGAAATATACACCAAACAGCTGTGCTGAAGGTACGAGGTAAGTCCTTTTAAGTGAAGGCCTGCGGAGAATAATCATGAAAGCAGCCGCCGCACCCAGCCGGACCGGTTACTGAAGATCACTTTTGCCCGAAGCAAAGCGCGGTAAAGCGGCATCAAAGCAGATATAATATTCGACGTAGCGTGCAGGGAGTAACTTCCTTCCAAAGAAGAATAAATCCGATGTCCATGAAGACCAAGGCTGCAATTGTAGTTTCCTCCGCCGCCGTCCTGCTGTTCATTTACGTGGGCGGCCTGGACGGCGTCAGCGCCTCCAACAACGATGGCTCGTACCGGCAATTACAGGTTTATAGCGAAGTGCTTTCGCGGGTGCGCAGCGAGTACGTGGAAGAGCCCAACATCCCGCTGGTGACCGACGGCGCGTTGCACGGTTTGTTGGAATCGCTGGATCCCAACTCCAGCTATCTGACCGCCGCCGAGTTTAAGGAGTATAAGGCCAACCAGACCGAGGCCAAGGGCGAGATTGGGGCAGCGGTCTCCAAGCGTTTTGGCTATGCCGCGGTCATCTCGGTGATTCCCGGTGGTCCCGCGGACAAGGCCGGAATACAGGACAGCGATATCTTCGAAGCCATTGAGGGCAAAAGCACGCGCGAGATGTCGCTGGCTGAAATACACAATCTCCTGCAGGGACAGCCTGGTTCGAACCTGAACGTTTCCGTGGTGCGGGCCCGGCGCGCCGAGCCCACCAAGATCGTCATCACCCGCGATATCGTGACCGTGCCCCCGGTGACCGACAAGATGGTTGACGATGGAATCGGCTACATTCAGGTTGACGCTTTCAGTAAGGGCAAGGCCCAGGAAGTTGCGGCCAAAGTTCGCGCCCTGGAGAAGTCGGGAGCCAAGAAGCTGATTCTCGACTTGCGCAATTGCGCCGAGGGCGAGGAATCGGAAGGCATCGCCGCTGCCAATTTGTTCCTTAACCACGGCACCATCACTTATCTGCAAGGCCAGAAGTATCCGCGGGAAGCGTTCAACGCGGACGCTTCGAAGGCCGTCACCGGCCTGCCCCTGGTGGTGCTGGTGAACAAGGGCACGGCTGGACCGGCTGAAATCGTGGCCGCCGCGGTACTCGAAAATGCTCGCGGAGACGTTGTGGGCGACAAAACTTTCGGCGATGGCTCGATCCAGAAAACAATTCCGCTCCCCGACGGTTCGGCCCTGATCCTGTCGGTGGCCAAGTATTACTCGCCCAGCGGCAAGGCCATCCAGGACAGCGCAGTGACCCCGAACATCGTGATCGCGGATAGCGACGATGATGCAGCCCTTCCGGATGATGACGATAGCGCAACTCCAGCTGTAGAAGACAAAGCGAAACCCCCGCAAGAAGACGAACAGCTGCACAAAGCGATTCAGGTGCTGAAGAGCAAGGCGAGCTAGTCGGTATCGTTGGGGCTCAATCGCGCGCTTTCGGGCGCGCGTTTTTTTATCGCCAGATGTATTGCGTCGAAGCGCCAATGAAGATTAACTTGCAAGCTTGCGCGCCTGAAAGGTACGATTCGGAGACCCTTGGGCGGGCGCTTGGCGGCGGGTCCAGGCTGGAAACTCCCTGATTTGGGGGAGTTATCGATTTTGACAGGGCAAGAGAACCCTCCTTTGCTGACCCCCTCCAAGTGTTCTCGGCCCTGACCCGCTCCCGGGCTCGTTACTTGGAGGTGGACCATCCCGACGCAAGGTCCCGTCCGTAGGCTGAGTTTGTGGCTGTTGTTTACTTGCTTTGCCGCTCTTCTGGTAATCGGGAAAACGGCCTACGCACAGGACTGCGCCGGATGCCTTGCCGCTGCTGCCTGGGAGGAGCCCGTGCCCACGGGGGAGTGGCTGTTGACCAAACACGTGACCGAAGTCAACGTGCTCTTTGTGGCGACAAGCAACGGAAGGCCTATTGGCAGCTTATCTCAGGATGACATCGTAGTTCAGGACGACAACAAACCCCCCAACGCGATTTTGCGGTTCCGAACCGAGCAAGCGCTGCCCTTGCGCGTTGGGCTTGCGATCGACACCAGCAATTCCGTCACCTCGCGTTTCCGGTTTGAGCAGGCTGCGGCGAGCGTCTTCTTTCAGCAGATCATGGATCACGATGTCGACCTCGGCTTCGTCATGGGCTTCGAAAATAAACCCCATGTGTCGCAGGATTTTGTCGCTGATCCGGATCTGTTGGCCAAGGGCGTAGAGCGGTTGACAATCGGAGGCGGAACGGCACTCTACGACGCAGTTCTGGCCGCCAGCCAGAAACCTCGCGACCGGCCAGAGAAAGATATGGTGGCGCGGGTGCTGATAGTCCTGTCTGACGGCCTCAACAATGCAAGTGTTGCGAGCCTCGGTCGGGCCGTCGATGCCGCCCAGGAAGCCGAAGTCACCATCTACGCCATCAGCACGAACTACACTACGACTTCTTCACCATCAGCCTCGGACATGCAAGTAGCGTTTGACGTCCAATACGGTAATTCAAATCTTCGCCAGTTGGCCGAGCAGACCGGCGGTCTGGTGCTCCACCCCCGCAGTCCCAACGACGTGATGAAGGCTTTCGAAAAAATAGGGCAGGAGCTGCGCAGTCGCTACGCAGTTTCATACAAGCCGGCCGATTTCACGCCGGACGGCCACTTCCGAACCATCAAAATCGAAGCGCAAACAACCGGGAGAAAGTTGCGGGTCCGTGCTCGAAAGGGATACTACGCCAGGGCCGTGTCCTGGCTTAGTCCCGATTCTCCAGCTCCAGCTCATGCCTCATCCGTGCGGTAAAGTAACGGCCCAACTCTGTTTTGACTTACGATGACTTCGGCGCCATCCACACCACTTGCCTCTCCGCGGTGAACTTCTCGGCATCAGCTCACGACCAATGACTAACGACTAACGACCGGCGACTCCTCTCCTGATATCCTGAACTCGATCTCTCGTGAAATTTCAGTTGCAAGATTCCCCGGCGTCCACCGGCGCCGAGAACAAAATGGTGGGCCGTCTGGTAATCGGCCTGCTGGTGCTGGCGTCTGCGCTGGTAGGAGCCACGGCCGGCCTGCTCCTGGTTTACTCCACTGACCTGCCCCAGGTTGACCAGCTGGAGCATTACCGCCCCAGTTCCGTCACCGAACTTTACGATGACCAGGGACGCATCATCGGGTCCTTCGCGTTACAACGCCGGGTGGTCGCCACTTATGACGACTATCCTCCGGTCATGCGCCAGGCGCTGATCTCGATCGAAGATAAGGATTTCTACCGGCACTGGGGCATCAACGTGTGGCGTATCGCCGGGGCCGCCTACCGCGATATCCGGTCGGGCGGCCGCGTACAGGGCGCCTCCACCCTGACCATGCAGCTGGCGCGCAATCTCTTTCTCTCCCCCGACCGGTCATTTCATCGCAAGATTCAGGAAGCACTCCTGGCGGTGCAGATTGAACGGCGTTTCACCAAGCCCCAGATCTTCACCCTGTACGCCAACCAGATCTACCTCGGCCACGGGGTTTACGGATTCGAGGCTGCCTCGCAGTTTTACTTCAGCAAGCCGGCCAGGAAATTGACTCTCGACGAGGCGGCATTGCTCGCCGGCCTGCCCAAATCGCCGACTTACTATTCACCCATCACTCATCCTGACCATGCTCTGAAGCGCCGCAATCTGGTGATCAATTCCATGCTGGAGGACGGCGAGATCACCGCGCAGCAGGCGACCGTGGCTCGCGATCAGCCTATCCAGCTGAATCTGGCCCATGACCCGGATTCGCTGGCACCTTATTTTGTCGAGGAAATCCGGCGGTACCTGGAAGGCAAATACGGCAGCGACCAGGTCCACGAAGGCGGGCTGAAAGTCTACACCTCGCTCGACACGAATCTGCAGCGCGATGCCAACCGCGCCGTACTCGACGGCCTGGCTGCATACGAACGCCGCCACGGCTGGAGAGGCCGTCTGCAGAACGTGTTGACCGGAGATGTGACCCTGGCCAACTACCAGCATCCGGACTGGGACACTGACCCCGAGGTCAACAGCTTTGTCCACGCCCTGGTCACAGCTGTGACCCCGGCTTCGGCAAACCTTCGATTTGGCCGCTACTCGGCCACGCTCACCTCTGCTGACGTCGCCTGGACCCGCAATCGGCTTTCTACCATTCTGAAGCCCGGCGACATTGCCTACGTAAAGGTTCTAGTGCTGAATCCCGACGGAAAAGCGCGTGTCAGCCTCGAAGAGGACTCAGGGGTGCAGGCTGCCCTGGTGGCAATCGACAACGCTACGGGCGAAATCAAGGCCATGGTCGGCGGACGCGATTTCAACCTTTCCAAGTTCAACCGCGCCACCCAGGCGCTGCGCCAGGTTGGATCATCGTTCAAGCCCTACGTGTACACCGCCGCCATCGACCGCGGCGCCACGCCGGATGACACCATTCTCGATGCGCCCATCTCGTTTCCCATGCCTGCAGGTCCGGCATACGAGCCTCACAATTACGACGAGAAGTTTGAAGGCACAATTACGTTGCGGCGCGCACTGGCCCAGTCCCGCAACATCCCCGCGCTGAAGCTGGCCGACAACCTTGGGATCAAGGTCGTCATCGACTACGCCCATCGCTTTGGCATCACTTCCAACATCCCGCCCTATTTGCCGGTGGCACTGGGCGCGGTCGAAGTGACGCCGATCGAGCAGACCTCCGCTTTCAGTGTCTTTCCGGATGACGGCGTGCGCATCACGCCACGTTACATCACCAAGGTGACAGACTACGAAGGGCGCACCCTGGAAGAGAATTTCCCCGACGTAAGGGACGTCGTGAGCGCCCGCACCGCGCGAACCATGACCGCCATGCTGCGAGAGGTCGTGCTGCACGGCACCGGCATCGCTGCGGGAGCGTTGAAATATCCGCTGGCAGGTAAGACCGGCACCACCAACAACTTTACCGATGCCTGGTTCGTCGGCTTCTCACCCTCCATCACCTGCGGTGTCTGGGTCGGCTACGACGAGAAGAAATTTCTCGGCGCCCGCGAAACCGGCGCCCGCGCCGCCTTACCCATCTGGATGGACTTCATGAAAGCCGCGCTGGCGGGAAAAGACCCAGGAGAATTTCAGCCGCCGCCAGACGCCACGCCGAGCGCGCCGCCACAAAAGGTGGATACGCCGGACGCAGCACCGGCGGGAGACGAAGCGCGCTAGCCACCACCGCCCAGGTAAGGTCAGATGTCTCTCACCTGCCCGGCCGAGCAAACTCGGCAGTCTTCCTCGTTGGAAAGGCAGCTTGGAATCCGCAGCCGAGCTGGATATGATCTCTAGCGATGATTCCAAATCCCGAACGAGAACGGCAACGACTGACCCGCCTCTACTCCGGCATGACTCCCGAGGAGCTTGAGAGAGTCGCTGCTGACGCGGCAGATCTTACTGATGCCGCGTTCGAAACTCTGAAGACAGAAGTCTCCAGGAGGGGATTGGCCTCCCCTTCAACGAGTCCCCGGCGGGCCTCGATGTGCTCGAAGAGCGGGACCTGGTAGGGCTTCGGCAGTTCCTAGACCTACCGGAGGCACCCCTAGCCAAGAGTCGTCTGGAGTCGGCAGGAATTGAGTGCTTCTTGATGGACGACAACATGGTACGGATCAACTGGCCCAATTTGGTGGGCGGGGCTAAGTTATTGGTCAACGAGGAAGATGTCGACGCTGCCACTGCCATTTTGGACGAACCGATACCGGCAAACTTGGATGTTGAAGGTGTTGAGGAGCCTTAAGGATGCCTAGATCTTAATTTTTTCAGCGCCGCAAAGCTTTCATCCAGAATCCGCGCCGCCTCATCCACATCAGCCTTACCAATATTCAATGGTGGCGACATCCTGATCACATTGCCGTAGAACCCGCCCTTGCCCACCAGCAGCCCGCGCTTCCGCGCTTCTTCCATCAAAGCATTGGTTCCTGCGGACGCAGGCTTCTTGGTCTCGCGGTCTTCCACCAGTTCGAGCGCCTGCATCAGCCCCATGCCACGCACGTCGCCGATGATCGGATGCTTCGCCTGCAATTCTTCCAGCTTCTTGCGGAAGTATTCGCCCACCACCGCTGCATTCGTCCGCAAGTCGTCTTCCTCGATAATGTCAATGACCGCGCGCGCGGTCACGCTGGTCACGGGATTACCGCCAAAAGTCGAAATCGTCATCCCCTGAAATGAATCCGCAATCTCAGGTTTGGCCACTGTCAATCCGATCGGCACGCCGTTGCCTAGTCCTTTGGCGGCGGTAATCATGTCGGGCTCAACTTCCCAATGCTCGATGCCGAACCACTTGTGCCCCGTGCGTCCCCAGGCGGTCTGCACTTCATCGGAAATAAAATCACCGCCGTACTGTTTAACGATATTGAAAGCCAGCTTGAAGTATTCCTTTGGTGGCGTGATGAACCCGCCTACCCCCTGGATTGGCTCCGCGAGGAAGGCGGCAATGCGGCCGGAAGTCGAGAATTGAATCACGCTCTCAATGTCCTTCGCGCAGGCGACTTCGCATGAGGGGTATTTCAGCCCCAGGGGGCAGCGATAGCAGTACGGATTCATGGCGTGCACGATCCCAACTTCAATCGTGCTCTTGCGCCAGGTGTTCATGCCGGTGAGCCCGCGAGTCAGCGACGAGCGCCCGCTATAGCCGTGCCGCAACGCCACAACCTCAAAGTTCCCGGTGTGCATGCGCGCCACCTGGATCGCGGTCTCGTTGGCTTCGGTCCCGCTATTGGTGAAGTAAGACTTCTTCAGTGCTCCCGGCGTAATCTGCGCCAGCTTCTCCGCCAGCTCGACCATCGGCACATTGGGGAAGCAGGTCGAAACATGTTGCATGCGATCGATCTGCGCCTTGGTGCGCGAAGTTACTCGCGGATTGCAGTGGCCGACGCTGATGGTCACAATGCCGCCGAAAAAGTCGAGATACTTCTTTCCTTCGACGTCCCACACATGCTGCATGGAGGCATGGTCGATGGGCAGGGGGTCGGCGTAGTAAGTTGAAACCGAAGGAAAGATGTATTCCTTCTGTTTGCGATTGATCTCTTCGCGCGTCAGATGCGACTTCTCAGCTGGAACAATGGTGGTGCTCATGCTGGACCTCAGGCAGAACGCCTCGTTGAGAATGTAGGTCTTACTCGAAGCCCACTATCATAAACCACCCGCCCGTTTGGCCGGACGTGGCCCAGCGTCGGTCCCAGGCATCGGGGCAGTGCGGGCGCCCTTCCGAAATTGCTCCAACGCTTCGAAAATTCGCGGCCCGTAGAGGGCGGCCTTGTATTCGCCGAATCCGGGAATACTCAGCAATTCGAGGATCGAACCTGGTCTTTTGCGGCACACCTCGTCAAGCGCGGAGTCGTGCATCACCACGAATGCGGGAACGCTCTGCTGTTTCGCCGCAGCCCGCCGCCATTCTCGCAAGTATTCCCGGAGAGCAGGGTCAATGTCGGCAACTCCTGCGACTGGCAACGGCTTGGCGACACGTGCCGGGGCTGCGATAGGGCTAACCTTCTGTCGCTCCACCTTGGTGGACTTCACCAGCCAGTCGGATTCGCAGCCACACGCGTCGCAGGCGCCGCAAGTCGTCCACTTCGGACTCTCTCCAAAATGCAGGCAGATCTGCCGGTGCCGGCAGCCGTCCGATTCGGCAAAGCGACGAATGGTGTGGTAGCGCTGCCACGCCCGCTCCTTTTCCCCCGGATCGACGATCTGGTCGGCAAAATAGGCCAGCAAGGCTGCGTCGCGCTTTTGCCAGAGCAGAATGCAATCCGCCGGCTGCCCATCGCGCCCCGCGCGTCCAGCTTCCTGATAGTACTGCTCGATCGATTTAGGCAGCGCGAGGTGTAGCACCGCCCGCACCGAAGCTTTATTGATACCCAGCCCGAAGGCGATCGTGCCCACCAGCACGCGCACTTCGTCCGACATCCAGCGCTCCTGGTTGCCCCGTCGCTCCGCTGCCTCCATTTTGCCGTGATAGCCGATAGCGGAAATCTGTTGGGCTATCAGATAGTTCACCGTCTCCCCAACTCTCGCGATGGTGGGAGCGTAAACGATGACGCTGCGGTCTTCGTAATTGCGCAAGGCGCGGAGCAAGAGGCTGGGCTGCTCGCGGCCTTCGCATTCCTTCACCAGATAGCGCAGATTCGAGCGGTGAAAGCTGGCAATGTATTTATGTGGATCGCGCAGCTGAAGCTGGTGAAGAATGTCGTGACGCACGCGACGGGTAGCACTGGCGGTAAAAGCTGCGATGGGGCGGTCCGGGAAATGCGCCCGTAGCCGGCTTAGCTGCCGGTATTCGGGACGGAACTCATGGCCCCACTCGGAGATGCAGTGCGCTTCATCAATGGCGAAAAAAGCAATCGGGACCCGTTGTAGCCAGTCAATGGTATCGGCCCGCGCCAGCCGTTCCGGAGAAAGATAGAGCAGGCGATATTCGCCCTCTGCTGCCTTGCGCATGACCTGGTTCTGCTTCTCGCTGGCCAGGGAACTGTTCAGCACCGCAGCGGGTATTCCCATCTGCGCCAGCTGCGCTGCCTGGTCCTGCATCAAGGCAATCAAAGGAGAGATAACGATCGCGGTCCGCCCCAGCATCACAGCCGGCAACTGGTAACAGAGTGACTTTCCGCCCCCGGTCGGCATGACTACACAACTGTCACGGCCGTCGAGCAGGCTGCGTACGATGCGCTCCTGCAATGGCCGGAAGGAGTCGTATCCCCAGTGGCGCCGCAGCGTGCTGAGAATCTCCGTTTCTGGCATCTCGTTCACGGCAGACATAGGGACCAGTATAGATGGTGCAGAGTTAGTAAAGTGGCCAGCTGACACCCTTCCCGCCAAACTATAATCTGACTTGATGAAAGCTTTCTTCCGACTGGTCCTGCTGGCGCTGGCCTTACTGATAGTGGCGTTGGTCTCAGCGCTCACGGCCATGCGCCTGGCCATCCACGGCCATGAAGTCACGGTCCCCAACCTGGTGGGCGAGAGCCCGGCCGCGGCCCGCATGATCGCTGAACAGAAAGGATTGGAGCTGAATGTGGAACGCCAGTACTACAGCCCCACGGTTCCAGAGGGAAAGATACTGTCCCAGCTTCCGCCCGCTGGAAGCCAGGTGCGCCAGGGCTGGCAAGTCCGCGTGGCCGAGAGCCTTGGCCCACAGCGCATTTCCATCCCCAATGTCATCGGCCAGACGGAGCGCGCCGCCAACCTCAATATCCAGCGACGTGGTTTGGATGTAGGCGCCATCGCGCAAATGCAGTCGCCGGACACCCCGGACAGCCAGGTCCTGGCTCAGGCCCCGCCCCCGAACGCGAGCGGCGTCTCCGCCCCCAAGATCAGCCTGCTGGTCGCGACATCTTCGCAACCTCAGGCCTTTGTCATGCCCAGCTTTGTTGGACAGCAACTCGGCAGCACCATCGAGGCGATACGGAATGCTGGAATGAAAGTCGGCAATGTAACCGCGGCCGCGCCTCCCCAAGGCTCCACCGGAGCCACCGTGCCGCCCCCATTCCCGGGCAGCACGATCGTGACCCAAAGTCCAGCGGCTGGAGAGAAAGTTCTCACAGGAGCAACCGTAAGTTTTGAAGTGCGCTAGCCGGCCTTCGTAACGCCGGCGACTCGCCGGCTGTCCAGCGGGCATCCTTCGACATCGCTCAGGGCAGGCTCTGCCCGCCATTCAACGAGTCTTAACTCCTCTGCGGTGATGATGGAATAGGCCCACCAACTGCGCGAAGGTCAGCGCTTTTGCAAAATCGCAACAAAAAACCCGTCATAGGGATGCACGCCGGGAATGGTCCTCAGAAAGCGGCCACTCGCCAACGAATCCAAATCGCTCCACGCCAATTCGCCTTCCTCGCACAGTTGCTTCAGTTCCAAGCGGGAGTCGAGCAACGAAAATTCAGGTTCGTCGGAGAGCGCTTTCTCGACGACCTGTTCGTTCTCTTCCGGCTCCAGCGAACAAGTGGAGTACACCAGCTTCCCGCCCGGTCCGACACGATGCATTGCGGCATGCAGAATTGCCAACTGGCGCGCGTGCAAGTCAGCCAAGTCCGCCGGCTGCAATCGCCATTTGATTTCAGGATTGTGGGCCAGCGTGCCTGTGCCGGAGCAGGGAACGTCGGCCAACACCCGATCGAAATCTGCGCCCGCCGCGAAGTCGAGCACGTCCGCGTTGATCACTTCCACATTCCTGGCAGGAACCAGTTTCCGTAGCAGCCGGCTGCGGTGAGCATGTAACTCGAGCGCAACAATTCCGGCCTTGGGATTCCGCTCTGCCAGCACGCGTGCCTTGCCCCCAGGCGCAGCGCAACAATCCAGGATTCGCGATCCCTTGCCCACCAGCAACGCCACCAACTGCGAGGCCTCGTCCTGGACCACAACCCGGCCTTCGGCGAAGGCTCGCGTGGCCGATATATTCCCAGCCCGGACCCGGCGTGCCGAACTCAGCAACTGGCCGGGCGCAAGCACGATTCCATCACGCTCCAGTTCCGCTTCCGTCTCTGGTTCAGAGAAACGAATCGCGGCCGTCGGAGCATGCTGGTCGTAAACGCAAATCTGCCGCGCCTGCTCAAAGCCGAACTGCTTCGCCCACCGCTCAACCAGCCAGAGGGGATGCGCTAATTCCTGAGAGAGTTCTACGGCGCCTCCCTGGCCTGCAGCACGAATCAGAGCTGCGCTGGAGGGCACATCCGTGGCGGCTCTGGCCGCGGTGGACCTTCGCGCCAGATTCCGCAGCACCGCATTCGCAAACGGAACAGCCGAGGTTTTGCGGGCACGCCTCACCAACTCCACACTCTCATGCACCGCGGCCCGCCCGGGGACCCGGTCAAGGAATTGCAATTGATATGCCGCCAGCCGCAAAGCCGTAAGCACTTCAGTGTCGAGCTTCTCCAGTCGTTTGTCCGAGAATCGGATGATCTGAGCATCGAGTAGCGACCGCCAGCGCAGCACTCCCATGACTAGTTCGGTGGCCAGGCCATGGTCGGCGGTCGAGAGTTTTGTGTAGGGGTCCGAGTGCAACAGCTCGGACGCGTAGCCATCCCGCTGCTCAATGCGGAGGAGGATGTCAAATGCGGCGCTGCGAGCGGGAGCAATGGGCATGAATTCAAACCCTCAGTTGCTAGCTATTAGTTCCCGGTTCTCAGTGACCAAGTTTCTCGCCGTTGCGGGGCTGATGGCCGTGCATGAAGTCGGTGGCCGGCATGCGTTTTTTCCCTTCGAGTTGGACTTCGAGCACTTCGAGCGCGCCCGTTCCGCAACCCACGAACAGATGGCCGCTTTCCACGATAATTTCTGCGGGCGTCGCGACACGCTCGACGGGCTGCGCTGCCCATAGATGGAGGTTCTTCCCGCGAAAGCTGGTGTAGGCGCCCGGCCAGGGCTGAAAGCCGCGCAGGCGATTCAGGATTTCACGGGCCGTGAGGCGAAAATCAATCTGGCCATCTTCTTTCTTGAGGATGGGCGCCAGCGTTGCTTTCGAGTGGTCCTGGGGGCGTGGCCGCACCGTTCCAGCCGGCAGTCCGCGCAGGGTTTCAACCATGAGCACGGCGCCGATCGCAGCCATTCGCGGCGCCAGCGTTACCGCCGTGTCCTCGGGCGCAATCGGAATTTCTTTCTGCAGCAGAATGTCTCCGGTATCGAGTCCGGCGTCTATTCGCATGGTGGTGACCCCGCTTACGCTTTCGCCGCGGGCAATGGCCCACTGGATCGGCGCCGCACCGCGATATTTCGGAAGCAGGGAGGCGTGGAGATTGAGGTTCCCCAGCGGCGGAAGGTTGATCATCCACGGTGGAATGATGCGCCCGTATCCCACCACGATGATTGCGTCAGGCGCGATTCGCGCCAACTGCCCGCGAAAATCTTCGTTACTCCTGATCTTGTCCGGCTGGCTGATCTGTAATCCCAGGAGCAGGCCCCGCTGCTTCACGGGCGAGAGCGCGAGTTCCATGCCCCGACCCCGGGGCCTGTCCGGCTGGGTCACGACCAAAGGCACGGAAAAACCGGCCTGAACCAGCTTTTCGAGAGTAGGCACGGCAAACGCCGGAGTCCCGCAGAAAACGAGAGTGAGAGAAGAAGGCATCGGCAGTCAGAGACCTCAGACCTAATCACTCTCGTCGGCGCCCGAGGTCTGACGCCCGACGCCCGCCTTCCTACCATTCTCCCGCTTTCATCAGCTTGCGGATTTTGCGCTTCATGAAGTCACGCTTGAGCGCGCTGATGTGGCTGATATACAGCTTGCCGTTGAGATGGTCGGTTTCGTGCAAAAAGGCGCGGGCCAACAGGTCCTCGCCAGTTTTCTCGAACCACTTCCCGTTAACATCCTGGGCGCGGATGGTCACTTTGCGGGCGCGGGCCACGGGTTCGCGGAATTCGGGGATGCTGAGACAGCCCTCATTTTGAGTGTGACGGCCCTCGGTGCGGATAATTTCCGGATTGGCAATCACCAGCTTGGCGTCCGGGTCTTCCTTGAAAGTAACATCGATGACCGCCAACCTCTTCGAGATCCCGATCTGCGGAGCCGCCAGGCCGACTCCATGGGCTGCGTACATCGACTCGAACATGTCGTCCACCAGCTTCTTCAAATCGCCGTCAAACACGGTAACCGGTTCGGCAGATTTCTCCAGTACCGGATTTCCAAATTTCACAATGGGATAGATCATGCAGGTTTAGTCGAGCGCCTCAGTAATTCTTTACTTGCTCCAGATATCCCTTAAAGTTTCGCAATGTTTCGGTCATGGAATCGCCGCCGAATTTCTCCAGCGCGCAGCGGGCCAGAGTCAATGCCACCATGGCCTCCGCCGCCACGCCGGCGGCCGGCACCACACAGACATCAGAGCGCTCGTAAGCCGCCTTGACTGGCTCCCGGGTGGCGAAATCCACCGACTGCAGCGGACGGCGCAGGGTCGAAATCGGCTTCAGATATCCGCGTACCACGATGTCCTGGCCATTCGACACTCCACCCTCAATTCCGCCGGCATTATTTCTGGTGCGGGTAAATCCAGTCGCCGCTCCGTATCCTATTTCATCGTGGACGGCGGAGCCCGGCGAGGACGCTGCCGTCACTCCCGCTCCAATCTCGACCGCCTTCACCGCCTGCAGCGACATGAGAGCGCCCGCCAGCAGACCGTCCAGCCGTTCATCCCACTGCGCGTAAGTCCCCAACCCCGGCGGGACCCCGTGCCCCACGACTTCGAAAATGCCGCCGACGGAATCTCCAGTTCGCAGCACCTTGTCCACTTCTTCTTTCATTTTCTGTTCAGTCTCCGGGTCGGCGCAGTTCAGGACAACCTCATCGCGTTCCGAAAGGCTGCGAATCTGTTCCCAGGAAATATCCTCCTTCAACACGGCGCTGCCCACAGCCACCACGTGGCTGAACACCTCGATTCCCAGTTCACGCAAAAATAACTTGGCCAGAGCTCCAATGGCGGCGCGCGCTGCGGATTCTCGCGCCGACGCACGTTCGAGCACGTAGCGGCCCTCGGAAAAGTTGTATTTCAGGGCTCCGGCCAGGTCGGCATGCCCGGGACGGGGCGAAGCCACACGCTTGTGTTTGGCCGAATCCCCTTCTTCCACTGGAAGCGATTCCTGCCAGTTCTTCCAGTCCTTGTTTTCCAGCAAGACTGCGATCGGGGATCCAATGGTTGCCCCGTGATGCACGCCCGACAGAATGTGAGCTTTGTCAGTCTCAATCTTCATCCGCCCGCCGCGCCCAAAGCCCTGCTGCCGGCGCCACAGTTCGCGGTCCAAAAAACCCAAGTCCACTTTCAGTCCGGCAGGCAGCCCCGAAAGAAACGCAACCAGGGCCTCGCCATGAGACTCCCCCGCAGTGAAGTAACGAAGCATGGTTCTGGAATTGTATCCGATGAATAGATTTGACTGAGAACAACGAACTCACAACTGAAAACTGGATTACTTCGCCCCGTTGGGATACACCAGAATCTTGCTGGCCTCGCCCGTCTTCAATCGGGCCATGGCCCGGGAAAAATCCTTCATCCCGATACGATCGGTGATCACGGGATGAAGGTCCAGTTTCCCCGCCTTCAGCAGGGCGGTCATCTGGTACCAGGTCTGATACATCCGGCGCCCGCTGATGCCTTGCACTGTAATTCCCTTGAAAATGATGTCCTCGGAGAAGTTCAGGGAAATGGGCTTGGAGGTCAGCCCCAGAAGAGAGATGCGTCCCCCGCGCCGGACCACATCGAAAGCAGTCCGTATGGCACTGGGATGGCCGGCCATCTCAAGCACGACGTCCGCACCCAAGCCGCCGGTCTGTTCCATTACGATGGCACGCACGTTGTCTTTTGAGGGATCGAGTGCGAAATCCGTCTTCATCTCCCGGGCAAGGCGCCGGCGATGCTCATTCACCTCGATGGCAAACACCGTGGTCGCTCCCACTGCGCGCGCCACCGCGATCGAAAACAGACCGATGGGTCCACAACCGGTGATGGCGACTGTCCTGGCCGCAATCTCGCCCGCCAGCACGCAGTGCACCGCGTTCCCCAAGGGATCCAGAATGGACGCGTACTCCTGGGGGATTGCCGGATCGAGCTTCCAGATATTCGATTCCGGGATCACCACGTACTCGGCGAACGCCCCGTCTGCGTCCACGCCGATGATCTTCACGCTCTGGCAGATGTGGGCCTCTCCGGTACGGCACTGCAGACACTTGCCGCAGGCGACGTGCATCTCGGCGGAGACGAAGTCGCCTTCTTTCACGCTGGTGACTTCATCACCGAACGCCGCCACCTCTCCACAAAATTCATGCCCGGGGATCAAGGGCGGATGTATCCGGTTCTGGGCCCAGCGGTCCCACTCGTAAATATGCAGATCGGTGCCGCAGATGGAGGCAACTTTGACCTTGACCAGCACCTCGTTCCGGCCAAACGCCGGAACTTTGACTTCGCGAATCTCCGCGCCCGGCGCGGCTTCCGGCTTGACCACCGCGAGCATCGTCTTCTGCATCAATCAACCTGTGAGTTCGAAGTGATCAGCCAAACTCTCTATTTTAGCATCGCGCTCGTGGTGCGCCCGGGCTTAGAAGGAAAATGAGTAGGGGATGGTTTCACGATATGACCTGGCACAATGCATGAACCACCAAGGGCACGAAGTACCACGAAGGCTCAAATTCTCAATAGTTACCTTCGTGCACCCCCAGGACTCCCAAGATCTTGGCACAAGAAAGAACGCCTACTGACTTTATGCGTTACATCACGCCTCCTGTAATTCAGTGATCCTGATCTGATTTTCCCCAACCGCCGCCGCCCGGCGTGCCAATCCGAATCCGATCCCCCTTACTCAGCCTCACATTCGATTTGCCGGGCAGTTTTTCCATTGAGCCATCAACCCGTATCACGGAAGCCTCCCCGGGCATACCATCCGCCCCGCCGCTCAGTCCCCAGGGTCCGCGTGCGCGGCGGTCGGCCAGCAGGGTCACTTCGGCCTCGGTCAATACTTCTATTTCCCGGATAATGCCGTCCCCGCCGCGATACTTGCCACCGCCCCCGCTTCCCGGCCGCAGAGAATATTGCCGCACTCGCAGTGGATACGAGTATTCGAGCGCTTCCGCCGGCGTGTTCAGCGAATTCGTCATGTGGGTGTGTACCCCCGAAACACCCGGTTTGGTCGGACGAGCGCCCATGCCGCCCGCAATAGTTTCGTAGTAGGCAAAGGGCTCGAGCGTGCGCGGGTCCATTCCCCCAATGGTGAGATTGTTCATGGTTCCTGAAGCCGCCGCCGGAATGCGATCGGGAACAGCCTGTGCCAGTGCCCGCAGTAGAACGTCCACGATGCGCTGCGAAGTCTCCACATTTCCTCCCGCCACCGCCGCCGGAGGGCGCGCGTTCACCACCGTCCCTGACGGTGCAATCACCCGGATCGGCCGCATCAGCCCGGAGGTCGCCGGCACGTCTTCAGCCAGCAGGCAGCGGAACACATAGAAGCAGGCAGAGTAAGTGATGGCTTCGACGGCATTGATACTGCCCTGAACCTGTGGATCAGAACCTGTGAGGTCCACGTCAACCATATGGCCGCGGGCGCCTCGCCCACCAGAGCGCTGAAACTTCAGCGCCACTACAATCCTGACCGGGCCGTCGCTGATTCCATCGCTGTCCATGAAGTCTTCCGCCCGGTACGTTCCCGGTGGCACCTGCGCCAGGAACGCTCGCATCATCTGCTCCGAGTAGTCCAGCAGCTTTCGCGATGCGGACCGGGCCCGCTCCAGCCCATAACGCGCGCAAACTTCGCGGAGGCGCTCGGCTCCGGTGTGGCAGGCTGCAATCTGCGCCCCCAGGTCGCCTTCGCGCTCATGGGGAGTACGAACGTTGTTCAACAGCAGCGCCAGAACATCACGTTCCATCTTTCCCGCATGCATGATTCGCACCGGCGGAATACGCAACCCTTCTTGATAAATCTCGCGGCACAGCCCCATCGACCCCGGATAAGTCCCACCTACATCGGCATGATGGGCTCGCGAGGCAACATAGAAATCGGGAGAGTTGCCACGCCGATTTTGTATAGCGCCGGCGTCCTCGCCCGCCGTCGCACGGGCACCTTGGCCTCGCCGTCTATGCCTTATATATACCGGTGCCACCAGAGTGATGTCCGGCAGGTGCGTTCCCCCGCGAAAGGGATCGTTCAGCATGGCCACGTCGCCGGGTCCCAGGGGAAGACTCTCAATAGCCGCGCGCACCGACATCGGCATCGAACCCAGATGCACGGGCATGTGATCGCCCATGGCAATCACTTCTCCGTGAGCATCAAAGACGGCGCAGGAATAGTCGCGCCGCTCCTTGATATTGGGCGAAAACGCAGTCCGTCGCAGGGCCGCCCCCATCTCCTCGGCAATGGTGTGGTAAATGTTCTTGAAGATTTCCAGTTCGATGGGATCGGTTCGCATAGATCAGGCTATGTTGAAGTTTGAACCCGTATGCGCCAGTGTACGACACTGCCCAATCCTCATCCGGGCGGAGCCCACTCGCTCACTTTGCGCTGTTTTCCCGGCCTGCGGAGGTCAGAAACAGCGAATTCCTTTAGAATGTGGTTGTCCCGGAGGCGCGGTCATGCTAGAAACGCGGATGGGAAAGAACGCCCCCGCGATGAATGCGGCTTACGGAAATTCAAGATGAGCCCACGAACCCGAGCCAACGCCAAGTCCGCTGCGCGCGATGTCCTGATTCCTGAAAAGCTTTATTTCCGCATTGGAGAAGTTTCCCGCCTGTGCCACCTGCCGGCTTACGTGCTGCGCTTCTGGGAAACAGAATTTCCCCAACTCAAACCGATCAAAAGCAGCACGGGCCAGCGCATGTATCGCCGCAAGGACGTCGAGAATGTGCTGCGGATCAAGCAACTCCTTTACGAAGAAGGTTTTACCATCCCCGGTGCGCGGCAGCACCTCCGGGCCGAAGTCAAGACTGAGAGGAAACAGGACCCCCTGCCCTTCCCAGCCCGCCCAGCTTCTGAGCTGAAGTATATTCGCCAGGGACTGAAAGACATTCTCAGCATGCTCTCAGCCCGGCGCTAACTTCGGCTGCAATCGCTATCGGCTGAAGTTACCCGTGAAGCTGTTCCTGCCCATGCTTCCGCTCACGGTAATCGATTCCACCTCGTTGCGGTCGTTGTTGAGCCGGGCCTGGGCGGTCCCTCGCGCCGAACCGCGGTCAGAACCGGTAATTCGCATGGTGAAGCCACCGCCATCGGAGCGCTCCACCACTCCATAGAAAGTGATCATGAAGTCTCCGCCTCTCAGTGAAACGGACGGACGCGCTCCCGTGCTGTCCACGAAGCCGCGAGTGATCCTGACGTTTCCAGCGGCCCCGCTGTTGAAGGTGCCCCCACCCGATGTATCCACTCGGACTCTGGGATAGCCTGGAACGCCGGGACCGCCAGGCCCTCCGGGGTATCCTGGACCACCCGGCCAATTGCCGCTGCTGGCCCGCGGGGCATACGTGGCCCGCTCCACCCGATTCCGGCGAACGTCCACCACGCAGTCGTAGCTTGCAGTCCTCCAACTGTTCGGCTTTCCAATCCCGTAGCGGAGGCTGCCGCGCAGACCTTGCCGTCCATTGGATAACGAGTAGGTGCTCCGGGTCTCGAGATCAACACTCACACGCCGCCTCGCATCGGCGGTGATCCGTTCCGTCAGTGCATCCTGACACTGAGTGGAGACGGGCTGCGGACGTCCGGGCGGGTACTGCACCGCTTGAGCGGAAGCCTGAAGGTATCGCAATGACGGGCTTTGCGCCCAGATTACCGGGGTGGCGGAGGTTGCGCCAAGAAGCAACGCGCAGATGGACAGTCCGCTCCGACCTGCGAAGTTCCAAGACAAAGGACTATGACGCATGAAATTTCTCCTGAAGTGTTTTTTAACAGGGCGTGTTCCCGAGTGGCGAAACTATACATCAAAATGTGGTACCGGACGAGCGATCAATCAGGCCGCGATCCGGCAGGGTTTAGAATCTGAACAGAGGACGCAAATGCAAACTCAAGGCGAATCAAAGCCGGACTCCAGGGCGGAGCAAGCCGCGGAGCACGTTGCCGGAGCTCACACTCTGCTGAAAGCCCTGCAAGGCAAAGTGGCGGAACATCCCGAAATCGGGCAAGCCATTCACAAGCTGGAACAGGCGCTCGCGATTCTCGAAGTGCAGACCGGCGGGATGCTATGACATATCAGGGTGTCGTGACCAGGGGCAGTTCGATGAAGCTTGATTCTGCGCTCGAGTGATAGACCCGCTGCTCCGCTTTCCGATAGTCTCCAGGCTTGGCCCAGAAGATGCTGGGCACGAAAGTCTGCGGATTGCGGTCGTACAGCGGAAACCAGCTTGACTGAATCTGCACCATGACTTTGTGTCCGGGCAGGAACACATGATTCGCCGTGGGCAGTGCGAAACGGTATAGAAGAGGCTTGCCGGAGGCGATCGGCTTGGCCGTTTCCAGGCTCTCGCGATAGCGGCCGCGAAAAACATCCGCCGAGATCATCAATTGATATCCTCCCATGGCCGCCTGTCCGGCCACTTCGTCGGGATACACATCGATCAGCTTTACCACCCAGTCTGAGTCGGTGCCGCTGGTCGAAGCGATCAGATTGGCCACAGGTTGCCCGCTGATTTTTACCGGCGCCTGCAGGGTGTCGGAGACGAAGGCCAATACATCGGGACGCCCGGAAGCCTCGCGCTGATCGTCCACCAGCCATTGCGCCCAGGTGTAGCCAGTGGTGTAGCCCACAGGTTGAATCGGGCGCGCCCGGAAAGGCACGGGCTTGGCTGGATCTGAGATGTACTCGTCAAATTCAGTATCGCCAGCCTTCGGGGCCGCGAAGCCCAGCTTCAAACCGGCAGTGAGATAAAGCGCCGTCGGTTTCACCGTACAACCACTGGCGCAGCCGGCCGGCCACGCGGGCAACCGCCGCCAGGTGTTGGTGCCGGTTTCAAACGCGGTCACCGGTGGAATGTCGGCTTTAGACGCGCCATCTTTCAGATACTGGTCCAGGAATGGTCGGAGAATATTCTGGCGAAAATAAAGTCCGGTGTCGCTGTTGAATTTCAAGGCGCCGAGCGTGCTGCCATCGTCGATTTCCTGCCCGTGATGCCAGGGGCCCATCACCAGGAAAACTTTATCGTTGTTCGTGTCCTTGGGCTTGATGGCCTTGTACACCGCGATCGCACCATAGATGTCTTCCTGGTCCCACAGACTGTGCACCAGCATTACCGGGACTTTCAGCGGCTGGGCCGCAAGAATCTGGTCAACGGCCTGGTCGCGCCAGAAGGCGTCGTAAGTGGGATGCTCAAGAATCTTCCGCCAGAATCCGACCTGCTCCAGTCCGCGGATGCGCCCCAGCTCTCCCGCCGACCCGGCCTGCATGAACATGTCGTAGTCATCGAAGTTGCTGCTCCACCACTTGGCGTCGTTCTTGCGCGTGGCTTCCTGTTCGTAGATGTAAGACATGTTCTGCTGGCGGAACGCGCCGTAGTGAAACCAGTCGTCACCCATCCAGCCATCAACCATGGGATTCATCGGCGCTGCAACTCTAAGCGCCGGGTGCGGGTTGACCAGCGCCATCAAGGGCAGAAACCCATCGTATGAAATGCCGAGGATGCCGACCTTGCCATTGCTTTCCGGAATGTTTTTCACCAGCCAATCAATGGTGTCGTAAGTATCGGTGGAATTGTCCACGGGCGTCGGGTTCTGCGGCCCGTGCAGGGGGCGATTCATCACGTAGTCGGCTTCGGAGCCATATTTTCCGCGCACGTCCTGCACCACGCGGATGTAGCCACCTTCGACAATTACCTCCGTAGCGTTGTCATAGCCGTTCAGAATCGGGCCCAGATGGGAACTGGGGGCCGCGTTCGTTTCCTCTCCTCCACGCGGGTCGTGGCTGGTGAGCTCGTTTGCGCTGTAAGGTGTTCGCGTGAGGAGGATGGGTGCCCCCTTGGCACCTTTGGGCACCAGAATGACCGTGTACAGCTTGACTCCATCGCGCATAGGGATCATCACTTCGCGCCGGATGTAGTCAAAGCTGTCGGTCCTGGGCTCAAACTGCTGCGGCGTTTCGCTGGGGTACGAAGGGTACTGCGTGGTCGAAGCGTTCTGCGCGGCCACCGGCTGCACAAATGACCATCCACCGAACACAGCGAAAAGACCGCTGGCGACACCAACTAGTAAAAACTCCTTGCCCAACACGCACATCCTCGTACGGCCTGACGTTCCCATAGACTCGCCTCCCGCGAATAATGCAGCGAACAGTTACCAAAGGATCTGCAGCTCTGTTACATGATCCAACGAGGTCCGAAACCTGGTGCCTGCCCTCCTCAGGTCAAAGCCCGGTCCAAGTGGCTGTAACCGCCGTCCACGAAAATATGCTGACCGGTGGTGTGCCCCGATTTGCCGGAGAGCAGAAAAACCGCCATGGCGGCAATCTCGTCTGCGGTCGTCATGCGCTTGCCCAAGGGGATTTTCGAAAGAATGGCGTTGAGTTTTTCCTGGGGATCTGGAAACGTGGCCAGCCACTCCCGGTAGAGCGGGGTCATCACTTCCGCCGGCAGAATAGTATTAACCCGGATGTTGTAGGGCAGCAGTTCTGCAGCCCATTCCCGCGTGAGCGCCATCACAGCGCCTTTTGAGGATGCGTAGCCGGAAGTGCCACCCTGTCCGGTGACCGCGGTTTTCGATCCGATATTGACGATCGCTCCCCTGGCCCGCCTCAGGTGGGGCAGAGCGTAGTGCGCCATGCTGTAGTAATGCACCAGGTTACGCTCCAGCGATGCCACATACTCGCGCGGATTTCCCTGCTCCAGGCCGACTTTGTCGTTGCGGCCCGCATTGTTGACCAGCGCGTCGAGCCGCCCAAACATCTTAACCGTCTGCTCCACAGCGCGGGAACAATCTTCAGGATTCGCGAGCTCGACCGTGACCAGGCCGCAGCCTGCACCCTGGCTCCGCGCTTCATTCTGCAGTTGAGCGCCGGTTGCGGCATCGCGATCCACGATCACCGGCACCGCACCCTCGCTGGCGATCAACCTGACAATGGCCGCGCCAATTCCCTTGGCCCCGCCAGTCACGATTACGACTTTGTCTTTCAGTTCGAGGTCCATGCCGTTTTCAGGTGCGCGCGTCAACCATGGAGATTGAAAAAGCCTCCGTCAATCGGATAGTCCACTCCCGTGATAAAGGACGCCTCATCGGAACACAAGAAAAGCGCCAGCGCGGCAACTTCACTGGGTTCGGCCATTCTTCCGATGGGCTGCGCCTGCGACAACTTCTCAAACACTTCCCCCTCGTGCCCGGGATAAGTGTTGCGCAGATAATTATCGACAAATGGAGTGTGTACCCGGGCCGGCGAGATGCAGTTGCAGCGGATCTTGTAAGCCAAGCAATCCCGGGCTACGGTATAAGTCATCGAGATCACAGCGGCCTTGCTCATGGAATAGGCAAAGCGGTCGGCCAGCCCGACCGAACCCGCAATCGACGCCATGTTCAGGATCACGCCCCCGCCTTTGCTTTTCATGGCGGCGACTGCCGCCTGCATGCAGTTGTAGTAACCCTTCACATTCACGCGAAACAGGCGATCGAAGTCCGCTTCCGTGGTGCTCTCGACCGTGCCAATATGCGAGATTCCCGCATTGTTTACCAGAATGGAGAGCGGACCTTGTGCAGCTAGTTGTGCGAACGTCTCTTTTACCTGCTTCTGGTCGGTAACATCACAGGCGCAGGCCGCGGCCTTTCCCCGTGCGGAAGCAATCTGCCGGCAAGTTTCTTCGGCGGCGCTGAGACCCACATCCAGGACGTGTACCGCGGCCCCGTGCGCGGCAAACTTTAGGGCAATCGCTTGTCCAATGCCGCTGCCGCCGCCGGTCACCAGGGCAACCTTGCCGTCGAGTCTGAGATGGGTATTGGCTGGCGGTTGACTCAGAGCGAGACGCCTCTCTTCCAAGGAATGAAATCATTCTGCGCGTTGAGCTCGGCTTTCGTCCTGACCTCGCCACTGGCCACTTTGATCACCAGTTCCAGGATATCTTCGCCCATGCGAGCGATAGTGGTGTCGCCCGAAACTACGCCGCCCGTGTCGATATCAATAATGTCATTCATGCGGCGTGCCAAGGATGAATTGGTAGAGAGCTTGACCACGGGCGCGATCGGATTCCCCGTCGGCGTACCCAGCCCGGTGGTAAACAGGACCACACTGGCTCCCGCGCCTACCTGTGCGGTCACGCACTCCACATCATTTCCCGGCGTGCACTGCAAGTGCAGTCCCGGTACAGTCGAGTATTCGGGATAGTCCAATACCGCGGCCACGGGAGACGTACCGCCTTTTTTTGCGGCGCCAGCGGACTTCATGGCGTCGGTCAGCAAGCCGTCGCGGATGTTTCCCGGCGACGGATTCATTTCGAAACCCGATCCAACCGACCGGGCGCGGGCCTGATAGTCTCGCATTAACTTCACAAACCGGTCGGAGACTTCCTTTCGCGTGGCGCGATTGATCAGCTGCTGTTCCACCCCACACAATTCTGGAAACTCGGACAGAATGGCCCGGCCCCCGAGGGCTACGAGAAGGTCGGCGGTGTGTCCGATGGCAGGATTGGCAGAGAGTCCGGAAAATCCGTCCGATCCACCGCACTTCAAACCCAGGCACAGTTGAGAAAGCGGAGCCGCAGAACGCCTGGCCTTGTTGGCCTCGACCAGGCCCAGAAACGTTTGCCGGATGGCGTCCGAAAGCATGGTCGCTTCAGTGCCGCTTTGTTGCTGCTCCAAAATAACTACCGGCTTATTGAGATTCGGATTGCGCTTTTCGATCTGGTTCCGCAGGATTGCAATCTGTGCGTTCTGGCACCCCAGACTGAGCACCGTGGCCCCAGCAACATTGGGATGATTGATGTATCCCGCAATCAGCCCGCACAAATTGTTGGCGTCTTCACGGGTGCCTCCGCACCCGCCCTCATGCAGCAGGAACTTGATGCCGTCAATGTGCTCAAACACTCGGGAACGCTGCGGCTCCGAGCCATTTCCGGAGGAGCTGCCGGTCCCGGCGGTGTCCAGTTTGCCCTCGCGGTACAGCTTCGCCAGTTCGGCCACCTGGCGGCGATACACTTGCGGCGCCGCAAAACCCAGCTCTTCTTCAAAGGCCTGCTTCAGAACGCCGATGTTCCTGTTCTCACAGAACACCAGGGGGACTACCAGCCAGTAGTTGCGCGTGCCTACCTGGCCGTCGGGCCTGGCGTAACCTAGAAAGGTCCGGTCCTTCCAGCGCGAAATATCAGGCGCTTGCCAGCGGTACTGGCCCGACTGCTCATGGAAATCAGAAGCCTGGTGCGAAACGTTGCTGGTAGTCAGCCTCTCGCCTCGGCCGATGGGTTTCGCGGCCTTGCCGACGAGCACGCCGTACATGATCACATCAGCGCCGGCGGCAAGGTCCTGGGTCGCGAACTTATGTTTGGCGGGCACGCTCGAAACCAGGGTGTAGGCTGCGCCGGCGGATTCAATCTGCTCACCCTGGTTGAGATCGGTGAGTGCAATCAGGACGTTGTCCCTGGCATCGAGTTGCAGGACCCGGTCGGGCATCGTTGTCTATTGTAGAACAGGCGGTTTCCCAGGGCTGGTTGCGGTTCCACGGAGTGGGGTGGATCGAATCCTCTGAGGTCAATGGCAGAGCGGAAGACCTCAACCGCACCGTGCCGACGAACCAAAAACCCTGACAAACCGCGTTTCTATCGATCCGGCGCCGGCGGCGGTTTCAACTTCCAGAATCGTTGTGCGTTCGCTCCCATGATTGCCTCCTGCACATGGATCGAGTGGCGGCCAAGATAATCTTTCACCACTCCCATCGCCCTGGCATAGGGCGCGGCCACGGTGCACACCGGCCAATCGGACCCAATCATCAGGCGTTCCGCTCCCAAGCAATCGAAGGCAACGTCGAGGTAGGGCGCCATGTGTTCGGGCCTCCACTGCTGCCAGTCCGCTTCCGTCACCAGTCCGGACAATTTGCATGAGACATTCGGAAACGCCGCCAGCTCCCTGATTCCGCGCTCCCAGGGCTGCAGCGCTCCACTCTTGATCGGAGGTTTGGCCAGGTGGTCCAGCACGAACCTCTGGCGGGGAAATTGCCGTACGAACTCGGCCGCTACGGGAAGATGTTTGGGATAGATCAGAATGTCGTATGCTAGATCAAACTCTTCCAGCGCGGAAATGCCGCGCCAGAATTCCGGCCGAAGCAGGAATCGGTCGTCGGGTTCGCCTTGCACCACGTGGCGAACTCCAACCATCTTGGGATTCCCGGCGAAGGCCTGCAATTGCGACCGCACCTCTGGAGACTGCAAATCAACCCAACCGACCACGCCCAAAATAAATGGCGATGCAGCTGCCAGTTCGAGAAGCCAGCGTGTTTCTTCGATGGTCTGCCGCGCCTGCACCGCAACGCATCCCTCGAACCCGGCCCGCTCCAGTTCCGGTTTCAGCGCTTCAGGAAGAAAATCACGGCGTAGCGCTGCCATTGATTCATCGATCCAGTCATACTCGCGCGGATCATAGATCCAGAAGTGTTGGTGAGCATCAATGTGCATGGTGGTCGAGCGTTCCAGAGACTATCCCGGATACCAGACCCGGCGCGGGTCGGATTCCGCCCGCTGATAATTCCAGGCTTCTTCAATCAGGAGCTTCAGGTCGAAAGCCGGTCGCCAGCCCAGCAGCAATTTGGCTTTGGCGTTGTCCAGCCAAGTGGACCAGAACGGGGTCTCGATCTCCACCATGGGAAACCCCCGCGTTTCCTGCAGATGGTCGGCCACGTGCCGGTAGTCCACAGGTTCGTCCATGCAGATATTGAAAGTCTGCTGGTGCGCTTTGGGATGGTCAAGGGCCCGCATGATTGCCCCTACCAGATCGCTCACGTGCACAAAGTTGCGTTGCACCGGCTTCCCTTTCGGGTCGAGCATCAGCGGGACCGCTCCGCTCTTCACGTACTCGTCGGCGCGCTTGGCCCCCACCAGGTCGCGCCATCGCGGCCCTCCGAAAACGTCTTCACCGAAGGACAACGAATACTTGAAGTCGTCCTTCTCCATGATCCAGGGCGCCCTCAAGCAGCAGCCGGAGAGGCCGTACTGGATAAAGTATTGCTCCAGCATCACTTCTTCGAGAACTTTGGAGAGCGCGTAGCAGCCGGGATAAGCGCTGTGCTTCTGCTCTTCAGTGATCGGCAGGGGATGGGGATAGAAGAAATGTCCCAAAGCAGCATCGCCACCGATCAGGATAATCTGTTTGAAAGTCGCGTTGGTACGGCACTCTTCCAACAACCAGAACAGTCCCTTGACCGTGACGTCCATCACGTCATCGGGAGTTTCCTTGCAGGTGGCGCAGTGCAGGACGTGGGTGACTCCCTGCATGGCCGCGTGCACAACCTCCCGGTCCGAGATTGTTCCGCGCACGATTTCCAGACGCTCCTGTGGCTCGAGTATCCGGTTGTGACACAGCGCCCGAATTTTCGCATCAGGATCAGACCGCAGAATGTGGGCAACGAAATGGCTGCCCACTTTGCCCGCAGCTCCGGTAACCAGGATGCGCCTCGTGGAATTCGCCATACTGATCGCTAGATGATACAGCGCGCATCAAATCGCGGTCAGCCGCTCGTGATCAGGGCGCATGGGATTCTCCGATGGGTGGAGCAGGGCCTTAGCCCTGCAATCAGGCATGCAAATAGATTAATAGGCTTCAGCCCCTGAGGTACCTCGACAGCATTTTGCCAGTGGATGACGGCAAGCCCGAGCAAACTCTCAATTCGACGCTTGGACTTGCATGGTTTCATCAATCCAGAGCTGCGCCGGGGCGCCTGCACTGTCACGCGTGGCGGTCACACGAAAGCCGCTGGATGTGGTCTCAACATTGTAAGTGTAAGGAGGCCTTTGTCTCTCGATGGTGATGTATTTCGCCGAAACCAGCTCATCGAGCGATGCGTACTTTTGTTCCGTGGCGAAGTACCCGCGCTCGGCATTGGCGATGCTGATCAGATCATTCTTCACGCCCACGATGTTCGCGGTTCCGGTTGGAGTGCTGGCCCCGCCGGGCGCAGACGCAGTCTTCAACTGGATCGAATAGAGATATATTCCCACCGCCATCACAATGACGATGCCTAAGAATCCAGGAGCTCGGCCCATAACACCCTCCCATGCTGTCCCATTGCATCGCGGAAAGGGTGGAGGGGACAAGTAACCAGAGTGCGAGTCCCTGCGACTGAATCCCTCGGGTGGAGCGTGTGGGTCGGACACTCCCGTCCGACGCTGTTTGAGTTGATCTTGGTTGGGGCCGTTGCTTGACTGCAGACATTACGTTGCAACGGCAAGAACTAAAGTCAGAAGCTAAAGACAAAGGCAAGGCAAAGGCTAACGACAGAAGTCAACGACAACAGCGTCGGACAAGAGTGTCCGCCCCACACTCCTCAATGGCGGGCCTTGGTGGTTGGGCGGAGTGCAAGAAGGAACGCCAGTATCGCAACCAGAACGAACACGGCGGCTGTCTGATAACCATCCATATCAGCCTCATGCAGATTTTTCAGACCGGTCCCTTGGATGCTCGTCCTGGCTGATCATTTGCTTCCTGTCTACTACAGCGATTTCCGGGGAAAGGAGGGTGCTTTTCCGGAGGCCTTCGAAGGGAGTATAGTGCCTTCCCATAGATATTCGAGTGAAGCGCACGCCGATGACCCGACAAGAGACATCTGCAGCAGGCAATATCCTTCAGGGAACGCTCGACATGCTCATCCTGCGTACGCTGGTGGTGGGCCGTGCGCATGGCCACACCATCGCCCAGGTGATCGAGCACACCTCAGAGCACGCGCTCGAAATCGAGCAGGGCTCGCTCTACCCCGCGCTCCACCGCCTGGAGGACCGCGGCCTGCTTGCCTCCGAGTGGGGCCTCAGTGAAAACAAACGCCGGGCAAAGTTCTATCAGCTCACGGCAAAGGGGCGCAGGCATCTGATTGCTGCAACCAGCCGATGGCGGCACATGACGCGTGCCATCGGACTCATTCTGGGAGAATCGGCCGAATAGGTCAAAGAGGGAGGCGCCATGGGCCTTCGCCGTTTTACGCAACGCAAAAAAAAGACGCCGACCTTGCCGCAGAAATCGAGTCACACCTGGAGCATGAACAGGACGCCAACATCGCGCGCGGGTTGTCTCCCGATGAGGCTCGCCGTCAAGCACGCCTGAAGTTTGGCAATCCCGAAAGCATGCGCGATCAGGTATGGCGTTATCGCTCCCTGCCCCTGGATCGAAGACGGCTGGCGCGATCTTCGCTTCGCGCTGCGTTCGCTGGCCAACATGCCGGGCTTCACAGCCATTGCCGTCATCGTGATTGCCGTAGGTATTGGGGCCAATACCGCAGTCTTTTCGGTTATCAACACCGTCCTGCTCAAGCCGCTCACGTATCCCGAGCCGCAATCCCTGGTGCAATTGATGAATACCGGGCCGCAGGGAACGTTCCCCGGAGCTAACGTGCCCAAGTTCAACATCTGGCATCAACAGTCCAGCATTTTCCAGTATGTCGCAGGCTACGATCAAGGCGGCGCCGGACTCAATCTCACGGGCGGAAACGATCCCGAGCAGGTACAAGGCATCCATGTAACTGCCGACTATTTTCCCCTGTTTGGCGCGCCTGTCCTCCTGGGACGCACCTTCACCCCAGCCGAAGACAGTCCCCATGGCAGCAACGTGGTCGTGCTGAGCTACGGCTTATGGAAGCGTCGCTTCGGCGGTGATCCCGGACTCGTCGGAAGAAATATTCAACTGGATGGCCAGCCCTACCTGCTGGTCGGGGTTATCGCGCGCGGCTTTTACACCGAACCCGTGGGCGATCTTTGGCTGCCCTTTCAATTTGACCTTACTTCGCAGGACATGGCCCACTATTTCGGGGTGGCAGCGCGCCTCAAACCTGGCATTTCTCTGCCGATGGCCGATGCGCAACTGAAGCTCGCCGCGGACCAGTTCCACCGCACCTATCCCGGTGGACTCGGCCCACAAGCCGGTTTCGGCGTAACTTCTCTTCAGGAAACCATCGTAGGCGATACACGGTTGTCGCTCCTGGTCCTGCTCGGGGCCGTCAGCTTCGTCTTGCTTATCGCCTGCGCCAACGTGGCAAATCTTCTACTGATCCGAGCTACTGCCAGGAAGCGCGAGCTCGCCACGCGCGCCGCACTGGGCGCAGGTCGTGGGCACATCATTCGGCAGTTGCTCACCGAAAGCCTGGTCGTCTCGCTTTCAGGAGGGTTTCTCGGCCTCATCCTGGGCTTTGTCGGAGTTGGTCTGCTGCTTGCCATCAGCCCGGGGAGCATTCTCCGCATCGGCGAGAATGGATCGGCGGTAACGCTCGATGTAAACGTCCTGCTCTTTACGCTCGGTGTGTCCGTGCTCACCGGAATCCTCTTTGGCCTGGTCCCTGCCATCAGCGCATCGCGCAACAATCTTGCCGCAGCGCTGAACGAGAGCAACAGCCGCTCCGGCACTGGCTTTCGCGGCGGCAAAGTCCGCTCTGTTCTTGTCATCAGTGAAATGGCGCTGGCGCTGGTCCTGGTCATCGGCGCCACTTTGCTCATTCGTACTTTCATGAAACTCCAGGCTGTCGATCCCGGTTTCGATACTCACAACGTGGTCACCATGGCCATGTCGCTCGGGGCAGAACCGTTCCAGAAAACCTCGGGTGTAGTCCGGGACGGCACGGAGCGGCTCAACTCTGTTCCCGGCGTCACCCTGGCCGCCGCCTCCTGTTGCCTGCCGCTGGAAGGCGGATTCGGCCTGCCCTTTGATATCGTGGGACGGCCAAAGGGCGACAACCCCTCCACCGGCGCGGGCGGCTATCTTCCCATTTCCTGGAGTTACTTCGACACCCCTGAAAGTCCCCATCTTGCGTGGCCGGAATTTCACTGAACACGACGACGGCTCCGCGCCCGGCGTGGTGATCATTAACCAGGCAATGGCCAAACAATTCTGGCCCAAGGCCGATCCGCTCGCCGACCGCCTGCTCATCGGCCCGAACATGGGACCGGTATTCGTCGAGCCGCCTCGTCAGATCGTCGGTATCGTCGGGGACATGCATACCGGCAGCCTCGACAATCCTCCCTTTCCCACGATGTACATTCCGATCGCGCAGATGCCGGATAAAGTGACGGCGCTCAACTCCCGCATCGCGCCTCTATGGTGGTTTGTCCGCACCCAGGTAGAACCGCACACGGCATTCAAATCGCTGGCTGTGGCGCTGCGCGAAGCCAGCGGGGGCTTACCCGTCGCTCACACCCGCACCATGGATGAGATCGTCGTCGTGGCAACTTCGCGGCAGCGCTTCAACATGCTGTTGCTAACCATCTTCGGATCGTCCGCTCTGCTCATGGCCGCGATTGGCATCTACGGCCTCATGGCTTACTCAGTGCAGCAACGGACGCAGGAACTCGGCATCCGCATGGCGCTGGGCGCGCAGGCGTCCAATATCCGCAACATGGTTATCCGTCAAGGAATGTTGCTGGCCGTCTGGATACCCGCCCGGCGCGCCACCCGCGTGAGCCCCATGACTGCACTTCGCTTTGAATGAGGAACCGGTCAGACTCGGCGCGTTCTAATCGGGCACTCTGCATGACAGCCGGCTTTAGTCCTTGCTGGTCTTTTTCGGAGTCAAATCGCAAGCCTGCTTGACCCGGCCGAGATCCAGTCCGGCGGGTGAAAACTCCGCGATCTCCGGACCGTTGCGGCCGCGGATTTGCACCTTGAGAATGTGGGCCCCGATCAGTTCACGCGTGGTGCCCTTGTCCATGGAGAGGAAGCGGTTGCGAATCCAGTTCCAGCCGTGGTAGCTGTGCGTGTCGTCAACCCTTACCATCACTTCCATCTGCGGTTGTCCCCAGAAGCCGGGACGGTTGGGCGGACCGAGACGGATCCCGGGATTGAAATCGGCGGCGGTGTACTTGCCATTGGTGCACACGAATTGGATTCGCGGTTTGTAGTCCGGGTCTTCTTTCAGGTAGTTGTCCGACAGAAGCTCAAAGCGCACCCTCTTGGCGCCCGTCATCTTGTCTTCGGAATGGAACACCATCCACTTTCCCCCGGCGCTGACACCGTCCCTCTCGCCCTGATTAGGGCTGAATTCGCCACTCTGGGCGCTGGCCAGCAACCCTATGGCACAAACCAGCACCAGAATTGAAAAGAACGCCTTGGTGCGGGTGAAACGATTTCGTCGACAAAGAAAATGAGATGTCTTCAAGCTTTCCTCCAGACCGCCTTATTACTACCTATATTGAACCCTTGAGAGGGAGCAAAAGTTGTATGAGTGTGTACCGCATCGAGTCGTGGGCGCTCGCAGTGGTAGTCCAGACGGGAACGGAGGAAGCAGAAGGACTTCGTCACTCTCCGCTCCCTGGCCGAAAACCACCACCCGTGGTGGAATTGGGCCAACCATAGCCTCGCATTGCCGCCTTTCCAAGATGTTCTTGCCCGCTCTGACATCTTGAGAACACTGGGGTTAATGATTGCCCACTGTTCGAGCTGACAATTGGCATTCCAGCTGCATCTTTAATAGTGGCGGTTTCCGCGAGTGGCACGGGTTTCCGCGGTTATTCCTCCGACCGGGACGAGAATTTGATCGACCGGGGACTTTGTTCAGTCGCAGACTCTGCAATTGAAAGTCCGCTACCACGCTCGCAGGGGAAGGACAGGTTATGAGCAGATTTGGTCTGGTTAAATCCCTCATCGCGTTCGCTGCTTTCACAACTTTTGCACTCACGCCGAGTACAGCACTCGGCCAGCGTGGTGGTCATGGCGGTGGAGGCGGAGGCTTTCACGGCGGTGGTGGTGGAGGTTTTCACGGTGGCGGCGGGGGTGGCTTTCACGGCGGGGGTGGAGGCGGCGGGTTCCATGGCGGAGGTGGTGGAGGGTTCCACTCCGGTGGCGGAGGATATCGCGGTGGCAGTTCCTTCGGGGGCGCGCGGTCTTTCGGTGGCGGCTCCCGATCGTTTAGCGGAGGAGGCTACAGCCGAGGCGGAGGCTTTCGTGGCGGGTCAGCAGCGGGACGTTTCGGAGCGGGCCGGGGATCCTACGGCGGGTTCGGTTCCTCGCGTGGCATGACCGGGCAAAGCCGCGGATTCACATCCGGACGCAATTCCGGATCATTCGGTAACCGTTCATCCGGCAGCCGTTCGTTCGGCAATCGTTCGTCGAATTTTCATTCCGCGATCAATGATGGTCGTTGGCATTCCTTCGGCAGCGCCGGCGGTTCTTCGCGTTTCAGCGGTGGGCGCAGCTCAGGAAACTTCGCCTCCTCGGGTCTCTCCGCTCATAACGGCGGAAGGTCTGACGGTGCCTGGCACTCCTTTGGCCCGTCCAGGGGCTCGGCAGGCATGGGCTCCGTCGTAGGGCGGAGTTCGCGATCAGGGTCGATTCACAGCGGCGCCGGTTTCGGCGGCTCGCGCTTCGGCGGATCCACTTACCGCAATTCTTTCGCTGGATCGCGTTCGTCTTCCGTCCGATCATTTGGCAACGCGCGATTCGCATCGAGCACACATCTGTTTGGTGGCTCACGCTTCAATTCCTTTGGCGGCTCTCGCGGATTCGGTGGCCGGGGATTTGGCAATAACTGGGGCTGGCGCGGGAACCGCTTTCGAGGGTTTGGCTGGCGTGGCTACGGTTGGAACCGAGGCTTTTGGCCGGGATACTACAACTACGGTTGGGGCGGCGGCTTTTTTGGAGCGGGCTTCGGTTGGGGTTGGGGCTTTGGCCTGGGCTGGCCGTACTGGGGGCCGGGTTGGGCTTACGGATGGGACCCCTGGTGGTACGGCCCTTATTGGTACGCGCCCTGGCCATCGTACAACTACTACCAGGACTATCCTGACATCGGATATAACGATCCGCCGTCTTACGCTCCGGACGCTTTGGGTGACTACGATGCCTCGGCAAGCTACTCGATCACGCCAACCCTGGATCCAGAAGCCTTGCACTTCAACGTCAATGGTGACGCGCACCTGGACGACAATGGTTCGAACCTGAACACTCAGCCGGCGCAGCCCGAAGCCGCGCCCAGCCCTCGGGCTCCCGCGACCACGACGCAGCCGCGCCTGGTCTCTCAGCCCACAACCTGAGCCAAGGCGGCTGGTTGACCAGGGAGCGCGCTGTGACCAGCGCATTTCAGCACGCCCAGATAGACGCTCCACCGGCCGACGGCATCGCGATACTGGTGGGCTAACACGCGCGATAGTTGATGCAGATGGGTGAGATCGTGGACCGCCCAGGTGGCCAGAAGTTCGGACAACGTCACTGCTCCCAGCGCTGGATGTTTTCCTCTGCGAAGCAAATCTTCCGGCTGTAAATTCAGTGCCTGCAGCGCTGCCAGGTTCTCCCGCCGCAGGCGGGCGAATTCGTCCAGAAGCTGCTCCAGCGACTTGCCTTCGCACTCTTTCTGCGCAAAGCGGTCAAAGGGATCGAATGGCCGTGATTCTCCATTCTCAAGAATGATTCGCACCCGCGGCATCCAGTCAGTGCGTTCCCCGACAATCAGATGGCCCAGGATCACGAATGCGTCCCAGGTATCTTTCCCTTCGTTGCCGCGCACCCATAGGTCGGGCAGCCCGCGCAACCAGGCATCCAGGGTTGCGGGCGTTCGGCTCAGAACTGCGATAGTCTCGGCGAGGTTGAATTTCTTCAGGTCTGCCATGCCTACCTAGATGCATGCCCGACACTTCGGACTCAAGCAACGAAGCGCATGGCGACATACGCCAGCCCCGGCCAGCTTGGCCGATCCGGGGCCGGGCCTGAATCAATACTCCAGCTTGGAGGGCGACACTGCGGGAGCCGGAAGAACTATGCGATCTGACCAGATCACCTCCCTGAGATGGCCGATGGCAAAAACCCACGCCAGGCCGCCCGCCAGCGATACTGCGGAGGTAATCGCAAGTGCCATTTGGAAGTTTCCTGCTCGATTCACCACGAATCCGGTGAGCGCCGGCGCGACGATGCCCGCGAGATTGGCGAAACCGTTCTGAAATCCGGTCCACCTTCCCGCTGCCTTGGGACCGGCCAGGATCTGGCAAAACGCGTAGATGCCCGAGCCTGCCATTCCCGAGCCTACTCCCGCCGCCAGAAGCCATGCCAGGTAGGAATGCGGACCGGCCAGAGCGCAACCCGCCAGCGCGATCGCGGCAGTGGTGTGTCCGATCACCATGGCCGATTTGCGGACACGGGTTGTGGTAAAGCCGCGGCGTATCCAGAAGTCCGAAAACCATCCCGTGGCAATCGCCGCAGCCGCATCCACCAGGTAATAGAGGCTCGCCGTGATGGCCATCGAGTGCACCGAAAGCTGGCGCTCATGCACCAGATAGAACGGAAGCCAGGTGACCATGAAATACAACAGGTAGTTGGCACAAAAGTGTCCCGTGCAGGCGCCCCAAAAGGAACGCTGGCGCAGGATGCCGGCTACGGTAGGAACTCCGGTCGCCTCGGAATGGGCTGGCGACTGGCCCCGCGGCATCCACTTCCCCCAGGCCGGAAGCCAGGCCAGGCTGAGCAGCCCGATTCCGATGAATACCGGGCGCCATCCGTACCTGCCCATAAGCAGTCCGGCTCCCAGGGCTCCCACCGCGGGCCCTGACTTCATCCCGGCGATGATGATGCCGTTGGCAAATCCGCGATACGGTTCCGCCACGTGCAGGGCGAGGATTTTCGAGCATGAGGGAAATGTCACAGACTCACCGATGCCGAGCATCAACCGCATCACCAGGAGCATGGTGAATCCCTGCACCAGCCCGGTGGCCGCGGTCGCCAGCGACCACACCAGAAAGCCGACGGCGATGACCCGGTTTACCTCAAAGCGGTCCACCACCCAGCCCATGCCAAACTGAAGGGCGGTGTAAGTCCAGAAGAATGCGGAAAACAGGATCCCTAGCTGCCAGGCCGAAAGGTGCAACTCGTCTTTGAGCAGCGGCGCCGCGAGCGACAGGTTGCCGCGGTCGATGTAATTGATCAGAAGGGAAACTGCCAGCAGAACCAGCCAGGGTGCAACCGCGCCGAGCTTTCGCGGCTTATCATCCGCCCACCCCATCCGATAATCCCCGCGCCATTCTCCACTCGCTGCCGGCCATTTGCAAGCGAGGGGGGAACGCTCCTCACCGGGGGCAGATGGGCCACTCGACTTGACGGAACATTCGGTCGGAAGACCGACCTCGTTGCGATTTTTTAGATGAGCCGCAAGCGGCTTTGCTATCTTGCGCCCGTGTGGAACATTGCCCTGGCTCTTGCCGCCTGGATCGCTGTGGGTCTATTCGTCTGGCTCCTGGCTAAGACCCCGAAGCAAAACTAGTGATCAACTCCGGGAACCACTTGTTATAAGTGCTCTGCATTTTCACAGAGGGGGGGGATACGTCCGGTCTGTCCCCGGCATTTGACGCCACGCTTTCGGCCCGGCTGCACCATCCTTCGCGCTCTTTCGCCGAAGGGCGAAACATGGAACCTGAAGTTGAGCGAATGAATTGGTCGCCTTGGCAGACGATTTTCGACCTTTCTCTGCCTGAAGAAGCTCACTGGAGCCCTGCGGAAGGGTAAACTTGTCTAACCCACTTTTGAGCGTTGGCACTTGCTCCGCTTTGATTGACTAGCCTTCGCATTCCACCTAACATGGCGCGAATCGATGATCGGCAAGACCGTATCGCACTGCCGATAGCAAAATCCAGAAGGTCGCCGATCTTAGGGGTAGCCGTCGCGTGGAGCATTTAGCGAATGGTTCGGATTGGGTCCGGGGGACGCGCCGCTGTTGTTGCGCAGTACCGGGAACCAGCAGATCTATGCCCTGGACTGGGAGGCCCCGTAGATCAGCCAGCAGGCAGATGGGTCCAAAACTGGCAAATCCCCCAAAATCAAAACCTATCTAGAATTGGTCGGGACGGGCAGATTTGAACTGCCGACCCCTCGCACCCCAAGCGAGTCCAGTAGGTGCAAAAGGCAAACAACAAGTAAAAGAAGTTACATGCAGACTCCGACGTGCGGAATATAGCAGGCAGGTGATCTTCGCGCAACTACCCAATCGTGCCAGCGGCTCTTCGTTTCGGAGTCTTGCGGAATCGCCGAGGCAGGCGTGTCTGTCATCGCCTTAGCGAAGGCTCCCGACCACGTCTACCTGAAGGCTGACCCGAAGTTCCCTAACCGCCCTGAAGGGATTTATCCGACAGGCACGGGAAATGAATGGCGGAAAGACCCTACATTCAGTCAGGAATACGACCTTCCGTCGAACTCAGCGGAACGGGTGCATTGAGACCTGCTGCGGATCACCATTTAACGTCGGGTGACGGGCCAGAAACCGCCGCTTGGGAATGTACGGTGTTCGGGTTGAACAGGCTTACGGACGCAGTCATACGTGACGTGATAGTCGTAGCATTGACCGCAGAATGAATCTCCGCAGCATTCGACGCAGCAATCAGAACAAATCGAGGTTCCGCAATCGGCACAATTCGTGACGGCTGGCTTACCGCAGGGCATTCCGTTGTCGCTATCACTTGAGCCATATTCGATTTGACAGTTAGGCATCTTCCAACTCCGCACACGCTAGCTCACACGAATGCCAACCCGGGACAGGCTCTTTGTGGCGTTCCCGCTCGAACAGCTTCTCCCGCCCTTCCATCTGCGAGTAAGCCCGGTTCTTGATCTTGAACCACGTCGTTCTCTCCCGCTCCGTAACATAATTTCCAAAGCTGTGCTTCGCCACAATTCCTTCCAAATCCATCTCGCAGACACGACGGAACAACGTCGTGCCGTATTGCTCGACGTGTTCGACGTATCGCATTCTGCATTCTGAGACCTTGGACAACAGACGCCTGAGTTCGTGTTTACGGTCTGTCAGTCTTTCAGTCCGTAAGTCCTTGCCGTCAGCCATCAACAGGTCGAATGCGAAGAAGCATGGCTCGCCCCGATGAAAGAGCAGATCGTTGAACCGGGGTCTTCCGCGCTTGTCGAGACAAACGATTTCTCCGTCCAGTACGGTCTTGCTGTCACCCGGTGCAGTCAGTGCTTTCCGAAGTATGTCGAACGAGTTGAATGGGTGTCCGTTGCGCGAGATGAGTTCAGTGCGACCGTTCTGGATGACGGCGAGTGACCGGAACCCGTCGTACTTCAACTCGAAGACCCACTCTGGGTGATCGAAGGGCGCAGGTTTGCGCGAGAGCGGCATCGGCTGGAATGCCATGCAGAAAGCGTATCAAGGGCGAGAGCGAAAGTAGGGCGAATGGATTAAGCGTGATAGCCAAGACTTGACCTTATAAGCCGTGCTGTCGGATGCTGACAATACTGTCAGGTAGGCCCTAAGGTAGGGGCGAACAGACGGGTGGAGTCGTAGATCGTGCGGAAGCTAATCGTTGAGAACGACGTTGAGAAGTGAGCTATGAACTTGCAAGCCTCCACCGTCGTAGTCAACGAAGCCCAATTTTCTGAACCGGTTCATGAAAAAGCTCACGCGCGAACGGGTGGTGCCGATCATCTCTGCCAGTGTTTCCTGACTGATCTTCGGAACCACGGTCTCAGGAACCCCTTCCTTGCCAAAATGAGCGAGCATAAGAAGCGCACGGGCCAGTCTCTTTTCGCTGGAATTAAACAGTTGGTCAACCAGATCCTCTTCGTATCGGATGTTCCGTGTCAACAAGTATGCGACGAAAAGATCGGAAAGAGTGTGTTCCCGGTGAAGCGTGTCCACCATCGCCTTCTTCTCAATTCGCAGAGCAGCGCAATCCGTCATCGCGGTTGCAGTGCCCATGCGGAGAGGTTGGCCTGCAAGCGAACCTTCACCGAAGAAACTCCCATCACTCAATATGCCGATCGTTGCTTCCTTGCCCGTTGCGGAGACAACAGTGAGTCTTGCCTTGCCCGTCTGCAGATAGAACACCGCGTCTGCGGGATCCCCTTGCGCGAAGATGGTTTCCTTCTCCGGAAAGAGCATAGCTTTCCTACCCTCGCCGATGGTGGCGAGGAAAATCTTGGGGTCGAAATCACGTTTTTTCTTAGCCGATGCAAAGAAAGCCATAGTCGGTTCCCCCTCGTTAAGAGAGTCCCGGAACCAGTGCCGGGGACTCCCTGAACTGTTTATGAAAAATGAAGGGAAAAGGACGGGTATGAGGGGTATGAAGTCGTCCTACGAAACTCTACACTAGTATAGCGCACCTGTGCAAAATTGCACACTTCTTTACAAGGTTAGTGTTGCAAAATCGCCTTAGGCACTCATTGACCGCCATGACCGGGGTTTTGAGCGTTATGGTTTCGTCAACAATCCTGTCCTTGACATTTCCGCGCTCGACAGTGCTTTCAGGAATACTAAGTTTTGAGTGACGAGTGGGTGACGAGTTTCCACCGAAAGCGGACCCTTCTGGGCGGGGGGTCTACGCTTTCGTGGCAACGGACATGGGTCGAGTTTGCAGGAAAGCAGCGAGCAGTTTGCCATTTATTTGCAAACCCCCGTTGTAGCGGACGAAGTCCTTCTTCTTGAACTCATTCATAAATTTACTGACCCTTGCGCGGGTCGTACCAACCATCTCCGCCAAAGTTGATTGGCTCACCTTCAGGGGGCACTCCGGCTTTGATCCCTCGTTAATGTCCCCAAGCAGCAATAGAACCCGAGCCAGCCGCCTTTGGCTGAAATTGAAGAACTGATCCACCAAGTCTTCCTCGATTCGAATAATCCGGGAAAGCAGATACGTATTAAACAGCCCTGCAAACTGTGGGTCTCTCTTGAGCGTGCGAATAGTGCTTCCCTTTCGCAGTCGGACGATTTCGGACTGATCAACTGATTTCGCGGTGCAAATCCGCAGAGATTGTCCCCCGAGACAGCCTTCGCCAAAAAAGCTACCTCGCCGGAGGAAAGCAATCACAGCTTTCTTGTGACGAGCCGAGACCACTGTGAGCTTCACCGCGCCGCTCTGGATGTAAAAGATAGCGTCAGCTGTGTCCCCTTGCGAAAAGACGATCTCATTGTCTTTGTAGTTCCGAACAGACATCCCAGTACGGAACTTCTTGCGGAGAACTGCGGCGGTAAGACCGAGAATACGTTCACTCGACATTCGAACCCTTAATCAAATCAATAAATTAGCCAGCGATTGCAATCGTACGTACCGATAGCTGGATCGTCTAGATGTTCAAAATTGATCATGGGTGTTCGGTAGGCGCGACACTCAATCCGATACAATCACACGTCGGTCATGATGCGGCACGGTACGGGGCTGTCCCGGACTGAGTTCCCACTTCTCGCCTGACCCCACGCCACAAGTCGGTCAACGGACAGCTTGCACCCGTTTGAGAGTAGGCTTCTTGCGCTTCGTAGCTGTCGAATAATGCTTCAATCCGCACAAGAAAAATGGTCAATTCTGTACAGTAAACTCGATAGTTGGTGAAACATCGCCATTACACGCAATATAAAAAGGCGCCCACTTTTGCGGTAAGTTGTGAGTCGTCAGAAAACCACACTTACCGAAAAGGAGCACCTTTATGAATCAAGAGAAGTATATCGGCATGGACGTGCATGACGCCACCATTTCCGCTGCGGTGAAGAATGCTGAGGGCAAGTTGCTCATGGAATGCGTGCTGGAAACCAAGGCAGCCACGATTCTGGACTTCATTCAAGGACTGCGTGGAACCCTGGCATTGACCTTCGAGGAAGGGATCTTAGCTGCCTGGTTACACGATCTGCTGAAGCCCCATGTCAGCCGGCTGGTGGTCTGCGATCCGCGCAAGAACGCTCTGATGAGGGATGGCAACCAGAACGATCGGGCGGATGCACGCAATCTGGCGGAGCTACTACGCACCAACCAAGTCAAGGCGGTGTACCACGGGAAGCATGGAACCCGTGCTTTAAAAGAGTTGGGGCGGAGCTATTTGACCCTCACCAAGGATAGTACCCGGGTGATGAATCGGATTAAGTCGGTGTACCGAAGTTGGGCCATTCCCTGTGGGGGCACGAGCGTCTATAGCCGCCGTCATCGTGCCGAGTGGCTAGCCAAGCTGGTGGAACCAGCGGTAAGGATTCGAGCCGAGCATTTGTACCAGCAACTGGATAGCCTCGAACCCGTGCGCCAGGCAGCACGACGCGAGCTCTTAGGGGAAAGTCGCAAGCATGCGGCAGTGAAATTGCTTCGCCAGATTCCTGCGATCGGTCCGATTCGCTCCGCCCTGCTGGTGGCCATACTGCAGACACCCCATCGCTTCCGGACCAAGCGCCAGCTTTGGGCTTACAGCGGTTTTGCCGTCCAGACCTATGACAGCGGCGAGTACCGCATTGTGCGCGGGAAACGGCAACGCAACCGCGAGCGCATCACCGTGCGTGGTCTGAATCGAAACCATAATCACGATCTGAAAAATCTCTTGAAGGGGGCGGCCATCTCGGCCATCGAACGCCCCGGGCCGCTGCAGGATTTCTATGCTGCCCTGGTGGAGAAAGGGATGCGGCCCAGCATGGCCCGTCTCACCCTGGCACGGAAGATTGCCGCTATCACTTTAATCATATGGAAGAAAGGAGTGAGTTTCGACCCCAAACAGTTGCAGCGACAAGCAGCTTGAGCATCGCTGGTGAACAGACTTCCATTCGAAGAGTTTCCCTCTGCTAGTGGTTGAGTCGGTTTCTCGAGATGCTCGGTTCGAGGGAAGTATCAGTCAATGAGATCTGGCCCTGTGTGCATTCGCACCGAGTCACCCATTACACGTTATGCCCCCTCGGATAACCAGAAATAGCCATAGGCCACGAGCCTCGGATAGAACCATGGTTGACCTTGAGTCGCCATTCGCTTGTTGCTCTCGCAAACTCGACGGTTCCGCTAACTCACCAGACGACACTTATCAGAATGGGCACAAGTCAAACTTCTCCAGGGAAGCCTAATTCCAGTGGGCTGGATCTCGAGAAAACATCTCGACTCCGGTCGAGGCAGAACTTTTTTCTTGACATCCCTTTTTATAGAACTCACCAGACGACACTTATCAGAATGGGCACAAGTCAAACTTCTCCAGGGAAGCCTAATTCCAGTGGGCTGGATCTCGAGAAAACATCTCGACTCCGGTCGAGGCAGAACTTTTTTCTTGACATCCCTTTTTATAGAACTCACCAGACGACACTTATGAGAATGGGCACAAGTCAAACTTCTCCAGGGAAGCCTAATTCCAGTGGGCTGGATCTCGAGAAAACATCTCGACTCCGGTCGAGGCAGAACTTTTTTCTTGACATCCCTTTTTATAGAACTCACCAGACGACACTTATGAGAATGGGCACAAGTCAAACTTCTCCAGGGAAGCCTAATTCCAGTGGGCTGGATCTCGAGAAAACATCTCGACTCCGGTCGAGGCAGAACTTTTTTCTTGACATCCCTTTTTATAGAACTCATTAATCCCCCCGACTCGGATAGCTGCTCTGTGTCCGATACCGCTTGCCCGCAGGGTGGACCCATTACGCTGTCAGCAAACTGACCTTTTGATGAATTGCCGACAGGTCTTCGGTCATCAGGTTCGCGTATCGCCGGGTCATCTCCAGGCTCGAATGCCCGAGCACTTTCTGAAGGTGGAAGACGCTCCCGCCCTTCCTGAGATAGTTGATCGCGAACGTGTGCCGCGTCGCGTGGAGCGTCCGCGCCGGGGGAGTGAAGCCCAACCGCTCGCACAGCAGCTTCGTGTCGCGCAGCATGATGTGACGGTCAAGTTTTAGCCCACGCCGTGTACTCAATAACAGCATGTGCGGCTGCAAATCAAAGTCGGTCGCGTATCGCGCCAACACTTTCCTTAGTTCAAAGCTGAACGGAACCCGCCGCTGTTTCGACCCTTTCCCATCGAGTGTCACCAGTAGATTGTCCAGATCGCAATCAGCGACGTGCAGACCCAGCACTTCCGAAATGCGTGCACCTGTGTCAAACAACGCGCAGACCATGAGATGCAACCGCCGCTCGTAAAACGTCTTCGGCTTCCAAGAGACGAGAAGCTTGACTTGCGCCGATGTGAACGTGGGCAAGATGATCTGCGGCTCTTTCATTTGCTTGATGTGATTCGGAGACCCACTCCACTTTAGGTAGGCGTTGATGGCTCGAATGGCTGAGTTGCACCCCGTGGCTTTCAGCCCTTTCTCGCGCATTCGGCATACAGCGTCGTTTAAATCGTTCTGAGAAGGGGTCTCTGTGTTCAGCCACATCAGGCTGTATTTGTACCAACTGAGGGTTGCGGCGGAGACGCCCATCAACATCTGGCGCTCCCGTGCGAACTGCTGAAATCTGGGCAGCATGAATCCTCCAAGGCGAGTGACGTTTTTCGCCGGAAGACCCGCACATATCCCCGTAACTTGTTGATTGGTCGGGACGGGCAGATTTGAACTGCCGACCCCTCGCACCCCAAGCGAGTGCTCTACCAGGCTGAGCCACGTCCCGACTGGAAGGAACCGGCCGCATTCTTGAACGCGGCGGCAGGGTTGACTCAAGGATTTTACACCAGCTTCAGCGCTTCTTGCGCTTCGCCGCCGGCTTTTCCTCGAGCACGGCGAACTGTATCTTTTTCTCGACCGGATCGATGCGGTCCACCAGCACCCGCACCCGCTGTCCCAGGCTGTAGATCCTGCGGCTGCGCTGCCCAATGATTTCGCGGGTATTTTCGTGATAGGTGTAGCGGTCGTCGGCCAGCGAATCGAGCGGTACCAGGCCTTCCACGAAGAGGTCGGTCAGTTCCACGAAGAAACCGAATTTGGTGACGCTGATGATCAGGCCGTCGAAGTCTTCTCCGATCCGGTCCTGCATGAACTTGACCTTCTTCCATTCCATGAGCTCGCGTTCGGCGTCGTCGGCGCGGCGCTCCGACTGGCTGGATTCCTCGGCGATATCGTGCAGTTCTTCGATCGGGATGGGGCCGCCCTCGGGCTGGACGGCCTCGCGATGCTCCGCGTGGTCGCGCCGCTTCGACCAGGGTGTAGCGCCGGCGTCTTGCCGGCCCGATGGCGGGCTGGAAGCCCGCTTGTGTTGGGGGCCGGATCCGCTTCGGTAAGATGCGCTCAAGCCGTCTTCTGTGGCGCCCGAATCTGTCTGCGTCAGCGGACGTTCCGTCCGCCTTCGGGCCGACGGGATGCCGGCGCTACCTTCAGAATGCCGCAAAACTTCTTTCAGAATGCGATGAATGATCAGGTCGGGATAGCGGCGGATGGGCGAGGTGAAATGGGTGTAGGCCGTGGTGGCTAGGGCAAAGTGTCCCAGGTTTTCTTCGGAATAGCGCGCCTGCTTGAGCGAGCGCAGCATCAGGAAGGAAAGGATGCGCTCCTCCGGCTTGCCCGCGATCTTCTCCGTCAACTTCTGATACATGCGCGGCGTGATGTGCACTTCTTTGGGAATTTCGATTTCGCGGGTGCGCTTGCCCGTTCCGTAGTTGGCGCGGCGGTCGGTCTTGAGCTGCACCCGCTGAATAGGCAGCGGCCCCACGCCCAGCGAGTAACCGAACGTCGCGGCAATCACTTCAAAGTCGTACACCCGCTTGGCGTCGGGCTTCTCGTGAATCCGGTAGAGGGAGGGGATGCGCCTGTTTTCCAGGTATGAGGCCACGCACTCGTTGGCCGAAAGCATAAACTCCTCGATCAGGCGATGCGCGATATTGCGCTCCGAGCGGGTGATGCTCTTCATCATTCCGAATTCGTCGAACTCGATCACCGGCTCAGGCAGGTCGAAATCGATCGACCCGCGGCGCTCGCGCTTGCGGTTCAGGATGAGCGCCAGGTCGTGCATCCGCTCGAACCCGGCCACCAGCTTGCTATAGCGCTCGCGCGCCCCGGCATCGCCTTCGAGCACCAGGTTCACGTCGGTGTAAGTCATGCGCTCGGCGGAGCGAATCATGCCTTGGCTCAATTCATATCCAACAATCTCGCCCTGGTGGTCGATCTCCATGACGCACGACATCACCAGGCGGTCCACCTGCGGCCGCAAACTGCAAATATCGGTCGAAAGCTCGAGCGGAAGCATGGGCACAGCGCGATCGGGAAAATAGACGCTGGTGCCACGCAGGCGTGCTTCCTGGTCGAGCGCCGAATCCGGTGTGACATAGTGGGCCACGTCGGCGATGTGTACCTGCAGCTCAAAGTTGCCATTCTCCAGATGCTGCACGAGCACAGCGTCGTCGAAATCCCGCGCGGTTTCTCCATCAATTGTGACAATCGGCAGGGCGCGGAAGTCCCGCCGTTTGTGCGCCTCCGCAGACGGAATGATGGGCTCGGCATCCTGCGCCTCAGCGAGCACAGCAGGCGGAAAGCGATGCGGCAGGTGATGCTTGCGGATCATGATTTCGACATCGGCTCCGAAATCGTCTTCGTAGCCCAGAATTTCCACCACCCGCCCGCGTGGATTCTGCGTGGCCATAGGCCAGTCGGTGATCTCGACATCCACCACCACATTTTCCAGGTCGTCCCAGGCGGCCCGCCGCGCCGCCTCTGTCCCCAGGACGCGGTGCGGGCTCTTCTTGCTCACTGGTAGCGCCAGAGCCTGTCCCGAGCGCAGCCGAGGGCTCCCGCCGGCTTTGGCGAGGGCATCCTGTCCTCGCCGCTGCGGGCCAGAAACATCCGCACCGTTTGCGGATGTTGACTCTCCGTCCGGATACTCCATCCCCGGCGGTATCACAATTTCCTGCGTGATCTTCTGGTCGATGGGAGTGACGTAATTGCGCCGGCTGCCGTAATGAAACTTGCCTACGACGGTTGAGTGCGCGCGGCCGATCAGGCGCACGATGCGGCCCTCGGCACGGCCATTAGGTCGGGTATTGCTGATCTCCACCAGCACACGATCGCCGTGCATGGCCGATCCCACGAAGGGAGGCGGGATAAAAATATCTCCGGTCAGCCGGGCTTTCAGGCGCTCATGCAGCGAGGCGGCCTCAGGAATCACAAATCCGAAGCCATCGCGATGCATGCTCAGGCGCCCCACCGCCATGTTCTTGCCGGCGGCGGCCTGCGGAATGGCATAGCGGTCGGGCCCGACCTGCTGCAGCTGTCCGCCGGCCACCAGGCCTTTCAGGCGTTCGAACAGCTCGCGGCGGGCGTCTCCGTGGACGCCGAGTTCACGCGCCAGTTGCTTGAAGCCGGCGGTGCGTTTGGACTGCTGCTCGATCTTCTTCAGGATGGCGGAATCGGAAAGCATAGTGCATGGTGACGGAGTGTCACCGTTAAGGATACCTGAGCCGGACTGGGCATGCGGCGCGCTTCAGGAAGCCGGAAAATACTTCTGCTCAAAGAGCCGGCGATGATGCAGTTCATGGCCGGCAATCATATAAGCCAGGGCGCGCACCGTGACTTCGTTATTGCTGGCCACTCCGCGACGGCCCCACGCCGCTTCATCCAGGGCCCGAAACAGGGCTACGGTAGCTTTGCGGACCGAGGTGAACTCCTGCAACAGGGCCGCCAGGCTGCAATCCGCGAAGGGCCCGAACTTCACGTAATCGTCTTGCTCGAAGCCGGCCAGGGGAGTTTTGTCATTGCGCGCAATACGCAGGGCCCGGTAGCTGAAGACTCGTTCGGTGTCGATAACATGCCCGAGTGCTTCCTTCACGCTCCACTTCCCGGGGGCATAGCGGAAATCCCCGTCCGCCTCTCGCGGCGCCAGCAGTGCCAGGGTCTCTGATAGCTGCTTTTCCAGAGTCACGAGAATGTCGCCCTCGGGAACCAGCGAGACGTACTTGCCGTAATACGGTGCGTATTCGTTCGAGTCGGGCCTGACTGTGACCGCCGTTTCTAATTTCATACTTGTCAGGATACTGGAGCTGGCGGGATACGCAAAGCCATCCAGGGCAGAAGGAAGTGGCCGGTTTGAAGTTATGACTTTCGACTGCGAGTCGCTGGAGCGAGTCCGTGCGCTGACAGTGCTTTCCGGAGGTAGGGGTCCTTCGACTTCGTCACTGCTTCGCTTTTCGCGAAGCGGTGACTGCGCTCAGGATGACTCATGCGTTGCAAGTCTATTGCAGTCCGGACTGGGTCAGCTTGACCGCGCAACGGGCGTTCACGCAGGTCCCGACATTCACCACACCCAGCGTGCTGAAATACACGCTGGAGGCCTGGGCAGCGGTGCTTGTATTATCGACCACAATTCCGCTGACTCCGCCCGGGTAGTTCACGAAGTCCTCGCCCACGGTGATGGCTCCCGTGCTGATGTCATTGGTGATGATATAGCCATTGCCGCCTGCTCCCACCAGCCCGCTGATCAACAGATCGTGATCATTCGGCCCACCCGAAAGGGTGATATTGGGATTGAAGAGCTCCGTATAGGGAGCGCATGGAAGATTATTAACGTTGAGCCGGAGCAGGCTGCCGTCCGGAGCCGCATTCATCGTGGGGTAAGCGTCGAATCCGATCCAGTAGTGCGTGGGCTGCCGGCTGTTCGTGGCAGTGCCGCACATGAAGAGGTGGCCATTTGCAGGCGTGGCGCCGAAGTAAACGTCGTCAAAAGCGCCGGAGTGAATATTCCAGTTGGCAACGTTGGCGCCCCGGCTACCCAGGCCCACGTGGACGCGCACCAACCCGGTGAGGTCCTCGTTGAGTTGGGCCACAACCGCGCTGGCGCCGTTGGTTCCATCGTTGCCGGAAAAGGCAAACACCTTGCCCACCGAGCCGTCCAGAAGGACGGAATCAGGGATCCCAAAAGACCCACCGTTGGAGTTGCAATCCGGCCCTGGGACCGTACGTCCAGGCGGAGTTGTGACCGAACAGCCACCACCCCCGATCATCACGGGTCCGGCAAACAGGCTCGGTGTGGCTCCGCTGGCATTGATAGTCCACAACTCCCCGAGTTGATCACCCACGATCAGGTGTCCGGTCGCGGAATCGTAAACCGGGCCATTGGGCGTGGCCGAGGAACCGCCGGTGCCGGCCACGGGCAATGTAAAAATCCAGTCCACTGTGGGCTGCGTGTTCAGAGCACAGTTAAAGACGCAGCTGATGCGATAAATGATGCCGTTGTCGCTGCCCACAAATGCCTTGTCTGCGGAATAGTCGACCCATGGCGACGCCAGGGTTGCCGTCGAGGCCGCGGAGAAGGTCACTGATTTGAGGCATGAACTAGTTGCGGTGCAGCTGCCGTTAAGAGTGGGACCCGCGGAAGCCGTGGCTGACGTGCCTTCCCCTGACTTCCATGTGAGGACATGAAAAACTGCCGAACCGGCAGCGCTCTCGACATATGCAACTTTCGTCCCGTCGAGTGAAACGACCGGCGAAGTCAACACCGAACCACCGGCAGTGCTCCCGTTATATGCCCAGTAGAACGTGGCCGATGCGCCCGGGCAAAGCCCGGCGGGATTGATGCCGGAATAGAGATTTCTCAGGCCGATGAGGTTGGCCTGCCCGCCGGTTGTGCCGGCGACCTTCAGTCCAAAAACGACATAGTCGTTTGTGCAGTTTGGCGTCTCGTTGATGTCGAAGCTGTATTTGGCCGGGAACATGTAAGGGGCCACAATGCCAGCGCCCAGCGGAACGCTCCAGTCAATCTTCAGATCACTACTCCGTGGGCGTGGCCGGCGCACCGGGCCGCGGTCACCCCTGCCCAATCCCCGTGCGTCGCTCCGCAGAGAGACCCTGTGAAGATTGCGCTCGGCCAGACGAAACAGAATGCGAGGCTCAGCGTTGGCCTTGCCCAGGTCTGTGGCCGGTAATCCGCCGCTCAGGACCACGTGACGATAACTCCAATCCTGGACGCGGCCAACGTGTGACTGATGCGGCTGGTCCTGGGCCTGCCCGACTAGACCAAGGCACGCCAGGGACAGCACGGCGGGCAGGATGTGACGGCCTAAGAATTTCATAGCTCCGCGACAAGAGAGGCGAAAGATTCCCTTCTCAAGTCTTTAAAGACTAATGGAATTCTAATCAGATTGTGCCTACGTCTCGGGAACGACGCATTACGCTGGTAACCTGTCCTCTTGGACCTCGGCTGGCCATTCCCTCACCAAATGTGGTGATGCTGCCGAGGAAGAGAGCACGGGGGAAAAAATGCTGGACGTGGACGAATTTGCATAGCGCGGAAGTCATCGCCGCCTGTCAGGCGCGAAGATGCAGCGTTGATTGCACCCGCGACCCGCTCGTTCATGTCCAGCCGATTCAACAAATAAGCGATTTTCACAGGCTCGATTTGCAGCTTGCTGGAGTAAAATGAGAGTTGGTCACCGAAGTGCGGCCTTACCCTAGAATCCAGACGAGGAAAGGATTTTTGCCACATGTGGAAACCCACGAATCAGCCTATGACTCCAGGCCGGCCAGGTGAGCCGGAGCGTCCGGCGACGCCCGCCTCCACCCCCACCGCTGCCGTGAGCGAACCCGCTCCGGCTCCGCGTCCGGTTGCAACCACCACGGCGGACCAGGCCACGATCGGCAAGTCCCTGGTGATCAAAGGTGAGGTAACGGGTTCCGAATCGCTTTACATCGATGGACGGGTGGAAGGTTCCATCAACCTGTCGGGCAACCGTGTGACCGTGGGTCGCAACGGCGTGGTCTCAGCCAACATCAATGCCCGTGAAATCGTGGTCCTGGGCAAAGTGCGGGGGAATCTGACCGCCAGTGATCGCGTCGACATCCGCAGCGATGGCTCCCTCACCGGTGACGTCGTCGCGGCCCGCATCTCCATCGAAGACGGCGCATTCTTCAAGGGCGGCATCGACATCCGCAAGGCCGGGCAGAAGCCTAACGGCGAAGAAGTCAAAGCTGCGGCGGAAACCGCCAGCGCAGCCCGGGTATAACTTTTTCCGCAAGATCGCGGCGGACGCTCTTCATTCCTGCAAGAGCGCCCGCCGTTTTTGTCTGAGAACAGAGAACTGGTATCCGAGATCTGAAAGACTCACTACGGTTCTATCCCTTTGCTTAAATCTTCCGCCTGCTCCTCCGCGACCCGAGGATAAGCTGGAGGCTTGCGCCGGCGAAGATCGCCAGCGAGCGAAGACCGTGTTAGCCACAAACCCGCTGCGACGGCTCCTGCCCATGTAATCGTAATAAGTGCGAGGGCCTTGAGGTCCGCGATCCGGCTATTGTTGACCAGCAGGACGCGAGCGATCTGATAGCTCAGCCCTCCGGCCACCAGCGACGTGACTCCCGCCTTCCCGATCTCCGCCCAATTCAGTTCGTTCAACCGCACCAGCTGGCGGCGATGCAGCAGCAGTGCCAGGGCCAGAGTGTTGGCCACGATCCCCAGGTCGGACGCCATCGCCAGCCCGACTGTCGAAAACTTGTGGAATAGCGCTGAGTACATGGGAATGGAGGCGACCGTAATCAGGCTGCTGGCCACCATGGGAACGAGCGTGTTTCCGGCGGCGTAAAACGCGCGTGAGTAGAGGCCCTGCGCCGACCAGAAGCAAAGCGAGAGCGCGAACCAGAAGAAATACAGCGCGGTTTCCTGCGAATCGGAAAACTGAAAGTGCCCGCGGCGATAGACCAGATCGATCAGGGGAAGCGCCGCCGCCATCATGAAGCTGGTCGCCAGCAGAGACGTTGCCACAATTCTGTAAATGGACCCGTTCACGGTGTCGGCAAACTCGCGCAGTCGCTTTTCCCCGAAAAGCTTGGCGAAGAATGGCAGCGAAGCCTGGCTGGTGGCCTGTCCCAGCACCGCGATCGGCACAGCGAACAGGCGCTTGGCGTAGTTGAGCCGGGTAATATCGCCCACCGCTCCGGAAGCGAAATAGCGCAAGATCCAGTCGTCAGCGGTGACCAGCGAGACGCCCAGCATCAGCGGAATCGAAAGGCGCACCCACTCGCGAAAAGCCGGGTTGCGCACGTCGAAGGAAATGCTGTAACCGGTGCCGATGCGGGCAGCGCCGATGGCGTTGATCAGGAACGGCCCCAGGAAGCTTCCCGCCAGCGCTCCGTAGGCCAGTGAAGAGATGCCAAAGCGATGGGAGAGCAGGACGCCACCCAGGATGATGGCAGCGTTATAGAGCAGCGGCGAAAAGGCGGGAAATAGAAACAGACGCCGCGAGAGCAACACCGCCGAAACTACTCCACCCACATAAAAGAAGATCTGCGCAGGCAGCAGAATGCGTGTCAGGTGGACACAGAGTTCAAGCTGTGCAGCGCTGAACTTGGGGAAAAGATGGCGTGAGATTTGCGGAGTAAAGAATTCCGCCAGCAGGACTCCCGCGCCCAACACTGCGGTCATCACCGTGATGATGATCGAAAAGGTCTTTTGCGCTTCTTCTTCCTTGTTCTCGGCCAGGAACCGGGTGTAGATCGAAACAAAGGTGATGGAAGCGGTGCCGCCCGCCACCAGGTAATTGAGCCAGTCCGGGATGGTGAAGCCGGCGACGTAGGCGTCGGTTGCAGGTCCGGCGCCGAAGGCGTACGCAATATAGGCCTCGCGGACGTAGCCGATCACCCGCGAAAGCATGACCGCCGTCATCAGGAGCAGCGTGGCTGAGAACGCGCTGTGCTGGTGTGAAGGGCGGAAGAGACGAAGAATACGAGCGAAGCGGCGAGCCGGGCGCGCTTCGGGAGAGTCTGCAGAATTCGCCATCAAAGGGCGATTCTACACGCAAACATTCCGCCCCCCTGATACGCCAAATGGTTCGTTTGTGTAGGGCATGTGTGGGGCGAGCACCCTCGCCCGCCGCCTTCGAGTTTGACTTTGATTTCAAGTCTTGGTTCGAGCCCTGGGCAAAGAATGTCCCGCAACAGCAATGTCAAAGAGCAAAATCAAAAGCGGCGGACAAGAGTGTCCGCCCCACACTCGGTTGTCCTCATAAGTCAGTTTGCTGCTGGATGCTGCGCTCGCGTGTCTTTGTAAACCACGCCGCCTTTCATCACGAAATCAACATGCTCCAGGGCGCGCACATCGGCCAGGGGATCGGCATTCACTGCAATGATGTCGGCATACTTACCGGCCTCAATGCTGCCCACATCTTTGGCCCGCCCAATCAGATCGGCGGCGCTCGATGTGGCCGCGCGGATAGCCTGTGCCGGCGTCATCCCGTACTTCACCATGTAGAAGAACTGCTTCGCATTGTCGCCGTGGGGATAGACGCCCGCGTCCGTGCCGAACGCCATCTTCACGCCCGCCTGAAACGCCTTGCGGAAATTTTCCCGCTGCAGGCGTCCCACCATTCTCTCCTTGTCCAGGTTTTCGGTCGGCAATCCCCACTTGGGGGCTTCGTTCAGGATGTAGTCGTCGTTGTAGATATCCATGACCAGATAGGTTCCGTGCTCCTTGGCCAGGCGTATGCCCTCGTCATCAATCAGGCTGGCGTGCTCGATCGAGTCGATGCCCGCCCGGATGGCATTCTTGATGCCTTCGGTGCCGTGGGCATGGGCTGCGATCTTCCGGCCGCCCATGTGCGCCGTGTCCGCTGCTGCCTTCAGTTCTTCAGAGGTGAACTGGGCCGCTCCCGGACTGTCTCCCCGCGAAAGCACGCCACCGGTAGCCAAAACCTTGATCACATCAACCCCGTATTTTTCCTGGGCGCGAACCACGTGGCGAACCTGGTCCACGCTATCAGCGATCTGGAAATCGCGCTCCTCAGGAAACATCATGACCCGGGTCTGGGGCGAGAAGTTATTCAGATCGCCGTGGCCCCCGGTGATGGAGATGGCAGGACCACTGGCCACTACGCGCGGGCCCACCAGATAACCTTCGTTGATCGAGTTGCGCAAGTCTACTGCGAGAAACGGATCGGAGCCCACGTCACGGACCGAAGTAAAGCCGGCTTCCAGTGTCTTGCGTGCATTCAGCACTGCGGCAAAGGCATGGCTGAAGGGAGTGTCCTTGAAATTGTAGATTTCGTTGTAGCGGTCGGCGCGAGCTCCAAGATGGGTGTGGCAATCGATCAGCCCGGGAAGCACCGTCGCCTGCGAGAGGTCGATCACTTTGGCGCCCGGCGGGATCTTAATATCGGCTGCCGAGGCCACGCTCTTGATCCGGTCATCCTCCACCACGATGACCGCGTTTTCGCGAACGTTGTCGCTGGTGGCATCCAACAATCGCCCCGCGAGGATATAGCTGACCTTGGGAGCGAGCTTGTCAGCCGCTGGATTGGCCTGCCCGAACGCGAGCGATGAAAACGTCAGCCAAACAAGTACGGTGAAGAATTTATTTCTCGATCTCTGGATCACCGGTCGCTCCTGGTTCGGAATTGAACGGATTCAGAATAGGACAGAGAAGTTTCAAGGTTCCGCCCAGGACTGTCAAGCCTTCCGGGGAGAGGGCCCGAAGGGGCGAGAGAAATCGAGCCGGGCGTTGCCCAGCCGACCGGGTCAGAGACCCGGTCGCACACAACCCGCTACGTTTTTTGACACTGCAGCAAGGCCCGCTGGATAATCCACACTGTGGCTGATTCCACCGCAGCGCAGAGCCCCGCTCGCTCCTCTGTTTTTCGGCGTTCTTTCCACAAGATTTTTCCTTCCGCCGTGCGCGGCGAAGGCGTGTATGTCTGGGATACGGAAGGCAAACGCTACCTGGATTTTTCCGGGTCCGCGGCGGTAAACCTGATCGGACACGGAATTCCCGAAATTGCGGCCGCCATGGCCGGGCAGGCCACGCGTCTTGAATTCGTCCACACCAGCCAGTTCACTACTCCGGTCGCAGAAGAGTACGCGCGAGAGTTGCTCGACTTTGCCGGAGAGAATTTTCGTGGCGGCGCCGTGTACTTCACCTGCGGTGGTTCGGAGTCGGTCGAAACCGCGCTCAAGCTGGCGCGGCAATACCAGTTAGAAGTCGGGCAAACCAGGCGTTACCAGGTGCTCAGCCGGACCCAGAGCTATCACGGCTCAACCCTGGGGGCACTTGCAGTCTCGGGCAACCGGCGGCGGCGTGAAATTTATCTGCCTATGGTGCGCGAGAACGCGCATGTGGGAATCCCCTATTGTTATCGCTGCGCGTACGACTGCACGGACGGCTGCCGCAACTGCGGCCTGGAGTACGCGGCCGAGTTGGAGAAAGCGATCGAGGCGGCCAAGGGCGAAGCCGCGGCTTTTATCTTCGAGCCGGTCAGCGGGGCCACGCTGGGCGCGGTCGTTCCGCCGCCGGGATATTTGCAAAAGGTCGCAGAAGTTTGCCGGCGCCATGGTGTCCTGCTCATCGCCGATGAAGTCATGACCGGCATGGGCCGAACTGGAAGGAACTTCGCCATCGAACATTGGGACATCGCGCCCGACATTCTGATTGCGGCCAAGGGCCTCTCCAGTGGCTACGCTCCTTTGGGTGCGGTGATCGCGAGCAAGAAAGTGGTTGACGGAATTGCATCGGGGTCATTCCTGCACGGCTTCACCTACAATGCTCATCCTGTTTCAATGGCCGCCGGACGCGCCGTACTGCACTACTTGCAGCGCCAGAAACTGATACAGGCGTCCGACTCGGGACGCGACGGCAGCATCGCCGCCAGGCTGGAGCATTCGCTAGTGTCGCTGTTCAACTCGACAACCGTCGGCGACGTCCGCGGGATCGGGTTGTTGCGCGGAGTAGAGTTTGTTTCCGACAAGCAAAGCAAGAAGCCTTACGCCCCGGAATGCAATTTCGCGGGACGGGTGACCAGTGCAGCCCTGAAGCGCGGCTTGCTGGTTTATCCCATACAAGGATGCGTGGACGGGGTCTCCGGCGACCACTTGCTGATCGCGCCGCCGGCAGTCATCACCGCCGAGCAAATCGACTGGGCGGTCGATCAACTAAAAGATTCCATCGAGGAAGTGGCTAACAGCCTTAAGTAGCGCCGGCGCCCCGCCGGCTGTCGTGGGGCCGTCCCGCCCCCACAATGGCCAAATCGCTTCAACATCAGCAGTCGTGGCGCAACGCCATCCCAAAAAGTAATCAACTACTTACAAGTTGACTTCCAGTTGACCCGTAGTTTACCCGCAGTGCATTGCCTCCGCCCGCCCCAGCGCAGGAAACTGGCTCCCGGGAGCAGAGAAATGGCGACTCCACTGATTGATTTCTGTGAACAGACCAACCCTAGAGTTCTCAACGAAGTGCGCCGCATCAAGCGTTTCGAGAACGCCACGCGAATCCACAACGGCCTGACCAGCAACCCCGAAAAGAGGTTACTGGTCTGGATGGCCGAAGGCACTCCGCGCTGGATCAGTTGCGACCATCTCACCCTTTTGGGATTCATGGCCCAGGTGATGGCGGGAGTCAGCTATGCCTTGGCCCGGTGGAACCGCTACTGGCTTGTGGCCGGAGTCTTCTTTCTCGTGCTCAACTGGCTAGGCGACAGCCTCGATGGCACGCTCGCCCGGGTGCGTCAGCAGCAACGTCCGCGTTACGGCTTTTATGTGGACCACATCATCGATAGCTTCGGCGGACTGGCGCTTATGGCTGGGCTGGCGCTTTCAGGGTACATGCATCCTTACATTGCGATCGGCCTGCTGGTTGGGTTTCTGCTGCTTTCCATCCAGTCCTACCTGGCCACCTACACACTGGGAGAATTTCAACTCTCGTTCTGGAACTTTGGTCCCACTGAGTTACGCATTCTGCTTTCAATCGGCAATGTGGCCCTGTTGTATCGCCCCATGGTCTTCCACGGGCACTACCGCTTGTTCGACGTAGGCGGCGCGGTCGGCATCGTCGGAATGACCGCTATGCTGATTTTCTTCACAGTCCGCAACACACGTCGCCTGTATGTTGAGGAAGGAATCCGATGAAGGCGAGTGCCGGGCGCTCCACCGCGATGCGCTGGCTCAAGTTCAACCTCGTAGGCGGAATAGGCATTGCCGTGCAGTTGCTCGCCCTGATTGTGGTAAAGACAGGATTACAGTTTAACTATCTGGTCGCCACGGCGCTGGCGGTTGAGATTGCCGTCATCCACAATTTTCTCTGGCATGAACGTTTTACTTGGGCGGACCGCGCCCCAGCAGGCATCGCTCGCTTCCTCAAGTTCAACCTGACTACCGGATTGTTTTCCATCGTCGGGAACCTGGCATTCATGAAGTTGCTGGTGGATCTTGGACATATGAACTACCTGCTGGCCAACGGAATCACGATCACGGCATGCTCCGTCGTCAATTTTCTGGTCAGCGATGGTTTTGTATTCGCGGAGAATCGGGCGGAAACTCAATCCATGTGATGGCTTACCTGGCGGCTAACCGACCAGATATCTTCCGGCTTTTGCTCGAAGGGATACACGTGCACCATCCAGCCGAATATCTGGGGCATGAATTTTCCGCCGGCGGCATCGCAATCCGCGCGGGTCGTGATGGAGCCTGCCAGACCGAATTTCGCGTGCGGCCCCCAGGCCTCGCTCCGTCTTTCGGGAGGCGGGAGGCACAGGTTAATGTGCGCGTGCCACTGCGCGATGCTTAGAGGAATGCGCTGGTCCAGATCGTTCCAGGTGGAATTCTTGGGGGCAGTGTACATCAGGCCGATCAGCTTGTAGCCATCGCTAGTCTTCTCATAGAGCAACGACGTGGGATGGTCGGGATTGAACTGAATGGCCGCCTCAAATGCATAGCGATAATTAGTGAAGTGGTATTGCTTCTGCGGCAGGTTGGGAAGAAAAATCTTGTAACCGTCAGCCAGCGCAACTCTGTAGTCGGTATATTTTTCAGCCGCCTGGCGCGCAGCCGCCGCCACCTGATCGGCTTTCTCCTGATCTCCCGGCTTCAGATCGCGCAGGGTCGTCATCTTCATATGCGGCCCCATGTTCATGTTGCGATCCGACATGGACAGCATGGCGTGGGCGCTGCCGTCGTGGTTCATCCCCTTCATGTCCGGCATGGGCATGCTGCTTACGCCTGGCGCTTCGTGGGGCTTGTTCTGGGACGGTTCGGTGGAAGGCTCGGAGGCATCGGGTGATACTTCAGCCGGCGAGGTTGGCGCTGCCTTGTCGCCAGTCGGAATGTCATCCTGCGTTTTCTGTTCTTGCGCCCGCAGAGGCACGAGCGCCAACAGTGTGAGCAAAAACAGGGCCAGAATCCGTCTGCTCATAGATATACCGATTGTATTAACCCTGACGGAGCCAGGATGTTTCTGCAATAGGAGAGCAGGTACCTCTATTACGACCGTAATGAAACAGACGGAACACGGCAACACCAGGAATCACGTAGGGGCGGGTGCCCTCACCCGCCCGGCGGAGCGAAGCTCCGCAGCTCTGTCTCTGGCGCCATCGTGTGGCGGCGCTACGCCAATACCTGTTGAACTGCCGCCTCGCCCGAGCGAATGCAATCGGGCACACCGATTCCGCGATAGCCGTTGCCCGCCAAAGCCAGCCCCGGCAGTCGTTTTAACAGGCCTTCGATTCGCTGCAACCGTTCCAGGTGGCCAACGGCGTATTGCGCCATCGCGCCCTTCCAACGATATAGGCGAGTGAAGAGCGGCACAGCCTTCAGTCCAAGAATCTGCCGGAGTTCTTCGCGCACGATGCCCAGAATGTCTTCGTCGGCGAGTTGCAAAACCTGCTCGTCGCTGCTGCCCCCAAGAAAGCAGCGCAGCAGGGCCCGATCTGCGGGAGCGCGGTGGGGAAACTTGTTATGGACAAAGGTCGCAGCCAGCAGGCGTTTGCCCTCGCTGCGCGGCACCAGAAATCCAAAGCCTGCAGGCAACGTGGCACGCATATCGGCGTCGAAGCCCAACGCGACCGTTACCGAGGAACTGTAGGAAATAGCGCCCAGTTCGGAGGCCAGGTCGGCGCTGGCTATTTCAAGCAGTGGGGCGGCGCTCGTGGCCGGTGTGGCCACGATCACCGCATCGAATCGGTCGGAAGCATGGCCCGCGGATACAACCCAGCCTCGATCTTGTCTTTGGACAGCCAGCACTAAAGAGTTCGGTCGCAAAGCATCCGCTGGAAGGTTGGCTACCAATGCCTCCGCGAGCTGTTGCATTCCTCCTTTGAGGGAGGAAAAAATCGCAGGCGTCGACTGCGAGTGCTTAACATTTTTGCGGGCTGCCAGCATGCCTCGACCCAGGCTGCCATACTTCGACTCCATTTCGACGAAACGCGGCAACACGGCGCGCACACTCAGTTGCGACGCTTGACCTCCATAGACTCCAGCCAGGAGCGGGTCCGCCACACGATCGACCATTTCCATGCCGTAATGGCGTTCCACCAGCGAAGCCACGCTCTCGTCGCCATTCGACGCACGCGCCGGATACCACCACTCACGCGCCACCCGCAGCTTCGTGGCCGGAGAAAACAGCGACGACAGGACTGCCGGAGCAAGCTGAGTGGGAACCATGAACATCAGCCCATCGGGCATGGGCACAAGTTTGCCCTTCACCAGGATGTAGGTTTTGCGATCGCCGTCGTTGGAACCGATGAGCTGGTCTTCAATACCAAGCCGGCGACAGAGGTCCGCGGCCCAGGGCTTTTCCGTGAGGAATGAATCCGGGCCGGCCTCGATCAGGCAACCCTCTAGCTGCTCGGTGAACAGTACCCCGCCGAAGCGCGGCCCCGATTCGTAAACCACGAACTCCAGCGCCTCGCCGCCCCGGCGGCGCTCTTCGAGGGCGAAAGCCGCCGTCAGCCCGGAGATGCCGCCGCCGACAATGGCGATCCGTTTCATTTTCCAACCGGCGACCGGGCCACGTCCGCCAGGGCCGCGGTCAACAAGCGCGAATCATTCAGCGATTCGGCGCGCCACAACTGCATGCCTTCCTTTTCGGCGAACGTCTTGAAGCCGATGTCGATGTCATACAGCACCTCGACGTGATCACAAAGAAATCCGATGGGCTGCACAAACACCCCGCGATGACCTTTGTCCTTCAATTCGAGGATCGTGCTTTCGACTGTGGGTCCAAGCCATGCGCCGCCCGACATGCCCTGGCTCTGAAAGGCAAACCTCCAGTCGTCGGGCGCGAGCCTTGCCGCCAGCGCCACCAGCCTGGCCGTTTCCTTGGTCTGGGCCTCATAGGGATCACCTTCCGTAATCGTGCTCTGAGGAACGCTATGGGCGGTAAAGATGACGGGTACCCGCGCTCCCATTTCGGCGCAGGCTTGGTTCCATCCGGCGCACAGCTTGTCGGCAAAGGCTGCGATCAGGAGCGGATGATCATGCCACGACTCCACGAACTCCACGGCAAAGGGCATGCCGCCTTCGACATTCAACGCCGCGCGATAGAGACCCACACTGGTGCGCGAGTTCTGCGGAGCCAGGCAGATGACAACCGCGCGCTCCACACCATCCGCCTTCATGGCGGCAATCGTGTTCGACACAAATGGCTTCCAGTTGCGCATGCCGACGTACACCGGCAACTTCAGTTCTTCGGCCAACAACTCGCCCTGGCGCAGAGTCAGCTCGGTTAGCGGAGATCGGCCAATCAGTCCGTAGCGGTGCTTTACTTCCTCAATCACTTCCGGCGGAACTGGCCGGCCGCGCGTGATTTGTTTCAGGAATTCCGGGATGTCGTCCACAGAATCGGGACTCCCGTGCGCTAAAAGCAGAACCGCATCTCTCTGAGCAGCAGACAAATCCGAAACTCCCTCGGTCTGGTGTGTTCGCGGGCGACTCGCCCACGAAACGTCGCACCTGGCAAGCTTAGTCCCACTCATCACCAGGCTATTCAATACTCCTGCACAAACCTGGCCAGCGCCTTCACTTTCTCCACCGGAGTCTCGGGCAGAATGCCGTGCCCTAAATTGAAAATGTGCCCTGGACGTCCGCCAGCGCGCCGCAAAATCTCTGCTGCACCTGCCTTGACTTCTTTCCAATCGGCAAAAAGCAAAGCCGGATCCAGGTTCCCCTGCACCGCCTCGGAGCCCGCTGCGTTCCAACCCTGGTCCAGAGGAATCCGCCAGTCCAGGCCAATCACTTCCGCGCCAGTTTCCTTCATCGAAGACAAAAGGGTGGCGCTGTCGGTACCAAAATAGATGATCGGCACTCCAGCCCGCCGTAAAGTTTTCACCAGTTCGCTGGTGCGAGGCAGCACGTACCGCCGATAGTCCTGCACACTGAGGCAACCCACCCAGCTGTCGAACACCTGTATCGCATCCGCGCCCGCGCTCACCTGCTCCGTCGCGTATTCAGCGACCACCGTAACCAGTTTGCTTAGGAGCTCATCCCAGGCCGCGGGCGCGGAATACATCATCTTTTTGGTGTTTACATAATTGCGCGAGCCGCCGCCCTCGATCATGTAGCTGGCCAGGGTAAAGGGCGCTCCGCAAAAGCCAATCACAGGCAGACTGCTTCCGAAGTGCTTGCTCACCCGCCGCACTGCCTCCGAGACAAATCCCAGATCGGAGGCGCGGTCGGTGCGCAGTTGAGAAATGTCCGTCTGGTCGCGCACCGGCTTCTCGATTACCGGGCCTTCGCCGGGTGAAAAATGAAAAGGCAGCCCCATGACCTCGAGCGGAAGTAGCAGATCGGCGAAAATGATGGCGGCATCTACCCCCAGTGCCTCGGCAGCCGTGATCGTCACTTCAGCCGCCACCTCCGGCCGCTTGCATATCTCGATCAGCGAATACTGCTTGCGCACGGCGCGATATTCCGGCATGTAACGCCCTGCCTGGCGCATGAACCACACCGGCGTCCGGTCGACCGGCAGGGCCCGGCAAGCCTTCACGAAGCGGGATTCAGGAGCAGACATTGATTCTTCAACTGTAGCATCTTGGCGGCGCGGCGGACTCACGTAGGCCCGGACGCCCTCGTCCGGGCAGGCGAGCAAAGCTCGCCTGGGGCTCGGGTTTGTGCCGGTTCAAATTCTGCTGAGCTCCGCTGGTCGGGCGACGCCACCGCCTCTACGTGCTCTTCTTAGTGGAAGCAACTGGAGGCATCAAGAGAGTACCTCCAATCCACTCCCAATCCGGCCTATGATTTCGGAGACTAACCCTGGAGGTTTTCACATGGCAGCGAGTCAGGTGGTTCTTTATTTTGACAAGCAGGAGGACGCGCTGCTCTTTACCCTGGCCGCCAGTTCGATGATTTCGGATGACGGGCCGGCTCGCGCCGATGAGGCGCTGGTGAAAGTGGCCGCGGAAATCCGCAAGGCCAACCGGATCACCACCGAAGGTGTTCTGGAACCATCCAACTGATCCTCAGGACCAAACCCAGAAAACCGCATGAAGGGTTGAGGACACTTGCTTACCCCCAAACGCAAGTGACCTGAGAATGCTCGGGGCCCAGCTCTGTGCGCCAACACCCCATCGGATAAATTCTGCCGGACCAAGCCCAGATTTCTTCAGATTCCACGGTCAAGAGGGCCTATCGCCCAGCGCGTCGGAAAAGCGACTTGAATCATTCTTTTCCTTGCGCCGAGCTTTTTTCGGTAACAATTTTCTTGCAGGTCCATTGTGCTGAAGATCAGTTCCCGAAGAGTTTCTCGGGACGGCCCACTGCCTGTCGAAAGCCGGAGTCGGAGGTCCGTTTGGTGATTCGGGACATCAAGATTGCAAAGAAGTCCTGTTGCGCTCCAGCTCTCCGAATCCTGGAGCCTGCCGCCGCCAGGGCCAAACTGGAAGCGGCCCGAGTCCCTCTGGATGCTGAGGCGTTGCAGATGCTATCTGTGCTCAACCACGGGCGAGTCGAAAAGAGATCCGCCGCGCACTCCGCGTCAGGCTGCTCATTACCCTAGTCCGATTACTGTTGCCGGCATGGTCCAGAGTCGATGGAAACACGAATTTGTCAGTTGGAACCCCGCTACTCAGGAATGGTTCTGCATGAGGTGTGGCCGGACTTCCGATCACACCCCTGAGCCGGATGCCCGTTTCGAACTGGAACAGTATGAATGCCACATGCCCTGGGTAGAAATGCCCAAGACCGTGTCCAACACACCCGAATAATCAGTCTGGCGGGATTTGGGAAGGCTTTGAATCGGCCAAGAGTGTGAGTCGGACACTCCTGTCCGACGCTTTGACTTGGATGTTTGGATGTTGCGGTTCTAGCTCAAACCGTGGCCCGGATTCGTAAATCGAACCACATCAGAGACCAGGTCAAATCAAGTCAAAGGCAAATCAAAAGCGTCGGACAGGAGTGCCCGATCCACACACTTGACGCCTAATGTTTTGCAACCCATTTCATTCGCGATCCAGACCGGCATAGGCCTGCTCCGCCAGCACCAGACCGCCCAGGACCCCGGCCCGGCCTCCGAGTTGCGGAGGGACTACATACTGGTCAATGTCCCGCGTTACTTCTGTCGCCCGCACATAGCCATTCAGCAATCCCACCAGTTCCTGGCGAATTCGACCGAACAGATGCGACTGCCGCAACACGCCTCCACCCAGCAGAATGCGCTGCGGCGACAACGTAACCACCCAGTTCGCCAGGCCATTCGCCAGGTAGTGCGCCTCCAATGTCCATGCCGGATGGTCGGGCGGAAGGTCCTGTGACGCTTTGCCCCACCGCGCTTGGATCGCCGGTCCCGAAGCCAATCCTTCCAGGCAATCGCCGTGATAGGGGCAGCCGCCGGGGAACGGGTCACGGGCAAGATCATGCGGAACGCGGATGTGTCCCATCTCCGGATGCACCAGTCCATGAAGGACCCTGCCGTTGATAATCGCGCCGCCACCGATGCCAGTGCCGATGGTCAGATAAAGGAAGTCGGTCAGGTTTTGGGCTGCGCCCCAGCGGGCCTCGCCCAGCGCGGCGGCATCCACGTCAGTGTCAAAACCTACCGGCACGCCCAGAGCATCGCGCACGGTGCCCGCCAGGTTGTAATTCTGCCAGCCCGGCTTCGGCGTGGAGGTGACATAGCCAAATGTCAGCGAGGTGCTGTGGAGATCGATCGGCCCAAAAGATCCGATCCCCACCGCCTTCAGTTCGCCGCACGACTCCTCGCGCAGGAACTCGATGGCGATGGCCAGCGTGGCCCCGGGCGTGGTCGTGGGAAATTGCATCGTCTTCAAGTCCGCCGGCCCGGTCCCCACGCCACAAACGAATTTGGTGCCACCTGCTTCGATCGAACCGAACATAATTATCGTTTTGCGCCCCAAGGAGTCTGCCACAGAACCCCGCCGGGACAAAATTGTCGGTTGCCCCGAAGACTTCAAACTGGGGCGCGAGAATCCTCCTCGCGCTACCTGTTGCCCGCCCAACAAGCAATCTTGAAAATAATCCGGGCAGAAACTTCGAAAGTTACGCAAGTCCCGTAACAGACTTGCATTGGACAGTAACCAGTGCCCCCACCATCGACAGCTTCCGATGTCCATACGAGACTGGCTGGGCTCCCAGAGGCAAGTTAAGTTCTCTCTAATGTCACATAAATATTGTTTGCCAGTCTGTTCCCTGTTGCTGCTGGCGCTGCTCTTGCCCGGATGCGGCGGCGGCATCGCAGCCACCCCAAACCCGCCGTCCAACCCGGCGCCCAGCGTAGCCTCCATCACGCCCAACACCGGGACCACCAGCGGCGGCACCACCATAACGATCACAGGCACGGGCTTTCTAACCGGAGCAACAGTGAGCCTGGGTGGCACTCCTGCCACCAGCGTAACCCTGGTGAGCAGCACATCGATCACGGCGACCACTCCGGCCCACGCCGCCGGCGCCGTAAATGTCATGGTCGTCAACACGGATGCGCAAAGCAGCACCTTAACCGGCGGCTTTACATATTCAGCCTCGAACCCGACGCCGACGGTGACTGCGATCACACCCAACTCTGGAACAACCAACGGCGGGGCCGCAGTGACCATCACGGGCACAGGCTTCCTGGCGGGAGCGTCGGTGAAATTGGGCGGGACCTCTGCGACAGCAGTAACGGTAATAAGCGGCACATCGATCACGGCCATCACTCCTCCCCACACGGCCGGCGCAGTCAGCGTCGTGGTCACCAACACGGATGCCAAGAGCGGTACCTTGACCAACGGCTACACGTACATCGCACCGAATAACCCAGCTCCGACTGTAGCGGCGATCTCGCCTATCTCCGGTACCATCAATGGCGGCACAGCGATTGCCATCACCGGTACGGGTTTTCTGGCGGGAGCCACAGTGCAACTGGGCGGGACACTGGCGACTGGCGTGACCGTGGTGAACAGCAATGCCATCACAGCCACAACCGCTGCCCACGCAGCAGGTGCAGTCAGCGTCGTGGTCACCAACACGGATGCCAAGAGCGGTACCTTGACCAATGGCTATACTTACGCAACGCCTAACCCGGCGCCGACGGTGACTGCGGTCACGCCGAGCTCCGGACCAACCAATGGCGGGACCGCCGTGACCATCACGGGCACGGGTTTCCTGGCGGGAGCCACGGTGAAGCTGGGTGGGACTTCCGCGACCAGTGTCGCAGTGGTGACCAGCACCTCGATCACAGCCATCACTCCGGCCCACGCGGCCGGGGCAGTGAGCGTCGTGGTGACCAACACGGATACCAAGAGCGGGACCCTGACCAACGGCTATACCTATACGGCCGCTAACCCGGCGCCGACGGTGACTGCGATCACACCCAACTCTGGACCAACCAACGGCGGGACCGCCGTGACCATCACGGGTACAGGTTTCCTGGCGGGAGCCACCGTGCAGTTGGGTGGAACGTCCGCGACCAGTGTCGCAGTGGTGAACAGCACATCGATCACAGCCATCGCTCCGGCCCACGCGGCTGGCGCAGTTAGCGTCATGGTCAGCAACACCGACGCCCAGAGCGGTACTATGACCAACGGCTACACTTATACAGCCGCTAACCCGGCGCCGACGGTGACCGCGATCACCCCGAACTCTGGACCAGCCAGCGGCGGGACCGCCGTGACCATCGCGGGCACGGGTTTCCTGTCCGGAGCTACAGTGCAGTTGGGTGGCGCCTCCGCAACCAGTGTCGCAGTGGTGAACAGCACCTCGATCACAGCCGTCACTCCCGCCCACGCTGCCGGTGCAGTCAGCGTCATCGTCACCAACACCGATGTCCAGAGCGGCACTTTGACCAACGGATTTACCTACACCGCGCCCACCGGCACGCTTGCCCTGACCACTGTGGTGAGCGGACTCAGCAATCCGGTAGGTATGGAAAGGCCGCCCGGTGACAACCGGTTTTTCATCATTGAGCAGCGGGGAACCATTCGGATACTCGAAAACGGCGTTCTGCAGTCCGGAAATTTTCTGGATATCCAGAACCTGACCAACTTCGACGGGCAGGAACAGGGCCTGCTGGGACTGGCTTTCCATCCCAACTACAGCACCAACCATAAGTTTTACGTGAACTACACGCTGGACGAGGGTGATCGAGAGAGCATCATCGCCGAGTACCAGACCATGCCCAACGACCCCAACACCGCCGATCCCAACAGTGAGCGCGTTCTGCTGGTGGTGAACCAGCCGTTCACCAATCACAAGGGCGGCCAGTTGGTCTTCGGGCCCGACGGTTTTCTATATATCGGGTTAGGAGACGGCGGCAGCGGTGGCGATCCCATGGGCAATGGCCAGAATTTGTCCACCTTCCTGGGGAAAATGCTCAGGATCAACGTTGACCCTCCCTTTGCCACGGGGAAGGAATATGGGATTCCTGCAGACAACCCGTTCGCCGGAGGCGGAGGCCTTCCCGAAATCTACGCCTACGGGCTGCGCAATCCCTGGCGCTTTTCGTTCGAGCCGGTCACCAATCGCCTGTTCGTCGCCGATGTGGGCCAGGACAACTGGGAAGAAGTTGACATCCTGCAGAAGGGCGGCAACTTCGGCTGGAATGTCATGGAGGGCATGCACTGTTACCCGCCCGGCACCGCCACCTGTAATATGACCGGCAAGATTCTGCCCATCACCGAATACCCGCATACCGACGGGGTCGCCGTGATTGGCGGATACGTTTACACGGGCAGCGCCATCCCCAGCCTGGCAAACAAATATATCTTCGCCGATCTTACGGGCACGATATGGAGCCTGACCGAGGCGCCTGCCAATACCTGGACTCGTGGCAACCTGCTCTCCACCAACCGCACGCTCACATCATTTGCCCGGGACGCTGCCGGAGAACTCTACGTAGTTGACTACAACGGCATCATCCTGAAATTGGTGTTGCAGTAAGACCTGTACCGCGATCCACGCAGGGGCGGGTGCCCTCACCCGCCCGGCGGAGCGAAGCTCCGCTTGATCTGAGAACACGCAGGGGCCAGAAGCTAGCAGCCAGCAGCTTGCAGCTTTCAGCTAAAGAACAAAACGAGGCGAGCTTTGCTCGCCCGCCCGGGCGAGGGTGCCCGGGCCTAGGTGAGCATTGTGCCCCCATCCCTGGCAAAGCCCGGCGGACTCAGTTAAGCTTGTGGCAATGTCGTCTAAAAATTGGTTGCCAGTTAGTTCCCTGTTACTACTGGTTCTCCTGCTGCCCGGCTGCGGCGGCGGGGGTTCCCTCGGCTCCGCACCACCCCCACCCGGCCCAGGCAGCCTGGCGCTCTCTACGGTCGCCAGCGGGCTCAGCAACCCGGTAGGTTTGGAAAGGCCGCCCGGAGATAACCGGTTTTTTGTAGTCGAGCAGCGGGGAACAATCCGCATCATTGAGAACGGCGCCCTGCGGTCAGGAAATTTTCTGGACATCCAGAGCCTGACCAACTTTGACGGTCAGGAACAGGGCCTGCTGGGCGTTGCCTTTCACCCCAGCTACAGCACCAACCACAAGTTTTATCTGAACTACACAATTGACAATGGCGGCAAGCAGACCCTCATTGCCGAATACCAGACCCTGGCCTCGGACCCCAACACGGCCGATCCCAGCAGCGAGCGCGTTCTGCTGGTCGTGAACCAGCCCTTTGCCAACCACAAAGGCGGTCAGCTGGTCTTTGGTCCCGACGGCTTTCTCTACATCGGGCTGGGTGACGGCGGCAGCGGTGGCGATCCTCTTAACAACGCGCAAAACCTGTCTTCGTTTCTGGGGAAGATGCTGCGCATCGATGTGGAGCCTCCCTTCGCATCCGGAAAGGAATACGCGATTCCCGCCGACAATCCCTTCGCGTCGAGTGGTGGGCTGCCCGAGATCTTTGCCTATGGCCTGCGCAATCCGTGGCGCTTTTCCTTTGAGCCGGTGACCAATCGCCTGTTCGTCGCCGATGTGGGCCAGGAGAGCTGGGAAGAAATTGATCTCCTGCAAAAGGGCGGCAATTTCGGCTGGAGAGTGATGGAAGGCACGCACTGCTACAACCCGTCCAGCGGCTGCGACACCAGTAACAAGGTTCTGCCGATTGCGGAATACCCGCACACCGATGGCATCGCCGTAATTGGGGGCTACGTCTACAAAGGCAGCGCCATTTCCAGCCTGGCGAACAAATACATCTTTGCCGATCTCACCGGCAAGATCTGGAGCCTGATGGAAGCCCCAGCCAATACCTGGACTCGCGGCGACCTGCTCACCACCAACCGCACGCTCACTTCTTTCGGTAAGGACGCCGCCGGAGAGTTATATGTTGTGGACTACAACGGCAGCATCCTGAAATTAGTCTCGCAGTAGAAAACGCAGCCCACGCAGGCCCGGACGCCCTCGTCCGGGCAGGCGAGCGACGCTCGCCTGAGTTTTTTAAGCTTCTAGCTCCTAAGCTCTTGGCTTTAAACCGCAAAATCCCGGCGTGAGATGGGTGCCGGCTGCCCCGAACAAGAACGGTTCTCAGGATCAGGCGGAGATGCGCTCCGCAGGTGGGTGCATTCGCCCTACGTGGATCGCGGTTTCAAAAGCCGGCGCGGCCTTCCCGGATCCGGCGAGAGAAATCGGGAGCGTCGTTCGCCGCCCGCGCGGCGGCGTTAATATGCGCCTGCTCCTTAAGCTGGGCGAAAGAAAGATTTCCCGTCACCAGATCACCTCGTTCATAGAGCATCTCGTCGGCGTGCCCATTCAGCAGCACGCGCCAGTCCCATTCAGGCTCACCCGCCAGCGCGGCGATGTTGGTGGTGCAGTTGTTGGTCAGCGCGTTATACCATTCCGGATGATTTCGTATCCGGTTAATCTTCTTCAGATAGTTCAGGAATGTGGCCCGCGCATGTTCGGGCGTGGCTTGGGTGTGGAACAGATACGTTTCTTCCCCCTTGCGGTAATTGGTCCTCAGACGCACCACGTCGCGTTCGTCGCTCACCGTGTAAATGAGTTCGTAGTAGCGGAAAAAGCCGCGGATGGCAGAATACTGCTCCCCCACCTCTTTCCTGGTCTCGATCGACATGGCGATGTAGTCGTTGTCGCCGAACTGGAAACTTACGATGGGATGTGCAATCCAGGGCGAACCCCAGTAGGTGAGAAAAATATCCATCCCCCGAATCTGTGAAAGGTCGTAGGAGCGGGTCTCCCAATGCGGGGTGTAGTCGCCTTCAGTGCGGTAGTCGCAGTTGCGAACGTTGTGAATGGTAACGTGATCGCCATCGATCTCCGCCCAGGCAGTTTGGGCCACGTCAGGCTGCCAGGCCCGATCATTCGATGGCTTGAGAGTAAGCCACCACGCCAATATCAGGGCGAATGCCGCGATACAAATCGCGACCCCTTTGCCACGGCCGCGGAAAGCCAGCAGCGCGCCCACCATGGCGAGGCCGTAGCTTGAGGCACCCACGGTACGGAGGGAGCTGCCGGAGAGCAAATCGAAATACAAGGCCGCCACGGCCCAGGCGCTTACCGATAGAGCCAGGAGCAGCGCGAATCCACGTCCCGCGAGCGTTGCGGCTCGCCGCCATAAAGGATTTGGCGTCATCAACCGTCCGGTTTTATGCGTAGATTCCGCGTTGGCGCAGCGTGTAGGCCACCCGGTCGAGGGCCAGCATGTACGCCGCGATGCGGTTGCTGACCTTGTGGGTCTCGGCGTACTTCAGAACTTCCGCGAAAGCGGTCCGCATGGTGTGTTGCAGGTGATCGTTCACCATCGATTCCGTCCAGAAATAACCCTGCCGGTCCTGCACCCACTCGAAGTAAGACACGGTGACCCCGCCGGAGTTGGCCAGAATGTCGGGAATGACAAACACACCCTTGTCCACCAGGATTTCATCGGCTTCCGCGGTCGTCGGACCGTTTGCTCCCTCGCAAAGAATTTTGGCCCGCACTTTTTCCGCATTGCGACTGGTGATCTGGTTCTCCAGCGCCGCCGGGACAAGGATGTCGCAGTCTGCCACCAGCAATTCCGCAGAACTGATCGCTTCAGCGTCGGGAAAGCCCTCCAGGGTGCGCTCGCGCTTACAGTGCAGCGAGAGGGCCTCAATATCAATACCATTCTTGTTGTGCAAACCACTCTTACTGGTGGAGACGCCGACAATCTTGTATCCCCTGCGCCGCATGAGACGTGCGGCATTGGAGCCCACATTGCCAAAGCCCTGAATCACCACCCGGGCCCGGTCCGCGCTCATGCCCAGGCGCTTGACCGCCTCATCACAGACAATCATGAGGCCGCGCCCCGTGGCTTCGACCCGCCCGTGAGACCCGCCTAGTTCGAGAGGCTTGCCGGTCACAACCGCGGTCACGGTGTGGTGAACGTGCATGGAGTAGGTATCCATGATCCAGGCCATGATCTGCTCGTCGGTGTTGATGTCGGGGCCGGGAACATCTTTTTCCGGTCCCAGGACTTCCATCAACTCCGAGGTGTAACGGCGCGTAAGCCTCTCGAGTTCACGCCTGGACATGCGGTCAGGGTCGCAAATTACCCCTCCAGCCGCGCCACCGAACGGAATGTTGACCACCGCACATTTCCACGTCATCCAGCTCGCCAGGGCGCGCGTCTCGTCCAGGGTGACGTTAGGGGTATAGCGAATGCCGCCCTTGGCCGGCCCGCGATCGATCGAATGCTGCACCCGGAACCCGGTAAACACCTCGAGATGCCCATTGTCCAACTGGACCGGTATGTGCACGATGAATTCGCGGCTGGGCTCGCGCAGTATTCTCCACAGGCCCTCGTCCAGATTGAGCTTTTGCGCGGCCACATCTGAGCGCGCAACCTGCGCCTCCCACGGATTCACTTCTTCGAGATATGCAGTTGGCATGCGATTGTCTGGCCTGGTTCTTGCGCAGCAGTTCCAGGGTCAGTTCATTATCCTACACTGCGGCCTGGTTTCCTTCAGGATGTGGAAACGGAAAGCTGGTGCGAGCGGGCTCAGCGCAGACACGGTCGGTTGGGAAGCTGGTCAGTCTGATACTTGCTTTGCCTCAAAAGTCAAAGGCGTCGGACAGAAGTGTCCGACCCAGACAAAGCCGCGGGCGCCCCCACCCCGTCTCTCCGTTTTTTGGAGAGACAGGGTTGTGGGAGGACGTAGTCCCTTGTGGGCGGATACTATCCTTTCATTCCTGCCGCCATCTTCTGCGCCTTCGTCCGAACGAAGGCATAGTTCAGCGCCGGCAAAGAATTAAACCCAGCAGCCTCGGAGAAGAACTTCCGGGCCTGCGCGGCATCACCCTTGGCCTGATAGGCCTGGCCGATGCGATACAGGTTGCGGGGATCCTGCTGGTTGGACTGCTCCAGTTCCTTGATTGCATCATCGTAATTTTTCTGCGCCAGCGCAATCCGGCCCGCCAGTTCATGGGCAAGCTTCAACTGTGCCGGGCTCTTCGACGCCTCTGCTCCCTGGCGGTATTCTTCCGCATGGGTCTTTGCCGCCTCGTAGTCCTTCTTACCGATGGCCAACGCACACAGATTGTAGTGGTGCAGGAGCTTCGCATTGTCCTTGATCTCCTGCGACAGGCTTGAGCTCTCCACCATCTGCAATGAGCGGTCGAATTGCTGCGCCGCCATGTCGTACTTCGCCATCTCGGCGATGATGTTGCCTTTGGCCTGAAGGTCGGCCGCCATGGCGGCTACGTCGTTCTTCTTTTCCGCTACGGCGTATTCCTTGTCCATCGCCTGCACCGCCTTGTCCAGCTTGCCGCTGTCCGAAGCCACCACTGCCATGCCAAACAATGCCGTCCGGAGTTCTCCGTCATTGCGCGCCAGGTCGGCCATCTTCTGCAGCTCTGCAGTCGCGTCGGCTGGCTTGCCCAGATACAGCAGATCGGCGGCAATCCCGAAGTGCGAGGGCACAAAGTGCGGATCAATCATGAGCGCCTTGCGGTACTGCGCGATCGATTCGTCGAACTTGCCCATCTTCAGCAACAGCTCGGCGTAAGAGTCATAGGGATTGGGATCGTTCGGAATCAACTCGATGTATTTCCTGAAGGCCTGCTCAGCATTGGCGTAGTCACCCGCCTGCCGATAAGAGTAGCCCAGCATGTTGTAGGCCGGCGAATAATTCGGGGCCAGCTCGGGCGCTCTCTTCAGCTGCTCGATGGCTTGGGGATACTCCTGCTGACCAAATTCAAACGCGCCTAGATTGAAGTGCGCCCGTTCGTCATTCGGATAAGCGGCCACCAGCTTCTCGAAGTATTCCTTCTGCTTGACCGGATCGCCGTTGGCTCCAGCCTGGTTGGCGAGAATGAGCCACTTCTCTCCCTCCGAAGCCTTGTCCGCCAGGGCCACCGCCTTATTCAGATGCTCGAAAAATTCCTTGGCCGTGCCAGCGGCATTGGCCCGGGCCAGCTCTGCTGACGCGAAATCTGGATCGAGCGCAATGGCTTTATCAAAGTGCTGCACCGAATCCTGGGCCAGAAGTTTTTCCGAGAGCTCCCGACCCTGCAGGAATTCCTTCCTCGCATCCTCTGATTTGGTCGTGACCGGAATCTTCCCACCGGAATCCGGAGCGGTCGACGCCGCCCCGATATTCGTCTTGTCACAGGCTGTCCACGTTCCCATACCCAACACAAGTGCAGCCAGCATCAGCCGGCTAGATCCATTTCGGCGCATACGATCACTCCTTTTGAATTTCTTTTGAGTGGACGGACTCGTACCGAGCGAGTATCTCGTCCCGATATTTCCTGTAGGGAATCGGCAATCCTGATTTCTACTTATGCCCCGTTGTTGCTAGACGCGGGCCATGTGAGTTTGGATAGCAAGAGTGAGGAGTGTTTGTTGAGGCTGTACAGAAGTCACAACATAACAGCAGACAAACGACCCGAGCGCCGCCTTGCTGAGGTTGGCGCATTGCCTGTTTCTTAGTGGGCACCCTGGTTGCGCATAAAAAACTGTTCCTTGTCCATATTTGCCGGCACCGCCACCTCGAAGAACCCAACCATCATCTCCTGATAAGTCTGGTCGCCCCAGGTGACGGTCGCATCCGGATCGGGATTGTGCGGATTGTTGCGCGAGTTGTCATACCAGGCCACAGCGCGCAGCCGGGTTCCAGCCTTCAAGAGTCTCGGCTCAGCCAGCCGGTAGCTCAGTTGCCAGTGAAAATGGTAGTTGACACGCAGCAGGGTCTCGATCGAACCATCCGGCTGCACAATGTCGTACTCAAAGCGTTTCCCGCGCAGATGCATGTGCGGAAACAGGCTGAGCAGCGTGGCGTCGTGCGGCAACGTGCCCTGCACCTCAACGCGGAAGTCATCCGCTCCGGGCGGAATGATGAAGGCGTGGTCGTTGAGTTGCAGAGTGAGAACACGCTGCCGGGGAGACCCCTTGGCGAACACCAGTCCGATGCTGGTCCGGTCGCCGCCGGCCTTGTCGTTGGTGGTGTAGTGCACCTGAAAGACCAGATCTGATCCCGCTGGGACGAATTTTGCCATGCCGTCGGGCCACTGGTCCGGCGAACTTCCGGGAGCGTACACCAGCAGCAAGTCGCTGGTAGTTCCGTGGGCCTCCAGTCGCTCCTGGGGATCACTGAGCATCGAAGCCGTAAACGGCACTCCGATCGGCGCATGCCGCAGCCACCTGGAATCTGGCGGCCGTATGTACACCACGGCATGGTGCACATACTGCGGCCCGGAGGGATGAACTTCCGCCATCTGTATCCATTTGTCTTCCGTGAAATGCGTCGGCACAATCTCGTAGGTGTACTCCACGTCGCCATCAGCCGGGATCGCAACCGGCGTGGGCATTGACCGGACGACATCCGGCTGCGCGATGTTCCAGCCCTCGGCCCAGTGCGGGGGCGGCGGCGCGTCATGCGGATTGCCGGCTGGAGAGCCTCCCTGTACCCACGCTAGAATCGTCGCAATCTGTGGCGGCGTAAGCGAAGGATCGTTGGAGAAGTGGCCGAATCGCGGATCGGCAAACCACGCCGGCATCATTCCGCCTTGTACCGATTTCGCGATAGCCGCCGCCCAGGGCCGGGTCTGCTCATACGTCACCAGCGGCATAGGAGCAACTTCGCCCGGCCGATGACAGCTCTGACAGTGGTCCTGGAGGAGAGGAAGAATGTCCTTATAGAAAGTAGGGGTTGGTTTGTCGGACGCGCGAGATGTGGCCACTGCAACCAGGACCGCCGCAGCAAGAAAGGTCACACCCAGGCAGAAGAAAAAGCGCACCTCAGCAGTGTACAAGAGAGAAATTGTCAGTTGTCATCCTGTCTCTAACGACGCTGCAGTCAAGCGAAGCGTGCACTTCGCGAAGCGAAGTGCATTGCGGAGTCGAAGGATGCCTATGGCCACGATCCTGTCAGTTGGGGCGCGGAGGAACCGCAGCAGCACCGGCCACATGCGCTTCAGCGTGCAACAGGGGTCCTTCGACTGCGAGACTGCTTCGCTTCGCGAAGCAGCCTCTCCGCTCAGGATGACTCGACTACTGTGTCGGCATCTTCGCATACGCCGCCTTGGCCTGTTTCAGAACGGGGACATCCGCGTCCGCGTCCTTCCATAAGGTAAGGAAGTCCTGATACGCAGCCTTGGCTTTCGCGGTATCTCCCGCAAGCGTGTAGGCCCGCGCCAACCCGAAGCGCGACAGAGCGCCCGTCCAGCAATTCCATACGATCCCGTTGTGATCCAGAATCCTTTGGAACTCGGCCGCGGCTTCGCTTCCCTTGCCTGCCGCTAGATACGCCTGGCCCCGGATGTACACCGGATACAGGCAGGAAATATTGTTGATGAACTGGATTTGTCCCAGGTCGATGCGGGATGCATCTTTGAGGCGATCGAGCGCGGCATCCGGATTCTTTCGATTCAACTCCAGTTGCGCCCGGATGGCCGGCAACCACAGGGACTGCACTTGGGTATCGAGAGGAAAGTAATGGTCCAGATCGCGAGCCAGTGAGTCTGCCTGCGTATTTTCCGCTGCCATGGCGAATGCCAGGGCGGCTTCGAGCTGCACGCTTTGACTGCCCGGCTCCAGCTTGAGCGCGGCCTCGGCGTATCTGCGCGCCTCCGCCAGGTTGCCAAAGGCAGCTTCGCGCAGCGCCAGATTGTCCTGCCATATCGCGGCATTTTCTTTGCTCTCTATGCGCACTGCCGACGCCATGGCCTGCCGGGTCAGGTCCCGCGCTTTGTCGAGATGGCCGGAATACGCCTGCGCGTCAGCTTGCAGCGCCAGACCGAAATGTTCTGAGTCCGGCTGACTTCGAAACCACGCCTCCTGTTCGGCCATGCCCTGGGAGTCTTTTCCAATAAAGGCAACCGCGTAGAGCTCGTTGCGCAGGATGTAATCGTCGAAGTTCCGGGCGAGAGCGGTCTTCGCGATCTGGCGGGCCTCATCAAAGCGTTGCAATGCCAGCAGGCAATTCCCCAGGTTCATGTAGGGAGCGCCTACCTCCGGAGCCAGGCGGAGATTCTGGCGATGCGCCTCTTCCGCTTTGTCGTACTGCCCGAGCGAAGCATAGGTGATGCCGAGCGCGCTGTAGGCAGCGTCGTCGCGAGGATAATTTTCAATCCATTCCTGATAAGTCTGGGCCGACTTGTCGAGTTCCCCGGTCACGAAGCGGTAGTAGTCGGCGGCAATCGCAAGTTTTTCCCGTTCGCTGGAATGGGCGCGATTCTCAAAGGCCTTGCCCTGATATTCACTGGCCCGCCTAAGTTCGGCCAGGCTGGCATAGCTGTTGGCCAGTCCGCGGTAAGCCGCAGCGAAGTTGGGGTCCAGCTCGACGGCGCGCTGGTAGTAAGCGATGGATTGAGTCGTGCTCTTCTGCATACCCGCCCGGACGCCGAGACTGAAGGCTTTCAGCGCCTCGAGCGACGACGTAGTGGCCTGACTCAGCGGAACGTCGAATTTCTTGACCGTGGCCAGCGACTCGCCCAACTCGCCGCGCAACTTCGCGGCGGCATCGCCCAATGTGTCCACCACTCTCTCCTTGCTGTCCGCCGTGACCTGCTCTTGCGCCAGCGTGTCTCCGCTGTGGCAATTCACCGCGTTCAGGCCAATCACATATTGATTCCCGAGGGGAGCGATATCACCCGCAATATAGGCCTGGCTGCCGGCGCGCTGGCAAACTTCGCGGGCGATTTCTGGAGTGAGGGGCGTGTCCTCGGGACGAGTCATCAGCTTGAGCGTCGCGCCCACTTTGCCGCCCGAAACCACGTTGAGGAAAGGTGACTGTCTCAGGGCGACGCTGAGCGTCTGCTTGAGGGTGTCGTCGAAGACCGGGTCGCGCGTGGAGTTGGCGAAGTCGGCGAGCACGATGGTGTCGCGCTCGGTAAGGGCTTTCGGGTGATGATAGCGGTAGTACAGACCTCCTGTGGTGGCCGTGATGAGTAGCGCAACGGCCAAAACCCAGCCGAGCTTTGCTCGGCCCGGACGGACGGGGCCTGTCCTGAGCGAAGCCGAAGGAGCGTCCGTCCTCACGTCGGTGGTGGTTGCCACGCCGGTGGTGGCCATCGGTCCCGTTCCTACGTCGCCAATGGTTTCGTCACTCACCAGCGCGGGGATGGTTAGATGGACGGCTCCTGAAGTTATCACCGCCGAAGCGGCGCCAGCCGACCTGCCTGAATCCGTGTCACGCTTCAGTTTCTGCAGGTCATTGCGCAACTCGGCCGCCAACTGGTAGCGCAGCTTGCGGTTCTTTTCCAGCGCTCTATTAATGATGGCTTCGAGCCGCGGTGGCAGATGGCTGTTCAGGCGCACCGGCGGGACCGGCGCCTCGTATAGGATTGCCCCGAACGTTGAACCCGTGGTCTCGCGCTCGAAGGGTTGGCGCCCGGTGGCCATTTCATAGAGCACCACCCCGAAAGAAAAAATGTCGGTGCGGCCGTCCAGCGGCTTGCCGGAAACCTGCTCCGGCGACATATAAGCCACGGTGCCCATCATGCTTCCGACCACGGTCAAATCCTTGAGCACGGTGGGACTGTCCGAGTCGGGCACATTCGAAGGCCGCTGTCCGCTGCTCATTTTCGCCAGGCCGAAGTCTAGAATCTTGGCCAGGCCGCGCTTGGTGACGAAAATATTGGCCGGCTTCACATCGCGATGCACGATGTCCTGGGCATGCGCTGCGTCGAGCGCGTCGGCAATCTCGGTGCCGATCGAGAGCAGGGCTTCCAGTTCCAGCGGCCGGCCGCCGATGCGGTGCTTCAAAGTATCGCCATCCAGAAACTCCATGACAATGAACCATTGCCCCTCATGGCTGGCAATCTCATGGATGGTGCAAATATTGGGATGGTTCAGCGCCGACGCGGCCCGCGCTTCCCGGCGAAAGCGCTCCAGCGCCTGGGGATCGTGCGCAACTTCGTTAGGCAGAAACTTCAAAGCCACGAAGCGGCCGAGCATGAGGTCCTCGGCCTTGTACACCACCCCCATGCCGCCGCCGCCCAGCTTTTCCAGAATGCGATAGTGCGAAATGGTTTGACCAATCACAGGGAGCCACGCTGTGGAGCGATGTTAGGAGCAGCGAGGGGGCAAGTCAATCCGGCGAGAGGATGGCGGGATGTTGTTACCTAGCCGAAAATACAAGAAAAAACTGTCATCCCGACCGGAGCGAAGCGCAGCAGGCGGAGTGGTGGGACCTGCTTTTTGATCGCGCAGAGCGCGCTCCCATGGAACGTCGGGTGGCGTCAGGCTTTTGACCTCGCGGGCGCCATAAACACAGTGGGTGCCCCGTCCTTTGCGCATTTTGCAAAGGGTGGGGAAACCTGGAGCGCATGTGCGACAGGGTGGAGAACGGACAAACGTTGTGTCGGCAGCATCGCTACCCGCCCTTGCAAAGAACGCAAGGACGGGGCACCCTCACATAGATGGCGAACACAGACATCATCAAAAGGATGAGCCACCCGCCCAAACCAAGCGGTGTTCGCGCACCGCCCAGTCGAAGTGTGCCCTTGACAGAGCCTTCGCTCTTATCGAGGGGCACCCGGCCAGTGCGCGCCAGATCTTCGGGACTGAAGTCCCTCAGGATGACTCCCAATCTGTTGGTTTGGAGTAAAATCCCTCGCATGTCAAAGCGCCGACTCCTCCCGCTAACCACTATGATCCTGGCCGCTGCAGTCGTAGCCTTCTCGCAGGACGTCCAGAAGCTCGATCCCGCCCTCGACAAACTGGTGGCTGCCAACGCCAAGCTGGAAAAGGTAGCGACCGGCTTCAACAAGTGGACCGAGGGGCCGGTCTGGACTCGCAAGGGCACTCTCATGTTCGCGGAAATCCCCTCCAACAACATCGACCAATGGGTGCCCGGGCAGGGCGCCAGTGTCTTCATACATCCCAGCGGATATGAAGGAGCGGAGCCCTATAAGGGACCGGAGCCGGGCTCCAATGGAATGACGCTCGACGCCGACGGCCGGGTCACGGTGGCAGGACACGCCAGACGCACTGTCTGGCGCCTCGAGGCCATCGATCCCAAGGCACAGATCACGGTGCTGGCTGACTCCTATCAGGGCAAAAAGCTCAACAGTCCAAACGATGTCGCGTATAAATCCGATGGCTCGTTGTACTTTACCGATCCGCCTTACGGCCTGCCCACGCAAGGCGATGACGATCCCTTAAAAGAGTTGCAAGTCAACGGCGTTTACCGCATACCGGGTGCGCGCCAGCAGAAGCCGGGCGCGTCGCCCGACCAGGACAAGCTCCAGTTGGTCATCAAGGACCTGCCCCGCCCCAACGGCCTGGCTTTTTCTCCCGATGAGAAATTCCTCTACGTCGCGGACTCTGGCAAAAAGCTATGGATGCGCTACCGGGTGCAACCCGACGGATCGGTCACCGAGGGCAGCGTTTTCCTGGATGTCTCCTCCGACCCGGTGAAAGGCCCTCCCGACGGTTTGCGAGTGGACAAGAAAGGCAACATCTGGAGTTCGGGTCCGGGCGGGGTCTGGATCATTTCTCCGGAGGGCAAGCACCTCGGGACCATCAAGGTTCCGGAGGTGGTCAGCAATGTCGCCTGGGGTGAGAAGGACGGCAAGACGCTTTACATCACCGGCAGCACCAGCATCTACCGCATGAAGGTGAAAGTCGTTGGTGTCATGGCCGGGTTCTAGCGGTCCAATTGAGGCTGCTCCGGTTTCACGGCTTGAGCTTGCTTTGCACCAGTTCTTCCACGCGCTGCAATACTTCGTCTTCCGACAATTTGGTGGAGTCCAGCAACAGCGCGTCGCTGGCCGGCAGCAGCGGCGACGTGGCCCGGGTGCGATCCCGGCGGTCGCGCTCGCGCAGCTCTGCCACGATGGCATGGGCCGCTGCCCCGCGCACATTTTGCTGCTGCAGGCGCCGCTGTTCGCGCACCCCCGGGTCGGCGTCGAGAAAGATTTTCACCTCAGCCTCGGGAAAAACCTTGGTGCCGATGTCGCGGCCTTCCATGACCACGCCGCCCCCGGCACCCATTTCTTTTTGCCGGGCAACCATCCACTGCCGAACGCCGGGGTGGACCGAGACCCGCGAGGCGGCCTCAGTGACATCTGGTTCGCGCACCCGCCGGCTGACGTCGCGGCCATCGAGCAGCACCCGGTTGCCGCCCATGCTGGGTTCGAGCTGAATGCGCGTGTTATGTGCCAGGTTGACCAGGGCAGACTCGTCATCGAACGACACATCCCACTCAATCGCTTTCAGGGCCAGGGCGCGGTACATGGCGCCGCTCTCCAGGTTTACGTAGCCCAGCTTGCGGGCCAGGCGCGACGCGATGGTGCTCTTGCCGGCGCCGGCCGGGCCGTCAATGGCGATGATAAGTCTGCGTGCAGGGGTCGCGATCATTCCGGAAGGTAACGATTGTACACGGTGCGCGATCGTACGACGCCCTTTCGCCGATGCTAGAATCGAATTGGAAATCAGCCACCAGATTCCAGACCATCCCATGCCGACCGGCTCCGAAATCCGCCGCAAATTTCTGGACTTTTTCGTCCAGAAAGGACACCGCGAGGTGCACTCGTCGTCGCTCGTCCCACAGAACGACCCGACTCTGCTGTTCACCAATGCGGGCATGAACCAGTTCAAGGACGTCTTTCTCGGCCTGGAAAAACGCGACTACACCCGGGCCACGACTTCGCAGAAATGCGTGCGCGCCGGCGGCAAGCACAACGATCTTGAAAACGTAGGCTTCACCAACCGCCACCACACGTTTTTCGAGATGCTGGGAAATTTCTCCTTTGGCGACTATTTCAAGAAAGACGCCATCGCCTACGCCTGGGAGCTGATCACCTCGCCGCAGTGGTTCGGCATCGACAAAGCCAAGCTGTACGTGACCATCTTCAACGGCGAAGGCGGCATGCAGCGTGATGCGGAGGCCTACGATTTATGGCTAGGCCAGGGCGTGCCGAAAGGCCGGATCTTTGAGTTTGGCCTGAAAGACAACTTCTGGCAGATGGGCGACACCGGCCCCTGCGGCCCCTGCAGCGAGATTCACTATGACATGGGCGTGGCCGCGTCCGACCAGGGCCACACCGATTGCAAATTCGGCTGCGACTGCGGCCGCTATGTTGAGCTGTGGAACCTCGTCTTCATGCAATTCGACCGCGATGCAGGAGGCAAGCTGAACCCGCTGCCGAAGCCGTCGATCGATACCGGGATGGGCCTGGAGCGGGTAGCGGCAGTGCTTCAGGGTGTGATCTCGAATTACGATACGGACCTGTTCACGCCACTGATCAAAGAGGCCGCACGATTGACGGGCACCTCACTTGAGAAGGAGCTCGACAGGGAATTGCATACGAAAGCGGCAGCGTCACTCCGAGTGATCGCTGACCATTCCCGCGCGGCGACTTTTCTGATTTCGGACGGAGTTCTACCCTCCAATGAGGGACGCGGTTACGTCCTGCGCAAGATTATCCGGCGAGCCATCCGACATGGTCGATTGTTAGGACATAGGGCCACCTTCCTTTTTCAGATGGTATACAAGGTCGTTGAACTGATGAAGGATGCCTATCCGGAGCTTGTTGAGAGTGAAGGGCGTGTTTCGGAGACCGTAAATGCGGAGGAAAAACGCTTTGCTCACACCGTTGACAAGGGGATGCAGGAACTAGAGGACGACATAACTGTCCTGCGATCGAAGCATTCCGATGTCTACCCAGGCGAGCAAGCGTTTAAGCTCTACGATACGTTCGGACTGCCCTTGGATTTCATTCAGGATGCGATCAGAGACGTCGGGGTTCAGTTCGATCAGGCCGGCTTCGACCGTGCCATGGCCGAGCAGCGTGAGCGCGCCCGCGCCTCCTGGAAAGGTGCGGCCAAGCAGAGTGCAAATCCTGCGTACCAGCAACTGCCGAAATCAGAGTTCGAAGGCTACCGCCAAACCCGCTCGGACGGCTCCGAAGTGCTCGCCATCATCCACAACGGCCAGGGCGCGCAGGAACTCAAACCCAGCGAGGAAGGCGAAGTCATCCTCGACCACACGCCGTTTTACGCTGAGTCCGGAGGACAAGTGGGCGATCGGGGATGGCTTTACAGCGACGATCACAACACTGTCATTGCTGAAGTGAAGGGGTGCTACTACCCGGTGCAGGGGGTGAGGGCGCACCAGGTGGTCATGAAATCCCCACCCTCCGCAAAGAACGCGGAAGAGTGGGGCACCCTTCGTGTGGGACAGAAAGTGGATGCGGTGGTTGACGCCGACATCCGCCTGGCCACCATGCGCAACCACACCGCTACGCATCTCCTGCAGGCCGGACTGCGCGAAGTTCTGGGCAAGCACGTCAAGCAGGCCGGGTCGCTGGTGGCGCCCAATCATCTGCGCTTCGACTTTTCCCACTTCACCGCGGTCGCCGACGAAGAACTGCAGGACATCGAAGACCTGATCAACAAGAAAGTGCTGAGCAACGAGAAGATTGAAGTCATCGAAAACGTTCCCATCGATGTCGCCATCAACGAATACAAGGCCATGGCGCTGTTCGGCGAAAAATACGGAGACAGGGTTCGGGTGATCAAAATCGGCGATTTCTCCACCGAACTCTGCGGCGGCACTCACACCGCCGCCACCGGCGAGATCGGCCTGATCAAAGTCTTGAAGGAAGGCAGTGTGTCGTCGGGAGTGCGCCGCATCGAAGCCATCACCGGCGAGGGCTCGCTGCATCACTTCCAGCAAGACCATGAACTGGAGAGCGTGGTGTCAAGCTTCGTTGGTCCCACCCTTTCTCACAGAACGCGAAAGGATGGGGCACCCGCACTCGGAGAGGCCTCCCTGTCGCCGGCCGAAGCACTGAAAGCCGAGCTCGAAAAGAAAGACGCCGAGATCAAGCGGCTAGCCCGCGAACTCGATCAGGCGCGAATGAAATCGGCATCCTCTTCGGTGGCCTCCGTCACCGAGCGAATCAGGGATGTGCACGGCGTGAAAGTGCTGGCCCATCGGGTGGATAATCTCGAACGCGCGCAGATGCGCACGCTGGTCGATCAACTGCGCGACAAACTGGGCTCGGGCGTGGTGGTGCTGGGCTCGGCCTCAGACGGCAACGTCGCGCTCATCGTGGGCGTAACCAAAGACCTGACGGGTAGAATTCAGGCGGGCAAAGTGATCGGCCCTGTGGCGCAGAAAGTCGGCGGCAAGGGCGGCGGCAGACCTGATCTCGCTGAAGCCGGCGGCAAGGATCCCGGGTCGCTGGATGCTGCCTTGGGTGAGGTGTACGGAGTGGTGGAAGGCTTGTTGGGAAAATAGGTAGTGGGTCAGGTTCGCCTATAACCTGCAAAATCCACGAACCACGAACTATCAGGAAGCTTTCAGTCTCAAATGGTTTTCCTTCGTACCCTTCGTGGTTAACGGTTTTAGACTGATCCACCCCAGAAAACAGAACCAGTTGTCGGATTCGAGTTCCCGGTTCTCAGCCCATCGCCCAGCATTGAATTAGAGTCGTACACAACTTCTTGCTATACTCCGGGGCGATGTGAGGGCGTGTGAAGAACCGGATCAGTTTCATCGGCCACCAGGGCAAGAAGATCCTGCTGGTGGATTGCTCCAATTGCTCCTCCGCGGAGCTGGAACAATTCGCCGATCTTGTTCCCGCTCATGTTACCGCTGAACCTCGCGGATCGGTGTTACTGCTGGCGGACTTCACGGGCGCCAGGATGGACAAGAAGAGCCTTGATCGCCTTAAGCCCGCGCTGGTGTTCGACCGGCCACACCTCAAACGCTCCGCTTGGGTGGGGACGGACAGCCTGCCTAAAATCTTCTACGAGCACCTGAAATCTTTTTCGCAGCGGGAGTTGCCCACGTTCAAGACCCGCGAGGAAGCCTTGGACTGGCTGGTTGCGGACTGAGCGCGGCGGGGGCTACGAACGCCACTTCAATGTGACTGGGCCGGCCAGGGGATGCTTCATCTCGCTCCCCGTTCTTCTTGATTCCAGGAGCGCCGCTTTTAGTCCGAAATACCATTTGGCGGGGCGGTCAGCGTCATCGATCAGCATCAGGTGCGGATTGTGCTTCAGCCCTTCTGACTGTTTCTCCATCGTCTGGCGGTCCTGTTCGACAAATTTCGCGAACACGAATTTGAGCAGCTGCGGTCCCAACGGCAGCCAGCGGAAGATGTTCCACGCTGCCACCACATCAATACGGCAATGGCTGCGGGTGACGGGGGTCACCGTGGTTAGCGAGGAAAACCAGTACTTGCCGGCGCGGATACTCTCCAGCCGCAGGTTGGGCAGTACAAAATCAATGGTGGTGGTGATCGACTCGGCGTCGGCATACAGGCGCAGCAGTTTGTAGGGTGCGCTGTTTGAGCTGGGTGTGTGCGCGCTCATGCGGAAACCGTTAGGGATGGGCTCGAAATTCTTCTGCTTCTCGTGAATGCTTTCGCGACTGCGCCACCACCAGGCCTGATGCACGAAGGGCCCGTGCGCGGGGTCCATCAGCCCGATGATTCCGTGATCGACGCTGCAGGGCAGATCGGCGGTTAGATAAGCCAGCTGGTACCTCTCGCTGAAGGTTGGGACTCGGGGCGCGGGCAAGGGAGCGTCATCCGCCCTGCCAAATCCGGCGCCGGGCGGCGGCGGTGGGGGAATAAAGACCCAGATGAAGTCGTCATGCTCCTGGCAGGGATAGCTGCCGGCGTAGATGCGATCGATCTTCAGCTTCTGGTCCGCGGTGAGGGAGGGAATCAGCTTGCACTGGCCGGTGTGCCCATCGAAGCGCCAGCCGTGATAGCTGCACTCCACCTGTTGGCCGTCGAAGATCCCGTGCGAAAGCGGCATGCCGCGGTGCGGGCAGGCGTCGTGCAATGCAAATGGCCGGCCCTGGCCATCGCGTCCCAGGGCCAGCGGGGTTTCTAGCAGCGTGGCTTTTTGCAGGTGGCTCCCGCCTACCTGCCGGCCGGGAAGCGCGCGATACCAGAAGCCGTAGAGCATTAGGGAGTCCGGCATTTCGCGTGGCGGCTGGGCGAGGTCGTTCATGAGGTGATGCACATGGGTGACGCAGGCAGCCTACTACAGCCGCCGATGTAGGCGCGAGCGCCCCGCTCGTGCCAGCATCCGGAACGCCGCAGCCCGAGCGGGACGCTCGCGCCTACACTAGTAAGGTAACCAGCCGGCGGTGTAAATATCTATATTTTCAGTAAATTGCCGTATTACTTCGGTGGTTCTATTGGTCTTTTGAGCAATTGCTACCGTCCCACCGCCAGCCTATAATTGCTTCACTCTGGTAGATGTTTCTCCGTCAGGTTCCGGGTAGGTGGCACGGGCATTTTTTTGTTCGTGCGAAAGCACTAACCCGGCTATGCGAAAACGCCTGCAAATCGCCCTGATGGCAAGCCCCGTACTCGCGACCTTCCTTTCTCTCACCACGCCATATCTGCGGGCGCAAACCGGTTCTGCACCTATCACCACCAGCGTTGACGGTTCGGGACGCAAAATCTACGTCAATGACGAGACGCCGATCGCACCGAAAGCGTCAACCGCGCCAGCGGTACGAAGCAGGGGGCTGATGTACTGGAGTCCCACTGCGCACCGCTGGAAGTCAGTCCCGTCGGCCAATGTCCGGGCAGCACGCTCGGCTGCGGCTGAAGTCAGCAATTCGCAACAGGCGTCCAGCTACGTGCGGGGCAAGCCCTTCACGCAGCAGCAGATTGATGCGGCCATCGATCAGGCCGCAGCTCGGCACAACGTGGATCCCAGCCTGGTGCGCGCGGTCATCAAGGTGGAATCGAACTTCAACCCCAACGCAGTGTCCCGCACCGGGGCGATGGGGTTGATGCAGTTGATGCCACAGACCGCACGGAGTCTGAACGTGGTGAATCCATTCGATCCCGAGCAGAACGTGGATGCGGGCGTCCGCCATCTCAAGCGGTTGATGGAGAACTATGGTGGCGACGTCAAGCTGAGCCTGGCGGCCTACAACGCCGGTGCCGGCGCGGTGGCGCGAAGCGCGGGCATACCCCACTTCCGCGAGACCCGCAACTACGTGAAGCGCATCACGCAGCTGTACTACGGGGGGAGCGATACCAGCTACCAGATCCTGGGCAGTCCGGTGCGCGAGCCCGTGCGGGTCAGGCGGGATGACCGGGGCGTCTTAATCTTCAGCAACACCGACTGAAAAGCCGGCATCTGTAGCAGGGTAAAGCAAGGCAACACAGCTCTCACGGGCTACGCGATAACGGGCTTAGGCGACAACAGGCTGGAAAATTGAATAACTCCGATCGAAGCCAACGCGTAAGGCGTCTGGGTGCCACTCTGCTCCTGCTCTTGCTCCCAGTGCTGCCCCTGCAGGCACGGGGCAAGTCTGAAGCCTGGGCGCGCACGCAATACGCCACCGCCGAGCGCATGCGGGAGGCCCTGAACGGCCTGCCTTCCGCCCAGCATAGCCGCCGCGAATACCAACGCGTCATCGCCGCCTACCGGCGCGTGTACTACGGTTCACCGACTTCCTCCAAGGCAGACCCTAGCGTGGTAGCAGTGGCTGAATTGCTGACCGAGATGGGCCGGCGTTTCAACGATGACAAGGTTCTGCGCTCTGCCATCGGCCAGTACAAGTTTCTGCGCCGGGAATACCCCGGCAGCCGCGACCGCGTCGATGCGCTTTTCACCATGGGCCAGATCTATCAGGATGATCTTAAGGACCAGGCCCAGGCCAAACAGGTATTCGAGGAATTTCTCCACCGTTATCCTCATCACCATCTGGCGAGCGAGGCCCGCAAGGCCCTGGCCGAACCGGTGCAGAAAGCGGGCTTGCGATCAAAAGACGAGGATGATTTGGACGACGATTCCGGGGCCCCCGCGGCACGCGCCGCGAAGCCGGATTCCGGCAAGGATGACGAAAATCCCACACCCAGGCAGGACGCGGAGGATGGGAACCGCAAGGTGGCGCATGTCACCAGCATCCGTAGTTGGTCCAACCCGAACTACACCCGCATCGCCATTGGTCTGGAAAGGGACATAAAGTTCGAGGCCCAGCGCATTGATCATCCCGAGCGAATTTTCTTTGATCTGCTTGACACCAATCTTACGTCGGCGTTGCTGGGCAAGACCATCGAAGTGGATGATGGGCTGCTGAAAAAGATTCGGGTGGCGCAGTTCCAGCCAGGCACGGCCCGGATTGTTCTGGAGGTGGCGGACCGTTCCGATTACACTACCTTCCTCCTCACCGACCCACCGCGCCTGATCATTGATGTTCACAGCAAGGACATTCGCAGCACCGACACCCAGGCGAAGGCCCTTGGTGCCCGGGACGACGAAGATCCAGACCAGAAGACTGCGGACAAGAAAACCGTCCAGGAACCGGCGGCGGCCAACAAGGTGGGCGCAGTCGCCGAAGCGCAGCCAGAGGTCAGGGAGAGCGGCAAGAAGCCTCCTTCCCTCACCCCACCCGCAAGTGCGGGCGGGGCCAGAAAAACCGTCGTGGAAGCGGATGATGACGACGACAGCGCCGTTAAGGTGGCCAAACTCGATCCGCCCGAGATCAAGCCCCAAACCAGGGCAGCAAGCACGCTGACCCGTCCCATAGCGGCGAAAGGCTCCAGCCGCAGCAAGGGCAAGCCGGCCGTGATTTTTCCCGATGTCCATGAAGCTTCGCCCACAGCCAACGGCGATCGCTCCCTGATCCGCGCCCTCGGACTGAAAATCGGCAAGATCGTGATCGATCCCGGTCACGGCGGGCACGATACTGGCACCATTGGGCCCCACGGTCTGGAAGAAAAAGATCTGGTGCTCGATGTCGGCCGGCGGCTGGGCAAGCTGCTTCAGGCCCGCCTGGGCGCCGACGTGGTTTACACCCGCAAGGACGACACGTTCATACCCCTGGAAACGCGCACCTCCATCGCCAACCAGGAGCAGGCCGACCTGTTCGTTTCGATCCACGCCAACTCCAGTCGCGACCCGGATGCGCGGGGTGTAGAAACCTACTACTTGAATTTCACCTCATCGGCCGAAGCGTTGGACGTGGCGGCACGCGAAAACGCCGCATCGGACAAGTCCATCCACGAGCTTCAGGATCTGGTGAAAAAGATTGCCTTGAAAGAGAAGATCGAAGAATCGCGAGAGTTTGCTTCTAACGTCCAGCGCGCCCTGCACACCGGGCTGGCGGCCAAGAGCCCCGGGATACGCGATCGCGGGGTCAAGAAGGCACCGTTTATCGTCCTCATCGGGGCCAACATGCCTTCCATCCTGGCCGAGATTTCGTTTGTCAGTAACCCGGGCGACGAGCGCCGGCTGCGGACTTCCGACTATCGCCAGCGCATCGCCGAATCGCTCTACCGGGGAATATCGAAGTATGTCAGCGGCCTGGGCGGAGTCAAAGTCGCCAGCAAGATCGACAAGGACGACAGCCAGTAGGTTGACCTCCGCGTTTTTTGCGGTTCTTTGCGTCCTTTGCGGTTCAAGCCTTTCATCCCCGCCAGCCGCAAGCTCAACCCTTAACCGCAAAGTGCGCAAAGACTCGCAGACGGCGCAAAGAGACCTCGATCTCGCCCCCTCTGGATGGAAACTTTCCCTCTACGTCTGTAGTCTAACTACTATAGGGTGTTCCCGGTCCCTGCCTGATTATGGTCAGCAGATGCATGTCCATGCTTCTCCTGTTTGCATTGAGCGTAGGCGCTGCCTTTGCTCGCGAGTCGCCCGCTGCCCAATCACCAACCCCACCACCACCTTCCATTCTTCCTGCGCAGTTTGCGGGATGGCATATTTCCGGCTCGATTCGAAACAGCAAAGACCCCGCGGTAGCCGATTCCGTGAATGCCGATCTGCTTAAGGAATACGGCCTGACTGACTTCGAATCCGGCACTTACGTCGGGGAAGACGGACGCAAGGTCGCTCTCAAAGCCATTCGCTTCGCGGATGCCAGCGGCGCCTATGGCGCGTTTACCTATTACAAGCTGCCGCAAATGCTCCAGGAATCGATCCCGGACCAGGGTTCGTCGCTCAACGAGCGGGTGCTTTTTTACCGTGGCAACATCCTGGTGGATGCGGTATTCGAGAAACTCAGCGCCATGTCCGCTGCCTCGCTGCGGGAGCTCTCGCAGGCGCTGCCTTTGCCCGCCGGCAATGCGGGCAATCTACCCAGCCTGCCGGCATATCTTCCCAAGGCGGGTTATGTAAAGAACACCGCGAAATACGTAATAGGACCGGTTGGGCTGGACAAGACCAGCGCGCCGCTCTCCGCGTCACTGGTGGACTTCAACGCGAGCGCCGAGGTGGCCCTGGGCACGTACCAGACTTCCGGTGGAGTGGCCACGCTGATGCTTATCGCGTATCCGACGCCGCAACTGGCGGCGGAGCACCTGCGCCGCATCGACGCCGCCAACCAATCGAATGCGCAGCCAGGCAGTCCCATCGCCATCGCCGGACCCCTGTTCGCCAGGCGCACCGGTCCCATGGTCGTAATCGCAACCGGTGCGGTTTCACAGGGAGAAGCGCGGTCACTTTTGAGCGCGGTGAACTACGAAGCTGACGTCACTTGGAACGAGAACACCTATCAGAACAAGAAAAACAATCTGGCCAACCTGCTGTTGAACGTCTTCCTGCTGTGCGGGATCCTCATCGTCTTCGCCGGGGTGGCGGGCCTCGCATTTGGAGGGATTCGCATCTTCTTCAATCGCATTTTGCCGGAGCGCGTTCTGCACCGGGAAGTGGAGACGGATTTTATCTCCCTGAACCTGTCCGAGGGTCAGGAAGAGGTCACCGATTCCAAGGTAAGCCCATCAATCAAAGCCGTTTAGGAGAGCGAAACGGGGTCAGAGTCGGAAAATGGCCGCCCGCGAAGACCTGTTAACCTATTTTGTAAACTGTTGAATCTAAAGATATTTATTTCCCAAAAATTCCTTGACACCCCCCTTTTTCGGCTCATAAGATTTCGCCAGAAAGTTTTGACGGATTTTTGCCCCGTTGGAACTATTCTCCCTAAAAAAAAGAGGCCGCCCCTTTGCCAGGGTGGCCTTTTTATTTGGTCGTTGGCAACAACGAAGCACTGGCCGTGAAGGAAGTGAGTTGCAGGAGTTGAACAGCTAAGTCTCAGTCTTCGGGAGAAGGTGATTTGCCAACGACCAACGACAGACGACTGCCTTTGTTAGAATCGAAAGCGGGCCGACGTAGCTCAGTTGGTAGAGCAGCCGATTCGTAATCGGCAGGTCAGCGGTTCAAGTCCGCTCGTCGGCTCCAGCCTAACTTCAATCCTTCAATCAGTTTGTCGATTCTGGCAGGACCACCGCCTCCGGGAAATCCGGTTCTGAGGTTATGTTGGTGTCAGGTTTCAAGCCGTCGCATCTCTGCGCGTCAACGTAGAACTCATCTCACCTTCAGGGCAGGTCGATGGGCTGCAGCGGGCGTTGTTGGGCCGGGTGCGCGGTTTGCGGCAGCGGCGCAGATCGAACCACTGCTGTTTTGCCGTTCGCGTCCACACTGAAGGTTGTGGATGTGGTGTTGGTTGCGCCAAACTGATCCATCACTGTCACGGTTGCCGTGTGACTACCCGCGGCGGGAAAAGTCTCCAGCGCTGCCGGAGTGGAGAAATGGCTCCCGTCGGAGTACTGCATCTGCCGGCTGATCAGGAACCCGTCCGGATCCGAAGACGTGGCGGTGCACCCGAGAACACTCGTCGGCGATATGTTGGGCATGGGCTGCACTCCGATTCTGGCAACCGGGGGAAGATCGCCGGGCTCCGCCAGCACGTTGAACGAGGTGCTGGCAGTTTGGTTTCCTGCCTGGTCAAACGATTGCACAGAAATCTGATGGCTTCCGGTAAAGATTTTGATGGCAGTATTGAGCGTGTCGCCGTTGACCGCATACGCCTCCTCGCCATCGATCAGCACCCGCATTACGGAGACCGGAGTTCCGGGGTTGGCGGAGGCCACCAGCATGGTTGGCCAATTTACCGTCGAACCGGCGCTGGGAGAGAGTACCGTAATGCCCCCTGCGGACGGTTTCACTGAAATCTGTTGCACCACGACCGCCGAGGCTCCGGCCGCATCATACGCCGAGGCGGTGATGAGGTATGTGCCCACCGTCTGATACGAGTGTGAAGCGGATAGCCCGGTAATGACCGTGCCGTCGCCAAAGTCGATCGCCGAGTGGGCGATAGTACCGGAGGACGCTGCGACCGTCGCCGTGTATGCCAGCGGCCCAGTTTGCGAGACGTTAAGCGCGACGGCAGGCGGCTGATCGCCGAGATGGTAAGCCATCGCCGGGGACATTTTATTCTGGAAACTGGGTGCGCCGGTTGCTTTGACGTACACGAGGTAAGTGCCGTCGGGAAGCTTCAGCGGGCCCAGATCGAACGAGTGCGTCCCGGTGGGCACATCGCCCAGCTTCGCCAGGTTCGTGCCATCGGTGCTGATGAATACGGTGTAGTGATCGATCGTGTTCTCGTCTCCGCCGTTGACGCCCCAATGGATCGTCGTGCCCGACTGCGAAGGCGCAAGATAAATGCAGTTGTCGATGCCGGGCTCAATTGCCGTTCCCTCCTCGTAGTCGTTCCAGGTGGCAATTTGTATAGCGGGCAGTTGCTCGCTACTGGAGTAAAACTTGCCTGCCTCGCTAAAAGTTTGCTGCCAGGCCTGGCCACATTGCTGGTTAGTGACCCGGTTCGTTCCCCATGAGGCCAGCGTGTCATTGAAGCCTTTATAAACGGAACCGACTGCGACGATTCCCGTCTTCTTCTGGGCTGCTTCATAGAAGGCGCCCTGGGACGCCAGATTGAGGTCGAACGGGTTGCTCGCGTCGACGTTGACCCATGAAAATCCACCGTCAGAGGAAGTATGGCTTAACCCCTTCGTCCCTTGAAAAATCAACAATGGATTGCCCGGGACCGAGGAGATTACCCGGCTCCAGTCAATGTAGTAGGCGTCCACCCCGAAAAAGAAAATGACGGGGCGGCCATTCATTTGCATATACGCCGGCGATGATTCAAATTGCGTCGCGACGTAGGTCAAGTCGGATATGAGTTGATCGGTCACATCGCATCCGTTGCCAGCGGCCGCCGAGCCCAGGGCTCCTACATCTTCCATGATGGCAAACTGGAATTGACCCGGGTGGGCTTCAGCCTCGCTTTTGAGCAACATCGTGGCAGCGTCGATGGTGGTATTCGCCGGGCCATACCAGGCCGCAATAGCGCCCTGTATGCCGCGGCTGATCATGTCCACCACCTGGCGATGCACCTGGCCGGCATCGGCCGAATTGTAGCCAACGTTCATGTGGGCCGCCTTGCCGAACCAACCCAGCCAGGTCGCATAGATTCGAGTGTTGGAGCCGCTGTACAGCAGCGATCGAAGCGACAACTTGCTGACATTGCCGGCGCCGGCGTTTCCGTTGGTCTGCGCTATGAACGAATCGGCCGCGCTCGTGTTGTTACCGGTCTCCGCCTGCAGCGTCGTCGTGGCTGCCGGACCGGAACCGCCGGGCGAGGACGGCGCTGGCTGCGCCGCTGAACCGCCACAAGCGACCAGTGCGCCCAGAAGTCCGATCAAGAGGAAAATATCCAACAGGAGGGAGACACTACTGTACTTCATAGAAAAACTACTCCATGGATGAACAAAACATGAATGCCACAATCGTCATCCATGCCAGAGTTAAAACGACGGCAGCCGCATGACGTTTCTTGAAGATGATTGCTGCCGTGAGCTTGATGGCTCACCCATTAGCTCAGGTTTCCTGAGGACATCCCCTTCATCCGTCATTCAAAGTTGAGAAACTAAAATGTCTTGGGGTCCAAACTAGTCAAACCCCGGCGAGGAAGAATAGTTGTGTGGCCTATGGAAGATGGAATGCGCTAAAAAAGATCTTACTCCTCCCCAGGTTCGCAAGAGGATTCGTCACAGCTGTGGCGACATGGGCCGCCGCCGAACGGGAAATTCATGATCGGCAGGTCGCGTACAGTTCGCTCGTGGGCTGGGGTTCTTCCTGGCGCGAAGTTTTCCGCTCACATTGCACACCGAATTGGGCAAGTTGTCAGCTGAGATTCCCTTTTGAGCCAGTTTCCACTTGCCAACCAGGAGTAACCTTTCCGATAATATGTTAAGAGTTCAAGAGCCATCGTGTATCGATACACTCAAGCGGATCTGCTTCGTATTCTGCGGGTCACCGCGCGCCAGTTAGCAGCCTGGGAAAAGGCCGGGCTGGTGGCCGCGGCTGAGAGCTATTCTTTTTTCGAGCTCCTGCAAGTCAAGAAGGTGCGTGACCTGTGCGCTCGCAAAGTGCGGCCCGCGGTAATCCGGCAGTCGCTGGAGGCCATGTTGAAGCAGGTTGCAGGAATGGAGAATCCTCTGCTTGAGGCGGGCGCCTTTTCCACCGGACACCGCATTGCCTTCCGCCATCAGGGTAAAGTGGTCGAGCCCATCGCCGGCCAGTTCATGTTTGATTTTTCTCCTGAACAGCGGGTCGTGACCAGCACTCCAATCTCCAGCTACACCCAGGCGGCCCCGGTCGACGCGGCGGAGCTGTTCGCGCGCGGCATTGCGTTCGAGGAAGATCCCAACCATCAGGCGCAGGCCATCGAGATGTACCAGCAGGTGCTCGAAATCGATCCCGATCACGCCGCCGCGCACATCAACCTGGGCACGCTGCATTACAACCGTCAGGAGTACGCGCTGGCGGAGAAGCACTACCGCCACGCCATCGAAGTGGATCCTCGCTACGCTCTGGCTTACTTCGATCTGGGCAACGTGCTGGACGAAACCGGCCGGGTCGAGGAGGCCATCCAGACCTACAGCACCGCGCTACGGCTCGCCCCCACCTACGCCGACGCCCATTACAACCTGGCCCTCGCCTACGAAAAGATCAAGGAACCGCGCAAGGCCCTCAAGCACTGGCGCGCCTATGTGAAACTGGACACAGCCGGTCCCTGGGCAGTGCACGCCCGCAACCAGATCCAGCGCATCCTGCAAGCTGACGGACTCAAGCTCATACAAGGCGGGAAGCAGTAACCGGACTTAGTGGAGGCCGGGCGTCCCGCCCGGCGGGACGGGCGAGACGCCCGTCCTCCATCAACGCATCGCTACAAGTGCTAAAATTCTTAGTCTTCCCACTCTTTAGTCTAGAAGGTGCTTTCATGCCTGACACTACCCTCCAACTCCCCCTGCCCACCCCCCTGACTTCTTTCACCGAAGACGAAATCATGTTTCGCGACAACATCCGCCAGTTTGCGGACGAGAAGGTCCGCCCCCTGGTCAAAGAGATGGATGAAAAAGGCGTCTTCGACCAGGATCTGATTCGCCAGTTCTTCCAGCTCGGCTTGATGGGAATCGAGATACCCGAGCAGTATGGCGGTGGTGGCGGCAAGTTCTTCGAGGCGATTCTCGCGGTCGAGGAAATGTCCCGGGTGGATGCTTCCGCCGGTGTCGTCGTGGACGTGCAGAACACGCTGGTCAACAACGCCCTGCTGCGCTGGGGCAGCGAAGAACAGAAGAAGCGATTCCTGCCCCGCATGGCAGCCGATACCTGCGGCGCCTACGCCCTCAGCGAAGCCGGTTCGGGATCGGACGCTTTCGCCCTGCAGACCCGCGCCGCGCTCAAAGGCAGCGAGTACGTTCTCAATGGCCGCAAACTGTGGATCACCAACGGCAAGGAGGCCGGACTCTTTGTGCTCTTTGCCACCGTCGATCCCGGTGCCGGATACAAGGGAATCACAGCATTTCTTGTCGAGAAAAGTTTCCCCGGTTTCACCGTGGGCAAGAAGGAAGACAAGCTCGGGATTCGCGCTTCGTCCACCTGCGAGCTGATTCTGGAAGACTGCCAGGTCCCGAAATCCAACGTGCTGGGCGAAGTGGGCAAAGGCTACAAGATCGCCATTGAGACCTTGAATGAGGGCCGCATCGGGATCGGAGCGCAGATGGCCGGAGTGGCCCGCGGCGCCTGGGAGCACGCGGCCAGATACGCGCAGGAACGCAAGCAGTTCGGCAAGCCGATCAGCGACAATCAGGGCATTCAGTTCCAGATTGCACAGATGGCCACCGAAATCGAAGCGGCCCGCTTAATGGTGTATAACGCGGCGCGCATGAAAGATGCCGGCGTCAACTTCGTCAAGGAAGCCGCCATGACCAAGCTTTTCTGCTCGCAGGTGGCGGAACGGGTTACCTCTCTGGCCATCGAAATCTATGGCGGATACGGCTTTACCAAAGACTATCCGGTAGAGAAATACTGGCGCGATTCCAAGATCGGCAAGATTTATGAAGGCACATCCAACATGCAGCTGGCTACTATCGCCAAGCTGCTGATGGGCGGGAAGTAGGAGCGCACCGCTCAGGCCAATCCCGGCGCTGACCATTGTTTACTTTGCGACCTTTGCGGGTGTCTTTGCGCCTCGCGGTTAGAGGTCTTGACGTTGACTCTACCGATATTCTGAATTGACCTGCTCACAAATCCCGCCTGTGCGCGTCGAATCGTAGGGTCAGCTGGTCTGCGTGCTCGTGGATTCTCAAAGGGAAAAAACATGACAAAGCAATCGATAGTTGCGCTTGCGATCTTGACAGCCCTGTGTGCCGCATCCATGGCGCAAATGCCAGCCAACGGAAAGGCTGAGGCGGGAACGGTTCCGGCACGTTTGCCCGGACTCGACAAGCGGCTGATCGACACCACCGCTGATCCCTGCACCGATTTCTTCCAGTACGCCTGCGGCAATTTTTCCAAACTGTACCCAATTCCCAATGATCGTTCCGCCTACGGCACCGGGGCCATGGTCGCCGACTACACGGAATACATCCTGCATACCATGCTGGAGAAAGCCGCCGCGGGCGGCGCCGGGCGCACTCCCAATGAGCAGAAGATCGGCGACTCCTATGCCGCGTGCATGGATGTGGATGCGATCAACCAGAGGGGATTGAAGCCGTTGCAACCAGAGTTTGATCGCATTGCCGCGCTCAAAAGTAAAGATGAGTTGCCCGAACTCCTGGCCCGCTTCCAATTGATCGCCGCCAACGCATTCATGAGCTTTGGCGAACAACAGGATTTCAAGGATGCCCGGAAACAAATCGCGGTGGCCGATCAGGGCGGCCTGGGCCTGCCCGAACGCGATTACTATTTCCGCACCGGAGACGCGGCCGAAAAGACCCGCACCCAGTACGTGCAGCACATCACCAACATGTTGAAGCTGGTGGGCGAACCGGAAGACAAAGCGGCCAGCGACTCCAGGGCCATCATGCAGCTGGAAACCGCGCTGGCCAAGGTTTCCATGGACATCACGTCGCGGCGCGATCCCAACAAGGTTTACCATCTGATGCCGGTCTCAGAACTTGAATCTCTGGCTCCCGGCCTGGCCTGGGACCGCTTTCTGGCCGCCTCCGGGGCTCCAGCAATTACCGAACTGAATGTCACCAATCCCGATTTCTTCAAAGGAATGAATGCCCTACTCGCGTCCACCGATCTGGATACGATCAAAACTTACCTGCGCTGGCAGCTGATTCTTTCCACCCCTGGTTATGTGCTGCCCAAGGCCCTCGACGACGAACGCTTCGATTTCTACGGCCGCAAACTGCGGGGCCAGCCGGAACAGAGGGCACGCTGGAAGCGTTGCGTGCAGGCCACCGACGGCGCCCTGGGTGAAGCTCTGGGCCAGGTCTATGTGGCGCAGGAGTTTCCTCCCGCCAACAAGCAGGCCACGGTGCAAATGGTGAAGGACATCGAGGCCGCCATGGACCAGGACCTCGACACTCTGGACTGGATGAGTTCGGCGACTAAAGTCCGCGCCCGGGAAAAACTGCACGCGGTGGCCGACAAAATCGGGTATCCCGAGCACTGGCGGGATTATTCCACTCTAACCATCGCGCGCGACGACGCTTTCGGCAATGCGCAGCGCGCCACCGAGTTTGAGGCCCGGCGCCAGCTGGCCAAGATCGGCAAGCCCCTCAATCGCGGGGAGTGGTTCATCACCCCGGCGACGGTCGATGCGTATTACGATCCAGGCATGAATGACATCAACTTCCCCGCCGGCATCCTGCAACCCCCTCTGTATGACAGTCACGCCTCGGACGCGACGAATTACGGCCACATGGGCGGCATCGTGGGACACGAACTCACCCACGGCTTCGACGATCAGGGCCGGCAATTCGACGCCAACGGAAACCTGGCAGACTGGTGGACGGCCGAGGACGGAAAACACTTCGACGAAAAAGCGGACTGCGAAGTGAAGGAGTATGGCAACTTTGTCGCAGTCGATGATGCCAAAGTAAACGGCAAGCTGACCCTGGGCGAAAACACTGCCGACAACGGCGGCCTGCGTCTGGCTTACATCGCGCTCCTGGCTGATGCGAAACGGAAGAGCATCGACCTGACAAAGAAGGTGGACGGCTATACGCCCATCCAGCAATTCTTTCTGGGCCACGGACAGAGCTGGTGTGGCAACACCCGCCCCCAGCAACTCCGCCTGCAAGTGCAAACCGATCCGCACTCGCCGCGCCAGTTCCGCGTAAATGGAGTGGTGCAGAACATGCCGGAATTCGGCAAGGCGTTCGGCTGCAAGACCGGTCAGCCCATGATGCCAGTGAACGCCTGCCGGGTGTGGTGAGTGTCGCGCAGTCGGTACAACGCGCCTTCCGCATCGACACGCAATCGCGCTATCCTGCTCGCGTGCGGAGGCCCTCGTCCGGGCAGACGAGCGAAGCTCGCCAGGATTTCTTGTGAGCTACTCCCGAAATCTCCAAGGCAGCGTTGAAGCGCTGCTCCGCCCTTGGTCCAAAATCAATCGTGCCGGCTAACTTTGAATCTGCTACCTGCGCAGGAGCTTTCTCGCCAAAGCACGCCCAATCGTGAAGGGATGAGTCGCCAAAATGGAGATCTGTCCCGAGGCGCTGAGCGGCTCGTGGAAACCCCCGAGTTGTCGCAAGACCGTTCCCCGATCGTAGTAGATTTTTTCTCCCGCCAGACGGTCATCGGCGTCGAAGGTGTACACGCCGCAAAGCGGAAATTCGACTCGCCTTCCCGTCGCTGGGAGACCACGCCATCCGCCGAGATGCGTACCGCGAATCATGACTTCGAGGAGAATCGCATCGTCGCTGACATGCCTGCGCTGCACCTTGATTTCCAGGTCAGGCAGCGCCTTCATGAGTTGCTCGTAGAACTGGCGGACTCCGTCCCGTCCCTCGTAGTGTTCGCCCCACGGCTCATCATCGTAGCGGGCAGCCTCGCCGAAAGTCCGAAGAACGCCTTCAAGATCATGCTCGTTTTCCAGTCGAACGTGCTGCTCAACTACGGCGATACGAGCCGACGCTCTGTCTTTCGGAATAGATGCGCTTGCCACTTTCACCTCCGCTCGCGACCCTAAGATCCTAAGATATGGAAGGAGCCCCGGCGACAGATACTACCATCGCATCTTTCATTCCTGGCCACTGCAAGATTGCACTCACGATCCGGCGAACACATAGCGGAGCAAGAATCAACACAGTTAACACCGGCCCGCGGTGATCAGTACAGACGTTGGCCCTGTCTCAGCTATGCTTGCCGCGTTGGCTCTCTATGAAGCGCCTGGTCCTGTTCATGCTCGCGGCTGCTCTCGCCTTGCCTGCTGTTTCGCAGCAAACGGCACCGAAGCCGGTGACGAGCGGTAAGAACCACACCGTGATTCTCGAGTCGGACGGTGGCTCGTTCGCAATCGAGGGACCCAAGAACTGGATTGCCGATCACAAGGTTGGACGCCACCTCGGCGTGTGCTGCGTCTACTACCCGAAGGGAACCTGGGACACGGCGGAAACCTTTCTGTATCCCAACATTGTCACCAAACGCCCCGGGCGGGCTACGCTTCAGGAACTGATGGATGCGGACCTGGCGAAATTTCGCAAGGACTATCCCGGAATGCATTATGTCGATGGAGACATGCCCTTCAAAGATCGAACGGCCAAGGTGCGTTACTTCCATGGCGTCAACCAGGGCTCTTCCGAAGCTGTCGCCTACATCGACGAAGACAAAATCATTGCCCTCGTGGTCCTGAGCTCGAAGACCGAGAAGGGATTGGTTGACACCCTGCCTAGGTTGCTAGAGGTCCTGGAGACCTACACTTACGGCGTCAAAGCCGTGAGTGCCAAATGACATTATCCGCCAGCGATTTGTGAGATTTGTGAATCGGAGAGGGGCGGACGCAGCCGCCCCCTTCTCGTATTCCATTCGGATCCTACTGCGGCGGCGGCGCCGGTGCAGTCGTCGCCCCTGGCGTGACCTGGGTTCCGATCACGTCGCCGGACACGATCATCTCTACCCGGCGATTCAGTTTGCGTCCCGCTGCGGTGCTGTTGTCCGCCACCGGGCGTGTCTTGCCGAAGCCGCGCGCAATCACGTTGTTGATCGACACACTGTTATCGACCAGATAGTCGCGCACCGACGCCGCCCGCTTTTCCGACAGGGCATGGTTATAGGCATCGCTGCCCACGCTGTCGGTATGCCCTTCAATTTCCAGGCGCAGGTCGGGATAGGCAAGGACGATGCCTGAGATTCGCGCCAGCCTCTCCCGGGCGGCGGGTTTCAAGGTGTAGCTGCCCGAATCAAACAGGACGTCTGGCATGCTCACCACCAGGCCGCGGTCTGTGTCCTTGGTCTCCAGCACCTGGTTGAGCTGGTTCAGCAGGCGTTGCCGCTGCTCTTCTTTCTGGCGGATGGCCTCGGCGGCGGCCTGCCTTTGTCTCTCGGCTTCCGCTTCAGCTTTCTGCTGTTCGGCCATGGCGGCAGCGCGCGCGGCATCGGCCTGCGCCTGTTGTAACTGGGCTTCGGCCTGGCCTTTTTCCGCTGTGGCGCGGTCGGCTTCCGCCTGTGCCCGCCTCCGTGCGTCTTCTTCAGATTGTGCCTTGGCCTGGGCTTCGGCCTCGGCAGCCGCTTTGGCGTCAGCCTCTGCCTTCTGCTGCTTCTCCAGCATGGCCTGCTTTTCGTTCGCGATTCGCTCCGCTTCTTTGCGGCGCAGGGTCAGCACGCGCGCGTCTTCGGCCATCTGGGTGGCGCCTCGCGCAGCCGTGCCGATCGGCGTCTTGCCCTGCTTGCGCTTGAGATAGTCCTCCGCCCGGGCCAGATAGGTTTCCGCCTTTTGCAGGCTGTCGGCGGCGTAGTGAGCGGCGCCCGCGGCTTTGGCAATAGCCACGGCATTGCGCGCTTCGAGCAGGGTCAGAGGTGTCTTGGGATCGGCGGTCGCCGAAGGCAATTGCTGGGCGGGCAAATCAACCGTGTACTGGCCGCCTTCCAGCATATCGAATTTGGCGTCGATGGCTTCTTCAAAGCCCTTGGTCTCCTGCCGGATAATGTTTTCGGCCACCACTTCGCTGCTCGGCCTGGTAACCGAGAAGTAGGGCTCCGCGGTCACGATCAGGCCGAAGGCCTGCAGGTCGGTGGTCACATCGAGGCCGCTCTTGCCGTAATTGTCGGGAACAATCTCGCCCAGGTTCTGGGCGCGCCCCTCGGGAGTAATCGCCCATAGCACATAGGTCAGGAACTGCGGACCGATACGGCTTGCCGGTCCCAGCTTGGAGAGGTCCACATTGACCTGCAGGCGTCCGTTCTTGCTGTCCACCTTGGCCTTGCCTGTCACTTCCGGCATCAGGCTGGTGCCCTTCATGTCCACGGTGGTGGAGCCACCGCGATGGCGATAGTTCACCGCCTTGGTGGTCCGCGACACCACGTTCACACGGAACACCGGGGTCTGATCCATCGGCTCTACCGGAGTGTTCTCCTGCTGGGCCACGGCGAACCCCGCCAGCAGCATCGTGCACATCAAGACTGCGAATTTCTTCATGATTGCATCCTTCTTTTTGGCACAGTTTGGCGCAGGACCGCAAGGTCTCTCCTGATTCTGGCGCTTCCCGGCCTCATTCCGGAAGTGTCTTCCCAAGTACGGGACGTGCGTAGGCCCGGACGCCCTCGTCCGGGGGGCGAGCGAAGCTCGCCAGACGCCAAACCAGGAAAGCCGCGCGGACCTTCGCATCGCTAGCCAGACGAGGGCGTCCACCCCGACGCGGGCCAGGACCGATCCGCCTCAGCAATGGCCAGAACCCCTGCCTGTCGTGGTTTTCGGCCTTCGCGCCGCGGGCGCGGTAGTAACCCATCCCGGTTACCATAATGTGCAGCAACTTGCGGTTGCAGGCCCCACTGGGACCCCGGGAATCTCCACTAACATCCTTCCCTGCAGTGGTTTACAGAAATCCACGTTGTTGGCTGACAAGCTGCATTCGGTCTCTCTGCCTGCTCGCCCAGAGGCATAGATCGGGGTGCTATTTTGTGGAAGCTGACGGGCAGTAACGCGGTGACCAAGCCCGGGCATTCGCTCCTTCCCGCGCTCATCATTCTGTTTCTGGTTTCCTACGGCCTGCTGACCATGCTGGTGGTAGAGCAGGGCCGAACCATCGATTCGCAGCGCGGCCTCATTCAGATGCTGTTCAGCGACAGCGTCGAATTGACCGGCATGAAAGGGAAGGAAAATCAGAGAAAGCAGGCCGAGGCCCAGGCGCGGGCCCACTCCCAGGTGAAACCGCCGCCGGCACAGGCGGCGCCGCGAAATCCCCACGTGCAGTCCCCGTCGTCCAATGCGCCGCAGGCGGGCGCAAAGAGTCAGAGCACGAGCAAGCTTGCGAGACCGCTGCCGCAGAAACCTCCAAAGAGCACGGCTGACCAGGATGACGAGCGCAGGACGCTGATCTCGATCTAGATATCGGGGCCCAGGTCTTAGGAAAAGTTGTTCGCCATGAAAGTATTCGCGACATTACTGTTGTCGGTTTCACTGTACGGCTCGTACCGCATTCCACCGCCCAGGCCACCAGTCGATCGCAACAGCGCAGCCAAGCGCCCCGCCCACAAGGGAGGCCAATGGTACTTCGCGGAAAACGGCCACGCCGTTTACTGCTTCGGTCCGGTCAGGCTCCTGCCCCAGGCCGAAGGCGGATTGCAGCGCGTCGCCACTTTCTGCCAGGGCGACAAGAATATGGTCCCACTAAAAGATTAAGGGCTGCTTCTGGCTGCTAGCTGCTAGCTTCTAGCCTCTGGCTTCTAGCTTTCTGGTTCCCATTCTCATAGCTTTCGCTAGAAGCCAGGAGGCAGCAGCTAGAAGCTCCCTGCACGAACTCCCCAAATCCGATACATTTTCAGTATGCCGAAGTTCGAGAAGCACATCTTCATCTGCGGCAACCAGCGCCCGGCTGGGGCTCCGCGTCCCTGCTGCGATCCTGCGGGCCAGGCGGAACTGCAGAAATCATTCAAGGAAAAACTGGCAGCGAGCGGACTCAAAGGAAAAGTTCGGGCCAACCAGTCCGGCTGCCTCGATCAATGCGAGCACGGCCCCAACCTGGTGGTGTATCCCGACGCGGTCTGGTACGGCCGGGTTACGCTGGACGATGTGGATGAGATTATCGAATCCCACATCCTGGGAGGAAAGCCGGTCGCGCGGCTGACGCTGCCCGATTCCTGCCTCAACACTACCTGCGAACACAGAATGCCGAAGACGACCTCGAAAGTCTAGGAACGGTGGCGAGGTGGGACCAACGCTAAGGTGGTAGGCCCGGCAGGAATTGAACCTGCAACCCTCGGATTAGAAATCCGATGCTCTATCCGTTTGAGCTACGGGCCCATTCATGTTAAGGCCACGCCATAAATTACTTGCAGGCGGGTGCCTCAAAAAGTTCGAGGGCTATCAGGAGCTGGTGTCAATTATGGCACCAGTTGGGGTCTGCTCCAATCTGTTGACTGCCTGCGTCATCATTCGAAACTCCGAAAACAGCGCGGCACTAATTTTCTAAACCAGACATGTGCTGCTCGCAAGGACTTTGATTGTTTCAGGCCTTTGGCAGTTGCGGCTTGACACTTGCTATGCCCCGGGGGCAGAATCCGCTGGTTCCGTCAAGAGACAGAACAATCTCCCAGACATTTTTCCCACGATTTGTCCCATGAGTCGCAACTCACTCCAGCAGGTTCTCGGTCGTGGGTGGATGGGGATGTTGTCAAATTGAAACCCCTTGACGAGCAAGGAGATTTTTCGTCATGAAGAGCGCCAAGGCAGAATCACACAAAAGACAACCATCGCAATTTACTTTGACCATGTTTACATCGCTGACTTGCTTGTCATTTTTGATGGTGGGAACCACGGTTGCGCAGGACCAATCGGTATCGGTGCAGGTGGGCGCTGAAGATCGGGCTGCGGGCACCTACGCCACATCAAACTTCCGCTATCACATTCTTCCGGCGAGGACCGTGGCCGGAAATGCGGCTCGAAATGCCCGTACCACGAGGCTCTCCCCCCGGACTTCCGCGCCCAGCGCTTCTTCTGGCGGGTTCTACCCGGCAGACCTCACGCGTGGCAACGGCCCGGTGCTCAAGAAGGCGGTATTCCACGACATTGATTTCAACTGCGTTGAGTCCTGCTGGGGAAAACCGAGTGCCTTTCTCAATGACCTGGGAAACAGCACCTTCATCCACGTGGTCGATCGCTATGTTGGCGCGACCGGCAACGGGCGATATACCGTGGGCGCAAACGTCTCCGCCAGCGCATCTCTTTTCACCAACACGCTGGGACAAAATGACATCCTTGCTATTGTGCACGCTGCCGCAGCCAAGCTCGGGAAGACCGGCTACGGCCACATCTACCACCTTTTTCTTCCCAATGGCGTCGATACCTGCTTCGACCAGACCAACATCTGCTATTCCCCCGACAACCCGTCTTCGTTCGCCTTCTGCGGTTACCATGGCAGCGTGACCTACAGCGATATCGGGCATGTGCTGCTGACCGTCGAACCCTTTCAAAACGTCGATGGCTGCTCAGTCGCCACCCCCAGCCCAAACGGCGCGCTGGTCGATTCGACCGCCAATGTTCTTTCCCACGAGACTTTCGAGACCATCACCGACCCGGATCCGCCGGCCACCTTTGACGATCTGTTCAACGGAAACTTCGGATGGCTGGCCTTGAATTCACTGGTTGAGTTTGGGGAAGAAATCGGCGACGTCTGCGAAGATCCGTTCTTCGGATACAACCCGGTCACTCTCAACGGCAAGAGCTACGAAATTCAGCCGGAGTATTCAAACAAGTTCCACACTTGTGCCTTCGTGCCGTAGGTCTGTAGGGAGTGCCAGCCGCAGTTATGCCGACGCCTCGTGGGTCTTGTCCCGCGAGGTAAGAGGCGACGGCTCGCCCAGAATCACTGTCCGGGCCGTCGCGCTTAGGGCGCCGATGTGGTCCATGAGCGCCAAGGTGATGAAACTTCACATTCGTGCAATTCTTCAGACATACCTGTTCAATCCACTTTCCCCTAGAGCGGAGGCGTAGACCCGCTCCTCCTGCCATACCCTGCGGCGCCCAGCCGGATTGTGAATAGATGGTTACAGACCCGCGAGCCCCTTTCGTTAGCCGGGAAGTAATGTTAGCGTCTCGGTTACGAATTTCTGCCTGGGGCAAATTATGGAAGCCAACGAATACGACCTGGTAGTGATTGGCAGTGGACCGGCGGGGCAGAAGGGGGCCATCTGCGCCGCCAAGATGCGCAAGAAGGTCGCCATCATCGACCGCAAGAAGACCATTGGTGGAGTCTGTGTTCACACCGGGACCATTCCCAGCAAGACCTTGCGCGAAGCCGTTCTCTACCTGAGCGGCTTTCGCCAGCGCACATTTTATGGCCGCGGCTACGTGCTCAAGGACCGCATCGCGATGGCGGACCTGACCTTCCGCGCGCAGGCCGTCATGCTGCGCGAGGTCGAGGTGATCAAGGCCCAGCTTCGCCGTAATTTTGTAACCACCTTCGAAGGCGATGCGCACTTCATCGACCCCAACACCATCGAGGTCAAGGCCGACGACGGTTCCCAGCTGGTTCGCGGCCAGCACGTCCTGATTGCCTGCGGCACGCGCCCGGCGCACAGCGCCGATATTCCCATCGACGGCAAACGCATCTTTGATTCCGATCAGGTCCATACTCTGGAAGAAGTGCCGCGCGACCTGGTCGTTGTGGGCGCAGGAATTATCGGGCTGGAATACGCCTCGATGTTTGCCGCGCTGGGAGTGAAAGTTACGCTGCTCGACCAGCGTCCCATCCTGCTGGATTTCGTTGACCGGGAAATTGTAGAAAGCCTTTGCTTCCAGTTGCGGCAGCTGGGCACCGTGTTCCGGCTGGGGGAAAAGGTGGTCTCGGTGGGATTCGATGAAGCGCGGGGCCGGGTGCTTGCCCAGCTCGAAAGCGGAAGAAACGTACACGGCCAGGGTCTGCTGTACACCATCGGGCGGCAGGCCAACAGCGATCTGCTCAATCTCGAGGCGGCCGGCGTTGGGGCGGATGGGCGGGGCAAGCTGAAAGTCAACGAACATTTTCAGACCACCGTGCCTCACATTTATGCCGCCGGCGACGTAATCGGATTTCCCGCCCTGGCCAGCACTTCCATGGAGCAAGGACGCCTGGCCAGCTGTCACATGTTCGGAACCCCGGGCAAAATGCCTCCCAATTTGATTCCCTACGGCATCTACACCATTCCCGAGATCTCCATGGTCGGGCATACCGAGGAGCAACTGACGCAGGACAAGATTCCCTATGACTCGCAGGATACGCCGAACTGGCCAAAGGACAGATGCTGGGCGACGATCAGGGATTGCTGAAACTGATCTTCGACCCGAACTCACTCAAGGTTTTGGGGGTGCACGTGATCGGCGACCGGGCGGCGGAAATCGTTCACATCGGCCAGGTTGCCCTGACGCTGGGCGCCAGCATCGAGTATTTCCGCGACGCCGTGTTCAACTATCCCACGCTGGCGGAAGCCTACAAGGTCGCCGCGCTGGACGGCCTGAATAAGCTGTAACCGGCCCACCCCGCCCACCCACGTAGGCCCGGACGCCCTCGTCCGGGCAGGCGAGCAAAGCTCGCCAGGTTTTTTCTGTTCGGCTAGGGTTTTTCTGTGTTCGACCAAAATTTTCCCTGTCTTCGGCCGGGCGCTTGTCTGTTCGACGAAAACCAGCCGGGCTTTGCCCGGCCGGGCGGGCGAGGGCGCCCGCCCCTACGAGGTTTGCGCTGGCCAGATGCTGGGAGTACATGTCCAGATATCCAACGGGGCATGACCTGGGATCACGTGGTTTAGCTCCCATTTCCTGTGACAATAGAGCATGAAACTTTCCTGGCAGAGATTGCTGGCCGCCACCGGCGTGCTGGCCCTGGCGCTCGCCTGTGCCAATTGTGGCGGGGGCCTGAGCGGTTCGACCATCGGAAGCGGAGGCTCGGGCGGTGGCAGTGGCTCAGGCGGTGGCAGTGGCTCAGGCGGTGGCAGCGGATCCGGCGGTGGGGGCAACAACCAGAGCGCCTGCAGCGCGATGAGCGCAGGACAGGGCGCCAGCCTCAACGGTTTCCGTCCCTTTAGCAGCGACAGCCTCTGGAACAAGGATATTTCCGGCGCAGCGGTCGATCCGAACTCGACTGCCATTATTAATTTCATCGGGTCGAGCGTCGGCATGCATGCCGATTTTGGCTCAGGACAATACCAGGGCTCGAATATCGGTATCCCTTACACGGTGGTAGGCGGATCCCAGGCGCCGGTCGGCATCACTTTCACGGCCTATGGTTCGGAGAGCGATCCCGGACCGATGCCCGTGCCGGGCAATGCGCCGATTGAGGGCGATCCGAATCCGGGTAACGGCGATCGCCATGTGCTCGTGCTCGACGACAGCGATTGTTTTCTCTACGAATTATTCAGTGCTGTTCCGAACGGCAATGGAAGTTGGAATGCCGCTTCGGCGTCGGTCTGGGACCTGTTGAGCGATGGCAACACGCAGCGTCCCTGGACCTGGACGTCGGCTGACGCCGCGGGCCTGCCGATTTTTCCCGGTCTGGTGCGTTACGACGAAGTGGCCGCCGGGCAGATTCAGCATGCCATTCGCGTCACCCTGCAAGATAGCCGGGCAGCGGCGGTGCTGCCCGCAACACACTGGGCGGCCAACTCCACCAGCGCGAACGCGCCCCCGATGGGCATGCGGATGCGTCTGAAAGCCAACTACGACATTTCCGGATTTTCTCCCCAGGTGCAGATCATCCTCTCCGCCATGAAAAAATACGGCCTGATCATGGCTGACAATGGCAGCTCCATGTACATCAGCGGGGCGCCCGACAGCCGCTGGAACAACGACGACCTGCACGACCTCGGCCAAGTGACTGCCTCTGCGTTTGAAGTCGTAAAGATGGATACGGTTTATACCGCTTCCAACGTACCGCAGGGCGCGGCCCCGACCATCAACAGCTTCACGGCGACACCCGCCAGCGTGAGTGCGGGCGGCAACGTGACCTTGTCCTGGGACGTCAGCAATGCGGCTTACGTTATCGTCTCGCCGCAGGCAGGAGCGGTGCGAGGAACCAGCGTAGTCGTCCAGCCCGGCCAGACCACAACCTACAAACTTTACGCCACCAACCAGTACGGACGCGCCACGGCAAACGTCACCGTGACCGTGCCGTAAGAAAGTGGAGGCCGGGCGTCCCGCCCGGCTGGACGGGCGAGACGCCCGTCCTCCATCAGTTCAGAATAGCTTTTCCTGGCGCCGTAGATTTCCGAATGAGCCGATATTGGCCAGCGCGAAATTGAAGCGGAACTGGTTTTCGTTGCGGACCGATCCCAGGGCGAAGCGGCGGTATTCGACGCTCAAGCCGCAGCAATCCCAGTTGTAGGCTGCCTGCACCGCCGCATACTGCAGAAAGCCCAGGTTGGCGTCGAAGCCCAGGTTGGTGGCTCCGCTGAATCCTCGCTTATTCGGCTGCCCGTAGCCGAACAGGACACGGAACTGATTGAACATCTGCTGCCCAGTGGTTGGAGTATCACTGGGCGCCCGGAGGTATGCATCTCCACCGCCGATGGTGTACGAACCGAAACGATAGTTCACGAACGCAGTGCTGGCATTGATCCGGCTTTGCTTGAAATCGTAGTCGATGTCCCATTCCGCTTCAGTGCGGCTGGTGGCTGCGAATTTGAGGCGCGAGATCAGGGGAGAAAGACGGCGGGCCTCGGTGAGGAAGGCAATACCGGTAAAGTCCGCGGTGGTGGTGAAGACGTTCCTCTGCCCCGGCACCAGGGCCCCTCCGAAAGTGGGATCAAGAAAATATTTCTGGCCCAGTTCCCAAGTAACGACCTCTCGCACCCGCGGCTCAGCCTGGCAGGGAATTCCTCCGCGCTCTGCTTGCCGCTCCCATGGAACCGGGCTCTCCGCCGCGGGATGACCGATGATCAGGGACGCCATGCCGGTAGCGTCGCAGCTCTCTGGTTTCTCCGAAGTACGTTTGGCGTAGAGCCGGTTGACTACCGCATATTCGATTTCATTGGTGTTGCTCAGGATGTCGCGTTCGTCAAAGCGTAGAATCCGGGAAAAGTTATCCACTCCGGTGACGTAGCGGTAAATGGCGCGTGGCTCGATGACGTGCTTCCATTTGCGCCCCAGGAATTCGCGGTCGTAAACCCGCTCCAGGGCGGGCGGACGGATTTCCACCGATCCCTCGACCGCCCGCCGATTGATGACGTCGCTCTGCGCCACCCCCACGCCGCCGCTGCTGGGGACGAGTTGCTGGGTATAAAAGGTCTCGCGCAAGGACAGCTCCGGACGCACCGACCAACTGCGCAGCACCAGCGGAAGAGAGAGCGTCGGGCGAAGATCAAAGCGTCCGACCAGCGGCGCGGTCCGAAACGAAGGCTCGCTGCGGGAAAGTCCTTCAGCGGCAGCTTCGTAAGACCAGTAGAACGGCGAGCGTCCGATGGCGTGGTCCACGCTGGAAGACTCGAAGCTGGGAGCATGCAGAATGGTGATGACATCGCCCGGCGTCGTGCTCTCAAAGTTCTGATAGCGCTGCGTGGAGCCGTTATAGAAAAATCCGCGCGTGGCGTTAGAGAGAAAGGCTTCCGATTTCACCTCCGAGTTTACTGCCTGGCTGAAGACGTCGTTAAAGGCAAGGCGAAAAACGAACGAGCTCAGATAGTCGATGCTGGCGACGCCCCTGAAGTTGTGCCCAAAGCTATCTTCGGCGCTTAGCTTCACCTCGTGTCCGCCCTGGTCCACCGGTGGAGTTCCGATGCCACGGTCGAAGACTCCAAAATAGTTCAGGTACACAAAGGACTTTTCATTGGGCCGGGCACGAAACTCAATCTGAGGCGCCCAACCCCGCCGGGTGAAATATTCAGCCCCCGCGGTAAGGTCCATGCTGCGATTGATGGCCCAGAAGATCGAGTCTCCGAAGATTGTCCCCTTGATCGAAGACCTTCCGATGTTAGGGATGAGAAACCCGGTCTGCCGGGGCTCGCGCTCCACCGGGTGGGTGGCAAAAGGAAAATAAAAGACCGGGACGCCCTCAATACGGAACGTGCTGTGATAGATGGTGGCATTCCCGCCCACTTCCACGACAATCTTGTGGGCGTTGAACTCCCACTTGGGCCGCGGCAGCTCGCACGTGGTTATGGTCCCGTCGTAAACCACATAGTGGTCAGGACCGGTCTTCTCCACTACTCCACCGGAAAAGGCAAAGGGGTTGGTGGTCGTCAAAGTCATCCTCTTCCCGCGCAGCCGCATGCCTGTCGTTCCCACCACGTGTTCAAAGTGCCCGGACTCTGCGCGAACGTTGTATGTGGCATGAGTGGCCTCGACGTGCTCGTCGTTGGGCCCGCCATCCAGCACCACGTGTCCATCCGCGATCGCTTCTCCCGTGCTTGAGTTGTAATCGACCGAATCGGCATACAGGATGTAGGTGCCATAGTGGATCTCGGCCTGCCCCCGCAGCTTGAACACGGTGCCGTCTTTTTCCTGCTGCAGGGCCCGAATGGTAACGTCCTGCTCTCTCACCGAGGACGGCGCGGACGGCGGCGAAGATTGCTCTTTCGGTCTTTCCGTCGCGGAAAGCAACTGGCTGGTAACTATGCGCGGAGCGAGTAGCAGATGACAAACCAACGCCGCCGTGATAAGGAATCGAGTGCGGGATGTCATCGCAAGCGGACGAAACCCCTGGTGAGGGAGATCCACGCTGGGGTATGGTGAAGTTAGCACGGCTCCAGCCCGCTCGCAAAGTTCAGGACAGAGTTCGAGGCAAAGTTCGGGGCAAAGCACCGAACAAAGCCCGGGCCGTCCGCGCAAATATTTTTACTGTGACCTTCGTCTTGCGGGACCAGTTCATCTCTTGACGCATCGCAGTCATTCTGCTGCTGGAGTTTCACCGGGACCCGATCGTTCCTTCATGAAACCAAGATTCGAACCCGATGTTCCAGCCGAAGCAAGCGAAAACCATTCAGAGATTCTGATTGATCCTGAAGCGTACGATGCCAGCGAGCAGCAATTTGCTGCCAGCCTCGAGCCAAATGTTTCCCGCGCTCAACCCAGGTTTATCGTGGAAGATGAACCACGTAAAGCAACCGGCGGGACAGATCCCGAGAAACTCCTTGCCACGATAGAAACCAGTGCAGAAGTCGCCGAGATTGCGATGCCGGATGCCGCGCAGGCGGAGCCGGAGGAGGCGCAGGATCCCGATGCCTGGCGGCGCGAGGTGGCAGCGCGATTAAGTCATTATCGAGCTCGCCGGCGTACGCGAGAGCCGCGTTATCCTTCCCTGCAATTGAAGTTCGAAACGGAGCCGAGTCTCGACACTCCTGCTGAGGCGCCACCCTCGCCTGCTGCCCACGCCACACGCCAGACCGTGGACAATGTGCCATCAGCCGCCGCTCCCCGCATCACCTTGGCGGAGCCGGCAAACTATCCGCGGATCATGCCCGCCATTACGGAAACCACGGCCAAGGTCATTGAGTTTGCCAGCTACAGTCCGGCACCGCGGGCGTTTGACGAACTGGCAGAACCGGTGCTGGACCGCCCCAGAATCATCGAAGCGCCCGAACTCGTACCACCGCCCCCGGCCCTCGGCGGCTTTCTGATTGAGCCGGTGGAAGAGCCGGCGAACGAGAGGCGGCCGGGATTCGAGATTCCTCTGCAGGCAGCACCCATGGGGCGACGCATCGCCGCTTCTGCCATCGATGCCACTCTGGTGATCTCAGCCTTCGCGGCTTTTGCCTACATTTTCTTTCGTTTCACAGCGGAGCTGCCACCGCTGGCAAAGGTAACTGGAACCGGTGCCCTCCTCATCGGCCTGATGTGGTCCGCGTATCAATACCTGCTGCTGGTTTACAGCGGCACCACGCCCGGCCTGAAGCTGGCCAGACTTGAGTTGCACCGCTTTGACGGCAGCCCAGTCCCGTTGCGGCTCCGCCGCTGGCGCGTGCTGACGTCGGTTCTTTCCGGACTGTCCCTCGGCTTGGGCTATGCCTGGTGTTTCCTCGACGAAGACCAACTCTGCTGGCACGATCGCATTACCCGAACCTATATGGCGCCGAAGTACAGGTAGCGCCGCCCGACCACGTAGGCCCAGACGCCCTCGTCCGGGCGGGTGAGCGAAGCTCACCAACGGTTGTGAGCTCTGAGGCAGGACCTCGGTCCTCGGGCGTCGGACTTCAGACCTCAAATCGTGTTTCAGGACAAGGCGCTTAGGGTCGACGGCCGAGGTCCGAGGTCCGACGCTTCGGTAACGCGCAACGAACAGCAAAGACTGCGGAGCTTCGCTCCGCCGGGCGGATGCGGGCACCCGCCCCTACATCGGTCTTCCAGTCTGCTAACATCTTTTGGTGACTCCGACTTCTCCCGTCCGCGTACGTTTCGCCCCCTCTCCTACCGGGCATCTCCACGTTGGCAATGCGCGTACCGCACTCTTCAACTGGCTTTTCGCGCGAAAAAAATGCGGCACCATGGTGCTGCGCATCGAGGACACCGACGTCGAACGCAGCGAGGCCCGATTCGAAGATCAGCTCATCGCCGACCTCAAGTGGCTGGGTCTCGATTGGGACGAAGGGCCGGACCTGGGCGGACCGTATGCTCCCTATCGTCAGTCCGAGCGTCTGGAGATTTACCGGGAACACGCTGAACGCCTGGTAGCCGAAAGCAAGGCCTACCTCTGCTTCTGCAGCGAAGAAGACCTGCAAAAAGAGCGCGAACGCGCACAGGCCGAGCATCGTCAGCCCATTTATTCCGGCAAATGCCGCACCATCGATCCTGCCGAAGCCGGGAAACGGCGGACTTCGGGAGAGTCCTGTGCCATCCGGCTGAGAATTCCCGAGCATCCCATCCGCTTTCACGACATCGTGCACGGCAGCGTCGAATTTTCGAACGAAGTGGTAAGCGATCCCATCATCCTGCGCTCGAATGGAATGCCCGTGTACAACTACGTGGTAGTGATCGATGACGCGCTGATGAAGATCACGCACGTAATTCGCGGGGACGATCATCTTTCGAATACGCCCAAGCAGGTTGCCCTGTACGAGGCCCTGGGCTGGCCTGTTCCCGAGTTCGCGCATCTCTCGACAATTTTGGGCGGCGACCGCGAGCGCCTCTCCAAACGGCATGGCGCGACTTCGATTGCCAATTTCCGCGACATGGGCGTGCTGCCCGAAGCGTTGGCGAACTATCTGGCGCTGCTGGGATGGGCGCCAGCCGGGGGCAATCGAGAAATCTTCAGCCCCGAGGAGCTGAAGAAAGAATTTTCGCTCGAACGGGTGACGCCGGCCGCGGCCATGTTCGACATGGAGAAGCTCTACTGGCTGAACCGGCACTATATCAAGGGTTGGCCGGTGGGAAATCTTACGGCTATGGCGGCGTGGTTTCTCTCCCAGGCCGGCTACATCGAACTTAAGCATGCGAAGTGGCTGAGTGCGGAAAGCTTTCCAGTCATTGAGCTCGATCAGGAAACGCAAGTCTGGCTCACCCGGGTCACGGAGTTATTGGCTCCCTCGGTCGATCGCATGGAGCAGTTGCCCGAGCGGGCGGCGCTGATTTTCAACTACGATGCCCCAGCCGCACTGGCCGCTCCCGACAATACCGAGGTCATGGGCTGGGCTGACACCGACGCCGTCCTGGGACGGTTCACCGTGAAGATTCTGGAAGACGAATCCGCCGCCTCGGCCCAACTTACGCCGGAACGATTCAAGCAGTTGGTCAACGAAGTAAAAGCTGAGACCGGGGCAAAAGGAAAAGAATTGTTTCACCCCATTCGCATCGTGATCACCGGTTCACACTCCGGGCCGGAATTCGACAAGCTGATTCCCATCCTCGAAGAGGGCAGCCGGCTCAATCTACAGAGGCACGTACTCAGCGTGCGCGAGCGGGTAGAAGAGTTCGCCAGGCACCGCTCCCACTTGGTTTGATTCCGTCAAAGTGATCCGTTGAGTCTAGGAACAGTCTGGAGTTCGAACTCTCCGAGTCGAAGGACCCCTACCTTTCCGGCTCTGCCGGCAGCAAAATGTCTTTCGCTTGCTCCGCAGCTGCTTCGCGAAGCGAAGCAGCCACTTCGCTCAGCATGACGGGGCCACAAAGATTTTTGTTCCAGCCACCGCTTACGTTTGGCTGACACCTGTTAGCCGCCGTGCTATCGTCCTTCCATGATGCGAAATCTGGCCGTCTTCCTTCTGCTTGTGTCTGCCAGCGTTCCCGGCCTGGCCAAAGAGAAATTTCAGCACCCCGGACCCATTTATCTCGACCATGGCGGCGAAAAGTGGGCCAAGAAGACCCTCAAGAAGCTTTCTCTGGAAGAAAAAGTGGGACAACTTTTCATGGTCTGGGTACGGGCGGAGTTTCTCAATGTAGACAGTCCGGAGTATCTGCAACTGCGCGACGCCATGAGCAAATATCATGTCGGTTCGTTCGCCATGACCGTGCCCTGGGAGCCGCCATTTCTCTATCGCAGCGAGCCCTATGAGGCTGCCGAACTGCTCAACCGATTGCAGCAGGACTCAAAATTGCCGCTGCTCTTCGCCGCCGATTTTGAGCGCGGGGTCACCATGCGTCTTCGCGGCGCAACCCCGTTTCCGCACGCCATGGCCTTCGGGGCGGCCGGAAAGGAAGACTACGCCAAGGCCTTCGGCCGCATCACTGCCGAGGAGTCCCGCGCCGTCGGGGTTCACTGGAATTTCTTTCCCGATGCTGACGTGAACTCCAATCCCGCCAACCCCATTATCAACACCCGTTCTTTCGGAGAAGATCCCGACCAGGTTGGAGATCTCGTGGCCGCTTACATCCGGGGAGCGCGCGCCGGCGGAATGATGACAACGGCCAAGCACTTCCCTGGCCACGGCGATACGGCGACTGATTCCCATCTCAGCGTGGCCCAGGTCACTGGAGACCGGAAGCGCTTGAACTCCGTGGAACTGCCGCCCTTCCGCAAGGCCATCGCGGCGGGTGTCGATTCTGTCATGGTGGCGCACGTCACCGTCCCGGCGCTCGAGCCCGACCCCAATCGTGTGGCCACCATCTCTCCCGCAATCGTCTCCGACCTGCTCAAGCATGAGCTCGGCTTTCAGGGAATTGTTGTCACCGACGCGCTCGATATGGCCGGGCTGACCCGTCTCTACTCCGCCAACATCGGTCGCGCCGCCGTGGACGCCTTCAAAGCCGGCAGCGATCTGCTGCTCATTCCCGCCGACCTGGGGGCTTCCTACAACGCCGTGCTCGAAGCCGCCCGCAGCGGAGAGATTCCCTCCGCCCGCCTCGACGCTTCAGTCCTCAAGCTGTTGAAGGCAAAAGCCGCGCTGGGATTGAACAAGGCCCGCCTGGTGGATGTGAACGCCCTGCCGGAGATCGTGGGCAAACCGGAGAACCTGGCCCTGGGCCAGCAGATTGCCGACGACGCCGTGACTCTGGTTCGCGACAACGGCAAGCTCCTGCCCTTAAAACAATCGGGAACTGTTAAGAGCGGACTTCCGTATCAACAGGTGATAGAAGTGCACAACCGGGTGGTGGCCGTGGTGCTTTCTGAAGATGTGCGCACCGAATCTGGCCGCGCCCTGGAACGGGCAATCAAGGCCCGCGTGTCCGATGCCAACGTGAGTTATGTGGACCCACGCATTGCAACTGGCATGTCGGACGAAATACTGAGAGCCGTGGACCAGGCGGAGTCGGTGATCGCCGCGGTTTACGTGATACCAACCGCTGGTAAGGCGGTACAAGGCGTGAAGGTCTTGACCAACTCGGTTTCGCTCAACGACGCCAGCGCCACACTGCTGCAGGCTATTCTGGATCATGCCGCAGCCAAAACCGTGGTTGTTGCCATGGGGAACCCTTATGTGGTGCAGGACTTCCCTGCGGTACAGAACTACCTTTGTACTTTTTCCAATGCCGGCATCTCGGAAATCAGCGCGGTGAAAGCTCTCTTTGGCGAAATCGCCATTCATGGCCACCTGCCAGTGAGCATTCCCAACATCGCTCAGCGCGGCGCGGGCATGGAGCGCCCCGCACAAATCGCAGAGGAGGGACCGCAACATGCGCACACTCAAGCGGCTCAACGGTAATTCACGCCCGGCCTTCATTCTGGTCTTGGCTCTCGGCGCCCTGCTGGGGCTGCCCGGTTGTAGCGTCAACGTCAAGAAAAACGGCGAGGGTCAGGAGAAGAAAGTGGATATCGAGACCCCGGTGGGCGCGCTGCACGTCTCCAAGGATGCGGACGTACGCGACATCGGCCTCGCGGTTTATCCCGGCGCGCGCCGCAAAGAGCATGGCGACGACGACCACGACAACAACGCCAATGTCAATATTTCCAGCGGTCTCTTCGGCCTGAAGGTGGTAGCCATTGAATACCTGTCCGACGATCCGCCTGAGAAAATCATCGCTTATTACAAGGACCAGCTCAAGAAATACGGTGATGTGCTGGAATGCCATAACAACAGCAGTGACGTTGGCGCAACGATGAACCCCGGCGATCACGCCGGCCATTCCGAACGGCTGAAGTGCGAAGGAGAGCAGGGGGGCAAGACAGTGGAACTGAAAGTCGGTAACGAGCAGAGCCAGCACATCGCCTCCATCAAACCCGCTGACGACGGCAAGGGTTCGGATTTCGGCTTGGTCTATGTTCAGGTGCGCCGTGGCAAGGACACCATCTGAGGAAATTTCAGATTCTAGATTTCAAATTTCAAATTGCAGATTGAAGATCGCAATCTACATTCAGCAATCTGAAATCTACAATCTGAATCGCCTTCCTTGCCTCTGCTCGCTGCCCTGCTGTAACTTGAAACTGAGTGGAGTATCCCTGTCATCGCTGCGGCGCCGCTGTGGAACAAGGCACCGCCTTCTGCCCGCAGTGCAATGCGCCGCAAATTCGGGTTGCGGTGGCGGAAACGGCAACGCCTTCTGGGACCTTCTCTGGATCCAGCGTTCCGCCTTTGCCAGCTTATTTCCGCTCGTCGCTGGCCACTCGAATTGACTGGTCGCAGGCCTGGCCCGCCACTGCCCTGGCCGGTCTGATCGCAGCCGTGCTCATGCTTACTCCTTTTGCCGGCCTCGGACTAGGAGTTCTGATCGGCGGCAGCCTGTCGGTGGTCTTTTACCGCCGCCGGGTCCCAACCGCCCGCGTCACTGCCGGAATGGGAGCCCGCCTGGGCATGGCGACCGGAGTTGTGGCCAGCGGCATTCTCGCCCTGGTGCTCGCGGCCTACACCATCCTGTCCCACAGCTGGAACAGCGTCCGCGAAGATCTGATGGCCGGGATCGAGCAGGCCGCAGCCCGCAATCCCGGCCCGGAATCTCAACAAGCGGTGGAGTTTCTCAAGACTCCTCCGGGTGTTGTGCTGCTTCTGACCATGGCCCTGATCGTCACGCTGGTGGCTTTCGTCGTCTTTTCCGGATTGGGAGGCGCCCTGGGCGCTGTGCTGTTCCGCCGCAAAGAGCCGCTCTAGACTGCATTGCAGGGCCAAGGTCCGCTGCGGCCCACGCCCGCAAGGCCAGTTGCGCGTCACCCGCAGGCGGTCTATAGTCACGTTGTTTTTGGAGAGTGCCATGAAACATCTCCTGAACTGGGCCTTGAGTGCCCTGGCGGTCTGGATTGTGGCCCGGCTGGTGCCGGGATTTCACGTCAGCGGGCCGCTGGCGGCACTGATTGCGGCGCTGGTGATTGGCTTCGTCAACGCCACCCTGGGAGTCTTCCTGAAGATCGTCACCTTTCCCCTGGTCCTGCTTACTCTGGGACTGTTCTGGTTGGTGATCAACGCGGCCATGATCGAGTTGGCTTCAGCCGTGGTCCCGGGCTTCCATGTAGATACTTTCGGCGCCGCCTTCGTGGGAGCAATCGTGTTGGCCCTGGTCAACATGTTTTTCCGCTGGCTGGCGGGAACCGGAAGAAACCGGAATTGATTTTCCGCAAGCTGTTCCGGCTTGACCCCTGGCGAGTGTAGGACGCCGGCGCTACACACTACAGGCCACCCGGAATCCGTAATCCGCATAATGAAATTCCGGCGGAATGCTGGAGCGGGCCGCGCATCGGCTGGCCTTGACGTGATGCCGCCAGGAACCGCCCCGCGACGCCCGCCGATCGCCTCGCTCCGCGCCTGTGGGGTTGCGCTCCGCTGAAATCGCGTAATAGTCGGCCTGATACCAGTCGCTACACCACTCATGCACGTTCTCGCAAATGTCATAAAGTCCAAAACCGTTGGGCGCGTACCGGGCGACCGGCTCCGGACCTTCCTTCCAGCGAGTTAAGTAATTCGGCAGGGACTGCGGCGGCGCATCCCCCCAAGGATAGAGCTGGTTCTCAACCCCGCCACGCGCCGCCCGCTCCCACTCAGCTTCGGTTGGCAAGCGATAACTCATGCCAGTGCTCAGACTAAGCCACTCGCAATATTGCACCGCCTCAAACCAGGAGACCGCGACCACGGGCTGTTCCGGATGGTTGAAAGCAGAGTCCTGGCAAAACTGCGCTGGAGGATTTCCCGTGGCGCGCACGAAATGAGCGTACGCAACATTCGTCACGGTGCAGGCCGCCAGCCGGAATTCATCCACCCACACGCGATGAACGGGACGCTCGTTGTCCTGCCCCGTCTCCGATCCCATCCCGAACCAGCCCTCTGGAATGCGCACCAGTTCCGGCTCAACCAGCACGGAACGGGTGGATGGACTGGATGAAGTGGACATGAGCACTCAGTCTAATGCGTTCTCTCACCCAGTCTTCAGCAGGCGGGGAAAATCAATTCCATCATAAAGTGGAAAACCTCTTCCACGGCTTGTTTGCGGTCGACCATGCTCGAACCATCCCACGTATTTTCATATAGATACAAGGGCGCTCATGGGCCTAAACGTGCTTTGGCATAGGGGTAAGAGAGAGCCAGCCACATTAAAGCGAGTATGCATTTATGAAGCGACTGTTGAAACTGCTTATCGGCGGCGTGCTATTGATGGCCACAGGATTCGCGCAAGAACTGGAACGCGGCGCACTTCCGCAGAAACCCGTCGTGCAGCACCAGGCGTCCACAGAACAGGTCATTGCCACTGGCGTACGCCACCAATCCGCTCCCGTGATACAGCCCAAAGCGTTGCCGCCCTTGAACCCATCCCTGGGAGAGATTGCCCGCAGGGCCCGCGCCGCTCATGCCGAGGCGCCAAAGGCAAAATTAGTAGTTGCGGAGGACGCGCCGCCGCAAAAGTAATCGGCATCGTCCCGGTCGCATGATTTGCCGAACACGAAAATTGGCCGAACATCGTGGGGACGAAGTCCGGTCGAAGATTCTACCCTCCGGCGCGATCAGGCATCTGAGCTCCGACGTCCTGCCTTCCGAAGACTTGCTCGAACGCCTGGTCCAGTTGAGTCAGGGCACGTGCACAGTCGCCCTTGAAACTGGATCCATGCATGATAGCCAGAGTGTCCGGCTTAAGGTCGGCCAGCTTATGCAGGTTCCTCGAGGTTGCGTTGCTGTAGGGCACATAGTCTGCGAGGATTCCCGCCTGATAATTACGCATCGCCTCGTGTGACCTGCCCACCACGTCCGACTCTGTCAGTGGCTCCAGATCTCCGGTCTGATGAAACAAGTCTGAACACAGAAGTGTCTTGTGTGTCTCCTCGAACAGCAGACCGGCGTCCCATCCGTGCGGCAGGTGCGGTGTCTGGCAATAGCGGAAGCGGTATTTACCGGTCGAGAAAGTTTCTCCATCGGCCATGGGACGGGCTTCGCGCCCAATGAAGTCGTTCACGCAAACTATTGCGCCCACCTGGCTGCACACAACGTCGGCCCCGGGAGCCACAGCCAGCCATTCGTTGAGCGATCCGCATTCGTCTGACTCAAAGTGGCTGAAGGAGATATGCTTCAACTCCGTCAACTTGATGAGCTTTGACAGCGCTTCCCGAACTTCTGCGAACATGCCTCGAAGTCCGGTATGAAACAAAAGCGGCTCCTGGTCCTTGACTAGAAAATGATTGAACTGCAAATCGCCCCAGGGGGCGTAAATCGAAATCCGGTAAACATCGGGCGCAATTTCGGCAATGCCAGCCATAAGGCCTCCCGTATCATCGATGCAATCCGTTCAGGATTCTAAGGTTTCTCGCGATGAAAAACAGGACAAAATCGTCAACTCTGGCAGGGATTCTCAGGCAGCGTTGTCCCCGCTGCCGCATCGGAGGAATCTTCACTCACTCGATTTTCCGGGGTTTCCCAAAGATGTGCCCGCGCTGTTCTGTCTGCGACCTGAAATTTCAACGGGAAGAAGGATATTTTCTGGGGGCGATGTACATCAGCTTTGGCCTGGCGCTGGCGATCATCACACTGATCGCGGCTTTGCTATGGGCCATCACGGGCTGGTGGATCACTAAAGATGTACTCTGGGCGGTGGTGCTGTTCGTTCCGCTCTCGCCGACTATTTCCCTCTTCGCCCGCGTGCTCTGGATCTATCTGGACCAGACCTTTGATCCCGAACCACCGGGGAGCAGCAACATCTATCGGTAAGCCAAACTCTATATGTGAAGCAGGACGTCTCGACTGCCCGTCGCGGCTTCAAGCGTTTGGTTGCTGATAAAGACAGAGCGGGTCACTCTCCAGCGCATCGCCCGTACGGGCGAAGGCCCGTGCGCGCGATCCACCACAGACGTAGCAGAATTCGCAGGTCCCACATCTTCCCCGGAACTGGTCGGGGGAGTGCAGTGCCCGAAAGAGCGGCGCCTGCCGGTACACATGCACGAGCGAACTGGTCCGTACGTTGCCGCAATCCAAGGGTAGGAAGCCCGAAGGATAAATGTCGCCCTGGTTGGAAACGAAGACGATGCCATGGCCGTCACGTATCTGGAAACCTTTGTAAACCGAACTTGCTTTGATTTCTGCGACTGTCCTGCCGGAGCTGTGCATGCGGTTCAAGGCGAGTCGCCGGTAGAATGGCGCTTCGGTTGTCTTTATCGCGAATGGTGCTTGCGGCACGAGGTCGAGAACCCAGTTCATGATTTCTTCCGCCCGCTCCGGCAAAACCTCCTGCAACGCCCGGCCGCGTCCCACCGAGATCAGAAAGAACAGGCTCCACCGCATGACAGGGAAAGTCTTCAGAAGTTCATAGATCGCCGGCAAGTCATCGGCGGTTTCCTGCGCCACCAGGGTATTGACCTGAATGGGCAGTCCAAGCCGTCCCGCTTCCCGTGCCACCTCTATGGTCCGGTCGAAGCATCCCGGGACCGCGCGGACTGCGTCGTGCCGTGCGGCGGAAGACCCGTCCAGACTCAAGCCAAGACTCTGGATACCATGCGACTGCAGCAGTTCCAGAGCTTCCGTGGTAAGGGCCGGAGTGGCGCTCGGGGTTATGGAAACCTCTAGACCCAATGCCCGGGCTTGATCGATCACCGGGTAGAGGTCTTTGCGACTGAGTGGGTCGCCACCGGTAAGAATCAAGTGCGGCAAGGGCGCGCCAAACTCAACGATCTGGCGCAGAAAGCCCATACTTTCTTCCGTGGTCAGTTCCAGGGGATGCGGACTCGGCATGGCTTCAGCGCGACAGTGCCGGCATGCCAGCATGCAGGCCTGGGTCATCTCCCAATACACCAGCATGGGATTGCGGGTGAAGTCGTAACTCTTGGGGTCCATGGTAAAGGGGTGCGCCATAGAAATGACCGTTTTGTCCTTGCTCATGCGCGTGACCAGCACGCCAAGTTCAAGTTAGTCTCCCGGACCGATCTTCGCTGTGATCCTGCTCACGCCCACCCGTGATCCTCTGACCCTCTCAAAGGCTAACCCCTTCTCCAACTTCGGGATAAAGTCAGCAAGGCGAGAAAACACAGCAGCGTGATGCCCCCGCGGGAGAGCCGTGTTCGGAAGCTTATTGCCGCCAAGTCAGCGAACTTCGGCGAGTTGGGTACGAAGTTTGTGGGTGGCGCGGAAGAGAGTGTTCTTGATCGTGCCTTCCGTCGTGTTCAGCATTCCGGCCACGGTGCGCAGCCTCATGCCGTGGTAGTGCTTGAGTTCGAACACCATTCGTTCGCGGGGCGAGAGCCGGCCCAGGGCGCGAACGATACATTGCTGCAGTTCGCGTCCGGCAAAGCTTCGCTCCGGACTGGCATTCGGGCTGTGATCGGGCATGCGGTCAAGCAAATCTTCCTGTTCGCCATCGGGAGTAGAGGTCGTATTGAAGTCCCGGCCCCGGGAATGCTTCTTGCGCAGATGATCCAGACAGAGATTGGTAACGATGCGATAGATCCAGGTGTAGAAGGAGCACTCAAAACGGAAGCGTGCCAGATTGATATAGGCGCGCAGAAACGCCTCCTGATAAATGTCCTGCCCGTCTTCCGCCGAGCCGGTAAGGTGGATGGCCAGGCGCAGCACGGCACGATCATACTGCCGCACCAGTTCTTCGAAGGCGGCCGTATTCCCCTGCTGGGCCTGGCGAATCAGCGCGGAATCGTCCACCCGGATCGGCGTGCCCACGGCTGGCTTGCCGGAAGCCAGAACCGGACGGTTCAGGTATGGCGTCAAACGAATTTTGCCGCTCTCAGACATCCTCATATCGGTTTACCCAACGAACTTGTAACCCGTACCGTGCACCGTGAGGATGAAACGAGGCTCGTCCGGCTTCGGTTCAACCTTCTGCCGCAAGCGCACTATGTGCGCGTCCACCGTGCGTGTAGTGGGAAAGCGGTCATAGCCCCACACATCCTCAAGCAGGCGATCGCGGCTCAGGGTCTCGCCCGGATGGCACAGAAAATATTTCAGCAGCTCGAATTCCTTGGAGGAGAAATCCATGGCCTTGCCGCTGCGTGAAACCTGGCAACTCTTCAGATTCACCTCGACCTCGCCAAAGGAATAACGCTCCTGGTCTTTGGGAACAGTCTTGGCGCGACGCAGAACTGCCTTCACCCGGGCCAGCAACTCGCGGATCGAAAACGGTTTGGTGACATAGTCATCCGCACCCAGCTCCAGGCCAACGACCTTGTCCACTTCCTGGCCGCGCGCCGTCAGCATGATGATCGGCACCGAGGGCCGCTTGGCCTTGAGCTGTTTGCAGACATCGAGGCCGCTCATGCGGGGCATCATCACATCAAGGATGACCAGGTCGGGACCTTCCTTCAGAGCCCGTTCCAGCCCGGCCACGCCATCGGGAGCCGTGATGACGTCATAGCCTTCGAATTCGAAGTTGTCGCGCAGGCCCGCCACCATGTTGGGCTCGTCTTCGACAATCAGGATTCTGGTCATGTCGTAAATCCTTCTCCCGCTACTGCCCTGCCTCGCTCGACAGGACAGCTGAGAGAGGGTGTCCCCACTGATTCTTCACGCCGATGCTATTGTGCCGTTGTACTGCCCGGGCCGAACCGGTAACACGATCGTGAATTTGCTGCCTTGACCCGGCGTGCTGTCCACCGAGACCTCGCCACCGTGGGCCTGAACGATGTGGCGCACCAGGGAAAGGCCCAGTCCGCTGCCCTTCGTGTTGTGCACCAGCGGGTCTCCGACGCGATAGAACTTCTCAAAAATTTTCTGCTGCTCCTGGTGCGGAATGCCAATGCCCTGGTCCACCACTTCCAGCTTCACCGAGCCGTTGTCGCGATAGAGATTGACACCGATATATTTCCGGTCCTGCGAATACTTGAGCGCGTTGTTCACCAGGTTCAGCAACGAGCGCGCCATGGCTTCGCGGTCCACCCGCATGGGCGGCACTTCGTCAATCTTCTCTTCGAACTGGAACCCGCTCTGCTCCAGTTGGTAGCGGTAGGAGTCGAGCGTGTTGTGCACCAGTTCGCTCATATCGGTTTCGCGAAAGTCGTATTCCTTGCGCCCCGCCTCGATGCGCGAGAAGTCGAGGATGTTGTTGATGAGCGCAGTCAGGCGTTCGCTCTCCTTGCGGATAATGCGGTAGTACTCCTGATATTTCTCGGGACTGGTGAGCCGGCCCATTTCGAGGGTCTCAGCGTATAGCCGGATAAGCGAAAGTGGCGTACGCAACTCGTGCGAAACGTTGGAGACAAAATCCGATTTCAGCCGCGCCAGCGCCATTTCCTTGGTCACATTGCGATAGGTGAGCGCAATTCCAGCAGCCAGCACCAGGGAAAGAGCGGCCAGGGTGAGCAAGCTCATGCGCGCGAAACGCTCGCCGATGGCGGCCAGTGTGTTCCCCCGCAGCTTGATGGCCAGGGTCAATCCCGAGAATGCGCCTTCCAGGTTTCTCTCCACTTCGGGAGCGCCGCCGTCCCATCCCGTGGACTGAGCCAACGCCGTGGACTCGTATTTGCCGCGCAGCATCATGACGGCATGATTCTTGTCGCTTTGGGCGTCGGCCACATTGCGGTTGATCACATCATCCAGGGTCTGCGGAAAGAATTGGTTTTTTAGGTAGTCGGCGTCCAGGGCCGCACCTGCGATGGCGAGCGGTCCCTTCTCCCCGTCTCTTACAACAAACAGCGCGGTTGATTGATAGACTTTCTTATCACCACGCGGCACCCATTCCCCCTCGAAGAGATAGGGTGATCCTTTCTTCTGCAGATGGACCAGTTTCTCGGATGTGTCATGGAAGTCCATCTTCAGCCAGCCCTCGTACATCTTGTTCAGCCAGTCGGCCTCTTCCCGAAACCCCTCGTCCTTCTTCATGCGGCCGGATTGGGAACGAAACACCATTCCCGTCTCCGGGGAATACATGAATACGTGCGCAACGTAGGGATGCGCGGCCAGAATCTTGTCGAGCGTCGGCTCACACAACTCACTGGGCGGAGGGAAGTCGGCGCGCACGTCGTCCAGCAGTTCGTATGCTTTGTGATTGATCTGCTTTTCCGAGATAGCCAGGACTTGGCTGTATTCCCGCTGGAAGGCGGCTTCCACCTGACGGTCGCGCTCAATGTGTCTCACATGCCAGACGCTCAGGATCACCAGGACGGCAGCGGGCAATACCACCGCGAGCTCCAGGGTAAGGAGCACTCGGGATTTCTCGTTCCGCCGTTTCATCTTCATTTCCTGAATTCCTGCTCTCGGGTATGCGCCCTGGTGTAATCGAACTTGATGCAATCAAATCCGGTGCAATCAAACATAGTCAAGCGGGGCAGGGCCAGTGTCAATCGGGGGTAAAAATACGTAAAAAGTTGTGAACAGGTTGATCAGGAGGGTGCACTTCGAAAAGCGGCCGCGGATCTGCGCGGATTCACACGGACCGGAACAAGATCTTGGTCCGGAAAGCTTGGTGACGATCTGTGGCTGATTGCAATGTTTTCTGCTGCTAGGGCAACCTGAAATCAACCGTCACGAAGGTTTCGGCTTCAACGGCGCGGCCGTTTACCAGGTAGGGCTGGTAGCGCCACTGCTTTACGGCCCGATACGCGGCCTGGCCGAGTAGGAAAGATCCGCGCACCAGTTTTAGGTCGTGAATGGTTCCGTCCCGGCCAATCCATGCCTGCAGCACGACTGGACCCTGCAAGCGGGCCTTGACCGCTTGTTCGGGATAAGCAGGCAGAACTTTCTGCAGCAACAACCTGCGAGAAAGTTCCTCGGACAGAGACACCGGCTCCAGGGCGGCGAGGAGCGACGGGGCAATCCGCGCCACGCTGCGCATGCTCGCGCTCTGTACCGGATTGTTCAGACTGTCCGGAATGCGGACCGCGGTGGCGGCTGCTGCCGGCTGCGGACTCGGCGGTGCCGCGGCGACCGGAGCGGATTGCGGCTCTGCCGCTGGTTTAGCGACGGCGTTCTGAAATGGGTCTCTGACAGGAGTGACGCGGACCTGCCTCACGGCCCGGCCCGGAGCCGCGGACTGCTGATCAGCATTCTGGGCCATCTCAACCAGCGGCGCCGCAGCCGCGCTCCCATTGGGCCGATGCAGCCAGGCTTGGGTCTGTTCCAGCATGCGTCCGCAAATTCGTGCTACGGAGCTCTTTGTGCCCTGTCCCCGCAGGGGTTCGCTGAATACATAGCCTACGGAAAGAAACGCGATGGCTATCGCCAAACCAGGCAGAACTTTCCTTCGACCTTTTGGCCGAATTGCCGCCGAGGACGAAAAACTCGGTTGTGGCGCGTGAAACAGAGTCTGCACCCGGGACCGGTACAGCAGATCGTCGTCAAAAATCGACTCTGCAGCGACCACGGGCGCAACACATTCAGTACGCCGTGGGAGAGGTGGGGAGGGCCAGGCACGAAGACGCGGCAAGGGATGCGGAGCCTTGCCCTCGTAAACCGTGCTTTGAGCAACTGGTTTCTCGGCAGATTCGTGATCTGCATCTATGGCGGCGAAGGCCTTGGCCTGCGGCAGATTCGCAGTCGCGGTCACATCTTCGGTGGGAGTTGACCCCATCCGAGGCAACCAGGATTTCATCTGGGCCAGAAATGGATCAGAGGTCAGCAACGCATACTTGATTTTTTCGGGGACGAGGGGCCGGCCCAGGACCAGATCGGCTCCCGCTGCAATTGCGGCTGTGGCAGCTTCCGCGCTGGCGATCGCCACGGTAAAGGCCGAGTGGTTGGCCTTCAGTTCCCGTACGGTCTTCAGCAGAAAAACCGCTTCCAGTCCTTCGTTCCAGTCCGAGACTACGACATCGAAGCTGCGGCTGGTGATCTTTTCCACCGCGCTGAAGATTTCCGGGCAAGTCTGGACTTCGAATTCAAGATCCTTGAAAGCATGACTCAGGGCGCGTGAGGCCTCCTCATCGGAGGAGAACAGCAGAGAGTGTGGCCACATAGTAATTGAGACTAGAATGGCCGGATCGAAGCCACAAGTTACGAACTCCTGGCAGGTGACCTCAGGGGGACACGTAACTGCGAGGTCAGTTACCTGTCCCGAAGGACAGATGTCCATGGTAACCGCGGAATTTGTCACGGCCGTAATGTTGTACTATGCGCGGGTTTCTGTTCGATCGCACCGGACAAAGCGGGGTGAAATCACTGAATCAGGCTGGACTCCAAAGCGGGGCAAGGCGAGATCCCGACGCCACGCCTTATTTCCGAAATTGCCGCGCCACCGAGTCTGGCAAATCCTCTTCCAGTCTGGCGGCCAGCCAGCGCTGCAGCACAGACCGCTGCTCCGATGGAATGGTCAGCGAGCGCAGGCCGGCGCGACCCTTTTCGTCATGCCAGCAGACTTCGGCTTCGATCTTGAAGCGGACCGGCTCTCCGGGCAGCGCAAACATGACCTTCACGTGCATTCCAGGCCTAAGGGCGGGTGATCCGGTGATGGCCATGCCGCCTTCACTGATATTTACCAGGTGGCAGTTCACATCTGCGCTGCTGGACTGAACCGTGGCTGAGATCGTGGTCGGACAGCGAAAAGACCGCCGCCGCTCCCGCACGATCAAACCGAAGGCAGCCTTCAGGGTTCGGCCAACCGAGACCGGAGAAAGCGGCCTTTCCATCAGGAAATTTGCCTGGGTTTCGGCCTTTCCCGCCATGCCCGGGTTGGTGATCGCAAAGGTCACAGCGGTCCGATTGGATGGCGAAAGACGCACCTGCCCCAGCAGTTGATCTGCCTCTTCCAGTCCGAAGTCGATGATGATCGCCTCGAATTTCTTGCGGCTAAGCAGGGCCCGAGCCATGCCGACGTTGACGCAAACCTCGGTCGCAATTGCGAATTGCTCCATACCCTCAGCCAGTTGCTGGATGGCCGCCGAATCTTCGCACACCAGCAGCACCCGACCCATTGAAGCGCTTGCCCCAGGAGAACCCATTTCTCCAGACCCCTCCCTGTCCGTCTCGGTGTTGCTCTGCCCCAGCCCGATTGTGCCCTGAAATGAGACAGTTGCGGATTAAATTCCGCGGTTCGTCGGAAAACCGGAATTGGCCGGCAGTGATCGTCGGAAAGGCTGGCTAGCCAACGAGTGGGGGGCGGAGACTCGTGTCCGCCGCTTTTGATTTTGATTTTGATTTTCTAGCGCGCGGACAGTGTGGCTTTCGACAACGAAGTCAAAGGCAAAGGCGGCGGACAAGAGTGTCCGCCCCACACAATCCGTCGAAGCTCAGCCGCCCACATCCTGGTTGAGCCGGGAGAGCGCCACTCTTGGGCGGCCATCCTTAAAATTCGCGGGATCGAGCCAGCGCTCAAAATTCGCCTTCCGCCGCGGCCATTCCGAATCCAGCATGGAGAACCACGCCGTGTCCCGATTCCGTCCCTTGACGATCATGTGCTGCCGGAAAATTCCTTCAAACCTGAAACCGAGGCGCTGCGCCGCGCGCCGCGAAGGTGCATTTAGGGCATTGCATTTCCATTCGTAGCGTCGGTATCCCAGGTCCTCGAAAACATGCCGTGCCATCAGGTACATGGCCTCGGTCGCATGCGGGGTCCGTTGCAGTGGCGGAGTAAACAGGATGCTGCCCACTTCGATCACCCGATGCACGGGCTCTATTCTCATGTAAGCGGCATATCCTACCGCCCTCCCTGAGGCCGAATCGACGATCGCGAAAAACAATGGATCTTCAGAAGCTGCGATCCGCTGCAGGTGGATGTCGAAGGCCGCGCGGTCGGAGAATGGTCCCTCAAAGAGATATAGCCAAAGCCGGTCTGCTGTCTCCCCGCGCGTCTCTTGGTAAAGCGAGTCGCCGTGGATGCGAGGGTCAAGGGGCGCCAGCGTGACCAGCCGCCCTGGCAACGTCGTCCGCTGCGGGCGGTGGGCGGAGGCGGTGTCAACGCAAAAGTCGATCGGCATTTCGCCTTCAGATGAGGCTTGGTTCCCCATTCCCGGTTTGCCCCTCCAGAGCAGTGACTACAAAAGTTCAGAGGACGGCAGCTCAATACTATATTGCACCGGTCCGTGCCGGCGCCTGGGAGATGACGGCGGACGACAAATGGCCTGCCGTCCGCTCAGGAGCCACGCACAGGGATAGGGATTCGGTTAGTCTCCTTGCCTGGGAGATGAAAGCGAGTCATGAGCTGGTAGCGTTTATAGCTTGCCGCCTCGGGCGTGGCGCAACGGGACGGCCGGGAGTGGCCGCCCCTGTACTCGTGGCGGGTTCAAGTCCTTCTAGTGGCGGTCATGATCATGATCGTGGTGATGGTGGTTGTTGCGCCACTCCCAATACGCCCTTTGCTGATCGCGATCGAGCCTGCGATAGTCGCGGCCATCGTAATGATTCTCGACCACCCACTGGTGATAGTAAATTCTTTCGTTATTGTCCCAGCGGTGATACTCGTTGTGATACGGATCATAGACACGATAACTTCGAACTGCACAACCTGTGGTCAGGGCCGGCGCCAGAAAGGCAACAGCCAGCAACATGGAACTGAGATACCGGTATCGACCATGCATAGCGTCTCCTTCGATTGAACTTCTCTCAGTCAGCTTGGGTGCGCAACGGAATTGCTGAGTTGCTCGGACCGCCTCGAAATACAGGATTTACCCGGTGGCGCTTTCGAATGTTTGTTAGGTTGTACGTTCCTGATTCGGGAAGGGTTAGGCCTGGGCTGGCCCCCGGCCATCTTGCTCCGGGTCGCGTTGCCCGCGTATGATGCAGCGTTTATGACTGCGAAAATATCTCCACGTCCATCGGGCCTGCGGGAAAAGTCACAACTGATGTCGGCCTCGGAAATTGAGCGTACGCTGGTCCGCCTGGTGCACGAAATCATCGAAAAAAATAACGGCGCTGAGGACCTGGGGCTGGTGGGAATCCGGCGGCGCGGCGTGCCCCTGGCACAGCGGCTGGGGCAGATGGTTGCTCGCATCGAGAAGGCCGAGGTCCCAGTCGGCACGCTGGACATCACCCTGTATCGTGACGACCTGTCCACGCTGGGACCGAAGCCGGTAGTACAGAAAGCCGAGATCGGCTTCTCCATCGCCGGCAAAAACATCATCCTGGTGGACGACGTTCTCTACACTGGCCGCACCATTCGGGCTGCGCTGGATGCGCTGTTCCGCGAAGGGCGCCCCAAACGGGTACAGCTATGTGTGCTGATCGATCGCGGACATCGCGAATTGCCGATTGAAGCCGGATTTATTGGACGCAAGGTGCAAACCTCGGACCGGGAAATTATCGAAGTGAAACTGCGTGAGGTGGATGACGCGGAGAAGGTCCTGCTGGTGGAACGGCAAGACTGATGCGGCGAACCCGATTTCAGATTGAAGATTGTTGATTTCAGATTGTGTTGATCCCCGGTTATCCGGGTTGGAACTGCCATTTGAAAGCGTCAGTCTAGAATCTGCAATCTAAAATCTGTAATCTGAAATCTTAAACCCGAAAATCCGGCTGGCCCTGCAAACCATGAACCAAGCTGCTCGCGGCTCCCTGCTGGGCATCGAACATCTCGGAGCGGAGAACATTCTGGGCCTGCTCAAACTGGCCCGCGGGATGAATCCGCAAAAACCGCGCCCTCTGCTGCGGGGCAAACGCGTGCTGCTGCTGTTTTATGAAGCTTCCACCCGCACCCGCAGCTCCTTTGAAATCGCGGCCAAGTCGCTGGGTGCCATGACCACGCTGGTGCTCTCCAGCGGTTCCAGCATTGAAAAAGGCGAGTCCCTGCTCGATACGGGCTACACCCTGCGGGCAGTAGGCGCGGACGTGATCGTGATCCGGCATCCCCAGGCCGGCGCGGCCGCGCTGATGGCGCGCTACCTCGACATTCCCGTGATCAACGCCGGCGATGGCATGCATGAGCATCCTTCGCAGGCGCTGCTCGATGCCTACACCATCCTGCGCCACAGGAAGGCACTCCAGGGGTTACAGGTAGCAATTGTTGGCGATATCTATCACAGCCGCGTAGCGCGCTCGGCGATTCACCTGCTCAGCAAGTTCGGCGTGCACATCACGCTGTGCGGGCCGCCGGAGTTCTTGCCGGAAACCGCGCTGAGCCTGGCCCCGGGCTTGCACATTGTGCGCACAGTGGAAGATGCGGTCCACGGCGCTGACGTGATCATGACCCTGCGGGTACAGAAGGAGCGCCTGGCGGGCACCAGGATCAGTTTGCAGGACTACATCGCCCGCTACCAGATGAACATGCCACGGCTGAAGCTGGCTAAAAAGGACGCCATGCTGATGCACCCCGGACCTATCATCCGCGGTCTGGAGGTGACCTGGGAGGTTGCGGATTGTCCGCAGTCGGCGATTGTCGAAGAGGTACGAAACGGAGTCCCCGTGCGCATGGCAATTCTGGCCAAGGCGCTGGGCAGGGCGCGATGAGGACCCTGATTCCACCACGGAGGCGCAGAGGCACAGGGAAATCTTCTGGCTTTTCAGATAGTTGGTGCGGGTTCCCCGTGACTCCGCGCCTCCGTGGTAATGATCGTTAGTGTAGGAAACACAACTTGAACCCAAGAAGAGAAAACTACAGTCTGCTGATCAGAGGCGGACGGCTAATCGATCCCGCCGCCAGGATCGACGCGCCTATGGACGTCCTGTTGCGGGACGGGCAGGTGGCCGAGATCGCGCCCCCCGGCAAAACGCGCGGCACCGCCCACGATAAATTCGAGGCACGCGGGCTGATCGTCTCTCCCGGCTTCATCGATCTGCATGTTCACTTGCGCGAGCCCGGACAGAGCTACAAGGAAACCATTGCCACCGGAACCGCTGCCGCAGCTGCCGGTGGCTTTACATCTGTCTGTTGCATGCCCAACACACAGCCCGTGGTGGACTCGCCGGAATGGGTCACCTGGCTGCAACAGCCGGAGCGCGGCGCGGTGGTGAACGTATTTCCCATCGCCGCTGCAACCCACGCCAGCAAAGGGGCGGTGCTTACTGACTTCCGCGCGTTGCAGCGAGCCGGAGCCGTGGGCGTCAGCGACGATGGCAAGCCCATCCTCAACGACACCGTCATGCGCGAGACCATGCGCCTGTCGTCGGAAATCAACCTTCCGGTGATTCAGCATGCGGAAGATACCCGCATGACTGACCGCTGCTCCATGAATGACGGGCCCACCGCGTTTCGTCTGGGCCTGCGCGGCATGAAGGCGGCGGCCGAGGCTTCGGTCGTAGAACGGGACGTCCAACTGGCGCAGCAGTTCACCGGCGCGCGCCTGCACGTAGCCCATCTTTCCACCGCGGACGCGCTGAAGGCCGTGCGCCGGGGAAAGCGCAGCAAGTCGCGCGTGACCTGCGAAGTTACGCCCCACCACTTTGCCCTGACCGATGCGGACGTCGGCGAGTACGACACCAATTTCAAGATGAACCCGCCCCTGCGCTCCCAGGAAGACGTTGAAGCCATCCTGGTGGCGCTAGCCGACGGAACCGTGGATGCCATCGCCACCGACCACGCCCCTCACGCGCCGCACGAAAAGATCATCGAGTTCGAACGGGCCGCCTTCGGAATTACGGGGCTCGAGACCGCCCTGGGCCTGGCGATCACTCACCTGCATCGTGGACACAAGATTCCGCTCGCCAGGATCGTCGAACTCTTCACTTCTGGCCCGGCCCGAGTGTTCAGTCTGAAGGGACGCGGAACGCTCGTTCGCGGCAGTCACGCCGACGTGACTATCTTCGATCCGCAAAAGCGCTGGACCTTTGACGCCGCCAAGTCGCATTCGCGGTCACACAATACTCCATTTGGCGGAGCGCAGATGACGGGGAAAGTAGTGGCGACGATTGTGGGCGGGCGGGTTGTGTATCGGGCAGATTGAAGCACCCATACTCGTGTAGGGACGGGTCTCCGACCCGTCCAGGTCGAGCTCAGCTCGACTGGAAGACCGCTATTTCCTCATGCCGGCAAGATTCCCATCCTCTTCCCGACCCGCTTCAGCACGTCCAGCGCCTGCTGCAATTCCTCTCCCGTATGCGTGGCGGTCATGATCGTCCTGATGCGGGCTTTACCTTCGGGCACGGTGGGAAACGCAATCCCCGTCCCCAGCACGCCTTCCTTGAACAGTTCGCGGGAAAAGTCCATGGTGAGTTTGCCGTCGCCGATGATGATCGGAGTGATCGGTGTCTCGCTGGCGGGCGTGCCCTTGCCGCCGATGTTGAAGCCAAGCAGACCCAGTTCTTTCTTCCAGAACCGGGTGTTCTCCCAGAGCTTTTCGATTCGCTCGGGCTCGTTTTCGAGGACATCGAAAGCGGCGATACAGGTAGCGGCCACAGAGGGCGGATGCGAAGTCGAAAACAGAAAGGGCCGGGCCCGATGGTAAAGAAAATCGATCAGGTCGCGAGTGCCGCACACATAGCCGCCCAGGGCGCCGATTGCTTTTGACAAGGTTCCAACCTGAATATCCACCCGGCCGTGCATCTTGAAGTGATCGATGGTGCCGCGGCCGTTGCGTCCCAGGACTCCGGAGGCGTGCGCATCGTCCACCATCATGATGGCGCCATATTTCTCCGCCAGGTCGCAGAGTGCTGGCAACGGGCCGATATCCCCGTCCATGGAGAAGACGCCGTCGGTGATCAGCAGCCGTTTGCCGGGCTGGTCTTTGATGCTGGCCAGGCGCTCCTCTGCCTGGGCAATGTTCTTGTGCTCGAAGACCAGAATCTTGGCGCGCGACAGGCGGGCCCCGTCGATGATCGAAGCGTGGTTCAGCTGGTCGGAGATAATGAAGTCCTCTTTGCCCAGCACTGCCGACACCGTCCCCGCATTGGCCGCGAATCCGGACTGGAAGACCACGCAGGCTTCCACATTCTTGAAACGCGCGATTCTTTCCTCCAGCTCCATGTGGATTTTCATGGTGCCGGCGATGGTGCGCACCGCGCCTGACCCCACGCCGTACTTGCGCGTGGCCTCAAGCGCCGCCTCGCGGAGTTTGGGGTGTGTGGTCAGGCCCAGGTAATTATTCGAAGCCAGGTTGATGACCTTCTTGCCGTCGAAGGTGCAGACGGCGGCTTGTTCGTCGTCGAGAACGCGCAGTCGGAAGTGCGTACCCTTGGCTTTGAGTTCATCAAGTTGGTCGGTCAAGTAAGCGAGCGGATTGGAGCGGGCGGTAATGGTGGCCATCTGGCTTTCTCCGATTCTTTGGGTGCTCGCTACCAGTTTAATACTGCTTGGGGATTCAGGAACCAGTTTGCAGTTCACGGTTCTCAAATGTCAGTTGGGCGAGAGACTTCAGGTCGGGCACTTCGAGGTCTGGTTGTCCGGAGGCGCTCCTGGCGGCGCCGGCCCCGGGACGAGGCGATGGGCGGTTCACCCAGACAGTCTTAATTCCGAGGGACTGCGCGGGAATTACGTCGTGATAAATACTCTGGCCAACGTGGAGCCATTGGCTCGCGACTACTCCGGTGCGCTGCTGAGCGAGTTTGAATATTTGCAACGATGGTTTGTAGGCCTGGGCCTGCTGCGCGGTAATCACGTAGTCAAACCGCACCTCAAGGCGGGGCGCAGTGGAGGCGAACAGGTCGTCATCGACGTTGGAGATAACGGCGAGCTGGTATCGGTCGTTGAGCTTGCGGAGCGCTGTGACGGTATCCGGGAAGGGCAGCCAGTTAGACAGCGAGTCGGGCAAAGAGCGTGCCTGGGATTCGGTGGGTGTGAATCCCAGACGCTGCCCGAAGCGGCGGACCACCAATTCGAGAACCTGACGATAAGGATGAAATTCTCCGTGTTCGGCATCCGACTCGAATTCAGAGTAGAGGCGCAGGAGTTCGGAGTCCGGGATGGTCTTGCTGTGGGCGGCGAGAATAGGGCGCAGCGCGGAGAAGATTCCAGTCTCCCAGTCGATGAGGGTGCCGTAGCAGTCGAAGGTCAGGAGGCGGAATTGATCGAAGTTCAACATGCGGCACAAAAAGAGACCCAGGGCTCCGCGCCCTGGGCCGGATGTTTGAAGTGAACGGCTACTTCACTTCCAGCGATTGTTCCAGTTTGAAGCTGAGTGCGGACTCGGCGGGCAAAACAATGTCCTTGTTGCCGGTGAAAGCAGCGCCGCCGGTACCTGCACCTCCGCCCGCCAGCGCGCCGATGGCTGCGCCCTTGCCACCTCCCGCCAGGCCGCCGATCAGTGCGCCCAGGCCCGCGCCGCCCCCCGCCATAATAGCGGTTCGCTTACCTTTGCCTTTTGCGGTGCGGACCACGGAAGAAGTGGAAATGGACTGCTCCGTCCCGTTCACAGTGAGGGACGTCAGACGCAATTGCAGCGATGCTCCTCCTTTGAACCGGCCCAGAGGCTTGGCATCGACCACCGTTCCGGAAGCTGTCGCGCCGGCAGGGATCGCGGTCTTGCCGTCAGCCATGACCGGGCTGGCCAGGGTGGCAGTAAAGGTCTGGCCCGCCGTGCTGATTTTGGAGCCGACCGTTTGTCCCAGACGGACCGTCAATACCGTGCCTGCCGGAACCACCAAAGGCTTGGGAGCCTCGGGCTTCATGTTCGCCGTCGCGGAATTCGACATGGCTGAACCGGAGCCGGCCGCGGTTCCACTCGGGGCAGATGAACTGTTGCTGCTATCGCTGGAAGACGGTGACGCGGTAGGAGAGCCTGAATCTGGCGGAGCGGCGGGCTTGTTGCAGCCCAGCACCGCAAAAGATAAGTAGAGACCAAGGGTGAGTGCTGTCAAACGGATTCGCATGATTTCCTCCATGACGGGATGGTCAATCAGAAAGTGAATTGCGCGCACTACTTCTAACCGGACGTTGACGAGGGCTACCTACAGGTGCCTAGATTTTATCCTCATGCACCACAGAAGTCGAAGTCATGGCGGCGCCTGGATTTTCATTTTGCCGGCCGGTGTTCTTCGGCGTGCCTGTCCCCTCCAGTCCGGTGCCGGTAGGCAGGTGTTCCGCAGGCACGGCCTCGGGCTCTGCTTGATCGTCCGAGGGTTTCTCTGCCAGGAATTTCGCAGTGTTCAGCAGCGGCCGGCCCAGCGACGGATTGTAACCCGTCCACGCGCCTTCCGATTCCCCGCCGCGTTCAAACTGGGCGCGCATGGCCTCCATTTTGGAATCGAGGTCGTCAAGATAATGCAGCATGAGGGCCTCAGGAAACATGGGCAGCTTGGGCGAGCCGAAATCGTACTGGCCATGGTGGCTGATGATGAGGTGTTCGACCAGCGTCTTCAACGACTCCGGAAACCCTGCCAATTGCTGCAGCTTGGCCTGGAGCATCTCCAGTTCAATGATCATGTGTCCCAGTAACTGGCCGCGCGTGCTGTAGGAGAACGAGCGGTTGTAGGTCAGTTCGTGGATCTTGCCGATATCGTGAAAGAAGGCGCCGGTCAGCAGCAGGTCGCGGTTGATCTGGGGATAATTGCGGCACAGCAGGTCGCAGGAAGTGAAAAGCGACACCACGTGCTCGAGCAGGCCGCCAATGAAAGCATGATGCAGCGTCTTGGCGGCGGGGGCGTTACGGTAGGCTTCCGCGATTTCCGGGTCGGCCATGAAAGCCTCAACCAGGGCCTTGAGATGAGGGTCCTTAAAACTGGCAACGTAGCCCGCCAGGGTCTGCCATAACTCACCAATGTCTTTTGTGGTTTTAGGCAGGTAGTCAGCGAAATCGACCTCGGATTCTCCCATCCGGCGCAGCTTGTGAATGGTGAGCTGAAAGCGGTTCTTGTACTTGTTGATCAGCCCCTTGACCTTGATAAAGTCGTCCTGATCGCAGGCGTCGATGGCGTCTTCCACGTTGTCCCACATCTTGGCTTCGATGTGACCGCTGCGATCGCCTAACGTGAACGCCAGGTAGGGCTCGCCGCTTTTCTTGGGTTTCACCTGGCGGGAGACCACCACAAAAGTGGACGTGATGATCTTGTTCTCGAACCGAAGGCAGTCGGAAACGAAGAATTCCTTCATAGATCGCAGCCTGTCTCTCGCTTCCGGGGCTTGGGGTTCCCTAAAGGATGCCCAACTTCTTTTTCTTTTTCTTTAATTCCTTGGCGCCCGCGTCCTTGGCGGTAGTTTCGATGGGTGCAGTCTGGTTGGGGCTGGCGCCAGTATCCACATACCCGCTCGCGATCTTGATGTAGGAGTCCTCGCGCAGTTTCTGCAAGTAAGCTCGCAAGGCAGGTTGCAGTTTCTGCATGTAAATCGCATCCTGAACCCTGCCCTCAATCTGGCTCAGTGGAGGCACGCCGGCCTGCTGGTGTTCAGTGACCTTGAGGATGACAAAACCCTGTTTGGTGCGGATGACGTCAGAAACGTCGCCGGGCTTCATGGCAAAAGTCTTGTCCTCAAGCTCCTTGGCCAGCGTGCCGCGCTTGAAGTAACCGAGGTCGCCACCCTGGGCGGCGGTGGGGCCATCCGAGTTCTTCTTGGCGGTTTCGTCGAAGGCCGCTCCTTTGCGAATCTGGGCCAGCAGGTCATCCGCCTTGGCCTGCGCTGCTGCGAGTTGCTGGGCTTCAGCTGTTGCCGGGTCCTTCTTTTCCGTCGAAATCAGAAGTTCACTCAGCCGGACCTGTTCGGGCTGCTCCATCTGGCTCTTATGAGCATCGTAGAATTGCTGCAATTCTTCCTTGCTGATGGTCATCCGGGAGCCGACTTCCTTGGAAATTACCTGCTGGGTGATGATCTGGTTTTTTAGGTTCTGCTTGAAGTCCTCGAAGGCGATGCCCTGGCTCTGGGCGGCCTTTTCCAGGTCTTCCATTGATTCCAGCTTCATTTCCTTGCGCATTTCGTCGAGCCGTTTGATCACTTCGGTATCGGCGGTGATTCCCAGGTCCTTGCCTTTTTCGAGCAGCAACTGCTGATCGATCAAATCGCGCAGGACGTCCTTGTCTTTCTCGGCGACGATCTTATCGGCATTCGCCGGGTCCTGCTGTTGCGCTTCCTGTTTCAGCTGATCTTTGCTGCGCAGGTACTCGGCTCGCGTAATGATCTGATTATTAACCCGGGCTATGATCTCCTCGACCACCGTGTCGGCGGGCAAAAGCGGGGGCAGGGCGGCAACACAAACCAGTAACATGCAGGGGAATAGTTTTCGCATAGCCATATGGACGGCGGTAATTTCCAATGCGCGCACGGCCTCCGCAAATTGTACCTCTGGAGGCGGGTCGGCGGCCACTTGCGATATTGTATGAGCACGCAGAAGTTTTTGGTTCTTTGCGGTATCTCTTTGCGTTCTTTGCGGTTTAAGATTTCGTTTTGCATTCGATCCTGGATGTTCGGCGAAGGAGACCTGAATGAGATCGGCGGCATTGTTCGCTCTGATTCTTCTGCTGGCACTTGCCACTACTGCTGCGGCGGCTCAAAAGACGAAAACCCGGAAGACTACTTCCTCAGCACCCGGGGTCGCCCAGTTGAAGAAAATGACGGCGCGCTATGCGCCCACCTCCTTGCGAGTGGATACATCGAAGCTTTCCACGGGGGACCGGCAGGCGCTGGTCAAACTGATTGAGGCCGGTCGCATCATGAACGAGATCTTCCTGGTCCAGTACTGGAGCGGCAACCCGGCCCTGTATGCGCGGCTGCAGAAGGACACTACGGGCCTGGGCAAGGCTCGACTGCAATACTTCTGGATCAACAAGAGTCCCTGGTCCGCCCTGGATAACTTTAAGGCCTTTCTTCCTGGCGTCCCCGCGGAGAAGCCCAAGGGAGCAAATTTCTATCCCGAGGACATGACCAGGGAGGAATTCGAAACCTGGGTCGCCTCTTTGCCCAAGGAGAAACAGGAGGAGGCAAAAGGATTTTTTACCATCATCCGCCGAATCACCGACGCTGGTGCAAATACTCCGGAGGCTGTTCCCTACAGCGAAGCCTACAGGGACGACCTGGCGCGGGCCGCGAACCTGCTGAAGGAGGCCGCCAACCTTACCGACAACGCCTCCCTGAAGACTTTTCTCAACCTGCGCGCGGATGCATTTCTCTCCAACGACTACTACGCCAGCGATCTGGCCTGGATGGACCTGGACGCCCCCATCGACATCACCATTGGCCCCTACGAGACCTACAACGACGAAATTTTTGGCTACAAGGCTGCCTTCGAGACCTTCCTCAACCTGCGGGACGATGAGGCCAGCGCAAAGTTTTCCGCGCTCAGCTCGCACCTGCAGGAGATCGAGGACAACCTGCCTATCGATCCGCAATACCGCAATCCCAAGCTCGGCGCGGCGGCGCCCATCCGCGTGGTAGACGAGATTCTCTGTGCCGGAGACGGCAACCACGGTGTGGCTACCGCGGCCTACAATCTGCCCAACGACGAGCGGGTAGTAAATCAGAAGGGCAGCAAGCGGGTAATGCTCAAGAATGTGCAGGAGGCCAAGTTTCGCAGCGTGCTGCTTCCCATCGCGCGCCGAATGTTGCCGGGGGCGGCCCGGGACGTAAACTTCGAATCATTCTTCACTCACATTGTGGCCCACGAACTGATGCACGGGCTGGGCCCACATCAGATCAAGGTGGACGGTCGGGACACCACTCCCCGCGCTGAATTGAAGGAGCTCTACAGCGCTATTGAAGAAGCCAAGGCCGATATCACCGGCCTGTTCGCGCTGCAATACATGATGGACCATGCCCAGGAGATGAAGTTGTCCAACGTCCTCGCGTCCGATGAGGCGGCGCAACGGCAGCTTTACACCACCTACCTCGCCTCCATGTTCCGCAGCCTCCGCTTCGGGTTGAATGACGCCCATGGCAAGGGCATGGCCATCCAGTTCAACTACCTCATGGACAAAGGGGCCTTCACCCAGCGGGCGGACCAGACCTTCGCGCTGGACCTGGAAAAATTCAAACAGGGAGTGCGGGACCTCGACCACGATCTGCTCACCCTCGAGGCCCAGGGAGACTATGCGGGAGCGAAGAAACTGCAGGACGAAATGGGAGTGGTGCGGCCCGCTCTGCAGAAGTCACTCGACCGCCTGCAAGGGATTCCCACCGATATCGAACCTATCTTTGTAACTGCGGATGAACTGGCGCCGGAGACGCAGGCACAACCCGCAGGGCTGGCGCGAAAGAAAAAGAAGAAGAGGTAAGCTTCTGATGGAGGGCGGGCGTCTCGCCCGTCGGGGACAGCAGCTAGTTCTGCCCGACAGAGGATGTTCTGGTCGTTGCCACCCGCACCAACGCCAGGGCCGTCACGTCGTTGTGGACGGGGGGCTTGCGCATGAACTGTTGCACGCCTTCAATCGTCGATGCACACAGCTCTTCCGCGGTTTCGTTGGCAGCCTGCTGCAGGCTGTTCTTGACCCGCTCCAGTCCAAACTCCTCCCGCCTGCGCCTGCCCTCAAGCAAACCTCGTGAAACCAGTAGCAGAGCGGCGCCGGGTGGCAAGGCGACCAGGGGCGCCTCACAGGTGGCGTGAGAAAAAAGTCCCAGCGGCAAACCGGTGGCGCCTAGTTCGGTGATCCCGGTGAGATCGCGGAGCAATCCGGGAGTATGCCCGGCATTAAAATAACAGATGGTTCCCAGGTCTTCGTTGTAACAGCCGGCGAACGCGGGACAGGAGCGGATGCCTCCCTCCGCCGCCATGATGGCGCGGTTGAGCTCCAGGCAGAGCTCCGCCATGGCGTCAGCCTCGTTGACATCGTCGTCGACGAATAGCTCCTGGGCCCGAGTACGGAAAGTCTGCTGGGCAGCGGAAACGATGGCACTGTTTTGCTCCAGGCGTCCGGCCATGTCCAGCAGGCCGAACAGCACGCGGTTTGGCGTGACCCGAACGAAATCGTGGAGGTCTCCCCCCTGGCGCTCACCGTAGTAAGCGGCGGCCAGCTGGGCGGAGTGAAGCTCTGGAACTTCCGCCAGGACCGGCTCTTGTGGCCCCGATCGGGACGATTTCTCGTGATTGAAGAGGAAGCGCATTGCCCAATTGATCGGTGAAGTTAGCACAGAAGTAGGGAGAGGGCAACGACCCACACGTGTGAGGCGGACACTCATGTCCGCCGCCTTTGACATTGCTGTTGATGTTTGGATTTGTGTTAGCGGGTCTGGAAGGTAGCACAGACCGCTCAAAATCCAGACTAAAGACAAAATTTAGGTCGAGATCCAAACATCAAAATCAAAGGCGTCGGACAGAGCCCGCCCTGAGCGAAGTCGAAGGGAGTGTCCGACCCACACAAGCTTACTGCAGGTCGAAGAGCAGTACCTCCGCGTCTTCCGTGGCTTTGACCATCAGCCGCTGCTCGTCGCTTATGGCGGCGCCGTCGCCCTGGCTCAGGCTTTGGCCGTTCAGCTCTACCGCTCCCTTCGCAACCTGCAGCCAGCCGTGCCGGCCCTTGCCCAGTTCGTGCTTCACTTCCTGTCCGGATTGGAGCAGCGACGCATACAGCTTGGCGTCCTGGTGGATGGTCACTGAGCCGTCATTCCCATCCGGGCTGGCGATCAGGCGTAACTTGCCCCGCTTTTCGGCTTCTGGGAACGCCTTCTGCTCGTAGCCCGGTTCGTGGCCGCGCCGGTCGGGCAAAATCCAGATCTGCAGCAGGTGTGCCGCGTCGGTCTTCGAAACGTTGGCCTCGCTGTGCCGCACTCCTGTTCCCGCGCTCATGCGCTGTCCATCACCGGGGCGAATGGTGGAGCCGTTTCCCATGCTGTCTTGGTGCTCCAGAGCGCCGTCGAGAACGTAGGTAATGATCTCCATGTCGCGATGCGGATGCATCGGGAAGCCATGGCTGGCCTGCACCCAGTCCTCGTTGATAACGCGCAGGGAGCGGAACCCCATAAAGTGCGGATCGTGATAGGTATCAAAAGAAAAGGTGTGTTGCGTTTTGAGCCAGCCGAAATCGCCTCCGCCACGCTCTGCGCTGCGCCTGATGTTAATCATGGGAATATCCTCGTTATAACGACTAGTTAGATGTACGGCTCTCTCAAAACGATTCATTCGGGGCTCGCTACTGGAGATAACCCGCCTTATGGCCGATGGTCTTCTTACCACCATTCCGGAGCGGACCTATGCGGCGAAACCTTTGGAAACTTCTGCTGGGATTGGCCTTACTGGGATGTGGTGGGCAGCCCGCCGGGCCTGCCATAGGCTTCGTTAACCAGACCAAGCATTCTGACGCGGACCTGTGGATGATCTGGCAGGCGGCACAGGACAGCCTGGCGCAAGAGGTAGACCTAAATCCCCCTACAAAGGTCATCTTTGGGTGCGCCGGCGGACATCCGTCCCGGCGACCGGCGCGCCATGGAGATCATGCCTCACCAGCTTCGAGTGTGCGCCAAGCCTGATGTAAGCTCAAGCGATCTGCTGGCTGCGACTGGCGTGGAGCGCTCCGATCCAACCGGAATGATCGCGTGTCCGAAGCTTTGCAACGTCCGCTACGCCGCCGCGTATTCCCTTTATAGCCGCGACCTTACCCAAATACGCGGCGTCCTGGGAGGACCAGGGAGAAAGCTTCACTTTTGTGCTCGAGTATGAGTTCGAAAACCAGATCCTGGCCGCGCTGGGCTACAGCCTCAGGTGGCGATAGCTTTCCGAACCAGCGAAGATTACTTCTTTTTGGGGCTTTCGGTTTTCTTCGGACTCTCCGACTTGGCAGCATCTGCCTTGGATGAACTCTCCGTCTTGCCGGAATCTTCCGACTTTGCCTTGGCGTCCTTACTGGAGTCCCCGTTCGAAGAAGACGAAGCCGAACCAGTCGAAGACTTCTTGGCATAATCGGTGACGTACCAGCCTGAGCCCTTGAATTGCACCGCCGGGGCCGAGATTACCTGCTCGATCGGGCCTCCACACTTGGGGCATTTCTTGACATGGGGGTCGGAGAATTTCTGGATGCGCTCGAAGCGGTGATGGCACTTCTTGCACTCGTATTCGTAAAGTGGCATGGACTTCCTGAGACGCTCCGCAAACCAGGTGAGAACTTCACCTTTCAAACTGAGAACTGAGAACTGAGACCTAACAACTGATATCTGTTCTTCCTGATTCTAGGGTTTGCGCCCAGCCTCGTCAATGAACCGGGCAAAGCAAGCCAATGTTAGACTCGCCTTCATGAAGGCGGGCGAGAATGCGCTTGCGAACCCGAAAGGCGCGCTGACTCCGGGGCTGTACCTGGTGGCTACGCCCATCGGCAACCTGGAGGACATCACGTTGCGCGCGGTGAGGGTGCTCAGGGAGGCCGACCAGATTGCGTGTGAAGATACCCATCAGACACAAAAGTTGCTGCAGCACTACGGGGTCGCAACCCGCACGGTCAGCTATCACGAGCACAATGAAATGACCCGAGCTCCAGAACTGGTGCTCGATCTGGAGGGTGGCGCGCGTGTGGCCCTGGTGACGGATGCTGGGATGCCGGGCATCTCCGACCCCGGTTTTCGCCTGATTTCATTGGCGATCCGGCATCATATTCCAGTAGTGCCGGTTCCTGGACCCTCGGCGTTCCTGGCGGCGCTGGTAGCCAGCGGTTTGCCCACGGACTCGTTTCGCTTCAGCGGCTTTCTTCCTCCGAAAAGCGGGCAGCGGCGGCAGATGCTGGAAAGCGTCAAAGCCTCGCCGCGGACGCAGGTTTTTTATGAAGCGCCCCACCGGCTGAAGGAAGCGGTCGAAGATGTCGTGGAGATCCTCGGAGCAGAACGTCAGGTTGTCATCGCGCGCGAGGTCACCAAGATTCACGAAGAGTTTCTGCGCGGCCGCGCCGGTGAGATTCTCAGGACGCTGAACGCCCGAGGTGACATCAAAGGCGAAATCACGCTACTGATCGGGAAAGCAGAAGAGGGTCAGCAAAAGGCGGCTGCCGGTGTAAGTGTGCGCCAACGGCTCCAGCAAGTCATGGCCGACGAAAAGCTGGAGGAGAAACAGGCGCTCAAGAAGATTGCGAAAGAGATGGGAGTGTCCAAGAGCGAAGCCTACCGCGAGTTACAGCGGAGCAAGTAGAAATCGCGTAGGCCCGGACGCCCCGTCCGGGCAGGCCGAGCGCAGCTCGGCAGAGTTTCCGCGTACCGGATTCAGGGTTAGTGCCAGGTTAAGAGAAATTCCAGTCGAGCTTTGCTCGACTGGGCGCACGAGGCGTCCGCCCCTACGTGGGCGTCTTTCTCACGCCCGTCCCCGGAACTGGATGATCCTGCGGCGATCGCGCTTTGATGGTCGGCCTGGGGGCAACTCCTCGAACTGCCGCATCGCTTTACGCTCCGCCGCCACCTTCAGGCGCTGTTCTTTGCTGGCCTCGGTCTCGCGATATCGAGTTTGAGCAACCGATGCCGGAGCGCGCGTCTCGCTGAGCAGCAGCACCTCCAGCTGAAATTCGCCACCCTCGTTGGTCACGAGCAGCATGTCTCCGACATGTACCGGTCGTGCAGGTTTGGCGGGCTGACCACTGCACTGAATCCTGCCAAGGTCACAAGCCTTGGCGGCCAAGGCCCGCGTCTTGAAGAAGCGGGCCGCCCACAGCCACTTGTCGATTCGTACCGAGGTGTCCAGATTACTTCCCCGCCAGTTCCCGTTTCACCGCATCGCTGACCACTTTTCCATCCACGCGGATTCCAGCGCCAGAGAAGCGGGCCATCACATTCTTCATCACCGTGCCCATCTCTTTCATGGTGGGCGACCCCATCTCGGCGACGACCGCCCTGACTCCGGCCACGATCTGATCTTCGCCGGCAGCCTTGGGCATATAGGTTTCAATCAGGAGGATTTCCGCAGCTTCCTTATCGGCCATTTCCTGGCGCCCACCCTTGGTGAATTGTTCGACGGAATCCTTGCGCTGCTTGATCAGGGTGGTCAGGACCTGCTGCGATTCCTTGTCGTCGAGCGGCGCCATCTTTTCGATCTCGCGGTTCTTCAGCGCGGTCTTGACCATGCGCAGGGTGGAAAGGCGGTGCTCGTCGCGCGCCTTCATGGCGGTGGTGATGTCTTTTTGGATCTGCTCGCTCAGGCTCATGGGGAAATTATAGCGTCTGGCTTCCCAAGTGCTTGCGTTCTAACTAGAATGCGCACATCAACAAGGAGTAATGGCCCGATGGCGCTTACCGCCGGAGTCAGACTGGGCCCGTATGAGATCGTGAGCCCTCTCGGGGCCGGGGGCATGGGCGAGGTCTACAAAGCCCACGACACCAGACTGGGGCGCACGGTTGCGATCAAGGTCCTGCCCGATCAGCTTTCCGGCCATCCTGACCTGAGGCGGCGCTTCGAGCGCGAAGCTCGCGTTATCTCCAGTCTTAACCATCCCCACATTTGCGTCCTGTATGACGTCGGCCACGAGACCGGCACCGACTACCTGGTGATGGAGTACCTGGAAGGCGAGACCGTGGCCGAACGCCTGCTAAGAGGCCCGCTGCCCCTGGACCAGGCGCTGCGCATCAGTGTCGAGGTGGCTGACGCACTGGATAAGGCGCACCGGCAGGGCATCATTCATTGCGATCTGAAGCCCGGCAACGTAATGCTCACGCGCGATGGAGCGAAGCTTCTGGATTTCGGAATCGCGCGGCTGTGGCGACCTCCCGATCCCGCCGCCGCTCGGACGGCTGAGGGTCGCACCACGGCGCTCCATACCCGGGCTCTGCTCCTCGGCACGCTGCAATACATGGCGCCGGAACAATTTGACGGCAAGGAACCCGATCCGCGCGCCGATATCTTCGCGTTTGGGTGCCTCCTGTATGAAATGGTCACGGGGCGCCCTGCCTTCGCCGGAGCCAATTCCATGGAGGTAGTCGCGGCCATTGCGAGAGCAGGTCCAGCGCCGGTTGCAACCATCGATGGGAAAGCACCGGCCGCTCTTGATCGCGTTCTGCAACAATGCCTGGCGAAGGATGCGGACGAGCGGTGGCAAAGCGCCCGCGATCTGCGCAAGGAGTTGCAATGGATTCAACAATTCCCGGCTGCAGCGGTGCCCACGGGGTCCGCGAGCCGCCGCAGTTCGGTCTGGATACTGGCAATCCTGAGCGCTGTGCTGGCCGTCGGGTTGGTGATCTCAGTCTGGCGGCGGGGAATGCCCTCGGCTGGGGTGCCACAATCGCTCGTACGCTTCTCCATCGTGCTGCCGGGCGATCAATCGCTGGATGAATCCATTGGCTACTCGGTGGCCCTCTCGCCCGATGGCACGCGACTCGCATACGTGGCCAGCCGGGGTAGTGAACAATCCATCTACATCCGTTCCCTGGATTCTCTGGAGAGCGTGCGGCTTCCCGGCACGGCGAGGGCCAGCAGCCCGTTCTTCTCGCCGGACGGCGAATGGATCGGGTTCGAGGCGGCAGGCAAACTGGTGAAGGTCCCCGTAAGCGGTGGGAGCCCTCAGGTGCTGTGCGACGTACTCTTCCCCGCCGGCGCTACCTGGGGACGGGACGACACCATTGTGTTCACGCCGCTTTTCACCGCTGGACTGTTTGCCATCCCCGCCCGCGGCGGCAAGCCTCGCCGGCTGACCACGCCTGATTCGGCTCAAGGCGAGGCTGCACACCTCTGGCCTGACTTTCTACCCGATGGCAAACATGTTCTGTTCACTATCTGGAATGGCAGCACGAACTGGGACCAGTCACGCATCGCCTTGCTGTCGTTGGATACAGGCAAGTGGCAGATTCTGCTGGAGGGCGGTTCGTTTGCCCGTTATGACCCCGGCGGCCGCCTGCTTTACCTGCGCGGCGACACCCTGTTCGCGGCACCATTTGATCTTAAAAATCTCCGAGTCACGGGAAGGCCGGTCCAGGTGGTTCAGGGAGTACTGAAAGAGTTGGGCACGGGCGCGGCCTACTTTAGCGTTTCGCAGGCCGGGACGCTGGCCTACACTCCCGGCACGCCGCGCACTCCGGCGCGCTCCCTGGTGACGGTGGATCGAACCGGAAAAAGCCGCCCGATCGCCAGCGCGCGTAGAGCATACAACTCTCCGCGAGTTTCGCCCAACGGGCGACGAGTCGCGGTCTGGCTGGAAGATGCAACGCCCAACATCTGGATCCATGACAGTGCGCTCGGCACTCTGACGCGAGCGAGCTTCGGCGCCGACGATCACACTCCGGTCTGGTCGCCGGACGGCCAGCGACTGGCCTTCGAATCCAGTCGGACGGGCCCTCATCAGGTGTTTGAGCAACCAGCGGATGGCACGGGCGACGCAACCCAGCTCACCACTGGTCAATACGATCATTACCTATGCGATTGGTCGAGCGACGGACAGCACCTAATTTATGTGGAATGGCATCCCCAGACCGGCGCGGACCTCTGGACACTGCAGCTCGGTGGGAATACGCCGCCGCGGCCATTTCTTAAATCTCCCTTCAACGAAAAACAGGCTGCATTTTCACCGAACGGACGTTGGCTGGCTTACGTGTCGGATGAATCTGGTCAGAACGAGGTGTACGTGCAGCCGTTCCCGGGTCCGGGGGCCAAACAGCAAGTGTCGGCCGGCGGAGGCGAGGAGCCAGCCTGGTCGCACTCGGGCCGCGAGCTCTTCTATCGCATTGGCGGCCGGATGATGGCGGTGAACACCCGTGAGGGCGGAGATTTCTCCCTGGACCGGCCTCGCCGTCTCTTTGAAGGGCTGTTCTACTACACGGCGGCTCCCAGCCGCACCTACGACGTGAGTCCCGATGGGCAGTTCGTTATGGTTGGCGAGCCCGAACTTGAATACGCGACGCGGCAGATCAACGTGGTGCTCAACTGGCCGGCAAATCTGACTCAGCCACCTCACTGAGCCGGTTCGTTGTACGTTTCGCGCGCACGAACATTGCATGCCTGCGGAAATTGCCGCAATTCCGGTACACTAGAACAAATATTCCCAGTGCAAAGGACTCCTTCGTAAATGTTGCGCAAGAACCGTCTGTTCACTCCCGGCCCAACCCCCATCCTTCCGGCGGCGCAGACTGCCATGGCTTCGTTCGCCATGCACCATCGCACCGCCGACTTCCGCGCTTTGTACTCACGGGTGCTGGCCGATATGAAAGACTTCGTCGGCACACAGAACGACGTCCTGGTACTGGCCTCGTCCGGCACCGGCGCGATGGAAGGTTCAATTTCGAACCTGACCTCGCCCGGCGACAAGGTTCTGGTGCTGACCGCGGGCAAGTTCGGCGAACGCTGGCGCGATCTGGCCAAGGCTTTTGGCTGCGCCGTCGAAGTCCTCAGCGCTCCCTACGGGGAGACGATCTCACTGGACGAAATCCGGCAAAAACTGACTCCCGACGTGCGCAGCGTTTATGTGCAGGCGACCGAGAGTTCCACCGGCGCCCGGCACGATGTGAAGGGAATTGCGAAACTGGTCCGCTCCCAGGGCGACGACACCTTGCTGGTCGTAGATGCCATCACTGGGCTGGGCACCACCCACTTCGATGTGGATGGCTGGGGCATCGACATGATCATCGGGGGCTCACAGAAGGCGTTGATGATTCCGCCCGGGCTGGCTTATTGCGCGGTCAGCGAGCGCGCCTGGAAACGCATGGAGACGGCCAAATCTCCACGCTACTATTTCGACTTCCGTAAGGAACGCAAAGCCGCAGCCAAAGGAGAATCCGCTTACACCCCTGCGACCTCACTCTTCGCCGCCTTGGGGGCGGCGCTCGATTTCGTGCGAGAGATGGGCAAGGGCGATCTTGTGGCCGGACGCGAAGCCCTGGTCAACAACGCCGAGTTGGCGGCCGAGATGACCCGCGCCGGGGCGCTGGCCCTGGGCCTGAAGCTGTTCGCGGCTTCATCACCCGCCGCGGCGCTCACGGCCATTCAGTCGCCACCGGGAACTGACTCCAGCGCGATCGTCAAAGAATTTCGCGAATCATTTGCCGCAGTCGTGGCCAACGGCCAGGGCGAGATGAAAGGCAAACTGTTCCGCATCGCGCACCTCGGCTACTACGACTATCTGGACACCATTGGAATTCTGGCGGCGCTCGAGCATGTGCTCGCCGGCGTGACCGGGAGGCCGGTGGAGTATGGCGCCGCGGTACGGGCGGCGCAGGAAGTGTACGCCCGCAGCGCCGCGGAAAAACGGCAGCCGGTTGGCGCCTGAGTGACCCGTCAATTACTGCACGGTAAAGTTCACCATGTTGGAGTTCTGCGCGGGCTGGTTATTGTAAATTCCCGTGCCTCCCGGATTTTTCACGAAAACGGGCACCGTGCCGGCAGTGGCAACGTCCGCAGCCGAAATCGCGGCGGTGAGCTGGCCATTGGTCACGAATGTGGTGGTGCGAGCCGTGGAGTTCCAATAGACAACCGACTGACTGACAAATCCGCTGCCGTTGACGGTCAAGGTGAAGGCAGCGCTGCCGGCCGTCGCAGTGTTGGGCACCAGCGGGGCAGCGACACTCGGAGCCCCCGCAGCCATTGAACCGGAGCCGGATCCCGAGCCGTAGCCGCCGCATCCGAGGGCGGAGATGGTCAGCAGAATGAGCGCAATTGTTTTCATAAGGACTCCATGCCAGATTGGGTTTACGTCCATGGCTAGCGTACGAATCGGCCCCCAGTGCGGGTGTCAACGGTCTGTCATTTTCTGGTCAAGATTTTGCCTGTGACGCAGGAGCAGAAGTAACCCGTCTGAAGAAGCATCTCAATTCTTTTGGAGAGTTAACCCTGACCATGAAAGTAGTGGTGGCAGAAAAGATTTCATCCTCAGCAATCGACCTGTTGCGCGAGCCGCGCTGGACCATCGTCACGCCCGACCAGGCGGAGGGCAAGCTGGCGGCACACTTGCAATCGGCGGATGCGCTTATCGTCCGCTCCGCCGTCCAGGTGGACGCCGACCTGCTGGAGCACGCCCGCAAGCTGCGGGTCATTGGGCGCGCCGGCGTAGGTGTGGACAACATCGATCTCGATGCTGCCACCCGCAAGGGCATCGCCGTGATGAACACACCCGGAGCCAATGCCATCGCGGTAGCCGAGCACGCGCTGGCGCTCATGCTGGCCATGGCCCGCCACATCGGCCGCGCCAACGAACTCATGCATGCCGGGAAGTGGGAAAAGAAATCTCTTCAAGGCACCGAACTACGGGGCAAGACTCTGGGAATCGTGGGCCTGGGAAGAATTGGCATGGAAGTAGCGCGGCGAGCCCGGGCCTTCGGGATGGGGATTGTCGCGCACGATCCTTTTGTCTCCAGCGCAGTAGCCAAGGAGCAAGGCATCCGCCTGGCCAAGCTGGAAGAAGTTTATGCCGCCGCCGACTACCTCACTCTGCATGTGGGACTCACACCACAGACGGCGGGGATGATCAACGCGGATTCCGTGAAACGAATGAAGCGTGGGGTGAGGCTGATAAATTGCGCACGCGGCGAACTGGTGGATGAAGCCGCGCTGGCGCATGCGGTCAAGCAGGGCCTGGTGGCGGGCGCAGCGCTGGATGTTTTTACCGACGAGCCCTTAAAGAATTCGCCATTGACGACGCTCGACAACATTATTCTGACCCCCCACATCGCCGGCTCCACTCATGAAGCCCAGGAGGCCGTCGGCTATCAGATTGCGCAGCAGGTGAAGGAGTATCTGAAGCACGGCGTCATCCAGAATGCGGTCAATGTACCCTCGGTCTCGCACGATGAGTATCTCGAACTGCAGCCTTACATCGTGCTGGCGGAGCGCCTGGGGTCATTCCTGGCGCAAGTGAGTGATGGGACATTGGAGGAGATCTCGCTGCGCTATACCGGACATATGGCGGAATCGAAAACCGACCTGATCCGCAACGCGGCGGTCAAGGGCATCCTGAACGAAGCCCTGGAGGAGAAAGCGAACCTGGTGAACGCTGAGGCGATCGCCTCAGCCCGCGGGCTGCGCCTGCATGAATCGCGCAAACCACACACCTCCGGCGGAGGCTCGGGCAGCGTGCTCTCAGTGCTGCTCAAGACGGCAGCGGGAGAACATCTGGTAAAGGGCGCCGTGCTTCACAAGGACAGGCCGCGACTATTGCACGTGGACGGGATTGATGTCGAAGCTCCCCTGGAGCGCAATCTCATTTATCTGCGTAATCGCGACGTGCCGGGGGTGATCGGAAAGGTAGGCACGATCCTGGGCAAACACAAGATCAATATCGCGGATTTCTCCTTGGGCCGCCGGGTGGGCAACGCGAAGCCCGGTGCTCCCCGGGAGGCGATTGCAGTGGTGCACGTGGATGGAAAGGTTCCGCCGCAAGTTCTGGCTGAGCTAAAGAAGGTGCCCGCGGTAGAACAGGCCAAGGCGATCCGGCTGTTCTAGGGTGACGGAAAACTAGCAATGTCATCCTGAGCGAAGCCGGTCCATTCGCTCGCGAATGGACTGGCAGAGTCGAAGGACCCCTAGCATCTCAGTCGCAAGGAATTGTTCCGAGGGATTCTGCGGCGAGCGGCGAGAACCGTCAAGCGGGTAGGGTTCTTCGACTACGTAGCTGCTTCGCTTCGCGAAGCGCCTACTCCGCTCCAGATGACAGCTGAAAAATCAGCGGCAGGCAAGCATCCCCGGAAGCCGCGGCGGGTTCCAACACTTGAGCTGGACATTTACCACCACAAGCACGCGAGGACAATTGATGGTACGAAGATGCGGCATCGCAATGGCAGCGTTCTTCCTGCTTACCTCCATGGGACGGGCCCAGGACAACCGCTTCGACGTCAGCCTGGGCGGGGCGGCGGTATTCAGCAAGCAGTCCACGGGCAACGATACGGTGCTTACTCCGACAAATTCAGGCGCGGTGCTGGTCACCGGCCGCTACCGGTTTTCCGAACACAGCTCGGTCGAGATCAACTATTCCCACACCGCAAACTCCCAGATCTACTTTGCCGCGCCTTTGACTTATCGCATTCATAGCACTACCGGAGAATACTCCGGCGCTTACGTTTTCAGTTTCCACCAGAGCGATAAGGTCGAACCCTTCGTTTTTGCGGGCGCCGCCGCTCTGATCTTTTATCCCAGCTACGATGCCAACTACATCAACGGCGTGCAGACTTTTATTCCTGCGTCGCAACAGACCAAGCCGGCATTCCTCTACGGCGGAGGATTCGACTGGCGCATCTTTTCCAGCCTGCCCCTGGTTCATCGCTCCCCCATCTCCAATCACCTGGCCTTGCGCCTGCAGTATCGTGGGCTGGTTTACAAAGCGCCCGATTACAAAATCCAGAACCTGTTCACCGGAGCCAGAGGCCATATGGCGGAACCTTCCGTCGGGATCGTGGTGAAATTCTAGGGGAAAATCGGCCACGGATTTTGCGCGGACTCACACGGATAAGGCAAAAAAATAGAATTTAGATCCGTGGAAATCCGTGGCTAGGAATTTAAGGCTTGCTTGCGGAGCTTGCGGCTTTCTGCCAGCAGCGCCATGGAGTGCATCAGGTTTTGCAGGGTGATGATGCCTATCAGGCGCTGATCTTCGACCACCGGAATGATGCTCAGGTTTTTAGCGGTGAGCTTGCGGAAGGCTGAAGCCAGCGACTCGCCTTTTTGGGCCACGTCAAAAATCCGGTTCATCACGGCCTGAACATAGCCGTTGCCTTCGGCACGGAGGGCTTCCAGGATCTTTTGTTTCGAAATGACCCCCACCATGTCACTGCCACGAATCACGGGGAAATCGTCCTGCAGGCAGTGCACGGCTTTCTCCAGAGCGTCTTCAAGTGTGTCCGCCGGGGAGAGCGTGGCAAAGTCGGTCAGCATTACATCTTCCAGGTGAACCTTCTCCAGCACCGACTGAAAAACCGCGGAGCGCTCTTCCATCTGCGACGCGATGAACAGGAACAATCCCACCAGGGTAAGCCAGTAGTTGGGCAAAAGCATGCCCCCCAGGATGAACATGGTGGCAAAGGCCTGACCGATCGACACCGCGCGGCGCGTCGCCTGGATGGGATCCATGTGACGGCTGAAAAGAGCGCGCAATACCCGTCCGCCATCCATGGGATAGGCTGGCAGCAAATTGAATCCGGCGATATAAACATTCGCCCACACCAGACTGCCGGGCAGGTTGCTGGAACGCATAAAGGGCCAGGACCAGAGGTCAAGGTGAGGAGCGATGGCCTTAATGACGAGGCCGGAGATCAAAGCCAGCAGCATGCTGGCCAGCGGCCCTGCCATGGCGATACGAATGTCACGTTTCCAGGGGACGAATTTGGTATCGGCTGCGGGCTGGCTTTCATCCAGTTGCGTGATTCCGCCAATGGGCAGCAGGATAACTGACTTTACCCGCACGCCAGCGCGCCGGGCCACCAGGGCGTGACCGAACTCATGGGCCAGGACACAGGCGAAGATGATGCCCACCAGCGCCAGGCCTCGCCCTTCGTTGGCGATGCGGTGGGCGGCGTACTCCGTGTACCACACAAAGAGTGGCAGCAGGAAAAAGGTCCAATGAATCCGAAGTTCAACCCCAAAGACCCGGCCTGCCGAAATGGACCAACTTCTCATGAGAATCCTGCGTCTTCTTCCGCTAACACCATTCTATATAGTTTAGACAACGGATTGGAGCTGCGAGTTGCAATTTCAGCATATCCAAGGTAATGGGATGGCCGGGCGCGGGCCGGACCGCGCGGCTCCCTCCGAGGCGGCATTGTGCGCGTGATCGCCGGAAAATTTCGCAGCCGCCCCTTGCACTCGCTTCGCGGGGTGGACCTGCGACCCACCGCCGACAGGTTGCGTGAGACCCTGTTCAATGTGCTGGGCGCGGCAGACGCGGCCGCGTTGGAGGGCAAGGTCTGGTTCGATCTCTGCGCCGGCACGGGCGCGGTCGGCATTGAAGCCCTGAGCCGGGGAGCGGCCAAAGTCTACTTTGTGGAATCCTCGCCGTCCGCCGGGGCACTGATCCGGCGCAATCTTGGAGCGCTAAAGGTGGAATCGGGCTTCGAGGTGCTGAAAGCTGACGCGGCTCACGCCCTGCGCCAACTGGAAGCAAGGAATGTCACGGCGGACTTCATCTTTCTCGATCCTCCCTACCGCCTGGAGAAGATCTATGCCCAGGTTCTACAGACGATCTCGCAATCCCGGCTGCTGGCACCCCATGCGATAGTCGTCGCCGAGCATGACAAGAGGTTCGACCCCGGCGATAAGTTTGTTCCCCTGTCTCGCCATCGCAAGCTGGAACAGGGGGACTCGGTGTTGAGCTTTTATCGCCAGGAGTAGTGTGTGGGGCGGGGGCGGGCGCCCTCGCCCGCCGCCTTTGAACTTGATGTTGGCTTAGTATTGTTCCGAGTTTGCCTGTCACGTCGCTGCTTTTGGTCAGAAAATCTGAAGTCAACGGCCTCGGACAGAGCCTGCCCTGGGCGAAGTCGGATATACTTCCTGATCCACTATTCGTAAATTCTCAAATTACGACACGGTTGCCTGATGCACCCGGCCGAGCCTCCGCCCGATGAGGCGCACCGTTTCAACCCCGATGTTGACCGCGTTCACTATGGCGGCAATGACCAGCCCCAGCCGGACCCCGTAGTTAATGCCTTTGGCCAGGGACTGCAGTTGTGGCGCATTCGTGTCCGCGGCCACAAACAAGTCTGGTGCATTGATCAGGAAATAGAGAACGACCAGGCCGAGCGCGCTCATTAACAGCCGCGAAACGCTTTTGCCCTGGGTCCAATACGGCCAAGCCACCATCGCGGCGGTGAGCGCTACATCGACCAGCACCATCACCACAAACAGAGGATAGATGGTTTGCCACACCGGGCCAAAACGGAGGAAGGCAATGCCCGGGCCAAAGATGAGGTACTGATAGTGCAACCCGGCCAGCCACCAAACGCCGAAGATGGTTTGCACCAGGAGTTGCGCGATCAGTTCGAAACGCGACTTGCGCGGACTGTGCTTGACCAGGGGCGGGAGCTTGCGAGGGTCCCAGTTGTCTTTCAGCCGGAGTTTGGCGCCAAAAAATTCCAGGGCAGAGAAGGTCAGAGTGATCCAGGCGAAGGTCATCAACGCGACGCTGGGAAAGCGGAACAGTACTCCCAGGCTATCCATAAGAGTCTTGCCAGCGGCAGCGGTCGCAATACTGGCAGCCACCAGTACTAAAAACGCGAGGGCCAGCGCGGCCTTCAACACCTTCCAATAGATGGGAAACATAGTCGCTCCAATCATGTACTGCTGCTTGCGATAGCGGCTGGCCAGGTGCATGGGGCTGCCCAGCTTCTTCAGCAGCTCAACCTGCTCATCCTCGCCGAGCGGGTGACCAAGCTCCGCCTCTTTCTCCTCGATCTGGGAGAGGATGTTGTCGCGCAGCTCCTTGGTGATGTCGTCACGCTGCTCCTGGGGCAGCGCCAGCTTTACCGCTTGCAGATAGCGTTCAATCAATTCCATGTCCTGCTCCTTGAAACCGTTAAAAGATGTCGATCCCTCAGGCGCTAGAGCGCTAAGCATTTTCAATCTCTTGGTGGCACGACCAAGGTCGTGTTCTTCCCACAATCGCGCCCAGCACGAGTTTTGTCGTAACCGCATCAGAGAATTCCGTCCAGCGAGGCGTTGATGCTCTTCCACTCCGCCGACAGCTGTTTCAGGATCAGCTTGCCCTCGGCGGAGAGGCGGTAGAAGCGCTTATTGCGCTTGTCCTCTTCGCGCCACTCGCTGACCAGCAGACCCTGGCTTTCCAGCCGGCGCAGCAGCGGATACAAGGTGCCTTCATCGATCTCCATACCCTGGCCCGCCAACGCCTTGCGCAGGGTGTAGCCGTAGCGCTCGTCGCGCAGCTCGGCCAGCACCGCCAGGATCAGGCAACCGCGCCTGAGCTCCAGCCGCAGATTTTCAAGCACTTCGCTGTTCGTCGACCCTTCTACCGTGTGCTGCATAGTGTATGGCATACACTGTATGGCATACAGCATAGATTGTCAAGAATTTTTTCCGGGGACGGAACAGCCGGCGACAACGCTATCTCGGAATAACGAGTGGGACGCTCGCGCCGTCATGACGGCACAAGTAACTGAAATCGCGTCCCTTATCCGGTCGCGACTACAGTAAGCAATTTTAGTTACGAAAGTTTCGTTAGAAATATTGCAAGTTGTTGTTTTAGAACAGCTTAGCTGTTATCAATAAGCTCAGATTCCAAAGAACGCCAAGCCGGAATCCTGTCGGAGGGACGTGGGTAGCGGCTCTCAGAGGTGGAGAGAACTGACTCTAGGCGCCAAGGTCTTCATAAGCCTTGTCGTCACGGCGGGGACGTGTGTGCTCCTGTATGGCGCCATCCGGCCCACCAGCAGGAATATCGCGCAGTTCATCTGTTATCTCCTGATCGCGATTCTGGCCGCCCGGCTCAAGGTCCGGTTGCCGGGAATCACCGGCACGATGTCGGTGAACTTCCTGTTCATCCTGCTGGGCATACTCGAATTAGGCTTCGCGGAGACTCTGGCTTTGGCAACCGGGGCGATCCTGGTGCAGTGTTTCTATCGCGACCGCCCCAGCCCGCTGCAGGTCACGTTCAATCTGTCGGCCAGCGCGGTTTCGATCGCGGTGGCCTACAACGTTTACCACCTGGCGATCTCTGGGGCGCAGGTGAAAAGCCATCCCTTGCTGCTGGGATTGGCCGCAATCTCTTACTTCGCCGCCAACACCGGCTCGATCGCAGCTGTCATCGCGCTCACCGAACAGAGGTCCATCAAAAGCTTGTGGGTGGAATGCTACTTCTGGTCGTTCCCTTATTACCTGGTGGGCGCCGCCTTTGCCGGAATGATCGGCTGGTTCAACCGCGAGTTCGGATGGGAAACGTCGCTGCTGATCGTTCCCATCATTTACCTCATCTATCGGTCCTATCGCCTGTATCTGGGAAAGCTGGAAGACGAAAAGCGCCACGTGGAAGAGATGGCGACGCTGCACCTCCGTACCATCGAGGCCCTGGCGTTGGCCATCGAAGCCAAGGACCACACCACGCACGACCACCTGCAGCGGGTGCGGGTGTATGCCATCGAGGTAGCCAAGGAACTGCATGTGACCCCAGGCGAAATGGAAGCTCTGCATGCGGCGGCACTTTTGCATGACATTGGTAAGCTGGCTGTGCCCGAGCACATCATCTCCAAACCGGGCCGGCTGACTCCCGAAGAATTTGAAAAGATGAAGATCCACCCTCTGGTGGGGGCTGAGATCCTGGAGCGTGTCCGTTTCCCCTATCCCGTGGTGCCGATCGTACGGGCCCATCACGAGAAGTGGGACGGATCGGGCTATCCCTTCGGGTTGAAGGGCGAAGAGATTCCGATTGGGGCGCGCATTCTTTCCTCGGTGGATTTCCTGGACGCCATGGCCTCGGACCGTCAATACCGGCGGGCCCTGCCGCTGGAAGAGGTCATGAAGCGGCTGTCGGCGGAATCAGGGAAATCATTCGATCCCAAAGTCGTAAGCGTCCTCGAGAGACGATATCGCCAGCTGGAAAAGCTGGTGGAATCCACCTTCCGGCGCGAACCGGTGACTCCACTCTCCACCGAAATGAAAGTGGAAGCCGGAGCCGCGCCCGCGGCCGGCTTCGAAGACATCACGGTCAAGGACGCGCCTGGCCAGGAAGCTACCTTCTTGTCGTCGATTGCAGCGGCACGGCAGGAAGCGCAGACCCTGTTCGAACTGAGTCAGGACCTGGGTGCTTCCCTCAGTCTGGGCGAAACCCTGTCCGTATTCTCGGTGAAGCTCAGGCGCCTGGTGCCCTACGATGCCATCGCCATCTATGTAAAGCGGGACGCGGAGCTGGTTCCGGAGCTGGTAAGCGGGGACAACCACCGTCTGTTCTCGTCGCTGCGCATTCCCTGGGGCAGCGGCCTCTCGGGCTGGGTAGCGCAGAACCGCAAGCCCATCATCAATGGCAATCCCTCGGTGGAGCCGGGGTATCTGAACGATCCCACCAAGTTCAGCACGCTGCGCTCGGCGCTGGCGATTCCTCTGGAAGGACTGGCCGGCGTGGTGGGCGTGCTTGCCCTTTATCACGCGGAAATCGATGCCTTCACTTCCGACCATTTGCGCATTCTGCTGGCCATCAGCTCGAAGATGGCGCTGGCTATCGAAAATGCCGTGAAGTACGAGCAAGCCGAAAATTCGGCGGTCACCGACTACCTGACCGGGCTGCCCAACGCCCGGTCTCTGTTCCTGCAGTTGGACCGCGAGTTGGCCCGCTGCAAGCGCGACACTACATCCCTGGTGGTCATGGTCAGCGATATGGATGGTTTCAAGCAGATCAATGACCGCTTCGGCCATCTGGAGGGCAACCGCGTGCTCCGCCTGTTCGCGCAGGCCCTGAAAGACAGCTGCCGCGAGTACGACTACGTGGCCCGCATGGGCGGAGACGAATTTGTGGTAGTGGCCCCGGGTCTGACCGCGGACGCCGCCGCCAAGAAGGCAGAGAGCCTGCGCGAACTGGCGCGACAGGCCGGGCAGGAAGTGTGCAATGAGGACATCCTTTCGCTCAGCGTGGGCCAGGCCCTCTATCCGGAAGACGGAAAAGATGCGGAGGCGCTGCTGGCTGAGGCCGACCGCCGCATGTACATCGAAAAGCAAAAGCAGCCTTCGCGCAAGAATCGCCGCTTGTATCCCCGCATGAAGTGCCGGGTCACAATCGAGTTGCGGCCACAGGAAGGCGACGTGCCTGTCCTGGGAAACTTAATCGACGTCAGCCTGGGCGGCTGCTATGTGGAAACCAGCACGCTCATGCCCGCCGGCTCCAAATTGAAAGTAATTTTCTCCATTGACGACGGCAGGCTTCAAGCTTCAGGATTCGTGGTGCGCATCGATCCCGGATCAGGTATCGCCATCCAGTTCAACGACATGAATCGCGAAGACCGCGACAAGATGCACAAGGTGCTCGAGTTCGTGCACAACAGCACGATGTTTTACGATAACCGGTATTTCTCCAAACTGATGAAGTCCTAAGTTACGGGCCCGAGGCGGTGGCCCACTCAACCTGTTTTGGCTTGAGTGGGGCAGTCGCCCAGCTGGGCAGAGTCTTCCTGCTTGGGCATCGTCCTCGTCTCCTCTCCCGGACTTCTGTCCCAGCTTACCTCTAATCTCCTCTGTGTCAGTTTTTGGGTTTTGGGTCACAGGCCAGAGTCTCCAGCCCGAGAAGAAAGGGCGCACTCGGCAAGCTGGCCTTTCACAGCGGCAAGCTCGGCATTTCTGTGGTCTTATAATACCCGCCATGGCCACTGTCCCTCCCGCTGGTCTGGCGGATGAGTTGGCTCCGCCCCTGGATCGCGAGCATGCCCATCTTCGCGTGCATGCGGTCAACGTTTTTGTCCGCGACCAGGACCGCAGCCTGCAATTCTATGTGGAGCAACTGGGATTCAGCCTGGCCTTCGATGTACGCCTGCAATCGGGGGAACGCTGGGTGGGGGTTGCGCCTCCCCACGGGACCGCGGTGCTGACCCTGATCGCGCCAGATCCTGAGTCGGACGAGTACAAGCTGATTGGGCAGCCCACACAAGTTGCGTTCGTCGCCGAAGATGTCATAGCGACTTACACCCAGTGGCGACGGCGCGGAGTTCGGTTTCGCCATGTCCCGAAACTGCGGCGCGTCAAGTATGAGCAACGGGCGCTGGACGGAACCGAAAATAGCGCATCGCTGCTCCTGGGGAAGCAGGCGCCGATCTGGGGAGGAGTATTCACCCGCTTCGAAGATATCGACCGCAATTCTTTTGCGCTGGTCAGCTTCGACGAGATGACCCAGGCGGCGGAAGCGCAACGGCGCGCCGCCGCGGAAAAACTGGAAGCCGAACGCCGCGCCGGCCAGGAAATGGAAATTGCCCGGCAGGTGCAGGCCAGACTCTTCCCCCAGAGCTTTCCTCCCCTGAAAACGCTCGACTATGCGGGGGTCTGCATTCAGGCGCGCCAGGTGGGCGGCGATTACAACGACTTCCTCAACCTGGGTCAGGAACGGCTGGGGATGGTATTGGGCGACATTTCAGGAAAAGGAATTGCCGGCGCTCTCCTGATGGCGAACCTGCAGGCGAATCTGCGCAGCCAGTGCGCCATCGCCGTCGATGAACTGCAACGCCTGCTGCAGTCCGTCAACCAGCTGTTTTATGACAACACGCCCGACAACGCCTATGCCACACTTTTCTTCGCCGAGTACCACGACCAGGCGCGACGCTTGCGCTACGCCAACTGCGGACATCTCTCGGCGCTCCTGCTCCGCGGCAATGACACTCTGGAGCGGCTGGAATCTACAGGCACGGTGCTTGGGCTCTTCAAGAAATGGGAGTGCTCGATCGAGGAGTGCTGCCTTACCTCCGGCGACTTGATCGCCTTCTACACCGACGGCATCACCGAATCCCCCAACCCGCGGGGAGAGGAATTTGGAGAGCAACGCCTGGCCGAAGGCCTGCGCCGGCATCGCGTTTTGTCCTCGCAGGACCTGCTGGCGGCGATTGTGAACGAGGTTCGTCAATTCAGTCCGGCAGAACAGTACGACGATATGACTTTGATCGTCGCCAAGTGCAAAGACTGCTAATGCAGTCGCTCCACTTCGTACTTCCCAAAGTTGCAGAAAGACGTCGGACGAGCCGAGTGGGCGCGGTCAATGCAATATGAGAGAGCGGCCCCATAGACATGTGGTCGAGGAGTGTGGGGCGGCAGAAGGAAGCTAGAAAAAGCGAGGAAAGATTGGCACTGTAGCCTGAGGGAAAGAACTCGGTTGGACGCGAATGATCTTTCCCCCAAGGAGGCAACTGAATGAGTCGCGATATCAAGTATATCGGCATGGACGTGCACAAGGAAGCGACCGTGATCGCGGTGTTGAACGGCAGGGGCAAGCTGGTGATGGAGTCGATCGTGGAAACCAAAGCCAGCAGTATTCTGCAGTTTATCCACGGTCTGCGGGGCGAGTTGCATGTGACCTGGGAAGAAGGGACCTGGGCGGCTTGGCTCTACGATCTGCTGCAACCCCAGGCGGCGCAAGTGCTGGTCTGCGATCCGCGGCGCAATGCCTTATTAAAGGAAGGCAACAAGAGCGACAAGATCGATGCGCGCAAGTTGGCCGACTTGTTGCGCCCGGGGATGTTGCGCCCGGGATGCCACGGGGCTCCATCTCCGTACGCTCCCGGTCTATGCCAATGACCACGCTGCGGATCTGGTGAAGCAAGCGGCGGAAGACCGCAATCCACCCGACGACACGTCAACTGCTAGCCTTGAACTTCGCGACAATCGCCGTGATGTCGTCGTGTTGCTCCTGAAAACTAAATCGCCAGACGCCCTCCACGATTGCACTCAGCAAAGCCTGGCACAGCAGCTCCCGATGTTGCGGGGCTGAGGTTTGTCACTGAAGATTCCTACGCTCGCTGCTTTCCGCCCAGGCCTTCCAACGCCTTGATGATTTGTGCCGACCACTGGGCCACTTCCTCTTCGCGCAGCGTACGCTCAGCCGACTGGAACCGGGCCCGCAGCAGCAGTGAATACTTGCCCGCAGGAATGCCGCCTCCCCGAAAGATCTCTACCGGAGCAAAGCTGCGCAGCTCGGCCAAGCCAAGCGTTATGACAGCCCGCTGAATCTTCTCAAATGTCACCCCGTCGTCGAAGACAAACGAAAAATCCCGCTCCACCGCGGGATAGCGGGGCAAGGGCTGATAGCGGACCAGGCGCAAACCCTGCGGATAAAGCCGGTCGAGATAAAGCTCGGCGACGAAAACATTCTGGCGCAGCTTGCGCGCGGCGGCGACGTCGGGGTGGACCTGCCCAAACTGCGCCACCACAGCGGCATCCATCAAGGCCCGCGCCGACCGCCCGGGATGATAGTAGTCGGAAGTCTGGGCATCGTACGTCAAAGATTTGTGTTGAAAGGCGAGCAGCAGGTTCTCCACATCACCCTTGAGATCAAAAAAGCCCCCATCACTTGCGCCCCATCCCTGCGCCGTTTGCAAAGGTGGAGAGGCGGCGCCCATGCAGATGCGTTTGGGTTCGGCCGTCCCGCCATCGGTTGCTTCGAAAATGCTGCCGGCCTCAAATAGGTGCACATGCTCCGTCCCGCGGTTGAGGTTATAGGCCAGCATGTTGAGCATGCCGGGCAGCAGCGAACTCCGCATCACGGATGCTTCTTCGCTCTGAGGATTGGCCAGTTCGACCACCGGGACCGACGAAAATGTTTCTGCATCCTCATGCGAGATAAATGTCAGCGACACGGCCTCGTCATAGCCGAGCGCCAGTAGCGAAGTTCGAAGCTTGCGGTCTTTCTCCGCATCAGGCGCCTCCACCACCGCCCCGGCATACGCCGGTAGAGTATTGGCGAATTTGTCGTAGCCATGGAGGCGCGCAATTTCTTCGACCAGATCGATTTCGCGTTCCACGTCGAGACGCCAGCTCGGAATGTGGACGGTGAAGTCAGGGTCGCCACCCCTTTCCGGCATCAATTCAAAACCCAGTTGCTGGAGGATGCGGAAAATTTCGTTGGTCTCCAGCTTTTCTCCAAGAATGCGGTGCACTTCCGAAAGATGCAGGGCTACCGGGGCGAGATCGACCGGGCGGGCCACCACATCGATTGCGCCGCCGTCCAGTTTGCCTCCGGCTGATTCGAGGAGCAGCACGGCCACCCGGTCGCAAGCCTTGGTCGTGGCCTCGAAATCGGCGCCGCGCTCGAAGCGATGCGACGCATCCGTGTGCAGCCCGTGGCGTCGCGCCGTCTTCCGGACCGTGGACGGGTCAAACCAGGCCGACTCGATCAGGATGTTTTTCGTCTTTTCTGTGATCATGGTGTCGAATCCACCCATGACTCCGGCCAACGCAACCGGTTTGACGGCATCGGCGATGACCAGATCCTCCGGCGTAAGCTTGCGCTCAACTCCGTCCAGCGTTTTCAGGGTCTCACCGCTGAACGCCCGCCGCACCAGAATCTTGCCGCCTTCGAGCAGATCAAGATCGAAAACGTGGGTGGGATGCCCCATCTCCCACAGGGTGTAGTTGGTAGCGTCGGCGGCGTTGTTGATGGGACGCTGATCGACCAGCAGCAGGCGCTTGGCTATCGCATCAGAAGATGGTCTGACATTCACATCACGAACGACGCGAGCCGTGTAGCGGGCGCAGCCGGCTCCGTCCGCGATTTCGATGGCAAAATCAGAGTTGCCCGGCGCCGAGGGCAGCTTCCAGTCAACCGCACGCAAAGGCAGGTTGTAGATCACCGAAGCCTCGCGCGCGACACCGTAGTGGTTCATGGCATCGGGACGATTGGTGCCAATCTCCATCTCGAAGATGGTGTTTTTTCCTTCGCCGCTGATGCCCTCAACCGCGATGCCAACCGCACTGAGGTCCTGCGCCAGGCGGCGGTCGTCCACCCTGGCATCCACGAACTCACGCAGCCATGCTGGAGAAAGTTTCATTGTTGCTTCTAGCTTCTGGCTCCTGGCCTCTGGCTCAGGGCCTTTGGCTTTTGGTTTTGGGCCGACGACCGACGACTACCTCATCCAAACTGTTCCAGAAACCTCACATCTCCGTTGAAGAACAACTGGATGTCATCCACGCCATATTTCAGAATCGCAATACGGTCGGCACCCATGCCGAAAGCGAATCCGGAAACTTTTTTGGGATCGTAATCCACGAAGCCGTAAACATTCGGGTCCACCATGCCGCAGCCGAGAATTTCGATCCATCCCGTCTGTTTACAGGGACGGCAGGGCTCTGACCCGCGCTTACCGCTGCCTCCGCAAATAAAACAAGACACCATCATCTCCGCGCTGGGTTCGGTGAAGGGGAAGAAGGACGGCCGGAAGCTGGTCTTCACGCTCGATCCGAACAGTGCCTTCATGGCGTGGTCGAGCGTGCCTTTCAGATCGCAGAAGGTAATGTTCGCGTCCACCGCAAGGCCTTCGACCTGGTGAAACATAGGCGAGTGACTGGCATCCGGAGGATCGTTGCGGTGCACTTTGCCCGGAATCACAATCCTCACCGGCGGCTTCATCTTCTCCATGGTGCGAATCTGCACTGGCGAAGTGTGGGTGCGCAGCAGCAGGCGGTCGCGTTGCGGCTTCGATTCCTGGCGGGCGATGAACAGCGTGTCCTGGGTATCGCGTGCGGGATGGTTTGGCGGAAAATTCAGCGCCTCGAAATTGTAGTAGTCGGTCTCGATGACCGGACCTTCCTCGACCGAGTAGCCGAGATTGCGGAAGACGGAGACGATCTCGTGCATGGTCTTGATCACGGGATGCTCGGAGCCGAGCGGGCGGCGAATACCAGGCAGGGTGATGTCGAGGTCCGGTGTTACCGTTCCGAATGCATTTGTTTGCTGCCTCGCTTGGCCTGTTCGGAACTCACCCGTAACGTGCGCGCTGACCTCGTGCCCGGCAAGAGTGGCCGCCTCAACTTGTTCCGTGACTCGTTTCTTGATCTCATTAACCCGCTGCCCCACGTCGCGCTTGGCATCTTTCGGGGCCGCTTTCAGCCAAAGTTCATTGATTTCGGTGAGGACTCCGTTCTTGCGCCCCATCCAACGATCGCGGAAGGCCTTCCGGTCGGCCTCGGACCTGACACCCTTAGCGTCTTCTTCCAGCGCGGCGAGGAGCTTCTCGACAGCTTTGTCCAGCGCGGCTGGCGTGAAGCTTTTTAATTTGGGAACGGTGTATGCCACGTCTTCTTTCGCAAATATCCCGATTGCAGATAAATTAAATGGCGGGATGAAAACAGCGAACCCCGGCGGCTAAAGCCGGTCTGGTTTTGGGCGGCTGGGCGGCACGACTGAAGTCGTGCCCTTCCCAAAACCTCCGCCGAGCTTGCATCCCAAGCGGTCAGGGGCTAAGAGCTAGAAGCCAGCAGCCAGAAGCTGGCCTTACGCGGCCCCGCCGAGAGCGCCCTTCGCCTGCTCGGCGAGGCTCTTAAACGCGCCGGGATCGTTCACCGCCAGGTCGGCCAGGATCTTGCGATCCAGCTCCACGCCGCCCTTTTTGAGTCCGTGGATGAACTGGTTATAGCTCATCCCGTTCAGTTTGGCGGCGGCGCCGATGCGCACGATCCAGAGGGAGCGATACTGGCGCTTTTTCTGCTTGCGGCCAGAGTAGGCGAACTTGAGCCCGCGCTCGACAGCTTCCTTGGCGGACCTGTAGAGTTTGGATTTTGTGAGGAAATAGCCGCTGGCGCGGTCCAGTATCTTCTTGCGCTTGGCGCGGCGTTTGGTTCCTCGTTTTACGCGAGGCATGGGTAGCTCCTTTTTACTTTCAAGTTAGGGCGGCTGGAGGTAGGAGACTGGAAGGTCTGGTTGCCTCTTCACACGCCTGGGCCGCAAAAATTCGCAGCCACCAGCGCGGGCGAGGGCGCCCGCGCCACACCGACAAAACTTCTAGTACGGAATCATTCGCTTGATCTTGGGAGTATCAGCGTCACTTACCAGGACAGCCTGGCGCAGCTTGCCTTTGCGCTTCTTGTCCTTGGACGTCAACATATGCCGCAAGTGCGAATGATGGCGCTTGACCTTGCCAGTCGCAGTCTTCTTGAAGCGTTTGGCGGCACCCTTATGTGTTTTCAATTTGGGCATAAATCCTCAGTCTCAGCAATTGGCAGTTAGCAATGGGCAATTGGCCAATCCGGCATTTCCGGCCTGGCTAAATGCCAAGTGCCAATTGCTAAGTGCTTCTCAGATTCCTACGCCTGGTTTACCCGGCCGGGAGCGGGTTGCGACTGTGCGGGCTGTTTCTGTCCGGCATCTTTTTTGGGCGCCAGGATGGCGTGCAGCGTGTTGCCTTCCTGTCGCGGCCGGAATTCCACGATTCCCTTGTCGGCGATGTCTTTGATCAGCCGTTCCAGGATTTCGCGTCCCAGGTTGGTGCGCGTCATCTCCCGTCCGCGGAAGAAAATCGTCGCCTTGACCTTGTCACCCTCATCGAGGAAGCGCAGAACGTGGTTCTTTTTGGTTTCGTAGTCGTGGTCGTCCACATTGATGCGGAACTTTACTTCCTTCACCACGATTACTTTTTGATGCTTCTTGGCCTCGCGCTCCTTCTTTTCCTGCTGGTACAGGAATTTCCCATAGTCCATGATGCGGCATACGGGAGGAGTCGCGGTAGGCGAAATCTCAACCAGGTCTAGGTTCTTCTCGCGGGCCATCTTGAGCGCATCGTAGGGAGTCAAAATGCCGATCTGCTGGCCTTCATCGTCAATTACGCGGATTTCCCGCGCCCGGATGCGTTCGTTTGTTCGGATAAAGCGTTTATCGATACAACCCTCCGTCAGCTAAACAGGGCGAATGAGACAGGAAAAAAGTATAGCATGGCCGCCGTTTCCCGTCCCGATGGTCTTCGTCGCCGGCCAGGTCTCGTCGAGAATTGGATTCAGGACAGAAAGCCACGGCAGGTTCGCCGTGGCTTCATGTTCCAGAGTCGCGCCCCCGGTTAGGATGCGCGGCGCTTTTCGACGTCCTCGGAGCCTTCTCGGTCCGGACGCTCGGTTATGCCGCTGTCCTGGCCTGGCTTTTTCGTGGTCGGATCCTGCGGGTTGTACACATGCTTTCCGCTCTCAGTCGGATCCTGCCGGTTCGGGTCGGCCTGGTTCCCAGGATTGCTGGGCCGTTGTCCCGGGTTCTGCTGTTTTTTTTCAGTATCGTTTCCCATGAAGTGCTCCTTATATTAAAAGTAATCGCGCAACACAATTTCGTGTAACGTCGGGAGCTTAGGTGCACAAATCCGGTTCCGAGTTAGCCCGGCAGGTGATTTTCTTCGGACACTGGTGTGCCGCAGGTCCGATTCGTGGCAAGGAGAATCCCAATATGAAACGCAGCCTTTTGCTTGGCGCCACCTGTTTATTGCTGACGACCTTGTCCTTTTCCCAGGTGGAAGACATTGCCAGACGCCTCGGGCTGGGAGGCTCGACGCTCAGTGACACCAAAATCTCCTCCGGCCTGAAGCAGGCCCTTCAGATTGGCGCCGAGCAAGCGGTGAAAATTACCGGGCGCCCCAACGGATATTTTGCCAATCCCGATATAAAGATTTTGATGCCAGGCAACCTGCGGACACTGGAAAAGGGTCTGCGCATGGTGGGGTACGGTCCCAAAGTCGACGATTTTGTCCTGAGCATGAACCGGGCCGCGGAATCGGCCGCCCCCGCGGCGCGCAAAATCTTTATTGATGCCATCACCGCCATGACCTTCGAGGACGCGCGCAGAATTCTTTCCGGCGGCGATACCGCAGCCACCAACTATTTCAAGGAAAAGACCACGCCCCAGCTCACCGCTGCATTCCGCCCCGTGGTGGAGAAGACGATGGCCAAAAACGGCGTGACCCAGCAATACAACGCCCTGGTTTCGCAGTACAAGGCCATCCCCTTTGCCAAGAACCAGGATCTAGACATCAGCCATTACGTAGTCGGCAAGGCCCTTGATGGACTCTTCTACGAACTGGGTCAGGAAGAGAAAAAAATTCGCAAAGATCCAGCAGCACAGACCACCAGCCTTCTGAAAGAAGTATTCGGACGCCGGTAAGTGCGGGGAATCACTCCGGTTACGGAGTCGGGAATTTGCTGTATTGTCCTGTCGGCGCAAGTGTGGCGTACTGGTGGCAGAGGAGTATGCCGTGCCAACCCGCATTCTGATCGCCGATGACGATGCCACCATCCGCCTGCTATTGCGCAGACTGCTGGAGCAGCAGCCGGACTGGCAGGTATGCGGCGATGCCGGCACCGGTGCCGAGGCCATTGCCAAGGTTGAGCAGCTCAATCCCGATGTTGTCATCATGGACTTAAGCATGCCTGTCATGACCGGACTGCAGGCGGGGCCTGCCATCGCGAGAGCTCACCCACGGCTGCCCATGTTGCTGATCAGCGTTCAGGAAGTGTCCCGGCAACTGGCCCAGGAAGCACGCCATGCCGGCTATAGGGGCGCGGTCACGAAGAACAGCGGCACCGAGGTATTGAGAGGGGTGGAGGCATTGCTCCGGCAAGAGACGTTCTTCTGGGGGGACGACGGCTCACCGATTTCAGCTGACTGAGACCAGTAAAGGAACTTCGCGCCGGTGATCGCCGGCCGCGTCTGTATTTACCTCGCGGCAACTCATTCCATCCAACTTGACCAGCCAACTGGCAGACCGGGGAATTCATCAAAAAGCCTGGGTAAATGGAAATGCTCTTTCCCCGAGGCCTCTCTCTGGTTGCGATGGTCTTGCTGGCTGCACTGGCGGCCTGCACTTCCAAGCAAAACCCTCAAGAGCTCAAAGAGAAGACCGCCCAGGCTACCGCCCAGCTGAAAGTTGACGCCAAGGCAGTGGCAGCGGGAATACGTGAAGGCTGGAGCCGCGACAAGCCGCTCGACCTGAACGCTGCGACCCGAGAGCAATTAATAACTTTGCCGGGTGTGACCGGCGCGGATGCGGACAAAGTCATTGCCGGGCGTCCCTACGACACTCCGGACCAACTCGTCACGCGTCACATCCTGACCCAGAGCAAGTACGACAAGATTGCAGGCCGGCTGATCGCCAAAAAGTGAAGACCCTAGCCGGCGTTCCCCATAAGGACGCCGTCTGATACTCGCTCCACCCGGGTTTGAATCCAGCGGTTGGCCACATGCCTTCCGGGCACGCGAATGGGCAGGTAGTTGTCGGTAAGTCCTTCGGTATATTCTCCCGCCGGACCTTTGCCAGAGACATTCAGCGTGATGGCGTCGATCAACTGGCCGGCAAACCCATTCATGAAAGCCAGCTTTTTTCTGGAAGCCAGATCGCGCAGAATGCGGTTGCGCTCGCGGGCGGTGTGAACAGGAACGTGGTTGCCCATCGCGGCCGCCGGAGTTCCCGGACGCGCCGAGTAGGTGAAGACATGCAGGTAGGTGAGAGGAAGATCTTCCACCAGCCGGCAAGTCTCGGCGAATTCAGTATCGGTTTCACCGGGGAAGCCAGCCATCACGTCCGCTCCGATCGCTGCCGTCGGCATGGCGGAGCGGATCTTCTCAATCTTTTCCAGGTAATGCCACGGACGATACTTGCGGTGCATCCGGCGCAGGACGGCATCGCTGCCCGACTGCAGCGGCACGTGCGCATGTTTGGCAATGCGTGAAGAGGTGGCCATCAGATGGATCAGCTCGTCACTCCAGTCCATGGGCTCGACTGAACTGATGCGCAGTTTTTGCAGTCTGGTCTCGGAGAGAATGGCCCGGACCAGATCTTCGAACCCTGGCCGTTGGCCGGTTTTCGCGGGGGCTGACGGCTGAGGGTTGACGTCTAAATCCCTTCCCCATCGGCCCAGATTGATGCCCGAAATCACTACTTCGCGATACCCCGCGCTCACCAGAGCCTCAACCTCACGAATGATCTGGATCAGTTCGAGCGAGCGGCTCCGTCCCCGGACGGAGGGAATCACGCAGAATGAACAGCGGTTGTCGCAACCGTCCTGCACTTTCAAATTGGGACGGGTGCGCTCGTTGGCGGCATCGAAGACCGGCGCAGCCTGCAGTTCGGTGTGGGCAAAGATGTCGGAAACGAAAATCGGAGTGCGAGCCTCGGATCTCGAACTTTGGACATCAGCCGTAAGACGCGCCAGTGGAACGAAGGCGGATTGAGCCGGCCGCTGTCTGGGGTCCGAGGTCTGAAGCCCGAGCGCAAGTTCTGCCAGTTGATGCTTATGGGAGTTGCCGATCACCTGGCTCACACCGGGCAGCGCGGCAACTTCTTCCGGCGCGCGCTGCGCGTAGCAGCCGGTGACCACGATTTGGGCTTCGGGGTTCTTGCGATGAATGCGGCGGATGGCGGCGCGGGCATCCTGGTCGGCCGCAGCGGTGACCGTGCAGGTGTTAAGGACCACAAATCCCGCCGCCGCAGGTTCGTTGGCCCGCTCCAGACCGCGCTCCCGCAGCTGGCGTTCGATAGCGGCGCCGTCGGCCTGCGTAGCCCGGCAGCCGAAATTCGCAACATAGAAAGTCGCCACGTTTCTATAGTAGCGCAGGTTGGCGAAACGCTTCGGCGCATGTCGCCGCACTGATGTAGCGCTTCCACGACTCGTTGGAACCGGCGCAAGAGACGGAGAACCGTCTGCTCGCCTCGCGGACGCCGCCGCGGGCAAACGAGATTCGCCTTGGAATCGGGAAGCGGGAGGAAGGTGAGCTTGGCTGCCGACTCTGGAATCGTCTACAACGTCACTTTCAACCTCAAGCCGAGGCTACTTGCCGCTTCTGCTGGAAACACTCCCGGCAGAACACCGGACGCCCCTGCGTCGGCTTGAAGGGCACAGTGGTCTCTTTACCGCATTCCGAGCACGTGGTTCGCGTTTCTACCTTGGCGAAGCCGTTGCCTGGCCCCGAAGGCGCCGCTCCTAGCACTGATACCCGTTTCGTCTTGCAAGCCTTACAACGTTTGGGTTCGTTCTTGAACTGCTTGTCGTGAAAGAACAGCTGCTCGCCCGCAGTGAAAATGAAATCTGCGCCGCAGTCAATACACTTCAATACCTTGTCCTGAAATTCCATTGAGAGTTGCTCCCTTCAGCCCATTCCCCAAGACCTCGCAGACGAATAGCGACGCGCGTGGACTCAGGGTCGTTGCCCCCTCAAGCTACGACCTGGAAAATTTCCCCTGGACTCGGCCCGCCATGCCGCCCTTGCGGCATGGATTACTCTTTACAATTGTTGACAATCTCTTGCGAACAAGGAAAATGGGCCACCACTTGGCGTGGCAGCCCATGGACCCTAATCTTGCTCTTTGCGTGCTTTTTTCCTGCTGCGCTTGCGCGCCAGTGCTTCCTTCACGCGCTTTTTTTCGCCCGGCTTCAGGTAAAAGGAGTGCCGCTTGACCTCCTTGATAATGTCTTCCTGTTGCACCTTGCGCTTGAAGCGACGCAACGCGTTTTCGAGGGACTCGCCCTCTTGAAGTCTAACTTCTGCCAACTGAACTACACCCCCAAACCGGTCCTGTTTGGACGGGGATAGTTATTGCAAGGTTCCCACGGCAAGTCAAGGGGTATGTGGCAATTTCGTGCAGAGAAAATGCCACTAGCCATCATCGATAGAACTGTTCGCCCCTAGAAAATCAGCTTCAGGGCCAGCTGGATCTGCCGAGGAGCGTAGGCGTCAGTGGCTTACAGAAAGCTCGAGGGCCCGCGGTACTGAGCAGGGAAGATATTGATTCCAATGATTTTATCGGTTTTAACGAACTGTGCCGAGTTGCTCTGAAAGCCGACCTGGGTGATTTGGACACGCCGGTTATCGCGGTTCAGCAGGTTGAAGGACTCAGCCATAAGCTCCAATTTGATCCTGTCGCCGGCATACAGGCGACGGGTGAGACGCATGTCGGTCGTGGCATACATAGTCCGGCCCGAGCAGGGAGTTGCGGGAAACTCCCGGGAGCCGGTCGTTGCTGTTATTGCCATCCTGGTTGGCATCGCCGGTCACGGTGGCGCTGACCGGCCGGACGCCTTCCAATTGTTGCAAAACAGCCCCAGCCACTCATGATCGCGGTGAAAAGGCTTGGGAAGCAGGACGAAAGAGAAAACGAACCTCTGTCGCTGGTCAGTAACACTGGGTCCTTTTTCCAAATTAGGCGCGTAGGAGTCCTGCACCGTTGCCGGGCGACCTGCCACCAGCGCATCCTGTCGATCGTCGATGGCGTGCGCGAATGTGTACGCCAACATGAAATAGACACCACCGGTCATACGGCGGCGGATGGAGAGCGTGGCACCATGGTAAACGCTCGAGGCTGCGCTCTCGAAGACGTTGATCGACCCAAGCTGGGGAATGGGACGCGCCAGTGGATTGATGCAAGGCGGGAAGGGGCAGGTCAGTGAGCGGGTGGGTTGAAGCGGGGAGAAGGAGTCAACGTCGTAATACGTGCCCAGGAAATTCGTCCCGGAAGAATCGTACACCGGGTAAGAGGCGCTGACCGGCGGCGGCAGGTTCACATCGCGCGCCCGGATCAGGTCTACGCCATGCACTGTAGGAAACACCCACCGACATGCGATGCGCCACTTCGCGCTCCACGTTGAGGCTAGCCTGTTGCACACGCGGCGTCTTGAAATTGTGCGAAAACGCTGAGACATCGGCGTGCTCGAGTTGCGCCAGACCTGAGGGCAACTGGCAATTCGTGGCATTCACCGCACAGTTCACCAGCGGGTTGGGATATTGGGGAAATACCTGGTGGTCGAAAAAAATATTGTTGTTAAGAAAGAGAAAATTTCTCGCCAACCCGCTGTCGCTCTGGATCGCGGAATTGTAGATCTGCGGAATGCGGGTGTAGAAGATTCCAAATCCGGCGCGAATTACCAGGGGGCGCTCGTTTTCCCGATCGAGTACGCCAGTCCCACCCGCGGCGCGAAGTTACCGGTGTTGTAGGGCACCCGGCCCGCGTCCGGCCACAGCGGATTCGCCTGCAGGCCTTTCGTAGTAAACGTCTGCAAGTCGTAGCGTGCGCCCAGGCTTAGGGCCAGCCGGTCCGAGACCCGGATCGTATTCTGCGCAAATGCCGCGTACTCGTTCGTGTCGGGATGGGTAACCGCCGGTCCGAAACTCTGCAGATAGTAGTGCGGGACCTGATGTGCGTAAGCCCGCAGGGGAGTGAGTTCGAGGCCGGCTTCCTGAATGTCGAAGGTGAACGGGTTTACCTTGATGGGGTCGAAAATGTACTCTCCGCCACTCAACGAGGAAAAGAAGTTATAGATCCAGGTCGCGAGCACGTCGCCGCCAAACTTCCAGGAATTTCTTTTGCCATCCACACTCAGGGTCTCGGCCAGACGCAGGCGGTGCTCGCGGGTCTGGCGGGGAAGAATGGATGAGCGCCCGAAGCCCTCGATAATGTCGGGGATCTTGGTCAACGGATCGGGGCTGTTGGCGGTCGAGGACTGCAGGTCGCGCGAGAACTGGCCCGAAAGCGGCTCACGGCTTTGATGGAAAGATTGCTGGTAAGCGCCACCGATGCGCTTTCCGTGGACACATCCTCCTCGCCGTTGTCACTGATGCCGAAACTCGACAGCGGACTGGCGGGATCGAGGAAGACATTGTTATGCCCGCAGTAACGCGACGTGTTCAGTCGCAGCGAGAGGTTGTTGTGCTGGTTGAACACCAGGTCAAGCTTGAAAAAGCCGGCGTTGCCCAGCATCGACGATGGGAAGGTGCCTGCCTGTTTCGAGAGTTGCGCCGCGGTGGCGAAAACCAGCGCCTGGTCCGTGGCTTCGTAGTCGCCCGGCGTGGCTGGTCCGGCGGCGGCCTGAGGAACCACGACTGAGCTTCCGTTAAGAATTCGCACTACCACCGGCACGTGAAAGAGGTGCTGATCGAAGCCGGCAAAGAAAAATGCCCGATTGCGTTTGATGGGGCCGCCCAGGGTAAACCCGAACTGCTGCTGCTGATCGTGGGGCTTGAAGTCCATGAAAGGATGCTGGCCCGCCATGGCGCTGTCCTTGAAGAAATAGAAATCGGTTCCGTGCAGGCGGTTCGAACCCGATTTGGTGACTACATTCACCACCGCGCCCCCGGCCCGCCCCAGGTCCGCGCCGTACGTGTTCGAAGAGACGCGGAACTCCTGCACCACCTCGTTGGAAAACTGGTAGGGTGCGCAATAGCGGCCGCGGGCCTGCCCGAAAAAAGCATTGTTGTTGTCACCGCCGTCCACCAGACAGCTGGACTGGTAGCCACGGATGCCGCCAAAGGCCAGGTCACCATTCGAGCCCGAGGTGAGCCCGCGTGGGTCCTGCGTGACTCCCGGAGTCAGCAAGGCAAGATCGGTGTAGCGCCGTCCGTTAAGTGGAAGGTCGTTGATCGCCCGTTCGTCAATCAGAGTCGAAATTCCGCTGGGTTGGCTTTCGACCAGCGGAGGCTCCCCTGAAACCGTAACCGTTTCGCTGGCACCGGCGACGGCCAGTTTAAATGTCAACTCGGTCGTGCCGCCCACGTCCACCCGCAGGCGGGGCGTGGTCTGCGGCGACATTCCGGACGATTCGGCGCGCGCCGAATATTCTCCTGGCGGGAGCAGGTCGAAGGCAAAGCGGTCGCTGGCGGCGGAATAGCGGAAGTTGGTGGCCGTGTTCACCAGCACCACATTGGCAGCACCGATGCGCGCCCGGCGCTATCACTCACCGTCCCGCGGATCGCTCCGCTGGAAGTGTCCTGGGCCAGGACTGCTGTGGCCAGCAGTAGAAAGGAGAAATAACGCCCAACACTCGACATTGACTCGCCCTCACCCATGAATCGAATCGTGGACGAGTCCGGGCTGGAGAAAGGGTTGCTGGGTATATCACGCGCCGGGGGCGCCGTCTGTGATCGGTGAGACTATCTCGCGAGAGTTGTCCCGCGTCGGGAATCTTGGAGAGCCGCTGCGGCCCGAGATTCAGGAAATCGAAATAATCCCTCCCACCTTTCAAATTTCTCGGCATGCGCCTGCCGGCGCAACACCAGGCTTTGCCTCACCTCATCGAAGCCTTCCAGGCCAAACGCTTTCCCGTCCAGATCCTCGAAACGCGCATAGACGCCGCCCCACCCCGGCCTCTCCGGACCAGTTAGGAAACAAACCCCGCGTTCGCTCCATTCTTTGTATTTGGCGTGGACATCTTCGGTTATGAACAGGACCCAGCGGTAGCCGCCAATCAGTTTGTATTCCGGCGCGTCGGGCGTGGGTTCCACCAGCGCCAGATTCGCGCTGCCGTCGGGCGGCGCCGCCTCGATCCAGCGTTCGCCGGTGGGAAGGCGTTGTTCTGTGATGAGTTCGAAGCCCAATTGTTGCAGGTAGGACAGCTTGCTCACGTCCAGATCGCGGACAAAAACGACGATGTCCTGGATCGACAGGTAGGGCTCTTCGCGGCCCGGGCGAAGCACGGTTCGGTCCGCCCACGAGATAAAGGCGTCGCTGGCCAGGGGGGGATTATAGAGGGCCGATAAGTGTTGAAATCACAATTACACTCATTACC
>CAWDNG010000018.1:0-204260 GCA_963803605.1 Terriglobia bacterium
CGTTAACTATGAGAAGTCCATTTAAGCGGGCCGAGGCCGTTGGGGTTCGACCTTTTCGCGGCGAACGATTCTTCCTATCGCTTTTGTCTTGTCCGGCCACTGGATGGTCAAATGGTCGCCATCAATTCGTGCAGGAATACGACTGTATCTCCTCAGGCTGGAAAACTTGTCATCTCGTTTTATCGGGGGATCGTAAACAACGGTGTAAGTTGTGCCATTGAGGATGACTGAAATCTGATGGACAACTCCACCGACAACGCTCAGATTCATATCGCCGGACTCGGGTAGATCAAGATCGAAGAGTATTCCGCAACTGAAGCCTTCCGGAACTTCACATTTTCTTCCCTTGATTTCATCTAACTGTTGAGAGTAGGGCTCCCCGGGAGCGTGAGTCTGCGCGAGTGCCGACCCACTCAAAAGAACTGCGAGTGCGAATCTGAGCATATAGCCCTTGCGGCTAATCCTCTTCGTTGCTGAAACGCAAGTCAAGGGGCGGTCCACGGGTTTCCCGTAGTTGACGAAATATCCCCATTACACCAAGTACGCCCCCAGCCCCTCTTCGGGGTCAACTCGTATTCGCAGACCAAGGAATGATAACGAATGAGCCACACCTTCAAGATTCGCGCTGCCATTCTTACCGGGGGAGGAGTTCCTGACCGTGAGGCAGTTCGGTCTCGACACACCTCCGTGCGTTAAGAGCCGGAGTCGGCCAGGAACACAAGAACTTTATCGAGGGAAGGGAAAGAATTCGTTGCTCTGGCGCAATGATGCGAATCTACGCCAAAAGATCAGGTTGTTGGTGTAATCGCCTGTGTTCGCGAGTCAACGCTTGTCACTTGCGCTGGTTAGCGGAAAAGAATTGGAGCACCTCTCTCATTACAAGATCTGATTGATCCGTTTGAAATAGGAACTGAGCATGAGCCGAACCTTCGAGCACGAGCAGCTTTTTTGGCTGCGGGGCCTTGTCAAACCAAGCTCGTATTCGGGGTAGCCGGAGTCCCTCATCGTTTGCGTCATCCCGCGCGACTATCACTAGCAAAGGCGCCTTGATTCGTTCCGCCGGACCATTCCAATCTGCCGCAAGCAGCACCAGTCCGTTGATTTCGCCGGGTTGTGAGGCAATGGAGGCGTCCGCCGCCGCACTGCCGCCGAAACTGCCACCCACTATTGCAACTGTCTTTGCGCCGTTCTTGCGGAGGTAACGAACCGCGGCTAGCACGTCGAGCTGCATTGGGGCTGTAAACATATCTGAATCGCCCGGACCGTGCGATTGGCCGAAGCCGCGGAAATCAAATGCCAGGACGTGAAAGCCCGCCCTCGCTAATTGCTGCGCCTGTGGTTGCCAGCTCTCCTTTGTGAAGCGCCCGCCGTGCGCAAGCACCACGCCCTGATCACCTTCTCCGTACAGGTCGGCATAGATGAGCCCACCATCCTCGGTTGCGAAGGACACGTGTTGTATTTTTACCCCAGGTTTTTGATCCGAAGGCGTAGCCGATAGAGAAGGTGCCCGTGTTTGAGCATCCCCATTGCACAAACAGAGAATCAAGAGCAGTGTGAGCACGTGCAGCAAGCCGCGTATCATCGTCATCTCGTACCCGTGCAGTATAACTGATGTCATAACGACGTCGACCTCACCACGGACCGAGTAGACTTTGCGGTATCCAACCAAAAAGGCCGTCCCTGGCCACCATCATTCTAAAAGATTTAGCGGCTTTCGGCGGAAATTCCCAACCCACGATCCAACCCACGATTCGGCGATCCGATCGACGATTTCTCACTGAACCCTCTCTGTGAGCAGGTGCATCCTGTCGCCCAAAAGCTGCTCCAGGAACTTGCCTTGTGCCTCGCGCATCGACTCCATGTCCGACTGTGCGTAAAGCTGCATAGTCGTCCCGAAGTCCTCGTGACGCAGCATCCCTTGCACCGTCTTCGCATCCACCCTCAGTTTGACCAGCGCCGTCGCCAGTGCATGCCGGAAGTTGTGAAAGCCAAAACGCACTTTCTCCCCTTCCTTGATCACTCCGGCCTTCACCGCGGCCGGCCTCAGGTACTTCTGCACCATGATGGACGCCGAGAGCGGCTTCTTGCCTTTGAGCCTGACGCTCGGGAACACGAAGTCGGTGTCCTTCCTGAAAGGCGTCTTGTCGCGCCAAGCGAGCAGAAACCCGGCCAACAGAGGGTGCATGGGGACTGGGGCCTTCGATGCCTTCGACTTCGGCACCTTGAATCTTCCCCACACATACGCCCGCCTCACGTACATCACGAGATCCGCGAAGTCCAGATCCGTCCACATTAGCGCCAGCAACTCCGACACTCGCAGCGCCGTGGCCGCATCGCTTAGAGTGAGCGTGCGCCTTGGCTCCGGAATGTTGAGGAGAATCTCGAACGCCTGCTTCGGCGTCATCGGGACCGCCGTGTAGTCGCTGGTCGTTCGCTGGCTCACCCAATTCATGGGGTTGCCCTCTTGCTGGCGCGGCAGAAACTCGTGCCGCTGCCCATGCTTGTAGACCAGATGCATGATGCGCCGAATCTTGTCCACCGTCGGATCGGCAAACGGCTTCACCTTTTTCTGCGAATTTCCCTTCCTCAGTTCGAGGAACCATTTCTCGACTTCCGTCGACTTGATTGCCAAAGGCGCAAGGCTCCCCCAACGGGGAATGATCCGCTTGAGGAGGTGTCGCTCGTAGGTCTCGATGGTGGGAAACTCCTTGGGGCGAGCCGAATTCGCCTGGTCGATCCTCAGCTCGTTCTCGATATAGTGCTGACAAAGCTGACCAAACGTCCTCGGTTTTCCAAGGAAGGGTTGTAGTTGGTTGATGGTCTCGCGCAGCTTCTGACGATCGACTTCTCTCGACGCATCCGCCAGGCTGGGACCGATATCTTTGACAAGACCTATGGCGGTCGTGCGTTCGACTCGTTTCCCATCCGAGCGAGTGGCGTAATAGCGAAGCACCCACGTCGGACCCTCCGCGCGCATTATCTTGCGTAGACTGCCTATTTGATACCTGGGCATCAAACCCTCCTTGGTGGTTTGCGTGCTCCAGGTGGCCGCTCGTCGCAGCTTAGCATGTACGCGTGCAACTCCGACAGGAGGAATCTCCAGTCTTTCTTCTTGGCGAAGGGATCGAGCGGGTGGCCGGGGATGAGCCCTTCGTGCACCATCTCTAGCACGTGGCGGCGGGTTGTCCGCAGGTAGTTGGCCGCGGTGTCAGGATCGACGAAGGGTTCCGCCGGCGCAAGTGGCACTACCGGGACGGCTTGGGTAGACATCATAACTCTATCCTTGGGATCTCCAGCTCGGTTGGCCCAGTGTTTTCCGGTGGATCCCCAGCAGATCCGGTGCTTCTCTCAATGTTAGAGTTGCTCAAACACCCCCCTAGCCGTTCTTGGTGTTCTGCGGCCCGCAGCCACGATTCACCTTTTCTCGCCCCAAGCGTCGCTGCAATCCTTCCGGATTATCCAGTTGCCATGGCCTGGCAATCTTTCGGGGTAATAAAGGGACTGTCGAGTTCAATCGGAAACCCAAACTCTCGAAATCAACCGTATCTCGCGCGCCTGCGCCAAGCTGTTGAAGTACCCCAACACTTTGACCGAGCCATTCTTGGTCGCTTGGTCGCACTGCCATGACTACCAAAACAAATACGGCGGCCGGGATCCCGCTGAAAGAAGTGGGAACGCAGGGCTTCGGATCAACTGGAGACCCGCAGTAATGCGCTGCTGTTGGGCGCAGCCAGCGCAACGTGCCCTCATTCATCTTTTCTGCGGGCTTTGATTTTAGCGGGTACCTGTGGTAGGTTACATGTAACCATGCAGGGAGGTAAAATGCGAGCACGAACTCACTCCAAGTCGTCTCGGGATAAGGTCAGAGCGCACCGCAAACGCCTTCGTCAACAGGGGTTACGGCCTATCCAGATTTGGGTCCCCGACATGCGCTCGCCTGCTTTTGTGACAGAAGCACATCGGCAGTCGCTGGCTGTTGCCAATAGTCCTCACGCAAAGGAGGACCAAGACTTCATCGACGCTGTCTCTGATTGGTGCGCGGTGTGAAGCGCGGTGAAATTTGGACCGTTGCGGGCGGCAAGGACTATGCTGGGAAGCCCCGTCCAGTTGTGATTCTTCAAGATGACCGTTTTGACATGACGGATTCGATCACGGTATGCGCCTTCACTTCCGACCCAACCGATGCTCCTCTGTTTCGGTTGCCGGTCGAGCCCAACGAAAGCAACGGGCTTCGCGCTGTTTGCCGGCTGATGGTGGATAAGATCACGAGTGTTCCGAAATCAAAGATCGGCGCACGCGTTGGCCGCCTTGCTGACGAGGACATGGTGCGGGTGAATCGTGCCGTTCTCGTCTTCTTGGGTATCGCTGCTCCCAGCGACAACGAGCCACTGGAATCATAACGTTTCTATTCCTCTGAATCCGTCGCTGACGTTTGGCGCTGTCCGATCTACTGAATCTTAGCGGTCAAGCTTCTTAAGACAGGTTCGAGAGTCCACTCTGCCAAGCCGGCATTCATCATCTCGAGAAGGGCCCAGCCAAGCTCACCCCAGAAGGAATCCACCTCCTTGCCGGAAAGATCGGTCTTCATCGTGTAGTCAACGCTCTTCGGGTGCAGCTGGTAGCTCATGAGATCAGCAAGGATTCCTGCGTCCTAGTTCATCCTTGGTTTCATCCTTCCCGGGCCCGGCTAACGCTCTCCTGCATGATGCGGTCTGCATCGTGTTCATCACAGCGGAGCTCTGAGCCTGCTCCCTCACTTTCCCTTGGTGCCGGGCCGGTTATGTCGCGGTTAGGCATGATCGCGTCCTGGGGCACAGAGAAGGTGATCGAGTCTGGCCTCGGACATGCTCTGATTTCCGCCCTGCTCTACTCCGGCACTGCTTCGGGGCTTTTCCGGCGCCCGGCGCCACGGCCGTCTTCTGCTTCCGCAGGCCCTCCGGGTCTAGGTCTCCCACAACAAATCTGCCGCAAGAAACGCGGCCAAGCCCTGCGGGGAGATTTCTTGCAGGTCCCTCCGAGAAAGCAGACGTTGGGCTGGGGAGCCGGGACCTCCCGCATGGCTTCGCCCAGGTGTGCCCTGAGTAGATCAGGACAGAAATGGAGAAACAACATGTCGATTTACAAGAACACGATTACCCTCAAAGGCTTCCTCGGCGCGAACGCGGTCGAGCACACCAACTCTAACCAGAAACCCATTGTCGTCCTTTCGCTCGCAACTAAGAGCTCGTATAAAGGCAAGCGGTCGAGCGAGTTCGTCTCGCGCACCGATTGGCACCGCGTAGTCGCCTTTGGCCGCTTGGCGGAATCTGCCAGGTCGCTCACCAAGGGTGCACACATCGAAGTCGAAGGCCAGCTCCAGAGCCGCGAATATGTGGCGGGCGAAACCAAGCGTCGCGCGTCCGAAGTGCGGGCCCGCTCGATCACGAAGCTCGAACACACTCCCCGCTCGGCCGCCGAAAACCTCGATGCCGAACCGGTTCAGGACGAGGTGCCCGCATAGGGCACCTCTCTTCCAGTAAGGAGGCGCACCCGTGATTGCCAATGTCCTTTTTGCGACGACCATCCTGTTCATAGCTCTTCTATTCTTCCTAGTCCAGGAGTGCGCGTTCTTGTTTCCGTTCCGCAGACTCTTGATCGAAAAGTACGGTTCCCAAATCGCGATTTACGCCGCCGCCGTTTTTTTCAATGTGTTTGCCGGTGTCTACGTCGCCGCGCGCAACCTGTTTCTAAAAGAGACTGGCCGCAAGCTAGCTCACATCTAGAAGCAGTTGTTTGCGGACAGGCGAAAGCATTTCGGAAGAACTAAGCGGCCGTTTAAGTGAGGGCGGAAATGCCGAGCGGTTTGATCGAGCAAGGGGTCTTCCAAGGACACGTCCGCGTTCACGAATCAGCCAATCGTACGCAGATCTATCACGTGGGAGCCAAGCCATTTTTCGGCCATCGGGGAGGAAGACAACCGCAATCCGCCGCGGGCGTCAACCCTTTCCGGTGAAGATAAAATTGATGGGCCTGGACTTCGTTCTCGCCCGCCAGGAGCATCATTTATTCAGCCACAGAGGTCGAGAAACTGGACTATTTTGTCGGTGGACTCGGCCTGAATCAAGGCCACCTTCCGCAGCGGATCTGCCGATCGCCACACGGTCGCACTACCACCATACGTTATTTCGTCGACAAGTTTCCGCTGTTTCTCTCCGGCGCGTCGAGCGCGCCTCCGTCTGTGGTCGGTTTCGTTCTGTGGATGGCGGCACGGGGTAGCCCTCGGGGTTCGATACCTATTTGCTGCAGTACAGGGAGTTGTTCAGTCGGCTAGACCGATTCGGGATCATTTATGTGGCTGCGGATGAGCGGATGTCTGCGAAGGCGGGTACGCGGCCGGCGTTGATTGCGTCACGCAGTTCGGTATCGCCATCAATACCTGAATGACCAAGGTTGCGAACAGTGGTAATGCCGCTCTGTAAATCTTCTCTCGCCAACTGTGCGCCCATCAGCGCACGCTTGCTTGGGGATTCAACAATCGCCAGCAGCAAGCTCGGCGCAAACTCTACATTCTGATGGCGCCGACTTTCCGCTTCAGGCGGCACAATGACATCCAGAAATAGGTGCGTATGGCTGTCGATCAATCGCGGCAGCAGGGTGGCATGGCCTAAGTCGATGATTGTTGTTCCGACCGGAGTATGAATCTGCGAAGGAGGGCCAAAACCTGCTTGATTCTGTCGCCTTCGACCAGAACAGCGGCGGGCGCGAGGACGTTTCCGGTGCGTGGATCCAGCAATCGACCCGCTTTGATCAAAATGAAGGAACCGGCAGATTGGGCTCGCGGTTGCACAGTCGAAACCACCGCTACAAGCGCCACAGCGGAAACCACAACGACAAAACCGAACGCACCTGAAAAGCAAGCGCAGATTCGCGTGGCCCGACGGTCGCCTGCATATTGGCGCATTACGATCGACAATCCGCCGATCAACGTCATGGGCCCGGAAATGGTCAAGCAGTTCCAGGAAGTCATCGGCGCTCTCGAGGCCGACGAGCAGGTCAGGGTCGTGGTCTTCGACAGTGCGGTGGACGACTACTTCCTGAATCACTCCGATTTCCAGGCCAGGCTTGAGGACCTGACCGCAATGCCGGCGGGTCCCGCGGGCTTGCCGCCCTGGCCGGACTTTCTTGTACGTCTGACCCGCCTGCCAGTTGCCTCCATCGCGCTCATCCGCGGACGTGCGACCGGCAACGGCAGTGAGATCACGCTGGCTTGCGACATGAGTTTCGCCAGCCGCGAAAAGGCCATCATCTCGCAATGGGAGGTGGGCGTGGGGATGGTCGCCGGCGGCGGCCCCATGGCTCGGCCTCCCGAACTCATAGGCCGAAATCGCGCCCTCGAGGTGCGCTCTTGACTTCGGAAGACATCAGAGCAGATCAAGCCGAGGCGTATGGCTACATCAATCGCGCCCTGCCCGACGCGGAGCTGGACGCGTTCGTAGAGGCGCTCGCGACCCGGATCGCCAAGTTCGACAAGTGGGCGATCGCCCAAACCAAGCGCCTCGTCAACACCAGCCTGCCGCCCGATGTCGAGCTGGGCGCCGGGTGGGACGCGTGCATCGCTTCGCTGGGCAGACCCGCTACCCAGGATGGGATCAAACAGCTGATGGCGCGCGGCTTCCACAAACCTGGGGATGTGGAAAATCGGCTGGCATACTACCTCAGCCAAATCGCGCGCTAGGCGGGCGGTCGAGGCGGTCCTGAACGCCGGGACGTCGAGGCTGGACGGGTTCGCTGTCGATCTTGGCGGACATGTTTCGAAGGTCTGTGGTGATGTTTTACATTTTCTGCATGACGGAGGCTTGTATGCCTCAGAAAGCCAGCGCCGTAAAGCATGCTCAGCAAAGCGAAGTCCAGCCTCACCAACTCGACAGGAGCTTTTTAAAGCCATTTTGTCCGAAGATGTCGATTGGAAACCGTTTCCGGCGCCCACCTTCCGTCCGGCTGGCCGTCGTCGTGGGTCAGCGCCTCGGAGCCAGGCCCTTACACAATCAGGGTCAAAGCACCTCACGGCGCGAAGCTGATGCCTCATAAGCACCCGGAGGATCGAGTCTATACCGTGATTTCCGGCGTCTTTTATATCGGATTGGGTGATGAATTCGACGCGAGTAAGTGGAAGCTTATCCGCCCGGCGCCGTGATCATTCTCCCCGGCAACACGCCCCATTTCCACTGGGCAAAATCCGGCGAGTACGTCACGCAAGTAACCGCGATGGGGCCGCTTGGACTGGAATACCTCAGCGAGTCCAAGCAAGCATTTTGCAAATTGGAGGCGCAAGATGAACGATCAACAAAACATAGAGAGATCAAGAGATCCATGCGGCACTGGATCAGCATTGGGCGGCGTCCGATGCCAACGATTTTGAAACCGAGCACTTCATCTATCACGAGGATGCCGTGCTGGAATACCCGCAGTCAGGCGAGCGAACCCGCGGTCGAAGCAACATACAGAACCAACGCGCCAGCCAGCCGAGCAAAAAGCGGTTTGCTGTCCGACGAATCCATTGGCGGCGGTGATCTTTGGGTTACCGATTCATCCTGACGTATGACGCCAAGCCGTCCTACACCGTGAGCATCATGGAGTTCAGGGACGACAAAGTTGCGCGGGAAACACAGTACTTTGCGGATTCCATTCGTGGCTCCTGCATGGCGCGCTCAATGGGTCGAACGGATGGACACATGATCTCGAAGCCGAAACCGATGGAGGAATAAGAGATGGATCGGAAACGGTTGGTCCAGTTTGCACTGCTGGGTAGCAGTGATTTGGAACAATATGCCATCCTGCTGGAACGCGTTTCGCTCAGCCTATTCTTCGCCATCTCCGGGGCAAGCAACTTGGATCCGCCAACGAACTCGATACCCGACACGAAATAAGTCATGAGGTGGGGAAACGGGACTTTGGCCTCAGCGAGCGTTTCGTACCTGGTTTGCTTGCTGCCGGCGACAAACAAGTTAGGGCTTTGCGGGAAGGGGCTGCCAGAGCTCAATCTTGTTTCCATCCGAGTCATAGATCCAGGCAAAGCGACCGTAGGATTCATCCATTCGCTTGGCGTCAATCTTTACTCCCTCTTGTTTTAAGCGGTCGAGCAAAGCATCCATATCGTCCACGATGTAGTTGATCATGAACGGTGCGGGGCTGGGATCGAAATACTTGGTGGAGGCGGGAAAAACGGTCCAAACGGTAACGTGTTCCTTTTGCGGGTCGTCGTGTTCGCGCCACGGAAGCATCACGCCCTGGCCTTTGTCAGCGAGTCCAAGATGCTTCGAATACCATTCGCGCATCTGATCACGATTAGCGGATTTGAAGAAGACACCGCCGATTCCAAGGATGCGCCCCCGCTGCTCCACTTTGACAGGCGGCTTCGACTTTTCAGGTTGCGGAGATTGCACTTCCTGTCCTCCTGTTGAGCGGGTCGAGATTAGCAACAGCGCGCCGAGCGCAATTGTGCTCCAGGGTATTCCTTGCATCGGCGGATTATATACAAGTTTCGATTCGAATGGAGAAAATGGTCCCGGATCGCCTGCCGGGGGCGGCGACGCTGCGCGAACGTCAAATAGCGCCGAAGACAGCCCGTCATTCTTCTCTGAAGATCACAACAATTTGTGTTCGCAATCGACCCGCACGGTGCGAGGTCGTGCCTCGCACCATCGCGCCCCCAACCTTTTCGCAAGATCCGGATCAATTGTTCCTAGTACTACTGTGTTATAAACTGGATACCTTTGAGCTGAAAGACCACCCGGTCTGCCATTCTTTAATGTTAAGTTGCTGGTCATGAGTGCCCATTCTGTTGCGCCAGGCGCCCAGCAAAAACGCTTGGCGGCCTATCTGAATCGCCTGGCGCAAGCCGCGGGGCACCTGGATCGCGTGGTCCCTCTGAAGTCCTATTGCACCGGCTTGCTGCTTCCCGGGGAACGCAAGAGTGTGGAACCGATGGCGGCCCGCCTCTGTCCCGACAACGTGCGCCAGTACGCCTTACCCGCCATGCAGAAGCCAGGACCGATCGAAGCCTGGATCGTCGATGACACTGGGTTGGTGAAGAAGGGGATGCATTCGGTAGGAGTGACCCGACAGTATTGTGGGCAGGTGGGCAAGCAAGAGAACTGCCGGGTGGCGGTGAGTTTATCGGTCAGCACCCGAGAGGTGAGTTTGCCGATTGCCTGGCGTCTCTACTTACCCGAAGTGTGGGTTCACGATAAGAAGCGGAGGAAAGCCACGGGCATACCGCCGGAAATCAGTTTTCAAACCAAGCCAGAAATTGCTTTGCAACAAATTCGCACTGCCCTGGACCGAGAGATCCCCACCGCTCCGGTACTGACGGACGCCGCCTATGGCAACGACACCGGATTTCGCGATGGCATCACCGAATTAGGTTTGCTGTACGTAGTGGGCATCCCGTCGTCGGTGAGCGTATGGAAACCAGGCCAGGCACCGCTACCCCAACGAAAGTGGAAAGGAATCGGACGCCCCACCAAGTTGCTACGCCGCGATGGCCAGCACAATCCGCTTCCGGTGCGCGAGTTGGCGATGAGCTTGGCTGCCTCTGCCTGGAAGACGGTGGGCTGGCGGCAAGGAACTCGTAAGCCCTTGCGTTCCCGGTTTGCGGCCCTGCGCCTGCGTCCCGCACACCGCGATTACTGGAGCAGCGAGCCCCGCCCCGAGGAGTGGCTGCTGATCGAGTGGCCGAAAGCGGAAGCCGAACCGACCAAGTACTGGTTATCGACTTTGCCCGCCGACACCCCGCTTGCCGATCTGGTGCGCTTGGCCAAGCAGCGCTGGATCATCGAGCGTGATTACGAAGAACTGAAGCAAGAACTCGGCCTGGGCCATTATGAAGGACGAGGCTGGCGCGGCTTTCACCATCATGCGACTCTCTGTATTGCGGCCTATGGGTTCCTGGTGGCCGAACGGAGCCGTTTTTCCCCCTCCGCTCGCGCCGGTCAAGTGGACTTACCCGTCGCCGAAATGCCGCTCAAGTTCCGCCCTCGGGGTTCGCCCAGTACGCATGGAGCGGCATAACCCCTGGTCCATCGCTACGCTTCGACAAACCATCGCACGAGTTCTGCTCCGACAACTCTCGGGTTGTCCTTTTTGTGGAGCTCCTTTTTTATAATACAGTAGTACTAGCCGGCAGTTGATTAATGACTGCCGCGCCGGCCTTGCTGACGATTTCATCCTGGGAATCCGTGCCTCCCGAACAACCGATTGCGCCGACAATCGCCCCTTCTCGATCAGTGGAATGCCGCCTCGAGACGCAATGACCCCATCGAAGGCGAGTAGATAGTTGAGATGCATAAGATTGATGCCGTCCTCGAAAACTTTGGTTGGTCGCCGGAAGGTCGCGGCTGCTCGGGCCTTGTGTTCCGCAATCTGAATCGAGGCCAGCATCGCGCCGTCCATTCGTTGGAAGGCAACCAAGTTACCACCCGAATCGGCCCCTTTGGCACTTTGCAATACGGCGCACAGTACGAGTACCTGCACCGGGGAACGTGGGCGGGCTTAGGAGGCGCCCCGAAGGGGCTCGACAGCGTGATGCTCACCTCGATCCGCTACTTCCTGCCGTAAACCGATCGGCGTCGGGAGCGTTCCTAAGGTCTCGAAGCGCTGTGGCGGACCCACTTCTCATTCCAGTTGACCGGGCAGGATTGGGCTACCACTTCAATCTGTTCGGCGGCCACGGCGTAATCGGCTTCCGGGTTTGCGCCTTCGGGCGCGTACGTCTCGCGGCCGTGCACCTTAACCTGGCGCCCGATGTTCGGGCTCAGGTTCTCGCCGGCGATGGACGACAACTGCAGTGGCCGGCCGTGCTTTGGAACCAGCAGGTCATCGCTGCCTTGCTGCACGACACAACCTTCCAAGGTTCGTTGCGCGAGAAAATTCTGGGCGTCAATAACCTCGGACCGCGGATTGGAACTCTGCGAGACATTCCCCGAGGCCATTTGCGCCATGGCAAGGCTCGACAACAAAAGGATCGCTGAACAAAGAGCAAGCTGCTTCCGCATACATCTTCTCCTACCAGTTTACTGGGTCAACTACGGCGACAGATTCGAGATCGCCCTGCTTGTAAGTCTACCGACTTATCCAGAGGGTGTATCCAGGAAACATTGCGCAAGTCTTAAACTTCGCCGAAATACGCAATAGTTCTCACATTTCGCGCAAGGCGGCTGCCATGGCTGACTTGGTAGTAGCGTAGCCGGTAAACCTCCACCCTCAGAGTGAAGGCAATCAGTTCCAAATTGTCGGCAATTGTTCGACGAACTCCGATACTCCAGGAGCAGGTCAGGGTCGCGCTTTCACGTAGACGATCGCTTGGCTCGAAGTAATACCCTTGCCTTCTTCGATCGTCACCAACTGATCGACTTCGACATTCGAGAGCAGGTCTTTTCGTCCGCTGGGCCATATTATCGCCAGGCTGACGCTCTTCTTCTGCGCGCCTGGTTTGCCGAGTCCAAAAGTCAGCGGCAATTCGCTCTGCGAGAGATAGCTTGAGCCCGTCTTGACCATCGCGAAGGGATGCTCGCCTTTGTTCGCCGTGATGGTGACCTTCGCGCCAATAGCATCGCGGTTCGATTTTGTGCCAACAAGCTTGAGTCGCAGCATGTCGTTCTGGTTGCCATTGTCATTCCGCAGTAGGCGAGCGTTGCCGCGATTGTCCATAATGAGCAGGTCGAGATCGCCGTCGTTGTCGTAGTCAAGGTAGGCCGTGCCGCGTCCGACGATTGGCTGCTGCAGCGAGCGGCCGACTTTCGCGGTGACATCCTCGAACTTCTTCCGGCCTTCGTTGCGGAATAATAGCGCGGGTTCGGCGTATTTGATGGTCGGCTGCAATTGGCTGATGTCGTCGGCAACATGCCCATTGACGGCGAGAATGTCCAGCCGTCCGTCAAGGTCATAGTCAAAGAACAGAGTGCCGAATGTCAACGACGACATCGTCATTCGTGCGAGGCCGGCGGCGGTTGCTTCATCGGTGTACAGGCCGGGTCCGTCGCTGTGGTACAGAGCCATACCTTCGTTGGCAAAATTTCCGACGACCAGTCCTTGATGCCCCGAGTCATCGTAGTCTCCGGCGTCGGTGCCCATGCCCGCACGCGAAGTTCCGGCTTCGCTGTAGGCGACGCCGGCGGGAACCGCTACATCGGAAAATGTGCCGTCGTGATTGTTGCGGTAGAGCTTGTTGGGCTGGGTGTCATTGCTTACGAAAAGATCGAGATAGCCGTCCTCGTCGTAGTCCAGCAAGGCGATGCCCAGAGACTTGCCAGTAGCGTCCTGAAGCCCGGCTCGCTTGGTGACGTTCTCAAACGTACCCTTCCCTTTGTTGTGAAACAGCTCGCAGCTCTCGCCTTTGTAGGCTTCCGGCGTGCAATAGGATTTTCCCTTGCCCGTCAGGGAGCAGTACTGGTCAGTGTCGAGCGACCACTTCACGTAATGGGCAACGAAGAGATCGAGTTTCCCGTCGTTGTCATAGTCGAACCACACCGCGCTCGTCGCGAATCCCGGGCTGGCAACGCCCGCTTTGGCAGTGACGTCCACGAACTTGCCCTTCCCCAAATTACGGAACAGATGACTGCTGCCAACCGCTGTAATGTAGACGTCCACGTTTCCGTCATTGTCATAATCGCCCACCGTGCATCCGAGGCCGTACATTTCCACGGCCAGGCCGGCCTGGCGCGTCACATCGGCAAAGGTGCCGTCATGGTTGTTGTGGTAGAGCGCAGAGTAAGATTTGCCGGATTTGTGACCCGGCCAATCCATCGAATTGACAAACAGGATGTCCTGCCAGCCGTCATTGTTGTAATCCAGAACGCAGACCCCAGGACCCATCGTCTCTGGCAAATATTTGTTGCCGAAGGCCCCGCTGTTGTACTTGAAGTGGATACCGGCGGATGCGCTCACGTCGGTGAACTGAATCGGGCCCGAGGGCCGAATCGGCGTGGGTGCTGGCTTCGCTGACGCAGGAGGGATCGGCGGGGCAGGTGCAGCGGGAGCGTTAACTGCAGCCACGGGAGGACTCTGGCTCGCAGGCGCGCTTGAAGCGGGCGCCTCTGTGGCAGGTTTGCTTTTGCACCCAGGCAGCAAAACCACCGCGATGGCCAGCGCTCCGATTAGTAACCTGCGACGTGGCGCCGGTATGAATTCGTTCTGAAGAAGGCTGACGCTCATGCGCCTTTCGCCACTGCCGCGGTCGTCGTTAGGTTGCGCCGCGAGTCCATCCATATCTCGATCGAATTGGCGATCGGCCCCACTATGAACAAGGCATAGAACGGTGCATACACGCTCTGGAAGAAGCGTAAGCCTGTCTCGACCACTGCGATGAGAAAAGCGACCAGGCACTGTGCACGCTTTGAGCGCACCGTGGTCTTCGGATCGGTGATCATAAAGAAGATAAAGAGCTGATACATCGGCCCGGTGATGGGAGAAATCTCGGATTGCCACGGTTCGTGCAGAATCCAACTCCGCAAAAAGGCAAAGACAAAGAATGAGACCACATACGTCGCCGTAATGTGCAGCCGCCGCACCCGCCACACGATCAGGAAGCCCAAAACCCAAATTACAACCATGGGCAGAAGGTAGTTGCCCCACTGGATACTCAGGCTTGCAACGGTTGCTGGCGCCAGAAACAGCATGGCAGACACGCCAAAATTCGAAGGATTCCAGATGTGGCGGTCTTTGATTCGCAGCACGTATTTCGACGTGATGGAAATGAGACTGCACAGAGCGTACGGCCAGTACGCGGGCGAGCGCAGCAGGATGCCGACGCTGATTCCCGAAATGTAGGCGCTGGCGGGATGAGGCCACTTATTCAGGAACAGGCGTCCCAATACCAATTCAGCCGCAATGCTGGTGCCAATGGCGAGCAAAGTCCTGGGATAGCTTTCGAGAATCCCGAAGGTCACTTGCCCGACCAGCAGAATGCAGGTGATGAAAACAGGCGCAACGTAGCGGCTGTCCATGAGCGCCTTCTTTGAGGGCGCTGCAAGGGAAGGCGCTGGGGCTGTGGGTATGCCCATCTGGCTCATGACGGCTCTTTCAGGTCGTAGCGCTGACCGGCGGAAAGATTGTTGAGGGTCTGGCTCTTACCCGACGGCCAACGAATCACCGCCTTTTCGATCCGTGGATCCTTGCCCAGGCCAAAGTGCAGACGGCGATCATTCTGCGCGCAAAAGCCGCTACCCCCGGAGACTTCCTGTACCTGGCGCTGGCCATTCCAAAACAATATGACCTCCGCGCCGATAGCGCTGCGGTTGCTGCTGCTTCCTTCCAGTTGGAACTCGATCCACCCATTGTCGGGCGCGACCACGTTCTTGTAGATCAACAGCGGTCCGCGCTGGTTCGCTACCACCACGTCGAGCACACCGCGGTTCCATAAGTCTGCCATGGCGACCGAGCGTCCGTCGTGCGTGTCCGTGACTCCCACAGACTGGGCCACATCTACAAAGCGTCCGGCGCCGTCATTCAGCCACAGATTCTTGTGTTGATAGCCGGAGAGGCTACGTCCGTCCATGGCCGGCCAGTTGCGTGCATCGGAAATGATGGATGTATGCCCGCCGGCAATCTTGGAGAAGTCGTACCAGTAATCGCGGTTTCGGTCGAGTGAAACGTAGCCGTTGGTGAGAAACAGGTCGAGGTTGCCATCATTATTAAGGTCGCCGAACTGAGCGCCAAAACTCCATCCTCCCAGTTCGACCCCCAGGTCGCGGGCCATGTTTTCGTACTTGAGCCCGCTTCCTGATGTGCCTTCTTCTGGCACCCAGAGATTGTTGCCCTGAATGAGCACTCCGTTTTCCGAGATGTTGCTGACATAAACCGAATACTGTCCCCGATTGAAAACATCTCCGAAGGCCGCGTTCATGCCGCTCTTCGGAGCAAAGCCAACCCCCGTCTGCTCCCCAACCTCGTGGAAACGCGTGCCGTCATTGAAGTACAACTCGGAGATGCCGTAGTCATTGGCAATAAAGAGGTCCGGATGTCCGGTGCCGCGCAGATCAGCGGCCGATGCGGCCAATGCCCAGCGGTGGCTGTCGATGCCAGTTTTCTCCGTGACATCCTCAAACTTGCCGTTTCCAAGATTGCGGAGTAAGTATTTTCGGCCGCCGTTCTTGGCGTATTCGAAGCTCTCCGGCATAATCTCCGTGTTCCTGAGATGCCAGAGATCAATGTTCTCGGAATAGTAGCCGCCGATGAACAGATCGAGCTTGCCATCACCGTCGTAGTCCAGCCAGAGCGCGGTGTTGGCGTTTACCCACGGCGGTAGCCCCGCCTGCCCGGTGACGGGAGTGAAGCCGCGCCCGTGATCATTGTGAAAAAGCTCAGGCTTGCCCCACTTGTACAAAAACAGATCTTCATAGCCGTCGTTGTCGTAGTCACCCCAGACCGCACCCATAGAAACGCCAGTGCCATCCTGATTCACGTTCGCCACGCCCATCTGTTCGGCGACATCGGTGAAAGTTCCATCTTGGTTGTTGTGATAGAGGGCATTCTTGCTGCCGATGGCGCTGTTGGTCACGTATATGTCAGGCCAGCCGTCGCGATCAAAATCCACAATGGAGACCGCGGCGCCCATCGACGCCACCTCCGGCATGATGGGGTCGAGCTTGTGATCGAGCGTGGGGCCCTGATGCACAAAGTCCGCCCCGGCGGCATGCGAAACTTCCTGCAGATAGAACCCGTGACGCGCCAGCGCGGCGTTTGCGTCGAGCGTGGAGTCTTCGTTATGCCGGGCGGACCACCACTGCATGACCCGCGGAGTAGCCAGCAGGCCGATGAAAAGCAGGATCAGAACCAGTTTTCGGATACTCAACTTCATTTCGTCTTTCTCAGCGCGTCATCAAAGACCTCGTCAGAGACATAACGGGTCTGGTAGGTCTGCCAGTCTTCCGGATGATGCTGGTAGACCCACTCCTGCTCGAGCCGGCCCGGAGGCGTAACGTACAGGTTCTTCGCGTGATAGGGCAAAGGCAGCACGGTTTTCGAGAAGGTCGAGTTGTAATCACCATCCTTTATCCAGCCGTCGCCGGCGATCACATAGTCGCGCACCCATCCGGCAGGAGGCGGGGATTGCTCGGCAAAACGCAACGTCATCTCTTCTCCGGAATTCATGATCACGTAGCGATCGTCCACCTTGTCGAGCAACTCGCGGACGTCGCCATACCGTGTGTAGTAGCCGGTAAGGTCGCGATAGCGCTGCTTGGTTCCTTCCAGATGATTGTAGTCGGGCAGTTCGGGCGACGATGGGTTCGCCTGGCTTATGACGGAATAGCCGCGATAGTGGAGATCCGCCATCCCCGGTTCTATGCGGGTGATCTTCAGAGCTGAATTCGGGATCCCTCTTGCCCATTGAAGCTGGTCCCAATAAATCTCGAGGTTGGTACGCAGGCGAAGCTTGCGCGGCGTCCCGGGACGAAACACGTTGGTCAGATCGAACAGGCAAATCTTCTTTCGTCCGGCGGGGAAGCCGAGATTTGAGAGCTCCACCACCCAACCGCCACGCCCGTCCGGCACCTCGAGACTCAATCCTTGAGCCGCATGGTGACGCCCTTGCGCCAACGCCACATTGACCGAGGAGTCGGTGGGATGCATCCAACCGCGAGCGATCAAAAACAGCGGGCCGCTGGCCGGAGCATCGTCGCCGAGATCCACCTCCACATAATGATCGCGTGTCACACCCTGGTACTGGCCCCGCCCGAATGTATCCAGGTATTTGCCATCCAGTGTGCGCACGATATCCGTAACGTCCTTGGCGTTGTCATCCACGGCACGAGCAATCTCGTGAGGACTTTCGACTGTGGTGATGGCAAGCTTGGAGGGCGGAATCACGAAACGCTCATCTACGAAAATATCCGTGCCTGCCGGATGGTCCACGGTCATGAGATTGAGATAGTCATAATAGTAGGTTTCCCACAACTCTGCGGTGAAGCGCAGATCGTAATATCCGTCGTGGGGAGCCAGTTCGTTTGGACTGATCTTGTACCACTCCTCCGTGGTTTCGACGCGCGCCGTACCAATCGTATTGATCTTGAGTCCGATTGCGGAGCTCCACGGCACCGCGTCTTTCACGAAGTCGACTTGCTTGCCGTTGTAGGCGAACAGAAACGGACAAGACCCTTTCAGCCGCTGCTCGGTCACTACTTCCTGGTCGGCTTTTAAGTCGAACTCCGCGCGCACTGAGCCGTTCGGCCAGACCACCCGCGCCAAATCGATTCCGGTCTGGTCACCCAGTCCGAAGTGCAGAAGGGGGCCGGTGATCGGTTGCTTTTGTACGAGCAGGCCGGAACGGACCTCGATTTCTCCTCCGACGCCAAACGGATTGATTCGCTGATCCCCGGTCGCCTGCTTTGCGTGCGGGCGGATTATTTCCCAGTGATAATTCTTTGATCCGCGATTGACGGCCAGGAATGCTGCTCCTTTGTTGTCTAATCCCAGCAGATCGAGACGACCATCACCGTTCAGGTCGGCTGCGTCGAAAACGCGGGCCGGAGTCTGAGCCTGAACGGCGATGAAGTTTCCCTTTCCATCGCCCAGCCATACGAGGGCTCCGTTTTGCGTGGAACCTGATCCAGACGCTCGCGCCAGCAGCAGGTCGAGCGCTCCGTTGTTGTCAAGGTCGACGATGCGGAGGCGAACGTCATCTTGAAGGAAACTGGCATCAGGCACAGTCAGAAGCGTTGCTGCATCCCACGTCTTGCCCGCATCTCTGTCGGACAGCGAAATGATCTTCCCGTCGGCCTGCACAACCAGCAGGTCCAAAATCCCATCGCCGCTGACATCCGCTGTGGCGATCGCCCTGATCGGTGGCAATCCGGAAGGAACGGCGCGCTCCTTGAACTGGCCGGTGCGCTCATTGATGACGACGTGCAGATGGCCCTCGCCATCGACCAACGAAGCGTCGGGATTGCCATCGCCGTCGAGATCAGCCCAGACAAACGCACGCAGGCCAGAAACTCCCGCGAAGGGATGAATGATCGCGAACGTAGTGTCCCCGTTGTTTCTGAGCACTGTGGGAAGACCGGCGCTGGCTCCCACGACGACATCAAGATCGCCGTCGGCCTCGATGTCGGCCGCCCAGGCGCCCAGATACTTTCCTGCCAGCACAGCGCGTGGCAGCTTGGTTGCGGCAGTTACATCCGTGAATGTGGCGGGAGTGTCCTGCCGGAAGAAACGAACTCCACCGGCCCCAGCCAGAACAAGATCCGTTTTGAAGTCGTAGGTGAAATCAATTCCCAAAATACCTTCCGGCGACGGCGGCGTATTCGCGGCTCCTCCCGGGAAAGCAAGCACGGGCCCGGTGGTCAAGTGTACGTTTTGGGCATCGGCCTCGATCGCAGTTGCCGGACCGCTCGTGCCCAGCGAAACTGCGCCAACCCAGTCCCAGCGCCCCGCTGGCCCGCCGGGAAGCGGTTCGGGGTTGAACGAAAGAGAGGGGTCGGGTGCGGTGGGCTGAAAAGATGGCGACTCCATTTTCAAAAAGTGGTTAAAAGGCTGGGCTTCGTCTCCGGGAGGCGCTTTAAGTGCAGACAGGCTCAGACGATACTCTGGCACACGCATGAGCACATTCTTTAGGAACGCGGTTCGCGTGCCCGCAGCGCGCGCGCCCGAACTGGCGATCGTGCTCTGAAGTTGGGCAAGCTGTTGCCTGGCTTCCGGCGGCCAGTCCGGAGAAAGCGCGGCGAGCCTGGCCACAGCAGATTTGAGAGTGTTCTCGTCGCCACGTTTGGCTGCGATGCGGCTTAACTCAACTAGTGCTGCAAGATTGTCCGGATGCGAGGCCAGAATTTTCTCGATTGTGCTTTGGACTTCGGCCTCGCTGTTGTCTCCGCCCTGGCGTTCCACTTCTTCAGCCAGTTGGTAGACCGCACGCAGGTTCTGCGGATTTAGCTCTACGGCCTTGCGAAGATGGTTGATCGCCTCTGCCGAATTTCCCCGTTGGCTTTCCATTAAGCCTTGCAGGTATTCGATGTGGTCGTCCTGAGGCGCCGCCTGGTGCGCACGCTGCAATCGTTGCGCCGCCGCCTCATAGTTGCGCTGGCGCAACGCCAGCACGCCCCAGTTTGCCCATCCCGCCGGTTCTCCGGGCGCGAGCTTTACCAGCGCTGCCAGTTTGTCATCTGCTCGCACATCGTCACCGACCTGCAGTGCAGACAAGCCGACGTAGAAAGTCCTGACAACGTTGATGTATTCCGGTGAGCCCTTCGCGGGTAGCTGTAAGCCGGAGTTACATCCAGTCAGTAGTGCTGCTGCAACGAAGAACACGGCTGGCCATAGCCGAAGGACCGAGATGACGGCTGAATTGCGAGCTATAAAACGATCCCTGGCCATTCGTGTTGGCACACTGAGCCGCGCGGTCTTCATCGCCCCTCAGTTCCTCTGCTCCGGCGAATCCGGAGCCGCCACAGTCGCGACTTGCGCAGCTTTCCTGGCTTCCGCCCGTTTCCTCATCTGCTTTTTGCGGCGCGATATGCCTCGATGCCACATGTAGGCGATGAAAGCGAATGGAAAAGTGTATAGGGCGAGGTCCCATTTGCCCAAGCCCGTGGGCGTTGGTTCAACGCGGGAAAGGATTTCGCCTCCCCCGGCAGAGCTCTCCAAAATCAAGCGTACCCGCCAATATTCCTGTTTATCGAACTCTACAACATTGTTGTCGAATTCCACCTGGTCGCGTACCGGGTCGCGCCACATGTCATAGGTCCTCTCCGGCAGACGCCCCGTTTCCGGTTGGACGGCAATGCGCACTTTCAGGTCTTTCGGCAAAGTGGTCCTGGGCGCGGGATCCACGATCACGAAAAATGTTCCTGTACCAAGGTCGGGGTGGGTCCACAGCGAAATGATGAACGGCCCCACTTGCTTGTGCTCGAGGACCGGGAATGGCGGCCCGATGTGCGCCTGCAACGGCATTGCCATGGCCAACGAGAGAAATGCAACCGCAATCGCGTTTCTCCGGAACCTGGCCCGTACTGCTGCTCGACTTAACACGTTGTTTTCGCAGCCCCCTGCAGTTCTTTAGCTCATCATGAACGTAGCCCGCATTTCCATAGGCTGATACATCAGCCACACCGATGCCAGACCAATCAGAAGACAAACCGCTGCCCAGGGAATGAAAGCCCGCATGGGATGCTCTGCACAATCATCTTCCGCAAGGCGATGCGTAAGCAGCAAAGATCCGGCGAAACCCAGTCCGATAAAACCCAGCTCGATGGGCTGAACGAACCTCACAGGAATGCCCGTCCACGTCCAGAGCGGATTGCCCAGAAGGTTTCGCCCGAGGCTCGCAACCGCACTTTGCATCACCGGAATGAATGTGAGCACCCCGGTAAAGAAATGAAAGCCGTAATGCGCCAGCCACATGCCAAAGCCCAGCGGAGCGAGCGCATAGCTGTATCGCACTGCCGTTGGAACCAGCGGGCGGCTACTGCCGCCACAAATCCGGGTGATCCAGGCCGCCCCTCCCAGTAGCACAAACGGTTCGACGATCAGGAAGAACACAAAGATCACACCAAGGATCGGGGCTCGCTGAGTAACATGCAGCAGGGCCGAAAGCCATCGCTCCACCACATAAATCGGGCTGACCATTCCAAATGCATTCACCAGCGCACCAAATGTGAACACGATCATCAGGGCAGCCAGGTCTTTTCGGCGCGAAAAAAGGCCGATGCCCGAGCGCGCTGGATCCGTCATAAGTTCACTTGCGGGGATGCGGCTCAGGATGCCCACATTGTCGTGCGGGCAGGCATGCACGCAGTCCAGGCAGAAGGTGCAATCCATGTTGCCCGCCTTGAGCGGCTGAAACAGCGCCAGTTCGCAACCGCGCTGAATCACCACCAGGTCTGACTTCGGCTCGCGCTGTCCACGAATGCAATCCTTGGTATCGCAGTTGTGGCAAACCGCCTGGTCTCTAACCTTTATTTCGAGAGGTGAGAGCAGCGATGCGGCAAAGTTAAACTGCCCGAGGGGACAGACGAACTTGCAGAAAGAAGCGTGCTTGAACAGGCTGTCCACTACCAGGATCGCGACGAAATATCCGATGATCAGCCAGGCCGTCCACCACGGCGAGGACCAAAGGTGAAAGAGCTCATAAACGAAGAGCACGGCGACGAACAGCACGATCGAGAGCCATTTGTTGCGCAGCTTCCGAGGCCAGTTCCGGCGCGGCTGGTGCAACCGCCTGGCGATATTGCGCACCAGCATGAATGGGCACGCCAAACAGAAGAAGTTTCCTGCACCCAGGATTACTAGAACCAGCAGGCCGCGGAAGTGCAGCCAGGTAAAGGTGGTGGCCATGTTCTTGGGGGCAAGGCTCGGTCCGAAGAGGCCGTCGAGAACCATCACCAGGCCCACCAGAAGCAGAGGGATCTGCAACAACGTGCGTGCATGTCTCCAGCCCAGAAGCTTGCTGATTCCGCGTACGCGCAGCAGATCGAATTCGTGGACCTCCTCGAGCTCCAGGGCGGGAGTATGCAGTTCGGTCGGCATTATTGCTCAATCCCGTGCAATTCGATCTGTCGTTCCACGGTTCGGCCATCGGACAAAGTGATGTGGAGGAGCAAGACCCAATCTCCGCCCATTGTAAGGCTCACTCTTCCCTGATAGCGGCCCGGCGCGGTTTCTCTGGCCGCGCCGAAAACAGGCGCCATGCCGGGATGCGCCATATCCGCCTCCAGGGCGATGTGTGCTCGCGATATTGGCTTCGAGCCAGCGTCTGCAAGGCTCAACGTGATTTCAGCCGGGCCGACTCGTAGGGGCGCGGGCTTGATCTCGTGGGTGACGATGATTCCGGGGGGCGACTGCCGCCGGTCACATCCAACCACCCCCAGAAGAACAACCACGGAAGCCAGCAGCAAAAAGAAAGAAAATCCTTCAGTGAGCAGATGTAGATCCCATCCGCCCACCGAAGATCTGGTTAGCATGTACCGATTTCCTTGGTCCGGATTTGCGAGCAGCCGAGGCTCAATCAAGCCGCAACTGCGGTCCGCTCCTCATCAGCATGCCAGGCACAATTGCACTTCGCATGCTGCTCTTCTCCTTCAGCGGGGAACATGTGGTAGTACATCGCGAGAAACATGGGAATGGTAACCACTGTGTTATAGAGAAGGTGAAGTTCAACTCTGGGGAATCCCAGCGCCTGCACGAAGCTCACCGGCACAGGCGAGTGGAACCAGTAATGGCGCGTTAGCGCCTGCCACTGCAGCGCGCCGTGCTCAATGTGATGCCAGAACTGGACCCAGAAGGCAACCATCCACCAGGTATAGGAACGGCCGCTGAATCCTTTGCGCAACACCCATAACCCGATCAGCATGATCAAGGCATAACCGTAATGCAAGGTCTCTGACTTGACCAGCCAGGGATACACCAGACCAAGCATGCCCAAGGCCTTCGGGCGTGGCCAGTGCATTACATAAACCTGATATGCCTGGAAGAGGTGTTCCCCCCAATGGGCAATCACAATGAACCCAAATGTCAGCAGCGCAGGTTTGTGCCACTGAGTGTTGAGCTTCTCATAAAGACTTGTGTTATGTGCAGCTTGCATTCGCGAAATTGACGGAGTGGAAGCCACTACGAATTACCTCCTTTCCACGAAACCGACGGCAAAATGTGACCACGATCACACTTCCAAATTTCCGGGTCAATAGTAGTTTTGTATTAACTCATGGACAGATGTCACTAGCCCTGTTATGTGCGAGTCCGTGTCCAGACAGACTTTCGGGGGAGTCGCCCGTAATGCTATAGGATTGGGGTCTCGTCTAGTCCTGGCTGGCGCAGGTATCTTCACTATGAGCCCTGAACAGCAGAACGTGGTTGGCATCGCCATAGCAGCGCTGGGGGGCGCGGCAGTTGGTCTGGAACGCGAGTGGTCTGGCCACGCCGGCGGCCAGCAGGCACACTTTGCCGGTTTCCGAACTTTTACCTTGCTGGGCGGGTTGGCGGGTATCGCTGGTTGCTTCTGGGCGCTCGGCTTCCATCCCGTGGCGATGGTTCTGCTCGGGGGCGCGGTCGCGCTTGTAGTCGTTGCGTATCTTGCTGCCAGCCGGCGGGTAGTCGACGGCACGACCGAGGTCGCCGCCCTGGTCGTGCTATCGGCTGGCGTTCTGGCAGGAACCGGTTACCTGGTGCTGGCCAGTGCAATTGTGGCCATCACTACGCTTCTGCTCGTAGAAAAGTCACGCCTGCACGCTCTGATTGCCCGTATCGACGACGCCGGCTTGCGAGCCGGTGTCCGGTTCGCGGTGATGGCAGTCGTGATTCTTCCCTTGTTGCCGCGCGGCCCCTACGGTCCCCTGGGAGGAATCCGGCCCCGCCAGCTCTGGCTCTTTGTACTGCTGTTTTCGGGATTGAGTTTCATCGGCTACGTGGCCCGTCGCCTCATCGGCACCGAGCGCGGTTACACGGTTGCCGGCTTGCTGGGCGGATTCGTCTCTTCGACGGCGGTTGCGTTTACCTTTTCGCGTTTAAGCCGGGAGGACCGGAATTTTTCGTTTCCCCTTTCAGTCGGAGTTGTAGCGGCCTGCACCGTTATGAATTTGAGGGTCATGGTCGCCACTGCCATCCTTAGGCCCGGGCTCGCATGGGCCCTGCTCCCTTACCTGGCGGCGCCCTTTCTTGTGGGCGCGATTGTTGTCCTGATCGGATTAAAGCGCAGTGAAGAGAAGACTGCGGTACCCGCCCCCTCCAATCCGCTTCAAGTGCTGCCCGCGCTGCAGATGACCGTGCTTTTTCAGCTTGTCCTGTTTGTCGTATATGCAGTTCGCTCACACTGGGGAGAAGCTGGGTTGCTGCTCTCCGGCGCTGTTCTCGGACTGACGGATGTGGACGTGCTCACCATTTCTATGGCGAACAGCGCCGGAGTCCAGATATCGATTCCGGTCGCGGCCCAGGCGATTGCCATTGGCATCCTGTCCAATACAATCCTGAAACTACTTTTAGGGGCTGCGATTGGGCGGGGAAAATTTCGAGTACTAATGCCCGCCTGGCTGACTCTGATGGCCGTCGCGTCCGCCGCTTCCATAGCGGCGTTACGCTAACCTGTCCACAAAGACGAGCCCCATATTGCCGCTTACACCCGATGAGGGGCTCCCTCTGGCAAGACTGATTTGTCCTTCAGATCTTTGCGAAGCAACGCGAGGTACACCACAAAGGCAATGGTGGAAACCAGGATGGAGTACGCGAACAGCGTTCCTGTTTCGGCGACATTACGGAAGTAAACGTGCCCCCGGCCTATAAGTATGAGGATTAGCAGCAGGACGGGCGGCCCCAGGGCTGCACCCACCATCAGGGCGAAAGGCCAGGACAGGCGAGTGATGAAGCGCGCAGGGAAAATCAACGCCGTGGGCAGGCCTATCAATACCCAACCCAGAATCGAGAAGGCGGCATATAGAAGAGACATCTGAAGCGCATCGGCGATCAGGCGCGCAGATTCTCCCGCCAACAGGGTGGCGTGGAGTGCGTGCCTGACGAGGAAGAAAAGTAACATCACGTCACCCGCCACGAGGCCAACGAAAGTGTAGGCAAGTCGCTTAGCGGGATTAATCTGAGTGAGCTTCCCGTCCACGCTCTTCATTTCAGCACCAATATATATGATTGCAGGAAAGCTGGGGGGACGCGATGGCAATGATCACGGGCAAGCGTGATCAGAATCACAGGGTGGCGCTCGGCACTCGGGTCGTTGGGGGTGCTTCGAAAGACGCGCTCCGGCCTCTTGCGAGGTTTATGAGTCTTTTGGGGCGAAGCTGACGGAATGGAACTCTCGCCTCAGACTCTATTTTTGCTGGATTCTGCCCAGGTATTCCGTCAGGTTCTTAAGCCGGACGAATCCCAGGTCTTGATCATTGTCGATCTGATGAAAGAGAGGGCCCCAGACCGGCATCTCCCGCGAACCGTGGGCGGCGTGGTCCTCGTCACCGGCGATGATGTCGCGCACCCGGGCCGCGGGAAAGGTGCCGTGGTTTCTTCGTGCCAGGGTAGTAAGATCCGGAACCCTGACCTTCAAGGCGGGCACAACCGGGCCGTTGCCCTTGGCGTTTACGCCATGGCAGCTGGCACAGTAGTTGCTGAAAATCTTGCCACCATCCAGGGGAATAATGGTGTTCTGGTCCTGGGGCCGCGCCGAGGTTTTGGTTTGGGCCGCGGCGTTTCCCGCGGTGCATGCCAGCCAGGATATCGCAGCGCACCAGAGTGCGAGGCTGAAGACGGCCAGCCGCACTATCTGCATCATAATCGCTCACCTCGCTCGTCCATATTGAACCCCCGATTGTACCTCTATGTGCCGCAGCACCTATGAGGACGAATACGCCGCAAGGTGATCGGCGTCACATGTTATCGTTTAAGCCTTTATGCATTCCGAAATCGACCAAGCGATTTCCCTGTTGAAGCGGGGAGATGACAAAGCCCTCGAAGAAGCCCTGGCTCTACTCCAGAACACAGTTTTTTCCTTCAGCATGAAGGTTTGTGGGCAGCGTCAGGACGCGGAAGACACCATGCAAGAGGTGCTGGCGAAGTCGGTTCCGTACCTGCCCAAGTTTGACAGCCCCAGGGCGCTCGCAGTTTGGCTATACAAAGTCGCAAAGAATCGCTGCTTGATGAGCCGTCGCAAAAGCAAGTTCGCCCCCAAAGAGGACCTTTCTCTGGAAGAACTCATGCCGGACCGGCAGCGCCTGGAGCGGTTAGTCGGCGAAGGCAGCGTAAACCCCGAGGCGTTTGCGATCCGAAGTGAGGAGGCGGCGCTGTTAAGAAAAACCGTTCAGAAACTTCCGCCACCATACCGCGTGGTTCTAGTCCTGAGAGATATGGAAGGCCTCAGCGACGAAGAGGTTGCGGAAATCACGGGTCTCCGACCCGGGACGGTGCGGGTGCGTCTACATCGGGCGAGGCTGTTTGTGCGAAACCATTTGGTAAAGTCACGGGCGCGTCGTCCTGGCAGGAAGGCTGCGACGGGGACACCGCGGCCGATGGTCGCATCCGCACAGTCCAAACCGCGCCGGTGCAAAGCGCTGTTCGCAGAACTCTCGAACTATTTGGATGAGTCGCTCGATGACTCGCTATGCGAGCAACTGGAGAAACATCTCGAAGGTTGTAGTCCCTGCCAGGCCTTTCTTGCCAGCTTGGAAGCCACCATAGAAGGTTGTCGCCGGTTGCCCACGCCGGCTCTGGATCATGTCCATGCGTCCAAGCTGCGAAAAGATTTAATGGCCCGCTTTCAGGAGGCGATGCCAAAGGAAGGTGGATAAACCTCAAGGCTCAGGGAGTCGTCTGCGAAGTTTCCTGAGCCTGCAGCTGGTGCTTGATCTCGCGGTCAAGCAGGGCGATGTCTGTCGCTCCGATATGCCTGGAGTAGATCCGGCCGTCACGGCCGATCAGGAAAGCGATCGGTAGCCCCAAAACTCCGCCAAAGAGCTCGCCCGTCTTCGCGTTGCCCATCACAACCGGGTAGTTCATGTGGAATTGCCGGTAGAACTCTCGAACCGGTTCGGGTCCATCATCCATGGCAACGCCGATGATCTGAAGCCCCTGGTCCCGATATTGGTTCTGGAGTGCCACGAAGTGTGGAACCTCCTCTCGGCATGGCGCGCACCAGGTCGCCCAGAAGTCCAGGAGAACTACTTTGCCCCGATAGTCCGAAAGCTTGAGTTTTTCTCCGCTCAGGGTCGAGAGTGAGAATTCCGGCGCGAGCGGATGTTCCGCAGACGCGAGGCCCAGGCGTGGGGAGATATTTTCGCGACGATTCAGCAGGTAGAGCCCGAGTCCGACCGCGATGACCACAAAGCCAACAATACTCGCCTTCCGCAGACATCTTTGCTGGAGCGGAGAGATCAGCTTTCATTCTCCCTTGGAAGTTGGATAGCCCTTGTCGACCCAATTGGCGCCGAAATTGTCAGCGATATAGAGCACCTTAACGTTTGTGAAACCCATCGCACGCAACGCGTCGTTGGCAGGTTTGACGTTCGGGCAATGGCTCCACGGGCAACAACCGCAATAAAGAACGATGAACTTGTTTCGAGGTAGAGGCGCAACCCGCTTGCGCAGCTGCTGCAGGCCGCTCTCGCTCGAGCTGGGGCCGAGGTACTCGGAACCGGGAATATGGGCCTGCTGGTAAAGAACGTGGAATCCTACCTGGATCACGAGTGGCTTCTCTCCCTGGGAGGACTGAAGGATCTTGACCAGTTCGTCAGGATTGAGAAGTTGCGAGGTGGGGATTGAGCCCGCCTGATAGGCAAAAGCGGCGGCCAACGACATCAGGAGGACGAACACCGCGACGTTGAGGACAGATTTGCGCTTTTTGGGTGGAGGATTCATCTGGTTTTCACAGCATATCAATTCCCGCAAGGAACAACGAATCGTCCTTGTCCCAGCCTGCGTGAGAGTGGCGCAGTCGGTATGGACTCTGTCACGCGTGTGTGTGCGCTAGATCACAGCCACGATAACCACATTAATTCTAATTGTACTTGGAATCGAGGGCTGGAAAAGGCATCCAGTCGGTCTTTGCCGATTTTCGTTTGCGCTGACCAGGATCACGGCGCGCGATCTGAACGAATCGTGGAGGCGCGACTGGGACATCGATTCACGGAAGGAGAATCAAAATGAAACGAGCATACCCGTTCCAAGTCGTATCCTTGGTAGCTTTGGTCGCCTTGTTTGTCGTGGGTGTCGCTTTGCTGTTCAGTGCCCAAACCACGGCGCCGCGCAAGTCGGCGGCCACGTACAACCCCGCGACAGAGGTAACAGTGAACGGTTCGGTTGAAGAAGTTAAGCAAGTGAGTGGGCCACAAGGTCAGGCGGGCACACATCTGAGTCTCAAGACCGACCAGGAGACTATAGACGTGCACGTTGGTCCGTCCTGGTTTCTGACACAAAACAAGATCAACTTCGACAAAGGCGATCAGATCAAGGTTACTGGCTCCAAAGTTAAATTCGAGAACGGTGATGTTCTGATTGCCCGCGAGATCAAGAAAGGGGCAAAGACAATCACGCTGCGGAATACACAGGGCATTCCGGATTGGTCTCGCGGTCGTCGCGGGCGCTAATCCTATCGTCCCGCCATGCGCCGGAATTCAGGAGACTCCTTTCACGAGATCCGAGGTTTACCTGGCCCGAATATCGTGAAGCTATGCCTCGGATTTCCGGTAACAAAATCCCTTTTATTGCATTTATTCGTATGTTACTCAGAGAGCACGCGCCGGGAGGAAATCATGATAAGCGCCAAAGTTGAGTTGAATCAATCGCTTAGGCAACAACGGCAGTTTGTAGCCCAGACTGGCAGCGGCCATCACCTGCTCTTGGACGATACCGCAGGCGGGACCGGACCCAAGCCCATCGAACTGGTAGCGGCCGCGTTGGCGGGTTGCACCGCATTCGACGTCATCACCGTTCTGCGGCAGAAGTATCACCAGAAGGTCACTGGATACGAAGTTCGGGTTGAAGCCGATCAGGCCGACCGTCCGCCGCAGGTCTTTACTGCGGTACGGATTCATCACCTGGTCACCGGGTACGAGATTGACCCGGCGGCACTGGAAGAGGCTATCCGCCTTTCGGAAGAGAAGTACTGTTCCGTGGGAGCGATGGTGCAAAAGACAGCGACCTTCCACACCACCTACGAGATCGTCGAGGACAAAACCGAGTGGATGAAGCCTGCACAAGCGACAGCACTTCGGAATTGAACCTCATGAAACGGGCACGCACGTATTCCTCGAAAGCCGCTACATCCGCGGTAATGCGCTGCTCCTGCGATCTCGTCATCGGTTTGCTGGTCCTGGGTACGCTTCCGTTCTGGTCTTCGGTTTCTGCGTGGTCCCAACAGGCGAAGGAACTCTCACCTCTTACGCTGCAGCAGGCGATCCATGTCGCTTTGGAGAAGAACCCGCTGCGCAAGGCAGCGCTGGCGGACACAAAGGTCGCATCCGCTGACGTTCGTGAAGCACGATCGTTCCTCATGCCGCGGCTGACGTTCTCGGAGACCGCGACCCGCGGGAATGACCCAATTTATGTCTTTGGCAGCAAGCTGCGACAGCAGCGCTTCGCCACGTCTGATTTCGCGCTCAACCAGTTGAATACGCCACTGCCGTTTGGCAACTTCAGCACACGTTTTGCGGGAAGCTGGAACCTGTTTGACTCGTTCGCCAGTTGGCACGATGTAAGTCGGGTAAAACAAATGAACCAGGCTGTGGGACATCAGTTGGAACGCACGGATCAGGAAATCGTCTTCCAGGTTGTGAGTGCTTATTACGGGGTTCTGCTGGCGGGCAAGCAACTGCAGGTTGCGGAGCAAGCGGCCCGGACAGCGCAGTCGATCATGGAACGGAGCCAGGCGAGATTCGAGAGCGGGCTGGTAGTGGAGTCAGATCTGCTGACCGCGAAGGTGCGCGTGGCCTCGCGACAGCAGGAACTCATTCGGACCCGGAATGATCTGGAGATGGCACGCGCTCAACTGAACACCGCGATGGGTTTACCACCGGATACTTTGTTCCAACCGGCTGAAGCCCTGGCGGAACGTTCACTTCCAGTCCCCGTTCTCCAGGAAGCAGAAAAGCAAGCACTCACCAATCGGCCCGACTTGAAGCGCGTTCAATCCGAAGAGGCTGCCCAACAGCAGAGCGTTGCGATGGCGAAGTCGTCGTTTGGCCCGCGAGTAAACGCTTTTGCCGGCTGGGAGATGGACAATCCCACGTTCGTCGCTGGCGGGGGCGGGAACAACTGGCTGGGTGGCGTGGAAGTACAGTTTGACCTCTTTCAGGGTGGCGCAAAGAGGGCGGAACTGTCACGCCAACGAGCGCTGGCCGATAGAGCCGTCGCGATGAAGCAAGCAGCGACCCATACCATACGCATGGAGGTCCGCCGCGCCTACTACGACATGGATGCCAGCCGGCAGCAGGTAGAAGTTGCGCGGGCTGCCACTGCCCAGGCGCAGGAGAGTCTCCGCATTATCAAGGACCGCTATGACGGAGGGCTGACGACAATCACGGATCTGCTGGCTGCGGAAGAGGCGACACGCCGTGCTCAGACCGACTACTGGGAGGCTCTCTATCGCTTTCATACCAGTTACGCGAATCTGGAGTTGGCCAGCGGGACTCTGAATCCTCAATCTCCGGTCGTGATGCCATGACTCGTGTCCATTCCAGTTTTTCGGGGTTTCTTCCCGTGGCCGTGATTCTGGCTGGCGGGCTCAGCGCCTGCTCTAGTGACCAGCCATCGAAGCCTGCTGCGCCAGAAACTGTGCGCAATATATCTGTGCTCGTAGTACAGCGGGCAGACGTGCCTGATTGGCTGGAGGCGGTAGGAACAGTACGGGCGGCGCAGTCGAGCCAGATCGCAAGCCAAGTGACGGGCAATCTAGTAGAGCTGCGTGCGCATGAAGGAGATCGCGTACAACGGGGCCAGGTACTTGCGGTCATCGACGATGCACAACCACGGGCTGCCCTCGAGCGCGCCACCGCGGCCGAGAACGCGGCAACGCAGGAACTGGCTGCTGCGGATTCCGATTTGGTTCTCGCCCAATCGACATTGCAACGCTACCGGAATCTGTACGACAAGAAATCGCTCAGCCCCCAGGAATTCGATGAAGTGAAGGCTCGCTACCAGGCCGCACTCGCTCATCGGGATATGACGCGTGCCGGCCTGGCACAGGCCAAGGCGGCAGTGACACAGTCGCGCACAACGTTCTCTTACACGCGCATTCTCGCGCCATTCGATGGAGTGATCACCGAGAAGAAGGCCGACCCGGGCACGTTAGCCAGCCCAGGATTCCCGCTCTTCACAATCGAGGGCTCGGGTCGTTACTGGTTGGAAGTTACCGTCAACGAAAGCGATCTGCGGTACGTTCGGATGGGAGAGCGAGTGCCGGTCATAGTGGACGCGCTGAACGTTCCGAACCTGAAAGGGAAAGTCGTACAAATCGCACCCGGAGCTGATTCATCCAGCCGCAGTTTCCTGGTGAAGGTGGAACTGCCCGCGGATCCTCTGCTGCGCTCGGGTGTATTCGGCCGCGCACAAATCACCCGTGGTATCCGGTCGTCCTTGTTGATTCCGGTAACCGCGCTGGTGGAGCGTGGTCAACTGCAGGCTGTTTACCTTCTGGATCCAAATGGGATTGCAAACCTTCGTTATGTCACGCTGGGGAGAACCGCAGACACGGAAGTGGAAGTACTCGCGGGGCTTCAGGATGGCGATCGTCTCGTCGCCAGGCCCGGCGGACTCGACCTGAACGGTAAACGCATCGAGGGCCAGTGATGAGAGACGCTGGAGCCAGTTCATCCGACCAGCCGGAGCGGCGCCTAGGCCTGGCTGGACGCATTGCTCGCGGATTCATCGACTCCAAACTGACTCCGCTGGTCATCCTGGCTGCTTTGCTGCTGGGCGCCTTCAGCATCCTTGAAACTCCGCGCGAGGAAGAACCCCAGATCGTTGTGCCCATGCTCGACGTGTTCGTGCAGATGCCGGGCGCGTCGCCTGAAGAGATTGCGCAACGGGTCAGTGTTCCTATGGAAAAGCTCCTGCGCGAAATTCCGGGCGTGGAGTATGTCTACTCTATCAGCCAGCCGGGCATGAGCATGCTGATCGTGCGTTTCTACGTCGGATGGAAAGAAGAAGATGCCATCGTCCAGACGTACAACAAGCTTTACTCGAACTTCGACCGCATTCCGCAGGGGGTTTCCCAGCCCATCATCAAAATCCGCTCGATCAACGACGTTCCCATCATGGCGATGACGCTGTGGGGCAAGAACTATGACCCCTACCGCCTGCGGCGCATTGCGGGGGAACTGGAAAACTCGCTGCAACAGCTGGGCGATGTATCCGAGACCGGGATCATCGGAGGGCAGCCCCGGCAGGTACGAGTGGATTTGGATTCACAGCGGCTGGCCGCATATGGTCTCACGCCGGCCGCGGTTGCGGACCGGCTTCAGGGTGCGAACACCCGGGCCGAGGCCGGCAGTTTCGCCCGCGATAACCGGGAGTTCAAGGTCGAGGCTGGGAAATTCTTTACCCGCGTCGAAGATTTGAAGCAGGTCGTGGTCGGAGTTCACGCCGACCGTCCAGTATACTTGCGCGACGTCGTAGAGAAGGTGGAAGACGGTCCTGCCGAGCCGGACAGCTATGTCATGTTTGCGAACGCCCGCGGGGGCACCGGCCAGGCAGCGGGCGCGGAATTTCCGGCCGTCACGATCACGCTTGCCAAGCGCCAGGGCACTAACGCAACCACTATATGCGAGCGTGCACTGGAGAAGGTCGACTCCCTGCGCGGTTACATACTGCCCAGTGATCTTAACATCACCGTTACACGCAATTATGGTGAGACCGCGAAAGACAAGTCCGACGAATTGCTCAAGCACCTGCTGCTCGCGACGCTCTCGGTCACTTTGCTGATTGCTCTGGCGCTGGGCTGGCGGGAGTCTGGTGTCGTGCTTCTGGCCGTCCCGGTCACTCTGGCCCTCACCCTGGCTATCTTCTATTTCTACGGCTACACGCTCAACCGAGTGACTCTGTTCGCGCTGATCTTCTCCATCGGCATTCTGGTGGACGACGCTATCGTGGTCGTGGAAAATATTGTGCGCCATTTCCGCTTACCGGAGAGCCACGGCCGCCCTCTGGCAGAAGTGGCGGTCGAAGCAGTAGATGAGGTCGGCAATCCCACAATTCTTGCAACCTTTGCCGTCATCGGAGCCATCCTGCCCATGGCCTTCGTACGTGGATTGATGGGTCCCTACATGCGTCCGATACCGGTGGGCGCCTCGGCGGCGATGCTGTTTTCTCTGCTCGTGGCTTTTGTCGTCTCTCCCTGGGCGGCCTTGCGGTTGCTGCGAAATTATGCAGGCGGAACCGTCACTGCTACTCATGAAACGGAGGGCTGGACGACGCGCGCGTATCGGCGCATGATGAACCCGCTCATACGGAATCCCCGTCGGCGCTGGATGTTCCTGGGTAGCGTGGTGGTGTTGTTGCTGGCTGCGGTCGCGCTCGTCCCCTTGAAATGGGTGCGGGTGAAGATGCTCCCTTTCGACAACAAGAGCGAGTTTCAGGTCATCATCGACATGCCGGACGGAACTCCGCTGGAGCAAACCACCCGCGTCGCGCAGGCTCTTGGTGGTTATCTCGGACAGCAGCCCGAAGTCACAAACTACCAGATTTACGCCGGCGCCTCTGGTCCCTACAATTTCAACGGGCTGGTGCGACACTACTTCTTGCGCCGTCAGCCCAATCAGGCGGACATTCAGGTGAACCTGTTGTCACGGCACGACCGCACGGCGCAAAGCCACGAAATCGCACGAAGGCTGCGTCCAGAGCTGGACAAGATTGCTCTGCCGTTCGGGGCGCGCATCAAAGTGGCAGAGGTCCCTCCGGGGCCACCCGTATTGCAGACCCTGGTCGCGGAAATCTACGGGCCGGATTACAAAAGTCAAATCGAATTGGCAGCACAGATCAAGAAGATCTTCCAGCAGACTGCTGGAGTGGTAGATGTGGACTGGTACGTCCAGGACCCGCAGATCAAATACGACCTGAAAGTGGATCTCGACAAGGTGGCGCTGCACGGGATCTCTCCGGCCGATGTTGCTCACACGTTACAAGTGGGGCTGAAAGGCGCGAGCGCCGGGCTCTTGCATGACCCGCAGTCTCGCGAGGACATTCCGATTGAAGTTCGGTTGGCGCGGCCCGATCGCTCGGGAATCGAAGACCTCGAAAACATCAAGCTCCCGACTGCTTCCGGGGGGCAGATTGCACTGCAGGAGGTTACCCATCTGCAGCAGACCGCGATTGATTCCAGCGTCTATCGCAAGAATCTGCGGCCCGTGGTATACGTGACCGGTGACGTGGCCGGCGGGGAAGAGAGCCCGGTTTACGCCATAATGAAGATGAGTGATGCGATCGATCAGATCAAGTTGCCACAGGGCTACGCCGTCAGGCAGTACAAGGGCACGACCATGCCGGAGCGTACCGACCGGCTTTCCGTGAAGTGGGACGGAGAGTGGCACATCACGGTAGAAGTGTTTCGTGATTTGGGGCTGGCGTTCGCCGCGGTGCTGGTGTTGATCTACGTGTTGGTCGTCGGCTGGTTCCGATCTTTCATAACGCCCTTAGTCATCATGGCGCCAATTCCGCTCACCCTGGTTGGGATCCTGCCGGCGCACGCGCTGATGGGCGCGTTCTTTACGGCGACTTCGATGATCGGTTTTATTGCTGGGGCGGGGATCATTGTGCGCAATTCCATCATCCTGGTGGATTTTATCGAACTGCGACGCTCGCAGGGCATGTCCCTGGAGGACGCCGTCGTGGATGCGGGCGCAGTGCGCTTCCGGCCCATGTTGCTGACCGCGGCTGCGGTGGTCGTAGGAGCCAGCGTGATCTTGTTCGATCCGATTTTCCAGGGGTTGGCGATCTCGCTGATGGCTGGTGAAGTGGCTTCCACTGTGCTCTCCCGCATTGCAGTCCCGGTGCTCTATCACCTGAGCCAACGTGGCCAGGCGGCGAAGCTGTCACTCCAGGCGACTGGCCCAGTCAAGTGAGTTCAATGGAGGCAGGTATATGACAATCGAACGTTACGTGAGAATGATCGCGGGAGTTTTCGTTCTGGCATCGCTCGCACTGGGATACTGGGTCAATGCGTACTGGTATCTTTTTACAGCTTTCGTTGGGCTGAATTTGTTTCAGTCGTCCTTTACCAACTGGTGCCCGATGATGACATTCCTGCGCAAGCTCGGGGTGCGTGCAAGTGCCTGAGCAGGTCGGCTCCGCCACGGTGAACCTTTGGGAGGGATCTTTCCTGTGTCGCGATTGGACACAGGCAGACGGTGGTTTAGAAGTCAGTCAGGACTCCGACCGGCAGGGCGACTCGAACAGCATTGATAACGGCTGCAAAATCGATGATCTCCTGGAGGATTGCGCCTTCCAGTGGAGGCAGGTACCCGGCGGCGGCTGCGATCATGCCAATCATGCTCGCCGCCATACCACCGATTGCGCTTTGCAGGGCGATAGAGCGCATGCGATGACTGATGTGAATCAGTTCGTCGACTTTTTCCAGTGACGTAGTCAGGATGACCGCATCCGCGGCCTCGGATGTAATATCGCTATTGGGGCCGAAGGCCACGCCGACGGTAGCTGTCATTAGAGCTGGGGCATCGTTGATTCCGTCGCCGATGAACAATGTCCTGGCCTGCCTAGTTTCACGCTCCACGATCTCGACCTTCTGTTCCGGACTCTGGCCTGCATACACCTCGGTAATCCCGACCTGGTCGGCCAGGTAGCGGACTTCCGATTCCCGGTCGCCTGATACCAACATCACGCGGTTCACATCGTGCCGGGGCACCAGGTGATGCACAAAGGGTCGGGTATCCTTGCGGGGCGCATCGTGGAACCGGAACGCGCCCGCATACCCGTCATCAACGAAAACCAGACACTCCAGTCCGGATGCAAGCGCTGGGAGACCGGGCAGGCTGGGATCGACTTTTCCCCGTCCCGTGATTCGCACTCTGTGTTCCCCGACCGTTCCTTGCAGACCTTGTCCGGGGATTTCGCGTATTTCGGAGACGTCCAGCAGAGCCATCTTTTCGTCGCGTGCCGCTTGGGTTACGGCTCCCGCAAGCGGATGCTTGGAAAACCGTTCCAGGCTGGCGGTTGTCTGCAACAGGTCTTTGCGCGTGAATCCGGGTGCGCTCAGGATTTCCGTTACCCTGGGTTTCCCGTAGGTGAGCGTTCCGGTTTTGTCGAAAATCAGCGTGCGGCAAGTGATGATCTGTTCAAGCGCAGCCGGATTCTTGATAATGATGCTGTGCTTCGCGGCGAGGGAAATCGCGCCGATCACTGCCACCGGAATGGCCAGGATCAATGGGCACGGTGTGGCAATCACCACCACCGCCAGAAAGCGCGTCGCATTGCCTGTAATCAGCCAGGTCAATCCCGCCAGCCCGATTGCAACAGGCGTGTACCAGGCGCCCAGACGGTCTCCCATCCGCCGCAGTTGGGGGCGTTTCTCCTGCGTCTGCTCCATGACCTGCATGATCTTGGCGTAGCGTGAATCCACCGCCCGTTTCTCGGCTTCCACCGTCAACGCCATCTCGCCGTTGATCGCTCCCGAGAGTACCTTCGAGCCCGGAGTCTTGGATATCTCAAATGGCTCTCCCGTGAGATAGGACTCATCCATGATGCCTCGACCGTCGATCACCACGCCATCGACCGGACATATCTCGTGGGGAAGAACAATCAGGTGATCGCCCACCCGCACCTCATCCAACTGCACTTCCTCCACCTTTGGTCCCAGCTTGCGATGAGCAACTTGTGGCATGCGTTTGGCCAAGGCATCCAGCACCGACGATGCCCGCCGGGTGGCGAATTGTTCCAGGGCCTCGCCCCCTGAAAGCATCAAGACAATGATGCTTCCCACCAGATACTGGCCGAGCAGGACCGAAGAAAGGATCGAGATTCCAGCCAGCAGGTCGGAGCCGAACTCCCGGGCCCACAACTTCCTCGCCAGGCTGGCCATGATTGGGATTCCTCCCACGGCCAGCGCAACAAACAGTGGAGCGAGGCCGACTATCGGGGAAGCATGGGCCAGATAGCGGAGCCCTAGATGGGCCGCAATTGCGACCGTAGTCAGAACGGCAATAGAGGACGCGGTAGAAAAACGATTGATGCCGCGGGCCTGCGACCGGTCAGGTAAGTGCGCAAGACCCGCACCAGATTGGCGAGGAGGCACCGAGGCGGCGGCCGAGCGGTCGTGGATCACGGTTCGATCTTATAGCGATGACCGGTCGGCATCATGCAAAAACGCCGAATGTCACCTGAGAGCCGTCCATCCAGCCTCACGGAAGAGATCATGCGGGGGCATTAAGGCCGGGCAAGCGCGTCGCGCCCGGAGCGTGGGAATTAACAGCTCACCTGGCGTGTTAAACTTTCAGAATTGTGCCGCAATTCGTGATCGAACGCGAGGTTCCTGGCGCCGGATCACTCTCCGAAGCCCAGATCCTGGACTTGTCCCTGCGCTCCTTGCAGACCCTAAAGGAGATGGGGCCGCAGATTCAGTGGCTCCACAGTTATGTCACCGAAGACAAAGTCTATTGTGTTTACCTCGCGCCCGACGAGGACAGCATCCGGGAGCACGCTCGTAGAGTGGGTATTCCCGCTGACCGTGTTTCCGCGGTGCGCCGCCTCCTCGACCCGGCTAACCTGAAATAGCGGACTCCGGCTCTTGCAGCGAGTATTGAATAGCCTGTTCCAGGCTCATCGCAGAACCTTCTGCCCACGCACGCTTCCCATCGGCCTCGCCGAGCGATTTCCAGGCAGGCAACAGCATCTGATCGAGTTTGGTTTGTTCTGCCGGCGGCAGAGGAACGATGATCAACTTGCGTAAGCGCGCAGCGGCGGCGGCCAGCTTCAGGGACCGTTCCGCGTGTCCTTGAGCCAGCGCCAGACACGCGGAGCCTTCTAGTGCCCGTGCCATTCCACGCCGGTGTCCCAATCCAGCAAAAATTTCCAGGGCTTCGCGGCATGCGCCGTAGGCAGCCAAGTGGTCTCCCTGCTCACAGTCGATGTACGCCAAATCGGTCAGCGACCGCGCGGCTCCCCATGGGTCTCCGGCTTCCCGGAAGACTGAAAGCGCGCGCTCATACAGCATTCGGGCGGCGGATAGGTCGCCCTGTTCGCGCTCGATGTCCCCCTGCTGGTTGATGGACCAGGCGGCGCCGCTGCGATCTCCGAGTTTCTCAAAGATCTCGGTCGCCTCGTGCAGTGCCCATTGAGCGCGTGGATAGTCGCCGCGTACCTTAACCACATTGGCGAGATTATGAAGGCAACGCGCGATGGCCAGCTGGTCAGGCAGCAGACGCCAGCATGCGAGACTCCGTTCGAAATTGCTCTGGGCGCCGGGATAGTCACCCCGGTCTCGAGCCGATACCGCCAAAGCATTCAAAGACGCGGCGATGCCGGACTCATCGCCCAATTCTTCATAAAGCGAGAGGCTCTGTTCCAGAAACCCCTCGGCTGCCGGATAATCGCCTTGGGCCGAGGCCAGAGCGCCGAGAAAAAGCGAAACCCTGGCCCTCTGTTCCACACGGACGGCGCCAGCCAGGCGCAAGACAGCTTCCAGCCGGATCCGGCCCTCGGTCAGGTGTTCCCGCATGTCCCAGAATCGAAACAAGCCTACGCACAGGCGCAGGGTCCAGTCCAGATCCACAGTCTGAAACAGAAAGTCTAGGGCGGAACGAAAGTTGTCGATCTCAACATCGCATTGCGCCAGCCAGCGAGCCCGCTCCGCCGGGCTGAGTTCCGGATTTCCTTCTTCGGCCAGCACCAGACAGTACGCTGCATGCGCCCGTCGCGCAGAATATTCCTCGCCGCTATCGCTGAGGCGTTCGAAGGCATATTCGCGAATCGTTTCCAACATCCCGAAACGCGGCTCGGCCTCGTTCCGGTCCACACGTTGAATCAGGTTCTTGTCCACCAGGGATGACAGGCCCTCGAAGAGGTCAACACCAAGGTCCTGACGGGTGTTGCAGACCGCTTCTGCCCCCTCCAGGGTGGATCCGCCGACAAACACGGAAAAACGGCGAAACAGCTTTTCCTCCGCCTGATTCAGGAGACCGTGGCTCCAATCAATGGTTTTACGGAGAGTTTGTTGCCGCTCGGGGAGATCGAGCGCACCGCCCGTCAGCAACTGCAGGCGGCTTTGCAGCCGATCCAGGATGGCAGAGGGCGACAGTACCCTGGTTCGGGCAGCCGCCAGCTCGATGGCCAGCGGCAGGCCATCCAGCCGCGAACAGATTTCCTGTACCGCAGCCGCGTTTTCTGTAGTGATTGCAAAATCCGGCCACACGGCTGTGGCGCGTTGCACAAACAACTCGATGGCAGAGTTCTGTGCCAGCGGCGTTACCGGGAATTCCTGTTCGCCGTAAATATGCAGGCGGGACCTGCTGGTGACCAGGATTTTGAGAGATGGGCACGCTTCCAATGTTTCGGCCACGACGGCTGCGGCCGGGAGGACCTGCTCGAAGTTGTCCAGCAGAAGTAGGAATGGTCCCGAGTCGAGCAGTTGATCGCCGATGAGTTGTGGGATCGTGCGGTTGGCAACTTGCTGTATTTCAAGCGCGTCCGCGAGGGCGGTCGCCACCAGGTCGGGGTTCGTAATCGAGGCCAAGCCAACAAATTGAACGCCCGCCGGGAACCGGTCCGCGATGGCCGTGGCCACAGCCATGGCGAGGCGCGTCTTTCCAGCCCCTCCCGGACCGGTAAGGCTCAACAGCCGAACGCCATCCCGGAGCAGCAATTCGGCGGCGTCCGCCGCTGGCTGTTCTCGTCCGACGAGCGAGGTACGCGGGACCGGCAGATCATGGCGCTTCCTGGCAACCCTGGGCGAGGATGCACGACGGTCCTCCGCCAGGTCATAGGAATCGGTTGTAGGGAAACGCCTTGGTTTGGCTGCGGGTTGAATCACCTCGGCAGCGAACAGATATCCGCGGCGAGGCACCGTCTTGAGCAAATGCTGGCTGCGATCGTCCAGGGCGCGGCGCAGCTCGAGGGTGCATTGCACCAGCGAATCGTCGGTGACAAAGGTGTCAGGCCACACCGCCTGCATCAATTCCTGCTTGCCGATCAGGCGTCCAGGGTGTTCCACCAGGTACCTGAGGGTTTCGTATACCTTAGGGCGAAGCTTGACCTCCTGGCCTGCCTTGAGCAGGCACCCCCTGGCTACGTCCAGAATGAACTCGCCGAATTGATAGTTCAAAGGACTTGTCTCCAGGTGAGCTCCGGCTTTTTCAGGGCCCGATTTTGGCTTTTCTTTGGCGTTGTTTCGTTACTTCCCATCCTGCTGCTTGTTACTTTTGCCCCGGCGATCAAATACTCAGCATCCGATGCAACCATCCCTCGGGAGCGGGACAAGAAGAGCCTCTGCAGAGCGGATTCTAGCAAAATGCGGTTGCCGGGAAGGTAGCACGGATTTAAGAAAAGAAAGAGGAGGCAAAGTTAATGAGTACAGCACAGGCACCAGCGATTGACATGAACAAACTGAACGCCTTTATCGGCCAATTCGTGACCGATCTCGGCGCTGCGGTTCATTCCGGCATGGTCGTCATCGGGGAGAGGTTGGGGCTCTACAAGGCCCTTGCCGGAGGCCCGATGAGCCCTGCGCAACTTGCCGCTAAGACGACGACGGACGAGCGCTATTTGCGCGAGTGGCTGGCCTCGCAGGCTGCGGGGGGTTACATCACCTACGATGACAAGACCGGCAAATTCGGCCTGAGTGAAGAACAAGCCTTCACCCTGGCCATGGAAGACAGCCCCGCATACCTGCCTGGGGCGTTTGAACTGGCTCTGGGCTCGCTGGCCGCAGTGCCACGGATCGCGGAATCGTTTCGCACTGGCGCCGGCATGGGTTGGCATGAACACGAGGACGGCGTCTTTCATGGCTGTGAAAAGTTCTTTCGTCCAGGCTATGCCGCTAATCTTGTAACTGCGTGGATTCCCGCATTGAGCGATGTCAAACAGAAGCTGGAGGCGGGGGCTCGGGTGGCCGACGTCGGCTGCGGAAAAGGGGCTTCCACTCTACTGATGGCCAAGGCATACCCCAATTCCAGATTTTTCGGATTCGACTACCATGACAAGTCGATTGAGGCGGCTCGCGAGTCGGCCAGGCGTGAAGGTGTCGCAGACCGAGTCACCTTCGAAGTGTCAAAGGCAAAAGAGTTTCCGGGCAAGGACTACGACTTCGTGGCCGTCTTCGATTGCCTGCATGACATGGGCGACCCCATTGGGGCGGCGGCGCACGTACGGCAGTCCCTGGCCAAGGATGGCACGTGGATGATCGTTGAGCCCTTTGCAAACGATCAGTTGAAGGACAACCTGAATCCTCTCGGCCGCGTTTACTACTCTTTTTCAACCCTGCTGTGTACTCCGTGTTCACGCTCACAGGAAGTCGGGCTGTGCCTGGGGGCGCAGGCAGGCGAGACCCGCATTCGGGAGGTCGTGACGTCGGCCGGTTTCAATCGCTTCCGGCGCGCGACCGAGACCCCCTTCAACATAGTTTACGAAGCTCGACCGTAAATTTGAGTCGGCCGGGTCGCGCGACCGTGACGGGTTCAACCAGGAAAATCGAGCCGTCGCGTTCGCACGACCGGGCCGATAGTTTGTTCAGCGTCACTCGTATTTCTGGAGCTTGAGGCTTCAAACCACTTCGGTGACCCGCATCCCGTAATTGCCATCCACAATTACGACTTCCCCGCGGGCGACGACGCGGTCGCCGAGCAGCAGCTCGGCTGGGTCCTGCAGAGACTTGTCCAACTCTATTACTGATCCGGACCGTAGTTCGCCAATCTCGCGCAATGGCAGGCGACGTTCGCCGAAGCGCAGGATGACGTCAATCTCCACATTCTCCAGCAGAGAGACACTGTTTCCGTTTTCCGCAGCGGAGGGCTTAGCATCGGTACTCGCCGTGCTTGCCGCCCAGTCCGATGCGAAAAGTAGTTGAAACTGGACATTTCGCGAGGCGCCATCCGTTCCCGTCAGCGAGAATTGTTTGGCCGGAGTCCAGGGCAGGGCCTTGGCAAGCTGCAGCTTGAGTTGGGTCCCCTTCAGGGCCTGCGCTGCTTTCTCGCACGCCTCCGCCAGCAGGGCCCGTACTGCCTGCGCGTGTTCGGGCTGGAACTGCGCGGCTGGCGCCGGCGTCCCACTCAGCGCGGCTGCTAAAGAGAGAGTACTCTCCAGGCTGATCTGGATCGCCGCCTCCGTCTTTGACGGCTCCGCCACCAGCAGCATCGTGAGCAACTGCGAGCCGGCGGGAAATGGCTTAGGTTTTTCATCCAGGACCACGCTCCAGGCCGCCGAGGTCTTTGCGGAAAAAACCTCGCCGGCTGCGGTTGGCAACGCTTCCATGAACACGTCGATGGGATTGCGGCTCATATCTTGTTCCCCTTTTCTGGCTGACTCTGTGGCAGGCGATCGAGCAGTTGTGCTCCGCGATTACGTCCACTGCGAACCGGAACCCCCTCAAATGAATCGTGACCTTCGATTTTGAGCACGGCCGGAGTTCGCGCGGAAACTCCCAGGGAAAGTATTTTTCCGACGCGAAGGTTCAGCAGGTCGTTTGCTGGCACCTTGCCTCCCAATAGTGCCAGCTCAAGGCCAAAAGTTGCGCCGAGCAGCTGTTCGGCGAGTTTGGGATTCATCGTGCCCTTTCGGGAGGACTCAGGTGCGGATGTGGAGGTTATCCCCAGGAATGCACCCAGCGCGGGCACCGGCAACATCACCTGGAAATCGCCTCCGGACGATTCCATGTTCACGGCAAAGCTGAACCCCAGCGCACTATCGTTGGCGGAAAACAATCTCTGCTGCTGGGCGGGCGACTGCCGCGTTCCCATCGCGACCGGAACATTGAAAAACCGCCATGCCGCCTGCAACTCCTGGCAAATCAACTGTACGAATTCTTTGGCGATCTGATCTTCGATTTCGGTGACTTCGCGCGCCAGTTCACTGGGGCCACCACTGCCCCCGAGCAGGCGGTCCACAATGGGGAACAGCAGCATTGAATCGATCTGCAACAAGGCCATGTCGGCTTGCGAACCGAGCAGCAGCGAAACTACATACGAGCTGCCGGATTTCTCGATGAAGGTTCGACAAGGGATTTGCTCCGAAGATCGAAGCGCGCTCTCGCAGGTTAGTCCCAACCGGCTGTGAAGGGCCTGGATAAACCGGGGCGCGAATGTTTCACTGGCGGCGATCAGCGGGGCTAGACGCGCTTTGTCGATTCCGCCAACCACGCGGAAATCACAGGGCTGGACCCTGTCCGGCACCAGCCCGTCGTTCACGACGACCCCGCCTTCCGTCCTTGTTGATGGTGATTGAGCCAGAGTTCCCATGTGGGTTACCTGAATGTGTCCTCTTTGAGCTGCATGGTCTGAATGGCTGTGCGCAGTTTGGTGATGGCCACCGAATGAATCTGTGATACCCGCGACTCCGCCAGGTCCATGACCTCTGCGACCTCCCGCATGGTCAACTCCTCGCGGTAATAGAGTGAAATGACCATTTGTTCTTTCTCCGAGAGGGTGTCGATGGCCTGGGCCAGGTAGTCGCTTCTTTCCGAGCGCAGACAAATTTCGAAGGGGCTCTGACTTTCATTGGCAGGAGCGTTTTCGATGAGATCCTGAGCTTCAGAATCATCGAAGCGCGATCCCACCATCTGGCCCACGATGTGCAAGCCGTCCAGGCGCCGAAGCAGGGTGTGCAGCTCGGAAACCTCCAGGTCAAGGTCGGCAGCGATTTCGTCTTCCGTGGGTTGGCGTCCCAGCTTGTTGGCCAACTTGGTGATGCTCTCCGCTACATTACGGCCTTTCTTTCGCAGGGGACGCGATCCCCAATCAAGGGCGCGCAAGCTGTCGAGAATGGCTCCACGAATCCGAAATGACGCGAACGACTTCAACGAAGCGTTCTTGTTGGGGTTGTATTTCCGCACTGCTTCGATCAGCCCCAGCACGCCCGCATGCACCAGGTCTTCCAGAGGAACGTGTTGCGGCAGGCGTTCGTGGATCCGCCGCGCCAGGTAGTACACCTGCGACAGCTCGGACAAAATGAGCTGGTTGCGTGGTTCGTTCTCCGATAAGACTTCGCTGTAACCGGCTTGGGGCAATGTCATTTCATCCTCAGTTCGATTCGTCATCGCAGCGAGCCCACCGACTGCACGGGAACCAGCGGTGGAATCTCGGTCGGCGCCAGTACCACAATCTTGGGCAAGAACGGTTCCAGCAATCGGCGCAGATAAAAGCGGCCCGGCGACGAGCACAGCAGTACGGGAGGCGCGCTCAGAGCGTGTTCCCCAAACAATGTGCGCAGGCCCTCCAGAACGCGCCGGGCAGTGGAAGGCTGCAGGGCCATGCTGGCGGTGGTAACCGACTGTGCGCTGGCGGCGCGGCCGCACTCTTCTTCGATGGCGCGATCGAGCGTGACCACCTTGAGCTCTCCGCGCTCGTCCAGCAGCGGCCGGACCAGGGCCCGCCCCAGTGCGTGGCGGACCGCTTCGTTCAGGAGCACGGGGTTCTTGCTCACCCCCGCGGTCTCGATCAGTGTGTCCAGAATTGTGCCCAGATCGCGAATTGATACTTGCTCCCGCAACAGTTGCTGCAGAACTCTTTGCACCTCGCCCAGGGTCATGAGTTTGGGGACGAGCTCTTCGACCAGCTTGGGATGCGACTCGCTCAGCCGGTCAATCAGGCGCTTGGTTTCGTGGCGGCTGAGTAATTCATGCGCATTCTGGCGAATGACTTCTCCCAGATGAGTGGCCAGCGCGGCGGTCTGGTCCACCACTGCGTAGCCAGCAGCGAGGGCCTGGGCCTGTTGTTCTTTGCTGATCCACTTGGCGGGCGCGCCAAAGGCGGGATCACGAGTGTCCACACCCGCGAGAGCCGGCGCATTGGGTTGTGAGCTGATCGCGAGCAGGGAGTCACGCCGCATCTCCCAACGCGCGATTTCCACCCCGCGCAGGTAGATGACATACTCCAGGTCCTTGATGGTCAGATTGTCAGTGATGTGTATGGACGGAACGAGGAAGCCGAGTTGTGTCGCCAGATGCTTGCGCAGGGCCCGGACCTTGGTGAGCAACTGTCCGCCCTTGTTGGCGTCCACCAATGGTACCAGGCCGACTCCGACCTCAAGCATGAGGTCATCCAGCTTCAATGCGGCGTCCATCGGGTCAAGAGTCGGTGACGGAGCCGTGTCGGGCTTGCCGGCCAGGGTGGTTGATACCGGTTTCCCTTCGAGCAATTCTGGCTTCGCGCGGCGCGCCAGCAGCGCCATGATTACGGCCATGAGAATGAAAGAGAGCTTGGGCAGTCCCGGAATCAGAGCGAGGCCCGTCATCACCGCGGCGGCGATCCACAGGGGACGGCTGCTGCCGAACAACTGCTTGCCTAAATCCGTAGAGAGCGTGCTGTCCGAGGAAGCTCGCGTCACCACCATGCCGCCGGCTACCGAGACCAGCAGCGAGGGAATCATCGTGACCAGGCCATCGCCGACGGTCAGCACAGTGTAGGTCTTGAGCGCTTCCATGAAGGGAACGCCCTGCTGGATGACGCCGATGAGAAAGCCGGCGATGATGTTGATGGCAGTAATCAGAATTGTGGCCAGCGCATCGCGCTGATTGAACCGCGCCGCGCCGTCCATGGCCCCGTAGAACTCCGCTTCGTGCGCGATCTGCTCACGGCGCGCGCGGGCCTGTACTTCATCGATCAGGCCGGCGTTGAGGTCGGCGTCGATGGCCATTTGCTTGCCGGGCATGGCATCGAGAGTGAATCGGGCTGTGACTTCCGCGGTCCGCACCGCGCCGTGACTGACCACGATGTACTGAATGGCGATCAAGGCGAGAAACAGAACGAAACCGACGACGTAGTTGCCCCCCACGACAAATTGGCCGAAGGCCTCAATTACACGCCCTGCCGCCGAAGGTCCTTCCGCCCCGTGCAGCAGGATTCGCCGGCTGCTGGCCAGGTTAAGGGACAGGCGGAACAGGGTCATCAGCAAAAGCAAACTGGGGAAAACAGAGAATTGCGCGGGACGCAGAATCTGGACCGCGGTCAACAACACCAGCACGGAGGCTGTCATGCTGAAGGCCAGCATGATGTCGAGAAGAAAGCTCGGCATCGGCACCAGCATCACGAACACCATGCTGACAGCGGCAGCCGGCACGATCCAGTCAACCGCGGACCGTGGCGCGAGTTTCGGTTTGGTAATGGTAGCCATTAGCTGGTCTCAGTTGTCCCCTGTCGCTTCATCTGCTGCTGCGTGCGGTAAACGAACGCCAATACTTCCGCGACCGCGGTGTAAAGCTTGGACGGAATGCTCTGGCCCACGTCCACCGTCTTGTAAAGCGCCTGCGCCAGCGGCGGATTCTCCAGCACGGGAATTTCTTTCCAGCGCGCAATCTGCTTCATCTTTTGCGCCAGCAGGTTCCTGCCTTTCGCCACCACGACGGGCGCCGCCATATCCATGTGATAGAGAATCGCGACTGCAAAGTGGGTCGGGTTGGTGACCACAACCGTGGCCTTCTCCGTTTCACGCAACATCAGTTGCCGCCGCATCTGTCGCTGCAGGCGCCGGATGCGCATCTTGATCTGCGGGTTTCCGTCAGAATCCTTGGTTTCCTGCCGCATCTCCTCGCGTGACATTCGCAGGTCGCTCTCTGACTTTCGCCAGGTGAGGAAGTAATCCATCAGCGACCAGGCGAGCAGCACCAATGCGGATTTCCATGCAACCTCGAAGACGATCGTGAGCAGCAAACGGGTGAACGTCCAGAGACTCGTGTTGGAAGCGACCACGATCGAGATCCAGTGGTCCCGCAGCGCTGCGAATCCTACGTAGGCGATAGCTGCGAAGGGAAGCAGTGACTTCAACAGCCCGCTCAGGCCGGTAAGGGAGAAGATCTGGCCCAGTTTCTTGCCCGGGCTGAGTCGCTCAATCTTGGGAACCAGGGCCTCGGGCGCGAACACAAGTCCACCCTGCGCCAGGCCGCCAACCAGCGACAGCGCCCAGGCCGTCGCCATCACGGGTACTACACACTTGGCCAGCGTCCATCCTGTCCATATAAATAAGGAAGCGCTGGGCGTCAGCGCGTCTCCGCTCGAAAAGTCAAACGTGTGCCGAAGCAGGTTCCGCCAGGCCTCGATTCCGGCATAGCCCTGCCATGCTACCAGGCCGAATGCGCCGGACACCGCCAGAATGCTGGACAAATCACGCGAGCGCGGAACCTGCCCTTGCTCTCGCGCCTTTTGCCGGCGCCGCGGTGTCGGTTTTTCTGTCTTGTTGTCGCTCATGACCGCGCTGCCAGATGCAGAATCCGTTCAGTGAATCCCACGGAATCAGTGAAGTAACGCTCGAACAGTGGCGGCCAATACCTGATCACGATGACCAGGAGTCCCACCCCCAACATGCTTTTGACCGCCGGCCCCAGCAACATCAGGGGCATTTGTGGAGAGGCCTTGCCCAGGAACCCCAGAATCACATCAGCCACCAGGGTGACTGCCAACACCGGGGCCGCGATTTGCAGTCCGGTGCCCAGCACGCCCGCAATCCCGTGCAGCAGCTCGGTTGTCAGTCCGCGATTCAGATGTACTGCGCCAGGCGACAGGTACTGAAAACTGTGAGCAATGCCGCGAAGAATCCAATGATGCACATCCAGCTGCAGGAACAGCAGGAAGGCCACCGTCTGGTGGAACATGGCGACTACCGTGGTGTCCACCTGGGTTTGCGGATCGAGGATGTTGACCAGCGAATATCCCATCTGCACTCCCAGCACCGCTCCGGCTAACTGCGCAGCTTCAAACACAAAATTAGTGACCAGCCCGATAGCAGATCCAAGCACGAATTCCCGTGCCACTACTCCCGGCCACTGCGACAGCGTGACAATACCCACCTGCGCGGAATACACCGGATACAAGACCGCGGTGATGAGCAGGACCAGCATCGCTTTGATGCGGGGCGGGATGGCACCATTGCCGAAGAACGGGGCGAACAGCATCAGCCCCGAAATTCGGATCCCGATCACCAGCGGCCCACTCAACAGCTCAGTCAGAGAAAGTTCCATTCGTCGCCTATTTCACGTACGGGTGAAAGTCGGAAAACAGCTTTACGGTGTACTGGCCCATCTGCCGCCACATCCACGGCATCATGAAGAATGCGGCTGCCGCCACTGCCAACAGCCGCGGCACGGCCGATAAAGTGGCTTCCTGCAACGAAGTCAGCACCTGAACCACGTTCACCAGCAAACTCACCGCTACCGCGATGGCCAGAATCGGCGCTCCCAGCAACAGAACTTCGAGCAGCGTGTGACGGCAAATCTCAATCACTTGGGCATCCGGCATCAGCTGAAACTCCTCATCAACGAACCGATTAACAATCCCCACCCATCTACCATCACAAACAGCAGCAGCTTGAGGGGAGTTGAGATCACGACCGGCGGCAGCTGCAACATGCCCACCGACGTGGTGATCGACGCCACCACCATGTCAATCACCATGAAGGGAAGAAAGAGAATGGCGCCGATCTGAAACCCGGCCTTGAGTTCCGAGAGAATGTAGGCCGGAACCAGTATCCGCATGGAAAGATCGTTGGGATCGCGGGGACGCTGCTGTTTGGCAAGGTCCACAAAGAGCGCCACATCCTTTTCCCGAACGTAGTGCACCATGAACTCATGGATAGGAACGGTGCCGCGCTGCAGCGCGTCCATTGAGTTGATTTCTCCTGCCTGCAGCGGCTCCAGAGCCTGGGTATAGATTGCAGCTCCCACCGGCTGAATGAGAAAGAAAGTCAGCACCAGGGCCAGGCCGATCAGGGTCAGATTGCTCGGCGTGCTCTGCAGCCCGAGCGCTTGCCGGAGAAAATGAAAGACAATCAGCAGGCGCGCGAAAGGCGTCATGCACATCAGCAGGGATGGGATCAGGGTAAGGAACGTCAGCAGGGCTACGATCGTCCACGAGGAAGAGCTGGATCCTGCAGCTCCGGGCACGGTGATCCGAATCTCGTTCGCAGGAGTCGGCGTGACTGCCGGCGTCGCCTTGGACGAGGCCGATGCCGACACTGTGCCCAGCATCAGGATAACCAGAACCACTCGAACGAACCGGGACCAGGCGGTCATGAGATCTTCGCCGCCTTCTGGTCGAGGGCCGCGGCAAATGTTTTGCTTTCCGGCAGGCGGGTCAGCAGCGACACTGCGCCGGAAGATCCGCCGATCAGGAATCGTTCCTCATCGACCTGAACTATTGCGACGAATCGCTTCTCGCCAAGCGAGACGGTTTCGCATACCCGCAAATTCTTGCGTGCCTGCTGCGCCCGGGCGCGCTGCAAGATCCACTTGAGAAGGTCCCAGGCCCGGCCAAGCAGAATTTGGCTCCAATCTGCGATGCTCGGAAGAGAAGGTGACTTTTCCGCGACGGGCTGCAAGGGCTCGAGTTGAGAGAGAGTGTTCATGCCAATTCCGTAATTCGTATAGCCAGGTGGTCGTCCACGGCTTCGAATCGCCCCCAGCCCAGGAGAATCTTGTTGACCTTCACCGGGACGTCATTGGCAACGGGGGTCATCGTCCGCACTACAGAACCCTTGCGCAAATTGAGCAGGTCGCCCACCGTGAACCTGGGCACCGCAATCTCTGCCGTCGTCCTGCATTGAAGCCAGTGGTAGGCATCGATGGGACCGTTCGCGGGCTCTTTCGCCTGCGGCGATTCCGCACGCACCGGCGCAACTTGGGCTGTAGCCATTCTGTTTTTCTCGTGCCTGCTGATTGCAGCAACGCGAAGTCGGAACTCCGCGAAGCCATGGAGGTGCAATCACTCTGCCAGTGGTGGGATGGCGAGGCGGGTGATCCAAATGTTTACGTAGTCACGCGAAGCAATAGAGAGAGCATGACTTAGCACACCGCGATTACCTTGGTGTGAAGGCGGGCGCAAGGCGGTTTTCAATTAGAGTGAGAGTAGAGGGCGCGACTTTCCAGCGCGGCAGGGGCCCGCGCCGGAATCGCTCTAATCCTCAACTAACTTTCACCGTTTACCGGTTCAGTTCTACAACTGCTTCATGTTGATGGTGTCCTGCGTGAGTTGGTCGAATGTCGTTACCACTCGGGCATTCGCCTGGTAACCACGCTGGGTCACGATCATGTTGGAAAACTCGGTCGCAATGTCCACGTTCGACTGTTCCAGGGAGCCGCCGGTAAGCGTACCGCGTCCCCCGCTTCCCGCCACTCCGATCGCCGGAGCACCGGAAGACAAAGTGGTTTGAAAGCTGTTCTGTCCCACCCGCAACAGTCCCTGCGGATTGGCGAAATTCGCCAGCACGATCTGGCCGAGGGCCAGCGTCTGGTTATTGGTGAAGGTTCCCTCGATGGTTCCATCCGAGGTGATGCTGAAGTCGGAGAGCGTACCGCTGCCATAGCCATTCTGGAAAGTGTTGGCAGTAGCGCTGGGGGCCGATGACTGAGTAAGCAAGGAGTTCCCCGCCGCGTCCTGCAGGTTCCAGGTCATCGTAATGTTCGATGCGCCGTCCGCCAGTCCGGTGATTGCGATGCCGGTCACGGGCGCTGCCGGCGTAGCCAGTGTGCCGTCCGGATTGAAAGTTACGTTGCCCGTCGAAATGACCGTGGGCGCTCCGGTGCCGCCAGTATCGGCGGCAGGCAGGCTGAGTTGGTAGCTCCATGCGTTGGAGGCCGTTTTGGTGAACTGATATGTCACTACGTGAGACACGCCCAGGGAATCGAACACGGTCACGGGTGTCGAAAAGCTGTCGCCCACCGCCGCGCTTGCATCCAGGTTGGTCTGGGTCTGGATCGATGTCGTCGCGGCTCCGGGAATCAGCTGTCCCTGGCTGATCAGGAGCGGTGCCAGGGTCTGGGACGGACTGATAATGCCATTCACGGCGGGATATCCCATCACCAGTTGGCCTTCCTGCGTGGTTAATTGGCCCTGGGCATCGACCGTGAAGTTGCCGGCGCGGGTGTACTGCTCCACGCCATTTTTCTGAGTCACGAAGAGTCCGTTGCCGGTGATGGCCACATCCGTGGGCACTCCCGTGCCTTCGAGGTTGCCACCGGTGAACGTAGGCGTGACTGAGCCCAGAGCTACGCCCTCGCCAACCTGGATCGGATCATTAGCTCCGTTCGTCCCGAAGGCCTGGTAGAAAAGATCGGTAAACGACGCCCGGCTCTCCTTGAACCCAACGGTGTTGAGGTTGGCCAGATTGTTGGAAATGACTGCCAGCGCTTGCGACGCGGCTGTCAATCCGGAAAGTGGAATTGAAAAATTGGGCATGGTCTTAGGCTCCTGTGGGTGACGTTGTGGGTTGCGACGGCGTGGTTGGAGTGGTGGTGCCCTGCATCAACTGGCGGATTTGAATCAGCTCGTTGAGCTGGTTCATGGACAACATCTGTCCAACCATCTGTGTCGGGTCCATGGGCGAAGTCGGGTCCTGGGTCTTGAGCTGCGCCACCAGGAGCTGCAGAAACAGATCGCTGGAGCTGTTGGCCAGCGTGTCTGAAGTTGAACTCGTTGAATTCGTGGAGCTGCTGCCTTGGGTCGCCTGCTGGGCAGCCATGGCGGATGCTGCGATGGGATTGATCATCATGGTTGTTTCTCCTGTGCGCCGGTTAAACCGGCGAGGTGTAGTGAATGCAAAAGTCATACGGTAAAGAGCTAGCGACCCATACCGACCCCGAGTCATGCGGAGTTACCTGCAAGGGTGACGTCGAAGCGTTGACAGGGGATGGGGCGGGCCGGGTATTCAGCCGCGTAAGAAACTCACTTCGGGATGCCGACGCTGTAGGAGAAAGCGGAAGGCTCCACCCGGTGCGCCGATATCGCAAGGTGCGCTGGGATCCCGCGCGGTCACAGACCCCGCGCACGTGCCAAAACACCTCGCATGGGAACCGGGAGATCCCGCGTTCACCCCAGACGGAATATGGCAGGGGACGCATCGGGAAGTCCAAGGACGCACGCCGATGGTGAACGAACACGGGAAGTCGGACAGACCGGTAGTACCTGCGAAGTCTCCGAACAAGGCCGGGCAACCGGCGGCGGAGGGGATGGAGGGAAGCGGTCTGACCAAAGGGAACCTGCCCCAGCAAAACGCGTCCCGGACACCGAGCCGGACGGACGCGCCCAGTGCGCTGGAGCGGGTACGTCAAGCAGCCCGTAAGGATAAGGAGCTGCGGTTCACGGCGCTTCTCCACCACATCTACAACCTGGAAACGCTGCGCACAGCCTACTTCAGTTTGAAGAAGGAAGCCGCGCCCGGCGTGGATGGAGAGACGTGGCGGCACTACGGCGAGGCCCTCGAGGGCAACCTCCAGGACCTCTCCCATAGGCTGAAGCGAGGAGGGTATCGAGCGAAGCCGGTGCGTAGGGCGTATATCGACAAGAGCGACGGGCGGAAAAGACCGCTCGGAGTTCCGGTGCTGGAAGACAAAATCGTCCAGCGCGCGACCGTCGAGGTGTTGAACGCCATCTACGAAACGGATTTCCTCGGTTTTTCGTACGGATTCCGACCGGGGCGAAGCCAGCATAACGCGCTGGACGCGCTCTACACCGGACTGCTGACGAGGAAGGTGAACTGGGTGCTGGATGTGGACATTCGCGGCTTTTTCGATGCGCTGTCGCACGAATGGCTGGTGAAGTTCGTCGAGCACCGGATTGCGGATCAACGCGTGGTACGGCTCATCCAGAAATGGTTGAATGCCGGCGTGTTGGAGGAGGGGAAACGAACACGGACGGGGGAAGGGACGCCCCAGGGCGGCAGTGCATCGCCGCTGCTGGCTAACGTTTATCTCCATTATGTGTTCGACCTGTGGGCCCAAGCGTGGCGTCAGAAACAAGCCTGCGGTGACGTGATCATCGTGAGATTTGCTGACGATATCGTAGTGGGCTTCGAGGCGAAGGCGGATGCCGTACGGTTCTGGGCGGAACTGATCGAGAGAATGCGAAAGTTCAGCCTGGAACTGCATCCCGAGAAAACGCGACTGTTGGAGTTCGGACCGTTCGCGGCCGAAAACCGGAAGAAGCGCGGAGACGGGAAACCGGAGACGTTCAACTTTCTCGGCTTTACGCACATCTGCGGGAAGAAGAGGAGCAATGGACGGTTCACGGTGTTGCGACAGACGATTCGCAAACGGTTGCAAGCGAAGTTGGGCGAGGTCAAGACCGAGCTCCAACGGCGCATGCATGACCCCATCCCGGAAGTCGGCCGGTGGTTGCGCTCGGTCGTGGGCGGCCATATCCGTTACTACGGCGTGCCTACCAACCGCGCGGCGTTGTACACGTTTCGGTTCCAAGTAGGTCGGCTCTGGCATCGCACCCTGTCGCGGCGCAGCCAGAACGCCCACGTGCTTTGGGCCCGAATGCGGCGCCTGATCGACCGCTGGTTGCCTCCCGCCCGTACTTGTCATCCTTATCCCCTGCGCCGCATGGGCGTTATTACCTGAGGTAAGAGCCGGATGCGGGAGACCCGCTTGTCCGGATCCGTGGAGGGGGTTATGGGTAACCATGATTCCTACTCCGACTCCACCTTCTTATTTCGATTTATTCCTGCTAAATGCGAATGTCTAACCTGCCCGCCGAATCGAGGGCTTCCATCAACGCTGGAAGCGCCGTTTCTGTGTCCGATTTTGTGACGTTGTAACTCTGCGGCCGCCAGGTCTGCGGCTGCTGTGAGTCCTGTGCCAGACCTGAGGAGGTGGCGAAACTCTGCCCCTGAATCACGATGCTGGCGACCGGGACCTGCTGGTCGGCAAGCTTGTGGTACAACGCCGGCAGATCCGCCGTCATGGATTTGGCGACGTCACTGTGCTCCACGGAAATCTGCGCGCTGAACATGTGCCGCGCCACCGAGGTCCGGATGTCGATGTTGCCGAACTCCGGGGTCTGCATGCCCACGCGAAATTCGGACTGGTTCATGCCTTGAACCAATTTCGCGGTAGTTACGGGTGAGGGCGTGGAAGTTGGAAGAGCTTCGTCTGGCCCGTCCGCGTCTGCGACCGCAGCTTGAGACGACGGGGCGGCAACGGCTTGCTTCACTGGTATTGCCTTGGCGTGATTGTCGGAATGAGGGCCCAGCGCCAGACCGGCGATGTCCTTGCTGTTTGTGGCCGTGGATTTTGTAATCCCGTCCGCGAGGCTGGCAGCCTCGGCGTGCTCAATCTTTCCCCGCTGAGTCGATGTGGTCTTGGTGTCCTTGATGCCGCGGTCCTTGGCTTCGCGGTCTTTGATTTTCGATGATGCGGCTGGCTTTGTCGCCATGGATCCGTCACTCAATCCGGCCGTCAGACTGGGATCCACGGAACCGGACGCTGGCGCAGGCTTTGCCGTCACCGACCCGTTGAGCGTTGCGCTTGCGGATGCCGCTGACGTTGCTTCGAGCAGTGAAGCAGAAGGCAGCCCAGATGTCGGGGCGGCGGCGGGGGACATTGCTCCACCGGGATTCACCGCGATTGGCGCGTCCGTCGGCAGGGATGGCTGGCTAGGATTGCCTACCAGTGTCGAAACCTCTTTCGCCGGGTCGCCACTCGATGCTTGATTGGATCCATCGCCGGTGTTCTGTTTTGCCGTTGCGCCGGTTGCGGGAGCCGCAACTGATTGCGCCGCTGTTTCCTTCGCCGGCATCAGGCCGTCGGGGAACTTACTACGCTCCATCAAATTCGGCTTGCCGCTCGTGAAGGGTGGCAAGTCTTTGTGCACCTCGCTTATGACGACGGTGGGCGCGGGTGTATTCGCCTCCGTGAGTGAGGATGCTGGAGTAGTTGTCTTCACGGCGTCCGACGGACTCGAGGGCTGGCTGGACGCCGCATCTGGCAGCTTCGCAATGCCATCGCTCAAGGTTCGGCTAGAAAGCATCGCCGAACTTTTCAAGACCGCCCTGATGTCCGGAAGCCCGACTGGGCCGTTAGCGACTTCTGGCTTCGAGCCTGAATCGAGCATGGGCGCGGGAAGGGCTGGCAATGCGACGGTCAGTTCAGGATGGGCCGCTGCGAAAGTGGGTTCGTCGGATTCTTTGTTCTTGTGAGTTTCGGTCTTGTCTTGTGCGCCGGCCACGGGTGTTTTCCCCGCGGCAATTTCCTGCGCGGGCGCCTGTGCTGGACTGGCGGTTGTACTCGCCACCCCAAACAATGCCGCGGCGATGGTCCTGAAATCGTCGCCGGAATTCGCCGGCGAGCCTGCCAGCAAGAAATCGGCCAGCGATGAATTGGCCGTCGGCAGGGGCGAAGCTCCATGCGCGCCCGCAGCTCCGGGATTTGGTGGCGTCACATTCACAAGACACTCTCAGTCGCAACACAAATAAGCAAGCCGGAGGCCAAAGGTGTCCGCTATTGGGAAGCGGCCCAGAACGGGAAAGTTTGTTGTGGGCTAAAGACTTGGGAAGAAGGTGCCGATAAGGGTTGCGCAGAAGATGCCGCAGAAGTGTGTACTGGGCAAGGTTCGCCTATCGTCAGTAGGCAAACTGTGCCTAGTCGCGCCCTCGGGCGCGCGCCAGAAACAAATCATCCAGCGTCTTTTGTTCCTGCCGTTTCTGTTGCAATTGATAGGAGCGGTGCTGCCGTTCCTGGAGCTCGCTCAGAACCTCTCGGTCCCGGCGTGCGGTTTGATAAACCGCCAGCTGGGACAGGCGTTGCGTCTCGAGTTCTCGAAGGCGCGCGCGCAGCCCATCCGCCGTTACCTTCAATTGCAACTCCCGTTCAGTAATTTCCATGAGGTGAGCTCCGGGCAGTTTGAACGCCAGGTCCTTTTCCCGCTGCCCCCGAATGCGGACCTGTTCTGCGCCGACCTGCTGCAGTTCGTGTTCGGCCTCGACGATCTGCTGAACAATGCGGAGCAACGAGGCCTCTTCCGAATGTTCTACACTTTCGCGAAAGCGCAGCACCGGATCGAGACTGAAGCGGAATGCCATATCTAGGCGGGCAGGGCGAGCAGCCGTTTTGCGGTCTCCGCCGGCGCCGGAATTTCAGTCGGATTTTGTTGCAGGAATGCGTTGATCGCCGGCAAAGCGGCAATGGCCTTGTCGAGCAGCGCATCGGAGCCGGGTTTGTAGGCGCCAATACGGATCAGGTCTTCGGCGCGTGCGTATGCCGCCAGCAGCATGCGCACATTGCCTGCCTTTTCCATCTGTTGCGGACTGCAAATCGCGGGCATCAGCCGGCTCAGACTGTCGAGCACAGAAATCGCCGGATAATGATTGCGCACGGCCAGATCGCGGTCCAGCACCACATGTCCATCCAGCAGCGACCGCGCTGTATCCACCAGGGGGTCCTGCTGATCGTCGCCCTCCATCAAGACCGTGTAAAAGCCGGTGATACTTCCGGTTGAAAAACGTCCGGCGCGCTCGATCAGCTTGGCCATCATGGCCAGGACCGACGGCGTGTAGCCCTTTGCCGTGGGTGGTTCGCCCGCTGCCAGGCCGATTTCGCGCTGTGCCATGGCGAAGCGAGTCAGCGAATCGAGCACCAGCAGAACGTGCTTCCCGCGGGCCGAAAAATATTCGGCGACGGCAGTTGCGGCCAGGGCCGCGCGTATACGCAGCAAAGGCGACTGGTCCGAAGTTGAAGCTACGACCACCGAGCGGCAGCGGCCTTCCTCGCCCAGGGCTTTGAGAAAGTCTCCCACTTCGCGGCCTCGTTCTCCGACCAGCGCGAGTACGGTCAGGTCAGCCGCCGTGGCGCGTGTCATCATGCCGACCAGGGTCGTTTTGCCGACACCGCTGCCGCCAAATATTCCGACCCGCTGGCCCCGTCCGCAGGTCACAAATCCGTCGATGGCGCGAATGCCGCAGGTCAGTGGTTCGCTGATGGGGATACGGCTCAAGGGATGGGGCACGGTGCCATCGATGGCAACGGTACGCGTGGCCCGATATTCTCCCAGAGAATCCAGGGGATTCCCGCGCGCGTCAATGACCCTCCCTAACAATTCCGGACCTACGCGCAACGAAGGACGCGCGCCGCGGGTCACGATGTGATCGCCGAAGCGAATGCCCTGCGGCTTGTCCAGGGGCATGGAAAGAACGGTTGAGCCGCGAAAGCCGACCACCTCGCCCGGGAACAGATTCCCGTTGGAATCTTCCATCTCGCAGGATTCGCCGACGGAACAGAACGGACCAACCGACTCCACAAGATTTCCTACGACGTGGGTGACCCGCCCCTTCCAGCGCAAAGTGGAAGCGTGATGCAACCACTGGGCATAGGCGTCGAGGATTGCTTCGTTCATTTCTGGTCAGGCCTTTGCGCCAGCAGATCGAAAAATCCCTGCTCGATTTCCTTTAGCTGCACTTCCAGTCCAAGCTCGGTCGTCCCCAATTCTGTTTCCAGAATGCAGTTGCCGGGCTCCACCGAGGGATCGGCCTTGACCTCCAGCCTGATCTGGCGGCTGGCGTCGCCTTCGAAGTAGCGGTTCCAGTCGCCGACTTCTTCGGGCCGCACGCGGATGGTGGCTGCGGTCCCGTGCTGAAGCTTTTCCATGGCAACCTTTACCAAAGCCGCCACCAGCATGCGATCTACCTGGGCCTCGCGGTGTAGAATCTTGGCTGCAATGGCCAGCGCCAAATGGACCAGCTCAACCTCGGCGCGGGAATAATATTCGTTGGTCTTTTGAGCGAAGGCGCGAAGGGCCTCGGCCACCTTTGCGCGCTCTTCCGTCAACTGCTTTTCGAGGGATTCCTGGGCTTGCTGCAGTCCTTCGCGAATCCCTTCGGCGTGGGCTGCGGCCAGCTTCAGCTCCAGCTGTTCCAATGTTTCTCGAGCTACGGATCCACTCTGCGGGCGGTTTTCGAACGCGGGCCCGGCCGCGGCAGCTTCCAACCCTCCAGGCTCCCGGTATTCGAAAGCTTCAATGGCCGCCGGCTCAGGCAACGAACTCATCATCCGCCTCCGCTCTCAACACGATCTTGCCTTCCGCTTCAAGCTGACGGGCGGCGGCGATGACTTCCTGCTGGGCCTTGGCGACGTCTTTGCCGCGCACTCGCCCGAGCACGTCCATGTCTTCCTTCAGCATTTCGACCGCGCGCGATGACATGGCCTTGAAAATATGTTCCTTTACCGGGTCGCTCGCTCCTTTGAGGGCCAGCGCCAGGGTCTTCTTGTCCACTGCCCCCAAAAGGTCCCGCAGGGCGGTTTCCGAGACGCCGATCAGGTCCTCAAAGGTGAACATGAGATTTCGGATGCTGCCCGCCAGTTCGGCGTTCTCTTTCTCAATTGCCTCGAGAATCGCTCGCGATGTGGCAGGCGCCAACTGGTTCATCAGGCCGGGCACGGTATCCGTTCGCGCCGGGCCTGCCTTCTTCTCGAAACCGCCCTGCTTGAGTTTCTGGGTGAGCACGTTGCTGATTGTTTCCGCCGCCTCGGGAGAAAAGTTCTGCAATTGTGCGATGCGTTTCACCACGTCAATCTGTAACTCGCTGGGCAGCTGGGAAAGAATGGGAGAAGCGTGCTGCGGTTCCAGGTGCGCCAGCACCAGCGCAATTGTCTGCGCATGTTCCTTTTCCAGCAGGGCCGCCAGTTGTTTGGGATCGGTATGTCGCAACCAGTCAAGCTTGCCGGCGGCGCTGCGCTGCGAGTGTGTAACTTTCAGGGCAAGTTCTTTTCCGTTCTCTTCGCCGAACGCCTTTTTCAGCAACCGCGTGGCGTAGTCGGTTCCACCCTGAATCACGAAGCGGTGAGCGGCAGCCTGTTGTTGATATTCCTCCAGAACCTGTTGCGCCAGTTCCGGCGGGACGGCATCGAGAGACGCAACCTCGGCCGCGATCTGCTGCACATCGGATGACGAAAGCTGGCGGCAGATGACAGCTGCTGCTTCTTCTCCCAGAACAGTCAGGAGAATCGCGGCTTTGCGGGCGCCACTCAGAGCGGATTTGGCGCGTGCGGCGCTCACTGCGCTCCCTCACGCAACCAGGCCTGGACCAGGCGTCCGGTCACCGCCGGTTCGCTCTTGGCCTTCTCGGTAAGCTGTTTCTGCAGTCCGAGCGAATGCCGTTCCGCATCGGATAGGGTCATTACCTCGGAGGAACCGGAAACGCTGGCGGCCATTTCCGCCTTCAACTGTGCCGCCGACTTGTCCGGCAGTTGGCTGAAGGCAGAGAGAGCCTGCTTCTTGATGGGGCGCAGCAGAAGAACGTAGGTCAGCATGAACAGGATGAAGATAACGGCGTACCGGATGATTGACGACCAGTCATTCACCACAACGCGGATGCGATCCACCTTACTCGGTGCAGCAGGGGTTTGCTGCGGCGATTGCTGGAAGGAAAGGTTCTGCACCGCCAGCGTGTCGCCGCGTTTCTCGTCAAGACCAATCGCTGCCGCAGCCAGGACTTCAATCTGCTTCAGTTCTTCGGGAGTGCGCTTGCGCCGGACCTCCGAGGTCTTGCCGTTGGCCTGCTGAATATCGACCGCATCATCGATCAGCAGCGCGGCCGAAATGCGGCGGATTCTGCCCACCGGCTGCAGAATGTGCCGCACCACCTTGTCCACGGCGTAAGTCGCATTCTGGGTCTTTGACGACTGAACGGTGTCGTCAACCTCATCCTCTTCCGGTTTGGCGGGAGTAGTCGCGTTGGGAACGTTGCTGGCGGTTCCGGGAACCCCACCCGTAGTGTCTCCACCCGATGTTTTTTCTTCAGAAGTCTGCATGGTCACTGCAACCGCACTCTTGGGGTCGTAGGTTTCCTGGTTTTCTTCGCTGCTGCTGGTGTCGTAGTCAACGTTCACGCTGGCGCGTATGCGCTGCGCTCCCACTACTGGTTCCAGAGTGCTAACCAGCCGCCGGGAAAGCTGATCCTCCAGCTCCGCATCGGACTGCGATCCCGGCCGGCGGGGGCTAAAGGGCAGATTCGTGTTCGCATCGGTAATGACCACATTTTGCGGACTCAGTTTGTCCACTGCGCCCGCCACCAGACCCGCGATCGCGCGCTCGGTGTCCTGCGAAAGTTGCCCTGAATGCAGCCGCAGAATCACTGACGCTTTGGCTTCCCGCTCACGATCAAGGAAGACCGAATCCGTCGGCATCACCAGGTGGACGCGTACGCTCTCGACATCGCGGAGCGTCTGGATGGTGCGCTCAAGCTCGCCTTCCAGGGCACGTTGATAATTGACCTTCTCATCAAATTCCGTCTGTCCCCAGTTCAGCTTGTCAAAAAGTTCAAATCCCAGGCGCCCGCTGTGCGGCATGCCTTCACTCGCAACTTCCAGCCGGCTGGAGTCCAGTTTGTCTCCGGGAACGCTCACCGTCTTTCCATCCGGGCTGATTTCGTAGGCGATGCTCTTGGCCGCCAGCCGGTTCGCCAGGGCCTGCGCATCGGCGGGCTCCATACGGGTCATGAGGGGCTTGTAGTCGGGGGTGATGATGAGATGTCCGAAAAAAAAGATCACTCCGACGACAACCGCGGCTCCGCCTATCAGCAGGACGAGCTGCTTGGTGTCGAAGGCCGCGATGGCGTTCTTTCCCTGGTTCGTGATCTGACTGAACGATGCCATGTCTTATGGTTCGGAGTGCTAGAACTGCATGCGCGAGACTTCCTGATACGCGCTTACAATCTTGTTTCGCACCTGCAACATCAATTGAAAGGCGATGTCTGCTTTTTCCACGGCGATCATGACGTTGTGCACGTCGCTGCGGTCGCCTTTCAGCAAGTCCGTGACCTGCTGTGCCGCGCTGCCGTGGAGTTCCTCCACCTGGTTGATGGCGGTCTTCAGGAGCGCGCCAAAGTTGCCCTCGCCTTCGTTCCCGCCCGAGCCAGGTGTGGACCCGAGTTGGTCGAGGTTGGGAAATGCCGGAAGATTTGAGATCAGGTTATTCATGGCGTTTCCTATTTAAGGATGTCCATCGCTCCCTGGATCATCTGTTTGGTGGCGCTGACCGCCGCCGCATTGAGTTGATAGGCCCGCGCCGCGCCCATGAGATCGACCATTTCTTCGATCGGATTGATGGCGGGATACGCGACATAGCCCGACTTGTCCGCATCAGGATGACCCGGTTCGTAGCGCATGATGGGAGGCGCAGGGTCGTTTACCACCTTCGAGATGTGCACAGCGGAGCGTCCCGTCAGGCGACGGAAACCCGCCAGCAGAAGCTGAAACGGTGAATTATTGGCGCCGGAGAAAACCACCTGTTTGCGGCGATAAGGTCCGCCCGAAGGCGTGCGGGTGGTTTCCGCATTGGCCATGTTGGCGGCCACAACTTCAGCTCGCTGGCGCTCCGCGCCCATTGCCGAGCCACTGATTTCAAGCGCTGAAAACATGCTCATGAGTCTTTCCCCTCGTTGATGGCTTGCACAATCCGGTGAAATTCGCTGCGAATAAATTGAATGCCGATGCGGAACTGCAACTGGGTTTCGGCCAGCAGTAGGCCCTCGCGGTCCATGCTCACGTCGTTGCCATCGGGCCGCTGTAGCAGTCCCGCTACTTTGTGGGCGACTGGCCCCAGACTGGCCTGCTCCGGAGATGCCACCGCGCGGTCGAGTTCGGCGCGGAAATTGACATCTCGCGTCCGGTATCCCGGTGTGTCAAGGTTCGCCATATTATTGACCACCAGCGACTGGCGGTCTGACGTGATATTCAGGAATCGTTCCAGAAACTGAATGAGTGGCATCGAGCTCATCAGGCGTACCTCCGCGGTGGAAGTCCGAATTCACGAATCTTGTTGCGAATTGTCCGCAGGCTGATTCCCAGCATCTCGGCCGCATGGGTGCGGTTACCGCCCGTGAGTTGCAGGGTCGTCTCCAGAAGCTGGCGCTCGAGTTCGCGCATGGGAGTTCCCGCCTGCAGCAGGTTTTGGTCGGGGAACGCCTTGAGGACAGGCGGTTTTGAAAGTTCGGCGGCCAGATGCTCCGGCCCAATGTTGCAGTCGCTGTTCATGGTGACGACGCGCCGCATGAAATTGGACAGCTCGCGCGCGTTGCCGGGCCAGGCGTGCTGTTTAAGGCCAGCCAGAAGGTCAGGATGCAGTTTAGGAGCAGGACGTCCTGCCTGTTGCGCAAACTTTGCCGCGAAGTGCTCGCCCAGCACGGGAATATCGTCGGGCCGTTCACGCAGCGGCGGCAGCGTGAGCGGGATCACATTGAGCCGGTAATAAAGATCGGCGCGGAACCGGCCGCGCTCCACCATCTCCTGAAGGGATACGTTCGTGGTCGCGATGATCCTGATGTTCACAGGGACGGTGCGCGTGTCACCAAGGCGTTCCACTTCACGTTCCTGCAACACTCGCAGGAGTTTGGGCTGCAACTCCAGGGGCATTTCGCCGATCTCGTCCAGCAATAGCGTTCCGCCGTTTGCCAGTTCGAATTTTCCGGACTTGGCCACCGTCGCCCCGGTGAAGGCGCCGCGCACATGGCCAAACAACTCGCTCTCCAATAACTGTTCTGGAACGGCGGCGCAGTTGATCGCAATAAACGGTTTTTCGCGGCGGCGGCTGGCCTCGTGGATAAAGCGTGCCAGCAATTCTTTTCCCGTGCCGCTCTCAGCTTCCACCAGGATGTCAGCATCGGTCTGTGCCGCCAGCCGGGCGCGATCCAGCGCCCGCAGCAGGGCCGGCGACCGGCCCACGATTTCTGTCCGCGCCGGATTGGAGACGTGGCTGCCGGCCGAGTTCCGCATTACCCGCTCCACCGTGGACTGCAGCTGCTCAAAAGAAAATGGTTTTGTCAGGTAGTCGCAAGCGCCGTTCTGCATAGCCTGCACCGCCTGCGCCACGGTGCCGAATGCGGTCAACACAATCACAGCCGTAGAAGCGTCCGCGGTTCGCACTCTGCGCATCAGTTCGAGACCGTCGCCGTCAGGCATGCAAACGTCGGTCACCATCAAAGGGAAGGAGGCCTGCCCGCACTTGCGTTCCGCTTCCACCGCTCCGGCAGCAGTTTCCACCAGCCAGCCATCGCGCTCGAATGTGGCCTTCAACGCCAGGCGCATGCCGGGTTCGTCATCGACCACCAATACCGATTTTGCTCGCGAGTTCATTGAACGGGAAACTCCAGCGAAAATCTGGTGCCGTTGCAGGCCCGACTCTGTACCCGGATGGTGCTTCGGTGCTGTTCCATAATCCGTTTACAGATGGTGAGTCCAAGACCCGGTCTTTGCTGGCTCCCGCTGAAGCCGGCGTTGAATACCTTCGCAAGGTCCTGCTCCGGAATACCTTCTCCCGTGTCCGCAAAATCTACGATCGCCAGTTTGCCGTGCTGCCGCGCGGAAATAGTCAACGAACCACCCGCTGGGGTATGGCGGAAGGCGTTGATGGCAAGATTCAGAATGACTTGTTGCAGGCCATTGGGATCGCCGTCAATTACGACATTGTCGATTTCCATATAGACTTCAAGCTTCACTCCGGCCTGTTCGGCCAGCGGCCGGATGAACGCAATCCCGTTCTGCAAAACCGTCCTCAATTGCAGGCGGACATGATTGGCCGATCCGTGGCCGTGGAACTGCAAAACATTGTTGACCGTCGCCGAGAGGGAACGAATGCCGGCCTGAAGATGCTCAACACAATACTTTTCTTCCTCGCCCACTGCCGCCTGGCGCTCGAGCACGCTTGTCCACAGCTCCATGCTGCCCAGGGGATTGCGTATTTCGTGGGCCAGCACGGCCGCCATTTCTCCCAGGGCCAGCATGTTGCGGGACGTTTCTCGCTGTTGTTCGGCTTCCTTACGTGCAGTTATGTCGCGCAGGATGAGAATGAATTGATCGGGCCCGAGGCCACCGTCGGAAGACGGTTCGATGTGCAATGCGGTCCTGCGGATGGAAAGCCAGCGCGCACTTTTCTCCGAGTCAAGCGTAACTTCATGCTCGTCGTCGCGTGCGATCGCTGTCTTGAGCAGAGTCTGGATGTGGGCAGGGAACTGTTGTAACAGCGACGTGGCATCGGCAGGCGCGCCCAGCAACCGCCCCGCTTCGGGGTTTACCAGAACAATGCCGTCGTTCGCGTCAAGGACAATCACGCCGCACGGCAGGGCATCCAAAATGCGCTTGAGCGCGGTACGAATATTCTTGTTCTCGGCCAAGCTCTGGGTCAGGGCGGCGTTTCTCTCTTCGAGTTCGCGTCGCAGCCGCGCCACTTCGCCTTGAAGCTGGCTGTAGGAAGCCTCCATCCGGTCAGCCGTGGCCATGAATGCCTGGAAAGCCTCGGCTAGAGGACCTTTGACCCCGACCGGCAGGGGATTCATTGGAGCGTGATGAGAAGTAGGCAACATCTGCCTACTGGCAATGCAACGCAGATGCCAAAAGGTTCTAATGTGGATGGTGCAGTGTACGGAGGTAACCTCAGGAACATTTGTTCGGACGCGGCTTCAAGAGAGGGTGCTACAAACGTAAATTCGCATAGCTCTGGGAAGGGCACGACTTTAGTCGTGCCACAAAGCCGGGGAGCGGGCCGGCTTTAGCCGCTGCGGTCGGCTGTCGTTGCGTGCACTCTTTTCTCTTTTGCGAGTTTCTCAGGCTCAAGCAGAGCAGATTTTGCGATAACGGCCCTAGACCACGATATGCTTCGCCAATACCTGGCGTTCATCCTGCGCCAGGATCGTGGCGCGCTCGATTACGTTCCGCAATTCGCGCACATTGCCCGGCCAACTGTGTTGCAACAGCTGAAACGTGGCGTCGGAACTCAACCCCAGTCGGCGCGAGCTGAATCGGTCCAGAAAGCTCATGGCCAGCGTCGGCAGGTCCTCCATACGATCTTTGAGCAGGGGCAATTCAATGGGGAAAATTGCCAGCCGGTAATAAAGGTCTTCGCGGAATTGTTTTTCCTGGACTAACTTGCGCAGGTTCCCATTGGTTGCCGCCACCACGCGCACATCGACTTTGAAACTGTCTGTGCTGCCCAGCCTCTGCACTTCACCCTGTTCCAGAAACCTCAGTAGCTTGGATTGCAGGCCGAGGGGCAGATCTCCGATTTCATCGAGGAAAAGGGTCCCTCCCTGCGCGGCATGAATCCGTCCAATGCGAGACTGCACCGCGCCGGTGAATGCTCCCTTGGTGTAGCCAAACAATTCGGCCTCAAGCAGAGCCTCGGGAATGGCAGCGCAGTTGATTACCACAAACGGATTCGACCTGCGGGGACTGAGATTGTGAATAGCCTGGGCCACCAGGTCTTTTCCGGTTCCACTTTGCCCCAGCACGAGCACGGTGGTGTCACGGCGCGCGACCAGTTGCGTCATATGGTAAACGCGCTGCATGGCTAGCGAAGAGCCGATCATCCCGGGCAGCGGGTTGACTGCTCTGCTCAGCTGTTCATGACCCATGATCTCCGGTGTGCCGGTGACCACGACGTTGTTTCCTAGTAGCCCAGCAAGTTCATCGCCCAGAGGAGCGCGAGATGACGATGGCAGCGGCAATCCTGTCTGTCGATCCAGGGGCAGGATTTGCAGGTGGGGAAATTGGGTGCGCACCATTTTCTGAAACTCGTTGGCGTTAAGGTCGGGCAGGGAAGGGTCGAGCAACAGCAACTGAAAATCTTCCGCCTCGAGTTGGCCGAGCGCATGGGCGCCGCTGACCGCCTCCGTCAGGTGCCAGCGCTCCGACTTTATCCGCGACATCAACTCACGGCGCAACTCGCCATTAGGGCTGACAATCAGCACTCCGGAAACTGCGTCACACACAGGCATGGGTACGATGCTCATAGGCTTCTGGAAACCATCCTCGCTTGTTGAGGCGACGGGCCTTCGTGCCCGTCCCTGAGTCACGACGTTTTGAAAAAGCGATGCGAACCTGCGGACGAAGGTGAAGTGGAGAAATCGGCCACATTGCTCCCGTCGATGGCCGCGGTTTTTGGCTCACGCTTCACTGGGAAATCGGCAACGATCAGCAGCGGACTGGTGCCGACCTTGAACTCACCCCCGGCGCCAGTCACAATGGCGTCCGCCAGGGCGAGCGCTCTGTCGACCACGTCATCCGAGGACGGCCGGGTGCGAGGGGCCCCGTGGTTGCGGGCCGGAGAGTGCTTGATCCGCAGCACCAGATGGTCCGCCGGCCCCTGGATCTCGATCTTCGCCAGGTCGCCGGGTCGGGAGTAACCCTGCACCGCTTGCAGCACATAGAAAAGCATTTGTCTCAAACGCGCGGGAGAAACATGTATCAAGGGCTCGTGTTGCGGACGGAAAAACAACAGCCTGAGTTGCGCGCTGTCGAGCGTATGTTGCAGGCCGGAAATGACCTCTTCCAGAATCACACTGAGGAGTATGTCCCGTGTGTCCGCCGCGGGTTGCTGAAACCTGGCCAGTCGAGCGGCGAACTGCATACTCTCCACCGCGCTGCGCAGTTGCCCCAGAATATTTTCCGCGATCTCCTTATATTCCGTCTCGGTCGTGGGGCTCAGCAGGGCAATCTCCAACGAAGCCTGGATGGTCGCCATGGGTTGCGCCATCTGGTGCATGCTCGCCGAAAGCATGCGGAGGAACTTCTCTTGAGCGGCGGAACTATGGGGATGCGCGTGCATGGGTGTCCTCAGTAGGCCTTTCTCAGTTATCTGAAATCACGTAGCCCACGCCCCTGACGGTTCGGATCATCGGCGTGGAAAACTCGGGGTTGTCCACCTTGTCACGTACATATTTGACGTACACGTCAACCAGGTTGGTGGAGTTGTCAAATGGCATGTTCCAGACGTGCTCCATGATCATGGCCCGGGTCACGGTCTGGCGTGCGTTTCGCATCAGATATTCGAGCAGGGCGAATTCCTTGCCTGACAGGTTGATTCGTTTGCCCGCGCGCTCCACCCGGTATTCACGGCTGTCGAGAACGAGGTCCCCAACCTGGAGAGGAGTTCCCGGAAGGTACGGATTCCGGCGCAAGAGCGCCCGCACTCTGGCCGTAAGCTCAGAAAACGAGAACGGCTTGAGCAGGCAATCGTCAGCGCCGCTGTCCAGCGAGAGGACCCGGTCTTCCACTTGGGTCCGGGCCGTCAATACCAGGATCGGAAGTTGCGGCTGTTTAGGACGGACGTGGCCCAGCACCGCCAAGCCGTCCATCTTAGGCATGTTCAGGTCCAGGATGAGGAGGTGATACTTGTCCCGCGTCACTGCTTCTGTCGCCAACTCGCCATCCTGCACGAGTTTCACGCTGTAGGATTCCGACTCCAGATGGCGCCGGAGAAAATTTCCCAGTGGCACATCGTCTTCTGCCACCAGCACTTGAGGGATTGAATTGTTTTGACGCTGCGCTTCCGTGTTCACAGGGCCCTTTCCTGGAAGTAAGTCCGGTTCCCAGCGGCGCGCGCTGCAGAACCGGTTCAACAGGAACATCGCTGCCAGAGTCGGCAAACCGACGCGTGAAGAAAATCAACCGATGTACCGATAAATTCCCGAAAGATTGCGGCATTGCGAGAACCTATAGTTCACAGTGCCGCCCCAAGCATGCTCCCTGGAAGAGGAGCAATCCCGGTTAATGCAATTGTCATGCCAACCGTTTGGCGCTTAATTTTGTGCTAATTCAGGTGTGGAAGCGTTTCAGAGGTGTAAGCTTTCCAGACAGCGTGTCTGATTCAAAGACAGGTGTCGTGCGGAAAATACGGCACAACAAGGGAAGCTCTAATCCGTTTCGATGAAAAGCGATGAAAACTCCGTTTCCGTGCGGCCCTTTGGCTTTCGCGCTCCTCGTGTCCCTGCAAACTTCAGCTTCTCTCTCCAAGTGATCGCCACGGGAGAACGTTATGAAGCGATATGCACGGATATCAGCGAAGACGGCCTTGCCGCCGAGTTGCTCCAGCCCCTGGAGCCCAAAACACGGGTAACCATAAGGATGCTGCTTCCGGGCGGCACCGCGCCCCTGCAGGTCCCGGGCAGCGTTGAATATAGCCAGGACGGCCGTTGCGGCCTGAACTTTCTCTACTCGTCTCCCGCCGAGCGGAGGGAGGTCCAGCTGTTCATCCAGTCCATCTCGTAGAATCCTGGGACTGCGAGGGATGCCTCATCCTTGGTGCCGGCTGAGTCCGTTCTAGTGATGACTTTCCTGATTCTCCGGAGCCTTCGCGCCGGGTTCGGCACTCGGAGTTTGCACAGGCTCTTCATCCTCATCCTTCACGATGTATTGCACGATCAGGGAAATGCGGCGGTTCGAAGGCTCCAGGGGGTTGCCGGGGACGCGCAGCCTTTGATCGGCGTAGCCTCTCACTTGCGAAACCTGGTCAGCGCGCAATCCCGAGGCTTGCATAAGTCTTCGGGCGGCATTCGCGCGGTCGGAGGACAGCTCCCAGTTGCTGTAGTCGCGGCTCGAAGTGTACGCTTTCGCGTCGGTGTGGCCCTCAATGGAGATGTGGTTGGGAAGCTTGCCCAGTTGTTCCGCCAGAGCCACCAGCAACTCGCGGCCATCGTCATTCAAGCCCGGCTTGCCGCTCTCAAAAAAAGTGCCCGAGGACGACTCCAGCAGTTCAATGCGCAATCCTTCCGAAGTGATCGTCATCTCGATCTGGTTCTTGAGCTTGTCGAAATTGGTGACTTGCCGGACCGCTTTCTGAAGCTCCTCTTTCAGCCTGGGCATGTTGTCTTTGGTCAGGGTAAAGTTCTCGCCTGAGCCAATCTGATTGCTGCCCACTTTTTTGGAAGTCCCGGTTGGATCTTTGAAGTATCCGCCCACGGCCACCTGTATCTGCTTGCTGCTGTTCATCAGCCAAAGCACGATGAACAGCGCCATCATGGCGGTCACGAAGTCCGCGTAGGCAACTTTCCAGGCGCCGCCGTGATGCCCGCCGTGGGCCGCCTTTTTTTTGATGATGATGATGGGGCGTTTCGCTTCGTCCAGGCCAGGCATAGGGCTATGCTCCCGCCTTGGCCGCCGCTGCCGCCGAATCGCTGGTACGGCATCTCTTTTCGACTTCTTTGAAGCTTGGCCGCACGTGGCCGGGGACCGCGCGGCGCGCAACCTCGACCGCCATGATGGGAGGAGCTCCCTTCATGAAGGAGGACATCAGAACGCGCAGCACGTGATAGTAGGCATGCTCATCTTCGGCCAGCTTTGCCATGTTGGCAGCGACTGGTCCCACCAACCCATAGCAAAGCAGGATTCCCAGAAACGTTCCCACCAGCGCCGCGGCCACTTTGTGCCCAATCTCTTCTGGAGGCCCTCCCAGCGCGCCCATGGTGATCACCACGCCCAGCACGGCGGCGACAATGCCCAGGCCGGGAAGCGAGTCGGCCATGGTGCTCAGGGCCTGCACCGGTTGGGTGGAACTGTGATGGTGAACATCCATGTCCAGCTCCATCATCTGGTCGAGATCGAAGGGTTCGACCCCGCCGCTCACCGCCATGCGCATGGTGTCGCAGACAAAATCTCGGATGTGATGAGCTTTGATGAAGGCGGAGTATTTCGACAAAATCGGGCTCTTGGCAGGGTCCTCAATGTCGGCTTCCAGCGCCACCAGACCATCCTTGCGCGCCTTATTCAACAGGTCATACATCATCTTCAACGTGTCCAGGTATCTTTGCTGGCTGAACTTGCTTCCGCCAAAGACAGCACCGAACCCGCCGGCAATCTTCTTCAGAATGTGCAGCGGATTCGCCACCAGGACGGTCCCGATCGCCGCTCCGCCAATGATGACGAGCTCGGCCGGTTGCATGAGCACCTTGAGGTTGCCATGCTCCATCAGGTATCCGGCGGCCACGGCGCCGAACACGACGAGAATTCCGATAATCGCGAACATGATTTTCTCTTCTTACTCCCAGTCCATGAGAATTTCACAGGTGTGAGTTTCGCTTTCGTCAGGCACCAACTCACGTTTCAGATAACAGAACTCTCCCCGGTACGCGAAGGTGACATGGCCTCGCCACAAGACGTGGGTGCCAGCCAGCATTTCGTCGATCATGCGGCGGTCACGCTCGCTGTGATATTCCACGTACAACGCCTTCACTTCCGGTAGATACGCATTCAACGATCGAAGAATGGGTACCTCGCAGCCTTCGGTGTCAATCTTCAGTATGTCGATCCGGTTAAGCCCTTGTGCGGCGAGAAAGTCGGGCGCGCACACCAGGCGTATCTCCTCACTCTCGCTGCCAGTGCGGAGAGTTGAGCACAGGGACGATTCCACGCTGTCGTTCTTCCCCTGAAACAAAGACAGCCTTTGTTCGCGGGAGTGAAGGCCAAAGGGGAAGACGGTCACATTGGGCAATGGCTCCACGTTCTGCTGCAACAGAGACAAAGGAGCACTTCCCGGTTCGAAGGCATATACCTTCGCGTCCGGATAAGCGATCGCGAAGTAAACGGAAGCGGCGCCGACATTGGCCCCTATGTCAACGATCGTCTTGACGTCTGACACATACGAAATCGTCGGGTAGGTGGCTCCGGCGAAGATACTGTTAGCCACCTGAAAAGACACGTCGGTCTTGAACAGGTTGAAGGGAAGAGGTCCCCGCGGCCCCTGCAGCGTGGCCTGTGCAACCTCGCGTTGATACAGTGTTTGCTGGCTCATGCTTTCCTCAACTCCCTGCGCTCTGTGCCTCGTGCAGGTGCGGCTGCCTGAAGGCCATAGGGTTCAGGCCCAGCTCCCGGATCATGGTGTGGAGCATGGTCTCAAACAGGTAAAACCAGTGAATTGCCGGCACCGCTTGCTGGAAAAGGCGGAGTACCATGGAAGCGGTATCCGGCTGATCGGTCAGAAGTGGCTCAAAATCAACCGAATCCCAGCGCTCGACTGCCTCCACGGCGTCTTCGACCTGATGCCGGTGTTCCTCCACATAGGCGAGGACGCGAATCGCATTTTCCTCATCCATCGCTGTCAACTTCACCGGCATGGCCCATTCCTCCATCACCCGCGGATGCTTGCCAAACATGTAGAAGTAGTCCGCGCCATACACTCGCGCGCGCCGGATCAAATTACGCGCCGGATAGGGAAGATGGTCATGAAAGGCATGAGCGTCGGGATGGTAGAAAACCCGGTATCCCCGCTCGAACAGGCGGATGCCAAGCTCCGTGTCTTCACTGAGTTTATAGATCGAATCGAAAGACCCGGCTTCCACCACCGCGTCCCGCCGGATGCTGAGATTGCAAGTGATGAAATGAGAGTACCCATAGGGGCATGCCTCCTCCATGCTCACTTGCGGAAACATGAAGGGCTCGACGCAGAAATATCGGGTGAGGGCCCGGTGCCGCGCGGCCGCAGGATATTCAAAGTTACCCAGCACCGCCCATCGCTCCGGGGCGTATTTCCGCTGGATCTGCAGGTGCTGCTTCAGCAGGTCACGATCACAAATGGTGTCATCGTTCATCAGCAGCAGGTACTCGCCGCTGGCGTGGGCCAGGCCGTTGCGCCTGGCCGCGCCGGTTCCTGAATTCTTCTGGCGCAAGTAGTGGAAGAGGAAGGGTGGACGATATTGGGTCAGCAGCTCCTGCGTCGCGTCGGAGGAGCCATCGTCGATGACAATGACTTCGAAATGGGTGGAAGGAAGAGTCTGCGCCTCCAGAGCTGCCAGACATCTTTTGAGAATGGGCAAGCGATTGTAGGTGGGAACGATAACCGAGAACAATGGTCCACCCGGTTGCCGTCCCTGGCTCGCGGCCACCGCCGGGGCTCGCGTAACCACGCGACGCCGGGCTTCCGCGCCACAGCGATCCGCCATCTCCCCGTCACCCAAATGCCGGTAACAGCGCTTGAGCACGATAAAGACCTGCGAGGAAAAATATCCGGACCGCATCGATCTGGGTGAGCGCCCGAAAATGTGGCGCAGTTGTTCGAGGGCTTTTTCCGCCTTACCTTCGCCAAGTAAAGTTTCGGCGAGACGCACATAGCACTCGAGTTGTCCCAGAAGCCTGTCTTCACCCGATCGAGCTGCCAGGCGTTCACCGAACAACGCTTCTACCCGCATCACCGAACAGGGCTCGCTCGCCGCAGTCCTGGGCGGGAGAGCGAGGATCTGCTGCCGGACACCAGCCGACCCTGTGGTCGTAAGCCAGTAGGGAATGGCTTCCACCGGCAAATCTGGCGCACCCTCGCGCAATGTGACCACGTCGTCTTCCGCGGCGACGAGCACCAGGTCAGCCCGCTTAAATACTTCCGATTGCCGTCCCGCCCAGTCCGCAGCTGCTTCGAAATCGGCGAGCGATGTTTCGTTCCTGCTGCGCGGTGTATGGTGCAACTCGTCAACAGAGATCACGACCCTGGTTGCAGCTGAGTGCAGTCGCAGCTCATCAAGGTATTGTTCGGGCACCGATATGCCGCGCGCGAAGCTCTGCATCAGGATGGCGACGTCGAACCGCCACTGTTCCAGCAATCCGCTGAATGACCATGACGGCCCGCTGCCGCTGGCATCCCGTCCCAGGCAGGGCAGGCGTTCCAGGTCGTTCCCATACGTGCGAATGCCAGCTTCGTGGAGTGCGGGCTCGCCCTGCTCGCCGTCCTTCGCCTCTCGCGCCACAAAAGTTACCTCGTTGCCCTGCTCACGCAATGCACGGAGAAGATCCAGCAATCGCAGATTGTGCTTGTCGGCTGGATTGGGAAAAGTGTCGCTGATCACCAGGACGCGGAGAGCTTGTCCGGCTGGGATCGCTCTATCGTGAGTAGAGGCTGCTTGAGCGGCCAGCAAGGCGCGAACCAGTTCCTGGTGCTGGGGAGGCAATGCCGGCAATGCTCGTGTCAGCAAGGGAATCGCGAGTGCCCGATCGCCTCGACCGAGCAGCAGCAATCCCAGGTTGGCTGCGGCATCGATGTTTTCTGGATCCAGTTCCAGGGCCCGGGCAAATCCGTGCTCCGCCGCACCGATATTCCCTGCGCCCAGTTGCACCGCCGCCCAGTCATTCCAAAGGTCCGAAGTTTCCTTCACCGCCAGCAGTTCTTCCAGCAGGCGCAAGGCCTCGGCGCAGCGGCCTGCCTGGAAAGCAGCGATGGCATCGTCGTGCTGGCTCATGGGTCCGAGAAGACGCTGCAATTTCCGTGCCTCATTCGCTTTTAATCAGCCCGGCCATTCTCCTGCTGGTAACCCGCGTCGGCAGTCTTGCGGCAAGCAGTTTGTTGACGTGCATTCACTGCGCACAAGCGATTTCCGGCTGTCCCATCCGCGAGGGCTTGCCTTGGCGAAGAACTTGCTCTCACGTTCCCGGATGAGTCCGTGGATTAGTCCTTGATGAGGAAAACATGCCCACTGTCGGCCTCTCGATGATCGTGAAGAACGAGGCGCAGACCCTTGGGCCTTGCCTTCGTAGCGTGTCCGGAATTGTCAGTCAGATCGTAGTTGGGGACACCGGCTCGACCGACAACACCGCAGAGATTGCCCGCCAATTTGGCGCCACGGTTGTTTCCATCCCCTGGGAAAACCACTTCGCCAACGCCCGCAACGCCGCCCTCGCTCTTATGCAGACCGACTGGGTGCTGGTTCTGGATGCGGATGAAGAGCTGGATGAGGAGGCGCGGAATCAGATTCCGAACCTGTTGGCCTCCAAGGCAGGCGGTTACCTCGTTGCCATTCATAACTACATCCCGACCAGCATTGGCCGGGGCTGGGACCGGGTTGCCATGCCCAACAAGAACTCGCACCCCCGCGCCCAACACGCTCCCGCCTATTTCGTTCATGAGAATTGCCGCCTGTTTCGTCGCGATCCCGACGTCTATTTCGTTGGACGGGTGCACGAACTGGTCGAACCCCGAATCCATGGGCTGGGGTGGCGATTGTCCACGGCGAAGTTTTGCGTCCATACTTTGGCCAGTTGGTGGAAGAAGAAGCCCGAAGGAAGAAAGCGGCAGCCTATCGGGACCTGTTGCGCCTGAAGGTTCGCGAACTGCCCGACGACGCGATGGCCTGGACTCAGCTTGGCCTTCAGGAATATGAGTGCTCCCGGGAGTCATCGGAGCCGCTACGCTGCTTCGAGCGTGCCCTGGCTCTGGAGCCCAGAGCGACCTCCGCGGGTCTATTCAAAGGAATGATTTATCTGGAGCTTGGCCAGTGTGACCAGGCTTTGACCGTGTTGGACGCGGCGCATCCTGACCAGCACAGCCGCGCGCTCCGCGAGCATCTTCGCGGCGACGCGCTCCACAATCTCGGCCGTCTGCAGGAGGCGTGTACAGCCTACCGTGATGCACTCCGGTTTACCGGATACGATTGTGTGCTAAGCAGCAAGTTGGGCTACACCGAAGTTGGACTCGGACGGCGCGAGCAGGGAATCACCCGCCTCCGCGAGGCGGCGCAGAAGGCCCCGGAAAATGTTGAAATCCGGCAGCGGCTGATGAAGGTCCTGGTAAGCCTCAATCATCTGGCGGACGCGGCCGCAGAGGCAGAGGAATTAGCCGGTCTTGAAGGTACGGCGAAGGGGTATCTTCGCGCCGCCAGCATTCGGGTGCACGCGCACCAAGTGCAGCGGGCGAGAGAAGTACTGCATCGGGGAATTGCGCTGTTTCCTGATTCCAAAGAGCTGTGCCGGGCTTTGGCCGAACTGGGGGAAGAAACCGAAGCCTCGCCTGGCGGCTGCCATGCTGTCCGCGCAGCCGGCTCCCGATGACGGGTCGGTGTTGGCCCTGATCTGGTGTGGCTAACCGATCGCCCGGACGCTGCGACCGTTAGTCAGGCGCCTCTTCCTTGCCTGGTCTGTTCCAGTAGATGATAGATGGTGGCCCGGGAGACGCCCAGGATCTCCGCTGCCTGAGACTTGTTACCGCCGACCCGATCCAACACCCGTTTGGCGTGGCGCTTTTGCAGTTCCTCCAGCGAGATCAGGCTCTCGTCTTGTCCCACGACAGCTCCCGACTGGCCTCGTACCTCTTCCGGCAAATCGCTGACGTCAATGACGGGTCCATCCACCATCATGCAGGCGTTGCCGATGACGTTTTCCAGCTCCCGGATGTTGCCGGGCCACGAGTAATTCGCCAGGCGAGTTTGGGCCCGGCGCGTCATGCCGCTCAGAGGCTTCCGGTACTCGGCCGCGAATTTTTCCAGGAAATGCCTTTCCAGCAGCGGCAAGTCCTCTCGCCTCTCCGCTAGCCCTGGCAGCTTGACCTCGATCATGGCCAATCGATAAAACAGGTCTTTACGGAAAGTGCCTTCGTTCACCATCGATCGCAGGTCCCGGTTCGTGGCTGCGATGACGCGCACGTCGACAATTCTGGGGGCAGGCGAGCCGACTCGCTGGATCTCGTGATTCTGCAATACCCGCAGCAGCTTGCTCTGCGCCGTCAGCGGCAGCTCGCCGATCTCGTCCAAAAACACGGTCCCATGATTCGCATACTCAAATACACCCAGCTTGTCTTGTGTAGCGCCGGTAAAAGCCCCCTTCACGTGCCCGAAGAGTTCACTTTCCAGCAGTGATTCGACAATCGCCGAACAGTTGCACACCACAAAAGGGCTCGCAGAGGCAGGACTGAGGCGGTGCAGGGCGCGCGCCACAAGTTCTTTTCCAGTGCCGGTAGCGCCGGTGACCAGAACGGTCCCGAAGTGCGGGGCCACTCTCCGAATCTTGGCGAACACATCCAACATCACCGGACTACGCGCCACAATTCCTTCAAACTGACAGGCGTGGACCAGTTCGTGATCAAGACGGTAGGTCCTGCGCCTTTCCTCGGCCTCCCACAGAAGCTGGGAAATCCGGCGGCGCAGCTGGTCGGGGCTAAGGGGTTTGCTGAAGTAATCGCATGCTCCCTTTTGAATCGCTTCAATTGCGGATTCAGCAGAGTAGCGGGTGGTCATCAGGATCACTTCGGTGCCGGGATCGATGCTCAGTATGGACTCGAGAATTTCCAGTCCCCGGACGCCCGGCATTCTTAGGTCGAGAAGAACGATGCGGGGACGGGTAGACTTCAGTACTTCTAGGCCTTCCGCCACAGTTTTTGCCGTGAGAATTTCCAGTCCGCTGTCTAAAAGGGCGTCCTTGATGAGGTCAAGGCTATTGGCTTCGTCGTCAATCGCGAGAAGCTTGGGGATACCGTAGTGGTCTTCCATCAACTCGTATGCACAGAGTTACTATCTGAAGCCTAACAAATTGGAGGATTGGAAGAATAGATACTGAGAAAACGTCGGAATTCCGACACGCCTCTATTTCTATGCCAACCCGAGTAGTTCGGATGCACTAGTCAGGTCAGGTCAGGCAGGCGACCGTGGTCTGGGTCCAAGGTGAAAGGTAGCTCGTCAGACTTTGCAGGGAGCGCCGGGACAGTAGCCGTGCACTGCTGCATCGGCGATTCGCAAGTGCAACGAGATTCAACAGTCGCTGTCCTACCGGTAGCGGCTGGATCCGAAGCCATTTCTCTCCAGCGGCGTCATCCTGAGGGACCTCAGTCCCGAAGGATCTGGCGAGCGTCGGCGGCAACCCCAGGGCAAAAGGGGTATATCTGCTTCACGCGAGATCCTTCACGGCCTGAAGGCCGTTAGGCTGACGCCTGTGGGTCGCGAGAAATGTACTTCCTGTCCTACTGGATCCGCTTCGAAGTCCCAGCGAAACATTAAAGAATCCCAATCAATGTACCGATAAAGCCCCCGCGAAGGTCGAGCCGCAGGGCATTTGAAGTTCGTCGGAGGCTGAAACGTGCGCGCTAAGTCGATACTCTTAATTGTGCTGTGGAGCTTCGCGGGCATGCAGGCCATCGCGCAGAACGCGGTGCTGGCCCCGACGACTTCCGACTCCAGTTCTTCGTTCCCCAAAGTCGTTTGGCCCCGCCCGTTTATCTACGGCGGCCTGGGCCTCAACGGCGGAGGCTATGCCCCGTTGTCGGGCAAGGTCGGCGCGGGCCTGAGGATTGACCAGAATCATCTGATCTGGTCGGCCAGCGCGGCTTATGACAATTCTCACAAGTCGAACGACAATACCACTAGCAACACCAGCGGCCACGAAAGGGCCCTTGATTCTTCGATTTACTACCGCTTCAGCAATGGCTGGTTTGCCGGCGGCGGGGCCAGTTGGAGCGAACTCTCGACTACCAACTACACCAAGCAGGACTTTCACCCGTCCGTCGGCGGCGGCAAGGACTATTTTCACCAGCGGTGCGCTGCCGAGGACTGCGTAACCGGCTGGTCCATGCGGCTGCAGGTCGATTACAAGTTGAAAGGCGCCGAACACGTGGATGCCAGGGGCTGCAGCGTTCCCAATGGACAATGTACCAACGATCTTCAGGGACCGATGATCAGCTTCTTCATGCCCTCGCCGGCCCTCGCCGGACATTTATATTGGCGGGAAACGGTGGGGGTGTACACCTTCCACGAGACCGTGACGTCCACCGATGTGGCGCTTACCGCGCTGCAGAAGAGCCACAGGTCAGTCACTTCATTCCTGGAATTTACGATGATGTACCGCTTTTAGGCGAACGCGGACCGGCGGTGTGCCGATTATGACGAACCGAATCGAGACTTCGTTTGCGGATGAACGTCCCCGGCTGACCACCAATCAGAAGGCGCTCAAAACCAATCTTGATCCGCTGCGTTACGGCACCTTCGCCGAGATTGGCGCGGGGCAGGAAGTGGCTCGCTGGTTTTTCAAGGTGGGCGCCGCCGCCGGCACTATCTCCAAGTCCATCTCGGCCTACGACATGGCGGTCAGCGACGCCATTTACGGCCTCTGCAAGCGCTATGTCTCGCGGGAGCGGCTGCAGAGCATGCTCGACTATGAACACCGCCTGAATATGGAACGCCTGCGGTCTTCGCGCGGAAACAGCACTGCCTTCTTCGCCTTCGCCGACACGGTCGCAGCCCGCAACTTCCAGGGCAACAATGAGTGTCACGGCTGGATGGGAGTCAAATTCCAGACCCATCCTCGCGATGAGGACAGCCAGATCATCATCCACGTCCGCATGCTGGATCATGAGAACAGTCTGCAGCAGGAAGCCCTGGGGATCGTCGGAGTCAACCTGCTCTACGCCGCTTTCTTTCTGCACCACAAGCCCGACTGGATGCTGGAATCGTTGCTCGACAATCTGACCACCGAGCGCCTTGAGATCGACATGGTCGAATTTTCCGGCATTGAATTTCGCCACGTTGACAATCGCGTTATGAGCCTCAAGCTGGTGCAACTCGGCCTCAGCGGCGCCGCTATCTTCGGACCGAACGGTGAGGTGCTGCAGCCGTCGGAGGTGCTGCGCAAAAACGCCATCCTGGTGGAGCGCGGCAGCTTTCGCCCCGTGACCAAGGTCAACATGGACATGGTCCGCTGCGCCCAGGATCGATTTTCCAGCGAGCCCGAGGTCAGAGAGAAGCGGGTGGTACAGCTCATGGAGATCACCATGCGTAATCTCCTCGAGACTGGCCAGATCGATCTCAGTGACTTCCTCGCGCGGGCTGATGCGTTGGGTGCGGTAGGCAAGACTGTGCTGATCTCCGATTACTTCGAGTACTACCGCCTGGCAGCCTACCTGACGAGATACACCATGGGCCCGATCGCGGTGGCCATGGGAGTAGCGAACCTCCAGGACCTTTTCAATGAAGAGTACTACACCGAGTTGGAGGGAGGAATACTGGAGGCCTTCGGCAGGCTTTTCACCAAGGACTTGCGCCTGTACGTGTACCCCCTGCGCGACCCCGCCACGGGGCAGCTCAAGACCGTCGAAAACGCCGAAATTACGGGCGCGCAGCGCAATCTCTTCCGGCACCTGGTGGAACAGAACAGAATCAAGCAACTCGATAATTTCGATGAAAGCGTGCTGCACATCTTCTCTCGCGATGTGCTGATGCGGATCAGGCAAAAGGACACTGCGTGGGAGGGAATGGTGCCTCCGGAGGTTGCGGAGATGGTGAAGAAACGCCAGCTGTTTGGCTACCGCAACCCAGGTGTCCCCGACGAGGCTTCATTCGTCGCCGCAAACCGGGGGTAAGACAGCCATCCCGGCAGCGTAGGCTCTCCCTGTTCAATGGTTTCCCGCCGGTCAGGTCGCGAAGATCTGAATTGGCGCGCCCTTGTCGTTGTTTGAAAGCAGGATACGAGCACAGGAGAATGGAAAGTGATTTCCCTGAAGAAGTATCTGGACATGGAAACGGACCCCAGCGACCTGGCCAACGCCCTCCTGGAGTCTTATCGGGCCGCCCTGCTGGCCATGGGCAAGAGCGGGGCCCGGGGCTGTCCGGCGGTCGGTGCAGACTTGCAACGGGGCCTTGACGGCCTTGAGAGGCGCCTCTCTGCAGAGGCCTCGATAGCCCAGGTAAAAAGCACGGAAAAGCATGTCGAGGAGCATTTGCATCAATGGGGAGACCGTACTGCCGAATATTTCAAAACCAAGGCCAACGAAATCAAGGAGCTTCTCCTGGTGCTGGCCAGCACGGCGGAAAGCATGGGCGAACGTGACCAGCGCTACGCCAAACATTTCAGTGAGTTCACCACGCAGTTGCAGAGCATTGCCGGTCTGGAAGATCTGGCGCAAGTGCGCGCATCCCTGGTCCAGAGAGCAACCGAGCTCAGGGGTTATGTGGATCAGATGGCGCACGACAGCAAGAAGTCCGTGGCTCAACTGCGCGCCGAGGTCACGAACTATGAAGCCAGGCTCAAGACAGCGGAAGACCTCGCATTGCGGGATGCACTCACTGGCCTTCCCAATCGCCGCGCTGCCGAGGAGCGAATGGAATGGCGCATCCAGCATGAACAAATATTTTGTGTCGTGTTCCTTGATCTGAACCGGTTCAAACAGGTCAATGACAAACACGGGCACCCGGCGGGGGACAGCCTGTTGAAGCAGTTCTCGGAAGAATTGCGATCAAATTCCCGCCCTGGTGATGTAGTCGGTCGCTGGGGTGGAGATGAGTTCATCATGATTCTGGATTGCGATCTCGCCGGGGCCAAGACCCAGATCGAACGTATGCAGAAATGGGTGTTCGGCGAATACACGGTGCAGTCCAACGCCGGTGGCGGGAAAACAAGCGTCCAGATGGACGCGTCGGTTGGCGTGGTGCAGTGGCAGCCGGGAGAAACAGCCCAACAGGTGATCGAACGCGCCGACGCCTGCATGTACAAAGACAAGGAATTGTCGCGTAAGAAGGCCTTCTAAGGCTCTGCCTCCCTCTTTGCAGTACACAGAAAACTCTGGTGGGGCTATGTCACTCCTGGCCAGCCGGAGGCGCCTCGGTCTGGGCCAGCTTGTCTTTTGCCTGAACGTGTCCGACCACCACCAGATCGACTCTCCGGTTGGCGGCCCGGCCACGCGTGGTTTTATTACTCTCGACCGGGCGATATTCAGAATAGCCGGCAGCCGAAACCAGCAACGGATCGAATCCGTGCTGCTCGATCAGCAAGGACACCACCGCAGTCGCGCGCGCGGTTGATAGCTCCCAGTTCGATTTGAAACGGGAGTTGTGGACGGGCACATTGTCGGTGTGACCCTCAACCCTGATCTCGAAGCCCCGGCCACCCAGAATGGTTGCGATTCGAGTCAGCGTCTTATGTCCGTTCTTCAGCAGTTCCGCCTGGCCGCTGTTGAAGAATCCGACCTCGCGCAAGCTCACAACCAAACCTTCCGGAGTTACGCGCATCTGGATTTCGTGCTGGCGGATCTCATCGCCCAGTGCCGATTCAAGCTGGTGTCTCAGTTCGTCCACGTCGATCCCGAAGCCGGTCCCGCCCGGGCTCTTCTCGGAATTGCCGGCCACCTTCACCACCTTGAGAGGAGCGTCGGTGAGCTCCGGGTTCAGGATGCCCGGGCTTCCCGGTACCCCGACACCTTCGACCGCGGAGCCGGTGAATACGCCCAACTGTTGAAATGCGCCCTTGATGGAGGCCGCCACCACGGCAGCTTTCTTTTTGTCAGCCTGCGAGGAGGCGTAGAGAACTACGAAAAAGGCAAACAGCAGGGTGATGAAGTCAGCGTAGGAAACGAGCCAGCGCTCATGGTTTGCGTGCGCCTTGTGTTTTCGTTTTCGACTCACGCGCTGGCCCCAACCGCTTTCTCTTTCTCAGCCGGCGCCTGTTGCTTGTGCTCCGGCAGGTAGCCCATCAGCTTGGTCTCCAGCATGCGAGGATTCATGCCCTCGAGGATGGAGACGACGCCCTCCAGCTTCATCTCGCGCAACACCTGCTCTTCACGAAACTTGATCTTCAGTTTTCCTGCCCAGGGAAGAAACAGAATATTGGCCATGCCCACCCCGTAAATCGTGGCCACGAATGCAACCGCAATTCCTTTGCCCACCTCGGCGATGTCTTCCAGATGCTGCATGACCTGAATCAGGCCCAGCACGGCGCCGATGATGCCGACGGTCGGAGCGTAACCCCCGGCCGCTTCGAACACTTGCGACAGTCTCTCTCCATGCTCTTCCTGATTGTCGAGCTCCAGTTCCATCATCTTGCGAAGTTCCTCGGGCTCGGCGCCGTCGATGGCCAGCATCAGGGCCTTCTTGAGGAACGGGTCCTTGATGGTGGCCAGTTGCGCATCGAGAGAAACAATGCCCTCTTTACGAGCGCGATTGGCGTAACCGACAAGCTCCTTGATGAGTGCGCTGGGTTGCTGTCCGCGATCGAGAAAGACGTTGACTAGTCCTTTGGCTGAGAGCAGCACCACCGAGAGCGGGAACTGGATCATCACCGCCCCGATGGTCCCACCCAGCACGATCATGGCGGCAGTGGGCTGGAGGACCTGGGATATCTTTCCGCCCTCGATGATCAGCCCGGCGAGAATCCCGGCCAGAGCAAGGATGATTCCACCAATCGTGCTCTTATCCACGGCGGAAGCCCTCCGGCGAACGCGTGGGGTGGGCCCCTTGAGGATTTAACGCCGCCGAGCTGACGTCCGATCCGCTCCAGGAAGGCAGTCCGGCCAGCACCGCCCGCCGGAACTCTACGATCCGGCGAATCACCTCATCGGATGTCTCGCGCACGATGACTTTTTCCCCATTAATAAGGGTAATCACCGTATCCGGCGCGTTCTCCACGAACTTGATCAGGTCCGAGTTCAGCGCAATGGGGTTGGTGTTCAGTCGGGTTAGTTGGATCACAAGAGTGCCTTTCCGGCTCATGGCGTTCCGGGCGCAAGCCCTTATCGGCACTCCCGGCATGGATCATCAAGGCAATACACACCGCAACCCACGTAGGGGCGGACGCCCTCGTCCACCCGGCGGAGCGAAGTTCCGCGATGCTCGTGGTACGCAAAAACCAGTCGAGCGGTGCTCGACTGGGCGGACGACTGCGTCCGCCCCTACGCGGGTTGTGGCGTCCCAAGGCCTCCGCCCGGGTAACCGTTACGGGCGTCACCGCTACTAAGGTCACTGAGACTCGAATGATGGGCCGAAGAGCAATTGCCGATACACAGGCCCGTAACAAATAGCACCACCTGATCGACCGAAGCGGTGATATGGGCAGTGGGTAAGGCCGCAGGGTTCGGTAACAGGCGAAAACTCAGCAAAGGAGCTTTGAAATGTCACTTAGTATTCTGAATAACGTTTCGTCCCTTGCGGCGCAGAACCAATTGTCCATGACACAAGCGTCGCTGCAGAAAACCCTCTTACAGCTGTCATCTGGTTCCCGTCTGAACACGGGTGCGGACGATGCCGCCGGTCTGGCTATCGCCGACGGACTGCATGCCAACATCACGGCCCTCACTCAGTCAGCCCGCAACGCCAGCGATGGCGTGGGTTCGCTGCAGGTGGCGGACGGCGCGTTGGCCCAGGTCACAGCTCTTCTGAACCGCGCTGTCACACTGGCTACTGAGGCCGCCACGGGTACGGTGAGCGATCCTCAGCGGGCCACGATCGATGCCGAATTTACCGCCATCAAGGCTGAAATCGACCGCATCGGCAGCAGCACCAACTACAACGGCGGACAGGTTTTCACTGCCACTGCCACCGCCATCTACCTCAGCGACGGCACCACCGGTGGTTCGAGCTCCATCACTGTGACGACCGGCGCGCTCTCCAGCGCGGCCATCGGTTTCAGCGGAACTCCGACCGACATCAGTGGAGACGTGCTGACCAGCGCCACCGCTGCTCAAACCGCACTGGGTCACCTCACCACCGCAATCGCCGGCGTGGCTGCGGATCGTGGCGCACTGGGAGCGGAAACCAACCGCTTGCAGAGCGCTTCCAGCGTCATCACCAACCAGGTGCAGAACCTGACCAACGCGGAAGATGGTATTCGGGCGGCTGACATTCCGTCAGCGGTTGCGAATATGTCGCGCTTGACCATTCTGCAGCAGACCGGTATGGCCGCACTGCAGCAATCCAACCAGATGCAGCAGTCGGTTCTGAAGCTGTTGCAATAATCCTCGCGCTACCCCGGCGGGGCGCAACAAGCCCCGCCGGAGCGAGGTAACGGTGTTCCCCCATGCGTATTGACGGTCCCAGTCCGGTTCCTCCCGCGAACCCCGGGTTTGAGGCGCCGCAGGTCCGCCCGGCTTGCACTCCCGCGCCGGCGGTCAAAGATCGCGTGGAGACGCACCAGAAGCCCGAAGTCAGCTCGACCAGTGTGCTGGTCGAAATGCAGCCCGGAAATATCGTGATTTACAAATTCATTGACGACGCCAGCGGGCGGCTGATTCAACAGATTCCCTCAGAGCAGTTGCTCAAGCTTTCCAAAACTAGCGAAACCGCGAAAGAGTAGAAAGAGTAGAAAGAGAAACCTGAGACATGGCAACCTCCGATATTCTGAATGCGCTGAGTTCCTCCGGCCTGGGCACAGGGCAGGGAATCGACGTAACCGCGACCGTCAACCAGCTTATCGCCAACCTGCGTGGGCCCGAGCAAGTCTGGCAGACCCAGCAGCAGATCCTGCAGGGCCAGAGTTCCGCGCTTACTCAGCTGAATACAGAAGTCACAGCCCTCTCCAATGCAGTGGACACGCTGAACGATCCGGCAGGCGCGTTGAGCGCACGCGCGGTCAGCTCCTCTCAACCCGCGATCGCAACCGCGACCGCATCCAACTCTACGCCTGTGGGCAGCCACACCATTGTGGTCAACAACCTGGCCAGCAGCTCTTCGTACTACTCCAATGCGGTCGCGAGCAGCACCACAGTATTGCCGGCGGGCGGGTTCACCATTCAAGTAGGCAGCCAGCCGGTCACCACCATCACTATTAACGACACCAACAACACTCTGGATGGACTGGCGGCGGCCATCACCAACGCGAACATCGGCGTGACCGCAAGCGTGGTCAATGACTCCACCGGGGCCCGCCTGGCCATGGTGAGCAACGCTTCCGGTGCGGCCAGCGACTTGACCGTCAATAATGCGGGCAGCAGCCTGAGCTTTACCAAGGGAGCTACGGGTACGGATGCGTCGTTGACCATTGACGGCGTCCCCATCAGCAGCGCGGGAAACACCATCGCGAACAGTGTGGCCGGGCTGACTCTGAACCTGGTGGGTGCGGCCCCGGGCACGCAGGTCCAGATCGCGGTCAGCCCCGACACCTCAAAAGTTACCCAGACAGTCACGGACTTTGTGACTGCCTATAACACCATCATCCAGGACCTGAGCAGCCAGTTCACCTTCAACACCGCGACCGGAAGCGCAGGCGCCTTGGCCAGCGATCCCGGAGCCCGCATGGTGCAGACCGAGCTGCTCTCGGCCGTGACCTATACCGGCACCGGAAACTCATTTAACACGCTGGCCCAGCTCGGCGTTTCCATGAACAACGACGGCACTCTCACCATTGACGATGCCAAGCTGAGCTCGGCGGTGAATTCGGACTTTGCCGGGGTGCAGAACTTCTTTCATCCCGCTACGGGCACTGGGTTCGCAGCATCCTTGATCGCGCAACTCGACCCGCTCACCGATCCCACGCAGGGCGCGTTCTCGATCGAGCTCAAGGGCATGAGCGATGGAGTGAAAAGCTTTCAGGACCAGATCGACAACTACGAGGTGTATATCGCCACCGAGCAGACCCTGCTGACCCAGCAGTATACGCAGGTCGATCTGGCGCTGCGACAACTGCCCCTGCTGCAACAGCAGATCAACTCTGAACTGAACTTTACCGGGAATTCGAATTCCAACTCGAACAACGGCTGAGGCGAGTCTAAATCGAAAGCACACCCATGAACGCCAAACGGAACCAACTCGCGTATCAAGAGGCAGCAGTGCGCAACGCCAGCGCCATCGAACTGGTAATCATGCTCTACGACATCTTGGCGCGCGACTTGCACGCTGCTATCGAGGCCATGGAGGCTGGAAACGTCGAGCTGCGCTCAGCCAAAGTGAAGCACGGCTTCCTGGCCCTGCAACAGCTCGAGGGAACGCTCAACGTGGACGAGGGCGGAGACCTGGCGACGCAGATGTCACGCTTCTACTCCATGCTGCGCAGCCAGATGATGAAGGCCCAGATCGATCAGGATGGGGGCATCCTGCGCGAGCTTGTCCAGTTGCTGTTCACTGTGCGCGAAGCCTGGGCAGAGCTGAACAGCCGCCTGGCCGTGCCTCCCCAAGAAGCCCAGCCACAATCGGCCTCAATTGCGAACTGGGAGGCGTAGTCATCCAGGTCTGGGACAATTAAGGTGTGGGATGGATTGTGCAGGTGTGGGTCGGACACTCCTGTCCGACGCCTTTGACCTTGGTTTAATGCAAGATTCGCTTGCTATCAGTTAATCACAATACATCAGGGCTGAGGGCTGAAGTCCAGATCCGTTAGTGCGCCAGTTTGAATTTTCATTTCCCTAGAACGTCGGGGCAGCCTGTGCGATTGCTCGTTTCGTGGCTAACGTCCGCGCGATCCCGTCCAGCTTGCCAAGCAGGTCCTCGACCTCGCCATCGGCGAAGCTAAAGAAGTAGCAGGGCAGTTTGCTTTCTGAAAGGATCGCTGCAAGTGGGATACATCTCAAGAGCCATAGATCGACTCCCAAGGTGGGCACGGGGGATTTTTTGGATCCTCACAGTCCTTGGGAGCGTGTACTGTATCGCTCGCTATGGTTTTTGGCATTTTCTGTTGCGTGTGATCTTTAGTCCTGATCTCTAGATTTCAAACTGGAGGCACTACCCCCGAGCCGAAGTCTAGACTCAAAGTCAAAAGAGTCGGACAAGAGTGTCCAACCCACACAATCTTTTCCCCACACACCCAGGTCCTACTTCAGGTAATCCAGCAGGCTCGTAGGCAGAATCTTGGCTGCCGCCGCCAACGCAGCGTCATGCGCCGTGGTGGCTCGCGTCAAATCGGTCGCCGCTTTCGTTAAGTCTGCACCCACCAGATTGTTGGCCTGCGATTTCAGCGTGACCTGCTCCTGTTGCAGGAAGGTCTGCGTGGAAGTCAGCTGGTTGACTGCGTTTCCGTAGAAGATGCGTTGACCGGTCAGCGAGTCGAAAGCGGTGCGAAGCTGGTTGGTCGCAGTCCCGGCATCGGCGGGGGTCCCGCTCTGCAGGGCCGTAATCAATTGCTGCAGCGATCCGAAGACGTCGCCCGCGGAGTTCTGGAACAGTTGGTTGCCGGGCATATTGGTCTGCAGGTTGAGGCCGTCTGCCACCTGGACTTTATTTGTGCCGCTGTTGCCGTTGTAAGTCACGCCCGACGGGCTGGTAGAATCCAGCGTGTACGGCGGGGTTGTGCTAGCCGTGCCGGCGAACAGGTAAGTGCCGCCCACCGAGGTGTTGGCCAACTGCACCAGCTCGCTCTGAATGCCCAGCAGATTCTGCACGATCTGTTGACGGTTCGCGTCCGACAGGGTTCCGGTGGATCCCTGCACCCCCAGGGTGATGGCCTGGGTGATCGCCGTTACCGCTGAGCCTATCGCCGTATCCGCTGTCTGCAACTGGCTGGTCAGGGTGTCGATGTTCTGCAGATACTGGTCGGCGCGATTCGACTGGTCCTGGTTGCCCACGATCTGGGCCGCCGCCAGCGGGTCATCGGAAGGCACATTGACTCTCTTCCCGGTGGACATCTGCTGCAGGGCGGTGTTTTCCTGGTTCTGGGTCTGCCAGATTGCGGCCAAAATATCGCCGGACATGTCAGGGTTTACACGCATTTTAGGTCGTCACTCCCATACTCATCACTGTCTGAAGCATCGAGTCCACCGTGGTGACCACGCGCGCTCCGGCTTCGTATGCTCGTTGATACTTGATCATGTTGGTAGTCTCTTCATCGAGCGATACGCCGGAGACCGCCGAGCGCTGGTCGGTGAGCTGTTGCAGGCTTAGGTTGCTGGCGGTGACCGCAGCCTTCGCATTGGCTCCCAGGTTGCCGACCTGCAGCACCAGGTTGGAGTACAGGTCCATCGGGTTGGCGCCGGCCGGAAGCTGCTGATTGCGTAACGCGACCAGCTGCTCGAGATTGCCGTTGCTGCCTGCGGACCCGTCCGAGCTGGCCGCGATCAGGCTGGGATCGGTGATGGCCACGCCAAAATTGGCAGCCGCGTCGGTCGTCGTAGGCAGTGGATTGAAGAAATTCTGGCCGGCATTTCCCGCGGCGTCGAATCCTGCCGCATGCTGGGTGTTGAAGCTGGTAGCGAACTGGCTGGCCAGGTTGTTCAGTTGGGAAAACAGCTGCGGGAGGACCTGATCGCGGACCTGCAAAGTGCCGCCCAGTTGTCCGCCCTGGATCTGACTGGTGATGTCCGCACCCTGGGCGCTGTAAACATGCTCCAGCACGCTGTTGTTGGCGTTGGCTTGCAGCGCATAACTCTGATTGGCCACCACCAGGGGAACGCCGTTCGCCGTGGTCAAGGTCAGCCCATGTTCAGTCTGGGTGACGGAAATATTGACCAGCCCCGAAAGCTGGCGAATCAGTTCATCGCGCTGATCTTGTACGGTGCCGGGGTCTTTTCCCAGCCCTTGAATCTGGGCAACCTGCGCGTTGAGCGTGGCAGTCTGGCTGGTCAGCCGGTTGATCTGGTCCACCGTTTGCGGCACCGACTGGTCAAGCCCCGTCCCGATGGTGTTCAGGGCTGACACTGCCTGATGAAAGGAATTGGCAAGATTGTTGGCCGAGGTCAGCACCGCCTGCCGAGCATTGGCGTCGGTTGGGTTGGTGGAGAGCCGGCTCAAACTGTTGAAGAAGGCAGACAGAGCACCGCCCACGCCCTGAGTAGGATCAGAAAAAATGCTCTGGATCTGGCTCAGCGAATTGAACTGCGTCTCGGAGTTACCCTGCTGCTGGGTTTCTTCGTAGATTCTCAGTTGCAGCAATTGATCGCGAACGCTCTGAAATTGCTCCAGGGTCACTCCGCCGCCGAAGGTGATGTTGTTCTCCTGGAAGGTAGGAGCTTCATTCAGTATGGCAACCTGGCGGCTGTATCCCGGAGTGTTTACGTTGGCGATGTTGTTGGTCGTGACGTTCAATGCTCCCTGGTTGGCCTGCAGGGCCTCGACCGCGATGGAGAGGGATGTGTTCAGTCCGGGCATGGGATCAGACCTCGCACGACCAGCCGCTGGCGGCAGCCGGTTCCGACTCTGAGGGAAAATGCTGCCGGTAGGTTTGGCAGAGCGCGGCACGCAGTCGTGTAGTGCGCAGCGCTTTTTGCAGCAGCGAGGAATAGACCTTGGTCAGGTTAACCAGTTCCCGAAAATCTGAAGGAGAGACCTTGACCGAGCGCTGATGGCCGGAGGGCTCTCCGCGAAACCAGCTTTGCAATTTTTCGGCGAGGCCATCCTGGGAGGTAGTGGAAGTTTCAAGCTCGGCCAGGTCGTTCGATGCCAGCGCGGCAATGGCGCGCTGGAACTGGTTGCACAATTCCTGTATGTCGGCCACACCGGCAGATGGGTCGTCCCTCTCTTGCTCGTCGATGCTGTCGATGGCCAAGAACACTCACCTTTGTTACTAAGTTCAAGAAGCCTCTAGCGCTGGTTCTGCTCCAGAATCGCATGTGCGATCTTGTCCGCTTCGATTTTGTAATCGCCGTTCTGGATGGACTGCCGCAAGGCTTCCACTTTGTCCTGCCGGATGGGTAGCGTATTCAGGGCCTGCGCTTCAAGCGAGGAGATGCTCAGCGCGTCCGTGGACAGGCTGGCCTTGTCCTCGACGTTGGGGGTGCTCGGGGCCTTGCTGCCGGCCTTCCGGGTTTTGTCGTCGCGTTCCAGTCCTTGAAACCGGACGTTAGTAAGGTCAATCCTCATCTGTGGTCTCCTGCAATACCGCGCAACACCTTTATCGGCAGTTCCAGAAAAAACTTTAGTCCAATGATCACTTTGTCACCTTTGGGGTAACCAGCGGTTTTATCGAAATGGGAGAATGTTTTAAGTCATTTGTTTCCAAGGCATTGGCGGCCGCTTTGTGAGCTGCCTGGGCCTCCAGGTGCCTGGCTACCATGGCCGCGATGCCCAGGCCACCATGGCCTCCGGTGAGCGCGCTGCCCACGGCCTGCATCGCAATCGCATGAAACTGGTCGCGTCCGGGATCGGCGCCGCGGTCCTCATCCGAGCCGGGAACCGAGGCGAAAGACTGCTCGGCCTGCTCCAGCCAATGCGACAGCAGTACCGCCTCAAACTCGCGGGCCGACTTCTGAATCTTGGCCGCGTTGGTGGGGTCAGTATTTTTCAACTTGTCCGCCGCCTGCATTCCGCGTACTTCTGACAGGCTCACTACCGATGGAGTCACGCCGATTGAACTCACAAGACCTCCAGTTCGGCCTGCAGTCCACCCGCCGCTTTGATGGCCTGGAGAATGCCGACGATATCGCGCGCCGTTGCGCCCATGGTTTGCAGCCCGTTGATGAGGTCTTCGACGCTCGCACCCTCCTCGAGCCGGATCGACTTGGCTGTGGCCTCTTTCGCCTGCACATCCTGATCGGGTACGACTACGGTTTGGCCGCCCTTCGAAAGTGGTTCGGGCTGCGACACCGAAAATTTGGTGGATACCTCCACGCTCAGGCCACCATGCAGCACCGATACCGCCGAGAGCTTCACGTCCCCACCCATCACGATCGTGCCGGTGCGCTCATTGACCACCACTTTGGCCGGCGGATGGACGCTGATGGAAAGATTCTGAATTTGCGAAATCAAATCCGGAACCGAAGAAATTCCCGAGCTGCTGATGTTCACGTTGATCTCACGGCTGTCCACCGCGGTTGAAATCGGCTTGTTGAACTGGTGATTGATGACGTTCGCGATTTCACGCGCCGAGGTAAAGTCGGCATTCCTGAGCACAAACGAAACCGTGCTGAGACGGTTCAGATCAACCGCGGTGTCCCGCTCCACCGTACCACCGTTCGGTATGCGCCCCACGGTCGGATGGTTAAGCTGCTTGCTGTTGGTCGATCCGCCCGCCGAATATCCTCCCAGCGTAATTGGCCCCTGCGCCTCCGCATAGACCTGGCCGTCTGGCCCGCGCAAGGGAGCCAGCAGTAACACTCCGCCTTCGAGACTTTTAGCATCGCCGATGGATGAAACCGTAACATCCAGCGCCATGCCCGGCCGGGCGAATGCCGGAAGCGAGGCGGTCACGAACACAGCTGCAACATTTTTTACGATGACAGCACTGGCAGGAATCTGTACGCCCATGCGCTGCATTACGTTGGCCAGCGTCTGCGTCGTGAACAGGGTCTGTTGCCGGTCTCCGGTGCCGTTCAGTCCGACGACCAGGCTATAGCCCACCAGAGGATTTTCACGCACTCCGGCGACCGTAGTGATATCGCGTACCAGCACGGTCTGCGCCCCGGTCACGGCGCCGGAACGCTGCCCCGTTACGAGCAGGCAAACCAACCCCGCGAATTTTAGAAGCCGATTACCCATAAGATCGCTCGCATCAGAGGATTGGGCGGCCGGGTCGCATCCGACACAACTCCCTTACCTTTGAGCTCCACTTCCAGATTTGAAAGTACCGTCGAAAATGCGCTGTTGTCAGGCCTGATATCTCCCGGACGCAACACGCCGCGCACCAGCATGGTTTCCTTTTGATTGTTGATGGTCACCAGGCGCTCGGCCTCGACCACCAGGTTGCCGTTGGGCAGGACCGCAATCACCTGTCCGGCGAGATTCGTGTTCATGATGGTGCTCGCGTCGGTCGAGCCCGCGCCCTTCAACTTAGTGGATGATTGCGCGGTGAGCAGGTTGGACAATGCACTGGTAGGCTTGATGTAACCCGCCAGTCCTGAAATTCCTGAAGTCGTATTGAAATCCCGCTGCGTGCCCACATTCCCCGTGGCCTGCGCAGTGGTGCGCTGCACCACAACGATCGTCACCACATCATTCAAGCGGCTGGCCTTGTAGTCCGCCTGCAAATTCGTCAGCGCGCCGTTCGCAGTCCACAGGCTTCCCAGCGAGACATCGGGAGCTGGAGCTGAAGTCTGCTGCTGCATGCGGGCCACATATTCCGCCCGAGCCTTCTGCGGGTCGTGGGTAATCTTGGCCTTGGAGAACACGCTGCCGGTGACGAAACTCGACATGACCAGGATCGCCCCAGCTACCCTCACTGCCCGATTTGTGAACGCCGTTCGCATAGGATTGCACTATTCCGCCAGTACCGAGGTCACCACTCCGGGCCCGATTACCCGCGCCACGTATCGCTTCTTTGTATCTTTGCTGATGACTCTCACCTGTTGCCCTCGCCCGCCGTTCTGCAGGCACAGCACGGGCATGGTCATGTGAATGTACTCGCCCTCAAGCATCAGGACTACAGTCCTTCCGCTGCGCACCAGCAGATTTCCCGCCCGCTGCTGAGGCTGCGCGGGCTCTCTGTCGGACCGGCCAGGACGAGCCGCTGACCCGTCTTCCAGCCGGCCCCAATGCACCAGCACGTAGAAGGGAAGGCAAGTATTGGGATGTTCACACCGCAGCAGCACTTTGTCGGAATCCGCGTCCAGCATGTCGATGCTGAGCACCTTCAGCGGCGGATTGGGTTCAGCCGCGGTCATGTCGGAGAGTTCTTCCATCTGCTCCGGCCTGATCGAGATGCCGGAAGAATGCAGTGCACCCAGGATGCTTTCGCGGCTGATCGGTGTTCGTGGATTGTCCTCAGCGCGCACGGATGTCCCCGTCCCCGCCAGCAGCAGCATAGTCGAGATCGCGAATGCCTTAGCCAGTCTTAAACGCATTTCTTCCCTGGTTACCGCGTAAGGCTGTTCAGGTCCTGGAACATTTCGTCCGCGGCTTTTACCACCCGCGAGTTGGATTCATAGGACCGCTGCGAAAGAATCATTTCCACGAATTCCTGCACCACGTCAACGTTGGATTGCTCGAGAAATCCCTGCTGCAGCGAACCTAATCCATCGGTCCCGCCCGGAGTGCCGACAATGGGATCTCCGGAAGCAAAAGTGGCCAGCATCAGGTTGTTGCCTACGCTGTTCAACCCGCCGGGGTTGGGAAACAAAGCCAGCTGAATATTTCCCACCTGGGTGGCCTGAGTCTGGCCGGGCTGCGTGACCGAAACCGTGCCGTCTGAGCCGATCGTGACCGAGAGAGCATCGGGTGGCAGAGTGATCGCCGGTTCAAGCGGATTTCCATCGGCTGTCACGATATTTCCCTGCTGGTCGAGATGGAACGTTCCCGAGCGCGTGTAAGCAATCTCGCCGTCCGGCATGCGCACCTGAAAGAATCCCTGCCCTTGTATCGCGAGATCCAGAGGGTTACCGGTCTGATTGAAGTCTCCCTGAAGCTGAAGAACTTCAGACGCCCCCGGCTTGGTGCCCAGGCCCACCTGCAGACCCGCGGCGTTGGTGGTCTGCTGCGTGGCGGCAGATCCCGGCATCACCATGTTCTGGTAGAGCAGGTCGGTGAATTGGACCCGCCGGCGGCGGAATCCAGCCGTGCTGGTGTTGGCCAGGTTGTTGGCCACATTGTCGAGATTCAGCTGTTGCGCGTTCATGCCGCTGGCAGCGGTGTACAGTGCGCGAAACATAAAGCTCCTTTACGGGTTAACCCGCGGTAAATCTTCGGTTGCGATGCGATTGAATTCCGAATGAAACATCCCCAGCGCCCGTTGCATCATTTCCGCGTAGCGCTGCACGGCCACCAGTTCCACCGCGCCTGCTACGGGGTTCACGTTTGAGCTTTCCAGGGACCCCTGCGCTATCGTTGACTGCTTTGCCGGCGCCTCGCTCTTTGCTGGGGCGCTGTAGTAAGTCTTGCCGATGCTCTCAAGCGCCGTGCCCGGAGGAAATTCCACCAGCTTGATTTTTCCCGCGACCGCGCCGTTCACCGAAATAGTGCCGTCCGCGCTCACCGTCACCGGGCCGCCCACGATGGGGATCGGACCATGTTCGCCCATCACTAGGTCGCCCTGTGCCGCGGTCAATTGTTGTTTGGCTGAAACCTGAAAGTTTCCGTTGCGGGTGAAAGCCAGGCCGGTGGCTGTCTTTACCTCAAAAAAGCCCGGGCCCTGAACTGCAAAGTCCAGGTCGTTACCGGTGTGCTCCAGGTTGCCCTGGGTCAGGTCCATCTGACTGCCGCCGGAGATTCCAAAGTCATTGACCGCCCGGTTCAGGGTCGAGCCCGGATGCCCGGATGCCGCCGCCAGAAATGACCGAAAGATGTTTTGCTGCGCCCGATATCCCGGGGTGCTGGTATTGGCGAGGTTGTTGGCTACCAGGTCAAGCGCCTGACTGCGCGCCATCAATGCCGCACATGCCGCATAAAATCCGCTGTCCATAGAAAGTCTCGCAACCAATGAAGCACATCGATGTCCATTGATTGCCGGCCATCGCGGCCGGTAACTCGTTGAAAATTGGTTGAATGCCTGCGACTGGATGAGAGCTCCATGAGTATTGGAGAGGCGCGGTTGCAAACCAAAGTAAGCCGGGCGGTAGATTTCTAACCGGCCACTATTCTTTGTGGGCTCAGTTGGTCTTGAGCCAGAACCTGCTTTGCCTGAGCGATTCGCGGAGCCGCTCGATGCCGATTTCCACGATGCACTGGTCGAGGCTCCACTCGTCCGAGTCGCTGGTAGCGGTATCATGCGCCAGCTGGAGAACATGGACCCGCAAGCCGCTGTTCTGGCTCACAATATCCGCGACCGCGCTGAGCGTCACTGCGCGCTCGCCCAGCAGCAGCTCCAGGCGGAGCAGGTCTTCCGCGCTGACGGTTGCTGGTCCCGGGTTTTGTCTGGGGATCATGCCTTGGGCCAATCCATACATCGGCCAAAGCACGCCTGAACTTTAGATCCGGAAGCAGAAGTCTGCCGAAAAAGCGGCTGGGCTGCAAAAATCGGGTGACTAGACGATCTGGGCGCGATACAGAGGTTGCCCCGTCTTCGTCGTTCCATTTTTTGGAACGACAGGGCGGGGAAGTTTACCGGCCAACCCATTCTGCAAAAATTGAGGATATCTACCGGACCCTCTTCGCGACCATCCGTTCGTAATCAGCCAGGACCTTCTTGCTCAGTCTGGTTGCTCTCTTGCGGTCGAGGACTTCCTTCGGGGATCGCCGGCACTGCTCCACCGTTCTCTTCAGACTCGCGAGGAACGCTTGGCACGACCGGCAGCCTTTCAGGTGCCGCTCCAGTTTCTTACGAAGCGATTCACCCAACTTATCGTCAATATAATTTGAGAGTTGGGCATACATGGCCTTACATCGGGCGAGGCTGGGCGGTCCGATGCTGGGCTGGACGGGAAGGGTCCCTCGTGCTCTGGCCCCGGCCGTTCCGCGGCGTGGCTTCGCACCCTTCATTAATTCTTTTCGGACAATCAACCTGGCGCGGTGGAGACGGACCCGCACCGTTCCAGATCGCAGGCCGGTAATCTGGGCGACTTCTTCGTCGCTCAGACCTTCCATGTCGCGCAGCACCAGGACGATGCGGTATTGTGGCGGTACGTCCTGAATTACCTTGCGCAACCGCCCCGCTTCGTCGCTGCCTGTCGCGAACGATTCTGCGCCGACGCCGCTATGGGTTCCCAGGTGCTGCAGCTTCTTCCGATCGGGCATGACTTCCTCCGAAGAAGGATCTGGTCAGGGAGCAAAACTGCTCTAGGGCTGGCTCATCAGACAGCGTCGTTAGCTTGCCGCACGAGCTGTACTGCCTGTTAAGTTTCAGGATGTATGACCGTAAATGTAACATGACAAGGCTTCCGGTGGTGCTGGGCCTCAACGCTGGGGCAGGAGTGTGGCCCATTTTGAGAACGAAATGCGGCTGCCAGTCCGAAAGCAAGCCTTGTCCGGGATAGGATATGGCTATGGATGCAATCCCGCTTCATCCCATCGGCCGCGTCCACTCGCCCCCAGTTGATGCGCGACTACTTTTCCTGACTGCGCGCGCCTCATCCGATTCGAGAAGCTTTTGTCCTGCCGGCCGTCTCCCGGACTCTTCCAATGTCGATGAATTGGACTTTCTGCAGGCCATGGATCGCGGCCGCATTCCGGCTGCGAGATCGCTGGATGCGGGACACGGCGCGATCGATCACGCCGGCAAGTTCGATCCCAAAATCAGGCGCGCGGTCCTCCTGCAAACGCCGCTTCGCCTTCTCGGCAGAGAACCAGGTCGGATTTCGATCGGGCTCTTGCGGCGGCACCAGCCGCAGGACCTCACAAAGATGAGCGTTGACAGCCGGCTCTTTCCGATCAGATTTCGCCCCGGAATTCCGCGCCTCGCCCCCCTTGCGGCGAACATAACGGGTGAATGACGCCTCCTCCATCCGGCCATGCACTCCGGCTTCCTCGAAAGCCTCCAGAGCAGCTGCCTGGGCGTGGGTAAGTCCGGGCTCCACGCTGCCTTTGGGGAAGATCCAGCGTCCCTTGCCGGTCTGGACCAGCAGGAATTCGATGACGCCGCTTCGCACCCGGTAACAGACCGCGGCTACCTGCTCGCATTGCTTCAGTTTGCGCAGTTCCGCCAGCTTGAAAAATTTGGCCGATACCTGGTAGGTTTGCACCTGCGACCAGCCGATGGTCAAATGCTGCTCCCCATTATTCCTGCCCATTCCCATAGATGCAGAGTGCACGACCCGATCCGCTTCTGGCTAGAGCACACCTTGGTTCGGGCACGGCGACGCGCGCCGCTGGACAGCCGGCCTATCCTCTGCCATTCTCAGATTGTCTTATGACCTATCACGTGGTGCCGCTCACCATGGCGCAGGTTCGACAGGGCGCCCTCGCCTTCCAACGGCAGCTGAGTGCCGCTTTGCCTGAATCAAAGCAATTGAAAGTGTATTCGGTGAGCCCGTTTGCCCTTGACGAGCGCCGCCGCTTCAAAGACCGCTTTGGAGGCGATGTAGTGTATTTCTTCAACGACGCCGCCCGCGATCTCGCCCTGAGCCACGGTTCCGGCCTTCAATTTGTAGCGGAAATCGCCGAAAGCGAACTGCCACAGCGCCGCACCCTGGTCGTAGGCATCCCCGAGTAGCCGTGGGCGCGTGGGTGCCCCATTTGTCGCGCTTTTTGCGGCAAGTGGGGGGATTGCCGATGACAGCCCCACATCTCCACACGAGGAATCTTTCTACCTACTTGCGCCCCACCTTGTCTGCGGGCCAGTATTTCCTTTCGACCGGCAGGAAGGACGCTCTTGGAAAACTTGTTTTGCCTGCGCTGTAATCGCGAGATCGAAGTCGGACACAAATCCGTCGCGGTATACATGTTCGCGCAAACGGTTGGCATCAGACCGCGGCAAAAGTCGTCGGCGCAGCGCATCTGTTTTTGCCCGCAATGCTCCGTCTCCCTGGCCATGGGCCCGCCACCTGAAGGCGCGCTCAACCTGGCGGCATGGAACATGATCCGCGACCTGGTCGGCGCCGATCCAGCCTTGAATCAGGCCGCCTGGGAAAACCTGCGAGGAGTAGTAGGTTTGCTTCCCTCCGGCGAGCCTGAGGTGATCCCACGCCGTGCCGCCGCCGGAGGCTACTTCGAGTTCTGAGCAGCGCCTGGGTAAATCCCCGGTGCCGCTCATGCATTGCATCTGTCCCCATCTCCTGCGTCACATCTACTCGCCGGGCATGGGCACCGTTGAACTTGAGTTGAGGGGCGAAGCCATCACGTCCTGTTTGGCATCAAGTCTCAGACCCTTCTCCACTTTCTGTGGATACAGAAATTCCTGCCCGGTCAGCTGCCCTGGGTAGTACCACTTCAAAAGAGCCTCCGGCAGGTGGTTCGGACGTTCTGCAAACTTCAATTCCACCCTGCTTGTCGCTTGCAGCCGCTCCGTCGGTACGGTCTCTTCGGAGGCATAAATTTTCGTGCGGTCAGCATTGGAGACCTGAACGATCTGCTGGTCGCCTTGAGTATCTGCCAGGACAAACCAATAACTACCCAACGGCAACACCTTACCGGGAATCTCTACTGCTGCGTTGAAAGTCATCTTTGTCGCCTGGTCCCACTCATTTGCCGCAGCGGCAGGTAGAAAGACCATGCCACCCAGAATGATGGAGAAAGCGATAACTAACAATTTCCGTGGATTCATAGGTCGTACTCCTATCTTGCTTCCTTACAAAATAGGAATGTTGGTGGGTAGAGATTAGTTGTCCACGCCGAAGTATCGTGCATACCCTAGCTGTTTTGGACTATTCCGCCCCGATCAGGCTCGAACCAGAAATTGAATGTGGGGTAAAGGAAACCATAGCGTCTCGGTCCCGAGGCGCAAACGTAACGCGACGCATTGCACACGGCAGAGAAACATTGAACTTGCCCGGGATTGAACGCGGCCTCCACTGTCACCAGACCGGCGCTCCCTTGGCGTCGCGCAGCGCGAAGGTGTTGTTTCCTTTTACGATTTCCCGCGCCAGGACGAGGTCAGCGTCGCCCTGCTTGATCTTCGAACCGGTGAGCGAGATTTCGTCTCCCTTGCTGAAGTCCATCCCCATATCGTCCATGAAAGCCTTCGGACAGAGGTAGATGTCCAGGGTGTCCGCCCCATTTTTCACCAGCAGATGAGCGATTTCCTTCTCGCTGCCCTTGGCTGGCAGCTTCACTTCGTCGATGGTGCCCTTAATCTTTGTCTCCGTCTGAAGATCGTACTTGGGAGGGGCCGGCTTGGCGGCCTTCTGCGCCACAGCGGATACAACCAGGAGAGCGCTGATAAAGAGAAAGAGAAATATCCCGCGCGATCGATTCGTGCAGCTGGACTCAATTCCACAAGCCATGGCTCTGCCTCCCAGAAGGTGGCCGGAGTCTGTGAATCAAATTAGGGGAAAGACGATCGACTCGCGGCCCTCATTATTGCCCGCGTAGGATGAAGCCAGCTCCGCCATGGTACTCCAATTTCAATTGCAGGGAGAGCAACGTTTCGCATAGCAGCGAGTAGCTCCTAAGGTTCCTCTTTCGGATGGAGCACGAGGGTGCAGGATGGAGAGCGAGCGTGCCCCATCCATTTCGCGTTCTTTGCGAAATGGGTGGGGAGCTAATCATGCAAGAGCAGCCCTTGAGGGCTGCGTAATTCGTTAGGCCCCAGTGGCCACTTGGTCCGGGCGAATGGATTTCAGGAGCCTTCTAGCGCGAGTCAGCGGTCGGTTCAATCAACTGCATCGCCCCCTCGAATACGACATGTGCAGGGACCGGAACGTTGCAGTGACTGTCGCTAAGATCAAGCATGATCTTGTTTCCGTCCAGGAAGAAATTCCACGTGCAGGCCGGATCCGTAGCAGACCCAACTTGAAATGCTGGCCCAAGCTGGATCGGCGCCCGCGCTTTCGGAAGTGACGTAAGGATTACGGACTTGTTGATTTCGGTATCGCCCAGGGTCTCGAAGTACAACCACGCAAAACTGATCGGCGAGTCTGCGATCCAGATTGGCATCTGTCCGACGTGCACATTTTGCAGGTGCATGTCGATGGTGTGAGAGGTGAAATAGGGACGCTTCTGAAGTTGTGCGGCCAGCGCCTCCTGCCGTGTCAGGCGACGCTCCTGCTCAGAAACCTGATTTCGCAGTTGGCGAGTGACAAACCATGTAGCCGCCACAATGGCGGCGGTAACCAACAAAAGCGCAAAGGCCGTCTTCATGCGTCCTCCGTCGGGAATACGGTGGCGCCGCAAAAAAAAGCCGAAACTATCAGATAGCACGAGCAGAAAAGAGGTTGCCCGCGCGTGCTCCACCCTCGTCGCGTTTTTTGCGACACGGTGGTTGACAAGATTCAGTCCAACCCCGCGGAACCACAATCTGCATTGCGGACGTCAATCTCGCGAAGTACCATCAAGTCCTTCCCCCCGAAGCGTCTCAGGCCATGCGGTCGAATGAACTTATGAAGCATGTCAGGTGCTTCCCCTTGATCATGCCGTGGAGGGCAAATGCGGTCTCTCGTCACTTCTCTTGCGATATCCCTGCTGCTGATTTCGTCAGCGGCGCAAACCTCAGCGGGCAAGCCCAGAGTCTTCGTATCCGACAGCCAGTCCTGGGAGATGTCCGGCAACGCCGGCGGCGCCAACGGAACTTTCGCCGCTCATAGCGCCGGCGGCGCGCGTCCACAAACCGCCGAAATCGTCAAAACATTCGGCGAGCGCTGTCCCGACGTAATCGTAAACAACAAACCAGACAGGGCAGACTACGTCGTCCTGCTCGACCACGAAGGCGGTAAGGGCCTGATCAAGCGCGACAACAAGATGGCTGTGTTCAATAAAGACGGCGATTCCATCGTGAGCCATTCCACGCGCTCCCTGGGCAATTCGGTGAAGGACGCCTGCGATGCCATCCGGGCAGATTGGCCAACCCGCGCCGCCCGGGAAGCCACGACGGCTCAGCCGCTCCAACCGGCCGCACTTGCCGAAAAGCCGATGGCGATGTCCTCGGTCAACCGGATTTCAGTCTCCTCAACTCCCGCCAATGCAGATATCGAACTGGACGGAAATTTCGTAGGAAACACTCCGTCCGTGATCGAAGTGACCGCAGGAGAGCACTCGGTTTTCGTCAAGAAAACCGGTTACAAGAACTGGGAACGCAAACTGAAAGTTACAGGCGGCGTGGTCAACATCTCAGCCGAACTGGAAAAACTTCCCTGATAAAGGAAACCGGGACAGGTTGAAGGTGCCCCATCCATTTCGCGCCCTTTGCGAAATGGGTGGGGAGCCGGAATCATCACTGCAAGAAGGAAGTCCACCCCGCTCGCTTGCGACCACCGTGGAAGGGCACGGCTTCAGCCGTCCGCACAGAACGCCGGACAGAAGCGGCTTCAGCCGCTGAGGGAAACATAGGGCACAGGGATGAGTCATGGCGGCGCTCCCAAAGAATTTTGGCGCGTTCCAGGCGATGGGATCGTTGGCCGGATTGCCGTGTCAGGCGATGGGCGTTTTCTGGCCGCTCCATTCGAACAATTCCGGCCAGTTCCAATGCTTAACTTCGCCGTCATTCCAGTGGATGGAAGGTCATCGGTAAGATTTATTGCCCGACCCGCAGGTCTCTACGCGAGTACGATCGAGTGGTCGCCAGACAATAAGTCAGTCCAGTTCCTTTGGGATCATCAGGGTACATCGAATATTTGGGAGCAACCCATCTCGGGCGGTCCGGCACGGCAGGTAACTCACTTTACTACCGGCGACATTTTCAACTTCCATTGGTCGCCGAATCGAAAACGCCTCTATATGGCAAGGGGTAGCTTTACCTCTGACGGCGTCCTTATTCGTAACTTGCGATGAAGTCGTGTGGTTGAATCGAGTGAGGGTGATACTACGGTCCGTCAATACGAACATGCTCGGGGCTTTGGTTTTGTGGTTATAGCGGGCGGTCCCACCCTTCGCACTCTCCGAAGCGTGGCAGCCACTGACGATTCCAGTCGAACTACCAACGACTACCGCCCAAGGTCCATCCTAAGGCCTAACCCCCAACTGCCAAAACAGAAACGAATAAACATCCGTCCCGTCTTCAATCTGCTTGGTGATCGGCTTGCCCTGGCCGTGGCCGGCTTTGCTGTCGATACGCAGCAGAATGGGACGCTCTTTGCTCTTCCCGTTCGCGGCTTCCGCCTGCATCAGCGCGGCCATCTTTTTCGCGTGCATGGGATCGACGCGGCTGTCGCTGTCCGCCGTCATGAACATGATGGCCGGATATTCCGTGCCCGGCTTTACGTGCTGGTAAGGCGAGTAGGCGTACAGCCAGTCGAACTGCTTGGGGTCGTCGGCTGAGCCGTACTCCGGGACCCAGAATTTCGCGATCAGGAAATTCTGGTAGCGCAGCATGTCGAGCAGTGGCACCTGGCAGACCACCACGCGAAACAGGTCAGGACGCTGCGTGATCATCGCGCCCATCAGCAGGCCGCCATTCGATCCGCCCTGGATGGCGAGGTGCTCTTTGTCGGTGATCTTGTCCGAGATTAGAAATTCGGCGGCGGCGATGAAGTCGTCGAAAACATTCTGCTTTTTGTCCAGCATGCCGGCGCGATGCCAGTCTTCGCCAAACTCCGATCCGCCGCGCAGGTTGGCCACCGCGTAAACCCCGCCATGCTCCAGCCAAAGAAAACGCCCGCCAGCAAAGCTGGGCGTTAGGCTCACGTTGAAGCCGCCGTAGCCGGTGAGCAGCGTGGGGTTCTTGCCGTCCAGTTTGATTCCCTTTTTGTGGAAGACGAACATCGGCACCCGGGTGCCGTCCTTCGAGTGGAACCAGAGCTGCTTCACTTCATAGGCCGAGGGATCGATGCCCGGCGTGGCTACCTTGTCCCACAGAGAAGTTTTTCGCGAAGCCAGTTCCACCTGGTACACCGACGGCGGCACGGTGAACGACTGGAACCCGAAGAATACTTCCTTGCGGTTCCATTTGCCGCCGAGCGCCTCGATCGAACCGATGCCGGGCAGTTCGATGTCGCCCAGCGCCTTGCCCTCGAGATCAAAAAGCTTGAGCTCGGAGCTGGCGTTCTTCTCGTACTGCGCGATGATCTTTCCGTCCACGATGCCGGCGCCCTTCAGAATGCCGTCCGACGCGGGAATGATTTCCTTCCAGTTGGCGCGGGCGGGATTGGCCACGTCCACCACGAACAGGCGGAAGTGGGGCGCGTCCTCGTTGGTGGTGATGTAAAGCTTGCCCCGGAAGATCTCGCCGGTGTACTGGAAATCCTTGCCGCTGGTGAGTTCAACCGGGGGCGTGCCGGCTTTCAGGTCCTGCAGATAAAGCTGGTTCTTGCCGGCGGAGCCTTCGTAAGAAGTCAGCAGTAGCCGGCGATCATCGTCGTCGGGCAGCTGCGAAACCAGTATCTCTTCCTTCTTGCGGCCTTCGCCCCAGATCAGCGAGTCATTTTTCGGCTCAGAACCAAGGGCGTGATAAAAAATGTGCAGATAGTAAACCTCGTCGCCCTCAGGCACCTCACCTTTCTTGGGATTGCGTCCGTAATAGAAACCGGAATTATCTTTCTTCCACGCCACCTGCGCGATGCGGGCCTGCGGAATGGTGTCGGGCAGCAACTTGCCGGTGGCCGTCTCGATCACGTAGAGGGTGCTGTTTTCCGATCCGCTGGCCGAGGTGCCATAGGCGACGTACTTGCCGTCGTCAGAAGGGAACCACCAGTCCAGCGCGACCGTGCCGTCGGCGGACATCTTATTTGCGTCCACCAGCGCCCGGTCTTTTCCCTTCAGACCTTCGCGCACCAGTAGGACCGACTGGTTCTGCGTGCCTTCGCGCCGGGTATAAAAGAAGTAGGGCCCGCCGATCTGGGGCGTCCCGATCGTGCCGATGGAAAGAAGCTGCGTCAGCCGCTGATGAATACGATCGCGCCCGGGCAGGGGATCAAGCAGGCTGCGCGTGTAAGCCATTTCCTCGCGTACGTATTCCTGCGAGTCCGGACTGTTGGCATCCTCCAGCCAGCGGTAAGGATCGGCGATCCTGTGCCCATGGATGGTATCGACGACCGTGTCCACCTTGGCCTTGGGCGGCCCTGCAGGCGGAGTCGTACTGGGAGCCGAGCTGTCCCCGGCCCACGCTACCCCAGCCATCAGAGACAAACCAGCAGCAATCCAGAGCAAACGTAAACCTCCTGGCATAAAGCACCTCGCAAGCCTTGCAGGAAAGCAGGCCCGCCGAATAGGGTATCAAAAACCAAGCGAGCAGTTTTGAGCCAGCCGAGCCGGATGTTAATATGAATGACGACAACTACAGGCGACGCCTCTTCTGATGCGTCCCCCGACACTCCTCAGTAGCTCAATGGCAGAGCACCCGGCTGTTAACCGGGGGGTTGTAGGTTCGAGTCCTACCTGAGGAGCCATTCTTTCAATGGCTTACGCCAGCCTGCAATCACTAGCGCAATCAGTTAAGCGGGTCGGCTCAATGCCAGCCCCACAACCTTGGAGTGCGCCTGCCCCATCTCGTCGGTCACAACGTCGCCATAGATGTTCATCGTCGTTCTGATGTCGCTATGCCGCATCAGCTTTTGTTGAATAGCGATTGGAGTCCCGACGGCATCCAGCCAGCTACGGTAGGTATGCCGAAAGGCGTGAGTGCCGAGATGCCCGATTCCCGCTTCCTTGGTTGCCCGCTCAAGTTCGCGCCAAAACCCAGTGTACGAATAGGGAAGGCGGCCCAGCTTCAAAGGGCTGGCAAAGATCCAGTCCTCTTCGGCTGAAAATTGCGTGGTCTGCTTCCAGACCCGTATTACCTCCAGCAGGCCCTTGTCGATTGCCAGGGACTTGCGAGACGAATCGGTCTTCACATCATCCACAATCTGCTTGACGATGCCCCGCTCAATGTTCAGCTTTGCACCGAGCCAGTCCACGTCTCGCCACTTCAGGGCAAGCAGTTCTGAGACTCGCAATCCCAAACAAACTGACACCAGAGCCATCGTGTTGAATGGTGCCTTCAGGAATGCAATCAGTCTCTGGAACTGCTCCACAGTGAGGCTTCGCGGTTTGCGAATCCGTCTTGTAGCACCCTTCACCACTACAAGGTCGATGGGGTTGCGTGCCACTTCCAGCACACCGCACCACATCGCAAACTCCATCAAGGCGCGAAGCAAGTTGCGAACGTGAGACCTGCTCTTGGGTGACAAATCGAGCTGGCGAAGCCAGAGCTCAACGGGTCTCGGCTGTACGTCACTGATAGACTTGTCGCCCCAGTGAGGCAAAATGTGGTTACGCAGCCATGAGCGATACACGCGAGAGGTCTCCGAACGCGACGGCATCCTTTCGGATTGGTAACGTTGAGCCAACTCTTTCACCGTGTGCGCTTGGCTGCTTGGTTTATTGACAACCGTCTGACGAAACGACTCTGCTGCTTGCCATGCGGCTGTCTTCGTTGGAAAGTCGCGTAACGAACCGATCAACTTGGTTCGGCGGACTCCGTTTTCGCAGAATAGGTAATTCCACACCCTGCGTCGCTTATCGCAAACAACAGATCCCTGCTTGTGCCGTGCTCGTTTCATAGTCTCCTTTCGTTAGCGAGCACGGACGGCTGCGCCGAGCTTACCACAGGTTTCTTCTGGACTACGGCTGAGTCCAGATCCGATTGCAGGAAACGCCAGACTCGGCGCTGCGTGCCAGTGAGTGCGTAGGCTTTCAGTCTGCCTTGTCGCGCCCACAGCAGAATCGTGCGCACCTTGAAGTTGAGGTATTGTGCCGCCTCTGAGGCGGTTAGCCAGGTCGGGCGTTCCGCGTCGAACGGACCTCGGGCGACGGATTGACCGGAAGAGCGGTTAGGTTCAGAGGGTTGGGATTGTGGACACATGTTTGACTCCGTGACGGCGGAGGCCGCCGTACAATCGATATTTCGCTTTTCTTCTTTCGCTTCCATAGTTGCGGGTTGAATTGGAACCGCGAAGGTTCAGTCAAGGGCGAGCGGAGGGAGCCGCGCCAGCGGGCCTGCCCCTTGACGGGTTCTTCGCAGTTCCGGTTGCGTTCATGTGGAAGCGAAAGAAGACGTTGGATGCGTGGGATGTTGTCTGTGCGCTTCATTGCGCCGCCTGATCGGGTGATGTGGGCTTGCGCTGCGTTTTGTGCATGGAGCGAGTTGCTGTCGCGTTTGGTGGTGTGTCCGGCGGCCTGGATGGAGCCACGACCGTGTTCGGGGTTGGTTCCGGTGCTGTTGAATTGATCCAGCGGTAGTACAGGGTTCCCAGCGCAAATCCCACAGCGAGAGCGGCACTGCACAGAGCGATGACCGACCACTTGTATTCTCGAAGGAAGGTGTGCGTTAGATCGTGTGCGGCTCGCTTCGCGCTGGCCGTGGCATACTCGATGCTCGCGCGGATTTCATCGAGGGCTCTGCGGGCATCGCTGGCAGCGCCTCGATAGGAATCCGTCAGTTCCTTCGACGAACGATCAAACTCTCCCGCGACTTGCCTCGTTTGTTTCGAGATGACGGCTAGGGCTTGTGCTGTTTCAGGAATGCCACTTGCCACAAACTGCTGGCGCAGACTCTCGCTGAGTTTCGCGGCAATAGCTGCGGGACTGATGCCCTCAGAGATTTCTGCTGGCAATCGCGCCAGCCGATCTTCGAGTTGCCGGTGCAAAGCGACTGCATCTTGTCGGGCGGACTGAATGACCTTGATGCTCTGCTCTAAGATACTGGCAAGCTTTTCCCGTTCAGTGGCGATCTGTGCGGGAGTTTGCCGCGTCACCAATGCGAGAAAGCCCATAGCGCGGGCAATCCGCAGCATCTCGTCATCGGCGGGCAATCGGCGCAAGTGCGCCATGTCACGATACCAAAGCGGACGCTGTTCGGCGGGCAGCAGTTCGGCGATGTCATCGATGAAATCGGACTCAGCAGATTGTTCTTCTACGAGTTTGGGCTGGGCGTTCACGGCAAGAGCAACCCCTTGGCTTTGTCAATTTCCTCAAAGAGCCGCCGCCGATAGCTCTGAGCGCGGATGACCAGTGAGGCCCTCTGCAGCTCCGGGACCTTAAGCCGGCGTTCGACGATCTGGCCGAGTGTGACGCCGTGTTGTCGGGCGGGGTTTTCGAGTTCCGGCAGACGAAACTCCATTGTCAGGACAACTGGCTGGAACACCGTGCGAAACTGCTTAGCTTGCTCGCTGTCCCGCCAGTAGGAGAAATCAGCTTGATGTGTCATGGCGTTCTCAACCACAACGTAGTTCACTCTGTCCTGGAGTCTTGCCGCCCAGCTCAGGATGCTTTCCACGCTCGCCGGGTCGGGAGTAACGATGCCAATGGCCGTGAATGCCACACCCGTGGCTGCGACATCCTCGAACATGCCGTCGAACCACTCGTGGGTCACTTGACCGGAGCTAGCGCCCATGTCTGCGAGAATGATGGGGGCGCCGTCGGCTAAGTGGTCAACGAACGCGTCGAGGCCCGCAGCGGTGTGAATGTTCACCTTGGTCACCTTGCCATCGAAATAGTGCTTCAAACTTCCGCGCGATTTGTTCTCCGTGTCGAGGTCGAGAAGCGTGACCGGAATCTCATGACTCTCGAACCATTCGGCGAGAACGAGCATGAAGCTCGTTTTGCCGACTCCTCCTTTTCCTCCCATGGTGAGAATGACGCGCGTGGACGGGGCGGTGGACGGGACGACAGAAGGTGGATCGGAATTGTTCCGTTCGGCTGTTGCAGTAGTGTTGGACTGGTGCATAGTTGGCTACTCCTTCGTTCTTTGATTACGATGAAGCCGCAACGGTTCGTCTGGGTTGTATTCAAATAAAAGTTTTTTCGCCCGCGTTTTCAGCGGTCGGTCTTTCAATTCCTTAATCGTCCTTGCAATGCCTTCCAGTGCCTTCTGAGGCCTTCCAGGGCCCTTGTGATCCTCTGTGTCCTTATAAGTACCTGTAAGTCCTTCCATGTTCTTCTTAGTCGCTGTTGTTCTCGAAGTCGAGGGCGACGGCTTCGCTTTTGACTTCGACCGTGCGAGCACAAAATCATTCACGGTGCTCACGCCCACCTTGAAGCCACAGGATTTCTTGAGTACCTGCGCGATTTCACGATAGGTGCGGCCTCGTTTTCGCATCTCAGTAATTAACTCGCCGTACGATTCCAAACGTGAGCGGGGTTCCTTGGTAGGGAGGCCGTCCAGTATGGCTTCAAATTTGGTGTCCACGATTTCCTCCGAATGGGTGGTCTACAAGCCGGCCCCGGGCGAAAGGTCGTTACTGATACAGACGCTGAACGGAGGCCGAAGGGATGGCCAGACAAATACCGGATATGGACCGGATGTACACCGGACAAAGGCCGGATGCGCACCGGACACCTTACAGGTCGCGCACGTGGCACCGGACCTAACGCGCAGCGTTAGGGATGGTGTCTACGAACAAGTAGGTAGTTGAGGGCTTCAATCCATGCTTACCATTCGCGCCATGTCCGACGGAACAGGCTACTCCGCTCGCCATTTGGAGCACAGCGACTACTACGCCGAAGGCGAGCGTGTCACGGGCCAATGGCAGGGGCGAGGAGCGGAGTTGCTCGGACTGGCCGGGGAGGTTCAGTCGGAGCACTTTGAGGCACTGCGCCAGGGCCTCGATCCCCAAAGCGGCGAGTTCCTCCGGCAGCGTCACAGCGCCGACCGCACCGCCGCTGACGGCAGCACCCAAAGCCGAGGCCGAAACCTGTACGACTTCACCATGTCGGCTCCCAAGTCGGTTTCAATCATGGCCGAAGTGGGTGGGGACGCCCGACTGACGGAAGCGCATCGGAAGGCCGTTCAAGAAGCGCTGAAGGAGTTGGAATGTCAAGCTGCAAGCCGGGTCCGAAGGCATGGGGCGAATGATGACCGCATCACGGGTAATCTTGTATTGGCCGTCTACCATCACGACACCAGCCGCGAACTTGACCCACAGCTTCACACCCACGCGGTTGCCGCGAATCTGACCTATGACGGCGCTGAGGGCTGTTGGAAAGCTCTTCAAGCCTCTGGTATCTACGAGCAACGGGCCTACCTTACCGAGGTGTACCGGAACGTCTTGGCCCGCGAGGTGCGCTCTCTGGGGTACGAGATTGACGACCGGCGTAGCTCCAAGGGCAAGAACCTGGGCTTTGAGATCAAGGGTGTCTCGGAGGAATTGCTCGAAAAGTACAGCCAGCGCAGCCAGCAGCGCGACCAGGCGATTGCCGAGTTTGTCGAGAGTAAGGGTCGTCAGCCCAGCGACAACGAAGTCGCCGTGCTGGTTCGTGAGTCGCGGGCCGATAAGCTGGTTGAGATTTCAACTGCAGAAGTGCATTCGTGCCAAGCCGCTCGCTTGACCCCAGAAGAGAGCCTAGCCCTTGAACGAATCCGCGGAACAGTCCTGGAGAGATCCCAAACGGTGCGACCAGAACTGGCGAGTGCAGTTCCTTCCCTCGACTACGCCAAGCAACACGTTTTTGAGCGTGTCTCCGTGGCGCTTGATCACGACCTGTTGACGGATGCCCTTCGTCATGGTCGTGGCCGGATTGACTTGTCGGAACTGAAAGGAGAGTTTTCACTAGAGGAAAGCGCTGGCAAAATCCTGCGGGCTGGGAAGGAAGTCGCCACACGCGAGAGCCTTGACCGTGAGCGGGATATGATCGAGAGGATCAATCGCGGGGTTGGTCAGTTTCAACGATTGGGCGGGGAAAGTGAATTCGCTGCTTCCGAGTTCCTCCGTCCCGAGCAGAAACAAGCAATCGAATTTATCCTCAATTCGCGTGACCTGGCGGTGAACATTCGCGGGGCGGCAGGCACCGGGAAAACCGCTACGCTGCAAGAGCTGCAGCGCGGCCTCGAAGAGAGTGGTCGCCGGGTGTTGGCGGTGGCTCCCACGATGAGCGCGGTTGACGAACTGCAGAAAGTCGGCTTCGCGGATGCCATCACGCTGGAACGGCTGTTACAGGGCCAGAGTGCTCGAGCAGACTTGTTCGGGAAAGCGCTGATCGTGGATGAAGCCGGCATGGTTTCCGGTCGTCAAATGTCCGAGCTACTAAAGCTGGCCGACGAACAATCAACGCGAATCATCTTCAGTGGTGACACCAAGCAGATTCGAAGTGTCGAGGCCAGCGATGCTCTTCGGGTGCTGGAAAGAGAATCTCACTTAAAGAGTGTTTCGCTTAGCGAGGTGCAACGGCAGACCGCCCAAGGCTATCGCGACGCGATTCAGGAATTGCGCCGTGATCCTGAGCGCGGCTTCGCCAAGCTGGAACAAATTCGTGCGGTGCGTGAGGTCCCCTGGTCCGACCGGGCACAGGCGGTTCAACAAGCCTACTCAGAGGCTCAGGCTCAAGTCAATCCGAAAGGGCAACCACGCAGTGTGCTGGCTGTCGCCGCCACACACGAAGAAATTGGCCATATTACCGAGGCTATCCGTGCTGAGCGCGCGCGCACAGGGGAACTGGGACAGAGTACCCACCAGCAGCACCACGTGCCACTGAACTGGACGAGTGCGGAGAAGAGTGACGTGCGGAACTATGCTGAAGGTCAGGTGCTGGAATTTCATCGGGCTGTCAAGGGCGTTGCTAGGCATGAATCGCTGGAAGTGGTCGGAGTAGAAAATGGCAAGGTCGTTGCCCGCAACGCACGCGGCGGAGAGCACGAGTTCACAGCGAAGCAAGCGAAATGCTTTGAGGTCTATGAGCGCCGTGCCATTGAAATTGCTCCCAATGACAAGTTACTGCTGGTGGCAAATCGGCGCGATCCTGACTTTTGCGCTACCAATGGCGAGCTGGTGACAGTTTCCCGAATTGACGAGCAGGGGCGCATTCATCTACAGGATGGCCGCTCTCTTCCAGAGAGTTACAAGCAATTCACACACGGCTACGCTATCACCGCCCATCGTAGCCAGGGGAAGTCTGTGGATTCGGTTATCATCTCCGCTGATGGGATGCGAAAGGAGTTGTTCTACGTGGCTGCTTCGCGGGGCAGGGAGAGCATCACGGTTGTGACCAGCGATAAAGACTTGCTGCGGGAGTCGGTAGCAAGCTCAGTCGCCCGGCAATCTGCTTCCGAATTGTCGCGCAAAGCGCAAGGACCTTCAGTGGAAACGCTGAAACCGTCTTTACGCGAGCATGAACGCCGCGAACTACCGGTCGCCCGCGAGCAGGGGTGCGATAACGTACCCGAAGGAAAGGCCGAACTTAGAAAAGCTCCCACTCCCGAAACAGTGCAGACTATCGACCGGGAGAAACCCAGTTGCGAGCAGAAGCAGGAACAATTCATAGAACCAGGCCACTACTATGGCATCAGCCGGTAAAGCCGGGGGCTTGTTCGCCGGAGTTCGGCATGGCCACGGTTGCCATGCAGGCGTCGTCGGCTGCGACTCTGGCTTCTCTTGCTACCCCAAGCCTTTCGGCGAACGAAACATAATGCAGTAAGGATCAAGACGAATTGTGAGGCTAGGGCCACTGACTTTTGAACCCGGTGAAACGTACCGCTCGCATGAGCCTCATATTTGGACACGCCGTATCCAAACCTGGAAGCATAGGCGTCCATGAGGTTAGACAATCCAGTCTCGTGTTGGTCATAATCCCATGCCCCATCAATGACTTACAAGCATACGAGGGTAACGGATGCCTGCATATTCGGTACCAACCACATGGTATACTGGATGAGTAAATGTCCACTGCAACTGCTCCAAGGGCCATAGCGGTTTCGGAATGTCTTCTCCGGCGTGAGGCCGTCGAGAACGCGGTGGCGGATCTCCGGCTGGAGGGTCTGGCTCCCTCTGCCGATGCTCGGCTCATCTTCGAGCAGTTTGTCCAGGGTGACTTGACCGAAGTAGAGTTGGTGAATGCTATCCTCGCTCGATGAGCGATCCCTACCTCGATCCTAAGTCGGGGATTCTGACGAACAAGTTAGGCCTGACCGATCAACAATCGCTTGACCGGGCGGAAGCGAACGCGGTTTCAACGCGCTCAATTCTCCTTCAACTCAATCCCCTGAAAGGGAATTTTGATTCCGAACATCTCAAGGCGATCCATTCGTATCTTTTTCGCGACGTTTATGAGTGGGCCGGGCAATTCCGGACGATCCCGCTAGCCAAAGCTGAGGATGTTCGGGGCGGACGAATCATCAGGTTCACGCGTCCAGATTTGATCGAACGCGAATTGAAGCACGTATTCGACGAAGTGGCTAACGAGCACTTTCTCGAAGGCCTGCGGCGGCGAGAGTTTGCTCGCAGGGTTGCTGGTCTGTTTTCCGAGATAAATCGAATCCATCCGTTTAGAGAGGGAAATGGCCGAGCGCAGCGGCAATTCGTACGTCAATTGGCCGACAGCTTGGGATTCAAACTGCATTTTGAGGTTGTCAGCAAAGAGCGTCTCATCCAAGCCAGCATCCTGTCAGCGAACGGGGATGTCGCGATGATGGAGCGTTTATCTGACGAAATCACGGACACAGAGCGGATTCAATCGCTGGCAAAAGTAATCGCGCATCTGGAGAGAGGACAGTTCAAGTGGAACGATGTCTATCTGGCAACGACCACCTCAGGTCAGAGCTATGCTGGTACATTCGCCGGTACCGACGGAGCGAACTTTGTCTTTCGCGATGACGAAAACCGAATCCTTGTGGGAAACATCAAAGACCTGAAGAGGCCAGCGGAATCGGGAGAGAAAGTGAGCTTCATAGCATCGTGACCGCCGCGAGCGGCTGGAGTCGAGCTGATCTGGTTGACCAAATCGGACGATGTGCCCGAGGTAAGCGTCGCCACCATGCTCTGGCTATGCGCGTCGTCCAGCACCAACTGATCCGTATTCTGCGTAAGGCAAGGCACCTGCTGGGCGCTGGGCTTATCGAAGGACTGCTGATTGAGGTGGATGTTCAGGCTACGGGCGAGAAGGGTGGTTCGAGACTTGACCTGCTCGGGATCGCTGGTCGAAATCTCGTGAACAGATTCGAGATATTTTCCAGGCGGGCGCGATCGAGCGATGCCTGCACCAGATCCTGCGCAGCCCGCACAAAGGCGCCCGGCTTGCTGCGGACCGTGTTCCGAAGCGTGCCGAAGGCTCCGCCCGTGTCGGGAGCAAGAACGGCTTCGTCCGGCACGACAACGAAGACACCCTCATCGTGAACGGGCTTGCTCCACGTCTCCACGCGAGTGAACCAGGAATCGGGGGGCGGATTGGTTGCCCCGCGGAGAAACGCGACCACCATCAGGTAGTGCACCGACTGGGTTTCGGGGAGATCGGGATGGACCCACAACCGGTCTCCGGCCTAGATTCGGCACCTCGGAGATGGGCAGCGTAACGCCGTTGCGTTGCACGCGCACGTCGATCCTGGGGCCGGTCAGGTCGAAGGCGGCGACATCGGCGCGCGCCAGGGCCGCGAGCATGACCAGGATCAGGAAAATCCCCAGAGGAGACGCCTTCCCGCTGAATCGCCGCCGGCCTGGTTTCAGTGAGCTTCTCAAGCGCACGCGGGCTTCCGTTCTAATCCGCAATGGACAGCGCCAACGATGCCATTGACACTCAATCCATATTTATCGAGGAGGTCCAGATAGGGTCCGCTCTCCGTAAAGGTGTCCGCAATGCCCAGAGAGCTTCATCTTCATTGATTGCCATTGAATTGCTTCCATGCGACTTGTTGGAGAGCGCAGCTTTTCGATCGATTTTGCGCTCTAGTCCCGTAAGCACCTGTCTAAATAATGGGCTAGGAGGAAAAGTTAATGCTGAACGCAGCCCGAACGGTTCGGGACAGCTCCGACGCGCCAGGGGTTCATCGACATCTGCCTCATGTACACATGTACACACGATCGCTCCTCGATCGTCCAATCTTTCAATCTTTCGCTGGATGCGAAGCAATGGCCGGTTCTCTGGCGGTCGCTACGGTCAGTTGGTAGAAGCAAGTGAATGAGCTTCAGAATTTTTCCATCATCCAAAAGTTCCGGCTTTGCGCGGTACCGACGATGGCGATGTGTCTTCCATCAGGGGACGGTGCTCCGCCTGATCGGAAAATGGATCAAAGTCGGAGTCATCGAAGACGGCAGACTACTCGTGAGCGAAACAGGTACAGGACAGGGGCAACCCATCAGTCCGCTCCTGGCCAATATATTCCTGCACTACATTCTCGATGAGTGGTTCGAGAAGAAGTGAAAGCCCCGGTTAAAAGGGGAAGGTTACGAGATCCGTTTTGCCGATGATGCCATCTTGTGCTTCCAGCACAAGGAGGACGCGGAAAAGGTGTTGAGGTCTTGCCGAGACGGTTCGAGAAATACGGTTTGACTCTGCACCCGGAGAAGACGCGGCTGATCGAATTCGGGCGATATGCAGCAGGAAACGCGAGGAAGCAGGGGAAGAAACCCGAAACCTTCAATTTCCTCGGCTTCATGCATATATGCGCCCGCAGCCGGAAGGGGAAGTTCACAGTGCACGTGAAGACGCATCGCCAAGCGGCTCCGGAGAGGACTGAAGGCAATCGCCGAATGGTGCAAACAGCACCGGCACGATGCTGTGAGCGAGCAGCAGAAAATCCTGAACGCTAAGCTCCGCGGCCATTACCAGTATTACGGACGACCGACGAACTACCGCAGTATCTGGCAGTTCTACCGGAGAGTCCGTCGTAGCTGGCGGGAATGGCTGAGTCGTCGCAGACGTGGAAGGAAACTGACGTGGGAGCGATTTGCCGAACTCCTGCGTCAGTACCCGCTGTTGCTACCTCGGATCACCCATCCCGGGCGGGAGCGGGGAGACACGCTTGAAGAACCCACTGCGGGAAATCTGCACGGCGGGGTCCGTGAGGGGGGAGAACAAAATGGGCCATGGTGGACCTAAACGCGCACGAAGCTGGAAACGGCGGATACAGCCAAGGAAAGCCTACAGCGCATCGGAGTTCTCCTCTACTCGGAAGCTTGTGCTAACGCCTGATTTCATCACTTTGGGATTTCTCGCTGAAGGTATAGCCTGTTCGTCGTCCCGTCATGTCGCGCGAAACCCTTTCCGAACCGCTATGCTATGTACGTCTAGTGAACGGACAACCCTCTGCCTTCATGAGGGGCTAAAAATGAAGTCGGTCTGGCTCATCCTCGAAATCTTTTTGATTTGCGTTGGTGTGTGCCGCGCGCAGGAGAGTAGCTCCGTGCTGATCCTGGAACACGCGAACGTCTTCACCGGATTGGCTTCATCACCGCAGCACGACGTGGCGATCACAATGGTGAAAGACCGCATTGCGAACATTCAGCCCTCATCTGAAATTCGGCAAACGTCGGAATCTGACCGAAAAATCGATCTGCGAGGCGCATGGGTGCTGCCTGGCTTCATTGACGCTCATGTACACGTGTACGACATCCAGTCAGCACAAAGAATGCTTTCCGATGGCGTTACAACCGGTAGAAGTATGTTGACGACCGGATATGAGGATATAGGATTGAAGGCGCTGTACTCGCGTGGGGACAAGGATTTGCCCGAGATTCTTGCAGCGGGATTTCCAGTGGTAGCTCACCCGAACACTTTCGTCCCAAACATTTCTTCGCTCTTCCTGGACAATCCCGACCTCGACGATCTGAGGCCGTTAGAGCGAATCGGGGTCGACGGAGTTCGGCGCGTCGTGGACGACAACGCTAAGCACCATGTGGATTGGATTAAGGTGTTTGCGAACGGTCGCGCAGGTGTTCTGAGCGCTCAGCCGACGGACCGAGACCTGAACGACCAGGAGTTGGAGGCGGCCGTGAGGGAAGCTACTGCCTTAGGCATTCCGGCCGCAGTTCATGGGTACTCTGATGACGGAGTGTCCGCAGCGGTGAGGGCTGGCGTACGAACCGTTGAGCATGGCTCTTTGATCACTGAGCCGACAATCCGGTTAATGAAGGAACGCGGGGTTTGCTTCACACCAACGCTGTCTGCTTTTTATGCACTTGCGAACCCGGGAGCAAATGGATCTCCCGAGGACAAAGCCCTGGCAGTGCGAGTGCAGACTATGATTAAGGGAGCTCGTCAGGCGATTACCATTGCACGAAAGCTGGGAGTAGCAATCATCGCTGGCTCTGATTCGTTATATGGATCGGAAGAGGATCATACGCTGATCGACGAGATAGTGCAGCTCGCCGATGCAGGGCTCACCCCAGCGGAGGCCATCGACGCTGCGACTGCAAAGTCGGCGGCCTGTCTCGGAATCGAGAGGCAAAAGGGTTCGGTTCGAACCGGTTTCGACGCTGACCTAACCGTTTATCAGAACGATCCGACGTCGGATTTTCATGCCCTCCGCACTCCCTTGATGGTGATCACTCGTGGAAGCATATATTTGGATAGGTTAAGCAACAATTCAAAGCCTCAATAAGTGCTTTATGCGCTAATCTGGATGTTTCGTTTGTCTGGCGAACAAAAGGCGCAAAGTTGCGCTAACGCCTGTTATCGTCAACAATCGAACCGTCGGTGTGTTGCGTGGTAGACTCGCGACAGCAGTCCGGGCTTGCTCCTACCAATCTCAAAATCTGATGAGGTGCTGCTATGCGGTTCACCCTGCGTTGGATGGCTATGGCTGTGATTTTTGCTGTCAGTTGCTGTTCGATGCACGCGCAGAGTCCGAGCGCGTCCGATGAAGCTGCGATCAAGTCATTGATTCTGGCGGTTCCCGAGGCAATGAATCACAAGGATTGGAAGGCATACGGAGATTTGTTCGCGGAGGACGCTGATTGGATCAACGTCGTCGGGATGTTCTGGCACGGAAAAGAGAACGTCGTGAAGGCTCATGCAGCGTATGCGAGCACCGTGTTTCGCAATGGCGGATTTAGGTACTCTGACATGTCGATCCGCGAAGTTGCGCCCAGTGTGGCCGTCGTCGTTGTGACTGAGCATTCCGTGGAATCAGTGGCTCCCGATGGAGTGACCAAACTCCCGGCGGGAGAAGGCAGGCTTTCGTTCGTCGTGGTTAAGAGGAACGGCGAATGGAAGATCACCTTGGGCCACAACACCGGTGTACTCAAGGAGGCTGAAGCTGAAGATCCAACGAAGGGCTGGAAACCGAAGGAAACAAGCTAGCCGCAGAGGACGGCGTCACAGGGTTCGATTGGCGTAACATCGCGATTTCACTCAAAATCCCCCCGACTCGGATACCAGTCTGGGTCCAGTACGTGGGGTCTCGCCAAGGTTGTTCGCAAGTCGAGTTCAAGCTACTACACTTCATTGGATCGTCTCGAAGGGTGTACTGGAATGTGAAGAGAAGCCAATCCAATTCTGACTGCTCCCGTGCGATCTTGAGAACCGCCAACACTTCACGCTTTTCTAGGTGATTCATGTTTGCTCCGATCTGCCAACCGTGGTCTACCGCCCAGCTTGCCGTTCTCTCTTGACGACTTCGCCTTGCGATCCGTCTTGATCCGGCCCATCGCAGCGGCCACTTGTTTGCGCGATATTCGCTTGTGACAATGGGGGCAGATCATCTATTCAGTATAACCTAACGATAGGTTTATTGCAAAGAGACTTTAGTGTATGCGATACACCCTGCCAAGTCGGCCAGCTTTGCCCAGAGTTAGCCGGATGCGCCCAAGGGCAGCCCGGGCAAGATCGGCCTTCCGCACTCATCCCACAACCCCGCGCGGGCCACGCCAGAGCGCCCGAGCGATGGTGACGAGATTTATCGCTGGGCGAAAAGCTGCGTAAGGCCACCGCGATTCTTCGGCGGTCCGACGCACTGTACTTTTATGGAAAGTAAAGTGAATGAGATAACTAGCATAATAATCAATATGTTACAGACGATTAGGCGAATCGACTCGTGATGTTGATGACGAAAAGGTAAACACTGATCTCGGGTCTGGACGTGGGGTTTGGCAAGCGACGTTCCGCTGAATGACACCCTGAAAAAAGGATTGTTAAATCCGGGCGATGGCCAGCCGTCCAACCCCACCACCCCCGTGGCCGCCGGGGCCGGGGCGTGCCACGTCAAAGAAGGCTTTTAGCCTTTAGAATCATATATATATAGCTATAAACTTTTTTTGGAAATCTTTCGGGATAGTCTCGGGATGCGTCGTCTTCAGGTCCCATAGGGGTTTCTCGGTTTTGAGATTTCCCTCAGTTTTCCATCAGTACATTTTCCCACGTCCTCTTTTGGGACTCCGGTTTTCGGGGACTCCGATTTCCCCAATGTTTACGCGGGTCCCCGGGGTTCCGGGTCCTCGTTTTGCCCATTTTTCCTGACGGGGTTTTTGTTACGCTTTCAAACGCTTACTCAAGGGTGCCCGGAATGGGCCGGATTTGCCCGGAATTGACCCCGAGATTATATCGAGTATGCAGCGGGTGAAGTTTGCCGTAAAGACGATGAACGGCAAGCGAGAGAAGCGGCAGAGCAGCGCAGAAAAGATATCGAGACTATGGCCAAAATAAAGAAATCGTGGGAAGCGACGCACGGGCCGGGACTCCTCGCGGAGTACGGTCGGCTCTACAGGAGACATTGCCCCGGGACGAGTGACGCTGCGATTCTTGATTATTGGACAAGAGAAGAGCGTGCCAGCAAGATCGCAAGAGTCTATCACTACGACTAGCACACAGATGTGTGCTACGCGTGGATTTGGATAGTTGGCGACCTGCCAGAAACATCATACGGTGCCGAACGAGTCGTGGACGCGTTTGAGAATCGAGTAGTCGCGTGCGAAAACTACCAGTTCGGAGGAGGAACGATGAAGAAAACCAAAACTAGAGTTCAGGTGAAAGTCAACAAACTTCGTGCACCGTTCAACCTCGCGGTTGAGCAGCAACGGATGCGGAATCGCCACAGTGAAACGATTCGCGAGGCTGATGTGACTGTGACGACGAGCGAACGTGAACGCTATTACACCGTCGCAGAAGTCGCGGAACTCTGGGGCCTGTCGAAAGACACGGTGCGGAAGACTTTTTGCAAGATGCCCGGCGTTCTCAAGATCGGCTCGCGGCGTTATCAGACCCTTCGCATCCCCGCGAAACTCTTGCGGGAGACGACGGCAAAGTTGTCTGCGTGCAGGAAACAGGTCGAGTGATTCGTCATGTGTAATAGCTTGAACCCGACCTGACGGACAACCTTGGCGAGACCCCACGTATCGGACACAGACTGGTATCCGAGCCGGGGGGGATTTTAAGTGACGCGATATTACAACAGTAACCCCGCTGGATAGTTTCGGATTGCCGCCCACGGGAGCAGCCGAGCAAGCCCGTAAAATCTCCCAGATTACCCGATGATTTGCAGAAGCGTGTCGTCCGAATGAATCAAGAAGTTCATTGTTCTCAGAGCGTCGCACTGAATAACCACAAGTCAGAACCGTAACCCGAAAGGTGTTAAACTTCCGGCAAAGTGGAGGTTCTGTGTCAGCCAATTCCTCATCACGAATTTTGCGTTTCAGTACGTTCGAGGTGAACCTCCACACTGGGGAACTGCGCGAACGGGGACAGAAGGTAAAGCTCCAGGAGCAGCCGCTTCAACTATTGGCGGCGCTGCTTGAACGACCGGGAGAACTGGTTACTCGAGAGGAATTGCGCGGCAAGCTCTGGCCAGCGGACACGTTCGTCGACTTCGACCATAGTCTCAATGCCGCCATCAAGAGATTGCGCGACGCTCTGGGCGAATCAGCAGAGCGGCCCATCTTTGTTGAGACCGTCGCTCGACGAGGATATCGCTTCATTGGCAATGTTGAGATACCGGCCGCGATCCCCTCAGTTCTGTCCGACCTCACGGGTCTGAAACCGGACACGGAAACCGGACGAATCCCAACGAAGGTGTTGGCGACAAGTGTCTCAAGCCGTTGGGCACGGAAGTGGCAGTTCGGTGGGGCCGTGCTGGCCATTGTCGTTGTGGCCAGCATGACCGCGTGGTGGTTCATCTGGCGGCAGGCATCACGATCGAAATTGTCGCAAGCTTCGGTAACATTGCGACGTTTGACGACGAACGCACCCGAGAACTGGATCATCACTTCTGCGATCTCTCCGGATGGCAAGTACCTGGCATATTCCGACAAAACCGGAGCATACTTGCGTCTCCTCTCTACCGGTGAGCTGCACCCTCTACTACCGAAGATTTCTGACATCACCTTCTTGGGATGGTTCCCAGACAGCTCACAGGTGTTGGCATCGTGGGCTACTCCATCGAGCAAAAAAAGTCTGCGGGCTATATCTATTCTTGGTGGAAACGCGAGACAACTGAGCGACGAAGGTTGGTCGGCCTCCGTTTCGCCGGACAGTTCACAAATTGTATTTCTCAAGCGAGCAGAATTCGGCGGGGACAGCGGTCAGGAAATCTGGTTGATGCGGGCAAATGGCTCCGATCAGCGAAAGCTGATGTCATTTCCCGAGGGAGGGTTCGCCCTACCGGTTTGGTCGCCCGACGGACGCTGGATCGCATATGTGAAATTCAAGGGAACCAACAGCTACGAATTCTCGATCGAACTTTTGAACTTGGAGCATGGTACTAAGAAAGTTGTGCTGTCGGACCCGCATCTGGAAATGTGGGGGCTCAGTTGGCTGCCGGATGGACGTTTGATCTATGCGATGGATGAACCACCGCCGAGCAAACACAGCTCGAACCTTTGGGCAGTCCGCCTAGATTTAAGCAAAGGCAGTTTCATAGGAACCGCTGCAAGAATCACTACTGGCGATGGCTTTGCTGTGAAACCCAGCGTAACCGCAGACAGCAAGCATCTCGTATTTAGCCGGGTCAAGCCTCAGGCTGATGTCTACATCTCCGAATTTTCTGCAAAAGGACCACGACTCAGCACACTGCGCCAGCTTACGTTCGACGAAGCCGACGACTTTCCTTTCGACTGGACATCGGACAACAAGGCCGTCCTCTTTATTTCAGATAGGACTGGTACCCCTAACATTTTTCGACAACGGATAGACGCCACCTCGGCTGAAATGCTGGTCATCGATCAGGAGAAAAAATCGCCGATTTGCCGGTTGACTCCCGATGGGTCCCAGATTCTCTATTCAGTACCCGTGAATCCAAGCGACAATTTGGGGCCGGTGCGGCTGATGCGAGCGCCTATCAATGGCGGCCCACCCCACATCGTCCTTGAGGCCCCAGCAATTGGTAACTTTGAGTGTTCCCATGCACCCGCGACCATCTGCGCCTTCAGTCAGGAAGAGCCGAAAGAGTTAGTGATTTCGGTTTTTGATCCCGTTATCGGCGAGCCGCACAAAATAGCGACTCTCGAAGCCGATTGGGGTTGGGGGCTTTCGCCGGACGGAAAGGCAATCGCGGCGTCTACCTTCGGCGCCACCAAAAGCCGAATCCGGCTGCTCTCGCTCTCCGGTCAGCCCCCTCGTGAGCTTACGGTGAAAAACTGGAGTGGCTTCAACTCCCTCGATTGGGCAGCCGATTCCAAAGGCTTCTTTATCAGCAGCAATCCTGCGGGTCTGAGGCAAAGCTTGCTGTACGTGGATTTAGCGGGCAATGCCCACCAGATCTGGCAAGTAAACCACGTTTGGCCTACCTGGGCGATTCCTTCGCGCAATGGAAAATATTTGGCTATTCTGGCTCCCACCATCGAGGGCAATGTTTGGATGGCGGAACACTTTTGAGGCGGCACGCGTCACGATCCCAGCAATCCCGCTAAAAAAGGTAGAACCGATTTCCTTCGCTACAGACGAGCGGCCTCATAGCTATAGCACAAGCGTGCGCTGTTTGTTCGTCCCACCCAAGGGTCTACCTGACAGTATTGTCAGCATCCGACAGCACGGCGTGCAAGGTCAAGTCTTGGCTATCACAAGTGATTCGTCATGTCCTGTTTCCGTGTACTGCTGTGTGTCCTGTTCGATCCCCGATTCTAGCGTTTTGACCTTTTCTCCGTGCGTTATTTCTCAATGAGTTGCAGCAACTCCCGTGGAATAAACAGTGCGGAGAGGTTCAACTCCGTCCCCTGGCACCATACTTACAATCACGATTCTGTTGTTCGTCATAACCGCTCGATATGGTATAACTGTTATACTCATGCGGTTTCACTTCGATGAGCGGAAGAGCGGGCGGTTAAGAGCCAACCCGAAAAGAGGCATCGGATTCGAAGAGGCGCAGGAAGTTTTTTCGCACCCATACTACCTTGACCAGCGCACGGATTGGCCCGAGCAGTACAGGGCGATCGGATGGGTGGGGGAGCAGTTGTACGCCGTCATTTTTGAAGTGCGGGAGGACGAAGAAGGAGAGTGCTACCACCTCGTCACTCTCTGGAAGGCCACCAAGCAGGAGCAGGAACTCTATGGAGAACATTCGTAAACGTCGGAAACCAGTGTCGGCAGAAGTCATAGCCCGCCGTGCGGACGAAGGGAGGGATGTGTCACGGTTTTTCTCCAATACCGGGCGCATGATGGGTCCGATACAGAGGGTGAATGTTGACCTGGCGTCGGGCATGCTGGAAGAACTGGACAGGGCCGCCAAAGACTTGAACATCAGTCGACAGGCCGTGATCAAGACCCTGATACGCCAAGCGCTCGATCAGCAGTATCTAGCACGCGGGGGCCGCCCCTCTGCTAAGCGAAGGTAGAATCTTTGCGGCAGTTGGCCTCGCTGACGGTGACCATCAGAGGTTTGCAGCACCGAGAGGCCCTAGCGCAAGGTCGTACCAGTGCTGAGGCTGTCAAAATCTGCAATCACTTTGCAATCACTTAACGTGAACTACCGGGTACTTCCACGTCCTTAATAGCGCCGTCCGTGCTCTGTAAGTCCTTGGATTGACGTTTTCAGGTGGATTCGAGTCCTACCTGAGGAGCCATTCTTTTGAGCCAACAACGGGTATCGAAAGGGCGCCCCGCCCTTGCTGCGACTTTGAGCTGGATTTTCCGGCCATCTGCAGGTCCAATTCATCAGATTTTCACGTTGTTGTAACCATGCCGTAACACTGCGGAATTAAAGATACGTCACTCAAGTAATACGGGATTAGCGTTCCGCTTCTGGTCTTGGTGTGTTTGTTACGGCAAGGGCTGCAGAACGGCAAGTCTGCAGTACGGCAAGACGGCGGAATCGGAAAGGCCTGCAGAACGGCAAGTCTGCAGAACAGCAGGAGTTGCATGACGACAAGAAGTGGATAACGGCAGGCGGTACGTAAACAAGGAGTGGGGCCGAAACGCCCATTAGTTTGAAGTACAAACCTCATTACTGTGGGATCTCTGCTAGCTAGAGCCAAAAAGGAGAGATTAATGAAGTGCGTCCTCAAGTGGTGCGTGGTTCCGCTTTTGGCGGTAACTCTGTTCGGTCAAACCGCAGCAAAACCAAAAACACGGAGAGCCAAGCCGGCCGAACCGGCGGTGACCGCCCAGGATGTGCAAGCGCTGCGCGATGCTATCGCAGCCCAACAGCAACAGATTGAACAGCTACGGCAAGAAGTTCAACAGAAAGACCAGGCCTGGCAGCAGGCGCAGCAGCAGCTGCAACAGACGCAGTCTGCGGCCACTGAGGCCCAGCAAAAGGCATCGGCCGCGGAGAGCGCGAGCAGCGAGCAGAAGGAGGCGGTCAGCAAGCTCTCGGCTGACATGACCGACGTAAAAACTACGTTGACGAATACGGCCGTCAACACCCTGGACGAGCAAAAGAAGTTCGCGGCTCTCGAGAGCGCGGTGGGCCGGATCAAATTCAGCGGCGATCTACGTCTGCGCTTTGAGCCTTTCTTCGGCGGTGGAGCGGCCAATGCGACGACGCCCGAGGCCCGATTCCGGGAACGCTACCGCTTGCGCTTCAATGTAGCCAGCAAGATCACCAATGACTTTGCTGTCGGCTTCTCGATCGCCTCAGGCGATCTCGGCGATCCCATTTCCACGAACTCCACTGAGACCGGCTTTTTCACTCGCAAGCCCCTCGCCATCGACAAGGCTTTCGGAGTTTACAATCCTCACTACTTCAAGCCCTTCACGCTGACGGTCGGGAAGTTTGGATACACCTGGCAACGCACCGAGTTGACCTGGGACAACGACTTGAACCCGGAAGGCGGGAGCGCGGCAGTGGCCTGGGACTGGAAGAGTGGCTTTGTTAACCACTTTTCGGTGATCGCCATCGGGACTCCAATGTTTGAAGTGGGTGGCGGCCCCGATACTTACATGGAAGGTGGCCAGGTCCAGGCCGGTTTGACCCTCCTACCCAGAGTTAAATTGGGGGCCAACGTTGCGTACTATGATTTTCATAACGCCGATACCATCGCGCAGAACCAGTTTGGTGGTAACGGATTCGCAACCAACGGCATAGCGACCGCGGGCGGCGGCACTTTTAGCTTCGGCGGCTCCACCGACACCAACAATTTCGGAGTCATCGCCGGCAAGCGCGTTTTCGCCTCGCAATACGGCATCGTGGACGCGATCGCTCGGCTGGACTTCGACACCGGGGTCAAACGGTGGCCCATTTATGCCCTGTTTGACTATGTCCAGAACACCAAAGCCTGCGGCAATCTTTCGGCTTTCACCGCTGCCGCAGTGGCACCTCCCACCTGCGATTCACGTCAGCGTCATGGCTACTGGGGAGAGTTTAAGGTCGGCCAGACTAAGAACAAGGGTGACCTTATGCTGGGCTACACTTTCGCGCGCATCGAGCGGGATGCGGTCCTCTCCGCGTTCAACTTCAGCGACTTGAGGCAGCCGACCAACGTGATCGAGCACCGCGTGGAAGGCCTCTATCAGGCCTATCCCCACGTGCAACTCGGAGTCACTGGCCTGATTGGGCGCCAGATCGTGACCGCCCAGAGTCCGACGGAGGAGCGCTGGCTCAAACGCTGGCAGTTCGACACCATCTTTAGCTTCTAGCCGTCAACGGCTGAAGACGTGGTTTGGGCCGGAGCAACTCCACTGCTCCGGCCTTTTTCTTGTGTGCCGAGCATGTTTGACAACTTGAGGGTGAAAGTCCCTTTGACAGCCTGATGGAGGTGAAGTCATAGCGAAGCGCAAGGGTGAAATAACACTCGCCGCGAGGCGAGGCCTGAAAGAAGCGCAGAGCAAAGACGCGAGCCGATGAACAAGAACCGGATACGAGGCCTACGGTGGCGGGCGAGCGGGCACGTGACTGCGAAGCCCATATCCATCAAGCTCACTGGTGGTTGCGCGTCGAAGGTGGTCGAACTTACCTCGGGAGATCTGCGACATGTCACACAACGTGACTGAGGATGAAGAGATTCAATCCTGACCGTGTCGCAGAAGTCAGCAGAGGGCAAAGTAGGTCATGCAGTCGGCAAAGCTACTGAGGCACTCCAAAGCCGAAAGGCGGAGCAAACAAGATAGGCCGAGCCGGGAACGATGATCCGAAGGCCCGAACGGTACCCCGCAAGGGGAATAAAGGGAAGGGCAAGTAAGCGGCGCGACTCATGAGCGGACAGCGGCAGAAAAACCGGCCCGAACAAGGGGCGCTGGCCTTTCCGGTGGAAGGTAGGAGTGATGCTCCGAAGGCCACCGAGGAAGGGACCGAAACGCACATGGCGAAGCGCCAGTCCGAAAGCCTGGCTGGAACCGAACGACTGATGGAAGAAGTCTGTGAGCTGGAAAACTGCAAGCAGGCATTACAGCGAGTCAGGGCGAACAAAGGGAGTCCGGGAGTGGACGGGATGACCGTCGACGAATTACCGGAATACCTGAAGCAGCATGGGCTAGAGATCGGGGAACAGCTGCGCAACGGGACCTATCAGCCGCAACCGGTACGGCGAGTGGAAATTCCGAAGCCGGACGGTCAGGGAGTGCGGAAGTTGGGCATTCCTTGTGTGCTGGACCGGTTTGTCCAGCAGGCGGTGATGCAGGTTCTGCAGAAGCACTGGGACCCGACGTTCTCCGAACACAGCCACGGTTTTCGACCGGGGCGCAGTGCGCAGCAAGCCGTACACGAGGCACAGCAATATATTGCCGAAGGATACGGTTGGGTGATTGACCTCGACTTGGAAAAATTCTTCGATCGAGTCAACCAGGACCGCCTGATGGCGGCGGTAGCGACGCGCATGGCCGACAAGCGAATGCTCAAGTTGGTCCGGGCATTTCTGGAGGCCGGAGTGATGGAGGACGGGTTGGTGAGTCCGGTGGATGAGGGGACGCCTCAGGGCGGTCCGCTTTCACCGTTGCTCAGTAACCTGGTGCTGGACGAACTGGACCGGGAGCTGGAACGGCGAGGCCACCGTTTCGTACGGTACGCCGACGGCACGCCGGTACAGACGTCAAACTGATGGGGTGCAAGTCCCCTGATCCCAATCGTCCGTTCGGGGATCTAGCAGGAGGTCGAGTTGGCAGTGTGAACTGCAGGCTTAAGTGACCTTGAAAGAAGATGCAAAACAGCGGGCCGTAATAACCATGAACTCAAATCAGCCTCGTAATACGTAGATGTGTGAGCCGACCGTATCGTCTGCGCGGGAAGGCTGACAACAGGCGGGGATAAACGGACAACCGAACCGTCTGTTCACACCGGGGTGTTGGAGATGGCACGTTGTGAAAGTGAGATGTTCTTAGGCCGGGAGGTCTCATCCGATGCCAGTTTGCCACTGGTCACGGGTCAGTATAAGGGAAACCGAAATCTGAACCGGTCGGATGAGGATTCCGCGGGGCTCATAGTACCGCGAACAGGGACGGGACAACAAAACCCGTCCCGAGGGAAGGAGCCCTGCTTCAGTCAACGAAGTTCAATGCAGTTGGGGAGGTTTCGATTGCTTAATGGCTAGAAACGGAACGGAACAAGTTCGGCAACTGCAGAGAACCCTTTATCGCACAGCCAAGCAGTCTAAAGCTGTGAAGTTTTACAGTCTGTACGACAAGGTGTGGCGTCTTGACGTGCTCGGGGAGGCCTGGAAACAGGTAAAGGCCAACCGGGGTGCGCCGGGCGTGGATGGCGAGACTATCGAAGGCATCGTGTCGCGCGGAGAAGAAGAACAGATGCTCAGCCGCTTGCAGGACGAACTGCGCGCCAAGACCTACCGCTTTCAACCGGTGCGGAGGGTGGACATCCCAAAACCAAAGGGAGGCACCCGGCCATTGGGGATCGCGACGGTCGAAGACCGCGTGGTACAGACTGCGATGAAGCTGGTACTAGAACCTGTCTTTGAAGCCGACTTTCACGACTGCTCTTACGGTTATCGACCGCGGCGAGATGCGAAGATGGCCAGCAAGGCGATTCGCAACGACCTGTATCGAGGAGCGTGGAGCGTAGTGGAGATTGATTTCCGCAGCTATTTTACGACCATTCCCCACGAGAAGTTGATGATCCTCATCAAACAACGTGTGGTCGATGGGAGCATGCTGCGGCTGATCAAGCAGAGCCTGACCGTGGAGATCGCCTATGAGGGGAAGGTGGAGCCGACGACGGTAGGAGTCCCGCAAGGATCACCGCTCTCGCCGCTCTACAGCAATATCTACCTCAACCTGCTGGATCAAGTATGGCATCGGCGAGGGTACCCGGAGAAACTGGGGGCCACGCTGCATCGCTATGCGGATGATGGAATTTTGGTTTGTCGCAAAGATGCAACGCAAGCTCTTCAGGCGTTTGAGGGGATTGCGCTGCGAATGGGACTGACGATCAATCGCGAGAAAACCCGGATTACGAAGCTGACCGAAGGGTTTGACTTCATCGGGTTTCAGTTCGTGAAACGGCGCTCACCCAACAGTGGCAAACTGTGCATCTATATCCATCCCAGCAAGTCCTCGCAACGCAACATCCGACAACGGATCAAAAGCTTCACTAAGCGGCGGGCACCGATCCGGCCCGCGGAGTTTGTACAACAGGTGAATCAGACGGTGCGGGGATGGGTGAACTACTATCGCCACACCAATGCCAGCGACGCTTTCCGGAGCTTGCAACGATTCATCAACACTCGCTTTCGCCGGTACCTGAACTATCGCTGTAAAGGCCGAGGCTTTGGGTGGAAGAAATACCCGAATGCGGCTCTGTATGCCCTGGGGATGATTTACCTAGGGAGCGGAGTCATCAGGTACGAGTGAGAGTCTGCGCATGCTGTGAGAGGAAGACTGTCGGACCGCCGGACTCGGGAAAACTGAACGTCCGGTGGGATGGGAAGGGAATGGTGAACCGGCCAGGAGGACGCTAGTGAGGCACTGCAGAAGGGGAAACCCGCAGAAACAGATAGGCGTCCTCTAAAGTCACTGAGCCATTCCTTTACCCTAGACTGTAACATCTACGTTGGCAGCGAACGAGCGGGGCAACGAGTGATGGAGAGCGTTACGCGCTTCATCACGCACCGACTCAAGCTCAAGGTGAATCAGGCGAAAAGCGCCGTGGCCCGACCGGGGCAGAGAAAGTTTCTCGGATTCAGCTTTACCTCGGAACGAGCACCGAGGAGGCGGATTGCCTCCAAGGCAATCGCTCGCTTTAAGGCACGGATTCGAGAACAATCGCGGAGAACCCGAGGCATCAGCCTCACGCAGATGGTCCAACAGATCACGACCTATTTGCGAGGATGGCTTGGCTACTTCGGCGACTGTCAAACGCCTTCGGTATTGCAACGCCTTGAAACGTGGTTACGCCGTCGACTCCGGTCGGCGGTGTGGAAGCAATGGAAGCAGGGTCGAACGCGATTTCGCGAACTTCGCAAACGAGGAGTGGGCAAAGACCTGGCGGCGCAAACCGCTGGGAGTCCCCACGGCCCGTGGCGCCTCGCCAACTCGCCCGCCCTGTCCATCGCTTTGCCGAATGCTTACTTTGCCCAGCTCGGACTTCCGCCCATGATCGTGCGGTCCGCTTAATCCGCCGAACCGCCGGATGCGGACCCGCATGTCCGGTGGTGTGGCAGGGGAGGCGGGGCGACCCGTCCCCCCTATGCCGATTGCGTGAGGCAGGGCGAAGACGGCAAGCTGACCTCCAGCCAGAATCGAAGATCCTTGCCCGGCGAGGAATCTTAGAAATCAGCCCATCCTTAGCTCCAAAGCTTTCCCATCCTGCCAGCGTGCTATTATTTTCGCCCCTGCCGATCTTGCATCTTGAATCTTTGAAGAAGAGCCCCAACCGCTGACTGAGTTGGGCACCGGCAGGGACACGACAGGGCATGAACACGATAGATTTAACCGATCGGCACGCGGTTGTCACGGGAGGAGCACAGGGCATCGGCCTCGCCGTCGCGCAGCGGTTTCTCGCCTCGGGAGCTTCGGTCACGCTATGGGACCGCGATCGAGAAATGCTCGCTTCGGCGGTGACAGAACTCGGTGCCCTCGGCGCTGTCGATGCCGTGACCACGGACGTAACCCAGGCTGAGAGTGTTGGCGCCGCCGCTGCCTCAACTGCGGAAAAGTTCGGCAGGATTGACATCCTGGTAGCCAACGCCGGGATTTCCGGTCCCGACCTGAAGTGCTGGGAAGTTCCTGTGGAGGTCTGGAAGCAGATTGTTGACGTGGATCTGACCGGAGTATTTCTGTGCTGCCGCGCGGTCGTGCCTTTCATGCGGCGGCGGAAATATGGACGGATCGTGAATGTGGCGTCCATTGCGGGTAAGGAAGGAAATCCCAACGCCTCCGCCTACAGCGCCGCCAAGGCTGGCGTGATCGCACTGACCAAATCATTGGGCAAGGAATTGGCCGACCAGAACATCGCCGTCAACTGCATCACGCCGGCAGCGGCCCGCACCCGAATCTTCGAACAGATTTCGCAGGAGCATATCGACTACATGCTGTCGAAGATTCCGCGAGGACGATTTCTCAAGGTCGAGGAGATCGCGGCCATGGTGGCCTGGCTGGTATCGGAAGAGAACTCTTTCACCACTGGGGCCGTATTTGATCTGAGTGGCGGAAGGGCGACGTATTAGGGAAGAGAAGAGGGATGACAGAAGACCGGCAAGTGGAATACGGTTCTTATCCCAGCCTGCGCGGACGCGTAGTGGTGGTGACCGGCGGGGCCAGTGGCATTGGCGAAAAGATGGTAGAGCACTTTGCCCGCCAGGGCGCGAAAGTCGTCTTTCTGGACATCCAGGCTGACGCCGGAATGCAACTGGTGAAGAAGGTCGGAACGGCCGGCGATCCGGAGCCCTGCTTTCTGCACTGCGACCTCACGGACGTTGACGCCCTGCGGGCGTGCATGGGCACAGCCATTGCGAGATACCACACGGTGGAGGTGCTGGTTAACAACGCGGCCAACGATGCTCGCCATGCCGTGGAGTCCGTCACCCCGGAGTATTGGGACCAGTCGATCGCGGTCAATCTCAAGCACCAGTTTTTTGCCAGCCAGGCGGTGATTCCGGTGATGAAAAAAGCGGGCCGAGGGTCCATCATCAACATGAGCTCCATCAGCTGGATGGTCCCCTCTGTCGGGTTTCCGATATATATCGCAGCGAAGGCGGCGATTGTGGGACTCACCCGCACCCTGGCTCACGAACTCGGGGCGGACAACATTCGCGTCAACTGCGTTCTTCCCGGCGCGATCTTTACCGAGCGCCAGAAGCAATTGTGGTTTACCGAAGAATACACAGCCGAGATTCTGAGCCGCCAGGCACTGAAACGGACGATCTCTCCCGAAGAGGTTGCACGGCTGGTCCTTTTTCTGGCGGCCGATGATAGCAGTGCGATCACCAATCAGAGTTATGTGATCGACGGCGGGTGGGTGTAGAGTTCTTCGGGCCAGTGAAGCCGATCTGGCCGCTGCTACCACGGCGCAGTCAAGCTTGCTGGAATTTTGGAGCGGAGGGCGAACATGAAAGAAGAACAGCCTGTTGCTGAAACGATATCGAAACCCATCAGCCGGCGCACCCTGTTGCAAGGCGTCTCCGCAGCCACGGTCGTGGGGATGATGGGCAACCGCGCTCTTGCCCAGACGGGGAAGGGCGAAAAGACAACAGCCGCTGCCACTCCGGCCCCCAGAGGGAAGGCTTTTCCTGACAAATTTCTGTGGGGCTGCGCCACCGCGGGACATCAGGTGGAGGGCAACAACACCAGCAGCGATCTGTGGCTGATCGAGCACTTGCCGGGGAGCGTATTCAAAGAACCCTCCGGCGATGCCTGCGATCACTACCACCTCTACCCGCAAGACATCAGCATGTTGGCCGATCTTGGATTCAATACCTACCGTTTTTCTCTGGAGTGGGCGCGCATTGAACCCGAGGAAGGTTACTTTTCCAACGCCGAACTGGAACACTACCGGCGCATGCTGGCCACCTGCCACGAGCATCACCTGACCACGCTGCTGACTTATTCTCACTTCAGCATGCCGCGCTGGTTCGCCTACAAGGGAGGATGGCAGAATCCCGCTGCGCCCGATCTCTACGCGCGCTTCTGCGAGAAAGCCACAAAACACCTGGGCGATCTGGTGGGATATGCATCGACCTTCAACGAGCCTGATGTTCCCCAACTGCTGAACTGGATCAGTTTGGCGGGAATGTCGGATCTGGTGGAAGGGCTTAGAGCGAGTCTGATCAAGGTACGGCAGCAACTGAATGCCCCGGAATTTGCGAGCTTCTTTATCGGGGACCAGAAGAGGATACGGGATGGTCTGATCGCCGCGCATCACAAAGGCAAAGCCGCGATGAAAGCGGTGAGGAGCGAAATGCCAGTGGGCTTCAATCTGGCGATGACAGCCGATCAGCCGGCGCCCGAGGACAGTCATCTTGCCGAAAAGCGTGCCGACGTTTATGGGCCCTGGTTGGAAGTTGCAAAGCAATGCGATTACCTGGGGGTGCAGACTTACTCGCGGTCGATCGTCGGTAAAAAGGATTTGCCGCCTCCCAAAGGCGCTGAGATCACGCAAGTGGGCTGGGAATTCTATCCGGAGTGTGTTGAAGAGGTGGTGCGCTACGCAAGCAAGGAGGCCGGCGTACCGCTGATGGTGACGGAAAACGGCATTGCCACCACCGACGACCGTCGCCGCGTGGAATATGTTCAGCGCGCCCTTGCAGGCCTGAAGCGCGCCATTGACGACGGCGTGGATGTGCGCGGTTATGTGGCCTGGTCGTTGCTGGATAACTTCGAATGGATGTCCGGATTCGAGCCCAAGTTCGGCATTGTGGCGGTGGATCGGGCCACGCAACGAAGAACCATCAAGCCCAGTGGCGCCATGCTGGGTAACATTGCACGCACCAATTCGCTGTAAGCGGCTTTGGCCCGCACGGAGCGTGGCCTACCTTTCCTGCCGACTGCTTTCGGCATTCGTCTGCTTTCTGTAGATATGGAAGAACTGCCGAGATGGTCTTGTCGAGGCCCTGACTTGTTTGAATCCGACTTTCTGACGACCACGCCGGCGAGCCAGGAACTTTACCGGGAGTTGATGGCCCGGGTCTCCGAACTGCTCTGCGCGTCTTCGCCCGGTCGTTCTTATAGCGGCGAGAGTCCCTCCGCCCTGTCGGTCTTGATCGATAAGGAATTTCTTCCGGATGCGGGTGCTGTGCCCCGCGAGGTCTTCGACAAGCTGCGACTGATTATTTCTAACTCAGTCGTCGTGGGCCATCCAAATACCGCGGCCCACCTGCATTGTCCGCCGTTGCTGGCTGCGCTGGCGGCGGAAGCGGTCATCAGCGCATTAAACCAGTCGATGGATTCTTTCGACCAGGCGCCCATGGCCACAATACTCGAACAGAAATTTGTTCAGTGGCTCACTGCTGAGGCAGGATTCCCCGCCGGCGCGAACGGCACATTCACAACGGGCGGAACGCAATCCAATTACATGGGGTTGCTTCTGGCACGCGACGCGTTCCTGAAGTCACGATTTGAGTGGTCGGCCCAGAAGCAGGGTTTGCCGCCGCAAGTGTCCCGCATGCGCGTCTTGTGTTCCGAGGTAGCCCACTTTACCGTGGAAAAATCTGCGGCGCAGCTTGGGCTCGGAACCAACGCGGTGATCAGGGTGCCGGTTGATGACGAATTCCGGATGCGGCCTGAGAGTCTGCGGAAGATGCTGGACGAAATGCGGGACAAAAACCTGCTTCCCTTTGCCATCGTGGCTACAGCGGGGACAACGGATTTTGGCTCCGTGGATCCGCTGCAGGAGATTGCCGATGTGGCCGGGTCGGCCGGAGTTTGGCTGCATGTCGATGCGGCCTACGGTGGCGTGCTGCTGTTTTCGCACCGACATCGGGACAAGTTGGAGGGCATCGCCTCCGCGGATTCGCTGAGCATCGACTTTCACAAGTTGTTCTGGCAGCCGATTCCAGCGAGTGCTTTCCTGCTGCGGGACGCTCGTCACTTCGAGCTCATCAAGCTGCACGCCAATTACCTGAATCCCGAGACCCACGAAGAGCAAGGCATCCCTGACCTGGTGACCAATTCGCTGCTTACCACTCGCCGTTTCGATGTGCTCAAGTTGTGGCTCTCGTTTCAAATGCTGGGGCGGCGAAAATTGGGCACCATGATCGATCGCACCATCGAACTGGCAGATTGTGCCGCCAAAGCCGTGGGCCGCACTCGGGAATTGCAGCTGATCCATGGAGGCCCGCTCAGTACCGTGGTGTTTCGCTATATCCCTTCGCGCCCGGGACTCGATGAGGATGGCTTGAATGCCGAACTGCGGCAGCGCCTGTTCGACCGGGGGATTGCCATCATCGGTCACACCCGGGTGCGAGGCCGGCAGTGTCTCAAGTTGACTTGTATGAATCCTGCAGTCAGCGACGCGCAGATGGAAGCGCTGGTCGGCACCATTGCTGAGCATGGACGGCAACTTGAAACGGCGTGGGCCGCGGCTTAGGAACATCAGAGTCGAATCGTGTGAGTCAAAAACTGCAATTCCGCATTGCCGAGGCGGGCCAGGGGGTCCGCCCCTACGTGGTCTGTGGTGTGGCGAAAACTGTGGTGCCGGGCCGAGCCTTCCTGCATCTATAGAACATCCAGGTCTTCAGAAGTCTGAAATTACCTTCATCATTGAAGCTGGGACGGAATCATGGCGAAACCAATTCTATTGAGCGTAGATGACGACTCCGACGTGTTGCGGTCGATCGAGCGCGATTTGCGTTCGAAATATGGCGCGGAATACCGGGTGATTGGAAGCGATTCTCCGGAAGGGGCGCTGGACCTGCTGAAGCAGCTGGCGGTGCGCAATGACAGCGTAGCCTTGCTGCTGGCTGACCAGCGCATGCCGCGCATGGATGGCGTGGAATTCCTGCAGCAGGGAATGCGGATTTTTCCCAAGGCCAAGCGGGCATTGTTGACTGCCTACGCCGACATGAATGCCGCCATCAGCGCGATCAACCAGGCCAACATCAATTATTTTTTCCTGAAACCCTGGGACCCTCCGACGGAGCATTTGTATCCCCAGCTCGACGACATGCTGGATGACTGGCAGGCTTCCTATCGTCCTGCCTATGAAGGGATACGGGTATTGGGCACGCGCTGGTCGCCGCGGTCGTATGACTTGCGGGATTTTCTGGCGCGCAACCACGTTCCCTACCAATGGATCGACGTAGAAATTTCCGCCAACGATCCGGAAACCAAACGACTCCTGGAGGCGCTGGGGCCGGAGGCAGCTGAGCTTCCGGTTGTACTTTTTCCGGATGGGACCAGACTTCTGGAGAGCCTTCCCGCGGACGTTGCCAAGAAGGTAGGCTTGCGGACCCGGGCACAGACAAATTTTTATGATATGGCGATTGTGGGGGGAGGGCCGGCGGGTCTGGCGGCTGCGGTTTACGGTGCCTCGGAGGGTCTGCACACGGTGATGATTGAGCGCGAAGCCCCCGGCGGCCAGGCCGGAATGAGTTCTCGCATCGAGAACTATCTGGGATTTCCGGCGGGCCTCAGTGGCAGCGATCTGGCGCGGCGCGCGGTGGTGCAGGCGCAGCGTTTTGGAGTGGAAATCCTCTCGCCCCTGGAAGCCGTCAGCGCTCGCACGGAAGGATCCTACAGGATCATCAAGCTGGCGGACGGAAACGAAATTTCCTGCCACGCCCTGATGATTTCCACCGGAGTGCAGTGGCGCAAGCTCGAGGCAGAGGGCATTGCCCGCCTTCAGGGTGCGGGAATTTACTATGGCGGCGGCGCTACCGAAGCTCTGTCCTGCGAGGGCGAGATTGTTTATGTGGTGGGGGGTGCGAATTCAGCCGGCCAGGCGGCCATGAACTTTGCCAAGTATGCGGAGCGGGTGGTCATTCTGGTGCGCGGAGATTCGCTGGCCAGCACCATGTCGCAGTATCTGATCGACCAGATCAAGGAGACGCCCAACATACAGATTTGGGCGCACGCCAGCGTGGTGGAGGCGCACGGCGCGACTCATCTGGAAGAGATTTCTGTGTTGTGCTCCGACACTAACAAGATCGAGCGGGTGCCGGCCAGTTCGATGTTTATCTTCATCGGGGCATTGCCGCGAACTGACTGGCTGGCGGGCCTGATCGAACGCGACGAACGCGGCTTCATATTGACCGGTCCGGATCTCATACGCGACGGACAGCGTCCCAAAGGCTGGGGGCTTGATCGCGACCCGTTTCTCTTGGAGACCAATGTGCCCGGCATATTTGCCGTCGGCGATGTGCGCCACGGTTCGGTCAAACGGGTGGCATCCGGAGTGGGTGAAGGATCGGTGGCGGTGCAGTTCATTCATCAGTATTTGAGCAAGGTGTAACAACGAATGATCGAAAAATCGGAATTGTTGCGCGTACCGACGTTTGAAGGTTTGCCTGACGATCAACTGGATTGGTTCCTCAGCCAGGCCCAAGAGATAAAGATGAAGCCGGGAGATGTGTATTCGCAACTGGGAGACCCGGCGGACTCGATGGTGGTGATCCTCGAAGGGCAAGTTCAGGCCCGCGGCGACATCAATGGCGAAACCTTCGTAATTCCGTTCGCGCCCGGCGACGTCACCGGAGTGCTGCCTTTCTCCAGAATGAAGAAATCGGTAGTAACCGGGCGGGCGCTCACAGATGCCCGCATCCTAAAGTTCCCCTCGGCACGTTTTCCGGAACTGATACAGAAAATGCCGGAGCTTACACAGCGCCTGGTGGGGGTTATGGCGGACCGGATCCGCGAGGTCACGCGGGTGGAGCAACAGCGCGACCGGTTGGCTGGCTTAGGCAAGCTATCGGCCGGCCTGGCTCATGAACTCAACAATCCTGCCTCGGCCGCCAGACGCGCGACCAGCCTGCTGCGCGAAGCCCTGCAGCGAATCAAGAGCGCGGTCCAGGAACTGGGAAAGCACGAGCTTACGGCTGCCCAGAAATCAGAAATCGAAAAACTGGAAGCCTCGTTCATGCAGCCGAACGAAAATCCGCTCGATACGCTGGCCACTAGCGACCTGGAAGATGAGATTGATTCGCTGTTACGCAGTCACGGGCAAAACGACCTTTGGCAACTGGCGTCCGATCTCGCGCGCAGAAACGTTAAGCCGGAGGTGCTGGAGTCGCTGTTCGCCACCCTGCACGCAGACGTGGCCCGGGCCGCCCTGGTGCGGATCGCGGCCTCGGTCGAGATTGCAAATCTGCTGAATGAAATCGAGAGCAGCACGGCGCGTATCTCCGACCTGGTGCGGGCGGTCAAGGAATATACCTACATGGACCAGACACCGGCGCAGAACGTGGATGTCGTCAAAGGCCTGGAGAATACGCTTACCATTCTGCATCACAAGCTCAAGCGTGGGGTGAAGGTGCGGCGCGAGTATAACAAGGTCCCACTGCTGGTGGACTCGTTTGGCAGCGAGCTCAATCAGATCTGGACGAACCTGATCGACAACGCGATTGACGCCATGGGCGGACAAGGCGAGCTGACGGTTCGAACCTATCGTGACGACACCTGCGTGGTGGTCGAGATTGGCGACAATGGCCCGGGAATTTCGCCCGAAGTGAAGGCGCACATCTTCGAACCTTTCTTTACCACCAAAGCAGTGGGAGAGGGAACCGGCCTGGGTCTCGACACCGTATCGCGAATCGTGAAGAAACATCGAGGCACGATCCAGGTGACTTCAAAGCCCGGAGACACGCGCTTTCAGGTATTTCTCCCGCTGGTCGAAGGCCCGGTTTAGGCTGCGCCATCAGGCATGTCCTGGACCGGCCTCGCGCAGGTCAAGTTCATGCTCCAACTGGCGTAGAGTCTCGTCGTTGATGCGGCCCTGGTTGCGCAAACGAACTGCGGTTTGCCGTTCCAGCCGAAGCAGATCGCGGGAAATACGCGTTAAGCGTTCGTGATGTTCGGGACTGACGCTATTCGCGGTATCTTCTCGTCCCATGACGTCGGAAAGACGGTGGCGGTAGTGGCCGGTAAGGTCCTCGTAGATGGCATCGAATTCCCCCGCATCTTTCTGGCGCGATTCATCCAGGTAAGCGAGCGCGGCCTCGAGTATTTCCCGGCGTGCGTTTTCCTCCTCCAGGTTGGAGCCCGGGGCATCGGCGATGCCCAGAATGCGGACCAGCCAGGGCAGGGTCAGTCCCTGCAGGACCAGGGTCACCAGAATCACAGAGAAAGCCAGAAAAACGATCAGGTTGCGCTGCGGAAACGGGGTGCCATCCGCCAGGGTTTGAGGCAGTGCAATGGCGGCCGCGAGCGCAATCACACCGCGCATGCCGGTCCAACCCAGGACCAGAATTCCCCGCACAGTGGGACAAGTCAGCTTCTGGTGAAGCATTCGGGTTCGAGTCCAGTAGGCTACATACGCTCCGGGAAAGACCCACACCACTCGCAAGGCGATGACCAGGGCGCTGAACAGGGCGCCGTAAAGGAAGAGTGTGCCGCGGCTGTAGTCGTGAATTCCGGCCAGAACGTAGGGCAGTTGCAGTCCGATCAGCACAAAGACCAGACCATTGAGAATGAAATCGAGGGCCTCCCACACCGCCCAGGCCTGGAGCCGCACCTGGGGTGAGAAGAACCCGGAGCTCCTGCGACTGAGATAAAGTCCGCAGACGACTACCGCAAGCACGCCGGAGGCGTGGAGTCGGTCCGCCGTCAGGTAGGCGGCGTAGGGAACTAAAATGCCGATGGCGATCTCGATCGGACCATCGTCAATACGGCGTTCGATCCAGTTCACGATCCAACCCGTCGCCAGGCCAACAGCGATGCCGGTCAAGATCAGGTAAACCAGCCGCGTGATGGCGCCGGCGTGCGTTGGAGTTTCGTTCCGCAGTACGATGGCGATGCCGAATTCCAGGGCCAACAGACCAGACGCGTCGTTCACCAAGCTCTCGCCTTCGATGAGGTCCGTGACTCTCCTGGGGATGCCAACGCGTTCCGCAATCGAGGTGGCTGCGATTGCATCCGTGGGTGCGATGACGGCGCCCAACACGAGGCCAAGCTTCCAGTCGAACCCGGAAAATAGCCAATGCGCGCTCTTCGCTACCCCGATCACCGTGAACGTGACCAGGCCAAAAGCCAACAGCAGAATGCTGACCAGGTTGTAGGAGAATTCGCGCCAGGAGGTAACCCAGGCGGCGGAATAAAGCAGAGGAGGGAGAATGACGAAGAAGATGAGGTCGGGATTCAGCGCGATTCGGGGAATTCCCGGAACGAAGCCGAGTAGCCCTCCCGCGATCACGAGCACGATGGGGTACGGGACCTGAAGCTTCCGCGCCAGCGCTCCGAACACTACCACGAAGAGCAGCAGCAACAGGAAGACCAGCTCCACTGCCTGGACGTTGCCAGTCACCATCGTCCGGGAATCTCCGTAACGGGCCAGTTGCCCCAAGTGCTGGGGCAAGTATAAGTCAAAGGGTTCTGTGGCGCGGGCGCCCTCGCCCGCGGCATTTTGACCTCTGCCAGCGGCCGAAGGCAGGGGAATCGCAGTGGCTCGTGGCCGAAGTGATCTCCCATTTCTCGAATTTGTTGTGCAACAGGCGGCAATTCCTTTGGCGAATCAAGCCAGTTTTCAGTTTTCAGTTCCCGGTTCCTAGTTGTTCGCGGGGCGGACTGGCCTCGGCGGTCGGACTCTGCTAGCCTGAATTTCTCGCCATGAAGCGACCACGCAAAGAGAAGTCTGAGGCCAGCAAGCAGGCGATCGAGACCGCCTTGCGCGCCTGTCTGATTGCGAAGGACTCTGCGTTCAATGCTCGCGATTACATCGTAACCGGCTCGCGCATTGCCTTTCTGGCGGTGCGACAATGTGAGAAGGAGCTGGACCAGATCGAACGGCAAGTAGATGACGCCACGCCCGCCGCGGTCACCCAGGTACCCGAAGCGGAGGCTCGTGAACTCCTTGCCTGCCTGAAGTTTACGATCGATCTCGAGCGCATTGGTGACCTCATCTGGTCGGTGGTGCAACGAATTCACGGCTTGCCGGCGCCGCTAAACTCGAAAGAATCCGCATTTCTGATCGAGATGGCCCAGGTCTTGCAGGAAATGCTGGTCCGGGTTCACCAGGGATTCGCCAGCCGCGATCTGGGATTGGCTGAATCGGTCATCAAGATGGACTATGAAATGGACCAGGTCTGTCATTCTGTGTTCCGGCAGTATCTGGAAAAGGGAGCCGGCCACAGGAGCTACGAGGTGACCAACCTGCTCTTCATGGCGCAGGCATTTGAACGCGCCGGCGATCACACCAAGAACCTGGCGGAGGAACTCTTCCATCTGGTTCAGGGTCATAGTGTGCGCCACATCAAGAAGTCCCGCTAGCCCGCCCCCGAGTCGGTTCTGTACGCCCCCTCCCACTGGGTACGATGTTTTGTTAAGATCACTTGCCGAGGGGGGATTCATGGCAAAACTGAAGGGACTGCTGTCGGTGGTCTCGCAACTCAGAGTGGAACGAACGAGTCTGGTCAACCAACTAAGGCATGTTGACGCAGCTCTTTCGGTTCTAGGCAAGCTGGAAAACGGACGTTCCTACACCCAACCGCGGCGGAGGACGCTTTCTGTGGCGGCGCGCAAGAAGATCGCCGCGGCTCAGAGGGCGCGTTGGGCGAAGGTGAGGCAATTAAAAAAAGCGGCCTAGAGAGCGATCCACAACGTAAACAACCGGGCCCGCCAGGCAGAGTCTGGCGGGCTTTGTTTTTGTGGATTGCAGGTCCGAACCGATCCTGGTGACGGTCAGCATTGGATTGGTGGCCGGACACGCGGCCGCCCCGTGCTTTCCGGACGGAGAAGATCTCCTGCGGGCGGCCGACACCGCGCTCTATCGCGCCAAAAGCAACGGCAGGAACCGGGTGGAGCGCGCCCCTGAAATGCGGACTGCCAACCAGTCGCAAGCTGCCGCGCCGTAGTTCGGCCCAGCTTGTTTCCATCTATTTTAGTTGTTATCACTTCGAGCGTGGCCAGTCCGAGCTGCGTTTGGGCGGGGCTTCCCTCGAGCTGCCTGCAGCTGCTGGAGCACCGGCGTGGCCCAGCCCAGAGTTGAATTCTCGAGGAAATGGCAGTAGAGTCGCTCTCCGGGCGATGTGGCCAGTGCGGAGGCCGTGATGATTCCTTCCAAACCAGCAAACGAGCAACAACGGCTAGCCACGCTGCGCGGCTACGAAATCCTCGACACCGAACCGGAAGCAGGTTTCGACGATCTCACCTTGCTGGCTTCATGCGTCTGCCAAACCCCGATTGCGCTGATCAGCCTGGTAGATGCGGACCGGCAATGGTTCAAATCGAGCGTGGGATTTTCGCTTCAGGAGACCTCACGCGACATCGCCTTCTGCGCCTCGGCAATTCTCCAGCCAGATGTTTTCATCGTCCCCGACGCCAGTGAAGACGAAAGGTTCGCGGAGAATCCTCTGGTAGTTTCCGAACCCAAAATCCGTTTCTACGCGGGTGCGCCCCTGATGAGTGATGGTCATGCACTCGGGACGTTGTGCGTAATTGACCGGGTAGCACGAAAACTGACTGCAGAGCAGTTGGAAGCGCTCCGCGCTCTGGGTCGCCAGGTGCAGGCGCAACTGGAGCTGCGCCGGAACCTGAAGCGGTTGGCCGCATCCCTGGCTGCCCGCGATCGAGCAGAAAACGAAAAAGATCTCGCGCATCGAGACCTCAAGGCAGCCATGGCGAACATTCGCACCCTGGAGGGACTGCTGCCCATCTGCCTGTCATGCAAGAAAATACAGGATAAAAAAGGCGATTGGCAGCCCTTTGAGTACTACGTGAGGTCGCATTCCGAAGCGAAGATCACTCACAAACTTTGCCCAGATTGTACGAAGGCGATCTCGGCATGAGGGTGGCCTACCCACGCAATCTCAAAAAAAGAATGAGTGGGGCACCGGACAACCCGCCCGGGTTTGCGAGGAAATGTTCAGGCTAACCAGGGATTGACGACAGGAACCGAGAGATCTTCAAAATGAACCAGGTTGCGAGTGGCGAGAGTGGCATGGCGCGCGGACACGATACCGGCGATCATGGTGTCGCGCAATTCGACTGGCCGGCCCTTGCGTTGCCGCGCGGCCATAAGGTCCGCGGCCTGCGCCGCCGCTTCATCATCGAAGGGGGCAATTCGATGCCCCATTTTATCGAGCAGGGCTGCAAACGCCCCTAACAACCGAGACCTTCGCAGTCCCGTGGCCATGATTTGAAGGCCAAACCGTATCTCAAGCACGGTTATGGAAGTCGTCCAAATGGATGTGCGAGACTGCTTGTCCAGCCAGGCAATCACTTTTGTGTCGGGTGTCTGGCGCATCAGTGCCGAGAGTACGTTCGTGTCCAAAACGATCATGACTCGAACTCTGCAGGCACGATGGCGCGTCCGCGTAGTTCGGGCACATCCGATTTCAGGCCAGTTTCCACAAATAAGCTGGAGATGTCTGTCCCGAGTCTGCCGCCAGGAGCATCTTCCGTCCTCACTGCACTGCGGAGGATGTCACGCACCTCTTCCTCCATGCTGCGGCCGTGGCGTTTGGCGCGGCGTTGCAACCGGGTCTTGACCGCATTTTCAAGGTTCCGGACTACGAGTTGCCCCATGGCCCCTCCTGATATGTGATATCACGATATCACATAAGTATCATCCGGGCCATAGCGTCGTTGGTGGGCTGATGCTGGCACCCAAGTGCTATTTTCAGTGTCAGGCCGAAGCCTTATTTTTATTAACGAGCAGTTCTGGGGGAGGGCTGCCCGGGCGTCCGGCGACTCGCGAGAGTCGGGACGCCCGTATTTTTTGGCTTTGAAAATTACTCCGGGTTTCATTTTGAACTGCACGTGCGGGTCGGACACTTCGCGTCCGACGCTTTTGACTTGGCCTTGCATTTGGAAAACTTGTGATTGCACTTGAGCCAGATCCGGCTCAAGTCAACATCTAAATCAAAGGCGTCGGACAAGAGTGTCCGACCCACACTCAGCGTTGGTATTTCCCCATCCACTCGGCCTGAGCAAGCACCAGGTTCGGCAGTGCCTGTTCTACCTCCTGCCGGCTCGCGCCTGGTTTCAGATCAAGATTTCCCTTGAGGGCATAGAGTTTGAAGAAATAGCGATGGGGTTTGCCTGGAGGGGGGCAAGGGCCGTTGTAACCAATCTTGCGGAAGTCGTTGCGGCCTTGGCGCTCGCCACCGGGAAGTTCGTCAATCTTGTTTACGCCCTCGGCCAGGTTGGTTCTGGTGCCGGGCAGGTCGTACAGCACCCAGTGAGTCCAGGTGCCGCCTGGCGCGTCGGGGTCATCGGCAATGAGCGTGAAGCTCTGGGTGCCGGCCGGAGGCTCGGTCCACAAAAGTTCGGGGGACACATCGGCGCCGTCGCAGGTGAATTTCCTGGGAATATCGCCGCCCTGGGGAAACGCCGGACTGGAAATTGCAAAAGCCATCAGCTCTGCTCCCAGATTGCAATACAACGCGAGCCACGGATTTTACGAATTTACACGGATCAAATTCTTTTTTCCAATGTGCTGTCCGTGTGATCCGTGCCATCCGTGGCTGCCGCACTACTGGGTGGAGATAGTGAAGTTTACCGTGATGCGGGCCTCGGTTTCGACCGCCTGACCGGATTGCAGGTAGGGCCGAAAACGCCATTGCTTCACCGCTTCGCGGGCCGCAGTCGAAAGAATCGTGGGTCCGCTGAGCACGTGGAGGTCCTGAATGTTTCCATCGCGTCCGATCAGAGCTTCCAGCACCACCGCGCCCTGGACCTTCATTTGTTTGGCCAGCAGAGGATAGTTCGGCTCAACCGGGCGGGAAAGGATCTGGGCGGCGCCGGGAGAGAGATGGACGCGTCCGGTGGCGTCGGCCACACCGGTGGAATCCGCGGAACCAGAGGCAGAAGGCAAAGCGGAGGAAGAAGGCGCAGGAGTGGAAGAGAAAGGAGCTCGGGCCTGCAGGTCCACTCGCACTGAACCGGTATTTGACGGGATGGTGCGGTGCTCGTCCCCTGCCACCACTTCAACTTCGAGTGGAGGAAGCACAGCGCGACTCATCACCACCGGCGCTAAAGCAGGTGCGGGACCTGGATCCACCGTGGCGGGCGGTGGGGTGCGCAGCTTCGACTTGCGCGCACGGACAGTTGCCGGTGCCGGCGCCGTTGCGGCTGTCGTTTCGGACGGCGTCTGAACGTCGGGTGCAGGCTCTTCAACGGGCTCCGATTCCGATTGCACAGGCGCCGCAGGCGCCGGAGGAAACCAGAAGTCGCGGTCCTTTATCAGAACCAGAATCAATGCGGCGAGCAGCAGGGCGAGCGCGACCAGCATCTGGCGGCGCTGTTTCTGTTCGGAATCATCCCCGACGGCGGGCGTGATATCGGTAACTTGCTTCTCCTCCAACAACGGCATGGCGCGGAGCCCTCCCGCCCGCGGGGGAAGACGGGCCTGCTTAGTATGCCTCGAAAATGGGCTCTAATCCAGCGAAACTAGTGGCTTACGTCGCAGTCTGTCCATGCTGGGAAGGGAGCTTCCGGCCGCCCTGAGATCGCCAAGGAAATGAGAGACTTAGAGTGCCGGGGCACGGGCTTGGATCCTCGACCCAGCCGGCGAGGTACGACCAAAAGACAAAGGCGCCCGGCCCATAACGAAGCGGCCGGGCGCCATGTTATTTGCCTTACGCCGACTTTTTCAGATCAACGGGGAACAAGAGAATCTTTCCCCGTTGCTCCGCGGGTACCCACTTTACCTTAGGCTTGAAGCGCGTCGGAATGTAGAACTCAATCACCTGCGCCATAGTCACCCTCCGATCCACTGCAGTTCACCCATTTTTACTCGGCATCACCATGCCGGGTGCTCTGCTCAGTTGTCTATTTAGATGCTGACCGCCGGAGGAAGAGTCAGGCGAAGATATGAAAATGGCGGGCAACTTTTTGGCAGCAGCGGGGTTTCATCGTCCGCGGATTTCTCGCGGACCGATCTTCTTATCTGTCCGGTCGGGTGTGGCTCGACAGCGGTTCTCGTATGCGCGAAAAAATAGCGGAGCTTTGCTCCGCCGGGCAGATGGGGACATCTGCCCCTACCTGGTTCGGGGAAGGCTCAGCAGGCGAGCTGATCGCGCTTCAGCTTTAATCCGTTGAGATTGCCGAGGACGGTTACGGCAATCGATTCGGTCTGGAAAAATTCTTTGGCCAACTCGGTCAACTGCTCGACCGTGACGTTCTCGATGCGATCGATCAGTTTGTCGAGGGTGTAGAAATGGTCGAAGTACATTTCCTGCCGGGCCAGGTTGGACATGCGCGCGCTTGAGGATTCCAGCGACAGCATCAGGCTGCCCTTCAGCTGATCTTTGGAGCGGCGCAATTCATCGGCCGGAACAGCTTCCAGCTTGAGCTTGCGGAACTCGGAGACCACGGACTGCACAACTTTTCCGGCAGACTCGCGCGAGGTTCCGGCATAAACCGAGAGGCATCCGGTATCGCGGTAGGGCGACAAGTCGCTGTAGATGGCATATGCCAGGCCCTGGCGCTCGCGAATATTCTGGAACAGGCGCGAACTCATGCCGCCGCCAAGCAGAGTATTCAATATGTAGGAAGCGTGGCGGTTCTCGTGAGCGATGGGATGGGAAGGCACGCCCACGCAGATCTGCACCTGTTCCAGCGACTTCTTGTTGCGCATGACGATGCGAGGCGCAATGCTGGGCGGAGAACCGTGGAAGCCGTTCTTTACCGGCTTCATGTGCTCAAAGTGTTTGGCCACCAGGTCCACGAATTGCTTGTGCTTCAGATGACCGGCGGCGGAAATGATCATGTTGCCGGGCGCAAAGCGCTGTTTGTAAAAATCCAGTACCGGATCACGCTCGAATTTCTTGACCGTATCCTTGGTCCCCAGGATGGGCTTACCCAGGGGATGATCTTTCCAGAAATTCTGGGTGAAGATTTCGTGGACCAGGTAGTCCGGATTGTCCTCGTCCATCTTTATTTCTTCGAGGATCACGCCGCGTTCGCGGCCAATGTCAGCGGCGTCGAACACCGGGTTGAGCACCAGATCGCTGAGAATGTCCATGGCGATGGGCAGATGCTCGTCCAGCACTTTGACGTTAAATCCGATGCATTCCTTGGCGGTAAAGGCGTCCATGTTGCCGCCGATGGAGTCGACCTGGCGGGCAATTTCTTCGGCGCTGCGATTCCGGGTGCCCTTAAACACCATGTGTTCGATGAAATGCGAGATGCCGTTCCACTGCAGGTCTTCGTCGCGGGAACCGGTCTTGATCCAGATCCCGATCGAGGCGGAGCGAATGTGCTCCATCTCCTCGGTGATCAGGGTCAGGCCGTTGGGTAAGACCTCACGGCGTATGTTGCGGACTTCCTGAACCATGTACCTATTGTTGCATACCGTGGCAGGCTCCGGCTAATGCTCGCTTACTGCCATAGAATCAATAGTTTAATCAAAGTCTCCTAATCTTTGTCGGCAGGGGCATGGGTGGGCCCAGGGAGGCCGCATCCTCTACAATTGCATGAGCGCCTACTCTGGGTGGCCTCGTGCTTTGCGGCAAACCCATTGTCGCGGGCAAACCCTTCACCGCAAAGGGCGCAAAGATAGGCGTTCCGAAATTCAGTCATGGATCAAGTTACAGAGAAATCGCTTTTGGGGCTTCAGCTTCCGGAGCTGACTGCGCTGGTGGAGGAGTTCGAGCAGCCTCCGTACCGCGCCCGCCAGCTCTTTGAAGGTCTTTATCGTCAGCGAGTTGAGACCGCCGAGCAGATTTCAACCCTGCCGGAGGATTTTCGCCGGCGCCTGGCGGAGAGAGGAGTCTCAGTCGGCCTCCCCAGGATCGAGAAGAAATTTGTATCGAGTGACGGAACGGTCCGCTATCTGGTGGGCTGTGCCGACGGACAAAGCGTAGAAACGGTCTGGATGCCGGAAGGAGATGGAGGCGAAGCAGGCGACGGCAGCGAAGCCGGCAACCAGACCGAAACGGCAGGCCGAACCTGGGAACGTGCAACCATTTGCGTGTCCAGCCAGGTGGGCTGCGCGGTGGATTGCCAGTTCTGCCTGACTGCGCTGCTGGGAATAAAGCGCAACCTGACCGCCGGAGAGATCATCGGGCAGGTGTGCTCCGTGCTGAACGATCAAAACGTTTCTCTGCCTCTGCACCGGATCAACCTGGTCTTCATGGGGATGGGTGAGCCCTTTCTGAACTACGGAAATTTCATGAAGGCGGTCCGCCTTCTGGTGGAGGGAGTGGGCATAACTGAATCGCGCATGACCGTGTCTACGGCAGGGATTGTGCCTGCCATTTACGATTTTGGATTGGAGCCGGTGCGTCCGAAAATCGCCATCTCGCTCAATGCCTCGAATGACGAATTGCGCACCCGCCTCATGCCGATCAACCGCAAGTGGAACCTGGAAAAAGTGATGGCCGCGGCCCGCGAATTCCCGTTACGCAACCGGGAAAAGCTGACCTTCGAATATGTGCTGCTGGACGGAGTCAACGATTCCGCCGAGAATGCGCGCGAGGTGGCGGAGCTGGTTCGCGGCCTGCGGGCGAAACTCAATCTGATCGCGCTGAATCCCGGGCCTGGAATTGATTTCCGCACTCCGGCCCAGGAGCGGGTACTGCAGTTCCAGAATATTTTGCGGGCCGCCGGTGTGCCCGCGTTCGTGCGCCGTCCTCGCGGGCGAGATATTTACGCGGCCTGCGGGCAGTTGAAGCGAACCTTGGAGCTGGCCTCATAGCTGCAAAGACTAGGCGTGGGCTTGGGCGGCTGCGGGGAGAAGGCGTTGGATGGCGGCGAAGAGGTCACCCGCGTCGATCGGCTTTGACACATAGTCATCCATGCCGGCGGCGAGGCAGCGCTCACGGTCACCCACCATGGCATGAGCGGTCATGGCGATGATGGGAATGTGTTTACCAGTGGACTTTTCTTGTTCGCGAATTCTTGCTGTGGCTTCGAACCCATCCATTTCGGGCATCTGAACATCCATCAGAATGATGTCGAAGGTCTGGTTCCGCCAGGCATCGAGGGCCTTTTTCCCGGACTCGGCCAACACCACGGTATGCGCTTTTTTTGCAGGAACCGGATTGCGACCTTCTGGTTTACCGGATTGTCCTCAGCGAGAAGAATCCTGAAGTGCCGCTCGTTGTGGCTGGGAACTTGCGCTGGGGCCGGAGGGTCAGCGGGCAGGCAGCGCGGCTGGGAATTTTTGCAGTCCAAAGCGCAGCTTGAAATGGAACGTGCTGCCCTCGCCCGGCTGACTTTCCACCCAGATGTTGCCTCCCATGAGGGCGACCAGTCGCGAGGAAATGGACAGGCCGAGTCCGGTGCCGCCGTACTCTCGCGTGGTCGAGCTGTCCGATTGGGTGAATGCTTCGAAGATCAGTTTCTGTTTTTCCTGGGGGATTCCGATGCCGGTGTCGCGCACGCTGAAGTGAATGACGGCCTGATCGGCAGTTCCGGCCTCCATCGCAACCCGCGCCGTGACTTCTCCCCTGGCGGTGAACTTCAGGGCATTCCCCAGAAGATTGATCATGATCTGTCTCAGCCGGGAAGGGTCTCCGATCAGGGCATCCGGCAGCTCGAGCGGAATATGGCAGGCGAACTTCAAGCCCTTCTGCTGCGCCCGGACGCGTAGCGTACTGGTCACCTCTCCCAAAGGATTGCGCAGGCTGAAATCAACGCTTTCGCAGGCCAGGAAGACATACCAGGAGCTGACGGCGAGCATCAACGCCAGCGACAAGGCCGTGGCTGGATACCAGACTACAGATCCTGGCCGGGCCATAAGAATGACATCGGGCTGGCTCAGAAGCAGGCTGACCGGGACGAAGCAAATGCAGAGCAACATATGCCGGTAGACCACATGTCGGGGCGACGCGAATGAGGTCACGCTCGGGCGGCTTGATTTCACTTGCTTCCACCGGGAGAGCAGGCAGAGCTTGGCAACCTCGGAGGTTCGGATAAAGCGCGGATCTTCAGGTGTGGAGCTTCCAGCCCCCTGTGGAAGATTGGTAACCGGAGGTCGGGGCAGGGTGGGAGGCTTGGCATGCCTGAAACATCGGCAAGAACCGGGAATTGATGAGGAGGTTTCCCCGGGGAACGCACCGGGCGGGGTTGACGCCCCAGTGGCGATTGCAGCCAATACCTTTAGTTTCGGCCGACCGAACCGAGGGCGGGACGCCCTCGGGACAGCCGGGGGGACGCCGGCGCTACTTTCCACTCTCCAGTTCCTGGGCGGCGGAATCGATGAGAGTGACTTCGTCCTGCAGCGCGCCGGCGGCGCGTGCGATCTGTTCGTCAGCCTCTTTCCATTTCTTTTGTTCGATGGCTTCGCGGACGCCGGGAATGGTCTTGACGCCGTATCCGGTATAGGCGCCGGGGGCATAAATCAGGTGCTCGAACCAGGGACGGCGCGGCAGCCCGTCGCGGGAGGTGAGCTTGCGTTCGCTTTGCATGAGCTTCTCGTTCAGGGCCTGCAATTCGGCCGGGCTCGCTGTCAGTTCTCCGTCACTGCTGACTTTTTCCAGCGCTTTCCGGTAACGCTCGGCGCTATGCGTGAGCGCATCCGTCGCGTTCTGCAGCGGCGCGAAGTTCAGATGGGGCGGCACCTCCTCGGCGGGAGGCGGCACCGAGGTTTTCTTGGGGTCAGCGATGGCGGTAAAGACTCCTTCTTCCAATTCTTTATTGCGTTCGATGGCGTCGTCCTGCTTGGTCTGCAGGAGCTTTTGCAGTTCATCGAGATATTGGTGGATGGTGTCAGCCAGGCCGGTAAAATCGTAAGGCAGCAGGTCGGCGTCGGCGAGCCTCATGACCGCGGTCCCGGCCGTCTGCGAGAGCGCGCGGCCGTAACTGAAGTCGGTGTCGGAAAAGTGGGTGTACCAGTAGAAATCATCGTAGATCGAATGGTAGATTCCGCCGCCATCTTCGTCGCCGTAGGCCAGGTCGAGTGACGCGATGCCCAGATGATCGAGAAAGACGGTCCAGTCCGATCCCGAGCCCAGCGCATTGATACGCAGGTTGGCCCGGTCGCGCGCTTCCTTGCGGTCCTCGGGCGTTTTGGCATCAGCGATCGCTTTGAACTGGTCGCGCTTCCATACCGGGATCTTCTTCTCAGGGTCCTGAATGTCGCGAGCCACGCCGTTGATGAATCGCTCCAGCGAATGCGATCCTCCCATCGAGAGATAGCCGCGGCCGTTGCCGTCGCTGTTGATGTAAGCTACGGCATGCCGGCGAAGTTCATCGGCATGAGCTTCGCCCCACTCGGTGGAGCCCAGTAGGGCAGGCTCCTCGCCATCCCACACGCAATAAATAATGGTACGTTTGGGCTTCCAGCCCTGCTTAAGAAGCGTAGCGAAGGCGCGGGCCTCCTCCATGAGAGCGACCGTGCCCGAAATGGGGTCTTCGGCGCCGTTGACCCAGGCATCATGATGGTTGCCGCGCACCACCCACTCGTCGGGGTTGGTGGCGCCGGGGATTTTTACGATAACGTCGTAGAGCGGTTTGATGTCCCAATTGGACTGCACTTTGAGGTGGACCTTCGCCGGCCCCGGTCCCACGTGATAAGTCTGGGGCAGGGAGCCGCGCCAGGCTTCGGGGACGACTTCTCCTTTGAGGGCCGCCAGTAGCGGTTGCGCATCTGCGTAGGAGATGGGGAGAACGGGAATTTTGGTGATGGTCTTTACATCTTTCAGATCGAGCCGCTTTGCATCTTTCGTGGCACCGACTCCGGGAGTAAGCGGATCGCCGGGATAAAGCGGCATATCCATGACGCTGCCGCGTTGCACGCCGTCACGCGGGCGCCAGGCGCCGTTGGGGAAAACATCTCCTTGGGCGTAGCCGTCATCTGCGGGATCGGAATAGATGAGGCATCCGACGGCGCCATGCTCGGCCGCAACTTTGGGCTTGATGCCGCGCCAGGAATTTCCGTAGCGCGCGATGGCAATGGCTCCCTTGACCGAGACCCCCATGCGCGCCAGTTCCTCGTAATCACCCGGAGTGCCGTAATTGATGTAAACCAGTGGCGCGGTGACGTCGCCGTCCGCCGAGTATGCGTTGTAGGTGGGGAGCTGTTCAGCCTGCTGGTTGGAGGTAGGATCGATGGCCAGCGCCGGCTCCTGCAGTTTGGCAGTGAATTTCGTGGGCTCGACCAGTTCGACGACTCGCACTTTTGGCGTGGGAAACAGCACGTCGAAATTTTCAATGCTGGCGTCGAGACCCCACTCCCTGAACTTGGCCAGCATCCATTCCGCGTTGTCCTTGTCGTAGGGTGATCCTACGTGATGGGGGCGGGCGGAGAGCCGCTGCATGTAGTCGCGCTGGTTCTGGGGGTCGGGGATGGCCCGGAATTTGGTCTCCCACTCCCGCTGGCTGCGGGAGGAAGCCGCGGAATAGCCTTGCAGCGGTTGTTCGGTGTCAGAAGATGCAGCCAGGAGCAGGGAGCAGGAGAAAGCTAGCAAGCAGAGCCGGGCGCGTGAGCGCATTCATTTCCTCCGTGAGAATCGATTGCTGGGAGCATGATTTTGGTGAACTTGGCATTATAGATTCTGAGGGGCGTCCATGTGCAGCGATCCTCCGTAATTCTTTGTCCTCCAGAGCGGAGCAACTGCTTCGCAACGCGAAGCAGTCGCGCAGTCGAAGGACCCCCTATAGTCGGATGAGTCCGCGGATACGTAGGGGTCCCTCGACTTGCTCTCACCGCGCAAGCGCGGCTCGAGACGGCGCTCGGGATGACAGTTGTACTGGGTAGACAGTCACGCAGCCTTGCACGAGCGAGGACGCTCGCGCCCACATTCGGCTTGGCAGACTACAAATCAACGGAGTAGGCTTTCTGTCCTATGCTGATTCTCCGTGTACGGACTCTTTTGCGAAGTGGACTCATTGCGGGTTTGCTGCTTACTTTGTTCTTGGCGGATTTTGCGGCCGCGGCGAACTTTACTCTCGACCAAGTGATGAGTTCGCCGTTTCCCACGAGCCTGGTAGCGGCTGCGCACGGCCCCCGAGTCGCCTGGGTATTCAACGCCAAAGGCGTGCGCAACATTTGGCTGGCGGACGCGCCGGATTTTACGGCCCGGCAGGTTACGCACTATGACAGCGACGATGGTTTGCCGATTGCGAGCCTGCGCATTACGGCTGACGGGCGCACCCTGGTGTACGTCCGCGGCAGCGAGACCAACGAGAACGGGCGCGTGGCCGATCCCACCAATGGCGTCTCTTCCCGCAAGCAGCAGGTGTGGGCCCTCGATGTAGAGGGCGGTGTTCCTCGCTTGTTGGGCGAGATGGGCTGCGGGGAGGAGGACTGCGAGGACGTCCAGCTTTCACCTGACGGACAATTTGCGGGGTGGGCGGCGCGCAAGCAATTGTGGATTGCGCCGGTTTCCGGGGCGACGCCCGCTCATCAACTCACCGATCTGCGCGGCGACAATTCGAATCCCAAGTGGTCGCCCGATGGACGACACATTGCGCTGGTCAGCGCTCGTGGCGATCACAGCTTCATCGCCGTTTATGATTTCGGGCGAGAACAGGTCCGCTATCTTTCTCCCAGTGCAGACCGCGACAGTATGCCGCGCTGGTCCCCGGATGGGCGGCACATCGCCTTCGTCCGCCAGCCGGGAATTCAGGAAAAGGTGCCGCTGATACCGGTCCGCCCGAATCCCTGGGCGATCTGGGTGGCCGATGCGGCGACGACCGAGGCCAAAGAAGTCTGGCATAGCGGGAAAGAAGACAACGACTCATTTCCTGCAGAGACCGCCGACAAGTCTTTCTATTTCGCGGACAACGACAAACTGCTTTTTGCCTCGGAACAGGACGGCTGGAATCATCTCTATTCGATGGACGCGTCGGGAGGCCAGGCGACGCTGCTCACACCCGGGTCGTTCGAGGTGGAAGATGTCACGCTGGCCAACGACCGGCGCTCGGCCATTTTCTCTTCCAATCAGGATGATGTAGACCGGCGTCATCTCTGGCGGGTTGATCTGCAGGGAGGAAAGCCGCAACCACTGACCCGGGGTGAAACCATGGAGTGGAGCCCGCTCGAAACCGGAACAGGCGGTGAGGTGGTATGCCTGGGGTCGAGCGCCACGGTTCCGGCCATGCCATATCACCTGGAGGCGAAAGGCAGGGAAATGACCGCGCGGCAGGCGCTTCCGGCAGACTTTCCCTCCAGCCAGCTGGTCACGCCTAAGCAGGTGATTTTCAAAAGTGAAGACGGCCTGGAGATTCACGGACAATTGTTTCTTCCTGCTGGGAGGAGCCAGCCTGGACCAGCACTGATCTTCACGCACGGCGGTCCGATACGGCAGATGATGCTTGGCTTCCACTACATGTACTACTACCACAACGCCTACGCCATGAATCAGTATCTGGCGAGCCGCGGTTACGTTGTGCTTTCCGTGAACTACAGGCTGGGCGTCATGTATGGCCGGGCCTTTCGGGAAGCGCCCAATTCCAGCTGGCGGGGAGCAGCCGAATATAAGGATGTTGTGGCCGGTGCGAAGTATCTGCAGGGTTTGCCTACGGTGGACCCGAAGAAGATTGGGCTCTGGGGCGGCTCGTATGGCGGGTTTCTTACCGCGATGGGGCTGGCCCGCAATTCCGACCTCTTCGCGGCTGGAGTGGATATGCACGGAGTGCACGACTGGTCGGTGTTCCTGCCTCATTGGGAGAACCATCCGGGAGCGCCGGACGCGAAGGAGGCGGAGAAGCTGGCCTTTGATTCTTCGCCGGACGCTGCCGTATCCACCTGGAAGTCTCCGGTGCTGCTGATTCATGGGGATGACGACAGAAACGTTCCGTTTGGTCAGACGGTGGACCTGGCGCAACGGCTGCGGGCCCAACATGTCCGGTTCGAGGAGCTGATTTTCCCGGACGAAATACACGATTTCCTGATGTGGAAAAATTGGTTCAGGGCCTACGGGGCAGCCGCGGATTTCTTTGATCGGAACTTAAAAGCGAACGGTGGCGGGCGGTGATTCTTCGTCCTCCTCAGGCTTCTGGGTTACTCCCGGCGAACACCGGCCGAGTTGCGCCCGACTGAGCGGGTGGGGCACTCGCCCCTACGTAGTCTGAGTGAGGTTGGGCTTCACACCGTGTGGGTCGGACACTCTTGTCCGACGCTTTTGAACTTGACTGTTTAGACTCGGCCAAAGTCAAAATCAAAATTCAAAATCAACGGCGTCGGACAGGAGTGTCCGACCCACACTTGCAAGTTATGCTTGCTCTTCTTCGCTTCCAGCCAATAGTATCGTGGGCATCGACCAAGTGAGCCGTCCTCGATTGCCATTCCAAGCGCTGCGACATCGGTTTCTGTGGCGGCAAAGAGCGCCCATCGACCGCGGCGAAATACGCCGCATCGAACGATGGCTGGCCACCGCCCGCGTCTTCCTCGCCATTTCCGCGCTGGTGGCTATCCGGATGGATCCGGAGGAAATCCGCTACTCCTTCTGGGCCTACGGATTATTGGCGTTTTACATCGCCCAGGGTGTAATCGTCATGTTGTTGCTGCGGCGGCGCGAGGAATCGACCTTCTCGTTCCGACGGCTGGTGCACGCGGCGGACATCGTTTGGCCGGCATTGATATCCATTTTCGCCACAGGCGTGGCCAATCCATTTTTCCTGTTCTTTGTTTTCGTGCTGGCGGCGGCGGCCTATCGCTGGGGCGTGTGGGAGACGGTGGCCACAGCAGCGTCAGCCGTGTCGCTTTTGTGGCTGGAGAGTCTGGCGTACCAGTTAGGTTTTTTTGGCTGGGTGGACCGACTGCTGATACGGGCGCGCCTGCCGCAGTTGGGGGTGCAGGCAGCGGACTTCGAGCCGAAGCGCCTCTTCATGCTCTCCATTTACCTGCTGGTGATGGGGCTGCTTCTGGGCTACCTGGCGGAGCAGCAAAAGCGGCTGCGCTCGGAAAAGGCGGTGATCGCGCGCATCCTGGGGAAAGTGCGGGTCGAGGCGGGCTTGAGCGGCACGCTGCAGGAAATCGTGGGCGAGCTGCTGGTGATGTACGGCGCGGAGCGGGCCCTGATTGCCTCGCAAGAGGCCACCGGCCATCGCGTTTATGTGGGTGAAATGCTGCTCCGCAACGGGGAGGCGTCATTTTTTCGCTGGCTCGATCCTCTGCCTTCGGACCGGGAGACATACCTGTTCGACTATTCGGCAGAAACCTCCTACGCCTGGCGCAACCGGCGTAGCGAAAACGAAAACTTCACCTTGCTCGGCCTCGACCGCGCGGGGCAGAAGCTCCCCGGTTCGTCGCCGGCATTTCTTGAGCGGATCGCGAGCCAGCGACCCTTCAACCAGCTCATGATGGTTTCCTTTGTCTTCGGAAAGGAATGGTGGGGCCGGATTTTTTTTCTGGAGCCCCGAATGATGGGAGAGGTTACCGAAGAATTGCGTTTCCTGCAGGAGTTGGTGCGCCAGATTGGGCCGGCGGTTTACAACGTTTACCTGCTGCGGCGTTTGCGCTTGCGGGCCGGGGCCCTGGAACGCGCCCGCTTTGCGCGCGAGCTTCACGACGGCGCGGTGCAGTCACTGATCGCGGTGGAGATGCAAGTGGATGTGCTGCGGCGTCAGTCGGCGAACCGTTCGGACATCGTGCCGGAGGAATTGGGCCGGATTCAGGGACTGCTGCGCGAAGAAGTCCTGAAGCTCAGGGAACTGATGCAGCAGATGAAATCGCTGGATGTGGATTCCAGAAAGCTGATCGCGTTTCTGGGGGACACGGTGGAAAGATTTCAACGCGAAACCGGCATCACAGCGCGTTTCTCGTCTGATCTGGAAGAGCCCGACATGCCCCAGCCGGTGTGCCGCGAGTTGAGCCGGATCGTGCAGGAAGGACTGGTCAACGTTCGCAAACACAGCCACGCGCGCACCGCGCTGGTACGGCTGAGTGCCCGAAATGGGAAGTGGACGCTGGTGATTGAAGACGATGGCCGGGGGTTTCCCTTCGAGGGGCGGCTTACGCAGACGGATTTGGACGCGTTGGGCAAAGGACCGCTGGTCATCAAGGAACGGGTGCGTGTCATTGCAGGCGAACTCGCGATAGAATCAACCCCGGGACACGGATCGCGTCTCGAGATCAGTGTCCCGCAAAAACCGGAAGCGGTGTATGGACAATAATCGAAGACCGCAGCCAGTACGTATCGTGATTGCCGACGACCATCCCATCTTTCGTGACGGTCTGCGCCGCCTTCTGGAGGCAGAATCCGATCTGAAGGTCATTGGAGAAGCCTGCGACGGGAGCGAAGCGGTGAAAATGGCCCGCCAACTGAAGCCCGACATCATGCTTCTGGACCTGGCCATGCCGCGGATGCCGGGGCTGGAAGCGTTACGTGAAATGAGCACGGGGCCAACCCACTCAGTGCGCGTCATCCTGCTGACCGCCGCGGCTGAGAAGAAACAGATCGTGGAGGCCCTGCAACTGGGGGCCCGCGGTGTGGTGCTAAAAGACTCGGCCACCCAGTTGCTCCTGAAAAGTATTCATACTGTTATGTCAGGAGAGTACTGGGTGGGACGGGAGAGCGTCTCCAACCTGGTGCAATATCTCAGGAACCTGGTGCAATCCTCGGGAGAAGAGGCCAAGCAGAAGAAGTTCGGCCTTACGCCCCGGGAACTGGAAATTGTCTCCGCTGTGGTGGCCGGCTATTCCAACAAGGAAATCGCGGAATACTTCAAGATCAGCGAAGATACGGTGAAGCATCATCTCAGCAATATCTTCGACAAACTGGGGGTTTCGACCCGCCTGGAACTGGCCCTTTTCGCAGTAAATCAGGACCTTCCGCTAAAGACGATCGCCTAACGACATAGCACTTTGGTGCTATGTGTTTCCACATTTGGGCTATTGGCAGTTGGGCCTGGCCACGGTTACTCTAATAGCAGACTTAGACTCTGAGTTTAGCGCCTGCTGGGGGTTCGGGCTGGACGTGTACTCAGATAACGAGAAACCAGTAGGCCGACAGGTAGTCCAAGGAGGGCGCCAATGGCAAAGTGGCTGCAAAAGATCTGGAACGACGATCAGGGACAGGACGTCGCCGAATACGCCGTAATGCTGGCAGTGATTCTGGTGATCGTGGTAGGTACGATCCGGTTGATCGGTTCCAACGCCAATAACGTGTTTTCTTCGGTCGGAAGCGCGATTCAGTAGGCGCGAAACCCGGTTTGCCCCCAGCCTCCAACCGGGTTCAGGTTTCAGGGTCCCCCCTTACTCCTCTCGCTGACTCCTATCGTCCAAGCATGTTCTCCCGCCGAGCCCTCAGGCCGTGACCGAGGTGACAGGCGCGGGCGCGCACATACCCTCGTGCGAAGCCATGGGCCCCAGCCGCTCCCCATGCGTATCGCTCCCAGCTCAACGATAGCCGACACTGGCCGCAAGGATTGCGAACGCTACAGTCAGTCCCACCGTTCTGAGCCAATGGTAGAGATCCCAGCGCTGTTCCTGAGCCCTCCAGTCGTCCGGAAGTGATGCTGGTGTCCATTTGATGATCCGGTTGTTGATGGGCACTGGGCCCGTGAGCGAAAACAGAACAGCCAACACCTGGATGGCAAAGGCGATTTCAGCGAGGCGCCACGCCGGTCTGCTCAGATGCTCGAACGGCAACAGCAGAAGAAGATTCAGCAGAGTGGAACCTGCCATCCAAAACGGCATCACCCGACCAAACAATGCGGCAAACGATGCGCGCATGGATATGTGTGCTCCCAGGGGTTGCCGGTTAAGAGTAGGGTGGATAAAAACCGCAACGTTTAACTCACTTCCGCACATGAGGCCAAGCACAAGCACGGCAAGAATCTGAAGTGCCATCGACATGAAACCTCCTGGCTAATTCCATCCTTTAGATGGCGCTTGCCGTCCACGCATCTTCAGAATTGTGACTACAACGTCCATACACCTCCGCCTACAGAGAACCTACCGCAAACCCTTGGATATAGAGCGGATACTAAGCCAAAGACAGAAGGGACAGGAAATTCAAAGGCAAAACCGGAAGGTAAAAGCGTCGGACAGGAGTGTCCGACCCACACATTCATAGCCACACATTCATGTTCTTACCCACGCACTCATACTCTCAGGCTAGCTGGAACACGATGTGTACCAGGGCGGTGTAGTCGGAGGGTTGTCCGTCCCGTTGGGCGGGTTTGAAGCGAATCTGTTCGGCGGCGTGGGATGCAGCCTCATCCAGGCCGTGGCCCAGTCCCCGTACTATGCGCACGATCCGCAGCTTTCCCGAAGCCTCGAAAACGACTTCGAGCACAACCTCACCTTCGATGCGCAGGTTTCTGGCTTCTGCGGTGTAGGTTGGAGTGGGTTTGAAAATGACTTCCGCGGGGACCGTTTTGCCCGCCGAATCGTCCGCTGACCTGGGACGAAGTTGAGCCACGGAAACGGCTTGGGCATCGCCGAAACCGCTCTTCTGCACTCCGTTGCCCCGGGAAGAGTTCACTTTGCCGCTGCCATCACCGGTCGCGGTGCCGTTGCCGAATCCCGTGCTGGCCACAACGCCACGAACACCCTTGGCTCCTCCGGCACCGTTGCCGTAGCCCGGTCCGACGGGCAGATCAAAGGAACCCGCCGGGGCAATGTTTACCGGTTTTACGCTAGTCTCACGTGCGGGAACGCCATTGGGATCGCCAAAACCACCGGTCTGGATATTCTTCGGAGCGGCTGCGATGGTCGGCACGGCGGAACTTCCGGTCGAGAAAACGTGCGTCTTCACCAACTGCCGTGGCATAACCGGCGTGGCTGGGGGAAGGGGCACTGGCTTGCTGGCTGCGATCTCCAGTTTCGGTGCCACCGGCACTTCCTCCGGCGATATCTTCGGCCGCACCTCGGGCGCGGGCACCCGCAGCATCTCAGCCGGCGGAGTTTCCACCTGCGGGGGCGGGACTTGCCGCACCGGCGCGGGCTCATGGCTTACCACCGGTGGGGTCTCGACCAGGCGAATGAAGTGATAGTCGTGGACCGGTGCATCGAGCACCGCCAGGTTTAACACCGCAGCCCAAGCCAACAGAAAAAGGCCGAGCCCCTGAAAGCCCATGGTGAGGACGAACTCCTTCCAGGGCGGCCGCCGCTCGGGAAGCAAAGAAAACGGAGTGTGCTGGTACGTCTCTGACATGATCCTCGTCCGCTGGGGAAGTCCATTATTAATGATGCTGAAGTTCCGGTACTTCCTGAAAAGCTTTGTTGTTGCCTGAAGTATTAACTCTCCCGGAACGACCCCGCTGATGCCAGTCCGGAACATTCCCCCATTTTCAGTGCACGAAGATAGCCAATCCCAGCCGGGGGAAAAAGAACCAAGCGTTTGTTCAACAGCCGGTTGTGTTGGCGAAAGCAGAGCGTATCAAAGGTGTCTTGGGGAGACCGGAAAAGTTTTGCACAGAAGTGGCTGGCAGGTGTCGTTACGGGAAAAAGTGCGCTCGGGTACAGGGATGCGGAACCCAGCAAGAGCTGCAGAGCGCTTCAGTTCCGTGACTGACGGCTGACGACCGAAGACTGGCGACTGATCTTCCCTAGCAGCGTACAATTTTTGGGCTGTCGATTCCCTTAGTGGCGTTACGGGTGTCGACCACCAGTTGGGATTCGCGCACAATACGCTTGTAATCGTAGTCCGAGTGATCGGTGACGATGAGCGCGCAGTCGTATTGGCCCAGATTGTCCAGCGGCGCGCAGGTCATTCCCAGGTCGTATTTGCGGCCCTTTCCGACCGTGGGGAAGAATGGATCGTTGTAGCTGACCACGGCGCCCTGCGCCTGCAGGAGCTCGATAATGGTCAGCGCCGGCGATTCGCGCAAGTCGTCTATGTCCTTCTTGTAGGCTACTCCGAGCACCAGCACCTTGGCGCCGTTGAGCGGCTTCTTATGTTGATTGAGCGCCTTGGCGACGTGATCGATCACCTGGTAAGGCATGCCGATGTTGATCTCGCCGGCCAGTTCGATGAAGCGCGTGCGGAAATCCCATTCCTTGGCTTTCCATGAAAGGTAAAAAGGGTCGATGGGGATGCAGTGGCCACCCAGTCCGGGACCAGGGAAGAACGGTTGAAAGCCGAAGGGTTTGGTGGCAGCGGCCTCGATAACTTCCCAGATATCCAGGCCCATGCGTAGGGAAAGCATCTTCAACTCGTTGACCAGGGCGATGTTCACGCAGCGGTAAATGTTCTCCAGCAGCTTGGTCATTTCGGCGGCTGCGGGTGTGGAAACGCGCACCACGCGGTTAAAGATAGTGCCATAGAGCGCGGCCGCCATCTCGGCGGCCTGGGGATCGAGGCCCCCTACGACTTTCGGAATGTCCCGCCGCGCCACTGAAGTGTTGCCCGGATCTTCGCGCTCGGGGGAGAAGGTCACATAGAATTCCTGAGGGTTCGAGGAACCGCGCCGGGCAGCTTTCAGCCCGCGCTTGTTTCCCTTTTCCAGGATCGGAATCATGACTTCTTCCGTGGTGCCGGGGTAGGTGGTGCTTTCCAGGATCACCAGTTGACTGGCGCGCAGGTGCGGCGCAATGGCCTTGGCCGTGTCCGTAATGTAGCTGAGATCGGGCTCGTGATACTCATTGAGCGGCGTCGGGACGCAGATGATGATCGCATCCATCTCTTCCAGGCGGGCATAGTCCGAGGTGGCCTCGAAGCCCTGCGAGCGGGCGTGCTGAATTTCACTGGCCAGGATGCGGACAATATAGGTACCGCCCTGGGCCAGGGTCGTAATCTTGCGCTGATCAATATCGAAGCCCGTCACCCGCAACTTCTGCTCGGTAAACAGCAGGGCGAGGGGCAGGCCGACGTAGCCCAGACCGATAATGCCTACTCGCGCCTGACGCTTTTCGATCTTGGCTTTCAGTTCAGAAACAGCGGTGGTGGTGGCGACTGGAGAAGGTGTCATTTGGGACATGGATTTCGCTACAGGATTTTAACACGCTGGTGACGCAGTCCCGGATTGAGGACAGTACAGGTTTTCAGATTTGGCGCTGCAAGTTGAGAAATTTCAGCGGATTTCGGCTGCGGGGGTAACTGGTAAGAGTCCAGGTCCGGAAAAGAGCCGAAAAATGGGCAAAGGCACCGCGTCATTTAGGGAAGAAACCGGTCTTGGAAACCTCTCATGGCCGGAACAGGGATATGCAATTGACGCCCCTCGGGGCCGGCGCTACGATCAAAAATAAGAATCGTTTCGGATCGGAGTTGAGAATGAGTGTTGCCAGCCTCCGCAATCTGGCCTGCTGGACCATGGTTGCGCTTGTACCAGCGTCCGTGTGGGCGGCGGATTCCAGCCCAGCCATGCTCTATGCCAAGGGAACGGCATGGATCAATGGCAGTACAGTGCCCCGCACATCCGCGGTTTTTCCCGGCGATCTGGTGCAGACCAGGTCTGATTCCATGGCGAGCATCAACGCTTCCGGTTCGAGCGTGGTAGTCCTGGCGGATTCGCTGGTCAAGTTCGAGGGCCCGACGGTGGGGCTCGAACATGGCGGGTTGACTGTGGCCACGTCCAAAGGATTGAGCACGCACGCCGGCGAAATCGAAGTCGTTCCGGTTTCGAATGGGTGGACCCAGTTTGCCGTGAAGCGAGTTTCGGATGACACCGTCGAGGTCGTGGCGCAAAAGGGGGATGTGAAGGTGAGCGACGGGTCAACCACCTCCACCCTGGCACAAGGACAACAGATGACGGTGGACAACGCGGTTGAAAAGAAAAAGAAGAAGCGCAGAAAGGGCGGCGGCGCGATCCCGGCTAGCGGCGGAGCTGTCCTGGATTCTCCTTACGTAATTTACGGCGGCGCAGCGGCGGCGGGTGGGCTTTTGACCTGGGTGCTACTGCAGGGCGACACTCCGGTCAGCTCGGTTGCGCCCTAACTCCCAGTTCCAGGCCGACTCTCAGATGGACTCTTGTCGTGCTTCCCGTACCTCGGGTCCGGAATAGTCAGGGCCCGAAAATTCCTCTACCCGACTGACCCGGCGTACCGACTTCCGTCGGGTCTTGCCGAATCTCGATTCCATAGCGGCCACCACACAGAACACATAAAACAAGCTGGCATTGGCGGGAACCTGCAGGTTGAAGTCCACCAAACTGTGGACGAGTATCCCGGTGACTCCGAGCAGTGCGGCCAATCCTACGGTCCCGTTGGGGTCATCCGACCAGTGTTGCAGCTTGCGCCACGCGTGGCGAAACAGGGCCCCCAGAAACCACAGCATGATCGCAAATCCCAGTCCTCCCATCTCGACCAGAAGTTGCAGGTAGTCGTTGTGGGCTTGGTTGATAAAAAAATTGGTGTGAAAGCTGCGAAATGGGGGATAGACATAAGGGAACACACCCAATCCCCATCCCGCGATGGGTTTGCGGGCAAACATCCGGAGTGCGTCGCGATCAATATCCAGTCGGGTGCCGCCGGATAACTCGGTCCGGGTTTCAGCGTGCAGGGTGGCCAAGCGTTGCGCGAGTTCGCTTCCGCCCAGCCAAAGCACAAGTCCAACCCCGATCGCCAGAAAGGCCAGCAAGGCCCAATTGAGCGAACGACCCTTCTGGCGCCAGAGCACAACTGCCGCAAGCACGCCGGTCTGTACCAGGAAGGCGATCATGCCGCCGCGCGACCCGGAGAGAAAAATCGTGCTGGCCATCAGGGCGGCTGCTGTCCCCGCCAGGATCTTTCGAGGACCCCGGGCGCCGCGGGTGAGAGAAAAAACCAGCGGGATGGGGACCAGCATTTCCATCAGCCCGGCATAGTGATTGTGGTTTACATAAGGACCGTAGATCCAGCCGCCGGTGCGAGGGGTGCGCAGCCAGTAGAGTTTCGTGGTTGAGGAAAGGCCCTGCAGCAAGGCAAAAGAAGCAAGCAGAGAGCCGTACACGGAGAACGTCACCGCGAGGGCCCGCACCTGCGTGGTCCGGCGCAAGACCTGGACCACCAGGAAGCAAAAAATGCCGTAAGCACAGTAGAGTAGGGCCGCAGAGAAAGTTTGATAGCGGTATGCGGTTCGACCGGTCACAAGCTGGAAGCCGATATAGAGGGCAAACCCCAGCATGGGCGCAAACAGCGGGTTCCAGGATACGGAGAGCTCGCCGCATGCAGCCTGCCGGACAGTCCACAACACCAACAACAGGGCGGCTCCAGCCTCCAGCACAAAAATTGACCAGGGCTCGACTGCGCCAAAGGCCAAAGGGCCAAAGAGCAAGAGGCCAAACACCCCATAGAGGACCACGGGTTCAGGGGCCGAGGCGCGGGCCAGCTGATGCGCAGTATGGACGACGGGTGCAGTCACCACGTGGACACCTCGTAGCCGCGGAGTCTCATTGCGCCTGTTCCTGTTCTCGTCCTGCGAGCCGGACGGAGTCAATCCACAATTTGCCCCGAATCGGCATCCCCGGAGGCTCGCGTTGAACGCGGAGCAGCAAAAGCCTGGTGTCCGGCCCAGTGGTGAAGGTGCCGCTTACTTCTTTCCAGAAATCCGCGTTTTTCAATTCGTCGCTGGCGAAATAAGTGGTCGCAGTGTAGAGATCCTGAATGGCGAAGCGGGGTCCGCCGGCGCCCTCGATATCGTTGGCTTTGAAGTAGGCCGAGAAATCATACGCAGTGGAGGGCTGGACCGGCACCAGTTGCCCAATGCCCGCGTCGTCGAGCTTCTGGGCATCGAAAGTGATCAGCAGGGAGCGATGTCCCCCGTGCGATTGCGTGGGGTCAAGGGCCAGCGAGACTTCCCTGGACTGGTGATATTGCCAATCGAATCCCCCGTTCAATACGGTCAGATTGAAGTCGCCGTTGACGATGAGATTTTCGGGTGAAGGCTGGTAGGCCGACAGTCCGCACAGAGTGGCGGCCTGCCGCCACACCAGGCGGGCCTGATCGACTTCATGCACTCCCACCAGATAGCGCATGTAAGTGAAGGCCAAAGGAGGCGGGAGGGGCTGACGCAGTTGGGCCAGTTGGGTCCAGACCCTGGCTGCCGCTGCAGTCTCCTTTTGGGAGACGAGGAAGTCCAGGAACACCGAGTAAATCGCCGGCGTCGGGGGCACTACGTCGCGCAGCAGAGCGTCAACGTCGGGCTTTACCCGCCAGCACAACTTCAAGGCCGCCGGAGACAAAGAGGGATCGCTTTCCATGACCACGCCGAATTCCCGCAACGCCTTGTCGGTTTCGCCTTGCACCAGATAGAAGTTACCCGCCTCCCAGGCCAAGTCGGGCGTAGTGGGATCGGCCATCAAGCCGTGTTCCAGGGCTGCCTTTTGCTCCTCCGTATTTCCCAGCAGCTGATAGGCTCCCGCCAGATCGAACCAGAACCGCGCCCGGTACGGATCCAGGGCGACCGCTTCCCGATAAGCCTCGACCGCAGATTCTGGAGAGCGATGGACCAGGAAGAAATAGCGCCCCAGGAGATGGCGATAGTCGGCGTTGCCGGGTTGCCATCGCACTGCCCTTTGCAAATCGGCAAAATCGGGCCGGGTGGAAAAGTACGCGCCCCCCAGGGCGCGGCCTGTCAGCCATAAGTATCCCGCAAGAAACAACAGGGACGCCAGCACCAGAGATATTTTCCTGGCAGCGCTGTTAAGCGGAATTTTCATGTCGGTGCTTACAGGGTCCGTGATGACCGGAGAAGCGCAGGCGTACGATGGCTGGCTACGCTACGCGCCGCTCGAAGTGGCCCTTGAAACTGAGTCCTCGTCTTCCACGAGTTCATCTTCCTGGTAGTAACGCTGGCCGTATTTCCCCTGGTATTCGTAATAGTAGTAGTAGTCGGGAGAAGTGAGATCGACGGCGTTGAGCAGCACTCCGGCGACCCGCGCATTGACCTGCATGAGCAGGTCGCGGGCGCGCCGCAGCGCCTGCTTGGTGGTTTGTCCGGAGCGGATCACCAGCACAACGGCATCGGCGCGAGTGGACATCACGACAGCGTCCGTCACCGAGAGCGTCGGAGGCGTATCCACGATGATGTGGTCGTATTGTTCCCGCAGTTCGGCCAGGATGTCCTTCATATTGGAAGAGGCCAGGAGTTCGGCGGGATTGGGCGGCGGCGTGCCCGCGGTGAGCACAAAGAGAGTGGGCAAGATACTGGAGCGCACCACCGCCTGCTGCAGAGTGGCGCTGCCGGTGAGCACATTGCTGAGACCAGTCTTGGGACCCATGCCCAGGGTCTTGTGAATGCTGGGACGGCGCAGATCGGCATCGATCAGCAGGACGCGCGTGCCTTTCTGGGCCAGAACGATGGCGGTGTTGATGCTGGTAGTGGTCTTTCCTTCCTGCGGAAGAGCGCTGGTGATGAGGATGACTTTGGGCGGCCCTCCCAGCGAGGTCAGCAAAAGGGAGGTACGCAGGGCGCGGTAAGATTCCGCCATCTGGGACTGCGGACGCGACTGGGTCACCAGCTCCACGGCTTCGCGGGAAGAGGCCACGGTGAGACGTTTGGCGGCGGCCTCGATGCCACTCTTGGAGCCCAGCGGAATCATCCCCAGCGACGGCAAAGCGGAGAGGGCCTGGGCCTGCTCCGGAGTGCGCACCGTGTTGTCGATGCCTTCCAGTAAAAATGCCAGCCCGATTCCGGTGGAAAGGCCGAGGGCCAAGGCGAAGCCGAGATTGCGTGGCACGTTGGGCTCGGAGGGGTAGGTGGGGATCCGGGCCTTGTCCACACTGCGAATATTGTTGGACCTGAGTCCGGCCGTGACTCCCGCTTCCTTCAGTTTTTCCATCAGGCCCTCGTAAAGGGTACGATAGCTCTCCACGTCGCGCTTCAGCAGACTGTACTCGATGGCGCTCTCATTCAACTTGTTGGCTTCCTGCTTCTGGTTATCGAGGGCATGGCGCAGCATAGTTTCGTGCTGCAGCGCAGCCAGATAGCCGCTGCGCACCCGTGAAACCACTTTGGTCAGCTCGGTCTGGAGCTGCGCGTCCACTTCTTTTAGCTGAGTATTGAGCTGCACCACTTTGGGATAGGCATTGCCGAACTGGGTGCTGAGTTGGGCCACCTGGATTTTGAGGTCCGCCTGCTGTTCGCGCATCCTCTCCATCAGCCCGGAGGCCCCGCCGCTGCTACCAGCGTTGGCGGTGCTCACCGCCGCCGCTGCGGCCGTGTCCGGATCGCTCGACTGCACCAGGCGATAGATCGATTCCTTTTGCATCCGGTCCGATTCCGCGGCGGTCAGCTCTTTGTTGAGCTCATCCAGCTTGGAGGTAGTGATGTTCTGCTTTTCGTCAATCCCCAGGATTTCGTGTTGTTTCTGGTATTGAACCAATTTTTCCTGTGAAGTCTGGACCTTCATCTCCAGGTCCACCAGTTGTTTCGACAACCAGTCGGAAGCCTGCATGGTGGACTCGAAGCGGGTCTTGAAGTTCTGCTCGATATAAGTGGTGATCAGAGTGTTCACCACGCTGGCCGCCAGAGCTTTGTCCGGGCTGCGGTAGTGGATCTCGATGATCCTGGTATTGGGAATCAGGGAAACGTGAAGACCTCCCTTGAATGCGGCGAGCAGGGCGGTGGTCTTTTCCGAATCCGGCTGCAGCGCGTCGGTGCTGAGAGCCAGGGAGTTTGAGGGAGGTTCTTGCGTGCCGTCGAATTCCGGCTGCTTGTCAAGGTTCAACTGCTTGATGACTTGCAAAGCCAGCAAGTCGCTCTTGAGAATTCTTACTTCGGTGTCCAGATCGGTGGGATCGTAGTATTCCGAGCCGCCGCCGTTGGCCGAGTCTTTCAGGTTGAGGATCGCGGGATCGGTCTTGTTAATAGCGATGCTTCCGTAGGCATCGTAGATGCGAGTGGTGCGCATGGTGGCCAGCGCCACCACCCCGAAGATAATCGCCAGACAGCTCAACCCCAGCCACTTGCGCTTGATCAGGACACGAAGATATTCACGCAGGGCGGAATCCTGCCCGGGCAAAGTGAGGTAAGAAGAGGGTCCCAACTGGCGACTGAACTCGATGGGATGATCAACCTGAACTTCACGCAGAACCTGGCCGTTGACCGGAATCAAGGGACCCGAATCCATCTACTCTCCCAGGAAAATTTTGGCTGCAAGTCAGGCACATTCTAGCATCGGCCAGAGATACGTTTGAGTTCGTGCTCCGCACTTTTGGTCGTGCCTGATGTCTCTCGTGGTTCATGTGTTTTGTGGTTCGTAATGGGAGATTTGTCCACCACTAAAACTCCGGCGCAATCACGGCGTGCTTCCGATCTCCGCTATAATCCGAGCACAATCAAAAAGGGGCGGTGAAGATGAACTGGCAGGAACAGGTGGTCCTGGTCACGGGTGGGACGGGTTCATTTGGAAAGAAGTTCGCCGAAGTGATGCTGGATGACTATCATCCGCAAAAGCTCATCATCTTCAGCCGCGACGAACTCAAGCAGCATGACATGCGGGCGGCGGGCTTCGATCACCCCAGCCTGCGCTACTTCATCGGCGACGTGCGCGACCCGCAACGCCTGCAGCGCGCCCTGTCCGGGGTAACCATCGTGGTGCATGCGGCTGCGCTCAAGCAAGTGCCGGCGTGCGAATACAACCCGTTTGAAGCGATCCAGACCAACATCATGGGCGGCCGCAATGTGATTGATGCCGCCATCGATCAGGGCGTGCATCGTATCCTGGCCTTGAGCACGGACAAAGCGGTAAATCCCATTAACCTTTACGGCGCCACCAAACTGTGTGCGGAAAAAATGTTTGTGCAGGCCAACGCTTATGCCGGGGCCCAGAACACGCGTTTCAGTTGCGCCCGCTACGGCAACGTAGTGGGCAGCCGGGGCAGCGTGATTCCCGTGTTCATGGAACAACGCAAGCGGGGCAAGATCACGCTTACCGATTCCCGCATGACCCGCTTCTGGCTCACCCTGGAGCAGGGCGTGCGCTTCGTGGTGAATGCCATCGAGCAGATGCACGGCGGCGAAATCTTCGTTCCCAAAATTCCCAGCATGCGGCTGACCGATATGGCAGAAACCATCGCACCCGGATGCGCGGTGGAATGCATTGGCATTCGTCCGGGGGAGAAGCTGCACGAGGTGCTGGTTTCCGAGGACGAAGCCCGGAACACGGTCGAACTGGATGACATGTACATCATCCAACCGCCCCATCCCTGGTGGAGCACGCAGAACTGGAAGGACGCCCAGCCGCTGCCGGATGGGTTTCGCTATGGCAGCGATTCCAACGCCTACTGGCTGACCCCAGAACAGCTGCGTGAATTGATCAATACCGAGACTCCGGCTGCAGAGAAACTGAGGATGGTGCCGGCGAAGCGGGCGCTGGCCTGAAAAGCTGTGGTCGCGACGCGGCTTGAGGCGCGCGAGGGCGATGAAGAGAGCTCAGTTGGAACTTGGGGGGGCGAGTTCGGGCGAGCATGCACCAGCCAATTCTCCGTCCCCGACCGCGTTCGATGTTCTCGATCATGCCAGCGTTGAGCTCGTCGGTGACCTCGATTCCGTCCGCGCGGAGCAGATACCTTGGCTTGGGAATGCGAAGGTTGACTGCATGTTTCTCCTGTCCCGTCAGAGACCTGGATCCACTCCTTCCGGACGGGATGTCCAGGAAGCCTAAGCCCCGCTTTTTAGCCACGCGGGATAGCCGCCGGGCACGACAACCATGAGAATTGTCGCCATTATTCAAGCCCGCATGGGAAGTACGCGATTGCCGGGCAAGGTGATGAAAGACCTCAAGGGACAGACGGTCCTGGCCCGGGTAGTGGCGCGGGTGAGGAGCGCCCGCGAGGTTGGGGAGGTTGTCATTGCCACCACGCACCAGCCCGAAGATGACGTGATTGTGGACGAGTGCAGGCGTTTGGCGGTGCGCGTTTTTCGGGGCGAGGTGAACGATGTCCTGGACCGCTACTACCAGGCCGCAAAGCAAGAGAGAGCGGAAGCCATTGTGCGAATCACTTCCGACTGTCCCCTGATCGAACCCTCGATAACAGACGCGACCATCAGGGCTTTTCTCGAGCGGCGACCGGACTACGCCAGCAACGTCCTTCGCCGCACCTACCCTCGCGGCCTCGACACCGAAATCATGACCTGGGATGCACTGGCCCGCTCCTGGCGGCAGGCTGACCAGCCCTATCAACGAGAGCATGTGACGCCCTACATCTACGAAAATCCTGATCAGTTCACCCTCTATTCAGTGCAAGGGGAGACTGACTACAGCGGTCATCGCTGGACGGTGGACGAGCCCGAAGATCTGGCTTTCCTGCGCGCCGTGTATGAGGGTCTGGAGGACGGCAAGTGCTTTACCTGGCGGGACGTCCTGGCGTTGCTGGAACGGGAACCCGGATTGGTGGAGCTGAACCGGCACGTTTCCCAGAAGGCACTGCGCCAAGGCTGATGGCAAGGCTATTATCATGGACAAGCATAGATTCTGACTTTCGCTGGTTGTACGTTTCGCTTTCACGGGTGCACCATGATTGTAGTCACGGGCGCCAGCGGCTTGCTCGGCGCCAGCATTGTCCTGGAGTTTCGTCGTCTGGGTCTGGCGGTGACTGGCCTCTATCATTGCCATCCTCTCCAGATTCCGGGCGCCACCATGCGCCAGGCGGACTTGATCGATTTTGCCGCGACTCGAGAGCTAATGCGGAGCCTGAAACCCGAGACCATTATTCACTGCGCCGCTGCCACCAATATTGATTGGTGCGAGTCCCATCCCGAAGAAACCGAAACCATGAACGTCGGCACGTCCGCGCTGCTGGCGGAGATGGCGGTCGCCTTGAACGCCCGCCTGATCTACATCTCTACCGATGCTGTTTTCGACGGGCGGCAGGGTAATTACTCAGAAACCGATCAGCCCGCTCCGCTCAATGTGTACGGGCGGTCCAAGCTCGCGGGCGAGCGTGCGATATTGGATCGTCTCCCCACCGCCCTGATCGTTCGGGTCAACATCTACGGCTGGAATGCGCAGGAAAAGCTCAGTCTAGGAGAGTGGTTTTGGAGGCATCTCCGGGAAGACGAACGAGTGCCAGGGTTCGCCGACATTACGTTTTGTCCGATGCTGATAAACGATTTAGCGGAGGTGCTGTTGCAGATGCTGCCCCGTCGCCTGAGCGGGCTGTATCACGCGAGCGGTTCGGAGAAAATCAGCAAGTACGAGTTCGGAAGACGGGTCGCCACGACCTTCGGATTGGACCCGGGAAAAGTAGTGCCCGCGCGGGTGAGCGAGGCTGGTCTCATGGCTCGCCGGGCCCTCAACATTTCCCTCAACACGAACAAAGTTTGCCAGGCGGTGGGATTTGAAATGCCCGATGTCGACGCCGGGCTTCGCAGATTTCGCGCGCTATATGAGGCCGGTTATCCGCAGCAGCTCAAGAGCTATGTGACCGGTGCTGCGGCATGACGAGCCTGAAACTGGGAAAGAAAACGGTTGGCCTGGAGCACCCCACCTACTTTATCGCCGATATTTCCGCCAATCACGATGGAGACCTGGAAAGAGCCAAGCTGCTGATCCGTTTGTGCAGGGAGGCGGGAGCCGACGCGGCCAAGTTCCAGAATTTTCGGGCAGCCAGGATCGTCAGCGAGCGAGGTTTTCAAGGTCTGGGAAAACAGTTGTCCCATCAGTCCGGGTGGAAAAGAAGTGTCTTCCAGGTTTATCAGGAGGCCAGTCTTCCCTGGGAGTGGACGCCGGCGCTCAAGCAGGAGTGTGAAGCCTGCGGGATCGAATATTTTTCGGCGCCCTACGATCTGGAAGCGGTGGACATGCTGGATCCCTACGTCGCGCTCTTCAAGATCGGATCCGGTGATATCACCTGGCCGGAAATGCTGCGCAAAGTGGCGGAAAAACAGAAGCCGGTGCTGCTGGCAACCGGGGCTTCCGACATCCAAGAAGTACGCCAGGCCGTGGAAGAAGTTTGCCGGATCAATTCCCAACTGGTGCTCATGCAGTGCAATACCAATTACACCGCCAGCCTCGAGAACTTTCGCTACATCAATCTCAATGTGCTGGCCACCTACCGGACCATGTTTCCGTCCGCGATTCTTGGACTTTCCGACCATACGCCGGGCCCCGCCACCGTGCTGGGCGCAGTCACGATGGGCGCCAGGGTAATCGAGAAGCATTTTACCGACGATCCCCGAAGAGAAGGGCCCGATCATTCCTTTTCTATGACGCCCCAGAGCTGGCGCGAGATGGTGGACCGAACTCGTGAATTGGAATATGCGCTGGGCTCTCCTCTCAAGCAGGTGGCAGAAAACGAGCAGGAGACGGTAGTGCTCCAGCGGCGATGCCTTCGGGCTGCGTGCGATTTGCCGGCGGGAACGGTGTTGGCTGCAGAAATGCTGGAAGCATTGCGTCCGGCTCCTCGCGAGGCGGTGACGCCGTATGAGCTAGCTCGAGTGGTTGGCAAGAGGTTGACGCGCGATCTGCGGTCGGGTGAGCACTTGACCTGGACGGTCTTGACGGAAGCGGGAGCCCGTTAGTGCGGATTTTTTATGTTTCCGACAATAGCTCGGACCACAACCGCAGATTTCTGGAAAAGCTGTCTTTCTACGGGCACGAAGTCTGGTTCCTGGATTCGGCAAACGACGAAGCCGCCAATGACAGCGCGTCGCGGAGTTGGCTGCCGGCTGGGGTTCGAATCGTGTCTCATGCGCGAGTTGTCCCCCGGGGGGCAGATCCGAGCGTTTACGAGGAATTCCTTCCTGAGTTCCAGTCTTTGCTGGCCAAGTTACGGCCTGATCTGGTCCATGCGGGGCCGGTCCAGGGATGCGGTTATGTGGCGGCCCGGTCAGGGTTCCATCCGCTGCTGGTAATGTCCTGGGGCTCGGACCTGCTCCTGGACGCGGGTCGAAACGCAGAATGGGCACAAGCCACCAACATCGCCCTGAGCGGCGCCGACGGGTTCCTGTTCGACTGCGACGCGGTGCGAATCGCTGCCGAGGGCTTCGCTCCTATTCCCGATGGGCGGATTGCCCAGTTTCCCTGGGGAATCAAGAGCGGAGCGTTTTCGAGTGTGGGGCCTGTGCCGGCGGGCGCGAGTTGGCCGGCGGAGCCCGGAACGTTTCGTTTTATCTCGACGCGATCATGGGACACCCTGCACGGCATCGATGTGTTGCTCGAAGCATTCCGGCGGGCGCACGGCGAGAACAAAATGCTGCGTCTGATGTTGCCGGGCGAGGGCCCGATGGCGGGAATGGTGCATGAGTTTATCGTCCGCCATGGGCTGCACCGGGCGGTGCTCACCCCCGGACGGCTTTCGGCAGCAGAATTGCCGGGCTGGTTTCGGGCGGCCCATGCATATATCAGTTGTGCCAGTTCAGACGGGACTTCCATTTCCCTGCTGGAGGCCATGGCAACGGGCCTGCCGGTCCTGGTCACCGACATTCCCTCCAATCGTGAGTGGATCAGGGCGGAAGAAAACGGTTGGCTCGGGGCAGCGGGTTCCGTGGAGGATTTTGCCCGCAAGCTGCTCCGCATCGCCGGGTTGAAACCGTCGGAGCGGGAAGCGATTGGCAAACGGAACCAGACGATTGTGGCCCAGCGCGCGGATTGGGACCGAAATTTTCCGCTGCTTCTGGATTTGTACGAGCGGATGATGAAAGTGGTGACGCCCGCGTGAGAGTAGTCAGCCCGTTTTTGAAGCACGCGATATTTCCTGGCCTGGCGAAGCTGGGCTATCTTCGTCGCCGCAATGGAGCAGGGCTGGCGATTGTGACCTATCACGGAATCTTTCCCAAGGGCTACAGGATGATCGATCCCGATCTCGACGGCAGCCTGGTCAGCGCCGATTCATTTCGCCGGCAACTTCGCCTGCTGAAAAGTCATTACAACGTGATTTCTCCCCAGCAGTTTCGTGGCTGGTGTGAGGCAAAACAGGATTTGCCTCCCCGTTCCGTGCTCTTGACCTGTGATGATGACTTACGAAATACGCTGACTGAAATGGTGCCGATTCTTCAGGAGTATGGTCTCTCGTGTCTGTTTTTTGTTACCGGTGCTTCGCTCCGGGCGTTGCCGGCCATGCTGTGGTACGAGCAACTCTACTTGATGTTGCTCACCGCCAGGGAGGAGATCGCCCTGGATCTTGGCCACGGCTTTCAGGCGCGATCGAGGACCCTGCCGGAGAAACGGCGCGTGTGGTGGAGCCTGGTCCGACATCTGTCGCGCTTCGACGCGGTGGAGCGGCAGACGCTGCTGGACGAAGTGCAGGCCCAACTTCAGGTGAGTGACGATTGGAGCAGTGAAGTCCTTACCGCCCCTTTGCGCGGCCGGTTCTTGATGTTGAATGCCGCGGAAGTGCGATCGCTGGTGGCGGCGGGGATGGGAGTAGGCGCGCATACCTTGACCCATCCGCTGCTCTCGCAGTTATCTGCCGAGGCAGCGTGGGCTGAGATTGCCGGGAGCCGTGCCCGCCTGGAACAGGTAATTGGCAGTCCGGTGTGGGCGTTGGCCTATCCCTTCGGGGATCCGACTTCGGCCACCGAACGGGAACGGGAAATGGCAGAGCGCGCCGGCTTCAGCTGCGCCTTCCTCAATGTGGGGGGTGGCTTTGGCGCTTCCATGCCGCGGTTTGCGCTGCCCCGAGTGCACGTCACCGGCGAAATGAAGCTGGGCGAATTCGAAGCTCATGTTTCCGGGTTTTACCGGTCATTGCGGCAGAGCCTTCGGGTCTCGGCCTGAACAGCGGGAGCATCATGCCATCGCGAGCCCAATCCGCGCGGGTGGAGACGAGAGCAGCCAACCTTCCGGCCTATCGCGACCCGCAGGTGGTTTCGCATTATGCGGAGCTGGACTATCTGACAGCGTGCGAGCGTCTTCTTTTCGATACCTACCTGAAGGCGAGCATGGCTATTCTCGACATCGGAGTCGGAGGCGGGCGGACTACGCCTTATCTCTCCCGGAGAGCCTCCCGCTATGTGGGAGTGGATTATTCGGAAGAGATGGTCCAATCCTGCCGGCGTAAATTCCCCCGGTTGGAATTCGTGGTTTCCGATGCCTCGGACCTGTCTGGATTTTCCGATGCCTCTTTCGATGCCATCGTGATCGCCTTCAACGGGTTGGATTGTGTTTCCCCCGAGGATCGGCGCTGGCAATGCCTGCGGGAATGCGGACGCCTGCTGCGGGCCGGGGGAGTTCTGGTATTTTCGTCGCACAATCCGCGTTCGATTCTTGTCCGGCCGGCATGGGACCGCGAGCGGCTGCTCCGTTTCGCCACGAAACTGGTTTCGGAGCGAAGTGTCTTTTTTCCAGCAACGCTGTGGTCGTTCACGGTGGCAAAATCCGTGCATTCATTTTTGCGCGCCGCCGTCGAGTCTGGCGAGCGGGTGCTGAGGCGGGTGCCCAAGCCGGCATTCTGGCGGGGCGAAGGCTACCTGTTCGATCCTGCGCACGGGGGTTGGATGACGCACTGCTGGATCCCGGCCCGGGTGCGAGAAGAATTGGCCCGGTTCGATTTTCGCCAGGTGGCTGTTCTCGGGGATGACTATCCCAGGCGCAGCCGCGAATTGGTTACCGACTGGTACTACTACGTTTTCTCAAAGGAAAGCGCGGCGGGTGAACTTTGCGCCTGAACATCCTCCACGAGATTCCGCAAGACCAGCGACTCCGCGAGCAGTGGAACGGGCTGGCGTGCCGGATGGAGCGCCCAGAAGTTTTCTACACCTGGGAGTGGTCGATGGCGGTGGCTCGCGCCTATCAATCGTCGCTGAAACCTCTGCTGCTGTTGGCCTACGAGGGCGACGCCCTGGCGGGAGTCGTGGCTCTGGCCACTGACACAGCCGGAAAGGAAATTTCGTTTCTGGCCGGAAGCACGGCCGACTATTGCGATTTCATTTGCCGGCCCCAGCATCGTGCGGAATTCGTGGACGGTGTGTTTGGAGAGTTGGCCCGGCTGCATCTGCCGATTTTGCGGCTGGCAAATCTGCCGGCCGACTCGGCCACATCGCGAACACTGCGGAGTTCGGCGGGAGGGCACGGATACATGATATTTTCGCGGCCGGCTTACCGCTGCGCCCAGATCGTGCTCGGTTCCACGGCGGAGCGGCAAAAGTTGAAACAATCGGCGGTCAAACGCAAGGCCGTTCGTGCTTACCTCAAGGGGCTGGAGAAGACGGGCCTGGTGACGGTGGATCATCTCAGGGAGTGGAACCGTATCCAGGTAGGGCTGCCACGATTTGTGGAGGCTCATGTGGCCCGCTTTCACGCTCGTGGCCGGGCGAGCAATCTGGCCAGTGCGGAGCGGCAGAAATTTCTCCACGGGCTGGCCGAACTGCTTTCCGAGGCTGGCTGGCTGGTCTTGACTCGCCTGTTGGCCGGCGACGAGCCCGTGGCCTGGAATTACGGATTCCAGTTTTCGGGAAGCTGGTTCTACTACCAGCCCACTTTTGATGCCCGGTGGCGGCAGTTTTCTCCCGGGTTCTGCCTGCTCAGCAAGATGGTGGAGCAAGCTTGTGATGATCCCGAGATACATGTTCTGGATCTGGGACTGGGCGAGGAAAGCTACAAGGAGCGCTTCGCCTGCGCGTACCGCCAAACCTTGCACGCTACGGTTACGGATTCACGGGCGGTGCGTTTGCGGGAAACGGTGCGCTATCACGCCGCGGCGGCGGTGAAGTCTTCGCCTCGGCTGGAACACTGGGTGCGACGGCTGGTCGGTCGCGCATCCGCGGAAAACGTAAAACCATGAAAGTGCTCTTGCTCCATCCCGACGACCCGATTCCCGGACTGGACAAGGGATGGGACCTGCTCGTAGATCTGGGCCGCGCGCCGGCCCCAACCTACGAGATGTGGAGCCAGCAGACTCGCACCCGGGTCGTCAGCCTGTACGACTTTACCCACGGCCGGGAGGACTTGCGGCGGGTCCGGGAGTTGCTGCAACTCGGGATGGGCCAGTGGGTGGATGCATGGGGAATCGACTGGTGGGATGTGCTGTCGCTGCTGATCGAGAGTGACCTGCGCCAGCTGATTCTGATCGGACGCCTGGCGCGGGAACTGAAGGGCGGGTGCGAGTTGTATGCCAGCCGGCCTGGCGCCGCGGCCACGGCATTGCAAGCATTGACGGGAGCGCAGCAGGTCAGGGTCGAGGCTGGATCTCATCCCGTCCGGCGATGGGCGCAACACTATCGTAGCGTTTTTGCCCAGCTGGACACGGCGCAGATCAGCCAGGTTGTTCAGGACAAATTCGACCGCGAACACGCCTTGCGGCGGCGGCTTGCTCACCGACGCCGGACTTCCGGGAATCCGGTTGTGCTGTTGCCCTCCGCATACGTCAACGTTTCGCGCAGCGCTGTGGCTTATGCAGCGCTGCTGCCGACGGAGAGTTTTCTTCTGGTGTATGCCAGAAAGAGCGGCCGATTGAACGCTGTTCCAGCGAATGTTTCAACCACCTCACTGGATCCATACTTTGTCACCGCCGGTTCGGGTGAGGTTGCAGCTCTGGCTCAAGCATGGGAGTTGCTCAAAGAACGCTTGATTGCCGGCGCGGAAGAATACTCGGCCGCGAATGCGACTGGAATTCTGGACCGGATTCCGGGCTTGATGCGGTGGGGAATTGCGGTGCGTGACGCGTGGAGGCAGGTCTTTGAATCTGAAACCATCGTCGGATGCCTGTGCTGCGATGACAGCAATCCCTACACTCGACTTCCGCTGATTCTGGCCAGAAACCGCGGCATCCCAACTCTGGCGTGCCACCACGGGGCGATGGATTCGAAGATGGCGGTGAAGACGCCGCACGCGGACATCTATCTGGCCAAAGGCGAAATCGAGCGCGACTTCCTGCTGCGGTCGTGCGGCGTGCCTGCGGCAAAAGTAGTGCTGGGCGGGCAGGGATTGCCATCCGGTCCGGACCCAGCGAAAGCCGCGGCCCCGCGGAGCGAACCCTGGCTAGTGTTTTTTACCGAACCCTATCAGGCGATGGGATGGCGCACGGAAGAGGTGTACCGTGATCTCTTGCCCAAATTATGGTCACTGTCGCAAGCCTGCAAGCTGAAACTCGTCTTCAAGATACATCCTTTTGAGAGCGTCAGAGGACACCGGCGGGTCCTGAGAAAATATCTGCCGGAGAATGAACCGCAGATCGGAGTGATTGCAGGGACGCCCTCGCCTGAACTATGGAGAAATATTCGCTTCGGCCTGACCGTGCAATCCACGGTGGCGCTGCAGTGCGCCGCCCAGGGGATCCCGGTATTCCTGTGTGCCTGGTTGCGGGACACAACCTCAGGATACCTCGAGCAGTTCGCGAAATTCGGCATCGGACAGGTCTTGGAATCGGCCGCCGAGTTGAGCGAAATTCCTCGCCTGCTGGAGATGAGGGGCACGACGGTTGAGTTGCGGCCCAACCTGTGGGAGACCATGGAGCCCGCGCAACTGCGAGACTTGCTCTTGCGCACGACTTCGTTTTCGGAGCCAATAAAAGTCCGCGCCTAATTGCATCATGTCATTGCCCGCAAAAATGCCGTCCGCCGACGTCCTGCTGGAGGTTGAACCCAGGCTGGCCGAGGCCCCGACCTTTCGCCAGCAGATGGGGCACATCTCGCGCCATTCGGCGGTGTTTTTTGCGGGCACGATTTTTACTGCGGCCGCAGGATACCTGTTCAAGATCTACCTGGCCCGGGTGCTGGGCGCGGAGGCCCTCGGCATCTATGCGCTGGGTATGACGATCGTGGGCTTGCTGGGTATTTTCAACGCCCTCGGCCTGCCTTACTCGGCGGTGCGCTTCGTGGCGGGCTATAGCGCTACCGGCAAGTTCGACTTGCTGCGCGGTTTTCTGGTGCGCAGCATTGCGCTCCTGTTGTTTTTCAATCTTCTGCTGGGCGGAGCGATGCTGCTGGTTGGACCCTGGGTGGCGGCCCACATCTATCACACCCCCGCGTTGAACCGGTACCTGGGCTTATTCGCGCTGATCATGATCTTCGGCGCCTTGACTGGCTTCCTGGGCCAGGCGTTGACGGGTTACAAAGACGTGGCCCGCCGCACCGTCATCACCAGCTTCATCGGCAACCCGCTGACGATGGTCTTCACTCTGGGGCTGGTCGCGGCGGGCTTCGGTCTCTGGGGATACATCTTTGCCCAGGCAGCGAGTGCATTCGTGGTGATCGTCCTGCTGGCCTTCGCGGTCTGGAAGCTGACGCCCAAGGCGGCGCGTGCGTTCTCCGGTGGGCTGGCGTCGATCGAGAAGGATGTGATTTCGTTCTCGGCAGTGGTATTCGCCATGGACGCTCTGGGCTTCGTCATGTCACAAGCCGACAAAATCCTGATCGGCTTCTACCTTAATGCGCGGGAACTGGGAATCTATGCCATGGCGGCTGCGCTGGTGGCGTTTGTGCCTACCGTCCTCCAGTCGGTGAACCAGATATTCTCTCCCACCATCGCAGACCTTCACGCGCGTGATCAGCGCGAACTGCTGGGCCGCCTATTCCAGACCCTTACCAAGTGGATTCTTGGGCTCACGCTTCCTCTGGGATGTGTCATCATCGTGTTCGCGCGTGAGCTAATGAGGATTTTTGGTCCCGAGTTTGAAGCGGGCTGGACCATCCTGGTAATCGGCACGCTGGGACAGCTGATCAATTGTGGCGTGGGCTCGGTCGGATACCTGCTGCTCATGTCCGGGCAGCAACGCCGCCTGATACGAATTCAGGCCGTTATGGCGGGGGTGATCGTGGGCCTGAGCCTGCTGCTGATTCCGAGGTTGGGCCTGTCCGGCGCTGCACTCGCCGCCGCGCTGACCAATGCGATCAGCAATGTATGGTATCTCCGCGAGGTGCGGAGCAAACTCGGATTGTTTCCCTACAACCGCAGCTATTTTCGCCTGCTGCCACCCTTGGCGGGCAATTTGTGCGCCCTCTTGCTCCTGCGCTTCGCCCTGGCCGGAATTCTGCCGGCCTGGATGACGCTGGCGATCGTTCTGGTGTCGGCGTACCTGGTTTTTGTCGTGATCGCACTGGCGGTTGGTTTGGATGAAGATGACCGCCTGATTGCCCGGGCAGCATGGTTGCGACTGCGCGGCGTGGTGGGGACCGGAGCGAATGCCTGATGCCGAATAACCTGCGTGAGGTGCATTTGCTGGCTGACCTCTGCGATGAGGCGGAGCGACGTTTCGGGTCTCGATACGGCAGCCTGGAGGGGTTCCTGGAATTTCTCCTGCGTGAACTGCTGCGCGACGACGCCGTAAAAATGGACGAAGCCGAGCAGCGCGTGATTGAAGAGAGACTTCGCGACCTGGGCTATCTCTGAGGGCGCAGACAGATTTCAAACGTATGCCATGGGGGAATGGTGGGAGAGCACTATTCGCTGGAGGAATTGCAAAAGCTGGCGCAGGATAGGCTTTGTCCCTCGATCACGAATCCCAATTATCTGGTGCTGCGGCGGCGGGCGCAGTTGATCTCAGACTGGATGGGACAAATTTCCGGAAAGGACTTGCGGGTGCTGGATATCGGAGGACGTTATCAGCCTTATCGTCCGTTGCTCCAGGAAAGAGTCGGGCAATATGTGGCAATCGATGTTGTGGGGACACAACTGGTGAATGTGGTGGGAAAAGGAGAGTCATTGCCTTTCCCGGCCAATACTTTTGACCTGGTCATTGCGACGGGCGTGTTTGAATACTTTCCCAGACCTCATCTCGCGGCCGAGCAGGTGCACGATGTGCTGAAGCCGGGAGGCGTGCTGTTGATGAGCGTTGGGGCAGTGAGCCCTCGCTTTGTGGATGACGAACATTGGCGTTATATGCGCTCCGGACTGCGCTCGATTCTTTCGCCTTTTTCCCAGGTCGAGATTGTTCCGGAGGTATTTAGTCTGGGCGGGTTCTGCCGGCTGATCAACGCCGGTCTCAACATTTTCGCCAGGTACGAAATTGTGCGACGATTGTTGCGGCTGACGGTCTTTCCGATCATTAATATCGCGGGGTTGAGCCTGGAGAAGTTGTCTTTGAGCGAGAACGACCAGATGGCTGGGAATTATTGTGCCCGGGCCCGAAAGTAGAGTCGGCCCTGCACCATGCTTTTGCACCAGATGAATCGATATTTGACGGAACGCGCAGGCGATGGGTTTCACTCGGATGCTCACATTCGTTGACAAGCTGAGAGCGTGGGGCACGAAGCCCGAGGTTCGTGGCCTCTGGTTCAGTCGTCCCCTGGTTCTTGTGCAGAGCGATGACTGGGGGCGGGTGGGCGTGCGCGACCGCGAGGGGTACGAGCAGCTTCGCGCCAGCGGAATTCACCTGGGGGAGAATCCCTACGATTATTACTCCCTCGAAACCGCCGACGATGTGATCGCGCTGCGGGATATGCTGAAGCGGCATCGCGATGCCACCGGGCGTCCGGCCTGCATGGTGATGAACTTTCTTTTGGCCAACCTGGATTTCCAGAAGATCGCGGAAACCGGGTTTAAGGATACTCAACTCTTATCGTTGAGCCAGGGTCTGCCCGGCGCGTGGAAACGGCCGGGACTTTTCGAAGCTTACCGGCAGGGCATTGCGGACGATGTCTTCTATCCGGCGCTCCACGGCCTGACCCATTTCTGCCGGCCCGCGGTAGAGCGTGCGTTGACCGTACATGGAGAGCGCAACAACCTGCTGCATACATTGTGGAAGGCGGAGACACCTTACATTTACTGGCGCATGCCCTGGATCGGATATGAGTATTGCAATCCTGAAAAGCCGCAGGCCGGATTTCTGGAGGCTGATATCCAGGCAAATCTTATTGCCGAAGCAGCGCGCGAATTTCAAGAGTTTTTCGGTACCGCTCCGCTGTCGGCGTGCGCTCCGGGGTATCGCGCCAACGACGACACTCGCCGGGCCTGGTCGCAATGGGGTGTCCGGGTGGCACAGAATGGCAGCGGCGGCGCGCTGCCTCCCCACATGGACGATTGCGGAATGCTGAACCTGCATCGCACCATCGATGTTGAGCCCTTCGAACGCGGCCTGTCTCTGGAAAAATATATGCAGCTGGCGGAGCGCTGCTTCGAACGCGGCATCCCGGCGATTATTTCCATCCATTCCATCAATTTCCATTCCTCGTTGAAAGATTTTCGCGGCCCGGCCTTGCGCGTGCTGGATGAATTTCTGGGCGCGCTGGAAGCGAAACACCCCAACCTGCTTTACCTGCACGATATGGACATGTACGAACTGGTGAGCCGGGGCAAATTCAAAGGTCCGCGCGGGCCGGTTTCCGTTGAGGTCAAGCAAGGCAACGGCAAGTGGAGATGCGCCGCGCCGGGGGCGAGCTGACATGAAAGCTCCGCGATCGCTGGTGCTGATCACGGTGGATTGCTTCCGGGCCGACCATGCCGGCTTTCTCGGCTACCCGCTCCCGACCACACCTTTCCTGGACTCGCTCGCTGCCGGGAGCCTGACATTTTCCAACGCGATTGTGGCCGGTGCTCCTACCTATTTTTCATTTCCTGCTGTGATGGCTTCGCGTTATCCACTTGGCCTGGGGCGGGACGTGGTTGGGCTGGCCCCGGGGGAACCAACGATCGCTTCTGCCTTGGACGACGCTGGCCGTGCGACGGCAGCTTTTCTTGCGGCCAACCCCTATCTTTCGCGGCATTTTGGGTACGATTTCGGATTTAGCGTGTTCCAGGATTTTCTGGATTCCGAGGCCGCGCCCGGAGTGTCTGACAGCGAGAAGAACACAAGAGCGCCGAGCCGATGGAACCGGCGTCTGACAAAGGTTTCGCACGCGATGGGTCCGGTTGGGGCACTTTATGATGAACTCTATTTTCAGTACTGCCAGCGGCTGGCGTCCGCCCCGGCCCCGTCGCTCGATCAGTTGCGGCGATTTCCGGCAGCCGATGTGATTGTTGACCGTGCCCGCCACTGGCTGACCGGCATCGCGGGCCAGCCATTCTTTCTCTGGGTGCATTTCATGGACCCGCATTCGCCGTATTACCCGCGACGCGAGGCCCTTGAATTGATGGGGCAGGGTTCACTAAATGCCTTGCGAGCGCGTTACCTGAATTCGTACTGGAACCGCGGCGACCTGGGCGCGTCGCGTTTGCGGCGGCACCGGAAGGACATCGTCGCTCTCTACGACGCTGGGATTCGGTGGGTTGACGCGCAGGTGGCGCGCCTGGTGGACGCGCTGCGAAGCCTGGGCGTGTGGGAAAACTGCGTCATGGCTCTCACAGCCGATCATGGCGAGGAATTCATTGAACATGGCGGCCGCTACCATCCGCCTGCGAGAGTCTCTGAAGAACTGGTGCGTGTTCCTCTCTTGCTGCGCGCACCCGGACTGCCCGCCGGAACTAGAGGTGCTCCTTTCAGCCTTTTGCATCTGGCGCCCACGTTGCTGGACCTGCTTGAAGTTCCCGCGCCCGGCAGTTTCCGAGGACGCAGTCACGCCACCCTGCTCGATACGGGGGAGGATTGGGAAAACGATGCCGTCATCGAGTGCATTTCCGGATGTAGGAATCCCTTTGTGGTGGAAGATCGGTTGCAGGCGCGCCTGCTGGCGGTGCGCGAGGCGCGTTACAAGCTGGTGCTCGACTTCAATTCGGCGACCGAGCAGTTGTACGACCTGAAGGCAGATCCCGGTGAGCTGCGGCCGTTGCCGCCGGGGGCGGAGAAAGCAGTGCGCCGGCGGCTGCTCGACCGGGCCCGGCAGCATATATCGGATGCCGTGCAATTGCGCGACGCAGACTGCCGCATGGCCGCGCGCTTGCGCGATTTTCGCCTGGCCACTTCGGCTAGAATGGTCCAGCCCCACCGTCCGGACTTGCGTTTAGCATGACCGCACTGCGCCTTATGAGACGCGGTTGCTGGTCAGGTCGCCTATGACCCCTGTGCGAATCCTCGTGGACAGCCTGGCCGACCAGGGTCTTACCAATGCCCAGATGACCAATGCCCGCGAGATCATCCGGCGGCTGGATCCAGATCGCTTCCACGTCAGCGTTTTTTGCCAGGGGCCGCCCGATCGCGCCGTGGAGCAGCGCCCCAACACGAGGCTGGTGCGCCTGCCGCAGCGGCGGCGTACGGTCAGAATCTTCCGAGAGTTTGTTCTGGGCCGCCATGAAATTCTCTTCTACGTGAAGTCGTCGCCGGCCAGCCGGCTCTATATGGGGCTGCGAAGACGCTGGCAGGACAGGCGCATCACCATCGCGGCCATCGAGTCGCAATCGGACCTGAAGAATGAGCCCACGATCGCGCCCGAAGCGGTCGACCTCTGGGAGCGGACTGTCCTGCGCTGCGACTACCTGTTCAGCAACGCAGGGTCAGTGAAGCGAAGCCTGCAGCGGGAATACAACCTGCCCAGCGAAATCGTGCCTACGGGCGTAGACACCAATTTTTTTATCCCGGCATGGGACCGCCCAGCCAATTCTCATCCGGTAGTTTTGTTTGTGGGATCGCTGCGGCCGTTCAAGCAGCCGCAATTGTTGCTCGAGGCAGCGGCCCGCTTTTCGGGAGCGGATTTTGTCCTGGTCGGCGAAGGGCTCATGGCAGACGAATTGAGAGAGCGGATCGAGCGCGAGCATCTCGCAAACGTCAGGCTTGCCGGCTTGCTGGGAGCGGAAGAGTTAAAGCAGCAATACCAGCAGTCTGATATTTTTCTGTTTCCCTCCACCTGGGAAGGGTCTCCTAAGGTCTTGCTGGAGGCCGCGGCCTGCGGCCTGCCTGTGATCGCGCGCAATGACTATCAGCCGGAAACAGTCGTGAATGGCGAGAGCGGCTACTTGGTGGGTTCGGATGCCGAGTTGTTTGGCCGGCTGGGAGAGCTGATCGCGTCGCCGACGCAGCGGCGGAAATTTGGAGAGTCCGGCCGCAGGCATTGCAAGAAGTTCGATTGGGACTCCATCGCCCGCCGTTGGGAAGAAGTGTTTCTGGAAGTGATGTCGCGAAAGACGGCGGCCCGTGCCGCATGACTGCCGCCGGTTCCACCATCCCGGAATTGTTCACGCCAAAACAGCCGCTCCATGTCCTGACCCTGACCCCCTTCTATCCGGTGTTGGGAGACGATGCCCAGGGCTGTTTTGTGGCTGAACCGCTGGCGGAGCTGGCGCGTTTGGGGGTGGCAAACATCGTGCGGGAGGTGCAGCCGTTTTATCGAGGCGGAACACTGGTCAGCGACTCTGCGGTCCCGGCACGACGGGTACGTTTCTTTTCCCTGCCCGGCGGCTGGGGACTGTCAAGTTCGGGGGCTTTTCTTTTTGCCAGATTGTTGCCTGAACTCCGGCGCCTGCATGGTTCGCATCCGGTACAGGTGATCCACGCCCATTCCGCCCTGCCCTGTGGCCATGCTGCCACCCTGCTCAGCCGGGAGCTGAAAATACCCTTCGTGGTGACGGTGCATGGCCTCGATGCCTTTTCCAGTCGCCAGGTCAAAGGCCGGGCGGGGGAGTGGTGTGCCCGCGTATCGCGTTCTGTATATCGCTCGGCGTGTTCGGTGATTTGCATCAGTGAAAAGGTTCGCGATCGGGTGATCGAGGGTGCCGGCCCACGCGTGAACACGACGGTCATCTATAACGGAGTTGACCCGGATGCGTTTGCCCCCTCCGATAATGAAACGGACGAGCCCGTAATTCTGAGCGTCGGGAATCTCATCCCGGTCAAGGGCCACGAGCTGCTGTTGCGAGCGCTTGCCGCCATCCAGAATCAATTTCCCAGACTTTCGCTGGAGATCATCGGCGAAGGTTCCGAACGGCCTCGTTTGCAGAAGCTGGCTGACGAATTAGGCATAGCCGATAAGGTTAACTTTCGGGGACGGCAGGGCCGTCGCCAGGTCGCCGACGCCATGCGGCGCGCGACGGTGTTCGCGTTGCCCAGCAGGTACGAAGGACTGGGATGCGTATATCTGGAAGCAATGTCGGCGGGGAGACCGGTCATCGCATGCCGCGACCAGGGAATTGACGAAGTAATTGAGCAGGGAGTCAACGGCTGTCTAGTAGGGGCGGGCGACTTGCAGGAATTAACCGATACTCTGGTCAGGATATTGCAGGAGACTGATCTGCGGCGAAGCCTTGGTCAGGCGGCGCGTCGGACCATCCTGCAGGGATACAGCCTGGGCCACCAGGCAGCGCGCTTGTTCCGGCTCTACCGGGAGTGCCAGGCATGAGGCGGCGGCTGGTCATCCTGACGGAGATCATCGCCCCCTACCGTATCCCGGTATTCAATGCCCTGGCCCAGCGCGAGGAGATAGACTTGCAGGTGATCTTTCTGGCGGAGAGCGATCCTAAATTGCGCGACTGGCTGATTTATAAGGATGAGATTCGCTTTTCGTACCAGGTCCTGCCGTCCTGGCGGCGGGAATTTGCCGGGCACAACCTGCTGCTGAACCGCGGCTTGAAGAAGGGACTGCAGCGGGCGGCCCCGGACGCCATCCTGTGTGGAGGCTACAACTATCTGGCTTCATGGCAGGCCATGCGCTGGGCACGCCGGCGTCGGGTCCCGTTCATTTTGTGGGTAGAGAGCACGGAGCGGGACATTCGCAGCCGTAACGGGATGATCGAATTCCTGAAAAGGGGATTCATCCGGCGTTGCAGCGCATTTGTTGTACCCGGAAAGTCTTCGATGCAGTACGTTAGGAATTATGGGGTGACCGAGGAGGAGATTTTTACAGCGCCCAATGCGGTCGATTCAGAACTTTTCGCGCAGCGGGCAGCGGCGGTTCGTCAGGGGGCAGAGAGGCACCGTCAGGCATTGCAATTGGCGCCGCGTTTTTTTCTGTTCGTGGGCAGACTGGTCCGGGAAAAAGGAGTGTTTGATCTGCTTGAAGCCTATGGCAAACTGACTCCTGAATTACGCACAGTCGTCAGTCTGGTTTTAGTGGGAGAGGGGAATGCTCGCGAGGAGGTGACTCGTCGAGCGGGGCAGATTGCGCCCGGGCAGGTTCGATGCACTGGCTTCGTGCAGCGCGATCAACTCGCCAGCTATTATGCCTTGGCTGAAAGCTTCGTATTTCCGTCGCATTCGGACACCTGGGGGCTGGTTGTGAATGAAGCCATGGCCTGCGGATTGCCGGTAATCACAAGCGATGCCGCGGGCTGCGCTGCGGACCTGGTCCAGGATCACTGGAATGGACGGGTGATTGGTCGAGGAGACGTAATCCAGCTCGCGTCTGCCATGGAAGAAATGGGGCGGGATTCGGCGCTGCGTACGCAGATGGGAAATCATAGCCGGGAGCTTGTTCTGAGATATTCGCCCGCAGCCTGTGCCGCCGGTATTGCCCGGGCGACGCTGGCGGCCGGAGGGCGAGGCCATGAATAGTCGCTTTTCAAAATTCATCGTTCCCGGCGTAATTCTGGCCATGAGCCTCCTGGCGGGTGGCGCGGCGCTCTACCGTCCGGCCTACCTGGGCAACGCCTACTATCTAGGAGCACTGCTCTTCCTGCAGGGCCTTCTGGCGGCGATCTGGAAGTACGAACAAAGATTCTTCCCGGTCCTCGTTGTGGCCTTTCTGTGGGCGGGCATGTCGGTCCCCTTTAGCACGGTATGGACTGCGGGGCGTTGGGCGGTCCTGGCCGTGGGTGCAATTGTGGGCTTCGCGCTCTACATCCGGAGTGCGCATCCTCGCTTTTCCACCTTCCACCTGGTGGCCATGTTCACGATCCTGGCGGCGCTGGTTTCCGCTGCCGTGTCCTCATTTCCCATAGTGTCGTTCATGAAGGCGCTGAGCTTGCTGATGCTTTTTCTCTATGCTTCCACCGGGGCTCGCCTGGCGCTGGGCGGACGGGAAGAGAAATTCTTTCCCCGGTTATTGTTTGTGGTGGAGATGGTGGTGTACGCCTCGGTGGTCTTTTATCTGGGTTTGCGGAAGCCCATCTATGGCAATCCCAATTCTTTGGGCGCCATCATGGGCGTGGTGGCCGTGCCTCTGCTTTTTTGGGGAGTGCTGACCGTAGAGGGAAAGACCAGGCAACGGCGAGCGATTTTCGTCTTGATGTTAAGCATTGCACTTCTTTTCTATAGTCAGGCGCGGGCGGGAATATTGGCCGCCTTAATCTCCTGTTGCCTGACTTGCGTGGCTTTGCGGCGTTACCGGCTGCTGATTCAAGGGACGGTCGGGTTTGTGTGTATGGCAGCCCTCTCGGTTGCATTGATCCCTTCCGAGCCGATGGCGGACATGCCGGTTCAGCGTCAGGACTCTTCTCTAGCGATGACATTTCTCTACAAGGGCCACGAGGAGGGTGGACTGCTGGAATCGCGTCTGACACCGTGGGATGAAACTGTTTCGGTCATCCAGCAGCATCCCTGGTTCGGCAGCGGGTTCGGCACCGGGCTGAACAACTCCGAGGACGATGTGGCGTTGGGCGCGTATTCCACCGTCTCCGCTGCTACCCGTGAACACGGGAACAGTTACCTGGCGATCCTGGAGGGAGTTGGATTGCTGGGCGTCCTTCCCTTTGTGACGCTGGTGCTGATGCTTGCTTTGAAACTTGGCGGCATCTTCGCCTGGCTGCGCCGCACCGCAAACGTTCACCACTACGTAATTCCCGTCGCCATGGTGTTGACTGCGGGTTTGGTCCATGCCGGTTTTGAAGACTGGCTCTTCGCGGTGGGTTACTATCTCACGGTCTTTTTCTGGGTGCTGGCATTTTCCTTTCTGGACATCCTGCCCTCGGCTGCGCCCGTGGCCGTTTATCGCCCCCTTAGTGACTTCGGCTTCGCGACGCTGGGGCGAAATCCAAACATCGCCGCCAGCGAGCGATAATGCATCTGTTCCTCAACGGTTTGGCGGCCAGCTCCGGCGGCGGACTTACCTACCTGTGCAATGTTCTTCCCCATCTTTCCGCCCACGAGGGAGTGCAGGTGACGGCCGCCGTGAGCCCCCAGCTGCGGCGGGAGTTTGGCGCCTTGCCCCGGGTTGCACTGCCTGAAATCAATCTTCCAGCCGGGGCGCTGAAGCGTTTCTGGCAGGAGCAGACGACGCTTTCGACAGCGATCCGGCAAAGCGGGGCCGATGTGCTGTTTTCCATCGGCAACTTTGCGCTGCGTAAGGCTCCGGTACCGCAGGTCCTGCTTTCACGCAACTCGCTTTACACCTCCGGCGATTTTCTGCGAGATGTGCGCCAGCGCGGCGAGTATGGTTTGTGGCTTGATACGCGGGTAAAAGGCAGCCTGGCGCGACGCTCCATAGAGTGGGCGGATTCGACGGTCGCTCCCAGCGAAGCTTTCGCACAGGAGTTGCGCCAATGGTCCGGCCATGACGTAGTGGCCATCCATCACGGTTTCGACCCCGAGGCTTTTTTCCGCGATCAGACGCCCCTGGCCGCCGACATCCGGCAGAAACTTGATCTGGACAAAGATGCGTTGCGTCTACTCTACGTGAGCCACTACAACTACTACCGGAATTTTGAGACCCTGCTGCGCGCACTCCCCCGGTTGCGCGAGCGCCTGGGCGGCCGAAAGTTGAAACTTTTTCTCACCTGCCGGCTGCGTTCGCAGGACAATCCTGGAAGTTACAGCGCGCGGGGAGCTTCGGCCCTGGTCACACAACTCGGCGTCAGCGATATCGTGGTGGAACTGGGCGCGGTCCCTTACTCACTGCTGCACCGGGTATATCACGAGTGCAACCTGTATGTTGCGCCGGCCTACGCGGAGTCTTTCGCGCATCCCCTGGTGGAAGCCATGGCCAGCGGTTTGCCCATTGTGGCCGCGGATTCGGCGGTGCATCGCGAAATTTGCCAGGACGCCGCGCTTTACTTCCCGCGTTTTTCGCCGGAAGAACTGGCCGACCGGGTCTGCCGGATTGCGGTCGCGAGCGGGCTGTCCAAGACGCTTGCGGACCGCGGGCAGGAGCGGTCGCGCGCGTTCTCCTGGAAGCGGCATGTCGATGAGCTCTTGAATTTGGCGGAGAATCTTGTTGCTACAATTGACTCCGTTCGAAGACGAAGGGCGTCGTGATTTTCTGAGCTGAGGTTGAGCGTGCTTCATCAACGCTACAAGGATATTTATTTCCTGCTGATTGCCAAAGCAACGTGGCCGAATTACTGGGTGAAAAAGCTGCGTCATGCGGGGCGATCGGGGAACGGGCGCCGCCTCGATCTGCACCTGGGCTGCGGTCCGAAATACCTGCCCGGTTTCGTCAACATCGACGCCAACCCGATGCAGAAAACCGATGTCTGGCTCGATGTTCGCTGTGGGCTGCCCTTCGCCAGCAATTCGGTTGATTCCATTTACTCCACGCACATGATTGAGCATCTCTATCCCGACGAACTGGAGAAGCTGTTGCACGAATGCGCGCGGGTGCTCAAGGCCGAAGGAGGAATGAGAATCATCGTGCCCAGCCTCTCGAACGCCATCCTCGCCTTCCAGCAGAATCGTCACGACTGGTTCTACGACGACTTCCCGCGCCATTTCGATTCGCTGGGCGGGCGCTTTTCGAATTTCGTGTTCTGCGATGGACAGCACCGGACCGCCTTTGACTTCAGCTATCTCGATGAAATCTTGCGCAAGGCAGGATTTGGCGAGGTGATGCAATCGGCGGAAGGGCAGAGCCGGCTTTACGGCAAGACCGTCCCAGCCTTCGAACCCGGCGATGCCGTGGGCCTGCCGCACTCGGTGTATGTGGAGGCGTTCAAGTAGCAATCTCGTTCGGGTAATCGCAGAAATACTGTCTGGCGGTTGGATTGGCGTGATGCTGAGCAGACCGTGGTGTCGAGGCTCCTCCGGAAGTTAATTCCCACATGACCGATCCAGTCTAGATACCTGTATACCTGTCCTCAATCGGCGCTTGCACTCGCAACCACCGCTTAACAACAGAGACGGCGATTTACCAACAGTAGAGGATTGAAGGAAGGTCAGAACTGGATCGAAATGATTGCGCCTTGGGGTGACGCTATTCGAAACTCGTTGATTTGATGTGATGGCAACGGCTCAACAAAGGCCATGTCTTGTAGAGACGCGAAACTCCAGGCGCCCCACGGAAAGCGAATGTAGTCGTGTTTTCCCGCTATACGAACCTTCTCTTCCCCAAAACTGAGGAAATAGTCAGATGCAGCGGGTACATGCACCAAGACGATTGCATCCGCTTCGCTGTCCCAGGGATGGGCGATGAAGGCGGATGCAGTTGCAGGGTGTCCGTCGACGGTGACATTACCGTAGCCCCACTTTCTTAGCCAGTGCGACGGTGCATACCCGATAGCGACCCAAAGTGTGATCAGAAGAAAATTGGCGAGAGCAACGGCCAACGCCCTCTTGATACTGCGAGCGAGGCTGCGACAGCTATGCATGAGGAAAGCAACAAGGTGTGCGTCAAGGCCGATGTTTTGAAAACCATGCCATAAGGGGTCTGTGCTCTGATGAAAAGGAAAACGAATAATGCCCAATTCGCAACAGACGCCACTCCAATTGGCGTGGCAATTTGGACTCTTGCCAACTTCCCATTCTGCGGTGCATCCCGCCCGCGTAAGACTGCGAGCGCAGTCAGAAATGGCGGTGAAAGCAGCCATGCCAGTGCGAGTGCCGCGCGAAGCCCTTCAGTCATCGACAGAGACAAGGTCGCAGTCCCCCTCGATAAGTTCTATAAAAAGGGATGTCAAGAAAAAAGTTCTGCCTCGACCGGAGTCGAGATGTTTTCTCGAGATCCAGCCCACTGGAATTAGGCTTCCCTGGAGAAGTTTGACTTGTGCCCATTCTGATAAGTGTCGTCTGGTGAGTTAGCGGAACCGTCGAGTTTGCGAGAGCAACAAGCGAATGGCGACTCAAGGTCAACCATGGTTCTATAAAGAGGGATGTCAAGAAAAAAGTTCTGCCTCGACCGGAGTCGAGATGTTTTCTCGAGATCCAGCCCACTGGAATTAGGCTTCCCTGGAGAAGTTTGACTTGTGCCCATTCTGATAAGTGTCGTCTGGTGAGTTAGCGGAACCGTCGAGTTTGCGAGAGCAACAAGCGAATGGCGACTCAAGGTCAACCATGGTTCTATCCGAGGCTCGTGGCCTATGGCTATTTCTGGTTATCCGAGGGGGTTGTGTCAAGAAGACGAGAAATCGTCATGCTGTACGAAAGATGAAGGTAGGCCCTTCGGAGCCGCCTTGTAGGAGGAGGCTTCAAACTGCCCTAACAGCCCGTGGCGGAACTGCTTATGTTTCGTGACCTGTGACAAAGCCTGCGGCAAAGGACAGATGATCCCAGGCGCTGACCAACAGCGACAGTAAGTCGACGTGCCGGCCAAAGGGTCGTCATCAGGCAGAGCACAAAGCGCAAGAGTCGCGAAAGTGCCTGCCCCGCACGATTTCTCAGTTCTCGCGGCGTGCCTGCTCCCAGCAATTTGCGCAGAATCAGACTGAGATTGAATGCTCCCACGTGGATCAATTGTCGTTTCAGAATGTTTTGCCGGCCCCGCAGATGACAGCGTCGCATACCGCCCGTCTCGTAGCAGTGCGCGAAGCTGCGTTCGATCAGTTCCCCGCGCCGGCGCAGCAAGCTCTTGCCGTACTCGCTCCGCACCCGTCGCCGGTTTTGGTACACCGCCTGCTGCTCGGCGCCTTTGCCTTGCCAGTCGCGACGTCCTTTCTGCTTCTTCTCGGGAATGTAGGTGCGTACCTCATAACTTTTCATCCGCTGTACCACCGCGCCACTGTGGTAGCCCTTGTCCGTCACCAGTTCTTCGATCCCTTGCAAGTGAACCTTAGGTTTGTCCTGGGGCCGGAGCTCGGCCTCCCGTCGGATCTGTTCTGCCACCTGCTCACCCGCCTCGCATAACGTTTCATCCAGCGTGCTCGTATCCCCCTGGTCGGCGCCTTGCAGCGTCACCGCCACGATGGCGCCCGTGTCCAGATCCACCGCGTGTTCGGCCTTGTGCGCCAAGTGCGTCCGTCCGTCTTTCATCTTCGCGACCCGTGCGTCCTCGTCTGCCGGACTCTTCCACTCTTTATTCGATGTCCGCTTCTTGCGCTTCCGGTCCAATCGTGCCAGATCCTCGCGGGTCGGGGTCTCGATCCCAGACGCCTTGGCCAATCCCCGCAAGAACTCTTCATACGTTTCCCCGGTGTCCCGGCGTACGATCGATCGCATCGCCGCATTCGCTTCCAACGTCGTCGCGTCGATACCCATCCGCTGCCCCTTCAGCAGTCCCCGTTCTGCCAACAGTGCCAGAACCCACGCGAACACCTCGCGATGCGTGTCGATGTTGATCAAGCGCCGGGTCCGCGAGATCGTCGAGTGGTCCGGGGTTGGCTCGTCCAGTCCAATCAGCAGAAACCGCCGTAGCGCGAGCGAATCCGCCACCCGCCACGCAATCCCACGCTCACTATCGATACCCTCGAAATACCCCACCAGCAGCGACCGAAAGTAAATCCCAGGCCGCAGCGACGGTCGTCCCAGTCGCGCATGATAGAAGCGCGCACATAATCCCTCCACAAACTCGTCGAACCTGGCACCTTCCAATAACTCGTTCAACCGCTTATAGAAAGGATGGCCCGGCGCCACCGCCAACTCCGTGTGCGCGATCCAGATATCTTCTTGTTTCTCCCCGCCACTCCGCTTGTTCATCGCCATGCGCGCATTCTACGAACTCTTCCTGTGGATCACGCCATCTTTTGTTCAGGTATCCAGACTTGCACCACGGGCTGCTAAGCTGCTTCGGTTCTAAAGGCCGCGGTGGTGAACGTTAGGGTAGAAAGGCGTGACATAAGATCACGTCATGTGGGGATAAGAGAGATGAGTGCAAACGAACCGCTGACGAAGCGTCGAAAGATAACTTAGGTGACACCCAAACCAGGGTTTCCCTCTTGTCCTGGGAAAAGGATGGAAGATACCTACTTACTGGCCATGCGGGGTCCGGCGTAGAGGCGGCATGACTCTCTTATCTGGGCTTTTGTACGGAACTTGAGAACCGGGTCGGTGATGGCAAAGGAAAAGGCGCAAGTGGAAGCCCCACGAGGCCGAAAGTACTGATGCACCGATCAGGGGCGCACTGCCTCGTAGTAGTGAGGAAGCGGGGTAATGCCCGCGGAGCGAAGGGGGCAGGTCACCCACGTCAAGATGGAGTCAACGGGCAACCGGAGGAACTCCTTGTCTTGGCGGAAGGCGGCAGTCTTCTTTGGGTGACACGAGCCGGATGAATCGTGAGGTTCACGTCCGGATCTGTGAGAGGCTCGGGGTGAAATTCCCCGGGCCTACTCGGCCATAACGTGTAATGGGTGACTCGGTGCGAATGCACACAGGGCCAGATCTCATTGACTGATACTTCCCTCGAACCGAGCATCTCGAGAAACCGACTCAACCACTAGCAGAGGGAAACTCTTCGAATGGAAGTCTGTTCACCAGCGATGCTCAAGCTGCTTGTCGCTGCAACTGTTTGGGGTCGAAACTCACTCCTTTCTTCCATATGATTAAAGTGATAGCGGCAATCTTCCGTGCCAGGGTGAGACGGGCCATGCTGGGCCGCATCCCTTTCTCCACCAGGGCAGCATAGAAATCCTGCAGCGGCCCGGGGCGTTCGATGGCCGAGATGGCCGCCCCCTTCAAGAGATTTTTCAGATCGTGATTATGGTTTCGATTCAGACCACGCACGGTGATGCGCTCGCGGTTGCGTTGCCGTTTCCCGCGCACAATGCGGTACTCGCCGCTGTCATAGGTCTGGACGGCAAAACCGCTGTAAGCCCAAAGCTGGCGCTTGGTCCGGAAGCGATGGGGTGTCTGCAGTATGGCCACCAGCAGGGCGGAGCGAATCGGACCGATCGCAGGAATCTGGCGAAGCAATTTCACTGCCGCATGCTTGCGACTTTCCCCTAAGAGCTCGCGTCGTGCTGCCTGGCGCACGGGTTCGAGGCTATCCAGTTGCTGGTACAAATGCTCGGCTCGAATCCTTACCGCTGGTTCCACCAGCTTGGCTGGCCACTCGGCACGATGACGGCGGCTATAGACGCTCGTGCCCCCACAGGGAATGGCCCAACTTCGGTACACCGACTTAATCCGATTCATCACCCGGGTACTATCCTTGGTGAGGGTCAAATAGCTCCGCCCCAACTCTTTTAAAGCACGGGTTCCATGCTTCCCGTGGTACACCGCCTTGACTTGGTTGGTGCGTAGTAGCTCCGCCAGATTGCGTGCATCCGCCCGATCGTTCTGGTTGCCATCCCTCATCAGAGCGTTCTTGCGCGGATCGCAGACCACCAGCCGGCTGACATGGGGCTTCAGCAGATCGTGTAACCAGGCAGCTAAGATCCCTTCCTCGAAGGTCAATGCCAGGGTTCCACGCAGTCCTTGAATGAAGTCCAGAATCGTGGCTGCCTTGGTTTCCAGCACGCATTCCATGAGCAACTTGCCCTCAGCATTCTTCACCGCAGCGGAAATGGTGGCGTCATGCACGTCCATGCCGATATACTTCTCTTGATTCATAAAGGTGCTCTGTGCAGGAATCTGAAGAACTGATCGATTGACGGGGGTTCTCGAGGAGGGGATTTTTCAGTACGCTCGGTAGGATGAGCGAGAGCGAATGGACAAAGATTCTGAGATGGCCGGGGTACCGAGTCTATCGCAGTGAGATCAACGAAGAGTCCAAAACGCTGCGCCTATGGGTGCGACGCAAGCGCGGGAACCGCAAACTGGAGTGTTCCGGCTGTGGTCGGAGGGGCAATGAAATTGCCGAGGTCTACGAGCGGGAGGTACGGGATCTGCCGTGGTCAGAATACCGCACGACGGTAGTGATCGAGCTCTATCGAGTGCGCTGCCCGGACTGCGGGATCAAGGTCGAGAAAGTACCGCTGCTGCCGAGCAAGGCGCCCTTCAGCAAGCGCTTTGAGGAAGCGGTGGGACAAGCCTGTGAGAGCGCATCGGTACGACGATTGGCCCGGCAGTTTGGCTTGGCGGCGAGCACGGTGCGGGCGATCGATCTGCGGTATCTGGAGCGCTGGGCCCAGGGGCGACGCCGACCGGCCTTGCGGCAGATGGGAGTCGATGAGATCTACTTGGGGAAGAAACAGAAGTTTCTGACGGTGGTGACGAACCTGGAGACGAGAGAACCGCTGTGGTTCGGGCGGGAGCGTAAGAAAGAGACGCTGGACGAGTTTTTCGAGCAGCATCTGAGTGCGTTTCAACGAAGTGCGATTCGAGCCGCCTGTGTGGACATGTGGGAACCGTTTCGGCAAAGCCTGGAGCAGTGGGTGCCGGAGTGCCGGATCATCTACGACAAGTTTCACATTCTGCAGCATGCCAGCCAAGCGGTGGACGAAGTGCGGCGCGCCGAGTTCTTCCGCAAAGGAGGAGCAGCACGGGATCTGGTACGGGGGAAGCGCTGGCTGCTTTTGACCAGCTGGCTCAACCTGGACCGTGGGAAACGACGCCAGCTGAACGCGCTGTTTGCACTGAACCGGCGCATTCTCAAAGCCTATCTCCTCAAGGAGAGCCTCTCGCAGTTGTGGAATTACACCTATGAAGGGGCCATGTTGCGTTACCTGCAGAGCTGGATCGACCAGTTGCGCTGGCAGCGGCTGAAACCGATGGAGAAACTAGCCCGCATGTTGTTGGATCATCTGGAAGGCATTTTGAACTACTGCCGGACGAAGGTACCGCTCGGGGTGATTGAGGCAGTCAACGGCAACATCAAAGCTCTGCTCCGTCGAGGACGCGGCTACCGTGACATGAATTACCTGCTGCTGAAGGCGCAGCGCTTAGCTGCCACCAAGACCGAATTCCTCGTTCTTCAGAAAGCCGCGTAGTATGCGCATTTATCCAGATTCTCGTTCAGAGCCCATAAAGGTGCTCCTTTTCGGTAAGTGTGGTTTTCTGACGACTCACAACTTACCGCAAAAGTGGGCGCCTTTTTATATTGCGTGTAATCGCGATCTTCCGACCGCAACCAGGAAATAGGGTGGTGAGTTCTGGCATTCCCAGTTTTTGCTAGACTGGGCTGGCCATGAGCGTGATTGACGAAGTTCTGGAAGCAAACGAAATCTACTCGCGCACACACGAGTTGCGCCGCCTTACTCCGCGGCCGGCGCGCAAGCTTGCCATTCTGACTTGCATGGACACGCGGCTTTCCATCCGCACCCTGGGGTTGGCGACCGGAGACGCTCACATCATCCGCAACGCGGGCGGCATTGTCACCGACGATAGCTTGCGCTCGCTGCTGGTATCGCACTACCTGCTGGACACCGAGGAAATTATGGTGATTAACCACACCGATTGTGGCCTGATGCATGCCAGCGAGCAGGAGTTACGCACCAGGATCCAGAACCGTACCGGGACGGCGGCCATCGCTCCGGCATTCTTCTTTGCCTTTCAGAATATCGAGGAGAACGTACGTCACCAACTGCAGAAACTGCATACTCATCCCTGGATTCCCAAAGAGGTCTCGGTGCGAGGATTCGTCTATGACGTGAGCACCGGCCGATTGCGCGAAATCAAATAGGCCTTGAGCGGCCAAGGCTCAGTCCGTCGAAGGCTCAGGTTGTGCGGCCCGCGTCCATCGAGTCTCGGGGCACATGAGGGTATTGGCCGTTGCTGGCCACGCGTACGCGATTTTATTTTCTTCTGGCTACCACGATCAGCGAGGTCCCGATAGGAAGTCTGAGTCCACGGCTTAGCCACAGGGTTTCAAGCTTCAAGAGAGCCGTGAGCACTCCGTTGATCACCGGAACTACCCGAAATTCCCTCAGAGCCAGAGTCTTCGCGTCGGCGGAGCCTGGCCGCTGGTTCCGGGAACTCAGCTTTCGAAAGAGCCACACGAGGGGAAAAACGCAGGTCATGAATTGGCTCAGGAATTCTACCTGGAGTCCTGCCTGGACCAGCCGGTCGCGAATCTCCTGTGAGGAATAGCGGCGGCAGTGCCGTGCCGCTTCGTCAAAATAACTCCACAGGTATTGATGTGCCGGAACCGTCAGTATCAGCCTTCCCCCGGGAGCGAGTGCACTCCGCAGGGCGCGTAGTGTCTCCAGGTCTTCCGGGACGTGCTCGAGAACGTCGAACATGCCGATCAAATCGAACGGTTTTCCAAAAGGGCAGTGGCGCACATCGCCCTGCACCAGCAGGCCGGCAGATCGTTCCCGGGCGAAGCGTAAGCCATCAAGCCACAATTCCAGTCCGACCACCATGCCGTCGGGGCAGGCCTGACGCAGGACCCGGAGCACGTTTCCGGTGCCGCATCCTACTTCGAGGACCCGATATCCCGGAGCGAGTGCAGAAACCAGCCTCTTGCCCATTTTGAAAATCAGATGATTGCGAGCCTGGAACCAAAAATGGCGGTCTTCGACCCGGGCCAGTTGCTGGAAGAACGCTGGATCGTATCCGCCGGAAGACTCAGACTGGGCCGGGTGCGTGGTCTTCAACTCCTCGAGAGGTTCGAGGCTGCTCATGAGGCCAGTGCGGTCTTTCGTGCCATTGTGCCGAACTGGGTCACTGCGGACACGACGCGTGCCTGATCGCTCTCGGTCAAGTCGTTGTAGAAGGGCAGGCGCAGCACGCGCTCGCTCAAGTCCTCGGTAATCGGGCAGTCCCCAGGCTGGGCGCCGAATCTGCGCCCCATGCCGGAAAGATGCAGGGGCACATAGTGAAAGACGCTGAGAATACCCTGGGACTTCAGGTGTGAGATCAGCGCCTGGCGTTCCGCCAGCGAATTCATGATCAGATAAAACATGTGATAAGACTGCTCACACCCGGCCGGGACCACCGGTAGCCTGACACCTGTTTCCTGCGCCCAATGCTTCAGGTGTTGCCAGTAAAACTCCCAGACCCGCCTGCGCCTGGCCTGGATCTCCATACGGGCCTCCAGCTGAGCATAGAGGAATGCAGCCAAAAGGTCTGACGGCAGGTAGCTGGAGCCAAGGTCCACCCATGTGTATTTGTCGACTTGACCCTGAAGAAACTGGTTCCGGTTCGTTCCTTTTTCGCGAAGGACCATGGCCCGCGCCACCAGTTCGGGATCCTTCACCACCAGGGCCCCGCCTTCGCCGCAGGTGACATTCTTGGTTTCGTGGAAACTCTGCGTGCCCACGCATCCAAAAGTTCCGGTGTATCGACCCTTGTATCGCGCGAAGAGTCCGTGCGCATTGTCCTCTACGATCCGCACTCCATGGCGGCGTGCCACGGCTGAAATTGTGTCCATCTCACAAGCCACGCCGGCGTAGTGCACGGGAACAATCACCCGGGTTCGAGGAGTGATCAAACGTTCGAGCTGAGATTCGTCCAGATTTAGAGTGTCAGGCCGAATATCCGCGAAGACGATGCGCGCACCGCGCAGGGCGAAGGCGTTCGCGGTTGAGACGAAGGTGAAAGAAGGGACAATGACTTCATCTGCCGGACCGCACTCCAGCAGAAGGGCCGCCAGTTCCAGGGCGTGGGTGCAAGAGGTGGTGAGCAGAACTTTCGGGACTTGCAATTCTTGCTCCAGCAGGGCGTGGCACTTATGGGTGAAGGGACCGTCGCCGGAGGCATGTCCGTAAGCGATGGCTTCGCCGATGTATTTGTACTCGTTTCCGGTCAGGCAAGGCCGGTTGAATGGAATGGCGTAGCTCATAATTTTCGAAACACGAAGAGTTTCTGGGTGCCATAGTCGCCCGCGGCGGGAAGCGCGGAGAACCATCGATTCCATTGTGCATTGGGATCCGCCACATTCAGCGGTGCCTTGGTGGCCTGGGCCAGCAGAGGCTTCAAGACACGAGTGCCAACATAGTAAGTGCTGGCGAAATTGCAAAGCTCGACGAGTTGCATCGCACCCGCCGCGGCCGAAATCACCTGCTCCTCGTCAAGGTACTGATTAAAAGGAGGCATCGGGATCGGGTCCAGGTCCCACTCGGCCCGGAACTCGTTGAGCCGGCGCCAGCCTTGCATAGTAGCTTCGGAAAGCAGCAAGGTCCCTCCCGGCTTCAGCACGCGCATGCATTCGCGCAAGCCCTGCACCTGGCGTTCCCACGTGCCCAGGTTGATCAGTACCCTGATGACGACCACCTTGTCATAGCTTTCGGACGGCTCCTTGAGTTGGGTGATGTCCCCTTCTTCGAATTCGACCGAGCCCATAAGTCTGTCCGTCATGCCGGCGGCACGCAAGCGTGCCTGCTCGATCATCTTGGGAACGTAATCCAGGCCGCGCAGCCGTATCCGCCGAGCGCATGCGAACTGCACGGAAGAGTAACCGTTGGCACAGCCCGCATCGAGAACATGGTCGCCATCGTCGAGGCGTTTGGCGATTTCTCGAATCTCCATCTCGATGACCCGGTGGTCGGACCACGAGGCGGCGGATGCCTGTCCATGTTCGTGCGCCTGCCTGGTCCAGAAATCGTAAACCTCGGCCTGGGTGAATTTCGCGGTCATCGGGAAGAACCGCCCACTCTAAGGCTCTCTACCGGCCTGCCGGTGTTGCCCGACCGAACCACATAAGGCGGCTTCTGCAGGCTCCGAAAATGCATGCGAGCCAGGTATTCTCCGATGATGCCCAGGGCGAATAACTGCGCCCCCGAGAACAGGGCGACAATCGAAGCGAGAAAAGGGAAGCCGGGGACCGGATTCCCATATTTGAAGTAACGACTCAGGACGAAGCCCAGCACGCAAAAACCAAACAAAGTAAACGCGAAGCCCACCAGGCTGGCCAATTGCAGGGGCAACGTGGTGAAGCCGGTCATCATGTTCATGGCGTGGGTGATCAGTTTGCGGAAGGTGTAGCCGGAGGTCCCTTGTCGGCGTGCTTGGTGGGCCACCGGCACGGCCGCAAAACGATTTGTGCCCCAGGTGAGCAAGACGTCGATGGACACGAACGATCCTTCGTAGTGACTGAATGCGCCCGCCACCTCCGCGCGAAAGGCGCGAAAAGCAGAAACCTGGCGAGCTATCTTTGCTCCCATGACGTTTTGCAGCGCCATCTTCGTGGTCAGCGAAGCCAGGTCCCGCAGGAATCCGTGTTCTTCATTCTGGGGCGTGCCATAGACCACATCGAAGCCCTGGGCCAGGACAGTGAGCAATTTCGGGATCTCCTCGGGAGGGTGCTGCAGGTCGTCATCGACGGTTACGATGACGTCATATTGCGCTGCCCGAATGCCGCACAGAAGCGCATTGTGCTGTCCGTAATTGCGCATCAAGTTAATGGGATGAATCCAGGAATTCCGCTCTGCCAGTTGGCAGATGACGTCCCAGCTCTGGTCCGGGCTGCTGTCGTTGACCAGCACCAGTTCGTAAGCCGATGCAATTCTGCTGAGGACCTTCTCCAGACGTTGCAGCAACTCGGGCAGGATGGCTGCACTGCGGTACACCGGCACCACCACCGAGAGTCCGGCGGGTCGCGAATCGATGCTATGAATCATGGCCACCATCTGCCAGTCCGGAGCGCGTCATGGTACATGGCATCGCTGAACAGCATGATTGCGGGCGCATCAGTGCGCGCCTTCTTCGAACATTGGAGGTTGAAAGTGTGGCGATTCTACATGGCTGCAAAGTGCAGGAGCAAGGGGGAAACCGCTCGAAGGGACGTATCAATTGCGGTGCGGGGTTCGGGGGGCGAACTTTTGCGGCGCCTTGGATTCTTCGCACGGTGGTGCGGTTCGAGTACCGCAAGTCTTGTCAGAGTCTAAACCGCAAAGGACGCAAAGAAAGCCTCCAAGGACGCAAGGAATCTGGGCTCGGAAGACTCATGGATCGTCGTTCAGAATGCGCCGGAGCGGTGTGCTATTTTGATCACGCGGAGGAATCTTGATCGATAGCCCACAAGCGTCTTTCAACCGACGCATGGCGACAGTCGTGATTCTTCTGGTCGTGCTCGCCATTTACAGCTATCCGTACCTGGCTACCAGCCGAATGCTGCAATCAAGGCAGGTTCCATTTTCTTTTGCTGCGGACCTTAGTCTTTACCTGAATCTGGGCCAGCTGGGTTCGTCGCACTTTCAGCCTGCAGTAAATCCCTACTACGGCACTCCGATGCAGCCAGGCCTGTTTGGCTATCTCACGTTCGATCTTGCGTTCAGAGTGTTTGGATGGCTGGAGACAATTGTCGGCCCCAACCTCTGGTGGACTGTGCTGATCTGGAATTGGCTTTGGTGGGCCGCTATCTGTTTTGGCGCCCTGTGCTTTTTTCGGGTGGCGCTGCCCGCGGAGACATCACTAGTACAGTGGCTGGGGATAACCCTGCTCTTCTTTTTTAACTTCGGCGTGCTCAAGTCATTGCTCGTGGCCTGGCTGCATCTTCCCTCCCTGGGCGGATTTGCAACTTTGAGTTTGCCCTACATCCGCGTCTTTTTTCCGCAAATTCCGGTCGCGCTTCTGCTTTTCTATCTCGCGCTTCAGATTCGTGTGCTGCGGTCCTCGACCTGGTACGACTGGGCCGGGGTGTGTGCCCTGCAGGCGGTTGCGCTTGCGACTTTTCCATATGCCACGCTGATGATGGCGGGGACCACTTTCGTGGTCGCATTGGGCTATTTTCGTTCGTCACTGCCTGGCGTCCCGCTCAAGGCGATCCTTCCCTATGGTTTGGCCTGTGCCGCCATAGACTTCATGTTTCTGCTGCACCGAATGGCGCGAGGGACACAGGACTCGCAGTTTTCCTTTATCAGGTTTCGTCCCTCGCACATTTTCGATCTGGCCGGCGGCGCAGTGATTGTGCTCCTCCTGCTGGGCCTTCTCACCTTGATTCTCCCCCCGGCTGGGTCTCGCGAAGCCAAGTGGACCATGGTGGGACTGGGCACCTCCAACGCATTGCTGATGCTGGCCGATGTCGTAGCTGCGCCTTCGCTGCTGTTGTCCTCCCACGGCGGTTACTTTCTGCATTGCACGGTCGCGCTCCAGACCACTTATCTTCTCTCTTGGCTGTGGATGAGGTTGGAGCGCTTCCGGCCATGGATGAGACCTGCATGCATTACCGCCATTTTTCTGCTGATGGTAAACGGAGCCATGCTCGCGTTGGGCAACTACCGTTCGTTTTTGCCGCAGAACCGGGAGATAAGTGATCTGGCGCGGGTGGTCGGTTCGCTACAGATCAATGACCGTGACCTGATCATTGCCCGTGCTGACACCGTGGACGACCTGTGCTCATGGGTGCCACTATTGAATCGGGCGACGGTTCTATTTTGCCGCAGTGCGCAATACGAACTGTCGGATGCGGAGCGGCGCGGTATGCATCGCTTGCGCCAGGCATTTTATCTTTACTTTACTGGCAAGGACAGTCGCTGGGTGGATGGAGTCATAAGCGATCCAGCAGCACTCACTGCGCAGGACCAACTGGCCTTCGCGGGCGAAATTAGCCCGTCCGACAAGGACACCCTGGATACGGGGAAACGGGAAATTACGGCGGAGCTGATTCCCCGGTTGGCGAAGGTGGAAGAGCAGCAAGGTAGCGCGCGGGATTTCTTTCGTCCGTACGCTCGCGTTCTGGTGGTTGATCATGCGACACATCCTATTTTCGTGAAGGAACGCTTGTCGGCGTATCTGTCGATTGACTCGGAGCAAAAGCTCGGCGACTTCGTGGTGTTGTGGTGTAGACCCAACCCAGGGAGCGGGAAACTGGATTCTCCACATGGAGGGCCTTCCGGGAAAGTTCTCCCTGTCAGCTTCGATCCTGGAGTTGAGGCAGGGCCGGGACGATTGCGGGATCCGCAGCGAGGTCGGCGACATCGTCACGGGTGAAGCGGTCTTTCATTCTCAGGAAAGCCTCCTCGAAATATCTGCGCGACAGGTATGCCAAACTGATCGCCGCGCCTCCGGCGATCAGGAACCTGACAACCACCAGCGCGAAATTCCCATCGGACGGAAGGAACTCGGGCCAGTAATTCCGCAGCAGCTTGTCGTAAATCCGGAAAACCATCAGGTGGATCAGATACAGGCCATAGCTGATGTAGCCGAAGAACCGCAGCGTCGCATAATTCACGAAGCGCTTGCGGGGGCTGGTGCCCAGCAATAGAAAAAGAAGGAGAACTCCGGCGAAGAAAATATGGATCACACTGTATTGCAGGGCGGCACCGAGGGTTTGTTGCATGGTCAGGATGCCGAATCGGATGCCCACGCCGGTGAAGATGAGCGCCACTACGAACAACCCCGCGCTAAGCCGAGCTGCTCCGGTCCGGGTCAGGGAACTACGCAACACTACCGCCAGCAAACTGCCCATGGCTAAACCGTCCGCTACGAACCAGGTGTACCAACCAAGACCGGCCGTGTAGCCGTAATGGAAAGCGATGCCGCGGAGCAGGGGGACGACGGCGCAAATCGCAGCCGAAGTGAGAGCCACATTTTTAGGATTCAGCCTTCGAACCACGGTAGGCCACACGAAGTAATAGTGCTCTTCTACCGCGAGCGACCATAACGGGCCAAGTCAGCCGGCACTCCGAACAGGTTGGTCAGGTTTGCCAGGTAAATGAAACTCAACCCCAGAAAGCCCGCGGAAGCCTGGTGGAGAATGGCCAGAAGAACCAGAAGGGAATAGTAGGCGGGCAGAATTCGCAGGGCGCGGCGAGTCTAGAAGCGCGAGTAGTAGCGGGGCTTGTTGCGAGAATCGAGCAAGATCCCGGTGATCAAAAACCCGGAAAGCACGAAGAACAGATTGACGCCCATCCAGCCCGGTTTGGTGGCCAGAAGAAGTATTCGTGACCATCCCGTGAAGTGAAGTCCGCTGTAGGGCCAGAAGAATGCGTGCAGAAAGAGGACGCCCAGTATGGCCAGGCCTCGCAGGGAATCCAATTCCGGCATGACCGGACGGATCAACTTCTCTGAGGCCACGAACGTCGAATCTTTCCTCACTCGCTCACGTCGGAAAAAGATCTGCGCCAGGCGAGATTATACGATCGTGTACTCTTCGGGAACCAGTCACGTTAGTATATTCCCGCAACGGGAGGCAGCGGAATGTGCGGTATCTTCGGCATGCTGGCGACTAACGGCGCCGTTCCCTCGTCGGTGCTGGAGCGTGCCACGGATTCGCTGGCGCACCGCGGGCCGGACGATCGCGGGACAGTGGTCCTTCAGGCCAACAGCGTGCCGGGCCTCGAGATCGGCCTGGGCAGCCGGCGACTGGCGATTGTTGATCTCTCTCCGCAGGGCCATCAGCCCATGCAGGATCCTGAAACTGGAAACTGGATCGTTTATAACGGCGAGATTTACAATTTCCGGGAACTCCGGACGCGGCTGCAGGGCGAAGGCGCGCGCTTTGTCAGCCAGTCCGATACCGAAGTGCTGCTCCAGGCCTATGGTTACTGGGGCGAGAAGTGTCTGGGCGAGCTGCGCGGGATGTTTGCCTTCGCCATCTGGGATGCCGAACGATCGCGACTGCTGCTGGGCCGCGACCCCATGGGGATCAAGCCGCTCTACTATTGTTCGTCAGGCCACTATTTCCTGTTTGCTTCTGAGCTGCGCACCCTGTTGGGCACCGGACTCATTCCGCGACGGCTCGACCCCGCCGGCCTGATGAATTACCTGAATTTTGGATCGGTTTACGATCCCATCACCATGATTCAGGGAGTGTCCGCATTGCAGGCAGGACACTACGCGGTGTGGGAGAGCGGGCGGCTTCGCGACACAACGTACTGGGACCTAGCTCCGCACGGTCAGGTCGGTACGGCTGCAAGTCACCTGGTGAGCTCGGCCACGGCGCGCAAAGATCTGGAAAATGATATTTACGCCACGCTGGACCAGACCGTCCGCATGCAGACCGTGAGCGATGTTCCAGTAGGCGTGTTTCTTTCCGGAGGCATCGACTCCAGCAGCCTGGCCGGCATTCTAAGCCGGGCGGGGACGCGGCCCAACACGTTTTCCATTATTTTTCGCGAGGCGGAATACAGCGAAACTGAACATTCCCGCGCGGCAGCCCAGGTGTTCGGCACCGAACACCAGGAGATCATGGTTTCACAGGGCGACGTGCTCGACGCCATCCCCTATGCGCTCCGGGCCATGGACCAACCCACCATCGACGGTCTCAATACCTATCTGATCGCACGCCAGACGCGCGCCGCCGGCATCAAGGTGGCGCTTTCCGGTCTGGGCGGGGACGAGTTATTTGCCGGCTATTCCAGCTTTCGCGACGTTCCCCGCATGGAGCGCTTCGACCGGTTCTGGGCGCATTGGCCTGCGATCCTGCGGCGACCTCTGGCGCGAATATTTTCCGCGCTGGCTGCGGATACGGACCAAAACCGGAAACTCGCCGCAATGGGAGCACGGGACATTCATCCTTACTTCCTGGTGCGGGCCCTCTTCACTGCGGGGCAGCGCGATTCGCTGCTGGCGTCAGTCGATGAAGCAGCGCTGGCGCGGGCGAATGCTCCTGCACGGGAAAGCCTGCTGCATGCTCGTGAACTCGACCCGATCAATCGCGTTTCGTATCTGGAAGCGCGCTGCTACATGCTGAATACCCTGTTGCGGGATGCCGATGTGATGAGCATGGCCCACGGGCTTGAGTTGAGAGTACCCCTCATCGATCATCGGCTTGCCGACAAGCTGATGGCCCTGCCCGGCGCGTGGAAGCTGGATGGCAACGTGCCGAAGCCGTTGCTGGTCGGGGCGCTGCAGGGAGCGTTGCCGGCCGAGATCGTGCACCGCAAGAAGCAGGGCTTCACTCTTCCCTTTGAACGCTGGCTGCGGGAGAACTTGCGGCCGGAGGTGGAAGCGACGCTGCAGAAAATTGGCCGCGGTCCGCTTGGGTTGTTGCTCAACCAACCGGCCGCCATGCAGGTTTGGGATGATTTCCTGAATCAGAGGACTTCATGGTCTCGCGTCTGGTCGCTTTATGTGCTGGAGCGGTGGTGTGAGCTGAATTCGGTGTCGGCCTAGATGCGATTGCTTGGGCCGGGAATGGCCAAGCGTTGCATGTAATATGTTCACAGCATATTCCCATGCCATGCAGGAATTAGAAGAACCCAGGCAGATACAGGTTGCCGCTCCACCCGTATCGCTTCCCGTCAGCGTCATTGTTCCGGTGCGAAATGAGGCCCACAATCTTGTGCGCTGCCTGGAATCACTGCGCGGGGTGGGCGAAGTGTACGTCGTCGATTCCGCCAGCAGCGACGGCACTGTCGAGATGGCGCGCTCCTTCGGCGCCAAGGTGGTGCAGTTTCATTATGCCGGGGGTTGGCCCAAGAAGCGCCAGTGGGCAATGGATACGCTTCCTCTCGCCTACGATTGGGTTTTTCTTGTTGATGCCGACGAGGCCCTGACTCCTGAACTGGCTGCGGAAATGCGGCAGGCCATTCAGGATGCCAGCATTGACGGTTACTACATCGCGCTGCGCATGGTTTTCCTGGGGCGATTGTTGCGCCACGGCGGCGCCGGATTTTACAAGCTCTCACTCTTTCGCCGTGGAAAGGGCCGCTTCGAATGTCGCCTCAGGAACCAGGACGCCTCCATGGCCGACATGGAAGTGCACGAACACATAATTGTGGAAGGCAAAAGCGCAAGGCTGAAACATGCGTTACGGCATCACAACCTGGAATCCATCTCGCGCTACATTCAGAAGCACGACGAATACTCTAACTGGGACGCCCGGGTGTGGCTCGAGGGTGAAGCGAATTCGGCTGAGTTGCCGCCATCCCTGTTTGGAAATCAGGCGCAGCGGCGGCGCTGGCTTCGCAGGCGGCTCTTTGCTCTTCCCGGTTCCTCTCTGCTGTTGTTCATCTACCGGTGCTTCTTTCGCCTGGGGTTCCTGGATGGCGTGCCCGGCCTGATTTACTGCGGTTTTCAGGGCCTCCAGTTTTTGCACATCAAAGCCAAAATCTACGAGTTGCGCAGCCGGAAGGGGCCAGGCCGCTAATTCCGGACATGAGACGGCATCAATCCCATAACGCACCTAGGGGATCGT
>CAWDNG010000019.1:0-251836 GCA_963803605.1 Terriglobia bacterium
ATTAGAAGACCAGAGGCCGATCCCAGGGCAACGTGGAGAAGCAACAGACCTTTCAGTTTGTGCCCTCCCAGTTGCCACCGCCAGGCTGCGATGCCGGTCGCGAGCGTGGGCAAAACCGAGAGCGCAGCCGCGAAAATGTTGAAACGTGCCGCCGCCGCGAGTGTTGCCTGCTTCGCGGCTTTCTTCGCCCACCTGGCCGCAAAGTCAAAAGCGACTCCAGTCAGAAACAGCGCGATCGGAAAATGGACCAGCACGACATGCTGTGCATGTTTCGCGAGCAAGGCCGCCTTGGGATCAAAGGGATTCACGAGCCTACTCCACAACCACTTTGCCGGTCATCTTCGGGTGAATGGAACAGAAGTATGAATACGCGCCGGGTTTGCTGGCAGTGAATGTGAACTTTTCGTCCGTGTCGAGCACTTTGGACTTAAAGCTCTGGTCGTCGCTGACCACGGTATGGGGAATGTCGTCTCCGTTCGTCCACGTGATCTGGGTTCCCGCTTTCACGGTGAGTGTTGCCGGTGTGAAACTGAAGTTATCAATCTTGACCTCCACTGCCGGGGAGGACGCGGCGCGCGCTCTCTCCAGGGTTGGAAGCGCGGCCAAAGCCAGCACCATTGACACTGCGACACCAAAGATCAAGCTACTTGTTTTCATTTCTTGCTCCTTGAAATTTATGTGGTTTTGGGGAATGACGCATCCGCCTATTCGAGCGTGGAATCTATCAAAGCCAGGGCGTGACGTTTGCGCACGTAGTTCACATCGGTCACTCCCAGCAGGCTGCGCAACTGCTCCGCCGGAACCTTCATGGGGCCCGGAGAAGGTGCGGCCCCTGGATGCGGCTGCGGGAAGGCGGTGGACGTCGCGGTATGGAAGGTGATGTTGCCTTCCACCTTCTGCATGGTTTGATGGATGTGTCCGTTCAGAACGGTCACTGAGCCGAAGCGCTTCAGGTAGGAAAGTGCCTGCGCACTGTCGTCGGTGCCCCATCCCCACTCCGGATAAATGTTCCACAGGGGCATGTGCGCAAACACAACTACGGGCGTGCTCCTGGAAAGAGGCTTGACGTCCTCTTCCAGCCACTCCAATTGCTCCGCTCCGAGCGAACCCATGCCGCCAGCCTTCAGGTTCATCACATTGACCAGACCGACGAAGTGCACGCCCTTTTTGTCGAAGCTGTACCAGCCCGCGCCCTTTGTATTCTTGCCGTAACGCTCGAGGTATTGCTTGCCGTTATCTTCGAGAGCGTCGTGCTCACCAGGAAGAAAGAAGACGTCCTTCGTAGGTGCGGCTTGAAGGATCTGGTCCACGGTATCGAACTCGCTTGGTTTCGAAAGATGGCTGATGTCGCCGGTGTGCAGAATGAATTCAGGAGGCCATGGCAGCGCGTTGATCTTGGCGACTGCGGCTTTTAGAGTCGCAATCACGTCAGTGTTCGCAGGCTGGTTGAATCCCATGTGGCTGTCGCTGATCTGGACAAAGCTGAGTTCGCCTTGGGCGGTCTTTGCGATGTGCGCGTGATCGTCCAGGCCGTAGGACCTCAACACTCCGCCCTGCAGCACACAGAGGGCCCCGGTGCCGGCCCAGGCCATGCATTTCAGGAATCCGCGGCGGTCGATTCCGTCGCGCTGGTGGTCAAACAGGATTGCATCGTTGTTTTTCTGCGCCATATTTTTGCCTTTCTTCAAATCAAGTCAAGTTCGTTCTGGTTTCATCGTGCAGAACCGGCGATACCCGCTTTTATTCCAGAAAAAGTTATTTTGGCGCGGTGGGAAGAAATCGATAGTTCGCTGGTTTAATCTTGTGTGAGTGTCGAAAGAACGCCCATTGCCGGCTTCGTTCGAAGAGTTGGCCATGCCACTCTTTGAGCGGCTTTACAACTTTGCCCATTGGCTGACGCAAAACCGGGACGAGGCCGAGGACCTGGTGCAGGAGACCTACGCCAAGGCCCTCAAGGGATTCCGCTCATTCCAGCCGGGCACCAACTTTCGCGCCTGGATTTATCAGATTTTGCGCAATACGTTTCTCACCTCCCGCACCGGGTTGAGGGCAGCCGCGACGGTGCCGCTGGAACCTGAAAGCGACCACGAGATGCTGCCTGCAGCCAGTGACAGCCCCGAAAGCATTTTGTTGCAGCGTTCGGATCAGCTCCTGGTGCAGGAGGCTTTGAGCCGGTTGCCCGTGGCATATCGCGAGGTGCCCGGACCGCCCTTTCCTTTGAAGTCCGTTCCTGGTGCCAGAACGGCCTTTGCTATTTCGTGATCGGAGACGCCAGCGCCCAGGACTTGAACCAGCTTAGCGAGCTGCTGAAGGCGGCTGATTAGCGCCCCGCCGTTCGGGTAGGCGGATGCTCAACAGCGCGATTGATTCTATCCGGCGTCCCACTTCAATATCTTCGCCTCGTCCTTGAAGTCACCCTCAATATGTAACGCCGCCCTCATTACGGGGGTAACGTTGCGCCGCTGTGGGGGACGTCGCTACGCTGACAGACAGCCCATTTCTCTCGTCATGCAGCAAAGGAATTTCACTTCGAAGGGTCAGCCCGTTTCCGCCGCGGGGAAGACGGGTTGGGTTTTCCGGCCAGGAGAAGCTGGACGATGAGTACAGAAACAACTTCGGAAGTTTCGTGCGCAAGGATGCCCAAGCGCAAGGTCCCTCGCTACAAGCTGGCCGTGCCTCTGGAACTCACAGTACTGCGCGCTGGCGTCCCTGACAGTATTCGAGGACGCGCCCTTGAGATGGGTGAGGGCGGAATGGGAGTGGTCGCCGCCTCACGGCTCCACCTGGGCGAGTCGGTCCGCGTCGAGTTTCTGCTGCCGCATACGACTTCGCCAGTGCGCGCCACCGCGGTGGTGCGCTATCAACGCGCACGCTCCTTTGGCCTCCAGTTTCTCCGTCTGCCTGTCGAACAGCAGTCGATCATCCGTTACTGGACACGATGCGAAGGCGACCTCTTGTTAAGTGACCACAGGCCCATCGCCGAACCGGCTTCTCTTCTTACCGGAGAAGCAGACGTCACACCCGTGCCGCTCCCGGAGCTCGGATTTTCCAGGAATTCAAAGCGCAGGTTTCTCGTCCAGGACATGGTCGTGTTTGCCATTTGCGTGATAGTGGTCGCCGCCGGGCTGGGATGGTGGCGGTGGCAGCAGGGATGGAAGGCGTTGGAAGCGCAGGTCCCGGCGAAGGCGACCCAGGTGGCGAAGCCCCAGTTGAAGGTGCCAAACGACGCCATGCAGCAGCGGATCAGACATCTGGTGCGGCCTGAGTATCCCGAGGACGCGCGGCAGGCGGGAGTTCAGGGGACGGTTGTACTGGACGCCGTGGTGGATCCGCAGGGCGCGGTGACGCGAGTGAGATTTGTCAGCGGGCCCGAGGAACTGTCGCCCGCGGCCATCAATGCCGTGCGCTGGTGGCGCTATGAACCCTATCTGGTAAATGGTCAACCGGCGACCGTAGAGACCACGGTGGCCGTAGATTTCCGTCTGGCCAATTAGTGTCGTGCCCCCGTCTGGCGATAGGTTCCAACCCTGACTTCAAATAATTTTGGCCACAACTTCCCGGTGACAAAGAGGCGTGCTCCGGCGGAGTCGTACGCGATACCGTTCAGCACAGCATCGGAGCCCAGTTCACTCTTGTCAATGATTCCGCTCAGATCGATCCATCCCAGGACCCTCCCGGTGCGGGGAGAGATGCGGGCGATCCTGTCGGTACCCCAAACGTTGGCGTAGATCTCTCCGCGGATGTATTCAAGTTCATTCAAATTCTGAACCGGGTGGCCGGTCTCGTCGGTGACATGGATACGCCTGGTCTCTCGAAAAGATTTTGGATTCAGAAAACGGAGGTATGAAGTTCCGTCGCTCATGATCAGTTGCCGGTCATCGTGCGTCAACCCCCACCCCTCGCCTTCATAGTGGAAGGTCCGCAGCACGGAGAAACTAAAGCGGTCATAGACGAAGCCCAGGTGCGATGTCCAGGTCAACTGGACCAAAGTGCTGCCCCAGTCCGTGAGCCCTTCGCCAAAATACTCGGTGGGCAATTCGTAGTGTTGCAGCACCCGCCCAGTGGAGAGGTCCACCATCCGCAGGGATGACCTGCCATTGAGACCCGTGCTCTCGTAGAGGTGACCATCGACGTAAATCAACCCTTGCGTGAATGCCCGGGAATCGTGCGGATATACATGGACGACCTTATAGGCGGCGCCTGCATAGGCGGCGCCTGCCCCTGAGACGGGCGCTTTCGCAGTGGTGAAGGCCACGACCGCGTAGAGAAACAATGCAACAAGAAGAAATGACCGTCGAAGCATGAATCGCCAGCTTAAGGCAAAATTTGCGGGCCCTGTGCAGAAATTTGTGTGAGACTGCTAGGCGAAAAATGAGGGCGCCATGCGAGTTCTGAACATCCTGAGCGGAATCGCCGTATTGCTCACCACGCTGGCCTTGGGACACCTTCTGCACCGATATTTTGTGGGAGGCCTTCCCGGAAATGTTCACGATCCTGCCTTCCTGGCAGGCATGGCCGCAGGCGTGGCTGTGGGCCTCTTCTCTTTCATCGGAGGATGTTTACTGCTGAGGCGTGGCCGCTGAGTTGAGATGAGAAGCGGGCCTTGAGATGCTACTGACAGGTCAGGCTTCCCTTATTGCCAAAAAGCCAACAAGGGAGCCTGAGCCCAAACCTCTTCAGGACTACAGTGAAACGTTAATGGCGATGGCGATTCCGGGATGCCGCCGGTTGTACATGTAGTAGCCGTCGTTGACGTAGTCCACATAGACATCGTCAGTCCGGTACCAGGTGGGCGCCCAGGTTTCCGGGCAGGGATCGACTACGCTGAACCAGTAGCCTCCGAACTGAAAACGCGGAGAACCTTCGACCACTACGACCGGGACGTCATGCACCCGAAACCAGTGTCCACGGCCGAAATGGGCGCGGAAGCGATCTTCGGGAATGCGATATCCGTGGTAGCCGCCGCGGGCGTGCCAGGCGCGATGCTCACGCTGCCAGTTGTGCGCACGCTGGCGTTGCCAGATGTCTTGCCGTCCCGGCCCAGTCCTGCTTACCTCGCGCACATGCGCCGGACCATGCCCATGGTACGCCTGATGCTCGGGGCCTCTCTGGACTACGTCATGGAATTCGCGAGGCTGCTGGTGGCGGTGTTCCGGCCCATTGCCATGGTGGTCGCCATGTTGCGACGGGGATGCGTGCCCGTTTTCGTGGTGACTGTTAGCTTCCTGTCCGTGCGGACTACCCTCGCGCCCCCTCGACCGGCCGTTCTGTGCGCCGGCAAGCACTGTAGTTGCCAAAAACAAAGCCAATACGGACGTGCTTAGGACAGCCGTTGATTTCATGATTGAGCACTCCCTTTGATAAAGGAATCTAGTCGATTCCTTCAGCGAGAGCCCAGATTACGGAAGACGCAATCCTTACAGGACGTGTAATGCCTTCGTGTTTGGAGAGCTATCAAAACCTTAGCGGTTTTCGACGGGCTAGAGTTCAGGCGGGTGGTCGAGAGCGCGGCCCGTTTCAACCCGCCACACGACAGATGTCAGGACCTGCTCTTGGGCTCATCTCCGTCCGAGGGGTTGTTCCCCAGAAAGATGCGGGCCATGCCGCAGGTGGTCAGAATTGCTTCTCCAAGCCCGAGCACGAGCATCTTGGTCTGCGAATCATTTTCCTGCACTGCTGCTTTCATCTCGTTCAGGTTATGGATGGTGACCATCTTGCGGGAGCGCCTGGTGCCGGAAATTGACATGGCTCGAGAGTATCGCGGACCGCGAAACCGGAACAGGTTACCGAAGGCGCTAGTCACTCCCTGAAACTTGTGATCTTGAAACCCTGTGGTGACGCCCCCGCCTGGTTCGGATCTCCATCCAACTTCGGCGCTATAATCTCGCCCATGAAATCCCATTATCACGAAATTCTGATTCTCTTAGCTACCTTGGCGGGTGTGACTTGCATGGGGCAAGCGGCGAACGCGCAGGCATCGGCACCGTCCGACGAGGCGCAGGCGCTGGTGAAACAGGGGCAAAAGCTCAATAACCAAGGCAAACAGGATGAGGCGCTGAAGCTGTACCGGCAGGCGCTCGAGAAGTCTCCGGATTCGTACGAAGCGCATCTGGAGTCAGGCGTGGCGCTTGATCTGAAGGGCGACTACTCGGTCGCGCGTGAACATATCAAGAAGGCGATCGCGGTGGCTCCGGCGGACCAGAAGAATCGCGCCCTGCGGCTGATGGCATTTTCCTATGCGTTCGAGGGCAACTCGGCTGATGCCGAAAAATACGAGAAACAGGTCTTTGACGCGCTGCTGGCCAAGCCCGACTTCGAGGCGGCGGCTGGAGTGGCCGACGAACTGGCGCGCATCAAGCTGGAGTCGGGCGATATTGATGGTGCTGCGAGCTGGTACAAGATCGGCCACGACACCGCCATGCGCAAAACCGACATGAAGGACGCGGACAAAAACCTGTGGGCCTTCCGCTGGGCGCACGCCCAGGCCCGAATCGCAGCGCGCCGCGGACAACGCGACGAGGCCCAGAGGCAGGTTGCCGCTGCGAAAGTGGCGCTGGAGAAAGCGAACAATCCGGACCAGGCACAGTTCTATCCCTATCTCACTGGCTATGTAGCCTTCTATGGCGGCGACTACCAGACGGCGATCACCGACCTGCAGAAGGCGAACCAGAAGGATCCGTTCATCCTGGTGTTGCTCGCCCAGTCGTACGAGAAGGCGGGTGACGCGGCCCGCGCCAAAGAGTATTACGGCAAGGTGATGGCCAACAACGGACATGGCCCGACCAACGCGTTTGCCCGTCCGGTGGCGAGGAAGAAGCTGGCCGGCGGCTAGCGGCAAACTTAGCCATATTGGGAGCCGTGCTCGCGCTGCCGGGCAAGTCTGGATCCCAGGCCCTGGGAGACAGAAGGCATGAGTTGTGCTCGCCACTCGCCTCTACCGAGGGCTGCATCTTGTTCTCCTCGAAGCTCTTGCTTCCGCTCTGCCCTTCGATGCAGGAGGGCCACTCTCCGCGTGTGCTTGCACCCCTGAGGGCGGAGTCGAAATTCCTCTATGGGCGTTGTGTTTCCGGTTACCGAGCAAAGTGATCCCCGTCACGGTGCCGACAGCCTAGCCCCGCTAGCATTTATAGCGGTATCAGAATTCATTGCAAATAGCTGTCAGCCCGCACAAGGTGCGGTCCGATTCGCAGAGGATGGCGGGTGACAGTGACAAAAAGGAGAATCTATGCGCTTCATGAAAATAATGTTGGTCGTGGCAGTGTGCGTAATGGGGCTGAGCGTGCTGGCTGGCGCCGGCCAGAATCAGTTTGGCGTCGCCGATACTCGGCAGATCAGGTTTGACGACCCTGTCTGGGTGGGCGAGACGCTCCTGCCCAGCGGCGATTACAAAGTAGTGCACACCATGCAGGGCGACAGCCACATGATGGTGTTCGAGCGCAAGAACGGGAAAAAGGTGGAAGTCAGCGTAAAGTGCACCTTGGTGCCGTTGCAGGCGAAGGCCGAGCGGACCGAGACTGCGTACACTCTCAACGATAAGAATGAGCGCGTGCTCCACGGCCTGACTTTCCGAGGGGACAACGCTACCCACCAGTTCTGACAAGGGTTTGCCGCCAGGTAAATCGCCCGGCTACTCTGCTTTCTGGCAGGGACGCCGGGCGACCAGCCCTCCGGCATGCATGATTGAATCGTCAACCGCTTGGCTTTCTTGCGAGCAAGTTAGACTAACTTACGCGCCGGCAGTGAGTTTGTGGCTCTTGGACTGGGCGATGCCGTACTGGCGGATCTTGTAGAGCAGGGCTTTGTAACTGATCTGCAACAGCGCGGCTGCTTGCTTGCGGTTCCAGTTGGTCTGGTCGAGGGCTTGCCGGATAGCTTCCGCCTCGGCTTCATCCTTGGCGCTGCGCGCCACCGACTTTAGCCCGCCTCCCGCTTCAGCCGGAGCGTGCGCCCCTTCGGGGCGTGCTCCGTGGCCGTCGTTGCTGGGCTGCAGCTCCTGAATCGCCAGCTTCTCATCGCCCAGCACCAGGTAGCGCTTGATGAAGTTATTCAGCTCGCGCAGGTTGCCCGGCCAGGAATATTCCTGACACGCCTGCAGCATGTTGGCTGACAGCGGCAGCGGAGGCCGCGCATACTCTTCTGCCATGCGCGACATGAAATGCTTCAGCAGGACCGGGATCTCTTCCTTGCGCTCCCGCAGCGGCGGCAGCTGCAGCGTGAAGGCATTCAGGCGGTAATAAAGATCTTCACGCAGACGCTTGCTGGCCAGCGCTTCCGGAATATTGATATTGGTCGCAGCCAGAATGCGCACGTCCACTTTGACCACCGAGCGGCTGCCCAGCCTCGAGAACGTCTGGTCCTGCAAAACGTGCAGCAGTTTGGCTTGCAGCAGAGCCGGCATCTCGCCAATTTCGTCCAGCAAAATCGTACCCTTGTTGCAGATCTCGAACTTGCCCGGCTTGGCATGAGTAGCGCCGGTGAAGGCGCCCGCTTCGTGGCCGAACAACTCGCTCTCCAGCAGGTCGCCCGGCACGGCGGCGCAATTGACTTTTAGAAAAGTGCGATGAGCGCGAGGCGACAGCTTGTGAATGAGCCGCGCCACCACTTCCTTGCCCGTGCCGCTTTCCCCCAGCATCAGGACTGGAATGTCCACATTCGCAACTAAAGCCGCCTGGGAGCGGATCTTCCGCATCGCCGCACTTGCCGCCACGAAAAATACGTCGTCGTAAAGCTCTTCGACTTCGCCCGGTAAATTCTGCTGGTTCTTGCCCAGGCACTGGTCGATGACCTTGTCCAGTTCCCCCTTCTGGAAGGGTTTGGTCAAGTAATCGTGGGCGCCCAGGCGGATGGCCTGTACTACTTTGCGGGTATCGCTGACGCAGGAAAGCATCACCACCTTGAGCCCCGGCACCAGTTGCCGCAACTGCTCCAGGGTCTGCAGGCCATCGATCCCCGGCATCAGCAGGTCGAGCAGCACCAGGTCGGGACGCAGGCCCTTCTCCACCTGCTGCAGGGCATCTTCGCCTGTGGATGCGGTCTGCACCGTGTAGTCATCCACCTCCAGCAGGGTGCGGATGTAGCGCAGCATTCCGGGTTCGTCATCGACCAATAAAATGTTGACCGACTCGGTCATTTGTTCTTCCCTTTGGCGGGCGCCGCGACGGGCTTCAGGGGCAGGATAAATGAAAACTTCGCCCCCGCGCCCACTTCGCTCTCCACCCAGATCTTACCCGCCATGGCGTTCACCAGGCGGCGCGCGATGGCCAGTCCCAAACCCATGCCTTCAGTTTGCTCTTCATTTTGCGGCAAGCGAAAAAAATCGTCGAAAACTTCAATGTGATACTCCGCCGGAATTCCCGGACCAGTGTCCGATACGCTGACCTTCACCGAGTTGGGCAGGGGATTGTTCTGCCGCCGCCGTTCGCCCGGAATCGATGAGCTGTTAGGGTTGCGGCGCTCCCACATGTAGGGCTCCGCATGCAACCAGACTGTGCCCCCGGCAGGCGTGAACTTGGAAGCGTTTTCGATCAGGTTCGATATCACGCGCTGTATCTTGGCCGAGTCAAAGGCCAGCTCCGGCAACTTCTCGTTAGCTAGAAAATAGAGCGCCAGGCCCCTTTCCTGGAAGCGGGGCGACCACAGGCGGCACACTTCAGAGAGGCAGGGATTCAGGTTGCCGGTCTCGTAGCGTAACTTCAGCTCACCGGTTTCGAGTGCGCTGTAGCTCAGAAAATCCTGTATAAACTGCTGCAAACGCTGCCCGCTGGTGTGCATGTCACCCAGAATTTCCCGCTGCCGGTCGTTGAGCGGACCCAGCTTTTCGTTTTGCAGTACCTCGATATAGCCGTTCAGAATTGCCAGCGGAGTTTTGAGATCGTGGGCGGCCGACGCCAGGGCGTTGGTGGTGCGCTGGGAACGCTCCCGCAGCTGGTTGTACTCCTGCAGTAAGTCGTCGTAACGGAGATGGTCTCCCGCAGGCGGTTGGGCTGGTACCGTGTCCGTGTCGTGGTTTGCCGGCTTACCTTTCCGGGACAGACACGTGTTTTCTGGCAACACTCCCATTTATGGAAAACTCTGGCTTTGGCTTAAAAAGGGGAGGAGACGAAAACAGCCCAAACTTGTGATTTAGGTGCCCTCAAATCCTATGACACCCCTTCCATGGTGTCAACGTAAAATGCAATTCCATGGTAACGGATGAGCAAAACATTGCAGCCCTAACCGCTTCACACCTCTGCACAAAAGCTCCATACATGGGGAATATAAAGCGAACCCAATCCGGGTTACTTAGGGTTGTAATGGCCGACTTATCGGGAATTCACCCAGAATCCTTAGGGTTTCGTGCCCTGAACGATAACCCCAGCCCGGCTGGTTTGGCCCCCAAGGTGCGGTAGGACAGGTTTAACTCGTGTGCATAGGGGTCTGATTGAAGCGCAAGAATCCTGAACCAGAGCGCCGTAAATGGCCTCGCCTCGCCATCGCGATACCGGTGTTTGTTCGCAGCGGGGACGAAAAAGGCAAAGAACTGCTGGAATTCGCCACGGCGCTGAACATCTCAGCGGGCGGGGCCCTGGTAGCTGTGCGCCGCTCTTTGCCGCTCTCCGCCCAGGTTTTGCTTGAAATCCCAAGCGCCCCATTGGCGGTTACGAGCTCCTTGCCCAAGGCGGCCCGCAACCTGCGCGCCCGAACTCTGCGCGTAACCCACGCTGATGGCTATCACCTGATTGGCCTCAAGTTCTCTCATCCGCTGGTTGCACAACCCGCCTCGCGGACCTCCCGCCCAAGGAAAGTTGCTTCTGCACTGTGAAAACATTTTCCCATAGGTTCAGGCCTCTCTAAGTCTCAGTCCCAGGCCCGGTCGGATGCCGGTATGGGCCTGTAGAATTCTTGCAAAGTCATATATCTAAATGGTTTAATGATGCGCTGCGCCCCGGATTACCGGCCTGCCGGGGTTTGGCTCTCGGGGTGCACATCAAGGCGTGTACGAACGGGCCCTGGGCCACTGGATACTATGACAACCATACCTTCTGTCACTTCGCTGGCTACTTCACTCGGAGAATTTCCCCCCGAGGCGGTCATCTTCGGCCGCTCTGAGGTCATGCAATCGCTGCGGGACCGCATGGACAAGGTGGCCAGCGCCAACGTGCCCGTGCTCATTCAGGGCGAGAGCGGCACCGGCAAGGACATTATCGCCCGCATGATCCATGGGCTGTCTCCGTGGCGGACCGGTCCCTTTGTCAAGGTCAACTGTCCCGCGATTCCGGGCACGCTGCTGGAAAGCGAACTCTTCGGATACGAGAAAGGCGCCTTTACCGGCGCTTACGGATCGAAGCCGGGCCGCGTAGAACTGGCCCATCGCGGCACTCTCTTTCTCGACGAAATTTCCGAACTCGACCTCGGCCTGCAGTCCAAGCTTCTGCAGTTGCTGCAGGACGGGCAGTTCTGCCGCATTGGCGCCCAGGAGGACAAGAAAGTCGAAGTGCGCATCGTCTGCGCCACCAACCGAGTGCTGGAAGCGGAAATCGAAAACGGCACTTTCCGCCAGGACTTGTTCTATCGCATCAACGTGGTCAATCTGCAGATGCCGCCATTGCGCGAGCGCAAGGGCGATATTCCGGACCTGGTCACCTATTTCCTGGAGTACTACAACGCCAAATACAACTGCCGCGCCCGCATTCTCTCCGCCGACCTGATGTCCGCGCTGCAAAAGCATCACTGGCCGGGCAACATCCGCGAGCTCGAGAACCTGATCAAGCGCTACGTGATTCTGGGCAACGAGGAAGTCATCAGCAGCGATCTGGTGGCGCACCAGCAGGAGTATTCAGTACTCGATCTTAATTTTGATGGGCCCATCGCGCTAAAAACAATCACCCGCCAGGCCACGCGGGAACTGGAGCGCAAGGTCATCCTGAAAGTTTTGCAGGCCCACCATTGGAATCGTAAGCAGGCGGCCCGCGCCCTGAGCATCAGCTACCGTGCGCTGCTCTACAAGATTCGCGATGCCGGGTTGCCTCCCAACCGGTCTTCCCGCCGGAGGGTCGAACCGGTCCCGCCTCCACCCCAGGACTTCGCCGCCTAAGTCGGGCCCTTTAGACAGTGTGGGGCGGGCGCCCTCGCCCGCCGCCTCTGACCTTGATTTTGGAGTTTCGAAACTGCTTCAGTCTGTGAAATCAAAGCCAGGAAAGCCAGAGGCTGGAGAGAGTCACAGCAAGAAAGTCAAAAGCAAGAGTCAAAGCCGAAAGTCAAAGGCGTCGGACAAGAGTGTCCGACCCACACGAGCTACACTCTCCAGTAGTCGGGCCTCCATTGGGTAATGGCTTTTTTTATTTCTGCCTTGGACAGATTTTCTGACAGGGCCCGCGCTGCCAGAGCGGGTAGCTCTGCGTCCGAGGCGAAGCGCAGCCCCACGAGTTGCGCTTCCGTCAGTTCGACGATGTGGGGGCGCAAAGTTTTGTCCACCAGGATGGCCAGCCGTAGCCGCTCTTCCAGCCGGATTACGCGATCCTGCACCTTGAGCGCGTAAGTGCGCGCCCTCACTACCGCCACGCTCGCGGCCAGAATAAAAACCAACAACCAGGCCGCATGCAAACCTGGATATTGCACCAAGTGCACAATGGCGACGATCACGGTAATCGCAAATACGGGCAGAACGAAGAAGTGGAACGGTGGATCAAAGCGGGCGTGGTTGGACAAATTTTGAGGTACTTTCTCAGCCATCGATTCGCTCCAGTCCAGTGTGGGGCGGACACTCCTGTCCGCCGCCTTTGATCTAGTCTTCGACTCTCCCAACCCTTGACTTTTTGAACTTTGACTCCTCAGCCGTTGATTGTCCGAGCTTTGATCGTTTCTGCCGGCTGAAATCAGGTTCGAATCGCAAAAAAATCAAAGCCAAAGGCGTCGGACAGGAGTGTCCGACCCACACACACTTACTTCTTTTTCTTTTTCCCGAACAGGCCGCCCAATGCGTCCATGGGAGAAGCGGAATTGCCGGATGCATTCTTGCCGCCGGTCAATCCTCCCAGCGCGCCACCCAATCCCCCCTTCAGTTGGCTTCCGACCATGCCCTTCACATCTGGCATAAATTTTGGATCGGAAGTTGTGCCCTGAATGAAGAAGGGAATGCTGCCGCCTTTGCCGCCCAGGCCCGCCAACTGGGTAAGCCCGGTCACCGCGCCGCCGGAAAGGCTGGCGTTCATCTTGTAGTCGAGTGCTCCTCCGGGGCTAATGGTCCCGTTTCCCGTGACCGTGCCGAGAGCGGGAATGGTCAGGTTGATGTTCTGGGTGCGCACGCCCTCAGGGGCCACACGCGCATCCGTGCTCAGGTTCTGGATGGAAGTGTCTGATCCCGTCTGCGCTCCGGACAGCGCCGAGATGGCAGACATTTTAGAGGCCAGATTGAAGCCCTGGAGTTTTGTTTGTGCCAGGCGAATCGGACCGGCGATAACCAACTTGTCAACCGGCCCGGTGATCCCTACATTGACGGAAAGCGTTCCGCCCTGCAGCTTTGATCCCGACGGCAAGATGATGCCGAGCGCCGGCAACATGGCCTGAAGGTCGTCCACCGGCATGCCATCGGCGTTAAGCTTCATGTTTAGAATCGTGGACTCACCCTGGCTCTGGTAAGTCCCCGTGAGCTTGGCCAGGGCCTTGCCCAGCGAAACGTCGCCTTGCGTCAATGTTCCGCCCTGCTTTTGCAGGTCATAATCTGTGGCGTATTTCACCGTGACCGGCTGAGATGCCGGCGTGCCCTTTACCGCCAGCTTGAGTTTTTCAGCCTTCAGCGTGCCGCTGGTGCCCAGCACGTGGCCGTCGGATTTGAGCCTGCCGTCAAAGTCGGCGACGCCCGCAATTCCGGTGGACGGGTCCACAAATCCCGAAGCCGTCAGGTCGAGGCCCTTGACGTTGATCTGCGCTTCGATCGGACTCGCCGAAACGTCGCTCGAGTTGATGGGCCCGGCCTTGCCATCAAGTTTCGCAGTGCCTCCAGCGGGAAGGTTCGCGCTGATGGTGAAAGGGAACTGGGAGGTGGGCGAGAAGTCGCGCACACTGATGTCCACGTTGTCATAGACGTGCGGCTTGATGGAGGAATTCGCCCGGTTGACCGACAGGCGGCCATCCTTTACATCAAGCTTGCTGACCGAGAGTTCCGGTGTGGACGATGGTCCGCTGGCGGCCTTCGGTGTCGCCTCGGACTTGCCGCCGAGGCTGGAAAAATTCCATTTTCCCGCGGCATCGCGCAGCAGGGCGATCTCCGGCTTGTCGAGCGTGATATCCGTGACATGCAGCCTCTTCGAGAAGATCAGCGGCATCACTTCCACCCCCACCTTCAGCGACTTGGCGCGGATGAACGGATCCTTGCTGAAAGCCGGATCGTCGGCGATCGATAGATCTTCCGCCGAGACGCTTCCAGAAAGAATGGAGAGACTGAGGTTGCCGACTTTGACTTCGCGGCCGAGGGCCTGGGTAAGCTCAGACTCGAGCTTGGGACGGAAGCTGTTTACATTGATCAGGAAGGGGAGTGCGATAACGATGAGCAACAAAACTGCAATGACGATCCCGATAATTTTCAGCGCTTTCATGACAGAAACTCCTTCACGAACCTTGGATTCTTGAGAAGGCCGGGGACACGGTGGAGTAAGCTGCGAGCGGCACCCAGTCTACCAAAAATCGAACTACCGGGGCTCCTGGGTGAGCTCCGGATTGGGGGTGGGATCGCCATAAAGTTCTTTCTGCCGCTGCTCCCGCTGTTGGTTCATCATGCGCGTGGTTGCCTCCATCTCGGCGCGCGCTTCCCGCGTACGGCCCAGGCGCTGCAGCAATTGCCCGCGCAGGTAGTGGACAGTGGAATTTCCCGGATCGAGTTTCGCGGCCGTATCGGCCTGAGCCAGCGCCTGAACGAATTTTCCTTGCCGCTGGTAAACCTGCGCCAGCTGGTAATGAGAACTGGACAGGCTGGGATCGAGACGCAGCGCCTGTCGCAAATTGCGTTCCGCCTCCTGGTTGTTTCCCAGTTGCGAATTCACCAGGCCCAGCTGGTCGTAGTTGTAAGCCAGGTCAGGTTCAATGGCCGCATCTTTCAGGAATTCTTCCCGGGCTCGCGCCAGATCCTGCTTCCGGTAGTACGCGATTCCCAGATTAAAGTGAACAAACGGGAGTTTGGAATTGGCCTTGGCAGCCAGCTCAAGCTCCCTGATGGCCTCGTCATATTCTTGCCGGTTGATGTGGGCCTTACCCAGCAGCAGATGCAACTCGGGAGAATCCTGGCCGGTTTCGGCGAGTTCGGCAAAGGCCCGTTGCTCGAGATCGGGCCTCGCCGACTTGCCGGCTGCAATCCCCAAAACATAGAGATAGTTCAGCTGGCTCGAAGCCTGCGGCCAGAGCGGCTCGAGCATGGCGATCGCGTCGGCGTAGCGTTCCGTGAAAAAGTAGCAGAGTCCCAGCAGGTAGCGTGCCTGATAGGAGTCCGGAACGTCGTGCACGACCGACTCGAACGGAGCGACGGCGGCGCGAAAGTTGTTTTGCCGGTAGTAGGCCAGCCCGACGTTGAGACGAATTCCTGAAATCCGCGGGGCCAGGCGCTCGGCCTTTTGCAACATTTCAAGCGCCTGTGGCCATTGCTTGCGCCGCATGTAGATGACGCCTAAATTAGCGTAAGCTCCGGCGGCCTGCGGGTCCAGGTCCAGTACGCCGCGGAACGAACGCTCGGCCAGTTCGAGATTGTTCTGCCTAAGCGCGCCTTCGCCCTGCTGAAAGAGCTGCTGCGGGTTTCCGGAGGGATGCGGTGCCGGCCCATTCTGTCCCCTCATCACCGATAGCAGCGTGAGGAGAACAACGGCGAGCAACCTTGACAGTGATTTCACTGTGCTGTAGTGTCCGCCAGCAGCGGCCCGCAATTCAAGCGGGCTGGCAAGTGGCAATTGGAATTTGGCGCCTGGCATTTAGCAATTGTATTAAGCACTTGGTATTTAGCATTTGGCTTTAAGCCAATTGCCAGGTGCTAAATGCTGTTTCAATCATATGGTCAAAACTTCAGTGATCACCATCCGGGACGTGGCCAAAGAGAGCGGCTTTTCTTCGACCACGGTTTCCATCGTTCTCAATAACGCCCCCCTGGCGCGTTACATCCCGCCGGCTACCAAGAAGCGAATTGAGAAAGCGGCCAAAAAGCTGGGATACCGTCCCAACCTCTTTGCCCGTTCGTTGCGCAGCAAGCGCAGCCACACCGTCGGCGTCATGGTTTTCGACATGACCGACCCCTATTGCACCCTCATTCTGCGCGGCATTGAGAATTCTCTCTACCAGTCTTCCTACCTGCCTATTCTGACCGACGTGCACAACGAACGCGGCCGCTTCGAGCGCTATCTGGAGATGTTGCTGGATCGCCGGGTGGAAGCGCTGATCGTGCTGGCCAACTGGCTGTTTGTCGATATCGACGTGCTGGCCGACCTGGAAAAGAGCAGCATTCCGACGGTGATGATCGGACGCGAGCTGCGCACGGACACCGTCAGCTCGGTGATCGTGGACAACGAACTGGGAGCGCACTTCGCAGTCGAGCATCTGTACCAGCTGGGACATCGCAAGATTGCCTTTATCCGCGGGCCCAAGACTTTGGCCGACAGCGCTCCCCGCTGGCAGGGAATTCGTTCCTTCGCCAAGAGCACGGGGCTGGAGCTCGATCCCCGCCTGATTGTAGATCTGCCGGAATCGCAAGATCCGATTTCAAGTTTTGAAGCCGGCTACAAATTAACGGAGGAACTGATCAAGCGGAAACGGCCATTCACTGCATTGATGGCGTTTGACGACGTAACCGCGTTTGGCGCGATACGTGCATTGGCCAAGGCCGGTCTGCGGGTGCCGGAGCACTGCTCGGTCATTGGCTTTGACGACGTCGCGGCGTGCAGCTTCTATACTCCGCCCCTCACGACAATCCGCCAACCCATGGAGGCAATGGGGGCGATGGCTGCGAATCTGGTGATTGAAGGCATCAATGGGGTCCTGGAAAAACGGGAAATATCGGCAGTTCACCGCAAGATGGCCCCCGAACTGGCGGTGCGAGAGTCCACGCGCAGCCTGCCTTAGGGAGAAACCCGGTCAAAAACCTATTTTTGTGGGGTCATTTTTAAGAACAGATGCGGGGTCATTTTCCGCCTTTTTTTCTTGACACCTGCGATCGAACTACCGCAATATTCAGCCTATTGATTCGTTTTAATAAACGCTTTCACCCGGAAAGCGCAGGCCAGGCTGCCGTGCTCGCGCATTGGCCGCGGGCAGGATGTTTGACAGGGTGCCTGCCTGGTCATCAGGTGTCGTGGGTTTACCGGAAGGGTTCCGGACTGCGGTGATTCCGCGCTCGGCTAAGCAGTCGGATTAGGATTCTCATGGCAAGCCGGTTCCAGAAGTTTTCGGGTGACGAAAAAAATACTTGGGGGTATCTTATGAAGTTCCGCGTACTTTGGCTGGGTGTCGTGCTGTCCCTTTCGCTGGCTGCCTGGGGGCAGGATTCGGCTTCGATTACAGGAACGGTGACCGACCAGAGCGGAGCCGGCGTGCCTAACGCGCAAGTCACAGTCAGCAGCCTGGATCGCGGCATCAACCGTCCCACCACGACCAACGATACCGGCGACTACCTGGTTGCCGGCTTGCCGTCAGGTCCGATCAACGTGACTGTGGTCGCCGCCGGCTTCAAGCGCTATGAGGCCAAGGCAATCGTACTGCAGGTGGGCCAGAAGGCCCGTGCCGATGTCGCGCTGGAAGTGGGCACGATCAAGGAAGAAGTTACCGTAGAGGGCAGTAGCGTCGCCCAGGTGGAGACGCAATCGTCCGATCTCTCCGGAACTGTAAACGGAAAACAGATTACTCAGCTGCAACTGAACGGGCGGAACTTCACTCAATTGGTCACGCTGGTCCCCGGTGTGAGTAACCAGACGGGCCAGGATGAAGGCACGGTCGGCATCAATGGCAACGTCAGCTTCAGCATGAACGGTGGCCGCGTGGAGTACAACAACTGGGAGCTGGACGGCGGCGACAACATGGATAACGGCAGCAACAGCACGCTGAACGTCTATCCCAGCCTGGAAGCCATCGCCGAGTTCAAGGTGCTGACTTCGAACTACGGCGCCCAGTATGGTCGCAACGGGTCGGGCACGGTGGAAGTCGAGACCAAGTCCGGCACCAACGGCTTTCACGGGAATGCGTACGAATTCGTCCGCAACGACAAATTCAATTCCACGAAATACTTTCTCGATTCGGTCTCGCCATATAAGAAAAACGACTTCGGATACACCATCGGCGGCCCCATCATCAAGAACAAGACGTTCTTTTTCTGGTCACAGGAATGGCGCAAGGACCGCGTTCCGGCGGACTACAACGTGGCGGTTCCGTCCGTCGAGGAAAGGGCCGGTGATTTTACCGATCAGTGCAGCAGTCCGGACGGTTTTTGTCCCAGCGTTGGACCGGACCTGATCGCCGCCGGATACAATCCCAGCGATCCGACGGTACAGGCGCTGCTGGGCATGATTCCCTTGCCGACCACGGGCACCGGGCTGGACTCCCGTTACCGCACCTCGTTGTCCCTGCCCACGAACTGGCGCGAAGAGTTGATTCGCGTGGACCACAACTTTACCGACAAGATCCGGGGCACGGTGCGCTACATTCACGATTCATGGGACACAGTCACCGACGTGCCTCTGTGGACCAACACCGGGAGTTTTCCGACGATCCAGACTGCATTCGAAGGCCCAGGCGTCAGTCTTGTGGCCCGGTTGAATGCAACTTTCTCTCCCACCCTGCTGAACGAGTTTGTGGCCAGCTACACCACCGACCACATCGTTCTGAATAACGTTGGGAATTGGCAGCGGCCGGCGGGATTCGTGGTGCCCGATATTTTCCCCGGCAACGGCGATGGTATTTTGCCCGGAATCAACCTGGTTGGAGATGCCTACGACGGTGGCTTTGGCGAGGACGCGGGCTACATCCCCAACGGCGCTTACAACTCGAATCCGACCTACACTTACCGCGACAATGTGAGCAAGATTATTGGCCGGCACAATCTTCAGTTCGGCGCCTACGCCGTGTTCGGCCAGAAGAACGAACTGGGCGGCGAACTGGGAGCCGGTTCGATCCCCGGTTATCTGACCTTCGATGCGAGCACGAGTATTTCGACGGGCAATCCATTCGCCGACCTGCTGCTGGGCAGAATTTCCAGCTACGGCCAGCAGGACCAGCGCGTCAAGTACTACAACCGCTACAAAATCGTCGAACCCTACTTCCAGGATGACTGGCACGTCACCAATCGCCTGACTCTCAACCTTGGCCTGCGGGTCAGCCTGTTCGGGACCTACCGCGAGAAACAGAAACAGGCGTTCAACTTCGATCCCGCGCACTACCAGGCCGGAGTCACCACGGTGAACCCCGATGGCACGGTGAACAATCTGTTCATCAATGGATTGCCGAATGGAATCGTGCAGTGCGGGGTGACCCCTGGGGTTCCCGTGAGCTGCATGGAGGGAAAGCTGTTCAATCCCGCGCCCCGTATCGGGTTTGCCTACGATGTGAATGGCGACGGCAAGACCGCGATACGCGGCGGCTACGGCCTGTTCTACGAGCACGCCAATGGCAACGAGGGCAACACGGAATCGCTCGAGAACTCGCCGCCTCTGGCCAATGCGGCGGTGGTGAATAATATCAACGGCTATGCCGGGAGCGGGACCGTGGGGGCACAATTTCCCTTGAGCGTGAATGCGATTCCCACCAAGGCCGTCTGGCCCTACATTCAGCAATGGCACCTGGATGTGCAGCGAGAGGTCGCACGCAACACCGTGGCCACAGTTTCTTATGTGGGCAGCAAGGGCACCAAGCTCAACCGCCAAACCAACTACAACCAGATTCCCGCGCTGCCGCTGTCGCTCAACCCGTATGCGCCGGGAGAATTCATCGACTCCGACCCAACTTCTCCGACCTTTAACACAGACTGCGATAACCTGATTGTCAACGGGAACCCGGTGACCGGCCAGGCTGCCGTCAATCTCGCGGCTCAGTGCGGGGTTGATCCCAGCCCGTTCCGTCCTTTCCTCGGTTACGGCGACATCACTCACCTGCAGTATGCTTCGTCGTCCATCTACCATGCTTTTCAGGCCTCGGTGCGACGCAGTGTGGGCAGCCTCAACCTGAGCGTGGCCTACACCTACAGCCATTCCATCGACGATTCCTCCGACCGCTTTGACGGGAGCTTTGTCGATTCTGCCAATCCTAGCGCCAATCGAGCCAGCTCCAACTTCGATCAGCGCCACATCCTGAATATCAGTTACGTCTGGGATCTGCCCGGCTTCAAGTCGGGGTTGACCAACGCCATTCTCGGCGGCTGGCAGTTCTCTGGTCTGACCAGCTATTCAACCGGAACGCCTTACAGCGTGGTGGTGTCGAACGATAACGCGGGAGTTGCAAATGGAGTGGGCTCGGGGGCTCGACCCGATATCGTGGGCGATCCGCGCTCCGGCATTCCGAGCGGCACCTTGACCGATCTGGGCCCGGCCTTCGGCAATCCGGCGGCTTTTGCGGCACCGCGAGGGTTGACCTTCGGCGACTCTGGACGCAACATTCTGAACAATCCCAATCGCCTCAACTTCGACTGGGCCCTGTTCAAGCACTTCAAGATCAGGGAGCAGATGGGGTTTGAGTTCCGTGCCGAAGCGTTCAACGTGTTCAATCACACGGAGTGGGGAAACATCGCTGGAGATAGCGGCTCGGCGGGCGGCGACGGCAACAACACTCTGGGCACGGACAGCTTCCTGCGCGCCAGCTCCGCGCATAACGCGCGCATTATGCAACTGGGCCTGAAGTTCAGCTTCTAGGCAGATGGTGGATGGAGGACGGGCGTCCCGCCCGTCAGGTACAAACTAAATTAGGGACGGGCGGGGACGCCCGTCCTCCATTTTTATCTCTCATCTCTCATCTCTCATCTCAGGCGCCTAGCCTACCTGGGCGTGCTGGCGCGTCCCGGTTACGACCGTCAGCGCCTGTTCCAGGTCCGCTATAAGATCGTCCGCATTCTCGATGCCTACCGACAGCCTGATCAACTGATCGGTCACGCCCATCTTCTGGCGATGCTCGGCCGAGATCATGCCGTGCGACGTGAACACGGGGATGGTGACCAGGGAATCGACTCCGCCCAGGCTGGGCGCCAGGGTAAATAGGTGTAGCGCTTCCGACAGCCGTCTGGCATCATCTCCGGTACCATCCACTTCGAAGCTTAGAACGCCGCCGCCGCCGTGCATCAACTCCATGGCCAGGGCGCGCTGCGGATGGCCCTCAAGGAAGGGATAGTGCACGCGCCGCACCTTGGCATGTTGGGCCAGGAACTGGGCGACGCGCAAGGCGTTGTCATTCTGCCGCTGTACCCGCACCGCCAGTGTTTTGATGCCCCGCAGGAGCAGCCACGCGGCGTGAGGATCCATGGTCCCGCCCAGCGTCGTCCGGGTTTCGTGGATCTTCTGAATCAGGTCCTGGCGTCCGGCCACGACGCCGCAGATCAGATCTGAGTGTCCGGCAAAATACTTGGTGCCGGAGTGCATGATCAGGTCAATGCCAAAATCCGCCGGGCGCTGGTTGATGGGAGTGGCAAACGTGCTGTCGATGAAGGTGATGAGATTGTGCTGCCTGGCCAGGGCAGTCACCTTGCGCAAATCCACGACCCGCAAGGTGGGATTGGTCGGCGATTCCAGATAAAGCAGTTTCGTATTGGGCCGCATGGCGCGCGCGTGCTGATCGTATTCGACGGTATCGACGAACGTGGTCTCAATGCCGAACTTGGGCAGCCACTGGCTGAAGAACTTGGTAGCGCCGCCGTAGATGTCGCGCTGGGCCACGACGTGGTCGCCACTCTTCAGCAGGGACAGCATCGAGGCAGTAATGGCGTTCATGCCGGAAGCGAAGAGCAGCGCGGAATCGGCGCCTTCCAGTTCCGCAATCGCCTTTTCAGCCACGGTGTGGGTGGGATTTCCGTAGCGGGTGTAGAACATGTCGGTGGAAGTGGCACGCACCTGCTGATCGTTGTCCGTGACTTCGAATGAGGCAGTCTGATAAATCGGGGTGACCACCGGCCCATTCTTTTTATGTAGTTCGGTGCCTCCACGGACTGCTTCCGTTTCCGGGTGGTGCTGATGCTTTTTCATGTGTCCTCGCTTGGTAAAGCTTCGTGGCTGTGGAAGGGCAGCGCTTCCAGCCGTCCCATGGCCGCGCCAGGCGCCCGGCTTTAGCCGCAGTGGCCCCTCGACACGGTGAAAATGTGCGCTCGGCGATTGTCCACAGCGGCTGAAGCCGCCTCAACCGCAGCTCTTTTTCGCACGGCTGAAGCCGTGGGCTTCCACAACATAAGAGACTTCCGTCCTGACGGAACTTGCTAGGCCCCCGACAATGCAGCTTCGAATGCCGGTACCGGAGAAAACCACGCGGCGGAGCGCGGGTGGCGTCCGCTGGTCAGCGACTCAAATTCAGCCTGCAGGGCGCGAGTGACTGGGCCGGTTTTTCCATCACCGATAGTACGGAAGTCGATCTCCCGCAGACCGACAACTTCAGCGGCGGTTCCGCAGACAAACACTTCGTCGGCAATATACAACTGGTCGCGGGAAATGGGTTCCTCTACAACCTCGTGACCCAGGTCCTGCGACAGCGTAATCAAACTTTCGCGCGTGATGCCCTCCAGTATCGCTCCTCGAGACGGGGTATAGATCACCCGGTCACGCACCACAAAAATGTTTTCGCCGGTACACTCGGCGACATAGCCCTGCGGATCGAGCATGATGGCTTCATCGAAGCCGGCGCGCTGCGATTCGGTTTTCGCCAGAATCGAGCTGACATAGTTTCCCGCGACCTTGGCCTTGGTCATCGTGATGTTAGGGTGCAGGCGCGTGAAGGACGAAATGTTAGCCCGGATGCCGCTCTCCTTCGCTTCTTTGCCAAGAAAAGCCGTCCACTCCCAGACCGCGATGATCAGGCGCGGCTTGCCGCTATCCACTACCAGGTCCATGGCGCCATCCAGATAAATGACCGGGCGGATATAGCAGGAGGAAAATTTGTTGGCTGCGACCGTTTTGTGAATGGCATCGATGAGAGTGGCACGCGTCCAGGGCAGATGGCGGAAGCCGACGATGCGGGCGGAGTCCAGCAGGCGATCAACGTGCTCCTCCAGGCGGAAGACGGCCGGACCCTTGTCTGTAGCGTAACATCGGATGCCTTCGAAGACGGTGAAGCCATAGTGCAAACCGGCGTTGACCACCGGAACTCCGCTGCGGGCGGCGTCTTTCAACTCATCGTCAAGCCATACGTATTTGGCGGGATTGGGCATGGAGGACCTCGGTGGAAATGAAACAAATGTTCGACTGGAAACCGACCCCTCAAGGGTAACGTTCGCCAGCCGGCTGAGCAAGGGGTCGCTTTACTTTTGCGTCCTTTGCGTCCTTTTGCCTTCAAAATATTTAACCGCAAAGGACGCGAAGGGCGCAAAGAAGACCTGGGAAGCATTCCAAAAAGTGCTCGACCGATTTGATCCATCTATAATTCGTTTCCTATGGAACTGGGCCTGAAAGGCAAAGTTGCAATTGTGGCGGCGTCCAGCCAGGGCATTGGCCGGGCGACGGCCGAAGCTTTCGCGGCTGAGGGATGCAAAGTTGCCATGTGCGCCCGCAACGTGCGAACGCTGGCACTGGCGGCGGAAGTAATCAGGAAACAGTACAGCGCGGAAGTGTTTGAGCGTGCACTGGATGTGACCAACGCGTCCGCGGTTCGCCAGTTTGTGGAAGCCGTGGTGACAAAGTTCGGTGCCGCTGACATTTGCGTGACCAATGCCGGTGGGCCGCCCGCCAAGGGCTTCCTGGCGGCCAGTGTGGAAGACTGGCATAAAGCGGTTGAGGCCAACTTCATGAGCACGGTGTACTTTGCCCGCGAGGTGATTCCGCACATGCAACGCCAGCGCTGGGGCCGGATCATCACCATTACCTCCATCAGCACGAAGCAGCCAGTGGCGGACCTGGTACTGTCAAACGCGGTCCGAGCGGCGGTGGTCGGACTGGTCAAAAGCCTGGCCAATGAATTCGGCAAGGACGGCATTCTGGTGAATAACGTAGGCCCGGGCTTCACGGCCACGGAGCGGCTCAAGGAGTTGGCGAAGAGCCGTTCTGCCGCTTCGGGCACGGCCGAAAAAGAGATCTTTGACGGGTGGGCGGCGGAGGCTCCCTTGCGTCGCCTGGGTGAACCGCGGGAGGTTGCCGGTACCATTGTCTGGCTGGCCTCGGATCGTGCATCATACGTTACCGGACAGACGGTGCTGGTCGATGGGGGGATGTATAAAGGGCTGTAACAAATGTTTCACCCGGTCCCCGCCTAGAGTATTTCGTGGTTGCCAACGCCGGCGCTACCCGCACGAGAATGCGGTTGGAATTTACCGGGGGGAAGGTGCACTGAAATGGCAAAGGCAAAAGCGAAGCCCGCAGCGAAACGGCGGAGCCTGAAGTCAAGAATCGCGAAGCGTAAAAGCGCCGGACAAAAAGACGCCAGCCGCAAAACGGCAACCAAGAGCCGTGCCAGTAAAATGGAATTGCGACACGTTCCCTGGCACACCGTCGATCTGGAAGACCTAAACCCGCTGCTGCAGCGGCAGTTTGTGGTGGGTCATGACATCATGGTCGCCCGCGTGCTGATGAAGAAGGGCTGCATCATTCCTCTGCACAGTCATTACAACGAGCAATTTACCTACATTCTCGAAGGCGCGTTGAAGTTCTGGATTAACGGCAAGGAGATCGTGGTGAACGCGGGCGAGGTGTTGACTATCCCTCCCCACATGCCGCACAAAGCTGAAGCTCTGTTGGACACGGTCGATCTCGACGTCTTCAACCCGCCGCGCGCCGACTGGGTTAACAAGACTGATCAATACCTGCGTGGGGGCAAATAATCGGTCCATCCCGTATGCTAATACCTGAATGACTGACCACGCCGCATCGGCCTCAAAACTGGAACCGGGCGTCTCGCAATTGCGCTGCATTGCGTGCGCAGCCGTGGGCGAAAGCGGGGCCAAGAGCGTGCGCTGCGCGCAATGTGGCGATCTGCTGGAAGTGGTTTTTCCCGGCTGGAAGACGGCTGCCGGGATGCGCGCGGGCGGCCTCGACGCGGCGGCGCTTAAACAGCTCTGGCTGCAACGCCGCACTTCTCCAAATGCATTGGATGAAAGCGGCGTCTGGCGCTTTCGCGAAATCCTGCCTGCACTGAACGACTGGAACCAGGTCATCACACTGCGGGAAGGGAACACGCCGCTTTACCCACTGCCTTCCTGCGGGCGTGCCGCTCGAGTGGAGCGCCTCTTCGCCAAACATCAGGGCATGAATCCGACCGGGTCGTTCAAAGATACTGGCATGACGGCCGCCGCGTCCTTCGCCCGGCAGGGAGGTTTTCGCTGGGTAGCGTGCGCTTCCACCGGCAATACTTCAGCGTCGATGGCCGCTTACGCCGCGCGTGCAGGTATGCGCAGCCTGGTGCTGATTCCGCAAGGCCAGATTACCTGGGGGAAACTTTCGCAGGCGCTCGACTATGGCGCCGTCACCTGCCAGTTGAAGACGGACTTCGATGGCTGCATGCGGGTGCTCGATGAAGTGGTCGAGCGCATGCCGGTTTATCTTTTGAACTCGGTGAACCCATACCGCCTCGAAGGCCAGAAGACCGCCGCGGTCGAGTTGCTGGAACGTTTTGACTGGCAGCCGCCGGACCACATCATCGTGCCGGGGGGCAACCTGGGAAATTCTTCGGCGATCGGCAAGGCACTGGTGGAGATGGAGGAGTTGGGGCTGATTTCCAGTTTGCCGAAGCTTTCCGTGATCCAGGCGAAAGGGGCCAACGCCCTGGTGCGAACCATGCGCGAGACCGGCGGAAAGAAGCTCATCCCGGTTCACGCCGAGACCATGGCCACGGCCATAAAAATCGGAAGTCCGGCGTCGTGGAAAAAAGCTGTGCGGGTGCTCGAGGCGACGGGCGGCATGGTGGAACAGGTGAGCGAAGTCGAGATCGCGTTGGCCAAGGCGGAAATTGGCGCCGATGGCATCGGCTGTGAGCCGGCATCGGCGGTCACGCTGGCCGGACTGAAGAAGCTGGTACAGCAGGGTTTCGTGAAGACGAACGAATCCGTGGTGCTGATCCTGACCGGCAACCTGCTCAAGGACCCGGATTTCACGCTCAAGTTCCATCGTGGAGACCTGTTCGCGGGCACGGAGCACGAAGAGGAAGCGGAAGCGGTTCTGTCTCCTCGACAACGCGCCCCCATGGTGCTCGACGCCAGCGCCAACGCGGTGATTAAGGTGTTGGAGTACGCGGAGCAGACTGATCCGAGAAGGCCGTTATCCTGAGGGACTTCGGGAGTGAGAGTCCCTCGGGCTGGGGAAGCGCACGGTTAAAGGCGTGCGAAAAAGAGTCGCAGCAGGAGGCGCCTTCAGCCACTGTGCACAATTTCGCGGACCGCACATCTTTCGTCCCGAGAGTCGCCACAGCGGCTAAAGCCGGTGCCTGACGCCCTTACCTGGCACGGCTGGAAGCCGTGCCCTTCCACCGATGCAGAGTTCAGGTCCGCGGAAGAGTTCCAGCGAATGAAAACCACAAAGAAAAATCGCGTCGCCAACTCCCTCGAACTAGTGCTGCCCGCCACCTCCGCCAACCTGGGTCCGGCCTTCGATGCGGCCGCGCTGGCCTTCGCACTGTTCCTGAAAGTCCGCGCCCAAACTGCGGACAAATTTTCCATCACAGCGCGCGGCCGCGATCCGGAAATCTGCGGCCGCGTCGAGAACCATCTCATCCTGGCGACCTATCGTGAAGTGTTGCAGGAGGCGGGCAAACCGGTGCAGCCGCTCGCGCTCAACATCGACAACCAGATTCCTATCGGCAAGGGATGCGGTTCATCGGCAGCAGCGCGACTGGCCGGAATTGCGCTGGCGGTGCACTTCGGCAAACTGCGCTGGACGGACAGCCGCATCGTCGGCGAAGCATCAGGACGTGAACATCATCCCGATAACGCGGCGGCTTGCTGGATGGGCGGGCTTGCGGTCGCGAGAATGTCTGGCGAGAGCGAGGCCCATGTCGCCAGCGTGATTCCGAAAGGGAAGTGGCCACTGCTGCTGGCGGTCCCCGACGAGGCGCTTCCTACCGAAGAGGCCCGGCGCGTGTTGCCGGCACAGTATTCCCGGGCCGACGCGGTTTCGAACGTTCAAAATTCGATGCTGCTGCTGGCTGCTTTCGTACAAGGGCGCCGCGACCTGCTGGCTGCCGCGCTCGAAGACCGCATGCATCAGCCTTATCGCGCGCCGCTGTGTCCGCTACTGCCGGGGCTGCAAAAGCTCGTGCCCGGCACTGCAGGAATTCTGGGCGTGGCCTTGAGCGGAGCCGGACCGTCAGTGCTGATTTTTCTGGATACCAACGCCGGCGCAGAACGCGCCAAGGCACAAGTGCGGAGGCATCTTCAGGCCCAGGGACTCAGGGCAGAACTGATGGCAACTGCAATTACCAAACAAGGAGCCGGCCAGGGCAAGGCCTGGCTGCGGCGGCGTTCCTAACTGCGGCGGCGCTCTTCCCCTTCCGCCAGCCGGCTGGTGGCCGCAAGGCGGAACCAATGCTGTTCAAAACTCAAATGGGGTTCACGAGCAAAGCGATCCGCATAGGAATCGACAGCTCTCTGAAAATGTTCGATCTCTCGCCGCGCATCGCGCCCGAGGGCAGCCTTCGATGACGACGGCGTGATCCGACGATGTTTGCTGGTTTTCATTTCCACCACTCCTGGGACTCTTCCCTTACCACCGTGCCCAACGACAGGGGCGCTCACGGCATCATCCTGTGGAAGTACCAGTACGTGTCAGGCAAACTTCTCTACAGAATCAGGGGAAGGCAGTAAAGTACGTTCGCGGCGGGGAAGTGTAAATGGCACTCTCGTGCCATACCGGGAATGAGGGGTCGGTTGAGCAGAAAAAGCCCTCTCCTCAACCGATCATCTCGGAGATTTACTGGCGGCTGGCGGGTGGAATGATGCCGTTCATGCGCAGGTATTCGACCATCTGGCCGTAGTGGTCGAAGCAGTGGCCCACTGCCCCTGAAGCCAGTGCCAGCCGGGTCGCGCTGCCCTCGCCGAAGGGGCTCTTCACGGGAGCAACCAGGTTCTTATCATTGACGCTGGCTGTTGCCTTATGAAGGTATCCGAAAGAATCCTTCAAGTAGTTCATGATATCTGCTTTGCTCTTCACCGAGGCCGGGCCGCTTTCTTCACCCGTGTCCACCGGGGGCTTCTCGCCCAGAATAGCAGCGGCCATTATGTAGTTGACGGCGGCTACGTGCTTTACCTGTTCTCCGAAGGTGCGGACGCCCTTGAACTCGCCATTGCTCGGGGCAAAGGAGTACTTGTCCTCGGGCAAGGCGTCGGCTGCAGGCACGAATTCATGCTCCACGTTGGTGACTGAGCCGTCGAGCACCTGGCTGACGGTGCGAGGTTCGGCAGGTTTGGCGGTTTGGGCGAGCGCGATGCCGCTTAGCAGCAGCAGGCAGGCGCATACGGTTTGAAGCTTCTTCATTGAGTTTCTCCTTAAATGCTCCGAATGATCGAATGTAGGCGCGAGCGTCCCGCTCGTGCGTCCTTACAAGGCTTGTGGGCACAGTTGTCCTGGCCTGTCGCATTGCAATTCCAAAAGAGCACGAGGCGCGGGCGCTTGCACCTACATTCAAACTAGTCTCGAATTACGGACGGCGTCAGTTCCCACTGCTGCGACGTCAGGCGATGCCGGCGGACAGCGAGCAGCCCCACCACCATCGCCGCGGCCGAACAGAGCAGGGCTGTCGGGACTCCGGCTCGAGTCGCGAGACCTCCCCAAACTGCGCTGCCGAGAGCCATGCCTCCCTGCAGCACCAGCAGGTACATGGACAGCGCCCGCGCCCGCAGAAACGACGGACACATGGTCTGCGCCGCAACATTCAGGCAGGCCAGGATTCCGATCCACGCCGTGCCGCTGGCAAACAATACCAGACACAGCAGCGAAAATGTTTGCACGCGTCCGGCGGCAAAGGTCATGGCGGCGAACAGCAGGATGTCGAAAGCCACCAATCGATTCACGGAGAAACGAAGTCGCACGCGTGGTAGCAGGGCGGCTCCGGCCAGAGCTCCCAGGCCAAAGAATCCCAGCAGCAGGCCATAACCGGTCGCGCCGTGGGGCCGGGCCAGGATAGGCAGCAGCGCGGGCAGGGAACTCGCGGCCAGGCTGAAAGCGCCGGTCCGGATCAGGATGGAGCGCACTTGCGGAGCGCCGCGAACGTAGCGCAGGCCTGCCAGCAAGGCGTCGTGCACCCGTCCGGTAGCGACCTGCTCGAAGTGGGGACGCTTCCAGCGATACAGGAAAAAGATGACGCCAAAAAACGAAGCCGCGTTGAGCAGGAACGCTACGCCGGAGCCCGCCGCGGCAATCACCAGTCCGCCGAGCGCGGGGCCGAAGGCGCGGGCGACATTGAAGCCCACCGAATTCAGCGCTACTGCCGGGGCATGATTTTCCGGGCGTACCACTTCCGGCGTGATGGCCTGCCATGCAGGATCATTCATGACCGCGCCCAAGCCGAGGATAAACGTGAAGAGCAAAAGCATCCACGGCGTCACCTGGTGGTAGAGCGTGAGCACGCCAAGTATTCCAGCCGCAACCACCATCCAGCTCTGGGTGATGAGCAGAAATCGCCGCCGGTCAACCAGGTCGGCCAGCGCACCCGCTGGCAGGATTACCAGAAATACGGGAAGCGTGGTGGCGGCGGTGACCAGGCTGACCATCAGCGGCGACAGAGTGAGCTGAGTCATCAGCCAGCCCGCGCCCACGTTCTGCATCCAGGTCCCAGTGTAGGAGATGACGGCGGCAATCCAGAGCGAACGGAACAGCGGTTCGTGCATTGGAGCCCAGGCCGAAGTGGTCAGCTTCTGAGGCGAGCTCTCGGGCGCCGACGTCTTGATCGCTTCCGTCATGATCAATGGCTCGCTGCTCCGTTGGACGCGACCGGACTGCTTCCGAACGGCCATTCCCGATTTCGCCATGCCCGCACCAGGTAGATGACGGTACCCGTAATAAGGATGACCAGGGCATAGCGTACCTGCTTCAGCGAATTGGTCCGGGAGACCAGCACGAAGATGAATCCGATGGAAGCCAGCAACGCCGGCAGGGGATACAGCCACATGCGAAATGGACGCGGCAAATCCGGCCGGCGAATACGCAACACGATGACGCCAACGGCCTGCACCAGAAACTGCAGCGTAATCCGAATCACCACCAGCGCCGCGATCACGTCGGCCAAGGAAAAGAAACAAAAAAACACCGCCACTCCACCCAAGGCCAGCAACGAGACATAGGGGAAGCGATGTTGCGGATGCACCCGAGCGAAGGCCTGAAAATAATTGCCGTCAATAGCCGCGGCGTAAGGCACGCGGGAGTAGCCCAGCAGCAGCGAGAAGACCGAAGCAAAGGCTGTCCACATGACCAGGGCTGTAACCAGATTGGCCGCCCACGTCCCGTAAATCCTTTGCATGAAAACTGAGACCACATACAAACCGCGATTCGATTGGCCGGTGTGCGTGATCTCCTGCCAGGGCACCACCCCCAGAATGCTGATGTTCATCAACACGTATAGACATCCCACCAGCAGAATGGATAGCAGCAGCGCACGCGGGATCGTCCTTCCGGGATTCTTCACTTCATCGCCCAGAAAACAAACATTGTAGTAGCCCCAATAGTCGTAGGTGGCGATGAGCATGGCCGATCCCAGGCCGAGGAAAAAATTGTGCGACAAAGTAAAAGCGCCCGGCGGAAAGCTGAAAGCCCGGCTGGCATCGAAGTGGGTGAATCCCGCGAAGATGATCCAACCCATGGTGATCAACACTCCGGCCAGAAGCAGCTTCGACATCCATCCAATGCTGGTAATTTTGCGGTAGAGCAGGATTATGGCGAGAACGACGATCCCGATGGCAAGGAACGTGGCGCCGGACATCAACCACCTCATCTGCAAGGTGCCCAGCAGGGGCAGATGCAATTCCAGCAGGTGGTCGGCGTACTGATAATCAAGAGCGGGCCAGAAGTAGGACGCGTAGCCGGCCAGTCCGATGGCGCCGGAAGCTATGGAGAGAGGAGCGCTGAAAGAAAGCTGCCAGATGAACAGAAATGAAATCAATCGCCCGAAGCTGCGCGAGCCGTAAATCTCGCGCAGATAGTTGTACGATCCGCCCGACTTGGGCATGGCCGCGCCCAGTTCCGCCCATACCAGTCCGTCGCACATGGCAAAGATTGCGCCCAGGATCCAGCCCAGCATGGCCTGCGGTCCGCCCATTGCGCCTACGATCAGAGGGATGGTGATGAACGGCCCCACGCCGATCATGTCGATCATGTTCAGCGCAGTGGCGCTGCTTACGCCGATTCCGCGGATCAGCGACGGGGAAGCGTCGTTCCTCACGAGTCGTTGGTCGTTGGCCAGAGAAGGGTCGTCGGTCGTTGGTCGTCGGTCGTTGGCAAAGGCCATGAGTTTCACGGCAAAACCGGGTTACGCGCGAACTGAGTCACTCAAACAGCGATCAGGATCCAACCCTCGGGAAGGACTGTTTACTTCGTTCGGCCTCTTTGTGCCGAGGGCGAGACGCCCTCGGGACAGCCGGCAAGATGCCGGCGCTACTGAGATGCCGGCGGACCTGGATAGTCGATCGAGACCAAGGACCAACGACCAACTAATGACTGCTCTCGTGCCCGGCGCCCAGCAGGTTCACGTAAAGCCGAATCGCTCCGGGCACGCCGGCGGGCAATTGGCGAAAGAATGCGTAACCGGTGTAAATGTATGTGCCCTTGCCGTACTGTGCCCGCAGCAGTCCGCCTGGGAGCGGTTGCTCGCCTGGGTCATGAGAGGAAAGGAGCGGACGGAAGTGATCGTCCCACTGGCTCATGAAATACAGCCCCCGCTCCTGCACCCAGCCGTCAAAATCGCGCTGCGTGATCTGGTTGGGAAAATGGAACACACTGTCTTCCGGAGCGAGAATCTCGACCGGAGCCTCCTCCACTGAAACTCTGCCCCGGCTCAACGTTGCAGGATAGGGCGTGAAGTGGCCGCTGTTAAAGTCGCCGACGCCGGCGTCATATTGCACGATCAGCGTGCCACCCGCCGCAACATAGTCCAGCAGTTTCCTGTTATTGGCCGCGACATCCTTCTGCGTGTCGTAGGTGCGGATGCCGAGAACGATGGTATCGTAGCCAGTCAGATCGGTGCTCGCCAGCTTTTCTGCCGGCAGGACGGTCAAGTCAATCCCGATCTGCTCCAGCACGGTCGGAATCTCATCCCCGGCACCCGGGATATAGGCCACCTTAAGATCTTTCGGGACTTTCACATCTACGATGCTCACCCGTTGCAACGCCGGTTGATAGTAGTAAGCACTGGCCAGGTCTTCGCGAGTCACCAGGGTGTAGCCTTCGCTGTAGTTCTTTCCGCCAGCTGCAAGCACAGCGCGAATCTGATCGCGCCCCTCTTTCAAACTGCCGGGAACAACTTTAAATTCAAAATGCTTCTTGTCTCCACGCTGGCGCAACTGCACGGGAATCTCCGTGGGCTCGATCCGCCAGCCGGCCGGGGCTTCGAGGCGCAAAGTACCGGCGGAAGAGCCAGCCAGGTTGGAACTCACTCCTACTCTCACACTGCGCTCGGAACCGTTGGCGATCGGAATGACCTGCTCGCCCGGCTCCAGCTCGACAGAAAACGCTGGCGCGACGCCCAGCGGACGCTTCTGCTCAACTCCCTTCTCGTCGGCAAACGTTACCAGCACCGGCTCCGAAATTTCCGGTAGGGCATCAGGGGGTGGCGGCGCGGAGTTATGAGCCTGAGAGGCGAGCGCGGGCACATCGTAACGGACACTCACACGAAAAGGCGGCGGGGGAAAAGGCAGAGTCTGATATTGCGGCTCATCCACGGTATAAACACCGTCCCTCTCGGGGTCGTCGCGATGCAAAGCCGGACGCGTAGGCGGAGTGTTGGCTGGCAGCACCACCTGGAAATCTGTCTGATAATCCTTTCCGGGCTGCACGGGAGGAATGCGCTCCTTCGATTCGCTGTCTGTTACCTGGCCTTCGAGAAACATGGAGCGGAGTTGCACAGGGTGCGCCGAGCCGTTGTGGAGTTTTACCCTGACGGTGAACTTTTGTCCGGGCGAAATTGCGGCCAACGGATCCTGCCCCGGCGCCAATGTCGCACTCGATGCGGGCGGTGAAACCAGCGAGGCTTGAAGCGAAAGATTGAGCGCCAGATTGAGCGCGGTCCGTGCCTGCGACTCTTTCTCAGTCAAACGGGCCAGCCGGTCTTGATCATTGCTGCCGCGGAGCCGACCTTCGAGTCTGGCCAGCGACTCGACGGCCGAGTATAACGGCGCCGCGGCCCTGCCTGGATCCTTCTCCGCGGCTTTTACCGCCTCAGCAATATTGGCTTCGACTCCTGCCAGCGCTTTCCTGGCCGGGGCATCGGACGGAGAAATCAGGGTCCCTAAACTGGTGTCGATGCCATCGAAGAAATCCTTTTCGTGACCTTCTTTATCTGTGTGGGACGGAAGCACTGAGTCCACCAGTTTGTAATAGGTGTAGCGATCGCCGGGTTCGACCGTCCAGCCCCCCGCGCCCTGGGAAAGCTGATGCCGCAGTCCTTCCATTGCGAACTGGATGTAGGACATGCCCAGCAAAGGATCCCCGCGTCCGGTGTTTAGCCTGACCGTATAGTTGTCCGCCGCGCAGGTACTCGCCCCAAAGCCGCAGACGTTGCCGATATAGAGCTTCCTGGCCTGCCAGGGTTGCAGCCCTTCCTTGATCTGCTCGGGAAACCGCTTTGGGTCTCCGGCCGCGCGGAAGGCTTCTTTGGTGAGAATGGCGGAAGCCTGGTGATGTCCGTGCCCATCACGGCTGGTTCCGGAGAAGCGCGCAATCAGCACATCCGGCCGAAAGGTGCGGATCACGCGCACCATGTCGCCGAGAGGAATGTCATGACCACCCCACTTCTCGAATGTCTCGTCCGGGCTCTTCGAGTAGCCAAAATCCGCTACCCGGCTGAAGCGTTGTTCTACCCCGTAATAGCGATCAGAGGCAGTCAACTCCAGAGCGCGCAAAACGCCAAGCACATCGAACAGGTTGCTGCCCACTTTGTTCTGGCCGCCTTCTCCCCGGGTAAGAGTCATCAGCAGCGCGGTGTCCCCCTTGCCGCGAGACTCCAGGGTCAACATGCCTCCGTCTTCGTCGTCGGGATGGGCGGTGGTCTGCATCAAGCGGGCGGTAGTTTGCAGCCGGAGCAGCATCTGTTTCAGGCCGGCCGTGCCTGTGTCCGGAGGCAGAGGATCGATCGGACTCGGCGCACTCGCGGCAGGCTGGGCCAGAGCCAGAGTCGCCATGCAGAGGAGAATGGTGAGCAGGACAAGCGTAAGCGCCTGCCGTAGTCGCGCCGTCCCGGCGGCTCTCGGGCGGGCGTCCCGCCCGGCGCCGGGGCGCAGTAATAGCGCACTCGGAAATCCGTGGCCGGCATTTTTCATACGTATGGGATTGCAGGTGTCGGAGATGAGAGGCAAGATTTTTCCTGTGGTTCCTCTGTGTTATATGGACTGCGCGGGAAACCAGGGGTTAGCCGCTAATGAGTAATCCTACCTCAGTCACTTGCTGGGCGGTGTGCTGGGAGTCTGGACCGCCTGCTGACAAGCGTGCGCCGCGGTCAGCAACTCGTCAAACTGCCGATCGCTGTGCAGGCCGCGCAACAGGGGATCCGAAAGCAGGTTGGAGTAGGAGCAGTAGTTCAGCTCAATCGCAGTCTTGAGCATGTGGAAGGCGGCGGCCTTCTTGCCGCAATAGGCGAAAATCGCGCCCTGATAGTAGGAGAGCTCGGGATCCGGGTCCGAAGGCTGGCTGGTTTCGGCATCGTGCGCCATGCGGTCCAGTTCGGAAGGCGGACGGAGCCCCACGCAGGCTTCCATGAGATCGCGGTGGTAGTGAGGAGCGTTCGACATATGTTTCACGGCCTCGCGCGCCTCCGCTATCCTGCCTTCGCGCAACAAGAGGGAAGGAGTGATGTAGTTGGCCCACTCCGAGCCTGCATCCAGCTTGATAAAATCACGCGCCCGGTCGAATCGGCTCAGCTCCATGAACGCCCAGGCGCAGGAACGGAACTGGTAGTTGCCTGGAGCCAGGGTGAGGGCTGTATCGCATTGGCGAGTGGACTCCTCCAGCATGCCGGCATAACGCTGTACGTAGCCCAGCGTGAAGTGGGCCTGGGCGTTTTCCGGACGCCGCTTGGCCAGCGCCGCAGCCGCCTCATAAGCTTTTCCTAGCTCGCCTCGGTCCACCCGGTTCACGATGAGTTGCGAGGCGGCCGCAATCAGGTTGGGATCAAGAGCCAGGGCGCGTTCCAGGGCGGCGTTCGAGTGCTGGAACATCTGCTCGCCGCCATTGGAGTAAGTGGAGTCGTAGTAATACCGTTGGCCTACTTCCGCCCAGGCGGGCGCGTAGTTGGGGTCCAGTTCGACCACATGTTCCAGCGACTTGATTGCCTCTCGATTGGGAGCAGGGTCGTGGGAGAGGGCGACGCTGTGTAAATAAAGATTGTAAGCCTCCTGATTATTGGGCCGCGATCTGGTTTCCAGAAAGCCGCCGGCCGCACCCAGCATCGGCAGCAGGCCCTCCTGGACTTGTTTGGCCAACTGTTGTTGCATCCCGATCAGGTCCTGGGTCGAGCCCGTAAGATTGGTCTGCCACACCAGCCGTTCCGTCCCGGTCTCAATCGCCTCCAGCGTGACCAGCAGGTGGTTTCCCTGCTTCTGAAAGTGCCCGGTCAGTACCGTGCCCACATGCAGGTCGCGGCCCACTTGCTGGGGATCCAGGTCGGCGTTTACGTACTTTCTGGTCACCGCGGAAGGACGAACATCCAGCGTGCGCGAATAGGTGAGGGTGTTGGCGATTTCATCCGCCAGGGCAAAGCGGAGATAGTCCACGCTGAAATCGCCATTGAGATTTTGCAGCGGCAGCACCGCGATAGCGTTCTTGGAAGCTCCTCCCATGACCGCCGCGCGATGCTTGATGAACCAGGTCCCCACGGCCGCCAGCACTGTGATCAGCAAAGCTGTAACCGCGAGCAGAAGATAACTCTGCCGTCGGCCTGGGGTCTGGAAGGTATGGGTGACCACCCGCACTGGCGAAGTTGCACGCGCGCCGGACCGGGTCAACCCCGATTCGGTTTCCTTCTTCAGTTGCTGAAGAGCGGCTTTCATCTCCGCCGCGCTGGCATAGCGCAGGTTGCGATCTTTCTCCATCGCCTTCCCGATAATGCATTCCAGTTCCTTGGGAAGGCGGGGATTGAGAGTGAGGGGCGAAGGTGGTTTGGTGTGCAGCACCGAATCCAGGGTCATGACCACGTTATTGCCGGTGAAGGGTTTCTTCCCCGTGGCCATTTCATAGAGCACGACGCCGAACGAAAACAGATCAGTCCGCGGGTCAAGCTCCTCGCTGCGCGCCTGTTCCGGGGACATGTAAACCGCGGTGCCGGGAATTACGCCCACGGCGGTCAGCGAGTCTTCGACCGGCGTTTCTTCGCTGGTTCCCATCCGTTCGTTCCGCAGTAATTTGGCGAGGCCAAAATCTAGGACCTTGGTCTGTCCCGTCGAGGTGATGAAGATGTTAGCGGGCTTGATGTCGCGGTGAATGATGCCCTTGGCGTGGGAGGCAGCCAAGGCATCGGCCACCTGGACGGCCACCTCGAGCAGGTCGTCGATGTCCATCGGGTTCCCGCGGATGCGCTGCTTCAGGCTCACTCCCTCCAATTTCTCCATGACGATGAAGGGATGGCCGTTATGATCTTCCACCTCGTGGATGGTGCAGATGCTGGGATGATTCAGCAGGGAAGCGGCGCGGGCCTCGCGCTCGAACCGCTCCATGGCCTTGGCGTCGCCGGTGAGGTTGTCGGGGAGAAACTTGATGGCGACGTGGCGGCCCAGCCGGGTGTCTTCTGCCTCATAGACGACGCCCATCCCCCCGCCGCCCAGCTTGCCTAAAATCTTGTAATGGGAGACCGTCTGGCCGACCATGGTCGCACTGCTCGAACTTTGGCCAGACGTTTCGCGGTCCATGGCTAAGCTCAGCCCTGTAGCGGGTTAATGTTAGGCCGGGAGGAGTATCTGGTCAACTATCTGTAACGCCAATATCCCGCCGGCCCGATGGGTGGGCAGGGGCTGCCTTGCGCGAAAGTGATCACCTTCCTCCCTGATCGCTCCGGGTAGAATCCCGCCGAAGAGCCCACCCTCGGGTTCTGATTTAACGCTATAATTCAGCCCACTCATGGCACTCTCTTCCGGAACGAAACTGGGACCTTACCAGATCCAATCTCTCATCGGTGCGGGCGGGATGGGCGAAGTCTATCGCGCACACGATTCCCGGCTGGACCGCACCGTGGCCATCAAGGTCCTGCCTGCATCTTTTTCGGCGGACCATGACCGCATGCAACGCTTCGCGCAGGAAGCCCGCGCGGCAGCGGCGCTCAATCATCCCAACATTCTTTCCATCTTTGACATTGGAGACCAGCAGGGTTCGCCGTACGTGGTTTCGGAACTGCTGGAAGGGGAGACCCTGCGCGAGCGCTTGAGGAGCGGCGCGCTTTCCGCGCGGAAGGCGATTGACTGCTCCCTGCAAGTGGCGCGCGGGCTGGCGGCGGCGCACGAGAAGGGCATCGTGCATCGCGACCTGAAGCCGGAGAACATCTTCATCACCAACGACGGCCGGGTGAAGATTCTGGATTTCGGCCTGGCCAAGCTGATCATGCCGGAAACCTCTAGCGGAGCCGATGCGCCGACGCTGCACGCCGTGACTGAACCCGGTCTGATCATGGGCACGGTCGGTTATATGTCGCCGGAACAGGTGCGAGGTCACGCCGCCGACCCGCGCTCCGACATCTTTGCCTTCGGCGCAATTCTGTACGAGACGATCTCCGGCAAGCGCGCCTTCCACGGCGAAACCTCGGCCGACACCATGAGCGCGATTCTGAAAGAAGAGGTACCCGACCTTTCTGAGACCGCACGCAGTGTCCCGCCCGGCCTGGAACGAATTGTGCGGCATTGCCTGGAGAAAAATCCTTCGCAGCGGTTCCATTCGGCAGGCGACCTGGCATTCGATCTGGAAGCGCTGACCGAGATTTCCGCTACGGGCAGCAAATCGGGCGCACAGGCGGCCGTGCAAGAGGTCCGGGGTGCGGAGTCGCGCCGCAAGCTGGCCAATGTGGCGGGCGCGATCGTGCTCGCGGCGGCCCTGATCGCCCTAGGTTGGTGGGTGGGCCGCGGCCGCGGTGTTGCGCCTGCCCCCGAGTACCAGCAAATTACCTTTCGCACCGGATCCATTGGCAATGCCCGTTTCACTCCTGACGGCAGCATTGTTTACGACGCCTCCTGGGAAGGCGGTCCGCACCAGTTGTACCTGGCTCGCACCGACGACAACGGCGCGCGCGAGTTGGGCATGAAAGATTCCGCATTGCTTTCGATTTCGAAGAGTGGCGAGCTGGCCATCCGGATCAACACCAATTACCACGGTGGTTATGCCCGCGTCGGAACGCTCGCCCGCGTGCCCCTGAGCGGAGGAACTCCCCGCGAAGTGCTGGAGAACGTGCAGGACGCGGACTGGGCGGCGGACGGCGAAAACATGGCGTTAGTCCGCTTTGTTCCAGCGAACAGCCACTGGCAGCTGGAATACCCGGTGGGCAAGGTGCTGTTTGACAGCATTAACTGGCTCAGCCATCCCAAGATTTCGCCTGACGGCAAGCGGGTAGCGTTCGCTGACCACGAGAACCCCATTGGTGACGACCAGGGTGCGGTCGCCGTGATCGAACTGGACGGGCATGAGAGGAAGTTGTCATCCGGGTGGACGTCGGTGGAGGGCGTCTTGTGGTCACCCGCGGGAGATGAGATCTGGTTCACCGCCTCCGATAGCGGGAGCGCGGCGAATCTGCGAGGCGTGACGCTTGCCGGCAAGGTGCGAACCATCATCAACGTGCCGGGAGGCATGTGGCTGCAGGATGCGCGCGGTCCACTTACGCTGATGGTTACCCACCAGGCCCGTCTCGGAATTCGAGCCATGCCGCCCGGCGGCAAAGAGGAAGTCGAACTGGGCTGGTTCGGGTGGTCGCTGCCGCGAGATATCAGCCGTGACGGGAAGAAAGTTCTGTTCGAGGAGGAAGCCGAAGGTGGCGGGCCGAACTATACGGTGTTTCTCCGTGACACCGACGGGTCGCCTCCGGTTCGGATCAGTGACGGCACCGGTGAGGCAATTTCGCCGGACAATAAATGGGTAGTCACCAAGCCGGCAAAGGGAGGGGCGCTCAGCCTGGTGCCAACCGGCGCCGGCGAAGCCCGGCAGTTGACTCACGATAACATCAGCTATGGATCCGTTCGTTACCTGCCGGATGGCAAACAGCTGCTGGCCTCTGGAATCGAGGCCGGCCATGGGGTCCGCGATTATCTGATTGATGTGAGTAGTGGCCATGCCAAACCTCTCACGCCGGAAGGCTCCGCCGGCACACAGTTGTCCCCGGACGGCCGCAGTGTCGCAGTGCTGGGTCCGGATGGCAAATGGGGCATCTGGCCGCTTGACGGCAGCGGTCTGCGCCCGGTTGCGGGATTGGATTCCAAGTATTACGTCTCGGGGTGGACACCGGATGGTACGTCTTTGTACGCGCTCTCTAGCCAGCAACGCGAAGGCGCGGCCAAGGTGTACCGGGTGAACCTTGCTACCGGCAAGATGGAATACTGGAAGACCTTCGGAGAGAGCCTCCCCGCTGGAGTGGCGAGTGTGGGCGGGCCGCGTTTTTCCATCGACGGAAGCGCCTACGCTTACGTTTACTCTCAGGTGCTCTCGCAGGCATACGTAGTGAAGGGCCTGAGGCAGTAAGGCCGGTCGATCCCTGACGCCAGAGGGTGCCCCGTCCAAGCTAGGCTTGGGCGGGGCTTTTGAATTTGATGTCACCGCCCTGAGGTTGGTATGCCCTGCGGACTGAGCAGGGAATCGTAACGGCACCAAGGAAATAGTCAGCAGCCTCGAATCTCGCAGAATCCCCGCCCAAGGGAAGCTTGGACGGGGCACCCTCGTGAGCAGTTATGAATAGAATCCCGCCGAAGAGCCTACCCATTCCATATTGCGATTGTGGTCTACGCCCATCATCAGGCCGCGGCCCATGCGGATGATGGTCATCACCGGCAGCAGTTCGTCCAGCCAGATATACATGATGCGTACCTCCGCCTTGTTGCCGCCGAAAGGCGTTTCCACCACGGGCTCGAAATTCATGCGCTCCTGCAGAATGTACTGCGAACGCTTTTCCCTGGGGATGGCAGCAATGTCCTCGGGTTTGAGATTGATGATCACCCCCAGCCCGGCAAAAGAAAACAAAGGTTTGACCACGTAGTTCTCGAGGTCCTTCGGTATCTGTTCCACGCGGTCCAGGAACCAGGTCTTGGGCACACACTCATGGCGCAGATAGGGCAGTGAGAACTTGCTCAAGCGGAAGTACCAGTTAGGATGTCCCGCCCATTCCACTTCAATGTCATCCTTGAGCCGGAAAGCAGTCTTGAGGTCCTTGCGCACCATCTCGTCCACGATGGCGCGGTTGTAGATGCGCATAATAGGAGTCCGCTTGCCGGCGTTTTCGTAGAACAGGAATTTGCCCACCTTCCTGATGTGCGCAATGTCGACGGTCTTGATGCCGAGCAACTTCTCGGTCAACAAAAAATCGGGAAGAGTTTTCTGATGCCGGGGATCGATTTCCATCAAGACGACGTGCGCGGGATCGTGGTCGGCGACAATGGCGCGGCGCAACAATTTCTTGTAGCCCTCCCAATCCAGCCCGCCTAACAAAAATTTGAGGTTCCAGTCGATACCAAAAACTTCCTCATAAGTTTGCGAGAGCAGAGCCTGGTAGGCATAGAGAGAAGGGAAGCCCTGCAGTTCAACCAGCTTGGGCTGCAGCTTGCCAAATTTGTCGCGCACCAACCCAAAATCCACTTGTACAAAGAGAGGGTGGGCGGTTTCGCGCGGAACTCTGAACTGTTCTGGAATCGCCGCGGAGGAAGCTTTGCGGTAGTCGATGCCGTTGAGTTGCTGGACCAGTTCCGCGCCGTACTCCGACATCTGATCAAGCAGAGGCTTAGGCAAGAAGCAAGGCGTTTCGCAGACCCGGAACTTGACTGGCGTCCCGCAGCGTTCTTCCAGAAGCTTGAGCAGCCGCTGATATTTTTCCGGTGTGTAGTTCGAGTTGAACTGCTGTCGAAGGGCGGGAATCATGATAACGGCGATATCCGCGAATCACTCAACAACTTGTCATTCAGAGCGCAATCATCCGATTCGCTTGCGAATCGGACGGTGTAGTCGAAGGACCCCTATACCAGGCACGAGCTGTCCACAAGGGCAACTACTCCTCCAGCAAAAACCGACCATTGCGCATGATCTGCGCGTCATCCACCCAGATATCGAAATTCCGCCCCACTACATCAATATGCGTCGAACAATCCCACTGCGCCCCGGTGTGCGCGCCATAAGGATTGCCAAAGGCAATATGCACCCCTGGATATTTTTCGTCCTGCAGAATCTGCCCGATCACATCTTTCAACTCAATGTTCGTGCCGATGGCGAACTCGCCGACGCGATCGCTGTTCTCGTCGGTATGGGTGTAACGCCAGAAGTCATCTTCCAGTTCGCAGTTGGCGGAATGGGCTTCGGTCAGGCGGTTGCCCTTTACCTGAATGGTCAGGGGATTCTCTCGCAGGCTGCCAAACTTGGCGCACAGCCAGTCGCCCACAACGCCATCAATCACAAAGATCCCGTTGACCTCGCCTGGAGTAGTAAACACCTCGCCGCCGGGTAAGTTGCCCCATTTGTCGGGGCTGATAATGCCGCTGGTCTTGAGCCAACGGTATTGCGGGTTCAATTGGGCAGTCAGATCGGTCCCGGCGGCAGTCCTGGCCCGCACCTGGCGGGCGCGACGGACGGTTTCGACAACCTTGGTGCTGATGCGGTCCACCTTGAGGAAGTCAGCCCGCATGCCTTCCAGCATGATCTGATGGTTGATGTTGACCATGTGGGCGTGCCGGATCTTACGGCGGTTCACCACGTCGGTCATCTGCATCCGCGATTTCAGTTCGTTGGCCTGTGCCTGCACCGCAAAGATGCTGACCTGGCTGGTCTCGAGATCGTCTATGATCACCTGCGGCAAATCGGTCAGCGGCCGGGGACCGAGTTCTTCCAGGATCCACGCGCGGTAAGGAGCACCCAGAATCTCCAGTTCGTGGACCAGGCTGGCCGCGATTTCCCTGGTCGCGTCATCCGTAATAATGGTGACTTTCTCGCTGGGCTGGATGCGCAAGCACACCTTGACCGCGTTGCGGGCGCCGGGAGTAAGTTCAGGGTCGAATGGGAGCGTGCTCAGTTCACGCCGGGCTTGACTGGCAGGAAGATTCATTACCCTACTTTTCTAGCGGGAGTCTGGGCCTCGGTTTCGGCCAGTCCCACTTCCGTTTCTTCGATGATGTAGTCCACGACTTTTTTCAGATCGCCGGTCTCGCGAAACACCCGCAACTGCCGGTCGGCGCCGGTGCCGTTGTCCAGAATCTTGTGGATATAGTTTAGCTCTTCGCGGGAATCGAGTTCGTCCACTACGTCGTCGATGAACTCAAGATATTCCAGCACCAGTTCGCGGGCGGGAACTTCCGTCTGCTTGCCAAAATCAATCAGCTTGCCTTCGAGACCATAGCGCGACGCCCGCCACTTATTTTCCATGATCAAGGCGCGGCGATAGAGACGGAATCCCTGGTTGGCGGTGTAGAGCTTGTACAGCTTGGCAATCGTGGCCTGGATCAGCGCCGCCAGCGCGATGGTTTCCTCCACCCGCATGGGGATGTCGCACACCCGGAATTCCAGGGTGTTGAAGAAGGGATGGGGGCGAATGTCCCACCAGATTTTCTTGGCGTTGTCGATGCAATTGGTCTTGATCAGCAGCTTGATAAAATTTTCGTACTCGCCCCAGCTGGGGAAGTAGTCGGGAATATTGGTGCGGGGAAATTTATCGAACACCTTGCAGCGATAGGACTTCAATCCAGTGTCCATGCCCAGCCAGAACGGGGAGTTCGTCGAAAGCGCCAGGATGTGTGGCAGAAAATAGCGGGCGTGATTCATTAACTGGATGGCGGTTTCGCGGTCTTCCACGCCAATGTGAACGTGCAGGCCGAAAATAAGGTTGGCCCGCGCCACCAGTTGCAGGTCTTCGACAATATTCTTGTAGCGAACGTCCTCCGTGATCTCCTGCACCCGCCAGTCGGCGAAGGGATGAGTTGCCGCCGAAGCCAGCCGCAGGCCATTTTCGCGGGCGAGGGTAATCATGTCGCGGCGCAGCTTCTTCACTTCTTCCTTGGCGTCCTTAATATTGCTGCAGACCGAGGTCCCCACCTCAACCACCGACTGGTGCATCTCGGCCTTTACCCGCTCCTGCAGGAGCAGCTTTCCCTTCTCGATAATCTCGGCGTGGATGTGGGAGCGCAGGTCGCGCGTGACCGGATCAACGGTCTGATATTCCTCTTCGATCCCGATGGTGAAAGTCGGAAGCATGGGGTCCTTCCGGGGGATTGCCCGGCTGCCGGTCTGGTTCCGGCAGCCCTCAAAACGGGCACTAGTATAGCAACCTGGTCCTGAAACCCGAAGTCATATCGTTTCTCATTGTCCATCCCGGCATCTGGCCTGATCTTCGTCGCGGACGGGGGAGATTTCTGGGCGACCTGGCTTAAGGCGCACGACCAAGGCGCTTTCCGGGACAAACCTGCCAGCGTAGTTCTCTGCGGAATTCGGCGAGATGAATGGTTTCTCGTTGAAACCTGAATAGATGCTGCCTTCAACTTCGTAACGTACACGATCTCCGCCACCGGGCATAGGGAGCTTTGCCAACTTGAAGTGGCTACTCTTGCCCTGGCCGCAGGCCAGTCTGCACTCCCCATGAAGCGAAACAGGCGGATCAGGACCTTGACCAAATAGAACAGGTAAGTGTCTAGAAAAAGGCCCATTGGCAGCTTTCGAAGTAACGGCTAGTTGAAGTTCCGACACTAGCCCTAAACTCTAGCCCTTTTTCTTGTTGTCTTGACTTTACCGTCCGGCGGTTTTCCCCCGGCCAGGAACGACGCCCATCGCAACTCGCTGGCTGGATTCTCATCGCTAAGAGCTTTGGCTACAGCCATTTCCGCAACCGCATTCACGATCCAGTCAAAATTTGCCTGGCCCACCGAATGGATATCTGCATCCGGCGCGGGGTTGAGGAAGTCAATGGCATACGGAACGCCATCTTCCACCGCAAACTCGACGGTGTTGAGGTCATAGCCCAGCGCCCGGCACAGGGTTTGGCAATCTTTGACCACCCGGTCCAGCAGTTTGGGGTCGGCAGGTGCAGGGTTTTTCACATAGCGTTCGTGAAATGGCGCCTTGGGATCGTAGTGCATGATGTGCACGTTGTCCTGCCCGACCACGTAGCAACGAAAATATTCCTTGAACTCGACGCCATGCTGCAGGGTCATGCACAGATCGCCGGTCTGGTTGTAGTGATGGAAGAATTCCTCCGGCGAATGGACCTTGTAAACGTGTTTCCATCCTCCACCGGAGTAAGGCTTGAGGAAGGCAGGGAAACCCACGTAGTCAAAAATCTCTTCCCAGTTCAGCGGATAAATCAGGTTGCGCATGGACTGATCGGTTGTGCCCTCAGGATGCTTGTGGTGCGGCAGAATCACAGTGGGCGGAATGGCAACGCCGATCTTGGACGCCAGCGCGTAGTTGAAAAACTTGTCATCGGCGGTCCACCAGAACGGATTGTTGACCACGATCGTTCCGCTGAGCGCGGCATTCTTCAGGTAGGCGCGATAGAAGGGGATGTCCTGCGAAATGCGGTCGATGATGACGCGATAGCCGCTGGGTTCGGCCATCTTCACTCCGCCCAGCTTGACGAACTCCGCGGTCACGCCCTCGACCTTCATGCCGTTGATCTTTTCCACCAGGGCAGGGGGAAAAGTGTTTTCCATGCCGAAGATGATTCCGATTTTCTTCACCATCGCCTCCCCTTGTCATCCTCAGCGGAGTGGCTGCTTCGCTTCGCGAAGCAGCCCGCGCAGTCGAAGGACCCCTACCGCATCGCTACGGTTCTTGTTCCGCGGTGTTCCAAATCTTCGAAAGCTCGAATTCGCAATACCCTGCGATAGATTTTCGCTCATCGATGCTGCCAGGGGTCCTTCGACTCCGCCGGCCGATTCGCCAGCGAATCGGTCTGCTGCGCTCAGGAGGACAGCTTCACCTGTTGCGACCGCGATTTTACGGAAAATATTTTACTGCCATCCTCTGCCACAACGGCCAGTCGTGTTTGGAGTTGTCTCCCCACACATCCAGCCAGTGCGGAATTCCTTTGGCGTTCAAAATGGCCGAGAATTTAATGTTCTGGTCCAGGCAAATGTCCCAGTTCGCCGATCCCAGCACGATGTTCATCTTCCGATAACGGCTCAGGAACCATTCATCGCTCATGTTGGGCACAAAATCGGGCGGGCAGTTGAAATAGCAGTCGTCATCGTAATAGCCATCCAGAAATTGGTGGATATCGAAAGCTCCGCTCATGCTTACGCAGTAAGTCACCACATCGGGATGCTTGAGCGAGAAATTCATCGCATGGTAACCGCCGAAACTACAGCCGGTAAGCGCCAGCCGGGGCGCATTGTTCTTCCAGCGCAGGAAAGGAAGCATCTCGTGCAGGATGTAGCGCTCATATTGCAGGTGCCGCAGCACCCGCACTCGGGGATGAACGCCCTTGTTGTACCAGCTCTCGCTGTCCACCGCATCCGGACAGAACACCTGCAACTCGCCCGCATCGATCCTGGGCGCCAGAGCGCCGATCATGTTCCGGTCTTCATACTCGAAAAATTTGCCCTGCGAAGTAGGGAACACCAGCAAGGGAGTGCCGGCGTGTCCGAAGACCAGAAGTTCCATGTCGCGATGCAATTCGGAACTGTACCCTTTGTGGTATTCGCGGTTCATGACGGCGCGGAGTATCTTACCTGATAGTGCCGCGGCAGGCCACGCTCGAACTGCTCGGGTGGGGGCAGATGTCCTCATCTGCCCTGCGGAGTGAAGCTCCGCTATTTTTTACGAGATATAAAAACCGGTCGAGCTTCGCTCGACTGGGCAGATGCGAGATGAGGACATCTGCCCCTACGTGTTCTAAAATAGAGATTCGCCTTCTCTGATGATCCGCCTTGTCAAATCATGAACGTCGCGAGTGTGAAACTCCTGACGCGCCGTCCTCCGGTGATCATTGCCAGCCTAGCGGTGGTAACGGTGCTGGCGTTTCTGTGCGTCAACCGCCTGGTCAACCGTTTTCGCGAACAGGAGAAGGCGCTGGCCCGCCACCTCTACGAACATGGCATTCAGGCGCAGACGGCGGGACAGGCGGAACGCGCCGTCACCGATTTTCGTGCGGCGCTCAGCTATGCCCGTGACAATTTTGACTATCAGCTCAGCCTGGCGCGGGCTTTGCGGGACACGGGCCGGACCGCCGAATCCGAGACCTATCTGATCAGCTTGTGGGAGCGCACGCCCCAGGAAGGCGCGGTGAATCTGGCCCTGGGACGCTTGTTCGCGCGGGAGGGGCTCTTCGACAAGACCATTCAGTACTACCACAACGCGATCTACGGCTTTTGGCCGGTAGACCCGGAGGCCAAGCGGCGGGACACCGAATTTGAACTGATCACGTTTCTGATGCAGCACCAGGCCTATCTTCAGGCGCAAGCGGAGCTGATTACGGTGGCGGCCGCCTTGCCCAACGATCCTGGTTTGCGGGTACGCGTGGCGCAATTATTCGCGCAGGCGCAGGACTACGAGCATGCTCTGGCCCAATTCCAGCAGGTCCTGCGAACCGATCGGGACAACCAGGCCGCGCAGTATGGCGCTGGGCAGGCCGCCTTCCACCTGGGCCGTTATCGGACGGCACAGGGCTACTTGCGCAGTGCGGCCCGCCGCGACCCACAAAATACGCAGGCGGCAACGTCGCTGAAGACTGCCACCCTGGTTCTGGACGCAGACCCCTTCGCGCCGCGCATTTCGGACGCGGAACGCAGTCGTCGCGTGCGCTCCGCATTTCAGACGGCGGGAGAACGCCTGGACAGCTGCGCCAAGGCTAAGGAGATTGATCTGAGCCCGAGGTCGCCCTCCGGCGGCCTGCCTGCTTTGAAAGCGCAGTGGCTGGAAATGGCGCCAAAGGCGGGGAGGTTGCGTCCGCCGCGCAACGACGGGGCCCTGGACGAGATTATGGATCTGGTTTTCGATATTGAGCAGCAGACTCAATCAACCTGTGGAACACCCGAAGGCCTGGATCAGGCTCTCCTCCTTCTTTCTCAGGACCGCAACGGAGTGGAACGATGACGGGTACCGGCACCGCCGCGAACCCAGGCACCGGTTCCCACCCCTCACTGCCGGCCGATGGTTCAGGGCTCAAGGCCGGGAGCCGATCATGGTTCACGCTCAGTACCTCTCGCGAAGAGCGCTTCTTCCTGCTGCTGGCGGTTTTTATCGGCCTGTTTTCAGGACTCGCGGTGGTCTGTTTCCGGCTGGCGATCGACTGGACCAGAATCTCTTTACTAGGGCCGGCGCCGGAGCCTCACAGCTGGCGCCTGATTGCGACGCCTGCCATCGTCGGGCTGATCATGGCTCTACTGGTGGTACATGTTTTTCCGCTAGTGCGGGGCAGTGGCGTGAACCAGACCAAGGCCGCGCTCTACATCTATAACGGCTATATTCCGTTTCGCACCGCGGTGGGAAAATTCATCACCGCCGCCATGGCCATCGGCTCAGGACAGTCTCTGGGGCCTGAAGACCCGTCATTGCAGATCGGCGCCAGTCTGGCTTCAGCCCTCGGTCGCCGCCTCGAACTCTCCCGCGAACGTTTGCGTCTGCTGGCCCCGGTGGGTGCCGCGGCCGGACTGGCCGCCGCGTTCAACGCGCCCATTTCCGCGGTGCTGTTTGTCATCGAAGAGGTCATAGGGCGCTGGAGCGCCGGCATTCTTGGCTCCGTCGTGCTGTCGGCGGTTTCGAGCGTGGTGGTGGTGCGCTGGTTCCTGGGCTCGGAGCCTCTGTTTCGCATTCCCGCCGTCGGCCTGGTGCGGCCCACGGAGTTGCTGGCCTACGCGGTGTTGGGAGTGGTAGGCGGGCTGGCGGCGGTCATCTTTGCCAAGGCAATCGGCCATCTCCGCCCGCGCCTGCGCGCCTGGCCGCGCTGGACGCAATACCTGCAGCCCGCCGCGGCCGGGCTGATTATCGGCGTGATCGGGTTTCTCGGCGCCCCCCAGGTCATGGGCGCGGGCTACGAATATATGGACCAGGCCATGCACGACCAGTTCACTTGGAAGATGCTGGCCACCCTGGCCCTGCTGAAGATCGTTGCCACCACACTTTCATTCGTCAGCGGTGCTCCCGGTGGCATGTTCGCTCCCACACTTTTCGTTGGGGCCATGCTGGGCGGAGCGGTGGGAGGTGTGGAACGTGCCTTGTATCCCGGCCTCACTGGTTCCACTGCTACCTACGCGCTGGTCGGCATGGGGGTGCTCTTCGCGGCCTTCCTGCGTGTGCCCATGACTTCCGTCTTCATGGTGCTGGAAGTCAGCGGCAACTATTCCATCATCGTGCCGGTGATCGTGGCCAACACGCTGGCTTACGTGATCTCCCGCGGGCTTGAGCCGGTGCCCATCTTCGACCTGCTTACCCGCCAGGACGGCCTCGATCTGCCTTCGCTCGAGGAACAACGTGAGCAGACCGTTTTACGGGTGGAAGATGCCATGAGACCCGCCCCCACTCCGGTATTGGAGGCCCAGAGCTCGGTGGAGCAGGCGTTGCGTCGGGTGCAGGACATGCCAGGAACATTTCTTGTCCGCATGAGCCCCAGCGGATGGGGGAGCGTTACATCCGACACGCTGAAGCGCCTTGCCGGAGAAGGTAAAGGGGAAATGACCCTGGGTTCGACTCTACCTATACGAAACCTGCCTTATCTTCATCCCGACCTCACCCTGGAAGCGGCGCTGCGGCATGTTTATCAAGTGCCTCTGGTGCCGGTCGTCCATCGTGCCGATTTCCGTCGCCTGGAAGGTGTCATCTCCCGCGAAGACGTCCTGGAGAAATACAAAAAGCAGGAGAGCGATTGAGGAGCAGCACGTAACTGTGTGGGTCGGACACTCCTGTCCGACGCCCTTGACTTTGATTTCGCTCTTTTCACTAATCCGAATTGGAAACGATAAATACTAGAACCTAAAAGCAACTTCAAAAAGCGTCGGACAGGAGTGTCCGACCCACACGGGGCCATGTAGACCCTGAGGAAGACAGTTGATACCCTTTCTTTTTCAATACTTTACAAACCATCCAATGCGCCATTTACCCGCTAAACCCGTGTTTTTCCCCTTTCGTTGACAAATGCTCGTGCTTCCCCCATGCCTTCAATAACATAAGGTCAGGTTCATCTATCAGGCGGCAGACGCTAACCGGCGCTCCCCGGGTGAAGCTTGTACCGGGTCAGACCGCGGCTGGGAAGTTCCGGGTTCAATTCGGGAATTCCCGGTAAAAGTACGAAGTTGCCGCGGCAAACCAGGACAAGAAAGCGAGAACGCATGCACAAGCCAGTGAAGTACGTGGAAAAAGCAGTCACCGTCGCCGCCAAAGGCGCATGGGTGGTGTTCAACAGCCTGAACAAGATCAGGCAGAACCCCTCGCCAACGCCGAAGTGGTCGGATAAGCCGCTGCTCAAGTCCTACGAGAAGACCAAGCCGCCGTTGGGTTGGCCGCGCTCGACTGACTCGCTGTGCCCTAAGTGCGTTCCGGAAATCCGCCAGCAGATCCTCGACGGCAAGCTGCCCTATGAAGTGCTGATGAACGAAAAGGTCGGCGAGATCAAGGCCGAAATCGTCGAGCGTGAGGGCAAGATTCTGATGGTGAAAGACTGCGCCATCCACGGGCACTTCGAAGACGTGATGTCGATCGATACCGAATTCTCGAAGCATCTGGAAGACGTGTTCCCCGGCCGCGATATCCGCGCCCATAACGACGAGAAGCTGCATCATCACGGGTCGTCCACCGTGAAGTACGGACGCGGCTCGGTCCTCACCATCGACCTGACCAACCGTTGCAACATGATGTGCGATCCCTGCTTCATGGATGCCAACCAGGTTGGCTTCGTCCACGAACTGAGCTGGGAAGACATCAAGACCATGCTGGACAACGCCATCACCATCAAACCGCGCCGCCAGATGTCGGTTCAGTTCTCGGGTGGCGAGCCCACGCTTTCGCCGTACTTCCTGGACGCGGTCCGATATGCCCGCAAGGTTGGCTACAACTCAGTGCAGGCTGCGACTAACGGAATTGAATTCGCCAAGAGCTTCGAGTTTGCCCAACAGGCGGCCGAGGCTGGCATGCGCTACGCCTATCTCCAGTTCGACGGAATCGGCAATGCCGCCAACGCTCACCGCAAGGTCGGCAATCTGTTTGATGTGAAGCTGAAGGCGATCGAGAACATGCACAAGGCCGGTATCGAGATCGTTCCGGTCGTGACCATCGTCAACGGCATTAACAACGAGCAGGTGGGACGCATCATCAAGTTCGCGCTCGACAATCCCAAGACCATCGGCTTCCTTTCATTCCAGCCGGTTTCTTTTACCGGTAGGGATGAAGCTGTTACCGATGACCGGCGCGAAGCGCAGCGCTACACGCTCTCTCATCTGGCGCACGATGTGAAAAATCAGACTGGCCTGGGCGAGCCCGCGCGCGACTGGTTCCCGATTTCGTTCATGGGAACATTCTCTGACTGGGCCGATTTGATGCACGTTAACGACTCCAATAACGATTGGGGTCAGTTGAGCTGTGGCTGCCACCCGAACTGCGGTACCGGTATGGCGGTCATGATCGACAAGGAAACCAAGGAAGCGGTGCCTGTGACCGCCTTTCTGAAAGGCGACCAATTGGCCAAGGACATCGCCAAGGTCAACGACGCCGCCCGCGGCAAGTTCCTTACTGTCGTCGGCATGGCACTTTGCCTGATGAAGAATTACGATCCGTTCCAGTCACCGACGCACTTCAAGATGATGGACCTGCTCAAGAAGTTCGATAAGAACTTCAACGCCACCGGCAAGAACTACGGCAAGGTCGGTCCGGACCGCACTATCGACGACGTCATGAAGCGCCGCCAGGATCGCTGGAACTTTCTGTTCATCGCCGGCATGTGGTTCCAGGACCTGTTCAACTACGATTTCCGGCGCACCGAGCAGTGCATCATTCCTTACGCTACGCAGGAAGGCGAAATTTCCTTTTGCGCCTATAACACAGGCGTGGGCTGGCGCAACATCATCGAGAAGATGCACATGACCGCCACGCTCACCAAGTGGTATGACGAGCACGGACGCCACGAGATCTTCGCCGGCGGCAAGAACGTGAAGATGGAATCGGTTGCCCACAACCTGGTGCTCAAGGAAGAACTGGTTACCAACGAAGAGCAGCACGATCTGGACAAACTGGGCATCGCCAAGAACTCGCGTGAGGAAAAAATGCGCGCTCGCGACGCCAAGCAGAAAGAAGATCCGGCCTACAACGCCCGCATGGCTGCGCTCTATCGTGAAGTCGTGCTGAAAGAGAAGCCGGTGGTAGCGGAGAACGGGTTTATTCCCCTAGGCGCGCTCGCCCCGGCGCCGGGCAACGGCAACGGACACGCTCCGGCGAAATCGGAAGCGGAGCCGGTGCTGGGAGACTAGACAAAGGAGTTTCTAGTTTCTGGTTTTCGGTTTCAGGAGGGCTGCCACTTGGCAGCCCTTTTTTCTTGCCTCTATCGAGCACGGGTGTCCCAGCCAGTGCCTGCCTCAAGACGGGCGGGACGCCCGTCCTCCAACGGACCTGCTTGACTTCGTGGCCGCTTCGGAATAGTCTCCGCCCGACTCCGGGTTACCCCTTTTCTCGTTGCTTGGCGCCGGGCCCTTTTTCAAAAAAATCTGAATCAAAATTTACTTCGCGACCGAGGAGGTCAGCATCCATGAAAAGATTTACGCGGTTGCTGTTGGGGACATGTGTGTTAGTCGGGGGAATAAGCATTGCCGTGGCACAGGAGACGACGCCGCCACCCAAAGTGCTGAACATCATGCGCGAGTTCGTGAAACCGGGGAAGGGCGGAGCCGTGCACGAGAGATCTGAGAGCGCCTTCGTGCAGGCCATGACGCGCGCCAAATGGCCGACTCACTATTTTGCCGTGAGTTCGCTTACCGGCAGGCCCCGCGTATTGTTTCTCACAGGCTATGATTCGTTCGAAGCCTGGGAGAAGGACGTGCAGGCCACGCAGAAGAATGCGACGCTTTCGGCTGCGCTCGACCGGGCCGCCCTGGCCGATGGTGAGCTGTTGAGCGATTACGATTCCAGCGCACTGGTTTACAGCGACGAATACAGCCTGCGCTCGGCAGTTGACATCGCCCATATGCGCTATTTCGAGATCTCCTTATACCGCGTGCGCCCCGGCCATGACGCGGATTGGGACACGATCGTCAAGATGGTGAAGGCTGCCTACGAGAAGATTCCCGAAGGCCACTGGGCTACCTACCATGCCCAGTACGGCCAGGAGGGAAACACCTATGTCGTTTTCACGCCGATCAAGTCTGCGGCCGAGATCGACCAGGGCTTTGCCCAGGACAAGCAGTTCATGGCCAACATGGGCGAAGACGGTATGAAGAAATTCAGCGAGTTGCTGGCCGCCACCATCGAGTTCAGCCAGCACAATCTGTTTGCCTTCACCCCGAGCATGAGCTATCCCAGAGACGAATGGATCAAGGCCGACCCGGACTTCTGGAAGCCCAAGCCTGCCGCGGCGCCAAAAAAGCCGGTAGAAAAGCCGGCCAATTCCCAGTAACCAGGCCCGGTCAGTGTGACACCACAAATTCAACGAAAAAGGCCGCCAGCACTGGCGGCCTTTTTTTCAAGTGATCATTTCCGTTAGACCGAGAACTTACTTTGGACAGTCCTGTGACAAATCCGCCCATCGGATTGCGTTATAGTGCATTTGGGTTCGATAAAGCGGTTCCAGTACTAGAAGAGATAGTTTCCAGTTTCTGGTTTCGAAACCCGAAACTGGAAACTGGAAACTGAAGTCGAGATGTTCACTTCGGAAAGGGAGAATGTTTTATGCCTGATGTTCATGTCGCACTGTGGGTTCGTCTGGACGCGAAGCCCGGCAAAGAGAAGGAAGTTGCTGACTTTCTCCGCGGAGGCCTGGCCATCGTGCAGCAGGAGCCGGCGACGACGGCCTGGTTTGCCATCCAGATGGGACCGTCAACCTTCGGGATCTTCGATGCCTTTCCCAACGAAGCCGGCCGCCAGGCCCACCTCGCGGGTCGGGTGGCCGCAGCTTTGATGGCGAAAGCCGGGGATCTGCTGGCTAAATCCCCCGCCATCGAGAAGATCGATGTACTGGCCGCCAAGCTCCCGGCGTGAGCTTGCCGGGGCGTCCCGGAAGGGGTTACTTTAGAGACTGATCAGTAAGTTTTAAGAATTAAAATACATCGGATAGGTCGATAATGAGTTATCGACCATCTGCGCCGCGCTCAGCGATTTACGCATCTAACCATTCTATGGACAACAATGCGATATTCGAGGAGAGGTACAGAGTTATCGCCATTGACGAGCAGAACCTCATTCTCCGGGGCATCCGCAGCGGAGAGGTCCTAACCATAAAGAATGCGGATCCGGAAAACCCACTTACCGCAAAAGATTACCCGCCAGGGAAACTGATCGCCCTGAACGATCCATCCACCGACATCAACAGCTGATTGATGGTATCTTGCGTGTGGGTCGGACACTCTTGTCTGACGCTTTTGACTTGGACTTCTGGGGGCAGGTTCAAGACATACCCCCGCAAGAATCATGAACCACGAAGGGCACGAAGTACCACGAAGGGCCCGAAGTGGCACGAAGGCCTTGGTCTCGATGGTTTCCTTCGTGTTCTATCGTACCCTTCGTGGTTAAGGGTTTCGGAAATTCATCCCACTACCTGCAGCCGCCTGAGTTGCGTTTCGCACAGTCAGAGTCAAAGTCAACAGTGTCGGACAAAGCCTGCCCTGAGCGAAGTCGAAGGGAGTGTCCGACCCACTGCTGTTTCTCAAACGGTTAATCGTCTACCTGGAATCGCCAATCGGTGATAAAAGACTTAGGCATGCTTTGCCCTGTCGGCTTTCCTGGCGGGTCCCAGTGATCGTGGTGGTGATGGGAGTAACCGGCGCGGGAAAGACGACCATCGGTATTCTGCTGGCCCAACGGCTCGGCTGGGAGTTTGTGGACGCCGACAGTTTCCATTCACCGGCGAATGTTGAAAAGATCAGGCTGGGAATTCCGTTGGACGATGCTGACCGCGCTCCTTGGCTAAGGTCAATGCGCCGGGCCATGGAGGGCTGGGTCGCGGTACGCAACAACGTGGTACTGGCCTGTTCGGCGCTCAAGCGCAGCTATCGTGACGAACTTTACATCGCCGGCGAGACCAGGTTGGTTTACCTGAGGGGAAGTTACGACCTGATTTACCAGCGGCTGCTTCACCGGCACGGTCATTTTGCGTCGGAGAAAATACTGGCAAGCCAGTTGGTTACGCTGGAAGAACCGGACGATGCACTTACGGTAAGCATCGACCGTTCTGCGGACGATATTGTCGCAGAAATCACGCAGGCGCTTGGCGCGGACCTCGGTCATGCCGTGCCATGATCTTGTGAACCGTAATGCGGTGATCGTGCGAATACAGCCTTCACTATGCCATCGCTAACTTCAATCGACCTTGGCGCCCAAGTTGTCGCCAAGCTTACCCGGCGGTTGCTGCCCTTCCTGTTTCTGCTTTATATCGTCGCCTACCTGGATCGCATCAACGTGGGTTTTGCCGCCCTTCAGATGAAAGGGCAGCTGGGATTCAGCGATGAAGTCTATGGTCTGGGCGCAGGCATCTTCTTCGCCGGATATTTCTTTTTCCAGGTGCCGAGCAATCTGGCTTTGGCCAAGGTGGGCGCGCGCAGGTGGATGGCCGTCATCATGGTGGTGTGGGGCATCATTTCTGCTTCGATGATATTTGTCGGCAGCGCCCGTGGCTTTTACCTCCTGCGTTTTCTACTGGGCGCGGCTGAAGCCGGATTTTTTCCCGGCATGATCCTTTACTTGCGGAGCTGGTTTCCGTCCGCGGCGCGGGCGCGTGCCATCGCCCTGTTCATGACTGCGGCGCCGCTGGCTGGCGTGGTAGGCGGTCCGCTCTCCGGCCTGCTGCTGGGGGTGCATGGCGCTCATCTGGTGGGATGGCAGTGGCTGTTTCTGATCGAGGGCTTACCGGCAGTCGCGCTGGGCGGAGTTGTTCTTGCCTATCTTACCGACCGCCCGGAAATCGCAACCTGGCTCACCGAGGAACAACGTAACTGGCTGGTGGAACAACTGGCTCTGGAAGAGAGGCCGCATCCTCGCGCCTCCAGCCACGCTTTTGCGGCATTTGCCAGCCCCAGGGTCTGGATCCTGGTGGTGGTGTATCTGGGCGAGACTACGGCCGCCTACGGAATTGGGCTGTGGCTGCCCAGCCTGCTGCGCAACGTTTCCAACAGCAGCAACTTTGTGGTTGGACTGCTCTCCGCGATTCCGTACCTGGCCACCATGGTCGCAATGGTGCTCGTGGCCAGTAACTCCGATCGCAGGGGGGAAAGGAAGTGGCATCTGGCAGGATCGGCGTTTGCTTGCGCGATCGGTTTAGGCTGCGCCGCTTTCTCCACTTCGACCACCGCGGACGTCATCTTCCTCAGCGTGACCTTGATGGCAGCGTTTTCCATGAATGGGCCGTTCTGGGCTACCACCACCGAAATGTTGAGCGGAACCTCGGCGGCTGCCGGCATTGCCCTGATCAATTCCTTTGGCAATCTGGGAGGATTTCTTGGGCCCTACACTATTGGACTGGTGCGCACCTGGACGGGAAGCTTTCGCGGCGGCCTGCTGACGGTCGGGGCGCTGCTGGCGGTAAGCGGTGCGCTGGCGCTGCTGGCCTACGGGGTGCGCCCTCCCCAGACGACCGTTTCGCCACCGTAACCTTCAGGGTTCAGTCCTCGCTCAGGGGCCGTGCCGCAGTTTCTACTTCTTCGTCCTTTTGGCGCGATTGTTTACAATAGGCTTCGACCCCGCAGCCGGGGGCGGCCCCTAAGTATCGGGACGAAAACGATTTGGAACAGCCCAACCCCAATCCAAGCTCCTCCGCCCGGGTGTACTGGCGAGTGGAAGGCAGCCTCGCGGACTTGACCACGGTCCGCCCTGTGGCCTTTTTCACTTGGAACGCGCAAACCTTTCTAGAGCGCTGGGTGCGTCGCGGGATGGTGCTGGTGATGGCCGTGCTGCGGCCGTTTCTCTACGCCGCCAACCGCATCTTTGCCACAAGAATGGTGCACACTGTGCTTCGCGGCACAAGTCGCGACCGCCTGGATCTGCTGGGCGAAGAATACTTTAAGTACAAGTTGCAACCCTATCTGAAACATGACGGGATGGAGCTACTTAAATCCCGCATTGAAGCTGGCGATGAAATCGTGCTGGTGAGCCAGGGGTTGGAGCACGTCATGCGTCCCCTGGCACAGCACCTGGGAGTGAAATGGCTGATCGCCAACCGTCTGGAATTCCGCGACGGAATTGCTACGGGACGATTGCTGGAACCCGTGGTACGGCCTCGCGGGCTTTTCGCCGGCATCAACGGCTCCGGGCCGGATGGCAGGCGTGCGGTGGAGCGTCTGGTGCGCGATCTGGGCCTGCCGGGCGTGGAAGCGCTCGAGACCGCCGTGGTCCCGGCTTCTCGGGAAATTCCAGTCCTCGATCGTCCCATTGTTTATTTCGATGGCGTGCGGCCCTCCAGTCCGTTGTCGGTTCTTCGAGCATTGTCGGGTAAGCAAGTCATGCTAATTGGCGTTACCGGCTTCATCGGCAAGGTGTGGTTGGCCAACACGCTGATGGAATTGCCCGAGATTGGTCGGATTTATCTGCTCATCCGGCGGCAGAAATCCAATCCTGCGGTGCGGCGTTTCGAAAAACTGGTGGAGGAATCTCCGGTTTTCGATCCCCTGTATGCCCGTTACGGCGCCGAGCTTTCAACTTTCCTGCGGGAGCGGGTGGAAGTGATCGAGGGCGACGTTTGCCAACCGGGACTGGGCCTGGCGCCAGAAATCAGCCACTCCTTGCAGCGAAATATCGATCTCATCATCAACAGTTCAGGTCTGACCGACTTCAACCCTGATCTGCGTGACGCGCTGGCCACCAATGTCGATGCGGCCGTGAACGTCACGGAGTTTGTGCGCCACTCCGACCATGCCGGGCTCCTCCATCTTTCGACCTGCTACGTGGCGGGTGCGCGGGACGGCCGGGTGGGCGAGTCCATGCGCCCGGATTACACCCCGGCGGGAGTGGACGGCTTCGATGCGGAGGTGGAGTGGCGATCGCTACATGCTTTCGTAAAGCAGGCCGAACAACTGGCCGAGAGTGCGGCCGTTACCGACGAGTTGCGCCAGCAGGCTTTGAGTAAAGAGCACGCTGCCAAGGATCTGCATGGGGCGGCACTGGACAACCAGATCCGAAAGAACAGGTTTCGCTGGCTGCGCGAGTATTTGACCGAAGCCGGCATGAAGCGCGCTGCCGAACTGGGATGGCCTAACACGTATACCTTGACCAAGAGCCTGGCCGAGTCGTTGATTGCGAAATGCGGGACTGGCCTGCCCATCGCCGTGGTGCGTCCCGCCATCGTGGAAACATCGATCGGCGAACCGTTTGTGGGCTGGAACGAGGGCATCAACACTTCGGCTTCGCTCTCCTATCTGTTGGGAACGTCCTTCCGCCAGCTTCCCTCGAACGAAAAGAAGCGGCTCGACATTATCCCCGTCGACTCGGTCTGCCGCGGCATGACCCTGATCGCCGCCGCCATCGTGCAACGGCGGCACGATCCCCTCTATCAACTGGCGACGTCGGTCACCAACCCGTGCGACATGCGGCGTTCCATCGAACTGACTTCGCTGGCCCACCGCAAACACTACCGCGCACAAGAGGGTCTGGAATACTGGTTGCGGCTGCGAATGGACGCGATCCCCGTCTCCAAACAGCGCTACAACCGCATGTCGGCGCCGGCCCAGAAAGCGATTGTGAAGTCCATCCAGCGCATCATGTCGCCGTTGCCCTTGAAAAAGACTCCGCTGGTGCGCGCGGAACGTAACCTGGAAAAGGTGGAAAAGCTGATCAAGCTGTTCGAGCCGTTTATTCTGCATAATGAACAGGACTTCTCTGCGGACAACGTAGAAAGACTCTCTTACGCCCTGGCGGAAGAAGAAAAATCCGCGTTCGGATACGACACCCGATCGATTGACTGGTGGGATTACTGGATCAATATCCACATTCCGGCGCTGCGCAAATGGACTTATCCTCTGATCGAGGGGCGCCCGCTGGAAGCGCGTCCTGCGCGCAGTCTGCAGCAGCCCGCGGCTGTCCCGGAAAACGGCGAAGTGGTCAAAACCGGCACTAACGGAGCAACGTGGCGATATTCCTGACTGGTTCCACCGGATACATCGGCGCGCACGTGGCCGCCAACCTGCTGGAGCAACATGGCGCTTCGCTGAACCTGCTGGTCCGCGCCCGCGACCCGCAGGAGGCCGCAGTCCGCCTGTGGCAGGCCCTGCAACTGCATCTGGATTTCCCGCGCTTCTACGAGCACTTCCAGACCCGCATGCGGGTCTTTTGCGGCGACCTCACGGCGCCGCATTTTGGGCTTCCCGATGACAACTACGACCGCCTGATTCACACCACTGATTCTGTAATTCACTGCGCCGCCTCGCTCAATCGCAAATCTGAAAAGAGCTGCCTCAACGTGAACCTGCGGGGCACGCTCGAGGTGCTGCTGCTGGCGCAGAAGTCGAACTACTATCACGGCCTGCGCCGTTTCAGCCTGGTGAGCACGGTGGCGGTGGCGGGAAAGCGCCAGGACGAAGTGGTGACGGAAGACCGCTCTATCGATTGGGACCGCTCAGACTACGATCCCTACGCCCGTACCAAGAAATTTACCGAGCACATGGTGCGCCAGCTTCTTCCCGAAGTGCCGATCACCATTTTTCGCCCCAGCATCGTCCTGGGCGACAGCCGCTATCCCGAAACCACGCAGTTCGACATGGTTAAAGCGTTCGTATTTCTGGCCGGCCTGCCGGCGTTGCCGTTCCGCGCGAGAGATAAAATCGACATCGTGAATGTGGACTTTGTGGCGGACGCGATTGCCACCCTGCATCAGAAAGAAAAGCCGCTGCATGACACCTATCATCTTTCCTCCGGCGTGGACTCGCAGACCTTCCGGCAGTTGACCAGCACTCTGGCGGCGGTGCAGAACAAGCGCGGGCCCTTCTTTCTGCCATTTCTCGAGCGCCCCTTTGGCTCCAGCGTGAACTTCCTGTCCAACCGCAACGGATCGCTGGCCCACGGAGCCGCGCTGATGAAGGTGTTCATGCCCTACCTGGTGTGGAACACGGTCTTCGAAAATGCTCGCATCACGCAGGAACTGGGACGCAAGCCCGTGCCTTTCTCGCAGTACAGCTACCCCCTGCTCAAGTTCAGCCGCGATAGCAACTTCACTTATCCCTACCGGGACTGGCCCACGACTAAAGCGGGAGGGTCCGCCGCATGATGGATCTCGTCCTTGAAGCCTGGGTCAGCAGCAGTATCGAAGCCGCCAAGCTGGGCTGGATGATGGGCAAAGGCAAGTCCTGGCGGCCCGGCGAAAAGCTGAAATTGTTGTTCGCGGGTTATAACGGCACGCGCAACATGGGATCCGATGTGCGGGTCGCAGAAATGTTACGCCAGACTCGTCACATTCTGGGCGCTGAGAACACCGACTTCAGCGTGATGACGCAAAATTTCAAGTTCACCGACGGCTACTTCGAGGGCGCACGGCAGGTGCATCTGCCCGATATTTTCCCTCCATTTCTTTCCGACGAAGTGCCTCGCCATCACGGCGTAGTGGCGTGCGAAGGTTCGATGTTCAAGAGCAAATTCGCCAACGCTCTCACCACCATGATGATCGGATCGTTAGGCATTGCCGCGGCACAGAACAAGCTTTCCGTTGGCTACGGCGCGGAAGCGGGACACATGGACCCGCTGATTGCGAAAATGTGTGCCCGCTACTGCCAGAATTCGCTGGTGATCACGCGCAACGAAGAATCGCGGACTCTTCTGCGCGAGTTGGGCGTGCCGACTGAGCTGGGCACCGATACGGCGTGGACCTTCGAGCCCGCTCCGGTTGAGTATGGCAGGGCCGTCCTGCGAAAAATCGGCTGGGACGGCAGTACGCCGGTGCTGGTGGTGTGTCCTATCAATCCCTTCGAGTGGCCGGTGAAAGCCTCCGTGGCCAAGCTTGCGGCACGCACTTTGACCGGGGCCTACAAGGACAGCCACTACCGCTCGGTGTACTTTCACAACTCCGGCCCGGCGGCGGACCGGGCGCTGGAGCACTACCTCACCGCCATCGCCAACGCTGTCGATGCCTTCCGCAAACAGCGCAAGATTTTCCTGGTACTTGCTGCCACCGAACGCCTGGACGCGCGCCCGGCGGGACGCATTTCGGAGAAGCTGGGGGGCGTCCCGGTCCTCAGTTCGGAAGACTACAAGATGCATGAACTGGTCAGCATCCTGCGGGCCTGTCACATGATGGTCTCATCGCGCTATCACGGCATTGTGACTTCAATGCCGGGGCTGGTGCCGTCGGCAGGAATCACCATGGACGAACGCATCCGCAACCTGATGCGCGAGCGTGGACATCAGGACCTGCTGATGAACGTGGACGATCCCGACCTCGAGCCCAGGCTGATGGCGGCGCTGGAGAAGTTGGCCACGCACGGCGAATCCATCTCGGTGGGAATCGGACAGACCGTGGTAAAGAATTTGAAAGTGATGGCGCGCATGGGTGTGTACTTCGAAGAAGAAGTGCAGCGTCGCTATCCCGAATTCCCAACGCGCAAGGGAGAATGGAACTGGGAAGACTACCTGCCCCCCATCAGCAAAAGTCTGAAACAGCTGGTAGAAGCCTTCGGCTAAGACGAACCACGTAGGCCCGGACGCCTCGTCCGGGCAGGCGAGGGCAGCTCGCCAGAGTTTGTAGAGCGGCGCCGTCCCGGAGTTAGAGCGGAGCTTCGTTGCCCAGGGCGGGTGAAGGCCCGCCCTATGCGAGCATATGAATTTTCTCGAAAACATTTTCGCCCAGCTCGAAGCCGCCAACGACACTCCTGCCCTTCAGGAGCTTCGAGATGGCAGCCCAGCTTCAGTCACGGGTCGAGAACTGTCGAGTCTTGTCGGCCAGGCCAGGGCCTTTCTCGCTGCGCGTGGTTTGAGGCAAGGTGAACGCTGCGCCCTGCTGGCGCACAACGGCATGGCCTGGGCGGCGCTCGATCTCGCGATCATGGCTGAAGGATTGATCGTAGTTCCGCTCTACGCACGCCAGGCGGCAGCAGAACTCTCAGCCATGATGCAGGACTGCTCTCCGGCAATCATCTGCTGCGGTGATGCCGCGTTGCGCGACGGTATTCTGCAAGCCTGGCCGGCGGCCCCTCCACAATATCTGTTCGACGAGATATTTTCCCATCCCGGAGCCAGCGTCAACGGCAATCCCAAGCTGGCGGAATCAGATCCCGTCACCATCATCTACACCTCAGGGACATCGGGTGAGGCCAAGGGCGTCATCCTGACTGCCGGTAACGTGGGCCACATGTTGGGTTGCACCTCAGCGCGCCTCGATCTGCTGATGGAAAACAGGCCGGGACAGGACCGCGTGTTCCACTATCTTCCATTCTGTTTCGCCGGCTCATGGATCATGCTGCTGACTTGCCTGCTCCGGCGCAATCTGCTCACGTTGAATATGGACCTGGGCAAGCTGGCGGGTGAAATGCGCGGGGCTGCACCCGATTATTTCTTGAACGTGCCGGCGCTGCTCGAACGCATGCGCAAAGCGGTGGACGAACAGCTCTGGAAAACCGGCGGCCTCGCACTCGCCATCTACCGTCGCGCCAAGGCGGCGTGGATGCGCAAGCGGGACGGGCAGTCGCGGTTTGCCGATGCAACCTGGCTCGCCTTAGCCAACGCAGCGATCTTTCCCACCATCCGCAAGAAAATGATTGGCGACAACCTCAAGGCCCTGATTTGCGGCTCGGCCCCCCTCAGCCTGGATACACAGCTCTATTTCAACATGCTCGGCATTCCCGTTCTCCAGGTTTACGGCCTGACCGAGACCACAGGAATCTGCACTCTCGACGACCCTCGGCAGGTCGAACCGGGACGCGTGGGGCCAGCCATCAGCGGCATCGACATGAAGCTCGGCGAGAACGACGAAATTATCGTGCGCGGCCCGAATGTTTTTCCCGGATACTGGAACCGTCCGCAGGAAAGCGCCAAGGCGCTGCGCGATGGCTGGTTTCATACCGGCGACCAGGGAGAAGTCGATGGAGCAGGGAACTGGCGCATTATCGGGCGCATCAAGAACCTGATCATTCTGGGTTCAGGCCATAACATTGCCCCGGAACCCATCGAAGATGAACTGCTGAAGAATTTGCCCGGCGCCCAGCAGGCAGTGCTGGTAGGCAACGGTCGCGGCTATCTTTCGGTCATCGTGACCGGAAGCATCAACCGGGAACAGGTACAGGCCGCGGTAGATGCGGTAAATCCGAGCTTGCCGCATTACAAACAGATTCGGGCGCTTCATGTGCACGCCGAGCCCTTCTCGATCGAGAACGGATTGCTGACAGCAAACGGCAAGCTCAAGCGCGACCTGATTGCAGCACGCCTGCAGAGTGAAATCGAAGAAATGTATGCTGTCAAGCAGGCCTCATGAAGGTAGCGCCGGCTGTCTCGAGGGCATCTTGCCCTCGAAGACGCGGCGCTGCATTCAAACTGTGATGGGCAATAGAAGATGAACCAATTCAAAGGCCAAACGCTCTCCTGGGAGCTTAAAGACGGCGTCATCGAACTGGCCCTGCATCGCCAGCCCTGCAATGAAATCGGTTCGCTCACGCTCGGTGAGTTGGAGAAGTTTGCCTCCGCGATGGAGAGCATGCAGAGCGATGCCCACGCGCTGATTCTCTACAGCACGCTGACATCCGGCTTCTGCGCCGGCGCCGACTTGCGGGAGCTGTATCGCGGCGCTCAAGGTATGGAAAAACAAGCAGCGGCGCGCGGCGTGCGTGAGTTTCTGGAGCGTATCCACAGGGTGATGAATGCCATCGACAGCTCGCCGCTGACCACTATCGCAGCGCTCAACGGTGTGACTTTCGGCGGCGGGCTTGAGCTGGCTCTGGTCTGCGACCTGATCATCGCCGACAAGATGGCACGCTTCTGCTTTCCCGAATTGCGCCTCGGTTTGATCCCTGGGTTCGGCGGCATCCCGCGACTGAAGCGCGATCTCGGCAATGCCGTGGTGCGCGATCTCCTGCTTACCGGCCGCAGCTTTAACGCCACCAAAGCCCAGCAGGTCGGACTCGTAAGCCAGGTGGTGGGGGAAGGCGAGTCGCTGAAAGCGGCCCGCGGCGCGGCTGCCCAGCTGGGAAAGTTCGATCGCCGCACCGCGATCGCAGCCAAGAAGTTCATCAAGCCAATTCCGTACGAAGATCTGCGAAGGGAGATCGACATATTCTGCGAGCTCTTTACCCGGCCCGCGGTCGAGGCAGGACTGAAAAAGTTCGTGGAGAGCAAAGACGCCCAGCCGTATTTGCCATGACCTGTTTCGGCTAGAATGAGATGAGGCAATGACCGACGATAAGAAAACACTGGAAGAGATCCTCAATCTGGCGGCGGCGCAGTTCAAAGTCCCGCGCGAGAAGCTCACCGCCGACGACGACTTCTTCAAGACGCTTGGGATTGACAGCCTGCAGGCGCTGGATCTGCTTACCCGGCTCGAGCATTACTTCAACGTCGAGCTCCCCGACTACGAATTGCAGGGAGTGTCAGATTTCAGAACACTGGCCAGCCGGATCCAGGCCCGGCTGTGAAGATCAGAAGAGCCTCAGCGATAAACACATCAACCGCATGATCAACCCAGTGCGACGAAAACTAGTTATCAGTTTAAGGTTTTCTGTTCTCAGTCCTTCGACATTCGCGGGTAGTGAAGTAACAAATGGGGTTTTCTCTGTGGATCGGTGTCTCTGTGGTGAAATAAAGCATTAATGCTCAACCTCGACCAATACACCTGCCTGGGCGCAGCGCTGCGCGAGGCGCTCGACCATTGGCCGAACGAAACCTGCCTGATCGAGTCGGACCGCGACAAGGAAAAGACCCGCCTTACTTACTCTGACTTCAAGGAAATGGCGCTGCCGCTGGCGCGTGCCCTCGAGGACGCCGAGTTCAGTCCTGGCGACCGGGCCGCGATCATCATGAGCAACCAGTCCAAGTGGCTCATCTCAGCCTACGCTATCTTTCATGGGGGTGGGGTGCTGGTGCCGCTTGATTACAAGCTGACCGCCGCCGAGCACCTGCAGTTGCTGGCGCACAGCAGAGCCAAAGTTCTGGTCGTCGAGTACTACCTGTGGCGCGCGATCATCCAATCCCCCGAGTTCAACGAATACAACCTGCAGACCGTACTGGTCACGGAAGCGCCGCCCGGTGCGGACCTGGCCGCCGCCTATCGCTGGGAGGACTTTCGCCGCAAGGGTGAACCGGCCTTTGTGCCGCGCCAGCGTCACGACGCGGCTTGCATTGTCTATTCCTCGGGGACAGGCGGACGTCCCAAGGGGTGCGTGCTCACTCACGAGAATTACCTGGAGCAGTGCAAGGCATTGATCGCGTTATTTCCCTTCTGGCCGGGCGTGCGCTACCTGAGCATTCTGCCCACCAATCACGCTATCGATTTCATGGTCGGCTTTATCGGGCCGTTCGTCTGCGGCGCGTGTGTGGTGCATTTGCGCACGCTGCGGCCGGAGTTCGTGCGCGATGCCTTCGTGCGCTACAAAATCACCTATGTCAGCCTGGTTCCCATGGTGCTTAAGAACCTGGAACGCGGGCTCAGGGCGAAGCTGGAAGCGGTGTCTAAACCCAAGCGTTTTCTTTTGGAGCGCTCCATCGCAATCAACAAGTTCTTCACCAGATGGCGTCCCGACGTGCGGCTGAGCCGCGTGCTGTTGCGCCAGGTGCACAAAGCCTTCGGCGGCGAGTTGCGTGCCATGTTTACCGGCGGCGCTTTCATGGAGCCGTCCACGTTGCAGTTCTTTTACGATCTGGGTGTTCCCGTGGCCAACGGGTACGGTCTGACTGAGGCTGGCACCGTGCTGACGCTCAACGACCTCAAACCTTTTCGTGCTGACACCGTGGGCAAGCCGCTGCCGGGTGTGGAATTGCGGGTGCTCAATCCGGACGCGGAGGGCATCGGCGAAGTGGCGGCGACCGGCAAGACCGTGATGTCGCACTACCTTGACGACCCGGAACTTACCGCCGAGACCATCGTGGACGGCTGGCTACTTACCGGCGACCTGGGACGCTTTGACGCCGGCGGTCACCTGCAACTCTTCGGCCGCAAGAAGAACATGATCGTGACCGAAGGCGGAAAAAACATTTACCCGGAGGACATTGAAACTGTTTTCGACGGACTTCTGGTAAAGGAGTACTGCATCTTCGCCGCCAACTATATCTGGCCGGCAAAGGCTCTGGGCAAGGAGATGCTGGTTCTCGTGCTCCGGTTAGAGCAGGGGCAGGAAGGGCATACGCAGGAACTCGGTGCAGCGCTTAAGCAGGAAATTATTGACCGCAACCGCCGGCTGCCCGATTTCAAGCGGGTGGGTGGATGTGTGGTCTGGGAAAAGGATTTCCCGCGCACCGCTGCCATGAAGATCAAGCGCGTGGCCCTGGCCGAAGAGATTCGCAAGACCCTCAGCCGCGCCGCCGTGGTCGAACTCTAAAACCTATGTGCGACAAACGGTGATCGATTCCGGTGCTTTTCTGGCAGTAGTTAACCCTGCTGCGGGCGGTGGACGCTGCCGCAAATTGGTTGGACCTGCTCTGGACCGCCTGCGCGCCGGCGGGGTGAGTCTCAAGATGGTCGAGACCAGCGCTCCCGGCCAGGCGACTTCCCTGGTTCGTGACGCCTACGCCCAGGGCCAACGAAAGTTCATCGCAGTCGGGGGAGACGGGACTTCCTATGAAGTCGTTAACGGTTTGTTTCCATCGCAAACGGGCGAACCGGCGACGCTCGCGTTTCTTCCTCTCGGGACCGGCAATTCATTCCTGCGCGATTTCAGCGACCGCGGGGTGGAGTTCACCATCGAAGCGTTGCTTGCCCGGCGTTCATCCGGCTGCGATGTTCTTCGCCTCACGCACCAAACCGGAGTGCTGCACTACATCAATCTGCTGAGCATGGGATTTTCCGCCGATGTGGCCACGTTGCGCGCCCGGCGTTTCAGCGGCTGGGGAGAGATCGGCTACCAGTCATCTATTTTTATCAGCCTGGCGCGTTTTCGGCGTCGTCCATTCCCTCTGCGGGTGGATGGCGAGCCCAATCTTGACCGCCGGCCGTGTCTGTTCCTCACCTTCAGCAACAGTAAATTTACCGGCGGCACCATGATGATAGCCCCCAAAGCCGAAGTGAACGACGGGTTGATCGAATACGTGCGCTGGGGTCCAATCGGGCGCCTGGGACTGATTCGAAACTTGCCCACGCTTTACGACGGCACCCACATCAATCATCCCCTTGCGGAGCGGCGGCCAGTAAGGCGGGTTGATTTCCAGCTAGACGCGCCCGTAGATGTGATGGTGGATGGGGAAGTGCTCACCTTGCACTGCCAAAGCCTTGACGTGCTGCCTGGCGCGCTGAACGTCGTGGTATAAAAAGATTCGATGGCGAAAGAGAGCGAAGCGTTCGCACAAACAACAGGGTCAGCGGCCGCGCGCAAGATTGTTGTCGCGGTGCTGATTGTCGCCGCTTTCGCCGTGGTGATCTTCCTGGGGCTGCGCAAGCGTGGCACGCGCTTCGACGCATTCGCGAAATGCCTGGCCGCCAAGCAGGCGAAGATGTACGGCGCCTACTGGTGTCCGCATTGCGCGGACCAGAAGGCGATGTTCGAGTCGTCCTTCAGGTACGTGCCCTATGTGGAGTGTGGTGTGCCAGGCTCGCGCGAGGAAGCGCCACTCTGCAAAGATGCCGGAATCAAACACTTTCCTACGTGGGAGTTTGCCGACGGAGAACGTCAGGAAGGCACATTGTCGCTGCAGACGCTGGCCGCTAAGACCGGATGCAGCCTGCCATGATGTCACCGGCCACGCCGCCTTTCACCCGGCGAATTTTCTTTTCGATCACCGTGCTGGCGTTAGGCGGTGTGCTGGTCTCTTCCCTGTCTCTCTATCATCACTATGGCACGTCCGCAACGTCCTACTGCGATATTGGAGAGAATTTCAATTGCGATATTGTGAACCGCAGCACCTACTCGACAATCGCTGGCGTTCCGGTGGCCCTGATTGGCATCATGGGATATCTCGCCACCCTGATGCTGGCGACCGCATATCGCGGCAAGGTCGTGGTTCCGGCAGTGTTGGCGATCACTTCACTGGCCGGATTGGGTTTCGCGCTTTACCTAACCTACATCGAGGGTTTCGTGCTGGCGGCCTGGTGCGTCCTATGCCTGTCATCGTTGGCTTTGATTTTCAGCATCGCTATTCTTTCGGCAATCCTGTGGATGGGTAGCGCGCGGCGGGTCAACTGAATCTTCATGGAAGAAACCACCTTACCTCCAGCCTCCGGCAGCGAAGACTCTCCCGATCTGGCGGGAGAGTTGCGTCTGCATGAACTGCAAAGCCGGATTTTCCGCAACACCCGCAAGCTGCGGGTCTGGTTGCCGCCGGGATACAGCGCACCCGAAAACCAGGCGCGGCACTATCCTGTTTTTTATCTCAACGACGGACAGAATCTGTTCGATCCAGCGACGGCTTACATAGGAGTGGACTGGCAGGCTGATGAAGCGGCCGATCGCCTGATTCGCGAAGGCCGAATTCCACCATTCATTATCGTGGGCATCGACAATACGCAGAAGGATCGCCCCAGGGAGTATCTGCCCTACCGATCGTTTCACCCGCCCATCATGCGCCCTCAGGGCAAGCGCTACCCTGATTTTCTGTTGAACGAAGTAATGCCCTTTGTCGATCAGCAGTACCGCGTCGCGCGCGGTTCGGAAAATACCGGGCTGGGAGGATCATCTCTGGGGGCCATTGTCTCGCTCTTCACCGTGATGGCCCGGCCGGGAATTTTCGGCCGTTTGCTGCTGGAGAGCCCGTCCTTGTTTATCTCCAACCGGCAGCTTCTGAAATCCAGCCGTGTTTTCCGGCAGTGGCCAGCCCGGATCTTCATGGCGATTGGAACCAAAGAAGCTGGAACGGAAGATCGGGATCGGGTGGCCGTGGAAGATGTTCGCGAGTTGGAACGCGTTCTGCGACGCGCCGGGTTGAGAGAGGACCGCTTGCAGGTGAAAATTGACGAAGGCGCTACCCACAATGAAAAAGAATGGGCCAGACGTTTTCCCGAAGCGCTGACATTTCTTTTTAGTGTGTCATCCTGAACGGATTAACAGCTTCGCAACGCGAAGCAGTCACGCAGTCGAAGGACCCCCACCCTGTTTCGAGAAGTGGGATTCGAGGGACATCCCGTCCGGCATCCTCAAACCCGCGGTCCTCACGCTGATCTGCAGCTATAGGGGGCCCCTCGACTTCGCTCGGGCAGGCTCTTCGACTGCACCTTTCCATTCGCAAGCGAATGGAAAGATTTCGCTCAGGATGACAACTTGTCGGATGACAGCTTCATCGTTGGAGCCTCGGGGGAGACTGGTCCCCATTCACCCGCCATACCTGACGGTCGTGAAAGTAGCGAAGCAATTCCTGATCGGCAGGCGCGCCCATGTCGCGGGCCCAAACCACTTTTGCACCGTCGATGTCGGCTCCGTTGTACACCCATTCCCAATCCACATCATGATGCGGACCATAGCTTACGATCACGAGATGACGTCCCGGCATAGCATCCAATTGGCGTGTGATTGCCACCCGATCCAAATTGCCGCGGGGCCATGTCGGTTCGATCTGGGCGTGGGCCGCCGCTGCGCCAACCCGCAATAGAACCATGGCACAGGCAATCGCTGGAATGGCCCGCACCAGAGCAACCCCGGCCTGTTGTCCGCACCAGCGCCACAGCCGCAAATGACGCATACACTGCAGCAGCAGAAGATAGATGAGGCCTGTCGCTGGGGCTACGTAGTGCGGCATGGTCCAGGTTTCCACAGCCAGACCGAGCAGGAAGAACGTGCCCGCCATGATGGGAAAGCGCATTTTCCGGTCACGCCAGAGCCACGGCAAGGCCAGCAGGGGGATTGTGAACAGTGGTCCACAGTAGTACTTCCACGACCCCACCACCTTGTCCCAGGTGAGGTGAGCGGCTCCGTCCAGGGTGCGGTATTTCTCGAAGCGCGCCAGTTCCCAGCGATAGAAATCGCGCATCACGGCGTGCCGATAGACTGGTTCGGGCCGCGGTGACTCCCACAGAAAATAGGGTGCCGTCGCGTAAGTCTCACGATTGACCTGGTAAGTCATGCGGAAGGGACTGCCCGTAACTCGCCAGTAGTAGTAGCCCATGCCCGCTCCAGCCGCAGCCAAAACGAGAACGATGGGCAACACGACGTGGCTGAGCGAAACCGAGAATGCCGGACGCGACCGGCCAAACATCCAGATCGCCAACCCAGCCGCAATCGGCAGACTGAATATCAAACCCTCATACGGCCGGCTGTTGGCGAGAAGGACAAGGCCGACGGCCATGACCAGCGCGTCGATCACGCGCCCATATTTTTTTATGCGGGGCAGCGCTCCCACCACCAGCGTCCCGCCTAGAGCAACCACGGAACCGCTCCAGTAACCATTCATCCAGTAGGTGAGAACGCCCAGGCGCAGCACGGCCAACATCCCGCCCAGCAGGGCCCACGCCGGCGGCATCCACCCCTGCAGCATCCAGGTGATGGCAGAACACATCAAAGCGGTGATGACCAACTGGCCTATCCACGGATGCCCGAGCCGTTGGCCGGCCGCCAGCACCAATCCCTGCGCGGGCGGGTACATCGACATATAAGTCGGCTGCTCGATGATGTGGAAGCTCTCGAAGTGTACCCACATGGGATGTGTGGGATTGGTCACCCGGCCGTGCGCGAAGGTGTCGGCCGCGAGCAGGTAACTGAATTCATCATTCCAGCGCGGCGCGGGAATGCCGAGGACGGGAATCAAAGCAACACGAAGCGCGATCACCAGCAGCCCGACCACAACGACGGACAGCATCTTTCGCCCAGCCAGCCGGCGAAAGCGGTCTTCCACATACTCAAAGCCGGCCCGGGGCTGCTTGTCTCCGCCCGCATTGCGCGAGGCAAAAAAAATTATCGCCAGCGCGGCGATAACCAGGGTCAACTCGATGATCTGGATCAGTGAAGGAGCGAGGCGGGCATAGAATCCGGCCATGTTCATTCGGGTCGTGTAGCGCCGGCGTCTCGCCGGCTGTCAGGCGGGCGTCCCGCCCGCCTATTTGGGGCGTTGCTCGCCGACGTCCAAGGCCTGACGCCTGACGCCGCCTTACTTCTCCACTGCTACTTTGTCCGCCGTCAGCTTGTCGAGGATGCCAGACGCCACATCGATCGTCTCCTGGTCAACCGTGCGGTTCTTGGCGATGGCGTCGGCCAGGGGCACGGAGACAATCTTGTTGCCGCGCAACGCTGCCATGCAGCCAAACTCATTGCGATGCACCATGTCGATCGCACCCAGGCCGTAGCGCGTGGCCAGCATGCGATCGAAGGCACTGGGAGAGCCGCCGCGCTGCACATGTCCCAGGACGACGGTGCGGGTCTCGAAATCGGTGCGGCGCTCAATTTCCCGCGCCAGGATGGCGGCGATCCCGCCCAGTCGGGCATGGCCGAATTCATCCTTGCCCATATCCACCACGATGGGCGCTCCATGTTTGGGATCAACGTCGGTGGAGAATTTCGCGCCCTCCGCCACGACCACAATGCTGAAGTAGCGGCCGCGGGCGTGCCGTAGGCGGATGATTTCCGCAACCTTATCGACGTCGAACGGTATTTCAGGAATCAGAATGACATCGGCGCCGCCGGCGATGCCGCTGTACATTGCGATCCAGCCGGCGTCTCTTCCCATGACCTCGACCACCATCACGCGATTGTGGGCTTCGGCCGTAGTGTGTACCCGGTCGATGGCCTCGGTGGCGATGTTCACCGCGGTGTCGAACCCGAAGGTAAAGTCGGTGCCGGCAAGATCGTTGTCGATGGTCTTGGGCACGCCCACCACATTAACGCCTTTCTGGTGCAGTTTCTGGGCGACAGAAAGGGTGTCATCGCCGCCAATGGCGATCAGCGCGTCGATCTTGTGCTGCTTCAGTGTGGCAATGCACCTTTCCAACCCGTCTGCTTTCTTCGCCGGGTTGGTGCGCGAGGTGCGCAGGATGGTGCCGCCACGGGGAAGAATTCCGCCTACGCTGGCCAGATCGAGCGGCATGCTTTTGTCTTCTATAAGGCCGCGCCAGCCCTCCAGGAAGCCCACAAATTCGTCTTCATAGTGGAAACAGCCTTTACGCACCACCGCGCGGATAACGGCGTTCAGCCCAGGGCAGTCGCCTCCGCCGGTGAGTATGCCAACTTTCATTGCCTGCTCCTCATTACGTGCACAATGGTAGTCGAGCGTCCCACGTGGCTAAGCCAATGCGAAACGCTGGATACACTTCTGCTGTAATCGCCTGCAACGGAATATAAAGATTACCACTAAATGGTGCATTCTTGTTTCGTTCGGAGCGAACCGGCCACGGGCCGACAGCTATTCCTGTTCAAGTACTCGGGGCTGCCGCTTTGACCGGAGCCTCTCTTGCCGATTGCACCTCGGCGAAGGATTCGCCACAATAGCTGCGACCATAACCAAAAACCTGATGCCCAAAAGCCTGAGCATTCTGATCTGGATGGCAGTTGCCGTTCTGGGCGCACTGGCTCTCGCCACGGTCGCGTTACATCGCGGCGAACAAATCAATGCCATGTGGCTGGTGGTCGCAGCCGTCTGCACTTATGCCGTGGGATACCGCTTCTACAGCAAATTCATCGCGGCCAAAGTTCTGACCCTTGATGCCTTGCGCGCTACCCCGGCCGAACGCCTGGAAAACGGCCGCGACTTCGTTCCCACTAACAAGTGGGTCGTCTTCGGACATCACTTCGCCGCCATCGCCGGGCCTGGACCTCTGGTCGGTCCAGTGCTGGCAGCGCAATTCGGGTATCTCCCCGGGACACTTTGGATCCTCGCTGGAGCGGTCTTCGGTGGCTGCGTGCAGGACTTCGTGATCCTGCTGTTCTCGGTGCGGCGCGACGGCAAGTCGCTCACGGAAATGGCGCGTGACGAAATTGGCCGCCTGGGTGGACTGGTGGCCTACCTCGCCGTGATCAGCATCATCGTGATCCTGCTCGCGGTTTGCGCGCTCGTGGTGGTCAACGCGCTCAAGGCCAGTCCCTGGGGAACATTCACCATCGCCATGACCATTCCCATTGCGCTCCTGATGGGCGTGTATCTGCGCACCCTGCGGCCGGGCAAGGTGCTGGAGACTTCGGCGCTGGGTTTCGTCCTGGTGATGCTCGCCATCTGGGGCGGACAGTGGGTCTCGCAGACTCCGTCAGTGGCGACCTGGTTTACGTTCTCAGGTCCGGCCCTGGCCATTCTGATCATCATTTACGGATTCGCCGCTTCGGCGCTTCCGGTCTGGCTGCTGCTGGCTCCGCGCGACTACCTCAGCACTTTCGTGAAGCTGGGAACCATCTCGCTGCTGGCGCTGGGAATTATTGCGCTCCGTCCTGCCCTGCATATGCCGCCGCTTACCCGTTTCATCGACGGCTCCGGGCCGGTGTTCGCGGGCAATGTATTTCCGTTTGCCTTCATCACCATCGCGTGCGGCGCCATCAGCGGCTTTCACGCGCTGATTTCGAGCGGCACCACCCCCAAGCTCATCCGCCGCGAGACCCAGACCCGCATGGTAGGATACGGCGCCATGCTGGCCGAGTCCCTGGTGGCCATCATGGCAATGATTGCCGCCTGCGTGCTGCAGCCGGGAATCTATTTCGCCATCAACAGCCCAGCGGGAATCGTTGGCCAGGCCCCGGAAGCCGCAGCCGCGACCATCAGCAACTGGGGATTCCCCATCAGCGCTCCCGAGATGCATGCCCTGGCCCAGTCCGTGGGCGAGCAGACGCTTTACAACCGCACCGGCGGCGCACCCGCCTTCGCCGTGGGTATGGCCCATATTTTTTCCAACAGCCTGGGCGGACAGGCGCTCATGGCTATCTGGTACCACTTTGCCATCATGTTTGAGGCGCTGTTCATTCTTACCGTGCTCGATGCGGGCACGCGCGTGGGACGCTTCATGATTCAGGAAGCCCTCGGACACGTGTGGAAGCCGCTGGGCCGCACCAGTTGGTATCCGTCGATTCTCGTCACCAGCGCCCTGATCGTAGCCGGCTGGGGTTCCTTCTTATGGCAGGGCGTCAAAGACCCGCTAGGCGGAATTAACTCACTATGGCCTCTGTTCGGCATCGCCAACCAGTTACTGGCGACGGTGGCGCTGTGCGTGGCCACCACCATCATCATCAAGATGGGCAGGGCGCGTTATGCCGCGGTGACGCTGGGCCCGCTGGTATGGCTGGTGGCTGTGACTTTCTCCGCCTCATGGCACAAAGTTTTTGACCCCAATCCGCGGATTGGTTTTCTGTCGCACGCGGTGCAACTGGGGTCTGCGCCCGCCGCCAATGCGCGGCTGATCTTCAACGATCGTCTCGACGCTGTGGTGACCTGTACCCTGATCGTGATGGTCACACTGATTCTGATCGAGTCAGCGGTGGAATGGTTGCGCGTGCTGTCCGGCCGCAAGCCGGCACGGGTGAAGGAAGCGCCTTTCGTGTCTACACGCTTTGCCGAGGAGCAAGGATGAGAGAATCGACCCGCCTGGGGACAGGCCCCCTCGTTTGCCCAGTGGAGCCCAGCTCGATCGTGCTGTTCCGCGGATTTAAGAAACGCTTGCGGTGTTTCTTTATCACTGTTGCCGCCACGCTACGCGAAATTTTCGACGAGTCCGCGTACACTCGCTTCCTGAACCGGAGGCAATTGGTATCTTCCCGCGCCGCCTACGCTGCCTTTCGCCAGGAGCACGAAGTCACAAAAGCACGCCGCCCCAGATGCTGCTGAAGGGGAGTATTGATAGAGGACGGGCGTCCCGCCCGTTCTGCACAAACGTTTGCGTGAGACGGGCGAGGACGCCCGTCCTCCATCAAGATTGGCAACAGTGAACGTCTGAAACTGGGATAAACTTTCTCTCATGCGCGTCCTAGGCGTCGATTGCGGCACCGAGTACACCGGCTTCGGCGTGGTCGAGCTCGGACAAGATGACACCCTGGTCTGCCTGACTTGCGGGGCCATCAAACTCTCACCCCGTGTGCCCATGGCCCGGCGACTGGCGATTATCTTTGATCGCCTGGGCGTGATCATCCACGAACACCGGCCTGACAATGTCGCCATCGAAGACGTGTTCTACGCGGTCAACGTAAAATCGGCGCTCAAGCTGGGGCAGGTGCGCGGAGTGGCCATGCTCGCGGCATCGTTCGCCGGCCTGGATGTTGCCGAGTATTCGCCTCTGTCCATAAAATCCGCCGTGGTGGGTTACGGCAGGGCAGAGAAGCCGCAGGTGCAGCACATGGTCACCCGCTTGCTGAATCTCGACCGGGTGCCTGAACCGGCCGATGCCGCCGATGCCCTGGCCATCGCCATCTGCCATCTGCACACTTCCGCCACGCTTCTGCGGCAACGCGCCGTGCGGGCATGAACTTCCGATCATTTTTTTGGCATAATCTCTTCTGCATGACTTCCGGCAAAAATGTGGGCTCACGCCCACATAAGACCCTTGGCCTCCTGCTGCTGCTGATGATGATCGGTCTGCAACTTCCCGTTCGTGCCCAGGAGGCGGGGGTCGTTACCTTCACTCTTGATTTTCCCGGCTCCGAGCCCTCCCACTATGTGATTTCCGTTTCCGCCGACGGCCACGCCTCTTACGATTCCGACGGCAAGCTCAGCCCGGAGTCCGAGGGCGATCCCTTCCACCTCGACTTTTCCATGTCGTCTGAGACTCGCCAACGGGTTTTCGAGATGGCCCAGCGCGCCCACTACTTTCAGGGTGAAATAAATTCCAAGAAGAAGAATTTGGCGTCCACAGGGAGCAAAACACTGACCTACAAAGACTCCGCGCGGAGTACGTCAGCCGCCTACAACTACTCTCCCGTGACCGCGGTGCAGCAGATAACCCAGCTCTTCCAGAGCCTCTCCGCCACCCTGGAATTCGGCCGCCGCCTGCAGTATTACCACCATTACCAGAAGCTGGCACTCGATGAGGAGTTGAAACGCATGGAAACCGCGGCCACCGGGAGCGGTCTGGAAGAGATGTCAGCGGTGGTGCCGATTCTGCAGGCCATCGCGAGTGATACTACGGTAATCAATCCCGTCCGGGCCCGGGCCCTGCGCATGATTGAGCGAGCCAATACCGTAAAGCGATGATTGCGCTGGGAGTTGCAGTATTGGAGTTCAAATACTTCCAAGCGTCATCCCGAGCGCGGCTCGAGCCGCGCGAAGCGCGCTAAGAGCAAGTCGAGGGATCCCTATCTGACCCTCCGCTCAGGAAGACAGGGTATCAGAGGCCCAATTTCCTCCCCTGTCGATTTGTTGACAACCAAGTGCCCCAAAAGGTGTTCTAATACGCTAACGGGTAGTCTTGGGAGGTGGCATATGTCTATGCGCCGAGTAGCCGTTCTATCCACCCTGGCGGTTTTGTCGTGCTGGCTGGCGGTCCCATCCTTTGCCGACTCACAAGCTCGCATCGTGCGCCTGAGCCAGGTCGACGGAGACGTTCAGATCGACCGCAATACTGGTCAGGGCTACGAAAAAGCTTTCCTGAATTTGCCGATTACCCAGGGCACAAAGTTACGCACCGGGCAGGACGCGCGGGCTGAGATTGAGTTCGAAGACGGCAGCACCCTGCGCATGACTCCCGGCACCTCCCTGGAGTTTCCCGAACTGGCGCGACGCGACTCCGGCGCCCGGGCCTCGAGCCTGGCTCTTCAGGGAGGAACGGCCTACCTGAATTTCAAAGGCGACAAGCAGGAAGAGTTCACTCTCGCCTTTGGGCAGGACAGGCTGGCACTCACCAGGTCGGCTCACCTTCGCCTCGAAGTGAAGGACTCCAGCGCCACCGTCGCCGTCTTCAACGGCGACGTCGTAGTCGCCAGCGCGTCAGGCAGGGTCAAGGTCGAGAAGAAGCACAGCGCCACCTTCAGCCTGGCTGGAACCGAGCCTTACACGCTGGCCAATAATCTGGAGCCCGATCCTTACGACGAGTGGGACAAGCAGCAGGACAAATATCATCAGCAATACAGCGCGTCCAACAGTTTTTCGCCTTACGCCTACGGGGTCAGCGATCTGAGCTACTACGGCAGTTTCTACAATATCCCCGGCTACGGAATGATGTGGCAGCCCTATCTGGTCGGGGCGGGTTGGGATCCCTTCATGAACGGTGCCTGGATGTGGTATCCGGGATCGGGATACGCCTGGGTCTCCGGTTATCCGTGGGGATGGACGCCTTATCGTTACGGTTCCTGGACCTACCTTTCTGCTTATGGCTGGTTCTGGCAGCCGGGGAGTACCTGGGCGGGATGGAACACCGGTCCCCGTATCACGAACGCTCCCCAAACCTTCAGCGCACCCAGACCGCCCGCCACCCCGGGACGGACCTTACTGGTCAACCGCGTTGCTCCGGCAGGCCCGGTGCGCGTGATCCAGAACAGGGCTGAAATACGCGGCGACTCCGCGGGCCTGGGAGTGGCACGCGGCAGCGTGCGCAATCTGGGGAAAATCTCGCAGCAGATGGAGCGGACGAATTCTTCACTTCGCGGGGCCGGCATGCATTCCCCGCCGGCCGCGTCCGCCGTACGCTTACCCCCAGCAAGCTCTCGCGTGTCATCTTCGTCGCCTCGCGGCGGAGTCCCAATGCGTGGCGGCGGCGCTCCGGCGCGGAGTTCGGCTCCAGCCTCGATGGCAGGTCCGCGGATGAGTGGCGGGTCGGTGTCTTCCGCTCCCAGTTCGCACGGCGGAACCCATCGATAAACGGGATGCGAGAGTTCCAAAAACAGCCGTGGAACTTGATAAGCTACAAACTTGTTTGCCCATTACTTCTCAGGAGGTGGGTATGTTCAGCGTCAGGACTTGGGTTCCACTCGGCCTCATGGTCGCCGCCTTGTTCATTTTCACTCCGCGAAGCTCGGCCCAGACGATTTCATGCTCTTCAGATGACGGACACCGGCACTACTGTCCGGCGGATACGCGCGGCGGAGTTCGCCTGCTGAAGCAGCGCAGCGACTCGCCTTGCAACCAGGGCTACAGCTGGGGATTTGACCGAGGAGGCGTCTGGGTGGACCGCGGCTGCCGGGCAGATTTTGCGGTGGATTCGTACCAGTACCGAGGGTCCGCCCCAGGCAGTACTGGCACCGTCTCATGCTCGTCCGACGATGGCCACCGGCATTACTGCGACGCTGGTTCAGGAGGCCGAATTCGGCTGGTGCAGCAGCGTAGCGAGTCTCCCTGCCGGGAAGGCTATAGCTGGGGCTCCGATGGCAGGGGAATCTGGGTGGATCATGGATGCCGGGCCGATTTTGCTGTCGAAAGCGGCCGGGGCGGGAACCGCGATCGTGACTGGAACCGGAACGGTTACCAGGGAGGCCAAGACCAGGTTGTTTCCTGCGAATCCGAAGACATGCACCGTCACTATTGCACCGCCGACACGCGAGGCGGAGTTCGCCTCCTGAAGCAGCGCAGCGATTCTTCCTGCCGCCAAGGCTACAGCTGGGGCTACGACCGCCGTGGAATCTGGGTGGACCACGGCTGCCGCGCCGATTTCCAGGTTGTCCGCTAATTTGAAGACCAAGGGTGCCCCACCCTCTTCCGCGTTCTTTGCGAAAAGGGTGGGGATTTTCCCGTCCTGTCAGGATACGACCTACGCAACCCGTCCACCACAAGGACACGAAGGTATCAGTGCCCGGGATTTGCCTTCGCGCAACTTCGTGTCCTTCGTGGTGGACTGGTTTAGAGCTCTCTCCTGCACAGAGTCGTCCCCGCCAACGAATCCGGAAAAATTCTAATCAAATTCTCATTCTTCATCTCAATGTTCCCTACGAATTACCACCGTCACTTGAGGCCTCAGCCCTCGGCACTTAGCTTATAGATACCCCAGAACACTTGGAGTTTCTATGTCCACTCCGGGCCGCGCGCCCTTGCCAAACGCCGCTCCTGCCACTATTCCTCCGACGCCAGCGCTGCTCCTGGCCATGCTTCAGGTCTCGAGTCACGTCAGCGATCTGATTTTTTCCCCGGGAAGCCACCCTCACGTTGAGGTCAGTGGTCAGTTGGTCCCGGTAAAAATGCCCGGCCTGTCGGCGCTGGGTCCAGGAGACACGCAACGCATCGCCCAGGAATTGATTGGAGACAACAAGCAGGCCATCGCCACGCTGCAGAACCAGGGATCGTGCGACATTTCCTACAGTCTGCCGGGCACTGCGCGTTTCCGGGTCAACATATTCGTGCAGCGGGGCAGCCACGCCATCGTGATGCGGGTGATCCCCAAGAGCATTCCCACGTTTGACGAACTGAAACTGCCGCAGGAACTCGCCCGCATTGCTGACATCAAGAACGGCATTGTGCTGGTCACCGGGCCCACGGGCTCGGGAAAGTCCTCCACCCTGGCGGCCATTCTCGACCGCATCAACGAGAGCAAGGCATACCACATCCTGACCATTGAAGATCCGGTAGAATTCATGCACCGCCACAAGCGCTCCATCGTCCATCAGAGAGAGCTGCACAGCGACACGCCCAGCTTTGCGCTGGCCTTGCGGGCGGCCCTGCGGCAGGCGCCCAAGGTCATCCTGGTGGGTGAAATGCGTGACAAGGAAACCATCGAGATCGCGTTGGAAGCGGCAGAGACCGGTCACCTTGTGCTCTCCACCCTGCACACCACTGACGCATCGAAGACTGTGGAACGGATCATCGGAGTGTTTCCGCTGACCGAGCAGCACACCATTCGCAACCGTTTCGCGAAAAGTTTCCGCTACATTGTTTCGCAGCGGCTGCTGCCGCGCAAAGCCGGGGCCGGGCGCGTGGCCGCAATCGAGATCCTCAAGTCAACCCTCCGCACCCGCGAGTATCTGGACAAGGGCGAGGTGGAAGGCAAGAGCCTGCTGGACGCCATGCGCGACGGAGACACTGAGGGCATGCAGCACTTTGATGGAGAGATCGAAAAACTGATTCGTGCGGGAATGATCGAGTACGACACCGCCATTGCCTACGCCACTAACCCGGGAAATTTGCGGCTGCAGCTCGGAGACCTCGGACTAGACCAGGGTCCGGCACCAGCGGAGAAGCCCGCGCCGGCATCCAAGCCTAAACCGGAAACCGAACTCGAAATTGAATAGGGGGCGGATTTCTTTGCGTTTCTTTGCGGATTCTCTTTGCGTCCTTTGCGGTTAAAGATTTCGAAGGGCAAGGAACGCAGCATGGGGCCAGGCCAAGCTTTGGGGAAGCAACTGCTATTGCACCAGGATGCCGGCGTATCCCACCACCCGATCACGATCACCAGAAATGTCTCCCGACGTGGCATATCTAACCAGGTCCGCCTTGCTGGCGCCCAGTCTCCGCGCGGCGGTAAGCATGGCGACGGTCGGCCCGAAGCCGCACATGCTGATATCTTCATCCATCACCACGTCGAACAACCCGCGTGCGTCCATCACCAGCATGCGTTCAATGGCTTTCTGGTCCTTCACCCGCGTGATGGTGTCGTTCTCGTAGTGGTTCATGTCACTGGAGGCGATCATCAGCACGCGTTCTCCCAGCACCCGCACCACATCCGCAATGGCTTCGCCCAGGGACGAGAGCATTTCATATTGGCTGGTACCGAGAACAATCGGAACGAACCTGCCATTAGGATTTCTGACTTGCAGGAAAGGCAGTTGCACCTCGGCGCCATGCTCGGCGCGATGCGCTTCAGTATCTTCGCCGAGGAGTGGGAATCGTCGCTTCAAATCAGCTGCCAGTTCGGTATCAACGGACACCATGCCCAGCGGCGTCTGCCACGCACCCCTACTCATGATGGAAAGAGGATGCCCCATGCCGGTATGGTTTGGGCACATCAGAATGCAGCGCTGCGGCAAATCAAGCCGTGCGTAAACCGCGCCCGCCACATGCCCCGAGTACACATAGCCGGCGTGTGGCACCACACAGCCCAGGGCCGGAACCGCTTCTTGCGGCGGCGACAAATAAGACTCCACCTCCGTCCGCAGATCGTCGGGATCGCGCGGATAAAACCTTCCAGCTACGGCGGGATGTCGGATCAGCGGAGCCATGTCCTTCACTTACACCACGCTGTCATCCTGAGCCGAGTGACTGCTTCGCATTGCGAAGCAGCCACGCAGTCGAAGGACCCCTATTGCTAGAGCTGCGGTCAGTGGCCTTGTCGTTCTTGAATTGCCGAACAATTCTCCCTTCAAATGTAGGCGCCTGCTGTCTGTAGGGGTCCTTCGACTCCACTTTCCATTCGCAAGCTAATGGAAAGGCTCAGCTCAGGATGACAGCCCATGAGACAGCGAGCCAGCGCTTAATGCGCGAAACAGCGCTGCCGTCTTCTCCAGACTCAGCGCCTCCGCGCGCACTGCCGGCTTTATTCCGGCCTCCGCGAAAGCCGCGCGCAAGACCTTCGGCGCATACTGCGCTTTCAGATTGTTGGCAAGAGTTTTTCTCTTATGTCCGAAAGCTAGTTTAAGGAAAGCAATGAACTCAGCTTCAGGCACCGCCAGGCTCTCGAGCTTCGACACCATCCGGAGCCGCACCACGCTGGAGTCCACTTTAGGCGGCGGTGAAAAGGCGCTGGGCGGAAGCGTGAACAGCTTCTCCACCTGAGCATAGAGCTGTGTGGTGGCGGAGAGCAGGCCGTAGTCGCTCCGTCCTGGCGCGGCGGCCAGGCGGTCCGCTACCTCGCGTTGCACCATGAGCACGATGGTTTCGAAGTATTGCCGATACTCAAACAGCTGCAACAGAATGTCGGAAGTAATGAAGTAAGGAAGATTGCCCACCACGCGCGCCGCCTCAGGCTGATGATTCAGGCCGGGACGGGTGCTTCCCGGCTTCGGCCCAAATAGGGTGTGGAAGTCGATGGCCAGGACGTCGCCTTCGATGATCTCGACGTTGGGTTCCTGGGAGAAGTTCATGCGTAGTTGCGCCGCCAGCACGCGATCGATTTCAATCGCGATCAGCCGCCGCGCCCGTTTTGCCAGGACAGCCGTAAGAGCGCCGCGCCCGGGACCGATTTCGAGCACCGTGCTCTCCGAGATATCGCCCAAAGCTTCCACGATGCGCACGGTGGCAGCGGAATCGACCAGAAAATGCTGGCCCAGTTTGGGTCTGCTCCGGCGCTTCTCCGCGGCCGCAATTTTTCTCACATGCACCCACTTTCCTGTCGGCTGGCCGGCGTTTAGACTGGCCAGTTCGCTCTGTCGGTCGCCTGGTCGGCAGAGTATGCTGTGAACAGCCCTCTATGATAGCTTGTGCCGGCGCTGTCGGGGACCGGCACTCACAAGGAGTCGCCTATGCACATCGTTTTTGCGGCGTCGGAGTGTGTGCCCTTTTCCAAGACGGGTGGATTGGCCGACGTAGTGGGCGCCCTGCCCCGGGCCCTGGTGGCCGCCGGACACCAGGTGAGTGTCTATCTCCCCCGCTACCGCCAGACCCTGCTCAACAACCCGCGGACCGTAGTCAAGAGCATCACCGTACCCTTCGATGACCGCTACCGCTTCTGCTCCATAGTCAGCGGCGGTGAGCGTGCGGGAGTGAGCTTCTACTTTGTCGAATACCCGCAGTTTTTTGACCGCGATGCCCTCTATGGAACTTCCGGCGGCGACTATCCCGACAACGCCGAACGCTTCGCGTTATTTTCGCGCGCCGTGCTGGAGGCCTCGAAGATTCTGGGCGTGCCTCAGATATTTCATTGCCACGACTGGCAGTCCGCACTCGTCCCGGTTCTGCTCCGCACACAATATGCCGAAGACCCCGCCTTCCGCGAGGTGGCTACCGTCTTCACCATCCACAACATGGGATACCAGGGCCTTTTTCCGCCCGATACTTTGCCCTTGCTCATGCTGCCTTGGGACCTGTTCACCATCTCTAAAATGGAATTCTTTGGCAATGTTAACTTCTTGAAAGGCGCCCTGATCTTTTCCGATTTCATCACTACAGTGAGCAAAAAGTATAGCCAGGAAATTCAGACCACCGAGTTCGGTTTTGGTCTGGAAGGCGTGCTGCGCTCCCGCTCTTCCACCGTGGCCGGCATCCTGAACGGCGTGGATTACGACGAGTGGAGTCCCGAGACCGATAAATTCATCACGGCCCCCTATTCGCCACAGGACCTCTCCGGCAAGGCCAATTGCAAACAGGACTTGCTTACCACCTTCGGCATGACCCAGGCCGACTTGCGCCTGCCGGTACTCGGCATCGTGTCGCGGTTTGCCGCCCAGAAAGGGTTCGACCTCATCTCCCAGATTATGGAACGCCTGGCGCGTGAGGGGATGATCATCGTTGCCCTGGGCAGCGGCGACAAGCCCTACGAAGACATGTTCCTTCGCCTGAGCAAGCTATTTCCGCAGAAGATCGCGGTCAAGGTCGCCTACGACAATGTGGTTGCCCACAAGATTGAGGCCGGCAGCGACATGTTCCTGATGCCATCCAAATACGAACCCTGCGGACTCAACCAGATCTACAGCCTGAAGTATGGTACGGTGCCCGTCGTCCGCGCGACCGGCGGCCTCGATGACACCATTGAGCACTGGGACCCGCGCACCGGAAAGGGCACCGGCTTCAAGTTCACCGACTACAACGGCGAAGCTCTCCTGCTTACCATCAAAGAGGCGCTGCGGGCCTTCCGCGACCAGAATTCCTGGCAGCAACTCATGCGCAACGGCATGAGCAAAGACTTCTCCTGGAACGCTTCGGCGAAGGAATACATTCGGGTTTACGAACGCGCACGCCAAGTCCGCGGAGTTTCAAGCGAACCCCGGACCACCAGCGGAAACCCCAGCCTGGCCCTGGTCTAGTGCCCGCGAAAAACCTGTGTGGGTCGGACACTCTTGTCCGACGCTCTTGGGGTTGGTGTTTGCTGTTGATTTCCGGTGGTCTCCAGGTTGGGAAGGCCTCAGTCAGATGGTCAAAGTCAAGAAGTCAGAGTCAAAAACAAAGTCAAAGTCAAAGGCGTCGGACAGGAGTGTCCGACCCACACGTCTAAGGCTACTGGGGCAGCGTGGGGCCGTTTCGCACCAAGTCAACTTCGATTACTTCTCCCGGCTTGAGTTTTACCTCGCGGCCCTTTTGCAGCAGAAGGAACGTCGTGCTCGCGGCCAGGCCGTACCAGCGGGCGCTGCCCGCGCTCGTGGCTAGGGCTTCTTCGGAGAGATCATCGGCCAGCTTCGCAACTGCGGCGGTGCCGCCCAGTTGGATCGCCAGCCGCTTCTTGCTCACCGTAGGATGCACCGTTCCTTCACGGTCGGTCCTGGCAGCTTTGCTTTCGGTCGAGGAGAGCTCGAACCGGGCAGGTTGCACGGTGCCGTCAGGCAGCTTGATGCGATCGAAAATCATTCGCAGCGCTCCCCGGCGCATGGGATGGCGTGCCGGAGTGGTCTCCAGGTGGCCTTCCACCAGCGTCCCCTGAGGCAGCACCGGCTTGCCGTCCACCGCGACCGCATCCTCCAGCTTGGCCATGAAGGAAGAGCCGTTAGGAGACTTGGAGCTGACAGGCGAGAGCAGGCTCAGGCGGGTTTTCCCGCTCTCCGGCGCAGGGGTCAGTTGAGACGCAATCTCTTGAGCGCATGAACTGGCAGCCAGCGCGACGCACCACCCGAACAGGAAACAACGCAGCAAGAACCATCGAGACCCTCTCCTGGCAAACAGTCAGGAAACTATAAACGATATGGCGCCTAGCCCGTAAGGAACGGACAATCGAGGTCTCAGATTCTCCAATCACCAAAAGCAAAACTTCTACGAAAGCAAGAATCATAGGGGCTTCCTTCGTGCACCTTCGTGCCCTTGGTGATTGAAGATTTTAGGCCCATAACCACTCACCCGGGTCATCTTGATAAAATCGGTTCGCGCTCCGCTGTTCCCATGAGCACCTTCACCAGAACGATCTTCCACGTCGATATGGACGCCTTCTTCGTCTCCGTGGAAGAGCTGTTCAATCCCGAACTGAAAGGCAAGGCTGTAGTCGTGGGAGGGCAGCGCGACGAGCGCGGCGTGGTTTCGGCCGCGTCGTACGAAGCCCGCAAGTTTGGCGTGCACTCGGCCATGCCATTGCGCACCGCGGCCAAAGTCTGTCCTCATGCCATCTTCGTCAACGGCCATCCAGACCGCTACCGCGAATGTTCAGAAAAGGTGCATCGGGTGCTGACTTCGTTCTCACCCCAGGTCGAAATGGCCTCGATCGATGAAGCCTATCTCGACATGACTGGCACCGAACGGCTGCATGGTCCACCCTTGCGCGCCGCTCACCTGCTCCATCAAAAGATGAAGGCCGACACCCTGCTCAACTGCTCTATCGGAATCGGCATCTCGCGTCTTATCGCCAAAGTTTCGTCGGCCCGCGCCAAGCCCAACGGCGTGCTTTGGATCGTGCCCGGGCAGGAGGCAAATTTCCTGGCTCCGCTCGACGTGCGCGAGATTCCCGGTGTGGGCAAAGTCACCGAACAGAACCTGCACGGCCTGGGCATTCGCAAGGTCGGAGACCTCAGTCGTTTCGACGAGACCTTCCTCGAAGAACGCTTCGGAAAATGGGGACTGGCGCTGGCGGGAAAAGCACGAGGTGAAGACGCCGGCGGCTGGTTCGATAGCGAAGTCGGAGCCGATACCGATCCCAAATCGATCAGCCACGAACACACTTATAATGAAGATACTGCTAGCATCGAACAGCTGGAATCCACCTTGATGCGTCTCTCAGAGATGGTAGGGCGCCGCCTGCGCGAAAGCGGGCTGCACGCCCGCACGCTACAGCTGAAACTACGCTACAAAGATTTCACTACCATTACCCGTGCGCACAGCTTGCTTGCACCCACCCAGCTCGACACCGAAATCTTCGAGCAAATTCGGCTGCTCTTTCGCAAGAATTGGCGCCCTGGCGCCCAGGTGCGGTTGCTCGGCGTGCAGGCTTCGTCGTTCGAGTCCCAGGCCTCGCAGGGAGACTTGCTGGAAGACGGCCGCCGCCGGCGCTGGCAGCAGGCGCTATCAGCCGCCGACCGTTTGCGCGACAAGTTTGGCGAATCCAGCGTGTCGCTGGCCAGCGGCCTGCGCGGCGGATTCCGTGAACGTACCCACGAGAGCCCAGTAGGACTACCGGGAAAAAGAAAGCCGCAAGAATAAGACGCTCCAAGAATTGTCATCCTGAGCGGAGCCACTGCTTCGCAAGGCGAAGCAGCCGCGCAGTCGAAGGACCCCTACAGTAAAGACGCAGCGTGCATCTCGAGATCTTCTGAAAGTCTGTTGATTCGAGCGGTTTCAAACGTAATAATTACAGAAGTCGATGAGCCCTGAAAACATTGCTCCGACCGGTCAGTTATCGCGCGCTAGAGTGCTCCTGCCCGCTCTCGCCGTGATCACCTTCCTTACCATGGTTGCGATCGCGGAGTATCAAATCCGTTCATCGCCGCAATGGCCGCCGCCCCCGCGCCATGAAGTCGGAGGATGGCAGGTTGATGACCCTCCGCTGTGGACCCTGGCCGCAGGTCTGAACCTTCCTGCTACTGTTCCAATCTTGTGGATGTCGGCAGTGAGTGACGGGTTCACTTACGCTCTCGACGATCATGATCTGATTATCTACGTTCCGTGGGCCTTCTTCGTCTTTTGGCTGTGGTACTTCGTTGCCTATCAGTTCGATCTGTCTGTCCCCCGGCAGGTCTGGGGCTCAGCAACTCAGGGTTTTCTCGCATTCTCAGCGCAGCTTTTTATTACTGGAGAGCTGATCTATTGCGGGATCGGAATCATCACCAGATCGCCCGCCGATCATCCGCTAAAGACTCCAACAACGGTCGTTGCTTGTTTCTGGACCTGGGTTCTCGCCACGATCATCGGGTGGTAAACCTCTTTCGACGTGCAAACAATAGAGCATCGGTTGCATCGTGAGTTGGTCGGTCAAGAACATCGGCTTGCCTTCGGCCTTTTCGTAACTAACCTCTCCGCAGAATCACGCTTTCTCTGACGTTTACTTTTCCAACCGAGCCCCCTGAAAAACTGTCCTCCAACTCGTATGATGAATCAGGTGGGGTGGGGGTCCTTCGACTCCGCTTTCCATTCGCGAGCGAATGGAAAGACTCCGCTCAGGATGACAGCGGATTTGTGTACCCTAAATACGAAAGCCGGAAGCGGAATTTCTTCCGCTCCGGCCCGCGCTTCCTTCGACGTGTTGAGTTAGTTTGTGGGCGCTGCGTTCGCTGTGGTCGGCGATCCAGCGTTCGCGCCGCTGCCATAGCGGGTAAGCCGCGGGAAAAATGGCGTGACTTCAAACGGCATCTTGTCGCGAGCCGATGTGATTACTACCGGCGCGGTCTTGATCAGCTCAACATGATCATCCCAGGGGTTCACCTTGACGCGTCCGCCTAGCGGCAGCGCGGGAATCTGGTCCAGTTTGTTGGGCTCGAGCGCCGGCGCCGAAGTCATCAGTGCTGCCATCCGTTCCACACCACCCTTGGGGTCGGTGAGGCTGTTCCCCAGATGAGGTGTGAGCAGCGCGGAAAGCGCGGGACCTCTTTCCGCCAGCTCTCGCAGGAACAACCCGGCGGTATCCAGCTTCTGCGCATACGGCGAACTCTTCAGCAGGTCAATCGCTTTCTTGTCGGCCGCAACCTCTTCTTCCGGAATATGCCTGAATCCAAGGTTCTGGTAAGTGGATTCGTCAGAGAAAAGCATGCGGTCGTTGAAGGCGTACCGGCTGCCCAGGTTGTGACCCAAAACAATGTGGGCCAGTTCATGGGAAAGAACCATGGCCAGGCTGGCCTCGTCAGGCAGCACGTCGATCAGGCCGCGGCTGACGATGATGGTATTGCCCACGCTGAAAGTCTCCAGCGGAGAAGTCAGCATCACTCGGGTACGAACTGGCCGGGGTAGGTCGATATTGTTGGTGACCTCCAGATTGGTGACCACCGTCATCAGGATCTTGTCCACTTCGCCCTGCGGGGCCAGTAAGCCGGCGTTCTGCAAGCGCTCGACCACATTGTCTTCCGCCTGCTGCTGCCATTCCCTCTGCGCCTGCAGCGGAGAAGCGTCCTGCGCCGTGGGGCTTTCGTCCTTTACGCTCGAATCCACCAGCACCTGGGTGAGCTCGTCTTCCTTATTGTTCTTTTTCAGGTCATAACCCCAGATTCTGGTCTGGGCCTTGAAGGCCATCTTGTCCTTTGAACCAGAGCTGAAGTCGCCTTCTTCGCTGTAGATATACGCCGGGACCCAATAGCCTGGAATCAGGTTCAGGCGCCAGCTATCCATGTGGAAGAACTGCGCGTTGCGGGGCCGGGGCGCGTAAGTCCCGTTGAGGCGGACGATGTTGTAGTCCTGGTCTTCCACCCAGATCCGCCCCAGGAACCGTCCTTTGCCGGCATTTTTCTTGGGGGTAACATCGAACACGATGCAGCGCACGTCGCCCTGAAACTCGCGGTGCACATATTTGAAGTCGTAGTGGGCGCGGTCAAAGTCGTCGCGGTCAGCAAAGATCATCCAGGAAAAACCGATGGGTTTGTATTCGAACTTGAACAGCTTGGTAACTCCTCCCAGCATGCGGCTCTGGAAGCTGGAATCGCCCGACAGATAGTCCTGCCGATCCACGGATTCGCTCAGGTCCAGGCGGCCGAGGAAGTAGTGGTCCTGCTTGGGCGACGGTCCCATCTGGGGATCGAGCTGCAGGTTCTGTAAATAAGTCTCTACCAGCGGGGTGCGGGTCTCCAGGAAGGTAATGAGTGCATGCTCGCGTTCAATGGCGCGGTCTAGTACCTGGTCCATGGTGGTGGGCGTGGCCGCGCCAGGCACCGATGCGGGAGGTGCGGTCGTGCTGGCGGCAGGCTGCGGAGCGTTCTGCAGAGCAGCCGGGCTCGACGATGGCTCCTGCGGCGGCATCTCTGTCTCGGAGGGCGAAGCGGGCGCTGTCGTCTGCTGCGCCATCGCGCTGAACCCCAACAGCAGGGCAGTGGTGAGCATCCATTTCCAAGTACGCATGACTAAATCCTTCCTGTTGCGCCTAGTACGCCAGCTGGAAAACAACATGCACAACCGCCGTCGAATCTACCGCCTGGTCGTAACGCTGGGCGGGCTTGAAGCGGATCTTATTCGCAGCCGAGATCGCAGCCTCGTCCAGGCCGTGCCCCATGCCCCGCACCACCCGGTTCACGTGCAACTGCCCATTTGATCCGAAAAGCACTTCCAACAGTACTTCCCCTTGCAATTTGAGCTGTCGAGCTTCCTCAGTGTAAACCGGATTAGGTTTGGAGATGATCTCCACAGGTGTCGCGGCTGGTCCGGTTTGTGCCTGCTGTGCCCGAATTGGTCCTTGACTGACTTGCTGCGCCGAGAAGCCGGCGGTCTGCACCGCGGCGCCCCGCCCGTTGCTGCGGCCGTCGCCTTGTCCCGCTTGTGCAATCCCGTTGCCGAAACCGGCGCTGGCAATCGTGCCCTTAATACCTTTGGTTCCGCCCGCTCCGTTGCCGCTTCCCGCTCCGGGCGGCAGATCGAATGCACCCGTGCTGGCCGCCAACAGGTGAGCGTTGGGCTTGCCCTGTCCCGGAATTCCATTGGGGTCACCAAAACCGCCGGTCTGGACTTTCTGTACCGGAGCATTCACCGTCGGAGTCGCCGAACTACCGAACTCACCGGTATGAACGATCAGCGTGGGCCGGGCGCCACCAGTGACGAGCTTCACCACCGCGGGCGTGAAATGGTTGACCTCGATTTTGGGCGCCGCCACCTCTGGCTGTTGCGGGCGCGGAGCACGTACCTCCCGCGGTACGGTCAGCTTCGGAGCATCAAAGACCGGAGCCTTGGGCAGTAGCTTGGCCTTCAATGCTTGCGCTGGAGGCTTCACCTTGAGCGGTACCGGCTGCAGGCTCGGCATCGGGATCAGTTCCGTCAAGCGATATTGCCGCCTGACATCCAGGCCGTCCGGCCAGATCCAGCCGATATTGACCATCACAATCAGCAGGAACATCAGCAAGCCGTAACTGGCCGCCAGCGCGCGCTTGTCCAGCTTGCGCTCCGGTAACAGCCCTAGTTGAAAGCCTACAGGGGTAGCCATGCCATGAACTCCGAAATTGGGACCCGAGCCTGGGGAGACGTGCGCCGGGTGGAGTTTTTAACTTACGGGAGAACGAGAGAGGGGTAAACGTGCCCTGCGGGGGTGTCCTTCAGTAACCTTCGTAATGCCCGGAAGGTAATTCGCTCTAAACTCTTATTCAATAGTAGTACTTCAGGTATTTGCCCGTCGTTTTCGTGAAAAGCCGTAAAAAACAGGTATCCCCGCCAGAATCACCAGCAGGCCGATGCCGGAATTCGGGTAATTGTCCCGGAAAGTGAAGTAGAGCACTACCGCCGCAGCCAGAACAAACAGGACGGGAACCACAGGATATCCCCAGACTCGATACGGCCGCGCCGCCTGCGGGTCACGTCGGCGAAAGACAAACACCGTGCTCCCGGCGATCATGTAAAACAGCCATTCGGCGAAAATCGCGAGCGAAAAGAACTGGCGGAAGCTGCCGCCCAGCAGCAAAAGTATGATCGCCAGCACCGCCTGTACCACAATGGCGACCGACGGTGTCCGGAAGCGGGGATGCACCTCCGCCAGCGCGGAAAAGAAATAGCGGTCGCGAGCCACGGCGTAAGGCACACGCGCGCCACTCATGACCGTGCCGTTCATGGCCACCAGCATGGAGAGCGCCATGCCGGCCGACACCAGTCCCGCTCCCACGCTTCCGAGCACCACCGCCATCGCGTCTGACGCTGCTCGCGGCGAAGCCGCGATGGCCCCCGCCGGCATTACATATTGCACCGCCGCGTTCAACAGCATGTACAGGATCCCGACCAGCGCCACACCGAAGATCAAAGCCCGGGGAATGTCGCGTTCGGGATTACGAATTTCTCCCGAGACCATGTTCAGATCATTCCAGCCATCGTAAGCCCACAGCGCAGCCACCAAGGCAGCCACGAAGCCGCTCATTCCACCTTTGGCGCCGGTAAAGCTGCCCGCGAAGTTCTGCCAGCTGCCTCCGTTGTAGGCCAGCCCGATCACCACGATGCTGAGAATGATGGCCACTTTCACGAAGGTGAACACCAGCTGAAAGTCGCCGGCTCTCTTGATCCCGATGTAGTTGAGAGCAGAAATCAGGACCGCTGCTGAAACTGCCACCACCTGTCCGTACGTAACCGGAAACGGAGCCGAGACAAAGTTGTGGGCAAAGAAGCTGAAAGCAGAAAAGTTTCCCAGCACCCGCACAAAACCGGTGGCCAGTGTGGCGATCGAAGCCGGCTTGGCGATCAGGAACCAGGTCCAGGCATAAAGAAATCCAGGCAATGGTCCATAGCCATCGCGAATATAGACATATTCGCCGCCGGCCTGCGGTTTCATGGCGCCTAGTTCGGCATAGGTCAGAGCTCCAAAGAAAGACAGCAACCCGCCTACCAGCCAGGCCAGGTAAACCAGCTTGGCCGACCCGGCGGCTTGCATCATCTCGGCCGGCACGAGAAAAATTCCACTGCCGATGATGGTGCCCACCACGATCGCAGTGGCGTGGCTCAAACGGAGATCGCGAAGGAGCTCGCCCTGAAACTTTGTTGCCTCGGGTTGATTCACCATTTGATGCTTAACAATTTAGAGAGTGCCCGGGAATAATATGCGGTGTTCGTGACCGAACTGTGACTGTATCAGACGGGGCTTTCCCCAGCGATTCCCGCGCGTTGCAGCAGATCGACAAAGCAAGGATGGGCGCGCTGCGAGTCCCACTTAGGGTCAGCGGTCAGGAATACGACATGAACATTGCGCTCTTCGAAGGCACGATCCAGCCATTGGTAGGTCGCGGCATGGTCTCCGAGCCCTGCATAAGCCAGGGCAATGTTGTAGGCCGGCACGAACCGTTCTGCAGAATTTTTCTCCATCAGCTTTGCAATTTCCCGTGCCTGTGCAGCCTGGCCGGTGGTGGCCAGAATGTAGGCCTTGACCGCCAAGGGATGGGTATTACCGCCGGACAACTTGAACGCTTTCTCGCATTCGCGGATGGCAGCATCGCTCTCTCCCAGGCGTTCCAGCGGCTGCGCCAGCATAAGATGCGCGACCCAAAAATTATCGTCGAGTGTGATCGCGGCCTGGGCCCGTTCGCCGGCTTCTCCATAACGGCGCGCCTGAAATAGAAATTGCGCCGAAATGGCCTGCATAACGGATGAGAATGGATCCAGACGCCGCCCGATTTCCATCTGGGAGACGGCCTCGTCGTGCCGCCCCGTCTGCGACAATAGGTGGGCCAGCAGACGGCGCGCCATGGTGTTGTTGCCGTCCAGCTGCACCGCGTGGCGGAGAACAGCCTCGGCGCGGGCCCACTCCCAGTCGAGCCAGAAGTGCACGATGCCCAGCGAAGTCGCGGTCTCCGATGAGTCCGGATCAATTTCCCAGGCCCGCTCGGCAGCCGCTTTGGCCTGGCGCCAGGATTCCCAGGGAGCGGCATCGCTGATCAGAGGCAGGTAGGCATAGGCATCGGCGATGCCGGCATAAGCCAAAGCATAGTTTGGGTCTTCCTGCACCGCAGCCTGGAACAGCTCGATGGCACGGCGCAAGTTGGGCGGCGAGAGCTGGTTCCAGGAGTAGCGTCCGCGCAGGTAAAGATCGTACGCAGCGGAGCTCCGCGTTGGCGGCGATGGCTTCGCGCTGGGGGCAAGGCGGATCTGGATTTGACGGCAAATCGATGAGGCCAGCTCCTGCTGCACGCCCAGGAAATTTCGCGCGTCGCGGTCATAAGAAGCGTTCCATAGCTGCGATTGACTAGCCGCGCCGATCAGCCTGGCGACGATTCGCAGCTGCTCACCTTGGCGCCGCACGCTGCCTTCAACGATGTAATCGACGCCGAGTTCGAGCGCGATCTGCCCGACCGGCTTTGTGGTGTGACGGTACGACATGACCGAGGTCCGCGCAATCACCCGCAACTGTTGCGGATTCACCCGCCCCAGCGCCGCGATCATTTCTTCGGTGAGCCCATCCACGAAGTAAGCATCTCCGGGAACGCCCGAAAAATCTTCCATGGGCAGGACTGCCAAAACGATCTCTGGGTCAGAACCAGAATCTCTCGTCCTGGGTCGCGCTGCCTCGCGGATGATGTTTGTACCGCCGGAAATTGACCCGATAAAGCGATACCCCTTACCCGTGACGGTTTGCACGTACATGGGCTTTTCCGCCGAATCCCGCAGCGCGTGGCGGACCTTGCCAATGGCCGTGTTTATGGCCGTATCGCCTTCCAGGAAGACATCGCTCCCCCAGACCTTTTTGATGATTTCGGCGCGGGTCACCAGGTCCCCTCTGCGCTCCACCAGCAGGAGAAGTAAATCCATGGGGATGCGTTCCAGGTCGACGGGTTTGCCGCGCCGGCGCAGTTCGTAGGCCGGCGGATCGAGTTCAAAGTCGCCAAACCGCAGTCTTTCGCGGGACATGAAGGTACCGACTGGGCGCGATTCTACCTCAGATTGCCCCTAAACGTCTGGATACGCGAGGGAAAGCGGTGCAGGGAAACTTCACGGAATCTTCAGGCCGCCTCAATTGCGCGCCCCGCAGCACCAGGGAGATGATGCAGCGCAAACACGCTGGGCGTTCACCCCAGGTGGAGGAGAATGACATGAAGAAGTTGATACTGGTCTTTTTCGCGATGATGGTTAGCGTCACAGTTGCGAGCGCCCGCGAGGTCCCACACCACCGCTGCGGCCCATGGACCCTGAGAGGAGACTACGGAGTCCTTGTCAGCGGCACCAGGCCATCGGGGCCGGGAGGCCCGCTCGAACTGATGGTCGGTACCGCGATTGACACCTTCAACGGCGACGGTACATTCAGCCAGATCGACAACATCCATGGCGCTATCAGCGGCTATCCGCCATCGGCGGTCGATCGTCCCGGCTCTGGCACGTACAGCCTCAACGAAAATTGCAGCGGCACAATGACGCTGAACAATGAAGGTGCACCCCCGCTGACTCTGAGTATCGTGGTGGTCGATGAAGGCCGGGAAATCCGAATTGCAGTGGTTGACCCGCAGCCAGTGATGGTCACCTCGACCGCACGAAAGATTGACTGATCCTCGGCCCGGGCCTGAGGGGGCGTCGAGCTCCCTCAGGTTCTCCCGGTCTGCGATTTCGATACGGCGCTGGCCGCAAACCCAACCCCGAAAGTGACGACCGTCCCTATCGCCACATACCAGGTCCATGGCACTTTCGTGAACAGCCAGATGTACAACTCGGTCACGAACCCAAACAGCATTCCTACCACCGCGCCCGACTGATTGGCCCGCCGCGTCAGCACCCCGAGGAGAAAGACCCCGAGCAAAGCCCCGTAAGCCACGGACGCAATCTGCAATCCGACCTCAATAACTCGGCCGACCTTGTGCAATGACAGCACCGCCAGCCCAAACAGCAGCAGGGCCCAACCCAGCGTCGCCAGACGTGACAGCCGAATCTTGCGGCGTTCGTCAGTCTGCGGGTACCGTTGCAGGTAAAAGTCAATGATCGAAGTGGACGAAAGCGAGTTAAGCGCCGCGCTCAGGTTCGACATGGCGGCCGCCAGAATTGCCGCAATCAGCAATCCTGAAATCCCGTGCGGCATCTGGCTGACGATGAACGTCGGGAAGATCTTGTCTGCCCGTCCGAAGTTTGCCGAGGGTACGTGATAAAACGCGAACAGCATGACGCCAACAATAAGAAAAAGGGCAAACTGGAAAAGGATCGCCGCCCCGCTCGACAGCAGTGCGGTCACCGATTGCCTCTGGTTTCGCGCCGCCAGAAGGCGCTGCACAATGAGCTGATCGGTGCCGTGACTGGCCGTAGTCAGAAAAGCCCCACCGATCAGTCCCGCCCAAAATGTGTAGGGCTTCCAGAAGTCGGGCGAAAAGTCGAAAACCTGCAGCTTGCCCGCGCCCGCCGCCAGATGATGAATCGCTGGCCAGCCTCCCGGCACAAGATGCAAGATCGTGAACAGGCCCACCAGCGTTCCACCCACGTAAATCACGGTCTGCACCACATCGGTCCAGATCACCGCAGCCAGTCCGCCCTCGAAGGTATAAACCAGCGTCAGCGCGGTAATGATCGCGATGGACGCCACCTCGCCGGTCCCCAGCGCGATCGCCACTACGATGGAAACCGCATAAACCCGTACCCCTTCCGCCGCCGCGCGCGTGACCAGAAAGAGCCCGGCGGTCAGCGAGCGCAGTTTTTTGCCGAAGCGTCGTTCCATCAGTTCGTACGCGGTGTATAGATCGCCGCGGAAATAATGTGGCAGCAGGACGAAACTGATGATGAACCGACCCACCACGTACCCCAGCACGACCTGTAGAAACGTCAGATTGGTGTCATAGGCCAGCCCAGGAATACTGATGATGGTCAAAGTGCTGGTTTCGGCCGCGACGATGGAAAGCGCGATCGCCCACCAGGGAATATTCCGGTCGGCCAGAAAATAATCGCGCAAGGTGCGCTGCTTCTTGCGAAAGCGCAGCCCAAACAGCGTGATCCCCGCCAGATACAGCGCGATGATGCCGAGATCAAGCTTGTCGAGAACCATAAAGTAGCCCGTGTAGCGCGGGCGCCCTCGCCCGCGAGCGCCAGTGTCCACCCTGGCACAGTAATGCCACCCCAGAGTAGCGGGCTTTAAAGAGAATGTCTGTCGATCTGCAACGAGGTACCTACCTCGTCAAGCTCATTTTTGTCGGGTTGTGTGGGTCGGACACTCCTGTCCGACGCCTTTGAATTTGAAAACGTAGTAGTCGCCAGTACTTCGGTGTGAGGTGTCGAAGCAAACTCTTATGGTAGAACTACGCTCGTGGCCATCTACCTCGGTATCGACGGCGGCGGCAGCAAGACATCCTGCCTGATCGGTGACGAAACTTCCGTCCTGGGCACGGGTACGGGCGCCGCCAGCAACGTGGTCCGGGTGGGAGAGGCGCAGGCGCGAGAGTCGCTGGCGAGCGCAATCCGTCAGGCCTGTACGGTTGCCGGGGTCAATGCGTCCGAGATCAGCAGCGTCTGCGTCGGCCTCGCCGGCGCAGCGCGGCCGGAGATCAGCGAGGTGGTAACACGCATCATCTCGGAGCTGGTTCCTGGCAAAGTTCAAGTTGTGGGAGACAATGTCATCGTTCTCGAGGCCGCTTTTGGCGACGGCCCGGGCGTGATCGTGATCGCGGGCACGGGCTCGATCGCTTATGGCCGCAACCGCGAAGGCCAGACGGCACGCGCCGGCGGCTGGGGATTCGCTATCTCGGATGAGGGCTCCGGTCATTGGATCGGCCGCACTGCGGTGGCCGCCGCTATCGGCGCCTGGGACGAGGACTCCGAACAGGACCTGCGCCTGATCGAGATGCTGATGAAGGCCTGGAACCTGCAAACCATCGAGCAGTTGGTGCCGGCCGCAAACGCCACTCCGCCGCCGGATTTTGCTGCCCTGTTTCCGGCCGTGCTTTCCCTGGCCGAGTCGGGCGATCGCATCGCGCGGGATGTTCTGACCCAAGCCGGCACTCAGCTCGCCAACCTGGCGGGGATCCTGCTGCGCCGCTTGTTTCCAGACGCTGGCGCTGTCCCAGTGGCCATGTCCGGCGGTGTATTCGGCAATTCCGCGCTGGTGCGCCAGGTTTTCTACAATAGTCTTCGTTCCCGTCGTCCCGAGGTGGTCATCAATCCCACCGTGATTGAACCGGTTCGCGGGGCCCTCGAGTTAGCGCGCAAGATCGCAGCAAGATAGGGAGGGATGACACGGCCCTCGGGATTCGGCTGTAAATCTTGATTCTTGGGCGGAGCACTGTTCCGGATTTTAGGGTTGTGGATCCTGGTTTTGGGGGGAGCAGCGCTTTAGCGCTGCAATCCAGGGGCAGGAGATGGCGGCTTCAGCCGCTGAGGTACCTGCCGCAGAGGCTTGCTCCACTCGGCTTTTGCAGGTGCTCGCAGCTTTGCCTGTCGCATAAACTCATGTCTTCCGACGACACAACCGCGGCCCGCACTGCACCCGACAAGGTCGCTCCTCCAACCGAATCCGCCCACACGCTGGCGGAAGGTTTGGTTGCCGCAGCATCTGATCCGGCACTCACCGAAGACCTTGCCTTGGCACTTCTGAAGCAGAGCGATTTGCCCACCCAGGCGCTTGATCGCCTGAGCGGCAACAGCGGCATCATGAAAAGCCGCAAGGTAAAGTTGGCCTTCGTTGAGCATCCCCGCACGCCGCGACACATCTCCGTCCGCCTGATGAGGCACCTGTTCACCTTCGACCTCATGCAAGTGGCGCTGGCCCCGGTCGTTCCCGCCGACATCAAAATGGCCGTCGAGGGATCTCTCATCAACCGGCTGGAAAGACTTCCGCAAGGGGAGAGACTCACTCTGGCGCGTCGGGCATCAGGCCGGGTGGCCGCCGCCCTCCTGCTCGATCCGGAGCCACGGGTCATTCACGCCGCGCTCGAAAATTCCCGCCTGACGGAAGCTGCGGTGATCAAAGCTCTGATGCGCCGCGATGGGCCGGACGCATTCGTCAGCGCGGTCTGCCACCATTCCAAATGGTCGCCGCGCCGGGAAATCCGCATCGCCCTGTTGCGCAATGAAAAGACCCCACTGGCTCGAGCCATCGAGTTTGCGCGGTCCCTGCCGCCTGCCCTGGTACGCGAGATTTTGCAAGATGCGCGTGTGGGGCGGACACTCCTGTCCGCCACCTTTGAATTTGACGTTGAGGGATGACAGTCAAAGTCAAAAGCAAGGGAAAAGAAGTGGACAAGAGTGTCCGCTCCACACTTACTACTGGTATTGATGGTGCGGCGGATGGGGTGTTAGCGCGCTGCCTTGGCGCTCGCGGCCGCTGCCGGATCGCTCTGACGCGCGTGCAGCAACTCCACCAGGGCCTGGTACAGCTGGGTCTTCGTCGCATGCCGCTCGCCCGCCCGGGTGATATAGCGCACGTGCACATCGATGCCGGAACTCGTAGGACGCAGGCTGACTGCGGGCGCCGCTGAAACCGGCTGCGCCCGGTAGCGGCCCTTGGAATGTTGCCACTCCTGCTCGGCCGCCAGCACGTTCGCCTGGGTCTGTTCCGACACCAGTTTCTGGATGGCATCGATGATCGGGTACGGGTTCTCCGATGAGGGCAGCAGGATTTGGAGTTCGTCCCACAGCCACTGCCCGGCGGTGGAGAAGTTAAAGAAGTGGCCTTCAATGGCGTAGCTGTTCACGAAGGCGACTTTGCGACCGGTGGGATGCCCGCTGTCCGTCCAGTTTCCGGTTTCGAGCAGCACGGTGCGCAGCAGGCCGATTTCAACCACCTCGCCCACCACTCCGTCGATCTCCACCCAGTCGCCCACTCGTAGCCCGTTGGGACCCATGAGCAGGAACCAGCCGATGAATCCCATGATGAAGTCTTTGCAGGCCACAGTAAGCCCGGCGCCGGCCAGCCCCAGGATCGTGGACATCTGATCGGGCACCCCGAACAGTATGAACAGGATCAGAGCCAGGCCCAGTGCCTGCACCGCGAAGCGAATTACTCCCCGCAGAGTGTGCAGCCGGGTGCGCTCTACCGCCAGGCCCACAAAGAAATGATCGACCAGCCGATCGGCCAGATAGACTCCGAACACCACCAGCAAAATCAGCAGCGCGGACTGGAACATGGCGTGTGCCAAGGCACTTTGCCGGAGTTTGACTACATCAATCCAGTTGCCATAAGCGGTGGCGAGATCGTCCTGGTCCTGGACGCGCTTGTCCAGGTCGCTGAGGTCCTTCTGGTCCGCGGAAATCTGTCGCAGCGTGGAGATTGCTTTGGCAGTGCGGCTCGCCCTGGCGGAATCATCGTCCGAAACAGCTTCCAGTCCGCTCCGGGCCTGCTCTGCAATCGCCTCCTTGTTGGAGACCTCCATGGCCACCTGGGCCTGTAGCGTCTCGTGATCCTTCCTGAGCTTATTGCCTGCCTGCCTGGCCTCGTCCAGAGCTTGCTGCAGGCGGGTGGCCTTGCTCCGCAAACCGTTCCATGCGGAGAATTGAGCCAAGGCTGAGGATGGAGCAGCTGAAGCGTTGCTATTGCTGTTGGTTGGGGGATTGTTGGTCTCGTACTCTTTCTGGGTGGCCTCGTGACGGTTGAACTGGCGCTGAATTCGGCTGAGGCGGTCGACACCGGAACGGATCAGGTCCAGTTTTACATCTGCCAGTTCATCCTGATCGAGTTCAAGCTGTGCCTTGATCAGGTCAATCTGTTGCTGCAGGGTAGTGCGGGCGCGCTCATCCTTGGCCCCGGCCACCTGCTTCTGCAGCTGGTCAATCCTGTCCTGGTCGGCTTTGGCCGCCGCCGCGGCCTGATCGGCCTGAGCGTACAGCTTCTTGCTCTCCGGAGTCGGTGGCGCCGGATGCTCGGTGGCCTGGCGCATTTCGTAACTGAATGCCACATCCAAGGAGTGGTCGGCCAGCTTGAGCGCCTGCCGTGCGTATCGCTGTTCATCCCATTCGGAGGCGAGCGTCGCCATGACGCGGGCCGTCGTGAGCGGCTGCTCATCCACAATCGGAGGTCGCCGGGCGCGTGTGCCGCCAGAGTTGGACTGCGCCGACTGGCGCGTCAATATCAGGCCCACGGCAGCCGCCAGCACCAGGGTCAGCAGCCCCAGGGTCACGATCCATTGATGAGCTTTCATCCACATACTTGTTGCAGAACCGAACTGATTATACGGCGCAACCGTCTTTACCGACTCTACTCACTAGTTCATGACAGTGCCCCGACGCAGCAGCACCGCCGTAACCTGTTTGGCCGATGACGATCCCGTTACAATCCGCCGCATGGGCGACTACTTGCGGAGCATGCTGGCGCAGGATTGGAGGCCCACCTCGCGCTATAGCGTCGCCGCCTGGCTGGTCTTTTATATCGTGTTCCTGATCTATGCCTTCGGCAAGCACGGGGCCTTCCTCCTTATCGATCTCGCCAATCTGGTGGTCCACGAGGGCGGACATCTCCTGTTCGGCTGGTTTGGACCGACTCTCGGACTCTGGGGAGGTACCATCCTGCAATGGCTGGTGCCGCTGCTGCTGGCCGCCTATTTCTTTACCCAGAGACAGACCACCGCCTTCGCCTTCTGCTCATTCTTTTTCTTCGAGAACTGGCTCTATACCGCTACCTACATGGCCGATGCCCGCGCCATGCTCTTGCCCCTAGTGACTGCCGGCGATTCCGATTTCGTCGAACACGACTGGCACACTATCTTCTCCAGCCTGGGCGTGCTGCAGTACGACACGAAAATTGCGGCGGTCGTCAGTTTCCTGGGTTGGCTCGGCATGCTGGCGACGGTGGCTTGGCTGGTGCGAAAGGGATTGCGGTCCTCGGTCGTAGACGGTAAGGTCCGGGACCCTGCGCTGTGAGACTGGTGTCTACTATTAAGAACGAAGCCAACGCTTCTTTTCAGGGGGTCTCCGGTGTTGCATACTCACAGGGTCCTGTTTGCTCTCCTCTTTTTGTTCGGTTCATTGAACCTTCGGGCGCAGTCGACTGTCCGCGATGAATTTCAGTTAGGAGTTGAGGACCAAAAGCAAGCGAGATATGAACATGCGCTTGAACACTTCCGGAAAGCCGTGTCGCTTGACCCGCATAGCTTAGAAGCACATCTTCAGCTGGCTACATGCTACGCGCAGCAATACATTCCGGGGACGGACGATCCCCACGACCTGCAGATTGTAGAGGCCGCGGAGAGCGAATACCAAAAGGCACTGGAGATTGAACCTAATAACTTAAACGGCATCAAAGGAATCGCGTACCTCAATTTGCAGACGAAGAAGTTTGAGAAAGCGAAGGAATATTACCGCAAAGCCATCGAGATAAATGGAGAAGACCCAGAGCTGTATTATTCCATCGCAGTGATCGACTGGACTCAGAGCTACACGCCGCGCATGGTGATGCGGCACCAGATCAACCTGAGGCCAGACCAGCCACTCATCAATGATCCCGCTTGTTCCGAGTTGCGGAGCAACATTGAAGACTTTATTAAGGATGGAATCTCCATGCTGGTCGAGGCCATCAGGCTTCGCCCTGACTATGACGACGCGATGGCTTACATGAATCTGCTCTATCGTGAGCGAGCCGACATCCAGTGTGGAAACGGAAAAGCCTACGCGACCGACAAACAGACTGCCGATAAGTGGGTGGACCTCGCCATGGGTACGAAGAAGGCGAAGGGGGAGAAGGAACAGAGGGGCGCAGGTGGGAATCTGACCGACCCGGAACCAGCAACCCGTTAGCCATAGGGCCGCTATTTCCGGAAATGACCCAGAATTGCCTCCGCCTGGCTACGCGTCACCACCGACGAGAGCGCCGCCGAGTCCGCCTGCTTGATTGCCTGCACGCTGCCGAAATGCTGGAGCAAACGCCGGGTCGTGCTCTCTCCCACGCCTGGGATTTCCCGCAGTTCGGTCGAGCGGTCGCGCATCTGCCGCCGCTTGCGATGAAAGGTGACAGCAAAGCGGTGGGCCTCGTCACGGATCAGTTGCACCAGGTGCAATACTGGCGAGTGATGATCCAGCGCGACCGGTTCGCTCTCCTGACCGTACACGTAGATGATTTCTTCCCGCTTGGCGATCGCCGCCAGCGGTTGATTGATGATCTCTAGCGCTTCAACCGCCTCTGCAGCAGCGTGCAATTGGCCCAGGCCGCCGTCGATCAGCACCAGGCTGGGCATTTTCTTTTTTTCTTCCTGAATTCGCTTGTAGCGGCGCGTCACCACCTCGCGCATGGAAGCGAAGTCGTCCACGCCAATCACGTCGCGGATGATGAATTTGCGGTAGTCCGACTTCTTCATCTGGCCGTCTTCCCACACCACCATCGAGGCCACAGTCTCCGCTCCCTGAATGTGCGAAATGTCGAAGCACTCGATGCGCTTCGGCAACTCCGGCAGCCCAAGGGCATCCTGCAACGCCTCTTGAATCGCTTTGGCGTTTGGTTTCATCACACGAAAACGTTGGTCGTAAGACTGCTTGGCGTTCGTGCCGGCGAGATCAAGAAGGCCTCGCTTGTCCCCACGCTGCGGAACCAGAATATGAACCCGTGTGGGTCGGACGCCCTCGCCCGCCACCTGCTCGGAGAGCAGGTCTTCCAGCGCTTCCCGATCTTCGAATTCAACCGGCACATAAATGTTCCGCGGGACATAGGGCTGGCCAATGTAGAGCTGATTCAGGAAAGCCGAAAAGAATTCGCCGGGAAGGAACGAACCTGTAGAGTGGCCGGCGTCTTCACCCGCGAGCTCCGGTGGAGAGGCCGAGCTTTGCTCGGCTGGGCGGGTGGGGGCACCCGCGCCTGCGGGTTCGGTTGCAGCCTCCGGCAGGTCTTCCCAGAAGAACTCCCGCCGGTCGAGCACTCGCCCACCTCGCATGTGGAACAGGTTTACCGCCAGCATGCCGTTTTCGAAGTGATATCCGAAGACGTCAGCGTCGTCGCCTTCAACCGCGGCGATGCGCTGCTTTTCCTGTAGCTGTTCCACGGTCGAAATCAGGTCGCGATATCTGGCGGCACGTTCGTACTCTTCTGCCTCAGCCGTCTCCTCCATGCGCTGGCGTAGAGAGCGCAGTAAGTCGGTGGGACGTCCTTCCAGAAACAGCTTCACGTCGCGCACTGCCTCCTGATAAATCTCCGGCGTGGTCAGCCCTTCCACGCACGGCCCCAGGCAGCGCTTGATGTAGTACTGCAGGCAGGGACGCGGATGAAACCGCGTGAGGTCCACCTTGCACGACGGCACCATGAAATGACGGTGAATCAGGTCCACGATGCGATACGCCAGATTGGCCGGAAAATAAGGACCGTAGTACGAACTGCCATCTTTCCGCAGCCGCCGGGTGACGTACACCCGGGGAAGACGCTCGCCCAGCGTGAGTTTCACATAAGGATAAGTCTTGTCGTCGCGCAGCAGGATGTTGAAGCGCGGCTGTTTCTGCTTGATCAGGTGGTTCTCAAGCGCCAGCGCTTCCTTGTTATTGGCTACGACGATATAGTCAACGTCCACCGCTTCCCGCACCAGCGAATCGGTCTTCGCGTCCTCCCAGCGCCCTTCGCGGAAGTAGGAGGAAACCCGGCTGCGCAGGTTCTTGGCTTTGCCGACATAAATGACTTCGCCCTCGGCGTTCTTGTAGAGATAAACGCCAGCCGAAGCCGGCAAGCTGCGAATTTTGGCGTGGAGATCCATTCGTTCGGCCTTATCTTACGTTCACCTATTTTAGATGAGAGCGCTAGCGGGCCGGGTCTCGGCTACGAGCCGCAGCGTTCCGCCCCACCTCATCCAAAATGACCATGTGTTACAATAATGGAATATGAGTCATACACTAACCATACGTCTTACGGAGGAACTGCTGGCCTGGCTGAAGGAGGTTTCGCGCCGAACCGGCTTACCGGTCGGGCGGATCATTCGCCAGCAATTGGAAAGCGCCAAATCGGAGAAGGGTAACCGGCGCTTCATGCGGCACGCGGGCAGGATCAACGGGCCTTCCGACCTCTCCTCGCGCAAAGGCTTCTCACGCCGATGAAAGGAATTGCCGACACCGGTTTCATCGTTGCCTTTGGCAATCGCGGAGACAGTCATCATCTCTGGGCTGTCGATCTTGCCAAGACCATCACCGACCCTTTACTCACCTGCGAAGCGGTCCTGGCCGAGGCTGCATTTCATCTGGGATCAAGCCCGTATGTTCTCTCGCTGGTGCAGGATGAAATGCTTCGGATTGCATTCGATTGTGTCCGCAACCTCGACCAGCTCTGTGACCTCGCCCGGCGCTACGAAGATCGTAAGCCTGACCTGGCCGACCTGTGTCTTATCCGTATGAGTGAACTTTATCCCCGTCATGCGGTGATCACGGTGGACGAAAACGATTTCAGAGTCTACCGGCGGAACAAGCGCGAGGTCATTCCGACCATCTCTCCTCCACATGCATAAATCTGCGACCATATAAAATTTCCTCAGTTCATGTATCGCCTTTGCACGAAAGTTGCTGTCCGCCTGCGCCTGATGGTTTAGTGTAGAGGGTATAAGTATATACAAATGAATGAGTTGGGCGGCAATCCCACCATTTCCACCGTTGGCATCTTCCGTGCTCTTGTACAATGCGGACGCGAGAAAAAGCCCTCCGCGACTGAACGCGTGAACAGAATTTAGAATCAAATAAGCTGAGTTTTGCGAGATGAGTGAGGAAGGAGCCCTCCTACAATGAATCGCACTTCGTTAATCGTTCTACTGGCGGCAAGCATGGCGGCTACGGTCGGATGCGCCAGCAAGAACTACGTCCGTCAAGAGACCACGCCGCTGATCAATAAGACCAACGAGCTTGATGATCTGACTGCCAAGAACACCAACGCCATCAAGGATGTGGATGCGCGCGCGCAAGCTGGCATTCAAGAGGTGACGGCCAAGGCCGCCGCCGTTGACCAAAAGGCGCAAGCCGCCTCTGATCAGGCTGGCCAGGCCCAGACCCAGGCCGACAACGCCGTCCATCGCGTCGATTCGCTGCAGAATACCGTGGCCAACCTGGACAACTATCACGTGGTCACCGAAACCGCGGTGCATTTCGGTTTCGACAAAGACAACCTGACCAAGACTGCCCAGGAAGCCCTTGACCAGCTCGCCAGCGACGTGGCCAGCGCCAAGGGCTATATCATCACGGTTGAAGGTGGCACCGACTCAACTGGACCGGCCGATTACAATTACTCGCTGAGCGAGCGTCGTGCTGATTCTGTCATTCAGTACCTGGCCTCGAAGCACGGCATCCCGGCACATAAGATTTATTTGATCGGGCTGGGCAAGGACAAGCCGGTAGAGTCGAACAAGACCCGGGACGGACGCGCCAAGAACCGTCGCGTGGATGTTCGTCTCATGACCAACTCGGTGGATGCTGGGACGCCAGCGGCTGCCACCCCGCCGTCCATGTAAAAGATCCTCCTCTCCGAGGATTCAAGAACTCGCGCTGCTCCACCTCCCCCGGTGGAGCAGCTTTTTTTGTGGTGTGGCGCGGGCGCCCCCCGCCCGCGGCCTTTGACTTGTGTGCCGAGCATGCTCGACAGCCTGGAGGTGCAAGTCCTCTTCACAACGTGATGGACGTGAAGTGATAGCGAAGCGCAACGGTGAAATCACACTCGCCGCGAGGCGGGGCCGGAAAGAAGCGCGGAGCAAAGATGCGAGCCGATGAAGAAGAACCGGATACGAGGCCTACGGTGGCGGGCGAGCGGGCAAGTGACTGCGAAGCCCATATCCATCAAGCTCACTGGTGGTAAATCCGGCGGTTGTGCATCGAAGGCGGTCGAACTTACCTCGGGAGATCTGCGGCATGTCACGAAATCGTGACTGAGGGTGAAGCGATTCATCCTGACCGTGTCGCAGAAGTCAGCAGAGGGCAAAGTAGGTCACGCAGTCGGCGAGGATATTGAGGCACTCCAATGCCGAAAGGCGGAGAAACAGCTAGGCCAAGCCGGGAACGGTGATCGAAGGCCCGAACGGAAGGGAGAGGCGAGTACATCGCGCGATCTCAGGAACGACCCGCGGCCGAAAATCCAATAGCTTGGCCTTCCGGATTCCAGGCGGAGTGAAGCTCCAAGGGGCGTCTCGGAAGGGACCGAATCGTTCTCTGGCGACGCGTTCTATCGAAAGCCCGGCTACCCACATCTAGCTCAACCCGCCGAACCGCCGTATGCGGACCCGCATGTACGGTGGTGTGGGAGGGGAGGACGCGTGATCGTCCCCCCTATCCCGATTGATCTGACGCCCTTCACGAATCGGCCTGTCGCGGGCGAGGGCGCCCGCGCCACACTTCCTGACGCCCGAGTTACAATAGAGCCATGCGGCGACTCATTTTTCCGCTAGCGGTGTGCCTGGGCCTGATCGTTCCCGGTGCGGCCCGGAGCCAGGAAGCTGACAAGGATTCACATCAAAATCAGCCTCCTCCCCGCTCTGAGCGCAGCCGGGAAGCCGGAGAGAGTTCCAGCCGCGATACCCGCATCGATCTCAGCCCTCCCCCGAATGATGCCAAGGACCATCCCAACAGTATTGATCCTCTGGATGGCGCGGATGAGAATGCTTCCGGCGACGTGCGGGAATTTCATCCCTTCGATCCCCACCGGGCGCAAAAGGACATTGAAGTCGGTGACTTTTACTTCAAGAAGAAGAATTATGGCGCAGCGCTCGACCGCTACCGCGAAGCCCTGTTCTACAAACCCAATGACGCCCTGTCGAACTTTCGGATCGCCCAGGCTCTCGACAAGCTGGCCCGTCTCGACGAGGCCGCTGAGCACTATCAGGAGTACCTGAAGATCCTGCCTGACGGTCCCCAGGCGGAAGAAGCGAAGAAAGCGCTGGAGAAAATCAAAAGCGCGCCCTCAGGAAAAGCCCAGGCCAGGCAATAAGACTCTCCCATTGCCACCCTGAGCGGAGCGACTGCTTCGCTTCGCGAAGCAGTCACGCAGTCGAAGGACCCCTACCCGATGCAAATTTCCGCCTCGCGTTGTGCGTGGCTGCTGCCGTGCCGTCAGGGACTGGCGTGCCGTGAGAGCATCGTGGCGGTAGGGGTCCTTCGACTCGCCTGACCGTCCGCCAGCGGACGGTCAAGCTCGCTCAGGATGACAATCGTGGAGGGTGCTGAAGTACGTCGCAGAAGCCAGAAGCGAGAAGCCAGAAGCGAGAAGCCAGAAGCCAGAAGCGAGAAGCCAGAAGCGAGAAGCCAGAAGCGAGAAGCCAGAAGCCAGAAGCGCTCTCCCGCACCCGCGCCTACTTCTCCACTCGAATGAAATCTCCACTGGAGGCATTGACTGCGACCCGCAGCTTGTAGTCGTCACGATTGTTGCCGTAGATCACATGCCAGATAAGCTCATTGGTTGCCCGGCTCCAATCGAGTATGTACAGGACCGGCGTGTCGGGCTCCTTGGCGAGCAGCTTCTCGCCGCCATGTTTCTGGGCGGTTTCCAGGGCCTGGTCCGAATCCACCTTGAGAAAGGCCACGTCGAAAATCTGGGTGGAGGTGTTGCTAGGGCTATAAGTATCTTCGGTGCCCGGATTGATGCCGCGATCGGAGGAAACTTCACCCGACCAGGTATAGGCCTTCACGCCCCGTTGCATCGGAGAGGCGAACGAAGCCCGCCACACCGCCGATTTTCCCTCTTTGCCCTTGGAGTCGTCGGTGATCATCGATTCGAGCCGATAAGGCTGGGCATCGCGCGCCCAGCCGCGCGCAGCAATGAAGAGCTTCTGGAAGGCGGCCCGTCCGGTAACGAACTCCGCTGGCTTGGGCTGAGGTTTCTCGACCTGCGCCGGTTTGGACGTCTCCGACGAACAACCAGCCATCATCACAAGCGCCAGCATTGCCACCAGCACCTTCTTCATAGCCACCTTCCTGTTATACGTATGAATTTTGCAACCGGAAATGCCGGAGTTATTCTACTAGAGCGGGCACTTCGAGGGGCCATGGATTCGAATCTGGAACGTTTGCAGCAGGCCATCTCTTCCGCTACTCGGGGCATGACCGCCGATGAGCTCTCACGCCACCCGGAAGGGAAGTGGTGCGTGGCAGAAGTGCTGGAACATCTGTATCTGACCTACACGGGTACGGTAAAGGCTTTTGAGCGCTGTCTGAAAGCCGGCAAGCCTCTGGCCGGCGTTCCCACTTTCAAGCAACGGGTGGCGGTCGCGCTGGTCACCGAACTCGGCTATTTTCCCCGAGGACGAAAGTCGCCCGACCCGGTCTGCCCGAGAGGCATGCCCGCCGAGAAAATCCTCGCCGACATCGGTCCCCGGATTACCGCCATGGACGACCTCATCGCACAATGTGAACAGCGCTATGGCTCGCGCATCAAAATCCTGGACCATCCCATCCTCGGACCTTTGACCGCGCGTCAATGGCGGAAGTTTCACCTCGCGCACGGACGCCATCACGTAAAGCAGATTCGGAGCGAAGACAAGCTGCAACCACACGCTAGCGACAGCAAAGCCTCCGGCCTGCGCAGGAGGCTCTCGTGAACCCTTGCATGCACGCCTAGCCTACGGCCGCAACTTGGCAGGTACTCCGGCCTTGCGCGCCTGTTCCTTCATGTCGTCCAGGGCCTTCTTGGCATCGTCGAGGGCCTTTTGTTTCTGGGCGATCTGCTGTTTGTACTGGGCATCTTCCTTGTCCCATGTGGCCGAGCCGCGGAGCCGGTTGCCCGCGTCGGCATAGAAGGCGGCGGCGCGCAGGCGATACTCGCGCTGGGTCACGTCCAGTTCACGCGTCAGCAGGTCAACCTGGTTCTGCTGTTGCGCGATCTTCTGTTTCCACTCGTCGTTGGCCTTCTGCTCGTCGGAGCCGTCGGCTTTCTTGTTGGCGTCCTGCGCCTCAGGAGTGGAGGGCGTAGTTCCATCCTGGGGCTGGACGGAGGTCTCGCCCGACGTGGACGCCGCGTTGCCGTCTTCCGGGGCGGGCGATTCCGTGGCATTTCCCACAACGCTGATCTTGTCCGATGTGGGCAAGTTGTCGTTGTCGTACTTTTTGGCCGACGCCGGCTTTTCGCCCTTACGGATGCTGCGGGCATAGTCGCCCAGAGATTGAGACTGGGCGCCGGCCAGAGTGACCAGTATCCCCGCCAGAACGGCTTCGGCCAGAACAACGTATCCAGTGCGCTTCATAGAGTGCTCCGTTTCTTTCCGTCGTGCCGCTTCAAAACAGCCGAAGCCGGCATCGACGCTGTCAGTTCAAGCTTTCAAGCCGGCCCGCGCTGCCTTCGCGCTGGCCAGAAACCCGCCAATCGTGCGATCCAGGTGCGCCGCCTCCGCGGCAATGTCGGAGGCCAACTGCCGCGCCAGTTCCGGGTCGCGGCTGGCCGCCAGTTGCTGGGCGTAGCCAGCGATGGTGGTCAGCGAGTTGCGCAAGCCCAGCGCCATTTCGGCGGACATTTCCCCGCGCAACTCCTGCTGGCGGCGAATCTCGGCCACTTCGGTGCGGTCATTGATCAGGCAAGCGACGCCCAGACCATCAACTGCCGGGCCAGCCGCACCCGGACCTTCACTGTCCGGCGCATGCACCGAACTCACCGTGATATCCAGCGTGCGTTCCTCGCCGGCGGGAGTGCGATAGTGCGCTTCCAGCCGCTGAAACCGGGTTTTCTCCCGCAAGCTGGCGGTCACCGCCTCCGCCAGGTTCGCGTAGGTGGTCTGGGATGAGGAGATCAATTCGGCGTCCCGAAATATTTCGGCCGCGCTCATACCGGTGGGTGAAGCGAAGCCCAGGATCTGTTTGGCGGAAGCATTGGCCTGCCGCACCAGCCCGTTGGGAGTGAAAAAGAGTACGCCCGATGAGAGATTTGAGAGCACGGCGGCGCTGATGTTTTCCGAAGTTCTGGCCCGGCGACGCTCCACCACTTGCAAACTCTGCAGTTCGTGTTTCTGCTGTTTGAGCTGCTGAATCACCGCATGATAGGTGTGCAAGGGAAAACTCTCGGATGCCGAAGACGTGGAGGCGTCGGAGAACGAGGCCTCTTCGCTGATGCTGCGACGCATCCGCCTCATCACGAATAGTCCCACGATGAAGGCAAAGCCGGCGGCCACAAACATCACCGCCATGCGCAGCACAATGGGATTGGTCATCAGTTTCACAGCAACCCCCAGTACCACCTGAGGAAGCTGTTGCCGTAGAAGAGCGCGACCAAAGCCATTCCACCGAGAAAGACGCCAAAGGGCATTTGATGCCGGCGCAGCGCAATCGCCGCCGATGTCCAGGCCCGCCGCCGGGCATCGCCCGCGGATTCATGATTACGCTTCATGCGCCGGCGGGTGCGCTTGATCCACACCGCCAGCACCGTGCATACGCCGAATAATGATCCCGAAATCGATGCTGAGAATAAAGTGAAGATGGTGAGCTTGGCGCCGAGAAATGCGCCCACCATCGCCATCAGTTTCACGTCACCAAATCCCATGCCTTCCACGCCCCGCCATCGCAAATAAATGGCGCCAGGGCCGTAGATGAATGAAGCGCCGACGACGGCGCCGAGCACCGCGTCCACCAGCGACAGGAAGTGCCAGGAAACTTCAGAGCTCACCGGCAACGACACCAGGCCCGGCAAAAGCCGCGAAGCCAGATCATTGACCGGAACCACCAGGCTCAGGCCCAGTCCCAGGGCCAGCCCGGGCAAGGTCATTTTGTCCGGCAAGAGCTGCGTTTCGGCATCGGTAAAGATCAGGCCCAGCACCAGAAACCCGAAAGCGCAGTACTTGAGCGTCGCCAGGCTGGCTCCGAAATGCGCATAACAGGCCAGAAAGATCGCCCCGGTCAGAAGCTCCACGAACAGATAGCGCGGCGTAATGTAAGCTTTGCAGTTGCGACACCGGCCGCGCAGGATCAGCCAGCTCAAAACCGGAATGTTGTCGTAGGCCCGAATCAGATGATCGCAGCGGGGACAGGTCGAGCGTGGCCGCACCACAGATAAGTCTCGCGGCAGGCGGTAGATACACACATTCAGGAAGCTGCCGAAAGCCAGCCCCAGAACGAAAATCGCCGATGCCAGAACAGGGTCCACCCTTATCCTTTGCGAAGATTCTTCCGATTTACACTGATTATACGGTGATTATGAAGGCCAGCTTGAGTACGAAGGTCACTGACCGTGCGGCCCAGGTTACTCCCTGAATGTGTGGCGCGGGCGCCCACGCCCGCGGCCTTTGACCTTGAATTTGACCCTTAATCTTGTCCGGAGCGAGGGACCCGCCTTCGACCTGGGTCGTCTTTGGCTAACAGTTCAAAGTCAAAGGCCGCGGGCGAGGGCGCCCGTTCCACACAAACAAGGCCACAACCGATATAGTTATTAAGCCGTAATCGCAGGAAAAGAAGTGAACGCCAGGCAATCACTCGCCAAATCGCCGCGCCCGCCCGGTCACAGCGCTCGGAAGCTGCGCTTCCCCTTCCTCGACCTGAAGGCGGAATACGCCACGATGAAGGAGGAAATCGGGGCCGCTGTAGAGAAGGTTCTCGAGAGCCAGCAATTCATCATGGGCCCCGAGGTCAGGCAACTGGAGGGTGAAATCGCGGCCTTCATCGGCTCCCGTTTTGCCCTGAGCTGTGCCTCCGGATCCGATGCCCTCCTGCTCGCGCTGATGGCGCTCGGGGTTGATTCGGGAGACGAAGTCATCACCCCGCCCTTTACCTTCGTGGCCACAGCGGGCAGTATTTCGCGGCTGAAGGCCAGGCCGGTCTTCGTGGATATTGATCGCGCAACCTACAACCTGGATCCAACACTTCTCGAAGCTGCCATCACCAGCCGGACCAAGGCGATCATGCCGGTCCATCTGTTCGGACTTGCAGCCGAGATGGAAAAAATCAACGAAATCGCGCGAATTCACCATCTGCCTGTGATTGAAGACGCCGCTCAGGCAATCGGCGCTCGCTACCACGATCAGAATGTCGGCAACCTGGGGGCCTGCGGCTGCTTCAGCTTCTTTCCTTCAAAAAATCTCGGCGGGGCGGGCGACGGAGGCATGATTACCACCAACGATCCCGAATTGGCCGACCGCATCTCCGTGCTGCGCGACCACGGCAGCCGCAAGAAATATCAATACGATCTGCTTGGGATGAACAGCCGACTCGACAGCCTGCAAGCTGCCATCCTGCTGGTGAAGTTCAAGCATCTCGACGCAATGGCCCAGGCTCGCCGCCGTAACGCCGATCGCTATCGCCAGTTGTTCAGGCAGGCCGGCCTGGAAAAATTGATTGTCTTGCCGGTCCAGCCCCAGGGGCGGCATCATGTTTACAACCAATTCGTGATTCGCACTCCAGAGCGAGACCAGTTGCGTGAACATCTACGTCAAAGCGGAATACCCACTGAGATCTACTATCCTTCTCCGCTTCATTTGCAGTCCGCCTTTGCTAATCTGGGTTGTCGCACGGGCGCATTTCCCGAGTCCGAAGAGGCCAGCCAGCAGGTCCTGGCGTTGCCCGTGTTTCCGCAAATGACTGAAGGGCAGCAGAAGGCAGTGGTCGACGCGGCGGCGGAGTTCTTTCGAACGAATTCCTGACGCGGAATCCCCCGGCCGGAGGGCCAGGGGCAGGAGCTTCAACGAGTTTCGCTCAGCGGGCAGCGGCCGCCTTGCGAGCCACCAGACCAAAGCCTTTGCTGCGGGCGCTACTCTCTAGCCCAGCCAGTTCGGTTCGCGCCGCCGAGTCATGTCCTGATTTTTTCTCCCACTCCGCCAGCACCAGGCGAGCTTCGAATTCGACTCCGACAAACCCTCGTTGGCGGGCCTCACCCAAGATCTCTTCCACTTGTGCCCGGGGCAATTGACCCTGCTCCGAGATCAGTAGCACGCGGGCGCGCACCAGATCAAACTGGAATCGCGCCAGCCGATTCTGACTCAGCGTGGCCAGGGCCTGTGCAGCTGCAATCTCTTTCTTCGCATCCCCAGGCTTGCCCTGCGTCAGCAGCGCTTGCGCCAGCATGGTGCTGGCCGCCAGTTCGTCGTCGGACGCCTGCTCCCGATGAAACTGTTCCTTGCACTTGCGCAGCGCGGCCTCGGCCTCCGCGGCGTGCCCCTCTTCGATGTCCAGGCGGGCCAAGGCCACCTGGGTTTCCGCGGCCGCTTGTTTTTCACCTGCCCGATCGCGCAGCGCCAGCGATTCTTCATACGCCTTACGTCCGCTTGCCAGGTCTCCCCGGTCGGTAAAAACGTCTCCCATCCCGCTCAACACATACGCAATCGCATTTTTATCGTCGATCTCTTGCGCCGTCGCCTCCGCCTGATGGTAGGTGGTCTCCGCCGCCTGCAGGTTCCCCAACTGATGCGCCAGATCTCCCAGATTGTTCAATGACAGCGCGACTCCACTCTTGTCTTCGACAGCTTGATAGCCCGGGATCGACTCTTCCAGCAGCTTCCTGGCCTCGCTCAGGTTTCCCCGGGAGAGGTTCGCGCCACCCAGGTTAGCTAATGCGGTGGCTACACCATCCGGGTTGCCGATTTGGCGGAACTCTCGGATTGCCTGGCGCCACATCTTTTCGGCTCTCGCCAGGTCGCCCTGCTGATAATAGATGTCGGCGAGATCGGTCATCATCATCGCCTCGCCGTTCATGTCTCCGACCGCCATGGAACTCTGCAGCGCAATCTGACATTCTCGAATCGTGTCCGCCGATGCCTCGATCGCCGGCGCTTGCTGACATAGGATGCCATAGGTACGGGCTACCAGAACATGCGATCCCTGAGTGCTGGCCTTCTCGATGGCGCGCTGCGCTGCGCTCCCCGCTCTGGTGAAGTCCGTATCGATCAGCGCGGAAGCCTCCATCATGTCGATGCGGGCATCATCGCCGGACGGCGGCGGAAGACGGCGGAGCGCCTCCAGAGTTTGCAGCGCGTCAGACGGCTTGATCTCGATCTGCGCCGAGGCCAGCAACAAACCATAGTCCAACCGATCCGGAAAGAGATGGAACAGGGTTTCATAGGCTTGCACTGTCTTCGGCCAGTCGGAGATTGCTCGGCGGTACTGACCTTCGACCAGTAACTGCTCTTCTTGCGGTAGATGCTGCGACAGATCCAGCGCCTGTTGGGCCTCCTTCTGCGCCTTAGTTACATAGCCCATATGCCACCAGGCCTCAGACAGTGCGGAGTGGGCCAGGGGATAGTTCGGGTCGGACGCCACGGCCCTGACCAGCAGGTCGTGAGCCCCCAGAAAATCGAATGCCCACAATTTGGCTCGGCCTTCTGCATACAACCGCACCGCTTCTTGATTCGAGGGCAGCGAAGCCCGGGCCGCGCTGATGGCTTCCGCGGAAACTGCATTCGTTCCTAAGCTCTGGCGCAACTCAGTTCCAGCTTGCGACGTCAGTTCGAAGAGCCTGTCCTCGGTGCCGGTCAGGGCCTGCTCCGCAATCGTCTCCCCGAGCGCGGTATCTTGCACCCGAATGTCCAGCCGGATGCGATTCTCGTCCTTGCCGGGCAGCAAGGTGTAGGCCCCCAGCACCACCACATCCGCGCCTGGGTTCGTCCGCAGCCTCTCGAGCGTGGCCTTGGCCAGAGTATCTTCATCGGCCAGCGGCAGCTCGCGTTTAGCGCGCGCCACATCCTCTCCCGGGACCAGGCGAAGCCTGCCGCCCGCCGCCAATTCCGTGTTCAGCATCTCGGTAATCGCCGTCGAGAGCCATTCATCGCCGGGACGACCCGCCAGGTTGCGGAACCCAAGCACCGCCACCGCCCGCCGAGGCCGTACGCGGGATGCTGACGCCGCAGTCTCAGCCTTGGCTGCCGACCGTAATGGATTCGACCGGAATTCATACACCGCAATTCCGACCATCAGCACGACCAGACAGCCAATCACCCAGTAGCGGTTGTGCCAACCAGCTCTCGTTGCGGTGGGGGTCGGCAACTCAACCGCGCGCGGGAGGTTTCCCGTCCCATGTGCTACTTCCGCGGCGCCGCGTTCTGGCCCGGCATCGGAATCTGCCGCTTTATCCTCGCCCAGCACGGTGACCGGAGCCACAAACCGGTAGCCCCTGCGCGGCACCGTCTCGACGTAGCGTGGGGCATCGGCATCATCGCGCAACGCTTCACGCAGCTTTCGTACCGCTACTCCCAGGCTGTTGTCGAATTCGACGAACGTATCCTCGGGCCAGAGCCGCTGCCGTAATTGTTCCCGAGTCACAATTTCGCCCGGCCGTTCCACCAGCAGGACCAGTAAGCGCAAGGGCAAGTCCTGTAATTTCACGCGCGAGCCGCTGCGCGAAAGTCTCCCCTGGGATGGGTGCAGCTCAAACGGGCCAAACCGGTAGCGAACGTTTTTTGGGGCCGGGTTACTCATGGTCCTCGCCGCAATCCGGGACTGTGGCAAATCTTATCACGGGAAATCGACCCCGCACGTCAGTTAAGACACCCTTCTAAACCCTTGTCTGACAGCCCCTTCGCGGTTAATGCAGGTTTAAAGACCAGTTTCATTGACGGCGTCCCCAACTTGCCTCACATTCGCGTTCGCGCAAGCGCAGGCGCTGGCGTGCTGACGGGAAGATGAAATTCACTCCAGACGCGGACTGGGGAGCGAATGCGAGATGCGAATGGCGGTGCAAGCCGGAAGGCACTGGTCGCGCTGGCCGGCGGTCAGGCAGTGTTTGCGCTGAACACCTTGACGGGCGGCTCTCACACCATCAACGCGGTTTATAACGGTAGTGATTCGTACGCGTCCAGCAGCGGAAGCGTGCCGCAGATCGTCGAACCAGTGGCCACGACGACGACTCTCACGTCTTCGCTCAATCCCGCACCCTCCGGCCAAACAGTGACGCTGACTGCCGAAGTGACCTCGGCGGCGGCCGCCACGCCAACCGGCAAGCTGACTCTCAAAGACGGCAAGACGGTGCTGATCTCCACGCCCCTGGTCAACGGACAAGCGCAAATCAGCACGTCCTTGCTGACCACGGGAGCACACAACATCACCGCAACCTTTGCCGGTTCGGCAAGCTTCGCCGCCAGCCAGGCCACGTTGTCGCAACTGGTTCAGTAGTTGTAGCGCCGGCGTCCCGCCGGCTGTCCGGTGGGCGTCTCGCCCACAGGGAGATAGGTAGGAGATCTTATGAAGAGATCATTGCTGGCAACTCTGAGCGTCTTCTTCACGGTGCTAATCGTGGTCTTTCCTGCCCCGTTGACGCAGGCACAGTCGGGAACTAAACGAAAGGTAACCAGCGAAAGTGATCTGCCCCGATTCAGCTATGCCGTGGACGGTTCAGTCTCCGATTTGCTGCAGGCAGACTCCGCTACCTTCGACAAGTTTGCTGCCCCCGTCCGCGCCGACCTGGAATCCGTACTCCGCGATTACGACATTCAGGATCACGCCATGTTGCGCGATCTTCTCGGCGTTGAATTGACCTTCCAGGTGCTATCAGGCAAAGAGGACAAGGCTGCGCTCCAGACCGTAGAAAAGATCCGCTCTCTCGAAGACAAACCAGACGCCAAACTCATAAGCGGTGTGGAGGCCGAATGCCTGTTACAGGCCCGCGCGGAGACCGGCCAGTTTAGCGGGGAAGCTCTGGCCGCCTCTTATGCCCGCTGCTACGCTGCCGCGCTCGATCGACTTCCCTGGGAAGTCGTCGGCAATCGGTTGAAGGAGTCCAAGACCAGGTTCGAGATCACCACCGCCGCCATGATCAAGGGCAGAGCCGAGGCTGAGATTGGTTCGGCCCTGGCCAAATCGCGTTCCTTAAGCAACGACCTGGCATGGAGTCTTCTCTACAGTCGTGCTCGATTGCTTCTGTTTCTTCCGCTTAAGAATCAGACCATTGAGGTTATCAGCAAGTACATAGCCGCGCACGATTTCAAGAAACCGGACATCTGGGCCGCCCGCGATGTGACCCTCACTGACGCTCAGCAACTCACTCCCGTACGGGTTGCCATCTGGGATTCTGGAGTGGACGTTGCGCTGTTTCCGGGTCAGGTTTACACTGACCCCAATCCTGGCAAATACGATCCCCACGGACTGGCATTTGATCTCCTGGGCCTTCCCGCCCACGGCCATCTTTTCCCGCTAAGCGCCGATCAGCAGCGCGAGTACCCAGCCATGGAGGACCTGCTCAAAGGACATTCTGATCTCATACTTTCAATCGACAGCCCCGAGGCCACCGCCGTCAAACAAAAAGTCGCGTCCCTTCCGGCCTCTGAGGTTCCCAGCTTCTTCGAAGCGATCTCGCTGTACTCCAATTACGTTCATGGCACTCACGTTGCCGGCATCGCGGTCCGAGGCAATCCGGCGGTGCGAATCGTAGTGGCCCGCATCACCTTTGACTGGAAGAACGTTCCCCTGCTGCCGACCGAGGAACTGGAACGGCGGGCCGTCGCTGACTACATGGAATATGTGAACTATCTGAAGGACCACGGCGTACGCGTGGTGAACATGAGTTGGGGAGGAACTCCCAGGGACTATGAATCGGCGCTGGAAAAGAACGGAGTGGGGAAGGACGCCGCCGAACGCGAGGTGATGGCCCGCAAGCTTTTCGTCATGGATCGCGACGGTCTCTATGCCGCGCTTAAAAGCGCACCGGAGATTCTTTTCATCTGCGCGGCCGGCAACGACGACAGCAGTGCTGCATTCAACGAGTTCGTGCCTTCCTCGTTCAAGCTGCCCAACCTGCTCAGCGTGGGCGCTGTCGATCAGGCCGGTGATGAAGCGTCCTTCACCAACTACGGCGATACCGTGCTGGTCGACGCCAACGGTTATGAGGTTGAAAGCTATTTCCCCGGCGGGAGGAAGGTGCGTCTCTCGGGCACGTCGATGGCGTCTCCCAACGTGGTAAATCTCGCGGCCAAGCTGCTCGCTCTGCGTCCGGAATTGCAACCCGCACAGGTAATCTCCCTGGTCCGGGATGGAGCCACTGTCAGCGAAGATGGCCGTCGCCATCTGATCGATCCCAGGCGTTCGGTTGAACTCTTGTTAAGCAAGAAGTGATTTTCCGGGCCAGCCCTGAAGGCAACAGAGTCTGCGGAGGAAAGCAAGCCATGAAGAAATTGATGCTGGCCATGCTGGGGATTCTTGCCTGCTTTGCTTGCATGGCAGAGACCGGGCCGACGCCCAAAGTCCGCACCTACTACATCGCCGCCGACGAGGTCGATTGGGACTACGCTCCCGGCGGCGTGAACAACATGATGGGCATGAAGTTTGAAGGGAACTCGAAAGTCTTCACCGAGCGCGGAGCGCATCGCATCGGAACGGTCTATCGCAAGGCTCTTTATCGCGACTACACCGACGAAACCTTCACTCAACTCAAGCCGCGTGCTCCGGAGTGGGAGCACACTGGAATTCTCGGGCCCATCCTGCGCGCCGAAGTCGGTGACACCCTTCGTGTAGTGTTCAAAAACAACGCTACTCATCCCTTCAGCATGCATCCCCACGGAGTCTTTTATGACAAGGACTCCGAGGGTTCTCCTTACCAGGACGGCACTTCAGGTGCCGACAAGGCGGATGATGCCGTCGCTCCCGGCGGTACTCACACTTACACCTGGAAAGTCCCGGAACGTGCCGGCCCCGGGCCCAATGATCCCAGCTCGATTGTGTGGCTCTATCACTCCCACACCAACGAGGCCAGGGATGTGGCTAGCGGGTTAATCGGCGCCATCGTGGTTACGCGGCGAGGCATGGCCGATGCGGACGGCAAGCCGAAAGATGTGGATCGCGAATTCGTCTGCCTGTTCACCTTCTTTGACGAGAACGCGAGCTGGTACCTGGAGCACAACATTCAGGCCTACACCAGCGATCCTAAGGGCATCAACAAGACGGAGTTCCTGCCGGTCGATGGCGAGGGCAACGCGTCGTTTATCGGTTCGGGTTTTGTCGTGGCCAACACCAAATTTTCCATCAATGGCTACCTTTACGGAACCGGCCCCTTGATGACCATGAAACGGGGGGAACGCGTTCGGTGGTATCTCCTCTCCATCGGCGAGTTCGTCAGCATGCACACGCCGCATTGGCACGGCAATGTGGTGCTGCAGGACGGCAGGCGCACCGATGTCGTCTCGCTCATGCCGGCGCAGATGGTGACGGTCGATATGGTTCCCGACAATCCCGGAACCTGGATGTTCCACTGCCACATCGACGATCACATGGAGGCGGGAATGTCGGCCCTGTACAAGGTTGAACCGTGAGCAACGAAGGATGGAAGGTTTTGATGAAGTACCCCTTCATCAAATCGATTCGAGACGGCCGCGTTCGGGGGCGCGGCCGCCTTCGAATCCGAACCCAGGTCGTGTAGCGCCGGCGTCCCGCCGGCCGAGCAGCAGGGCGGTAGCCGAAGGCGAGCATTAGGAGAATTCACCATGGCAAACTTCTGCAACAAATGCGGAGCACCGGTCAGCGGAATTTTTTGCGTGAAGTGCGGGTACGACACCCGGCTCACGGGAACTCCACCGCCACAACCTGCCGCACCCGAGGCTCCGCCGGCAGCGCCAGCTGCCGCACCACCGCCGGTCGCTCCGGTGCCCGTGAGCGCGCCTGCGCCCGCCGCTAAATTTTGCAATAAGTGTGGAGCCCCTTCGAGCGGGACGTCGTTCTGTAACAAGTGCGGTGCGGACCTGCGTCAGTCGGCGATGCCGGCGCCGCCACCCGCCGCCCAAACCATACAGACCCTGCCTCCGCCTCCGTTCCCGCCGCCATCCCAACCGGCGCCGGTTGCTCAAACCACTACGAAGGGCAGCCCGCTGACCAAAATTCTTGTGGGCGTTGCCGTGGTCGTGATCACCATCGGCGCGCTGGCTGCCGGCGGCGTGTACTACGTCGTCTATCGCGTGAAGCAGAAAGTTCACGAGGTCGCTCGCGATGTTGCCAACCCGGGCTCGAGTTCGGAAAACAACTCCAGCTCAAGCGGCGGGATCATGGGCTCCATCTCAAAGATGGTTTCCGGCAACAGCAGCAGCTCCAGCGGCAATAGTTCCAACGGCGCCATCAGCGGCGATCCCTGCCGTCTCCTCAGCAAGGAAGAAGTCGGACGCGCCGTCGGAGTCGAAATCGTGGCCACGCAAACCTCCGACGCCAGCTGCTCCTACCTGGCGCAGGGCAACTCCGCCGACATGACCGCCAAACACATGGCCGCCATGGTGGGCACGAAAGGCGTTGACGCCAAGACCCAGCAAATGGTCCAAACCCTTACCGGAGGCCTAGCCAAAATGATCCAAAGCGAAGGTCACGACACAAATATGGACAGCAACGGGAACGTCCCGGTTTTTGGCTTCAGCGTCGATAACAACGCAGCCGAAGCGCAAATGCGCCTTAACGAGAAGGTGCTGGGACGGCTGGGCCCGGGTCAGGTGGGCATCCCGGGCATCGGCGATCAGGCCATGGACGAGTCGGGCGCCATGATGATGGTCCGCAAGGGCGACAAGCTGATTCGCATCATGTACTCCACCTGTCCGTGCTCGCTGGATGCCATCAAGCCCCTGGCCAAGATGCTCGCCGACCGGGTGTAGGGACATCAGGTTGAGAGGTGGAGATCGAGTGACCAACAAGAAAACGTACTACCGGCTCCAGACATTTCGTGGCGTGTTTACCACCATCCTTGTCCTGACACTGGGCGTGGCGACGGGCTGCAAGAAAAAGCAAGCAGAGGAACTGAAATCCGCTAGCCCGAAGACGAGCGCCAAGTCCGACATCTCCTACCTGCCCCAGGACGTGTTCGGCCCGGACGCGGTGCCAGGCGCTACGGTGCTAAAGCCGGTCGATATCCACTCCCTGTCCGAGACTGAATTGAAGTTCGGCATCGCGCCGCGCCACTCGAGCACGGTGGAATACCAGCCAGGCGTGATTGTGATGGAGCACGGCGACAAGGCGATTCGCTCGATTTCCAGTAATGGCCTGGAATGGGAATTCGACGCCAACGCTGAACATGTGAACGAATTCCAGGAAGGAAAAATTATTTTTGCGACTGGGCGGGCGGTCGGCCGCGTGATCAGCCTCAGGAGAGAGGGCAATTCGGTAAAAGCCATACTCGGGCCGATCCAGCTCACCGATGTCATCAAGAACGGCAAGTTCAAGATGGATTCTCCGATCTCTGCGGACAACATGATTTCCTACGTTGCCCCGGATTTTCCGCAGGAGCCCGACGACCATCCTGAGGATAAGAAGAGTTCGGGCAATCTAGGCGATGGGGCAGGAATCGAGCGCGCCATAGTTGTGTCGCGAATACGAGGTGGAACTTGGACACCGATGTCCGTCGCCGAAACATATTCTGATGGCCGTCGCGCCACCTTTCAAAAGATTGGCAATGGCTGGGCAACACCTCAGCTCGCCGCGGATCGCTTGGACCCGTCTTTGCGACTGAACGCATTCAGGCACGTCCAACCCATTGCCTTCCAACAATCGTTGCCGGGTGTGCCGGGAGTTCAGACCCCGCAGTTTCCAACGGTGCCATTCACACCCCAGCCTCCGGCTAAGACAGCGGGCACTCCGCCGACCGTGGATGTGGGAGACATCCGAACGGTGGCCGTAATGAATCCCTCCTATATCGGGGTTCAGTTCTATTCGAAGAACGCGCCCGGCGGGCTGGCCGTTTTCGCGGAAGCGCTGATGGATGTCAATAACGTCCACTTGCATTTCAGCCTCGACATCGAGAACGGCAGCATCGTGACCTGCGGGTTGGATCTGGGTGGGGCTCTGGGAGTGACCCTGCACATGGATTCCCACACCACCAAGGATTTCCAGGTCAATCTGCATAAGAAATGGTGGGTGCCAATCGATTTGGCCATTCCCATCGGGCTCGGAAGCTTTGCCCCCGTCCCGTTCAGCGCGACGTTCAACATGATGCTGAACGTCAACAGCGGGTTCAGCGCCAGGCAGTCCATTCTCACCGCCGAAGGAAACTATACCTACACCGGCGGCCTCTGGGCTGGATACAAGAGGGATGGAGGGTGGCAGGCGAGTTCGGCCTCCGACTTGGCGGCGCGAACCGACATGGGACGCTCCATTCAGGGAGTTTCCGTGGGCATCAATTCGCTGGTCATCGCTACTTCAATTCGGGCCATGGTGGGTATCGGCCAGTTTGGATTCAACACCGGCGTGTTTGTGGGAATGAGATTCGACGGAACGATTCTGCGGGCGCCAGACGAAGCCTTTCCGTGCCGGCAGTCAACCATCGAGGTTTTCCTCGACTCCGGCGTCGGCTACTCCCTTCCCGTCTTTGTAACGGAGGTGATTAACAAGGTCCTAAGCTTGTTTACGAAGTATCAGATCGACCGGGTGGGGACGCTGTTGAAAGGGCCGTCCAAGGATCTGTTCCACGGCAGGACTCAAATTCCTGCCGCGTGCGCGTCGCAGAACAAGGGAGGAACTTGACGCATGAGCTTCTGCATTCAATGTGGCGCAAAAATGGATGCCGGCGGTGCGTTCTGCACCGCTTGCGGCGCCATGGTCGCGCCCACCACACCGCCTCTGCGCACCACTCCGGCGTTGGTCTCGCCAATGCCGAATGCGCCTGCGCCGAAACCCATGCCCTGGGGCAAGATCCTCGCGGTGCTGCTTGTCCTCGTCGTGTTGCTGGTGGGCTCGGTCATCGGCGGCCTGGTTTACGTTGGCTACCGGGTCAAGAAGAAGGTGGCCGAGTTTACCAGGACTGAGAATGCGCCGAGCCCGCAGGAAGCTCCGTCTAGTCAGGCGCCTACGGAGAACCGTGATTCCGGCAAGTCACCAGCCAATTCACCAACCAATCACGAGAACGAGCAGGTCTCCAAGGCGCTCGACGGAATCGGCGGCATTATGGATCGCCTGGGGTTCGGCGATCCACCGCCCAACCCGTATGCCGACTTGCCGGTCGCCACCTCGGCGGAAATCTCAAAGAATCTTTGCGCATCCGCCGATACCGCCAAGGAGCTTCCGCCGCCGGCAGCTTCCGAACTCGGCCCCAGCGGCATCCCCATCCGCGAGGGACTCATGCTCATTCATGCCTGGGGACGCAAGCCCGGCGACTCGGAAAGCATTAACCGCGTGACCAAAGTGACCGACAAGTACGTCGAGGTTGCGGATACCGGGACCTATTTCAGCTCGCCCGACGACGTGAAGGGCTCGCCCGGAGCGGATGCCCGCGATGTCTGCGCAGAAGATTTACAAACCGCCCGCGGCCTGAGAACCGGGTTCGGGGACGACGGGCCGAGGACCTCGCCGGGTACCACCACCATCAGCGTCTCGCAGGCTGTGTTCGACGATCTGAAGAACAGAGGCAAAACGGATTTCCGTTATCTCGAGTGGTGGAAAGTGCAGGACATGGAACGAGGCGAAGGCTACTTGCACTGGGACGGCGGCGTCATGACCCGCGTTGAACCCGGAGACGTCACCTTCCCTGTGATCGTCAACGGAACTCCAACCAATCTTCAGGCAATCCACGCCACCGGCACCATGGTGGTCGAGGACAAGAAGGCCCGCGAGATGAGCAAGTCTGACTCCGACAAGCCTCAGCGCTCGGAGCTCTACGTCCTGGATGATCCGAAAAACCCGTTGCTTTTGCTGTACAAAATGGAGGTCAACAATTTCCGCGTGCAAACCACGGAAATCCGCTTTCCGCTCCCGCAACCAGTCAAGAAAATCGAACAGGACCTGCTGAAAAACAAGCGCGCCATTGTGTACGGTATTTATTTCGACTTCAACCAGGACACGATCAAGCCGGAGTCGGAGCCGGTGCTGAAGGAAATTGCGCAAGCCATCGCCGACCGGCCGGACTGGAAGCTGACTATCGCGGGCTACACCGACAACATTGGCGGCGATAAATACAACCTTGATCTCTCACAGCGCCGTTCGGCGTCAGTGAAACGGGCACTGCTGGAGCATTATCACGTGGACGGCAGCCGGCTCTCAACCGCGGGATACGGCGATTCCAGTCCGATTGACACCAACGACACGCTGGAGGGCCGGGCGCGAAACCGGCGTGTGGAATTGACGCTCGACTGAGCGGGGCTGTTCGCATCGCGATGACAAATTTCTTGGGTCCACACTTTTAAAAAGGAGAAACCGATGAAAAGCCTTCTGCTAGTCGCGACGATGTTAACTCTCTGCCTGGCAAATGCCGCCGGGCAGGCTAAAACGCTGGCCAACGATCCTCTGACCAGCTTTCCGCTGATTCCCGCAACCGATGGGGGAAAATATGTGGGCAATGCACCCGACAAGATGCCTGACGGGCAGGTTTGCAAGAGCAAAATGCAGGGTAATTTTTATTCTCTCTTGAACATCAAAATGGATGCTGCAACGGCATGGTACGCGGCGCACCTCACGGGCTTCAAGAAAGTGCAGGGCTATGAATCCGGCCGAACCCAGACCGCTTTCTACAAATCCGATGGAACAATCGTGATTTTCTTGACCGGAGCCCCGGGCGCTCAGGGTGAGAACACGGACGCGTATGCCGTCGCCTATGAACGCTACGAGCCCGGCATGTCCGGCAAAACGATCACGAGCCTGACGCAAGGGAAAATCGTTTGCCAGTGATTCGAATGGAGAGCGAATCGGCAGAAGAAGCAACCGCTGCTCTGCGATTCCAATTCGATCGATGCCAATGAGTCGCTCGAAGGAAGAGCGCAACCGCAGGGTCGAGCTGACCTGCAATAGAACTGGACATGAATAGAACCCTCATCGCAAAGCTGCTAGTGACGGCGATATTGGCTATTGGTTGGCCGGCACGTTCGCTCGCCGAACCGCAGACCGGCCCCGGTTACGACATAGAGATGAGCCGGATGATCCCGATGCGCGACGGTGTCAACCTCGAAGGCTGGATCTTCAAACCGTCGAATCTGAAGGGCAAGGTGCCCGCGGTGTTGGAATTGACTCAGTACGGCATCGATGACATGAATCAGGGCCGGTTCTTCACTCAACGAGGCTACGCCTTCGTGGAAGTTTATGTTCGGGGTCGTGGCCAGTCCGGGGGAGTCAAGAGCGACAATCTCGGCTTGCAGGTCGGGCGCGACGGATCCGACCTGGTGGAATGGATCGCTGCCCAGCCCTGGAGTGATGGAAGAGTCGTAATGTACGGCGGCTCGTACGTCGGCATGACGCAGTGGCGCACCGCCGCTCAACACCCGCCGCACCTCGCGGCGATCGCTCCCTACGTTCCTATCTACCCCGGATGGGACGTGCCTAACACGAATGGAATTCCGCAGGCGTGGTCGGCCGTGATCATGGGGTATACATCGGGGCGCGCTCTCAATTCGAAGTTCATCTCGGACGGATATTGGCAGGACAAGATGCTCGAACATTACGCCGCGTACCGGCCGTTTGCCGAGTTGGACGAGGCCATCGGCATCGCCCAGGACGACTGGTGGACGAACGACAAGCGGGGCCAAAGAAAGTCGTTCATGAAGACGTGGCTCGACCATGCGGGCGACGAGGCCTTCAGCCTCGCGGGCGAACCCAAGCCAGAAGATTTCTCGCAGATGAATTTCCCGGTTCTGACCGCGACCGGGTACTTCGACGACGATCAGCCGGGAGCGCTGCGCTACTACCGCCGTCATCTTGCCGGCGCACCCGCCGCGGCGGCCGCCAACCACTATCTGATCATCGGGCCCTGGGATCATATGGGCACCCAGAAGCCCGGTAAGGAGATTGAAGGCCTGGCCATACCCGAAGCAGCCGTGGTGGACATGGACAAGCTGCATGCAGATTGGTACGACTGGGCGCTCCGCCGAGGTCCGCGACCCGCCCTCTTACGCGACCGCGTTACCTACTTCATGCTGGGAGCCGGCGAGTGGCGGTATGCCAAAACTTTGGAGGCCGCAACTTCAGGCCGCGAGCTGACTTTCTTTCTCGCCGCCCCCGAAGGCACTCCCGATGGCGTCTTCCATTCCGGCAGGCTGGCGGAGAGGCCTCCGGATAACGAGCCGCCCGCTGTCATCGTCAGCGACCCGCATGAACTCCCCGAACTCGACATGGCCAGATACGCCGCGAATGAAGATCTGAACAGCCAGTTCCGCGGTTTTCAGAAGCGGGCCATCACTTTTCACTCCGAACCGTTCGTGCACGACACCGAACTAGCCGGCTACATGCACTTGAGGCTGATCGTCCGGGCAGACGCGCCCGATTTCGATCTTTGGGCCCAGGTGCTGATGGTGCTTCCGGACGGCTCCGCGCTGAAGCTTGGCGAAGACATACGCCGTGCCCGCTTCCGCAACTCCGTCTTCAAGGAAGAATTGTTGCAGCCGGAGCGGACGGTCGAAATCCCCTTCGAGTTTAACTGGATGGCTCGAAGAATCCCGGCGGGAGCCCGTCTGCGCCTCACCATTGCTCCACTCAACTCACCTGCCTACCAGAAGAATTACAACACTGGAGGGCGTGTAGGTTACGAGAAGCTGGAGGATGCGCGCATCGCCCACATTCAAGTGTTTCACCACGCCGGGCAAGCGAGCCGATTGACGTTGCCGCTTGCGGCAGGGGAGGAACAAGGCCACTGAAGGGTGGCCGGGAGTGGTAAGTGAAGGATCGACACCAGAAAGATTGTCTGCCAGTGAAGTCTCGAACGAAGTTGTACGAAGGGGTCGGAACTAATGTGGAAATGTCTCAGACTAACGCCAAAGGGAAAAATAATGTCACGTTTTAACTGTTTCTTGCACACCGTAGCTGCGGTGCTGGCAGTTTGCAGCTTCTCTGCCTCCGCCCTGGCCGCCGACAATACTTGCCAAACCCTGCTCGACACAAGGCTCAAGCTCTTCTCAGTGCCGTCGCATTCCTACACCGTTGAATCTCTCCCCGGCGGCAGGTCCAAGACCAGCGAAGCGATCTTTACCAATGGCGCCATCTATGTCCTCATGAAAGGCAAATGGGTTCACAGCCGGATGACGCCCCAGGACATGCTCAAACAGGAGGACGAAAATATTCGCGACTCGAAGTATACCTGCCGCCATGTGCGCGACGAGATGGTGAACGGCGAAGCCGCGACCCTGTACGTGGGGCACAGCGAAAACGACGGCGTCAAGTCCGACGCCCAGACCTGGATCTCCAAAAGCAAAGGACTGCCCCTGAAGACCGAGGAAGACCTCGACACCGGCGACGGAGACAAGCGGCACATCTCCATTCGCTATGAATACGGTAACGTACGGCCGCCCACGGGCGTGCAATGATACGCCCGGCCCGCGCGCCCATGATTGCAGAAGAATAAGGGGGGATCATGCCAGGACTATCCGCGATCAAACGCTTGTTGCTCATCGCCATCGTGGGCGGCGCCGGCTGGGTATTCGCAAGCAGCGCCGCTTCCACCAACGATCCTGTCACCAGCCTTCCCGTGTACCCTGGCATGACTGACCCCGACCCGCTGCCCAAGGCAAACGTCTGCAGAAAGGCAATGCAAGGCGATTTCTACATGGTCATGGGACAGAAGGTTGACGCGGTGGTGTATTGGTACGCCAAACACCTGGCCGGCTTCCGGAAGTATCACGCCACAACCGACCATCGCTCCCAGGACACTTTTTTCAACCCGGACGGGACACGAGAGGTCACGGTCACCGGAAGTCCGAACAGCACCGAAGTGTTTTCCATCTCGTATGGCCGTTTTCAGCCCGGCCTCGCGGAGCCTGAGCGGGCATCGTTTAATACCGGCAAACAAATATGTAATTAGTTTCGAGGGGGCGTCAGCTATCGCGACAAAATGCCCTGTCGGACTAATTTCCGGCGTGGGAATCCGATTGATCGTGCTGGGCGACCAAGGCTGATGCTTCGGAATCCCCCGAATGCGGCAGAGTTACGGCTCGTTCCTTGATCGAGTATTTCACCAGGCACCAGAGACAACGCACGCCATCCTTCCAACCGATCTTCTTCCCTTCCTCATAGGTGCGACCCCAGTAACTGATTCCCACTTCGTAGATGCGCAACCGCCGCTTGGCAATTTTGACCGTGATTTCCGGTTCAAAACCGAAGCGGTCCTCCTCGAGAGACTGGGAGGCAGACGAGCGACGCTTAACTACGGGGTGTACTTGAAGCTGCTGACGTACATGTACCGTGTCGGGCCAATCGTGGCCATGCCTCCCCAGGTGGACTTATTCGTCCCCCATGCACTAAACAGAAATGGAGCGGAAACGCTTGGTACCGCCTGGGTGTGATGGACCACCAGCTGGCCGTCGACGTACCAATCCACATAACCCGGCTGCCACACAATTTTGAAATCGTGGCTGTTCCCTTGGTCAAAACCAAAGACTTGCGTGTCCTGGAAGTTTGATACTCCTTGCCAGTTCGTGCAATCAACAGCGTCCGCCTTGTCGCCCACCTGCTCCATGTCAATTTCGGTTTCCGAGTTGGGTGCGTACAGGAAGCCCGTGGTAATCGAACCCGAATAAACCCCTGCCACTCTCGAGGTGAACTCAAAGGTACCGTAGCCGAATTTCTGCTTGGTCATGACCTCTGCCCCGCTGGACAGAACCTGGCTGCCGCTCTGGGTCTGGGTCAACGACAGGACGAGCTCAGATCCAACGGTCACGTTCATAGGGTCAAAGGTGCCCAGGTTGCCATTCGCGTTGCCCACCGGAGGAGCGGATCCTCCATGGGTCTCCCAGTCGTAGCCCGAAAATGTGAACGTGCTCGGACCGGTCACACTTCCCGACCCGCTGCCACTACTCGACCCGCTGCTGGAGCCACCCGAAGACCCGCTACTTGAGGTACCGCTACCGGAAGACCCGCTGTTGGACCCGCTTCCCGACCCACTGCTGGAGGTGCCGCTACCCGACGACCCGCTGCTAGAGCCGGTGCCACCCGACGATCCGTTATGTGGGGGAGTGGTGGGCATGATCCCTCCACCACAACCGACTAGAAAAAGGGCCGCCACTACTACAACGCCAATCCTCAGCATGAAATTTCCTTTAATGACGGGGATAGGGATTGAACAGACCAACCCCTTATGGCCAGAGTGACTGCTGGGGCCCAAAGAAAGTCAAATTTCAGATTGCCGAACTCTGAAGGTTTCTCTCGGCGTCCCGGCTCAAATCCCCAACGGCGCAATTACCAACCCGCTTGGTAACTTGCCCTTCGTTACTTCCTAAAGCGAAAGTAACACCACGTCGTAGTAGTGCCTTGTTACGGAAGGACGTGGCAGAGCCTAGAACTGCCGGGATAACGTTGCGAAACAGCGAGAGCTAACCCGCATTATTCGTGAAGACATCGCAAGCGCCCAGTTATTGGTGCGCAGTGGGTTGTAAATCCCGATAGTTGGGTTTGGTCGAGCAAAGGAGCAAAGGAATCGAAGAGTTCCAAGATCGGGATGTTCAAGTTGCCGGATGGAGAGACAGGGGCGCCGTGACCGTCGTCGGTGTGGAATTCGGTTGAGCTAGTAAACCGGAAAAGGGATTTAGCCGGTTGCCGCGCCGAGCGCCAGAGCCACACGACGGAAGGCGGGTGGAAACGGGAAGGAAGCGGGCAGATGGACGACGACGCGTCGTACCGAGACCAAGACCCGAGCGCCTAGCTTCAGCAATCGTTCGCGCAGCGTGCCAACTTGGGCGCGGGCACAAGCGGTGCCGGCAGCGCGCAAGCGCAATTCCTGCATTAGCACGTACGCCGCGGCGGTGAGTAGGACGCGAAACTGGTTGGCCCAGAAGCTGCTGCAACTGGTGCGGTCGATGTCGAGCTCGTGCAATTCTTTTATGCGATTTTCGATGTCCCCGCGCTGGCAGTAGACCCGTTCGTAAATCCATTGCGGGCTCTGTTTCATGTTGGTGATGACAAACCGGGGATTGTCTTTGGGGTCCTTATCGGCAGCGCGGACGACCTCGGCTTTGATGATGACGCGGCGCAGGCCTGGCCACTTCCCGGCCTTGTAGCGGACTTCCCCGTAAATATGTTCGGTCTTTCCGCTGCGCCGCGAGAGCTTGCGCGCTCGCTGCATTCCGCTTTCGACCACGCGCTTCAACAATGTATTCTTGGCCATCGCGACTACATATTCCAGTTTCGGCTGGGCGTCCAGAAACTCCAGCACGGCAGGATGCGCAAAACCGCCATCCAGGCGTACCCGAATCTGTACTCCAGAAAGATGGTGACGAATCATCCTCACCAAACGCCGCAGGATGCCAACTGCTCCCGCCGCTGCGCTCACGTTGCCGGGCCGTAACACCGCGGCGCAGAGATACTGTTCGGCTTCGTCGTTGAAGCTGACAAAACCCATCACCGGCAGGTAGCACCAGGTGTCGTAATGTCCGTTGAAGAACGACAACTGCTGCGCGCCGTGCGTGGGATCGTCGGTCGGGTCCAGATCGATGGTGACGCGATAAGTGCGATGACGCAGCCGCTTGGCGTGACGCCGGATCACACTCTCGGCCATGAACTCGCCCGAACGATAAAGTTCCTTTACCCCAACTCCGTTCTCGAAACGCGACAACGTCGGCTGCGAAGCCAGGCTCCGACCCTCGATCGGATCGCGATCCAGAAGTAGTTTGTGAATCGGATCCTCGGACAGGCGGGCTGAATCGTTGGTGTCCGGGTAGCCGCAGGCGATCGCAAACACTCGCTGCGCCACCAACTCGCACAACGAATGATCGACCTTGCCCGCTTGCCGATCATCTCGAAGGCAGGAACTCAGTCCAGCCACCAACCCATAGTGTCGATCCGCGGCCTTCAGCAGCAGAGCCCCGCCGTCGGAACTCCCCTCGCGCTGATCGAACTGGGCAACGATTGGCTTGCGAAAAATTCCTGGGAACAACAAACACTGTGTTGTGCTATCGTCTGACATTAAGGAAGCCTTTTTTGTTGCTCAAACATTGTCTAGTCAACATGTTTGTAACAGAGGAGGCTTCTTTTGTCTTCCGATCTCTTCACATTCACGAATAATGCGGGCTAAAGCTATAGACGAGGGAGCGGCCGCCACAGTATAGCAAGACTTACAGTTCCATATTTTCCACAGGCTGCTCGGGCTGGAAACATCTGATCCACGCAACCTCAGACCCGACTTTGTCTCCAAAGGGTTCTCCATTTCCGCCCGCCCGTTTCAGTTTCTCTGCTCCGGTGTTTTTAATTCTCGAAGGCGGGAGGTGTCACACTGCTGGCCTAGACCGTCTCGCGTAACGCAGGTCTTTTCGCATCTGCGACCAGTTCGTTCGCCGGCCCTGCCCGGTCTGCGGCTTCGAAATCCCACCGGTGGAAATCGATCTTGTTCGCGCCCCTGTTCCACCGAAGTGCAATCCCTTGCGGTAACCGTTACCAAGACTGTGCCCAAAACCTCGGCGGCGGGACAACTGGTTTTGGTCTTCGGCGTGCTTTTGAACCTATGAGGCGGTGTCGATTTCGCCTGACGATTGTTGATTTGGAACAGTTTCCGGCTACTCATGTTGCCGGAGAAAACAGTGGGGCCGAGTGAAGCTTGTATTTGTAATCATTGTAACTCTTTTCCTTTTTGGGTGCGGCGGGATGAGTTCTCAAGCCCCGACCGCACCCCCCTCCGCTATGTCAGCAGACCCAGTCCTGACGCGGATCAGCCTATCCCCCGCTACTGCTTCGATTCATGTGGACGAAGAGCAAGCTTTTCTTGCTCAGGCTTTGGACCAGTACAACCATCCCATGACCGGAGTTACGTTCGACTGGATTTCATCCGATGATGGTGCGAATGGTAATGCCATCGCGATGTTTCACGGCGGGGTTGCCACGGGGGTATCGGCCGGCATGATGCACGTCACAGCGTCAGCTTCAGGAGTAACGAGCGCACCCGCAGCTCTGACTGTGCTCGCCCCTCCTCCCACCCTGGCCACCATTTTAGTGACTCCGTCGCAACCGTCAGTCTTTGCAGGAGGAACCCAGCAGTTCAGTGCCGTGGGCAAGGACCAATATGGAAACGAGATGAGCGGAATATCGTTCACTTGGTCGAGTGCCAATCCCGGCACCGCGACCGTCACGGAGGCCGGGCTGGCAACCGGGCTGGCACCGGGAACCACTGCGATCAACGCATCAGCGCAAGGCGTCCTCGGTAACAGTAGCGTCTTGACCGTCGTCAAGCCAGCGTCGGTGCTGACCAGCATTATGGCAACACCAGCAACGGCCAGTGTTCAGGCAGGAAACACAGTGCCGTTTACAGTCGTAGGCTTCGATCAATTCGAGACTCCAATGACCGGGATAACGTTTTCGTGGACCAGTTCCGACCCCACCATAGCGACGGTCAACGCCCTTAACGGGGAAGGCCTGAACACAGGCATTGCAACTGGAGTCGCGGCGGGTGACGCAACCATCACGGTGAGCGCTGGCGGCAAGTCCGCTCCCTCCATTCACCTCACGGTCAAGCCGGCGCCGCCCGTGCTCACTACACTCGGCATCTCCCCGACGAACGCCAGCGTCGAGGTGGGTCAGACGCAGTCGTTCACCGTCACGGGATTAGATCAGTTTGGAGCGCCGATTGGCGTGCCCTCCGCAGCCTGGGATTGTGCCTCAAACGCCGCGACCGTGAGCAGTAGCGGTGTAGCCACGGCCGTGTCTCCGGGTTCAGCTCAAATCACCGTCACAGCGGGCGGAATTACCGGGCATGTTTTCCTGACCGTAACCGTCCCTCCGCCTCCTCCACCGGCACCTCCGACTATTTCTCGCTTGTCGCCGCCCATGGCTTTGACGGGCAGCGCCGACCTGACATATCTCACCATTACCGGCACAAATTTTGGCGCCAACGCCGTGGTCAACTTCGGCTCAAACGTCCTCACTCCGGTTTCTATCAGTGACACTTCGATCTCTGTGGCGGTACCGGCGGGCGAACTGCAGGCACCGGCGTCACTGCTCGTGAGCGTGTCGAACCCGGAACCAGGGGCCGCCACCTCGAACGCCCTTCCTTTCTCCATCACAGACAAGGGATTTGTCTCTATCGACTTCGATGACGGGTATCAGTCCATGTACGACAATGGCTTGCCGATCTTCGATGCAGCCGGAATCAAGACAACCCAATACATCGTCACGGGTGGTTTTCAACCCGATGACGACGGCGCGGGTTGCGGCTGTATGGTAGGTGTGGGTGCCGACGGCTTCGTGACCTGGGAAGAGGTGCGCGCAATGGCCGCCCGGGGACACGAAATCGGTGCGCACACCCAGACCCATCAGCACTTGTCACTTCTCACTCCGGAACAACGTACCGCAGAGGTGGCCGGATCAAAGCAGGACCTGATAGCCCAAGGCCTTTTGCCGCTTACCTTTGCCTACCCGTATGGGGACTATGGGTATCCCAGCGGTTCGATAGGGAGGGCCGTCAAGAATGCCGGGTTCCTGGGCGCACGCGACTCCGACACTGGCTACAACGGCATCGGCTCCGGGCAAGAAGAAGGCCCAAAGCCCTACTATCTATGGAGCGAGGCCGGAGAAGAGGATTACAACACCACGCTGGACAATTTAACTGGATTCATCGACTACGCCGTTTCACACAAGTTGTGGCTGATCATCCTGCTGCACCGGGTTGACGACAACAGCCCCGGCGGTATGTCGATCAGTATCAGCTCCGACCTGCTTCAAGGGATGGTGGATCACATCGTGGATCAACACGTCAACGTAGTCACGAACTCCGAAGGCTTAACCATCGAAAACCTGAACGGACAGACGTCAACTTTCACATTTCCCCAATAGCACACCCCGGAGTCGACTTTCTTTCGTAACATCAACAGTCTTTCCCGTAAACGCTCGCGCCTCTTGAATTGCACTCTCGCGCACGGCGGCAGAAGTGTTCCCCACTCTGTAAAGATCGTCGTAGCCCGAATCCTAAGGATGCACCCTGCCCGAATTGAAGCCTACCAGCTTCGTTTCCGTGCCCAGCCAGCCCGCCAGCCGAAAATAATCCAAACCCGAATCGCTGGAGGTGGCGGCCGACATTGCTACCGGATGACATGGATCCGAACGCCCAACTTCAAGGTTTTCCACGATCTATCTGCCGTGTACACTGGTGCTCCTAGCGCCAAGCCAAGGGCTAAACAGGCGCGGTCGCCCAATGACAAACCGAGGGTCCGGGTCTGGGCAATGAGGCTTCCGGCAGCCTTGGCATGCTCGGCAGTGAAAGCCGTGGCCTCTCGAATCGGGCTGAGGGTCGCCTCCCACGCATCGCTGGGGGCTAGGCCTCGATCTACAAGCTTCCCTTGCACTTCGGCCAGATTGACGGTGCTGCTGGTCGCGGCACTCAACAGTTGCGAAGTGAGCTTGTCCGCTCCTGCTTCACGATTGAGTAGCGCAAGGATCGCGGAAGCATCCAGCACGATCCTATTCATTTCGGGCAGCCTCCCGCCGTTCGGCGACCAATTCGTCAACCAGCGAGCTACCCGGCTTCACATGCCTGCGGACAAGGCGCTGCGCGCGCTCGAGGCGGCGTTTCAGCGTCGTAATCCTCAATTCGTCATCCTCGATTCGCAACACGATCTCATCGCCGACGTTGATGCCGAGCGCCTTGCGAAAGGAAGCGGGGATGACCACACGCCCGTTCTCATTAACGCGCATCCGAGTCTCTGTCACTACTGTCATGCCCTCCATAACATGACATAATAGTATCACAGTGTCACTAATTATGAGACCCGGCAAGCTTAGTTGTACCTGTCATCGCGCGCTCTTTCGCCCAAGGTATCCTGTCTCAACTGCTGCCCAGGCATGGCGTGCGTAGATGCGCCGAAACTCGCTTCTTGGCATCTACGCGCATATCATCTATTTGAAAACATGACTACCTCGTTGGCTCCAGCAACTTTCGGAAAACAAGTGCTTCCAGAAAAATCCACCCTTCTGACTGCCTTGGATGGCTTGATGCACAATATAGCTTCAGGCCATCGAAACGGCAAAGTTCGTGGGTTCCGCTCGATCAGCAGGTGCTATGCCTCCTCGGCTTCGCCGGATCCATCGCTGGTGCTCTCGGCTCCGTCCTCGTGGTGCGGCCGTGCAGATGGGTCGTCGTCAATCGAGCGCGGGGTGTGCTGCTCGACCTCTAGCCGACCGGCTTCGGCAGTCTTAGTTCCGTCCGCGGGTGACCGCGTTGGATCAATATCGGGCGAAATTGCACTTTCCGCCTGTACAACTTGCTCCTCCAGTAGAGTCACCCGCGCTTCGAGATCGGCAGTCGGAATAACGCGGTACAGCAAATTGCACAGCTGTGCAAAAAGCGCTGGCCTCCCGTGCCCGCAATTCACCCGATAGCAGCGAGCCTATCGCCTGCCCGGTGACCTTGCAGACATCGGTAGCGGTCATGTTATCCCGAAGGAGCCAAAGCAGAGTACTCGATGCTGCAATCACTCAGCGGATGGTGGAGTTGTCGCCGCCGGAGAGTAGCGATTCTTGGCGGTTGTCGAGTATCGCGCCTGCTAGAAAACAAATTCACATTGGATTTAGCGGAGAGGGTTCGTTTGTGCGGATCGATATCTGAACAACTTTCGGCACTCCAGTCTTAAAAAACTGTCGAAGACGGGAATATAAAGGCCGCCCTTTTCAAGGACGAATTTGCACGAAATGAGACAGGCGCGCCATTTGAATTCCTCGGTACCGTGCTTCTTACCGTAGCCGGTTATGTCTTCCTGGGAAACGCCAAACACCACGGCTCCGATTTTCGACCAAACACAGGCACCTGCGCACATCGCACAAGGTTCGTGCGTGGAATACAAGACGAAATCCGGTAGATACCGGCCGTAGCCGGAGGAGACATATTTCAATGTTTCAAGCTCCACGTGCTTTATGGAGGAACCCGAAGTTTTTACTCGGTTGCCGGCCGATGCGATAACCACTTCCCGATTTCCAATGAGCTGCGTGATTACGGCACCAATGGCGTAGTCGCCTCGGTCGCGAGCGCGCTTTGCCTCCGCGATCGCAAGCTGCATGAATTCTGTCTTCGGTTTGTAGGTTGTAGGAATCATCAAAACAGGCTCAAACCGCCGCGGTCGAAGAAACGGCGCACCCACCCGCAGGTTGTCACGGCGGCGTTCTCACTCAGTCCAAGAATTACCAATTCCGTTTGGGGATCGTTTGCGTAAGCCGCCGCTTTCGCCTCGTCCATGTTCTGGGCGGTGATGGGCTTATGAGAGGGGTTCGTGCTTTCGTCTGCCATGTCGCCGAGGATATCGCGGGCACCATGGGCGGGTAAGGTCACCGAAGTGAGGGGGCGGTGGAACAACGGCCCGGTCGCAGGTGGAGATCGGACCCGCGACGCCAAGGCGGGTCTCGTGCTTCATATTTCGCGATCTCAGTTCGGCAGAGTCTTTGGCTCTTCGTTTTCGTGACTCATCGGGAGTCTTTCCCAATCAGCAACCAATATACAGACTGCCAAACTCTCGGCTGATTGCCAATAGCACCCGTGATCGAAGGCACGACCGAGCCCTATTTACCCAGTGGCCCGGCTGGTATCTTTTCGCTCACACCTGTGTCGTTAAAACTGCTTGTTGGAGGCTAGCCTCGGCATCCTTGACGCTCTCCAATGCGCCCAGCGGAGCCTCGAATGTCTTACCGCAAACCGTGCAGACAGCGACCGCGGGAGTGCGCCTAAGATGTTTTACTAGCCGAAGAGCACGTTTTGCCATGCGCAAAGTTTCCCACAAACAACAATGGCCGTCCATCGATCGAACAATTTCTGCCTGCGTGCACCCTACCATCGTCTAGGCGGTCACTGGAGGCAGCGCCCGCGAAGCCCACTGTTCAGCTGGTGTGCATCCGGCTTAATCAATCTCGACTTTGCTGGAGTAGCTCCCGCGCAAGCTCTGGCGCCGCTCCGGCCGGAAATAACTGCGGTGCTCGCGATTCATCCTGGGAATCGAGATGTCAAGAAGACCTCGGAGTTGCTTGTCCTGAACCGGCTTGGCGAGCTCGAAGTCGGCTCCCGCTTCAATCGCCTTGCTCAGCCGAGGTTGTAGCATTGACTGCCGCGACCTTGACCGACAACTTGTTCGACCGACCGTTACGTATCTGGACGAACGGATCTGTGGCTCGTTCCACGCCGCCGCAGTCAATGACCAAGCTATTGAGGAGCCGCCGAACCGAGAGTTCGCTTGCCCTGGCAGCATCGGCGCGCATTTCGAGTTCGACACTCGTTGCAGTGAAACCGGCGCGGATGACCTCCGGATCAGGGGAACCTCCTGCCCCCGGTATCAACCCTCGGTCAGTTTTAACGGAGAAATGTGTAATCGAGGATAGACGCAGCCACGCCGACGGCTCCGCGGACGCGTCCTTCGTCGCGACGGAGAACCCGGCCGTGGCAGAGAACCGTGCGGCGCTTCTGGCCGGAAACTTCCTCCGGCATCTCAAAGACCATCTCAACCAAGCGCGTACTGCGGTAAGTGCATCGGCCCATGGAAAAAAACGCCCGACTGGCTGAGGTTTTCGACGATACCCTCACGCCAGATTCCCAGGCCCTTTGCGCGATAGCGAACCGGAGTCTGCAGACTCAGGCGCTGAGCACGAGGAAGATGTGGTTTCTTCAAGTTCGAAGGCGGAATCGGTTTGGCGGGGGAGGTAGGCACGAGTCACAGCGCTTTCATGACCAGTAGGCATACCGCAGTTTTGATGCCAACTGGGATCGCTGAAAAACACACGGTGATATTGAGAATCGCAGGCGGGGCCGCCAAATAATCGTGCAAGCGGGCTCTGCACTGTGTGCAATACAAAAATCACTCGGATCACGGGCTGGCGCCTTCACCACTGCGTTCCCCGCGTGATGGTGGTTCGCGCAGCACCGAAAACCGCGTTCTACTTCATCCGGAGTGCCATGACAGGGTTCACAACCAGCGCCTTTCTGTCTCGAAACCGCGTCTCCCCGAAGGAGGCGTTCGAAGGGCCTGAGCTGTGTGAGGGGAAACTCTCATGCACAGTTCTTAGAGGGCTGGACGGGAGCAATCCCGTCCGGCTACTCGGTTCAAGCTGTACAAGACCCGGATTCCGGTAGTCGAGCAGGCCATTGAGACGGCAGCTCTGATGCTGGGGACGGACAAGTCCCGGGGATACTGCCTGGAGATGATCTGCGCGGACTTTCTGGCAGGGGCGAACCTCGAAAATGAGGATCCAGCAGCACTTCTGCAGTCCGTGTCACGATTTTTCAAATTCCTGCCTGGCGAACAACGGCAGGCATTTCTGCACGAAGTGACCGAGAAGGCTCCGTGAAAGGGATTCGACCCAAGCACCCGCGCTTGCGGCTTGATCCTGAGTCGTATGAACGACTCCGGATGTACTCCGCCGCGACGGTTGGATGTGCCAATGTTGCGGGAACAGATCCAATCTCGAGGTGCACCACAGTGATTTCCGTAGCCAAGGCGGACACGATTCCGAAGAAAACCTGATCACACTGTGCGCCGGTTGCCATTCGATCACTCATGGTATTCGCTGAACATCGCGTCGAGTGCCACTGTCGATGGAGGGTTAGTAACGCGATCCCGATCAGAACTTTTGGCGCGACGCGTGGTTGTTGCGCCTGCCGGAAAGTCCAGTGACTCAATGCCGTAGGATGGGCATTGGACGGGGTATCCAAGGTCTGTTCGAGCGCCAGATTGCGCAACTTCCCAAGGGATGTAGAGTTGGCGCAAGCGGCCTAGAAGCCATGCCAGCAGTGCAAGGAGAAAACGTGACTGTGCTAACCTGCACCAGGGTGCGATCCATCCTCGTGAGTGACTAGGGCTCGTGGTTCGGGGGTAACGGATTCGGGCAGGATGACGGCCCGTTCCTTGATCGAATATTTCAGGAGGCACCACAGGCAACGCACACCGTCTTTCCAGCCAATCTTCTTTCCTTCTTCATAAGTGCGGCCCCAGTAGCTGATGCCGACCTCGTAAATCCGCAAGCGACGTTTGGCAACCTTGACCGTGATCTCGGGCTCAAACCCAAAACGGTTCTCCTCGATGGGAATGGCCTGAATGATCTCCCGGCGGAAAACCTTGTAGCAGGTTTCCATGTCGGTCAGGTTGATGTTGGTGAGGCAATTTGAAAGCAAGGTAAGAGCCCAGTTGCCTACCGAATGCCAGAAGTAAAGCACCCGATGCGGCCGGCTGCCCAGAAAACGCGAGCCGTAAACTACATCGGCTTTGCCCTCGATCAGCGGCTCGAGCAGGTTGGTGTAGTCCTCGGGGTCGTACTCCAGGTCGGCATCCTGAATAAGGACAAAATCTCCCGTGGCCTCCTGGATGCCCCGTCGAAGGGCCGCTCCCTTTCCCATGTTCTTCGGCTGCAGGAAAACTCGCAGGTTGGCGTGTTGACTCTGCAACTCCGCCAGAATTTCCAGGGAGCCGTCGCGCGAACCATCGTCTACGCAAATCAATTCCACTTCTTGGGGAACGGCCAGCACACGTTCTATAACCGCAGGAAGAGTGTTGCGCTCGTTGTAAACCGGCATGATTACGGACACTCTCATGGATAGAACGCCTTAGCTGGTTTCTCAGGGACTTCGTCCGCTCCTTCGGGCGATCCAGGAGAGCGGAAGCAGCTCAGGAACTCCTTTTTGGGCGCGGATGACCTCAAGGTCAATATAATACGCGCAAAATCCGATCAGACGGGGGCAAGACGGATGTGCTTCGCGCCTCGCAACGGGCAAAACAGCTCAACCCAGTCAATTGAAGCGGCCCGCGAGTCCGCCCGGCGTAGTTGTCAACTCTTTCCAAAGGCTCCGCGGAGCATGCTTCGTTTGTCTTTTGAAGATGATCAGTGCGACGTGCAGATAGGGTGCCGCGGCCACGTCATCCAGGATCTTTGCCAGCCAAGCTTCCACGATAAATGAGTCCAGCATGATCCCGATTCTGAGCCAGGGATTGTGCAAAGGCGGTTCCGCGAACATGATGCCGGGTTTTCCATCCACCGCAACTTCAGGACCGGCTGTTCCCGACGCTTGTGAGAGAGAGGTTGCGTCCATATCATCATTCACCGCGTGGTGATCGATTCAGGATGCACCAGCCCGGACAACTTCGACGAGAGCATAGGCGCGAGGGAACGCGAAAACGCCGCGTCTAGGTGATCCTGGTCGCGATAGATGGGCTCTCCCTCGACCTCGACTCTGCAGGTGGAGGCATCGCAGAAGACATCTGAGAAGTCCACAACCGAGACTGCCCTCAAGCCGGTCACAGCTTCCTGCTCCGCCCGCAACACGTCAGGATCGAGCGCGTCGGTACGAGGCGAGGTACACCAGATTTCCCGATACCAGTGGTGGGCCAGCGCCCGCGACAGGCAGACGGGCACGTCCATTCTGGGCAGCGGAACATCGTGGAAAACGACGGTTCGGAGCCCGGCCCGGTCGAAGGTCCCCACGGTGTGGCGCGTGCCCTCTTCCCATTCCTCCGCGGTTGAAGTGCCATATCCCTCGGGCCGGTTCGGAGTGTTCACGTAGCTGCTCGAGTTACCTACTACGATCAAGTTGGGATGGAGCGCGAGGATTTGTTGCAAGGCGTCAGCCCGCCACTCCGCACATTCGGTTTCCACCCGTCCGAGGCGGGGATTGTACACGGGCACGTCCGCCGTCGGGCATGCGAACTTCAGAAACGTGACCAACTTCCACTTTCTTTCCTGCGCAATCTTTTCGAACGCGGGAAACCAGTGAGCCGCGTGTGAATCTCCAAACAATGCGATCGTGGTGTCCGATTGTTTGTCCCCAAAAAAGCAGGGATGGGCGCGGGTTTCGCCGAAATTTGCGATGCATGCCGAATTCGACAGCGGACTAAACTCGTCCACCACCGCCTCCAGCATGCGTTGGCCTGGAATCATTTCTCTACTCTTGGACAAGCGGTAGCCGCCCAGCGAAATACTGAGACTCACCACCATCAGCACGCCCGCAAGGCCGAGGCACAACACCGGCCGGGACATCAAACCACGGTGGAAGCGAACCGGATTCTCGATGGCGTGCTGGGTGAGAAATGCGGCAAGCAGCGCCACCGTTACCGCCACCATGCGCCCATAGATCGAAATTCTGGGAAAGATCACTGCGGCGTAGATCAGCAAGGGCCAGTGCCACAGATACCAGGAATACGAGAGTCGCCCGAACCATTGAAGGGTAGGATGACCCAGCAACCGCCCCGCGCCCGCCGAAACCTCTGCCGCCCCCACCATCAGTAGCAAAGCCGTTGCCAGCGCAGGAATCAACGCGCGCGACCCGGGGAACGCCTCTCCCGGGCGAAACCACATGGCGGCGCCCAGGACAACCAGCAGGCTCGTCCAGCTGGTGATGAATTTTCCGTACTTATTGCGGAACAGGGTGACGGGGACCAAGCAGGCGATCCCGCCCACACCGAACTCCCAGGCTCGCGGGGGAGATCCGAAGAAAGCCCATGGCTGATTGGTTTGGGTCAGCCATATGCAGGCCACCAGGGACAGAACTGAAATGCCTCCCAGAATCTTGCACAAGCCACTGCGCGACCGGGCCAGACGGAAACCGACCCACACCAGGACGGGCCACACGAAATAGAACTGCTCTTCCACCGCCAGCGACCAGGTGTGGAGCAGAGGATTGTTGGCGGTGTCGGCTGCGAAATAGTCCGAACTCTGGCCAATAAACCACAGGTTGCTGGCATAGAACGTAGTCGCCAGTGCAGTTTTCGAGTATCGAATCTGTTCAATGGGAGACAGCAGGAAGATGCCGGCTACCACGACGAATACCACTACGACGGCGGCGGCGGGCAGCAGACGTCGTGCGCGCCTGGCATAAAATCCCACCAGGCTCAGGGTTCCGCTGCTTTCAAGCTCTTGCAACAACAGAGCGGTAATCAGATACCCGGAGAGAACGAAAAATATATCCACTCCAAGGAAACCGCCCCGCCATAACTGGATATGGGCGTGAAAAGCCACCACCAGCAACACGGCAATGCCACGCAGGCCCTCAATGTCAGGACGGAAAGACACTGACTTCGGCGTCGGTGCTGCGTGTGGCTTGACATCGCCCCCCATAGCAAGATTCATAGACATGTACTCACATGTTTGCCCCCCAACCTCTAGCAGGCAAGGTTACGGCGGTCACCGTTACCTGCGTACGCCGGGGACATGAACCACACTAGCATTCTTCAAGCAGATTTCTGCCCTGTTGATATTGGGTTATTTGCGTCCTGGCCATTGATTCGGCCATCAACTTATTCGGCAATCAATTCATTTGACAATCAGTGGATGGGAAAAGCAGCAAATCACTCGCCAAGGTGGACCACGCGGATTTCCACGCGGCGGTTGTAAGCACGTCCGGCAGCACTCGAATTCGGCTGCGCCGGAGCGGTCGCGCCCGCGCCTACGGCCGTCAGCCGGGAGGTGGGAACGTGCAGTTCGTCAACCAGCGCATTCCTGACCTCGATGGCCCGGCGGCTGGAGAGCTCCTGGTTGTAGCCTTCCGGTCCGATGTTGTCGGTGTGTCCTTCGAGGATCGCGCTGGCTCCGGGATTGTCCGCAAGGGCGTCGGCGACCCGTTGCAGGAAAGGACCGTACTTCGAGCCGATCACGGCGCTGTCCTGGTCGAAGAAAATGGTTGCCAGCTTTTGAGTCTTGCCCGAGCTTTCAGACGCGGCATCGGAATCGGTAGGAAACTTCCGCACGGTGACGTCGTTGGCCTCATTGGAGTCTGCGTTACGCGCACGACGGGAGTCGGCAGGCGCGCTTTTAGCTTGTGCGCCCGGCGTGTCAATTCCTGAGCCAGCGCCCTCATTGGCCGTCCCCGAACTGCCCTGCGCCAGGCTTGAACGGCCGGCACCGTTGGACTCGACTTGCCCCGGACGCTGCGTCGAAAATTGTCCGCCGAGCACGAAGGCGAGAATGCCCGTAATGACTGTCAAAGCCAGGGCCTTGGCCCACCAGATTCGACTTTCGGATCGTTTCTCCGCTAGCTGCTGCTTGTTCATTAGTGCTTTGGCGAGGGCACCCTCCCGCTCCGGCCGAACTGGTTCGTCCCTCTTCTTCGGCGCAGCGTTCTTTCCGGGATTCGCCGCCTTGTTAGTAGGAGCAGCGGCTGTCGGAATGTTCTGGGCCGGTGCAGAGGCCCGGAGTTGCGCCGCCTTGCCGGGGGCGGCCGGAGCTTCCACCGGTGCCGCTACTCTCATCTCCTGTGGCCGGGCTGCTACCGGGAGCGGCGTAGCGGTCGGCCGCGCTTCGGCCAACAGAATAGGCTTTTCCACTGGCGTGGTTTTCTTCTCCTCGAGCGCTGTGATGTTGCCTGCCGCAGGTGCTGCCCGAATTTTTTCGGTGCCACCTGCTGGGTTTCGATTACTGGATTGCCCGGCTGTCGCAAGCGCACCCGCGTCCATGAGAATACCGCCTTGAGCTGCAGGCGGCTGCGTACTTACAACCGCCCCTCTGGTCTCAGGCAGGTTCGTTTCTCTGATCGGGAGTATCTTGCGGTGGGAAACCTGCCTTGAAGAATCCGTCTGATACAGGTCGGCTAGCACGCTGTTCAGATCAAGGTCGCGGGCAGCTTCCTCGATGATGCGGCTGTCAACTGATTTGGCGTGCTCGGCAAACGCGAACATCATGGCGTTGAAGCACAGAGTATTGATGTTGCGGGGAACTCCATGGCTGTGGTCCCAGACGCTGCGGATCGCGCCTTGGGTGAAGAGATGAGCGCCCTGATAGCCGGCCGTCGCCAGACGATGGTCGATGTAAGCCTGGGTCTCGGACAGCGCCAGTGGGCTAAGCCGGCCAAAAGCCGAAATCCGCTGCATCAACTGCTCTTGTTCCGGCAAGGCCAGCCGCTTCGCCAGCTGCGGTTGCCCGGCCAGAATAATCTGCATCAGCTTGGATGTCGCAGTTTCGAAATTCGAGAGTTGCCGCAACGCTTCCAGCACGGAAAAATCCAGGTTTTGCGCTTCGTCCAACACAACGATAACGCGCTTGCGTTCTCCTGCCGCACGGGTGAGCACCTGGTTGAGTTGCTCTGACAATTTGCAAAGAGAAGTCTCCTCGGAGTGTGTTCCCAGCTCGATCAGGACAGACTGGAGCAGTTCGACGGGGTTGGGCTGCGGTTGAAACAGGAAGGCGGTGTGGGCCGTGCCGCGAAATCTCTCCAGGAAGTTGAAGAGCAGCGTGGTCTTGCCCATCCCGGGCTGCGCTACCAGGAGCTGGAATCCGAAGTCGCAGTCAATCCCGTTGACCAGCGAGGCCAGCGCCTCCCGATGAGTCTGGCTGAGGAACAGGAAACGGGGATCGGGAGTGACTCCAAACGCGTTCTCTCGCAGCCCAAAATAGCCGACGAGTTGACCCTGTACTGAGTGTTCCGCAACATTGCTGCGCAATGGGCACCGATCCGGAAAATTGGTAGCAAGTGGAGCGCCACCGCCTCAAAAGCCTTAATGGGAGCGGATTTCAGGGGATACGAGGAATTGCAGAACCGGGTTTCGGGGGAAGGCGTAAAGACTTGCAGTAAAAGAATACTGCGGGGTCCGTACCAGCCCGATGATGGGATTGCCGTAGGAAAGGGCTTGCATACATTCTGCGAAACCCGATGCAAGCCCCTGCACTTTAGAGGACAGATTGCTGCATGCCCGATGTCAGTCTGAGGAAGCGGAGTCCTTCGCGACGCGTCCCCACGAACGACCTATGCATTCCGGACGATAGCGGCGGCAAAGCCCCGCCATGGCAATGCGCTTTCGCTCTGGATTTGAGCCGACACTTCATCGAGAGTGGCTTGGAATGCACAGGTCCTTGGCTTCCTTTCGTCCGCTTTGCGGGACCAAAGACTGTGCTCAGGATGACAGCCTTCTAGGGCATGAGTGACAGCTTGTTCCGAGCTGACCTGCGCCCGCCACTTCGGTAACTTGCGATCCCTCCCTGAAAGCGATAAAGTCCGGCGACCATGGCCTTGCACGCATTGCTGTTTTCCCGGGACCAGGCAATCATCGACCTGGCAGGCGAAGTTCTCAAAACCCTGGACATCGAAGTTGCCCAGTCCACCATGGCACAAGATGCTGTGCAAAGGCTCACCAGCAAGAAGTTCGATGCCATCATCGTGGACAATGCCGACGCGAGCGGCGCCGTGGCCGTCTTGTCGGCGGCAAAGTCTCTGCCATCCTGCCAGCAGTCAATCGGAATCGTGCTGGCGATTTCACTCAGCAGCATCGGCCTGGCGGATGGCGCGCGCAGCCACATGGTTCTTTACCGTCCCCTGTCCGCGGACCGGTTGCGCACCGGAGTCAAGTCCGCTCTAGGATTGAGGAATGAGGGTGAGGACGCGCGCGAGTCTCCGCGTGCCTCCATTCGTATTCCGGCGACGCTGCGGGGCGCTGGACTGGATCAGACTCTGGCTTTCATTACCAACCTCAGCGCCGGCGGGGCCGCGCTGTATGTGGGACAGGACATACCTTCTTCATCCGTCCAGACCATCGAGTTTTCTCTGCCCGGTGAAAAAGACAACCTCACCGCTGCCGTGGAGTTGATATGGAGAGACGTGCAGGGGCGCATGGGAATTCGCTTTGCAAGCGTGTCGGCAGGCATGAGTGAGAGTCTGGAGAAGTGGACGGCCGCTCAGCCGGACACGCAGCGCGCAGCCAAGGTCGCCGGCGCTTGAGCGAAGAGATTACTTCCCGGCGCGGTTGTACTTCCCGGTAATTCCATTCCAGCGAATCTTCAGCATCTCGACAAACATCCGGGTACCGTCGCGCAACGGACTGATGCGCGTCCCTTCGCTGTGGGCCCATTCCACCGGAACTTCTTCCACCTTGAAATTCAGCCTCCCGGCCAGGAACAGGAGTTCGGGATCGAAACCCCAGCGTTCAATCTTTTGCAACGGAAAGATTTCCTTTGCCGCGTCACGCGTGAACGCCTTGAAGCCGCACTGCGTATCTTTAAAAGTCAGACCCAGCGTGATGCGCAGCAGCAAATTAAAAATGCGTCCAAAGATCTGCCGGTAGAACGGCTGGCGCTGAGTCTGCAAATCGCGTTGCAGCCAGCGTGAGCCGATGGCAATGTCCGCGCCACCGGCGATTGCGCCAAACAGCTTGTCAGCTTCCTCGATGGGAGCAGAAAGGTCGGCATCGCTGAACAGCAGTAGTTCACCCTGCGCGTGCAGCATCCCGTTGCGCACGCTGTATCCCTTGCCTCGGTTCCCTGGGTTCTGTAACAGCCGCAGGTGAGGATTCTTTTGCGCGTAACCGCGGATAATCTCCACCGTGTTATCGCGTGAGCCATCGTCCACCGCGATGATCTCCGCATCCCATCCTCGCTCCGCCACATGAGCCAGCACTTTTTCCAAAGTGGCGCCGACACGTGCGCCTTCGTTGTAGGCGGGGATGATGATGCTGTAGCCCAGCAAGCGGTCTGGAGCCGTCGGGCCTACGTCCATGAGACTCCGTCTGAGATCTTTAGCATTGAGTTCGCCGCATTCTACCATCTGCATTGTGAGGACCTTCCGTTCGTCAACCGAGAGTAGGTAGCCTAAGAATCTTCTTGTTGTCACTCCTGTCGGGGTTGTGAGCGCCGACTCGTGCCCGAAGACTATCGGCGCTCACTTGTAGCTCGATCGGTAATCCCTCTACTGCACGTTCAATGTCAGGGACGTGGCTCCGGTTTTGGAGTTAGCACTCGCGTGCACAATCACGCTATAGGTACCGGCTGGGGTGCCGGTCTGTTGCGGCTGCGCATTGCCCATGCCGCCACCACCTCCGCAAGAAACTGTCAGCAGCAACAGCACCAGCGGCGCCAGCCACAGATAGCGTGGCCAGCGGCGGGGAGACCGCTTGGGCGAACGTGTTCCGGGTACAAACAACATTCCCAGCGAGAGGGTCCACAGCCACGACGCCGGCGTAGGAGATGCCGGCCCGACACCAGGGCGAGGAAGGGCTGCGGATATGCGCGCCGTGGTTACGACCTTGGCGGTGAAGGTTGTGGGTGTCGTCGCGTTAAATGCCAGAGTCGCAGGCACAGAGCAGGTAGCATTCGCGGGTGCGCCGGTGCAACTGAGCGAAGCCGTCCCGCTCATCCCGTCACCCCCGATGGAAAGCGTGTAAGTAGCGGTCTGTCCCGCTGCTATGGTTGCCGAATTTGGATCTCCGGAGGGCACGCCCAAACCGAGATTTGGTTCGGCGGCTGAGTAGGCATAACCGTTCGCCAATTTGGCGTTCTGACCATCCGGATTCGCGACCACAACATCTACTGTTCCCGCGCCATGCGCTGGAGCCGCCGCTGTGATCGAAGTGCTGCCGGCAACCGTGACTGCGGTCGCAGCAGTGCCGCCAAAGCTCACCGTGGCTCCGGACACAAAGTTCGTGCCCGTGATCGTCAACCCGGTGCCACCGCCGATAGGTCCGGTGTTGGGATTGATCGCCGTCACTGTCGGCGCCGCGATGTAGGTGTAGGCGTTCGACAGCGTGCTGCTCTGAGTATCGCTGTTGGTGACGACGACACTCACGGCTCCGGCGGCGTGGGCCGCGGTGATCGCCATGATCGAGGTACTGCTCGCGACATTCACGTTAGTGGCCGCCGTGCCTCCCAGACTTACCGTGGCTCCCGACAGGAAACCCGTGCCCGTGATGGTCACGCTCGCCCCGCCGGCCGCGGTCCCTGAGTTCGGCGCGACGGAGTTCACCTGCGGTGCCAGGTTGGTGTAGCTGTAGCCGCTTGTGAGCGTGTCGCTCTGGCCGTCCGTATTGGTCACCACCACGTTCACCGATCCCGCCGAATGCGCCGGGGTCGTCGCTGTGATCGAGGTGCTGCTCACCACATTCACGCCGGTCGCCGACGTGCTCCCGAACTTTACCGTGGCTCCGGAGAGGAAACCCGTGCCCGTGATGGTCACCGCCGTGCCGCCAGAGGTTGTGCCCGTTGCCGGTGAGATCGCACTCACTGTCGGCGCCGGGTTGGTGGGACTGTAGCTATAACCGTTGGTCAAGGTTCCGTTCTGGTTGTCCGTGTTGGTCACCACCACGTTCACCGCTCCCGCCGAATGTGCCGCGGTCGTCGCTGTGATCGACGTACTGCTTACGACATTCACGCCGGTCGCCGCCGTGCCCCCCAACTTTACCGTGGCTCCATTCAGGAAACCCGTACCCGTGATGACCACCGCCGTCCCGCCAGCGCCTGAGCCGTTTGTCGGCGAGATCGCACTCACCGTCGGCGCCGGATTTGGACCGGAGCTGCCCAATAGAACAAAACTCGCTACCGACGGCACGCCGTTGTTGTTGATCAGGAACAGCATGTAGTATCCCGGCGGTGCAATCTTGCTGTTGGGTGGCGCTGTAATCGTCAGAGATCCCGACCCCGCCGTGAACGACATCCCTACCAGACGTTGATCGAAGTCAAAGGAATGGCTGGACGAACCCGGCCGCGCCAGCACGGCTTGGGAAATGCTGGCCGCATCCGGAGTCGAAACCGAGAACTGCCCACCCCATGCAATGCTGTTCGGGGCACTCGCGATGGTCGGTCGTGTCGCTGCAACCACGTTATTGTTTCCATCCCGGGTAAACAGGTATGCGGGCTTGTAACTTTCCATGTGCGATTCCCAGGTCCCGCGTGAGGGATTGCTGCCGGCAATCCATACCGTCGCGTCCGGCAGGAGCAGGGCAACAGAGTGATAAAGACGGGGATAAGTATTGGCCCCGGCGGAGGAAAAAGTGTTACTGCCCGGGTCATACAAATCAGCGTTAAGGCTAGCGGTAGTTGCATCCTCATCGTTGGCCGAGCCGCCCAATGCCAGGATATCCCCGGTGGGCAGGATCACGGCGTTCATCTCGATGCGCGGTTCAGACATGTCCGGACCCCAGGACCAGGACGGCGACGACGATCCCAGATCAATCAATTCGGTTGTAGCCGTTGACGGATTTCCTCCGCCGAGAATCAGTACCTTCGGGTCGTAGTTGTTGGCTGGCGTCAAAGGCAGCAGAACCGAGCTGCCATAAGTCCGCGCGGCACCCAGTTTCGTGTTAGCAACTGTTGTCCAGCTCTGGTTGGATGGATTGAATAGCATGCTCGTAGGGGTCCACCCGGAATAGAAGACCTTCCCGTTGGGCAGAAGGTGCATCCGGGGATACAGCGGTGGTGTCCAACCAGCGTCGACCGCCGAACTCCATCCGGAGCCCACCGTGTAGAGTTCTACTGTCTGGTTCGTGACTGCATTCTCGTCCGAGCCCGAGAAAGTCATGACCCGGCCGTCGCTGAGTAAGGTTACGGTCGGATACCAACGGCCATGGGCCATGTTCTGTATGTCCGCAAAGGTGTTCGTCGCCGGATCGAACAGGCTGCTCTTCTGAATTCCGCGAAACGGATCATAGAAAAGGGTGCCACCGTTGACCAGCACTCGTCCGTCCGGGAGTGCAGTCATGCTGTTGCAAAACATGTCCCATGCTACCGAAAGCTGAGTAACTGTCTTGCCAACTGGATCCACGACCACCGCACCGGAGTGGTTTGACCCGTTGTACGGTGGGCCCGACGGGCAACCCGATTGCGACGATGGACAGTTCCCTGAGCCGGTAGTGACCAGAATCTTGCCATTGTGCATCAGGGCCACATGAATGGGATTAATGGTCATGGAGTAGTTCAAAGTGCTCCACTGACCCTTCACATCCGCCTGGGCGACTGCTTGGGGAACTGATGCTGCAAGCACTATGAAGAGCGTTAAGAAGGTTCGAGCTAAACGTGCAGACGCACCACGGGACATGGGATTGGCCTCGTTCTTTAACGCACGAGTTTTCCTTCAGCTCATGACACGCTGGGACGCGTCGCAAGCTGGGGTCTGGAGATCGGGGGTCCTACGGGGGAGAGTGCTCGTTCGCGAAAGCAAACGAACTGTGTAATTGATAGTTGATTTTAGAGGGTTTGTCAATACGAACGGATCGCAACAAATTGCACATCCACATCAGGATTTGCGCCTGCGTCACCGACAGAAGTTGATTAATCGATTCAGGCTCTTACGAGTCCAATTTTCAGGGCTGGGAAGTCTACAGGCCGGTCTTTTTTGTCAATCGCCGGGCGAACCGTTGGTCCGACTCCGTGCCGAGCCGACTCTTGGGCTCAGAGAAATCCCGTCCGGCCAAACGCTCAGTTGCCAATTGCCAGGTGCTCGTCTGACAGTCTGAGAGCTGAAAGCTGACAAACGTTTGGTGGAATATGGGATCGCAGCTCTCATTTCGTTGGAATAGACGCTTTCCCGTCCCTCACTGTCGACAGCGGTCACAACAGTAAGTAAGGAGTGCCCGACTGCGGACTCTGATCAACGTACGTGCCACCGGATAGCGCTCGCGAGCAGGCCGTACGAGCCCTTGATACTCGAGCGGTACATGTTCTAGCTGACGACCTTGCCTGCCGTCGGGGCACGCCACGACAGGGGCACCGATTCCTGCGGCGAGCCCGTTGCCTGACGGCATTATCTGAACGCTGGCCGCGCTGTTCCGTTGCCTGAGGAAATCGCCAACCAGGGCTAGTCGCTGACGCCTGCAAAGGTGAGCGAACTTGTCCCGGTGTTCCCTCACGCTACCTGGCGCGAGATTGGATGTCCTCACCTTTGACGTGCAACTCAGGCCCGTCGCACTTACCAACAACATAGGCGTAGGTGTTCCGACCGGCGCTGCGCTGGTAGCTCCCGAACCGTACACCGATCTCAATGCGCTCGCCGTATAGATTTCGTCCATGTGGCCGGCAGGGAAGTCAACGTTCTTACCGAATTCAAATTCATTAATCCAAACACCAGTGATTGGCTTCTGCCTGAACTTCATGAGGCCGGCAAGTATCCAGCAGCACGAAGCATGCGCATGAATGTGGAAGATGTTTTCCTCTCCGGGTAAATGCTCTTCCGTGCAGATCAGTGGCGCGCGTTACCTAGGTAACCAGTCGCGGCGGTTCGTGGGCCGTTTTCGGACGTTACCCTCATGCCGCTTCCCGCGCGGCTTTTGGGCGGACTGATCCCGCTAAGTACCGTCGCTGACAACGATTCCACGACATGCGTCAATCGTGAACTGAGTAGCGCCAAACGCGAGAGGGTAACTTCTGCCCGTTGGCATCGGGGTTGCATTGTGTATGCATGAAAGTTCCTCGATTTACGCGATGACAATATTTGTCCATCTGATCTTGATCGCGAGTTTGCTGGCGGGCTGCTGCTCTGCGCAAACTTCTACGCTCAAGGTCCTGCCGTGGAACAACCACGAGGCTGCGCTGTCACTCACGTTCGACGACTCGCGCGCGGTTCACCTCGACGTCGTAGCTCCCGAACTCGACAAGCGTCATCTGCGCGCCACTTTTTTCCTTATCGTTTCCAAAACAACCCGGCTGGAAGATTGGCGGAAACTCCAGTCCCAGGGACACGAGATCGGCAATCACTCCGTAACTCACGAGCATGCCACTGATCTGAACAAGGCCGGTGAAGAGCTGCAGGTTGAGGATGCCAAGCAATTTCTGGACAGCAATTTCAAATCGGACGTCATCACTTTCGCCTATCCCTACACTGAGGTTTCACCCGGCCTGCTGTACTGGGTGAGGCGCTATGACTTCGCTGCGCGCGGTGGACGCGGGGACGGCACTCTGGTCTACATAAAGTCCGACGTCCAGCCTGACTGGTACAACCTGCCCAGCCAGCCCAGCTACACCAAGTATGACGCCGCCACGTACCGGGGCTGGATCGACAAAGATGTTTCGCTCAAGGCCTGGACCATTCTTCAGATCCATGGCATCGGCGATGCCTCCACCGGATTCGAGCCTATCCCCAGCAATACGTTTATTGAATTTCTGGACTACGTGAAGGCGATGGAACCCAGGGGTCTCTGGGTCGCGCCCTTCGGAGAAGTGGCCGCTTACTTCCGCGCCCAGAAAATCCTGGAAGCAGCACATACCCAAGTGGCAAACGGCGAAAAGAAATTTAACTGGCAAGTCCCGGCTCCGTTCCCGTCCGGGGTTGTCCTCAGGGTAGCGATCGAGGGTTCAAACCGCGCACGTCTCTATCAGGCGGGACGTGAACTGCGCCGGGGCAAGGATGGGGTTTACTCGGTGGCTTTCGATTCACGCGAGTTGCTTGTGAAAGGTCAACTGTGAAAAGGCTTTGCGTAATGCTGCCCGCGAAGGACGAGGCGGTGGGCATCGGAAGAACGTTGCGAAGCATTTTGCAAGCCGGCCTTCTGCCCGCGGATGTGTACGTCATTGATGACGGCTCGAGCGACGGCACGGGCAACATCGCCCGCTCCTTCGGTGTGAACGTGGCAAGAAACGAAAAGAACATCGGGAAAGCGCACAGCCTGGCCCGCCTGGCTTCGACCTCCGAGCTGGTCCGGCGCTACGACTACGTCTGCCTGATGGATGCCGACACCCAGGTTTCCGAAGACTATTTTCAGTCTGTCAAGAAAAGTTTTGGCGCACCTGACGTGGCGGTGGTGTGCGGCCGGGCCAAGAGCACTCCGCACAACTGGCTTACCGCATATCGCTGCCTGGCCTACTGGATTTCGCACGCTGTCTACAAGGACGGGCAGAGCAACATGGGCGTGATCACGGTGACCCCCGGTTGCGCCGCGGCCTTCCGCTCTGACGCGTTCGCCCAGCTCGACTGGAGTAACGACACCATCGTCGAGGACATGGACTGCACCATTCAGGTTCATCGCAAGAAGCTGGGCAAAATCGTTTACCAGAAACACGCCGTGGTTTCGACACAGGACCCGAGAACGCTTCGCGACTACGTAAAGCAGATGTATCGCTGGCATACCGGCGCCTGGCAGGTGGGCAGGAAATACGGCATGCTCGCCGGCCTGTCGAAGATCGACCTGGAATACAAGCTGTTGATGGGAGAAGGCGTGGTCTTCGCCACTTTGTTTCTCCTGATGCCGGTCTGGCTGCTCATTTATCCCCGGCTCGCGTTCTACGGGGCCGGCATGGACATGATCGTTCTCATCTTTCTGTCGATGATCTGTGGAATTTGCGACCGCCGTATTGATGTCTTCATTTTTTCACCGATGTACCCGCTGTTGCATTTCGTGGACTGTTCTGTCTTCCTGTACAGCTTCTGGAAGGTGGTCGTTCAGAGGAAACAGGTCAAAGGTTGGTTTGCTGTCAAACGGTACTAAGAAGAAAAGTGGAGTCATGAAAACCAAGTCGTTGTTTGTGATGATCGCAGTTCTGATACTGACGACAATTTCCGCCGCGCAGGAGGCTGCCGTGTCCGCGCTGCAAGGCAGCCTGGCCGACTCCGTTGGTTTACCTGGGCAGGGTTGGACGTCAATCGGCAATCTGAGCCCGATCGAGCACAACAACTTTTACCTTCAATCCTACGTGGAACAAAGCGCGGCGATGTTTTCCACCTACTCGGGATCACTTACCGTCACTCCCTTCGTGGGAATGGGTCTGGTTCTCGACACCAAAGGCTACGACTGGAACAACAAAGTCCAGCCCCGCCTCGGTATGAAGGTCAACAAGTACTTCCGCAAGGGCATGATCAGCATTGGCTCTGCCTACTCTTACGAGGAGCGCTTCAAGGGCGTCGACAGAAGCGGGCTCACAGTTTTCGTTCAGGACTGGTTTGGCTGGCAGCCGGTAGCGGGGAAATCGAGCCGCTTCCCTGGATCTTCCTGGATCGAAGTCGGAAACCTGTCACCGGTCGAGAAGGGAAACATTCTCGGCACGGGTTACATCACGCAGGGAGTAGTAGCAAAGAGATTCAGCCGATTCACCGTGGTGCCCTATCTCGAGGCCACCGTGTTCCATGACAGCAAGGGTTTCGATTGGGACAACAAAGCCACGGGCGGCGGCGGAGTGAAAGCCATATTGCCACGGGGCGATATCTACACCGAAATCGGCGCGGCTTATCTTCACGAGACTCGTTTCCAGTCAGGTCAGTCCTCTGGCGGAGTCTCGGTGTTCACAAATTTCTCATTTAACTGGAATCTTCTGGGTCGAAAGGCAGGTCGGTAACATGCCGTTTCCTGGTATCGGAAGCATCTCGGCGATTATTCATATGCTGGCGAAAGGCTCTGAGGCAGCGAGGTCAAACCATCTTATGCGCATAATTGGAACCATTATTCTTGCACTACTGGTGAGCTTGAGCCTGGTCGGCTCTGTTTCCGCTCAGGATTCGCCATTACTCTTGTCCTCAATCAACCTGAGCTCGGCCAGCGTCACTGAGGGCCACTCGGTTGAAGCCACGGTCACTCTGAACATGGCCGCTCCCGACAGCGGAGCCAAAGTGTCGCTGGCGGTCGATCCCGTCGGTTCGGCCCTGGTCCCGGCCAGCGTCACCGTTCCCGCCGGCGCGACCAGCGCTACGTTTCCGGTAAAGGTGGCGACCGCCACCTCCGTCACTATCTACGGCAACTACGGCGTCACCAAGAGCGAGTCGCTGGCCGTGATGCCTCGGATGTCGATTGACGAAGTGGTGGATCGCGTCATTGCGCGCGAGCGCACCTTCGTCGAACAGATGAAGCACCGGCATCCACTGGCTGAGACCTACATTCAGAACCTGAAGACGGATAAGGACTCGGTGGTCGTGCCCAAGAGCGACCAATATTTCCTGGGACGCCTTGACCTGAGCGATGGCGTCGAAGACCAGCTGTTTGAAAAGCAGACTGGTCTGAAGCTCAAGGCCCTGAACCCGTTTCCCAGCTTGTTCTCGCGCAAGTTCCTGCCCCTGGGCTTCGCCCAGATGGTCATGCTCGACCGCGATTTCCAGAAGGAGAACTACGACTTCAAATTCGTACGCCAGGAATTTTTGGGAGAAGTGCGCTGCATCGTCCTCGACGTTCAACCCAAAGGCAACGAAGGCGGCCGCTTCCTGGGCCGGATCTGGGTTGAGGACCACGACTACAACATCGTCCGCTTCAACGGGACCTATTCTCCGCATTCCCGCTACAGCTACTACCTGCATTTTGACAGCTGGCGCTTGAATCTTCAGGCGGGCGTGTGGCTGCCGGCGTATGTCTTCATCGAAGAGTCAAATTTGAAAAGCGCTGGCCCGCTGCTTCCCGGCCTGCACTTCAAGGCGCAGACCCGGCTCTGGAGCTACGATCCGGAACCGCTTAAACACGAAGGGGAATTCGCCGAAATCCAGGTTGATGCGGTCACCGACCAGACCGACGCTGCCAAAGAAGCTGGCCCGGTCGAAGCCCAGCGCATGTGGGAGCGCACGGCCGAGGACAACGCTCTCGATCACCTGCAGAGAGTTGGGCTGATCGCGCCCCAGGGCGACGTCGACAAGATCCTGCAAACCGTGGTCAACAACCTGATCATCACCAACAATCTTCAGATTATTCCTGACGTGCGTTGCCGGGTGTTGCTGACTTCGCCGTTGGAATCCTTCACCATCGGACACACCATCGTGATCAGCCGCGGCCTGCTGGACGTCCTTCCCGATGAAGGCGCCCTGGCGATGACCCTGGCCCACGAATTGAGCCACATCGCGTTAGGTCACCGCATCGACACCCGGTTTGCCTTCAATGACCGGTTCTTCTTCCCTGATCAGAGCACCTTCCAGCGCATAGATTTCAGCCGCAACCCAGCAGAAGAAGAGGCGGCGGACAATAAAGCCATGGCCTTGCTGGCGAACTCTCCCTACAAGGACAAACTGGCCAAGGCTGGATTGTTCCTGAAAGCGCTCGAGACCCGCGCTCCGGAACTCACGAGCCTGATCCGGCCTCACCTGGGCAACCGTATGGAAGGCGGAAAAACGATTCGGATGTCCGGCGTGCTCAGCAGGGCTCCGCAACTCGAGATGCTGCGCATCGATCAGATCGCCGCTCTTCCGCTGGGCGGCCGAGTGAAATTGGATCCCTGGAGCAACCGTCTGGAGATGATGAAGACCAAGCCGGTGGTCCTGCTTTCGCCGCAGGAGAAAATGCCGTTCGAAGTTACACCGTTCTTCCCGTATCTCACGCGGCTCACCAATACGACGCCAGTCGAAACGGCATCGGCTCAATGAGTAAGCACAAGATGATCAACCATGATTCCAACGATCGTGAACCCGTGAATTCAAAACCTGGATTCGCTTTGGAGACCTTGAAAGAAATGAGCAAGAACCGAAGACTTCCGATGTTGGCGCTGATCGCCCTGATTTCCCTTGCGCTCGCAGGATGCGGAGGCGGCAGCATGGGTTCTCCCTCGACCCCCGACCATTCCGGACACACCTCCACGGGTCATCCCACGGGCATGTGGAGCACGCTGCCCTCTACCATGCCGATCAATCCGATTCACGCGGCCCTGCTTCATACCGGAAAGATTCTCGTCGTCTCGGGCTCCGGCAACTGTCCTCCGACCCTGGCAGGCTGCCCCTCAGGACCGCAGTATCCGCAGGGCGCGGCGATTCTGGACCTGGCGAGCGGCAAGGTCACCCCGATGCCCGTCGGTTGGGACATGTTCTGCAACGGCATGTCAATCATGCCGGACGGCCGAGTGCTGATCAACGGTGGCACAAAAGCATACGGGGCCCTGGCGGTGGTCGGTGTCCAGGGTGAAGTTCCGTTTACGGGCTTGCCCAATACTTCGATTTTCGATCCTGGCACAGAGTCGTTCGTGGATGTGGCTCCCACGGCCCATGGACGCTGGTATCCAACCGTCACTGAAATGAATGACGGCCGCATGATGACCACCGGCGGCCTCAACGACACCGACGGCAATTACAACAACACCACCGAGATCTGGGACGGCACGAAATGGGGCGCCGAAATTCCGGGCAATCCCAATATTCCTGACTTCCCAGGATTCGGATTTCCGCTGTATCCCAGAATGCACTTGCTTCCGACCGGCCACATCTTCTACTCCGCGCCGTCGTCGGCCACCCTTGACTTCAATCCCACCAGCCAGACTTGGACGCTGGTCGCGTGGACAAATTATCCCGGGCTAAACGATCCCAATGGAGAGCGAACCTACGGCTCATCCGTACTGCTGCCACTTACGCCGCAAAATAACTACAACCCAAAAGTCATGATCCTGGGCGGCGACAATCCCGGCACCGATACTACGGAACTCATTGATCTAAGTCCGGCTGGCTTCCAGATATCCGCGAGCTGCCCGAACTTCGCCCCCTGCTGGGTGCAGGGACCAAAGATGGCCCAGGCACGAGTGGAGATGGAAGCCACGATCCTTCCCAATGGCAAGGTCCTCGTGGACGGCGGCTCCGCTCAGGATGAAGACGCAAGCACTGCCAGTTTGAAGGCAGAGATTTACGATCCGACGACCAACTCGTTCTCATCCGCGGGATCGAACGTTTTCCCCAGGCTGTATCATAACGTGCAATTGCTTCTGCCGGATGCAACGGTCGCCATCACCGGCGGTAACCCGGCGCAGGGCGTATTCGAGAACCACATCGAGATTTACCAGCCGGCGTATCTCTTCAATTCGGATGGCACCCTCGCTACCAGGCCCACCATCGGCAACCCGCCGGCTTCGGTCAGCTACGGCGGTTCGTTCAACCTGGCAACTCCGGACGCAGCCAGCATCGCATCCGTGGTTCTCATGAAAGCCGGTTCAGTCACCCATTCATTCGACATGGACCAGCGTTACGTCGGCTTGTCGTTCACCTCCGTTTCCGGAAGCCTCACCGTAAGCGAGCCTCCGAATTCGAACATTGCCCCTCCCGGCTACTACATGCTGTTCCTGGTCAACAAGGCTGGAACTCCTTCGCTGGGGAGCTGGGTGAAAGTCTCAGGTCCGGCAGCTCCGATTGCCAATGTCGAACTGCACCCGGAGCGAGTGCCCACGCCGCGCTATGTCTTCCAAAGGAAGCACGTAACCGAGTCGGCACTTCCAATGCGTAAGGAGATGCATGTTCACTAAGAGCAGCAAAGCGTGATGATGTCGCTTCATAGTCGGCAGCCACGGCAGGTAACTCCACTGGGACACCGCCTGGCTTCCGGCAAACCCGATCCGACCGGTCAGCATCTGACTGCCGGATCGACTCCCCACCGGTACTCGTTTGGGCCATTACCTCCAACTGGCCGATTGGTTAAACTTATGAATATGATTTCGCTTTTCGCCCGCCACTCTGCACGCTCAGTCACCCCCCTTCGAATCGCTGCACTTCTGATCGGATTGCTGCTGCTGCCCGCACTCGCGGTCGGCCAGACCTTCGTTCAAGTGAACAGCAATACTTCCAACAGCGCTCTTACTTTGGCTGTGACATACACGACGCCCGAAACAGCGGGCAATCTTAACGTCGTGGTAGTCGGCTGGAGCGACACGACTTCTTCAGTGGTATCGGTGGTGGACGACAACACCAATCCCTACCGGTTGGCGGGCACTACTGCGGGTCATGGTTTGTCGCAGGCGATCTACTACGCCCCGAACATTCTTGTTGCGCCCCACTCCGCTCCTACCGTTACGGTGACTTTCAATCAGGCTGCCGCCTTTCCTGACGTGCGCATCCTCGAGTACAGCGGGCTGAGCACAACCTTCCCGCTCGACACCTGGACAGGGAACACCGGTGTCTCCACGGCGGCGGACAGCCTCGCGACCACCACCACGCAAACTGATTTGATTTTGGGAGCTGGCACGACTGGCGCGGCGTTTACCGCCGCCGGCACAGGATTTACTTCGCGCCTCATCACTCCCGTATTCGGTGACATCGTCGAAGATTCCAATGCCACTCTGCCGGCTGGTTCTCATAATGCGACCGCAACCTTGACCAACGGCTCCTGGCTGATGCAGGTGGCAGGTTTCAGCGCCACGGCGATCACCTATGCCCCTCCGGTGATTGATGCTGTTACCCCCATCTTGGGGGTCAACGGACCGAGCACCGGCGGAACGCACGTGACAATCTTCGGCACCGGCTTTCAGCCGGGCGCCACGGTCTTTTTTGGCACAGCTCCCAGTGGCTTTTCCGCCTTAAATTGCGCCGAGGATGGTGGGGACACGATCTCTTGCTTTACTCCGGCTCATCCGGTTGGCCCGGTGGACGTCACCGTGATGAATGTGGATGGACAGACCTCCTCGTCCGTCGGGGCTTACACATTCGTACTGGTGGTCCCGCCGACATTTACATCCGTGGCTCCCGCGACAGGTGCGACGAACGGTGGGACGCCAATTACCGTTACTGGTACCCAGTTCCAAAACAATGCGACGGTCACGATTAACAACCTGCCAGCAGCCAATGTACAAGTGGTTAGTCCGACCTCGATAACCGCTACCACTCCGGCACTCCCTGTGGGCACCGCCGATGTCACAGTTACCAACCCTGACGGGGGCTCGATCATCGCGCCGGATACGTTCACCTATGCGCTGGGCAGCGGACCGATCAACTACATTCAGGGCGCTGCGGCAGCTACGGGCGGCACTCTGACCACCGTTCCCGTTACCATGCCCAACGTACAGACCGCGGGCAATCTAAACGTGGTCATCATCGGCTGGAACGACGCCACCGCAACGGTTTCGTCGGTCACGGACTCTGAAGGCAACACTTACACGATTGCTGCTCCGCTCCTCACGGGAGGGGGGTTAAGCCAGGCCATTTTCTTCGCCAAAAACATTGCTGGCGAGGCTAGCAATCCCAATGAGGTCACGGTTACGTTCAGCCAGGCGGCGGCGGCTCCCGACGTACGCGTGCTGGAATATAAAGGTCTGGATATTACGAACCCGGTTGACGTGACTGCGGGCGCCGTAGGCACCTCCAACCTTGCCGACAGCGGCGCTTGCACCACCACCACTCCGACGGAACTGGTCGTAGCCGGAGCTACGGTGGCCGGTAGCGTTACCGGTCCGGGCACGGGCTTCACCACTGTGGCCCTGACTCGTCCGAATGGCGACAATGCCGAACACCAGATCACGTCCGCGGTCGGCAGCTGCGAGGCTACCGCTGTGGTCGCGGGCGGCAATTGGGTGATGCAGACGGTCGCATTCAAGCTCACGCCGGACTTCACGATCAATGCGACGAATCTTGCGCCCCCGTCAGTGGCACAGGGAGTAGCCGCTACTTCCACCGTTACCATCGCGCCACTGAACGGTTTCACCGGCAGCGTCGCGTTGTCCTGCAGCATTACTCCGGTGGTGACTCCGCCACCGGCCTGCGCCTTCGTTCCGCCTACGATTGCGGGCGGTTCAGGCACTTCTGCTCTGACGGTCAGCACCTCTGCGACCACGCCGGCTGGTGGTTACACCGTGACTGTCAGCGGTGCAGGACCCGTTACTCACACCAAGGTCCTCAGCCTCACGGTTACTGTGCCGGTAGTCCCGGATTTCACCATGGCTGCCTCGGCGCTCTCTCCGGCTACTGTGGCGGCAGGAGCATCGTCTACTTCGACGGTCACGATTGGCCCGGTCAATGGCTTCACCGCGGCTGTGGCTTTGACCTGCACCGTTGCCCCCGCCGCGACTCGCGGTCCGACGTGCGCATTCAACCCAGCCTCAGTGCCGAGCGGCACTGGGACCTCAACGCTGACGGTGAATACGACAGCTGCGACCACGGCATCGCTCGAACCGCGATCGCGAGGCCTCATCTACGCCATGTTGCTCCCGATTGGCGGCTTGGCGCTGCTGGGAACAGGAATCTCTTCACGTAAGAAGAAGCTCTGGGGATTTCTCCTGGGCTGCATCCTGTTTTCAACCTTGATCATTCTGCCGGCCTGCGGTGGCAATTCATCTTCAGGCGGAGGCGGCGGGGGTGGCCACCCCGGCACACCTGCCGGAGTGTACACCGTGACCGTCACAGGAACTGCTTCAGGACCCCTGACGCACACCGCGACGGTGACCGTCACAGTTAACTAACTGCTCGACCAAATCGCCGGGAGCCTTGGCATTGACCCAGGCTTCCGGCGAAACTTCCTCGATCACGAGTGAAGGCGCTGCCAATCCCTCAATCGCTTTTTGATCGTGATTCGCTGCGGAGCCTGCCCAGATTTTCCTAGTAGTGGTAGGCGTGGCCGCGCCGCAACAGAGGGCTTTCGAAAAACTGCCAGGATGCGATCGCGATCAGGATGGTCAAGCCAATGCCCACGAGTCCGCTGACGGACTGCATGCTCGATGACGCGGAGTGGAACCATGTTCCGAACAAGCCATCGATCAACAGCAAGTGCAGCAGGTAGCTGCAATACGCGATCGTTCCCAGGCTGGTAAGTGGTTGGAGCGATAAGAACCGCTGCGCGATGCCCTTGCTGGTGAGCGCAATCAACAGGCAGCACGCATAGAAACATGCGATCAGGGAGTACCCGCCGATCAACATTGCACCCGGGAAAAGCAGGGGGCTGTAAGTCAACAATATAAGAAGAGTTGCCATACCGCCCGCTGTCCAGAGAAGAACAGTATGCTTGGCGTAAACCCGCTTCCACAACGCCGGAGTGCGAAAGGCTAGGGCGTACAGCACGCCCAGACAAAGCGCATCCGAACGGCAGGGCATTAGAACAAGGGCCGCCAGGTTTCCGTTGGGAAACGCAATGTGGCTCCAGATGCGCAACAGGGGAGCGACCATGATGACCGTGAGCAGAAGTTTCGCCAGCGTACCTCGATTTAGCCGCCGCACAATGAGGGGAGCGGTGAGGTAGAACTGCTCCTCACCCGCAAGCGACCAGGTCGGGCTCAAAAATGCCAAACCGAAGGAACCCAAAAAGGCCATCCAGAAATTCTGAAAGAAGAAGCCGTACGACAAGAATGGAATGCTCTTGGGCTGTGGGTTTCCAAACCAATCGGGGAACAGGTGGAAGGAGACGAGTCGCAGGAGGAATATCCCCAGGACAGCCATATAGAGGGGAAGAATCCGGTACGCTCGACGAACATAAAACGTTTTTGAAGTAGTGCGGCGAATCTTTCCCATCGAGAAGAATGCCTCTAATCAAAAAACCGGACAGCACGAAAAACAGATCAACGCCGCTCCCGGAGAGTCTCCCGAGGGCGCTCAGACTGACCAGAGGCAACGACTCGAAATGTATCGAGAATAATCCGTGATAGAGAAGGACGAGGAGAGCTGCGATTCCCCGCAATCCGTCCAAGACCGGAATTCTCCCCCGAGCGACGATAGGTGTCACGTCGCAAGGCAAGGCTTCGATCTTAAGAAGTTCTCTCCAAGTGCTCATTTTCTTCCGCGAGGTATAGATGTTCAAATGTGTATCACAGGTTTCCCGGTCACGGCGTCAGATGTGGATCATTGGTGCTAAAATTCAGCCGATGGAACAGAGCGGCTCGGAGTTTCAGAACGTGCAAGACCGCTTCGGGCGTTCGCCAGAGTCAGACTCCAAAAGCCCTCACAACCTTCGCTTTACCGTCCGGAAATACTGGCCCCAGTTGTTGATGATCATCTTCGGGCTCGGCCTTGCTTCGGCCCTGTTTGTTCTTCAGCGCGCTCCCGTCGGCGGCCGCAGTATCGTCAAGATCACCGGCGTGGACGCGGTCTACTATTTCGCGACCGCACATTCTTTACTGTTTGATCGCGACTACGACCTGACAGATGAGTTCCAGTTTCTCGAGCCGCACCAAATAGTATTTCGGACCCAGGGGCGGCCGACCAGCGGGAAGCCGGAAAATCCTTTCGCCATCGGCTATCCGATCTTGTCCATCCCATTTCTCGCCGCCGGCACCGCCGTGGACGCCCTGGCTGGCCGGCCTGCGGAAGGCTACTCGCAGTCGGCTTTGTTTTTCTACTTTCTGGCCAACATCACGTTCGTCGTCGTCGGGATGATTTGTCTTTCGCGTTTCCTGCAACACTTCGGACTGAGTCCGCTGCTGGCGGCTTTTCTGACGTTTGCCCTGTGGTGCGCGACCACGCTCGGGTATTACACCCTGTCTCCGATGTCGCATTCCGCGACTTTCATGATGGCCTCGGCTTTCATGCTGGCGTGGTGGCGTGTCAAGGACTCGTCGAGTCCACGGGCATGGGCCCTGTTGGGATTTTGCGGTGGCTTCCTTTCAATCTGCCGCTGGCAGGATATTTTTTATCTCGGAATTCCTGTCCTGTTCGAACTCTCTCGCAGCCGGAAACTTGCGCCCTGGCGCAGGTGGTTCATCTACAGCGGAGCCGCCGCGGTCTGCTGGATTCCACAACTAACGGAATGGAAGGTCATTTACGGCAGCTTCTTCACCATTCCGCAGGGTCAGGACTTTTTGCACTTCCCGCCCCACTACATGCACCTCGTGCTGTTTTCCACCAATCACGGCTGGTTTATCTGGACGCCGATCACAGCGCTGGGCGTGTTGGGTCTCTTTTTTGGGGCTCGCAAAGCGACAGCATTCTACTGGCCGTGCATCCTCGTAATTTTTCTCGAAGTGGCGGTGATGGGAGCGATGCCGACCAACTGGCACAACAGCGAGTCCTTCGGAATCCGCTCGCTGACCTCCTGTGTTCCGCTGATCGGATTGGGCGTGGCCACGCTCATGCGGGACCTCGGCCCCCGTTTGAAACCCGTAGTGGTCGGATTGGTCGCGGTTTGCGCCATCTACACAACCCTGTTTGCGATTCAGTACCGGCTCGACCTGGTGCCGAAGGTGGGCACGCTGACCACGTCGGAGTTGTTGTGGGACAAGCTGTCACTCAGGCAGGCCTACCGGCGCACTCATAAGCCGCCGTCGGAGTCAGTCCAGCCCGCTCGTTGACAGCGGACCAGATGCCTTTTGGCGGAACGGAAAATGTGAAGGTAAGTGAGAGGAAGGCAGAGAAGTTGATCCCGCCGCAGAAGTAGTCCAAGTTTTAAAAAAGTGCAACTATCGTGCGCTCCAATTCCTCTTTGGCTTTCGGCCCTTCCCTGTATTTCACGTTCATAAGGCGACACCATGAAAGAATCAAACACTCCACAGGGCCAAGATAACACCTCCCAAAATGGCAATGAGTCCAAAGATAGCAGTGTTTTCGAAAATGGGCTCTGCGCAGGAATCTGAGGAACTGATCGATTGACGGGGGTTCTCGAGGTGGGGATTTTTCAGTACGCTCGGTAGGATGAGCGAGAGCGAATGGACAAAGATTCTGAATGGCCGGGGTACCGAGTCTATCGCAGTGAGATCACCGAAGAGTCCAAAACGCTGCGCCTATGGGTGCGACGCAAGCTATCGAGTGCGCTGCCCGGACTGCGGGATCAAGGTCGAGAAAGTACCGCTGCTGCCGAGCAAGGCGCCCTTCCGCAAGCGCTTTGAGGAAGCGGTGGGACAAGCCTGTGAGAGCGCATCGGTACGACGATTGGCCGGCAGTTTGCCTTGGCGGCGAGCACGGTGCGGGCGATCGATCTGCGGTATCTGGAGCGCTGGGCCCAGGGGCGACGCCGACCGGCCTTGCGGCAGATGGGAGTCGATGAGATCTACGTGGGGAAGAAACAGAAGTTTCTGACGGGGGTGACGAACCTGGAGACGAGAGAACCGCTGTGGTTCGGGCGGGAGCGTAAGAAAGAGACGCTGGACGAGTTTTTCGAGCAGCATCTGAGTGCGTTTCAACGAAGTGCGATTCGAGCCGCCTGTGTGGACATGTGGGAACCGTTTCGGCAAAGCCTGGAGCAGTGGGTGCCGGAGTGCCGGATCATCTACGACAAGTTTCACATTCTGCAGCATGCCAGCCAAGCGGTGGGCGAAGTGCGGCGCGCCGAGTTCTTCCGCAAAGGAGGAGCAGCACGGGATCTGGTACGGGGGAAGCGCTGGCTGCTCTTGACCAGCTGGCTCAACCTGGACCGTGGGAAACGACGCCAGGTGAACGCGCTGTTTGCACTGAACCGGCGCATTCTCAAAGCCTATCTCCTCAAGGAGAGCCTCTCGCAGTTGTGGAATTACACCTATGAAGGGGCCAGGTTGCGTTACCTGCAGAGCTGGATCGAACAGTTGCGCTGGCAGCGGCTGAAACCGATGGAGAAACTAGCCCGCATGTTGTTGGATCATCTGGAAGGCATTTTGAACTACTGCCGGACGAAGGTACCGCTCGGGGTGATTGAGGCATGAACTAGGAAAGCAACTGTTGGACCCAAAGCCGCTTATCTTCTGGGTTCTCAGGACCCTAGCGAGGAGTTTGTTTTCGGCCGAAAGCCCACGAATCAAGCGGAACAATTTATGACCCGTGAAAGTGACCGCCCGGCCGCACTCATTGGATGGATTGCTTAGAGAGATGTGTTTCCCAATACCGATCTTCATCTCACTGAGTTTTGCAGCCAGTTCGCCTTCTCCTACCTTGACTTCGGAAACACGCCACCAAAGCTCACGCCGCGCTATCCCCTTGGAAATTCGGCTTTACCTGTTGTGCCGAACACAACTGCACAGACAAATATTGCGCCGATTACAAACAGATAGCAGATCTTGTGGCGGACCAGCCCATGTCCACGGCGGGTGATCCAATCGAAGTAGACAAACTGAAATAGGGCTGACATCGGAATCCAGCCTGCGCGGCAAAGTTGTTTGCGAGTGAATGCCTTCCAGGCCAGATTTCTCAACGATGGTCTCCCTTACTTACTATGGTTTCCGAGCACGCTGGCGGTTATCCCTGTGTTCTGAACGATCCTGTATGATTGAGATTCTATGGCAACTTACCTCGTTACCGGCGTTGCGGGCTTCATTGGGTCAAGCCTGGCCCGGGAGCTCCTGGCGCAGGGCCATGAAGTCAGAGGCCTGGACAATTTTTCCACCGGCAAGCGCGACAATGTAGCCGAGGTATTGCGCCAGATTGACCTCCACGAAGTCGACCTGCTCGATCTGGACGCCCTTCACCAAGCCTGCCGCGGAGTGGATTATGTTCTGCACCAGGCAGCCATCCCGTCAGTGCCCAGGTCAGTCAAAGACCCCCTGGGAAACAACCGCGCAAATGTGGATGGGACGCTGAATCTGCTGGTCGCAAGTCGCGACGCCAAGGTGAAGCGCGTGGTTTACGCCGCGTCGTCTTCCGCCTACGGCGATACCCCGACTCTACCCAAACGGGAAGACATGCCGCCGAACCCGATTTCTCCTTATGCGGTGGCCAAGCTGGCCAGCGAATACTACATGACGTCCTTTTACCGCTGCTATGGCCTGGAGACTGTGTGCCTGCGCTATTTCAATGTCTTCGGCCCGCGGCAGGATCCGACATCTCCGTATTCTGGTGTTCTCGCCAAGTTCATCAATCAAATGTTGAGCGGAGAACAGCCCACCATTTTCGGGGATGGTAAGCAGAGCCGCGACTTCACTTACATTGACAATGTGGTTTCGGCCAATTTGCTTGCCTGCAGCGCCGAGGCCAGCCAGGTCGCCGGAAAAGTGATCAACGTTGCCACCGGCCGGCGGACGGATCTGTACCAGACTTTCCTGATTCTGAAGAAACTGATCGGATACACCGGCGACGTAAAATACGGCCCCGAGCGCGCCGGGGATGTGAAGCACTCTCTCGCCGACATTTCCCGCGCAGAGCAGTTTCTGGGCTACCAGCCGAAGGTGTATTTCGAGGAAGGCCTCAGCCGGACCGTTGAGTGGTACCGCAGCAACGATCCCAAGCTTCAGACGGCCCAGCCCGCGACACGTGATTGTGGGTTTTGAGGAGACCTAGCCGGTTGTCATTTTCTACGTCTCGCCGAAAATTCCTGAAAGCAGGCGCTGCGGTTGCGGCGGGCGGCGCCTTGGCCGTGGTTGGCGATGGCACCCTGATCGAGGCCAATCACCCGAAAGTCGTCTCGATCGAAATCCTTCTCTCTCGTCTGCCCCGATCATGGGACGGACTCCGCATCGCTCAGCTCAGTGACCTGCACTACGATGATTATTTCTCCGTCGTACCCATCCGAAAAGCTGTTGATCTGGTCAATGGATTGCGACCCGACCTGGTTGTGGTGACCGGAGACTTTGTTACCGCACCCTTCTTGGAGCACCGGCGTCGCCAGATCCAAGCCGCGGAGATGATCGAGCCTTGTGCCCAGCTGGTGGCCCAGATGCGGGCTCCGTTGGGCATCCACGCCTGCCTGGGAAACCACGACGTAGGCACGGACGGAACTCATATCACGCGTGTCCTGCAGTCTCTCGGGGTCTCGGTCTTGCGCAACCGCTCGGTTCCTTTGGAGCGCGATGGCAAACAACTCTGGCTGGCGGGAGTGGATGACGTTCTGCAGGGAAAATACGATCTCAAGCTGACTTTGAAAGGCATCCCACAGGACGAAGCGGTCGTCTTGCTGGTTCACGAACCCGATTACGCCAATTACGTTAAGAATGCCGACCTGCAGCTTTCCGGTCACTCCCACGGTGGCCAAATACGGTTTCCGCTGATCGGCGCGCCTGTCCTGCCGGTGATGGGACGAGTGTATCCCCAAGGCCTGCGACGCATTGGTCCGCTCACCTTGTACACCAACGTGGGAATTGGAACCATCTGGGTGCCCATGCGTCTCAACTGCCCACCCGAGGTCACTCTCATCACGCTTCGAGCATCGGCTGTGTGATAACGCGCGGTGGAGAGAATTTCTTCAATCCGGCGCATCGGTTCCGATGAAAGTGGTTCTGGATTTTGACGCACCCCGCTCCTCCGCTTGCTTCTCCAGTTTGCCGTACCTGGTACCGCGCTGTCGGGCCGTTCCCAAGTGCGGTTCGATGGCCGCCGGGTTGCTGGTGTTTTGCGGGTTTGTGCCTTTTGAGAAGGAACCAAACTTGGCCGGAGATTGATCCCCGCCGGCGCCGGATCCCGCCGCGGATGGTTTTCTGCCGGCCTGGGTCAAAGTCATAAAGAGCAGTTCCAGTCGGCTGGACACGCCCAGCTTGTCATAAACCCGGAAAAGGTAATTCTTGATGGTGTGCTGGCTCAGTCCAAGACGCTCCGCAATTTCGCGATTGGTGAGTCCTTCGGCTAGGCTTCTGACCACATCCATTTCCCGCTTGGACAGCAGACTCAGACCGTTGGCATCAACCGCGCGCACCACCGGGGAGGTGGCCAGCGCTTCCACCGCGAACGACATCTGTTGACTGTTGGCCCAGATCTGGCCTTCGTATACGCTGCGGATGCACCTGGAAAGAGTCTCCACCGAATCGTGCCGGCTGAAAATTCCCCGGGCCCCGGCGCGAAACGCCTGGAGAACACTCTCCTTCTTCGAGGATTCCAGCAGCATGATGGCGAAAATGTCCGGGTTGGATGCGCGCAATTCCCGGAGTAGTTCGAAGCCGCGCAAGGGCTCCTCGTCGAGATTGGAGCTCAGCACCACCACATTCACCCGGTGCAACCTCACGGCTGCGACCAGGTCGCGCGATTGCGCCGGCGGACTGATCACCTCGAGTTGCAAATCACGGCGTAGTGCATCCGCCAGCAACTGAGTATGAATCCGCGTGTCATCCGCCACCAGTACGCGGATCGTTTGTGCCCCAGATGTTGGCGTTGGCTGCATAGCTTCCTCCCAGCAGAATTTAGGTCGAACCACGCGCAGACCCTTGTTGTGCCGACGGCTGTAGAGAACAAATCACTTCAGACGGAGAATTTTTTCTCCGAGACAAGGGGAGGAGAAAATAGGGACTCGCGGGGGAGGCCCCGTTCTGGCGGCGCTTTCGAGATTTTAGCGTAAATTGACGAAACGAATCAATCGAAGAGTTGAACTAGATTGCAACATTCGGCGACTATGGTACAAAAGTCTCATTGTGAAATGTGTAAATATGACTTTGGGACACAAGTAATCTGGGACACGGTCATGGTTGCGTACCGTATATATGATTATAAGCTACCTGTTATCATACACATATATGAAATACATTCTACGATCCTTAAGATCGTAGATTTCTGCCGTGACAAGCTTTGTACAGGATTATATTCTCTAAGTAATTATACCTGCTACATAGGTACTACATTCTCTATTTGTAGGAGATTACCTTCGCCGGGTTAAGATGCCTCTTGCAGGCCTTTGCATCCGGCAGTAGTCTGCAATAGTTATTCGGGCAGTTTTGATCAGTCTCTCCCCCCTGCGTTGCCCCAAGCTCCAGACAATTTATGCGTCATCCCAGGGTCACACTTGTGACTCAGAGGGCGAAGCTATCAATACCAGTCAACAAATCTCGGAAAATCTCAGCGCGGACACCATGATCAAGCACGAGCCAGCAAACTGGTATGCGGTGCAGACCCGCGCGCGTAACGAGAAAGTAGTGTGTGAAAGACTTCAGGAACAAGGCTTAGCCACTTTCTTGCCGCTGGTCACCGAAGTTCGACGTTGGAGTGATCGCAAGAAAAAAGTTGAGCTGCCGTTGTTCAGTTGTTACGTGTTCGTCAAACTGACCTTCACCAACAGTGTCGAGCGCATGCGTGTGTATCGCACCAGCGGAGTGTTTCGCATCGTCAGCATGCGGGGAGAAGCAGTCCCGATTCCTGACGAACAGATCGATGCGCTGCGCACCGTGGTCACTCAGCAGGTGCCCTGGTCGGCCCATCCCTTTCTGAAGATCGGACAGCGGGTGCGCATTCGCGGCGGTTCACTCGAAGGAGTCGAGGGCGTGCTGCTCTCGCGGAATGGCGATCGCACGCTGATTATCTCAGTCGACGCAATCCAGCGCTCTCTGGCGGTGAGCGTCGAAGGCTACGACGTCGAAGCGCTTTGAGTCTCCCCCCCGCAGTTGGCACAAGATTTTGTACCCAGTCTCCCCCTTGATCGAAAATTTCATGGAATCAGCCCAAATTTTACTGGTGAGCAAGGAAAGATCGGCTCGTGATCTCGACTGGATTCCGGGTGAAAATCCGGGCTGGCAGCTGGAAATCGCGGGCAGTGGCTGGGAAGCCCTGGAGCGCGTCCACGCCGGACACGGACCGGATCTTATCGTGCTTGACCTGATGCGCGGCGACGGCGAGGGACTGCACACCCTGCGCTGGCTGCGCCGGGTCCGTCCCGACCTCCCAGTGGTCGTTCTGGCTACCTCAGACGATGCCAGTCAGAAGCTGGAAGCGATCCGCCTGGGAGCCCAGGATTATCTGGTCCGGCCAGTGCGGCCGGAACAGCTCGTGGCCGCCATCCGCCGTTCGCTCTTTTATGACAGCGAGAGCGGTGAGAGCGAAATCGCAGCCGACGAAATTGAGCAAATCGGTGACGACCTGTTCTTCGTTGCCGCCAGTCCCAGCATGCGCAAGATGCGGGCTCAAGCGGAACTGCTGGCCCAAACCAGTGCGCCTGTCCTTATCTCCGGTGAGAATGGCACCGGCAAGGAGTTGGCGGCCCGCCTGATTCACAAGTTGTCGGTGCGCTCCGGCTTCCGCTTTCTCAAGGTAAATTGCGCCACCCTGCCGGCCGACGTGCACGAGAGCGAACTGTTTGGAGTGAACAACAATGGACGCTCCAAGCCTGGCAAACTCGAGCTCTGTCAAAGAGGCACGCTGTTCCTGAACGAAATTACCGAAATGCCCCTGAACCTGCAGGTCAAGCTGTTGCACGTCCTGCAGGACGGATACTTCTTCCGGGCCCATGGGGACACCCGGATCGAGATGGACGTACGGATCCTGGCCGCCACTCAGGTCAACATCGAGCAGGCGATTGCCTCACGGAAACTTCGCGAAGACCTGTACTACCGTCTGAGCGCGTTCACCGTGCATGTGCCGGCCTTGCGCCAGCGCAAGGAGGAAATCCCGCTCCTGCTGGGCCACTTCATGAACCAGTTGGCGCGGCGTTACAGCCTGCCGGCGCGCATCTTTTCGGCGGCGGCGCTCGAGGCTTGCCAGCAGCATTCCTGGCCGGGAAATCTTCGGGAACTGGAAAAATTTGTGAAGCGCTACCTGGTGGTAGGCGATGGCTCAGCCAACCTGGGCGCGTCCGACGCGGACGGCGACATGGCGTTCTGGAACGCCTACCTGCCCCAGAGCGAAAAGTCCGGGCTCTCATTCGACTCGGCCGAGCCGCAATCCGCCATCTCGGGGCTGAAATCGCTGGTCCAGAGCGTCAAGGGAGAAGCCGAGCGCAACGCCATCACCACCGCGCTCGAGCAGGCCCGCTGGAACCGCAAGGCAGCGGCCCGGCTGCTGAAAGTCAGCTACCGCACCTTGCTGTACAAGATCGAGCAATACCATATGACGCCTCCCGCCAGCCAGTTGTCCGGTTACAGCAGCGGCAGCGGGGGACTGAGGGAACGCAGTGCCTACCAAAAAGGGTAGGTAGTCATGCCAACGGCGCAAGCCGAAAAGACATCCCAAGAATAGAGATTCCAACTTGGCCGCATACGCAACACGACCGGTGAGCGTCGCAAGCAACAGGACGACCGGATCAGAGGTCACCATGCAATTGTTTAAAAAAATTCGGGCACCATTCTTCTTAGTTCTACTGCTTGCACTCGTCACCGTCGCGGGCAACCTCAACGCGTGGTCGCAGGACAAGGCACCCTCCTCGGTAAAGCTGGAGCAGCCGGCCGCGTCGACAACCAATCCGTCCGCAAGCAGCGCAACCGTCGCGCCGCGCAAGAACCCCAGCGTGCCGGTGATCGGCGAGGGTGATCTGCTCAAAGTCAGCGTTCTCGGCGTGCCTGAGTCCGATCAAGAGGTACGGGTGAGCGCGGATGGAACCATTTTCTTGAACTTCATTGGGGCCGTAGCGGTGGCCGGACAAACCACCGAGCAGGCTCAGGGAATCATCGCGAAAAAGCTGATCGCGGGTGGCTTCTTCCGGGACCCCCAAGTTTCTGTCTTTGCTAAAGAATATGCCACCCAAGGAGTCTCAGTATTGGGCGAAGTGCAGAAGCCGGGAGTCTATCCCCTGCTGGGTGCTCGCACCCTGTTTGACGTCTTGTCGCTCGCCGGTGGCACCTCCGCCAGAGCCGGGAAACTCGTAAGTATTACCCATCGCGATACCCCGCAGACGCCGACCACGGTAGCTCTGTCGAATGACGCTTCCGAGTCCGTTCGCAGCAATATCGATGTTTTCCCAGGCGATACCATCGTGGTCTCCAGGGCCGGCCTGGTGTACATCGTTGGAGATGTTAAGAAGCCAGGTGGAGTGCCTATCGATAATGGCAGCATGACGGTTCTGCAAGCCATGGCTATGGCGGAAGGCCAGAACCCGACCGCGGCGATGAACAAATCCAAGCTGATCCGAAGGTTGCCGGGCGGCGAACCGAAAGAGATTCCGCTGGCCCTCGGGGACATGCTTTCATCCAAGATCCCGGATGTTCATCTGCAAGCCGACGACATCATCTTTGTTCCGAACAGCAAGGCCAAGAGCGCGACCAAGCGCACCATGGAAGCAATCATTCAAACCGCAACCGGAATGGCGATTTACGGAGCGCGATTCTGAGATCGGCGGATCGTAAGTCGTTCGGTTGAGTCCTAAGGTTTGTCAGGTGGTTCAGGAAATTGCAGACCGGCAAGTCGCACGAGTGAGGGAACTGGGAAACGCTACCCCGGCAGAACGACCGAGCCGGGTAGTCAATACGGGCACTGGAGGCACGGCGTGAGCAAGAACTTTGAATTAATGCGGCGAGCGGGAAACGGCTTTGAACGCAAGCAGCCAACTTATCTTGACGTTCACTCGGAACAGCTACCGTCGCCCTCCGTTATCGGTTCGGCGATGGAAAGCCGTTCCCTCGATTGGCGGCGCGCGCTCGACATCCTGGGGAAGCATTGGAGGCTGTCCGCCATTTTCGGCATCGCCGTGTTTCTCACCGTGGTTGGGGTCACATACTTCACTCGGCCCGTGTATGAAGCTACGGCCCGCATGGAGATTGACCCGTCCGGAGAGACTTTTTCGTTGGACGGAAGCGCCGGGTCGACCGACTCCGAATATTTGGAAACCCAGGCCCAGGTCCTGCAGAGTGGCGGCGTTGCGGTGGACGTTATCCGCAAGCTGCACCTCGACCAGAATCCCGAATTAGTCGGCGACAACCCTGACCAGAGTTCGACAGCCGTGGCGCCGGATTCGAGCGTCAGCGGTATGCAACTCACGCTCCGGGAAAAGCAGGCGCTGCACAAATTCTCCGGCCTCCTGACGGTACGTCGCGATACCGCAAGCCGTCTGGTCCTGGTCGGCTTCGCCAGCCATGACCCCCAACTCGCGGCCCTGATCGCCAATACCATGGTGCAGACCTTTATCGATGACACCTTTCAGAATCGGCACAACTCCATCATGAAGGCTTCCGAGTGGCTGTCGAAACAGCTCGACGACCTTCGCAGCAAGATGGAAACTTCCAGCCGCGCCCTAGCCGAATTCCAGGGAACCATCGGAGTCTCGGACATCGAAGGCGACAAGAGCACCTACACCGAGCACATGGGCGAACTCAGCCGCCAGTTCACGCAGGCGGAAGCGGAGAGGATCCAGCTCCAGGCCCTGCTTAAAAACGAAAACGGCAATCCCGATTCGCTTCCCGAGGTTCGCAACAGTCCGGTGGTGCAGCAGTTGAGCCAGAAACTGGCGGAGCAGCGTGCTGAACTTTCTCAGACGCTGGTGGTCTATGGCAGCAATCACCCGGTCGCGAAGAAGCTGCAGAGCCAGGTGGATGAATTGCAGAGCCAGTTGAACAGCCAGAAGCATGCCATTGTCAATTCCATGAAGGCCAGCTATGCGGCAGCCGAAGCGCGTGAACAGCTGATGGCGGCCGAGATGAAAGGCACGACCAAAGAAATAGGACAAATGGCGCAATACACCGCGCTCAAGAAGGAAGTGCAGACCGAAGTAGACCTGTACAACTCGCTCTACGCCAAAATCAAGGAAGCGGGCATCGCCGCCGCTTCGAAGTCGGCCAACATTCGCATTGTGGACCCGGCCCTGGTGCCCGACACTCCCAGTAAACCACGCTGGGTGCTGAACCTGGCTCTGGGCCTTCTGGGCGCGGCCTTCGGAGGCGTCATGCTGGCCTTCGTAGCGGAAGAACTGGACAACAAGCTGCGTTCGCCCGAAGACATCAAGGAATGGATTGGCAACTCGAACGTTTCCATCATTCCTGTTATCGGCGAAGCAGAGCGCCAGGAAGCGCGCTTGACCTGGTCAAAGCGCATTGTGGGATTCCTGCCCACGGCCTCAACCACCACCGAGGACTCGCTCACTAACAGTTTCTTCCTGGAGAGGCCGAACTCGCCTGAGGGCGAAGCGGTGCAGGCTCTCTATGGTTCCATCATGCTTTCCCAGCACGGGCATCCTCCACAGGCCCTGCTGATTACTTCCGGCTTCCCCGGAGAAGGCAAGACTACGGTTGCTCTGAATCTTTCCTACGCACTGGCCAAGCAGGGCCGGACGTGCCTGGTGGATGCCGACCTGCGCAAGGGAAGACTGGCTCGCGCCTTTGGCCTGACCTCGAACGAGGGGCTGAGCGAAGTCTTGCGCGAAGAAATGACGCTGGACAATACCTTGCTTGAAGTCCCGGGCATGCCCAGCCTGTCGATCCTGCCGGCAGGTACGCTGAAAAAGAATGCCGGCCAGCTCATCTGCTCCCAGACCATGCAGCAAATCGTGCAGGACCTGCGCGAACGTTTTCAGTTCGTAGTCATCGATTCCGCGCCGATCCTGCCCTTCGTAGACGGGCGGGCGCTCTCTACCTTGGCTGACGCCGTGATCCTGGTCGGTCGATCGGGCATCACCACCCGTCAGGCCATGCGACGCAGTGTAGAGCTGCTTTCCGAGATTCATGGAGCTCCCATTCTGCAGGTCGTGCTCAACGCGGCACAGCAGAACTCCGTCGACTACAAGCATTACGGGTATGGGTACACGTACGAGGACACGACGCAACGCTGATCGGAGTCCGCGTCGTCTCCGCGCGCACTAATAGACTTTCCCGGGCCCAGTTTTAGCTTGCTGCCGTAAACACCGCGGGGTTGGAAAGTGGCTGAATGCAATTTCGCACACTGACGAGGGAAGACAAAGTCATGTCCGCCGGAACTATGGAACATCTCAGTAACGCTCTGAAGGTCAAGCCCGAGAGCAACGGGTTCTTGAAATATCGGTCTGCGCTGATTTTTTCGTCGCAAGCCGTGCTCATCGTGCTGACCTACTACGCCAGCTTCGTGTTACGCCTGGACACCGACTTTGACGCTGCCAATCGGGCGATGTTCTGGAAGACTCTCCCGTTTGTCCTGGTGATCAAACTGGTCCTGTCCTACCGGTGTGGCTTGATGCACGGCTGGTGGCGCTATGTGGGAATCAGCGACCTGCTGGACATCAGCAAGGCCTCGCTCTTGAGCTCTTCCCTGATCTTCTGTCTGGTAGAAGCTGTCCTCCGGCTTCCGGGATATCCGCGCTCGGTGGTCGTGATCGACTTGTTTCTTACCATCATGGTGCTGGGCGGCGCCCGCTTCGCGGTACGTGCCTACACCGAACGCGCTCGCACCTACGGAGCGCAGCGCAACACGCTGATCGTGGGCGCCGGGGAAGCCGGCAGCGCCATCGTCCGAGAGTTGAAACAGAACCCTGCCCTCAACCACAACCCGGTGGGATTTGTCGACGACGACCTCAGCAAGAAGGGGGTCAAGATCCACGGAGTTAAAGTTCTGGGCAGCACTGACGAACTGCATGAGCTGATCATCGAGCAGCATGCCAGCTGTGTCATGATTGCCATTCCCCAGGCCAAGGGCCGCCTGGTCGAAAGAATTATCGCGAAATGCCGCGAGTGCAAGGTGGATTTCAAAATCCTGCCGCCCATTGGCGAATTGATCAATAAACCGCCTTCCGTCAGCCAGGTGCGCCAGTTGCGCGTGGAAGACCTGCTGGAACGCGAACCGGTGACCCTCGACATGGACCAGATTCGCGGTCGCATCGAGGACAAGGTTCTACTGGTTACCGGTGCCGGCGGTTCGATCGGCTCCGAGCTGGTACGGCAGGCGGCTGCGCTCAACCCCAGGCAGCTGGTTTTGCTGGACCGCTCCGAAAACGACCTGTTCAAGCTGGGCCACGAACTTTCGCGCAAGTTTCCCCATCTCGACTACGTTCCCGTGGTGGGCGATATTCAGGACGTAACTTTGCTGCGGGATGTATTTGCGACCCACCGTCCGCAGTCGGTGTTCCACGCCGCGGCCTATAAGCATGTGCCCATGATGGAGAGGAATTGCTTCCAGGCCATCACCAACAACATTTTCGGCACCTATAACGTTGCTCTGCTGTCGCGACAGTACCGGGTTGAGGATTTCGTTCTGATCTCCTCCGACAAGGCTGTGAACCCAACCAACATCATGGGCGTCACCAAGCGGGTGGCGGAACTGATCATGCAGGGTCTGCAGGAAAACGGTACGACCCGTTTCATGGCAGTAAGGTTTGGCAATGTTCTGGGCAGCAACGGCAGTGCATTGCCGCTCTTCGAGCAGCAGATCGCCGCCGGCGGTCCGGTGACAGTCACGCATCCCGATGCCCGGCGTTACTTCATGACCATCCCCGAGGCGGTACAGTTGGTGCTGCAGGCCTCCAGCATGGGCAAGGGCGGAGAAATCTTCGTCCTGGATATGGGCGAACCGGTCCGCATTCTGGACCTGGTGCGCAACCTGATCCGGCTCTCCGGCTTCGAACCCGACCGCGATATCAAGATTGACTTCGTGGGCCTGCGTCCCGGAGAAAAGATGTTCGAAGAACTCAAACTCGAAGGCGAAGACGTCAAGCCGACCGCGCATGAGAAGATCCGGCTCCTGACTGGAAGCCGAACCACGTTCGAACAGATGTCGAGCTGGCTCGACGAACTCTCCGTACTCGTCCAGGCGAAAAACGTGCACGGCCTAGTTACCAAGCTGGTGACGATCGTGCCCGAGTATTGGCCGAGTCCTGAGATTATCTCGTTGGGTGCGATTGATCGCCACGATCAGGCGCTGAACCACCAGCTGGCCCGCGCCACCCTGGCGTCGACGCCGCAATCCGCCGAATCGGCGGCTTGATTCACGGTCCACCCTCCCCCCAGACTTACCCCGCCCCCGACAAGTTTTTTGATAACTCTTATGACTGAAAAATCCTACATTCCATTTCATCGTCCCTCGATCGGTCAGGAAGAAAACGACGCCGTCCAGAAAGTATTAGCCTCGGGCTGGCTTACCACCGGACCGGTTGCCATTGAATTTGAAAAGCAGTTTGCCGCTTACGTCGGGTGCAAGCACGCTCTGGCAGTGAACTCCTGTACCGCCGCGCTCCAGCTGGCGCTCGACGCCATCGGCTTGCAGCCGGGCGATGAGGTACTGTTGCCCTCCTATACCTTTACCGCGACGGCCGAGGTCGTCACATATTTCGGCGCTCGTCCCGTGCTCTGCGACAGCGTCCGGGGAGGCTTCAATATTGATCCCGCAGATGCGGAGCGCCGGGTGACGGCGAAGACACGGGCCATCATTCCGGTCCATATTGCCGGCGAAGCCTGCGATCTTGATCCCCTGCATGCGATGGCGCGTCGCCATGGCTTGCACGTAATCGAAGATGCGGCTCACACGCTGCCGGCCTGGTATCACGGCCGGCGGATCGGGACCATTTCTGAGATGACGGCGTTCAGTTTTTACGCCACTAAGACCATTACCACCGGCGAAGGCGGCATGTTGGCCACGGACAACGATCAGTATGCGGAGCGGGCGAAGATGATGCGCCTGCACGGCATCGGAGGCGATGCCTGGAAGCGCTACGCCAAGACCGGATCCTGGTTCTACGAAGTACATCGCGCGGGCTACAAGATGAACCTGCCGGATCTTCTGGCGGCGGTAGGGGTCGCGCAACTGAAGAAAGCCGACCAGTTCTGGCAAAAGCGCAGCCAGGTTGCGGCGTACTATCGCGAGAAGTTTTCCCAGATGGAAGAAGTGCAGCTGCCGGCGTGTGCGGTCGATCCGTCCGAACACTCCTGGCACCTGTTTATTCTGCGTCTACGTCCGGAGATGCTGAGCATCGGACGCGATGAATTCATCGAGGAGTTGAAGGCGGCGGGTATCGGCACCAGCGTGCACTTCATTCCGCTGCACCGGCATCCCTATTACATGGAGCAGTATGGCTACCGGGAAGGCGACTTCCCACAAGCCGAAGATTCCTACTCGCGCTCCATATCGCTGCCGATTTATCCCGATCTGAGCGAGGCGCAGATGGCCCAGGTCGTGGGGGCAGTCACGAAAATTGTCAGCCGGAGCCGCAAGTTCGTATCGGTATGACCACGCTCGACACGATTTCGGATGCGCCCCGCATGTCCAGTCAGAGCGGCAGCATGACCGCGTGGAATTTTTCGTTGGGCAAGCGCCTTTTGGATTCAGTCTCGGCTGGGGCCGGCCTGGTGTTGGTCCTGCCGGTGATGGCGGTGACCGCAATCGCCGTGCGGGTTACCTCGCCGGGGCCGGTTCTGTTTCGCCAGCGCCGGGTGGGCAAAGATGGCCAGCCTTTCGAGATTCTGAAGTTCAGGACCATGGTCCATCGCCCGCAAGGCACTGGTCCAGGGGTCACGCGCAAGGGAGACTCGAGAATCACGGCGGTCGGTCGAGTGTTGCGGCGCGCACGCTTGGATGAATTGCCGCAGCTCGTCAACGTGCTCCGCGGAGACATGAGCCTGGTGGGGCCGCGACCGGACCTGCCGGAATTCCGCCAGGCGGTGCGCCCGGAACAGCAGCAGGTTTTCAGTCTGCGCCCAGGTCTAACGGGATGGGCGACCCTGCATTTCAGGGATGAGGAAAAGCTTCTGGCCGACGTTCCTGTGGAGCAAACCGCCGGTTATTACGTCGAGCACATTCTGTCGCAGAAAACGCAGTTGGATTTGGATTACGCCCAGCGGGCCACGTTTCTCGGTGATCTGAAAATCATCCTGCGAACGCTGACCGGAGCCTAGTCGTCACGGTCGGGATGACCGACTGATTATGTTTCGCGCGTTCTGCCAGAGAAGATAAGGATAGACTTGGCATACGCCCGGAACGCGACTCTCGTCAGCGACACCGAGATTCTCCTCCGCACTCTGACGACGATCCTGGCCCGACTCTCTCCCGAGTCAATTCTCCCCCCGAACAGGAATTACAGGCTCGGCGACTCTGCAATTGAGCTGCAGAACTTCCACGCTCAGCCCGTTCTGCCAGAGAAGATAACGGATAGACCTGGCGTACGCCCGGGACGCGACTCTCGTCAGCGACACTAAGATCCTCCTCCGCACTTTGGCCGACTCATTGCCGTCAAAGCGGTGAGTGATCAGTTGGATCGGATGTGCGTGGGTTTCGCTGTTGCGCCGTAACTGGAACGAACCTTCGCTGCAGCACCTTGTCTCGATAGTAATTGATCCCGGGTACGAGATACGACGCGACAAATCGGTTGACCAGGAAAGTTTCACTCGTGAAAACGCTGATTGAGTTGGAAAGCGGGCAGTTGATGGTCGACAACAGGTTCCGTTGGATTAGTCGATGGGGATGGATCATGCCGTTGGTTGGCGGCGCTGCCTTACTCGGCTGGAGCATAGCCCAGGAGAGATGGCTGCTGCTCCTCCCTCTTGCGGCCATTCCTCTGCTGCTGCTTTGGCCCGTGCCTGCGGCCCTGGGGGCCTTTGCTTTCCTTGTTCCTTTTGACATGATAAGCATGATAGGTCAGCAGCAAAGTGACGCCACGTTGACCCGCTACGTCGGTGCGCTATCAGGCATGGTTCTTCTGGGAACGGGTTTAGTTAGGCGAAAACTGGAACGTCCCATGGTGTCTGCTTTGTGGTGGTCATTACTGGTCTTCTGGGGCGCAGCTTCGGCCGCTTGGGCGATTGATCCGAACCTCACCATCGAACACATTCCCACTACCTTCGCACTGCTGATACTGTACGTTGCGACTACTTCGGTTCACCTTAGCCAAGAGGAACTTTCCGGAACTGTGCTACTAACCATTGCGGGCGGGTTGGCCGCAGCGGTCTATTCATCGTTCCAATTCTGGAACGGCATTTTCTATCATGGCGGAATCGGAGGAAGAAGTTCCTTGATCATCGGGGACAGGCAGGTCGATCCCAACATATTTGCCGCTAGCTTAGTCCTACCCTTGTCTTTGGCCTTGGGTAGATTCCTTGAATCCCGAGGCTGGGTGCGGCGCATTTTTTGGTTGTGCGTAGCCGGTGCGATTGGAATTGCCGTGCTGCTCACTATGTCCCGAGGCGCATTGCTAGCCCTGGCTGTAATGGTGTTCGTATACTTCCGCAGGTTAGGAATAAATCGCCGTGTCCTGATTCCTGTAGCGATGATGCTGGTGCTATTGCTGGCTTTGCCCTCGCGGTTCTACGGCCGGATTGGGAATGCCCAGGCAACAGGGGGGGCTGGCCGCTTATATATCTGGGAAGTAGGTCTTGAGGCCTTTAAGCATTACGGCGTGATCGGCGCAGGTGAACAAAACTTCCCCCGGGCGTACTCCCAGTATCTCGGTGCGGGGAGCCGGGTTTACTCCTATGGAACCGCCGACTCCCATAATAGCTATCTAGCAGTTTCGGTCGAGCTTGGAATAGTTGGACTTGGCTTATTGTGCATGGCGCTCCGATCTTCCCTGATGGCGGCGCGAATCGCCTCGAACCAGCAGCAAATCATCTCCATTGTAGCTTTTGAGGCAGCTTGCTGGGCTATGCTGGTTTCCACGTTCTTCGTGAGCATGCTCTGGCGGAAGGCATTCTGGCTTCCCTGGATCCTTCTGGCGCTAGCTTCGCGAGTGAAGAAGGACGAACAGACCAACCGGCAGTTTGTAGTATGAACTTCATTCCCCATTAGATTGCCAGAAGGAATCTCATTCCGCGGATACAGCATCTGGCAGTTCCTCGCAAAATTAGGGTGGAATCTGTACCTCGCCGTGGCGGTTGCCATACGCATGAAATACAATACCCGGCAATGCCAAAGTGCGTCGCGGAGGAGGAACTGGCACCGCGAACAGCGGTGTCAGGCCACCGCACTGGCGCAGTCCTGGCCGCCTTGTTCAAGATCTTCGGTCTAAACAGCCGAGTCTATCCCTAGCTTTACTATTTCGCTGTCGTGTCGAGCGTTCTTTCCGAACCCTTATTTGAGAGTGGTTGTGCGTGCTCCCGGAATGCTCCACATGCTCCGGAATTACTCAACGCCTGGATTGAGCGAACTCGCAGGAAAGGCGGACGCGTCAGGGTGGGTGAGATGAGAGACTCACAAATTTTCGAGAGGGAGTGTGGGTATGCAGGTCGCTGAGCAAATCTTGGAGGAATCTGCAACGGAAACGCATGGCAGGCCAAGTCGGCTTTCGGCTTGGGTTGTGGATTCGTCCTGTTTTACTCTTCCATACGACTATTCGCTCTGCGAGGCTTTGATGCACTGCGGATGTGCGACCACTCTGGTGCGCAGTGAGTTCCAGAACGAGCAGTGGCCCGGCCCGACGTCGTTTCAGCTGTGGAACCATTTTTACAAGCGGAGCGCTAAAGGAACTCGCAGCCGTGGCCCGATGTGGAAGATGGGAAAATTATCCGAGCACGCTTCGGGTATGTCCGAACTGGTCGCCGAGTGCGGTCGGCGGAAGCCGGACGTCATTCATTTTCAATGGCTGCCGGTTCCCGTCGTCGACGCCCAATATTTGTCCCGTCTGCGCCGCATGGTGCCGCTCGTTTTAACCCTACACAACACATCTGCGTTCCACGGCTCGCTGTTTCAGCGCGCGCATCAGGGTCTGGGATTGAGCTTGGTGTTTAAGCACCTGGACGGACTCATCGTGCATACCGAGTTCAGCCGAAAAATCGTACTCGAGCGCAAGTGGATGCCGGCGGAAAAAATTCACGTAGTGCCGCACGGAGTGCTGGACTATTATCGTTCTGTTGCGCCTGCTTCCGTGCCGCCCAAGAGCGACGAACCTATAGCGCTGTTTTTTGGGGTGATCGAACGCTACAAGGGAGTGGACCTGCTGATCCGCGCTTTCGCAGCCTTGCCCGACGACATGCGCTCAACAAGCCGATTGGTCATCGCGGGCCGTCCGACAACTATGGGGACGCAGCTAAGGAAGTTGGCCTGCCTTCTCGGGGTGGAGCATCGCATCACATGGATTTCGCGTTTCGTCGACGAAAGGGAAATTCCTGAGCTCTTCCGTAGCGCCTCCGTGGTGGTTCTCCCCTACCGTAACATCGATCAGAGTGGCGTGCTGATGACAGCGATCGCTTTCGACAAGCCGGTTATCGCCTCCGCGATTGGAGGTTTCGCGGAGACCGTTCATGACGGAGTCCACGGCCGTCTGTTCCCTGCGGGCGACGTCCCGGCACTGGCGAACGCACTCGCCGACGTCTTGCGCAATCCAGAACGTCGGCGAGGAATGGAAGATGAGATGCGGAAATTGCGGCAGAACCTTTCCTGGGAGAACAGTGCACGCTGTACGATGGAGATTTACGCGAGAGCTTTGTCAAGCCGCTAATGGAGGCTTGCAAGCAAGATCGATATCCAGATCAGCGATATTAAATCTCCCGGGAGGACGCTCTTGAAGCGGGTGCTCGTGATTGCGTACTACTATCCGCCGCGCCCTGGCGTCGGTGGTATCCGTCCAGCAGCCCTAGCCAAATATCTCCCCGAGTTTGGCTGGGAAACCGTGATTTTGACTCCGGAATTACCGCCGGGGAAAGGGTCAGGTGCGTGCGTGATCGAGACTGGATATCAGGATGTATTGGGGAGGTGGAAGGCTCGCGTCGGAATGAATCCCAATCGGGGTTTGCATGAGCAACTTAATTTGCGGCAGTCTTCCAAGCCCGGAAGTCAGCGTTGGAACACGAAGGTTATAAGGTGGCTAAGGTCTTGGCTGATCTACCCTGACCAGTTCAGGGGCTGGCTTCCGTTCGGACGAGATGCGATTCGGCATCTGGCACAGCGCGTGCAAGTGGATGCAATCGTTAGCACGGCTCCCCCCTTGTCGTCTCATTTGTTGGGAGCGGAAGCCAAGAACATCCTGCACCGTCCTTGGGTAGCTGATTGCCGGGACATGCCGGAAGCGGCGGATTCCGGCAGTCGGTTTCTGCAGAAACGTCTGGCAGGCCTGGAACGTAGAAAGTTGAGGCAGGCGGATGCTCTGGTGACCGTTTCGTTGCCCTGGGCGAATCATTTGCGGCAACAGTATCCCTGCAAGCCAGTCTTCGGCATCACGAATGGATTCGAACCTGAAGATTTCGCTGTCAAGTCTGGTGAGCTAACCGAGTTGTTGACGATTACTTATACCGGCGAATTGTATCTTGGGCGACGGGATCCCACGCCTTTGTTCGAGGCTTTGGAGCAGTTGTTCAACAGGGGAGTCATTCCCCGAGACCAGATACGGGTGAGATTCTATAGTCCTCCTGAACCTTGGTTGACTGCTGCTGCTGAGCGCTACCATCTTCAGGGAGTGGTGGAAGAGTGCGGCTGGGCGCCGCGGGAAGAGGCGTTGCGGCATCAAAGAGAATCGCAGTTGTTGTTGTTGTTAGGAATAGACGTGCCCATCTATTCTGGAGGCATTCCGGGGAAACTGTTCGAATACCTCGCAGCCGCGCGCCCGATTATCGCTTTTGGGGGCGAGCGTGGTGTTGTGGAGGAGCTTCTGGCAGAGACTGGGGCAGGAAGGTTTCTGGCGGGCAAGTTGGAACTGTGCGATTTTCTGACCCGTGCTTTCGAGGAGTTCCGTACGACGGGCCGGGTGTCATACCAGGGAAGCCAGGCGGCGATTAACCGCTACAGCCATCGCGAAATGGCGAGAAAGTTTGCGCGGGTCTTGGACTCAATCGAAGTCGAGGGTGGCTCTGCCCACCCGTCGCAGTGCCTGGCACCGGGTGAAATTGAGGCACGGTCATTTTCGGCCAGTGGGGACAAAGCTAGAATCGAGCCCGATTCGAGCCCGTGATGCTGGATAAACCGGAGATGTCCCGCTAGCTCAAATTCCCGTGGTGGCGGCCTGGTCAACGGCAGTTGCTGATTCCGATAATGACATACGTAGTCCCTTGCATCAGCGACACAAGCTCCAAATAGTGAAGATTCCTTCGTCATGTCATTCACATCATTGGCGGCTTCCTGGAGCCTCCGGTTTGCCGGGCCAGTTCTTCTCTAATGAGAATGACGTTTTGCGTTTACGTCAACGAAAGGTATGAAGGGATCCGATCATGATTGGATTTTTGATTCACGACGAACGCCTATTTTCGGCTAGCAGCGCCGTTAGTGCGTGCCGTGCGCTTCGTACCTATCAGTATCAAAATACAGAGCACATGGGCCCCTTACGAATTCATTTCTTCCGTAATGCGTCGCTAAACAACTATTATTCAAGTGATGAACGATATACAATCTGTGCCACTGGTACTTTGATCTTCAACAACGTGCACGGTGGCAAGGCGCTCGGCAATCTGCGCGACGCGTTTTACAGTGGGAAGGAGTTGGCAGAATGTTTTGGGCAACTCAGAGGGCCTTACACGCTGATCAAGATTGACCGACTAAGAGGACAACTGTCCATTTTGAATTCTCGCGAGGGACTACGCAATTGTTTCCTTTCGACGCGCAACGAATTAAGAGCTTACAGTACAAGCTTGCTTTTGATCGCGGCGTTAGCCAGTGCGGCGCCTTGTGCCGAAGGTATTCGTCAGTTCATCCACATTGGTGCGACGATGGAGGAAAGAACAATCTTCGAGAATGTTGAGCGCCTTCCTGCCGCCTCCCTGCACACATATCGTAACGATGGGTGGACGACTTCTCGCCTGTGGCGATTAGAAACGTCAACACCAGATCACCGCGTAGCTCGCCAAAGCGCTACGAACACGATGATCCAATCGTTCGTGAGAAATCTAGAATTCACTGCGAACATTGATTCCAGACGAGTTGCTGCGGACTTGACTGGTGGTACCGACAGCCGAACGGTACTATGTTGCTTGATGGAGAAGTGCGCGAAGCCAGTCGTATCGACGAGCGGACAGAAGGAATTTGTGGACGTGCGGATCGCTCGGAAAGTTGCCAACAAGCTTGGAATCGAGCATTACTGCTATGAGCCAGTATCGGCACAGATGACTCACCAGGAAATAGATCGCGCAGTCGAATTAGCGGATGGTAATCGAGACGTGATAAGCCTCGCTAAACTACTGCCATACTATGAGGAGAAAGCGCGCCGGTTCGACTTTATCACTGGAGGGATAGGCGGTCCACTATTCAAGGACCATTATTGGTTATTCGAGTTCAACCGTGTCGGCCTGAAACAGGAACCAAACTGGGGTCGAATAGCCAAGTGGTCCCTCGCTGCGCACGCATTTCGAGACGATTTCTTTTCCGGTTTTAGTGATGGAATAGTTGACAATTTAACCGGTTTGTTTCGGCGGCGCTCGGCAGAGGTAACCGGTACAAACAATCAAAAACTGGACTTTGTGTACTTTGACCTAAAAATACCGGCGTTTTTCGGCCCTGAGTTCTCGTTGACCACACAGTTTATGGACATATTTCATCCAATGGCGGATGGCGATAATGTGCAGTATTCGATGAACCTGCCTCCCGAAATACGTATCCGAAATATTCTACAGTTCAGTATGATCCAACAGATACGGCCCGAAGTCCGATGGATACCGACTGACACCGGGTTGCCGATGGTTCCTCCGGTGGGAGTACACAGCTGGTTGCGAATATTGCGGGGGCGCCGGTACATCCAAGCGGGGTTTCGAAAAATTCGAACAGCGCTGTTAGGGTCCAACGTTCAAGGCCCAGACAAGTACTCAGATATGGAGGGGTTGCGAAGTCTAGGATACTTTGATTTGTTGGACCATTCTTCATTAGCTGCCTCGTCTGTCATCTCGGCTTCCAAACTCGCTGAGTTCAAGGATTCGCCGAAAAACCAGCCTAATCAGCAATACCTGATCGCTACCCTATCGGTTCAGCTTTTTTTTGAACGAGTCAAGGAATTAACGGTTGAAGCGAAGAGAGCAGGGGGCCGGCCCTCAATTGTTACCGCCTAATCCAACCGATACTACCGCCCGTCCATTGGATTGCCCCCCGAGCCGGTCGAGTTCCGTTTCGCGTCCATGGAATTGACGTCGAGAGAAGGGTGATGCGTCGCAGGTGGGTGCGAGACCTAGCATGGAGAGCGCGCTGTCCGGCCGGAATGACTCCTATGAAAATCCTGCATTTGGTCAGTAGTCGCGGATACTACGGCAAAGAAAACGTTATTATCAATCTTTGCTCTGCGCTGGAAAAGCTCGGTTGCTGCGCCGAAGTGGGAGCGTTCCTGAACTCACACGCACCGAATGAGGAGGTTGTGAGCCGAGCTCATAGCCAACGTCTGTTCGCCAGGACGTTCGCCTGCGACGGCAGGGCAGACCTTCGGACGGTGAAGAGCATTCAAGAGCATATCCTTTCGCACCAAATCGATCTCGTCCATACCCATGACAACAAAGCTAATATCTATGGTTATCTGGCGGCAAGGTGGGCCAGGCGGCCGGTAGTTGCGACCTGTCACCTCTGGTCTAGCACGACGATGATGGAGCGGATTTACGGCGGTTTCGACCGCTTTGTGCTCAGGTATTTTGACGGAGTAATTGGGGTTTCGCCTCCCATAGCCAACGCTTTGCGGGAATCCGGGATAGCCGAATGCAAAGTGGCGGTGATCGCAAATGGGATTGACTTTTCTCCGCTCCTGAGGGTAGAGGAGGGGTCGTCACGCCGCGAGTTCGGTCGTGACTTAACTATCGGCATTGTTGGTAGGCTGGTCCCCCAGAAGGGACACCGGTTTTTCTTTGCGGCAGGTCGCACAATCCTGAAGAAATTCCCCGCGGCCAGGTTCGTCGTGCTCGGGGAAGGTCCGGACCGACAGCAACTGGAAAACCTTGCTCAGGAGCTCGGAATTGCAGCCAGCGTGTATTTTGCAGGCTATCGCGGCGATATGCCTAGTGTCTACGCCGACCTCGACCTCGTTGTTATGCCATCGCTGGATGAGGGCCTACCCATGACGCTGCTGGAAGCCATGGCGGCGCGGCGTGCAGTGGTCGCAAGCGCGGTAGGAGCTGTGCCCGAGGTCATCCACCATGGTCGAACTGGACTGCTGGTGGAGCCTAGCAATGTAGACGATCTGGAGCAGGCGATGCTGTTGCTCTTGAGCGATGCCTCTCTTTGCAACCAGATCGCACAGAATGCCAGGGAGTCGGTATTACATTTTTCGTCGGAACGGATGGCAGCCAATTACCTTGATTTTTACAGGGGCATCGGCCACCTACTGGTCCCGCCGCTACCAGCGCGGGTGGCAGAAGGGGAACAATACTCCATAGACGAAATCAACGTTGTTCCACGAGGTGGTCACCCCTCCATTTTCCCTCCCGACAACCATCCGCGCTTTTCCTCAAATTCTTCACAGCAGGCGAGCAATAGATCAAAGACTTCCGGCTAAGATCTTTAACTTCTCAAGACTTCGCGAGTGAGAATAGAGGCGGTACTTACTGGCCATTTGAGGCGGCGGATGTGGTGGCGATACCCTGGCTGACCGAAGGATCACCAAGTGTACTGCTGGAGGCGATGGCTTTCGGCGTGCCGGTCGTAGCCACCGAGGTGGGCGGAATTCCTGAGATAGTGACCAACGGAGAAACGGCGCTGCTAGTGCCGGCTCGCGATCCCGCGGCCATGGCCGCAGCCCTTGAGCGCCTGATTTCCGATCCCGGCGCCGCGGCCAATCTGGCACAGCAAGCTCGAAAGAAAGCGAAAACAGAGTATTCGCCGGAATGGCGCGCCAAGTCACTCATCGGAATCTATGACGATGTCTATGGCCGGCGTCAACTGGGTTAGCAGGATGCAGGGCAAATCGCCTGAGTCATAGTCTGCGACTGGACTGAGTGCGAGGATATAAGGCTGATAATTTCCTGGGGAAAGGACACGCAATGAAAGTTCTGGTTACGGGGCATGGAGGCTATATCGGGACAGTTCTGGTCCCGATGTTTCTGAAGACTGGTCATGACGTGGTGGGCCTGGATACCCATCTCTATCGCTCCTGCACCTTTGGCGCAGAGCCGGTTGCAATTCCGGAAGTCGTGAAAGACCTGCGCGATGTTGAGACCTCCGATCTCGAAGGATTCGACGCTGTGATTCATCTGGCGGCGTTGTCCAATGATCCGCTGGGCAATCTCGATCCGCAGCTGACTTTCGACATCAATCACCTGGGGTCAGTGCGTCTGGCACGGAAGGCCAAAGAAGCCGGAGTTCCCCGGTTCCTCTTTTCGTCGTCCTGTAGCACCTACGGGTCGGCCGGCGATGACATGCTGGATGAAACCAGCAGCTTCAATCCGGTCACGCCCTATGGTCAGTCAAAAGTGCTGGTCGAGCGCGACCTTTCGGAACTGGCAGATGGCAGCTTTTGCCCGGTATATCTAAGGAATGCCACGGCCTACGGGGTTTCCCCGAAGCTGCGGTTTGACCTAGTGTTGAATAACCTGGTGGCATTCGCCCTGACCACCGGCCAGGTGCTGATGAAGAGCGATGGCACGCCCTGGCGCCCGATTGTGCATATAGAAGATATTTCGCGGGCATTCCTGGCACTGATGGCGGCCCCGACGAGTGTCGTCTTCAATCAGGCTTTTAACGTAGGAATTAACGAGGAGAACTATCGCATCCACGAACTGGCCGACATGGTTAAGGAAGTTGTGCCCAACTGCAAGATTGAGTTTGCGCCCGGCGCCGGGCCTGACAAGCGTTGCTACCGGGTGGACTGCAGCAAGATCAAGCGACTGGTTCCGGCCTTCCAGCCACAGTGGACTGCGCGCAAGGGAGTGCGGCAGCTGTACGACGCGTATCGCGCCGTAAACTTGACGTTGGAAGATTTCCAGAGCACGCGCTACTCGCGGATTGATTACATTCGCGGCCTCTTACGTGACAAGCAACTGGACGCCGGGTTGCGCTGGACTGCTGCTGAGACTGCGGCCAGCGTGCGTTGAAGCTGGCGCAGCAATTTCACAGGAACAGTTAGCCAGCCGCATAAAAGCGAAAGGGAAGTGACATAGATGATTTTCACCGAAACGAAGTTGAAAGGCGCGTTTGTGATTGACATCGAGCGCCGCGAGGATTCGCGTGGGTTCTTTGCCCGCGCCTTCTGTCAGCATGAGTTCGAGGATCACGGCCTGAAGCCGACGATCGCACAAGCGAACATCGCGTTTAACCACAGGAAGGGGACGCTACGCGGCATGCATTTCCAGTTTCCGCCCGTCCCCGAGACCAAGCTGGTGCGTGCAACCCGAGGCGCGATTCTCGACATCATTGTTGACCTCAGGCCCGAAAGCCCGACCTACCTACAACACGTCGCGGTCGAATTGAGCGAGGACAACAACCGGGCACTGTATGTTCCCGAGCGCTTCGCGCATGGATACCAGGTGCTGCGGGACAAGACCGAGACCAGCTATCAGGTAGGCGAGTTTTACACGCCCGGCTCCGAGGGAGGGTTGATCTACAACGATCCCCGGCTGAATTTGCAGTGGCCGTTGCCGGTGTCGGTGATTTCGGAAAAAGACGCAGCCTGGATGCTGCTGGACGAACAGGAACCGGAGCTCAAACGCCGCATGAGCCAGGGGCAGCGGGAGGCGGTTACGGTGGGATTCGGCAAAAACGGAAAGTAAGCTGGCATTCTTCAGGCTGCAATTTTGAGGAACCAGGAAACTTCATCATGATCATTGTCGATAACGCATTGAAAGCACGAGAAGCCGACGGACGCCCCATTCGGGTGGCCATGATCGGCGCCGGTTTCATGTCGCAGGGTCTGGGCAACCACATTGTGAACACCATGACAGGAATGCGCATGGTGGGTGTCTACAACCGCCGGGTGCAAAGAGCATTCGATCTCTGCGAATACTGTGGAGTTAAAGATGCGGTCGCTCCTGCCCGGCAGAGCGAAGTTGATCTCGCGATCCGCGAAGGCAAAACCATTGTCACGGACGACGCATTCCTGCTGGCCCGATCCAGCGAAGTGGACGTTCTGGTGGATGTCACCGGATCGGTCGAGTTCGGCGCACGGGTGTCCTTCGAAGCTTTCAAGCATAGCAAAGATGTCATTCTGTTGAACGCTGAGATTGATGCCACCATCGGCCCGATTTTGCAGGTTTACGCGGCCAAGCATGGCGTCATCTTCTCGGCCTGTGACGGCGATGAGCCTGGCTTGCAAATGAACCTCCACCGTTGGGTGAAGGGCCTCGGCCTGACGCCGCGTGTGATTGGCAACGTCAAGGGACTGCAGGACCCGTATCGCAATCCCACCACGCAAAAGGGTTTCGCCGAAAAGTGGAAGCAGAATCCGGCCATGGTCACCAGCTTCGCTGACGGATCCAAAATCAGCTTCGAGCAGGCCATCGTGGCCAACGCGACCGGATTCAAAGTGCAATCCCGGGGTATGTCGCGCGGGTTGGAATATAAAGAAGATGTCATGAAGATCGGCAAGCTTTATGACATTGACAAGGTTCGCAAGTTGGGCGGCGTGGTGGACTACGTTGTCGGCACGCCCCTGACGAAATTTTATGTGCTGGCCGAGCATCCCGATCCGAAGCAGCAGCACTATCTGAGCCTGTACAAGATGGGTGATGGGCCGCTCTACTCGTTCTTCCATCCCTATCACCTGGTCCACTTCGAAGTTCCGAACTCGATCGCGCGCGTCGTTCTGTTCCGCGATTCCGTGGCTAAGCCGCTGGGCGGCCCAGTGGTGGAAGTCTGTGCCGTGGCCAAACGCGACCTGAAGGCAGGCGAAGTGCTCGACGACTACGGCATGTACATGACGTACGGCGAGGCCGTGAACGCCGACGAAATGTGCGACAAGCATTATCTGCCGGAAGGACTGGTTGAAGACTGTGTCCTTACTCGCGACGTGGCCAAAGACACCGTCATCACTTACGAAGATGTAACGCTTCCTCCGAACCGGTTAGGCGATCAGCTGCGTGCCGAACAGTATCGGCACTTCCGCGGCGAAACCTGGCTGGAAGAAATTGTGGGCGTGCCGGCCATGGCAGCGGGACGGAAGTGAGGATGAGCGAAGCCGGAGTCTCTCTATGAAAGTCGTTTTATTTTGCGGCGGACAGGGCATGCGGATTCGCGATGCCGAAGATCTGCCCAAGCCCATGGTGCATATCGGCTACCGGCCCATCCTGTGGCACGTGATGAAGTACTATGCCCACTTTGGACACAAGGATTTCATTCTCTGCCTAGGACATCGCGCCGATGCCATCAAGAATTATTTTCTCAACTACAACGAATGCGCTTCGAACGATTTCATTCTTTCGGGCGGCCCCAAGAATCTCGAGCTGCTGAACAGCGACATCCACGATTGGCGCATCACGTTTGCCGACACCGGAATCACCTCGAACATAGGGATGCGCTTGAAGGCAGTGGAAAAGTATCTCGAAGGGGAGGAGGAATTCCTGGCCAACTACAGTGACGGCCTTACGGACTTACCTCTGCCGCAGCAACTGGATCACTTTCACCAGCAAGGCAAGATTGCCAGTTTCGTGTGTGTTCGACCGAATCTCAGCTACCACTTGGTATCGCTCGAACAGGGCAATGGCAGCCTGGTTTCGGGGATCCATGCCATTGACAACGGTAGCGTGCGGATCAACGGCGGATTCTTCATCTTCAAGAAAGACATATTCAAGTACATGCGGGACCAAGAGGAGCTGGTCATCGAACCCTTCCATCGCCTGCTGGCGGAGAAGCAGTTGATCGGTTATGCCTACGACGGCTTCTGGGCCAGCATGGACACCTTCAAAGACAAGCAGCAGCTGGAAGGTCTGTACGCCAGCGGCTCGGCGCCCTGGGAGGTTTGGAAGAAAAATGGCAAGAGCTAGTCGAGGGGTCGGCCGAACCGGGGTTCGGTTTCCATGCTCCCGCTAAATCTATTGCGCGATCCGAGCGCACCGCTCCAGGTGTTGTGCCTGGGAGCGCACTCCGATGACATCGAGATTGGTTGCGGCGGCACCATTCTGCAACTGCTTTCCGGCTATTCCAATGTGGATGTCCGCTGGATTGTTTTCAGCTCGAATGCCGAACGCGAAAAAGAAGCGCGGGCCAGCGCGGACCTTTTCCTCAAAAAAGCCAAGCACAAGAAAGTGGTCGTAAGGCATTTTCGCGACGGATTCTTTCCCTACGATGGGGCCAAGATCAAAGACTCGCTGGAAAAGATGGGGAAGGACCTGAATCCTGACCTGATCTTTACTCACTATCGAGACGACCGCCACCAGGACCATCGCGTGGTTAGCGATTTGACCTGGAACACATTCCGCCGGCATTTGATTCTGGAGTACGAGATTCCCAAGTACGACGGCGACATGGGCTCGCCGAACTGGTTTGTTCCGTTAAAGCCAAAAGTTTGCGAGCGCAAGATCAAGCACATCTGTGAGATGTTTAAAACTCAGCAAGTCAAGGGATGGCTGACCGAAGATACTTTTCTGGCGCTCATGCGTCTTCGCGGCGTCGAATGCCAGGCTGCCGATAAGTATGCCGAGGCGTTCTACTGCCGCAAACTGACGCTGGCGACGGAGTAAGGTTTTCAATGTTCGGACAGGTAAAGATTGAATGGAGGAGAAATGAGCGGTAAAAAGCCCAGGGTAAGCATCGCGGTGCCGGTTTACAACGGGGACAACTACCTCGAGTATGCTCTGGAGACGGCGCTGGCGCAAACCTATGCGGATTTTGAGATCGTCATTTCTGATAATGCCTCTACCGACGGTACCGAGGAGATTTGCCGCCGCTTCGTCGAACGCGATTCGCGGGTGCATTACTACCGCAGCGAAGTGAACCGCGGCGTCTACTGGAATTTCAGACGAGGCTTGGAACTTTCAAATGGGGAGTATTTCATGTGGCTCGCTCACGATGACGGCCTCGCGCCGGAGTTCCTGGAACACTGCGTGGCTGCGCTTGACGCGGAACCCGACTCGGTCCTGGCCTACACAAGAGCGATTGACATAGATGAGCACGGAAATCATCTCGAGCTTAAAGAACAGGTCCTGAATGCGGAATCTTCGCTGCCCCGCGAGCGCTTCCGTCATATGAATCGCCTGGAACACAACTGTGAAGCCATTTTCGGACTCATGCGCGTAAGCGCCTTGAAACACGTGCAGGTGTTCCCCGACCTGGCGGATTCCGACCGGGTCATGCTGGCCGAGTTGAGCCTGTACGGCCAATATGCCCGGGTTTCCGAGTTTCTCTTTCTGCATCGCGAGCATGCTATGCGGGCAACCAGCGCGTATCCGCAATCCCGCTTTGAACGGACCGCGATACTTCTGCCGGAAAAAGCCGGCAAAATAGTGTTTCCGCATTTCCGGCAGTTCGGCGAGTACCTGCTCTGCATCCACAGGTCTCCTCTTTGCTGGCGCGATCGCATGCTCTGCTACAAAGACATGCTGGCCTGGTTTTGGCGCTACCGAGGAAGACTCAGGCGCGACATACAAGACGTAGCTTTTTATCTCCTGCGGCGAATTTTTCCCTCCACAGCATCGCGAGCCCGGGCTGCCACCGGCGGGCACAGCGCTTAAGACCGTTCTGCCATAGAGTTTTTGCTTATGCCTCGCGCAAGACGTATAGCCCAGAACGTGTTATCGAACTGGTTGGCGCTCGCCATCACCACGGTGGTGGGCTTCTTCCTGTCGCCGCTCGTCGTTCACTATCTGGGAAATCTCACGTATGGCGTTTGGGTGATTGTCATGTCACTCGTCGCCTACATGAACCTGCTCGATCTGGGGCTGCGGGGCGCTGTTACCCGTTTCGTTTCCAAGGGGGCCACGCAGGAAGATCATGAGGAATCCAGCCGGGTAGTTTCCGGAGCGCTCTGGATCCGGCTCTGGATAAGTTTGGCCGTCGTCGCCGCAGGCGTGATCTTCTCCGCCGCGCTCAATCACATCTTTAAGATTCCGGCCGAACTGCAGCAGCCCGCGCGGATCGCCGTTCTGGTCACCGCCGCGACCGTCGCCCTGAATCTCTGGTGCGGCGTGTTTGGCGGGGTGCTGGTCGCGCTCCATCGCTATGACCTGACCAGCAGCGTCTCGATTCTGCAAACCTGCGCCCGCGCTGCCGGCATCATCTTTTTGTTGCGGACCGGCCACGGCATACTGGCCCTCGCGTTTTGGGACCTATGCATCGCGGTTCTAGCCAACGCGGCCATAGTGTTTCTTTGTTTCCGTATTTACCCGCGGCTCAAGGTTGTCTTTACCCAGCCGGATCGCGCGACCCTTGCCAAGATCTGGAGTTACAGCTTCTATGCCTTCCTGATCAACGTAGCCATCCAGGTTGTCTATTACACGGACAATCTGGTAGTGGGTGTTTTTCTGTCTCCTGCCGCGGTGACGCTCTACGCCATTGGTGGCCTGCTCATCAGCTACTCGCGGCAAATCGTCTCCTCGATGACCACGACCTTCACGCCGTTGGCCAGTACGTTCGAGGCGGAAGGAAGTTTCCAGAACCTGCGCGGCCTCCTGATTCATGGCACTCGCGCGGCGTTGATTGTCTCTCTCCCCATCGAAGCGGCGCTGTTTTTCCGGGGACACACCTTCATCCGTTTGTGGATGGGTGATCAGTATGCCCGGCCTTCCGGAACCGTAATGCAGATCCTGCTGATCTCCGTGGTTCTGGGATCGGCCAACACCACTAGCGCTGGGATCGTATACGGGATGGAGAAACACAAACGCCTGGCCTTCTGGGCCATTGGAGAAGCCGTCGCCAATCTTGTGTTGAGCGTCATGCTGGTGCGTAAAATCGGAATCTACGGCGTGGCCTGGGGCACTGCCATTCCCAGCATCATCATCGAACTTCTGCTCTGGCCCGGTTATGTTTCCAAGCTGGTCGAAATTCCGGTAAGGACTTACCTGTGGCAGACCTGGGTTCGCACCGGGCTCGCGATCATCCCCTTTGCGGTAGCGTGCGCCTTGGCCGAGCGTTACTGGCCAGCGCATAATCTGTTCATATTTTTTCTGCAGATTGCCGCCCTGCTTCCCTTGTTCGCCCTTACCCTGGCGTTAGTATTCCGCAAGGGAGCGGTGGTACAGGCGCGGGAGTGGTACAAGCGGCGGAAAGTATCGAATCTTCCAGTCAAGGAGTACGAATCTGTCACAACCATCGGTGGGTGAAGTAGGAATCATTGCGCTGTCGCCGGACCCGTGGAGTGCCCAGTGGATGGACCGGCACTATCTGCTGAGTCGCCTGGCGGGATACTTCCAGGTGGTCTGGATGACCCAGCCGGGCTGGCGGGAGTCCTTGTCAAGAATCGGCTCGCGCGGTCTGAGCCCGGCCGCGGACGCCGCGCGCCCCGCGGGTCTGCAAGTGTATGAGCCCGAGGCCTGGCTTCCGAGAATTGGAAGGCCGGCGTGGCTGGCGCACTTCACTTCTCGAGAGCGGCTGCGGCGCGCCAGCGACACGCTTCGCGCCCGCGGCTGCACCAAAGTAGTTTTGTTTGTTTGTCAGCCCGAATACGGCGTTGCCCTCGAGGACCTGCCGCACGACTTCAGCATCTATTACGTCAGTGACGAATACTCTTTCACCACAACCGAAGTAGAACTGTCGGCGACGGAGCGCAAGGTCCTTGGGTCAGTGGATCAGGTCTACCTGACCTCGCCGGCGCTGATGCAAAAAAGAGGAAAATTCAATCCCCATACCGAGTTCCTTCCGATGGGGGTGGATTATCACAAATTCTCCACACCCGTGCCCGAGCCCGATGACCTGCGCGACATTCCCTATCCCCGGATCGGATACATGGGACATCTCAAACGCATGCTGGACTGGCCCTTGTTGCTCGACCTGAGCACAGCCCATCCGGAATGGTCATTCGTTTTTGTTGGGCCGAAGGGTCCGCACCCCGACATCGATGCCCTGTTGGACAAGATGTCTCTCCTGCCCAACGTGCACTTCCTGGGGGGAAAGCCGACCAAGAGTCTGGGCGCCTACCCGCAGCATTTCGATGTCTGCCTCATGCCCTACATGATTGACGACTACACTCGCTACGTATACCCGTTGAAGATGCACGAATATCTCGCCGGCGGCAAACCGGTGGTTTCATCGCCCATTCGCTCCGTCGAAGATTTCAAGCATGTCATCGCGTTGGCGCGCACGCGTGAAGAATGGTCCCACGCCATCCAGGACGCGCTCTCCGCTGGGGAAAATACTCCCGAGCAGCGTGTCCGGCGCCAGTGCGTGGCGCGCGACTACGACTGGGATGGGCTGGTGGCAAGAATAGTGCGCTCGATCACGAGCGGGCTGGGAATGAATGTCCCCCCTAATGTTGTGGTTCCCGCCTTCAAAAGGTCATACGAAGTCTCCCCTCCAAGCCGATAGTTTGAGAGAATTATTGTTGTCGCGAATAACGCGAGCGTCCACACCTGTGTCTGGTCAACCACCTTTATGAGCTCACTCCCCATACGAATCGAACCCTCCCCGGCCCTTCAGCCGCCTGCTTCTTATTGCCTTCGCCTATCCTCCGGTCCAGATTGTCGGATCGGTGAGACCAGCCGCGCTGGCCAAGTATCTGCCTGAATTTGGCTGGGAAGCGATGGTCCTTACTCCAAACTGCCGGGAACTCGACGGCAGTCGAACTCGATCGTTGAAACCGGGTATCGGGATGTGCTGGAAGACTGGAAAGCCCGGTTTCATCTCGACCCCAAGCATAGATATCAGAAACATCTACTTTCACTTGACAATTGCCGTCCGATGTTCTTTCATCTATGCATTTTAGTACGCTAGGCCCCACTGGGCCGCGCATGCCTTTCGTCGACAATTCCGTTGCTCCATGCAGGAGACTTTCTGTCTCGGAATATGCTCCCCCCAGCATCCCGGGCCTATCCAGGTTCATGAGGTGAGTATGAGACATCGGATCTTTACGCCTGTGCTGCGCTCTGCTTTCTTACTGATGATATGGCTCGGGCTTTCATTGCCCGCAGCGATGGCCCAGGCGGACCAGAAGGGTCAGTGGAACACGATGAGTTCCACGATGACCATTAATCCGGTCCACACAGCGCTCATGCACAATGGCAAGATTTTGGTCGTCGCCGGCTCAGGGAACTGCCCGCCCTCGCAATCGGGTTGCCCGGCGGGCACGCCCTATAACGGTGCGAACCACTCAGGCGCGACGGTTTTTGATCCGGTCGCCCAGACTTTCAATCAGCTCTCGCTGTCATGGGACATGTTTTGCAACAGCATGAACGTGCTACCGGACGGGCGGGTATTCGTTAACGGCGGCACTAAGCGTTACGATGTGTTTCTTGGAGAAGTAAGGAGCAGTATCTTCGACCCGGCTGACAACACCTTTACCGACGTTCCGACCATGGCGCACGGCCGGTGGTACCCGACCTCGACCTTACTAAGCGATGGCCGGGTGTTGACGTTCTCCGGCTCCGACGAGACTGGGGTGACCAACAAGACGGTCGAGATCTACACTGTCGGTTCGGGCTGGAGTCCGCAGTACACAGCTCCATGGACACCTCCGCTATACCCCCGGCAGCACCTTCTGCCGAACGGGAACATTTTTGTTTCCGGGCCTAGTGCCACCACGCGCACTTTTAATCCGTCCAACCAGGTCTGGACCACCGTCGGTACCACAAAATTGGGCGCCGACCGTACTTATGGCAGCTCCGTCTTGCTGCCTTTGACGCCGGCCAACAACTACGACCCGAAGGTGATGATTTTCGGTGGAGGGACCTCGGCGACGGCGACGACCGAAATCATTGATCTGGGCGCCGGCTCTCCAACCTGGAATTTCGGTCCAAGCATGTCGCAGGCACGCATCGAGATGGATGCGGTCATCCTGCCGACTGGAGATGTTCTGGCATTGGGCGGCTCATCCCACGATGAGGACGCAGACACTCACAGCCGGAATGCCGATTTGTATCACCCGGGCAGCAACACGTTCACTTCCGCCGGGGTCAATGCCTTCGACCGTCTCTATCACTCCGTGGCACTGCTTTTGCCGGATGCAACCGTGTGGATCGCAGGCAGCAATCCCACGCGCGGTACCTGGGAATCGCACATGGAGATTTACCAGCCCGCCTACTTGTTCACCAGGGATTCCAACAACATCCTGATCGCTGCGACGCGGCCGACCATCGCCAGTGTTCCGTCCAATATTTCGTGGGGAGGGGCATTCACAGTCTCTACGCCAGACGCCGACAACATTTCCCAGGTCGTGCTCGTGCGGCCAGGTGCGTCTACCCATGCGTTCGACATGGACCAGCGACTGGTGGGGATGTCATTCACGCCCGGATCGGGATCTCTGACCGTCACGGGGCCACCCAACAGCAAGATCGCACCGCCGGGCTACTACATGTTGTTCTTGATCAACGAAAACGGTGTGCCCTCGGTAGCGCGGTTCGTCCTATTGAATGGCTCCGCGGCGAATCCAGCGCCCACCGTGACCTCGATCTCGCCGAGCACAGGGCCTGCCGCCGGGGGCACTTCGGTGACCATCACGGGCACCGGTTTCCTTCCGGGAGCGACGGTGAGTCTGGGAGGCACGCCCGCGACAGGAGTGACCGTGGTCAGCAGCACTTCGATGACTGCGACAGCTCCGGCACATGCGGCGGGCACGGTGAACGTCGTGGTAAGCAACAGTGACGCTCAGACTGGCATGTTGAACAATGGTTATATCTACACAAGTACAGGCGGTGGGGGCGGAACGATCAGCTTTGTGCAAGTGAAGGCGGCGACGCCCCAGACGGCCAGTGCGTCGGTTGCCGTCGCCTACCCGGCAGCGCAGACGGCGGGCAACATGAATATTGTGGCGGTGGGATGGAATGACACAACTTCCACCGTGAACACGGTCACTGACACTCGCGGAAATACTTATACCCTGGCCATCGGACCGACCAGTGGAACCGGGTTGAGACAGTCCATTTACTACGCCAAGAACATCGCAGTCGGTTCTAACACGGTGACCGTGACCTTCAGCAAGGCGGCAGCGTTCGTGGATGTTCGTGTGCTCGAGTACAGCGGGCTGGATACGGTCAATCCGCTGGACAAAACCGTCGCGGCAGCAGGCAGCGGGACGGCCGCGAACAGTGGTGCGGCCACGACGACGGTAGCCAATGAGCTGATCTTCGGAGCCGGTATGACGGCCGCGGTTTTCACCAGTGCGGGAAGCGGGTTCATTTCGCGGATTATCACGACTCCGGATGCGGACATCGCAGAGGACCGGATCGTCAGCGCGACGGGAAGTTACAGCGCCACCGCAACCAACAACACATCCAATTGGGTGATGCAGATGGCCACCTTCAAGGCCTCTGGACAAGGCGGGGGCAATCCGGCGCCGACGGTGACGTCAATTGCGCCAACCTCGGGTACGGCCAACGGCGGCACTGCACTGACCATTACCGGCACTGGTTTCCTGGCGGGCGCGACGGTCAGCATGGGCGGGGCCGCCGCCACTAACGTGAATGTGGCCAGCAGCACTTCGATCACGGCGACAACCGCGGCGCACGCGGCGGGAGCGGTCAACGTAGTGGTTAGCAATACCGATGCTCAGGCCGGAACGCTGGCCAACGGCTATACGTACACGGCGAGTAATCCGGCTCCGACGGTCACTTCGATCTCGCCCACGAACGGTACGACGGCGGGCGGCACCTCGGTGACCATCACCGGTACCGGCTTCCTCACCGGAGCCACCGTGAGCATTGGCGGCACCGCTGCGACCAATGTGAACGTCGTGGGCAGCACTTCGATCACGACAACTACACCCGCGCATGCGGCTGGGGCAGTGAACGTCGTGGTCACCAATACCGATGCTCAGGCTGGCACGTTGACCAATGGATATATCTATGGCAATCCTGCGCCCACTGTGACCTCGATCTCACCTACCACAGGTTCTGTGGCTGGGGGCACCTCAGTGACTATTACGGGCACCGGATTTCTCACAGGAGCGACGGTGACCTTGGGCGGCACAGCGGCGACCAACGTGAATGTCGTGGGCGCCACGTCCATCACGGCGAGAACGCTGGCGCATGCCGCGGGAGCGGTGAACGTTGTTGTGACCAACGGCGACGCTCAGAGTGGGACACTGACCAACGGCTATACCTACACCACCAGCACAGGCGGCGGACCGATCACGTTTGTGCAGGTGAAGTCGGCAACGCCGCAGGCCAACAGTGCGTCGGTTGCGGTTACCTATCCGGTCGCACAGACGTTGGGAAACTTGAACATCGTGGCAGTGGGCTGGAATGACACCACGTCCACGGTGACGGGGGTAACGGACAGCCACAACAACACTTACGTCCTGGCCATCGGACCGACGACTGGGACAGGGCTGAGGCAGTCGATCTACTACGCCAAGAACATCGCGGCAGGCAGCAATACGGTGACGGTGACATTCAGCCAGGCGGCGGTGTTCGTAGACGTCCGAGTGCTGGAGTACAGCGGTCTGGACACGGCGAATCCGCTGGATCAGACAGCGGGAGCAGTAGGCAGCGGGACGACCGCGAGCAGCGGTGCGGTGACGACGACTGCAGCGAATGAGTTGATCTTCGGAGCCGGGATGACCCTTGCGAAATTCACCGGCGCCGGCACCGGATTCACCTCGCGGATCATCACCAGTCCCGACGCAGACATCGCGGAAGACCGCACGGTGACCACGACCGGAAGTTACAGTGCTACCGCACCTAACAGCTCGTCCAATTGGGTCATGCAGATTGCGACTTTCCAGCAGGCCCCTTAGACAAAAAGTGGCCCCCTGGATCTCCTCTAAGCAGAAGCAATTGTGCTGCGGCGTTTGCCTGCCGTTCCGGGTGCTTCTTCCTAAAATTTGAACCTGATGCATCTCCTCAATTGGCACTTGGAGCCAGCATCGGAGAAGGCACAATACTCCTTGCCAAAGCAGAATAGGTCGATCACCGTGTCACGGAACCCGGCTGCCGCTCGCCGTTCTCCAGATGCGAAACCAGTTCCAGCATTTCAGCAGGGAAGTGGGTTCAGCGTGGTCAAATTCGCCTTCATCCTCGGGCTGGCGTTTTTTTCGGCTACTGCTGGCATGGCCCAAGTTTCGGTGCTCACCCATCACAACGACATCGGACGCACCGGGCAGGATCTCGATGAGACTGTCCTGAACACTTCGAACGTGAACGTGGGCGGTTTTGGCAAGCTGTTCTGGCGGACGGTCGACGGCCAGATTTATACCCAACCGTTATATGTATCCAATTTGACCATCCAGGGAAAGACGCGCAACGTGGTGTATGTTGCGACCGAGCACAACAGTGTGTACGCCTTTGACGCCGATGATCCCACCCAGATAACTCCGTTATGGCAAGTGAATCTGGGGACGCCGGTGCCCAGCCAGGACATCTGCATTATCACTGGAGACACGAACCCGGCGGACTGTCCCTATCTCGACATCAACCCCGAAATTGGCATTACAAGCACGCCGGTGATCGATCCGGTCGCCGGGATCATTTACGTGGTCGCGAAGACCAAGCGGACCAGTGACAGCACCTATCATTTTTTCTTGCACGCTCTGGGTCTCACGTCGGGAGCCGAGCAGCTTGCGGGTCCGACAGAAATCACTGGCCAGGTGACGGGCAGCGGTTCGGGAAGCAGCGGCGGTGTTCTGGTTTTTGATCCCACCTATCACCTGCAGCGCCCCGGCCTGCTGCTCATGAACGGCGTTATCTACTTGGGCTTCGGATCAGTCGGCGACATGGGAAATTTCCATGGCTGGATTATGGGGTACGACGCCACCACTCTCCAGCAACTGTCCATTCTCAACATGACCCCGAACGGCAGCGACGGCGGAATCTGGGCCGCCGGCCAGGGACTGGCGGGAGACGCATCCGGCAACATCTATGTCATGACCGGAAACGGCGATTTTAACGCGAACGCCTCCGGAAAAGACTACGGTGACTCATTTCTGAGAATCAGCACTGCCAGCGGTCTCACCATCGCCGATTACTTCACTCCTTCCAATCAAGCCAGTCTCTTCAGCGGTGACGTAGATCTGGGATCAGGCGGCCCCATGGCGATCCCCGGTACCAATCTCTTCGTCGGGATCGGCAAGGACAAGCTGTTTCGGGTGATCGACAGCACAAACATGGGTCACTTCAACTCGGGCTTTGACAACGATGTCCAGCAATTTACCGCTGCCACGAGCCCCTATTTCGGAGCGCCGGTCTATTGGAACAGCCCGAACAACGGCCCGGTCGTCTACTTGTGGGGTCCGAAGGATTTTCTGAAAGCCTACAAGTTCGTGGGCGGCCTGTTCCAGACCACCCCGGTTACGCAAAGCACGGTGCAAAATAGCAGCGGCTTTTCCAACTCGGCTCCGCTTTCGGTGTCGGAAAACACAGACCTGGTGGGCGGCGGCATCGTCTGGGGTGCAGCGTCATTTTCTGGCGTTGCAACCGGTCAGTCGGTTCCCGGGATTCTGCGCGCCTTTGACGCCACCAACCTCGCCACGGAACTTTGGAACAGCAAACAAAACGCGGCCCGGGATGATGTTGGCCTGTATGCGAAATTCAATCCACCCACGGTGGCGAACGGGAAAGTCTACCTGGGCACGTTCTCCGGCCAGCTCCAGGTTTACGGGTTGAATCCGCCCGCGGCCGGCGGAATACATTTCGCCCAATCGGCATCGACGACGCCGCAGTCAACGACAGCGAATGTCTCCGTTCCATTTTCCGGAACCCAGGGTGGGGGCGATCTGAATGTTGTCGTGGTCAGCTGGAGTGACACTACCGCGGCCATCCAGGCGGTCACAGATACGCTCGGAAACACCTACACTCTGGCCATCGGTCCGACGACGGGGACAGGGAAGCGGCAGTCAATTTACTACGCCAAAAATATTCGCGCCGGCAGCAACACCGTCAACCTCACTTTCAATCAGGCCGCGGTATCTCCCGACGTTCGAGTCCTCGAATACAGCGGAGTGGATACCGTCGCGCCCCTGGACGGGGCCATCGGGGCCAGCGGAAACAGCAGCACCGCCAACAGTGGCTCGGCAGCGTTGAACAATCCTAATGACCTGATCATCGGCGCCAACATCGTGGGTGCAAAAAATATCGTGGCCGGATCGCCGTTTACCGCTCGAGTTCTTACGGGCATCACTTCGAATATTGTTGAGGACCGGCTGGTGAACGTCGGCGGCAGCTACAACGCATGGACGCCCCTGATCAGCGCCGCTCCCTGGGTCATGCAAATGGTGGCCTTCAAGGCCGGGACTTCTGTTGCCGGCACGGCGCCCGCAGTCGGCGGAGTATCTCCCAGTAGCGGTACAGCGGCGGGCGGCACTGCGGTGACGATTACCGGTTCCAATTTCATGGCCGGGGCGACGGTGAGTTTCGGCGGCATACCCGCGACCAACGTTACCGTGGCGACCAGCACTTCGATTACAGCAACGACTCCAGCGCATGCCGCGGGGGCCGTCACCGTGACCGTCACCAACCCGAATGGCCAAAGCGGAAGCCTGGCCGGGGCCTATGCTTACAGCCCCGTCGGTGGTGGCACTATCAGTTTCGTACAGGTGAATGCGGCTACACCGCAGACCGCCAGCGCGTCTGTCTCGGTGATCTACCCGGCGGCGCAGACTGCGGGCGACCTAAATATTGTTGCGGTGGGCTGGAATGACACTACGTCGACGGTAAGCAGCGTGACCGACAGCCGCGGAAATACCTATGCTTTGGCCATCGGCCCGACTACCGGAACCGGGCTGCGGCAGTCGATCTACTACACGAAGAACATCGCGGCGGGCAGCAACACCGTAACGGTAGCGTTCAGCAAAGCGGCTGCATTCGTAGACGTTCGCATACTGGAATACAGCGGGCTCGACACTCTGAATCCGCTGGACCAGACGGCCGGAGCTGCCGGCAGCGGTACAACCGCAAGCAGCGGTGCAGCCACCACGACTTCGGCCAACGAGTTGATCTTCGGCGCGGGTATGACGGTCGCACGCTTCACCGGCGCGGGAGCCGGATTCACCTCGCGGATCATCACCGCTCCCGACGCCGACATCGCGGAAGACCAGACTGTCGCCGCAACCGGAAGCTACAGTGCCACCGCTCCCAACAGCACCTCCAGTTGGGTGATGCAGATGGCCACCTTTGTTTTGGCATCGGCGCCGACACCCACCGTTACTGGAATTGGTCCCGCCACCGGCCCCACAAGCGGAGGCACGGCCGTGACCATCACCGGAACCAGTTTCGCCGCGGGTGCCACCGTGAGTTTTGGCGCCAATGCAGCCACCAATGTCACTGTGCTGAACGGCACCACCATCTCAGCCACGTCTCCAGCAGGCGCCGTGGGGACCGCGACGGTGACCGTCACAAATTCCCCCGGGCGTTCAGGTAGCCTCAGCAACGCGTTTACGTATACGGGAAGCAACCCGGCACCGGCAGTCACTTCGATTACACCGAACACAGGCACGGCAAACGGCGGCACCGCTGTGACCATCACCGGTACCGGTTTCCTTCCGGGAGCAACAGTAAGCCTGGGCGGGACGGCCGCGACCAACGTGAATGTCGTGAGCAGCACCTCGATCACGGCAACCACACCCGCACATGCGGCCGGAGCGGTGGCCGTGACCATGACCAACACTGACGCTCAGGCCGGCACGTTGAACAATGGTTACATCTACACGGCGAGCAATCCGGCGCCGACTGTAGGCTCGATCACGCCAAACGCAGGACCAGTAGCGGGCGGCACCTCGGTGACCATCACCGGCACCGGCTTCCTGGCGGGAGCAACGGTGAGTCTGGGAGGGACAGCCGCGACCAACGTGAATGTCGTGAGCAGCACGTCAATCACGGCAACAACTCCAGCGCACGTAGCAGGAGTGGTCAGCGTGGTGGTCACGAACACAGACGCTAAGAGCGGTACGCTGACCAACGGCTACACCTATCGCAATCCAGCGCCGGCGGTGACGTCAGTCACGCCGAACAGCGGCACCACCGCGGGTGGCACCTCGGTGACCATCGCGGGAACCGGCTTCGTAGCCGGAGCAACGGTGAGTCTGGGCGGACCGGCAGCAACAGCCGTGAACGTCGTAAGCAGCACATCGATCACGGCCACCACTCCGGCGCATGCGTCCGGAGCGGTGAATGTGGTTGTGACCAACACCGATGCCCTGGCCGGCACGCTGACTAACGGCTACACCTACACCACCAGCACAGGCGGCGGACCGATCACGTTTGTGCAGGTGAAATCAGCGACTCCCCAGACCGCAAGCGCGTCAGTTGCCGTTACCTACCCGATCGCACAGACGCTGGGAAACCTGAACATCGTCGCGGTGGGCTGGAACGATACGACGTCAACCGTGAGCGGGATAACCGACACCCGCGGCAATGCCTATGTGCTGGCCATCGGACCGACGACCGGAGCGGGGTTGAGGCAGTCGATCTACTACGCCAAAAATATCGTGGCGGGCAGCAATACGGTGACAGTGACCTTTAACAAAGCCGCCGCATTCGTGGATGTCCGCGTACTAGAATACAGCGGTCTGGACACGTCGAATCCCCTGGACCAGACGGCAGGGGCGGTGGGCAGCGGGACGACCGCGAGCAGCGGTGCGGTCACCACCACAGGGGCGAACGAACTGATCTTCGGATCTGGAATGACTATCGCGAGATTTACGGCCGCCGGAAGCGGATTCATCTCGCGAATCATCACCAGCCCGGATGCGGACATCGCGGAAGACCGCACGGTGACCGCGACTGGAAGCTACAGTGCCACTGCACCCAACACCACGTCCTATTGGGTCATGCAGGTAGCCACTCTCAAAGCCAAGCCGTAATAAGCGATCCTTGGGGGATGGGATAGCTTTCCCGTCGGTCACGCGCTCGCAGACTTGCGAATATTTTGTATGAACCCTCAGCCGCAACCGTTGACGATTGGGACGGGTAAGACGCATATGAACACTCTCGCCGCATCGGTCGTCGTGCCCATTCGGAACGAGGAAAAATACATCGCGGCTTGTCTGAAATCGCTGCTTCAGCAAAGCCTGCCTTGTGACTCGTATGAGATCATCGTGGTAGATGGCCGGTCCTCCGACCGTTCCAAAGAAATTGTCGAAGAGATCCAGCGTGATTTCCCCAATGTGCGCTGTCTCGACAACCCCGCCGCCATTGCTCCGGTGGCCATGAATGTCGGGATCCGCAACGCCGGCGGCAAGGTCATCATTCGTGCCGACGGACATAATTTTTATCCCCATACTTACATCGAGAACTGCATCAAGTACTTGGACCAAACGGGTGCGGACAACGTGGGTGGGCCCTGGCTGACCGTGCCTGCCGATCAGACTTTCGGTGCCAGGTTGGTAGCCGCGATCCTCAGCAATCCTTTCGGAGTTGGTGGCTCCCGCTTTCGCACCAGCCAAGCCGACGGGTTTGTCGAAACCGTGCCCTTTGGCGCCTTTCGCAGGGAGCTTTTCGATCGTATCGGCTTGTACAACGAAAAGCTCGTTCGCAATCAGGACAACGAACTGAATGCGCGGATTCTGCAAGCCGGAGGAAGGATATATCAGACTTCGGCGTTGCAGACCGAGTATCATCCGGTCGCAAGTTTTGCCGCACTGCTGATACAAATCTTCAAGACCAGCCAGTGGCATGTTTTCAGCATCCGGGAAAACAAAAGCTCAATGGGATTTCGGCACCTTGCGCCGGCCGGGTTCGTTCTCATCCTCTTCGGTCTGATTGGGGCGTCGTGGTTCGGCCGCCTTCCCCAGATTGCCCTGATTTCGTTTCTTGCCGTCTATTTGCTCACGGGATTTTACGTGGCTGTAGGACGACGCCGCGAGTGGGGATGGGGGATCGTGGCCGTCACGCCCCTGGCCACTCTGTGTTTTCACATCGCTTACGGACTGGGAACGCTAGTGGGATTGCGCTACCTGTTCAAGGCGCCTTCCTCCAGTCCGATTCGTTCGGGACAGCCCGTCAACAAAAGCAACTAAAATTAGATTTCGGATCCGGGAGTCAGCACCTGCACTGATACCTGCTCGTTCGCGAGATCAGTGCCATGATTATCCAGCAAGACGTAAAGGACGAAGTGCAATCCATGTCTCCTGCAGAAGGCCAAACCACGTCGGTCGCGTCCGGAACTCCGCGGGCCCGTCGTGGAATCGATAAGTTCGACGTGGTGGTGGTGGTCCTTTTGCTGGCGACCTTTGTCGGAGTTGCGATATTGCCCTTTGCCCCGAAGAAGTTCGGCGACCTGGTGTTTCATAGAGAAGCTAAGGCCCTTGCCCTGGCGGTGCGCGGAGCCGGCCCATGGGACGAAGTCCGGATCGCCCGGGCCCCGGTTCCTGTCCTTTACTACGCCGTTCCGTACCTGGTGGTTCCTCCCGGATCGGATGACGACGCCTACTGGCGAGCTGCTTTCATTTGGACAGTGATCTGGATGTGTGTTTCTCTTGTCCTAGTTCGTCGGTCGGGTGAAATATTGGGCGGACCGGTCGTAGGCAAGACTGCGGCCCTGTTCACGCTGCTTTCTCCGTTCAGCGTCTACTACAGTTACGGCATTTTGGCGGAGCCGCCGGCCTATATTGGCGTAGTTCTGTTGACCTACGCCTATCTGAGATGGAAGAGCTCGCCCAGGGAGTTATCGAAATCGCGAACGGATCTCTTCTTTCTCTCCGCGGGGCTGTTAACGTTTGTGCTCTCGCGACCCAACTCTGTCCTGCTCCTGCTTCTGGCGGTTGTCTTCGGCGCCATCCGGCTGCGGCGAGGGACCGGCAAGCAGAAACTGGAAGGCCGATTTGTTTTAGCCGCGGTGCTGGCAACGGTAGTGTTGATCGGTGCAATCACGCTGTCGCTAATTCGACGTTCCGGCGGAGTGGGAAACAATTCGCAGAACGAAAACTTCGCCTTAGTGGCCCTGCAAGGTCGTTTCCAGTTCCGCTCTATATTCTGGGACTTCAGAACCTGGCCTGACGTTCCTGACAATGCCGACTTCATACAATTCAATCATAAGCTCACAGAATTCCGGCGTACTTCGTTACAAACGGGCATTCCGGAGCCCATCTTACGGTGGCGATGGATCGTAGGAGACTTTCTCCACCATCCGGGGATTACCCTCCGAGCGGCAGGGGTGAAGCTGTTGGCGCTCCATTTCGCCTTCGTCCACTCGCTCGAGCCCGAGAATTTCCACTTTGCTTTCTTGAAGGGGGTTTGGGGCTATGCCCTTTTTCACGTCGCGGTGAATGCTTTCACCATTGTGCTGGTAATCGGGTCGGTATTGTTTGCGGTGAGTCATCGTCATACCATGCTCGACTATTGGGTTCTGTGGGGGCCCTGGTTTGCGCTCACCGTGTTTCACGTTATGACGTACGCAGAAGCCCGTTATCTTTTTCCCAGCCGGCCGGGCTTGGTCCTCATGGCTTCGGCCGCCCTGGTTCCGCGGGTACAAGCACTGTTTTCTGGGTTCGTCCGGCCAAGCCATCTTGCCGGGTCCGCCGGCGCCGGTCGAGCCGTAACCACAGCACCGTAACGCTATGGCAGATACTGTCGAAACAACGCAATCAGCTCTGGAGTTGGCGGTAGTGGTACCAACCCTCAAGGAGCGCGGTAACGTAGTCCCTGTGCTCGAAGCCCTGGATCGGTGTTTACAGGGCATCGCGCACGAGGTCATCTTCGTGGATGGACGATTCCCCCGACGGCACCGCGGCCCTGGTGCTGGAGATTGCTCGAACCAACCCTCGAGTGCGCGTGCTGCAACGAGTTGGCTGCCGCGGCCGGGCTTCCGCCTGCATGGAAGGGATGATGGCGACTCCGGCTCCCTACATCGCCGTCATGGATGGAGATCTCCAGCACGACGAAGGCATCCTGCCCGCCATGCTCGAGAAAATCCGGAACGAGAAACTGGACCTGGTGGTGGCCACTCGCAACGCCGAGGGCGGAGGCATGGGAGAATTCTCCAAGCACCGAGTGTGGTTGAGCAATCTGGGGAGACGCTTGAGTCAGTCGGTGTCCCATACCAATCTCAGCGATCCCATGAGCGGGTTTATCATGCTGGACCGCGGGTTCCTGGAAGAAGTAGTGCCCTCTGCCTCGGGTGTCGGATTCAAAATCCTGCTCGATCTGGTTGCCTCATCGCGCCGCCCGGTTCGTTTTGGCGAAGTGCCCTACACGTTTCGCAAGCGGATTCATGGGACCAGTACACTGGACATACGGGTCGGCCTCGAGTACCTACAGTTGCTTTTGGACAAGGTCGATCATCGCGAAAGGCGGCGAAAGGGGATTCATAACTTCGGAGGAGAGGCTAGCGTAAGAGCAGTACAGCGATCTAAATTTGGCCAGTTTCGCCCAAAAGGCTGCATAATGCTGGTGCAAGCCGACTGGGGGGCGCAAGCAGTAGCCAGAAGCAGGATAGCAGATTTGTCTCGGCCGCCGCGATGGTGACGGTGGTGTTGATCGGCGCGGTCGCACTGTCGCTGGTCCGACATTCGGGCGGAGTCGGAAACAACTCGCAGAATGACAACTTCGCCCTGGTGGCGCTGTAGGGATGGCTCCAATTCCGCGCTGTGTTCTGGGACTTCAATGCATGGCCGGACGTACCCAACAATATGACTCATAGAATTTAGTCGCAAACTCGAAGAATTTCAGCGTACTTCGTCACAGACCGGCACTCCGGAGCCCAGACTGCGATGGCGGTGGATCGCAGTTTTTTTTCACCGTCCTGGCATCACGGTCCGCGCGGCCGCGATCAGGGTGCTGGCGCTGCACTTTTGCTTTTGTCCACTCGCTCGAACCGGAGAAGTTCCATTTCGGCCTTTTGCTGGGCGTGTGGGGCTATAGCCTCTTTCACGTTGCAGTGAACGCCTTCACCATCGTGCTTCTGATTGGGTCGGTACTATTGGTTATGGTTATCGGCACACGATGCTTGACCACTGGGTCTTGTGGGGGCCTTGGCTCGCTCTTACTATTTTTCACGCCCTTACTTACGCCGAAGCCCGTTGTCTTTCCCCCAGCCGCCCGGGCTGGTTCTAATGGCCTCAGCAGTACTGGTTCCGCCCGCGCGCGCTATCCTTCTGCGGCTGAAATGAACCCAGGAAGCGGTCAACCAACTGCGCTCAGGAGTTATGTGTGGGTGCGCAGAGGTTTATGGAGTGCGGGTGTCCGTTTGCACGAAGCCCGGGAGAGGCGGTTGCGGGCATCGCGCATGAAAGCGATCTATATAGATCACATCTCTTGACAGAACAGCAACACCGTTTCCGCTAACCGCGACACTCCCTTAGTCTTCCTTAGCCCGCATTATTCGTGAATGTGAAGAGAATCTGAAGACAGAAGAAGCCTCCTCTGTTACAAACATGTTGACTAGACAATGTTTGAGCAACAAAAAGAGGCTTCCTTAATGTCAGACGATAGCACAACACAGTGTTTGTTGTTCCCCGGAATTTTTCGCAAGCCAATCGTTGCCCAGTTTGATCAGCGCGAGGGTACTTCCGACGGCGGGGCTCTGCTGCTGAAGGCCGCTGATCGGCACTATGACTTGGTGGCTGGACTGAGTTCCTGCCTTCGAGATGATCGGCAAGCGGGCAAGGTCGACCATTCGTTGCGCGAGTTAGTGGCGCAGCGAGTGTTCTCGATCGCTTGCGGCTACCCGGACGCCAACGATTCGGCCCGCCTGTCCGAGGATCCGATTCACAAACTACTTCTGGATCGCGATCCGATTGAGGGTCGCGACCTAGCTTCGCAGCCGACGTTGTCGCGTTTCGAGAACGGAGTTGGGGTCAAGGAACTCTATCGTTCGGGCGAGTTCCTGGCGGAGAGTGTGATCCGGCGTCACGCCAAGCGGCTGCGTCATCGCACTTTATCGCGTCACCATCGATCTGGATCCGACCGACGATCCCACGCACGGCGCGCAGCAGTTGTCGTTTTTCAACGGTCACTATGACACCTGGTGCTACCTGCCGGTGATGGGTTTTGTCAGCTTCAACGACGAAGCCGAACAATATCTCTGCGCCGCGGTGTTACGGCCTGGCAACGTGATCGCAGCGGCGGGAGCGGTTGCCATCCTGCGGCGTTTGATAAGGATGATTCGTCACCATCTTCCGGGAGTACAGATTCGGGTACGCCTGGATGGCGGTTTCGCGCATCCTGCCGTGCTGGCGTTTTTGGATGCCCAGCCCAAACTCGAATATGTGGTCGCGATGGCCAAGCATGCGCTGTTGAAGCGCGTCGTCGAAAGCGGAATGCGACGAGCGCGCCAGCTCTCGCGGCGCAGCGCAAAGACCGAACATATTTATGGAGAAGTCCGCTACAAGGCCGGGAAGTGGCCGGGGCTGCGCCGCGTTATCATCAAAGCCGAGGTCGTCCGCGCTGCCGATAAGGACCCCAAAGACAATCCCCGTTTCGTCATCACCAACATGAAACAAAGTCCGCAATGGATTTACAAACGGGTCTACTGCCAGCGCGGTGACATCGAGAATCGCATCAAAGAATTGCACGAGCTCGAGATCGACCGCACCAGTTGCACCAGCTTCTGGGCCAACCAGTTTCGCGTCCTACTCACCGCCGCGGCGTACGTCCTGATGCAGGAGTTGCGCTTGCGGGCTGCCGGCACCGCTTGTGCCCGCGCTCAAGTTGGAATGTTGCGCGAACGACTGCTGAAGCTAGGCGCTCGGGTCTTGGTCTCGGTACGACGCGTCGTCGTCCATCTGCCCGCTTCCTTCCCGTTTCTACCCGCCTTCCGTCGTGTGGCTCTGGCGCTCGGCGCGGCAACCGGCTAAATCCCTTTTCCGGTTTACTAGCTCAACCGAATTCCACACCGACGACGGTCACGGCGCCCCTGTCTCTCCATCCGGCGACCTGAACATCCCGATCTTGCAACTCTTCGATTCCTTTGCTCCTTTGCTCGACCAACCCCAACTATCGGGATTTACAACCCACTTCGCACCAATGACTGGGCGCTCGCGTTGTCTTCACGAATAATGCGGGTTAGGTTCTCGGCTACTGTACAGTTGCTGTTAGCCCCATCGGGGCATCCGGCACAATGTTGGCGCTGTTGCTGCCAAATTCGTATGCTCCCAGGGATGGCGTGCTGGGGCGATTTGCTCCAGCAAGATCGAAGGCAACAACGCACGGTGTCATGCCTCCAGCGACACATCGCGTAGTCCCACCGCCTATGGCAATGCTTTCCGGTCTGAGGCGAAAATCATCATAGTTGCCGCCTGTGTAGTTTCGGAATGTGGCGGTTGGAGCTTCACTGTGAGAATTTGCCACTGTTGCACAGGTTTGCGTTGTGGAATTGTTATAGACAATTTGCCCGGCTGCGCCGCCGTTGAAAAGGGTGTTCGATACTAGAATTGGATGCGCTGCGGTGCACGGAGTATTCCCGCCGCCGGTGACTCCCACCTGGATATTGGCGAAGCCCGGCCCCGTTGCGCCGACAATATTGTTATTTATCGTCACGCTGCCTAGCGGTGTGCCGTTGTTGCAATCGCCACCACCTACGACGATCCCGGACATTTCCGTGCGGCTAATGGTGTTTCCCGATATTACTCCACCGCAGGGGGAGCTGTAGTATTGAATACCCCAACCAGCCGTGTTTACGATGATGTTGTTCTGTATCATGGCACCTTGGGTCTCGATGTACATCCCGTAGTACGTCTGGCAGCCTGCACCGCCATTCAGCTTCGATTGCGATTGCAACCCTATGTTTGTAATGCGGTTCCCGATTACCTGGGTGTCCGTGACGTAGGGTCCGTGATGTATGCCGATCTGGATAGCCGGATGACCGTTCGGATTGACCTCGCATGATCCGATGGCGGTCGAAAGATCATGGAAGTAGTTGCCCAGCACGTGAATACTATTTCCTGTTGTGCAGTTCCCTGTGCCGCCGTTGGCGATATTGCACTGGGTTCTGACTCCCGAGGCATACGAAGTGTTACTGCCGTCAAAGCCGAACTGGTTGGGAGCACCGATGTCGATGTAATTGGCGTTTACCGCGAAGATCGTGTCGCCACTGTTATCGCGGATTATGCAACCCGAGCCAGAAGGCACGCTCCATTGGGTGGAACATACAAGCTTCAGTCTCACTGTAGGTGACGATCCACCACGACTGAAGCACACGGCAGCGTGGAATCCAGCGCAGGAAATGTTTTCGTTGCTATAAGTGCCTGCCGCAACATTTATGATTGCTCCCTGAGGCCCAAGAGTAAAAGCAGAAATTGCTCTGTTGATGGTTCTAAATGGGGTGGAGACACTGGTCCCATTGTTTGAGTCGTTGCCCGTAGTCGAGACATAATAGTTGTTCACTTGGGCTTCGACACCCAGAGAGAGAGCAAGCACTATGAATGTTTGGAGAATGTACGGAAAGGCCTGACCGATCCAGCACGACCGGAAATATTTCACGAGCCAACCTCTTGCTGCCGTATCGACGCTTGGTAATACGGCGGGGGATATAGAGCCATTGATCTTGCAAACTGAAATCGTATTTGAATGATTATTCCTACGACGTCGCAGCAGTCCAAGTTTGCCAGTGAAGATGGGCATCGACTAGATGTCGAAAGTACAGGTCCCATCGGAGCTGCTACCCGGAACGCACCCTCGTTGAGAGAATCAACAAGACATTTTTCGAGGTGTCGCGGTGCGCTGTTTCGAAGGGACAGTATAAACTATCTGGCCACCTTATCCACAGAAGAAGTCTGAGCCATTCTTGAGGCGATTCTCTATGTCACCGCGCTGGCAGTAGACCCGTTCGTAAATCCATTGCGGACTCTGTTTCATGTTGGTGATGACGAAACGGGGATTGTCCTGGGGGCTTTGTCGGCAGCGCGGACGACCTCGGCTTTGATGATGACGCGGCGCAGACCTGGCCACTTCCCAGCCTTGTAGCGGACTTCCCCGTAAACATGTTCGGTCTTTCCGCTGCGCCGCGAGAGCTGGCGCGCTCGTCGCATTCCGCTTTCGGCGACGCGCTTCAACACCACATTCTTGGCCATCGCGACCACATATTCCAGTTTCGGCTGGGCGTCCAAAAACTGGAGCAGGACCGGATGCGCGAAACCGCCATCCAGCCGTACCGAATCTGTACTCCAGGAAGATGGTGACGAATCATCCTTATCAAACGCCGCAGCATGGCGACCGCGCACCGCTGCTCCCACGTTGCCAGGCCGTAACACCGCGGCGCAGAGATATTGTTCAGCTTCGTCGTTGAAGCTGACAAAACCCATCACCGGCAGGTAGCACCAGGTGTCATAGTGACCGTTGAAAAACGACAACTGCTGCGCGCCGTGCGTGGGATCGTCGGTCGGATCCAGATCGATGGTGACGCGATAGGCGCGATGGCGCAGCCGCTTGGCGTGACGCCGGATCACACTCTCCGCCAGGAACTCGCCCGAACGATAGAGTCCTTGACCCCAACTCCGTTCTCGAAACGCGACAACGTCGGCTGCGAAGCCAGGTCGCGACCCTCGATCGGATCGCGATCCAGAAGCAGTTTGTGAATCGGATCCTCGGACAGGCGGGCCGAATCGTTGGCGTCCGGGTAGCCGCAAGCGATCGAGAACACTCGCTGCGCCACTAACTCACGCAACGAATGGTCGACCTTGCCCGCTTGCCGATCATCTCGAAGGCAGGAACTCAGTCCAGCCACCAAGTCATAGTGCCGATCAGCGGACTTCAGCAGCAGAGCCCCGCCGTCGGAAGTACCTCTTAGCGAACTGTCCGTGGCTGTCGCCCTCGGTACTAAGAGGTAAAGCGCTGCCTTTGTGCAATTTGATCTGAAATGCCTACGTTTTGGGTCAAGATTTTAAGAAACTGTCGGTTTCAGGTAAGGTTGAATCGTGATACACACTATCGGATGGCGGCATACGGTTTCGTGCGAGATCAAGTTGGGATAGCAAGTTCCTGCGAAGTGACTGCGACAGAAAACTTAAGACGAACCGCAACGCGACCCACCTGGGCAGAGATCTCGCTCGCAAACCTGCGGCACAACTTCGGTGTTCTACAACGCCACATTGGTACAGAAGGTTATGTTTGCGCCGTAGTGAAGGCCGATGCTTACGGTCATGGTGCCACCGAATGTGCGAGGGCGCTGGAGGAAGAAGGAGCACGCTGGCTGGGCGTGACCTCCCTTGATGAAGCGATTCCGCTGCGTGAGTCCGGCATTCGCACCCGCATCCTGCTCATGACGGGATTCTGGCGAGGCGAAGAAGAGGAAATCATTCGTCTGCAACTGACGCCCACTGTTTGGGAGCCGGGGCAGGTCGAGTTGTTGGAGAAGGCCGCAGCCGGGTTGGGCTTGCCGAGACTTCCTGTCCATCTGAAAGTGGACACTGGCATGGGCCGGCTGGGCGTCGATCCGGAAGACTTGTACCAAGTTGCCTCCGCCTTGAAGTCGTCGCCACACCTGCTGCAGGAAGGTCTGTCCACTCATCTGGCTTCTTCCGAAGTGCTGGATGCGCCTTCCGTCAACGACCAGTTGCAAAAGTTCGAGCAGGTACGAAACCTTCTGCGCAACGAAGGATTTGATCCGCCGCTGGTTCACGTAGCCAACACCGGCGCCGTCATTTCAAAGCGAGAATCATGGAACACGATGGTGCGACCGGGAATCGCACTATATGGCTATCACTTGCCTTTTGAGCGGGCGGGAAGAGAAGTGAGCGGCAGCAAGCTGCGGCTCGGCGTCAAACCCGTGCTGACCTGGAAGACGCGAATCCTTTCGCTGCGTGACGTGCGCGCCAACCAGGCCCTGGGATACGGCGGCACTTATGTCACCAAGGCCCCGGCGCGGATTGCAGTTCTTCCAGTCGGATATGCCGACGGATTAAGTCGAGCTCTTTCATCGCGTGGACGAGTGATCGTGCGCGAGCACTACGCACCCATCGTAGGCCGCATTTCCATGGATTTGACGCTCGTGGATGTAACCGGCCTGCCAGGAGCGTCTGTTGGTGACGAAGTGATCCTGCTTGGTTCCAGGGATGGTTTGAGCGTGGACGCTCACGACCACGCCGAGCTCGTCAGCACCAATGTGTACGAAATTCTTTGCGCGATCTCGAAGCGGGTGCCCAGGACGTACAGTTAGTGGTTGGTCTCTGTCTTCGTGACTTCCCGAGATCGGCAGATAGGACCTCCTGTCGTACGTATGGGTGTTTATCATTGAAAACAAAAGCTCTTGCGCCATTTGGTTTTTCGTCTCCGCCTAAAGTGTCATAACAATTCTACGTAGGTACTCGCCCGTTGCGTCCTCCCCTTTAGCCGGCCGTTCCGTCCGCTCCTCCGCTCCAGAATCCTAGCAAGTTAATGAAAACAAAGGATATTAATTCCTTTAGTTTCCTCATTCCTTTCGCTAAAATAAATCTACCCACAACGCAAACTCCCCTGTTTGAGATTCCCCCAAATTTTGCCTTTAGGAGCTTCCCTTTGGAGCGGAATCCAGCCCAGACACCGATTCAGCGGCTAAGACTGCGGATTCGTAACACGCGCGTGCGCTACGGCATCGCGGTTGCCGCGCGCGCTGAAATGGGGCGCGAACAACTGGCCTCAACCGACTCAAATCTTCCCATCGATCGCATGATCGGCGAGTCCCTGGCGTGGATAGGCCGGGCGCAGGACAATTCACCGTCAGCGGACGGCGGCGTGGCGCGGCACTATTGCCTAGTCACCGGCTGGGGCGCCTCCTATCCGGAGACGACCGGCTACATCATTCCCACCCTCATTCGTGAAGGCCAAGCGCTTCAGGACACGGCCTTGCTGGGGCGCGCCCGCCTAATGCTCGACTGGCTGGTTGGCATACAGATGCCGGGTGGGGGGTTCAGGGGCGGCGTGACCGGCGATGGACCGGCCGTCCCCGTCACATTCAATACCGGGCAGATCCTACTGGGCTTGGCCGCCGGCGTCAGTCATTTTGGCCAGGAATATCGGAAGTCGATGATTGCCGCAGCAGACTGGCTGGTCGAGACCCAGGACGACGACGGCTGTTGGCGCAAACATGCCACGCCGTATGCCGCGCCCGGTGAGAAGACTTACGAAACCCACGTATCCTGGGGACTGTACGAGGCCGCTCGGCTTGAGCCGGGCCGTGGCTACGCCGAAGCCGGAACCAAAAATCTGTATTGGGCCCTTTCCCATCAAAATGACAACGGCTGGTTCTCTCAATGTTGCCTGACCGATCCCTTTCACCCCCTGACCCACACGATCGGTTACGCCCTGCGCGGGTTGGTGGAAGGTTATCGCTTTACCCGCGACGCCAGGATTCTGGAACAGGCCAACAAAACCGCCGAAGGGATATTGCCGGCATTGCAATCGGACGGCTTTCTGCCCGGCCGGCTCGACAGTCAGTGGCGAGGCACGGTGTCGTGGTCCTGTCTGACCGGAATGGCCCAGCTCGCGGCGTGCTGGCTATTGTTGTACCGCGAGACTGGAAATCCTCAGTTTAAACGGGCCGCGCTGGCCGCCAATCACTATGTGCGCCGGACCGTACGCCTCGACGGACCACCCGAAACGCGGGGCGCGGTGAAGGGCAGTTTTCCAGTCTCCGGAGGCTACGTCAGGTTCCAGTATCCGAACTGGGCCTGCAAGTTCTTCATAGACGCCCTCAGCCTGGAAAGAGCGCTTCGCCAGCCCGAGAGCCAGCCGGCTTTAGCCTCTCAGGCGGCGGCCGTCGGCTCGAGTGACTGAACATGCCAGGACCTGCGAGCCTGTGGGCGGAGATATTCACAGAGAAGTCGGAAAGGGGCGCGCAGCAAGGGTTTTCTCGTCCTATAATGGTGCCACGTTGCTTCCGGATTTTTGGTTGCAGCTTCCAGTCTCGTCCGGTTCGACCGACCGATTTTGTCCACGCTCGCACCAGAACAGAGGGGTAGGGCATGTACCTGAATTTTTTTGGATTGAGCGAACAGCCGTTCGGCGTGACCCCGGACCCGCGCTTCCTTTATCTGAGCGAGGCCCATAAGGAAGCGCTGGCTTCCTTGTATTACGGTATCGAGGCCAATCGTGGGTTTATCGGTCTAATTGCTCAACCTGGCATGGGGAAGACCACCATGCTGTTCCATCTGCTGGAAACCTTCCGCTCCTCTGCGCGCATCGCTTTCCTGTTTCAGACCCATTGCAACTCGAAGGAGTTCATGCGTCTATTGCTCGCTGAGCTGGGCTGCGAGGAGGACACGCAGGACCTGGTGAAAATGTACGACGAGTTCAACAAGCGCCTGCTGCAAATTGCGCAGGAGGGCCATCGCCTCATCGTCGTGGTAGACGAAGCGCAGAACCTGGAAGGCGAGGTGCTGGAAACGCTACGCCTCCTGTCCAACTTTGAGACCTCGAAGGCCAAGTTGATGCACATTATTCTGGCGGGACAGCCGGCCTTGGCACAAAAGCTGGCCGGGCCGCGCTTGACCCAGTTGCGCCAGCGCGTTTCGATCGTGCAGGGCCTGGCGCCGCTTTCGCATGGCGAAGTCAAGAATTACGTGGAGCACCGTTTACGGGTTGCCGGGTACCGGGGCGCACCGATTTTCACCGCCGATGCCTATGAGTCCATTGCAACCGCCACGGAAGGCATACCCAGAAACATAAATAATTTCTGCTTTAATGCGCTCTCGCTGGCCTGCGCGCTGCGCAAAAGGAACGTCGACGCGGACGTTGTCAATGAAGTGATGGCCGACCTCGATATCCAGAAGTTGACCTGGGGTGTGCCGTCCGAGACGCTCGGCACGCCCTACCATCCGATGCCGGACCCGCCGAGTTCTCCGTCGGAGCTCGAGACTTACGCGGAGATTTCGAGTGCGGCCGAAGCCGCAGCCTACATGCAGCAAGTCGCATTGAAGTTGAGAGACTGGCGCCAGTCGGTCGAAAAAGCGGCAGGCGACCCTCTGCCCGGCACTCAAACCGCATCTGCCAGCAACGCCGGAGACCGGAACCCGCGCTAGAGCCGGGCCGTCTGCAGGGCACCACTCACATCAATCAGGTTCGTGGGAATCGCGCGATCCCAGGTCGAACGCCCACATGCTGCCGCCGGCAATTTCGAATCCCGGGTATGCCTCCAGCCAGGCACACTGTCCCGGCAAAAGCGCGGCGCTTACCACCACCCATTGAGTCGAAGGCTTCCGGTTGGCGCAGTCTAATAGGATTGCGTCCGGCAGCCAGATAGCGGGAGTGTAAGAAAACGCGGCCAGAGAAATGCGATCCACTCTCCGTTCTTGTTGAAAATTCCGCACCCACGGAAGATACGTTCCATGGTCAACGTTGGAATCCGGGGAGACCCAGCCTCGGGCGTGGCCGCCGCGTAAGAGGTTGTAGTACGGAAGGTAAAAAGGATAAGTCGCAACTGCGGCGAATACGATTTGCAGGAGAGCAATCCCGCACGCGGCAACCGCAACCGTTCGCCGTTTGCCGCGAACCGCCATCATCTCTGGCACCAGAACTGCGCAGGTCAGAGCGATGGCACAAGCGACGGACGGAATCCAGTGACGCATTCCAATATTGATTCCCGACCAGGTATATCCCGCCGTGAAAATTATGAAGAGCAAGACCATGATCATGACGTCAGGGTTTCGAAGCCATTTGCGGGCATGCAGAATCAGGAGCAGAAAACCGAATCCTACAATCACGAGAAATCCTGGCGGAGACTTGAACAGGGCGACCACAGGAAAATAGAACCAACGGCCGGTGGGATAGTGCTTGCCCAAAATCAAAGACGGCCGTTTGGTGCTGACGGAGACGGCATAGACCCCGGTCGCGTAATAAAAGACCGGTGAAATCATCCGTTCCGCCCCAGGATGTTTCTCGAGTATCTCCCTGAGCGTCGTGATCTTGCGCTGCTGTTCAACGGTGCGGGCTGTCCCCTGGACCTGGGCGCGTTCCTGCCAGACTTGAACAAATTGGTGAGGCGCCATTTGCCAAAAGGTCAGTTGATACGCGACGTAAATCACCGCGCCCGCCAGCAATACCCCGCCACAAAATCCCCATGCCACCCTCCTGAGCCGATCCGCAGGCAATTCCTTCCAATGCTGCAAGAGCATAACCAGCAGCCACAGCGCCAGCACCGGAAACAACAAGACGGCAGAAAACTTGGCAAACAGAGCTGCGCCCAGGGAGACTCCGAACAGTGAAGCCTGGCGCGGAGAGGGATCGCGCCACGTCGCGACTGCAGCCCAACACGTAAGCAAAGAAAACAGCGCGAGTGCTACATCATTTAAAACAAAGACTCCCCACGCAAGAAAGAGTGGATACGTACAGTAAATCGCAAGCGCCAACAGTCCGGCTCCGCGGCCGCTGATGTTGGAAACCCACGAAAAGATTGTGAGGCCCAACGCAAGGGTGATCAAAATCATGGGAACGCGAGGCAGAAATGTCAGCATCCGCAACTGATCGCGGTCCGCACGCGTGTAAAGGTCAATGGCGAAATCGAACTCGCGTGCATACTGCCAAGCGTCGGAGGTGTAGTCGCCTGAGCCTCCCGCGATCAACGCACCTGCGCCGCCCAGCAACTTCACCAGCGGGGGATGCTCGACGTTCATCCGTCCGTCACGACGCTGCAGGTAGCTGACTCCGGCGGCAACGTGTGTATGTTCGTCGTAATCCGGGGATTGCTGCCAGGCCAGTACGCCCAGAACCAGCGCCATCATGGTCAACAAGAAGGCCGCTACGACTCTTCTACTGTCGATTCGGCCGGGGGCGTTCTCCACTGGGATCCGGAAGCTCCTGTTTTCTTCGAAAGCAGAACAGATTTTACTCAACTTTCCCTGGCCCGCATATGAGTGAAGAGATTCTTGTCGCCTCTGCGCATACTCGAAAGTAACCGCAGGTAGCACGGTATTCGGAAGAAGGTCTGATCGAAGTTCTGTAGAATCTAATGCAGGGCTGTCTGCAATCCGGGAGGGTAGAATTTTAGACATGAGTCGCGATTCGTGGACCGTTGAAGGACATCCGCATGGCTAGGTCACGCAGGGACTTTCTCCGCTCACTGGCTTGGGCGCGGCTGTCGGCGCGGCTGTGCATTGGCCGCTCGGAAATATCGCGGCCTCCGCTGAGAGCTTGTTACTTTTTTGTGCGTTTGATTGTAGCGCAGAGTTATAAGGAAGCATGAGAGATCGCGCAATGGAGTCGGCAAGAGAAACGGAAGAAGCGAAGTCGGCGGTGCGGTTACGCGTGCCGGAACGGCGGCAGATGACGATGGTGGTGCAATGTGCGGACGATCTGGTGCCGGCCCAGCATCCGGTGCGCATGGTGATGGCGCTCCTGGAAAGCCTCGATCTGGCGCGGTTTTCCGAGTCCATCCGGGCGCGCGAGGGAGTGGCGGGGCGGGATGCGACCGATCCGCGGCTGCTGGTGGGGTTGTGGTTGTACGCGTGTATTCGCGGCATCGGATCGGCGCGGGAGTTGGCGCGGCGTTGCGAGGAGAGCGCGGCGTTCCGCTGGCTGTGCGGCGGGGTGACGGTGAATCACCGGCTGCTGTCGGATTTTCGGGTGGATCACGGGGCGGCGCTGGACGGGCTGTTCACGCAAGTGATCGCGTCGCTGGTGGATCAGGAATTGGTATGGTGAGCCGGGTGAGCCAGGACGGAGTGCGGGTGCGGGTAAGCGCGGGTGCGGGGAGTTTTCGCCGGGAAGAGCGCTTGCAGAAGCTGCTGGCGGAGTCGAAGCAGCACGTCGAGGAGATGCGGCGGCAACTGGAGAATCCGGAATCTTCGGCCGCGCTGTCGTCGCGGCAAAGAGCGGCGCGGCGGCGTGCGGCGAAAGAAAAGCAGCAACGATTGGAGCAGGCGATCGCGCAGTTGCCGGAGTTGAAACAGAAGCAGGCGGAAGCGGCGCGGAAGGCGGGCCAGGGCAAGCGTGGGCAAAAGATCCGGGAGAAGGAGCCGCGCGTGAGCACCAGCGATGCGGAAGCGCGCGTCATGAAGATGCCGAACGGAGGGTTCAATCCGGCGTGCAACGTGCAGTTGGCGACCGACACGAAGAGCCGCGCCATTGTGGGCGTGGAGGTGAGCTACGAAGGATCGGACTCGGCCGGGTTGAGTGAACCGATGCGGCAACAGGTGGAGCAGCGCAGCGGCGGCAAGGTGGAGCAGCACCTGCTCGATGGCGGCTACCTGCGTATCGCCGATATCGAGCAAGCGCACGAGCAGGGCGTGGAACTGTTGGTGCCGCCGAAACCGGCAAGGCAGCCGCACCGGCGGGGCCGCGAACTGGAGCCGAAGGCGCGCGACCGCGAGGCGGTGCTGGCGTGGAAGCGGCTCATGGCGAGCGCGGAAGGCCAAGCAATTTACCGGCAACGGGCAGCGACCAGCGAAACCGTCAACGCCGATCTGCGCTGTTATCGCGGGTTAACGCAGCTCACCGTACGTGGGTTGGCCAAGGCAAAATGCGTGGCGCTGTGGTGCGCACTGGCCTACAACGTGATGCACTTCGGCAAGGCGCTGCTGGCATGAGCGCGGCGAGGAATCGAACCGAGGGGCTGGCGACGAAGCCTGGGTAGAAGAAAAGCGACACCCCTGGGCATCCCCGACTGAGGGTTGAGTACGACTCAACCGCGCTGCAACCAGAACCTGAAGGCTGGACACGAAATCTTAATTTAGTCACAGCCTCTGAGCCCAGCCGTGCGCCACAGGGCGACGGATTCATCCATCTGGACAGCAACGAGAATGTTTATGGCCCGCGGGCCAAAGTCGCCGTCGCCATAGGTGCAGCTACCGGCATGGTCAACCGGTATCCGTTCCTGAAGTATGACGAAGTAACGGAGCGTATCGCGACTTTCCATCGGGTGAAGCCGTAACAGGTGTTGTTCGCCTGCGGGTCCACCGAAATACTCCGCGTCGTCGCCGCGTGCGCGTTCCTCGGCAGCGGCAAGCAACTTATAGAAGCTTCACCGACGTTTGAAAACGAAGAGGAGTACGCCAAGTCTATGGGTGCGGAAGTTGTTGCCGTGCCGCTGGACCGAACTTACGCTCACGATCTGGAAGCGATGCAGATCCATGTGGGCGCCTCGACTGGCTTGATCTACATCTGTAATCCCAACAATCCCACCGGATCCATTACTCCTCGACAGGACATCGAAACTTTCCTCACCCGCCTTCCGGCGACGGTTCGGGTGCTGATTGGCGAGGCTTACCACGACTACGCTACCAAGTCAGCAATGAATTCCTCATTCATTGAACATCGCGTGGACGATGAAAGAGTGATTGTGACCCGCACGTTCTCCAACGTCTATGGTCTGGCGGGCCTCAGACTGGGCTACGCGGTAGCCGCGCCGAAGGTGATTGCGGAAATGCGGAAGTTTGTCACGGAGTCTAGTCTGAACGCGATCGTGGCGGAAGTCGTCGGAGTGGCGCTCAGCGACACTGATGGAATCAGGGAGTTCATCCGACGCAACAAGGACGATCGCCAGGAGTTCTTCGATGCCGCCGGGGTTCGCATGCTCATGCCCACCGATTCCCACACCAACTTTGTTATGATGAACATCCAGCATCCGGCGGACCCGGTCATCGAGCATTTCAAGATGCACAAGATCCTGATCGGACGTCATTTCCCACCCGTGACCAATTACATTCGAGTCTCGCTTGGGACCACTGACGATATGAAGGCCTTTTGGGACGCCTGGGATATGATCCCTTGGTCCAAAAAATTTATGCACCACTAGTTGTGTCTGCAACGGCAAACGATTCAAGCCTGGACGGTAAGTACACTCGGCGGTAGGAGTCCTGCATGCATATTCTTCACGTAGTCGGCGCGCGTCCCAATCTCATGAAGGTCGCGCCGGTGCTGAGCGCGCTCCGGCAATTTCCCAGAATCAAGCAGAGCCTTATTCATACCGGCCAGCATTACGACACCAATATGTCGGATGTGTTCTTTCAGCAGCTTGAGATTCCGGCTCCGGACGTCAATATGGGAGTAGGTTCGGGAAGCCACGCCCGCCAAACCGCCGACATCATGAGTGGCTTCGAGCCGATCGTGGTGGAACGCAAACCCGACCTGGTGCTGGTTTACGGCGATGTGAACTCTACGGTTGCTGCCGCGCTGGTGTGCTCGAAGCTGCAGATCAAAGTGGGCCACGTGGAGGCCGGACTTCGCTCCTTCGACCGAGGCATGCCGGAAGAGATCAACCGGTTGGTCACGGACCAGCTTGCCGACCTGTTGTTCACTCCCTCGGAAGACGGCGACCAGAATCTGGCGCGCGAAGGTATTCCGGCGAGCAAGGTCTACCGCGTGGGCAACGTCATGATTGATTCGCTCGTGCGGCTGTTGCCTGTCGCCATGGAAAAGAAGCTGAACGGATTGCCCGGCCGCTATGTTCTGGTCACACTGCATCGCCCCGCGAACGTGGATGACGATCGCACCTTGAAGATCATCCTGGGATATTTGCTCGAGCTAAATAGCCAGGTGAAGGTGGTTTTCCCCGTTCATCCCCGCACGCGCAAAAGAATTGCCGATTTTGGCATTGACATCAGAAAACTGAATTTGCTCGAGCCCTTGCCTTACATCGAATTCCTGTCCCTGCAACGCCGCGCCACCGCGGTAGTGACGGACTCCGGCGGCATCCAGGAAGAAACCACTTATCTGAACGTGCCATGTCTTACCTTGCGGAGCAATACCGAGCGCCCCGTCACGGTGACCGTGGGGACGAATATCCTAGTCGGACAAGACGGAGGCACGCTGCGCGCCGAGCTGAGCAAGATCCTCGGGGGTAAACCGAAGCGGGGAAGCGTTCCGCCTCTTTGGGACGGACGCGCGGGCCAGCGCATTGCCGAAATACTGAACAAGCTCTGATTGGAACGAAGAGGCAGTTGCAAGATCCCAAAAAAGGGGTGGACGATTGCGCTCTACCAGCCCACCGTTACTTCGTGGTCCTGACTACGGATTACCGGGCGCACCATTCTTGGTTCCACGCCCATCAATGAGCTTGCCAGGGCCACTCGCAAGAAGACGTGAATTTCGGGGTCTGGGACTTCGTCAATGTGTAGGATGAAGCGATTTCCAACAGGAGATAGGCCGCTCGCAGGAGCGGGCAGGGCTTTGGCCTCGGCCTCTGCCGTTTGCAGCATTTTCAAGCCTGTGCGGGTAGCGGGGTGAGTGGCGCAGGTCTCTTACTTTTGTCCCGGTGTGACAACGCGGCTTGCGGGCTGGGCCTGTACCCACAGGTTGAGCGAGATCAAAACACAAGACGAGCACGCCATGGATGAAGGACGAAGGCGGCCGGAAGGAAACCCAATGATATCGCGGAGCGATGCGCAGGGCGGGGACGCGGGGTGGCAAAGTAACAAGCGTTAGTTACACAGACATCTCCTGGACACATTCCCTTTAATTAACCCGATTTCATTGTTCCAAATCTTCAGCATAGGTTCTGGCAACGGATCGTCGTCGTTGATGACTGGCAATTCGCCCTGTTTTTTCGGTGTAATCGCGCGGGAGTCTCTCAATTACGCGGGGTCTCGGAGCCTACGCGAAGGCTTCGTAACCTGAGGGACCATCAACCTGCCCCGCCCCTTCTCTGCGCGGCCCAGGCCGCTCTGTGCCTTCTCCTTAAGCGATTCTTCCCAGATTGGTTGACAACTTGAAATGGCCTGCGGTCCCTGCGGTCTCTACGAGAAGGGAGGGTAGTGGGCGACCTTGAACAACCGCTTGATCTTTCTGAGTGCGCGCCGTGGGATGGACCTTGCACGGCGCTGTTGTGCCAGCGCACATTGCACCATCAACTCACCCCGCGCCGTGATAGTTAGCGGGCCGTCTCGCTTAACTGGCTTCATAATGGCAAGCGCAAGCCCTTCCCATGCTTGTCCGTAGAGGCGTGGAACTGGTGTAATGATTCCGCCTACTAGGTCCAATTCTACGGCATGAACATATGGGTTCGATGCCCAATCTGCGGCTCGCATGCCGCTGCGGCAGTCTGGGTTCATACTGTCATGCATGAAAATATAAAGTGGAACGCACGGCGTGTACTTGAGCAGAATGTCGATATCAGTTCGTACGCCTTCGGCGGAGTGGTCGCCATCCACAAGCACAAAGCCAAGTTCTTGTTTTTCGTCTGCAAGCTTGGTTAGGAGCGGCGGCAATATGTCGCGTGAAGGACCGGTTAGGAATTCAACGTTGTTGAACCGATCGTGTAGTCTTTGTGCTACTTTGGGGTCAATATCGATCGAATAAACCTTCTCAGCAAATCTCGAAATCACTGTGAGGCACCCGCCGTCCCTGGTGCCGATCTCGATAGCGAGCTTTGGTTTCAGGTTCCCAACCAGGGTCATTATGACCATCTTCTCAGCGGGCGACATAAACCAGTTTTCTGGATTCGTACCGATCGCCTCATACATGAGTGGAAAGTGGGAAAGACCGAGACCAGACCAATCCTCTTCTATTTGATCCACAGTTTTTGTTTTCCTTTTGATCGATGGTCATACAACGGTAGGATTATACAGCTTGGCCCTGACCTGCCCCCTTCTTTCGCGCACGACGCTTCGCGGGTTCATCGACACCATTGTTTATCTGATTAACAAAGGTTTGCACTGGATCGCTGAGATGCTTGAAATGGCATACGCGCACTTGACGGAAAGACATGGAAAACAGTGGTGAAAGAACACGGAATTACAGAAATTCGCGCCGAAGGCCATCTGACCGAACCCAGTTATTCACCCTTAGCAGCCCGTGGTGCAAGTCTGGATACCTGAACAAAAGATGGCGTGATCCACAGGAAGAGTTCGTAGAATGCGCGCATGGCGATGAACAAGCGGAGTGGCGGGGAGAAACAAGAAGATATCTGGATCGCGCACACGGAGTTGGCGGTGGCGCCGGGCCATCCTTTCTATAAGCGGTTGAACGAGTTATTGGAAGGTGCCAGGTTCGACGAGTTTGTGGAGGGATTATGTGCGCGCTTCTATCATGCGCGACTGGGACGACCGTCGCTGCGGCCTGGGATTTACTTTCGGTCGCTGCTGGTGGGGTATTTCGAGGGTATCGATAGTGAGCGTGGGATTGCGTGGCGGGTGGCGGATTCGCTCGCGCTACGGCGGTTTCTGCTGATTGGACTGGACGAGCCAACCCCGGACCACTCGACGATCTCGCGGACCCGGCGCTTGATCAACATCGACACGCATCGCGAGGTGTTCGCGTGGGTTCTGGCACTGTTGGCAGAACGGGGACTGCTGAAGGGGCAGCGGATGGGTATCGACGCGACGACGTTGGAAGCGAATGCGGCGATGCGATCGATCGTACGCCGGGACACCGGGGAAACGTATGAAGAGTTCTTGCGGGGATTGGCCAAGGCGTCTGGGATCGAGACCCCGACCCGCGAGGATCTGGCACGATTGGACCGGAAGCGCAAGAAGCGGACATCGAATAAAGAGTGGAAGAGTCCGGCAGACGAGGACGCACGGGTCGCGAAGATGAAAGACGGACGGACGCACTTGGCGCACAAGGCCGAACACGCGGTGGATCTGGACACGGGCGCCATCGTGGCGGTGACGCTGCAAGGCGCCGACCAGGGGGATACGAGCACGCTGGATGAAACGTTATGCGAGGCGGGTGAGCAGGTGGCAGAACAGATCCGACGGGAGGCCGAGCTCCGGCCCCAGGACAAACCTAAGGTTCACTTGCAAGGGATCGAAGAACTGGTGACGGACAAGGGCTACCACAGTGGCGCGGTGGTACAGCGGATGAAAAGTTATGAGGTACGCACCTACATTCCCGAGAAGAAGCAGAAAGGACGTCGCGACTGGCAAGGCAAAGGCGCCGAGCAGCAGGCGGTGTACCAAAACCGGCGACGGGTGCGGAGCGAGTACGGCAAGAGCTTGCTGCGCCGGCGCGGGGAACTGATCGAACGCAGCTTCGCGCACTGCTACGAGACGGGCGGTATGCGACGCTGTCATCTGCGGGGCCGGCAAAACATTCTGAAACGACAGTTGATCCACGTGGGAGCATTCAATCTCAGTCTGATTCTGCGCAAATTGCTGGGAGCAGGCACGCCGCGAGAACTGAGAAATCGTGCGGGGCAGGCACTTTCGCGACTCTTGCGCTTTGTGCTCTGCCTGATGACGACCCTTTGGCCGGCACGTCGACTTACTGTCGCTGTTGGTCAGCGCCTGGGATCATCTGTCCTTTGCCGCAGGCTTTGTCACAGGTCACGAAACATAAGCAGTTCCGCCACGGGCTGTTAGGCTCGTAAGTACTTGAGGACGACGTCCGGTTCGAACGCGGCTTTGGGCGCATCCTCGATCAGGCGTGGCGCGAGATGGACGACGCTGATCGGGTTAATCCGGGGTTCGACATCCTGTACGTTTCGTATGGGGAGGTGCGCAACGGTCGCGCCGAGCTACAATCATTTTAGGCCGAAGACGTCAAACTGTCCCTGGGTCCCGATATACACCTTTCCGTTGGCCACGGTGGGCACGGAAAATTTCGTTGTAAGGCCGGCTGCGCCAGTCCCGGTGGTCGGGCTGCTGTAAAGCTGATGGCCCAGGTTCGTCGCGTCGTAAGCGTTCAATATCGCGGGCGTTGCGGGAGTGTTCGTGTTGGGGCTGGGATAACCACTGACGTCGATCGCCCACACGATTCCGCCGCTGGTTCCGTTGGCCGAAACTGAGGGTGACAAACCTCGGCCATTGTAGGCGCCGGCCGACTGCGACAGTGGGGTAGCCGAAATTACCCCGTTCGAGATCGTGAAGTGCTTCAGGAAATCTTTGTTCGCCGCGACGTAAATGTTGCCGTTCCAATAGGCAGGGCTACCGAAAATGCCCCCACCGATTTTGAACTGGGTGTTGGGCAGGACGGGAACTTCCTGCACGTCCTGGTTCAGGACCGAGTTGAACTTCCCCAGATTGTCCCGATCGAGCAGGAAAAGATAACCCGGCTTGCCAGTCGCAAGCAGCAGATGGGGATGAGCCGCAGAGCCCTTGGAGTCGGGTAGAACCATCGCCGGAGATGATCCTAAGTCCACGTCATCCAGGGCGAGCAGGGATTCGTTCGAAGGCGTGAAATAGTCAACCACAGCGCCGCTACTGCTCAACTTCATCACAGAATCCGAGTAGTTGCTCCCGCCGGAATCGGCGTTGAAGTTTCCGTTCGCAGTCTCCAGATAGACAAAGCCCGCATCGTCCACCGAGGGGCCGCCTCCGGCCTGCCAGATCGCGCCTTCATTGTTGCCGCTGGTCGGGTCCGTCGAAGACCACACGAACTCCTGGGCCAGGGTGGTCGCGTTGTAGCCCATCAGCCAACCCTGATACGTGTTGTTATCGCCGTGCGAGCCGAAGGCCACGTACACGATTCCGTTATTGAGCAGAAGGCCTGGCCTCTGTAAGTGAAACAGCGGTACAAAATTGGGGGTGGTGATCAGCACCGGTCCTACATTCTCAGCACCGGAGACCAGGCTGAGCGCGTGCAACCGATGAAAATAAACATTGACGTCTTTTGATTTGGCGCAAACGTAGATGAGTCCGGCATTGACATCAATCACAGGCGTCGAAGTGATGCCAATCTCCGGCGTCAGATCGTTCAGTTCACCGGTGTCCGCGAAAGGAACTGTGGTCTCGCCCGGTGCGAGCATGCTTTTCTTCCACAACTGCTGGCAGGAACTCGAGTCAGCGTCGTAGGCATAAACCCAGTCGCTTTCCGTGACCACGAAAACAACGTTGTGCTTCTTGCCGTCGTTCATCGTCAGATTGGCGACGTACAAGGGTTCAGCATAGACATATCCCGGAGAGTCCAGGGGGCAGGAGAAAAGCTTCCCGAAAGTCGTGTCGGAGACCGTGGAGGGCGACAGCGCGTATTCCTTCATGTTTTGCCCGGTGCGTGCATTGTCGTTATGGTGAGTGAACACTCCAGGGAGGTCAGTGACAGCGACCGTGACGGCAGCACTCATCGCCCCACCGCCAGCTTGCGCGGTGATGCTGTGGTTTCCCGGCGTCGTGGATGAGCTGGGCGTATAGCTTGCCGTGGTGTCGCCGGTACTGGTGATTGTGCCGGACGCCGCGTTGCCGTTGGCGATACCGTCCACAAACCACGAGAGTGTCGCAGTGCCTCCCGATATGGTCGCGGTGAATGTTTGCGACTGCGACGTCGTGACCGCAGCCAGACCGGGCGCGAGCGTGACGCTGCCACCGCCGGTACCACCACCACCCCCAGAACCGCCTCCAGAACCACTTCCCGAACCGCCACCCGAACCCGGAGTTGAGCTGGAAGAGTTGCCGCCGCAGGAGATTAGCCCGGGAGAAAACAAGGCTAAGACAAAGGCCAGCAATAGGATCCGGGAATTCATGGTCCGGCGCCCCACATTCAGGCTACCGGGGCGCAGAGGCGACCAGGGATGTTTCATCAGCATCAGCATCGAGGATTCTCCCGCAACTGTGATGTGCGAAGCGGCTTTACCGGCTGTCCCTATTTGGGCATCGGCGGAAGTGGCGGCGCGCCGAAATTATGCAAGTCTTCGTTTCCGGCTGACAGGTCGTTAGGACCCGAGTGCGAGCAGCCCAAGGCATTGAAGCGATTTTACGGAGTTATAGGGTCAAATACAATGACGATGTCAGACGTCTGTCAGACGTCAAGAAGGGCGGCTCATGGCTGTGCATTACTTTGCATTTAACACTTCGGCGTCCCTTCCAGCGCTACTTCTTCCACAGCCCGCCTGCCGATGAGACAATAGCCCATCATCATGCGGGCCATTCTTGAAGATGTTCGCTCCGGGGAAGTAACTAGCCAAGAAGTTCCGCAGCCTGAACTGCGTCCGGGTGGAATCCTGGTGCGGACCGCCTTCTCCGCGATCAGCGCAGGCACTGAACTGGCCCACCGCGAACAAGCGGAAAAGTCCCTGTTGGGTAAAGCTTTGGCCCGTCCTGATCTGGTACGGCAAATAGTCGACTTCGCTCGCACCGCCGGAGTGAAAGCGGCCTACCAGAAAGTGCAATCGCGCTTGGATGCACTGGCTCCTCTGGGGTATAGCTGCGCCGGAACTGTGATTGCCGCGGGGCAGGGAGTGGCGGAGTTTCAGCCCGGTGATCGGGTAGCTTGCGCGGGGGCTGGCTACGCCAGCCACTGCGAGGTCAACTTCGTTCCGAAGAATCTCGCCGTCCGAGTTCCGGATGAGGTTCAGCTTGAGTCGGCCTCCTTGAGCGCAATCGGGGCCATCGCGCTGCAGGGTTTCCGTCAGAGTCAGGCGGTGCTGGGAGACGTGGTGGCGGTGATCGGCGCCGGATTGGTCGGAGTGCTTACCATCCAACTGGCCAAGGCGGCGGGCTGCCGGGTGATTGCCATTGATCGGGATGGGCAAAGAGTGCAGCGCGCATTGGAGTTTGGCGCTGATCTGGCGCTGGGCTCGGAGGACCGCGATACGCCCGCCCGATTGAAAGAATTTGCCCGCTATGGAACCGACGTCGCGATCATTGCCGCCTCCTCTTCTTCGAGCGAGCCGGCCGAACTGGCGGCAGATATTTCCCGCGATCGCGGTCGCATCGTGGTCGTGGGCGCGGTCGATCTCGGAGTCCCGCGCCAAGCGATGTACGTGAAAGAGCTGTCACTGGTGCTTTCCCGCTCCTACGGACCGGGCCGCTACGACGCGCAGTACGAAGAGGATGGTCACGACTATCCCATTGGCTATGTGCGCTGGACCGAGAAGCGGAACATGGAAGCCTTTTTGGATCTGCTGGCTTCGGGAGCGATCAATGTGTCGCCTTTTCTCGAGCGTCGTTGTCCGGTGGAGCAGGGAGGCGCAGCCTATCAGGAGTTGAAGAACACCGGTGCCTACACGGTGCTGGTGGAATATCCCGGCCGGGTGCTCATACCCATGCCTGCAGCAACAGGGGTTGCGGCCCGAGCTGCAGCTGCGCCGCGGGTCGGGGAACTTCGAGTGAGTTGCATTGGAGCCGGGACTTTTGCCCGCAGTGTTATTTTTCCGGCGCTGCGGAAGACTCGAGGCGTGGCTTTGCACTCGGTGGCGACCGCCTCGGGGATCGCTTCGGAATCTGCGCGCCGGCTGTTTGGCTTTACCCGCGCCGTGACTCCTGCCGACCTGCTCCAGGACAAGGACACAGACGCCGTATTTGTCTTGTCTCGCCATGACAGCCATGCGCAATACGTCGTGGCCGCGCTCTCCAGTCACAAACCAGTCCTGGTGGAAAAGCCGCTGGCGGTGCACCGCGAACAGCTGGAGGAAATCCGTAGCGTCTATCGAGCCGCGAAGGAAGCGGACCCCGCCCCTTTTCTGATGGTGGGATATAATCGGCGCTTCGCACCGTTTACTGAAAGTCTCAGAGAACTGTTCGCAGGCCGTCGCGAACCCATGGTGGTGAGTGTCCGGGTCAATGCTGGCTACATTCCTCCCGATCACTGGGTGCAGCAGAACAGCAGTGGAGGGGGCAGGATCGTGGGTGAACTCTGCCATTTCGTGGACTGGGCGCGCTGCGTGGTGGGCTGCGGCATAATCAGCGTCGCCGCCAACGCCTTACCGGATGGAGCCCGCTACAATCGCGACAACGTGGTGGCGACGCTTACTTTCCTCGACGGCTCTATCGCCAACATTTCTTATCTGGCCAACGGCGACAGGTCGGTCCCCAAGGAGCAGTTCGAGGTGTTCTGCGAAGGCAAGGTTGGACGGATCACAGATTTCTGCGCGCTGGAACTGGCTCGCGGCGGCAAGACGAGGCGCACCAGGGCTGGACAAGACAAGGGACATGGAAGGGAGATCCAACTCACCGTGGAAGCCATGCGTCAAGGCGGGCGTTCTCCCATCCCGCTCGAAGAGCTCATAGAAGTTTCTGAAGCCACCTTTGCGATTGGAGAAGCGATTGGTGGCGGAAGAATTATTGTGCTGCGCCCTCCGCACGTTTCACTGGTCCTGCCAACCGCCGAACAATCCTGACTCCACGAATCCAAGTTCTACCAGCTGGCGGGCCAGAGTGTGGTTAGGAGTTCGGAATCGAAACCTGAACGCGGTTTGAGTACTGGCTTTCTTTCCCCTTTTTGTCCACTGCCGTAGTCATATAGAAATAGGTCGTGCCACCCACGACCGAGGCATCGGTAAAGGTGGTCTGGGGATGCGGAGAACTGGTCATCTTGGCAAACGGGCCTTTCGCCGCTACCCCACGGTACACGTTGTAACCGACCACCGAAGCCGCCGGGGGATGCCATGTAAGGGCCACACTATGGGCTGCGGTCTTCGTTCCATTGCCATTGAAGACCGCGTGCGGAGCATTGTCTGCGTTGCTCACGAATTTAATACTACCTGAGACTTGTCCTGCGTCTTGCGGAGCAAATGTGACATTGAAATGGGCGCTTTGGCCAGCCGGCACGGTCAAGGGAAACACGATGCCGGCGATAGAGAATCCGGGCCCGCCCCAGTCGGCCGATCGGACGGTAATACCGGCATTGCCGGCGATCAGCGTGGCGGTTAGTGCCTTCTTCGTGCCCACGATCACTTTGCCAAAGTTCAGGGTGGCCGGCAGTACAGCGAGATTGCCCGCAGCTACTGGCTGGCTCGTGGTGCCGGAGCCGCTGGTTGTGGTGCCGGAGCCGCTGGTTGTGGTGCCGGAGCCGCCGGCGGTGCCGGAGGAGCTGGCGGTGCCAGAGGAGCTGATGCTGCTGGAGTTACCGCCTCCGCAACCCATCAAGATAGCCGTTGCCAAGATAGCCGAGCCCAAAAACAATCGTCCGTGCATGCGCGCAGTGCTCCTTAAAAAGTGGAATGGTTCCCGAACGACCAACCATCTATGACGCCGGAACCTTTACGTCCGCCGAGTCTTTTGATACCTCGGTAAATCGGTCGGAATTTCCTGCGGCGTGAATGGCCGAGAGCAACCAAGCACGCCGATAAAATTCCAACTTGTCAATGGAACCCGCGAAGGGGTACGCGAGCAAGGTAACGTGGTAACCAGAAGCCGGGAAGATGTCACTAGTACATAACTATGGAACGTGGATCGGGCTCAGGTGGCTTGACAGTGGCTGCGATGGGGACGCGAATGTCCCCCGGGCGCGGGTGAGCGCCATGGCCTTTGGGAGCCTCTGAAAATGCGGGGACGAGCACGCACCAGCAGGACACTCGGGCTGCATTCGCTCCAATGAATAAGGGGCGCGAAATTTTGACGCCCCTCGCTTACTCAAAGGCTTGCAGACCTCGCGCTATGTCCCTCTAAGGAGTGGGGATCACAGCCTGGGTCTGATTTGAGTTGGCGCTTTCCTTGCCGGATCCGTCCACCGCCGTGACGACGTAGAAGTAAGTCTGGCCCGACTGAACCGAGCCGTCAACAAAGGTGGTGTCCCCATTCATGGAAGTGATTTTCGAATACGGTCCGCCGGCTGTGGTGCCACGATAAACGTTGTAGCCGACCACGCTGGAGGTGCTGGGGATCCAGGACAGGGCCACACTGTGTTGCGGCGCGGCGGTAGCGCTACCGCTCAGGGCCTGCGTCACGGACGGGTTGGCAGCATTGCTGTTGAACGATCCGCTGGCCGAGGCAGCCCCGCTGGACTGGGGTTTGAAATTGACGGTGAAGGACGCGCTTTGCCCGGCGCTCAGGGTAAGCGGAAGCGAAAGGCCGCTGATGGTGAACTCCGAAGTGGTCATGTTGGCGGCCGAAACCGTGATACTGGAACCGGTGGCGGTCAAGGTGGCGGTCAGGCCCTTGCTCTGGCCTACCACAACGCTACCGAAGTTTAACGAGGCCGGGCTCACTGCCAACTGTCCCGCGACGGTTGCGGTCCCAGCCAGGGTGATGGTCAGGGTGGGATCGGAAGCATCAGAGACCACCGTGACCGATCCCGTGGCATTGCCGCCGGTGGTCGGGTTGAACGCCACACCGAAGGTAAAGCTCTGCCCCGGCTTCAGAGTCTTGGGAAGGGTCAATCCGGTAGCACTGAAGCCAGCGCCTGCGACTTGCGCCTGGGTGATGGTAACGTCGGAGCCGCCTGTATTGGTCAGGGTCTCCGGTTGGGTAGAGGTGCCCTTCATCTGAACATTGCCAAAAGTCAGACTGGAATCGCTGGCGCTCAGTACGCCTGGGGCGGCGACATTGCCCGTCAGCGGAATGCTAAGGCTGGAGTTGGAAGCGTTGCTGGCGAAAGCGAGAGTTCCACTGGCCGACCCACTCGATTGCGGATTGAAAGTTACGCTGAATGGCACGCTTCGGCCCGCGGCCAGGGTCACCGGCAGGTTTATACCGCTGAGCGCGAAGCCGGAACCGGAAACGCTGGCTTGAGACACGGTCACGCTGGAGCCGCCCGAGTTGGTGAGGGCGCCCGACAGAGTCTGCCCGTTGCCAGCCTGCACGCTTCCAAAGCTAATGCTGGAGGGGTTCGAGACGAGGCCGCCGGGCGCAGTCGCGACCGCTGATACCGGTACGCTTACCACCGGGTTCGCAGCGTCAGTGGTAACTGCGACACTGCCGCTGGCATTGCCCGCTGACTGCGGAGCAAACGTCACGGTGAAGCTTTTGCGCTGACCCGCGGAGAGAATCAGGGGGAAGGTGAGCCCGCCGATACTGAAGCCCTTGCCAGTTACACTCGCTTGGTGCACGGTGAGATCCGAACTGCCGGAATTGATAAGCATCGCCGACAACGTCTGGCTGGTCCCAATCTTCACGCTGCCCAAAGCCAGACTGGCGGGGACGACTGCAAGTTGTGCGGCAGCGGTGCCCGTCCCTGACAGTGACAGGCTCGCGATTGTCGAGGCTACGCCCAGGTTTTCTCTGGTCTCATTGCCTCGTCTGCCAAAGGTGACGGGGCGGCGAGCAGGCAAGTTCAACGAAACTGTACCCACCACCGAGATTGTGCCGCTGCTGGCTCCGCTCGAGGTAGGGCTGAAACTAGCGCCGATGTTGGCGCTTTGTCCGGGCTGCAAGGTCAGTGGCAGGCTCTGTCCAGTCAAACTGAATCCTCTGCCTGAGGCCGCGATATGAGTGAATGTGACCGGCATGTTCCCGAGATTGGACAACGTAGCCGACTGGGTCATGGTTGTTCCTACCGGTACGCTCCCGAAACTTATGCTGCCAGGAGCCAGTTTGATCCGGTTGACCCGGCTTCCCAGGATCGCGGTGCCTTTCAACATGAAGGTGGTGGACAAACGAACCTGATTGCTGGCGAGAATCACTTTGCCCTGGGAAGTGCCGCCGCTCTGTGGCGAATAAGCAATCTGGACGACGGCGCGCTGGCCCGGCGCTAATGTCAGCGGCAGTGTTTGCCCGGTAAGTGTGAAATCTGTCTGCGCGATCTGAGCCTGGGTGACCACGATCGGGGAGGGGGTGGTGTTGGCGATGGTGTTAGTGCGTACCGCGGTGGTTCCGACCGGTACACTGCCAAAATCCACGACTGCCGAAGTTGCGACCAACCCGCTGCCTGATTGCGCGGCCGGGGTGTTAGCGTCAAGGGCCCCACAGCCCAGCATGGTCATCAAAAGGAAAAGAACGATTACCAGGTTACCGCGAGTGCCGAATTCCTTCACGGAAGGCCTCTAAGAGCCGTACGGCCATACGGCGGGGGATTTACCTGCTCTCTGCACCATTCCGAGTGCCAATCCGGGGGAACTGACTGAAACGTGGAATGGTGCAGCCAAGTGCAGTGTCCACGGCGGGTTGTCGATACGGTAGATACCGTAGGTGAATGCGGACATGGGCCAGACGGCCATGTCCAGAATGGAACGCTGGTTACCTGAGTACTTTCTGGGAGCGGAAGACCGATCGAAAGGCTAGCGATTACGCCAGAGGTTTTTGGAGAGAATGTGCTGCGAGTAGCGAAAACACTGGGGGAAAACGCTACTTGAGAGAGCGTCTATTTCATCTGCGGTGGCAAGAGCAGTCACCGGTAACACTTATTTTCGGAGGACAGCGACGCAGTAATCTGATCACGGCGAGATAGGGAAGTGACGAAAGTCCATATCCAAGACGGTCATTTTTTGAGTGTCTCCGATTACTATGGACCTTTCCGAGCGTTTTGAGCCCCCCGTGAATGCACGGGTGTTGCAGAGGCTTAATCCGTGACACTGCCGTCGGAGCCGGGCTGCCTGTTTAGCTAGCGGTTGACCGAGCTCCTAACCCTCGATCGGCATCAACGTGCGCTCTATCCGATAGGGTCGTGCTTATTGTTAGCCGACAACAAGCGGCCAGGAGAAGACGCGGTTCTTGGGGAGGTCGAGGCCCGGGGCGTTCTTTCTTCACAGCGATGGAATATTCAGACAGTGCGGGCACGACAAAGCGTTGTGGCAAACGGGAGCGGGCCTGACTAGTAGCAAATGTCAAAGTCGCCCCTGCACGTTGTCATGGCAGCAGGCACAAAGAGTGATCAGGTTTAAATCGTCATCCGAGCCCTGCTGACTTCGCAGCGTCTTGTGGTGGACTTGAAGGACGACTCCACTCATTGACATCCGGGATGGGTGGACCCGAGAGAAGCCGGTTGGCTATGAGACGCACTTTTGGGAATGCCTCCGAATATGATCTGCGTGCCCGATCAATTGTGCCCACAGATTGCCTCCGGGTCCGGGATTCATCCCCCTTGAATTCTCGAACCCGTTTGTTCCGGCAGCGAAATCTTTCTCGATTTCGGAAAATCAAACGACTTTTTGTTCCCTTTTCGAAAAATGGAAACTGATCAATGGCTCGACTCCTAAAAGGTTGCTCACGTGGCGTCAGGTGGCTGTGGATCGGCGTCATCGCGATCCATGAAGGAGGTTACAACTTCCTCGAAGACTTGTTCTCCGACGTTGACTGAACGATGAACACGATCGCTCGGTTCAGACCAATCTACGTCTCCAGCTCTGACCCGATAGATAGTGTTTGTCCGGTATCGCAAAATTCGATCCTGAGTTGATCCCTGCTGAGTGCGACGGCGACGCGATGAAATGAGAACATAGCGGACCTCAAGAATGTCGGGCGCTTGACGTCCGGAATGATCACGAGTCAGTTTGGACTTGCTCCCGACGACTTTCCGTTGTTCGCCCGTGATATCAGCACTTCAGAGATTTATTCGCTCGAAATGGAGTGGCCGTAGGGCCTTCCAATTTTCCGAACCTGGCATCCCGGTTCTCCCCCAACCCAAAGCAGAATGTGAGAAGCCGCAAATTCCACCTGCTAATCTCAGTGACTTTTTCAACACCCACGCCCGTTTGCGACAACTGTCAATCGACCGTCAGTTTAGGTCCAGTGAGAGTTGCTTCCTACTGGGAGCGAGCCCGGCTTCGGCTAGTTGGAGCAATAAACTTCCTGCCAGCCGCTGCCGGGGAAAAGAGCGCCGATACCTGGGTCGATGAGGCCGAAGACCGGCGTAAGTATGCCCTTCCCCCGATGCCGGTGCGGACGATGGACTGCCGAGAACAGTCATTGTCGATGGCCACGTCGGTTCCACGCGGCGCTATTGAAGCGGGACGAAACTGAAACTCCGCACGAACATGTAGCGGGTGATGTTGGTAGTGGCCAGACCACCCCAGCCCCTGCTGTTCGTTCCCCAGTGGTTGATCATGGCGTACGCCGGGGTTTGCGGAACTACGCCGGTGTGCGTGGACACCAGCGCGCCGTCAACGTAGAACTTGATTGAAGTTTTCGTCCATACGCACTTGTATGAGTGGAAGCCTTGCTCAGGTGCGAAGGGCGCTTGTGTCGAGGTGTACTGCCTCGTGTTTACCCCGATCCAGCTTGTCCACCAGAGTGTACCGGGGTTCTGACCTTCAATCTCCGGGGAGTCGATCTCGGTCTGTGAGTTATTCACATATATGAAACCCGAGCTGATCTGGCCGGAGACGGTGTAGCCGGATCCGTTGGGCGTGGTGGAAGTTGAAGACGCACGCATGACCCACTCATAGGTTCCGAAGCCGAGCGCATTCCTGGATTGCAGCTCGCCGCCGACCGAGGAGATCCCGCCGCCCGAGTACGTCTGCGTGAGTTTGATGCGCAGCATCCCGGTGGAGAAGTCGAGATACGAAGGAACGAACGAGCCTCCGCCCGGAGCGCCCCAGTTGGAGGGGATCCATTTAGAAGTGTCGAGCGAACCCTTCGAAAAGTCATCGTAGAAGGTAGCGCCGGCCGGAGCCCCCGACCCGCCTCCCGTGGATGAAGTGTAAGTGTAGCCGCCACTCAAGCTGCCCGCCTGATTATCCGTATTCTTCACAACGACGTCGGCCGCTCCTGCGGCGTGCGCGGGAGTTTTCGCTGTAATCGACGTGCTGCTGACCACGGTCACGCCCGTCGCCGCCGTGCCGCCGATCGTCACGGCCGATCCCGACTGGAAACCTGTACCCGTGACGGTCACCGCCGTGCCGCCACTTGCTGTGCCGGTATTCGGCGAGATCGCACTCACCTTCGGCGCCGGATTACTCGAACCTCCTCCGCTGGTTGCGCTGGAGCGGAAGGCAACCATCTGCATCACCCAGCTACCCGAGCTGTTTGGCGCTGTCGCACTGTAGCTTCCGGTAGAGCTGACCGTCTTGTCTTCTGCGATGTCCGCGTCCGGGCTGGTTATGATCCGCGAAATGAATCCCGCTCCCGCCGCCGTGAACCGCGCGATGGTCATCCCCGCTCCGAAGATCAAGTCGTTGGCTGACGTGGTCGTGGCCGCACCACTGCTCGCGCTCGATCCGCTGCCGGCCGCTCCCGCCTTCACATCCAGCGGATTCGCAGGGTCCAGTCCGCTATATTCCAGCGCCCGGATATCCACATACTTGGCCGCCTGGTTAAACCTTACTGTTACCGTATTGCTGCCCGCCTTGATGCCCGCTGCGTAGTAGATTGATTGTCTCAACCCCGTCCCACTTGTCGGTCCGATGGCCAGCACATAGTTGTTCCCCAGGCTGTCGCTCACCATACTCACCGTCGACGTCGTGTCGTTCCACCCTACTACCACCACGTTCAGGTCCCCCCCCGTCTGCGCCAGTGTATAGGTCACTGCCACCGACCCGCTCGCTGTCTGCGGGGTCGCCGACTTCACTTGCACAAAAGTCGGCCCGCTGGCTAGCAATGCAGTGTTGGCCAGGAAAAGAGTTGCCAAGACCAAAACACTCATCCTCCTCATAGAAATTCCTCTCTTGTACCGGAGATGGGGACTGGCGAACCAATCCCTTATGGCCAGAGGGACATCGGGGCCTTAGGAACGTTTCAAATTTCCGATTGCTGAGTTCTTGAAGATTTACGCTCAGTGTGCCAGTTCGATACCCAGCGGCTGTCTACCCGAAAGAAGGGCACAGGTGGACTACTCCGCACATTACTTAAAAACCTAACGCCACGTCCATAACGCATCAAGACGTGGCCGAACTGGAACCCGAGGCCGTTGCTGCAAACAGTGTTTCCCGAGTCCGCATCAGGACTCGGACAGAACCAAGAGGTCGACGAAATAGCGGCGCAGGCATAGTAGCAAAAACCTGGCTAAAAGTCTTCCACGGGCAGCCCTGAACCCAGCCCCCAGCGGGCGATTTGGCCGATAGGGCAGCAGATAGTCCGATTTTCGAGAGAACTGACCGCCCACTGGCCTGGAGGGGAAAAAGCAGTAAGGCTGGGCTCAGAGGGCCATTCTCTATGGCGTTCTGAGCGTGGCGGGGGTGGCTGCTGGCTCGAAAATGGTGGCGGTTGGGGCGACTTGTACTCCCTATCGTGGCCGTGTTCGGTTGGCTGACGTGGGCGAATTGAATGACCCGTTCGTTGGGCCTGCCATTATCGAAGAAGCTGGTTTGTTGCACGTTCTCGTGTGGTACGCGTTCATACTGGGGGCGTTGGCGTCCCTGTTTTGACCGCTGCAATGGCGCGAAGAGGAAAGTCCTTGTAAATAGTTGGCGAGATATCGCCATAATGCATTGACCCCGGATAGTCCGGCATCGCATTCGGTCTTCGTCCTCCCGTGCCTGTGGGCGCCTCCGTGGTGGACACCATCAATCGGCACGTGTATCGTTCGCCGCAACCTATGATCGTTGATATCGCCAATGCAGGCGCGGGAGCCGAATTCCCCGCGCCCGCCAAACTCCATCCGGTACTCGATACCCTGCCGGAATATGTCCGCGGAGGAAGTATTCTGTATCGCCAGCCGCTCATCCAGAGCAGAAATGAGACCCCCAGCGGTCCGCTGGAACCTCGTGTCTATCCCGGTCAGCCGTGCACCGGCTCCCTCTATCTTGATGAGGGCCACACCTTCGGCTATCAACACCGCGAGTTTCTTCGACAGCTGTCAGTTCGACGGCAACTTGATGGGTTAACTTCGGCGCACGCCAGGGGAATCTATTCACCCTGGTATAAAACCCATGGAGGTCGTGGTGTACGACTGGCCTTCGGCTCAAGGACGACGCCAGGTCGTCCAACGCGACTTCCCCGTTCAAGACGTTCTAAGATGCACCAGCCAACGCTCTCCACGTTGTGATCCCGGATATCGCCGGCGAGGCCGAACTCCGCATTGGAAGCGGCCCAGCTCATTAATGATGACTGGATGCGGAGCCGGCCAATAGCGCGGTTCCGCTCACTCATTCCGATTGAATTAACGAAGACGAGAAGAGATGTGGCAGCGCTCACCGCCTAAGTCTGGCGCTGCGGCAAGAGTCGCAAGAGTGCTTACCAGGTCAGTTTCAGTGCAACATTTTGCAGTGAGACGTTTCTTTTGAAAATGGGCCCATCCTTAAGCGCTCTGTTGCAATACCTTAGATTTCCTCCCTTTGGCCGAAAACCTGCTCTTTCATCGAGAGTAACCTGAGCCCGCTCGCCCACCCCCGGGTTATTAGGCGAAAGGATCACCGTGGACGAGCCAAATCTGTTCAAAAACCCTGAGTTTCACGAGGACCTCGAGTTTATCAACGACCAATTGTCGAAGACTAAACTGGGCCGGCTTCCCAATGAATCTCCCGCGAGATCTGATGCCACGAAGGCAGCTGATGCAATTGCCCCCCTCGCTTCAGAAGAAGCGTCCCGCCTCGATAAGGACCTAGCACAGGTCTGCGTCGATACTGGTGCCACCGGCGCAGCCATCGCCCTTTTGAGGGGCGACGAAATGGTTTGCCACGCCGCCTCTGGCCCTCAGGCCCCCGGTATCGGTGTACGCCTTGACCCTCGCTCCGGCCTCTCGGGGGCCTGCATTCAAACACGCCAGCTGCAACAGTGTAAAGACACACAGACTGATGTCCGCGTTGATGCTGAAGTGTGTCGGCGGTTGGGAGTAAGGTCAGTAGTGGTTCTGCCACTGGTGGATGGTGACGAGCTGTTTGGGATCTTCGAAATACTTTCTCCGCTTCCGAACGCTTTTAGCCAATTCGATCTCGATATCTTGAACACTCTGGCCGACCGAATTGTCGAGCGGAGGAGACAGAATCGGAAGAGCGATGCCAGTGTGACGCCCAAGGAGTCTGGATTGGTTCAGCATAAGTTGGAGAAGGTCGTTCTGAATACAAACCAGCCCTCTACTTTGCCGCGTCTCGATCGGATACCTCGGAAGGGCGATAGAAGAACTACCGTGCTTGGTGCGCTTGTGATCGCCTCAGCCATGCTCTTGGGCGTGTTGGTAGGTTGGCGACAGGGTTGGCAAAAGGCGACTCTCAGCTTTCGCCCCAGATCACCCTTCTATAGAGCAAATGTGCTGTCCAAGCACAGCCAGACCGATCACGTTGCGTCGCCGGTCAAAGAAGCGCAGCCAGCTTCCGCAGGAAGGGACGAGTGCGGGTCGCTTGGACCTGTCAGCCCAGCAATTCAGCCGCCCAGCGGAGGATTGACGATTTGTGAGCAAGGCCGCGTAATCTTTCGCTCGCCGCAGGGCACCGTTGTGCCGGTTCGGAATTTGCCCACCCCATCCCGTTCCGGCGGTTCGAGCGCAAGTACCGCACGACGATAGCTGGATATCAACCTCGTCGCCAGCAGCACATAATTGCAGGAGGAAAGCTACAACATGTCGCTATCGGAGAATCAAGCGCCTGAGATTAGACCTTCATTTGCCAATGATGCGGTGCTGAAGCAGCGCCGGCAAATGCTCATCGCGCTGACCCTGCTGGTGATGGCCCTAGTCATGGTTCTGATCAAAGACCGGGAGTTCTGGTTTCCATCGGCACCAGTATCCCAGGCTACGTCGGAACCCATTGAAGAACCCTCATCCGAACCGCTAGCACAATCTGAGGCAGTCACTTCGCCAAAGCAAACAACTGGTATTACCACTCTAAAAGCAAGGCAAACCAAGCCGGTAACGTCGGCCCGGGCCGGTCAGGCATCCGCAGCGGCACCCGTCGTTGTGAGCCGGACCATGCTTCCTCCCCTGCAAGTTGAGGTTGTCGCTGGAGACCAGCACCGCACCGTACAAGCCGGCAGCAATTCCGTACAACTGGACATGCAGCCGCCTTCCACTTCCAGCCCGGCACTGCCAGTACCACCGGCATCGGATGCAGGCGCGGTGATTGCGGCTACCACTCGGGTCCATCTTTCCCCCAGCGCTACACAGACCCTTTCACGCCCGGTCGAACCTAACTATCCCTTGTTGGCCCGGGAAACGAAAATTCAAGGAGCGGTCGTACTGGACGTTCTGATTGGACGGGAAGGTATCATTCAGCATCTGCGGGTGCTCAGCGGCCCTGCGATTCTATCGGCTGCCGCACAGGAAGCGGTAAAGCAGTGGCGTTTCAGACCTTATTTGCAATCCGGTCAACCGGTCGAAACCGAGGCGCGCATTACTGTAAATTTCACCATCTTTACCCAATAATTCGCTGAGTAAAGCGATGCGATTGGGAATATGGACACTGGTAGTGGACTCAAAGAACTAGCAACTTACACATTTCAAAAGCCCAAAATCGCTTCAACTCCCCCGCCGCCATTACGAAGAACTCCGAAGATTTCCCTATGTTGCAGCCAGAGGTTCGTCACCGTATTCCGTTCAATGACCCCGCCTTTTATGGGGAACCGACGCTCGGCCGTGTCAATTTCCAGTTTGTGAGGTATTATTCGAACGCCCAGAGTTGGCTTTGGGCGGGTGTTATGGAAGGAATGGTTTCTGTCATGTCAGCCCCGTGCTGGAACGCTGCCTTGATTGGTGCCGCCATCCTGCTATGGTTGTTGCCGGTGAAACCGGCCAACGCGTTTCAGCAGCGCCCGCTGCACGGGGGCCAAATTAAGCGAGAGCAGCCAGCACCAGAATCGTCACACGTGCCTCCCACTCTGGAGCAAATGGCGGCCGTGCCTCCCAAGGTCAATTTTGCCAATGGCCTGTTGACAATTGTGGCCGAGAACTCAACTCTGGGAGATGTTCTGCGCGCTGTAGGAACACAAACCGGAGCCGCAATCGAGATGTCAACAGATGCAACCGAACGAGTGGTGGCTCATCTTGGACCAGGCCCAGCGCGCGACGTAATCACGAAGCTAATGAATGGGTCACTCTTCAATTATGTCATCCTGGAATCGGCGGCCCAACCCGACCACATCGACCGCGTCATTCTTACTCCCATGTTGCGTACTCCCCTTCCGGAGTTCGATGCGACTGCGATTCCGATAGAAGGGTCGAACATTCCAGTCCCTGCGCGGATAGCTGAACGGCCCGTTGACGATAGCGTGGAAAGCCCCGCAAACACGGAATCTGACAAAGACAATCAAGCAAGCCGACCACGAGTCAATGCCCCGGAGGAATCATCACGGGACTGGAACTGGGACCAACAGCAACAACGCGTTTCTCATGGAGAAGTGGGATCGCCGCCGAAGTAGGTCGGATGTCAGAATGGGGACGCTGAAGTCGGCGCTTACGACCGCTCTAGTTGGCACATCGAAGCGATATTGTGGAATCAAGCGCTGGAGTTCAAACCTTCCGGGATTATGCCTCTGCATGAAATATAGCTGGGTCTTGCCCAATCTAGCCGTCGGCTCGGATCCGCGTGTTGACGAAGAGTTCCAGGAACTGAAGGCGCTGAAGATTACAGCCATTCTCAGTCTCCAGACGGACGAGGATCGCACTGATGGCGGAATCGAAGATGAACGAACCGCAGCCGACAAAGCAGGCTTGGTCTTCTGCAGTGTCCCCATTGAAGATTTCAATCGCGCCCAACTTCAGTCGTCCCTGCCAGACAGTGTGGCTGCCCTCGAACGCATGCTCAAGCAAGGGTACAACGTATACGTCCATTGCTCAGCCGGCGTGAACCGCTCGCCGACTGTGGTCGTGGCCTATCTGCATTGGTGCCTGGGATACGAACTCTTGCAGGCGCTCATCCATCTACATGCTTGTCGGCGCTGCTTGCCGGATGCCGAGGCGATCCATGGCGCCGGTTGGCCGGGTGCCATGGATCGTGATGTTTGATTTCGCGCTAGGGAATGATTGATTGAAACTCGTTAGAGAAAGTACTCTCCGTGCTGGCTGCGTTGACCGCCGATATCACATAGTAATAAATTGCTCCCGACTGGACCGTGGGATCCGTATAAGTCGTCGCCTTGAGGTTGGTAGTGAGTAGGCCGTAGGGCCCGCCGCTGACCGTTCCGCGGTACACCTTATAAAATGACACCGCGGATGCCGACGCGGTCCAGCTGAGCGCAACCGAGTGCGGGGGAAGAACGGTAATCGACGCGCCGGCCGACTTCGCGGTGTTTCCCTGACTGGTGGCAGTAATGACGTCGCTCTCAGCGGCCTTCGGCGCTGTAAACAATCCGGACTGCGTGATGGTTCCTGTTCCCCGTGTCACCGCCCATGTAACCGCAGTGTTGGAGAGGCCCGAAACCGTAGCCGTGAACTGCACCTGGGTTGCTTCATCAACCGAAGCGCTGCCCGGAGAGATGCTGACCGTCACCGGTTGCGGGGTGCTGACCACAACGAGGGCCGCGCCTGACTTGGTTGAATCGCTGTTGCTAGTTGCCGTGATCGTGTAGGTTCCGGCACTAGCAGGTGCTGTGTACATGCCGTTCGCAGCAATACTCCCGCTGGACGCAGACCAGGTCACGGCAGTATTGCTCGTCCCCGAAACCGAAGCCGAAAACTGTTGCTGCGCGCCGGTTTGCAAACTGGATGCAGTGGGCGAAACTGAAACTTGGATATTGCTGGTGACCGGCGGTGGAGCGGATGCAGTTACAGTCACCACGGCAGATCCGGGCGTCACTGCCGACCTCCGTCCCCTTCCGGAAGGGGTAGCATTCGCCGTCACGATGTAGATGCCTGCGGCCGCGGGCGCAGTATAGAGCCCCGCGCTATTGATCGTGCCCGCCGAAGCCGCCCAGGTGATCGCAGGATTGCTCGATCCGGTCACGGCTGCCGTAAATTGTTGCTTCTGTCCCACCGGCAACGAAATTGTACGAGGAGAAATGGAGATACCAGCGCTCGGTGGAACGCTGCCACTCGTGACAATCCCACTCTCGAACATCGAAACAATACAAGTCGGCCAACGAGATCCAGTCGTCCAGGTCGAGGGCAACGAACTGAGGTTGGTTAGGCGACCCACCTCGGATTGGCAGTTTCCAGTGCGGTCTCGAAACCTGACCGCACCATCCACGCCCAGCAATGCCAGCCAGTAAGTAGTACCGCTGGTTAACTGCAGAGGAGGCATCGCGACAGAATTCCACTGACCAGCGACTGAATTGGCAATCACTCCGCTCGAAAGTAAGGCTCGCGGATGTCCATTGGAACTCGCATACACCCCTACCCTGACCGTAGAGGCCCTGTTCGAGGAGTCGAGATACACCGAGAGCGAGCTGACTTGACCCGTTGCGACGGCTTGCACCGGGAACGCCTCCGCCGTGCCAGCAGAGTTGTTGTCCACCGAGTTCTCGATTCTTGTGTCACCGAGAAGAACCTGAGCTTGTTGCCCAAATACAGAGGTCGCAATTAATACAAAAATGCAAAAGGACAATGTCTTGTGAAGGCGCACCTTGGAAAGAACAGAGGGACCGTAAGCTGGCATGGGGGAGGAGTGACCTTTCTGACGTTGCGCTGACCGCAAAGTCAACTCCTCCATTTAACGCACGCGTGAACGTTTCATGTAGAGCACGGAAGTACACAAAGGAGACACATTAGGGCATAGCTCCGGCCCGCCAGAAGTACAGTGGGGCTTCGCTATCTCAGCAGAATTGGTCCGGAAAGAATGGTGTACCAATTTGGGCCGGCCGCTTCGGCCAGCACGTCCGAAGTTGCGGTCGGGGCAAGATCGCAAGTGTTAAATCCCGCGCTCATTGTCCATCTACCTGAACCAAAAACTTGGCCTGTTTATTCGAAAGAGTAGTTAGATTGTCCAGAATCGGAGAGAGTCTGCGCGGCTCATGGCACCGAGGTCAGGATGCAAAATCTTATACTTCTGAAGGACACCAAAAAGATGGGAGGCGCCGGATGCGCTCTGGAGGGGAGAAATGGAGCGACGAACAGAGTTCCATTAACAGTGTGCGGACCGCGCGGCGAAACAAGTCAGGACACATGAGCGGTAGGCCACTGCTATGCCAAAGTCGGTGAAGCACGGCTGCGCAGAAATCAAACACCCGACCTGAAGGGAATGGAATCCCGGCGCCCAAGATCGCTGGACTGGACTACCTACGGTCCCACTTGCACAATTGGCGCGACCGACGGCACTCCGTTGGCGTTTACTATGAACAACATGTAATAGCCAGGCGGGGCCAGGTTCGCGGTTCCGGGAGCTGCAACCGTCAGCCCGCCGGCAGTCTGTTGGAAAGTTACCGGCACGAATCGAGTATTTTGGTCGAAGAAATGGGTTGTGGCGCCGGTGCGAACTAGGTTGGCGCTGGCAATCGTCGCTCCATCCGGCGTTGCCAGAAAGAAATTGGTGCCATATCGGATCTGCGCTGGAGCCTGAGTGATCACTGGACGCGCCCCCTTAAACAGGTACGGCGGCGAAAAGAATTCGGCGGTTTTCTCATCGGGCACATTCCCGAAGTCTGCGCCCATGCCGGACACTACGACCCTCCCATCCGGCAGAAGCAACGCGGTGGAGTGATACTCGCGCGGAATGTGCATTGAGGACATGGTCGTCCAAACCTGAGTTTGGGGGGACCAAAGCTCGGCTGCATAAACAGCATTGGCGATGTTGCCGCCGTTCTTGTCGGTCTCTCCGCCCACTGCAAGAACAGTGTCGTCGGGTAGAGTGACCAGATTGAAAAAGCTTCGGGGATAGACCATGGAAGGAGTCTGCACCCAGGCAGGTGACGTTTGGGCGGTGTCCAGTACAAAAGTTGTCTTCGACGAAGCGCCACTGCCCTGGCTGTCGGACGAGCTACCTGCCTTCATGATTTTTCCCGGTTGGTACATGGACGAGCTCCCACCGTCCACAATGCTTGAATCCATGACCGACCACGACTGTGCGTTGAGATCCAGCACATCGGTAGTGGTTGCGTATTCTGATCCGCCAACGTGAATCACGCGACCATCGGGTAGTTGAAAAATAAATGGATAGGTTTCAAAAGGATTATTAGCGCTCGTCAGCTGGGTCCATGAATTCGTCGAAGAGTTATATATTTCGGGAATGCCGGCATTGCTATGGTTCGAGGTCTGCCATCCTGCGGTCACCAGCACTCGACCGTCTGAGAGAGTAGTGGCGGTTGGATACCAGCGCCGGTAAGCCATACTCGGAACCGTGGTCCATGTGTTGGTGCTGGGATCGAAGATCTCCGCATTGGCGATTCCTATAGGATTGCTCGATCCGCCGAAGCCGCCCACAACCAGGACCCGGCCATCCGCCAGAACCGCATGCCCGGAGCAGAACAGATTCACATTGACTGGAACGCTGGTGAAAGTGTTATTCAGGTAATCCCACACCGTGACGGTATTGCCGTCTTGATAGAAGAGAAGTTTATTGTTCTTCAGCAGAATCAGGTTCACCGCGACAGTAGGCAGATTCACTGGGGATGACCAGCTCCCGACTACTGCACCGTCGCCGGAATTGTTGACAGTTACCGTGATGGGAGCGGATGTGGCATTTAAGCCGGCGGAGTTGTACGCAATGGCGGCCAACGTATGTGCTCCGCTCAGACCTGAAGTGTCCCAGGTTAGCGCATAAGGGGCAGAAGTAACCTCGGCCCCCAAGTTGTTTCCATCCAGCAGGAATTGCACCCCAAGAATCGAATTATAAGGATCAGTCGCCGAGGCACTCATGGTGGTTTGCCCGGAGACAGTGGCATTTGCAGCGGGTGAGGTCATGCTTACATTTGGGGGCGTGGCCACTCCCCCCGAACCCGCCGGCAGCACTTCGACCAGGCTGAGGTTATAGCGATCGCCAGTGGGAGCCGTGTCGTTGATCGCGACTGTAGTGCCGCTGACCGGCGTAGTGTTGTTCTGTCGCTGCACCCAGTAGGTGTCTCCGGTGCTGGTCAATATCTGGTATACGAGACTCTGACCTGGTCCGGCAGTCCGTGCAATCGCGTTATCAAAGTCATTTCCCACGCCCAAAACCAGGGAATTGCTTCGAGAAGTGACCAGAGAAGCCGAAGGCGCCCCGGAGGTGGCGCTTGCCGTCGCGGTAGCTCCAATGGCGCCGGAGCCATTCGAGCCGGTACCGTCGGCACCGCTAAAGCTCACCACTGTTATGGAGGACACCACACTCTGAGATAGAGTAGCGGTGACGGTCACCCCGGCCAGTGATGTTGGGGCGAAGGCCCGCCAAATCTCCGCTGTGCCGCTCTGCACGTTGGTGCGCCTGACCAGGGCCCAAGTTAAGCCCGCACCGGTTACGCCCGTCACCGTGGTATTGGTTCCGGAGATGTAGTCGCCCGCGATGAAGGCCAATAGCAATTCATTTCCCGAATTGGTAGAGAAAGCTAGCGTGCTCACGGTCCTGGCTTTCGAGGTTAAGACTCGGGATGATGTGGCGTCGACCGCCAACGTTTGTGTCCCCGCCGTCTGTGCCGTGAAATTGAGATCCGTGACGGCGCCTCCATTTACTGCCGTTGTCTGCGACGATGGACTGAAAGTGTAGCCCCCTTTGGTTGGAGTGACTGTGTACGAACCGTTGGCCAACGCAGAAAAGGTGTAATTCCCTGAAGCATCGGGAGAGGCCGTCGCGCTGGCAGCCCCGCTTAACGTAACAGTTGCACCGGTCGCGGCAGAGGAGGGGCTGATGGTTCCCGAGATACTCCAGGTTTGTGCCGCGCCTGTGAAATTGATGCCCGAGACATTGGCACCATTCACGCTTACCGGTAGCGATACGGGGCTGAAGGCAAATCCTGTCTTGCTCGGTTTCACGGTATAACTGCCATTCGATAATCCCGCGAATGTGAAATTGCCGGAACTATCCGCAGTTGTGTTAGCGGTGGCTGTTCCTGTCAGCGCGACCGTGGCGCCACTTCCCGCAGCCGTTGGCGTAATGACACCCGAAACACTCCAGGTTTGAGTAGTCGAGGACGCGGTGAAGTTGATTCCCGTAGCGTTCGCGCCGCTGACATGCACGCTGCTGGAAGGCGGGCTGAAACTGAATCCTGTTTTGCTTGGCGTTACTGTGTAGGAGCCGTTTCCGAGGCCGGAAAAGCTATAGTTGCCTGAGGCGCCGGCGCTGACGGTTGCACTGGTTGTGCCACTTAAAGCCACCGTCGCACCACTCCCTGAAGTCGAAGGGCTAATCGTTCCCGAGATACTCCAGGTTTGAACCGTACCCGTGAAATTAATCCCGGAGAGGTTGGCTCCACTTACATTCGGGGACTGCGATGGAGGGCTAAAGGTAAACCCGGCTTTGTTCGGAGTCACGGTGTAGGAGCCGTTTGCTAGCCCACTGAAATTGTAGTTACCGGAGGCGTCGGCAGTGACCGTCGCGTTCGCTGCACCACTCAATACAACCGTTGCGCCATTCCCTGCAGCCGAAGGGCTAATCGTTCCTGAGATACTCCAGGTTTGAGCCGTGCCAGTGAAATTAATTCCTGAGACATTGGCTCCGCTTACATTCGCCGCTTGCGATGAGGGGCTGAAAGTGAATCCGGCTTTGCTCGGGGTCACGGTGTAGGAGCCATCTGCGAGCCCGCCGAAGCTGTAGTTGCCGGACGTGTCGGCGTTAACGGTCGCGTTCGCCGCACCCGACAGAGTCACCAATGCCCCGCTGCCGGAAGACTGTGATGAGATAGTACCTGAAATACCGAATGTAGATCCACCACCACCGGAAGCTGGCAACACTTCGACAATAGCGAGGTTATAGCGGTCTCCGGTCGGCGCCGTGTCGTTGATTGTGACCGTGGTGCCGCTCAAAAGAGTGGAGGCATTCTGCATCTGTACCCAATACGTGTCGCCAACTGAAGGTTGGGCTTGGTGTACCAGGCTCTGGCCGCTTCCCGGAGTGCGGGGCAGAGGGTTGTCAAAGTCGTTCCCGACGCCAAATACCCATGAGTTATTGCGCGTTGTAACCAAGCTGGCAGTTGGCGCTCCGCGACTGGCATTAGTTATTGCTGTTGCTCCCACCGCTCCTGAACCATTGGTTCCAGACGGATCAGTCCCGGCAAACGCCATCACGGTTATGGAAGCGAATACTTTCTGGGACAAAGTTGCGGTGATCCCCACACCACTGAGTGGACTCGCGGCATAAGCCCGCCAGATTTCAGATGATCCACTTTGAACATTGCTGCGCTTGACGAGAACCCAGGTGAGAGCGCCCCCAGCGATACTCTGCACCGTCGTGTTAGAGCCGGAAAGATAGTCGGTGGAGACGAAAGCGAGCAACAACTCGTTCGAGGAGCTGGTAGAAAATAGTGGCGTAGTGACCGTTGTGCTGGCGGATGTGCCGTCTCCGGAAGCCTTTACGTCAATACTTATTGCACCCAAAGCATGAGGAACCGTGAAGAGTATCGATGCCAAGACAGTTGCGAGGGAAATGTACTTCGTCTTGAGACGTTTGATTGCGGACAAGCGACTCTCCTCACTGAGCATTCTTGCCAACAGAGCTAGTGGCAAGATAAGTTCTTGCCGGAAAAACGAACGCCCTGGGCGGAGAAGTTTGCCCCGCTGCGATAGCTGTGTCAAGATGCAAAAACCTGCACAGTTGAAGTACTCACTCTCAGCCGAAGCCGCCGCTTTCGGCTCTGGGCGGCCCAAATGCCGGATCCCGGTGTACAATGCCGGTCTACTTCCCGGCTCAGAGGAACTCTGAGCTTTCAAGTGATGCCAGCCAGAATTCTGGGTTGGACATCACATTGGGGAAGTGGCGACTGGGTTTGCCAGACTGGCTAACTCGGTCGGATGACCGTCGACTTGAATCATAAGGAGACCATGCCATGTCCCAAACGCACGAAATGCCCCAGACGAAGCAGAATCACGAACCGAGAGATAAATACTTCAGTTTCCAGATCAAGGGATGGACAAATTTCGACCCCATGGACAAAACGCTCGCCCGACTCGCCGAGGGTATCGATCAGGGGAACGGGTTTATGACCTTGGTTGAGGTTCTAACGGTTGAAGACGATGTGGCCTCGATCCAAGATGAGGAAGTAAGAACATGCTTTGAAAATCTTCTGGCGGCCAAGAGGCTTATACGGAACTTCAATGAACTGCCGGCGAAGATAAAAGAAGAGCTGCGTGCAGCATTGAGAACGGAAGAAGAAGTGGCCCCAAAAAACATAGTGACTCTCGTGCCCGGCTCATCCGCTAGCCCCGAACCAGCGGCTGTCGTCAAGCGCTGGCCGTGAACGGTGGATGTTGTCTTACGCGGCGGTCGAGGAGAAATGCTCAAGAGAGCGGCTGGTGACTTCGTTGTCCCCGATTCTGCGGCGTCGATAGTCGTCGACTCAGATTCAAACCTGGCAACATCGGCGAGCTCTTCTGAGCCTTAGTAATAGCGAGGTTTATGGACCGAATGCCGGAATCCAATTCTCGATTTGACCTTGAACTCGCGGAGTGGTTTTCGCGCCGTGGAGGCGCATGGTCTGGGACTGCAAGCGAATTGCTCCGTCGCTGAGAACCAGTGGAAATCGGGCCAGTTTGAGTTCCCTGACTTCCGTTGGACTCTACGCTTACCTGCAGTCCCATGGGCAAGAACTTCGGTCTTTAGGCGTGGATGTCTTGTTACAGAACGGTGTTCCGCGTATGGTGTCGCTGCGGTCGCCGCAGGCCGAACCTCAAAGGCAGGATCCACGAAGGGCATCCGATCTTGACCGCGAATCCGACTCCGCCTCAGGTCATTCCTCGACCTTGACTGTCTCGAATAGTTCTGATGATGCGGCGATTGCAGATCCTTCCGGGAGCGAATGTTTCCGCCGGGACAATATGGTCAAGTCGAATTCGTCGGAGAAATTTTCGGCTGGAAGGCCTGGAGAAGAAGACGGTCCTAAAGAGGGCTTCTTTTCGAACACTGGAGAAGCCCTCTTTGCCATTGTAGAAATGCGACGGAAGATTCGGGAGCAGGGTCTCGACCTGGAGGCGACCGTAGATCTGGTCATTGGCCGTGCACGAGACATCACCAAATGCTGCGGCGTTGCAGTCGGATTTCTGCCTCAAGAAATTGGAACCCGGCCTCCGACGGGTGGGGCTGCCTCAAGGAACGAATTGACTTTTAACGCAAACCTTTTTCAGTCCCGTCTCACAGCGGGCGAGGCGGTTCAGATAGCAGATGCCCAGAAGCATCCCGTTCTGGGCGCGACCTATCGCAGAGCGGGCGTCGGATCGCTGATCATGGTTCCCATTTTTCGCAATCGAGAAGTTGCGGGCGCGATCGAATTCTTCTTCCGGGAGAAACGCATTTTTTCTCCTGGGGATGTGATGGACTTGGGCCTAATCGCGGGGGTCATTAGCGAGAGTCTGGGTGGTTCGAAGAATGTCGGAGTCAAGGCCGCGAGCGTGCATACCCCCGAGCCAAAACCCACCCCCACCGCCAACTCGAGGGGCACGCGCCTCGTTGAAACAGGAGGAGTTGACCCTCG